>NZ_VYGV01000011.1 GCF_013387465.1 Hydrogenophaga aromaticivorans | reverse complement strand
ACAATAAATTCAACCGGATCAGCCATTTGCGCTTCCTTCACCTGCAGGGTGCGAGGCAGATGGGGTTCACGTGCTTGATTCGTATGAGGATTTACCCTGAACGCGACTGTGAGGTCACGGATTCAGGTAGATACAGCAGGAACAGAACACCCAAAGCGCAGGACAGCAGGTATCTCAAACGGTCATGATTTGACATGGCGTCTTGTGCAAAGAAGGTTGAAACATGACTTGAGGCGACGTGGCGGCACGGGGAACCCATTCGTGCAATGCAGCGAGTCTTCTCCGACCTCGTGACATTTGCTCAGAGAGCTAATTGGGGTGATCGTACTTTTCGTGCAAATTGGTGCGCTTTCCCCGAAAACTCTTTGCCGGCGCGGCTTGCAGCCGAGTGTGTAGACCGAAAACCGGCCGGTTAGGCCTGCTCAACGGGCGTCGTACACTTGGCCAACCACACCCGCTCGACGTCGGCCCATGTCAACCTACGCCCTTCGCTTTGTTGGCCAGGAGGGCCTGTCGAATCGCCTGTCCGATTTCGACCTGGGCCAGTTTTTCCAGCTCACAGCGGCAGACATCGAGGCGATAGGCGCGCAGTTTCGCTCGGACCACCGAGCGCCGGCGGCGTTGATGGTGCTGTATCTGCGAGCCGTGGGCCGTCCGTTGGACAGCTCCACGGTATTGCCGCGGAATCTGCTGCGCTACGTCGGCGAGACCTTTAGAACTGCGGCGCCCACCATCGCCAGCCTGCGCTCGATCTATCAGCGCAGCCAGACACTGTACAAACACCAGCTCTGGGCGAAAACCCACCTGGGCCTCAAGGACCTCGACGAACAGTCCGAAGCGCAGCTCGTCGCCCTGCTCAAGCTGCAGGCCGCCGAAGCCTCCCACGCCGACGATCTCGCCACAGCGGCATGCCACTGGCTGTATGAGCACCGCATCCTCATTCCGGGGCCGCGGCGCGTGCAGGACTGGGCACGCGCCGCGTTCGCTGCGACCGAGGCCGAGATCTTGCAAACCGTCGGCCAGGCCGTGCCGGCAGCCGTCCTCAAGAGCTGCCGCGAGTCCGCCTACCGCCAGCGCCCTGACGGCGCCGCCACCCATCTCGAATGGCTCAAGACGCCTTCAAGGCGCCACGGCCCAACCAGCCTCGCCGAGGTCCTGGAGAAGATCCGGTATCTCAAATCGCTAACGGTGCACCAGTGGCCACTCGACAGCATCGCCATCCCCAAACAGCGCGCCTACGCCCAGCAGATGCAAGCGCGCCGGCCCGCGAAGTCGAAAGAAATCAAGGACACAACACAGACCATCGAGCTGGTGTGCTTTCTGCGCATGACCCTGCTCGAACTCACCGACTTGGCGATACAGCAAGGCAGCCGACGCAGCCAGAAACTGTTTCGCGACGCCGCACAGAAAGCCCAGACCAGCCAGGGTCGGTCAGAAAGCGCCGCTCGCCAGCAGGCGCTCAAGGCCAGGGAGGTCCTACGTGACGAGACAAAAACCTGGCGCGTGCGCTGCCTGGAGGCCGATCAGCTCTTGTCGGATCTGCTGGACACGCCCCAGGGCAGCTTCCTGTCCCATGTCCGCCGGGCCCTGGCGGCGGACCAGCAGCGGGTCAAGGCGTTTCTGGGCGGCTTGGAGGGCCTCGAATTTGGCGGGCAAGCCGACGACCCTGGTTATGTGCAGTGGACTGCCTGGTGCGATCTTCAGGGCATGAAGGCGACGGAAATGCCCCCGGACTTCGAGGTCCCCGAGGTTGGTGCGGCTTGGCACGATCTTGTCCACGACACCGATCCCAAGAGCGGGCTGCAGGCGTTTGCCGCGTGCACCATGATGTCGCTGCGCAAGAGCCTGCGCAGCGGCAAGGTGTGGATCGATCATTCGCTGAGTTTCCGGCAGCGCGATCAGATGCTGATTTCGCCGCAGGAATGGGCGCGCGAGCGCGACAAGTACATCGCCCTGCTGGGTTTGCCGCGCACGGCCGACGAATTCATCGGACCCGCCTTGGACAATCTGAAGGTCGGCGTCACCGCTGTGTCCGAGGCCTGCAAGAAAGGCAAGATCGAGATCGGCGCCGACGGGATGTTGCACCTGCCGGCAGTCACCGCCTTACCTGATGATGGGGAGCCGCGCCGCATGCGCGACCTGATCTATCAGTTGATCGGCGACGTGCAGTTTCCCGACATTCTGCTGGAGATGGACGCGCTGTGCAGCGTCAGTGAGGTGCTGCTCGGACATCGTGCCGACACCGTGGCGCAACTGCTTGCCCTGTATGCGGCGCTGCTCGCACACGGTACCGACATTGACGCCAAGACTGCTGCGTCGATGATCCCGGGCGTTGATACAGCGCAGGTGTCGGTGGCCATGCGGGCGCTGGAAACCCATGGCCGGTTGCGGCGCGCTAACGAGCGCGTGGTCGAATTCCAGGGCCGCGTCCCGCTGGCTGCCCACTGGGGCAGCGGTGAGAAGGCCTCGGCCGACATGATGTCGTTGGACGCATCCCGCCACCTGTGGAGCGCCCGCGTCGATCCCCGACGGCGCACCTACGCGGCGGGCATCTACACGCACCTGCTGGATCGTTGGGGCATCGTCTATGACCAGCCGATCGTGCTCAACGAACGCCAGGCGGGCGTGGCGATCGAGGGCGTGGAGCAGCACAACCGCAGCCAGGACCGGATTCGCCTGTCCCTGCTGGCGGTCGACACGCACGGCTATACCAACGGGGCCATGGCGGTGGCGAAATTGCTTGGATTTGACCTGTGCCCGCGCCTGCGCGACTTGGCCGAAAGAAAACTCTACCTGCCGGCCGGTTTTGCGGTGCCGGAGAACATCGAGAGGGTGACAGTCAAGCGCCTTTCGCGCAAGGCCATCCGCGAAGGCTGGGATGAACTGCTGCGGCTGATCGCCTCCATCCGCATGGGGAAGATCGGCGCCGACCTCGCGCTGCGTTTTCTCAGCAGCGCCGCCCAGGGCGATCCAGCCTACCGCGCAGCTGAACATCTGGGTCGCCTGTTGAGAAGCATCTTCTTGTGCGACTACGTGACTATCGAGGAATTCCGCCGCGAGATCCACACTTTGCTCGCCCGAGGCGAGTCGGTTCATCAGCTGCAGCGGGTTGTATACACCGGCAAGCTGCCCACGGAGCGCGGGCGGCGGCGCGATGAGATGAAGGCGATCTCGGGCGCGCACGCCTTGCTGACCAACATTGTGATCGCGTGGAACACGACCCGGATGAATGATGTGGTCGAGCGCCTGCGCAAGGGCGGCATGGAAATCGACGACGCTTGGCTGCGGCGCATGGGACCGGCCCACTCCAGCCACATAAACTTTCGTGGTACGTTCACCTTCGGCGTCGAAAAGTATGCGCAGGCGCTTCTCAGATCGCCGCCGGCGTCTCGACGGAGTGCGACAGCGTGACATCCAAACTACGGTGTGTCCTCATCGAAAGTGCCAGCGACAGAGCAGGCGCATAAAGTGACTCGGGAAGCCGCAGATCGGGTTGTGACCGGCTATGCATGCCCTTTGAGCGCTCCTCTGAGCGCACGCCTTGTCACCGAAGTTTCATAAAGCCATCCATGATACAAGGCTATCGGCAATGACACTCAAATCATCCCGGGAGACGGCTGGCAACGGTTCGCATTCGCCACGCGCAGCCTGACGTTCCTGCGAACCATCGTCGCGTTCCCGCGTTTCAAGCAGTCGCTCCGTCCTTGCGCGCGATTTCCCCAGTAGGGTGCCATGTCATCGCGCAATTCGCCGACGATGCGCAGGCATTCAGCCCAGTGGCCTCCGCACCAGTCACCGTCTTCCCTGGGTCAGGGTGATCTCGGCTTCCGTGCGAATCGAAGCGGTTTGAGCCCTGGGAAAACCCTGACTGCACCTCACCCCACGGGAACATCGAACCCGGAAAAAGGTGATGCTAGCACGCGGAGGGGCGAAGCCTTGATGATTCGGTACGAATGAAGATCGAAAAAGGCGGCACCGAGCATGTCGGCAACGTCCTTGGTGCTCTGGCTATCTGCTCGTTGAGGACGAGCGCTGGCTGCAAAAGCTTCGTTCGTGTCCGCCCGGGCGAGACTTGGGCAAAGAGGTTTGGCCAACTAACCTTAGGTGGAAGCTCGGCATGTCATGGCTCCGTCGGGGCGCTGCGGCGCGGTCGAGAACTATGACCGCGGAGCGCGGGGGCACCTGGCCGGGTTTACCGGTGTGTGCTACCGCTACGAATTGCACGGAAACCGAGATCACCCTCGTCGCAAGCGCCGACCGCCGCCGTGGACATACATGGACGCCCCCAGTTTGCAAGGCGATCTTTTGTTGCTGGCAAGCAGATTAAGGCTGCGGACATACATCCGGCCTTCAGGCGCGTCACGCGCTTCGGCCCTGATGGAATTCGCTGGCTGGGTCCTCTGCAACTCTGCGAGCTCAAGGCTCGTTGTCCACGAGCGAATTGTTCTTGTTGGTCTTCACATGCGGCTTTCACGAACTGTGGTGCCATCATCTTGACTCGATGGCCGAGCGCGATGAGCCTGCCTGCCTAGTAGTGCGCGCCGCCGCAAGCTTCGATTCCGATCAGGCACGGCTCCAGGCGCGCGAAGAAAGGCGCCACCTGGTCTCGCTTGAGCTGCTTGCGAAGCATTGCACGCCCGTGCTCATCAACACCGTGAACCTGAAAGACGTTCTTGGCGAGGTCCAGACCAACCGTCGTGATCTTCATAGCTGCCTCCGTGGCGTAAGCGGGCCAGATCGCCCGCTCAGACTTTGGCAGCAGGCGGACGCCAGTCAAAGGGGGCGTCTTCTCATCTGCAGGCCGGGAAAAACTCCGAAAGGGTGCGGGCAGTAGTCCACTGCGCAATTAGAGTCTTGTCATGCTGGGCTCCATCCGGCAAGCGTGGCTTACGGCGACCGGCGAGCGATCCGCTCGCTCTTCCAGTAGACGTCGTCTCCGCCGTTTATGCGGTTGAGAACACGCGCCAGCACAAACATCAGGTCGCTCAAGCGATTCAGATAGTGGCGCGGCGTGTCGCGCAGCGTTTCGACGGCGCCCAGCGCGACGACTGCGCGCTCGGCACCGCGCGCGACCGTTCGGCACACATGCGCCTGCGACGCGGCTCGCGTTCCGGCGGGCAGAATAAATTCCTCGAGTTTGGGCAGCTGTGCGTTGTAGTGCGCAAGCGCTTCGTCCAGTGCCAGCACCGCCTCTGGCTTCAGCAACTCGAAGCCCGGTATCGACAACTCGCCACCCAGGTTGAACAGCTGATGCTGGATTTCGACCAGCACGGTGTTGACGCCCTCCGGCATCTCCTCGCACAGCAGCAGACCGATGTGCGAATTCAGTTCGTCAACATGGCCCATGGCGTGCACGCGTAAGCTGTCTTTCGAAACGCGCGTGTTGTCGCCGAGCCCCGTCGTGCCGTTGTCGCCTGTACGGGTCGCGATTTGCGTCAGGCGCTTGCCCATGGTCATCTCTCCAGTCTGTCTTGCATGGATGTATTGCTCGCAACTTAAAGCTAACGGCCGTGGCCGCTCAGCGCTCCAGGGCTGCAATGCACGCAGTTGCGCGTGGGATAACGGTTTCCGGGTGGCCACCAACGCGGCGCGGGGGCCCATGAAACTTGCGGAAGTACCAGGTCGCGGCAGCCAGATTGTGCGTGGCCCTGGTTGTTTGTCGAGTGGGCCGCCGCCGGCGGGCGCTTCTCGATGAGCGGACGAGCCGGTCGACCAGCGCCTCGGCCCGGCTCGCCCCCAGGGTGTCCAGGCGCACGGTGTCCAGCGTGCTGCAGCGCAGGCGGATGCGGGGGTGAGTAACCAGGGAGTCCCAGTGTCCGGTGACAGGCCGGCGAGAACTGCACATTCGGTGAAACCAGACCGGCCTCTGTCGCCGAGCGTGCCCTGCCTGGGTGGCCAACAGGCTCATCTGCTCGACTGGCAACGTTCGGCAGATCGGATCTCGAGAGCTTCGAAGAATTCGGTCATGAAGATGACGGGTACAAGGGATGTCTTGGCATCCGGGGCCGTATGCGCTCAGGCCAGCCAGCGCTTTCTGCGCTTGTAGCTCTTGATGTCCTTGAAGGACTTGCGCTCGCCCCCGCCCATGCCGAGGTAGAACTCCTTGACATCCTCGTTACTGCGCAGCTCGCTGGCCACGCCGTCCATTACGATGCGGCCGCTTTCCATGATATAGCCGTAGTCCGCGTACTTGAGCGCCATGTTGGTGTTCTGCTCAGCCAACAGAAAGGTGACCTTCTCCTTCTGGTTCAGGTCTTTCACGATTTCGAACACCTCCTCCACGATCTGCGGGGCCAGACCCATGGAGGGCTCATCGAGCAGCATTACGCTGGGGTTGGTCATGAGGGCGCGGCCAATGGCGCACATCTGTTGCTCGCCGCCCGAGGTATAGGCGGCCTGGCTGGTGCGTCGGGTCTTCAGGCGCGGGAAGTAAGCGTAGACCTTCTCCAGGTTGGTCCTGATCTCGGCCTTGCTTTTGCGCGTGTAGGAACCGGTCAGGAGGTTTTCTTCGATGGTGAGGTGGGCGAAGCAGTGGCGCCCCTCCATTACTTGCACCACGCCACGTCGTACCAGGTCCGCTGGCGAGAGTTTCTCTATTCGCTCGCCGCGCAGTTCAATGCTGCCTTTGGTGACTTCACCCCGCTCACCCTTGAGCAGGTTCGAGACAGCGCGGAGCGTGGTGGTCTTCCCCGCGCCGTTGCCGCCCAGGATGGCCGCAATCCGCCCCTGGGGCACCTGCAGCGACACGCCCTTGAGCACCAGGATGACGTGGTTGTAGATGACCTCGATGCCGTTGACATTGAGAACGGTGGGGGCGGTGCTCATGGTGACTCCGTTTACTTGGGGACCGTTCGCAAGGCGCGGCCCACGGCCTTGCGAAAGAGGGCTGGTAGACCAACCGCGAGAACGAGGCGCCGTCGCAGCGCGGCAAGGGCACCTAACTCTGGCAGTCAGCGGGGGTGCGGCGCGTGAGGTTCTTCTCGCTCGCGTACTTGTCACCCGCGGCCTTGATCATGGGATCGAGCACGGCCGGATCCGCATGCAGCCACTCCGAACTCACGTCCCACTTCGAGCCATTCCACGTGTAGGCGCGCGCCGCTGAGGGGCCCATGTGGTTCTTGCAAGTGGTGGTCAAGGGTTGCATGACATCGGCGATGCCGAGCTGCGAGAGGCGCTTGTCGTCGATCTGCAGATTCTCATACCCCCATCGTGCTTGAGCGGGGGTCATCACCTGGCCCTTGCCGAACTTCTCTTGCGCACGCCGCACACCTTCCACCGCCACCATGGCGTTCATCAGGCCGCGCATGTACAGGGCCTCACCAACCTCTTCCTTCGGGCCAGATCCCTGGCCCTTAGCGTGCAGCTTCTCGCGCACCTCCTTCGCGATGGTGGACTCAAACCCGGGGCCCGGCAGCACGAGCACAGCGCTGTAACCTGCCGCACCAGCCACCTCCTTCACGTCTGAGTCGGACCCGGATGGCCATACACCGACCACGTGGTCGCGCGGAAAGCCGGTGGACTGCGCCTCCTTGAGGGCGGTTGAATTCATTACACCCCATCCCCAGAGCAGAACGAAATCCGGCCGCGAGCGACGGATTTGCAGCCAGGCTGCCTTCTGGTCCACGCCGGGATGCGACACAGGGATAGCGGTCAACTCGAAGTCGTGCTTCTTGGCGCGCGCAGCTAGCACGGGGATCGCTTCCTTGCCATACGGGCTGTCGTGGTACAGCAGGGCGATCTTCTTGCCCTTGAGCTTGTCCAGCCCCCCCACCTTCTGGGCGACATACTGGATCTGGGTATCGGCCGAAGCCCAGTGGCTGCCCCCGATGGGGAAGCTCCACTTGAAGACCTCGCCGTCCGCGCTCGCGCTCAGGCCATAGCCCGGCGTCAGAATGGGAATGCCATCGGCCATGCCGCGTTCCGTCAGGGCCAGCGTGATACCCGTGGACATAGTCTGGAAGACCGTGGCACCGCCGTTCTTCCCCTTCATCCGTTCGTAGCATTCCACGCCACGATCGGTGGCGTAGCCCGTCTCACACTCCTCCCAGGCGACGCGAACGCCATTGATGCCGCCCTTGAGGTTGACGAGCTTGAAGTAGTCAACGAATCCATTCGCCCAGGGTGACCCGCTAGGTGCGTACGGGCCGGTCCGAAAGGTGAGCAAGGGGAAATACTGCTGTTTGTCTTGGGCGATGGCGCTGACCGACAGGCTCGATACGAGCATGACCAACACCGTCGCGAGATTCGCACTGGCTTTATTCATGATGTCTCCAAAGGTTGTGAAGTTTTGCGTGGCCGCATTTGTGAACCGCCAAGGTTGTCAGTGAGGAAACGGCCAAATCCTCAACTTTTGTTTACCGATTGACCAGAGCCTGCCCAGCCCGTGGGGCTCGACGATCAGGAACCAGACGATCAGGGCCCCGAAGACCATGAACTCCGCGTGCGAGACCGCGGCCGTGGAGATATTGACGCCCACGATCGCTCCGGCGGCCGGGAGGATCTGGTTGAGAAAGATCGGCAGCACCACGATGAAGGCTGCGCCGAAGAAGCTGCCTACGATGGAGCCCAGGCCGCCGATGATCACCATGAAGAGCAGGCGGAAAGAGAGATCGACGGAGAAGGCGGCTGGCTCCCAGGCGCTCAGGTGAACGAATGCCCAGAGCGCCCCGGCCATGCCGATGATGAAGCTGCTCACGGCGAATGCGCTGAGCTTGGCGTACATTGGCCGGATTCCGATGACTGCGGCGGCCACGTCCATGTCGCGGATGGCCATCCATTCGCGGCCGATGGCGCTGCGCACCAGGTTCTTTGCCAGCAGAGCGACGACCGCCAGCATCCCCAGGCAGAACAGGTACTTGTCCGCCGCGCTCTGCAGCGGCAGACCGAATACCTGCAGATTGGATACCGACACCGAGCCCGAAGGCGAGTCCAGTGTGAACCACTTGATTCGCAGGAATATCCAGTCGGCGAAGAACTGCGCGGCCAGCGTGGCCACCGCCAGGTACAGGCCACGCACGCGCAAACTGGGCAGGCCAAACAGGATGCCAAACGCCATGGCACACAGCCCGCCCAGAATCAGCGCGGGGATCAGCGGCATGCCGGGTATGCGCACCAACATGTTGTAGGCGCCGTAAGCCCCCACGGCCATGAAAGCGCCCGATCCCAGCGAGATCTGGCCGCAGTAGCCCACCAGAATATTCACCCCCAGAGCCGCCAACGACATGATCAGGAAGGGGATAAGGATGGCGCGCAGCAGGTACTCATCCGCAAGCAATGGGACGGCGATGAAAGCGAATGCGATGAGAGCCCAGATCAGCCAGCGGTCCTGCGCGATCGGGAAGATTTGCTGGTCGGCGCCGTAAGTGGTCTTGAGCTGACCGTTTTCACGATAGAGCATGGCAGGCTTTCTTCTCTTTGTTCTTCCGCGTCACACGCGGTCAATGATTTTTTCGCCGAACAAGCCTTGCGGGCGCAACAGCAGGAACACCAGCGCCAGCACATAGGCAAACCAAATCTCGATTCCGCCGCCCACGAACGGCCCGAGGAAGACCTCGGAAAGTTTCTCCCCCACGCCGATGATCAATCCGCCGATGATGGCTCCAGGCACTGAGGTGAGTCCGCCCAGGATCACCACCGGCAGCGCACGCAGTGCGACCGTGGTGAGCGAGAACTGCACACCCAGCTTGGATCCCCAGATGATTCCAGCCACCAACGCGGTGATGCCGGCGACGAACCAGACGATGACCCAGATGCGGTTGAGCGGAATACCGATGGACTGCGCGGCCTGGTGGTCGTCCGCCACTGCGCGCAGCGCGCGGCCGGTCGCAGTCTTCTGGAAAAAAAGCGACAGCGCGGCGACCATCAGGGCGGCCACGCTGCCAGCGTAGATGTCTTCAAGGTTGAGCAGTACCCCGCCGTCAAACGTGCGCTCGAACAGCATCAGGGGGTCCTTGGGCATGCCCACGTTGATGGGGTAGATGTTCGAGCCGAAGATCGTCTGGCCCAGGCCGTCCAGAAAGTAGCTGATTCCCAGCGTGGCCATCAGCAAGGTCACAGCCTCCTGATTGACCAAGTGGCGCAGCACCAGACGCTCGACCAACCAGGCCACGATTCCCATGAGCGCCGCGGCCAGCACGAAAGCCATCACGTTGGCCAGGAAGCGGCTGTGGATGCCGGTCCAGATCGGGATCCACTCGGAGAAGCGGGCCATGGCCAGCGCGGCGAACAGCACCATCGCGCCCTGCGCGAAATTGAAGACGCCCGACGCCTTGAAGATCAGCACGAAGCCCAAGGCGACCAGCGAATACAGCATGCCTGCCATGAGGCCGCCGAAGAGCGCTTCCAAGAAAAATGCCATAGTTGGTTCCGGTTCGGTGAAGGGTCAGTGGCTTGTGCCGAGGTAGGCGCTGATGACCTCCTCGTTGCTGCGCACTGCGTCGGGTGTGCCGTCCCCGATCTTCTTGCCGTAGTCGAGCACCACCACGCGGTCGGAGATGTCCATGACCACGCCCATGTCGTGCTCGATCAGCACAATGGTCGTGCCGAACTCGTCGTTCACATCGAGAATGAAGCGGCTCATGTCCTGCTTCTCCTCCAGGTTCATCCCTGCCATTGGCTCGTCGAGCAGCAGCACCTGGGGCTCCATCGCCAGCGCGCGGCCCAGGTCGATTCGCTTTTGCAGGCCATAGGGCAACTGGCCGACGGGTGCCTTGCGGTGCGCCTGAATTTCGAGAAAATCGATGATGTGTTCGACGAACTCGCGGTGCGCTTCTTCCTCTTTCTGCGCGCCGCCGATGCTGAAGGGGTTGCGGATCGCTTGCATGAGCAGGTTGCTTTTGATTCGAAGGTTGCGCCCCGTCATGATGTTGTCGACCACGCTCATGCCCTTGAAGAGTGCGAGGTTCTGGAAGGTGCGCGCAATGCCCATCTCCGCCACTTGGCGACTGTTCATGTGCTTGAAGGTCTGGCCACGAAAGCTGATCGAGCCCTCTTGCGGCTGATACACCCCGTTGATGCAGTTGAGCATGGAGCTCTTGCCTGCACCATTGGGGCCGATAATGGCGCGCACCTCGTGCTCGCGTACGTCAAAGCTGATGTTGGTGAGCGCCTTCACGCCGCCGAACCGCAGGCTAATGTCTTGGACGTTGAGGACAACGTCGCCAATCTTCTTCTGGCTCATGCCGCGGCTCTCACAGGAGAAAACACCTTCGCATCGCCGATCTTTAGCGTGGCACTGACGGATCCCGTGCGGCCGTCCTCGAACTTCACTTGCGTTTCGATGTAGTGCTGGGTGCTGTCGCTGTACAGCGCATCGACCAGCGTGTCGTACTTCTCAGCGATGAATCCGCGGCGCACCTTGTTCGTACGGGTCAGCTCACCGTCATCCGCATCGAGTTCCTTGTGCAGCACCAGAAAGCGGCTGATCTGGCTGCCCGCGAGCAGCTCGTCGCGGCTCAGGTCGGCGTTCACCTTCTCTACGCAGTCGCGGATCAGGTCGTACACCTCGGGCTTCTGCGCGAGGTCGGTGTAGCCGGCGTACGGCAGGTTGCGCCGTTCGGCCCAGTTGCCCACGGCGTCGAAGTCGATGTTGATCATCACGCACACACGCTCGCGCTGGTCGCCGTAGGCCACCGCTTCCTTGATGTACGAAAAGAACTTGAGTTTGTTCTCCACGTACTTGGGCGCAAACATCGAGCCGTCGTGCGCGCCGCCCTTGATGCGGCCGACATCCTTCACGCGGTCGATGATCTTGAGGTGCCCGTTGCTATCGATGAAGCCCGCATCGCTCGTGTGGTACCAGCCATCGGCGGTGAGCACCTCGGCCGTGGCCGCTTCATTCTTGTAGTAACCCTTGAGCAGGCCGGGCGACTTCACCAAGATTTCGCCGCTCTCGCTGAGCTTGATCTCCACGCCCTCGCAAGGCATGCCCACGGTGTCCGCGCGCGCCTGGTTGTCGGGCTGCAGACAGACGAACACGGCAGTTTCCGTTGAGCCGTAGAGCTGCTTGAGGTTGATGCCGACGGAGCGATAGAAGCTGAAGAGGTCCGGCCCGATCGCCTCACCGGCGGTGTAGGCCACGCGCACGCGGCTCATGCCGAGGTTGTTGCGCAAGGGCCCGTACACCAGCCAGTCGCCCAGGCGATATTTGATCGCATCGATAAAGCTCACGGGCTTACCGTCTATCCGGTCCGGCCCCACGCGCCGCGCCAGGGCCATGCAGGTGTGGAACATCTTGCGTTTGACTGCGCCCGCGTCCTCCATGCGGATCAGCACGTTGGTGAGCAGACCTTCGAACACGCGCGGTGGGGCGAAGTAGTATGTCGGTCCGACCTCCTTGAGATCGATCGCCACGGTGGCCGCCGACTCAGGGCAGTTGACGACGTAGCCAGCCGCGAGCCACTGTGCATACGAGAAGATGTTCTGGCCGATCCAGGCCGGTGGCAGGTAGGCCAGCACTTCCTCGGAGGGGGTGAGCTTGTCGAAGGCCGCGCCGACGAAGGCGCGGTTGATCAACGTGCTGTGGGTATGTACCACGCCTTTGGCGTTGCCTGTGGTCCCGCTGGTAAAGAACATGGCGGCCACGTCGTCGGGCTGGCCTAGTTCAACCTGGTCACGGAACAGCCCGGGGTGCGCTTGCGCCTCAGCACGCCCGGTTGCGATCAGGGACTCCATCGCGCTCAGGCCGGGCTGATCGTAGTTGCGCAGACCGCGCGGGTCGTCGTAGTAGATGTGGCTGAGTTGCGGGCAACGATCGCGGATCTCCAGCATCTTGTCGACCTGCTCCTGGTCTTCGACGACGCAGAAGCGCACCTCGGCGTTGTTGATGGGGAAGACGCATTCGGTAGCCACGGCATCCTGGTACAGCGGGATCGGGATCGCGCCAAGTGATTGGGCCGCCAGCATGGTGGCGTACAGGCGAGGGCGGTTCGCGCCAATCACCACCATGTGCTCGCCACGTTGCAAGCCGGCCTGGTGGAGCCCGCAAGCCAAGGCCTCCACCAACTGCGCCATCGCGGCCCAGGTCGTGGTCTGCCAGATGCCGTATTCCTTCTCACGCATCGCCGGCCGGTGACCGCGTTCAGCTGCCTGCATGAGCAGCAATCGGGGGAAGGTCGTGTTCACAGTTCGCCTGCCTTCGCAACACGTGTTTCCCCCCGGCGTGGTGTGGCCTCGCGGACGAATTGGGCGGTGTGCTCGAAGTAAGCTCGCAGCGCACTGTCCTGCACCAACGCGAGCACGCCCCTGCAGTACGTCCATTGCTCCGTGTCGACCACGGCGCCCAGGTCAAGGGCTTCCTTCAGTCGCAGCAGCGCCAGTCGGCGGTGCTTGAACTTGATGCTGCGATCCAGGAGCGCCAGCGCAATTGCTTGGCTCTGGAGTTTGAGTGCGGGTGCCGCGTCCGTGCCGCTACCTGCCCGCGCGAGACGCTTGAGAGAACGAAGGCGCCGCCGATCCCGGCCAACGAGTAGCGCTTCTGTAAGCACGCTCATCACACGCTTCCGCCCATGGCCGCTTCGAGGGATTTGTCCAGCACGTAGACTGTGCCATGGAGCATCGCAATGTGTTCGCCATCGCGCGCCCGTGTGATCTTGACGTGGTAGCTTCCGATCTTGCGCGAGCGCGACACCTCATACGCGTGCGCGACCAACCACTCGCCTTCTTCAACCGCGGTGGAAATGCTCAACTGCCCATCCACCAGGGTCGCGATTTTTCCGTACGAGTTGCAAGCTAGACCCAGTGCCATGTCGCCCAGCGCAAAGAGCGCGCCTCCGTGGCATCGATCGTTGAAGTTCATGTGCTTGCGCATCACCTTCATACGCAATGTCGTGCTGCCCATCGACGCCGACACGAGTTCAATGCCGAGCAACTGGGCCATGTTGTCGCCTGAGATGCATTTCGAGACCAGCTTGTAGGCGGTGTTGGCGCCGCCCGCTGCGTGACGTCGGCCGCGCTCGCTTCGCGCGTCGAGCCAGTCCACCAGTGCGTCCGTTCCTTCTTCGCCGGCCGCTGACACGCGTTTGACCTCGGGTACCACCGTCTGCGAGCGCCTTAGCGTCAGCATGGCCAGCAGCTCGGATTCGGTCTTGCGCGCATCGGGCAGATCGGCCTTGCTCACGACAAAGATGTCGGCAATTTCCAGCACGCCCGCCTTGATGGCCTGCACGTCGTCACCGAGCCCGGGAGGGCACACCACCACACGGGTGTCGGCAAAGCGCGTGATTTCCACTTCCGATTGGCCAGCGCCCACGGTCTCGACGATCACCACGTCAAAGCCCGCCGCGTCGAACAGGTCGATGACATCACCGGCCGCCACCGACAGGCCGCCGAGGTGGCCGCGAGACGCCAGCGAGCGGATGAAAACACCTTCGTCCCACTGGCGCTCACCCATGCGGATTCGGTCACCCAGGACCGCTCCGCCGGTGAACGGACTGGAGGGGTCGATAGCGACGACGGCAACCGTTTTTCCCTTTTTCCTCAAACCCTTGATCAGCACCGACACCAGCGTGGACTTTCCGCCACCGGGTGGCCCCGTCACGCCGATGACGTGCGCGCGGCCCTGGGACGCCGCGATGGCGCGGCGAACCTCGTAGGCCATCTCACCGCCGTTTTCCAGCGCACTGATGGCCTGTCCGATCGAGCGCCGATCGCCGGCCAGCGCTTTTTGAATGCACATGTTGCTCACGACGCTCACACCATCGTCAGCGGTTGTCCGAAGCCGAGTTCCTTACGCAAGGTGCCGCAGATCTCACCGTGGGTGGCGCCAACCTCTGCGGCCGCGACCACGTGCTCGAAGACGTTCGACTTGGGCGTGTTGGCCGACTTGGCCAGGGCGCTGATCGCCTTGTCGACGTCCGTGTTGGAACGCGATTTCTTGAAATCCGCCAGCCGCTGCAGGTACGACTGCATGCGTGCGGCGTCGGGGTACTCCAGCGAGGGGTAGGTCGCGGGGTCTTCCTCGACCTGGTAGGCATTGACGCCCACGATGGTCTGTTCGCCGGCGTCGACCTTCTTCTGGAAAGCCAGCGCGGATTCACCGATCATGCGCTGGACGATGCCTTTTTCCACCGCCTGGTACATGCCGCCGGCCTCGTCGATCATCGAAATGATCCCGTTGATCTTTGCCTCCATGTCGTTGGTGAGCGACTCCACGTAGTAGGAGCCGCCCAGCGGATCGATGACGTCGGTGAGGTGGGCCTCTTCCCGCAGGATATTCTGAGTGGCGACCGCGATGCGGGCGGCCTCGGCGGTGGGTGTGGAGAACACCTCGTCGTAGCCGTCCGTGTGGAGCGATTGCAGGCCGCCGAAGATGCCTGCCATCGCCTGCGTCGTGACCCGGGCCACGTTATTGAGCGGCTGCTGGCGGGTGAGGTCCACGCCCGAGGTTTGCCCATGGAATTTGAACCGCCAGGAGCGCGGATCCTTCGCGCCGAAACGCTCACGGCACAGCTTCGCCCAGATGCGCCGGCCGGCACGGAACTTGGCCACCTCTTCAAATAAGCTTACCGAGACATCGAAGAAGAACGTGAAGCGCGGGAGGAACTGGTCCGGGTCCATGCCACTGGCGATGCAGTCTTCCGCGTACTGGATGCCCGAACAGAGCGTGAAGGCCATGGCCTCGGCCGGGGTCGCGCCGGCCTGTTGCATGTGCTGCCCGACGATGGACAAGGGGTTCCAGCCCGGCACGTGCCTGTTCACGAACGCGATGTGATCCACGATGACCCGTCGCGCGCCCTGCAGCGCCAGGCGGAAGAACATGTGGTTCGCGACGAAGTGCGAGATGCAGTCGCTCTGGTTTGAGGTGCCCGTGATCCTGGTCCAGGGCACGCCGCGACGCTTGGCCACCGCCAGCTCGAACGCCAGCAGCGTGAAGGGCGAAGGGTCGTTCATGGCCGTGGAGAGATCGCCGATGGGCACGCCGTCGAGGGCGACCTGCATGTCTTCCACGTGGTTGATGACCGTTCCGCACGTACCAAGCAATTCCGACGGTACGCTGTCGGCGTCGTACCCACGGAACACCGAGTTGCATGGAATGAGCGACAAGGCGGACGCGCCCAGCTCGAGCATCTCCTTGACGCGCAGGTTGTAGTCTTCGGGAACGCCAAGCCCGATGAGCTGGCGCTGGGACCAACTGCGCCCCCGGTACATGGTGGAGTAGATGCCGCGTGTGTACGGGTACTGGCCGGGATACCCCAACGATTCCTCGTAGGTGCCGCCTTGATCCTGCGGGGTGTACAGCGGCTTGATGGCGATGCCCGACCGGTTGTGGATGGTGGCGTCTCCAACCACGCCTTTGGAGAACTCGGCTTCCCACCGCGCGTGGCCATTCACGCTGTGCTGGCTGCTCATGTCGATGCTCCTTGTATGGTGCGACGCTTTTCGGCAAGCGCCCGTACCGAAACGACAACATCGTCCAACGACGTGCCGGGATGAAATACCTCGGCCACGCCGCATTCCAGCAGCATCGCTTCGTCCTTGGCGGGCACGATGCCGCCGACGATGACCTGCACATCGGACAGCCCCGCCTCCCGCAGCGCCGCCACCAGCTTGGGCACGATGAGGTGATCGGTGGCAAGTGACGAGATGCCGATGACGTCGGCGTCCTCTTCCATCGTGAGCTTGACGACGGTGGGAATCTCCTGCCAGGGCGGGGTGTAGATCACCTCCATGCCCGCATCTCGGAGGCATGCCGCGATCACCCGGCTGCCCCGGTCGTGCCCATCAAAACCGATCTTTGTAACGATCACCCTAGGTGGACGTTCAGCCATGTTGTGTTTCCTTCACTAGCCCCACAAACTTGCGCGCGAGAACGCGTGGGGAGTCGCGTCCATCGGGGTTGAACCACAGCGTCGCCCAGTTGAGCGCGCCAATAAGCATCAAACGCAGGGCGCGTCGATCCGTACCCGCGGAGAGCGGCAACTGCGCCACGACAGTGCGGAACACCTGTTCGTAGGTGTCGCGAAGTTCCCGCAGGCGATTCGCCGCCTGGGGAATGTCGTCAGGCAAGACGCGGATCAGGACCTGGGCGTAGTCGCTGTCGCGCAAAACGGTTTCCAGATGAGCCTTGCACAGTGCCTCCAAGCGCGCCCACGGATCCGTTTCCCTCTCCACGGCTTCCACGGCCGCCTTCTCCAGCTCCAGCACGCCAGCCTGATAAACGGCGATCAGCAACTCTTCCTTGGAGGGGAAGTGGTAGTAGAGCGAGCCCGACAACATCTTGACTTCGACGGCGATGTCTCGCATGGAGGTCGCTGCATATCCACGGCGTGCGAAGAGGCGCGCGGCGGCGTCCAACAGTTCAGGCAATCGGTTGTCGGCTCGGGGTGACCGGGCAAGGCTGGGTCTGGACATAACAAGCAATCGTTCGTTAGGTGTATACTTTGAGGCAAAGCAGATGCGTTGTCAATAGCGGGTGTTGTCTCTCGCACTGAATTGGGGTGATCTTGTTTTTGATGCGGATCGTGGCGCTATTGCCCCCGGGTAAACACTGTGCTGGCGGTGCCGTTCGGGGAAGTCGCTTTCCTCGGCCATGTGGCGATGGGTCGCTTGATGGCGCAAAGGCGCACCATGTGCTCACGGCGCTCCCAAACGCTCCGGTTTCCGGGCGCGAGCGGGGGATTTCGATGTTGGTCAGGGCGCAATGAGGCCGGTGTCTCCTATGTAAACGGGTTTACCCGGAGACGATAGCGCAACGGATTGCACCGAAAACAAGATCACCCCAAGACCCTAAAAAATCTTGCCAAGCGGTGAGACAGGTGTTATTCTTTGGGAAAGCAAACGCTTGTTTTTCTAATTCTAGAAAGCAAACTAGGGTGCCACGCAACAGGACAACGTAGCAAACTAACGTGAAAGACAATAATGCGAGAAGTCTTCATCATTGGCAGTAGCTCGACGGTTTTTGGCAAGAGGACCGACACGACGCATCAGGTGCTTGCCGCTGAGGTCTTCGACGGCGTACTGAGTGACGTGTCAATGACCGACGGAGCCGAGATCACGTCGATCTGGTTCTCGAACTTCGGTATGCACCAGTTCGGCCAGGGTGGCATTCGCGGCCAAGTCTGCTTGACGCAGCAGATCAACAGTGGTGCTCTGCGTCGAAATACGCCGATTATGAACATTGAGAACGGCTGCGCGTCGGGCTCGTCGGCATTTGCCGGCGCCTGCAAGGACGTGCGCTCGGGTGACAGCGACATGGCCCTGGTGATCGGCCTAGAGAAGCTGCATCACGCCGATCCGACCGTGAACCGGTTTCATGTCCTCGAAGGCGGCATTGATCAGCTTGACCGTTCAATTTGGCAGACGTACTTCGGTGCGGCGGGGAAGCGTATCGGCAAGGCGTTCGAAACCTCGCCCGACCGTTCGATGTTTATGGACACCTATGGCATGCAGGCGGCATGGCACATGCAAAAGTATGGCACCACGAGGCAGCAGTTAGCGATCGCTGCAGCCAAGACGCACAACTTCGGCGCTGACAATCCGCGCGCCCAGTACCGGTTCCACATGACGCCGCAGCAGGTGTTGGAGGATCGGATGGTGTCGGATCCGCTTACGCGCGCGATGTGCTCGCCGATCGGCGATGGTGCGGCGGCGCTGCTGATCTGCTCTGGTGAGTACTTGCTGACGTGTCCGCCTGCCGTGCAGGAGCGGGCCGTCAAGGTGAAGGGTTACGGTGTGACGTCTGGGCGTTACCGCGATTTTGACGAGCCGGGGCTAACTGCCGAGGCTGCGCGCCGTGCGTACGCGATGGCCGGCGTTGGGCCCGAGGATATCGACTTGGTCGAGGTTCACGATGCATCAACGTTCTGCGAAATCTTTCAGGCCGAAATGTTGGGCTTTTGTCCGATCGGACAGGGTGGACGTCTTCACGAATCAGGCGAGACAGGACTGGGTGGCCGAATCCCGATGAACACCTCGGGGGGGCTAGTCTCGAAAGGTCACCCAATCGGCGCCACTGGAGTGTCAATGCTCACTGAGTTGGTCGAACAACTGCGCGGCGAAGCCGGCCCGCGGCAGGTTAAGGGTGCGCGACTGGCGCTGGCGGAAAGCGGTGGCGGAATCATGGGCTTCGACGAAGCTTGTTGCGTGGTTACCGTGTTGGAGGGATAAGACCGGGCGGGCGCTGCGATATCGTAGCGGTTGTCCGGATTCATTTTTTCGAAGAAAGGAAACTGCAATGCTTTCAAACATAATCCGCATGGGCACGCTGCTCGTTATCATGGTGCTGGTCACCGCGGAGGTCGCGGCCAAGGATGACGCCTTTCGTATCGGTGGCGTCGTGGCACTTTCCGGTACGTATGGTGTGATTGGCGAGGAGACGCGTAAAGGCGCGGAGCTTGCGATTGAGGTACGCGGTGGTAAGGTGCTCGGCGTGCCGATCCAGGCGATCTGGGAGGATTCGGAAACGAAGCCGCAGATCGCCGTGCAGAAAGCGACCATAGTGATTTCGAAGGGTGCCCACATGCTTCTTGGTGCAACTGCCTCCGGCGAGACGCTTGCCGTGATGAAGCAGGCCGAATTGCGCAAGATACCGATGCTGGTGACGGTCTCGGCCGACGACGACGTCACGGGAAAGCTGCGCAACCGCTACACGTTCCGTACGTCGAACGACGCGGCATCGGAAGTTAAAATGATCATTGAATACCTGCGTCAATCGAAGTACAAGAAGATATATGGTGTGGCGGCCGACTACGGCACGACGCGGGACATGCTAGCTGCCGTTAAGGCTGGCTTGGAGAAGGACGCGACATACGTCGGTGAGGACTTTCCCCCGTTCGGAAGCAAGGACTATGCAATTATTATTAACCGGATTGTCAGCTCTGGCGCAGACGCTGCTGTGATCATTACCGGGGGTTCGGATTCAATCACGTTCATGAAGCAGTCCGAGGAGATCAAGTTGCGCGAGAAGGTCAAATTCGTCGGCGCGATCCTCTCGGATGAAGCATTGGCAAAGGCTGCCGGTCCGGGCTCGCTCGGATCGATGTCGGCGGTTCGGTACCACTTCAGCCTCGATACGCCGGCCAACAAGGACTTCGTCGCACGTTTCAAGGCTAAGTACGGCGAGTATCCCACGCCGTTCGCCGGCGAGACGTACGACGGTCTGAGTTGGTGGCTTGATATGGTGGAGAAAACAGGGGTCTGGGACCGCGAGAAGTGGATTGATGCGTTCGAGACTAGCGTGCGCGAGAATTCGCTCGAGGGTCGAAAGATTATGCGGGCCTGCGACCATCAGGCGCAACAGATCGGCATTTTTGCCGAGACGGTCAAAGGTCAGGCACCACTGCCCGAGTACACGATGAAGATTCGGCGCGTATTCAAGGCCGAAGAGATAGCCCGTCCCTGCCCATAATACGAGGACCCTCGATGAGCATTATGCTGATCGGCCTGAGTATTGGCACGCTATTGTTTCTGCTGGCAGCCGGGCTTACGCTCGTTTTCGGTGTGCTGGGCGTCATCAATTTCGCCCACGGTGGGTATTTCATGCTCGGCGCCTACCTCGCTTACCAGTCGATAGAAACCTTCGGCTCCCTGTGGGCTGGGCTTCCGGTCGTGATCTTGGTCGCTGGCGCGCTTGGTGCTGTTCAGGAGCTTCTCACACTACGTCCGATCTACCGTCTGCCGCACGCGTTCCAGTTGCTTTCTACCTTTGGCGTTGCTCTGTGCATCGAAGCGGCGGTTCGGCTGGTCTGGGGGTACGACCAAAAGCCGGTCAACGCGCCGCCTTTACTGGCCAATGCGGTGGAGCTGTTCGGAATCAATGTTTCGTCATACCGCCTATTCATCATCGTTTTCGGTATCGTTGTGTGTGTGCTACTGTTCCTGTGGATCGAGCGGACCAGGACCGGCTTGGTGGTGCGTGCGGCCAGCACCAACAGCGACATGGTTGCGTGCATGGGGTTCAACGTGAACAGACTACGTACTGCGGTGGTCGCGGGTAGCGCCGCTTTAGCGGGTCTTGGTGGATTGATCGCCGCGCCACTGTTTCCGGTGCACCTTGGCATGGGCAAGAGCATCATCATCGACTGCTTCATCGTCGTGATTCTTGGCGGCTTGGGCAACATTACCGGCGCTATCGCCGCGGCACTGATGCTGGGCTTGTTCCAGGCCTTCGGTCAAAACTACTTCCCCGACTGGGTGCAGGTTGGCGTCCTGGTTCTGGTGCTGGTTGCGCTAATGCTGCGACCAGCAGGCCTATTCTCCCAGAAGGAGCGCGTAGCATGAATATGTCGGATCGGCAATCCAGCATTCCCAGTGTGCATGCTGCCCATATTCGCAGCTTCTTGGGCCTTGCGGTAGCCATCGCGCTGGTCTTGCTTCCGATCATGCTGACCAACGAGCGCGCCGTATATTTCGTATGCTTGGCAGTGATCTGGGCGATCTTCGCGGTTGGCTACGACTTCTTGTTCGGCGTAACCGGTCACCTGTCGTTCGGTCATGCGGCGTTTTTTGGCGGCGGCGCCTATGTGGCCGCTCTACTGATGATCAAGGTCAACCTACCGTTTTCAGTCGCGTTGCTCGGCGCCATGATAAGTATGGCGCTGGCAGCTTTTGTCTTTGGCCTCATTGCGCTACGCGCGTCGGGCATCCACTTCGCGCTGATCACGTTGTTGCTGGGAGAGTTGGTCTATGTGTTGGTGAGTGTAAAGCTGAGGCACATCACCGGTGGTTTCGACGGACTGTCCGGCGTACCCCGGCCGACATTCCTTGGGATCGACTTCTATGATGATCGTCGTTTTTGCGTGCTGGTCAACGTGATTGGTTTGATCTTGTTCGTGTTCGCGGTACGGGTGCGCGCGTCGCCACTTGGGCAAGTGCTGCACGGCATCAGGCAGAACCCGCTGCGGCTGCGGCAGATTGGCTTCAATGTGAGGGCCTACACACTCACGGCATTCATCTTGTCAGGCGCTTACGCCGGCGTGGCGGGCGCCCTGCTCGCATCGCTGATCATGTTCGTAGGCCCTGAACTGCTGCACTGGACGATCTCTGGCGAGGTCGTGATAATCACTGTTTTGGGTGGTCTGGGTACGGTGATCGGGCCTATTTTGGGTGTTGTGTCGGTCGAGGCGCTGCGGGAGGTTCTTAGTAGTTACACCACCGCGTGGCACGGCCTGCTGGGCCTGCTTTTTATCTTATTCTCGGTCGTTTTGCCGCGTGGCCTTTGGGGCCTGATTGCGGCAACCGTTCGTAAGGCGCGACGCACATGAGCAGCGCGGCACTCACCTGCGATACCGTTTCGGTGACCTATGGGTCGTTTAAGGCCCTCACAGACGTGTCAGTGTCTTTCAAGCGCGGGCGATTGTCAGCCATTATCGGTCCGAATGGTGCAGGGAAGACCACCTTTCTCAACGTGCTGACGGGCATCGTGCTGCCTACGCATGGTCGCGTGTTGTTCGGCGATCGTGACATCACGCGGCTGAATGTCGAGCGCAGGGCGTTGATCGGGATTGGGCGCAGCTTCCAGACTGTGAATATTTTCCCCGAAATGACAGTGGAAGAGAACCTGCGTCTGGCTGCGCAACGGCGCCTGTTTCGTTTCCAGCCATTCTTTCGTCCCGTCACGTCGTATACCACGCTCGCGGCGGCCGTCGCGGAGGTACTACCTCTTGTGCGACTCGCGCCATATGCGGGCGTCGAGGCCGGCAAGCTGTCGCATGGCAACCAACGTGCGCTTGAACTCGGTCTTACGATCATCGGACAGCCTGACATCATCCTGCTCGACGAACCGCTGGCCGGCATCGGGCGCGACGAAATCGTTCCGACTATGGAACTGTTACGCTCGATTGCGCGGAGCCGTACGATGATCCTAGTCGAACATAACATGGACGTGGTGATGAACTTAGCCGACGACATACTCGTTCTGGTAGGCGGGCGTGTGCTTAAGCGCGGCACGCCGACTGAAGTGCGATCAGATATGGCCGTCAAGGAGGCCTATCTTGGACGCTGATGTTCTCCTGCATGCCGACAACTTAAACGTCTTTTACGGTAAGGCGCAGGCACTGCACGATATTGACATCAATGTGCACGATGGTGAGATAGTGGCACTGGTTGGACGTAACGGGGTCGGAAAATCGACGCTGATCAAAAGCATCTGTGGGCTACTTCCGACCCGCGCCGGTCGACGCATGCTGCGGGGCCGAGACATTACCTCGGAGCCTCCCTATGTGACCGCTCGTCTCGGCATAGCCTACGTGCCAGACAATCGGCAAATTTTTCCGAACCTGACCACTGAGGAGAACCTTCGTTTGGCCACGATCCGGGCGCGGCCCGGGGCATGGTACCTCGACAGGGTCTACACGTTGTTTCCGCGTCTGCGGGAGCGTGCGTCGTTCGCAGGCCAAGTGCTGTCCGGCGGCGAGCAGCAGATGCTTGCCATCGGGCGTGCGCTGCTGTTGAACCCGGTCCTGTTGCTGCTTGACGAACCCACCGAGGGTCTCGCGCCCGTGGTAGTCGATCAGCTTGTTGACGCGCTACGAATTATTCATGCCGCGGGCGTCGCGATGCTCATCGTCGAACAAAACTTCCGGATGACCGAAGCGCTCGCGAGCCGCCAGTACGTGATGGATTCTGGCCGTATAGTGTGGTCTGGATCGACGGAGGAGTTTGGTAGTCAGCGCGCGGAAGTGGAGTCTCTTGTATTTTTTTGATGCAGTCCAAAGCGGTGGCTGAGGCACTGATACTTAAACCCGGCGCGGGCGCTTTGGAGAGCTGCCTGCCCCCCCCACGCACTAAAACGGAGATACTGATGACCAGATTGGACCCCCTGCCGCCCGGACTACTCGGACCTTGCGAATCCGCCCTCGGCCGCATCTACGAGATGGTGGGCTACCGACCCAACGCGCTTGCCACTATGGCGCGCAAGTCGACCGCACTGAATACGCTGCTGGCTTTGATCGGCAATGTATTTCGCGAGCCGGGTCGGCTGTCGTCCGGCTTCAAGTTTTTGATTGCTTATGTGGCCAGCGATGCGGCGAACTGTCCGTACTCGAGTTGCCATGCGGTGCATGCGGCTCACCACGGCGGCGAGACCGATGCGCGGGCGGAAGCCATTACTTCTTGGCGCGACAACGCGCTGTTTTCGTCGCGAGAAAGGGCGGCCTTCGAGCTCGCGCACGCAGCTGGAACTCTGCCGACGAAAGTGACCAACTACCACTTCGAGGTTCTCAGGATGCACTATGACGAGGAGGAAATCGCCGAGATTGCGATGAGCATCGCGCTTTTCGGATGGTTCAACCGCTGGAACAGCATGATGGCGACTGATCTTGAGACCGATCCGTATCGATATGCGGTGGAACATTTGGGCGGACACTGGACGCCCGGGCAGCATCGCGTGCCGCCCCCCGCGTCAGAATAGTTGTCGCCCCGATAGAACCAGAAACCAAGGGGGCGGCGATGAAGGACGCAAGTGGCTCGATACGGACAAGCATTCAAAGACAAAGCGGTGGCCAGACTGTTGCCGCCGGAGAGCGCAGCGACGCAAGTCGTTGCGCGCGAGGTTGGAGTTGCGGTGGGGACGCTGGATCGATGGCGCGAGGACGCGCGCGGCTTGAGGCCGTGATCACCACGGCGGCGATGGACGAGGCGGGCAAGAGCGTGTGGTGCCGCCAGCACGGTGTGTATCCCGGCGAGCTGGACAAGTGGCGGGGCCAATTGCACCGCCGCGCTGGCCGAGCCCGAAGAGGCGCGCGCCAGCCCGCAGGCCACGCGGGCCGACAGGAAGCGCATCAAGGAGTTGGAGCGCGACCTGCTGCGCAAGGACCGTGCCCTGGCCGAGACCGCAGCGCTGCTGGTCCTGTCAAAAAAAGTCGCGGCGATCTTCAACAAAGGCGAGGACGAATGATCGGCCTCGAAGATCGCCAAGTGCTGGCCCAAGACATCCACATTGCCCACGGTGCAGGCGCGCGCTTGCGCCCGGCCTGCGAGGTCGCCGGCATTGACCTGCGCACCCTGCAGCGCTGGAAGGCCCGTGAGGGCCTCGTAGCGGGCGATGGCAGGCCGCAAGCCGTGCGTCCCACACCCGGCCATGCCTTGAGCCAGGCCGAGCGTGCGCAGCTGCTTGAGGTGGCCAACGAGCCGCGCTTTGCCGCCGTACCGCCGGCGCGCATCGTTCCCATGCTGGCCGATGAGGGCTGCTACCTGGCCAGTGAATCGAGCTTCGCGCGCGTGCTGCGTGAGCACGGGCAGAACGCTCACCGCGGGCGCGCCAAGGCGCCCAAGGCGGTGCGCCCGCCCACCACCCACATTGCCGCCGCTGTGCGCCAAGTGTGGTGCTGGGACATGACCTATCTGCCGGCCATCGTGCTGGGTCGCTGGTTCCACCTGTACCTGATCCTGGACTTGTACAGTCGCAAGATCGTGGGCTGGGAGGTGCACGACAGCGATGACTCCGACCATGCCGTGCACCTGGTGCGTCGCACGGCGCTGGCCGAGGGCATCGCCATGATGACGCCCCGGCCGGTGCTGCACGGGGACAATGGCTCTACGCTCAAGGCCACCACGGTGCTGGCGATGCTCAACTGGCTGGGGATCGATCCCTCGTACTCGCGTCCGCGCGTGAGTGACGACAACGCCTACGCCGAGTCGCTGTTTCGCACCGCCAAGTACCGCCCCGAGTTCCCGGCCAAGGGCTTTGCCACGCTGGAGGAGGCGCGCGCCTGGGCGGCCGACTTCGTGCGCTGGTACAACTTCGAGCATCGCCACAGCGGGATTCGCTACGTCAGTCCGGCGCAGCGCCATGCCGGCGAGGACCACGCGATCCTTGCCGCCCGACATGAGCTGTACACCCGCGCTCGCCAACTCAACCCGGCGCGCTGGTCCGGCAAGACTCGCAACTGGACGCCCATCGGCGCCGTGACGCTCAACCCTGAACGCGACTCGATCATCAAGGCGCACTCGGGCTATACCGATCAACAGCCGTTGGCTGCATGAATAAGGCAACAACTACCTTGACGCGCGCCGGCCGACAACAGCCTGAGGTACCAATATGAGTAACTTTTACATCAAATTTCGCGACACCGCGCTGCGCGCGGGCGAGGCAGCATTCCTATGTGTACCGCCCAAGGTGGACCGCGACTACGACCGTGAAGGAAGGACGATCAGCTACGCACAAGCGTTGCAGTCCGTTGACGCACTTGCGGATTTATACGCGACGTCAGGGCTGTCAGGCCGACGCGTGGCGTTGTTGCTAGAGAACCGCCCGGACCACTTTCTGCACCTACTGGCTGCTAACGCTGCACGCGTGAGTGTTGTCCCTCTCAACCCTGACTATCTTGCAAACGAATTCGCGTACGTGCTGGACCATGCCGAAGTCTGCTGTGTGATTGGAACCGGGCGACGTTTCCAGGACCTTGCAATCGTCTGTCAGCAGGATGAACGCCGCATCCCGATCATTGATGCGATGGCTTTGCCGGACCGACTTCCTGTCAAGGAGCGGTCAGGCACGGGCATTGGGTCGGCCAGCGCTCTTGTTACTACAGGCGAGGCGTTGGTGATTTATACTTCGGGTACTACCGGTCATCCGAAGGGTTGCATCATTTCCAACGAATGCTGTCTTGCGGCCGGCGAATGCTATGCGTCCATCGGAGGGGCCATGACACTGCGCGAAGGTGAAGATCGGCTCTACGTGCCGCTTCCTACGTATCACGCCAATGCAACTGTGATTGCCATGAATGCGATGATCCGAACGGCCAACTGCTTAATCTTGCCCGACCGTTTTCACGCAGGGGATTGGTGGGGTGACCTAATTCACACCGGCGCGACTGCAGTGCATTATCTTGGAATTATCCCGCCAATTCTATTGAAGGCAGCACCATCCGCGCGTGACCGTCAGCACCGGGTGCGTTTCGGTTTTGGCGCAGGCGTCGCGCCGGAACTGCATGCCGCGTTTGAGTCACGTTTCGGGTTTCCGCTCGTTGAAGGATGGGGCATGACTGAAACCGGTCGTATCATCGTCGATGCTCAGGAGCCACGCCTAATCGCGACACGGGCGATCGGTTGTGCCGCCGATCCTCTTGAGGTAAAAGTCGTTGACGACGCAGATGTCGCGGTCGGACTCGACGTGCCCGGCGAGTTGCTGGTGCGCTGTAAGGGCGAGGACCCGCGACGCGGATTCTTCGGAGGTTATCTGAAAGACGATCCGGCGACCGAGGCTGCATGGCGCGGTGGCTGGTTTCACACCGGCGACATAGTCACGTGCGATGCCAGTGGCCGACTGTTTTTCGTTGAGCGGCGCAAGAACATCATTCGCCGCTCCGGCGAAAACATCTCTGCCGCCGAGGTTGAAGGGGTGCTCTCCGACTTACCGTTCGTCGCAAGCGTCGCAGTGATCGGAATTGAGGACGACATGCGCGATGAGGAAGTGATGGCCTGCGTTGTGCTCGTCAACGGCGCTGCACCGACCGCAGTTGTGGCGATGGGTCTGTTCGAAGCGGCGCGAGGTCGACTGGCATACTTCAAGCTTCCAGGCTGGGTCGTGTTCGTGGACACGATCCCGGTGACCGGAACGCAAAAAATACGCAAGGGAGTTATCTTTCCACAGTACGCCGACCCACGGAAGCATCCGCATGCCTATGACCTTCGGTACATGAAGAAGCGATAGAGTCATACAGAGGAGGGACTTGCAGAATTCGACAAACCAGTCGAATTAACCGCTGCTTGAGGCAAAAAAAAGATGCGGGCACCGCCTAAAAGGCTGGAAGATCAGGGTATCGAATCATGAACTTGATGCCCGCCCATGAATACTACCCTGAGTCCCGTTACCGTCCAAAGATTTTCTGCCTTGCAAGGTGAACTCATAGGACTGGTGGAGCTTGACTACACGGGACTCACGCCCAAACTCGAACAAATCATTCGCGCCTTCGAGTTCACGCAAATCGAGTTGGCGGTCTACCGTGATCGGGGCTACGCACAAGGTCGTGGCGTGGGGCAACCCGAGGCGGATCGCTGCGCGCTGGCCTGTGCATTCCTGGCCAAGGCGGTACTGGACTTGAAGACCACGCGAGCGCTGATAGATCGTAAGCGTCTGGCCGTGGCATCTTGAGATGATCCGGCTTGCGCGTGAGGATCGCATCCATGGCGAACATGGTGGATGCGGTTTGGTCGAAGGCTGCGGCGTTTGCCGGTCGCTGGCTCAGCGTCGCCGTACTGATCGTGTTCATTCTCGCTGGAGCGGCGGGCGCCCCGGCGCGGCGCCCGGGGTCGCGCCGGTCGACCTCAGCCTGCAGGCTGCCACCGGTGGGGCAGCAAAGCGCTCGCGCACCGAGACGGCTATGCGCGCGTTGCTTGGGACGCCCCAGCGCTTGGAGACCGCCCCCTTGGGGCCGTCCAGGCGGATGCGGCGCACCAGCCGTTTGACCTGGCGCACCGACACGTTCAGCCACGCCGCGGCGTCCGCCTGGGCCATCGTGCGCTCGATGACATGCATGATCACCGCATACCGGTCCGCCTCCTTCAAACTCATCGCTACCGCCTCGGCCATGATCGCCCCAATAAGCCAAAGGGGACATTTGAATCTGGGCCAAAGGGGACATTACGACTTTGCGCTGTCATCCCGACGCCCGCTGTTGTCTCTCCCTTTCTTTCCCCGCGGTGAAGTCACGCAGTTTTGTGATGTGAGTCCGGCGACCGGCCGCATTGGCCCACCGGGTGGCGCAATGCGAAGGCGGTGACGCAAAGGGGAAGGCGGCAAGAGAAGCGGCCCGGGGGATGCCGGGCCGTTGAGGTCAGGATATAGCGGCTGGCGCCGCTCGATCAGAACGGGTCGTCGAACGGCGGCAGCGGCACTGGCGGCGATGCGGCGCGCGCGTGACAGCGCGATTGCTGGCGCTGCCAACGCCACGCCTGAGGGCCGTAGTGATGTTGCACGGCCTCAAGGGGTGATCTTGTTTTTGATGCGGATCGTGGCGCTATTGCCCCCGGGTAAACACTGTGCTGGCGGTGCCGTTCGGGGAAGTCGCTTTCCTCGGCCATGTGGGGGTGATCTTGTTTTCGGTGCAATCCGTTGCGCTATCGTCTCCGGGTAAACCCGTTTACATAGGAGACACCGGCCTCATTGCGCCCTGACCAACATCGAAATCCCCCGCTCGCGCCCGGAAACCGGAGCGTTTGGGAGCGCCGTGAGCACATGGTGCGCCTTTGCGCCATCAAGCGACCCATCGCCACATGGCCGAGGAAAGCGACTTCCCCGAACGGCACCGCCAGCACAGTGTTTACCCGGGGGCAATAGCGCCACGATCCGCATCAAAAACAAGATCACCCCCTGAAACGCTCTTTCTCCAGACGCCGCTATTGCGATAATCTTTCTTATCGCAATAGACGTGTCAGTCGGCTAAACTGGCGAAGTGAAAAGTAGCCAGCTCTCCAAGCCGCCAGAATTCCCCAGCGCCACTGACTTGGCGGCGCTGCGCGCCTGGTACGCGGGTCTGAACGCGCGAGAGGCGGTCGTGCAGTACCTCGGGCATGGCAAGGCGAATGGCCAGTCCTCCCGCGCGATGCTGGGCGAGATCCGGCGCCGGCTCGTCCGCTACGCGCGCGAGCGGCACCGGGAAGACCTGGCCGGCCTGCTGGAACACCCGGCAGCCGCGCGCGCTCTGCACGCCCGCGCGGTCCTGAATGGGATCGAAATGCTGCGGCATCTGCCGGCGCCCGCGCCGCTGGTGACCGACGGGGTCGAGCACTGGCTGCCGGCGCGCGCCGCTCGTGCCATCAAGGCACACGGCTTCAAGACCTTGGCCGAGCTGACGGTGCGAATTCCGCGGCGCCGGCGCTGGTGGACGGCCGTTGCCGGCCTGGGCGCCACCGGCGCCCGGCAGGTCGAAGCGTTCTTCGCCGCGCATCCGCAGCTCACGCAGCAGGCCCGTGCGCTGGTGCCCGTGGGAGCCCCGGAAGACGTGGTGCCTTGGGAAAGAATGCGCGTGCCCCATGAGGTCGACGGTTCGCGCGGCACTTTTCGCGCGCCCATGGCCACCTGCACGCTGGACGCAAACAACGACTACGAGGCCGTACGGGCCTGGCTGGCGCTGCACGAGTCGGCCGCAACCCAGCGGGCCTACCGCAAGGAGGCCGAGCGGCTGATTCTCTGGGCCGTCGTCGAGCGCGGCCGCGCGCTGTCCTCGCTGACCACCGAGGACGCGGTCGCCTATCGTGCCTTCCTGCGGCACCCGGCGCCCCGGGGACGCTGGATCGGCCCAGCACGGCCGCGTTCGTCGCCGGAGTGGCGACCGTTTACCGGCGGCCTGTCCGCGCGCTCGGTGGCCTACGCCCTGTCGGTCGTGGGTGCGATGTTCCGTTGGCTGATCCAGCAGCGCTACTTGCTGGCCAACCCGTTCGCCGGCATCAAGGTGCGCGGCGCATCGCGCTCTGAATCGTTGGCCGTCACACGGGTCTTCGGGGAGGGCGAATGGTCGCTGATTCAGGCGGTGGCCGAAGGACTGGAGTGGGGGCACGGGTGGCAAGCGCTGGCGGCACAGCGCCTTCGGTTCGTGCTGGACTTCGCCTATGCCACGGGCCTGCGCATCGGCGAGTTGGTCGGTGCCACGCTGGGGCAGATCGAGATCGACCCGCATGGTGATCATTGGCTACATCTGGTGGGTAAGGGAAGCAAGTCCGGCAAGGTGGCGCTGCCGCCGCTTGCCCGCTCGGCGCTGGACCGCTACCTGATGCAACGCAAGTTGCCGATCACGCCGGCGCGATGGAATCCGCGCACACCGCTCATTGGCAACCTCGATCAGGAGGACGCAGCGGGCATCACGGCCACGCGGCTGTGGAGTGTCATGCGGCGCTTCTTCACTAAGGTGGCCGAAGTCATTGAGAAGGACAGTCCGGCCACAGCAGAGAAGCTTCGCCGAGCCAGCCCGCACTGGATGCGGCACACACATGCCACGCATGCGCTGGCACGCGGGGCCGAATTGACCACCGTGCGGGACAACCTGCGGCACGCGTCGATTTCGACCACCTCGATCTACCTGCACGGCGATGAGGTCAAGCGAGCACGGCAGATGGGGACAGCATTCTCGGCGCGAGCCCGGTGATGTCGCTCGGGAAGGCGGCTCCGTGGGCGGTGCCGCCAGCCCCACGTCGACCTCACCTTGCAGCGAACCGCAACCCTCAAAACGCACCAATTTGCACGGGAAGGACGACGTGCGGGAAATTCAGATTTTTTCTAAGTTATTGATTTTAAAGAAGCTTCTTTTGCAAAGCGCACCAATTTGCACGAAAAGGACGATCACCCCTAATTGACAGCTGACATTAATACTGTACTGTGTATTGTAATAATCAGTGTTACGTCACTTTACCAAACGAACCAAACCACCGAAGTGGTACACAACCGAAAACCTGTCACCAGAAACTGGGGGGCAGCCGTTCGCAGATAGAAACACTTGGCAAGGCAGGCCCATCCGCGCTCCACGACGCGGACACTAGTGGACTGTAACGATTGAATCGGGAGTGATGCGTCGTGACAGATCACAGTACTTCCACTTCACTGGCTTGGGCTGCTCGTTGTACTTGCGGATGTATCGCATGAGCTTCCTCTTCAAGTCAGGCACGGACGTGAAGACGCCGCGTGCGATGACATCGCGTTCGATCTTGGCAAACCACAACTCCACTTGGTTGAGCCAGGACGAGTACGTTGGCGTGAAGTGCATATGGACGTTGCTGTGCGTTTCCAGAAATGCACCGACCTGCTTGGTCTTGTGGGCCGAGAGGTTGTCGGCAATGACGTGGATTTCTTTGCCCTTGGGCTGGTTGGCCACGATGTCGGTGAGAAACGCCACGAACTCGGCCGAGGTGTGGCGCGTGGCAGTCTTGCCCAGCACCTCGCCGGTCTTGGTGTTGAAGGCGGCGTACAACGACAGCGTGCCGTGGCGGAAATACTCGAAGCCATGGCGCTCGGCGCGCCCTGGCGACAGCGGCAGCACCGGGTCCAGCCGGTTGAGCGCCTGAATCGCGGTCTTCTCATCGACGCTGAACACCACAGCGTTCTGCGGAGGGTTCAGGTACAACCCGATAACATCAGCCGCCTTGCTCTCGAAGTCCGGATCATTGGAGGTCAGATTGGGCTTCCCCCAGTTTCCCGGACGGTTTGCTTAGCCCGTTAAGCCTTGCTCAAAGTCGACCGGGCTGAGGAAGTCTAGCTTTGAGTGTTTGCGCACCGGGTTGTAGAAGCGCTCGATGTAGTCGAACACATCGGACCTTGCTTCTTCCCTCGTTCGGTAGACCTTGCGGCTGAGCCGTTCGGTCTTCATCGACGAGAAGAAGCTCTCCATCGCGGCGTTGTCCCAGCATTCACCACGACGGCTCATGCTGCAGGTGATGCCCTGTGCCTTGAGCAACTGCTGGAAGTCGTCGCTGGTGTATTGACTGCCCTGGTCCGAGTGGTGCATCAACGAGCTGGGTTTGCCGCGTCGCCATAGAGCCATCAACAAAGCGTCGCTCACCATCTTGGCCTGCATGGTGTCGCTCATCGACCACCCCACGATGCGGCGTGAGTACAGGTCCATCACCGCTGCCGCATACAGCCAGCCCTCGGCCGTCCAGATGTAGGTGAAGTCGGCCACCCACTTCTGGTTCGGACCACTGGCCTCGAAGTCCCGCTGCAGATGATTGGGCGCAATGTGGTTCTCAAGCCTGCTACCCGTATCGCCAGGCAGCCTGCGTCGCTTGTGGCGGGCTTGCAGCTTGGCCTGGTGCATCAGGCGAATGACCCGGTTCATACCGCAGCTCTCGCCCAGCGCTCGAAGGTCGTGCCAGACGCGTGGACTGCCGTAGGTTCGGTCGCTGAGCTCGAAGCTTTCTCGGATGAGGCGGGTGAGCCTGGCGTCGTCCTGGCTGCGCTGGCTCGGCGCTCTGCCCATCCATTCGTAGAAGCCGCTGTGGGAGACCGCCAGAACCCGGCACATGGTGCGGGTGGGCCAGACACTACGATGCCGCGCGATGAAGCCGTACTTCACTGCGGGTCCTTGGCAAAGTAGCCGAGCGCTTTTTTTAGGATGTCGCGCTCCGTGGTCACGCGGCGCAACTCGCGTTGCAACCTCTCCACCTCGGTGGCGGCTTCACTGCGCAATGGGCGGTTGGGTCTGAGGTCCAACACACCGCCGCGCTCTTGGGTGACCCAACGTCTGAGTACGCTGGCCTCGATACCCAGGTCCCGCGCAATGTGCGTGACGTTGGCGCCTGGCTGCTTGCACAGCTTCACGGCCTCACGTTTGAATTCGTCCGTGAAGCTCCTTCGGGTTCTTGCCATGTCTATCTCCTGAACACATCATGTCATTGGATGTGTCCGGGAAACTGGGGGAAGCCCAGATAGCCTTCGAGCAAGTGCGGCTTGATGCCGTGCTTGGCCCAGATGCGCGCCACGGTCATGTGCGAGATGTCCCCGCCCAACTCAGCGGCCAGCTTGCGCGAAGACCAGTGAGTGGAGCCGTCAGCCGGCTTGTGTTTGGTGGTGCGTGCCAGCACCCGAGCTTCCAGCCGATCAGTCACCTTGTAGCGCTCGCGCCCAGCGTGGCGAGAGAACAGGCCGGCCAGACGGTCAGCTTCAAACCGCTTGCTCCACCGATCGATGTAGCTGTCGCTGCAGTCGAGCTTGGAGCGGATCTCCGACCAGGTAAGCCCGTCGGCCAGCAGCAAGATCAACCGCGCGTGCCGCGCCGCATCGGCTCGTCCATTCCGCGTGGCTACTTGCTGTTGAAGTTCCATGCGCTCGCTCTTGGTGAGTTTCATCGCAACCTCCAGTGGAATGGTTGCCATGATACTTCCCTTTTAAACGTTACAGTCCACTAGTGTCCTGTCCCACTGATACGTGAACAAAGTCGATGCAGCTTTTCAAGGATGGAATCGGCAGTGGCGGTCCACCTGAACGGCTGGCAGTTCTCGTTGTGAGCGGTAACGAAGTGGTCGATGCGTTGCACGAGTTGTTTGACGCTGGTGAACGAACCGCGCCGAATGGCCTTGTCGGTGATCAGCGCGAAGAAGCGCTCGACCTGATTGAGCCAAGAGCTGTAGGTCGGGATGAAGTGCATGTGCCAGCGCGGCCGCGCGGCCAGCCAGGCTTTGATCTTGGGATGGCTGTGGGTGGCGTAGTTGTCGCAGATGCAGTGAATGTCCAGCTCTGCGGGTACGGCCTTGTCGATCTCGCGCAGGAAACACAGGAACTCCTGGTGCCGATGGCGGGGCTTGCAGGCGGCCAGCACCGCGCCGTTGAGCACGTTCAGGGCTGCGAACAGCGTGGTCGTGCCATGGCGCTTGTAGTCGTGGGTGACGCCCTCGACGTAGCCAAACCCCATGGGCAGCATCGGCTGGGTGCGCTCCAGCGCCTGGCACTGGCTCTTCTCATCCACGCAGATCACCAGCGCGTTGTCCGGCGGACTCAGGTACAGACCGACCACATCGCGCAGCTTCTCGATGAAGAATGGGTCGGTGGAGAGCTTGAAGCTCTCGGTGCGGTGCGGTTGCAGGCCAAAGAGCTGAAAGTAGCGCGCCACGCTGCTCTTGGAGATGCCGGTTTCATTGGCCACGGTGCGCACGCTCCAGTGCGTCGAGCCGTTGGCCGGCTTGGTGTGCAGCGTGGTCTTGATCAACTGCGCCACGCGCTCGTCGTCGATCGTGCGCGGCTTGCCCGGGCGCACATCGTCGTACAGGCCAGCGATGCGTCGTTCGATGAAACGCGTGCGCCATTTGCCCACGGTGGCTTTTGTCAGCGCCAGGCGCTCGGCGATGGCGTTGTTGGGCTCGCCGTCGGCACTGCTCAGGACGATGCGCGCCCGCGCGCTCAAGGCTGCAGGCAGCGAGCGACTGCGCGCAAACGACTGCAACTGCGCACGCTCTTGCTCGCTCAACAACAATTGAATCTTCGGTCTGCCAGTTCTCATCGCGGTATCTCCGTTCCCAAGATACCGCATCGGCATGCACGATTAATGCCAGTTATTAACGGGACAGAATACTAGCTGGTGGTGCCAGTGTCGCGACGTGTTCGCGCCAGGCCTGCTGTACAAACGGATCCGTCACGGCATACAGCCCGTATCCTTTGCGGAAGATGACGTTGTAGTCCTGCAGCAGCTGGGCGATGCGCTGGACCTGATCGGCTGTGACCTCGCGTCCGATAGCGCTTGAGTAGTTGGCCAATGCTGCTGCAGCAAACAGGCCACTGGCGTTTTCCTCGGCCTTGGCGATGTGGTGAAACACTGCGCATGCGAGGTTGCCCAGCTCCTCGATTTTCTTGATTTCCATGTCCGCCGCGGCTTCCTTGAGCGTGGTGGCGATCACAGGAAGGTACTGGTCGGCCTCGTGGTTCTGGTAGCGCTGCAGGGTGCGCAGCGCGCGCAGCAATTCTTCTGGGCGGCGGCCGAGCAGCCCGAAAGCCTGGCTGGCCACCGGGGGGCTGGGGATGACCTTCACGCCCTCTTGCTGCAGGGTTTTGAGCACGTGTTGGACGTAGTCCTCGCCCAGTGTCGGGTATTCGACTGAGGTGGCACCCTCGAAGGCGTTTTTGCCTTGCACCGTCATGCCCTGGACCTGGGCGCGGTGCGACCCGGTGCCGATGAAGATGAAGTGGCCGGGTGTATTGGGGCGAGCGTTGACGGCATCTCGTGCAGCTTTGAAGGACTGCATGAGCGCCATGCCGGCATCCGAGGTGAGCATGTGCTGGACCTCATCGACGATGAAGACCAGATCGGTCTTGGCCTGGTCGATGATTTCCTTGGCGGCCTGGGCAATGGTCACGCCGGCTGGCGTGCCCAGGTCTGCAACTTCGAAGCCGAACGTGAAGCCGGCGACGCCAATATCCAGGCCTTTGAGTCCTTGGAGGCGAGCGCGCAGTCCAGCTGGTGGGGTTTGCAGATCCTGCAGCGCTGAGCGCATGGCGGCGTGGATGAGCGTGGCGGGGTCGACGCTGACATCGGACCAGAGGTCGACGTAGATCACCAGTGCGCCGGCGTTCTCCAGTGCCGGGATCAGGTCCTGGAGCAAAAAGGTGGTTTTCCCGGTGCGACGCAGGCCAGAGAGGAACAGGCCCGAGCGCAGGCCCTGGTCGAGGACGCCGGGGCTCAGCAGTCGCTTGGCCATGTCGTGGGCCAGATCAGGGCGGTGATAGATGTCGGCGTTCATAGTTCAAGTTATTCTATTGTGCTAATTAGCGATTTTGCCTAAGTTGCGCCAACTTACAAGGGCCGTCCGCGCCTTCCTTCCCCGCCATGAAGGACGGCGATTGCCGCGCATTTGGTCAATACCCACCGACGTGGTCCACAACCGAAAACCGGTCACCAGAAAGGAGAGGGGCAGCCGTTCCGAGGTCAGTGCCCAAACGGCTTGAGGTTGAACACCGCACGGGTCTTGTCCGTGTCGTCGACCTTCAGGTAGATCTGGGTGGTGGCGATGGAGGTGTGCCCGAGCAGCTGCTGCGCCAGTTTCAGGCCGGCATCGTTGGGGTTGTCGCGCAGCACACCGATGGCGAACGTGTGACGCATCCAGTGCGTGCTCATGGCGCTGCGCCGGCTCCAAACGGCCAACTCACGGCGCAGCTTTTGGTACTGCTCCTGCAGCTGACCGCCGGCATCATGATCGTCTTTGGCCCTGGCCACCTTTTGACGGTTCAACAACTCCTGCAGCTTTCGCTCGATCTCGCGGATCTGCGGTTTTGCCGCGCCCGTGAAGAACGCCTTGATCACGCGGTACAGGCCCACCTTGCCCAGGGCCAGGTTGTCGTTGGCCATGGGCGCGTTGTTGTCGATCTGGATGTTGTCATGACCAGGTGGTGACCGAAGCGCACAGATCAGGGGAGGGCGCTTTTCGAACTGGGCCAGTCGCTCGTGCGCCTCCTGCCCAACTGCCATGAGCATCTTCCGGACATCGGCATGGTGCGCCAGGATCATCTGCCTGAGCTTTTCGCTGATCGGCACCGTGCGGATCTTCTTACCCTTGCCCAGCACCTCCAGCATCCAGAAGCGCTCGTCCTCATCGCCGTTGACCATGGCGGGCTGGATGTTGGCAATGGAGGTGCCGGAGAGTTCCGACAAACGCAAGCCGGTGGACAGCCCAAGGTAAAAAATCAGGTTCACACGCCGGCGCAGTGCTGCGGACAGGTCGTCCACCCCTGTGGCTTCGCCATCGGGGGTTTCTCGAAGGTGATCGGCCAACGCTTGTTTCAGCCACGCAAGATCTGCCTTGGACAAGCTGCGTGACGTATCCAGATCCCTGTTCAGTGCGGAAGCCGACTTCACCGAGTCAAACGGATTGCCCGTCAGGTACCCGTTGACGTGCGCTGCGCGGAAGAACTGCCCCACAACGCCGATCGCATAGGCCTGGCTCTTCGGATCGAGCTGGCCGCGGAACGGTAGCCAGCGCAAGTCATGCCGCGCGACGCGCTCGGTGGTGATGTACTTGGGCGGGATGGCTTTGAGGAACTGCTGATAGCCCAGGGCATGCCCGAGGGACACGCTGGAGAGGGGCACCTGAGCTTCAAGGATGCACCACAGGTAAAAGCGCTCAATCTCTCGGCGATAGGCATCGAAGGTGGCCAGCTTGTCCGCGTCAAGGAAGGTTTTCAGCCAGATTCTGATGGCCTCGAAGTCATTCTTCGCACCGTAGTGGTTGGGCGTGCTGCTGCGGAACAGCCCGAAGCTGCCGTCCAGATGGGGGGGCACCTGCATCAACTCCAGGGGTGCAATGCCCTGACGAGCCACAGGCACGCCCGGACTCATGGGTGCCACGTAGGCGCCGTTGGCATCGGGCACCAAAGCGGTGATGCCGTTGTACATCCGGCCTGCCACCATGAGCGGCTCAATCTTTCGTTGCAGCGGAGCGCTGGCCAGCCACTGCGGCCCATCCGTGATGACGCTGCCCAAAGTAGCCTGATTCTCGTCGAGCCAGCCCAGCAGCCGTCCAGCTCGCACCGGTCCCATGCCCTTGATCTTTCTGGGCCAGTGCCGTCCTTGATTGCTGATGAACTGGACCAGGCCGCCCATGGTGCGCACACCAAGATCAACGAGCTTTTCAGCGATGGCCCGTGCTATCCAGGTGCTCACTGGCTGGTTGGGCATGGGCAATGAAGCCAGGCGGTTCTGAAGCAGGTTGATGGCCTGAATCCGGGCCTCCAGCAAGGCCCTTTCCTGCGTCGCATCGGAGCCGCTGGCGTTGCTGGTGATCCCGTGCTCTTCCTTGAATGCCTGGAGATAGTCCTTGTACTGGTCGAGCAGATCGTTCTCGGTATAGAAGTCCCGGTCGATGTCCTCCGACTGCATCCAGTCATCCAGAGACGGCAGCGGTGTTTTGTCGGTCGTCAACCGGAGAGCGCCGCCGCGGGGAGCATTCGTGCGTTCAAAGCTGAGTTCAGCAATACGCCGGGCCATGAGCTTGACCAGATCGTCGCCTGAGAGCAGCGCCGAGCGCATGATCAGGGCGTTCAGGTTCTTGGCATGAGCCGCGATCGAGAGTCCATGAGGGACCGTAGGGTTGCCGCTGGCATCGAAGTAGCGGTAGCCGTAATATTGCCGAAAGGCCTTGTCCGGCTCGATGCCGTTGACCAGAGCCCGGATGAAGCTGAAGTCCTCCAGGGTGACCTGATCGGTGAGATCGGCCAGGACAGCACCCAAACTGCCTTTGGGGCGGCCGGCCTTGCGCTTGGGCTGGTTGTCGTCCATCAACGCGTCCTCCCTTGGATCGGGATGTCTGAGGGGGTGTCGGAAGGCGCTGGGCCTCTGCCCGGTGGCCACCAGGTGCCTTTCAGGGGCACCCAATCCCAATCTGCCTGAAATTTAAGCGATCGCATGATTTTCCTATTTTGCCATGCTATCGATAACACATATTAGGATAACGTAATAAAAATACATCTAGAACCGCCACTTTAAAAAATCGCCCATTGTTACTGAATGTAAACGGCCACCCATCGGGCACCGAAGGACGCTGCTTGAGGGTCGATCCGCGCAGTGAGTTTTGAACTCGAAATCCAACAATATCAATGACTTACACCGATTGCGATCACTGAGTTTTGAACTCACTTTTCACTGAGTTTTGAACTTTCAACATGAGCCGCACCAACCCCTCAAGCGGATAGAACTGAGGGTCCTCGGACAGCGACAAGGACCACTACACACCCCGAATCGAGAAAGTGGAATGGTCCGGGTTCCTCACCCATCAACGCGGCATTCAAGCTGAGACGAGCTGTCCAGCCAACTAAACTTGTAACGATCACGACAAGTAATGTTGTTATCGGCCGACTGCAGTCCGACTGCGACCCTCAGCCGATTTGGATCTGAAAGCAGCCCAGGTGGGCAATGGCAGAACAAGCCAACCCGGCTCTCAGCCAGATCCGTTGGCTTCAGGAGGCGCTGGGCCAAGCGCGACTAGCCGGATGAAGATCTTCGCAGCAGGGGGTATTTGCCGTAAAATTCGCGCCGGTGCTCCTGGTGCGCCAGCCGCTCACAAAGGCGAAGCCGATCAACCAGTCTTCCTTGGGAATGGGTCACTCCCATACCGCCGTCGTAGCCACGATTTACTTCATGCGCTGTCGAAATAGTGAGCGTTTCGCTGTATGGCGCTAGGAGTAATTCATGGATCAAGACATCAACGCAGCTGCACGCGCGGCAGGGTGCTCCGAATATTTTTCCTGGGAAATCTGTCCCGATCATTTCGCCAGCCAGCTCATGGCTGCATCCAAGAGATATACGCGGTTCTTAAAGGATGCCGCCCTTGTCAAATCCCACAGTGAAGCGCTGGAAACGGTTGGCAAGGCTTCAGGTTTCCCGAATTGGCATGCGTTTCACAAGGTCGTCAAAGGCCTCTTCGACGCTTTCAACCCCGAAGTGCACTGGCCCCGTCCAGAAGGCGGGAGAGAGCCCATAAAGACGCTTTCACACGCATTCGTCTTTATGGTCCAGGCATCCCCGGACTGTGCTCCTACTCCTGCGGAGCAGAGGGGCTTAACCAAGGCCGCAACACAACTGGCCGAGGCGTGCGGCAGCGGCCTTGATCCGATGCTGGACATGATCGGCAGAATGAATGGTGCTGACTCATGGGAGGCGCTCCTGAACAGAAAACCTGAACATTCGAAGGGACCGCTCTACGAATTCGACGTTGATGAGGATGGCGACGGGCGATTCTTTATCAGCAGCGCATGCTCGGCCCTCATTGAACAGCAGGATGTTCTGTTTCAGGAGTTCCACTCGCGCCCGCAATCTCAGCAGCAAGAATTCGAAGTCCTCTTGGCCAAGGTTCTTGATGCTCGTCCGGATTTTCTTGAGGGACTACTTGCCAAGACCGAGGTGCTGCGCTTCAAACCAGCCCTTCGCCGCCAACAAGGGAAAGTCTATGCCGATGCAATCGGTCGAGCAAATGCACTACTTCCAGCGGGATTCAAAGGCCAGATCTCGTGGCACGAAATTTCCAACCGGTTCTACCATCGACTGCTCTATGGGGCCATGGTGTGGCACTCTCACGAGGGCCATACAGCGAAGGCTGTTGCACTCGCCCGTCGCCAGCTACGCCTCAACAAAGACGATAACCTTGGTGTGAGGTTGTGGCTCCCCGTGCTACTTGTTGCAGATGGCCAATTTGAAGCTGCAGACAAGGCCTGCAAGAAAATGACTCTCGGTGACGCCTATGTCGACGCGGGCATGGAACTGGTAAAGGCAATCTGTCATTTTGCGAATCAGCGGCTACAACAGTCGGCCGAGTCCCTGTACTTGTCAGTTTTCATGTACCCCCCGATGAGGCACGTTATCAGTGTTGACTTCGATGCGCTCAGTGATGCTGTCAACGACATGCGGTCTAGGCGGACGGTTTCGCCAGATGCCGAGACTATGGTGGACCAGTACGTGAGTGCAGCAATGCGAACTAGAGGGCTTGAGAATACGTTTGAAAGGTGGCTGGCCCGCCCCGCAGTCGCCCTCGCCGAAGCCGCCTTGGCACAAGAGTTTCATGCGAACTGGCGTCAACCAAACGGCTCAATTAGCAAGTGGAAGGCTGAGGTCAAAAGTCGCGCCGAACTTCTGTCAAAAGCCGTCGCTTAGTCCACCTGCGGCTCGCAGGCTTGCAGAGGGGAGTCATCAATCCGAAACCAACCAATTTGACAACAGGAACGATCACTGCGATTGCATGCACTAGCCACCCAGCGCTTTCAATCTTGATCGCGCGAAATCGCATCTGTCCGCCGAAACCGGTCAAAAGCTGTAGCAGCGCGAACTAGGAGGCACTGGGTCGAGCAGGCGCCCTGCCATTCACCTCGAAATTGGCTTCCCCAGATTCCCGGACGATTTGCCCTGCCCCCAAAGCCTTTGATCTGCATCCAGGCACGCACGCACATTGACCAGCTTCGCATAAGTGACGTAACATCGATTTATACACATCGATCAACGACGAAAATGGACAAGCAACCACCAAAAGGCCTGCTCGCGGTACTTTCAGAGGGCTCATTCAGCACCCCCACCAACGACCAGATCTTCGAGTCCTGGCTGGCCCGGCGCAGCATCGATCCGTTTGATCCGCTCTCACCAGAGGCCGCACGGCCGTACCGATCAATCTGGACCAGCTGGTGCAAGCACCTCGCGGAGACCACGGCACTCAGCACATCGCCAGAGCACCTATGGCTTGACGCCCAGGCCATCGATCTGCAGCGATTCCTGTTCTTCGGCGGTATTCAGCCCGCCAGGACCGGCCGGCAGGATGTGAGCGAAATCTCAAGGCACCGGTATTGGCGCGTGATCAGATCCGTGTACGACTTCGCCATCGACAAGCACTTCCTCACCACCTCCCCTGCTTCCAATCTAAGCCCGATCGACACCCCGAACTATGAGCTTTCCAGTGGCCAGATTTTTCACAACAACGACTGGCAAAAGATCGTCGAGGCAATCCCCACTGGAGACGGCCGTTGGGACACAAGGAACCGTGCCATCCTGTACTTGATCATGGATGCGGCTCTGACAACCGCTGAGGTTGCAACGCTCCTGACTTCGCAGGTAAAAACACACTCGCGACTGGTTTCTCTTGACCTCGACGGCCCGCGCCAGGCGCAGCAACGCAACATCACCGTGAGCGCCACCACGAGCAAACACGTTCGCGACTGGATCGATGTTCGGGCCGAGCTCGATGACCCGAAGAAAGCACCGCGGGATGCGCTGTTTCTGACTCAGAAGGGGCACGCGATCAAGACCACAGGCATCTACCACCTCGTGACAAAAACCATCGGTCGCGCACTGAGTGATAGCAGCACCCTCCTCTCCCATACGGGCGCTCAGACGCTCCGGAATACGCGCCTCGTTGCTTGGCTCAACAACGGCGTGCCTGGGCACGAAGTGATACGGAGAGCAGGATTCAAAGACGGGAAGTCTTTTCGTGGCATCCGGGAACACATCGACCCGAGCGTCATGCCACGTTTAGAACCACGCCATCGACAAGAACCAGACTGATCGCGAATGGTCAGGCCATACGCCGCAAGACTTGGTTTTGACGAGGGTACGCATGGTCTTCCATGCTTAGAATTGATTTTTCCAACATTTGTGCCAAAGGTACTCGCGCATGGGAAGCAATTTTCAACATCCTTTCAAGCTTCTTGACGGGCTTGGAGCGCGGCTCAGAGACGCTCGTGAGGAAATAGGTCTTAGCCAGAAGGACCTGGCAGCGGCTGGCGGTGTCACGAGATTCACACAGGCTGGATACGAGAACGAGGCGACCGATCCCAACATTGGCTATCTAAAATTGATACAAAAGACCGGCATAGACCTTCAATATATCCTTTGTGGAAGACGACAGAATTTATTGAAGTCGAAGTCAGGAACAGCAGGCGCACCGGAATCGCTTCGTGAATTGATGTCTATAAGGACAGACATCGGCGATCGCATTCGCACAGCGCGGACCACACTCGGGCTCAAGCAAGCCGAACTTGCGGAAATTGGGTCGATCGCCCGCGCAACTCAGATCTCCTATGAGACAGGTGTCACCGAACCGACCACCGCGTACCTGCGTGCCATTCAAGACTCAGGAATGGACATTTCTTTTGTCCTTTTTGGTCACTCATTCACAGAGCTGGACTCCCATGTCAAGGATGACGTGCAAATTGATTGGTACCGCCTGCAGCGAGCCCATGAGGATGTCGAGTTCTTTTGCCAGCGCGAGGCTCCCGCATGCCCCAGCCGGTATCGTTGGATGATGGTGGCGACCCTCTACTCCAGCCATTTGAAACTTGATAATTCACAGCCACCCAAAGACACAATGACCTTCCTGTCGAATGCCATAGCCAACTACCTCGGATGGTGAGCATGGGGTTTCCAGACTTTGCGCAACAGATACGCTGGGCATCGTCGTCCGCTCCAGAGCAAGTGCGCTGAAACGGGTCGTGCCTGTTACGCCTGAAGAACATGAGCGGTGCACCTTGAGGCTTGAAGGGTGCCGATGGGCTGTTCCGAGCAGCAGATCAAATAAGCTGGGACAGGCTACAGAACCGTCAGGCTTGCGCAGGAATCTCCACCTGCACCGGCACTTCGGTGGCCGCAACAATTTTTTGGGCCACCAGTGCGTAGAGGTCTTGCTCGGCGGTAGGTGCCTCAATGGAGATCAGCAAACTGTACCGGGCGGAACGGTTGAAACGCTGGTGAGACGGCCGGTTTCTCCACCAACCCATAGCCGGAAAGATCGCCAACTGACCGCGATTGGCCAGCTGCGCCGCGGTCCCCGTCCAGCTATCGGATAAGAGCGAGCCACGGGTGCGGAGCCGTTCGCCAATAGTCCAGCCTGTATCAGTACCGCCACCACTCGGCAACCCATGCTCCTCAGCAGCCGCTTGGGCGTTGATACGTCCTCGGAAGGCCGCCTCGGTTTCAAGCGGGCGACGCACTGCAAAGCGCAGCGCGTGCGACTGGTATGCGTACTTGTCGATACCGCCCCGCTCGCCAGGGTTCGGCTCGATGAAATATGACAGAGTGACGCGCAGTGTGACGGGGAGATCGCCGAGTTCTTCCAGCAGCTCGTTGGGCCAGGGCAAATCGTGGAGGTGCATGTCGCGCGTCTTAACGTCGCTGCCCACCTTGTGATACGGATGAATCTCGTCCTGTACGATCATCGTCAGCGAGTTGCCGGCGCTGTACAGGGCCCGCTCCAAGCTTGGGACTCCGTAACCACAATGGCGCAGCAACTGTCGCAGCGTAGTTTGGTTCGGTGGGCCGCCGGGTGTATAGGCGTCAAGCATCGGTTGAGTCCATCGAGCCGAGTGCACCGTCAGGCCCCGGATCGTTTCTGGCCAGAACCCTGGGTAGGCAGCCGCGATTCGCGCGCACATGCCCGCGGCCAGCGCCGTTGCCGCGCTTGTGGCCCAGCTCAGAGAAAACAGCCGCTCATGCGGTTTATGTCCTGTCGTCAGCAGAGACAGGCTGTCCATCGAGCTAGTGAAGCCATACGGCTCGATGGCGACGTTCCCGCCCTCCATGACGATGTCTGGCTTGAAGGGCCATCCATGCTGCCAAGTCGCCGACGTCGTCGTGTAGGGGCTCAGGGCACCGGCACTGGCAATGGCTTTGTAAGCCGGCGCGTGCGCCGAGATCGTTGTCAGCTCGGAATACGCCCCGACTGTCAGAGCGTTCCACGCTTGACCAGGGTCATGCACGGAACTGGTGGTCAAGCTGTGCGGATAGGCCGCCCACGCATCATTGTCATTGGTGTTGCCCGCGCACAGGACAAAGAGCCTTGGCGTGGCGCCCTGCCCTTCGTAGTCGCAAGCAAGTCGATCCACCTCGGCAGACCATGACGACGGTCTGCCACGATCACGGCCGTCGGTTGACGACACAGCCATCGCGAACACGCGTCGACGCTCAACGGCGGTAATTTCTACGCGTCCCACCGCTTCAGCGGTGATCGCACCAAATGACTCGCCTTCGTTGTCGCCCGGCCAGCGCAGTATCTTCACTGACTCCAAGCGGTGGGGAACATGCAGGGGTGCGTCCTCGGACAGGGCCGGCGTGAGGTCACCCATGAGGGCCAGCCCCGCGAGCTCGCTTCCGTGGCCGTTGGCATCGTCCGGGCCCCAGTTTGGCTCGACGGTATGACGGTCAGCGTCGGCCACGAACGGTGCGAGCAGTGGGTGTCCGTGGTTCACACCCGTGTCCAGCAATGTCACATAGGCATTGCCAGTGGGTTCTACCAACAACCTACGCTGAAGATCGCCTTGCCAGTCTTCTTGTTCATCGAGCGGCAAGCCGGCGAAAAACTCAGCCGTGGTTTTCGAGCGCCGAAGTTCCGCGATCATGTTCAGCACGAGTGACGACTGGAGGAGCTGGTTCTTGCTGCCATGCACCTGGGCGACCGTCCGTTCTGGAAAATGCAGCACGCGATCACTGACCTGCAGGCCCGCCATGGCAGCGACCGCGCGGAAGTCAGCCAGCGTTCGCTCGGCATGAGTGCCGCGAGCCAGCCAGGCCTCCCACCAGATAGCCTGTGCAGGATCGGCCGGCAAGGCATCCGTGGCATCCGTCCACAAGGATTCGAAGGTGGCCACACGCAGGGCGCTGATCGCGTCCAACAGCGACTGGTGATCCAGAGCTTTGCCGTTTTTGTCCGTCTTGTGATCGACGTACTCAGTGATCATCCTCTCGAAATGGTCGAGCTTGCCCTGCGGCACGAAGACGGTCGCGAGGATTTGTGTTCCCTGTTTGCGCACATTCATCAACTCAATGCCACGGTGGTCACGGGCCAGGCTCTCTGCGGCCATGGTCACGCCCTGCTCGCTCTCAAACTCAACCAGGATGCCGATCGCGCTCTGGACGTTGGCCTCCTGCTGTGCGGCCACCTGCTGCTGCTGTGCGACGGCGACTTGCGCTAGTTGCGCACGCAGGGCTCCGGCATGCTGCTGCCGGTCCTTTGGCGGCACGACCACTTTGCTGCCGCCACCGTTGCTTTTTGCGGTGTACCCCTCAACACTCAGGGTGTCCCGAGGAAACAGGTGCGGACGGTGTTGCGGGTCTCCAGTGGCCATTCAGCTGGTGTGCGCTCAGGGCCTAGTCACAGGCGTGCGACGTCGCACAGCCTGGCGTTGTAGAAGGAGCATCTTCACTTCTTCAGCAGGCACGCTGGTCTGATCGTGCATCACGGCCTCCTTGACCGCGTCGCCGACCGCTCGCGTGATCTCGGCGTGGCTCAGACCGACAGCCTCGGTTGCCAGAGCATCGATGGACTTGGCGGACTTGAGGTAGCTGCCCAGGCGCATGCGCAGCAGCGCACGGATCTCATCGGCAGAAGGAACGTGGTACTCGACCAAGTCGTCAAAGCGCCGGAACAGCGCATCGTCCAGGATTCCCACATGGTTGGTCGCGGCGACGATGACGCTGCTGGACTCGTCCTGTTCGATCATCAGCAAGAAGCTGTTAAGGATGCGCCGGATCTCGCCGACGTCGTTGGCCATACCGCGTTGGCTGCCGATGGCATCGAACTCGTCGAAGAAGTACACGCCCCGTGTAGAGGCAACCGCATCGAAGACCTGACGCAGCTTTGCGGCCGACTCTCCCATAAACTTGGTGATCAGGGCGTCCAGACGCACCACGAAAAGGGGAATTCCCAGCTCGCCCGCCAATGCGGCCGCAGTCATCGTCTTACCGGTGCCGGATGGACCGACGAGCAACAGTTTGCGACGCGGATGAAGGCCATGACTGCGCAATTTGCTCAGATGCTTCTGCTCTTTCAGAACCTGTTGCAGTCCGGCAAGGACGGGCTGAGACAGCACCATGTCCGACAGCCGGCAGGACGGATAGGACACGCTTAGCAGTGAGGCAAGTTCACCTTTGGGGCGGGCGAGCGGGATGGCACCATCGACAGTACCTGCATGCCGGCGTGCCTTTGCGGCGTCAATCAGATCCCGCAGCTCCTCAGCCAACTTGCCGTGACCTTGCTTGGCCTCGTGCGCTGCCATCTGCATGGCAACTGAGTAGAAATGGCGATCGTCTCCCTCCGCATAGGAGCGGAACAAAGCTTTGAGTTGATCGCCGTTTGCCATGATCGTTCCATTGTCGCCCAATTGTGGAGCGTGGGGAGACGCATCAGTCGAGCTCAGAATCGGAACTATCAGCTTTGTGCGAAGGCTCTCGGGCACCTGGCTTCGCAGCAGCATTGTCCCCTTTGGGTCGAGTCATGCAACTCTCGGCCTGCAGGTTCCTCACCCAACGCACCTGATATCCAATGCAAGTTGGCCAGGTTTGATCAGTCTGCTCGCTTGAACTCGTTTCTGCCGTCCGTGAGGTGGCCAGAGGACTTGTCGATGACGATCTCGATCATGCCAATGCCATTCGAAAACTGAAGGGCTCCATCCTTGAGGCTGGCGGGGATGTTGGACGTGGCCATCGTGTCGCTCATGAATTTCGGGGCAGTCTCGCGGATGAGGAAGCCATCCCCGTTTCGCTCGATAACCAGCGTCACTTGCGTGCGTTTCACTCCAACCCACTTGCCGAGGTAGTCACCGCCAGAATCACCGAAGCACCCAGACAACATCACGGCAGCCACCAGCGCTGTACCAAAACAAACTTTTCCCACGTCTACCTCCTCATCAACATTTGGGGAACGGCGTCATTCAGACGACAAGATCATCCCAGAGTCTCGCAGAGGAATGATACCGAGCTATGAATTGATCCTACTCGTTGGGTTAGGCATAGCAGCGGCGATCAAGCCGCCCTCCCCTACCCTCCCAAGCCACCTCGCCAAGTGCTGTTCGGCGAACTTCGGGACTGGCGCCAAGCTGCAATATGCGATCCACCCGATCCGTTCGGTCTGGGAGGCATGGATCATCATCCTGTTTGACATCGAACCGATGAAGACAGCCCAGGACTGCTCACGGGGCAATGCTTCCACGGCAGTTGGCCTGTCGACCTCGTGCACCATCGGTCGGCACCACTGCGGGTGCGTGCGCAAAGCAGTGGATGAGCGGGTCGGTAGTGCTGACTCGATCACAACAGGCCCTGTGGTTCAACTCGTTGAAAAGGCCCCTCCTCCCTCATGGTGCTGTCCAGCTCTCTTCATGGGCTGGCTGGCCGACGAGAGGACTGCGATTCGAAATGCCGCAACACCAGGTCGAGTGCTGCGCGCTCGTAAATTCAACAAATGGAACATCAATTTTGCGAATGACTATTTGATCCTACGAATGAGCGAAGGAACCAACGATCAGATGGCAAAACAATTGCGCGCTTCGCAAAAACAGCCGCCATCTCGTAGAAGTAGCCACACGTTCGTAAAAACTCAAGTCAACCTCTGTCATCCATGAACCCTGCAGCGACGGAAGTGCAACATCGCCCCAGCCAATCCGGTTCGGTTCATAGGTGCCGACCCTCAATAGCCCGTGCTGAACTTCCGACGGTTGAAGTTCAGCTTCAGCCGAACTACCGATTGACATCCTCCCCGCCCTAAAGGACGGGGATTCCCTCTCCAGGCGACACATGTCCGTGCCGGGCAAGGATGTTCAGGGCTGCGTTGGTATCCCGATCATGCGAAACACCACAACCACTGCAAACCCACTGCCTTATTCCAAGGTCTGCGATACCTCTCGGCCTCGAATCGGGCAGTGCGCCACAACTCGAACAGACTTGGGAGCTGAACGACTCGTTCACTTCCTCGAACCACGCGCCATGCCTAAGGGCCTTGTACGCGAGCATCGAACGAAAGGACGACCAGCTTGCGTCCAAGACGCTTTTCGCCATGCTGGTCCTGGCGAGTTTGGCGGCCGACACGTTGCCCACCGCGATGTAGTCAAACTCACGTACGAGCCGGTTCGACAGCTTGTGCAGGAAGTCTCTGCGTGCACTCACGACACGGGCGTGGATTTTGGTGGCTTGCCGCTTCTTCCTCGCACGCTGGGCTCTGCCCAGTTGGTCTTCGAGCTGTCGGAAGTGCCGCGGGTTGTCGATGACCTCTCCGGTGGAGAGCGCAGCAAAACTCTTGAGACCGAGGTCAATGCCGACACCCTTGACAGGTGCTCTGGCCGCTGGAACGCTCTGAGCATCAACCGCAACATCAATCACGACGTTCAGGAACCAGTTGCCCCGGCTGTCGCGAGAGAAGTTCGTGCCATCCTTGATCTTCCCCTCAGGCAGCGCCCGGCTGTTGAAGACGCGAAAAGTGTTGCTGGCAAAGCGAAACGCATCGCCTTCGCGCTTGAGGTCTCGGCCCTTGAGCGGAACCCACCCCAAGCTTTTCTTGCCCCTGTAGCGCAGGAATGGGCGCTTCTTAGCCGACCGGCTCTTGGCATACTGCTCACACACCGCGTTGATGGTGCCAGCATGCAGCCCAAGCTCCTTGCTGCTGCCGGTGGTGAGCTTGTTCAAGTCGAAACCCGAGTGCCAGCGGCGGCCAAAACGCAACGCGTCTTTCTGCCTGTCGTTGCAATAGTTCCAGACGAAGTTGACCGCTTTTGCCTGCCTGTTCAGCAGGCCGTTCAGCGACTTCACCCGATAGCGGTAGACCAGCAACATGCTGTGTATTTTACCAGTGCTTGCACAACCTCACCCGAGTGCCTTGCACTCGCCCTCTACCTCCCCGCCCTAAAGTGCGGGGTTTCTCGGGAATCTTGATGAAAATGGGCGTGGGGAAGGCATCCGAACCGGCATGCATCCCAGCACATTCGATGCGGCAGTGAAGCTGGCTCCACCACTCCCGCCCGCCACCCTGGCAACCTCAGAATGAAGGTCTCAGTCCATTTTCCTCGCCTTGGCGATTCACCCCAGGCGTCCACACAGCATCCGCCTTGAGAGTCCGGGATTGATTTCAGCAAGGCTTCTCCAGCAGCAGAGGACACTGCACTCAGCGCTCCCGGGATGACGTTGTCAATGCCGGCCATCCCTGCAAAGCCTTCCCAGAAGGCTGCTCTGTGCCCGGCCCCACGATGGGGCATACCGTTGCAATTCAGCTCGTTGCCCAGGTCGCTGACTGCGTGAGCATGGATTCACAAATTCGCCTGAAAGCAGGTGTCTTGTATCGAGGCCAAGGCATATCTCAACCCCCACGATTGCATTCGTTCAGCAGCCATCACCACGGGCGTTTCGACCCAAGAAAAGCCCATCACTTCAAACCCATTCAAACTTCAACCGTCAGAAGTCACCGGGACCACGACATCACGGCGCCAACAGAACTTCCGACGGTTGAAGTCGCAGCACGAGATGATCCAGGCAACTGATAGACCCGAAAGACCGGGCGTCTTCAACCGTCAGAAGTCGTGGCGTTCGGCACGACACCCCAGATGGCGATCGACTTCTGACGGTTGAAGAGTCGGCCGAAACAGGCGTCACAAGCTTGAGCCAAGCGCAACAGGCAGCATTCGAACCTATGCCCGCCAACGAGACTCCCCCAATGCGCCACCTCCAGCCGACTTCTGACGGTTGAAGTCGATCCAAGCCTCTACTCTGGTTCTATGCCAAACAATTCGCCTTCGAGCTGCAGTTGGCCTACGACCGACACTTCAACCGTCAGAAGTTCCTATTCTCAGACTGGGCGTTGAGGGTCGTGGCATACCTTCAGGCGGTAGCCTTTAATGCCTTGTTGTTGGTCCCGATGCAGAAAGACGACATCTTCTTTCCATGCTTAAAGCATTGTTGATGCTATTTTGAAAATCATTGCACTACAAGCACAAAATAAGCGACAATCCACAAAATCGCAAGGAGTAGCAATGAAAAGCAAGCCGCTGGGAAAAATCATCACCGTGTTCAATCAGAAGGGTGGGGTTGGCAAGACCACCACAACCTGCCAGCTGGCTGGAACATTCGGTCATCGCGGGTACGACGTCCTGGTTGCGGATCTGGATGCCCAGCAGACGGCTGCATCGTGGCTCTCGCGGGAGGATGGTGCGAACTTTCCAGCCACCCTGTGGAGCGGCTTCCGGTACAAGGACAGTACGGCTTCCGAACTCGGGAAGCTATCGACTAAATACGACCTAATATTCGTTGATTGCGCACCAGCTGTCGATCAGCCAGGGACATGGGCCTCACTGCTTGTGAACGACCTTGCACTGATCCCAACCAAACTCAGCCCAGCCGACACGGACGCGCTCCCTGCCGCCTTGGCCCTGGCGAAGAAGGCGCTTCTCACCAGCGGACGTGAGTACCCGGTGCGTGTGATACCCACGGCATTTCGGCGAAATCGGGCGGACGAGAAGGCCGCTCTCGAAGTTGTTTCAGCGGACAAGAACTACCCGGAATTCCCACCGTTGAAGCAGGTGTTGAGTGACCGGATTGCATTCACTCGGTCGATGCTCTACGGCGCTACTGTGCATTCAATGCCGAACGCCAAAGACGCGATCCATGAAATCGACGCGCTGGCCGATGCAGTGGCCAAGCTCCTGAAGATCCCTGCAAACAAGAAGGGCTGAATATGGCAACCGTACCGAAAATCAAGCTGAACACCAAGGCTGCAATGGCCACGCACCAGGCCGCAGCGAGTACGGCCGCGGTCGATCGCTTCGCCATGGCAGAGATCATCACCAAGACGCAGCCGACCGGCTTGGCTCCTGTGGTTGCGGCAGACGCTCCAGACAGGTCCGCCCAGGAGCACCGTCAACCCGAGGTGACCACAACCCAGGCCTTTGACCTCAGTGTTTGCATTCCAGGCGCGATTGTTCGCGTGCCTTTGCACCTGATCGATACAAACCCGATGAGTCCCCGCCACATCTATACGACCGAAGAGGTCGAGAAGATCGTGCGCACGATGCCGGACGGCCAGGACGTTGCAGCCCATGGCTACATCCAGGACGGGCGAGTCAAGCTGATCGACGGAGGTACCCGCTTTCGCGCTGCCAAGCTCACCGACCGAGGCACGTTGGACGTGAAGATCGAGGAACAGCCCAAGGACAAGCTTGCGCTGTTCAAGAGGGCAAGGGAGCTCAATGAGCAACGCTCCGACACGACTGCACTGGATTTCGCACTGAGCCTTCGCACCCTGCTCAACGAGGGCGCCGTATCCAGCCAACGAGAGCTGATGGAAAAGGTTGAAGCTCCCGGCGGTGGAAAGCTCTCAGAGTCCATGGTCAGCACCTACATCCGCATCACCCGGATACCGGAGAAGGTGCAACGGGTCATGAGTGATTCGCCCGATACTGCAACCGTGGTTGCCCTCTACGCGGTGAGCGAGTTGTTCCCTGAGAACATGTCCGATGCAGAACTGGAAGCCAAACAGGACCTCGCTTTCGACATCATCGATGAGATCAAGCGTCGCAAGCTCAACCGGTTTCAGATCGCTGCACTGGTGAAGTCCAAGCTGGAAGGTCCCAAGGCGCGGGAGCGCAGCACGGTCCATCCTTTGGAATTCGGAACGCACAAGGGCCAGATCAAGATGTTCGCAAAGAAAGGTCAGATCGACCTTTCGTTAAAGGGCCTCACCGAGACCGAAATGCCTGCCATTCGGGCGGCCCTGGTGCAAACTCTGGAGACCTTCTTGAAAGAGAAGGGCGTCGACGGCTCGTAGAGGCCGCCAAACGCTTCAGGAGGGTGAGTGGGCATCCACCCGTGAATCCACGCCACAGGCGGCGTGAAACACGGCCTGGAAGGCCTCAGGACGGGGGAAAAGCCTCTGCTCCCCGATTCATCCTTCGGCGCCTCCCTCCAACAGGGGCAAGAAATGCTGCGCCGCCGTTCATTGGCATCAGCCGGGCTCCGAATGCGCAGGCTTGACGCAGGCCTCGGTCACTGAAGCTGGTCTGGATGCTCACGCATGAAGGCGATCAACGTGTCGTTGTTCACGGGCCCCCAGGTCTTCGTTGCCATCCAATCGAAGAAAGCCTGCTTGACGAGGGGAGAAGAGAGCCCTTTGGCCTTGACAGCACGAACCAGCGTTGCCGCCTTCCCGTCAAGATTGGCGAACTCATTCCACTCCGCTTCACTTTGCTTGCGGGTCATCTCCATGAAGATTTTCTCGGCTTCCTCAAGTCGCCACGCCTTGAAGCGCCCGAGAGCGACATCAGCCATGTTGGGCTTTTCCTTCTTCGCCTTAGGAAGTTTTGCGTCAATCACCTCACCTTGCTGGGCGTAGTCGTCAATGATGGCGCGCTTCAGGTACGCACGAGGGGTACGAACAGTGCCCTTGGCCAGCTCCGCCTGCGTGTATTCAACGTTGCGCATGATCCTCTCGGCGCCGTACTGGTCGACGATCGCGGGGATCTCGGCCGCACGCAGACCCATGGACTTCAGGGCAGACTTTGCAAGAAGATCGGCAGGGTCGACGGTCTTGACCACAGGCTGAGCTTTTGCTTTGACGATGAACTGCAAGTGGGTGACAGCCCTGCCACCGCGCTCCCGGTGCTCAATGAGTTCCACATCCAGGTGCGTCATCTGTTTGAGTTCCTCAATGGCAGGCTGCAACAGGTCACGCTTCATGTACTTGTAGACCAGTTCCTTTGTCGGGTCTCTTGAGGCCCCTCGCAGGATCTCGTCCCACTCACTCACGGTCCTTTTGAACGTCAGGTGGCTTGGGTTGGTCTCATAGGCAACGGCGATCCGATAGAGATTCAAAGCCGCCGTCGAGTGCAGCTCTCGGGCAAGAAGAAGGTTGATGGCGGAAAACTGGGTGAGCTCTCGAACCCCCTTGTCGACTGTGCCTGGGAGTTCGATCTCAAGCATGATCGTCCCGCCGTCCTTGATGATCTCGGCCTGGCTGATGAGTGTGGACACCCCCCACACCTCCTTGTCCTTCCCGGTACTGTTGTTCCACTCAACCTGAGTACGGTTGAGCGCCCGAAGCTGGGTCTTGATGCGGTCGTATCTGCGCTCGTTGTTCATGAAGATCATGAGTGGGCGCATGGGCAAGGAATAGGACCTCGCCGGCGTCATCTGCTGGATCTCCTGGATGATTTTGAGCCACAGCAGCAGATCGCCCTTTGTCAGCGAACCACGATCCACCGGCCGAATGGCGATCGACTGCATGGGTTGGTGCAGTATCGAAGGCTTGCCTTTGTTGGAACGCTGCTGAACTGGTGACAGACCAGGCTCTGACTGCTCGAATGGGGTGTCGTCGAAAAGACTGGACGTAGCCTCATCAGGTGCGCGTTTTCTGACCATGAAGACATCTCTATTTCAAGGTGAGCGGTAGGCCGGTATTTTTCTCACCATCATAGCGCACACGCCCATCGTAGAAGGTGTAGATATAACCAACTAGAACCTATAGAGAAAACATAGAGAACGCGCAAAGCCACTGTTTACGGGCCTTCCAGCGCGATAGGGTGAGGAGATTGCCGGTTCCTGGTGAGTACTTTGCTGTAGCAAGGTGAGTGGATAGCTGCAGGTTTTCCCAACAGGGTGAGGGAAATGCCGTAACAAGGTGAGTGGATAGCTGAGTCTGGCTGACCAAAGGTGAGATCTTTGGAAAGTGGCCTGTGGACAAGTTACCGGGCGACTGCAACCTGCGAAGGTGAGGAAAATGCTGCACGCTAGTTGCAGGGTGGAGAGAACCAACCCCTCTCCAAACTACTTTGCATGTGCGCCTTTCAACTTCGGGGTGGCCATCCTGGCGATGTCTACAGGCAGTGCACCCGCCTATGGTGAGGAATGTGCTGTATGTCGGCCCAGCCAGGATTCCCGAAGGTGAGACAAACGCTGCGCACAACTCATCAGCTAGCGCTAGGCGGGCTGGAGTGCCTGAGCTACCCCCATCTGTATTGATCAATCGCCGCAAGAGTTCTCAGTGAGATCGTCAAACTGATCAAAGTGAGGAATTTGCTGCCATACACAAGGTGTATGCGCTCACTTGAGAGCAGGCAATATACTAAATTCGGATTAATTTAACGGTGGTTCTGAGTCTATGGTGAGGTGAATGCCGCAAAAGTGAACTGCAGCATTTGTCTCACCTTGTGATGAAAGCGGCAGGTTATGGACGCCCTTTCGGTACAGCATTCCTCTCACCTTGAGGTATGCATGCAGGCAAGTTGTTCCGGGTTGCCAACGCAAGGTGAGTGAATTGCTGTAGGCAGAGAGAGCAAGGTGAGTGAATTGCTGTATGCCAAGACGTCAAAGGTGAGGAGATTGCTGCACGCGAAGCCGGCGATCAATGTCCTGGTGGCCGCGGTGTTGGACCACGAAGGTGAGGTGAATGGCGCAGCTTTTCGGGCGCAACGCTGGCCAAGATGTTGGCCGTGATCGAGCGTGCTTGGTGACATAGATCGAATCGAGAGCGCGCGCGGGCAAGTGCATTTGGCTCGCTGTGGGCTGTCCGCCTCTTCACAAGGTGCAGTACGGCCGGTGACGCTGGCAGGCGCAGCGATCTGTCCCAGTTGAACTGCACTGACAGCAAGGCCTGTATCAGCAGCGCTCCCAGGCAGTGCCAGAAGCGGCTGTGTCTGTACAGGGTGACCATCGTCCAGTCACTGGGGTGCGAGTCAAAGTGGTGTGCACCTGTCCCTCTGCCGCCGGAATGGTCCCAAGGTTGGCCTGCAGCACAGTCACAGCTCGCCAGTGGTATTCCCCTGCCCGCGCCAGAGGAACGTCAGCAGTGCCTTCGCGGGTCAGGGCCGTTGCCACGTGGGCCGGACTGTTGCACTGGTCGACGAGAGCGAAGGCTAGGGCGCTCCGTTGCAGCTGCATGGTGTCCTCGATGGCGTGCGCCTGGGCTGGAATTTTTGGGCGCTGCTCAAGTCACTGGTCTCCAAGGTGTTGGAGACCGGTTTAAAGCTTGAGAACCTGGAGTTGCCGCCCACCATGCTGCTGGACAGCGGTACCGCAGCGCTGACAGGTGACACCGGCGCGAGGGTGGGCATGTTGGAAGGGCCAACTGCAGGCCGAACAATTCATGCAACTGGTGGCGCAGGGCATCCATGTGTGGGACGCCACCTCCACCACGACAGGCCGCTCGATGCCCGAAATGAAATAGGTGAGAACCTACGCCCGGGTCATGTCCAACGGAAAGGATGTCCTGGCCAAGAAGGAAACGGAGGAGTTGAAGCGCAGGGTACAGGGGATCTCAGAAGCAATTTGTTGGTGCGGCGAAAACGGCTGCGCAAAAATCGACTTCATTTGGGGGAGGCCCATTCAAACGCCGTGTCATGTACATGCATGCTGTTGTTCAAATGGCGATTGCCGATAGCGTGGTGGCAACACACCCTCGTAGCGGGCCAGCCACCGCTAGCACCTTGAGTCACATTCATTGCTTCCGAATATCGGTGATTTCTGATGTTTCGACTCAACCCGATCAGGATGTGGTCGTCAGATCAAGTGCAAGATCAACCACAGTTCGGACAAACCTGAGAAGCCTCCAGGGCAGTTGAAAGAAAAAGTGAACTGCACTTCTTGCACCGCTTCACCTTCAATTGACAGAGCCTATTCCCAGAAGCATCAAGCTCATCGGTGTAGACGTTGCACAGAAATCGACCGCGTGAATACGGAATAAGATAATTCTGATCCGAAGAACGCATTGCCGGGTCGTTCATCCAGGTCTTTCGGTCCGAACCACTGGCCGTCATTCGGGCGTAATGATAGTACGCATGAGCAAACGCGGCGTAGGATGGCATGCTCCGTTGGCACTCGCCATATAGCGCAAGAATCATCGCAGCATGGAAACGACGTACCGTTGGCTTGAGATACCACATGAGGTCCCCTGGTTGTTGCCCAGGAGGGGAAATTCTTTGGTTGATCTCAAACCAGAGTTTTCGTGCTGTCTTGTCACTCAAGGAGGTGTCAGTGGCAACGATGCAAGCTCGGGCACCGAGCTTGATCATGAATTCACCCCATTCAATTTGAGTGCTCCCGATTCTTGGGTCGTTGATGGCCCGCCACGATTCTGACGAATTCACGATTTCATTGGACATGATCGCGCCTGACTTAGAACTTGCTGCGGCGCAAGGACCGCTCAAAAACAGGAAGTGGAAGATGTTTGGTAAGTTCAGCAACTGTCCCAGAGCTTCCAACGCCATCTTGAATGATGGACTTCAATATAGCCTCGTCTTTAATCTTCAACTCAAAGAGCGGAAAACCTAGAGCTGATGCAAGAAGCGTCTCTCGCCCGGCAACGTTCTCGATGAGGGTATCAAGGAAGGTTTCTGAAACACCCAGCAAAGAGGGGGAGAGGGGATCAGCCCGTCTGAGGCGTGCCGCAGCAACGTATAGGCGAAGAATGGCTCGATTGGCCTCTGTGATTTCAGCTTGAAGTGCTGGGCCAACCACTTGGGCTATGTTGGGAATGGAGGCTTTTGAGTGATCGGTCTGGGGAGGTCCCGACAGTGTCCCGTCATGTGAATTTGCGAGCATGATGATGATGATCAGTTGGATTCGAAAAGAGTTGCCAGTTCACGTACATCAAAAGCAATGGTCTTGAATGCTTCAAGATTTCCTGATTCGGTTTTGATAGCCTGAACACGACTGGGAGTCCAAATTCTTCTAAGGTGCTCAATGGTTGTCCTTAGATCATCAATCGTCTGTTCCGATTCCTTTCTGGATCTCAAGTTGGCCAATTGCTCTTCATTGCTGATGAGTTGACTATTGATCGCCGCAAGAGAAGCGCTAGCTTCTTCAATCTGCTTTTGCAGCTTCCGAAGTTCCCGCATCGAACGTTCTGCATCTGGTTGAACTGTTTCGACGGTTACCGGTTCACGCGTGGCCACATTTTTAAGACGTTCGTTGGCCGATTCGAGCAGCTGGTTCTTTTCCCGCAACTCACTAACGGCCGCATCATTGGCCGCCAGCTGACTTGTCATTTGCATTAACGCTGTATCTTGCCCTCGAACGCGATCGCGGGCTTGCGCCAATTCTTCACGCAGCTCTTCAATATCTGCAGCGGTTGGAGCTTTTTTTGTACCGTCGTATTGGTCAACAAGCTTTGCAACGATCTCAACCTGTTCATCGCCTTCGGTCATCGAAAGCGTGCGGATTGCGCGCATTGACATGGTCTCGAACATCTCATTGATGTTGCTTCGAGACTCAAGATCATGGTGGTCTAGGATGTTTGCCATTGACCGACCAGCCGCGATACTCCGTCGAACGTCCAGAAGGGTCAAACCTTGAGGCACGAAGTTCGCTTCAACAAAACTGGTCCAACCTGCTTCCCCAGATTTGCGGAAATGCTCTTTGCACTTGTATAGCGAAAGGCATAGCCGCATGCTATTGGTCTTGATAGCACCTAGGCTTTCATTCACCAGATTGGAAAAATAGACGATTGCCGTCCTATCGGACTCGTCCTCAAAACTCGTTGTTGAAAGGTCAACGTTACGCGGCATGGAAAAGCCCATACCACCGCTCACGTTGACCATCATCTCAGCCCTCATGCGTGCTCCTTGCCTGGACGGATATGTTGGTCAAGCCGAAAGGATGTCTGAAAGACCATCGTTTCGACTGCTAAATCGACATCAAATCAAATTCAATATGCAGTAGTGTCCCTCTCTGTGTTCTCAATAATCGTCCAAGACTCAATGAAAATCAATCCCCTCGATCTGGAAGCTTTGATTCGTTGTTATATCCCCAAAGATTCACTTCAAGAACTCGCCAGCGCCGTCGGAGATACAACCTTTGTTGACTTCTATCTGCCCGTACTTGAGCGCTATGTAGCACGAGTTGGGGAGATTCCATTTTCCGAGGGGTCTTATTCTGAGCGGGGTGGTGCGGTCAAGTGTGGCTTCTTCTCCGCGCACCTAGCGCTGAAGCTCTGCAGTAAAACAATTTTCCAACCCAAGGCAACCGCACAGGAAAGAATGACAAATGATGATAGATACCGCTGGATGGCCTTTATGGCTTCACTTGCAGTTGTCTACTTATGCACGATTTCGAAGGTTTCAGTCTCTTTTGATGATGGAACTCAGGAGTACTCTTTCGCGGAGGACGAAAGCCTCGTTGAGCTGGGGCGAACACATGAGGTTTCATGGACACTCCAACCCACAACAGGTATCCAAACGACCCACCTATACCTCAATGAGCTCTTCTTTCCAGGTCAACTTGCGGGACTCACAAGCGTTCAGATTCGGGACCTGGCTGTTGCGATCAATCCAACCTTGAGTTCATTGCCGGGTGAAGGACCACTTGCCATCCTGGTACGCACGGCGATCAACCAAACCATCGAAATTGAACGCAAGCGACGCCTGTCTGAGATCCCAGACGAGCAAGCGACGCAAAATAATTTTGCTGCGAGTGCAAAAGCGCCTCTTGCACAGCTGCAGCAGGCAGTCGATGAAGAAATTAAATCGAAAGAACTACATAGTGTGGCAGGGCAGGAGGCTGTGGGATCTGACGGTGGCGATTCACCGAACGAACAGAAGGAGGCGCAACAGCCTCTCACGCCGACCCAGCAGCGTGCGGTTGACTGGCTTCGTGGTCTTGCCGCGATGCCCACCCTGCAGACAGAGATACGCATCCGGGATGGGGGACTGCTGATCTCAAGAAAAGCCCTGGGGTTCGGCGGGGTGGCATCGAACAACTATTCGATGCTCCATGAAGCCGGATTCGTTGCTGAAAAGCGCGAGGGTGCTGTCCTTTGCAATGAGGCTGCATTGAATGTCTTCAACTCCAATAAACCGGAGGCCATCTGATGAGTGCAAGACGATTTGAAGACATGTTCAGGCCAGCTGGTGAAGTGTGGTCTGTCTTCGGTTGGGCCAGTTCAGTCCTGACATTGCTGATTGCACGGCCTCCACTTTGGCCCATTCTGATGTTGATTCCCATTGCCTTGATGTTCACCAGGATCAACGACGTAAAGAAGTTAATGGGATTCAGGGCCGCAATATCGGTTGCTCGAATGCGAAGTCTCACCCTAAAGGAGATGCTGGCCAGATCGCGAACCATGCGCCAGAAGAAAGAACTCCTTTCAATCGGTCGTGGATTTACTTGGGGGCAGTCTCATATAGAAACAGCCGTGCAGGTTCTCAATAGGAATTCAAATGAACTTCCGGATGTGCCTGTGTGGATCAAGAAAGAAGCCTCAAGGCTGGCATTGATACCTAAAGAAAAGATGGGTATCGCTGATAGGATAAAAAATGCAGCGGTGAGTGGAATCTTCCCCAAAGGCAGCAGGCCGGTGCTTGACTCTGATATCGGTGCTGCATGGATTCATGGAATTGGTGTAGCCGAGGAGGCTGATATCGGGATTCCGTTCTCTGCACTTCCAGGCCACACCCTAATTACTGGAACAACCCGAGCAGGAAAGACGAGGCTGTATGAGGCGCTGACAGCACAGATCGTCGATATGGGTTCGGCGTTGATCGTCATTGATCCTAAGAAGGACATTGATTGGGTCAGTATGCTCAACACGATGTGCAAACGAACTGGGAGAAAGTTCCTGTATTTCGACCTTGCACAGCCACATAAATCAGTGAGATTGCAGCCATTGCAGAACTGGAACAATATCAGTGAGCCTGCAACACGCATCGGTCAACTGGTCGATGCCGATGGCAGCTTTGCGGCATTTGCCTGGAAAACGCTCTATCGCGTGCATCGCGCATTGATTGCTGCCGGTGAACGGCCCACCATTCGCAATACCAAGCGATACGTTCAGATCGGTGTAGAAGGTCTTGCGGAGAAGATTCTCACCAACCATTTCTTAGCGAAGCATGGAGCAAACTGGGACCAGGACTTGCGAAACCTACCGACGTCTGGCAAGAACGCGATGACGCGGCTCGACTGGTGCATCCTCAAATACATGACGGAAGGGGATTCCGATGACACCATCGACGGGATCATCTCGATGGTCAGGCATTCCAAGGAACACTATTCGAAGATGATCCAGGTCCTTGAACCGATATTGGAGATGCTTGGGTCGGATGAGGTCGGGGACCTGCTTTCCCCTGACCCCACAGACACTACCGATAAAAGGCCAATTTATGACATGAGAAGGGTTCTTGATGAAAAGTGCGTTCTCTATATAGGCCTTGATTCCCTGAGCAACAAAACCATTGCTTCGGCAATTGGTTCAATCCTACTGGCCGACCTTGCTTCGACTTTGGGGTCTATCTACAACTTTTCAAAACCGACCGATGCATATCTATTTGTTGATGAGGTCGCAGAGGTTGCAAATGATCAATTGATTCAGATTCTCAACAAAGGTGGCGGTGCTGGCATCAAGTGCTTTCTTGCGATGCAGTCAATCGCTGACTTGACGGTACGACTGGGCAATAGCAAGGAAAAATGTGAACAGGTGCTGGCCAACTTGAACAATCTCATATCTCTGCGCGTGAGGAGCATTGAAACGGCTGCTTATATCAGTGAAATGTTTGGCAGAGTTCAGACGCGGTCGCTTGAGGTTTCATACAGCTCCGGTTCTGAATCCAGCGCTTCATTTACCGAATTCAGATCAGGTACTTCCAGATCGCTCAAGTCAGAAGAGACTTCTCTGGTGCCTGCTGAATTGCTGACCCGGTTGCCTCCGTTGCACTATTTCGCCTTCACGGCTGGCCGTGGGATGTACAAAGGGGTGATCGAATTCATTGAAGCCAATAGGGTAGCTCCATGATTGAAGTCAAGAACCAATTTGCTCGCCACACCTTGATGTGGATTCTGGTGCTTCCATTTTTGGCAATATTTCTGATGCCAGCTTTGATGAATTCACATGCACTCATCCTTCCAGGGTCTGAGATTCAGGTGATGCAGCGATTAGGACAGGACGTTGATGTTGTGACGAGACGCGCCAACTCTGCATTCAAGGTGCTGCTGGTCGACACCGGTATCGTCAGAACGATGGAGAAGCTATTCAAGGCCAAAGCAAGCCACACAGATCCATCTGCTGTGAGGAATTCAGCCAAGATCAGCGAAGGATACTTGAATGGGATGTGGAGCATGCTCTACCGCGCAATTTGGCGCATGGTGGGACTGTGGCCGGTTCTTTCAGTGATGTGCCTGGCCTTTGTCGTGCCTGCAATCGTTGATGGATCAGTGAATCGGTCCACCAAGCTGAGCATGTTCAAGCCGCACAATCCCGTGTTCTTCTGGGGTGCGACTCATACGGCCATCTCGACCATGGGTATCTTCATGTTTCTTCCATTTCTGCCCATCCCGTTGAGCCTCTGGGTGGTTTATGGAGTGGTTGGACTGGTCGCGATGGCTCTGTGGACAACGATGTCGAACCTTCAGACAGGGACTTGAGCGGTGCGCTCCAGGAAGGTGGTGGACATGGGGCAGCTCCTGTACGACGGTAGACCACATCGCTGGTTGTCGATTTCAGCGAAAACGAACGAAGAGCTCGATGAATTGGTCCTCTTCGCTGAGGGGAAGGGATGGTCACAAGACCCGTTCTACCAGGGCACAGACGTCGAGTTGGGCTGGCCAGCTGTATGGATGAAGAAGGAAGTCGACCCGGGCCACACCAACGATGAACAGCCCTCGGACAGACCTTGAACCTGCCTAGCCGTGCCCTATTGTGGTGCGAAGCTGGCCTTACGGCGCCTTCGGACCTTCGAAACGGTCGATTTTGGCCAAAATTTGACGGAAAAATGGACCCATTGGGTCCATTCTCTTCTGGCGTCTAATGAACGGATTCCATACTACTCATGTGTATATGGGCCGATCATCGCTTGGCTCAGGTCAGATCGAGGGTTTCCTGGCCTTTGGGATCGCCTTCTGCGGGCAGCTGCTTGGCGGCCTTCTTGCTGGAAGACTTCTCACTGGTAGCGATCTGATTCAGCAGTTCTTCAAGTGCCGAACGGGTCTCGGGCGCCAGATTCACAAACCCTGGATCGCTCTGGATGCTCTTGAAGGTCTTGAGCAGGGTCGGCGCGTGCCGACGCGCAATACGGATCATGGGGTCCACCATGTGGCGGCCAGTGGCCTTTTGCCGGCCTTGGGCTTTCGCCTGGCTCATGGCCTCGGTGAGCACTTCGACGGCCTTGACGCCATGCTGTTTCATCGTCGACAGAGCGGTGGTCGGTGAAATGTCACCGCGGGCGATCATGTCGCGGATTTGTGGATCAGCGCTGGCAAGAAGCAGCATGTCACGGACGTGCTGAGAAGTGCAGCCAAGGCGAGCGGCAATCTGGCCCTCGGTCCAGCGAAAATTCACAAGACGCTTGAAGACTGCGGCCTTCTCCAACGACTCCAATGGGCGGCCGCTGTTGCTGGTGACGAGACCCACGGTCAGGTCCTCAATGGACTGGGTTTGTTGCTCTTTGCTGATGACGATCGGGATGAGTCCCAGGTCTGCGCCCTCAGAGGATGCAAGGTCATACGCTTCAAGGCGGCTATGACCATCGGTCACAAAGATCAGGGATTCAGCGGAATCGCCTTTGGAGACGTAGCAGGTCAAGGGCTTGTCTTGCTTGAAACCTTCCGCCTTCATTTGATCCGCAAGCCATCGAACGTGCGCAATGTAGGACTGCGTCCGGATTCGAACGTTGAAGCCAGGCATCGTATGCAGGCTGCTCCGAGGCACATTCCAGAAGTCCCGCGAGGTCCCGCCGGCAGCCTTCGCTGCTTCTCGGGTGCTGGAACTGGCAAGGCGGATGGTGGGGATTTGGTCGAGGTTTTTCAGATTGATGGTGTCGTTGCTGGTCATTCGCGTGCTCCTGGTTCAAGTAGAAGGTGTATGAACCAAGGTAGGCCATCAAAAGAGCAAGTCAAATCTGCAGCTTTCGCCAGAACGGCTGAAAAATCATTTTCAGACGACCACCGCTGCCCCACCGCCAATGTGATTCGATCAGGCAGGGATTGCGCTCAACTTGCCTTGGATGGCGGCCTTAGAGTGGATGGTCACTCGGGCGCCATAGCGCAAGTCGCCATCCACAACGGCCTCAGCCATCACTTCGAGAGCGAGACGTGCATGGGCCGTTCCGGTGAATGCACCGAGGACGACAACGAAGTCTGCGGTGACCGTCGAGTCTTCAACGACACCGCCCGCGCCAATAACAAGTAGTGATCCACGACCAAGATCAATTTGGCCGCGAAACCGCCCATCGATCAGGATGCTGGCATCCCCGTCGCTCTGAAAATTCCCTTCGACCATCGAATGCGGGTCGACGGTGCTGTCGAAGTCTGAGGACGTGGCGCCAGAAAATTGCTGCGGCAACGAAGTGCAGCGCTCCAGGCCTATCGAGGTGGTCGTGGTCTCAACGGGCATTGGGTGAGAAGAATGCTGCATCTAGCAAGGCGTCGCCAAGTTGCAGTGATCCGTAGCGCACCCGGCCGCTCAATGCGGCGCCGTCGTGCACAACCAGGTTCAACGACTGGATATCAGCGCGGACCACTCCACGAATTTCCACATCACTGCAACTTATCGTGCCGCGGACATGGCCCGACTTGCAGACCTCCACGCTCCCAGCGCGGACACCAGCTTGCCAAATACCACCCTCTACACGGCCTTGAACCATGAGGTGGCCGTGGAGGTGAAAGTCGCCAGAAAAAGTTGTTTTGGAACCAATTCTGCTGCCCTGTGAGAGGCCGAGCGGTGGCTGTTCAGACCCCCGCCAAACGCCAAGCTCCACCTCAACACTGGTAGTTGCAGCTGGCCCGGTCTGGGAAGATGGTTGTGGCTCGGGTGCCTTGACCGGGGAGCATGGCAGGCTGGGATGAGCAGTAGGGCGAGAACGCATGTTCTGACCAGAGTCAGCGCGAAAACACAGGCGTCCGTGGACGGCCACGTGAGAACAGTTGATCCAACTCATCATGAATCTCGACCCGGTCTTGTGCCTCTCGTGGCTGCTCAATCGGCTGCTCTTCGGAGGCGTCAACTTGCTGTTGATGCAGCCTAGGATCTTGCTTGAACGTGCTGACAGGCCCACGCAGGTCTGCGCCGTGGTAGAGCATGACAGAGGCAGCGTGGATCGATCCGGTACTGATTGCGCCGTTCGCGATGCACACGCGCCCATGGCATTCGAGTCGCGCATGTTCGGAGGACTCGAAGGTTTCGCCAATCCTGCCGAACACATAGGTGTTGCCATGCACCACGACCCGACCCTTGACCAGGCCGTCATCCCAAATGATCAGATGCCCACGGACAATGATCTCGCCGGACAGAGAGCCTTGCACTAACAGGCCCTCATCGAACTCCAGCAGACCTTCGAGGCGACCCCCTGGGCCCACACGATGCTCTATACCCATCGCCAGTGGGTCAAGGGTGAGAACGTCGGGGTTGTTCTTCAGAGCATCCACAATGCAGCTCCCATGATGGCCAGCGTTGACAGAAACAGCGCAATCGAGCCGGCGACCAAAATCAGCGCGCGTTGCTCCAGCCAGAGCCGGATTGCAGTAGGGCGCCGAAGCGGGACCCCTTTGGATTGCTGGATGTGGGTGAGCATGGCCCGATCCACCCAGGACTCCGGCAGCAAACGGCGTCGTGAATCGAGCTGGATGCGCAGGCCCGATGTGCGAGCCTGTCTTTTGGTGACCCGTTCACCGAGAAACACCGTCATGGGACCACCAATGATGCTTCTGCAGAAGAAGGCATTCACCATCTGAGCGTCTTGACCGAGGGACGCACTCGTGGTTCTGGTGGGCATTTGCGGTTTCAAAAGTGCTTCCTTGAAGGGTGATGTCGAAAAAGCCTACACCTCTTCCGTCTCGGTGCAACGTTGCTCCGACTCGAACTGCCCGGAGTAGCTGTCCACAGAGAGGTGCATTGCTCTTGCCTTGAAGGCGAAGTAGGTTAGCTGGGAGGGGGCGAGCATGGCGAATCGTTGACGCCTGGTGATGAGGCCGGCCTTTTCCGCGTTGATGAGCAGGCAAAAGGAGGTATCAAACTTCTTGAATGCTCGCAACCAAGAGGCTGTCAACGGATGGATCACTTGGACAACCATCTGGCGAGGACGCATCCAGGTCTTGTCCAGTGTGGAAAGGCGAAGCATTTTGAGTTGGTAAGCCAGGTCATCCACTTGCCAGTGCAGCTCATCAAGGTCCTTTTTGATGAGGGCGCTGTACGCGGGGTCCAACGCATTCAAAAACAGCTTTGCGCTCACGATGTTCCAGTCGCGCCGCATGATCCGGGACATGGGGGAGGTCTGCATCAGAAGCTCGGCTTCCGCTCGAAGGCTTGCCCTGATTTTTTCAAGCCTGTGAGCATTCTTGAGGGAGATGACTACCGGGTCTGTGGAAGCCTCTATGGCAGAGTCCAGAGCAGTGTCTGCCTTAAGATTGTCTTGCTCGCGCGGTGTATCGTCATGCATTGGTGGCTTCCGTGTGGCTCCTAGTCGATTGTTGCGGCCACACCAGACACAAATGAATTTGAATGCTTGTCGAAAAAGAGTAGCTTTCGACTTGCGCGATCAAGAATGTTCGGGCAACAATCGAACCATCCTGTAACCCGTTTCTACGGAAGGATGTTCGACGAATGCGTGCTCCACACCAGCCCGTCGAGCAACATATCTGCAACCCTCACCGGTTGCCTTGCTGGATCTGACATCCCAGCTCGCAAAGTACCCCAACATGGGTGTTTGACTTGTCGGTCAACTGGTGAACCTGCCAGCTTCGTCTGATGTCTTTGACGTTGGAGAAGCAGATGGTCCATTTGGGTCAGCAACCTGTTTGCATAGCCCTGATGGCTGTGTATGGTTGCCATCCCATGTTGTGTGGTTGACGAAAGTCGCCGCAGCACCCCCCTTGAGCCCTTCGGTGGCTCAAGGGGGTGTGGTCTTTGCTCCCACACCCAATTTCTCCCCCTGTTTGAATGCTGCGCTGCAGCCGATTCACGCATGAAGCCCGTTCATGCGTGAGTTGACCTTGTCCGCTTTCATCAACCCCAACTATTGGGAAAGCACATGGACATTCAAACCACAAGCAACACGGAGCTATTGCGCTTGGCCTTCGGTCTCAGCGTCTATGAAGCTCAGGCCGCGGAACGGGAGCTTTTCAGACCACCTGGTGAGCTGGTGCCAGATGGCCACTGCGTTCAAGAAGGCCTCTTCAACTCATTTGGGTGGGAGCAGCGGCTGACCGCGGCACGTGAGCTCGATAGGCGTGCCGCAGATCGTGAACGCAAAAAACTGTTGAGCCCAGAGTCCACCTATGGGTGGCTGCATCGACGCATCGGGCACCTCGAATACGAAGTGTTTGTTGTGGTCTTTTTGGATGCACAGAACAAGGTGATCCATCTGGACGAGCTGTTTCGTGGGACGACCAACCAGACTTCGGTATACCCCAGGGAGGTTGTCAAAAAGGCGATTCTCCACAACGCCTCAAGCGTGCTGCTTTCGCACAACCACCCCTTATGTTGATTTCAAGGTGTTCACCGAGGAAGCGTGTCAACGCGCCAGAGATGGATGGGGAACACAGCTTCGCTCCACTGCGCCGCGCGGAATCACGTCAATGGCGCCGCGCCAGCGAGATGAACCGAGGCGATCATTGGACAGCTCACCTTGCCCCGAACGGCGCGGCAGCGTCCGACCATCTCGTCGAGCACCGCCTCGATGCGTTGCAGGTCGCCGATCTTGCTTCGAATCTCACCGAGCTTGCGCTCGGCGAGCTGCCGCGCCTGGCTGCAATGGGTTCCGTCCTCCAGCCGCAGCAGTTCCTGCACGTCATCGAGACTGAAGCCCAGCCGCTGCGCAGCCTTGATGAAACGGATGCGCGCGGTGTCTGCATCCGAGTAGCGCCGGATGCCACCGGTGGGGCGATCGGGCTCTGACAGCAGAGCGCGGCGCTGGTAGAAACGCACCGTTTCGACGTTGACCCCCGCCGCGCGGGCGAGCTGGCCGATCGTCAATGCAACTTCGTTCGACATGGTTGACTCCGTACTCAGGTACGGAAATATTATTCCAGCCATGGAGCTTCGCACACGAACAGAAGGAAGTCGCATGTCCAGCCATGGATCCGGCCGATGGGCCTTGGTCAGCGGTGGGTTGGCCGCCGGCCTCGCATCGGCCTGTTGCCTCGGGCCGCTGGTGCTGGTCAGCGTGGGCCTGGGCGGTGCGTGGATCGCCAACCTCACCGCGCTGGAGCCGTACCGACCCGTGTTCATCACCGTCGCATTGGGGGCACTGGTGCTGGCCTATCGGCGCGTATATCGGCCAGTCGAACAGTGCCGGCCTGGCGAGGTGTGCGCGGTGCCGGCCGTGCGCCGCGGGTACCGCATCGTGTTCTGGGTGGTCGTCGTGCTGGTGGCGATTGCGCTGGGCTTCCCGTACGCGGCGCCGTTGTTCTACTGAAAGGGCTTGTCCATGAAACCTCGCCACATCGCCATCCTCCTTGCCGTGCTCGTCGCGCCGGCGTGGTCTGCGACGAAAACCGTGACACTGTCGGTGCCGGGCATGAACTGCGCAGCCTGCCCGATCACGGTGAAGAAAGCCCTCACCAGGGTCGCAGGCGTGGCCAAGGTCGACGTGAGCCTGGACAGGCGCGAAGCGGTGGTCACGTTCGACGACAGCCAGGCCGCTGTCGGGCAGCTCACTGGCGCGACGACCGACGCGGGCTACCCGTCGACGATCAAGGAGGCGGCACGGTGAGCGCCGTTGTGCCGCAGTCCACGCTGACCTGTCCGTCGTGCGGGCACTCGAAGGCCGAGACCATGCCAACCGACGCGTGCCAGTTCTTCTACGAATGCGAGCGCTGCCACGAGCTGCTTCGGCCGAAACCGGGCGACTGCTGCGTGTACTGCTCGTACGGCTCGGTGCCATGCCCGCCGGTGCAGCAGCAAGTGAAGTGCTGCGGTTGATCGTTCGCATGCACGGCTGCGCGCCCGCGTCAGCGCTCATGGCCTGCGCTGCCGGGCTCACTTGTGCTGGATCGAAACCAGCTTGGGTTTGACGTGGCGGCGCAGCTCAGCGAGCTCGCGCTCGCGACGTTCCAGCAAGGTTTGGCTCTCTTGCCAGGCACAGAAATAGTGATCGACCAAGGCGGCGATCATGGCCACTTGGTGGTGCAGGCTCCGGTTGTCGGCGCGCAGTTGCTCCAACGCCAGTGCGGAGGGGCCCGATGTTCGCCGTCGACGATGTTGCAGTCGGTGAAGCTCGATCAGGATGTCGGGGTGGTAGCGGTACAGCGCGTTGCGCGAGACGCCAGCGAGTTCGCACAGCGCCTTGGCCGTCGGCGCGGCACCCCCATCCGCCGCCGTCAACTGCGCGAGGGCATCGCGAAGCCGCTGCGCCGGTGCGACCTCGGTCGGATCATGGGGCGGTGTGTGGGCCATGACCGGTTCCCGGGTTGTCCGCGTCGATCGAGTGGATCAAGGCACGGGCCTCGTTGAGCCGCTCGCGCACGATGCGCAGCGTCTGCAACGGCAGCGCAGGCTCGTCGAGCAGCGCTTCGTGCCGACGGACCTGCTCGACCCAGTAGGCGCGATGCTGTTGCGACACCACGAAGTTCTTGCAACGCCCGCAGGTGGAGGGCTCACGGCGCGCCGGATTCGGTCCGGCGGCGTTGCCCAGGCAGGCGCTGTGTTCCTCGCGGTAGACACAAAATCCCCAGTCGCACACGCCGAGCACGAGGCCGGCGTCCACCAGCAGCCGGGCGTAGCTCTTGAGGTCCTGTTTGAGCCGGGCCCCCCGAAAGTGCGGGCGTTTGGCCACGATCTCGGCGCCGGCGCGCCCGCCCAGGCCGGGTGCGGCGAGCATGTGCTCCCAGGCCGCAGTCGATTGTTCGAGGATCTCGGTCTCGATCTCCTGGTTGAGCCGGTAGTCGGAGCCGGCGTAGCCACAGTCGGTGACGGCGCGCTCGCGATGGCCCAGGTGCTGCGCGAGAGCGAACAACGCCGATCCGTCGCGCAATGCCGCGAACCGTGCGAAGGTCTTGCGCCCCTGGTGCGTGGAAAGTTGCCAGGTTCTGCCCTCATGCTGCGGCAGCCCGAGCCACACCGCAAAGCGCTTGAGCAGCAGTCGCATGCGCCTGGTCGACACGATACCCAGCGTGCCGGGGCATGGGCGCTGCCACTCCGTGGCACCTGGGGTCTGGCCACGGCGCAGCCACAAATGGGGCCGCCCAGACTGAGCGCGATGCCCGGCCGACAAGGCTTCGAGGACGGCGATGGCGGTCGCGGCCACCGGCGGTGCAACCCATTCGTGTGGCCGCCCGGCGTACTCCGGTTGGCGCTTGAAAATCGCACCGACGATCACGGTGATCTCTTCGGCGGCGGCGCCGCCACGGCGCTGCACGCAGCCCGCCTGGAGGTGCAGGATCTCACTGGCCCGCGGTCCGACGAGGTACGAGATGACGACGAAGCATGCCGCGTAGAGCATGTCGATCGCCTGCGTGAGCGCACCGACCGTCAGGATCGGCTGCGGCTGGCCAGGCACCCGGACACGTGCGTGACGTAAAGCGCGCGTTGCCGCATTGGTGCAGGCGTCGGTGAGGTAACCCTGCTGTTTGGCGGCTCCTACGGCCTCGGCATAGACATCCCTGGCCTGCAGGATCGGCGTTGCACCACGTTTGACCAGATCGATGGCGCCCTGGACCAGCGCCACCGCAACGGCCTGCGGGGTGTACGGCCAGCGACGGACATCGGCGTCGTGCACGCCAGCGACATCGCCTTGGCTGCGCCCCGGAAAAGGGTCGATGCGCAACCCGTCGTCGAGTTCATCGCGAAAGCGATACAGATACGTGAGCAGGTAGAGGTACTTCTGCACCGTCGTGGGGGCGAGCGTGGGGCGCCGAGTTCCCGGTCTCAGGGCAAGCGCGCGCTGGAATTGCAGCAGTGCTGTCGCGTCGAGATCGGTGAAGCGAGAGAAGCCGGCCTGATCCATCCAGCGCACGAGTTCGCGCAGGTAGTTGAAGTAGCCTGCAGCCGTGCTCGCACGCTGCGGCAGGCCGGTGCCCAGCGAGCGACTGCGGATGAGCGCGATGAGCTGCTTGCTGCTGTGCAGCAGCGCTGCATACCGATGTCCCACGAAAACTTGCCCGCCCGGGAGCTTGAAGCGCCAGTCAACGCGCACCGGCTTGGCCTCTTCGAGCGCGTTCGTCGGTTTGAAGACCCAGACCGGGTCGTCCCAATCGGCGTCGAGGAACCACGCACGCGCTTCGGGCGCCTGTGCGCGGGTTCGGCTCCTTGGGGTCGGACTGCCGAGAAGAAGGTTTGCCGCTGCGCGCATGGGGCCAGCTCATCGAAGATCGGGCAGCGGTGGCAGCTGTGCCACCAAGGGCAGGGCGGCCGCGAGTTCGCGGCTGGCAAAGCGAGGAAGGATGTCTTCTTCCAGGATGCGCAACTGCGGCGCGTAGAAGGCCTGCCAGCGCGCTGGATGCAGCAAGGCGGCGGCAGCCCTCATGTGGTCACGCGCCTGGAGCAGCCGAGCCAGCGTCGGCGGATCCGGCGTGATGATGGCGTTTGGACAGGTGAAGCAGCCCATGAAATTCGTGCACAGTTCACCGGGGTGCGTCCCCGCCGCCGCACCGGCGAAGGGGTCCTTGCAGCCGAAGCCGAACATCGACACGACTTCGCCACCGGGCACCGGTGAGCGGTAGCCCCTGGGATTGATGGGGCGACGCTGGGATGCGCTGGCTGCGGCGCGCTCGATGTGCCCGATGAAGGCCTGTTGGAGGGCGGCCATGCGAGAGCGGTGCTGCGCCTGGACCTCGGGCGTCTGGACGTAGCGCACGGTGGTGGACAAGTGCGCATGGTTGGCGATCGCCTTGACGCGGCGCAGGTCGCCCGAGGCGCGGTAGAAGCTCGCGAGCACCCCGGGACGGATCGACACGAGAGAGAACCGCGGCAGGCCGTGCCGCTCGCAAAATGCCTTGACCAGGTGTTTGGCTGCGCCACAAGTGAGTGCCGTCACGCCGCGCAGGGCTTTGTAGAGGAACAGGCGATCACGCTCGGTCACGCGCGCCAGGGGTCGCAGCCGTTCGTTCCACGCGAGCAGTTCCTCAATGAGCGCTGGCGGTTCGAAGCAGTCGGCGCTGCTGAACGTGCGCCGCTGGATGCGGTGGGAGCGGGCCTTGAACCACACGAGCGCCTGGCGGTCATCGAGCAGTGGCAGGGACTGCAGGCAGTCGCGACCGAGTTCGGCGATCGGTTCGGGGTTGCCCGCTGCGTGAGCCATGATGGCCAGGTAGTACGGTAACAGCAGTTCGGCGCGCGGATAGAGGCACGGTTCGACCTGCCTCACGCCACCGAAGCGCTGGAGGGTCGTCCGCACGGTGCACTGCCCGGGTCGCGACAGGTCGCGCGCGCTGGGCACGATGCCATCGCATTGCCGATCGATGTGTTCGAGCAGCCAGCCGAGGGTTCCCGGCTGGCCGGCGTCGGCGATGCGTTGCGCCGCAGCGGCCTCACGGCCAGCACGGATGCGAACAATGTCTGCTTCGCAGGCCTTCAGCAACGCCCGCAGTTCGCCCGCAGGCATCTTGTCGTGGGGTCGGGCATCGCGGTTGCGCCAGGGGAACGGGTTGAATGGGTACTCGATGCTCGCAACACGCCCGGGGCGGCAACGCTCGATCCACTGCAGCAGTTTGCGCAGGGTCGTGAACGCGCTCGCCCGACTCGACTTGGTCCACGGCTGGCCATCTCGCCGGCACTGGGTGTTCAACCACTCGACGTAGCGCAGGAGCGTGCCACCATGAACGTCGGCCAGGCACCTGATGGCGCCGGATTCTCGAACGAAGCGCTCGAAGACCAGGATGTGGAACCAGCGCACGGGGATACAGCGCTCGGCCATCGCGCCAAAGTGGCACCAGAAGGCCTCGGCCAGAGCACCCTGGACGTCCGCGGGCAGGTCGAGCGAGCCGAAGTCGATGACGGTGCGTCGCACCTGGCGAGGCGCCTCGAACCGAGCGGGCGCTGCTCCGCCCTCAACGAGATCGGCGCTGTGCGTGAACCCGCGAGGCATTGGGCGGCGGCGAGTGCCCACGGTCACGGCACCTCCGACAACAGCGTGTCCAGCACTTCTCTGAGCGTGCCGGCCTCCACGGCAATGGCGCGCAGGTAGCGATCGGTGGTCTCGATGCGCTCGTGTCCCATGAGCACCTTGACGACCATCAGCGGGTTGATCGCGGCGCCCGCGCTGGCGAGCTGCTCCAGGCGAGCCAGCAGCATGCACGCGAAGGTCGCCCGCAGCAGGTGCGTGGTCGCCTTGAATCCGCAGGCCTGGCCGGTTCGGCTGATGACGCGCTGATAGGCGTTCTTGCCAACGTGCGCACCGCGCGCGTTGACGAACAAGGCGGCGGGATCGGCAACGCGTCCTCGGCGGTGGGCGGCACGCTGCAACCAGGCCCGCCGGTGCCCGGAGCGATACGCTGCCGTCTCGTCGAGCAGGCTCGCCGGGGCGACCACGTAGCCGGGCTTGCGGCCCTTGCGGATCACTTCGATGGTGTGATGCGACACCGTCCGTACTGAAGGCTTGCTGACGTCCTGGACGCACAGGCGCAGCAATTCGCTCACGCGCAGCCCCGTATAGAGCTGCCAGCGCGCCATCAGGTCGTACGGCGGTGGCAACGTGGCCAGTAGTTCCCGCGCCTGCTCCGACACGAGCGGACGCGGCAACGGCTCGAACTGGCGCAGCACGAACAGACTGTGATCGGTTGGCCGGCTCGCATCGGCGCTGCAGGGGCGCAGCTGCCTTGCTACGCGGAAGTTGTGCTCCGTGCCGGCCAAGGGGGACGCCACCAACCAATGCGTGCGCACCGCCCAGTCGTAAAACCGCAGCACGCCGCGCACACGGTGGTTGATGGTGGCGATGCGATACGGTCTGCCGGTGTGCGCGCTCGGCTGCGTGAGCATCCGGTTGCGATAGGCCACCAGGTCCACGGCGTCAGCGCCATCCCACCGAACACCGTTCTGCTCCAGGGTCTCGAACCAGTCGTAGAGCACCTCGGCATAGGTCCTGAGCGTATCGATCGTGTGGGCGCGCTGCACGAAGTGTTCGTGCAGGAAAGCGACCGCCGGCTCGATCAGCTGCCACTGCGCCGTGAACAGGAGCGGGAAGCCCGTCGGCCTTGGTTCGCGCAGCGCAACTGCAGGCGCTCGCGCCGCTGCCGGCGCTAACCGATCGATCACCTCGGACGGATCCGGCAGTGCCGACTTGCGAACGACCTGGACCACGCCGACCTACCTTGCGGTCAGCCGCTTGACCGCATCGACAAACGACAGACCGAGCACATGCATCGCCAGATCAATGGCGCCGCCTCCGCCAGCGCAAGCTCGCGTGTCGTACCACTTGACGCCCGTGGTCAGTATCTCGAAATCACCGAGCGCGGTGCTCGCGTGCCAACGGCAGCTGTGACGGTCCTTGACGGGCAGGTAGGTTGGATCAAGCTTGACGTGATCGGCCAGCAAAGCCAAGGCATCGCTGGCCGGCATCTGGCGAAGCTGTGCCAACGTTGGAGCACTGAATGATCTGCGAGCCAGCATCACCGCGAACCCCCATGGAGTTGCCGCAAAACGCGGGGCGCGCCGGGCTACTCGCCTCTGAAAGAGGCTTGGGCTGCTCGGGCATGCGCCAGTCTAAGCAGATCTCCTGATAAAGCCAATCGTGTTGACACACGCGAATGCAACCTAACACCCATCAGGCGAACTTCAACCGAGCCGTTCGGACGAAGCACTCACGCAAACCCTGAAGTCTGCTCTGCAGCTGATCGATGTGCGTGTGATCGACCACGTCATCGTGAATCGGAGCGCATTCTTCTCGTTTGCCAACGCCGGGCTTCTTTAGTCGAGGACGATCTGTCGTGGATGCAAGCCATCCACTGCTTCTTTGCAGATCCTGCAGACATCAAGCCAGTTCGAATATTCATGCCCATCCAATTGAGGATGGGCTTTCTCAAGGCCCGTGCTTTGAGAAAGCCCAGCCTGGCTCTCCTCCATTTGTTACCAACCTTTTGGAACCGAAGGAGAGACGCGATGTATCAGAAGAAGCTTGTTCCTGGCTGTGTCGTGTATGCATTCGTGCATTACGGAAGCCAGACCAAAGTGCGGCCTGCGATAGTGATAGAAGTTCAGGACGATCGCGTCTATTTGTTGCTCGGCTCAACCAAGGGCCTTGTCAACGATCCGACGACCGTTATCGTCTCAGAAGAGAGTGCGTTGAAAAGTATGGGACTGCGGTTTCACACTCAGTTCCATTGGGGTGGCGGTGGCAACCAATGGGTCTCTGTACGCAACGTAGAGAGGATCATCGGCCACACGCCGAGTGATGTACTTCAGAGGGTGGGGGTTGCGTGGGCGAACGCCAAGTTCAACCGCGTGGTCTAGCGGGCTTTGAGTGAGTCTTCGGACTCACTCAAAGGCCTGCGTCCTTGCATATCTTTTCGAAGGTGCTACTTGGCAGGCCCATCGCTTCAAAGCGCTTGGCCATCACGTTCACGTCATGGTCTTTGTCCGTGGGCAGCGTCTTGCCGGCGTCGAAGTCCGCTTTGACTTGCTCAGCCGTTTGAGGGTCGTAGCTCTTGAGTTGCTCGCCGACTTCTTTGCTGGAAGTGGTCATGGTGATCTCCTGAGAATTGGATAAAACGTGGTTCATCCTAGCGCATGCGGCGCATTGTTCAACGTGCATTTTGCTGTGCATCTTCTGCAGATCAAAGTGCATTGCACCACCCTTTCAACACAACCGCTATGTGCGGATATAGAAAGGTATCCATGAAACTGAAACTCACAGCACCACTCGAAATCGCCGCGATCTCAGGCGCGAAGATGGAGCTGCTCCCCGTGCCCATGACTGTGGGATTCCCGAGCTCCAAGGGCGCACCATGGCAGAGCTACTGGACCATGTTCCTCAAGCCCAACGGCAAGCGGATTCCTGTCGACCCCGATGCTGTCAAAAATGCCCAAGAGTACATGCGACTGCATCAGACCGAGGCACTGAGCGAAGATGGCGAAATTGCATTCACCATCGTGGGCAACGAACTCATCGAGTGCCGTCCTCAGGGCTGATCTGTCACCCAGCCAAAGCCCGCTTCGGCGGGTTTTCTTATGCCTGTTGAGGGCATAAGAAAGCCCACCGGCTGTCCCTTTCAATAGACCCCTGTGTATGGGGAGAAAGGCACCATGAAACCTACCAATTGTGAGCCCATGACCAACAACTCGGATCTTGAGCTGCACCAGCACGCATGCGAGCGCTTCAGTCCAAATATGGCCGGCCATGATGTGATCGCGAGCAGCCAGCTTCAATGGCTTGTCGCGTGCGATGAACGACAGATGCGGTACACGAACTGGGGAGACGGTCGCCCAGGTGATGTTTCCGAACTTGTTGACCGAGTCAACGCCAGTCCAACGCTGAACCATGGCCACGACGATTGGCGTGTTCCGACTATCGACGAGTTGCAGACCCTTGTTGGATCAAATGCCTCACCCAAAGACGGGTGGTACTGGTCTTCGTCCAGCTACCAAGGTCTGCCAGGCGAGTTCTGGGTTGTGGACTTTTCACACCCGGGTCCCGGCTACCACGTGTCTACAGCACCGGGATGGGTTCGACTGGTTCGCACCAGGAATTGATCCATCGCGCGAAGCTGGACAAACAGAGCCTGCCCCTTTGGGGGTGGGCTTTCTACTGGGCAATCCCAGCAGAAAGCCTATCGGCTTACCTCCTTCCAACAGCTGCCAATTTGCAGCATCAATAAGGAGGCCAAAAATGGCTATTCGAAAGTACTTGGTCCAACAGATAGGACAGAACAAGGGTGCTCCGAGGATCTACATGGAAACCCAGTTCCTGGCGTTGGCGGGCTTTGTGCCTGGTGCGGCCTACAACCGCAAAGTCGATGACGGCAAGATCGTCCTCCGGCTCGATGACTATGGGCAGTACCGTGTGTCCAGAAAGGAACGCGGTGGCAAAGTCTTTCCCGTCATCGACATCAACAGCAAGGAAGCGCTATCGGCATTGGATGGCCTCAAGGCTGTCCGCCTCGTGATTCAGGATGGAGTGATTAGCGCGATGCCTATTGCATCCGAGGCCAACGCACGCAGACGGCTGCGGCGTTTGCGTGAGAACCTATCTCGTGGCCAGCTGGTCAGCGCCTCTCTCTCGCATGGTGGAGGCATCTTGGACAACGCTGCACACCACGGGTTGGCAGACGCCGGCATCGAAGCACAAATGGCCTTCGCCAATGAAATCGATGACGATCTGATGGAGCACTCCAGAGGCAGGAATGAGGTCTGGGGTGCAGGGAGCATGGGCCTCGCGGCTCCAATGCAGGAAGCGGTGCAAGACGAGTGGCTGATGCAGCGCATACCTCAGGTTGACGTGCTGGCAGTCGGTATCCCTTGCTCAGGTGCATCCCGGGCTGGCGCCTCCAAGCGAGGCCTGGACATGATGGAGTCGCATCCTGAAGTGGGGCATCTGGCGGCGAGCTTCTTGATGGTGGTCCAGCGCACGCAACCGGCCGTTGTGGTCGTCGAGTGTGTCAAGGAATACCAGCAGACAGCTTCGGCTCAGATCATCCGACAACACCTGCGTGACAGTGGCTACAGCGTGAACGAAGTCATCCTCAACGGGAAAGAGTTCGGTGTGCTTGAGAACCGCACCCGCTGGTTCATGGTCGCCGCCACAAATGGTATCGAGGTGGACCTTGCAGGCATTGCGCCTGTGTGCAACCCCGTGCGAACAGTGTCAGAGGTACTTGAAGAAGTCCCGCTGGATGACCCATCCTGGCGAGACTTTCAGTATCTCAAGACCAAGGCGATTCGCGACGCAGAAAAGGGCAACGGATTCGGTATGCAAATCGTCCACCCAACGGACACCAGCGTGCCGGTTTTGCGGAAGGGCTATCACAAAGGTGGATCAACCGATCCTCTACTCGCGCACCCTGATCGAGATGGCATCTACCGGCTCTTCACTGCAAAGGAGCATGCAAGGATCAAACAGGTACCTGAGCACTTGATCGATGACATGGCACAGGGCAGGGCTCACCAGTTGCTGGGCCAGAGCGTGCTGTATGCACTGGTCAAAGCACTGTTTCGAAGACTTGGACAATCCCTGAATGTCTGGGATTCGGAGCTTCATCAAGGGCAGCGCAGTACCCCTGTCTACAACCTTGCGAGGGCAACGGGTTGACATGGCTTCTGGCCGTCACCGTGTCACCAGGTGATGTTCTTCTTCGTGAACTCAACGTTGTCGAAGACTGAACCCATGCCCCCACCCGGGGGCATTTTTGTGGTGATGGGTGTCATCACAAAAATGCTTCTGAGCAGACTCTTTCATCAACCGCCGCACATGCCGGCATCCAATGAAGGAAGTTCAAATGAATTCTCATCTCGTCAAAGTCGCCTTCACCTTCGAAGCTGAAGTGCAAGTGCAGGCGCAAGACCTCGATCAAGCACATTCCATCGTTCTCGAATCCTTCGGCTGTGTCGGTCCATCCTGGCAGACCAGTGATGACCGAATCGCATCGTGGGATGCCGGTGTCCACGCCGAAAAGTGCATCCGTGTCCTCCCGCAACTCACAGGCCTCCGGCAGGAAGGTGGCCTCGTAGCCACAGGGAAGCAAACGTGGAAGCAGATTGCAGAACTGCAGGAAAAGGCGAGTGTGGCCGTGATGGTCCGAGACCTCTCCGAGGTTGGTGTCGAGCTTGTGAAGCTCTTTGTTCAAAATGCCGACCTTGAGAGCGTCGAAATCAAGCTCAGCAAAGCCTGCTACTACAGCGACGATAGCGAGGCGGGCCTCGCATATTCTTTGAACGCAGACATCGAATGGAAAGACCTCGACGGTGACGACGTTGCCGGCGAATCTGTCGATGGCGATCTGCGAGGTTTCATGAATGACGATGTCATCGAAGAAGGACTTCGCCACTTCATGAACGATGACTTGTGCAAGGCCGTGATCTCAGCATCCACTGACAGACGTGTGCGCGTGCGCATGCAAGACGTACAGCACTTTTTGGCACAAACCAGTTTCGATGGGTTTGATGTCTTCAAGGCCTTGGCGTTGATTGATGGCAGTGGTGTGGATGCGGCCCTGGGCGGCATGGAGGTCGATCATGTCGGGTGATATCAACGCTGGTCTTGACGCAAGGAATCAGCTGATTCGAGACGAACTCGCCGCGGCAAGGCTCAACCTCTTTGACAAGCTGCAGAGGCCTCTGATTGGCGACATCGTCCATTGGCCCAATGGGCATGTGCGGCGGATCAGCCATGACTTGGAGTGGGAACTGCAAACCAGCATCGTGGGCAGCTTCTTCGCTTTTCGTAGTGGACATGGCAGCTTCTCGGGAGCCCTGAAGGATGCACAGCCACTGGACTTTTTCGAGAGGACCGGGGAACTGCAGGAAGGACTGTTCTGGTTCTTCAGCCACAACGTCACCGGGGCAGGTAGAGCTGTGGATTGCACGCTGCCGTGCAGGGTCTGGCGTCTGGTTCCATTTGCGAGGGACAGAGCGCAAGCGGAATGCCATCCGCGTGCCCTGCGGTCCCTGGACTTTTGGGGAGAAGGGCACATCGAGTACGAAAAGGTCATCGCCAAACTGATGAACCCGCCCGTCATTCAAAACCCTGAAGCCCATTGATCCAAAAAACAGAGTCCTCCACGGAGGGCTTTCTAACGGACTTTTGAAGAGCCCGTTGGAAAGCCTTTGTTGGCTTGCCTATCTCTCAACACTGCAACTATGCAGAAAGGATAGGTACTCGTGAAAACAGAAGAATTTCAAGGGCAAAACATTCAGGTTTGCCGAATCAAAGCTGGTCGAAACCCGCGCCAGCACTTCGATGAAAAGAGCATGACAGAGTTGGAAGACTCGATTCGTGCCATGGGTGGTCTTCTGACGCCCATTCTCGTCCGCCGTGACGCTGATGACTTTCAGCTGATTGCCGGTGAGCGCCGCCTTCGTGCGTGGCGAAAGGTCTATGGTGATGAAGCCTTCATCCCAGCGATGATCAAAGACATGGAAGACGAACTCGCCGATGCAGCTGCATTGACCGAGAACATCGCCCGTGAACCGATGACGCCGTTGGAAGAGGCTGAAGCAGCTGCCAAGATTCTTGGGGACTGCAAAGGTGACCGGGCTGAAGCCGCCACACGCATGGGTTGGAGTGTGACAACGCTGGATAAGCGTCTTGCGCTCATGTATGCGATCGAGCCGGTGCGCCTGGCATTGCATCAGAAGAAGATCTTGCTGGGGCATGCTGAGCTGCTTGCGGTCTGCCGAAAGGAGACCCAGGTTTCCGCTCTGGCCATGCTGCTCAGCTCGCAGAAGCAGATGACGGTTGAGGCATTCAAGGATGTCATCAACTCGGCTGCGTTGGTTCTCGACAGTGCGATCTTCAACAAGGATCAGTGCGCTGGCTGCGTCCACAACTCTGGCAATCAATCTGCGCTCTTCGCCCAGGTCATCAATGGCGGGCGCTGCACCAACAAGCAGTGCTACGACGAAAAGACCGAAGCAGAACTTGCGGGCCGTGCAAACGCGCTGCGTGAGGAATTCCAGAACGTGCGAGTCGTTCGCCCCGGCGAAAACTTCACCGTGATCCCGCTGGTGGCCGAAGGCGCCAAGGGTGTTGGCATCGAGCAGGCGCAGGCCTGTCGCGCGTGCCAGAACTTTGGTGCGGTGGTCGCTGCAGCGCCGGACAAGCTGGGCAAGGTGTTCAAAAACCTCTGCATGGATGTCCCCTGCAACACCACGATGGTGGCCAAACGGGTGAGCGATGAGGTCGCAGCAGCAAAGGCTGCTGAAGCCGCGAAGCTCACTCAGCAGGCCGCCAACCAGGTGACAACACCCGCAAGCCCTGGCCCTCGTGAGAGTGGTGCGGCGGCCGGAAAGGGGGCAACCCCGCCCGGCAACGACTCGGGCAAGGAAAAGGACAAGAAGGTGGTCTACCCCGAGCCGTCGAATCGCGTGAAGGAATACCGGGAAGAGTTGTGGCGCAGCGTGTTCAAGCGCGTCGTCTCCAACGCTTCTCTGGTCAACAACCGGGCTGTGCTGCTGGCTATTTGCTTGACGCACCCTGGGCATCTCGATGCTCAAGGACTCGGCACCGACCTCAAAGCAATCCTGGGTGGAGAGAGCTCGCATTCCTTCGGGAAGGTGCTTGCAACCGTTCTTGACCTGCGTGAGCAGGATCTGGGACAGGCCATCAGTGCGATTGCAGGCAACGTCCGCTCCGGCCCCATGGGCATGGGCATCGAAGACGTTGTGAGTGCACTCAAGGCCCTCGAAGTGAAGCTCGCCGACCACTGGAAGGTGGACAAGGGCTTTTTCGAGAAGCTGACGAAGAACGAAATCGATGTCGTCGCCGGCGAACTCGGTATTGCCGCGGCCATGGACAAGGAGTATGCGAAAGCACGCGCCTTGGGCAAGGAAGACTTCATCAAGGCGATTCTCGAAGTCAAGGGCTTCGAGTACCGAGGCCGCATCCCCAAACTCGTGAGCTGGTAACAGCCTGCGAATCAACTCAAAGAAGGAACACCACTGCAGCAATGCGGTGGCTCCGACACATCTCAACTCTTTTGAAAGAAACCCATGTTGTTTACCAATGTTCAAGAACTGCTCAAGCGCGGTGTGACCTTGCATCTTGTCATGCGTGCCGTCGGTGAAGAAATCGAAGTCACTGTCCTGCCCAGCAGCGAAGAGAACAAGGCCGCAACCGGCCTGGTTGCGAAAACGTTCACCGCGTCTGCGGCCGAACTCGACTCTGGCTTCGCGCATGTGATGGCGACCTACGTGGCGGCCAACACCTCGTTGCAAGACCAGTTGGTGCAGTTCCAGGATCAGGTCGACGCCCAAGCCAAGTCCGCCAAGGATGAAGCTGCAAGCAAAGCCGCTGCATCTGCAAAAGGCTCGACGTCCAAGCGTCCTTCTGTTGCGTCAAAGCCGACCTTGCTGACCGATGCGTTGGACAGCGACGGCGACGGTGATGGCGACGGCGAAGAAGGTGATGTCCCCTCAGGCAGTGACGCCTCGGCCCAACAGCCGAGCGCTGCGCTCCCTGCGCCGGCCATCGATCCGCAACCCTTCACCCTTTAAGGAGAAGCACATGGCAATCGCTGAAGTGAAGCTGGTTCGCAAGTTCCGCTACCAGGGCATCACGCTCTCCGATCCTGCGTCCGACAAGACGCCGGAACAGGTCATGAAGGTCTATGCCTTCCAGTACCCGGAGCTGCTCAATGCGGTGGTTGAGGGACCCGTGACCAAGAACGGCGTTTCCACCTACACCTTCGCTCGCGTGGCGGGTAGCAAGGGGGCGGTGGGGCACCACAAGGCCGTTCGCAGCATTGCGGCAGGTACCTTCTTCGTGAAGGACAGTCCGCTGGCGAACGCATCCAAAGACGAAATCAAGGAGAACAAGGAATGTTCGAAGACCGTTCAAACGGTTGTGAACATGCAGGGGCACTCGCAGGCGATCCTTCCTGGATCGATGGCCTTCAGTCGCTTCGGCTAAATCCTCAGCCCTTCGCTGGTGGCTCATGGTGCATACCAGCCATCAACAGCGCGATTCCGGTGGTTCTCAAGACCACTGAATCGTGTCTGCAGAAGAACGCTGCGGAGTTTTCCCTGGAAGCCCACGCCAATGGCGTGGTGCTTCCAAAGGGGAAGTTCACAGACCTCAAGAAGACCCTCGCAAAACAGTTGCAGGCCTATGTGTTGGATCAGTGCGGACCTGATGATCCACTGGCACTTGACCTCTATCTGTCACTCGGCGATGACGACCTGAAACTGGTTGTCGGAGCTACCCCGCAAATTGAAACGCTCATGTTGGGGCCGGTGATTGAGTCGCTCAACGCCATGCATGAAGGCCTCGGATGGTTCGTCTACAAGACGATTTCAGCTGGTGATGCTGATGGCTATCCCATCTACACACCATCGCTGATTGGGTCCCTCGTGGACATGATGTGGTTCGACGTTGGTTTGACTGATGCTGAACAGGCACAGGGCATCCGCGATGACTACGGCCTGTCCGAAGACATAGATGACGATCAGGTGTTCGAGGAGCATGCAGGAGGGTACAAGCCATCCGATGTTCTGAGTTCATTTGGGGGACATGGCTGGATGCTTGCCTGCTTCACGCGAGAAGGCCCGGGTTTCACACGACCTGAAGCTCTTTCGTCAACGGCAGCTCAACAAGTCATCGCAGCGATGCCCAAAACCAGCTTGCTCGAAGTGGTCCAGGCAGCGATTGACCTGGAAGCAGAACTGCAGATGGACACCAACCTTCGAACTCACCGCTCAGCTGACGAGGATGAGTGGGGAAGTGCGGTCAATGCATATGGCGCGAGCTGCATCCTGGTTTGGAATGACCACCACATCGCGCATGAAGTGATCCAGCACTACGAAGAAAACGAAATGAGCAGTGGTGAGTCCTCGGAATACCACATGACTTTCACGGCCGACCCAACAGATCCTGATTCCATCAGGGCTCTCGTTCGGTCATTTCAGGACTTTGTGAGGCGGCATGCAGCGCTCAAGAAGGTTCTGCAACATTTTCCTAAGGTGAATATCTGATGCTTGAAGTCCATGTAAGTGAGCGTGGCCAGGCGGCCACGTTGTCGGGTGCCATCCTTCTCTACGGAGGAAAGAACCGTCAATCCGGGTACGGAGAAGAGACGTCCTTTGCCACGGTGCATCCCGTATCTGAAGTGAACAGCCGAATGGAGATCATGCCTGGCCGCCTGCTCACGCAGAAGGACCTTGCAACGTTCACCAAGTCGCTGGCCAAGACAGAAGCGACCGCGGTCAATGCCACACGGTGGCTTGATTCGCGAATCCTCGCAACGGGTCCCGACAGAATGATCTGGTGGACTCCACCGCACCAACGTGCGATGTTCTTCGAAACCAGTGAGGCGGCAAAGCTCGAAATTGCAGGCAGTGGAGCGTGCCCAGTTCCTGGGATGGTATGGATGGCGATGCCCGGCAACGGGCTCTTCGTCTTTGCCGTCAAAGGAACCGTGCGACCGATGCAGTCGGACCAGCTCTACCAGGCGCCATTCTTCAACGTCTGGAGCCGTGGCAAGGTTTGCACCGGCAGTGCAGAGCTGCCATCAACTGAGAACCGATGGGAAGTACAGGCATGGGAGAACACGTTCTTCGGATCGCGCTTCACCCATCCCAACTTCACCGAAAAAGACCGTCTCATCAAAGGCGCTGAACCATGTCTGTTTTGGAAAAAGATGCTGGCCAAGCCAGCAGCTGTGTTTCCTGAACGGCGTCTGGTGCAGTTCCCGATGGTGGTCGGTGACTTGCTCGATCCCCTGGTGGTCGACAAGCTGAACAAAGTCCCAAAAGCAAAAGGAGAATTCTGATGTCTGTTGAACTGTTGGAGCGCGTTGTCCTGGAGAACTTTCCCGTGACCACGATGCCCCAAACCGGGCATTTGGTTCGCCCGAAGAGTCTGGGGCAGCGCTATGTCGTTGCGCGTGAGGGCCTCTTTCGGGAGGTCTCCACGCCGTGGCTCTATGCCTTGTTGCCCTTGGCATCCATACGTGGCATGCAGGCTCCCTACGGGCCCTGCCTGCCAACGGTGGAGCTGACGATGAATCAGCCACCTGCGCACCTCTGGCGCATGTTCCGCGAAATGGCTGAACAGGCTTTGCCCCACGAATGCGCAGGGGCGTTCATCTGGAACACAGTCACCGCTGAATGGCGTTTGGCTGTTCGTGAAGCCCAGAACGCGAGTCCCCATCACGTGGACTTCGCCGAAGCACCGATGGGTGAAGACGAGGTGCTGGTTGTGGACATCCACAGCCATGCATCGCACAAGGCGTTCTTCTCATCGACCGATGACCGTGACGATGCTGGAGGTCTCAAGATCGCAGCGGTGTTGGGCCAGGTAGATACAGAAAGCCCGACCCTCTGTCTGCGGCTGGTGTGTCTGGACCGGTTCCTGCCGATGCGGTTGGACCAAAGCGGGGCGCTTGACGTCCACATCGAGGTGGTCGCATGAAGCACTATCTGCACTCGGAGCTTGTTGGAAGGAAGATCAAGGTTTTGCTCGTTGGTGCCGGCGGTACTGGCAGCAGGATGCTTGAGAGTCTGATGAATCTGCATCGCGCTATGTTGGCCCTCGGACACCCTGAGGGCTTGCATGTCACCTTGCTGGATGATGATCGCGTCAGCGCGGCGAACGTCGGCCGTCAGGCCTTCTATGCCTGCGATGTGGGGAGCTACAAGTCGATCACGCTGGTCAATCGCGCAAACATGGCCATGGAGTTCTCGACACCATGGTCAGCTGCTGTAGGGCGTCTCAACACCAGCAGCCAGGGACTTGGCAACTACGATCTTGTCATCGGTGCGGTTGACAACCGTGCAGCACGGTTGGCGATCCTCCGATGCCTGGAGCGAACGGTCTGGGGAAAGCGATACTGGCTTGACCTGGGCAATCGCTCCGCCGATGGACAGGTTGTGCTGGGAGAGGTAACGCCCTCCAAGGCGAAGAAGGATGACCAGTGGCGCCTGCCGCATGTTGGTGAGCTCTTCCCGGAACTCATCGACGCTGCGCGGGATTCGCTTGAGGACGACACACCGTCGTGTTCGCTGGCGCAGGCGCTGGAGAAGCAGTCGTTGTTCATCAATCCCGCGGTGAGCCTGTGCGCATCGAACCTGTTGTGGCAGTTGTTCACCAAGGGCGAGATCGAGCACCATGGCGCCTTTGTCAACCTCGACCAAATGACCATGATGCCTATGGCCATCGATCATGAGGTTTGGGCACGCTTCGGTGTCAAAAGGGACGGAAAGCGCGCCAAGGTGCGTCAACCATCCCGCAAAGTGAAAGAGCAGGCTTGAAAAGGCCCGCTGTATTGGACTCCACCACCAGAAGAAATTCTGGTGGTGGGCATCCCTCGGCTATGGACAAGAGGTTCGAGCGTCCATTAAACTTCGAGCACGCCTTGGGTTTCGCCTGAGGTATTGCTACCTTCGCCAATCCGCTTTGTGCGGGATGAAGGTCAGCTAGATCACAGATTGCAAGTTGAACCCCAAGGCGCAGCAGTTGCTGCCCAGCGGTCGTACCTGATGTGCGACAAGTGCGCCCGTGTGCGTGCTTACGGTTCAGCGGCACCATCACCCCAAAAAGTTATTTTCGGCGGCTCCTTCATGGCGCGGCCTTTCCTTTGCGCATCCGCAATGGAAAGCCTGTGTTGGCCATCCTTTCATCAACACCGCTTTTGCGGAAGAAAGGAACACCTTGAAAACACGATTCACCGTTCACATCGAGGTGGATGTGCATGATTCGAAGCAGCTGTACCAAGCCGCGTTGAAGACCCTTACCGAAGGCGATGGCCTTGATGCCGAGAGCGCCAAGAGCCTCATTGGACTTGACGAGGCGAACGCGCATGTGACCGAGTGTCTGATCGCCATCCTCGACCCAGGTACTCCACCGGCCGGTACCTCCATCACTGGTACCACAGTCGAGTTTCACGCGGCCTGAGCCTCGTTGAAGTCGATCACGCCCATTCCCCTTGGGAGTGGGTGTCCTGATGTTCATGAGTCATCGTGAGCGATCAGAACACCCGGGGGTGGCCCTTTTTCAACAACACCGCAATTGCGGTACCAACGAAAGGGCATTCATGCAAATCGAAGTCAAACCGGAGTCATTTTTCAAGATCCTGAGCGAAGCGGACAAGAATGGGGTTGCCTACCGTTGGGTCAGCCAATCCTCGGAGGCGTGTCGCGCAGACAGGTTTTTGTCTCTGCGTGCCTGTTCCGAACAATGGACTGGCCCCATTCCTGTCATCCACCAGATGCTGTTGAGTTCGGGCGAGGTCAAGGTGACCTATCACCTGGATCGCGTCGATGTTGTCCATCAAAAACCGATTCCTGTGGTGCGTGAAAGCAGCCATGGAAGAAAGATGCTGGAGGTCAGCATCGCCCATATTCCGCAACACACTGCGGAAGCGCTGGCAGCAGCCGTCAATAGTCAAGAGCAGCCTTGCGGTATCGCCATTTGGGTGAACTTCACCAAATGGTTTGAATACGGCTGGATCTTCCACACCATCGTTGACGAAGGTGCGGAATTGCCGGAGCACAAGGCGCTGTTGGATTTGTTGTCCTACGCACGCAAGGAAGGGTACATGTTCATCAAGCTCGACTCCGCTGCTGATGAGCTGGCCAACTTCCCCGTCTATAGCTGGTAAACGATCACCCACGCTTTCTCGAAAGAGGAGGTGTGGCGATCAAACGAGCGATAGTTCCATGTTGCCCCATAAATTTTGGAAGGCGTTTCAATCGTGCTCCATTTAGGACCACGCTTGAGCCGCTTCACAACAGCCAGGTTTCTGGCATTTTTATGAGGCTCTATATGAATACGAAGCTCGATCGAATTGAACCCTATGTTCGCTGGACCTTGCTGTTCATCGGATTTTTCGCGGCGCTCTTCCTCGGAGGTTGTGTCGCAACGAATCCGCTGATCTCGCAGGATTCCACCTCGACGGCTTACCAAAGCGCCCAGGTCCCGCAGCAAGTGAAGCTGGGCCAGGTCATCAGTGTGCGGGAAGTGCAGATCCTCAACAGGCCTGCTCATCTCGCGCAGTACACCGGTGGTTCGCTAGGGGCAGTTTTTGGACACGCTGTGTCCAAAAAGATCACCAGCAATCAGTCAGCACGACTTCTGCTCTCCGGCCTTTCCGGGGCCATGGGAGCAGCTGTTGGCAAGCAGATGGCCTCAACTGTCCCTGGGCAGGAGGTCGTCATCAAGCTGGACGATTCTCGTGTTGTGGCCATCTCCCAATCCAGTGCCGATGGTGTGCGTTTCCGTAAAGGTGAACGCGTCATGGTCATTGGTCAAGGGCGGGTTGCGCACTTGAATTTCTGAAGTCCAACCTACCAAGCCCACTTCGGTGGGCTTCTTGTAGTTGCCTGAAAAGGCTGCTTCAAGAAGCCTATTGAGAGTTTTCCTTTCATCAACACGGCAGATGCCGAATCGAAAGGTTTTAGGAGAAATTTATGAGCCAACACATTTTGTCTTTGGAGTTGAACGGGAAACAGGTCGAAATCCAGATGGGCTGGGATCGTCCACTGCGGGAATATTTCATGAATGTTTCTGCTGTTCAGGAAGACGAGGATGAAGATGATGATGATGATGGTGTGACCGACGACTACATCAGCCTCTACGATCAAGATGCTGACCCAGGCGATCTGGACTACTTCATCAAAGTTGCTGCGAAGATGGGAATCACCTTTCCTCCGGCCATGGTTGAGCAGGTCAAGAACGATGCTCAGCTCAACGTTGGCAATCGGCACGTGGTCTGGTCGGCGGACGGTTCGATTTCCAAGGAAACCATTTGGTGATCATTCGAAAAGTCAAAGTTGCCCAACAAGCTAAAGAGTCGCCCCTGCAAAACTCCCACAACCCGCATGAATGCTGGGTTTCTGGGGTGATTCCTGATAGTCAGAACTCCCGGATTGAATTCCAATAGCACCCAGTTCCTGGGAGTTTTTGATGTTCGCCTGCCCCGCCACCGACGATTTCTTTCGCGCCCGTCTCGACCACATGATCGACCTGCGCCAGCCGCTGGTGGTGCTGGCCTCACACATGCCCTGGCAGGCCCTTGAAGCGCGTGTTTCCCAGACCTTCTCGCGCCGCGCCCGCACCGGTGAACCCCTGCCCGATCTGGACCTCTTTGGCGAACAAGTCCAGCGCAGCACCCGCTCCGGCAACGCCGGGCGCCCCCGTGTCCCGCTGCGGGTGATGATCGCGCTGCTCTACCTCAAACACGCCTTCAACCTGAGCGACGAGGCCTTGGTCGAGCGCTGGTCTGATTCACCCAACTTCCAGTACTTCTCGGGCCAGGCCTACTTCGAGCCGCGCCTGCCCTGTGACGCCACTACGCTGGTCAAATTCCGCCGCCTGCTGGGTGAAGAAGGCTGCGAAGAGCTGCTGGCCCAGACCATCAACCAGGCCGTCGCCATGAAACTCATCCCCGCCGCTGCACTGGCCACCGTGGTGGTCGACAGCACCGTGCAAGAGAAGGCCATCGCCCACCCCAACGACGCGCGCTTGCTCGAAGTGGCCCGCCGCAAGCTGGTGCAAGCGGCCAAGGACGCCGGCGTTGATCTCAAACAGAGTTTTGCCAAGGAGGGCAAGACCTTGCGTTTCAAGGCCGGGCGCTACGCCCACGCGCGCCAGTTCAAGCGGCTGCGCAGAACCGTCAAGCGCCAGCGCACCATCGTCGCGGGCCTGTGCCGGGAGATCGTGCGCAAGGCCCTGGCCGCAGGGCAGACACTGGGCGAACACACCACAGAGGCATTGGACAAGGCCGCGCGGATCGTGGCGCAGGCCGCGCGGCGCAAGAACGACCCGGACACACCGAAACTCTATGCTTGGCACGCCCCCGAGGTGGTGTGCATGGCCAAGGGCAAGAGCCACACGCCGTACGAGTTCGGCGCCAAGGTGGGCATTGCCATGACGCTGCAACACAACCTGATCGTGGGGGCCAGGGCGTTCGAGGGCAACCCGTACGACGGGCACACCTTGAGAGAGCAGCTGGAACAGGCGGGCATCCTGATGCAGGACACGGGGATGAAGCCGAGCACGGCGTACGTGGACCTGGGCTACCGGGGTGTGGATGCGGACAACCCGGGCATTGACATCAAGCACCGGGGCAAGGCGAAGTCACTCACCCCGCAAGAATGGAAGCTGCTCAAGCGGCGCCAGGCGATCGAACCGATCATCGGCCACTTGAAGGATGACCACGGGATGGACCGCTGTCACTTGAAAGGGGCACAGGGCGACAGGTTGCATGCGGTGCTGTGTGCGGCGGGCTACAACATCCGCTGGCTGCTGCGCATGATCGCCAGGAAGGGTGTGGCCTTCTTGCGGCGCGTTTATTTGCGCCTATGTGCGGCGGTGGGCGTGCCGGCCAAATGGAGGTTTGTCCTGCGTGCGATCTTCTTCACGCCCTCTGCGAGGGCGCTCTCACCCTTGGCGCTCGCCTGAAAACGAATTAATCAGGGGCGACTAAAGAGGCTTGGGGCAGCAAGTCGCATCGGTGCTGCCGGGAGGTGATTGGAATGCTCATGAAACCTGCCGTTTTGGCAGATCCCGACAACAGCTGATCTGAGCCCACTCACCGCGCAAGCGGTGGGAGGCTTCCTACGAGACCCACATGGATCTTGCAGAAAGCCTCAACAGGTGATGCCTTTCATTAACACCCGATCTTCGGGGATAGAAAGGACGAAATGAAAGGCGATAGCAGCAAACAAGAATTGGAGGTGATCGTCGCATTGCGTACTGCGGTCGACAGAGCACCACTGTTGAGCGATGAGCACCTGGCAGCGATCCGTGAGCTGAAGCTGGAGGTCATTCGTCAGGCGCAGTCATCACTGGATGCGGGGCAGCCGCCTGTGTACGTCCACAAGATTGGCATGACAACTGTTCTGTCACCTTCAGCGCAGCGCTGTGGAATGTTCCAGATCACTCGGTTCAACAACACCGGGGTGATTGGTGACAGCCAATACCGCACCGTTGCTGAAGCGGTGGAGGACAACGACCTCGGCTACAGCGATCGCATCTGCGGTGAAGAGGCGGATGCTCATATGCGCAGTCTGCTGGAAGCAGAAGCCCTCTACCAGCATTCGCGCCGATCCTTCGCTTGAAGGTAGCGCAGTCCATCAAGCCCGCTTCGGCGGGCTCTCTACTGGGTCGACCCAGCAGAAAGCCCGTCTGCATGGCGCATTCACCCCCAAACCCAGTTTTGGATGCACAAATCGGAAATCATCGAACGTATCGCTGTGGCCTATGGCCAGAGCAATCCGCTTGAGGTCGCGCTTTCCACCCCCCCATGGATATGGGATGCGAACCAACAGGAAAGAAGGCACGCAAAACCCATGGTCCGGACGAGGGAAACCATATGAAAGGAAGGCTATGGAAAAAAACAAACAACATGAAAAAGAGTTGCTACTGCACATGCTCTTCGGGACCATCATCTTTTTGGTTCTCGCAACTGCAGCTGTTGGTCTGGACCTGGTCGCACAGTGGGCCGTCGGCATCGGCGTCTCACAGTTCACGCACCAGGCGCTGAGCTGGACCGCCCACGCCCTCTTGGTCGTGGACTTGCTACTCTTCGCGTCGTACACTGCGAAGACCTCGTGGCTTCTCATCAAGGAACTGCTCTCATGACAACCAGTGATATCCGCCGAATCTGGCGCGATAGCCTGCGGGTGTTTTTCGCCCCCCTCGTGGGAGCGATCACCGGGGCATTTCGCCAGACCAAGGCTGTGAACAAAGAGGTGCTTGAGCATCGGCATCAGCCGTAACCCAGGTACCACGCCAGACCACCAAAGCCCGCCTCGTGCGGGCTTTCTTCTGCCGCCATGTCATTGGCGATAGAAGAAAGCCCGTCAGCTTGCCGTTTCATCACTACCTCTGCATGAGGGAAGAAAAGGCAATCAAGAACAACAAAACGCAGTTGCGGCCAACGGTCGGGGATCAGCTCGATGTCGCCAGGGACCATAGGAAGCTGCCCGCGAAAAAACGATCCCGCCTAGACCCCTTCCGGGGTCTTGCCACGCAGGAACTGGGTATGCGAAAGCTCCCTGTGACCAAGCGTCATTCGCACGTACCAGCCTTGCTTGGCATCCGAAAATGAACGTCTCCCGAATGGGGTTTCCTTCTGTGGCCACCGGCGACAGAAGAAAGCCTCAAGGCTTGCTCCTTCATCAACACCGCAATTGCGGATAAGGAGAGTTGCGATGGAGCGTTGTTCCTTCCTCAAAGCCGTGGTCAGCCGACACGGATTCAGCATCCGAAAATCTGACCACAGCGTTCGGTTCACGATCACGAGAACTGACCTGATGGCCATTCGAGAAGCCATGACAAGCACCACATCGAATGGAGAGATACCGGTCATTGCCTTGGGTTCTGCAGACTGGCGCGACGGCGATTTGCGCATGTGCCGTGGCGTCCAGGATCAGTGGATGGAGTTGCGAGGTGCCGAGTTGTGGATCGTCGCATCCCTAGGGGGCGACCGCTTCCTGTACTCGTACCCGGTGCTTCTTGATCGGGTTTTCGAATCGCTCGATGTTGCCGTTGCACACGGTGCAGCCGATGCGCAAGCTGGGTATACCCAATGGCTGCTCTGATGCTCACCAAAGAACGGGTCGATTCGATCCAAAAAGGCTACTGGCTGGTGCGTGAGTCGGATAAGCAGCGGTACTTCATTGGCCGAGAAATCTCGGTGCCGGCATTGGAGAGGGTCTGTGAAGTCGTCCTTGGTGAGAAACACGGATGGGACTACTGGATCGACTACTGCTACGGCCGGGATACCGCCGGCCGCACAGCATGGGCGAATGTAGACCTCACCGATTTCTTCTTCTAAAAAGCCTCATCAACTGGACCCGTGACCGGTCCAGCAAAACCACAAGTCCTTCGAAAGAAGGCTTGCCGATGCACGTCGTATTCGACCTTCATCGGCAAGTCCTTTTTCAAACGCCCAGCTTTGGGCAATACAAAGAAAGGACCTCGAAGTGAAAAATTGCTTTTTCAAATGGGCTTGGGACGGAGAAGCGCCCAGACCTGACCCAGCCATGTCACGCCAGAAGGCTGTCGTTCTGCTGAGAGCTTGGCGCAAGAAGGCAGCTGCCGCCAAGGCAGGAAAGGAGGCCTTCGAACTGCGGCGCATCGCACCGGGTACCTTCAGGGCCACGGCAGACAATGGGCAGTCGGGAACGATGTTCGTCTGTCGCCATGAAGGAAGTGGCGTCCATGGCTGATCAACTCATCGACCTGTTTTCGATACCGGAAGCGTCGGGTGAAGCCAGCGCTCCGGTGCCATGCTCAGATCCTGTTGCCAATGCGCACGAATGTATGACGGCAATGCTCCTGGCCGGGCATCCCGTTCAACTGCAGTTCAGTGGTGGCAAGGACTCAAGCTGCTGCGCGAACCTTCTGCTCAACGCAGCCAGGGAGGTTGTGCTCAGTGGGAAGACCTGCCCCAGCATCTACATTTGTTCGGCAGACACCGGGGTCGAAAACCCAGTGGTTCGGACGCTTGCGGATCACGAACTTCAGAAGATGAAGACGTTCGCCTCGGAACACAAAATTCCTGTTGAGGTGCACGTGGGCCGGCCAACGCTGGCCGCCAGCTACGCGCCGAGAGTCATCGGTGGACGGGCGCTACCGCCTTTTCCGGTGGGCAAGCGTGATTGCACGACCGATTGGAAGATCGTGGTCAGTCAGCGCGTGAGTCGAACGATCAGGGCAGCAGCAGGGGGGTTCACAAAGCCTCTCGTGACAGTCATCGGTACTCGGTCATCCGAATCCGCGGCTCGCCTGATCAACACAGCACGTCGCGGTGAGTCGGCCACGAGTCTTTGGTATGGGCCTGATGGGGAAGCTCGGCTGAGCCCGATCCTGAACTGGACGACTGATGACGTCTGGACCTACCTGGGTGAGTGCGCAAGCGGCCTTCGGGTGAGCTATTCGGACTTTGCCGATCTGATCGAGTTCTACTCTGCGGCCGCCGGCGGCGAATGCGTCGTGGTCGCTGACATGCGCCAGAGCCAGTCTGCGGCCTGCGGCGCTCGATCTGGGTGCTGGGTCTGTGGAGCTGTGCAAAACGATAAGAGTGTGGAGAACATGATTGCCAGCCATCCAGCGCGCTACGCGTATCTGGTGCCGCTGCTTCGTTTTCGCAATTTTGTTGTCGATTCGCAGTGGGACTGGAGCTTGAGGAACTACCTCGGGCGCTCAATCGATGCGGATGGCTGCATGGCGGTGAAGGCGGACCAGTTCAGCCCTCAGATGTGCGAACGCCTCCTGCGCTACCTGTTGACGGCGCAGGACCGTGCAAACAGTCTGGGTTCTCCCGTTCCGGTTCGGGCGGTTGGTCTGCGAGAGCTGTTTGCCATCGACTTCTACTGGTCGGTCAGGGCATGGCATCCACCGTTTCATGCGCTGTGGGTGTATTTCGACCACATGAGCGGCAATCACCTTGAGGCACCCATCATCGAAAGCCCTATGCGCCCGAGTCAAGTCCCTGAGATCGGAAAGATCTTTGTCGGACGAGACTGGGACGATGGCTCATCGCCGCTTCAACCAAGTGGACTGAGAGATCCGATGTGGGAGCTTCACAGCGAGAGTTGTGGGCCTTCTCTTCGGACGGGGACCAAGGGCAATGTGTTCCTGGCGCTCGATGAAATGCCTGAGTTCACGGTCGATGAAGAAGGGGCATGCATGTTCCTGGACTTCGAGGCAGAGGAAGCGATCAGGAAGTACCACACGCAGACCATTGACTGGACCATCGCAGCAAGCATCTACCTGCGCTACGGGGTGGTGACATTGGGCCGCGGCCAAAGCAGTGGAATCGACGACATGATGCGTCGGTCGCAATGGCTCCAACGAAATCAACTGCATGGGCTCCAGCAAGCGGAAGACTTGCGCCATCGTTGCGTTGAGTTGTGTGCCACCCAAGAGCACCTGTTCGCGTAAGCGGCCAGGCCTGCCAAACCCCTTCGGGGGTTTTTTCGTGTGCCCTCGACGGGCCCAGGAAAAAGCCTCACGGCAAGTCCTTTTCTCACAACACGGCGAATGCCGGAAAGGACCCGTATGACGATACGAATCGCACACATGAGTGACCTGCACTACTGTGCGGAAAACCTCGCAGAAGCCGATCGCTGCTTTTCCAGGGCGGTCACCGATGCCATCCTCGAAGGTGTCGATTGCGCGATCATCACTGGCGACAGTTCTGATCACGCGCTCGACGCACACACGCCATCGGTTCGCGCTCTTGCTGCCGAGATCAAACGGCTGGCTGATCATTGCCCTGTGCTCATGCTGCAGGGGACTTTCAGCCATGAACCGCCTGGCTTTCTGAAAATGCTGGCCATGGTCGGGGCACGCCATCCCATCACGGTGGCTGACAGGATCTCTTCCTTCGGATTGCTCACCGGGCAAACGCGATATGGCTTCGTGCCATTCAAAGGGGAGGGTGACTTTCAGGTGGTGCTCCATTGCCTGCCAACCTTGAACAAGGCGGATATCGCGTCTCTGGTGGAAGCCAAGGTAGACGAGGCCGCCTCCCAAGCGCGTGAGATCGTGTCGCAGGTACTCCATAGCTGGGGTCCTGTGAACGCGAACTTGCGCGAGCGGGGGATTCCGTCCATGGTCTTGAGTCATGGCACGGTGTTCAACAGCATCAGCGAGCACGGCGTCCCGATGGCCGGCACTGATCACGAGCTTGGGCTTGGTTCCTTGTTTGCAGCTGGTGCCCATGGCGTTGCCCTTGGGCATATCCACAAGCACCAGAGCTGGCATCAAGTCACGCCTGGGTTTCAGCAACTGGTGGCCTACGCCGGCTCCATCGGCCGGTTCCACCACGGTGAACAAGGTGACAAGTTCTGGTTGCTCTGGAGCCTGTCTGCTGAAGGGGCGCACATTCAGACCAACGTCACGCCCGCGCGCACGAACGTCGATCTGGTCTTCGAGGGTCCACCGGACCTGGAGGAGATCAGGCAACGTGCCGACTCGCTGGCTGGCGCTTTCGTGCGCATTCGGTATTGCATCGACGAAGAATTCAGGCAGAATGTGGACCGTGCTGCTATCAGACTTATTCTGGAAAAGGCAGCCGACGTACAGATTGAAGGAAGAACGCTCACGGTGCAGCGCCAACGTGCGCAAGGCATCTCATCTCAGCCGCTGAGTGAGAAGCTGGCAACCTGGGCCAATGTCACCGGTACCGACTGTGTTCTGGAGTTGCAGCAACGGCTGCAGTTGCTTCAGGATGGAGGGGATATCGAAGGCATTGTTGATGACTTTGTGCAGGGGTTGGTAACGCCCCCTGCCGAGTTGATCGCTTCCATGTGACTTCAGGCCCATCGTTTCGACGGTGGGCTTCCCAGTGGACGGGATGATGCTTGCGCATTCCAACTCGCGTCTACTGGAAAGCCGAAAGGCACCTTTCATCAACACCGCGTTTGCGGAACTGAAAGGTAGCCAACATGTACGTCGTGATCGAGCCTCGCTACGAGGACCCCATCGTTCGACAGATCCTTCCGCACGAAATCCTTGACGGTGATGCTTTCGCTGCGTCCTACGCAGCGCAGTGCGGTCAAGAGTTGAGCCACGCCGACGAAGAAATTCCGGACGGCAGTGGTGACTTTCGAATCACGATCAAGGACGAACCACCCACCCCTGGTGGCCGCGATTCAACCCGCATCTGGTTCGGAAAAGACTATCGTTTTGCCTGCGAAGACGACTGATCTCGTTCCCATGAAGTCCCACGTTCATCGTGGGTTTTCTAAAGGCAACCTCCTTCAAGGTCGCAGCCTTCAGAAAGCCCTCGGGCTGACCCTTTCATCAACACCGCAAGACTGCGGAAAACGAAAGGAAAACCGACATGGCACATCATCTGAGCCTCTTTGGCAACAACCAAGCCGAAATGGCCTACGCAGGTGAACGACCCTGGCATGGCCTCGGTCAGCAAGTGAATGCGAATGCCAGCCTCGAAGAGTGGCTGGACCAAGCGCACATGCAGTGGTCTTACAACGAATCCGTTGCCCAGTTCACCAATGGGAGCCTGCACGAGTACCCGGATTTCAAGGTCCTCTACCGCAGCGACAACAATCAGCCGCTTTCCGTGGTGAGCAATCGCTACAAGGTGGTTCAACCCAAGCAGATCGTCGAGTTCTTCCGCTCCCTCGTGGAGAAGGAAGGCTTCAAGATCGAAACCCTGGGATCGCTCAAGGAAGGTCGCCGCATCTGGGCCCTGGCCAACACCAACATCGAGAACGATGTTCTTGGCTCCGATCGTCTGAAGGCCTACTTGCTGCTCATCACGAGCTGCGACGGCTCTTTGGCGACGACGGCCAAGTTCGTCTCGACCCGTGTGGTGTGCTGGAACACCCAGGCCATTGCGCTGAACCACGAAACCGGATCGGCCGTGAAGGTGCGTCACAACACCGTGTTCAACCCGCAAGCGGTGAAGGAAGAAATGGGTTTGATCGGGGCGAAAGCTTTTGATCACTTCCTGGGCAACATGCGATCCTTGACCAAGGTGACCATGACGCAAAACGATGCCAAAGGTATCGTGGCGTCCCTGCTGCCTGTCTCGGCCGGCGGTGAAAAGGATGTCAGCGAGTCCAAGGCCTTCCGCAAGATCATGGGCCTGTTCAATGGCGAAGCCAAAGGCGCACACCTTCCCGGTGTGGCCGGCACTGCCTGGGGCCTCCTGAACGCTGTGACCGAATACACGGACCATCACGTGCGTTCGCGAAGCCAGGAAAATCGCTTTGACAGCTCGATGTTTGGCGTCGGCGCCAACATGAAAGAGGCGGCTGAGAGCACGTTGCTCGCCTTGGCCTGAGGGAGTAGCAGCTGCATTCGGCGTATGCCGATGTAGACAAAACTCCGAACAGCAAGAGGGTGGGATCGCCTGTATCAGGCGTGCACCCATCTGAGGAACAAGACCCGCTTCGGCGGGTTTTCTACTGGGTCAACCCAGCAGAAAGCCCACCGGCTCCTCCTTTTACTTTTCCCCGCATCGGGAATCCACCAAAGGAGAAACCATGAGACCCATCAGACTGACACTGAATGGCTTTACGGGTATTGCATCAGGTCGGTCCAAGAGTTCCTTGACCATCGATCTTGATGCATGCGTACCTGCAGAAGCACAGCTGGTTGCGATTTTCGGGCCCAACGGTTCCGGGAAAACGACCATCATCGACAACCTCCACCCGTACCGGCTGATGCCATCAAGGGCCAATCAGCCTGTTCCAAGCGCGTTCTCCTACTACGACCACCTGGTTGGAGGGGAGGGGGGCAAGGAACTGGTGTGGGAGCACCAAGGCGTGCGATACCTGAGCTCCTTGCGATTCAGGTCCACTGCGAAAACGAAGAAGCAAGAGGCTTTCCTGTTCGTCTACGAAGCCGATGGAAGCACGCAGCCATGGTGCGATCAGGCAACGGGCCTGAAGTCCGATGGCAAGGCCGAGAACTACGACCGCTGCATAGAAGCCGTGGTTGGAAAGCCAGAGGTGTTCTTTGCAGCACAGTTCAGTGCCCAAGGCAGAACGCCGATCGCAGCCATGACCGCAACTGAGGTCAAGAAGCTGTTGGCTGACATGCTGGGCATGGATCGTATTGCTGCCCTGGCTGGAAAGGCCTCGGAAGTTGCGAAGCTGCTCAAGCCTCGGCTGAGCAGCGTGCAAGACCAGGCAATGCGTACCCGGCAATCGGTGCCTGATGTTCGCGTGCTGCAAGGCTCGCTTGATCAGGCCCTGGCCAATCTCGAAGGCATCGAAGCGTGCATGAACCAGACGGCTGCAGAAATCACGCAGGTGACGGTTGATCGAGCCGCCCTGACCAGCTCCATGGAACGCCAGATCTCGATCAGGTCGCAACATGAGGCTGTGGATGAGCAGATCTTGATGGCGACGTCCACAGGTGCCAGTCAGATCGCAGCCATCGTTGCAAAGCAAAAGCAAGGCGCTGATGCAAAGCTCGTTGCATTGCAGGAGGCGAAGAACGCAGTGCAAGTGGCGCTCAACCTCAAGCAGCAACTGCAACAACGTTGCGAGCAGCTTGATCAACTTGTTTCCAGATCGGACCAAATCGGGAGAGCCAGGAAGGCAATGGATCAGCTGATCCAGGATCGAGCCAAGCGGTTGTGCCTCATCGAGGACAGTTCGAAAGACCTGTCGCGCATTGATGAAGTGCGTCGATTGGTTGAATCGCTCAGTGCCTCACTGGCCAAGCTGACGAGCGACGGTGCGCACTTGAAAGCTGCACTGGAGCTGGCTCAATCGACGGCAATGCTTCTGCGGGAGGTTCCTTGTGGTGGCACGGCGATGGCTGGCAGATGCAAGTTGCTGGCTCAGGCGAACGAGGCCGCAGTACGCCTTCCACAACAGGAGATGAAGCTACAGAAAGCGCGTGACCACTACCGAATCCAGAACACAAACTGTAAGGGCAGTACGAACGAGCTTGTTTCACTTCAGGAGAAGGAGGCTGTGGTCAAAGTTGCCCAAAGGGAACTCAATGACATCGAAGCCAAAATCGCTGAGTGCCGGGAAACGCTGGCTTTGCGGGAGACCATCGAAAGCGCGCAGAAGGAACTACCGGGAGTCAGGGCTGAGTTGACGAAGGCGTCGCAAAGCCATTTGCTTGCTCAGGAAACGGTCAGGCGCCGGCAAGAAGAGATCGTCGCAGGCCAACAAGCTGATGAGGCAGAGTTGTCCAAGGCCCAACACCAGGTCGAACAGGGTTTGCTGAGGTTAAGAACCTTCAAGCAGTCTTTGCCAAAACTGTTGGAGGCTTCAACGGGCGAACAGCTTGACCAGCTGCTGCAGGCAGCAAAGCGCCGGCATGAAGAGCAAGCTGGGCGTGCAGAGGAAGTGCGTAGGCGAATCGCTTCGATCAAGGCGTCCATGGAATCTGCAGCGCAGCTGACGACCATTGCCGTCGAGCATGAGGACAGAGCGCAGAAGATCGCAATGGAGATGTCTCGCTGGACCCTGCTGTCAAAAGCACTGGGTACAGATGGCGTCATTGCAATGTCGATCGATGACGCAGGTCCCATGATCGCTTCCTTCGCAAACAGTCTTCTTGAGGACTGCTACGGAGGTCGGTTCGTGCTGGCAATCCAGACGCAGACAGAGACAGCCGCTGGCATGCAAAAGGAGGCATTCAACGTGATGGTGGAAGACACCACTCGCGGTGAAAACAAGTCCCTGGACTTGATGTCAGGTGGTGAGAAGGTCTGGATCAATGAGTGTCTGGTGAGGGCAATTGCCCTGTACATGGCCAGCATCTGCGATATCCGTTACGAGACGATCTTCAGTGATGAAGCCGACGGTGCACTCGACCCTGAGCGCAAGCGTCAGTACATGGCAATGAAGCGTGCAGTGCTACAGCGTGGGGGATATTCACGTGAGTACCTGATCACACAGACCCCAGAGCTCTTGAGCCTGTGTGATGGGGTGATCGATGTGACTACCCTCTGAGGAAAGTGAAAGGCTGCTTGCAGCCTTTCCTGAAAGCTCTCAAGCGAAGAGCTTTCAGGAAAGGTGCCAGTAGGCTGGTATCTCCACTCCAAGCAAGTCGTCATCTATGGCAATGAATGGAGTCCAACATGAAGTCCGAAGTCAGCAAAGTGAAACAGGAGAACCTTGCGAATGATCTGTTCGTGATCATTTTCGCAACCTTGACGTTTGTCGTCATTGCCCCCCTTGTTGTCTTGAAGTTCATCTGGCGTTTCTCAGCTCCAGTGTTCTTCAAATTCGCGAAGGCATCAGGCGCAGGTCTGATCGGAATCTTCAAGAGTTGAAGGAACGAGACGGCTCAACACCGCCTCATCAAAGGCTGCATTTGCAGCCTTTCTTCAGGTACCTGCTGCCAGGTGGCTGAAGAAAGGCTCGCGTGCTTTGCATGCTCCCTACCGCTTCTCAACGCCGATTTTTCGGCACAACTCAGGAGCGTTCAATGTGGAAAACCTTTTCGGTGAAGAAGTAGAGGTCATCAACGGCCGATTGATTGGAAACTCTGCACCCTTCAGTGCAGCGGAGACCGATCAGATCGTGGACGAGGTGATTCATGGTGGCGAGTTGCTCGCTGAACTCGCACACAACCTCAAACGACTGCGCAAGCTGATTGCGTCTGAAACGACCCAGTCCATCAACAAGACGAGACGAGACGCATGGGAAGACCTCCTGTGGGTCTACGACCTCTATGGGTGTCCTACCCACGTGCCGTTTGATCTTGCCTGCGACGTCGTTGGTGTGGACCCTGAGCAAATCAGGGGAGCCATCAGCGGTGAGTTCGCTGGGGAAATCCGGTTGATGGCCAAAGTGATCCTTGAGCGTCTGCCTGACAAACAGGAGCACGTTCAAAGACGGCTGTCGCCATACGTGCAGCTCAGCCTGCACTGATTCAAAAGAGAGGGCACGCCTCATCCTTCGGTGGGTGAGCGTTGCCGTTGCATTCCAGGCGCATTGCGCCTTCAACAGAAAGACTTGTCATGAAAATTTCCATGTCCTTTGGCTACGTTCTCTTCAGTGTGTTGGGCGCTCCAGCAATGGTCCTTGGCCGAATCCTTCACAGCAACACCCTCGCCAACGCGTGGAACAGGGCTGCGACGGCATTCAGTCATTCCTGGGCAGGCACTGTCCAGCAGAAGCAGATGAAGGAAGCCCGTGTCGAAACGGGTGCTTGCGCCTGGACCCAGGTGCAGCATTCCGAATTCTCGGTTGCCATGGCCTGCAAACAAGCGTGGGTAGCCGGCAACCTCATCGACGTCTACCTCATGGCGGATCGAATCGAACGCGTGCTCAAGGTTCCGACAACACCGCTGGCGTGGCAACGCGCCACGGAAGGAACGGCCTTTGCTCGTGTACCACTCAAGGCCCTTAGCTTTGAGGCCATGGAGCGTGCAGGTGTATTGCCAACCCTGGACGGCGCCATAGCGATGACACGCAGTGAAGTCGAGGCGGGTAAGGCGACCCGGGCCTTCAAGAAGCAGGACGACTTGCGTAAGGCTTCGATGGCTGCTACCCAGGATCTCTATGAGAACAAGGGCGAGGCTTTTCCGGAACCTCAAAGCGCTGAGTCGGGAACACCGGTGGAGTCTGCAACCGGGATCGTGACCTATGCCAACAAAAACATGATCCGGCCCAAGAACAAGGCACCCTATGAAACGTTTTCTGTCGTGCTCAAGCAAGACGAGACGGGTCAGGCGGTGACGTTCTCTGGCGTCGACCTGAAAGCGAAGTTTGAAAGCGGCGAGTTCACCCTGGGTGAGCATGTGCGCATCGACAAGTTCAAGGTCGTTTTCTCCTCGGAGATGGGTGGTGTGACACGGGTGAACACCAAGAATGAGTACAAGGTCAGCAAGTTGACCAATGCTCAGTGAAGGGGTGTTTATCGCAGAGCTGGACCTGACCTATCGTCTTCGGACACAACCAAAGCAGCCCTCACGGGCATGAAGAAAAACAGGCCCGCCAAAGCGCGGGCTCTTTGAAAGGCATACATGGCATCCGTCAACAAAGTGATCATCGTCGGCAACTGCGGCCGTGATCCAGAAGTCCGCTACCTGCCCTCGGGTCAGGCGGTGGCCAACGTGAGCGTGGCAACGACCAGTCGTCGCAAGGACCGCAACAGCGGCGAGACGATCGAAGACACGCAGTGGCATCGCATCGTCTTCTACGACAAGCTGGCCGAGGTCGCTGGTGAGTACGTCAAGAAGGGGCGTCCGATCTATGTGGAAGGCCGCTTGAAGTACGGCACCTACGCGGACAAGAACGGGGTGGAGAAGAACACCCTGGACATCATCGCGACTGAGCTGCAATTGCTCGGTGGTCGTGATGGTGCTGCGGGTGGCGGTGAAGGCGGGGGAAGTGGTTATGGCCGTTCACCGGCCGCGCCGCGTCAATCTGCTCCAGCTCCACGCCCCGAACAGCGTTCGGCACCGGCGCAACCACCGGCCCAGGCTAACAGCGGAGGCTTTGAAGATATGGACGACGACATTCCGTTTCGGAATGTACTTAAGAGCCGGGCATTCTGCCTGGCGATCTGAAAAAGGAGGTGCCAGCATTCGTGTTGCCACCTCCTGCAAGCTCCTAACAGGGCTTGCTTGTGCTGATGCCTACGCGGCGTGACCACAAGCAAGCGTTGTCGCTGGTGATTCTCTGTAACCCCTTTTTTGGGAAGGAATCACATATGTCACGACTCAAGATTGATGATATCGATTGGCACACGGTCATGCCTCGGCTTGGCATCCCATTCGACTACATCGAGAAACCGAACCGGCACAGTCCGTGCCCCATCGAGCCAGGAGATGGCTGGAAGCGTTTTCGCATGGATAACCGCGGTGGCCGTGGAACCTGGATCTGCAGTCACTGTGGTTCCGGCGATGGTGTGCGATTGGTGGCACTGGTCAACGGTGTCAACGATGCGGAGGCCCTGCGCATGATCAAGGATGTCCTTCAGGACACTGGTCAAGCCATGGTTTCCCAGGCAGCAAACCATCCGTGTAAGCCCATCGAAAAATCACAAGCTGAACTGGACAAGGCTCGCGATTCTTTGCGCAAGGTCTGGGGCAAGTCGATAGGTCTGACGAAGACCCCATCGCTGCTCTACCTGCAAAATCGTGTTTACGGCCTTGATCCCGCATGGCTGGCGCCATCCCTGCGTCATGGCAGAGCACTGTTTCACTACGACGAAGACACGACAAAGAAGTCCATGCGGCCCGCTTTGCTCGCCCTGGTCTCGGATGCGAGCGTTGAGCATGGCTTTGCAGTCACGCTGCACCGCACCTACATCGATCAGGCGGGCATGAAGGCCGCGGTGAGCCCTGGACAGGAAAAGAAGCTCATGAGTTCGTGTGTGCAAAAGATCGATGGTGAATCGATCCTGCTCAACACGGCCGTGTCTGAGTACTGCATCGTGACCGAGGGGATCGAGAACGGTCTGGCTTGGGTCGCAGCGACTCGTAATCGGTATCGAGTGTTCGCAGCCGTCAACTGCAACAACATGGCCAAGTTCAAATGGCCGCGCGATACCAAGGGATTGCTGATCGCAGGCGATCATGACGCAGTGAATCCGCGCACTGGCTTGCGCCCCGGGTACCACAACGCCATGCTCCTCAAAGAGCGTGCACTGAGTGCCGGGGTCCCTGCATTCTTGAAGATTCCAAAGCACCAGGGGGTGGACTGGGATGACCTGTGGAATGCCGAGCAGCTGGACCAGTTCAGCTTTTCGTCTTCCAAGGACACCCTGTACGCCTGAACCCTATCCACCAACCACTCCGGGCTTTAGTCCGGGGTGGTCCTCTCAAGACCATGCCCATTCGCGTGTTCTTGAGAGGACCTTCAACTTTCATAAACAGCTGTTTCTACAGCAGGAAAGGAGTCCTATGGGATGGTCATACGCGTGTGACCGGCACTACGACAAGCAGTGCCTGATTGAAGACCTCACCAAGCCTGGCGTGCTCTCGCCCGGCTACACATTTCTGGAGCACAGGGTTGTTGGGAATCACCTCTGGTACCTGTACCAGCAGCCTGACGGGATCAAGACAATCGGCCTCTTCATGATGGCCAGCGGTGGTCGTGAAATGGGCTGGGGACACAAGGGAATCAGCGAGTCCATGGGGCCGTATGAGACCGATTGCCCTCTCAGCTTGCTCAACATGGCCGGTGACGTGGCGCCCAATGAGTCCGCTGCTCAATGGCGTGAACGGGTGCGGCAGCATCATGCCGTCTCGAAGACAGTCAGCAAGTCCTGGGCAACGCTCAGCCATGGCGGGTTGATCGAACTCGATGGCGTGAAGTACGAGGTGCTTGCTGGACCTCAGAATGGGCGAACCAAAGCTCTGATCAAGCGTTTGTCCGACGGGAAGAACTTCAGCCTTACCCGCAAGGTGTTCAAGAGCTGCAAGTTGATTGCACCTGAGAGACAGGCCAGTGCCGAACCGCCGGTGACGACGGATTCGGCAAAGGCCTCAAATGCCCGGCAGGAAGATCTGTTCGACATGGCGGCATTGCCGCACTGATCCAGCTTTCTGTTCTGTGCCACTGCTACATCCCTCGTGGATGTGGCAGCCGTGGACGTGCTGCCCTGCGCAGCGCGTCGACGACTGCCAGCTCCTTTTCGTCAAGTCCCCGTTTTGGGGAAGACACTTTAGAAGGAGTCATTCATGACCATCAAAACCACCATGGGCCAGCTCAAGCAGGCCATCAAAGCAACGCTGGTCGCTGTCAATTCGAAGCGCTGTGACCTGCATATCAAGGACGGCCAGGTGTACGTGCAGGCGACAAGCCACAGCGGCTTTTGTCGTGTGATTGTTTCAACCGAGGGCTCCAGCAGTGACATCGCGGTCGGCTCGATCTCGGTGCATGCAGCCAATGTGATCTTCGGGTCGGTGGCCGCAGACATGGAAGTCACGTTCAAGCCTCAAGCGAAGGGAATCCGACTGCGCTTCGGTGGCTCCAACCTCACTCTGGTCCACACTGACGCGGGAGAGGCCGTCAACGATCTGTTCGAGGTCACCACACACTGCACTGGCAAGACTTTGCTGGCCAGTGCAACCGGTGCTCAGCTGGCAAAGGCTTTTGACACGGTGCAGTATTTCGCTGCAAAAGGGGATGTTCGCCAGTACCTGTGCGGCGTCCTGATCGAGAAAGAGAATGAGCTGTTGAAGCTCACGGCGACGAATGGGTTCAGCCTCAACAGTGTGACCTCCGATGTCGAAATCAAGAAGGAAGGCGAGTTTCAAGCGATCCTGCCTTCGGACGCGGCGCAGGCCTTCGACATGGTGTTCAAGCCTGATGACGAGGTGGACATCTTTCAGCTGGGCACCGGCGACACACGGCGCATGGTTTGGAAGACGAAGAACATCTGTTGGCTCACGACCTTGGTGGCCGGTGCCTTCCCTGGCTATCGCTCGATCCTGGCCGGGGAGACTTCGCCCTTGTCCAAGACCTGGAACGTGGCACGCAAGCCGCTTGCAGCTGCCATCTCGCGGGTGCACGCGATGAGTGGGTGCGCATTCCACTGATGGCGGACAGTGATTCCATTCCCATCGCGGACAGCGTTCCAGGCGATGGCGGACACGCCGCGCGGGTGTCCTGAGTGACGAGCAAATCGTAGCCGAAGTGTCCGCCATCAGCGTGGAACCGGTGGCCAGGCGGTGTCCTTCAAGCGGCCCTGGCGACCTTTCTCATGGACTCGCCTTTGAGGGCCATTTTGTGCGAGCCGTGGACGATGCGGTCAAGGATGGCGTCGGCCAGCGTGGGCTCGTCCAGCCAGGCGTGCCAGGCGGTCATCGGCAGTTGGCTAGTGATGAGCGTTGAGCGCGTGCCCACACGGTCGTCCAGCAGCTCCAGCAAGTCATTGCGTTCGTGTGCAGCAATCGGGGCAATGCCGAAGTCGTCCAGGATGAGTAAATCCAGCTTGGCCAGTTGCGCCAGACGTTTGCCAAAGCTTCCGTCGCCATGGGCCACATGCAGTTCCTCCAGCAGTCGCGGTGCGCGGGTGTAGAGCACCGAGAAGCCCAGGCGAGCGGCCTGCTGGCCCAGCGCACACGCCAGCCACGTCTTGCCGCAGCCTGTGGCACCGGTGAGCAGGACGTTGTGGCCATGGCGCAGCCAGTCCCCGCCGGCCAGGCTGCCGATGACTTCCCGACTCAAACCTCGGCTGCACCGCCAGTCGATGTTCTCCAGGCAAGCGCTGGAGACCTTTAGCCGGGCGGTCTTCAAGAGGCGCTCCAGGCGTTTGCTGTCGCGCCAGTCCACCTCTCGCTGCACCAGCAGCGCCAGGCGTTGCTCGAAGGGCAGTTCACTGACCGCGATGTGGGTGGCGGCGTCATTGAGGGCCGCCACCATGCCGTCCAGGCGAAGGATGCGGAGTTGGTTGAGGGTCTGTTCGTTGAGCATGTTCGTTCTTTCGGTATGGGCGTGTTGAGGTGGTGGCTGACGGTCGTCTTCAGTGGTCATCAGTGGTAGTAGCCCGGCCCCCGCACGTTCTCGTGCAGCGGCAGGCTCGCCTGTGTGGGAATGGGCGCATCAAGCGCTCGCTGGTCCAGGCCGCAGCTCAGGATGGAGGCGATGCTCTTGTAGGAGGGTGAGCGAATCGACTGCGCCCGGGCGCAGGCCGCCTCCAGGCGCTGCGCTCCGTACTCACGCCCCAGACGCATCAGGCCCAGGCAGGAGCGGTAACCCTGCTCGGGGTGGGCGCGGTGTTCCATCTGCCAGCGCACCACGGCCGCGGTGGCCACTCCCACCCGCTCGCCCCAGGCGATGAGCTTGGCCGGTGTCCACTGCAGGTGCGCCCGGTGCGAGGCCGGCATGTGCTCTGGTGTGGTGGTGTGTGCACCCTTGCGAGGATTCAAGGCATGGGCTGCCACGCGTTTGTTGCCATGCAGGACTTCGACCGTGCCCGCCGTGATGCGCAACTCCACCACCTCGCCCACCAGGGCGTGGGGCACCGAGTAGTAGTGGCCGTCGAGTTCGACGTGGTAATCGATGTTGACGCGGGCAGGCTTGAAGCGGGCTATTGGCATGCGCGTGGGCGGCAGTGGGCGCAACAGCGGTGCATCGAGTTCGGCAAATGCGCTGGCCCGGTTGCCGGGCAGCTTCTTGAACGCTCTCTGGTTCAAATCCACCAGCAATGTGGCAATGGCACGGTTCAGGGCGGCAATACTGAAGAAGGTCTGGTGGCGCAAGCGGGCCAGAATCCAGCGCTCAACCACCTGCACCCCCACTTCGACCTTGGGCTTGTCACGTGGTTTGGCCGGGCGCGCCGGCATGACCGCCAGGCTGTAATGCACCGAAAGCTCTTCCAGCAAACGGTGTGAGGTGGGCTCGTAGCGGTCAGGGCGCGCCATGAGGGCGCGTGGCTGGTCAGGCACCAGCAGGCGGGGTACGCCACCGATGAACTCCAGTGTGGCGATGATGCTGGCCACCCAGTCGACCGCCTTCTGGCTGGGGGTGGCGCAGGCGTAGGTGTAGTTCGATGCCCCCAGCACGGCCACAAATATCTGGGCCTGGTTTATCTCGCCGGTGCTGGCATCCACGACGGGCACCGTCTGGCCAGCGTAGTCCACGAAGAGCTTGTCGCCGGCCTCGTGGGTCTGGCGCATGGAGCGCTGCAGGCTGCGGGCCCAGGCCTTGTACTTCTCGCAGAAGGCGCTGTATTTGTAGGCTTGGCCGGCGTGTTGATGCTGGTACTCCTCCCACAGCAGTTGCAGCGTGACACCGGGGCGGCGCAGCTCTTGGTGGATGTGAGCGTGGTCAGGCTCCAGGTGGCGGGACTCTCGCGCCACTGGGGGCCGGTACAGCCGCGCTTGCAGCTCTTCGTCGCTCAAGGTCTGGGCCAAGACCCAGTCCACGCCAGCCACGCGTGCGTAGCTGGCTATCTCGCTGACGGTGGATTTGGAGATGCCGAGAGCGGCACCGATTTGGCGGGTGCTCAATGCCCCGGCGTGCAGCAGCTGCAGTGTGTGTCGTATTTTGCTCATGGTGACCCTGGGTGTGGGCATTGCTGGTTCCGGTCGAAAAACCGGTCAGCGTATGCCGCGTTTGGGTCACTCAGAACACCCGCAGGTGTCCGCCATCAAAATGGAATGCTGTCCGCCATCACCGTGGAACGGTGTCCGCCATGGTGGTGGAACACTGTCCGCCATCAGCCTGGAATCGTGTCCGCCATCGCGTGGAATACGCAAGTGGGGACCGCTACCTCAAGTTCATCCTGAGCAACGAGTCGATCACCGTCCAGTCGCCCGATCAGTTGCAACGCGAAGTGGTTGAGCTCGATCAGAAGCTGGATGACATTGTTCCGTTTGAATGTACCGCCAGCTTCGCAGGAGAAATGCTCTTGGACTGCATGGACCAGGTTCCTTCCGAGGTGGTCGCCTTCAAAAAGGAGGCCAACCCGACATCGAAGCTCTACCTGCGGCCTGTCGCAGATGGTGCCGAAGTGCAGGAGTGGATCGCACTCATTCAGCCGGCGAGCATCTAACCCTTACCCGAGGTACATCATGGACGATTGCATCGAACACTCGGTCGTGCAACACGTGCTGGAGGCCTATGCAGGGGGTATCTCGATCATCGACGGGACAAGCGCGAAAGCGGGGTTCTCTGTCGAGGCTTCGGGCTGGCGCATCAAACTCACTGAGGCCCTTCTGAAGGACATTGAAGAGGCATTGGGAGAGGTTTTGATCGTGGTGCCGGATCTGGTCGCGAGTGCCTGGCCGCTATCTCTGGCAGTCCCGCGGTTGCGTGCCGCGTGGAAGCATGCTGTGATCAAGGACACTACCGTTCTTGGGTTGCAGCAGTGGTGCGAGGTGGAGTCGATCGAACGCAGTGTGAGTGCTTTACAGAAAAGAGCTTGATCGGAAACGATGCGGCTCTCAGAAAATAGAAAAACCCCGGCTGCTTATGGCATGCCGGGGTTTTTTTTTGGCCGCTTGAAAACGGGGCCGCGGCGTCCCTCTAGTTGGACCAGCTGGTGTCCACCAAAGCGCCGTTGATGCGTGCCTTTGGCTCAACGCTGACCGTTTGACCATATTGGGCCTGACCACGGAATTTGCTCGAATCGGCAAGCACCAGCGACTTGCGTGCATGAACCTCACCGCTCACGGCGCCCTCGATGAGAATGTCGTCGGCTTCGATGGACTTGGCAGTCACGGTAGCCGTCGCGGAGATGATCACGGTGCCGCCGGACAGCATGCTGATCGTGCCATCGAAGACCCCGTCCAGGATCAGGACGATCGGCTCTTCGGTGAGGACTTCGCCGTTCATGGTGCTGCCCAAGGGGACGAGGCAGTGGCCGGATTGGTAGCGTGAGGTGATGTCGCTTTTGATCATTTCAGTTGTTCCCGGTGTTTTTGAGTTGGGCATTCACTTTGGCGCCACGGTCCACGACAAGCTCGTCGTACTCCAGTTCAACGGCGCACTTTGCAGTACTCGCGAATTGGACACAACCTTCGCTGCACACCACCTTTCCATTCAAAACACCGGCAATCACCGCGTTTTTGGCGACAACATTGCCCTGGTATTCGGCGCCATCGCTGATGATCAGGTCCTGATCGGTGATGGTGATATCGCCCTTGAAGCTGCCGTGAATGTCGTAACGATTGCGGCCAACCACCGTGCCGTTGAACTCGACCCCCTTAGGGATCGTGCCGTTGGGCCGATCGGTAGGGGGGAGGGCAGGGGCGACAAGGGCAGTGGTTGCGTGGACTTGATGGAGGTTTGCCTGGGCGAAATGGCTGTCAGCAATGGGTTCGGCGTAGTCGACCTCATCATTCAAATCAGGCTCGGTTGCAGTCTCACTGACCTCAAGATATTGACTCACGGTATTTGCTCCTTAAAAAGGGAATGAAAAAATTATTGCCAAAGTTGGCGCTGAAACGCGGGGGAAACTTCCTCGGAATTGCACGTCAATACGTCGATTGGTTTTGATTTGAGCTTTGTTTGAGTTGAAAGAAGTTGCTGATCTTCGATGGAAAGCTCGCCAGCCATACCGCTCCTATTGAACAACGCCCGGCCGCACTCTCGCTCCAGAACCTCAAGGGTCTGGGCAAGTCGAAGGTAGAGCACGGACCCTTGTTGTTCCTTGGGGATCATGAGAATCAGTTTGGCAATGATTTCGCGAGAGTCAAGCATTTGAAGCTCAAGAGGGCTGATGGCAGTCTGATCCTTGAGGCTAATGCGAAGAATCGTCTGATATGAGCGAGCCCGCCAATGGTCGCGAAACCGTGACAGCTTTCTTTTGATTGGATTAACGACCAAGTTCAATGCTCTGCCTCGCGACAGGGCCCATCCAAGAAGGCCAAGCATGATCGCAATCGTTGCCATCATGTAGCCGGCCAAGTCCCGTTCAGGTTCATCTGCTTGCACATCGACGGAGCTGCTCGTCATCGAGGTGATATCGGACGATGGCGAAGAGAGGCTTGGTGATGGCGCATCCATGGCCGGCGAGTTTGGCTGATCCGTCACGGTCGAAACTTCATTGGATACAATTTTTTCTTCCTGGACTATCATGTTCTCGTTAGCTTGAGTGGGGCCGTTGACTGAGCATTCGTTGGAAAGCGAGCATCCCTTTTCAATGGATTCGTGCAGAGCTTTGATACGTGAAAAGCTACTTGCAAAACTCCCGCTCGGATCAATGGTGAGGGCTTGATCGAGATTAGTCATAGCAAATGAATACTTTTTAAGCCGCTCTGCAGCGATGGCCACCCTATACCGGGCAATGGCGGTAGCGGCCGCTGGATTCGTCTCAGATGCGTTGGCATAGAGATCCAGTACGCGCTGATATTGACCCTTCGCCAATGCAACACGAGCTGTCGATTCAAGGGAGCTTTGAGCCATGGTGCTGCTGCAGGTCAAGGCAGCTAGGGCCAAGCACATGAGTTTGCCGGTCAAGCTCAAAACGGAACCCCTTTGTAAAGGTTGAGGTTGCCCCTTGATTCCCGTTCCTTTTCGGCAAAGCGCTCGAAGGGATCTTCATCGTTCATGTGAAGCCGCGCATTGATGATCGAACCTCTTGCTTGTTCAAGTCCACCCGGTGGGACATGAATAGAACCGGCCGAAATCTGTGCAGCGGGACCCATCCTCAAAAGATTGGTCGTTATGACCGCGGTGCTTGATCCACTGATGATCTTTCCGCCGAGTATGAGTTCTCTGCAGGCCAGTTTGTCCTTCAATATCAGCATCCCGCCGCTTGGTATTTGGACAATGCCGCTCCATGCGATATCGCCGGAAAATGAGCCGAGCACAACCGCGCGCTCGTCGGCTTCGCAGCTGCTGTCCACCATGCCGCTGAGTTCGACATTTTGCGCAACGTAAAGCGTGGTTTTTTCTGGAACGATGTGATTGCTGTTATCGGTCATGGAGGCCTGCTGATTGTTGAGTTGATGCATCACGGTTGCATTGCGTGTTTCTGGATTTAATCCATTTTTCCAGGCTTGCAATATGCTCATCGATTGTGTATTGGCTAGACAGTTCGACAATCGTGTTGGCGATTGCATCAATTTCGTCTCTTTTGAGAAGGTGAAAGTTGCCGGTTTTCTTCGATCTGAAGCGGCTCATTCGTGCGAGATAGGGTAAATCGTTGAACCCAACAACATGGCTTGTGCATTTGGGGTCGATTTGAAGCGCCTGATTGGTGGGCACAACATAGTTTTTGACCCGAACGCCAGGCAGCTGGGAAGATAAATAGCGAGTCTTGAAACCGCCTTGTGCGATTGGATCGCGAATCGGTTGTGAAACTGAGCCTTGTATGAGGAACCACTGGCTCTTCCCTTCCGGGTAATGCTTGCAGACAAGACGGTCAGCATTCCACCCTTTTGATTCGAAGATGATGATCCCAGCTGAACAGATGACGATCACGTCATATTCACTGGTGGGGGGGCCTTGTTCTTGCCCGGTCGGGAGAACGATGTTGTTCAAGATTCGGGAATGCCCATAGACGTTCTCGAAGACCTCTCTGATCGCTTCGAGAGCTTTGGCTTCGGACGCCATCGAGTGGGACTTGCGGTTGAGATCGGGTGACATGCTCCGGTGTCTTGTAGCTGCACGATGCATCGATCATGGCCCTTGATCGAGCCCGCGCAACTTCAAATGCTGACCAAAACGGGCCACATTCGGGTTGCGAGGGCCTTTCACGTTGAATGACCCCCTGAAGCTGCATCGTTTCGCCTTCTTCATGTTCAGAGGCCACATGAAGATAGGTGAATGCTCAGTCCGGTACGTCTCCAAGAAGTCATTTCGAAGTCGCTTGCTCCCATTCAAGCGATCATGGAAGACCGTGCCGTCACCGAAATCATGGTTACAGCCGATGGGCGTGTCTGGGTGGAAAAGCACGGGCGCATCGAGCGGTCATCCATCGTGTTGCCAGAGGTTGACCGGCAGCTGGCCCTGGCAGCAGTTGCCAAGCACGCCGGTGCGGAGGGCGGATCGCATGGAAGGGACCTGCGCAGCGGAACGGCTGACGCGGTTGTCTCCACAGGGGTGGGTGGACTGCGCTTTGCCGGCGCCTTGAAGGGCGTTGATGCGCGAGGAACCACGCTTGCGATTCGCAAGCATTTGGAGCCCGAGGATCGGCCCACCTTGAACCAGCTGGTTGAGTGGCAGATGTTGTCGGAAGAGCTGGCAGAAAAGCTCGTCGACCTGATCATCCATCAGCGTCTGAATTGTGTCTTTGCTGGCCCAACCTCTGGCGGCAAGACCACATTGGCCAACGCCATCCTGATGCACCTGCCGGCCAACGAGCGCATCGGCTTGATCGAGGACGCGCGGGAAATGGCCCTCAAGGTGGAGCACAAGAACTGCTACCTGGCCGCACCCCAGTCAGGTCTCACTGCCAAGGTCTTGGTGCAGCACGCCATGCGTGAGCGATATGACCGCCTCATTCTTTCTGAAACCCGCGGTGATGACACCTACGACCTTCTGCGTGCGCTCTCGTCGGGCCACAACGGTTCAGTTACGACCCTGCACGCCTCTTCAGCCGCGGGGGCCTTGAGCACGCTGGAACTGCTCTTTCAGATGTCCCTTCCTGAGGGCGTCCAGATGTCCCCCCAATCGGCACAGCGATACATCGCTGCCTGCATCAACTTGGTGGTTTTTTGTTCTCGCTCATACGTCAGACAGGACGATGGCACGGACAAAAGCTACCGAAGAGTTTCTGAAACCGCAATTGTCAAAGGAGTTAGCAATGGTGAATACAACCTGGAGCACGTTCATGTCCAAATTTAATATCGAAGTCGCTTTTCGGGCAGCTTTGATGCTGTCAGCCGTACTGCTGGCAACCTATATGCCGAGCGCGATGGCACAGCAGACGGGTGCTGATGGTCTGTGCCAATTCGCCGGCTGGCTCAAACAGATCGCGACGGTTGCCGCGATCATCGCGTTGATTCTGTTCGTGATCAACAGCATGTTCATCAAGTCCTCCGTGGTCGGTGACATCATCATGTACGTGATCATTGGCTGCGTCATCATGGTTGCCGGCCCATACATCATTGGCCTCACCGGTTTGGTCACGAATTGCACGCTCTGATGGACGAGAACGCATCATCAGCGGGCCTCATCGCCGACTACCCTGCACTGAGGCGACCTCGCCTCAATGCGGGTGTTGGCACCAAGACCGCAACCATGATCTGGGCAATCACAGCCCTGGTGGCGGTGGTCATTGGGTTGCCATGGGGATTGCTCGCAATTCCATTTGCTGCCGTGATTCACGCCGGACTCTCGTGGTTCTTCAAAAAGGATCACCAGATCATGGCTCTCTACCTTGTTCATGAGGTTGTGCCTAACAACCTCTACGCGGGAAATCCCAGCCACGGGGAAACATGGGTGTCCCGCCCGAATGGTTATGCAAACCAAATACCTTTGAGTTGAGCTTGTGATGGCGTTGTCCACGATCACGGGCCTCCGTGCCCGAAACCCCAATAAAAGCGAGGACAGCAGCCTGTCTGAGCATCTGCCGTGGATGGTCCACGTCACGCCCTCCCTTGTGCTGTGCAAGGACGGCGGCCTTCTTGCTGCATACGAATTCATTGGTGTTGATGTCGATGAAGACAACGTGCAGCGACACGAGCAAGCCATTGTCGAAATGCAGTCTTCAATGGACAAACTCGATGAGCGCTACTACATGTGGTTCGTCACTGACAAACGGCTCAAAACCGAGCCGGAACAGTGGGATTCCATGGAAAGCAATCCTGTCACGGCGATATTGGAGGAGCAACTACGCGCAACCTACAGGTCCAAACAGGTCTACACGCTCAAGACCCATTTGTTTGTCCTCTTCGTCGGAGAGACTGGCGTTTACGCCTTTATGGAGAACGTGCGCCGCAAGATGAGCGATGAGGGACAGACCTTCTTCGCATCCATCGTGACGAGTCTGAATCCAGCCAACAACGTGCGATCAGCGGTCCTGCATGACGCGAGGCAACTCGACGGCAACGTCGCCATCATGGAAGAGACGCTGGCAAGCTACGTGGCAACCCATTCTGTTGCGCACTTTGGTCGCCTCACAGGATGGGAGCTCGATAACGCGCTGCATCTGATGGCTTCACCCACGCTGGATCACAACGCATCGATCAGCCCGGCTCCGTCCTCCATGCTAGATGCCACACTGGCCAGCGCAGATACCAGGTTCGGCCGCGAAATCTTCGCTGTGAATGGGTCCAACCGCTCTATGTACGGGACCATCATTTCGATGAATGGCTACCCAGGACAGATGGCTGCGTTCAACAAGCTGCTTTCGGTGCCAGCAGAGTTTCGCCTCACCCATGTCCTCCGGTGCATGTCATACGACCAGGCGCGTGCAACCGTTGACGAGCACGCACGCTACTACCGGATGTCGCAAAGCACACTGGGCCAACGTGTTGCTGCTTTCCTGCAGCAAAGAGATCCAGAAGTTGATCCGGGCAAGGCGGACCTCTATGGTGAGTGCGTGGAGGCCATGCGCAGGCAAGCGGCGGAATCGCTTGGCTTCTCAATGCACTCGACATCGCTGACCGTCTACGCTGAGAGCGCACAGGCGGTGCAGACCTTGATGGCCCGCGTCGTCCGGGACGTGGGGGGCCTCCCTCACATCCGCGAACGCTTGGGCATGAAGGCAGCATTTCTTTCCGCCTTGCCGGGTGTCTGGGCTCACAACAAGCGGTTGATGCTCGCCAACAACGAGATCATCAGCAATGCCCTCCCGACAACGACTGTGCTCCCAGGGTCTGCACAGTCGGACCACCTCTCCGAGATCTACTCGCGGCCGATGCCTTCACTGGCTACCTTCACTTCGAAGTTCGGCACCGAAGTTCACTTCGACCCCTTCGTCAAGCAGGTTGGGCATGCCTTGCTGGTGATGCCCACCGGTGGGGGCAAAACAACTTTCGTGAACTACTGCCTGGCTGCCTTCGCAAGGTACCCGGATGCCCAGGTGATCATTTTCGACAGGGATCACTCCTGCCGAATCCTCACGCACCTTGTTGGCGGCACCCACGTCGATCTGCGCCAGGGACTCAGCTTCAATCCGATGAAGCACATACGCGAGAGTGACATCGATCGTGTGCAGGCTCGTGAGTTCATCATTCGCCGCATTGAGGAGGGTGGTGAGACGCTTTCGTCCCAAGATCGGGCCGATATCTACGACACGATCAAGTCCATCGCAATGGCTCCAACCCAAGAAGCGAGCCTCAACACGATCTGGTCGCTGTTGCCTTCGAAGATTCAAACCAAATTGCATGAATGGGTTGAGTCAGGCCCGTTTGGCTATTTTGGTTCCAAAGAAGATCAGTTGACGTTTGCCAGTTGGACCTGCATTGAAATGCGAGAAATCATGCGGGTAGACCGATTGGGGCGCGCATTTCTGGATCATGCGTTCAATACGATCTCGCGCTCGCTCGATGGGCGACCAACATTCATATATGTCGAAGAGGCCAGTTTTGCCCTGAACAACCCGGCCTTCTTGGCGGGCATTGACGAATGGCTCAAAACATTTCGAAAGAAGAATGCCTTCGTTTGGCTGACTGTGCAATCTCCTGAGTCAGTGAGCGGTGTTGACAGCGAGGCGATAAGAGCAACGCTCACAGACAACATTCCAAACATCCTGCTGGGCTACAACAGGAAATTGGAGAGCCACAGGGAGCTTTACCGAAAGATGTTCGGCCTCACTGATGATCAAGTCTCAATGATCGGAAAGCTCAGGCCCCAGCGTGACTACCTGAGAATCGCTGGAAACACGACCCGGATACTCGGGACGAATTTCAGCAAAGAGATTCTTGCTCTGGTCAGGTCCGAAGCGAAATTTCAGCAGATGCTTGATGAGCATCTTCAATCGGGATCGCGCACATGGCGTGATGACTATCTCAAAGCAGCAATAAGGAGCTGAGCATGAAGCGCAGAGTTTTGGTGTCGGCGATGTTGTTGGCGTTTTCGTTCGGAAAGCCCAGCTTTGCCACTGGCATTCCGGTGATTGACGTTTCCAATCTTTCGCAAAACCTGATTACGGCGATTGAACAAACAACCAATACGATCACGTCGGGAAAGCAGCTCATCGAAGATATGAAGCAAACGCTGAATACCTTTCCGATCATTGAGCAGATCAGCAAGTCAGAAGAACTCGCCCAGTTGATCAAGCTGGTCCAGGCCGCACAGGGTTTGCAGGGGGCGTTGACCTCCAGTAAGAACGTCTTCGATAACTTTGGCAGTGCATTCTCGGTCAGCCAGTACACCTCTTTCGAAGAGTTTGTGAATTCGGTCGCTCGCCGAAAAGAGCAGGGCGATAAGTCGGCGAAGTCCCTCTATGACTCCGCAAAGCTTGCCGAAGATCAGATTGCCAAGGCTTTCGAGGCGCATTTGGGGATCATGACTGGCATGCCAATGATCGAAGGCGTGACGCAAGCTGCCCAGGCAACAACCAATTCTGTCGGTGTCGTCATTCAGCAGCAACAAGCCATGTTGGCAATGATGTCTGCAACAACCCGTGATTCTGGTGTTGAGAGACAGAGGCAATATGACGAGCGTGCAAAGCTGGAGGAAGCGTATCGCAAATATTGGGAAGATCGTAAAGCGAACAACAAGAGCGACGCCACCATTCTGAAATCCCTCGCTCAATAAAAAAATGAATGCGAAGCGCAGTGTCAGCAGGCTAGGTCTTGCATTGATGATTCTCTTGTTTCCTGTATTGGCGTTTGCCCAGGGAGCCGGAGAACCAACATTGCTTGAAAATCTTGCCTTGGTATTCAAGAACGTTGTGAATGCAGTGATCGGCAATGATTTTGTTGATCGGGTCATCAATGCGGCAAAGGGACTGGCGGGTAGTCTCAAATCTGTTGCGATGGCGCTTGCTGGGGTGCTTGCGCTGATTCAGCTGATTTGGAATGCCATGTTGGCAATGTTGGAGAAAAAGCCTGTGATACCGGCTGTTTTGGAGACAGTCCTTTTCTCCTTGATCGCGGCTGCTTTGCTCACGAATTATTCAGTCGTAGTTGACACCGTCTATGGGATTGCAAAGTCCGTACTGTCGGCTGTTGGTTTGGACATTGGCCAAACATTCATGGACTTCATCAAAAGTCTCTACGACCCCGTGGCGCGCTTGTTTGTCAATATTGGGAAGTCGTTTGGTGAGGCATGGGGGACGTGGAAGATCGTTGATGTTGTTGCGGAAATTGTCCTCACCGTACTGGTCTTGGTTGTGGCAATCTATTTCATCGTGGTGTCGTTGGTGAGCCTGCTGGGGGTGTTCATCATGGGGCCAATCTTCCTGGGTGTAGGGATTGTTATCGGCCCTCTGATGGTTGCCACCATTGTGAGCAGATACACCAGAGCGTGGTTCGGGCAATGGCTCAATTATCTGGTCAGTTCGGCATTTCTCACAGTCGTTGCAGTGATCGTGCTAAAGCTCCTTTCAACCATCTTTGCAAGCTCATTTGAGAAGTTTGGTGAGGGTAAATCAGCGGCGACAGCTCTTGGAATAGCAATGATTGCTGCAGGCATGACAAAACTATTCGAGAGTATTCCGAGCATTACGGATGCCATATTCCCAGGGCGGACCGGAGCCGCCGGTGCAATTAACTCGAATGCTATTGCACAAGCTGCCAATCCTATTAATTCGGGGAGAAATGCAGTAGCCGGCGGTAAATTTGCCGCCTCAAAGGTTCAGGCTGGATATCAGGGTGGCAAGGCAATGGCTTCGAAGGTGAACTCTTGGTTCTCCAAGCCACCAACCCCCACCGCAAATCCGTGACTGCATTAGTTCAACTCAACGGATCAGATTTTTTCTCATATGAGGTATCAACCATGAAGAAAACAGTGTTTGCAATATTTCTGCTTTCCTGCGCTCAGTTCGCGAATGCGCAATCCAAGGTGCAGTGCATAAGGGGCGCCGACGGAAAGTTGCAGGCGGCATTGGTATGGCAGAACACATTGGGCGTTCAGCGTGCCAACATGATCTGCTTCACCTCCTCCATCGACTCTCAGCCCGCGCGAAACGAACAACCACCATCAGTGGGACAAAGGTTCGATTCCGAGTTGTACGAGCGTGCTGCTGGGCAGCCGGGGAAGGGAGCCAAGCCACGGTTGAATGCTGAAGTCCAAGTCCCGTCCTCCCCACATGACATCCCAGCTGGCTTTGTCCAGATGTGGGATTGAGGACGAACAGTCGAATGCGGCCCTGAACGGACTGTCATTCACTGCTTCAGACGTCAGATTCGGGCAAAGAATATTCCCATGCGAAAACTCAAGAAAGCACCTGACCACGTACCGGGACCTGCCGAAGAAGCCGCGCTTCGGGTCTACTTCGAACGTGGTTCGAAGTCCGCCATCGAAGCCAGCTGGTGGAAGATTCTGGGTGTCGTATCCATGGCCGTCGTGGCGCTGCAGAGTGCCGGATTGATCTACATGATCACCACCAAAGAAGTGCATGTGATCCAGGTTACGAAGAACGACTCTGGTGAACTGCAAGCCAGTGGAGTGGCCAGTAAATTCACTCCTGATGAAGATTCGCAAATGGCATGGGCCTCCAGCTTCGCCAGTGACCTGACCGAAATCACTCCAGCAATCTGGCAACGCAACGTTGAAAGAGTTCAACGACGGGCCGTTGGCACATCAATCGATCAGGTGAAGAGCTATCTTCAAAAGCCGGAGAACAACCCTCCCCAACAGCTTGCGAGGTATCCAACATATGTGCGTGAGTATGTCCGCCGATCAGTGAATAAGGTGGCTGACATGACCTATCTGATTCGTTACGAGCTTGTTTCCAGGTCTGCTCCGAGCGTACCTCCGCAAACGAAGTCATATGCCATGACAGTTACGTTAGCCGTCATTGGGCACAAAACTCAGGACGATGTATTCCGCAATCCTGAAGGCCTGGCGGTCACCAATTTCAGTATTTCAGAGGACTTTCGATGATGTTCAAAATTGCAAAAATCGCTTTCGTTTGCGCCGTGGCTTTGTCCGCAAGTGCATGGGCGCAGACCACCAGTGACATTTCGGTGGCAACGCCCGGGAATTTGGACAGTCGAATCGTCACTTTCGCATTCACCCCGGATGTTGTCTATAAGCTTCCCGTGACCATTGGCATGCACACGCACATTGCCCTTGCTCAGGATGAAGAGTTGATCGAAGTTCCACGAATCGGTGACAAGGTGCGGTGGCGCATCGAGGGCAACGAAAAGAACCTCTACATCAAGGCAACTGTTCCCAACACGGTCACTTCACTCAGCCTTGTGACGGATCGCAGAACCTATCAGTTCGAGTTGATCGCAACGACCAAGCCGACTGAACGTATTCAGAAGGCGGTTTTCTCCTATCCCGACCAAGAGGAGGATTTCCGTATTCGTCGCGATGCCTCGGTCAAAGCGGTTCTGGCCCAAGCCACTGAATCGCATGCCGCACTGGTCTCCCAGAACCTCGCAGATGAGACGCTTGACCCGTCGGAACTGGTCTTCCTCAAGGTCGAGTCACAGGACCCTGACCTTGTGCGCCTCCATGCGTACACCGATGGCGTGAAGACCTGGATACGGATGCCTCCGGGTATCCAGGATCTCCCGGCCGTCTTCATGGTAGAGGCCAACGAGCGGGGCAAAGAGAGCCTCATGCCGGTCAATTACACCGTGGCAGATCGCAAGAGCATTCGTGACCGCGATGTGATCGTGATTGACCGGACAGCGCCCGTGTGGATGCTGCAGATCGGGAAGCGGCATCAGGCACGCATCACCAAGGATTGAACATGAAGGCCAATCCGAATATTCCAAAGGCGAGGACCAACCCCCTTGCTTCGCATCCATCTCAAGATCGTGATGCAAAGGCTGGTGGGCTCGGGCACGAGTTCGGCGATGTCGTGGAAGATGTCGAGATTCAATCGGGCATGCCTGCGCGGAACCTGCGCACCATCGGTATGGGCATTGCGGTAGTGGGATTGACGGGATTTCTGCTGTGGCCAGGGAAGACCGAGTTCAAGGGAAAAGAGCAGGCTCCCCCTGTTCAGGCGCCCCTTGTCACAGACTTGATCAAGGATTTGAATGAAGCGCCGGCCCCGGTGACCTTGCCCGAATTTCCGCAGCCTCCTTCGTTGACCCAGAAGAATGATGAGCCGAAGGTTGATGAACGCCTTGAGATGGCGTTGATCGCTTCGATGGCCGCATCCGAGGTCGACTTGAGGGGCCGCGGCGTTGGCGATGCTGGCGCACAACGTGCCTCAAAGCAAGTCACGTCAACGCCTGCAAATGGCGCACGCGCAGACATCGAGCGGTTGTTGGCCCAAAGTCAGGGGTCCATGGAAAAGCTGCGGCAAAAGCAGGTTGAGCTTGCCCAGGGGGACTTGCCGCAGCAGGGCTCTTCTGGTGCAGGTCTCTTCGGGCAAGACGTGAACGGCGGCGGCGGACTTGTGAACGTTTCGGACTCGAATTCCCGGTTCATGGGTCAATTCGCAAACCAGGCTGGGATAGGTTCATCAACAAAGCTGCAAGCTGCTCGCGCAGCGCCAACCCTCTATGAGGGAACGCTGATCAGGACGGTGCTCACACGCGGTCTGAATTCCAGCCTTCCAGGCACCTTCACGGCAAAGGTATCGAGCGATCTCTACGACTCGGTGACGCAACGGATTCTGTTGGTCCCTCGTGGGTCAGAGGTCACCTGCACCTACAACTCAGACCTGCTGGTGGGCCAGGAGGCGATTCTGGCAGCCTGTACACGACTGCGACTGCCCAATGGCCGCTCTTTCTCGCTGTCAGGTGCATCGGCATCGACTGACGAAGGTATCAGCGGCATGCCCGCAGATATCAACAACCATTTCTTCAAGATGTTTGGGAATGCGCTGGTTGTTGGTGCTGCTTCCTATCTGATGCCCAGATCGGATCGCACTGTGAGCATTGTTGGAGGCGGCACCAGCGACACAACACAGACGGCTGGATCCATCATGGGGCAAGCGCTTTCACAAGTGGTGCAGGCGACGATTGGACGAAACCTGCGGATTCCTCCGACAGGGACGGTTGACATTGGTACTTCATTCACACTGACGTTGACCAAGGATGTCGAGATGGAGCCGTATCTCCATTCGCAGAGGTGATAGCTATGCAACTCAATCGATACACGATTACATCGGCCTGTCTTCTTGTACTGGCCATGGTGTCCGGATGCGCTACCCCGGTTGGGTATGAGGGTGCCAGATTCTTGTCGCCTCCAAATGACATATCCAGTGCGTGGATTGCTGAAGGTGGTGCGATATTCATCGTCCCGGAAAAGGGCGTGGTCATTGACGCAGTGGTGTCCCAGGATGGTCGCCCCGTTCAAATGCGGGCCGACGGTGCGTACTACGTGATCCCTGCCAATCAGCTTTCTGGTGTCACCGAAATCCGCTTCATGGTTGAGCAGCGTTGGCGCCGTTTGCCGATCAGCCAGAAGACAGACGCCAAAGGTTAGCCGCAGTGAAATTGGTGGAGAGTGCTAGCGCCGAGCAGTTGCTTTGTCTGGAGCGCCGCAGCTTTCTGAAGATCGCTACTGCCGCCATCGTCCCGGCTGTGTTCATGCCGCCTGCATTTGCGGGGGGGCAAACTGACTTCTGGTCGAAGCCACGTCGGGTATGGCTCCAGCGCCGTGTAGCCGGCCGAATCGAAGAAGTCAACGAGGTCTACTTCGCAGATGGGCAGCTCCTGCGTGATCCCTATATCCGAGCCTGCAGGCTGTTGCGGGATGTGCGAGCGGGCGAGGCCGTCCAGATGTCGCCCGTCCTCCTGGATATTTTGTGCGGTATTCAGGGTGTCGCGATCGCGCACGGGATCGACAGGCCATTGATCACCAATTCTGGCTACAGATCGCCGAAGACCAACAGTGCAACAGAGGGCGCTGCAAAGAACAGTCTGCACATGCAAGGTCGGGCCTGGGATGGACGTATGCCCGACTACCCTGCAAAGATGCTTGCCCAGATCGCGCAGTACTTGCAGGGTGGCGGCGTTGGGTTGTATGTCGCGAGCAACTTTTGCCACGTCGATGACGGTCGTCTGAGGACCTGGCGAGGAGCTTGAGTCGGCAAAAATGGACCCATTGGGTCCATTCTTCTTTTGGTTATCAAGAGGTCGGTCAAAGAGCGATTCAGGCATATAAGAAAACGCGCCATCTCTCTAACACATTGATGGATGGTTGGAATGGTGAAAGCTCGCCATAAAGCACGTTTTTCACCTCTTGTCTTTCCGAAGAAAATCGAGCAACATCACGCGCAATGCCGTCAAAAGCCGCGCTTGCGGGAGAAGGCATTTCGTCCAGTGCGCATGGCGTTACCTGACAGCGAGGTTGCGCCGTTCCGTGGGTTTTGCGTGTGCCTCTTGGCCACGCGCACAAGCTCTCTGAGGGCACTGGTCAGTCCGGGCTGAAGGCACCAAAAACGCCTTCGCCGTGTCCCAGGGCTGGCCACGGCAAATTCCAACTTATCCAATTTCATCCCTAGCGTCGAACTCGGGTCGTCGCCGACTTGCGTCTCAGCACGACGGGCCACTGCGCAATCCATTTGTCCAAGATGACTTTGCAAAGCGGTTGCGCTTTGCAAAGGCACTCTCGCTCCGGTTTCAACAATCGCCCACTCTGGGGTAACGAAAGGAACCAACCCATGGCCAACAAGGAATGTTTTGTATTGCGTGAAGCAGGCGCTGCGCCGCAGATCATCGATATCGTCAACAGCATGACCGGCGCAGGAATGTTCAGCGGTGAAACGCTGGAGCAAGTCTGCCAGCGTCATCCAGGTGTCGAGAAGGAAGCACTGGACGTCATCGTCATGGAGCAGGAGGATGCGTACCGCACGCACCCTCAGCCGATCTCGCAAGACGCGTGGATGAAGGCTCTTGAAGTCCTGCCACCCGAGAACTGGATCAGGCAAGGAAACACCGAATCCTTCAAGTTTGTGGAGCGGTACAGCGGCCGCATCACGAGCATCTTTGCGCGGATCGGTAGCGACTGCTTCACGTTCAAGGATGTGTACACCTTGTCGCACGCAGACATCATGGACCGCATCGCCAAGTGCTGTGAAGTTCAGACCAGTGGAGAGGCGTGATGTTTGAGACCTTGCGGCTGAGCCGAATTGGCGCATCAGGTCTTCATCTGGAACCGACACAAGGGTCAGAGGCGAACAAGGTTTGCGGACCACTCGTCTCGCCGGTCCCACTCCCGCTTGGTGAGGTGTCTGTCACGGCACTGGATCACCTGGATGGGCTGCCCAGAGACATCGACAGCGATCAACTGCAGATCACGGTCTATGGCCCGAAGCAGGATGTCCTCTTGGTGAGAACAGCAAAGGGGAGGGCCGGCCTGAACGACCTCTATGAAGATGTTGTGGGCTACCGCCCCGATGATGATGATGTGTTGGACTCTCACAGCCTCTTGTGCCTTGTGGTCGAAACGATCTATCGAGACACCTGCGGCGACATGAACTGACCATTTCAAAGCCACTTGCATCACGCGGTGGCTTCCTCAAACAGTTCGCTTGGACTGCTTGAGAAAGCCTCACGGCGGTTCCTTTCTAAACACGGCAAATGCCGGAAAGGACACCAATGAAAATCACGAAGAAAGCACTCTTGGCCGAGCTGGTCAAGGGGCAGGTCCAGGTCACCATGATCGGTGGTCTTGCCGCCGAAGATTGGCCTGCACACCTTGAGAGCATCAAGCAACAGTACCCCGATGCCGTCGAGTCGAAAGACCGCATTGAGTTTGGCGCCGTTCCGGGTCAGATTCGCTTCACCATCAAGCCCAAGCTCACCCGTGTGCGGTGCGGTCGATTCAGCCACGGGAGCACCCGTTACGACTTCACCTGGGGGGACCAATGCAGCAGCGGTGGGCTCAGCGACTTGTACATCGGAGAGACAGGCCAACTGGAGCTCAAGATGTTCAACGGGGCGGTTTTGCGCTACGAGGTATTGACGACACCCTCCACCATCACCATGGCAGCAGCTGAGGTGGCTTGTGCAGGCGCGTAGCCACGAACAAGCAATGCTCTGGCCAGAGCTTCAGGCCAATGAGGAAATCGATGAGATTCATGATGAAAACGTCGATCTCAGCGTCTACGACCGATTCCTTGTCTTCTTCTCGGGTGGTAAAGACTCTTTGGCATGCCTGCTTCATCTGCTGGAGATGGGTGTGCAGGCAGAGAAGATCGAACTGCACCACCACTTGGTTGATGGCAGGGAGGGGTCGACCCTCATGGACTGGCCAGTGACCGAGGCCTACTGCGAGGCGGTTGCAAAGCACTTTGGTGTGAAGCTCACTCTCAGCTGGCGTCGCGGAGGATTCGAGGCCGAGATGAATCGAAAGGATGCTGCCACAGCGCCTGTGTGCATTCCTGACGGCACTGGTGGTTTCGTAGCGGTGGGGGGCAATGGCCCACTGGGCACACGCCTGAAGTTCCCCCAGGTGTCCGCGAATCTTTCTGTTCGCTGGTGCAGCAGCAGTTTGAAGATCGACACCGGGGCCCGGTACCTGACGAACGATGAAGTCTTCACCAGGGGCAAGACACTCGTGCTCACGGGCGAGCGAGCTCAGGAGAGCAAGGCACGCTCGAAGTACCGTCAGTTCGAGGCGCACCGTTGCGATCTGCGCACTGGCCGGTCCTACCAGAGGCACATCGACCATTGGCGGCCGATCCACCAGTGGGATGAAGCCGCGGTGTGGGAAATCATCAAGCGCTGGGGCATCCTGGCGCATCCGGCCTACCACCTGGGATGGGGACGCACCTCATGTCGTCAGTGCATTTTCGGAAGCAAGAACCAGTGGGCAACCGTGCGAGCGATTGCCCCAGAGGCCTTCCAGAAGATCGCCGTGTATGAGCGCGAATTTGGCGTGACGATCCATCGCAGTGAATCGGTCGTCCAAAGGGCGGACGCTGGTGTTCCTTATGCGCTGGACCACCGCTGGATCGCCATAGCCAACTCCAAAACGCTGGATATCCCAGTCCATGTAGCAGACCGATGGGAGATGCCACTTGGAGCGTTTGGGGAGAGCTGCGGCCCTACCTGAATGCCGCTTCAACGGTGGCTCGTACTCAGGCCATCCAAAAGAAAGATGAGGCCCGCACAGCACTAGCTTGCGGGCCTCTCTCTTTCGTCGTCGGAGTCATTCGTGTGGACACATCCTCCAGACGAATGCCGCTTGCGGCTCTTGCTTTCGCAACAACCCCAGTTTTGGGAAAGGAAGCAAGCAAATGAAATTCAAGTACGACAGTCGCCAGGCCTCCCTGTTCGACGATGAAGAAGTGATCGAAGTGCCGCTGGAAATCCCGGTGGAGGTCTCCGCCAAAACCGAGATCCAAGAGGCTGTGACGCAAGTGGTCATGCCGGCCTTCAAGCCGCGTGATCTGTTCGTCCTCAAGGATGAAATGCTCGAAGCGTTGAACACCGAAAGCAGCAAGGTCAAGGCCAACATCCTGGCCGTCGAAACGCTCAAGCGGATCACGGCACCAGGTACGCCATTGCCCTCGCCAGAAGACAAAGCCGCACTGGCTGCGTTTTCAGGTTGGGGGGGGTTGTCCGAGGTGTTTGCGGCGCAGTCGCGGTACGAATGGGCACAGAACAAGCTGAAGGAACTCCTGACGCCAGGTGAATACGCAAGCGCTGAGGAATCGGTGCTGACCGCGTACTACACCGAGCCGACGGTCATTCGCAGTATCTGGAAGATGGTGCGCAGCCTCGGCTTTGAAGGTGGTCGCATTCTGGAGCCGTCCTGCGGCGTTGGTCACTTCATTGGGGCCATGCCAGAGGACCTGCGCCAGATCTCGCGTGTGGTGATGGTCGACATCGATCCGCTGACCTCCGAGATTGCTGCGCAGTTGTATGCAGACCGGCAGACGATGGTTCATCCGGTGGGGATTGAGAAGATGGGCTACACAGACGCCTTTGATCTGGTGATCGGGAACGTGCCGTTTGGCAACTACCGTGTCAGTGACAAGCGCCTGGATCGGCTCAAGCTGAACATCCACAACTACTTCGTTGCCAAGTCCATCGACATGGTTCGCCCCGGCGGACTCGTGGCGGTGATCACGTCGACGGCAACCCTGGAGAACGGGACGGAAGCGTTTCTGAAATACGTTCACGCCCGGGCCGAACTCAAGATGGCCGTGAGACTGCCAACGGGTGCCTTTGGGCGCCTCGGTGGAACGGATGTGGTTGCGGACATTCTGATACTGCAACGCCGGCACCGTGTGCTTGATGAAGAGGTGATGGACCCGGAATCGGGCATCTGGCGCAAGTCGGGCCCGAAGCGTGAAGCATGCGAAAACGGCTTTCCGTACTGGATTCCTGGCGGCGCTGTCAACGCGCACTTCGTCGAGCACCCCGAGCGGGTGTTGGGCAAGTTCGACAGGAAGTGCAATCGCTGGGGGACGCAGCTGTCGGTGACACCGCATGGTGACTGGGTCAAGCGCCTGGATGCACTTGCAACGACCGGAATGCCTGCGCCGTGCTTCGATGCTGAACTCAACGTGGAGGCATCCCAAAACGGAGATCCACGCCGCGATCCGTCTGGAACCAAGAGCTTCGTTGCCCAAGGGTTCTTCTTCGACGAGGACGGTGAGCTGTTGCAAATGGACGAGAGCGCGAAAGTGCAATCGCTCCAGAACCTGCCAGCGGCGAGCGTCAAGCGCATGGAGGGCATGACACGCATCCGTGACTGTGCCCTCAAGCTGCTTGAAGCGGATGCCAGCAAGGCAAGCCACGCCCAGGCCCTGCGAGCGCAGCTCAACGGCCTCTACGATGGGTTCGTGCAGCAGTACGGACACCTGATGAGCGCTGTCAACAGGCGCCTCTACCGAGCCGATAGCCATGCGCCACTGCTTTGGTCACTGGAGATCTACGACGACGAGCAGGAAACTGCTGTGAAGTCCGACATCTTCAAGGCCAGCACCGTTTCACACGCGGTGTTGGCTGACCGTGCACAGTCGTTGGATGACGCGATTGTTCTGTCCTACAACCGGTTTGGGCGACTGAACCTGGGTTGGATGGCAGGTGCGATGGAGACCGCCTATGAAGAGGTGGTGGATGAACTGGTGGCGAACGATCGGATTTACCTGGAGCCCAACTCAGGGCAATGGGTCGACTCGCTCGAATACCTCAGTGGCCCGGTGAGACAGAAGTACCAGGAAGCAGTCGCTGCGGCGAAGGGCGATAGCGTCTACGCGCGAAATGTCCAAGCCCTCGCGGGTGTTGTGCCGCCAACTGTTGCGCTGAATGAAGTGGCTATCCGTCTGGGTGTGCCATGGATCGATGCGCGATACGTCGAGCAATGGCTGGTCGAGCAGTTCAGGATCGGTGCAAAGGACGACCTGCAAGGGGATAGCTTTGCCTACTGCTCCGTCTCGGTGACCCACCTGGCGGAGAGCGCGTCTTGGATCGTCAATTTCAACAACCCCAAGCATCAGCTGTTCAAGACTGAGTGGGGAACCAACAGAAAGGACTTTTGGGAAATCCTCTCGGCGCTGCTCAACCAGCAAACGCCCGAGGTCTACGACACCATTGAACTTGAAGGTGGCAAGGAAAAGCGGGTCATCAACCGTGATGAAACGCTTGCTGCACAGGAAAAAGCCAAGAAGATTCAGGACGCTTTCGAGCGCTGGATTTTCGCGAGTGAGCAGCGTATCGGTGAGCTGGAGCAGCACTACAACATGGTCTTCAATGGGCGCATCAACCGCACCTATGACGGATCGCACTTGGTAGTGCCGGGCCTCAACCCACAGGTCAATTTGCGCGCTGCGCAGAAGGACTCCATCTGGCGCGGAATCGTCAACGGCAACACGCTCTACGCGCTGGCTGTCGGAGGCGGAAAGACGCTGATCCAGATCTGTGTGGCCCAGGAGTCCAAACGACTGGGAATTGCGGCCAAACCGGTACTGGTGGTACCAAATCACATGCTTCACGCATTTGCTGGCGAGTACCTGCGAGCCTTCCCCCGGGCTAAGGTTCTTGCAGCGAGCAAGGAAGACCTCCAAGGGGACCGCCGGCGTTCCATGCTGATGCGGATGGCAACAAACGATTGGGACTGCATCATCGTCACCCATTCGACATTCGGTCGGATCGGTTTGGCTGATGAGATCGTCAAAGACTTCATCGACGAGGTGAAGCTGCAGGCCCGAATGTCGGTGATGGGGGTGAGCGATAAGAACGTGGTGCGCGAAGCCAGTCGTGCAGCCAAGCAGGTGGAAACGAAGCTCACAAGCTTGCTCAACGGGGATCAGGACAAGGGACTGCCTGGATTCGAGTCATTGGGCGTGGACCTGATCTTGGTCGATGAGGCGGACTTGTTCAAAAACTTGTTTTTCTTCACCAAGAAGAAGCGCATACCGGGGATCGCCAGCAGCTGCTCATCGCGTGCGCTGGACCTGTTCATCAAGAGCAGGGTGATCTTCAAAAAGCGTGGAAATGACGGCCATGGGCTGCACTTCTCAACGGCTACCCCGATCAGCAACACGATCGGGGAGATGTTCATCATGCAGACCTACCTCCAGGAGGAAAGACTGCGAGAACTGGACATCAACAGCTTTGATGCATGGGCGGCAAACTTTGCGCGTGAGGTCACGTGTGTGGAGGTCAAGCCCGAAGGGTCTGGCTACCGCATGCACACCCGCTTTGCGTCGTTTGTCAACGTGCCCGAACTGATGCTGATCTTCCGAGAGGTTGCAGAAATCAGGACCAAGAAGCAACTGGGTTTGCCAGAGCCGAAACTGGTTGGGGGTGCGCACCGAGTGGTCGCTGTGCCAGCAAGCGAGCGTCAGAAGGCCTATGTGCAAGAGCTTGTCAAACGAGCTGAGAAGATTCGCAACGGGGGAGTGACGCCCGATGAGGACAACATGCTGTGTGTCACCAGTGACGGCCGCAAGGCTGCGTTGGACATGCGCATCGTTGATCCGACACTGGCTGATGAACCTGAGAGCAAGGTCAACGCATGCATCCGGGAGACCTTCCGGCTGTGGGATGAGGGGAGGGCACAACGCCTGACCCAGTTGATCTTCAGTGACCTGAGCGTTCCTGGCGGCTTCTTTTCGGTGTACCGGCACATCAAGGACACCTTGATGAGGATGGGTGTGCCGGGCGATGAGATCGCGTTTGCCCAGGACTACAAGACAGACAAGCAGAAGGCCCAACTGCACCGTGAGGTGCGATGCGGGAAGAAGCGGGTGCTGCTTGGCTCGACAGAGCTGATGGGGTTCGGGACAAACGTGCAGGACCGCTTGCTTGCGAAGCATGACCTGGATGCGCCGTGGAGGCCTCGTGACGTGGAACAGCGTGATGGTCGGATCATTCGACAGGGCAACCTCAACGAGGAAGTTCACATCATTCGCTACGTGACGGAAGGCACATTCGATGCGTACTCCTGGCAAACGCTGGAGCGAAAGGCCGGATTCATCGCGCAAGTGATGGAGAACAACGGTACGGCACGCACGGTGGAGGACGTCACGATGCAAGCACTGTCCTTCGCAGAGGTCAAGGCGCTTGCGTCAGGCAACCCGATGGTGATCGAAAAAGCTGGGGTCGACGCTGAAGTGGCCCGACTCGAAGCGCTCAAAAGCGTGCACGAGAAGGACCAGCGAAAACGCGCAAGCCTGATGCGAAATGCGAAGGGTGATTTGGAGTACACCAGCCGGCAGTTGCAGGCTGTCAAAGCCTGGAACGAGAAGCTGAGGATCGATCTGACGTCCTTCAATGTCTGGGGTGCTCGCTTCAACAGTGCTTCGAGTGCTGCAGAGGGCATCATGAAGCGCATGGCTGCCGTTCGTGAGGCGGGTAAGGGCCTCAAGCGTTCAGAAATCAGTGACAACGAATGGACGCTGTTCCAAACGGGCAACCTCACGGTCAAGCTCGTGACGAACTGGAGCGGGTCGAATCTTCGCGCATGCGTGGAGGGCGAAGACCTCAGTGTCACGTTGAAGAAAGTGCCGTATGGTGCCGATCGCATAGCCGACTATCTGATCGAAGGTGGGATCGTTCAAGAGGTTCACGACCACTTGAAGTACCTGCAGGATTCGATTCGTGAAACGGAAAGCGAGATCAGTACCCTTCAGAACGCGCTGCAAAGCCGGTTTGAGCACGAAGAGAAGTACACAAAGGCCCTTCAGAGGCAAGCCGAAATCGATGAAGCGTTGGAAATCGACGTGGATGACAAATCGGCCATGGCCTTGGAAGAAGAGGCCTGAACCTTGTAGACCCATCACCTCCTTGCGGGGTGGTGGGTCAACTTTTTTTCCCTGCTCAGATGAGCCAATGAATCGCGACGTTTTGTGTATGGCGCAGGTCATACACAAGCCGTTGATCACGGCCCGCTCCACCAACACCGCATTTGCGGACCTTTATAGGAGCGTTTATGAAACATCAGGTTATCGAAATCGGCTTTGCGCCGTCCGAAGAGGACTGTGCACAGGTCGGTGCAGAAGACTACCGGGAGCGTTCTCGCAAGGAGATGAAGGCCTTTCGGTCCCAGATCCTTCGCCACTACCCGATTCCACATGAGTTGCAGGAACAAGGTAAGGCAGGCATTCAAACCAGCAGCGTGTCTCACGATTTCGGGAGCTATCGCGAACTGGTTCTGTCGTTCGACGGCACCTGTGAAGAGGCCTGGAAGTGGGCGATGCTTGTCGAGGAAGATCCTGAGTGCGCCATGCTCACGTGGGATCATGAGGCGCAGCGTGAGCTCGGGTTGTGTGCTCTTGTCGAGGAGGTGTGAGATGCGAATTTACAAACGCTCTTCGCACGTCCCCAGCGTGAAGCGCCAGCGCTTGTATCTGGCGCTGTCAGCGAACTGCAGGGCCGGTGGTACCCGCCGTTTCTGCATGAAGATGCTTGCCGAGAAGGTGGGCGTTTTCCGAGACCTCCCGACCTTGGAGAGCGACTTGCTCTTCTACGCAGCCGACCTGCACGATCCATCGACCGTCACCCGGCTTCTGAAATGGTCGTTGCATGTCGCAAAGGCCAATGAACCTCTGAGCCTTCCGATCTGCATTCCTCAACAACAACTTGCCCTCGCGGCCTAGTCTCATGGAAATCCTCACTTCAATCTTTGTGGCTCTTTTTGGCTTCTACGGTGCATTTGCTGGTGTTCCTTCTGTTGGGCAGACTGGACACTCGGCAACGGCTTTGTATGGGCGTGTGATCGGCGTCTCCGACGGCGACACGATCGATGTTCTGCTGCCTGGAAACAAGACTGTTCGAGTTCGCCTGAGCGAAATTGATGCCCCAGAGTCGTCGCAGGCATTTGGTCGTCGTGCCAAGCTGGAGTTGTCCAAGCTGTGCTTTGGAAGGCAGGCCACGCTTGCCGTTCAGAACAAGGACCGCTATGACCGTCTGGTTGCAAGGGTTGCATGCAACGACACCGATGCGCAGTCACACATGGTGGGCAGTGGGTATGCCTGGGTGTATGAGTTCTACGCCAAGGATCGAAGTCTCTCGGGCCTCCAAAATCAAGCGCGCAGCGATCGAAAAGGGCTGTGGCGTGATGATGAACCAGTGCCTCCTTGGCTCTTTCGCAAGGAGGCCTCCAAGAAGAAGTAGTTGAAAGCCAAGGTGTCCGCGTTCGCGCGGGCACCTTCACCCTCGTGTGTGGCTTCCTGCAGAAGAAGACTTCTGCGAGAATCCATACCAGCATCTCCTTTACAACAACCGCTGTGTGCGGGAAAAGGAATGTGATGAAACTGTTCAATGTGGCTACGAGCCTGAACTACACCCATGGGATGAGCGTCGGCGTAATGGCTGAAGATCACATGGAGGCGATTGCCAAGACCGCGACAGCGTTCAAGATGGGCACGCTTTGGGACAACACACCCAAGATGCCGTTGCTCTTCGATTCCTACGATTCTGAGAAGTCCAGCCAGCCTCGGTTCGTTGTCTGCGAAGTCAGCGAGTTCACGGTTGACCCCAGCGTCCAGCGTTCGAAGAGCGTTCGAATGGGGCGCCGCACCGAGGTTGCGCTTCGCAGCCTGGTAGCGTTGCTCTCCAGCGATAACGGTTCTTCGTTGATCGACTCGGTTTCTGCGGACTACGATGCCAAGCTCATGCAAGCGCTCTCCCAGGCGCGAGCGGTGGTCAAGGACCTCGATAGCTGGAATCCCCTGCGCTTGCAGGTCGTAGCGGCCGTTGGTGGAGAGCTGTGATGATCGCTGACCTGAGCATCAAAACAGTTCTCGGTGCCGAGCGTGCCTATGCATGCATTGAGCACGGGTACATCCGACTTGACGTGCCGCTTGCCGGCGGACGCAGCGCTGCAAATGCGCTTCGGCAGTGGGCAGTCGTGCAATTGGAGCAAGCCGCAAAGCAGCAAGGTCGAGCCTTGATCGCCATCGCAGCTGCCAACTCGCTGGAGAAGGAAGGTACTGCGGCCATGAAAGCGCAAGCTTCCGCGGTCAGCGTGATCGATCCGGTGGAGTTGTTGGAGCGATTGGCCGGCTTTGCCAGCCATTTCGCACCCGAAGCTGCCCTTCGCGCTGGCGGTGCCGAACTGGTTGCACAAGCAATCGGCTTGGCCGCTCTGTGCCGCGGACAACAGACCTGCACGAGCGGACCACAAGAAGAAGGTGCAGCATGATCCTCGCGTGTTCCCCATGAGAGGTGGGAACGACCGTGGTATCAGCGGCCTTTTGAATCGATGTCTGCTGATCAGGATTGCAAAAGAAGATGCCCTCACGGGCTGATAGCTCATTTGACCCAGGTGCCTCTCCTTCAGGAGTGGCATCTGGTTCAACCCGGACTATCCAGAAAGTCCTCTGCGGAGAGTTTGGTGAGCTTGAAAGTGCCTGTGCTCTTGCCCGTCTGCATGTCACCAAGCACATCACCGAAGCCTCGGAGCTGCAGGTCTCGTTCTGCCAGAGCGAAGCCGTCAAGGTGATCCCTCACGGCATGGAGACGTTGTAGGGTGGGGCGGGCTGGTTGACGATCCAGCATCATCACGAAGTCACCGCTTCCACCATTGCGTACAAGTCGACCTCGAAGCTGGTGAAGCTGGGAGACGCCAAAGCGGTCTGCACCACTGACGATCATCAGGCCAACATCTGGAACATCCATACCCACTTCAACAGCAGTGGATGCCACTGCAATTGGACAAGAACCATCGGCAAACTGGCTGATGGCCAACTGCTTGTGCTTGTTGGAGAGCTTGCCGTGAATGATGGCAACCTTGCCGGGGAATCTTTCGCTCAGTGCCTGCCCACGGGCTTTGACCGAAGCGTTTTCGCCGGAAACTTTGGGGTAGAGGAAGATCACTCGCTTGCCTCGCTGGAGGTGCGTTTGTACGAGCTGCACCGCGGTGTCGCGGTCGCTGCCCTCAATCAGCACATGACTGGAAATGTCTTTCTCCACGGGGCATCGCTCGATGCGTGCCTGGACCCACCCAGAGAACAGGGCCAATGCGAGTGACCTGGGAATGGGCGTGGCGCTGGCCTCGATGACGTGCGTTCTTGGTCCCACCAGGGCGCTGCGCTGATCCACGGAGAACTTGTGCTGTTCATCGACGACGAGCGCGGTGAGTTGGCCGACATCCTTGCGTGCCAAGAGCGCTTGCGTGCCAATGAGAATCCTGGCGTTGACCGGGATATCGCTTGAATCAGCGCATACCAGTGCAGGCCTGAGGTCTGGGAATCGGCTGGAGGCCTGCGCGTGGATCTGGCGGGCAACAAGGTCGCTGGGAACCATCACGGCCACACGCGAGCTGGTATCCGAACTGCGAACCACTGCAGCAAGTGACAGCAGGAACACCAGCGTCTTGCCTGATCCAACGTCTCCGTTGAGCAGGATTCTGGCAGCGCCACTGGCGTTGATGGCCTTTCGGATGATGTTGAGTGCTTGGCGTTGATCTGGACTCAAGACCTCTCGCTGCTGGCCGACGGCCTCAATCAGTGCCTTGTCGATGTTGGTGGCTACGCTCGCGTCAGCCGCAGGCATGGAAGCTCGACGCGCTGCGGCCCGAACTTCGGCAATCGTGCAACGCTTGACGAAGGTCAGGGCATTGGCTGCCTGGACAAGGCTCGCTGGTCTGTGGAGCGAATACAGCAGTGCGCTGGCTGAGCGGCCGACAACTTGAAGTCGGCGGCTGATCACTGTGCTGGCCATGACTTCCTCTGCAGCCTGTTCAATCAGGCTAGGCCGTCCCAGCGCTGCCTCGATGGCCTCCTGTACACGCTCACCCGATACCTTCCCTCCAATGCCGTTGTACAGGGGATCAATCCTCCCGGTGGGCTTTTGCAGCCTGGCTCCGCGCAGATACCGGTTGGTGCCCATCTGAACTGCCATTGCTTCGATGGTGGTCCATCGTCCTTCAAGCGCCTGTGCGGTGGCTAAGGACAGGCCAAAAAATCGCGTGGTGATGGGCGAGCCTTCCTCAAAGGAAAGTTTCACCTCGATGCTTGCGGGATAGGGACTGCCGGTGGCATTGCCCTGACTGTCGAGTCCAGCGTAGCCCTCAAAACGAACTCGCAGAAGACTCTCGCGATGCAGTGGCGCTGCGTGCAGGTCGGTGTACACACTGCCTCGATCAACATGGCCTTTCGGGATGCAAAGAAGCACCTGCGCATGGCTATCACAGTCCAGGGCTTTGAGCGTTGATTCGAGGGTCTTCTGATCCATGTTTTCAGCGTAGCAGTGCCACACGAAAACTCAATTTCAAAAGCTGACCGAGAGGCCATGGACGCGTGCACAGCAATAGTTGTGTGCGTCTCTATGGCGGGTTCTCTTCTCTACCCAGCCAGTTGTCTTCTGATGCCGCGAATGTGGCAATGAAGGCCCGATGAAATCTCTCATCGGACAAACAGAACAAGCGGGAAGCTGCTTGAAAGGAGAATGAAGATGGGTAAATCGTTTTTGTCTGAGCGCATCGCTCAACGTGATGTGCAGTTCAGTGTCGGCGGAAAGATCCGGGTTGGCACCAAAGCCATCAGCAAGAAGGCCGCAGGCGACCCAAAAGCTGCTGCACTCTTCAAGAAGGCACAGCAAGGGCTCATCAGCTTTCGTGAAGCTGAGAAAGAGATCTACAGGCAGTGCGAGATGGCCAACCCGTTCTATCCGCGAAACACACAGGAGTTCCATGCCCATCCGTGGGATATGAACACTGGGGGTGCCGCGACGACACGGCGTTTGCTCGAACTCTACGGCGAATCCCGCGGATCTGACGTGTCACCGAAGCTCTACCGGTTCCCGGTGGTCTTCCCGGACGTCATGGACCATGACCTGGACACCCTCGTCGGAGGCGGCCTTGCTGTTCAGGGCGGTGGTGCAGAAACCATTCGCTACCGCTCGCGCTATGAGCCCGATGGAACACGGAACTGCGTCTATTTGCCACCGGTCACCAGGACCGAGCAGACCAAGCGCAAGATCGTGCAGCATGTGCCCAGGCAACCAGTGGTGCGTGGAGCCTGTGTTCCTGAGGAATGTGAAGAGTACGCCTTTGGCATGTGCAAGTTCGGCGGCAAGCTGCGCTTCTTTGTGCCAGGGATTGCGGGTGCTGGCGTCTTTGAGCTGCACACCGGCAGCACTGAGGCCGCTTCGCAGATCTACCTGCGCTTGTCGCAGGCAATGAACACCTGCAACGGGCGCTTGCCGAACTTCACGCCCGATGGAAGACCGGTCTTCTGGTTGTCCAAAGAGCGGGCGGTTCGTCAGTATTTTGATGAGACAGGGATGCCGAAGATGGGTGAGCAGTGGGTTCCTACCCTGGATATGGAAATCGAACTCCCGAAGGTGATGTGGCTCAAGCAGCAAGAGGCCATGCTTCTTCCGCACGTGGCCAAGACTTCACACAGTACGAGCGGCGTCACGCCGGCCGTGCCGTTGGCGTGGTCCACAGCAGAAGACGCTGGCATCGCCATCGACGTGCAGGCTTCCAACGATGCAAAGGCGCGCGGGACGGAGCGGCATGCCGGGGATTCGGTGGGACAACAACAGGGGCCTCGGGATGGCGCTGAAGCCGCATCGAAAGGCTCTGGAGCCACAGATCGCGGTCAGGGAGGATCGAGCGATCCAGCGATGAGCACTGAACACCGGGATGAAGAAGTCGATCCGATGTCCCTGATTTCGGATCACGCAGAAGCCGGTGGGTATGCCGATCAGTTTGTCCGATGGGCTGAACTCCGCTGGGGAGACGCGTGGCAGGACAAGCCTCTTGAGGTGTTCGACGCTTGGAAGAAGATGGTGGACCGCTTCGGCGAGATGACCAAGGACTACCTGTGCTTTGTCACCGAGATCCACACGATGAATCTGCAACAAGACCTGGTGGTCAAGTACATGCAGTTCAAGTTCGGCAACCTGTCCAACGGGCAGCGGTTGGGAGAGTTCCGAAAGGAATTGGCTCGCCTCTGTGAAGATGGTGCCAGCGTGGCGACTGAACTGATGGCCTCGGCGCTTGAAGAAGGCAACAAGTAAGCTGGCCTTTGATCTTGAGCAAGACCTGTGCAGCCTGTGGGTTCTGCAGGTCGGGCCCGAGCGAAGCGCCATTTCAAGGAAAACCTCCAAGTCCCGCAAGGGGCCTGGAGGTTTTTTTTCGTCTATCGAAAGGCGATGGAGAGCACGTCCCGGGCGATATCCTCGATGTGGCCGGCTGCGGAAACTTTCACCACACGGCTTGCATGCTCCTGTAGCAGGAAGGGGAGCTGATGGTCCCGAAGGCCGGGGCCCATGTCGGGGTTCCAGCGACGCGCAGAGGTTTGGGTCCGAAACTCCAAGCGCTCCAGACGCACGTTCTCTGGCACTTCTAGGCACACCAGCTTTGCTCCTGAGGGCAGCTTCGTGACATGGTACGGCTCGCTTGGGAAGCCATCCACGATCACAGGGGCACGCTCCCGAAGAACTTGTACTTGATTGAGCAAGGCGTCAATGACTTGAGGGCGAAGTCGTTCACCCGGAATCTGGCCAGCAAGGGAGGCCATCAATCTCAAACTCAAGTACGGGTGTGGTTTGCGCATTCTGGCCATGCGCCCGAGGTCACCAAGGCTCAAGTGTGCCCAGCCGTGGCTATGGTTCAGTTCCATTCCGACCGTCGTCTTGCCGCACCCATGCAGTCCGACGAGGAATACGCATGGATGAAGTGCAGGGTTGCTCACGCCAGCGTCCGTCCTGAAATGCTCCCGCTGGCCAGCGTGGAGGATGCGTGTTGCAGAGCGAACTGAACTGATTGGCGCAGGACAACACAGTGGGTGTGTTGCTCCAGGATATCAGCGGCCCGCTTGAGGTGAACGCGCGCAGCGGTGATGTGCGGTTGTCGTTTTGCTCGTAGAGCGCTGTCCATGAGTTCGTCGAGGTAGTCGGCCATGTGATCAGCATGCCTTTTTCGCGCACATATTCAACATTGAATGGAAACCCTGAGTGGCTGCTTTCACCGGGTGGGGAGCCGGCGTTTTGAAAACGCACCTTGTAAACGACTCATTTGGGTTCTTTCGCGCCTGACGGGGTCACAAAATGGTGCAAACCAGTGGTTCGCTCGTGACCCTCTGGTTAAAGGCCGCGCTGCCCGGTTGGCAGTATCTGGGCTCATACGGAGATCGAGATCAGGCACGTCCCAGTGCATTCGGTGCCTCGGCATCAGGTGCATCGCCTCTCAGCTGCTGCTGGGTACTCGAATAATTTGATGGTGAAAACTTCCAATGATGCTGCGGCCGCGATCAGCGCCGACACTGAGCTGGTGGCGGCAGAAGCTGCCATCGAAGAGGCGAGCACCTTCGCCGATGCGGCGGTGAGCGCTGGTGAGGTTGGCCAAGGGGCCAAACACATCGACCGGAAAGAACTGACCGCCGAACAAAGGGGGCAGTTGTCTCGTGAGATGGCCCGTCGCCAGCGAAAGCTCGGTCAGTACGAGCTCGAACGCTTCTACGAGAGCGCCATCGTGGTTCCGATGGACATCAAGCTGAACAACCCGCACATCGCATCCTCAGCCACGCGGTTTCTGGGTCTGACCGATCGCACGCTGTATCTGGTCAACCGCTTCGGTGCGCGCTTCATGTCCGAGGCCGACATTGATGCGACACGCGAGGCCGTGAACAAGAAGATCCAGCGCTATGAAGAAGAAGCGGCGCAAGCGCTGAGCCAGGGTCTTGCCCTCACCAGTGAAGCCAAGAAGGAGAATCCCGACTGGCTCAGCCCGGTCTACACATCAGCCGCACTGGACACCGGCTTCCAGGTGAAAACACGCGATACGGTTCGACTGATCAAGGCGCTGCGTGTCTGGGATCAAGCCATCCTCGAATTCGCGACGCTCGAATTCAACGACAGTGCCACCATCAACCAGCTGGAGACGATGCGGGTGCGTGAGCGTTCGATGTTTCTGGACATCAACACGCAGTGCATTCGCACGATTCGTGCCTTCTACAAAAGGCGTAACGAAGCGGCCAACAAGCGTTCCAAGGCCGCTGCGGCGGAAGAACAGTCTTCCACCCCTGCATGAGTGTGGCGCTCGTCGCGAAACAGGTGAGGGCGCTGAAAATTGCTTGAAAGTCAGATTGCATCCCTGAACGAGGAGCAGCGGCAAGTGGCAACGTGCGAGACGCACTGCCTGGCGATCGCCGCTCCGGGTTCCGGGAAAACGAAGACCCTGGCGGTAAAGGCGGCACTGAATCTCTCGCGCGGGCGCACTGTCACGGCAGTCACCTTCACGAGGGATGCGGCGACTGAGTTGCGGGACCGCATCATCGCCATCGCAGGAAAGGAACACTTGCCCAACCTGCTGGTGGGCACCTTTCACTCCATCGACATGCTCATGGCCTTTCCTCAGATGGCGCGATCGGGCATGGGCCGAGCCATCCTCCAAAAGGGTAGGTCCAAACTCAGGAACAAGTGGGAGATCATCCGGGAGGGTCCCCGACGCTCCTATGTCACGCGGAGTATTGAAGAGTCCGGACTTGAGCTTGATATCGAGAAGGCCACGGCCATCATCGAAGCCCTCAAGAGCGAGTTTAGATTGCCAGAAACCGAAAATGAGGCCCGTTTGGTCAAGACCTACCAAGGGCTGCTCAAGAGACATGGGGTGATCGATTTTCAGGACATTCTCATTGAGACGAACCGGGCGCTCGATGCAGGGTTGATTACGCCGCTGGCGACCGATCAGCTGATGATCGATGAATTCCAGGACACCGATGCGCTGCAGTACGCCTGGGCGATGCACCATGCAAGAGCGGGTGCTGTGGTCACGGCCGTTGGCGATGATGACCAGTCCATCTACGGTTTTCGGAGAGCATTGGGATACGCAGGCATGTCCCAGTTCAAGGAAGAGCTGCAGGCCACACGCGTTGTGCTGGGGACGAACTACCGGTCGCACCGTGAGGTTTTGGAGCCGGCCGAACGACTCATTGCCTGCAATACGGAGCGCATGCCAAAACTACTTGTGTCTCAAAAGGGAAGTGGAGGCAGCGCAATGTGGGATACGCATGGATCACGAGCTGAAGAGGCAGAAGCCTGCGTTGAATGGGTGGCAAAGGCACTTGAAGATCAATCGACTGTGGGTGTGCTGTCGAGAACCAATCGCCGGCTCGACGAAATCGAAGTCATGTGCCTGAAAAAGAAAGTTCCCTACGTTCGCTCCGATGGTGGCTCGATTCTCAACACACAGGAGATGAGCGTGGTCATGGCCGCTGTCGGTGTGCTCGTAGAGGACAGCGCACTCGATCTCGATCATCTCCTTGGCTGGGCCGGATGTTCAGAAGAAGAGCTCGAATCACTGCGCAAGCAACTCGGTGCCAACGGACCTTCATCTCTGACCAAGGCGATGTTGGACAAGGCCAGTCTGAGTGCGTCTTCCAAGAAGCTCATCAGCGAACTCGCCCGACTCATTGCCGCCTGGATCGTCATTCTGGACACTGGGGGCATCGCATTTGTGGCTACGGCCATCCAAGATTTCCTCGTCTCCTGTGCACCCAATACCCGTGCGAAGCATTTCTTGCCGGTCGTGGTTCAGGCATTTGCCAAGCCACTCCCCAAAAAGGGGGCCGTTGATCTGATGAGACAAAGGCTCCAGGATTTGCGTTCGAGGCGGGATCAGAGCAAGGACGATCTGCAGCTGAGCGCATCGGTGGCCTTGCTCACTGCGCATGGCTCCAAAGGGTTGGAGTGGGATTGCGTCTGGATGGTCGGGTGCGAGGATGGCACTTTTCCCGATGAAAGCGCTTCTCTTCAGGAGGAGCGGCGCCTGTTCTTTGTCGCGATGACACGAGCCAGAAAGTCCTTGGTGGTCAGCGCTGCCGGAGCAAAGCCGTCATCACCGTTCATTCCTGAGGCGGGTTTGGCGCGAGTACCAAAAAATGAAATGGTTGCGCAGCCAGGCATGGGTTGAGCGCCCTCCCTAGCAAGAGACTGAGTTCAACTCAAGACCTCGGTGAATTGGGTGCTCTTGAGCATTCGTCTACCGTAGCGCTTGCTCACCAATCTGCGGTCGAGTACCAGGATGTCACCGCTGTCCCCTTCGCGCCTCATGAGGCGCCCACACACTTGTGCGAGTTTGAGGCCAGCCTTCGGCAGCGTGAGAAGCCCGAATGCATCCAGGCCTTTCTCGGTCAGGTGCTCTCCGTGTGTGGCGATCACGGGGTCATCGGGTGATGGGAAGGGCAGGCGGGTTATCACGACCCTGGTGCAATAGGCGCCAGGCAGGTCTACACCCTCGCCCATACTGTCCAGCCCGAAAATGATGGAGCGCAGCCCGGCATCAATTCGCCGGCGGTGCTCTACCAGCAGGGCGGATGGTTGCCATTGTCCTTGCAGCAGCACGCTGGTTCTCTCGTCGGGTGCGATTGCGTCGAATACGTCCATCATCAATCTGCGGCTGGTGAAGTAGACCAGGACCCCCACGTGCTCCATGGCACGCATGGCCTTGTCCATGACGAAAGCCTTGACCAATCTGGGGTGTAGCTTCTCTCCCGCCTCGACCGCGGACTTGGGAACGACCAATCGGACCCGGCTCATGTCGAACGGTGAAGACAGCTTGAGACATGGCGTGTCCTTGGGCAGGCCAAGTTCACGAAGGACCGGATCGAAGGCGCCGAGTGAGGTGATCGTCGCTGATGTCAGCAAGGCGCACTTGACGATGGGCCATAGGTGTTGCCGTGCCTTCACAGCAGCATCGAATGGGCAGGCGCACAACATCACACCCTCGGAAGAGCGCTTGAGCCAGCGTGCCATGGTCTCGTCGCCAGCGAACTCCGTGACCGTCTCATGTGCTTGCCTCAACTCGCCCAGAGCCTGACCTATCCTTGTTTGAGCCACTTGAAGAAGGATGTCCTGTGCGCCTCCTCTACGGGAGCCTTTGAACGAGCTTTGAATGGCGTCCTTGCCTTCCTGCAGCGCGTCGATCAGCATGAGCAGTGCGCCACCAAGGTCCAGGCAAAGCTGTTTCAGCACTGGTTCGGCGGTCCCCATGGGAAACCGGAACTGGTGTTCCTCACCCAGCAGAGTCGCGACGGCATGTTCAGTGCTGCTCCACTGCCCGATCAGGATCTGCAGACCGGACTCAAGCTTTGCGCGCTGGGCACTGCAGAACGGCAGAATGCCCTTGATCAATTCCAGTGGGAGCTTGGCGAATTCGATCTTGCGGGCAAAGGCCGATGTGAGCTTGGCGTTCAGGTGGTGGGCTTCATCGAACACGTAGATCGCTTCGGGGTCACCCAGGATGCTCTGCGGTCGACGAGCCAGCGTGGTCAACAAGTAGTCGTGGTTCGTGATGATCACGTCTGCCTGCTTCAAGCGCTCTTGCGCCATGTAGTACGGGCAACCCTCCACCTCGGGGCAACTTTTGCCGGAGCAGCTGGCCGAGGTATTTGAAACACGGGCCCATTGGGTATTCGAGACAGGATCGACAAGATCATCCCGGAGGCCGGACCACTTCCCCGCGTCGAACGCGATGGCCATGCTTTCGAGCTGCCTGTCTTCATCCTGCTCGAACATGTCGTTTGTGCCGGTCAAAGCCTGCAGCTTGATAGGGCAGACGTGCCGCTCCCGCCCTTTGGCCATGGCGCAACTGATCTGGCTGTATCCGCAGGCTTCGAAGGCTTGCAACAGCCATGGGAGGTCGATGTTGGCCAGCTGGTCCTGCAACGATGCGGTGGCCGTGGACACAATCAGCTTGCGCTGCTCGCTGAGCGCTGTGATCAGGCCCGGTAGGAGATAGCCCAGGCTCTTGCCCGTCCCGGTGGGGGCCTCGACGATGCCCACGCGCCGCGCTTCGAACAACGACAGCGCTCGTCCCATCATTTGGCGCTGCTGAGGCCGTACACGAAGCTCACGATCTGAGATGGCGAGCTGGTCATGTACGCGCACGAGCATGGTTTTCTTATCGGACAGACTCATGATCGAGTTGGGCTCCTTGTTGAGTCCATGTTTTCAGACAAAACCCGGCCGTCAAGTCTGATTTCATCGCCAAAAATGGACCCATTGGGTCCATTCCTGTTTTCGACCCTTTCTGGGTGTCTCTATATTCCATGTGGATATATAGAAATTTCGACCACCAAAGGGGTCAGAAACGCACCCGGCTGCCTTCTCGCTCAACTGCTTCTGCTGGGCGCATGAGCGTTCGATGGGCCGGTACACCCCTCGGGGCATTTGGAAAGCTCACCCACAAGGCTGTCATTCGCCTCTTCGCTGAGCGGCGGCATGTGTCCAATCATGGACATGCTCGCCAAAGTGCTGTTCAGTGCCTCCTTTTCGCTGATGACGTCAGTCTCAGTGGCGCAGCAGCACGCGCAAATGGCGCGCGTTTTTGTCTGCGACGGTCCCACCATGAAGTCCCAACTGGTCTCCGCAGATCAGTCCGCGGACCTTACCCGGCTGGTCCAGTCCGGCTTGGCCGTCTGGGAGCCGAATGTCCTGGACATCCACACCGCTACAGCGATCGCTGAGGGGCGGGGGTTTTGGCAGGCTTCCAGCCAGACCACACTTTTCCAAGCTGTGCGCACCAAAACCCCGCCTGAATATCTGGCCAGCGTCGCGCTGCAAGAGTCAGGGCGGGGGGATCGCTACTGGCCCTGGGTGATCAATTGGCAGGGGCAGGGCTACTTTTTTGCGGACAAGAAAGCCGCCATCGATGGAGCCAAGCGGCTGATCGAGCACGGCCACCAATCCTTCGACATCGGACTGATGCAGGTGAACTGGAAATGGAACGGTTCCAGATTCGAATCCTTGGAGAGTGCGTTTGACCCAAGGATCAATGTGCAGGTGGCAGACCAAATCATCCAAGAGCATCTTGCCGCCACAGGCCAGATGGCAGAGGCCATTGGCCGCTATCACTCGAAGACCCCCAGCAAAAAGACGCGCTACGTTGCCGCTGTCTCACGGCAATTCGAAAAATCCTTCACCAGACCTCAACTTCCAGGAACCAATCCATGTTCAAACACATAGTCGCTCTCGCGATGGTCGGAGCGGTCTGCGCAAGTCATGCGCAGTCCAATATCGTTTCGCTCACCTCCAAAGGTGCCACCCCTGCTGCATCCAGCAACACCTTGATTCAGTCGGATCTGATTGGTGCCGCCCGAATGATTGTTCCGCCGGACTGGAAGGGGTTCGTCAAGGCTGGAATTGATCTGAAGAGGGCGAGCGTTGCCGATATCCAAACTGGTGAGGCATGGCAGACAGCTTTTGACCGGTGGCTCGGCCGGGAAGGCTTGCAAGCAACCATGGACTGGGAGAAGAAGTACTTCTACCTGGAAGCGGCCCAAAAGGTGAATGCGGTCCTCACCAGTCAACCGGCCATCGCCATACCTGTTGCCGTCAAGGCGCAACAGGCACCTCAAGTTGCACCGGCAGTTTCGTCCAACACCTGGGATGTCTCGCCGTCGGATGGCAATTTGTCGACCGCTTTGATTCGGTGGGCGCGCGAGGCGAAACAGGAACTGATGTACGAGGCGCCAGAGGATTTGCCGGCGATCAAGGCGTCCTATCCCGGTGATTTCTTCGCCGCATTGGATCAGGTTCTCAGTGACACGGCCAATGGCCCATATCCCCTCTTTGGATGTCGATATGACAACGTCGTTCGCATCCTGCACACCAGCCAGGCCTGTGATCGCTAATCCCGGAGCAACTACATGAAAACGAAATTCGATTTCTTCCGTCTCACCGCTGTCGGCGCTTCGGTATTCGCGATCAGCGGCTGCGCCGTGACCACTGTGGGTGTCAGCCAGGAAGCGAGTGCCCGCAAGGCTGAAATCAAGGCAATCGAAGCTTCGACGCCGACTGTCACCTTGCCGCGGCCGGGACTCAAGGTGGTGAAGGGGAATTTCCTCGGCGCTCGCCCGACCCCCACTTCCACTGCAACACGTCTTCCAGCCCACTTGCGCAACGTCACTCTCAGTTTTGGGGGTGGTGGTGGACACATCCACAACGTGGCCGCAAATATCACCAAAGTGACGGGGGTGCCCGTGCGAATTGCACCCGAGGTCGCTGTGCCCCAGGGAATCTACAGTGAATCTGGCCTCGATAAAGTCACAGACCCGAAGATATACACAGGTACAGCTGAGATGCCTTTGCCCTTTCCAATGGGCGCTGGTGTATCAAGCCAATCAATGGCACGTGTTTCGACGGGCCCACTACCGCTCTCCTTCAAGGGGGACCTTGCCGACTACCTCAACCTCATCGCAGCGAACACCGAAGCGCATTGGACGTATGAAAACGGGGAGATCCAGTTCTTCCGTCTGGTCACACGTCGTTTTCAGATCGCGATGGCCCCCGGGTCGTTCTCCTACCGAGATGAAGTGGGCTCCGGTGGTGCAGGTGGGTCGGGCGAATCCGCCGGTGCGCAGTTTGGCTCGTCGGCGATGGCGACTGTGGACGCTCAACTCACACCTTGGCCGGCGATTGAGCAGGCAATCAAGACCATGCTCACAGCCGAGGGCAAAGTGCATGTGAGCCAGATGACTGGCGTGGTGATTGTGTCTGACATCAAGAGCAGCGTTGACAGGATCGGGAAGTACATTGAATCGGAGAACGACGTCCTCACGCGACAAGTCCGTGTCGATGTCAGAGAGATCCTCGTCGAAGAAAACGCCGGCAGCAGCGCAGGTATCGATGTGAGCATCGTCTACAACAGGTTCCTTGAGTCGGGACTGAAGGTGGATGGCCTTTCGACCGCGCAGAAGCCGAACTACAGCATCAACACGACCGCGCCTTCTTCTCTTCTGGATTCGGCAACCAGCGGGAGCATGAAGGTCAACTTCGCACGCGAAGGCTACTTCCAAGGCTCATCAATTGTTGCGCAGGCCCTCAACGGGCTTGGAAAGGTCGTCAGCAACTCGACCCGTTCGATCGTGACGACGAATCGTGTTCCGGGTCGTTTGCAGGAGGTGACGGACCGAGCCTACCTTGCCAAAACCACACCCGGCACCGGGAGCGCTACCGGCGGCTCCGCAGTCCCTGGTTTGGAGCCGGGCCTGGTCACCTACGGGGACAACATGACCATTGTCCCGACCATCCGGGACAACAGCGAGGTGCTGATGCAGTTGTTCTCGACTCGCAGCAGCCTGGTGGAACTCAAGTCCATCTCGGCTGGCGAAGGTGAATCGTTCCAACAAATCACAACGCCAGTCCTTGCCAGAAAAAAGTACTCGCAACAGTTCCGCGTGCGAGACGGGGAAACACTGGTCATTGTCAGCAATTCGTCGGAAACCATGGGCTCCACCGACAAGCAAGGTTTGACGGGCGCGTCGACGCTGGCCAGCAAAACCAAGCTCATCAGCGTATTGCTGATCACACCGCGAATCATGGGCATCTAAGGGTAGACCGTGGAACACATTCAACATGGCAAGTACAGGCTTGCTTCCGGTCTGAATTGGTCCTTGCTTGACCCGTTTGTTGGGAAGGGTAAGCAATTCAAACTCTGGACCGCTGCCGGACAGGGGTACGGCGTTGTCGTCAAGATCGACGGTGAAATGTTCTACGGGCGTTGCGCACCCGAGGGCAACTCAATGCTCAGTCTCGGTGCGCTTGCCGCCAGGCACCCTGAGCTGAAGGGCAAGACTGCTCTGGTATTGATCGAATTGCCTTCGGGCAACCCCGATTTCCACAACCAAGTGATCGTCATCGGGTTGAAAGAAGGCGTTCCTGAGATCGACGAAATTGTCGATGATGATCGCGTTCCAGAGTATCGAAGCAACTTCATCTCCGGCAAATCGAGTGTCTTCATTGCAGGGGATGGCAATGGAGTTGGTTTTGTCGAAAAAACTCTCACGCTCGATGATCTGATCAAAGGTGGGAAACCCGCCTCAGCAAAGATCGCCGTATTTCGCACGGGAGTACTGATAGCTGTGGCACTGGCAAGTGTCGTGGGTATTGGACTGATCGCCGGTGGCATTCACCTGTACGACCAATACCAGCAGGAACAGCAAAAGAGGGCTGAAGCTGTTCTTGCCGCTTCCAACACGCCGCAGGCGTTGTACTCGCAAAGTATTGTTCAATACCTTGAGCAGCCTAAGGTGTCGCTCAATGGTGCAATGAATTATGTGCGCGATCAACTTAAGAATTTCCCGATCGTTCATCAAGGATGGGTTTTGACGAGGCTGCGTTGCGAGCCCAAGAGCTGTGAATTTACTTGGCGCCGCATCAGCGCTTCAGCTGGGGTTCTGGACGACTTCCTCGAAACCGCTCCAGAAGAATGGAAAGGTATCAGGGCGATATCCCAAGATGAGGTTTTGCATACAAAAGAAATCGAATTGCCAACGATTGTCCTGAAGCGTGAGACCTTCCCAAAGCTGGATGAATGGCGAAACAAGAATTTGACGCAATGGCAATTTCTTGCGCCTTCTGGTTGGAAGACGGCATTTTCGGAGCCGGCTTTGCGTGGGTTGCCGATTGCACTGGCCGGCGGCCCTGAAGAGCAGCAGTTGCAATTTGCAACGGACAAGCTTGTCGGCAGCAATTTTGAGATGAAAGATATGCCGCTCTGGTTCGCTGACGAAGACCAGAATAGTCCGCTGAAATTAGAACTGATTGGTGATGCCATCCTTGATGGTGACATCCTGATCGATATTCAACCAAAAAACATCACCTTCACAACGAAAGGCCTGATCCATGTCCAGCCGTAAATCCCTCGCCATTGCAGCTTGCATGGTGGCAGCCCTCGCAACTCAGTTTGCAAACGCCCAGACGACGAAGGTTGAAGAAAAGGCCACTCCGGCAACCATCGGCGAAATCACAAGGTTGTCGCGCGAGCTGATGGTTGAGAACCTGAAAAAGGAACTCCGCGAAGCCAAAAAAGCCGGGACCGATGCCCCCGTATCGATGCTTCCGGCAGCAGGGTCGGGGAATGGCATTGCTGCGCCACGCTTGCCAGCTCTACCGCCCCCTGAACCCAAGCCGCCCATGGTTTCTTCCATCTATGGCGTCGGTTCTGGAGCCATGGCTCTGGTCGCAACGACAGGGGATGGCCAAACGTTGCGTGTTGGGGATCGAGCTGGAGAGTGGAAAGTGGTTGGCATCAACGAACGCAAGGTGAGCTTCGAGCGCTGCACGTCCACAACGAAGGGCAAGGGCACCAAAGCAGTCACCACCGAGAGCTGCAAGACAGTGGCCTCCGCTCCCTGAGCAACCCAAAGCGGCCAATCCTCCCCTCTATTGGCTGAATATTGATCTCTATGCTTCGGAAAATTCAATCATTGCTGACCCCAAAAGGGACCACCTCAAACAGTACGTTTGAAAGTGGATTCGTTGATAGTCAGGGGTCAATCGATGGATTCCCATCTGGCAATTCAAGAAAGCCACGCCAAAGGTTTGCGACAACAGCTGGGTTTGATGACACTGGCCCTGGCGGATATGTTGATTCCAGTTTGGGCCAGGGTAGTGGGGCTAGCCTGCACACCGGCGATGAGAATGATAGGAATGCATTCGAATTCGATGAGGCGGATAGCGACAATATTGAAGATGTCGAGGCTATTTCTGAAACCTTCACGAATACTGACGGAAACAGAGAGATTGCTATTCACCCAAGTTTCGGGGTGGCATCTGAGGTATCAAATCTCGCCCAGCTTCTCCATCGGGTGGGTCGACCAATCTATGGGTATCTGGTCGATGTCGTGACGCCATCGTTGCAACGCCAGCTCATGGTGCTCAACCTGGGATGTGGTGACACTGCGATTCTCGGAACACGTGAGGTGCTTAAGGAAGCTCACGCAACAACAGTTCGGGCAACCGTATCAGAGAATTGGTATTGCAATATCGTTGACGAAATCACATGCAAACCTGATTTTCTTGCCCAATACTCAGCAAGCTTCCCGATGGTGTCTGGCCTGAAGTTGGAGAAGCTCTACGTTTCAACCTACGATGATATCGTTCGCTTGGCAGTCGCTGCGCGGGCCTCTGATATTCACTTCACAAGCGATACAGTGAAGAATCAGATGGAAATTCATCTCCGAATCTATGGGACCTACCGCCTGTGGCGCACGAACAAGGCTCCGCTCATCCTCGGTGCTATTGCGGCATCATTCGGCCAGCGTTCGAAATCCGATACCGCCACTAAAGAACAGTTCAGTGATCGCAACCCGGTCGCCTATATGACCTCACAAGAGGTCGCTGGTACGGCCTACGAAGGACGGTTCAACGGACGGCCACACATCGGCGGATATGCAGGGGTGATGCGTCTATTGGAGAGTACGCCGCGCATCGACAAGATTCCGACGCTCCAGCAGCTGGGATACAACAGAAGCCACGAAGAGTTGATTACAGGCCCGGTTCAACGCAACTACGGCCTGATCATCATTTTCGGTTCCACTGGCTCTGGGAAATCGACAACGTTGCGAACCTTCATGACGAAGGTCACTGATCCATCGCGTTTGAAAATTTGTACCGCCGAGTCGCCAGCCGAATACGTGATGCCTGGGGTGGTGCAGTTCTCCTTGCCCGTTGATGTGACCCAGAGTTCGGCTGTTCTTTCCCAACGATTCACGGCCCTGCTGCGGGATCTCATGCGCATGGACCCCGACGTTCTCATGGTCGGTGAGGTGCGTGACTACGAAACCGGGCACCTGATTTCCGAATTGACCCAGACAGGCCACCGGACCTATACGACTGCGCACGGTGACGGAGCAGTTGATGGGGTTGCGCGACTTTGTGGTGGCGAGATTCGCATGCCCCCCGATACCGTTGCTGGCAACAAGTTTTTGAGCGCAAGTCTGTACCAGAAGCTCCTTCCTGTTTTGTGCAGTCATTGCAAGATTCCTGCAACGGATGCCGAACACGGTTTGCCAAAAGCCAAAGTTGACCTTCTTAAATCCAAGTTCGGGTTGGACCCTGGAACAATGTTTGTGGCAAGAGAAGGCGGCTGTCCACATTGCCAACCGAAAATTCCCGGCTTGAAATCAGACGGGACTGTCGGTGTGACCGTCGCAGTTGAAATCATGCTGCCGACCTCAGAAATGAGACGCGCAATCGTCGGACGTGATTGGCCAACGCTCGATCTGCTGTGGCGCGGTCAGAGAAGGGCGACATTCGCCGAAGAAGACATGCTCGGAAAGACCGCATTTGAGCATGGATTGTGGATTGTTTCACAAGGAAAGGTCAGTTTGAAAGACCTTGAGGAACAGTTTGAGCCCATTGAATCCTACGAAGTCCGATCGATCAAGCTATGAGTCCATTCCTCAATCCCATGCTATTTATCTCGGGGTTCAATCTTCGATTGACCCGCGAAGATCTCTATCAGTCAATCATTGACAAGCTGGACAATACGACCGCCGCATCCATGGAGCGCCTGGACCAGATCTTTGGCATGTGGAGCAAGCGTGACCAAGATCGCAATGATCTGAGAGCGATGGCCATGAAGCACATTCATCGGTGTCTCCTGAACGGGCAGTCGTTTGCTGACGCCATTCGCCCATTCGTTCCGCGCACCGAAGCATTGATCATCCAGTCGGGCGAGGTCAAAGGCAACCTAGGTGAGGCGTTGAAGCTCGCTGTCAGGAACATGAACGACAGCGACAAGATGCGTGGTGTGGTGATGGGAGCTATCTCTCAGCCGTTGATGGGATTTCTCTCAATTCTCGCCTTGTCCATCATTCTTGGTGTTTTCATGTGGCCTGACATCCTGAAGGGTGTGCCCCTGGAGTTTTGGCCTACATGGTCGCATCCAGCCATTCATTTCCAACTGTGGCTGGGTGAGCGTTGGATCTGGCTGGGCACGCTCGTCATACCGGTTTGGCTCTACATGTACACGGTCGGTCGGTGGACCGGTTCAACGCGGCACGTGTTTGATTCGATCACACCCTGGTCGATCTACAAGAGCCAAAACGCCGCAATCTTCCTCTCGGTCCTCGCTGCCTTGGTCGAATCGGGAAAGACCGTCCGAGAAGCCCTCCTTTTGATGCGTGACAACAGCAATCCTTACTTAGCATGGAGAACCAGTCAGATCATTCGCCGCTACGACGCAGGAGGTAATGAAGGCATCAAGGCTTTGCGCACCGGATTCTTCAACCGACAGATCATGGATCGGGTTGAGGACGCCGCAACCAACAAATCATTTGGCGATACCTTGCGCCACGTTGGGACCAAAGCCTCTCACACGATTTTCAAAGCTGTGCAAGCTCAGGCTGCTGCAGCAAACGGCATTTTTCTTGTTGCAGTCGGTGCGGCCTTCATTTACACGACAGCCGTCATCGTTTTCGGAATGCAGGAGGCTGTTGATGCATTGACACGTAGCTTCGGTATCTAACCACGTTCGCTTTCATTTTCCTTTCGTTTTCTTTTCACAACTGGAGTCTTTCATGACCAACAAATCCAATCTCACCCGCTTTGCACGCGCCCACAAACAACGCGGTGTGAGCTTGCCGCTCGTCGCCATCGTCATCGCGATCTCGCTCCTGCTCGGTCTCGCCGCGCTGATCTTTGGTCCTCGCTACATCACGCAGGCCAAGGCCGACAACCTGGCAAATGCCATCCAAGATCTGAAGGGTCAGGTCGTTGCCTACGGTGGCCGTGTTGGCGTTTTCGTTGCTGCCAACTCGACCCTCCCAGTCCTGGTCGGTCAGGGCGTTTTCCCGCGGTCCCAAGTGACAGGCACGGCCGCTGCTCCGGTCGTTACCCACGAATTTGGCGGCATTGTCAGCGCAGTCGCCATCGGCACCACGAGCGTGCTTGGGGATTCACTCGACTTCTCGTTGAACGGTATTCCACAGGATGCCTGCACTCTGATTGGCAGCTCCATGGATGACGTGGCTTCGCGCATCACGGTCGGTACCGGCGCTGGCGGTGGAACCGAGACCAAGGCAGTTGGTGCTCGCACTGTTGTGGCTACCTTGAACACTGCTTGCGCTGCTGGCCTCCAGAACAACACCATGACGTTCCGTCTCTCGCGTTAAACACTGGAGCCACGTTGATGTTCAAGAAACAAAAGGGTGTGTCTCTGCCCCTGATGGCCTTCACTCTTGCGGTTCTGGCCATCATCGTGGGTTCCCTCGGTGCTGTTCGGGTCAAAGAAGCCAGGGCCTACGCTGGTCAAACACGAGGGGAAATACTTGATGAGTTGGCCAAGGGTGTTGAGCTTTACCGAAAGGTCAACCTTCAAGTGCTCATCGGGCCAATGCCGGTGACAGTCCCTGGCTATGCTGACCCCTATGCCCCAACGATGACAGAACTTCGGGCAGGTGGTTTTATGACCACCCCCGTTGTTCTCGATAACGCTGACTACAGTGTCCTTCTCAATCGAAGCCCGGTGGGATGCGTTGCGCCCGCCCCGTGTTCAATCTGGGCACAGACTTCTCTGACCAACCCAATTCTTGATGCAGAGGGTCGACTCGATACCGTCTATCTGAATTCCCTTTCAGTCCGGGTAACGAATGCCAGCATCGGCTTTTCTGGACCTCCCAACCCTGGGGTCATCACTGGTTCGCAGGGAACATGGACCGTAGCCAATCCCGACCCCGCAACGCGCAACGGCATTGTTGTGATGGTTTCTGGCCTTGGTGGTTCTGCCGAACCATGGTTGCAAGTCGGTGATCGGCGCAACCCCAATTTTCTTGGCCCGTCCGTAACTGGGCCACAATTTGACACCCCTGTTCAAGCACCAGGGAATGCTTGTACGCCCAACGGTGCATTTGCAACTGGCCCTAATGGCATCGTGTTTTGCAATGGTGGGCTATGGACCATCTATTCTGGGCCAATTGAAGTTGGAGATACGGCTTGCGCTGTCCAAGGTGCTTTTGCAGTCCAGGCTGATGGACAGTCCCTATTGTGTGTCAACAATCGTTGGCGAGATCACCGAACCTATGGCTATAGCAGCACAGCCTATTACGTTCATGGGAGCACTGTCACTATGCCTGTTTGTGGGGTTGGCCTGACTCCAGTTGCAACCATTTCTTCTACTTCGGCTTCCGTGATCATTGGCGCGAACAACCCAGGAAACAATACCGGCAGCTTTATTTCGAATATCGATGCTGGCACAAATATGGTTTCCATCACCGGTTCAAATGGCTCGCAGGCTGGTACCAATGCTCGGGCGCTGGTGTTGACATCCTGTGTACCTACCTGATCCGTAGACACAACCGAAAGCTATCCATGAAAAATAACCGATTCCTCGCAGCCTTGCTCGTCGCAGCTGCTGGTGCTTTTACGAGCATTGTTGGTGCGCAGCCGTTGAATGACCCGGCTATACACGGAATGCGCAACCTGCCGATGATTGATGGTTGCAATGCGCCGGGCGGGCTCACTCCAATCACCAGCTCGGATTCGCCGGAAAGCGCGATGTTTTGGTGTGGAGTGGCGCCGTATTGTCTGACGATGCCCATCGGCAATTCTGAGCGGTGCCACATCGTCGCCCCTGATTAATTCGTTTTCAGGCGAGCGCCAAGGGTGAGAGCGCCCTCGCAGAGGGCGTGAAGAAGATCGCACGCAGGACAAACCTCCATTTGGCCGGCACGCCCACCGCCGCACATAGGCGCAAATAAACGCGCCGCAAGAAGGCCACACCCTTCCTGGCGATCATGCGCAGCAGCCAGCGGATGTTGTAGCCCGCCGCACACAGCACCGCATGCAACCTGTCGCCCTGTGCCCCTTTCAAGTGACAGCGGTCCATCCCGTGGTCATCCTTCAAGTGGCCGATGATCGGTTCGATCGCCTGGCGCCGCTTGAGCAGCTTCCATTCTTGCGGGGTGAGTGACTTCGCCTTGCCCCGGTGCTTGATGTCAATGCCCGGGTTGTCCGCATCCACACCCCGGTAGCCCAGGTCCACGTACGCCGTGCTCGGCTTCATCCCCGTGTCCTGCATCAGGATGCCCGCCTGTTCCAGCTGCTCTCTCAAGGTGTGCCCGTCGTACGGGTTGCCCTCGAACGCCCTGGCCCCCACGATCAGGTTGTGTTGCAGCGTCATGGCAATGCCCACCTTGGCGCCGAACTCGTACGGCGTGTGGCTCTTGCCCTTGGCCATGCACACCACCTCGGGGGCGTGCCAAGCATAGAGTTTCGGTGTGTCCGGGTCGTTCTTGCGCCGCGCGGCCTGCGCCACGATCCGCGCGGCCTTGTCCAATGCCTCTGTGGTGTGTTCGCCCAGTGTCTGCCCTGCGGCCAGGGCCTTGCGCACGATCTCCCGGCACAGGCCCGCGACGATGGTGCGCTGGCGCTTGACGGTTCTGCGCAGCCGCTTGAACTGGCGCGCGTGGGCGTAGCGCCCGGCCTTGAAACGCAAGGTCTTGCCCTCCTTGGCAAAACTCTGTTTGAGATCAACGCCGGCGTCCTTGGCCGCTTGCACCAGCTTGCGGCGGGCCACTTCGAGCAAGCGCGCGTCGTTGGGGTGGGCGATGGCCTTCTCTTGCACGGTGCTGTCGACCACCACGGTGGCCAGTGCAGCGGCGGGGATGAGTTTCATGGCGACGGCCTGGTTGATGGTCTGGGCCAGCAGCTCTTCGCAGCCTTCTTCACCCAGCAGGCGGCGGAATTTGACCAGCGTAGTGGCGTCACAGGGCAGGCGCGGCTCGAAGTAGGCCTGGCCCGAGAAGTACTGGAAGTTGGGTGAATCAGACCAGCGCTCGACCAAGGCCTCGTCGCTCAGGTTGAAGGCGTGTTTGAGGTAGAGCAGCGCGATCATCACCCGCAGCGGGACACGGGGGCGCCCGGCGTTGCCGGAGCGGGTGCTGCGCTGGACTTGTTCGCCAAAGAGGTCCAGATCGGGCAGGGGTTCACCGGTGCGGGCGCGGCGCGAGAAGGTCTGGGAAACACGCGCTTCAAGGGCCTGCCAGGGCATGTGTGAGGCCAGCACCACCAGCGGCTGGCGCAGGTCGATCATGTGGTCGAGACGGGCGCGAAAGAAATCGTCGGTGGCGGGGCAGGCGAACATCAAAAACTCCCAGGAACTGGGTGCTATTGGAATTCAATCCGGGAGTTCTGACTATCAGGAATCACCCCAGAAACCCAGCATTCATGCGGGTTGTGGGAGTTTTGCAGGGGCGACCACATCGTTCCTGGTTCAAGAAATGGCGGAACAACCGGTGTGCGCAACCCCCAGGACCTGGTTTGTGACACCACCAGCCTCCAGCCCACGGGCCCAAGCCATGCAACACCAGGACGCTGTCCCATTGCACCTACGCTGCAAGTGACCGTCAACAATGCAGCGACGACATCGGTCACCCGTGGCGGAGGCGTAACCCTGCGTGTGAACACTGCCAACGCCACGCCGTTGAGCGCGCCTGATTCGCTCACCATGGCTTGCTCAGGCGCGAATGCCGGTCTGTATCCATTCAACCAGACCGACCTGAATTCATATGCAGGCCAAGATCGCAATTTTGGTGCGACGTCAGTGACAACCGATGGCGTGACCAATTGCACCGTGAATGCGACGAACCCGGCAGGAACTACCACTGCAAGTGTGAGCTTTACCGTCACCGCACCAATCCCTGCACCGACAGTCTCTGCCAGCTTTAGTCCAACAACACCTACGGCCGGCGGCTCTGTGCGGTTGACTACTTCGACCGCAAATGCCACCAGCCTCCGGTGGAGCTGCAGTGGTCGGTGGACGAACTCGAACACCAATCGAAGCACCGGCAACAACATTCGCACCGATCACACAGTACCCAGCTCGGCAGGCACTGCAAACTGTACCTTCACTGCGACTGGTCCAAGTGGGAGCACATCAACAACAGCCAGTTGGACCTCTGCCGCCGCCAGTGGAGGTGGGAGTGGTGGTGGTGGGTCAATACCGGTTATTCAAAATTGTGCAGCAACAACAATATCCGCTACGGCGAAAACATACGAGTGCTACACGGGAAGAAATTATTGTAGTTACAATGTCCCGGCTCTATCGAATGGTGCCACTCGTTTTGTGTACGGTTCAGCTGCCGATTATTGTGGTGGCGGAGCTGGTGCAGATGCAACAGTTCAGTGCAATAATGGAACACTACAAATCAAAAGCTACACGTGTTGGATGTCTGATGGTGGTGGATGAAATTTGTCAAATAGAAAAAAAGCCCGCGTTGCGGGCTTTTTTGTTGGTGATTCGTTTCAATCACCGAACACCATGACGGTGTATTTTCCGCTCTGAGCAAGAGCGACAGAGCGAGCCAGCTCCGCCATAATTCCCAAGCAATGACCTTGGCTTTGCATCCAGGCATTCATGATTGCCTGTGGGCTGCCACGTCCGCCTGCAGCGTTCTCGACAACGGTGAGCCCTTGATATCCGAAGGACTTATTTCGCGAATCCGCATCGGAACCATCGCTTCCCGTGTGCGAAAAGAAGTTATTTCGCGCCATATCGTCAGCATGCTTTTGTGCAGCCTGTTGCATTTTCGGGTTCCACTTTTCCAGCGCAGGTACAGCTGGAGTAGACACGCTGCCGCAGGTTCGAGCCTGAGCCCGGGCAGAATTGAAAAGCCCTGCGTACTGTTGAACCAGCGCCGGGGCTGCGGAAAGAGGAACATCCGCCGGATCACCACCACCTCCCTCATCACTACCTCCACCGCAAGCCGACAGGCCAGCCACCATTGCGAGGACCACGGCCAATTTCAATTTGTTCATCACGAGCATGCTTTCTCCAATAAAAAGTTGTTGAGGTGCTATCAGCTTCACACGGATGGGACACAAGTCAAATCCGTCTTGGACCAGTATTCTTCCGAATGCCCCGAGCAATCACCTGCAGGGGGTTGATCCAGATACTGAGCCGCGAGAGAGATCGTTTCGGACGCCTGCAAGTTGAGATCCATCTTCAAGGCATCAAAAAACTGGCCACCTTGAAGGTGACCAGTTTTCGATCTGCAGCTTCAGGATGCAGAGCGATGCAGGCCAAAGGTCTGCACCCAGAAGGGCACCCCGTTGGCGGCCTTCACACACGCAGCGCCCACTTCAGAGATGTTCGCGCTCATGATTTTTTGGCAGTGCTCAGGGCTTTGCAGCAAGGCGGTCATCAGCTTGGGCACGGTGGGATAGCCCTTGGCGAGGTTTTCCCCGACGGCATGGTAGTCATAGCCGGTGGCGCTCACCCGGGCTGTCACGTCAGCTCCCGCAGCATCCACACCGGTGATGGTTTCGATGCTGGCCATGTACCCCGCCTGGCTGGCCGACGACGCGCTCAACAACTCGTTCCAGCCCAAAGCCTTTGCCGGCGCATAGCCGGCGGAGCCACAACTGCGTGCAGCAGCGCGTGCCGCATTGATCGCTTTGAGCATTTCAACGGCGAAGTTCGCGTTCCCGCATGAGCTGTCTTCGCTCACCGGAAACGCCCCGACCGCGATCGCACCGTTTTGTCCAAGGACTGGGGGGCCGCTCGGTGCGCTGGAGTCATCGCCTCCACCTCCACAGGCAGAAAGTAAGGCAGCGCACGACACGTTCAGTGCAACCAGGGCGAGTTTTTTCATGAGGACCTCAGATGTGAATGATGGAGCTTGCAGAATCGCACGCCAAATTCAGATACAGAGGCCGAAAAAATTCACCCTAGGTGCTGTTTCACAGTTTTGTGGACGAAGGGACCGGCGAAAGGTCAGAGAATCCCCTGCTTTTTAGAAGCGCCGCAGTTCGCACAACCGTGATACTTGTAACACTCTCCTAAAAAAGTTGAGCTAAAAACGACAGAGAGACACAATTGCACTGGCGACACTTCATCCAATGACCACTTCCAGCTTCGATCTTCATGACCTCGCGGCCGCTGAATTCATCAGCCTGCCGTGGCGGCATGTCCTGACCGACACTGAGCCCAGCGCAGGCTCCAAAACCGCAAGAAGCGGGATCACACACTGGAATGCTCCGACGCCCATCGGGCAGGTGTGGGTCGCTTGGCGCTGGACGATCGAGTCAGAAGGTGGATCACCGACCTATGTCCGGGGGACAGGGATGGCGTTGAGCAGAATTGATGGCTACGCGGCTGGCCCGGCCTACGATCAGGTGATCGAAGGCCTCGCATCCCGCTTGGACTGGACCGACAGAGCAGTGCTCGCCATCCAGGACGATGACAAAGGCGAGTCCCCCGCTCAGGCGTAAAAAAAGCAGCCTGCGAGCTGCTTTCTCTGAATCAAGCGCACCGAGGTGCGCTTTGTTTTTTTAGGCCTTGGCGGACAGGGCTTTCGCAATTTTCTTATCGGTCTTGTACTGACCCAGGGCGTAAACCGCCCAGATCGTGGCCGGCAGCCAGCCGATGATTGTGATTTGCAACAGAAGGCAAAAGATGCCGGCAAACGGACGGCCGATCGTGAAGAACGTCAGCCAGGGCAACAGCAGCGCAATCAGCAGTCGCATCCACCCGTCCTCAGATCCGGAATTCTTCGATGTTCTTGCCAGCGGCAACAGCGTCCACCACCCACTGAGGTTTGCGGCCAGGACCACCACTCCAGGTTTCACCATTGGGGCCGCGGAACTTCGGCTCGGCTTTCGTCTTGGCTTTGCCCGAAGATTTGGATTTGCCATCACCCAGATCGTCAACCGTGATGCCCATCTCGCGCATCTTGGTTTTGATGTCGGCGATCACGGTCGACAATTCAGCCTTGCGGGCGGCTTCGGCTTGGGCCATCAGCGCTTGAGCTTGGGCCATCAGTTCGGAATAGGTAGCGGTCATGTTTGATCCTTTTTTGGGGTGAATGATGTTGGCTATATTACCTGCTTTGCAGCACGTTCAATGTCGATTGCCTGCAAAGATACGGTGGATTCCTTGCGGCCAATGGCCCGGTTGACGGCGGCTTGCAACACCGCCTCAATGTTGGCAATGCTCTGATCGCGAAGGCTGTGGGCAATATCGCCATGCGACAAAGAAAGATCAAGTCGAATAGAACGGGTTTTCAGCCATTTTTCGATGTGAGCAGAGATGGCGCTGGCTTGAGGCAGTTCGAATTCCAGCTTTTCGGTGAATCGGCCACCGCGCAACAATGCCGAGTCGATTTGCTCGGGATGGTTCGTCGCTGCAATCCAGACCACGTCGTGCACGCGGTCTGAGGCTCCGTCCATGATGGACAGCAGCTTGTTGGTCGACGCGGTGTGGGTCGAATGCTGGCGACTGAGCAGCAGTTCGTCGGCCTCATCGATGAAGATGAGACACGGCCGGATCTCCATCGCGTTCTTGTAGAGCTTGCTCAAGGTCTCGGGATCGCGCGATAGCTCCGCACCGGTGGCTGTGAGAAATGCCCAGCCGACTTCCTTGCACATCGCCTTGGCCACGGCGGTTTTGCCTGTGCCCGGTGGTCCGTAAAACAGCAGGCCAGTCGGCAAGGTTCCGCCACGGCGTTCAGTGCCATCGGGGTCCTGCAGGCGGGCAACGATCCCGTCGAGCGCATCGCGCAGTTCTTCACCCAGGATGAGGTCGCTCAGTGGGCGAACCTTCTCCAGCTCGATGCCTTTGCGGCCTTGGACCGAGCGCAGTGCGCCCATGAAGTCCTCGAAGCCCAGGGGCGCACCGAGCGGCCGCTGGTGGCGCTGCAAGTAGGAGGGCAGTTCCTCGGTCACGGCCAGGATGCGTTTCACAGAAAACCCGTTCCAGCGATCCGCCACGCGCTCGGCCACCTGATCATCCACAGTGGCCTTGGGCAGGTTGCGTTGGAGTCCAAGGCGCAGCAACCCGAGACGCGCTTTGGCGTCTGGGGGCGTGACTTCGATCTTGTAGTCGAACCTGCCTTCCCTGATGGCCGCAGCATCCAAGGATTCGAGCAAGTTGGTCGCCGCCATCACCAGCACCTTGTGATTTCGCAACTCCACCAGTTCGGTGAGCATCAGGTTCACGATGTCTTTCGACTCAGGCCGGTTGTTTTGCTCGCTGGAGCGCTGGCTGATGAACGAGTCGATCTCGTCGATGAAGAACACGCATGGCGCGTTGCGCTTCGCTTGCTCGACCGCCGATTTGAGTTTGCGGGACTGCTCGCCCACCCACATCGTCGCGGTGTCCGAATAGGAGATGCTGAGAAATTTGACCTTGAGTTCGCCGGCCAGTGCTTGCGCAAATGCGGTCTTGCCGTTGCCGGGGTCACCGTGCAGCAAGATGCCATTGCGCGCGCCTTTCTTTCCCTTGCTCGCCATCACCTCTTTGCCGGCCGCCAGCAGCCGAGCCTTGAGTTCGTCCATGCCCAGGATGGCAGCGAAGCCGATCTTGGGCTTGCTCATGGTGAACTGGTCGGTATGCAGATCCGCGTTCGAGGGCATGGAGCCATCGGCCATTGCAGCCCGGCGTGGGGGGGTGGTCTCGAAGAAGCGGGAGTGCGAAAAAATCACCATCAAGGCCAGTGCAATAGCCAGCAGCGCAAGAGGCACACCGATCCCGAACGTGACAGCACCGCCCCTGATCAGGTAGTAGACGGCGGCCAGCAGACTGACACTGCACAGATAGAGGCTGATCTTGCAGGCGTAGTAAGCCCACCTGGATTCGAACAGCCGGTTGGCGAGCACGTGCAGTACGAGCAGGATGGCATTCACCGTGGCCACCATGCTCGCATTGTTTTTTACATCCAGAGGAAGGAGCGGTTTGCCATTCAGAACCGAAGTTTTATAGGCAAGGATGAACATCGATGTCACCGCCACGATCATCAAGAAATAGGGGACGAACCTGAAGAGAAGGACGAAGCCATTCTGATTCTCGATGGGGGTCTGGTTCGGGTTCGTGGTCATGGCATGGATGTTCCGGCGATTTCTTTCTTGGCTTCAAACGTACCCGCTTTTTGGTCGACCGCAAGAAGTTGCCTGCCATCGGGCAGCTCCTGGCCTATGCGAATGGGTTTGACCTGCTGGCCGGTGCGCACCAGCACGCCATCGCTGAGCACGCTCACCAGCGTGAACCGGGCTGTCGGCGCTGATGGGGCGCTGGTGGTCGGCGCTGGGCTGCTGCCCGGGGTGCTCGCGGGGGTGTCCTTCGCAGCCCGGTTGCCCTCAGCTTTCTTGAGCTCAACGAACACACCGGTGGTGCTTTTGCTGGTTTGCAGCGCAGCGCTCGAACCGGCGCTGACACGTGTTCGGGCTGCTTCGACCGCCAACCTCAGGTCGGGGTCAATGGCTGGTTCTTCTACTCTGGTGGGTGCAGCCTGTTCCGTCGTCCCTGTCTCAGCTACCGGCAAGGGGTCCAACCGGGCTGGGGGTGGTTTGCGTAGGGCTTGCGCCAGTTGTTGAGGCGCAGCGCTTTCCTTCCGCCCAGTGATGGGCGCGGGAATGCTTGGCAAGGTGATGGCCTTCGCATCCAGCGGCGAAGCAATCGCTGCCAGATCCTGGCCGACGTTGATCGGCACCGGCATGGTCAACGCACCTGCATGGGCCGACTGCTCTGTTGTGCGTGTTGGGCTGGTTGCCATTGGCCGTTGGATTTCCGCTTGCGCAAGCGTGGTCGGGCCGGGGGCTGCTGGCGCTGGGCCCGATGTAGCCACTGGCCCACTCGGATCACCCTGAATCCATGCCGCGGCGCGCTCGTGGATCTGGTCCAGGTTCTGCACCACGAGAACGGCGGTGGTGCTGGCCAGCACAAGTGAGACGCCAAACAGCTTCAGGGTCCGGTTGTTGCGCAGGTTGGCAAAGCGGCGTGTCTTGAAGGCCGTGAACTGGGCCTCGGCGCTTCTCAGGCGATAGCGATTGAGGATGCCGTCTGCACGGCCGCTGGCTTCGCGTTGGGCTTGTGTTCTGGCCTGCTTGAAAGCCTGTTCAGCTTCGCTTGGCAAGCCGCGTGCGTGATGGGTCGGTTCCATGTTCGGTTGTCCAGCCGAGGCTGCTTGTGGTGTTGGGAGGGCGTTGCGGGGGTAGCGCCGTCACGGTTTGTTGGGTGCGCTCGATGCGCACGAGGCGCGCGTCGACCAGCGGGCTGATGACGACCTTGCCGTTGCACTGAATGAGGCCGGCGATGCGCGCCGATGCGGTCACCTCGACATCGCCGGACGCGAAGATTTCGCCGGCGAAGTCGCCCTCAATGACAACATCGTGGCCGTGGACCTGGCAGGCCAGCATCTTGGCCAGGGCGGAGACAACGATGGGCTCGTGCTTGGACGCATAGATGTGGCAATGGCGCATGCGGGCATCGATCTGCATCGAACCCTGGCAATACACCTTGCCATGGTGAAACGTCAGGCTGGCCTGGAGGATTTCGCTCGGTAGTTCGATGGCGCGGTGAACATGCGCTTTCCGGTCCTTGTTGAAGAGTGCAAAGAGGCCCATGGTGTGCTTTGGGAGAGTGGTTTCAACGCAGGATCAGAGGATGGAACCATCGATCTGTTCGGCCACGGGGCGGGGCGTGAGCAGGTGGGTGCGCAGTTCCTCGTTGCCGACCAGGCGATACAGCCGGATGGCGCTGACCGCAGACATGCACAGCGAGAGCCCAAAAATGCCGCCTGCGATCAACGCCGTGTTGCCCATCGACAGGGCGCCGGCCACCGATTTGGCAACGTATCCGACGCTGGCTGCAGCCAGCCAGAGCAGGGGAGAGCGGTTGGCCCAGAACCCCACGATACCCAGCAAAGACCGGTTCGCCGCGTCAGGCTCGGCACCCTCACGGCGCAGCTCCAGATACAGCCGCTTTCGAGCGGCCTGGACCATGAAGATCACGTCCAGGACCACCAGCAAGCGCAGGATGATCATTCGAACGTCTTGCCGCGATGCATCTGGTCCCGCCACGTCGTCTGCACCAGTTCCCGCGCGTATTTGATCGAGCCGAGCAGGCCGATGATCGAAAACACCAGGCCAAGGTACATGAACAATGCGTAGGCCGAGTTCGACTCGATCAGGTTGAACAACATCGTGCCGATCACCATCACGGTGATGGCCGTCAGCAGCATTTCCCGAAGGCTCATGTAGGGCTCCATCCGGCCCTGTTCCTTGCGCTGGGCCAGGAGCCGTTCGGTCTGCGTCAGTTCGCCCGGAGCGAGCGGCTTGAGGTTCCAGAAGAGGATTTTGTTGATCATGTGGGTTCTCCTTAAAGATTGGTTCGTTGGGTTGTGCGGGTTGCATTCTTTCCTCGCGCTTTCAGTTTGAGGGAGTCGACGGCAGAGTCAAATTTGAGTTACGGAGATACCGTCATGCGCTCATGAACTTGTCGGCGCCGGCCAGCCAATAACCGCGGGCGTTGGACATGACACTGTTGGACATCGCGATGATTTCGTACCCTGGCAAGCGCTTGCGCAGCGCTTCCTCGTAGAAATGAGCGCCACCACCGGTGAGGAAAATTCGGCTGATGTTCGCGTTGGTGGCAGAAAGCCGGGTGACAAATGCGGAGACTTCCTTTTCGGCCGCATCGTTTGCCACTTTGCGATAGGGCGTCATATCGATGACGGTGTGGCCCAGATTGATGGTGCCGGTGTTCAGGCCGTGTTCCACCATGTCGAATTCGAGGCTTCCAAAGCCGGTGTCAAAGCCGAGCTTCGAACTCACGGCACGAAGGATCGAGCTGACGCCACCATCAAAACTGCCGCTCATGTTCAATTCGGGGTGCAGGCCAGAACTGACGAACCAGTCGAATGTGCGATAGCCGGGGTCGATCACCATGGAGACCATGCCGTTCTTGAAAATGGGATCGTCTTCGGTGAGCGTGTCGGCGGCCAATCGAAAGCCACCATAGGGTTGCGGGAAGATCATGCAATCCTTGGCCTTGACCTCAATCGAGCGCGCCTCGCCGAACTGATGGTTCATGCCCACCGGCACGGGAACCGTGCGCGGGCGCATCGCGATCTCGTGCAGCCGTTTGGCGTTGCTCTGAAAACCGGAGACGGGCAGGCCCAGGACCAGCAGGTCGATTTCGGACTGGAAATGACCGGCCTCGCGCATCGCGATGTGGATCGCTGTGCGCAACAAGACCTCGTGCGTGACGGAGCCGATGTAGTCGGGCGAGAGCGTGCGGGGAACGCTGGCGCTGGTGGGCTTGAGGCCGGCGAAGTAGTTCTGGCCGTCGACCTCGATCAGGATGCGGTTGGGGTTGTTGACGCCCAAGATCATGTCTTCGGCCATGGCCCTGGGTGCCACCGATGGGAAGCAGAACTCCGACCAGCGGGAGTGGCCTTGTGCGTCGATGAGGTGTCTGTAGACCAGCTTGGTGTTCCCGTAGCCGACGTCGATGGAGATGATGGTGCGCGGTTTCATGGTTGGGTGGGTTCGAAGGTGGATTGAAAGAAGGAAGAGGCGTTGGAGAACGCTGATCGAGTGCGGGTCGCCAGGCCAGATTCGGGCTGGGGAGATGCCGGTGGATTTATTGCTGCGGGCTGGGGCTGGGGCAGGGCGGCAGGCTGTGGTGGGGATACGGGATGTGTGGTCGTTTGGACCTGCGTGGCAACAGCCGGCAGCCGGATGTCAGCCGGGGCAGAAGCTGAAGACAGCAAATGCTTGATCTGGCGTGGATAGCTGGATGACGGGTGGCTCATCAACCACTGGAGGACGCGCGACAGGGCTGGTTCGTCCTCTCGCAGGTCCAGGCGGATGGTGATCTGGGACGTGATTAGTGGGCATTGGGATGGGATGTCTAGAAACCATTGAGGTAGCCGACCGACCTCAATGAGGTGCGGCAGCAGAAAGCGCAGGGCGCTGGCTCGTGTGGATTCAGTCTTGAGCCCTGCGAGTCGGGAGAAGACGTCATCGAGACCGAGTTCGTGTGCACTGAGAGTGATCTTGGTTTTCATGAAAAGAGGGTCGTTTGGGGCAGAAAACGGCAAGGTTTTCGAAAGAGTTGGCTCCTGAAGGTGGGTTTCTACGAAAACAATGGTGTTTCTACGAAAGGCGAGCAATGGGTTGATCGCTTTTCGTAGAAAAGGCACCTTCCTTGCAAAAGCATCTCGCGGTTCGTGCGGAAGTCAAATCTCACATGGCTTCCACGAAACCTTGTCAAAATTCTGTCCCGGTTGGGGCAGAAAGCTGCCCCAAAAGCACCCCTCCAGCAGGTGAGCTTTCAACTTGCCGAGAGAACCGAAGATGTAGTAGAGTCATCACCACTCCCGCCACCTGGGCGGGTAAAGATCACCAAATCCGCTGTTGCGGGATGATCTGGAGGCCGAGAAATTGGCTGTAGATTCGATAGGTTTTGACCACCCCATCCAAGGGCGGTCTTTTTTTGATGCCTGGTCATAAGGAATGCCCTTCCTCAAGCTGTCGGGATTCCAGAACAGAGCCATACAGAGTGTGAAAAACATCTCTAAAAATGGTTCTAAATCAATGACTTATCAAAAAAATTAAGTGGGGAAAGCCTACAGAGCGTGAATTACTTACTGTTGGAAGGTAGGTATGACGGTCTGGATTGGTGATATCTGCTTAAAAATTAATCAAAAGCTATGTTTAGGCCTGCCGCTGTAGCAAGCGGGTACTCGACTGAGGGCGAAAGTCCAGGGTCGTGTATGAGGTTGGCCATCTGTTAGAACACCGTGAACATGGTGTGGCTGCAGTACGGACGGGTAACGCCGTCTACAAATATTCAGGGGGTCTGCGCTTCCCCTATTCCGCCCCATGTGGGAGGGAAAGCGCACGTGCGGGACACGAAAGTTCCAACGGTCACGGATAGTGGGATTGCGAGAGCATGAACACGCCGAACCCACTGGTAGCCGTGAGGCGCCAGGGCCATCAGGTCCGCACAGCCTGTTGGTTAAAAAATCTTTGCTTAAGTACCGTGCTGTCTTTTTGATTTCTGGTTTTTGTGTAGGTGGTTGGTGCGGTCCAAGAAGGGGAGACCCGGATGGTTGACTGGTCACATGAGAATGCTCGGGCGCAAGCTGGTCCGGAACTGGTGCTGCTCGGTGGGCGGGTGTTGTCGCGGCAGGTAGCTGAGTCCGACCCTGGGCGCTGGCAAACGGTGCTGCAGGACGTGTACCTGTCGCGGGAGACACCGAGGTGCCTTTGCCGAGGAAGGGAGAGCCCAATCCCTATGTACGTCGAGCGCAGGGGCAGGACGTACAGCCTGAAGCGGACACCCGGAAGCGGTGAGAGCCATCACCAGGCGTGCCCATCGCATGGCGGGATGGATGTCTCGGGGGTGAATGGGGGGTCGACATCAGCGATCCACAAGAGGTCCGATGGGCTTCTGGACATCAAGCTCGACGTCCCGTTGAGAACGGTTCAGGTGGGCAGGGGTGCCACGGCAGCGAGTGCGCCCACGGCTGCAACGCCGACTGGTGCCGGATCGTCGCGCCAGCAGGTGAAGCTGCTGGGCCTGCTGCACCTGTTGTGGGAGAGGGCTGGGCTGCATCGCTGGACACCGCCGGCGCCGGAACAGCGGCCGCGCACCCTGGGCGACGTGTACGAGAAGCTCAGAAACGAACTCGATGACATCGTGCTGGGCAAGAGCAGGGCATCAAGCATCGTGTACGTGCCAGACACGCGGCTGGATGATCCAGCGCAGAGACACAAAGAGGCCTTGATCGCAGAGAGCTACATGCACCTGCAGGCGAAATGTCCAGCGGGTGAGCGGCCCGTGCTGATGGTGATAGCGGAGTGCAGATCGTTTTTTGATGGGAAGTACAGCCGCGGGCTGCGCCTGAAGGGATTCCCGGACAGCATGCCGATCTGGATCCCCGCGTCAGCGATGACCCAAATCGAGAAGGGCTGGAACGGCCGGCTGGAGAGATTCATGTCAGCAATGGGTGGATCTGCCGGGGAGGGAACGCGGTTGTTCGTGATCGCAGGGCTGCAATTCAGCGAGAAAGGGGCGCTCAATTGGCTTTACGGATCGCTGATGGAAACGACCGGCCGATTCATTCCTGTTGAAAGCGGATTCGAGGCGCAGGTGGCCAATGCACTGGTCGAAGAGGGACGGGCGTTTGTGAAGCCGCTGCGGTACACCGGCCAGGAAGAAGTGCATCCTGATTTTGTGTTGACCGACACGAAGCGCCCCTGGTACTTGGAAGTCTTCGGGATGGCAACGCCGCAATACCTGGAGAGAAAACGCGCGAAGATCACCCACTACCGTGAGAGCGGCAAATTGCTTTGGAGCTGGGATGCGGCAGCGGGAACACAATTGCCGCCGTTTCCCGTGGGCTGATGCGCCAGGTGCGGGCACAATGCGCCCATCTTCTGGAGTGAAAAGCGCATGATCTTCGACCCTCTATCTGAACTGACCCAGCCCGGATCAAACCTCAGGGTGCACAACGCACGTCTGATCGATGCTCAACAATCAGAAACCGGGCAAACGCTCCTGACGATTGAGCACGCCGGCATCACGCGGGAACTGATCGGTGCGGGTCCCTGGAGCGAAGAACACAACCGGCGCGACGTGGGCCAGATCGGCTACGTCGTGGCCGCGAAACCCTTTGGCGAGGTCTCCCCCGGGGGCTGCTACTTCCGCCCCTACTTAGATCAGAGCCTGCGACGTGTGCCTGAGCTGGACAGGTTCGAAGAGGTGAGCGGCGATGAAGGGCCACAGCCCGAAGTGATCGGCTGGTACTGCGACGCCAAGCCGGGTGGATTTCGAGCGCCTGTGGGCATCGTTCCAGGGGAAGACGGGCGCTTCGTACCGGATGAGACGATCGAAGTCACGCTACGGGTGCCACCTGAATTCGTGCGTGAGGCCCATCAGGTGCAAATGACCCCCGCCGAACTCTTGCGCAGCTTTGTAGGGGACCTGGCCGGCATACAAAACTTCACCGCTTGCCCGCGTGCGGACCGCTACGGGAGCAACGGGAGCGACGAGCGAGATTACGCCGAGGCATGGTTGCATCGTGCCCACGGCTTCAACGCGATCGATCTGGATGCACTGGAGAACCGTGCGCGCGAGGATCAGGAAAGGCAATGGCAGCGCGATGAATTCGCTGACCTGCTCGATGAGTTCGAGAGTGCCGGTGGACAGGCTGACGAACTGTTCGCGGCCGTACAGGCGATCCTGGACAAACAGGAAAAGGGCTGATCGCTGAGATGGGCGGGCTCGGGCTCAGGACCACCAGCCGCCGATGCCGTCCCAGGCGAAGTTGAGTTCGTAGCCGATCTCATTGGAGGAGCCGGTCATGTCCTCCACAGCATCGTGCAGTCGCTTCATGGCATCGAACCCACCGAAAAAGGCCGCGGTGCGCCCGATCGTCCGAATGGCTTCGCGAACAGCGTCCCGCTCTGCATCGACACCGGATACCCCGCGCAGCTCGGTCATGCGACGGGCCAGGGCGATCAGCTGAACCTCAATCTCGACGTTGACTTGGTCGTGGTAGGACAGGGGTGGTGCTTGCATAGCTTCCGCTTCCATCATGAGAGCCAGTCCGGTGTGGGTGTGGATGGCAGATTGCAGCCGGCGTAGTCCTGACAGTCTACCCAGGCCTGATCCCGGGAACGCCGATATGGCTGGTGCTCTTTCCAATCGGACTGCTTGGCCTCCGAGGCAACATGGATCCAGCCAAACAATGCAGGGTCATAGTCATTCATCGGTATGACGTCGTAGCCAGCCTCTCTGAGCTGCTGAATCTCGTCGGCGCTCAACGCTCTCGGGTCTTGAGGTGTGAGCGCTTTGCGTGCTGCGCCGCTGTAGTTGTTGTTGGCCATAGCCTTGATCCTTCCTGGGTGATGGGCTGCCAGTATCCCCGTCAATTCGGGCTTTCGCGCCATCACCAACACGAATTGTTGTTGTCGGTAGGCTACGAAAATCGAACCAGGCCACGCGGGACGGCAATCCCGTGATGCTTGAGCATCAGTTCAACGAACGCCTGCCAATCACCCTCCGTTGCCGGCGCGTGAGTGCAGTGGAGGCACTGTGAAACACCTGCGAGCTGTTGTGTGACGGTGGAATGCACGTCCATACCGAAACACTTTGAGAAGCGGCCAACGGTGCTGCCATCGGTGGTCGAATGAACCCAGACCGTGGCGCCGTCCTGAGACACCTGGATCTGGTCCTGGTCGACGCAATTGGATGCGCTGTGCGCCCATGCCGTCTCCCGCGCAACGCCACCTGCAGGATCAGTCATCTTGCTGACCATCAGCACGAAGTCGCCGCTCCACGATCAGGTTCCAGACATAGACGAGGACCACCATTCCCGATAACCCCAACAAAATGAGCTGATCCATGTGAGGTGGAAATTCAGAGTTGGGGCGGACCCACTCCAAATATGCCAACGGGAGCAAAGCCGTCGCGAAAACAAGGCTCAACCGGCCAAGCCGACCATGATGGAAAAGACTGATGATGAACAGCACAGCCAGCACAACCATCAGCGGCAGCATCAGTTGAAGCGCAAAAGACATAGTCATGAAATTTCAAAGATAGAGCGGGCTTTGTTGCACCGAGTCGGAGCCCGTGGTTGGCAGCAGCGCACGAGTGAACCCATTGCCGCCAGGACCACCAACAGTGTCGGGTACAACTTCACCCCCGAGACCGATCACCCGGGCAGGGCGTTCGGCTTTTTACCGATGGAAATCAGCATACCAAACAGGTCGTTGGATGCAATCATCTATCTGTCGTTGCATCGGGGCTGGTGGCATTGCATCAGTCGTGCTCAAACACCTTGCCGCGGCGGCGAACCGGCTGGCACTGCCGTGGCTTCGTTTGTGCAATCCAGAAACGGCTTGGAGCACAGGAGGCACAAGAGCTTCATGCCTGGCTTGCCCCAGACGCTCTGCCGGCATGCGCAGGTGTACTTCGACCGCGTGGGCGGCTTCACGGGGGCAGCTTGCCCGGCTGCAGGCAGGTGAAGCGCTGTCCTGACCGCCTGGCTCTGTGAGGATGTCACACCGCCACCCACCGACGCACTCAGCTGCATCGACTGCACCTCATTCCCTGCTTCCATCTGGCGCGGCTCCGGGAACCTGTCGTACCAGCTGATCTGGAAGTCCTTGGTGACCAACTCCGCGCAGGCCTGAAGGAACAGGCCGCCCTCGATCGCATAGTCGGCAACATGGTCGCCAGTGCGTTTGCCACCTGGTTTGCCGGTCGAGGAGGGCATCAGTCCGATGGATTGCATCTTGTTGGCCCACTCATCGTTGTGATAGCGGGTGCGGCCGGGCTTGCCCAGGTGGTGCTGCCACAGGTGGACCATCTCGTGCACCAGCGTCTGCATCGTCTCGACGAGAGGGACGATTGCGAAGTAGGCCGGATTGAGCGCGATTTCGTCGGTCATGACGCCCTGCAGATTGGCAAAGCGCTGGTGAGAAAAATAGCCAAAGGACCGCTTCTCGCGCTGCAGCGTGATCAGGCACGCCGGCAGAGCACCATCGAAAAGTGCCTTGTTGAAGTGGTCATAGGCCACCTGCAGCTCGGTGTAGTTCTGAACCGTTGGCGAAGTGGGTGCATTGGCGCTCATGCTTTGTATTGTGCAATACAAAAGATGAGCAAGAGGCCGGACTGTTGGACCGTCACCCGCCTCGGGTGACACGGAATTCGGGGCTTCAGCGCCAGTCTGGTGCCGTTTTGGTGCTGCGAAAGCTGGTGGGTCGATGCTCAAGCGCTTCGACGATCTTTCGGGCCGTGCTGGGGCCAACACCCTTGCATGAGCGCAAGTCCAGCTCAGAAGCCTGGAACACCCCGTTGGCGCTGCCAAAGTGGGTCAGCAGCTTCCTGGCCAGCTCCGGGCCAACGCCGGGAAGGCCACAGACCAGGTACTGGGCAGCCGCACCATCAGGGGCTACCTTGGGCTTGGCCACACGCGTGGCAACCTCATAGCCCAATCCCTCGGTCATGTGCTTGTGCAGGCGGCCCAGGAAACGGGCGCTGGCTGCTGCGGAGGGCATGAAGATGATCTGCAGACCCCAGAAGACGGTGAGCGAAGAGATCGCGCCGTAGAGCGACTCGTCCTGGATCTGGGATTGCCCTGAAGCGAGGTCCCCTTCGATCAACAGCATGGGGCGATCAGCACTGTTGCAAACCGCCTCGGCTTGCTCAAACAGGCGGCCATCGAAGATGGAGGCGGCCAGATCGTTCACCGTTTTGCGTTCGATCAGGTATGGCCCAAGCCTGTAGTCGCCGGCGGGCATCTCCACCATGTCGAAGGGCACCCCGGCTTGCTTGAGCATCGCGGGGATCAGGCTCCGAGTCTCGCGCGAGTCAACGAAGAGCATTTGCGATGCGCCGATCGGTTCGTCCACGGGTGGTCCTGTTCTTGATCCGGTTCAGGGGGCAAGGATGCGCAGGCTGTCGGCGCGAAGGACAGTCGAACTGTCCTTGTCCCGTGACGGTACCAGATAGCCGATCAGCTCGACATCGACCACGCCCGGCATTGAGCTCATGAGTGGTTTCAACACATCTTTTCTGACGATGACTTTGAGGCGATCGTCCAGCACCAGCAAGAACTCGTCATCGAACGGAGCGAACCTACTTTGCACCAGAGTGAGCTTGGTGCGGACAGGCCGCTTTTTGTAGGCTTCCGGATGGAGCGCCAGCTGGTCCGGGTCTTTGACCGTGACCGGGATCGGCAACGTGAGCTGAGCGCCTGGCAAGGCTTCCTTGACGGGCTGCGGCTGTGTGAGGAATCGTTCGTCGGCCTCCCCGTCATCGCTGTTGACGATGAAGTCCTCGATCTGGATGGTGTAGAGCAACTTCTTGCCCTCCGATACGTCCACGGGACGGCCCTGGAAGGTCACGGTGTACATCCTCTGCGGATCAAGTCCCAGGGCGATCCACCTTGGAAGCGCTGCATTGGATGGCATCATGGATGTGAAGGGCGATGACGCCTTTCGATCATGGCTGATCACAGACACGGACTCGCCCATCAGTTCAGTTTCACTGTTCCCCCGAACCTGCGTGACATAGAAGACCACCGTGCGACCCTCGTAGGCCGATGTGTTCCTGAACAGGTCTGCGGTGTCGACGATCTCACCCTTGAGCGTCTTGGGGCCTTGCACCTCTGTGCCAGCTTGATCGGAACAGCCACTCGTGACGAACGCCAGCATGGCTGAGAGAAAAATGGAGAGGAACTGTGCCATCGAATAGGCCCTGCTGGATGTCGTTTTGTGCGGTGGATTATGTTGGAACGGATCTCGCACTCGGCATGAACAAACTCATTGGGCAGCGGTGTCGAGTTGGCCGCAGAAATCTGTTTCGATCAGGCTTTCCAGGTCTTCGATGACCTGCTCAAGGGCTTCGATCGCTGCATCCGATTTTTGCCCCTTTTCACCCCCTGCAATGGAATCGGGCAGGTTGTCGCGGTAGTCCTGTTCCTCGCTGCAGATGAGCTCGATGCCGCACTTGATCGTCTCGGCCTGGGTGAGCAATATTGCGATGCGGGCCTTGATGTCTTCGATCTGCTGACGACGGGCCTTGTTCATGACAGCGCCACCAGGTGGTCATTCGAGATGAAGCCCAGGTCATCGGGGGTGCTACGCGTGGCGCGCTCTTCGGCCGTGTGTGGCACGCCTCCGAAGTCGGTGACCAGCGCGTTGATGGTCAGAGGTGAGGTGCGGGCCTGAAAAGTGGGGCGGGGCATTCTGGACATGATCGAAGCTGCTGGTTGGGTCTTTTCAGCAGGCTACAGCAGTACCATCAACTGTCAATTTGCTGATCACGAGCCCGAATCCTAACTAGGGTGCTCGTTAGACAGGAGCATCCATCATTCACTTCCTGACTTAGATTGGGGTAGCTGCGGCTGCGTCTCGCGCAACTTTTGCAGCTCCGTTCCCATGTCCCGATAGCTTGACCACCTCGCCTCGGTAAGCTCCTTGTGGACTTCCTTCTGGGTCAATACAGTGGAACGCGGTAGGGAGCGTTACCAGATGGCCGGGACCACAGGCCCGGCATGCGCACGAATCGCCCGAGTGCAACAGGCTAAAGCCGCAAACCGTCCTTATCGGTCGTGTGGTTGAAGTTCACCTCACCGTTCGGAGCCGCTTCGAAATACCTCTTCGCGAATCGAATCCGCATGGCCTCGTCCCACTCCAGGTCATCGAGATTCAAGGTGCTCTTGGTCTCGCGAACAAGGTACAGACGCTCCGTACCGTTCTCATCGCAAACGATGGCCCAGTCCGGTGAATACTCGCCCACTGGAGTCCGGACCTTGAAACGACGCGGGAGTTTGGTGAAGAGCTTGATTCGATCAGTATCGTTTTCCAGCTGCTCGGCAAAAAGCCGCTCGACGTGACTGTCGTAGTCAACGTGATCGAACAGATTCGTTCCGCCTTCCGGAGCGCCCGCCACGCCTGATTGAGGCGCAGGTTTACCCGCTTCAGCTTTCTGTGCGCTCTTGGTCTCCACTTCAAGAAAAATCACATTGGCGTCCCACCAGGTCTCTTCGTCCATGGGCTCGTAGGAGATGTTTTGAACCATCTGCTCGATGACCACCACTCGGATAGCCTGAGCCACTACACGTGCCCAGCGGTCGGGGTCATCCATCGCGCCAACCTTCAACACATCCGGAATAGTTCCCAGAATCGCGACGATTGTTGGGCGTGTCAGGTGAAGCGGAAACTTGCCGTGGAGCAGCTGATCCTCGACCAGAGGAACGACATTCGGCAGTCGCTGCCCGACAAGAAGGATACGCTCGCCCGAGCCCTCACTGACTGCGCTGTCAGCCGTTACGACTAGACCTTTTTCGTCGTAGATCAGTTCGGCTGACTGCACTACGTTGGCCCGGCGCTTGATGTACTTTAGATCGTCAAGGTGCTCAGAGGCGGCAACGGCGGCCACAAGTGATGGAGTGTCTACAGAAACCCTGTAGACCGCCTTATAGCGGATGCGTTTCCAGAGCTCGGAAAACGCTGGACTCTTGAACATCGTAGACCGGCGACGAATGACAACCTCGGAGTCGGCATCTTCCACGTCAGGCGCTGCACCGCCCTTTCCGCCCGCCGCGATGTATTCGGCGTTGAGACCGTCGCGGAACTCAGCGAAGGACTCATCCACTACCAGGGTTAGGCGATTGATGGCGGGGTCGACGATACGGTTACCGCTTTGATTGACCGGCAGGCGAAGGCCGCGTCCGATCTGTTGGCGACGCTCGGTATCCGAGCGGGTATGCCGGAGAAAACCGATCTGAAAGACGTTGGGGTTATCCCAGCCTTCCCGAAGAGCCGAGTGAGAGAAGATAAAAGCTCGGGGATTTCCTCGGTCGAGAATCAATTCCTTGTGCTCGATGATCTCCTTGTAGGCCCGGGCCTCGTACTCCGCATCCGAGGCGAGGCCACCTTTGGTGTCCTTCAAGATGCCGGTTTTTGTAGAGGGAAAGTAGGCCACCCGAAGCTCTGAGGGCTCCGGCATCTTTTCATCGCCCAAGCCAGCCCTGGACCACTCCTCCCGAAAGATCGTGTCAAACATAATGGGCAAAGGCGCACCCTCACCAACGTAGTCCGCCACCCGCTCGACAAAGAACAGGGAGAGAACCTTGGCATCGGAATTAGCTGCATCGATTGTTGCCTGGCGAGCAAGATGCGTACGAATAGTCTGTCGAACCTGGTCGCGCCAAGTAGCTAACTGATCGACGCCAATCTCTTGACCAACGCTCAAAGTCAATCCGTTCTCGAACGTAACTCGATCTGGCTTACGCAGAATATTGTCGATAACAAGGTTACGATATTGGGCCAGTTGGCCGGACTCGTTGAAAAGATCAGTGCCAACTTGAGCGATGATTTCGACACGTTCGGACCCGTCCTTCGTAACCTTTTCGATCATCAGCGTCGCAAAGAGCTTCTTGCTTTTACTGGCGACTTTCTTGACGTTCAAATAGGGCTGACCATCGGAACCGGCGACGATGCCCTTGACCGCCACGCGCTTCACCAAGCCAAGCTCTGCCGCTCTTTTAGCACTCAGCCGGTGCACTAGGTTGAAGGGCTCTTTGTGCGTCGCGCTGTAGCGCAGGGCCACAAGGGGATTTAGGGTCGCAATGGCTTGCCTTCGAAGCGTCGTTGCCATGTTCTGAGGCTCGTCTATCAAGACGACTGGTCGTGCCTTGGCGATTTGAACGATCCCTGAAGTGGTTTCTCCCCAAATGCGAGGCTGCTCAGGCGAGGAATACAGCGTATTCGTATCTGGCTTGTCCAGCGACTGGATGCTCGCGACGAGAAACAGCACACCACCAGAGGGTTCAATGAAGTCCTCCAATGCTCGGCTTTCGCCCATGAGGTTCCAGCTGTATGGAAGATTCGGAAACCTACTTCGGAAATGCTCGTAGGTCTGCTCGAATGTCTTCATGACACCCGCACGTATCGCTACAGAGTGAACCAGTATCACGAATTTTCGCAGCCCGTAGGCTTCAGCCAGGCGCAACGCAGTCCCGATGTAGACGTAGGTTTTACCAGTCCCAGTCTCCATTTCCACGGAAAAATTAGGAAACTCGCGATCCTGCTCTTGCAGATCAGCCTCAGCCAATAGAGCGAGTGCATCCTGTGTGTCCACATCCTCGCGGGCAGTGACCGTCTTTAAATTCTCGGTCAACAGGTCACTATTGAGCTGAAAGTCCTGGTGTCCCTCGGCGCCAGGAGCCTGACCAGCAACCACGTTGAGAGGCGGGAGTAGAGCCCCCCGAAACAGGTCAACGACAGCATCAATTGCCGCCGCTTGGTGGGGTTGGTCATCAAAGCGAAACTTCACGAGCCACCCGTTCCAGCAAAATTAGTTTGGAGCGCAGACGTGGCGCCAGCGTCAGAGTTACTGCGTTGTCCACCATATCGCCTCGGAGGATGAGAGTATCGTCATCCGTCAATCCGATGTGCTTAGCAGTATCCAGTGTGAAGGCTTCAAGACAGATAAGGAACCGCGCTGTACTTGAGGCCTCCGCACCAAATGGACGGAACTCAAAGACCTTGATGCCGCCGTACTCGTTTGCCGCTACGCGGGCATCCAGCCTGCTATTCGTCGCTTTGAGCGCAACTTCCCAGGCGACCGCAGCAGGATCAGCACTGGTTTTCACAGGTGGCTGTCCTGCATTTGACAGCATCAATGACATCTGTTGATTGGCATCCTGCCCTTCCTTGGCAAAGACCTGCCTCTCAATTTGCAGATTGGTTTCACATGCCCGGAAGAGGCGGAAGCCAAGGCCGCCGCCCAGCTGTGCTGCGGCTCGCCGAAGACGTTCGGCGGTAATGTCGAAAATCGTCTTGTAGCCTGCGTTGAGCGCATTCTTACCAGACTCAGTAGTTGCGTCGGGCGCTTCAGGGCGCTGCACAAGTATCCAGCGACGATTTTTCCCATCCTTGGGGTTCTGCTCCCATATCGCCTGACCGGATGAGCCCGAGCCCGCGAAGAAGTCAAGGATCAAGTCACCATCGTCAGTAATTGCGTGGAATAGGCGAGCCAATACATCTGTACTTTTGGGGTCATCAAAGACCTTTGCACCCATAAGTTCGTCAAGCTGCCTTGATGCTGAGCGCCTGTCTCGGTAAATCACCGAGGACGGAGCCCATGTTTCTCGCATGTGCAAGTACGACTTAATCTGAATTCGCTTTGACTTGTCTTTCGGATAAATCAGTCTCTTATCATCATGCAGTGCCTGCATTGCTTTCTTGTCGTAACGCCAACCATTCTCCGGCGGGCTGTAACCTTTCCAGTCGTATATAAGATTTTCCCGAAAATTCGGACTAGAAATATTGTCTGGAAACCAAATGCCTCGCTCGTCGACGCGATTGTAGTAATCGTGCGCTTTAGATGGATTTTCATCTGACAGAGATCTATACCAATCCCTCAATGCGGAAGTGCTGGCCTCATGATCTTGGCCAAATTCTTCTCTGAATTTTGCAACCTGATCATAGATCGGTTCCAGCCCTTCCTTTCGCTCGCGCCATCGAACGTTATTTTCACGGAGGAACTCGCGATCCCGCGCATACATCAAGATGTAGTCTTGGCCACCCCCCATCAGCTTCGCGTCACCCTTTCGAGCGCCGCGCCAAGTGACCATATCAACAAAATTCTCAGCACCAAACACCGCGTCCAGGAGCAGGCGCAGATGATGAACCTCATTGTTGTCAATCGAAGCTAGGAACACACCATCTCTGCGCAGCAAATGCCGCGATATAGCAAGCCGGGACGACATCATCGTCAGCCACGGCGCATGCTTGCGACCACCCTTTTCCTTTTTTGCGGTCGTAGCCTGCCCCTGCTCATCGACTTGTCCAGTCGCAACCAGATACTCGGTTTCGGGAACGGAGAAATCGTCGTTGTACGTGAAACTGTCCCCCGTGTTGTAAGGCGGGTCGATATAGATTAGCTTCACCGCCCCTGAATAACCGTTCTTTAAGAGTTTCAAGACCTGAAGGTTGTCGCCCTCAATCAGAACATTACCAGCATCATTCCAATTGACCGATGCTTCTGGATCAGGAACGAGTGTCGCTGTGGTTGGAGAACGACCTTCGATGCGAGCCTGGGACATGCCCGGCCAAGCAAAAGTAAACGCTTGGGAGGATTCCCCGAGCCCTAGTTCGGACAACAGCAACCCTTGGTCAAGCTCTCCATCAGGAAATGCACCCGGGATCAAGTCGCGGAGTTGAGCCAGCAACCCGGCCTGGCCATCCTCTGTTCCGCTGGGTACCTGGGAGGGCTCTTGCTCGCCTGATACCGTCTTCTTGTTTTCGCTCATGCTGTCCTTCCGATTCAATTTCTACCCTTGTGATTTGCGCTTCATCGAGGTTCGTACGCGACTTCGCCGGCATGGTGGACGAGTGTTAGTACACGCCGTCGACTGGCGGCAATCCGTGTCTCAAGCCAAGTCTTCGACCGTGATGCCGTGAGTATGCATGGCCTCAACAATCTCACGGATCGCGTCATTCCTGCCCTTGTCGGGGTCAGATGGTGGCTTTGAGAGGGCCTTCTCTTCTGAGGCTGAAAAGTAGGCGCCGGCCTGCCGTAACAAATCGCGGTAACGCACATCTGAGAGCTGTCGCGCCTGTGAGGACAGAAATTCAGATCGCGTGTGGTGGTGCTTGTTCTTCATCAACTGTTGTGTCGATCCAGCGTGGCAGATGTCCGCCAACATGCGATTTGCAGTGGGGGTGGAGATGCGGGATTTCGAGACTGGCGTGCGAGCAGCTGGCGATGTCAGCTGAAGCCCTAGGCTTTGGACTGCTTGATCTGCTCCAGATGTGCAGCGGCACTTTCCTTGCTGAGGTCCAGCGCCTTGACGATCCGCGTCAGTTGAGCGCGGCGCGGAACCGCTTTGCCCGCCTCCCAGCGGCCAATCGATAGGGCAGAGCACTCCAGCAGCAAAGCCATGCCCTCCTGGGAAACGCCCAGCTTCTTGCGCAGGGCAATCAGCGTTTGAGGGCCGAAGTTGCGCGCTGGCTTTGACAGAACGTTAGCTGCTGCCATGGGGCTGGTGGGTGCTGCCGGGCGGAATTTGGTGAGAGCCTTGACCTGCGATTGCAGCGATTTGATGTCGCGCTTGAGGCCCGCGATTTCGCTTCGGTGGCTGGCCGACAACTTGCGCAGCCGCTCGAATTCTGTTTTCGTTTCTTTGCGAACCAGACGCGCGATCTCCGCTTTGAGAGCGTCGGTGAAATTGGCCATTCGTGACTCCATAGAGCGCTGCGGGACTGGTTCAAGGGTGATTTGGACCAGCTCGGAAAATCCATTATCGCCGTCGCCCTGTTGCCTCCCGCATTGGGCGCTGCGGGCCATGGGTTCGAGAGACAGAGATGGTCAAGCTGAAACGTGACCTGCAGCCGACGGTTGAATCACGTTCACCGAAGATCGCACCAGCGTTGAAAAGTCTTGCCTGGCCTTCCGATACTCGGGGCGTTCGCGAGAGAGGGAGCAAGAAGACGCGCGATCACGACACTTCACGACGGGCAGGCGATCGCGCTTTGCAACGGTGTTCAGGAATGCGCGGCTTTCGTCAGACACACCACAGGCAATGGGCCCGGGGACATCGTTAAAGGCTCCGTCGACAAACCGAACGTGCACGGCATCGACACGACCCCATTTGTCCTTCGCTACCCACATCACATGAGCGGGTTCATAGAGGTGTGCCCCGTGGCTGGACAGGCGCTCCTGCGGCGACAGGGAGAGCCGTTGCAAGAAGCGAACACGGGGCATGGCGTCAACGATCAGCGGATCTGCCAGAACCACGTCGCACACGTCCAGCGGTGATACCCGGGCCATGTATCCACCAGGGGATCGAAGCTCCAGCAGACATTCCCATTCACACTGGAAATACCAGAACGGCAACACCATCGGTGCTCCGAATGCGCTCGCGTCGCGAATCACCGCCTTGGATGAGACCTGAATTTTCGACAGTGGGGGGATGCTCAGAAGCGATGCGAGATTCATGACAACCACCCTACGGCAAAGGAGCCACAAATCAATCCGCTACCAACCCCACCGGATGCGAAAGCGCCTGCCCTTCTCTCACAACTCAAAACGCTCGCCGGCGGAAGGCGCCGTATCGAATCCACCCACCCCGGCAAGCTGCTCGATTTCGCTGGCGCTGCTGGTGGTCCTGACCTGTTCCGCTCTGGCCGCCAGGTAGCTCATGGCTGCAATCAGCTCCGGTGTGCGGTAAGCCTCTGCATCCACTTCGGGAATGCCCACCGATGGCGGCATCGCTTCGTCCCAGCCATCGAACTCGGGTAGGGGAACCATCCGGTACGAGCCATCGAACAGCTGGTAGATCACCCAGCTGCCCTGTCCGTCGCGCAGCTGGTAGAACAGAAACGAGCTATATGGCTTTCGATCGGGTGCCCACGGAACCGTGTTGTCGGGCAGGTTGGCGTCCTTTGCCGCCTTCTGGGCCTGCCACTCGGCATCAAAACGATCTCGCTCCTGTCTGGAGCGCAGCTCTTGCCGGTTCCACTCCTCGCGCATCCTCGCGCGGCAGTCCATCCGGGCGATTTCATCAGCTTCGGCTTGCTGCTGGGCCTTGTGCCGGGCAGCAGCGACCAAGCCCTGGTATTCAGGGTGTGAGCGCCAAATCCAGCGGCCAGCGCGGCCGATGTGCTGCTCCAGGTCGGTGCGCCTGAGAAAGTCCGAGTGCACGGGCGTAGCGAGCCAGTAGACCAGGTGAGCGCGCTCCTGATCGGTGGCCGGCGGGAACGTGGGGCACTGTTCGTTGACAAGGATGAACGCATCGAAGGGAACGCCCGTGGTCAGCATCCCACTCAGAAATGGCTGTGATAGCGTGCCGCGGACATCCCATGACAGACCATCTGGCACGATCTGAGCGGCCCAGCTCGCAACCCCGGTGACAACCTGCGACGGCGATCTTCCGGTGACAAACTGGTTGTAGTCCGAAAGCACAGGCAGGGGTTTGCTCAGAAGCATTTCTGCTGTGACCCTGCGCAGCATGTTCAACGCACCGACCTCACATTCGACGCGCTCCTGCGACGCCTCGTGGGCAAAGTGCCATTCCTTGAGCTGGCCCTGCCTGGCCACAAGCGGGCTCGCGCATACCGGACAAAAGCATCCGCATGCGCTGCCTCTCTCAACCTCCCCAACGAACCGTACCGCCCCGACCGCATCCAATGCAGCAAATAGTTTCATTCTTTGTTCAACTCCTCGGGGTACTTCTATCACCGGTCCAATTCAATAGCTGCTGTACGGGAATTCGACCCAGCACCCACGCTCAGCCAAGCGCCTGAAGCACCTCCTTGAGCCGATCCAGGTCGCTGGTATCGAAGGTGGCGATGCCCACCACGCCGCCCAGACCACTACCTTCCATCCGGTAGATGGCCACCGTGCGTTTGCCCACCGTTGCCTTGACGGAAGTGCCGGCCTGCGAGAAGCGCATTCGTCCTCCCAGCTTCACCAGCTCGCCACCGGAACGGCCGTAGACAGGGCTGCGCTTCGTTGGAATCCGAAGGACCTCGGTGCGTGTCGCGCCATCCTGCGCGAAGCCAGCGGCCTGCAGGACGTCGATCGCTGCCGCCATCGCTCCTTCTGCTCTTGAGAGAGTCGGTGCACCATCCACCGGCTGGTGCGGCTCATCCGGGTCTGGTGAGCTGGTCGGCTGTTCCACAGCACCAGGTGGGGGGTACAGTCGCGCAAAAAGGCCGACGTCCTCCATGAAGTCGTCGACCAGTTTCGAAGGGCGATGGTTCTCGCACATCTCGGCTGTGGCGAGCTGTTCGCGCAAGGGACTGCCGAGAAGACCGTGGCGTTGAAGAAAGTCCATGGCGCGCGTGGCCAGGGCGCTGTCCGGATGAGAGAGGCGAACAACCTGTACCAGCTGCTTCACCAGCATCGCCAGATCGAGCTCCAGCGGGGGGCTTTGTGCCGGCTGGGCCGTACCGTCGAGCAGCTGCTGTGCCTTCGCTCGGGCCTGCGACTCGTCAAGGCCCTCATGGGCAATGAGCAGGCTCGCTGCAACATCCACGGGACCCGTCATTGCAGTTGGTGTGGATAGGTCAGGGATTGGGCTCATGCAGCCTACTTTTCAAATGGAATGAGGGCTCTTGTTGGCAGGTTTCCATTGACACGCTGGGTGAGGTCAATGGTGTGCTCCAATGTCTGGTTGCCAACCCGGTAGAAATGCAGGGGAGCGGTCGTCTTTGATCTCTTGCCTGTCACGCCGAAGAGCTCGATGGGGCCGTACCAAGTTGTTCCGCTGGCGAAGAGGAAGTGATAAGCGCCCAGTGGGATGGTCAATCGCGCAACCTCTCCTTTGCGCAAAGGCACGAGACCAATTCGTCTCCCTGTCCCAGCCTCATCGATCGAAACGGCATAGAGCTCGTCGCCCATTAGGGGCGCTTTGATGGTGAGCTTCGAGCCGGCGGCAACGGGTGGATTGATGTACCAAAGCACCTGCCCTGGAAGAGGAAAGGGGATGCCAAAGGACAGCCTGATGAAGTACTTGGCCGAGAAGAAAACCGCTGTACCTATGACTGCGGTCCACCCGATGATCTTCAGCGGCGTCCAGCCGTTGGTTTCACCTCGATGTGGCTGGGTTTCTCTTCTTCTGTGACGCTCTTGCATGTAGTCGCGGTCCATTAATCCCATTGAGCCTCCTGAGCTGTTGCTTAAAAAGCTTAGCTCGATTTCAAAGGGAAGAAACTGCGAAAGCGAGACGCAAAACACTCGATGTCGAGACGCTGCGACCTCGACATGATTCAGGGGACCAGACTCCAACAGGTCGCGTAGGGCCGAACACGCCACGACACGCCGTCGATGCACTGGGCTTCGGCCAGGATCGTCTGATCGCAACTGCGTTTGATCATCGTCGCGTGGGCACAGCCATCAGGCGTGAAACCCATGCGAATGAGATCAGCGCCGTGAAAGGCCCTGCGCAGCGGGCAAAAGATCATGGCTGTGGTCATGGCGTGCTCCCTTGGGCATCGGAAACAGGCCTTGCCTGAACCCATGCCACGGGGACTGGATCGTTCGTGCAACGCACGCTCAGACCATCGTAGCGGGTGCTGCGAAACGCCGGCGCCGGGTCTCGGTGTTCAGCTACCGCCTTCTCCAGGACCTTCAGAACCTCGTAGGCACGGTGGCCGGATGCGTGGACGTCCCGGTTGAAGATATTCAAGCTCACCCCAGGATCAAATCCCAAGCCTCGCTTCAGGTACCGGACATGGATTTCCGCGATGGCAGCGGAATCGCTCGGAGCCAGGCCCGTCCTGTCCGGACCGAGCATCGGGATGATGCCCTTTCTCACCAGTTCAGACAGCTCTTCGAGTTGGCCGGTGCACACGCGCGAGTAGAGGTCCAGCGCCGCGGTCACAGCGTCGGCCTGTTGTGGAGTCAGTGAGAGTTGAACGCGGTGTTCCATGGGGGCTCCTTCTATTGCCAGCTGCCGACATCGGCATCGCGGCCTTCGCCACCCGGTTGCCCATCGGCTCCGAGCGAAAGCACATCCACATCGCCATGAACCCCGGGGCTGAGGTACTGGTACGGCCGATTCCAAGGGTCGGCGGGCAGCTTCTCCACATAGGGTCGCCAGTTGGCTGGTACCGGGCTGGTCGAGGGCTTGACGAGAAGGGCGCCCAGGCCTTGCTCGCTGGTGGGGTAGCGCTGGTTGTCCAGCCGATACAGCTTGAGCGACTGCATCAGGTTGTTGACATCGGTTCTGGCGGCCGTGACACGGGCATCGTCTGCGCGGTCAAGCACGTTGGGCACGATCAGCGCGGCCAGCACGCCGATGATCACCAGCACCACCATCAGCTCAATGAGCGTGAAGCCAGCGCTCTGCTGTGTTCGGCACCACGGGCGCCTGCAGGGGGTTTTCATGGAGGGTAGGCAGGGGTTGGACATGGAGCAAGCATGAAGCAGATTTCGTGCGCGTCAAATTTCAGAAAAATGGCGGTTGGGTGAGCTTTCAACTGCTGCGGCCTCGCACGGGCGGGCAATATTCAGGTATGGAACCCAAATTTCTACCTACCGACAGCCGAGCCCTGAAGAACCTGATCACCAGCGTTGCTGAAGTGATCGACCACCACGGGCGCGAGCGGACGAACGGGAAGGTGGCCAGCGAACGCACCTTTCGGCAGAACCACGAGGTGATGACAGCGTTCTGCCGGCGCCTGCACAAGCTCGGCTTTGCCATTGAGGGGGCGAGTCAGCTGCGGCGAACGCACATCGAGTCCGTTGTGCAGGACTGGTGGCGCGATGGAATCTCGCAGAAGACCATGCAGAACCAGCTCAGCCGCGTGCGCATCTTCTGTGGCTGGATTGGCAAGCCAGACATGGTGGCCCGGGGCAATGGGGTCGCGCAGTTTCTGCCCGACGTGGATCCAGCGGCCGTGAAGGTCAAGACGATTGCCGAGAAAACCAAGAGCTGGACAGGCAACGGCCTGGACGCCGGCCGGATCATTCGCGCGGCGATGGCAGAGGATTTCCGGCACGCGGCCATGCTCGCCCTGGGCCTGACATTTGGCCTGCGCAAAAAGGAAATGCTGCTGATCAAGCCCTGGAAGGCTGACAAAACGACCTATCTGGAGATCACCGACAACGTGGGCAAGAACGGGAAGTACCGCCAAATCCCGATAGAGGATGGCGAGTTCGGTCAGTCCCAGCGAGCTGCATTGGAGATGGCGAAGAAGGCCTGCCGCAAGAGCGAGTACCTTGGGTGGCCAGAAATGACTCTCAAGGCTGCGGAGAACCGTTACTACTACCTGATGAAGCGCCTGGGGCTCACCAAGACAGAGTTGGGTGTGACGGGGCACGGGGCGCGGGCCGAGTACGCCGAACTCACGCTGTTGCTGCAGGGCGTGGTCCCTCCCACCCTGGGCGGCCAGGCAAATCAAATGCCCAAAGCGGATATTGAGGATGCCATGCTCAAGGTGTCGGGTGCGATGGGGCACAACGATCTCCACGCGACAGGGGCCTACTACGGCAGCTATGCCAGGCCTCAGTCGATGAACCCACTGGGTGGGCGGATCGGGCCGACGCTGATTCTGGATTCCGTACTGGCTATCACCTGCCAGATCTGGGCGAATCCGGCACCACGGCCGGACGAGGAGGGCACCGACTACATTCCGCGATCAAGCCGATCCAAGGTGGTGGGTACCGCCGTGATCGACTCAATGGACGGCATCGAGCAAAAAATGAGTTTGAGTGAACTCGTTGAGCGCTGGCCGGGCTGTCGTGAGCAAGTGCTGGGCCAGCTGGCGGGCCTGAAGATTGAGCACCTGATCGAACAGGAAGAGAGCGAATCTAAGAACACCTGCTGAGCCCGAAGGCTTCAGCAGGCGGCTCCTTGGGGGCTCAGACGCAACGCCAGTCCCGCGCGAACTTGTACTTGGGGTCGATGACCTTGGCCGCAAGAACAGGGAATATCCGAACCAGGAACTCCAGCCCGATCCAGCTGCGCCCCTTCTCGCCACCAACCAGGTTGCCAAGGCTGAGGCAGGAAAAATTGCTGATGCCGTCATCGAAACTGATCAGAAAGTCGCCCCAGGTTTGGATGCGTTTGGCTTCCACCTCGTGGTCGACTTCCTCCTTCCAGCCCGAGAGGAATCGGTCGATGTACCTCTCGGTGCCGTGGCGCCACACATGCGAAACATAGAAGTCGTAGATCTCCGACTGCTGTGTGACGAATCCCCATTCAAACTCGTAGATGAGGGCGTGCGTCAGGTCGATGCCGCGCTTTCGCACGTCCTCACGCTGCTTGAACTCCTCCACCAAGGGGCCGGGGCCGGAGGGCTTTTGTTGCAGGAATGAGAGGATCTGTTCCTGCTTGCTGCTGAACAGCGGTTTGTATTCTTTCCTCGAATTCCGATGCTGTTGTTGCGCGAGTCGAGCACGGTGCGCCTGCAGTTGCGCCAGCCATTGAAGATACTCGTCGCGCCCCTCCTTCTTGCTCAATCGCTTCAGCAGCCGCTCAAAGTGACCCTGGGTCAGCCAGCCGGATCGAACCTCCATCTGGATGGACTGAAACATATTCGACCGAATGACATGCTCGTCCTGATGAGCAGACATGCCACCTGGGTACTTCGAGGTAGCTTCTCGGTACCTTGCCAGGGCCTCCTGAGGGTCCGTCGGATCGTCTGCGCCGGGCATTTCCAGCTTCAGGTCTGCAAAAAGTACATCGATGAGTCGGTCGAGATCTTCAGTCGTCATGGGCAAAAAACTTGGATTGGAAATTGCGGCATACCTCGTCCTTCAGGGGATGGCAGCAAGGTATCCGGGGGGTAACTTTGGATGGTGAGCTTTGGGCTCGGTATCAGCTGCTGGGCCGGTCACATGGCCTTTGAGGGCTTGTCACTGTGTGTGGCCGGTGTGTCGGTTGGCAGAGGTTCCATCCCGCAATAGGGGCAGGGGCTTGCCTCGTACTCCGTCATCTTCAAGGGACCAACTTCGCTGTCAAAGCGCATGTACAGCCGATCGTTGAGTCGGCGGCCGAACTTGGCCAGTTCCTGGTGCACAGCACTCAGTGCGCCCGGGTGTGCCAGTGAGGCTTCATACGGCTCGTTCAGCCGGAAGCCCTCGCACAGAGGCCGTCGAATCTTGGCCGTGATCCCGGCGCGACTGTCTTTGAAGTAGACATGCAGGCGGCCCGAATTGATGCGCTGCGTGCAGCCATAGCGGGCGGCCGACCAGGCGCGGTAGGCGACATGACCGAGGCGAGCCTGCGCCGCGCGACAGGTGTCCAGTTTGGCGATGGGTCCGTTGCGTTCCTCGAACATGTCGACCGTGATGACGGTGATCACGAGGTGGTGAATCGCGATGCCATCCTGGATGTTCGATTCAGTGACCAGCACGGCGTGCACATCGCCACTGGGGAAGTAGCACAGCCGGAAATTCACCAGCTTGTTGTCGTTCCAGTCGCCCTGTTTGAGAAACACCGTCTCGTTGGAGAAGCGACGAATGCTCTGGAAGTCGGCAATGGGGTCTTCGATGTTCAAACGCTCGCGAATGCGATCAGCGGCGTGCTTGGAGAGGGAGGCTTGTACTTTCATGTGACATTCATGATCGCTCAACGATTCGCTATCGCAAATGCGAAATCAATTGAACACGAATGGCGACCACTGGAGCATGCCGAATTTCGCGTGGATGCGGTCCCGGTCGCTCTGGCGGGCATCCTGACAGTGCTCCAAGATCATCTCGTAGCGCTTCTTGGCCGTTCGAACCGGGTCGAACTTGGTCTTGAAGGTGCCCTTCTTGTACACGCGAATGTCGAAGTAGGCCTCCACATACGGCTTGCACTGGTGGGGTGCCGAGGTGCTGCTGGCGTCGGACATGCACAGCAGAACGCCACAGGCGGCCTCGTTGGCATGGCTGCTGAGAGCCGCAAGCAAAAGGGCCGCGGCCAAGAGTGGTTTGATGGTGCGCATGATCGTGACTCCGAAGCAGAAAAAAACCACTCTACTTCGTTCTGATCAGCGCGAAGAGGTGAAAGCGAGCACCGCGGCAGTGCTTTCGATCACCGGATGAACGGGTGCGTTTCAGCCATTCTTGGGGCGAGAGCCTGGTGGCGGCACCTGAAAAACAGGTTCGCCATAGACCTCTCTGATCCGCTTCATGTCCGATTCGGGCAGGGGAGGCTTCCGACCGTGCTCAACACCGGCAACCCAAGCTTCGTAGGGTGTTGGATCACGTCCGCGGTCTTGCTTGAATTCCTTTTTCCAGGCGTGGTACTCGGGTTGGGTGATGGTCGATGAAGGTTCAACGTCATTGCTCATGAGGTACTCCTTTTGAGGTCATGGTGTGATATCGGTCATTCTATTTCGGAAATTTTGGAGAGAAATATCGAACCAGATGAAACAAACCCCCAGGTGATGGACGGACTACACAGGTAGTTGATCTTGCGGATGCAAGATTGGACCAAATAGATCAGCGCATTGGATTCTCTCTTTCCCCCATGTGACATTGATTGAATGAAGTTGCTCTGCGTGTGAAAAACTGAGGGACATATCACGTGATTTTCGAATCATATGCTCCATGAACTTGTATGCGTATCCCTTGTCATTCCACTTCAGGTGAACGAGTCCTGCATTTTTCCCATGTGCCTTTATTCTTGAGATCAAGTCGTTCATATTTCGCAGAAATTGGATGTGAGCCGTGGTCGTGGCTGACATTCTTCGTCGATGCCCATCAATGAGTGATTGAATAGCCAATGGACGCGGCTTCACCATATACACAGTGCTCGGCATTAATTTGCTTTTTCTTTTGGTGAGGCTCGACATTTGATCGCCAAGAATCGCGTCGTAGCTGATAATCACTTGTCTCCCAAGATGATCGGTTGATATGCAACCATATCGACTTCGATTGTCATAGTATCCGATTAGGGTTGTATCGCTGAGAATAAGGCTGCTATAAATATCGTTCACATTAACTGGATTTGAAGAGACGGTGGTGCGAATTCGATCAACCCCGTCCCGCTTGAAGAGTTCGATATCGACGAGCCATGAATGGTCTGTATCGCCGCCTTCGCGAATTTCCACTCGAAGAACCTGACCAAACAGTGCCGCACGTCGAAGCATCTTGGTGATGACAGATAAGGCTCCGGCAGATTTTTCGATGCTGCTGACTCTTTCCAATAGGAGTTGCGGCAGTTTTTTCATGTTCGAATGGATCAGTAGATCTGCATCGATTTCATGCGTAGGTTGCTTCGGATTGAAGCCATTGAAGGTGAGGCCCTTGGATTCATTGATCTGTGACTTTGAAGCACCATCGAAGACAAACTCTGGAATTCCAGACTTGAGAATCTGGAGCGCTTCGAGCGCCGACTCCTTGCTCCCGGTGGTGAGACCTGACTGACCGTTTGTGTCGCGAAAGCGGCCCCACCATTTGGTAAGAGCCGCACCACCGTCCGTCTGGGTTGGTGCGTAGTGACCATGCAGTTGGAAAAAGACCACGAGATTTCGGGCATGGTCTTGATCCGTAGGGGTCTTGCTCTTTCGAGGAGCGACAAAGGCAAACCCTGCTTTGTCGAGGGCCGCTTTCTTCCAGGGCAGCAACTTGGCTTGATGGTGCAGCGTGCGCTGCTTTTGAACCCACTTTTCGAGTTCGTGTCCTCGCGGCGTGATTCCGTTCCAGCCCACTGACTTCAAATGCGTGTAGCGCTCTAGGCTGGCCAGCCAAGCCTTTGTTTCGTTGGTGAGACGATTCAATCGTGGGTACGTATGCTGCATGGGGGAAGTCGCCGGAGATTGGAGATGCACCAAGCGTCGCATGTCAGCTTGCGGTTCCTCCTACGAAAGCTTCACTAAATGAGGGGGTTTCAGCTTGCCGCAGGTGTCGACCACCTCATTCCACCGAATTGGCATGGTCGGGACGAATTCGATCAGCGTCACGGGTGCGCTTGCGCTGATGTCTGAGGGGCGCTATTGCACGGGCCCGAAACGGTCATGCCGCCACAAGAGATAGTCCTTCGTGGTGGCGTTCAACGTGAGTGAGTGCACTGCCCGAGTCGCAGTCACATAGGCCAGGTTGATCTCCTGCAGGTCCAGTTCATCAACGAGTTCATCGTCCTCAACGATGGCCGGAAAATCGTCGGCCATCACCACGTGCTCAAGAGTCATCCCTTTGCACCTGTGCGCCGTGGAGAGGATGATTTGGGCGTCAAGATCGGTGCGTGCCTTGGCATGGATCGCGTCGACCAGCTCGAAGATCTGATCGCCGTATTCGTCGCAGGTCTTGACCAGGCGCATGAGCTCCATGTCCTCGACCTCATCGGCGTATTCTTGAAGCTGCCAGTAGCTCTTGAATGAGCGCAGGAACGGGTCACGCACGGCCGCGAAATTCCCGTTGGCGATGTGCCGGGCATCGGAGAGTTTGTGCAGGTTGTACGACAGCACGCCACCGACAAAGCTCAGCGACTTTTCGGAACGAATGGCTTCAACCGCATGACCGAAGAGGCCTGCGTTGGTGCGCGAGATGATGCTGATGGATTTCGCCACGGGCCGGCGCTGCTCGTTCCAGTTCAACGCCGTGCTGGGACCGAGGCCGATCAGCAGTTGAGGCTCTCGCTTGATGTCCAGCAGCGCGTTGGCAACGCGGGCCACCTTCTCGCCGAATCGAAAGCTCTGCGTGATGGCCAGCTCCTTATCGGCTTTGAAGGTCTCCATGGCGTTGATAGCGCCTCGGAAAGCGTAGATCGACTGGTGGGAATCGCCCACAACGATCATCGGCTGAGTCTGGCGTCGGATGACATCGAGCATCACAGGGTTGGTGTCCTGGAACTCGTCGACCATGAGGTAGTCGCCCGGCAGGCGAGGGCGGGAGAGCTGGAAGAGCTTGAAATAGCCATCGTGGGGCATGGGGACCGCACTCTCCGGGTCGCACATCAAATCCCAGAGCTGGCGGGCCATCACGTTGAGCTGGGCTGCTCGCACCGGGCTGATGCGGTTGGCCATTTCACCCAGGCGGATCTTGCTCGGGAACTCCATGGCATCGCTGATGCACCAGTCGTTGACGGCATCGAGAAGGATGCGGGCTTCGGTGAACTCGCTCACCAGTCCTGTGATCTGGATGACCTCCAGGGGCTTCATGGAGCGCAGCTTGTGCTTGTACTTCTGGCCGAATCGAGGAAAGGCCAGGGCGTGCCCCGTCTTGCAGATCGCACTTTGACCAAAGCGGGCTTGGGCATCGGTCTGCGCCGACTTGTTGAACGCCACATACAACCCACGACAGCCGTCTTCAGCTGCGTGACGCTGCGCCTTGTGTACCAGGCACGTGGTTTTACCGGTGCCAGCAAAGGCCTTGACCTTGAGGATGCCGCGCAAAGGGGCATTCACCACGGCAGTTTGTTCGTCTGTGAGCATGATCTTCTTCGGTGCTGGTCTATGCACCCATCATGCAGCGCAGCGCTACAAAATCAACTTTGAAAGTGATGCTCTGGCGCACAGGTATCGATTCGCGATGGAGCGTCCGAGTATCGGGTCCCAGAGGCAAGCGGCAAGCTCGATGGCGGCGGGCTGCGCAGGTTCGAACCTGCGATCGCGTTCAGCCTTGCGCTGCTGGGCGATCTGATCGCGGTTGGAGGTGATGCCGCCCCAGATCCTGTCAACGCGTTCTTGAACATTTTTGTAGAAAGTGCGGCGTTCAAGAGGCTGGATGCCCATCAATGCGTCGATGGCCCGATTCCAGGAAACCGCCACCTTTCTGCTCTCGTGCCAGGGCTCGCCGCCAGCCTCGCGGCGTTGCGCCCGGGTAGATCCACCACGCCAACGGTCATTGCGCATCTTGCGGCTGTAGCCACCCGGCTTATGGGTCTGAACCTTGGACCATGCAGGTTCGGTGCTTCCCTTGACCCGACCACCAAGGTCCACAGACACGCCGAAGAACTCTGTGCTGGTCACCGGGTGCCAGTGGATCGGATCGGTCTTGTCGAGTTCACCACGCGACCAATTGGAGCGCATGCCCTTTGTTTGAGATGCCCGCAGCTTCTGTTGCGCGGTTCCGTGGCTGCGGACGATCTCGTAGAGCGTGCTGCGCGCATAGAGGATCTCTGGTGGACTGTTTTTCTTGGGCTGGTACACACCCAGCGGGATGGAGAGATATGCGGTTTGCGAATAGCTAAGCCGCGCCGCTTGCTTGCTGACTTCATTCAGCCATCCGTGCAACAAGGTTTCGTCCAGCCCGCTGCCCAGATCGCGTGCCTGTGTGATTTGTTCGATCACGCGCTGGCCATCCGCTATCGCCGCCTTGATCTTTGCCAGCGTCGGCAGTCGGCATGGCTCGGCCTCTTGATGCACCCATGCGTCGAGTTCTGGCCAGCGGATCACGATTTCCTCAGTGGCTTCCAGCGTCTTGTGCTGCAGCCAGACGGTCGAGGATGAGCCCAGGCTGGCGCGGTCGCGGCCGACCTTGATCAGGTGCCGGCGCACCCATCCCCAGGCAACACCCGTGCTGTAGGACGTCTTGTCTGCCTCGGGCACCAAGCTGTACAGCGCAAACTGGCTCTTGCCGGTTCGAGTGAGCATCAACGGTTGGAGGTGCTCACGCTGACACAGGGCATCGATGATGGGGCGCAGAGAGCCCGTAAGGTAGCCCTTCGGGAAAATCAGTGACAGCAGCTGCTCGACGGCCTTGGCCTCCCCCAGTGCCGGCGCGGGGGCTCCACGGTGATCGGCCCGCCAGGTGGCCACCGCGGTGTCGATCGCCTCGTCCACCGATGCGGGTGTGTGCACCTGGGCGTCCAGCGCCGATTCGCGCAGGTACGCGCGCAGCTCGGTCTGGGCCACATCGTCGGCCACCAGCTGCTGTTCGACCCTTCGCAGGGTGCGCAGCCACGCGATGGAGCCGATACGCTGGCTGCGGTCGTAGATGTGGCGGCGCACCTCGGCCACCTTCACGCGGTCGATGCAGAGAAACCACGAGTGCCAGCGGTCGTTCTTGTAGGCGTCAGGCCCGGTCAGCCACGCGCTGGCCGTGCCGGACTTGGACAGGCCCTTGATCGTCGGGATGTTGAGGAACAGGTTGCCCGATTTCTCGCCAGCGATCAGTGCGGCCTTGCGCACCGTGGTCTGGTCGATCTGCAGGTCACGCATCCGGGCAATGTGCGGTGCTGCTGCTCGCAGGGTGCTGCCGCTTTGGACCACCACACGCGAACCCGAGCGCAGCTGGCTGTTGTGGCGCTGCATCCATTCACGCACGCTTTCTGTCTGTCCGCCGATCAAGCGGCCGGGGTCGTCGTTCTCCAGGAACCGAAAGAAGCGCTGCTGGAAGGCCTGGGACATGAAATTCGACTTTTCCTCGGGAGGGCAGAACTCGCCAAAGAGGTTCATTCGGTGGTCCAGTCCGCACAGCAGGATCAGGAAGCGCCGGTAGTGCAGGGCCTGGTCCTCAAAACGGCCGGAAGCCTTGCCGAAAGCCACATCCTGCAGACCGATGCTGGATCCATCGATCCCCTTGAACGGCTCGTGAATCTCATCCTCGGTGGGGAACAGCCTCTTGGCCGCCTCGTGTGAGGGCTCAGTGGAATACACCGCATGGACGTTCTGGCCGTTGCGCACCAGCAGGAACACCCGCTTGTTCTCCAGAGCGCGGGCGACTGCTTCGAATGGATTCACGCGCTCCCCGTACTCGATGGCGCGGCGGGTGATCTGCATGGAAACCACACAGCGCGGCGCCGGCAGGATCTGGTCCAACAGCTGTTCATCGGTGGACAGTCGCTTGAAGAAGATCTCCTGGCTGGTGCAATCGAACTCATCGTCGACATCCGCATGAACGGCCAACTCTTCATCCATGGCCAGCTTCTCCTGAACCAGTGTCAGGGGCTCATGGGTGGGGGCATCAACACCTTCCCGAACAGGGATCACCACGACCCCATCACCGGTGTAGAGCTTGAGCGAGGTGATGCCGCGTTCAATCTGTGCCACGCGCTCGATGGCACCATGTGCGCTGGCCAGCGCCAGCTGTCCGTGCTCGGCCAGGTAGGGGGTGATGCATTCCAGCAGTCGGGACATGCGCTCACTCCGCTCGGCCAGCCACTTGCTGGTGACCTCGGCGATCGCCATGCGGCGGCCGGCCTCCAGCTGCAGTTCCCGCACACCATCGGAAGTCACGCCTTCGCTGATCATGACGTCCAGGCGATCTGAAATGGTTGCCTTGCGCACGGCGAGTGGATTCCCCTTGGCTTCAGAGCGGCGTGCGGCGCGTCGGTGGATGCGGCGCAGATCGCTCTCGCGCTGGACCATGTCCTTGACCTCGGACTGGACGCGGGCCGTTTCATTGGCCTCGAAGGTTTCCACCGCCTTGCGAGCCGCCTCCTGCACGCCGGGCAGCGCCAGTGGGTTGAGCTGGGCCTGCCGCATTTCTTCCTGAACGGCTTGCACCTTACTCATCACATCGGCCTGTTCCTGAGCGCGTATGGCGAGTGCCTCGTCCATCGGTACCGGATCAAAGGCCTGAAGGAAGTCGGCGGTGAGTAGCGTATGGTTGGCGAAGCGGTCCTTGTTGGCCTCTCGTGGGTGCTCCAGGATCGTCACCGAGTGCAGGGCACCTTCAAACTCGAAGAGCTTGGTGATCAGGTGCATGTCACCCTCATGCAGCGTCTCATCTCTGTAGAAGCTGCTGTGGGGGTTCTTGACGGTGATCGAAGTCTTCAGGCGCCAGTATTGACCGGGCTCCAGAGCGCTGCGAGCTTCCAGGCGCTTCAGGTTGGGGTCGTCCGCATCGTTCGCGCGGGCTTGCGCAGGGTTGAGTGAAGGGACTTGGGTCATAAACCCAGTATGGCCACACAAAATCCAGAATCAACTTGCAAAAGGAGCCCTGCGGAGCTGCCTTTGACACTGGTTCTGCTGCCTCTCACATTCGTCCTCGGATGTAGCTTTGAGGCAGGGCGAGCAGGGCCGCTGCCCTACTGCCGTGGTCGCTGAATTGCGCGGGCTGGATCAGCGCACATCGGCAGCAGGCAAAGAGATCAAGGGCCTGACCGTCGCTGCCAGCTCATTGAGCGTTCATTCGCGCAGAACGAACGATGCGGGCGGTGTTCTTCTGAGGTTGAATCTCATGAGCGCGCATTGATTGGGTCTTCGTGACCTTCAGCTTTTTCGAGGATGGACTTGGCCCACTCGATCTGCTCCGAAGCTTTCACGTACCAAGCTGTCTGGCCCAATTGCACACCGCGAGAGAGGTTGAGCAAGCCAGCTCGTTCCACAATGTCCACCAGTCCCCTGAGACTGTCGAGCAGGTCTTGTGAGGCATCCATGATGGCTTGGGCGCGCAGTTGTTGCGCCATGTCCAGCCCGCACAGAATTCCTTCGTTGCTGAGGATTGATCGACGGCCAGTCGGGATGCCACCCGTGGTGTGTTGTGCAAACACCTGGAACCCATGTGAAAACGTGTTCGTGGCCCGTTCGCAATAGTCGGCATTCGAGTAGGCCGTTCCTACGGGGTAGACCGCACCAGGTAGGTGGGTGTGGTTCTGGTCGGTGGTGGTGGTCATGGATTTTGCAGAGACAAGTGCTGCGTGTTGGCGCTCAGGGGCGGGGGCTCAAGGATTCAGCGGATCGTTGGGGCAACCGTAGTCATGCCCACGGGTCCAGCCGCAGACTGGGCATGCAGCGCGAAGTCGCAAATACATCAATTTCCTTTCGAAGATTCATCGCCCATCTCTTGGATGAGCGCGTCGATCAGCAGACCAGCGATGCGATCGCGTCGGGCGAGTTCTTCGGCGTCCATTCCGCGCACACTGTGGGTGATCCCGAATGTGTTGTCGTTGAAGCTGCACATGCTGCCGGCGGGAACCAGTTCGAGCGCATCGAGACACCCGGCCGTGGCCATGCTCAGGCAGCATGCCTGGGAGCTATCGAGGGCGTTCAACGCATCGAAGTGCGCCTCATCCAGGAAGTGCTGAACGTATTCGCGGTCGCGGTAGGACTGCAGGTCTGTTCGCATTCTGATGGCCCGGCGGGTGTTCGTCGCCGAACCGATCGACTCTGAATGTGAGGCGTCCATTTTGTTCCCCCCAATGTTCAAAATCAAAAGGTGTCCAACGCGGACTGCTCGTTGGCAAGTCGGTCCATGAACGGCCCAGGAAAGGCCGCTTCCAACGCCCCGATGGCATCCTTGGGGAGCACACATGCTCCAGCCAATTGCCACGCCTCACGGAGAGTTGTAGCCGCCGCGGAGATGGTCTGAGAAGCGGCCACGGCCTCGGCATCAACGACGAATGGTGCGCAGCGGGGAACTGGCCCGTTCTCGGGGCTGTCATCCACCCCACATTCAACAAGGGCCATGCCGAACTCTTCCAGCCCGGCAGCTGCCCGGGCGATCAACCGAAGGGCGTCTTGCATCATTTCTTCTGCAGGGACATGACGACGGGGATGTCCTTCGGGCAGTGCCAGATCGTTCAGCAAGCGCAGCGCCTGCTTGAGATCAACGTCGGCAGAATCGAATGGGAAAACGTCGTAGAGGTTCATAGCACGAGTAGGGGTTGGCTCATTGACATGGTCACATGCGCTCCGCCGAAATCAAGTTTGATTCGGAAGGTGCTTCCTCGTCGGTGCTTGCGTTGAGAAAGCACAGCGTCTGACCGGGTCTATCAGTCCGGTGTCTTGCAATAGGGACTGTTCTGGCCAGCGCGTTGCGCGAGCTCGTTCACCGCTGCTCCGAACTCAGGGTCTTTGCGAGCAGCCGCAGATGCATAGGCCACCAAGGCATAGGCCGCGTTCTCGTCTTTGAGCTTGATCGGGAAGAACTCGTCGGGGTCGCCGGTCTTCCCCCATTCGAGGGCACCGGCCTCTTCGAGTGTGCGCAATGCATCGGCCACCTCGGGCGTCCAGCGATTGAAGGGTCCACTGTCACCACTGGCGCCATTGAGCTTGCGCAGATTGATGAGGGCGTATTTACCCAGGCCGTCGGGGTTCACATCGCGGTCAAGCTTCATTGTTTTCCTTTTGACATTGAGATTGCAGCGTGGCAAGGCAGCGCCTGGCGATAGCCGGGGCGTCGCGCCAGCGGATTTCTTGCGCCCCCGTCTGCACTGCCAGTGCTCGCTTCTCCGAATTGAGCTTCACTCGACAATACCCAGGGCGCGAGCCAAATCGCGCGGCAGCGTGACCGTCACGTTTGCGCCGGCTCTTTGCGTTTCAAGCTCGACGGAAACCCCTTCAAATCGCAGGTACACCGGTGCCGTTTCGGCGTTGTCCATGGTTTCGAAGCAGTCTTCCCACAAATGGAATCCTGGAGCATCGTCGGTCTGATCTTGCGACTTGATGCTTTGCTTGGTGCTCATGCTTATGTCCTTTCCTGGGCGGCAGCCCAACTTTGTATCGAGCCGACCGCTGGCGCATCAGCGACTGTGTTGTCCTATGAACAGCGTAGGGCAGAACGACCGGAGTTCAAGTTCAAAAGGAGTGCTCGAACACATCGGTTTCAAGGCTTTCCTGCCAAGGCAGGGCGGCCGTCAAAATCAGCAGAGGTGGGTCGCGAGGGCTATTCGCAGAGCGCGGGATTGAGAAGGTCGATTCCGGCACCCTTGCATTTGATCCAGGGGCCACCGGGGTGGCCGCGGCCGTCCCAGGCTTGCAGCGCCTCAAGGGCTTCGTGCTGGTGCTCGTAGCAGTACCGTCGCTCGTAGTGGTCGGTGTTGAGCCCAACCACCAGTCCTGTCGTGAAATTGAAGCGGTTCAGGGCGCACAGAACACCATCGATGCGCCGGAAGGCGGAGTAGCTCGGTTCGTGAGCGCGCAGATACGCTTCTACAGCGTCGATCGCCGACTCGTCTAGCGGCACTGGCGCAGGCATTCTTCGTCTTCTCCGACACCGTTGGCGACGGCCATGTCACGGTAGCTGTCGAACAACGCACGACCGTCTTCCCGAACATCGGACAGGTCCAGTCGGTCCTGCAGTTGAGCCAATCGAACAGACAAGTTGTGCTCGGCGCCGCGCAGAAGGAATCCCGCACATGAAGCCGGCCGGGCAGCGCCCGACTCGTGGCAAGCAAAGACGTGCTGGCTCATGTCCACCGCCGTCCTGGCTGAATGGCGGAACGCTTCAGTCGGGAACGTGCCGGCATTCGCAACCACCCATGGGCAACCCGGGCAGGGTGAGCGGCGGTAGCGGCCGGCTCCACCCGACAGCGAGACCACCTGGTGATCTTCACCAGCTGGGCGGACCTCAAGGACCTTCGGGGGCTTGGATCTGTTCATGCGTGCTCATCTCGCGATTTTGCCGCCAGCCTTTGTGATCAGGTCTCGGATCTGCTCGGTCAGTGCCTTGTCGCACTCAACGACGAACGACGTGGTGCTCTTGGCCTTGAGCCAGTGGCGCAGATAGCTCTCCACCGTCGGCCCTTCCTTGCCGACCACTTTCCCCAGTACGACGCCACCACTGACGGAGATCGAGTCGGTGGGCTTGATGCCGGTCTCGTAGTCGAACTCGTACTCTGCCGTTGGTTCGCCATTCACCAGGATGTCGTCTTCCCAATAGGTGTGCTCTTCCCCGGGTTTGAGGTTGCCATCTTGCTCAGAGAACCACCAATCCTTGTCGTTGTAAAAGCACAGAAACTCTGCGCCAGTGCATTTGACTGCCACGTGTTTTTCTCCCTTCAGCTTTCGTCTTTCGGTGACCGCGGGATCATGTTGTCGGGGAAGTTGCGGCGCAGGAAATCCGCGAACATGGGGACGGTGAATGCAATGTCGCCATGTGCCGGGCTGTAGACCATTCCTTTGCTGATCAGGCGCGCACGCAGCGGGCCCAGCGATTGAGGCGACTCACCCATGCGATTGGCCACTTCGGTGGATCGGTACGGACCATCGCCCAGGCGGGCCATGGCGAACACGTAGTCGCGCTCTTTCGGGGTGAGACGCTCAAGGCGGACGTTGAAGAACCCTTCGTCGAGCCGGCGCAGGGCGGCTTGGGTTGCTGCTTCGGCATCGCGAAGCGTGATGCTCTCGCCATTGGCATGGGTCCAGGCCTGGAAACCCCACTCCTGCAAGAAATAGGGGTAGCCATGCGTCTTCTGAGCAATCGCCTCCACGGCCTCGGGGTCGATCAGCTCGCCTTCGTCTTCAATGGGCTGGCGAATGGCCTTTTGTGCCGACTCTGCGTTGAGAGCGCCGACCTCGGGGTAGGTGAAGAGCCGCTCTGCGTAGGACTTTGCTTCACCGGCCATGCCGGCGAGTTGAGGCAGGCCCGCGCCGAAAAAGATCACGGGCAGGTTCTTCTGACCTACCCGGTGCAGCGCTGCGATCAAGGCGCTGAGGTCTGCTTGCGAAAGGTACTGCACCTCGTCGATCAGCAGGGCCCAGCCTCGCTTTGAGCTGGAAGCCGCTTCACCGACCAGCAAGAACAGTTCGGTGAGGTCCTCTTCAATGATGCCGCTGTCGGCCACGCCGGGCTCGGGGTCGTAGGCAATCGCAACGTCCCCGATGGAGAGCTTGAAGGCCCCTGCGAACGACTTGAGGCCCTTGAGGGCGGAAATCGCTTTGGCCTTTGCCGACTCGATCAAGGACAGCTTGCGCAGCACCTGGTGCACACGCGGGTAGAGCAGGGCGGCCAAAGACGTGTCGTCGCGTGCCTCGATGTAGGAGGTGAGGTAGCCGGTATCTTCGGCAAGGCGCTCAATCCGGTTAAGCAGGACGGTCTTGCCCACGCCCCGCAGGCCCAACAGGATCTGGGACTGCGCCGAGCGGCCCTGTATCACCCGTGAAAGCGCAATCTGCGCCTCGTGAATGATCGCTTCGCGCCCGGCCAACTCTGGGGGCTGGGAGCCAGCGCCAGGTGCAAAGGGGTTTTTGTTGGGGTCCATCGGGGTAACTCTACTTTAAGATATCAATGTATAAGCGTGTATAACATCGTATAACGCTGATCTGGTAGAGTCAAGCCGATATGCCTAGACTTTTCGGTGCTGGGCGAAGTCGGGACTTGGGGCTCCCATGACCACCTACTGGGCGGGCATCAAGGGCTTTCACTTTGTTTGGCACTATCTGTCCATTCGCGCACAGCCGCATCACGACGGATGGCATGGTGAGCAACCTCCGGGTGCAGCATCTTGGCTTCCTTGATCAGTGCGGCCAAATCGCTTGGGACGATCAGAATGTAGAGATCCGATACGGCTGCAAGCCGCGCGGACAGACTCCAGGCTTGCTGAAGGTCGGGACATTCTTCAAGCTCAGGCGGAGGGTTCTGACTTCGAAAAACGCGACGAAAGAAATTCGGAATCTTCATGAGCACCTCGAATGCCTGTTTGGTTGGGGGAGCGTTGCCGTTGGAGAAGATCAAGGCGACGTGATCCAGTCGCGATCGCCGCAGATCAAGAAAGACTCAGGCGAGAACTTCAACCGGTTGAACCGGCTCGGCCTCAACCCCGGTTGTCTTCATCCTGATGACGCGAAACATGGCGCAGCGCCTGAAGCCCTTGAAGGCCTTGAAATTCGGAACCGGTTTGTCGAAGCGCCCGTTTCGGGCAAGCATGACGGACTCGGCCGCGCGTGCTGCCTTGATGTCACCAACTGCAGCCGCCGCCTGGATGATGTCCTGCAGGCCGTCCAGCTCTAAACTTGTCGTGTCGATCTCCAGGTCTCGATCAACACGTATGTCAGAGGCAATGTCGCGGTAGCTTTTCAGGGCTTGGCTCTCGGTGGCACTGACCAACTCGGCCGACACGGTGAACGACATTTTGGAATCCCATTTCTCTGTTGTGGCGAACATGGGATAGCTGCACCAATGCACACCGGCCATCCCGCCTATGAACTACCTTGCCAGTGCGCATTCCAGTTTCAAGTTTGGTTTCTATCGAGATCAGATCTTGGGCCGGTGTGGTTTCATGCTGAAGGCAGAGAAGGGTGTGCCGGTAGGCCCGAACCCATAAAAAAACCCCATGAAGCCACGGGGTTTCTGTCTACATGCCCACCGTGTGGGCCTGGCGGGCTATCCCAGCAAACCGCCCAAGAGCCCATCACTGGCCGAGCCATCGGTCTGCCCGGTGCTGGAGATGGGCGTAACGATGCTTTCCAGAAGGCCGGTGACTGGTTCGAGCACGGCGCCCACCACTTCAACTGCTTGTTCAACAACCGAAAGCGCAACGTCGAGCAGTTCAGTCACTGGGCCAGCTCCCAGAATGTCTGTCACAGGTGCCAGGGAATCACCTGAAACCAAGTCAATGAGTGAGGATGTGGCATCGCCACCCAGCAGATCGCCACCCAGCAGGTCCGTGACAGGTGCCAGTGCATCGCCACTCAGCAGGCCGGTCACGGGCGCGAGCACATCGCCGCCCAGCAGATCACCACCCAGCAGGTCCGTGACAGGTGCCAGCGCATCACCGCCCAGCAGGTCGGTCACGGGTGCGAGCACGTCGCCACCCAGCAGATCACCACCCAGCAGGTCCGTGACAGGTGCCAGCGCATCACCGCCCAGCAGGCCGGTCACGGGCGCGAGCACGTCGCCACCCAGCAGATTGCCGCCCAGCAGCTCCGTGACGGGTGCCAGCGCATCGCCACCCAGCAGGCCGGTCACGGGCGCGAGCACGTCGCCACCCAGCAGATTGCCGCCCAGCAGCTCCGTGACGGGTGCCAGCGCATCGCCACCCAGGACCGCGCCACTCAAAAGGTTGGTGACAGGGGCGAGGGCATCACCACCCAACAAGCCAGTCACCGGGGACAAAATGTCGTTTTCAAAAGAACCAGAGATGGCTTCCACCACAGGATCGGTAGATGCGCCAAATCCTGTTCCAGCCAGATTGGCAAAGATCGCTCCATGAACGTTGTGACCAATAACAGACATGCAAACCTTTCAAGGTTGTTGAGGGTTTTTGATGTACCAGTCAAAGGTGGTCGATGTTTCAGGGAAAAATGAGCATTTGTGTCGAGAGGTTACCGCTTCAAAAATCACGAATATTCGGAACATTTATTAATCAGCGTGGGGGACAAGTTGCCTGTCAATGTCCTGAATCCGTGACCTCACAGTCGCGTTCAGGGTAAATCCTCATACGAATCAAGCACGTGAACCCCATCTGCCTCGCACCCTGCAGGTGAAGGAAGCGCAAATGGCTGATCCGGTTGAATTTATTGT
>NZ_VYGV01000025.1:173754-306600 GCF_013387465.1 Hydrogenophaga aromaticivorans | reverse complement strand
GCGTTACCGAAGTCGGCCAACAGGTCGGCCACGACTACGACACCCACCACATCGTGCTCGACTTCGGCGCCATGCCCTTCCCCGTGCTCGAAGGCCAGTCCATCGGCATCGTGCCGCCCGGCACCGATGCCCAGGGCCGGCCGCACCACCCGCGCCAGTACTCCATCGCCAGCCCGCGCAACGGCGAGCGCCCGGGCTACAACAACCTCTCGCTCACCATCAAGCGCGTGCTCGAAGACCATGCTGGTCAGCCGGTGCGCGGTGTCGCCAGCAACTTCATGTGCGACCTGCAGGTGGGCGACACGGTGGAGGTGATCGGCCCCTTCGGCACCAGCTTCCTGATGCCGAACCACCCCAAATCGAACATCGTGATGATCTGCACCGGCACGGGCAGTGCGCCCATGCGGGCCATGACCGAATGGCGCCGGCGCCTGCGGCAGTCGGGCAAGTTCGAGGGCGGCAAGCTCATGCTGTTCTTCGGCGCCCGCACACAGGCAGAGCTGCCGTACTTCGGGCCGCTGCAGAACCTGCCCAGGGACTTCATCGACACCCACTTCGCCTTCAGCCGCGAGAAGAACAAAGCCAAGCGCTACGTGCAGGACGCCATGCGCGAGCGCGCCGCCGACCTCGCCGTGCTGCTGCAGGATCCGAACACGTATTTCTACGTGTGTGGCCTCAAAAGCATGGAAGAGGGCGTGGTGCTCGCGCTGCACGACGTGGCCACCCAGGCCGGGCTGAACTGGGACACCATCGGCGCCGCGCTCAAGCGCGAGGGACGCCTGCACCTCGAAACCTACTGAAGACGCGCCAGGGCCACCGACCCCGGCGCCGGCCCTGGAAAACATGGAGGGGGCCAGGGTGAACGGGCTGGCGGATGGAGACCTGCCATGGGATGGCTTACATTGCGGGCTACCTATGACATCCGAACATACCGCGCCCGTTGCTCCGCGCCGTCCCGCCATCGAGGTGGACGTCGTCATGCGCCGCGAACCGGTCAGCGGTCCCATGAGCCGCTGGCAGCCCTGGCGATGGGTGCTGGCCGACGTGCTGCCCTGTGGCGACCCCGAAGACGCCGAATCCGTCACACCCGACACCACCCACGAGCCGCAGGCCGTCGAGCCCTTGCAGCCGGCGGCCGACGCCGCATCGACCCACTGGCTGTTCCCGCGCTTTCGTGTCGAACTTTTCCGCGATGACGCCGAAGGCTACTTCCTCAACCTGAACAGCCCCCAGCCCTGTTTCTGGGTGTTCTGGCGTGCCGATGAAGAGCGGCTGCTCGATGGCGAGCCCATGGCGGTGCCGCAGATCGTGACGCTGAGCTACCACGACGCCGGGCGCTGGCTCGACGCGCAGGAGCGGGTTGACCAGGTCGCGGCGGCCGACGAGGTGGTGGACTGGCTGCGCGCTTTCGTCGATGCCACCTACCAGCCCGAGCCCAAGCGCCGCAAACGGCCCGACAGTTTCAAGCCACTGACCGACCGCTTCGGTCAGCCGGTTCGCATCTCCACAGAAAAAAACGGCACAGGGCCCCGACGATGACACTCCGCATCGGTATCAGCGCACGCTTGTTGCACGATCCGCCACCCGGTCTGGGTCTGCCGCAGAAGCGGTTGCAGTTCCTGGAAAGCTCCATGGCGCACTGGATCATGGCCCACCGGGCGATCGCGCTGATGGTCCCCTTCATCGACGAGGACAGCCCCCTGTCGGCCAACCGCGCACCCATGACCGAACTCGTTGACCTGCTCGACGGCCTGGTCTTGCAGGGCGGTATCGACATCTGTCCGGAAACCTACGGCGACACGTTGCGCGACCCGGCCTGGGCCGGCGATGCGGTTCGCGACCGCTACGAGCTCAACCTCCTGCGCGGCTTCGTCGAAGCGGGCAAGCCGGTGCTCGGCATCTGCCGCGGGGCGCAGCTCATCAATGTCTATTTCGGTGGCAGCCTGGTGCAGGACATCCCCTCGCAGCGCCCCGGGTCCGTCCACCACCAGGACACCACGCGCTACGACCGGCTGATGCACGACGTGCATTTCGAAACCGGGTCTTCGCTGCAGCGGCTGTATGGCAACAGCGCGCCCCACCGTGTCACCAGCATCCACCACCAGTGCGTGGACCGTCTGGGCGAGGGGCTGGCGGTGGAAGCCCTCAGCTCGAAGGACGGCATCATCGAGGCCATCCGGCACACCGGGCCGGGTTATGTGCTCGGCGTGCAGTGGCACCCCGAGTTCCACCTCACGCCGGGTGAAGAGGTGGAGGGCCTGCTCGACAGCGGTCCGATGATGATGGATTTTCTGCGTGCCGCGCGCGCGCGCGCCGACCGCCACCAGAGCGGCGCGGCCGTGGTGCATCCCGGCGTGCCCCTGTCTGCGCGATCATGAAACCCGACGAAGACGACAACTTCTTCTCGCGCTGGTCGCGCCGCAAGGTGCAGGTGCGCACCGGGCAACCCTTGCCCGCCGAGCCGCCGGCGCCCGAACCCGTGGTGGCCGTGGCACCGGTGGTGGCGCCGGTCGTTGTGCCAGGTGCCGTTGATGGTCTGGCGCCGCCCACGCTGCCCGCCGAGCCGGCAGAACCGCCGCCCGCACCCACGCTGGAAGACGTGGCCCGCCTGTCGCTGGACGGTGACTTCAAGCCCTTCGTGGCGCGTGGCGTGCCGGCCGAGGTGCGCAACGCCGCGGTGAAAAAGCTCTTCACCGACCCGCACTACAACGTGATGGACGGGCTCGACATCTACATCGACGACTATTCGAAGCCCAGCCCGCTGTCCGCCGCCGAGATGGCGAAGATGGTCGGCGCGCAATTCCTGAAACTGGTGGACGATCCCAACAAGGTGAAGATCCCGGCGCCAGCGCCCGTTGTCGCCGACCAAGAGCACGCCGCAGAGCCCGAAGAGGCCCAGGCACCCCAGGCCGGTGCGACCGAACCGGTCGCCCAGCCGGAACCACAAGAAACCCACGATGACCACGCTGATCTGCAACTGCAACCAGACCATGCCCCTGAACCCCCAGGCCCTGGGCCAGGCGCTGGATGAAGACCTGACCCTGCACACCACGCTGTGCCGCCGCGACGCGCCCGCCTTCCAGAAGGCCTGCCGCAGCAGCGACGAACTGGTGGTGGCCTGCACGCAGGAAAGCCGGCTGTTCGCCGAACTTTCGGAGCAGACCGAGGGCGCGGTGTCGCTCGATGTGCGCCCCATCCGCTTCGTCAACATCCGCGAGACCGGTGGCTGGGGCCGCGAGGCCGCGATGGCCACGCCCAAGATGGCTGCGCTGCTTGCGGCGGCCCGCCTGCCCGACGCCGAACCCGTGCCCACGGTGACCTACACCAGCGAAGGCCGCTTGTTGATCATCGGGGCGCTGGAAGACGCCGAACGCGCTGCGGGGCTGGTGAATGATGCGCTGGACGTGACCCTCATGGCCGTGGGCGGCGCGGGCATGCAGTCGCGCCGCTACCCCGTCATCGGCGGTGATGCGCCGCACCTCACGGGCTGGCTCGGCGCCTTTGACGTGCAGTGGACCACCCGCAACCCGATCGACCTCGACCTCTGCACGCGCTGCAACGCCTGCATCGCCGCCTGCCCCGAAGACGCGATCGGCCTGGACTACCAGATCGACATGGACCGCTGCCGCTCGCACCGCGCCTGCGTCAAGGCCTGCGAAGCGGTGGGAGCGATCAACTTCCAGCGCGAGCCGCAGACGCACAGCGACACATTCGACCTGGTGCTGGACCTGCGCAAGACCCCGGCCTTCAGCCAGCACGCGCTGCCACAGGGCTACACGCACCTGCCCGGTGGCCTCGGCGATGCCGCCGCCCTGCAGGCGCTGATCCAGCTGCGCGACTTGGTGGGCGAGTTCGAGAAGCCCCGGTTTTTCACCTACAAGCAGAAGCTCTGTGCACACGGCCGCAACGAAAAAGTGGGCTGCAACGCCTGCGTCGACATCTGCTCGGCCTCGGCCATCAGCAGCGACCTCAAGCGCAACCAGATCGTCGTCAACCCCAACCTCTGCGTGGGCTGTGGCACCTGCACCACCGTCTGCCCCACCGGCGCGCTGAGCTACGCCTACCCGCGCGCCAGCGAGCAGGGCGTGAAGCTGCGCACCCTGCTGGCCACCTACGCCAAAGCCGGCGGCAAGGACGCGGCCCTGCTGCTGCACAGCCAGGAAGCCGGCGCCGCGCTGATCGGTGACCTGGGCCGTGCCGCCGCGCTTGACAAGTCGGTGCGCGGCGTGCCCGCGCGCGTGATCCCGCTGCCGCTGTGGCACACCGCCTCCACCGGGCTCGATGTCTGGCTCACCGCCTTCGCCTACGGTGCCTCGCAGGTCTGGGTGCTGATGACAGGCGAAGAAGCGCCGCAGTACCGCGATGCCGTGCGCGAGCAGATGGCGGTCGCGCAGGCCATCGTGAGCGGCCTGGGTTACAGCGGGCGCCACTTCAAGCTGATCGAAGCCCGCGATGCGCGCGACCTGATGGCGCTCGACGCCGAGCTGGGCGAAGCGCCGGCCCAGGTGGTCCAGCGCCGCGCCAGCTTCGCCGTGCAGGCCGAGAAGCGCGCCACGGTGGAACTCGCCATCGACCACCTGCTGCAGGACAGTGCCGCCCGCCCCCGCACGGCCGAAGCCATCGCGCTGCCCGCGGCCTCGTTGCTGGGCACGATCAGCGTCAACAAGGACACCTGCACCCTGTGCCTGAGCTGCGTCAGCGCCTGCCCGGCCAGCGCGCTGCAGGACAACGCCGAACGACCGCAACTGCGGTTCATCGAGAAGAACTGTGTGCAGTGCGGCCTGTGCGAAAAGACCTGCCCCGAAAAAGCCATCAGCCTGCAGCCGCGCCTGCTGCTCGGCGAGCAACGCAAACAGCTGCGCGTGCTCAACGAAGCGCAGCCGTATCGGTGCATCCGCTGCAGCAAACCCTTCGGCACGCTCAAGGGCATCGAGGTCATGCTGGCCAAGCTCGGCGGCCACGCCATGTTCCAGGGCGAGGCGCTGGAGCGCCTGAAAATGTGCGGCGACTGCCGCGTGGTGGACATCTATTCGAACCCGGGCGAAACCAAGATCACGGATATGTAGCCCCCCTGCGCCGCTGCGCGTCTTCCCCCCAGGGGGACCACGCCTGTGGCCTGGCAAAGCCAGTTCCACGGCGTGTCTCGGCTGGTCCTTGGCAATGCCGCTTCAGAGGCGGTGAACGAACCGAACAAGCAAACGATATGAACGATCAGATTCCTGTCTCCTCCGCTCTCGACGAAGAAACCGCCCGCGCCGAGGTGTACGGCCTGCTGGCCGCGCTGTTCTACGCGCCGCCCAGCCCCGATCTGCTGGCCCAGTTGCGCGTGGCCGTGACCGAGGCGCCGGCGGCAGGCGGCTTTCTGGAAGAGCCCTGGCGCCAGTTCGTGGGTACGGTGCGCGAGCTGAGCGACGAGCAGGTGGCCGCCGAGTACAACGCGCTGTTCGGCGGCGTCGGCAAGCCCGAGCTCTACCTGTTCGGCTCCTGGTACCTCAGCGGCTTCCTCAACGAGAAGCCACTGGCCGCGCTGCGCGGCGATCTGGCCGCCCTGGGCCTGGCGCGCGACGAGTCGATGAACGAAACCGAAGACCATTTCGCCTGCGTCTGCGAAGTCATGCGCTACCTGATCGCCGGCGACGACGTGGAAGTCGCCAACCTCACGCAGCAGCAGAAGTTCTTCAGCGCCCACGTGCAGAGCTGGGCGCCGGCCCTGTGCGAAGCCATCGCCGCCCACCCCAAGGCGCGGTTCTATGCGGCGCTGGCGGGGTTCACGGCGGCGTTCATCAGCGTGGAGACGCAGGGGTTTGATTTGATGGTGTGAGGGAGTGGGTTCGTTGCGGTTGTTCTGGATGGTGAAGTCGGCTGAACGTCAACGGCCCTGAATCTGATGAATTGGCGCTGATGCACCCCACCACTCTCACCCCCCAGGCCGCCCATCCCGCGTGTTCACCGCCGCTGGCGCCTGCGGCTCCGTCAGCAGCCGCACGCTGAACACCGCGCCACTCTGGCCGTCGGCCCGGCTGCCCGCGCTGATGCCGCCGCCATAACGTTCCACCAGCCCCAGGCTGATCCACAGGCCCAGGCCGTTGCCGTCATTCTTTGTTGTGAAGAAGGGGCGGAACAGGCGCTCGGCGACGCCGGGTGCCAGGCCGGCGCCCGAGTCCTGCACCTGCAGCAGTGCGCCGCGTGCACCGTGTGGATCGGCCCAGTCCTGTGTGGACAGGCGCAGGGTGCCGCCTTCCGGCATGGCCTGGATGGCGTTGATGAGCAGGTTGATGATGACCTGCTGCAGTTCCTGGCGGTTGAAGCCCACGCGCTGGGTGGCCTGCAACGAGCGCTGCACCGTGATGCGGGTCTGCGCCAGCAGGTGCGCCACCAGCACCAGGCTGTCGTCCACCGTGCGGTTGAGGTCCAGCGTTTCCACGTAGCCCGCGTACTCGGTGGGCCGTGCGTACTGCAGCAGCTGGGTGACGATCAGGCGCATGCGCTCGACCTGTTCGTCGAGCAGCTTGAGTTCGGCCTTCACCGGCTGCGCGTGCTCGCCCAGCGTGTCGCGCATCAGGTCCAGATTGCCCTGCATCACCGCGATGGGGTTGTTGATTTCGTGCGCGATGCTGGCGGTGAGTTGGCCGATGGCGGCGAGCTTTTCGCTCTTCACCAGCTGCTGCTGCGCCTGCTGCAGCGAGGCGTTGCTCGCCTCCAGTTCGCGCGTGCGTTCGGCCACCTTGCCGTCGAGTTCTTCGCCCCAGCGTTGCAGCGCGTGCGTCTTGTCGTCGATCACGTCGAGCAGCTGGTCGAGGTGGCCGGCCAGGGCGCCGAGTTCGTCGCGCGCGGGCAGGGCGCCGACGCGGGCCCGGTTCTCGCCGTCTTCCACGCGCTGCATGGTGAGGTTCATCTGTTGCACGGGCTTGAAGATGCTGCGCGCCCAGCGCACCGAGAACCAGGCCGACACCGCCATGACGGCCAGAAAGATCAGACCCATCACGCCAATCATGGCCAGGCGCACGAGCCGGAAAGGCGCTTCGAGGTAGCCCACGTAGAGCATGCCGATGCGCTGCCCGGTGGCGTCGAGCAGCGGGTCGTAGGCCGACACATACCAGTCGTTGACCACAAAGGCGCGGTCCAGCCAGGTCTGCCCCTGTCCCAGCACGCGGTCGCGCACGGTCTGCGAGACGCGGGTGCCGATGGCGCGCTGGTCCTGGAACAGGCGCACGTTGGTGGTGATGCGCACGTCGTCGAGAAACAGCGTGGCCGTGCCTTCGCTGCCGAAGGGCAGGGCGCCCTCGGGGTAGACGATGCGGTTGATGTGATCGATGAAGTCGAGGTTCTGGTTGAGTAGCAAACCGCCCGCCAGCAGGGCGGTGGTGCGGCCCGCCGCGTCGCGCACCGGTTGCAGCGAGATCACGACCATGGCACGGTCTTCGGTGGTGCGTGCGTCGGGGGCGGCGTTGCGCGTGGGCACCAGCGGGATGTGCAGGCGGGGCATCAGCTGGGGCGCCATGCGGGCGATGGCCATGGTGTCGAGGCGCATGAGGCGCGCCGATCGCGATCCGGGTCCCAAGGTGGCCTCGGGCACCAGGCGCAGGAGCTCCAGCGGCAGGGCGGCGTGCGGGCCGTTGTCTTCGGCGCTGCCGAGCGGCTGGCCGTCGGTGCCGTAGAGCAGCAGGAAGTCGAGCCCTAGCTCTCGCCGGGCCTCGCTCAGGCGATCGCGCAACGCCGCATCGGTCTGGCCTTGGGGGACGACGGTCCCGGACGGCTGCATGGCGCTCAGCAGCCGCTGCGATCCGGCCACGCCGCGCGTGCCGCTGCCAACCTCAATCAGCACCTGGTCGAAATAGCCGCGTGCCACGGCCAGGTCGCTGCGCACCTTGGTGATGAGCAGGCGGTCGTAGGTGATGTTGCTCCAGGCCGCGATGGCCAGCACCAGCAGCGGGAACACGACCAGCAGCGGCAGCAGCGCCATCGCCAGCAGCTTGTTGCGCACCGAGGTGGCGAGCCAGCGGGGCTTGTAGCGAATCATGTCGGGACAACTCCGGCGCGAAGTGCACCATCCAGGAACCCGGTGGAACCGGCTTTGCCGGGCCACATCGGGTTGCCCCCTTGAGGGGGTCGCGCGAAGCGCGGCGGGGGTGATTTCACGAGCCCGCCCATTCGGCCACACGCCGCTCCAGCGTGCGCCGAGAGACGCCCAGCAGTTGCGCGGCGCGTGTCTTGTCGCCCTGCACCGAGTCCAGCACCGCGAGGATGTGGCGCTTCTCCAGCGTGTGCAGGTCGGTCGGGCCCGCGCCGGGTGCGGCGGCCTGCCGGGGCGTGTCGCCCGGGTAGAGCGCGGACACGTTGAGCGAGCCCAGGATCAGCGAACGTTCGACCAGGTTGCGCAGCTCGCGCACGTTGCCGGGCCAGTCGTACTGCCGCAGGAAGTCCATTTCCGGCTCGCTGATCTGCAGCGGCGCCACGCCGAGCGCGGGCGCGAGCTGGCCCATGAAGTGTTCGACCAGCGGGGCGATGTCGTCCTTGCGCTCGCGCAGCGGCGACAGCGTCAGGTCGACCACCTGCAGGCGGAAGAAGAGGTCCTTGCGGAAGCGGCCGTCCACCACTTCATCGGCCAGGCGGCGGTTGGTCGCGGCCATGATGCGCAGGTTCACCGGCATCAGCTGTTCGCTGCCCACCGGGCGGATCTGCAGGTCTTCGATGGCGCGCAGCAGTGTGGCCTGGATGGGCAGCGGCAGTTCGGCGATCTCGTCGAGGAACAGCGTGCCGCCCTGTGCGTAGTGGAACAGGCCGTCGCGTGCGCGGGTGGCGCCGGTGAACGCCCCTTTGGCATGGCCAAAGAGTTCACTCTCGATCAGCTCGGGCGAGACGGCGGCGCAGTTCACCGGCACGAAGGGGCCGGCCGCGCGGGGACCCTGTGCGTGCAGCTCGCGCGCCACGAGCTCCTTGCCCGTGCCCGATTCGCCCTGCAGCAGCACCGTGCTGTTCACCGGCGCCACGCGGGCGATGGCAGCGCGCAGCTGCTGCATCGCGGCGGAACCGCCGACCAGCGCCTGGCCGCCCACGGCCAGAGGTGCCACGGCGCGCTTGAGCACGAAGTTCTCGCGGCGCAGGCGCGAGCGCTCGTAGCAGTGCTTCACGGCGTTGAGGATCTGCGGCACCCGGAAAGGCTTGAGGATGAAGTCCGAGGCACCGGCGCGCAGGGCCTCGATGGCGGTGTCCAGATCGGCAAACGCGGTGATCAGGATCACCTCGCCGGTGAAGCCTTGCTCGCGCAGCTCCTTGAGCCAGCGCACGCCGTTCTTGCCGGGCAGGGATATGTCGAGGATCACCAGATCGGCGTGGTGGCCACGCAGCCATTCCGCGCCTTCTTCAGCGCTGCTCGCGCTCATCACGAACTGGCAACGTGGGGCCAGGGTCTTGACCAGGAAGTTGAGCATGCCCTGTTCGTCGTCGACGATCAGGATCGACCAGTCGGGCCAGCCTTCGAGGTTCTTTTCGGGGAAGGGGGTGAATGAGGTGGGTTCCACCGGCTCGCATTCTACGGATGAAGTTTACAAATTCACTTGGGTATTGACCGCAATCCAACACCGCTGCGGTGGGCTGGCGTCCCGGCGCTGACGGTCTCATCGCGACAAGTTGTCGCAAAGGATGGCGACAACCTGGCGCGCCGCACCGTTCAAGGTCACCAAAGACATGCGGGTTATCCCGCGTTTCACGAAGCACCTTCAGGCAGTCACCCCCGTGGTGACAGGCGCTGGCGCGGGGTGCCCCGCCAGGGGCATGGCGGCGTTCCATAAGTGAACGCTGATGGCACGCTTTTGGCTATTAAATCGCGAGCAACGCTTCATGCTGCGATGCCGCAAGCCAAGCGATGACCCGAAGGCGGGCAAACCCATCTTTACGGTGTCATATCTCTATTGCACTGTGACGGTGCGCGCGTTAGATTCCACCTATGCAAAAAGTCCACAAGGGGTGTCCGAGCACATTCCGAAGGGCTTTCGATCAACCAGGAGACACGCATGAGCAAGCCCCTTCCCGAGGCCAGTGAAGGCCGCACCCGCCTGAACCGCCGCCGGCTGTTCGCCGGCGCTTCCACCGTGGGGGCCCTGGCGGCGGCGGCCACCCTGTTGCCCCGCGTGCACACCGAAGAACCGACCGAGGTTGCGGCCCGGCCAGCGCCCGAAAAAGGCGGTGGTTACAGCTTGTCGGCCCACGTCAAGCAGTACTACAAGACCACCCAGATCTGAGCCAGCAGGAGAACCCCATGTTGCTGACCAAAAAATCCTCCACGCCGGGCGCTCATGGCACCCGCGCTCAAACCTCGTTCGTCCACAGCCTGCAGCGGGGCCTGTCGGCCGCGTTGCCCACCATGGACCGCCGCGGCTTTCTTCGCCGCTCCGGCCTCGGAGTCGGTGTGGGCCTGGCGGCCACGCAGCTCACGCTGGTGAAGAAGGCCAAGGCCGCCGAAGGCAAGTCCATCGACGGCACCGGCAAGATCGAAGTCAAACGCACCGTCTGCACCCACTGCTCGGTGGGTTGTGCCACCGACGCGATCGTTGAAAACGGCGTCTGGGTGCGCCAGGAGCCGGTGTTCGATTCGCCGATCAACCTCGGCGCCCACTGCGCCAAGGGCGCCGCCCTGCGCGAGCACGGCCACGGCGAGTACCGCCTGCGCTACCCGATGAAGCTGGTCAACGGCAAGTACCAGCGCATCAGCTGGGACACGGCGCTGGAAGAAATCACCGCCAAGATGAACGCGCTGAAAGAAGCCAGCGGCCCCGACTCGGTGTACTTCGTCGGTTCGTCCAAGCACAACAACGAACAGGCCTACCTGCTGCGCAAGTTCGTGAGTTTCTGGGGCACCAACAACTGCGACCACCAGGCGCGCATCTGCCACTCCACCACGGTGGCCGGCGTCGCGAACACCTGGGGTTACGGTGCGATGACCAACTCGTACAACGACATGCAGAACAGCAAGTGCGCGTTGTACATCGGCTCCAACGCCGCGGAAGCGCACCCGGTGTCCATGCTGCACATGCTGCACGCCAAGGAAAACGGCTGCAAGATGATCGTGGTCGATCCGCGCTTCACGCGCACCGCGGCAAAGGCCGACGAGTACGTGCGCATCCGCTCGGGCACTGACATCCCCTTCCTGTTCGGTCTGCTGCACCACATCTTCAAGAACGGCTGGGAAGACAAGCAGTACGTCAACGACCGTGTCTATGGCATGGACAAGGTGCGTGAAGACGTGCTGGCCAAATGGACGCCGGACAAGGTCGAAGAGGCCTGCGGCGTCAAGGAAGACCAGATGTTCAAGGTCGCCAAGATGCTGGCCGAGGCCAAGCCCGCCACCATCGTCTGGTGCATGGGCCAGACGCAGCACTCCATCGGCAACGCCATGGTGCGTGCGTCGTGCATCCTGCAACTGGCGCTGGGCAACGTGGGCAAGAGCGGCGGCGGCACCAACATCTTCCGTGGCCACGACAACGTGCAGGGCGCGACCGACGTCGGCCCCAACCCCGACTCGCTGCCGGGCTACTACGGCCTGGCCGCCGGCTCGTGGAAACACTTCGCCAAGGTCTGGGGCGTGGAGTACGACTGGATCAAGGCCAAGTACGCCGACGGCATGATGGAAAAGCCCGGCATCACCGTTTCGCGCTGGATCGACGGCGTGATGGAAAACAACGAACTGATCGATCAGGGCCCGAACCTGCGCGGCATCTTCTTCTGGGGCCATGCGCCCAACTCGCAGACGCGGGGTCTGGAGATGAAGCGTGCGATGGACAAGCTCGATCTGCTGGTGGTGGTGGATCCGTACCCTTCGGCCACCGCGTCGATGGCGGCCATGCCCGGCAAGCCCGAAGACCTGAACCCGGACCGCGCGGTGTACCTGCTGCCGGCGGCCACGCAGTTCGAAACCAGCGGTTCCTGCACCGCGTCGAACCGCTCGCTGCAGTGGCGCGAGAAGGTCATCGAGCCGCTGTGGGAGAGCCGCAGCGACCACATGATCATGCACCAGTTCGCCGAGAAGCTGGGCTTTGGTGCCGAGCTGTCGAAGAACTACAAGATGCAGAAGGTCAAGGGCCTGGACGAGCCCGTGCCCGAAGACATTCTGCGTGAAATCAACGCCTCGGTCTGGACCATCGGCTACACCGGTCAGAGTCCCGAGCGCCTGAAAGCCCACATGCGCAACATGGGCGCCTTCGATGTGAAGTCGCTCAAGTGCAAGGGCAAAGTGGTCGACAAGGAAACCGGCTACGACATGAGCGGTGACTACTTCGGTCTGCCCTGGCCGTGTTACGGCACCGCCGCCATCAAGCACCCGGGTTCGCCCAACCTGTACGACACCTCCAAACACGTCATGGAAGGCGGCGGCAACTTCCGCGCGAACTTCGGCGTGGAACGGGAAGGCGTGAGCCTGCTGGCCGAAGACGGCTCGTACTCGGTTGGCTCGGAGATCACCACCGGCTACCCCGAGTTCGACCACGTGCTGCTGAAGAAGCTCGGCTGGTGGGATGACCTCACCGAGGCCGAAAAGACCGCTGCCGAAGGCAAGAACTGGAAGACCGACCTCTCGGGCGGCATCCAGCGCGTGACCATGGCGCACGGCTGCCATCCGTTCGGCAACGCCAAGGCACGCGCCGTGGTGTGGAACTTCCCCGATGCGATTCCGCAGCACCGCGAGCCCATCTACGGCACCCGCCCGGATCTCGTGGCCAAGTACCCCAGCCACGACGACCAGAAGAACCGCTGGCGCCTGCCGGTGCTCTACAAGTCGCTGCAGCAGAAGAACGTCGACGACAAGGTTCACGAGAAATTCCCGCTGATCATGACCAGCGGACGCCTGGTCGAATACGAGGGCGGCGGCGAAGAAACCCGTTCCAACCCCTGGCTGGCCGAGCTGCAGCAGGAGATGTTCGTCGAGATCAATCCGGCCGCGGCGAGCGAGCGCGGCATCCGCAACGGCGAGCGCGTCTGGGTGCACACACCGACCGGTGCGCGCATCAATGTGCAGGCGCTGGTGACGGATCGCGTAGGCCCCGATACGGTGTTCCTGCCGTTCCACTTCTCGGGTCGCTGGCAGGGCGAAGACATGAAGCCGTACTACCCCGAAGGGGCGATGCCGGTGGTGCGTGGCGAAGCCATCAACACAGCCACCACCTACGGCTACGACATCGTCACGATGATGCAAGAGACCAAGACCACGGTCTGCAACGTAGAGCGGGCATAAGGAGACACCATGGCAAGAATGAAATTCATCTGTGACGCCGAGCGTTGCATCGAGTGCAATGGCTGCGTCACGGCCTGCAAGAACGAACACGAAGTCCCGTGGGGCGTGAACCGCCGCCGCGTGGTCACCCTCAACGACGGCGTGCCGGGTGAAAAATCGATCTCGGTGGCCTGCATGCATTGCAGCGACGCACCCTGCATGGCGGTCTGCCCGGTCAACTGCTTCTACCGCACCGACGAAGGTGTGGTGCTGCACGACAAGGACGTCTGCATCGGCTGCGGCTACTGCTCGTACGCCTGCCCGTTTGGCGCACCGCAGTTTCCCTCCGAAGGCACGTTTGGCGTGCGCGGCAAGATGGACAAATGCACCTTCTGCGCCGGTGGCCCGGAAGAGCACGGCAGCGAAGCCGAGTTCGAGAAGTACGGCCGCAACCGCCTGGCCGAAGGCAAGCTGCCGGCCTGCGCCGAGATGTGCTCAACCAAGGCCCTGATCGCCGGCGACGGCGACGTGGTGGCCGACATCTTCCGCACCCGGGTTCTGCGCCGCGGCAAGGGCGCCGAAGTCTGGGGCTGGGGCACCGCCTACGGCACGGCTCAGGAGAAAAAGTCATGATGAAAACCACCACGATGTTCCGTCTGCTGACCTTGACGGCGGTGCTGGGGCTGGCGGCCTGTGGCGAGCAGCCGCAGGACATGACCGGCGGTGGCGTCAAACAGGACGATGCGCCCTTCCAGGGCGTGGGCGGCAGCCAGTACGCCCAGGCCGGCTGGAAGGCCGGCGACAAGGGCAGCTGGGAACAGCAGCTCAAGAGCCGCGCCCAGTACGGCCAGAACGACTACACCCGCATGGGCGCCAAGCCTTGAAGGGACAGCCATGAACCGGCACCCGATACTGAACCCCGCAGTCTGGCGTGGCTGGGGCGTCGCCGCCCTGCTGGCGCTTGGCACCAGCTGGGCCAGCGCCCAGACCGCCCCGAACCCACCCGTGCCCGACGATCCGGCACCGCCAGCCGCCCAGACCGCGCCCGCCGCTGTGGGCGGTATCAAGAGCGCCAACATCTTCGAGATCGCGCCCGACGCGAGCAAGGACCCGGACTACGCCAACCAGACCAACGCGCAGCGCCGCCAGGTGCAGCCCGGCAACAACGCGCCCATGTGGCGCGACGTGGGCAAGGGCGTCACCGGCTACAGCAGCCTGCCCGTCAGCCAGGCACCGGAAGCCGGCAACCTGATCCAGCCCTTCGTGCAGTACCCGGGTTCTCGCCTCACCAACGCCGGTGAAGCCTGGCGCCAGGTGCGCAACGACTGGCTGATCCCCTACGGCGGGGCGCTGCTGTTCATCGTGTTGCTGGCGCTCGCCATCTTCTACATGACCAAGGGGCCGCTGGGCGGGCACCTGAAGGACACCGGACGCAAGATTGAACGTTTCACACCCCTGGAGCGCGCAGCCCACTGGTCGAACGCCATCGCCTTCGTGGTGCTGGGCATCTCGGGCATCGTGATGGCCTTCGGCAAGTTCTTCATCCTGCCGGTGATCGGCACCACGCTGTTCGGCTGGCTCACCTTCGCACTGAAGAACGCACACAACTTCATGGGCCCGCTGTTCGCCGTCTCGCTGCTGATCGTGGTCGTGACCTTCATCAAGGACAACATCGCCAGCGCTGCCGACTTCGTGTGGCTGTCCAAACTGGGCGGCATGCTGGGCGACAAGGAAGTGCCTTCGCACCGTTTCAACGCGGGTGAAAAAGGCCTGTTCTGGTGGGGCGTGACCATCCCCGGCATCGTGGTGGTGGGCTCCGGCCTGTTCCTCGACAAGCTGATTCCGGGCATGCTGTACCTGCGTGGCGACATGCAGATCGCGCACATGCTGCACATCGTCGGCGCGCTGATCATGATGGCGCTGATCATGGGCCACATCTACATGGGCACGGTCGGCGTGAAGGGCGCGTATGGCGCCATGCGCACCGGCTACGTGGACGAAGCCTGGGCCAAGGAACACCACGAGCTCTGGTACGACGACGTCAAGGCCGGCAAGATCCCGGCCCAGCGCAGCCAGCCACCTGCCCAGTCGGCGCCGGTGGCCGATGCCGTGGCCAAGGCTTGAATTTCTCCAAGGACATTTGCGATGAAACGATTCCTGCTGATCTCCCTGTTGCTCGCCGGTTCGGCCAGCGTCATGGCCAAGCTGCCCGCACCGGTGCTGGACGACGCCGCCAAGGCCAAGGCCGAGGAGGCCAAGGCCAAGACCGCGCACGCCGGCAAGGTCGATGCCTACAAGCTCTGCCTGTCCATGGACCGCGCCGCGGCCAGCTATTTCAAGACCGCTGCCACCACGGGCAAGGCCGTCAAGCCGGCGCTGGCTGCGCCCGCCTGCGCCGACCCGGGGCCGTTCGTCTGGCCGGCTCCCGCAGCGGCTGGCGCAGCACCGGCTGCCCCCGCGGCCGCGGCAGCGCCGGCCAAGAAGTCCTGATGTGGGCACGGGTGCCCGAGGCCGCGCCGACAGAAAGGCCTTCGGGCCTTTTTGTTTGTCTGCCAGCCGGTCCTTTGGCCCCCGCCCGCTTGCGGAATTGAAGCTTGAGCGACACTCCAGAGTGAGATCTTTCTTCCATGTCACTCGCCGAACCCATGACCCTTCCAGAACGCGCGCACCCGGCCACCCCTGAGCCGTCCGCCGCCACGGGTCGCCGGTTGCCCCGCCTGACCCAGGCACGCGCGCCCCTGACCTGCGAGGTGGCCGTGACCAACGAGTTCGGCGTCGCGGGCACGGTCTCGATCCCGGCCGAGCGCGACCTCACCGTTTACGTCGACAAGCGCGAGCTGGTGACGCTGATGACCCTGGGCGGCCATCCCGAATGGCTGGTGTTGGGTTACCTGCTCAACCAGCGGCTGGTGGCGTCGGTGGACGACATCGAATCCCTCACCGTGGACTGGGACGTGGGCGCCGCGTCGGTCAAGACCCGCCACGGCATTCACCGCATCGAGGACCGGACCGCCCACAAGGTGGTCACCACCGGCTGCGGCCAGGGCAGCGTGTTCGGCCATCTGATGGACGACGTCGACAGCATCCGCCTGCCGCCCGACGCGGTGCTGCGCCAGTCCAGCCTCTACGACATCGTCAACACCATCCGGCTGCGCGACACCACCTACAAGGTGGCGGGTTCGGTGCACGCCTGCGCGCTGTTCGTCGGCGGTGAACTGCAGTTCTTCGTCGAGGACGTGGGGCGCCACAACGCGGTGGACACCATCGCCGGCTGGATGGCCATGCAGGACCGTCTCCCCGATGGCGAGAAGGTGTTCTACACCACAGGTCGCCTGACCAGCGAGATGGTGATCAAGTCGGCCCAGATGGGTGTGCCGGTGGTGATCTCGCGCAGCGGTATCACCCAGATGGGACTCGAAGTCGCCCAGCGCGTGGGCCTGTGCGCCATCGGGCGCGCCACCCACAAGCGCTTCCTGTGTTACTCGCACGCCGAGCGCATCGTGTTCGATGCCGTGCCCACGCCGCTGGGCGTGGCGCCGGTGGCCGCCGTCGCCTGAAGGCTGAGACGCGGTCCGCCCACCGCGCCCGACAGGGCGTGCAACGGGCATAAACTCGATCCCCTGTCCGGCAGGCCCACCGCGGCCATGCCCTGTCCACCCCCCATTTCTGAAAGTCCACCGATGAGCCGCGACGTCCACGTCATCGATCACCCCCTGGTCCAGCACAAGCTCACGCTGATGCGCCGCAAGGACACCAGCACCAAGAGTTTCCGCGAGCTGGTGCACGAACTCAGCGCCTTGCTGGCCTACGAGATCACGCGCGAGATGCCCATGCACGAGATTCAGATCGAGACCCCGCTGGAGACCATGAAATCCCGCGTGATCGACGGCAAGAAGGTCGTGCTCGCGTCCATCCTGCGCGCCGGCAACGGTTTTCTCGACGGCATGCTGCAGGTCATTCCCGGTGCCCGTGTGGGCCACATCGGCCTCTACCGCGACCCGAAGACGTTGCAGGCGGTGGAGTACTACTTCAAGATGCCCAGCGGTATGGAAGAGCGGGACGTGATCGTGCTCGACCCCATGCTGGCCACCGGCAACTCCGCCGTGGCCGCGGTGGACCGGCTCAAGCAGACGAACCCGCGGTCGATCCGTTTTGTCTGCCTCGTGACCTGCCCCGAAGGCCTCAAGACCTTCCACGACCACCACCCGGATGTGCCGGTCTACACCCCGGCGGTGGACCGCGGCCTGAACGAGCACGGCTACATCGTGCCCGGCCTGGGTGACGCGGGCGACCGCATCTTTGGCACGAAGTAGGTCCACCCCCGTCGCTGGCTCACTGCCCCGGCATCGGCGCAGGCCGATGACGCAAATAGCCAGCTCCGCCCCTCAAGGGGCAATGCCTGCGGGCCGGCGGAGCCAGACCCACGGCATTCTGGGTTTTGTGCACCTCGCTCCGGCTGATGCGATGGACCCCTCCGGAGCACGTGCCTCAGTCCCAGGATGCGGTGGAACCGGCTTTGCCGGGCCACTCGCATCGCCCCCTTGAGGGGGTCACACGTCTGCGAATGCGGACGTGGCGCAGGGGTGAATCAATTCAGTTAAGGTCACGGCATGGCTGTCGCACCCGCTCCTCTTTCTGTTTCCTTCTGGTCCCTGGGCTGGCGTTCGTTGACGCGCGACTGGCGCGCGGGTGAGCTGCGGCTGCTGCTGGTTGCGGTCACGCTGGCGGTGGCGGCGCTCACCGCCGTGGGCTTTTTTGCCGACCGGCTGCAGGGCGGCCTGGCGCGCGATGCGCGGGCGCTGATCGGGGGCGATGCGGTGATCAGCAGTGACAACGCCACGCCGCCCGCGTTCGCGCAGCAGGCGCAGGCGCTGGGGCTGCAGACCACGCAGACCCTGGGTTTCCCCACCATGGGCCGCGCGCGAGACGAAGACGGCGGCGCTGCCAAGCTGGTGGCACTGAAGGCGGTGGACACCGGCTACCCCTTGCGCGGCAGCCTGCGCGTGGCCGACGGGCCGCAGGCGCCCGACGCACCCACGCGCGACATCCCCGCGCCCGGCACGGCCTGGGTGGACGCGGCCCTGCTGGTGGCGCTCGACCTTCAGGTCGGCTCGCCGCTGCTGATGGGCGACAGCCAGTTTCGCATCGACAAGGTGATCGTGGTCGAACCGGACCGGGGCGCGGGCTTCCTGACCTTTGCGCCGCGCGTGATGATCAACGCGGCCGACCTGCCTGCCACCGGCCTGGTGCAGCCCGCCAGCCGCCTGACCTACCGCCTCGCCGTGGCCGGCAACGACCCGGCCGTGAAGCAGTTCGTGCAATGGGCGCAGGCGCAGATCGAAATGCCCGGTGTGCGCGGTCTGCGCCTGGAGTCGCTCGAAGGCGGCCAGCCGGCCATGCAGCAGACGCTGGAGCGCGCCGAAAAATTCCTCAACCTCGTGGCCTTGCTCGCGGCGCTGCTGTCGGCGGTGGCGGTGGCGATCGCGGCGCGCGGTTTTGCGCAGCGCCACCTGGACGACTGCGCCATGCTGCGCGTGCTCGGCCTGTCGCAGGGCACCATGGCGCGCGCCTACACCTTCGAGTTCGTGCTGGTCGGCCTGGGTGCGAGCGTGCTGGGTGTGGTGCTGGGCTTTGCGCTGCACCATGTGTTCGTGCTGCTGCTGGCCGGGCTGGTGGAGTCGGCGCTACCGGCGGCCAGCATCTGGCCGGTGTTGCTCGGCCTGGGCATGGGGCTCACGCTGATGCTGGCCTTTGGCCTGCCGCCGGTGCTGCAGCTGGCCCAGGTGCCGCCGCTGCGCGTGATTCGCCGCGACGTCGGCCAGCTCAAGCCCGCCACGCTGGCCGTGCTGGGCCTGGGTGTGGCGGGCTTTGCCGCGCTGCTGCTCGCCGCCAGCCGCGACCTGATGCTGGGGCTGATCGCCGTGGGCGGTTTTGCCGCCGCGGTGGCCGTGTTTGCGCTCGCCAGCTACGGCGCGGTGCGCCTGCTGCGTGCCAGCGTGAACGAGGCCACCGCGCCGCGCGCGCTGGTGCTGGCCACGCGCCAGCTCTCGGCGCGGCCGGCTTACGCGGTGGTGCAGATCAGTTCGCTGGCGGTGGGCCTGTTGGCGCTGGTGCTGCTGGTGCTGCTGCGCACCGACCTGATCGCCAGCTGGCGCAACGCCACGCCGCCCGACGCGCCCAACCGTTTTGTCATCAACGTGCAGCCCGAGCAGGGTGAGCCCTTCCAGCAGGCGTTGCGCCAGGCGGGCGTGCAGCGCTTCGATTGGTACCCCATGATCCGCGGCCGCCTGGTGCTGGTGAACGGGCAGCCGGTAGCTCCCGAAAGTTACGCCACCGATCGGGCGCAGCGCCTGGTGGAGCGCGAGTTCAACCTGTCGAACACGGCGCAACGGCCACCGCACAACGAGGTCACGCAAGGGCGCTGGACCGAAGACGAAGCGGGCGGCCTGAGCGTGGAAGAAGGCCTGGCCGAAGAGCTGGGCCTGAAGCTCGGTGACTTGCTCGGCTTCGACATCGCCGGCCAGCCGGTGCAGGGCCGCATCACCAGCCTGCGCAAGGTGGACTGGGGTTCCATGCGCGTGAACTTCTTTGTGATCTTCCCGGTGGCCGGTCTGCCCGACGTGCCCGTCACCTACATCAGCGCGTTCCAGGCGCCGCAGGGCAATGCACAGTTCGATAACGCGCTGGTGCGCCAGTTTCCCAACATCACCAATGTCGACATGAGCCAGACCATCGGCCAGGTGCAGCGCGTGCTGGGCCAGGTGATCCAGGCGGTGGAGTTCCTGTTCGCCTTTGCGCTGGCGGCGGGCCTGATCGTGCTGCTCGCCACCATCACCGCCACGCGCGGCGAGCGCGAGCGCGAGTTCGCGGTCCTGCGCGCCGTCGGCGCGGGCTCGCAGCTGCTGCGCAACGTGCAGCGCATCGAACTGCTGGGCGTGGGCCTGCTGGCCGGCTTCCTGGCTTCGCTGGTGGCCATGGCCGTGGGCTGGGCGTTGGCGAAATACGCCTTCCAGTTCAGCTGGCAGCCTTCGCTGTGGGTGCCGCTGGCGGGCAGCGTGGCCGGTGGCCTGCTGGCGCTGATGGCGGGCTGGTGGGGCCTGCGCAGCATCCTGAAAACGCCTGTGGTTGAGACGCTTCGGCGCGCCGCGGTTTGACAACGATGAACACCTCTGAATCTCCCGCCTCTCCCTCCACCCCGTTCGAATGGATCGGCGGCGAAGCGCGCGTGCGCGCGCTGGTGGACCGCTTCTACGACCTGATGGACATCGAGCCCGCCTACCACGAGCTGCGCGTGGCCCATGGCAACACGCTGGACGACGCGCGCCAGAAGTTGTATTGGTTTCTCTGTGGCTGGCTCGGTGGCCCCTCGCACTACGAAGACCGCTTCGGCCACCCGCGCCTGCGCCAGCGGCACATGCCGTTTTCGATTGGCATTCAGGAACGCGACCAGTGGCTGGCCTGCATGGACCAGGCCATGGGAGAAACCGGTGTGCCTGAAGACCTGCGTGTGCGCCTGCGCGAGAGCTTTTTCAAGACCGCCGACTGGATGCGCAACCGGGCCGGCGGCGTCTGAAAGCAGCGTGTCATGAGCGAGCCTGACACCAGCGTGGCACGGACCACGCGCCGCGGCGCGCTGGGCATCACGCTGTTCTGGCTCGCGCTCATGGGCGTGTTCTACCTCGGCTTTGACCAGCTGGAGCGCCGTCAGCAGGCCAGTTATGTGGCCCATGAAGGCGGTGACGGCGAGCTGGTGATCCCGCGCGGGCCGGACGGCCATTTCCGCGTGGCCGGCCGCGTCAACGGCCAGCCGGTCGAGTTCCTGATCGACACCGGAGCGAGCTCGGTCACGGTGAGCGAAGCCTTTGCCCGCACCGCCGGGCTGGAGGGCGGGCAGAGCGTCACGTTCCAGACCGCGAACGGCCCACTGCCCGGGCGGCTGCTGCGCAACGTGCCGGTGCAGGTGGCGCACCTTGGACTGGCCGGCACCACGGTGGCCGTGGGGCTGGTGGGTGAAGACGGTGGGCAGGCGCTGCTGGGGCAGGCTTTTCTCTCGCGCTTCGACATCCAGATCCTGCGAGGCGAGATGCGTCTCTTGCCGCGTTGAACCCGCTCAGGCCGGGCGCAGCAGCACCACCATGGCCCCCGCCCCACCGTCCGCGGGGCGCGCCTGCACGAAGGCCAACACCTCGTTCTTCTGCACCAGCCAGCGCTGCACCCGACCTTTGAGCACGGGCATGCGGCCGGGCGAGCCCAGACCCTTGCCGTGCACGACGCGCACGCAGCGCAGCCCGTGCTGGTGCGCCTCGCGCACGAAGCGACCCAGCGCTTCGCGCGCCTCGTCGATGCGCAGGCCGTGCAGGTCGATCTGGCGCTGGATGCTCCAGCGACCCTCACGCAGTTTGCGCACCACGTCGGGCCCCAGGCCGGGGCGGCGAAAGCTCAGCTGGTCGTCGGTGTGCAGCAGGGTTTCGACGTCGAAGTCGTCGGACAACGCCTCGCGCATCACGGACGCTTCGTCCAGCTGGCGCTGGCGCGGCAAGGGGTCGACGCCAACACGGTGGTGTGTTACCCGGCCGGGGTCGGCGATGGGCCGCACCGGGCCGACCGCGAGTTCAAACAGCCGGCGTTCCCGGTCGCGGCGCACATGGGCTGCGCGCGCGGCTTCGTGCTGGGCCGCCAGCGCCGCCGCGCGGTCGGCCATGGCGCGCTTGAGCGCTTTCAGGTCGGCCAGGGCGTTGACTTTCATGCGCGGGATTGTCGCGCAGGGGGCTTCTCCCGGTCAGATCAAGCCCATTTCGGCCATCGACGTGGCGTGCTCGCGCGTCACGATGAAATGGTCCAGCACGCGCACGTCCACCAGCGCCAGCGCGGCCTTGAGCGAGTGTGTGAGCGCCTCGTCGGCGCGCGAAGGGCGGGCCTCGCCGCTGGGGTGGTTGTGCGCCAGGACCACGGCGGCGGCGTGGTGGTGCAGGGCCCTGAGAACGACCTCGCGCGGGTACACGCTGGTCTGCGTGAGCGTGCCGCGGAACAGCTCTTCGAGCGCGATCAGCCGGTTCTGGCTGTCGAGGAAAAGCACGGCAAACACCTCGTGGTTGCGGGCGCCCAGTTGCAGCTGCAGGTATTCGCGCACCGCCTTCGGGCTGTCGAACAGGGCTTTCTGCTGCAGTTCCTGCGCCAGCGCCCGGCGCGCGAGTTCGAGCACGGCCACCACCTCGGCGCGTTTCGCCGGCCCCAGGCCCTTGATGACCTTGAGCGCCTCGGCCCCGGTGTGCAGCAGGCCACCGACACCGCCGAAGGTGTTCAGCAGCTCCTGCGCGAGCTGCACCACGTGTTTTCCGGGGATGCCGGTGCGCAGCAGCAGCGCCAGCAGTTCCGCGTCGCTGAGCGCTGACGGGCCGCGTGCGAGCAGTTTTTCGCGCGGACGCGCGTCGTGGGGCAGGCTTTTCAGCCCGGTTCCGGCAAGGCCATTCATGTTTTTCTCCCTGATCCAGCCTGCTTTTTACAATACGGGGTTCTCATCGGCGCGTTGCCGCTTCCGCCGCCGTGATGCCCGGCACGCCGATTCACCGTATTCACCACCCCGAACCCCCGTCTGAACACCATGTCCCAAGTCCAAGAAGGTTCCTTTCTTACCCTGCACTACCGCATGTCCGGTCCGCAGGGCCAGGTGATCATCGACACCTTTGAAGGCCAGCCCGCCACGCTGAGCCTGGGGTCGGGTCAGCTTTCTCCCGCGATCGAGCAGCACCTGATCGGTCTGGAGGAGGGCACCCGCACCGTGATCGATTTGGACGAGGGCGAGGCCTTTGGCGAGCGCCAGCCGGACATGGTGCAGTGGGTGGCGCGCCAGCTGCTCAACAAGCTGGGTGATCCGCACGAGCAGTACGCGGCCGGTGACGTGGTGCAGTTCCCCACGCCCGACGGCCTGGGCAGCTTCGCCGGCTCGGCCGTGGAGGTGCGCGAAGACGGCGCGGTGCTGTTCGACTTCAACCATCCGCTGGCGGGCCAGCCGGTGCGGTTTGAAGTGCAGTTGATCGGGGTGCTGTGATGAACGAGCCGAAAGAAGTCATCCTGGCCGAACCGCGCGGTTTCTGCGCCGGCGTGGACCGCGCGATCGAGATCGTCGAACGCGCGCTGGTCAAGTTCGGCCGGCCGATCTATGTGCGCCACGAGATCGTGCACAACACCTACGTCGTCAACGACCTGAAGGCCAAGGGCGCGATCTTCATCGAGGAACTGTCCGACGTGCCCCCGGGCTCGACCCTGGTGTTCTCGGCGCACGGTGTGAGCAAGGCGGTGCAGGAGGAAGCGCAGGCGCGCGGCTTCAGCATCTTCGACGCCACCTGTCCGCTGGTGACCAAGGTGCACGTGGAAGTGGCCAAGCTGCACAAGGAAGGCTTCGAGTTCATCATGATCGGCCACAAGGGCCATCCCGAGGTCGAGGGCACCATGGGCCAGCTCGACAGCGGCATCCACTTGGTCGAAGACGCGGCCGACGTGGCCCGCGTGGCGCCGGCGCAGACGGAGAAACTCGCGGTGGTGACGCAGACCACGCTGTCGGTGGACGACGCGGCGGGCATCCTGGCCGCGGTGAAGGCGCGTTTTCCCAGTGTGCGCGAGCCCAAGCAGCAGGACATCTGTTACGCGACACAGAACCGGCAGGACGCCGTCAAGCTGCTCAGCCCGCAGGTGGACGTGGTGATCGTGGTCGGCAGCCCGACCAGCTCCAACAGCAACCGCCTGCGCGAGGTCGCGCTCAAGCTCGGCACGCCCAGCCACATGGTGGACAGCGCCGACGAGCTGCAGGCCGAGTGGTTCGAAGGCCGCTCCCGCGTGGGCCTGACGGCCGGCGCCTCGGCGCCCGAGATCCTGGTGCGCCAGGTGATCGATCGCATCAAGGCGCTGGGCGCGATCTCCGTGCGCACCATGGACGGCCTGACCGAGACGGTCAAGTTCCCGCTGCCCAAGGGCCTGAAGATCGATGGCGGCGAGGTGGCGCCGCTGCAGCATCTTCATTGACTCCCCCCGCGCCGCCTTCGGCATCCCCCCCAGGGGGCGCCAGCAGCGGCCCGGCAAAGCCGGTTCCGCGCTGGCCTGGGCTGGGCATTGCCTCTCCGGAGCCTGTCCTGCTCCAAACCTACAATCTCCTCATGCTCGACATCCTTCTCCTCCGCAAAGACCTGGCCGCCGTGGTGGCGCGCCTGGAAACCCGCAAACAGCCCCAGGCTTTCCTGGACGTGCCTGCCTACCAGGCGCTCGAATCGGAGCGCAAGACACTGCAGACCCGCACCGAAGAGCTGCAGAGCCAGCGCAACAGCCTGTCCAAGCAGATCGGCATGCTCAAGGGCAAGGGCCAGCACGCCGAGGCCGATGCGGTGATGGCGCAGGTGGGCGCGATGAAAGCCGAGCTGGAAAGCTCCGCTGCGCGGCTGGAGGTCATTCAGGCCGAGCTGCAGAACCTGCTGCTGGCCGTGCCCAACCTGCCGCACGAGAGCGTGCCGGTGGGTGCGGGCGAAGAGGGCAACGTGGAAGTGCGCCGCTGGGGCACGCCGCGCACTTTTGACTTCGACGTCCGCGACCACGTGGACATCGGTGAAAAGCTGGGCCTGGACTTCGACATTGGCGTCAAGCTCTCGGGTTCGCGTTTCACCTTCATGCGCGGCCCGATCGCTCGCCTGCACCGCGCGCTCGCCCAGTTCATGCTCGACACGCAGACGCAGGAACACGGCTACACCGAGTGCTACACGCCCTACATCGTCAACGGCGAGACGCTGCGCGGCACCGGCCAGTTGCCCAAGTTCGAAGCCGACCTGTTCGCCGTCAAGAAGGGCGGACAGGAGGGCGAGGAGATGCCGGACACGCAGGCGCTCTACCTGATCCCCACCAGCGAGGTGACGCTGACCAACGTGGTGCGCGACACCGTGCTGGCCGAGGCCGAGCTGCCGATCAAGATGACCGCCCACACGCCGTGTTTCCGCTCTGAAGCCGGCAGCGCCGGGCGCGACACGCGCGGCATGATCCGCCAGCACCAGTTCGACAAGGTCGAGATGGTGCAGATCGTGCACCCTGAAAAGAGCTACGAAGCGCTCGAAGCCATGACCGGCCACGCCGAGGCCATCCTGCAGAAGCTGGGCCTGCCTTACCGCGTGGTGAGCCTGTGCACCGGCGACATGGGCTTCGGTGCCAGCAAGACCTACGACCTGGAGGTGTGGGTGCCAGCCCAGGGCACCTACCGCGAGATCAGTTCGGTGTCGAACTGCGAAGCCTTCCAGGCGCGCCGCCTGCAGGCGCGCTTCAAGAACGCCCAGGGCAAGAACGAGCTGGTGCACACGCTCAACGGCTCCGGCCTGGCCGTGGGCCGGGCGCTGGTGGCGGTGCTGGAGAACAACCAGAACGCCGACGGCAGCGTGACCGTGCCAGAGGTGCTGCGGCCCTACATGGGTGGCATTGAGAAGCTCACCCCCGCTTGAGGCCCAGGCTGCTCGGGCCGCTCTCGGCCAGCAGGGCGCGCACCACGCTGGCACCGACCTGGTCACCGGGGTCCAGCCGGGCCAATTGCTCCACCAGAGCCTGTGCGATGCCACGCTCGCCGCGGCGCAGCTGCACGAAGGCCAGGGCCTTGAGCGTGAAGAGCCAGAAGCGCGCGGCACCCGGCGCGGCAAAGTCCGCCTGACCCGGTTGAACGGCGTGCCAGTCGGTGGGCAGACCCGCGGCCCGCGCAGCCGCCGCCAGGCCCTTGCTGGCCGCCTGTTCGGCCTGATCGAGCTCACCCAGACCCGCATGCAGCTTGTACAGCAGGTAGTACACCGGCAGGCTTTGTGGTGCGCTCACGCACGCGGGCCACAGGATCGCCGCGGCTTCTTCGCGCGGGGCCTGGCGCGCCCGGTCCACCAGGTGCCGGATGGACGGCGAGATCTCGCCGCCAAACAGCGCGGTGGATTCGGCTCCGGTCAGCAAGTTCACCAGACGGCCTGGGGTGCGAGCAGCCGTTCCACCGGGACGCCGCCTTCGAGGTGGCTGTTGAAGATTTCGGCCACGTCGGCATCGGTCACGTTGCGGTACATCACCGCTTCCGGGTAGACCAGCACGTTGGCACCCTGGTCGCAGGGACCGAGGCAGCCCGAGTAGGTGATCGAGAGCTGGTCGTAGGCCTGGCGCTTCTGCTGCTCGGCCCAGAAAGCCTGCAGCACGGCGGTGCCCCCCTTGCTGGCGCACGAGCCGCGCGGGTGCTGCGGCGGACGGTTCTGGGTGCAGACGAAAACATGGCGTTGAGGACGGGGCATGGCGTTCGCTCCTTCAGCCGAATTTAAAGAGGATGCCGTGCCCACCGCGCGGGTACTCCCAGTTCACGTTGGTGAACTCCGAGCAGATGATGCGGCAGCTGCCGCACTCCAGGCAGCCGTCGGTGATCAGGGTCACGCTGCCGTTGCCTTCGGCCTTGTAGCAGGAGGCCGGGCACACGTAGGTGCAGGACTTCTGGGCGCAGTCGTTGGCGCAGATCTCGGGGTCCTTGATCTGGATGTGGGGCCGACCCGCGTCCACGCGGTAGCGGTTCTGAAACAGTTTCTCTTCGACATTCACGGCAACGGCGCTCATCGGAAAGCCCTCCAGAGTTTGACGGCGTCACCCACCAGACCGGTGAGCGAACGCGAGGTGCGGAAGCTGGAAAAAATTTCGCGTTCCTTGGTCTTCTTGTCCACCCCATCGACCGTGAACATCTTGTGCGCGGCCTTGGACACGAGCTCGGGGTAGGTGGTGAAGAACTGGTTGTTCTTGTGGAAGACCTCGGGCATGTCGCGGTACTTGTGCAGGTCCTTCATGACGAAGCTCTTGTCGAGCTCGGTCTTGTAGGACTTCAGCACCGCTTCGCTCATGGGCTTGCCCGCGGCCTTGGCGGCGATCACGGTTTCGGCCGCTAGGCGCCCGGTGGTCATGGCCAGGTTGGAGCCTTCGCGGTGCACCGCGTTGACGAAGCCGCCCGAGTCGCCCACGATCATCCAGCCGTTGCCGTAGACCTTGGGGATGGCGTAGAAACCGCCTTCGGGGATCAGGTGGGCCGCGTATTCCTTCATCTCGCCGCCCTGGATCAGCGGAGCGATCGAGGGATGTTGCTTGAGCTTTTCCAGCAGGGCGTAGGGGCTGGTCTTGTTCACGCTGCCCTTGAAATCGCCCAGCATGCAGCCGATGCCGATGGTGAGCGATTCCTTGTTGGTGTAGAGGAAGCCGGTGCCCATCATGCCGTCGGTGATCTTGCCGACCATCTCGATCACCACGCCTTCTTCTTCGCCGATGTTGAAACGCTGGCGGATCGTGTCTTCGGGCATGAAGAGGATCTCTTTCACCGCCAGCGCGACGTTGCTGTCCTTGATCTCGCCGTGGAAACCGGCCTTGCGGGCCAGCGTCGAGTTGACGCCGTCGGCCATGATCACCACGTCGGCGTAGACGTCGCCGGCTTCGCGGTCGCACTGCACGCCCACCACCTGGTCGCCGTCCATGATGAGGTGGTTGACCGTGGTCTCGCAGATCAGCAGCGCGCCGGCTTCGCGCACCTTGGAGCTGAACCACTTGTCGAACTGCGCCCGGATGATGGTGTAGCGGTTGTAGGGCGGCTTGTTGTAGTCGTCGCTGCGGTAGTGCGTGCCGACGAAGCTGTTGTCATCGAGCACCCAGACGCGCTGCTCGATGATGTGGCGCTCCAGCGGCGCGTCGTCGCGGAAGTCGGGAATGATCTTCTCCAGCGCGTCGCTGTAGAGGATGGCGCCCTGCACGTTCTTCGAACCCGGGTATTCGCCGCGTTCGATCTGCAGGACCTTGAGGCCGGCCTTGGCCAGGGTGTAGGCGCAGGCGTTGCCCGAGGGCCCCGCGCCGACCACGATGGCGTCGAATTGAGAGGGTTTTTTCATGGCGTTCCCCAGAGGTGGTGGACGGGATCAGGCAACCAGAGCGCTGCGCTTGGACAGGTGTTCGGCGAACGCCTTGCTCAGCGCGGGCAGCACCAGCATCGCGTTGCCGACGATGCCGTAGTGCGCGAATTCGAAGATGGGCGCGTTGGGGTCGGTGTTGATGGCGACGATCACGTCCGAGCCCTCCATGCCCACGCGGTGCTGCACCGCGCCGCTGATGCCGGCGGCGATGTAGAGCTTGGGGCGCACCGTCTTGCCGGTCTGGCCGACCTGACGGTCCGCCTCGACCCAGCCGGCCTGCACCACAGGCCGCGTGGCGCCGACCTCGCCGCCGAGCACCCGTGCCAGTTCGAACACCAGCTTGAAGTTGTCGGGGTTCTTCAGGCCCTTGCCACCGCTCACGATCACGTCCGCGTAGGGCAGGTTGATCTTGTTGCTGTGGGCGTCGGCGATGAAGTCGAGCAGCTTGGTGACGATCTGCGTCTCGACCATGCCCAGGGTGTCGTGCACCAGGTTGCCGGTGCGGCTGCTGTCGGCCTTGGGCATCAGCATCACGCGCGGACGCACCGTGGCCATCTGCGGCCGGTAGGCCAGGGTCATGATGGTGCAGTAGAGCGAGCCGCCGAAGGTGGGGCGGGTGGCGGCCAGGGCCTTGGACACCGGGTCGATGTTGAGCTCGGTGCAGTCGGCGGTGAGGCCCGTGAGCAGCGTGGTGGCCACCGAACCCGCGAGGTCGCGACCTTGTGAGGTGGCGCCCAGCAGCAGGATCTCGGGCTTGTACTTGTTGACCAGGTCGGTCAGGCCCTTGGTGAAGGGTTCGTTGCGGTAACCCTTGAGCACCGGGTCGGTCACGATGTACACGGTGTCGGCGCCGAAGCTGATGGCCTCGGCCGCGAACTTGTTCAGGTGCTCGTCGGCGCCGCCCAGCAGCACCGCGCCGACGGGGCTGCCCAGGGTGTCGGCGAGCTTGCGCGCTTCGCCCAGCAGCTCCCAGGACACGCTGTGCACGTGGCCGCGGTCGTGTTCGACGAACACCCAGACACCTTTGTAGGCCTTGAGCTCTTCCGACAGTTCGAGGTTGCGGCCGCGGCCGGCGGGGCGCTTGACGGGTGCATCAGGGGTGGCGGGGGCGTTCATGCGGACTCCTTCATGAGCAGGTCGGCTTCGAGCGTGGGGTGGCGGGTGAAGACTTTTTGCAAGAGGTTGAGCGAGATGTCGCGCAGGTTGGAGGTTTCGAGGTCCAGCATCTCCACCTTCTCGGTGCGCGGCGAAGGACCGAACACCTTGCTCACCACGGTGGGCGAACCCTTCAGACCGATCTTGCCGAGGTCCTCGATGGCGGCGTCTTCCTTGCTCCATTTGCGAACCGGGTACGCGGCGGCGTGGATCATGGCGGGCAGGTTGGCGAAGCGCATCTCGTTGGTGTTCTCCAGCATCGTGATCAGGCAGGGCAGGGCCGTCTTCAGCACCTGCACACCGCCTTCGGCGCGGCGCTCGACTGTGATCGTGCGGCCGTCCAGATCGGTCTCGACGATGCGCGACACATAGGTCAGCAGCTGCAGGCCCATGCGTTTGGCGATGCCCGGGCCGACCTGGGCGGTGTCGCCGTCGATGGTCTGCTTGCCGGTGAAGACGATGTCCACCGCCTGCTCCTTGGCAATCTGGCGGATGCCCGCGGCCAGCGCGTACGAGGTGGCCAGCGTGTCGGCGCCGGCGAAGGCGCGGTCGGTCACGAGCACGGCGTCGTCGGCACCGAAGCTGATGCATTTGCGCAGCGCTTCTTCGGCCTGTGGTGGGCCCATGCACAGCACGGTCACCTTGCCGCCGAATTTGTCCTTGAGGCGCAGCGCCTCTTCGAGCGAGAACAGGTCGTAGGGGTTGACGATGGCCGGCACGCCCTGGCGCATGATGGTGTTGGTGACCGGGTGGACCCGGATCTGTGCCGAGTCCGGCACCTGTTTGATACAGACGACGATGTGCATGGGGGTTTCTCCGGTAGGGGTCAAGCCACGGCGCGTTGTGGCAGCGATGTTTTCAAACTGTCCAGCGTGACGTGCTGTTTGCCGCCGACGTCCTGGAACACCTTGAACACCTTTTCCTGTGCCGGCGTGGACTTGACGAAATCGGCGTAGGCCTTGACCAGTTGTTCGCGGTAGACCGTGTAGAGCGCCAGCTCGTCGTCGGCCGAAGGCAGGGTCTGCTGGCGGATGTACTGGAAGAAGCGCTTGAGGATGTGCAGGCGGCTCACGTTGACCACCGACTGCTCGAACGGCACGCCGAAGTACTGCAGGAAATCCTCGGCCGATGACAGGGCCTTGAGCTGTTGAACAAAGTTTTCCATTGGGCGTTACTCCACGGTCGCGGGTTGAAGATGGGATTTCGCGGTCGCGAACCCCGGTTCGGCACATTGATCGTCACAGACGCCGCAGGCGTTGTCGGCACTGGCCAGGCCCTGACTGTGGGCCAGGGATCGTTCCAGCTGGGCCACGCGGTCGAGCAGGCAGGCGATCGCCTTGCCCACCGGGTCGGGAATGAGGTGGTGTTCGAGGTCGAAACCGTGCGTGGTGCGGCGCGCGGGGGCGACCACACGGCCCGGGATGCCGACCACAGTGGCGCCGGCGGGCACGGCCTCGATCACCACCGAATTGGCCGCCACCCGGGCGCCGTCGCCGACCTTGATCGGGCCGAGGATCTTGGCGCCCGCGCCCACCACCACCTGGTGGCCCAGGGTCGGGTGGCGCTTGCCGGCGCGCCAGCTCGTGCCGCCCAGCGTGACACCGTGGTAGAGCGTGACGTCGTCACCGATCTCGGCCGTCTCGCCGATCACGACACCGGTGCCGTGGTCGATGAAGAAGCGGGCGCCGATGCGCGCACCGGGGTGGATGTCGATCTGCGTCAGCGCTCGCGACACGAACGACAGCCAGCGCGGCAGGTAGCGCCAGCCACGGGTCCACAGCGCGTGGGCCAGGCGGTGCAGGGCAATCGCCTGCAGGCCGGGGTAGATGGTCCAGACCTCGATCAGGCTGCGCGCGGCCGGATCGCGTTTCAGCACGCAGCGTGCGTCTTCGCGCAGCAGGGCCCACCAGCCCGTGGGTGTGGCGGCAGCGGCGACCGTGGCTTCCGTGTTCACGCGCGTCCCCAGCCAGGTGAAACGTGGGCGATGTTGTGCGCGTCCATCAAAAAGCCGCGCAGCTCTTCGGGTGTGGCTTCCTGCTTCACGCGCATGGCGTGTTCGCGGATGCGGGCCAGCACGCGTTCGGTCAGCGCATCGTCCTCGATGGTCAGACCCATGGCACCGAAGGCCAGGCGCACGGCCTGCGAGCCCGAGTGTTTGCCGAGCACGGTGCGGCGCTCGCGGCCGAGCTCACCCGGGTCGAAGCCTTCGTACGTCGAGGGGTGCTTCTGCAGACCATCGATGTGGATGCCCGACTCGTGGGTGAACACGGCTTCGCCGACGATGCTCTTGTTGAAGGCCACCGAGCGGCCCGAGGCTTTGGCCACGAGCCGGGAGATGCTCAGCAGTGCCTGCGTGTCGACGCCGGTGTCGGTCTGCTGCAGATGGCGCGCGGCCATCACCACCTCTTCCAGCGCCGCATTGCCGGCGCGTTCGCCCAGGCCGTTGACGGTGGTGTTGGCGTGGGTCGCGCCGGCGCGTGCGGCGGCCAGGGTGTTGGCGGTGGCGAGGCCCAGGTCGTCGTGGGCGTGCATTTCGATGTCCATGTCCACCGCATCGCGCAGGCGGGAGATGGCGTCGAAGGTGGCAAACGGATCGAGCACACCGAGGGTGTCGGCGAAGCGGATGCGGCTGGCGCCACAGGCCTGGGCGCGGCGCGCGACCTCGATCAAAAAGTCGCTGTCGGCCCGCGAAGCGTCTTCGGCGCCGAACGAGATCTGGCGCCCGCTCTGTGCGGCTTTGCTGATCAGGCGCGTGACCTGCTCCTGCACCCATTCGCGCGACTGGCGCAGCTTGTATTGGAGGTGGATGTCGGAGACCGGCATCGAGAGGTGCACGATCTGCGCGTCGCAGCGCAGCGCGCTGGCGAGGTCGGTCTCGGTCAGGCGCCCCCAGACCATCAGCCTGGCCGGCAGCTGGAGCGCAGCGATGGCGTTGATGCAGGCGATCTCTTCTTCGCCCATGGCCGGGATGCCGATCTCCATCTCCGGCACACCCGCGGCCGAGAGGGCCGTGGCGATGGCGCATTTCTCGGACACCGTGAACGCCACCCCGGCGGTCTGTTCGCCGTCGCGCAGCGTGGTGTCGTTGATGATGAGATTGCGTGGCATGTGAGCGGCATCCTTTGGTGGGCTTGATCGCAAGCACCGTGCCACCTGTTTGGGCCCTTCAAAACCCGCTTTCTCGCGGCGCAAGGGGCCGGTTTGTCGGGTCTGGTCTGCTGGGCGTGTTCTGCCCGTGCTTTGCCTCTGTCGGAAATGTGTTGTTTCGGACAGCGCGTTGCTTCTCCATGCGGGGCCTCTCGTTCGTTGACCTCGCAGCTGCGGCAGGCGCTCTCCGGCGGGGGCTCATCCGGGGTGGTCGGCGCTTCGCGCCGACTGCGCTGCGCCCACCCGTGCGGGGCCTGCGCGGCCAAACTCGCTGCGTTCGCTTCGCTCTCTCCGCTCAGACAATGGCCGCGAGCATGAAACGAAGCGCGCACTTGCGCGCCAGGCCCCACACGGGCGGTCCCAGCCACCCCGGAACATCGCCCCCACCGGAGAGCGCCTGCCGCAGCAAGAAGCGAGTGGGTATTCCACCGGTGGCACGCCCAAACCCTTGTTGCCACGGTGTGGGTGGGTAGGTCGCAGCGCGCCTGTGAGGCGCCGAGAAGCGCAGTGGCCGTGGCCGCGCGCGCAGCGCGCTTCGTCAACTGACTTGTCGCACCTGTCTGAGCGGAGAGAGCGAAGCGAACGCAGCGAGTTGTGCGACGGGCCACGGCCGCGAGCATCGCAGGGAAGTCGGCGCGCAGCGCCGACCGCCTCACCGAAGCGTTGCGGCCTGCCCGCACACGCCTTGGCTCGCGGGGTGCAATGACCAAAACCTAGAAAGCTAACCCCGGCTCAGTGCTCCCGCGCATGGTTGCGCGTATGCCGCGGGAACTCGATCACCAGATCGGCTTCGCGCAGTTTGACGCAGCAGGCCAGGCGAGACTGCGCGTCCAGGCCCCAGGCGTGGTCGAGCTGGTCTTCTTCGTCGTCCTTCGGCTTGGACAGGGAAGCGCCACCTTCGCGCACGTAGACATGGCAGGTCGCGCAGGCGGCCACCATCTCGCAGGCGTGTTCGATGGCGATGCCGTGGTTCAGGAAACCCTCGCACAGGGACTCACCCTTGGGCAGTTCAATCTCGCGCCCCTCGGGGCAGAGGTCGGGGTGGGGCAGCAGGCGGACTTTGGGCATGGGGTTCCTGTTGCTGGGTTGCTAAGGCATCAAACTGTCCATGGCGCGGCCCGCCAGGGCCTTCTGGATCGACGCGTTCATGCGACGCGCCGCAAAGGCGTCGGTGGCGGCGGAGAGCGCGTTCGTGCTCAGGCGCAGCTCGTCCACCGGGGCTTCGGTCTCCAGCCGGTCGGCCACTGCGTACATGGCCTGGTGGATGGCTTCGATTTCCGTGGGGCTGAGCAGTCCACCGTCTTCCGCGAGCGCGCTTTCAGTCGCGTCCAGCAGCCGCCGCGCATCGATCTGGGCCTCTCGCAGCGCTCGCAGCCGCATGTCGGACTGAGAGGCCGCGATCGCGTCCTGCAGCATGGAAGCGATCTGTTCATCACCCAGGCCATAGCTCGGCTTCACTTCGATGTGGGCCTCGATGCCGCTGCTCTGTTCGCGCGCACTGACCGATAGCAGGCCGTCGGCGTCGATCTGGAAACTCACGCGGATGTGCAAGGCGCCGGCCACCGCGGGGGGCAGGCCGCGCAGCTCGAATCGCGCCAGCGAGCGGCAGTCGGCCACCGACTCGCGTTCGCCCTGCACCACGTGCAGCGACATCGCGGTCTGGCCGTCCTTGAAGGTGGTGAAGTCCTGCGCACGCACCGTGGGCAGCGTGGAATTGCGCGGAATCACCTTTTCCACCAGGCCGCCCATGGTCTCGATGCCGAGCGAGAGCGGGCAGACGTCGAGCAGCAGCCACTGGTCGCCGCTGCCGTTGCCGGCGAGCACGTTGGCCTGCAGGGCCGCACCGATGGCGACCACCTGGTCGGGGTCGAGATCGGCCAGCGGTTCGAGGCCGAAGTAGTCGCGCACCGCGTCGCGGGCGATGGGCATGCGGGTCGATCCGCCCACCAGCACCACGCCGGTGATCAGTGCGGTGTTGAGCTGGGCGTCGCGCAGCGCGCGCTTGGTGGCGCTGAGGGTGCGCGCGATCAGCGGCGCACCCAGCGTGGCGAACTGGGTGCGCGAAAGGATGGCCGCCAGCGACTGTCCATCGGCCAGCGTGAGACAGAGTTCGGCGCTGTCGTGGCTGGAGAGTTTTTCCTTCGCCGCGCGCGCGGCCGTGAGCAGGGCGCGCTGTTGCGAAGGCGGCAACGCGGCCACGCCGTCCAAGCCGTGTTCGGCGCAGAACCAGGCCGCGATGGCGCTGTCGAAGTCGTCACCGCCCAAGGCCGAATCTCCGCCCGTGGACAGCACCTCGAACACGCCTTGTGTGAGCTTGAGGATGGAAATGTCGAAGGTGCCGCCGCCGAGGTCGTAGACCGCGAACGTGCCTTCGGCCTGCTGGTCCAGGCCGTAGGCAATCGCCGCGGCGGTGGGCTCGTTGAGCAGGCGCAGCACGTTCAGGCCGGCGATGCGCGCCGCGTCCTTGGTGGCCTGGCGCTGCGCGTCGTCGAAGTAGGCGGGCACGGTGATCACGACACCCGAAAGCGGGCCGCCCAGCGAGGCTTCGGCGCGTTGGCGCAGCGTGTTCAGGATCTCGGCCGACACCTGCACCGGCGAACGTTCGCCCGCCACGGTGTGCAGGCCCACCATGCCCGGACCGTCCTTGAACTGGTAGGGCAGGGCGGCGGCGTCTTTCAGATCGGCCAGCGAGCGGCCCATGAAACGTTTGACCGACACGATGGTGTTGTGCGGATCGATGGCCTGCTGGGCCTGGGCTTCACGCCCGACCACCGTGGCACCGTCTTCCAGGTAGCGCACCACCGACGGCAGCAGCATGGCACCGTGTTCGTCGGGCAGACACGCGGCCACCGCGCTCTTCACGCTCGCAATCAGGGAGTTGGTCGTGCCCAGATCAATGCCCGCGGCCAGGCGGTGCTGGTGGGGGGCAGCGCTTTGTCCGGGTTCAGCGATTTGAAGCAAAGCCATGTCAACGTACCCCCCGTTTCTTGCTCACTTCGTGTAGCCGAATCCCCCCCAGGGGGCGCACCCAGCGGCCCGGCAAAGCCGGTTCCGCGGGTGCCCTGGAACGTGCTTCGCTGCGCTCGCAGAGGGATGCGGAGAGGTGTTTCATACGGCGAAGCTCTCGCCGCAGCCGCAGCTGTTTTTCGCGTTCGGGTTGTTGAACTTGAAGCCTTCGTTCAGGCCTTCGCGCACGAAGTCAAGCTCGGTGCCGTCCAGCATGGCCAGGCTCTTGGCGTCGACGATGAGCTTGGTGCCCTGGGTCTCGAAGCACTGGTCGTCGGCGTTCAGGGCGTCGACGAATTCCAGTGCGTAGGCAAAGCCCGAGCAGCCGCTGGTCTTGACCGCGAGGCGCAGGCCGATGCCGCTGCCGCGTTTGGCCAGCGATTTTTCAACGTGCCGTGCGGCGGCGGGGGTGAGACTGACCTGCATGGAAATCTCCTGAGGGTTCAGACTGAAAAGGAGGAGCCACAACCGCAGGTGGTCGCAGCGTTCGGGTTGTGGATCACGAAGCGCGAGCCTTCCAGGCCGTCTTCAAAATCGACGCGTGCGCCCAGCACGTACTGCTGGCTCATGGCGTCGACCACCAGGGCCACGCCGGCGGTCACGGTCAGGGTGTCGTCTTCGTTGACCTGGTCGTCAAAGGCGAAGCCGTACGAGAAACCCGAGCAGCCACCGCCGGTCACGTACAGGCGCAGCTTGAGGTTGGGGTTGCCCTCTTCGACGATCAGTTCAGCCACCTTGGCCGCGGCCGCTGGCGTGAACTCCAGCATGGGCGGCATGGCGATGGGGTCGGCGGGGGTTGAGGCAGCGGCAGCAACTTGCATGGTGGTGACTCCGGTGGTGTGTGACAGGGGTGGGTTTCAGCGCGTGCTGGAGGCGCAGGCGGGCTGCTCCGACACCAGGGTGGCGGCTTCGCCGGTGGCCTGGCGCGAGCGGAAGTCGGCCACGGCCGCTTTGATCGCGTCTTCGGCCAGGATGGAGCAATGGATCTTCACGGGCGGCAGGGCAAGTTCTTCGGCGATCTGTGAGTTCTTGATCGCCAGCGCTTCGTCCAGCGTGCGGCCCCGCACCCACTCGGTGACCAGCGAGCTCGACGCGATGGCCGAGCCGCAGCCGTAGGTCTTGAACTTGGCGTCCTCGATCACACCCTGGGCGTTGACGCGGATCTGCAGGCGCATCACGTCGCCGCAGGCCGGCGCGCCGACCATGCCGGTGCCGACGCTGGCGTCGTTGGCGTCGAAGGCGCCCACGTTGCGAGGGTTTTCATAGTGATCGACGACTTGTTCGCTGTAGGCCATGGTGTTGCTCCGGGAGGGTGTGTGACAAAGATGGGCGTGATCAATGCTCGGACCACTGGATCGTGCTGAGGTCGATGCCGGCCTGCACCATGTCCCACAGCGGGCTCATGGCTCGCAGGCGGTTCACGACCTCGGTGACCTGGGCAATCGTGAAATCGATCTCTTCAACCGTGGTGAAGCGGCCGATGGAAAAACGCACCGAACTGTGCGCGAGCTCGTCGCTGCGGCCCATGGCGCGCAACACGTAGCTGGGCTCCAGGCTGGCCGAGGTGCAGGCCGAGCCCGACGACACCGCCACGCCCTTGATGCCCATCAGCAGCGACTCGCCTTCGACGTAGTTGAAGCTGCAGTTGAGGTACTGCACGGCGCGCTGGCTTTCGTCGCCGTTGAGCACCACGCAGTCCATCTTTTGAAAGCCGGCCCAGAGGCGGTCGCGCAGGGTCTTGATGCGGGCGTTGTCGGCGGCCATGTTTTCGCGCGCCAGCCAGAAGGCCTCGCCCATGCCCACGATCTGGTGCGTGGCCAGCGTGCCCGAGCGCATGCCGCGCTCGTGGCCACCACCGTGCATCTGCGCGTCGATGCGCACGCGCGGTTTGCGGCGCACGTACAAAGCGCCGATGCCCTTGGGGCCGTAGATCTTGTGGGCCGACAGTGAAAGCAGATCAACCGGCAGCACGTCCAGATCGATCACCACCTTGCCGGCGGCCTGGGCGGCGTCCACGTGGAAGACCACGCCCTTGGCGCGGCAGATGGCGCCGAGCGCGGCGATGTCCTGAATGACGCCGGTCTCGTTGTTGACCATCATCACCGAGGCCAGCACGGTGTCGGGCCGCAGCGCGGCTTCGAACACCGCGATGTCGAGCAGGCCGCTGGGCAGCACCTGCAGCACCGTCACTTCGTAGCCCTCGCGCTCCAGTTCGCGCATGCTGTCGAGCACCGCCTTGTGTTCGGTCGCGACAGTGATCAGGTGCTTGCCCTTGGCGCGGTTGAAATGCGCCGCGCCCTTGATCGCGAGGTTGTTCGATTCGGTGGCGCCCGAGGTCCAGACGATCTCACGCGGGTCGGCGTTGATCAGCGAGCAGACCTGTTCGCGCGCCAGCTCCACCGCCTCGTCCGCGGCCCAGCCGAACGCATGCGAGCGGCTCGCCGGATTGCCATACAGCTCCGTCAGATAGGGAATCATCTTGTTCGCCACGCGGCGGTCCACCGGGGTGGTGGCGGCGTAGTCGAGGTAGACGCTGGCGGCGGCACGGGCGGGGGCGGGATCTCGGCTGCTGAGCGACATGGATGACTCCAGAAAATTGGGTGGGCCGCAGCGCATTCCGCAATTTCGGTGCCATGCCATTTGTTGCCTGTTCGCCACGTTTTTCGGCTCGCTTTGTTGGTTTTGTTCGCGCCATGCGCCGCACGATGGAATAGCACTGTTCGGTTTGTCGGAAAGCGTGAAGCCAAACGATCAACGGCGCACACCACCAAGTTACTGGTTCACTTCTTGCATGAGAGCGCGTCAGGAGGTGGCTTTTCTGCGTCAGAAATCCCTGCGTTGGTGCTCACCGGCCACGCCAGGGGCGGCGCTGCCCTGTATCAGGTCCTGCCTTGCACCTACCCGGAGCGCACCATGGTGATGAACACACAAATGACCGCAGCGCGGCGTGAATTGAACGTGATCTACGAGATCAGCAAGACGCTCGCGACCTCGTTGGATGTCCACAAAACTTTTCGTGAAGCCCTTAACTATTTGTTGCAGGCACTGGACTGGCGCCGTGCCTTTGTCGTGCTGTCCAAACCGGGCTCGGCCGAGCTGCACGGTCTGTGCGCTGTCGGTCTGAGTCACGAAGAAAGCCAGCGCCTGAAGTTCCTGCCGGGTGAAGGCATCGTGGGCCGGGTCTATGCCACGGGCATGCCGTTTTCGGCGCCCGACCTGCGTGCCGAGCCGCTGTTCCTGAACCGCACCGGCGGCGCCGACCAGAGCCCGGGCGCCTGTGTCGCCATGCTGGCCACGCCGATCCGGGCGGACCGGCGCACGGTGGGCGTGCTGGCGGTCGATTACCTGAATCCGCAGACCCGCAGCAACTTCGGTGACGACCTGCAGTTGCTCAAGATGGTGTCCACGCTGATGGGCCAGGCGCTGCTGTTGCACCGCAGTGTCAGCGCGGCCCACGACAGCATGCAGGACGAGGTGCGCCGCATGTCCAAGGCGCTCAAGAGCGGCAGCAAGATCGAACACGTGGTGGGCACCTCGGCGCCCATGCTGGAGGTGTTTGACCAGGTGCACCAGGTGGCGCCGGCGCGCACGACGGTGCTGTTGCGCGGCGAGAGCGGCACCGGCAAGGAAGTGATCGCCAGGGCCATCCACAGCCTGTCGCCGCGCAAGCGCGAAGCCTTTGTCTGCGTCAACTGCGCGGCGCTGACAGAGTCGCTGCTGGAGAGCGAACTCTTCGGCCATGAAAAGGGCTCGTTCACCGGCGCCCAGGGTCAGCGCAAGGGTCGCTTCGAAATGGCGCACGGCGGCACCCTGTTCCTGGACGAGATCGGTGACATCTCGGCCTCGTTCCAGGCCAAGCTGCTGCGCGTGTTGCAGGAGCGCGAGTTCGAGCGGGTGGGGGGCGGCACGCCGGTGAAGGTGGATGTGCGCCTGATCCTCGCCACCAACCGGGATCTGGAGCGCATGGTGAAGGCGGGCGAGTTCCGCGCCGACCTGTACTACCGCATCAACGTGGTCAGCATCCAGCTGCCGCCGCTGCGCGAGCGCCGCGAAGACATCCCGGCCATGGCCAAACATTTTCTCGACCGTTTCAACCGCGAAAACGCACGCACCACCCAGTTCAGCCCGGCGGCGATGCGGGTGCTGAGCAGTTGTTACTGGCCGGGCAATGTGCGCGAGCTGGAGAACTGCGTGGAACGCACCGCCACCATGGCGCACAGCGACGTGATCACCGACCTGGCTTTTCCCTGCCAGGGCAACCGCTGCCTGACGCAGGTGTTGCACCACATCGACCGCGAAGACGCGGTGCGGCCCAGCCGCCTGACGGAGATTCCGATCCAGGAGCGGCCGATGGGGCCCGCCGGGGCCGACACCGCCTTGCCCGCACCCACCGAGGTCTCTCCCGAGCCGGTCGCCGTCGCCGCGCCGACCGCCGTCGCCGATGGCAAGCCCGAAGGTGAAAGCGAGCGCCTGGTCTGGGCGATGGAGCGCAGTGGCTGGGTGCAGGCCAAGGCGGCGCGTCTGCTCAAGATCTCACCGCGCCAAATGGGCTATGCCTTGCAGAAGCATGGCATTGAGGTTCGGAAGTTCTGAACTCTTTGTAGGGTTTTCGGGCTGCTTTTGCTGGCGCCATTCGGTTGCGCGGGCAACGCGCCGGGCGTCCGCGGCGGGTCGCCTTCGCGCTCGCGCAGATGTGCTGCTTCAGTCGGCTGGGTCTGAGTGAAAACCGGGCTGGTGGGCGAGGCTCTGTGGCATGCGCGAATCCTCTGCGGCGCCCCGCCGCAGCCACCCGACACGTCTGCGAACGTGTGGGCGGAACCGAAGTTTGACTTCCCCTCTTTTTCCCAGCCTTGCCCAAGTCCCTGAACTGCGCCAGCGGCATGCAACCGATGTGTGGTCTTTGTCGCAAGCCAGACGCAACACCTCCCAAAAGATGTGGCTCCTGTGGCATCTGCGACAACCGACAAAAGACGCCAGTTACTTGATTTAAAACAAGATTTCCGGTGGCACGGATTTGGCTATAGGTCCCCCATGCGGCCAAGTGTCGGACGCGAAAAGGGTTCCCATGCAAACCAGCGCAGCCAGTGGTTCATTGCCGGCCAAGACCTACATCGGCATCGGCCAGATCAAATCCTTGGGCGCCACGCCCGAACTGCCCGCCACCGGTGGTGGTTGTGGCACCTCCGGCGGTGAGGGAAAAGCCAGTTGTGGCACCTCCGACGGTCCCGACGACATGCCCCAGGAAGTCTGGGACAAGGTCAAGAACCACCCCTGCTATTCCGAAGAAGCCCACCACCACTACGCGCGCATGCACGTGGCCGTGGCGCCGGCCTGCAACATCCAGTGCAACTACTGCAACCGCAAATACGACTGCAGCAACGAGAGCCGCCCCGGCGTGGTCTCGCAGAAGCTCACGCCCGAACAGGCCGTGAAAAAAGTCGTCGCCGTGGCCAGCGAGATTCCGCAGATGACGGTGCTCGGCGTGGCCGGCCCCGGCGATGCGCTGGCCAACCCGGCCAAGACCTTCGAGACCTTCCGCATGCTGCAGGAGCAGGCGCCCGACATCAAGCTCTGCCTGTCCACCAACGGCCTGGCACTGCCGGATCAGGTCGACGAGATCTGCAAATACAACGTCGACCACGTGACCATCACCATCAACATGGTGGACCCAGCCGTGGGCGAGAAGATCTACCCCTGGATCTTCTGGAACCACAAGCGCGTGACCGGCTACGAGGCCGCCAGGATCCTGCACGAGCGCCAGATGCTCGGCCTGGAAATGCTCACCGCGCGCGGCGTGCTCACCAAGATCAACTCGGTGCTGATCCCCGGCATCAACGACGAGCACCTGATCGAGGTGAACCGCGAAGTGAAGAAGCGCGGCGCCTTCCTGCACAACATCATGCCGCTGATCTCCGAAGCCGAACACGGCACGGTGTTCGGCCTCACCGGCCAGCGTGGCCCAACCGCTTCCGAGCTGAAAGCCGTGCAGGACGCCTGCATGGGCGGCGCCAACCTGATGCGCCATTGCCGCCAGTGCCGCGCCGACGCGGTGGGCCTGCTGGGCGAAGACCGCTCGGAAGAGTTCACGCTCGACAAGCTGGAGCAGATGGAAGTGGTCTACGACCTGGACAAGCGCAAGAGCTACCAGGACAAGGTCGAGGTCGAGCGCCAGGCGCAACAGGCCGCCAAACACGAAGCCCTGGCCGCGGCCACGGCCATCGGAGTGGATGAAGAGCTCAAGGTGCTGGTCGCGGTCGCCACCAAGGGCGGTGGTCGGGTCAACGAGCACTTCGGCCACGTCACCGAGTTCCAGGTGTTTGAAGTCTCGGCCGCGCAGGCCCTGTTTGTCGGCCACCGCCGCGTCGACCTGTATTGCCAGGGCGGTCACGGCGATGACGAGCAGCTGCCTTCGGTGGTCAACGCCATCAACGACTGCCACGCCGTGCTGGTCGCCAAGATCGGCGCCTGCCCGCGCGACGAGCTGCTGGCCGCCGGTGTCGAACCGGTCGATCAGTACGTCGGCGAGTTCATCGAAAAGGCCGCGCTGGAGTGGTTCAACGACTACCGCGGCCGCATCGCCAGCGGCGCCATCGCGCACCAGCCGCGCGGCGACGCGCAGATCCGCCAGGGCGCTTTCACCGGCGGCCTCGCCGAAGCCGCCTGACACCAACCCCATCCCATCCCCCACGACGTCCCCAGAAGGAGAGCCACCATGCCCATGAAGATCATCGCGTCCACCTGCACCGCCTGCTCGGCCTGCGAACCCGAGTGCCCGAACGTCGCGATCCGCGAAAAAGGCGGCACCTACGTCATCGACCCCAAGAAGTGCACCGACTGCGAAGGCCACTACGACGAGCCGCAATGCGTCGCCGTTTGCCCGGTCGATGGCTGCATCGTCAAGATCTGAAGCGCCCCCGTTGCTTGCTCGCTGCGCGTAGCCGCATCCCCCCTCAAGGGGGCGCACCTGGCGGCCCGGCAAAGCCGGTTCCGCGGGTGCCCTGGAGGGGGCTTCGCTTCGCTAGCCCTGGGGCTTGCAACTCGCTTCGGGCATCGCCCGAAACATTGCTGTCACACCGATTCACCGAGACAACCAGAGACCACCACCATGCTGCCCAACATCGTCCTCAAGCCCGCCGCCGTCAAGTTCATTTCGCGCATCGTGCGCTTCTCCGGCTTGCCGGCGGGTGCGGGTTTTCGTCTGGCGGTTTCGCCTGGCGGCTGCTCGGGCTACAGCTCGGAGTTCAGCGCCGAGGCCGCACCCGGCCCCGGTGAGCAGGTGCTGGAGATCGAAGGTCTGCGCCTGTTCCTGGGGGCCGAGAGCCGCCTGATGCTCGAAGGCGTGATCGTCGATTTCGCCGACACGCCGACCCAATCGGGCCTGACCTTCACCAACCCGAACCAGGCCGCCTGCGGCTGCAGCAGCGCCTCCAGCGACAGCGCGCCCATCGTGGGGGTGACCAAGATCGAGATCGGCGCCATCGGGCGCGGCCGTCCGGCCACACTGGCCTCCTGAAGCACGGGACATGAACGCCGCCGTCGTCAACCTGGGGCTGGACGACGCGCTCGACGCGTTCGGCGCCGGTGCGATCGGCGGCGCGGTCAGCCCTGAGGTCGATGCACTGATCAAGGAAGCGGGCTTGAAGCGCGACCAGAGCGATGAAGCCCTGGCCTTGCTGGAGCGGGCCCGTGCCCTGGCGCCCAGCCACCCCGGGCCCTTGATCGCGCTTTACCGGTTTCATTTTTATGGTCATGCGCTGGACAAGGCCCGCGCGGTCGGCGAAGACGCGCTGGCCATCGCGCGCGCCGCGCTCGGCCCCAACTTCGGCGACCAGCCGCCCGACGACGACGCCCTGCGCCACGACCCGGCCGTGCGCTTCTACCTGTTCACGCTCAAGGGGCTGGCCTACCTGAGCCTGCGCCTGGGCGACTTCGACGAAGCGCGCCTGATGCTGGCTGCGCTGCGCCAGCTCGACCCGAAAGACCACCTCGGTGGTGCCTTGCTCTCGCACGTGCTCGCGCGCCGCGAAGCGGCCGACACCCCCGATGCGGTGGACCCGCTGAGCGCCTACCCGGTGCGCAGCTGGAGCGGAAACGGGGCGAAGTTATGAACGCCCTGAGCGACTTCATCGGCACCCGCGCCCCCGCTGGCGACATCGAGGCCTCGCACTGGCAGGGCGGCCCGGTGGACTGCAGCGCCTGCGAATACGCAGCCCTGCGCGACCGCCCGGCTGAACAGGGCTGCGAACCCGGCCACGCCTGCATGCAGGACGTGTACGCGCGCCGCATCGACCGCTTTTTCCGCTGGCACCCGGAGCAGGGCGACCGCCAGCTCGGCCACCCGTACTTCGAGGTGCGCGCCATTGCCGCGCGCCACGCCAACGTGTTCCGCCTGGCCTCGCTGATGGACGATCCGGACGAAACCGTGCGCCTGCAGATCGCGCTGCGCCTGCCGCAGCAGCTGCTCGGCCGCATGGCGCACGACCCGCACCGCGAGGTGCGCATCCGCGTCGCCCAGCGCCTGGAAACCGCCGAACTCGCCGCCATGCGCAACGACACCGATTACGGCGTGCGTGAATGGGTGGCGCGGCGCCTGCCGCTGGCGCTGTTGCCGACCATGGCGCGCGACCCGGACCGCGCCGTGCGCCTGATCGTGGCGCAGCGCCTGGAGATGCCGGCGCTGCTGATCCTGCTCAGCGACAAGTCGCCCGAGGTGCGCCGCACCGTTGCCGAGCGCCTGCCCGCGCCCCTGTTGCCGCGCCTGATGGCCGACACCGACTGGCGCGTGCGCTGGGAAGTGGCGCAGCGCGCCGACCCGTCCCTGCTCGACCCCTTGCGCGAGGACGATGACCCCTTGGTGCGCCAGTGCGTGCTCGAACGCCAGGACCCGCGCCAGGCCCTTTCACTGGTACCGGGAGTGCCCCATGGCTGACATCAACCGCGACGATGCCGAGATCGAACTCGCTTTTCCCCCGCGCTTCCAGTACGGCGAGCGCGTGATCGCGCGCTCGGTGGTGCGCAACGACGGCACCTACAACGGCAAGGACATCGGCGAGGTGCTGGTGAACAAGGGCGAGATCGGCTACGTCATCAACATCAACACCTTCCTGCAGCAGTTCTACATCTACGCCGTCGACTTCGTCGAATCCGGCCACCGCGTCGGCATGCGCGCCAAGGAACTCTGCACCCTGGACAACCTGCCCGACGAGGTGCTGGCACAGCTCGGCGAGAAGGCCGCGTCCATCACCACCCTCGGTCAACCCACCCGCACCGACACCACCACCGCCACGGAGGCCCCATGAACGGCATTGAACCCCGCGAACCCGTCTACGCCTGGGGCCAGCGCGTGATCGCGCTGGACGACCTCATCAACGACGGCAGCTACCCCGAGCGCGAACCCGACGCCCTGCTGGCCGCGCGCGGCACGGTGGGCGAGATCGTCAACATCGGCCACGCCCAGGAACTCAACGAGCCGGTCTACCTGGTGCAGTTCCCCGGCTGCGTGGTCGGTTGCATGGAGATCGAACTCGTGCCCGCACCGGCCGGCCTGTTGCCCGAGACCGAAGACGAGGCCGCATGAACGCTGTCCCCGAAGCGCGCAACCCGCCGCGTGACCTGACGCTGCACCGCCTGGAGCGGGCGCTGAAGGAACGCGTGCGCTACCGCTTCGTGCAGCCTCAGGTTTTCATGGATGAGGATGGCTACCGGGTCGAGAGCCCCTGCTGCTCGCGCAACGTGGACCCGAGCGGCGGCACCATCGCCATTGCCTTGCTGAAGCCGCCCGTGGGCGAGCACCCTTGCTGGACGCTGTGCGCGCGCGACCATCAGCAGCAGGCCTGGGTCGAGAAGGAGCGGGCCGACCAGATCGAACCCTTGCTGGACTTGCTCTGCTTGGACAGCGAACGTTGCTTCTGGCCATGATCTATCTGGACCACAACGCCACGACACCACCCGCGCCCGAGGTGCTGGATGCGATGGGGCCGGTGTTTGTCACCGCCTGGGCCAACGCCTCGTCGCAGCACGGTCCGGGGCAGGACGCCAAGCGCGTGCTCGGTGCGGCGCGCGCCACCGCGGCCAGGGCCCTGGGCTGCAAGACCAGCGAACTCATCTTCACCAGCGGCGCCACCGAGGCCAACCACATGGCCCTGACTGGCCTGCTCGCGGCGGCCCGGGCGCAGGGCCGCCAGCGCCTGCTGATCGGCGCGGTCGAACATTCGGCCCTGCTGCGCCTGGCGCGCTCGCTGACCGAGCAGGGCGTGCCCGTGGACTTCATGCCGGTGTCGCCCGACGGCCGCATCGACCTCACCGCCGCCGAAGCCCTGATGGGGCCGGACCTGGCCTTGGTCTCGCTGATGGCGGCCAACAACGAAACCGGTGCGCTGATGCCGGTGACGGAAGTCGCCGCGATGGCCCACGCGGCCGGCGCCGCCATGCACGTGGACGCGACGCAGTGGATCGGCAAGCTGCCGTTCGCTTTTGCCGACTACCCGGCCGACGCGGTTTCGCTCTCGGCCCACAAGTTCCACGGCCCCAAGGGCGCGGGCGCCTTGCTGCTGCGCCAGGGCCGGGCCTTCGTTCCACCGGTGCCGGGCAGCCAGGAGCGTGGCCGCCGCGGCGGCACCGAGAACCTGCCGGCCATCGTCGGCCTGGCCGCCGCGCTGGAGCGCCTGGGCGATCTGGCGTCGCAGGCCGAACACGTGGCCGGCCTGCGCGACGCGCTCGAAAGCGGTCTGGCCGAACTGCCCGGCCTGCACGTGTGGTGTCAGGGTGTGCCGCGCCTGCCCGGCACCAGCTACCTGCGTTTCGGCATGGTGGACGCCGACGTCGTGCTGCAGCGCCTCTCGCGCCTGAACGTGGCGGCGTCCAGCGGCGCGGCCTGTTCCTCGGGCGGCAGCGAGCCCTCGCACGTGCTGACCGCCATGGGCGTGCCGCGCGACGAGGCCCTGTGCGCCATCCGTTTTTCGCTCGGCGATGAAACCCGCGCCGAAGACATCGCCTTGCTGCTGAACAGCTTGCCGGCTTTGATCGAACCCTTGCTCAGCGTTGCAACTGAGTCCTGATTTTTTGTGTCTTTCTGAATGGAGCCGATGATGAAAGTGATGATCCGCCGAGATGCCAAAGGTGTGCTGAGCGCCTATGTGCCCAAGAAAGACCTGGAGGAGCCCATCGTCGACATGGTGAATCCCGGCATGTGGGGTGGGCTGGTCACGCTGGCCAACGGCTGGCAACTCGACCTGCCGGTCATGCCCGAAGGCACGACGCTGCCCATCACCGTTGAAGCGCGCCGCCTGGCCTCTTCGGTCTCTGAGGACTGAACGCCATGTCCATCAGCACCGAACATCTGCGCGCCGCCGGTGAACTCGTGGGCGCTGCTGCCACCCTGCGCGACGCGGCCTCGATCTGGCGTTCCCAGCACCCCGAGATGAAGGTGGTGCTGGTCGATGCGATGGACATGCGCGACGAAAAACCCGCGCTGCTGCTGGGCGCACGCAAGGTCTACCTCGCCACCTCCAACGGCCACTGCTGGAGCGTGACCGAGGCGCCCGAAGAAGCCGATGCGCTCATCCTCACTCAGGAATAAAAAATGGAAATCGATGCCATCTCCCTCTACGAGCCCGCGTGCGGCGAGCGCGAGATCCAGCTCGTCACCGCCGTGCTGGAATCGGCCCGCTGGGGCGATGGCCCCATGCTGGAATCGTTCGAGCGCGCCTTCGCCGGCTGGGCCGGGCGGCGCCACGCGGTCGCGGTGGGCAGCGGCACGCTGGGCACCTGGATCGCGCTGCGCGCCATGGGCATCGGCCCGGGCGACGAGGTGGTCTGCAGCAGCCACGCCTGGCACCAGGTGGCGCAGGCCATCACGCTCGCGGGCGCCACGCCGGTGTTCGCCGACATCAACTACTGGACCGGCTGCCTGAGCCCCGAGAAGGCCGCGCTCAAGATCACGCCGCAGACCCGCGCCATCCTGGCCGGCAACACCAACGGCCACCCGGCCGACTGGGACCCCTTGCGGGCGCTCGCGAAAGCGCACGGCATCCCCCTGATCGAAGACAGCACCGAAGCCCTGGGCTCGCGCTACAAGGGCCAGACCGTGGGCAGCTTCGGCGACGTGTCGGTGTTCGACTTCTCTCAGCCCTCGGCCCTGTGCACCGGCGAAGGCGGCATGCTGGTCACGGACGACGACACCTTGGTGCACGAACTGCGCTACCTGCGCCAGCGCCGCGTGAGCGACCGGCATTCGGTTTCGGTCGGTTCGCGCGTGCCGCTGCAGGCCGGCATGAGCGAGATGACCGCCGCGCTCGGCCTGGCCCAGCTCGCCAGCCTGGACGACCGGCTGCTGGAGCGCAAGCAGGTGGAGCTCTGGTACCACGAGCAGATGCAGAGCTTCGAGGGCGTGAAGCCGCCGTACCTGGCCGAGAACGTGGACGAGGTGCACTGGATGCTCTACGTGGTGCACCTGGGCAAACGCTTCACCGCCAGCGCGCGCGCGCAGATGGTGGACGACCTGGCGGCCAGCGGCATCGAGACCGCCGCCTACAGCCACCCGCTGCACCAGCAGTTCTATTACATGAACGCGGCGGCTGCCATCGGCCAGCAGCGCGGCCTGCTGCGCGACACCGACCGCATCGGCGACCGCGCCCTGGCCCTGCCGCTGCACACCCAGATGGACGCGGTCCAGGTGCAGTACATCGTGACCACGCTCAAGGACACCGCCACAAATGTGGGTGCCGGCGCCGCCATCTACCTCTAAGGAAACACCATGACCGACCTGATCCAAGACATCGCCCGCCGACTCGACGCCGGCAGCGTCATCCCCTACATGGGCCCGGACATGTTGTCGCTGTGTGAACCCGGCAAGGTGCCGGCCACGCCGCTGGACCTGGCGACCTTCATGACGGCCAAGGTCAGCGTGCCGCACAAGGTGCGCAACCGCCTGACGCAGGCGGCCCAGTTCATCGAGAACTTCAAGCACCGCAAGTCCGTCGTGCACCTGATGAACGAGGCCTTTGCCAGCTCGCCCGAGCCCTCGGCCCTGCAGCTGGCCCTGGCGGGCAGCAACGCCGGCCTCTGGGTCGACACCTGGTACGACGACAGCATGCTGAACGCGCTGACCCGCGTGCGCGGCGGCAGCGGCTGGAACCAGGTGCAAGGCCTGTCGCAGTCCGAACATTTCGGCCAGTGGACCGGCGCCTACGACGCCCAGGGCAAGGCGCTCGACACCCTGCCGGTGGCGCCCACGCACTACAAGCCCTGGGGCGGCCACAGCCCGGCCGGCAACTACCTGGTGTCCGACAGCGACTACGTCGAGGTGCTGACCGAGATCGACATCCAGACCCCTATCCCCGCGGCGGTGCAGGCCTGGCGCACCGGCCGCAGCTTCCTGTTCCTCGGCTGCCGTTTCGATGACCAGCTCACACGCTGCTTCGCGCGCCAGATCATGAAGCGCTCCAGCGACCTGCACTGGGCCGTGCTGCCCAACGAGCCGACCCGCATGGAAGCGCGTTTTCTCGAAGAGCAGGGCATCACGCGCATCAACATGCCGCTGGCCGATTTTTCGGCGGCGCTGATCGACGCGCTGCAACCCGCGCTCGCCTGACCCTTTCCGGTTCCCTTTTCCCAACCAGCCATGAGGCCACAACCATGACCACGATCACCGTCCTTCCTTCCGGCAAATCCTACGAAGTCGCCGCCGGCACCACCCTCCTCAAAGCCCTGCTCGGCGTGGGCGAGCCGGTCATGAGCAAATGCGGCGGCAACGCCAAGTGCGAGGCCTGCCACGTCTTCGTCACCAGCGGCCGCAAGAGCCTGTCGCGCATCCAGCCGCTCGAAAACGAAAAACTCGACGGCATGGTCGGTATCGGATCGGCCTCGCGCCTGGCCTGCCAGGCGGTGCTCGGCGAAGACCCGGTGACCATTGAACTGCTCATGACGAGCTGAGCCCCAGGGCGCACCCACCATGGCCGCCTTGCTTCATCTGCCCACCCACAAGGTGGCCGACGTCGTGGTGGTCGGCGCGGGCCTGTGTGGCCTGGCGCTCACCCGCAGCCTGGTCGCGCGCGGCCTGAGCGTGACCCTGCTCGAAGCGCGGGATCGCATCGGTGGCCGGGTGCTGACCCGCAGCGATGCGCAGACCGGCCAGGCGCTCGATCTGGGTGCCACCTGGTACTGGCCCGAGACCGAGCCGCGCATCAGCGCGCTGCTCGGCGAGCTGGGCCTGGCCACGCTGGCCCAGCACGACCCGGGTGACGCGCTTTGGCTCACCGACCCGAACCGCCAACCCGAACGGCGGCAGGAAGAGGGCGGTGTGCACGCTGGCGCGCGGCACATCCAGGGTGGTGCGGCCCGGCTCGTGGAAGCGCTCGCCGCCGAACTGCCCGCGGGCTGCCTGCAGCTGAACAAGCCAGTTCGCGTGCTGCGCGACCGTGGGTCCCACATCGACATCCTGCTGGAAACCGGCGCGCCGTTGCGCGCGCGCCAGATCGTGCTGGCCCTGCCACCGCGCCTGGTGCATCAGCGCATGCTGCTGGACCCGCCCCTGCCTGCCACGGTCTGGGACGCGATGGAAAACACCGCCACCTGGATGGCGACGCACGCCAAGGCACTGGTCGCTTTTGACCACGCCTTCTGGCGCGAAGCCGGGCAGTCGGGCAACGCCTTCGTGCGCCACGCGCAGGCCGTGCTCGGCGAGGTGTTCGACGCCTGCGACGAAGCCCAGGGCGCGGCACTGGGCGGCTTCGTGGCGCTGAACCCGGCGCAGCGCGAGCACTTCCAGCGCGGCCTGCCGCTGCTCATCGAAAGCCAGCTCGCGCAGCTCTATGGCCAGGCCGCGCAGAGTGGCCGGCTGCAACTGCAGGACTGGGCGCTGGAGCCCTGGACCTGCAGCGGCACCGACCGCGCCACACCGCCCGAACCGCCTCTGGCCGACCCGCTGCTGCGCCAGCCACAGTGGAGCGGCCGGGTGTTCCTGGGCGGCAGCGAAACCGCGGCCCACGGCGCGGGCCACATGGAAGGCGCGCTCGAAGCGGCCGACCGCATCGCCCACGCGCTGCTGCGCCAGAAGGTGCCCACTGCCAACCCCCAAGCGCCCGTGGCCCACGACCGCGAAGCAGCACTGCGGGCCTTTGCCGAAGGCGTGGCTGCGAGGGTCGCCGCCGCGCCCGACCAGTACCGTCGCCACCTCACGCGCCTGCTCTCCAGCCAGCAACACGAGCTGCTCACGCAGCGCGCGCTGCTCGCGACGGTGGACCGCGTCTACAGCGAGAGCCTGGCGCAGATCGACGCCCTGTTGCCCGCGCTCGACGCCGCCGGCGCTGCAGTGGTGCAAGGGCAACACGCGCTCACGCCGCAGCTGCTGGCCCCGTTCGCGGGTTGGAACAAAGGCTTGCTGCAGGCCGCGCTGGCCTTCAACGCCAGCTCGTGCGCCTTGTCGAATTTCGCGCAAGACCAGACTCCCGACGCCGAGACCCAACGCGCCATCACGCTCGACCTGGCCGCCGCCTGGCGCGAGTTCGCCATCGAGCTCAATGCCCGGTTGCTGCAAGCCCAGCCCATGGTCTGCAGCGCCTGAAAGACCATGAGCCAACCCATGCTGCACAGCGCCTTGTTGGGCCTGATCCAGAGCGCCTGCGAATCGGTGCTGATCCTGGTCGAACAACTGCCGCGCGAGGAGTTGATGCGTTCGCGCCTCACGCGCGCCGAGGTGCAGCGCCAGCTCGCCACCCTGGCCGCCAGCGTGGCGCAGATCGAGCCGGAGCAGCGCGCCACCATGCCCGAGCTCGACTGGTCGGGCTGGGCCTTGATGCAAGTGCAACTCGCTGGCCCACCCGGTGAGACCCTGGACGAAGCCCTGTGGTTCGCCAGCCAGTCGCTGGTGCCCGCGACGCTGCTGTGGCTGCGGGTGTACCGGCAGAGCCAGCCTGATCTGTTTCGCATGAGTCTGGCTTGAGGACGTTGACGCGTTCGCAGGTCCATCCGGGTGAAACGTAGATATCGTTGGCAAGACCTCGCGTGCCAAGGCGTGTGCGGACAGGCCGCAGCGCTTCGGTGAGGCGGTCGGTGCTTCGCACCGACTTCCCTGCGATGCTCGCGACCGTGGCCCGTCGCACAACTCGCTACGTTCGCTTGCGCTCTCTCCGCTCAAACAAGTGCGACAAGTCAGTTGACGAAGCGCGCTGCGCGCGCGGCCACGGCCACTGCGCTTCTCGGCGCCTCACAGGCGCGCTACGACCTCCCCGCACACGCCATGGCAAACAGTGGTGTTGGCGCGCCACCGGCAGATATCCAGCACAACATCTTGCAACGCCTGCCGCAGCAGCGAGGTGCCTCAAACGAGATCTGCGCTCATCCAAAAAAGCACAGAGAAAGAGACAAGCGTTCTCCTCCAAAAGCTGGCCCACGTTTTGCAAACAAGGCTCTCAAGCCACGCAGGCGTGACCGTTGTGTAGCAAAGCACACAACGCTGTCGCAAGACCCGTGCGTTATGTCGTGATCGATACAGGAGCCCGTCATGCCCCAACCGTTGTACAGCCGGCCACCCAACGCCTGCCCTGCGCGCGGCCAGACGGTGGCGTGGATGGAGGAACTGCCCTCCGATCTGGTCGGGCTGGTGGTGGCGCCGGTGAGCTTTGCCGTCGAGCAGGACCACGAGATCGTGGCCGACCGCAGCCTCGGCCTCGACGCAGAAGGCCAGGCCTGCTTCTGTGCCTTCCGCTATGTGCAGACAGCACTTCGATCAGACGACGACGAGATCTTCTACGAGGCACCGGTCTACGCCGAGACCGTGACCGCCTGGCGCCTGCCCGACAACCGCTGGCTCGCCAGCCACAAAGTGATTCACCGCTTCGGCGCCGGCGCGGTCATCCCCCGGCTCTCGCTCAGCCGGGGCATGCCGCGATGAACTCAGCCAGCCAGCCCCTCATGGGCAAGCTGATGATCGACACCGCCATGGGCAGCTTCCTCGGCGACAAGCGCATCCGCCTGCTCGAAGCCATCGCCCTGCACGGCTCCATCCTGCAGGCCGCCAAGGCCGTGCCCATGGCCTACAAGGCCGCGTGGGATGCGGTGGACGACATGAACAACGTGGCGCCCGAGCCGCTGGTGCTGCGCGCCACCGGCGGGCGCCACGGCGGCGGCAGCGAGCTCACCGCCTTTGGCCGCCGCCTGATCGCCTTCTACCGCGCGCTGGAGCAGGAATCGCAGGCCGCGCTCGCGCGCCTGAGCGGCCAGCTGGCGCAGCACGGTGAACCCGACATCGCCGAATTCCGACAAGTCCTCCGGAGGCTCACCATGAAAACCAGTGCCCGCAACCAGTTCGCCGGCCCCATCGGCGCCATCCGCTCCGGCGCGGTCGAGAGCGAGGTCATCCTGAAGCTGGGGCCGTCGCTGGAGCTCACCGCCATCGTCACCAATGAGTCGGTTCAGAACCTGGGCCTGGCCGAAGGTCGCGACGTGCTGGCCTTCGTCAAGGCCTCGTCCATCGTGTTGATGGTGGAAGAAGAGGGCGCGCGCGTCTCGGCGCGCAACCGCTTCCGCGGCCTGGTGCAGAAGATCCACCACGGGCCCGTCAACACCGAGGTCACGCTGGACCTGCCGGGTGGCCACCACGTGCTCACCGCCGTGGTCACCGACCCGAGCGTCGAGCGCCTGGGCCTCGCCGTGGGCCAGCCGGTGACGGCGATCTTCAAGGCATCCAGCGTCTTCCTCGTCTCCACCGACTGAACGTCATTTCAAAAAGCCAAGGACCTTTCATGAAAGTCGCCATCGCTACCCACAAAGAATGGAGCCAGGTCAGCGGCCACGCCGGCCAGGCCCGCGAATGGCTGCTGTTCGATTGCCGGCCCGACGCGCCGCTGCCCGAGCCGCAGCGCATCGCGCTCAGCAAGGAACAGCTGCCGCACCACTTCAAGGACGACGGCCCGCACCCCCTGCACGGCGTGGACCTGCTGATCGCGGGCAGCGCTGGCGACGGCTTTCTGCGCCACATGGCGGGCTGGGGCGCGCAGGTGCTGCTGACCGGCGAGACCGACCCGCGCGCCGCGCTGCAGAAGGTGCTGGCCGGTGAGGCGCTGCCCGACACGCGCTTTGACGTCACCACCGCGCTGTGCAAGGTGCGCGACCTGTTCTCGCGGCATTGAGAGTCTTTCCGTCTTTCAACATCAGGAGCTTGTCCATGACCACCAAGACCTTGTTCTCTTCCTTGCTCGCGTGCTGTGTGCTGCTCTCGACTGCGGCCCAGGCCGCCGAGGTCTCGGTGGCCGTCGCCGCCAACTTCACCGGCCCGATGGAAAAGATCGCGCCCGCCTTCGAAAAGGCCACCGGTCACAAGGCCCTGGTGGCCTACGGCACGGCGGGCAAGTTCTACGCGCAGATCAAGAACGGCGCACCGTTCGAGGTGCTGGTTTCGTCTGACGACGAAACGCCGATCCGCCTGGAAAAAGATGGCCTGGCCATGCCCACGAGCCGCTTCACCTACGCCATCGGCAAACTGGTGTTGTGGAGTACCCAACCCGGGTTGGTCGATGCCAAAGGCGAGGTCCTGAAAGGCGGCAACTTCCGGTACCTGGCCATTGCCAACCCCAAGGTCGCCGTCTATGGCGCCGCCGCTGTGGAAGTCATGAAGCAGATGGGCGTGGACGTGGCGCTGCAACCCAGGCTGGTGTTTGGCGAGAACATCACCCAGGCCTACCAGTTCGCCGCCACGGGCAACGCCGACCTGGGCTTTGTCGCGCTGTCGCAGATCTACAAGGACGGCCAGTACGCGCCGGGCTCGCGCTGGATGGTGCCGTCGAACCTGTACCCGCAGATCCGCCAGGACGCAGTGCTGCTCCAGCGGGGCAAAAACAACCCGGCCGCCACCGCCTTGCTGGAGTACCTCAAGACCGATGCCGCCAAAGCGGTGATCCGCTCCCATGGTTACGAACTCTGAAGCTTTCACCGCAAAAGGATCGTCCATGACAACCCCGCACGCTGAGGCCGCATCATGGGACTGACCGACAGCGATCTGCAGGCGATCTGGCTCACGGTGCGGCTCGCCGGCATCGTGACGCTGATCCTGCTGGTGATCGGCACCCCCATCGCCTGGTGGCTGGCGCGCGCCAAGGGCTGGTGGAAAGGGCCAGTGGGGGCCGTGGTGGCGTTGCCACTGGTGTTGCCGCCCTCGGTGCTCGGCTTCTACCTGCTGCTGGCCATGGGGCCGCATGGGCCGGTGGGCCAGCTCACCCAGGCGCTGGGCATCGGCGCCTTGCCGTTCACCTTCTGGGGTCTGGTGGTGGCCTCGGTGTTCTACTCGCTGCCCTTCATGGTGCAGCCCTTGCAGACCGCGTTTGAGGCGGTGGGCGAACGGCCGCTGGAAGTGGCGGCCACCTTGCGGGCCTCACCGCTGGACGCCTTCTTCACGGTAGCGGTGCCGCTGGCCCTGCCGGGTTTCTTGACCGCTTCGATACTGACCTTTGCCCACACGGTGGGCGAGTTCGGCGTGGTGCTGATGATCGGCGGCAACCTGCCGGGCGTGACGCGCGTGGCCTCGGTGCAGATCTACGACCACGTGGAAGCCATGGAATACCTGCAGGCGCACCGGCTGTCCGCGGTGATGCTGGTGTTCTCGTTCATCGTGCTGCTGGCGCTGTACGCCTGGCGCCCTAAGAACCCGAAGGACAACTGACATGAGAGGCATACAGGCGGCCTTCCGCCTCGAACGGGCCGGCTTCACCCTCGACGTGGATCTGGATCTTCCAGCATGCGGTGTCACGGCGCTGTTCGGACACTCCGGTTCCGGCAAGACCACGCTGCTGCGCTGCATCGCCGGGCTTGAACGCGCGCCCGGTGGCCGGCTGGTGGTCAACGGCGATGTCTGGCAAGACGGCCATCAGCTGCGGCCCACGCACCAGCGCCCGCTGGGTTATGTGTTCCAGGAGGCCAGCCTGTTTGACCACCTGAGCGTGATGAACAACCTGCGCTACGGCCTGCGCCGCGTGGGCGGCGCCTCCGCGCGCGGGCTCGACCAGGCCGTCGAGCTGCTGGGCATCGCGCACCTGCTGGACCGCAAGCCGGCTCGGCTGTCGGGTGGTGAGCGCAGCCGGGTTGGCATCGCGCGGGCGCTGGCGGTGGGGCCGAAACTGCTGCTCATGGACGAGCCGCTGGCCGCGCTGGACCTGGCGCGCAAGCAGGAAATCTTGCCCTACCTGGAGCGCCTGCACCGCGAGCTCGACATTCCCGTGGTCTACGTGAGCCACGCCCCCGACGAGGTGGCGCGGCTGGCCGACCACATCGTGGCCATGGACGCGGGCCGGGCGCTGGCCTCGGGCCCGCTGGCCGAGGTGTTGTCGCGCGTCGATCTGCCCATCCGCCTGGGCGAAGACGCGGGCGTGGTGCTGGAGGGCGTGGTGGTCGAGCGCGATGCGGCCTGGAGCCTGGCCCGGGTGGCGTTCCCGGGCGGCTGCCTCTGGGTGCGCGACGGTGGTCAGGCGCAGGGCGCCACGGTGCGCGTCCGCATCCTGGCGCGCGACGTGAGCCTGGCGCTCTCGCCCGCGACCGACACCAGTTTGCTCAACAGCCTCCCGGTGGTGGTCGACCAACTGGCCGACGACAGCCACCCGGCGCTGGCCTTGTGCCGCTTGCAGGTGGGGACTTCGTCGTCGTTGCTCGCGCGGTTGACGCGGCGCTCGGCGGCTGCTCTTGATCTGCAGCCGGGGCAGGCTGTGTGCGCGCAGATCAAGGCGGTGGCTTTGATCGGGTAGGTATTCGGTACCTCCCAATTTGTTGGTGTTCTCGCTAAAGCTCTGCTGCTACGGGCTGCGGGTCGCTGAAGACCAACCGCCCGCGGTGCCTCATAGCACCACGTCAAATCCTTCGAACTGCGGTGGTCCAAGGTACAGGTCGCGTTGCTGGCCCGCATTGGCGTGAGCGGCACGGAACGATTCGGAGCGGGTCCAGGCCTCGAAGGCGGCGGCGTCGTCCCAGGTGGAGTGCGAGACGAACAGCGTGGCCTGTTCGTTGCTGGGGCCCTGCAACAGGTGGAACGACTGGAAGCCGGGCACCCCGGCTAGGCGGCTGTCGCGCAGTCGCCAGACCTCGATGAAGTCGGACTCGCGACCGGGTGCGATGCGAAAACGGTTCATAGCAATGAACATGGTGGAACTCCTGAGGTTGAATAGGCCCATGTGCTCGCAGGACATCAGCGCGACATCGCTGACCGGCTGACCCGCCTTCAGCCCTTGCCGCCACCCACCAGCGTGAACGCCTCACGCAGCAACAGAAGCTCGGCCATGGCACCGCCACGCAATTCGCTCAACGCTTTGAACGTGCCGCCGAGCGCCGCGATGGCGGGTTTGGGCGCGTCGGGTGTGTTGAAACGCAGCAGGTGCACACGTAGCGGGCCGTCGGGCGTCTGGAACCAGGCCTTGAAATCCCCGACGCAGTCGAGCTCGTCGGGGTTCAACCCTGTGTCTTGCACCACGGCCTGTTTGAGTGCCTCGGCCTCGTGCCCAGGGAGATCGGTGGCGGGTGCGGCCATGGGCTCGGCGCCCTCGGGCAGGGCCTGCGGCCAGAGCATGCCGTGCGCCCAGCGCGGGAACAGCAGTGCGTGGCTGTAGTCGTCGAAGTGGCAGTGGATCACGCGGTTGCGGCTCAGCAGTTCTGTCTTGTTCATGGTGTTCCGGTCGGTTGGGTGGAAGGTCGTCAGGCGGCTTCAGCGGTAGCCTTCTTCGCGCAGCACCTGGTGCACGATCGGGCGTGCGCGCAGGCGCTCGAACAGGGCCTGGCAGCGCGGCGGCAGGGGGATGTCGGTTTTTCTGGCCCAGAAGAAGACGTAGAACAGGGCCGCGTCGGCAATGGTGAATTCAGGGCCCATGGCATAGCTGGTTTCCGGTAGGCCTGCTTCGATCACGGCAAAGGATTCCCGCACGATGGCCTGGCCACGCGCCGTGATCTCGGCTGTCCACAGCGCGGTGTCAGATGTGCTCAGGCCCTCGGGCAGGTACCGCTCGGTGGTGAAGATGCGCGTGAAGCCCTGGCCGTGCACGGTGTCCACCGCGTAGTCCATCAGCTCCAGCGTGCGCGCGGCCAGCAGCGGGTCGTCGCTCAGCAGGCGCTTGCGCGGGTGGCGCCGCGCCAGCCAGTAGGCGATGGACGGGAAGCTGGTGAGGGCGCTCCCGTCGTCGAGAACCAGGGTCGGGATCGTGCCTTTGGGGTTGATCGCCAGGTAGGCGGGCTTTTGATGGTCGCCCGCCGGCAGGTTGACGATGTTCACCTGGAACGGCAGCTCCAGTTCTTCGAGCAGGATGTGGATGCCGGTCGTGCAGGAGCCGGGCGTCATGTGGAACTGGAGGGTCATGCGCGTCGGGAGTGCAAGACCCGCGCCATGCACGTTCGGGCGGCAGGGCTTGCACGCGGCTTGCTAAACAGAAGCCGTCCGCCGGTGCAAGGGCCTTCCGCATGCTTGCGCCTGTGGCCTTTGTGCCGGTTCCTGTCCGGTCCTGTGTCGGCTTTGTCTGATAGCGCCCATGGTATTTGCTCCGCCCCTCAACACCGACGACCTGCGCCGCTGGCGCAGCTGCGAGCGCCGCTTCTGGTTGGCGCGCCGCCAGCTGCAGCGCGGCGTGGCGGCCTTCTTCTGCGCGCGGTGCAGCAGGGCGCGCCGCTGCTGGAGCCCGAGGTGGGCGCGCTGGCCCGCGCCTGGCCCTATCCGCGCCACTGCCTGCGCTTTGACACCATCGGCCTGGCCGTGCCGATCTGGCCCGGCACGCGGCCCTACCAGACGCTGCCGTTCCAGTGGAGCTGCGCGGTGCAGACGGCGGAAGGCGCGTGGAGCGATCACCACTTTCTGGCCGAAGGGCAGGGCGGTGACCCGCGCCGCGCCTTTGCGCTGTCGCTGCTGGGTGTGCTCGGCACCTCGGGCGCGGTGCTGGCCTACAACGCCGGTTTCGAGCGCAACCGCATCCGCGAGCTGGCGCAGTGGTTCGACGACCTCGCGCCCGCTCTGGAGTCGATCCTGCCGCGCATCGTCGACCTGTTCCAGATCGCGCGCGGCCATTACTACCACCCGGTCATGGCCGGCTCGTGGTCGTTCCGGTCCATGGCGCGCGCCGTGGCGCCCGGGCTGGCGATGGACATCGCGCTCGACCCTGCGCTGGGCGCGGGCGCCGGGCGCTCGGCACGGGCGGTGTTTGCGCTGATGCAGAAACCCGGACAAAACGCCGCCGTGCGCGCGGCCTGCCGGGCCGCGCTGCAAGCCCATGGCCAGCGCGAGACGGCGGTGCTGCGCCGCTTGCTGGCGCTGTTTGAACAAGCCGGAACCGCTCCATGAACAACACCGTTGCCACCGAACACTTGCCCTTGAGTGCCGAGGACTTCACCGCGCTGGAGGTCTGGCTCAGCGTGCGGCGCCAGTCTTTCCCCGAGACGCCGGACTGGGAGTTCTGCGAAGGCTTCATGGCGGCCCTGGTCTGCTGTCGCCGCGCCATCGCACCCAGCGAATACTGGCCCCGGTTGCTGGGTCTGGCCGCCGACGCCGTGCCCGCCAATGTGTCATCCCTGTGGACGCGGCGCTGGGCGCTGGTGGAGCAGGCGCTGGACACCCGGGTGAGCGCGCTCGACGACCCGGCGGCCTTCCAGCCCGAGCTGGGCGAGAGCGACGATGCGTTCGCACAGCGCTGGGCCCGGGGCTTCATGGCCGCCGTGGCCGCCTGGCCCGAGGAATGGGCTGGCCCACGCAACGCCCAGGCGCAGCAGTGGCGCGAGGCGGCGCTGAAGCTGTTGCACGCCCTCACGCTGCCCGACACCGGCGCGCCCACGCTCCACGCCTACGAAGACCAGCAAGGCCCGCCCCGCGTGAGCGCGGCGCGCATGAAGGCTGTGGGCGATGCGATCTGGGCGGTCTACAACCTGCGCGAAACCTGGAAGAGCCTCGGCCCGCGTGTGGAGACGGTTAAACACGCTGCGGCTGCGCCGGGCCGCAACGATGCGTGCCCTTGCGGGAGCGGGAAGAAGTTCAAGAAGTGCTGCGGTTGAGTTAGGGAGGGTGTTCGCACAGCCTCGATTGATACCGAACATTGAGGCGAGCGCGCAGCGGCCACGCCACAGAGCCAGACAAGCGATCACAGCCGGATGGTGTGCGGAGGCAAACACAGCACCCTCGTCGCAGCTTCGCTGGTACATCCTGCGCAGCAGTTTCGTCGACGACACGGCCCTGTAGCGAGAGTGAGCGAGGCGAAAGATGGCTTGTTGTTGAACGCTGGCGAGCAAGCGTGCGACGGCTGGGGTGACGTTGCCTATTGATGGCGATTTCGGCTGTCGGACAACAGGAGTCGTATGTGGCCAGCAGCTTCCCGACGTTTCGAAAGTTCATCAGTAGTTGAATCAGCCGAGCATCGACAGGAACAGCAAGATTTAAGGCTAAAGCCACGCTGCCATACCCAAGCCTCTGGCGCGCTTGTAGGGCCAGTGTCTCGCTTTGGGAGTCGCACTCGCACCTAGTCGCGCGCCAGCTTCCGCCAACGTGGCTTCCCCAGCCGAACAAATCTGAGAAGTGGGCTGTTAAACCACTAACCCCTGAGTTGCTGAACACCTAACAACCTCGACTGCCGGTGAGCCGTCTGCGGCGGCTATCAGTACATCGACTAGCCAATGACTGGGATCTTTGACGTTAAGCACCAATGTATCGATGGCTCTCGTCATTGGTATTGCAAGCCATTTTTTTGCAAAATTATCTGCCGACGCATCATGATCGAACAAGAAATCCGATTTCTCCAAGGGAGTTGGTTCAAAGTTCTCCTTCTTGTAGTCGTATAGTTCGTCAATGGCAAAGTTGATGACTGCCCAACCCTCGAGACCCCTACAAGAATCATATTGAACGAGACGCAATTGATGAACATTTGTCGGGAACGATTGTCGCTCCTCTTCGTCAACACCATCCCAAACCGCGTAGCCGTAATCGCGAAGGGTATCTCCAAGCGGGGAAAACTTCTCAACAAACAGCTCTTCCCTACCATTAAACCTATTGAGGCGCCTGATGCTTCGTTTTTCAACAAAGGAAGGCGGGACGCATACAAACAAGTCAACCTCTTTATTGCCATCGCGTTTGGCCGAGGAAATTACCGAGTCAATCAGTTTCTGATCAACGGATAGATCTCCAATGGCTATGATCACTCTTCCGCCAAAAATTTCGACATTAGGGCTGATTTTCCAGTCGGTAAGCCCGAGGGCATCTATTAGCTTAATGACGTACTTGCATTGGTCGTGCTTCATTCGCAGCGACCTTGTGTAAGTTACACTTTCATACTTTAGGGGAAGGCTACGGAATGTAGTCCAATCGCACAAGGATCGAGATCTGACCAACTGAGACCTCCCCTCTGCGACCACAACATTTGGGATCCCGTAAAGGTTAAAAACTATATCGCGCTCATCCTCAGGCCAGTCTTGACCTTCGTCGATAAATATGTAGTCCCAGGGCTCAAGTTCCGATTTATCCATCGCCCCTATTGCCGAGAGGAGACTTGCCTTAAGGTCCGCGTAGTTATGAAGAAATTGATTATCTTTTCCAGGAGCCATCCCTGCGATGTCGAGGATTTTGTAAACGAATGAATGCACTGTTGAGACAGCAACCTTTGCGGTTGCTATGTCGTCTGACATCCCGATCAGAGCCATAAGTCTTCGGATATCTGAGACTAGGGCAAGGTTGTAGGTCAGTATAAGTGCCTTGGCGTTCAACTCTTGATAAACATATTGCGCTAACTGGAGCAGTGTTACTGTTTTTCCGGTCCCACCTGCGCCACGGATTACTAGAAGTTGTTTTCCGAGATTTTCCCTGGCAAATTTCTGGTCAAAACTCTTTTTTGTCGTAATTTCTATGCGCTTTCGATCAAGCTGTGTCAGTTCAAGCTTTTTGCAGAATAAATCAACCACCTGAAGATATGCGCTAGCTTCATCTTGTCTGAATGCTTGGAAGACCTTATTGCCACTACTAAGTCGGCGCTCTTGCGCTATATAGATAATCTCCAGAATATCTTGGAGATCGAAGTCGCCTGCGATAATATTATGGCGCTGAGAAGGTAAATGACTCTTTGGGACATTGTTGAGCATTAGTATAGATAATATGTATGGCACTTCTATACGATGCTTTCTTATGTACTCCAATGCTGAGTATTTCTGTTCTTCTGCTTGCTCCGAGGCATCCTCTCGTCGATCTTTGTATCGAACAAAAACCTTGGGGCCGCTGAATTGAATACTATTGAAACGGTGATTCTTCACTTCAATTGTAAGGAAGAAAGACTTAACGAATACTTGGCTAGTAACTGTCCGGCTTTTTGGTATTTCCACTCGCGTTGAAAGAAATCCCGCAACCACTAGGTCAATGTCTTGCCTTTTTTCTCCATAGGTTTTGGCTGAAACGACGATTCTTATGTCGCTCTTGCGGCAGTTGATCGGATCAAGAAACTTTTCGAATTCTTCTTTGACCTTTTCAGCTGCTGCGTACTCGTCGCTTCCTTCTGCGCCAATTATTTTGATCATTTAAATGGTGAAAAAGTGGGGGCTAGGCTCGGCCCCCCCCCCCACGTGTGGAAAAAATTCATTCGGGAATTAAAGAGCTTGCATCGTAGCTGTAAGACACTCATTTCGCCCAAAGTTTTTTGTTGTCCACTGATGCATGGCGGCGGCGCGGCGCGCGGCTTCGTGACAGATAAGCCCACAAAGGATCCATTTTGGCCGGACACGAAAGTCCGTAGTGCTAACCTTTCGGCGCCCCCTCTAGGAAGGTTTACACCTCGGCTCGGTCGCTAAAGTAATTGTTTGCAGGACGCCGACTTGGTCGAATGCTTCTCGGCGACCTGCTGGGAAGTGGGTGCCGCTGATGGGTCGACATAGGACTGTCGCAGCCAGATCCGCCCGTTCATCACCCGCGCAGCCACCTCACCGCGAAATCTCGTCGAACCCCGCCGCCATGGCCTCACGCTGATCCAGGTCCACCGCCGCCTCGGCCAGCGGGTCGGCGCCCTGCAGCCAGGCGGCTTGCGCGTCCGGCGCGTCCAGCGCCAGCACCAGGGCGTGGTTCAGTTCGTAGGCGCCCCAGGCCAGGCCCTGCTGGCGCAGGGCGGCCTGCAAGGCCGACTGCAGCAGCATGCGCACCATCCGGTGCGGCCCGGAAAACGGCACCTCGCTCACGCGCCCGGCCGCGGCGTCCACGCAGGCGCGCCGGTCGTGCGAGGCGTGGCCACGGCAGGCCAGCGGCCGCGCGCGGTGGATCAGGCACACGCCTTTCACCACGAAGGCGCAGCGCCGGTGCATCGCCACGCGCGCCGTTTCGTCCTGCCCCCGGGTGGTGGCGTCGATCTCGCGCACGGCGGTGATGAGGTCAATGCCGTGGCCTGCCAGCGTGGGCGCGGTGGCACGCAGGTAGTTGGCCAACACGAACACCTCGGGCGCGAGCGCGGTCACGCGCAGCTCGCAGCAGCTGGCGCAGCCCTTGCCGCAGGCCACTGGCGGCTGGCCCTCGCACTGGATCCCCACATTGCCATCGAAGCTGTCCCAGGCCTGCAGCAGCGCAGCCTCGGGGCCGGCGGCGGAGAGCGTGTGTTCAAAGGCGCCGCGCTGTTCGCGGAAGAAGGCTTCGGCCCCGTGGTCGGCAGCGTCGTTCATGGTCCCTGTCTCCGGTGGTTGTTTTAAGCGGCGCCCTCTTTGCCCCAGGGGTGGCTGCCCGGCACCAGCGTGCCCTTGATGCCGGCTTTGTCCAGCGCCGCCTGGTCCTTGTAGAAGGTGGCCTCGTGCACCAGCGCGCCCGACTTCGAGAGCACACCGACGTAGCGCGCGCCGCGGTCCACGTCGCAGCGGTAGCCGCCGCCCGGGTCGTCGGTGCGGCGCACGTTGCCGTCCCAGTCCATGAAGAAGCCCGCGTCTGTGGTCATGCCGTGACTGGGGTGTCGAGCACCGCCTTGAGGTTCAAGCTCATGTTGTTCTTGGTCGCGTCGGCGTAGGGGCAGATGCCCTTGGCGCGTTCCATCAGGTTGTCGGCCGTGACCTGGTCCAGCGGGCCAGCCAGCGTGGCCGTGAGGCTGAGCGCCATGCGGTAGGCGCCTTCGAAGTTCACGTACATCGACAGCGTAGCCTCGACGTAGCAGCCGCGCAGCGGCAGTTTGTCGGCCTTGGCGATGTGGCGGATCGAGTGTTCGAAACAGGCGGCAAACGCGCCCGCAAACAGCATCTCGGGGTTCGGGCCCTCGCCGCTGCCGCCCATCTCTTTGGGCACCGCCAGCTTGAGCTTGAAGCTGCCGTCTTCGCTCTGCACCTGCCCACCGCGACCGCCCTGGGTCAGCATCGTCGTTTTGTAAACGAGGTCCATGTCAAACGCTCTTTCCTTTGAGCAGCCGCGCCTTTTCGGACGGGCTGTAGTTGTTGAAGTGGCCCTGTGCCGCAGCGAGGCGGCGGTTGGACATGCGGATGGCTTCGATCTTGCCGGCCGGGGCAATACGCGAGACACACTTCTCCAGCTCCGTGCTCGCGCAGTGCGGGCAGGTGGGCACCGTGCTGGCGCGCACCAGCAGCTCGAAGTCGGCCTGGCAGGCCTTGCAGTGGTAGTCAAACATGGGCATGTTGGCCTCCGGTGGGGGGGTGACAGGATTCGGTGGGCGAGGCGCAGCCTTCGAGCGAGGTCGGGCGCTGTGCGGAGGGATCGAGGCCGACCCAGGCCGTGACCGCGGCGGTGTCGAAACCGACATGGCGGCTGCCGTCGGTGGTGTTCAGCATCAGCGGGCGGCGGATCAGCAGCGGCTCCGCGATCAGCAGGGCCAGGGCAGCCTCGGCGTCCAGCACCTCGGGCAGCACCTCGCCGCTCTTGATGCGCGGCGCTGCGCGGTTGAACCATTCGGGCACGGGCAGCGGCGCGAGGAATTCGAGCAGGGCCTCGGGTGTCCAGTGCGCGGTCAGCAGGTTGCGCCGCTCCAGCGTGTGGCCGGCGGCCTGGAGCGTGGCGCGCTGCCGCGCGTTGCCGCCGCAGCCGGGCTTTTCAAAAAAAATGATGTGGCTCATGGGGGGCTTTCGCTGGGGATGGGTTGGCGCGCCGGGCGCAGCAGGCGCAGGCATTCCACACTGGCGGCCATGTCGAGCGCGCTGAAGTCGTCCTGCGTGCGCAGGCTGGCGTCGGCGCCGAGCGCGAGCAGCTGGCGCAACACGGCGGCCTTGCCGCTGCTGGCCGCGTACATCAGCGCGGTGGCGCCGGTGGTGTTGGTCTGGTCGATCGGCACACCCGCGCGCACCAGGCGCTCAATGCCCGAGAGATCGCCGTGCACGCAGGCCAGCCAGAGCGCGTTGTTGCCGTCGCGGTTGACCGCGTCCAGCGTCACGCCGTGGTGGATCAGGGCGCTCACGATGGCGGCGTCGCCGCGCCAGGCCGCGAGCATCAGGGGTGTGTTTCCGTGTGCGCCGCGCGCGTCGGGGTCGTCGAAGCCTTCGGCGCGCAGCCAGTCCGACAGCGCCTGCGTCGGTGGTTTGCGCGGCGGTGCCGGCGGAGGCGGTGGGGGCGCGGCCGGGGCCGGTGCGTTCTGCGCCGCGACCCAGGCCGCCTGGCCACCGATGAGGTCGCTGACCTCGGTGAAACCGAAGTCGGCAAACATCTGGGCCCAGGTCTGGCTGGCGTTGCCGTGGTAGCAGTAGATCAGCACCGGGCGCGTGCGGGCGGTGCGCAGCAGCAGGGTGTCCTGGTTGTCGCTGCAGAGCCGCACGGCACCGGGCCAGCCGTCGCGGGCATGGCTGGCGGCGTCGCGCGCGTCGAGCAGCAGGGCGTTGGGGTGGGCCGCGCACCAGGGGCCAAGCTCGGCCACGGTGAGTCGGCGGAAGACGCGTTGGCCTTTCATGGGCGGGGCTCCGGGTAGGGGGGTGTGCTGGCGATGCGCGCGTCTGTCACCGGCCGGCCGACGCTGAAGTGGTAGAGCACCTGCCAGGGCTCGGTGCCCGGGGCGCCCAGGCCGAGCAGCTCGCGCACCGGGTCGTCGAAGAAGCAGCCGATGCCGGTGCCGCGCAGGCCGGCGGCTTCGGCTTCGAGGTAGAGCACCTGGCCGATCAGGCCGGCTTCGCGCAGGCGCTCGCGGTACAACCAGGGTCTGCCGGCCAGCGCGCTGCCGCACTCACCCAGCAGCGCCACCACGAACACCGCGTCGGCGGCGATGGCCTGGTGGCAGCTCAGGGTGCGCAGCGTGCCGGCCAGTGCGGGGTTGAGGGCCAGCTCCAGCAGGGGCACGTCGGGCGGGCTGTCGGGCACCGGGCGCCAGCTCAGGTGGGGCAGGGCGGCCTGCAGCGCGGGCTGGGCCGTGGCGTTGCGGGGCAGCAGGTAGGCGCCCGGCGCCAGGCCGTCGACCCGGTGCGCGAAGACCACCGCGTGCACGGCCGGTGCCTCGTCCGTGCCACCCGTGTCCCAGGGGAGCTGGACAGCACCGTCCCCGGCGGGCGTGGGCATCAGGGCGGCGAGCAGGGGCCAGAAGGCGTCGATGCCGAGCCGGGCCTGGCGGTCAAAACGCTGGGCGCTGCGGCGCCCGCGGATCAGGTCGGCCGCCGTGGCCTGGGTGGCGGGCCGGAGCTGGCGCGCGCCCAGCGGTGGCAGGGCGTTGACGGGCCGGCGCACGCCGCGGCGCGAGGCCTGCGCGACCGCGTCGATCACGGGCCAGCGGTACATGGGCCGCGGGTCCAGCCGGTTGGCCTGGCCGGCCCAGGTGGCACCGGGCAGCCAGTCCACGGGGTCGGCTGGGGCCGCGTCGCTCGCGCCGGGCAGCAGCTCCAACAGGGCTTCGGCTTCTTCGTGTTCGGCAGGACCGAAGTCGCCCGCGCGGTCCAGGCCGAGCGCCGCCGCGGTGTCCGCGTGGCTCAGGCCGAGCTCGCGCACCCGCCAGCCGAGCACCGCGGCGGCATAACGCAGCGCGCCGATGGCGTGGCCCATGTCGAGCTGGCAGTAGCGGAAGGCGCGTTCGCCGTATTTCCAGGCCTCGCGCCAGTGGATGGAACTGAAGCCGATCAGCAGCTGGGTCGGCTGGGGGCCGGGCCGGGGTGCGAAGCGGGCGCGCTGCTCCAGTGCGTGCGCCTGCGGGGCGTAGTGGTACACGCCGTCGTCCAGGCCGGGCAACCCGCGCGCGATCAGGTAGACCTCGGTCGGGTGCAGGTTGCCGCTGGACGGGTTGATGCGCAGGGCCCAGCGGTCCGGGCCGAGTTCCTTCCAGGCGGACAGCGCGAAGGAGAGTTCGAACAGTAGGCCCAGGTGGTTGAGCGTGGCCGCGCGGGGCGCGGGGCCGCCAGCGGCGAACAGCGCGGTCCAGGGCAAGGTCTCGCTGTGGGCCGGCAGCGGCAGGGGGGTGAGCGCCGTGCCGGCAAAGCGGCGAAACGGATCGGGCTGGGCGTCCCAGTCGAGGGTGTCGGGGCCGGCGGCGTAGCCGTTCAGGTGGTGCCGGGTGCGGGCGTGGTAGCCCTGCACCACGGCGGCGTCGTGCGCAACGGACAGGGTGGCTTCAGGCATGGGCCAGGTCCTCCCGGCTCTGTGCCAGGGCCAGCAGGCCGCTGGTCTGGTCGGTGATGGCGCGCACGGTGGCGGGCTGCAGCCGCCGCAGCCAGCGCTGGGGCAGCCGGGCCGCGCCGCAGCGGGCGCCGGCCAGCATGCCCACCAGGGCGCCGGTGGTGTCGGCGTCGTCGCCCTGGTTCACGGTCGCGATCAGGGCTTCTTCAAAGTCTTCGTGTTCGCCCACGAAGTGCAGCACGGTCTGCACCGTGTCGACCACGTAGGCCGTGGCGCGACCACGGTAGGGGCTGAAGCGAAAGACCGGCTCGGCCGCCACCCAGCGCGCCGACCTGGCCCGCAGTTCGGCCTGGTCATCGCCCGCCAGCACACCGCGCAGCAGACGGCCGACACCGAGCACGGCCGCGTCGGACAGGGCGTGGTGGTGGGTGATGCGCGACTGGGCGATGGCGAGGCGCTCAAAGGCCGCGTCGTCGCCCAGCGTGGCGAGCACGGCGGGCAGGTTGCGCATCAGGCCGCCGTTGCCGCCGTCGCCGTCGTTGTAGGGCCCGGACAGGCTGCCATCCTGCAGGAAGCGCAGGATGCCGCGGCGGCAGGTGTTGCCGCAGTCCACCGGCTTGCCGCGCCACCAGCCCACGTAGGCCTCAGCGATGCCGCGGACCAGGGTGTCGTCACCGTGGGCCACAAAGTTCTGCAGGCCGGCAGGGCCGGACTTCAGCAGGGCGTCGCCCAGGGCGAGGCACATGGTGGTGTCGTCGGTGACCTGGCCGCGCGCGAGCTTGAGCCAGCCGCCGCCCACGATGTCGCGGTGCACACCGTATTGCAGGGCGATCTCGCGCGGGCGCATGAATTCCACCGTGGCGCCCAGCGCGTCGCCTATGGCCAGACCGAGGTAGGCGCCGAGCACCTTGTCAAAACGATCAGTCATAACGCGCCACCACGTCGTAGTCGCCGCCGAGGGCAATCACCTCCTGCTCGCCCTGCAGCACCTGGCCGGGCAGCAGGCCGGGGAACACCAGCAGTTTGCTGCGCGGCACCAGCAGCTCGAACACCCAGTCGCCAAAACACGAGGCTTCTTCGGGGCTGAGGCTGAAGGAGACGATGTTGTTGAGCCGAACGCGGCAACGGCGTTCGCGCAGCGTGCCTTGCAGCAGCTGCTCTTCCACGCGGTTGCTGCCGCGCCAGAGCCGCACGTGGGGGCCCTGCATCTGGGGTGCGGGCAGTGGGAAGCGGGCGAGCGCCCACTGGCAGAACTCGTACAGCAGGTCGAGCTGCTGGTGGATGTTGTTGCTGTGGTGGCGGCTGCTGGTCTTTTCTTCCAGGTAGGCCACCCAGGCCGGTGAAGGGAAGTGCGCCAGCGGCGCTTTGTGGAACGTGGGCACGAGGCCGAAACGGCTTTCGACCCAGCCCTTGAGCACCGCACCCGCGACACCGTTGGCGTCCATGCCCCAGCCCTGCAGCAGGCGGCGCCAGCTGCCACGCCAGCGCCGCGGCTCGGCCGATGCCGCGCTGCCGATGGCGGGTTTCTCGGTAGCTTGCAGGCCGAAGGCGATGGACAGGTAGTGCACAAAGACCTCGCGCGCTTCGGTCAGGTCGTCGCAGCGGTCCAGCAGCGCGAAGAGACCCGGCTGGGTCTCGCGCGTGCCGGCGATGTGCAGCTCGGGCGCCTGCTCGTTGAAGCCCGTGCTGGCCAGCCAGGCCGTGGACACCCCCACCAGGTTGGTGCTGGTCCAGCGTTGGGGCTGATCAAAGCCTTCATCGCTTGCCACGGCCGGCTCGGGAGGTCGGATCAGACGGGGCGGTTTTCGTTCGGGTTCCGCACGGGGCCCATCAATGAAAGGCCTTCGTCGTAGGTGATGGTGTCGAAGGTGACGTCGTACTTCAGCGCGGCGTCGGCGATGGCGTCGAGCTTGCCCGCGGTGTCCTTCTTCTTCAGGTCGCCCTTCTCCAAGTAGAACAGGTCGAGCAGTTCGTTGTAGACCGTGGCTTCGTCGATCGGCAGCACGTAGAACATCGCGCCCTTGTACGGCACCTGGTACTTCTTCGAGAGGTCGATGTTGTTGCAGAACAGGAAGTACTTGCCGCCCGCGCTCAGCGTGTCGCCCAGCACCTCGGCCACGTCCTTCAGGTACTCGAAGCTCAGCAGGTAGCCTGCGAAGAAAGACAGGGTTTTCTCGCCCACGGTGCCCACCGCCATGGCCTGGCCGCACAGCAGTTCGGGCGGACGCGCTTCGTCGGCCAGCTTGGGCGCAAAACGCAGCGCGAGTTCGCCGCGAAAGCCGACCCGGCCGAACTTGTTGGTGCTGCCCTTGAGCAGGGGGTTGAGCAGGCGGCCTTCGTCGTCCAGGCGGGCGAACGCGGTGTCGTCGATCTCTTTGGTGGCCAGGGTGGCGGTCATGGAGCTTCCTTCGGGTTGGTGGCAGGGATTGCCGGGGGGTTTGGGGTGTTGCGCATCCAGTCGGCGGTCTTGAAGAAGGCCGCCATCAGCACGCGGTGCAGGTCCGCGGGAACGCCGGTCTGCTGCATCGCGGCGTCCATGCAGGCGAGCCAGGCATCGCGCTCGGGCACGCCGATGGGAAAGGCCGCGTGGCGCATGCGCAGACGCGGGTGGCCGCGCTGCGCCGTGTAGTCCTTGGGGCCGCCCAGCCACTCGGCCAAGTACAGCCGCAGCACGGCCTTGGTGTGGCCCAGATCGGGCTCGTGCATGGCGCGGATGCCGCGCGAATCGCTGCGGCTGTCCATCTGGGCGTAGAAGGCATTCACCAGGCGGTCCACCGCCGTCTGGCCACCGATCGCTTCAAAGTGCGAGGGCGGCGCGACCGGTTCGGTGGTGAGCGCGTGGGGCAGGTTCATGCCTCTCTAAAGAGCAATGACCGTACCAGGCGGATTTGTCCACCCGCGGCCATCAAATGCGACACAAAGCCGCCGCGGCGACCCTTCGACGCGATGTGTGTGCGACGGATTTCGCCGTTTTGTCGGGAACAGGACAAAGCCCAAGCGGCGCCCGCAGCGAGCCCTGAAAAGTGCACTTTTCCCTCTGTGAAGGCCCTGTTTCAAGAGCGACAAAACAGAGGCCAAACAACATGGCACGGAAGCTGCAAAGAGGAGGCTGCGCGGACACCAGTCCGGCCGACGTGAACCTAGAGCAATAAGACCAACAGGCACGGAAGGCTGACCCAAAGTCGCGGCAACGCTTGCTTAGGTTCTTTAACTTTCCTGAATGGAGTACTGCAATGGCCAAACTTCGGCAAATCGCCTTTTACGGTAAAGGCGGCATCGGTAAATCGACCACTTCCCAGAACACCCTGGCTGCTCTGTCCGACCTCGGCCAGAAAATCCTGATCGTCGGCTGCGACCCCAAGGCCGACTCGACCCGCCTGATCCTGCACGCCAAGGCACAGGACACCATCCTCTCGCTGGCCGCTGAAGCCGGCTCGGTGGAGGACCTGGAGCTCGAAGACGTGATGAAGATCGGCTACAAGGACATCCGCTGCGTCGAGTCCGGTGGTCCTGAGCCAGGCGTCGGCTGCGCTGGCCGCGGCGTGATCACCTCGATCAACTTCCTGGAAGAAAACGGCGCCTACGACGGCGTGGACTACGTGTCCTACGACGTGCTGGGTGACGTGGTGTGCGGCGGCTTCGCCATGCCCATCCGCGAAAACAAGGCGCAGGAAATCTACATCGTGATGTCGGGCGAGATGATGGCCATGTACGCGGCCAACAACATCTCCAAGGGCATTCTGAAGTACGCCAACTCGGGTGGTGTGCGTCTGGGTGGCCTGGTCTGCAACGAGCGCCAGACCGACAAGGAACTGGAACTGGCCGACGCCCTCGCCGGCATGCTGGGCAGCAAGCTGATCCACTTCGTGCCGCGCGACAACATCGTGCAACACGCCGAGCTGCGCCGCATGACCGTGATCGAGTACGCACCCGATTCCAAGCAGGCCGCCGAGTACCGCACCCTGGCTTCGAAGATCCACAACAACGCTGGCAACGGCACCATCCCCACCCCCATCACGATGGACCAGCTGGAAGACATGCTGATGGAGTTCGGGATCATGCAGCAGATCGACGAGTCCGAAGTCGGCAAGGCCGCTGCGGCCGCCGCCGCCCTGGCCGCCGCCTGAACGGCCCCGCAAGTCCGATCCGCCTGGCTTGTGCCGGCGGGTCGGTCTTGATCACCCAAGCAAACCAAATATCCATCGGAGTTACCCATGACTGCCACAGTTGAAGACCGCAAGGCCACGAACAAAGCCTTGATCGATGAAGTGCTGAAGGCCTATCCCGAAAAGATGGCCAAGCGCAGGGCGAAGCACCTGGGCTCGTTCGAAGAAGGCAAGCCGGACTGCGGCGTCAAATCCAACATCAAATCCCTGCCGGGCGTCATGACCATCCGCGGTTGTGCCTACGCCGGTTCCAAGGGTGTGGTGTGGGGCCCCATCAAGGACATGATCCACATCAGCCACGGTCCCGTGGGTTGTGGCCAGTACTCCTGGGCCGCACGCCGCAACTACTACATCGGCACCACCGGCATCGACACCTTTGTCACGATGCAGTTCACCAGCGATTTCCAGGAAAAGGACATCGTCTTCGGTGGTGACAAGAAGCTCGACAAGATCATCGACGAGATTCAGGAGCTGTTTCCCCTGAACAAGGGCATCTCGATCCAGTCCGAGTGCCCGATCGGCCTGATCGGCGACGACATCGAAGCCGTGTCGAAGAAGAAGAGCAAAGAGTACGAAGGCAAGACCATCGTGCCCGTGCGCTGCGAAGGTTTCCGTGGCGTGAGCCAGTCGCTCGGCCACCACCTGGCCAACGACGCGATCCGCGACTGGGTGTTCGACCGCACCGACCCGAACAAGCGCCCCGAGTTCGTCTCCACACCCTACGACGTGGCCATCATCGGCGACTACAACATCGGTGGCGACGCCTGGTCCAGCCGCATCCTGCTCGAAGAAATGGGTCTGCGCGTGATCTCCCAGTGGTCCGGCGACGGCACCATCGCCGAGATCGAGAACACGCCCAAGGCCAAGCTCAACGTGCTGCACTGCTACCGCTCGATGAACTACATCAGCCGTCACATGGAAGAGAAGTACGGCATTCCATGGGTGGAATACAACTTCTTCGGCCCGACCATGATCGAGAAGAGCCTGCGCGAAATCGCCAGCCACTTCGACGACAGCATCAAGGCCAAGGCCGAAGAGGTCATCGCCAAGTACAAGCCGCTGATGCAGGCCGTGATCGACAAGTTCAAGCCGCGCCTGCAGGGCAAGAAGGTCATGCTGTTCGTGGGCGGTCTGCGTCCGCGCCACGTGATCGGCGCCTACGAGGACCTGGGCATGGACGTGGTCGGCACCGGCTACGAATTCGGCCACGGCGACGACTACCAGCGCACCACGCACTACGTGAAAGACGGCACGCTGATCTATGACGACGTGACCGGCTACGAGTTCGAGAAGTTCGTCGAGCAGGTGCAGCCCGACCTGGTCGGCTCCGGCATCAAGGAAAAGTACGTGTTCCAGAAGATGGGCGTGCCCTTCCGCCAGATGCACAGCTGGGACTACTCCGGCCCCTACCACGGCTACGACGGCTTCGCCATCTTCGCCCGTGACATGGACATGGCGATCAGCTCTCCGATCTGGGGCCTGACCAAGGCTCCCTGGAAAAAAGCAGCCTAAAGACCGTGGGCGGCCTGGCTTGTGCCGGTCGCCCGCTCCTTGAATTCTCAACATCCTCTGGAGAGCACCATGCCCCAATCAGCCGACAAGATCCTCGACCACGAACTGCTGTTCCGTGAGCCCGAGTACCAAGACATCTTCCGCAACAAGAAGGCGGAGTTCGAGTTCAACCACAGCGACGAAACGGTCAAGCAGATCGTCGAGTGGACCAAGACCGAAGACTACAAGCAGAAGAACTTCGCCCGCGACTCCCTGTCGGTGAACCCGGCCAAGGCCTGCCAGCCGCTGGGCGCCGTCTACGTCGCCAACGGTTTCCAGAAGACGCTGAGCTTCGTGCACGGCAGCCAGGGCTGCGTGGCCTACTACCGCTCGCACTTCAGCCGCCATTTCAAGGAACCCACGTCCTGCGTGAGCTCGTCGATGACGGAAGACGCGGCCGTGTTCGGTGGCCTGAACAACATGGTCGACGGCCTGGCCAACGCCTACAGCCTGTACAAGCCCGACATGATCGCCGTCTCGACCACCTGCATGGCCGAAGTGATCGGTGACGACGTCGACGCCTTCATCAAGACCAGCAAGCAAAAAGGCAGCGTGCCCGAAGAGTTCGACGTGCCCTTTGCCCACACCCCGGCCTTCGTCGGCAGCCACATCACCGGCTACGACAACGCGCTGCTGGGCATCCTGCGCCACTTCTGGGACGGCAAGGCCAAGACCACCGAACCCCTGGTGCGCGTGCCCAACGACAGCATCAACTTCATCGGTGGCTTCGACGGTTACGTCGTCGGCAACATGAAGGAAATCCGCCGCATCTTCGATCTGTTCGGTGTGCAGGTGAACATCATCTGTGACCCGTCCGGCAACTGGAACACGCCCACCGACGGCGAGTTCCGCATGTACGCCGGTGGCACCTCGAAAGAAGAAGTGGTGGCCGCGCTGCACGCCAAGGCCACCATCGTGTTCCAGGAATTCTGCTGCGAGAAGACCAGCAAGTTCATCGCCGAACACGGCCAGGAAGTCGTCACGCTGAACGCCCCGATCGGCGTCGCCGGCACCGACCAGTTCCTGATGGAAATCTCGCGCCTGACCGGCAAGCCGATCCCGGCCGAGCTGGAAAAAGAACGCGGCGAACTGGTCGACGCCATGGCCGACAGCCAGGCCCACCTGCACGGCAAGCGCTACGCCCTCTACGGCGACCCGGACCAGATGCTCGGCTACGCCCAGTTCCTGCTGGAGCTCGGTGCCGAACCCTCGCACGTGCTGGCCACCAACGGCACCGAAACCTGGGCCGCCAAGGTGCAGGCCCTGTTCGACTCGTCGCCCTACGGCGCCGGCTGCAAGGTCTACCCCAAGCGCGATCTGTGGCACCTGCGTTCGCTGCTGTTCACCGAGCCGGTGGACTTCCTGATCGGCAACACCTACGGCAAGTACTTGGAACGCGACACCAAGACCCCGCTGGTGCGCATGGTGTTCCCGATCTTCGATCGCCACCACTACCACCGTTTCCCCACCTGGGGCTACGAAGGCGGCATGCGCGTGCTGGTCACCCTGCTCGACGAGTTCTTCGAGACGCTGGATGCGAACACGATTGTTCCGGGCAAGACGGACTACAGCTACGACATCATTCGTTGATGGCTCCCCCCCGCGCCGCCTTCGGCGTCACCCCCCAGGGGGCGCCGCTGGCGGCCGGGCAAAGCCCGTTCCGCGGCGGCCCCGGTTGAGCTCCCCCTTGCTCTTCCTAGGCTGCTTCTGATCCAACGTTCCATATCTAGAGGTGCCCTATGGCCAACGTGACATTCAGTTCTCCGCGCATGAAGAAGGACCTCACGGTCTATGCCATCGCGGGTGACACCAAGACCTTGCTGGCGGTGGCGAAGGCCAACAACATTCCGCTCGATTTCGAGTGCGAAAACGGCGAGTGCGGCTCCTGCCAGCTGCAGGTGACCGTGCTCTCGGGCAACACGCCGCACGGTGTGGCGCTGACCGAAAAAGAGAAAACGGTGTTGAAGCTGGCCGGCAAGATCACGGCGCAGCAGATCGCCGACGCCGAGACCAAGGACCTGCCGCCCCCATGGCGTCTGGCTTGCCAGTTCATCGTGCGCAACGAAGACATCGTCGTGAAGTTCTGATCATGAACACGCCCGCCACCCCCACAGCACCGGCTCTCGATGAATCGGGAAGCACGGCCCTTGAGGCGGTCTACATCAAGACCACGCAGGACGGCCGCAAGGTTGAAGTGATCGACGGCTGGGTGTGTCTGGGTGGTGTGCGCGAGGCGGACAACCTGATCGCCATGGACGAACACCCGAACCGCCAAGCGATTGCCAAGGCGGTGCCCGGTGCCACCCATGTGGCCGGTCGCCTGCCCCTGACCCTGCCCGAAGCGGCTGTGGCCCAGGGCGCTCTTTCGATTGCGCAGCGGCAGTTTGACGCCAGCCCGGCCGGCATCACCCAGCGCCTGCGCAAGGCGGTCTGGGCGAAGTCCGCCGCCGAAGGCGTGGAATGAAACCGGGTTGTCCGGCCCGGCGCCGGTTGGCCCACAGTGGCTGGCCGCGCTGCCCGGGCGGACGGCGCCCCTGGCGCTGAGCCAGTGGTTTTGACCTTACCTGGCCCACGGAGAAAACCATGATCTATGTGGTGGAAGTGCCCGAACAAGCCGCCCCGCGCGCCTGGTTCGCCTACGACGAGGCCGACTTCGCCCGCAAGGTCGCGGCCGGTGACCCACTGGAGCCCTGGGAAATCCACGACCAGTTGACCGCGCGTGGCCTGCTCGAAGACATCGGCCACGCCGAGGTGGATGCGCTGGCGCGCGAACGCTACCCGGCCATCTGCGCGCTCGGTGACAGCCACGGCTGGGACACGGCCCTGTACCGCGCAGACCACCTGCTCGGCAGCGGCGTGCTGAGCGCCGAGCCGGTGAGCGAGGCCGCGGCGCTGGAGGCCGCGCTGGCCGCGCGCGGCGGGCTCACCTGCGTCTACCGCGGCGACCGCGACGCCATCGGCGCATTTGAAGGCGCCGACCCGCGCATCGCCGGCAAAGACAACTGGCACGCGCGGCGCGCCCTGTACGAACAGCTGGTGGCGCTGGAAGTGCTGGCCGACGACAACTGATCCCCACCGATCCACGGCCATGAAGCTGCGCATCGAACGCACCCATGCCCAGACCCTGGCCGAGGAATTCCCCGAGCTGGCCGGCCTGACGGACCAGCTGCGTTTCGGGCAGCACGCCGAGACCCGGCTGCGCCTGCTCAGCGCGCCGGTGCTGGACCGGCTCGACCAACTCTGGGACGCGGGCGGCCCGGCCCAGCAGCGCCGCGCCGTGCAGCTGCGTTCGCTGCGTGGCTTGCTTGGCGTGCCCGGCGCCCAGCGCTTCACGGCCGACACGCTGGAAGACGTGGTGCCCGCGCTGGTGGCTTACCTGGCCGAGGGCAGCACGCACGGCTGGCTGTTCAGCGCCGACACCGACGGCGTGCCGCTGGCCTGGTGCCCGACGCGCATCGACTACACCCCGCCCTCGAACGACGAAACCGGCAAGGTCTACCTCGACCTCAAGGCCAACGCAAAGGGCGGCCTGGTCAACCAGACCCTGCGCCTCTCGGGCAACGACGTGATCGGTCGCAGCGTGGCCGAGCTGCTGCTCGCGCGCGGCCTGGTGCGCGAGACGCCCGAGCTGCTGCGGGCCTACGAAGCGTCGGTGGGCACGTACTTCGAGTGGCGTGCGCAAAGCGGTGCCCAGTTCCTTGGCCGCGGCCTGGCCTTTCACGCGCCCGACCCGAGCGCCACCCACCGTGACAGCGACTGGCTGCGCAAGGACATCGTGATCCTGTCGGCCAACGGCGAAGCGGCGCGCCTGGTGAACGACGAGGCCGTGCTGCAGCAGCGCGACACCAGCCTGGAGACCACCGGCGAGCTGTTGAGCAACTACCTGAACAAGGCCGCCAAGAGCAGCCAGTACGACGCCGAGCAGGATGTGCTGGCCCTGAAGGCCGCATTGCAGAACAGGCCGCGCCTGTTCCGCCAGCTGCCGGTGCACCCGCTGATCCTGATGTTCCACCTGGAGCTGCACCACCATGTGTGGGTGCACGTGGACGACCTCGAACCCTACGCCTACAAGCCCCAGCTCAAGCAGCTGCTGGTGCTGCCGCCCGAGCAGACCGACCTGATCGACATCCTCACCGCCGAGATGGACGTGCTGATGGACGACATCATCGCCGGCAAGTCCGGCGGCACCACGGTGCTCTGCGCCGGCCCGCCCGGCGTCGGCAAGACGCTCACCGCCGAGGTCTACGCCGAGATCATCCAGCGCCCGCTCTACCGCGTGCACTCGGGACAGCTCGGCCTGAACGTGGCCACCATGGAAACCGCGCTGAAGGACGTGCTGCAGCGCGCCCAGCGCTGGGGGGCGGTGCTGCTGATCGACGAGGCCGACGTCTACATCAAGAAGCGCGACGACAACCTGACCATGAACGCCGTGGTGGGCGTGTTCCTGCGCGTGCTGGAGTACTTCAACGGCCTGCTGTTCCTGACCACCAACCGCGTCGACGACATCGACGAGGCCATCGTCTCCCGCTGCATCGCGCTGATCCGCTACCACGCGCCCGACGCCGCCGCGCGAGCGCGGATCTGGGGCGTGATGGGCGAGCAGTTCGCGCTGGCGCTGGCGCCCGGCATGCCGCAGATGCTGGCCGATCTGTTCCCGGCCGCGACCGGGCGTGACATCAAGGGCCTGGCCAAGCTGGTCGCCAAGTACTGCCGGCACAAGCAGGTCGGCGCGAGCCGCGAGGTGTTTTTGCGCTGTGCGATGTTCCGTGGACTCGACCCGGTGGGCACACCATGATCGCCCGCATGCAGTACCTGATCCTGCAGAACAGCGGCGAGGTCACGACGAGCCTGCTCGCCGAGCTGCAGGGCGAAGACGAGCTCTTCGCCAGCGCCAACACCCTGGCCTGTGTGGAGATGCATTTGCTGCGCATGGCGCAGACCCTGGCGCACTGGCCCGAGCCGCTGCGCCTGCGCCTTGTCCAGCTGGACTGGCACGGCTGGGGCCGGCTGCAGGGCCTGCTGGAGAGCGACGGCCAGCCGCGGCGCGAAGAAGTCTGGTATGGCATCCACGCCCTGGTGCCGGCCACGCTGGAACTGATCGCCCAGCTGCGCCAGAAAGAGCCGGCCTGGTTCGAACTGGATTTTTGACCCAAGGAAGAAACACATGGACTCCGTAGAAGAATTTCTGGCCCACACCATCCAGCTGGAAAACGAAGCCGCGCTGCGCTTCGGCCAGCTCGCCGACGCCATGCGCACGGCCGGCAACACCGAGGTGGCCCAGCTGTTCCGCCAGCTCGCCGACTACTCGCTCTTGCACCTGGGCGACGCACGCGAGCGCGCCGGCTACCGCAACCTGCCCACGCTGGCCGAGGCCGACTACCAGTGGCCCGACATCGAAAGTCCCGAGGCCGCCGCGATCTGGGCCGCCGATCCCTTCATCGGCATTGAGCAGGCGCTGCAGGTGGCGCTCGACGCCGAGAGCGCCGGTCTGGCCTTTTACGACAACGTGCTGCAGACCACGACCGACCCCGAGATCAAGGTGCTGGCGAAAGAGTTCGTGGAAGAAGAGGCGCAGCACGTGGCCGAGCTCGAGCGCTGGATCGCCTTGCACCGCAAGGGTGAAAAGCTTCCGATGCAGAAGTGAACCGCAGTGGTGGGGCGGCCTGTCGCAAAGCCACCGTGACATTCCCTCCAAAACCGCCACTGAAGAGCGAGCGACAAGCGAAAACGGACTGAAAAGCAGCGGTTTTGGGCTGGCACCCAACTTGCAAAGGGACTCCCAACCCACCGTCTGGAGTCCGCCATGTCTGTATCGCTCAAGGCCAAGATCGCTGAAGTGTTCGAGGAGCCCGGCTGCGACATCAACCAGGGCAAGAGCGAGAAGGAACGCAAGAAGGGTTGCACCAAGCAGCTCTCTCCCGGCGCGGCCGCGGGCGGCTGCGCCTTCGACGGTGCCAAGATCGCGCTGCAGCCCGTGGTCGACGTGGCCCACCTGGTGCACGGCCCCATTGCCTGCGAAGGCAACTCCTGGGACAACAGGCACAGCGCCTCGTCGGGTTCCACCATCTACCGCAGCGGCTTCACCACCGACATCAACGAACTCGACGTGATCTACGGCGGTGAAAAGCGGTTGTTCAAATCCATCCGCGAGATCATTGAAAAGTACAACCCGCCCGCGGTCTTCGTCTACCAGACCTGCGTCACCGCGCTGACCGGCGACGACATCGAAGCCGTGTGCAAGCGCGCCGCCGAAAAGTTTGGCAAGCCGGTGATCCCGGTCAACGCGCCCGGCTTCGCCGGCCCCAAGAACCTGGGCAACAAGCTCGGCGCCGAAGCCCTGCTGGACTACGTGATCGGCACCGTCGAACCCGAGTTCACCACCGCCTACGACATCAACATCATTGGCGAATACAACCTGGTCGGTGAACTCTGGCAGGTCAAGCCGCTGCTCGGCGCCCTGGGCATCCGCATCCTCTCGTGCATCTCGGGCGACGGCCGCTACAACGAGATTGCCAGCGCCCACCGCGCCAAGGTCAACATGATGGTCTGCTCCAAGTCGATGATCAACATCGCGACCAAGATGGAGCAGCGCTACGGCATCCCGTATTTCGAAGGTTCGTTCTACGGCATCAGCGACATGAGCGAGACCCTGCGCCAGATCGCCAGCCTGCTGGTGAAGCAGGGCGCCGACGCCGAACTCATCGAGCGCACCGAGCGGCTGATCGAGGTGGAAGAGGCTCGCGCCTACAAGCGCATCGCCGAATACAAGAAGCGCCTGCAGGGCAAGCGCGTGCTGCTGATCACGGGCGGCGTGAAGTCCTGGTCGGTGGTGGCGGCGCTGCAGGAAGGCGGCATGGAGATCGTCGGCACCAGCGTCAAGAAGAGCACCAAGGAAGACAAGGAAAAGATCAAGGAGATCATGGGCGAGGGCGCCGACGCCCACATGATCGACGACATGACCCCGCGCGAGATGTACGCGATGCTGAAGGAAGCGCGCGCCGACATCATGCTCAGCGGCGGCCGCTCGCAGTTCGTGGCGCTCAAGGCGCGCATGCCCTGGCTCGACATCAACCAGGAACGCCACCATCCCTACGGCGGCTACGAGGGCATGGTCGAGCTGGTGCACGAGATTGACCGCGCCATCTTCAACCCGGTGTGGCAGCAGGTGCGCATCCCCGCGCCCTGGGGCGACGATGGCGAAACCCTGGGCGCGGTCACGCCCACCGTGATGGGCACCTCGACCGACCACCTCAGCGCGGTGGCAGCGAACGCCATGGGCCTGGAGCCCGAAGAAATCCCGGTCTGACGGCCACCACAAGGAACACAACCATGGCCCGCGTCGTCGAATCCAAAAAAGCCTGCACCGTCAACCCGCTCAAGATGAGCCAGCCGCTGGGCGCGAGCTTTGCGTTCCTGGGGCTGGACGCCTGCATGCCGGTGATGCACGGCTCGCAGGGTTGCACCTCGTTTGGTCTGGTGCTGCTGGTGCGCCATTTCAAAGAGGCGATCCCGCTGCAGACCACTGCCATGAACGAGGTCACCACCATCCTCGGTGGCTACGAGAACATCGAGGCGGCGCTGCTCAACATCCGCAAGCGCGCCGCGCCCAGGGTGATCGCGATCTGCTCCACCGGCCTCACCGAAACCAAGGGCGACGACGTCGACGGCTACCTCGTCACCGCGCGCAAGCGCCACCCCGAGCTGGCCGACACCGAGATCATCTACGTCTCCACGCCCGACTACGTGGGCGCGTTCGAAGACGGCTTCAAACACGCCATCACCGCCATCGTGAAGTCGCAGGTCAAGCCACTGCCGGTGGTGGCCGACCAGGTCACGCTGCTGCCCGGCAGCCACCTCACGCCCAGCGACATCGACGAGCTGCGCGAGATCATCCAGGCGTTTGGCCTGACCCCCATCGTGCTGCCCGACATCTCGGGCTCGCTCGACGGCCACATCGCGCCCGACTGGCGCGGCACCACGCTGGGCGGCACGACGCTGGAACAGATCCGCGCCGCGGGCGCCTCGGCTTTCACGCTGGGCATCGGCGAGCAGACGCGCGAAGGTGCCGAGGCGCTGGAGGCCATTGCCGGCACGCCATTGGAGATCTTCGAGCGCCTGACCGGCCTGGCCAGCAACGACCGTTTCCTGCAGCGTCTCTCATTGCTCTCGGGCAAGCCGGTGCCGGCCAAGTACCGGCGCCAGCGCAGCCAGTTGCTCGATGCCATGCTCGACGGCCATTTCTACACCGGCGGCATGAAGGTGGCCATCGCCGCCGAGCCCGACCTGATGCTGGCCCTGGGCGGCCTGCTGCACGAAATGGGCGCCGAGCTGACGTGCTGCATCAGCACCACGCAGTCCAAAGCCCACGAGCTGTTGCCGGCCGAGCAGGTGCTGCTCGGCGACCTGGAAGACCTGGAGACCGCCGGCGCCGACTGCGACCTGCTGGTCACGCACTCACACGGCCGCCAGGCCGCCGAGCGCCTGAACAAGCCGCTGCTGCGCGTGGGCTTTCCGGTGTTCGACCGCGTCGGCAACGCGCACAAGGTGAGCGTGGGCTACCGCGGCACCATGAACCTGATCTTTGAAATCGCCAACCTGATGATCGAACGCATCGCCCACCACCACGCGGGTGACTGGCCGCTCACGCCCGAAGCGCAGCTCGCCACACGGCGGCTCGACAAGTCCAACGACGCCTTCCCACCCACCCCGCTGGCAGCTGCCAGCGCCTGAAGCATGAACAACCCCCTGCGCCGCTTCGCGTCTTCCCCCTTGCAGGGGGACGCACCCTGTGGCCCGGCGAAGCCGGTTCCACGGGTGCGCTGGGCGGGTGTCTGCATTCTGGAACCTTTGTCGTCACAAGGAGAAACGCCATGAAGATCGCCTTCGCCACCCAGGACAAGGAGCGCGTGGACGCGCACTTCGGCTGGGCCAAGAGCATTGATGTCTACGAGATTTCGGCCACCGGCCACCACTTTGTCGAGAGCTTCGAGTTCGGCGACAAGCTCGAAGAAGACGGCGATGAGGACAAGCTCGCGCCCAAGCTTGAAGCCATCAAGGACTGCGCGATCCTCTACGTGGCCGCCATCGGCGGCTCGGGCGCGGCGCGGGTCGTGGCCATGAAGATCCACCCGATCAAGGTGCCGCAACCCGAAAGCATCGCCGAGATCCTGGACAAGCTGCAGGCCGTGCTGCAAGGCACACCGCCGCCCTGGTTGCGCAAGGCCATGGCCAAGGACAGCGAACGCGCATTCGATTTTGAAGACGACGAGGTCACCCCATGAACGCCACCGCCACCGCCACCCCCGAACTCGCGCCCGAGAGCGACGAGGCTTTTCTCTCCACACCCTTCGTGCAGCAGCTGATCAAACAGATGCGCGCGCAGGACACGCACGGCAGCTGGGAAGGCAAGACCGACCTGCAGCTGCTCAAGCCCTTCATCCACACCGCCGAAGAGCGCCGCGCCCTGCCCATCCTCGGCGACCCGGACCCCGAGACCCTGTGGCACCTGGAGATCTTCTACAACGCCATCGCGGTCGCCATCGAGCGCGAGACCGGCCAGATGGTTTCGCCCATGATGAAGATGAGCCATGAAGGTTTCGGTCGCATGGTGCTGATCGCCGGCCGTCTGGTGGTGGTCAACAAGCAGCTGCGCGACGTGCACCGCTTCGGCTTCCCTTCGCTGGCCAAATTGTCCGACGCCGGCAGCAAGTTCCTGACCGAAGCTGTCGCCATGATCCGCGAGTTCCCCGCAGTCGCCCAGTACGGAGCCTGACCATGAGCACCGAAGCCGATGAACTCAAGGCGCGCCTGAAGAAGGCCAACGCCCAGGCCACGCAGGCCAAGATGGACCTGCACGACCTGTCCGAGGACCTTCCCACAGGCTGGGAAAACATCCTCTCGGTGGCCCAGCGCTGCCACGACACCCACGCCACGCTGATGGACTTGCGCAAGGCCGTTGCCGCGGCCGCTGAAAGCTGAAGGAGAACCGCATGAGCGCCACATTCAGTATCACCATGCCCAGCGGTGCCACCTGGACGCCGACCTTTGTCGCCGCCCTGGACGAAGAAAAATGCATCGGCTGCGGTCGCTGCTTCAAGGTCTGCCCGCGCGGCGTGCTCGAACTCGTGGGCCTGACCGACGAAGGCGAGCGCATCTCGGTCAACCTCGACGACGATGACGACGAGGAATACGAAAAGAAGGTCATGACCATCGCGCACCAGGAACTGTGCATCGGCTGCACCGCCTGCTCGAAGATCTGCCCGAAGAAGTGCTACTCGCACGCCGCCGCACTGGCCTGAACCCCCATGCCCGAGCTGGCCACTCCCCGACCCGACTGGCGCGCACTGGCCGAGCGCATGCAACGCCGGCGCGATGAGGTCGACGACGTCTTGAGCCTGCTGCTGGAGCACGCCGACATGGCGGTGGGCCCGGCCGACGAGCTGCGCCAGGTGTCGTGGGCCATGGCCTGCGCCACGCTGGGCGATGGGCACCTGTGGCAAGACATGGGCCTGCCCTCGCGCGAAGCCCTGTCGCAGTTGATCTCCCACTGGTTTCCGGCCCTGGCGGCCCGCAACACGCAGCACATGCGTTGGAAGAAATTCCTCTACAAACAGCTCTGCCTGCGCGAAGAGCTGTCGATCTGCCGCTCGCCCACCTGCGAGGCCTGCTCCGAACACAGCGCGTGTTTTGGCCCTGAAAACACGCCCATCGTGGTGCTCGCCCAACCCGGGGAAGTACAAAGGGTTTGACGCAACTTGCTTACCAATGGCCTACATGCAGTACCCAAAGAAAAAGCCCGCTATCGTTCAGATAGCGGGCTTTCCTTTGTTTACTTGGTGCCGGAGAGATGAATCGAACACCCGACCTTCTCATTACGAATGAGCTGCTCTACCGACTGAGCTACACCGGCTTGTAGCCCAAGATTATAGCGTGCTGTGGTAGCTGGTCAGGCGGTCGACTTCGTTCTTTGAGCCCAGCATCACGCTGACGCGTTCGTGCAGCTTGGTCGGCTGGATGTCGAGGATGCGCTGGTGGCCGTTGGTGGCGGCACCGCCGGCCTGTTCGACCAGCCAGGCCATCGGATTGGCTTCGTACATCAGGCGCAGCTTGCCTGGCTTCTCGGGTTCGCGCTTGTCCCAGGGGTACAGGAAGACGCCGCCACGCGTGAGGATGCGGTGCACGTCGGCGACCATGCTGGCCACCCAGCGCATGTTGAAGTCCTTGCCGCGGGGCCCTTCCTTGCCGGCCAGGCATTCGTCCACATAGCGCTTCACGGGTTCGGCCCAGTGGCGCATGTTGCTCATGTTGACGGCAAATTCCTTGGTGTCGGCCGGGATCTGAACGTTCTCCCGCGTCAGCACGAACGAGCCCTGCTCGCGGTCGAGGGTGAACATGGCCACGCCATCGCCCACGGTCAGCACCAGGGTGGTCTGCGGGCCGTAGACGCAATAGCCGGCGGCCACCTGCTGGGTACCGGGTTGCAGGAAATCCTGCTCGCTGACAGGCTCGATGGTGTCGGGGTCGTCGTTGCCCTTCTTGAGCACCGAGAAGATGGTGCCGATGGACACGTTCACGTCGATGTTCGACGAGCCGTCGAGCGGATCGAACATCAGCAGGTATTCGCCCTGCGGGAAGCGGTTGGGCACCACATAGATGCTGTCCATCTCTTCGCTGGCCATGGCGGCGAGATGACCGCCCCATTCGTTGGCTTCGATCAGCACCTCGTTGGCGATGATGTCGAGCTGCTTCTGCACCTCGCCCTGCACGTTTTCGGTCTCGGCAGCGCCGAGGATGCCGCCCAGGTCGCCCTTGTTGACGGCCTGGCTGATGCTCTTGCACGAGCGGGCCACCACTTCCAGCAGCAGGCGCAGGTCGCCGGGAATGTGGCCGTCGACACGCTGTTGTTCGACGAGGTAGCGGGTCAGGGAAATGCGTTTGGTCAAGGTTTCCTCCGTGGCTGGTTTTGTCAGGTTCATTCAGCGAGGGCGCGGGTGACGACCTCGCGCACGTCGTTGCTCAGATCGGGTTTGGCCGCCACGCGGGCGATGGCTTCGCGTGCTGCGCTGCGGTAGGGTTCGGCGAGTTTCTTCCAGCGATCGAGCGCGCGCGCGAGGCGGGCGGCGACCTGCGGGTTGAAGGCGTCGAGTTCGATCACGCGCTCGCGCCAGAACACATAGCCCGACGCATCGTTGCGGTGGAAGGCGCCGGGGTTGGCGCTGCAGTAGCTGAAGATCACGCTGCGCGCGCGGTTGGGGTTCTTCAGGTTGAAGTCCGGGTGGTTCAGGAGCTGGCGCACGGCGGGCAGCACGTTGCCGCCGCGGTCGGGTGCGCCGGCCTGCAGGGCAAACCACTTGTCGATGACCAGGGCTTCGTTGCGGAAGATGGCGTGGAAGCGGGCGAGTGCGTCCTGCGCGAGCGGCTGGCCACTGACCACCAGGGCCGAGAGGGCGTTGAAGCGGTCGGTCATGTTGCCGGCGTCCTTGAAACGCTGGTAGGCCTTGCCCGGCCAGACCGCATCGCCGGTTTCGCGCGCGGCCAGGCAGAGCATGGTCAGGGCCATGCCGGCCAAGGCACGGCGACCGGTGCTCAGCGGGTCGGGGCGGTAGGCGCCGTTGTCCTTGTGGGCTTCATACGCCCAGGCCCAGTCGTCGAGCAGGGCTTCGGCGAGTTGCTCGCGCATGGTCTCGCGCACCGCGTGGATGCGCTGCGGGTCCACCACGTCGAGCTGCTCGGCGATGTAGGTTTCGCCCGGCAGCGTGAGCACCAGTTCCTTGAACGCCGCGTCCAGCGTGGGGTGGCGCAGCACGTCGCGCATGGCGCCGAGGTAGGCCGCGTCCAGCGGCTCGTGCGGCACCGGGCCTTCGGCTCGGATGGCGGCGAGTGCGCGGCGCAGCGCCAGTCGCTGGCCGGCTTCCCAGCGGTTGAAGGCGTCGGTGTCGTGGGCCAGCAGGCTCAGCAGCTGCGCGTCGGTGTATTCGGCGTCCAGCACCACCGGCGCCGAGAAGCCGCGCAGGATCGAGGGCACGGGTTCGGCGTCCACGTTGACGAAGGTGAAGCTCTCGCTGTCCTGCGTCAGCACAAAGGTGCGGGTGCCGGTTTCGGGCTGGTTCCAGTGCGCGAGCTGCAGCGGCAGTTGATTGCCCTGGGCGTCGAGCAGGCCGATGGCGACCGGGATCACGAACGGCTCTTTTGCCGCCTGGCCGGGCGTGGGGGCGCAGCTTTGCGTGAGCGTGAGCGTGTAGCTGCGCGCGGCCGCGTCGTACACCCCGCGGGCTTGCACGAGCGGCGTGCCGGCCTGGCTGTACCAGCGCTTGAACTGCGGCAGCAGGCGGGCGAGGTCGCTGTCCGGGTTGGCGTCTGCCATGGCCTGTGCAAAGTCGTCGCAGGTGACGGCGCTGCCGTCGTGGCGTTCGAAATACAGCTTCATGCCCGCGGCAAAGCCGGCGCGCCCCACCAGGGTCTGCATCATGCGCACGACTTCGGCGCCTTTTTCGTAGACCGTGACGGTGTAGAAGTTGTTGATCTCGACGTAGCTGTCGGGCCGCACCGGGTGCGCCATCGGGCCGGCGTCTTCAGGGAACTGCGCGGTGCGCAGCACACGGACGTCTTCGATGCGCTTGACCGCGCGCGCCGACGCTTCGGCGCACAGGTCCATGCTGAACTCCTGGTCGCGGAAGACCGTCAGGCCTTCCTTCAGCGAGAGCTGGAACCAGTCGCGGCAGGTGACGCGGTTGCCGGTCCAGTTGTGGAAGTACTCGTGGCCCACGACCGACTCGATGTTGGCGAAGTCGGTGTCGGTCGCGGTGGCGCTGTTGGCCAGCACGTACTTGGTGTTGAAGATGTTGAGGCCCTTGTTCTCCATCGCGCCCATGTTGAAGTCGCTGGTGGCGACGATCATGAAGCGCTCCAGATCGAGCGGCAGGCCGAAGCGGGCTTCGTCCCAGATCACGCTGGCGATCAGCGAGTTCATCGCGTGTTCGGTCTTGTCCATGTCGCCGGGGCGCACATACACCTGCAGCAGGTGGTCGTTGCCGTTGCGGGCCCTGATGCGCTGCTCGCGCGCCACCAGCTGGCCGGCCACAAGCGCGAACAGGTAGCAGGGCTTCTTGTGCGGGTCGACCCATTTGGCGAAATGGCGGCCGTCGGGCAGCGCGCCTTCTTCGACCAGGTTGCCGTTGGACAGCAGCACCGGGTAGAGCTTCTTGTCGGCGCGCAGCGTCACGGTGTAGCTCGCCATCACGTCCGGACGATCGAGGAAATACGTGATGCGGCGGAAACCTTCGGCCTCGCACTGGGTGAAGAATGTGCCCTGGCTCACGTAAAGGCCCATGAGCTGGGTGTTCTTCTCGGGCGCGCAGGTGGTGAAGATTTCGAGCTCGATCGGCGCGTAGCCGTCGGGCAGGTTTTCCAGCACCAGCTGGTTGCCGTCCATCTTGAACGAGCAGCCCGCACCGTTGACCAGCACGCGCGCCAGGTTCAGGTCTTCGCCATCGAGCCGCAGCGCCTGCGCGGCCACGTCCGGGTTGCGGCGCAGGCGCATCTTGTTGAGCACCCGGGTCTTGGCCGGGTCGAGGTCGAAGCTCAGGTCGACAGTGTCGATCCAGTAGGCGGGGGCGGTGTAGTCCTCCCGGCGGACCACGGTGGTGGGGCCTTCACGCAGTGAACTCATGCTCAGACTCCTTGTTTGAGAGACGCTTCGATGAAGGCGTCGAGGTCGCCGTCCAGCACTTTCTGCGTGGCCGAGATTTCGACGTTGGTGCGCAGGTCCTTGATGCGGCTGTTGTCCAGCACGTAGCTGCGGATCTGGTGACCCCAGCCGACATCGGTCTTGGTGTCTTCGAGCTTCTGCTGCTCTTCCTGTTGCTTGCGCAGCTCAAAGTCGTACAGGCGCGAGCGCAGGCGTTTCCACGCCACGTCGCGGTTGCTGTGCTGGCTGCGGCCGTCCTGGCACTGCACCACGATGCCGGTGGGGATGTGCGTCAGGCGCACCGCCGAGTCGGTCTTGTTGATGTGCTGGCCGCCCGCGCCCGATGCGCGGAAGGTGTCGGTGCGCACGTCGGCCGGGTTGATGTTGATCTCGATCGAGTCGTCGATCTCGGGGTACACGAACACCGAGGCGAACGAGGTGTGGCGCCCGCCCGAGCTGTCGAACGGGCTCTTGCGCACCAGGCGGTGCACACCGGTTTCGGTACGCAGGAGGCCGAAGGCGTAGTCGCCTTCGATCTTGATGGTGGCGCCCTTGATGCCGGCGGTGTCGCCCGCGGTTTCGTCTTCGATCGTGGTCGTGAAGCCCTTGCGCTCGCAGTACTTCAGGTACTGACGCAACAGCATGCTGGCCCAGTCGCAGGCCTCGGTGCCGCCGGCGCCGGCCTGGATGTCCAGGAAGCAGTTCAGCGGATCGGCCGGGTTGTTGAACATGCGGCGGAATTCGAGCTTCTCCACCTCGACCGCGACCTTGGCGGCCTCGCCTTCGATGGTGATCAGCCCGGCGTCGTCGCCGTCTTCGCTCGACATCTCGAACAGCTCGGTGTTGTCGGACAGCTCACCGGTGAGGCGGTCCAGCACGTGCACCACGTCTTCGAGCGATTTTTTCTCACGCCCCAGGTCCTGGGCGCGTTTGGGGTCGTTCCAGACCGTCGGGTCTTCCAGCGCGGATTCGACTTCTTTCAGTTTGGATGCTTTGGCATCGTAGTCAAAGATACCTCCGTAACTCGACCACGCGGGTGGTCAGGTCTTCGAGCTGGCTACGGATGGTGTTGACGCGTTCTGCTTCCATGATGGGGCCTCAATCGGAATTCGGGGATGGGAATCAGCCGGACAGGCAGAAAGCCGCCGTTGACACAATCTCCGATTTTCTCATGCCCGCCGCCCTCTGGCACGGACGGTCCCGTCATCGCCTCAGATCAGGAAATTCTCGATCAGCCGGGCGAGTTCTTCCGGCTGGTCGTGGTGCAACATGTGGGCCGCGTCCTGAACCACGGCGCTCTGCAGGTTGGGCACCGCCCGCAGGCGCTCCAGGTACTGCGCCAGCGTGAACTGGCCCTTCCACCACTGGCCCAGGCTGTCGTCGCTCGCGGTCACGCTGAGCACCGGCGCACTGATGCGGCGGTAGATCGCCAGCGCTTCTTCCACCTGGTAGAGGTGGGCGCTGACCACCTTGTGGGCCACGTCCCCGAGGATCTGCCAGCGGCCCTGGGCATCGGGCGCGGCCCAGTGCTGCGCCAGCCAGTCGGCCTTGGCTTGCGGCAGCCGGGGGTTGGTCTTCATCAGGCGCCGGGCCACGCCGTCCGCCGAGTCGTAGCCCTTGAGGTCCATCTCGCCGCGGTGCAGGGCCTTGATCTCGTCCATCCACTTGGCGTAGCGCTCGGGCGCCTGGGCCGGACGCGTGGCGGGCAGGCCGAAGCCTTCCAGGTTGACCAGCCGGCGGATACGCAGCGGCCGCACGCCGCCATACATCATGACCACGTTGCCACCCATGCTGTGGCCGACCAGATCGACCGGCTGTTCGCCCGCGAAGTGGTCGAGCAGGGCATCGAGGTCGGTCAGGTAGTCGGGGAACCAGTAGCTGTCCGGAGACGGATCGCCACTGCGGGTCAGGCCGAAGCCGCGCCAGTCGGGCGCGATGATCCAGCGATCGGCCTTCAGCGCGTCCACCATGAACTGCCACGAAGCCGACACGTCCATCCAGCCGTGCACCAGCACCAGCGGCGCCTGTCCGGGTACCGGTTCACCCCACTGACGCACGTGGTAGGACAGGTGGCGGATCGGCACAAACGTGCTGCGCGAGGCTTTCAGGGCTTGGTACATTCGATTCATCATAAAGACGAGACGGAGACCCTTCATGCGCCAGCGTCAAGCCAGCGACACCCCCGACCACTACGCCGATCTGCATGGCCGCTTTGGCTGGCAGGTGCCTCGCCGCTTCAACATGGCGGCCGTCTGCTCGCGCCGCTGGGTTGCCGATCCGGCCACGGCGCAGCAGACCGCGGTGATTGCCACCGCGCCGGGACAACCCGACCGCCACCACAGTTACGCCGAGCTGCAGCAGCAGGCGAACCGCCTGTCCAGCGCACTGACGGCGCTCGGCGTTCAGCGTGGCGACCGCGTGGCCATCGTGATGCCGCAGCGCTTCGAGACCGCCGTGGCCTACATGGCCGTGCTGCAGATGGGGGCGGTGGGCATGCCGCTGTCGCAGCTGTTCGGGCCCGAGGCGCTGGAATTCCGTCTGCAGGACAGCGAGGCGGTGGTGGCGATCTGTGACGGCAGCACGCTGGCGGCGGTGCAGTCGGTCAGCGGCAACTGCCCGCAGCTGCGGGCCCTGATTGCGGTCGAAGCGCCGGCGCCGGGTGCGCTGGAATGGACCGGCCTGCTGGCCTCGGCTCCTGCGCGTTTCAAGGCGGTGGACACCCTGGCGGACGAAGCCGCGGTGCTGATCTACACCAGCGGCACCACCGGCAACCCCAAGGGCGCGCTGATTCCGCACCGCGCACTCATCGGCAACCTCACGGGGTTTGTCTGCAGCCAGAACTGGTTTGGCTTTGATCCTTTCGATGCGACGAAGCCTTCGCAGGCGGTGTTCTGGTCGCCGGCCGACTGGGCCTGGACCGGTGGCCTGATGGACGCGCTGCTGCCCTCGCTGTATTTCGGCCGCCCCATCGTGGCCTTCAACGGCCGCTTCAGTCCGCAGGCCGCGTTTGAACTGATGGAGCGCCACCGCGTCACGCACACCTTCCTGTTTCCGACCGCGCTCAAGGCCATGATGAAAGCCTATCCCCAGCCGCGAAAGCAGTTCCGGGTGCAGCTGCAGGCCATCATGAGCGCGGGCGAGGCCGTGGGCGACGCGGTGTTTGCCTACTGCCAGAAACAGCTGGGCGTGACGGTCAACGAAATGTTTGGCCAGACCGAGATCAACTACATCGTGGGCAACTGCGCGCGGCTCTACCCCGCCAAGGCTGGCAGCATGGGCAAAGGCTACCCGGGCCACCGCGTGGCGGTGATCGACGACGAGGGCTGCGAGTGCCCGGTGGGCGTGCCGGGCGACGTGGCGGTGCACCGGCTGGATGTGCATGGCGACCCCGACCCGATCTTTTTCCTCGGCTACTGGAAGAACGAGGCCGCCACGCGCGCCAAGTTCACCGGCGACATGGCCAACAGCTGGTGCCGCACCGGCGACATGGCGGTGCGCGATGCCGAGGGCTACCTCTGGTACCAGGGCCGGGCCGACGATGTGTTCAAGGCCGCGGGCTACCGCATCGGGCCGGGCGAGATCGAGAACTGCCTGGTCAAGCACCCGGCGGTGGCCAACGCGGCGGTGGTGCCCAAGCCCGACGCCGAGCGCGGCGCGGTGGTCAAGGCCTATGTGGTGCTGGCGCAGGAATACCTCGGCGCACAGCCCGGGCGCGCGGCGGGCGATGCAGCGTTCGAGCAGCGGCTGGTGGCCGAGCTGCAGGCCCATGTGAAGGGCAAGCTCGCACCGTACGAGTACCCGAAAGAGATCGAATTCGTCGAGTCCCTGCCCATGACGACCACGGGCAAGGTGCAGCGCCGCGTGTTGCGCCTGCAGGAAGAGGCGCGGGCCCGCGCGCTGGCCTGAACGCCTTCAGCGGGCGCCGCGACCGGGCGGTGCGGTGACCTGGATGGTCAGGCTGCGGCTCGACGCCAGGCCTTCGGCCTGCAGCCGGGTCACCGACAGACCGCGCCCGATCAGGTAGTCGCGCACGCTGTGCGCGCGGTCCAGCGCCAGCATCCGGTTGGCCGATGCGCTGCCCGTCTCGTCGCCAGGACCCACGATGCGCAGGCGCGAATAGCCCTGTCCCTGTAAGCGCTGCGCCAGGCCGTTGAGCTGGCGGGCGAGGGCGGGTTTGACGGCCGATCGCCCGGGGGCAAAGGCTTCCGCGACAGGCACTTCAAGCGTCGATCCGGTGGCATCTCCAGCCCGGTCAGGCCGCGGACCACCGCCCCGGTCGGGTGTGCCACAACCCGCCAGGGTGATGCACAAGGCGAAGGCGGTGAGCAGGTGCAGGGGTTTGAATCGGTACATGGGCAACTCCAGGGCGGGCAGCGGGTTCACGGGTGACACACGGGGCTTTCCCGCGGCCCTAAACTTATAGACCGTTTCGGTCCTCCGGTTTCACGCCATACGCATTTGCACACTTCTTCATGAACACTGTTTCACTGGGTGCCAGCACCCTGCAAGTCACCCCCATCTGCCTCGGCACCATGACCTTTGGTGAGCAGGTCAACGAAGCCGATGCCCACCAGATTCTGGACCGCTCGCTGGAGCGCGGCGTCAACTTCCTCGACGCGGCCGAAATGTATTCCGTCCCCGCCCGGGCCGAAACCTGCGGCGCCACCGAAACCATTCTCGGCAACTGGTTCGCCAAGCGACCGGGCGCGCGCGAAAAACTCGTGCTGGCCACCAAGGTGGCGGGCCCCGCCCGCGGCATGCCCTGGCTGCGCCCCGAGGTGAGCAAGGCCGGCATCATCGAGGCCTGCGAGGCCAGCTTGCGCCGCCTGCAGACCGACGTGATCGACCTTTACCAGATCCACTGGCCGGCGCGCAACATGCCGGCCTTCGGCGCACTGTATTTCGACCCGGCCAAAGACAAGCCCGGCGTTTCCGTGCACGAGCAGCTGGAGGCCCTGGCCGAGCTGGTCCAAGCGGGCAAGGTGCGGGCGGTGGGCCTGTCGAACGAAACACCTTACGGCGTGCACGAGTTCGTGCGCCTGGCCGAGCAGCACGGCCTGCCGCGCGTGGCCACGGTGCAGAACCCGTATTGCCTGATCAACCGCAGCTATGAAAACGGGCTCGACGAAACCTGCCACCGCCTGGGCGTGTCGCTGCTGGCGTATTCACCGCTGGGCTTCGGCCTGCTGACCGGCAAATACGACGCCAACGGCTTGGTGGGCGACGCCGGGCGCATGGCGCTGTACGACTCGATGCGCAAACAGCGCTGGGGTCGGCCGGAAGCGCTGGATGCCGCGCGCCGATACAACGCGCTGGCCCGCGAGCACGGCATGACGCCCGCGCAACTGGCGCTGGCCTTCTGCTACACCAACTGGCGCGTGGCCAGCACCATCATCGGTGTGACCTCGCTGGCGCAGCTGGACGAATGTCTGGATGCCTGGGGCACGGCGCTGTCGCCCGAGCTGCTCAAAGAGATTGACAAAATCCGCTGGGAACTGCGCGATCCCGCCCAGTGATGGCGAAGAAGACCCACATCTCTGAAACCCCCGCCACCGCCTGGCTCAAGGCGCATGGCGTGGTCTTCACCGAGCACCCCTATGAGTACCTGGAACACGGCGGTGCGCAGCACAGCGCCGCGGTATTGGGCTTCGACCCGTTTGCCGTGGTCAAGACGCTGATCATGCAGGACGAGACGGCGAAGCCGCTGGCGGTGCTGATGCACGGCAACCGCACGGTGTCCACCAAGAACCTGGCGCGCCAGATCGGTGCCAAGTCGGTCGAGCCCTGCAAGCCCGAGGTGGCGAACCGGCACAGCGGCTATTTTGTGGGTGGTACCTCGCCCTTTGGCCTCAAGCGCGACATGCCGGTGTGGGTGGAGTCCACGGTGCTGGCGCTGCCGAAGATCTGGATCAACGGTGGGCGGCGCGGTTTCCTGGTCGGTATCGACCCGGCCGTGCTCAGCGGTCCGCTGGGGGCCAGGGCCGTGCAGTGCGCGCTGGCAGAATAGGCGACCGGAACCGCACGCGCGCTGGACGCGCGAACCCCCAGAACAACAACGAGGACGTCGCCTTGGAATCCTTCTATCCGCTCATCGCCACCGTGGCCGCCTACCTGATCGGCTCGCTGTCTTTTGCTGTCCTGGTCAGTCGCGCGATGGGCCTGAACGACCCGCGCACCTTCGGCAGCAAGAACCCCGGCGCCACCAACGTGCTGCGCTCGGGCAGCAAGGCCGCCGCCATCGTCACGCTGCTGCTGGACGCCTTCAAGGGCTGGCTGCCGGTGGTGGCCGTGAAGTGGTGGGGTGAAGCCTGGGGGCTGGGCGACGGCACGGTGGCGCTGGTCGGCCTGGCGGCTTTTCTCGGGCACCTGTATCCGGTGTTCTTCCGCTTCCAGGGCGGCAAGGGCGTGGCCACGGCGGCCGGCGTGATCCTCGGTTTCAACCCCTGGCTCGGCCTCGCCACGCTCGCCACCTGGGTGATCGTGGCCTTCTTCTTTCGTTACTCCTCACTGGCCTCCATCGTCACGGCGGTGTTCGCTCCGGCGTACTACCTGTTTGGCCGCCAGGTGGCCTGGGACGCCCCGAATGTGATGGTGTTGAGCCTGGCGGTCATGGGCATCCTGCTGGTGTGGCGCCACGCGGAAAACATCAACCGGTTGTTCGCCGGCAAAGAAAGCAAACTGGGGTCCAAAAGCCAATGAGCCAGGATATTGAGCGCCACGGCGTGGCGGCCCGCTACAGCGAAGCGGCGGTTTTCAACGGCGTGGTCTACCTCGCCGGCATGGTGCCCGAACGGGGCGACACGGACATCCGGGGCCAGACGCAGGACGTGCTCGACCAGGTCCAGCAGCGCCTGCTGGAAGCCGGCAGCGACAAGTCGCGCATCCTGCGCGCACAGATCTACCTGACCGACATCCGCGAGATCGGCATCATGAACGAGGTGTGGGACGCCTGGGTGGTGCCGGGCACCGCGCCGCCGCGTGCCACGGTGCAGGCCGCGCTGGCGAATCCGGACTGGAAGATCGAGATCGTGGTGACGGCTGCGCAGGCCTGAGCAATCAGAAGCGCTTTTCCAGCGTGAGCTGGTCGTTCGTGCGCTGCATCTGGAAGCGGGTGAGGAAGGTGTTGCCGAGCAGCACATAAGGCATCGGCTGCGGCGACACGATGGCCGCCACGTCGTACACCACAACATCACCCAGGCGCACCGAATCCAGCTTGATGAGGTAGCCGTTGGCCGAGCCATTGGCGGTGTTCATTTGGACCTTCTGCCCTTGTTCGAACTTCAGGTTGATGCGTCGGGCTTCGGCTTCGCCGATGCCGATGCCGGTGGCCCCGGTGTCCACCATGAACTGCACCGTCTTGCCATTGATCTGCCCCTGTGGCATGAAGTGGCCACGCGAGTCGGCTGTCAGCACGATGCGCTGGCCACCGCCGCCGCTAGCGGCCATGCGACCCACGCTCACCGGCGCATCACCCACCCGCAATGTCTGGCGCTTGCCCTCGATCTCGATCACCGCGGTGTCGTCCTGGGCGCTGATCAGGCGCACGCCCTGGTGCGTCTGCCCCGCGCTCATGAACCGGGGCGCGCTCCCGTCGATCACCACCAGCGCCTTGCTGCCGCTCATGCCCGAGAGTGCAACCGACTGCGCCAGCGAGGCGTTGGCAACGAGGGCCAGAAGCAGTGCGGGGCAAAGAAACGATGTGCGCATGAAGTGCCTTCACCAAGGGCGCCGAGGGTCCGGCTTTGCCGGCCCAAAGGCGCCGCCCCCTAGAGGGGGTGACGCGCCCCTGGGCGCGGCGCGGGGGCGGGCTCAGTCCCTGAAATTGTTGAACGACAAAGGCAGGTCCTTCAGCTCGCTTTTGATCAGCGCCATGGCGGCCTGCAGGTCGTCGCGCTTGGCGCCGGTCACGCGCACCGCGTCGCCCTGAATGGCGCCCTGCACTTTGATCTTGCTGCCCTTGAGGGTTTGCTGGATCTTTTTGCCGTCTTCGGTGCTGATGCCGTTCTTGACTTTCACCACCTGTTTGACCTTGTCGCCGCCGATTTTTTCGACCTTGCCGGCGTCGAGGAAGCGCACGTCCACGCCGCGCTTGGCCAGTTTGGCCACCAGCACGTCGTTGACCTGGGTGAGCTGGAAGTCGGCATCACCGAACAGGGTGATTTCCTTTTCCTTGTCCTTGAGTTCGATGCCGGCGCTGGTGCCCTTGAAATCAAAACGGGTGCCGATTTCGCGTGCGACCTGTTCGACCGCGTTTTTCACTTCCACAAGATCGGCTTCGAGAACGGTGTCAAAAGAAGGCATGGTGCGTGGTTCCAGAAAGCGTGGGTGAGACAATCTTCAGATGTTAGTCGAGAACAATGTGGCGCTCCAGCCCTTCAACAGTTTTGGCATCGCGGCGCGGGCCCAGCGTTTCGCGCGCGTGTGCTCCGAGGCGGACCTCACCGGTCTGATGTCCGGACCCGACTGGGCCGCCCCGGTGTTTGTGCTCGGGGGGGGCAGCAACCTCGTGATCACGGGGGATATCAAGGCGCTGGTGCTCAAGGTCGACATCCCGGGCCGGCGCCTGGTGGAAGAAACCGCCAAGGGCTGGGTGGTGGAGGCCGGTGCGGGCGAGAACTGGCACCAGTTCGTGGCCTGGACGCTGGTGCAGGGCTGGCCCGGTCTGGAAAACCTGGCGCTGATACCCGGCTCGGTGGGGGCGTCGCCGGTGCAAAACATCGGCGCCTACGGCGTGGAACTGCAGGACCGTTTTCATTCACTCGACGCCATCGACCTGCAGACCGGTCGCGCCTTCACGCTGGACGCCGCGCAATGTGGTTTCGGCTACCGCGATTCGGTGTTCAAACACGTGCCAACGGACGCGCGCAGCTTCGGCCTGGCGGGCCGGGCGCTGATCACCCGCGTGCGTTTCCTGTTGCCCAAACCCTGGAAGCCGGTGCTGGGTTACCTGGACCTGGAGCGCAAGATGGCCGAGACCGGCATCCACACGCCCGATGCGCAGCAGATCTTCGACTGGGTGGTGGCGATCCGGCGCGCCAAATTGCCCGACCCGGCGGTGATCGGCAACGCCGGCAGCTTCTTCAAGAACCCCACCGTCACGCCCGAACAGTGCGCCGACATCATCGCGCGCGATCCGAAGGTGGTGCACTACCCGATGCCGGACGGCAGCATCAAGCTGGCGGCGGGCTGGCTGATCGACGCCTGCGGCTGGAAAGGCAAGAGCGTGGGCAACGCCGCTGTGTACGAAAAGCAGGCGCTGGTGCTGGTCAACCGCGGTGGCCCCAGCCACCCCTGCACCGGTGGCGAAGTCATGACCCTGGCCAAGGCGATCCAGACCAGTGTCTATGAACGTTTCGGTATCCGGCTGGAACCCGAGCCCGTCGTGGTTTGAGCGGCTGAGCGTTTCCGGGCGCCTGCGCCAAATGGCCTGCCGCTGTAGCATGCGGCTCATGAACCGTCGATACCTTTCGCAGATGGTGCGGCTGCTGCTCGTGACCGGCTGTGTGGCCTACGCTGTTCCGGCCCGCCTGGCGATGGCCGAGACCGCTGGCGTCGACATCACGTCCACCCACCAGGGCCGCCGTGTCACCATCGGCATGCGCACCACGGTGGCGGCGCCGTACAGCGTGATCTGGGCCACCCTGACCGACTACGACAACACCGCCCGGTGGATCACCGGCATGGACCGCAGTGTGGTGCTTCGGCGCAAACCGGGCGGCGCGCTGGTTGAACAAAGTGGGCACGCCGACATCCTGTTTTTCAACATGGCGGTCAACGTGGTGCTGGAGGTGGATGAGCAACCGCCGGAGCGCATCGGGGTGAAGGCGGTGCGCGGCGATTTCAGCCACCTGGAGGGGGAATACCGGTTGATACCCGTGGCGGGCGCCACCGATCTGTACGACCTCACCTGGCGCGGGGAGATGGAACTGGCGTCCCCGGTGCCGGGGTTCCTGGCCCAGCCGATCCTGCGGGCGAACATCCGCCAGCGGTTTGAAAGCCTCGTGGCCGAGATCCAACGCCGCACGCGAGCGGTACCGAAGAAGTAGCCAGCCATGGGGTTCGCGCGCGCTGATGCCCCGCAGCTGCAGGCCCTGCGGTGGCTGTGGGCCGGGCTGCTGCTGGCGGCCTTGTCGGCCTGTGCTTCGTGGCCCGCACCGTCAGAACCCGTGGCGAGCCAGCCGGATGATCCGGCAGCCAGTTGCCGGGCCTGGTTCACCCAGCTGGACCGTGTCGTGACCCAGCACCGGGTGAACGACGCCGAGGATCACCGCCTGGCGGGGTTCCCGCAGTTGCGGAGCTCCCGTTTTCTGGCCTCGTTTCGTGAGCGGGCTGCGCAGGGCGGTGTGGCTTTCGACGACTGGCTGGGTTTGTTGCAGGCGCGGGGAACCGAAGGACACGGGATTGAAATCGCCAACCTGCCCGGTGCGGGCATTGAGGCCTTGGCTGCGGTTGCCGAGGGCTGGAACAACAGCCCGCCGAAGGACCCACGGGCCGCTGTGGCCGAGCAGACCCGGCACTGCGCGCAGGTGTTGACAGACGCCGACCGGAGCGCGACCGTGCGCCGCACGCTGTTGCTCGAACGGGCGCAGGTGCCCGATGCCTATTCCACACTGGCCCGTGCGCTGGGTGTCTACGCCATCACGCGCCTGCCGTTCAGCGCGGGCGTGCAGCGCTGGCAACAGGACACGCTGGACGCTTTTGCCCGCGAGGCGCAGGTGGCACCCGGCGGGCCATCCACCACGCGCTTCGTGCCTCGGGCATCGGAGGTGGGGGACCTTGGTGATGCGTTCGCGCGGGCCCCGCGCAACGCGCTGGGCATTCCCCAGCTGGATGAGCGCCTGCAGCAGCAACTGCTGGACCGCCATGCCCCGGTGTTCGAACTGCCCAAAGGGGCCGGCTTCGACCGCATTGGCGCCATGACCCTGGTGCCCGGTGGCACGCCGCGCGTGGACACTTCGCAGCCGACGGTGTACCGGCGCATCGCGTTGGTGCGGCAGGCGGGGCAAACACTGGTGCAGCTGGTTTACCTCGCCTGGTTTCCCGAGCGGCCACGGGCCGGGTCTTTCGATCTGCTGGCGGGCCAACTGGATGGCCTGGTCTGGCGCGTGACGCTGGACGTCCACGGCCAACCGCTGCTGTACGACACGATCCACGCCTGCGGTTGTTACCACCTCTTTTTTCCCACCCGCGCGCTGCGCGCCAGGCCCGCTCCCGAACCGGGCATTGAATGGGTGTTCATCCCGGGCGAGGCGCCGGAGCCGGCAGCCGGGGAACGCATGGTCCTGCGGCTGGTCTCGGGGTCGCATTACCTGACCGCCCTGAGCACGGTGCGCGACCCGGTCGGCGAACCCTATGAACACCGGGCGGAATCCGTGTTGCGTTCGCTGCCCTGGCCCGGCGGTGAACCCGGCGCGCGCCGCAGCCTGTATGGCCCCGACGGCCTCATTGCCGGCACACAGCGGGGCGAGCGCTACCTGTTCTGGCCCATGGGCGTGCGGGACGCCGGTGCGCAGCGGCAGTGGGGGCACCACGCCACGGCCTTTGTCGGGCGGCGGCATTTTGACGATCCGGATCTGATCGACCGGCGTTTCGAGCGGGTCGAACCCGCTGGCGTTGGCGGCGGAAGCCACTGATCCCCGGCGAGCCACACCCAGAAGCAGGAAAGCCGCTCGGGGGAGCGGCTTTCTCAGGGGGCAGACGACGGGGCTTATTCGCCCTTGTCGCCTTCCAGCCGCAGCATCTGCGCGCCTTCGCCCAGCGACAGCAGGCCGCTCTTGGCGTAGATGCCGAGTTTGGCACGGGTGTCCACGATGTCGAGGTTGCGCATGGTCAGCTGGCCGATGCGGTCCAGCGGCGTGAACGGCGCGTCTTCCACCTTTTCCATCGACAGGCGCTCGGGCGCATACGTCAGGTTCGGGCTCTCGGTGTTCATGATCGAGTAGTCGTTGCCACGGCGCAGTTCGATGGTGACCTCGCCGGTGATGGCGCGCGCCACCCAGCGCTGGGCGGTTTCGCGCAGCATGATGGACTGCGGGTCGAACCAGCGGCCCTGGTAGAGCAGGCGGCCGAGCTTGAGGCCGTTGATGCGGTACTGCTCGATCGTGTCTTCGTTGTGGATGCCGGTCACCAGGCGCTCGTAGGCGATGTGCAGCAGGGCTAGGCCCGGGGCTTCGTAGATGCCGCGGCTCTTGGCTTCGATGATGCGGTTCTCGATCTGGTCGCTCATGCCCAGGCCGTGGCGGCCACCGATGCGGTTGGCCTCAAGGATCAGGTCCACCGGTGAGTCGAAGGTCTGGCCGTTCAGGGCGACCGGCTGGCCTTCTTCGAAGCGCACCGTCACGGTTTCGCGTTTGACTTCGACCTCATCCTTCCAGAACGCCACACCCATGATGGGGTTGACGATGGTGATGCCGCTGTTGAGGTGCTCCAGGTCTTTCGCCTCGTGCGTGGCGCCCAGCATGTTGCTGTCGGTGGAATAGGCCTTTTCGGCGCTCATCTTGTAGCCGAAGCCGTTGGCTGTCATGAAGGCGCTCATTTCGGCGCGGCCGCCCAGCTCGTCGATGAACAGCTGGTCGAGCCAGGGCTTGTAGATCTTCAGGCTGGGGTTGGTCAGCAGGCCGTAGCGGTAGAAGCGCTCGATGTCGTTGCCCTTGTAGGTGCTGCCGTCGCCCCAGATGTGGACGTCGTCTTCCTTCATCGCGGCCACCAGCATGGTGCCCGTGACTGCACGGCCCAGCGGCGTGGTGTTGAAGTAGGTCACACCCGCGGTGCTGATGTGGAAGGCGCCGCACTGAAGCGCGGCAATGCCTTCGTGCGCCAGCTGGGTGCGGCAGTCGATCAGGCGCGCTTTTTCGGCGCCGTACTGCATGGCCTTGCGCGGGATCTCGTCGTAGTCCGGCTCGTCGGGCTGGCCGAGGTTGGCGGTGTAGGCGTAGGGGATTGCGCCCTTTTGCTTCATCCACAGCAGGGCGGCGGAGGTGTCCAGGCCGCCGGAAAAGGCGATGCCGACTTTCTGTTGCGTGGGAAGGTTCTGAAGAATGGTGGCCATGTGTGTGCTCAGCCGAAGTGGCAGATGTAGTGGTAGGGCTCGGTCACCCGGATGTCGAAACTGCTGTTGCCGGGAATGCTGAACTTGTCGCCCGGGCCGGACTTGAGCCAGGCGTCGGAGCCGGCCAGCTTGTATTCGCAGCCGCCGGCCACGCATTCCATGATCTCGGGTGCGCCGGTGTTGAACGTCAGCGTGGCGGGCAGCACCACGCCAACCGACTTCTTGGTGCCGTCCGGGAAGGTGATGCCGTGGCTGACGCACTTGCCGTCGAAGTACACGCTGGCCTGGGTGTTGACGGTCACGCCGCTGATCTGGGTGGTGCTCATGGGAGGGAGGGTGTGAAAAGTGGAGGCGAAACCGCGATTTTAGGCGGGCGGGGAGGTCAGAGCCGTTGTTGCCAGTCGGTGGCGTCAAAGCCGACGGTGATGGCGCCTTTGGCCCAGGCCACGACAGGGCGCTTGATCACGCTGGGGTGGTCCAGCAGCAGGGTGCGGGCGGTGGGGTTGTCCACCACCGCGTTGCGCGTGGCCTCGTCCAGCCCTCGCCAGGTCGTGCCCTTGCGGTTGACGAGTTTTTCCCAGCCGGCGACGGCCAGCCAGCGGTCGAGATCGGCCTCGGGAACGCCCTGTTTCTTGAAGTCGTGGAACGTGTATTCGACACCGTGTTCCGCCAGCCAGGCGCGGGCCTTTTTGACGGTGTCGCAGTTGGGGATGCCGTAGAGTGTGGTCATCCCCGAATTCTGGCACGCCGCCCTCGGCAGGCGCGGTCCAACCCGAAGCCATCACCATGACCCAGCGCGACTTTTACCCGCCCATCGAACCGTTCCAGACCGGCGTGCTCGACACCGGCGATGGCCATTCGGTCTATTGGGAACTGTGTGGCAACCCGGCAGGAAAACCGGCGGTGTTCCTGCACGGCGGACCGGGTTCGGGCTGCTCGCCCGATCACCGCCGCCTGTTCGATCCGGAACGCTACTGTGTGTTGCTGTTCGACCAGCGCGGTTGCGGGCGTTCCCAGCCCGCCGCCTCGCTGGAGAACAACACCACCTGGCACTTGGTGGCCGACATGGAGCGCCTGCGCGAGATGCTGGGCGTGGACCGCTGGCTGGTTTTCGGCGGCTCCTGGGGCAGCACGCTGGCGCTGGCCTATGCACAGGCGCACACACAGCGCGTGTCGGCGCTGATCGTGCGCGGCATCTTCACCCTGCGGCGCGAGGAACTGCTCTGGTACTACCAGGAGGGCGCTTCGTGGCTGTTCCCGGATTTGTGGGAGGGTTTTGTGGCGCCCATTCCCGAGGCCGAGCGGGGCGACCTGATCGGTGCCTACCGTCGGCGCCTGACCGGGGCGGACACGGCCGAGCAACTGGCCTGCGCGCGCGCCTGGAGCCTGTGGGAAGGGCAGACGATCCGCCTGCTGCCCGATGAGGCCAACACGGCCAAACATTCGAACGACGCGTTCTCGCTGGCCTTCGCGCGCATCGAAAACCACTACTTCGTGCACGACGGCTGGATGGACGAGGGGCAGCTGATCCGTGATGCGGGCAAGTTGGCGCATATTCCCGGCGTGATCGTGCAGGGCCGTTACGACGTCTGCACCCCCGCCCACACGGCCTGGGCGCTGCACCGCGCCTGGCCGCAGGCCGAGTTCCACCTGGTGCCCGATGCCGGGCACGCTTTCAACGAACCTGGCATCCTCACCAAGCTGATCGAGGCCACGGACCGCTTCGCGCGCTGAGGTTTTGGCCGGCCCGGGATAATCAGGGCCATGAACACGTTCCCGGCCCTGAATACGCTTGAAGACTGGCTCGCGCACTGCGAGCGCCTGCACCCCGTCACCATCGACATGGGCCTGGACCGCGTGCAGCGCGTTGCGCAGCGCATGGGTCTGGCGATGGATTGCCCGGTGATCACCGTGGCGGGCACCAACGGCAAGGGCTCCACCTGCGCCATGCTCGAAGCCATCTACGGCGAAGCGGGCTACCGCACCGGCGTCTACACCTCGCCGCACCTGGTGCATTTTGAAGAGCGCTGCCGCGTCCAGGGTGAGGCGGTGGCCGCCGACGCGCTGCTGCCCGCGTTTGCCGAGGTGGAGGCGGCCCGCCTGGGTCAGGGTGGCGAAGACAGCATCAGCCTGAGTTATTTTGAGTTCACCACGCTGGCCATCCTGCGCACCCTGTCGCGCAGCGGGTTGGATGTGGCGATTCTGGAAGTGGGTCTGGGCGGGCGGCTGGACGCGGTGAACATCCTGGACGCCGACTGCGCCGTCATCACCTGCATCGCGCTGGACCACATGGCCATCCTGGGCCCGGACCGCGAAGCCATCGGCTACGAGAAGGCCGGCATCATGCGCACCGGCCGACCGGTGGTGGTGAGCGACCCGGTGCCGCCGCAAAGCGTGCTGGACCGCGCGCTGGAAGTGGGCGCCGAGCTGTGGCGCCTGGGCAAGGACTTTCATTTCGCCGGCGACCAGCAGCAGTGGGGCTGGGCCATGCACCCTTCGCACGGCGGGCGGCGTTACGCCGGCCTGGCCTACCCGGCGCTGCGCGGCGCCAACCAGTTGGTCAATGCCTCCGGCGTGCTGGCGGCCATCGAGGCCCTGCGCCCGCGCCTGCCGGTCACGGCCCAGGCCGTGCGCAATGGCTTGGCCATGGTGGAGCTGCCGGGGCGTTTCCAGATCGTGCCCGGCACACCCACCCTGGTGCTGGACGTGGCCCACAACCCGCATTCCGTGGCGGCGCTGGCTGAAAACCTCGATGCCATGGGCTATTACCCGACCACCCATGCCGTGTTTGGCGCCATGGCCGACAAGGACTTGGGCGCCATGCTGGAGCGCATCGCGCCGCTGATCGACCGCTGGCATGTGACCGATCTGCCCCTGCCACGTGCCAGCAGCGCCGCTGCACTGGCGCAGCTGCTGGACGCCCATCCGGCCACCGCGCCAGGGGGCAAGAGCCGGGTGGCAGGGCGCCACGCCACCCCCCTGGGGGCATTGCAGGCAGCGGTGTCTGCAGCAGACCCCGCTGATAGAATCGTGGTCTTTGGTTCCTTCTTCACCGTGGGTGGGGTTTTGCAGGATGGGATACCCCGGCTGTCGGCGAAACACCTGACCGCCTGACCCTCTCCGCCGATCACGCCTTTGTGCGTTTTTGCTCCTCACCGCCGGCTTTGAAAGCGTATTGGTCCAACCCCGAATGCTCACACCCCGTTCAGGTTCCCAGAGCAACCCCACGACGCCTCCGCCCCAGAGCATCGAGGCCATTCGCCGCCGCGCCCGCCACCGGCTGATCGGTGCCGCCGTGCTGGTGTTGCTCGGTGTGCTGGGCTTCCCGATGCTTTTTGACACGCAGCCGCGGCCCGTCGCGGTGGACATTCCGATCGAGATTCCGGCCCGCCATCCCGCGCAGCCCTTGCCTGGCGCCAAAGCGACCAGCCCACAGGCCAAAACGCCGGTTCAGACGCCCGCAACGGTCTCCGCCGAGGCAGACAAGAGCAAGAGCCCGGAGGGCAGCCTGCCGGCCGGCGACGGGCTCGATGCGCGCGAAGAAGTCGTGGCGGCAACGCCCGAATCCGACAAGCCCAAAGCAAAGGACACGCCCGTCGCTTCCCCCCAGGCCGCACCGAAGCCGGTGGCCAAGGTCGAAGCGCCAGCCAAGGAAAGCACCGCGGACACCGAGACCGCGCGGGCCAAAGCCCTGCTGGAAGACAAGCCCGCGGCTGGAAGCGTGCGCATCGTGGTGCAGGTGGGCGCCTTTGCCGAGGCAGACCGGGCGCGCGAAACCCGTTTGAAGCTGGAACGCGCAGGCCTCACGACCTACACCCATGTGGCCGACACGCCGCAAGGCAAGCGGATTCGCGTGCGCCTGGGACCGTTCACGAGCCGGGCCGAAGCCGACAAGGCGGCAGCGCGTGTGAAAGCCCTCGGACTGCCCGCCGCCATCCTGACCTTGTGATGGGGCTGTTTTTTGTCGCGGGCCCTGGCGCATGAACTGGGTCGACGGTGTTTTGCTGGCGGTGCTGGTGCTGTCGGCGGTGCTGGGCCTGTGGCGTGGCCTGGTGTACGAGGTGATTTCCGTGGCGGGCTGGGTGGCGGCTTTTTTGCTGGCCCAGGCCTACGCCGACGAGGTGGCTGCGGTGTTGCCCATGGGCGACGCCTTGCCGGCCTTGAAGCTGGCGGCGGGGTTTGCGCTGGTGTTCATTGCCACCGCGTTTGCGGGTGGTTTGCTGGCCTGGCTGGTGAAACAGCTGGTGGCTTCGGTGGGGCTCAGGCCCATCGACCGGGTGTTGGGTGCTGCCTTTGGTCTGGCCCGCGGGGTGTTGATCCTGCTGGCACTGACGGTGGTGATCAGCATGACCCCATTGCGTGCCGAAACCGACTGGCGGGCGTCGGTGGTGGCCGATGCCATGGCAGACAGTGTTCACGCACTGCGCCCCCTGTTGCCGGCGGCTCTGGCGAGCTACCTGCCTTGAAGTTTTTGTCATTATTTCCGTAAGGATCCGATCATGTGTGGAATCGTTGGCGTTGTGAGCCAGGCGCCGGTCAACCAGCTCATCTACGACGCACTCCTGCTGCTGCAGCACCGGGGCCAGGATGCGGCCGGCATCGTGACCGAACAAGGTCGCAAGTTCTTCATGCACAAGGCCAAGGGCATGGTGCGTGACGTCTTCCGCACGCGCAACATGCGCAGCCTGCCCGGCCACTGCGGCCTGGGCCAGGTGCGTTACCCGACCGCGGGCAATGCGTACAGCGAAGAAGAAGCGCAACCGTTTTATGTGAACGCGCCGTTTGGCCTGGTGCTGGTGCACAACGGCAACCTGACCAATGCACAGGCCTTGAAACAGGAGCTGTTTCAGACCGACCACCGCCACATCAACACCGACAGCGACTCCGAGGTGCTGCTCAACGTGCTCGCCCACGAGCTGGAAAAAGTCAGCCGCGGCATCACGCTGAAGCCCGCCGACGTGTTTGCGGCGGTGCGCGGCGTGCACCAGCGCATTCGCGGCTCGTACGCCGTGGTTGCCCTGATCGCCGGCCACGGCCTGCTCGCCTTCCGCGACCCCTACGGCATCCGGCCGCTGTGTGTGGGCCGTCAGGGCGACAGCGTGATGGTGGCGAGCGAATCGGTCACGCTGGAGGGCAACGGGTTTGAACTGGAGCGCGACATCCAGCCGGGCGAAGCGCTGTTCGTGGCCCACGACGGCAGCACCCAGTTCGAGCAGTGCGCCGAGAAGACCAGCCACAACCCCTGCATTTTTGAGTACGTCTACCTCGCACGGCCGGACTCGGTGCTCGACGGCATCTCGGTCTACCAGGCGCGCCTGAACCTGGGCAAGACCCTGGCCAAGCGCCTGGTGTCGACGGTGCCGCCGAACGAGATCGACGTCGTGATCCCGATCCCCGAATCTTCGCGCCCCAGCGCCATGGAGCTGGCCCAGTTGCTGGGCCTGCCGTACCGCGAAGGTTTCGTGAAGAACCGTTATGTGGGGCGCACCTTCATCATGCCGGGGCAGGGCGTGCGCAAGAAGTCGGTGCGCCAGAAGCTCAACGTGATCGCGAGCGAGTTCAAGGGCCGCAACGTGCTGCTGGTCGACGACTCCATCGTGCGTGGCACGACCAGCCGCGAGATCGTGCAGATGGCACGTGATGCCGGCGCGCGCAAGGTCTACCTGGCCAGCGCCGCGCCGCCGGTGCGTTATCCCAACGTCTACGGCATCGACATGCCAACCTCGAGCGAGCTCGTGGCGCACGACCGCACGGTCGAAGAGGTTCGCCTGAGCATCGGCTGCGACGCGCTGATCTACCAGGACGTGGACGCGATGAAGCAGGCCATCGGCTCGCTCAATCCGAACCTGGCCGGCTTTGACGCCTCGTGTTTCGATGGCGTCTATGTCACCGGCGACATCACGCTCGAAACCATCGAACGCATGAACCAGGGCCGCGACCAGAGCGAAGAAGGCCAGGAAGACAACTCGCGTCTGGCCTTGCCCAACGCCCAGACCGCCTGAACACGCCCATGCCTTTCGACAAAGACCCCGACCTTCACCGCGACACCCTGGCTGTGCGCGCCGCCGTGCCGCGCACCCCCTATGGTGAAAACTCCGAAGCCCTGTTCCTGACCAGCGGTTATGTGCAGCCCTCGGCCGAAGCCGCCGCGCGGCGGTTTGCGGGCGACGAAGACGGCTACACCTACGGCCGCTACGGCAATCCCACGGTGTCCAGCTTCGAGCAGCGCCTGGCGGCACTGGAAGGCGCAGAAGCCTGCATCTCCACCGCCTCGGGCATGTCGGCGATCCTGATGATGTGCATGGGCCTGCTGCAAAGCGGCGATCACGTGATCTGCTCGCACTCCATGTTCGGCTCGACCATCAAGCTGATCGGTTCGGATCTGGCCAAGTTCGGCGTGCAGTCGAGTTTTGTCTCGCAGACCGATGTGTCGGCCTGGGCTGCGGCTGTCAAGCCCAACACGAAACTGCTGTTCGCCGAGACGCCCACCAACCCATTGACCGACGTCTGCGACATCCGCGCGCTGGCCGACATCGCGCACAACGCGGGCGCGCTGCTGGCGGTGGACAACTGCTTCGCCACGCCGGCGCTGCAGCGCCCGATGGCGCTGGGCGCCGACATCGTCATGCACTCGGGCACCAAGTACCTGGATGGCCAGGGCCGTGTGATGGCCGGTGCCCTGTGCGCCAGCCAGGAGATGGTGACCAAGACCTTCCTGCCGGTGCTCAAGAGCGGCGGCATGACGCTGGCTCCGTTCAACGCCTGGGTCGTGCTCAAGGGCCTGGAGACGCTGGAGATCCGCATGCAGGCGCAATCCGCCCGCGCGCTGGCGCTGGCGCAGTGGCTGCAGGTGCATCCGGGTGTGGCGCGCGTGCATTACCCCGGCCTCAGCAGCCATCCGCAGCACGAGCTGGCCATGGCCCAGCAGTCGAACTGCGGTGGTGCCGTGCTGTCGTTTGAGGTCAAAGCATCCGATGCCGATCAGGCCCGCCAGCGCGCTTTCCACGTGCTCGATTCGCTCAAGACCCTGTCGCTCTCGACCAACCTGGGCGACACCAAGACCCTGTGCGCCCACCCGGCCAGCACGTCCCACGGTCGCCTGACCGAAGCGCAGCGCCAGATCGCCGGCGTGAGCCAGGGCCTGATCCGCGTCGCCGTGGGACTTGAACACATCACCGACATCCAGACCGACCTCGACCGCGGCCTCAGCTCTCTATAACCCCCACGTTCATCACTTCGTGTATTCACTGCCCCCCATGGGGGTACGGGTCTCCCTAGGGGCGGCCCGTCGAGAGACCCTGAAATGACAGCACCCATTCGCACCCGCTTCGCTCCGTCGCCCACCGGCTTCATCCACCTGGGCAACATCCGCTCGGCCCTCTACCCGTGGGCCTTCGCCCGCGCCACAGGCGGTGTTTTCGTGCTGCGCATTGAAGACACCGACCTCGAACGTTCGTCCCAGGCCGCTGTGGACGTGATCATCGAAGGCATGAAGTGGCTGGGCCTGGACCACGACGAAGGCCCGTTCTACCAGATGCAGCGCATGGACCGCTACAAGGCGGTGCTGGCCGAGATGGTGGCCGCGGGGCATGTTTATCCCTGCTACATGAGCATGGCCGAGCTGGACGCGCTGCGCGAGCGTCAGATGGCCAACAAGGAAAAACCGCGCTACGACGGCACCTGGCGCCCCGAGCCGGGCAAGGTCTTGCCGCCGGTGCCGGAAGGCGTGATGCCGGTGCTGCGCTTCAAGAACCCGCAGGGTGGTGTGGTGGCCTGGGACGACAAGGTCAAGGGCCTGATCGAGATCCGCAACGACGAACTCGACGACCTGGTGATCGCGCGCCCCGACGGCACACCCACCTACAACTTCTGCGTGGTGGTGGACGACATCGACATGGCCATCACCCACGTGATCCGTGGCGACGATCACGTGAACAACACGCCGCGCCAGATCAATATCTTTAAAGCGCTCGGCAAAGAGCCGCCGGTGTACGCCCACTTGCCCACCGTGCTCAACGAGCAGGGCGAGAAGATGAGCAAGCGCAACGGCGCCAAGCCCGTGACGCAGTACCGCGACGAAGGCTACCTGCCCGACGCAATGGTGAACTACCTCGCGCGCCTGGGCTGGAGCCACGGTGACGACGAAATCTTCAGCCGTGCGCAGTTCCTCGAATGGTTCAACCTCGATCACCTCGGCCGCAGTGCCGCGCAGTTCGACGAGGCCAAGCTGCGCTGGGTCAACGCCCAGCACATGAAGGCCATGGACGATGGGGCGCTCAGCACCCTGGTGGCCGAGCAACTGGCGAAACGTGGCATCACGGCCGACGAGCGCCTGCCGCGCATCTGTGGTCTGTTCAAGGACCGCTGCGACACCACGGTGGCGCTGGCCGGCTGGGCCGCTGCCTTCTACGCCGATGTGGCGCCCAGCACCGAAGAGCGCGCGCAGCATGTCACGCCTGCCATTCAGCCCGCGCTGGCCACGCTGGCGGAGAAGCTGGCCGCCAGTGCCTGGGACAAGGCCAGCATCTCGGCGGCCATCAAGGACACCATCACCACCCATGGCATCAAGATGCCCCAACTGGCGATGCCGGTGCGCGTGCTGGTCATGGGCACGGCGCAGACGCCGTCGCTGGATGCTGTGCTCGAACTGCAAAATCAGCAAACAGTTTTGGCCCGACTTCAAAATCTCTGAAAAATGTCCTATAATTTGAGGCTTGCTGATTCGCACCAAGCGGTGACATGCGAAGTGTAAATCAACAAACCCTGTGGGGGTATAGCTCAGCTGGGAGAGCGCTTGCATGGCATGCAAGAGGTCAGCGGTTCGATCCCGCTTACCTCCACCAAAATTTGTGAAGCTTGTGTCGGGAAAGCGATTGCGCCGCTGATACAATGCGAGGTTCTGGAAGTTCCAAGGTTTTGACCCTATCGTCTAGAGGCCTAGGACATCACCCTTTCACGGTGAGTACCGGGGTTCGAATCCCCGTAGGGTCGCCAAGTTTGTGGCACTTGGCTTGAAGCTGAAAGGCATCAGGCAAAAGCTGCACCACTGCGGAGTGGTAGTTCAGTTGGTTAGAATACCGGCCTGTCACGCCGGGGGTCGCGGGTTCGAGCCCCGTCCACTCCGCCAGTTAAAGACAAACCGCCCAGTTGCAAGACTGCGGCGGTTTTTTCTTGTGCGCTTCAGAATGGGTTTGGTCTGGCGTGCGGCCGCTTTCAGCAGCGTGCTGCCCTCAAGTTGCCCGCTCCAGCCTTCCCAGCCGCACCAGTCCGGTGGAGAGCGCGGTGCCGCAGACGATGATGACACCACAGGTCACCATCCAGGGGGTGATGCTTTCGCCCAGAAAGAACGCGCCGTACATCAGCGCAAACACCGGGACCAGGAACGTGACGGTCAGCGCCTTCGACGGTCCAGCTTGCTCGATGATGCGGAAAAACAGGATGTACGCGATGGATGTGCAGAACAAGGCCACCGCCGCGAGCGCACCCCAGGCGCCCAGACTCACGGGTGTCTCGGGCCAGAACCAGAAGGTGGGCAGCGCCAGGCCGAGCGCAGCGCCGATCTGGCTGCCGGTGGCCGTGGCCAGGGGGTGTGCGCCGGTCAGGTAGCGCTTGGTGTAACTGGCGGCCAAGCCATAACACGTGGTGGCCAGCAGGCAGGCGCCCATGGCCAGCAAGGTCGTGCCGATGGATGCGCCGGCCACGCCAGTGGCGCTGAATCCGGATTTCCCAATCACCAGCAGGGTCACACCGACAAAGCCGATCAGCAAACCCAGCATGCGGGAGCCGCTTGGGCGGTCCTTGAGCCAGAGCCAGGCCACCACCGCACCGGTCAGGGGTACGGTGGCGTTGAGGATGGAGGTCAGGCCGGTGGTGATGTGCAACACGGCGAAGGCAAACAATGCAAACGGAATGCCCGAGTTCAGCAGGCCGACGAACAAAATAGGTCTGGCGCGCTGCCGGAAGTCGGCCCAGACGCCTTTGACGAGAAATACCGGCAGCAAAAACAACGCGGCGAGTGCGACCCGCAGACCCGCCGTGGGCAGTGCGCCAAATTCGGCAGCGCCCAGGCGCATGAACAGGAACGACGAACCCCAGAGGGCGGCGAGCAGGAAAAACTCAAGAAGGAGGGCGGGCGACATGGGTTCAGTGTGCCGGCAAAGGCTGTGCGGCGGGGTGGCCCGTTGATGTTGTTTGCTCCTGCGATTGATGCGCTTTGTCGATCAATGCGCCTTCGAGCCGGAGCAGGGCCGCTTTGCGGTCAAGCCCGCCTGCATAGCCGGTGAGCGCGCCCTGTGCGCCGACCACCCGGTGGCAAGGCACCACGATACCCAGGGGATTGCGACCGATGGCCGCGCCCACGGCGCGCACCGCTGCGGGTTTGCCGATGGCGCGGGCCAGTTCGCCGTAGCTCCGTGTCTGGCCAAAAGGAATGTCAAGCAGCGCGCGCCAGACCGATGACTGAAATGCGGTGCCCGCCGACAGATCCAGCGGCAGGTCAAAGCGGTTGAGGCGGTGTGCAAAAAAGGCGGTCAGCTGGTCGGCCGCGGTGTTCAGGATGGCGTTGTCCTGAACGGGTGTCCAGTCTTGCACCTCCCGTTCTGCGGGCAGGTGCCGCTGGTCCATGAACCAGACGCCACTCAAACCCGAAGGGGTGGCGGCCAGCAGCAAAGGGCCCAGTGGCGAGAGGACGGTGGCTTTCACCCGGTGCGTGGTGGGTTTCATGGTGATGGCACTCCAGAAGGAAGGATGGGGTTTGCATGGGTGCCGGCCCAGGCGCGGATCACGGCGTAGCTGCGCCAGGGTCGCCAGGCGGCCGATTGCCGGTCGGCTTCGAGAGCGGCGGCGCGTCCCCGCCCTTCGATGCCGAGGGTTTTGATCAGGGCCACGTCGCCCACCGGCCAGGCATCGGGCCAGCGCAGGGCCCGCATCGCGATGTACTGTGCGGTCCAGGGGCCAATGCCCGGCAGCGCCTGCAGGGCTTGTGTGGTGGTGTGGGCATCGGCAAAGGCGTTCAGCACCAGGCCACCTTCGACGATCGCGCGGGCCAGGGACTGCAAGGCTGCCTGGCGCTGGCGCACGATGCCCAGTTCGCCCAGGATGTCGGGACCGACGCTGGCCAGGGCCTGGGCCGTCGGGAACAGGCGGTGCAACTGGGGATGCTGTGTGGTGATGGCTTCGCCCAGTCGCTCGGTCAGCCGGATGGCCAGGGTGCGCGCCGCGGCCACCGTGATCTGCTGCCCCAGGATGGCACGCACAGCCAGTTCGAAGCCATCGAAACAGCCCGGTACGCGAAGGCCATCACCCGCAGGAAAGTCGGCGTGCAAGGCAGAGTTGATGACCAGTGGGTTGGCATCGAGGTCGAACAGGGCGCGCACCCGCCAGATCACCGTTGGCAGCACGGGGAGCAGGCTGTCGCTCAACTGCAGCTCCAGCCGGTTGGCATCGGGATCGAATCGCACGGAAAACCAGCCGGTGTGCGTCAACCCGCCGGATTCGACCCGTGCGGTTCGCTGCAGACCAAGGGGAGCGTCTGGCTGGACGTGTTCGATGCCGGGCAGTTGTCGTTCGGCGAGAAAGCGCAGGAGCGCGGCGACATCAAACGGTGGGCGCCAGAACAGCTGCACCGGGGTGCCGTCGCGTTGGTTGTTGGCGCTGAGGGGCTGTCGCCGCATCTGGCCGGGGCTCAAGCCGTAGTGGTCCCCGAAGGCGGCGTTGAACCGGCGCTGGCTGGCGAAGCCGCTGGCCAGGGCGATCTGGGTGATGGGCAGCGCCGTGTCGGCGAGCATTTGCTTGGCCGCCAGCAGCTTGCGCGTGAGCAGGTATTGCAAGGGTGAGACGCCCAGCCGGTCTTCGAAAATGCGACGCAAATGGCGGTCGCTCACGCCCAGGCGCGAGGCGAGTCGCGCCACCGTGGCGCCGCCTTCGCTGGCCCCGGGCCAGTTTTGCGGGTTGTCCAGCCACTGCGTGGCCTGTTGCACCAGGATGCTGCGCGCGTCCTCGACAGACCAGTGCCGTTGCAGTGGTGCAAGCTCCGGGCGGCAGCGCAGGCAGGGCCGGAAGCCCGCCTGTTCGGCCTGGGCCGCGTGCTCGAAGAAGCGGCAGTTCTCGCGCCGCGGCGTGCGCACGCGGCAAACCGGCCGGCAGTAGATGCCTGTGGAGGTCACGGCGGTGAAAAACCGGCCGTCGAACCGGGCGTCGTGCGAACACAGCGCCCGGTAGCGGGCCTCGTCGTCAATCGAGTCGGGGGTGTTCATGGCGCTCATGGTAGAACCTGCCACGGTCTTTGGCTGGCCGTTTTCGGACCTGTGCTGGCAGCCTCTGTCAGTCACGCGACCTACAATGCGGGGATTGGCATTCAGAGCTCCCATTCATGCAACTCGCGGCATCCATCTTCAAGGCATACGACATTCGGGGTGTCGTCCCCGATACCCTCAACGAAGGGGTGGCCGAAGCCCTCGGGCTGGCTTTTGGAACGCAGGCTCTTCAGCAAGGTGAACACACCGTGGCCGTGGGCCGCGACGGCCGGCTGAGTGGGCCGGCCCTGTCGGCCGCACTGATCCGTGGGCTCGCCGCCGCGGGTGTCGACGTGATCGACATCGGCATGGTCACCACGCCCATGTTGTACTTCGCCGCCCATACCTTGTGCCGCAGTGGCATCCAGGTCACCGGGAGCCACAACCCCAAGGACTACAACGGGTTCAAGATGGTGCTCGGTGGACGCGCGATCTATGGCGACGACATCCAGGCGCTGCGCCGGATGATGGAGGTGGAAAACTGGCAGCGTCTGGACGGCGGACGGGTTCGCGAGGTCAACGTGGGCCCCGCCTACCACGACCGCATTGTTAGCGACGTGAAGCTCCAGCGCCCGATGCGGGTGGTGATCGACTGTGGCAATGGCGTGGCGGGTGCATCCGCTCCGGCGCTGTTCCGCGCGCTCGGTTGCGAGGTGATCGAGCTGTTCAGCGAAGTGGACGGTAACTTTCCGAACCACCACCCGGACCCGAGCAAGCCGGAAAACCTGCAGGACGTGATTCGCACCCTGCGCGAGACCGGCGCGGAACTCGGCTTGGCCTTCGATGGCGATGGCGACCGCCTCGGCATCGTGACCCGGGGCGGCAACAACATCTACCCCGATCGCCAGATGATCCTGTTTGCGCGGGATGTGCTGTCGCGTGTGCCGGGTGGCAACATCCTGTTTGACGTCAAATGTTCCCAGCGCCTGGCGCCGGCCATCGAAGCCGCTGGCGGCGTGGCGCACATTTACAAGACCGGGCATTCGCTGATCAAGGCCCGCATGAAGGAGCTGGACAGCCCGCTCGGGGGCGAGATGAGTGGTCATATCTTCTTCAAGGAGCGCTGGTACGGATTCGATGACGGCACCTACGCAGGCGCCCGCCTGCTCGAGATCCTCAGCCGCAGCCCGGACGCCAACGCCGTGCTCGACGCCTTGCCAACCAGTTTCAGCACCCCCGAACTCAATGTGGCCTGTGCCGAAGGCGAGCCCCACACGGTGGTCGCTCAACTGGTCGAACTGGCCCGCTTCGATGCGCCGGCCAAGATTTCCACCATCGACGGCGTGCGGGTGGACTGGCCAGACGGCTTTGGCCTGATCCGTGCCTCGAACACCACACCCGTGCTGGTAATGCGTTTTGAGGGGCATACCCCCGAAGCCCTGCACCGCATAGAAGCGTCCATGCTGACCCTGCTCCGGCAGGCCAAGCCGGACGCGGTGGTGGGCGCCAGCGCGCACTGAGATAGAGCCAGGCCTGAAAATGATTGCTCTGTTCGCCTGTATTCGGAGTGTGTGGTTTGTTTGATTTTCTGAAGATCAATCAAGGGACTGCATGGCTCAATGACGGCTCTGATGAGTCACACTGAATTGTCCTCCAGACCGTCCAGCAATATCCCTGGTTGGATATGGATGCTGTTTCTGGCATTGCTGACCCTCGCGCCCATTTCCACAAAAATGGCTGGGGCGGCGTGGTTCTTTGTGATTTGCCTGGGTGCATGGGCTTTCTGGCGCTTGCCAGTGGTACAGCCTGAATCTTCCAACGAGAAGGCTTTGTACGATGCGGTCATATGGTGGCTCTATTTTTGTGTTGCGGCTTTTTGCTTTAAGGCAATTGGCATGTTCTATTGGGATGATCCCTGGAGAACACGCCATTTCGACTTCAGAATCCTGTTGATGGCGTTTGCCCTTCGCGCCCTCGTACCCCGCGTCCGGTTGTCGGCGGGGCAGGTCCTGATGCTGGTGATTGCATTGACGTTGGCCAGTTTTTCCGCCATTGCGGTCAGTTACATGCACGCCCAGTATGGGTGGGCGACGCCATCGAACCGGATCAACTGGGCCGGTGGACTGGCCATGCTGTCGTGTGTCCTGCTGCCTGTCACGGCATCCAGAACGATTGCATTGCGCTGGAGATGGTGCGCAACCGTGGGTATTGTCGTTTTCCTTTCCGCGATTTTGATGTCTGGCGCGCGCGGTGCATACTTGGCATTTCCCTGGATCTTGATCAGTGGCTTGGTTGTGCTTCGTGGGTACCTGAATGGCGGATGTTCGGGTGCAGCGGTATACCGTGCCACTGCCTTGCTTGCAGTCAGCGCCGTTCTGGTTTCCTACTTTGCGCCGAAAATCATCGAGGTGCCCAAAGAGCGTATAGCGATTGCTGTTGCCGAAGTTCGCGCAGTATTCTTTGATGAGAAAACAACCGGGAATGTTGTTGACACCTCCATCGGTGCAAGAATCTACATGTGGCAGCGCAGCCTTGACGTGATTCAGGAAAGTCCCTGGATCGGCTACGGGAGGGCACAACGCATACGCTTTATCAAAGAATGGGGTGGCCAGGCGAACGCGCACATTGTGAAGGACCAGACCCACCTTCATAGTGAGTACATCAACGGAATGGTCGACCATGGTGTGTTTGGCTTGTTGAGCACATTGACCTATATGGCCGGTTTGATCTATCTGACCATCATCTTGCGCCGGCACTGCCATTTCCTTGCGATGTCTGCTGGCGGACTGGCGTACATCCATATCATGATGAGCTTTACCGATGCCAATTCTCAAACCAACAACTACAGTGTCATGATCGGATTGGCCTTGTCAGCGATCTTTTTGCTGCGACTTGGAAAGCGTCAGGGTGAATAGGTGGCGTGGTGCCGAGGTTGCGCATCTGTGACTGTATTGAGAGTGTGATTTCATATGAAGGTATCGGTCATCTTCACGACATACAATTCTCCCGAGTGGCTGGAGAAGGTGCTCGTGGGCTTTTTTTGCCAATCTGTTCGCGATTTTGAAATCGTCATTGCGGATGACGGTTCTCGCGATGACACCAGGGCCATGATCGAAAAAATGCGTCTGGAGTCCCCGGTTCCTATTCGGCACATATGGCATCCGGATGACGGATTCCAGAAATGCCGGATCTTGAACAAGGCCGTCCTGGCCGCATCCGGCGACTATCTGATATTCACCGATGGCGATTGCATTCCGCGCTCGGATTTTGTGGAGCAACACCTGCGACTCTCCTCGCACGGGACTTTTCTCTCGGGCGGATATTTCAAATTGCCGATTGACATCAGTCAGATGATCTCCCGCGAAGATATCACTTCCCAGCGGGTGTTCAACATCGATTGGTTGCGCTCCAGGGGGTTGAAGCGATCGGTCAAGGATCTGAAAGTGATGGCGCGCGGTTTCTTGACGCGTTTCCTGAACTTCATCAGTCCGGCGAAGCTGACATGGAACGGTCACAATTCATCATGTCACAAGGAGTTTGTGCTCGCGGTCAATGGATTCGATGAGCGCATGCAATACGGGGGTGAGGATTGCGAATTTGGGGACCGGCTGAAAAATCTGGGCCTCAAAGCGAAGCGCATTCGCTATTCAGCGATCTGCGTTCATCTTGAGCATGGCCGGGGGTATGTCAATCCGGCCATGATTGAGGCCAATAAAAAGATCCGTCTGGAAACCCGCCTGCACCGAACGGTGAAAGCCTTGGTCGGGATTGATCAGTATGGCGTTGGTCAAAGCTGGGAACTGGCCGAAAAACCCCACTGACCATTGAGTGGCGGTCTGCCGTCCCGGGGGTCTCCAATGCATGCGGCATCCAGGTAGGCGAGAACTTGCCCGACTTCCAGGGTTTTAGGCAACGCTGCTCGCAGTGTCTCCGTAGCCGCTGGTCAATGCCTCCCAGCAGGCTTCTTCCCAGAAGAACGACGCGCGTTTGCGCTTTTCCTTGCGCAAGGAGCGCAGCAGCCGATCGAGGTTCTGCTGTTTCCAGTGGTGTTCCCCCCGGATCCCGCATTTGTCGAAATCCACGATCCAGGCGCGCCCGCTGTCGTCGAGCAGCAGGTTGTGGCAATTCAGGTCGGAATGGAACACCTGTCGGTCGTGCATCTGACGGATGGCACGACCCAATGCCTGCCATTCCTCCCCGCTCAGTGGCGCCTGTGACAGGCGCTGAGCCACGTTCTGCGTGCCCGGAATCATGGCCACCACGATGTCGGCGGTGTACCACCAGCCGTGGCGCAGCTGCCTGGCCGCCACCGGCGTCGGCACCGGGAGTGCCCAGGCTTGCATGTGGCGCAGCAGCGCGTATTCACCCAGGGCCCGGCTGTCCTGGGGGCGGCTGCGCCAGTAGCGGTCGGGGCTCAGCCGCGCCATCAGTCCGCCGCGCCGGTAGTGGCGCAACACCACGTCGAGACCTTCGAGCACCATCCGGTGGGCCTGGCCGCGACCGCTGCCGGTGGCCAGCGCGGTGCTGCCGTTTTCGGGTTCAAACAGGGTGGGGGAGCAGGCCTTGAGAAGCACCGGGTCGTGCCACAGGGTCTGGTTCGTCAACGACTGTTGCACCACAGGGGACAACAAGCCGGGCCGCGTGGGTTGCCACAAGGGTCTGAGTGCCTGCAGGCTGCGCTGGCTGCTGCCTTGTTGCCGCTCCACAAAGTGACGCGCCTGTTCGCCCTTGCTGGCGAGCTGGACCGGCTGATCCAGCCACTGTCCGGCAAGCTCCAGCAGGGATTGCGCCGATGTGATGCGTTCTCCGATGCCGTGGCTCTGGATCTCCTGGTAGAGACGCTGGAAGTGCTGCGTGTGCGGGCCGAACAGCACGGGTTTGCCGCAAGCCAGTGCTTCGAGGGCGTTGTGTCCACCGATGGCGGCCAGGCTGCCACCGATGAAGCACACGCTGGCGTGCGCGTACCAGAGGCCGAGTTCGCCCATGGTGTCGGCCAGGTACACACCCGCTTCCGGTGCCAGCGTTTCCTGCCGGCTGCGTCGGGCATAGGGCAGCCCCGCCTGATCAATCAGCCGGGCGACCGCATCGAAGCGTTCGGGGTGTCGGGGCACCAGGATCAGGGCGCTGCCGGGATGGTGCGCCGCAAAATCCGGCCAGGCTGCCAGCAAGGCGTCTTCTTCACCATCGTGGGTGCTGCCGGCAACGACCACCGTGCGCCCCTGCAGCCAGGGCAGTTCCTGCGAGCCGGTCGCCGCAACGGGTTGGTCAAATTTCAGGTTGCCGGTTTCGAGCAAACGCTCAGCGGGTACGCCCAGGGCCCGCAGGCGCTCGGTGGTCGGGGTGTCGGCCGTCGCCACCAAGGCGAGCTGCGCCCAGACCGGCTGCATCAGGGCCTGCCAGCGCCGGTAGGACTTCGCAGACGCCTCCGACAACCGGGCGTTGACCAGCGCCACGGGGATCGAGCGCTCGCGGCATTGCAGCAGCAGTTCGGGCCACAACTCGCGCTCCACCAGCACCACCAGTTGGGGTTGCAGGCGGTCCAGAAACCGGGCCGTTGCACCGGGCGTGTCGATGGGAAAAAAGACGTGCTGGATGGCATCGCCCCAGTGGCTGCGCAACTGGCGCGCGCCGGTGGGCGACTGGGTGCTGACGGTGATCGTGTGGTCGGGCCATTCCTGGCGAAGCGCCTCGATCAGGGGGCGTGCGGCCTGCACTTCGCCGACCGATGCCGCATGGATCAGCAGACCGCCCAACGAGGCGGGCGCAGGCTCGATGAAGCCGAGCCGCTGTGCCAGGCCTTGCCGGTAGCCGCCATCCTTGCGGCCCCGCCACCAGAGCCAGGCCAGCATCGGCAGCGCCAGCCCTCTCAGCAGCAGCCGGTAGCCCCGGTGCGCCAGCGGGACGGCCTTCAACGCCAATGGTCGGCGACCCATTGGGTCGGCAGCACGCGCCGGTACCACTTGCCACTGACGCCGGCGATCGCGTCGGGCGGGTTGGGCTTGCCGTGGAAGGCGATGATGCGTGCGCCTTCGGGGATGGTGGGTGGCAGGAACCAGCCCATGATGCCGCCGCGCAGGCAGTGGCGCTTGAAACTGCGGCACCAGGTGTCGGGCCAGTAGCTGAGCTTGCCCTGGCGCGCCAGATAAAGCGTGATGAACTCCTGCTCGTTGCGCACGGAGCTGATCGAGGCCGGGTAGTCGTTCTTCAGGTGTTCCAGCGCGTCGGCGTGGGCGCCGATGGTGTAGACATAGCAGGAGGTGTTGCCCGTGCCGTCTTTCTTGTCCCATTCCTTGATCACGGTGAACTCGCCGGGCTGTTCAAAGAACGGGTCCAGGCTGTCCAGGATGACGATGTCCAGGTCGAGAAACAGCGTGCGGCCCTGCAGGTCGTAGAGCGGGCTGGCGAAGCTGGTGAGCTTGAGCCAGCCGTGGCCGAAGGTCCAGGGTTTGCGCTGGTCGAACTCGTCGAAGCCGACCATCGGAATCGGTTTGACTTCGATCGCCGGGTCGATGCCGGCGCCGTCGTCGGTCAGGCAGACGAAGCGGAACGGCCGGTGCAGGTGGCGGCTGACCATGCTGTGCAGTTTGTTGACGTACTCGGGGCCGTATTTCTTGCCCCATTTGATGCACAGCACATTGACCGCTTGCATGAATCACCCTTCACTGGACCGCGCAGCCGCGGGCGACATGCCCGGCCGGCGAGGTGCCGCAGTTTACCGCGCGAGGAGGGCGTTGATGGGCTGCAGGTCTTCGGCCTTGAGAAGGCCGCCAGCCTGCTTCAGACGCAGCTGGCCCACCAGCACGTTGTAGCGTGCCTGGGCCAGATCGCGCTTGGTCTGGAAGAGCTGGCTCTGGGCGTTGAGCACGTCGATGTTGATGCGCACGCCCACCTGGTAGCCCAGCTGGTTGGCGTCGAGCGCGCTCTGGCTGGAGGCCTCGGCGGCTTCCAGCGCCTTGACCTGGCTCAGGCCCGAGAGCACACCGAAGTAGGCGCTGCGCGTGGCCTGGCCGATGTTGCGCAGGGCCGTCTCGCGGTCGGCTCGGGCCTTTTCCACCAGCGCCACGGTTTCCTTGACGCGGTTTTCAATGGCATGGCCGGCGTACAGCGGCAGGTTGAACTGCAGCCCGACGCTGGCGGTGTTGGTGCGCACGTTGCCGGCCGTGGGCATCGTGGTGCTGGGGCCGCGTGCGACCTCGTACTGGCCCACCAGATCCAGCGTGGGCTTGTGACCGGCCTGTGCTTTCTTGACTTCCAGCTCGGCGATGTCAAAGCCCCGGATGGCCTGGCGCACCAGGGGATGCTCGCGCTGCGCCTGCATCACCCAGGCTTCGGGATCGGCGGGCTGCACCGGCTCCAGCGCAACGGCGCTCACCAGGGGTTTGGGGCTGGTGTTGTCTTTGCCGACCAATTGATCGAGCGCCAGCTTCTTCACCCGCAGGTCGTTGCTGGCGGCGATCTCCTGCGCCAGCACGAGGTCGTAGCGGGCCTGGGCTTCGCGCGAATCGGTGACGGTGGTGGTGCCCACTTCGAAGTTGCGCTTGGCAGATGCCAGCTGTTCCGCCACGGCGGCTTTCTGGGCCAGCACGAAGGTCAGCGTGTCTTGCGCTGCGACCACGTCGAAGTACGCCTGTGCTGTGCGCACGATCAGGTCCTGCTCGGCCGCGTCCAGCTGGGCCTTGGCCACGTCGATCGACAGCTGGCCCTGCTCGTTGGTCAGGCGGTTGGCGGGGCGGTACAGGGGCTGGCTGGCAGAAAGCGCCAGGTTCTGGCTGTCGGCACTGCGACTGCCAGCCGCTGCGCTGCTGTCCACGTTCGCCCAATTGACGCCGGCGCCCAGGCCGGCCTGGGGCAGCAAGCCCGCCTTGGCCTGATCGGCCTTGGCGAGATTGGCCTCGTACTGCGCGCGCGCCGCCTGCACGGTGGTGTCAAACCCCCGCGCCATGTCGTAGAGCTCGACCAGGCTTTGCGCCTGCGCGCCGCCGGACACACCCAGTGCCAGCAAGGCCGCCAGCGCGAGCGGCTTCAGGGAAAGCGGGCGCAGCTTCAACGGGTTGGGAGCGGACAGGGCGGTCATGGGAGTTCCTTTGGATAACAGGCGCGGAATGCAGGGTGGCGGTTTCAGTACACCGGCACGGACGGATCCCGCTCGCGGGCCCAGGCGTTGATGCCGCCGTGGATGTTCACCACTTCGGAGAAACCGTTCTGCATCAGGAAGTGCACCACCTGCGCACTGCGCGCGCCATGGTGACACAGGCAGGCCACGGGTTGGTTGCGGTCGAGTTCCAGGTAGCGTGCCGGCACACTGCGCATGGGCATGTGGACCAGATCAAAACCATCGGGCTTGACGGCTGCGGTCTGGAGCTCCCAGGGCTCGCGCACGTCGAGCACGACCGGGCGCAGGTCCGGCGACTTCGAGCGGGCCTGTTCAAGCCACTCGGTGAGTTGGGTGGGGTGGATGGAGATCATGGGGTCGGACCTGTGAGCGTTTCCGCGGGTGTGCTGGCTCAGAACTGGAAGCGAGAAGGCTCGGGGAAGTTCCGCAGGCGCGGCGCCAGGCTGTCCCAGGGCTGGGCGGTGACGAACGACGCTTCGCCGGTGCGCGTGACGATGGTGGCGCGCATGACGGGCTCGTTGCCCACGATGGCGGCCAGGCGGCCACCGGGGGCCAGCAGCGAGAGCAGGGCGGGCGGCACTTCGGCCACCGAACCGCTGAGCAGGATCACGTTCCACGGTGCTTCGGTGGCGCAGGCGGCGAAGTTGTTGGCGGCGGCATCGGTCACGCGCACTTCGGCGTTGGTGAAGCCGGCCTTCTGCAGGTTTTCACGCGCGGTGCGCGCGAGGGCTTCGTTGATCTCCAGCGACACCACGCGCTGCGCCAGGCTGGCGAGCAAGGCCGCCATGAAGCCGCTGCCGGCGCCGATCTCCAGCACCTTGTCGGTCGGCTGGATGGCCAGGTCCTGCAGCAGGCGGGCTTCCACGCGCGGCGCCAGCATGGTTTCGCCGTCCACGGCCGGCTGCCCCAACGGCAGTTCCATGTCGACGAAGGCCAGCGCCTTGTGGGCGGCGGGCACGAAGTCCTCGCGGCGCATGCGGGCCAGCAAGGCCAGCACCTGGGGGTCGAGCACCTCCCAGGGGCGGATCTGCTGCTCGATCATGTTGAAGCGAGCCTGGTCGAAGCTGGTGGGGGTCTGAGAAGTCATGTTTGATACTCCGGTGGGTATATTAGCCGATCCTGATGCATTTTACTGAGCGCCACCCGCTGTGGCCCTGACGGGCGTGCTGTCATCGGTGTGACCCGCACCGAACAGGCGGCCCAGCCAGCGCGCGAAATCGTCCATGTAGCAGTACACCACGGGCACCACCACCAGCGTCAGCAGCGACGAGGTGATGACGCCGCCGATCACCGCCTGGCCCATGGGCGCGCGCTGCTCCGAGCCCTCGGTGAGGGCAAACGCCAGCGGCACCATGCCGAACACCATGGCCAGCGTGGTCATGAGGATGGGGCGCAGCCGCACCCTGGCGGCCAGCAGCAGGGCGCTTTCGCGGTCCAGCGGCGCGGCGCCATCCAGCCCGCGGCGCGCGCGGATGGCGAAGTCCACCAGCAGGATGGCGTTTTTCGTCACCAGGCCCATCAGCAGCACGATGCCGATGACCGAGAACATGCTCATGGTCGAGCCGAACATCAGCAGTGTGAGCACCACGCCGATCAGCGTGAGCGGCAGCGCCGTCATGAGCGCGAGCGGCTGCAGGAAGCTCTGGAACTGGCTGGCCAGGATCATGTAGATGAAGATGATCGCCAGCGCGAGCGCCGACACCGCGTAGCCGAACGATTCCTGCATGTTCTTGGTCGAGCCACCGAATTCGTAGCGGTAGCCCGGTGGCATGGCAATGGTGTCGAGCACCTGGCGGATGTCGGCTGACACATCGCCCGCCGAGCGGCCGAACACGTTGGCGTTGATCGCCACCTCGCGGTTGAGGTTGCGGCGGTTGATCTGGTTGGGTCCGGTCGATTCCACCACCTGCGCCACCTGGCCCAGGCGCACCACGCGCGCGCTGCCATCGGCGGCGGTGCCGACCACAAAGGGCAGTTGCTCCAGGTCGCTGGTGCGCGCGCGCTGCTCGGGCGCCAGGCGCACGTTCACGTCGTAGCTCTCGCCGTCCGCGGCGCGCCAGTTGCCCACCGTCTGACCCGCCACCAGGGTGCGCAGGCTGCTCGCCACGGCGGCGCCGTTCAGCCCGGCGTCGGACGCGATCTCGCGCCGCATCACCACGTCCACCGTCGGCTTGTCGGGCTTGACGCTGGCGTCCAGGTCGACCAGGCCGACGATGGGGCGGATGCGCTCCATCACCTGCGCGGTCAGGCGTTCCAGCTCGGCGAGGTCGTCGCCTTGCAGCGAAAACTCGATCTGCTTGTTGCCACCCACCGGGTCGAGCAGGCCGGCGTGGGTCACGTTGATGCCGGGCACGGTGCGCAGGCGCTCGCGCAGTTTCGCGGCCATGGCGTCGGCGTTGATGCTTCGGTCCTTGCGGTCCACCAGGCGCACGTAGACGCTGGCGTACATGGTGCCCTGGGCGTTGCCGGTGTTGATGGTGGAGAGCGTGTACTTGACCTCGGGGAATTCGCGCAGGATGCCTTCGACCTGCCGCGTCTTGGCCTCGGTGGCTTCGAGCGAGGAACCGACCGGCGTGTGGAACGAGAGCGAGGTTTCGGAGAAGTCGGCCTTGGGCACGAACTCGGTGCCCAGCAGGGGCACCATGAACAGGCTGCTCACGAAGACGACCAGCGCCAGGCCCAGCGTGGCCAGCTTGTGCTGCAGCGACCAGCGCAGGGTGCCCTGGTAGAGCTCGGTCAGGTCGTCCTGCACGCGGTCGAACCAGCCGGTGACGCGGCCAATGGTCTTGTCGTACAGCGTGACCGGTGCGGCGTGTTGGCCGTGTTTTTCGATCTCGGGGTCGTGCCAGACCGAGGACAGCATGGGGTCGAGCGTGAAGCTCACGAACATGGAGATCAGCACCGCGGCCACCATGGTGATGCCGAACTCGTGGAAGAACTTGCCGATGATGCCGCCCATGAAGCCGATGGGCAGGAACACCGCCACGATGGACAGCGTGGTCGCGAGCACCGCCAGGCCGATCTCCTGCGTGCCGTCCATGGCAGCGTCGAACGGGCGCTTGCCCATCTGCACATGGCGCACGATGTTCTCGCGCACCACGATGGCATCGTCGATCAGCAGGCCCACCGACAGCGTGAGCGCCATCAGCGTGATCATGTTGATCGTGAAGCCGAACAGGTTCATGAAGAAGAAAGTGCCGATGACCGAGATCGGCAGCGTGAGGCCCGTGATCACGGTCGAGCGCCACGAGTTCAGGAACAGGAACACGATCAGCACGGTCAGCAGCGCGCCTTCGATCAGCGTGCGGCGCACGTTGTCCACCGACACGCGGATCGGTCGCGAGCCGTCGGCGATCGGCTCCAGGCGCACGCCCGGCGGCAGTTCGGCCTGGAGCGATGTGATGGTGGCCTTGAGACCGTCGGTCACCGCAATGGTGTTCTCGTCCTGCGCCTTCTGCACCTGCAGCAGCAACGTGCGCTGGCCGTTGTAGAGCGCGAGGCTTTCCACCTCTTCCGTGCCATCGCTCACGCGCGCCACCTGGGTCAGGCGCACCGCGCTGCCGCCGCGGCGCGCCACGATGATGTCTTCAAAATCCTGGGGGTTCTGCAGCCGTGAGAGCACCTGCACCACGCGGTCGCGCTCGGTGGTCTTGAGCGTGCCCACCGGCAGGTCCTGGTTTTCGTTGCGCACCGCGGTGGTGATCTGCTCGGCGGTGATGCCCAGCGCCTCCATGGCGGCCGGGTCCAGGTCGATGTTCACCGCGCGCCGCGTGCCACCCACCAGCGTCACCGAGCCCACACCGCGCACGTTTTCCATGCGTTTCTTGAGCGTCTGTTCGGCCCAGGTTGTGAGTTCAACCGCCGAGGGCGCTTTCCCATGGACAGCTTCGGGCAGGACAGCGACCGACCAGATCGAACGCGCCGCCGGGTCGAAGCGCAGCACGCGCGGTTCCTTCACGTCGGTGCGGAAGGTCGGGCGCAGGATGGCGATTTTTTCGCGCACATCTTCGGCCGCCTTGCGACCGTCGATGTGCAGCTGGAATTCGATGATGACGACCGACTGGCCTTCGTAGCTGCGCGAGGTGAGGGTGTTCACGCCCGCGATCGCGTTGACCGCTTCCTCCACCTTCTTCGTGACCTCGCTCTCCACGATCTCGGGCGAGGCGCCGGGGTATTCGGTGGTGATCACCACCACCGGGAAGTCGATGTTGGGGAACTGGTCCACCTTCAGGCGCTGGAAGGAGAACAGCCCGAGCACCACGAAGGCCACCATCACCATGGTGGCAAAGACCGGATTGCGCAGCGAGATCTGGGTGAACCACATGGCGCTGGGCTCAGTGCGAAACGGTGGATGTCGCCGGTGCGGTGGCCGCGGCGGTGGGGCCTGTCAGGGTCACCGCGGTGCCCTCGCGGATCAGGCCGGCCTGCACCCGCAGCAGCGTGGTGCCCACGGGCGCCAGCGCCACGCCGTCGATCACCAGCATGGGCTCGCCGTCGAGCAGGCCCTGGCGACCCAGCACCACCGGCACGTGGACAATCTTGCCGTCCGTGACGGTCTGGATGTAGGGCTGCGGCTTGTCGTTGCGCACCGCCGAGAGTGGCACCGCCGGCGCGTTCAGCTGGCCGGTGACGATCTGGCCCTGGGCGAACAGCCCTTGCCGCATGCCCGCGACCGCCGGCACCCGCAGGTACACCAGCACGCTGCGGCTGCCCGCCTGCACGCTGGGGTTGATGCGCGCCACGGTGGCGTCCACCGGCTGGGCCAGGCCTTCGACCGTGAGCCGGGCCTTCTGGCCAGGCACCACGGCCATGGCGTCGGCCGGGGCCAGCGCGGCTTCGAGTTCGAAGCCGGAGAGGTCCACCACCTCCAGCACACGGGCGTCAAGCGCCACCCGCTCTCCGTTCTGCACCAGCCGGGCCGACACCTGGCCGGTCAGCGGCGAGCGCAGCGTGGTGTCGCCCAGCGCCTTGCGCGCGATGTCCAGCGCCGCCAGGGCGGCCAGGTGGGTGGCTTCGGCCGCGGCCAGGTTGTTGCTGGTGGTTTCCAGCGCGGTGGCCGAGATGAAGCCTTGTTTCACCAGCGACTGGTTGTTCTCCAGCGCGCGGCGCGCGATGGCCACCTGCGCCTGCGCCGACTTCGCCTGCTGCTCGGCCTGGCGCACACGCGCCTGCGCGTCGGTGCTGTCGATGCGCGCGACCACCTCGCCCGCGCTCACGCTCTCGCCTTCGCGCTTCTGCAGGCCCTGCAATTCGCCCGCGACCTTGGCCTTGATGGCCGCGGTCTGCAGCGCCTTGAGCGCACCCGACACGCCCACCGCCTGAGAAAGCGCCAGCGTCCGCACGGTCGTCACATCCTGCGGCGCCAGCTGGTACACCGGCGCCTGCTGCATGGCCGCGGCCGCGGCGTTGGCGGCTTCACTCTGCAGCTTGCGCTTGTTCAGCGCACGCGCCACACCCAGGCCAATGGCCAGCACCAGGGCGGCGAGCAGCAGCCATTTCAGCCAGGTGGAACGGGTCGTGCGTGGGTTCATGACGTGGGACTTTTGTGTGTGTTGTCGGGCGTTGCCAGCAAGCCGTTCAGCAGCAGGCCGACCTGGCTGTCGATGAAGGCCACCGGCTCGATCCGCTGCGAGGCCGGGCAGCACGGCGCCATGGAGTGTTTCCACATCAGCAGGAAGATCATGGGCGCGATGAGGCTGTAGACCGCGTACTCCAGCTCCATCGGACGGAACTCGCCGCGGTCCATGCCGCGCTGCAGGATGCGCCGCAGCAGGTCGTGGCCGGGGCCGATCACCTCCTGCTGGTAGAACGCCGCGATCTCCGGGAACATGCCCGCCTCGCTCATCACCAGCTTGGTGATGCCCGAGGCCGCGGTCATGCCGATGCGCTCCCACCAGGATTGCATGCAGTAGCGCAGCAGCTCGGCGCTGCTGCCCTCGAACGCGTCCAGTTCTTCGTTCCACTCGCCAAAGCGCCCGGCGATGGTTTCGCGCACCACCGCCTTGAACAGCTCTTCCTTGCTCGGGAAATAGAGAAACAGCGTGCCCTTGGAGACGCCCGCGGCCGCGGCCACTTCTTCCACCCGCGTGGCGGCAAAACCTTTTTCAACGAACAGGGTGAGTGCGGCGTCCAGCAGCTCGCCCGGGCGCGCTTCCTTGCGGCGTTCGCGGCGCTGGCGTGGCGCCTCTTCAATGAGGGGCATGAGAGGGGGAGGGGAGGATGGCATGGGTTTAATGACCGGTGGGTTATTAATATAACCCATCACCGATCCCGCCTGCCTGGCCAGGGGTCCGACAAGCCTTGTTCCCGGCGCGCGCCGGAGCCTTCAGCCCAGCCTGATGCCCACGCGCGTGATGCGTTCGCCCGCCATCTCGCGCACGCTCACTTCGGCCTGCCCGAGCAGGGTGCTGTCGCCCACCACCGGCGGGCGCTGCAGTTCACTGCGCAGCCAGGTGGCCAGGTCCTGGGACGCATCGGCCGGCAGCGGCAGGCCGTAGAAGGCGCAGAGGTTGTCCATCGAGGTACCGGCGTCCAGCACAAAGTCGCCATACACCAGCCGTGCCTGGGCCGCATCGCCCGGGTCGGGCAGGCTCACGCCCAGTCGCCGGGCGCTCCAGGCAATCGTCGACCCCTGCAGCAGCAGCGAAGTGAGCACCACCACAAACGCCACGTTGAAGAAGGTCTGCGCGCCCTGCACCCCGGCCATCACGGGGAACACCGCCAGCACGATCGGCACCGCGCCGCGCAGGCCCACCCACGAAATGAAGGTGATCTCGCGGGCGTTGAAGTGCAACGGCGCCAGGCACAGCCAGACCGACAGCGGCCGGGCCACCAGCATCAGCGCCAGCGACACGCCCAGCGCGGGCCACAGCGTGCGCAGCAGGCCGGTGGGCGTGACCAGCAGCCCCAGCAGCAGGAACATGCCCGCCTGGGAGAGCCAGGCGTAGCCGTCCATGGCGGACAGCGCCGCCCGCACCTGGCGCCGCGCCATGTTGCCCGTGATCACGCCCATGGCGTACACCGCCAGAAAACCCGAACCGCCCAGCCAGGTGGTGCCGGCAAACACCGTCAGCCCGGCCGAAACCACCAGCAGCGCACGGATGCCGCCGCCGCCGTCCACCCCGCGGCCCAGGCGCTTGAGCAGCTCGGCCAGCGCAAAGCCGCTGCCCATGCCCAGCGCGGCACCCCAGCCGAACTGCTGCAGCAGCGACAACAGCACGTCCAGCGCGGTCGGCCCGGCGACAGCGCCCGCCACCCCTTGCGCGGTGAGCGCCACGGTGATGAAGGTCAACGTCAGGTACACCGCCATCGGGTCGTTCATGCCCGACTCGATCTCCAGCGTGGCGGCCACGCGCTCGTTGAGCTTCACGCCCGACGACTTGAGCAGCGAAAACACCGCCGCCGCGTCGGTCGAGCCCACGATGGCGCCCACCAGCAAGGCCAGCGGCCAGCTCAGGTCCAGCAACCAGTAGGCCGCCGCTCCGGTGATGCCCGTGCAGACCACCACGCCGATGGTGGCCAGCAATATGGAAGGCTTCAAACCGGTGCGAAAGGTGCTGAAATCGGTGCGCAAGCCGCCGTCCAGCAGGATCACCGCCAGCGCCACGTTGCCGACCCAGAAACTCAGGCGGAAATCGTCAAAGACCAGCCCGCCTGGCCCGTCCACACCCGCGAGCGTGCCCACGACCAGAAACACCAGCAGAAACGAAAACCCCATGCGGGTCGACAACACACCCGCCAGCACGCTGATGAACACCAGCGAGGCGGCCACCAGGAGCGGCAGGGTGAGAAAGTCGAGCGACAGGGACATGCCCTGAAGCTAACAGAAAGCGTGCCAGTCTCATGGCGTGGGCGAGGGGCGCCAGGTGCATTTCTGATGCCCTCACCAGGCGGGCGCCTGGCCTCAGGCCGGCAGGCGTTGTTCGTAGACCTGCCGGAGCCGGGCCCAGCCTTCCCAGAACGGGGCTTTGGCCTCGCCCTTCAGGCTGGCGACGAGCAGGTCCAGGTGCATGTGCCAGCCGGCGCCGACCATGGTCAGCGTGCTGCGGTCGGGCAGGCGGCGGTGGACCACCGTCAGCAGCACCTGGTCGCCACGGGCCGCCAGCTCAAAGGACACATCGCCGCTGCCTTGCCAGGTGAATGCCAGCTTGCGCGGCGGGTCGAGTTCGGTGATGTGGCAGGGCATGCGCTGCTCTTCCGGGAACCCGGCGGGCCGCTGGCCGGGCGTGTCGGACAGCTCGTCGTTGCGCCAGACCAGTTCAAAAGGTGCACCGGTTTCCAGCGTCATCGTGCCGGCGGCCAGCCACTGGCGGCGCAACTCGCTCTCGGTGAGGTAGGCCCACACCCGCTCGATGGAGCCGGGCAGCAGGCGCTGCAGGGTGAGGGTGGCGGGCTCGGTCAGCACGCCGTAGTCGTCGGGGGCGGTCAGTTCGGTCATGGTGTATCTCCTTTGGGGGGTGAGGAAACGGGTGGGTGCTCCTGTTGCAGCAGCTCGTCGAGCAGGTCCAGACGCACGGTCCAGAAGGCTTCGTAGTAACGCAGCCACTCATTGGCGCTGGCGAGTGGCCCGGGGTTGAGGTGGCACACGTGCGTGCGTCCGCGCACCTCGCGGCGGATGAGCCCGGCGTTTTCCAGCGCCTTGACGTGTTTGGAAGCCGCCGCCAGCGAGATGGCGAAAGGCGCCGCCAATTCACCGACGGTGCGATCGGCCTGCGCGAGTTCGCGCAGCATCTGCCGGCGGGTCGCATCGCCCAGGGCGTGGAACACGGCGTCGAGTTGGGGGGTATTTAATTCAACCATGTGGTTGAATATGTCGACGTTCATCCAGATAGTCAACCACATGGTTGAATGATGGCTCACCCCGTTGCCCCAAGCTCCAGCAGGCTTCTCGCACCGTGGCACACTGCGCCGCCATGCCGCTGCCCTTTGAGTACCAGAACCCCACGCTGCAGTTCGAGCGCTTCATGGTCGACGCCCGCGACTGCGCCGGGCTGCCCACCACCAACATGGCCTGGAACATGGTGGTGGGTGTGCTGCACGCGTTCCGCAAACGCCTGACCGTCCCGCAGGCGCTCGCCTTTGCCGCTGTGCTGCCGCCCGTGATCCGCGCGCTCTTCATTGAAGACTGGCCCCTCGACCTGGCGCCGGTGCCCTTTGGCGGGCCGGCCGAGTGGCTGGCGGACGTGCGCGCCGTTCGCGCGGAGCACAACTTCTCGCCGGTCGATGCGGTCGTGTCCGTCGCCACCGCCCTTCGCCGGCACGTGGACGCTGCCGCCTTCGAACAGGTGCTGGCGCAGCTGCCGACCGAGGCCAGCCGGTACTGGCAGGCGAGGCCTGCCCAATGACACCCACCCGGCTTCAACTCCAGCGCTGGCAAGCACTCAACAGCGAACAGCAGCAATCCGTGCTGGCCCTGCACATCCCGCCCGAGCAGATCGAATTCGCCGGGACGATGGCGCAGGCGGTCGCGGTGGGCGAGGGCGCCAGCCTGGACGAAGTCGCCGGCCTGGCCGTGCTTCATGCCGAGGCGCAGGTCGGCTTCGTGGTGCTCTGCCGGGGTTCCCGGCTGCCGGCGTGGGCGCCCACCGGCGCCGTCGCCCTCAGGGCCATGCGCATCGACAGCCGCGAACAGGGCAAAGGTCACGGCAGACACGCGCTGGCCCTGGTGGAAACCTGGCTGGCGGAGCACTGGCCGGTTTGTCCACTGCTCGCGCTTTGCGTGGACGATCAGAACCTGGCCGCTCGGCGCGCCTACGAAGTGGCGGGGTTCACCGAGTACGCCGAGCCCAAGGCTGGGCGCATTGGGCTGGTGCGGTATTTGTCGAAGTCTTTGAGGGAGGCCGCAAGCGCATAACTACCGATGGCCGGTTCAGCACCACCGGCCGCTGGCGCTCAGCTTTCGTCGTCCAGCAGGCGCTGCAGTCCGTCTTCTGTCAGACCCTTCGCGGCGGCGCTGGCGGCGTTCTGCGCCAGCGTGTCCTGCAGGCGGTTTGTGTAGAAGTTGCGCATGGCCTCGTGCTGCACTTGGTCCAGGAACTCCTCAAGGCGGGGCTGTGCCTGGTTGCCGGTGTAGAAGATCATGTGTGGGCTCCGATGACGGCAGATGACTGAGAGAGGCGTTTGGCTTCACACCACCGTAGCTCATATTCAAGCGCCCGGCGGCGAAACACCAGAGGGAACATCATGAAGCGTGAAGAGGCAATGTCAAAAACTGAGAAACTTCGTCAGCTTGTCGATTGCTTTGGTGGCCCGTACTCAGCTGAGCATCTGGGGTTCAAGCGCATTTTGTTCTCACTGCGATCAGGGCCAGTTCAGGATTCCTGCTATCGGGAAAAGCTCGCTGACTTGGAGAACCAAGCAGACACGGGATGCAGTGTCCGAAAGTTCCAGAACCGAACAGGTGGGCTGCAACAAGTAAAGGTCTGAGCCCTCGGATCGCTCTCGGTTGTCGAGTCAATTGTTGAGCAGCATTGGCCCGAGAAGTAGGCGCGTGGAGTCTGGTGTCTTTCGTTTGGCCGGAAATATATGTCGACAAATGAAAACAAGAAGGGCTGCCAACGGCAGCCCTTCTTGTTTGGCGGAATGAACCCAATCAGTTCGCAAACGCCGCAATCCCCGTGATCGCCCGCCCCAGAATCAGCGCATGCACATCGTGCGTGCCTTCGTAGGTGTTCACCACTTCCAGGTTCACCAGGTGGCGGGCCACGCCGAATTCGTCGCTGATGCCGTTGCCACCCATCATGTCGCGCGCCATGCGGGCGATGTCGAGTGACTTGCCGCAGCTGTTGCGTTTGAGGATGCTGGTGATTTCCACCGCGGCGGTGCCTTCGTCCTTCATGCGGCCCAGGCGCAGGCAGCCTTGCAGGCCGAGGCTGATTTCGGTCAGCATGTCGGCCAGCTTTTTCTGGATCAGCTGGTTGGCGGCGAGCGGGCGGCCGAACTGCTGGCGGTCCATCACGTACTGGCGGGCGCGGAAGTAGCAGTCTTCTGCTGCGCCCAGCGCGCCCCAGGCGATGCCGTAGCGCGCGCTGTTCAGGCAGGTGAACGGTCCTTTCAGGCCGCGCACGTCCGGGAAGGCGTTTTCTTCCGGCACGAAGACTTCGTCCATGACGATCTCGCCGGTGATGCTCGCGCGCAGGCCGACCTTGCTGTGGATCGCGGGGGCGCTCAGGCCTTTCCAGCCTTTCTCGAGGATGAAGCCGCGGATCTGGCCGCCGTCGTCCTTGGCCCAGACCACGAACACGTCGGCGATCGGGCTGTTGGTGATCCACATCTTGGCGCCGGAGAGGCTGTAGCCGCCGTCCACCTTCTTGGCGCGGGTGACCATGCTGCCGGGGTCGCTGCCGTGGTTGGGTTCGGTCAGGCCGAAGCAGCCGATCCACTCGCCGGTGGCGAGCTTGGGCAGGTATTTCTGCTTCTGCGCTTCAGAGCCGAACTCGTTGATCGGCACCATCACCAGCGAGCTTTGCACGCTCATCATGCTGCGGTAGCCGGAGTCCACGCGCTCCACCTCGCGCGCCACCAGGCCGTAGCAGACGTAGTTGAGGCCGCTGCCGCCGTACTGTTCGGGGATGGTGGGGCCAAGCAGGCCGAGCTCGCCCATCTCGCGGAAGATGGCCGGATCGGTCTTCTCGTGGCGGAAGGCCTCGGTCACGCGGGGCAGCAGCTTCTCCTGGCAGTAGGCGTGGGCGGCGTCCTGCACCTGGCGCTCGTCGTCGGTGAGCTGCGCGCTCAAGTGGAACGGGTCTTCCCAGTTGAAGGTATTTTTGGGGGTGGCCATGGGGTGTCTCCGGGGCGGGTTGGAAGAGGGGTTTGACAGCGATTGTCGGTGCCTCATGAATAGCTGTCTAATATTGATTGCCGATTGATCAATACAAGTTGAATATTCATGGAGTTCCGTCACCTGCGCTGTTTCACCGTGCTCGCCGAGGAGTTGCACTTTGGCCGCGCGGCCCAGCGGCTGGCCATGACGCAGCCACCGCTGTCGATGAACATCCAGCAGCTCGAATTAAACCCTCTAAATGTGTATAAGAGAACGATGCCGCACTGGGCCGGCCCGCTGCCACCCAACGTGCAGAACGCGCCCCTGCTGGTGGAAGAGATCCGCGACCAGGTCGCAGGCTGGAAACCCGGCCAG
>NZ_VYGV01000025.1:0-173517 GCF_013387465.1 Hydrogenophaga aromaticivorans | reverse complement strand
CGCAGGCGCTGCTGGAGCAGGCGGCGCTGGCGGCGCGCGAGGCGCGCGACGTGGGGCAGGGGCTCGCCGGGCAGTTGCAGATCGGCTTTGCCGGCACCGTGCTCTACCGTGGCCTGCCGCAGGTGCTGCGCGACTTTGCCGCCGCGCACCCCAAACTGCGGCTGGCACTGCGTGAACTCTCCAGCAGCGAGCAGCTGGTGGAGCTGGTGCACGACCGGCTGGACCTGGGTTTCGTGCACACCACGCGCGTGCCGGCGGGCTTCTCGCAGATCCTGGTGTCGAGCCAGCCGTTCATGGCCTGCCTGCCTTCAGGCCATCCGCTGGCGAACGCAAAAGTCCTGTCGCTCGATCAGCTGAAAGGCGAGGCCTTCGCCATCGTGATGCGCGCCGTCTCACCCGACTACCACGACCGCATCCTCGCGGCCTGCGCGGACGCGGGTTTCGAGCCGTCGCTGGCGTTTGAACTGCGGCACTGGCTGAGCGTGGTCTCGGTCATCGCGCAGGGGCTGGGCGTGGGCCTGGTGCCGGCCGCGCTGCAGCAGGCCGGCCTGCCCGGTGTGGCTTTCGTGCCGCTGGCCCAGCCGCTCGCGCCCTACGACACGCACTGCCTCTGGCGCACCGGGCGCGACCAGTCGGCGCTCGGGGCATTTCTGGCGGCGGTGCGCGAGGTGGCGGCGCGGTAAGGGCCGGGGCAACCCCGGCGGATCATGCAGCGACCGGTTCCTGTTGCCAGCGGAACTCGGCCACGTCTTTCGACGGCGGGGCGCCGAACGAGCGCCGGTACTCGCGGCTGAACTGCGACGGGCTTTCGTAGCCGACGCGAAACGCCGCGGTGGATGCCTCCATGCCTTCGGAGAGCATGAGGCGGCGCGCCTCGGTCAGTCGCAGCTGCTTCTGGTACTGCAGCGGGCTCATGGCCGTCAAGGTCTTGAAGTGGTGGTGAAAGGTCGAGAGGCTCATGCCCGATTCGCGGGCCAGCGTCTCGACCCGCAGCGGCTCGGTGAAGCGGGCGTTCAGGCTGGCGATGGCGCGCGCGACCTGGTGGCTCTGGGTGTCCACGGTGGCGATCTGGCGCAGACGCGCACCGGCTTCACCCGTGAGCAGGCGGTAGTGGATCTCGCGTTTGATGAGGGGCGCCAGCGCCGGGATGTGCTCGGGCTGGTCCAGCAGGGCGAGCAGGCGGTCGAAGGCTTCGAGCAGGGGCGCGGTGAGCGCGCCGGTGGTCATGGCGCGGCTGTCGCGGGCCACGGTTCCTGCGGGGGCCGCAGGCGACTCGAGCATCAGCGAGGCGATCTCGCGCCAGTCCAGGCGCAGGGCCACGCCGAGGTACGGCCGCGCGGCGCTGGCTTCGACCACCGCCGACCTCACCGGCAGGTCCATCGACGTGATCAGGTAGCGGTCTTCGCCGTAACACAGGGTCTCGTCGCCCAGCATGATCCGCTTGCTGCCTTGCGCGATCACGGCCACGCAGGGTTCGTAGACGCTGCAGGTGTTCAGGTAGGGCTGGTCGATGCGGATCAGCATCAGCCCCGGAATCTCGGGTGGCATGTGCGGCGAGCTGTCGATCGCCCGCTCCAGCAAACGCCGGACGATGGAGGCGCGCGCGCCGGGCGCGGGTGGGGTGGAGGAAGGTTCGGGCATGGCGGGTGGGTCGTGGCTGGGCTGCAGGCCATGGTATCGGCCCTTGCCCGTTTGTGCAGCGCGCTCGCAGGATTGGGCAAACATGGCGCAGGTTCAGGCTAACGCCGGGCGGGGCCCCGGGACGACACTGGCGCCCTTCCCGGGGTTGCGGCCACGGGAACCCGCATCCCCGTTCCCCATGTTTCCAGGAGACCCCCCATGACCACCCTGCAAGTCAACGGTCGCGCCCAGCAGCTCGACGTCGACCCCTCCACGCCCGTGCTCTGGGCGCTGCGCGATTCGCTGGGCCTGACCGGCACCAAGTTCGGCTGCGGCGCGGCCCTGTGCGGCGCCTGCACCGTGCACGTCGATGGCCAGGCCGTGCGCTCCTGCGTCACACCCATCAGCAGCGTCGAGGGCAAGAAGATCACCACCATCGAAGCCGTCACCGGGGGTGACGACCGCGTGGGCCGCGCCGTGCGCGACGCCTGGGTGAAGCACGACGTGGCGCAGTGCGGCTATTGCCAGAGCGGCCAGATCATGAGCGCCACCGCTTTCCTCAAAACGCTGCCCAAGGGCCAACAACCCGCTGCCGCCGACATCGACGCCGCCATGGCCGGCAACGTCTGCCGCTGTGGCACCTACGCCCGCATCCGCGCCGCCGTGGCCGACGCCGCACGCAGCCTGGCCTGAAGGAGACCCCACCATGTTCACCCAATCGATGCAAGAACTCCCCCGCGCGCTGCAGCTCCTGCTGGCGCGTGACCAGGCACCGGCGCCCGTGGCCGAGCTGCCGCGCCGCACCTTCCTCAAACTGGGTGCGGCCAGCGGCTTTGCGCTGGGCCTGTTCCCGCTGGCCGCGCACAGCCAGGGCGCCGCTGCCCCCGCCGCCCTCAAGCCGGTGGAGATGCCCGGTGCCTTCGTGGCCATCGCGCCCGACGGCATCGTCACCGTCACGGTCAACCGGCTGGAATTCGGCCAGGGCGTGCAGACCGCGCTGCCCATGATCCTGGCCGAGGAACTGGACGCCGACTGGTCCAAGGTGCGCAGCCAGCTGGGCACCAACGACATGGCCTACGCCGACCCGCGGTTCGGCATGCACCTCACCGGCGGTTCCAACTCCATCAAACACAGCTTCACGCAGTACCGCGAGCTGGGCGCCCGCGCCCGGGCCATGCTGGTGCAGGCGGCCGCCACGCGCTGGGGCGTGGACGCCGCCAGCCTGCGCACGCAGAACGGCGCGGTGCTCGGCGCCGGTGGCCGGCGCCTGGGCTACGGCGAGCTGGCCGAAGCCGCGATGGCCTTGCCGGTGCCCGCCAGCGTCACGCTCAAGGACCCGAAGCAGTTCCGCCTGATCGGCCAGCCCACCACGCGGCTGGACGCCGCCGCCAAGAGCAGCGGCCGGCAGGACTTCGGCATCGACGTGCGCCGCCCCGGCCAGCTCACCGCCGTGGTTGCGCGCCCGCCCGTGTTCGGCGCGAAGCTGAAGTCGGTGGACGACACCGTAGCGCGCGCCGTCAAGGGCGTGAAGGCGGTGCTGCGCGTGCCGCTGGACCGCGGTGCCGAGGGCGTGGCGGTGATCGCCGACGGTTACTGGCCGGCCAAGACCGCGCGCGACGCGCTCAAGCTCGAATGGGACACCAGCGCGGTCGAGAAGGTGGACAGCGCCCGGCAGCTGGTGCAATACCGCGAACTGGCCGGCCAGCCCGGCGCGAAACACTTCGACGCCGACATGGCGCCGCTCGCGAACGCGCCGAAAAAGATCGAGGCCGAGTTCGTCTTCCCCTACCTGGCGCACGCGCCCATGGAGCCACTGAACTGCACGGTGGAGCTTTCGGAGCAGGGCGCCACGCTGTGGGTTGGCTCGCAGATGCCGGGGCTGGACGGCATGGCCGCTGCCCATGCGCTGGGCCTCAAGCCCGAGCAGGTCAAGGTGCTGGTGCAGTCCGCCGGTGGCGGGTTTGGGCGCCGCGCCATTCCCACCAGCGACTACGTGGTGGAGGCCTGCAGCATCGCCAAGGTGGCCCAGGCCGCCGGCCTGCGCGTACCGGTGCGCACGCTCTGGAGCCGCGAGGACGACATCAAGGGTGGCTACTACCGCCCCATGCACCTGCACCGCGCGCAAGTGGGCTTTGATGCGGAAGGCAAGGTGCTGGCCTGGGACCACGTGATCGTGGGCCAGTCCATCCTGGCCGGTTCGCCCTTCGAGGCGATGATGGTCAAGAACGGCGTTGACATCACCGCCGTGGAGGGCATGCGCGCGCCGTACCCGCTGCCCATGCGGCTGACGGTGCACCACCCCAAGCAGAACGTGCCGGTGCTGTGGTGGCGCAGCGTGGGCAGCACCCACACGGCCTTCGTCATGGAAACGCTGATCGACCAGATCGCCCGCGAAACCAACCAGGACCCGGTGGCCTACCGCATGAAGCTCATGGGCGCCGAGCATCCGCGCCACCGCGCGGCCCTGCAGCTGGCCGTGGACAAGAGCGGCTACGGCAAGAAGCAGTTGCCCGTCGGCCGCGCCTGGGGCGTGGCGGTGCACGAGTCCTTCGAATCGGTGGTGGCCTACGTGGTCGAAGCCTCGGTGAAAGACGGCCAGCCGGTGCTGCACACGGTCACGGCCGGCGTGCACTGCAACCTGGTGGTCAACCCGCGCACGGTGGAGGCGCAGGTGCAGGGCGCGGCCCTGATGGGCCTGGGCATGTGCCTGCCGGGGGCGGCCATCACGCTCAAGGACGGCGTGGTCGAGCAGCAGAACTTTGGCGACTACACGGTGGCGCGCATGACCGACATGCCGGCCATCAGCGTGCACACCGTGCCCAGCGCCGACCCGCCCACCGGCATGGGCGAACCGGGCCTGCCGCCGCTGGCGCCGGCCTTCGCCAATGCGGTGGCGCGCCTGACCGGCAAGCCGCTGCGCGAGCTGCCGTTCAAACTCGCTTGATCTGACGTCGAAAGGAGCGTGACCATGGAAGACCTGGACACCCAAGTCCTGCGCGCCGCGCAGGCCTGGCACGCGGCGGGCCTGCCCGTGTTGCTCGTCACGGTGACGCGCACCTGGGGTTCGTCGCCCCGGCCACCGGGCTCGCTCATGGCCATCAACGGCCGGGGCGAGACGGTGGGCTCGGTCTCGGGCGGCTGCATCGAGGACGACCTGATCCGCCGCGTGCGCGAAGAGGGCCTGGACGCGGTGTGCGCGCAGGGCCGGCCCGCCACGCTGCGCTACGGCATCTCGGCCGACCAGGCGCACCGCTTCGGCCTGCCCTGCGGCGGCACGGTGGAGCTGGTGCTGGAGCCGGTGGCCGCGCACAGCCAGTTGGCGCAACTGCTGCAGGCCAACCTGGAGCGGCGCAGCACACAGCGCCGGCTGGACCTGCGCAGCGGCGCCGTGGACCTGCAACCGGGCCGGCGCGACGGCGTGCCGGAGTTGACCGACGACACGCTGGTGACCCACTTCGGGCCGCGCTACCGGCTGATCCTCATCGGCGCGGGCGATCTCTCGCGCTTCCTGAGCCAGATGGCGCTGAGCCTGAACTTCGAAGTCATCGTCTGCGACCCGCGCGAGGAACAGCGCGCCAGCTGGACGCTCGAGGGCGCGACCCTCAGCCACGAGATGCCGGACGACCTGGTGCTGCGCCTCCAGCCCGACGCGCGCACGGCGGTGGTGGCGCTGACGCACGACCCCAAGCTCGACGACCTGGCCCTGATCGACGCGCTGCAGTCCGAGGCGTTCTATGTGGGCGCCATCGGTTCGCGACGCCACACCGCGCTGCGGCGCGACCGCCTGCGCGAACACTTCGGCCTGGGCGAGGCGGAGCTGGACGCGTTGCACGGGCCGGCCGGCCTGTACATCGGCAGCAAGACGCCGGCCGAGATCGCGCTGTCCATCATGGCCGAGGTGGTGGCGGCGAAGAATGGCATTCAGCGGGCCACACCGGTGCCGGTGGCCGAAGGCAAGACGGCGTGGCTGGACGGTGGGGCTGCGCCCGCAGACCTGCCGGCCATCTGTTCGGTGTGAGTCGATGAACCTGACTGTGCACCCCGGCGCCCCGGTGGCGGCCACCCTCCTGGCGGCCGGGCTGGGCCGCCGACTGGGTGGTGTGCCCAAACCGGCGCTGCTGATCGATGGGGAAAGCCTGTTCGAGCGGCTGGTGCGTGCGCTGCGCCAGTCGGGCATTCAGTCCATCAGCGTCGTGATCGGCCCGTACGCCGACACCCTGCTGGCTTTGGCCCGGCGCTGCGATGTGCAGGTCATCCGGCACAGCGGGCCCGCAGACGAACTGGCGGCGTCGCAGCGGCTGGCGGTGCATGAACACCTGCGGCAGCAGCCGGGCACCGACCTGATGCTGCTGGTGGCGGACCTGCCGCTGCTGGCGGCCGACGACATCCGGCCACTGCTGCGGGCGTGGGCCCAACGTCCCGCGCACACGCAGGCGCAGGTGCCCGTGGTCGGCGGTGTGCGCGGTCATCCGGTGCTGCTGTCCTGGCAGGCCGTGCAGGCGGTCGCCGGGCAGCCCTGGCCCCACGCAGTGAAGGCGTGGATGTTGGCCAACACCGGCTCGACACAGTGGCTCCAGGCCGACCGTGACGCCTACGTCACCGACCTGGACACGCCGGAGGACTTGCAGGCGCTGAGGTCCCGTCTGGCGGGCGCCAGCATCGCCTGGCCGAAACAACCCTGACGCGGCCGACCCCAGGGGCGGTGGGTGCATGGTGCTTGTCCCATACTGCGGGCCAAGGAGAATCAACCATGACCCTATCGACCATCGTGCTCGGCGGCGGCTGCTTCTGGTGCACCGAGTCTGTTTACAAAGAGGTGCGCGGTGTGACCGACGTCGAGTCCGGTTACAGCAATGGCCAGGCCGAACGGCCCAGCTACGAAGGCGTGTGCACCGGCCGCACCGGCTGCAACGAAGTCGTGAAGCTCGAATACAACCCGGCCGTGATCAGCACGCGCGAGATCCTCGAAATTTTCTTCGTGATCCACGACCCGACCACGCTGAACCGCCAGGGCAACGACGTGGGCACGCAGTACCGCAGCGGCATCTACTTCACCAACGACGAACAGAAGCAGACCGCGCAGGCGCTGCTGGACGAACTGGCGCACGACAACGCCTTTGGCCGCCCGGTCGTGACCGAACTCGTGCCGCTGGAAAACTACTGGCCCGCCGAGGACTATCACCAGGATTTCTTCGAACGCAACCCGCACCAAGGCTACTGCATGGCCGTGGCCGCGCCCAAAGTGGCGAAGTTCCGCAAGACCTTCGCTCGTCTGGCGAAATAGAGGCCCCCACGCTCCGCCGCTGCGCGGGTCGCTGCCCCCCAAGGGGGCTGATCCGCCTTGGGGCGGCCCGGCGGCGGATCGTCTCGGAGTTCAGGCCCTTTCCAGGCGCGCCCGCAGCCGTGGCCAGAGAACGATCACGGCCAGGCCACCGAGCACCAGGGCTGCTGCCTCCAGCTTCCACCCCGGCAGCGACTCACCCAGCGACAGGGCCGATGCCCCCATGCCGAACACCGGCACCAGCAGCGCCAGCGGCGCCACGGTGGCGGCCGGGTGGCGGGCCAGCAGCCAGTTCCACACGCCGTAGCCAAAGAGCGTGTTGCCCAGCGCCTGCCAGAGCACGCTGGCCCACACCAGCGGCGTGGCGTTGATGACCGCACTCTGCATCAGGGCTGGGCCTTCGATGAACCATGAAATCGCCAGCAGCGGCGGCACCGCGAACACGCTGCTCCAGACCATGAAGTGCAGCATGTTCACCGGCCCGAGCGACTTCACCACCAGGTTCGCGCCGGCCCAGAAGAAGGCGGCCGAGAGCACCAAGGCCAGACCCAGCCACGTGACCACGGCGGCGTCCAGGTTCAGGGCGATCACACCCAGCCCGGACAGCGCCAGCAGCAGGCCCACGATCTGGAAGCCGCGCACGCGCTCGCCCATCAGCAGCAGCGAGAGACCGATGGTGAAGAACACCTGCACCTGCACCACCAGCGAGGCCAGCCCGGGCGAAATGCTGCTGCGCATGGCCAGGAACAAGAGGCCGAACTGGCCCACACCGAGCAGCACGCCGAACGCGGCCATCTTGCGCCTCGGCGCGGTGGGTCGCGGGATGAACAGCAGCCAGGGCAGGGCGGAAAAGGTGAAGCGCAACGTGGCGAACAGGAACGGTGGCAAACCGTCCAGGCCCCAGCGGATGACCACGAAGTTGGTGCCCCAGACGAACACCACCGCGAGGGCGAGCAACAGGTGGTTGAGAGGCAAAGGGGGCTCCGGCCGGTGAAAAGCCCGCCAGTGTAGCCACGTGCCGCCCCGGGGCAGCGCGCCTGCGCGACGCTCAGTGGCCCTGGATGGCCTGCGTGAGTGCGGTGGTGTTGGCGCGCATCATGGCCACGTAGCCCGCGGCCGGGCCTTTGGCGTCGGACAGGGAGTCGGAGAACAGCTCGCCCGCGGGCTTGACGCCGGTCTCGCGGCCGATCTGCGCGATCAGGCGCGGGTCGGAAATGCTCTCGACGAACAGCGCCTTGATCTGCTCCTTCCTGATCTGGCGCACCAGTTGTGCCACGCCCTTGGCAGAGGCTTCGCTGTCGGTGTTGACGCCTTGCGGGGCGAGGAACTTCACGCCGTAGGCATGCGCGTAGTAGCCGAACGCGTCGTGCGACGTGATGACCTTGCGTTGCGTTGCCGGAATCACGGCCCAGGTGGCGCGGATGTCGGTGTCCAGCGCCTTGAGTTGTGCGTTGTAGGCCACCGCGTTGCGCCGGTAGCTGTCGCAGCCGGTGGCGTCGGCCTCGCACAGGCCTTTGACGATGTTGCCCACATAGACCATCGCGTTGGGCACGCTTTGCCAGGCGTGCGGGTCGGTTTCCTCGTGTTGGTGTCCGGCATGTGGGGTTTCACCGGCTTCTTCGGTGTGGATCGCCTGGATGCCCCGGCTGGCCACCACGTGACGGCCCTTGTAGCCGGCCGTGCCTAGCAGGCGGCTCATCCAGCCTTCGAAGCCCAGGCCGTTGGAGAACACGATCTGCGCCTGGCCGACCAGCCGGGCCTGCGAAGGCGTGGGCTGGAACACATGGGCGTCGCTGCCGGGACCGACCAGCACATCCACCGCGACGCGATCACCGCCGACCTGGCGCACCAGATCGCCGAGGATGCTGAAGCTGGCCACGGCCTTGATGGGGGCCACGGTCTGGGCCAGCAGCACGGGGCTGAGGGCTGCGGTGGCGAGGCCGATGACGGAGGTTATGAGGTGACGGCGCAGTGACGTGTTCATGAAAATTCCTTAGGCTTGCAGATGGGACGAGGCGGGACGCTGGTGGCGCAGCGCGCCCTGCGGCGCGAAGAGCAGGGAGAGCAGGTACATCGCGCCGAGGGTGAGCACGATCACCGGGCTGGTGGGCCAGTCGGCGTGGTACGAGATGAGCAGGCCGCTCAGGCAGGCCAGCAGGGCGAGCGCGGTGGCCAGCAGCAGCAGGGGGCCGAGGCGGCGCACCCAGAAGCGCGCGGTGGCGGCCGGCAGCACCATGATGCCCACCGCCATCAAGGTACCCAGCGCGTGAAAACCGGCCACGAGGTTGATCACCAGCAGGCCCAGAAAACCGTAGTGCGCCACCGGGCTCCAGCGGCTGACCTGGCGCAGGAAACCCGGGTCCAGACACTCCAGCACCAATGGGCGGTAAAGCAGGGCGAGCGCCACCAGCGTCGTGGCCGAGATGCCGCCGAGCAGCGTGAGCGCCGCGTTGTCCAGTGCGAGCACGGTGCCGAACAGCACGTGCAGCAGGTCCACGCTGTTGCCGCGCACCGAGACGATGAGCACGCCCAGCGCCAGCGAGAGCAGGTAGAACGCGGCGAGGCTGGTGTCTTCGCGCAGCACGGTGTTGCGCGCCACCAGCCCGGAGCCCACGGCCACGGTGAGCCCGGCGGCGATGCCGCCGATGGTCATGGCGGTGAGCGAGAGGCCGCTCACCAGGTAGCCGATGGCGGCGCCCGGCAGGATGGCGTGGGCCATGGCATCGCCGGTCAGGCTCATGCGCCGCAGCATCAGGAACACGCCCAAGGGCGCGGCGCTCAGCGAGAGCGCCACACAGCCGAGCAGCGCGTCGCGCATGAAGCCGAATTCGGCAAACGGGCCGAGCAGCGGGTTGCCCACCAGCCAGGCCATGAGCGGTGAAACGGCGATGTCGTTCATGTGAACGCCTCCGCTGCATGGGTGTGGGGGTGCGTGTGCGTGTCCGGCGTCGCCGCGCAGAGCGGCGCTTCGTCGTCGAACGCCTCGTGCATGCGCTGGGCGCGTCCCCAGTGCGCATCGGTCAACACCTCGGCGGTGGGGCCGCAGGCCACCAGCTCCCGCGCCAGCAGCAGGGTGAGCGGGAAGTGCGCGCGCACCTGTGCCAGATCGTGCAACACCACGATCACCGTCTTGCCCTGGCGGTGCCAGCGGTGCAGCAGGGCCAGCAGGTCGCTGGTGGTGCGGTTGTCCACCGCGGCAAAGGGCTCGTCGAGCAGCACGGCCGGCGCGTCTTGCAGGATCAGGCGGGCAAACAGCGCGCGTTGCAGCTGGCCGCCCGAGAGTGCGTCCAGGCTGCGTTGTTCGAAACCCGTGAGTCCGACGGCGGCCAGTGCTTCGTCGCACAGGCGGCGGTGTTCGGCGGTGAAGCGCCCGAACGCGCCGACGCGGTGCCACAGGCCCAGGGCCACCATGTCGCGCACGGTGACGGGGAAGCTGCGGTCGAGCTCGCTGTGCTGCGGCAGCCAGGCGATGCGTTGGCCGGCCAGGCCGCTCATCGCGCCGCTGATGGGGCGGAGCTCACCGGCCAGTGCCTTGATGAGCGTGGATTTTCCCGCGCCGTTGGGGCCGACCAGTGCCAGCAGCGAACCCGGCGCGATGCGCAGGCTCACGTGGTGCACGGCGGGGTGGCGGTCGTAGCCGAGTGTGAGGTCGTGCAGTTCGATCGCCGGGACAGCAGGTTGGGGTGGCGGTTTGTGCATGGAGGGCGGGCGTAAACTATCGCAACTGAATTGCAGTAACGACGATATTAACGCAACTTCGTTGCAATAATGGAGCCATGCCCGTGTCCACACGCCCGCCGAAAGAACCCGCTCTGGTGCCTGCCGAGATCCAGGCTCGCCTGGAGCGCGCGGGCCTGCGCCGCACCCTGGCCACACGCGCCGTGCTGGGCCTGTTCCTGGCGAATCCGCAAGGCACGCTGAGCCACGCGCAGGCGCTGGCCTCGCTCACCGCACGCGGGCTGGACATCAACCGCGTGACGCTCTACCGCCTGCTGGACCGGCTGGCCGCCTGTGGGGTCTTGCAGCGCCACGCCAACGACGACGCCCGCACCTGGCGCTACGGCCTGGCCGACACCGACGAGGGCCTGGCGCCGCGCTTTGAATGCGACGCTTGCCACCGCCAGTTCCGCCTGATCGAGGGCAGCGCGCCCACCCAGGCGGTGGCCAGCGATCTCTTGCGCACGCTGGCCGGACTGGGCCATCAGGGTCTGCGCGTGGATGTGGCGATCCACGGCACCTGCGCCAGCTGCTTGCCGCAGGAGCCGGCCGCGTGATCCACACCCGCGACCTGGCCTGCCGGTTTGCCGACGGCAGGACGCTGCGCTTCGCCGATGTCGATGTGCCCCAGGGCGGCACCTTGCTGCTGCGCGGGCCGTCCGGTAGCGGCAAGTCCACCTGGCTGGCGCTGGCCGCGGGCCTGCTCTCGGCGACCGGTGGCGAGATGGTGGTGGCGGGGCAATCGGTGGGCGCGCTGGCGCCCGCCGCGCGCGATGCCTGGCGGGCCAGGACCATTGGCTTTCTGCCGCAGCGCCTGTTGCTGAGCGAGGCGCTCACGGTGGCGGGCAATCTGGGCCTGGTGTTTTTCGCCGCTGGCCTGCCGCTGGACAAGGTGGCGATGCACCACACGCTGGATGCGCTCGGTGTGGCGCATCTGGCCGCGCGCAAGCCGGCGCGGCTCTCGGGCGGCGAGGCGCAGCGCGTGGCGCTGGCGCGCGCGCTGCTGCTGCGCCCGCGCGTGATCCTGGCCGATGAACCCACGGCCAGTCTGGACGATGCGGCCTGTGCCGCCGCGCTCACGCTGCTGCGTGAGCGCGCGCAAGCCGCGGGCGCCACGCTGGTGATTGCCACACACGACGCGCGCGTGCTGCAGGCTGTGCCAGGCGCGCAGGTGTTGGCCATGCGGGGTGACGCATGAACGTGTTCTCGCTCTCGTGGCGCTATCTCTGGTCGCGCCCGCTGGCCACGGCGCTGAATCTGCTGCTGCTCACGCTGGGGCTGGCGTCGATGGCTTTTGTGTTGATCGCGCAGGATCAGGTCGAACATGCCTTCGAGCGCGATCTGGCCGGCATCGACGTCGTGGTGGGTGCCAAGGGCAGCCCGCTGCAACTCATTCTGGCGGGGGTGTTCCACATGGACGTGCCGCCGGGCAATGTGCCGCTGGCCGAGGTGCAGGCGCTCGCCACGCACCCGCAGGTGGCACAGGTGATCCCGCTGAGTCTGGGCGACAGCGTGGCGGGCTTCCGCATCGTTGGAACCAGCGCCGACTACCCGGCGCACTACGGCGCCACGCTGGCGCAGGGCGCGCTGTGGAGTGCGCCCATGCAGGCGGTGCTGGGCGCACAGGTGGCCCAGGCCACCGGGCTGCCGTTGGGCCAGCGTTTCACCGGCTCACACGGTCTGGGCGGTGGTGGCCACGAACACGCCGACATGCCCTACACCGTGGTGGGCGTTCTCGCGCCCTGCGCCTGCGTGCTGGACCGGCTGGTGCTCACCGACACCACTTCGGTCTGGAACGTGCACGAGGGGCTGGCGCCGGGCGAGTTTCAGAGCCTGTCGGCCGAAGACCGTGAAGCTATTCGAGCCGAGCGCGAGGTGACTCTGGCGCTGGTGCGCTACAACACGCCGATGGCGGCGATCAATTTTCCGCGTTTCATCAACGCCACCACGAAGATGCAGGCCGCCGCGCCGGCGATGGAGATCACGCGCCTGCTCGGCATGGTGGGCGTGGGCACGCGGGTGCTGCAGGGCATGGGCGTCGTGTTGCTGCTGGTGGCGGCGCTCTCGGTGTTCATCGCATTGTGGAGCGCGGTGCGCGAGCGCCGGGCCGACATCGCCATGCTGCGCTTGCTGGGCGCTCCACCGGTCAAGGTGGGCGCCTTGCTGTTGTGTGAAGCGCTCTGGCTGGCGCTGCTCGCCAGCGCGCTGGGCCTGCTGGCCGCGCAGGGCCTGTCCGCTCTGGTGGGCTGGTGGTGGATGGCCGACCAGGGCCTGGCCATCAGTGGCTGGCACTGGTCGACCGCGCTGGCCGGCGTGCCCGTGGCGGCCCTGGGCGTGGCGCTGGTCGCGGCTGCGGTGCCGGCGGTGAGCGCCTACCGCATGGATGTACTGTCTCTTTTGCAAACGAGGTAAACCGGATGAAAAAACACCTGCTCTCGCTGTCTCTGGCCCTGCTCGCCACGGCCGCTTTCGCTCAACACTCTGACAAGGAAACCCAGGAAGACATCGCGCGCCACCGCGCCATGGCCGCGGCGCACGAAGGCGCGGCCAAGTGCCTGGCGTCGGGCAAGAAAGAAGACGTGTGCATGGCGGAACTTCAGGCCGCCTGCAAGGGTCTGGCGATTGGCAAGTATTGCGGGATGCGGCATGGGCACTGAGCCCACCCCCGCGCCGCGCCTGCGGCGCATCACCCCCTCAAGGGGGCAACGCTGGCGGCCCGGCGAAGCCGGTTCCGCGGCGTTCTCGGCTGGAGACACTTCGTTGACATGAATCACCTCTCTCGTTCTTTGATCACTGTGTCTTTGTGCGGAGCAACGGCCGTTTTCGCGCAGGCCCTGTCGTCCCCGTTGGGGTCACCGCCTGCTTCCGCCCCGGCAGGTGCGCCGTCGGCTGTGCCGCACGGCCAGGGCGCGGGCGTGCACAGTCCGCTGAGCCCGTTCGCACCGCTCAAACCACGCACCGACGTGGTGGCCTGGTCGGTGTTGACGGATGTGAAAACCAGAATCCAGAACCGGCGCATCGTGCCGGTGTACCCGGCCGCGGTGACGGCGCTGGACCAGAAGACGATCCGCCTGCAGGGCTTCATGATGCCGCTGGGTCCGGGCGAGCAGCAGCGCCATTTCCTGCTCGCTTCCGTGCCGCTGACGTGTGCGTTCTGCACGCCGGGCGGACCGGAGAGCATGGTCGAAGTGCGCACCGTGAAACCGGTGAAATACAGCCAGGCCGCGGTGGTGGTCGAAGGAAGATTCCACGTGCTGCAGAACGATCCAGCCGGGCTGTACTACCGTTTCACCGAGGCCGCGGGTGTGAAGTGAACGGCCAACTCCGAAAGCCCCTGGCCTGTGGGCACGCGCACCGCGGCGATACCATCGCCCGGTGAACATCACCGCCCACCCCGTCGTCGCTTCGCTCACCCCGGTCTTCCTGCTCATTGGCCTGGGCTACCTGGCCGGGCGATTGCAGTGGATCCGCGAGGGCGCGGTGAAAGACCTGTCCAACCTGGTGTTCCTGCTGCTGATACCGGCGCTGCTGTTCCGCACCATGAGCGCGGTCAACGTGCAGGCGCTGGACCTGCGGCCGCTGGCGGCCTACTTCCCGGTGGCGCTGGGCCTGCTGGGCGCTTCGATCGCATGGCGCGGTTTCAACCGCGGCAGCGTGGTGATGGCGGTGGGCGGCGTGTTTTCCAACATGGTCATGATCGGCATCACGCTGGTGGAACTGGCCTACGGCAAGGCGGCGCTGGTGACGCTGCTGACCCTGGTGTCGGTGCACGCGCTGATCCTGCTCACGGTGAGCTCGGTGGTGCTGGAACTGGTGGTGGCGCGCGAAGCCCGCGCGGGTGGCGAGCGCGTGCCGCATGTGCTGGAGACGGCGTGGGCGGCCTTCAAAGGCGCGCTGATCCACCCGATTCCGTTGCCCATCATCAGCGGCCTGCTGTTCGCGCAGACCGGCTGGACGCTGCCAACGGTGGTGGACAAGCCGCTGCAGTTGCTGGGCAGCGCGTTCGGACCCATCGCGCTGGTACTGGTCGGTGTGACGCTGGCGCGCACGCCGCTGGGCGGGCACCTGCGCCAGGCACTCTGGATCACGGCGTCGAAGAATCTGCTCTTGCCGCTGCTGGTCGGTCTGGCAGCCTGGACCCTGGGTATCACGGGCCTGCCGCTCACCGTGATGGTGGTGGCTGCCGCGCTGCCGATGGGCGCCAACGTGTTTCTGTTTGCCCAGCGCTACGAAGTGGCGCAGGAACTCACCACGGCAGCGATGGGCCTGTCCACCGTGCTGGCCTTGTTCACGCTGAGTCTGGTCATGCTGGTCATGTCGTACTTGAACTGACCCCCGCCGCGCTGCGCGCTATTGGCTTATTTTTCGGGCTTCTTCGATCTGGTACTCGAAGTAGCGCTGGATGCCAAACGCAAGGCTGCCCATGAAGGCCACGGTGCCGACCAGCAGCGCCAGCACCAGCGCGCCGATGGTGAGCCAGTTGGTGCCGCCGGCCGCCGCTTCGGCGTCCAGGCCAGGGTTGAACCAGCTGTTCCATTGCGCGCGGTCGCTCAGTGCGTAGACGATGCCGGCGAGGCAGCTGGTGGCGATGCTCGCGCCCAGGAACGGAATCAGCACCCAGGCCAGCTTGTCGTCCTGCCCCAGTTCCTGCACCCGCTCCACGCCCCACCAGCCCAATGCCGCAGCGATGGGGTGCAGCCAGCCGATCCAGTCGCCCAGGCCACGCAGGTAGAAACGGTGCAGACCCATGCTGCCGCCGAGCACGGCGAGCCAGACGGTGAGCGTCTTGTTGCGTGCGCGGGCGGTCACTGGAGTACCTTCGCCCTGCGGGCTGCGGAGCGAGCTTGCTTGGGAGCGGCCCGGCGCGGCGCTCATGCCGCGCCTTCGGTCGGCTCGGGCGATGTGCTGTCGCCCGCGCCCAGGCTGCGCTGCATGAGCACGATGTCAAGCCAGCGGCCGAACTTCCAGCCGCAGGACGGCACCACGCCGACCTGCTCGAAACCGAGTGCGCGGTGCACGCCGACGGAGCCGGCGTTGGCCGAGTCGCCAATCACCGCCATGACCCGGCGTACGCCGGCGCGCTCGAAACTCGCCAGCAGCTCGGCCAGCAGGGCGCGGCCCAGGCCCTTGCCCGCGGCTTCCGGCGCCAGGTAGATCGAGTCCTCCACCGAGAAACGGTAGGCCGGGCGCGGCTTGAACCAGTTGCCGTAGGCGAAGCCGAGCACCTGACCGCCTTCTTCGGCCACCAGCCAGGGCAGGCCCTTGGACAGCACATCGGCACGCCGCGCCGTCATGTCGGCGAGCGAGGGCGGGGTGGTTTCGAATGTGCCGGTGCCGGTCAGCACGTGGTGGCCGTAGATGCGGGTGATGGCGTCGAGATCTTCGTCGCGGCTGGGTCGGATGAGGGGCATGTCGTGAGGGAGGGCGAATGGTTGGGAATGACGCGCTGATGGGGGTACCACACGGGCTATAATCGCGGGTTTTGTGGTGTTTCGCTGGCCGGGTGGTCAGTCGTGTGTCTCAGGCGCTGCAATGAATGGGGTTTATTCAGCCAAAAAAACCCACTGAAGTCCCGATTTTGGGGCTTCTCCATCCGAAGGATAAATCATGGTCGTCATCCGACTCTCCCGCGGCGGTTCCAAATCGCGCCCGTTCTACAACATCGTGGTTGCCGACAAGCGCAACCGCCGCGATGGCCGCTTCATCGAGCGCATCGGCTTCTACAACCCGCTGGCCCGCGGTGGTGAAGAGCCCCTGCGCGTCGCCATGGACCGCCTGACCTACTGGACCAGCGTCGGCGCCGAGCCGTCGGACACCGTGTCCCGCCTGGTCAAGCAGGCCGCCGCCAAGGCCGTGCCCGCCTGATGGGCCTGGCCGGCCCGCACAGGGCTGGCCGGTTTGCCTCTTTCCTGCATGTCCAACAGCCCGTTCGCCACCGCGTCCCTCCCGGACGACGCCATCGAACTGGGCCGCATCCAGGAAGCCTGGGGCATCAAAGGCTGGGTTCGCATCCTGCCGCACAGCGCCGACACTTCGGCGCTGTTTGAATCGTCCGAATGGTTTCTCCAGCCGCCCGAAGCCCGCTTCGCGCGCGGCTTTTCGGCGTTTGCGGGCGGTGTCCGGGTGAAAGTGGCCGAGATCAAGGCCCACTCCGACGGCATCGTGGCCCGGATCGAAGGGCTGGACGACCGCAACGGGGCCGAAGCGCTCAAGGGCGTGCGCATCTATCTGCCGCGCAGTGCGTTCCCGGCCACACCCGATGGCGAGTACTACTGGGTCGACCTGATCGGCCTCACCGTGGTCAACCGCGATGGCGTGCACCTGGGCGTGGTGCGCGACCTCATGCCCACCGGACCCAACTCGGTGCTGGTGATGGAATACACCGAGACGGTGGATGGCAAGGAACAGAGCGCCGAGCGCATGATTCCCTTCGTGGCCGCCTACATCGACGACGTCGATCTCAAAGCCCGTCGCATCACGGCCGACTGGGGTATCGACTACTAACCCCCCCTGCGCCGCTGTGCGGCTTCCCCCCAAGGGGGACGGCGCCCTTTGACCGGCCAAGCCGGATCGACAGCGCCAGCTGGGCGAGACACCTCGCTCTTGAGTGTGGTGTGAAGCCAGTTGCCGAGGTTTCTCCGAAGCAAGGGATCGCGGCGCGCCCAGGTCCAACCCAGCAAACGCCGAGGAACCGGCTTCGCCGGGCCTAAGGCGTTGTCCCCCTGGGGGGAAGCCGCGCAGCTGCGCAGGGGGGTGACAATACCCACATGCGCTTTGACGTCATCACCCTGTTTCCCGAGCTGTTTGAGCCGTTTTTCAAGAGCGGCATCACCCGCCGTGCGTTCGAGTCGAAACAGGTGGATGTGCGTCTGTGGAACCCGCGTGATTTCGCCGAGGGCAATTACCGCCGCGTGGACGACCGGCCGTTTGGCGGTGGCCCTGGCATGGTCATGATGGCCGAGCCGCTCTGGCAGTGCTTGCAGGCCATCCGTGCCGACCGGGCCGAACCCGGCGAAAAACGCGCGCCGGTGGTGTTGTTTTCGCCTATCGGCCAGCGTCTGGACCATGCGGGCGCTACACAGTGGGCCGCCAGCACCGGCGCGGTGCTGGTGTGTGGACGCTACGAGGGCATCGATCAGCGTTTCATCGACGCCTGTGTCGATCAGCAGATCAGCCTGGGTGACTTTGTGCTCTCAGGTGGCGAGATCGCTGCGCTGGCTTTGCTGGATTCGGTGGCGCGTCTCATGCCGGGCGTGCTGGGCGATGAGGGCAGCCACCAGCAGGACAGCTTCAATCCGGCGCTGGACGGTCTGCTCGACAGCCCGCACCACACCCGGCCCGAGGTCTGGAACGGCCCGCAGGGACCGATGGCCGTTCCAGACGTGCTGCAGGGTGGGCACCACGAGCGCATCGCGCGCTACCGGCGCGAGCAGAGTCTGGCGCTCACCGCCCGCCTGCGGCCCGAGCTGCTGGAGGAGGCGAGGGCGGCTGGTCGCCTCAGCAAAGCCGACGAGGCTTTTCTGAGCCAGCCGAAAAGGCTATAATCCAAGGCTTTTCGATCCTCTGACCGGCCGCCATGACCGGGCCAGCCCGCAGCCAGCGCCGTTCGACGGTGCCAGCTGGACAGGGCTTTTGCCGGATTCGTGGCCTTTAGTGCAGCGCGGGCATGATCGTGAAAACAGGAAACCATGAACCTCATCCAGACCCTTGAGCAAGAAGAAATTGCTCGCCTTGGCAAGACCATTCCCGCTTTCGCGCCTGGCGACACCGTGATCGTCAGCGTCAACGTGATCGAAGGCACGCGCAAGCGCCTCCAGGCTTACGAAGGCGTGGTGATCGCCCGTCGCAACCGTGGCCTGAACTCCAACTTCATCGTGCGCAAGATCTCCAACGGCGAAGGCGTTGAGCGTACGTTCCCGCTGTACAGCCCGCTGATCGCCAAGATCGAAGTCAAGCGCCGTGGCGACGTGCGCCGTGCCAAGCTGTACTACCTGCGCGAGCGCAGCGGCAAGTCGGCACGTATCAAGGAAAAGCTGGGCGCTTGATCGGCGACCGCTTCCCTTCGCAAAAAGCCGCTCCCTGGAGCGGCTTTTTTGTGCCCGCTGGGGCTGTTCCTGGCGGGATGATCGGGTAGGGCCTGTTCACACTATTGTTCCAAAATGCGTTGCGGATCAAAAAAGCCATGCGCAAGGCGCGAAACGCAGCCGGGGTCGCCCCCCGGCAAGGCTTCGCAACGCCGCGCATGGTCTTTTTGGCCGCAACCCGAAGGGAATGGGCTGAAAACAACGCCACTCGTCGTTGCACTCCTAGGCCAGACATCCAGTCTGGCCGTCGTCGCGCGTCTAGATTGGCGCTGTTTTCAGCCCATTCGCACTGGGAAAAAATAGTGTGAACAGGCCCTAAGCGCCTTGTGTCCTATGCTCGGACCACCATGTCTCAAACATTGCCTGTTTTTGATCCGCGCCTGATCCCGGTGGTGCCCAGCGCATCCCGTGAAAGCTTGCGGCCCGCCCGCGCCGATCACCTGACCGAGCAAGGCCTGCGTGAACGGTTCGCCCGGCCACCCGCCTGGACACCCGAGTTGCGGCAGGAGGTGAAGTTTGCCGACCGGGCGCCCGCGCAGGCGGCGGTCTTGCTGCCACTGGTGATGCACGCGCGACCGACCCTGTTGCTGACCCAGCGCACGGCCCACCTGTCCACCCATTCGGGCCAGATTGCGTTTCCCGGGGGCAAGCTGGATGCCACGGACGCCGACGCCACGGCTGCGGCCTTGCGCGAGACCTTTGAAGAGATCGGATTGCCCCCGGACCGGGTGGAGGTGCTGGGCAGCCTGCCGGTTTATGTGACGGGCACCTCGTACATCGTGACGCCCGTGGTGGGCCTGGTGCAACCTGGCTTCACCCTGCAGCCCAACCCGCACGAGGTGGACGATGTGTTCGAGGTGCCGCTCGACTTCCTCATGAACCCGGCACACCACCGCAGGCACGCCCTGGAATGGGAGGGCGTGGTGCGCGAGTGGTACTCGATGCCCTACCAGGACGGCGAGCACGAGCGCTTCATCTGGGGGGCCACGGCCGGCATGTTGCGCAACTTCTACCGGCTGCTCAGCGCCTGACGCCTGGTGCCTGAAGGGGCGCCGCGCTGAATGTGGTGTCCGCTGGGTGCCAGCCACCCGCACATGGGACCAGACACTATCATTGACCCATGAGTTTCTTCGCCATCCTGATCGCTTTCCTGCTGGAACAGGCGCGCCCGCTCGCCTACGACAACCCGGTGCATTCGGGCTTGCGTGCCTGGGCGCGGCTGGTGCGCCGCAACCTCGATGCCGGGCAGAGTGCCCACGGCTGGCTGGCCTGGTTGCTGGCCGCGGGGGTGCCGGCGCTGCTCGCCGGCCTGGTGTACTGGGGGCTGTGGACGTTCAGCACGGTGCTGGCCTTTGCGTGGCTGGTGGTGGTGCTGTACGTGATGGTCGGGTTCCGGCAGTTCAGCCACCATTTCACCGACATCCGCCAGGCGCTGGAGACCGGAAACGACACGGAAGCCCGTGAGAAGCTGGCCGCCTGGCTGCGGGTGGATGCGGCCAGCCTGCCACGCGCCGAGCTGCTGCGCCAGGTCATCGAGCACTCGGTGCTGGCGGCCCACCGCCATGTGTTTGGTGTGCTGGCCTGTTTTGTGATCTTCTGGGTGCTGGGGCTGGGGCCGTCGGGGGCGGTGTTCTACCGCATGGCCGAATACCTGGCGCGCAACTGGCGCGCCCGACCCGATGGCACGCCCAGCGCCGCCCTGCAGCAGGCGGCTGCCACCGCATGGGCCTGGGTGGACTACCTGCCTGCGCGGGTGACCGCGCTGGGCTTCGCCATCGTGGGCAACTTCGAAGAGGCGGTGGCCAGCTGGCGCGATGAGTCCGACCGCTTTGCGCACGGGAACGACGGCGTGTTGCTGGCGGCCACGTCGGGCGCGCTCGGTGTGCGGTTGGCGCAGCTCGCCGAGGTCGAGGGCGTGGTCGAAACCGTGGAGGGCAGTTCCAGAGCCGAACCCCAGATCGCCCATCTGGCGAGCGCCGTGGGTCTGGTCTGGCGCAGCGTGGTGCTGTGGATGTTGCTGCTGGCGCTGCTGACGCTGGCCCGCTTGATTGGATGAGCTGTAGGGCGGGCCACAGTTTCATCTCGAAGCTGCGCGATTTGCGTCGCACGACATGGTCCAACCGGGGACACCGCCGGGCCGGCTTTGCCGGACGTCTGGTGTCGCCCCCGTGAGGGGGTAGCGCGAAGCGCTGCGGGGGCGGTCTTTCTCAGTAGCTGCGGCGGGCCGAGAGTTCGGCGAACAGTTCGCCGTAGATCCGGTAGCGGTTGTCGCCGATGCTTTTTTCTTTGCTCGCGCGGCCCGCGTCTTCGACGCCCATCACCTGATCGCGCACCGCGCAGCCTGGTTCGTGCAGGTGCGTGCAGTTGTAGAAGCGGCAATGGCCGAGCGTGGCGCGCAGGTCGGGCATGAAGTGCGCGAGCTGCATCGGTTCAATGTGGTTGAGGCCGAATTCCTGAAACCCCGGGGAATCGATCAGGGCGGTGCTGCGCGTCCCGTCCACCCAGTACCAGGTGGTGCTGGTGGTGGTGTGTTTGCCGGAGTTGAGCGCGCGGGAAATTTCACCGGTCAGCGCCTTGGCGTGTGGCACGAGCCGGTTGACCAGCGTGCTTTTGCCCACGCCCGAAGGACCGAGCACGAGCGTGGTCTTGCCCGCCAGGTGTTGCTCCAGTTCGATCAGGCCCCGTTCGGTTTCGGCAGCGGTCTGGCCCTTGAGCCGCAGGGGCAGGACCTCGCAGCCCATGCGGCGGTAGCTCTCCAGCCGTTCCCACGCCTGGTCGAAGGCGGGTTGCAGATCGCTCTTGTTGAGCACGATCAGCACCGGAATGCCCTCGGCTTCGGCGGCGATCAGCGAGCGCGCGAGTTGGCGCTCGGAGAACTCCGGGTCGGCCGCGATCAACACCAGGATCTGGTCGAGGTTGGCGGCAAACGACTTGGTGCGCATCTCGTCCTGCCGGTAGAACAGGTTGCGCCGCGGTTCCACGCGTTCGATGCTGCCCTCGTCCCCGGTGGCCTGCCAGGCCACCCGGTCGCCAACCACCACGGCGTTCTTTTTGCCCCGGGGATGGCAGATGCGCCGTGTGCCATCGGGGCTCTCCACCAGGCAATGCCGCCCGAAGGCGGCGACCACCAGACCGGGCTGCAGCGCACCGGCTGCGGGGGTGGCGGGGTGTTTGCTCAAGGCGTGGGTCCGGTGGTAGGGAGGGCGTGCATTCAGTCTTTCAGCAGCGCGTCGACCGCGGCGGCGCAGAAAAAATCGCTCACCGAGATGCCGCCCACGTCGTGTGTGTTGAAGCGCACGGTGCAGCGCCCAAAGCCGAGCGCGAGATCGGGGTGGTGGTTCTCCCGGTGCGCGATCCAGGCCACGGCGTTGACGAAGGCCATGGTGGCGTGGAAGTCGGGGAAGGTGTAGGTCTTCTCCAGCGCCCCGTCGATCAGTTTCCAGCCCTGGGCGGCGTCGCCATTGAGCTGGGTGAGCTGGGTCACGACCGCGGTGGCGGACAGGGCTTGCCGGTTCTGGTGGATCGGGTTCATGGGCCTTGGGGGCATCAATGTGGATCAGGCCGGGGTGCCGGTGGCGCGCAGGCGGGCGATGCGTTCGCTCGCGGGCGGATGGGAGTAGTAGAAGCGCGCGAACACGGGGTCGGGAGTGAGGGTGCTGGCGTTGTCCTTGTAGAGCTTGAGCAGCGCACTGGCGAGGTCCTGGCCATTGGTTTGCGCCATGGCGTAGGCGTCGGCCTCAAACTCGTGGCTGCGCGACATGCGCGCCATCAGCGGCGACAGGAAATAGGTGAACAGCGGCACCACCATCATGAAGAGCAGCAGCGCGAGGGCGTTGTTGGGCGCATCCAGCGACGGCATGACCCCCAGGCCGGTGTAGAACCAGGTCTGACCCGACACCCAGCCCAGCAGGGCAAAACCCAGCAGGCTCAGGGCGAACATGAGCACGATGCGTTTGAGGATGTGGCGGCGTTTGTAGTGACCCAGTTCGTGGGCGAGCACGGCGTCGATCTCGGCCGGGTTGAGTTGCTGCAGCAGGGTGTCAAAGAACACCACGCGCTTGGCGGCACCAAAACCGGTGAAGTAGGCGTTGGCGTGGGCACTGCGCTTGCTGCCGTCCATGACGAACAGGCCCTTGGCGGCAAAGCCGCAGCGCTGCATGAGCGCGTTGACCCGGGTCTTGAGGGTTTCGTCCTGCAGCGGCTCGAACTTGTTGAACAGCGGGGCGATGAGGGTGGGGTAGAGCACCAGCGCCAGCAGGTTGAAGGCCATCCAGACACCCCAGGCCCACACCCACCAGCTCACGCCCGCGGCACCCATGAGCCACAGCACCAGCGCGGCGATGGGCAGGCCCACGAGCGCACCCACCAGCGCGCCCTTGAGCAGGTCGCCCAGCCAGAGCGAGAGCGTCATCTTGTTGAAGCCGAAGCGCTCTTCGATGCGGAAGGTGGACCACCAGGCGAGTGGCAGCCCGACCAGTCCACCGATCAAAGCAAAAGCGGCCAGCAGGCTGAGCTGTTGCACCATGCCGCCACCGAGCGCCGCCAGCAGGGTCTGGTTCAGCCAGTCGAGTCCGCCCAGCAGCGTCCAGCCCAGCAACATGGCGGCTTCCAGGGCAGTGTCCAGCAGGCCGAAACGGGCTTTGGTGATGGTGTAGTCGGCCGCTTTCTGGTGGGCTTCGGGTGTGATGGTCTGGGCAAAAGCGGCCGGTACGGTGGCGCGGTGCCGGGCCACGTGCCGGATCTGCCGGCTGGCCAGCACGGTGCGCGTGATCAGACCGGCCACGAGCAGGGCGCAGAAAACGAGGGAAAGCATCAGGGCGGGGGATTCCATGGGGGGAGTCTATCCAACACCGCATGCACATGGTGCCGGGAGGGATGGCCCGGACGGGCTCGCTGGCGGGGCGGACAGGCCAATCGGTGAAAATCGGCGGCATGACCGAACACACCACCCCTTCGTTGCCGGCCGCAGAACTTGCCGCGCCGAGCGATACCCCTGTCCTGACCAAGAGTGACCAGAATCTGGTCTGGCTCGATTGCGAGATGAGCGGGCTCGACCCCGAAAAAGAGCGCCTGCTGGAGATTGCGGTCGTCATCACCGGACCGCAACTCACGCCGCGCGTGGAAGGACCGGTGCTGGTGATCCACCAGAGTGATGCGGTGCTGAACGCCATGGACAACTGGAACAAGGGCACGCACGGCAAGAGTGGCCTGATCGACAAGGTGCGCACCAGCACGGTCGACGAAGAGCAGGCGCAGGCCGAACTGCTGGCCTTCATCGCCCGTTACGTGCCCAAGAACGGCTCGCCCATGTGTGGCAACACGATCAGCCAGGACCGCCGTTTCCTGGTGAAGTACATGCCCAAGCTGGAGGCGTATTTCCACTACCGTTGCCTGGACGTGAGCACCCTCAAGGAGCTGGCCAAGCGCTGGCGCCCCGAGGTGTACGACGCTTTCAAGAAACACCAGAAGCACACGGCGCTGGCCGATGTGCACGAGTCGATCGACGAGCTGGTGCATTACCGAACGCATTTCCTGCGCTGACCGGAGCGCCGTTTTCACCCGAATCCAGCCCGCAGCCGGGCTTGGATGGTCCTGCGCAGCGCCCTGGGCCGTCAGGTCGGCATGTCAAAATCGTGTCATTCACGAGAGCTTTTCATGACAAAAAAATCCCGTTCCAGCTTCGTCACCCGCCACATGGATGCGTTGCAGCTGGCTTCCGCCATCGGTTTTCTGCTCCTGGTGGGGCTTTACGCGTCGCTCACGGGCGCCAACGTGCTGGGGCTGTCCAGCACGGCGGTCTGGTTGCTCATCATCTCGGCCGTGGTCGGTGGTTACATGGCCATGAACATTGGCGCCAACGACGTGGCCAACAACATGGGCCCCGCCGTGGGATCGGGCGCCATGACGATGGGCTGGGCGATCGTGGTGGCCGCGGTCTTTGAGGCCATGGGCGCCATCGTGGCCGGCGGCGAGGTGGTGGGCACCATCAAGGGCGGCATCATCGACAGCAAGCAGATCACCGACGCGACGCTGTTCGCCTGGGTGATGTTTGCAGCCTTGCTGGCGGGGGCGCTGTGGCTGCACCTGGCCACGGCCATTGGCGCGCCGGTGTCGACCACGCACTCCATCATTGGCGCGGTCATGGGCGCGGGCATTGCAGCCGGCGGCTGGGGTCTGGTGAACTGGGGCACCATCGGGTCGATCGTGATGAGCTGGGTTATTTCGCCGCTGTCCGGTGGTGCTGTCGCCGCGGCGTTTCTCTACCTGATCAAGCGCAGCATCACCTACCGCAATGAAATGACCGAGGCGGCCAGCCGTGTGGTCCCCTGGCTGATTGCGCTGATGGCCTGGGCCTTTTGCACCTACATGCTGCTCAAGGGTTTGGGGCAGTTGGTGAAGGTGGACTTCTGGGTGGCGGTGATTTCTGGTGCAGGTTTTGGTGGTGTGGCCTGGGCCCTGGTGCGCAAGCCGATTGCGCGCACCGCCATGCGGCAGGACAACAGCAAGGAAGGCGTCAATCGCTTGTTCATCTGGCCTCTGGTGTGCTCGGCCGCCTTGCTCAGTTTTGCCCATGGGGCCAACGATGTGGCCAACGCGGTGGGTCCGCTCGCAGCGATCTATGAAGCGGTGAAGGCGGGCGAGATCGCCACCAAGGCCGCCACCCCACTTTGGGTCATGGTGCTGGGAGCGCTGGGCCTGGCTGCGGGCCTGGCCTTGTATGGCGCACGGTTGATTCGCACGGTGGGCAAGGAAATCACCGAGCTCGACAACATGCGGGCCTACTCCATTGCCATGTCGGCCACGCTGACGGTGATCGTGGCCTCGCAGATGGGCATGCCGGTCTCGACCACCCACATTTCGATTGGCGCCGTGTTCGGTGTGGGCTTTCTGCGCGAGCTGCTGAAGGTGAACTACGCCAAGATGGAAGCGGTGGTTTTTGCCGGCCACCAGGGCGAAGACCGGGCCGAGGTCGAGGCTTACCTGCAGCGTTTTGAAGCGGCTGAAGTGCAAGAGAAAAAACGCATGCTGGCCGACATGAAGCGTCGCGCCAGACTGCACGAAGCGGCTGAGGGCGCAGTGTTCGCCAAGAAGGAGCAGAAGGCGCTGAAGAAGGCCTACAAGAAGGAGCTGGTCAAGCGCTCAGCGGTGTTGCGGATCGTGGCCGCCTGGATCGTCACCGTGCCGGCCACTGCGGTGCTCGCGGCCATCCTGTTCCACCTCGTTGCTGCAGTGCTGGGTTGATGTTTTGAAATATTTCTAGGGTTATCCCTGAAAACCTGCGATAATCGCAGGCTGCGCAGGAAACTGTGCTGATTTGTGCATCTGCCTCTCACACCAGGCCTCCCGATATTTGCGCTGGCTTTTACCTTTCCAGGAAGGTGATCTGCAAGCCCGCCACGGAACACTCCGCTGGCGCCACGGAAGAGGCCATTCGCTCCCGGTGTCATCTGCTTCTGAGCAGGACACCGAGCGCGTTGACCGTTTGATGGTTGATGTTTTGTAACCACGAACGGATCAAGCGCCCAGGAGCGCCCGCCCATGAGGCGGGCATCATCCTTGTGCTTTTTTCGATCAATTGCGCTGTATCTGCGCAAGGACGAACATGAGCGACTCTTTTGAAGCCCGCGGCGATTTCTCGCCCGAAATGATTTCCAACGAATCCGACAACCTGCTGGACCAGCCGGTTGTTCTGGAGACCCCTGACGTTCCCGCTGAGCCCAATGGCTTCGAGTTGCTGGGTCTGGCACCCGAACTCGTGCAAGCCTGTGCCGACCTCGGCTATGTGCAGCCGACGCAGGTGCAAAACAACGTGGTGCCCAAGGCCATGCTCGGCGAAGGCGAAAAGCGTTTTGCCGACCTGATGGTGTCCAGCCAGACCGGCAGTGGCAAAACGGCGGCTTTCCTGCTGCCCGTGCTGCACACCCTGCTGCAGCAACAGGCCCAGGCCGAAGCCAACGAAAAGGCCGAGTTCGAGCAGAGCGTTGCCGACGCGCTGGCCCGTGGTGAAGTGGCTCCAAAGCGCGCCAAGCGCAAGGACCCGACCAACCCGCGCAACTTCAAGGCCGCCACCCCCGGCGCCCTGATCCTGTGCCCGACGCGCGAACTCGCCCAGCAGGTGGCCAACGACGCCATCGACCTGGTGCGCCATTGCCGCGGCCTGCGCATCGCCAACGTGGTCGGCGGCATGCCGTACCAGTTGCAGATCGCCAAACTGCAGAACGCCGACCTCGTGGTCGCCACGCCGGGCCGTCTGCTCGACCTGCAACGCTCGCAGCAACTCAAGCTCGACAAGGTGCAGTTCCTGGTGGTGGACGAAGCCGACCGCATGCTGGACCTCGGTTTTGCCGACGACCTGGCCGAAGTCAACGACCTCACCAGCCAGCGCCACCAGACCATGATGTTCAGCGCCACCTTCGCGCCGCGCATCCAGCAACTCGCCATGCGCGTGATGCACGATGGCGGCAAGCACGTGCAGAAGGTACAGATCGACAGCCCGCAGGAACAACACGCCAACATCAAACAGGTGCTGTTCTGGGCCGACAACGCCGACCACAAGCGCAAGCTGCTGGACCACTGGCTGCGTGACACCGGTATCAACCAGGCGATCGTGTTCTGCAGCACGCAGATCGAATGCGATGGTCTGGCCACCGACCTGCAGCAGGTGGGCTTTGCCGCCGTTGCGTTGCACGGTGCGCTCAGCCAGGGCATCCGCAACCGCCGCCTGATGGCCTTGCGTGGCGGTCAGGTGCAGATCCTGGTGGCCACCGATGTGGCCGCACGCGGTATCGACGTGCCCACCATCACCCACGTGTTCAACTTCGGTCTTCCCATGAAGGCCGAGGATTACACCCACCGCATCGGTCGCACCGGCCGTGCCGGTCGTGACGGCTTGGCGGTGACCTTTGCCGAACTGCGTGATCGCCGCAAGATCGGCGATATCGAAGCCTTCACGCGCCAGCGCATTGCGGTGGAAACCGTCACCGGCCTGGAGCCGCGCCAGCGTGCGCCGATGGCCGAGCCCTTCGGTCGCGGCGGTCCTGGCCGCCCGGCGGGTCGTGGTGGCAACGAGCGTTACGCCGAGCGCCGTGGCCCGGCCCGCGGTCCGCGCTTTGAAGGTCGCAGCGAAGCTCCGCGTTTTGAAGGCCGTGGTGATGCACCGCGCTTCGAAGGCCGTGGTGAACAAGGCCGTTTCGACAACCGCGCCGAACCTGCGCGTTTCGAGAACCGCGGTGGCCCGCGTCCCGAAGGTCGTTTTGACAACCGTTCGGACAGCCGCCCGGCCGCACCGAGCCGTGGTTTTGCCGATCGTGGTGCCCCGGCGCGTCCCGCTGGAAAGCCCAGTGGCTTTGGCAGCTTCGGCCGCAGCGACGCCGGTGGTGATCGCTTCAGCGACCGCGGCAACTCCGAACGTGCGGCCATGCGTGGCGGCGAATTCGCCCCTCGCCGCAGCGAAGGCGGCACAGCGCGCCCGGTGGCGCGTCGCAGCCCGCGCTGATCGACCGTTCCGCAAAAAGGGCGCATCAGACGCCTCAAAAAAAACCGGGTTTTGACCCGGCTTTTTTTCGCGTGAATACCCGACGAGCAGAGGCCAGATGACTCTATTTCGTCTTGAAGATCAGAGGCGCCAGTTGTTCAACGTAGTAGGTGGAAGCGCTGGTGGACAGATGTCCGTAGTCATATGAAAGAGGTTGGCTAGAATCCTCGGACATGCGGGTCAGGCAACCTTGTTCGTTGCAGAAATAATCCATGCCGGAGATGAACTCGATGTTCATCTTCTGTGCCCGCGCCCGCATGCTCGCGGTGGCGGCACGGACGCCGGGATCCAGGAACTCGTCTTTCAACCGCATCGGAGGCCGCTTCATGGGCGGACCTTTTTTCCATTCCTCCAGCAGGATCTGGGGCAGTTGCTTTTTCCAGTACGGTACTGCGCCGAGCATGATGATCCGCGGGACTCCGGCCTTCTTGATTTCTGCCACCGTGGCTTCGAGGTTTCTCAGGTCGTAGCGTTTGTTGTGCCACCAGGAATACAGGATTACCACGTCGGGTTTGGCATCCCGGATGGCCTGGATATTGGCCTCGTTGAGACTTTTGCAGAGGGGGCGGGGTTCGATGCCGAGCACGGACGGGCAAATGGCGGCCGCACGCTCGCCCAGGCCGAAGTTGTACTTGCCACCCGCCTGCAGGGCCTTGAAGCCGGGATACAGCGAACCGGCGTGGGAATCGCCCCAAAGAAACACCAGCGGACGCTTCTTCTCGATGCAGAAGTCCTTGTAATGGGAGGCCGGCAGTCTGAAGTCCAGCGTGCAGTCGCCGTCGCGCCATCCCTCGACGACGGCGGTTTTCCCACCCTTGGACATCATGTTGCGCACGATTTCCGGGAAGCGCTGCTCAAAGCCATCGCGCTGGTAGGTGGCGTAGCCGGACCCCGCCATGACCGTCATGCCGGCACACAGCGTGCCGATCACGACTTTGCGGTTCCATCGGCCAAAGCGAATCGGTTTCTCCACGAGCTGGAAGGTGAGCCAGGCCAACAGCACGCTCAGGGCGATCCAGCCCATCTGGGTTTGCCAGTGCGGCAGTTCACCCGCCTGGATATGGGCAAACGACAGCAGCGGCCAGTGCCAGAGGTACAGCGGGTAGCTGATCAGGCCGATCCAGACAAAAGGTTTGCTGGCCAGGACATGGCGGTTGAACCAGGCCCTGGGGCCGGCGGCGATCAGCAGCACCGTGCCCAGGGTCGGCAACAGGGCCCACCAGCCCGGAAAGTGGCGTTCGGGGTGGATGGTGAGCAACACGATGACCAGCAACGCCAAGCCGGTCCACGACCACAGGTTGTTGCGCCAGTGCCGCTCGGTCACGCTGTCTTCCTGGGTCGACGCCTGGTTGTGGAAGATGGATTTCAAGCCCACACGGTGCACATGCATGGCCGCCAGCAAGGCGCCGACCATCAGTTCCCAGAAACGCGAGACCGGGTTGTAGAAGGCGGCGGTGGGTGAGGACCTGACCAGGGCCAGGTTGATCAGGAACGAAACCACCAGCAAGGCGAATATCCAGCGCAGCGCGTTCATGCGCCAGCGGTGGAGTGCGAACAGTGTGAGTGGCCAGAAGATGTAAAACTGCTCCTCAATCGCCAGTGACCAGAGGTGCAGCAGGGGTTTGTTGGCGGAGTCCGCATCAAAGTAGCCTGCTTCGCCCCAGAAGGCGAAGTTGGAGATGAAGGTGCTGCCCGCAAAAATGTGTTTGCCCACCTGTTTGTAGTCAACCGGCAGCAGCTGGTACCAGCCCATCACCAGCACCGTGGCCAGCACAAGGAACAAGGCCGGGAAGATGCGTTTGATGCGGCGCACATAAAAATCCGCAAACCCGAAGTGCTGTTTCTTCAATCCGCCCAGAATGATCGAGCTGATCAGGTAGCCGGAAATCACGAAGAAGATGTCCACCCCGATGAAGCCACCCCGGATGTGTTCGGGGAAAGCGTGGTGCAGCACCACCGAGACCACCGCAATCGCGCGCAAGCCATCGATGTCGGGGCGGTATTGGGAGCTGTGGGGATCAGAAGACATGGAGGAAAGACAAGCCGCGCAGCGCGCGGCGATTCATGAGCAGAAAAGGCAGCCTCCTGCGAACGGAGGCCGCGGCGGTCAGGCGTAGAGCTTGCGTGCGATGCTCAGCGCGAGCGTGTCCGGCAGCTCGACATCGTCGAAGCTCAAGGTCTGGCCGGCCAGCACCGGTCGGGTGATCACGGCATTCTGGATCATGCCAATGGGCACATGGTTCGGCACGTCCTGGATACGGGCCGCTTCGCCGCGCACCTGGAAACCGCCGATGGCGCGGTCGATCCGGGTGCCTGCGGGCAGGTCGGTTTTGGCAATGCCGACGATGGAAACCGTCGGGGCGATGGAGTTGTTGAGCAACACGCCACCACCGTTGATGACACGGCGCACGGTCTTGATGATTTCGTACTGGCAGAGGTGGAACGGGCGAACCAGCACGTAATAGGGGCCATCGCCCAGCTTGAGGTAGTTCAGCGCTTTCCATTCCGACTTGTCGTGCGTCCCGACAACAAAGACGCCGGCGTTTCCGGGCGAGAGCACATAGTCGGAAATTGCCTGTCCGCGTTCGGCCGCGGTGCGGGCCAGTTCAATGGCTGCTTTGGTGACATCCGCCGACTTCGGGCCTTCCATGCCCTGCCGGGTGATGGTGCCGCCAAAGCCGTTGGCCACCAGCGCCTGCTCGATCTGGATCTTGGTCCCATCGGTGAACGAGGTCGTCTGCTCGACGCTGATGCCCTGTTTGCCAGCCCAATAGGCCATTTCTTCACGGGTCGGGTGGTGGTTGAGGAAGCCTTTCATGTTGCCGTAAACCAGGGGCTTGAAACCCATCATCACGGCTTCTTCGCGCAAGGCTGCAATGGAGCCGGGCTGGTCGCCCTCGGCTTCGGTCAACAGGCCCTTGTCGGCAAACCAGGAGCCGGTGGTGACATGAAACTCCGAATTCATGGTCACCACCGGTTTGCCGGCGCGCAGCGCTGTGTCGATGACATCGGTGGCGTGCAGCACGTCGCCGCTGCACTCCACGATCATGTCGCACTTGTCGAGCAGTTCCTGAACCGAACGGGTGAGCCGCTCGGGAAAGGGGAAGCCTTCGGTGTTGTCGGGGGGACGGCGTGTCAACACGGCTGCAATGTCCAGGTCCGGTGCGTGGTTGTGCACCAGGCGCGCGAAACCGCTGGCGATGAACCCGGTACCCACCAGGCCGATTCGGTGCTTGTTCAAGCTGTTCATGGAAGTCCTGACCGTTGAGTCGCTATGTATTGATAGGATGGGGCCGCACTAGCCATGGTTCCATGGCTCCCTGCAGGCCGGGAAAAAGACTGGGGGATTTCCTGGCCTTACACGCAGTAGCGCAGACGTCGGGCCGGGCTGGCGGCGTCCAGCCCCAGGTCTTGCGGGGTGTAGCCCGAAACCAGCTCGACCAGCAGCGCCTTGGTGCTTTCGACGTCGTTGCTGGCGAGCAGGTTCTCCAGCTCCTGGAGTTTGTCCTGCAACAGCGGCCAGGCAAGGAATTCTTCATTCGCCTTCATGATGCGCGGGTGTGATGTGGGGCGCGGATCGTTGCCGATCAGCAGCTCTTCGTAGAGCTTCTCGCCCGGCCTCAGGCCGGTGATCTCGATCGCGATGTCGCCATCGGGGTTTTCTTCGTCCCTGACGGTCAGGCCCGAGAGTTCAATCATCCGCAGGGCCAGGTCCATGATCTTCACAGGGTCGCCCATGTCCAGCACAAACACATCGCCGCCCTTGGCCATGGCACCGGCCTGAATCACCAGCTGGGCAGCCTCGGGGATGGTCATGAAGTAGCGTGTGATGTCCCGATGGGTCAGCGTGATGGCGCCCCCATCGCGGATCTGGCGCCGGAACTTTGGCACCACCGAACCCGATGAGCCCAGCACGTTGCCAAACCGGACCATCGAAAACCGGGTGTGAGGCGCGGTGGAGGCGAGGGCCTGCAAAGCCATTTCGGCCAGGCGCTTGCTGGCCCCCATGATGTTGGTCGGACGCACGGCCTTGTCGGTGCTGATCAGCACGAAGTCGGTGACGCCATGCTCCACCGCGATCCGGGCGGTGGTCAGCGTGCCCAGGGTGTTGTTCTTGATGCCCTCGATCGGGTTGTGTTCCACCAGCGGAACGTGTTTGTACGCCGCGGCGTGGTAGATCGTGTCCGGCTTCCAGCTGGCCATGACATCCCGCAGACGATCGGCATCCCGCACCGATGCCAGAACAGGCACGAGCAGGGTGGTGTCGTCGGCGAGCTTGTCTTCAAGCTCCTGTTGGATTTCGTACAGAGCGAATTCGCTTTGTTCCAGCAGGATGAGCGTGGCAGGGGCCATGCCCAGAATCTGTCGGCAGAGCTCCCCCCCGATGGAGCCGCCGGCACCAGTCACCAGAACGACCTTGTCGGTGATGTTCTTGCCCAGCAGGATGTGGTTGGGGCTGACGGGTTCGCGCCCCAGGAGGTCGTCAATATCGAGTTCGCGCAGGTCGGAGATGCTGACCATGCCCTGCGCCAACTCACTCACGGCGGGCAGGGTGCGCACCTGCACGTGGGCATCGAGCATCTGCGCGATGAGTTCGTTGCGGCGGTGCCGGCTCACCGATGGCAGGGCCAGCAACACGGTACTGACCTGAAGCGAATTGACGAGGCCCTGCAGATCTGCCGGGCTGTAGATGGACAGGCCATTGAGCACGTGACCGTGCAGGCGGTCATCGTCATCCAGAAAGCCCACCACACGCATTTCGTGGCTGTTGGCCATGGCCGCAGCCAACTGCCGGCCGGCATTGCCGGCGCCATAGATCAGCACTCGGGGCAGCGCAACCAGCTTGAGTTGATTGCGGTAGAGGCCTCCGAGCCAGAAGCGCGCCAGCATGCGCGAGGCTCCGACCAGCAACAGCAGCAGCATGGGTTGAATGAGCCCCACGGTACGCGGCACGCCATTCACACCAAAGGCCGTGAAGACCGTGGCATAGAGCAGCCCATAGACAGCGATCGCCTTGATCATGGTCATCAGCGCTGTCAGTCCCGAGTAGCGGAAGATCGCGCGGTAAAACCCGTTCACGACAAAAATCGGCAGGGCCACGACCAGCGACCCACCGACGGCCCACAAGGGTTGCCAGAAGCCGTCACCGGAGAGCTTGACCCACTCACCCAGGCGAAGGTAATAAGCCAGCCATACGGTGATCACGCACAGCGAGGCGTCCACGCTCAGCACGATGACGCGCTTGGCACGCCGCGGCATGGCGAGTATGGGCAAGGCGAAACGGTTCAGCATCGGAGGGTTCCTGACTTCAGTGGGTGACGCCGTCACGGCGCAGCACGCGCCACGCGGTCAAGAACATGATCTTGAGGTCCAGCCCGAAGGAGTGCGTCCGCAAGTATTCAGCGTCCAGGCGAACCTTCTCGGGAATCGGCAGTTCGTCCCGCCCGTTGATTTGTGCCCACCCGGTCAGACCCGGAACCAGCCGGTCGACGCCATGGTGGGTGCGCAAGGCAATCAGATCGTCCTGGTTGTACAAAGCCGGCCGAGGGCCGACGAAACTCATGTCACCTTTGAGGATGTTCCACAGTTGCGGCAATTCGTCGAGGCTTGTTTTGCGCAAAAAAGCCCCCATCGGTGTCAGGCAGGCCTGCGGATTGGGCAACAGATGGGTGGCCACGGCGGGCGTGTCCACTCTCATGCTGCGAAACTTGGGCATGCGAAAAATGCGATTGTGCTGGCCAACACGGTCACTCCAGTACAGGGCGGGTCCAGGCGACGTCCAGCGCACAAGCAGGGCAATGACCCCGAGCGGCAGCAGCAACAGCAACCCCAGACAGGCCGCCAGCATGAAGTCGAAAACCCGCTTCATCTGGTGAAACCCTGCACCGTGAGCCTCAAACCCTGCTGCAATGTCAAACGGGGGGACCAGTCCAAAACCTCTCTAGTATGCCCGATGTCCACCTGCAAGGACCCGATCAGGCGCTCAATCTGGTGTAACCGCCCGGTCAGACGGCCTGCCCAGCGCAACCAGCTGACCGGAACCGGCAGCAGGCGGGGCTGTCGTCCCATGGCCGCGGCCAGCTCCCGCACCAGATCGGGGGTCGAAACATCCTGATCGTCCGAGGCAAGGAAGGTCTGTCCGGGCGCGTCGGGGTGTCGGGTGCACAACTGCAACAGGTCGGTCAGGTTGCCCAGGGCCAGCAGGGAGCGCTGGTTGTGTACCTGCCCAAATGGCAGGGGCAGACCGCGCGCGACCGCTTGCATCAGGCGCAGGAAATTGGCTTTGACACCCGGGCCGTGCACCAGCGGCGGACGGACCACCACGACTTCCAGGCCGGTGAGTTTTGAAACGGCCCACAAGGCCTGCTCGGCTTCCCATTTAGAGCGACCGTAGGCGTCCTCCGGTGCCGGGGGCGTCAGGCTGTTGAAACGCAGGCCCGGCGCGGTCTGCTCGCCGAGCACCTTGAGCGAACTCAGAAACACCAGCCTTCGGACACCAGCTTGCGCTGCCGAGTGCGCCAGGTGGCGCGTGCCTTCCACGTTCACCCGCCGAAAAGCAGCCAGGGGATCTGCCTCGGTGTCTTGCATCACATGGACGCGCGCAGCGCAGTGGACGATGCAGCTGACCCCCTGCAAGGCAGCGGCCCAGTCGGTGTTGGCGCCGATGTCGCCGATCACGCGGGCCTGGGGCAGGTGCGTATTGGGTGAACGAACCAAGGCGCGGAAAGGCACGCCCTGATCGGCCAGGGCCTGGCAGAGTGCACGACCGACAAAGCCGCTGGCACCGGTCACGGCGATCAAGCCCGGCCCCCGGCGGTCAGGCGAACGGCGCCGGTTTTGCCCAGGCTGGGCGCCAGCCAGTTTTCCATCACGGCGACCACCGGGATCAGGACGGCGGCGGTGACCGCCAGAACCACCAGACCCAGGCCCACGCTGGCCTCGATCTCCCGGATCGGCATCGACAACACCCCCGCGAGCACCACCTTGACCGATTTGATGATCAACATGTGAATCAGCATGATGGACAGGCTGTAGCGTCCGATCCAGGCCAGGAACCGCCCCTTGCTTCCCAGCAGTTGGACAATCGCCAAGACCATGAACAGCCCGCTGAACGCGAACAGGAAAAAGAGTGCGGGGTGCCCCAGCCGGGTGTCTGCCATGGTCACGAAGCCGTTGATCTGGCTGAACAGGCTGATGCACAGGCAAACGACCAACCCGCCCCAGCGCCAGCCGGCAGACGGCCAGCCCGACCGGGCGAGACCCTGGAACGCCACGCCCGTTTCGAAGAACACCAGGCCGACCAGGGCCGGACCGAGGCTGAACGGCAGCTTCATGTGCGGAGCGACGGCATGGGCGCACGCGGTCAACAGCAAGGCGATGAACATCCGCAGCGCGAAGGAGGAGGTCAGGCGCCGGAGCAGATGGCCGATCATCAGGGTGCAGAACAAGGCGATGACAAACCAGACCGGTGTGTTGACCAGATGGCCGTCACCCAGCGATCCGTAAAAAATGCCGAGGAAGGGCGTGAGCAGGCCGTGGTTGAACTGCTCCAGTTTCAGTCCCGAACGGGCCGCAGCCCAGTAACCCGCGAGGTAAAAAAGGTAGCCCAGTGCGGCGTAGCACAGGTAGGGCACCAGCAGGGTACGGAACTTTTTGCGGAAGAAGGCCGGGAGGGCAGGCGGGTCAAAACGGTAGGTCAGACCGGCAATGAAGAAAAACAGCGGAACGTGAAAGGCGTAGATGAAGACATAGAGCGGCGAAGGCTCCGCGACCGAATAAATGTGGCCGATCACGATCAGCACGATGCCCAGCCCCTTGGCCGCGTCAATCCAGTCTATGCGTGGACCCGTGCGGGGTTCGTCGAGGGGACGGGTTACAGGCTGCATTGTTGTGGTGAACTGGTCAGGCCGCTGCCGCGCTCAGCGCAGCGCATCCCGGTTCTGCAAGGTCATCGAGCGGATCTCTTCGAGCAGCTTGCGGTTGGCGGAGAGCAGATCGGCCACGAAGGCAATCAGGATGGTTTGAAAACCGATGACCATCAGCGAGCTCGCCAGAATCAGGGATTGCACATGGCCGTCGTAACCGTTGTCCGTCGTCAACCATTTGTAGACAAAGCGCATCCCGATCAGGAAGCCCAGACCAAAGAGGGTGATGCCGATCGAAGCGAAGAAACGGAACGGCCGGTAGATGACGAAGACGCGGATGATGGTGACGATGCTGCGCCGGATGTACGAGGAAATGCTTTTGACCAAGCGGGAAGGCCGCAGGTCGCCGTTGACCCGGATGGGCACCGACGTGATGGCCATGTTTTTCTGGCCCGCCTGGATGATGGTTTCCAGGGTGTAGGTGTAGTCACTGAACACCGTGAGCTTCTGGGCCGCCGCCCTGCTCATGGCCCGGAAGCCGCTTGGTGCGTCCGGGATGCTGGTCTTGCTGGCCACACGCACGACCCAGCTCCCCAGCTTTTGCAACAACTTCTTGATCGGGCTGAAGTGTTCGATCGCCTGGATGGGTCGGGCACCGATCACGATGTCGGCTTTGCCGTTGACGATGGGGGCCGTCAACAGGGGGATGTCGTCGGCCTCGTACTGGTTGTCGGCATCGGTGTTGACGATCACGTCGGCGCCGTGCTCCAGGCAGGCTTGCAGGCCGTTCATGAAACCACGTGCCAGACCCTGGTTGCGCGTGTGCCGGACCACATGGTCGACACCGTGACTCAGCGCGACCTTGACCGTGTCGTCGGTGCTGCCGTCGTCAATGATCAGCCACTCAACGCTGTCGAAGCCGGGGACTTGTCGCGGGAGCGCTGACAGGGCAATGCCCAGGGTTTCGGCTTCGTTGTAGCAAGGGATCTGGATGATGAGTTTCAAAGTTTCGCCTCTATGGTTCGGCTGTCACGATGGTGAAATCAAGAAGAGACAGTCGGGTGATCTGATATCACTCTTCCCGTGTGGGGGTGCGGATTGTTCAGAAAGAATCGTTTCCCTTGTGCTGTATTGGAAATTGCAGCCTGGCTCAGGGACTCCACCAAATCTATTGGAAAGTAGCCATTTTTGTCTGCGGCGTCAATCGACGGCTTCATGGCGGTCGCAATTTCCCATTCCGCTTCGTTCAGGCAATAGGGTCTGATGTCCAGAATTGGATATGACTTGCAACTGAACTCCAGATGCAGGGAAATAAAGGTGCTGAAGAGTCGCTCAATGATGAATGGCAGAAACGAGGCCTTGTCCGTGTGATAGGTGCCCTGCATCACCAGCTTGGCAACCGGATGATCAGGTTGCTGCTGGAGAAATTCTGCTATGGGAATCAGAATGCCACCAACATAGGCGTCCCAGAATTTCTCATTTGCAACCCAGAAATTTGAAAAGGCCAGAAATTGTTCGCCGTGCCGGGGAATACGGTCAATTTTCCAGGGGATGCCGACCGCATCCATCAGACCCTGCGCAACCTGCATCAATCCTGGGTGCCACGGCTCTCCCTGGGTCCATACGTTGTATGCCACGTACCGGACCTGGGGGAATGGATTGAAGAAACAAACGTCAGCTTCTTCATGAGACCGGCAAAAGTCGAAAAACTGGGAGGTCTGAATTTTTGATTTTAGTGCGAACTTGGGCGAAAAAATGCCGCAATGTCCAGGACCACGGTGACGCCCTTGTCGGTAGAAGTCAACGTATATCCTGAACTCGCGCCAGTCAAAGTCATTGTTGGCCAACGGGAGTGGCAGGAAGAGGGGTTCGACCTTTTGTTGGCCGACCGCATAGAGGGGTTCATAAATCCGGAGCATGTGCGGAGCCACTGTCAACCAAAGGTCTGAACGAGTGACTCGGCACTCTTGCGAACATGGTGCCGGTTCATGATGTCATCAAAGGCGGCTGTGCGGATGCGCTCACGCAGGCTCAGGTCAAACGCCAGATGCTCAAGCGCTTCGGACCAGTCATTCAGGCTGTTCTCCACCAGAATGCCCGTTTCCATGTTGGCGATACAGCGCGTGTAGATGGGCGATGCCGAGTAGATGCCAGGAATGCCCGCGGCCCCGTAGTTCAGGTACTTGAAGGGGTTCTTGCAGGCATTGAAATCCGATGCGGCTGCGTCCTCACCGGCGCCCAGCGGTGTGATGGAAAACGCATAGCTGCCCGAGATGAGCGAGTGCATGTACTGCTCATAGGGCATGCGGTTGGTGAAATGCAGAAAGGGCAACGAAATGATCTCGGGGAACGGGTCACCGTAGAAATCAAGAACAAACTGAGGGTGCTTGAGAAAGAACACCTGCAGGGCCGTCAGCAGCAGCTCCTTGGAACTCTCCAGCTTGATGAGGTCGGCATTCGTGAACACGATCCTGTTCGGAATGGCCTCCTTGCAGATGGTCGGCAACCCGGATGGAGCGTACTTCTCGACCCACATCCCGTTGGGCACATAGTGCGTGACCGGCACATGGGTACGGATCTTCTCCTGCAGGCGACGGTTGGCGACCGTCACCACATGGCAGTTCTCCAGGATGTCCAGAATGAGGCCGGTCTTGTCGTTTTTCGCCCGTCCACCGCTGTATTCAGGGAAGGAAAATATCCAGTCGTCAATGTCATAGACGAGGCGCTTGCCCAACTGGCGTCCATATTGGGTGAGCTGCAGTGCGGCGGTGGAAGAATGCTTGCTGAGAATGATCACATCGGCCCAGCGCACTCCATTGGTCGCTGCCGGGTCGCTTTCCGAGATCGAGGCGTAGTCAATCTGACCCCGGTCCTGCAAGTAGTCCAGCAATTCCGTCACACGGGCTGCCACCGACAAGGAAGGAACGCCGGGAGCCACGTGCGATTCACGCTGCAAGGCGAGGACGCGGACCTTGCTCATGCAGGGACCCCGATCAACGTCCTGGCCGAAGATTCTGGTAGCTGGGAAAACAGCACCAGTTTGCCCGCGTCGCCGACCGACACATAGTCGACCACACTCAGGCTGGCATTGCATGCGATGAGGCTGGGAAAACGCTCCATGGGGATGCCCAGGGCGTGTTGCAGCAGGCAGGCAATGGGTCCTGCGTGCGTCACGGCCACCACGGTACCCGCGCACTGTTCCTGAATGTCCCGGAGCCAGGCCAGCACACGCTGATTCAGCTCCGCGTGGGTCTCACCATCCGGGTAGCGGTTCAGGTGATTGGCGTAGAAGTCAGGTTGTTGAGTGAGAAATTCGGGCAGTCGAATGTCGGCCACCGACCCCGCATGGGTTTCGCCCAGCCGGGGGTCCACCTGGAAGGCGGCGCCTGGAAACAGGATGCGGGCGCTGTGTTGCGCCCTGAGCCACTGGCTGGTGAAAAAGTACCTGGCCTGGAAGTCAATGCGCTCCAGGAAGCGGCGCGTTTGATCCACCTGCTCGATACCAGCCGGGGACAGGTCGTCCAGTGGCGTGCCCGTCACCAGACCCTTCAGATTGGCCTCGGAGAGGCCGTGTCGCACCAGCACCAGTCTCATGCCGCGATATCCGCGAGTATGTGGACCAGCCGTTCGATGGACTCGTCGGCGCAATACTGCACCAGGTGCTGTGACAAAGCCTGCGAGCCAGGCGCCTTGGTCAGCGAGACATCGATCGCGTTGCGAATGGAGTCCAGGCTGTTCGGGTCGCAGTACTGCACCAGGTCGCCAAAATGCTCTCGGGACCAAGGTGATTCGCTGAGCACCAGTTGACAGCCGGCCAGACCGGCCTCGATCGCCGAAAGCCCGGGAGGTTCGTGCGAGCACTCGATGAACAGGCGAGATTCGCGCAATGCCGATCGCATCAGCTCGGAGCGGGCCGGCAATGCTTCGATGAACAGCACATCGTTCCCGCCCTCAGCCTGACACGTTCTGTAGTACTGGGTATCGCGATGTCCACCAATGAGGACGAGCTTGATGTCCCTGCCCTTGAGGGCCCGGATCACCGACAGCTGGTTCTTGTTGGGCTCGATGATGCCGACACCGATCACATACCGGTCCAGCCCGTAAAGGGCAGGGAACAGGCCCGCAGGTGCCGGCTTCTGATACACCGGATCGGCCTGCGTGATGACGCGGCGAACCTTGTCGGCGGGCAGATCGAACTGGCTGGAAAACATGGTCTGCTCCGCCGACGACTTGAAGATCACCACGTTGGCCAGGTCGGTGTAGGCGCGCACCATCTGACCGATGTCGTTGGCAGGCCGGTTGAGCCAGAGATTCGGCCACAGCGCGATGGGCTTGCCCTGATCGTGGATGTAGCGGAGCAGATCCAGACCCCCACCATGCACCGAAAAGTGCAGCACCACGTCATAGCTCTCCAGACCACGGGACAAGGGTCCGTAGATGTCGGCGATCATGCCGTGGCGTTTGAGCTTCTCCGAAATGGAGAAAATTTCGAACTCTCCACCCGCCTTCTTGAGATAGGCGTGGTGGTAGGTGGTCAGAAGAACGCGAGGAGGCGACATGTTATAGGTATCAATGCACGACCACGCGAACAGCGCCTGGCCTGGTGGTCGTGAATCGCGGGAATCCCAAGAGAGCAGGACAAACGCTGGGCGCAGGTCCTGGGGTTCGCCTGGAGCGGTGCCTAAAGTCGTTCCAGGAGCGGAATCCAGATGTCGACAGAAGCTTGGCGGATCATCGCTGACGCGCGCTCACGACCCAATTTTACCAGTTCGTCACGAGCTCCCTGATCGTTCAAAACCTTGTGCAACTGACCAGCAGCCTCGTCGGCGGTTGAGAACGCCAGAACAGCACTCCCTCCCACTTCGACAGCGGCCGTTCCCTGTCTCACCACGACAGGCACGCCCAGGTGCATGGCTTCGAGCACAGGCACGCAAAAGCCCTCGTGTTCGCTCGTCGACAGCAAGACAGAGGCTCTGGCGTAGCAGTCTTGCAGAGCTTCCTCGTCCACCATGCCGCGCATCTGCACATAGGCGCTCAGTCCGAGGGCCTCGATCCTCTGGTTCAGATGGGTGCGGTAGCCATCGTTTGAGCAGGGGCCCACCACTTCAAGCCTGGCGATGCATCCCCGTTTGTGAAGCATGGCGGTCAGTTCGATGGCCTGCTCAATCCGTTTGTGAGGGACTACACGGCCCAGCACCAGGATCAGGGGGTCGCCACCGCCGACCCGGTGCACCTCGGGCCACGAGAAAAGCTTGAAGCTGGGCGAGATCGGGGGAATCACGATGCCCTGGCTCGTGTCGATGTATGCCGACAGGTCGCGGCGGTTGTACTCGGAGTTGAACAGCAACAGGTCAAAGCGTGCCAGCAGCGGGAACTGCAGGGCTGAACGAGCGCAGAGATCGGCGGTGACAGGCTCGTGCTCGCGAAGCAGTTCTGGCGGTGTGACGCCATGGAAGTAGCAGGCCTTGCGTTGTGGCATGGCCAGCAACTGCTCCAGATAGGGGTCGTGAATCGAGTAACTGACCAGCAGTCGGTCACCAGCCTGAGCATGCTCAAACAGCGCTTCCAGCGGCAGGATGGGTGCATCCAAGGGCGTTGACCGCTGAGCATAGAGGGCCGTTGGGAGGCCAGCAGCGTTCAGATCTTGGGCCAGATGAATGCAATGATTGCCCACCGCGTCACCCGTGTGGATGTCCGGCGCGACGATGCGTATCGTGGTGTTCATGGATGGGTTATTTGAGAGGGTCAAGCCAGATGCCAGCCCAAACGCCAGGGACCACTGGAGGGGAAACGGTTCGAAGTACCTTCAATCAGCACGTGCAGATCTTCCTCTGGACTGACCATGTTCTTGGGTAGAGAAATACTGAAACCGGAGGTGGGCGTGTCATACCCTGCCGCCTGAACATCCGCACGAGGTTCTCCGGTCCGGCCAGTCGCGACGACACGATCCCCGCACACCACCTTCAGGTGGACTGCCTCGGCGGGATGCGTGAAGTTGAGTGCCCAGCCGCGGACGACGCCGTCCAGAATGCCGTCAACATGCCCTTCATACAGGTCCGCTCTCCCGTGATATTTCGCCTCGCGAGCTTGCGTCAGGAAGTGCTGTATGGCGTCCAGGTTGCAGTCCTTGATGAATGTTCGAACCTTGGAAAGATGTTCATCGTTGAACCCAAATGCAAACGAGTCGTGCACATGGGGGTTGGGCATCGAATTGATTTGCCGTTGTATTTGCTTCACCTGCTCAAGTGCATCCGCGAACGCCGGACCATAGGACTGCTCGTCCTGTGCAATCAGTGTGGAGGCTTCTGTGTAGAGTTCGACGTCCAGCCGATTGGTTTCCAGAAACTTGCGTTTGGCAGCATCTGAAACAGGGGAGACGGGCGATTTTGGATGGGCGCGGTTGGCCTCCACGAAGAAAGGCATCTGAAGACCACCGGTTGCACAGAGCCGCAACAAATAGCTGCTCATGTCTTCGCAGGTACCGACAGCGAGGAAGTGAGCGCGTAAGTTGTTCTTGGCGACCTGCAGGCTGGTTGTGTCCGGATTTGGATGGCCAGACACCATCTTCGTGAACAGATTCAGGTCATCATAGGATTCACTGACCCATTCATCTATGGAGATGTCGCCCCGCATGGCGCCTGCTTCCATGAGGGAAATGGGGACTCCCTGGGAAACTTCACCATTCTTGCCGCTGCGCGCATAGTGAAAATGTGAAATCTGGCGAGCCAGCGGATCCCGCAGAATGGTGGTGTAGTTCACGGCCATCTTCAGGGCACGGTGATAGCCAAATGAGAAATGACCACCACCGAATTTAGAGATTGAAAATTTTTGCTTGCAATTGTTCCAGCGTGGACGATTCCACAGGAAGTCAGAGAACTGGTTCGAACCCAGATTGAGGTCAAAAAATGTGCGTACGGTTGATCCTCCACTCTTGGGCGGATGAATGAAAAACAATGGCAATGACAAGGTGATCTCCGGCAAGGCTTGGTGGTACAGCTTGGGTAAGTTCGATATCGGCAACTTGTTCAATCGATGTTGAGTGCTTTGAGGCGCTCAAGATATCTGCAAGCTATTTTCTGGATGGTGTGGTTCTCCGATATCTGTCGTTGCCCCGCCAGAGCAATAGTTTGCGTTCGGAGTTCGTCTTCCACACAGCGCCTGAAGGCAGCGGCTGCATCATCTAGGTCCGGATCCATCCAGTACTGGCCCTCGAATTCGACGTAGTCACCCTGCCGCAACGACACCAGCGGTCCGTCAACGGTGTACGCGGTGCCCTCGAACGCGAAGTCCACACTGCCGGAGTAGTTGGTCGATATCACGGGCTTGCCCATGTACATGGCCTCGGCGATCACGCGGCCAAAACCCTCCGATCGATGCAGTGAAACAAAAACGTCGCATGCGTCGATGAGCGCGAGCATGTCGTTGCGCGGCAGGAACTTGTCGATCAGGATGATCCGCGAGTCCTTGGCCACTTGTGCCAGAAGCTCCTGGTACTCTGGAATGGATGCCTGGGAGTTCATGATCTTGACCACCAGTCGAACGTCAGCGCGCCCGGGGGGGAACGCAGTGGCAAATGCCTTGACCGCACCCATCGGGTTCTTGCGCTTGATCCACGAATTGCAGTCGAACACGGACAAGAACGTGTAGGCGTTGTCCGGTATGCCGAAAAAGGCTTTTCCCCTGGGTGAAAACACCGGCTTGTCGATGGACAGCGGCATGTAGGTGACCGGTTTGTCGGTGGTCTTGGCAAACATGTCGGCCACATAGCGGGACTGTGCCCAGATCTCGTCCGGGATGTTCAGCAACGGAACCCATCTCTTGGGCCAGACAGGCAGCTCCCACTGCCATGCACAGATGTTGTAGCGGCCCGCAAGCACCGGCGCCCAGCCCTTGAGGATGAGCTGGTAGGTGTCCGCTGCCGGCAGGCAGATCAGGTTGGTCCTGGACTTGGGTGTGCTGGAGACGAGGTCATCGGTCCACTCGGGTTTGTACACCGTTGTCAGGGCGCCTATGGGTGCGGGGCACACGCAAGTGTCTACCCCGGCGCGCAGCAGCGCCCGCGTGGCGGTTCGTGCGTCCTCGCCAACACCAAACTGGCCATTGGGCAAGCCCACCACATTGACACCCCGTTCGTGGCGCGTCCCCCGCGGCAAACCCGCACGGAAACCCGATTTCTTCAGCGGGGGATGTTTGACCAGGCCATCCAGCATCGCAGTCAGTTCGACCTGTTTCCACGGCCACCACTGCTCATAGGCCGCGACATCGCCTTCTTGCAGTTGCTGAACAATGCTTGCCGTGGTGTGGAAGATGGCGGAGAGCAGTGCCAGATTGGGCAAGTGCGAGATCCTGCCGGCGAACACCTGACACGGGGCATGTAGGTGGGCGATGTCCCGGTCGGTCAGCGCCAGGAATCGATACTCCAGCTGGCCCAGCGTGAGGCGCCAGTGGGTGAATTGCTGCCGGCCCAGGAAGGTATTCAGGTCGAAGGATTGAATATCTGTCCGCGTTCGCCAGACGGCCAGGGCCCCTTTGGTGATGGGCAGGGCCGAGTCCTGGACGATGCCCGGAGCGGGTTCGTAAACCACATCCGGGAATCGATTGGAGGCCGGCCAGTCCAGGTCCGGCATCGCCTTGCGCTGGGGATGTTCCCAAAACGCCATGGAGTTGAGAACAGCCTCTTCGGTGGCCACCCCGATGTTCAGCTTTTCCTCAAGATCGGGCCAGGTGGTCAGGAGCTGCGTCAGGAAATAGGGGAGCCGAATACCCGCTGGTGTTTCGACTTCATCCAGCAGCCAGGCCAGTTGCTTCGACGTGTCGGCGTGGTGGAATTCGCGAAGATCCTGGCCGATCAGGTCAACGTCGTAGCCGGCCTGCCGTTGGACCAGGGTATCCCACCCATCCATGTCGACGCCGAGGGGATTGTGTCGCAGCAGATCCGCATGAATGAAGGGATAACGGAACGTCTCAACAATCAGGTCCCAGTAGGCTTGGCGCACGTCCTGACGCACGTTCACACCGTCCAGCAACCGGCGCCGGATTGAAGAACGGTCTGGCAGTTGGGAGGCCAGCACTTCGGCCACATGGCGCCGCACATCGGACACGCTGCAGAAAGCTCCCAACCTCAACAGGCCATCGGTGAATCGGGTGCAGGCGTCCATCTCGATCTGGCGAAGCGATGCACGGTGGCTCTCCGTGTTCCCGGCCTCGGGCAGCAGGGCTGGGAGGAGGTCCCAGAATTCACGGACGGATGGGTGCGCCAAAGCCTCTGCCCGCATGACCAGGAAATCGCTGTGCAGGTAGTACCCGCTGGCAAACCCGTCCGAGGCACTCCAGATATCAAGGTCCCGTTCGTCACCAAAGCGCAACAAAGGGCTCAGATCGTTCAGCGGGCCGTACAGCTGGTCGTGCGTGAACACAACCTTGTCCCAGCTGTCCTTGTCGGCTTGCAGCAGACCCAGGCCTGCACGGTATGCATGGAACAGATGGCCAGGCGGAACACCCAGGACAACCTGGTGACACAGTGTCTGCAGGCGTGCCAGGTCCTCGGGCCGGAGCTGCACGGCGCTGGAACAAAACACGCTGGTGCAACCGATCTGCTTCAGGCACTGCAGATAGTGGAAAACGTACTCGCCGATGAATTCGCTGCCGGCTGTGTGCGCAAACACGCAGGCCGTTGCATGGCCAGACTGATGGAGCGATCCCTCGTGGACAAGTTGCGTGGTAGCCATATCAGATGACGCCTTCATAGATCGACTTCAGTTTTTCGACGACGCGGATCCAGGCGAAGCGCTCGTAGATCTGGCCCGCCTGTGTAGCGGTCGGCGCTGGCATCGACAGGGCCTGCCTCAGTCCAGAGGCGATCGCTTGAGGGTCCTTGGGCGAAACATAGATGGCCTCGTCACCAAAATACTCCCGGGTCGAACCCTCCTCCGTGATGACCTGGCGGCAACCCTGGGTAGCCGCTTCGAGCGCGGCCAAACCCGGCGTTTCCAGTGTGCTGGGCAGGCAAAACAGGTCACAGGCCTGGTAGGCGGAGCGGAGCAACTCGGAATGGTGGTCCAGCGGCCCCAGGTACCGAAACCGCCCCTCTGGCGCCGCTTCCTTGACCTTGTCGAAATAGGCCGCGTCCCGGATGTGACCGATCAGGATCAGTTCGTGATCGGGCATCGATGCCATGGCCTGGGCGAGGCCCAGCTGGTTCTTTCGCGGCTCGATGTTGCCGACGTTGAGCACAAACTGGCCCCGAACGTTGAACGTGGAGCGAAAAAGATCCGGAGTGGGCCTCTTCTGGAAGACCTCGTCCACACCGTTGTAGACCGCTGCGAACTTCGATCGGTCCAGTTCCAGAACCCGGGCCAGGGTGTCGCTTTCCATCTCCGAGTTGGTGATCACCCGGTCTGCCAGCGAGAGCTGATGGCGGATCTCATCAATCGGGTAAAGGTGCCTGGTTTCTTCGGTGATCCAGAGGCTGGACGTGATGACCAGGGGCTTTCGCAAGTTGCGGACGAAGTGACAGAAGTGCACCGAGCCGCCAACGCACGAAAAAAAGTGAACCACATCGTGCTGATCAAAGCGTGGATTCCACAGATCAAACAGGGTGACATCGACCCCGATCTGCGGCAGATGGTCCCGATAGGCCAGCAGCTGGACTTCGCCTCCGCCTGGCGTGTGAAACGCCATCGGATACGTGGAAAACAGGACTCTCAATTCTTCACCACCCGTTTGAACACGCACTTGCGGCCTTCCTGGAAGCCGTAGCGCCTGTAATGCGCCAAGCCGTAAGGGTAGTCGCCGGCCTGGACGACCGCAGCAACGTCGGGGTAGTTGTTGAGGTAGAACTGGTCGTCAAAGCGGAACGGAACCGCAGCAGGCACGCTGGCCATGTTGATCCACTTGTTCAGCGCAGGATTGAGGGGGACATCGACAGCGTCCTCCGGAGTCTGGATGACGGACAGCGCTTGTCCGATGTCGATGGGGTAGATGTTTTCAATCGCGTCCTGGTTGATGAGGGCCTCAAGGATCATGGAGACATCGTAGGGCGAGCTTTCCTCGATCTTCTGGGACCAGGTAGAGACATCCGTGGCGGTGGGGTTCTTGGTCAACAGCTCGCGCTTGATGAAGGGCATGCCCATGTCGATCAGTTCATCCCAGTAGGCGTGGGAAGCGTTAAGGTTGTACACCAGCTCGCCGTAGTGCATCACGATGTCGGAGTTCGGGAGCCTGGACGCCTCCAGCTTTCGCAGCGTGCGCTGAAACAACCGGTCGAGAACGTCGCGGTACGGGAAGACGACCGAGTAGCTGCAACCGGTCCGAAGAAAATGCTGGCTGCCACCCACCTCGTAGTTGTGAACGATTTTCTGTTTGAAGTTGTCGGTGGTGTTGCTGATGAGGTCGACCGAAGACCAGAAGTCGTCGAACGCAGCGCTTTCATACAGCCTGGTGCTGTACGAGATGAAATAGCTCTGGAGGTGGTACCCGTGGTCGTGCGAATCGGTCAGTCCACAGAGGTCGATGTCCTCGCGCTCCATCTCATGCAGGATCGGCTGCAGATCGTTGAAGGGGCCAAACACACTGTCGTTGGCAACCAGCAGACGACTGACTTGGGCCTCTTGCTGTTTCAGCAGCTCGATCCCCGCCTTGTAGGAGCCGAAGTCGTAGCCCACGTTCTCTCGAAGGCAGACGGTGTGGCAGACCTTGGACAAAGCCTCCACGCTCGCGTCAGAGATGGCCCGGCTGGTGGACACCAGGAGCACCTCGTAGCCACACCGCTTGAGCTGCTCCAGGTAGTACAGCACGTAGCGCTCCACCCGATCGTTCGCATCAAAGTGGGAGAAGACACAGTATTTGGCCGGAGTGGTCGGTGTTTGGCCAGAAAACCTGGAGGAGAGGATCTTCATGTTCTGTGAGAAGGGCTACGAGAAACAGAATGTAGCAAGCCGTCAGGCACTGCAACCCCATATTGTCGGTCCCTTTTTGGTGCGCGATTGCTGGGGCAGTCGGGCAAAACCAGTACCGAAGGAAGTGTGTGGATGCACAACGAGCTTCAACGCTGATGGGTGGGCGCCCGCAAACTGACCTCACTATGTTCAGGTTGCTGCGGCTGGAACACGGTCAGATCGACAGCACCGCAAGTGCTCTGGGGCCATCCACCTCTGGCATGTAATCAAGTATGAAGCTGTGATTGAGAAATAATTGAATTTGAATTGGTGGCGTGATGTTATCGTTGCTTTATTCTAATTTGGAGATATCAATTTCTATGGGTTGAGATAGTTGACCATCTTTAATCCTTCCGAATAGCTCAATGATTTTGATGTTTTGAATGTCTGTGTGATAAATTAAAACTCGAAATCCTGAGAATAGTGACCCCTCCGGATAGTGATGGTTGAAATCGGGACGGGGTCTGGTATCGAAACTAATCTCGTGCGCGCTTTTATTGTCAATTTTTGCGATCAAATTTTCGATGGCATGAACGCCCAGGATCAAGCACCAACCCTCAGCGAATATATTGTCGTCGATTGCGCTGATGACGTCAATATGACTAAATATCGGGGTAAAAAATATTTTTTTCTTTTGAGATGCCCTTGCTCCAATTAATGGGGCTGGTTCTGTTTCCGGAATTGGTTAATGCATAAACCTCAATGGTCTTGATATTGCAGGGCAAATTGAAGGGTATGAAGAGGCTAAATCCACAATTGATGGTTCCATCTGTATGTATTTTATTTACGTCTGGGCGAGCTCTTGGCTCGAAATTTTTGACGGGAGATTCAATTCCATTGATGGCGACTGTGAATCCGCTTGCAGCTTCCCTGCCCCAGGGAAGCGCCCATCCTTGAATCAAGATACCCTGCATCGTACGATCGATAGCATCAATACAGCCCATTACGGGTTCAAATTTTTCATCCATTGATCGCAGGTAGAAATGCTTCATTGTTGAAAACAGCAGCGTTTTTAGCTGCTCGTTTCGCTCAGGCTGCTTTTTGACAATCTGTTTTCCGTTGGGATTAAATATCACCAGCGGTGAAATTTCGGGGTGATTATTCTTGATCAGATCAATGTCTGGCTCGCTTATGTCCGTCAAGTGTCTTAAAACGGCTTCGTCTAGAATGATTTCTGTTTGACATTCTGGATCTCTGTAGATGAAATCATCAGATATCGATTTGGAGAAGTCGGGGTTGACATCCTTAAATACTTCGCTGTATGTCAAGTTGGCTACCCTTAACAGTTCTGTCTCAAATAGGGTCAAAGATCTGTTTACTTTGGCGTTGCCCATTGCTGGGAGTGCATTTGAGTCAATTTCAAGAGCCTTGCACAGTGATATTGACAGTCCTTGCTGAATTTCGCTGTCGTAATGAAAGGTAAATATTTTATCAAAAATCTTTTTATATTTTTTGATCGCATCGAACTGTGGGATGCTATTGATTGACAAGCCGTATTCGCGAAAATTGCGGGCATATTGGTGGCGCTTAATGAGTTGTTGGTATCCTGAATAAACGATATCGTAAACATCTCTGAGGTATGCAATTATTATGATCTCTAGAGAGGCGTTGGTTGCATGATGCTTTAATTCAATCAAATCATCTTCTGTTAAATCTTGAAATGCCTCGGATGACAAAAGAATTTTACTTTCGCTGACACTTTTGATTTTATCTATTTCTTCGGAAATATGTCTGGATTTGATTGCTCTGAAAAGGGTAAAGCCGTTACCTATAGAGACTTTGTGTGGTAAAAAGGTCTGCTTGACATTAGGGTATTTCACGCCTTGGGTGCTTAGGGCCACTACGTTGTTGTTGAGCCAAACTTGGAGCGCGGATGAGCCTGTTTTTGCACATCCTATGTGTAAATAGAGTGTTTTCATTGCATTTAATTGAGTTTTTTCGTGAAGGGTGGATTCAAGCCTGAAGTGCAACACCCTGGGTTTCAATGAACGAAGGTGGAATGCTGCGGGCTGTTGAGCAGGAGTTCTCGATAGACCGCCAGCGGTGATCGTACGCACAGACCTTTGCCAGGTCGGTTGTTGAGCTGATCGGCAATGGCATCGAGTTGCTCCTAGCTGTAGCCTGAGAGATCGGTGCCCTTGGGCAGGTACTGACGCACCAGCCCGTTGGTGTTCTCGTTGGAGCCGCGCTGCCATGGGCTGTGCGGGTCACAGACGTACACCGCCATCTCCCGCCCCATGGTCGTACGTCATGCTCTGGCGCATGGGCGCTGCGATCCCCAGCAGCTTGTCAGAGAAGGCCTGCATCACGTTGGCTGCGCTGGCAGGTTTGAACTCAGGCAGTTTGATGAGCATGAGCAGCCTGCTGGTGCGCTCGACCAAGGTGCCCACCGCACTGGCGTTGGCCGCACCCTTGATCAGGTCGCCCTCCCAATGCCCGGGAAACTGCCGGTCTTCAATCTCGGGCGGGCGCAGGTGGATGCTTACCATGTCGGGGATTTGACCTCTGCGGTCCTGTCCTTTGCTGCGAGGCACGCGTTTGTTGTGGGCGTGGCGCAGGGTGGCGATCAGCTCGCGCTTGAGCTCGCCAACGGGTTGGGCGTAGATGCAGTTGTAGATGGTCTCGTGTGACACGCGGTGCTCATGGCCTCTGGGGAGGATGCAGGCCAGTGTCAGGGCAATCTGTACAGGCGACCAGCGCTCGCCCAGAAAGTGGCGCATCAGGCCGAACAGGAGGCCATAGCGATGGGGCTTGTTCGGGGAACGGCTTTGGCGACGGCGCTGCCGGGCACAAGCACGTGCTGCGGTGCTTGCGTAGCCTGCTGGCTGTGCGTTGCGCCGCAGCTCCCGGCTGATGGTGCTGGGTGATCGCACCAAGACCAGGGCCATAGCTCGAATGGTGTACTTCTGCTGTGCCAGGCTGGAAATCGTCACACGGACTTCAGGCTGGAGTTGTTGATACCTTCTCTGTGGGCTGCTTTGCATCTGCGGACCTTACTTGGTGGCAGGTGTTGCACTTCACTTTTGACTCCGCCAGATCTATCCAAGTAAATCCTTCTCCGCGGCCAAGACAAGCTCCATTCGAGTTGCCTCTGGAAAAGCTGCACGCTTTGACAACGTCATAAAGAATTCGTGACCAACCGTGGGCAGAAAAGTGCACTCTTGAAGATGGATGAACTTGAGGGCATGAAGGTCCTGCACCAGCAGTCGGAACGAGTGCGGCACAAAACACCAGGCGTGGATGTCGAGGTAGGCCCTCTGCTCCCGAACTATCTGAATACCGCATGAGGCGTTCGACAAACCGTGAAGAAAGCGGTAGTCGCCCGGCTCATTTCCACTCCACGCAATGCGGCCGTCTTTTGCAACCACATTCATGTAGTATTCGGCGACGTTACCGGGGCTGTGTATGGTGTCCTTGGCCAGATGCGCATCAATGATCTTGCCCAAGCCAGTTACCGGTCGGAAGCGGTCAAAGCAATACCGCTTGTCTGGAACAGCCAAGGACAGCACACCACCCGGTTTGAGGATGCTCTCGCACTCATTGAGAAACGCGATCAGGTCGGGCGTATGCTCGATGACATGCGAGGCAATGATCCAGTCGTATTGGCACGTACCACCGGTCAATTCCTTGAAGGACTGGCCGCTCCAGACAAAATCAACTTCTTCAATGTTGTCCAGCTGAACGCCGTGGTCCTTGTACTTCTCGACCAATCCTTCCCGGGTCAGGTGGTCCATGACATGTACCTGGAATCCATCCCTTTTTGGGGCGACCGGGTTGTGGCTGGGGCCAATTTCCAAGCCGAGCCCTCTTGTATCGATATCGCGCAGGATGAGTTCTTTTCGCGTAGACATTCTGGAGTCCTCCCTGTGGTGATCTACCCGACTCTCGGCGGCCAAGCCAGACTGAAGTCTTCATGGACCAGCGACAGGTTGGGACTGTAATTCCTGTCCGCCGCCATCTTGTTGCCCCAGCGGGCGAACATGTACTGCACTTCGCTGGCGAATCGCGCCTGTTTGGCGGGGTTGTCTTCCAGGCCGCGCGAGGCCGACTCATGGTGCTTGAGCACCGCGTGTGGGGTCCAGACGTTTCGGTACCCGGCTGCTTGAACCCGAAGGCAGAAGTCGACGTCGTTGAAGGCGATGCCGAGCTGTTCGTCGAAGCCTTCCACGGCATTCCAGGCAGAGCGCTTGATCGCCAGGCAGGCCCCGGTGACGGCACTGAGTTCCTGATGCAGCTGAGCGCGACCGAAGTACCCAGGTGCGTCGCCAGGGAAGAACTTGTGTGAGTGGCCGGCAACGCCACCGATGCCGACGATGACGCCGTTGTGCTGGGCGCGTCCGTCCGGGTAGAGCAACTTGGCGCCCACTGCGCCGACACCTTCGTGCGCGGCGTGGGAAACCAGTTCGTGCATCCAGTTGCCATCCAGGATCTCGATGTCGTTGTTGAGCAGCAGGACGATGTCGCCGCGGCTGGCGGCCACCCCCATGTTGACGAGCCTGGAGAAGTTGAACGGGATGCTGGCATCGACAATGCGCAGCTTGTCGCTGGAAAGTTCCTGGTACAGGGCCTTGACCTGCGGATCCACGCTGCCGTTGTCGACCACCACGATCTCGAAGTTGGGGTAGGTGGTTTTTTCCAGCACCGTCTTCAGGCACAAGGCTATGAGTTCAGGCTTGTCCCGCGTGGGGATGACGATGCTGACCAGGGGCGGCGGGTCGGGCAACTGGAACTTGACGCGGTTGTAGTGGGGAATGATGCCCGGTACCACTTCACCCGGCAGTCCCACCCGCGCCAGGTGTTCGGACACCGCCCGCCTCGCCGCGTCCAGCGCGTAGTTTTTGTTGTCAATACTCAAGGCGGTGCTGCCTTCGCAGGCGCGCCAGTGGTAAAGGATGCGCGGGACGTGCGCGATCTCGTCCATGCGCAATCCCTCAACCAGCCTCAGGGTCAGGTCGTAGTCCTGTGATCCGTCGAAGTCGCTGCGCAGTGGCCCCACCTGGTCCAGCAGTGTTTTTTGAACCGCCGTGAAGTGGCAGACCATGTTCTGGGCCAGCATGAGTTCGTAGTTGAATTCACACTTGAAATAGGGTTCGAACCGGTTGCCCTGATCGTCTATCTTGTCTTCATCCGAATAGATCAGCCTGGCTTGCGGGCGCTGGTTGATCGTGTCCACGACCCAGTGCAGTGCATCCTGGGTGAGTTCGTCGTCGTGGTCCAGAAAGCACACCCAGTCGCCGGTGGCGATGCCGATCGCACCGTTGGTGGCGCCCGAGATGCCGGCGTTTTTTTCCAGCTTGACGTAGCGGATGCGTTCGTCCTGAGCGAGGTATTCCTGGACGATCTCATCAGCCTCCGGTCGGGTGGAGCAATCGTTGCAGATGCACAGCTCCCAGTTGCCGTAGGTTTGCGCCAGCACAGAGTCCAGCGCCTTGCGAAAGAACACCGGATCGGGGTTGTAGGTCGGCATGACGATGGACAGCTTGGGCGTGCATGTGAACGTCGTCGCTTGCTTCAGCAGGCGCTTGAGGTATCCGGAGTCTTTTTGATCGTATTGTTGGACCCACAGCGTGTAGTCGTTGCTGGATTTTTTGCTGGTTTCGGACAGCAGCTTGGTATCCAGGGTCAGACGCCAGATGCCCCTGTCGTACCTGCCAAGCAGGTATTTGGCGCAGAACAGGACGCGCTCCCACAGTGTGCGTGGTGCCTGACCGTTGGGGGTCAAAAGCGCCTTTAGCAGCGCATTGTTGGCGATGCCATCGCCCTGAATGCATAGCGCTCCATCGACGCGAAGTTGGTCCTTCAGGCGCGCGATCTCTGCTTCGCGGCGTTCGTAGTGCGCCAAGAGCGCCAGTGGGGTTGTGTTCTTGTCCATGTCGTTGGTGCTTGATCGAAATCCGGGGAGCTGAAAGCGGGTGGGAAAACGGCGTGTTCGGTGTATCAACCGCGAGAGCCGTTCACGATTTGAAGCATCTTTTCAAGGCGCTGTGACCAGGTATTTTCGCCGACGAAATCCGCAGCTTCGTCGGGCGTCAATCGGCCACGCCGCAGCTGGTCATGAATGGCCCGGGAAAAGCTTGGCACATCATGGCCAATGCACAGCCCGACATGGTGGTGTCGGGTGAATTCCAGCGGTGTCGAGGCCACCGGCACACCCGCGGCCAGGTACTCGAAGTACTTCATCGGAAACATGCTGCGTGTGTAGTCGTTCACCCGGGTGGGCAGCAGCCCGACAGCCATGCCGCGCAGATATTGCGGCAAGGCCGCATAGGGTTTGTGTCCGAGGGTGTGCACGTTGGGTAGTTTGCGCATCTCGGCGAGCGTGGGGTCATGTTGTCCCTCCCGCTCCTCGCCGATCAGGACGAAGCTCCATTCTGGGTGTTGACTTGCCAGTGCATGCAGCAGCGCAAAGTCGACCTTGAAGTCCGACAGGGCGCCCACGTAGGCCAGGCGCGGGGACGGAATCGCCGCCAGATCTCCAGGCAGTGGTCCGCTTTCCAGCGCCTGTCCGAAATGCCCGGCATCCACCACGTTGGGCAGGTCGACCACCTGGGGGTGATGAAGGCTGCACTTGGCCTGCAGTGCAGGACTGGTCGTGAAAACGTGGTCTGCAACCTTGAGGAGACGCTCTTCCTCCAGGTTGAACGCGTCCGCGTCAATACCCGGGATCGCTGCGAGATCGTCGACACAGTGATAGACCAAAGGGCCGGTATCCAGATCGTCCAGAAGATCGACGATGTACGGGTGGTAGGTCCAGACCATGGGCCGGGAAAATGATCGACTCCGAATGAACCAGCGCAGCACGCCGCTCAGCAGGCTGCGGTTGAGTGTGCGGATCCAGGGATGGTCATGGCGGAACGGCACCAGAAGCGGGGAATAGACCCACAGGTTCTTGCTCACCTGCCTTGGGCCGCGCAGACCTCGCCAAAGGCGTCTGAAGATGCGTCCCCAGTCGGTGCCACTGCCCAGTTTGGGTGGCCTCAGGCCGATGCTCTCCACATACAGCACGCGCCACCCGGCTTCGGCCAGATGGGCCGCGGTGTGCTGCTTGTTGGTCCAGTAGGGCGTGTCCCAGTCGGCGGTGGCAAAGAGAATGCAATCCTTGCTGGGGTGCTCAGCGGTGGCCATGCCGGGCCCCGTTTCCTTCGTTCAACAGCACCTGCAGCATGCGTTGCGAGGCCTTGCCATCGCCATAGGGATTCGGTTGACCCTGCAACCGGGCGCGTCGCTCCGGGGCGCCCAACCACCCGCGGGCCGCTTCCAGAATGGGGTCGATATCGGTACCGGCCAGGGTCGCAAAACCCGCGTCTATGCCTTCGCTGCGTTCGGTGTGTTGGCGCATGACCACCGCCGGCACGCCAAACGACGGCGCTTCCTCCTGGATGCCGCCGGAGTCGGTCAGGATCAGGACCGAACGGCTCTGCAGGTACAGACTGGTCTCGAAATCAACGGGCGGCATCAGCCGCAGGTTGGGGATGTCGGCCAGCCGCTGGTAGACCACTTCCTGCACCTGCGGGTTCAGGTGAACCGGAAACACGAAGCCCAGCTGGGGGTATTCGCGACCCAGTTGAAGCAGGGCTTCACAGATGTTTTCCAGTCCCTGACCGAAGTTTTCGCGCCGGTGGGTGGTGACCAGGACCACATCCTGATCCGGGAAGAGGTCGGCGGCCTCGCCCTGATAGGGGTGCTGTGCCCATTTCTGCTGGATCAGGCCGATGGCGTCGATGACGGTGTTGCCGCACTGCGTGATGTGTTCCGGCGCGATGCCTTCAGCGAGCAGGTTGCGGGTGGCCTTGCTGGTGGGCGTGAAATGCCAGCGCGCCAGACGCGCGATCATGGCGCGGTTGATTTCTTCCGGAAAGGGGCTGTAAGGGTCGCCCGTGCGCAGTCCGGCTTCCACGTGTGCCACGGGGATGCGCTGGTAGAAGGCCGCCAGCGCACCTGCAAAGGCCGTGGTGGTGTCACCTTGCACGACCACCACGTCCGGCCGGTGTTGCTGGTAGGTGTGGGTCAGGCTTTCGATCAGTCGGGCGGTGAGTTCCGGCAAGGTCTGGTTGTCGCGCATCAGGCCCAGGTCGATGTCGGCCTGGAGGCCAAAACACGCCAGCGCCTGGTCCAGCATCTGGCGGTGTTGCCCGGTCGAGCAACTGAGCAGTTCGATGCCATCCAGGTGGCGCGCCGCCTCGATCACGGGCGCGAGCTTGATGACTTCTGGCCGGGTGCCAAAAACAACCATGAGTTTCATCGCACCAGGCCTTCGCGTTCGATGCACAGGGACTGGCCTTTGTACCGCACTTGCAGCGGCCAGGGGGACGCTGCCGGCGGGCGCACAACGAGGAATCCCTCGGGCGTGGCCTGAATCCGCGTGTGCGCGCGGTCATGCAGGAAATCCATGGCCTGGTCTTCGTTGGCGAACAAGACCCGTCCGCGCTGGCGCATGTGCTGAATCAGCTGGACATGGGCGCTGGCACGCTGCGTTTCGGTGAGCCATCCGTATTGATAGCGTTCGGAAAACGGGTGATCGAGGTAGCCAAAAAACGCACCGCCTTCGCAGGCCAGATCAAAGGCCTGCTTGAAGATCTTCATGGGTTCATCGCCCTCGAGCATGCAGTCGCCGTGCAGCATGCACTGCTGGCTGTGGCCGATGAAGCCGGTGCCCGAAGCCGGTGGCACGCCTGCGCGGGCCATCAGGAAGTCGAAGTCGTTGCGGATGATGCCGCCGATGCAGCCGCTGTAGCCGGCGTCGGCCAGCCCCAGCCGGGCATACACGGGCGTCTGGTGGAAGGGTGAGACCGCGTACCGCACGGTGTGGCCGATGGTGTCGCGGATCACGTCGGCCGATGTTTTTCCTTCGAGGTAGGCGGCTTCGTAGCTGCCCCCCCAGTCCGGGGCATGGGTGGCGGTGTGCGACAGGATGGCGCCTCCGGCGGCCAGCACTTCCCGGGGCAGAACGTGGTGCTGCGCATCGCTCAGAACCTTGGCGTGCAGCGCCAGGCTGAACGGAACGCCTTCGCGCTGGTACACCTGCCACAGCGTTCGAGCCGATTCCACGTCTTCGTCGCAGTCCAGCCGCATGGTCACGGCAGCGTCAAACCCGTGGGGAATTTCGGCCAGCACGGGCCAGCAGGGCAACTCGACCGGACGGTGATCGGAGAGAAAGTCTTCGATCCAGCGCCATTCCTGCGAATCGATCGGGCCAACCGCTCGGTTGACCCAGAGCAGGCTGGCCGGACCCTGGTCCCACAGGCCCGCGTAAGCACCGTGGTGCTCCGCTTCGACCACGACCTGCGCCAGTTCGTTGCCGGGCTCCAGCCAGGCGCGTTGCGCCAGCGACCAGGGTGAGCCGTCCGCTGTGATGGCCCCGAAGCCCAGGTTGTTCCATTCGTCGGTGAAGTCGTAGCGGCGCAGTGCCCGTTCTGGCTGGTGACAGGCGCGGCCCGACAGGCGAAGCATCGGATCGGGCAACCAGCGCACGCGCGCGGCGCTTTCAGAATCCTGGAAGGTGTTGGCCGGTGCACAGCTCGCGGCCTTGATGAGGTCCTGCGGCAGCGGTTCGGTGCGCACCTTCAGGAACTCAGCCAGAGCCGGTGGCAGTTCACCCAGAACGATGATCTTGCTGCGGGCACTCGCCAGACGAATGAGTGCTGGGGTCCAGTCTTCCAGCGGGTTGATCACGACCCACGCATGGTGCCCGACCGGATCATGAAGCGTTTGCAGCAAACCGGAAAAACTGCCAGCCGAGACCTGGTCCAGACCGCAACTGCGGGCCAGTGCCGCCACCAGCAGCGTGGCGGTGGGCTGTTGATTTCCGGGAGCGAGAACGTGGATCATGGGGCAATCAGGGGGTGACGACGTGGCGGAACTTGGCGTGCCGGCCGACGCGGACCAGATCACCGTGTTGCACAAACTCGACCCGGAAGGCGCTGGGCCAGAAGGCCTCGACCCGACTGGCGATGTGCGCTTCGTTGCCATGGCTGTCCACCACCACGCGCAGCGTGGGGGGCGACGAGCGCAGGTCGATCTGGAATTCCTGGATGCCGCCCACGCGGTGGTCCAGCACGTCCTGGATGTGGTGCGTGGCGTGGGGCGTGCCGTTGATCGGCACGATGTCGTGCAGGCGGCCCACCACCTCGGTCAGGAACAGGCCGTTCACCCGTTGTTCGACGCGGCCCAGGTCGCCGCTGCGGTAGCGCAGCAGCGGCATCAGGCGGTTGCGGAACGAGGTGAACACCAGCTCCTGATGGCCGTCGGGCGTGTTGTCGGTGGCGAGCGATTCGCTCCAGCCTTCGGAGTCGAGCAGCTGCATGCCCTGGCCCCGGCCACCGTCGAGGTCGTAGGCCATCACGCCGAGTTCGGCCAGGCCGTAGCGGTTGACAACCCGGCACTGCAATACCTCGGCGATCTTCTTGCGCTGGTAGTCTTCCATCAACTCGCCGCTCGATTCGAAAACGGCAAAGGCCTTGCCCTTGCCTTGCGTCTTCTCGATGTGGCAGGCCAGCGCATAGATGGTCGACGGGTGACCGTGCACCAGGTAGGGCCGGCGCCGCTGCAGCGTGGCCCAGATTTCATCCAGACCCGCCGCATCCAGAGCGCCGAAAAAGATGTTGCTGCGGTTCATCGCAAAACACTTGAAGTCTTCGCGCGACGGCCAGGGCGGCACCGGGTCGCCGGGGAAGCGGCAGGCGAAATGCAGCTCGGACTGGCGTTGCGACTTGCCCGCCATCTTGCGGCAATACAGCACCACGGCCGCGGCGTGATCGGCGGCGATCTGGTCGTATTCGATGACGCAGGAGAGACCGGTCGAGCCTCCGGTCTTGCAGGTGAAGTGGGGGGCCTCGGCCAGTGGACGGGACAGCAGGCGATCACCCTGTTCGCGGATGATGTCCTTGGTCAGCAGGGGAATGTCCTGCAGGTAGCCGATGTCCGTGCGCAGCCGTTCGGGGTCAAAGCCGATGCTGCCCAGCGTATCCTTGTAGTAGGGCACGGCCTTCATGGCGAAAGCGACGGTGTCCGCGAGCTGCTGCCGGGCCAGGCGCAGGCGCTCGGCGAAGGGCTTGCGGTAGTGGCGGTGCAACTCGGCCAGCTTGCCGCGCACCTGGCGCTGCTCCATGCGCTCGGCCACCGGGTAGGCCAGGTAGGCGCTGGTCAGGCCCTTCAGTGTGCGTACGGGCTGGCGGCCGGAGAGCCATTCCAGGTAGGGAAAGATGGGGTGGTCGGCGTTCATGGCAGGCGACTGAGAGGAACCGGTCCGGCCGGCTTCAAGCCAGCGTGGGCGCCGGGTTGCTGGCCTGGCCCAGCACCTCGCTGGCCACGATCTTGCCGTGCTCCAGCTGCAGCTTCTTGTTGCAGACGTTGTCGATCAGCTCCGGGTTGTGCGAAGCGATCACGAGGATGGAGGCGTTGTCAACCAGGGCCTTCAGGCGTTTGGCGGCCTTTTCCCGGAAGTCGGCATCGCCGACACTGAGCCATTCGTCCATGAGCAGGATGTCGGCCTGGATGCTGGTCGAGATCGCGAACGTCAGGCGCAGCATCATGCCGCTCGAATAGGTGCGCACCGGCAGGTTCAGGTATTCGCCGAGTTCGGTGAAGTCGGCGATTTCATCGATCTTGCTGCGGATCATGCTCGGTTTGAAGCCGTTCATGATGCCGCGCAGGTAGATGTTTTCAAACCCGGTGGCGTCCGGGTCCACACCGGTGGAGACGTCGAGCAGGGACGCTGTCTTGCCCTTGATCTTGAGCTGGCCGCGCGTGGGTGAATAGATGCCCGAGAGCACGCGCAGCAATGTGGTCTTGCCCGAGCCGTTGTGGCCCACCAGGCCGACGCGGTCGCCGTCCTTGAACTCGAAGTCCAGGGCGTCGAGGGCGCACACCACGGGGTGGTTGCCGGCGTCGTTGCCGATGGTGCCCCCGGTGGTCAGGTGCAGCACCTTCTTCTTCAACGAGCGGTGCGAGTTTTCAAAAATCGGGAACTCCACGGTCAGCTGCCGGGCGGAAATGCTTGTGCTCATGGGGTTACAGCCAGTAAGTCAGACGGTGGCGCGCGCGCTGCATCAGGTATTGGGCGGCGACAAAGCCCACGATCAGGAAACCGATCGACCACACCCAGGATTGCAGGTGGATCGGGGTGCCCAGCACCGGTGCCCGGACGATTTCGATCAGGTGGTAGAGAGGATTGAAATGGGCGATCCAGGCGCGATCCTGCAACAGCTCGGGCGACCACATGATGGGCGTGAAGAAGAAGGCGACCTGGAGGAAGTTGGTGACGATTGGCAGGATGTCGCGGTAGCGCACGCACAGGATGCCGAGCAGAACCCCCATCCAGACACCGTGCAGCAAGAGGATCAGCAGGCCGGGGATGATCAGCAGGAACGTGATGCCGGGCCAGTGGCCGATGGCCAGCAGGAAGAGGATCACCACCGGCAGGCTGTGCAGCAGGATGCAGAAATTGCGCCAGACGATGCGACAGACATGGATGCTCAGCGGCATTCGGATCTGTTTGATCAGAAAGGCCGAATTGATCATCGAGTTCGCGCCCTCGGTGATGACGGTCGAGACGTACTGCCAGATCACCAGGCCCACGCCCAGGTAGGGCAGGTAAGTGACGATGTCCTGCTTGAGCAGGGTGGAGTACAGCACGCCGAGCACACCGATCATGATGAAGGTGCTCAGGGTGAACCAGAACGGACCCAGCACCGAACGCCGGTAACGCTGGCGGATGTCGTGCCAGCCCAGGGCCGACCACACGTGCGCATTGCGCAGCCCGACCCAGATGTCGCTGCGCCCGTCGTGTTCGTACCAGGCGTCGTCGTGGCCCATGTCCAAGGGTGGGGACTGGCTCAAGGCCGTATCAGTTTGTTCTGCCATAGATGTCTTCAAATCGCACGATGTCGTCTTCACCCAGGTAGGAGCCGCTCTGGACCTCGATCATCACAAGCGGATCCGGGCCGGGGTTGTGCAGACGGTGCTTGTGCTCGGCGGGAATGTAGGTGGATTCGTTGCTGGCCAGGCGGAACACATTTTCGCCGTTGGTGACTTCCGCCACGCCGCTGACCACAATCCAGTGTTCGTTGCGGTGGTGGTGCATCTGCAGGCTCAGGCTCGCACCCGGCAGCACTTCGATGCGCTTGAGCTTGTAGCGGGCCCCTTCGCCCAGCACGGTGTACGTGCCCCAGGGCCGCGCCACCGTCTGGTGCAGCTGGTACGCCGGGTGCTGTTTCTGCTTGAGCAGACTGACCACCTGGCGCACATCCTGCACGCTGTCGGCGTCCGACACCAGCAAGGCATCGGGGGTGTCGACGATGATCAGGTTGCGGGTGCCCACGGTGGCGACCAGGCGCTGGTCGGCGTGGATGTAGGTGTTCTGGCTGTCGATGAAGATGCTGTCTTCGTTCGACCGGTTGTTGTCGGCGTCGCCCGGTGTCAGGTCGCGAACGGCCGTCCACGACCCGATGTCCGACCAGCCGATGTCGGCCGGGATCACGGCCACCTGGTCCGAATTTTCCATCAGGGCGTGGTCGATGGAGATGGACGGCACCTGGGCGTACAGCGCGTCAGGAATCTCCAGTCCCTGCCCACTGCCCCCTGTCTGGCCACGCATGGCCGCGTAACACGCCTGGCAGGCGGACAGGACCTCCGGTGCGTGCAAGCCCATTTCATGCAGGAAGGTGTCGACCTCGAAACAGAACATGCCGGCGTTCCAGAGGTACTCGCCCGATTGCACGTATGCCGTGGCCGTCGCCAGATCGGGTTTTTCGACAAAGCGGCTCACGGTGTAGCCCGGGTGCAGCGGTTCACCGGTCTGGATGTAGCCGAAACCGGTTTCCGGACGGCTGGGCTGGATGCCGAAGGTGACGAGCCGCTTCTGGGTGGCCAGCACGGCGGCCTGTTGCACGGCCTCGGCAAACGCTTCCACCTGGCCCACCAGGTGGTCGGACGGCAGCACCAGCAGCAGCGATGGGCCACCCATGTGTTCAGCGGCATACAGCGCAGCCATCGTGATGGCCGCGGCGGTGTTGCGGCCATTTTTCTCCAGCAGGAACACACAGCCGCTGGTGTCCGAGACCGATTGTTGGAGGGTGTCGCGGCTGGAAAAAAAGTAGTCCCGGTTGGTCACGGTGATGGAACGATCCGCCCCACTCGTCTGTTGCGCGCGCAGATAGGTCTTCTGCAGCAGGCTTTGGCCGTCGGGCATCAGCATGAACGGTTTGGGGTGCGCCTCGCGCGACACCGGCCACAGGCGCGTGCCTGTGCCGCCGGAAAGGATCACGGGAATGATGGGCTGAAGTCCAGGGGTCATGGCGTGGGTTCAGTGTGGGGTGACGGACTGGTACAGCGCCGCGTACGACCGGGCCATGATGGCGCCTGTGAAGTGCTGCTCGTAGCGCTGGCGTGCCCGGTGGCCCATGGCCTGGGCCTCGACGTCATCGGCGATGAGGCGGTTCATCGCCGCTGCCAGCGATTCGGGATCCTCGGGGGGGACGACAAAACCGGTTTCCAGATGCTGGTTGATGAAACTGGTGCCGGTGCCGATGTCGCAACTGATTTGCGGTTTGCTGTGCATGGCGGCTTCGAGCAGCACCATTCCGTAGGCCTCGGATCGCAGGTGTGAGGGCAGTGCCAGTGCCGTGCAACGGCTGAGCAACTCGTGCTTCTCGGCTTCACTGACCTGACCGGCAAAGACCACGTTGTCGAGTCCCAGGCGGGCGACCTGCTGGCGCAGGTTCTGGTCTTCCGGGCCACTGCCCGCCAGCACGATGGTGCCGCGGGTGTGCTTCGCCGCTTCGACCAGGACATGCAGGCCCTTGTAATAGCGCAGCACACCCAATGACAGGATGAACGGCTGATCCGTCAACCCGAGCCGGGCCACTATGGAGTCCGCGCCGTCGTCGACCGCCAGTGGCAACGCATCGTTCATCCCCAGCGGGATCACCTTCAGTTGCTCTGCGCTCACCAGTTGCCGCAGCACCGGGCTGGTCTGTGCATAGGCCGGCGAGGTGGCGACGACGGCATCCATGCTGCCAAGCGTGTGCCGCATCAGCGGGTAGTACAGACGACCCAGCACCCGCTGCTTGACGATGTCGGAGTGGTAGGTCATGACTTTGGGCCTGCGCGCTGCCGGCATCAGATTGAGCAGGTCGGCAAATGGCCAGGGAAAGTGGAAATGCAGCACATCGGCCCACCGGGCGAGCTGGTCGAAGTGGCGAAACGCTTCGGGTCCACCCAGGTCGCAGGAGGCGGGGGCCCAGTACGAACGCGAGCGGTGCACCATGCCTTCGGCACGGGACAAGCTGGCCGGGAGCGGGGAGGGTGACAGCGTGAACACCGCTGACTCGATGCCGAGTGGTTGGCAGCCGGCACAGATTTGCTGAATCGCTTGTTGCAACCCGCCCGGTGGATCGGGGTAGTACGTGCGATAGACATGCAGAACTTTCATGGTCTTCGGTATCGCACTGGACTCAAAACGGGATGCAGTTCGATAGCGCTTGCCCTTGTGGTGGAATCAGTCGAACAGGTCGGCGTTTTTCAGCAGGGCACCGGCCTGGTCCTTGCCGGACAGCAAGGGCGCGGCATCGGTCGGCCACTGGATGCCGATGTCCGGATCGTTCCAGACGATGCTGCGCTCGTGGGCGGGCGCGTAGTAGTTGGTGGTCTTGTACAGAAATTCTGCGGACTCGCTCAGCACCAGAAAACCGTGGGCAAAACCTTCCGGTATCCAGAGCTGGTGTTTGTTTTCGCCGCTGAGATGGGCACCCACCCATTGACCGCAGGTCGGTGAGGAGCGGCGGATGTCCACCGCCACGTCAAAGACCTCGCCTTGAACAACGCGCACCAGCTTGCCCTGGGCCTGCTGGATCTGGTAGTGCAGACCGCGCAGCACGTGGCGCGCGGACTTGGAGTGGTTGTCCTGCACGAAATCGACCTTGCGGCCGACGGCTTCTTCAAAGCGCAGCTGGTTGAAGCTCTCGAAGAAGAACCCACGATCGTCTCCGAAGACCTTGGGCTCAAACAGAATGACGTCCGGAATGGCGAGCGGTGTGGCTTTCATGGCTTATCGCACGTCTTCCCGCAGGATCTGTTGCAGGTACTGACCGTAGCCGTTCTTTGACAGGGGCTTGATCAGGGCTTCCATCTGCCCGGCATCGATCCAGCGGTGCCGGTAGGCGATTTCTTCGGGGCAGGCGACCTTGAGGCCCTGGCGCTTTTCCAGCGTGGCGATGAACTGGCCCGCTTCGAGCAGGCTGTCGTGGGTGCCGGTGTCCAGCCAGGCGTAGCCCCGGCCCATCACCTCCACCTGCAGCTTGTTGGCTTCCAGGTACAGGCGGTTGAGATCGGTGATCTCCAGCTCGCCGCGGGGGGACGGTTTAAGGTCCTTGGCCAGGCGGGCCACATCGTTGTCGTAGAAATACAGGCCCGTGACCGCGTAGTTGCTTTTGGGGTGCTTCGGCTTTTCTTCCAGGCTCAGCACCTTGCCCGACGGGTCAAATTCGGCCACGCCATAGCGCTCCGGGTCGGTCACGTGGTAGGCGAACACCGTGGCGCCTTCGGTGCGCTGACCGGCGTTGTGAAGCAAGGCGGCGAAATCGTGGCCGTAGAAGATGTTGTCGCCGAGCACCAGGGAAGAGGGGCTGTCACCTATGAATTTTTCACCAATCACGAAGGCCTGGGCGAGGCCGTCCGGGCTGGGCTGGACCGCATATTCCAGGTTCAGGCCCCACTGGCTGCCGTCGCCCAGCAGCTCCTGGAAGCGGGGCGTGTCGTGCGGTGTCGAAATCACCAGGATGTCACGGATACCCGCCAGCATCAGGGTGCTCAAGGGGTAGTAGACCATCGGCTTGTCATACACGGGCATGAGTTGCTTGCTCACCGCCTGTGTGACCGGGTAGAGGCGTGTGCCGGACCCGCCAGCCAGGATGATGCCTTTGCGTTGAGAGGTGCTCATAAGATCTGTTGCAGTATGTGGTTCAAGCCTTGCTCCCAGTGGGGTAATTCCAGGGCGAAGCTGCGTTTGAACCTGGACGAATCCAGCCGGGAGTCCCGTGGACGTTTGGCCAGTGTGGGGTAGGCGTCGGTGGTGATGGGCATCACCCGGTCCGGGCTCGTCCGCAGTTCGTAACCCTTGATTGTCGCCTGTTCCAGAACGTACCGGGCGTACGCGTGCCAGGAGGTCTCGCCAGAGGCCGTCACGTGGTAGAGCCCGAAAGGAAAAGAGGCGTGGTCGGACTGCTGGAGCTGGCGCACCAGATGGGCCGTGAGATCGGCCAGCAGCGCAGCCGACGTGGGGGCGCCGATCTGGTCGGACACCACGCGCAGCTCGCTGCGCTCTTGGGCGAGCCGCAACATGGTCTTGGCGAAGTTCTGTCCATGCGCCCCGAACACCCAGCTGGTGCGCAGGATGAGGTGCTTGGGACAGGCCTGCCTTAGCGCGATTTCTCCCAGGAGCTTGCTGCGACCATAAACCGACTGCGGCTGGGGGGCATCGTCCTCGACATAAGGCGCCCCTTTCTCACCGTCGAACACGTAGTCGGTCGAGAAGTGGATCACCGGTGCGCCCAGCCGATGCGCTTCTTCGCCGAGCACGCCGGGCGCCACGGCATTCACGGCCATGGCTTTGTCCGCATGGGACTCGGCCAGATCCACCGCCGTGAACGCCGCAGGGTTCACCACCACCTGCGGTCGGACCCGGCGCACCAGCTCGCGCACGGCTTCGCTGTCTTCGAGGTCGCAGTCGCTGGAGTCGACCGCAAACACCCGACCCAGCGGCGCCAGCGACCGCTGCAGTTCAAAGCCCAGCTGACCATTCTTGCCGGTCAGGAGAATGTTCATGCAGCGGCACCGTATTGCGTGCCGATCCAGTTGCGGTAGGCACCACTTTGCACATGGGCCACCCACTCGGGGTTGTCGAGGTACCACTGCACCGTCTTGCGGATGCCGCTTTCAAAGGTCTCGACCGGCTTCCAGCCCAGTTCCGTGTGGATCTTCCGGGCGTCGATGGCGTAACGGCGATCGTGACCCGGGCGGTCTTTCACGTAGGTGATCTGTTCGTTGTAGGGCTTGCCATCGGCCCGCGGGCGGAATTCGTCGAGCAGGGCGCAGACCTTTTGCACGATCTCGATGTTGGCCATCTCGTTCCAGCCACCCACGTTGTAGGTTTCGCCGGGCTGGCCCGCTTCCAGCACGCGGCGGATGGCGCTGCAATGGTCCTTCACGAACAGCCAGTCGCGCACCTGCTGTCCATCGCCATAGATCGGCAGGGGCTTGCCCTGCAGGGCATTGACGATCACCAGCGGGATGAGCTTTTCGGGGAAGTGGTACGGGCCGTAGTTGTTGGAGCAGTTGGTGGTCAGGACCGGGATGCCGTAGGTGTGGTGGTAGGCGCGCACCAGGTGGTCAGACGATGCCTTGGATGCCGAATACGGGCTGTTCGGCGCGAAGGGGGTGGTCTCGGTGAACGGCGCATCGTCGGGGCCCAGGGTGCCATAGACCTCATCGGTGGACACGTGCAGGAAACGGAAGGCGGCCTTGTCGGCGTCGCCCAGCGCTGTCCAGTGGGCACGCACCGACTCCAGCAGGTTGAAGGTCCCGACCACGTTGGTCTGGATGAACTCGCCGGGGCCATGAATCGACCGGTCCACGTGGCTCTCGGCTGCAAAGTTCACCACGGCGCGGGGGGCATGGTCTTTCAGCAGCTGGTCAACCAGTGCCCGGTCGCCGATATCGCCCTGCACGAACACATGCCGTGCGTCGCCTTGCAGGTTCTTGAGATTTTCGGGGTTGCCGGCGTAGGTCAGCTTGTCCAGATTGACCACGGCCTCGCCGCTCTGGGCCAGCCAGTCAATCACAAAGTTCGATCCGATGAAGCCAGCGGCCCCTGTTACCAAAATCATGGGTATGTCCTTGAAGGTGAGTCTCTGGAGTGGAGGTGGAAGCGCGCCCAGGCGCTTCAGGAACGGGTTCTTGAGAAAGATTGCACGAACACGATCGCAAGCACCAGGCTGACGATCAGGTTGATGACCACGAAGGACATCCACTGGTGCCTGGAAATGGGTTGCCGGACTTCGAGCGTAAAGGGGAGGGACAGATTGGATGCGACGCCGTCGATCTCGGCGGGGGCCCCCTTCTTGTGGGGCGTCATGATCACCCGGGCGATGTTGGTCTGGGAGGGCGATTCGGCTGAAATCTGGATGGAAACCTGCTGGTCCTTCAGCTGGCCCAGCGTGGTGTCGTCGAAGCAGATGCGACCAAAGTCGTCCTTGATCACGGCCGTGCTGAGTACCTTGACCACATTCAGGTTGTCGCCAACCAGGGCCAGTTTGAAGGGCACGTGCTTGAAGTGGGGGAAGTTCTTGTCCAGGAACAGCGACAGGCAGATGGGCCGATCCAGGAATTCGTCACGGAAATTGATGTGACCCATGTCCATTTTCTGGCTCAGCAGAAATGACCCGCCGAACGGCCCCACAGGTGAGATGGCGGTGATTTCCTTCTGGTCCAGCACCATCGTGTTGCCGAAGTACGGCACCTTGTCTTTGCTGAGCGACCAGGTCAACGCGGCAAACCCGGCGAACAGCGCCGCAGTGAGCAGCAAGGTCTTGATGAGTTTGCTCATATCCGCACGAATTGGAAGAATGGGATCACATAGGTGGCATAGGCGTTGACATAGGCCCAGCCCATGCCCAGGCAGATCACGAACAGCAGTTGCGCCTGGTACCGGAAGGTCTTGGTGGCGAGCATGAACGAAGCCAGCAACAGGGGGACAAAGGGCAGCAGGTAGCGCCCCTGAATGCCGTGGGGTGATCCCGTCAACAGGATGGCCTTGTAGCCCTGGTAAAACAGCAGTGCCACGAACAGCGTCAGCAGCAGGGGGCCATAGGCGGTCAGCCGGTGTTGAGGCTGGTCGCTCGTGAACACGCTGGCGAGCCCCAGAAAGCCGGCAAACGCCAGCAGAAAGCTGGCGCCAAAAGGCAGTGCGGTCACCCTCCATGCGGAGTTGTGGCTGTTCATCAGCGCAAAGGCCACGCCAGCTGTGCCCAGCGTGAACAGCAAGACAAAGAGCAGCTTGCGAACCGACCCGTTGCCCAACAGGGAAGACGCCCATGCCTGGAAGCTGATCCAGCCTTTCGGCTCTGGACGAACGGCCGTCGCGCGCCAGGCGTTTCGCGCGATGGCCGCCAGCAGCGCCAGCACGCAGACCAGCGCCAGTGCGGTGAACACCCAGTAGGACGGGCCTTCCACCCGGAACAGCTTGACGCCGTGGCACAGGCGTTGAACCTGTTCTGCGGTCTGAGGTGTCTGGCAATAGCCCGAAAACCCGATCAAGGCGTAGAAGTGGTACAGCAGCCATTCGAAAAACGGCTGCTGGCGGAAGAAGTCCAGGAGGGTGTAGTCAAAAACCTTCTGCTTCAGGTGCGACCCATGGATGAAAAAGGGATCGCCAAAGTGGTAAATGTTCCGCCGCATCCACCACAGCGCGGTGCTGACCGACAGCAGCGACACAGCGAGCGCATGCCCGATCCACAACAGGCCCCGTTTGCGCATCTCAAACAACAGAATGCCCACGTAGGCTGCGATCAGAATCCACGCCGTCATCTTGGTTGCCCCGGCGCAGGCCAGCCAGAACGCACACGCGTAGGCGTGCCGGATGTGACCATCCACCACATATTTCACCAGGTAGAGCGTCGCCAGGGCGCTCATCAAGGTCAGAAACAGATCGTTGGAAATGCCCGAGGCGAGGTGGGTCACCATCGGAATGAATCCGATCAGTGAGGCACCGGCCAGGGCCGTCCCTTCGGCGATGCCCAGAAACGTCAGCATCCTGAACAGGACGAGCACCAGCAAGCCGAGCGACAAGGCCGACACCAGCCGCGCTGCACGCGAGAGGATCTGTTTGTCTTCGGTGAATTGGTGAGCGATCGCGTAGGGAATGGCGGCGATGCCGTAGTACAGCGGGGGGTGCTGGACGATGTAGTTTTTCCGGTGGTGATCGACCACGCCTTCGATGTCGCGCCAGATGGTGGGCGGTATCTCCGCCTTGCCCAGCAGGGGGAATGGCCGCCCCTTGGTCATGTCCACCACATAGGCGTAGTGCCCGGTTTCGTCTGGCAGATCACCAGGCGGCGTGACAAAAATGGCCAGGAACACGGCCAGACACGCAAACAGGGTTGCCACCAGGTACGCAGGCCAGGGTCTGTTGTTCATGGTGGGACTTGTGGACGACAAAGGGTCGGTTTCAGCGGTGGTTCTGTACGGGCGGCGGCGACATTTTCAGGCTCACCATGCCCAGCAGGAAGGCCAGCCCGTCACCCAGGATGGAGGTGACGCGCATTGTGACGGAAATGCCCAGGGTCGCGCCGGCGCCAATGACCGGGGTGAACAGCAGCAGCATCATGGCCTCGCGCACGCCCATGCCACCCGGCGATCCGGGCACCACGTAGCCGATGATCCAGGCCACGCTGAACAGCAGGGCAAACAGGAAGAAGTTGCCCCCGTGGGCCTGAAAGACCGACGTGGCCTGCAGTTTGAGCACGGCGCCCAGTACGAACAGGTTGAACAGGATGATCCCGCCCACCACCAGGCTGGTCACGACCCGGGGGGGCTTGACCAGGGATCCGCCACCGAGCTTCAGGCTCAGCCGGGGAAACACCCGGTTCATCACCATGATGCCCACCGTGGGCGCGGCCACCGACACCAGCAGCAGTGCGACCAGCATTTCGGTCGTCGCGAAGCTGTCTTCCAGAACCGACTCGAACCCGCCGATGCCCAGCGCTAGTGCCAGCAGCGTCAGCGCCGCACCCACGATGATGTTCCAGATGGTCTCGATCGAGGTGGTGGCCACCGTCACGCCCATTGGAATGCCCTGTTCCTTGCCCAGCACCGCCCGGCCGGCGAAATGGCCCACATTGCCCGGCAGGTATTTGCCGATCTGCGAAACCGCCACCATCTGCCAGACGTGCAGCAGCGAGACATGCACATCCTGATCCCTGAGCAACAGGCGCCAGTTGAGGGCGATGGTGAGGGTGTTCAACGCTGTGACCAGGATCGACAGCACCAGCGTCAGGATGATCGCGAAGGACCAGTCTATCGGCGGAATGTCGGCCAGATGCCGGTTGAGTTGCAGGCCGAAATAGACCACCGCAACGGACACCAGCCCATACGAGACGATCTTGAAGAGGACTTTTTTGAGGTTCATGCGGTAGCCAGGCCGACCCAGCGACTTCTCTGGTGTGTGGGCTCAGGCCTTTTTGCTCACGACTTCATTCAGGATGGCTTCCAGTCCTTCACCAAGCTTCTGAATGGTGCCGTGTTCGAGAAAGCGCCGATGACCGTTTTCGGCGATCTTTTGGCGCAGGCCTTCATCGCGCTGGAGCTCGAGGATGGCATCGGCGATCGCACGGGGGCTGGCGGCGTCCACCAGGTACACGCTCTCCTTGTGCTGCAGCAGCTCCTGAACCGGTGCGTTGCGGCGTGTGATCAGCGGTTTGGCCATGCCGATCGCTTCGTTGACCTTGTTGGTCAGCACCAGCTCGGCCCGCATGTTGTCGCCAAAGATGCCCAGACACACATCGGCCTCCGCCATGTGGGTCGCCAGTCCGGCGTAGGGAACCGGGTCCAGGATCTTCACGTTCTGGACGTTCAGTTCCTTGAGCAGGGCCATGTCTTGCTCAAAGGTCAGGCCACGACCAATGATCTGGAACGCGACATTCTCGTTTTCCAGCAGTTTGGCGGCCTGGAAGATGTGTTTGACGCCATGGAACGGGATGTACTCACCGTGGAAATGCACCAGGAAAGCTTCGTGCTTCTGCTGGCGTTCCCGGGGGTAGATGACGGTGTTGTCGACGGCCAGGAACAGGCGGCGCAGCTTGCTCGTGCTGGAGCGGGCGTATTCGCCGAAGTGGGCGATCACGTGGTTGCTGTCCAGGATGGACACGTTGGCGGCTTTGTACGACAACCAGTCGGACAGGGCGTAGAGCTTGGCTTTCAGCGAACCGGGTCTGGCCTTTTCCCGGTCAAACACCATGGTGTCGTAGGTCGTGATGTACATGTCGAACACGATCGGCTTCCAGGTCAGCAGGCGCACCAGGGGGGTGAGCAGCTGGCCGTAGAAGCCGGTCAAGACGACGTCGTGCCGAGGCGCTTGCAGCAGGGTTTTCAGCAACAGGCCTGGGTAGTGCTTGAACGACTTGTCGGGAGGAAGGCAGGTCGTGACTTCGTGCCCTCGTTCGGTCAAGGCTTTGATGATGATGCGGGTGCGCGAATACGCCAGTTCCCTGCCGGCCACATAGAGAATTTTCATGTTGTCAGGCCAGGGCGATGGCCAGGTTTCGGTGCGTGCGGATGCTCAGGTGTATTTTGGAAGGGCCGGGGAGCAGGGTCGTTCAATGCGAAATGGAGAGCGGTTGTGCGGCGCTGACGCGGGCCCGCCGGTCGGCGCGCAGGGCCATGGATGCCGGGTCTGTGGGGCCTGATCAGCCGGGCGGGGCGTGCCCAGGACCGGTCAAATTCGCACCCCCGATGATACCTTGTCGCCCCCAGCCCACCCGGTCCTTGCGGTACCCGTGCTCAAGGCGCAGGCAGTGTGGCGCGGCGTTTGCCTGCCAAGGCGTGCTGGGTCACCCAGAGCACACTGATGAACATCAGGGGGACCGCGGGTTCGGTGAAACGGGGCAGGTTGTGCGACAGCAAGGCGTACAAGCCCATCATGCAGACCGGCAAGACACTGATGGCCAGAGAGGCGGTCCGGCGTCGCAGCAAGGCCGAGAGGAAAACGCCGAACAGGGCGGCGCCGGCGGCGAGGTTGCTCAGCGTGGTGGCCAGAGGGCCTATGACCTGGTCCTGGGAAAAGGGCAGCGGTGTGTTGGCCATCAGGGCCCAGAAGCCGCGCCAGAACACCAGCAGCGTCATCCTGAGGTGTTGCAGCGGGTGGCTTGCGAACTGTTTCAAGGCCTCGCGCTGCATGATGCGGTCGGCGGTCTCATGTGGCTTGGGGTGTCCGCCTGCAACCAGCATATTCACCAGCTGGCGGTAGATCGCCGCCGGTTTGTAATAGAAGGTGGTGGCCCGTTCCGGCTGCCCCAGGGCCACAGCGGTCTTTTCCTCGCGGATGTAGGCCGGGTCGAAATAGTTCAGCCGGTTCAGCGCGCCGCCGCGCTGCAGGTCTTCAGGCCGAAAACGACCCCAATCCGTTTCGCTGACCAAGCTCTTGTAGAGCGGCGGACCAAAATTGAAATAGGCGTAGCGCAGCTCTTCAGCGCTCATCTGGTTCATCATCGCGCGCTTGAAGCTCACATAGCCGGAGCGTCCCGAGGACACCTCGGCGGTCCCCAGGCGCAACTGGTTGCGCAGTATCCAGGGCGCAACCACGAGGGCGGCGCACAGCATCAGCCACGCAGACGAACGCCCCCAGGCGCGCAGCCAGCCGCCGGGGTGCTGTTCCCGTGCCAGCATCAGGGCGAACAACACGGCCGCCACGGGCGCCACATAAATGAAGACGGCCTTGGTCAGGCACAACAGACCGAGGAACACCCCGGCCAGGGTCAACGACCACCGGGTATTGCTGTGCCGGGATCGCAGCAGAAAGAAGGACGCCCAGAGCATCAGCGTGGCTGCGGGCAGCTCGGTGTAGAGCGAATTGATGACGAAAGGGCTGCCAAAAAACCAGGTGAAGTTCAGACCCAGGCCCAGCAGCACAGCGACCGGGCTGGCCGTGAGGCTGAAAACGATCAAGGCGGTGGCGAGCAGTCCGCCAAAGACCCAGAACAGATTGCCCAGTTTGATGAGACGGGTGTGGGCACCGTTGTGCCAGGACTCGAAGTCGTATGGCTGGTCGGGGTGGAAAAACAGCTTCAGGTAGGCGGCGGTGACAAACGGCGGCAGGGGTTCCCGGAAGCTGGTCGGCACATGGTGTGTGTGCTGGCCGCCGCGTGAAAAATCGCCGTGGTGGTAGAGGTTGTAGCTGATCACCAGGTTTTGCGTCGCATCACCCTTGATGCTGTCGCCCTTGATGTGGTCGGCGGCAAAAAAACTCAGAACGGCACAGAGGACAAAGGTGAGCAACCACCCCAGGAGCGGCATTTTGGGCGGCGCGGGGTGCAAGGCGTTCATCGTTGTGTCGGTGGTCATCAGGGGTGCAGAAGTATCGTGCATGTTCCGCGGTCTCAACGCCGCGACGCTCGCTGGCACAACGACGGAGCCAGTAACCAGAACAGGCTCAGCAACATGAATGGCACGGCCGGCGCAAAAAAGCGTGGCAGGTTTTGGGACACCAATGTGTAGACCAGCATCATCAGAACCGGCAAGGCGGTCATGAAGAGCAGCGGGGTCTGGCGCTGCAGCAGCGCCTTGAAGAAGACGAACAGCAGTGCCAGTCCGGCGGCGGCATTCAGGCCCACGATGAGCGTGGTGCGGAGATGGGCTTCCGAGACAAGAGGCAGGGGGGTACCGGGTGAAAGACACCAGAAGCCACGCCAGAACATCAGCAGCGAGACCTTCAAATGGCGCCAGGGATGGTCGGCGAACTGCTGCAAGGCCACTTTCTGCATCACCTTGTCGGCTGCCAGGGTGGGATGCGCATCGTGTGCCTGCTCGAACAACCGGGTCAGCTGCACGTGCACCGCAGCGGCCTTGCGGTAGAAGCTGATCACCTGCTCGGGGTGACCGGCGTAGAGGGCGCGTGTGTCGTCGACAATGTAATCCGATCGCGCACCGTTCAATCGCGCCAGACGGCCTTCGCGTTTCACCGCTTCGTCGGCTTTGACGTCGAGCCCGGTGCCGGCCACCAGCTGCTTGTAAGGCTGAGGACCAAACAGGTAAAAGCCGGCCTTGAACTCGTCGTCCGTGATCTGGTCGATCATGGCGCGCTTGAGCAGGATGTAGCCGCTGCGGCCGGCCGAGATCTCGGTCGACTGCATTTGCGCGTGGTTGCGCCCGATCCAGGGCAGCACCGTCACGGCCAGGCCCAGGCCGATGTACAGACCGACACGGCTCATGGGTTTCCAGGCGCGCCAGTCGCTGCCGGGCCGTTCGGGCCATTGCTTGATCATCATCGCTGCAATGACCACAAAGGACACCGGCAAAAACAATGCCTTGGTCAGGCAGAGCAGACCGAGGAAGACCCCGGTCAGCAGCAGACGCCAGGCGCTGGGTTGTTGTGCTGCGCGGACCAGCAGGTACGAGCACCAGATCATCAGGGTTCCGGCCTGCAATTCGGTGTAGAGCGAATTGACGATCAGGGGGTTGGTGAAGAAGAACGGTGCACTCAGCAGCGGCGCTGCCAGACTGAGCCAGCGCCGCTGCGACACTTCAAAAAACAGCAGCCAGCTGCCCAACAGGCCCCAGAAGACCCAGAACAGGTTGCTCAGTTTGACAAAGCGGGTGTGCGCACCGTAGTGCATGGACTCGAGGTCCATCGGACTGTGCCGATCGGCAAACAACTGCAGATAGGTCGCCACCAGCAGCGGAGGGACCGGTTCGCGAAAGCTGGTGAGGCCGCCACCGAGCGAAAACTCGCCATGCTCGTAAATGCCTTTGGCAAGGATCAGGTTCTGAGTCGCGTCGCCCTTGATGCTGCTGCCATCGATCTTTTGCGCAGAAAGAACGCACAGGGCCAAGCACCACAGGATCACAAACAGCCACCATCTGCCACTGACGGCTGGCTTCAAGGATGCAATGTTTTTTTCAGTCATGTCGGGCGGCAAACTGTACCCGGGCAAGACTTAAAAAGTGCTTAGTGCGAAACACTGTTCCCGTACGGCACCTTGCGCACGGTCAGACCGTCAAATCCCGATGGTTGGCGTTTCAAGCATTCCCGCTCGCAGATCCGGGCGAGGTCGGGCGGGAGATCCAGGCCTTGGGCTCAGTGCTTGCCGCCGTCCCGGTTCTCCAGCGTGATGGCGCGGATCTCCTCCATCAGCTTGCGGTTGGCCGAGAGCAGATCGGCCACAAAGGCGATCAGCAGGGTGTGAAAACCCATCACCAGCAGCGAACTGGCCAGGATCAGCGACTGGACATGGCCTTCGTAGCCGCCGTCGCTGTTGACGTATTTGTAGAGAAAGCGCAGGCCGATCGCAAAACCGGCGGTGAACAGCACCCCACCGATTGCGCCAAAGAAGCGGAACGGCCGGTAGATGATGAAGACCCGGATGATGGTGACGATGCTGCGCTGGATATACGACGAGATGCTCTTGACCAGGCGCGAGGGGCGCAGGTCGCCGTTGACGCGGATCGGCACCGAGGTGATGGCCATGTTCTTCTGGCCAGCCTGGATGATGGTTTCCAGCGTGTAGGTGTAGTCGCTGAACACCACCAGATGGCGGGCGGCGGTGCGGCTGATGGCGCGAAAACCGCTGGGTGCGTCGGGGATGTTGGTCTTGCTCGCCACCCGCACCACCCAGCTGCCGAGTTTTTGCAGCAGCTTCTTGATCGGGCTGAAGTGTTCGATGGCCTCGATCGGGCGGGCACCGATCACGAAGTCGGCTTTGCCATCAACGATGGGCTGGGTCAGCAGCGGGATGTCGTCGGCGTTGTACTGGTTGTCGGCGTCGGTGTTGACGATGACGTCGGCGCCTTTTTCCAGGCAGGCCTGGATGCCGTTCATGAAACCGCGCGCCAGGCCCTGGTTGCGTGTGTGGCGCACGACGTGGTCGACCCCGTGCCTGAGCGCCACCTCCACCGTCGCGTCGGTGCTGCCGTCATCGATGATGAGCCATTCCACTGAATCAAAGCCGGGCACCTGGCGGGGCAGGGCCGAGAGGGCAATGCCCAGGGTCTCGGCTTCGTTGTAACAGGGGATCTGGATGATGAGTTTCAAGGGGCTTGCCAGGAATCAGTCGCTGCCAAAAAGATCGCGTGTGTAGACCTTGTCTGCTACGTCGGCCAGAGACTCGGATTGGCGGTTCGCCACGATCACGTCGGCCTTGGCTTTGAAGGCGTCGAGGTCGCGCATCACCTGGGTGTTGAAGAACGTGTCCTCGGGCAACATGGGTTCGTAGATCACCACCTCAATGCCCTTGGCCTTGATGCGTTTCATGATGCCCTGGATGCTGGAGGCACGGAAGTTGTCCGAACCGCTCTTCATGATCAGGCGGTAGATGCCAACCACCTTGGGCTTGCGCCGGATGATCTCGTCGGCGATGAAATCCTTGCGCGTGCTGTTCGACGCCACGATGGCCTGGATCAGGTTCTGCGGCACGTCGCGGTAATTGGCGAGCAGCTGCTTGGTGTCCTTGGGCAGGCAGTAGCCACCGTAGCCAAACGAGGGGTTGTTGTAGTGCTGGCCGATACGCGAGTCGAGACACACACCTTCGATGATCTGGCGGCTGTCCAGACCGTGCGTGGCGGCGTAGCTGTCGAGTTCGTTGAAGTAGGACACGCGCATCGCCAGGTAGGTGTTGGCGAAGAGCTTGATCGCCTCGGCCTCGGTCGAGTCGGTGTAGAGGATGGGCATGTCCTTCTTGATCGCGCCTTGCTTGAGCAGCTCGGCGAACACCCGCGCGCGCTCGGTCTGCTCGCCCACCACGATGCGCGTGGGGTGCAGGTTGTCGTAGAGCGCGCGGCCTTCGCGCAGGAACTCGGGCGAAAAGATCAGGTTTGCGGTCTTGTACTGTTCACGCGCCTTCACGGTGAAGCCCACCGGAATGGTGGACTTGATCACCATCACCGCGTTCGGGTTGATGGCCACCACGTCGGCGATCACCGACTCCACCGAGCGGGTGTTGAAGTAGTTGGTCTCGGGGTCGTAATCGGTGGGCGTGGCGATGATGACGTAGTCCGCGCCCGCATAGGCTTCGTGCTTGTCGGTCGTGGCGCGCAGGTTCAGCGCCTTGTTCTTGAGGTAGTCCTCGATTTCGGCGTCGACGATGGGGCTCTGCTTGCGGTTGAGCATCTCGACCTTCTCGGCCACGATGTCGATGGCGACCACTTCGTTGTGCTGGGCCAGAAGGACGGCATTGGACAGACCGACGTAGCCGGTGCCTGCGATTGCTATTTTCATGATGCGAATTCTAAAGTCTTAGCGACAGAGGTAATCAGGCGCCGGATCGCTGCGCCGGAAAGGGTTGGTCAATTGATCGGTGTATTCGCCCATCAGCAGGCGCTGTTTGGGCAGCAGGTTCTGGCGGAAGAAGCGGCCAAAGGATGCGATCCGCTCGCCCTTGGGGGTCAGCTTCACGCAGTCGCCCTGGATCACGATGGTGCCGGATTCGGTTTGTTCGGTCAGCCGGATGTCGACCAGGCGGTGCTCGCGCATGTACTCGGTGGTGAAGACCTGGTTGAACCGGGACAACTGGATGCCTCCGCCCCGCTGCTGCAGTTTTTCCAGGATGTAGAACGAGAGCGAACGGTCGATCACGGTCGGCACGCTGATCGCCATGATGTAGCCGATCAGCACGCAACTGGCCACTTGCTGGAACTTCTCCAGGCCACTGAAGCCGCGCAGCAGCGGGGTGAACAACACCAGCGCGGTCTGCAGACCGACCGCTATCAGCGCGGTCCAGATGGCCGCATAAAAGACCACGTTGACCTTGAAGAAGTTGACGACCAGCAGCCACACGCTGCACAGCAGGGCTAGGTACAGGGCGGTGGCGAAAACCAGTTTGAGAAATTTCATGCCCAGGCTCCTACACCGGCACTCACTTTTTTCGAAATGCAGCCGAACTCAGACACCATGCAGGTCTCGGCTCGGACTGTGAACGGGTGCGGCCTTGAACACCAGGTGTTTGCCGGCGAGGTAGCCCAGCACCACCTGCATGGCCACGGCGATCAGGAATCCGATGTGGTAGTTGAACTTGAGCAGATCACTCCAGACATAGAGCAGGCTGCCATGCAGCAAGGCGATGGCCGCGTAGAGACCGATGAAGCGCAGCGCCTGCTGCAGCAGGTCACCGCCCTGGCGCTGAAAAACGAAATACCGGTTGCCCAGGAATGAGGTGGCGATGCCCAGCGGCGCCGCGAGCAGGTTGGCCAGGCCGGCCGAACCCAGCTTCAGCACCTCAATGCCCAGGCGCAGCGCCAGGTAGTGCACAGCCGTGGCCAGCACGCCATTGATCAGGAAACGAACAAATTGTGCTGAAGGGCGTTTCATCGAAGTCTGCGGGGCAAGGCGGTCGGCAACACCTCGTCGATCAGGTCCTGGTAGGCCGAGCTCATGGTGGTGCTTCCGCCGCGCACGATGCCGGTCAGCATCAGCGTCATCAGGGCCAGTGCGCCGGTTTGCATGAACATCAAGATCAGGATGCCGATGGCGACCGAGAACCAGCCGCGTGACGAATAGCCAATCACCTTCAGGGCCACCGCCGTACCGGCACCGGCCACCGACAGGGCGGCGATCAGGCCACAGGCGATGCCCACGCGCACCAGCACGTCTTCCGCGAACACCATCAGGCCCTTGAAGCCATGCAGCACCAGGCCGACGAAGTTCATCTTGGACTGACCGGCGTAACGCGGACCCCGGTCCAGCGGGCAGACCCCGGTGCGCAGCTTCGACGCCAGCACGGCACCGGCGACGTGGATCGGTAGCTCCTGCATCGCGACCAGGCGTTTGACAGACGCTCGCTTGAGCGCCATGAAATTGCCGAAGCTGATCGGTCGGCCCGTCATGACCTTGAAGACGCGCTTGTAGATGGCGTAGAACAGCTTGAAGCGCCAGGTTTCGACACGGCTCTTGCGGTGCGCTACGGCCACGTCGACGTCGTCGCGCTGGAGCTGTTCGAGCAGCGTGGGGATGGTTGCGGGCATGTCTTCGCCGTCCGAGTCCATGACGACTACCCGCTGGTCGGGTCCGATTTTGTCGGACACATAGGACAGACCGATGGCGATCGCCTTCTGGTGACCCACGTTGCGCTTGAGCTTGATCACCACGCCTTTGACGCCTGCCGCTTCCAGGCAGCCTACATCCAGGGGCTGGCGCACGGATCCGTCGTCCACGGCGACCACAAACAGCCGGTCATTGAACTGGTCGGCGAGTTCCTTGAACAGCCGGCTGCAGGCCTCCACGTCTTCGTAGACCGGTGTGACCACTATCAGATCGTGCTGCTCCATGATCAGCTCTGCAGGAATTGTTTGAAGTAGTGGATGGTTTTTTCCAGGCCCGCATCCAGCTGAACGCGCGGCTCCCAGCCGAGCTCGGCCTGGGCGCGCGCGATGTCGGGCCGGCGCTGCCTGGGGTCGTCCTGGGGGAGGGGTTTGAACACCAGGCGCGAGCGGCCGCCAACCTTGGTCAGCACTGCCTCGGCCAGTTCCTTGATGGTGAACTCGACCGGGTTGCCGAGGTTGATCGGACCGGTCACGCTGTCGGAGCTGGCCATCAGGCGCACAAAACCTTCGATCAGGTCGTCGGCGTAGCAAAAGCTGCGCGTTTGCGACCCGTCGCCATAAATCGTGATGTCCTCGCCGCGCAGGGCTTGGACGATGAAGTTGCTGACCACGCGACCGTCGTTGGGGTGCATGCGCGGGCCGTAGGTGTTGAAAATGCGCGCCACCTTGATCTTGACCCGGTGCTGGCGGTGGTAGTCAAAAAACAGGGTCTCGGCGCAGCGTTTGCCTTCGTCGTAGCAAGAGCGGATGCCGATCGGGTTGACGCGGCCCCAATAGCTTTCTTCCTGGGGGTGGACTTCGGGGTCGCCGTAGACCTCGCTGGTCGATGCCTGGAAGATGCGTGCGCCGGTGCGCTTGGCCAGCCCCAACACGTTGATCGCGCCGTGCACGCTGGTCTTGGTGGTCTGGACCGGGTCGCGCTGGTAGTGGATGGGCGACGCCGGGCAGGCCAGGTTGTAGATCTCGTCGACCTCCACATAGAGCGGAAAAGTCACATCGTGGCGCATCAGCTCAAAGTGCGGGTTGTTCACCAAGTGAGCCACATTGTCCTTGGTGCCGCTGTAGAAGTTGTCAACGCAGAGCACGTCGTTGCCTTCGTTGAGGAGCCGTTCACAGAGGTGGGATCCCAGAAACCCGGCGCCGCCAGTGATCATCACTCTTTTTCGGTTCGTAATGCGCATAGATGGCTGAATGCCTAAAAGTAAGGGCAGAGAGGGAGCGCAGGCACTGGCGACCACCATGTCATCTGAAACGACCCAGGGGGCAGCACCTGGGCCGCGATCTTAGTCCACATGACTTAATGGGTATTGATATACGTCGACCAGAAAGTGGGCCAGTGAAGACCGTTGCATGGCAACGTCAGGGCCAAGAATGCAGACGGCAAGGCAAAAAAACAAGGCACCTCGGAAGGCGCCTTGTGTTGATACCCGAAACATGGTCAGTGTTTCAGAAACGGAGATTGGCCAACAGGTTGATCTGTTGGGTGTCACTGACGCTTTGAAGATCCGCTCCATAGCTGGCCGAAAAATTGACCTTCTTGGAGTAGTCCAGCGAAGCATTCAATCCCAGCAACGTGCTGCGCACGTTGGGGCGCAGGATGGTTTCACGTTGGGTGAGGCCGGATTGATTGGCTTCGGTCATGGCCACCGCCACCGAGCTGCGGCGGAGGCTCTCCGAGTGGTTGATGCCACCGCTGAAATTCAGTTTCCGACCGCTGCTCAGGCGAACCGGCGCGAACTGGAGATCAAAACCGATGCCCGAATACAGATCGTTGGCGGTGGAGCTGTTGTAGTAGGTGGCGGTGGTGTAGAGCGTTTGAGCCCAATACGGATCGAGCTTGTGGGACTGCGCGGCGAATGAAACCCATGGCGTGAAGTTCAGGAACTCATTGCCCATTGGGCGGCGAATCTTCTGCTCGAATGACCAGGTGCTGCCCGTGCCGTTGTTGACGACATTGCGGTTGAGCAACTCGTCGCGAGCATTGTTTTCGAAGTCCAGCCGCAGGTTGGACACTTGCGTTGTCAACAGGAAATCGCTGACCGGCTGATGCCAGTAGAGGGTTGAGGCGCTGGCGTTGAATTTTTGCAAAAAACGTTCATCGCTGCTGGCAAGCCCCTGCTCGCTGCCATTGCGCGTGTAGGCGAAACCAAAGTTGCCTGGTGTGCCGAACACCCCGGCACCTCCAGCGAAGTTCAGTGCGATGCCTTTGGGAGCAGATCCGCTGGTCGTATTGGTCACGCCCTGGCTTGCCGGGGTAGTGAAGCGGTTGGAAGCCACCGAACTGGACGAGTTGTCACCCAGGGCGCCGATCGGAATGAGATTGAACCCCTGGGCCATGGTGTGGCCCGGCGACTGGCTGGCGTAGCTGAGGATGCCACGGTCCACCTCGGAGCCGAGGCGGGTGGCACTGGAAGCCCCTGCGCTCAGGGTGTTGGCCCAGTTCCATCCACGGGTCAGGTAGTGTTCGTACACGCGTGAAATGATCTGCTGTCCGCGCGATCCGAAGTGCGTGGTGTCGTTGAACAGGGCGTCGATGGCCGAGCGCGTGGAATCGGGGGTCTTGACGTTGGTGAAGCCGAACGCCCCCGGATTCTCGAAAACGCGTTCAAATGCCGTGTACATGTCCACGGCGATCACGTTCTCATGGGCGTTGGCCAATCCGGCAATGTAGTTGTTCCACGCCACCACCTGGGGATGGGTTGAGGACTGGATGCCCGGGTTGCGGCTCCAGTCATGGAGCTGTGTGAGGAAGAGTCTGCTGTTGGTGTTGGCGGCACCCATGCTGATGAGCCGGTCAACCCCTTGGGTGTAACTTCTCCGTGCGCCGGTCAGGTTGTCGGGACTGCCTGCTTTGTTGATGTCGTTGTGGCCCAGGTAGACGATGGTCAGGTCCGAGTCGGCCACCACGTTGTTGTTCCTGGCCACCATGGTGTCGATCTGGCGGTTGAATGACTTGTAGTTGGCGTCAGCTGCCCGCGCGCCGCCGATCGCATAGTTGTCCACGATGTCGGTGCTGATGGCTCCCCGGAGGTTCTGCACCCAGTTGCCGGTACGGCGCGAGTTGGTGAAATTCAGGTCTGAGTAGCTGTCCCCGAACACCCGCAGCTCGTGGATGTGAGGTTCCGTGGATTTTGAGGCAGTGGTCGCGATGAACGGATTCGGGACAGCAGCTTCTTTCGAGCCGCTGGCGCAGCCCATCAAAGCCAGTGCAGCAAATACGGATGCAGCCAAAGGCGTCAACCTGGCGATGCGTTCGGGAGAGAACATGGGTGGATTCCTGAAAGTACCCGTTGGACACGGCCTGCATGCGATCACGCACATGGTGGGCCTGAATGGGCTAAACCGTACCAATTTTGCCATACCGTCATTGAACAGGCCTGTCGCTGTTCAGTTCCACTGGTACGCGTGACCCGATGCATGAGGCCGCCGACCCAGCAACCGTTCATGCCCCTCAAACTGGATCAGAGCGCGTTCAGGACGCCAATTGCAAACGGCAAACTCACCATCCCCAGCAAGGTGGACAGTGTGACCAGCCCTGCCACATACGGCCCGTTGTAGCCCATGCGGGCGGCCAGCACGTAACAGCTGGACGCGGTGGGCACGGCGGAGAACATCAGCAGGACCGTGGTTTGTGTGGCATCGAGCTGGAACAGGCGGGACAGGCCCAGCGCCATGAGCGGCATGCCGAGGTGTTTGACGGCCAGCACCGCCACCCCGAGCGTCTTGGCCGCGTGCAGCGAACCGAGCTGCATCCCTGCACCGGCCGCCATCAGGCCGAGCGCCAGCGAGGCCTGGCCGATGCGGCTCACCGTGGGTTCCAGCCAGACTGGGATCTGGAAGCCCAGCAGGTTGGCCACCAGGCCCGAAGCGGTACCGATGATCAGTGGGTTGCGCAGCAGTTCACCCACAAAGTGCTTCTGTGCGTGGCGGGCCATGGGCCACACGGCACCCACATTGAACAGCGGCACGCACACGCCGATGATCACCGCGATGAGCTGCAGGCCCTGCGGGCCGGCCACTTTGTCGGCCAGGGCCAGGGCGATGAAGGAGTTGAAGCGAAAGCCGATCTGTGCGCTGGCGGCGTGCAGCCGCACGTCCAGCCGCTTGCCGAGCCAGGGCCAGTGCGGCAGTGAATACGAGAGCCCGATGCCCAGCAGGCCGAGTGTGAAGCCGGCGGCCATGAGGCTGGAGGTGGCCCCCAGGTCCAGCGGGCTTTTCACGATGGACTGGAACAGCAGCACCGGAAACAGGAAGTAGTAGACCAGGCTCTCGATGGGCTCCCAGACCTTGCGGTCGAGTGCGGTGAAACGGCAGAGCAGGTAGCCGATCAGGATGAGCGAAAAGTCGGGGAAGAGCAGCTGGGCAAAGTTCACGGAAGGAGCATAGCGCCCGCCGTCGGTTCGATACGGGGGTTTGTACTTATGTAGTCTCCCCATGGCCAAGGGCCTCGCGGCTGTCTACAGTGTCTGTCGAGGCGGGTTCGATCAACAGCCTGTCTGATCTGGCGCGCGCGCGCCGGATCGCCGCAGGTAATATGACCCTGCTATCCTTTTTGTTGCCTCTCTTTCAAGGAGTGTTTGCCATGGTATTGCGTCGTCAGCTGTTTGCCTGGGGTCTGGTCACTGCTTCGGTCGTTGCGGCCACCGGGGCCTGGGCACAGGCTTTCCCGAACAAGCCCGTGCGGATCCAGGTGCCGTTTGCGCCCGGCGGGACGACCGACATCATTGCGCGCGTCATGTCCGAGCCGCTGGGCAAGACCCTGGGCCAGAGCGTGGTCGTGGAGAACAAGGCCGGCGGCGGCGGCGTGGTGGGGGCCCTGGAACTCTCGCGGGCCTTGCCCGACGGACACATCCTGGGCATGGCCACCGTGTCCACCACAGCGGCCAACCCGGCCATCAACCCCAAGATCCCGTACAACACGCTCACGGACTTCACGCCCATCATCAACATCGCGGCCACACCCAACGTGATCGCGGTGCACCCCAGCTTTCCGGCCAAGGACTTCAAGGCCTTCCTGGCCGAGCTGAAAAAGAACCCGGGCAAGTACAGCTACGCCAGCTCGGGCACGGGCGGCATCGGCCACCTGCAGACCGAGCTGTTCAAGAGCCTGGCCGGCGTTTTCATGACGCACATTCCCTACCGCGGCGCCGGTCCGGCGCTCAACGACACCGTGGGCGGCCAGGTCCCCATCATCTTTGACAACCTGCCCTCAGCGTTGCCACACATCAAGGCCGGGCGGCTGATCCCCATCGTGGTGGCCGCGCCCGACCGCCTGGCCGCGTTGCCCAACGTGCCGACCTTCAAGGAAGTGGGCATGGAGCCGGTCAACCGCATGGCTTACTACGGTCTGATCGCGCCCAAGGGCCTGCCCAAGGATGTCGTGGACAAGGTCTACAACGCCACCAAGCAGGCGCTGGCCGACCCGGCTGTGAAAAAGCGCATTGAAGACACCGGTTCGCTCATCGTGGGCAACACCCCGGCCGAATTCGCCGAGCAGATCAAGGCCGAGTACGAGGTCTACAAGACGGTGGTCGCCAAGCAGAAACTCAAGCTGGACTGATGGACAAAGCCCTGGCAACGGCCAGCGAGGCCAGCGCCGGGGCCTTCATCGATGCGCTCTGGCTGGAGGAAGGCCTCTCGCGCAACACGCTCGACGCCTACCGGCGCGACCTCACGCTGTTCGGCCAATGGCTGGCCGCACGCGGCACGGCATTGCCCGAGGCCGGTGAAAGCGACATCAACGCCTACTTCGCCGAACGCCACGCCCAGACCCGCGCCACCACCGCCAACCGGCGGCTCACGGTGTTCAAGCGCTATTACCGCTGGGCGCTGCGCGAACGCCTGATCACCACCGACCCGACGCTGCGCCTGATGGCCGCACGGCAGCCGATGCGCGTGCCCAAGACGATGAGCGAGGCGCAGGTCGAGGCCCTGCTCAACGCGCCCGACACCAGCACGCCGCTGGGCCAGCGCGACCGCGCCATGCTGGAGCTGATGTACGCCAGCGGCCTGCGCGTGAGCGAGCTGGTGAAGCTCAAGACCTTTCATGTGGGCATGAACGAGCACGTGCTGCGCATCACCGGCAAGGGCAACAAGGAGCGGCTGGTGCCGTTCGGACAGATTGCCGGGCAGTGGCTGCAGACCTGGCTGGGCCAGGGGCGGCGCGAGGTGCTGGGAGGCTTGCAGAGCGAAGACCTGTTCGTCACCTCGCGCGGCTCGCGCGCGGGTGAGGCCATGACGCGCGCCATGTTCTGGCAGCTGGTGAAGAAATACGCGCTGGTCGCCGGCATCACCTCACCACTGTCGCCGCACACGCTTCGCCACGCTTTCGCCACCCACCTGCTCAACCACGGCGCCGACCTGCGCGCGGTGCAGATGTTGCTGGGCCACGCCGACATTTCCACCACCACCATCTACACGCACGTGGCGCGGGAGCGGCTCAAGAGCATCGTGGCGCAGCACCACCCGCGTGGCTGAATCAGTCCACGCAGCTCACTGCGCCATGCGCAGTCGACGTGCCGCGTCTTCATCGCGCGCGTCGTCGATCTCGCGCATCACGCTGGCCAGGTCCACTTCGGCGTGGGACGGCGTGTAGCGCCCGGTGAGCAGCGTGTCGTTGCTCAGCAGGCCACGCTGGTAGAGGCTCCAGATCTCGGGACCGTACCGGGTGGCCAGCAGCTCGGGCGCAAACTGGCCAAAGAAGTCGCGCAGGTTGGCCACGTCGCGCAGCAGCATGCGCGGTGCGTGGTTGTTGCCGGCAGCGTCCACCGCCTGCGGCAGGTCGATGATCACGGGGAAGTCCTCACCGTCCGCTTCGCCCGAATGCGCGAGCAGGATGTTGAATTCCGACAGATCGCCGTGCACCACGCCCGCGCACAGCATGCGCACCACCTCGGCCACCAGGGTGGCGTGGTGCTGGCGCGCCTGACCGGGCGTGAAACGCACATCGTTCAGGCGCGGGGCGGCGTCGCCATGGGCGTCGGTCACCAGCTCCATCAGCAGCACGCCGTCACAGAAGTTGTAGGGCTGCGGCACGCGCACGCCGGCCGCGGCCAGGCGGTACAGCGCATCCACCTCGGCGCTTTGCCAGGCCGCCTCCTGCGCCTCGCGGCCAAATTTCGTGCCTTTGGCCATGGCGCGGGCCTGGCGCGAGTTCTTGACCTTGCGGTTTTCGGTGTAGTCCACCGCCTGGCGAAAGCTGCGGTTGTTGGCCTCTTTGTAGATCTTGGCGCAGCGCGTTTCATCGCCGCAGCGCACCACAAACACCATGGCCTCCTTGCCGCTCATGAGCTGGCGCACAACGGAGTCGATCAGACCTTCTTCGATCAGCGCCTGCAGGCGGGGCGGCGCCTTCATGCGGACCAGCGTTCGTTGCGGGAAGCGCTCACTTGGGCGCCAGCGACCAGCCGGCGCGCTGGTTCGTCTTGTCGTTGGTGTAGTGCCAGTGGGCGCCGCAGCGGTCGCAGAAATAGCCGGTGATCGTCACCTGCACATCGCCGCGCAGTTCCTTGCGGTGGTTGCCCTGCTGCAGCTCGGCATGGCCGGGTGCGCCGCGCCAGTTGCGCTGGATGCCCTGGCATGGTTCGCACAGCGGCGAGGGTTCGATGGGGCTGGTGGCGTCTGGTGCTGGATTCATGGCTTTAGGGGGGCGTGCGATCACGCGGGTTCAGGAAAGAGATTGTGCGCCCAGCGACTGGTGTGCTGCGACTACATCAGGAAGTCGAGCAGGCTGGCGATCGGGGCGATGGCGCGCATCTTGAACAAGGTGTCCTCATCGGCGTCTTTCACCAGGGCATTCAGCCCGCCCGCGTTGGCCCCACCCACCACCGCGCGGGACTGCGCGATACGCAGGCGCATGTTGTGTTGCAGGGTCTCGGCGAGGAAGCGGTTGTTGCGGCAGACCACCATCAGCTCCGAGTTCAGGTTGGCTGAACGGGGATCGATGTTGTAGGTGCCGACGACGATGGTGTGGTCGTCGAACACCGCCCGTTTGGCGTGTACGCCCCAGCGCGGCGAAGCGGAGGGCCGCTCGCTGCCCGCCAGCGCCTGCCCGCCATAGGCCCAGACTTCCAGTTTCGGCAGGGACAGGCGATCGAGGGAATTCGCCAGACTGGCCACGGTGTAGAACGCGTCGGTGGAATACAGGCTGTTCGTCAGAATCTGCAGCTTGACGCCGCGTTGCGCCACCTGCTGCAACACCGCGAGACCGTCGTCGCGCAAGACCAGGTAGGGGCTCTCCACCATGATCTGCTGGCGCGCCTCTTTGGCCAGCCGGGTGAGCTCCAGAAACACCTTGCGCCGCTCCACGCCCGAGCCCGGGTAGTCGGTGACGAAGTGCATGTCGTTGCAGGTGCTCAACGCGTGCTGGGGCGGGTGGCGCTGCAGTTCGGCGGCCAATGCGGCCTCGGCGGCGGTGGGCAGGCCCAGCAGTTCCGGGCCGGGCAGGGTCGACGATGCGGCCACGTCGATGGGGTTGGTCACCCAGTCCGATGCCCAGTACAGCTCGAAGCTGTCCGTGATGCCCGACGCCACGGGGCCATCGATGTACATGTCGCTGTCGAGGAAGTTGTAGCGTTCCGAGAGGTCGAAATAGTCGTCGGCGATGTTGCGCCCGCCGATGATGGCCTTCTGGCGGTCCACCACCAGCAGCTTGCGGTGGGTGCGGTGGTTCGAGGCGAAGAACCGGGCCAGGCCCGCGGTGTTGTAGTAACGCACCTCCACGCCTGCGGCCTCCAGCGCCTGGGCGTAGTGCGGCGCGAGCTTGAAGACCGGCAGCGCGAAGTCCACCAGCAGGCGCACCTTGACGCCTTCGCGGGCCTTGCGGGCCAGGGCTTGCGTCACCAGCCGGCTCGCGGTGTCGACCTCGTAGATGAAAAATTCCAGCTCGATGGACTCTTTGGCTTCTTCAATGAGCCGCATGCGCGTGGCCAGCGAGTCGAAGCCCACGTCGAGCAGGGCCACCGTGTGGGGCTCGTGCGAGCGCACGTCGATGGCGGGGTGCGTGGGGGCCTTGCCCAGCCACTGCCGTTCGCTCGCTTCCTGGATACCCAGGAAACCGAGGTAGAGCAGCACGGGCAGGCCCACGAAGATGCCCGCCAGGCTCCAGGCCAGGACTTTCGCGGCCCGCCAGAGGGTCCATCGGCTCCCACTCATGCTGTATTCCCTGTCATCGTTTGAATGAGGTGTGCGGGCGCAGTATCGCACCCGTTGTCAGGCGCGAAGTGACAGCCGGCCGGGGCCTACAGCGGCCTGGTGACCAGCTCGACCGCCAGGCCTTGATCGGTCACGGTGATGCGACCCGGTCGCAGACCCAGCAGGTCGGCCATCGCCGTTTCCTGGGCGTTCAACTGGTACAGCACCACTTCGCGCAGGGACTGTTCGGCCAGCGCCGGCGCATAGGTGTTGAGCAGCTCCGCCGCGTCGGCCGGCAGGCCGGGGAAACGCATGCGGTAGACCTTGAGCTGGTGGGCGCGCAGCGTCCGATCGCTGTGCTCGTAGCGCAGCGCGAAATCGACGGTGAACGTGCCCGGCTGGCTGCGCTGCAGGATCGGGCCGGCCGCGTTCACCGCCATCTCGGCGCGCAGCCGGTTCGAGGCCGGCAGCAAGCCCAGTTGCGGCACCGCCAGGTCCAGGTTCACCAGCCCGGCCACCGGGTAACGCAGTGGGAAACGTTTGCCCACCTCGCTCTGCAGCACATCGAGCGGCACGTTCAGGCGGGGCGGCGAGGCGGGCGCCGCGTCCGGTGAAGGCGCGGCCTGTGCCCGTGCCGCGCCGATCCAGGGCAGCAGCGGTATCCAGGCGGTCAGCAAGACGCGGCGGTGCATGGCGGTCTACTTGTAGAACACCTCGACCTGGCCCTTGAGCTGGATCAGCAGGGGCTGCCCTTTGCGGTCCACCGTCTTGCTGGAGGGCACTTTGACCCAGCCTTCGCTGATGCAGTATTCGGCCACGTCGAAGCGCTCCTTGTGATTGAAGCGGATGCCGATGTCGTGTTCGAACACGGCGGCCACGTGGTGCGGGCTGCGTGGGTCGATGGAGAGGCGGTCGGGCAGGGCGGGTTGGGCCGGTTGGGTGTTCGTGTCGTTCATGGGTCTATTTTCGGGGAGTTCTGGTGGGTCGGCAGGCGGCGGTCCGGCGGCATCAATCGGCCAGCACCCGCACCTTCACGCTCTTGCCCTTGATGCGGCCATCGTTCAGCCGGCTGGCGACCTGTTCGGCGATGGCGCGGTCCACCGCGACGTAGGTGGACCAGTCGTTGACGTTGATCTTGCCAACCTGTTCGCGCGTGTAGCCGAGGTCGGCGGTGAGCGCGCCCAGCACGTCGCCGGGGCGGATCTTTTCCTTGCGACCGCCCTGGATGTGCAGTGTGACCATCGGTGGCATGAGCGGGCCTTTGCCGGTGGGAACCAGTTCGGCCAGTTCGTGCCATTCGGATTCGCGGCCCTGCAGCTGCTCGATCTTGCCCACGCTGCCCATCTCGTTCATGCTGGCCAGGTTCAGCGCCAGGCCGCTTTCGCCGGCGCGCCCGGTGCGGCCGATGCGGTGGATGTGCACCTCGGGGTCGGGCGTCACGTCCACGTTGATCACGGCGGCCAGGCTCGCGATGTCGAGCCCGCGCGCGGCCACGTCGGTGGCCACCAAGACCGAGCAACTCTTGTTGGCAAAGCGCACCAGCACCTGGTCGCGCTCGCGCTGCTCCAGTTCACCGAAGAGCGCCAGTGCGCTCATGCCTTGCGCCTGCAGCACGGCCACGAGATCGCGGCACTGCGCCTTGGTGTTGCAGAACGCGAGCGTGCTCGCCGGGCGGAAGTGCAGCAGCAGCTGGCTCACCGCGTGCAGTCGCTCGTTGTCCTTCACCTGGTACCAGCGCTGTTCAATCTGGCCACCGGCGTGCTGCGCCTCCACCGTCACCGTGACGGGATCGCGCATGAACTGCGCGGCCAGCTTGGCGATGCCTTCCGGGTAGGTGGCGGAGAACAGCAGGGTCTGGCGATCTTTCGGGCACTGGCGTGCGACCTTCACGATGTCGTCGAAGAAACCCATGTCGAGCATGCGGTCGGCTTCGTCGAGCACCAGGGTGTTGAGCGCGTCGAGTTGCAGACTCTGGCGCTCCAGGTGGTCCATGATGCGGCCGGGTGTGCCGACCACGATGTGCGCGCCGTGCTCCAGCGTGGCCAGCTGCCCGCGCAGCGGCACACCGCCGCACAGCGTGACGACCTTGATGTTGTCTTCGGCGCGCGCCAGGCGGCGGATTTCGGTGGTCACCTGGTCGGCCAGCTCGCGCGTGGGGCAGAGCACCAGGGTCTGCACGGCGAAACGGCGCGGGTTCAGGTTGGCCAGCAGGGTGAGGGCGAAGGCGGCGGTCTTGCCGCTGCCGGTCTTGGCCTGGGCAATGATGTCTTTGCCCAGCAGGGCGGCTGGCAGACTGGCGGCCTGGATGGCCGTCATGCTCAGGTAGCCGAGCTGCTGCAGGTTGGCCAGCATGGCCGGTGTGAGCGGCAACTGGCTGAAATCGGCGGCGGATGCCGCGAGGGGAGAAGCGTTCGGGGAAGCGGTGGTCATTCCCGATTATCGGCGCACCGTTCGGGTGAACGGTATCGGTTCGCCATCTTGCCGGCGCTCACACCGCGACGCATGAACTGATCCAACCCAGGGCACCGCCGGGCCGGCTTTGCCGGACGGCCAGTGCCGCCCCCTTGAGGGGGTTGCGCGAAGCGCGGCGGGGGTGTTTCAAGTCAAGTGCTCAGCGTGAAGTGGAACGCGGCGCCCAGACCGGGCTCGGAAAAGGCCCAGACCCGGCCGCCGTGGCGCATGACGATGCGCTGCACGATGGTCAGGCCGATGCCGGTGCCGGCGTACTCGTCTTCGCGGTGCAGGCGCTGGAAGGGGCCAAAAAGGCGGTCGGCCGAGGCCATGTCGAAGCCGCATCCGTTGTCGCGCACAAAGAAAATGGTTTCGCCGTTGAGGGTCTTGCTGCCGACGTCGATGTGGGTGATCTCTTTGCGGGCAGAAAACTTCCAGGCGTTTCGCAACAGGTTGTCGAGCAGGCTGCGCACCAGGGTCGGGTCGGCCATGGCTTCCAAGTTCGGGGCGATCCGCACCTGGGCCACCCGTTCGGGGGCGGCCTCCATGAGCTGGGCGGCGATCTCGCTGGCGATTTCACTGACATTGACCACGCGCAGTTGCATCGGCAGCTGGTTCAGGCGCGACATGTGCAAGAGCGCGTCGATCAGCGCCCCCATGCGCTGGCCCGCGGTCACGATCCGGTTGACCAGATCGATGCTGTCGGCACCCAGTTCGCTGGCGTGTTCCCGGATCAGTTCCTGGCCAAACCCGACGATGACCCGGACCGGGGAGCGCAGGTCGTGCGCCACCGAATAACTGAAGGCTTCGAGCTCTTTGAGGCACTGCTTGAGCTCGATGGTGCGCTCGGCCACCAGGCTCTCCAGGCTGTCGTTGAGCAGCTTCAGCCGGAGTTCGCTGTTCTTGCGCGCCGAGATGTCCTGCACCACGCCCGTCATGCGCCGGCCGGAGGCGTGGCCCGCGTCGAGCTTGATCCAGCGCGGCGGGACGTCTTCGGACAGCACACGAAACTCTTCGCTGAACCGCTTCAGTTTGGCCAGGCTCTCGTCCAGCCGGGCGGTCACCTCGGCCCGTTCCTCGGCGTCCACGCACGAGAGCAGGTCGTCCCGGCAGTGTGGCTGGTTCGGTGACCAGCCCAGCAGATCGGCCGTTCGGGGCGAAGCGGTGATGGCCGAGGTGGCCGTGTTCATTTCCAGCACACCCATGCTCGCGGCATCCAGGGCCTGCTGCAACAATTGGCGGTTGTCCACGAGTTCAACTTCCAGCTTGTATCGCTCGAAGGCCATCTGGATGGTGGCGTGCAGCTCGCGCTCCGAAAAGGGCTTGAGCAGGTAGCCATAGGGGCGGGTCTGTCGCGCGCGCTCCAGCGTGGAATCTTCGGAATAGGCGGTGAGGTAGATCACCGGCGTCGAGTGGGTTTCACGCAGCCGGGATGCCACCTCGATGCCGTCCATGTCGCCCTGGATGTGGATGTCCATCAACACCAGATCGGGCAGGGTCTGCGAGACCATTTCCATGCATTCTTCACCGGAAACCGCTATGGCGGGCACGTCGTAGCCCAGCTGCGCCAGACGCTGTTGCAGGTTGAAGGCGACGATGCTCTCGTCTTCCACCACCAGGATGCGGGAGGGACTGTTCATTTTTTTCGTTCCAGAGGAAAACGCAAGGTGAAACAGGTGGGTCCACTGCGCTGCACGTCCAGCCGGCCATGGAGCTGGCGCGTGAGCAACTGGACCAGTTGCAGGCCGAGTGAACCGCTGCGTTCGAGGTTCTGATGCTCGGGAATGCCGAGACCATCGTTGCTGATGGCGAGTTCGATGTGGTGGTCGTCGTCCTGGCGCATGAGCACGCGGACCGTGCCACACTGCCCGGCCGGAAAGCCGTGTTTGAGCGCGTTGCTCACCAGTTCGTTCACGATGAGGCCACAGGGGATCGCTTCGTTGATGGGCAGCTTGACCTGGTTGGCCTCGATCGCCATGGCCACATGCCCGGCCACCATGCCGTAGGAGTCCATCAGGTTGGGCAGCAGTTCACCCAGAAACTGCTGAAACTCCACCTGGGCGAAGTCGTGCGACTGGTACAGGGTCTGGTGGATCATCGACATCGACCGGATCCGGTTCTGGCTGTCGCGCAACATGGCCACGAGATCCGGGTCCTTGATCTTGAGCGCCTGCAGGTCGAGCAGGCTGTGGATCACCTGCAGGTTGTTCTTGACGCGGTGGTGCACCTCTTCCAGCAGCAATTCTTTTTCCTGCAGGGCGTCGTGGATGCGCTTCTCGTTTTGCTTGCGTTCGCTCAGGTCCAGAATCACCGACAGGATCATCGGGCCTTCACCGGTATCGACCGGGTTGATGCCGATCTCCACCGGAAACTCGCTGCCGTCCTTGCGCAGGCCGCTGAGGTCGCGGCCGGCGCCCATGGGGCGGGCGGTGGCTTCGGACTGGAAGCCCCGGCGGTAACCCGGATGCGCATGGCGGTAACGCTCGGGCACCAGCACCTCGACCGGTTGCCCCAGCAGCTCTTCGCTGGTGTAGCCGAAGGTGGACTCGGCCAGCCGGTTCAGGCGCGTGATCACCCCCTGCTGGTTGACCACCACCATGGCGACCGGTATGCGGTCAAAGGCCTGCCCGAGGTACTCGTCCAGCTGGATGTGTTTTACGCTCATTGCCAATATTCGGAAAGGTCATTGCCTCACCGCCTGCCCTCATGCAACGCGGCTCTGCGGCGCAGCATAAGCGCGAATCGGCAACACTGCACGTGGAAGAACCCTTGTCCGCACAGGCTGTGCGGGCCGCGGGCAACAAACCGCTTCGTCGCGCGGTTCAGTCCCCCAGCAGATAGTCCAGTTCCTGCTGGCTGAAGCCGGCCTCGCGCCGGGCCGCGTCGTTGAACGGTGGTTTCAGTCTGGGCGCGTTGTGCGTGCGCGAGAGCACACGGTAGTGCGCCAGCGGGTCCAGTCCCTGCTGCGCGCAGAGCCAGCCGTACCAGCGGTTGCCGATGGCGACATGGCCGATCTCGTCGCGCAGGATCACGTCGAGGATTTCGACGGTGCGAAGGGCTGCGGGGGTGTTGACCTTGCGCAGGCGGGCCTGGATCAGCGGGGTGGCGTCGAGCCCGCGCGCTTCGAGCGTGCGCGGCACCAGCGCCATGCGCGCGGTGATGTCGTGCTGCGTCTTCACGCACATTTCCCACAGGCCATCGTGCGCGGGAAAGTCGCCGTAGTGGAAGCCCAGGCTTTGCAGGTGCGTGTGCAGCAGGTCGAAATGCGTGGCCTCTTCCGCGGCCACGCGCAGCCAGTCGCGGTAGAAGTCGAGGGGCATGCCGGCGAAGCGCCAGACCGCATCGAGCGCCAGGTTGATGGCGTTGAATTCGATGTGGCAGACCGCGTGCAACAGTGCGGCCAGGCCGTCGGTGGTGAAGGGCGAACGGTGCGGCACGTCCATGGGTGGCACCAGGGCGGGTCGGTCCGGCCGACCCGGCAGGGGTGCGCCGGGCGCGGGGTTCAGGGGGTCGTTGGGGCGCAGGGCGTCGAGGCATCGATCCGCATCGGCGCACGCACCGAGGGCTGCCCACAGCACCAGAGCCGCCTGGGCCTTGTGGCCCGGGTCGGGGATGCAGAGCGTGTGCAAGGCGCGTTCCCTCAGGCTGGTGCCGGGCATGTCGGAAGGGGGGCGGTCATCGGGGCGCTGCATCCCTACAATTCTAGGTTTCGCGTGTGGCCCCCCGGGCACCGCAACAACAACCAGGATTGGAGACACCCGGCATGGCGATCTATGAACTCGATGGCGTGGCGCCGCGCGTGGCCGATTCGGCCTGGGTGGCCGAGAACGCGTTGGTGATTGGGGATGTGAGTCTGGGCGAGCACGCGAGCGTGTGGTTCGGCACCACGGTGCGCGGCGACACGGCCACCATCACCGTCGGCGCCGGCAGCAACATCCAGGACGGCAGCGTGCTGCACGCCGACGACGGGCTGCCTTTGACCATCGGCGCCCACGTGACCGTGGGCCACCAGGTGATGCTGCACGGCTGCACCGTGGGGGACGAATCGCTGATCGGCATCGGTGCCATCGTGCTCAACGGCGCGAAGATCGGCAGGAACTGCCTGGTGGGCGCGGGCGCGCTGGTGACCGAGGGCAAAGAATTTCCCGATGGCTCCATGATTATTGGCAGCCCGGCCAAGGTGGTGCGCCAGCTCACGCCCGAGCAGATCGAAGGCTTGCGCCTGAGCGCGAAACACTATGTCGAGAACGCGGAGCGCTTCCGGCGCGGCTTGAAAAAGATCGCTTGACCCCGATCTGCCAGCGTTGACCGAATCGAAAGAACCCCTTGTCCGAACTCCACAAATTCATGTTTGAAGGCCTGCCCGTGCGCGGCATGCTGGTGCGCCTGACCGGTGCCTGGACCGATATCCTGCAGCGGCGCGAGCAGGCGGGCGGCTATCCGGCGGCGGTGCAGGAACTGCTGGGCGAGATGACCGCCGCGGCCACGCTGATGCAGGCCAACATCAAGTTCAATGGCGCGCTGGTCATGCAGATCATGGGCGACGGCCCGGTGAAGCTCGCCGTGGCCGAGGTGCAGCCCGACCTGAGCCTGCGCGCCACGGCCACGGTGTTGGGCGAGGTGGCGGCCGATGCGCCGCTCTCGCACATGGTCAACGTGAACAACACGGGCCGCTGTGCCATCACGCTCGACCCGAAGGACCGCCAGCCGGGCCAGCAGCCCTACCAGGGCGTGGTGCCGCTGTTTGGGGACCGCCACGAGAAGCTGGAAAAGCTCAGCGAGGTGATCGAACACTACATGCTGCAGAGCGAGCAGCTCGACACCCGCCTGGTATTGGCCGCGAACGACAAGGTGGCCGCAGGCCTGCTGATCCAGCGCCTGCCGCTGCAGGGTGAGGCCAACCTGGCCGGTGCCGGCGCGGTGGCCAGGGACGAAGACCAGATCGGCCTGAACGAGGACTACAACCGCATCGCCATCCTGGCCGCCAGCCTCAAACGCGAGGAGCTGCTGGAGCTGGACGCCGAAACCATCCTGCGCCGCCTGTTCTGGGAAGAAGACCTGCGCCGCTTCGAACCCCTCGTGGGCGACGAAGGCCCGCGTTTTGCCTGCACCTGCTCGCGCGAGCGCGTGAGCGGCATGCTGCGCAGCCTGGGGCGCGACGAGATCGAATCCATCATCGCCGAGCAGGGCCAGGTGGAGGTGGGCTGCGACTTCTGCGGCGCGCAGTACCGGTTCGATCCGGTGGACGCGGCGCAGGTGTTTCTGCAGCCGCACACGCAGCCGCCCGCCACGCCCAATCTTCAGTGAACGGCGGGCAGGGTCAGGTTGTCGCGCGCAGCCGCCGCGCGCCCTGGCCCAGTGTGTCGAGGACGTCGTGACACGCCCCCATGGTGTGGTAGTCCACCTTGCCTGCGGGGCTTTTTTCGTCGCTGATCTTGGTGTTGTCGGCGCGCAGGATGCGCCACCAGACACCGTGTTGATGGTCCACGAAATGCTGCCAGGCGTAGGCCCATAGGCGGTCGTAGTCGGCCCAGTAGCGCGCCTCGCCGGTGGCCTGGGCCAGGCGCGCCGCCGTGGCCAGCGACTCGGCCTGGACCCAGAAATACTTGTCGCTGTCGCACACGCTGCCGTCGGGCGCGAAACCATAGAACAGGCCGCCGTGTTCGGTATCCCACGACTTCGCCATCGCGGTGTCGAAGAACAACCGGGCGCGCGGCAGGTGGTCGGCGCGTGGGCGGCGCTGATCGAGCAACAGCAACAGCTTGGCCCATTCGGTCAAGTGGCCGGGCTGGAAGCCCCAGGGGCGGAAGATGTTGCTCTTGTCGTCCTTGTTGTAGTCCCAGTCGACTGACCAGTCGGCGCGGTAGTGTTCCCACACCAGGCCATCGGCCAGCGCCGCCTGGCGGATGCAGATGTGATCGGCCAGGCGCTCGGCGCGGACGAGGTAGCGGGTCTCGCCGGTGGCGTCGAAGGCGGCCAGCAGCGCCTCGCACAGGTGCATGTTGGCGTTCTGGCCCCGGTAGTCGCTGAGCACCCCGTCGGGGCCGATCTCGTCGGCGTAGAGGCCGTGGTCCGGTTCCCAGAAGCGCTGCTCCAGCAGTTCGAAGGTTTCGGCGATGCCGGCGTGCGCCTCGGGCAGACCGGCCATGAAGGCGTGTGCGTGGGCCAGCAGGACGAACGCCAGGCCGTAGGCGTGCTGGGTGCTGTCGAGCACGGTCTTCTTCCCGTCGCGCCAGTCCAGCAGCCAGGTGTAGCCACCGCTGTGGGGGTCGCGGTGCGCGCGGCGCAGGAAGTCGAAGGCGTGGGACAGCGCCTGGCGGTGCGAGGCGTCGGCCCCCGAGCGCACGGCCATGGCGTAGGTGAAGACGAAGCGGGTGCTGCTGACCAGGTGACGGGTGTGGCGGTCGTAAACCTCGCCGTTGTCCCGGAAAAAATGGAACAGACCACCGCTGGGGTCGATGGCCCGGGGGTGGTAGAAGGCCATGCAGTCGCGCACGTGTGCACGCAGGAAATCGGGTGAACGGAAGTCGGGCAGGGGTTGCGCCGGGATCATGGTGGCGGGTCCTTGGCGTGATCGGTGGTCAGAAGCTGGCTGAACAGGCGGTGTTCGCAGTCCGGGTCGCTGCAACTGTCGCAGACCCAGCGCCCCCGGCCCTGGCGCAGCACCGGGTCGTCGGCCAGCAGCGGCCGGCCGAGGTGCTTGCCGATGGCCCTCAAGGCCTGCTGCAGGCGTGCGGGGCCTTTTCCATAGATGGTCTGGTAACGCACGCCGGCGATCTGCAGCTCGCGTCGCAGCACCGCGTCGGTGGCGTCGCGCACGGCCGGGCTGTCGCGAAACAGGCCGTCGGCGACCCAGGGCAGGTCCAGCCCCATCAGCAGTGTCAGGCCGTAGCCGCGCTGTTCGGCCCGGGCGGCGAGCAGCAGTGAGGAGTCGTTGAAGTACAGCTCGCTGTAGGCCGCGATCACGAGCGAGGTGGTATCGGCCACCACGAGCTCCACACCCTGCTGGCTGGCAGCCTGCGCGATGAGCGCTGTCTGCTCGGCCGCGCGAGCGGACTGTTCATCGGCGCGCGGCGCGCGACCCATGGTCTCGCACCAGTGCCGGAGTTGTTCGGCAACGAGCGCAGTGGGGATGTGGAGCACGTCGTTGAGGTGCCGGCACAGCGCCTGCGCCAGGTCGGACTTGCCGGTGGATTCACCACCCAGCAGCGTGATCGTCGTGGCCACGGGCGGGGCGTTCAACGGTGCGTGATGGCGGTGATGCGCGAAAGACGCTCAGCCGCTCAGGGCCGGGTCTGTGCGATCTGGACAAAGACCTCGTTGGGCTTGACCATGCCCAGGTTTTGCCGGGCCAGCTCTTCCACCATGTCCAGGCCCTCTTGCAGGTCGCGCACCTCGCTGGCCAGCTGGTCGTTGCGCAGTGTGGCCTCGTGGTTGCTGTGCTCCAGCTTGGCCAGCTCCTGCTTCATGCCGGACACCGTGGGCACGCTGCCCCGACCGAACCAGAGCTGCGCGTGCAACACAAGCAGCAGCGTGATCAGGAGGGCGGGGATGAAGCGTGAACCCATGGTGGCAGGAGTCTATCGGTGCAAGAGGCCCGCAGACATCACTTCAAGTTGTAAAAGGCGGCGCGACCCGGGTACACGGCCACTTCGCCCAGGTCTTCTTCGATGCGCAGCAGCTGGTTGTACTTGGCCATGCGGTCCGAGCGCGACAACGAGCCGGTCTTGATCTGGCCGGCGTTGGTGCCGACGGCGATGTCGGCGATGGTGCTGTCTTCGGTCTCGCCCGAGCGGTGCGAGATCACGGCGGTGTAACCCGCGCGCTTGGCCATCTCGATGGCGGCAAAGGTTTCGGTCAGCGTGCCGATCTGGTTGATCTTGATCAGGATCGAGTTGGCAATGCCCTTGTCGATGCCTTCTTTCAGGATCTTGGTGTTGGTGACGAACAGGTCGTCGCCCACGATCTGCACCTTCTTGCCCAGGCGGTCGGTCATGAGCTTCCAGCCGTCCCAGTCGCCTTCGGCCATGCCGTCTTCGATGCTGATGATGGGGTACTTGTCGACCCAGTTGGCCATCATGTCGGTCCACTCCTGGGCGGTGAGGCTCAGGCCTTCGCCGGCCAGCTCGTACTTGCCATCCTTGTAGAACTCGGAGGCGGCGCAGTCCAGGCCCAGGGCGATCTGCTCGCCAGCCACGAAGCCGGCCTTGTCGATGGCTTCCAGGATCATCTGGATCGCCGCTTCGTGGTTGTCCACGTTGGGGGCAAAGCCGCCTTCGTCGCCCACGGCCGTGCTGATGCCGCGGTCGTGCAGGATCTTCTTCAGCGCATGGAACACCTCAGCGCCGTAGCGCAGGGCCTCGCGGAAGCTCGGTGCCCCCACAGGGATGATCATCAGCTCTTGCAGATCGAGGTTGTTGTTGGCGTGCTCGCCGCCGTTGATGACGTTCATCATCGGCACGGGCATCTGCACCGCGCTCATGCCACCAAAGTAGCGGTACAGGGGCAGGCCGGCTTCTTCGGCGGCGGCGCGGGCCACGGCCATGGACACAGCGAGCAGGGCGTTGGCGCCCAGGCGGCCCTTGTTGTCGGTGCCGTCGAGGTCGATCAGGGTCTTGTCCAGGAAGGCCTGCTCGGAAGCGTCGAGGCCCAGCACGGCTTCGGAGATTTCGGTGTTGATGTGTTCGACGGCCTTCAAGACACCTTTGCCGAGGTAACGGCTCTTGTCGCCGTCGCGCAGCTCGATGGCTTCGCGGCTGCCGGTGGAGGCGCCCGACGGCACGGCCGCACGGCCCATCACGCCGCTCTCCAGCAGCACGTCGCATTCAACGGTGGGGTTGCCACGGCTGTCCAGCACTTCGCGGCCGACGATATCAACGATTGCACTCATGTTTTCAACCTTTGGATCAACAAAACAAAAAAGATGAGGACGCTCAGACGCCCTCGACAGCAAACATGCGGATCGAGCCCGCGCCTTCCCGCAACTGGCGGGCATGGGTATAGGTTTCGGAGTGGTAGTAGGCCTGCGCGGTGGCCAGGTCCTTGAACTTGAGCACGACCACACGCTGCGGATGCCAGTCGCCCTCGAGGGGCTCGACGCGACCGCCGCGGACCAGCGCCTCGGCGCCAAATTCCGTCATGGCGCGCGAACTCCATTCGCGGTAGACCTTCATCTGCTCTTCGTTGGTGACGGTCACTTCCGCAATGATGTACGCACAAGGTATTGAACCTTCGCCCTCACGGGCTGCGGTGCGAGCTTGCTTGGGGCGGTCCGGCGCTTCGCTCATTGGAAGTCGTTCTCCAGCAGTGGTGTTTTCTTGACGACGGCATCGAGCGCCACCAGTGTTTCGAGCAGCGCCTTCATGTGCTTGAGCGGCACGGCATTGGGGCCGTCCGACCAGGCCTCGGCGGGCTTGGGATGGGTTTCCATGAACAGGCCCGCGACCCCGGCGGCCACACCCGCACGCGCCAGCACCGGCACCATCTCGCGGGCACCGCCACTGACCGAGCCCAGGCCGCCCGGCTTCTGCACCGAGTGGGTCACGTCGAACACCACGGGCGCGCCGGACTTGCGCATCTCGGCCAGGCTGGTCATGTCGGCCACCAGGTTGTTGTAGCCAAAGCTCACGCCGCGTTCGCAGGCCAGGAAACGGTCTTCGGACAGGCCGGCTTCCTTGGCTGCATCGCGGGCCTTATCGATGACATTCTTCATGTCCCAGGGCGCGAGGAACTGGCCCTTCTTGATGTTCACCGGCTTGCCCGACTGCGCCACGGCGCGGATGAAATCGGTCTGGCGACACAGAAAGGCCGGCGTCTGCAGCACGTCCACCACGCTGGCCACTTCGGCCACGTGCGACGTGTCGTGCACGTCGGTGAGCACCGGCAGGTCCAGCTGGCGGCGCACCTCGTCCAGGATCTTCAGGCCGGCGTCGATGCCCACGCCGCGCTGGCTGGTGCCCGAAGAACGGTTGGCCTTGTCGAACGAGCCCTTGTAGATCAGCGGAATGCCCAGCGCCGAGCAAGCCTCCTTGAGCTGACCGGCGACGTCGATGGACATCTGCAGTCCTTCGATCGAGCAGGTGCCGGCGATCAGGAAGAAGCGCTGGTCCAGACCGACATCGAATCCGCAGAGTTTCATGAGGGCGTTCCGTTACGCGGCAAGGGCGGCCTGGCGGCTGTGCTGGTGTTCCACCGCGGCCTTGACGAAGGCGTTGAAGAGGGGGTGTCCGTTCCAGGGCGTGGACTTGAACTCGGGGTGGAACTGCACGCCGATGAACCAGGGATGCACAGCCTTGGGCAGCTCGACGATTTCAGTCAGTTGCTCGCGCTGGGTGAGCGCGGAGATCACCAGGCCGGCCTTGCGCAAGCGTTCGAGGTAGTTGACGTTGGCCTCGTAGCGGTGGCGGTGGCGCTCGGTGACCACATCGCCGTAGATGCTGTGGGCCAGGGTGCCGCTCTCGACGTCGGAGCTCTGGGCGCCCAGGCGCATGGTGCCCCCCAGATCGGAGCTCGCGCTGCGTGTCTGGATGCTGCCATCGGCGTCCTTCCATTCGGTGATCAGGGCGATCACCGGGTGCGGGGTGGCCGGGTCGAACTCGGTGCTGTTGGCACCTGCGAGGCCGGCCACATGGCGGGCGTACTCGATGGTGGCCACCTGCATGCCCAGGCAGATGCCGAGGTAAGGCACCTTGTGTTCGCGGGCGAAGCGGGCGGTGTTGATCTTGCCCTCGACGCCGCGCTGGCCGAAACCGCCCGGCACGAGGATGGCGTCGTACTGAGCGAGCTTGTCCGCGGCGTCGGCGCCTTCCATGGTCTCCGAGTCGACGTGATCGATCTTCACGCGCACGTGGTTGCGCATGCCGGCGTGGCGCAGCGCTTCGTTGACCGACTTGTAGCTGTCGGACAGGTCGACGTACTTGCCGACCATCGCGATGCAGACCTCGCCTTGCGGGTGTTCGGTCTCGTGCACCAGGCTGTCCCAGCGCTTGAGGCTGGTGGGGGGTGTATTCAGACGCAGCTTGTCGCAGATCAGGCCGTCCAGGCCCTGCTCGTGCAGCATGCGTGGCACCTTGTAGATGGTGTCCACGTCCCACATGCTGATCACGCCCCACTCGGGCACGTTGGTGAACAGTGAAATCTTGGCGCGCTCTTCTTCCGGGATGCGGCGGTCGGCGCGGCAGAGCAGGGCGTCGGCCTGGATGCCGATCTCACGCAGCTTCTGCACCGTGTGTTGCGTGGGCTTGGTTTTCAGCTCGCCAGCGGCGGCAATCCACGGCAGGTAGGTCAGGTGCACGAAGGCCGTGTTGTTCGGCCCCATGCGCAGGCTCATCTGCCGCACGGCCTCCAGGAAAGGCAGGGACTCGATGTCGCCCACCGTGCCGCCGATTTCAACGATGGCCACGTCCACCGCGTCGGGCGTGCCGATGCCGGCACCGCGCTTGATGAACTCCTGGATTTCGTTGGTGACGTGCGGGATCACCTGCACCGTCTTGCCGAGGTAGTCGCCGCGGCGTTCCTTCTCCAGCACCGACTGGTAGATCTTGCCGGTGGTGAAGTTGTTGGTCTTCTTCATGCGCGTTTCGATGAAACGCTCATAGTGGCCCAGGTCCAGGTCGGTTTCGGCGCCGTCGTCGGTGACGAAGACCTCACCGTGCTGGAAGGGCGACATGGTGCCCGGGTCCACGTTGATGTACGGGTCGAGCTTGATGAGGGTGACGTTGAGGCCGCGCGATTCGAGGATCGCAGCCAGGGAAGCAGAAGCGATGCCCTTGCCCAGGGAGGACACCACACCGCCGGTGACGAACACAAATTTGGTCATGTCTCGGGCGAGCCGGTCGCTCGCAGGAGGTGGAAATGCCGATTATAGAGGGCACCCCACGCCATCATCGCCCCTGAGGGTGGGCGCGGGCTCAGTTGCCGCGCACCATCAGGAGAAAGCTTCGCGAGAGCATATTGCTGCCACCCTGGACTTGTGCAGTCACCGTGACTTTGAATTCCTGTGTCGCCGCGGTTTCGTTGTCGTAGCAGTCCGGGAAGCCCTTACAGACCTGCGTGACCAGGCCATTGTCTGGTCCAATACGTAGGTTGGCGCGCATGGCGTTGACCGCCGCGGTCGACACATTGCTGCTGGGGTCGATCTGCATTTTGTAGGTTAACGCGTGGCCAGCGGGCTCCGACGCGGCCGACGCATTGATTGCCCACTTCGACTGGCTCGGATCGGCGGCCGAATAGGCTGGGTTCACCGGTCCCGGATCACGCTCGCCACTTGCGAAGAAAGCGCCATTGGACTTGAGCCGGTCGAGCGGGTGGTAGCTCTCGCTGTCGGCAAACCACACATTGGCCAAAGGAGCGCCGGTGGGTTTCACATGGTCAAGGGCATCGTCCGAACCACCCCCGCAGGCCATCAGCAGCGTTGGCAGCAAGCACAGCACGGTGACAGAGAACAATTTGCGGGGGTTAAATGGGAGGTACATGGGCGTGTGGTGCTGGATGGTTTTTGATGGAGACTGTATCGCCTTGCGATTATGTCCGCTCGGCTGTTTGGGCCTCTCGCCTCTATATGGTGGGCATACAAACTGATACATTGAAGCCATGAACGACCTCGCCGGAAAACACATCGTCCTGGGCCTCTCGGGTGGCATCGCCTGCTACAAGGCGGCTGAGCTCTGTCGCACGCTGATCAAGGAGGGCGCCTCGGTGCAGGTGGTCATGACCGAGGCGGCCGAGCAGTTCATCACGTCGGTCACGATGCAGGCGTTGTCGGGGCGCCCTGTGTTCACCTCGCAGTGGGACCAGCGCTCATCCGGTGGCTCGGACAACAACATGCCGCACATCAACCTCAGCCGCGAGGCCGACGCGATCCTGGTGGCGCCGGCCAGTGCCGACTTCATGGCCAAGCTGTTGCATGGCCGGGCCGATGAACTGCTGAGCCTGATGTGTCTGGCGCGGCCTCTGGAAAAGGTGCCGCTGATCCTCGCGCCCGCCATGAACCGCGAGATGTGGGCGCACCCGGCCACGCAGCGCAACGTGGCCCAGCTGCGCACCGACGGCACCACCGTGCTGGATGTCGGCGTGGGCGATCAGGCTTGCGGCGAAACGGGTGATGGCCGCATGCTGGAATCCGACGAACTGCTGTACGAGCTGGTGCGGTTTTTCACACCCAAGGTGCTGGCGGGCCAGCAGGTGCTGGTGAGCGCCGGCCCCACGTACGAGGCCATCGACCCGGTGCGCGGGTTGACCAACCTTTCCAGCGGCAAGATGGGTTTTGCCATCGCGCGTGCGGCGCACGAAGCGGGCGCTCACGTGACCCTGGTGGCCGGACCGGTGAGCCTGCCCACGCCGCGTGGGGTGGGGCGCATCAATGTGAAGTCGGCGATGAACATGCAGAAGACGCTCAACGTGTTGAGCCAGACCGCGACGGTGTTCATTTCGGCCGCCGCCGTGGCCGACTGGCGCCCTGTGGAGTCGGCCAACGAAAAAATCAAGAAGGACGGCAGTGGCCGGGTGCCCACCTTGTCCTTTGTGGAGAACCCGGACATCCTGGCGGGGATCGCCTCGGGCGCCCGGGCCCAGAACCACCAGCTGTTCTGCGTGGGCTTTGCGGCCGAGAGCCACGATCTGCTGGCGAACGCCCAGGCCAAGCGCGAACGCAAGGGCGTGCCCCTGCTGGTGGGTAATATCGGGCCCGACACCTTCGGTCAGGACGACAACGCCCTGCTGCTGGTGGATGCCCAGGGCACCACCGATCTGCCCAAAGCCTCCAAGCTGCAGCTCGCCCGCCAGCTCGTGGCCGAGATCGCACGGCGTCTGCCGACCTGATCCTGTCGCCGGTCCGCTTGCCAGCTTGGCGGTTCCCGTCTTATGATCAAAAATAAGCACATGCTTATTTGATGATCCGAAGACAGGAGACACCCCATGAAGCAGCGGACCTCACCGGCGGACACCGGTAACGCCCTCAACCCACACACGACCGAACGCAGCCGCCGCGCGTGGCTTCGCATGATGGGGGGCGCGGGGCTGGGGGTGGCCGGACTGGCCCTGGTTCCTGAAGTGAGGCTCTTTGCCCAGCAGGTGCACGAGTTCATCGAAGGGCCGCCGGTGCCCGATGTGAAACCCGAGCAGCTGTCGCCGCACGTCTGGATGGTCTATGCCAAAGAGGGCTTTCCGACGCAGGAGAACCAGGGGTTGATGGCCAGCATCATCTTCGCCATCACCCAGAAGGGCGTGGTGGTGCTGGACACCGGGGCTTCGGTGCAGATCGGCCAGATGGCGATCCGCATGATCAAGACCGTGACGCCCAAGCCGGTGATCGCGGTCTTCAACAGTCACTACCACGGCGACCACTGGCTGGGCAATCAGGCCTTTGCCGAAACCTATGGCGCTGACCTGCCGATTCACGCGCTGGCCCACACGCGCGACCAGATCGCAGGCAATGAAGGCAATCTCTGGCGCAGCCTGATGGAGCGCTGGACCAACCAGGCGACGCTGGGCACCAAGGTGGTGGCGCCCAACAAGGTGGTCGAACATGGCCAAGTGTTCGACTATGGCGATGTGCAGATCAAACTGCACCACTACGGCCGCGCCCACACCCCGTCTGACCTGTGCTTCGAGATCGTGCAGGACAAGCTCACCTACGTGGGTGATATCGCCATGGCGAACCGCATCGCCAACATGGACGATGGCTCCTACCCCGGCACCTTCAAGTTTTACGATGAACTGAAGAAGGCGGCGGGCGATCAGCTCTGGCTGCCCGGCCACGGTCGCGGCAGCAAGGATCTGCTCGACACCTACGGCACTTTCATGAAGGGTATCTGGGAACCTTGCGTGCGGGCGGTCAAGGAAGGCATACCGATCGACGGCGCCAAGACACTCGTATTGAGCGATCCACGGGTCGCCAGCCGCGCCAAGACCATGGACGGCTTTGACAGCAACATCGGCAAGTACACCAGCCTGGCGTATCTGGAAGCGGAAAAAGAAGCTTTTTAGCTGGGCACACCCCCATCGCTTGCCCACTGCGTGTGGCTGCTCCGCCCCTCAAGGGGCTTTGTCGGGCCGCTGGCATCGCCCCCTTGAGGGGGTCGCGCGCAGCGCGGCAGGGGTGACCCTCTACCGCCACCAGGGCAGCAGGCGTTTCATGGCGGCCACCTCGCCACTGTGATCGCTCGTGTACCCAGGCAACCTGTCCAGTCGCGCCTGCCACGCCTGGCTGCCCAGCAGGGCGAGCAGACGCTTCACCGCGGGCAGCTCCAGCGCGGACTTCAGACACACCAGCAGGTAGCGCTCATCGGTCAGGGGCACGAAGCCCAGGCCCTGGCTGCGCGCCGCGTATTCGGTGCCCAGGCCCGCATCACCGTCACCGCTGGCGATCGCCTGCGCCACGGCGGCGTGTGAGCTTTCCACGCGGTCATAGCCCCGCAGATCGATCGGGTCCATGCCGGCCTGCGTCAGCAGTTCTTCGAGCAGTAGGCGGGTGCCTGTGCCTTTGGCGCGGTTGATGAAGCGTGCCTGCAACCGTGCCACATCGCGCATGTCCCACAGGCGCAGTGGGTTGCCCGGCGCCACCATCAGGCCCTGGGAGCGGCGGGCGAAGCCGATGATCTTGTGCGTGCCCGGTTTGAGCAGCGGGCGGTAGGTGCGTGCGCTCAGGCTGGTCGCGTCGGCGAACGGCTGAGTGTGAAAACCCGCCAGCACGCAGCGCCCTTCGTTCAACGCGCGGATGGCGTCCACGCTGCCGCAGAAGCGGATGTCCAGGTGCAGACCCGTTGCCCCGGCCACCGGGCTGGCGGCGATGTCCTGTAGCTCGTTCAGGGCGTGGTCGTGGCTGGCGTACAGGGTCAGCACTTCGGCGCCCGCTTCGCTGGTTTCGGGCTCGAACGCCAGCGCAAAGGCGCGCTCCAGCTCGGCCCGCAGGCTTTCCATCTGCGGCCCCAGGCGCGCCTGCGCCAGCCGCTCAGCCATCAGCAGGCGCTCGCCGAACGGGCTGAGCAGGGCCGACTGGCCACGTTCCCACACCAGCAGTTCCTGGCCCAGCTCGGTTTCCCAGGCCTTGAGCTGGCCCCAGACGTGGCGGTACGACAGACCCAGAAAGCGCGCCGCGCCCGAGATGGAACCCCGCTCCCGGACGGCGTGCAGCACGTCCATCATGGTGTTGCGCAGCAGCGCGTGGTGGGGCGTGCGGCCCGTGCCATGTGCTGTGAGCGAATACGAAAGCTCGACCTTTCTCATGGCCGCGAGTGTGCCTCAAGCGCCGTCGCCGCTGGCCTGGAGCCTATGCACACGGGTTCATACCGCGTCACTACGTACTCTCAAACCCGCGGTGCCCACGTAAGCTCGTACGCACCATATGAACACCTTTTCCGATAGCGCGGGAACCGCGCTGCAACTGATCCTCTCGGGCGACGCGGGCCTCTGGGCCATCGTGCTGCGCTCGCTGGCGGTGAGCGCCACGGCCTGTTTGCTGGCCTGCAGCCTGGGGCTGGCGCTCGGCGCCTGGCTGGGGGTGTCGCGTTTTGCGGGTCGGGGCGTGGTGCTGACGCTGCTCAACACCTTTCTGGCCGTGCCGGCGGTGGTCGTGGGGCTGGTGGTGTACCTGCTGCTCTCGCGCTCGGGGCCGCTGGGTTTTCTGGGCTGGCTGTTCAGCTTCCAGGCCATGGTGCTGGCGCAGGCCATCCTGGTGCTGCCATTGGTCACCGCGCTCACACGCCAGGTGGTGGAAGACGTGGACCGCAGCCACGGCGAACAGTTGTCGTCGCTCGGCGCCCGCCTGGGCCTGCGCAGCCTGCTGCTGGCCTGGGACGAGCGCTACGCCCTGCTCACGGTGCTGATCACTGCTTTTGGCCGCGCCATCGCCGAGGTGGGCGCGGTGATGATCGTGGGCGGCAACATCGAAGGTTTCACCCGCGTCATGACCACCGCCATCGCGTTGGAAACCAGCAAGGGCGATCTGCCGCTGGCCCTCGGGCTGGGCATCGTGTTGCTGGCCGTGGTGCTGCTGCTCAACAGCCTGGTGGCGCTGTTGCGCCGCTGGCGCGAGCACCTGGACGGTGGCGACCTGCGGATGGCCACGACATGAGGATCGAACGCCCCACCGAAGGCAGCGCGGCCGGCGCCACGGTGCGACAGGACACCGTGCTGGAACTGCAGGACGTGAACGTGAGCCTGGGTCCTGCGGCCCAGGTTGAAGCGCTGCGCAACATCACGCTCACCATCGACGCCGGTGAGCGCGTGGCCCTGGTCGGACCCAACGGTTGCGGCAAGAGCACGCTCTTGCGCACGCTGCACGGTCTGCTGCCCATCGCCTCGGGACAGCGTCGGGTGCCACAGGCCTCGCGCATCGCCATGCTGTTCCAGCGGCCGCACATGTTGCGCATGTCGGTGCGGCGCAACCTGCAGCTCGGCCTGTGGCTCAGCGGAGTGCCCTGGGTGCAGACGCGCGGTCGTGCGCAGCAGGCACTCGTGCGTGTCGACCTCGTGCACCTGGCCGATCGCAACGGCCGCGCGCTCTCGGGCGGGCAGCAGCAGCGCGTGGCACTGGCGCGAGCCTGGGCGCTGCAGCCCGACGTGTGGCTGCTTGACGAACCCACCGCCAGCCTGGACCCGCACGCCAAGCGCGATGTGGAGGCGCTGATCGCCGACTTTGGCGACGAGCTGCCCGCAACCGGACGACGGCCGCCCACGCTGGTGCTGGCCAGCCACAACCTCGGCCAGGTCAAGCGCCTGGCCAGCCGCGTGATCTATCTCGAACAGGGGCGTGTGCTGGCCGATCTGCCGGTGCACGACTTCTTCAACCAGGACCTGCTCGAACAACGTTCGCCGCAGGCCAGCGCTTTTGTCAAAGGAGAAACCACATGAAAGCTTCCCTCTCTTCCCGCCGCACCGTCGTGCGCCTGCTGGCCGCGGCCGGCTTCATCACCGCGGGCCTGCTGGCCAGCACCGCCGCGCTGGCGCAAAGCAGCATCGTCGTGGCGTCCACCACATCCACCGAACAGTCCGGCCTGTTCAGCTACCTGCTGCCCGAGTTCAAGAAAGCCAGCGGCATCGACGTGAAGGTCGTGGCCCTGGGCACCGGCCAGGCCATCGACATGGCACGCCGTGGCGATGCCGACGTGCTGTTCGTGCACGACAAGGTGGCCGAAGAGAAGTTCGTCGCCGACGGCTTTGCCGCCAAGCGCCAGGAGGTCATGTACAACGACTTCGTGCTGATCGGCCCCAAGGCCGACCCGGCGGGCACCAAGGGCAGCGACATCGTGGCCGCGCTGAAGAAAGTGGCCACGGCCAACGCGCCCTTCATCTCGCGTGGCGACAAGAGCGGCACGCACGCCGCCGAGCTGCGCTTCTGGAAGATGACCGACACCGATACCAGCAAGGGTTCTGGCTACAAAGAATGCGGTTGCGGCATGGGCCCGGCCCTCAACATCGGCGCCAGCAGCGGCGCCTATGTATTGGCCGACCGCGGCACCTGGTTGAACTTCAAGAACCGCGCCGACATGGTGGTGCTGGTCGAAGGCGACAAGCGCCTGTTTAACCAGTACGGCGTGATGCTCGTGAGCGCCGCCAAGCACCCGCAGGTGAAGACGGCCGAAGGCCAGAAGTTTGTCGACTGGGTGACTGGCGAGGCTGGGCAGAAGGCCATCGCTTCTTACAAGATCGGTGGCGAGCAGCTGTTCTTCCCGAACGCTGCAGCCGCTGCCCGCTGATTTCTGCTCATGGCCTCATGCCCCGGTAGGCCGAGGGCGTGAGGCCCACCGATTTGCGGAACTGGCGTGTGAACGAGGCCTGGTCGGCGTAGCCACACGACAGGGCAATCTCGCTGATCGGATCGCGCGAATGGCGCAACAGGTCGCACGCCCGCTCGATGCGCGCCTGGATCACGTATTGACCCGCCGTCACGCCAAACAGGCCGCGGATGCGCTGGTCCAGCTGAAACACCGACAGACCGGCCAGGGCGGCGAGTTCTTCCAGCGGCAGCGGTGAGTCCAGGTGCCGTGCGACGTGCTCGATGGCGCGCGACACCGCGGCGGCCTCGTTCGTTGAGCCCATGGGTTGCTGGATGTCGCGCGACAGACCGGCGAGCCCGACGATGCGGCCTTGCGCGTCGGTGATCGCGACCTTCCAGGTGAGGCACCAGCCCGGTTTCCGGTTGCCGTACAGGTGCAGCTCCAGCTGAGCGTTGATCGCGGGGCCGCCTTGCAGGACGCGCTGGTCCTGTTGCGAATACCCGGACCCCAGCGGGAGCGGGAACACCTGTTCCGCCGTCTTGCCGATCAGCTCTGACTTGTGCTCGAAGCCGCAGCGCTGGACCAGGGTCTGGTTGACCGCTGTGTAGCGCCCCTGCGTGTCCTTGAGGAAGAACACGGTGTCGGCCACGTGGTCGAACAGCAGGTCGCCCCGGAAGAACCCGTGGTCGATCAGGAGCCCTGGCGACAGGGGCGCTGGCAGAGAAAAATCCATGGCATTCGGGGCCCGAGCGTTTGTGCAATTTCCCCAGTCGACACCCCACTTTCCGACAAGACGTGGAGCGCCCGAACTGCGAGACTGCCGGCAGCTTAACAGTCACTTGAACGGAGCTTCCCACCCATGAAACGGAACATCTTCAGCGGCACGATCCCTGCCTTGATGACCCCTTGCACGCCCGACCGGCAACCGGATTTCGACGCCCTGGTCAGCACCGGCCGCGACCTCATCGAAGCCGGCATGTCGGCCCTGGTGTACTGCGGTTCCATGGGCGACTGGCCCCTGCTGAGCGACGAGCAGCGCATGGAAGGCGTCGAGCGGCTGGTGCGCGCACGCCTGCCCGTGATCGTGGGCACCGGGGCGCAGAACACGGCCCGCGCCAGCGCGCTGGCCGCGCACGCCAAGGCCTGTGGCGCCAGGGGCCTGATGATCATTCCCCGCGTGCTGTCGCGCGGCAACTCGGCGGCGGCCCAGCGCGCGCACTTCGCCGACATCCTCACGGCGGCGGTCGACCTGCCCAGTGTGATCTACAACAGCCCCTACTACGGCTACGAAACCAAGGCCGACCTGTTCTTTGAACTGCGCTCGCGCTTCCCCCACCTGATCGGCTTCAAGGAGTTCGGCGGCGCGGCCTCCTTGCGCTACGCGGCGGAGCACATCACCTCGCGCGATGCGGGCGTGACGCTGATGGTCGGGGTGGATACGCAGGTGTTCCACGGCTTCGTCAACTGCGGCGCGAAGGGCGCCATCACGGGCATCGGCAACGTGCTGCCCAAGGAAGTGTTGCAACTGGTGGCCCTGTGCGAGCAGGCGGCTGACGGCGACGTGCTGGCCCGCCAGCGCGCGCAAGAGCTGGAGGCGGCGCTGGCGGTGCTGTCGTCTTTTGACGAAGGTGTGGACCTGGTGCTGTACTTCAAGCACCTGATGGTGCTGCAGGGCCACGAGGCCTACACCTTGCACTTCAACCCCAGCGATGCGCTGTCCGACAGCCAGAAGCACTACGCCACCCACCAGTTCGAGCTCTTCAAGCGCTGGTACGCCAGCTGGCCGGGGAGGGCCTGACCATGGCACCGAACACGACGCGGATCGAGATGCAGGTCATCGACTCCCACACCGAGGGTGAGCCCACGCGCCTGGTGGTGGCCGGCGGGCCCCCCTTGGGCCACGGCCCCCTGAGCGAGCGCAAAGCCCTGTTTGCCCGCGACTTCGACCACTACCGCGTGCTGGCGGCCAACGAACCGCGCGGTTACGACGCTGTGGTCGGCGCCCTGTTGTGCGAGCCGGTGGACAGCAGCTGCGCCGCCGGCCTGATCTTCTTCAACAACACCGGCTACCTGGGCATGTGCGGCCACGGCACGATTGGCGCCGCCGTCACGCTCGCCCACATGGGCCGCATCGCGCCCGGCGTGCACCGCTTCGAAACGCCGGTCGGGGTGGTGAGCGTGGACCTGCGCTCCGCCAATGAAGTGACGATCCAGAACGTCGAGAGCCAGGTCTTCCGGCGCGATGTGGCGATCGACGTACCCGGCCTGGGGCGCGTGGTGGGCGACGTCGCCTGGGGTGGCAACTGGTTCTTCCTCTGCCACAGCACCCCCTGCAAACTCACGCTGCAGAACATTGGCGAACTCAGCCTCCAGGCCGAGGCCGTGAAGGTGGCGCTGGTGCGCGACGGCATCACCGGGCGCGACGGGGCCGAGATCGACCACGTCGAGTTCTTCGGCCCGGCGGTGTCTGCCGACGCGCACAGCCGCAACTTCGTGCTGTGCCCCGGCGGCGCCTACGACCGCTCCCCGTGCGGCACCGGCACCAGCGCCAAGCTGGCCTGCCTGGCCGCGGCCGGCAAGCTGCAACCAGGCGAGACCTGGGTGCAGGAAAGCGTGATCGGCAGCCGCTTCGAGGCCAGCTACCAGCCCACCGAACACGGCGTCATCCCCAGCATCACCGGCCGCGCCTACGTCACCGCCGAAGCCCGGCTGATCGCCGATCCGGCCGATCCCCTGCTGCCGGCGGCGTTTCGCGCGGCGCTCTGACCTCAACAGACGCATGACATCAGGCATCAACTCAGCCTCCGCAACCGCCGATGTGGCGGTGGTGGGCGCCGGCATCATCGGCCTCTCGGTGGCGATGCACCTGGTGGCTCAGGGCCGTTCGGTGCTGCTGATCGACCGCAAAGGCATTGCCCTCGAAACCAGCGCCCAGAACGCCGGCGCGCTGGCCTTCTCAGACATCCTCCCCTTGGCCTCGCCGCGCATCCTGCGGCAGGCGCCGCGCTGGCTGCTCGACCCGCTGGGGCCGCTGGCCATCCGCCCGGGCTACGCGCTGCAGATGTTGCCCTGGCTCATGCGTTTCGGCATGGCCAGCCGGCCCTCGGCCTACCGCGCGAGCCTGCAGGCCCAGACGCAGCTGATGCGCCTGGCCGCGCCCGCGTTTCACGCCATGCTGGCCCGCGCGAAGGCTTCGCACATGATCCGCCAGGACGGCTCCTTGCAGGTCTATGAAAGCGATGCCGAGTTTCGCTCCAGTCTCCCGGGCTGGCAGCTGCGCGCCGAAGCGGGCATCGCCTTCGAGCACGTGAAAGGCGAGCGGCTGCGGGCGCTGCAACCGGGCCTGGCCAGCGCCATCATCGCGGGCACCTTCGTGCCGCATTGGGAAACCGTGAGCGACCCGTTCGAGGTGGCTTCGGCGCTGGGCCGCCATGTGATGCAGGCGGGCGCCCGCTGGCGGCAGGCCGAAGTGCGGTCCATAGCCGTGCGCGATGGCGGTGTGGAATTGCAGCTCGCGCAGGGCAGCGCAGTGCGCGCGAAGCAGGCGGTGATCGCCACCGGCGCGTGGTCGCGCCATCTCGCGGCCCAGCTGGGCGATGCCATCCCGCTGGACACCGAGCGCGGCTACAACACCACGCTGCCGTCCGGGGCGTTTGACCTCCAGCGCCAGATCATCTTTGGCGCCCATGGCTTTGTGGTCACGCCGCTGTCGACCGGCATCCGGGTCGGAGGTGCGGTGGAACTGGGCGGGCTCAAGCTGCCGCCCAACTTCAAGCGGTCGGCCCACATGCTGGAGAAGGCTTCGCGCCTGCTGCCGGGGTTGCGCACCGAGGGCGGCACGCAGTGGATGGGCTACCGCCCCTCGCTGCCCGACTCGCTGCCCGTCATCGGGCACGCCAGGGCCATCCGGCAGGTGGTCTACGCGTTCGGCCACGGGCACCTGGGCCTGACGCAGAGCGGCGCCACCGGGCAGCTGGTGGCCGAGTTGCTGGCGGGGCAAACACCGTCCATCGCACTCAATCCTTTCCGGCCCGACCGGTTTTAGTTTCTGGCGCTTAACGCACCATCGCCACGCCCTTGATCTGCGCATACACCGGCAGACCGGGGGTGATGCCCAGCCGCTCGCAAGAGAGCCGGCTGATGCGCGAGAGCAGGCGCGTGTCGTGGCCCAGGCGCAGGCCCACCAACACCTGTCCCGGGCCGTCGTCGCAGACATCACTCACCGTGGCCGGCAGGCAGTTGAGCACGCTGGTCTGCTCCGGCTTCATCAGCGACAGGCTCACGTCGCGTGCCTGGATGCGCACACGCACCGGCGTGCGGTCCGGCAGCGGTGTGGCGCGGGTTTGCGGCAGCAGCAGCGTGCCGCCGTCAAAGCGCAGTTCGCACAGGTCGCTGTCGCTTTGCAGGCCGCAAGTGACGGCTTCCACCAGGGCGCCCGCGCTGTCGCCGTGGGCCAGCGGCAGATCGGCGCGGGTCATCAGTTCCAGCACCGGCCCTTGCGCCAGCACCCGGCCTTGCTCCAGCAGCACCACGTGATCAGCCAGGCGCGCCACCTCGTCCACCGAGTGCGTCACGTACACCACCGGGATGTCCAGCGCCTGGTGCAGCTGCTCCAGCCAGGGCAGGATCTCGGCCTTGCGCGGCGCGTCCAGCGCGGCCAGGGGCTCGTCCATCAGCAGCACGCGCGGGCTGGTGGCCAGCGCCCGGGCCATGGCCACGCGCTGGCGCTCGCCGCCCGACAGCTCGTGCGGCATGCGCCGCAGCAGGTGGCCAATGCCCAGCAGCGCCAGGCCGTGGTCCCAGCCGTAGCGGCGCTGCGCGGCGGGCGTGCGGCGGTAGCCGAAGCGGATGTTGTCCTGCACGCTGAGGTGGTCAAACAGGCTGGCTTCCTGAAACACATAGCCCAGCGCGCGCTGGTGCGGGGGCACGAACAGCCCCCGGGCGCTGTCTTGCCACAGCTCGCCGCCCACGCTCAGGCGCCCGCTGGCCGCGGGCTCCAGGCCCGCGAGCACACGCAGGCAGGTGGTCTTGCCCGAGCCCGAGGCGCCGAACAGGGCGGTCAGCCCGCGGCCCGGCAGCGTGAGGTCCAAGGCCAGCGTGAAGGCGCCGCGCACCAGCCGGGTTTGCAGGGTCAGGCCAGAGGTCATGCGGCGCTCCGGCGGCGGCGCGCGTTGTAGAGCTGCAAAGCCAGCAGCACGGCGAACGAAAACACCAGCAGCACGGCGGCCAGGCGGTGGGCCTCACCGTATTCCAGCGCCTCCACGTGGTCGTAGATCTGCACCGAGGCCACGCGCGTTTCGCCCGCGATGTTGCCGCCCACCATGAGCACCACGCCGAACTCGCCCACCGTGTGGGCAAAGCTCATGATGATGCCGGTGACCAGCCCGGGGCGGCACAGCGGCAGCACCACGCTGAAAAACGTGTCCAGCGGCGAAGCCCGCAGGCTGGCCGCCACCTCCAGCGGGCGGTTGCCCATGGCCTCCATGGCGTTGTGCACCGGCTGCACCATGAAGGGCAGCGAATAGAACACCGAGGCCACCACCAGGCCGGTGAAGCTGAAGGGCAGCAGACCCAGGCCGAGCGCCTGCGTCCATTGGCCGACCGGGCCGTTCGGCCCCATGGCCACCAGCAAATAGAAGCCCAGCACCGACGGCGGCAGCACGATGGGCAGCGCCACCACCGTGGCCAGCGGCGTCTTGAGCCAAGAGCGGGTGCGCGCCAGCCACCAGGCCAGCGGCACGCCCAGCAGCAGCAAGATGGCCGTGGTCAGCGTGGCGACTTTCAAAGTCAGCCCGAGGGCCTGGAGATCGGCGGGGGTCAGCAGCATGCGGGGCGCGCGGTGTCAGATGTCATATCCGTATGAGCGGATCAGGTCTTTGACGTTCGAGCTTTTGAGCAGTGTGAGCAGCGCCTGCGCCGCCTCGTTGCCCGCACCGCGTTTCAGCAGCACGGCGTCCTGCCGGATCGGATCGTAGAGCGTCTGCGGCACCACCCACATCGAGCCGCCCTTGAGCCGCCCGCCCTCCAGCACCTGCGACATCGCCACAAAACCCACCGCGGCGTTGCCGGTGTGCACGAAGCTGTAGGTCTGGCCGATGCTCTCACCCTGCACCAGCTTCGGCGCGAGCGTGGCGCTCAGGCCCAGCCGGTCCATCGCCTGCACCGCCGCCGCGCCGTAGGGCGCCAGCTTGGGCGCCGCGTGGGCCACCTTGCCCAGGCCGGGGCTTCGGAGGATGTCGCCCCGGGCATCCACGGTCGTGGCGCTGGCCGACCACAGCACCAGCTTGCCGGTGGCGTAGGTGAAGCGGCTGCCCGGCTGCGTCAAACCTTCTTTCTCCAGCGTCTCAGGCGTCTTGGTGTCGGCCGCCAGCAGCAGGTCGAACGGCGCACCGTTCCTGATCTGCGCATAGAGCTTGCCGGTGGAGCCCAGCGTGATCTTCAGCGTGTGGCCCGTGGTTTTTTCCAGCACGGCGGCGATGGCCTTGATGGGTTCGGCGAAGTTGGCGGCCACAGCCACCTGGGCTTCTGCAGACCAGGCGGCGCAGTGGGCGAGCGTGGCGAAGAGCAGGGCGGCTAGAGGGCGAAAGGGCAGGGGCATGGTGACCTCGGATTGGAGCGGGACGCGGCAGCTGGGACTCGTTATCCCAGAATGGAATAGCGAGTGTAGCTGGTGTTTTCTTGGAGTCGAAGTAGTTGACCTGGCTCGGCTGGCGCAGCAGACAGCTGTCGGGGTATCGATTCTGCAAACCTCTTGAAGCCTGCAGTACGATGCGCTACAGAATTGATTTGGAAAGACTTTTCATCAAGGCGCGCAACTTGTTTTACGACTGCGATTGCGGGTATTCTGGGTTTTCTCATTCGAATCAGAAGGCGCCATGACCTCCCCGTATCGCCAAAGCATTGCTCGGTTCATGAACCACTTCCGCGGGCAACTCGCGCAGATCGACCTTGTTCAGTCAGAGCAGTTCAGGCAGACGCTCTACTGCTTGGCGCTCGATCCCTTTGCGACCGCTGCTTATCCGAAATCTGGTAGCCGAAGCGGCGTTGTCAGACTGCTTCGAGAACTGTCCGACTGGCCAGATGCAATGCGAGTGAGCCGTCTCCAACTTCGCCTTGCACTTCAAGTCGAAGGCCTTGCGAAGGGCAAGCTTTACCGGGAAGTTCAAAGCCACCTCAGACACCAGCCGATTCGACACAGGGCGCCGCTGTCGACATCTCCCCTCGCCTCTGAACTCGTTCCCTACGCCACAGTCAAGCAAGAGTTGAAGGTTTTAGAGATGTGCACATACAGCCATCTTTTCTACACGTTCAGGAGCAACCTCGTGCACGAGTTTCGTCCGCCTGGCTATCAGAATGATTGGGGGCTAGACAGTGTTGATCCCTACTATGGAAAGTCGGCGTTTGACAAGCACCAACTGGTCTTCCCTGTCGCTTTCGTTTCCCGTATTGCGCACAAGTCTCTGGAAAAACTAGAGACTTATCTGCTTGCGAACAAGATCGCTCCACATTCAAAGTTTGCTTTTGGCTCTTTGTGGCGGTGGCATTGACGGTCCGCTCAGCTCAGGCAGACCGAAAATCTGCCTACCCTCTCTTCCTCGTCCCATCAATACAACGAAAACCATGAATGCACTCAAGTTGATCCCAGCAATCTTGGTTCTCGCAGCCTGTGCCAATGCGGGGGTTGTGCAGGTCGCTCCGGATACCTACCTGCTCTCGAAGCAGGACAACGCCGGAATCTTTGGGAACTTCGCTAGATTCAAGACGGAAGTGATTCAGGAGGCCAACGACTTCGCGACGGGGAAAGGTAAGGTTGCCATCCCGGTCACGATGAACGAGACGCCTGCGGGCCCTGGTAGATTCGCGACATTCCAGTACCAATTTCGTTTGGTTGATGCGAGTGATCCAACGGCCCAACGAGTTACGTTGACTAGACAGCCGGATGTGCTGATTGAGTCAACGAGTCGCTCTACAGCAGACGTTAACCTTCGCACGCCGCCAGCGCAAAGCACTGATCTCTATGCAGAGCTTCTAAAACTCGATGATCTGCGCAAGCGAGGCATTCTCACCGAGGCAGAGTTTGGCGTTCAGAAGACGAAGTTGCTTGAGCAGAAGCGGCCTTAAAAGCGAGCGGCTAGGCACCGCCGCCGATCCTTTCGTATGTGGACTCCACCTAAACGGCAAGGTACTGACCGATAGGGTACTTTGGGGTACAGGACCTGCAGTCGCCGATCCGGCGTGGAATCGTGAATCTCCCTTGCAGACAAAAGCCTGCGACTTCCATGACCTCACCTCTTCACACCGCACTCTCAGAAGCCCTCGGCCACGCCATCAGCGACAAGCGACTGGAGGTGTTGCGCCGGGTGGGCGAGACGGGTTCCATCTCGCAGGCCGCTCGCGACACGGGCATCAGCTACAAGGCCGCGTGGCAGGCCATCGACACGCTCACCAACTTGAGCGGCGTGCCGTTGGTGGAGCGCACGGTGGGCGGGGCGGGTGGGGGCGGCGCGCGCATCACGCCGCAGGGGCTGCAGCTGCTGGCTCTGGCGGACGAGCTGGCCCAGGCGCGTGAGGCGGTGTTGACGCGGTTTGCCGGTGGGTCTTCTGGTTTGCGCTTTGGTCTGGGTTTGCGCACCAGCATGCGCAACCAGTTGCCTTGCCGTGTCGAAGCGGTGGAGTCGCTGGGGCAGGGCGATCCCACGGTGCTGGTGCGGCTGCGCACGCCGGGGCAGGCGCTGCTCACGTCGAGCGTGACGCGTGAGAGCGCCGATCTGCTGGGCCTGCGCGCGGGGCTGGAGGTGCTGGTGTTGTGCAAGGCCACGGCGGTGCGGGTCGGCCGGGATGAGGTGGAAGACACGCCCGGCCAGTGTGTGCTGCCCGGTCGCATCGAGCGGCTGGCGCGCGGGCAGGGGCGTGACGAGGTGGTGCTCGCGCTGGATGGGGGTGGTCAGTGGGTGGGCTTTGCGGAGCACCCGTCGGCGGCGCGCAAGGGGCAGCGGGCCTGGGCTTCGATGGGCGTTTCGTCGCTCGTGATCGGTCTGGCGGGGTAACCGGCATCGAGCGTTGGCACCCGCGTTCATATGAACGGGTGTGCCGTACCAGGCTGGCGCAGTGCGCAGCGGTTTGGGCCTGAATGGCGCAACCCTTCATTTTGTGTTGTCAAAAAAGTGAGCAATCGTCTCAATTTGAGTCGGTCTTCTGGCGTGGCACGGAAGTTGTGGTGATGAAGGCAGCCCATCGGGCGATTCACTTTTTATCCACCATCCCAGAGGACGACAAACATGATTTACGCAGCCCCAGGCGTCGCCGGCGCCAAGATCGCCTACAAGCCCCGTTACGACAACTTCATTGGCGGCAAGTGGGTCGTGCCGTGCAAGGGCCAGTACTTTGACGTGATCACGCCCGTGAGCGGCCAGGTCTACACGCAGGCCGCGCGCTCCACCGCCGAAGACATCGAACTCGCGCTCGACGCCGCCCACGCCGCCGCCGACAAGTGGGGCAAGACCGACGCCGCCACGCGCTCCAACCTCCTGCTGAAGATCGCCGACCGCATCGAGCAGAACCTGGAGCTGCTGGCCTACGCCGAGACCGTGGACAACGGCAAGGCGATCCGCGAAACGCTCAACGCCGACATCCCGCTGACCGTCGACCATTTCCGCTATTTCGCGGGCTGCGTGCGCGCGCAGGAAGGTGGCGTCAGCGAAATCGACGAGAACACCATGGCGTACCACATCCAGGAACCGCTGGGCGTGGTCGGCCAGATCATTCCCTGGAACTTCCCCATCCTGATGGCGGCGTGGAAACTGGCCCCGGCCATCGGCGCGGGCAACTGCGTGGTGCTCAAGCCGGCAGAGTCCACCCCGATCTCGATCCTGATCCTGGCCGAGCTGATCGCCGACCTGCTGCCCCCGGGCGTGCTGAACATCGTCAACGGTTACGGCCGTGAAGCCGGCATGCCGCTGGCCACGAGCAAGCGCATCGCCAAGATCGCCTTCACGGGCTCCACCACCACGGGCCGCGTGATCGCCCAGGCCGCTGCCAACAACCTGATCCCGGCGACGCTGGAACTCGGCGGCAAGTCGCCCAACGTGTTCTTCGCCGACATCATGGACAAGGACGACGCCTTCCTCGACAAGGCCGTCGAAGGCCTGGTGCTGTTCGCGTTCAACCAGGGTGAGGTCTGCACCTGCCCGAGCCGTGCGCTGATTCAAGAGTCCATCTACGACAAGTTCATGGAGCGCGTCCTGAAGCGCGTCGCCGCCATCAAACACGCCAACCCGCTGGACACCGACAGCATGATGGGCGCGCAGGCTTCCAAAGAGCAACTGACCAAGATCCTGTCGTACCTGGAACTGGGCAAGGAAGAAGGCGCTGAAGTGCTGGCCGGCGGTGGACAAGCCCACCTGGGTGGTGATCTGGAAGGCGGCTACTACGTGCAGCCCACGCTGTTCAAGGGCCACAACAAGATGCGCATCTTCCAGGAAGAAATCTTTGGCCCCGTGCTGGCCGTGACCACCTTCAAGGACGAAGCCGAAGCCCTCGAAATCGCCAACGACACGCTGTACGGCCTGGGCGCCGGGGTGTGGAGCCGCAACGGCAACGTGGCCTACCGCATGGGCCGCGCGATCAAGGCGGGCCGTGTGTGGACCAACTGCTACCACGCCTACCCGGCACACGCTGCGTTCGGTGGTTACAAGGAATCGGGCATCGGCCGCGAAACCCACAAGATGATGCTCGACCACTACCAGCAGACGAAGAACCTGCTCGTTTCCTACTCGGAAAACAAGCTGGGATTTTTCTGATCCGTCCGGATTGAAGTGAGATCAAAGGGGAGCTGGCAACGGCTCCCCTTTTTGGCTTTCGGAACAAGGAGACAAGTCATGGTTGAAAAAGTCATTGCCACACCGGCCGCGGTCGAGCTGATTCAGTTCCTGAAGACCAAACACGGGCCCGAACTCATGTTCCACCAATCGGGTGGCTGCTGCGACAACAGCGCGGCCAACTGTTACCTGCCGGGCGAGATCACCATGGGCGCGGGCGATGTGTACCTGGGCCACATAGGAGGGTGCCCGTTCTACATCGGCAAGGCGCAATACGCCTACTGGCGCCACACGCAGCTCATCATCGACGTGATCGAAGGCCACGGCGGCACCTTCTCGCTCGAAGGGCCGGAGGGCAAGGCCTTCCACACGCGCTCGCGGGTGTTCAGCGAGGCCGAGATGGCCGAACTCGACGCCGAAGAGTTGGCCGGTGGGGGCCGGGCTTCGTCCCGGTGAGTTCGGTCGGGGTTGCGCAGGGTGTTCCATTTCGGCGCAGAGGCTGGTGGCATAAAACTTGTATCCAGCATGCATGTTTAAAAAGAACCCGGCCATGCGAACATTGATGGCGGGCACCACCACCCCACGACAGGAGACAAACATGAACCCCCTCAACACCCTGCGATGCACACGCCTGACGGCGGCCATGGCCCTGGCCTGGGCGGCAGCACCGATTGCCACCAGCGCCCAGACCCTGTCGGAGGTGGTGGTCACCGCCAACCGCGAGGCGCAGCGGAGCTTTGACGCGCCGGCCGCCATCCAGGGCATTGGCCGCGAGACCATCGAGGCCGCCGGGCCGCAGGTCAACCTCTCGGAAGCCATCAACCGCATCCCGGGCGTCACGGTTCTGAACCGCCAGAACTACGCGCAGGACCTGCAACTCTCCATCCGCGGCTCGGGTTCGCGTGCGCCCTTCGGCATCCGCGGCGCGCGCCTGATCGTGGACGGCATCCCCGCCACCATGCCTGACGGCCAGGGCCAGGCGTCCACCATCAGCCTGCCGTCGGCCGAACGCATCGAGGTGCTGCGCGGTCCGCTGGCCCAGCTGTACGGCAACTCGTCGGCGGGCGTGCTGCAGGTCTTCACCGCCGACGGCCCCGAGCGGCCCGAGCTGCGCACGAGCGTCGACCTGGGCAGCGACGGCCTGCGCCGCTACGGCCTGCAGGCCGCAGGGCAGAGCGGGGCGCTCAACTACGTGGTGGACGTGAGCGACTTCCAGACCGACGGCTGGCGCGTCAACAGCGCGGCCGAGCGCCAGCACCTCAACGCCAAGCTGCGCTGGGCCTTCAGCGAGCAGACCCGCCTGACCCTGGTGGCCAATGTGTTCGACCAGCCCGTTTCCGGTGATCCGCTGGGCCTGACGCGCGAGCAGTTTGAAGCCGACCCGCGCCAGGCGGTTGCCAACTCCACGCTCTACCAGGCCGGCAAAGACGTGTCGCAGAGCCAGCTGGGTCTGGTGCTGGACCACCGGGTGGACGCCGCGAGCAGCCTCACGGCGCGGGTCTACGCCGGCCAGCGCGATCTGGACAACCGCCTCTCCATCCCGCTGTTTGTGCAGACCGCGCCCACGGCGGCCGGTGGCATCGTGCAGCTGGACCGCAGCTACAGCGGGGCCGGCCTGCGCTACACGCGCCGCATCCCCGCCGGTGAGGGTCAGGTGCAGCTCAGCGCCGGGCTGGACCTGGACCGCATGAGCGAACAGCGCCGCGGCTACATCAACAACTTCGGTGTGCAGGGCGACCTCAAGCGCGACGAGGACGACAGCGTCAACAGCGCCGGCCTCTACACCCAGGCCGACTGGGCCATCAACGAAGACTGGAGCGCGGTGGCCGGCCTGCGCCTGAACCGGGTGGACTTCCGCGTGAAGGATCACTTCATCAACGGGACCAACCCCGACGACAGCGGCGAGGTCGACTTCAGCGCCACCAACCCGGTGCTGGGCATCACGCGCCACCTGAGCGCCGACACCAACGTGTACGCCAACGTGGGCCGGGGATTCGAGACGCCCACGCTCACCGAGATCGCCTACACCGCCGACGGCAGCGGCCCCAACCTGTCCCTGCGCTCGGCGCGCAGCACGCACATGGAACTGGGCCTGAAAACGAAGCTGGCCGAGGGCCACCGCCTCGACGTGGCGCTGTTCCGCATCAACACCAGCGACGAGATCGTGGTGGCGTCCAGCAGCGGGGGCCGCACCATCTACACCAACGCCGGCAGCACCCGCCGCTCCGGCCTGGAGCTGGCCTACAGCGGGCAGCTCGCGCCCGAGTGGCGCACGCACGTGGCCCTGTCCACGCTGAGCGCGAAGTTCGCCGACGCCTTTGCCAGCAGCAGTGGCGCCACGGTGGCCAAGGGCAACCGCATTCCCGGCACGGTGGACCGCGCGCTGTTCGCGGAGCTGGCCTGGCAGCCGCGCGCCGTGCCCGGCATGACGGCCGCGCTGGAGCTGGTGCACCAGGGCGGCATGGCGGTGGACGACCTCAACAGCGACCGCACCGAGGCCGCCACCCTGTTCAACCTGCGCCTGGGCTTCGAGCAGAAGCTGGGCGCCTGGAAGCTGCGCGAGTCGCTGCGCCTGGACAACGTGGCCGACAAGGCCTACATCGGTTCGGTCATCGCCAACGACGGCAACCGCCGCTTCTTCGAGCCCGCGCCGGGTCGGCAGTGGGGTCTGGGCCTCTCGGCCACCTACACGTTCTGATCCCGCTCCTCCCCCTCTCCCCCTGGGAGAGGGCAGGGGTGAGGGCGCATGCGCTCACAGGCTTGGCTTCTCCAGCGCGCGCAGCACCTCGGTCTGGAAATCGCCGCCCTGCGATGCCTGCATGAAGGCGTCGATCGAACCGTCGAAGCGCACCGTGCCCTGGTGCAGCAGCATCAGACGGTCGGCGACCTTAACCTCTTCGATCAGGTGTGTGGCCCAGAGCACCGCCATGCCGCGCGTGTGGCACAGGCTGCGCACGGTGTCGAGCAGGTGCTGGCGTGAGGCTGGGTCCAGGCCCACGGTGGCCTCGTCCATCAGCAACACGGCCGGTTCGTGCAGCAGCGCGCGCACCAGCTCCACCTTGCGCCGCGTGCCACCCGAGAGGCTGCGCACCACGGCCTTGGCCTGATCGCCCAGGCCCATGGCGGCCAGCCCGTCGGCGATGCGCTGTTTGGCCACCGCGCGCGGCAGGCCGTGCAGGTCGGTGTGGAACAGCAGGTTGGCCATCACCGAGAGGTCCATGTCGAGCGCGCTCTGCTGGAACACCACGCCCAGCGACGCCAGCGCGCGGCTGGGGTGGCGCTGCATGTCGTGACCCATCACCACGATCGTTCCCTGGTCGGGGCTGAACAGGCCGGTCAGCAGTTGCAGCAGGGTGGATTTGCCCGCACCGTTGGGCCCCAGCAGGGCCAGCATCTCACCGGCCTGCAGCGCCACGTTGACGCCCTTGAGCGCGGGTTTGCCGTTATAGGCCTTGTGCAGGTTCTGCGCGGTCAGCAAAGGGGTGGTGGTCATGGTGGATGTGGACTTGGTTCACTGCGCGTTTCGCGACTCGCTATGCATGAAGCGGTCCCGCCAGGGACACCGCCGGGCCGGCTTTGCCGGACGGCTGGTGTCGCCCCCTTTGAGGGGGTCGCGCGCAGCGCGGCGGGGGTGTTCATCCTAGCCGGCGGGGCGGGCCAGCAGGTTCATGCGTTTGAGCAGGCGCTTTTCATGCTCCACCGTGGCCAGCACGGCTTGCCGGTAGTCGTGCGTGTTGAGGTAGTCCAGGCCCTGATCGTACTTGGCCAGCGCGGCCTGGTGCCGCTCGCTGAACATGGCGCGGCGGAACACCTCGTGCAGTTTCTGCACCACCGCCTCCGGCGTGCCGCGCGGTGCGGCCAGGCCCCAGGGCGAGGTGTAGACCGCCTGCTCGTAGCCCAGCTCGCGCATCGTCGGCACCTCGGGCCAGCGTGGGCTGCGCTGCGCGCTGAAGGTGGCCAGCAGGCGCATCTGGCCGCGGTCCACCCAGGGGGCGAAACCGGTGGAATTGACGCCGGCCATGATCTGCGCGCCCGCGATCGCCAGCATCTGGTCGGCCGTGCCTTTGTAGGGCACGTGCACATAGCGCACATCGTGGTTCAGCAAGATCTCTTCCATCGCCAGGTGCGCCGTGGTGCCGATGCCGGTCGAGCCCAGCACCAGTTCACCCGGGTGCTTCTGGGCCCAGTCCACCAGATCGGCGAGTGTCTTCCAGGGGCTGCTGGCGGGCACCAGCACGCCGAAGGTGACGCCCGAGACCTGCAGGATGGGGCTGAGGTCGGTCACCGGGTCCCAGGGCACATGGTTCATCAAGGCGTGGCGGTACACCGTGATCGGCACCTGGCCGATGGTGTGGCCGTCGGGTTCGGCGGCCTTGAGCAGTGGCGCCACCTGCGTGCCCGCCGCACCCGGTTTGTTGATGACCACGATGGGCTGGCCCAGCAGCGGCTCGGCCTCTTCGCACAGCACCCGCAGCGTCAGGTCGGTCTGGCCGCCCGCGGGCCAGGGCACGATGAGCTGCAGCGGTTTGCTCGGCCAGCTGGCGGTGTTGCTGCTGCCCGGTTGCGCCAAGGCGCGGGGCAGGGCGGATGCGAAAGCGAGCGATACGCCCAGGCCCATGAAGCCGCGCCGTGAAACTCCGATCGTGCAGTGCTGGAGCGCATCAAGGGTTTTCCCTGTGCCATTTTTGAACGCTGGGCGTGACGGTATGTGTCTCATGGGGCGGTGTTTGTGTCTCCAGCGCCCGGGAAAGCCCCGGGCACCGGTGGTTTTCAGGCAATTTCTGTTCCCGTGCGCCTGGCACCTTTTTTGCAGACCACTCGTGTGCACCTCGACGTGCGCCGGACGAACACCGTTCGCCGATACCCAACAAGACAGGAGACTTTTCATGCCCCTTCGTGCCCCGATGGCTTGTGCCCTGCGCGCCGTGTCACTCGCCGCAGCCGCCGCCTCGCTCGCCTTGTCTGCCCAGGCCCAGGGTGCCGGCAAGGTCTATGTGTCCAGCGAGAAGGACAACAAGATCTATGTGTTCGACACCCAGGGTGAGCGCACCGGCGCCATCGACGTCTGCAAGCGTCCGCGCGACATGAGCTTCAGCGGCGACGGCCAGCAGATCCTCGTGATCTGTGGCGACAGCAACGCCATGGGCCTGGTGGATGTGGCCACCGGCAAACTGGCCGGCACGGTGCCCCTGGGCGACAGCCCCGAGATGTTCGACCTCAGCCCCGACGGCAAGACCGCCTACGTGTCGATCGAAGACGAGAACGTGGTGGCTGCCTACGACATCGGCACGAAGAAGGCGGTGTTCGAGGTCAAGACCGGTGGCGAACCCGAAGGCGTGCTGGTCACGCCGGACGGCAAGACGGCCTACGTCACCTCCGAGGTGGCCAACGTGGTCCACGTGATCGACCTCGGCACGAAGAAGGTCACCAAGAACATCAAGGTCGGCAAGCGTCCGCGCCGCTTCGTGCTCTCGCCCGATGGTGGCGAGCTCTGGGTGACCAACGAACTGGACGCCACGGTCAGCGTGGTCGACACCAAGACGAACACCGAAAAGCAGAAGATCAAGTTCGAGGTGAAGGGCATGCGCCAGGCCGACATCACGCCCGTGGGCATGACCATCAGCCCGGACGGCAAGAGCATGTGGGTCGGGCTTGGCAAGGCCAACCATGTGGCGCAGGTGGACGTGGCCACCAAGGCGGTGAAGACGCAGGTCCTGGTGGGCAAGCGCGCCTGGGGCATGGGCTTCCACCCCGATGGCAAGACGCTGTACGTGGCCAATGGCCTGTCGGACGACATGACGATGGTGGACACGGCTTCGGGCAAGGCGCTGAAAACAGTGCCGGCTGGTCGCGTGCCGCACTCGATCCTGGTGGGTAAATGACCCACCCCCGTCGCTTGCCCACTTCCCCGGCATCGGCGAATGTCGATGACGCAAGTGGCCGCTCCGCCCCTCAAGGGGCAATGCCTACGGCCTGGCGAAGCCAGTTCCGCGGCATTCTGGGTTTGGGTCTGTGGCGCGCCTGCGGGTTGGCTTTGCTGGGCGTTTCGGGTCTTGTTTCTTTGCCCTCTTTCGCGGCCACCAAGGTCACCATCGCGGTGGTGTCACTCGACGGCGATCCGCGGCACGCGCCGCGCCGCATGGAGAAGGCCTATCCGGGTCACCCGACCGGCCGCGCCATCGACGGCGTGAAACTGGCGGCGGAGGATTCGGCATTTGAGCTGGATGCGGCCGGGCTGGAGCTGGTGGTGAAGGACGTGGTCTTGCTCAACGCCGCTGCGCTGCCCAAGGCGCTGGCCGAGCTGAAGGCTTTGAGGGTGCAGCACGTGGTGGCCGATCTGCCGCTGGCCGAGTTGCGCGCGCTGGTGCAGGCCACGCCCGCTGCACTGGGCGGTGCCATCGTGTTCAACGCCGCGCTGGACGACGACAGCCTGCGCGGCGCCCAGTGTGCCGCCCACCTGCTGCACACCGCCCCCAGCCGTGCCATGCTCGGCGACGCGCTGGCCCAGTACCTGGCCGCGCGCAACTGGCGCAAGGCGCTGCTGTTGCAGGGTCCGTTGCCCGGCGACGCGCTGATGACCGAGGCCTTCAACCGCTCGGCCAAACGCTTTGGTATCAAGGTCGTGGCGCAGAAGCCGTTCAAGCTCACCGGCGACCCGCGCGAACGCGACCTCGGCAACACGCGCCTGCTCACCGGCGACCGCGAACACGAGGTGGTGGCGGTGATGGACAGCGACGGCGAGTTCGCGCGTTTGCTGCCCTACGCCACGCAGTGGCCGCGCCCGGTGGTCGGTGCCAACGGCCTGGTGGCAACGGCCTGGCACCCGCAGTGGGAGCGGTACGGCGGCCCGCAACTCACGCGCCGCTTTGGCAAGCTGGTGGACCGGTCGATGCAGGGTCCTGACTGGGCGGCCTGGGCTGCAGGCCGCGCGGTGGCCACCGTGCTCGCCGAGAACCCGAAGGCGCCGGTGGCGCAGCAGCTCAAGGCGCTGCGCGGCGGCAGCACCACGCTCGACGGCTTCAAGGGCCGCACCCTGTCGTTTCGCGCCTGGGACGGCCAGCTGCGCCAGCCGCTGTTCCTGAGCCATGTGGACGGCGTGGTCGGCACCGCGCCACTCGACGGCGTGTTGCACCCGAAAGAAGTGCTCGACACGCTGGGTGTCGATGAACAGGAGAGTGCATGCAAGTCGCGTCCGTGATACCGATCGCAGCGCCCCCGCTGCCCGTTCACCTGCTGCGCGCCCTGCGCGCGGTGGTGGGCCGCGAGCTCAACCGCTTCCTGCGCCAGCCCACGCGCCTGGGCTCGGCGCTGGTGCGGCCGCTGCTGTGGTTCGTGGTGTTTTCGGCGGGTTTCAACAACGTGTTCGGCGTCGCCATCGTGCCGCCCTATGAGACCTACATCGAATACAAGGCCTACATGGTGCCCGGCCTGCTCGGCATGGTCGCCCTGTTCAACGGCATGCAGAGCTCGCTCTCGATGGTGTACGACCGCGAGATGGGCGTGATGCGCCTGCTGCTTACCGCGCCGCTGGCGCGCGGCTGGCTGCTGGCCTTCAAGCTGCTCGCGGGCACCTGTTTGTCGGTGCTGCAAATGGTGGTGTTCCTCGCCATCGCCTGGGCCTTTGGCGTGGAGGTGCCGCTGACCAACCTGCCGGGCCTGCTTGTCGCCATGGCCTGCGGCGCCACCATGCTCGCCGCGCTCGGGCTGATGCTCTCGGTGTACGTGAAACAGCTGGAGAACTTCGCCGGCACCATGAACTTCGTGATCTTCCCGATGTTCTTCATCAGCCCCGCGCTGTACCCGCTGTGGAAGCTCGAAGAGTCGGGCGCGTGGTGGTTGCTCCACCTCGCTGAGTGGAACCCGTTCACCCACGCGGTCGAGGCCATGCGCTATGCGCTGGTGGGGCAGTTCACGGCGTTGTCGTGGTCGGTGGTGGTGGGCTGCGGTGTGGTGTTTTTTGTGGCGGCGCTCTGGGGCTACGACCCGCAGCGCGGGTGGGTCAAGACCAAAGGGGGCGGCGGATGACGCGGTTTTTTCAACGCAGGCAGTTGCTGGCCAGCGGCTTGCTCGGGGCGCTGCTGCCCGCTGCTTTGCGAGCGCAGGACGACCAGACCGGTGGCGATCCGCTGGGCTCCATGCAGTACCCCAGCCTGCGCGAGCAGACCATCGGCAAGGCCATGGCGAAGTTCTCCGACGCGGTGGTGATCAAGGGCCCGGCCTTTGCCGACGACGCGATGAACGTGCCGCTGCTGGTGGACGCGCGGGGACTCGACAAGGTGGGCGGCGGAGTCGCGCGCATCCGCGTGGCGGTGGACCGCAACCCGGTGCGCCAGGTGCTGGACTTCGAGCCCCTGCGCGCGCTTCCCATGCTGGCATTCCGCATCCGCATGGAGCAGGCTTCGCCGGTGCGCGCTTTCGTTCAAACCAAAGACGGGCAGTGGCACGTGGGCAGCACCTGGGTGCAGGCGGCGGGCGGCGGCTGCACGGTGCCCGGCCTCACGCGCGCCGACGGTTCCTGGAGCAAGACCCTGGGCCAGGTGCAGGCGCGCTTTTTCAACAACGTGCTCGAAGGCAGCCGGCGCCTGCGTGTGCGCGTGATGCACCCTATGGACACCGGCCTGGTCGCCGGCATTCCGGCTTTCTACATCGAAGACCTGCAGCTGGTGGACAGCACGGGCCAGGCCTGGTGGAAGCTGACCTTGCACGAACCGGTGTCGGAAAACCCGCTCATCACCTTCGAACTGCCACCGCAGGCGGTCCCGGGTCTGCGACTGATCGGTCGCGACAACAACGGCAACCGCATCGATGCCGAGGTGGGGGCATGAGCGCAGCGCAGGGCCGTTCCCAAGCAAGCTCGCACCGCAGCCCTCAGGGCGGAGGTATCTCATTGAAGCGCTGGCTTTGCGCGGCCGTCTTCGCCTTGGCGGGTACCGCGCAGGCTCAGACCATCGCCGTGCCTCCGCCGGCATCGAAGCCCGACGCCGCCACCTTCAACTACGACCTGCAGCCGCGGCAGATCGCCGAAGGCACCTGGGTCATCGAAGGCGCGGTGCAGGACTTCAGCCGCGCCAACGGCTGCAACATCATCAACACCGCCTTCATCGCCACCGGCGCGGGCGTGGTGGTCATCAACACCGGGCCTTCGCGCCTGTACGGCGAGCAGCAGCGCCGCGCCATCGAGCGCATCACGCGCGAGCCGGTGCAACGCGTGATCGAACTCAACCTGCACCCTGACTACTTCTTCGGCAACCAGGCCTGGGCCGACCGGCCCACGCAGGCGCTGCCCGGCAGCATCAGCGGCATGCAGGCCGAAGGCACGGCCTACGCCGACAACCTCTACCGACTCTGCGGCGACTGGATGCGCGGCACAGAGTCCACCCCCGCGCGCGAGGCCGTGTTGCCGCAGACCCTGCAACTCGGCCAGCACAAGCTGGAACTCAAACGCCTGCACGGCCACACCGCCGACGACCTGGTGCTGCTCGACCACCGCACCGGCGTGCTGTTCGCCGGCGGGCTGGTGTTTGCCGAGCGTGTGCCGACCACACCGCACGCCGACTTCGCCGCCTGGCTGGCCAGCCTCGACGCGCTGGAGCAGTGGCACGCCAGCGGTGCGGTGAAAACCGTAGTGCCAAGCCACGGCCCGGTGCACACGGGTCTGGCCGGTGTGCAGCAGACGCGCGGCTGGTTGCGCTGGCTCACCACGTTGATGCAAGAGAGCGCCGAGCGCGGGCTCGACCTCGGCGAAGTGCTGGGCACCCCCGTGCCCGAACGCTTCAAACGCTGGGCCGCCCAACCCGCTGAGCTGCACCGCAGCCTGACCCAGTGGTACCCGCGCTACGAACAAAAGGTGATGGCCGCACCCAACTCCGGGCGTTGACCTGAAGGGACGTCCCTGCGGGAACGGGGAGGGCCAGAAAACACCTCCGGAGCGAGGTGCCCCACCCAGAACGCGGCGGAACCGGCTTTGCCGAGCCGCATCGCGTTGCCCCCTGGGGGGTCGCGCGCAGCGCGGCGGGGGGGATCAATTCCTGAACCGGTAACCGACCCCTGTTTCGGTGATCAGGTGCTTGGGCATCGAAGGCTGGTCCTCGATCTTCTTGCGCAGGTTGGCCATGTGCACCCGCACGTAGTGCATGTCCTCCTGGTGCCCGGGGCCCCACACGGCCTTGAGCAACTGGGCGTGGGTGATCACGCGGTCGGGCTGTGAGGCCAGGTGCGTCAGCAGCTTGTATTCGATCGGGGTGAGGTGCAGCTCCTGGCCCGCACGCTCCACCACGCGGCGCACGAGATCGATGCGGATGTCGCCGAACGCGATCTGCGGCTCGCCGGCCGGCGTTTGCTGCTGGTGGCGGCGCAGCTGGGCACGCACACGCGCGCTGAGTTCGCCCGAGCCGAAGGGCTTCACCAGGTAGTCGTCGGCGCCGGCGTCGAGTGCGGCGATCTTGCTCGCTTCGGCGCTGCGGGCCGAGAGCACGATCACCGGCATGGACGACCATTGCCGCAGTTCGCGGATGAGCTCCACGCCGTCGCCGTCGGGCAGACCCAGGTCGAGAATGACCAGATCGGGTGGGCGGGTCGCGGCCTCGATCAGCCCGCGCTGGTAGCTCTCGGCCTCGTGCACCGTGTGGCCCTCGGCCACCAGCGTGAGTCGCACGAAGCGCCGGATGTGGGCCTCGTCTTCGACGATCAGGATCTGGCTGCCGGGTGGGGTCATGGCTCGGGGGGTTCCTCGGCGGCGGCGGTGGTTCCCAGGTCGGACGGCGGCTTGCCGCGCGGCAGGGTGATGACGAAGCGGGCACCCTGCACGACACCACCTGCCTCGCGATTGTGACCCTCGATCGTGCCACCGTGGGCCTCCACGATGGCGCGGCAGATGGCCAGGCCCAGGCCAACGCCCGGCAGGGCGCTCTCGCGTTGACCCCGTTCGAACTTCTCGAACACCCGCTCTTCGCGTCCCCTGGGCAGACCGGGGCCGTGGTCGTCCAGCGTGAGCACCACGGTGTCGCTGCGCGAGCGCGCAAAGAGGTGGATGTCGCTGCCAGCGGGGGTGTATTTGCTGGCGTTCTCCAGCAGGTTCACCAGCACGCGCTCGATCAGCACGGCGTCCAGGTGCAGCAGCGGCAACCCGTCGGGCAGGTCCACGCGGATGTCGCGTCCGGCCAGCAGGCTGTCGCAGACCGCCAGCGCGCTGCCCATCACCTCTTCCAGCGGCTGCCAGGCGCGGTTGAGCTGCACGGCGCCGGCCTGCAGGCGGGCCATGTCCAGCAGGTTGTTCACCAGCGCGCTCATGCGCTGGGCCGACTGCCGCATGGCACCGGCCACCTCGCGCTGCGCCACGCTCAGGCCCGGCGGTGTGAGTTCCAGCGCATCGGCCAGGCCCACCATCGAGGTCAAGGGCGTGCGCAGGTCGTGCGAGATGGCCGAGAGCAGCGAGTTGCGCAGGCGTTCGGATTCGATCTGCACCGTGCTGCTCTGCGCCACGTCGATGTAGTGGATGCGTTCCAGCGAAATCGCCAGCAGCGAGGCGCAGGTCTGCAACAGGCGGCGCTGTTCGGTGCCCCAGGGTCGCTGCCCCGGTGGCTCGATCACCAGCACACCGCGCACGCGCATGGGTGCCTTCAGCGGCAGCACCAGGCAGGCACTGGCGGGCAGGGTGTCGGTGCCGCGGCCGGCTTCCTCGCCGCGGTCGAAGGCCCATTGCGCCACGGCGGTGTCCACCGGCGCGGTGGCACCATCCATGGTCTGCAGCCGGTCGTGTTCGTCGGCCACGAGCAGGGCCGAGCGCGCGCCGAACTCGCCGGTGAGGAACCGCGCACCGATCTGTGCCACCTGCGTGTTCATCAACGCGGCGGACAGGTCGCGAGACATGTCGTACAGGCTGCGCACGCGGTGCTCGCGCTGCGTGGCCGCCTCGGCCTGTTGCTTCAGGCCGGCGGTGAGCTGGCCCACCACCAGCGCCACCACCAGCATCACGCCGAAGGTGACCACGTATTCCACGTCGCTCACCGCGAAGGTGAAACGCGGCGGCACGAAAAAGAAATCGAACAGGCCCACGCCCAGGAACGCGGCCAGCACCGCCGGCCCCCGCCCGAACACCAGGCTGACGCCCACCACGGCCAGCAGGAACAGCATGACGATGTTGCTGAGTTCCAGCACGCCCAGCAGCGGCGTCGCCAGCACAGCGGTGGCACCGCAGACTGCGGCCGCCCACAGGTAGCCGCGCCAGGTCCCCTCAACGCGTTCCGCGGGCGCGGTGGCCTGCCGCGTTTCGGCGGTGGCCGGTTTCCCCACCTGCACCAGGTCGAGGTCGTCGGCCTGGGCGGCGATGCGGCCGGCCACGCTGCGCGACCAGGGCCAGCGGCGCGCGCGGCGTCCGAGCACCAGCCGCACCAGGTTGTGCTCGCGCGCATAGCGCACCAGGGCGGTGGCGGTGTCGGGGGCGGAGAGGGTGGCGGTGGTCGCGCCCAGCGATTCGGCGAGCTGCAGTGTGCGTTGCGCCCCCTCGCCCAAGGGGCGCCCCGGGGTTTCCACGTGCACCGCGTGCCAGGGCACGCCGAGCTGGGCCGCCGTGCGCGCGGTGCTGCGCACCACCTTCTCGCCGTGCGCGTCGGGCCCCACAGCGGCCAGCAGGGCTTCGCGGTTGGGCCACACCGGTTTGTCGGCGCTGCCCTGGCGGTAGGCGCGCATCTCGTCGTCCACCCGGTCGGCGGTCCGGCGCAACGCCAGCTCGCGCAGCGCCAGCAGGTTGCCCTTGCGGAAGAAGTTGGCCGCCGCGCGCTCGGCGCGGTTGTCGCCGTCGCGCGGCAGGTAGACCTTGCCGGCCTTCAGGCGCTCCAGCAGCTCGTCGGGTGGCAGATCGACCACCACCACCTCGTCGGCTTCATCGAAGAGGCGGTCGGGCACGGTCTCCCAGACGCGGATGCCCGTGATGCCGCTGACAATATCGTTGAGGCTCTCCAGGTGCTGCACGTTCATCGTCGACCAGACGTCGATGCCGGCGGCCAGCAGTTCCTCGGCGTCCTGCCAGCGCTTGGGGTGGCGCGAACCGGCCACGTTGCTGTGGGCCAGTTCGTCGAGCAGCACCAGCGCCTGATCGTGCAACGCGCCGAAGGCGAGCGCGGCGTCGAGATCGAATTCCTGCAGCTGGTGGCCCCGGTAGGGCACGGACCGCAGGGGCAGGCGCGGCAGATCGCGCGCCAGTGTTTCGGTGTCGGGCCGGCCGTGGGTTTCGACCACGCCGATGATCACCGGTGTGCCTTGGGCGTGGGCGACGCGGGCCGCGGCCAGCATGGCGTAGGTCTTGCCCACGCCGGCCGAGGCACCAAAGAAAATCTTCAGGTTGCCGCGTCGCGCACGCGCTTCTTCCTGCTGCACCCGGGCGAGCAGGGCGTCGGGGTCTGGGCGGGAGGGCTCGGTCATGGCTGGGGGCATTGTCACCCGCCATCGCTCACGGTTTGGCCTGGGCGTCGAGCGCCAGGTTCAGGGCCAGCACGTTCACGCGCGCCTCCCCCATGAAGCCGAGCCACGCGCCCTCGGTGTGCTGGTCGACGAGGGCGTTCACCTGCTCGGTAGGGAGACCCCGCACGCGCGCCACACGTGTCACCTGGTAACGCGCTGCGGCCAGGCTGATGTGCGGGTCCAGACCACTGGCCGAGGCGGTGACCAGGTCCACGGGCACGGGCGCGTTGTTGCCGGGGTCGGCCGCGCGCAGCGCAACGATGCGCGCCTGCACCGCTTCGGCCAGCGCCGGGTGGCTGGGACCGAGGTTGGAGCCACCGGACGCGGCGGCGTTGTAGGCCATCGGCCCGGTCGCCGAGGGGCGGCTCCAGAAGTGGCCGGGCAACGAGAACGGCTGGCCGATGAGTTCGGAGCCCACGGTCTGCCCGTCGCGCTGGACCAGGCTGCCGTTGGCCTGGTGCGGAAAGACCGCCTGCGCCACGCCGGTGACCAGCAGCGGGTACAGCAGGCCGGTGACCAGGCTCAGCACGAGGAACAGCACGATGGCTGGGCGCAGCACCGGGCTCTTGTCGTCGGGCTCAGTGGGGGTGGTTTGAAGTGAGTGGTTCATGGCATTCCCTCGGGAAGGTTCAGGCAAGGCCGGCAACAGAAATCAACAGGTCGATCGCCTTGATACCGATGAAGGGCACGACCACGCCGCCCAGGCCGTAGATGGCCAGGTTGCGGCGCAGCAGCACGGCGGCGCTGACGGCGCGGTAGCTCACGCCCTTGAGCGCCAGCGGGATCAGGAACACGATGATCAGCGCGTTGAAGATCACGGCCGACAGGATGGCCGAGTTGGGGCTGGCGAGCTGCATCACGTTGAGCGCCGACAACTGCGGGTAGGTGGCGACGAAGGCCGCCGGCACGATGGCGAAGTACTTGGCCACGTCGTTGGCGATGCTGAAGGTGGTGAGCGCGCCGCGCGTCATCAGCATCTGCTTGCCGGTCTCGACGATCTCGATCAGCTTGGTCGGGTTGCTGTCCAGGTCGACCATGTTGCCGGCCTCCTTGGCGGCCTGCGTGCCGGTGTTCATGGCCACCGCCACGTCGGCCTGGGCCAGGGCGGGTGCGTCGTTGGTGCCGTCGCCGGTCATGGCCACCAGCCGGCCCTGCGACTGGTGTTCGCGGATCAGCTTGAGCTTGGCCTCGGGCGTGGCCTCGGCCAGGAAGTCGTCCACCCCCGCTTCGGCGGCGATGGCCGCCGCCGTGAGGCGGTTGTCGCCGGTCACCATCACGGTCTTGATGCCCATGCGGCGCAGTTCGGCAAACCGTTCCTTGATGCCGCCCTTGACGATGTCCTTGAGTTCGACCACACCGAGCACCTGGGTGCCGTCGGCCACCACCAGCGGCGTGCTGCCGCGGCGCGCCACGTCGTCCACCGCGGTCTGCAGTGCCGCCGGGAAACTGCCGCCCAGCGCTTCGACATGGCGACGGATCGAGTCGGCCGCGCCCTTGCGCACCGCGCGACCCTTGCCGTCGGGGCCCTGCAGATCCACACCGCTCATGCGGGTCTGCGCGGTGAAATGAACGAACGTGGCGCCGAGTGCGGCCACATCACGTTCACGCAGGTTGAACTTCTGCTTGGCCAGCACGACGATGCTGCGGCCTTCCGGCGTTTCGTCGGCGAGCGAGGCGAGTTGCGCGGCATCGGCCAGGTCGGCCTCCTTCACGCCGGGCGCGGGCAGGAAGGCGCTGGCCTGGCGGTCGCCAAGGGTGATGGTGCCGGTCTTGTCGAGCAGCAACACGTCCACGTCGCCGGCGGCCTCCACCGCGCGGCCCGAGGTGGCGATCACGTTGGCCTGCATCAGCCGGCTCATGCCGGCCACGCCGATGGCGCTGAGCAGGCCGGCAATCGTGGTCGGGATCAGGCAGACCAGCAGGGCGACCAGCACCACCAGGCTCACCGGCTGGCCAGCCCCGCTCGCCGCCACACCGAATGTGGAGAACGGCAGCAGCGTGACCACGACGCCGAGGAACACGATGGTCAGCGCCACCAGCAGGATGGTCAGCGCGATCTCGTTCGGCGTCTTCTGGCGCTTGGCGTTCTCGACCATCGCGATCATGCGGTCCACGAAGGTTTCGCCCGGGTTCACCGTGACGCGCACGACCACCCAGTCCGACAGCACGCGCGTGCCGCCGGTCACGGCCGAGAAGTCACCGCCCGATTCGCGGATCACCGGCGCCGATTCGCCGGTGATGGCGCTCTCGTCCACAGAGGCCACGCCGTCGATCACCTCGCCGTCGGCGGGCACGGTGTCGCCGGCCTCGACCAGCACAAGGTCGGTCTTGCGCAGGTTGTCGGCCTCCAGCGGGTGCCAGTGCAGGGCGGTGCGCGGCGTGCCGCGCTCGTAGCTGGATTCGAGCTTCTTGGCCCAGGTCTGTTTCTTGAGGCCGCGCAGGCTGGCGGCCTGCGCCTTGCTCCGGCCCTCGGCCATGGCTTCGGCGAAGTTGGCGAACAGCACCGTGAACCACAGCCACAGCGCCACCGCGATGGTGAAGCCCTCGGGCTGGGCGATGGCCAGGGCGGTGGTGAAGGCGCTGCCCACGTAGACCACGAACATCACCGGGTTGCGGCGCTGCACGCGGGGGTCGAGCTTGCGAAAGGCGTCGATCAGGGCCGGACGCATCAGCGCCGGGTCCAAAAGGGGCAGGGTTTGTCGACTCATGGTGATCCTCCTCAGCGTGCCCACAGCGTCAGGTGCTCGGCCACCGGGCCCAGCGCCAGCGCAGGCACATAGTTCAACAGGCCGACCAGCAACACGGTGCCGACCAGCAGGGCCACGAACAGCGGGCCGTGGGTGGGCAGGGTGCCGTCGGTGGCGGTGGCGCGCTGCTTGGCGGCGAGCGAGCCGGCCATGGCCAGCACCGGCACGATCACGCCGAAGCGGCCGAACACCATCGCCAGGCCGAGCAGCACGTTGTAGAACGGCGTGTTGGCCGACAGGCCGGCGAAGGCGCTGCCGTTGTTGTTGGCGGCCGAGGACAGCGCGTACAGCACCTCGCTGAAGCCGTGTGCGCCCGGGTTCAGGATGCCGGCGCGGCCGGCGTCGGTCATCACCGCCACGGCCGTACCCACGAGCACCAGCAAGGGCGTGACCAGGATGGCGATGGCCACCATCTTCATCTCGTGGGCCTCGATCTTCTTGCCCAGGTAGGCCGGCGTGCGCCCGATCATCAGACCGGCGATGAACACGGCCATGATGGCGAACACCAGCATGCCGTAGAGGCCCGCACCGACGCCGCCGAACACCACCTCGCCCAGTTGCATCATCACCATCGGCACCATGCCGCCCAGCGGCGTGAAGCTGTCGTGCATGGCGATCACGGCGCCGCAGCTCGCTGCGGTGGTGATCACCGCGAACAGGCTGGACGCGTTGATACCGAAGCGCACCTCCTTGCCTTCCATGTTGCCGCCGGCCTGCAGGGCGCTGGCGGTCTGGTCGGCACCGAGTGCGGCCAGCACCGGGTTGCCCTGCTGCTCGAAGTGGGTGGCAGCGACCACGAAGGCCACGAACAGCAGCGTCATCGCGGCGAGCACCGCCCAGCCCTGGCGCTGGTCACCCACCATGCGGCCGAACACGAAACACAGCGCGGCCGGGATCAGGAAGATGCTGAGCATCTGCACGAAGTTGGACAGCGGTGTGGGGTTCTCGAACGGGTGGGCCGAGTTGGCGTTGAAGAAACCACCGCCGTTGGTGCCCAGCATCTTGATGGCGAGCTGCGAGGCCACCGGCCCCATGGCCAGGGTCTGCGTGGGGCTGCTGTGCGCCTCGGTCTGCGCCGGTTGGCCGTCGGCCGCCGGGGTGGTGGTTTCCCAGTTCACGGTCTCCAGGGTCTTCACCTCGGTGGTGGGCGAGAAGTTCTGGACCACGCCCTGGCCCGCGAAAAACAGCGCCAGCACCAGCGACAGCGGCAGCAGCACCCACAGCGTGACGCGGGTGAGGTCCACCCACACGTTGCCGATGGCCTGGGCCGAGTGGCGCGCGAAGCCGCGCACCAACGCGATCACCACCACGATGCCGGTGGCGGCCGAGAGGAAGTTCTGCACCGCCAGGCCCAGCATCTGCGTCAGGGTGCTCATGGTGGTTTCGCCGCCATAGCCCTGCCAGTTGGTGTTGCTCATGAAGCTGATGGCGGTGTTGAAGGCCGAGTCGGGCGTGACCGCACCGAAGGCCTGCGGGTTCAGCGGCAGCACATGCTGGAGGCGCTGCAGCGCATACACCGCGAGCACGCCCAGGGCGTTGAACACCAGCAGGCCCAGCGCATAACGCAGCCAGCCGGTTTCGCGCTCGGGCCGCACACCGGCCAGGCGCCACAGCGGCGTCTCGATGCGCTGCCCCAGCGCGAAGCTGCCGGCCATCACGGCGTCGATCGCACGCGCCAGTGGCCAGGCCAGTGCGAGCAGCAGGGTGAGGAAGACCGCGAGTTGCAGCCATGCCAAGGTGTTCATGAGAAATCCTCCGGCCGCAGCAGCACCGCCACCAGGTAGATCAGAAGGCCGCCCGCGAGCAGGGCGGCGAGTTGGGTCCAGCCGTTCATGACCGCCTCCCTTCGGTGGGTTGCAGGCGACGACACAGGAGCGCCAGCCCCCAGACGACAGCGCCGCACGCGGTGGCCAGGGCCAGGTAGAAAAAGTCCATGGAAACCTCCGTTCAAGACATGCCACCGATGCTAGGAACGTAGGCGTCAAGACGGGCGCAAGACTGCGCGGCCCGGTATCAAGAAAGCATCAAGAAGTCGGGCGGACGCGGTGTGTACCAGACAGTGATTCATTTTTGAACAGTGTCACGGTCGCGTCAGCGCCGTTGAACACCGGGTGGCGCATTTGCGGCCGTCCGGCGGCCCGGGCGCGGCGTTGTGGGGGTATTCCGATCAGTGAAAACCCTAGGGTTTGCACTGGCACAGAAGTTGCCATTTCTTCCCTGCGTGCATGTCCGAGACCGGAGGGGCTGGAGCCAGAAGAGCGGTCAGGCGGCACGGCCAGTTCCCACAAGCCATCAACCTCACAAACGAGCAGGAGACCACCCAGTGAAACGCACTCTATTGAGCCTTTTGGTCATGGCCGCCACGGCCCACGTCAGCGCCCAGGGCGTGACCGACGCGATGATCGCGGACGACGCCAAGACCCCCGACAACGTGCTCAGCTGGGGCATTGGCACCCAGGGCCAGCGCCACTCGCCGCTGACCGGTATCAACGAAAAAACCATCAGCAAGCTGGTGCCCGTGTGGTCCATGTCCTTCGGTGGTGAAAAGCAGCGCGGCCAGCAAAGCCAGCCGCTGGTGAACAACGGCAAGATGTTCGTCACCGCGTCCTACTCGCGCATCTACGCGGTGGACACCAAGACCGGCAAGAAGCTCTGGAAGTACGAGCACCGCCTGCCCGAAGGCATCATGCCCTGCTGCGACGTGATCAACCGCGGCGCGGCGCTGTACGACAACCTGGTCATCTTCGGCACGCTGGACGCCCAGCTCGTGGCGCTCGACCAGGAAACCGGCAAGGTGGTGTGGCGCGAGAAGATCGACGACTACTCCGCCGGCTACAGCTACACCGCCGCACCCCTGATCGCCGAAGGCCTGCTCATGACCGGCGTCTCCGGTGGTGAGTTCGGCGTGGTTGGCCGCGTCGAAGCGCGCGACCCCAAGACCGGCAAGATGGTCTGGACGCGCCCCGTGGTCGAAGGCCACATGGGCTACAAGGACGGCAAGGAAAACGGCATCACCGGCACCACCAACGCCACCTGGCCTGGCGAGACCTGGAAGACCGGCGGCGCGGCCACCTGGCTCGGCGGCAGCTACGACCCCAAGACCAAGCTGGCCTATTTCGGCACCGGCAACCCCGGCCCCTGGAACAGCCATGTGCGCAAGGGCGACAACCTGTATTCGGCTTCCACCGTCGCCATCGACGTGAAGACCGGCCAGATCAAGTGGCACTACCAGACCACGCCCAACGACGGCTGGGACTACGACGGCGTGAACGAGTTCATCACCTTCGACATGGACGGCAAGCGCGTTGGCGCCAAGGCCGACCGCAACGGCTTCTTCTACGTGATGGACGCCGAAAACGGCAAGCTGCTCAACGCCTTCCCCTTTGTGAAGAAAGTGACCTGGGCCACCGGCATCGACCTCAAGACCGGCCGCCCGAACTTCGACCCGGCCAACCGCCCGGGCGACCCGACCGCCGCCGGTGGCGACGGCGCCAAGGGCAAGTCCGTGTTCTCCGCGCCCGGCTTCCTGGGTGGCAAGAACCAGATGCCCATGGCCTACAGCCCGAAGACCGGCCTGTTCTACGTGCCCACCAACGAATGGGGCATGGAGATCTGGAACGAGCCCATCACCTACAAGAAGGGCGCCGCCTACCTGGGCGCGGGTTTCACCATCAAGCCGCTGTTTGACGACCACATCGGTTCGCTGCGCGCCATCAACCCCAAGACCGGCAAGGTCGAGTGGGAAGTCAAGAACGAAGCCCCGCTCTGGGGTGGTGTGCTGACCGCGGGCGACCTGGTGTTCTGGGGCACGCCCGAGGGCTACCTCAAGGCCGCCGACGCCAAGACCGGCAAGGTGGTGTGGCAGTTCCAGACCGGCTCCGGCGTGGTGGCACCTCCCATCACCTGGACCGAAGGCGGCGAGCAGTACGTGAGCGTGGTCTCCGGCTGGGGCGGCGCGGTTCCCCTGTGGGGCGGTGAAGTGGCCAAGAAGGTCAACTTCCTCGAACAGGGCGGCTCGGTCTGGACCTTCAAGTTGATGAAGTGATGTGAGTTCACTCCCCCCTGCGCCGCTGCGCGGCTTCCCCCTGGGGGGACCACACCTTGGACCGGCGGAGCCGGATCCTGGGTGTGCGCTGGGTGGGGGCTCTTCGCTGCTTGTGCCGCGTTGGGGTCCTCACCCTTTTTGTTTTCTTCTTTTGGTGATTGCTGACATGCGTACTCTTTCTCTCCTCACCGCTGGCCTTCTGCTCGCTTCCGGTGCCGCGCACGCGGTGGACGAAGCCGCTGCCATCGAGCTGGCCAAAAATAACGGTTGCCTGTCCTGCCATTCGGCGAAAGAAAAGATCGTTGGCCCGGCCTACAGCGCCGTGCACGAAAAATACAAGGACGACAAAGACGCCGTGGCCTCGCTGGTGCAGTCCATCCAGTACGGCTCCAAAGGCAAGTGGGGCCGCATCCCCATGCCGCCGCACCCCGGCATGAGCCCGGCCGACATCAAGACCCTGGCCGAGTGGGTCATGACCATCAAACCATGAACCTGCGGCGCACACCGCCCGCTGCGCGCCGAAGCTGGCGCGGGGGGCTGGCGTGTGCGCTGCTGTGTGGCCTGAGTCCCACCGCGGGTGCCCAGGTCTTCGAGCTGAGCGGCGAGAAATCGCTGGTGGCGCTCACCAAGGATGGCCAGCGCACCCGCATCGGCGCGGTGTTTTTCGAGCCGCAAGGGCAGGGCACCGCCCGCTTCCGCGTGCAGATGGACCCCGCCGTGATGCGCGACCATTTCCTCTCCATGCGCGAATTCAAGTGCCTGCCCGCTGCGCAGGAAATCAGCTGCTTCGTGCCTTATCCCTATGCCCAGCCCGGCACCGTCTCGCCCGGCCAATTCGCCTGGCTGGAGCACAGCCTGCTGTTCTTCTTCAAGCAGCCGGCCGACTTCGGTGCCAAGCTGTGGAACGGCATCATCTTCAAGTTCAGTCTTACGTCCACCGGCCTCGTGGGCAAACCCCAGGCGGTGGATCTCAACCGCATCGGCGTGCCGCCCGACAACCTGAACGAGCCACCCTACGGCCCCTTTGATCGTGACGACTTCACCCCCGGTGCGCGCTGGGTGCAGGAGCTGCGCATCGAGTGAGGCGGGCCCGGGCCCGGGGCCGGTGTGCCGGGAGCGCTTCCCGCGCTTGAAACGCCCGCCGCACAGGGCCTGCGACCGCGCGGCAGTGCGTTTCAAGGGGGGCGCCCTTTTTTCCGGTAATGTGCCGGTATGTCCTTCCCCCACCCGTTCAGATACGGCCTTCTCAGCCTGCTTGCGGTGCTGGGCATGGTCGCCATCGTCAGTGTCCCACCCGACACCGCCAGCGGGCTGCTCGCCGGTCGCATGCTTGAACTGCACCTGCTGCTGGAGCTGTTTGCCATCGTGATCGCCGCGCTGGTGGTCACGGTGTCCTGGCACACCTTCGACCGCCAGCAGGACCACAGTGCCAACGCCTTGCTCGCGGGTTTTGTGGTGGTCATCGGCTGCGATCTGATGCACGCCCTGACCTACGAAGGCATGCCGCCCCTGCTCACCGAGAGCAGCACGCCCCAGGCCATCTTCTTCTGGCTCATGGGCCGCAGCTTCGAGGTGGTGACACTGGGTGCCGTCGCGGCGGGCCTGGCTCCCCGCTGGCCCCGGGCGACCTTGCTGGGCATTGGCCTGGTGGTGGCGGTGGCCACCATCGCCTATGGCTCTTTCGCGCTCGACCGATTTCCCGTCACCTTTGTGCCGGGGGAGGGTGTGACGCCCTTCAAGGCGGGCTACGAATACGTGCTGGTGGGGCTCAACGGCCTGCTCGCGCTGGTGCTGTGGCGCCGGGCGAAATCCGAACAATCGCGGCAATACGCGTTGCTCGCGCTCTCCTGCCTCTTCATGGGCCTGGGTGGATTTGCCTTCACGGCCTACGTGGCTCCCTCGGATTTCCAGAACGTGGTGGGCCACCTCTACAAGGTGGCGGCCTACGCCCTGTTGTACCGCGCCACCTTCATCACCAGCATCCATGCGCCTTTCGAAGCCTTGCGGCTCTCGGAAGCCCGGGTGCGGGAAAGTCAGGCTCGCATGCACCTGCTGGGCGCCAACCTGCCGAACTCCGTGCTGTACCAGGTGGTGCTGGAGCCCGACGGCCACCGCCGCTTCACCGAGGTGTCCGACTCGGTGGAACGCGTCTGCGGTGTGACCGTTGCCGATGTGCTGCGTGACCCGGTCACGATGTACGGCAGTATCCACCCGGACGACATGGCCAGCCTCGCCGCCACCGAGCAGCGCTGCGCCGAAACCCTGCAGGTGTTCGACTGCGAAACCCGCTTCTGCCGGCCCGACGGCAGCGTGCGGCGCATGCACCTGGTGTCTGCGCCGCGCGCACTGGGCGAAGGCCGCATCGTGTGGGACGGCCTGCTCACCGACGTCACCGACCGCACCGAGGCGCAGGAGGCCCGCCGCCGGCTGGAGCAGCAGCTCAGCGAAGCGCAGAAGATGGAGTCCATCGGCACGCTGGCCAGCGGCATCGCCCATGACTTCAACAACGTGCTCGCCGCCATCCTCGGCAATGCCCACATGGCTCAGGAAGACCTCAAGGGCGGCAACCCGGCCGATGTGGCGCTCAGCCTGGAACAGATCATCAAGGCCAGCGACCGTGCCCGGAACCTGGTCGACCGCATCCTCAGCTTCAGCCGGCGCGACGCCGCCCGGCGCCAGGTGCAACCGCTGCTGCCGGTGCTGCGTGAAAGCTTGTCGCTGCTGCGGTCCACTCTGCCGGCCGGCGTGCAGCTGATCGAATGCATCGACGACCCCGAGGCCAGCGCCGAGATCGACCGCACCCAGTTTGAACAGGTGCTGCTCAACCTCTGCACCAACGCCTGGCATGCGTTGGGCGACCAGGGTGGGCGCATTGAAGTGGGGCTGGACACCGTGGTGCTCGGTGCCGCCGCGGCCATGCCCCTGGGCCTGCTACCCGGGCGCCATGTGCGCCTGTCGGTGCAGGACAACGGCAGCGGCATGGACGATCAGGTGCGCCAGCGTATCTTCGAACCCTTCTTCACCACCAAGCCGGTGGGCAAGGGCACTGGGCTGGGGCTGTCCGTGGTGCACGGCATCGTGCGCTCGCACGACGGCGCCATCGGCGTGCATTCACACCCCGGTCAGGGCACCCGGTTCGACATTTTCATTCCGACTCCGCCCGGTGGAGTGGCGCCCGCCCCGGCCCGCGGCGCAGTGGCTCAGCCCGATGCCGGGCGCGGGCAAGGCGAACGGGTATTGCTGATCGAAGACGACCTGCTCATGTCCGCCATGCTGGAAAAGCTGCTCGCGCGCCACGGTTACCGCGTGTTGCACCACAGCGAGCCCGAGCAGGCCATGGCCGCGGTGCGCGCCGACCCGCAGGCCTTCGACATCGTGGTGACCGACTACAACATGCCCCAGCACTCCGGGCTCGACGTGATCACCGCCATCCGCCGCATGCGCCCGGGTCTGCCGACCATCCTGGTCTCGGGCTACGTCAGCGACGAACTGCGCGCCCGCGCGGCCGCACAGGGTGTGCGCCACGTGCTGGAGAAAACCCGCGTGCTCGATGAGCTGGTGAAGCTGCTGGGTGACACGCTGCGTCCTTCGGTGGTACAGGTGGCTGAAGCTTGAACCTGCGGGGCCGCATGGTCTTTCGCAAGGCGCCCGCGTTCAGGTCTCATTCAATCCTTGCCGTCGTCCTCACAGGCCGATTTGCCCACGGCGTCGCAGAGGTCGTCGTTGCCGCTGTCCGAGTCATCGTTGGCGTCGTTGTCGTCGTCCGCGTTGTCATCGGAACCACTCTGGTTTTCGACCTTGACACGGCTGGCCACCATCGTGCCGTTGCTCATCGCTCCGTACACCTCGACGCGCATGCCGATGGCCAGGGTGGTGGGGACGGCGTTCGCGTCGACGGCAATGCCATCCACGCTGAAACGGGTAGGCCCTGAGTAGGCCGTCACACGGCCATCGAGTTCGTTGGGGTCTGTGTTGCCGTCGTCGGTGTCGTCGTTGTCATCGAGCTCGACGCGTCGGGCCTGCAGCCTTCCGTTGACCATCTCGCCCTGAATCTCGACCCGGGTTCCCGTGGCCATGCCCTGGGGCACGGCATTGGAGCCACTGGCGTCGACCGGGATGCCGTCCACGCTGAAGCTCTGCGGGCTGTCAAAGCTGGTCACCGTGCCCTTGTACGACTTGGCTGCGGCGGTGGTGTCCCCGTCGCTGCCGCCGCCGCAGGCGACCAGGCCGGCCATGAGCAATGAGGCAGACAGCAGCCGCAGCGCTGCCAATGGGGAACGGTTGGGGAGTGTGTGGGCGTGGTTCATGCGTAGGTATCCTCTGTGGGTGTTTGTGGTGACGCTGCTGACCCCAAACCGGGATCGGCTGTTGGTGGGTGCCCTTGCACCGCCAGCGCAACGATGCGGGCCGTTGCTTAACGCCACCTGAAGCCGGCGAGGCTTTCTTGGTGGTTGTGCTTCATTGGCCGGCCCGCAAGGCTGGTCGTGCGGTGCTTCAGCCATACATCTCGTCACATTTGGTGACGGGACTTGCCGCTACCCTGGGTAGCATCCCGTCTGTCTTTTCGTTCACATGGAGAAACTCATGAACACAACACACCGAATCCCCACCCTTCGCCCGCTTGTGCTGGCCATTGCCTGCCTGGCCGCTGGCGCCAGCTGGGCCCAAGTCACCGTGGACGTGGTGGTCGAACCGGTGGAGGTTGCCGACCCCGCGGTGGCTACGCGTCAGCAAGAGATGACCCTGCAACTGGCCCGGGCCAACCTCAGCCAGCAGGGCATCAGCGAGCCCAGCACCGGGCAGCTCGCCCTGGCCACCAGCGATGTGCAGGCGCTGCGCGACAGTGGCATGGGCTGGGGCCAGATCGCCAACAGCCTGGGCCTGCGCCTGGGTGCCGTGGTCAGCGCGGCCAACCGGGCCGACAAAGCCGACAAGGCCGACGGCGTGGCCGTCGCGGCCACCACCACCCGCCTGGCCACGGCTGGCAGCAAGGCAAAGGGTGGTAACAGTGGCAACAGCAATGCCGGTGGCGGACAAGGCGCTGGCAACAGCGGCAACCAGGGCGGTGGTTCCAATGCGGGCGGCGGCGGCAACGCTGGTGGCAAGGGCGGCAACTCCGGCAATGCCGGCGGCAAGGGTGGCAACTCCGGCAATGGCGGAGGCGGCAATGGCGGAGGCGGCAACGGCGGTGGGAAAGGCGGCGGCAACGGCGGCGGCAAGCGCTGAGCCTGTGAGGGCCTGATGAATCCAGATCCGGATGGTGGGGCTGTCGACCGGGATGGAGTTCAGTCATCGATGCCCTCTGCTTCAAAGGCAGGCTGATCGTCCAGCATTCACATGCTGGACGATGTCGCCATGAACCTGCGCCTTCAGGTGATTGGCCTGAGGCTGATCATGATCTGGGCAAAGGCGGACAACGAGGTGGTCGTCATCTCCGACATCATCGGACCCAGAAGTTCAAAGAACAAAAAGTGCCTGCACTGAGCCGCATGTCGGTTCAGTTTCCCCCGGACGGACCGCTGTTGTCATCATCGTCGTCGTCGTCGTCATCGTCGTCGTCGTCGTCATCGTCGTCATCGTCGTCATCTTCTTCATCGTCATCGTCATCTTCGAGTTCAATGCGACTGGCCTGCATCACTCCGTTGACGATCACGCCATGGATTTCCACTTCATCGCCAAGGGCGAGCGTGATCGGGACGGCGGTTGCATCGACGGGAATGCCGTCCACGCTGAAACTGGTCGGACTGGTGAAAGCGGTCACCCGACCTTCGAGCTCGTTGGGATCGTCGTTGTCGTCGTTGTCGTCGTTGTCGTCGTCCAGTTCGACGCGCCTGGCAACAAAGATGCCATCCACCACTTCACCGTGGAGTTCCACCTGACTGCCTGTTGTCAGGCCCTGTGGCGTGGCCTGTGCGCCCGAGGCGTCCACAGGGATGCCATCCACGGTGAAGTTCGATGGACTGACAACGTCGGTGACGACGCCCTTGAAGGATTTGGCGTTCGTCAACACGCTCTCGTCGTCAGAGCCACCACCACAGGCGGCCAGTGACGCCAGTGCCAGTACCGCAGTTGCTCGTTTGATGGCATTCCAGCGAAAAGGTGAGAACGGAATGAATGAAGTAGGCTTGTTCATGATGTGTCTCCAAGAAGGTGGACTGAACATGCCGGCGTCGGTGCTGGCGCCGGCACGGATCGGATTTTCAGTCCCCTGACTTGTGTAAGACGAAAGTGGCGCCCAGCGATTCGGGAATTACATTTGGTATTGACTCACCTGACTGATCTGTCAGTTCCTCAGCCGTAATTGGAGTCCTTGAGACCTCGGGCGCCGTCCCGATTTCATTTCTCTGTGAGGCGTGCTGGCTGTTATGGTTTGCGGTCACCGCTGCCACTCAACCGTGAGCAGGCCTCCGCTCAGGAAACCCGTGGGCACCTTTTCCTCCCGCTCGAATTTCACCAGCCCCTCGCCCTGGCAATACCACTCGCGGCTGATCAGGGGAACGTCGGTGAAGCCGTTGACCGGATCGGTGTAGAGGTTCAGTCGCGCCTGGCCGACCACGCGCAGGCAGGGTCGGTGTTCGCTGCCATCGCCGAGCTTCACGGTGTCGTCGACCGCTTCGATGCGCCAGGTCATCTGCGCCTTGTGGGTGTACTTCAGATCGCGCGGGTGTTCGTTCTTGCGCTGGATCAGGTAGGGCACGGTGGGCGTGGTCCATTCGGTGCCCACCTGGTAGGGCGCTTTCAGTACCCAGATCGGTTCGGCGTCTGCCGTGGGCTCGTTGTCAATGTCGGTGCGGGTGGCGATGCGGCGGATGCCTTGCTCGTCTGCCTTGAGGTAGTAGCTCACGCCGGCGGAATGGTGGCGCACGGCGACGGTCTGGTCCTGAAAGGTTGCGGGCTGGGCCACGCGCAGGGTCCATTGTTCGGGCTCGCGCGGTTCTTCGCCAGCGTATTGCACGGCGTAGTCCTGTGTTTCGCCTTCGCGCAGGGGGAACCACTGATTGCCCTGGTTGCGGTTGCCGCACCCGGTCGCGAGCAAGGCGATCACAACAGAAGCCAGCCACGTGTGCGCGCAACCCAGCACCCACCGTGGAACTGGCTTTGCCAGGCCACGGGTGGGGTCCCCCCCGTGGCGGGGAAGACGCGAAGCGGCGCAGGGGGGGCTCATCATTTCTCCGGCAGCTGCGCGCGCGGCAGGTCCGTCAACTTGATCTCCACCTTGTCGTTGCTCGCGGGCAGCAGCCAGGCCAGGCCGCCCTGGCCACGCTTGGGCTCGGTGCTGCCCATCTGGGTGTTGCCTTCGCGCGCTTTCTTGATGCCGTCGCCGAGGATGCGGTGCAGGTCTTTTTCATACGGCAGGCGAAACACGCGCGGCATCTCCAGCGGCGCGTTGTCTTTCATGGGGTTGACCCAGATGTAGATGGCACCCTTGTGGCCGCGGCCGGGGCTGGGCTCGTCGAACACGGCCGAGAGCAACATGAAGCGTTTGGGCAGGGCGTCGTCGCTCGGCCAGCCGGCGATGCCTTGCAGCGTGTGGTGGCCAAACACGTAGAAGCCGCTCACCAGCAGCACCATCGCGCCCTTCACGGCCCAGTGCCAGCGCGTGGCCAGGCACAGGCAGAGCAGCAGGAACGCCAGCAGCGCGTACACCAGCACGAGCAGCAGCAACTGGGAGGAGACGGCAGGGATCATGGTTGTTCTTGTGGGGGGTCAGAGGCCGGAGCGTTGAACGATCGTCAAGGGCCGGGTGTTGAGGTCGATGACGTTGCCGCCCTCGTCGATGCTGAAGCGCACGAGGGTGCGCTCGTCGCCTTTGGCGGGGATCTGCTGCGTGCCGGTGTAGACGATCTCGGCCTGCGGGTTGACCTTCACCACCGCGACGGACACGTCCACCGGCAGCTTGTCCTTGCTCTCGTAGTAGTGGGCGTTCACCACGTATTCGCCCGGCACCAGGCCGCGCAGGGTGACGATCTCCTGGCGGATCGGGCTGGTGATCTCACGGCCGTTGACGATGACGCTGTTGTTCTTGGCGCCGCGGTCGTCGCGGTCCAGGTGCAGCATGCCGGCGTCGCGCTGGCGGAACCACAGCGTCTTGCCGCCGGGCTCCAGCACCCAGGCGTCGACGTCGTTGGGGTTGTTGTCGGGCCAGGACACGGTGACGATGAATTCGGCCTTGGCCGGGATGTCGCCGGCCTTGCGGGCCTTGGGGTTGAACGAGAGGATGGCGATGACGAACAGGAAGACGAAGGCGATCAACATGTTGAACAACATGTCGTAGAACGGATCGGTCTCGGTGTCACGGACCGCGCGGCCGATCGCCATGGGGCGGCTCCTGCGGTGGGGTGGCGGGCGGCGCGAGGCCGGCGGCCAGGGTGTCGGCCACGAGCGCATCGGCAAAGCGGTCGAGGCGCATGAGCTGCAGGCCGAGCAGGATGTTGCCGGTGAGGCCGGTGACGGTGGTGAGCAGCGCGATGCCCAGGCCACCGGTGAGGTTCTTGAGCAACTGCGACGACTGGCTGGCGTCGAAGCTGTCCATCTGCCCGAGTTGCAGCGCGAGGATGGAAAAGCCGATCACCTTGCCCAGCAGGCCCAGCTTGAGCTGGATGCCGTTGAGCCACCAGGCCATTTCGTGCGGACCGTGGGCGCGTTCGCCCAGCACCTGCAGCCAGATGGAGTGGTCGGCGCCGGGCAGTGCGCAGCCTTGCTGGTATTCGGCGCTCCAGCCGGTGGGCTCTCTGAGGCTGGAGGCAGCGAGCCGCGCGTCGAGCCGCTGGCGCTGCTGGCCCAGCACCCAGGCGCGCTTGCCTGCCCAGATCGAGCAGCCGGTGAACAGCAGCACGATGGTCACGGTGAGGCCGGTCGGGTCGGCGTCGATCAGCCGGTGCCAGGCGCCAGCCTGCCACAGCAGCAAAGCGCCGAACACCAGCAGGCCCATGTAGGCCAGCCAGAGCAGGAACAGGCCGTGCTCCATGCGTTCCAGCGCGAGCGGACTGTGGCGCGCGCCCGGAATGCGGCTCACCAACGCTGCACCGAGCATGCGGTGGTGCGGGGCGTTCGCGGGTGTGGGTGGGTTCATGCGCTGGGTTCGGCGTGCAACAGCCTGGATTCGGCATCGCTGCGGAACACGATCGGGATGCTGCGTCGCGTGGGCGCCTGCTTCACCAGCTGCACCACTTTCTCGTGGTGCGGCGATTTGCTGCACACCGGGTCGGCCTCGGTGGCGTCGCCGGTGATCAGGAAAGCCTGGCAGCGGCAGCCGCCAAAGTCCTTGTGGCGCTCGTCGCAGGTTCGGCAGGGCGCCTTCATCCAGCTGTCGCCACGGAAGGCGTTGAAGGCGTTGCTGCGTTGCCAGATCTCGGCGATGGACGTGTCTTTCACGTTGGGCAGTTGCAGGCCCGGCAGGTCGCGCGCGTTGTGGCAGGGCATGGCCAGGCCGTCGGGCGCGATGGAGAGGAACACCGCGCCCCAGCCGTTCATGCAGGCCTTGGGGCGTTCTTCAAAGTAGTCGGGCACCACAAACAGCACGCGGGTCCTGGGGCCGGTCTTGCCTTCCTGTTCAGCGCGGAAGCGGTTGACCACCGCCTCGGCTTCCTGCAACTCCTCGCGCGTGGGCATGAGGTGGTCGCGGTTGATCCAGGCCCAGCCGTAGTACTGCGTGTTGGCGAGTTCCAGGTACTCGGCTTCGAGCGCCACGGCCATTTCGATGATCTTGCCCACGTGCGGCAGGTTGTGCCGGTGCAGCACGCAGTTCATCACCATCGGCCAGTCGTGTTGCTTGATGAGCCTGGCCACGCGCTGCTTGAGTTCGAAGGTCTTGGTGTGGCTCAGAAAATCGTTCAGCTCCTTGGTGGAGTCCTGGAACGAGAGCTGCACGTGGTCGAGTCCGGCGTCCTTCAGCTTCTGCGCGCGAGTCGGCGTGAGGCCCACGCCGGAGGTGATGAGGTTGGTGTAGTAGCCCAGGCGGTGCGCTTCCTGCACCAGTTCTTCCAGGTCGTCGCGCAGCAGCGGCTCGCCACCCGAAAAGCCCAGCTGCGCCGCGCCCAGCTTGCGCGCCTGCTGCATCACGTCCACCCACTGCGCGGTACTCATCTCGTCTTGGATGCGCGCGTGTTGCGTGGGGTTGTAGCAAAACACGCAGTGCAGCGGGCACTGGTAGGTGAGCTCGGCCAGCAGCCACAGGGGCTGGCCGACGGTGGGGGTTTCAGTCAATCCAGCCACGGCGTTGTCCCTCCTCAAGAAGTGCCTGGACCTGCGGCGCCAGCCCTTCAGTGTTGAACGCCTGCTCCAGCTCGGCCACGATGGCGTCCAGGCTGCGCTCGCCATCGCAGCGCTTCAGGATTTCCGCCGCGCTGTCGTTGAGCTGCACCATGCCCTCGGGATAGAGCAGCACCCAGCGGCTCTGCGCTTCTTCGTACTGCAGGCGGAAGCGGCGCGAGAGCTTGGGTTGATTCGGCAACGGACTCATCGCAGTGCCCATGTTGGTTGTTCGATACGGTGCAGAAACCTGTCCGGCGTGCGTGTCAATCCCAGCACACGCCGAAGATCCGGCTTTGCCGGTCCAAAGGTGTGGTCCCCCTGGGGGGAAGCCGCGAAGCGGCGCAGGGGGGCGTCCATCACTGACAGGCTTTCTCGATGGCGTCCAGCATGGTCCAGAGGATGTCCAGCTTGAACTGCAGGATGTCCAGTGCGTGGTGCTGCGCTTCGCGGGTGTTGAAGTGGCTCAGCGTGACCTGCAGGCCGTGTTCCACGTCGCGGGTGGCGAGCGGGATGCGGCTGCGGAAATAGGCCAGGCCGCTGGCCTCGATCCAGGGGTAATGCGTGGGCCAGGTGGCGAGGCGGTCCTTGTGGATCTGCGGCGCAAACATTTCGGTGAGCGAGGAGCACACGGCTTCCTGCCACGGCGCCTTGGCCGCGAAGTTCACGTACGCGTCACAGGCGAAACGAACCGCCGGCACCACGCCCTGCAAAGACCACAGGTCTTCGCGCGATATGCCGACCGCTTCGCCCAGCCGTGTCCAGGCTTCGATGCCGCCTGCGGCCGAGCCCTCGTAGTCGCCATGGCCGTCGTGGTCCAGGATGCGTTCGATCCACAGCCGGCGGTGCGCGCGGTCGGGCATGTTGGCGAGGATGACAGCGTCTTTGCGCGGGATGCAGATCTGGTAATAAAAGCGGTTGGCCACCCAGCAGCGGATCTCGTCGGGCGTGCAGCCGCCCGAGTTCATGCGCACGTTGAAGGGGTGGTGAATGTGGTAGCTGCGGCCCTTGTCGCGCAGCTGGGCCTCGAAGGCTTCGGGGCTCCAGGCGGGCAGGTGGCTGTCGTTGCGGATGGCTTGGGCGATTTCCATGGCCGGGCTCTTCAGAACGTGATGTCCATGCCGTCAAAAGCCACCTCGATGCCGTGCTGGGTCAGCAACGCGCGTTCGTCGGAGTCTTCCACCAGCATGGGGTTGGTGTTGTTGATGTGGATGAGGATCTTGCGGATGCCAGCCGGCAACTGGTCGAGCTGTTCGATCATGCCGCCCGGGCCGCTCTGCGGCAGGTGGCCCATGTCGAGCGCCGCCTTGGCCGAGAGGCCCAGGCGCTGCATTTCGTCGTGGGTCCAGAAGGTGCCGTCGATCAGCACCACGGCGCAGCCGCTCATGAGCTCGATCAGCGCGGGCGTGACCTCCGCCAGGCCTGGCGCGTAGAACGCGCGCTGCCCGGTGGCGGGGTTGGTGATCAGCAGGCCGATGTTGTCACCGGGGCGCGGGTTGCCGCGGAACGGTGAATACGGCGGTGGCTTGGAAGAGAGCGACACGGTCTGCACCTGCAGACCTGGCAGGCCGGGCACGTTCACCGTGCTGCCGTCGATGGGCAGCTCCTGGCGTTGCACGCCGCAGTAGTGCGACAGGATGCCGGTGATCGGGAAGCCGCTGGAGATGTCGGAGAACACCTCGGGCGTGGCGAGCAGGGGCAGCGGTGTCTGGCGTTCGCGCAGCATCAGCAGGCCGGTGACGTGGTCGATCTGCGCGTCCATCAGCAGCACGGCGGCGATGCCGCTGTCGCGGATGGCGCGGGCCGGCTGCAGCTCGGGCGCTTCCCGGATCTGGGTCAGGATGTCGGGCGAGGCGTTGACCAGCAGCCAGTCGCTGCCGTCGGCGCTGATGGCGATGGACGACTGTGTGCGCGCATGCGCCTTGAGCGTGCCACGGCGAAAGCCGTCGCAGTTGGGGCAGTTGCAGTTCCATTGCGGGAAGCCTCCGCCGGCCGATGAGCCGAGAACCCGGATGCGCATGGTCGAGCCTGTTGGTCGTTGGGGGTGGGGTGAAGAAAAAAGCGCACGGAGGTGGGGCCGTGCGCTTTCAGGTCAAAGCCCTCCGCGTTTCAGCGGTTGGCGATGTACATCGTGATTTCAAAACCGAAACGCAGGTCGGTGAAAGCGGGGGTGGTCCATTGCATAGTCTGTCTCCGGTAGATGGGTTGGCATGAAACATGTCTGCTAACTTGTCAGCACCACTGCACCTCAAGTTGCACCCCATGAACAGCAATATCGATGCCACGAAAGACCAACCTAGGGATACCCCTGAGTCGGCGCTTTCCGCGTGTCGGCGCAGCGCCTGGCCACCGCCGGCCTACCTGTCCGTCGGACGCGCTCACCGCATGGCGTTTCGCACCGTGGGCAACCCGCAGGGCGCACCCTGGCTGCTGGTGCACGGTGGCCCCGGCAGCAGTTGCCAGCCGGGCATGCTCGCCCCGCTGGACCTGTCGCGCCAGTGGGCGATCGCGCCCGACCAGCGCGGCTGCGGAGCGAGCCGCCCCAGAGGGAAAACCGCGGCCAGCACCACCCACGCGCTGGTGGCCGACATGGAGTTGTTGCGGCAACATCTGGGCATTGAACGCTGGTCGCTGCTGGCGGGTTCGTGGGGCACCGTGGTGGCGCTGGCCTATGCACGAGCACACCCGCAGCGGGTGCAGCGACTGGTGTTGCGCGGTGCGTTTGCGCTCAGCCGGCGCGAGGTGGGCGGGCTGCTGCAGCCGTCACGCCGGGTGCTACAAGCCCTCGGCCGCGAGGCCGCCTGGCCCGCCGCGCCGGGTGTGTCGTTGCCCGCGACGCTGGCCCGGCTGAGACAACTGCTTCAAAGTGGAACACCCGGTGTTGCAGGCCTGCGCGTGTCGCGGCGCTGGGCCTTGCTGGAGACGGCCTGCGTTTCGAACGGCATGCGCCGCGCGCTGCGGCAGGCGGTGACGCAGGCAACGGCTGCCCAGGCCGCCGCGATCCGGCGCGACTGGGCCGCGTTGCGGCGCCGGCAACGGAAGGCACAGGCCAGCCGAAACCGCCTCGCCACGCAGTCGCCGGATCGGGCGGCGATGCACAAATTCCGCATCCAGGCGCACTACCTGCAGCACCGCGGCTTTGTGCGGCCCGGCGCGCTGGATGACGCCGTGCTGGGCCTGGCGCGCCAGGGCGTGCTGGTGGACTGGGTGCACGGCGCCTGCGACGCCGTCTGCCCGCCCGCCAACAGCCGCGTCTGGGCCGCGCTGGGCAGTAGCCTGGCGCCGCAGCAGGTCACGCTGAGTGAGCCCCTGAGCGGCCACCTGGGCGCCGAGCCGGGCATGCTCGCCGCCTTGCGCGCGGTGGTGCGGAGGCAGGGATGAAGACTCTCGCGATCCGTACCTACCGCTGTGTCGCGCAGCACGCAGGCCCTGCGATGAGCGCCGTGCTGATCCGCTGGCTGGTCGCGCTGTTGTGCTTCGGCGGCTTCGTGGCGCCGTCGCACGCGGCCGGCCCGTCAACCGATTGCCAGGCGGTCGAAGCCGTGCCGTGGCAGCGTGTGGCCCCGGGCATCTGGGTCTGGCCCGCGGCGGAGAACGGCGAGGTGTCGCCCGCCAACGCCGGCCATGTGCTGCCCACCAGCGTGGTGGTCAGCCGCGGCGAGGCGCTGGTGATCGACCCTGGCCCGAGCCACCGCCACGGCCTGCGCGTGCGCGCGTCGCTCGCCTGCCGTTTCAAGGCGCGTGTGCGCTGGGTGGTGAACACCCACGCGCACGCCGAAAACGTGATGGCCAATTCGGCCTTTGCCGACCTGCTGGAAGCCGGCGAACTGGAGATCCTGGCCAGCGCCGCCACGCTCAGGGCCATGCAGCAGCGCTGCCCGGACTGCCTGGCCAGTCTGACCCACCGCGCAGGCGCGACGGCAATGACGGGCACGCGCATCGTGCTACCCAGCCGCACGCTGGCGGTGGGCGAGCGGCTGCACGTGGGCTGGCTGAGCTTGCGGGTGCAGACCATTGAGCCCGGCCACACCGAGGGCGACCTGGTGCTCTGGAGTGCCCGCCACCGCGTGCTGTGGGCCGGTGGTCTGGTGTACGACGGGCACGTGCCCGAACTCGCGCAGGGCAGCCTGGACGGCTGGCTCGCGGCGATGCCGCGGCTGCAGGCGTTGCGGCCGCGGCAGGTGCTGGGCACCGTGTGGTCCCGCGCGCCGGTGGCCGGCGAGCCACCCCCGGCGCTGGCGGCCACACAAGGCTACCTGGCGGCGCTGCGAGCGCGCGTGCTGCAAGCCATGGACGAAGGCCATCAGCCGCAGGAAACCGCCTGGGGCGAACTACAGGCCTACCGCGACTGGGCCGGGTACAGCGAGCGCCACGGCTTCAACCTGCAGCGCGCCTGGCGCGAGCTGGAGCCGGTGTGGATGGAAAGGAGTGACCCCCCCGCGCCGCCTGCGGCGTCACCCCCGAGGGGCGGCGCGAGTGGCCCGGCAAAGCCGGTTCCACCGCACCCTGACACAAGACCCTCCGCGCCGGAAACGCGCTGACTGTCATCAGCGCTGGAAGTCACAAGACATCCGGCGGCAGCAAGTCCTTCTTGCGATAAATGGTGTTGCGCGAGACACCCAGCGCCTTGGCCGCGGCCGACACGTTGCCCTTGTGCAGCCGCAGCATCTGCGCCATGGCGTTCAGTGCCACGTCTTCCAGGCGACTGCCCTCGGGCGCCGCTGGCTCGGGCATCGGGGCGGTGTTGGGCTCGTCGGGCAGCGGCTGGGCCGGGCCGATCGATCCCATCAGGCGCGACGGGATCGGGTTGGGCAGGCCGTGCTCCAGCTCTTCCAGGAAATCGTCGGGCAGATGGCTCAGTTCGATCACGCCTTGGCAGCCCACCATGACCACGGCGGTCCGCATCAGGTTGTGCAGCTGGCGGAAGTTGCCCGGCCAGTGGTAGCGCTTGAAGATGTTCATGACCTCGGGCGAGATGCCGATCTGCTCGCCGTTCTCGCACAGGGCCTTGAGGATCTTTCGCACGACGAGTTCGAAGTCGGTGCGCTCACGCAGCGCCGGCAGTCGCACCACCAGGCCGTTGAGCCGGTAGTAGAGGTCTTCGCGGAAGTCGCCGCGCGCGATCATGTCCTTGATGTTCTTGTGCGTGGCGCAGACCACGGCCACGTCCACGTCGACTTCTTTGCCCGCGCCCAGCGGGCTGACCCGGCGCTCCTGCAGCACGCGCAGCAGCCGCGCCTGCAGGTGTTTGGGCATGTCACCGATTTCGTCAAGGAACAGCGTGCCGCCATGGGCCTGCAGGATCTTGCCGATGGCGCCCTTCTTGCGCGCGCCGGTGAAGGCGCCTTCTTCGTAGCCGAACAGCTCGGACTCGATCAGGGTCTCGGGTATCGACGCGCAGTTGACCGACACGAAGGGCTGGCCGGATCGGTCCGAGTCACCATGGATGGCCTGCGCCAGCAGGTCCTTGCCGGTGCCGGTTTCACCCAGGATCATGACCGGGATGTCCTTGCCCGACACCATGCGCAACTTGTGGATGACCGACGACACCTGGGGATCACCGGTGTCCAGGTATTGCAGCGACGAAAGCTGCATCTTCTTGACCGGGGGTTTGGCCGGCGCGTGCGCTGCCACGCCCTGACCCGTTTCCGCGGTGAAGGCCTGCTGTCCCTGGGGCGCGTCCGGCCGGGTCGCCGACCAGGGATGGGCCGTCTTGACCTTGACGCGGCACCACACCGAAACACCGTTGTGCAGCACCAGCTGCTTGGGATTGGGCATGGCGCCGCTGAACAGCTCGAACAGCGCCGAGATCGGGATGCCGAACAGCGAAGAAAAGGTGTGGGCCTTGAGCGCCGCGAAGGGCAGGCCGATCTGGAACTGCCCGCTGCGGTTGGCCGAGATGAAACGCCCCTCGGGCGAAAACACCGCGATGCCTTCGACCAGCGTGCCCAGGAACTCGGAGCGGGTGTGGAAGTGGATGCGGATCGCCTTCGGGAAGATGTCGGCGAACATGTGGTTCTCGATCATCTGTGCCGACATGCGCACCAGCGCCAGCGTGTGCTGGTGGAAGCTGCGGTGGTCACCCGTGACGTCGAGCGCGCCGATGACCTGGCCGTAGGGGTCGAAGATGGGTGCGGCGGAGCAGGTGAGGAACTTGTTGGCGTTCAGGTAGTGCTGGTTGCCGTGCACCGTGAGCGCTTCTTCTTCGGTCAGCGCGGTGCCGATGGCGTTGGTGCCCTTGGTCTGCTCGGACCAGTCCATACCAGGCGTGAGCGCCACGCGCGAAGCTTTTTCCAGAAAATCGGTGTCGCCCAGCGAGTGCAGCACCATGCCGCGTGCCGAGGTCAGCAGCACCATGCTGTGGGTGTTGACGATCTGGTCGTACAGCGTCTCCATCACGGGGGCGGCGTGCTGGAAGAGAAAGCGGTTTTCGTCCAGCGCGTCGTTCAACACGCCACGCGAGGGGCTGGAGAAGTCGGGTTCGGCCTGCGCCGTGATGCCATAGGCCTGCGAACGCCGGTGGGATTGGCCGATCAGGTCGGGGTTCGGGGAGGCGCCAGCTGGCGCAGCCCCGACGCGTCCTTCGTCTGGGCGCGTGTGGATGCCTGCACTCATGTCGTCTCCAGGGTCGGGCGGAAATCCCCCCCAATAGTCCATGGCCCAGGGCGCATCGCGTGGGGTCAGGAGGGGTGTTGTCTCGTCTGTGTCTTGTTGGTCTTGGTGCATGTGATTCTCTTCATATCTGTCCCATGAATCAACACTGGGTATTCCCGGTATGAAACATGTTGTACCGACTGCCTCTTTGTGAGACATAGCAATTAACCCGCCACCGGGTGCAGCCACCTGGGTGCCACTGGCGGGTGCTTTTGAATGCCAGTCTGTGACAGCGCGCCGGTCCGATGAGGCGCAAATGATTCAAATTGGAACACCCGTGCCCGGCGCGTTCGCGCTGGATGGCCGCCTGTCCAAGGATTTCAAGGCATCCGGTGTCGGTGGCCCGCATATTGCTGATTGGGGGTGGAAGCCCTTTGACAACAGGAGACATCCCCCATGAAAGCCTCACTCTTCAAGAAACCTTCTCGCACCACGCTGCGTGTCCTGGCCCTGGCGGCCAGTGGTCTGGTGGCCGCCGCCGTCATGGCCCACGGTGACGTGGTGCCGCAAAGTGTGGACACCACCACGCTGCCGCAGCTCGGCGCCAAGTGGCTGGACGCCAATCCCTACAACGAACAGAGCCCGGCCCGCAAGGAAGCCTTGCGCATCGGCACCTCGGCCTACAACCAGAACTGCGCGCGTTGCCATGGTCTGGAAGCCATTTCCGGCGGTATCTCGCCCGACCTGCGCAAGATCGACAGCGACTGCACGGGCCTGGCCGACGCGGCCAAGAAGGCCGCCTGCTTCAAGGAGATGGACGACTACTTCCTCTCCACCGTGCGGCGCGGCCGCGTGCGCGATGGCCGTGTCTACATGCCCCCGTTCGAGGGCACACTGACGCAGGAAGCGGTGTGGGCGATCCGCACGTACATCGAGACCCGTCGCGAGCCCTGATCCGCCCCCGTCGCCACACCCATAACCACCAGAGAGAGACAACACACCATGCCGTCCGTTTCGAAAAGCTTTCAGGAGCTTCCGCCTGTGACCAACGGCCTGACCCGCCGGCAGACCCTGGCCGTGCTGATGCCACTGGTCGCCGGGCACTACTCGGTGTACGCGCAGACCGAGCTGACCGATCTGGCCCGCATCCGTGCCAACGGCATGTTGAAGGTGGCGGTGTACAAGGACAACGCGCCGTTCTCCGATGGTGCTGCGGCCGAGATGAAGGGACTGGATGTGGCGCTGGCCGAAGCGCTGGCGCGCCAGATGAGCCTGAAGCTTTCGCTGCTGCCCTTCGATGCCGGCGAGAACATGGGCGACGACCTGCGCAACATGGTCTGGAAGGGCCACTACCTGGGCTATGGCCCGGCCGACGTGATGCTGCATGTGCCGGCCGACAAGTACCTCGCACAGAAGAACCCGCAGGTGATGATCATGGCGCCGTACATGCGGGAGTCGGTGGTGCTGGTGCACGACACGCGCAAGCTGGCCGACGCCGCGGCGCCCGAAGACCTCAAGGGCGTGCAGCTCGCAGCCGAGCGCGGCGCGGGTGCGGCCAGCGTGCTCATGGGCTACGGCGGTGGCCTGTTGCGCAACCAGGTGTCGATCTTCAACACCGGCACCGAAGCGGTCCAGGCCGCGGTGGACGGCAAAGCGGCGGCGGCCCTCGTGACGCGGGCGCAGGCCGAGTCGGTGCTGTCGCGCAACCCGGGCAGCGCCACCCATTTCCGCATCACCAAGCTCAACTTCAACAACGGCATCGCCGACACCGGCTGGCCCGTGGGCATGGCGATCAAGTCGGGCCACAGAGAGCTGGGGCTGGCGCTGGAGGCGGCACTCAAGTCGCTGCGTGAAAACGGTGAGCTGCTGAAGATTTTCCAGCAGCACGGGATGACGCTGACTGCGCCGTAGAGGCCCCCCCCGCGCCGCCTGCGGCGTCACCCCCCAGGGGACAACGCGAGCGGCCCGGCAAAGCCGGTTCCGCCGCGTTCTGGGTGGAGGCACGCTGCTCCGGCGGGATCTCGGGCGATTGATTGCCTCACGTTCTGCAAGTACTTTTTCGGAGAACGTGTATCAACGAAGAACGCGGTGGAACCGGCTTTGCCGGGCCGCTCGCGTTGCCCCTTGAGGGGCGGAGCGGTTACGCGCAGCGAACAAGCGACGGGGGTGGGGCGAGTGCCCCGGCTCTGCCGGTCCAAGGGCGTGGTCCCCCTGGGGGGAAGCCGCGAAGCGGCGCAGGGGGGGGCTACCGTCTTCCGATTTTGCGGTACACCGTGGCCCGGCTGATGCCGAGCACGCGGGCGGCTTCCATCACGTTGCCGCGCGCTTCTTCCACCGCGCGGCGGATGAGTGCGGTTTCCACGTCTTTCAGCGGCACGCTGGTGCTGAGCGGTCGCTGCGAGGCGGCCGTGCTGGCGCGCCCGTCGTTGAGGCGCGCGAGCACCTGCAGGCGCAGGCCCGACCACAGGGGCAGCTCGACCGCACCGCGTTGCGCGCGGGCGGCATCGAACAGGCTGTCGGGTGGCACGGCGATCACGTCGCTGCAATGTGGCCAGGGCGCGCCGGCGGGCAGGGTCAGCATGTCGGCCGCCGCGCGGTTGGCGCCGGTGATGCGGCCATCGGCATCCAGGCACACCAGACCGTCGCTCTCTTCGCCGGGCGTGCGCCCGGGCCAGTTCAGGCGCAGCAGCAGGTGGTGCGGCTGCGCCAGCGTGAGCGCGTTTTCAATGCTCAGCGCCGACTGTGTCACCAGGTGTTTGAGGGCCGGGCGTTCGGGCACGTTGATGCCGGTCAGGTCGAGCATGCCGACGCAGCGGCCGTCGGGCCCGAACAGCGGGGCGCCAGCGCAGCTGTAGGCGCTGGTGTCGTCAAAGAAGTGTTCGCCGCGGTGCAGCCACACGGGCTGCTGCTCGGCCAGCGTGGCGCCGATGGCGGTGGTGCCCACGGCCTGCTCCGACAGGTCCACGCCCACGCGGGCGATCAGGTGCGCGAGGCGGTTGTGGTGGTCGATCGGGCCGTTGACATCGATCACCACGCCCTGGGCATCGGTGAGGATGGCGAAGTAGCGGGTGTCGGCCATGGCGCGCGCGAGCTGCTGGATGACCGGCGCCGCCGCGCGCAGCAGCGGCTGGTTGGCCTCGATCACGCGGCGCATGGCCACGCTCGACACCGGGTCGAAAGCCAGGCGCTGGTCGGGCTGCAGGCCTTGCGCCAGACAGCGCCGCCAGGAACGTTCGATCCAGGGCTCCAGCCGGGGCGCGGCGGCCATGCCGTCGCTCTGGAACACCGCCTGGCGCGCGTGCTCGATGAGGGTCAGCCGGTCGGATGTGCTGCTGGCTGCCTGGGGGGGCTGGCGGATGCTCATGGGAGTGTCTCGTTTTTGTTCAGTGTTCTGTCTGCCATGCCACAGACAGCATCAAGTATGCCAACGGCTGCGGTGTTTCATTTTGAGAATTTCCGCGGGTGCGGCGGAGCGAATGAGGGATAACCCTCACCACAAAGTGGAACAGCCCACCAACAATGGCTAGGCAACTCTTTTCATAAGCATGGCGCAGCACAAGTGGCGCCGCACCCCCACAGGAGAACCTCATGCAGAAAGTCCTGCACATCAACCCGGACAAATGCACCGGCTGCCTGCAGTGCGAAATGGCCTGCTCGTTCGAGAACTACGGCACCTACGCCACCTCGAAGTCGCGCATCAAGGTCTTCGATTTCCACCACACCGGCAAGAAAGTCCCCTACACCTGCACGCAGTGCGACGAGGCCTGGTGCCTGCACGCCTGCCCGGTGGAGGCGATCACGGTGGACAAGATGACCGGCGCCAAGGTGGTCAACGAAACCACCTGTGTGGGCTGCAAGGTCTGCACCATCGCCTGCCCCTTCGGCACCATCAACTACGTGCAGGAAACCGGCAAGGTCCAGAAGTGCGACCTGTGTGGTGGCGAGCCGGCCTGCGCCGAAGCCTGCCCGACCGCGGCGATCACGTTCGTCGACGCCAACTGGACCGGTATCGACAAGATGAAACAGTGGGCCGACAAGCTGGGCAACCAGCCGTCCGCTGCCGCCTGATCCCCCCAACCCATTCAAGGAGCACAACATGTCTTGGGCTGGAAAAATCCTCCGCGTCAACCTGACCGCGGGCACCGTCAAATCCGAACCGCTGAACATGGAGTGGGCGCGCGCCTACCTCGGTTCGCGCGGCCTCGGCAGCAAATACCTGATCAGCGAGATCGACCCCAAGGTCGACCCGCTGTCGCCGGACAACAAGATCATCTGGGCCACCGGCCCGCTGACCGGCACCATGGCCTCCACGGGCGGGCGCTACACCGTCATCACCAAAGGCCCGCTGACCGGCGCCATCGCCTGCTCGAACTCGGGCGGCTACTGGGGCGCCGAGCTCAAGATGGCCGGCTGGGACATGATCATCTTTGAAGGCAAGTCGGCCAAGCCTGTCTACCTCTACATCAACGACGACGACGCCGAACTGCGCGACGCTTCGCACCTCTGGGGTCAGAGCGTGTGGAAGACCGAAGAGATGCTCAAGACCGGTCTGCAAGATCCGCTGCTGCGCGTGTCGAGCATCGGCAAGTCGGGCGAGAACGGCGTGCTGTACGCCGCCGTCGTGAACGATCTGCACCGCGCGGCCGGCCGTTCGGGCGTGGGCGCCGTCATGGGCAGCAAGAACCTCAAGGCCATCGCCGTGCGCGGCACCAAGGGCGTGGGCAACATCCGCGATCCGAAGGCCTTCATGAAGGTCACCTTCGAGAAGAAGAAGATCCTGGCCGAAAACGCCGTGACGGGCCAGGGCCTGCCGGCCTATGGCACGCAGGTGCTGATGAACGTGATCAACGAGATGGGCGCGCTGCCCACGCGCAACCACCGCGACGTGCAGTTCGAAGGTGCCAAAGACATTTCGGCCGAAGCCATGGCCACGCCGCGCGAGAGCGATGGCAAGAAGCACCTGGTGACCAACCAGGCCTGCTTCGGCTGCACCATCGCCTGCGGGCGCATCAGCAAGATGGACGAAGGCCACTTCACCGTGGCCAACAAGCCGCAGTACTGGGGCGCCAACGGCGGCCTGGAATACGAAGCGGCCTGGGCGCTGGGCGCTGCCAACGGCGTGAACGACCTGGAAGCGCTGCAATACGCCAACATGTTGTGCAACGAAGAGGGCTTCGACCCGATCAGCTTCGGTGCCACCGTGGGCGCGGTGATGGAGCTCTACGAAATGGGTGTGCTCACCGCGGAGCAGCTCGGCATCGATGCCAAGTTCGGTTCGGCCCAGGCGCTGGCCCACTTCGCCGAGATCACCGCCAAGGGCGAAGGCTTCGGCAAGGAGATCGGCCAGGGTTCCAAACGCCTGACCGAAAAATACGGCCACCCCGATCTGTCGATGAGCGTCAAGGGCCAGGAATTCCCGGCCTACGACGGTCGCGCGATCCAGGGCATCGGCCTGGCCTACGCCACCTCCAACCGCGGCGCCTGCCACCTGCGTGGCTACACCATCGCGTCGGAAGTGCTGGGCATTCCGGTCAAGACCGATCCGGTCGAGAGCGAAGGAAAGCCGGAACTGGTGAAGGCGTTCCAGGACGCCACCGCCGCGTTCGACTCGTCGGGCCTGTGTGTTTTCACCACCTTCGCCTGGGGCGTGGCCGATCTGGCGCCTCAGCTGCAGGCTGCGTGCAACGAAGAGTTCACCACCGAAGAGCTGGAAAAGATCGGTGAGCGCATCTGGAACATGGAGCGCGAATTCAACAACGCCGCCGGCTTCACCGCCAAGGACGACAACCTGCCCAAGCGCCTGCTGACCGAAGCGGCCAAGACCGGTGCCTCCAAGGGCATGGTCAGCAAGCTGCCCGAGATGCTGCCCAAGTACTACGCCGCGCGCGGCTGGGACCCCGAAGGCCGCCCGACCGCCGAGACCAAGGCACGCTTGAGCCTCTGATCTTTCGCATCGGGGACATCAAAGAAGCGGTCCCCTGCGACCGCTTCTTTCTTTTGGAGAACACTTTCATGACCCACCACGTCATCCTCGGCGCCGGCCCGGCCGGTGTCATCGCGGCCGAGACCATCCGCAAGCACGCGCCCCACGACCGCATCACCGTCATCGGTGATGAAAACGAAGCGCCGTATTCGCGCATGGCGATCCCCTACCTGCTGATCGGCAAGGTCGGCGAAGAAGGTACGCACCTGCGCCACACGGCCGGCCATTTCGAGGCGCTGAACATCAAGGTCTTGCGCGGCGTTCGTGCCAAGCAGCTGGACTCGGCCAACCGCAGCATCGGGTTGAGCGACGGCAACACGCTGCACTTCGACAAGCTGCTCATCGCCACCGGCTCATCGCCCGCGACGCCGCCGATTCCGGGCATTGACGGCCCGGGCGTGCACAGCTGCTGGACGCTGGCCGACGCGCGTGCCATCGCCAACCTGGCCAAGCCCGGCGCCAAGGTGCTGCAGATGGGTGCCGGCTTCATCGGCTGCATCATCATGGAATCGCTGCAGCAGCGCGGCGTGGAGTTGTCCGTCGTCGAGATGGGTGACCGCATGGTGCCCCGCATGATGGGCCCCACCGCGGGCGGCATGATCAAGGACTGGTGCCAGAAAAAGGGCGTGAAGGTCTTCACCGGCGCGCGGGTCGAAGCGATCGAGCGCGGCGATGGTGCCGAGCCCGGCCTGCTGGGCAAGATCGCGCAGGTGGTGGGCATCGGGTCGTCGACCGCATCCAACGGCAAGATGCAGGTGCGCCTGTCCACCGGTGACCGCCTGGAGGCCGATCTGGTCATCAGTGCCACCGGCGTCAAGCCCAACATCGGCTTCCTGGAGAACAGCGGCGTGCGCTGCCTGGTCGGCGTGCTGACCGACGAACACCTGCAGACCAACGTGCCCGGCATTTACGCCGCGGGCGACTGCGCCGAGGCTTTCGACAAAGTGAGCGGCAAGACCATCGTCAGCGCCATCCAGCCCAACGCCGCCGAGCAGGCCCGCGTGGCCGCGCTCAACATGGTGGGCCAGTCTGCCGAACTCAAAGGTGTGACACAGATCAACGTGCTCGACACGCTGGGCATGATCTCCACCAGCTTCGGCAACTGGGAAGGGCTGCCGGGTGGCGAACACGTGGAGCTGACCGACGAGAAGTCGGGCCGCCACCTGAGCCTGCAGTTCAAGGACGACCTCATGGTCGGTTGCAACAGCGTGGGCTGGACCGACCACGTGGGCGTCATGCGGGGCCTGGTGGAAGGGCAGGTGCACCTGGGCGAATGGAAGGACACGCTGATGGCCGACCCGACCAAGCTGATGGACGCCTACCTCGCCAGCGCGCAGGGGCAGGGGCAGTGGAGCGGCGCTGCCGACGACCGCCGCCGCTGAATCCATTCCGTCGCTCCGTCAGGGGCGATACCCGGCGCCGCTAACGCGGCGCAGCCCGGAATGGGAAAATCTCATCCATGAAAATCACGTTCAAGCTCTTCGCCACCCTGACGGACTACCTGCCCGCCGAGGCGCGGCGCAGCAACCTCGTCGAGCTGGACGTGAGTCCGGCCGCACCCATCAGCCAGATCATCGAACCCTTTGGCCTGCCGCCGAAGCTGGTGCACCTGGTGCTGGTCAACGGCAAATACGTGGAGCCTGAAAAACGCATGACCGCGACGCTGGCCGAAGGCGACGTGCTGGCGATCTGGCCGCCCATCGCGGGCGGTTGACTGTGCACCCCCGCCGCGCTGCGCGCGACCCCCTCAAGGGGGCGGCACTGGCCGTCTGGCGGAGCCAGCCCGGCGGTGCCTCTGGGTTGGATCGTTCTCTCTGGTTCGGATCGTGGTCCGCGTGGTTGAAATCCTGACATGCAATCGAGCTACGCCGAGTCTTTCGAACGCGACATGGGCTGCACCGAGGCCGAATGGCTGGGCTGGTTGCCAGCGGCCATCGGCAGTTGCCCCTGGCAGCTTGATGGTGGATCAGCCCGGGTGGATATCGCCCCCGGCGCGCTGCAGCTCCGCTGGCGGGTCATGCCGCCGCGCGTGATCGCGCTGATGCGCATGCCGGTGCTGCGTGTGAACTTCGCCTTCAGCGGGCTGGACGCGGCACAGCGCTTCGCCTTCATGAAGCGCTTCGACCTCTACATGCAGCGCGGGGGTGGTTGAGCGCTGCGCAGGGCGTGGCCTTGCGCGGTGTCCTGAAAAGACGAAGGCCGCTGCGAGCGGCCTTCGTCTTTGGAGCGGACGACCGGGGTTCAGGCGGGAACGGCTTCCGGTTCGGGCATCGCCACCTTGTTCCCGGTGCTGAACTGGTAGTCCTTGAACACGTGTTCGGCGCTGAGCAGCTGGAAGCTGCCGTCGGCGTTGCGCACGGTGGTGTCTTTCAGGCGCCAGGTGAGCTGGCCGCAGGTCCAGATGTCGAAGTTGCGCATGTGGGTGCACAGGCAGGTCTTGTCCATGACCTTGATGCGTTTTTCATCGGGGTGCGCCGCCACTTCCCGGTTGTAGGCCGTGACGTAGGCGCACTTGCCGTTGGCATCGAGCAGGTAGCCGTAGGCCTCGCAGTTCGGGCGGATGCCGTCGCCGATGCCGGGGCTGCTCTTGATCATGCGCATCGGGTAGCCCGTGGGCGAGATCTCGTTGACCTCGATATCGTCTTCGTTGGCCTTGAAGTACTCCTGCTTGATGTCGTCGGGCAGGCCGCATTCTTTGGTGACGGTGAAGCGCGTGGCCACCTGCACGCCCGAGGCGCCCATCTCCATGAAGCGCACGGCGTCACTGCCGGTGAAGATACCGCCGGCGGGGATGACCGGGATGTCGAGCTGCTCGGCCTTCATCCAGGCCAGGATCTCGGCCACGATGGTGGCCAGGTCGTACTGCGCCCAGTCCATGCCGAAGCCCAGGTGGCCGCCGGCCAGCGGGCCCTCGACTACCACGTAGTCGGGCAGGCGGTTCAGGCGGCTGTTTTTCTTCAGGAACAGCTGCAGCGCACGCAGCGAACTGACGATGATGCCGAGCTTGGCGTCGCGGAAACGCGGGTGGTCTTCGATCAGCGCGAACGAGCCGAGGTGCAGGCCGGCGGCGAGCGTGATGCCGTCGATACCCGCGTCCAGCGCAGAACTCATGCGCACCTTCAGCGTCTCCTTGGGCGCGTTCATCGTCAGCTTTTCCATGCAGTTGATGAACACCTGACCCGGTCCCGATTTGCGGGCCATGGTGTGTTCCACATGCAGTCGTGTCGCTTCGGCCAGATCGTCCAGGTTGAACTTGATGGCGGACTTGTCCTCCGAGGCCATGTTGTACTTGTACATGGCCTGTTTGGCCTTGACGAACTTGGTCTTGTAGCGGCGGTCGGTCACCGTCTTGATCATGGCGTCGGAGATGTGCCCGACGCCGCCCAGGCGGGCGGCTTCCAGTGCCAGATCGGCAGAGGAAATGTCCACACCCATGCCGCCGATCATGATGGGCACCATTTCCTGGCGGCCCATCTTCAGGCGGAAATCTTCCAGTCGTCTCATAGTCAGCTTTCGAATGTACGGCCCAAGCTTACCCGGTCCATGACACTGTTTTTTTCACGGATTTGTCAAATTTGAACCGGCGTCGGCCGGCGCCCGTCGTCGGGCGCGAAGGTTCAATTGTTCTGCACAGGGGTGATTTTCGGTCAAACCTGTGACGGTACCCGGAAAAAGCGACATAGCCCTTACGCGATGTCGCTGAAAAAGGCGAAGACCGCGCTGCGGCGGCCTTCGCAAACGGGCTGGCTGTCGTGTTCAGCTGGCCGCTCGCCGCGGGGACATCCAGCCCATGAGGGTGTAGGTCAGGATCACGGTGGCGACCAGACCCACGCCGTAGACGAGCGCGATCAGGAACCAGTCGGCCGGGCCACCAGCGTCGGTGAAGCCCGAGGATGACACCTTGGCCATGATCACCAGCGCAAGCGCTCCACCAAAAACGCCGAGCACTTCGGCGCGCACGAGGCGGCGCGAAACAAGGCCGCGTTCGCGCACCAGCAGCGCCAGAAACGCCACCGTGCCGACCACCGCCACCAGCAGCATGACCCAGAGCAGGGGCCCCAGCATCTCCTGGAACACGGCGACAAAAACCAGCGGATCGAGTTCTTTCATGGGAATCTCCAGTGGGTCAGGCGCGGCCGCGCAGCATGCTGATGTAGGTGGGTTTGAGGGCCATGGTCTTCATGACCCAGCTGATCCAGAGTTCTTCGAGCGGTGCGATGACGCCGGGGAAGGACATGATCAGGTTGTCCTTGTAGTCGAACTCGATCAGCATGGCCTGGCCCAGGCGGGTGATCAGCGGGCAACTGGTGTAGCCGTTGTAGACCTCGCTGGAGGCCTTGCCGGCGATGTCGCCGATCAGGTGCGACACGGCCACCGGCACCTGCCATTTCACGCTGGCCGCCGTCTTGCCCTTGGGGACACCGGCGATGTCGCCGACGCCGAAGACGTTGGGGTAGCGCTTGTGGCGCAGGGTGTCGCGGTCCACCTCGACCCAGCCATCGGCCGCGAACGGGCCTTCGGTCCAAGGCAGGGGGCTGTTGCGAACGACCTCGGGCGCCCGCATGGGCGGCACCACATTGATGAAGTCGTATTTCTGTTCGGCCGTCCCGGTGAGGGTCTTGTAGGTCGCGATGCGCTTGTCCAGGTCGATCGCCTGCAGCACGTGTTCGTGGTTGACCTTCACGCCCCGGTCCTGGAACAGCATGCGCACTTTTTCAGCCACGATGGGCACGCCGAACAGCGACTTGCTCTGGGCCATGTAGACGATCTCGGCCTTGCCGCGGTTGCCACGGCGACGCAGGTGGTCGTCGGTGATGAAGGTGTATTTCAGCGGAGCGCCCGCACATTTCATCTCGCCCGCCGGGCGGCCGAAGACGCCGATACCGCCCTTGTCCGCAAAGGCCGACATGGCCTGCCAGGTGGCGGTCGCGGCCTGCGGGCTGTGGTAGATGCTGCCCATGCCGTTCTGGCCGATGCGTGCGGTGTCCATGCCTTCGATGCCGGCGTAGTTCAGCTCCAGGCCGGTCGCGAGGATCAGGAAGTCGTAGGCCACGGCCTTGCCACTTTCGGTGACCACCTTGTTGCCTTCCGGATCGATCTCAGCCACCCGCTCGGTGATCCACTCGACGCCCTGGGGCAGGTAGTCGCCGGTGTTCGACACGGTGTAGTTCTGCGGCTTGATGCCCGCGGCGACCAGGGTGAAGCCGGGCTGGTAGTAGTGCTCCTTGCGCGCATCGATCACGGTGATGCTGGCGCCCTGCAGACGGGCCGCCAGTTGCGAGGCGGCGGCCAGGCCGGCCGCACCCGCACCCGCGATCACGATGCGGGCGCTGCTCTTGACGCTGGCGGCCTGCGCCGGCGTGCTGGTCTGCGACAGCGCCGCGGCCAGGGGCAGGGCGCCCAGACCGGCCAGGAAGCGTCGGCGCGCGGTTTCAACCCGCGGGTCGGGTTGCAGGGTCTCGGACATGGGTGTCTCCTGTGAGTGAATGGCTTCGGTTGTTTTGATACCCCGGGGAGTTTGTTAATATAGAGATCGACCGCAGATCAGGATTTGACCTTTGTCAATTTGGTGACCTGTGCACCCTATCGGATACCCTCGACCACCGACCCCGCGCCGAGCGGTCGCCAACTTCAGGAGCTCCCATGAGCGAAAACGCCAGCGTGACCATCACCCGCCAGTCGGGTTACCAGTTTCTGGTGGATTTCGGCGCGGCCATCCCGCAGATGCTGGCCGACGAACCCGCGCCTCTGGGGCTGGGTGCAGGCCCGGCGCCCGACCACATGCTGCTGGCCGCGGTGGCCAACTGCCTGAGCGCCAGCCTGCTGTTTTCGTTGCAGAAGTTCAAGCAGGACCCGGGCGCCCTCAAGGCGACCGCCACGGCCGAGGTCGGGCGCAACGAAAACAAGCGCCTGCGCATCATGGGCATCAACGTGAAACTGGAGCTGGGTCAGGCCGCAGCCGACATCGAACACCTGGACCGGGTGCTCGCGCAGTTTGAGGAGTTCTGCACCGTTTCGATGAGCGTGCGCCAGGGCATTGCGATCAACGTGCAGGTGCAGGACGGCACCGGAGCCCTCCTCAAAGGCTGAGCACCTGGTCGACTGGCCATGAAGCGGGACCGGGTGCGGGAGTCGCTGCGATCTGCAAGGTGAGGCCCCGTGACCATTGGGCCTGCCGCCTTGATGCAGGGCGCCTGGCGCTCGCTGTTTTGACGGTACAGTGGCCTATTCTCGAACGCCCATTCTTCTGACAGGCTGATGATCCCATGCGACTCACCCAATGGACCGACTACAGCTTGCGCATGCTGATGTATTGCGCGGCTTGTGAAGGGCGCGAGCATCCGCCAACGGTGAACGAGATCGCCGAGGCGCATGGCATCTCGCGCAGCCATCTCACCAAGATCGCCATGATCCTTGCCGCTTGCGGCTGGATCGCGACCACGCGGGGTCGGGGCGGTGGTCTGCGCTTGCTGAAGCCGGCCAGAGAACTGACCCTGGGCGAAGTCATCCGCCAGACCGAAACCGATATGACGCTGGTGGAGTGTTTTGACCGCAAGACCAACACCTGCCGCCTGGATGGCTATTGCCGGCTCAAAGATTCCTTGCACAAGGCGATGCAGGGCTTCTTTGACGTGCTCGATGGCATCACGCTGGCCGACCTGCTCGCGCCGATGGCGGCAGGCAAGGGGCCTGCGGGGCAGTTGCCCCACCTCATTCCCATTCAGTTTGCGTCGCTGGCCAGACCGAAAAAGGCTTTGCCCGACGCCACCCAGCTCGCTCGCCCGGCCAAGCCCGCGGCGACGCGAAAACCGAAGCAGGCCAAGGCCGGTTGAAGCAGCGCTGGGGGGGCGTTTTCAGGCCGCTTGCAGGCGTTCGCCCATGCGTCCCGTGATGAGGACCTTGGCGCTGGCGTCCACCATCAGGCTGTCCACCCCGCGCAGGGGCGCAAGCAGGTGCTGTCCAGCGGCGGCACCCGCCACCATGATCGCGGCGCCCAGGCCGTTGACGGGATCGGGCTGGCGCGTCACCGTGACCACGCCCCGCATGCCGCGGCTGGGCATGCCGGTGCGCGGGTCCAGCACGTGGTGGTAACGCTGGCCGTTGCGCAAGAAGCAGCGCTCGTAGTCACCGGATGAGGCCACGCAGGCATCGCGCACTTGCACCGTGCCGATCAGCCGCTCGGGGGCCCGCGGGTCGCGGATGCCCACGCGCCAGTCCTGGCCCAGGAGCTGGCCCCGTGTGAGCACGTCACCACCGCCGTTGACCATGGCGTGGCGCAGGCCGTGTTGTTCGAGCACGCGCAGACCCGCCTGCAGGATGGGCAGTTTGGCCACGCCTCCCAGGTCGATGCGCATGCCCGGGCGGCTCAGGCCGGCCTGACCCGTCGCGGGGTGAATCAACACATCGCGGAAGTCCACCAGCCGGCGTTCGCGGCGCAGCTCTTCCGGCGCGGGCATGCGGGCATCCCGCGGGTCGAAGGACCAGCCGTGGTAGGCCCCCACGGTGATGTCGAAAGCGCCCTCGCTGAGCCGGGACAGCTCGGCGGCGTGCTGCAGCACCGAGACCAGTTCGGGCGGCGCCTGCACCAGGCCCCGGCCCGCGCTGCGGTGCATCGCGCTCACCAGGCTGTCGGCGCGGTAGCGGCTCATCATGCGTTCCAGGCGCTGCATTTCCGCAAAGGCCGCCTGCACGGCGGCGGCCGTGGCGTCGGGGTTGTCGCCTTGCGCCACGATGTCCACCCGCGTGCCCATCAGGACGCGGGACGCGCGGTGGACGGCGGGGCTGGCCAGCGCCGGGCGCATGCCCAGGCCGGCGACGAGCAGGCCGCCCAGCCCGGCCAGGCATTGGCGGCGTTGGAGCAGGTGGGTCATGGTGGGGCCGGGTGGGTTCAGAGCGACTGGGCGACCATGTAGTCCACGGCGGCCTTGAGTTCGTCGTCGGTGAGGGCGCTGCCGCCGCCGCGCGCGGGCATCATGCCCTTGGCACCGGTGAAACCTTCGACGGCGTGCTTGTAGAGCGTGTCCTTGCCTTGCGCAATGCGCGGGCCCCAGTCGGCCTTGTCACCGGGCTTGGGTGCGCCGGCCACGTTGGCGGCGTGGCACATGGAGCACACCGAGCCATAGACCTTTTTGCCCACGGCGTTCTCGGCCATGGGGGCCGGTGCGGGTTCCGGGGCAGGCGCGGGCGCAGCGGCCACCGGGGCGGGAGCCGCCGGCGCCGCAGCGGTGTCGGCGGGCTTTTCGCCGCAGGCCATCAGGGCAGCGCTGCAGCCCAGGATCAGGAGAAGGTTCTTGGCGTTCATGGGGCGTCCTTGCGTGAGGTGGTGAAAGGGGTGGGGTGGATTTTAATATTCATTCTATATGAATAATAAGATTGGCATTTGACACGCATCAAAGTGGGTCGGACTTCAGTGGGCGTGCGGGGCGAGCCGCTGAAGCGATGCGGGCAGGCCCTGGCGCAAGCGCGTGGCCGTGAGCCACTCGCCGCCTTCCCGCGCGGCGAAGGCGCGCGCCTGGTCCAGCGTGGCGAACGCGGGCAGGTTGCCCGACCGCATCGGGCCCATCTGCCCGGACCCGTGCACATACCAGGCCTGCCCGGCGGGTATCCAGGCGCCGGTGTCCAGGTCGGTGACGTACGAGGCCAGGATGCGGGCGGCGCTCTGGCCGACGGTGTAGCGCGGCACCCGTTGCAGGTACAGGAACAGGCTCAGGGGCGAGTCGAGGTACTGCACGTCGCCGTTGTCGAAGATGACCTGGGCCGCCCAGCGCCGCTGGCGCGCCGGGAACATGCCGCAGACCGGGCAGCGCGCGTCCGGTGGCACCTCGCGCGCTGCGTTCAGGGGCAGGCCAGATGTGGTGTCGTAAGAGAAAGTGGGTGCCACCAGGCAGACGTCGGACGGCAGTTCTGAGCCGGTACGGGCCGCTGCCACCGAGTCACCGGGCGGTCGCAAGCCCAGACCGGCGAACACCGCCACGCTGCCCAGCACCGAGAGACCGATGAACCGGCGGCGTTGCGGCATCACATGCGCGTGTCGTGCAGGGCGCCACCGCTGAGATCCACCATCTCGGGCTTGATGTCGGCGTAGCGCAGCAGGCGGCCGCCGTATTGCTGCACGAAGGCTTGGGCCTCGGCTTCGGCGGCAAAGCTGGCGGCCGTGGGGCCCATGGACCCGTGGCGTTTGCTGCCCAGCACGTAGAGCGCCTGGCGCGCGTCGATCCAGTGCCCCCGGGGCTGGTCCCAGTCGGCCTGGCCCATGTCCTGCACGTGCACCGACACCACCGCGCGCACCTGCTCGGGCGCCAGCAGCACCGACAGCAATTCCACCGAATCACAGAACCACTGCACCTCGGCCACGCCGGCGTAGCGGATCTGGCCTTTGGGACCGGGGTAGTCGGACAATTGCATGCCGTCCAGCGAGCAGCTGGACTGGGCGTCGATCTCGGCCGGGGCGCTGGTGGTGGCATCGCCGCGCTGGCCGCAGCCCAGCAGGCTGAGGGTGGCCAGGCCGGCGCAGCCGCACAGCAGGCGGCGGCGGTTCAGGGGGAAGTGGGATGGGGTGTTCATGGTCGGAATCTCCAGGAAGCCAGGGCAAGGGGTGCGACGATCCAGGCCAGCATGGCGCTGCTGAGCCAGCCCACCTGGCTGAGGGCCGGGGGCAGGATGCTGGCCAGGCCATACAGGCGTTGCACGTCGTCGAGCGAAAACACGTTGAGGATGCGGAAGATGTCGGCCGGGTTCAGCAGCAGCAGGTAGGCGACGGATTCGCCGCCGAACTGGCCGCCCGTGGCCACCAGCAGGCCCAGCAGCAGCAGGTCGAACACCAGCACCAGCGCGAACCACAGCGCAATGGCCTGGCCCGAAGCGCGGGTGCGGTCGCGGGCCAGCACCGACAGCAGCACGGCCAGGCTCAGGAAGGCCAGCCCCAGCAGCACCGAGCTGAGCACGAAGCCGGCGTAGTGGTACAGGCCGGCCCAGCTGAAGCGCTGGTACAGCAGCAGGGCCACCAGCGCAAAGCCTGACACGGTGGACAGTGTCAGCGCACCCGCGAGCCCGAGGTACTTGCCCAGCAGCAGTTCCAGCCGCGTGATGGGCAGGGCCAGCAACAGGTCGAGCGAGCCGCGCTCGCGTTCGCCGACGATGGCGTCAAAGCCGAGCAGCAGCGCGATCAGCGGGATCAGGTAGATCACCAGGCTGACCAGGCTGGCGATGGTCAGCTCGATCGAGCGCGGACCGATCTGCCCCTGCGCGGCCGAGCCGAAGTAGGTGATGAGCAGCGAGAACACCGTGAAAACCACGGCCACGGCCAGCACCCAGCGGTTGCGCAGCCGGTCGCGGAATTCCTTGGCGGCCACGGCCTGCACCTGGCGCCATTGCAATGAAACGTTCATGGTGCCTCCCTCAGGCCGAAGTACACGTCCTCCAGCGAGGGTTCGTGGATCTGCAGGTCGCTCAGCTCCGCGTTGGCCAGCCAGGCCAACACCCGCATC
>NZ_VYGV01000012.1:241142-316188 GCF_013387465.1 Hydrogenophaga aromaticivorans | reverse complement strand
GCGGCGGCGGCGATGCCGTCGAGCTGCTTGCGCCAGGTCTGGCCGCCGTCGTCGCTGTGCAGGATGGTGCCCAGATGACCGGCGGCCCAGCCGTGGCGCTCATCGGCAAAAGCCACGCAGGTCAGCGTCACCTGCACCGGCACGGCCGCCTGCCGCCAGTGCTGGCCGTGGTCGTCCGACAGCAGCACCGTGCCACGCTCGCCCACGGCCACCAGGCGGCTGCCGGCCCGGGTCACCGCGAGCATCGCGGCACCCAGGGCCTTGGGACTCATCAGGGCCGGGCGCGAGAGCGCAGCGGGGGCCGGCGCAGCGACCGCGTACAGCGGTAGCAGCCCGGGCACCGCAGCGCCGGCCAACCCCACCAGCGCCGCGCGCCGCGACACGCCGGAGCGCGCAGCCGATACGGGAGCCATCACCTGCTGCCTTCGCTGGCCAGCAACTCGGGGCTGAACACCGAACGCAGCAGCGGCGGCATGACCTCGTACTGCCTCGGCAGCTCGTTGGAGGCCATGTTCAGGTAGTAGGCGCCGCTCTGCATGTCATAGCCGCCCCACATCACGAAGCTGGTCACGACCGGGACGTCCGGCGCGGTGAGCATCAGCGAGTAGTTGGTGCGCCAGAGCTGGCCCTTGGCGTCCCAGCCGTCGAACAGCACGATCTGCCAGGAGTCTTCGTCGATGTAGTACTTGCGCTTGGGCACCACATGGCGCTTGCCCGCGGCCAGCGTGGCCTCGACTTCCCACACCCGGTGCAGTTCCCAGCGCACCTGGGCCGGGTTGAGCGTGCCCGGTGTCACCAGGTCCTCCACCTTGGCGGCGGCGGCGCGGTTGTTGTTGTAGGGGATGTAGATCTCCTTCTTGCCGACCAGCTTCAGGTCGTGCTTGTCGATCGGGCCGAACAGGTTGAAGGCTTCGTCGAACAGGCCGATGCCCGAGGTCACGGAGTCGGGTGTGTCGTAGGCCACCGAAGGCGCCTTGCGCACGCGGCGCTGGCCTACGAGGTACTGCCACAGGCCGCGCGGCGCCGAGGCGTTGACGCCGTCGTGCGCGAGGATCGCTTCGCCGGCCTTGGAGCCCGGGGCGTTGGCCACGAACTTGCCGAACTGGTAGAAGCCGTCGAACTTGTCCAGGCTGCCGGTCTTGTCGTAGTAGGTCTGGCTGATGGTCTGCACCCCGCCCGAGGCCATGTTGCGCCGACCGTCGGCCGTGACCACCCAGACCCGCACCGGCATGGTGTAGTTGCCGCCGCGCCAGGCCAGGCGGTGGTTCCAGATGGCTTCATAGCCGTCTTTGGGGATGGGGAACGGAATGCCACCGTAGGCGCCCTCGACACCATGGCCCCCGTCCACGGTCTTGGCGCGGGTCGCGTTCTGGAAGGTGTTGTCGTACACGAACTGCGGCGCGGCGGCGCTGCGGCGCGTGGGGTAGACGTCGATGCGGAAGTCGGGATGCTTCTTCATCAGCGCCTGCACGCCGTCGGTGAGCTTGTCGGCGTGTTCGGCCATGTTCTTCGCGCTGATCGACAGCAGGGGCTTGTCGGCGGCGAAGGGGTCGGGGCGCGCGTCGCCGTTGCGGTAGCCCGCGGGGGCCTTGCTCAGGCCGCCGTCCCAGGCCGGAATGGTGCCGGCCTTGTTGCCCGCTTTTTCTGCGCCCACCGGTGTCAGCGTGGACTTGAGTTTGGCGGCTTCTTCCGCCGTCACGGCGGCCTGCAGCGGGAGGGACGTGGCCAGCAGCGCGGCCAGCAGCCAGTGGGGTTTTGCGTTGTGCTTCATGGTGTTTCTCGGGTGGGGGTCAGAAGGTGCGGGAGACGTTGAAGGACAGGTAGTCGCGGTCTTTCAGGGTCTGGCCAAAGGACAACATGCGCGTGGGGGTGCGCGGGTCGGCCACGGTGAAGGTGTTTTCCTTGCCGAAGAAGGCCGTGTAGTTCAGGCCGACGTTCCAGGCGTTCTGGTACTTGGCCTTGACGCCCACGCTCACATCACCGGCCTTGCTGGCACCGCCGGCGAAGTTGAAGATGGCCGAGGAACGGCCGCCGAAGTTGTAGCCCAGGCCGATCGGGATCGACAGGTCCAGACCCGGCAGCACCTGGAAGTACTGCGGCTCGAAGATCATGCGAAACGCCATGGCGCTGCGGGTGGTGTTGGGATCAAGGCCACCAAAGCCCACGGCGCTGGGGTTCTTGTCCACGCTCATGACGCGGTTCCAGGCCAGTTCGGCCACCAGCGCGCCACCGTCCCACAGGCTGGACTTGTTGAGCACGTAGATGCCCGAGAGGTTCAGGTGCGCGGTCTTGCCGGTGGCGTAGCAGGGGTTGCTGGCGGAGCCGCTGCAGTTGAGCGGCGGCATGAAGGGCGCGCCACCGAGCACGGCGGGGTCGCTGGCCAGCGGTGCGTCGGTGCGCACCGAGCCTTCGAGCGCCCAGTTCAGCTGGCCGATGGAAGACGTGACGCTGGCGCCCACGGTCTTGATGCCCTCGGCGTAGACCTGGTGCACGTTGCCGTTGACGAGGTCGAACACCGGCACGGCGGGGGTCTTGTCGTGGTAACGCGCGGCGTAGAAACCGAACTCGTAGTCGCTGCCCGCGGGCGACCAGCGCAGCTGGGCGCCGAACTGCCCGCTGTCGCCCGGACGCTGGTCCTTGCTGTTGTCGGTCACCAGCACCGGCGGCAGCGGCGGGCCGAAGAACACCTGGCCACCCCCGATGTAGTCCTGGTTCGAGAAGTAGCTGCCCACGCCCGGGATCTTGCTGGGCCTCCACTTGAGCTGGTAGTAGCCGCCCAGCGTCACGCCCTCGGACACCTGCAGGCTGCCCGAGATCTGCTCCACCGGCAGCAGCACTTCCTTGAACTGCCAGTTGGGCACCGAGACGATCTTGGCCACGTCCACCGGGCCCTGGGCATTGGCGATGCCGTTCTGCCCGAAGAACAGGCTTTCACCGTACTGCAGCGCGTGTTTGCCGAAGCGGATGGAACCGGGCAGCTCGCCCACCGAACCCTTGGCGTAGACGAAGGCGTCGAGCACCTCGCCGCCCCGGCCATGCCGGCTGCGCGTGGCCGGGATGAAGGCGTTGGCCGGCTGGCCCGGCTGGTTGCTCACGCCCATGGTGCCGGGGTTGTCGTTGCGGCCCAGGTATTTCGAGTCGTACCAGGCGGCGTGGCTGAAGCGCAGGCCCCAGTTGCCGCGGCTGTAGTCGAACTCGCTGAGCAGGTCCAGGCGGTTGGACACCACGCCTTTGCCGAAGTTGAGGTCGCCGTCGTTCTCGTTGGTCACGCCGCCGTCGCCGCGCGCGGCGGGCGAGGTGAGCAGGGCCGATGGGTCCTTGAGCCGGTAGGCCAGGCTGACCTTGGGCGTGAAGTCGAGCCGGATCTTGGTGTCCGGGTCGTCCGACGCCAGTTCCATGGCGAAGGCGGGCAGCGCGCAGGCCAGGCCGCAGGCCAGGGCCAGCGCATGGCGCCGGTGGGTGGTGAAGGTTCTTTTCATGTTGTCTCCTCGTTGTGGTGGGGGGATCGGTCGGGGGGCGTGGCGTGGACGCCCCCTGGTTTTTTTGATCAGATGTAGGTGGAAGCCAGGCCGCCGTCGACCGGCAGGTTGATGCCGCTGACCCAGCGCGACGCGTCGCTGCACAGGAAGGCGATCACCGGTGCCACCTCGTCGCTGAAGGCGGGGCGTTTCATGCGGTGGGCGTCTTTTTCCACCCGCTCGTTGCCCAGCATCTGCACGAAGTCGCCCAGGATGGGCGTGAACACCGGGCCGGGCGCCACGCAATTCATGCGCACGCCGCGCTCAAGGAACTGCTTTTGCGACTGGGTGTAGGTCCAGACGATGAGCGCTTCCTTGAAGTACTGGTAGCAGGTGGCCTGCGGCACCGGGTGCTTAGCGAGCCAGGCGGCGCCGGCCTCGAAGCTGGGGGTAGCGCCCAGTTCGCGGTGCAGTTCCAGCCGGGCGGGCCATTCGGCACCCAGGATGGACGAGATGTTGACCACCGAGCCGCCTTCGCCCATGCGCTCCATCACGCGCTGCGTGAAGTGGCGCAGGCCCAGGTAATTGACCTTGCCCACCAGTTCGGCGGGTGCCGTGCCGGGCACGCCGGCGATGTTGGCCAGCGCGTCGATGTGCGCGGGCAACTGGGCCATGGCGGCATCGATGGCGGCGGGGTCGCCCAGGTCGATCTTCACGAAACCGTCCAGTGTGAGCATGGGGTCGTTGCGGTCCACGCCGATCACGCGCGCGCCCTGCAGGCGGGCGAGTTTGGCGAAGTCCGAACCGATGCCCGAGCCGCAGCCCGTGACGACGATGGTTTTGTTGGCGAGATGCATGTGTCTTGTCTCCGGTTGTTTGGGGGTCGGGGTCAGAACGGGAACGCCGGTGGTGCGTCCTTCACCGTGATCCACTGCCACTGCGTGTACTCGTCGATGTCGGCCGGGCCGCCCACGCTGCCGCCGTTGCCACCGATGCCGGGGCCGCCGAAGGGGTTGGTGCACTCGTCGCAGACGGTCTGGTCGTTGATGTGGACCATGCCGGCGCGCAGGCGCTGGCCGATGGCCAGGGCGCGGCCGATCGATGGGCTGATCACCGCCGCGGCCAGGCCGCCCTGGCTGGTGTTGGCCAGCTGCACGGCTTCGTCGTCGGTGCGGAACGTGACCAGGTTGACCACCGGGCCGAAGGGCTCTTCGTCGAACGAGCGGATGCCGGGCTTCACGCCTGAGAGCACAGTGGGCTTGTAGCAAAGGCCCTCGTAGGTGCCGCCGGCTTCGAGCACGGCGCCCTGCTTCACGCTGTCTTGGATCACCGAGTCGAAGTGCGCGAGCTGCTTGGCGTCGATCATCGGGCCCAGGGCCACCTGGCCGCTGGCGCCGTCACCCACCGGCAGGTGCGTGGCCTTGCCGACCATGCGCGCCTTGAAACTTTCGGCGATGGACTCGTGCACCAGGATGCGGTTGGAGGCCATGCAGATCTGGCCCTGGTGGAACCAGGCGCCGAACGCGGCGGCGCTGGCGGCGGCGTCCAGGTCGGCGTCTTCCAGCACGATCAGGTTGTTGGCGCCGCCCAGCTCCAGCGACACCTTCTTCAGGTGTTCACCGGCCAGCGCGCCGATGCGCCGGCCCACGGCGGGCGAGCCGGTGAAGGCAATCATGGGCACGCGCGGGTCGGTCACCAGCGCCTCGCCGGCTTCGGCGTCGCCCGGCAACACTTGCAGCACGCCCGCCGGCAGGCCGGCCTCTTCGAACACGCGGGCGATGATGAAACCGCCGCTCACGGGAGTGCGCGTGTCGGGCTTGAGCACCACCGCGTTGCCCAGCGCCAGCGCCGGGGCCACGGCGCGCAGGCTCAGGATCAGCGGGAAGTTGAACGGCGAGATCACGCCCACCACGCCGTGCGGCACACGCCGAGCGAACGACAGCCGTCCTGGCCCGCTGGGCAGCACCTGGCCCTGGGCCTGCATCGGCAGGCCGGCGGCCAGGTGACACAGCGTAATGGACTCGTTCACCTCGTGCTGGCCCTTGGGCAGGATGCCGCCGGTTTCGCGGGCGATGGTCAGGGCGAGCTCGGCGAAGTGCTGCTGGAAGAGCGCGGCGGCGCGGTGGAACACGGCCGAGCGTTCGCGCGGGCCCATGGCGGCCCAGGCGGGCTGGGCGGCGTGAGCCCGGCCGATGGCGGCGCGCATGTCGGCGGCGCTGGCAATGCCCACCTGCGAGAGCACCTGGCCGGTGGCCGGTTCCTTCACGTCGCGCACGCTGGCGAGGGCGGTGGACCATGTGCCGTCGAAGGCTTTGCCCGACGTGAGGCGGCTGTCGAGCCAGGCCGGATTTTCGGAAACACCCATTGTTTTGCTCCTGTTGATCGTTCATGCACACCACACGGTGGCTGCAACAGGTTTCGCAACGGACGTACCAGCGCGGACGCGATGGCCGACCCGGAGGCCGGCATTTCCGGGTTTTTTCAGAGGGGCCGATCAGGACTTTCCCTAGGGCAGTTTTGGGGGTCCGCATGCCCTGCTGTAGCCCCAAAAAAGTTACTATAAATAAACAAATGTGATGTTCACATTTCATCAAAACATCCATCAATTGATGTTCCCCCATGCCCAGACAACGCATCTCCCTGGCCGATCTGGCCCGCATCGCGAACAGCGGCCAAGACGAGCGCCGGACCGAACCCGGCGAGCGGGTGATGGCCGGGTTCGACACCAGCGGCATCAGCCAGCAGGCGCACCCGACGGTGGCCGATCTGAGCGAGTGCCTGTTCTTCTCGCCGGGGGATGGCCGCATCTGGCTGCAGGACCAGCGCATGGTGCTGCTGCATTCGGAATCGCTGGGTTCGCTGCGCCGCGAGCTGATCGACAGCATCGGCCTGGACAAGGCGCGGGGCCTGCTCACGCGCGCGGGTTACGTCAGCGGGGCGCGCGACGCGCAGTTGGTACGCCAGCAATGGCCCGAAGCCGACCCGCAGGCCGCCGCCATGGCCGGCACGCGCCTGCACGCGCTGGAGGGCGTGGTCCAGGTGGAGCTGGTGCATGCGGCCTACGACGCGATCACCGGGGCCTACGACGGTGAATTCCTCTGGCACAACTCCAGCGAGGACGACGAGCACATCGCCGCCTACGGCGTAGGCGGCGCGCCCGCCTGCTGGATGCAGGTGGGCTACGCCACCGGTTATGTGAGCACTCTGTTCGGGCGGCTGGTCGTCTTTCGCGAGGTCAACTGTCGCTCCTCGGGCGACGCCCATTGCCGCGTCATCGGCAAATCGGCCGAACTCTGGGACGACGTGCAGCAGGACCTGCGCTATCTGAACGCCCGGGACTTTGTGGGGGCGTCCGCGGGGGACGACGGCTCGGTGCCGGTGGTCGATCTGGCGGCCTATGTAGCGGCCAACCCCGGCACCGAGCAGAGCATGGTGGGCACCTCCTCGTCGTTCAACGCGGCCTGCCACATGCTGCACCGCGTGGCGCCGACCACCGCCACCGTGCTCTTCACCGGCGAGTCCGGCGTGGGCAAGGAGATGTTCGCCAGCACCCTGCACCGCATCAGCCCGCGCAAGGACAAGCCCTTCGTGGCGATCAACTGCGCGGCCATTCCCGAGACCCTCATGGAGAGCGAGCTCTTCGGCGTGGAGCGCGGTGCCTACACCGGCGCCGGCGCCTCCCGCCCGGGGCGCTTCGAGCGCGCCCACGGCGGCACGCTGTTCCTCGACGAGGTCGGCACGCTGAGCTTCGTGGCCCAGGGCAAGCTGCTGCGCGCCTTGCAGGAGGGCGAGATCGAACGCGTGGGTGGTACACGGTCGATCAGCGTGGATGTGCGCGTGATCGCGGCCACCAACGTGGACCTGCGCCAGGCGGTGCGCGAAGGGCGGTTTCGCGAAGACCTGTTCTTCCGCCTCAACGTCTTTCCCATCCACCTGCCCCCGCTGCGCGACCGGCGCGACGACATCCCGCTGCTCATGAGCCACTTTCTCGCGCACTACAACAAGCGCCACCAGCGCCAGGTGGCGGGTTTCAGCCAGGCCGCGGTGAAGGCCATGTACAACTACGGCTTCCCGGGCAACATCCGCGAGCTGCAGAACCTGGTGGAGCGCGGTGTCATCCTGGTGAGCGACGGCGAGGCCATCGACGTGCACCACCTGTTCAGCAGCGGCGAGTCGCTGGCGCAGGACGTGCTCTCACTCGCCTGGCGCGATGGCGGTCCGGCCACGCTGAGCCTGCTGGGCGCCCGCCGGACGGCCGCACCGGACGAGCCCGCGGGCACTGTTCAAGGCACGTCGAAAAGCGGTGCGTTGGAGCAGGCCGAGCTGGCGCTTCTGCGCCAGGCCCTCCGGCGCAGCGGCGGCAACCTCGCGGCCGCGGCGCGTGACCTCGGAGTCAGCCGCGCGACCGTGGCCTATCGGGCGAAGAAGTTCGGGTTGGCGGTTTGACCGTTGTGATGTGGTTTGACTCCTTCCCCCAGCGGGAAAGGAGAAAGGCACGCTCGCCGGAGGGGTAGTCCGATCCCACCCGCCTTTGCCGTGTGGCCGGGCTGAGCAGCGCAGCGGCGTGGGGATCAGAAATTCGCATGTCCGAAGGCCGCGCAGCGGACAAGTTTGCGAATTTCCCCCACGACGCGAGCAGCGCAAGGAACCGCGCAGCGGCCCGGACTTCGGCTCGCCTTTCTTTTGCCTTCTTTTCTTTGGCGAAGCAAAGAAAAGAAGGTCGCCCGCCGGGGCGAGACCCGGCCAAACCAAGCCTCCGGAGATGAAGGAAATTGGCGCGCGTGGCCCCTCACCCCAACCCTCTCCCCAGAGGAGCGAGGGAGTGAAGTGCCGCTCGAACAATACTTTCCGCATCGACCTGAAAGTACGCGCGCAAGGCCGCACGTGTGTCGCTGCGGCCAAAACCGTCGGTACCCAGGGTGGCGTAGCGCCGGCCTTCGGGCAGGAAGGCGCGCACGCTCTCCGGCACGGCGCGCACGTAGTCGGTGGCGGCGATCACCGGGCCTTCGCTGCGCGCCAGCAGCTGCGTGATGTGGGGCACGCCATCGCTGCTGGTCATCCCGTCGCGCGCCAGTTCGCTCCAGCTGGTGATGCTGAACACATCCACCCCCACGCCCTGTTCGGCCAGTTGCTGCGCGGCCTGGACCACCTCGGTGAAGATCGCGCCCGAGCCCAACAAGGTGATCCGCTGCCCGCCCTGCGGCCCGTAGCTGCCGAAGCGGTAGCCACCCTTCAGAACCCCCTCGGCCGCACCTTCGGGCAGGTCGGGGTTGGCGTAGTTCTCGTTCATGAGCGTGACGTAATAGAACACGTCGCGCTGCTCGACCAGCATCTCGCGCATGCCGGCGTCGACGATCACGGCCAGCTCGCCCGCAAACGCCGGGTCGTAGGCCTTGCAGTTGGGAATGGTGGCGGCCACCAGGTGGCTGCTGCCGTCCTGGTGCTGCAGGCCTTCACCGCCGAGCGTGGTGCGGCCCGAGGTGGCGCCGAGCAGGAAGCCGCGCGAGCGTTGATCGGCCGCGGCCCAGATGGCGTCGCCCACGCGCTGGAAGCCGAACATGGAGTAGTAGATGTAGAACGGCAGCATGGCCAGGCCGTGCACGCTGTAGCTGGTGGCCGCGGCCGTCCAGCTCGCCAGCGCGCCGGCTTCGCTGATGCCTTCTTCCAGAATCTGCCCTTCCAGCGCCTCGCGGTAGCTCAGCACCGAACCGATGTCTTCCGGCGCGTAGCGCTGGCCCACGCTGCTGTAGATGCCGACCTGCTTGAACAGGTTGGCCATGCCGAAGGTGCGCGCCTCGTCGGCGACGATGGGCACGATGCGCGGACCGAGCGCCGGGTCTTTCAGCAGCGTGCCCAGCATGCGCACGAAGGCCATGGTGGTGCTCATCTCCTTGCCGTCGGCCTTGAGGGCGAAGCTGGCGTAGGCGTCGATGGCGGGCACCGGCACCACGTCGCACGCGGTCTCGCGCCGGGGCATGGCGCCGCCGAGCGCCGCGCGGTGTTCGCGCAGGTAGCGCATCTCGGCGCTGTCGTCGGCGGGCTTGAAGAAGGCCAGGCCCTTGGCCTGCTCGTCAGACAGCGGCAGGTTGAAGCGGTTGCGGAATTGAATCAGGTCGCCTTCGTCGAACTTCTTCTGGCTGTGCGTGGTCATCTTGCCCTGGCCGGCCGCGCCCATGCCGTAGCCCTTCTTGGTCTGCGCCAATATCACCGTGGGCTGGCCGGTGTGCGCGGCTGCGGCCGCATACGCGGCGTGGATCTTCACCAGGTCGTGGCCGCCTCGCTTGAGGCGGTCGATCTGCTCGTCCGTCATGCCCTGGGCCAGTGCGGCCAGTTCGGGGTTCTGGCCGAAGAAGTTGTCGCGGTTGAAGCGGCCGTCCTTGGCGGCGAAGGTCTGCATCTGGCCGTCCACCGTGTTGGCAAAGGCGCGCACCAGGGCACCGGTGGTGTCGCGCGCGAACAGGCCGTCCCAGTCGCTGCCCCACACGAGCTTGATCACGTTCCAGCCCGCGCCGGAAAAGAGCTTTTCCAGCTCGTCGATGATGCGGCCGTTGCCGCGCACCGGGCCGTCCAGCCGCTGCAGGTTGCAGTTGACCACCCAGACCAGGTTGTCCAGCTTCTCGCGCGCGGCCAGCGTGAGCGCGCTCATGCTCTCGGGCTCGTCCATCTCGCCGTCGCCGAACACGCCCCAGACTTTGCGCGCGCCGCAATTCAGCAACTGCCGGTGCGTGAGGTAGCGCATGAAGCGCGCATGGTAGATCGAGCTGATGGGGCCGATGCCCATGGAGCCGGTGGGGAACTGCCAGAAGTCCGGCATCAGCCAGGGGTGCGGGTAGCTGGAGAGGCCGCGCGCGCCGCTGGCCGGGGCGGTGATCTCCTGGCGGTAGTGCAGCAGGTCCGCCTCGCTCAGGCGGCCTTCAAGAAAAGCGCGGGCATACACACCCGGCGCGCTGTGCGGCTGAAAAAACACCAGGTCGCCCTGACGCCCAGCACGAAAGAAGTGGTTGAACCCGGTCTCGAACAGATCCGCCGCGCTCGCGTAGCTGGCGATGTGCCCGCCCAGTTCGCCATAGGCCTGGTTGGCGCGCACCACCATGGCCAGCGCGTTCCAGCGCATCAGCGAGGCCAGGCGCTCTTCCACCGCGAGGTCGCCGGGGAAGGCGGGCTGGTCTTCGACCCCGATGGTGTTGATGTAGGGCGTGTTCAGCTCGGGCTGCCAGCCGATGCGCTGGCTGCGCGCCAGGCGGGCCAGCTCGTCGAGGATCTGGCGCACGCGCGCCGGGCCTTCGGTGGCGGCCAGCGACAGCAGGGCGTCGCGCCACTCCTGGGTTTCGTCGGGGTTGGTGTCGGCGTTGGCGGTCAGATGCCAAGCGGGTGTCATGTGATTCATGGCGAAGGTCTCCTGATCCCGGGACTGTAGGCACAAGGCGCAGGCAGTTGGTGTCGATTTGTGAGGTGCTTCGCTTCATTTGACCCATAAAATGCCGACCAAATGAACAATCAAAGCACAAACCACCTCGATGCGACCGATCTGAGAATCCTTGAAGAGCTCCAGAGCGACGCCAGCCTGTCCAACGTGGAGCTCGCCCGGCGCGTGCACCTCTCGCCTTCGCCCTGTCTGGCGCGGGTGCGCGCACTGGAGGCGCGGGGGCTGATCCGGCAGTACGTGGCGCTGCTCGACGCCCAGCAACTGGGCCTGCACCTCAACGTGTTCATCTCCATCAGCCTCAAGCAGCAGAGCCGCGAAACGCTGCAGGCCTTTGAAGAGCGCATCACCCTGCGCGACGAGGTGATGGAGTGTTACCTCATGACCGGCGACGCCGACTACCTGCTGCGTGTGGCCGTGCCCGACATGCCGGCGCTGGAGCGCTTCATCCTGGAGCAGATTTCACCCATCGCCCAGGTGGAGAAGATCCGGTCCAGCTTTGCGCTCAAGCAGGTGCGCTACAAGACCGCGCTTCCGCTGCATGCGGCTTGATTGACCGGTCTGTCCGCCCCGACACTTGACGCTCGCCGCACGTCATGTGCAAATGCATGTGACCATGGCCAGCGTTCCAGGTCGAATCGACCAGGCGCTTGAGCAGCCGAGCTCATGCAATGGACGTTGTTGACGGCGAACGGGAATGCCGTTGCCTGTTTGCCCCCCCGCAATCGTCTAGGAACAATATGGAAGTCGCTGCCTGGGGACTCGTCGTGGGAGGCCTGCTGGTTCTGATGGCCTTGAGCAGTTCGTCGCTCAAGGATTTGCCGCTCAGCACCGCCATGATTTACCTCTTGGTCGGTTTGGCCATCGGGCCCCTCTGGTTGGACCTGGCCCGCATCGACCCGGTTGCCGACGCGAAGCTCGTCGAGCACTTGACCGAGTTCGTGGTTGTCGTGTCGCTGTTCTCGGTCGGGCTCAAGCTGAGCGTCGAGCTCGACGATCGGCGCTGGCTGCTCCCGTTGCGTCTGGCCGTGGGCTCCATGGTGCTCACGGTGGGGCTCATTGCATTGGCCGGCGTCGCACTGGGCCTGCCCTTGGGTGCGGCCGTGCTGCTGGGCGCCATCCTGGCGCCCACCGACCCGGTGCTGGCGTCCGACGTGCAAGTGGCCAACCCGGAAGACAGAAGCCGCCTTCGCTTCGCTCTGACGGGAGAAGGCGGCCTCAACGACGGCACCGCCTTTCCCTTCGTCATGCTCGGCCTGGGTTTGCTCGGGCTGCACCCGCTGGGTGAGTGGGGCGAGCGCTGGTTCCTCGTGGACGTGGTGTGGGCGGTCTGCGGTGGTCTGGCCGTAGGCGGCGCGTTGGGCACGCTGATGGGCCGGCTGGTGCTGTACCTGCGGATGCGCCATGCGTACGCAGTCGGCTACGACGACTTCCTGGCGCTGGGGCTGATCGCACTGTCGTACGGTGCGGCGCTGCTCGTGACGACATACGGCTTCCTGGCGGTTTTTGCCGCCGGTGTGGCGCTGCGCCAGGTCGAACGCCGCGAGACGACGGCCAGCCGACATGAAAGCGACGTGCCTTCGCCTGGCTCCGATGCGCTCATCGAGCGGGCGTTGTCCACGCCGAAGCCTCTGGTAGAAGCCGACCAAGTCGCCACCGACCCCATGCATGCACCGGCTTTCATGGCGCATGCCATGCTGGGATCGACAGAGCGGATCGAACGCATCGGAGAGGTCGCCGCGGTTGTGTTGCTGGGCACGATGCTTTGGGCTGTCGACTGGTCGCTCGTCACCTGGTGGTTCGTACCCTTACTTTTCCTCGGGATCCGCCCGCTGGCCGTGGCCATCGGGCTCGCAGGCAGCCGCGTCGCCCGCCCGCAGCGACGGCTGATGGCCTGGTTCGGGGTGCGGGGCATAGGGTCGCTGTACTACTTGAGCTACGCCATGGGTCACGGCCTGGACCCGGCCTTGGCCAACACCCTGGTGGCGCTGACCCTGACCGCCATCGTGGCATCGATCGTCGCCCACGGCGTCTCGGTGACGCCCTTGATGAAGCGCTACGACAGGATCCGCAGGCGCAGAAATCCTGCGGGCCAGGATGGCGTCTGATCCATGCCCCACGGTCTGACGAGTTCTCGACCCTGAGGTCAGCGTCGTGAACGGTCGGGGCATTCAGCCGTTCCTGAACAAAAAACTGTACGCATTGAGTGCCGGCACGCCGCCCAGGTGGGCGTAGAGCACGCGTGAGCCTTCAGGGAATTCGCCGCGGCGCACCTTGTCGATCATGCCGTGCATGGACTTGCCTTCGTACACCGGGTCGGTGAGCATGCCTTCCTGCCGTGCGCACAGGCGGATGGCTTCGAGCGTGCCTTCGTTGGGCAGGCCGTATTCGGGGCCGCCGTAGCGCGTGTCCAGCACCACATCGTCGGCCGTGAGGTCCTGGCCCAGTTCCACCAGCTGGGCGGTGTTCTGCGCGATGCGCAGGATCTGCGCGTGGGTCTGCTCGGGCTTGGCCGAGGCGTCGATGCCGATCACTTGGCGGGCACGGCCATCGGCGGCGAAGCCCACCACCATGCCGGCCTGCGTGCTGCCCGTCACCGAGCAGACCACGATGTAGTCGAACCGGAAACCGAGTTCGGCTTCCTGCTGGCGCACTTCTTCGGCAAAACCCACGAAGCCCAGGCCGCCGTAGGGGTGCTCGGAACAGCCGGCGGGCACGGGGAAGGGTTTGCCGCCGGCCTGGCGCACGTCCTCCATGGCCTGTTCCCAGCTGGGGCGGATGCCGATGTCAAAACCCGCCGCGTCCAGCCGCACGTCGGCACCCATGATGCGGCTCATCTCGATGTTGCCCACGCGGTCGTACACCGCGTCGGAGTAGTTGACCCAGTTCTCCTGCACCAGCACGCACTTCATGCCGAGGTGCGCGGCCACGGCGGCGACCTGTCGCGTCTGGTTGGACTGGACGCCACCGATGGACACCAGCGTGTCGTAACCCCCGGCGATGGCTTCGGGGATCAGGTACTCGAGCTTGCGCGTCTTGTTGCCGCCGAAGGCCAGGCCGCTGTTGCAGTCTTCGCGCTTGGCGTAGAGCTGCACCTTGCCGCCGAGGTGGGCGCTCAGGCGCTTGAGCGGCTGGATGGGGCTGGGGCCGAAGGTGAGCGGGTGGCGGGGGAATTTCTGCAGGTTCAGGGAACGGGCTTGTGCGGTGTTCATGTTCATGGCGGAAGTCCAGGTTGAGATCAGCGGTTGCAGCCCGGGTGCGTACAGCGTCATGGCGGCAAAACACGAGGGCATGGGGTGGAACGTCGGTGGGTGGAAAACACGTTCATCGTAGGACTGCGGCGGTGCTACGAATTGCAAACTGATGTTCTGAAATCATCCATGAATGCTCATTCTGTGGCGTTCATCGAATAGATGGTGTGAAATGGCGATCAATTGCAATAAATGAAAGTTTCAGCCATGGAAATCCCGCTCGACCGCATCGACCGCAAATTGCTGGAGCTGCTGCAGCAGGATGCCTCCCTGCCCAATCTGGAACTGGCCGAACGCACACACCTCAGCCCGCCGGCCTGTTCGCGTCGGGTGGCGCGGCTGAGGGCGTCGGGCGTGATCCGCAAGACGGTGGCGCTGGCCGACCCGCGCGCGCTGGGTTACACGGGGCTGGTGATCATCGGCGTGGTGCTGGACCGGTCCACGCCGGACTCGTTCGCCGCGTTCGAGAAGGCAGCGGCCAAGCTCACCGGTTGCCTGGAGGTGCAGCTGGTCACGGGCGAATTCGACTACTTCGTCAAGCTGCGCATCCAGGGCATCGACTCGTTCAACGACATGCACAGCGCCCAGCTGATCGCCCTGCCGGGCGTGCGCCAGGTGCGCACCTTCGTGTGCCTCAAGGAGGTGTTCGAGACCACGGTGCTGCCTGTATAGGAAACACCCCCGCCGCGCTTCGCGCGACCCCCTCAAGGGGGCGATACCAGTCGTCCGGCAAAGCCGGCCCGACGGTATCTCTGGGCTGGGTCATTTCGCGCCGGAAAGGGCTCCGCGCTGCCGATACCGTGGTCGACTCTGTTTAGAGATCGAGCACCAGTCGCGCGCTGCTGGCGCGCGAGCAGCAGGGCAGGAACTGGTCGTTCGCCGCCTGTTCTTCGGGGGTGAGGTACTGGTCGCGGTGGTCGGGCGTGCCCGCTTTCACGCGCGTCAGGCAGGTGCCACACACGCCCTGTTCGCACGACATGGGGATGTCGATGCCCGCTGCCAGCAGGGCGGCCAGCGCGGACTGGTCGGCGCGCACCGGGATCACGCGGCCGCTGCTGGCAATCTCCAGTTCGAAGCCGCCGTCGTTGGTGTGGTCCACCGGCGCGGCCGCGAAGTACTCGCGGTGCAGGCGCTCTTCGGGCCAGCCGGCGGCGCGCCCGGCGGCCAGTACCGCGTCCATGAAACCTTGAGGGCCACACACGTAGAGGTGCGCGCCTTCGGGCGCGCGCTGCAGCGTGGCGGCGATGTCCAGCTTCTGCAACGCATCGCCATCGTCGAAGTGGTGGTGGGTGTGCCGGGCGAACGACGACGCCGCGACCCGTTCCAGGAACGGCGTGCGGTCGCGCGAGCGCGTGCAGTGGTGCAGCTCGAAACACTCGCCCGCGCTGCTCAGGCGCTCGGCCATGGCCAGCAGCGGCGTGATGCCGATGCCACCGGCCAGCAGCAGGTGGTGCGCCGCATCGGTGGCGAGTGGGAAGTGGTTTTTCGGCGCGCTGATGTGCAGGGTCGCGCCCTCGGCCACGGCGTCGTGCACCGCCAACGAGCCGCCACGCGAAGCGGCGTCGCGCAGCACCGCGATCTGGTAGCGGCCGGTCTCGCCCGGCGGGTTGCACAGTGAGTACTGGCGCACCAGGCCGTTGGGCAGGGCGACGTCGATGTGGGCGCCGGCGCTGAACGGCGGCAGGGTGTGGCCGGGCTCGGCCACCAGGTCCAGGCTGCAGATACCCAGCGCTTCGGTGTGCTTGCGCACCACGCGCACCAGCAAGGGGGTCTGGGGTTCGCTCATGGGGGTTCAGGCGGTGGCGCCCTGCTCGGCCGCGAGCAGGCGGTCGATCAGCTTGCGCGACTGCACGCCGCCGGTGTCGATATTGAGCATGAGCAGCTTGCGGTCGGGGAAGGCGCTCAGGTTTTTCTGCTGGCGCTCCAGCATCTCCAGGTCTTCCGCAAAAATCTTGCCCTGGCCTTCGCGAATCTGCTCGGTGAGCGACGCATCCTGCGGCTTGAACTTGCGTGCCATGCCCCAGAAGTAGTGCATCGAGGTGTCGGTCTCGGGCGTGATGAAGTCCACCACCCAGCTCGCCGCTTTCACCGCCTCGGGCGCGGCGTGGCCGCCCTGCCCGGCCAGCGCCACGCCGACCTCGATCATGATGTGGCTGGGCGGCGTGAAGTGGCAGATCTGCCAGCGGTCCACCGGCTGGTCGTCGGGCAGGCCGTTCATGCGCAGCGCCATCTTCCAGAACGGCGGCGCCTCGATGCCGGCCATGTAGCGTTCGGTGATCACGTGCTCGCCATCCACCCGCGTCTGGCACGGCACTTCGTCGATCTCCTTCTGCCCGATGCTGGTCGAGTGCACGTAGGTCTCGTGCGTCAGGTCCATCAGGTTGTCGATCATGAGCCGGTAGTCGCAGGCGATGTGGTACAGGCCGCCGCCGTAGGCAAAGGCGGGGTTGTCCTGCCACTCGAACTTCGGCACCAGCGCGGTGTCGGCGAGCGCGGCGTCGCCCGGCCAGACCCATACGAAACCGTGTGCTTCGTGCACCGGGAAGCTTTGAATGGCCGGAAACGCCCGCACGCGCTGGCACGGCATCGAGACGGTCTTGCCGTCGCAGCCCATGGCCAGGCCGTGGTAACCGCAGACCAGGGTATCGCCCTCCACCTTGCCCAGCGACAGCGGCGCGCCGCGGTGGGGGCAGAAATCGAGCACGGCGGCGACCTGGCCGGCGCTGTTGCGGAACAGGGCCATGGGCTGCTTGCAGATGCGCCGGCCGAGCGGCCGGTCAGCGGGGATTTCTTCGCTGCGGGCAGCGACGTACCAGGTGTTGAGGGGGAACATGTTGTGTCTCCGGAAGTGTTGTGTCGACTTCATTCAGTATGCTGAATGAAGCGGATTGTACGGACGCAGACGGTTGGCGAACAGGGGTTCAGACCTCGGGTTTTCCCGAATCCGGATCGCCGGGCGATGGCGTGTTGAGGTGCACGAACTTGCGCAGCAGGCGCAGGAATTCGGCCTGCTCGGCGGGCTCCAGCGGCTGCAGCAGCTGGCGGTACATGGGCACCACGCGCGGCAGCATGTCAGCCAGCACGGCCTCGCCTTCGGGCGTGAGGCGCAGGGCGCGCTGGCGCCGCGGCAGCAGCGCGCGCACGATCCAGCCCTTGGCCTCCAGCCGGGTGGCGATGTCGGCGGTGGTCGAAGTGTCCAGCGCCACCTTGTCGGCCAGCGTCACCTGGTCGATGCCCGGTGCGTCCTGCAGGGCGCGCAGGATCGCATACTGCACGGGCGTGATCTGGCGGCCGTGCGTTTCGTGGAAGGTGGACACCGCCAGCTGGTGCGCGCGGCGGATCAGGTGGCCGGGCTCGGTCTGCAGGGCAATGACGCTGTCGGGCAGTGGGCTGGCGGCGGCCTGAGGAGTGGGTGTCATGGTGGTGTCGTGCGGTGAGCGCCGACTATATGACAGGACCTCCGCCGGGCGGGGCCGCTTCGTGCGTGCCGGGGTGCCGAGTTGGCTGCCGGCGGGGCGGGCGGCGTCTCAGTCCTTGCCGCCGCGGCCACGCCCCCGGCCTTTGCCCGAACCACCGCCGGACGATCCGCTGCCGGAGCTGCCACTCCCGGAGCTACCGCTGCCGGACGACCCGCTGCTCCCTGACGAGCCGCTGCCGGAGCTGCCGCTGCCGGACGAATCACCCCCGGACGATCCACTGCCCGAACTGCCACTGCCGGAGCTGCCGCTGCCCGAGGAATCGCCGTCGCCACCCCGTCCGCGGCCGCGTCCCCGACCGCTGCTGTCGTCCGAACCGCTGCTGCTCTTGCCGCTGCTGTCGGAATCGTCCGAATCGTCAGCGTCATCGTTCGAACGGACCGAGGCCCGGCGCGAATTGCCACGGCGGCTTTCGCGCTGGAACTCCAGCAGTTCCACCATGACCCGCTGCTGCGCATCGACGCGGCCCCGCACCCGCACCGCCTGCCCCACGCTCAGGGCCTCCAGCTCGCCGCCCCGCACGCGGGTGGCATCGCTCAGGGTGAGCGCACCGTAGCCCAGTTGCAGCTCCTGCCCGTTGAGCGCGTGCACGTAGCCTTGCAGCAGCACCTCACGCACCGCGCCGACGGCCGAACGCGTGGGCTGGCGCTGCAGCTCGCTCGCGATCAGGCGGCCGTCCGACCATTCACCGCGCACCGCCACCTCCGCCCCATCGTCCGCGCCCACCAGCAAAGCCGGGTCACGCGACACCACGGGCGTTTCGCCCACCCGCGGCGTGCCGTCGGGTGCCCGCCGCAGCGGACCGGTGACCTGCGCTTCGCCGGCCGCCCAGGCCTGCACCCGGGTGGCGCGGATCTCGCCGCTGGCGAGCCGCTGCCCGCTCACGCGCACCCAGTCACCCGCCTGGAGCCCCGCGAGATCGGCCGCTTCGAGCGCCACTGCGCGCTGGCCCATCACCACGAAACGCCCGCCGGCGGCGTCGACACTGGACAAGGGCCCGACGGCCGCGTCCAGCACCACGATGCGCCGGGCCTGCAACTGCTCCCCCTGACCACTGGCCTGGAGCGCCACCCACTGCCCCACCGCCAGATCGCTGAGCGGCGCCTGAGCGCCGTCGCGCTGCACCGGGGTTTCGGGTTGGTATTCCACCTCCACCCCGTTGACGCAGATGCTGGCAAAACCAGTGACCACGCCCACGATGCCGGTGCCCCCCAGACCGCCTTCGTGCGACAGCCCTGCGGCGCCGGCCACCGCGCCGGTGCCCCCGATGCCCGGACTGCCGGCCACCTGCCCTGTGCCGCCCACACCGGGCCGCTGCGCGACCCGACCGGTGCCGCCGATGCCGCCGGGGTCGGCTACCACCGCCGGTGCGCCCGTGCCACCCAGCCCCGGCGCCTTCGCGGCGGGGTTGGTGAGCGACGCCACGCGGCAGGCCGCGGCGCCGCTGAGTGGAGCGTCTGGAAGCCGGTGACTGCAGCCCGCGGCCAGGCCCAGGCACAGCATCAGGACCGCTGCCCATGCCGCGGGCGGGCGGAGGTGTTCCTTCATGGCCGCTCCCCTGGTTGCTCCGGCCCGGTGTCGGATTCGGTGTAGAAATACGCGCCCAGCGTGAAGCGCCGGTTGGCCTGCTCCGGCGCGAGCGCCTTGTCCTGCGTTTCCGCCTGCATCGCGGCCTTGTTCACGGCCAGCAGCGCCTTCATGCTCCACTGCTCGGAGAGCTTCGCCAGCTTCTCGACCGAGGCCGGTGACAGCGCGTTGTAGTGCACGCTGCGCTCCATCAGCGCCGGCTGTCCGCCCAGCAGGTTGTGCACCGAAGCGGCGGCGTGGTCGTGCAGGTTGTGACCGAAATAGAAGGCCTTTTCATCGGCTCCGCGCGTGGGTACAAAGGCCCCGGCGTTCAGGCAGACCAGGCCGTCGTCGTCCAGGTGCACCACGCCCAGGCGCAGCCATTCGTCGAGCACCACGCGCGAGCGGATGTCGCTGTTGACACCGGTCACCAGCGCCTCGAACGACTGTTCACCGCCCTCGCTGATCAGGCGCGCCAGCGGCCGGGGTTGTCCGTCGGCCTGCAGGTAACGCGGATCGCTCATCCAGTGCGCCACCAGCTGCGCGCCGCGCGGCACCACCGAAGGTTCGATCGCCGCCTCGCTGTGCAGCAACTGGCGCAGACGGCTCACGTCCTTGCGGTGCACGCCGCTGATCAGGCTGATGCGGCTGTCGGTGGGCGGCTTGTCATCGAGCCGGAAGTCCCGGTCGGCCACCTCGACGAACAGCCCCTTGAGCATGTCCGACAGGTAGGGGTAGGTGATGCCGCGCGAGAGCATCAGGCGCACCAGCGGCCGCAACACCTTGCGCAGGGCGCGCACCACCGCGGGCGAGGGTGCCCCCGCGATCCCGGGCGCGGTGTCCTGTTCGGCAACCGGAGGCGGTGTGGAGTGCGTGGGCATGGGCGGTGACGGTCCGGAGGGTGGGGGGCGAAACGAACTTTAACACTTGCGTGGGAAAAAATCACACAAAAAGATTGACGTGGGAAATTTTCACACACATACTGCGGCCGTGCGTGGGAAACTTTCACACGCACTCAACCACCACCCTTCAGGAGAAAACCATGCGCACTTTCAACAAGTCCACTCTCGCCACCCTGATTGCCGCCATGGCACTGGGTCTCGCGTCCAGTGCCGTCCTGGCCAAGGACGGGGACTCCGGCAGCGGCAAGAACCGCGGCGGTTCTTCATCAAGCAGCTCCAGCAACTCCTCGGGCGACAGCAGTGGCCGCGGCCGTGGTCGGGGTGGTGACGATGGCGGCAGCTCGTCGTCCTCGTCCTCGAACGGTTCGTCCGGCGACAGCGGCCGCGGGCGCGGCCGGGGGCGCGGCGGCGATGATGGTGGCAACGCCGGCAGTTCCTCGTCCAGCGGTTCCTCGTCTTCCAGCAACTCGGGCAGCGGACGCCGCGGTCGCGGCGCGGATGACGGCCCGAACCACCACGCCGACGGCCATATCAGCGGCCGCGACCGGCCCCGTGGCGTGGAAGACAACGGCGTGGACGCACCGGACGACAGCGATGGTCGCGTGGGTCGCCGCGGCCGTGGCGCCGACGACGTGAACGATGCACCGGACGACAGCGACGGCCGCGTGGGTCGCCGCGGTGGCATGGACGACGTCTTCCAGAACTGATCCACGCGGCGGGCGTGTGCACCCCACTCGAAGACCCGGCCAGGCCGGGTCTTTTTGTTGGCGCGCTCAAGATCGCTGCCGGAACACCGGGAGGCGGCGCGCGCCCTGTTCAGCGGTAGCTGGCGAGGTGGATGCTGGTCTCGGTCGAGCGGATGCCACTGATCAGGCGCACGCGCTCCAGCACGTCGGACAGCTCTTTCATCGAGCCCACCTCCAGTTCGGCCAGCAGGTCCCAGCGGCCATTGGTGTCGTGCAGGGCGGCCACACCCGGCTCACCCAGCAGGCTGGCGATCACCAGCCGGGTCTGGTTGCCCTCGACCTGCACGCTCATCCAGGCGCGGATGCGCTCGGGCTGCGACTCGGGCCGCAGACGCACGGTGTAGCCCACGATCACCTGCGTGTCTTCGAGCTTGCGCAACCGGTTGGTGACGGTGCCGCGCGACACCTGGAGCTTGTGGGCGAGGTCGGCCACGGCGAGGCGCGCGTCCTGCCGCAGCAGGGCGATGAGTTGCTGGTCCAGCTGATCCATGGTCAAAACGCCAATCAAGGTTGCCGAATTGGCCGATTTTCTGCCATTTCTTTACTTTGTTGCCGATTTTCATTGTTGCGCAGCAGCGGCAAACTCTTGGGACCGGTTGGCGGACGTCTGTTCGCACCGTTTTCCGCACCCCAAGAGACGACCATGAAGAACACCGCACTCACCCAATTCCGCGACACGGGCACCCTGTACCTGAGCGCACCCGAAGCCGCCGAGCTGGTCCGCCGCCTCGGCCTGCCGCACTGCCTGCAGCACATGGCACAACACATCCGCGCCGACTTCCTGCGCTGGGCCGATTTCGACAAGACCGCCCGCGTGGCCGCGCACTCGAAAGACGGCGTGATCGAACTCATGCCCGTGGCCGATGACCACCGCTACAGCTTCAAATACGTCAACGGCCACCCGGGCAACACGCGTTTCGGCATGTCCACCGTGATGGCCTTCGGCGTGCTGGCGGACGTGGACACCGGCGCCCCGCTGTTCCTGAGTGAGCTCACACTCACCACCGCGCTGCGCACCGCCGCCATGTCGGCGCTGGCCGCCCAGACACTGGCGCGCCCCGACAGCCGCGTGATGGCGCTGATCGGCAACGGCGCGCAGAGCGAATTCCAGGCCCTGGCCTTCCAGCACCTGGTGGGCATTACCTGCCTGCGCGTGTACGACGTGGACCCCGCCGCCAGCGCCAAGCTGGTGGCCAACCTGCAGGGCAGCGGCCTGCACATCACGGTCTGCCAGAGCACGGCCGAAGCCGTGAAAGGCGCCGACATCGTGACCACCGTCACCGCCGACAAGGCCATGGCCCTGATCCTCACGCCCGAGATGATGGAGCCCGGCATGCACCTCAACGCCGTGGGCGGCGACTGCCCGGGCAAGACCGAGCTGCACGGCGACATCCTCGACGCGGCCAAGGTGTTCGTGGAATACGAGCCGCAGTCGCGCGTGGAAGGCGAGATCCAGCACCAGCCCGCGGACTTCGCCGTCACCGAACTCTGGCAGGTGCTGCGCGGCGAACGCGCCGGGCGCGACAGCGCCGAGCAGGTCACCGTGTTCGATTCGGTGGGCTTCGCGCTCGAAGACTTCTCCGCCCTGCGTTTCATGATGGACAGCGCGGTCCGGCTGGGCATGGGCGAGCGCATCGCGCTGATCCCGCAGCTGGCCGATCCGAAAAATCTGTTTGGCATGCTGGCCGCACCGGTGTCCGTCTCGGCACGGCTGGAGCAGATCGCCACCACCGCGCAGTGAACGGCGCGCGCTTCAGCGCGTGAGCGACATGAACAGCTGCGGCAACCGCTCAGGGAGGCGCTGCACGTTTTCAATCACCGTGTGGCGCCCACCGAAGATGTCGCCCACGTAGGCGTCGGCTTTCGGGTCCAGGCTGATGCAGTGGGTGTAGATGCCTTCCTGCCCCAGTTCGCGCACGGCCTCGCGGGCATCTTCGATCAGCGTGCGCTCGTCGGGGGTGTCGATGTCGCTGGGCTGGCCGTCGGTGAGGATCAGCAGCAGCTTCTTGTCCGCCTGGCGCGCACCCAGGTAGTGGCCGGCGTGGCGCAGGGCCGCGCCCATGCGCGTGGAGTAGCCCGCCTCGATGCCCGCCAGGCGGCCTTTCACCTCGTCGTCAAAACCTTCATCGAAACCCTTGATGTGCTGGTAGCGCACATCGTGCCGGGTGTTGGAGTGGAAGCCCGCGATGGCGAAGGGATCGCCCAGCTGTTGAATCGCCCAGGCCAGCAGGGTGACGGCTTCGCGGCTGAGGTCGAGCACGGTCTGCTCACTCCCCGCGGCTGGCTCGTTCAATGACTGCGACAGATCGAGCAACAGCAGCACCGCGATGTCGCGCCCGTCGGTGCGGTGGCTCATGTTGATGCGCGGGTCGGGCGCGGCGCCGCTCTTGAAATCGATCAGGGAGCGGATCGCCACGTCCAGGTCGAGCTCGCTGCCCTCTTCCTGGAAACGGATGCGCACTTTGTCCTGCGGCTTGAGCAGATCGAGCAGGCGCTTGAGCTGCTTGGCCAGCGCCGCGTGGCGCGCGAGGATGCGGTGGATGTCGGCGGGGTTGCCGCTGGGTTGCAGGCGCTCGTAGAGGCTCACCCAGTCGGGCCGGTAGGTCTGGCTGGCCGGGTCCCACTCGGGGTAGTGGCGCGGCGGCAGGCCGGGCACATCGGGTGGGGTCTCGCGCTGCCGATGGTCATCGAAGCTCTCTTCTTCGTCACCGGCCTCGATGTAGATCCACAGGTGGCGGTTGTCGTCGCGGTAGTCCACCTCGGTGTCGGTAAAAAACACATTCGGCTGCTGGTCGCTCTGGCGGCGGATGCGCGCCACGCACGAGAGCGCGAGGCTGGCCATCTCTTGCGTGCTCGACTCGCCGGCGGCCAGCGCCTGGTGGAAGCGCTGGCGGAAATCGAGCAGGTCCGGGTCGGTGTAGCCGTGCTGCGCATCGAGCATAGCGCGCGAGAGCATGGCCAGGCGGTGGCGCAGGCACGAGTGTGTGGCCGGGTCGCAGGCGCCCTCCGTCGGGCGCGGGTGCAGGCGCAGCAGCGTGCCGCGCAGGCCGGGGTATTCACGCAGCAGCAGGGTGTCGATGCGCGCGTCTTCAAACATCTCCACCGCCAGGCGCTGGAACGGGCTCCAGTTGTCGGCCACCTGTGGCTGGCTCCAGCGGCGGTGGCCGGCCATGTGGGCGAGTGCGGCGCGGTAGCGGTCGATGCCACGCACGCCGCCGCGGTCTTCGTACACGTCGGGCAGGCGGATGCCCAGCGCGTCGAAATACGGCTGGCTGTGGCGCGGTGCGCTGGCGCTGTCGTCGCCCAGGTGGGCCGTGGCGTAGGGCACGAGCAGCGCTTCTTCTTGCCACAGGGCCTGCAGGTACAGGTCGAGCACGCGCGTGTGGTCGGCCAGCAGGGTGCCGCGGCGCTCGCGCTGCAGCACGGCCTTGGCGTCGGCCGACCTCAGGCTGAAGTAGTCACGCTGGCGCTCGGGGTGGTGGTGGTAGTTGCGCACGCCGTATTCGACCCAGCGCTTGAGCCCGCCCACGCTGAGCAGGCCCAGCAGCTGCGGCGCACGCTCGAAGAACAGCGGCAGCCCCGGGCTGGCGAAGGTCTTGTGATGGCCGTGGATGGAGCCGGTGGTGCGCTCCATGAAATCGAGCGAGAGGCTCAGGTAGCGCTGGAACGGTTCGCGCGAAGGCAGGCGCCGCGCGACGGCGGCCAGGCTTTGCAGAAAGGGCGTGATGGCCTTGCCGTTGGGCGACTTGTAGAGCGTGTGGATGGTGGCGGTGATGGCGGGCAGCGCGTCTTCACCCAGTGAGCGCGCGATCTGCGGCCACTCGGCCAGAAAGATCAACATCGGCTCGACGCCGCGGCCCAGCTTGCCGAGCGTGCGCGCGTAGTCGATGTAGGCGTCCAGCCCCTCAGGCGAGAGCACGCGCACCGCTTCGCCCAGGCAGCTTTCGAACACCGGCTCCACTTCGGGAAAGCGCGTGTCGAGCCGGGCGCGCCAGGCCTGCAGGTCGTCGGTGGCGGCGGTGGTCATGCCGGGCTCCGGGGGGTCAAGCGGCGTCAAACACGGCGTCGATCGCGTGGTCCAGCGTCTCGCGGATGTCGGCGTCGTCGGTGATGGGCCGCACCAGCGCCATGCGGCAGGCATCGCGCGGCGCCACGCCGCCCTTCATGAGCGTGGCGGCGTAGACCATCAGGCGGGTGGAGATGCCTTCGACCAGACCGTGGCCCTTGAGGTTGCGCGCGGTGATGGCGATCTTCACCAGCCGGGCGGCGAGTGCTTCGTCGATGCCGGTTTCGCTGGCCACGATGCGCGCTTCCTGCTCGGGTGGCGGGTAGTCGAAATCGAACGCGGCGAAGCGCTGTTTGGTCGATGGCTTCAGGTCCTTCATGAGGTTCTGGTAGCCGGGGTTGTAGGAGATGACGAGCTGGAAGTCCGGGTGGGCACGCACCTGCTCGCCCTTTTTGTCCAGCGGCAGGGTACGGCGGTGGTCGGTGAGCGGGTGGATCACGACGGTGGTGTCCTGGCGCGCTTCGACGATTTCATCGAGGTAGCAGATGGCGCCCATCCGCGCAGCCATGGTGAGCGGGCCGTCGAGCCAGCGCGTGCCGCCGGCTTCGAGCAGGTAGCGGCCCACCAGGTCGGACGCGGTCATGTCTTCGTTGCAGGCGACGGTGATGAGCGGGCGCTGCAGCTTCCACGCCATGTATTCGACGAAGCGCGACTTGCCGCAGCCGGTGGGGCCTTTGAGCATGACCGGCAGGCGCGCGGCGTAGGCGGCTTCGTACAGCGCAACCTCGTTGCTTTGCGGCTGGTAGTAGGGTTCTTGTTCGATGCGGTAGTCGGTGGTCATCTCTTGTCTCCGATTGACTGGGTCCTTGCTGGGGTCCGTGATGAAGGCACTTCGCTCCGCGTTTGGAGCACTGGGCATCCAACTACGCTCATGTCCCCCGGGTCGGGCTGCGCCCGCCCCTCCTCCTTGACTTCGCTGCGTCGGACACCCAGCGCTCCAAACGCCAGCACCTGGGCTCTGATCCGACCTTCGAGCACCAAAGCTGCTTCGGCCTCGGGGCCGCTGGGTGTACTGCAAAGCGAGGTAAAGGAGGAGCCGGCCGCAGGCCGGCGGGGGACACGAGCGTCGCAGTGCGCCCAGTGGCCCCGAGGCCGAAGCAGCCGCCCCGCAAAAGAAACGGGGGATTTACTTGTGCGAACCGAGCTTCTCGCGCCAGCCAGGGTACAGCTTGTCGGCGTCACCAGGGAACGAGGCAAACGCGCGGGCGAATTCCTTGTGCTCCTTGGCGTAGGCGATCGGGTCGGCGCCCGACTTCCAGCACTCGTAGGACTGGCGCAGCGAGATCGCACCGGCGGCCGGTGAATCGATGTGGCCGTAGGCGCCGCCACCCGAGGTGTTGATCACGTTGCCGTGACCCAGGTTTTCAAAGAAGCCCGGCAGACGCAGCGCGTTCATGCCGCCCGAGATGATCGGGGTGGTGGGCTTCATGCCGTACCACTTCTGGTAGTAGACCGGGCCCTGGGCTTCGTCGCGCTCGATCATGTAGGCGATGTTCTTGTCCGAGTTCTCGCCTTCCATCTTGCCGTAGCCCATGGTCCCGACGTGGATGCCTGAGGCACCTTGCAGACGCGAAATCTTGGCCAGCACGAAGGCGGTGTAACCGCGCTTGGCGCTCGGGCTGGTGATCATGCCGTGGCCGGCGCGGTGGTAGTGCAGGTACTGACCTGGGTACTGGCGGCGGGCGGTGGTGATCATGCCCGGACCACCCACGAAGCCGTCGACCAGGAAAGCCACCTTGTCGGCGTCGGGGCCGAAGGATTCCAGGATGAAATCGGCGCGGGCCAGCATTTCGTAGTGGTCGTCGGCGGTGATGTTGGCCGAGAAGATCTTGGCCTGGCCGGTTTCGTCCATGGCGCGCTTCATGGCGTCGTACACCATGGGGTAGACCTTCTTGGCCGGACAGAACACCTGGTTGCCCTGGGGTTCGTCGTTCTTGATGAAGTCACCACCCAGCCAGAACTGGTAGGCCGCGGCCGCGAACGGCTCGGGACGCAGGCCCAGCTTGGGCTTGATGATGGTGCCGGCGATGTAACCGCCGTCCTTCATCGGACGACCCAGGATGCGCCACAGGTCGGAGATGTCCTTGGACGGGCCGTCAAACAGCTGGATGGCGCGCTCGGGGAAGTAGATGTCGTGGATCTTGCCGTGCTCGATGTCGCCCATGCCCTGGTTGTTGCCGATCACCAGCGTCAGGATCGACACCATCATCATGCGGCCGTCGGTCATGTTGCGGTCGAACAGGTCCATCGGGTACGCGATGCGCATGTCTTCCGTGGCTTCGTCAATGTAATACACCAGCGCGTCCAGGCCCTTGGTGAAGTCGTCGGTGGTGCTCACTTCGACGTTGGTGCCGGTGGACGACTCGGCGGCAAAGTGGGCGGCGGCCTCCAGGTAGCCGTGGCCGGCCTTGGGCTTCATCTTGTAGGCCACGAGGATGTGTTTGCCGCCGGCGATCAGGTCGGCTTCTTTCAGGCTGAGGTCGGCGTAGCGGTTGCTTTGGTCCATGAGGGTCTCCGGGGATGTCTAGAGGGTTGCTGTCTCGGTGTTGATGGATGCCCCGGGTTTTTGATCGGGGACAGACGGATTGTTGAGCCGCTGAAGAATAAATAAAAGTAAAATGTTTTTACTGTTACGTTAGATTTTTATCTATCAATTCCGGAGACCCGAATGAACCTGCGCCACGCCACCCTGCACCAGCTGCGCATCTTCCTGGCCGTGGCGCGCCACAACAGCTTCGCGCGTGCGGCCGAAGAACTGCACCTCTCGCCGCCCACGCTGTCGCTGCAGGTCAAGCAGCTCTCGGAAACGGTGGGCCAGCCCCTGTTCGAGCAGCTGGGCAAGAAGATCTTTCTCACCGCCACCGGCCAGACCCTGGCCGACGCCTGCGCCGACATCGAAACCCGCATGGAGCGCCTGTCGCAAGACCTCGCGGCGCTGCAGGGCGTGGAGCGCGGTAGCCTGAAACTCGCGATCCTGACGACGGTGAAATACACCGTACCCAAGCTGCTGGGCGGCTTCTGCGCGGCGCACCCGGGCATCGAAGTGGCCATGCTGGTGGGCAACCGCGAGAACCTGTTGCAGCGCCTGGCCGCCAACCAGGACGACCTCTACATCATGGGCCAGCCGCCCGAGAGCATGGACGTGGTGAGCGAGAACTTTGCCGACAACCCGCTGGTGCTGGTGGCGCCACCCGACCACCCTCTGGTGGGCAAAAAGAAGATCGCGCCCAGCCGGCTGAAGAACGAGCCCTTCATCCTGCGCGAGCCGGGTTCGGGCACGCGGCTCACGGCCGAGAAGTTTTTTGCCAGCCAGGGCGTGACGCTGAAGAACCGGCTGGAGGTTGGCAGCAACGAGGCCATCAAGCAGACCGTGGCCGGTGGCCTGGGCCTGGCGGTGCTGTCGGCCACCACGGTGGTGTCGGAACTGGCACTGGGCGAGCTGGTGCTGCTGGACGTGGTGGGCTTTCCGCTGATCCGTCAATGGCACGTGGTGTACCCGCGCGGCAAACGGCTGTCGGCTGCGGCGCTGGCGTTCAAGGACTGGCTGTTTGAGCACCGGCCCGTGGGTCCCGCCCAGCCACCCGCCTGAGCCGCTGACCCGGCCCGCGGGCACCCCCGCTCAGCGGGTGTCTTCGGCCAACGCTTCTTCGCCTTCAGGCAGGTGCGAAATCAGGACCTGATCGATGCGCCGGCCGTCGAGCACCAGCACCTCGAAGCGCCAGCCCGCGCAATCCACCGTGTCGGCCTGTGCAAGCAGATCGCCCGCCACCGTCTGCATCAGACCGGCCACGGTGTTGTAGCGGCCCTTGTCCTCGTCGGGCAGTTCCTCGATGTCCAGCCGTGCCTTGAGTTCGGCCACCGGCATGGCCCCGTCCACCAGCCAGGCACCGTCCTCGCGCTGTGTGGCCCAGGCGTCCAGCGCCTCGTGGGGCGAGAGTTCGCCGGTGATGGCTTCGAGCATGTCCAGCGGCGTGAGCAGCCCCTGCACCACGCCGTATTCGTCCACCACCAGCACCATGCGCGTGGAGCGCTCGCGGAACTGCTCCAGCAGCTCCATGCCCGAGAGCGTCTCGGGCACGAACACCGCCGGCTGCACGTGCCGCATGATCGGCTCGTTGTTGCCCTCGGCCTGCAGCGCCAGCATGCGCGGCAGGTGGATCACACCGACCACATCGGCCAGCCCGCCACGACAGACCGGGTACCAGGAATGACCGGTGGTCCAGGCCCGCTGCACCGCGTCGTCGATGGCGCTTTCCGCATCCAGCCATTCGATGTCGGCGTGCGGCACCATGATGGAGGTGAGCTGGCGGTCATCGAGCTGGAACACGTTGCGCACCATCTGGTGTTCGTGCTCCTCGATCAGCCCGGCGTCGACGCCCTCTTCCAGGCTGGCGTTGATTTCTTCCTCGGTCACGTGCTGCACGGCGTTGGTGTCGACGCGCAGCAGCTTGAGCGTGCCCTGCGTCGTCACCGACAGCAGCAGCACGAAGGGGCGCGCGATTTTCGCCACCCAGGCCATCGGCCGCGAGACCCAGCGCGACACCGTTTCCGGATACAGCTGGCCGATGCGCTTGGGCACCAGTTCGCCGAACACGATGGTGATGAAGGTGATCACCACCACCACCACCGCGGTGGCGCTCACGCTGGCCGTGGCCGCGGTGAGTCCCAGGCCCTGCAGCCACGCTCCCAGGTCATCGCTGAAGGCGGCTTCACCGACGATGCCGTTGAGCATGCCGATCGAGGTGATGCCCACCTGCACCGAGGAGAGGAACTGTGTCGGATTTTCGAGCAGCTTCAGTGCGGTCTGTGCGCCCTTGTCACCGGACTCCGCCATGGCCGACAGGCGGGCCTTGCGGCTGGAGGCCAGCGCCAGCTCCGACATGGCAAAGGCACCGTTGAGCAGGGTGAGAAAGATGATTAAGAGGGTATCCATAATGGGCGCATGGCACTTTACATGATTGGCGACGTGCAGGGCTGCGACGAGGCCCTCGGACGTCTGATGGACGAAATCGGTTTTTCACCCAGCCGCGACACGCTGTACCTGCTGGGCGACCTGGTCAACCGCGGTCCGGATTCGCTGGCGGTGTTGCGCCGGCTGATGGCGCTTGAAGGTGCGGCGCATTGCCTGCTGGGCAACCACGACCTGCACCTGCTCGCCGTGGCGCACGGCGTGCGCAAGCCGCACCGCAGCGATACCTTGGCCGACATCCTGAACGCGCCCGATCGCAACGACCTGCTGGACTGGCTGCGCACACGCTCCATGGCGCTGCAGGTGCACGGCTGGCTGATGGTGCACGCGGGCGTGCTGCCGCAGTGGGACGCGGCGCAGACCCTGGCGCTGGCGGGCGAGCTGGAGGCGGCGCTGCGCAGCGCGGACTGGGGCGTGTTCCTGCACGGCATGTACGGCAACCAGCCCGATTTCTGGAGCGACGGCCTGCGCGGCGCGGCCCGGCTGCGCGTGATCGTCAACGCGCTCACGCGGCTGCGCTTCTGTTCACCGCAGGGCGTGATGGAATTCGACACCAAGGACAGCGCGGACAGCGCGCCAGCGGGCTTCATGCCGTGGTTCGAGGTGCCGGGGCGGCGCACCGAAGGCACACCGGTGGCGTTCGGCCACTGGTCCACGCTGGGCGCCGGTGCGCAGCGCCCGGGTGTGTTGGCCCTGGACACGGGTTGTGTGTGGGGAGGCTGCCTGACGGCGGCGCGACTGGGGGCGCAACCGGGCGAGGTCGAGCGCTTTGCCGTGCGCTGCCCGCAGACCCGCAAACCGGGCAAGGGCTGATGGATTCAGCTGTTGTCGGTCACAGGGGTCACAGGGGCCACCGGCGCGCTCTTGAACAGCGCCGGCACCTTCTTGCGGGTCTTGATGTTGGGCGACAGGCGGCTGGCCGGCTTCTGCGCGGCTTCCCAGGACGGCGTGGCCTCGGCGGCCAGGCTGGGCTCGTAAGGCTTGTCGAACAGGGGATCGGCAGGCGCACGGGGTGCGCGCACCGGGCGGCTGGAAGGCGCACGCGCCTCACGCTCGGGACGGCTGCCGCGGCTGCCGCGGCTTTCGCGGATGTCGCGCTCTTCGCGCGCCGTTTCGGGCTGCTGCCAGGCGCGCTGGCCATCGTTGAAGTGACCGGCCGGGCGCTTGTCCGCTTCGAGTTCCAGCGCTTCGAGCTCCAGCTTCTTGCCCAGCAGTTTTTCCAGATCGCCCATCAGGCGCGTATCGCGCCCGCTGACAAACGACACCGCCAGACCCGACGCGCCCGCGCGGCCGGTGCGGCCGATGCGGTGCACATAGTCTTCGGCGTTGAACGGGATGTCGAAGTTGAACACCGCCGGCACGTCCTTGATGTCCAGGCCGCGTGCGGCCACATCGGTACACACCAGCAGGTCGACCGCGCCGCTCTTGAAAGCTTCGAGCGCCTTCAGGCGTTCGTCCTGGCTCTTGTCACCGTGCAGGGCCGTGGTGTTGAGGCCCTCGCGCTCCAGCGAACGCGCCAGACGCGCACAGCCGAGCTTGCTGTTGACGAACACGAAGGCCTGCTTGAGGCCGCGCTCGCGCAGGATCTGCTTGAGCACGCCGCGCTTGTCGTCATCTTCCACGCGGTAGAAATGCTGCTCGACGGTGGACGCGGTGGCGTTGGAGCGGGCGACCTCGATGGTCACCGGGTCCTGCAGGTAGCTGTTGGCCAGGCGCTTGATCTCGGTCGAGAAGGTGGCCGAAAACAGCAGCGTGGTGCGCTGCTTGGGCAGGAACGAGAGGATGCGCTGCAGGTCGGGCAGGAAACCGATGTCGAGCATGCGGTCGGCCTCGTCGAGCACGACGTATTCGACCTGGTTCAACACGCAGTTCTTGGCTTCGATGTGGTCCAGCAGACGCCCCGGCGTGGCCACCAGCACTTCAACACCCTTCTTCAGCTCGGCGGTCTGCGGCTTCATGTCCATGCCGCCGAACACCACGGTGCTGCGCAGGTTGGTGTACTTGGCGTAGAGCTTGACCTGTTCGGCCACCTGGTCGGCCAGCTCGCGCGTGGGCAACAGCACCAGCGCGCGCACCGGGTGGCGCGCGGGCGAAGTGGACGTGTTGTCGTGCTTCATCATGCGCTGCAGCAGCGGCAGCGTGAAGGCTGCGGTCTTGCCGGTGCCCGTCTGGGCGGCGCCCATCACGTCACGTCCCTGCAGCACCACGGGGATGGCCTGCGCCTGGATCGGCGTCATGTTCTCGTAGCCCATTTCGGCCACGGCGCGCTCCAGCGAAGGAGAGAGAGAGAGTTGGGAGAAGGATAGGGTCATTTCAATGCGCGTTGCGTATTCATGCGCGCTGGGAGGGCTTTAGCCCGCTATTGTCGCACTTTGGGCGTTTTTCACCCAGCCCGGGCAGGGAAGCCCCGGCCGGCCCCCGTCCGACGCCAAACGCCAGGGAATCTCAGATCTGGCGCGCGTTGAAGGTGTCGCAGGCCTTGACGCTGCCGGTTTCGAGCCCTTTGTGGAACCAGCGCTGGCGCTGCTCGCTGCTGCCGTGGGTGAAACTGTCGGGCACCACCTGCCCCTGGCTCTTGCGCTGAATGGCGTCGTCACCGATGGCGGCGGCCGCGTTCAGCGCCTCTTCCACGTCGCCCGGCTCCAGGATGGCGTTGGTCTTGTGGTTGTGGTGCGCCCAGATGCCGGCAAAGCAGTCGGCCTGCAATTCCAGCCGCACGGACAGCGCGTTGTACTCGCGCTCGCTCACGCGTTGCCGGGACTGTTCCATCTGCTGGGTCAGGCCCATCAGGTTCTGCACATGGTGGCCCACCTCGTGCGCGATCACGTAGGCCTGGGCAAAGTCGCCGGGCGCGCCGAGCTGGCTGCGCAGCGTCTCGTAGAAGCTCAGGTCGATGTAGACCTTCTGGTCACCCGGGCAATAAAACGGGCCCATGGCCGACTGGCCGGTGCCGCAGGCCGTGGGCACAGCGCCGCGGAACAACACCAGGCGGGGCTTCTGGTACTGCGAGCCGCTCTGCTGGAAAACCGTCATCCACACATCTTCGGTGCCACCCAGCACGGCGGCCACGAACTGGCCCATTTCATCGGTCGGTTTGCCCGCCGGGGCCGATGCCGGCGCGTTCTGCGTCTGCGACGGTGCGAGGTCGCCCGCGCCGCCCAGGAAGCTCAGGATGGTCATCGGGTTGATGCCGAAGATCCAGCCGCCGATCAGCGCGATCACGATGGTGCCCAGGCCGATGCTGCGTCCGCCAGTGCGCCGACCTCCGCCGCCGAACATGCCGCCCCCCGATGAGGAGCGGCGGTCTTCAACCTGGTCCGACTGGCGGTTGTTTCCCCATTTCATGGTGCGTTCTCCTCGGGTCTGGCGACACAGCCAGACCCATTATGCAAAGCTCCAAACAAAAAGCGCTGCCGGGGGCAGCGCTTCCGTTGCGATCGGTGTGGCGATTTCAGGTCTTGGGCAGCGTCACACCCACCTGGCCCTGGTATTTGCCGCCGCGGTCCTTGTAGCTGGTCTCGCAGACGTCGTCCTTGTCGCTCTCGAAGAACAGCACCTGGGCACAGCCTTCACCGGCGTAGATCTTGGCCGGCAGCGGTGTGGTGTTGCTGAATTCCAGCGTCACATAACCTTCCCACTCGGGCTCAAAGGGCGTGACGTTGACGATGATGCCGCAGCGCGCGTAGGTGCTCTTGCCCAGGCAGATGGTCAGCACGTTGCGCGGGATGCGGAAGTACTCCATGGTGCGCGCCAGCGCGAAGCTGTTGGGCGGGATCACACAGACATCCTTGTTGATGTCCACGAAGCTGTTTTCGTCGAAGTTCTTCGGGTCCACCACCGTGCTGTGGATGTTGGTGAAGACCTTGAATTCGGGTGCGCAGCGGATGTCGTAGCCATAGCTGCTGGTGCCGTAGCTCACGATCTTCTCGCCGGCCGCGTTTTGCCGGATCTGACCGGGCTCGAAGGGCTCGATCATGCCGTGCTCCTTGGCCATGCGGCGGATCCATTTGTCGCTTTTGATGCTCATGCGTGCGTGCTCCGGGCGGTGTTGTTGCGTCCGATTGTAGGCACCCGCCTGTGCCGCACCCCGGACAAGGACCCGGCGCGCCAACGGAATAACCCTACGGATATTCATGTAATTTCAGAATTTTCTGAAATTACAGACACAGCTGCCTAGACTCCGCCCCATGCCGCTGCAAGACCACCTCCCCCCGCTGAACCGCGAATTCGTTGCCCACTTTGGCGAGATGGGCAGCAAATGGGGCATCAACCGCACCGTGGGCCAGATCTACGCGCTGATCTTCATCTCGCCCCGGGCACTCAACGCCGACGAGATCGCCGAGCAGCTGGAGTTCTCGCGCTCCAACGTCAGCATGGGCCTCAAGGAGCTGCAGTCCTGGCGCCTGGTGCGGCTGCGCCACCAGCCTGGTGACCGGCGCGAGTATTTCGAAGCGCCGGCCGATGTGTGGGAGATCTTCCGCGTGCTGGCCGAAGAGCGCCGCCGCCGCGAAATCGAGCCCACGCTGTCGATGCTGCGCACGGCCCTGCTGGAAACGCCCTCGACCGACGCCGAGCGCCACGCCCAGGCCCGCATGCGTGACATGCACGACCTGATCGACCGGCTCATGACCTGGTTCGACGACGTGCAGAAGCTCGCCCCCGAGACCGCCCTGCAGCTCATGGGCATGGGCGCCACCGTGACCCGCGTGCTCGAACTCAAGGACCGGATCACCGGCAAAGGCGCCGCCCGCCCGGCCCGCGCCGACCAGCAGCCCGACGCCGCCTGACGGCCCTTTTCGCCACGCCCCCACCACCTGGAAACCCCATGGACGCCTTGATCCTGTCGCGCATGCAGTTCGCGGCCAACATCAGTTTCCACATCCTGTTCCCCTCCATCACCATCGCGCTGTGCTGGTTCCTGCTGTTCTTCCGCCTGCGTTTCATCCAGACCCGCGAGCCGGCCTGGGAAGAGGCGTATTACTTCTGGACCAAGGTGTTCGCGCTCAGCTTCGCGCTGGGCGTGGTCTCGGGCATCGTGATGAGCTTCCAGTTCGGCACCAACTGGCCGGGCTTCATGGAGAAGACCGGCAACATTTCGGGCCCGCTGCTGGGCTACGAGGTGCTGACCGCGTTTTTCCTCGAGGCCAGCTTCCTGGGCATCATGCTGTTTGGCCGGGGCCGCGTGTCCGAGCGTGTGCACCTGCTCGCCACCGCGCTGGTGGCGCTGGGCACCACGCTGTCGGCGTTCTGGATCCTCAGCCTCAACTCCTGGCTGCAGACGCCCGCGGGCTTCGAGATCGTCAACGGCCAGTTCATCCCCACCGACTGGTGGGCGGTGGTGTTCAACCCCTCGTTCCCCTACCGCTTCGCGCACAAGCTGCTGGCCTCGGCGTTGACCGCCTCGTTCCTGATCGCGGGCCTGTGCGCCTGGCAGCTCCTCAAGGGCAGCGCCACGGCCGGCACCCACAAGGCCATGCGTGCGGCCATCGTGGCGGCCGCGGTGGCCATGCCGCTGCAGTTCCTGGCCGGTGACCTGCACGGACTCAACACCCTGGAACACCAGCCGGCCAAGATCGCCGCCATGGAAGGCATCTGGGACACCGAAAAGGGCGCACCGCTCACGCTCTTCGGCGTCCCCGATGAAGCCGCGGGCACCACCCACTACGCGCTCAAGATCCCCCGGCTGGCCAGCCTGGTGCTCACGCACGACCTCGATGGCGAAGTCCAGGGCATCCACGATTTCAAGGACGCACACCCACCGGTGGCGCCGGTGTTCTGGGGCTTTCGCGTGATGGTGGGCGTGGGCAGCCTGATGCTGGTGGTGGCCTGGTTCAGCGTCTGGCGCCTCTGGCGCCAGCGCCACCGGGGCGCTGCAGAAGGCCACACCCCGTGGCCCCGGCCCTGGCTCTGGGTGTTGGCGGGCATGACGTTCTCGGGCTGGCTGGCCACGCTCTCGGGCTGGTACGTCACCGAGATCGGTCGCCAGCCCTTCATGGTCTACGGCCTGCTGCGCACCAGCGAGCTGGCCACCCACACGGCGCCGCCCATGATCGCACTCACCCTCGCCGCCTACCTGGTGGTCTACGGCCTGCTGCTGGTCACCTACGTGGGCGTGCTCAAGTACATGGCGGAGCACCCCGTCCAGCACGCGCCCTCCCCCACCCACGGCGCCGAACTCGGCAAGGCCGGCGTCTGACATCCCCCCGGAGAACCCCATGGACACAAGCTGGGCGCACCTGCTGCCGCTGATCTTTCTGGCCGTGATGGGCCTGGCCCTGCTGGCCTACGTCGTGCTCGATGGCTACGACCTCGGTGTGGGCCTGCTGCTGCCCCTGGCCGACGACGCGCAGAAGGACACCATGATCGCCAGCATCGGCCCGTTCTGGGACGCCAACGAGACCTGGCTGGTGCTGGGCGTGGGCGTGTTGCTGGTGGCGTTTCCGTTCGCCCATGGCCTGGTGCTGCAGGCGCTGTACCTGCCGGTGGCCCTCATGCTGATCGGGCTGATCCTGCGCGGTGTGGCGTTCGACTTCCGCGTGAAGGCGCCGCCGGTCTGGAAGCCGTTCTGGAACCGGGCCTTTTTCGGCGGCTCGCTGCTGGCCAGCGCGGCCCAGGGCTGGATGCTGGGCAGCTACATCACGGGTTTTGACAACGGTCCGCTCGGGCTGGGATTCAGCCTGGGCATCGCGCTCACGCTGCCCGCGGCCTACGTGCTGCTGGGCGCTGGCTGGCTGATCATGAAGACCGAGGGCGTGCTGCAGGAGCGCGCGGTGCACTGGGCGCGGCGCGTGCTGTGGCCCATGGGTGCCGCCCTGGTGGCCATTTCGGCCGCCACGCCGCTGGTGAACCCGGCGGTGGTGGACAAGTGGTTCGGCGTGCCCGAGGTGTTTGCGCTGATGCCGATTCCGCTGAGCTGCGTGCTCGCCTTCTTCGCGGTGCGCTGGGTGGTGACGCACCCGGGCACAGTGAAGGCCGGCCACGGCTGGGTGGTATTCGCCGCCACCGTGCTGATCTTCGTGCTGGCCTTCTTCGGGCTGGCCTACAGCATCTTTCCGGACATCGTGATCGGCCGCATGACGGTGTGGGAAGCGGCCATCGGCACCGAGTCGCTCACGGTGGTCTTCATCGGTGTGGCGATCACGCTGCCGGTGATCGTGATCTACACGGCCTTCATGTACCGGGTGTTCTGGGGGAAAGCGCGCGCGCTTTCCTATAACTAGGAACTCCCCCCTGCGCCGCTGACGCGGCTTCCCCCCTCTCTTGCGCGCCTTCGGCGCTTGGAGGGGGGACGCGCCCTGTGGCCCGGCAAAGCCGGTTCCACGGGTGCCCTTGAAAAAGACATTTCACTCAGGAAGCGATGCGTTGTTCATCTTGCTCCGCGAACCTGCGCTTCACCAGGGTGGGTGGGCTGGGTGCGCGGGCGCAGGGACGATTCGCGGTTGCCACCGAGATAGCGTGCCAATCATGATGTTGACGCAACGAGAGTGGCGCACATGGGAAGACGCCCGCGAGCTGGACCGGAGAACGCGCACCCGGCCCGCCCGCCCCGCCACAAAAGGGACAAACGAAAAAGCCAGCCCTCCGCCCGTCCGCAAGAGCAACGAAAAAATCAGCCGCCAGCCACCACGCTGCGTTCCACCACCCGGTCGTCGCCCAGCACGATGAGTGCGAACAGCAGCTCGTCCAGGCTGTTCGCCTGAGCCGTCTTGCGCGCCAGCAGCGGCGTGGCCTGGAGGTTGAGCACCACAAAGTCCGCTTCATTGCCGGGCTGCAGGTTGCCCACCACGCCGGCCAGACCCAGCGCCTGCGCCGCACCCGCGGTATGCTGCCACCAGAGCTGGCCGGGCGTAAGGCTCAGGCCTGTCTTGCTCTGGCCTTCGCGGCCCACGTAATACGCTGCGAGCATGGTGTGGAACGGCGAGAAGCTGGTGCCGCCGCCCACGTCGCTGGCCAGGCCGTAGCGCATGCCGGCGGCATCGGCAGCGGCGTAGTCGAAGAACCCACTGCCCAGGAACAGGTTGCTGGTGGGGCTCACGGCCGCTGCGGCGCCGGTTTCGCGCATGAGTGCCCGGTCGTCCGCATCGAGGTGGATGCAGTGGGCGTACACCGCGCGCTCGCGCAGCAGGCCGAAATCACCGTACACGCCGAGGTAGCTGCGTGCGTCCGGGAACAGCTCGGCCGCCCATTTCACTTCGTCCAGGTTTTCGGCCACGTGCGACTGGATCCACACATCGGCGTACTTCGCCGCCAGCTCACCCGCGCCGCGCAGCTGGGCGGGTGTGCTGGTGGGCGCGAATCGCGGCGTGATCGCGTAGCCCAGGCGGTCCACACCGTGCCAGCGCTGGATCAGGGTCTCGGTGTCGATCAGGCTCTGTTCGGTGTCGTCGCGCACACCATCGGGGCTGTGGCGGTCCTGCAGCACCTTGCCGGTGATGAAACGCAGGCCGCGCACCTGGGCTTCCTTGAACGCCGCGTCCACCGACTGCGGGTGTGAGGTGGCAAAGGTCAGGGCCGTGGTGACGCCATGGCGCTGCAATTCGTCGAAGAAGAAACCCGCCACCTCGCGCGCATGGTCTTCGTCGTGGAAACGCGATTCGTGCGGGAAGGTGTAGTTTTCCAGCCAGGGCAGCAGGCCCGCGGCGGGTGCACCGATCACATCGGTCTGCGGGTAGTGGACGTGCATGTCCACGAAGCCCGGTGCGATCAGGCGGCCGCGCAGGTCTTCCACGGCGACGCCGGGAAAACGGTCCACCAGCGCGCTGTGGCTCCCCGCAGCCCGCACGACCCGGCGCCCGTTCGCGTCGGGGCCGACCACGAGCAGGCCGTCGGATTCGTAGAGGGGGTTGTGGTCGTCGTCGAAACGGAGAAGGGCGGCGCGGTAGGCTTTCATGCAGTCCCAAGCTTACCGGCACCGCCCACCCGCGGCATACGGCGGGGCAGATAACCCCATGACGAAAGTCACACGGCCCGCCGGGCGCACCCCGCCTTCAGCGCGCCAGTTTGCCCACCACGCCCTCGACCAGCCAGTTCATGTTCAGGATTTCAGCGTCGCTGAGCGACTGGCCGGCGGTCATCACCACCTGGCCTTCGTTGTTGCGCACATCGGCCTTCGTGGCAAACGGTTGCAGCCGGCCCGCGGCCATGTCGGCCTGCCGCGCCAGCACCTCCGCCTGCACGGCGGCGGGCACCTTGCTGCCAAACCCATCGACGCGGATCATGCCGTCCTTCACGCCGCCCCAGACGCTGCCACTCTTCCAGCTGCCGTCGAGCACGGCCTTGACGCGGCGGGTGTAGTAGTCGCCCCAGAGGTGGGTCACCGCCACCACCTGCGCGTCGGGCGCGACCTTGCGCATGTCCGAGTGGTAGGCCACGGCGAGCTTGCCGCGCTCCTGCGCTGCCGTCATCACGGCGGTGGAGCCGGTGTGGAAGGCCAGCACCTCGGCGCCCTGGTTCATCAGCGTCATGGCCGCCTCGCGCTCGCGCGGCGGGTTGAACCACTCGCCCAGGAACACCACGCGCACCGAGGCGGCCGGGTTCACCGAACGCATGCCGAGCGTGAAGGCGTTGATGCCCTGCACCACCTCGGGAATCGGGAAACCCGCCACGTAGCCGGCCTGCGTGGCCATGCGCCCGGCCGCCACACCGGCGAGGTAACGGCCTTCGTAATAACGCGCATTGGACGTGGCCACGTTGGGCGCGGTCTTGTAACCCGTGACCGACTCGAACTTCACGCCCGGGAACTCGCGCGCCACCTTGAGCGTGGGCTCCATGTAGCCGAAGCTGGGCGTGAAGATGATCTGGTGCCCCTGCTGCGCGAGGTCGCGGATCACGCGTTCGGCGTCCGGGCCTTCGGCCACGTTTTCCACGAACGTGGTCTGCACCTTGCCGGACAGCGCCGCCTCCACGGCCTTGCGGCCCTGGTCGTGCTGGCGCACCCAGCCGGCGTCGGTCAGCGGCGCGACGTAGACAAACGCGGCCTTGACCGGTGGCGCGACGGGCGCCGTCTGGGCTTGTGCGGAGAAGGGAAAAGAAAAGAAAAAGCTGGTGACCGCCAGGGCACAGGCGCGCCGGGCCACGAGGTTTTTGTACATGGTGTTCCTCTACATGGCTTCCGAAGGACAAAAAAAGCGAGCCGGGGAAGCACCGGCTCGCAGGGGTCGAATTGTACCGTGCGGCTTTGAAACCCCGGTTCAGGCCAGCGCCGCTTGTCCCACCGAACGGTCCAGCGCATCGAACATGGCAGCGCGATCAGCGTCGCTCACAAAGCTCGCCTCGAAGCTGTTTTTCGCCAGCGTGATCACGTCGGCCTCCGTCAGCGCCAGGGCCCGCACGGTTTGTTCGAAGTTCGCGTTGAGGTAGCCACCGAAATAGGCCGGATCGTCCGAGTTGACGGTGGCGCACAGGCCCGCGTCGAGCAGCTGTTTCATCGGGTGGTCGGCCAGGTCGTTCACCACGCAGAGCTTCAGGTTGGACAGCGGACACACGGTCAGCGGCGTGCGGCGTTTCGCCAGTTCGGCCACCAGCACCGGGTCCTCCAGGCAACGCACACCGTGGTCGATGCGTTCGGCCTGCAGCAGCTCCAGCGCTTCCCAGATGTACTCGGGTGGTCCCTCTTCGCCCGCGTGCGCGACGATGCGCAGGCCCAGTTCACGGCAGCGCGCGAACACGCGCACAAACTTTTCAGGCGGGTGGTCCACCTCGCTGGAATCCAGCCCCACGCCGATGAAGTGTTCGCGGTACGGCAGTGCGGCTTCCAGCGTCGCGAACGCGTCGGCCTCGCTCAGGTGGCGCAGGAAACACAGGATCAGCGCCGAGCTGATGCCCAGCTTCGCCTGCGCGTCGGCGCAGGCGCGAGACAGCCCCTGGATGACGGTTGCCATGGGTACGCCGCGCGCGGTGTGCGTCTGCGGGTCGAAAAAGATCTCGGTGTGGATCACGTGATCGGCCTTGGCCCGCTCGAAATAAGCCCAGGCCATGTCGTAAAAATCGGCCTCCTTCAGCAGCACGCTGGCACCGGCGTAATAGATGTCCAGGAAGCTCTGCAGGTCGGTGAAGGCGTAGGCGGCGCGCAGGGCCTCGACGTCGGCGTACGGCAGCTGCACGCCGTTGCGCTGCGCCAGCGCAAAGATGAGCTCGGGCTCCAGCGAACCCTCGATGTGGATGTGCAACTCGGCCTTGGGAATGGCACGCGCCAGGGCCACGGCGCGTTCAAGGGCAAGGTTTTTCATCGGAACACTCCTTCCAGCAGGGATCAAAAATTAACATGGGCCGGGTACCCACAGACCCGGCATGGGGTCGCGTTTCAACACACGCCTAAAGACACACCCAGCCGGGCCAGGAAACGCCGGTAGGCGCTGGACATGCGGTCGGCCGGGCTGTGCACCTCGGCAATCGGGCCGTCCTGGCCGATCGGCAGGGTCTTGGGCACCTGGGATTCCACGATGGGGCGGTCCTGCGCGAACACGGCGTCCTGGAAGGCGCGCAGTTCCTCGTCGTCCGACAGGTCGCCCAGCGTGGCCATGGCGAACCAGGCGGTGCAACTTGCCGCCGAGTCGGGCCGGATGAACAGCGCGATCGCGTTGCTCACCGGGTCGCCCTCGGCCGCGTCCTTGCGCAGCACCGCGGCAAACGGGTGCGGCACGGTGTAGCGGTAGGCGATGAAACTGCCCTCGCTGGCGCCCGCGTAGGCCCGCGGCTGCCAGGCCTTGCAGTCGCGGGCCACCAGACCGTCGGCGCCCTCCTCCACCCGCCCTGTTTCCACCTGCGCATGGCTGCGCTCACCGAGCCAGCCCTCGTGCACAAAACCGAAATGGCTCAGGTCCAGGAAGTTCTCGACCAGGCGTGGCGCACTGGTGTTGACTTCGTAAGGCCCGCACAGCACCTGGCGCCAGAGCGGATCGCTCCAGGGCTCAAACGCGGGGGGTTCCGTCAGGGCCGCGGGCACGTGGGTCCGGTCGGGTCGCTGCAGGCGGACCCACACCAGCCCGTGGCGCTCCACCGCCTCGAACACCGTGGCGCAGTGGGACGCGGGCGGCTCAAACAGCGGTGCCGCCGGCACATGCACACAACGCCCCACGGCCACCGGCACCACCGCCTGCTGGGCCGCGGTGTCGCCACCGAACTGCCAGCCGTGGTATGGGCACTCCAGCCGCGCGCCGTGCAGGTGGTTCAGCACGCGACCGAGCGAGAGACTCGCCCCGCGGTGCGGGCAGCGGTCGGCCCAGGCGTGCACCACACCCGGCGCACCCTCATGCCCCGGCTCGCGCCAGAGCACCAAGGGCTTGCCCAGCAGCTCCACCGCCACCGGCGCTTCGCGCACCCTGTGCGATGCGGTCACCGGATGCCAGAGTTGTTTCTCGATCATGTGATCCTCCAACGAAAAAGCCGCTGCAGATGCAGCGGCTTTGGGCCAGGGCACCGCAGGTCCGACGGTCGTCGATCTGCAATGTGTCCGAAGCGAGTGGCTTTTCCCAGGATGCGGTGGAACCGGCTTCGCCGGGCCACTCGCAACGCCCCCTTGAGGGGGTCGCGCCCATGGCGCGGCAGGGGTGGGCTCAGTTCGGCAGTTTGCCTTCGACACCCTTCACGTAGAACTTCACGCCGCCGAGGAACTTGTCGTCAGCGACCACGTCCTTGGCCAGCACTTCCTTGCCGTCCTGACCCACGATCGGGCCCTTCCAGATGGCGAAGGAGCCGTCCTTCAGACCGGCCTTGACGGCGTCGATCTTGGCCTTGGCTTCGGCCGGCACGTCTTCGGCGATGGACACCATGTCAATCGCGCCTTCCTTGTGACCCCACCAGACGCCGCCGGTGCTCCAGGTGCCTTCCAGCGCGTCCTTCACGGCCTTGACGTAGTACGGACCCCAGTTGATCACGGCCGAACCCAGGTGGGCCTTGGGGCCGTAGGCGGTCATGTCGGAATCCCAGCCGAAGGCGCGCTTGCCCAGTTTTTCGGCGGTCTGCAGCACGGCGGACGAATCGGTGTTCTGCATCAGCACGTCGGCGCCACCGTTGATCAGCGAGGTCGCGGCTTCGGTTTCCTTCGGTGGGTCGAACCAGCCGTTGACCCAGACCACCTTGGTCTTGACCTTGGGGTTGACCGACTGCGCACCCAGCGTGAAGCTGTTGATGTTGCGGATCACCTCGGGAATTGGGATCGACGCCACCACGCCCAGCGTGTTGGTCTTGGTCATGGAACCGGCGATCACGCCGGCCATGTAGGCGCCTTCGTAGGTGCGGCTGTCGTAGGTGCGCAAGTTGGCGGCCGTCTTGTAGCCGGTGGCGTGCTCGAACTTCACGTCGGCGAAGTCGGGTGCGACCTTGAGCATGGGCTCCATGTAGCCGAAGGTGGTGCCGAACACCAGCTTGTTGCCCTGGCTGGCGAGGTCACGGATCACGCGCTCGGCGTCGGCGCTCTCGGGCACGTTCTCCACGAAGCTGGTCACGACCTTGTCACCGAACTCGGCCTCGACGGCCTTGCGGCCGTTGTCGTGCGCGAAGGTCCAGCCACCGTCTCCCACCGGGCCCACATAGGCAAACGCAATCTTCAGCGGCTCGGCCTTGGGCGCCTCGGCCGCAGCGGGTGCCGGAGCCGGTGCGGGCGCGGCTTCTTCCTTCTTGCCGCAGCCGATCAGCACGGCGCTGGCCACGGCCGTCAGGGCCGCAAGCTTCATCAGGGAACGTTTGCTCAGGTCAGTCATGGAAACCTCTTTGTTGGGAGAGTGGGTGGTAACGGAAACAGTGACAAAAACCAAAAAAGATTATGCGCCGGGATAAAACGGTTTCCCGATCGAAGTGGGCATGTTGATGCGGATCCAGGTCGGGTTGCGCGAGATCAGCACCAGCACCACGATGGTGGCCACGTAGGGCATCATGGTCAGGAACTGGCTGGGCACATTGACGCCGACCCCCTGCAGGTGGAACTGCAGCATGGTCACGCCACCGAACAGGTAGGCACCAAGCAACACGCGTGCCGGGCGCCAGGTGGCGAAGGTGGTGAGCGCCAGCGCGATCCAGCCCTTGCCGGCGATCATGCCTTCCACCCACAGCGGCGTGTAGATGGTGGACACATAGGCACCCGCCAGCCCACAGAGCGCGCCACCGGCCATCACCGCCATCAGCCGGATACGGCGCACCGGGTAGCCCAGCGCGTGCGCCGACTCCGGGCTCTCGCCCACGCTGCGCAGCACCAGGCCGGCGCGCGTGCGGTAGAGGAACCAGATCAGGCCGAACACGATGCCGATGCAGATGTAGACCATGGGATGGTGACGAAACAATGCCGGGCCCACCAGCGGTATGTCGCCCAGCACGGGAACCACGAACTGCGCCTGCTCAGGCAGCTTTTCCTGCACATAGCTGCTGCCCGCGAAGGCGGAAAACCCCGCGCCGAACAACGACAGCGCCAGACCGGTGGCGTACTGGTTGGTATTGAGCCAGATCACCAGGCCGCCAAAGAGGGCCGCCAGAAAAGCGCCCGCCGCCATGCCGGCGGCAAAGCCGGCCACCGTGCTGCCGGTGTGCACCACGGTGGCGAACCCGGCCAGCGCGGCGCAGAGCATCATGCCCTCGGCACCGAGGTTGACGATACCGGCCTTTTCGTTGATCAGCAGGCCCAGCGAGGCGATGGCCAGCACGGTGCCCGCGTTGAGCGACGAGCCGATCAAAAGAGCGATGGATTCCATATCAAGCACTCCAATGAGGAGAAACGCAACGAGCACAGGTCCCTGACCCAGAAACGCCGTGGAACTGGCATTGCCAGGCCACAGGCGTTGCCCCCTTGAGGGGGGATGCGGCTACGCGCAGCGAGCAAGCGACGGGGGTGGTCATCATTTACTCCACTTGATGCGGTAAGCAATGAGCGTGTCGCAGGCCAGCAGCGCAAACAGCAGCAACCCTTGGAACACACCGGTGATCGATTTCGGCAGGCCCAGGCGCGACTGCGCCAGCTCACCGCCGATGTAGAACATGCTCATCAGGATGGCCGAAAAAACGATGCCCACCGGGTGCAGCCGCCCCACGAACGCCACGATGATGGCCGCGAAGCCGTAGCCCGCCGGCACGTAGGGCGTGAGCTGGCCGATCGGGCCCGCCACCTCCAGCGCACCGGCCAGGCCGGCGGCGCCGCCCGAGGTGAGCAGCGCGATCCACAGCGCCTTGCGTGAGGAAAAACCGGCGTAGCGCGCCGCGGCCGGCGCCAGGCCGCCCACCAACTGACCGTAGCCCGCGTAGGTGCGGAACAGGAAGACCCAGACCGCGGCCACCCCGGCCAGCGCCAGCAGCAGACCGATGTTGACCCGGGAGCCCTGCATCAGCTTGGGGATCTGCGTGACCGACTCGAAAGTCTTGGTCTGCGGGAAGTTGTAGCCCAGCGGGTCTTTCCACGGGCCGTAGACCAGGAAGTTCAGCACCTGGATCGCCACATAGACCAGCATCAGGCTGACCAGGATTTCGTTGGCGTTGAAGCGGTCGCGCAGCAGCGCCGTGATGCCGGCCCAGAACATGCCGCCCAGAATGCCGGCCACGATGATGGCCGGGATGATCCAGGGCCCGGTGGTCTTGTCGGCGGTGAGGGCCACGCCCGCAGCGAAGATGGCCCCGATCAGGTACTGGCCTTCGGCGCCGATGTTCCACACGTTGGAGCGGAAACACACCGCCAGACCCAGCGCGATGATCAGCAAGGGCGTGGCCTTGACCATCAGCTCCGACAGCGCGTAGGTGCTCTTGATCGGCTCCCAGAAAAACACCTGCAGACCACGCACCGGGTCTTTGCCGAGCACGGCAAACAGGATCACGCCGATCACCACCGTGATGGCCAGGGCCAGCAGTGGCGAGGCGTAGCCCCAGCGCGCCGAGGGCTGGGGACGAACTTCAAGCCGCAGCATGGGCGGTCTCCTTCTGGTTGTGATCTGCGGTGCTGCCTGCGGCGGTGTCCCACAGACCCGACATCCATTCGCCGATGCGCTCGATGGTCGCGTCGGCCCGGTCCATGCTGGGCGAGAGCCGCCCCTTGGCGATCACGTGCAGGCGGTCGCTGATCTCGAACAGTTCGTCGAGTTCTTCGCTCACCACCAGCACCGCACAACCCGCGTCGCGCAGCGCCAGGATCTCGCCGCGGATCTGCGCCGCAGCGCCCACGTCCACGCCCCAGGTGGGCTGGCTCACGATCAGCAACCTGGGCTTGGCCTCGATCTCGCGGCCAACAATGAATTTCTGCAGGTTGCCGCCCGAGAGCGATTTGGCCGCCGCGTCGGGCCCGTTGGCCTTGACGTTGTAGCGCTGGATGATGTCGGTCGCCTGGGCCTTGAGCGCGCCCAGCTTCAGCCAGCCGCCGGCGCCCAGCGCGTCGCGCCGCGTCAGCAACAGGTTGTGCGCCAGCGAGAGCGTGGGCACGGCGCCGCGGCCCAGGCGTTCTTCGGGCACAAAATGCAGGCCCAGGGCGCGGCGCTTGCCCGGCCCGAAGTGCGAAGCGTCCTTGCCCGTCACCCGGATGCTGCCCAGCGGCGCGCGGCGGTCTTCGCCGGAGAGCGCAAACAGCAGTTCGCTCTGGCCGTTGCCCGACACGCCCGCGATGCCCACCACCTCGCCGCTGCGCACGGTGAGCGCGATGTCGGCCAGATCGGTCCCGAAGGGATCGTCGCTCGCCAGCGTCAGCCCCTGCACCTCCAGCACCGCGGCGCCGGCGTTGAGCGCGCGCACCTCCAGCGCGGGCGGTTCGGCGCCGATCATCAGGCGCGAGAGCGAGGCGTTGCTTTCTTCGCGCGGGTCGCACACGCCGGTGACCTTGCCGCCGCGCAGCACGGTGCAGGCGGTGCAGAGTTCGCGGATTTCGTGCAGCTTGTGGCTGATGTAGAGGATGCTGCAGCCTTCGGACGCCAGCTTGTTGAGCACCACAAACAGCTTCTCCACCGCCTGCGGCGTGAGCACCGAGGTGGGCTCGTCCAGGATCAGCAGCTGCGGGTTGGTCAGCAGCGCACGGATGATTTCCACCCGCTGCATCTCGCCCACTGAGAGCGTGTGCACCGGGCGCTTGGGGTCGATGTCCAGGCCGTACTGGGAGGCGGTGACATCGATGCTGGCGCTGACCTCGGAGAGCGTGAGCGACTTGTCCAGCCCGAGCCAGACGTTTTCGGCCACGGTCAGCGTGTCGAACAGGCTGAAGTGCTGGAACACCATGCTGATGCCCAGCGCCCGGGCTTCCTGCGGGTTGCGCACGTGCACCGGCCGGCCGTTGAACATGACCGAACCCTCGTCGGGCTTGACCGAGCCGTAGATGATCTTCATCAGCGTGGATTTGCCGGCGCCGTTTTCGCCCAGCACGGCGTGGATCTGGCCCGGCGCCACGCTGAGCGAGACGCCGCTGTTGGCCACCACGCCCGGATAGCGTTTGGTGATGCCGGTGAGTTGCAGTCTTGGCGTGGTCACGTGTTCTCCTCTGTGGTGTTCAGGCCGCGGCGGCATCGGCGTCCGGGCGGCGCAGCGAAGCCGCCACACCCTTGATCTGTTCGCGCAGCCAGCGCCCGGCGCTGGAAGCGTGGGTGCGCTCGTGCCAGAGCTGGTAATACATCATGCGGGGGAACTCCACCGGGCACGGCAGCACCTGCACCGGCAGCACGCTGGTGTAGCGCTCGCAATACTGGCGCCCGGTGGTCAGCACCAGCAGGCTGCCCGCCACCATGGCCGGGATGAGCCCGAAATGCGGGCAGCGCGCGGTGATGTTGCGCACCAGGCCCTTGGCGGCCAGGTGGTCGTCGATCACGCCGCGCGCGCCGGGGTGGGTGGGCGTGGGCGCGATGTGTTCGGCGGTGAGCCAGGCTTCCACGTCCCAGCCGCGGCGCACCGCGGGGTGCTGGTTCGACACCAGGCACACCACCTCGTCGCCAAACAACCGGCCCAGGTGCAGGTCGCCGGGCGGCAGCGGCCAGTTGCCGATGACCACATCGAAATCGCCCTGGGCGAGGTGGTGGCGGTAGTCGGAGTCGGCCGAGAGCGGGTGGATCTCGATCGGGCACTGCGGCGCCAGGCTCTTGATCTGGGACACCAGCTGGGGCAGGAACAGCGGGTCCAGGTAGTCGCTGGCGGCCAGGCTGAAGGTGTGGTGGGCGGTGGCGGGGTCGAAGCTGCGGGCGTCGGAGAACAGCACCTCGGCGCTGCGCAGGATGTCGGCCGCCGGTTCGATCATGCGCAACCCGGCCACGGTGGGCACCATGCCGGACCCCGAACGCACCAAAAGCGGGTCACCGGCGAGTTCGCGCAGGCGTTTGAGCGACGCGCTGACCGCCGGCTGGTACATGCCCAGCCGCAACGCCGCGCGCGACACGCTGCGCTCGGTGAGCACGGTGTACAGCACGCGGATCAGGTGCAGGTCAATCTTGTCGAACATGGACACGTATTTCATACCCTGAGGCTATGCGTGTGGATGGTGGTTTGGGCATTCTGCCCATATGCCTGAGCATATGTTGTGCCATGGGGTGGGCGCTATGCTGACGCGCATGAATTCAAAAATCTCCGCACAAACCCTGAGATTCGTGCGCCGCGGCCAGGCCGTGGCGCTCGGCAATGTAGCACCCGACCGCACCCTGCTGGAGGTGCTGCGCGAAGACCTGCAGCTCACCGCCACCAAGGAGGGCTGCGGCGAAGGCGACTGCGGCGCCTGCACCGTGGTGCTGGCACAGGCCGTCAACGGGAAGCTGCAATACCAGGCCATCAACAGCTGCATCCGGCTGGCCCACTCGGTGGACGGCATGGCGGTGTTCACGGCCGAAGACCTGTCTGCCCCCACGCTCAAGGCTGGCGCCTCCCCCGACCTGCATCCCTGCCAGGAAGCCATGGTGCAGTGCCACGGCAGCCAGTGCGGCTTCTGCACGCCGGGCTTCGTGATGAGCCTGTTTGGCATGTACCAGAACAGTCGTGGCGGACAAGGCATCACGCGGGAACAGGCCCAGGTGGACCTCTCGGGCAACCTCTGCCGTTGCACCGGCTACCGCCCCATCCTGGACGCTGCTGAAAAAATGGGCAGTTTGCCGCTGCCCGCCGGCTGTGGCGTGGACGAAGCGGCCACCGTCGCCGCCCTCAAGGCGCTGAAGCCGCGCCAGAACGGCGATGAAAACTACCTGCGCCCCACCACCCTGGTTGCGCTGCTGCAGGCCCGCTCTGCTCACCCCAAGGCGCAGGTCGTGGCCGGTTGCACCGACGTGGGCCTGTGGGTCACCAAGCTGCACAAGCGCTTCGAGCGCGTGCTGGACGTTACCGCGGCGCGCGAATTGCAGCGGGTGGAGACCTACCCGCACCACATCGCCATCGGTGCTGCCGTGAACCTGACCGACGCCTTTGCCGCGCTGGTGAAGGAACGCCCCCAGCTCAAGACCTTCAGCCAGCGCTTTGCCGGCCTGCCGGTGCGCAACTCCGGCACGCTGGGCGGCAACGTGGCCAACGGCTCACCCATCGGCGACGCCATGCCGCTGCTGATCGCGCTGGGCGCCAGCGTGGTGCTGATGCGGTGGAAGAAAACCGCCGCGGGCGGCGAGATCGCCCACCGCGAGTTGCGGCTGGAAGACCTGTACACCGGCTACCGGACCAACGTGATGCGGGCGGACGAACTGCTGTGCTGGATCAAGGTGCCTCGGCCGGAAAACACAGCGTTCATGCGCGTCTACAAGATCAGCAAACGCTTCGACGACGACATCTCCGCCGTCTGCCTCGCCATCCAGATGACCCTGAAAGACGGCACCGTGCAACAGGTCTCCATCGGCGCCGGCGGCGTGGCCGCGACCCCGGCCCGAGCACACCAGACCGAAGCCGCCCTGCGCGGCCAGCCCTGGAACGCCGACACCGTGATGGCGGCCACCGCCGCCTTGCGCGCCGAGTTCCAGCCCATCAGCGACATGCGCGCCAGCGCCGCCTACCGCCAGACCGTGCTGGGCAATCTGCTGCGGCGCTTCTGGCTGGAAAGCCAGGGCATGACGACCATCAATCTCGAAAGCCTCACCGCATCCAGCCTGGAGGCCACGGCATGAACGCACGCGACAAAAATTCAACCGAATCGCCGGTGGTGATTTCTTCCCGGGCGGATGCAGGAGCCCCTTCCGTTCAGGCTGAGACTATTGAAGCTCCCACCCATCCTTCGACGGGCTCAGGGCGAACGGCGTTGCGCGCCGCCGGCCAATCCCGGTTCCACGAAAGCGCCCGAGCCCAGGTGGCCGGTACCGCCACCTACATCGACGACATCCCCGAAGTGCGCGGCACGCTGCACGCGGCGCCGGTCTGTTCGCCCGTGGCCCACGGCATCCTGCGCAAGCTGGACGCCTCCGCCGCGCTGGCCCTGCCCGGTGTGCGCGCCGTGATCGACGCCGGTGACATCCCCGGCGACACCACGCTCGCCGCCTTTGCGCACGACGAGCCGGTGTTCGCGCTCGACACCGTGATGTTCACCGGCCAGGTGATCGCGCTGGTGGTGGCCGACGACGTGATGACCGCGCGCCGCGCCGCGCGGCTCGTGAAGCTGGACATCGAACCCCTGCCCGCCGTGCTCAACGTGCACGAAGCCCATGCGCTGGAAAGTTATGTTTTGCCACCGGTGCAGGTGAGCCGCGGCGACGCGGGTGCTGCCCTGAAGCGCGCCCCCCACCAGCTCGAAGGCCGCTTCGAGGTCGGTGGCCAGGAACACTTTTACCTCGAAGGCCAGGTCGCCTACGTGCTGCCGCTGGAGCAGAACCAGTGGTGGGTCTACACCAGCACCCAGCACCCCGGCGAGGTGCAGCATTGGGTCTCGCACGCACTGGGCATCGCCAACAACGCCGTCACGGTCGAATGCCGGCGCATGGGCGGCGGTTTCGGCGGCAAGGAGACGCAGGCCGGCCACCTGGCCGTCTGGGCCGCCATCGCCGCGAACCAGCTGAAGTGCCCGGTCAAGCTGCGGCTGGACCGCGACGACGACTTCATGATCACCGGCAAGCGCCATCCGTTTGCGTACCACTACCGCGTGGGCTTTGATGACAGCGGCCTGCTTTGCGGGCTGGAGCTGGAGATGCTGGTCAACTGCGGGTTCAGCGCCGACCTTTCCGGCCCGGTGGCCGACCGCGCCATCTTCCATGCCGACAACGCCTATTTCCTCGAAGACGTGGCCGTGGCCAGCTACCGCTGCAAGACGAACACGCAGAGCCACACCGCCTTTCGCGGTTTCGGCGGCCCGCAGGGCGTGATCGTGATCGAGCGCATCCTGAGCGACATCGCGCGCACGCTCGATCTGGACCCGCTGGACGTGCGGCTGCGCAACCTGTACGGCATCACAGAGCGCAATGTCACCCACTACCAGATGCAGGTGGAAGACAACGTCCTCGAACCGCTGATGACGCAACTCGCGCTCACCAGCGGCTACCGCGAACGCCGCGAGCAGATCGCCGCGTGGAACGCCAGCAGCCCCGTCATCAAGAAAGGCCTGGCGCTCACCCCTGTCAAGTTCGGCATCAGCTTCACCGCCACGCTGTTCAACCAGGCCGGCGCGCTGGTGCACGTCTACACCGACGGCAGTGTGCAGGTGAACCACGGCGGCACCGAGATGGGCCAGGGCCTGAACACCAAGGTGGCGCAGATCGTGGCCGACGAACTCGGCGTGCCGTTCGAGCGCGTGCTGGCCACCGCCAGCGACACCAGCAAGGTGCCCAACGCCAGCGCCACCGCGGCCAGCAGCGGCACCGACCTGAACGGCCGCGCCGCGCAGTTCGCCGCCCGCCATGTGCGCGACAACCTCGCCGCCTTCGTGGCCGGTCTCGACGGCTGCGGCGCGGGCGCGGTGCGCTTCGAAGGCGGTCAGGTCATCACGGAGAAGAGCACACGCCGCTGGGAAGACGTGGTCGGCACGGCCTACGCCAACCGCATCCAGCTCTGGAGCGACGGCTTCTACCGCACGCCCAAGATCCACTACGACAAGACCACGCTCACCGGCCGACCGTTCTACTACTTCGCCTACGGCGCGGCGGTCAGCGAAGTCGCCATCGACACCCTCACCGGCGAGTACCGGGTGTTGAAGGTGGACATCCTGCACGACGTCGGCCACAGCATCAACCCGGCGATCGACATCGGCCAGATCGAGGGAGGCTTCATCCAGGGCATGGGCTGGCTGACGACGGAACAACTCGTCTGGAACGGCAAAGGGTATCTGCAGACCCACGCCCCCAGCACCTACAAGATCCCCGCCACCGGCGACGTGCCCGCGCACTTCAAGATCGAGCTCTGGCCCGAGGCCAACCGCGAGGACAACGTGCACGGTAGCAAGGCCGTGGGCGAACCCCCGTTCATGCTGGCCATCAGCGTGTACGAGGCGCTGCGCGACGCGGTGGCGCAGGCCGGCGGCGATGCCTTGCTGGTGAACGCACCGGCGACCGCCGAAGAGGTGTTGCAGGCGCTGTGCGCCTGAGGGCGCGCGCAGGAAGACTCAGGTTGGCCCGGGTTTTGTTCCCAGCAGCCGTTGGGCCTCGTTTTCGGCCTCAATGGCCCGATCAAAAGCAGGCAGGCCGATCTGGTTCATGACCCGCTTGAATGCCTGGGCCACCTCGGGCTTGAGCGCGGCCAGTGCGGTCGCCACATGCCGGGATGCCTCCTCCCGATCCGGATCGTTCACCACCCGGTAGACAAGCCCCCATTCCAGCGCCTGCTGGGCATCAAACGCCTCGCCGAGCAACAGCAGTGAGCGCGCACGGGCCAGTCCCGCCATGGCCGACAAGGTGGCGGTCAGGCCCCCGGTGACGAACACCCCCAGCGAGGCCTCCGGCAGGCGAAAGCGTGCACTGCGGCCAGCCACCACCAGATCCGCATCCAGCATCCATTCGAGACCGGCCCCCAGCGTCCATCCGTGTACATCGGCCACCACCGGCTGCGGCAAGCGCACGATCGCCTGAGCCACCGCCTGCACCAGCTCCAGATCCCGCTCGGTGGGCGGCTCGCTCACATCGCGACCCGCGCAGAAAGCGCGCCCATTGCCGCGCAGTCGCACCACCCGAACGCCCGGATCTGCAGCCGCCGCCCGCAAAGCATCCAGCAGGCGCAGCGCGAGATCGTTGTTGATCGCATTGAGCTTGTCGGGACGGTTCAGCGTCAGTGTCAGAACGCCATCGTGCAGGTCCGAAATCAGTGTCATGCTCGCTCCTCAACCTCGCAACACATCGCGGCGCGCCCGGACCACGTCTTCGAACGCGCCCAGCATCTCCTCGCAAGCCGATTCGTCGAACGGCAGCGACAGGGACACCAGCCCCCGCTGCGCCATGTAGACCCCGCGCTCCAGCAGGTCGAAGAACAACAGTTCCTTCAGCCAGGTGTTGGACGTGGCCAGGTCCGCGGCACAGCGCACCGGCCCGGTCATGCCGTGCAGGTTCATGACCGAACCCAGGCCGGTGAATTGCGCCGCCACGCCATGCGTCTGCAGCACGGCGTTGAGCCGCTCGCGCAGCCGGTCGCCACGCTGGTTCAATGCGGCCAACGCTTCCTGCGTCAGCACCTGCTGCAGGCCGGCGAGGCCGGCGGCCATCGAGAGCACGTTGTTGTTGAAGGTGCCCGCGTGCGACAGGGCATTCGCGCGGCGCGGGTCGAACTGCGCCATGCAGTCCACGCGCCCACCGAAGGCCCCGAACGACAGGCCACCGCCGAAGTACTTGCCGATCACCGTCAGGTCGGGCGTGATGCCCAGCTGCGCCTGCCGCCCGCCGATGGACAGGCGCGAGGTCTGCACCTCGTCGAACACCAGCAGGGCACCACAGCCACGGGCCAGCTCGCTCAGGCCGCGCAGGAATGCAGGCTCACCCGGGATGCAACCACCCGCACCCAGCATCGGCTCAACGACGATCGCTGCCAGCGTCGGGCCGTGCGCGTGCACCAACGCCTGCGCGGCGGCCAGGTCGTTGTAGGGCGCCACCACGTACGCGTGGGGCACGTTGATCGGCGAACCACCTCGGCCGAAACTCAGCAGGCCCCCGTGGTAAGCCCCGTCGAACACCATGATCTTCGGCCGGGCGGTGAAGGCCTTGGCCGTGGCCAGCGCCAGCAGGCTGGCCTCCGTGCCCGAGTTGGTGAAACGCATCAGGGCCATCGACGGAAAACGCCGCTGGATCTCTGCCGCCAGCGCCACCTCGCGCCGGTTGTGGGACGAGAGGCTCAAGCCATCGGCCAGCGCGTCAATGATGGCTTGCCGGATCACGGCGTTCGAGTGGCCGTACAGCCCCGCGGTGAACTCTCCCAGGGCATCGAGGTAGCGGTGACCGTCGGCGTCCCACAGGCGGGCCCCCTCTCCCCGCACCATGGTCAGTGGAAAAGGCGCATGAAACAGCACGCTGCGCGTATTGCCCCCGGGCATGACGGTGGCCGCCTCGGCCAGCTGGCGCTCGCTGGCCGGGTTGCGTTCGCGGTAGCGCGCGCGGGCGGCTTCGAGGGTATCGATGAGGTTCATGGCCGTTCCTTCGCATCGTCTGATCCTGTACAGTGTACAAGACGTTGCAAGGTTTTCGAACACCGGTATCCTCGCACCCCATGACCACCACCCCACCCGCCTCTGCTCCACCGAAACCCGGCGACAGCCTCTCCCGCGACGCCGTGCTGGTGGCCGCTCTGGCGCTCATCGACCGCAAGGGCGTGGCGGGTTTCAGCGTTCGCGACCTGGCGCGTGACCTGGGCGTCTACCCCACGGCCCTGTACTGGCACGTGCCGGGTCGCAACGCCCTGATCGCGGGTGCCGTGGCAATGGCCCTGGGCGACCTCAAGCCCGCGCGTCGGCCAACCGACTGGGCCGCGGGCGTGCGCGCGCTGTTCCGGCGCTACCGCAAAGCCGTGCGCGCGCACCCCGCCATTGCCCCGGTGCTCGGCGCCCAGCTGGTGTCCAACGAGAGCATGCCGCCTGAACTCGTGGAGCACATGCTGATGCTGCTGGAGCGTGCGGGCTTTTCCGGTGACCGGCTGCGCCACGCCTACAACACGCTGGTCGCGGGCATGGTGGGCTTCGTCACACTGGAACTCGCCCCCCTGCCCGAAGAAGACCCCGAGGGCTGGGCCACGGCGCACCGGCAGCGCATGCAGGACGTGGACGCCCGGCAATGCCCCACGCTGGCGCGCGAGATGCCCCATCTGGCGCGCGGCGCCTTCGTGGTCCGCGCCTCCAGCGGCGTCGATCAGCCGCTGGACCAGAGCTTCGAGTTCTGGACCGAGACGGTGATCCAGGGGCTGGCGGCCATGCGGGAGCGTTCGGCCCCTTAGGCTTCCGAAGCCGCCTCCCCCTTGCCCAGCCCGTGTTTCCTGATCTTGTCGACCAGGGTGGTCTTGGCGATGCGCAGCGCCTTGGCGGTCTGGCCCACGTTGCCGGCGTGGCGCTGCAGGGCATCGGCGATCAGGCTGCGTTCGAACTGCTCGACCGTTTCGGTCAGCGTGGGCTGCGCATCGTTGCCTGATGCATCGGGCGCCGGCCCGTGCGGCGACACCCACTGCGGGCCGACGCCCAGCACCAGCGCGTCGGCCACGTTGCGCAGCTCGCGCACGTTGCCGGGCCAGTCGCGCGCCATCAGCTGGCGCAGCTGCGCCTGGGGCAGCCGGGGCTCGGGCCGGTCGTAGCGGCTGGCGGCCAGCAGCATGAAGTGCTCCAGCAGCATGGGGATGTCCTCGCGGCGCTCGCGCAGCGCGGGCAGCTCGATGTTGACCACGTTCAGCCGGTACACCAGGTCGGCGCGGAAGCTGCCCTGCTGCGCGCGCGCCAGCAGGTCGTCCTTGGTCGCGGCGACCACGCGCACGTCCACCGGAATGCTCTGGTTCGAGCCCAGCCGTTCGATGCAGCGCTCCTGCAGCACGCGAAGCAGCTTGACCTGCACGCCCATGGGCATGCTTTCGAGTTCGTCGAGAAACAGCGTGCCGCCGTTGGCGTGTTCGATGCGGCCGATGCGGCGCTTCTGCGCGCCGGTGAAGGCGCCGGGTTCATGGCCGAACAGTTCGCTGTCGAGCAGGCTGTCGGGCAGGCCGCCGCAGTTGAGCGCCACATAGGGCGCATTGCGGCGCCGCGAGTGGTCGTGCAGCGCGCGCGCCACCACCTCCTTGCCGGTGCCGGTTTCGCCGCGGATCAGCACGTCCACCGGCGAGTCGGCCACCTCGGTCACCAGTTGCCGCACACGCGCGATGGCCGGCGAGTGGCCGACCAGCTTGCCTTCGAGGCCTTCGCTGAGCGTCAGCGCGCGGCGCAGGTTGGCGACCTCCAGCGTCAGGCGGCGCTTCTCCAGCGCCCGCTGCACCACCTCCACCAGCTGCTCGGGCGAAAAGGGTTTCGGGATGAAGTCGTAGGCGCCGCTGCGCATGGCCTGGACGGCCAGGTTCACGTCGCCGTGGCCGGTGATCATGATCACGGGCAGGTCGGGGTCGATGTCACGCGCCTCGCAGATCACCGACAGGCCGTCGGCCCCGGGCAGGCGCATGTCGGTCACGATCACGCCGGCCAGACCGGGGCCGATGTGCGGCAGCACGGCCTCCGCCGAATCGAAGGCGCGCACCGGGATGTCGGCCAGCTGCAGCGCCTGCACACAGCCCAGCTGCACGGCGGCATCGTCTTCCACCAAAAGGACGGTCAGGGCGCGGTTCATGGAGTCACGGGGGTTTTCGGGTGCAGGGAAGCTTGCCAGAGGGGAACGGTGAGGGTGAAACAGGCGCCGCCCTCGGGGACGTTGTGCGCCTGCAGTGCACCCTGGAATTCTGCGGCAATGTCGCGGCAGATCACCAGCCCCAGCCCGAGGCCGGCGCCGCTGGCCTTGGTGGTGTAGAAGGGCTCGAAGAGGTGGGCGAAGTCGGCCTCGCTCAGGCCCTTGCCGCTGTCCTGCACCTGGATGGCGATGGCCAGCGGCACCTGCTCCTGCTCCGGGCGCAGTTCGGCGGTGATCCGCAGCGTCTTGCGCGGCGCGTCGCGCATGGCGTCGAGCGCGCTGCCGACCAGGTTGACCAGCACCTGCTCCAGCCGGTTGGCATCGCACCAGGCGATCCAGCGTCCCGGTTCGCAGCGGTTGTCGGTCTCGACCTTCTCGTGCCGCAGGCGCAGCTGGAACAGGAACAGGGCCTGCTCCACGATGCGGCCCACGTCGGTCGCCTCGGGACGCGAGCTCGATTTGCGCGAAAAACTCTTGAGCGGGTCGATGATGCGCGCCATCTGGTCGACCAGCCGGGCCACGATGGACAGGTTCTCCTGCGCCGCGCCGTGGTTGCCGCGGCGCATGAACTCGGCCGCGTTGCCCGACAGGGTGCGGATCCCGCCCAGCGGCTGCGTGAGCTCGTGCGTGATGCTGGCCGCGAGCTGGCCCAGCACGGCCATCTTGCCGGCGTGCACCAGCTCGTTCTGCGCCGCGCGCAGGGTCTTTTCGGTCTGCTCGCGCTCGGCCACTTCCTTGCGCAGCAGGGTGTTGGCGTCGGTGAGCTCCTGCGTGCGGCGGCCCACCTCCTGCTCCAGCTCGGCGTTGGCCTGCTCCAGCTGGCGCTTGGCGCCCAGCTTCTGGCGCTCGATGCGCTGGCGCTGCGCCCAGTACAGCGCCAGCAGCAGCAGGAAGGCCACGGACACGGCGCCGCCCACGCCGTCCAGCAGGGCCTGGTGGCGCACCGCGGCCAGGCTGGTGAAGATCAGCACGCGCCAGTCCATGCCGTCGAGCGAGCGCCCGAGCACCATGAAGTCCGCGCGGCTGCGCGCCTGGCCCAGCGCCGCCGAGACCCGGGCCTCGTCGCCCAGCAGCAGGCCCTGCACCTCCTGGGAATCTTCGTTCACCGACAGCTCCACGCTCAGCGGGAACAGCGGCAGGCGCAGCGCGCCATAGGTCTGGGCCAGCTGCAGGTCGACCCGGCGCTCGGTGGGCAGCGGCGCCAGCGAGGTGTAGCGCCACTGCGGCTGCGAGGACAGGATCACCACCTGGTTGGCGTCGGCCACCAGCGCCGGCGCCCCCAGCATGGGCCAGGTCTGCTCCAGCGCGTCGAGGCCGATCTTGATCACGGCCACACCGACCACCCGGGGGCCGTCGTAGATCGGGTGCGAGGCAAAGTAGCCCGCATGGCCGCCGCTGCCGATGGCGAAATGGCGCGTCGAGCGCCCGGCCAGCGCCTCCAGGTAATAGGGGCGGTAGGAGACGTCTTCGCCGCGCAGGCTGTCGTCGCGCAGCGCGGTGTTGCTGGAGGCCAGCACCACACCGCGCACATCGAGCACGAACACCGCCAGGCTGCCCAGGTGGGCGTTCAGGCGCGAAAGGTAGTCGTTGGCGGCCAACGCGTGCGCCGCGCTGGGCGCCTGCAGCAACCGCACCACCACCGGGTTGAGCTGGATGGTGGCGGGCACCGGCTCCAGGCGCCGCACCCGCGCCTCGACAACCGAGGCAAACAGATCGAGGCGGCCGTTGGAGGCCGCCTTCAGGCTGCTCGCGCCCTGGGCGAAGCTGCGTTCATAGACCCAGAACCCCGCCGCCGCGATGAGGGCCAGCGCCATCAACGCCAGCCACGCGCGCCGCAGGGCCACCCCAGGCCGGCGGTGCGGCGGGGTTGGGGGGGGACCGAACGGCGGTGCGGGGTGGATGGCGACCTCAGGAAGAAAAATTCATACCGGTTTGCATTCAAAGTGAGAACATGGCGCGAAGCCGCAGACAGTGCTGTAGCACGGCAAGGCTTCAGCAACGCAGTTATCGCTTTGAAGGCAAACCGGTCTCAATGCGCCAGGATCTTCGACAGGAACTCCTTGGCCCGTGGCGAGCGCGCGTCCGGGTTCCCGAAGAACTCGTCGCGCCGGCAATCTTCGACGATTTTGCCGGCGTCCATGAAGATCACGCGGTGGCTGACCTTCTTGGCAAAACCCATCTCGTGGGTGACGACCATCATGGTCATGCCCTCTTGCGCGAGCTTGACCATCACGTCGAGCACCTCGCCCACCATCTCGGGGTCGAGCGCCGAGGTGGGCTCGTCGAACAGCATCACGATCGGGTCCATGCTCAGCGCCCGCGCGATCGCCACGCGCTGTTGCTGGCCGCCGGAGAGCTGGCCGGGGAACTTGTCCTTGTGCGCCATCAGGCCCACGCGGTCGAGCATCTTCAGGCCGCGGGTCTTGGCCTCGTCGGCGTTGCGGCCCAGCACCTTGATCTGTGCCAGCGTGAGGTTCTCGGTCACGCTCAGGTGCGGGAACAGCTCGAAGTGCTGGAACACCATGCCGACCCGGCTGCGCAGCTGGGGCAGGTTGGTCTTGGGGTCGGCGATGCTGATGCCGTCCACCACGATGTCGCCCTTCTGGAAAGGCTCCAGCGCGTTGACGGTCTTGATCAGGGTGGACTTGCCCGAGCCCGAGGGGCCGCAGACCACCACCACCTCACCCTTCTGGATGGAGGTCGTGCAGTCGGTCAGCACCTGGAAGCTGCCGTACCACTTGGAAACGTTCTTGATGTCGATCATGGTTGTGCTCCTGATCCTCAGCGGATGATGGCGATCTTCTTCTGCAGGCGACGCACCAGCATCGACAGCGAGAAGCAGATGACGAAATAGACGACGGCGGCCACGAGGTAGGTCTCCACCGGTCGGTTGAAGTTCTTGCCCGCGACCTCGAAGCCCTTGAGCAGGTCGTAGGCACCGATGGCGTAGACCAGCGAGGTGTCCTGGAACAGGATGATGGTCTGCGTCATCAGCACCGGCAGCATGTTGCGGAAGGCCTGCGGCAGCACGATCAGCTGCATGGTCTGGCCGTAGGTCATGCCCACCGCGTAACCCGCATTCACCTGGCCCTTGGGCACGCTCTGGATGCCCGCGCGCATGATCTCCGAGAAGTACGCGGCCTCGAACACCGTGAAGGTGATCATGGCCGAGAGCTCGGCGCCCATGGGCTGCCCGATCAGCAACGGGATCAGCAGGAAGAACCACAGGATCACCATCACCAGCGGGATGGAGCGCAGCGTGTTCACGTAGAACGCGGCCGGCATCACCAGCCACTTCTTGCCCGACAGGCGCATGAGCGCGAGCACCGTGCCGAGCAGAATGCCACCGACCATGGCGATCAGCGTGAGCTGCACCGAAAAGATCAGGCCCTTGAGCACGAAGCTCGACAGGACCGACCCGTCGAGAAAAGAAAAGTCGAGGTTCATGTCAATGCCCTCCGATCATGCCGGGCACCTGCACCTTGTGTTCGATGAACAGCGCGATGCGGTTGATGACGAAGGCCGAGATGAAGTACAGACCGGTGACCGCCAGGTAGACCTCGATGCCGCGCGAGGTTTCTTCCTGCGCCTGCATGGCGAACATGGTCAGCTCGGCGATCGACACCGCGAACGCGACCGAGGAGTTCTTGATGATGTTCATGCTCTCGCTGGTCAGCGGCGGGATGACGATGCGAAACGCCATCGGCAGCAGCACGTAGCGGTAGGTCTGCGGCAGCGTCAGGCCCATGGCCAGCCCGGCGTAGCGCTGCCCTTTGGGCAGGCTCTGGATACCGGCTCGCACCTGCTCGGCGATGCGCGCCGAGGTGAAGAAGCCCAGCGCGAACACCACCAGCAGGAAGCTGGGCACGTCCTTGAGTGGCGGAATCAGCGCCGGCAGCACGTGGTACCACAGGAACACCTGCACCAGCAGCGGGATGTTGCGGAACAGCTCGGTCCACACGTTGCCGATCACCACCAGCGCGCGGCTGGGCGTGGTGCGGAAGATGCCCATCAGCGAGCCCACCACCAGCGCCACCACCAGCGCCAGCACCGCAACGCTCAGCGTCCAGCCCCAGGCCGAGAGCAGCCAGTCCAGGTAGGTGATGTCGCCGCCCTCGCCAAAACAGCTGGGGCGCACCTCACCGTCGATGGTGTCCTTGCAGAACACCTGCCAATCCCATGTGCTCATGGTGAATTCCTTGTTCGAGAAGAAGCGGCCTGCGCGGCGCCGGAGTGTGCAAGCCAGACCGGGCCAGCCGCCGGGCCGCCCCAAGGCTGGCCCAGCCCCCTCGGGGGGCAACGACCCGCGCAGCGGCGGAGTGTGGGGGCCTTACTTCTTGACGGCGTAGTCTTCCATCGGCTTGTCGTTGGGGGTGGCCCAGGCCGCCTTGGTGTTCTCGTTGGCGACCATGCCGACCTTGGTGTTGGCCGGGGGGATCGGCTGCTCGAACCACTTGGTCCACAGCTTGGCCACGTCGCCCGACTTCATCATGGCCTTGAGGCTGTCGTCCACGGCCTTCTTGAAGGCGGCGTCGTCCTTGCGGACCATGATGGCGATGGGTTCCACCGACAGCACCTCGCCCACGAGCTTGAAGTCGGCCGGGTTCTTGGCCTTGGCGATGTTGCCGGCCAGGATGGCGCCGTCCATCACGAACGCATCGGCACGGCCGCTCTCCAGCAGCAGGAAGCTGTCGGCGTGGTCCTTGCCGTAGACCTCTTCAAAGTTCACGCCGGTGGCGCGCTCGTTCTTGCGCAGGGTCTGCACGGAGGTGGTGCCGGTGGTGGTGGCGACCTTCTTGCCGTTGAGCTGGGCAATCGAGGTGATGCCGGAGTTGGCCTTGACCGCGATGCGCACCTCTTCCACGAAGGTCGTGACCGCAAAGGACACGTCTTTCTGGCGCGCGGCGTTGTTGGTGGTGGAGCCGCACTCGATGTCCACCGTGCCGTTCTGCACCAGCGGGATGCGGTTCTGCGAGGTCACCGGCTGGTACTTGATGTCCAGCTTGGCCAGGCCCAGCTGCTTCTGCACGTCGGCCAGCACCTTCTGGCAGATCTCGACGTGGTAACCCACGAACTTGCCGTCGCCCAGCGTGTAGGACAGGGCGCCCGAGCTTTCACGCACGCCCATGGTCACGGACCCGCTGTCCTTGATCTTCTTCAGGGTGTCGGTGGTCTGCGCCACGGCGGCCGAGCTGGCCACGAGGGCGGCAACAATCAACAAAGACTTTTTCATACAGGCTCCAATAGGTTGGGAGGGTGGGGGAAACAAAGAAAGACCGTGGCCGAATCAACCGGGCACCTGGTCCGTGGGGTACTTCCAGAAATCCTTCAGCAGGTAGTTCATGGGCAGGTTCAGGGGTTTGTTGGCCGGCGGGATGGGCTGGCTGAACCAGCGGTCGTAGACCGCGTGGGCCTCTCCGGACCGGATCAGCCGCTTCATCTCGTCGTCCACCAGCTGTTTGAACTGCGGGTCGTTCTTCGGCAGCATGATGGCCAGCGGCTCGATGGTCAGGAACTTGCCCACCACCTTGAGCCGGTCGGGATCGGGCCGCCCGGCCGCCAGGCCGTACAGCAGCACGTCGTCCATCACGAAACCCTCGGCCTCGCCGGTTTCCACCATCTCGACCGCCCGGGCATGTTCCGCGGCCTCCACAATCCGGATGCCCAGCAGGTGGTCGATGTTGGATCGGGTGATGGCCTTCAGCGGCGTGGTGCCACTGGTGGACACCAGCTTGCGGCCCTTGAAATCGCGGACCACCTGGACCGGGCTGTCGGCCCGCACCAAGTAGCGCGCGCCGGTGATGTAGTGCGGCACCGTGAAGGCCACCTTCTCGCGGCGCTCGGCGTTGTTGGTGGTGGAGCCGCACTCCAGGTCGGCCTTGCCCTCTTCCACCGTCGCGATGCGGTTGGCCGGTGTGACCATGACGAAGGCGGGTGTCAGCGTCTTCAGTTCCAGCTTCTTGCGCAGCGCGTCCACCAGCTTCAGACACAGGTCGATCGAATAGCCGACCGGCTTGCGGTCCTGGTCAAGAAAGGAGAACGGCACCGACGATTCCCGGTGCGCCAGCACCACCGTGCCGGTGCGCTGGATGCGATCGAGCACCGGGCCGGCACCGACCCACAGTGGCGCCAGCGCACACAGCGTCACGCAGACCGCCCGGGCGGCGGGCCTGACGGATGACAAGAAGCGGCTGGGCATGGTGAATCCTTGGCTGGGACGGTGGTGGGGACGGGGAGAGGGCTGGGGCTTGCTGGAATCTGGCGCCAGCTGCGCTCAGCCCAGCGGCCGGTCGGTCGGCGACCGGTACAGCTCCAGCAACGCGTCGGGCGGCGGCCAGTTCAGGTTCAGGCCCTTGGGGGGAATCGGGCTCTGGAACCAGCGGCGGTAGATCTTCAGCGCCTCACCCGACCGCATCAGCTGCGTCAGGCTGCGGTCCACCACGGCCTTGAACGCGGCATCGTCCTTGCGCAGCATGCAGGCGTAGACCTCGGCCGCCATCGGCTTGCCGACCACGCGCCAGTCGTCGGGCTTGTCCGCCTTGGCGCGCAGCCCGTAGAGCACGGCGTCGTCCATCAGGAACGCGACGGCCCGCCCGCTTTGCAGCTGCGCGAACGCCTCGCCATGGTCTTTGGCCGTGGCGATGTCGACGCGCAGGCCGGTGGACTCGCTGTGCAGCATGAGCTGGCGTTCGCTCGTGGTGCCGGCCGTGACCAGCACGCGCCGGCCGCTCAGATCAGCCAGCTCGGTAACGCCCGAATCCTTGTGGGTGAGCAGGCGCGAACTGGTCTGGAAGATGGACACCGAGAACGCCACCTGGCGTGCGCGCTCGCGGTTGTGGGTGGTGGAGCCGCACTCCAGATCCACCGAGCCGTTCTGCACCAGGGGTATCCGGTTCTGCGAGGTCACCGGCACCAGCTTGACCGCCAGCGCCGGCAGCTTGAGTTCGCGCTTGATGCTCTCCGTCACCGCCAGCATCAGGTCCTGCGAATAGCCCACCACCTGGCGGCGGCCGTCGTAGTACGAGAACGGCACCGACGACTCGCGGTGCCCCAGGTTGATGGTGGCCGTCTGCGAGATCTTCTGCAGCGTCGTGAGCACCGGCGTCTGGGCCTGTGCACTCAGGGCGCAGCACATCAGCAGAAAAGGGGGCAGGCAACGGATCATGGTCATGGGCTGTTTGAGGGTGTTCAGCGCAAAGGCCGTGCCAGTGGGTATTTACCCTAGGAACAGGCCCCGAATCCCCTCAAAAACGCCGCTCAGACCCCCTCTGGGCCGCCCACAGGACGTCCGGGCGAACGGAAATCCGTTTCACCCACCACACGGAAAAACGGATTTCCGACCGCAGGCCGCCCGCCGGCCTCAGGGCTTGATCGCCACCTTCAACACGCCATCGCGCTGGTGTGCAAACAGCTCATACGCGGCCACGATGTCGTCCAGCTTGAACTGGTGCGTCACCATCACGCCCAGGTCGATGCGGCCCGAGGCCACCACGTTCATCAGCCGGCGCATGCGTTCCTTGCCACCCGGGCACAGCGCGGTGACGATGCGGTGGTCGCCCAGGCCGGCGGCGAAGGCCGAGAGGGGAATGGTGAGGTCGCTGGAATAGACGCCCAGGCTGGACAGGGTGCCGCCGGGTTTGAGCACGCGCAGGGCCGATTCGAAGGTGGACTGGGTGCCCAGCGCTTCGATGGACGCATCCACCCCGCGCCCGCCGGTGATCTTCATGATCTCGTCGACGACGTCGCAGTGGTTGAAGTTGAGCGTGAGGTCGGCGCCCATCTTCTTCGCGATGTCCAGGCGGTGGTCATTGCCGTCCACCGCGATGATGGTGGACGCGCCCAGCAGGCGCGCGCCCGCGGTGGCGCACAGGCCGATGGGGCCTTGCGCAAACACCACCACGGTGTCGCCGATGCGGATGCCGGCGTTCTCCGCGCCCTTGAAGCCGGTGGACATGATGTCGGGGCACATCAGCACCTGCTCGTCGGTCAGCCCGTCGGGGATGGGCGCGAGGTTGGCCTGTGCATCCGGCACCAGCACGTACTCGGCCTGGGTGCCATCGATCAGGTTGCCGAATCGCCAGCCCGCCGTGGCCTTGAAACCGTGGCAACCGCACAGGCCCTGTGGAATCAGGTAGCTGCCGTCCTGGGATGGCGCGCCGTCCTGCGCCGCGTAGGAGTTGAAGTTGGGGCAGATGGCGCCGGCGATGACACGCTGGCCTTCGGTGTAGCCCATCACGGCGCTGCCCAGTTTTTCGATCACGCCCACCGGCTCGTGGCCGATGGTCAGGCCTTTGGCGACCGGGTACTCCCCCTTGAGGATGTGCACATCGGTGCCACAGATGGTGGTCGTGGTGATGCGGATCAGGGCATCGTTGGGACCGACATCGGGAATGGGTTTGTCCACCACCTCGATGCGGTTCTTTTCGACAAAGACAGCGGCTTTCATCATCGTGGCCATGGGCCCTCCTGGAAGAAATGAAACCTGATGGGTGACTCATGAAACTGCAGCCCGGGGCACCGCCGGGCCGGCTTTGCCGGACGGCCAGTGCCGCCCCCAGGGGGTAGCGCGAAGCGCTGCGGGGGGTGCTTCACTTCAGACGCTCTCGGCCTTCTTGAGAATGACGTACAGCTCGTCCTTGAGCTGCAGCTTCTCGCGTTTGAGCGTGTCGATCTCTACCGGGGTGGCCATCTCGATGCCGTCCTCCATGTTCTGGATCTTCTGGTCGAGTTCATTGTGTTGGTCGAACAGGCGCGTGAAGTGGAGATCGGTGGTCTTGAGGCTCGTGATGAGCTCTCGGTACTCTGGAAACATCGGATCGTCTTTCGTGAAAATCCGCCGGGAGGCGCAGGATCGCGCCGTGCCCGGGCTGGACGGGATCGGGTAGCTTGGACGATATGCGCCCGGTCATCTGTGCGCCAGCGCCCAGAGCACGGTGGGTGTTATCGGGCGAACGTCGTTGAACCGGGCCGCCCCGCCAGGTTCAGGTGCGCAGCCGCTGGAGCCATGTCCGACAGCAGTTGCCCTTGGCGCCACACCTTCAACCGCGTCGCCCGCAGGCGGATCGCCTCGATCGGGTCGCGCGCCTGCAGCAGCACGAAGCTGGCATCCCGGCCCGCTTCGATGCCGTAGCCGGTCAGCCCCATCACCTTGGCGGCGTTGGTGGTCACGGCCTCGAAGCACTGGCGCATGCCGGCCTGGCTGGTCATCTGCGCCACGTGCAGGCCCATGTGGGCCACTTCCAGCATGTCGCCGCTGCCGAGCGAATACCAGGGGTCCATCACGCAGTCGTGGCCAAAGGCCACCGTCACGCCAGCCGCCATGAGTTCGGGCACGCGCGTCATGCCGCGGCGCTTGGGGTAGCTGTCGTGCCGGCCCTGCAGCGTGATGTTGATCAGCGGATTCGCCACCGCGCTCACGCCGGCCTCGGCGATCAGCGGGATCAGCTTGCTCACGTAGTAGTTGTCCATGCTGTGCATGGACGTGAGGTGCGAGCCGTTGACGCGGCCCTGCAGGCCCAGGCGCTGCGTCTCGAAGGCCAGCGTTTCGATGTGACGCGAATGCGGGTCGTCGCTTTCGTCGCAGTGCATGTCCACCGGCAGGCCGCGCTCGGCGGCGAGTTCACACAGCAGCCTCACGCTGGCTGCGCCTTCGCTCATGGTGCGCTCGAAGTGTGGAATGCCGCCCACCACGTCGACGCCCAGGTCGAGCGCGCGCTTCAGGTTCTCCAGCCCGCCCGGCGAGCGCAACACGCCGTCCTGCGGGAAGGCCACCAGCTGCACATCGAGGTAAGGCGCCATGCGCCGCTTCACCTCCAGCATCGCGCGCACCGGCAGCAGGCTGGGGTCGCTGGTGTCCACGTGGCTGCGGATCGCGAGCAGTCCCTTGGCCACCGCCCAGTCGCCATACGCCAGCGCGCGTTCGACCAGCGCCTCCTCGGTCAGCAGCGGCTTGAGCTCGCCCCACAGCGCGATGCCTTCGAGCAGGGTACCGCTCTGGTTGATCCGCGGCAGCCCGACGCTGAGCGTGGCGTCCATGTGGAAGTGCGGGTCGCAGAACGGCGGCGTGAGCAACTGACCGCCAGCGTCCAGCGTCTCGTGCGCAGGCGCCAGCAGGCCGGGCGTCACTTCGACGATGCGACCACCTCGCACGGCTACCGACATGTCGGTGCGGCCGTCGGGCAGGTTGGCGTGGGTGATCAGCAGGTCCAGCATCGTGGTTCACCTTGACGGCGGAGTTTCATCAGCGCCCGAGGATACGCCGCGGAGCGGTGCGCTATTTGGTGCCGAAGATGCGGTCGCCCGCGTCGCCCAGGCCCGGCAGGATGTAGCCGTGTTCGTTGAGCTGGCGGTCGATGGCCGCCGTGTAGATCGGCACGTCGGGGTGCGACTTCTGCAGCGCGGCCAGGCCTTCGGGGCAGGTCAGCAGGCAGACGAACTTGATGGACTTCGGGCGCGTTTCCTTCAGACGGTCGATCGCGGCGATGGCCGAGTTGCCGGTGGCCAGCATCGGGTCGACCACGATCACGTCGCGCTCGTGCATGTCCGAGGGCATCTTGAAGTAGTACTCGACCGCGGTCAGTGTCTTGGGGTCGCGGTACAGACCGATGTGACCCACGCGCGCGCCGGGCACGACGTTGAGCATGCCCTCTAGGATGCCGTTGCCCGCGCGCAGGATGGACACGAACACCAGCTTCTTGCCATCGACCACCTTGGCGGTCATGGGCTCCAGCGGGGTCTCGATTTGAATGTCCTGCACCGGCAGGTCGCGTGTGACCTCGTAGGTCATGAGCAGCGCCAGCTCGTTGAGCAGACGGCGGAAGCTGTTGGTGCTGGCGTCCTTGCGGCGCATCAGCGTGAGCTTGTGCTGCACCAGCGGGTGGTCGATGAGGTGGACGTTGCTCATGGTTTTGCCTTGTGTTGTTGTGGTCAGAAAACCGTGCCATCGCTGACGATGTTCAGCGGCGGCAGCCCGTTGCGCAGCCGCTGCGCGAGCGCCCTCCCCGCGGCCCAGGTGCCGCCTTCGAGCACACAGGCCAGCGGCATCTGCTCGGCGCTCAGGCCCAGCTCGGCGCGCACCAGCGGGGCCAGCTCGTCGAGCAGGGCCACGGTGAGCGCGCGCCATTCGACGATGAAGGCATCGCCGGCGGACCAGCTGCGCGTGGCCCAGCCGTTCGGCAGCGGGCGCAGCACACCGGCGTCGATCAGCAGGCCGCCGTTGCGGTACTCGGGCAGCCCGGTGAGCGCGTCGATCCCGGTCACGCGCAGGCCCGACCATTCGAACGGTTCCAGCAGCGAATACGTGAGCCATTGCGAGAGCTTGTGGAACGGCATCCAGCCGGCGGTGAGGCCCTCGCTCGCCACGGCGGGGTGCTGCCAGCAGTCGCCCAGGGCCAGGCCGTGAATGGTGTTCTGCGCCGGCCAGATGGCCGAGAGCGTATTCAGCAGCAGGACCAGGATGTGATGCGCCGCGATGGTGCGCACCGGTTCGGTGTCCGCAGCCGCGGCATGGCACAGCGCGTCGTACAAACCGCCCGGCCGCCCCGCGGGGCCAAAAGTGTCGGGCTGCGCCTTCAGCGCCTCGCCCAGTTGGCGCAGCACCTGGGTGCGACCGGCCAGACCCACGAGCGGGTTGTCCGCCGTCACCTGAAAGGCGTCGCCCAGGCACTCGGCGCTGAGCACCGCAAGGCCGGCCGCGTCCACCCGCAGCGGCTGCAACGGATCGCTGGAAAACAGTCCGCCGGTGAAGGCGTGAAAGCTCGCCACACCCAGCCCTTCGGAGCGCGAAAAATTTTGTCCGCTGGCGGCTTCGCGGTACGTCCATTGCGGGCCGGCACCGGCGTCCAGCAACACGCTCACCAGCGCCAGGTCGATCTGCGCCCGCGCTCGGGTGGCCGCGTCCACCGGACCGAGCAGCGCGTCCAGCTGGCCAGCGCGGTCTACCCCGCCCGCTTCGAAATGGCGCCAGCGGCTGTGGTAAGGGATGCGCCCGTCCGGAAAGCGCTGCCTTGTGAGTTCGGCCACGGTGCGTGCGGCCACGCTCAGTGCGGCATCGTCCACCGCAAAGGCATGCGAAGCGCCGGCGCGGGCGCGGGCCAGCAGCTGCTGCGCCCGCTGCCGCACCGCCGCGGTGGAGCGCAGGGCGCGCACCGCGCCGGCCGGTGTGCGGGTGTCGGGTACGGCGGCGGTCATTTAGCGACCTCCGCGCGGCGCGCTGCGGTGCGAGCCCGCTTTGGAGCGGCCGGGCGCAGCGCTCACTGGACGACCCTCCGTGCTGCGCACTGCGGGGCTGAGCGCCTTCGGAACGGCCGGGCGGCGCTCATGACCCCAGCCCCCGACCCTTGGCGATCTTCAGTTCCTCGGCGTCGGGCACCGCGCCGGGCGTGAAGTAGCCCGCCGCCATCTTGGCGTCCATCTCCACGCGCGCGTCGGCGGGGATCAGTTCGTCCGGGATGTTGATCCGTTCGCCGACCTCGATGCCCGAGCCGGTGATGGCGTCGTACTTCATGTTGCTCATCGACACCAGGCGGTGGATCCTGGTGATGCCCAGCCAGTGCAGCACGTCGGGCATCAGCTCCTGGAAGCGCATGTCCTGAACGCCGGCCACACACTCGGTGCGTGCGAAATACTGGTCGGCCGTGTCGCCACCCACCTGGCGTTTGCGCGCGTTGTAGACCAGGAACTTGGTCACCTCGCCGAGTGCCCGGCCCTCCTTGCGCGAGTACGACACGAGCCCCACGCCGCCGCGCTGCGCGCCCTGGATGCACTCTTCGATCGCGTGCGTGAGATAAGGCCGGCAGGTGCAGATGTCGGAGCCGAACACGTCCGAGCCGTTGCACTCGTCGTGCACGCGCGCGGTCAGCGTCACCGACGGGTCGGCCAGGTCGCGCGGGTTGCCGAAGATGTAGACCGTCTGCCCGCCGATGGGCGGCAGGAACACCTCGAGGTCGGAGCGCGTGACCAGCTCGGGGTACATGCCGCCGGTCTCTTCAAACAGCACGCGACGCAACACGGCCTCGGTGCAGCCAAAACGCTTCGCCACGCCCGGCAGGTACCACACCGGCTCCACCGCCACCTTGGTCACCACGGCGGCGCCGCCCGCGGTGAGGAAGCGGCCATCGGGTTGGAGCCTGCCTTTTTGCAGCGCGTCGATCACCTCGGGCAGGATCACGTGCGCCTGTGTCACGGCAATCGTCGGGCGGATGTCGTAGCCCGCCTCCAGCTCGGTGGCGTAGGCGTCGGCGATCACCGCGCCCCAGGGGTCCATGCTGACGATCTTTTCCGGGTCGGCCCACTGCGGGTAGGGGCCGATGATGTCGGTGGGCGCGGTGTTGGTCAGGTCGGCGCGGTGCTCGCGCTTGAGCGCGCCCGCCGCCACGGCCAGCGCGCGGTACACGCTGTAGCTGCCGCTGTGGGTGCCGATCACGTTGCGGTTCGACACGTTGAGTGTGGTGCCCACCACCGGCCCGCGCTCGCGCGCGGTGGCCGCGCCCCACACGATGGGCAGCGCCCCGAACCCGCCGGAGTGCGAGGTCAGGCGGATGTGGCGCGGGTGCGGCGTGTTGGGCGACGCGGGTGCCACGGCCACAGGAACCTCTGGCGATGGGGAATCAGCTGACAGGGCATCTGCGGACATGAGCGGGCACCTTGAAAAAGACCAATCGCTGGCGAAACCGTCGGAGCCCACGCGAGGTCGGCTCCGTCACCCCAGGGGCGTTAGCAAGTGCAGTGCCAACCACCGGCGCCGGGTCGGCGGCGCCATCGGTAAAATCGCTGCCCCTGGTGACCCGCACATTGGCGGGCCGCCCTGACCTGGCCACACACACCCGAAGCGCGCATGCACTATTCCGTCTCCCACCACAAACTCAAGCTCATCCTTTCGGCCCAGGGCATCAAGACCGGCGACGCCGGCGCCATCGACACGCTGTTCGGCGGCAAGGACGGCTACTACTGGTTTGGCACTTTGCGCGACATGTGTCCGGAAGGCAAGACCCTCTCGTGGGAAAACCAGTACGCCCTGGTCAACGCCGTCCAGGCCCACGAGAACGCCACCGCCGAAGAAGACGAGATGAAACCGCAGGTGCCCAGCGCCGCCAACATCGCCGCCTTCTCCAAGCTGCTGGCCGATCCGATCTGACTCAGCGCTGTCGCAAGGCCTCGGCCAGCTCACGGTCGTGGCCGTAGATGTCGGGGTAGAAATGCAGACGCCCCTGCTTCACCAGCGCCGTGCCATAGGTGATCAGCACCGGCACCGGCGTGGCGAGCCGCACGGCCTGCAACTGCCCCGCGGCCATGGCTTCGCGCACCCGTTGCTCGGTCCACTGGGGCATGTCCTGCAACACGAACAGGGCCAGCTCCACCGGCTTCTCGACACGCACACAGCCGTGGCTGAAGTCGCGCCGGCCCTTGCCAAAGAGCTGGGCCGCGGGCGTGTGGTGCAGGTAGATGTGGTCGCGGTTCGGGAAGGAGAACTTGATCGCGCCGAGCGCGTTCTTCGGCCCGGGGCGCTGGCGTATGCGGGCGCGCCCGGCCAGCACCTCGGCCAGCACGTCCGGGGTGACCTCGGTGCTGACGAGGCCGTCCGGTAACACGAATTCCATGTCCTCACGCGCCAGGTAACCGGGATCGCGCTGGAGTTTGGGGACGGTCTCGCTGCGCGCGATCGACGGCGGCACGTTCCAGTAGGGGCTGAACTCGATGCTGCGCATCTCTTCTTCGAACACCGGCGTGCGCGTGTCCATGGCCTTGCCCACGATGATCTTCATGGTCTGGTGGACGACGATGCGGCCCTCGCGGACCTCGTAGGCGCGCAGCACGAACTCCGGGATGTTGACCACGATCATGCGCTGGGCTTCGGTCAGCGGCGTCCAGCGCAGCCGCTCCAGATTGAGGGCGATCTGCTGCGCGCGCTCGCCCGGTGTCACCCGCAGCGCGGCCCAGGTGTCCTTGCCGAGCACCCCGTCCACCTCCAGCCCGTGGCGCTCCTGGAAGCGCTGGACCGCCTCCACCCACACACCCTCGTAGACCACCGGCAGCGGTTCGTCGGCCGTCAGGTCGCCCAGCAGGCGCAGCCGTTCGGCGAGCAGGGCCAGGCCGGCCCAGGTCTGGCCGGGCTCCAGCTTGCCGGGCCGGCCCGGCTGGGGACGGGCCGGGCGAGGCAACGGGGGCAGCTCCTGCCGCCAGGCGGGGTGGTCGCCCAGCGCCCGCATCCGGGCCAGTGCCCGGCGCAGCGCTTCGTACTGCGACAGGCGCGGTGCGGCCTCGCGCACCACATCGGCCAACTGCCCGGTCTGCAGGCCCTCGCGCAGCCGTTCCGCCGGGTCGAAGCCGTCACTGGCCGGTGGCCTGAAGTGGTGGTTGATGCGTCGCGGGTCCAGCCGACCCTGGTGCAGGTCGCTCAGGTAGCGCTGCATGGCGGCGCTGAGCGCTTGCGCCAGCCGTTCCTGGGCCGCGTCATCCAGCGAAGGCTCCTGGGCCGCCTCGGCCACCTGCAGACCCAGCGCATCGACGCCGTAGTCTTCGGCGATCAGCCCATGGCCGGGCGCCCCGGCCAGCAGCTCCACCGCCTGCCAGGCCTGGAGCCGGGGACGGCCTGCGTCGAACCACAACGGCGCCTCGGACGCCCAGACGCCACCCGCTGCGACGCCCATCGCCAGGGCCAGGCAGCGCAGCAAGGCGCGGAAAACCGTGGACGGTGTGGGCATGCGGACATGAGCCCGGACAGGCGACGAGCGTTGGGCAGGCGGGGTCATGAGGACGACGGACGGGGTTTTGCGTGCAAGGAGCCGAGACGGCACAGGTCCCCACGGCATCGGTTGTCGAAGCAGCTTACACGGCCATCATGCAACAGGCGCTGGCCAAGGTTGCCGATGCGCCTTCGAGGATCTGGATCGGTCAGTCCCGCTCGCCGTCCTTCTCCTCGCCCCGACCTTCGCCACTCGGCTCCTCGTCCGCGCTGCGGTGGCATTTCACGCAGTTGTCGAAGTTCCGGATGCCCTCTTCTTCGTGCTCCTCACGCACGTTGGCGAGCGTGTGTTCGTGGCAGCCGTAGCAGGTGTATTGACGGTAGTCGGCCGGGTTCTTGTGGCAGGTCTCGCAACTGGCGTTGTGGTCGCGGTCGAGCACAAACAGCTTGTCGTGCTCGAAGGTGGCGGGCTCCCAGGCCTGGGTGGAGTGGCACTGGGCGCAGTTCCCCTTGATCGGGCGGTGCAGGCTGTCGCCGGGTGGCTTGTGGCAGCTCTCGCAGCGGTCCAGCTCCACCTTGGTGAGGGCAGCGTGGTCGAAGTGGGCGGGCTTCCAGCCGTCGGCGGTGTGGCAGGTCACACAGCCCATGGCCGGGTTGAGCTTGCGGTGGCGGTCATCGGTGGGTGCGGCGTGGCACGACGCGCAGCGCTCGCGCGTGGCCACGCGCAGCAAGGCGTGTGAAAACGGTCTGCGGTCGCGCTGGGTGAGCTTGGGACCGGCGTGGTCGCTGTGGCAGGCCATGCAGTCCTGTTCCGTGAGCTCCTGGTGGAACGACATCTTCATGGGCGTGGCGCGAACCGCCTGAGCCACTGTGATGGCCTGGCCCTTGGTGGTGCGCAGACCGATGTCGGCCACGGTGTGGCAAGTGATGCAACGCTCGGTGGAGGCACCGCGCAGGGGGGCGTGGCAGGCGTAGCAGTCGGTGGTGAGCGTGGCGTGCCCGGGAATGAGCGGGCCTGGGCTGATCATGAGGTGCGGGAGCCAGAACGCGAGGCCCACCAAAGCCACCAGGTTGGCCGCGATCACGATCCACAACCAGCGGCCCTTCATTTCCAGCCCCAGAAAAGAAACACCGCCACGATGTGGGCCAGCGCGAGCACGGCAAACGCGAGCGTGATGGGGAAGTGCACCGAGCGCCATTGTTTGACGGCGTCGAAGGTGAGGCTGTCCCAGTAGGTGCGCTCGGCGAGCTGCTCATCGGTCAGGCCTTGCTGGCGCATGCGCTCCCGGGACTCGTCGAGCCGGCGCCGGGCGCGCTGCATGAGGAACTTGCCGGTGAGCCCGCTGGCGACGTTGATGAGCATGGCCCCGACGGCGAGCCAGCCGAGGATGGCGTTGAAGTGGATGCCGGCGTGCACCAGCACCAGCAGCGACCCCGCCCAGGCCATGTATTCGTGCAGGCGCAGCAGCGTGACGGGTTTGCCCCACTGGATGAGCTTGCGCTTGCGCAGCGAATAGCCCATGGAGCCGAGGATGAGCAGCACCCCGGGGATGCCGAGCCAGCGGCCCACCCAGACGGCGTTGAGCAAATGGAGCGCGGCGTCGGCCAGCAGCGCGGCCACCGCGAGCGCCAGCAGCGAGAGGTAGAAAGGCACCACCTCGCGGCTGAAGAGGCGTGCTCTCAAAGTCACAGAAGTACCTCCGCCCTGCGGGCTGCGGTGCGAGCTGGCTTGGGGCGGCCCGGCGCTGCGCTCATATTTCCAGCTCCAGGGCGGTCTGCGGCGTGGCCACGCAGAGCAGGCAATGACCCGGCGCCACCTCGTGGTCGGGCCGCTCGGCGTAGCGCACCGAGCCTGAGACGAGCCGGGTTTCGCAACTGCCGCAGCTGCCCGAGCGGCAGCCGGATTCCACCGCCACCAGGTGGCGCTCGGCAAAGTCCAGCAGGTTGGCGTCTTGCCCGTCCCACACCAGGGTGCGGCCTGATCGGCGCAGGTGCACGTCCAGCGTGGTCGCGGTGGCGGGCGGCGGCTCGTTGCTCGCCGGGCCTGCGGGGCGCACGGTGGCGGGGCCGAAGGCTTCGAAATGGATGTCCTGCTCGCGCACGCCCCATTCGCGCAGGGCGGGCACCAGGCTTTGCATCATGGGTGGCGGGCCGCACACATAAAACTGGTGTTGCCCGTGGGGCAGGCAACGGCGGATCAGATCCAGATCGATCCGGCCGGTGTGCTGGTGGTCGCGCTCCAACGCATCGCCGGGCTGCGGGTCGCTGTAGACCATGTGGAGTTGAAAGGTGGGGTGTGTCCGGGCCAGCGATTCGAGCACGCCCTTGAAAGCGTGGTCGGCACTGTTGCGCACGCCGTAGAACAGGTGCACCGCGCGCTGGGGTTGCTCGCTCACGCACCAGCGCAGCATGCTCATCATGGGCGTGATGCCGATGCCGCCCGCAATCAACACCGCCGGAACGCTGGCATCGGTGTCGATGAAAAATCGCCCCGCCGGCGCCTTCACCCGGAGCACATCGCCTTCGTGCACGCGGTCGTGAAAGTGGCTGGACGACGCGCCGGGCGGCAGTTCGGGACGCCCCGGGGGTGGCATGGCGCGCTTGATGGTGATGCGGTAGGCGGCCGGGTCGGGGCGGTCGGAGAGTGAATAGCAGCGTGTGAGTGTCGAAGGGGTGGCGCCTTCACGCGCCGGCACAGCGAAGGTGAGGAACTGGCCGGGCAGGAACACCGGGAGCGGCGCGCCGTCCACCGGCTGCAGGTAGAAAGAGCATTGACTCCGGGCATCGTCTTCAAACGCTCGGCGCACCACGCGGAACTCGCGCCAGCCTGGCCAGGCGCCGGCGGCCGCCGGG
>NZ_VYGV01000012.1:233925-241132 GCF_013387465.1 Hydrogenophaga aromaticivorans | reverse complement strand
GCCGGGGAGGCAGCGACCGCATCGCGCGCGGCCGGCTCGTGCGCCTTCAGCCGCAGGCGCCGGAAGGCGATACCCAAGCCCACGGCCATCTGCAACAGCAGTGCCGCACTGATGTACCCCAGAAGCTGCAGCGTGGTCACGGGTGCATCGCCACGGGTTGCCCGGAACGCGCCGGGGCCATGGCCTCCCGATCTGGCGAGGGTGGGTGTGCCGGGCAGCGCATCGGGTTCCAGGTGGGCTTGGTGGGCGCGGACATGAACCTTTATCGCTGTTGCAGCGGTTGCCGCCCTTGATGTGCATCAACCGGGGAGATGCGCCCACAAAACCTTCACGCCGGCCCGGTGCTGCCGCCCAGGCTGGCGCAGGCGCGGCGCAGGCGCTGCTCGGCCGCATCGGCCACCGCTTTCACCTCGGGACTGGCGATGAGCGTGAACATGACCTGCGGGTCCAGGAATCCCACCACCACCTGGCCAGGCACCACCTCGCGCACGATCACATTGCACGGCAGCAGCAGCCCGATGTCGGGCACCGCCTGCAACGCCTGAAAAGCCAGCGGCGGGTTGCACGCACCGAGGATGCGGTAGGGTGGCATGTCTTCGCCGAGCTTGTCTTTCATCGCGGCTTGCACATTGATGTCGCTCAGCACGCCAAAGCCTTCGGCCTTGAGCGCCTGGGTGGTCTGGGCGATCGCTTCGTCAAACGAGACGCCGCTGAGCGTGGTGGTGAATCCGTACATGGCAGGTTCCTTTCTTGAGGGTGGGGGTTCAGTTTCGAAGATGGCTGCTGCGGAGCAACGCGTCTGTGCGACACCGAACCGACGCTGAACCATGCCGGAGTCAGGGTCAGAATGCAAGCCTTGGGCAACGCTGAAGAAGTCCCGTGGATGCGCTCGCCCGCTGCCGGGATGGGCGCGCCGCGAGGGACTTGATCAGCGTGGCCCTTCGTGGCTGCGCTAACCTTGCGCATGCCCTTGACCCCGCCCCAGCCCGCCGCCCCGAAACCACCCCCCTCGACACCGACCCCTGGCACCGGGTCTGGCCTGTCCGCGAATGACGCTGCGCAGCGCCTTGCCGAGGACGGACCCAACGCCTTGCCCGGCGGACAGCAGCGCAGCCTGCTGTCCATCGCGCTCGACACGGTGCGCGAGCCGATGTTCCTGTTGCTGCTCGCGGCCGGCACGCTCTACATGGCGTTCGGCGACCTGCAGGAAGGCCTGACGCTGTTCGGCTTCGTGGTCATCACGCTGGGGCTGACGCTGTACCAGGAGGGCAAGACCGAGCGCGCCATTGAAGCGCTGCGCGACCTGACCAGCCCGCGCGCGCTCGTCATCCGCGACGGTGCGCCGCAGCGCATTGCCGGGCGCGACGTGGTGCGCGGCGACCTGCTGCAACTGAGTGAAGGCGACCGGGTACCGGCCGACGCCCTGCTGGTGTCGGCGGACGGCGTGCAGGCGGACGAATCGCTGCTGACCGGCGAGGCGGTGCCGGTGAGCAAGCGGGCAGCGCTGCCGCCGGAGCTGGCAGCGAACCCGCAACCCGACGACGCCGCCCGAGCCCGCCCCGGCGGTGACGACCTGCCCACCGTGTACGCGGGCACGCTGATCGTGCAGGGGCACGCGCTGGCGCGCGTGATGGCCACCGGCGCGCGCAGCGAGATCGGGCGCATCGGCACGGCGCTGGGCACGCTGGAAAACGAACGTTCGCCCCTGCAGAAGCAGACGGCGCAGCTGGTGCGCAACCTGGCCCTGCTGGCGCTGGCGCTCAGCCTGGCGCTGGTGCTGGTGCACGGCCTGATGCATGGCAACTGGCTGCAGGCGTTGCTGGCCGGCATCGCGCTGGCCATGGCGATGCTGCCGGAGGAATACCCGGTGGTGATGACCGTGTTCCCGGCGCTGGGCGCGCGCCGCCTGTCCACCGAAGGCGTGCTCACGCGCCGCATCAACGCGATCGAAACACTGGGCGCCACCACCGTGCTGTGCAGCGACAAGACCGGCACGCTGACCGGCAACCGCATGACGGTGACGCACCTGGCGGCGGGCGGCGTGGCGCTCACCGACCGCCTGGCGCTGGATGCAGGGTCCGAATCATCGCTGCCCGAAGCCTTCCACACGCTGGTGGAGTTTTCGATTCTGGCGAGTGTGGTGGACCCGTTTGACCCGATGGAGAAGGCGTTTCACCAGCTGGGCGAACGCTTCCTGACCGACACCGAACACCTGCACCGCGACTGGCGGCTGGTGCAGACCTACGCACTCAGCCCCGCGCTGCGCGCGATGTCGCATGTGTGGGCGGCGTCGGTGCAGGGTGTGCAGACGGTGGCCGCCAAGGGCGCGCCCGAGGCTGTGGTGGACCTGTGCCATCTCGACGACGCGCAGAAGGCGCACATTGCCAGCGTGGTGGACGAACTCGCCGCCGAGGGCCTGCGCGTGCTGGCCGTGGCCCAGGGCAGCTTCACTGGACAGGACTGGCCCGCGAACGAGCACGACTTCGACTTCAGCTTCGTCGGTCTGCTGGGCCTGGCGGACCCGGTGCGCCCGCAGGTGCCCGCCGCCATCGCCGAGTGCCGCGCGGCCGGCATCCGCGTGGTGATGATCACAGGCGACTACCCGGCCACGGCGCAGGCGATCGCGCGGCAGGCGGGCCTGGCGGAGTCGGCCGCCGAGGTGCTCTCGGGCGACGAGATGGCGACGCTGAGCGACACCGCCCTGCGCGAGCGCATGGCGAACGTGAGCGTGTGCGCGCGCATCGCGCCCGAGCAGAAGCTGCGCATCGTGCAGGCGCTGAAAGCGCGCGGCGACATCGTCGCCATGACGGGCGACGGCGTGAACGACGCGCCGGCCCTGCGCGCGGCCCATGTGGGCGTGGCCATGGGCCAGCGCGGCACCGACGTGGCGCGCGAGTCGGCCTCGCTGGTGCTGGTGGACGACGACTTCGCGGCCATCGTGCGCGCGGTGCGGCTGGGGCGCCGCATCTTCGACAACCTGCGCAAGGCGATGTCGTACATCCTGGCGGTGCACGTGCCCATCGCCGGCATGGCGCTGCTGCCGGTGCTGTTTGGCTGGCCGGCGCTGCTGTTCCCGATGCACATTGCCCTGCTCGAACTCATCATCGACCCGGCCTGCTCGATCGCTTTCGAGAACGAACCGGCCGAGAGCGACGTGATGCAACGCCCGCCCCGCGACGCCAACGCACCGCTGTTTGGCGGCGTCACCTTGTGGCTGGCGCTGCTGCAGGGGCTGGGCGTGCTGGCGGCGGTGATGGGCGCGTTTGCCTGGGCGGCGCCCCGGCTGCCCGAGGCGGAGGCCCGCGCTTTTGCCTTTGCCACGCTGGTGATCGGCAACCTGGCGCTGATCCTTTCCAACCGCTCGGCCACGAGGCCGCTCTGGGCCACGCTGCGCACGCCGAACACCACGCTCTGGGTGGTGGTGGGTCTGGCGTTGGCGCTGCTGCTGGCGGCGCTCTATGTGCCCTGGGCGGTGGGCGTGTTGCGCTTTGCGCCCCTGCCGGCGCACGAGCTGGCCGCCGCCTGCGGACTGGGTTTGTTCAGCGTGTTCTGGTTCGAAGGCATCAAGTGGGCCCGAAGGGTCCGCGCCGGTTCACGCTGACCACTCGTGGCGCAGTGAGGTGACCGTGCCACGCCAGTAGGTCTTGCGGCCTTCCGGGAGCAGCCAGGCCACCTCGCCGGTGAGCGGCACCGTCATGCCGTCGACGCGCTGGTGGTTGGACCAGGTGCCCTCCCACGGTGCCGAGCTGACCTCCTTGCCGACTATACGGCCGCGCGCTTCGGCGCGCATGGACGTCATCAGGCCCGCGTCGTCGAAGCGGAACAACAGGGTGATCGAGAGCGCGCCGTCCGTCAGTGTGGCGTTGGCGGAGAGCTCGTCCACCGCGGTCCAGCGCACACCCTGGCTGGGCAACAAGGCGGTGGGGTACCAGGCGGCTTCGGCAAAGAACCGCATCAGCTCGCCGCGCGCCAGTTCGCCACCGCCCCGCAGGTCGGCCACGCTGAAGAGACCAGAAACGGCCGCGTGCAGCAGGCCTTCGCCGTCCGCATAGCTGTCGTGCACACGCACCGACACGCCGGGCGCCATGGCGATGCGCGCGTCCCACAGAAAACCCGGGCGTTGCACGATCACCCGCTGGCGCGAGGTGAACGGCTTCCACTGTTCGCCGGTGGGTGACAGGTTGAAGTGGCCGGTGTGCTCCAGCGTGGCCGCGGTGACGATGGACTGACCCGGCGTGAGCACGGTGCTGAAATAGCGCTGCACGGGCGCGGGCAGGCCTTCGATTTCGCGCGGGTCGTAGCGCGCGGGTGAGGCGGGCAGGCGTTTCGCCTCCAGACGCGCCAGGATCGCCTGCGTCGCCCCGGTCCAGCGCATGGCGCCGCCGACGTTGAGGCCCACGAAAATCAGCGCGAGCGCCGCGACGATGAGGAACAGCCAGGTGAGCCAGGTCATGGGCGTGGAGGGTTTCGATGGCTTGGTTTGGCGGCGGAACACGATCCAACAGCGTAACAAACCGCGGCAACAAGATCGGTGCGGTGGCGGACACGGGGCGCAACGCAATAGGCAAGCGCACCGTGGGGTCGGCGCAAAGCGTATTCAGAAAACCGGGATACACTCCGCCCTGCTCCGGGGTGCACAGACCGAAAGGTCCAGCGCTGAGATGGTTGAAAAACCGAACCCGTGAACTTGATCTGGCTAGTACCAGCGAAAGAAGAGCGCAGCCCCCAGGGCCTGCATCCACTACCCGTTCCTCGTGCAACGGGTCCGTCCACTCCACCAGTGGGCCCGGGTGCATGTTTTGACGGGCGGTCTCCGGAGCATCCACAGCCCCAACAGGAGACCGCCGCCATGAACGCCCCCGACAAGATTCCCTTCGCCGACCAGTTCGCGCTCAGCCGCGAACCTTTCCCCGCTTCGCGCAAGATCTACGTGCCCGGCTCGAACGAGAGCATCCAGGTGCCCATGCGGGAGATCTTGCTGAGCAATGGTGAGCGGGTCACGGTGTACGACACCTCTGGCCCCTACAGCGACCCGACCGCCGCCATCGACGTGCGCACCGGTCTGGCCGACGTGCGCGGCGCCTGGATCGAATCGCGTGGCGACACCGAAAGCTACACCGGCCGCCAGCGCGCCGCGCTGGACGACGGCGTGAAGAACGAGGCGCAGAACAACGGCACCACCATCGAACGCATCGAGGCCCTGCGCGCCGAAGCCGCCGGCCTGCAACGCACGCCACGCCGTGCCAAGAGCGGCATGAACGTCTCGCAGATGCACTACGCGCGCCAAGGCATCGTCACGCCCGAGATGGAATACGTGGCCCTGCGCGAGAACGGCAAGCGCGAGTGGATGCGTGAGTACCTGGGCGACCCGGCGCGTGAAGCGCGCCTGCGCGGCAACCCCATGGGTGCGCGCATTCCCGAGGTGTTCACGCCCGAGTTCGTGCGCGACGAGGTGGCGCGCGGCCGCGCCATCATCCCGGCCAACATCAACCACCCTGAAGTGGAGCCCATGGCCATCGGGCGCAACTTCGGTGTGAAGATCAACGCCAACATCGGCAACTCGGCCGTCACCTCCAGCATCGAGGAAGAAGTGGACAAGCTGGTGTGGGCGATCCGCTGGGGCGCCGACAACGTGATGGACCTGTCCACCGGCAAGAACATCCACACCACGCGCGACTGGATCGTGCGCAACAGCCCGGTGCCCATCGGCACGGTGCCGATCTACCAGGCGCTGGAAAAAGTGGGCGGCGTGGCCGAAGACCTGACCTGGGCGATCTACCGCGACACGCTGATCGAGCAGGCCGAACAGGGCGTGGACTACTTCACCATCCACGCCGGCGTGCGCCTGGCCTACATCCACCTCACCGCGCAACGCCGCACCGGCATCGTCTCGCGCGGCGGCTCGATCCTGGCCAAGTGGTGCATCACGCACCACAAGGAGAACTTCCTCTACACGCACTTCGACGAGATCTGCGAAATCATGAAGGCCTACGACGTGAGCTTCTCGCTCGGCGACGGCCTGCGCCCGGGCAGCGCGTCCGACGCGAACGACGAAGCGCAGTTCGCCGAGCTCAAGACACTGGGCGAGCTGACCCAGGTGGCCTGGAAACACGACGTGCAGACCATGATCGAAGGCCCTGGCCACGTGCCCATGCACCTGATCCAGGCCAACATGGACGAGCAGCTGAAGCACTGCCACGAGGCGCCGTTCTACACACTGGGCCCGCTGACCATCGACATCGCGCCGGGCTACGACCACATCGCTTCGGCCGTGGGCGCGGCCATGATCGGCTGGATGGGAACGTCCATGCTGTGCTACGTGACGCCCAAGGAACACCTGGGCCTGCCCGACCGCGACGACGTGAAGCAGGGGATCATTGCCTACAAGATCGCCGCCCACGCGGCCGATATCGCCAAGGGCCACCCGGGCGCCCGCGCGCGCGACGACGCCATGAGCAAGGCGCGTTTCGAGTTCCGCTGGCGCGACCAGTTCGCACTCGGCCTGGACCCGCAGACCGCCGAGGATTACCACGACGAAACCCTGCCCAAGGACTCGTCGAAAGAGGCGCACTTCTGCTCGATGTGCGGGCCGAAGTTCTGCAGCATGAAGATCACGCAGGACGTACGCGACTACGCCGCGGCCAAGGGCGTGAGCGAGGAACAGGCACTCAACGAAGGCATGGCGCAGAAGAGCGCGGAGTTCAAGGCCGTGGGCGGCGAGTTCTACGTGCCCGTCGATGCGATCGGCAGGAAGGGCTGAGCCATGAATGCCCATCGTTCACGCATCGGCATCGCTGGCGCGGGCGTGCTCGGACGCCTGCTCGCATGGCAGCTTTCGCGGGCCGGGCACGCTGTCACGGTGTTCGATCCGGCGGCGGGTCCGGAAGCACCGGCCACCGGCTCCTTGTCGGAACACGCGGCCTTCGCAGCCGGCTTCACGGCGGCCGGCATGCTCAGCCCCATCGCGGAGCTGGACAACGCCGGCCCTGAGATCGCGCGCCTGGGCTGGCGCTCGCTGGCCCTGTGGCGCGAGGTGGCGGACACGCTGCGTGCCGAAGGCTGCAGCGCGCCGCTGTTCGAACAACACGGCAGCCTGATGCTCGCGCACGGCGCCGACCTGGGCCGTTTTGGCGCCGAGGTGTTCCGCGCCAGTCCGCGCCAGTCCGATCTGATGATCGTGGCCGGCACGCTCTGCAACAAGATGGCA
>NZ_VYGV01000012.1:0-233591 GCF_013387465.1 Hydrogenophaga aromaticivorans | reverse complement strand
GCCCGCACCCCAGCCGCTGGACCGTGCGGCGCTGGCCGCGCTGGAGCCCGCGCTGGCGCCGGGTCTGCACGCCTGGCTGCTGCCCGGCGAGGCGCAGGTGATGTCGCGCGACATGCTCCACGCGCTGGCCGTGCAGGCGCCGAACGTGCACTGGTGCTGGGGTGAGCGCGTGGAACGGGTGGCGCCCGGCGTGCTGCAGGTGGCGGGCGAAGGGCCGGTGCGTTTCGACCTCGCCATCGACGTGCGCGGTGTGAACTCGAGGCCCGACTTGGCCGTGCGCGGCGTGCGGGGCGAAGTCATCTGGCTGCACGCCCCCGGCGTACAGCTGCAGCGCCCGGTGCGCCTGCTGCACCCGCGCCACCGGGTCTACATCGTGCCGCGCCCGGGCGACCTGTTCGTGGTGGGCGCGAGCGAGGTGGAGAGCGAAGACCGCTCGCCGGTGAGCCTGCGCAGCGCCGTGGAGCTGATGGCCGCGGCGCAGAGCGTGCTGCCCGAACTGGCCGAGGCGCGCATCGTGCACATGGAGGCCAACCTGCGCCCCGCCCTGCCCGACAACGAACCCCATACCCACACCGAGCCCGGCCTGCTGCGCATCAACGGCCTGTTCCGCCACGGCTGGCTGCTCGCGCCCGCGCTGGTGCAGGACGCGCTGACGAGACTGGGACACCCCCCTGCGCCGCTGCGCGGCTTCCCCCCTCCCGTTCCGGAGGGGGGACACAGCCTGTGGCCGGGCCAAGCCCGTTCCACGGCTGTCCTGGACGGCACCCTCGCGCCGGCTGCGCCCTCTGACGTTCCCCCTGCGCCGTGTGCGGTGCACTGACACCATGCTGCAATTCAACGACATCACTCTGCCCTGCCCCGAAGGCCTGACGCTGGCCGCGCTGCTGGAAGCACAAGAGGTGGACGCCAACCAGATCGCCACGGCGGTGAACGGCGAATTCATCCCGCGCACGCAACGCGAAGCCACCGTTTTGAAAACCGGCGACACCGTGTTGACCTTTCAAGCCATCGAGGGCGGATGAACACCATGAGCACACCGACAAACACCTGGGCGCCCTACGGCGTCGAACTCACCAGCCGCTTCCTGCTTGGCACGGCGGGCTACCCGTCACCGCAGGTGCTGGCCCACAGCATCGCCGCCAGCGGCACGCAGATCGTCACCGTGGGCCTCAAGCGCACGCTGGCCGCGGGTGGCGACAACGGCTTCGTGGAAATCATCCGCACGGCCATGCAGGAACACGACGCCCACCTGCTGCCCAACACCGCCGGCTGCCGCACCGCACGCGAAGCGATCACGCTGGCACACATGGCGCGCGAGCTCTACGGCACGCGCTGGATCAAGCTCGAGGTGGTGGGCGACGAACACACCCTGCAGCCCGACCCCTGGGGCACGGTGGAAGCCGCGACGCAGCTCACGCGCGACGGCTTCGCCGTGTTCCCTTACTGCACCGACGACCTTGTCACCTGCCAGCGCCTGCTGGACGCGGGCTGCGAGGTGCTGATGCCCTGGGGTGCGCCCATCGGCTCGGGTCAGGGGCTCATCAACCCGTTTGCGCTGCGCACCCTGCGCGCACGGCTGCCCGGCGTGCCGCTGATCGTGGACGCCGGCATCGGCGCGCCTTCACACGCCGCCGCCGCGATGGAACTGGGCTTCGACGCCGTGCTGCTGAACTCCGCCGTGGCCCAGGCCGTGGACCCGGTGCGCATGGCGCGCGGCTTCGGCCTGGCCATTCAAGCCGGTCGCGCGGCGTACGAGGCCGGCGTGATGGCGCCGCAGGACATGGCGGTGGCGAGCACGCCGGTCAGCGGACACCCCTTCTTGATTGACTGACATGACCCCTGTGATCTGGAGCATCGCCGGCACCGACAGCGGTGGCGGCGCGGGCCTGGCGGCCGACCAGCGTGCGGCCGATGCCTTCGGCGTGCACCTCTGCCCGGTGGTGGCAGCCGTCACCGCGCAGAGCACCGTGGCCGTGACGCAGGTGCAGGCCGTGGCGCCGGAGCTGCTGGAGGCGCAGCTGCAAGCCCTGGCCGCCGACCTGCCGCCGCGCGTGATCAAGACCGGCTTGCTCGGCAGCGCCGCCAACGCGCACGTGGTCGCTCGCTGGGTGGACCGCCTGCGCGAGCGCGGGCCGGTGCAGCTGGTGATCGACCCGGTGCTGCGCGCCAGCACCGGCGCGGCGTTCGCCAGCGATGAGCTGCTGCAGGTCTACCGCGAACAGCTGCTGCCACGCGCCAGCGTGATCACGCCCAACCAGCGCGAAGCCGCGGCCTTGCTCGGCGCCGACGCGGCGAACAACGTGCCCGGGCTCGCCGGGGCCCTGCAGCGGCTGGGCGCGCAGGCGGTGGTGGTGACGGGTGGTGACGCTGGCACACCGGCCCTCTCGCTCGACTGGCTGCACACCCCCCACGCGCGCGGCTGGCTCAGCCTGCCGCGCGTGGACAGCTCGGACAACCACGGCACCGGCTGCACCTTCGCCACCTCGCTGGCCGCCGCGCTGGCGCTGGGCTTCGTCGCGGCCGACGCCGCCGTGCTCGCCAAGATGGCCACCACGCACGCGTTGCGCCATGCGCGCGCCGTGGGCCAGGGGGCCGGGCCGGTGGTGGCGCGGCCCGGTTTCGGCAGCGATCCGACGCTGCTGCCCCGCCTGTCGCTGGACGAACAGCCGCCCACGGGTTGGCCGGAACGAGAGTCGGCCCGTACACCGGGCGTGTACGCCATCGTCGACAGCGCCGAGCGGGTGGCCGCGGTGCTGCGCGCCCACCCCACCGTGCCCACGATCCAGCTGCGCATGAAGCGGCCGCCCGGTCTGGACAACGCGGCCTGGTCCGAACGGCTGCAACGCGACATCGAACTCAGCCTGCGCGCCGCCGACGCGGCCGGCGCCACGCTGGTGGTCAACGACCACTGGCAACTCGCGCTGCGGGCCGGTGCGCAGGCGCTGCACCTGGGGCAGGAAGACCTGCTGGCGCTCACGCCCGGCGAGCGCGCTCAGTTGCAGGCCGCTCGCGACAGCGGCGTGCAGCTCGGTCTCAGTTCACACAGCCTGTGGGAACTGTGCCGCGCCGCCGCGCTGTTGCCCGACTGCATCGCCTGCGGCCCGGTGTGGCCCACCACCACCAAGGACATGCCCTGGCTGCCGCAGGGCCTGGACAACCTCGCCTGGTGGGCACACATGGCGCCCGCGCCGGTGGTGGGCATCGGCGGCATCCTCGAACCCGCGCAGCTGCAGGCGGTGGCCGCGGCCGGTGCGGCCGGGGGCTGCGTGGTGCGCGGGCTGGGCGACGAGCCCGCTCAAACCCTGCCGGCCTGGCTCAGCGCCTGGCAAGCGGGCCTGGCCCCGCCAGGCCGGACGGCGGTGCCGGCCCTGCCCCATCCCATGCTGCCAGCGGACGGCACCTCCCGGTAAATCCTAAGGGTTAACCCGAAGCTGGGGTATCGTTGAGGGGTTCGTCACCGCCGGGCGATCGGGGCGCCTGCCGCCACGAGGCACCGGCATTTTCTTCCTCAGGAGTACTTTCGTGGATCGTCGTTCCCTCATCAAGAACGCTGGCATCGCTGGCGTGTTGACCACTGGCATCGCGCCCGCCGTGCATGCCCAGGCCGCGGTGCGCTGGCGCATGGCGTCAAGCTTCCCCAAGTCGCTGCCCACCATCTTTGGTTCGGCCGAAAAGTTTTCGGAAACGGTCAAGGCCCTGTCGGGCGGCAAATTCGAGGTGTCCGTGCACGCCGCCGGTGACCTGATGCCGCCCTTCGGCGTGGTGGACGCGCTGCAGAACAGCACCGTGGAAATGGCACAGACCGCCTCCTACTACTTCACCGGCAAGGACTCGATCTTCGCCTTCGGCTGCGCCGTGCCCTTCGGCCTGACCGCGCGCCACATGGACGCCTGGATGGAACACGGCAACGGCCGCAAGTACATGGACGCGTTCTACGCCCAGTACAACATCACCTCCATGAGCGCGGGCAACACCGGCACCCAGATGGGCGGCTGGTACCGCAAGGAGATCAAGACCGTGGCCGACCTCAAAGGTCTGAAGATGCGTCTGGGTGGCGGGCTGTTCGGCGAGACCATGAACAAGCTGGGCGTGGTGGCGCAGAACATGCCGGCCGGCGAGGTCTACCAGGCGCTGGAAAAAGGCACGCTGGACGCGACCGAGTTCGTCGGCCCGTTCGACGACGAACGCCTGGGCTTCCACAAAGTGGCCAAGAACTACTACTACCCCGGCTGGTGGGAGGGCGGCGCCGAGCTGGAGTTCTTCATCAACAAGAAGGCCTTCGACGCGCTGTCGGCCGAGAACAAGGCCATCGTGCGCGCCGCCGGCGCCGTGGCCGCGCGCGACATGACGGCCAAGTACGACATGCAGAACCCGATGGCGCTGCGTCGCCTCGTGGCCAGCGGCACCAAGCTCAAGCCGTTCAGCAAGGAGCTCATGGACGCCGGCTTCAAGGCGGCCATGGAAGTGTTCGCCGAACACGAGGCCAAGTCGCCCGAGTTCAAGAAGATCCACCGCGACATGCGCGCTTTCCAGCGCGACCAGGTGTTGTGGAGCAAGTTCTCCGAATGGCGCTACGACGACTACATCGGCGCGGCCAAGATCTGACCGGCCGGCACCGCGTTCCCAAACAGAAAGGCGCCCCGCGGGGCGCCTTTTTGGTTTCCGCAAGCCCGCGGAGCGATCAGCTGCGCGCTTCGTTCAAGGCCATGTGGGTGACCTGCAGGTCCAGGATTTCTTCCGGTTCCTGCGCTTCCTGCGCGGTCGGGTGGTCCAGCCCCTGCTGCAGGCGCTGCATGTCGAGGTCACCGGTCCACTTGGCCACCACCAGCGTGGCCACGCCGTTGCCCACCAGGTTGGTCAGCGCGCGGGCTTCGCTCATGAAACGGTCGATGCCGAGGATCAGCGCCAGACCGGCCACCGGCACACCGCCCACGGCCGACAGCGTGGCGGCCAGCACGATGAAGCCGCTGCCCGTGATGCCGGCCGCACCCTTGGAGGTCAGCAGCAGCACGGCCAGCAGGGTCAGCTGCTGCACCAGCGTCATGGGCGTGTCTGTGGCCTGGGCGATGAACACCGCGGCCATGGTCAGGTAGATCGAGGTGCCGTCGAGGTTGAACGAATATCCCGTGGGGATCACCAGGCCGACCACCGACTTCTTGGCGCCCAGGTTTTCCATCTTCTCCATCATGCGCGGCAGCACCGATTCGCTCGACGACGTGCCCAGCACGATCAGCAGCTCTTCCTTGATGTAGCGGATGAACTTCACGATGCTGAAGCCGTGCAGGCGGCTGATGATCCCCAGCACCACGAACACGAACAGCAGGCAGGTCAGGTAGAAGGTGCCCATGAGCTTGCCGAGCGAGAACAGCGAGTCGATGCCGTACTTGCCGATGGTGAAGGCCATGGCGCCGAAGGCACCGATGGGGGCCACCTTCATGATGATGCCGACGATGTCAAACAGCACGTGCGAGCTCTTCTCGATGAAGTCGAACACCAGGGTGCCGCGGCCGCCGAACTTGTGCAGCGCGAAGCCGAACAGCACCGAGAACAGCAGCACCTGCAGGATGTCGCCCTTGGCGAAGGCGTCCACCACCGAACTGGGGATCACGCCCAGCAGGAAATCGACCGTGCCCTTCATCTTGCCGGGCTCGGTGTAGGCCGCGATGGCCTTGGTGTCGAGCGAAGCGGCGTCCACGTGCATGCCCGAGCCGGGCTGGATCAGGTTGACCACCAGCAGGCCGATGAGCAGCGCCACCGTGGACACGACCTCGAAGTACAGCAGGGCCAGGCCGCCGGTCTTGCCGACTTTCTTCATGTCTTCCATGCCGGCGATGCCCACCACCACGGTGCAAAAGATGATGGGCGCGATGATCATCTTGATCAGCTTGATGAAGGCGTCGCCCAGCGGCTTCATCTTGGCCCCGAGCTCGGGGTAGAAATGGCCCAGCAGCACGCCAACGGTGACGGCGAACAGGACCTGGACGTAGAGGGATTTGTAGAGCGGCTTGCGCGCGGTGCTCGGTGTCATGGGTTTGTCTCCAGGAGAGCTTGTCGGGGGTGCGGCACCGTGTGGCGGCGCCGGCCGGCATCCCGTGTTCGGGACAGGCGGACGATACGCACCACGGCGGGGCGCGCCAACTGTGGCGTTCAACAGTCGTAGTACTACGTACGCGACTTTGGGGTGGCCGCTCAGCCGGTGATCAGCGCGTTCTGCACATCGTCCAGCAGCCCCGGCCCCAGGCTGCGCCGCAGGCCGTCCCAGGCCGGCTGCACCGCGCGGCGCAGCACCGCGCGCTCGGCAGCGGCGGGCTGATGCAGCATCACCCCCGGCGTGCGCCGCAGCGTGGCCAGGGCCTGCTGGTCCAGCGCAGCGGCGAGCCGGTTGCCATGCGCCAGCGCGTCGGCCAGCGCGCTGTCGAGCAGTGCGCGGTCGGTCGGCGCGAGACTGGCCCAGAAACGCGGGTTGCTCACCACCGCGTAGCCCAGGTAGCCGTGCTGCGTCAGCGTCAGGTGCGGCTGCCACGGCGCCAGGCCCTGGGTCAGGAAGTTGGAGAGCGGGTTTTCCGCCGCGTCCACCACGCCGCTGGCCAGCGCGCGCTGCGTCTCGCCAAACGGCAGCACCACCGGGCGCGCACCGAGCGCGCGCATCTGCGCAGCCAGCACGCGCGACGCCTGCACCCGCACCCGCAGGCCCGAGAAATCGGCCGGCGTGCGCAGTGGCCGGGTGGCGCTCATCTGCTTGAAGCCGTTGTCCAGAAAACCCAGGCCCAGCATCTGTTGGCGGCCCAGGCGCTGCAGCAGTCCGCGCCCCACGGCGCCCTGCGTCACGCGCTGCACCTGTGCCAGATCGGCAAACAGGTAGGGCAGATCGAACACCTCGAACTCGGGCACGCCCGCGTTGCCGAACTTGGAGAGCGAAGGCGCCAGCATCTCCACAGCGCCCAGGCGCAGCGCCTCCATCTCGTCGTCGTCGCCCCAGAGCTGCGAGTCCGGAAACACCTCCACGCGGATGCGCCCGCCTGCGCGCTCGTGCACCAGCGCCTGAAAGCGCAGCGCCATCTGGCCCTTGGGCGTGTCCGGCGCCACCACGTGCGAGAAGCGCAGCAGCACCGCAGGCTTCGCGGCACGTGCCAGGCCGCTGGCCGCGCCCAGCAGCGCGCCCAGCGCGGTGCGCCGCAGCACGCGGGGCGAACGGGGCAAGGCGGTGATCCAGGCAGCGACCATGCTCGCTATGCTAACGAGGCCATGCCCACCGAACCCACCCTCGATTTCCACGCGCTCGACCTGGACACGCGCCAGGCCTCGGCCCTCACGCGCCGTGCCGTGGCCTGGCTGGGCGCGCTGCTGCTGCTGGTGGCCGCGTCGGCGGTGGCGATGGTGCTCTTCCTGCGCAGCGAGGAAGCGCGCGAACAAGACCGCCGCCGCACGGCCGACGCCGAGTGGCTGGACCAGACGCTGCGTTTCCACTTCCGCCGCCTTGAAGGCGACCTGAGCGTGCTGGCGCTGCAGGCCCGGCAGGCCAGCGGCCCGGTCAGTGCGCCGCCGCCCAGCGGCCCCTGGTGGCGGGACGCCGGTCTGGTGGCCGCGCACGGCTGGCTGCCGGCCGGCCAGGCCGACCCCGAACTGTGGCCAGCCTTCCTGCGCGAAGCCGCGGCCCGCGAACCCGGCAACGCCGCCGCACTGGCCACCATGCTCGACACCACCCGCGGCCTGCAACGCGCCGCCTACGCCGGGCCGCTCGCCGCGGCCGATGGCCCGGCGCAACAGCTCTGGCTGGCGGTGCCGCTGTTCGAACAGGGCCGCTTTGTCGGCGACTACGTGGCCGCCGTGCCGGTCGACCGGGTGCTGGCCGGGCTGATCCCGGCCTGGTTCCTGCAGGACCACCGGCTGGTGCTGGACGACGAAACCACCCCGCAGGCGCCGGTCGGGGGCGGCGCGCGCTTTCTCGCCCCCATCAACCTGCCCGGTGCACAGCTGGGGCTGTGGGTCGAGGCGCTGGGCAACCAGGCGCCGCTGGCGCCGCGCGCCTTCTTCGCGGTAGCGCTGGTCTGCCTGGCCGGCATGCTGCTGACACTGGTGGCGCTGTGGCGCGACATCCAGCGCCGCCAGCGCGCCGAGACGCGGCTGCAGACCCAGCTCGCGCTGCGCACCGCGATGGAACGCTCGGTGGCACTGGGCCTGCGCGCCTGGGACCAGGCCGGCCACCTGCTCTACGCCAACCCCGCTTTCGGCCGCCTGGTGGGCTGGACCCCGCAGGAACTCATCGCGCACAACGGCGCGCCACCCTACTGGCCCGCCGGCCAGGGCGACGAGTTCGAACAGATGCGCAGCCAGGCGGGCGACTCCGCGGCGCCGGCCGGCACCGAGCAGCAGCTGCAACACCGCGACGGCCACCGGCTCGACGTGCTGGTGCACAGCGCCCCGCTGGCGCTGGCCAGCGGCGAGGTGGTGGGCTGGGTCGGCTCGGCGCTGGACATCACCGAGCGCCGCCGTGTCGAGCGCCTGGCCGCGCGCCAGCAGGAGCTGCTCGAAGCCTCGGGCCGACTGGTGGCCATGGGCGAGGTGGCGTCCACCCTGGCGCACGAGCTCAACCAGCCGCTCGGCGCGCTCAGCAGCTTTGCCACCGGCCTGCTCAACCGTGTGCGCGAGCAGCGCATCACCTTCGAGGAGATCGTGCCGGTGGTCGAGCGCATGGAGCGCATGGCCGAAAAGGCCGGCCGCGTGATCCAGCGCGTCAACGCCTTCGCGCGCCGCCAGGACATGACCCGCCAGCCGCTCGCGTTGCGGCCCTTCGTGGCGCGCGTGGCCACGGGCGCGCCGCTGCCCGAGGGCGTGACACTCGATCTGCAGCTGCCGCCCGGCGACGGCCCCACCGTGCCGGCCGACGCGCTGCTGCTCGAAAACGCGCTGCACAACCTGGTGCTCAACGCCGGCGAGTGGGCGCCGCGCAGCGGGCGCACGCCGGCGCGCGTGCGGGTGGACCTGGTCAGCGGCGACGGCCAGATCGGCGTGCGCGTGGCCGACAGCGGCCCGGGCGTGCCCCCGGAGCAGCTGGGCACGATCTTCGACGCCTTCGCCAGCCACAAACCCGGCGGCATGGGCATGGGTCTGGCGATCTGCCGCTCCATCGTCGAGGCGCACCACGGACGCATCGAAGTCGAGCGCAGTGCCGAGCTGCAGGGCGCAGAATTCACGCTGTGGTTACCTCTGATATGAACCCCACCGTTCACCTGATCGACGACGACACGGACTTCCGTGAAGGCCTGGCCTGGCTGCTCGATTCGCGCGGCCTGCCCACGCGCAGCTGGACCGGGGGCGACGCTTTCCTGCAGGCGCTGCGCAGCGGCGAGGTGCCCAACGCCTGCAGTGTGGTGCTGCTCGACATCCGCATGGAACCGCTCTCGGGCCTGGCCACCTTCGAGCAGCTCAAGGCCCTGGCCTGGCCCTGGCCGGTGCTCTTTCTCACAGGCCATGGCGACGTGAGCATGGCGGTGGCGGCGGTGAAGAACGGCGCCTGGGACTTCCTGGAAAAACCGTTCCAGAACAACCTGCTGGTGGACAAGGTGGAGGCCGCGCGCCAGGCCGCCGTGACGCTGCACACCGAATCCCAGGACCGGCTGCAGCTCCAGCAGGCGCTGGCCGCGCTGAGCGCGCGCGAGCGCGAGGTGCTCACCGAGCTGCTGCAGGGCCACTACAACAAGAACATCGCCGACCACCTGGGCATCACCCAGCGCACGGTGGAATTCCACCGCGCCAACATCTTCGAGAAGCTCAAGGTGCAGTCGGCCGTGGAGCTGGCCCACCGCATGGGCCGGCTGGGCGGCAGCGGCAGCGGCAGCGGCGGCTGAGCCCCGCCCAGGTTTGGCACACTCGGGGCCCCGCCCCGTTTCCCCGCGCCCATGACCGCCTCCATCGACCACGACCTGCCCCCGCTGAACGCGACACCGCCCGGCCTGTACCGCCACTACAAGGGCGGCTGGTACGAGGTGATGGAGACGGTGCGCTGCAGCGAAACGCTGCAAGGCATGACGCTGTACCGCGCGCTGTATGGCGATTTCGGCCTCTGGGTCCGTCCGGCCGCGATGTTTGCCGAGCACGGCAGCTTCGACGGCAAGCCACAGCCCCGCTTCACGCCGCAGGACCCGGCACGCATGCCGCTCGGCGACCTGCCCGCGGCGCGCGCGCTCATCGCCCACCTGCGCGGCCGCGCGCTGCGCGAACAACACCGGGATCTCGACGCTGCCCTGCGCCCGCCACCGCCCGAGCCCACGGCCTGCTGCGGCCGCGGCTGCAACGGCTGCGTGTGGGAAGGGTTCTACGAAGCGCTGCACCACTGGCGGGTGGACGCGCTGGCGTGGCTCGGAGCGCTGCCGCAGGGCTGATCGGGGCGGTTCAAAGCCCGCACGCCGGGCAAGGGCATGCTCAAGTGTGCCGCGGGGGTGTCGAAACAACCTGAACACACCAGGATTCGAGACACCATGACCCCCACTGCGCTTCTGGAGCCACCGCCCGCCGAGGTTGTCGAAGGTCCATCCGGGGTTCCGACGGTGCTGACCGTCGATGACGAACCCTCCGTCCTCAACGCCCTGCGTCGCGTCTTCCGGTCGCAGGGCATCGCCACGCTGCAGGCGACCAGTGCCGCCGAGGGGCTGTCGCTGCTGAAAACCCACCGGGTGGACCTGGTGATCTCGGACATGCGCATGCCCGAAATGGACGGCGCGCGCTTTCTGGAACGGGTGAAGATCCACGACGAAAGCATCGTGCGCGTGCTGCTGACGGGCTATGCCGACATGTCGTCCACGATCGCCGCCATCAACCGGGGCGCCATTCACCGGTACATCGCCAAGCCCTGGGACGACCAGGACCTGGTGCTGGTGGTGCGCGAGGCCCTGAGCCGGCGCGACCTGGAAAAAAAGAACGCCGAGCTGACCGAGCTGACGAAGCGGCAGAACGAGCAGCTGCGGGACATCAACCAGACCCTGGAAACCCGGGTGGCCGCGCGAACAGCCGAACTCGAGCAGATCAACGGCATGCTCGACGCGGCCTACGCGGACCTGGACAACACTTTCGTGCTCGCGGTGAATGTGTTCTCCAGCCTGATGGAGATGCGCGGCGGCCACCCCGGACACTCGCGCCGGGTGGCCGAACTCGCGCGCGAGACCGCCAAGCGCCTGGGCCTGCCGGACCGCGATGTGCGCGACGTGCACCTGGCCGCGCTGGTGCACGACGTCGGCACCATCGGGTTTCCCGACACCATGCTGGGCAAGCCGGTGTCCACCTACACCGCGGAAGAACACCAGCGCTACCGGCGCCACACCATCGACGGCGAAACCGCCCTGATGGCCCTGTCGCAGCTGCAGGGCGTGGCCAGGATCGTGCGCCAGCACCACGAGCGGGTGGACGGAAAAGGGTTTCCCGATGGCCTGGCGGGCGCCGAGATCGTGCTGGGCGCGCGCATTGTGGCGGCGGCGAGCGACCTGGACGAGCTGGCCCATGGCCACATGGGCGAGATCAACCACTCGGCGGAGCGCGCGCACAGCATGCTCCGCGGTGGCATGGACACGCGCTACGACCCGGCGGTGGTCGAGACCCTGCTCCAGGTGGTGGTCGACATGGCCGCTGCCGCCAAGGACGACGTGCAGATCGATGTGCGCGACCTGCGCCCCGGCATGGTGCTGGCACGCGCCGTGTTGTCGGCCAAAGGCGCCATCCTGCTGGCAGCGGGCTACGTCTTTGACGAACGCGTGGTCAGGCAGGTGACGAATTTTTCGACCAAGGAAGGCGTGCACCTCACGCTGTGGGTGCAACGCGACTCCATCCCCGGGGGCACCCCGCTCATGGCACCGCCGAAGGTCCATGCCTGATGACGTGCCCTGACAAAAAAAAAACGAATGCCATCGTGGCCAGGGAGATCGTCCAGGCCGTGGCCGTGCCCGCGACCTTGCTGGGCAAAGGGCTGATCCTGACGGCCAACGACGCTTTCTGCCGACTGTGCTCGCGCAGTGCTTCAGCGCTTCAGGGCCTGTCGCTGCTGGATCTGGTGGACGCGACCACACGCCCCCGCCTGCAGGCCGCGGTGCTGGCTTGTACAGAGCACGGCGAGGCGCCGCCCGTGGTATCGGGCTCGATCATCACCCCGGATGGCGGCAAGCGCCCGGTGGAGATCCATACCCGGAGGATCTGTCTCGGCGATCTGACCAAGGTGGTCGTGACCTGTGTCGACCTCAGCGACGTCATGCACGTCCAGGGCAGTCTGCTGGGCATGACCAAGATGCTGTCGCAGATCATCGACGGCGCCCCGGTGCCCTCGCTGGTGATCGACCGGCACCACCGGGTGACCCACTGGAACACGGCCTGCGAACGCATGACGGGCATCAAGCGCAACGAGGTGGTCGGAACCCGGGACGGCTGGAAAGCGTTCTACCGGGAGCAGCGTCCCTTGCTCGCGGACATGATCGTCGACGGGGTCGCCGAGGCGACCATGCAGTCGTTCTACGGTGTGGCCATGGACCGTTCAGCCGCCATCGCCGGGGGCGTCGAGGTCGAGGCCTTTTTCCCGAGTTTCGGGACCTCTGGCAAATGGTTGTTCTTCACCGCGGCGCCCCTGTACGACGCCGATGGCCAGGTGATCGGCGCCATCGAAACCCTGCAGGACGTCACCGCGCGCCGGAACTCGGAAGAGGAACTGCTGCGGCACCGCAACGAGCTGGAAGAAATCGTCAAACAACGCTCGGCCGAGCTGGCGGTCACGGCGCGCGAGCTCAAACTGTTCGTCGCCCGCTCGCCGATCGGTGTGGCTTATACCTCGGGGGGCGTCATTCAGCGGGTCAATCCCGCGATGGCCGAGATGTTCGGCTACGCCGGACCCGACCTGATCGGCAGGCCGGCTCGGTCGGTCTACCTGTCGGACGGTGACCACGCGAGCTTTGGCCGCTACGCGGGCCCCCTGCTTTCACAGGGCGAGCCGATCCACAGCGAGATGTGGATGCGCCACGCGGATGGCCACCCGATCTGGGTGCAGATCGACGGCCACGTGGCGGACACGAAGGACACCGCCCGTGGCACCTGGTGGATGATGCAGGACCGTTCCGAGATCCGGGATGCCCAGCTGCAGCTGCAAGCGCGGATCACCGAACTCGATGCCATGAACCACCAGCTCGAAGAAGCGCAGAACCAGCTGCTGCAGCAGGACAAGATGGCGTCGATCGGGCAACTGGCCGCCGGTGTGGCCCACGAGATCAACAACCCGATCGGCTTCGTGAGCTCCAACCTCAACACCCTGCGCCAGTACGTGAACAGCCTCTTCAGCCTGGGCGAAGCCTGCGATGCGGCACTGGCGGCGCCAGCCGACGCCAGCCTGGCCAGCGCACTGGCACAGAAGCGGGAAGAGGTCGAGATCGATTTCCTGCGCGAGGACCTTCCCCTGCTGCTGGACGAATGCGCGGACGGCCTCGGGCGCGTCAAGAAGATCGTCCAAGACCTCAAGGACTTCTCGCGCGTGGACCATTCTGACTGGCAGGAGGCCGATCTGAACGTGGGCCTGGAGTCCACCCTCAACGTCGTGCGCCACGAGGTGAAATACAAGGCCGAGGTGATCAAACGCCTCGCGCCGCTCCCGCCGGTCATGTGCCTGGCGGCGCAGCTCAACCAGGTGTTCATGAACCTGATCGTCAACGCGGCGCACGCCATCGTCGACCAGGGCACGATCACCCTGTTGTCCGGCGTCGAGCAGGACTGGGTCTGGGTGCAGGTCGAAGACACCGGCTCCGGCATGAGCGCCGAAGTCCGGCGGCGGATCTTCGAACCCTTCTTCACCACCAAGGACGTGGGCAAGGGCACGGGCCTGGGCATGTCGCTGTCGTTTTCCATCATTCAGAAACACGGCGGCGCCATCCAGGTGCGCTCCGCCGTCGGGCAGGGCACCGCCATCCGCATCTGGCTGCCGGTGGCGGGACCACAGGCCCTGGCCAAAGACGCCAAGCCACCGGCGTGGGAGCATGAGCATGAACACACCGCCTGAGCTCACCACACGCCCCCATCCGCGCACGCTGCTGCTGGTGGACGACGAGGAGGCGATTCTTTCGTCGCTCAGGCGCCTGTTCCGCCGCGACGGTTACCACCTGTTCACCGCCACCAGCGGCGCCGAGGGGCTGGCGCTGCTGGCCCAGCAAACGGTGGACGTGATCCTCTCGGACCAGCGCATGCCCGGCATGACGGGCATCGACTTCATGCGCGAGGCCCGACGCCTCCATCCCCACACGGTGCGCATGACCTTGTCCGGCTACACCGATCTGGAATCGATCATCGAGGCGGTCAACGAGGGCGCCGTGTACAAGTTCCTCACCAAGCCCTGGGACGACGATCTCTTGCGGAGCCACGTGTCGCAGGCCTTTGAACAGAGCGAACTGGCGGCCGAGAACCGCCGCCTCGGCGAGGCGGTGCGCCAGGCCAACCGCGAACTGGCCACAGCCAACCAGCGACTCGAAAGCCTGGTGCGCCATGAGAGCGAACGCAGCCTGGCCATGCAGAACGCGGCCGGCGCCTCCCGGGATGCCCTGGATGGCTTGCCGATGGCGGTCTTCGGCATCGGCGACGACGGAATGCTGGCGTATGTCAATCGCCTGGCGGTGCGGCAGTGGCCCCAGTGGTCATCGGCCCTGGGCAGCGATCCCGCGCCGGCCATGCAGCAGATGCTGGCGGCGCTGGAGCAGCCATCGCTGCGGGCCGAGGCGGAAGGGCTGCGCACGGCCATCGAAGGTCAAAACGCCCGGGTCTGGCTCCGCCCGCTGAGCGGGCAGCAGCAACCCCTGGGTTACCTGATGCTCGTGCAGCTGTTGCAGGAAGCCGCGGCGGCCGGGCCGGAGAGCCTGACGTGAACCTGCTTGAAACCGCGGTGTCTGGCGAGCTCCTGAACCCCGCCGAATGGGCACGGTGCATCCGGGAACTGCCCTCGCTGCCGAGCGCCTTCATCGCGGCGGTCGAGGTGCTGAGCCAGGACCAGGCACCCGCATCGACCTGCATCGAGGCGATCGAGCGCGACCAGGCCCTGACCGTTCGGGTGCTGCGCCTGGCCAACTCCGCGTTCTACGGGGCGCCGGGCCAGGTCTCGCGCATCGGCGACGCCGTCCAGATGCTGGGACTGCGCACCGTCGCGAGCACGCTGGCGGCCATTTCCCTGCGGGCCACGCTGGGGTCGTTGCACTGCGACGGCTTCTGCTTTGACAGCTACTGGCGCCACAGCCTGTGCACCGCCCTTTCAGCGCGAGAACTGGCCAGGATCGCTGCGCTGGACACCGGTGAAGCCTTTCTGCTGGGCTTGCTGCACGACGTGGGCAAACTGATTCTGGCCATGACCAGCCCGGTGCTGGAGGCGCAGGCGCTGCAACTGAGCCACTCGGAAGCGCTGCCCATGCACGAAGCGGAACGCCGGGTGTTTGGCGTGTCCCACGCCGAGGTCGGCGCGGCGGTGGCCAGGCAATGGAATTTCCCGGCCAGCATCCCGGATGCGATTGCCGGTCACCACCGCCCCCTGGTCGTCCAGCCGCTGGAACGACTGACCGCCGGCCATCTGGTGCGCCTGGCCAACCACATGGCGCATGGCCTGGCGGCATCGCCCGGCGCCAGCGAGTCCTTTTTGACCGACCCGCTGTGGTCCGACCTGGGCATCAGCGAGCAACACCTGCGCGATCTGACCGAACGCGTCAGCGGCGAGCTGGACATCATGTCCTGTGCCTGAAACACCCGACCGGAGCCTCCCATGAGCCCAACACTTCAAGGCAGCATTCTTCTCGTCGATGACGAGGCCGCCATCGTCCGCGCCTTGCACCGCGCACTGCGCGCACCCCTGGGCAACGGGGTGAAGATCGTGACCTGCAACAGCGGTTCGGAGGCGCTCGCGGAACTGATCGCGCAACGCTTTGACGTCATCGTCAGCGATCTGCGCATGCCCAACATGGGCGGCATGGAACTCCTGGCCCTGGCGGCGGACATCCAGCCCGGGTGCGTGCGCATGATCCTGACCGGGACGGCCGATTTCACGACGGCGCAGGAAGCCGTGAACCAGTTCGGCCTGTACCGCTACCTCACCAAACCCTGGGAGACCGATGAGCTGGTGCGCCACATCACTTCGGCCATCGCCTTCAGTGTCGAGCAGCGCGCCCGCCAGGACCATGCCACACAGTGGGTCGCCAGCCAGGGCCAGGCCAGCCCCGAAGAGCTGGAACGGCGCAGGCTCGAAGCCATGGAGCCCGGCATCACCCAGGTGGAGTGGGATGCCGAGGGCTGCGTGATCATGCGGTAACGGAGCACCCCCCGCCGCGCTGCGCGCGACCCCCCTCAAGGGTGGCGGCACTGGCCGTCCGGCAAAGCCGGTCCGGCGGTGCCCTGGGTGGCTCGCGCCGACCGCACGGAAAACGGTTCAGAACAGATCGCCCTGGCCGCGCAGCGCCGATGGCCTGAAGAGGCTGGCGTCCAGCGGTTCACGTCCTCGGTTGAAGCCGAGCCGGTCGCAGGTCTTGACGAAGCGCTGGCGCAGCAGGTCGGCCCAGATGCCCTGGCCCTTCATGCGGGTGGCGAAGTCGGCGTCGTAGTCCTTGCCGCCGCGCATGTCCTGGATGCGCGCCATCACGCGCGCGGCGCGGTCCGGGTAGTGTTGCTCCAGCCACAGACGGAACATGTCGCTCAGCTCCCAGGGCAGGCGCAGCACCTGGTAGAAGGCGCGCCGGGCACCGGCCTCATAAGCCGCTTCGAGCACCCGCTCCATGTCGTCGTTGATGAACGGAATCTGCGGCGACACGCTCACGCCCGTGGGCACACCCGCCTCGGCCAGCGTGCGGATGGTGCGCAGCCGCCGGTGCGGCGCGGCGGCCCGCGGCTCCAGGATGCGAGCGAGCTGCGCGTCCAGCGTGGTGATGGTCACGTACACCGCGGCCAGGCGCTGCGCGCCCATGGGCGCGAGCAGGTCGATGTCGCGCTCCACGCCGCTGCCCTTGGTCACCATCGCCAGCGGGTGGTGCGCGGTGTGCAGCAGCTCCAGCACGGCGCGCGTCAGCCGCAGCTCACGCTCCACCGGCTGGTAGGCATCGGTCACGGTACCGATGGCCAGCAGGTCGGGCGCGTAGGCCGGGCGCAGCAGCTCGCTGCGCAACACGGCGGCGATGTTGCGCTTGGCGATGATCTTCGTTTCAAAATCCAGCCCCGGCGAGAGGTTGAGGTAGCTGTGCGTCGGCCGGGCGTAGCAGTAGAGGCAGCCGTGTTCGCAGCCGCGGTACGGGTTGAGCCCGAGGGTGAATCCGATGTCGGGCGAGTCGTTGTGGGTGATGGCGCTGCGCGCGTCTTCGAACGTGACCTGCGTGGCAGGCGCGGCGGCTTCTTCGCCCGCGGCCGTGGCTTCGGCCAGCGTGCCCCAGCCGTCGTCGAACGCGGCGCGCTGGTCGCGCTCGAAGCGGTGCGGCTGGCGGTGGGCCACACCACGGCCTTTGATGGCCTGCACGGGAATGTGGACGGTGGTCATGCTTCAATACTGTACAAAATAACAGTATAGATTCACGCCCCCGCCGGGCACAAGGCCGCTGGTCAGAAGAGGTCTTAGCCCGAGCCCACCAGGCCCACGCGCACCGCAAACCGCGTGAGCCCGGCGATGTCGTGGATGTCCAGGCGCTGCATCAGCTGGGTGCGGTGGATGTCGATGGTCTTGGGCGATACCTTCAGCTGCCGGGCGATGCCCTTGGAGGTCATGCCTTCGGCGATCAGGCGCAGCACGTCGGATTGCCGCGCGGTGAGGGCGTGCAGCGGGTCGGCCAGCCGGAGCGCGGGCAGCACCTGCTGGATCAGCAGCGAGGCGGCCGCCGGGCTCAGGTAGCTCTGCCCCACCCGCATGGCCTGCACCGCGAGCTTCAGCTCGGCCGGCGCCGCGTCCTTCACCATGTAGCCGTCGGCGCCCGCGCTGAGCGCGCCGCGGATGTGGTCCTCGTTCAGGTGCATGGACAACACGATCACGCGGGTGTCGGGCAGGGCCGCCTTGATCTGGGCGGTGGCCACGATGCCGTTCATCACCGGCATGGCGATGTCGAGGAACACCAGGTCGGGCCGGGTCTCGATCGCCAGCGCCACGGCCGCCGCGCCGTCGCCCGCTTCGCCCACGATGTCCATGCCGGGCAGATCGCCCAGCAGCGCCGTCAGCCCGGCGCGAAACAGGGTGTGATCGTCGGCCAGCAGCACCCTCACGGCGCCACCCCGTCGGTGTGGAACACCGCGTGCACCGTGGTGCCCTGCCCGGCCTCGGAGCGCAGCTCGCAGGTCCCGTCCGCCAGGCGTGCGCGCTCCTGCATGCCGGCCAGGCCGATGTGCCCGTCGCGCAAGGCGGCCACCCGTGCCTGTCCGGGTTCGAAGCCGACGCCATCGTCGGTCACGGTGAGCTGCAGCAGCCCGGGCGCCATGGTCACCCGGATGTGCACGGCCGAGCAGGCGCTGTGCTGCATCGCGTTGCTCAGCGCTTCCTGGGCGATGCGGAAGGCCGCCGTCTCCACCGCAGGCGGGTAGCGCAACTCCGCGCCCTCGGCCTGCAGCCGCACCACCAGCGCCGGCAGCCGGCCCAGCGAGGCCACCAGGCTGCGCAGCGCGGCCATGACGCCGAAGTCGTCCAGTTCCAGCGGGCGCAGGCCCAGACCGATCTGACGCACGCGCGAGCCGAGCTGGTCCGACATCTGCAGCACATTGGTGGCGATCCCGGCCATCGGTCCGTCGCCGGCCATCTCGGCCATGTGCGCCAGGTGCAGCCGCATCGCCGCAACCACCTGGCCAATGTCGTCGTGCAGCTCCTGCGCGATGCGCTGGCGTTCGGCTTCCTGCACCTGCAGCAGCCGCTGCGACAGCGCGCGCAGGGACATCTCGGCACCGTGGAGCCGGTGCTCGGTGCGGTGCAAGGCGGTGATGTCCTTGATGAGCACCAGGCAACCCGGGCGCGCACCACCACCGCCCTTCAAGGGGATGTAGGAGGTCAGCAGCACCTTGCGCACACCCTCCGTGGTCTCGATCTCCACCCGCTCGTCCAGCACCGCTTCGCCCGCCTTCAGGGCTCTCGTGGTGCCCCACTCGTCGTCGCCGATCGGGCGGCCGGTGTCGGCCCACCAGCCCAGGCAGCCGGGAAAGCGGCTCACATCGGCGTCGCGCACACCGTCCCAGATGGCGATCGCCGCGGGGTTGCGGTGCAGGGTGTGGCTCTGCACATCGCAGACCCAGATGCCTTCCGGCAAGTGGGCCAGCACCTGGGTGAACAGCGTTTGAGGCGGGGCATGGCGCGCTCGCGCAGGCAACGGGGACGTGATCATCGGGCGATGGTGTGGACCGGAGCCGGACGCCGTCTGTGCGCCAGCGCGCCAACAGACGGCGACGGGCAGCCGTTCAAATCTCGGACAGGCCGGCCAGCAAGCGCTTGGTGCGCTGGTAGAAACCCAGTTCGTTGATGGTGACGAGCGCCCGGTTGTCGACAAACATCTGCTCGATCAGGGTCTTCTGGGTGCGCGCCTGCGCGAAGCGGCCGCGCTTGGCCGCGACCAAGCCCAGCACCGCCCAGGGGTACGGGTCGTAGCGCCCATCGGCCCAGCCGGGGGAGTAGGTCTCCAGGAACTGGAAACCGCGGTCGAAGTACGGCGCCAGTTCGCTCACGCCAAAAGCCTGCGGGAACACCTGGCAGGTGGTGCCGGGGTAGAAGCTGGTCTCGGCCAGCGGGGTGTGGTCGCCCACCGCGAAGCCGCCGCGCGCGTTGTCAAAGCCGATCTTGAGAATGCCGTTGGTGATGCCGGTGGCAAACGAGTCGTAGTAGGTGGCTTCGCTCGGCTCACCGCGTTCGCGCAACATCGCAGCAAAATCGCGCAGGCCCCGGTAGACCTCGCAGTTGTCCATGAGGTAGCCGATGCTGTTGCTCTGGTTGCGTGGCGCCTGGAACACGCTGGTGTAGCCGTCGGGTTTGACCATCACCGCCAGGTTGCGGTAGGCGATGAATTTCAGCTTCGCCTTGTTCGCGTCCCACCAGACCCAGTTCTTGCTGGCACGCAGGTACTTCACCGCGAGGGTCAGCAGGGTGGCGGCGTACGAATCGTCCGAGTCGGAAGGCACCATGGCGTAGGCGCCGCTCGTGCTCAGGCCTGAGGTGAAATCCACATCCTCGATCGTTCCGTCGGCCCGCACCGTCTTGAGGTAGAGGTCGAGGTAGGAACGGATGTAGAGCTCGCGGTCGGCCGCATTCAGCAGTTGCACGACCGGCAGCAGGCCCAGGTTGGTGAAATACCAGTTGAGCCGACCGGCCGGTGCGATTTCATAGCCACCGGCCCACGGACCGCTCGGGATGCGCAAGGCCTTGACGGTGGCCACCACGTTGATGACCGGCGGTGCCAGCGCCGCATGGGCGGGAAGGGTGAATCCCGTGAAGGTGGTGGCGAGGGCCGCGGCAGAGCCCGCGAAAAACTGGCGTCGAAGCATGAGCGAACTCCTGGAGAGGAAGGTCGCGATGGGCCTGGGCCGCGCGCAAGACGGCGTGGCGGGCCATCGCAAGAGCTCCGGAGTGCCTGCTTTGGTGGGCTTCAAAGAGGACCCCGGGGGGTGCCTTTGAATCTATAGAGAGCACGCTTTTTTCCCCATACGAGGGCTTCCCTATGGGCCGGGGAAAGATGCCCTATCGGGGGACGGAAAATGCCCGCTCCGGGGAGGGCACGCTCAACCCCGGCGCTGCAAGGCCGCTCCCGTACCGGTATAAAGAGCGGTTACCAGAAAACTGCCGCCACCCCACAGAGGCTCAGACCCGTGCGGCAGCCCACCCCCTACCCCGCCAGCACACCATGACCCTACCCCCTGTCGCGGTCGCCATCACCGACGCCATCGTCAGCGTTCGCGGCGTCAGCAAGACCTACGCCGGCGGCTTCCAGGCGCTGAAAAACGTCCACCTCGACATCCGCCGCGGCGAAATCTTTGCCCTGCTCGGCCCCAACGGCGCCGGCAAGACCACACTCATCAGCGTCATCTGCGGCATGGTCAACGCCAGCGAAGGCACGGTCACGGCCGACGGGCACGACACCGTGCGCGACTACCGCGCCGCCCGCGCCGCCATCGGCCTGGTGCCGCAGGAACTGCACACCGATTCGTTCGAAACCGTGTGGGCCACCGTGAGCTTCAGCCGCGGCCTGTTTGGCAAGGCGCCCAACCCCGCCTACATCGAGAAGATCCTCAAAGACCTCTCGCTCTGGGACAAGAAAGACAGCAAGATCCTCGCGCTCTCGGGCGGCATGAAGCGCCGCGTGCTGATCGCCAAGGCGCTGTCGCACGAGCCCAAGATCCTGTTCCTGGACGAGCCCAGCGCGGGCGTGGACGTGGAGCTGCGGCACGACATGTGGCGCCTGGTGCGCGAGCTGCGTGAAGCGGGCACCACCATCATCCTCACCACGCACTACATCGAAGAAGCCGAAGACATGGCCGACCGCATCGGCGTGATCCGCAAGGGCGAACTCATCGTGGTGGAAGAAAAGGCCACGCTCATGCGCCAGCTCGGCCAGAAGCAGCTCGCGCTCACGCTGCAGCAGCCGCTGGCCACCGTGCCCGCCGCGCTGGCGCAGTGGCCGCTCACGCTGTCAACCGACGGGCTCACGCTCACCTACAGCTTCGACGCCCAGAAAGACGACACCGGCATCGCCGAGCTGCTCGCCGCGCTGGGCACCGAAGGCATCCACTTCAAGGACCTGCGCTCCAGCGAAAGCTCGCTCGAAGACATCTTCGTCAGCCTGGTCCACGAAAACAAAGAGGTGACCGCATGAACATGAGCGCAGCGCAGGGCCGCCCCAAGCAAGCTCGCACCCCCTCGGGGGGCAGCGCAGTACACGAAGTGACCAGCGTGGGGGCTCCATGAGTTTGAACATGCACGGCGTGCGCGCCATCTACCAGTTCGAAATGAACCGCGCCCTGCGCACCTGGATGCAGAGCATCATCGCGCCAGTGCTCAGCACCTCGCTGTACTTCATCGTCTTCGGCTCGGCCATCGGTTCGCGCATGGGCGACATCGGTGGCGTCAGCTACGGCGCCTACATCATCCCCGGCCTGCTCATGCTCTCGCTGCTGAGCGAAAGCATTTCCAACGCCGCCTTCGGCATCTACATGCCCAAGTGGTCCGGCACCATCTACGAGCTGCTGAGCGCGCCGGTGAACTGGGTCGAGGTGCTGCTCGGTTATGTGGGCGCGGCGGCCACCAAGAGCCTCACGCTCGGCCTGCTGATCCTGCTGACCGCGCGCCTGTTCGTGCCCTACGAAGTGGCGCACCCGGTGTGGATGGTGGGTTTCCTCATCCTCACCGCTATCACCTTCTGCCTGTTCGGTTTCATCATCGGCCTGTGGGCCGACAGCTTCCAGAAACTGCAGGTGATCCCGCTGCTCGTCATCACGCCGCTCACCTTCCTGGGCGGCGCGTTCTACAGCATCAACATGCTGCCGCCGCTGTGGCAGACCGTGTCGCTGTTCAACCCGGTGGTCTACCTCATCAGCGGCCTGCGCTGGGCCTTCTACGGCGCGGCCGACGTGCACATCGCGGTGAGCACCGGCATGACGCTGGCCTTCATGCTGGCCTGCCTGACCGTGGTGTGGTGGGTGTTCAAGACCGGGCACCGCATCCGGCGCTGAGCGCTATCAGTCAGCCTTGAATGGCCGGCGCGACGGCGTTGCGCATCAAGGCCACGAAGCGCAGCAGGCGCGACGGGTAGAAACGTGCGTGCGGGTAGGCGATGTAGACCGGCAGCGGCGCGGCATGCCAGTCCGGCGCCACATGCACCAGCCGCCCCTGGGCGATGTCGTCGGCCAGCATCCAGGCCGAACCAACGCAGACCCCCAGCCCCAGCAAGGCGGCACTGCGCAGGGCGAACAGGTTGTCGGTGCTCATCACCGGCCGCAGCGCGATGCGCTCGTTCTGGCCGGTGACCCGGTGGGTGAGTGCGATTTCGTTGCGGTAGTAGGTGCGCAGGGACAGCCAGGGCAGAGCAGCCAGATCGCCGGGGGCCTTTGGCACCGACGCGCCGGCCAGCACCGACGGCGCGGCCACCGCGATGCGGGGCACCTCCGAGAGCTTGATCGCCACCACGGACGGGTCGGTCGGCGCACCCACCTGGATCGCACAATCCACGCCTTCGGCGATGAAGTCGCGCACCTCGTCCTGCAGCAGCCACTCGACCGAGACACGGGGGCACTCGCGCAGAAACCGGGCCAGCGGTTCCACGAACTGCTCCTGGCCGAAGGCGTGCGGCACGCGCACCCGCAACAACCCTTCAGGCTCTTCCTGCGCACCGCGCAGGTCGGCCTCGAAGGCGGCCCAGCTGGCCAGCAGCTCCTTGGCGCGCTCGAAACACCGCTCACCGTCCACGGTCAGGCGCATCGCATGCGTCGAGCGCTGCAACAGCCGCACCCCCAGTGATTGCTCCAGGGCCTGCAGGCGGCGGCTGACCGTGGGCTGGGTGGACTGCATCTGGGCCGCCGCGGCCGACAGGGAGCCGGCCTCGACGATGCGCACGAACGTCGCCATCAGCTGCAGGCGGTCACCCGCGCCCACCTGCGGTGCTGGCGTTGCGGTGATCGCGCGCGAGGTTGTGGGTCTTCTGGTCATGCATTAATCGTATGACAGATTTTCAACCTTTGCACCTTCACACCGTGCATCAAAGCCTTGAAACTCGATCCACACCAACACGAGACACCACCCATTGACCATGACATGCATACACAAATCGAATGGAAACTTCGCCGCTGCCCCACTGGAAGAAGCGGGCGCCCGCGCCGCGCACCTACCAACACCCCTGGTGCTGCTGCTGGCCAGCGGCGCCGGTCTGGCGGTAGCTTCGATCTACTACAGCCAGCCCATGCTGGGCGAACTGGCCGCGGACATGGGCGCCTCGACCAGCACCGTGGGCCTGGTGCCCACGCTCACACAGCTGGGCTACGCGCTGGGCATCCTGCTGCTGGCGCCGCTGGGTGACCGCTACGACCGGCGCCGCATCATCCTGCTCAAGGCCGCCGCCCTGGTGGCGGCCCTGCTCGCCGCGGCTGCCGCCCCCTCCATGGCGGTGCTGCTGGCGGCCAGCCTGGTGATCGGGCTGGTGGCCACCCTGGCCCAGGACATCGTGCCCGCCGCCGCCACGCTCGCGCCCGACGCGCACCGCGGCAAGGTGGTGGGCACGGTCATGACGGGGCTGCTGCTGGGCATCCTGCTCTCGCGCGTGGTCAGCGGCTTCGTCGCCGAACAGTTCGGCTGGCGCACGATGTTCGTGCTGGCCGCCGCGAGCATCGCCGTCATCGGCGTCGCCGTCTGGCGGGCGCTGCCGCGTTTCCAACCCACCACCCAGTTGCCCTACGGCGCCCTGCTCGGCTCGCTCTGGCAGCTCTGGATGCGCCACGCGCCGCTGCGCCGGGCGGCGCTGGCGCAGGGCCTGCTCTCGGTGGGGTTCAGCGCCTTCTGGTCCACGCTGGCCGTCATGCTGCACGACGCGCCGTTCCACCTGGGCAGCGCCGCTGGCGGCGCCCGTGGCCGGCCGCTTGTCCGATCGCCACGGACCGGAACGCGTCACCCGCCTGGGCGCGGGCCTGGTGGTGGTGGCGTTCGCGGCCATGGCGCTGGGGCCGCTCCTGACACCGCACGCGCAGTTGCTGCTGCTGGCGGTGGGCGCCATCAGCTTTGATCTCGGCGCGCAGGCCACGCTGATCGCCCACCAGACCATCGTCTACGGCATCGACCCCGCCGCCCGCAGCCGCCTGAACGCCGTGCTCTTCGTCGGCATGTTCATCGGCATGGCCAGCGGCGCAGCACTGGGCAGCCTGCTGCTCGCCCACGGTGGCTGGATCGCGGTCGTGCTGCTGGCCACGACCAGCGCCCTGGCGGCACTCGCCGTCCGCCTGTGGCCGCAACGGCGCTGAGCGGTGGCGGCTAATCCCGGTCCCGCCCGCCCTTCTGCTTCTTGTAGTTGTGTAGGAAGCGGCCGAACGCGCGGTCCTTGTTGCGCCGCTCGGTGAGCGACAGCTCGTGAAACTCGGACTCCTTGCGCAGCTTCAGGTAGTTGCGCAGGTGTGCTTCGCTGACCTCGTTCCGTTCGATCGCGGCACGCACCGCACAGCCCGGTTCGCTGCCATGCGTGCAATCGGGAAAACGGCACTGGCGCGCCAGCGCGGCGATGTCGGCGAAGCTGTCTTCGATGCCTTCGCCCGCACCGAGCAGGCCCAGCTCGCGCATGCCGGGCATGTCGATCAACAGCGCGCCGTGCGCCAGCACGATCAGGTGCCGCCGCGTGGTGGTGTGGCGGCCCTCGCCGGTGTGGCTGACCTCGCGGGTTTCCAGATCGCCGTCGCCCAGCAGGTGGTTGATCAGCGTCGTCTTGCCCACGCCCGATGAGCCCAGCAGGCAGTAAGTCTTGCCCGGTGTCATGAGCTCGCGCACCTGCTCCACGCCCGAGCCGGTCACGTTGCTGACGCAGACGATCCGGGCCTCCACGCCCACCCGCCGTATCTGCCCGATCAGCTGCTCCAGCACCTCCGGGCTGATCAGGTCCGTCTTGGTCAGCAGCACCACGGGCTCGATATGCCCGTCGTGCGCCATCACCAGGTAACGCTCCAGCCGGGCGATGTTGAAATCGAAATGGCACGACATCACGATGAACGCCGCATCGATGTGGGCGGCGATCATCTGGAATTCAACGTCGCGGCCCGCGGCCTTGCGCCGCAGGAACGAGCGCCGCGGCAGCACCGTGTGGATGCTCGCCTGGGTGCCGCCATCGCGGTAACGCACGCCCACCCAGTCGCCCACGCAAGGCAGATCGGCCGAGCTTTCGGCCAGGTGCAGCAGCTTGCCCGTCAACTCGGCGGGCACCTCGCCCGCTTCGTTGCGCACCAGGTAACGGCCCCGGTCCACCGCCGTCACCCGGGCGGCCGACAGGTCTTGCGCCGACAGTTCGCTGATGCTGGGTGCGAGCCAGGCATCCATACCCAATTCACTGAGGTTCATATACAAAGTGTCGCCGAAACCGGGTTCGCATCGATTGCGCCAAATCAATAAATTATGTACAGTCTGTACAGAATAAAGGAATCCCATGAGCACGCAAACGCTATACGGCCTGGAACAGGCGCGGACCCAGTTGCCCCACATCGTGTCGGAAGCCCATGCGGGCGAGTACAGCGTCATCACCAAGCACGGCAAACCCTATGCGGCAGTCGTGCCGGTGCAAGACCTGGAAAAACTCAAAGCCACCCGCAAACCGCAGCCTGGCCTGCTCGCGCTGCGAGGTACCGGCAAAGGCCTGTGGGGAAAGAGCGCAGGCAAAACCATCGCCAACCTGCGAGACGAGTGGAACGACAGGGACGGCGCCTGAATGCCGCGCAAAAAGACCACGGCCATCGCCACCACCTGGGGCGGCTTGCCCGCAGGCAGCAGGGTGTTTGTAGACACCTCGCCATTCATCTATGTGCTGGAGTCGCACCTGCAGTTTGCCGAACTGTTTGTCGGCCTGTTTGAAGCCGCCGAAAACGGAACGCTCAGCATCGTGCTGTCCACCGTCACGCTGGCCGAGGTGCTGACCGGCCCGCACAAGGCCGGCCAGACCGCGCTGGCCAAGCGCTATGAGAAGGCCTTGTGTCAATTCGAGGTGGTGCCCGTGTCGGTACCCATCGCGGCGCTGGCCGCGCAACTGCGTGCGCAACACCGGCTGAAGCTGCCCGACGCCCTGCAACTCGCCACCGCGCTGGAAGCCGGCGCCAGTGCTTTCGTCACACACGACCGCGATTTTTCGGGCGTCACCGCCCTGCCCGTGTTGACCGGCAGCTGACCCTCACCCCGCCTCGCCGTCCGCCCCGCCCAGCGCCGCCTGCTTGCGACTTACGTGGTAGGCCGTCATCACCTGCGCGGCGATCAGGTCCAGGCTCGGGCGGGCGATGCCCTGCTTGTCGGTCCACACCTTGGGCGTGAGCGCGCCGGATAGCGTGAGCGCCTCGCCATCGGCCAGCGCCAGCAGCGCGGCGCAGGGCGCTTCGTCGAACGCGATCACGTTGACGATGAACTCCTCGTCCATCTTGTTGCGCGCCAGCACGCGCGCCACGATGTAGGTGCGGCCCGCCTTGTCCACGCGGCGGGAGGCGTCGCCCATCAGGCGGCCGGCAATGAGTCCATCGATCATGAGCGCGGCTTTTCGAAACCCGAGACCACCCAGGCCTCGGCGCTGGCCGTGTTGAGCCTGAAGTTCGGTGGCGCGGACACCAGGGCCAGCTCTTCGTCGAATTCATTCAGCGCGCGCAGGGTGGCGGTGGCGCCCTCTTCGTCGGGCACGATGGCCAGCTCCACGCGGATGCGCTGGCCGCCCACCGTGATGCTCACGTTCTTGTTCAGCTCGGCAAAGCGCTGTTGCTCGGAGCGGCGGATCACCTCTTTGGCCGTCTTCACCAGCGTGTTGAACGCACTGGTGTCCAGCGGCTTGGGGTCCTTCTTGTTGCGGCCCATGGTCCAGGGGCCGACCAGCGCCGGCTCGACCTGGCCGTCCAGGAACATGGCCACCGCCCAGCCATCGTCGTCTTCGTTCTTGATCACGCGCGCGGTCCAGTGCTCGTCGCTCCATACGCGGTCTTCGTGGATCGGGTCTTGGGTGTCTTGGGTCATGGGGAGATGGTACGCGGTGAGCGGGCCCGCTCCGTTCAGGCGTGCGCCCCTTGCACCGGCATGGGCACGCCATCCGGCGGCAGGCAGCCGAGGCCCACCAGCGTGGCCTCCACCGCTTCGTCCAGCGGGGTGTGCGGTTCGTGGCCCAGTTGCTGCAGCAGCCGGCGGTTGTCCAGACGCACCGGCTGCTGCCACAGGTAGCGCATGCCCAGCAGTTCGCGAAAGGTGGTCACGAAGGGTGAGGCCAGTCGCACCAGCCACCATGGAAACGGCTGGATGGCCGGCACCGCGCCGCCGCCCCGGCGCACCACGGCGCGCTGCACGGCTTCGGCGAGGGCGGTGCCGGTGGCGTCCCAGTGGCCCGCCATGTGGAAGCTGGCGAAGGCAGGCAGGGTGTCTCGGCGGTCCAGCAGCTCGGCCATGGTGCGGGCCACGTCGGGCAGGTAGGCGAACTGGTGGCCCACGCCGGCAGCGGACGGGGTGTTCACGGTGCGCACCGCACGCCCGGGCTTGACCATGCCCTGGCTGAACCAGTTGTTGCCCGCGCGGGGGCCGAAGAAATCGCCCGCGCGCACCACGATGGCTTTCATGCGGCCCGCCTGTGCGGCGCTGGCCAGGCGCTGCTCCAGTTCCACGCGAATGCGGCCCTTGGGGGTGTGGGCGTTCTGCGGCGCGTCTTCGGCAATCAGCGGGAACGCGTCGGGTCCGTAGTTGTAGACCGTGCCCGGCAGCACCACCGTGGCGCCCTGCGCCTGCGCGGCCGCAATGGTGTTGTCGATCATGGGCAGCACCCACTCGGCCCAGCGGCGGTAGCCGGGCGGGTTGACCGCGTGCACGATGACCGAACAGCCCTGCGCGGCGGCCATCACGTCGGCCGCCTGCAGCGCGTCACCCTCCACCCATTCGATGCCACCCTGCTCGCGGCGCGCCACCCCCAGCCCGCGCTTCATGGCGCGAACCCGCCAGCCCCGCGCCAGCAGCAGGCGAGCCATTTCCCCGCCAATGCCGCCGCTGGCACCGAGCACCAAGACCGTTGATGAATCCGACATGAAAAACTCCTGAAAAAGTGGTGATGGGGTTATCGTCGGCGTTTCGCGGGCAAAAAGAAATTGCCCAATCCTGAACAGCCGCTATACGTTTTTTTATGGACAAGACCATTGGATGGGAGCTGTACCGCTCGTTGCTGGCGGTGCTCGAAGAAGGCTCGCTCTCTGGCGCGGCGCGGGCGCTGGGCCTCACGCAGCCCACGGTGGGCCGCCATGTGGCGCTGCTCGAAGCCGCGCTGGGCACCACGTTGTTCACGCGCTCGCAGGCCGGCCTGCTGCCCACCGAAGCCGCGCTCACGCTGCGCGACGGCGCTGAAGCCATGCACAGCATGGCGGCCTCGCTGGAACGCAGCGCGCGCAGCCTGGGCGAAGGCGTGCGCGGCACGGTGCGCATCTCCGCCAGCGAAGTGATGGGCGTGGAGGTGTTGCCGCCCCTGCTGGCTGCGCTGCAGGCGCAGCACCCGGAACTGCGCGTCGAGTTGGTGACCAGCAACGCCCTGCAAGACCTGGTGCGCCGCGAGGTGGACATCGCCGTGCGCATGACCCCGCCCCAGCAAGACGTGCTGCTCGCCACCCGCGTGGGCGACGTGGAGCTGGGCCTGCACGCCCACCGCAGCTACCTCGAACGCCACGGCCAGCCCGCTTCGCTGGCCGATCTGGCTCACCACGTGCTCATCGGGTTCGACCGCGAAACTCCGTTCCTGCGCAGCGCCGCCACCAAGCTGCCGATCTGGCAACGCGACAACTTCCACTGGCGCTGCGACAGCGACCTGGCCCAGCTGGCCCTGCTGCGCGCCGGCGCCGGCATCGGCGTGTGCCAGACCGCGCTGGCGCGCCGCGACCCGAACCTGGTGCGCGTGCTGCCCACGCGGCTGTCCATGAAGCTGACCACCTGGGTGGCCATGCATGAAGGCCTGCGCAACAGCCCGCGTTGCAAGGCGGCGTTTGATGCGCTGGTGAAGGGCTTGCGGCGGTATGTGAAGTGAGGCGCCGGCCTTGCCCTACCCTCGTCGGTCTGGCACATCGAAGCACACCGCAGGCAACCCCATGCCCCCCCGCTGCTCTACACCTACAGGCGCTGCCCCTACGCCATGCGCGCACGCATGGCGTAGGGGCAGGCGGGCGTGGCGTTTGACGCGTTCGAGATCGTGTTGCGCGACAAACCCGCTGAGTTGTTGGCCCTTTCACCCAAGGGCACGGTGCCCGTGCTGCGGCTGCCAGATGGACAGGTGCTGGAGCAGAGCCTGGACATCATGCGCTGGGCCTTCCTGGAAACTGGCGATGCCGATGGCTGGTGGGCGCGCGCGCAAAGCGCGACGAACCTGGCGCTGCTGGCGGCCTGCGACGGCGCATTCAAACACCACCTGGACCGGTACAAGTACCCCGAGCGATTCGACGGCGTGGATTCAAAGGCGCATCACCGCGAACAGGCGGTGGACGTGCTGCTGAAGCCGCTGGACGCGCAGCTGCAAAGCACTGGCCAGCTGGGCGGCCATGCCCCGTGCGCGGCCGACATCGCCATCTTTCCGTTCGTGAGGCAGTTCGCGGCGGTGGAGCCGGGTTGGTTTGAGGGACTGCCGTTGCCGGCACTGAAGGGCTGGCTGCGCGGTTGGCTGGCACACCCCCTGTTCCAAGCGGCGATGCCCAAACTGCCCAACGGGCGCGCGCTGCCGTTTCCCGCTGCACATTGAGCGATCAATGTCGATGCTTGCCCGGTTTCGACCCGTTGCTGACGGTCGCACACATTCCGGAAACCTGTCACTCAACCCTCCAGAGCCATGGCATCCAGTGGACTGGCCGTGCCACCGGCTGCCACTTTGAGCACATGCGTGTAAATCATCGTGGTGGGCACATCCGAATGGCCAAGAAGTTCCTGCACCGTGCGAATGTCAGTGCCCGACTGCAGCAAGTGGGTTGCAAAACTGTGGCGCAGCGTGTGCACCGAGACAGGCTTCGCCAAACCAGCTTCTCTGCATGCTTGCTTGAGCCGCTTTGACAAGCGCTCAGGAAACAGGTGGTGGCGACGCTCCACGCCCGTCTGGGGATCCACCGACAAAGTGGGGGAAGGCAAAACCCAGTGCCAGGCCCAGCTCTCTCCCGCGCGCGGGTACTTTCGCTCAAGCGCATGTGGCAGGTAAACCCCATTCACGCCCACAGCGCGGTCACGGGTCCACAACACCTTCGCTCGCGCCAACTGAGCGTGCAATGCCGGAACGAGCGAACGCGGCAGCATCACCACCCTGTCTTTGTCGCCCTTGCCGCTGCGCACCACAATCGCGTGGCGGTCGAAATCGAGATCCTTCACTCTCAGCGAAAGGCCTTCGGTCAGACGCAAACCTGTGCCATACAGCAAGCGAGCCAGCAAACCCTCGTCGGCCGTCATCAGGCACAACACCCGTTGGACTTCTTCTTTGGTCAACACCACGGGTATGCGCTTGCGCTCTGCAGGGCGACCTATTTGTTGCATCCATGGCAATTCCATACCCAGGACTTGCCGATACATGAAAAGGATGGCATTGAGCGCCTGCCTGTGTGTCGCGGGTGAAACCTGTCGCTCGTTAGCGAGCATGGTGAGAAAGGCTTCCACCTCGACAACACCCATGTCGCGTGGATGCCGCATGCCACCCTGACTGCCGGACCAAAGCACGAAAAAGCGCGCCCAGTACACATAAGCTTTCTCAGTCTGCAAGCTATAGTGCAAATACCTGATTCGTTCGCGAACCTGATCCAGCAAACGTTTGGACTGCAGAGGAGCGGCAAAACCCTCACGAACTTTGTCAGATCTGTTATACCTGTTCATGCATCCAGTATGCCGCCGTAACTTCATGAATGCAAACACAATTTTCAGATTTGAGGCGCCATGTTATCTCGTGGTCACTGTGGGTATCTGGTGAAACACGAACTACATCAAAGTTAGCCATCATGTCCGCGATTCCCGCCCGCGACTTCTGCATTGCTGTATCCATGAGCGACTTTGTCACTTGGTTCGGTGACGGAGACCATGACTTTGTCGAAAACGCCGCGCTCAAAGCTGCGTTGAATGCTCTTGGCGTTACTGTAGATTTGCGGGCGTTGCACGTGGCCTATTTCGAACGAACGCCCGTTGGCACCGGTGATGTCTACGTGTATCAACCAAGCAAGAACAGTAAGAACGTGTTTGCGCTGAATTTGTATCGCGACCTAACAGACCAAATGGACATCGTTTCATTTGGCATTGGCTGCGATGAACACTGTCTTTCCGTCGTTAGAGAAAAGCTGCGCGCCTTTTTCGATACTGCCTCCTGCCAGGTTCACTATGAAGAGGCTAGCTACTCATCTGATTTTCGCAGCATGATTGATACACAACGGTATCCTGTCATCATTGAGGATTCCGGCTATCAACAGCTCGTTCATCACGCCTATGGCTAACCATCGCTTCGAGGGGACCGCCTGCAAGCTTCGCTTGCAGGTACCCTACGGGCTTCGCCCTCCGGCGGCCCCTCAAGCTGAACGTTAGGGCGCAGAAAGGAAGACAGATGAGTGGCTGGAACAGCGTTGGCGGCATCGGTGCACGACAGTTTCGATGTGGCCACTGTGGCTTCAATGTCGCAAACGACAAGGGCTATCACCACAACGATCCAAACCGCAGGATCTACGTCTGTCCGAACTGCGACAAGCCGACGTATTTCTACGCTGGATCACTTCAACTGCCAGGCGTTGTGCCGGGAAACGAAGTGGAACATCTACCTGCCGATCTAGCGAGCCTGTACAAGGAAGCCAGGAACTGCTGCGGCATAGGTGCCTACACGGCATCAGTCCTCGCTTCGCGCAAGATGCTCATGAACATTGCGGTTCAGCAAGGGGCGAAGGAAGGGCTCAAGTTCATCGAGTATGTAGACCACCTTGCCGCTACTGGCTTCATTCCGCCAAATGGGCGAGGTTGGGTTGATCACATTCGAAGGAAAGGCAACGAGGCAACTCACGAGATTGCCCTGATGTCGCAGGCAGATGCGGAAGAACTCATCGCTTTCACAGAGATGCTCCTCAAGTTCATCTACGAGTTTCCGGCTCGTGTCCCGCCAGCGCCTGCGCCCTAACCCTGCGGTCAACCGGACCGCCTGCAAGCTGCGCTTGCAGGTGCCCTCGGGCGTCCGGCGGCCGGTTACCTTGAACGTTGAACGTCCGCTCTAACCTACGGGCAGGAGCTATTGATGGCCGATGACCGCCATGCTAGCTCAGGCAGAAGCGGGCCCGAAACTGTCCTTGGTCACATGCGGACTAAAGCAGTTTTTATAGGTTCAACAAGCAGAAACAAAGAAAGTACCCATCCGACAAATGCAGCCGTGTAGTAAGCCCACGGCTTCCGGTGCCGAATTGCGTCAAGTGAAAGGTACTGATCGTTGAGAAAGATAAATGGGCCCAACAGAGGAGCCCACCAAGGGTGCTTCATCCCTCGGAGCAAGGGCATGAAATGCCGAATGGACATCGCGAGAAAGAACGCGGGTGGGCCGAAAACGAGCACCAATATTCCAAAGGTCAGGAAGTCCATAAAGCTTTGATGAGAGAGCCAATTGGGTGTGATGTGTTGAAGGCCATTCGTCCGCCTCTGGCCGATGACCGCCAGGCTAGGTCAGGCGGCACCGGACCCGAAGAGAACGACAGGACCTACTCGGCTACCAAGTTTCTGACGAGGCCCGCAGCAACGGCGTAGTCGACCGCTTTGCGCATAGCAGCTTCCGTTACTGACTCGACGACAAGCAGGTTCGGCTCGATGAAAAGTGGCTGACGGCGGAGCTCTTCCCCAATCTCTTGCCCGAGTCTCACCGAGTCGTAGAACGTGAGTCGGTAACGATTGTTCAGATGAAACAATACTGCTCCATCAAACCAACCTTTCGACTCGACCTCCCATGCGTAGTCTTGAAAATCCAAAGGTAAAACGAGTTCATGAGTGTTCACAGGGGCCTTCCCTTAGATGTCTGCTTCTGGCCGGGACTGCCAGTTCGCGGTCAAGCCCGGCAGCGGTCCTTGGCAATGCACCGGATCAAAGGACCGGGTCGACGACCATGCCCATCGCGAGCTGACCCAAACCAGGCATCCGACCGTCGAGACGGTCAACCATAGCAGTCATAGGCCGGTGCTGCAGCGGCGAGATCAGCAGCGCGCAGTGCCGTGGCGCCAAGGCTCAGCGCTTGCGCCACACGCTCGCCAGCCAGGGCTGTTGCTCGATCGGTAGGCCCGTCGGACGGTAGAAGTGCTCCAACTCGTCGAAGCCGGCGGCCGTCACCAAGGCACGCCAGGTTGGCCAGTCGTGAAATGCGCCGTAGCGCTCACCGTTCCAGCCCTCCTGGCCATCGCCGCGCGGGTTGGAGCTGAACAGCACACCGCCTGGCCGCAGGCAGGCCTGCAGTTGTCGCAGCACCTGCGGCAGCACTTGGGAGGGCACATGGAACAGCACGGCATTGGCAAACACACCGTCGTAGCGCTGTGCGGGTAGGTCGAGGTGCAGGAAGCTCTGCTCCAGCACCTCGCAGCCGCTGTGGACGCGCGCCAGCGCCGCCGCGCTGGGCGCGCCCTCCAGGCCCACGGCGCGGTGGCCCAGCGCCTTGAAGGTGTGCAGGTCGCGCCCGGGCCCGCAGCCGAAATCCAGCAGGTCAAAGGGCGGTGGTCCGGGTATGTGCTTCAGCAGCGCCGCGATGTTCTGGCTGACGTCGTGATCGCGCGTGCCTTCCCAGTAGCTCTGGGCGTGCTGCTCGTAGTGCGCCAGGGTGCGCGCGGCGATTTGTTGGAGGTCTTCGGAACTCAGTGGCATGTCGCATCATTTCATACGGAGCCGTCCTGATCCGGAACTCCGTCCGCGCACGTCGGGCGTGCGTCAAGTGTTCTTGGCATTCGACCCGCCCCGGTCGACAGCGGGATGGATGCTGCGCTCAGCGGGTCTCCGACGCGCGTAGCCGCCTCATCTTCACCCAGTGGGGCATCGCCGTGGCGGGCAGTGGCCGCAGGCGCTCGCGCTCGACTTCGGCAAAGAGCTGTACGACCCAGTCCAGGAAAACACGCACGCGGGGTGTGCGCCGGACGCTCGGAGCGTAGAGCAGATTGACGGGCGGGACTTCGTCGACGACCCAGTCGGTCAGCGCCGGGACCAGCAGGCCGCGAGGCACCTCCCGCCCGGGACGCTGATGCCAGTCAAGCAGGCGAGCGACGCCTACGCCGGAGAGCACCAGGTCGCGCACCATGTCGCGATGCACGTTGTCAACGATGATCGAGCCACGCGCTGCAACCGACACGCGTTCATCGCCGCGCCTGAAGTGCCACAAGTCCATCACGGATCCGGTGTTCGAGCGGATGCACAGGCAGTTGTGCTGCTCGAGGTCGAGCGGGTGCTGCGGCATGCCATGCGCTGTCCAGTAAGCTGGTGAAGCGACGACGACGAAGGTTGTGGCACCCAGAGCCCGTCCGACCAGGTCGCCCACCTGCTGCGGCCAGCCCATCACGATGATGGCGTCGAGGCTGCGGTTCTGCAGCTCGGCCATGTTCATGAAGTAGCGCACGTCGAGCTGGATGTCGGGATACAACGCGCAGAACTTGGGCAACGCCGCGGTCAGCACTTCCTGGGCGACGACCGGCTGCACGCCGATGACGACCGTGCCCTGGACCCGGGTGGACGACGCGGTGACCTGTTCCACGGCGTCGTCGAGCTGTGCCAGGGCGGGACGGCACACCTCCAGGAACATGCGCCCTGCCACCGTGGGTGTGACACCGTGGGCGTGGCGCTCCAACAGCTGAACCCTCATGTCGGATTCCAGCGCGCCGATCAGCTTGGCCACCGCGGCCACGCTGACACCATGCAGTCGTGCCGCCGCGGAAAGGCTGGCACCCTCGGCCGCCGAAACGAGGTATCGGATCGCACGAAGTCTGTCCATGCTCTGCTCCCACCAATGCGCCATGAGCGAATCAGCGCCTTCAACCAGGGGTTGAAGGCAGCTCCAACACCTGGAGTATTCCTGCGAACGCATCCGCCGCATAGAGTGAACCCATTCGATGGCAAAGGAGTACCCCATGAAACTGCATCGTCGCCAAATTCTGAGCTTCGTCGTCGCGGGCTGTGCCGTGAATGCATGGCCGGCAGGGGCGGCGGACTGGCCCAGCCGACCGATCCGCCTGATCGCGGGCGGTGCCGGCAGCGTCACCGACATCCGTGCGCGCTGGCTGGCCGATCGTGTCGGCCCGTTGCTCGGCCAGCCCATGGTGGTGGAAAACAACGCTGCCGCCGGTGGCAGCGTCGCGGCCGAGCAGGTGGCGCGCGCAGCTCCCGACGGACACACGCTGCTGCTCACACACCAGGGCATCGCGGCCATCAATCCGCACCTCTTCGCCAAGCCCCGCTACGACGCGTTGGCCGACTTCGTGGCGGTGGCGCGCTTCGGTATCGGTCAGCTGGCACTGGTGGTGCCGGCGGTTTCGCCGATCACCTCGGTGGCCGATCTGCTGGCACGCGCAAGGGCCAAGCCCGGGTCCATGAACTACGGATCCAACGGCAACGGCACGCCGCCGCATCTGGCGGCCGAAGAACTGAAGCGCATGGCCAGCATCGAGGCGGTGCACGTGCCATACAAGGGTGGCGGGGCGCTGCTGACGGCTTTGCTGGGGTCGCAGGTGGACTGGGCGATCGAGGGTCTGACACCGCTGCTGCCGCACGTCAAGTCAGGCGCGTTGCGCGCGCTGGCCGTCTCTGGCGCTAGGCGCGTTCCGGCCTGGCCGGAAGTGCCCACGCTTGCTGAGGCTGGCGTACCCGGGTATGAATACATCGGTTGGACAGGCATCGCCGCGCCGGCGGCCACGCCACAGCCCGTCGTCGAACGCCTCAACCGCGAGATCAACAAGGTTGCGACCAGCGACGAGGGGCGGCGATTCTTCGCGCAGGCCGGGGCCGACGCCGGTGAACTCTCGCCGACCGAGTTCACGGCCTTCATCCGAGCCGAACACGCCCGGTTCGGGCAGTTGATCCGGGCGGCCGGCCTGAAGACCGAATAGGAGCAACGCGCGTGATGGACACTTTCGCGCCCACCCGCCCGCCGCGCGGCTCAACTGACGATGCCGCGCAACTGTTGGCCATGATCAACGGTGCCTGGGTCACGCAGGTCATTCGCACCGCCTGTGTGCTGCAGCTGCCGGAACACATGGCGCAAGGCACCGCAGACACGCCAGCCCTGGCCGCCGCCAGCGGCTGCTGCCCTGATGCGCTGCAGCGGCTGTTGCTGGCCATGACCGCCCTCGATCTGTGCGAATCCGTGGCCACACAGGGCTGGCGGCTGACCCGTGTGGGCGAGCTGCTGTGTCGCGAGGCGCCGGGGTCTTTGCACCACTGGGCCCTGCACGCCGGGGGTGGGCTGTGGCAGCGCCTGGGCGAACTGCCCGAGACAGTCCGTACCGGCGCCAGCTGGCCCCAGCGGCACCATGGCGTCGGCGGCTATGAGCGGCTGGCCACCGACGCGCAGGCGCGTACGGTCTTCCACCACGCCATGGTCGAGCTGACCCGGCAGGCTGCGCCGGCACTCGTTCCGCTGTTCGAGCTGGATTCGGTCCGTTGCGTCGTCGATGTCGGCGGTGGTCAAGGCGAGTTGCTCGGTGCTGTCCTGCAACAGGCACCCGCGGCGCGCGGCGTGCTGCACGATCAGGCTGCTGCACTCGAAGGCGCTGAGCAGCGACTCGAGCGCCTGGGCGTGTGGGCTCGCTGCCGAGTCGAGGCTGGTGACTTCTTCGTCGGCGTCCCGGTCGGCGGGGACCTCTACCTCCTCAAGAGCGTGCTCCACAACTGGGATGACGAGTCTTGCCGAAGGATCCTCTCGCATTGCGCCGAAGCGATGTCGCAACAGGCCAGGTTGCTGGTGATCGAACGCCTGCGTCCCGACAACCCCGGTCACGATCCCGGCGACCGAAATGTCGCTCGCACGGACCTGAACATGCTGGTCAGCCTGAGCGGGCGCGAACGCAGCAGGCGCGAGTACGCTCGGTTGTTCGCCCATGCAGGCCTGCGCCTTTCGTCCGTGCGCAAGACGGAAGCCGAATGGTCCGTGCTCGAAGCCAGCCACGGACCGGCCCAAGGCTAGGAAGCCCGCCATGCACGCCCGCCTCGATGCCGTCGGCACCACCGCCGCGCCGGCTCGCGCCCGCTACCTCGCTGTGCTGGGGTGGTCGTTTGCGCTCTTCAGCGCGGCCCGCATGGTGGCGTACCTACCCACCATCTGGGCGATCTGGTCCAGTGGCGACTCGCAGCAACACTCGCTGTTGACGTGGCTGACCTGGACTGGCGCCAACCTGACGATGGCCGCGTGGCTCTACGAACAGGAGGGGCAAAGGGTGACGCGGTCCGTTGCCGTCAATGCTTGCAACGCCGGGATGTGTGTTGCCACTTCGGTGCTGATCATTGCCCTGCGCGCCTGAGTGAGACCTAAGCATAGTGGTCGGGATCACCTGTTCATCCTTGGCGTGAGCAGTCGTTCCCGGGACCTGGTCTGGCTGGCCTCAGTCGAGTGACCGGTCAGTTGGCCATGCAGTCGCTCGACGCCTTGCACGGCGCGCAGCAAGCAGGCCAGAAACCAGCTGAGCCACGGTGTGACGTTCTGCGGAGTGGCCAGCCGGGGCGCTGCCAGAGGTAGGTGCGGTCCATCGCCGCAACCTGGTCAATCAAAGGCGTGCGTGACAACGCGCTGCCCAACTGTTTGATCCGTTTCTGTCACAAAACGCCGGTCACAAACGTCTGATGCAGCAAACAGCTTTGCGACCCCGCTGCCCATCCGACCATCATGTAAGGTTGACGCCACCATGGACGACGCCACCCACACCTTCCAGAGCCAACGCCGGCGCCTGCAGGGCATTGCCTACCGGATGCTCGGCTCCATCGCCGAGGCCGAAGAGGTCGTGCAGGACGCCTGGCTGCGCTGGCACGATGCCGACCGTTCGGCCATCGCGAACGCCGAGGCCTGGCTGGTCACCACCACGACCCGCATGGCGATCGACCGCCTGCGCTCGGCCAAGGTGCAGCGGGAGCACTACGTGGGCTTCTGGCTGCCTGAACCGCGCCTGGACCAGACACCACCTTCGCCCGAGCAGGTGCTGGAGCGCGCGGAAGACCTCTCCGTCGCGTTCCTGACCCTGCTGGAGCGCCTGACACCGGAGGCCCGGGCGGCGTTCCTGATGCGCGAGGTGTTCGACGCGGACTACGACGAGGTGGCGCGCACCATCGGCAAGAGCGAAGCGGCCTGCCGCCAGCTGGTGAGCCGCGCGAAGGCCCAGTTGCGCGAAGCCCGGCCCCGCTTCACCGTGGCACCCGAGGTGCACCTGCGTGTGCTCAGTCAGTTCGCTGAAGCGCTGACCCATGGCAGCTTCGACGCCATGAAGTCCCTGTTGAGCGAGGACGCCGAGTTGATCGGTGACGGTGGAGGCAAGGTCCCGAGTTTCGGCAAACCCCTGCTGGGCGGCACGCGCATTGCTCAACTGTTCTATGCGACCCGTCTGCGCTTCAAGGATGCGGTGCAGGTCGAGCTCGCGGTCATCAACGGGCAGTGGGGCGTGTTGCGTTTCATCGATGGGGCTCTCGAATCGGTGCAATCCTTCGAGACCGACGGTGAGCGCATCGTGCGCATCCACGTTCAGCGCAACCCGGACAAGCTGCGCCACATGGCGATGGCGTTGAAGCCGGTCTGACGAGGTTTGTCACAACCGGCAGGGCTCGCGCGTCTTCAGGGTGTGTCTCACAACCCTGAATCAAAGCGAACCTCACCATGACCCAACGCATCAACTACGCCGAACAGTCCGCCGAATTCTTCAAAAAGTTCGTCGCCTTCAGCACTGCACTGAACCACAGCGCCATCGAGGAGGGCATCCGCCACCTGGTCGAGATCCGGGCCTCACAGCTCAACGGTTGCGGCCTGTGTGTGGACATGCACATCAAGCAAGCCACGATCCACGGCGAACGGCCCCTGCGCCTGCACCATCTGGCGATCTGGCGCGAGTCGACGCTGTTCGTTCCGCGTGAGCGCGCAGCGCTCGCCTGGACCGAGGTGCTGACCCGCATACCGGAGCACGGTGTGCCCGACGAACTCTATGAGCGGGTGCGCACGCAGTTTTCCGAGAAGGAGCTCTCGGACCTGACCTTCATCGTGATGTCGATCAATGCATGGAACCGCGCCAACGTGGCCTTCAAGACCGTGCCCGGGGCGTACGACGCCGCTTTCGGCCTCGACAAGGCCAACCTCAACTGAACCCAGGACACCTCATCATGAAAATCATTGTGATCGGAGGAACCGGCCTGATCGGTTCCAAGCTCGTCGCCCTGCTCCAGGCGCGTGGACACGAGGCCTTGGCGGCCTCACCGCAGTCGGGGGTGAACACCCTCACGGGCGAGGGCCTGGCCGATGCGCTGGCGGGCGCTCAGGTGGTCGTTGATGTGGCGAACTCGCCATCGTTCGAAGACGCGGCCGTGCTCGCCTTCTTCGAGACCTCGGGCCGCAACCTGCTGGCCGCAGAACGGGCCGCGGGCGTCGGGCACCACGTGGCGCTCTCGGTGGTGGGCACCGACAGGCTCCAGCAAAGCGGCTACTTCCGGGCCAAGGCCGCGCAAGAACGGCTGATCCGTCAGGGCGGCGTGCCGTACACCATCGTGCAATCGACCCAGTTCTTCGAGTTCGTCGCCGGCATCGCGCAATCGGGCACAGCGGCTGACGGCAAGACGGTCAGGCTCTCGCCGGCCAGCATCCAGCCGATTGCATCCGGCGACATCGCCGCCGCCGTGGCCGAAGCGACCCTCTCGGCACCCGTCAACGGCGTGATCGAGGTGGCCGGCCCCGAACGGTTCCGGTTGTCCGATCTGGTGCAAACCTACCTGACGGCCATTCACGACCCCCGCACCGTCGTTGCCGAGCCAGGTGCACGCTATTTCGGCGCCGAGATCCAGGACAGCACGCTCGTGCCCGGGGCCAACCCTCGCCTGGGTACCGTTTGCTTCAAGGACTGGCTCGCCACTCAGGCCGGCGCCGGGCTTGCCGCTCGCCCCTGAGCGCCTGTTTCTTCACGGGCGTGCCGCCGGGTCCGGCAGCGGCTGCCCGGTCACCGCGGCGCTATCCGCGGGCCGACGAGGCCGAAGGCAGCGCCTTGCGGGTCGCGCGCATGGAGGCTGTATTCGCCGCCAGGGATCTGGTGCGGGCCATCGAGCACCTGGCCGCCGCCCGCCTTGATCTGCTCCACCGCCGCGTCGATATCTTCGACCCCGAAGTAATAGAGCCAGCGCGGTTCCTGGCCGACCGGGCTGCGCATCAATGCGCCCATGCGGACCCCGTTGGCGGCCAGCAGGTGGTAGTCGCCCTGCTCGCCCATCGGCATGGTGTCGACCACCGTCCAGCCGAAGCGCACCTGGTAGAACGCGAGTGATGCCTTGTCGTCCTTCACGGCGATTTCGTTCCAGCGCACATGGCGCGCATCGGCGACGCGAAAGGCCGTGCTGACCTCATCGCTTGCGCCGCGCATCACGTACAGCGGCACGCCGTCCGGATCGGCGAGCATCGCGATCCGCCCCACCTTCGGGATGTCCATCATGGGCATCTGCACGCTGCCGCCGGCTGCGGTCCAGTCGGCGACCGCGGCGTCGACGTCGGGCACCCCGACATAGCCGAGCCAGACCGGCTTCGCACCGGGCATCTGTTCGTTGATCTGCATCAGGCCGCCCGCCTGGCCGTCACCGGCGTCGAGGATGCGGTAGTCCATGCCCGGCTGGCCGCTGTCGCTCGCCGTCCAGCCGACGACATCGCCATAGAAGCGCTGCGCGGCGTCGGCGTCGGTGGTCAGCAATTCGTACCAGATGAAATCGCCCTTCGCGTTGCTCATGTCATTGCTCCAGTGTCACGACCGGGGTGAACCCGGCAAAAATCATGCGCTTGCCGTCGAACGGCCAGTCCATGCCCTCGGGCGGCTTCATGCGATCGTCTTTCATGATCTTTTCTTGCGCGGCGTCGCAGACTTCGCGCGACGGCCATTCCATGAACGAGAACACGATGTTCTCGCCCGGCTCGGCCTTCACGGCGCGGCGAAAGTCGGTGAGCTTGCCATCGGGCACATCGTCGCCCCAGGCTTCGACCACGCGCAGCGCACCGTATTCCTTGAACAACACCCACGCCTCTTCGGCCACCTGCCGGTAGTCCTCGCGCCGGCCCGTCGGCACCGGGATGACGAAGCCCTGGACGTAGCTGTCGGTGGCCGCCTCGCCTTGTTCGACGATCGGCTCGAAGCCGCCGTAGATCATCCGCTTGCCGTCGAACGGCATCGGGTTCTTCGCCGGGTCGCAGCGCTCGTCGGTCTTGGCCAGTTCGGCCATCCGGCCCATCACGCCGTCGCGCGTGGCTTTGTCGGGCCACTCGATCCACGAGAACGCCACCGTCTCGTCGTCCTGCGCCGCCACCGCGCCCTGGAAGTCGGTGGTCTGGCCTTTGGGCACATCGGCCCCCCAGCACTCAACCACCCGCGTCGCGCCGTGATCGATGAAGGCGCTGTCAACCGTGTTGGCGTGGGCGATGAACTGCTGCTGTTTCCCGGTCGGGACCGCGATCACGAAACCATCGATGTAAGACATGGGGGTTCTCCTGTGTGCTGCACGGCGGGGGTTGACACGATACGCCCCCACTTGTTCTTGCACCAGCCCCATGGGCTTTCCGAGCCGCCATGGCCGGCGTCTTCACTTCTTCTGTCGAGCCGCCTTCACCGCCTTGCCCTTGCCCACCGGCGCCTTGAGCTGCCCCTGTGCCTGCTCCAGCCAGAGCAGGGTTTCCGTGTGGGAGAGGAAGCGCCGCAGGTAGTGCGGCGAGAGTTCGCGCATCAGGCCGAGGGTGCGCAGCACGAGCATGTGGGAGTTGAGCGGGCCGGCGTTTTCGGGTGCGCGGTGCGTGGCCTTCACCACGGCGTCTTCGGCACCCAGGCGCTCCCAGGTTTCGCGGAAGCGCTGGGCGCTGCGCAGTTCGGGCCACTTGTCGCCGTTTGATTTGGGGCCACCTGCCGCGGCCTGGCTGGCCTGGGCGATGTGGGCGTTGAGGGCTGCGAGAAGGGAGGGTGCAGCCCGCTGCGCTGGGCTGGCTCCTTCCCCCTTTGGAGGAAGGCTGGGATGGGGGATGCGCGCCGGCGATGCACCCGAACGCCCGCCCCCACCCCTGCCCTCCCCCAGAGGGGGAGGGAGACGATCAGGATCGCCGCGGGTGTTCATGGCTTGGCGGTGGCAGCCACGGGCGCGGCCGTGCTCGGCGTGGGCGCGGCGCGGGGCACGGGGGCCATTTCCACGCGGCGGTTGAGCGCTCTGCCCTTTTCATCGGCGTTGCTGGCCACGGGCTGTTCGGCGCCGAAGGCGGCGCTGAACACGCGCTGGCGCGGCATGCCTTCTTTGACGAGCGTGCGGGTCACGGTGAGCGCGCGCTGGGCCGAGAGTTCCAGGTTGTCTTCGAAGCGCTGGTGGGGGCCCTGGATGATGGGCTTGTCGTCGGTGAAACCGCTCACCATGAGCATCTCGTCGCGCTCGCCGAGGTACACCTCCAGCGGCGGCACCAGGCTCTTGAGCAGTTGCTGGCCTTCGGGGCGCAATTCATCCGAGTTGAAGTCGAACAGCACGCTGCCGCTGATGCCGATGCGACCGTTGTTGAGCGTGACGCGGCCACTCTGCAGCGGGATGGCGAGCGCTTTTTCCAGCGCCATGCGGCGGGCTTCTTCCTGCTGGCGTTTGGCGATCTCGGACTGCAGGCTGCTCACCAGGTCCATCTGCACCAGCAGCACGCCGATGAGGATGAGCACGAACGCGCCGACCACGCCGGACATGAGGTCGCCAAACACGGCCCAGACGGGCGCGGTCTCACCCAGGCCGTCGTCGATGGCGGTGTCGTCCACGCTGCTGCTCATCGGACCACCCTCCGTGCTGCGCACTGCGGGGCTGAGCGCCTTCGGAACGGCCGTGCGGCGCTCATCACGCGGCTCCTTGCGCGGAAGGTGCAGCGGGCGCGGCGGCTTTGGCGGCCACGGGCTTGCTGGCGCGCAGCTGGCGCATGTCTTCCACGATGCCTTGCTGCGCGCTGATGCTGAGGTCGATCACCTCACGCGCCTGCGCCACGTAGTAGGCAAGCTGCTCGTCGCTGCGCGCCATGTGCTGGCCAATGGCGCCTTCGACGCGCTGCAGGCCGTCCACCAGCTTTTCATTGGTGCTGCTGAACAGTGCCACGCCCTGCTGGAAGGCCTGGCCGAGCGCGGCAAGTTCGGCGGCGCTGGTGGCCATCTGCGCGGTCTGCTCGTCGGCCCGGCCCGCCTGCGCGCCCAGGGTCTGCGCGAACTGCGCGCCGGTCTGGTTGAGCACGGTGGTGGCGGAAGCGACCAGCGATTCGATGGCGGCGCGCTGCTCGCCGGTGGTCTGCTGCACGTTCTGCAGCAGGCTGCTGATGTGGGCCACCAGCTCGGTGCGCTCCTGCAGGGCGAGGTTGTCGCGCTCGGTGAGGCGGCTCATTTCGCCGCGCAGTTGGCCAATGACTTCGGCCGCTGCCTTGGGCGCTTCGGAAGCCGTTTCGAGCAGGCGCGACATGGGCGCTTCGAGCGAAGTGCCGAGCGTGGCGAGGTGCTGTGTGACGGCGACCTGCAGCTCGCCGAGGCGCTGCACCGCGGCCTGGCCGCGCGCGGCTTCTTCGCTGCGCAGGGTCTGCAGGTGGGTGGCTTCTTCGGTGCGCAAGGTTTGCAGCTGGGTGCTGATGGTGCTGTGCAGCGCGGCGGCTTGTTCGGCGGTGGTCTGCTGGCGGCTCGCTTCGTCGGCGCGCAGGGCTTGCAGCTGCGTGGCCAGCTCGGTTTGCAGGCTGGCAAGACGCTCCACCGCGGCCTGGCCGCGCGCGGCTTCTTCGCTGCGCAGGGCTTGCAGGTGCATGCTTTCCTCCGCGCGCAGGGCGCTGAGTTCGCTGCGCCAGAGGGCGGCCAGCTGATCCATGCGCTGGCCGTGTTGTTGCGTCCATTGCGCTTCCGACTCGGTGCGGGCCAACACCAGCGCTTCGCTTTGCGCCAGCAGGCGGGCCACGCTCTCCATGCTGCGTGTGGCCTGTTCGCTGGCGCTCTGCTGCAGGGCGCTGGCAGTGTGCTCCAGCGTCTGGCACACGGCCTGCTGCTGCGCGAGGTGGTGCGCGCCCACCTGCTGCCATTCGGCCTGCAGGCCGCTGGCCATGCCTTGCAGCGCGGTGGTCCAAGCGGCCAGCTTCTGCGCTTCGGCCTGGGCCTGCTCGCTGTGTTGTTGCGCCGTGGCCTGCTGCACGTTGGCCAGCAGCTGGGCGGCGCGGGCTTCGAAGCTGGTGTTGAACTGATCCAGCGCCTGCCCCAGGCCGCTCACCAGTTGCTCGCTGGTGCGGGCGTGGTTCTGCAGGGCGGACTGCCAGCCTTCGGCCACGCTGCCGGTGGTGGCGGCGAACTGGGTGGACAGGCCGGTCAGCTGCGTCTGCACCGCCGCGCTCACGCGCTCGTGCAGGCGGGTGGACTCTTGTGCGATGGCGGCCATGGCGTTTTCCACCACGGGCTTGATGCTGTCGCTGGCCACGCGGGCGCTCGACGACAGGCTGTCGTTGAGCGTCTGCGCCACCGACTGGCCGAGGCCGGTGTACGCGGCGGCGGCTTCGCGGTGGAACTGGTCCTGCCGCGCGCTGAGCTGTTCATCCAGCTGCTGGTGGCGGCGCTCCACCTGCTCCATCAGCGCCTGCAGCTGCGTGACGACCTGGGGCAGCGCGTCGGCCTGGCGCTGCAGGGCGGCGAAGGTGTGGTCGCGGTTCTCTGCGGCGATGAAGGCGGCGGTGAAGGGGCGCAGCGCGCCGGCGGTGTGTTGTTCCAGCGCGCGGGCCACATCCATGCGCTCGCGGCGGGCGATGGCCGACATGAGGCCCAGCATGGCCGAGCTGGCCACACCCGCGACCGAGGTGCCGAAGGAAATGCCCAGGCCCTTGATGGGCGCAGCGAGCGCGCCACGGATGGCGCCCAGATCGGCCGAGCCTTCGAGCGCGAACACGGCGCCCTTGAAGGTGACCACCATGCCGAGGAAGGTGCCGAGCATGCCGAGCATGACCAGCAGACCGATGAGGTAGGGCGTGAGCGACAGGCCGGGCAGCGCGCCGCGCCCGCTTTCGACGCGCTGGCGCACGGCGTTCTGCAGCGGCGCGGGCACGCGGGCGAGCCAGTCGGCGAGGTTGTTCAGCGGCTGCGGAATGTGGGCGAGCGCCTGGGCCAGGCCGGTGCTGGCGCTGCGGAAGCGGCGGATTTCGAGTGCGCCCACCAGGTAGGCGACGGCGATGGCCACCGTCATGCCCAGGGCGAGCCAGCTGCTGGTGCCGATGAAGCCGACGCCCACCCAGGCGATGGCGAAGAGGCCGAGCAGGAAGGCGCCGATGAGCAGGGGAACGTTGGTAGATCGGTTCATGGAGGTGGCTTCAGGGCTCATGGGAAATGGCTTCGATCATTCCGGCGACCGGTTGCAGGCGGTGCTCCAGCTCGGCGAGCAGGGTCTGCTCCAGTTCGGTGTTGAAGGTGGCCAGCCAGTTGTTTTCGGCGCTCAACGGCTGGCGGCGCAGTTCGGTGAACCGCAGCTTCAAAAAAGCAGGCACGTTGTTCAACAGGCGCTGCTCGCGCCCGCCAAGCATCTCGCCCAGCACCGCGTCGAGCGCAGCGAGCTGGGCTAGGCGGGGGGGGCCTTTGGCCAGGGTCTGGCGCACGTGTTCTCGCAGCGCGTCCACGCTCATCTCCAGGCGGCGCTGCTGGTCCTGGTAGCGCTGCAGGCAGAAGGCGAACTCGGTGTCGAGGTCGTCCGGGTCGGGCTGGTGGCGCGTGTCGCGTGTGGTGATGGACTGGCTGAGCACGGCGCGCACGCGCTCCAGCTCGGCCTGAAGCGTTTCGGCGCTGGTGGCCTGCTGGCCGGGGGTGCGGGCGGCCTGCCGCCCGGCGGCGGCGATGGCCGCGTGCGCCGAACTCAGGCTGATGGCGTCGGCCACGTTGAGCCACTGCCCCAGGCGCTCGGCCACGTCCTGCCGCGCCGCGTCACCGGGCGCAACCGCCCCCGCGGGCAGAAAGCCCGCAAGCTGGCGCACCAGGGCGGTGGTTGGGGTGTGGAAGAAAGAACTGCGCAAAACGGTCCGCAGCGCCCCGCAGGGCGCCTGAGCGTGGAGGAAAACAGGGGATTTGCCGGCCCGAACGGGGGGCTGGCGCCGGTCCGGCGGTTTCGCCGGCGGCCAGGCCACTATTAGAAACGATTCACCGGCCTACCCCGGCGCCGCCGGGCGGGCGGCTTTGAGCACCTGCGTGCCCTGCTTCGCCAGCGCCTTGAGGGTCTGGAAGTCGGCGTCGTGTTCGACCACGAGGTGATCGATCTCGCGGATGGGCGTGACACGGTATGGCAGCTGCAGACCCAGCTTGTCGTTGGTGGCCATGGCGACACAGCGGCGGCTGGCCGCGCGCAAGGCGCGTTTGAAAGCGGCATCGCCGGCATCGACAGTGCAGATGCCGGCTTCGACCGTGACCGCGCAGGCGCCGAGGAAGCAACGCTGGATGTTCATCTGGCCGACGGCCAGCACCGCGGTGGCGTCGACGCAGCCGCCCACCAGCGGGTCCACGGCGCCGCCAACCATGATGAGCTGCACGTCCTGGCGGCGCAGCAGGGCGGCGGCGATGTCCACCGAGTTGGTGGCCACGGTGAGGGCATGGTCCTCGGGCAGGCAGGCGGCCAGCGCCAGGTTGGTGCTGCCGCTGTCCAGAAAGAGGAATTCGCCGGGCTCGATGACGGCGACCGCCGCCCGCGCCAGCGCGGCCTTGCGTTCGCGGCCGGCGTCCATGCGCACCGCCATCGGCAACGCACCGGGCAGGGGCGGCAGCGCGCCACCGTAGACGCGGCGGCAGCGCCCTTCGGCGGCCAGCGCGCGCAGATCGCGCCGGATGGCGTCTTCCGACACCTGGAATTCAGTGGCCAGCGCAGCGGCCACCACGGGCTGGCCCTGGGCCAGGCGTTGGGCGATCAGATCGCGGCGCTCAAGGGGGATGTCTGTGTGCATGCGCGCATCATATCGTGCACAAACAAGAAACTTTTCATGCACAAACGTGCACGCCGACATGCCCCTCAGACCACCAGCACGGCGCGGAAATCGTTCACGTTGGTGTGCGTGGGGCCGGTGATGACCAGATCGCCGAGCGGCTCGAAATAGCCGTAGGCGTCGTTGCGGGCCAGGTGGTCCGTGATCTTCAGGCCCAGCGCGGCGGCGCGGGCCAGGGTGTCGGGCGTGACCAGCGCGCCGGCGTTGTCTTCCACGCCGTCGATGCCGTCGGTGTCGGCCGCAAGCGCCCACACACCGGCCTGCCCGCCCAGCGCCTGGGCCAGACCCAGACAGAACTCGCCGGCCCGGCCACCGCGGCCTTTCTTCTGGCCTTCGGCGCGCGGGCGCACCGTGACGGTGGTTTCGCCGCCGCTGAGGATGACGCAGGGTTTGGCGAAGCTGCTGCGGCCGAGCGCCGTGGAGCGCGCGAGCGCGGCGTGCACCTTGCCGACTTCGCGCGACTCGCCTTCGATCTCGTCGCTGAGCACGACCACGTTCAGGCCCAAGGCGCGGGCCGCATCTGCAGCGGCGTCCAGGCTTTGTTGGGGCGTGGCGATCAGGTGGGTTTGAATGCCGGCCAGCCGCGGGTCGCCGGGTTTGGGCGTTTCCAGCGCGCCGCTTTCCAGCTGCGCGCGCACGGCGGGCGGCACCTCGATGGCGTAGCGGCGCAGGATGTCCAGCGCCTCGGCGCAGGTGGACGCGTCGGCCACGGTGGGGCCGCTGGCGATCACGCTCACGTCGTCACCCGGCACGTCGCTGATGGTGAGCGTAACCACGCGCGCCGGCGCGCAGGCCGCCGCGAGGCGCCCGCCCTTGATGGCGGACAGGTGCTTGCGCACGGTGTTCATCTCGCCGATGTGCGCGCCGCTCTCCAGCAGCTGGCGGTTGATGCGCTGCTTGTCTCTGAGTGTGAGGCCTTCGCAGGGGAGCGTGAGCAGCGACGAACCGCCGCCCGAGATCAGGCACAACACGAGGTCGTCGGCGGTCAGGCCCTCGCTGAGTTTCAGGATGCGCTGAGCGGCTTCCAACCCGGCGGCATCGGGAACGGGGTGCGAGGCTTCGACCACCTCGATGCGTTGCGGCAGACCTTCGGGGCGCGGGGGGACGTGGTGGTAGCGCGTGACCACCAGGCCCGACAGCGGGGCGTCGGCGGGCCACAGCCCTTCGACCGCCTGCGCCATCGCGCCACCGGCCTTGCCGGCGCCGAGCACCAGGGTGCGGCCCTTGGGCGGCGGCGGCAGCTGGGCGGCGGTGTTGTGCAGCGGCAGGGCGCGCTGCACCGCCACGTCGTACAGGTGGCGCAGCAGGGCGCTGGGGTTGGCCAGGCTGGGGACGGTGGGGGGTGTGGCTTCGGTCATGGACGGGAAGTGTAGAGAAATGACCGGCGCCTGGCTGCCGTGTTGTTACGTAGGCGTTGGGGAGCCTTGCCCCTTCCACCGCTGGGGGAAGGCGGGGATGGGGACTCTCCGCCAGCCCATCCTACCGGTCGAAGCGAAACGGTGGCGCTCGTGGCCCCACCCCTGCCCTTCCCCAGCGGGGGAGGGAGCGAAGGCGCTTCAGGCGGCGGGGGTGGGCGCGATCGGGTGGTTGGCCATGAGTTCGAGCGAGCGGCACAACGCCGAATGGTCCAGCCCCGCCCAACCGTGCGCCGCACAACTCTGCATCAGCTGGGCCGCGCTGGCCGTGTTCGGCAGGCTCACGCCCAGCTCCTTCGCGCCCTGCAGCGCGAGGTTCAGGTCCTTCTGGTGCAGCTCGATGCGAAAGCCCGGGTTGAACGTGCGCTTGACCATGCGCTCGCCGTGCACCTCCAGGATGCGGCTGGCCGCGAAGCCGCCCATCAGCGCCTGGCGCACCTTGGCCGGGTCGGCGCCCGCCTTGCTGGCGAACAGCAGGGCTTCGGCCACGGCCTCGATGTTGAGCGCCACGATGATCTGGTTGGCGACCTTGGTGGTCTGGCCGTCGCCGTTGCCGCCCACCAGCGTGATGTTCTTGCCCATGGCTTCGAACAGCGGCCTGACGCGCTCAAACGCTGCCTCTGGCCCGCCGACCATGATGGTCAAGCTGCCGGCCTTGGCGCCCACCTCGCCACCGCTGACCGGTGCGTCCAGGTAGTCGCAGCCCAGGGCGTTGATCTGCTGCGCGAACTGTTTGGTGGCCATGGGGCTGATGGAACTCATGTCCACCACGGTCTTGCCCGCGCTGAGTCCCTTGGCCACGCCGTTCTCGCCGAACAGCACGTCTTCCACGTGTGGCGTGTCGGGCACCATGGTGATGATGATGTCGGCCCGCTTGGCCACCTCGGTGGCGTTGGTGCAGACGGTCGCGCCCTGCTCGGCCAGCTCGGCGGGGACCTTGCTGCGGCTGCTGACGAACAGCTGGTGCCCGGCCTGGATGAGGTTCAGCGCCATGGGCGTGCCCATGATGCCCAGGCCGATGAAGCCGACTTGGGTGCCGCTCTTGGTCATTCTTGGTCTCCTTTGTGCGGGGGTTTTGCGCGGACTCAGACAGCCGCGTCGTGGCAGGTCATCCAGCCCAGGCCCCGATCGGTGCCGCCGGGCGATGAGTCCTTGGGTTTGTATTCGCAGCCGATCCAGCCGCGATAGCCCAGGGCGTCGACGCAGTGAAACAGGAAGCGGTAGTTGATCTCGCCGGTGCCCGGTTCGTGGCGGCCGGGCGTATCGGCCAGCTGCATGTGGGCAATGCGCGGCAACAGGTCCTGGATGGTGTTGCACAGCTCGCCTTCCATGCGCTGCGCGTGGTAGATGTCGTACTGCAGGAACACGTTGTCGGCGCCAACCTCATCCATCAGCGCGATGGCCTGGCGCGGGCGGTTGACGAAGTAGCCCGGCATGTCGAAGGTGTTGATGGGCTCGATCAGCAGCGGGATGCCGAGCTTCTTCGCCTCGGCCGCGGCGTAGCGCACATTGCCCACCCAGGTGGCGCGGGCCTGCGCTTCGCTCACGCCGGCGGGCATGAGCCCGGCCATGCAGTGCCAGCGCTGCACGCCGATCACAGGCGCGTATTCGGCGGCCTTCACCACGCCGGCACGGAACTCGTCCTCGCGCCCGGGGATGCAGGCGATGCCGCGTTCGCCCGCGGCCCAGTCGCCGGGGGGCAGGTTGTGCAGCACAAGTTCCAGCCCGTGCTGCTTCAACAGCTGGGCGATGGTCTCGGCTGGATGGTCGTAGGGGAACAGGAACTCCACCGCCTTGAAGCCCGCTTTCGATGCGGCGGCGAAGCGGTCGAGGAAGGGCAGCTCGTTCCAGAGCATGGAGAGGTTGGCGGCGAAACGTGGCATGTTCTGTTCTTTCAGTCATCAGTGAAACCGGAGCGAGACCTGAACCGCATGAGGCGATCCCGTCGAGAGACACCGACGGGCCGGCTTTGCCGGACGACCAGTGTCGCCCCCTTGAGGGGGTCGCGCGCAGCGCGGCGGGGGTGTCATTCCAATAATCCAGCAGCGATGAGCCCTTCGCGGCCCTCGGGGTGCAGGCATTCAATGTCTTCAAACTCGTTGATGGCGTTGATCTCGGTGCCCATGGCGATGTTGGTCACTTTCTCCAGGATCACCTCCACGACCACCGGCACACTGTACTTGCGCGCCATCACCTGCGCCTCGCGCAGGGCGCCCTGGATTTTGGCCGGATCGGAGACGCGCAGCGCCTTGCAGCCCAGGCCCTCGACGACGGCCTGGTGGTCCACGCCGTAGCCCTTGAGCGTGGGGTCGTCCACGTTCTGGTTCTCAAAGGCCAGCTGCACGCAGTAGTCCATGTCGAAGCCGCGCTGGCTCTGGCGGATCAGGCCGAGGTAGCTGTTGTTCACCAGCACCTGCACATAGGGAATGCGGAACTGCGCACCGACCGCGAGTTCTTCCACCAGGAACTGGAAGTCGTAGTCGCCCGAGAGGCCGACCACGGTTTTGGTCGGGTCGGCCGCGGCCACGCCGAGCGCAGCGGGAATCGTCCAGCCCAGCGGGCCGGCCTGGCCGCAGTTGATCCACTGGCGCGGGCCGTAGACGTGCAGGAACTGCGCCCCGGCGATCTGCGACAGGCCGATGGTGGACACGTAGACCGTGTCGCGGCCGAAGGCGGCGTTCATTTCTTCGTAGACCCGCTGCGGCTTGATGGGCACGTTGTCGAAATGTGTCTTGCGCTGCATGAGCTTCTTGCGCTCGGCGCAGCGGACGGCCCAGGAGCCGAAGTCTTTCAGCTGCCCGGCGGCCTGGCGCTCGCGCGCCACCTGCACGAAGAGCTCGAGCGCGATCTTCGCGTCGGACACGATGCCCAGATCCGGGTTGAACACGCGGCCGATCTGGGTCGGTTCGATGTCCACGTGCACAAACGTGCGACCCTGGGTGTAGACCTCGACTGAGCCGGTGTGGCGGTTGGCCCAGCGGTTGCCGATGCCGAGCACGAAGTCGCTCGCCAGCATGGTCGCATTGCCGTAGCGGTGGCTGGTCTGCAGGCCGCACATGCCGGCCATGAGCGGGTGGTCGTCGGGGATCGTGCCCCAGGACATGAGCGTGGGGATCACCGGCACGCCGGTGAGTTCGGCCAGCTCCACCAGCAGCTCGGACGCATCGGCGTTGATGATGCCGCCGCCGGCCACGATCAGCGGTTTCTCGGCAGCGGTCAGCATGTCCAGCGCCTTCTCGATTTGCTTGCGCGTGGCCGCGGGTTTGTAGACCGGGAGCGGTTCGTAGGTGTCGATGTCGAACTCGATCTCGGCCATCTGCACGTCGATCGGCAGGTCGATCAGCACCGGGCCCGGGCGACCCGAGCGCATGAGATGGAAAGCCTGCTGGAACACGCGGGGCACGAGCGCGGGCTCGCGCACCGTCACGCTCCATTTGGTGACCGGCTTGCTGATGGCTTCGATGTCCACCGCCTGGAAGTCTTCCTTGTAGAGCCGGGCGCGCGGCGCCTGGCCGGTGATACAGAGGATCGGTATCGAATCGGCGCCGGCCGAATACAGGCCGGTGATCATGTCGGTGCCGGCCGGGCCGCTGGTGCCGATGCACACGCCGATGTTGCCGGCGCGTGCCCGCGTGTAGCCCTCGGCCATGTGCGAGGCGCCCTCCACATGGCGCGCCAGCACATGGGCAATCGTCTGACGCTCGCGCAGCTGGGCGTAGAGCGGGTTGATGGCGGCACCCGGCACACCGAAGGCCTGGGTGATGCCTTCCTTTTCCATCACGAGCACGGCGGCCATCGCGGCCTTCATCTTCGGCATGTCTGTCTCCGGTTGGGTTGAATCACTGCAGCCGATGCTAGGGAGCCCAGTCCGTTTTGAGAATGCCACTGGAGGTAATTTGATTCGATACTCCCAGTATGGAATCTCCCGGATAACATGCCGCCATGGACCGCTACAAAGAGATCGAAGCCTTCGTGCAGGTGATGGAACACGGCAGCCTGGCCGCAGCCGCGCTGCACGCGGGCATCACCCCGGTGATGATGGGGCGGCGCATCGACGCGCTGGAGAAGCGCCTGGGCACGCAATTGATCCACCGCTCCACGCGGCGGCTGGCGCTGACCGAACAGGGCGCGAGCTTCCTCGACGAATGCCGCGCGCTGCTGGCGCAGTGGGCGCAGGCCGAGGCCACCGTGTCGGCCCAGAAACACAGCGCCAGCGGTCACCTGATCGTCTCGGCCCCGGCGGCCTTCGGGCGGCTGCACGTGGCGCCGCACGCGGCGGCGTTCCTGAAGGCCAATCCGGCGGTGAAGCTCTCATTCAACCTGACCGACCGCGTGGTCGATCTGGTGCGGGACGGCTACGACCTGGGCCTGCGCATCGGCGGCGTGATCGACCCGAACTTCGTGGCGATCAAGCTCGCCACCAACCAGCGCGTGGTCTGCGGCACACCGGCCTACTTCCGCAAGCACGGCAAACCGCAGACGCTGGACGACCTGAAGACCCACAACTGCCTGGCCTTCAACTTGCAAGGGGGTCAGCAACGCGGCTGGTATTTCCAGGACGGCGGCAAGACGGTGACAGTGCGCGTGGACGGCAACCTGGATTGCAACGACGGCGAGCTGCTGCATCGCTGGGTGAGCGAAGGCATGGGCCTGGGCTGGCGCAGCACCTGGGAGATACAGGCGCAGCTGCAGCGTGGTGAGCTGGTGACCGTGCTCGACGACTACGCCCTGCCCGCCTACGACATCCTGGCCGTGTACCCGCAGCAAAGGCACCTGCCGGCCAAGGTGCGGTTTTTCATCGACCACCTTAAGAAGATCTATTCAAGGCCCGGTTACTGGCTGAAATGACATGAACACCCTGCTGATCCACAACGCCACCTGCATCGCCACCTTCGACCACGCCGACCCATCACAAGGCCGCGAGCTGAAAGACGCATCGCTGTTCGTGAGCGACAACGTGATCGAATGGATCGGTCCGACCACCGAGCTGCCACGCGCGCTGCTGGAATCGGCCGGTGAGACCATCGACGCCCGTGGTCACCTTGTCACGCCCGGCCTCGTGAACACGCACCACCACATGTACCAGAGCCTCACACGGGCCATACCCGGTGTGCAGGACGCCGAGCTCTTCAGCTGGCTGCGCGGGCTCTACCCGATCTGGGCCGGGCTCACGCCCGAGATGGTGCAGGTCTCGACCCAGGTGGCGATGGCCGAACTCCTGCTCAGCGGCTGCACCACCAGCAGCGACCACCTCTACATCTACCCCAATGGCGTGCAACTCGAAGACAGCATCGAAGCGGCACAGCAGATCGGCATGCGCTTCCTGGCCACGCGCGGCAGCATGAGCGTGGGGCAATCGCAAGGCGGGCTGCCACCCGACCGCGTGGTGGAGAAGGAAGACGCGATCCTGAAAGACAGCCAGCGCCTGATCGAAACCTGGCACAACGCCGCGCGAGGCGCCATGGTGCAGGTCGCGCTCGCGCCGTGTTCGCCGTTTTCGGTGAGCCCCGACCTGATGCGCCAGAGCGCCGAACTCGCGCGCAGCTTCAAGGGCCAGGGCGTGCGCCTGCACACCCACCTGGCCGAAAACGACCACGACATTGCCTACAGCCGCGAGAAGTTCAACAAGACCCCGGCGCAGTACGCGCAGGAACTGGGCTGGCTGGGCGACGACGTGTGGCACGCGCACTGCGTGAAGCTGGACGACGAAGGCATTTCGCTCTTTGCCGCCAGCCGCACCGGCGTGGCGCACTGCCCCTGCAGCAACATGCGTCTCAGCTCCGGCATTGCGCCCATCCGCCGCATGCTGAACGCGGGCGTGCCCGTGGGCCTGGGCGTGGACGGCAGCGCCAGCAACGACGCGGCTCACATGGTGAACGAAGCGCGCCAGGCCCTGCTGCTGGCGCGCGTGGGCCGCGCGCTGATGCCGCCCGAAACCCGCGATGGCCGAACATTCTTCGGCTGCGACCTCGGCCCGGCCGAGATGACGGCGCGCGACGCGCTGCACATCGCCACCCGCGGCGGTGCCCAGGTGCTGGGCCGCCAGGACATCGGCCACCTCGCGGTGGGCATGTGTGCCGACTTCGCCCTGTTCGATCTGGGCGCGCTGGGCTTTGCCGGCGGCGCGGTGCACGACCCGGTGGCCAGCCTGCTGCTCTGCGCCAGCCCACAGGCCGCTTACACCGTGGTCAATGGCCGCGTGGTGGTTCGCGAAGGCCAGCTCACCACCGTGGACCTGGGGCCGCTGGTGGAGCGGCACAACCGGCTGGCCAGGGTATTGGCCGACTCGGCGCGCGAAGCCTGAGTCCCTGCGGGACAATGGGCCCGATGACCCCCTCCCACTCCATCTGGAGTCCCCTGCGACAGCCCGCTTTCCGCGGGCTGTGGCTTTGCGGCGCCGTCTTCTTCATTGGCGCAGGCATGCAGACCATGGCGGCGGCCTGGCTCATGGTCGAGCTGACCGGTTCGTCCTTCCTCGCCGCGCTGGTGCAGACGGCGGTCTTCCTGCCGATGTTCCTGCTGGCGCTGCCCGCGGGCGTGCTGGCCGACACCACCGACCGCCGGCGCCTGATCTCGGGCGCGCTGATCGCGCAGGTGGTCGCCTGCGTGCTGCTGGCCGGGCTGGTGCTCGGCGGCTGGGGCGGGCCGGCGTCGGTGCTGTTCCTGGTCTTCGTGTGCGGCTGCTGCACGGCCGTACTGACCCCGGCCTGGAACTCGTCGGTGATCGACCCGGTGCCGCGCGACGAATGGCCACAGGCGATCACGGCCATCGGCATCGCCTACAACGCGGCGCGCGCGATCGGCCCCACGCTGGCTGGCCTGCTGTTCGCCTGGATGGGCGCGGGCTGGGTGTTTGTGGTCACGGTGTTCACCACAGGCGTGATGTGGGAGTCGATCCGCCGCTGGCCCCCGAAGGCGCACCCGCCCTCGCGCCTGCCGGCCGAACGCCTCTGGGGCGGCACGCTGAGCGGCCTGCGTTTCGCCTGGCACTCGCGCATCATCCTGGCGCAGCTGGTGCGCGTGATGGCGTACAGCGCGGCCGGCTCGGCGCTGTGGGCGCTGCTGCCGGTGATCGCACAGCGCCAGCTCGGCACCGGCGCGCAGGGCTTCGGCCTGCTGATGGGTTGCATGGGCACCGGCGCGGTGGCCTCGGGCCTGGTGATCGGCCGCCTGCGCAGCCGCTTCGGGCTCGACGCCATCATCGCCGCGGCCTGCGTGGCGTTTGCCCTCGTCATGCTGCTGGCCGCCTGGGTGCGTGTGCCGCTGCTGGTGTACGCCGCCATGGCGGTGGGCGGCGCGGCCTGGATGGCGGCCATGTCCACCTTCAACACCGCCACCCAGGCCAGCGCCCCGCCCTGGGTGCGCTCGCGCGCGGTGGCGTTGCACATCGTGGCCTCGCTCGGTGCGTTCGCCATCGGCTCGGCGTTCTGGGGCGCGGTGTCCGACATCGCCGGCCTCACGACGGCGCTGGTGGCCGCCGGGGCCCTGATGGCCGCGGGCCTGCTGCTGGCGCGCCCGTTCCCGCTGCGCGTGGGCGAGGCGCACGAGGTGACCCAGGGCACCCCGTGGGACGAGCTGTTTGTGAACGACGAACCCAGCCCAGAGGCCGGCCCGGTGGCGGTGGAAGTGGGTTACCGCATCCGCGCGGGGGAAGACAAGGCCTTCCTCGACACCATCAGCCGCATGAAGGCGCCGCGCCGACGCGACGGCGCCACCTTCTGGCGCATCTACCGGGACCTGGGCGAACCCTCGCGCTATGTCGAACGGTTCATCGTCACCTCGTGGGCCGACTACCTGCACCAGCGCGCCCGCGCCACCGTGGCCGACCACGCGCTCGAAGCCGAGGTGCGCGAGTTCCTGGCGCCCGGCGAGAGTGCGCACATGTCGCACTACATCGCTGAACGGTGACGCCGTAGCGCTTCGCGCTACCGCCCAGGGCACCGCCGGGCCGGCTTTGCCGGACGGCCAGTGCCGCCCCCTGGGGGGTAGCGCGAAGCGCTGCGGGGGGTCAAGTCAGACCACGCTCAGAACCCCGATCAGCCAGGCCTCCACATCGGCCAGCTCGGTGTCGCTCACCTCGTGGCCCATGGGGTAGTTGTGCCACTCCACCAGGTGGCCCATGACCTGCAGCACGGTGCGCGCGGCGCGGGCGCGGTCAATCGGCACCACCTCGTCGTACTCGCCATGCGCCAGGAAGATGGGCAGGCGCTGGTTGGCGGGATGGGACTCGCTCTGGAGGGTGCGGGCGCCCAGGGGCAGGTAGCCCGAGAGTGCCACGATCGCGGCCAGGCGCTGGGGTGCGCGCAGGCCGGCGTGCACCGCGAGCACGGCGCCTTGCGAGAAGCCCATGAGCACGATGCGCTCGGACGGCATGCCCTGGGCTTCTTCCTGCTCGATCAGCGCCTGAACCAGGCTCTGCGAGGCGCGCAGGCCCGCCTCGTCCGCCGGCAGCGGCGCATGGCGCGGTGCGTCGGACGGCGCGGCGTCGTACCAGGCGTGCATGTCGCTGCCGTTGAAGCTCACGGTGCGCAGGGGCGCATCGGGGAACACGCAGCGCACCGGACCCACGGCGGCCAGGTTCATGCTGCGCAACAGGGGGATGAAGTCACCGCCCGTGGTGCCCAGGCCGTGCAGCACGATGAGGCTGGCCACGGGCGTGGCGGCCGGGTCGCGCCCGGTCACGAAGGTCTGTGGCGGGAGGGTCTGGTTCAATGAAAGATCGGGCACGTACATGAGGCCAGCATAAGCGCCCGCGTGCACCGATGCAGCGAAAACAGGCCTTCAGCGGCGCTGCGGTTGCATCCGGATGCAGACTTCACAAACAAAAGCCAAGTCACCCCCTGCCAAGGCGGTGGCGCGCTCAGTCCGGCGCCAGCACCCGCAGCAAAAAAGCGTTGAGGTCGGCCACCTCTTCGGCGCAGACCGAGTGCCCCATCGGGTAGCTGTGCCAGTCCACGGCGTATCCCAGCGCGGTCAGTGCGTCGCGCGCCGCGGTGCCGCGCTCCAGGACCACCACATCGTCTGCTTCGCCGTGGGCCAGGAAGATGGGCGTGGCGCGGTTGGCGGCGTGCACTTCCGATGCGGTGCGATCGGCCAGGGCGAGGTAGCCCGAGAGCCCCACCAGCCCGGCCAGCCGCTGCGGCGTGCGCAGACCGGCCATGAGCGCGACCACGCAGCCCTGCGAAAAACCCATCAGCACAGTGCGCTCGGCGGGCACGCCGCGCCCGGCCTCGCGGTCGATCAGGGCCTGCGCGATGGTCTGGGCCAGGCGCAACCCGGCTTCGTCTTCTTGGCGCGGGACAGCGGGGTCGGCGCCCGGCGGGTAGATGTCGTACCAGGCGCGCATCTCGTAGCCACCGTTGATGGTGACCGGCTGCACCGGCGCGTTGGGGAACACGAATCGCACCGGGCCGATGGCGCTGAGGTCCAGCTCCTGCGCGATCGGCACGAAGTCGCTGCCGTCGGCACCGAGGCCGTGCAGCACGATGATGCTGGCCGCGGGCTGGGCGGCGGGGTCACCACCGGTGACGAATTCGCGAAGCTGGATGGAGGGGTTCGGGCTCATGGCACCAGCATAACGCGACGCGGTCACCCGAGGGCCTGACACGGGGGCCGCGCCAGCCTATGATGCCGAGCACCCCGTTTTCAGGCCGCCGCCATGTCGCCTCAGGATCTGCTCACCCACCTCGACCAGGGCCGGCTCTGGGGCGCCCCACCCAGCGCCGACCCCGCCTTCGACCTGCCCACCGCCTACGCCCGCGCGCTGGCGGTGCGCGCGCTTCGGCAGGCGCGTGGCGAAGTGCCCCGCGGTTACAAGGTCGGTTTCACCAACCGCACGATCTGGCCCCGCTACAACGTGTTCGAACCCATCTGGGGCACGGTCTACGACAGCACGCTGGCCTTCTGCGAGGGCGCAGGCACGGTCTCGCTGGCGGCCACCTGCCAGCCCCGGCTGGAGCCCGAGATCGTGTTCGGCCTGCGGGCCACCCCGGTGCCCGGAGCCACGCTGGCGCAGCTGTTCGATGCCATCGCCTGGGTCGCACCCGGCTTCGAGATCGTGCAGTCGCACCTGCCGGACTGGAAATTCCAGGCCGCCGACACGGTGGCCGACGGCAGCCTGCACGCGCGCCTGCTGGTCGGGCACCAGACGCCGGTGCACGAACTGGCCGTCGGCGCCGCGCAGCTCGACGCCCTGCTGGCGCAGACCCTCGTCGTGCTGGACCGGCAAGGTCAATCGGTTGAACAGGGCCAGGGCGCCAACGTGCTCGACAGCCCGCTGCGCGCACTGCACCATTTCCTGAACACCCTGCGCGCCTGCCCGGGCGCGCCCGACCTGATGCCCGGCGACGTGGTGACCACCGGCACCTGGACCGACGCCTGGCCGGTGCAGCCGGGCGATCACTGGTCGGCCCATTTTTCCCTGCCCGGCTTCAGCCTCTCGGCCACGTTCACGGCCTGAGGCCGGTCGACACGCAGGCCGTTTGAGCCGCATCAACGATGCCCGGCACGCGGCGGTGCATGCTGGGCGGTGGCAGGGAAAACCCACTGACCCAAACGCCTGTGACAGGGTAGCTTCCCCGAAGGCGATACGCCCTTGACCACAACAACAGGAGACCCCAACCATGAGCCTCGTCGCGCCCGAACTGCTGTCCCTGCAACGCCTCTACCACTGGGAGCAGACCGCACCCAACCGCGTGGCCCTCACGCAACCCCTGGGCAGCGGTGCGGTGCAGGACTTCACCTGGAGCCAGATCGGTGACCAGGTGCGGCGCATGGCGGCACACCTGCAGTCCCAGGGCTGGGAGCCGGGCTCCAAGGTGGCCATTCTCTCGAAGAACTGCGCCTGGTGGATGATGAGCGACCTGGCGATCTGGATGGCCGGCCATGTGTCGGTGCCGCTGTACCCCACGCTCGCGGCCGAGACGGTGCGCCAGATTCTGACCCACAGCGAAGCCCGGGCCTGTTTCATCGGCAAGCTCGACGGCTGGGAGGGCATGAAGCCCGGCGTGCCCGACGGCCTACCCTGCATCAGCTACCCGCTCTCGCCGCTGGACGCGATCGAAAGCTACGAAGGCTGGGACGCCATCTGCGGGCGCAACCAGCCCCTGCCGGGCACACCGCTGCGCCAGGGCGACGAGCTGGCCACGCTGATCTACACCTCGGGCACCACCGGGAGCCCGAAGGGCGTGATGCACAGCTTCGAGAACTTCGCCTGGGCGCTCGACTCGGGCCTCAAGCGCATCCCCATGTCGGCCGACGACCGCATGCTGTCCTACCTGCCGCTGGCGCACGTGGTCGAGCGCATGCTGGTCGAACACGGCTGGCTGCGCACCGGCATGCACGTGTATTTCGCCGAGTCGCTCGACACCTTCGCCGCCGACCTGCAGCGCGCGCGCCCCACCATCTTTTTCTCGGTGCCGCGGCTGTGGGTCAAGTTCCAGCAGGGCGTGCACCACAAGATGCCGCCGGCCAAGCTCAACCGGCTGCTGGGCATCCCCATCCTGGGGGGCATCGTGCGCAGGAAGGTGATGAAGGCGCTGGGCCTGGACCAGTGCCAGTTCGCCGCCGGTGGCGCCGCCCACATGCCGCTGGCCCTGCTGCAGTGGTACAGCCGGCTGGGCCTGCACATCAACGAGGGCTACGGCATGACCGAGAACCTCGCGCTTTCGCACATCACCGAGCCGGGCAAGAACCAGCAGGGCACCGTGGGGCCGGTCTACGAGGGCGTCGAACACCGCATCGATCCGGCCACGGGCGAGGTGCAGATGCGCAGCCAGGCGCTGATGCTGGGCTACTACAAGGACCCGGAGAAAAGCCGCGAGGCCTTCACCGCGGACGGCTGGCTCAGGACCGGCGACAAGGGCGAAATCGACGCCCAGGGCCTGCTGCGCATCACCGGCCGGGTGAAAGACCTGTTCAAGACCGGCAAGGGCAAATACGTGGCACCCGCGCCGATCGAGGACAAGCTGGTCGAGCACGAGGCGGTGGAAGCCTGCGTGGTGACCGGCGCCAACCTGGGCCAGCCGCTGGGCATCGTGATGCTCAACGCCGAGGCGGTGACCCGCGCGGCGAATCCCGGCACGCGCGCCGAACTCGAACGCTCACTGGCGCAACACCTCCAGCGCATCAACGCCACGCTCGACCCACACGAGCAGCTGCAATGCATCGTGCTCGTGACCACCGCCTGGACGGTGGACAACGACGTGATCACGCCAACCTTCAAGGTCAAGCGCAACCGCATCGAAGACCTGTACGCGAAGCACTACGAAGCCTGGGAAAACACCGGCAGCAAGATCATCTGGTCCGACTTCTGAGCCCGGGCATCAAAAAAACAGTGGGGCCATCGGGAATAAATGGGCTCGCTGCGGTGTTCACCGCATGTCAGTCCCTGTTTAACCTCTGTTCAAGGAGCCTGCTCATGCAACGCCGATCCCTCCTGTTTTCCACTTCTGCCACCCTTCTGCTGGGCGCCGCCCTGCTGGTGGGCTGCGCCGGCCCCCGAGGCATGGGCGGGCCCGGCCACCACGGCATGATGAAGCGCCCCGGCTACGGCATGGCCCCGGCGGCTGCGGCCTCCGCACCCGCGGGTGCCCCGATGGTGGCCAACGGCATGTTGACCGGCCCCAACGGCATGACGCTCTACACCTTCGACCGCGACACGGCCGGCAGTGGCAAGAGCGTCTGCAACGGCCCCTGCGCCACCAACTGGCCGCCGCTGATGGCCGGCAACGCCGCCCCCGCGGGCGACTACAGCGTGGTCACGCGCGATGACGGTGGCAAACAGCTGGCCTACAAAGGCAAGCCGCTGTACTACTGGGTCAAGGACACCAAGCCCGGCGACATGACCGGTGACGGTTTCAACGGTGTCTGGCACGTCGTCAAGCCCTGAAAGCGGCCAGGTTTGGGCCCGGAAGGCGCGCTGACCCACATCCCCCGACTGCGGCGCTATGCGCGCCTGCTCACGGGGGATGCCAGCCGTGCCGACGACCTGGTGCAGGACACGCTGGAACGGGCCTGCCACAAGTGGTCGCTGTGGCGCCCGCGCGAAGACGGCAGCGGCCTGAGGGGCTGGCTGCTCTCGCTGATGCACAACCTGTACCTGAACCAGGTGCGCGACCAGGTGCACGAGCGCCAGGCGGTGGAACTGGACGAGGGCAACGAGCCCAGCCACGACCCGTTCCTGCACACGCCCGAGCGACTGGACCTGGAACAGGCGCTGCGCCAGCTGAACCCGGCGCTGCGCGAGGTGGTGTTGCTGGTGTGTGTGGAAGAAATGCCCTACGCAGAAGCCGCCCAGGTGCTGGGCGTTCCGGCGGGCACGGTGATGTCGCGGCTGTCGCGCGGTCGCGAACAGCTGCGCCACCTGATGGACGGCGGTGCACCGGTTCAGACCCGGACACCCCGGTTGAAGATCGTGAAATGAAAACGCATCGAGCATGACCTCCGACAACCCCACCCACGTGACCGACGCCGAGCTGCACGCCTGGGTCGACGGCCAGTTGCACCCCGAGTTCGTCCCGGTGGTGTCGGACTGGCTGTTGCAACACCCCGACGCCGCCGCCCGGGTCCAGGCCTGGCAGGCCCAGCGCCTGGGCCTGCAGGCGCTGCAGCGCGGTGTGCTCGACGAGCCCGTGCCGCTGGCGCTGGCCCGCGCCACACGGCCGCGCCGTTCGCGGCCCTGGCTGCAGGGCCTGGTGGCCAGCCTGATGCTGGGCCTGGGCTTCGCGGGCGGCTGGTGGCTGCGCCCGGTCGACACGCCGCTGGCCGGCGCTGGCGAACCCGGCTTCGTGCAGGAAGCGCGCGTGGCGCATGCGGTGTATGTGCCCGAAAAACGCCACGCGGTCGAGGTCGGTGTGCAGGAGCAGGCGCACTTGGTGCAGTGGCTGTCGCGTCGCCTGGGCACGCCGCTGAAGGCGCCGCTTCTGGAAGACCAGGGTTTTGGCCTGATGGGCGGGCGCCTGCTGCCCGGCCAGGCGGGTGAACCGCGCGCGCTGTTCATGTACGAGAACCCCGCGGCCGGGCGCATCACGCTGCATGTCTCGGTGCTGCCGGGCGATGCCGCCCCGGCGCCCGCGGCATTCCGCTTCGCGCGGGTGGGTCAGACCGAAACTTTTTACTGGGTCGAGGGTTCGCTGGGCTACGCGCTCAGCGGCGATCTGCCCCGGGAACGGCTGGCGCAGCTGGCCGACGCGGTCTACCGGCAGCTGCAGCAGCCCGGCGCCCTGCCCGGCTGAGACCGCTCAGGCTTGCGCCAGCGCCTGCGCGTGGTGGCGCAGGTGGTCTTCCATGAAGGTGCCGATGAAATAGTAGCCGTGGTCGTAACCCGCGTGGCGGCGCAGCGTGAGTGGCTGGCCGGCCTGCGCGCAGGCGGCTTCAAAGGCTTCGGGGTACAGCTGTTCGGCGAGGAATTTGTCGGCCAGGCCCTGGTCGATCAGGATGCCGCCCGGGTACGGCGCGGTCTTCTGCTGCGCCATGAGCAGGCTGGCATCGTGTTCCGCCCAGATGCTTTCATCTTGGCCGAGGTAACCGGTGAAGGCCTTGTGACCCCAGGGGCATTTCGTGGGCGCGCAGATGGGTGCGAACGCCGAAAGGCTCTGGAACACGCCCGGGTGGCGCAAGGCCAGGGTGAGCGCCCCGTGCCCGCCCATGGAGTGCCCGAACAGGCCCTGGCGCTTGCTGTCCAGCTGGAACTCGGCGGTCACCGCCGGCAGCAGTTCTTTCAGCAGGTAGCTCTCCATGCACCAGTGGCCCGACCAGGGCGCCTGCGTGGCATCGAGGTAAAAGCCGGCGCCGACGCCGAAGTCCCAGTGGTGGTCTTCGCTGTCCACGCCGGTGTTGCGCGGGCTGGTGTCCGGCATCAGCAGCGCCAGGCCGAGCTGGGCGGCCAGACGCTGCGCACCCGCTTTCATGGAGAAGGTTTCTTCGGTGCAGGTCAGGCCCGCGAGGAAAGTGAGCAAAGGCACTTTTTGCCCGGCCAGCGCCTGCGGCGGCAGGAACAGCGCAAAATGCATCGGCAAGCCGATCTCGCTCGACGCGTGTTTGTAGAAACGCTGCACGCCGCCGAAGCAGCCGTGTTCGCTGACCAGTTCAAGGCGCGCAAAACCCATGGTGTGTTTCTCCGTGAGGGTGCCCGCCTTCAACGGCGGATCAGTTCCAGTATGGCGTCGGCGAAGACGCGCGGCGCTTCCTGCGGCAGGTTGTGGCCCACACCGGGCAGGATGCGGTGCGACCTGGGTCCGGTGAAGCGGTGGGCGTTGGCCTGTTCCGGCTCGGCCGGCCGCACGCCGTCCGCCTCACCGTCCAGCGTGATGACGGGCACGCCGATCACCGGCTGCGCGGCCAGGCGGCGCTCCACCTCGGCCACCGCCGGGTCGCCCGGCACCAGGCCGAAGCGGTGGCGGTAGGAGTGGATGACCACCTCGACAAAATCGGGGTTGTCGAAGGCGGCCGCGCTGCGGTCGAAGGCGGCGTCGTCGAAAGCCCAGGTGGGCGACCACATCTGCCAGAGCAGCTTGCAGAGCGCTCGCCGATCCTGCTGCAGCGCGGCGCGGCCGCGCTCGCTGTGGAACAGGTACTGGTACCAGAGCCGGTGTTCGTTGGCCGGCGTGTCCGGCACCATGGCGCGCGCGATGTTCTGGATGTTGTAGCTGTTGACCGAGACCAGCCCCGCACAGCGCTCGGGCCACAGGGCCGCCACCACGCAGGCCGCGCGGCCGCCCCAGTCGTAGCCGGCCAGCACCGCGCGATCGATGTGCAGCGCATCGAGCAACGCCAGCAGATCGGCCCCCAGCACCGCCTGCTCGCCGGAGCGGGGCGTCGAGGCCTCCAGGAACCGCGTGGCACCGAAACCGCGCAGGTACGGCACCACCACGCGGCAGCCGGCGTCGGCCAACATCGGCGCGACGTCGGCGTACGCGTGGATGTCGTAGGGGAAGCCGTGCATCAGCAGCACCGGCGGGCCGTCGACGGGCCCGGCCAGGTGGCAGGCCACCTCCAGCACGCCGGCGCGCACGCGGGTGTCGGCGTTCAGGGTGGGCAGCGCCATGGCGAGCTCAGAGGCTGAGAGTCTCTTAGAACTCGACCACCGAGCGGATCGATTCGCCGCTCTTCATCAGATCAAAGCCCTTGTTGATGTCTTCCAGCTTGAGCTTGTGGGTGATGAGGTCGTCGATGTTGATCTTGCCGTCCATGTACCAGTCCACGATCTTCGGCACGTCGGTGCGGCCGCGTGCGCCGCCGAAGGCCGAGCCTTCCCACTTGCGGCCGGTGACGAGCTGGAACGGGCGCGTGCTGATCTCGGCGCCGGCCTCGGCCACGCCGATGATGATGCTGCGGCCCCAGCCCTTGTGCGTGCACTCCAGCGCGTCGCGCATCACCTTGGTGTTGCCGATGCACTCGAAGCTGTAGTCGGCGCCGCCGTCGGTGAGTTGCACAATGGCGTCAACGACGTTGGCGTGGTCCTTGGGGTTGATGAAGTGCGTCATGCCGAACTTGCGCGCCATGGCTTCGCGCGCGGGGTTCAGGTCGACACCGATGATCTTGTCGGCGCCCACCATCTTCGCGCCCTGGATCACGTTCAGGCCGATGCCGCCGAGGCCGAACACCACCACGTTGGCACCGGCTTCCACCTTGGCGGTGAAGATCACCGCGCCGATGCCGGTGGTGACGCCGCAGCCGATGTAGCAGACCTTGTCGAAGGGCGCGTCTTCGCGGATCTTGGCCAGCGAAATTTCAGCCGCCACGGTGTAGTTGCTGAAGGTGCTGGTGCCCATGTAATGGAAGATGGGCTGACCGTCCAGGCTGAAACGGCTGGTGGCGTCGGGCATCAGGCCCTTGCCCTGCGTGCCACGGATCAGCTGGCAGAGGTTGGTCTTGCGGCTCAGGCAGAACTTGCACTGGCGGCATTCGGGCGTGTAGAGCGGGATGACGTGGTCGCCCTTCTTGAGCGAGGTCACGCCCGGGCCCACGTCCACCACGATGCCCGCGCCCTCATGCCCAAGGATGGCCGGGAAGATGCCTTCGGGATCGGCACCCGAGAGCGTGTAGTAGTCGGTATGGCAGATGCCGGTGGCCTTGATCTCGACCAGCACTTCACCGAACTTCGGACCTTCGAGATCGACGGTTTCGATGGTCAGGGGCTGGCCTGCTTTCCAGGCGACGGCGGCTTTGGTTTTCATGGCGTTGGACTCGGTGTTGTGACGGCGGCACCGAGGTTACCGCAGAACAAGAAAGCCCATGCTCACCACCCGCTGGCGTTTCCGGAGCGACATGCCTGGAACCCGGAACACCGCGGATCTGGCTTCGTCAGGCCGCAGGTGTGCCCCCCTGGGGGGGGTAGCGCGAAGCGCTGCAGGGGGGTCAATCGGTCCGTGCGCCGTCCATGAACCACTGCGCAAACAGGGCACGCTCTGCGTCGGTCAGGCCGGTGGCGTTGTTCATGGGCATGGCCTTCATGAGCACCACCTGCTGGTAGATCATCTGCGCGTGCTGCTTGACGGCGGCTGGCTGGTCCAGGCGCACCCCCTTGGACTGCAGGGCTTCGCCGTGGCACATCACGCAGTGCTGCTCGATCACCGGCTTGAGCTGGGCGTAGCCCACCGTTTCAGGAGTCGCCACCGCAGCCACCGGCGCGGGCTTGAGCCAGACGATGAGCGCGAGCAAGGCCACCACGCCCACGGCCGCGTAGGGCCAGGGATGGGCGTTGCGGCCGAGCTTGAAGCCGTGGCGCATGACGAAGAACTGGCGGATGGCGGCGCCCGCGAACATCATGCCGATGAGGATCAACCAGTTGTGCTCGTTGGCGTAGGTGAAGCTGTAGTGGTTGCTCAGCATGGCGAACAGCACCGGCAGCGTGAAGTAGGTGTTGTGCACGCTGCGCTGCTTGCCGCGTTTGCCGTGGATCGGGTCCACCGGGCGGCCGGCTTTGATGTCGGCCACCACGGTGCGCTGGCCGGGGATGATCCAGAAGAACACGTTGGCGCTCATCGAGGTGGCGAGCATGGCGCCCATCAGCAGGAAGGCCGCACGGCCGGCAAACATCTGCGTGGCGGCGTAGGCCGCAATGCACACCAGCACCAGCACCAGCGCACCGACCTTGGCGTCGCCGTTGTCGGTCTGGCCCAGCGTGCGGCAGATGGCGTCGTAGAGCAGCCAGAACACCACCAGGAACGCCAGCGCCGCAGCGATGGCGCCGGCCGGGCTCCACTGCATGATGCTGGGATCGATCAGGTAGACGCTGGGGCTCCACAGGTACGAAATGAGGAACAGCGCAAAGCCCGAGAGCCAGGTGGAATAACTTTCCCAGTAGAACCAGTGCAGGTGCTCGGGCAGCTTGGGCGGCGCGCCCGAGAACTTGACCGGGTGATAGAAACCGCCGCCGTGCAGCGCCCAGAGTTCGCCGCTGACGCCGTCTTTTTTGAGCTGCTCGTCTTCGGGCGGCGTGAGGCTGCTGTCGAGGAAGACGAAATAGAAGGAGGAGCCGATCCAGGCGATGGCGACGATGACGTGCAGCCAGCGCAACAGCAGGTTGGCCCAATCGAGCAGATAAGTTTCCATGGCACCTCAACACGACGACGGACACCCGTCAGGGTTTGCGACTCACCACCGCGGGCGCTCTGAGCCGACTGAGGGCCGCGTTTGAGCGTCGATGCTGTTGAACGACGCCCGCTCCGCTGCGACCAGACCGCCAAAGTGTATACACTTTTTGCAAACAGTCGACTGCGTGATAACCCGCAGATCCCGCCTCGTTTCAGCCCTTGGCGAACCCGGACCGGACTAGCAACAACTGCGCCACGACCGAGGCCGCGATCACGGCGGGCTCCTTGCCGGTGATGCCCGGCAGGCCGATCGGACAGGTGATCCGGGCCAGCTCGGCGTCGCCGAAGCCACGCTCGGTCAGGCGGTGCCGGAAGGTGGCCCATTTGGTGTGGCTGCCGATCAGGCCCACGAACGGCAGGTCGGCCGTGGTGCGCTGGCGCTGCAGGCAGGCCGCCACGATGTCGAGGTCTTCGGCGTGTGAAAAGCTCATGATCAGCACCAGCGAACCAGGAGCGAGATCACCCACGGCCGCCTGCACCGGGTCGGAATGTTCCGCATGCACCTGCGGCGGCAGATCGCCGGGAAACACCTCGTCGCGGCTGTCGATCCAGGTCACCTCAAAGGGCAAGGGCGCCAGCGCCTGCACGATGGCCCGCCCCACGTGACCGCCGCCGAACAGGGCCAGCGGCGTCAGCCGGGGGCTCAGGCGCTGGCGCAAGGCGTCACGGTCCGCCGCCTGCACCGGCTCGAACCGCAGGCGCACGCGACCACCACAACACTGCCCCAGGCTGGGCCCCAGGGCCGCCTCGTGCTCCCACGCGCCGCCTCCCGCCGGGTCGCCGGGCCGTGCCAGCCGTTCGCGCGCCTGGCGAACGGCGTTCCATTCGAGCTGGCCGCCACCGATCGTGCCCACCAGCGTGTCGGCAAACACCGCCATCCAGGCGCCGCGCTCGCGCGGCACCGAGCCGCGCGTCTCCGACACGCTGACCAGCACCGCCGGTGCCCGGGTCAGATGCCGCAAAAAAACATCGAGATCGGGGGTCATGTGTGGTGCGTTTGCCTACAGAAACTGTGTGAATACGTAACGCCGGAGCCTGCTGCGAAGTATCACCGCGACCAGCAAACACGCCCAGGCGAAAGACACATACACTTCATCAGATTGCCCGTATGAGCCCGCCATCGCCACCCCGCTGGCAGCCCGCGCGGACCTCGCATCAGGAGACCTGGCACCATGAACATCACCACCCCCGCCCATCCGGGACCGGTCGGCCCCGCACCAGCCGACTCCAGCCGCCTGCGCAGCGCCTGGGGATTGCTCGGTTTGTGCGCCGCTGCCCTGCTGGCCGCCTGCGCGTCGCCAGTGACAGCACCCCCCACAACACCAACGGCCGTCGAACCCATAGCCTTGCCGGCGCCCTCATCCGAATTGCCCCCGAGTCTGGTGTCGCAGGCGGACAATCCCCGCGCCTACCGCCAGGACGGCGCCCGCCACATCTACGGGAAAAACGCCCACCGCATCTTCAAGGGCCAGCTGCCGCCGCTGATGCACGCCGTCGGCGTGCTGCAGGTGGATCTGGACAACCGCGGCAACGTGCGGCGCCTGAACTGGATGCGTGCCCCCTCCCATGCCCCCGACGTGGTGCGCGAGATCGAACGCACCGTGCACGAAGCGGCCCCGTTTCCGGCACCCGTACAGCTGGGCAGCGTGATCTACACCGACGTCTGGCTGTGGGACAAGAGCGGCAACTTCCAGCTCGATACGCTGACCGAAGGGCAAAGGAGTAAATAAACACCCCCGCCGCGCTGCGCGCGACCCCCTCAAGGGGGCAACGCGGTGCGGCCCGGCAAAGCCGGTTCCGCCGCGTTCTGGGTGAAGACACGCAGCGCCGGAGGGGGAGTTTGTCCCAGGGCACCGCCGGGCCGGCTTTGCCGGACGGCCAGTGCCGCCCCCCCTTGGGGGGTGACGCGAAGCGGCGCGGGGGGGGTCAGCTCCCTCTGTATGTGGAATAACTCCACGGACTCACCAGCAGCGGCACGTGGTAGTGCTCGCTGGTGTGGGCCACGCCGAAGTCCAGCGCCACGCGGTTGAGGAAATTGGGCTCGGGCAGCACCACGCCCCTGGCCGCGAAATACCCCTTCACATCAAACACCAGCCGGTAGGTGCCTACCTTGAGACTGGTGTTGTCGTAGAGCGGGCCATCGGGGTTGCGGCCGTCGGCGTTGAGTTCGAAACGCTTGACCAGCGTGGCCTGCTCGCCCTCGGTGGTGTAAAGCTCCACGGCCATGCCGGCGGCCGGACAGCCATGCATGGTGTCCAGAACGTGTGTACTCAAACCCATCGCAGATCCTTTCAATTGCAGTCGACTGAAAGTGTATACACTTTTTGTTTTTCTGGATATGATGACCGCATGGAAACCTCCAGCACGCGCCAGATCGTCGAGTCCCTCACCAAGGCCATCGTGGAGCACCGGTTGCATCCGGGTACCAAACTGGCCGAGCAGAAACTCGCGGACCACTTTGGCGTCTCGCGCACGCTGGTGCGCCAGGCGCTGTTCCAGCTCTCGCAAAACCGCCTGATCCGCCTGGAGCCCGCGCGCGGCGCCTTTGTGGCGGCGCCCTCTGTCGAGGAAGCCAAGCAGGTGTTTGCCGTGCGCCGCATGCTGGAGACCGAAATGACGCGCGCCTTCGTGCGCCAGGTCACGCCAAGCAAGATCAAGGCCTTGCGCGAACACGTGGCGCAGGAAAAACGGGCCGTGGACAACCAGGATGTACCGGGCCGCACCGAACTGCTGGGCGACTTCCACGTGCGTTTGGCGGAACTCATGGGCAACCAGGTGCTGGCCGAACTCTTGCGCGAGCTGATCTCACGCTGCGCCCTCATCACGCTGATGTACCAGAGCACCAACGCGGCCGAACACTCCAACGAAGAACATGTCGCCATCGTCAAGGCCCTCGCCGCCAAAGACGAAGAAACCGCCGTACGGCTGATGAACGAACACCTGATGCATGTGGAAGAAAACCTGACCTTCGACCGCAAGGTCCCTAGCAACGACATCTCCCTGGCGCTCTCATCATGACTGTCTACGACTCCACCCTGCCCTACCCCCGCGACCTGGTAGGCTATGGCCGGGACGTGCCCCATGCGCGCTGGCCGAATGGCGCGCGCATCGCCGTGCAGTTCGTGCTGAACTACGAAGAAGGTGGCGAGAACTGTGTGTTGCACGGCGACGCAGGCTCGGAGCAGTTCCTGTCCGAGATGTTCAACCCGGCCTCGTTCCCGGACCGACACATCAGCATGGAAGGCATTTACGAATACGGCTCACGCGCGGGTGTGTGGCGGCTGCTGCGCGAGTTTGAAAAGCGGGGGCTTCCGCTGACCGTGTTTGGCGTCGCCACCGCGCTGGAAAAACACCCCGAGCTGACCGCGGCCTTCCAGGAACTCGGCTATGACATCGCCTGCCACGGCCTGAAGTGGATCCATTACCAGGCCATCGACGAGGCCACCGAGCGCGCCCACATGGCCGAGGCGATGGCGATCATTCAGCGCCTCACGGGCGAGCGCCCGCTGGGCTGGTACACCGGCCGCGACAGCCCCAACACCCGCCGCCTCGTGGCCGACTTCGGTGGCTTCGAATACGACAGCGACTACTACGGCGAAGACCTGCCGTTCTGGATGAAGGTCCGCAAGAGCGACGGCAGCGACACGCACCAGCTCATCGTGCCCTACACGCTGGACTGCAACGACATGCGCTTCGCCCTGCCCCAGGGTTATTCGCACGCCGACCCGTTCTTCCAGTACATGAAAGACAGCTTCGACGCGCTCTACGCCGAAGGCGACCCCGAGGGGCTGGACCGACCCAAGATGATGAGCATCGGCATGCACTGCCGCCTGCTCGGCCGCCCGGGCCGCATCACCGCGCTGCAACGCTTCCTGGACCACATCCAGTCGCACGACCACGTGTGGGTGGCGCGCCGGCTGGACATCGCGCGGCACTGGAAGGCCACGCACCCCCTTCACACAGCCTGAACCGCCATGCCCATCTCCCTGGACCAACTCAACGCCGCGCCGCTGGCCGAAGCCGCGACGATGCTCGATGGCCTCTACGAACACTCGCCCTGGATCGCCGAGGCCGCGCTGCAACAGCGCCCGTTCGCCTCGCTGGCTGCACTGAAACACGCCATGGTGCGCGTGCTGGATGAGGCCGGCGTGGAACCACAGCTCGCCCTGATCCGCGCCCACCCCGAGCTCGCGGGCAAGGCGATGGTCAGCAAAACCCTGACAGCCGAGTCCACCAACGAGCAGTCGAAAGCGGGCCTGACGCACTGCACACCCGAGGAGTTCGCACACATCCAGCGGCTCAACGCCGACTACAACGCGAAGCACGGTTTCCCGTTCATCCTTGCGGTGCGCGGCCCGCGCGGCACCGGCCTCAGCAAGGCGGAGATCATCGCCACCTTCGAGCGCCGCCTGCACAACCCGGTGGACTTCGAGCGCGCCGAATGCCTGCGCAACATCCACCGCATTGCCGAGATCCGGCTGAACGACAAGTTCGGCTTCGAGCCGAACTTGGGCAACGCGGTCTGGGACTGGCATGAAGACCTGGCACGCCACACCGACCCGGGCTACGCCGAACTCGGCCAGCTCACCGTGACCTACCTGACGGATGCACACCGGGCTTGTGCGGCGCAGCTGCAGCAGCAGATGCTGGCGCTGGGCTTTGACGAAGCGCACATCGACGCGGTGGGCAATGTGGTGGGCCGTTACCACGGCACCTCGCCCGATGCGCCCAGCTTGCTCACCGGCAGCCACTACGACACCGTGCGCAACGGCGGCCAATACGACGGCCGCCTCGGCATCTTCGTCCCCATGGCCTGCGTGCAGCAGTTGAAGCAGGCGGGCAAGCGCCTGCCGTTCGCCATCGAGGTGGTGGGCTTTGCCGAAGAAGAAGGCCAGCGCTACAAAGCCACCTTCCTCGGTTCGGGCGCGCTCACCGGCCACTTCAACCCCGCCTGGCTCGACCAGCAGGATGCCGACGGCATCACCATGCGCGCAGCCATGCAACACGCCGGCCTGCCCGCCACGCTGGACGCCATCGCTGCGCTGCAGCGCGACCCGGCCAACTACCTGGGCTTCGTCGAGGTGCACATCGAGCAGGGTCCGGTGCTGTGCGAACTCGACCTGCCGCTGGGCATCGTCACCTCCATCAACGCCAGCGTGCGTTACCTCGGTGAGGTGATCGGCATGGCCAGCCACGCCGGCACCACGCCCATGGACCGCCGCCGCGACGCCGCCTGCGCCGTGGCCGAGCTGGCGCTCTACGCCGAACAGCGCGCCGCGGTCGACGGCGACTCGGTCGCCACCATCGGCATGCTGCAGGTGCCCAACGGCTCCATCAACGTGGTGCCGGGCCGCTGCAGCTTCAGCCTCGACCTGCGCGCGCCGAGTGATGCCCAGCGCGATGCGCTGGAGAAGGACGTCCTGGCGCAGCTGCAGACCATCTGCGCGCGCCGCAGCGTGCGCCACACCCTGGAAGAAACCATGCGTGCCGCCGCCGCGCCCAGCGCCCCCGCCTGGCAGGCGCGCTGGGAAGCGGCCGTGAACGCGCTCGGCGTGCCGCTGCACCGCCTGCCCAGCGGCGCCGGTCACGACGCCATGAAGCTGCATGAAGTGATGCCGCAAGCCATGCTGTTCGTGCGCGGTCTCAACAGCGGCATCAGCCACAACCCGCTCGAATCCACCACCAGCGACGACATGGACCTGTGCGTGCGCGCCTTCGCGCACCTGATCGAACAACTCGAAGCCGAACACCCCAACTGAACACCCCATGACCACTCCGCAACAACAACTCGACGCCTGGATCGACGCCCACTTCGACGAAGAAGTGGCATTCCTGCAGGAGCTCGTGCGCGTGCCCACCGACACACCGCCGGGCAACAACGCACCGCACGCCGAGCACACGGCCGAGCTGCTGGCCGCCATGGGCCTGACCGCCGAAAAACACGCCGTGCCCGAAGCCGAGGTGAAGGCCGCCGGCCTGGAGACCATCACCAACCTGATCGTGCGCCGCCGCTTCGGAGAGGGTGGCCAGACCATCGCGCTCAACGCGCATGGCGACGTGGTGCCGCCGGGTGAAGGCTGGACCCACGACCCCTATGGCGGCGAGATCGTGGACGGCAAGATCTACGGCCGCGCCGCAGCGGTGAGCAAGTGCGACATCGCGAACTTCACCTTTGCCATCCGCGCGCTCGAATCGCTCGGCGCCCCACTCAAAGGCGGTGTCGAACTGCACGTGACCTACGACGAGGAATACGGCGGCGAAGTCGGCCCGGACTGGCTGCTGAAGAAGGGCCTGACGAAACCCGACCTGATGATCGCCGCCGGCTTTAGCTACCAGGTGGTGGTGGCGCACAACGGCTGCCTGCAACTGGAAGTGACGGTGCACGGCGACATGGCACACGCCGCCATCCCCGACAGCGGCACCGACGCGCTGCAGGGCGCGGTGCACATCCTCAACGCGCTCTACGCACTCAACGCCGACTACCTGAAGATCACGTCCAGCGTCGAAGGCATCACCCACCCCTACCTCAACGTGGGCCAGATCAGCGGCGGCACCAACACCAACGTGATCCCCGGCAAGGTGGTGCTGAAGGTGGACCGCCGCATGATCCCCGAGGAGGACCCGGCCGAGGTCGAAGCGGCCCTGCGCCGCACCATCGCCGAGGCCGCCGCCAGCTTCAACCCGCCGCGCGGTGGCCGGGCGATCAGCGTGGACGTCAAGCGCATCCTGCTGGCGCGCGCGCTCAAACCCCTGCCCGGCAACCAGCCCCTGGTCGAAGCGATCCAGAAACACGGTCAGGCCGTCTTCGGCGAGCCCATTCCGGCCGTCGGCACACCGCTCTACACCGACGTGCGCATCTACGGCGAACACGGCATCCCGGGCGTGATCTACGGCGCCGGCCCGCGCACGGTGCGCGAGTCGAATGCCAAACGCGCCGACGAGAACCTGGTGCTGGAAGACCTGCGGCGCGCCACCAAAGTGGTTGCCCGCACCCTGCTGGATGTGTTGCAGGCCGCCTGAGCCACCTGTGGAATGTCCCAGCAGATGGCTGGCCAACTGCGTGCCACAATGACCGCCCGTCCACGCCGGGCGGCCCGATTCTGGAGACAACATGACCCCCGCTGAACAAGCCCTGCGCGACGCCGCGTTCGAATACCACCGCTCGCCCGGCAAGGGCAAGATTTCCGTCACGCCGACCAAACCACTGTCCAACCAGCGCGACCTGTCGCTGGCGTATTCGCCCGGTGTGGCCTACCCCTGCCTGGCCATCGAGGCCGACCCGTCCCTGGCTTCCGAGTACACCGCGCGCGGCAACCTGGTCGGCGTCATCACCAACGGCACCGCCGTGCTGGGCCTGGGCGACATCGGCCCGCTGGCGAGCAAGCCGGTGATGGAAGGCAAGGGCTGCCTGTTCAAGAAATTCGCCGGCATCGACGTGTTCGACATCGAGCTGGCCGAGCGCGACCCGGACAAGCTGGTCGACATCATCGCGGCGCTGGAGCCCACGCTGGGCGGTGTGAACCTCGAAGACATCAAGGCACCCGAGTGCTTCTACATCGAGAAGAAGCTGCGCGAGCGCATGAAGATCCCGGTCTTCCACGACGACCAGCACGGCACCGCCATCATCTCCAGCTCGGCGCTGATCAACGGTCTTGAACTGGTTGGCAAGGACATCGGCCAGGTGAAGATGGCGGTGTCCGGCGCCGGCGCCGCGGCCATCGCCTGCCTCGACCTGATGGTCAACCTCGGTGTGAACATCGAGAACATCCTGGTCTGCGATTCCAAAGGCGTGATCCACACCGAGCGCGCCGACGCGCTGGCCGGCAAACTCGACGAGTCCAAACAGCGCTACTGCCGCAACACCAACGCCCGCACCCTGGCCGACGCCATGAACGGCGCCGACGTGTTCCTCGGCTGCTCCGCCGCGGGTGTGGTGGACGCCGACATGGTGAAAAGCATGGGCACGCAGCCCATCATCCTGGCGCTGGCCAATCCGGAGCCCGAGATCCGGCCCGAGATCGCCAAGGCCGCGCGGCCCGACTGCATCATCGCCACCGGCCGTTCGGACTACCCCAACCAGGTCAACAACGTCCTGTGCTTCCCGTACATCTTCCGCGGCGCGCTGGACTGTGGCGCGACCAAGATCACGGAAGAGATGAAGATGGCCTGCGTGCGCCAGATCGCGGACCTGACCAAGAGCGAGATCAGCGACGAAGTGGCCGCCGCCTACGCCGGCCAGGAGCTGGTGTTCGGCCCCGACTACATCATCCCCAAGGCCTTTGACACGCGTCTGATCCTCAAGATCGCGCCCGCCGTGGCGCAAGCCGCGGCCGACTCCGGCGTGGCCACGCGCCCCATCACCGACATGGAGGCCTACAAGGAGAGCCTGGGTCGTTTCGTCTACCAGACCGGCATCCTGATGCGGCCCATTTTCAACGCCGCCAAGGCGTTGCCGGCAGCCAAAAAGCGCGTGGCCTTCGCTGACGGTGAAGACGAGCGCGCGCTGCGCGCCGCCCAGATGGCGATCGATGATCAATTGGCGGTACCAATCCTGATCGGCCGGCCCGCCGTGATCGCCGCGCGCATCGCCAAAGCCGGCCTGCGCATGCGCCTGGGCGTGGACGTGCAGAACACCAACCCCGAAGACGACCCGCGCTTCCGCCAGTACTGGGAGCACTACCACAAGCTCATGGCGCGCAACGGCGCCACGCCCGAGGTGGCCAAGGCCGCCGTTCGCCGATCCAACACCATCATCGGCTCGCTGATGGTGTCGCTGGGCGATGCGGATGCCCTCATCTGCGGCCTGGTGGGCAGCTACAACACCCACCTGGAGCGCATCGACGCGATCCTGGGCAAGCAACCCGGCGTGAGCAACTACGCCGCCGTCAACGCCCTCATGACCGAGCGCGGCCCGATCTTCATCTCCGACACCTACGTCAACGAAGACCCGAGCGCCGAACAGCTGGCCGAGATCGCCTGGATGGCCGCGCAGCAGGTGCAGCGCTTCGGCATCCCGCCCAAGGTCGCCTTCCTCTCACATTCGAGCTTCGGCTCCAGCAAGCGGGCTTCGGCCAAGAAGATGCGCGCCGCGCGCGACCTCTTCGTGGCGCAGCACCCCGGGATCGAATGCGATGGTGAACTGCACGGCGACGCCGCACTGCAGGAAGAAATCCGCCGCAGCTACGACGCGCAGACCACGCTCACCGGTTCGGCCAACCTGCTGATCTGCCCCAACCTGGATTCGGCCAACATCCTCTACAACGTGCTCAAGACCACCACCAGCGGCGGCGTGACCGTGGGCCCGGTGCTCATGGGCGCGGCAGCCACGGCCTACATCCTCACACCCGCCGCCACCGTGCGCCGCGTGCTCAACATGACGGCCCTGGCCGCCGCGAGCCACAAGGCCTGACAGCAACCGAAACCGCGCATGAAAAAGCCGCTCATCGTCAGGCACAAGGGCCGTGCCGGCAATCGGCTTTTCCAGTATTTCTTTTGTGCGGAACTGGCCAGGCGCTCCGGAAATCACTACGTCGCAGACGTCTACATTCCGGACCTGGGCATCGAAAGCGACACCAAGGCTGCCGAGCACGGCAACCTCTTCGGCATCGAAGGCATGCACGACTTCGACATCGCCAGCCTTGCCGCAACGCTGCGCGATGGCGGATACACGGGAGCGACGTTTCGTGGCTTTGCCATGCGTCTCGAATACTACGACCGCGCCTTCTGCAAGCACCTACTCAACATGAAGGCGGGTGCCGGCACGGGATTCGGACCGGAGTTCCTGGTCATCAACATCCGCGCCGGTGACATCTTCAACGGGCCTCACCCCGACCTGGTTTCCCTGGGCTATGGTGGCCTCTATGGTGCCGACCACATGTACAAAGGCGTGCACCCGGACTACCGGCCGCTGCCGCTTTCCTACTATGAAAAGCTGATCAAGGAAACGGGGCTGAAGCCTGTGTTTGTCGGTGAAACCGGCAGCCACAAGGCTTATGAGGAAGCCCTGCACCGTCGATTCCCCAACGCGGTGTTCACCGGCACGAGGACCCCGAAAGAGGACTTCCTCACGCTCATGGGGTCGTCGCACATCGCCTTGGCCATCAGCTCTTTTTCCTGGCTGGGTGCCTGGCTTTCAGATGCACGCACCATTCACATTCCGGTGGCGGGCATGTTCGACCCGCACCAACGGCCGGACGTCAACCTCCTGCCTCCGCCATCCGACACCCGATACGTCAGACACCCGATGCCCCGGCTTCAATGGCAGGGGTCTCCGGAGCAGATCGCGGAGCTCTTCGCCTGATCTAGCCGACCGGCAGGTCTCGCTCAAGGGGCTCGGTCATGACGCCTTCTTCGGTCACACCGACAATGTCAAGTGTGTCGACGACCACCTCGGGATCGAGTGGAACGAAGGCTTGGAATCCCGAGCCTTCGGGCGCCTGGGGACTCAGGTATCGCTGCGGTCCTTTGAGCTCCGGATCTGGTTTGTGCGCTTCGAGCAATGGCGCAGGCTCGAATCGCTGAACGGCATGGATCTGCCCATTGATGACCGCCACCAGCTTCCCGATCTGCTGGCCCCGCCACGCATGGCACCAGCCCCGGATCAGCACGCCCTGCCTGGAGCGCTCGACAACGCCCACGCGCCCACTCAAAGGGAGGCGGTGGTGGCCAGATACCCCGGCTGGCGGGGCTGACCATCCTGCCTTGGCCAACGCCGCCTCAATGCGATCGATCTCGGCGTGCAACCGCTCCAGATAAGCTGGTTCGGGAAGTGTCTGGACCTCATCGTTTTCATGCCAGAGAAAATAGCTCTGGTTCAGGATGCGGGGGACAAATGCCCGGCCCTTGCCCCGCTTGCGTTGATCGAACTCCTGGTAAGACTTGACCACATAGTGGTTGATGCGGAACCCTTCCCAGCAAACGCGCTCACTTCGGATGTAGCGCTTTTCCGGAATATCGGCATAGTCCGGGTGGGTTTGTCTGGGGCCACCATCCGCGTGAAGGTGGCGGCATCCCGGCTTGAGAAGCACATTGTGGGAACAGGTGAACTCCGCAAATTCGCTCGGACGCAAAACCGATTTGATGGGCACGTTGGCGAAGTGGTCCTGCTGCGCATGCCAGGTAAATCGTTCAACGACCAGTTCCGGCTTCTGGTGCAGCTGTCCGCTTGACCCATAGGCAGCCCAATTGAGCACCAGCGCGCCCATGTCGGGGTGTCGCTGGGCCAAACCCTGCACAAAGGCGGGCAACGAACGCTCTTCACCCATGGGCCAGATGAATTCGTCGGCGTCGATGAAAGCCAGCCAGTCCACCTCATGGCCGTGTTCGCGCAGCAGCATCCTGTAGGCCGACAACTGAGGCCCGGCGCCGACCGGGTTGGGAAAGTGGTGACAGGTCAGGAAACCGCAGGCAGCCAACGATTGCAGCAGCTCGGCGGTCCCGTCATCGCTGTCGTTGTCGGCGATGTAAAAGCGATCGACGCCCAGCAGGCGATGATGGGCAAGCCATTCGACGACATAGGGCCTCTCGTTTTTGAAGATGGCAGCAACGCCGACAGTGGGAAGCCTGTTCATGGGTTCGGGTTGGCAAGGTCTCACCGGTTGGGTCTCTTGATGAATAAGTGACTCATGTGTTCAGGACGGGACCTGACCTGGACGGGTCAGTGGCACCTCCTCCGGCACCAGATGCGGATGGCGGTGCAGCTGGAAATGAACGTTGTGATACAGCGCTGCAAGCCGTGAAAACAGCGCCTGTTCCTGAATCAACTCCAGGGTAAAGCTGTTCGATGCATCCGCCTGGTCAACTCGGGACCGCATGTGGCAGACCACTTCCCTCCGGAACTCCGTCGTGCAATGGAGCAAAGGATCTCTGCCAGCGTCGTGAAAAGGGACCACCCTGAGCGCGGGATGCAAGGACAGAAATGTGGAGAAAAGCCGCTCCGTGATGAAGGGAAGAAAGGGCGCCTCGACCGTGTGGGGAGCCGCATCAAACACGGCCCTGGCTTCGGGATCATCCGGGTTGGTTTCGAGAAAATGCGCGATCGGGTCCAGCACACCCCCCACATACGCCTGCCAGAACGCGGGCGTGCCGACCCAGAAGTTGCCGTAACACAGGTTGGCGTGGTTGTGCCGAGGTGTTGAAGACAGATTCCAATCGATGCCCGTGGCCGTGAGAAGCGCTTGTGCCCGCTGCAACAAGCCCGGATGCGCCGACTCTCCTTGCATCCAGACGTTGTAGGAATAGTAGGGGAGGGTCGGGAATACGTTGATGAAGCACACGTCTGCTTCGGCTTGCGATTGCGCAAAGGCCAGGAATTGCTGTCCTGTGATGTTCGATTTGAGCTGGAACTTGGGCGAAAAGATGCCGGTCATGTCCGCGTTCAAATGATCGCCGCGGCGGAAAAAGTCCACGAAGATGCGGAACTCACGCCAGGACGCATACCGGTTGTCAGGCAGCGACAACGGAAGAAACGCCGCGTCTTTCAGGGCTTGACCGGTTCGCCAAAGGGGCTCGTGAATGTCAACCTTGAACCGTTGCATGGGAGCGCTGTCGTTCCTGGACGATAGGGACACGAAAAACCCAGATGGATCAAACCGGGGCAATGGACACTGGATTGCCAGCGCACAAACCGCCTGTTGAACCAGCGCCGAAATCGCCCTTAGGATTTCGTGGGTTATGGCTGACTAACTGCCAGTATATGGGCGACAACCCGGCAGGACACTACGAAACGCCGCCACCAGCGGCGGTGTCACCGGGTCCGGTGATCGTGGACGCTTCGGCGTCCATTTTTTTCATCTCGTCACCAGCGGCACGGTGTTTGCAAGGGTTTTCCCGGTGCAATCCCCATTCGAATGTACACATAATTTGTATACAGTTTTGCATGCGATGTAGTCGAAAAAACGACCATGAACATCGCAGAAATCCCCCAGCCCCATCGCCCAGGAGCCGCCCATGACCCCCTCTGTTCACCCGGTTGACGAACGACTGCCCGCCGGCAAACTCACCGCCCTCGGCCTGCAGCATGTGCTGGTGATGTACGCCGGTGCGGTGGCCGTGCCGCTGATCGTGGGCCGCGCGCTCAAGCTCAGCCCGGAGCAGGTGGCGATGCTGATCTCGGCCGACCTGTTCTGCTGCGGCCTGGTCACGCTGATCCAGTCGCTGGGGGCCACGCAGTGGTTCGGTATCAAGCTGCCGGTGATGATGGGTGTGACTTTCGCTTCGGTCGCCCCGATGGTGGCCATGGCCAACAGCAACCCGGGCACGCAGGGCGCGGGTCTCATCTTCGGCTCCATCATCGGCGCGGGGGTGGTCTCGATCCTGATCGCGCCCATCGTCAGCCGCATGCTGCGCTTCTTCCCGCCCGTGGTCACCGGCACCATCATTGCGGTGATCGGCATCAGCCTCATGCGCGTCGGCATCAACTGGATCTTCGGCAACCCCTTCGGCCCCACGGCGCCGAGCATTCCCAGCCCTGAACACCTGGCCTGGCTGGAGAGTGTGAAGCAGGCGTCCACCACCGGCGCCGTGCCCGCGATGCCGCAAGGCCTGGCCATCGTGGGCAGCGTGCCCAACCCGAAATACGCGCAGCTCTCGCACATCGGCATCGCAGCCATCGTGCTCGCGGCCATCCTGCTGATCGCCAGATTCGCCAAGGGCTTCGTCGCCAACATTTCGGTGTTGCTCGGCATCGTCGTCGGCGGCGTGATCGCCACCGCCGCCGGTCTCATGACATTCGAGAAAGTGGCCAAGGCGAACTGGTTCGACATCGTGCTGCCGTTCGAAATCGCCGCGCCGGTGTTCGACCCCATCCTGATCCTGACCATGAGCCTGGTGATGATCGTCGTGATGATCGAGTCCACCGGCATGTTCCTCGCGCTGGGTGACCTGACCGGCAAGAAGATCGACCAGAAGATGCTGACCGCCGGCCTGCGCACCGACGGCCTGGGCACGCTCATCGGCGGCATCTTCAACACCTTCCCCTACACCAGCTTCTCGCAGAACGTCGGCCTGGTCGGCGTGACCGGCGTGAAAAGCCGCTTCGTCTGCGTGGCCGGCGGCGTGATCCTGATCGTGCTCGGCCTGCTGCCCAAGATGGCGGCGCTGGTGGAGTCGCTGCCGACCTTCGTGCTGGGTGGCGCGGGTCTGGTGATGTTCGGCATGGTCGCCGCCACCGGCATCCGCATCCTCGCGGGCGTGGACTACAAGAGCAACCGCAACAACCTCTTCATCGTCGCCCTCTCCATTGGCGTCGGCATGATCCCGTTGATTGCCCCCAACTTCAAGCAGTGGATGCCGCATGCGATCCACCCGCTGATCGAGTCCGGCATCCTGCTGGCCTCGATCTCGGCGGTGGCGCTGAACCTGTATTTCAACGGCGGTCGGGGCGACGCCTCGGCGGCGATCGAAGCGGCGAAACACGCCGACGCACATTGAGCAAGGCCCTACGGGGCCTTTTTTTGTGCGCAGTCACTTCTTGTTTTGGTGCAGACGAGCGGGCGAATGCACCATTTCAGGGTTAGTCAGGATGACGCCGGGCGTCGCGCGGCCAAAAATCTGTATACACATTTTGTGTGCGCCTGATCGCCCCAACCGCTGCTGGCATCGTTTTTGCTGATTGGCTGGAGCGCACGGGCTGCCTGCCCGTGCCCCCACCGCATTCCAACGGAGAAAACATGAACAAGCGCCACTTCATCCAGACCGCCGCCACCCTCGCCACCTGGGCCGCTTTCGGCTCGGCCCAGGCCCAGACCGCCCTCAAGTTCCAGCTCGACTGGCGCTTCGAAGGCCCGGCCGCGCTGTTCCTGCAACCCGCCGCCAAAGGCTATTTCAAGGCCGCCGGCCTGGACGTGACCATCGACTCGGGCAACGGCTCGGGTGGCACCGTCACCCGCGTGGCCTCGGGCACCTACGACATGGGCTTCGCCGACATGGCCGCGCTGATGGAGTTCCACGCCAACAACCCGGATGCGCCCAACAAGCCGGTGGCCGTGATGATGGTCTACAACAACACGCCCGCCGCCGTGCTGGCGCTCAAGAAGAGCGGCATCACCAAACCCGCCGACCTGAACGGCAAGAAGCTCGGTGCCCCGGTGTTCGACGCGGGCCGCAAGGGCTTCCCGATCTTCCAGAAGGCCAACGCCGTGAGCAACGTGGCCTGGACCTCGATGGACCCGCCGCTGCGCGAAACCATGCTGGTGCGTGGTGACATCGACGCCATCACCGGCTTTTCGTTCACCTCGCTGCTCAACCTCGAAGCGCGCGGCGTGAAGGCCGAAGACGTGGTGATCCTGCCCTACGCCGACTACGGCGTGAAGCTCTACGGCAACGCCATCATCGCCAGCCCCAAGCTGATCAAGGAAAACCCGGCCGCCATCAAAGCCTTCCTGACCGCGTTCGCCAAAGGCGCCAAGGAAGTCATGGCCAACCCGGCCGGCACCATCGGCACCGTGAAGGAGCGCGACGGCATCATCAACGTGGCGCTGGAAACGCGCCGCCTGCAACTGGCGGTGGACTCGGTGCTGGCCAGCCCCGACGCGCGCAAGGAGGGCTTCGGCCAGGTCAACCCTGGCCGGCTTTCGCTGATGGCCTCGCAGGTGTCGGATGCCTACGGCACCAAGACCCGCGTCGATCCCAAGGCGGTGTGGAACGGCAGCCTGCTGCCCAGCGCCGCCGAACTCAACGTGCTGCCGCCGGCCAAGAAATAAGCTCTCTCCAGACCAGGACCTGGGCCAGACACTCTGCGGAGCGGCTGGCCTTTTTTTCGGAAACCCGCATGTCCAACGCCTCCACCACCGACAAGCCCTTTGTCGATTTCGACCAGGTCTGGCTCGCCTACAACGACGACCTGCTGGCCAAGAACATCTTCGCGGTTGAAGACATCAACCTCAAGGTGAAGAAGGGCGAGTTCATCGCCATCGTCGGCCCTTCGGGCTGCGGCAAGTCCACCTTCATGAAGCTCACCACCGGGCTGAAGATGCCCAGCATGGGCAAGATCCTGATCGACGGCCAGCAGGTCACCGGTCCGCTCAAGATATCGGGCATGGCTTTTCAGGCGCCGTCGCTGCTGCCCTGGCGCACCACGCTCGACAACGTGCTGCTGCCGCTGGAGATCGTCGAGCCTTTCCGCAGCCAGTTCAAGGACCGGCGCAAGGAATTCGAGGAGCGCGCGAAAAAGCTGCTGGAATCCGTGGGCCTGGGCGGCATGGAGAAGAAGTTTCCCTGGGAGCTCTCGGGCGGCATGCAGCAACGCGCCAGCATCTGCCGCGCCCTGATCCACGAGCCCAAGATGCTGCTGCTCGACGAACCCTTCGGCGCGCTCGACGCCTTCACGCGCGAAGAACTCTGGTGCACCCTGCGCGACCTGTGGGAGGCGCAGCGCTTCAACGTCATCCTGGTCACGCACGACCTGCGCGAAAGTGTGTTCCTGGCCGACACGGTGTACTGCATGAGCAAAAGCCCGGGGCGCTTCGTCGTCAGGCGCGAGATCGACATTCCGCGCACGCGCGATCTGGAGGTGACCTACACGCCGCATTTCACCAACATCGTCCACGAGTTGCGGGGCCACATCGGGGCGATGCGAAAAAATTGAACCACCCCCATCGCTTGCTCGCTGCGCGTAGCCGCTCCGCCCCTCAAGGGGCAACACCTGCGGCCTGGCAAAGCCAGTTCCGCGGTGTTCTTGGCTGAAGGCACCTCGCTCGTTGAATTTTCTCTTTTCGCTCTGGAGTTCTCCCTATGAACAAGAAACAAGTCGAACGCTGGTCGCCCTTTCTGCTGCTGATCGCCATCATCGTGATCTGGGAAGTGATCACCAGCGGCTTCGGCGTCTCGGAATTCATCTTCCCCAGCCCCTCGCGCATCTGGGAGCAGACGCTGGAGCACAAGGTCACCATCCTGGGCCACGCCTGGCGCACCTACTGGGTGACGATGGCGGGCTTTGGCATCGCCATCGTGGTCGGTGTGTTGCTGGGCTTTCTGATCGGCAGCTCGCGCCTGGCCTACGCCGCGGTGTACCCGCTCATGACGGCCTTCAACGCCCTGCCCAAGGCGGCCTTCGTGCCCATCCTCGTGGTCTGGTTCGGCATCGGCGTCGGCCCGGCCATCCTGACCGCCTTCCTGATCAGCTTCTTCCCCATCATGGTCAACATCGCCACCGGCCTGGCCACCCTGGAGCCCGAGCTGGAAGACGTGTTGCGCGTGCTGGGCGCCAAGCGCTGGGACGTGCTGACCAAAGTCGGTCTGCCGCGCTCCATGCCTTATTTCTTCGGCTCGCTCAAGGTCGCGATCACGCTGGCCTTTGTGGGCACCACGGTGTCGGAGATGACAGCATCGAACGAAGGCATCGGCTACCTGCTGATCTCGGCCGGCAGTTCCATGCAGATGGGCCTGGCCTTCAGTGGCCTGCTGGTGGTGGGTGCGATGGCGATGGCGATGTACGAGCTGTTCAGCTTCGTGGAAAAACACACCACGGGCTGGGCACACAGAAGGGCTGAATAGGCTCCCCCCGCGTCGCCTGCGGCGCCACCCCCCAGGGGGCGACACTGGCGGCCCGGCAAAGCCGGTTCCGCGGTGTCCTGTCAAACTGCCCCTCCCTCCGCCGAGTTGGGTCCCTACATGAACCAAGATCAAGTTTTACGTCATCTGCGGCGCGCCAACGAGGTGGCGCTGCGTGCCGCCAGCATGGGTCGCCACCCTTTCGGAGCCTTGCTGGTCGCACCGGACGGCGAGACGGTGCTGGCCGAGCAGGGCAACATCGACACCGTGAACCACGCCGAGTCCACACTCGCGCGCACGGCGGCGGACAATTGGCCAGGGGAATACCTCGCGCGCTGCACGCTGGTGACCACCTTCGAGCCCTGCGCCATGTGCACCGGCACCGCTTACTGGGCCAACATCGGACGCATCGTCTACGGCGCCAGCGAAGAGACCCTGCTCGCGCTCACCGGCAGCCACGAAGAAAACCCCACGCTGTCGCTCCCCTGCCGCGAGGTCATCGCGCGCGGGCAGAAGGCCATCGAGGTGATCGGTCCGGTCGCCGAACTGGAAACCGAGCTGCTGGCGCCGCACCGAGACTTCTGGAAGTCATAGAGTCACAGAGCCCAAGTCATCCCGAGCCTTGACGGTACGGCCCATCACACCAACAAGAAGCGGGGAAGCCCCCCCGGGGCACCGCCGGGCCGGCTTCGCCGGACGGCCAGTGCCGCCCCCTGGGGGGGGTGACGCGAAGCGGCGCGGGGGGCCCCACCGTGAACCTAAACTCACGCTATGCCCTGGCACGCCCAACTCTTGCTCGACTACCGCCTCGACGCCCAGCGCACCGTGCTCCGCCACGAACACAACGGCCCGCTGCGCATCTTCAAGAGCCTCTACCCCGAAGGCGACGCGATCTGCCACAACGTCATCATCCACCCGCCCGGCGGGCTCGTGGGTGGCGATGTGCTGGATGTGCAGGTGCACGTGGGCCGCGGTGCCCACGGCCTCATCAGCACCCCGGGCGCCACGCGCTTCTACGCCTCCGACGGCCTGCCCACCACCCAGCAGGTGAAGCTCGTGCTGGACGCCGGCGCCCGGCTCGAATGGCTGCCGCTGGAAGCCATCGCCTACCCCGGCTGCCAGGCCCACAACAGCCTGAGAGCCACGCTCGCCGAGGGCGCCGAACTGCTGGCCTGGGATGTCACGGCGCTCGGCCTGCCCACCGCCGGCCAGGCGTTTGACCAGGGCCGCTTCAACCAGCGGCTGGAGATCCCCGGCCTCTGGCTGGAGCAGGCCCGCATCGACGCGGCCGACACCCGTCTGCTCGAATCGCCGCTGGGCCTGGGCGGTCAGCGCTGCCTGGGCACCCTGTGGCTGGCCAGCGGCACGCCGTTCAGCCGCGAACGCCGCGAGCAACTGCTCGACGGGGTGCGCGCCGTGCTCGACACCGCACCCGCGGGCGTGCGGGCCGGAGCCACCTGCCCCAACCCGCAACTGCTGGTGGTGCGCGCCGTGGCACCCCTGGTGGAACCCCTGATGGCGACCTTGCAACAGGTCTGGGCCGCCCTGCGTCCGCTCGCCTGGGGCCTGGACGGCACCCCGCCGCGCATCTGGCGGGTCTGAGAAAAACACCCGCATGGTCGGGTAATTCCGGCGATTGCGCGCGCCCGAGGCTGGGCACAATGTACCAAGACCTCGTCCGCACACGCCCATCCACGCCCGCCCTCCGTCCATGCCCGCCCACCACACCGATCTCCACGATGCGCGTGCCCTGGTCATTGATGGCAACCCGCGCTCGCGCTCGATCCTGGTGTCGCAACTCAAGGAGTTCGGCGTCGGCACCATCGTGCAATGCTCCAGGCTGGTGGATGCCCGCACCAAGCTGGAGATGGGCACCTTCGACGTCGTCATCTGCGAACACTATTTCGAGCGCGAGGAGCTGACGGGCCAGGACCTGCTCGACGACCTGCGGCGCAACCAGCTGCTGCCCTTCTTCACCGTGTTCGTGATGGTGACGTCGGAGTCGTCCTACAGCAAGGTCGCCGAGGCGGCCGAGTCGGCGCTCGACGCCTACCTGCTCAAACCCCACACCGCCATGGGCCTGGTCAAACGCATCTACCAGGCGCGCAAGCGCAAGATGGCGCTCAAGGACATCTTCACCGCGATCGAGAATGAAGACTTCGAACTGGCGGGTCAGCTTTGCAAACAGCGGTTCGAATCGCGCAAACCCTTCTGGCTGTATGCCGCGCGCATTGGTGCCGAGCTCATGCTGCGCAGCGGCCACCTGAGCGAGGCCCAGCAACTCTACGAAGCCGTGGTCGAGGCCAAGACCCTGCCCTGGGCCAAGCTCGGCGTGGCGCGCGCGCAGCTCGAAGCCGGCTACCCGCAACGCGCCACCACCACCCTGGAGAGCCTGATCGAGACCGATCCGGGCTACACCGATGCCTACGACGTGATGGGGCGCGCGCAGTTCGAGCTCGGCAATTTCCAGAACGCGCTGGCCACTTTCAAGATGTCCACCAAGCTGACGCCCGCGTCGGTCAACCGCCTGCTCAAGCACGGCATGATGGCCTGGTACGCCGGTGAACGCGAAGAGGGGATCGAGCTGCTCGACAGGGCCACCCGCATCGGCCTGGACTCCAAGCTGTTCGACCCGCAGGCCCTGGTGTTGCTCGCCTTTGCGCGCCTGGACGACAACGACCAGCGGCGCCTGCTGCGCTGCGTCGAACATCTGGAACGCCTGCGCGACCGCAACCCGGACAAGCCCCGGATCCCCCGACTGCTCGACGTCGCACATGCCCTGGTGGCCATCCAGGAATACCAGACCGCCCGCGCACTCGATGAAGTCCGGCGCATGGCCAAGACCATCCTCGAACCCGGGTTCGATTTCGAGTCCGCCAGCAACCTGCTCGCCCTCATGACCCGGCTGGCGAACCGCTCGATCCAGCTCTATGAAGTGGATGCCGCGGTGGACACCATGGGCCTGCGGTTCTGTACCAGCCGCGCGCTCACCGAATTGCTGGCCTGCGCGGCCACCGGGCGGACGGATTTCATCAACCGGATCCGGGCCGCCCACGGGGACATCCTCAAGCTCACCGAAGAAGCCATGTCACTCAGCCTCAAGGGCGACCCGCAAAGCGCGGTGGAACACCTGCTGGCCGACGGCGAGCGCACGCTGAACGCCAAGCTCATCGAGTCGGCCCATCTGGTGCTGCTGCGCTACGAAGGCCGCATCGCGGACCATGTTGAACTCAAGCAGCGGGCCCAGATGCTGCGTGAGCGCTACCGCACGACCGACATCCACGCGGGCCTGGGCGAACAGGCGGCCACGGGCCGGGCGGCGGGCGGCATGTCGCTGCCAGCGGGCTACAAGCCGCCGCCGAAAACCGAAGGTCTGCTGGCGAAAGTCAATGCCACCGGGTAGACATGCCCACCCCCATCGCGGCTCACTGCGTGTAGCCGCTCCGCCCCTCAAGGGGCAACAGCAGCGGCCCGGCGAAGCCGGTTCCACGCTGTTCCCGGTTCAGGCACGCGCTCCGGCTGGACATCGAACCATCAAATGGCAACGAGCTGGCGCACGCCCTTGGCCTGCATCTCGCTGCCAGGACCGCTGGCGATGACTTCGCCGCGCTCCATCACCACGTACTGGTCGGCCAGCTCTTCGGCGAAGTCGTAGTACTGCTCCACCAGCACGATGCCCATGTTGCCGCGGTCGGCCAGCATGCGGATCACCTTGCCGATGTCCTTGATGATGTTGGGCTGGATGCCTTCGGTGGGTTCGTCGAGGATCAGCAGCTTGGGGCCGGCGGCCAGCGCACGCGCGATGGCCAGCTGCTGCTGCTGACCGCCCGAGAGATCGCCGCCTCTTCGACCCAGCATCTGCTTGAGCACCGGGAACAGCTCGAACAGCTCGGCCGGGATCGGCGTGCCGCCGCTCTTGTAGGCCAGACCCATCTGCAGGTTTTCCTGCACTGTGAGGCGGCCAAAGATCTCGCGCCCCTGCGGCACGAAGCCCACGCCCATGCGGGCGCGTTCGTAGGGCGTGGCTTTGTCGATGGCCACGCCGTCGAGCGTGATGCTGCCGCTCTTGATGGGCACCAGGCCCATGAGCGATTTCAGCAGCGTGGTCTTGCCCACGCCGTTGCGGCCGAGAACGACGGTCACCTTGCCGAGTTCGGCGGTGAGGTTGACGTTGCGCAGGATGTGGCTGCCGCCGTAATACTGGTTGACGTCTCTGACTTCGAGCAGGCTCATGGTGTTCTCCGTGTGCGGCTCAACGGCCCAAATAGACTTCGATCACGCGTTCGTCGGCCTGCACCTCGTCGAGCGTGCCCTCGGCCAGCACGGAGCCATCACACAGCACCGTGACCTTCTCCGAAATGGTGCGGATGAAGCTCATGTCGTGCTCCACCACCATCAGCGAATGTTTGCCCTTCAGCGTCAGGAACAGCTGCGCCGTGCGCTCCGTCTCCTCGTCCGTCATGCCGGCCACGGGTTCGTCGAGCAACAAGAGCTTCGGGTCCTGCATCAGCAGCATGCCGATCTCCAGCCACTGCTTCTGCCCGTGGCTCAGGTTGCCCGCCAGACGCGCCGCGCTGTCGGCCAGGTGGATGGTGGTCAGCACCTCGCCGAGGCGGTCCTTCTCTTCGCCCGTCGGGCGGAACACCATGCTGTGGCGCACGCGCTTGTCGGTCGCCAGCGCGAGTTCCAGGTTCTCGTACACGCTGAGCTGCTCGAACACCGTGGGCTTCTGGAACTTGCGGCCGATGCCCAAAGCGGCGATCTCGGGCTCGCGGTAGCGCAGCAGGTCGATCGTGCTGCCGAAAAACACCTGACCGCTGTCGGGCCGGGTCTTGCCGGTGATGATGTCCATCATCGTCGTCTTGCCCGCGCCGTTGGGGCCGATGATGCAGCGCAGCTCGCCGGGCGCGATGTCCAGGCTCAGGCCGTTGATGGCCTTGAAGCCGTCGAAGCTCACGTGCACGTCTTCCAGGTACAGGATGCGGCCGTGCGTGGTGTCCACCTCGCCGGGCGTGTGGATGCGGCCGTAAGCCGCGGCACGACCACCCGATTCGGTCCGGCCCAGCACGCCCGCTGTCTGCAGTTTTTCAAAGCGCTGCGCGCCTTCTTCCATCAGATCGGGCGTCATGCTCTCGCTCCACGGATTTTCTTCACCAGACCCACCACGCCTTGCGGCATCCACAGCGTGACCGCGATGAACAGCGCGCCCAGGAAGTAGAGCCAGAACTCAGGAAAGGTCACGGTGAGCCAGCTCTTGGCGCCGTTGACGATGAAGGCGCCGATGATGGGGCCGACCAGCGTGGCGCGGCCACCCACCGCGGCCCAGACCGCGATCTCGATGCTGGCCGCGGTGCTCATTTCACCCGGGTTGATGATGCCGACCTGCGGCACGTACAGCGCCCCGGCGATGCCGCACATCACGGCCGAGATCGTCCAGATCGTGAGCTTGTAGGGCAGCGGGTTGTAGCCGCAGAACATGACGCGGCTCTCGGCGTCGCGCACGGCCTGCAGCACGCGGCCGAACTTGCTGTTGACCAGCCAGCGCGCCCACAGGAAGAAGCCCAGCAGCGTGAGGCCGGTGAGCACGAACAGCGTCATGCGCATGTTCTGCGTGGCCAGCGGCATGCCGAGAATGCGCTTGAAATCGGTGAAACCGTTGTTGCCGCCCAGGCCGGTCTCGTTGCGGAAGAACAGCAGCAGCGCGGCGAAGGTGAGGGCCTGCGTGATGATGGAAAAGTACACGCCTTTGATGCGCGAGCGGAAGGCGAAGTAGCCGAACACGAAGGCCACCACACCGGGAACAAGCACGATCAGCAGCAGCGTGGCGATGAAGCTGTCGGACAGCGCCCAGTGCCAGGGCAACTCCTTCCAGTCCAGGAAGACCATGAAGTCGGGCAGCTCGCTCTTGTAGTTGCCGTCGGTGCCGATCTGGCGCATGAGGTACATGCCCATCACGTAGCCGCCGAGCGCAAAGAACAGGCCGTGGCCCAGGCTCAGGATGCCGGTGTAGCCCCAGATCAGGTCCATGGCCAGCGCGCAGATCGCGTAACACATGATCTTGCCCAGCAGGCCCACCATGTAGTCGCTCAGGTGGAAGGCGCTGCCTACGGGCACGAACAGGTTGAGCAGCGGCGCCACGGCGCAGACCACCAGCAGGGCCACGACGAAGGCGCTCCAGCCGGTGCGGGTGAGCAGCGGGCCGGCGTGCGGCAGCGTGACGGACGCGGGAACGGGGGGTGTGGTCATGTTGGTCATGCTTCGGCACTCCGGCCCTTCATGGCAAAGATCCCCTGCGGCCGCTTCTGGATGAAGACGATGATGAACACCAGCACCGCGATCTTGGCCAGCACGGCGCCCGCCCAGCCTTCGATGAACTTGTTGAGCAGGCCCAGGCCCAGCGCGGCGTACACCGTGCCGGCGAGCTGGCCCACGCCCCCCAGAACCACCACCATGAACGAGTCCACGATGTAGTTCTGGCCCAAGTCCGGCCCGACGTTGCCGATCTGGCTCAGTGCGCAGCCCGCCAGGCCGGCGATGCCCGAACCGAGCGCGAAGGCGTAGGTGTCGATGCGCGCGGTGTTCACACCCATGCAACTGGCGATGGGCCGGTTCTGCGTCACGCCGCGCACGAACAGGCCGAGCCGCGTGCGGGTGATCAGCAGCGTCACGCCGATCAGCACGGCCGCCGCAAAGCCGATGATGACGATGCGGTTCCAGGGCAGGTTGAGGTTTCCCAGCAGCGTCACGCCACCGCTCATCCAGCTCGGGTTTTCAACCCCCACGTTCTGCGCGCCGAACAGGCTGCGCACACCCTGCATCAGCACCAGCGAAATGCCCCAGGTGGCGAGCAGCGTCTCCAGCGGGCGGCCGTAGAGGAAGCGGATCACGGTGCGCTCCATCGCCGCGCCGACCAGGGCCGAGGCCATGAAGGCGACCGGCAGCGCGGCCAGCAGGTACCAGTCGAACACGCCCGGCAGGTAGTTGCGGAACAGCGCCTGCACACCCCAGGTGGCGTAGGCGCCGATCATGATCAGCTCGCCGTGCGCCATGTTGATCACGCCCATGAGGCCGTAGGTGATGGCCAGGCCGAGCGCGGCCAGCAGCAGGATGCTGCCCAGGCTGATGCCGGTGAAGGCCTGCGCCAGCGCATTGCCGACGGCGAGCGTGCGGTCCAGCGCCGAGAGCGCGGCCTGCAGGGCCCCCTTCACGGCCGGGCTGGTTTCGGTTTCCAGGCGCTGCAGCAACAGGGGGCGCACCTCGGGCTGCAGCGTTTCGCCCAGCTTCTGCGCCGCGGCCAGGCGCTGCGCTTCATCTTCACTCGCCAGCAACACGGCGGCCTGCGCCAGCTCCAGCGTCTGGCGGGCCTTCGGGTCGAGATCGGCGGCCAGCGCGCGTTCGATCAGCGGCAGCTGCGCCACATCGGGTTCGTCAAAACTGCCGCGTTGCAGGCTCAACGCCGCTTCGCGCTGGCGCTCGGGGTCGCCGCCCACCAGCTGCATGCCGGCGAGCGCGGTTTCGAGCGCGCCGCGCATGCGGTTGTTGATGGTCACGTCCTGCGCTTCGTCGGTGAGCGCCACGGATTCACCGGTCACGGCGTCAACCGCCGTTTCATCGCGCACGATCAGCACCTGCGTGCCCTGCACGCGCACGGCCTCGTCGGCCATGGCCTGGATCAGGGTCGCGGCGGCCTTGTCGTCGGTGGCCACAGCAAGGCGGTTCAGGGTGGCGATGCGCTCGTCGCTCTCGCCGGTGGCGAGCACCTGGGCATCGGCGGGGGTGAGCGCATGGGCCAGGCCGCTGGCCGCCAGGCAGCCCACCGCCAGCAGGCGAAGGGCGCTGTGCAGCAATCGGCCAGAAAAATGGGTGCAAGGACGCATGGGTCCGTCTTTCTCGGTTGGCTGCGCAAGGGGCAGAAAGACTCGGGGGAAACAACGAAAAACCAAAGGCCGGGTTGCAGCAGGCACCACCCCACGGCGGCGCCCGCGCACCCCGGCCCCTCCAGGGCCGGAGCCCCGGTTTACTTCATCATGGGCACGTTCTTCTTGCCCTTGTTCTCGGCGATGTAGTCGCTCCACGGATCGGCGACCACCGGGCCTGGCGTCTTCCAGACCACATTGAACTGGCCGTCGGCCTTCACTTCACCGATGAACACCGGCTTGTGCAGGTGGTGGTTTTCCTTGTCCATGGTGGACGTGAAGCCGCCCGGGGCCTTGAAGGTCTGGCCGGCCATGGCGGCGATCACCTTGTCGGTGTCGGTGCTCTTGGCCTTCTCGACCGCCTGTGCCCACATGTTGATGCCGATGTAGGTGGCTTCCATCGGGTCGTTGGTCAGCGGCTTGTCCTTGTGACCAGCGATGCCCTTGGCCTTGGCGTAGGCGGCCCACTTCTTGGTGAACTCGGCGTTGGTCGGGTTCTTCACGCTCATGAAGTAGTTCCAGGCGGCCAGGTGGCCCACCAGTGGCTTGGTGTCCACGCCGCGCAGCTCTTCTTCACCCACCGAGAAGGCGACCACCGGAACGTCCTTGGCCGACAGGCCGGCGTTGCCCAGTTCCTTGTAGAACGGCACGTTGGAGTCGCCGTTGATGGTGGAGACCACAGCCGTCTTCTTGCCCGCAGCGGCGAACTTCTTGATGTTGGCGATGATGGTCTGGTAGTCGGAGTGACCGAAGGGGGTGTACTCCTCCATGATGTCTTCTTCCTTCACGCCCTTGGCTTTCAGGAAGGCGCGCAGGATCTTGTTGGTCGTGCGGGGGTAGACGTAGTCGGTGCCCAGCAGCACCCAGCGCTTGGCCGAGCCGCCGTCCTTGCTCATCAGGTATTCGACCGCGGGAATGGCCTGCTGGTTGGGCGCTGCACCGGTGTAGAACACGTTCTTGGACAGCTCTTCGCCTTCGTACTGCACCGGGTAGAACAACAGGTTGTTCTTCTCTTCGAACACCGGCAGCACCGACTTGCGCGAGACCGAGGTCCAGCAGCCAAACACCGCGGCGACCTTGTCCTGGTCGATCAGCTGCTTGGCCTTTTCGGCGAACAGCGGCCAGTTGGAAGCGGGGTCGACCACCACGGGCTCCAGCTTCTTGCCCATCACGCCACCCTTGGCGTTGATCTCGTCGATGGCCATCAGGGCCACGTCTTTCAGTACGGTTTCCGAAATCGCCATCGTGCCCGACAGGCTGTGCAGCACACCGACCTTGATGGTGTCGGCAGCGTGTGCGGAAAGACCAAACGCGCCCAGGGCGGTGGCGACCGTCAGGGCTTTGAGGGTGAATCGACGTTGCATCATGAAGACTTCTCCAGGTTCGAAAACTTCCGTTGAGGGGGTGACTCTTGCCGCCGTTGTCTCCCTTGTTCGGGCGTTTCACAGCGGACAGACGGATGCTAGGGAGAACCCGGATCGGCGTATGTACGCCGGGTGGCGTATGTGGGCGTATGGACGCCTCAGCCCCCGTGCTGCGGCTGCAGCAGCGGCACGCGGTTGATCGCCATCGCCGCCGCCGCCGTGCGGGTTTCCACGCCGAGCTTGGCGTAGATGCGCTCCAGGTGCTTCTTCACCGTGGCGGGGCTCGACCCGAGGATGTCGCCGATGTCGCGGTTGATCTTGCCCTTGGCCACCCAGTACAGGACTTCGGCTTCGCGCGCGGTGAGGCCAAAGGCCTGGCCCATGGCTTCGAGCACGCTGGCGTCCGACGTTTCCTGCATCACGATCAGCCAGTCGCCGCCTTCGCCCGGCGCTTCGATGGCCTCGGCGCCGTCCTGGTCGCCCACGCGCTGGTGCAGCCGGAAGGTGAGGCGACGCGGGCCGTGGTCGAGCGTGAGGCGCGGCGGCTCGCGCTGTGCCTGGGCGTCTTGCAGGTGGCGGCGCAGCCACTGCAGCACGGCGGGCGGGGTTTCGGGTGCGGTGGTGCCGCAGTAGCGCTGCAGCAGGTCGCGCGCCAGCGGGGTCTGCCACATCAGGCGGCCGTCGCGCTCGCGCACGGTGATGGTGGCGTAGCCGAAGGCGTCGAGCGCGTAGCGCGCCTGGCTGCGCTCGACCGCGCCCTGGCGCACGTGGCGCGCGGTGCGCAGGTGCACGCCCATGCGCGCCATGACCTCGCGCGGCTTGATGGGCTTGGTGACGTAGTCCGCGCCGCCGGCGTCGAGCGCGGCCACCAGGTGCTCGGTCTCGGTGAGGCCGGTCATGAAGATGATGGGAATGGCCGCCGTGGCCGGGTCGGCCTTGAGGCGGCGCGCGACCTCGAAGCCGTCGATGCCGGGCATGACCGCGTCGAGCAGGATCACATCGGGCAGGGCCTGACGCGCACGGCGGATGGCGGACTCGCCATCGAGCGCGACCAGCACGGTGTAGCCGGCTTCATCGAGTGCGTCGTGCAGTGGCGCCACGTTGTCGGGCACGTCGTCCACGATCAGCACCACCAGGGCATCGGGCGACGGCAACTGTGCCGACAGGCGCTCGGGGGAAGGGGTGTCGGTACTCATGGAAGCGTGGCGCTTTGTTGCAGGCGCTGTTCGATCGCCTCGAACCGGAACTCGCGCGCCAGGGTGCGCAGACCCTGGGCAAAGTCGGCCTGCTCGGGGCGCTGGCGCACCCAGTCGTCAAGCCAGTTGACGATTCCCTTGTAGTAACCCAGGCGCACCAGTTCCAGCAGCGGCGCCAGCTCGGCCGCGCTGCTGGCGGCCGGAGCCTGAGGCGCATGCGCCCGCTGCCCGCTCTGCATCGCACCCTCTGCCGTGATCCATTGCAGGCCCAGGCGCTGGCCCAGCCAGGCCAGCAGGTCGTCGCGCCGCACCGGCTTGACGAAGAAGTCTTGCGGGCTGTGGCCGAGGTCGTTGTCGAGGCCCTTGTCGAAGGCGTTGGCCGAGACGATGGCCAGCGGCACCCCGCCCCAGCCGCGCGCGCGCAGGCGGCGCAGGGTTTCCCAGCCGTCGATGCCGGGCATGGCGAGGTCCATGAAGATGGCGTGGGGCGCGCCCTCGCCCGCCGGGTCGAGCGCATCGACGATGGCCAGCGCGTCGTGGCCGCTGGTGGCCAGCGTCACCTCGAAGCCCAGCGGCTGCAGCCAGCGCGCAATCAGTTCGCGGTCGCTCTCTTCGTTGTCCACCACCAGCACGCGCCGGCGCTCACCCTCGTAGGCGGTGATCGAAGGCGCCACCGTCTCGCGCCGCACCACGGCACCGTGCAGCTCGGGCAGGAACAGGCGCACGCTGAACACCGAGCCTTCGCCCAGGGTGCTGCGCACCGTCATCTCGCCGCCCATGAGGTCGGTCAGCATTTTGGCGATGGTCAGGCCCAGACCGGTGCCGGTGCTGCCCGCACCGGTCGCGGCAGCGGCCTCGGCCTGGCCGCGCGCGAAGGGTTCAAACACCCGGTCGAGTTCCTGCGCGGCCATGCCAGGGCCGGTGTCGTGCACCTCGAACACGGCCATCTCGCGCGCGTGCGCCACGCGCAGCCGCACCTCGCCCTGGCGCGTGAACTTCACCGCGTTGCCCAGCAGGTTGATGAGGATCTGGCGCAGGCGCTTCTCGTCGGCGCGCACGGCGTCGGGCAGGCGGCTGCCGCTTTCGAACTTGAAGCGCAGGCCTTTGGCCGCGGCCTGCAGCTCGAACATGCTCGCCACCTCCTGCATGGCGTCGGCAAAGGCCATGGGCTTCACATCGAGCTTGAGCTTGCCGGACTCGATGCGCGCGATGTCCAGCGTGCCCTCGATCAGCGACAGCAGGTGTTCGCCGCCGCGGTGGATGACCTTGATGGCCTGCGCGCGGTGCGGCGCGATGTCGTCGTCTTCCTGCAGCAGCTGCGCATAGCCGAGGATGCTGTTGAGCGGCGTGCGCAGCTCGTGGCTGATGGTGCTGATGTAGCGGCTCTTGGCCTGGTTGGCGAGGTCGGCGGCCTGGCGCGCGCGCTGCAGCTGTTGATCGGTCTGGCGGTGCGACTCGATCTCGTGCATGAGCAATCGCGTCTGGCGGTTCGACTCTTCCTGCGCCACCTCGCGGCTCTTGTGCGCCAGCACGAGCCACCAGGCCACCGTCGCGGCGATCAGCAGCAGCACGGCATAGACCCGCAGGAAGCCGGTGCGCAGCGCGGCATCGAGCAGGCTGGCGTCGGCCACGGCTTCGAGCCCCTGCCCGAGGCCCTGCACCTGCTGCCGGTACAAGAGACCGAGCACGGCCGCGAGCACCGGCGCCACCACCAGCATCAGCAACAGGTAATGCGCCAGGCCCGCTTCGAGGTAAGGCCACATGCGCCGCGGCAGCACGGTGCGCAAAGCGCCCTGCCACTGTTCGGACAGGCGCGCGTGGGGTTTGCAGAGGTCGCCGCAGCGTGCATCGAGCGTGCAGCAGAGCGAACAGATGTGGCCCTGGTAAGCAGGGCAATGCGCCATGTCGGGCGCTTCGTACTCACGCTCGCAAATCACGCACTTGAGAACTCCCCCCGCGCCGCCTGCGGCGTCACCCCCCTCAAGGGGGGCAACACCAGCGGCCGGGCGAAGCCCGTTCCGCGGTGTTTCTGGGTGGCATCCCCCTTTCACGTCGCATCCTTCGCACGATCTTCCTCCGCAGGTTTCGCTTTGTCGTGCGATGTAGTACTTCCCCTGCGTTGCCCATGCGATCAGCGGCGACGCCACCAGCGCCGTCACCATCGCGATCACCGCCGAAAACGCCTGCGCCGTGTCGCCCATCAGGCCCATGTGCGCCGCGATCGACAGCGCCGATGCCAGGCCCATCGCGCCCACGCCCACGGGGTTGATGTCGTACAGGTGGGCGCGTTTGAACTCGATGCCCGGCGGGCTCCAGCCCAGCGGCTTGTTGATCACCAGATCGGCCACCACGGCCATGATCCAGGCGATGGCCAGGTTGCTGTAGAGCCCCAGCACCTCGCCCAGCGCGCGGAACACGTTCATCTCCATCAGCATGAAGGCGATCAGGGTGTTGAACACCACCCACACCACACGGCCGGGGTGGCTGTGCGTGAGGCGCGAGAAGAAGTTGCTCCAGGCCAGCGAGCCGGCGTAGGCGTTGGTGACGTTGATCTTGAGCTGCGACACCACCACGAACAGCGCCGTCGCCACCACCGCCCAGCCGTAGTTCGGGAACACGTACTCGTAGGCCGCGAGGTACATCTGGTTGGGGTCCACCGCGCGGTCGGGCGGCACCATGTGGCTGATGGCCAGGTAGGCGAGCAGCGCGCCGCCCAGCATCTTGAGCACCCCCAGGATCACCCAGCCCGGCCCGCCGGCCAGCACACCGGCCCACCAACGCCAGGCCTTGCCCGGCTCTTTCGCGGGCATGAAGCGCAGGTAGTCGGCCTGTTCGCCCATCTGCGTGATGAGCGCGATACCGACGGTCAGAGCAGCACCAAACAGGTGCCAATCAAAGACCGCATCCGCACCAGACTCGCCACCGTAATGCACCACATTGGAGAATGCACCAGGATCGAGCGTCCACACCGCCACGAAGGGCACCAGCATCATCACCAGCCACAACGGCTGGGTCCAGACCTGGAAGCGGCTGATGACCGAGACCCCGTAGGTCACCAGCGGGATCACGACCAGCGCGCAGATCAGGTAACCCCAGGCCGGCGGGATGTCCAGCGCCAGCTCCAGCGCATAGGCCATGACCGCCGCTTCGAGCGCGAAGAAGATGAAGGTGAACGAGGCGTAGATCAGCGAGGTGATGGTCGAGCCGATGTAGCCGAAGCCCGCACCGCGCGTGAGCAGATCCATGTCGACGCCATAGCGCGCGGCGTAGACGCTGATGGGAAGGCCGGCCAGAAAGATGATCAGCCCCGTGACCAGGATGGCCCAGAACGCGTTGACAAAGCCGTACTGCACCAGCAGCGTGGCACCCACCGCTTCAAGGATCAGGAACGAGGCGGCACCGAACGCCGTGTTGGCTACGCGCCATTCGCTCCACTTGCGAAAGCGCTGCGGCGTGTAGCGCAGCGCGTAGTCTTCCATGGTCTCGCTGCCGACCCAGCTGTTGTAGTCGCGGCGCACCTTGATGATGCGTTGTGGCGCCGGGTCATTGCCCCCACTCTCCGCCGCTGCGCGGGTCGCTGCCCCCCGCGGGGGCTGATCCACCTTGGGGCGGCCCGGCGGTGGATCGATGGGGGCAGTGATGGCGGGCTCGGAATTCACCCGGGGCTTTGTGCAGCTTTCATGCCACGGCTGTTTGCCTCACAGGCTTCTGCGAAACTGCAACGTCCATCACCGGACGGACACCTTCAGCATGCGACAACTCTCCCCCCAGGGTCGGCAGACCCTCAACGACATCGCCCAGCGCCACGGCTTCAGTTTCGACGCCACGCTCTCCATGCTCGAATCCGTGATCAACGGCAACGGCAGCATGGCCCAGTTCAACCACCCCGAGTTCAGCGGCTCGGGCCAGTGGATGCGCGGCGGCATGACCATGGTGTCGGACATGTTCAACAACTACCTCAAGGGCCGGGTCGACAACCTGTGCAGCGAGCTGTCCAACCTGATCGCCAACCAGCCCGACCTGCTGCGCAGCGGCAGCTTTCAAAGCCAGAGCCAGGGCGGCAGCGCCTACAACCAGATCCAGGCCAACCACGCTGGCGACGGCGTGCAGAGCCAGGGCGACAACGGATCACAGGTGAGCGGCTTCGGCGCCAACAGCCTGTTTGTGCCGCCCGCCCCCGGCACCAGCGGCGACTGGTGGCCCGCCGACCTGCGCTGGCCCAACAGCACCGGCGCCCAGAACAACGTGCGCTACGCCTATTTCGCGCAGGCGCGGCGACTGGCGATCGAGGTCCATGGCTCGGTCACGGTGTACGACACGATGGACCACCAGATCGGCGGTTTTTCGCAGCAACAATCCGCAGGCGGCACGCTGTCGTTCTCCAGCCAGTACGGCCTGATCGACGTGGCCAGCCTGCCCGTGATCACGCGCGACGGCATGGCCGTGCCAGCCCCGGCACCGTTGTCAGGCGGCTTTCAGCCCAACAACCCGCCCGACGCGGGTTCGCCAGACATCTTTGCCGCCATCGAGCGCCTCGCCGGCCTGCACGCCAAGGGCCTGCTGACCGACACCGAATTCAGCACCAAGAAGGCCGAGCTGCTGGCCCGCCTCTGAGCGCGACAAGGGCACGGAATTTGCTCAACAGTTTCACTATCCGACCACAGAACGCGCCATGGAATTAACGCCTCGTGAAAAAGACAAGCTGCTGATCTTCACCGCCGCCCTGCTGGCCGAGCGGCGCAAGGCCCGTGGACTCAAGCTCAACTACCCCGAAGCCGTGGCCCTGATCAGTGCCGCCGTGATGGAAGGTGCACGCGACGGCAAGACCGTGGCCCAGCTCATGAGCGAGGGCCGCACCGTGCTCACGCGCGCCGACGTGATGGAGGGCATCGCGGAAATGATCCCGGACATCCAGGTCGAGGCCACGTTCCCCGACGGCACCAAGCTGGTGACGGTGCACGATCCGATCGTTTAACCCCCCGCGCCGCGCTCCGCGCGTCACCCCCCAGAGGGCGATGCGAATGGCCCGGCGGAGCCGGTTCCACCGCATCCCTGGATTCATACATTTCGCGCCGACCGCCTGTTTTTTATTTGGAGCCCTGACATGAAATCGCTGCTCACCCTTTCCGCTGCCCTTGCGTCTCTGCCCGTCTTCGCCCACGATGGTCATGGCCTGTTCGGCAGCCACTGGCACCCCACCGACGCGCTGGGTTTTGTGGCGGTCGCTGGCCTGATCGCGCTGGCGGTCTGGCTGTCGAAGAAGTGAGGGGCGGCCATGATCCCCGGTGAATACTTGGTGGACGCGGGCGAACACGCCCTCAACCCCGGCCGCCGCACGCTCACGCTGGTGGTGCAGAACACCGCCAACCGGCCGGTGCAGGTCGGCTCGCATTACCACTTTGCCGAAACCAACGCCGCGCTCGGCTTCGATCGCGACGCGGCCAAAGGCATGCGCCTGAACATCGCGGCCGGCACCGCCGTGCGCTTCGAGCCCGGGCAACAACGCACGGTGGAACTGGTGGACTTTGCCGGCGACCGCGTCGTGATCGGCTTCCGTGGCCTGGTTCAGGGCGCCGTCTAAGAGAACACAGAAAGAGCTGAGACCATGGCAAGCATCCCTCGCAGCGCCTACGCCGACATGTTCGGCCCCACCGTCGGCGACCGTGTCCGCCTGGCCGACACCGGCCTGATCGTGGAAGTGGAAAAAGACTTCACGCTGGCCGCCGGCGGCTACGGCGAGGAAGCCAAGTTCGGCGGCGGCAAGACCATCCGAGACGGCATGGCGCAGAGCCAGCGCACACGCGCTGAAGGCGCAGTGGACACGGTGTTGACCAACGCGCTGATCATCGACCACTGGGGCATCGTCAAGGCCGACATCGGCCTCAAGGGCGGCCGCATCGTGGCCATCGGCAAGTCGGGCAACCCCGACACCATGCCCGGGGTGGACATCGTCATCGGCCCGGGCACCGAGGTCATCAGCTGCGAAGGCAGCATCGTCACCGCCGGCGGCATCGACAGCCACATCCACTTCATCTGCCCGCAACAGATCGACGAGGCCCTGGCCTCGGGCGTGACCACCATGCTCGGCGGCGGCACCGGCCCGGCCACCGGCACCTTCGCCACCACCTGCACGCCCGGCCCCTGGCACATCGAGCGCATGCTGCAGGCGGCCGACGGCTTCGCCATGAACCTGGGTTTCCTGGGCAAGGGCAACGCCAGCCAGCCGGCGCCGCTGCGCGAGCAGATCGACGCCGGCGTGATCGGCCTCAAGCTCCACGAAGACTGGGGCACCACGCCCAGCGCCATCAGCAACTGCCTGGACGTGGCCGAAGAAACCGACACGCAGGTGGCCATCCACTCCGACACGCTCAACGAGTCGGGCTTTGTGGAAGACACGATTGCGGCAACGAAAGGGCGCACGCTCTGCGCCTTCCACACCGAAGGCGCTGGTGGCGGCCACGCACCCGACATCATCCGCGTGGTCGGCGAGGCCAACTTCCTGCCCTCGTCCACCAACCCGACCATGCCCTACACCGTCAACACGCTCGACGAACACGTCGACATGCTGATGGTCTGCCACCACCTGGACGCGTCGATTCCGGAAGACCTGGCCTTCGCCGAGAGCCGCATCCGCCGCGAAACGATCGCGGCCGAAGACATGCTGCACGACATGGGCGCCATCAGCATCATGAGCAGCGACAGCCAGGCCATGGGCCGCGTCGGCGAGGTCGTGATCCGCACCTGGCAGACGGCCGACAAGATGAAAAGCCAGCGCGGCTCGCTGCCCGAAGACAGCAGCCGCAACGACAACTTCCGCGTCAAGCGCTACATCGCCAAGTACACGATCAACCCGGCCATCGCGCACGGCATGTCGCACATCGTCGGTTCGCTCGAAGTCGGCAAGTGGGCCGACCTGGTGGTCTGGAAGCCCGCGTTCTTCGGCGTCAAGCCGGCGATGGTCCTGAAGGGCGGCAGCATCGCGCTGGCCGCCATGGGCGACCCGAACGCCTCGATACCGACACCGCAGCCGGTGCACTACCGGCCGCAGTTCGGCGCCTTCGGCAGCGCACTCGCGAAGGGCAGCCTCACTTTCGTTTCGCAGGCCGGCCTGCGCGCGGGCGTGGGCGAACGCTACGGCCTGCAGAAAGCCACCGTGGCGGTGCAGGGTTGCCGCAGCGTCACCAAGGCGAGCATGGTGCACAACAGCTACCTGCCGAAGATGGAGATCGACCCGCAGCGCTACACCGTGCGAGCCGACGGCGTGCTGCTGACCTGCGACCCCGCCAGCAAACTTCCGATGGCTCAGCGATACTTCCTGTTCTAGAACTTTATCGCTCGTATTTTTATGCTTCAAGCTTCCAAGCTCATCCCGCAAGGCCAGGGCCTCGCCCCGGTGCTGGTGCGCCGCGCCGCGCACCTGGAGCTGGACTGGGATGTGCGCCAGAAAAGCCGTTTCGACGCCACCGCCTCCAACGGGCGAACGGTGGGTGTGTTCCTGCCGCGCGGCAGCGTGGTGCGCGGCGGTGACGTGCTGATCACGCAGGATGGCTCACTCATCCGCGTGGTCGCCGCGCCGCAAACCGTGCTGAAGATCACCGCCTGCACCGCGCACGATCACCACCACGAACACAGCGGCGCCTTCGACCTCATGCGCGCCGCCTACCACCTGGGCAACCGCCACGTGCCGATCGAGCTGCAACCCGACCACCTCAAGATCGAGCCCGACCACGTGCTGGCCGACATGCTGCGGGCCATGCACCTGACCGTGGCCGAGGTGCGCGAACCGTTCGAACCCGAGGGCGGCGCCTACGGGCAGCAGCACGCCGGCGGGCACGGTCATGCCCATGGCGACCAGACCCATACCCAGGGTCACGACCACCATGCGCACGGGCACCATGCCCACGGACACGACCACGCCGCTGGACATGGACACGGCTGAGGCCGGCGCCGGCTCGTCGCCGCGCTCGGCCGCGGGTTTGCTGCAGATCCTGTGGCTGGCCTCACCGGCCTTGCCAGTCGGCGGCTTCTCCTACTCGGAAGGTCTGGAAGCCGCGGTCGACGCGGGCCTGGTGAGCGACGAGGCCAGCGCAGCCCAATGGCTCATCGACCAGTTGCACCTGGGCCTGGCCAGGACCGACCTGGCCGTGGTGGCCCAGGCCATCCCCGCCTGGCGCGCCGACGATCTGGCCCGCATCCAGGCACTCAACGCCTGGGTGCTGCAGACCCGGGAAACGTCGGAATTCCGCCTGCAGACCGAACAGATGGGCCGCTCGCTGCTGGAGTGGGCGCGCTGCCTGGGCGAGCTCGGCGAGGGCGTGTTTCGGCGCCTGCAGTCGGCCGGTCTCAACCCCGCCAGCTACCCCGTGGCCATGGCCAGCGCCGCCGCCAGCACCGATGCCAGCGTGCGCGACAGCCTCATCGGCTTCGCCTTCGGCTGGGCCGAAAACATGGTGCAGGCGGCCATCAAATCCGTGCCGCTGGGCCAGAGCGCGGGCCAGCGCATGCTGGCGAGGCTGGCGCGCGAGATCCCGACCGCGGTGGACCACGCGCTCGGATTGACCGACGACACGCGCCAGGCCTTCACGCCCCTGCTCGCCATCCATTCGGCGCGCCACGAAGTCCAATACTCCAGACTCTTCAGGTCCTGACTTTCCCCGTTCGGGCCGAGCCCGTCGAAGCCCCCACCAAGGTACATCCCATGAGCGCCCTGCACCACATCCCGAACCGCACCAAGCACCTGCCCCCGCTGCGCGTGGGCATCGGTGGCCCCGTCGGTTCCGGCAAGACCACCCTGCTCGAAATGCTCTGCAAGGCGATGCGCGATCAGTACGACCTGATCGCCATCACCAACGACATCTACACCAAGGAAGACCAGCGCCTGCTGACCGTCAGCGGCGCACTTCCAGCCGACCGCATCATGGGCGTAGAAACCGGCGGCTGTCCGCACACCGCGATCCGCGAAGACTGCTCGATCAACCTCGAAGCCATCGACCGCATGCTGGCGGAACACCCCAACGCCGACATCGTGTTCGTGGAGAGCGGTGGCGACAACCTGGCCGCCACCTTCAGCCCCGAACTGAGCGACCTCACCATCTACGTGATCGACGTCGCCGCGGGCGAGAAGATCCCGCGCAAGGGCGGACCGGGCATCACCAAAAGCGACCTTTTTGTCATCAACAAGACCGACCTGGCCCCGCACGTGGGCGCCGACCTGGAAGTGATGAAGGCCGACACCGCCCGCATGCGGCCCGACGCGGCACGCCGCCCCTGGGTCATGACCAACCTGAAGACGCTGGACGGCGTGGCCGAGGTGGTGCGCTTCATCGAGACCCGCGGCATGCTGCGCCAGGAAACCCCGGTCAGCGAAACGACCACCGCCTGATTCCCGGGCGCGGGTCTGCGATCAGGCAGGCCACAGGCTAAAATCCCGGTCGCAACAACCGCATCCGGAGACTTGGGTGAGTGGTTTAAACCAGCAGTCTTGAAAACTGCCGACGGGTAACCGTCCGTGAGTTCGAATCTCACAGTCTCCGCCACCCGGCCTCAGCTTCCGGGGCCGCGCGGGCAGTCCGATGCCACTGCCCTCCCCACCACCCGTCGCCGCCTTGCCGCCGGCATCGACTGTGACCCCGAAGCCCCGGACCCGCCCGACCCCGCTCGATGCGAGATGAAAGTTGTTTTGAATCAACAACTTACAAACTGAACACCCAGGTCGATGGCCAACTCTCGGGTGGCCTTCGTGTCGGCTTTCGTTCAGTGTTGAACTCACATACTCCATAAATCAAGCACTTAGCGCTTCACAATGATTTCAAGTCTGAACTCAGTTTTCACTGAGTTTTGAATTCTTCCAAGTTTTTATCCTTGAGTTTTGAATTTTTCGTGTACCGACAACTACGATGACCTGACCTTCTACGATGGTGCTGCGATTTTCAGCTCTCGGACTTTCACCAAGTATTTATTCACCAGAAGAGCGCGCACCGTTTTGACATGGTATCCAGATGAAATACTCGAAGTTGCATCAACGAACGGGTCGTCAACAGAGGTGAAGTTCGGAGTGAGTGCCTAAATCGAAGACTTCGATCAGCCTCTTACTTTGTCGCAAGTGGGGGAAATTGGCGCATAACACGCTCCGGACTCGGAAATTTTGGTCGATTCCAGCTAGTTCTGGCACTGTATGCCAGCATGACTGAACAGTTCTGGTTTTGCTTCAGCCAAAATTGAAGTGCATGCTCGCATGAGCTGAAAAATTTCCTACGGACTGATTCTCCTCAACGAAATCAAGTGCCTTTTGCGCCCACAGAGCTTCAGTGACACCGTTCCTAACCACCCCTTGCTTGACTTCAAAGCCTTGCTCGATGTAAGCGCCAAGTGAATCGCGAACCAGGGTACGAAAACCAGCCTCATCCTGTGCCATGGCAACCATTGAACAAATGGTTCGCCCCTCACCTGTGGCTGAGATATCGGCCCACCCTGTCCAAATTTTCATCTCTGTCATCTGCCACTCCTTCATTCATGAAAACATCGGCTACTTCTGCTGTGCGGATGGGTTTTACTTTTCTTGATCAGATTTCCGGTAAAACTGCGAGGCTGAGCAACAGTCGCAAGGATGCGACTTGTGCTTGTGCAGGTGTTGATCAATTCCCAAGATGGTTAGTTCTGACGCGAGCCGTTTGGATCGAAGGCATCTTTTGACTGTGTAGGTGCTCTGCCAGCCTGAACTGAATCGGGTACAGAGTCTTATCAACTACTCCAATCCTATGGGGTTCAGTTCAGAAGCCTAAAACTTAAGAATGGGCTATCGCCTTTACCTCATCGATGGCCGCCTGGATTACTCGTTCTGGTCGCGTGTGCAGCAAGTTCTGAGGGCGTTTACCTCCCAAGAAACTGTTAGCAGAGTGGAACCAATAGGCCATGCCCCAGCTCTTTTTGTGACCCGAAAGAATCGCAATGATCGTGGCCAAGTCCTTGTTCGGCCGAAAGCTGTTCTCGGGGTCAAGGCCGTAGCCGGGGTAGTAGTCAACGCCATTATGGTGAATAGCAAAGATCTTACCCAGCTTTTTCCACTTGTTGGGCTGGGTGCTAGGGTTGCCCGTGCTCAGGCTCGCCAATTCTGAGACCTGAGCAGCGGTCAGCCAGTCACCACTCTACAGCAAGGCCTTGCGCGCTTGCACGAGCATGGTCGCCTCTTTGAGAAGGCGTGGCGATAAAGGTACGCGAGGCACAAGTGCCTCTTCCAACCTCGATATCACCTGAGCGTCCTGAAAGTGAATCATCTCCTCAAACATGGAATTCGCCAGACCTGCGATGTTCGTGGCAAAGCTCTCAAGCTGACTCTTATTCACAGATTTGCACACTGTCAGCAGAATCAGGTGTTGCGAACGCAAGTCTGTAATCTGCTTCGCTAGTTCCTCTGCTGTGACTACAAAGGCCGAGATAGCGGCAGGTTCAGGAATGACACTCATGAGCGTTTAACCTTTGACGATGCTGGTCATGCAGTATCAGGTGAATGGTCCTAGTGGTTCATCCAGGAATTAGGAAATGAGTTGCTTGGCGGTTGCAGTTGCGTCAGAGCATCTTGGCGAGGATCCATCCTTGCGGACTGTCGAAAGAACGCGACATAGTGGCGCGATCCAGATCACCTGTGGTGGGCGCGGCTACCTGCAATTGACCCGCTTCCAACTGGCTGCATTCCTGACCACTCACAGTCATACTATCTACCCGGAAATCGCCTTGTTGATGACCGGCTGCAAAGTGCACAGCCACCATAGACTGTCGACGCCATGCCGACAATCAACGCAACCCCCATCTTCGCGGCACGCGCGCCAGACGTGGCAGCCAAGCGAGTGCAGCTTCGACTTCGTGAGACAGACGCAAGTCGCGCAAACGAAGTAGCGCCACCGAGACACACAGCGGCCTTCAGTGCTTGAACTGCCATGCATGGCAGTTGTTCCGGGGAGCGGCCTGCAGCCGGGGCGACCAGAGCTGAGCCTCGGCCCGCACATGAGCCGGTAGCGGTGGTTTTGAGTGGTAGCCGACACTCCATAAGCGAAAAAACCGGCTTGCGCCGGCTTTTTCCCCCATCTGCGCAACAGTCAAGCTGATACAGCCGGTGGGTTGGTACCGGGTAATTATATTACGTATTGGATGAGAGTGTGAGCCCAATCAGATCTCCACGTGTATAACGATGGCCCGACATACTGCCTTATATGTTGTTAGATATTGGTAGAAGTTTGTAGTTTTTCTCCAAGATTTGAGATCGACGGCTTACAAGGGTGATCTACACGGTTCTTGCCCCCTACCACTGGATGAAGCCCGCCAAGGTCTGGTGTGCTGTATCAGCATTTCTCTACTTCAACTGGCTCAAGACACGTGCAAGAAGACAGACGGCAGGTCCAACTTCGCGCCGTTTTCCACCTTCGGTGTATCCCATGGAGGCCTGAGCCTCGCTATTTCATACAGCTTCATCGTGCACCGATGCAATGTGACCATGTGGAAGCAAACCATACCGTTGAATGCGCCTTAAGGCACTGAGCGAGAACTCCCCTTCTTCTCCTTTAATACGAATTTTGCGGCAGGCCAGAGCAGACAGCACCGCTCGCCCATTGTTCATGAGTGCCTCTCCCCACGGGTTCAACAAGCTGGAATCAAACGTGTTCATTACGCTCTGCCAGCCTGTTTCCAAGAGTTCCCCACAACACAGGCATCTGTCAAGGGTGGCGATGCCGGCCCTACCAAGTCCGGCATTGAGCATGTCACCGGGCAAAGTTGGAAATGCTCGGCAATGTGGACATCGATCCCTCATCATGCATTGGTGTAAAGGACACCATCGCCAAGCCTTGAAACGCCATTCCAGAGCGAACACCTTGATCCGTTGCTCCGCTAGACAAACGGGACAAAACCGATATCGTGCGTTCAGGTTATCACCAAGCAAGTATTCCCCGCCATGACGATCCAAGATACGCAGGCTGGTCAGCACGTATTGCACAAACTCAAAGTCACGGGCCGCTTGGTTGGTCACCTTGGCAACGTGTCGAACGTACTTCTGAGTGAATGCCATATCCGCATCAGCCTTCTGATGCAAGGTGATGAATTTCCGAAACTCTTTGATGCTGACGCCCTGGCTGAGTGCGGCTCGCGACAACCAGGATGCAGGACTCTCGAAATCGATCTTCTTTGGTATGCCAAGCAGGTTCATGCGTCGTCCTCGAAAAGACTCAGTTGGCCCAAGCCTGGATGACATCGCTTGAGTTGGTCCGCGGCTTTGCTGCCATAGAGCATTGAAAATGTGCGCAACAAAATCTCACGGTCGAACTCTCCGGATGGCTCAACGATCAACCGAACCATAGGCACGTCGATCACAAAATGCGCCAGCTCCTCAGAGTCGAGAATCGACTGCGACCAAGCGATCAAGCGCTCCATTCCTCTTCGGACGACATCACGTGCGAAGCCTGTCGTGGGGATCTTTCCAAATATGCCTGGCCGAGCCACGGCCCAACGGTCGCACCCAAGCCCGAAGGCGAGTAGAAGATTCATCCACCCGTCAACGGACAGCTTTGCAAGCCATGGGAACAGGCCGGCTTCAACGAGCAGTCCCTCTACGCAATCGTGCCCCAAACGCATCGAGAGAATCGCTTGGGCCAATAGACTTTGATCGGCCATTTGACCTACCTGTTGCAATCCACCCAAGAGGTGGCCGCAGTGGCCCCATTCGATCGATGGTCGTTCCCACCGAATCGCAGCATTGCACTTTGGACAGCGATCAATCAGATTGCACCGGTGCTCAACACAAACCGCCGAAAACGACAGGTCCCACTCGGCCTTGGAGAAGAGGTATGTGCTTACACACGCAGGGCACACCTGAGCAAAGCGCAGACGCAACGCCGATCTCGATCGGAATCGGCATCCATAGCAACTTAGCCTTGTACCGGCTCCTCGCCCGACCGCTTGCGGGAGAATCCAGCCAAGGTCGCTTTTCCCAACCTCAACCAGACGGGCCAGTGCAGGTGCATGCCATTGCCGAAATGCCTCTCGATCCTTCATGCCCAGTGCGCGCCTGAGATTCACGAGCCCCCCACCATTGGCGTGCGCCAAACGCAAACAGTAACCAAGTCCTGATTCGCCCACAAGCGGCGCAAAGCGGATCGGTAGTTGAACGTCAAGCAAAGGGATTGCTCCGGATGGTGGCACTACCAAAGGTGATCTGAAACGCTTGAGACAACAGCGCAGCGTCCAATTTGAGGGCGCCCGCATCAACTGCCAGAAGGACCGCTTCAGTGACATGGCGTTTGAAAGCGCGAAGGTTGCCTCCGCAGGCATAGTGAAGACGTGTGGTAATCGCCGGTTCACACAAAAAGGTCAGGTCAAACGGCTTGCATTGCTTGGAAAATGCCCTGACAAATCCAACCCAAGTTGCGTCGCGATCAAAGTTTTTGAGCCGCTCCCGCACAGGCAACCTTGAAGAAAACGCCTTCGAGGTTTCCTCCAGTTTGTCCATCCCCTCAGATCCTGCCAGCACCATGCTGATCCGTCCCTCATCCATGATCTGGCGCAAAAATTCAGTGCTCTCGCACTCCCAATCATGTAGAGATGGGCCCCGCAATTGTTGCAACAAGTGTTGCGCTTCATCCAGGAAGATGAGCCGCGTTCCCGCGGCTCTAAGACCTTCAACAACGATGTGACGTCGTTGGTAAAGCTGCGGGGTAGAGCCGGTGGAGAAGGGGTAGCGAATGGCCCTGAGGAGGCCTGACACGAAGTGACCCGTTCGAGGTCTTTGGGGCACTCTCAGCCCTACGACTCCCATCCCCGGGGAGAAGAGCGTTGATTTCGGGACCGACTCTTGAAAGTAGCGGAACAGTGCCGTCTTCCCCACCCCAGTCGGCCCCTCGATGAACGCCCCTTGGGGCATGTCGAGCTCGGTGCCAAGTTGGAAAAGTCGATCCATCACTTGAATGGCGCGAACAAAGTCAGGGTATTGGACATACGTCTTGTCTACCTGACTCGCCACGCGAAGCGATTCCACTGAGTAGGTAGCGATCCGACGGTGCAAGGTAGGGCTGTCCTCCACATCCGAATCGCTCAAGCTCATCGACTCGACAAAAGAACCCCTTACTGTTTTTGTCATGGTCAGAAAGTGAAAGTTTCAAAAGAGGGGATGTCTTTTTCCTGGAACACCATTTCTTCTGTCGAGATCAATCGATTCGCCAGCGTGACCGGGTGCTCAGGACCTGGCGCACTTGACGGACTCAACACCTTGTGCGACGTAAGATCGGCGTAGCGTCCCGCCAAAAGTGCATTTGCTCGGCCACGACGCGTCGTTGCGTCCATCCAGTGGTCGTGCAGGCGTTGCCTCGCGCGCATCAGTGCCTCGACGCGATCGGCTGACTTCAGCTCAGCCCGTCCAAACTGCCGAATCAATCGGTGCTGGTTGTAGCTCAGGCCTTGTGCGTAGGATGTCCAGCGACACTCGGCGGTGTGCCACTGCAGGCCATCAGGATCGCGTACGTGGAGCAAGGACATATCGTCAGGGTCCCACTTGCACAGCAGCTTGAGACCAGATCCATGCTTGTTGACGATGTCCTTGAACGCATAGGAACCGAAGGGCAGTCCCTGAAGTTCAATGCCTCCTTGGCTCAGGGTGAGCGTCTTGGACATTCCCGCGGCCAACTTCAGCTGCTCAAGGCTGCCGGGAAATATGGCAGGAGGTGACCGATCGATACCATCTCGGTAGAGATCGAAGGACGTGCTCATCTTGCGCCAGTTCGGCTCATGAGGATGCACATCAACCACGAACATCAACAGGCCGCGAACGAGGTCACTGAACGTGATGGCTGCGTCCTTGTAGGGGTCGATCCTCATGACATTGGCCACCGTCTTAGAAACACGTCCCCTGACCAGGCTCAAGGTATTCAAGGTCGAGAAGAACCGCTCAACATGTGGCTTGAGCCACGGCGTCCTCACCCGGCAGTACATGAGGTCCACGCCAAGGCACATGGCCATGGTTTTGAAGCCAAAGGAGTGGAACTCCAGACCGTTGTCAATCACCCATTCGTCACCCAAACCATGCGCCAACCAGGGGTGTACAAGTTCGAGCCCGGCGGTGATTTCCTCCTTGGGCAGGATGGCATTGCGGACCACGCCCGCGACCGAGGTGAGACCCGGTCCATAGAAACTGAGATAGAAGCCAAGGATATAGCCGGAGTAGGCATCGATCATCACGGTCAAGGTAGGGCGACCCAGTGGAAGACCTGTTCGATCACAAATGACGACCCAGTTCAACGGCGTGTGGTCGATCTCCACCCTTTGGAGCGGATACATAGCCACACCGTCTGGGAACGCTGTGCGACATACCATCCTCGCTCGGGCGTGCCCTTCACGGCTGGCGATGCGTTGGTAGAGATCGACGCCATGCACCCGCCTCGACATCGTCACATAGCTCACTTGTGCTTCCGCTGGTTCCAATTCCCTCTGTTGAACCGCTTGCTTCAGAGACTTTGTCAACTGCTCGTGGGCGTGTCTTATTGAATGCAGGTCCTGTGTGAAATAGCACCTCTTGAGAACACGCCACAGGATGCGTTCGGTCGCATCGCTCATGCGCTTCGGGTGTTTTCGGATGCGGTGCTTGTCCACCAAACTCAAGGGGTTCATGCCACTGAGCTGATATTTCCGCGCCCAGTGCATCACAGCGGATGACGTAGGCATGTCGACATGATCTGCAGCAGCTGCAATTTTGGGGATCGCTTTGTTGATCAGATCACGTTGACCGCGGGTGATTCTGAGACGTTGGAGTGCCTTCACATAGCGAAGGCGGTACTCCAGAAGCGCCCTCTCTCGCTCAGTCAGTGAACTCAGGTCCACCACGGCAGGCCACTGGGCAACATCTTTCATCGCAAAGGGGGCATCCCCCCGGACAACTTCGTATTGTTTTGCGTAAATTTTTTTGATGAGAGCGGCCAGTTTGACAACGCTCACGCGTCCAGTCAGAACATCGGTGAAAACGTACTCCTGTCCATCCAGTTCGCGAGTCAACTCCAAGGTCCGTTGCCCGTGCCTAAGCATCAAGCCAACGTGCAAAGCAAACTGCATGGCTAGCCTCCAAAGGAAAGGGTTTCGGCAGAGAAACGATCGCGTCGTCCTCAATGTTGAGTTGTTCGTCGGCCTGCAAGCGTCGGTGGGCGATGAGGTAATACAACGTGGGTTTCGTAACGCGGGCCTGCATCAGTTTGCGAATCGAGACCCCAGTTGGATGCTGCTGAACCAGTTCAAGCGCACGTTCCTGCTCTTGAAAGTGGCACAGCGTTTTGGCGTAACGCCGGATCTTCATCGCCCTCTCGGCCATGCTGTCCTTGCGTAGAACGGTGTCCCTCGCCACTATGAACAGCATTCCATGTTGTGCCAATTTTTCCTTCGCCTGCGCGAAAAGCACCTCATATTTCGGGACCTCGCTGGTGGGCTTGACCTCTACGACCGCCTTGGTCTGGTCCTGGAACTGCAGCAAAAAGTCCGGGGTGTAGGAGCCCGACCCCAAGGTCAAGATGAATGGCTGATGCTGAATGGACTTGATTCCCACGTAGAGGGAAGCAATGAGTACGAAGTCCCGCTCGACGGATGAGTCGGCTTCAACAGCAGCTTCGGGGAGGTGGGGTAGGTGAAGTCTTCGCACCGTGTGGGCGGGCGATCGCTGAACCACCTTGCGTTTGGCAGGTTCCATAAAAGTCTCCAGGCAAAGAAATTTCATCCCATCCAAAATCAGGATGGAAAATTTTCTTGACAACCGGGGAGTGCTGGAGGAAACTGACGGTGCTAGCTGATTTTTTATCAGCACTCGGGCCGGTCAATCGAAAGGTTGATCGGCTTTTTTTATGTCATAGGAACCTCCCTGTGGTTATGTTGCGTCAGCTCCGCGCGCTGGAGCAGCGCGTCCTTGACAAAGGTGGGAGCATCTTCAATGCGCGGTTCGTGTCTGAGGCCCAAGGCAACAGCAATCCGAAAACTCTCGCCGCGCATACCCTTGCTCTTGCCAGACAAGACGGCATACACCAATCGCTCGGAGAAGCCCTGCGCTTGGGCCCATTCCCGGATCGAGAGCCCATGGAGCTCGAACTGCAGCTTGACAGTCTCGGGGGAGGTTTTCACAATGTTTTCCAGTTGATCGTCATTTTAAGTAAGGTTTTCTTGACTTGTCAAAACTTTCTACGTTTTTTTCCCTTGCCGCCGGCGTATCTGATCGGCTGAGAGAGGCCCGTACGCGTTTGGGCCTCAAACAAGTGGACCTGGCTGCTTTTGGTGATATCTCAAGGGCTACGCAGGTGAGCTATGAGACGGGTGTGACGGAACCAACGACCCAGTATTTGCGCGGAATCGAGTCCGCCGGGATCGATATTCCGTTCATCCTCTTTGGACATGACAAAGCAGAATTTGAGGAGATTTCCAAACCTGGGCAAGACGTCAACTGGACGGCTCTACAACAAGCGTACGAAAGCGTCGAGTTTTTTTGTCTTCGCGTCGCCCCGCTGTGTCCTGCAAGGTACCGCTGGCAAATGGTGTCCCAGCTCTATCGCCACCTTTTGGAACGGGCTTCCAGTGGTTCAATGCCTGTTTCGGACCACGAGGCCAACGAGGTGATCTCCCAGGCGTGGGCGTCCTATGGCCGGAGCTGAAAGACAGACCGCGCTTGAGGATCAACTCGAAGAGGAAGGCGAGCAGCTCTCTCAAACCATCGGCTGCACGTCCATGGAAGCGCGTGCGTTCCTGCTAAGCCAACCAAGCTATTACGCGCGGCTGTGTCCGATGCCGAGTGGACTGTTTGTCAGCCCTCTGCGTCGTAGACGTATCGCTCGCCTGCGACGTCAGCTCAATGCCCGCTCGCCGCGACTTTCAACGCCGGATGACCCGTTGCTCAATGCGCTCGAAGCAGAAGTGGCAACCATCGAGTTCGACGGAAAAGCCCCTCCATTGGCCAAAAGAACCCAGATCCGGCGCGAACTGCTCATGGGTGGGGTACCACAGAAGTCACTTCGCAAGGCGTTTTGCTCGCTGGCGGTTGTAAGGTCCAACGGGCTTGGTGTACGGCGGGCGCCGAACACATTGGTTGCAGCAGCCGCTTCCCTTGGTCATCATGCCGCCGCGATCTGCAGCCTGGTCCTCTTGCTCGCTGCATTTGGGCAAGCCGTCACCGCTGGTTGCGTAGGCTGCTCAGAACTTGGGCTCATTTACTTGTCAATGATTTTGGGATGGTTTAGCCGCTGTCTTTTCTTTTTGGGACCTGACTGGATCAACTCTGACCGCCTGCTAGTCCGGCTTGGATTCTGAGCAGTGGGGACCAGGGTGCAGCAGCCATCGCTGATCACGGCGTGCGCGCTGGAACGGCAGGACACTGTACAGAAATGGCAGCGGCTCCATTGGGCCAACGGCACCGTCATGGTGGTCTCATGCTAGCCACCGGCAGCAAACGTTGAATTTTGTTGAAAAACTCCGCCGAAGCCCGTTTCTGGCCCGTGGTTTGCATGCAGTTCGTCATCGACGGAAGTGCACACCATGATGGATCAGACGGCTTCGCAGGATCAGCTCTTCTACGCTTTCAACCTCACTGATCACATTCCGCGCGATCACTTGCTGCGCGGGATTGATCGCTTCCTTGATCTCGGTGAACTGCGCCAACACCTGGCCCCGTTCTACAGCCACACTGGCCGACCGTCGATTGATCCTGAACTGATGGTGCGCATGCTGGGGGTGGGTTACTGCATGGGCACTGCCGTTGGGTGCAGCCTCGCATACTCGCACTGACTGCCTCGGTCGCGGCTCTCGGGTTGGGACTGGCGCTCGCCTGAGTGGCTGCTGTACGAGGCTATACGGCCAGTCCCCGCGTGAAGTGATGTAGGACCTATCGAGACTTTGAAGGCGCTGAATCACTTACGACAAGACCCGACCCTGCGCTTGAATAACCCTTGGCCGTGGGCCACAGCCGCGAGCGAAGAAATGGAGTCCGGAAAGATAGATGCATAGACAAAGTCCGCCGTTCACGCCGACCGAACGGCAAGCCCAGGCGCGCAGGCCCGAATCTGTAAGCCTGGTTGGAGGCGTCAGCCGAGCGGGACGAGGGAATGATGGAAGCCCGACAGGCGCGAAACCCCGCAGGTGGCGCAATGCATTGCGCGCACGACAGTTCGACCGCACTTCGTCAAGAGGCCGAGGACAAGCTATCACCTTGAAAAGCGTGGTACCTAAAACGAGACTTCGCTTCAGCACTTGAGGTACCGACAGAACCCGAGCGGCTCACTATGCTGCATAGCGTGTCCATCAGCCAAGACAAACCATGACACTCCATATACCTGCCTCTTCCAAGAAAGTCTGCGAAAGCCTTCTCATGGAGGAAAAGCGCTACAACGCCGAACACCACATCCTGCCCAGTGAAAGCGCCGTGGCGGATTGCCTTCTGGCCAGAGGCCTGGAAATGACCCCAGCCTATGAGGAGTTGCACAGCAAGCTACACCAGCACCCACACGCCATGAAGACATTTTTAGGTCTGGTTTTGACAGCGGCGGCGCTTTGGAATCCCGAGAAAATCGCGGAGGCGCGCAATGCGCGGAGTGAACTCATCAAGGTAAACCAGCAAATTGCCAAGCAGGCCACCGAACTGGCCGAACTGCTGCAGCAGCGCTCGGATCTCGGCAACACGTCAGGCTTCAGGACGGATACGTATTACCACGTCTGCGACGTGATCCAGGCATCGTCCCAAGAGAACTACGGGTTCAAACACCATGTGAAAGAGCGCCTCGAAAATCTGCGTAGACAGTTCGACCTCAAGTACTGGCCCAGGCTGAGCGACTTCGCCCGCGAACTGGCTCGTGATGCTGCGATGGCGGTTGCGCAGGCGTCCGATCCTTTGACGGAGGCGGCAACAGCAGCGTCCCGGGCTTCTCTGGCTGATGTCTTCAAAGCACTATTCGCGAGCATCGAAGAGAACAGCGCCCGGAGTTTCGGCCACCTTCCCTACGAGCTGCAGATCAGCGACAGCACGTTCGCCATCCTGGTGAACTGTGCGCTCGATCTTGACGCGGATAGCATGGTTGACGGCCCCTATGTGAAGCGTTTGCGTCAACGCGAGCGCGAAGGTGCCAAGTGATGTATCAGCAACGCAAAGGCGGCAATGGCGCACGAATCGAGCATCTGGCAGGTGGACACCCGTACCGCACCGACGCGTCCCACGCTCAATTCCGACACCGTGCCCCTGAAATGGGCGCACGACGCGCGCACCGGTGAGCCGTGCTACATCCATGACCCTGGGGTCATCGACGGAATCGCCGAATGCCAATGCCCGGCCTGCAACCTGTCGCTGACGCCGGTGTTAGCAGGGCAACCGTTGCGCAGGAACCCCACCGCGCACTTCCGCCATCCCAAGGGGGCCCAGAAGGCTGACTGCACCCTCGTTGCCGCGCGACTGGCCGCGATTCGGCACCTGCAGGAGCGGGGCTTCATCGAACTTCCGAGACGCAGGATGTCCGCCAACGCCATCGGCTTCAGCGGCCACGGCTATGAAGGCTGGGCCGAGAAGCCCGCAGAACGAGTATCCATCACCCGCGCAATACTCCACGACCACGCCACGGCGCTGTTGACGCTGGACGATGGTCGCGAATTTCTGGTTGACCTCACGGGGCAACGCGTTGCCGGCAGCGATGGCCAGGGATTGGCCATCGTCACGCTATTCCTTTCCGATCCCGCCATTGCGATGATGTCGCCCGACGAGATCCGTGTGCGGCTGCGTCTGCTTCCGGACATTCGCTGGTGCGCGCATTGGGACGACCAGGCTTTGCAATTGGCCGCGAATGCGCAGGCCCAGCAGGTCGCGCGCGAGGCCATGGACGCCTGGGAGGAAGCAGAAGAAGTACAGTTCCGGCAGCATCTGCCCCCCGACCTGGCGCCATCCGTTGCCCAGCAATGGCGCCGCGAGACGCTGTTGCACAGCGAAGTCAAGGCGATCCTGGAACAGGCTTCGCAAATTGCAACGCCCGACCTTGAAGTCAAAATTACCCGCGATGCCCCGGACGAGTTCAGCGGCGAATGGGAGGACAACACGCTTCGCATTGAGTGGCGGGCAGCATCCACGGCGCTGTCGCTGGAAAAGACCCAGTTGGAGCAGCACCAGGGCAGCATCGTCCCCGACGTCATCTGCACCCTCCGCGAGCCTCGGCCTTTTATCTTCGGTGCCACCGGAACCTGGCTCGATGAAGACTTCGAAGAGTTGGTGGAAGACATACACAGCAGCCAGCGCTGGCCCCGGACCTTGCTGATCGAGGTCACTGTGACCCACGGCATTGAACAGGAGAAGCTGCGCCGCATCCAGGCACTCAACATGCCGACGCTTGAAATCGATATAGGCTCTCTCGGCGGCCGGGTGACCCGGGAAGGCCTGCGCCACTTGGTATTGGAGGAAACCTTCGGCAAGCGCTGGGTTCATCACCCGGTCCTAGGGCTGCGCCGCCAACTCCTCGAAACGGAATTGGACCAACATCCGGTCTCGGTTCGGTTTCAAGAGCGCCTAGCCGAACTGAGGCGTCCTCGGCTGCTTGCAACACCGGCGTCGGAGTGGGCCAGGATCTATCTGGCCGCAGCCACGGAATTTCACGACGCCAACACCCGTATCGACAAAGCCCGGCGGGCATATCGAGGTCCGGACCCGGAACCCGAGCTACTGGGGAAGGACAGCGAGCCCTGGCTGCAACTCATGGAGGCCGCAGAGGCCCTGGCGGCGCACGGCTACCCGGGCGCCGCCGACCCGGAGATGGTTGGGGGTGCAGGCATCATCTCGCGACTTCTGTCGATTCAGCACAACCGGGGTATCGGCTATGCACTCAACACCGGTTACCAAGTGCTCAATGCGATCATGCAAAGCACGCCCGGCTACCAGCAGTGGCACACGCTGTACCTCATGGCCGTCAAGGCCTATGGATTGGAGGCCCATTTCGCGCCCAGGCAAGCCGAGCGCTATGCCTCCTGGCGGCAAGGCGTCATCGACAAGGTAAACGCTGGCGACGAGACACACCTGCGGTCCGCGCGCTATGACGCGGTAATAGGCGTGCTTTTCCCAGAAATGGCGCCACGCCTTGTCAAGGGTTACGGCAGCACCTCGCGAACCCAGTAGTCGGATGGTGGCCACGCGTTCTGCAGCACAATGCCTTCAGGATAGGAAGGTAAGAACTGCAGGTTGTTGAACTGATTGTGCAGGCCCACGAACCCGTCCGTCCGTGACCGTCGGATTCCTGAGCACAGCAACTTTCCATGGCCTAACTAGTCCGATGTCTGGTATAAGGATCTGTTGCTTTTCATTCCCAAAACCTGATGGGTTGCAACCAGCCTTCAACGACCTTCGATTTTTCAAGGTCAGCGGTGCAGCGATTGCCGTCCGTGAGCTTTGAACCGAGACCTTGCGGTCTGAGCCTGGCAGCGGACGTACGAGTGACGTTGCTTGACGAAGGTCAGACGGCCGCTTTTAGTACCGAAGTTGACCAGCGATTGACTCTTATTTGGACACCATCGACAGTCGTGCCTGAAGCCCGCCTTCAGCCCGATTACTCAGATCGACGTCTCCTCCGTGGCTCCTGGCAATCTGGCGCACGATGGCCAGACCGAGCCCCGCGCCCCCGGTGTCGCGGTTGCGCGAGTGCTCGACGCGGTAAAAGGGTTCGAAGACTTTTTGCAGCTCGTCCTCGGGCAAGCCCGGCCCCTTGTCCTGCACCAGCACCTCCACGCCTGACGGCCCGGTGGCGAGCACCATGTGGGCCTGGCCGCCGTACTTGAGTGCGTTGTCGATCAGGTTGGTCAACGCACGCTTGAGCGCCTTGGGCCGGCACGACCACTGTAGCGCGTCCGGGGCCTGCAGCGTGACTGTGCCCAGGCTCTGGTAGTCCTCGACCAGGCTTTCCACTAGCGCCACCAGATCGACACGCTGCAAGGGTTCTTCCACCGCCTTGCCGCGCAAGAAATCCAGCGTGCCGTCGAGAAGTTGCAGCATGTCGTCGGTGTCGGACTGGAGCTGCGCGCGCAACTGCGGGTCGGCCATCATCTCGGTGCGCAGGCGCATGCGCGTCAGCGGCGTCTTGAGGTCGTGCGAGACCGCGGCCAGAAAGCGTTCGCGCTCTTCAATCCCGTTGCGGATGCGCGACTGCATGGCGTTGAACGCCTGCGCCGCCTCGCGCACCTCGGTGGGGCCGGTCTCCGGCACCGGCGGGCTACGCAGATTCCGCGACAGGCCGTGCGCCGCCCGGGCCAGCTCGGTCAGGGGGCGCACCGTGCTGCGCGCGGCCATGGCCACCAGCAGCACCACCGCCACCAGCATCAGCCCCAGGTTGAACAGCAGGTTCCAGGGCAGCGCAAACACCCCCTCCGGCGCGCTGCCGTTCAGGCGCAGCCATTCGCCCGACGACAGCCGCAGGTGCAGCTTGAACGCGAACCGCCCCAGCCTCGGCAACTCGCTGGTGCGGACCTCGGCGCGCTGACCGAGCACTTCGGTGATGTGGCCGGGCAGGTTGTCGAGCATCGACGGCCCCGTCACGGTCACTGGCGGTGCCGAATCGACGATGTGAATCTGCAGGCTGGGGGTGGATAACAGAGTGGCCATGGCCTGCCGCTGCGGGCCGGCCTGAACCTCGATCACCCGATAGATGGCCGCGATGCGTTGCGCCAGTTCGTGGCTGACGGTGTGGCTCAGCGTGCGCTGCCGGTCCCACGACTGGAGCATTGAGCCCGCGAGCTGCGCCATCAGCAGCCCGGCGCTCATGAGCAGCAGCAGGCGGCCAAACAGCGACTGCGGCCAGAGCTTCACAGCGCCTCCACGCTGGCCGCCAGCACGTAGCCTTCGCCGCGCACGGTCTTAATCAGGGCAGGTTCCTTGCCGTCGTCGCGCAGGCGCTTGCGCAGCCTCCCCACCAGCACGTCGATGCTGCGGTCAAACAGAATGGCTTCGCGGCCGTTGGTCAGCTCCAGCAACTGGTCGCGCGAAAACACGCGGTGCGGGTGTTCCAGCAGCACGCGCAGCAACCGGAATTCGGCACCCGAGAGCGGCACCACCAGCCCGTCGGGCGCCGTCACGTTGCGCGAAGCGACCTCCAGCGTCCAGCCCGCGAAGCGGAACACCGCCACCTCTTCGGGCACCAGGTTCGGCGGCAACGCGTGCGCGCGGCGCAGGATGCTGCGGATGCGCGCCAGCAACTCGCGCGGATTGAAGGGCTTGGCCAGGTAGTCGTCGGCGCCCATTTCCAGGCCCACGATGCGGTCGATCTCGGCGCCGCGCGCCGTGAGCATGAGGACGGGAATGTTCGAGCGACTGCGCAGATCGCGGCACAGGCTCAGGCCGTCTTCGCCGGGCAGCATCAGGTCCAGCACCACCAGGTCGAAGCAGTGCTGCTCCATCAGGCGCCGCATCGCCTTGCCGTCGGCCGCGGTGGAAACGCGGTAACCGGCCTGGGTCAGGTACTCCTCGATCAGGCGGCGGATTTCGCGGTCATCGTCGACGACCAGCAGGTGTTCGGGGGAGGCGCTCATGTCCGGGCGATCAGGCGTGGGCGACGGCGGTCTGCGGATCGGTCCGGTCCACGCGGGCCATGCGCCCGTCGTCCATGTGATAGACCGTGTCGAAGCCCTCGATCATGCGGTGGTCGTGGGTGACGGTGATCACCGCCGACCCCCGCTCCTGCGCGATCTTTCGCAGCAGGCCCATGACCTTGGTGCCGCGCTCGGTGTCCAGCGCGGCGGTGGGCTCGTCGGCCAGGATCAGGGCTGGTTCGTTGGCCAGGGCGCGGCCAATCGCCACACGCTGCTGCTCGCCACCCGACAACCGGGCCGGCAGCGAATCGGCGCGGTGGCCCATCTCCAGGTAGTCCAGCAGGTCCTTGGCGCGGCGGCCGGCCTCGCGGCGGCTCGCGCCGTTGAGCTGCAGCATCAGGGCCACGTTTTCCTGCGCCGTCAGAAACGGGATCAGGTTGTGTTGCTGGAAGATGAAGCCGATCTTGCGCAGCCGGAACGCGCGTTCGTCGACCCCGGTCGGTCCGTTGTCGTACAGGGTCTGGCCGTCGATGACGATGCGCCCGGTGGTGGGCGGCTGGATCAGGCTGATCGCCAGCAGCAAGGTGCTCTTACCCGAGCCGCTGGGTCCCAGCAGGGCCACCAGCTCGCCGGGCTCCACGCTCAGGCTGGTGGGCTTGAGCGCGTGCACCGCCAGCTCGCCTTCGCCGAAGGTCTGCGACACGTTGGTGAGTTCCACGACCGCCATCTCAGCCCCCCAGTGCCAGTTGTGGCGGCGTGCGCAGCGCATGCCAGATCGCCATGAAGCTGGCCACCAGGCCGCCGACCAGCATCACCGCAAAGGTCACGCCGGTTTCCACCGTGGTGAACCCCAGGGTGCGCGGAAAACGGGGCGCGATCGCTTCGCGCAGACCGTAAGCCAGCAGAAAGCTCGCCAGCGTCAGCAGCATCGACTGCGTCAGGATCAGCTGCACGATGACGCGGTTGGGTGCGCCGATCAGCTTGAGCGTGGCGATGGACTTGATCTTCTCGATCGTCAACACGTACACGATGAGCGCCATGATCACGATCGACACCAGGATCAGCAGCGCACGGAACAGCCCCAACACGGCGGACATGCGGCTGAGCTTGCCTTCGATCATCAGCGTGCGCTCCTCGTCGGTGGTGTAGACGTTGAAGTACAGCCAGTCCCGGATGTGCTGCGCCACCGCCTGCGGGTCGGCCTGCGGCGCCAGCTTCACCAGCACGGCGTTGGTGTTGGTCGAGCTGGCCGAGAGCAGCGGCAGCAGGCGGGTGGCCTGTTCCTCGCTGTAGCCCGCGCGCAGCAGGCGCTGCAGGCTGGCCGCGCGGGCGGCGGTCAGGGCGCGGTCGTCCTGTTCGTACTGCACCTTCTGCGCGTCCGGCAACGACAGGTAGACCAGCGGGTTGCCACCGGAGTCCACCGCGCCCTTGGTCAGGCCGACCACGGTGTAGGTGTCGCCGCCCAGCGGCACCCGGCTGCCCAGCGTCAGGCCGGTCTTGCGGTCGGCCACCATCTCGTAGCGGGGGGCCGTGAGGGTTCGGCCCTCCACCAGGCGCCCCGGGCCGCCGTCACCGCCGAACACGTCGTAGCCGATGACGGTGAACTGCTGGGAGCGCCCGCCGATGTCGCGCTGCGCCGTGTACAACATGATCGGGCTGGCGCGCACCACACCGGGCGTGGCCGCCACGCTCTTGTAGCTGTCCGCCGGCATGCGCGAAGGCTCGTTGAACGGCCCCCCGCGGCCCCGCTCGACCACCCAGAGGTCGGTGCCCATGTTGTCGATCAGCCAGACGCCGTCCTCGATGTTGCCGCGGTAGATGCCGTTCATCACCAGCACGATGGCCAGCAGCATCGCCACGCCGGCGATGGTGGCCACGAACTTGCCCAGATGCCGGCGGATGTCCTTGAGTGCCAGGTCCATGGTGTGTTGCTCGCCTTGCCCGGATCAGCGGGGCTGGGCCACGCGCACCGACTGGTTGGCGCGCACCCCGGCGGCGTTGCTCACCACCGTCTCGCCCCCGGTCAGGCCCGCCGCCACTCGCACCAGCCGCTCGTCGGCTCCGCTGGTGGTGACGGCGCGAAACTGTGTGCGCCCGTCTTCCACCACCAGCACCCCGGGCTGGCCGGCGCGGTCCTTGGTCAGCGCCGTCAGCGGCACCACGATGCCGGTCTGCTCGCCGGTGGCGATGCTCACCTCGGCCTCCTGATCGATCGCAAACTGCTGCGGCGGCGTGTCCAGCGCCAGGTGCACGTCCAGTTCTCGCGTGGCGGCGTCGCTCTGGCGCCCGATGCGCGCCACCTGGCCGCCCAGCGTTTCGCCGCTGCGCATGCGAATCTGTGCCCGCTGCCCGATCCGCAACTGGCCCAGCACCGACTCGTCCACCCGCATGGCCACCCACAGCGTGGCCGGGTCCACCAGTTTCAGGATCGGTGAGCCGGTCAGCACGGTGCTGCCCGGTTCGGCCTGGCGCTGGATCACCATGCCGTCGATCGGGGCCAGCAGGCGCGTGTAGGTCAGCGAGACGCCGGCCGCGCGCGCCTCCTGGGCCACGGTCGTGGCGTCGGCCTCGCGCGCGGCCAGGCTGGCCCGGGCGGCATCGACGCCGGCCCGTGCGCTGCGCAGGGCTGCGGTGCTGCTGTCCACCACCGCTTGTGAGACGAATCCTTGCTTCTGCAGCTCGGCGTCGCGCCGTTGCTTGGACTGCGCCAGCTCCAGTTCGGCCTGGGCCTTGGCCACGGTGGCCCGCGCCGATTCGATGTTGCGCGAGACGGCGGTCTGCTGCCCTTGGACCGCAGCGAGCCGCGCGGACGACTCGCGGTCGTCGAGCGTGACCAGCAACTGGCCCTTGCGCACGCTGTGTCCCACGTCCACCAGCACCTCCACCACCGTGGCGTTGACGCGCGAAGCCAGCGACACCGCCGTGCGCGCCTGCAGCGTGCCCGGCCCCAGCACCCGCAAGGGCACGGCGCCCTGGCTTGCGGTGGCCACCGCCACTTCGACCGAACGGCCGAAGCGCCAGTAGCCGAAGGCAGCGGCAAGGCCCACGAAGACCGCCAGGGCCACGAGCAGGGTTTTGGTTTTGGATGTGAGGGTCATGGCGAGAGGTTTGTTTTCATGCCTGATGTTTGCCAGGGCGCATGCGCAGCAGCAGCCCGTCCTTGACGACCCATTGATGGTACAGAGCGGCCAGCACGTGCACCGCCACCAGCGCCATCAGCAGGCGCGTGAGCAGGCCGTGCACCTTGCGCAGCGTCCAGCCGTCCAGCGACTCGGGCAGGGGCGCCGAGCCCAGCACCGCGGCCAGCACACCGCTTTGAAGCGACAGCGCCACGCCGCTCATGGCGAGCAACAGCACCAGGACATTCAGCCCCATGTGGCCCAAGTGCGCCCATTTTTCGGCGACGACGGCCGGCGGCCGGGGCTTAACGCGGCGCAGCAGCACGCGCACCACCACCAGCACGGCGGCCAGGGCGCCGAGGATCATGTGCATGCGGAAGTTGCCGGTCTTGTCGGCGGTGTTGGGCATCTCGGCCAGCACGAAGGTGCCGGTGACCAGCAGGAAAACGATCAGGGCGGCGGCCAGCCAGTGCACGGCGATCTGCGAGGTGGCGTAGCGGAAGCGGTTCATGGTGTGGGTTCCCGGGTTGCGATGGCCGATCTTCGCGCCGCCGCCGCCGGCCAGGGCGGGATCTTGGTAACACAGCATGTCAAGCGCGCCCCTGTCATGCAGGCTCACCAAACAGGGGGTGGGCAGACACACGGGCGCCGGGTCGGCAGCCTAGCATCGGGTCATTCCATCCACCCACCCACGGAGCCTCACATGAAAAAGATCGCCACCGCCTTGCTCGTCGCCGCCTTGCTGCCCCTGCCCCTGCAGGCCCAGGAAACCGCCGAAAACCTCGTCGCCGGCATGCGCAAGGCCGAGATGACCTACAAGGAACTCATGACCCTGATGGGCAAGTCCATCGGCATGATGCAGGAAGGCGTGCTGACCCACAACCGCGAGATGGTCGAGCAGGGCGCCAATTTCATCTTCACCCACCCGGCGCCCAACCACTCACCCTGGGCCATCATGAAGCCCGAAGACCAGGCCGGCTTCAAGCAGGCCCTGGTGACCTACGACAAGGTGCTCGACGAGAACACCAAAGACATCCTCAAGGCCACCCGCAGCCGAGACTGGATGGCCGCCACCGGCGCGCTGTCCCAGTTGCAGGTTTCCTGTGTGTCGTGCCACGCGCAGTGGAAGGACAAGGCCCAGAAGTGGCCGGCGCCGCTGCGCTGAATCCGTCGCGGTGCCCAGTGATATCCGCGGCCGTGCCAGCGTTGCGCGATGAAGGCTATCAAGGCTGGGTGTGCCGGATCAGCAGAAGCGCCGCACGTAGTCCAGCAGCCATTTCATCTGGGTGGCCTCGGACCAGGGAGCGTTGCTGAGAACGGTGTGATCGGGGTAGCCGGGTGTGGCGCTGTTCAGCTTCACGCTGTAGGTTTCGCCGCCAGGGTGCTTCTCCAGAGCGGCTTCGGTGCCCGGCAGCAGGATGGCCCGGGAGTCCTTGCCATCGAACTGGCGCCGGGCGTGCACTTCCAGCACGCAACCGTCCAGCAGCACGAAGCGGGCATGGGTTTCCAGATGCTTGCCGTGCCCGATCTGGTTCATGGCGTACAGGGTGTCCTCCTGGCTCATGCCGTATTCCAGGCGCAGGACATCGCCTTTGCCGGTATAGCCGTCGGAGCAGGCGCTCAGGGTGAGCCACGCAGCCGCCGCAGCGGCGAGCGCGCAGGGCCGTAGCCGGCTCATGGCGTGGTCACCTCGTCGGTGCTCTCGGGCGCGTTCGGGTCGAGGCGGGTGGCGAGCACCTTGTCGATGGTGCGGCCGTCCATGTCCACGATCTCGAAGCGCCACGCTTCCCATTCGACTTGGTCGCCTTCCTTGGGCAGGCGTCCGGTCAGCAGCATCATGAGGCCACTGAGCGTGTAGTAACTGCCGCGTTCTTCGTCGGGTACCGCGTCCAGCGCCAGGCGGTCCTTGAGTTCGGGCACGGGGATGTGGCCGTCGAGCAGCCAGGAGCCGTCGTCGCGTTGCATCGCCCACGAGGTTTCAGGGTCGCGCGGGCTGAACTCGCCGGTGATGGCCTCGATCAGGTCTTGCAGCGTCACGATGCCCTGCACCTCGCCGTACTCGTCGATGACGAACGCCATCTGCCCGCCCGACTGGCGGAAGTTGCCCAGCAGTTCCATGCCGGTGATGGTCTCTGGCACGTACAGTGGTTCTTGCAGCGGCTGGGTGGCCAGTTCGCGTTCGCTGCCGCGCAGCGCTTGCGAGAGCCACTTGCGGGCGTTGACCACACCCGCCACGTTGTTGAGGCCGCCGCGGACCACAGGGAAGCGCGCATGGTCGGAAGCTTCGACGCGCGCCATGTTCACCTCAAAGCTCTGTTCCAGGTCGAGCACGACGACGTCGCTGCGCGGCACCATGAGCGAGCCGATCTGCCGGTCGTCGAGCCGGAATACGTTGCGCACCATGGTGTGTTCGTGCGACTCGATCACGCCTGCGCTGGTGCCCTCTTCGAGCATGGCGTGGATCTCTTCTTCGGTCACGGCATTGGCATTGCCTTGCTTGATGCCCAGCACCCGCAGCAGGCCTTTGGTGGAGAGCGAGAGCAGCACCACGAAGGGTTTGGTGGCCATGGCCAACCAGTTGATGGGCCGCGCTACCAGGCGCGCGAGCAACTCGGGGTTGGACTGGCCGATGCGCTTGGGCACGAGTTCGCCGACCACGATGGAGAAGTAGGTGATGAGCACCACCACCAGGCCGGTGGCGGCGAGCTGGCTGTAGTGCTCGGGCACGCCCGCTGTGGCCAGCCAGAGGGCCAGCGGCGCGGCCAGCGCGGCCTCGCCGACGATACCGTTGAGCACGCCGATGGAGGTGATGCCGATCTGGATGGTGGAGAGAAAGCGCGTCGGTGTTGATGCCAGCCCCGATTTGAGCCACGCTCCGACTATTTGTTGAGCCACCAAAGCGAGGGGGAAGCCGTTAACAGCGCTGACATTTCGCTGCCCCAGCCTGGCTCACTCACGGTTCGGCATGTGGCTCAAATCGGGACTGGCGCCCACATTAGATCGGGCCGACCAACCGCAAAGGGCGCTTATGCGCACCAACAACTGCATTGCTTTCTTGGTTCGTTCAAAGCCAAGGATGCTGAGGACGCGTTTGAAGTTGTACGCCAACCCGTTCAGGCTCATCTCGGTTGACACGTTCTGGATGCCTCGGGTCAGGAAGTGCATTGAACCCATCCAGTGCTTGATCATCAAAGATGCGTCTACACCTCGCGCGGTGCACCGCGCAGGGGATGAAGAACCTGATCCCCACGCCAAAGAAGACCAGAGCGCATTTTTCACGCAAACTAACGGAGGGAGTCCATCTCACCAGTCAAGACTTCAGGGCGTCCCGACTCTCAATAGACACCCACCGCATTGAGGTACCAGCCCTTGAAGCGGTAGTCGGTGTGGCGCAGGTCGTCACTGAAACTGGTGAAGTTGTAGCCCATGCCCAGGCGGAAGTAGGGGGTGATCTGCTTGTCCACGCCCACCAGCCAGCCCGACTGCGTGTTCTTGTCCTGCACCGTCTTCAGCCAGCGGTGTTCGACCAGGGCGTCCCAGGACTGGAGCATATGCATGCGCACCTGGCCGGCGGCGAAGTGCCGGGTGTTCTTGTACCAGGCGCCGGTGTTGCGGCCTTCGCGCAACTCGCCTTGGCGGTAGGCGTATTTGCCGCCCACCTCCCACAGCGGGTTGATGCGGTAGAGCAGCTCGTTGGCGAGGATGTGCGCGCGCTGGTCCACCTCGTTGTTGGCCACGCCCGAGGTGGGCGACACCTGCGTCAGTGCGCCCAGGTCGTACACGTAGGTGTATTTGCCCAGCCAGGCCCAGCGGTTGTTGCCCGCGGGGCGGTAGGCCAGCCCGAAGTTGGCTTCGGTGAAGCGCGCTTCGTCCACGCTGGAGAGCTTGTCCTGGGTGAGCGCGGTCCTGAGGCGGACCGCGGTGCGCCAGTCTTCGCTGAACTTGTGTTTCAGGCCCACGCTGAGCAGGTACTGGTCGCGCGACTGCGCGCCCCGGTCACGCCGGACCTCCAAGCGCGGTGTGAAGCTGGTGCGGTTGTCGTTGTAGCTGGCCAGCACGGTGCCAGAGCGGCGCGTGGTTTCGCCTCCCTCGGCGTGCTCGATCCGGCTCTGCGCGTAGCGGAAGCCCAGTTGCCAGTGCCGCGCGACGTTGTAGTCCAGCCCCAGGTTCTGGCCCTGCCCGTCTTCATCGGCCCGGTGGCTCAGCTGCGCCTCCTGGAACAGGCTCAGGCCACTGCCCGCGTTCCAGCGCTGCCCCACCGAGAAGGTGCGACCGGCGCCGTCTTCCAGGAACTCGCTGCCGAAGATGTCGCCGGGCTGGTGGGCGTAGGTGTAGCGCGAGTACAGGTTGTAGTCGGGCGTGAGGTAGTAGCTGCCTTCGAGCTTTCCGGCCAGCCCCAGCGTGCCGGTGGAGACCTCGCCGGTGGCGGAGGAGCGTTCGCCAAAGCGCCGGGTCGCCCCCACGCCGTAGCGATCGTTCTTCAGCCCTTCGTCGCTTTGCAGCGTGCTTTGCACAAAGCCGTACACCTCGGTGCGGCCGCTGAGCTTGCGCTTGTAGCGCAGACCCGCGTAGGTCGCGGTGCCCACGCCGGCGCCAGTGCTGTCGGCCAGCGCATCGGGGTCGATGAACTCGCCGCTGGCCTCGACGCTGCGAACCTGGCGCACCTCCAGCCCCAGGCTCTGTTTATCGTCCAGATACCAGTTGCTCACCAGCTGCACCTGGTCGATGCGGTTCTCCCCCTCGACTTCGCGGCGGCTCATGCGCGCCCCGACGTCCAGATCGGTGCCCACCTCGGCCATCGTCTCGACCCCGGACTCGCGGCTGCGCAGCCCCCCGGTTTCGGCCCGCGCCGTGGAGTAACCGGCTTCGCGGTCCTTGTACCAGGCGCCGGCGCTCACGTTCTCCTGCGTCCAACCCAGCTCGTTGAGGTTGATCCTTGCCTCGACCCCCACGGCCTGGCCGGAGCGCGGTTCGGTCGCCACCTCGGCGGTGCGGTCGGTGTAGGTCAGGCCGCCGTTGTCGGAAAAGTGCGCGCTGGCCTGGGTCGATTCGCTCTGCGCGACCTCCGCCTTGAGGTAGGTGCCGCGCCCGGCGCGCAAGGTGAGGTCCGCCCCGCGGAGCTGGTAGTCGTCACCGGCGCGCTCTTCCGTCACGTAGGTGCCCCCCACGGCCACGTGGTCCCCGGCCCAGACCTGACCCCGCCCGCCAGCCACCAGGTTCTCCATGCCCTCGGGCACGTACTCGTAGTCCACCAGCAGGTGGTTCTCGTAGTCACCGTCGGCGCTCAGGCGCACGATGCCGAAGCCACTGTCGAGCTCGCTGCGCCCCAGTGGCCGGCTCAGGATGATGCGGCCCTGGATGTAGTCGATTTCGTAGTCGGTGCCGAATACCAAGCGGCCGCGCTGTACGACCTGGCCGGTGACGGTGTCGCGCACTTCGATACGCAGCTGCTCGGAGCCGCGCAGGATGTCGGTGTGCTTGAGGTAGTACAGGCTACCCCCGGTGCCCAGCAGGTCGCTGTAGCCCTTGGCGGTCTGGGACTCGGAGGCGAAAACGCTGAGCTGCGACCTGGGGTCGTCGTACGGCGTGGTCTCGTTGCTGCGCCACTTGAGCGCGCCGCCGTAGAGGGTGCGGTTGTACTGGTTGAACTCGCCGCCGCTGATGCCGGTGTTGAAGTTGCCCCACACCGCCTGGTTCTTGTCCCAGTCCAGGCGCAGGTAGAGCTTGCCCGCGCTGTCGGCATCGCGGTAGCTGGTGGAGTCGTCGCCATACACCGAGTAATACTGATCGGGGTCGAGGCGGCGGAAGATGTCCTGCGGCGTGGCCTTGAAGAAGTCGTGGAACAGGTTGTTGAGTTCCTGGTCTTCGGTGTCGGCCTGCGCCGTGAAGAGGTACTTGCCCTGGATCTTGCCCTTGAGGTAGAAGGCCAGGCGCCCTTCCTTGAGCAGCTCCTGATCGAAGCCATCTTCCGCGGCCGCGGGCACGATGTTGCCCGTGACCTGGGACTTGGAGAGGTAGAAGTCGGCCATGCCGACCATGAAGAAGTACTCGCCACTGATGTTCACGTCGAGCTGGCGCGTGAAGACCGGCTGGCCCGGCAGGCCGCTGACGTCGATCGTCAGCGCATGCGCCCCGACCGGGAGCAGAAACTCGGAGACAAAGCGCTGGTTGACGTCGATGGCTGCGCTCTTGCCGTTGATCCGGATGCTGGCCTGGTCGGGCATGTCCTGGCCGAAGATGCGCACGATCGATCCCGACAGCGGGATGTTCTGCTTCACCAGGCCGTTGACCAGCTGCGCCTCGCGCGCCAGGCGCTGGTCCAGCGTGAAGCCATCGGCCAGTTCGTTGCTCTGGCTGATCAGCTGCTCCTTGGCGCTGCGCCATTCTTCCTCGGTGTACAGGCGCACCCTGCGCGCCTGGGTTTCGTCGGCCTGCCCGCCATGACCGTAGGCCCGCACCAGGTAGACCAGGGTGTCACCCGGGCGCAGCCGGTGGCCCGCGGGCAACTGACCGTCCCACTGGACCACCCCTTCGCCGCTCACGGCCACGGGCAGCCGCACCAGCGGCTTGACCAGATCGGTGTCGCGCCCGCTGTAGATGAGCAACTCCATGCGTTCGATGAAGCTGGCGTAGTTGTTGCTGATGTTGAAACTCAGCCCTTCGACCAGCCGGTCGTCGCGAAGACCCGCGATGCCCTGGGCCGAGACGTTCATTTGCGGACTGAGGTTGGCCGGGTCTTCGGTCGCCCACACCCGGCCTCCGCCGGGCAAGGACAGAACCTGCCCGGGCCTGACCACCGGCTTGGCCGTGGTGGTTGCGGCCGCGTCCTGCGGCTGACCCGCCTCGGGCGCCCCGGCCGCCTGCGCCAGGGGAGCACGCTCCACCACCTGGGCACTCGCGGCCAGCGGCGTCAACGCGAAGAGCGCGCCCAGTGGAACCAGGGCGATGCCACGGAGCCAGCCCGTGCCCGCACTCGCTGGGCAGCGTGCGCGCAGCAGACGTTCGATGTGATTGGTATAGGTGTTCATCATGCGGTCATCCGTACTGGGGGCTGCGGGTTTCGGCGCCATCACTTGGCTGCGGGGGCCGCGGCAGGCGTCTGCCTGCCGAACCCGACGCCAAAGTCGAAGCGCACCATCAGGCCCCCCGTGAGGCGGCGCACCAGGGGATTCGCCGTGGTCACCCGGGCGCCCGGCGGCAGGCTGACCGGATCGACCTTGAACACGAAGTTGCGCCCGTGGGCGCGTGCCCCTGTATCAATGCCTTCCAGGTGGAAGCGTCCGTAGCTGTCGGTCTGCACCACCAGGCCTTCGGGGCTGGCCAGACGCACACCGGGAATGCCCACTTCGGAGACCCCGTGGTTGGTGATGACGTAGTCGACACGGTGTTTGCCCTCCAGCGGCGTGACCGTGCGCTGCACGCGCAGGTCCTGGTGGTTCAGGCCGGCGGCCACATCGCCCGCGTGTTCGTAACGCACTTCACCGCTGGGCTTCACGACGATTCGGGCCCCTTCCCCGCTGGTGATCACGCTGTCGCCGCTGAACACCGGTTCCGTCACCCACTGGCTGATCACCACCCGGGGCAGGGGCACCGTCTCGTCGTCGCCCTCGCGCCCACGGACCGTGCCGATGCGGATGCCGCGCAACAGCGGAACGCTCGCGTCCGGCTCGGGCTGCGCACCCTGTCCGCGGTCCACCGTGGTGGAGCCGGCCACGTACACCGCCGGATCGAGGCCGCCCTGGATGCGCACGTCCTGCGCGTCGGCGCTGTCCTGCCAGCCGTCGCCGTCCTGGTCGATGAACACCTTGCCGATGATGGAGGTCTCATCGGCGTCGGCGTCGGCGATCACCACCACCACGGCCTTGGCCGTGTTGCCGACTTTCCCGCCCTCGTTGAACGAATCGGCCGTGCTGCCGGCCTTCCCGACCACGAGGAACGGATCGGCCGTGTTGACGGCATCGCCCCGGCGCGCGTTGGCGCCCACCCGCATCACGTAGCTGATGTACGCCCGACCGTTGCTCGCCAGGTCGATCTGGCCCAGTGTGATCGGGCCGATCCCGTCGACCGAACCGCGCGTGTCCTCGTCCTGGAAGCGCACGCTGCCCGGCACCAGGCTGAAGCCCGGCGGCGGCGTGTCCACGATCTGCAGGCCGTCCACCTCGCCGTCGTTCTCCGTGAGGTTGTCCACCTGCAAGGTGTAGGACACGAAGTCGCCCACGCGGACCTGCTTCGTCTGCGCGGTCTTGATCACACGGACCCGCACCTGGCACTGCTTGACCTTCACCACGATCCGGGCGCTGTCGCAGTTGTTCGACACGCTGCGCTGGCAGATCCGGTACCCGATGACGTAGGTGCCGCCCGGCGTGCCGCCCGGCACAGTCACATCCCCCGTGGCCGTGTTGAGTTCGGGAACGGGCTTGCCCGGGTTGGCGGGTTTGGCCGCAGAGGTCACTGTGCCCAGAAAGTCGGCCGCGCGGATGGGGCGGCCGTCCAGGGTGTCGTTCTTGTAAGCGTTGCCCACCACCACGTCCGATTTGGCGCACATGGCCTCACCGAAGTCATCGTCCTTCGCCTGCACCACGGCAGCAGTGACCAGCGTCGTCAACACGACGCGGCAAGATGCCTCCTGGCTACCCGAGGCACACATGTTGTCCGTGACCGTGGCCACGTTCACCACCCGGCGGGCCCGCACGTCGGCCGCGGTGACCCGGTAGGTGCCCTGGAGCACACAGGTCTGGCCCGGCAGCACGCTGGCACAGACCACATTGCCGGGGTTGATCAACGCATCGCTGATCACCACGTCGGTGAGGGGCACAAAGCCCGTGTTGCTCACGGTGACGCGGTAAGTCAGGGTATCGCTCAGCGACACCTGGCCGTTGCCGTCCTCGTCCGCATTGCTCACCAACTGCATCTCCAGGCTCTGGCTCGGGGTCGCGCTGACCGTGAACACGAAATTGCGGCTCGACTCCTGGCTGTTGGCGTCGGTGGCAGTCACGGTGATGTTGAAGACACCCACCTGCGTGGCGGTGCCCGACAGCAAACCGGCGGCGCTCAGGCTCAGGCCCGAGGGCAACGCGCCCGAGGTCAGCGCGAAGCTGTAGGGCGCCACACCGCCGGTGGCGGTGATGAGCTGGCTGTAGGCCTCACCGGCCACCGGTTCGGGCAGCGTGGCGGGCGCCATCACGATGGTCGGTGCGGCCACCTCCACCACGTAGTTCTGGGCGATCGCAAACGGCGACCCCGCGCCGGTCAGCACACTGTCGGTCGCCGTGATGGTGACCGGATAACTCCCCGGCGCGGTCGGTGTGCCCGACAGCGTGCTGCCGCTGAAGCTCAGCCCCGTCGGCAAGGCGCCGGTCAGTGCGTAGGTGTGCGGGCCCGGGCTGCCGCTGGTGCTGAAGCTCTGCGTGTAGGCGCTGCCATAGGGGGCCGTCAGCGTGCCGGCGGCCGGCGTCATGGTCAGCGTCGGTGCGCCGATGACCAGGGTGTAGGCGCGGCTGCCGGCCTGGCTGAAGCTGTCGGTCGCGGTGACCGTGAAGTTGAAGCTGCCGACCTCGGTCGGCGTGCCCGTGAGCGCACCACCGGTGCCCAATGTGAGGCCCGCGGGCAGGCTGCCGCTGGACAGGGCGAAGCTGTAGGGCGCAATGCCTCCGCTGGCCGTGAGCGTCTGGCTGTAAGCCACCCCGGGGGTGGGGTTGGGCAGCGTCGTCGGGCTGACCACCACGGTCGGCGCGGCCACCTCGATGGTGTAGTTCTGGGTGATCGAGAACGGCGCGCCGGTACCCGTCAGGCCAGAGTCGATCATCGTGATGCTGATGTTGAAGCTGCCCAACTGCGTCGGGGTGCCCGAGATCGTGTAGCCGCTGATCGACAGGCCGGACGGCAGCGTGCCAACCATCACGCGGTTGTAGGGGCCCGGGCTGCCGCTGACGGCGAAGGTCTGGCTGAAGGGCACGCCATAGGGCGCGTTGAGGGTGCCCGGGGGCGGTGTCATGGTCAGCGTGGGCGCGCCCACCACCAGGGTGTAGGCGCGGCTGCCGGTCTGGCCATTCGCATCGGTCGCGGTCACGGTGACCGGGAAGCTGCCGGCCTCGGTGGGCGTGCCGCTCAGTGCTCCCCCGGCGGACAGGGTCAGACCGGAGGGCAGACTGCCGGCGCTCACGGAGAAGCCGTAGGTGGCCACGCCACCGCTGGCGCTGAGGGTCTGGCTGTAGGCCGTGCCGGCTGTGGCGCCCGGCAGGGTCGCCGGACTCACCACGATGGCCGCGGCGGCGACGGTCAGCGTGTAGTTCTGCGCGATCGAGAACGGCGCACCGGTACCGGTGGAGCCGGTGTCGGTGGCCGTGATGGTGAAGTTGGTGCTGCCCGGCACCGTGGGTGTACCCGCGACGGTGTTGCCCGAGAACGTCACCCCGGTCGGCAGGGGGCCCCCTGTCAACGCGTAGTTGTACGGACCGGTGCCGCCGCTGGCCGTGAAGCTCTGGCTGTAGGGCGCGGCATAGGGCGTGTTGAAGGTGGTGGCGGCCGGGGTCAGCGCCAAGCCCGGCGCGGCCACGCTCAGCACGAAAGCCTGGCCGACCGTGTACGGGCCGTTGCCGGTGCTGCTGTCGGTGGCGAAGACGTTGAGCGTGAAGCTGCCGGCCTGGGTCGGGGTGCCGGAGACGGTGACGCTGTTGGCCGTGGTACCGGTGATCGACAGACCGGCGGGCAGGTTGGTCACCTGGAAACCGCTCCAGGGCTGCGCCCCACCATTCCAAGTGAAGGTCTGGGTATACGGTGTGCCGACGGTGGCCGCGAAACCACCGCTTGCAGTGATGGTGATGACCGGGTCGTTCACCGTGACCGTGACCGTGGCCGGCGCCGAGGTGCCGCCGCTGTTGGTCGCCGTGTAGGTGAAGCTGTCGGGGCCGGCATAGCCAGTCGTCGGCTGGTAGGTGATGCTGGTGCCACTGGCGATGGCCGTGCCATGGCTCGCGGCGGTGCCCACGGCCACCGAGGTTGCCGCGCCACCGGTGATGTTCAGCGTCACCGGCGTGGCGGCCGCGTTGTACGCCACGGTGAGCGACACCGCGTTGGCCACCGGCGGGACGTCGATCACGGTGATCGCATACGCCTGGGTCGCGGTGTACGGGCCGGTGCCGGTGCTGCTGTCGCTCGCGGTGATGCTGAAGTTGAAGGTGCCCGGTGCGCTGGGGGTGCCGGTGATGGCGCCGCTCGCGGCGTTGAGGCTCAGACCGCCCGGCAGGGCTCCCACGGTGACCGCATAGCTGTAGGGCGCCGTGCCGCCCGAAGCCACCGTGATGGCGTCGGCGTAGGCTGTGCCCACCGTGCCACCCGCCAGGCTGGTCGCCGGCAGCACGATGGTGGGAGCGGTCACGACGAGCGTGTAGGACTGGCTGCCCGCGAACGGACCCGGGAAGGGGCTGCTGTCGGTGGCGGTGGCGGTGAAGTTGAAGCTGCCGCCCGCCGTCGGCGTGCCGCTGAGCACACCCCCTGCAGACAGGGTCAGGCCCGCGGGCAAGGCGCCGGCCGTCACCGCGAAGCTGTAGGGCGACACGCCGCCGCTGGCGGTGAGGGTCTGGCTGTAGGCCGCGGTGACGGCGCCGTTGGGCAGCGTTGCCGGGCTGATGCTCACCGGCACGTCGTCGTTGGTGATGGTGCCCACGCCCTGGTTGTCGGAGATGGTGGCATTGCTCGCACCACTGAGGTTGACGAAGAAGGTTTCGCCGGCCTCGGGCACGGTCTCGCCCGCCACCAGCACCGTGACGGGCTGGGTGGTCTGGCCCGGGGTGAAGGTCAGCGTGCCACTGCTGCTGGTGTAGTCGGCCGGTTGGTTGGCGGTGCCGTCGGCGCTCGCGTAGTTGACGCTGACGGTCTGGCCGCTGGCCGCACTCAGGGTGACGGTGAAGACGGCGCTGGTGGTGCCACTGTTGCCCTCGAGCACGGTGACGTCGTTGATGGACAGGCTCGGCAGCGGATCGTCGTTGACGATGGTGCCCAGGCCCTGGGCGTCCGCGACGACGGCGTTGACCACGTTGGTCACGTTGACGAAGAAGGTCTCGCTGGGCTCGTTGAGCACATCCCCGTTGACCTGCACGGAGAAGCTGTAGGTGCTGCTGGCGGCCGGGATGGTCTGGCCGGTCAGGCTGTTGGCGACGTAGTCGGCGCCCGCCGTGGCGGTGCCGTTGGCGGTGGCGATGTCGAAGGTCACGCCGCCCGGACCGGCCGGCTCGCTGAGGCTCACCGTGAAGGTGAAGTTTGTGGTGCCGGCGTTGCCTTCGCTGGCGGTCACGTCGTTGATGGTCAGCGTCGGCAGGTCGTCGTTGAGGATGGTGCCGGTGGCGCTGGTCGGCACGCCCACCGTGTAGCCGGTGCCGGCCGCGAGGGTGAGGCTCACCGTCTCGTCGGTTTCGATGGTGGCATCGGCGGTCGGGTCGACCGTGATGGTGCCGGTGGTGTTGCCGGCCGGAATGACCAGCGGAGAGGTCACGGCCGCGTAGTCGGTGCCGGAGGTGGCGGTGCCGCCCACGGTGAAGTTGATGGACAGCGCCGAGAACGACGCCTGGTTCAGGGTGACGGTGTAGACCAGGTTGCTCGCACCGTCTTCGGCCACGCTGGCCGGCGCCACCGCGATGGAGGCCGTGGGCACATCGTCGTTGAGGATGGTGCCCGTGGCGCTGGCGGGCGCGCCCACGGTGTAGCCGGTGCCGGCGGCGACCGTCAGGGTGACGGTTTCATCGGTCTCGACCGTGCCGTCCACCGTGGGGTTGATGGTGATGGTCGCCGTGGTCGCGCCGCCGGGGATGCTGACGGTGGCGACGCCGCCGGTGTAATCCACGCCCGAGGTGGCGGTGCCACTGGTGGCAATGTTGACCACCGTCGCCGAGGCCAGGTTCAGGCTGCGGGTGACGGTGTAGACGAGGTTGGTCGCGCCGTCTTCAGACACGCTGGCGGGGGAAACCGCGATCGACACCGACGGCGGCGGGCTGACGTTGAGCGTGAAGCTTTCGAGTTCGAAATATGCCGAATTGCTGGGGGTGCTGGCGTCGGTGACGCGCAGTGAGACCGGGTAGGCGCCCGTCGCGGCGGCCGTGGTGCCGCTGATCACGCCGGCGCTGGAGATGGAAATGCCCGCCGGGAAGCTGCCGGTTTCGAGCAGATAGGAATAGGGTGCAACGCCACCGACGCCGGTCAGGGTCTGGGAGAACGCCACGCTCTGGATGGCGGTGGCGCTGGTCGGTGTGATGGACAGCGTCGGGTTCTGCACCGTGCCGGTGTAGCCCTTGTCCACGAAATCCGCGGTTGGCGTTGTCGAATCGGTCGAGCGGACGGTGAAGCTGTAGCTGCCGCGCTGGGTCGGCGTGCCGCTGAGCACCCCGGCGCCAGACAGGCTGAGGCCGACCGGCAATGTGCCGGATTGCAAGGTATAAGTGTAAGGCGCGGTGCCGCCGCTGGAGCTCAGGGTCTGCGAGAACGGCGTGCCAGCGGTCAGGGTCGGCAACGACGCCGGGGACACCACGATGGCCGAGGCTGGCGGGCTGATGGTGACGTTGAAAGTGAGAAAGTCACCGTTTTCATCGTCCAGCTTGAAGGTGTCGGTGGTGGTCGCGCTGCCATTGTGGGTGTAGGTGACCGTTTGATTGCCAGGCCCGGACTGCAGGCTGAGAATCGCGGTGCCATTTACCGGCAGGTTGGGCGGGTTAGGCCCACCCATCCCGAAATTGAACGGACCATCACAATTGGCCAGATCGATTGAGGTCACCGACCCGCCATTGCTCACCGTGAGGTTTTGCGTAGGGCAGTAGGGCGACACCCCCTGGGCCATCGCCAGACTCGGCAGGCACAACGCCATGGAGAGCCAGATCCATCGCGTCAGTGACATCCGACAAGTGCGCAAGACACGCACCCACGCAACAACCAGATTCAGAAATCTTGACGGCATTCTTGCCCCCCCTCAAGGTCGATTCGACTTGTTCTATTGACTGGAACGGCACACGGAATGCCCCATCAGAGCGGCCAGTATAGTTACAGAGAGCTACACAAAAAGTAGCGAATTTACAACGTCAGCCCTTTATTTTTCAGTTTTTTCAGATGATTTCCGTGAGGATTTTTACGAAAAAACACCCACCCCGTCCGTTGACCGTCGCCCCTTGTCAGGCGCCTTCCCCGGCAGGATCCTGGCCCGTCCGCGGCCCCGGCAAGCGCTGAGACGACACGCGGTCCGAGCCGCCGACGCGGTCTTGCATCGACCGGTTGATGCACACAGAATGCACCGAGCCGGAACGGCAGCTGTGCCGGCCAACCATCACCTAAGGAGGGACTGAAGTGAGCGACTTCTTCATTGGCCAGGTCATGATGACCGGCTTCAATTTCGCGCCGAAATTCTGGGCGCAATGCAACGGCCAGTTGCTGCCGATCAGCCAGAACCAGGCGCTGTTCTCACTGCTGGGAACGCAGTTCGGGGGCAACGGCACCACCAACTTCGCCCTGCCCGACCTGCGCGGACGCTCACCCGTGGGTTATGCCAGCTCGGTGGACCCGAACTGGCAGCCCCCGGCGGTGCAGATGGGCCAGACGGGCGGCGCCGAAACCGTCACGCTGCTGTCGAGCAACCTGCCGGCGCACACCCACACCATGGCGGCGTCGACCGCACCGGGCGACAACCGCACCCCCGTGAACCGCCTGCTGGCCACCAGCACCAACACCGCGACGGCGGCCAACCTGTACGCCCCCTCGAACGGTGCGCTGGTGGCGATGAACGCCCAGTCGGTGGCCACGGCCGGCGGCAACCAGCCGCACCCGAACATCCAGCCCTACACCGCGATCAATTTCTGCATCGCGCTCAGCGGCATCTTCCCCTCGCGCGACTGACGGCCCGACCCCAGGGCACCAGACAGATCATTCGGAGCACCGTTTCATGTCCACACCTTATATCGGCGAAATTCGCATGTTCGGCTTCGGCCGCACCCCCATCGGCTGGCAGGCCTGCGACGGCAGCCTGCTGCCGATCTCCCAGTACGACACCCTGTTCGCCCTCATCGGCACCACCTACGGCGGCGACGGCCAGAGCACTTTCGCCGTGCCCGACCTGCGTGGCCGCCTGCCCATCCACCAGGGCCAGGGCCCGGGGCTGAGCAACTACGTCATTGGCCAGATGGCCGGTACCGAAAACGTGACGTTGCTGACGACCCAGATGCCCATGCACGCGCACACCATGGTCGCGACCACGGGCGCGGCGACCTCGCTGACACCTGGCAACACTCTGCTGCCGGGCTCTGTCAGCGGCGACGTCTTCTACGCCACCGATGTTGCCGGCGCCACTGCCGCCCCGATGTCCGCGCAATCCACCACCATCGGCGGCGGCTCGCAACCGCACGAAAACACCATGCCCACACTGACGGTGCAGTACTGCATCGCCACCGAAGGCATCTTCCCGCAGCAGGCCTGAACGCGGCAAAACCCCACAAAGGAATCAGATCATGAGCGAACCCTTTATCGGCGAAATCCAGATGTTCGGCTTCAACTTCAACCCGCGCAACTGGGCGTACTGCAACGGCGCCACGTTGCCGATCCAGCAGAACACCGCGCTGTTCGCCCTCATCGGCACCAACTACGGTGGCAACGGGCAGACCACGTTCCAGCTGCCCAATTTCGGGGCCCGTGCTGGCTGCGAACAAGGCCAGAGCCCGGGGCTCAGCGAACGAGTGCTGGGCGAAACCTTCGGCGTCAGCACGGTCACCCTCACCAGCACCGAAATCCCGACGCACAACCACGGCATCAACGCGTTCGCGCAATCCGACAGCGCCAAAAAGAGCGGCACGCCGAGCAACAACAGCGCACTCTCCACACTGGGCAGCAATACCGCGAAACCGTTCAACGCCGCGTCCCCCAACACCACCTTTGCCCCGAACATGATCTCGCCGAACCAGGGCGGTGGTTTCCCGCACGAAAACCAGCAACCGTATCTCGGCGTGAATTTCTGCATCGCGCTGCAGGGCGTCTTCCCCGCCTTCCCCTGACGTGGCAACCGCCACCCTGCAAGGCCTGGCGCCGTTCCCGCCGGAACGCGCCGATCCCCTGCCCGAACCCGCGCTCTTCACCGAGCGCGGGTTTTCTTTGCGTGCGCTGCGCGACGCGGACCTGCCCTGGCTATGTGATCTCTATGCCAGCACACGCAGCGACGAGATGGCCCAGGTGCCGTGGCCAGACCTGGTCAAACGCCAGTTCATCGAACAGCAATTCACGCTGCAGCACCGGCACTATCTGGCGCACTACCCCGAGGCCTGTTTCTGGGCCATCGAGCACCGGCACAGCGGTGCGGTGGGCAACTGCTATCTGCTGCGCACGTCACCCGAGCACCTGCTCATCCACATCAGCCTGCTTCCGGGCCTGCGCAACGGCGGACTGGGTTTGGCATTGATCCGGCAATGCCAGGCCGACGCGGCCGCCGTGGGGTGTGGCGTGCGACTGCACGTGCTGCAGACCAACACCGGCGCGCGCCAGCTCTACGAACGCCTGGGTTTTGTCGCCGAAGCCGGCGAGGGCTCGCACCTGTTGATGCGCTGGACGCCCTGAAGGGAAGACGGACCGGGGTTGCTACGCCACCGGCCCAGCGCCCGGGTGGGCAAGAAGTGGGGAAGGTCAGTTGAAAACAGCCTGGTACAGGAAGCCGGCTTTCTCGTACGCGATGGGCACCAGAAAGATCCCCACCTCGCCGACTCTCGGGTGGTGCATCGGATAGATTTTTTGCGGGAAGACCACGGCGGCGGTGTTGCGGAACAGCAAGGAAAACGGCTTGCGCATCGGGTGGGGCGCGGCGGCTCCAATGGCCCGGGCCTCGACCAGTACGAACTCCAGACTCACGTCGTCCAGCCGGGTGGCGAAGGGCTCGTTTACGCAGCCCGAAAAGTGTTCCAGCGTCAGCAGTTCCATGAAGTGAGGCTCCTTGCCCCACACGTAGGGCAGTCGCTCATTATCGTCGCTGGAAATCTCCACTTCTGGGCGGTACTGAATCGGGTACAGGGTCACCTGCGGGCCCGTCAACAGCGCCATTCAGGCGCTGGAGCACGAGCAAACCCGCGCCATCGGCATGGTGTTGGATGTCGAGGACGGGCTCGGAGGCCACGCGCGTGGTTTGGGCCTGCCGGTCACGCTCAGCCGCACACCGGCCACCCCTACCACCACGAAGGCACCTCACGTGGGCGAACACTCGACCCAGGTCCTTACGGAGTTCGGCTTCTCCGACGCGGAAATCAATGCTTTGGTTGAAGCCGGCGTCATGTCGCCGGCAACGCAGGTTCCCACACAAGTGACCACAATCTGAAATCGTTGCAGGGGTAGCAAACTCAATTGGCTGCTTTTTGCTGGTACCGGTTCCCAAGGGGATTACAGCAACTTGACTTTGGCCTGAAGCGGCGTCGCGCCGTAGGTCAGCTTGCAGGCACCACCGCGCCCTCACTCTATCGGCCAGGAGCGGCCAATCATCGGTCGCAGAAACGGGCGATAAACGTGAATCTTCGCGGACTGCCGACTAGCAAGCGAAGCGCTGCTGAGTGAACGTCAGCCAATGGGGGCGCTCCTTTGAGGCGGCAGCATTTGCCGACCACTGAACATGGAATGACGGATTTTCGACGTTGCGCCTGGTGTCCTGCCGCAGGATCGAAGCCGAATGGTCTCGACTTGGCACGGGGCGCAAGGTGCACGTCGGGACGGTCAGGGATGCCGCTTCCACGCGTGCCGCCGAAGCGATATAGATGGCAGTTCGTTGAAGCGTTGCCGGAACAGTTTCGCAAAGTACCCCAGGTTGGCGAAGCCCCAGTCTGCAGCGATCGACTGGACGGTGGCGCAGGGCCGGGCCAGCAGCAACTCCGCTCGAACACCCTGCAGGCGTTGTTCCCGCAGCGCTTCCATGGGCGTGCAGCCCCTGTACTCACGAAAGGCCTGACCGAGCGAACGCACACTCACCCCCGCCACTGCTGCTAGTTCGCTCAGCGTGGGCGCATGTCGCGCGTTTTCGCGGATGTGCCGCTCCGCGGCCAGAACGTGGCGCGGTGCGAGCCGATATTCGCTTTGTGCTGCGGGTTGGTCCAGGTGCGTGCGCCACTGTGTGAGCAGGTGCACGCCGATCATTTCTTCCAGATGCTTGCCCAGCGGGCCGGCCTGCACCGCTTCGGGCATGTGTGTGATGCACTGGCACACATAGCTCAGCAGTCCGATCCAGGGTGAGCCCGAACCGCCCAAGCGGAAGGTGCGCAGCCACAGGCGCTCATCGGCCGGTTCTCCAAACCAGCGCTCGTACAGTTGGGCCAGCGCGTCGTGCTCAAAGGTCAGGTTCACCTGCAAATGGTTGTGATCGAAATCCACCCAGTAATGGGTGCGCGAGTTGTCCACCAAGAAAGCATCGCCCACACCGGTATCGCTGAATGTTCGCAGCTCACTCCAGTGCCGGGCCGATCCGCGCAGCGTGGTCAGCACCATTCCGGTACCGGCTTCGGGCGAGAAGTCCTTGATGTTCACCGGGATGCCGTACTTGAACCGGCTCAGTGTGATGTGCCCGATCCGCGTTGCATCGAGCACCGAATCCGGCTTCCTGGCCTTGCCGATGGGCGTGACGTTGTAAGGCATGTACACCTTGTCCGACCACTGGCGAATATCGTCCCACTCGCTGGAGGCCACCAGCCGGTGGTTCGTGCTCGGACGCCCGCTGGCATCGTGGACCAGCACATTGCGGATGGCTTCCATGGGTTTGTCTCCATCGCTGATGTCATTGCACGCCGGGCAACCCGACCCGGCGTGGCCTCAGATCGGCTCAGCGGTGATGGTAGACCGCTGTCTCGAATTCCACAAACCCGGGGTAGGACGCCGCGTCCTGGAACGGCAATATCTGAGTACCCCAGTAGCCGCCGATGCCGTTCTTGCGGTCAATCCAGTAAAAACAGTTGGCCAGACCCGCCCACATCAGCGAGCCGGCAGGCCGCCCGCTTGGCGTGTCTTCACGGTTGGTCATGAAAGTGTAGCCCCAACCCTTGCCGGTGCCCGGGAAGAACTCGCCCGTGTTGCTTAGCGAGGGGACGGAGGTCGTCCAGCCACCAGCCGACAGCCCCATGTCGGCCAGTCCGTCCTTGCACATCGCGGCGACCGTCTCGGCCTTGAGAACACGGCCGTTCGGTCCGGCGCCATCGTTGAGCATCATGCGGATGAACTTCATGTATTCGCCCACCGTGCCATACAGGCCATGCCCGCCGCAGTCCATCTCGGGTGGCTGCGGCAAAGCCAGATCGGGCAGCGGTGTTAGCTTGCCGTCGATCGCGCGGTCGTGGATGGTCGCGCGGCGCTGCGCCATGGACTCGCTCATGGTGAAGGCCATGTCCTTCATGTCCAGCGGTTCGAACACCCGCTGACGCATCACATCGCCCAAGCGCTTGCCGCGGAGGTTCTCGATGATCAATCCAACCCAGTCCATGTTCACGCCGTAGGTCCATGCGGCGCCGGGGTCGTGCAGCAGCACCGTGCGAATCGACGCGTGCGTGCACGACACCACAGTGGGGATGCCCTTGGCGGCGCGGAACTTCAGGTCGTCGTTGCTGAAGAACTCGTAACAGAGGCCGGACGTGTGCAGCATCAGGTCGTTGATGGTGATGCGCCGCTTGGGCGGACGCGTTCTGGGCTGGCCCGCGTCATCAAAACCGTCCAGCACCTGCAGTTCATCGATCTCCGGCACGTACGCTCCAGCAGGGTCGCTCAGGCTCACCTTGCCCTCTTCCACCAGTTGCATCAGGCACACGCCGGCCAAGGCCTTGGTGGTGGAAAAGAGGGCGAGCACCGAATCGGTGGTCATGGCGCCATCCTTGCCCAGCTCGCGCGAGCCGGCGGCGCCTTCATAAAAATTCCCTTGCCGGTTGGTCGCCATGGCCACCACGCCTGGGGATCCACCGTGGCGTTCCACGTTCTGCTTGAGCACCGCGTCCAGCGCGGTCTTCAATTGGGTCGTCGTCATTCTTTGTCTCCATTGCGCGGTTGTATGGATAAACCACAGTGGTCCGCAGCTCACCAGTCTGTGGGCCTGATGGAGTCTAGGATTTGGCGACCCGAATCCCTGTTCGGATCTGGCAGCCGAGTATCTGAGTCTGGCAATTTGCGCCGAGATGGGAGGCTCCGATCTCCAGGCTGTCGATGCACCTCCGCATCGCGTGCGAAACCAGGGGGTAATCTGCAGCACCGAGGCCAACACCTGCCTGATTCCGTCCACCGGCAGCCCAAAAATCCTCGGGCGCGAGGAGTCGTTCTTGAAGCACGGTCAGGCTGGCATATGTTGAGAGGCCGGTGACGGAGGTACAGCGGTCGTTCGACCCTTCCATCCTTGATTGACAGGTGATATCGGCTGCTGATATTCAGACGAGCAAGGTCACTGGCAGCACCCAGCCTGGAGCGACTTTCACAGTTAGGAGTGCGGCTTCGCAGCGGTTGGAGCCAGTCACTGGCGACGGGTGTACTCACGCTGACTGTTACTAAGCTGTCGATGTGCAGAGCGACAGGCGACGGCCCGAATGGCGGCTGTATGAGGTACTGCCGTCATAGGATTTCGGCCCCGGCTGTCGCCGCACGGACAGCTTCCGCATCATCTGGACTGGTGGTACTGATCTTCAAACGACTTTGGTCGCGACAAAGTGAACTACCGCAGTTGGTGTTGAAAGCACCGATCCTGATCGACTCCACATTGCAGCCTTTGAAGGCGGCCGCCCGGTGCCGGCGCAAAGGCCGCCTCCGATGACCACTTCAAATTTCCGTCTGTTCGGAGATTTCAAGGGCGTCGTCGACTTCGATACCCAGGTACCTCACGGTCGATTCCAGCTTGGAATGGCCGAGCAACAGTTGCACGGCTCGGAGGTTTTTGGTGCGGCGATAGATCAACGTGGCCTTGGTCCTTCGCATCGAGTGGGTCCCATACTCGGAACGATCAAGGCCAAGTTCATCCACCCAATGCCCAAGAATCCGGGCGTACTGCCGAGTTCCCAAGTGAGGCGACTCGTGAAGCCTGCTGGGGAAGAGGAAGTCATCTGATTTCAGTGCAGCCTGTTTGATCCAGGCCTGCAGGGCTTCTCGGGTAACTCCCGTGATCTCGAACTGGACTGGGCGCTTGGTCTTGTGCTGCATGACGATGGCACGAGTGGCCACCTGGTCACCATGGGACACGTCACGGACCTTGAGTGCAACGAGGTCGCATCCGCGAAGCTTGCTGTCGATGCCGAGGTTGAAGAGTGCGAGTTCGCGGACCCGGCCTTCCATCTGAAGACGTACGCGCAGAGCCCAGATGTCCTTCACCTTGAAGGGTGCCTTTTGCCCGACGATCTTGCCCTTGTTCCACGGCTCGTGATGAACAGCATTGCCTGAGTTTTCCATGATGGTCTCCCATCGAGTTGAGGGTCCCAGAGCATGCGCTTGACACCGGCATCTCGCGCAGAGTCAAGTCTGAAAATCTCAGTCACCCGAGTCCGTGGACTGCGCTTGAGCGCGGCGGCCAACCATGCGCATTCGGCCAGAACCGGCCGATTGGCTTTGCCGAACCGATGACCTCAGCTAAACAATGTCGGTTGAAGTGGCAGGACGAACCTGCTGCCACTGCTGTCTGTTGTCCCTCAATTACATGGACAGCTTGGCAATGACGTGAAAAGCAAGGGTTAACCCGTTATCCCTAACTGCGCTATGGTCATCCTCGAACCGAGCCGGCCACCCCCGCAGAAATCTCGTTTGAGAGCGCCCGCAGCCGTGGCACGTAGCGCGTAGCGATCTCCCGATCTGACACCGCGTTTTGCTGAAGAACGAGATTGATGGCCCCGATGGCGTGGTGGCCTACGAGTATCGGGAAGCCGATGGCGACAACGCTGGCTTCCGACGCCCATTCCCCCCGGTTCATCGAATAGCCGCGCTTTCTCGTCTCTCGGATGATCCGTTTCACGTAGTCCCCATCGCGCGCCAACACACCGATCGCATCCGTTCTGGCGCGCAGCAAGGCCAGGGTGGCCTCTCGTTCTTCCACGTCGCACCAACTGAGCCAGGCACGGCCCAGTGAAGACACCAGCATGGGAATGCGGATACCAATCGTGGCCCGGTGTTGCGACAGCAGGCTGGCGCGGTGGGTCGATTCCCGCACGATCATGAAGCCCCCATCGGGCGTGGCCAGATCGCTCGGCCATGACAGTGCGCGCAAGTGGTCTTTCATGGCGGGCGCGGCGACCTGGTCGATCCAGTCCACCGCCACATAGCCTTCTGACAGGCGCCGTACTTCAAAGCCGAGTGAATAGAAGGTGCCTTCGTCCTTTTGATGGACAAATCCCTCCCCCCGCAAGGTTTCCAGCAGACGTTTGACCGTGGTGCGATGGATACCGGTGTGCCGCGCAAGGTCGGTCACGCTGCCCACACCGCCAGGCATTTCGTTGAGTGCGCGCAGCACCGCCAACCCTCGGGTCAGACCGCGGACTTCCCGGTACGTGGTGGCGTCTTCTGCAATGGGGGCGAAATTCTTCATGGTGCACTCTGTGCACAGACTATACGCGGATCGACAGCTCCAAGACACTGCGTCGCACTGCAGAAGCAACTGCAGAAAGCGATCAATTCCAAACGTCCAGGAGACAACATGTCGATCAACCGTCGCGAACTCATTTCTTTGGCTGCACTTGGCCTGGGTATGGCCATGGGCCAACCCGCTATGGCGCAAGAGTGGCCAGCACGCCAACCCCTCAGGATCATTGTTCCGTATCCAGCGGGCGGTAACGCCGACTCGGCTGCTCGGGCGATTGCCGAGATCGTGTCCACCAACATCAAGCAGACGGTGATCATCGACAACCGCCCCGGTGCGTCGTCGATCATCGGGACCGAAGCCGTTTCACGCGCACCCGCCGACGGCTACACGCTGGGTGTGGTGTCCGACTCGCACGCCATCAACCATGCGATGGCCAAGCTGCCCAAGTCGGCCGACATTCTGGGCGCCAAGGTGCCCTATGACGCTGTGCGCAACTTTGTGCCGGTGGCCGGGATGATCCAGGTGCCTCTGGTCCTGGTGGTCAACCCCAAGGTCTCTGCGCGCAGCGTCAAGGATCTTGTGGCCATGTCCACCAAGGCGCCAGGTACGAACTTCGGCACGATGGGAACCGGAAGTCCCTGGTCCATCCACATGCACCAGCTGAACAACCTGACAAAGGGCGCCTTTGTCGATGTTCCGTACAAGGGTCTAGCGCCAGCGGCGACCGACCTGCTGGCCGGGCAGATTGACACCATGGTGATGCCGGTTCACTACGCCGCACAGCACATCCGGGCGGGCAAGCTGGTGGCCCTGGCCACACTGGGCGCCCAGCGCCACCCCATGCTGCCCGATGTGCCGACCCTGGCCGAGGCGGGTTACCCCGGCCTGAGCATCGCCAACTACCTGTACTTCGTGGCACCTGCGGGCACCCCACAACCCGTGGTGGATCGCCTCTCGCGCGAGATCAACGCTGCACTGCGCCTGCCGGCCATGCGCGAAAAGATGATCACTTCGGGCGACCCGTACCCCGCCGAACCCAGCGAACTGTCTGCACGGCTGCTGCGCGATATCGACGCGTATGGAACGGTGATTCAAGCCACCGTCAAGTAAACCTTTGGAGGCCTCAATGAAACCCATGGAAGAAACCGACGTCCTCGTCATCGGGTCCGGCCCGATGGGCGCCACCACCGCACTCGCCCTGGCCCGATACGGCGTGCGCGTTCAGATGGTGAACCGCTACAACTGGACCGCCAATACCCCGCGCGCCCACATCACCAACCAGCGCGCGGTCGAAGTGCTGCGCGATCTCGGTGTGGAAGCGGACACGCGACGCGAAGCCACGCCCTGGGAATGGATGGGCGACACCCTGTTCACCACCAGCCTGGCCGGACCGGAGATTGCGCGGTTGCGAACCTGGGGCACGGGTGACAAGCGCATCGGTGACTACCTGCAAGGCAGTCCCTGCACGATGCTCGACATCCCGCAGGACAAGATGGAGCCGATCCTGGTCAAGCACGCAGCGGCTCAAGGTGCGGTGCTGTCTTTCAACACCGAGTACCTCAGCCATGAGCAGGACGCCACGGGGGTCACGGTCTTGCTGCGCGACGTGATGACCGGTCAGGAGCGTCAGGTGCGCGCACGCTACCTGGTGGGGGCGGACGGTGCTCGCTCGAAAGTCATGGATGACGCTGGCCTCAAGGTCGAGGGCCAGTTGGCCCGCGCAGGAACGGCGTACGTGCTGTTCCGCGCCGACCTGACGCGCTATGTGGCCCATCGACCCAGCATCCTGTACTGGATCGTCACCTCTAACGCCGCTTTTGGTGAGATCGGCATGGGCCTGCTGCGTGCCATCGATCCCTGGAACAAGTGGATCGCTGGCTGGGGATTTGACATGGAGAAGGGCGAGCCGGACTTTTCGCCCGAAGAGGTGCTGAAGAAGGTCCGACTTCTGGTCGGTGATCCAAATCTCGATATCGAAATCGAGACCACATCGGTGTGGCACGTCAACCAAGCCTATGCACCGGTGTACTCCAAGGGACGCGTGTTCTGCGGTGGCGACGCCGTGCACCGCCACCCGCCGTCGAGCGGCCTGGGATCGAACACCTGTATGCAGGACGCCTTCAACCTGGCCTGGAAGTTGGCCTATGTGGTCAAGGGCCACGCTGGCGAGCAACTGCTGGACTCCTACTCGCTGGAGCGGGCACCTGTGGGCGAGCAGATCGTGAAACGCGCGAACCAGTCCCGCGTGGACTACGGCCCACTCAACGAGTGCTTCCGTGACAAAACTGCAGCGGATCCAGTGGCCACAGGCCTCACCAAACTGGCCGATCCAGGTCCCGAGGGGGTCGCACGCCGAGAGGCCATGGCCAAGGCACTGGAGCTCAAGAACTACGAGTTCAACGCTCAGGGGGTTGAGCTGAACCAGCGCTGCGTGTCGGGCGCTGTGGTCTCCGATCCGCAGGCTGGAGAAGAGGTGTGGAAGCGCGACCCACAGCTGTACCTGCAGGCCACGACGCGCCCGGGTGCCAAGATTCCGCACGCCTGGCTGATCGGTGTCGATGGTCGCCGCGTGTCCACCCTGGATCTGGTGGGCAAAGGTCGCTTCACATTGGTGACCGGCATCGCGGGTCACGCCTGGGTCAAAGGTGCCAAGTCCCTTGGGCTTCCGTACCTGGACACGCTGGTCATCGGCGCAGCGGGTGCGCAAGATGTCTATTGCGACTGGCAAGCGGTGCGCGAGATCGAGGAAGCCGGCGCGTTGCTGGTCCGTCCGGATGGGGTGGTCGCATGGCGGCACTTCATCGGTGTCGCCAATACCAACGACGCGTGGCATGCGTTGGAGAAGGCCTTGACGGCCGTACTGGCCAAGTCGCTGGAGATCGCGTGAGCGCCCGGGCCTTCCTGGGCATGTCCCACACACCGCTGATGGGCCTCAACCCCATCAGCCCGGCGGTGGAGCGTGAACTCCAAGGCGCTATCGCCGCTGCGCGCGAGCAGGCGCTGGCGTTCAAGCCCGAGCTGATCGTGCTGGTCGCGCCCGATCACTACAACGGGTTCTTCAATGAACTGATGCCGCCTTTCTGCGTAGGCACGCAAGCGCACTCGGTGGGCGACTACCTGACGCCGCCGGGTGACCTGAACGTCGATGCCACTGCGGCAGAAGCCCTGGTGCATTCGCTGATGGAAGCGGACTTCGATGTTGCCCTGTCGCGCCGCATGCAGGTGGACCACGGTTTCGCGCAACCTCTGCAACTGCTGTGGGGCGGTCTGGAGACGCCACCGGTGATTCCCGTCTTTCTCAATGCGGTGGCACCGCCCGGCATTCCCCGCCTGCGCCGTTGCCGCGCGCTGGGTGAGGCCATCGGACGTTTCATGCAGGGAGAAAAGCGCCGCACCTTGTTCATAGGCTCAGGCGGGCTCTCACACGAGCCACCCGTGCCCATGTTGTCGGACCCGGACCCCGCTGTTCGCGACCGCATCACCCTGCGCCAGAACCCCACCGCAGCAGAACGCGAGGCCAAGACGCAGCGCGTGATGGCCGCTGGCATGGCACTCGCCTCGGGGCAGAGCGCCATGAAAGCACTCAACCCGGCGTGGGATCAACGCTGGATGGACGCACTGGCCGGTGACAGCACCGCGCTGGACGCCTTGTGCGCGATGACGGAAGACTCGATCGCCCAGGAAGGCGGCCGTTCGGCCCACGAGTCCAAGAGCTGGCTGGTTGCACGCAGCGCCTTGCCCGGTCTGGGTACGCCTCGCTGCATCCAGCGGCACTACCAGGCCATCCCCGAGTACATCGCCGGCTTCGGTGTCATGTGGCTTGAGCCCACCCTTTAAAGGAATCTCCATGGACCCCCGCATTGACGCGTGGGCTGAGCGCTTGCGCACAGCCGAATCACGCAACGAACCGATCCCACCTCTGCGCGATGAAATTGGCGCTGACCCACAAGGCCACATGGCCTATGCCATCCAGATGGCCAACGTTCGCCACGCAGTTGCCCAAGGGCGCCGTATTGTGGGTCGCAAGATCGGCCTGACATCCCTCGCAGTCCAGAAGCAGCTGGGCGTGGACCAGCCCGATTTCGGCACCCTGTTCGCCGACATGGTGTACGGCGACGACGAAGAAATCCCGATGGTTCGTACCCTGCAACCCAAGGTGGAGGCCGAGGTGGCCCTGGTGCTCGGGCGCGATTTGCCTGAAGCCGATACCACGCTGGTAGACCTCATCTCCGCCACCGACTACGTGTTGCCCGCCATCGAGATCGTTGGCAGCCGCATCGCTGGCTGGAACATCCGTTTCACCGACACCGTGGCCGACAACGCTTCCAGCGGCCTGGTGGTGCTCGGCGGGGTTCCGACCAAGTTGAACGGGCTGGATCTGAAGTACAGCACGATGAGCATGCTGCGCGGCGAAGAGGTCGTGTCCAGCGGCAGCGGCGCTGCCTGCCTCGGTCACCCACTGAATGCAGCGGTGTGGCTCGCCCGCAAGCTGGCCTCGCTCGGACAACCCCTGCGCGCGGGTGATCTGGTGCTCAGCGGTGCGCTCGGCCCCATGGTGCCCGCCAACCCCGGTGACCGCTTCGAGGCGCGCATCGATGGCGTGGGCACGGTGCGCACGCGCTTCTCCGCAGTCTGACGGCCGCCACCCCAAAGGAAACCACATGACACGCAAGCTCAAAGCCGCCATCGTTGGCAGCGGCAACATCGGCACGGACTTGATGATCAAGATCCTGCGCCACGGCCAGCACATCCAGATGGGCGCCATGGTCGGCATCGACGCGGCCTCCGACGGCCTGGCCCGCGCCGCCCGCATGGGCGTGGCCACCACCCACGAGGGCGTGGCCGGCCTCACCCGCATGCCCGAGTTCGCCGACATCGACATCGTGTTCGATGCCACCAGCGCCGGCGCCCACATCCAGAACGACGCCTTCCTGCGCGGCCTGAAGCCTGGCATCCGCCTGATCGACCTGACGCCTGCGGCAATCGGCCCTTATTGCATACCGGTGGTCAACGGCGAAGACCACCTCGACGCGCTCAACGTCAACATGGTCACCTGCGGTGGCCAGGCCACCATCCCCATGGTGGCCGCGGTCTCGCGCGTGGCCAAGGTGCACTACGGCGAGATCGTCGCCAGCATCTCCAGCAAGAGCGCCGGTCCCGGCACGCGCGCCAACATCGACGAGTTCACCGAGACCACCTCCAAGGCCATTGAAGTGGTGGGCGGTGCGGCCAAGGGCAAGGCCATCATTGTGCTCAACCCGGCCGAGCCGCCGCTGATCATGCGCGACACGGTCTACACGCTGAGCGAGCTCGCCAGCGAGGACGCCATTGCCGGATCGATCGAACGCATGGCCGCCGACGTCCAAGCCTACGTACCCGGCTACCGCCTCAAGCAGAAGGTGCAGTTTGACCGCATCGAAGGTCTGAACATCCCGGGCGTCGGTAAGAACCTGACCGGCCTCAAAACCTCGGTGTTCCTGGAGGTCGAAGGCGCTGCCCACTACCTGCCCGCCTATGCAGGCAACCTCGACATCATGACCAGCGCCGCGCTGCGCACTGCCGAACACATGGCCGCACGCATGCTGGCCGCCGTGGTCGCCTGAAGGAGAAACACATGACCACAAAGAAGATCTACATCTCCGACGTCACGCTGCGCGACGGCAGCCACGCGATCCGCCACCAGTACAGCGTGGCGCAGGCCATGCAAATAGCCAAGGAACTCGACGACGCCAAGGTCGATTCAATCGAAGTGGCGCACGGCGACGGCCTGCAGGGCGGCAGCTTCAACTACGGCTTCGGTGCGCACACCGATATCGAGTGGATCGAAGCCGTGGCCAGCGTGGTGAAGCACGCCAAGATCGCTACGCTGCTGTTGCCTGGCATCGGCACCGTGCACGACCTTAAGGCTGCCTACGATGCGGGGGCCCGCATCGTGCGTGTGGCCACCCACTGCACCGAAGCCGACATCTCGCGCCAGCACATTGAATACGCGCGCCATCTCGGCATGGAAGCCGTGGGCTTCCTGATGATGAGCCACATGCAGACGCCGGAGGGCTTGGCCCAGCAGGCCAAGCTGATGGAGAGCTACGGCGCCACGGTCTGCTACGTGGTGGACTCGGGCGGCGCGCTCAGCATGAACGACGTGCGCGAGCGCTTCCGCGCCTTCAAAGACGTGCTCAAGCCCGAGACACAAACCGGCATGCACGCCCACCACAACCTGAGCCTGGGTGTGGCCAACAGCATCGTGGCGGTGGAAGAAGGCTGCGACCGTGTGGACGCCAGCCTGGCCGGCATGGGTGCGGGTGCCGGCAACGCGCCGCTGGAGGTGTTCATCGCCGCGGCAGCTCGCCTGGGCTGGAACCACGGCTGCGATCTCTACCAGCTGATGGACGCAGCCGACGACATCGTGCGCCCGCTACAGGACCGGCCGGTACGCGTGGACCGCGAGACGCTGGCGCTGGGCTATGCCGGCGTGTACTCCAGCTTCCTGCGCCACTCCGAAGTGGCTGCCAAGAAATACGGTCTGAAGGCAGTGGACATCCTGGTCGAGCTGGGCAAGCGTCGCATGGTCGGCGGTCAGGAAGACATGATCGTTGACGTCGCGCTGGACCTGCTGAAGGCGCAAGAACACGAGCGCATCCACGCCCAGCCGGTGATGAGCGAGGCAGGCTGAAAACGCCGCCATCGCCGTCAGCGATATCCCACATCCACACCCTCACGGACACACCATGAACACGCCCATCACCGAGGCGGCGAGCAGCCGCTTCATCACCATCGAAGAAAACGGCCAGCCTCTGAAGCTGCACTACAACGACGTCGGCCAGGGTGACCGCACCGTGGTCATGTTGCACGGGTCGGGCCCAGGTGCCAGCGGCTGGGCCAACTTCCACCGCAACATCGAACCCATGGTGCAGTCGGGTTGCAGGGTGATCCTGCTCGACTGCCCGGGATGGAGCAAGAGCGACAGCATCGTGAGCACCGGCTCGCGTTCCGAACTCAATGCACGCTGCCTCAAGGCCGTGCTGGACGGCCTGGGGATCGACCGAGTGCAAGTGATCGGCAACTCCATGGGCGCTCACAGCGCCGTGGCGTTCGCCCTGGCCAACCCGGCGCGCACGGACAAGCTCGTGCTCATGGGCGGTGGCACCGGTGGCCCCAGCCAGTTTGTGCCCATGCCCACCGAAGGCATCAAGCTCATTGGCGCGCTCTACCGTGAGCCCACGGTGGAGAACATCAAACGCATGATGAACGTCTTCGTTTTTGATGCCAGCAGCCTCACCGAAGACCTCTACCAGCAACGCCTGGCCAACATCCTGGCGCGACGCGACCATCTGGAGAACTTCGTCAAGAGCGTGGAGGCGAACCCCAAGCAGTTCACCGACTACGGTCCCCGTCTGGGTGAGATCAAGGCCCCCACGCTGGTCATCTGGGGCCGTGACGACCGCTTCGTCCCCCTGGACATTGGACTGCGCGTCATCTGGGGCATTCCCAACGCCGAGATGCACATCTTCAACCAGTGCGGCCACTGGGCGCAGTGGGAGCACGCCGACAAGTTCAACCGCATGGTCACCGAGTTCCTGGCGCGCTAGCCCAGGCACTGGCCCATCGCAATGCTCGCCCCCGCCATGCCTGGTCCGCATGGCGTCACATCACCAACCACAAGGAGACAACATGACCAAGATGATGCGTGCAGCCCGCCTGCACAAGATTGGCGATCCGTTTCAGATCGACACCATCCCCATTCCGGAGGTGCGTCCGACCGATGTGCTGGTGGAAGTCAAGGCGGCAGGCGTGGTGCCCAACCTGCGCAACGTCGTCACGAACTACCCGCAGTGGTTTCCCTTCCTGCCCTTGCCCCAACTGCCCGCCATTTACGGCCTCGATTCGGCGGGCATCGTCAGCCAGGTTGGCAGCCAGGTGCGTTCCGACATCAAACCCGGTGACCGCGTCTATGTGAATCCAGGTCTTTCCTGCGGCACCTGCCAGGCCTGTCGGCGGGGCGATCACATCAACTGCACGGCCTACACCTTTCAGGGCTACTTTGGCTTTGGCCCGGGTTCGCAGCAGATCTACGAAGACTACCCCTATGGTGGTTTTGGGCAGTACCTCACGGCGCCTGCGGCCAATCTGGTCAAGCTGCCCGATTCGATCAGCTTTGAACAGGGTGCTCGTTTTGGCTACATGGGCACGTCGTATTCCGCCTTGCGCAAGGCGCAGTTCTCGCCCGGGCAGACGGTGCTCGTTGATGGTGGTACCGGAACATTGGGCCTGGGCGCTGTCATCCTGGCGCTGGCCATGGGGGCCGCCAAGGTGTTTGCGACGGGCCGCAACCAGGCGTTGCTGAAAAAGCTGCACCAGATCGATCCTCGCCGGGTGGTTCCGATCACCCTGGGCGAGAGACCGACCGCAGAGATCGTGATGGAAGCCACCGGCGGCTACGGCGTGGACGCACTGATCGAGACACTGGGCCCCAACGCGCCGGTGGCGACCGTTCTGGATTCCTTCAACGCGCTGCGTCGCGGTGGCAAGGCCATCAACATCGGCGGCGTGGCCGACCCGATTCCGCTGGAGCCGTTCCCGCTCATGTGTCTGCAGAAGTCGTACATCGGCTCGCTCTGGTTCACCACGGCCGAGGGACAAGACATGGCTGCCATGGCCCACGCCGGCACGCTGGACCTCGGCGTGTTCGAACACGAGCGGTTCCCGCTCGACCAGGTCAATGAAGCGCTGGACGCGATCGACAAGCGCACCGGCGGATTCACCAACGTTGTGATCATGCATTGAGGAGACCAGCACCATGACCATCCGACGCATCGTCACCGGCCACAACGCAGCCGGCAAATCCGTCTTTGTCTCCGATTCGGCGACCACCCGCACCACGGCCTTTCAGCATGTTCGGGGTTTCGTGACTTCCCTGTTGTGGGAAACGCTGCCCGGCGCGAAGGTGCCTGCTCAGGCCGGCGATCCTGCGGTGGCTGCGACTTCATGGGTGCCCGCGCCCGGAGGCAGCAACCTCATGTTCATCACGTTTCCGCCCGACTCGGTGATGGGCAGCCCCGACTTCGACCCAGCTGCCGCCGGTGGTGAGTACATGGCCGTGCTGCCCGGGCTGGCCGAGAAGTTCGAGATGGACAACCCGGGCATGCACTGCACCGACACCGTCGACTATGCCGTGTTGCTGGAGGGCGAAATCCATCTGGAGCTGGACGATGGCGCCACCCGCCGGATCGCACCGAAGGATGTCGTGATCCAGAACGGTACCCGCCACGCCTGGCGCAACAAAAGCGACAAGCCTGCGACCATGCTGTTTGTGCTGGTGGGTGCTGCCCGCAACTGAGGAACACCCCATGTACTACGAACCTGGTGTGATTCCTCACGGACTCAAGTACGACCCGTTCAAGTCCTGCGTCGTCCCCCGGCCCATCGGCTGGATATCGACCCTGGACCGTGACGGCAACCACAACCTGGCGCCTTACAGCCAGTTCCAGAACGTCACGTTCGACCCGCCCATCGTGATGTTTGCGGCCAATCAAGACAGCAAGGGCGTCCGCAAGGACAGCGTGCGCAACGCCGAAGACACGGGCGAGTTCGTCTGGAACATGGCCACCTGGGATCTCCGTGAGGCCGTCAACATCAGCGCACAGGAACTGCCACGCGATGTGGATGAGTTCGAACGCGCCGGACTTGAAAAGCTCGCGTCGCGACTGGTCAAACCCATGCGCGTCAAGGGTTCACCGATCCAGTTCGAGTGCACCTACCTGAACACCCTGCGCTTCCCCGGCAACGGTGTGATGGGCAGCGCCGACGTCGTTTTCGGCAAGGTGGTGGCGGTGCACATCGCCGATGAGGTGCTGGACCCGGATGGGTTGGTCGACATCCTCAAGATCCGCCCCATCGCCCGCATGGGCTACTTCGACTACACCACGGTGGACAGCAAGTTCCGCATGGTCATACCCGGTGACCAGCGCGCATTGCTCGGTGGGCTGGAAGGCTCGCCCGACAAGGCACGTGCCGAAGCTCAAACACCTGGTTGAGACCCGAGGGCTGCTGCACGCATGCAGCGGCCCAGGTTCAGAACAACGATCTGGAGACAACGATGAATCGCACTTTCTTTCAGCAAGGTCGCCGCCTAGTGCTGGCCACTTTTTCCACCTTGGCCCTTTTGCCGTTTGCGGCCGAGAGCCAAACCTTCCCGGACAAACCCATTCGACTCACGGTCGGTTTTCCTGCAGGCAGTGGCCCCGATGTGCTGGCACGCGTTGTCGGCCAACGCCTGAGCGAACTGGTCAAGCAGCCTGTCGTCATCGACAACAAGCCGGGTGCTGGCGGACAGATCGCCACGCTGACGGTGGCTCGGGGTCCTGCCGATGGGTACAACCTGCTGCTGGCCGAAGCGGGGTCGGTGAGCATTGCGCCGGCCGCCTTCAGCAAGCTGCCCTACGACGCCGCCAAAGAGTTTGTGGGCGTGGCCGAACTGGCGTATGCGGATTTTGTGCTGGCGGTCCCGGCGAATTCGCCATACCGCACGCTCGATGACATGGTCAAGGCAAACAAGGGAAAGGCCGATCCCCTCAACTTCGCCACATTCGGTGCTGGCACACCGGGTCACTTCGGGGCCGCAGAGTTCGGCGATCAGGCGGGCGTCAAGGTAGAGCCTGTGCACTTTCGCTCCACGGGCGATGCGATCACCGCCATCATGTCGGCACAGGTGAGCGGTGCCTGGATTTCGACCGCCGTGGCGCACGCCCAGATCAAGGGCGGCAAGATGCGCGCGTTGGCCATCACGGCCACCAAGCGGTCGCCGCTGTTGCCCGAGGTACCCACCACGACCGAGGCGGGCATGCCTAAACTGCGCTTCTCAGCCTGGTTGGGTGTCTTGGCGCCGTCGGCCACGCCAGCGGCTCTGGTGGACGCATTGAACAAGCGGCTGGTGGAGTCGGTGCAGTCACCCGAAGTGACTCAGAAGCTCGTGGACGCCGGGTTCAGCGTCACGGGCGCTTCCACTGTAGACACCGACCGCAGGCTCAAAGCCGAAGCCACCCGCTGGGGGGCCATCGTCAAATCGACCGGATTCAAAGGCGACTGAGTCCGTCCGAGGCTTGACTTCCATGGACACGGCCATGACCGCATTTCTTATGACCAGCGCTGGACAGGACGACGCCAACACACGACGTGCGCAGCCTGCTGCTCTGTACTTTGAAGACATGGAGCCAGGCCGCTGCCTGAGTAGTCCAGCCCACCGCATCGATCGGATCGAATTGGTGGCGTTCGCCAAAGTCTGGGACCCGCTCCCTTTTCATGTTGATGAGCAAGCGGGTATCCAGGCGTTTGGCAGTCTCACGGCGCCAGGCCTCTACATGCTGGCGGTGAAGCAGCGGTTGATCCACCAACTGCCAACGATGGCGGTCATTGCGTCACTCGGCTACGACGAAGTGCGGTTCATTGCCCCCTTGCGGCCGGACGACACCGTGGTGCTCAGGCTGGAATGGGTGAATCGGCGGATCTCCGAATCGAAGCCGGATCGGGGCATCGTGACGGTCAGGTTTTCGCTGATCAATCAACATGGGGAAACGGTCATGAGCCATCTCGACACGATCCTGGTTCGGCGTCGGGAGTTGAAGGTGTGAGTGAGAAATCAAACTGAAACGGATGATCAGGTTGCAAGTTGAAAGACGACTCCGGATTTGATGCGACAAATCGTCCAATGTGTGAGCTGTCGTTTGCGATCCTTGAGCCGGCCTTCCTAGTCGAGCGACCGATCCAGGTGTTTGGGCGGTCGTTCGAATTTCAGCGCAGTGAACGACCGGTTGCGGTGCCGACACAAGACTACGTGTTCGTATCCGAGTGACCGCACGCAGCCGAGGCTGTGTAAAAACCCATCGCGGCCGACGCCAGTTCAAAAGACGGCCTCTCAGATTGGCCCAGGTTGCGTTTTTGTGAGTTTGCCAAAGGGTGGGGACTCCTGAAAAAGGACTCATCAGAGGTTTCACGCAGCTTCAGCCTAACGCGGTCATTGATGCCGGTGTCTGGAAGGACTCCTATCCGGTCTTTGCCGCCTCACCGTGCAGCCACGACAGAAAGGCTTCGACCGCCGGGCGTTTGGCATGCCGCTCCGGGTACACCGCAAAGTGCGCCTTCACGCGAACCGCCTGCTCCATGCCGAACACCGCCTTGAGCTTGCCGCCGGCCAGGTGTCCGCCCGCGTTCATGGCGCTCTCCAGCGCCACGCCCAGGCCTTGCGTGGCCGCGTCCAGCGACATCTGCGCGCGGTCGAAGCGCAAAGAAAAGCGGTCGGGCGCACGCAGCTTCGTGAATCGGCCAAACCAGTCCGACCACTGCACGATACTCACATTGCTCTGGATCAGCGGCACCTCCAGCAACTGCTCGACCCGCTTTAGCTTGTGCTGCTTGATGAAGGCCGGGCTGGCCAGGGGCACGATGGACTCCAAGAACAAGGGCTCCACCACCAGATCCCCCCACTGCGGGATGCCGTAGCGGATGTCGATGTCCGCCTGGCCGAGCGCGAAGTCGCTGGGCGTGTGGGCGGCCGAGAGGTTCAGCGAAATATCGGGGTAGGCCGATGCGAAGTGGTGCAGGCGCGGCATCAGCCAGAGGCTGGCGATGCTGGGGGCCGAGTGCACGTACAGGCTGTTGCGGATGCCCTGGCGCAGGTCGTCGGTGGCGGTGGTGATGGCCGACAGCGCGGCGCCCACGTGCAACAGGTAGTGCTCGCCCGCAGGGCTCAGGCGCACACCGTGCGCGCTGCGCTCGAACAGACGGATGTCGAGCATGGCTTCGAGCCGCGCCACCTGGTGGCTGATCGCCGATGCGGTGAGGTGCAGCTCGGCCGCGGCCAGTGCAAAACTACGGCGCCGCGCCACGGCCTCGAACGCCTGAAGGTTGGCAATGGGGGGCAATGCGGCCATGGGGTCAACCCTGCTGTTAGATGACGGTTTGTCATCTTACGCTGACATTTAATCGCTTGTCATCACCTTGGACGGCTTTCAGAATCCACTCCCAGAACAGGAGACAAGGCACACCCAGTGCCACCACCCACAAGTCCCACCGGGCGGTGCGTCTCCTGATTTTGTTCAACCCACAGGAGACAAGACACATGCTGCTCAAAGACCAGGTTGCCATCATCACCGGCGGTGCCGGCGTCAATGGCCTCGGCTTCGCCACCGCCCGCCTGATGGCCGCACAGGGCGCCAAGGTCGCCATCCTCGATCTCGAACGCGCCGACCCCGTCGCAGCTGCGGCCCAGCTGGGCGCGGGCCATATCGGCCTGGTGGCCGACGTGACCGACAAGGCCTCGTGCGAAGCCGCCGCCGCCGCCGTGCTCAAGGCCTTCGGCCGCATCGACACGCTGGTGAACAACGCCGGCATCACCCAACCGGTGAAGACGCTGGAGATCACCGGCGCCGACTACGACCGCATCCTCGACGTGAGCCTGCGCGGCACGCTCTACATGTCGCAGGCCGTACTGCCCACCATGCGCTCGCAGCAGAGCGGTTCCATCGTCTGCATCTCGTCGGTGTCGGCGCAGCGCGGCGGCGGCATCCTCGGCGGCCCGCACTACTCGGCCGCCAAGGCCGGCGTGCTCGGCCTGGCCCGCGCCATGGCGCGCGAGTTCGGCCCTGAAAACATCCGCATCAACTGCATCACGCCCGGCCTGATCGGCACCGACATCATCAAGGGCAAGCTCACCGAAGAGAAAAAGGCCGAGATCGCCGAGACCATCCCGCTGGCCCGCCTGGGCCGCGCCGACGACATCGCAGGTGCCTGTGTGTTCCTGGCCAGCCCACTCTCGACCTACTGCACCGGCATCACGCTCGACGTGAACGGCGGCATGCTGATTCACTGAATTTTTTCGTTCCCACCACAAACCGACTGGAGACAAACCATGCAACGCAAAACCTTCACCCGCACCCTGCTCGCCGCCTGCGCCCTGGCCGCGGCCTTGCCCCTGGCCGCTCAGGCCCAGGCCACGAAACTGACCCTCGGACACGGAGCCGCTGTTGGCAACCCGCGCCACGAAGCCGCCGTCAAATTCGCCGAGGTGGTCAAGGCCAAGAGCGCTGGCCGTATCGAGGTGCAGGTAGCACCCTCGGGCCAGCTCGGCGACGACGCCGCCATGGTCACCGCCGTGCGCACCGGCGCGCTGGACATTACGGCCAACTCGCAAGGCGCCCTGTCGGTGGCCGTACCCGAGTACGCCGCCTACGGCATGCCCTTCATGTTCTCCACGCCGGCACAGGCCTTCAAGGTGCTCGACGGCCCGCTGGGCCAGGAGCTGGCGCAGAAGTCGGCCGACAAGGGCATGGTGGTGCTGGGCTACTGGGACAACGGCATCCGCCACATGACCAACAGCAAGCGCCCGATCAGCAAGGTCGAGGACATGAAGGGCCTGAAGATGCGCACCCCGCCCGACGCGGTGCTGGTGGACATCATGCAGGCGCTGGGTGCCGAGGCGCAGCAGATCAAGTTCGCCGAGCTGTACGTCGCGCTGCAACAGGGCGTGGTGGACGGCCAGGAGAACCCGCTGGTGAACATCCACGCCAGCAAGCTGTACGAAGTGCAGAAGCACCTGGCGCTGACCAGCCACATGTTCCAGATGACGCCCTTTTTGATGAGCAAGCGCACCTGGGACCGGCTGTCTGACATGGACAAGAAGGCCGTGCAGGAAGCCGCCACCGAGGCGACCGCGCTGCAGCGCAAGCTCTCGGCCGACGCCGACGCCAAGCTGCTGGACGACCTCAAGGCCAAGGGCGTGCAAGTGACCACGGTGGACAAGGCGGTCTTTGCCAAGGCCACCAGCGCCGTGGACGACAAGTGGGTCGCCTCGCCCATCGGCGCCTACGTCAAGAAGGTGATCGCGGCGGCCCGTGCCCTCTGACCGTCACCGTCCGATACACCTGATGACGTCGGTTCGTGCCCTGTTTGGGGTACGGGCCGGCGCCCTGGAGACATCCCATGCAAACCCTGCAACGAAATCCCCTGGAACGCGCCATCGTGGCCGTCTGCAGCCTGGTGCTGTGGCTGACCACGGCCGTGATCTTCCTGATCCTCACGGCCAATACCGTGCTGCGCTACGTCAGCGGGTCGAGCCTGCAGTGGGCCAATGAATTGCCCGAACTGCTGTTCCCCTGGCTGGTGATGGCTGGCGTGGTGATGGCCGCCGAAAAAGGCGCGCACATCGCCACGGTGTTCCTGGTGGAGGCGGTGCCGCCCGCCGCCCGTCGCGTCATTGGCGTGCTCGGCTGGCTGGTCGTGGCCGGTTTGTACGCCACCCTGGCCTGGGCCACGTTGTCCATGCTGGAGATCGTGCACGACGAGAAGTCGCCGATTTTGCAGGTGCCGGGGTCGGTCACCTACGGCTGTGTCATGGGCGGCATGGTGATGCTGGCGCTGCTGGCCGCGCAGTCGGCCTGGCGCGTTTTCCAGTCCGACGGCGCCCTCCCGGCTGCGTCGATTGACCCCCAGGAAGTTCACTGGTAACCCGCCCGGAGCCCATCATGAGCGCACTCATTCTTTTTGTCTTCCTGTGTGGCGCCGTCGCGGCGGTGCCCATCGCACACGCCCTGCTGATCGCGGCCATGGCGGCGGCTGCCACCAGCGACCGCATCCCGCTGGACCTGCTGGTGCAGCAGATGGTGGCGCAGGTGCAGAGCTTTCCGCTGATCGCCATTCCCTTCTTCATGCTCACCGGTGCGCTGATGATGGGTGGCCGCCTAGGCCAGGCCATCATCGGTGTGCTGACCGCCACCGTCGGCCGCTGGCATGGCGGCCCGGCGCAGGTCAACGTGTTGTCGTCCACGATGTTCGGCGGTGTTTCCGGCTCTGCCGTGGCCGACGCCTCGGCCATCGGCGCGCTGGTCATGCCCTGGCACCGCAAACTGCGCTACCCGATGGCGTTTTCGGCCGCCTCGCTGGCTTCGGCGGCCACCATCGACATCATCATCCCGCCTTCGATTCCGCTGATCCTGTTCGCGCTGAGCGCCAATGCGTCGATCGCGGCGCTGTTCTACGCCGGCGTTCTGCCCGGTCTGCTGCTGTGCGGCGGTTTCATGTTCGCCTGCTGGTGGGTGGGCAAGCGGCGCAACCTGCCGCGTGAGACCGCTCCGCGCGACCGTGTGGCGTTCCGTCGCAACCTGTGGCACTCCGCCCCGGCCCTGGCGCTGCCCGTGCTGATCGTCATCTTCCTGCGCTTCGGCTTTGCCACACCGACCGAAGTGTCGATCCTCTCCACGTTGTACGCAGGCTTGGTCTCGGCCCTGATGTACCGCGACCTGAGCCTCAAGCGGCTGCACCACGCGGTGCTGGAAGCGGGCCTGGCCACCGGTGTGGTGCTGCTGGTGATCATGGCCTCGGCCGCCATCGGCTGGTTGCTGACCTTCGACCAGATGCCCCAGCACATCGCACAGTGGGTGCAGGAGAACGTGAGCGCCAAATGGATGGTGATCCTGCTGATGAACCTGATGATGCTGTTCATCGGCATGTTCCTGGACCTGCCGGCTGCCGTGCTGTTGCTCACCCCCGTGTTCCTCCCGCTGGCCCAGAGCATCGGCATGGACCCGGTCCAGCTCGGCATCATGATGGTGGTCAATCTCGCCGTCGGCCTGTACACGCCGCCGGTGGGCACCACGCTGTTCATCACCAGCGCGCTGGCCCGGGTGAAGGTGGGCGAAACCGTGCGCGCCATGGGTCCTTTCTACCTCGTGGCCTTCCTCGTGCTCGCCATCGTGTCCTACGTGCCCGCATCCATCCTGCGCTGAGCACCCCTTTCCCTTTCAGGAGCATTTCCATGACGTCATCCGCTGACAAACTGCCTGCGCTCGCGCAGTGCGCCCACCGCATCCGCCGCTACGCCCTGCGCATGGGCGAAGTCCAGGGCCAGGGCTACATTGGCCAGGCCCTGGGCTGGGCCGACGTGCTCGCCGCTGCCTACGGCCACGCGCTCAACTTCAAACCCGAGGACCCCGAGTGGGAAGGCCGTGACCGCTTCCTGCTCTCGCACGGCCACTACGCCATCGCCCACTATGCCGCGCTGATCGAGGCGAAGATCATCCCGGAAGACGAACTCGAAACCTACGGCAGCGACGACAGCCGCCTGCCCATGTCGGGCATGGCCACCTACACGCCGGGCATGGAGATGTCGGGTGGTTCGCTGGGCCAGGGCCTGGTCATCGGCGTGGGCATGGCGCTGGGCCTGAAGCAGAAGAAGAACCCGGCCTTCGTCTACAACTCCATGAGCGACGGAGAGCTCGACGAGGGCTCGACCTGGGAGGCCGCCATGTCGGCCGCGCACCACCAACTGGACAACCTGATCTGTCTGGTCGACATCAACAACCAGCAGGCCGACGGCCCCTCCAGCAAGGTGTTGGGCTTCGAGCCGCTGGCCGACAAGTGGCTGGCCTTTGGCTGGCACGTGCAGCGCATCGACGGCAACGACCTGGCTGCCGTGCTCGCCGCCTTTGACACCGCGCGCAACCTGAAGGAAGCCAAACCGCGCGTGATCCTGTTCAACACGCTGATGGGCAAGGGCGTTCCATTCCTCGAAACACGCGACAAGAACCACTTCATCCGCGTGGACCCGCCCGAGTGGCAGCAGGCCCTCGCCATCCTTGACCAATCCGCGCCCGAAGGAGCATCCGCATGAACACCGTCGTCGAAAAGAAACCGCGCCTGACCACCTCCGCCATGATCGCCTCCATTGCAGGCGAAGGCCAGCGCGTGAAGACCGCACCGTTCGGCAAGGCCCTGGTCGAGCTGGCCGCCAGCCGCCCCGAGATCGTGGGCATGACCGCCGACCTGGCCAAATACACCGACCTGCACCTGTTCGCGCAGGCCTACCCCGAGCGCTTCTACCAGATGGGCATGGCCGAGCAACTGCTCATGGGCGCTGCCGGGGGCATGGCCAAGGAAGGGCTGATCCCCTTCGCCACCACCTACGCGGTGTTCGGCACGCGCCGCGCCTACGACTTCATCCACCAGGTGATTGCCGAAGAAAACCTCAACGTGAAGATGTGCCTGGCCCTGCCCGGTTTGACCACCGGCTACGGCCCCAGCCACCAGGCCACGGAAGACATCGCCATGATGCGCGGCATCCCCGGCCTGACCATCATCGACCCCTGCGATGCGCTGGACATCGAACAGGCGGTGCCGCAGATGGCCGCGCACAACGGACCGGTCTACATGCGCCTGCTGCGCGGCAACGTGCCCCTGGTGCTGGACGAGTACGACTACAGCTTCGAGCTGGGCAAGGCCAAGCGCCTGGTGGACGGTGACGAGGTGCTCATCATCTCCAGCGGCTTCATGACCATGCGCGCGCTCGAAGTGGCGCAGGCACTCAAGGCAGACAACATCGGCGTGGCCGTGCTGCACTGCCCAACCATCAAGCCGCTGGACGAAGTGACCATCCTGGCCGAGGTGCTGCGCAAGCCGCGCCTGGTGGTGGTGGCCGAGAACCACTCGGTGGTGGGCGGCCTGGGCGAAGCCGTGGCCAGCAGCCTGCTGCAGAACGGCGTGGCACCCGCGCGCTTCCGCCTGGCGGGCCTGCCCGACGCTTACCTGGACGCGGGCGCCCTGCCCACGCTGCACGACCGTTACGGCATCAGCACCGAAGCGCTGTCTGGCCGCGTGAAGGCCTGGCTGGGCTGACACCCGACAGGTGGCTCACAGCGGCAACAACGCGCGCTGCGCCGCCGCCAGCATCTGCCGCGTCAGCCCGTCCAGCAGGCCCGAAGCCGCTCGCGCCGTCTGCCAGTGCAACGGCACGTCCAGCGTCTGGCCGGGCACCAGTTCCACCAGCGAACCGTCCGCCAGGTGCGGCGCGATCAGCGCCTCGGGGTGCAGGCCCCAGCCCATGCCGGCGAGCCCCGCGGTCACGAAGGCCTGCGACGACGGCAGGCTGTGCCGGGGCAACTCCACATGCCGGTGGCACAGGCGCCGCACCCAGCGCGCCTGCAGTTCGTCCTTGGTGTTGAACACCAGGCTGGGCGCTTGCGCCAGGCTGCCCGCACCCACCCCTTCCCCGAAAAAGCGCGCCACAAACGCTGGACTTGCCGCCGCGACGTAGCGCATCGCGCCCAGCGGCTGGCTGTTGCAGCCGGCGGCCGGTCGGGCGGTACCGGTCACGGCGGCGAGCACGGCGCCGGTGCGCAGCCACTCACCGGTGTGGTCCTGGTCGTCCACACTGACTTCCATCAACACCGGCGCCTGCTCGGCGAACGCGGCCAGCGCGGGCGCGAACCAGGTGGCCAGGCTGTCGGCGTTGACCGCCACCGGCAGTACCACGCGCGTTCCGACCTCGGGCGCTAGCGCCGGCAGCGCGTCGTGCAATTCCCGCTCCAGCAGGCGCACGCGGTCCATGTGCTGGCACATGCGCCGGCCCGTGTCGGTCGGCAGGCAAGGCTGTCCGCGCACCACCAGCGCGCAACCCACCCGCTCTTCCAGCAGGCGCACGCGCTGCGAAATGGCCGAAGGCGTCACGTGCAGCGCGCGGGCCGCGCGTTCGAAGCTGCCTTCGCGCACCACGGCGGCCAGGGCATGAAGGGCGGCGTAGTCGAGCATTGATGCAGTTTTCCTTAATCTAATGAAGCAAAGACAGTTTGTCTTCATCTGACAAGACTGGCAAGCTCGGCGCATGACTTCTGTTTCCACTTCACAAGTGTTCCCTGTCTTCGTCCAGGGTCTGGTCCTGAGCCTGGGCCTCATCGTCGCCATTGGCGCGCAGAACGCCTTCGTGCTGCGCCAAGGCTTGCGGCGCGAGCACGTGGGCAGCGTGGTGCTGCTCTGCGCGCTGGCCGACGCGGTGTTGATCACCGCCGGCGTGCTGGGCATGGCCCAGGCGCTGGGCAGCCACCCTGCGCTGGCGCAGGCCATGGCGCTGGCCGGCGCAGCCTTCCTGGCCTGGTACGGCTGGCGGGCACTGCAGCGCGCGCGGACCGCGAGCCAGCTGCAGGCGGCCGAAGGCGGCACCGGCCTGAGCCACGGCGCCGCCCTCGCGCAAGCCGCCGCTTTCACGCTGCTCAACCCCCACGTGTACCTGGACACAGTGCTGCTGGTCGGCAGCATCGGCGCCCAACAACCGGCGGGGTTGCAGGGCTGGTTCGTGGCCGGTGCGAGCATCGCCAGCCTGGCCTGGTTCAGCGCGCTGGGCTTTGGTGCGCGTTGGCTGGCACCGCTGTTCGCCCGGCCCCGCGCCTGGCAGGTGCTGGACGCGCTGATCGGCCTGACCATGTGGGTGTTGTCTGCCTTGCTCGTGCGCCATGCGCTGCAGAGCGCCTGAGGCCACCGCATGTACCTGCCCCCTTACCACCGCCTCGACGACCGGGACGCGCTCTGCGCGCTGATCGAGACCCACCCGCTGGGCACCTGGGTGTGCCAGGGCACTGGTGGCCTGATCGTGAACCACATCCCCTTCCTGCTGGACCGAGGCCAAGGCCCGCACGGCACGCTGCTGGGCCATGTGGCCCGAGCCAACCCGGTCTGGCGCACATGGTCAGCGGACACGCCGTGCGTGGTTGCGTTCCAGGGACCGCAAACCTACATCACGCCAGGCTGGTACCCGGGCAAGACCGAGCACGGCCGTGTCGTGCCCACCTGGAACTACACCGCCGCCCACGCGCACGGCGTGGCGAGGGTGTTCGACGATCGCGACGCGCTGCGGGCCCTGCTCAACCGGCTCACCGACGTGCACGAAGCCCCACAAGCAGCACCGTGGCGCGTGGCCGATGCGCCCGCGCCGTTCATTGACCAGTTGATGCGCGCCATCGTCGGCATCGAGATCCCCATTGACCGGCTCGAAGGCAAACTCAAGGCCAGCCAAGACGAAGCGTGGGCAGACCGGGAAGGCACCGTGAACGGGTTGCGCGCATGCCCCGGCGAGGCCGCGCAGGCCATGGCCGATCTGATCCAGAAAGCCCTGGACACCGACACCAAGCCCTGAGGACCTGCCGGACTTGCGCCATTCCGGCGCCCGTTGAAGAGATAAGACCTCTTTGCCGACCCCAACACCCGCCATGTACATTCCGACCGCCTTCGAAGAACACCGCCCCGGCGAACTGCAGCGCGTGCTGCGCGAACACCCGCTCGGCGCGCTCATCACGCAAGGCCCCCACGGCCTAGACGCCAACCACATTCCGTTTGAGCTGATTGAGACCACGGGCACCCATGGCACGCTGCGCGCCCACGTGGCGCGCGCCAACCCGGTGTGGCGAGAGGTGCCGGCGGACGGCGCTGACGTGCTCGTGATCTTCCAGGCCAGCGAGGCCTACATCTCGCCCAACTGGTACCCCAGCAAGCCCGAACACCACCGTCACGTACCGACCTGGAACTACCAGGTCGTGCACGCCCACGGCCGCCTGCGCGTGATGGACGACGAGCGTTTCGTGCGCGGGCTGGTGGCGCGCCTCACGCGCGAACACGAGCAGCGCTCGCAACAAGCCAAACCATGGACGATGGGCGACTCGGCACCCGATTTCATCAATGGCCTGCTGCAGGCCATCGTCGGCATTGAGATCGACGTCACCCGCCTAGTGGGCAAGTCCAAGCTCGGCCAGAACCGCGAAGTGCGCGACAGGTTGGGGGCTGCGGCGGGGGTGGCCGGACTGGGGAATGATGAGACGGCGGTAGCGATGCGCGGGGCTGGCGCCACATGCCCCGCTGTTGAGCTTGCAAACGTGCAAGCGCCAGTTTCGAATGTTTGAACCCCGAAAAGTACCGACATCGCAATAGGGCAGGCAGCTGTGCAGCGTTATGCACAGCACGCAGTTATGCACAGTTGGTCCGGCAGCGCGGCGTCGCCGCCCTCGCAACAGGGCTGCAGTCGCGTCTTTGAACTGCACGTAATCACAAGGTCTTGAGGAACTTCAACAGATCGTCGTCTGCCCGGAACCGCCGTGGGACCACATTGGGATTCCGAAGCCTGGCCAGTGCCTTCTCCTTCATGGCGATCTCCAGTTGTGAAATCGCCATCCTTGCGCCGGCCGCGAACTTATGTCCAGTTCAACGGCACCCTCATGGCAGTATGCCCAGGGAGATCGCGGCCTGCGGCCAGATCAAGCCAAGGAACTGTTCATAACCGCGTACTGTGCATAACGCTGCTTATGGAAAGCTCTCCATAAGCAGCGATTGCAGTAAGTCGGCGGCGATGCTCAAACTCACGTTTCCGGCCACATCGCGGTCATTCGTCAGCGATCGTGTGTTCTCTCCTCATGTCTGCTGGCACGATCTACGAAGCCATTTTTCCTTCCGAATCAGTCCGCCCTGCAGAGTGATCGGAATCTCATCTACCTGCGTGATTTCCAGTTTGAGGATGTTTTCGATGCTCGGCACGTGGGCGCTTCTGCATCAATCACAGAGAATGCTGGAATGGAGCACCGATTTGATGATCACTATACGGAGGCCGCGTCATTGCAAAACCTCATGGTCGCAATCGCTCAAGGCGGGCAAGAGGGCGAGGCTGACTATGTTCGACTTCGACAGGCCTTGATCGGCGACCCCACAATAGAGCCGCTTTTGCCCATCTTCGTGAAGACCTGCCGTACAAAGTTGCAGTTCTGGGGATACATCCAACCGATATCTAAGACGTACAAGGGAAGACGGGAGCACATTTACGGAGCGTTCCAGCGTCTGCTGGACTTTCTTGAGAGGGACGGTCGCGCTCCAGCTGACAAGAACGTTACTGGCGTGCTTGAGAAGTTCGACGCAGAGCACGTCCACGCCGCCTGGGCGAAAGCCTTGGAGCGTCGCACAGCTGATCCCGAAGGGGCAATCACTTCCGCTCGCACGCTCTTGGAATCGGTCTGCAAGCACATCCTGGACGAGGAAGAGGTCGCCTACGACGATAAGGACGACCTCCCAAAGCTTTATCGCAAAACGGCGGAGAAACTGAACATCGCTCCGTCACAGCACACGGAGGATGTGTTCAAGATGATCCTCGGCGGCTGTACTGCGGTAGTGGAGGGCCTCGGCACGCTGCGCAACCGGTTAAGCGACGCACACGGCAAGGGGAAGGTTGCTGCAAGGCCGCAGCCCCGACACGCGGAGCTGGCCGTGAACCTCTCAGGAGCGCTGACGCAATTTGTGCTGTCTACGTGGGAAGCTCGGAACGAGAGATAGCATGGACAAGCAGGTCGAACAACTGACGGAGCTTCGCACGATCATCGCTGGGCAGCAGGAACTACTTCGTATAGCGCTGCACCTTATGTCCGAGGGGCCAATTAAGTACGCAGACACTGAGCTGAAATGTGCACTGGCGGATGATCAAGTACGAGCCACAGCGGCGGTCGCAATGGGAGCGGGGCAGTCGATGAACACCATCATGAAGCTCTCTGAGGGCGAGGGCATTGTCGTCCGCGACCTATACCCGATAGCTCGCTCAGTGGTCGAAGGCTTCATCAACGCCGCATTCTTCGTCACGCAACCTGTCGAGGTTTCCCAGCGCGCTCTGGAGCACAGGCACTTCGCAGCATGGAAGCATCACAACCGCATCATCGGCACCGGGGACTTCATGATCGCGCTCGGTGTTCAGGACCCGAAAGCCAAAGCTGCAAAGCTGTTCCCTGACTTCGCTGAGAAGGGCAAGGAATCTTGGACTTCCTTGGATGCAGTGAGCCGAATCAACAAAATCGGTAAAGTCGTCAGCGCGTCGGGAGGTGCGTTGATGGGCGCTTATGGTGGCATCTATGCTGTGTCTTCGGAAGTCATTCACGGCTCAGTGTACGGAATGAGCTACTTCTTCTCGGTGCACAGAAAGGAAGAGTCTGTCGAGGCGTTCCGGGCGGCAACTATCGAACAGGTCATCGACATATTGATTGCTGTCTCGCATGCATCAAGCGGGTTTCTTTCAGCATTCGCGAATGTGCAGGAGCTAGGACAGTTCGTGTTGGCGGAACACGACATGTTCAAACGGCTTTTCAAGGTATCGACTGGAGACGATTGGGCCGGGCCTGACGACTAGCGAATCTTGCTGTGGCCGTTGTCGACGACTCAGTCTTTCCACATCAGGAAGAAGCGCATCAGCGAGTCCTCTGAATTGAACGTGAGTTTCGCTGTGTATGTCATGTGAGGCACATGATGGATGCCAGTCGCTTCGTCGTCGATAAACGCTCCGTACTTCACTTCTACGGTAGATTTGTGACCGTCCTTGACGTTATCCCGGCACCACATGAGAACCTCGAACAGCGCCGGATCGACGCGGTCCCTTGTGTTTATCGCAGTTCCAACGACCTCAAGTGTGTCCCCAGTCCGCTCCCAGCGTAACGCAGCCTTGTAGTTAGGGTAACTGCTCGGATCATGATCCGCGAGTTCTTCCGGACGCAGCACTGCGCCTGGGCCGTGGATATTCTTCGGTTCACCCTTGTCAAATTTGATCGTGAAGATGAACCCGCCGTTGGGACCACTTGCGACCATTTGCTGCACGACGCCAGCCCCGAAAATCCGGTGGACCACTCGGGAGCCCACCTTGATATCACTTTCACCTATAAGCTTGAGATCCACCTTGCCTGTTGGCGAAAACTGAGGCTCTTTGGCGGTGGCTGCATTTGTAGCGAGCGCGGTGGCCTCGGCTTCGGAGTCTGCAGCTATCTGAACCGGGATGATCTTGTGGTGAACGAGATCGACCTTCGCGTCATAGAACTTGGTCATTTTTCCTCCTGTGAGGCACACTCTATCAGGAGCCAAAGGGACAAGATGCGGCACTGAACCCTGACCGGCGGCTTGCAACGACAGCCGACACTCGCAAGATGGGCATGACCGACTGCAACCAGCCTTGAACCGACCTCTCCGACTGGAGGACGGGTGTGCAGCGTTTGGAGCCAGTCGCTGGCGGCGGGTGTACTCACGCTGACTAGTACCAAGCAGTCGAAGTGCCCAGCGTCCGGCGACGGTCCGAATGGCAACTGTAGAATGAACGCAATTTCAGGCCCTTCGAAAGGAGCAGGATGAGCCGTTCGATCACTCCGGTCAGCGGGTCATTCAGGAGAACTCCATGCAAGTCAGCCACATCTGCCGACGCGATGTCGTCACCATCGACGCGCAGCGCACGCTCATCGAGGCGGCGCGCATGATGCGCGATCACCACGTGGGCATGCTGGTCGTCACCTGCGCCAATGCCCAAGGCGAACAGGTGTGCGGCATCGTGACCGATCGCGACCTGGTCATCGACGCACTGGCCCGCACGCCGCTGGAGCTGGATGCTGAAGTGGGTGATCTGGCCCACGTGGACCTCACGCTGATCGCCGAAAGCGCCAGCCTTGACCAAGCGGTGACCGCAATGCAGGGCAGCGGCGTTCGCCGACTTCTGGTGACCGACAGTACGGACCGCCTCAGCGGCATCATTTCGCTGGACGATGTGATCGAAGCCTGCGCAGATCAGGTTGGTGGACTGGCCAGGATCATCCGCAGCGGCATGGACCGGGAGCTCGCTTCGCAAGCCCACACGGGCGAACCGGGTGAACCCCGCAGCCAGCCGGGCGCACCGATTGCCAGCCAGGGCATCTGGGCCCGGTCGGTGGGGTGACGCATCGCAGGTAAGAGGCATGCCGCGTTGTTACCCTCGCGCCTCACGCCTGAAGGTCTGCATATTGGTTGCGAACTTGCTTTGGATCTATATCGGCTACCTCTCCAGCGACGTGGTCGCGGTGGGAGTTTCGATCGTTGTGTTTTAGGCGCCCAACTTGGCCCGGAGTCGGTCCGCAACGAGTCGGGCACGACCTTTCACCTCGGGGGCGACGAGTCGTTCTCGGAGCGAGACCAGACAGGGTTGTATGGAGTGACCGGTTACGGAGGTGCTGCGGTCATTCGACGCTTCTATCCTCGAATGACAGCTGACCACGGTGGCCGAAATTCAGGCGTGTTGGATCACTGGCAGCAACCAACCTGCCCTGCCGCCCAAGTTGGTGGTCCCAGGGGTCGTTCATGGCCGGTAGTGTGAGATCGTGTCGGCTACAAGAAGCTGACCTTCTGCATGGTGGCCATGCTGGCCAACGTCACCTTGCTGCCACCCTTTGCGAAATCCGGTCCCGGCCACCAACGGCCCTTCACCTTGCTGGGCCGTCGGACTGCTTGAGGCTGAACTGGGTGTCCGCGCCAACCGAATTTTGACCCAATCAACATCAAGCATGCTCTTTGGCCATGTAGCGCTGCATGGCATCGATCACCAGCGCGGGGTGACTCATGTGGGCGGCGTGACCCGCCACGTCCATGACCTCCAAGGTGCTGCCCTTCAGTTGCTGGTTCAGATACTCACCCACCGCAAGGGGAACCAGGCTGTCTTCTTGGTGTTGAAGTATGAGGCAAGGGCGAGACACCTGGGGCAGGTCGGCCCGGTTGTCAGCAAAAAAGGTGGTTTGCGCAAATACCCGCATCGCGACCGGGTTGGTGGAGCAAAAACTGTCGGAAAGCTCACCAGCCAACGCTTCGCACTGCGCGGCACCCACCACCACGGACGATAGGTAATTGGCCCAGCCGATGTAATTCTGGTCCATGAGCGACAACAGACCTTGGATGTCGGCACGCTCGAAGCCTCCGGCATACTCAGGCGGATAGTTCAAAAAGCAGGGCGAGGGCCCCACCAATATCAGGCGATCAAACAAGTTAGGGCGTGCAATCGAAGCCAACAGTCCGACGTTGCAACTGGCAGAGTGGCCCACGAATGTGACGCCGCTCTGCAGCCCTTGCGCTTCGCACACGTCCAGAACGTCTTGCGCATAGCCGGCCAAGCTGCTGTAACGAACGGCGCTAAAGGCCGATAGCTGCGACTTGCCGCTTCCAACATAGTCAAACAAGACTTGGCGATGTGTGCCAGCGAAAGCGGGTGTGATGCGGCTCCAAATGGATTGGCTACAGCCAAGCCCATGGGCAAATAAAATCGTGGGCCCACTGTCTCCCAAGGTGTTGACGTTGTTGCGTTTGTTGACGTTCATGGTCTTCATATGAAATTCAGGGTGTTGAACGATTTCGCGGGTTGTTCAAGACTTCAGGCGTTCCGCAACAGGCCGTTGATGTGCGAATTTTCGCGGCATGGCGGCGCCCAGCGTTCACCACAAACCGCCACGAGCGCATGCATGTTCATATGGGCCTCGGTCAGCAGGTGCTGGGCCTCCGAGACCTGCATGCCGCCGAGCTTGGCGCGCCAACCGTAAAACGTCGAATTACTGAAGCCGCCGTTGCGGCACAACTCCTTGATCGGCATGCCAGCCTCTGCTTGCTTGAGGAAGCCGATGATCTGTTCTTCGGTGAGTCTGCTCTTCTTCATGTCCGTCATTCTCCTGATGGTTGACGGACCTCACTGACTTCAGCCTCGTCCGGCTGGCGGGGGGACGCAGATCAGATTAGCACCTTGAGCGGCACGTCGCTGTTGAATGGCCGCTGCTGGCCGGAAGGCCTCGAAGATCCGGTCGCATTGGCGGGTAAGGGTCGCTCGGCACCTAGAGCAGCCCATCGCTGTTGAGTGGCCGCTGCCGCAGGTACAGCGGTCGGCCGCCTCGCAGGATGACGAATGGCAGGTTCCGGTGGCGGCTGTCATAGGGCTGCAGAACCTGACCGGCTGCACCCAGCCTTCAACCGACCTTGAGCAGCCAGATCCCAGCGGCTGTTCGGTGGCCGACAGTGTGAGTTTGTTGCGGCACCAAGAAGCTGACCTTCGGCATGCGGGTCCGGCCATGAACGACCCCTGGGACCACCAACTTGTGCGGCAGGTCAAAGCCTATAAGCCGACGTCCATCTGGTGCCGCCTGAACCAAGGGAATACCACGCCGCAGAGCGCAAACGTCAGTTCTGGCGGACTTACCGGACGCTCGACGTTCTCGCCGCCAAGGTCTGCTCGCGACCAACCGGAATCGCGCTCACCCCCGCCCGCGTTGGCGCTGAAACACCACCAGCCGTTCGAATCGCAGGTCGGCTGTCAGTCCTGGAATTGCTGTTTGGATCGACTGTAAACAGGCGCCAAGATCCCCCGGTGGCCACTCGGTCTGTTCGCCAATCACCAAACTCAGGAAGTCCAACGCCTGAACTGGAAACTTGCCGCAAAGGCCCGCTTTGTGAAGCCGATGCACTAGGTTGTTAGGGTGTGCTATCGGCTGTAGCCAAGCGCGAAGCAGCGCGAGTGCATCCGGAAACGCATCCTCCGACGCGACACACAGGCGGCCGAGGCTTTCGGCAATGGCGGGTGAAACGTTGTCTCGGTTCTTCGGCCAGATGGCGTGCAGATACGGCGCAACTCTGTTTGACCAGTAGTCGGCGCGCTGATCGCCTGCGCCATCCATCGCTCTCACCAACGTTTGAGCTGCGTCGTGCAGACCATCCGGTGGAAGTGCACGAGTCGCGCTCGCCAGTTCGGAGATGGTGAAGATGTCACCCCGGTCGAGAGCAGCGAAGGTGAGCAGCGACGCGTATTGCCCATCGTGCTTCCCCAACGCCGCATAGTGGCTCGCGGTGTCGAGGAAGGCTGGCTTGAGCACTTCCATCAATGGGCGATACAGGCGTGGCGACCACAGGAAGCCTTCCCAAGCGGCCCGCGCCTCTGCTTCGGAGCGGCGCCAATCGAACAGTGGCAACAGATGCCGTGTCGCCCACTCCCGGTCTACGCGGAACAACGTGATGACATGAGCCGCTAGCAACACGCGGCCATGTCGGAACTTGTCGACTCGCGTATCGCAAAGCTCGGTAAACGTGGGCTTGATTTCCTCGGGTAGTCCTTGCGCATCCTCCAGCGAGTGTCGATACCACCAGCGAAGGAGAGCCTCCGTGACGTGGCCCACGGGATGATTGATGGCGCGGAAGACGGGTTCGTCGGTATCGACGCCGCTCTCAACATTCAGAGCGAGGACACGGCGCGCGAGCGCAAAAAAGTGCGCTCGGTGGCCTTCGAAGGTCATGGCGACAGCTTGTAGCCACCAGCTGACACCGTGGGCGAGCGTTTGCAGCACGTCGTCGGGCGCAGTGGTCACGATCGGCGCCATGTAGCGCCAGGAACGCTTGATGAGCTTCTCTTCTGACCATGCCTGAAGGGCCTCGCGCCAGCGATCAGTGAGCCAGAGTCCATCCTTCACCAAGGAGCACAAGGCGCACGCGGTAGTAGCGAAGTTTTCCCGACAACGCTGGCGCCAGTCGTCTTCATGCCAGTGATCTGCGCTGGGTTGCTGCTTCAGCCATTCAATGAGATCACGGCGACGACGGGGAGTAGTGACGAACTTCCGCCACTCTTCGCCATCCCCCATCCAGACGGCAAACTCGTCTCGCTGATCCGCCGCCAGCGTCCATTCGGGATACCGGGCCGAAAGCGCTTCCAGCCTTTCCTTGCCGGCTGCGGCCAAGACTGCATCCGTCTCATCAACCTTCGCCAGTCGCAACCAGACTTCCCGGTCCACGATCTGGGTCCAGCGCTCAGGATCGATGTCGTCTTTGAACATCTCGCGAGGAGGCCCGGCGAGAACAGCCCCCTCCAGTTCCTTGAGCATCGCTGCATCGAGTCGCGGCGCCAGAGCAACCACTAGGCGCATAGTCTCCCGCTCGGTTTCCACCGACCATAGCCACCAGCCCGCATCCGCAAGCAGCCAGTCGAGTGCGCGGCGATAAGGAATCACGCCGTCATGTGCGGCTGCGAAGAAGGCTAGGCGGCGAAACAGCGGATACGGCACGTGCCACCAAGACTCGGCTACCAGCGCCGCACGCGCCGGCGACAACGCCACCGTGGCGAGCCAGGCGTCCCGGGTCAGTTCGATCAACGCCGTCCAGTCGTGGAAGTCCTTGTTTTGGTGGTGCTCGCCAATCGAGGGCTGATGCACGTAGGACAGATCGCTCCTGTCCTCGGCGCTGCCGAGCTCTCGCATCAAATCGAGCGCATCACGCAACAAAGCGCTGAAGTCAGCCAGCAACTCCGGCAGCGCGGCCGTCCAGCGTTCATCTTTGGGCAGATCGCGCAGGCTTGAGTGAACGTGATCCGTCGAGAGCACGATCTCCCACTCGACCAGTTCCTTGATCCGTTCAGGCTCGCGCCTTTCTCCTTCCTCGGCTGCCCAACGGAAAGGCTCGCGCAGCGACACACGCGGAGTCAGCGTCTCGCGCAGCTCAAGCCGCACCGATGTGGTCAGTCCATCCCGAGCGAATCGATCGCGCCAGCGATAGAGGTCGAAGTCGCGCAGCCACGACTTCACGCGACCGGTCAGCAGCAGTCGCCAAAGCGTACGCATCAAGGCGCTGGGGATCGAGTTGGGCGCGTTGTCGCGAATCCGCACCAATTCCGCCGTATTGCCGTCGCGTTCGAGTTTGTTTATCTCATCAAGTCGGTGCTCAATCGACCAGGCTAGATCGTCGTGCAGTTGACTGCCGCGTTTGACCAGCCACAACAACAGGGCGGGGTCATTGAGATGCCTGATAAGCCAGCGCGCAAGTTGCCGCATCACTTCGTCCCACCGGCTGCTGCGCGCGCCTGGATCGACGACAGACATCCATGGGGCCAGCCCATAAGGTGACGGCCTGCGGGTGAGGCTGAAGGTCAGCTTGTCATCCAAGGTTACTTTGGACTGGATGCCAAAGCGGTCCAAATCCGCATGCCGGTAGCGATCCTGACTCAGAGGTTCCAGCCAATCCAACGACGGCGCGGGGTCCAACTCTGCAAATCGCCTGGCTGGCAGGCCACCCGGATCGCTTAGTGCCCACATCAGGCGGCCGATGAAATCGTCCTGACTGGTACTTGCCAGCGGGCGCGCGATGGCGCACTCGACGATGATGCGCTCCTTGCCGCGTACGCCGTCGCGATAGGTCTCGGCCCAGGAACGCAACGTGCCGTGCAGATAGGCATGACGGTTGTGTTCACGGTAAAGGATGGGCGTGACGTTCTTGGCCCGCCACTCGTTGGCGCGCTGTTCTTCCTTGCCCTTGGAGTAGCTGCCAAACGCAAACATCTCCGGCGGTGACTCGCCGAGCAGACGGTCAGCGGCAAGCGCGTCCATCATGTAGCGCAGCACCGGGTCATTGATGCTGTACCCAACGAAGCACACGGTGTAGTTACGAAACAGCTCGCTGACAAAGCGCGCAGCCCAGCGCTCGGTGAGGTAGGCGAGGCCAAAGTCACCGCTGGAGACAACCAGCCGATCCAGCTCTCCCGCTGTAGGGGCGGCGCTGAGTAGGCCGTGCAGGTACACCAAGCCGTCCCAGCGACTCTTCGGAACTGGCAACAGCGGCGCCTGAAAGTGGTCGATGCTCAGCGACTTCCCTGCAATCACTTCCTCAAACAGGCGATCGAAGTTGGTGGTGATGAGCCGCGTGCGGCCCCCACGGATCTTGCCCAGCGTAAGTAGGGCCTCGTGGGTCGCGATCGCATTGGGGGGGCTGAGGTCTGGGGTCAGGATGCTCGCCAGTGCTCGGCGCACCGTCTCGCGGCCACCCACGATGTCCGCTTCCAGCAACCCAATGGCGGTGTCGAACTGCCCGGCCTTGATCGCTGACTGTTGGACTGCGCTCGGTACGACACTTAGTGCCGAGTAGAGCTTCGCCACCAGCCCGCCAAATCCAGGTAGGCGCGCTGGGTATGAGACCCCAGCGCCGCAGAAGAACACAACTTGCCCGTCCTCGTGCAACTGTAAGAGGCGCTCGGGTATGTCGGGTCCATTGCGAATGAATTGAGGCATGTTGTGCGGCGCGAACGTGGTTGATGGTGGTCATTGTGATCGACGCACTCAGCACGATAGTGTGGCCGAGACAGTGGCTCCGCCGGCCTGAGGTCAACGGACGCCAAGCACGGTTCCGCAGACCTTGATGGCACGCACTCGAACGTCGCCGGTGCGGTACTCGCTGACGCCTAGGTCGATCGGACAGCCGTGTCTTCCTGACCAGCCACGTGCGCTGGCGAATGACCGGTCTTCACGACCTTGTGTGGCGTCGTTGGGTCGGTACTGCAAGTTCGCCCGATAGGGAAGCAGTCGTTGAAGCAGCTAGCCCATAAGGTCTCGGCCTGCGGTCGGCTGTTCGGTACATTGCTGCCGCTCGGTCCCGCGCCGGCAGCCGAGCTGATCGTCTGCTTGATGGCGCCGACCTTGAGTAGGTTGACGATGGCAACAGGCTCCTTACGCTGCACACCCGTCGTTGATTTTGATATGGCCAGCTCTGCAGTGGTAGTCAGCGCCAGCTCACCACCGTGGTCCCAGACAAGTGACAACCATCTCCGTGTGGTCTTGAAGACTTCGAAGAATATGATGACACCTTGAGGTCTCGCAACTAGCCTAGTTGCCAGAAATTACCGTAAGTGCTTGATATACATATAGATTTACCTCTGGAAGAGTTCAAAACTCAGTGAAAAAAGTTCAAAACTCACTGAAACTCGACACTTCGACCCCCGATAGCCCCCTGGCATCGAGGCCATGGAACTATTCAATTAGCACTCACTCATATGGAGTGCTAACATTTGAGAAAGACCAACCTGAGGAGGGTTCTTCTATATGACCACTGCACTGCTTGCACCCACCGCCCTGCCGTCTGCCACACTGGCCGTGGCCAGCCCGTGGGCGAGCCGTTCGCTGACGCTGCCCGCGCTGGGCAACCTGGACGCCTACATTTCGGCCGTCAACCGCATGCCGCTGTTGACGCTGGAAGAGGAACAGGGCGCTGCGCGCCGCCTGCGCGACCACAACGATATCGACGCTGCCGGGCAGCTGGTGATGTCGCACCTGCGGCTGGTGGTGTCGATCGCCCGCCAGTACCTGGGTTATGGCCTGCCGCACGGCGACCTGATCCAGGAGGGCAACGTCGGCCTGATGAAAGCGGTCAAGCGCTTCGATCCCGAACAGGGCGTGCGCCTGGTGAGCTACGCCATGCACTGGATCAAGGCCGAGATCCACGAGTACATCCTGAAGAACTGGCGCATGGTCAAGGTGGCGACCACCAAGGCCCAGCGCAAACTGTTTTTCAACCTGCGCTCGATGAAGCAGGGCTTCCGCGCCGAAGCACTGGACGGCGACACACACCGCGAAGCGTTTTCGGATGGCGAGGTGGACGTGGTCGCTCGCGACCTGAAGGTCAAGCCGGAAGAAGTGCGCGAAATGGAAACACGGCTTTCCGGCGGCGACGTGGTGCTGGACCCGAGTCCGGGCGACGATGGCGAAGACAGCTTCGGTCCCATTGCTTTCCTGGCCGACGCGACGCACGAACCCACGGCGATGATCGAGTCGGCGCAACGCGATGTGTTGGCCACCGAAGGCATCGCCACCGCCATGAGCGAGCTCGACGACCGTTCGCGCCGCATCGTGACCGAGCGCTGGCTCAAGGTGAACGACGACGGCTCGGGCGGCATGACGCTGCACGAACTGGCGGCCGAATACGGTGTGAGCGCCGAGCGCGTGCGCCAGATCGAGGTCGCGGCCATGAAGAAGATGCGCAAGGCGCTGGCCGCTTTCGCCTGAAGCCAGCAGCCCCACACTCAAAAAAAAAAGCCCCGGAGGCCACCATGCCGTCCGGGGCTTTTTTCTGCCTGGCGCTGTGGTCAAACGGCTGCAACCGCGTCGATAAGCGGTGGCTGCGCCAACTTTGCACGACGCGCGCTTCCAGCCGCACGCCACAATCCGGGCATGCCGACCCCGCTCCAGGCACCTCTCACCGCCAGCGCCCCTCTTTCCAGGCCGCTAAGGGCCTGGTTTTTTCTGCTGACCTGTCTGGTCTGGTTGGCGCTGTCGTCATCGGGCGGGGCCTTCGCAGCACACACCCCCGGCAGCACCGCCACCCCGGTGGTGGTGCTCGACGGCGAGCAGTCCAGCGTGCCGCTGGCGGGGCGCAGCACCTGGTGGGTGGATGCGTCGGGCCAATCCAGCGTGCAGGAGGTCGCGCAGCGGTACGCTGAACTGCCCTTTGTGGTGCGCGACAGCCTGCACCGCGTGCGCCTGACCGGCGATGCGGCGCTGTGGGTGCGCTTCGACGCCTGGACGCAAGACAGCCGTTCGCACTGGGAGCTGGAACTGGCCCGTTCGGGCACCGATCGCATCAGCCTGCACCACCAGCGCGCCGACGGCGGCTGGCTGGAACAGCACGCGGGCGACAGCCTGCCGGTGAAGGACTGGGCGTCGCCCGACCGCTATCCGGTGTTTGCGCTGGAACCCCGTGTGGACGGCCCGGTGACCTACTGGGTGCGGATCCAGCACGCGCGGGTCCCGTTTTCGGGTGAGCTGGTCGTGCACAGCCACAGCCGCTTGCGCGAGCAACGCATGGTGCAGCAGTTCCTGCTCGGCGGGTATTTCGGCATGGCCATGCTGCTGACAGCCATCGCGGTGGTCAACGGGCTGGTGTTCCGGGACACCAGCTTCGGGGCCTACGCCATCTACATCACCTTGCTCGGGCTGTCGCTGGCGGCGTCTCTGGGGGTGGGGGGTCAATTTCTGTGGCCCAACGCACCGCAGCTGAACGGTTCGGCCGAGTTCGTTCTGCTGCCGCTGGCGGCCGTTGCGGGCCTGCTGTTTGTGCGCCATGTCGTGCAGCCACGCCGCATCGGCCGCTGGCTGGACCGCATCTCGCTGGCGCTGGCGGCCGTCTTGCTGGTGCTGGTGGTCTGGGACCAACGGGTGCTCGACCAGTGGAGCTTTCAGGCCATCAACGTGGCAGGGTCGCTGACCATGGCTGTGGTCTATGCCATGCTCTGGGCCGCCTGGCGCACCGGGGACCGCTGGGTGCGATGGATCGCAGTGGGCATCCTGCCGGTCCTGCTGGCCGGCGCGCTGCCGGTGCTGCGCAACTTCGGCCTGATGTCCTCGGGCTTTCTGTCCCAGTACGGCATGGTGATCGCCGCCGCCATCGAGGCCCCGCTGCTGATGTACGCGCTGCTGCAACGCTCGTCCATGCAACACGAGGCGCAGGCGCGGGCCAAGGCGCTCGCCCTGACGGAACCGCTCACCGGCCTGACCAACCGCCACAACTTCATGCTGCGCCTGCACGAGAGCCTGATCCGGGCCCAGCGCTACCGCCACCACAGCGCCCTGCTGCTGATCGACCTGGACAACCACGCCTGGTTCGTGCAGGAGCACGGCCGCGAGGTGGCCGACCGCGCTCTGGTGCTCACCGGTTCGCTGCTGCGCTCGGTCGCACGCGATGTGGACACCGCCGCCCGCGTGGATGACCGCAGCTTTGCCCTGTTGATGGAAGGACCTGTCCGGTCGGCGCAGGCGGTGGCCGCGGCCACGAGCATCGTGGCGGGTGGCCTGCGCCCGTCTTCGCAACTGCCCGTGGGCACCACGCTGCGCTGCAAGGTGGTGGTGGCCCTGCTGCCCGAAGAGACGCTGGGTCTTCAGGAAAACGCCCAGGCACACCTGGACTGGCTGCGCATCACACTGGACGAGTTGAAGAACACCCCGCGCAAGAGCATCCAGACGTTGAACTGCTGAGGCCGCTCATGCCGTTTTGCATTCAGCGTGAAAACCAGGCTGAACAACGCCGTTATCGCTTTGAAGGCAAAACGGCATCAGTTGCTCCACTGCACCGGAGCGCAACCCGCGACGCATGAAACAGCGCCACCCAGGGGCGCCGAAGGTCCGGCTTGGCCGGCCCAAGGGGCCGTCCCCCCTCCAAGCCGAAGGCGCCAGGGAGGGGGGAAGCCGCGCAGCGGCGCAGGGGGGTGTTTCCCTTCAGGGCTTGAGCTCAACCAGTTCGATGGTCGGCATGACAGCCAGACGTGCCGGCAAACCGATCGTCCCGATGCCAGGCGTGACCAGCAGCGGCCCCGCCGGGGTGTCGTAGAGGCCGTTCCACCAGGGTTGCCGCGTGTTCGTGTTGCGCAGCACCCAGGGGGTGAGCCCTGGAATCCAGATCTGTCCGCCGTGGGTGTGTCCCGCCACCGAGAGGTGGGCCGCGCCCGGTGGCAGCAGAGCCACCGTGTCGGGCTGGTGGGTCACCACCAGGCGGTTGCCCGGAGCGGTGGCCGATCCGGACGCCTCAGGCCAGAACGCGCGAATCTGTGCCTCGGGCCGGCCACCCCAGCCGTCGTCCAGACCCACCAGCTCCCAGCCTTTCCAGGCCACGCGCCGGCCTTCGAGCAGTTGCACACCATGGGTCTGCAGCGCCTCGCGCAGCGGTTCGGTCAGGTCCGGCCCTGGCGCCTCGACATCGTGGTTGCCGAGCACGCCAAACACCGGATGACGGATGCCGGCCAGCGGTGCGAGACCGGTCTTCAAGTCCAGGGGGGGTTCATGGGTCCAGTCGCCGGCCACCAGCACCGCGTCCACCTCCAGCGCATTGAGCTGGCGCACCAGGCGTTCGAGCTGGTGATCGCGGAAGAACAGGCCCCAGTGGATGTCGGCGATGACGGCCAGGCGCACCGGCTGGGCGCCCGGGGGCAAGCCGGTGATCGTCGTCTGCCGCACCCGCGAAAGACCGGGTTCCACCAGCGAGGACCACAGGCCCACCATCACCAGCAAGGCCGCCACCCCGGCTTTCCAGCGCAGGAAGCCGCGCCCGCTCACCGCGACCCCCACCAGGCCGATCAGCAGGAAAGGCCCGGCCAGCCGGGGCGCCCAGTAGAGCCAGAGCATCACCAGGTTGCGCAACCAGAAACCCGGCGTGTGCCAACGGTCCTGGTAGTCCCAGAGGCTGACGGCCAGCGCCAGCACCAGACCCAGCGTAAACAGCCGCCAGACCCAGCGCAGCGCCCGGCTCATGGGCGGCATGTCGGGGCCCGCGTCAGGCCTCGCGGCGCAGCGCAGGGAAGAGGATCACGTCGCGGATGCTGGGGCTGTCGGTCAGCAGCATCATCAGGCGGTCGATGCCGATGCCGCAGCCACCGGCCGGCGGCATGCCGTATTCGAGCGCGCGGATGAAGTCGGCGTCGTAGTACATCGCCTCTTCGTCGCCGCCGTCCTTGGCCGACACCTGCGCGTGGAAACGCGCGGCCTGGTCTTCGGCGTCGTTGAGCTCGGAGAAGGCGTTGCCGAACTCGCGACCGGTGATGTAGAGCTCGAAGCGTTCGGTCACTTCCGGGCGGTCGTCGTTGGCGCGCGCCAGCGGCGAAATTTCCGTCGGGTGCTCCATGATGAAGGTCGGGTTCCAGAGCTTCTCTTCCACCGTCTCTTCGAAATACAGCACCTGCAGGCTCGCCAGGCTGCGGCCGCTGAGCTGGTGTTTCTGTTCCGACAGACCCAGCTTCTTCAGCGCGGGAATCAACCACTCGGCGCTGTCCACGCCCTCGCCGGCTTCGGTGTATTTCAGGATCGCTTCGCGGATGGTCAGGCGCTCGAAGGGCGAGTACACGTCCACCGGCTTGCCGTTGTAGCTCAGCGGCGTGTCGCCGTGCACCTGCTTGACGACATGGCGGATCAGCTGCTCGTTGAAGTCCATCAGGTCCTGGTAGTTCCAGTAGGCCGCGTAGAACTCCATCATCGTGAACTCGGGGTTGTGGCGGACGCTGATGCCTTCGTTGCGGAAGTTGCGGTTGATCTCGAACACACGCTCGAAACCACCGACCAGCAGGCGCTTCAGGTACAGCTCGGGCGCGATGCGCAGGAACATTTCCTGGTCGAGCGCATTGTGGTGCGTCTTGAAGGGCTTGGCGTTGGCGCCGCCGGGAATGGGGTGCAGCATCGGCGTTTCCACTTCCAGAAAACCGTGGCTCACCATGAAATCGCGGATGCTGGAGAGCGCGTGGCTGCGCGTGACGAAGCGCTTGCGCGCACTCTCGTCGGTCATCAGGTCCACATAACGCTGGCGGTACTTGATTTCCTGGTCATGGATGCCGTGAAACTTGTCGGGCAGCGGGCGCAGGCTCTTGGTGAGCAGACGGATCTTGTCGGCGTGGATGGTGAGCTCGCCGGTGCGGGTTCGCATGAGCACGCCTTCGGCCGCGATGATGTCGCCCAGGTCCCAGTGCTTGAAGGTGTTGAGCGCCGCTTCCCCCACGCTGTCGGTGTTCAGGTAGATCTGGATGCGGCCACCCGAGGGGCCGAACGACGCGTCCTGCAAGGTGGCGAAGCTGGCCTTGCCCATCACGCGCTTGAGCATCATGCGGCCCGATACGCAGGCGCGCACCGGGTTGGCTTCGAGCGCTTCCTTGGTTGCCTCGCTGTGCGTGGCAAACAGCGCCTCGGCCTTGTCCACCGGCTTGAAGTCGTTCGGGAACGCCACGCCCTCGCCGCGCTGCTGCGCCTCGCGCAAGGCCTTGAGCTTCTCGCGCCGCTCCGCAATCAGCTGGTTGTCGTCGGTGGCGGGGGTGGCGTGGGCGTTTTCGGTGGTCATGGTGTGGGGCAATGAAGAACGGGTTGCGCCCAAAAAGCGCAACCCGTCATTGTAAGTTCCCGAGCAAAGTGCCCCCAACCCAGAACGCTTTGGTCTCGGCTTCGCCGGGCCGCATCGCGTTGCCCCCTTGCAAGGGGGTCGCGCGCAGCGCGGCGGGGGTCAGTGTCCCAAGTAGGCTTCGCGGACCTTCGGATCCACCAGCAGATCCTGGCCGGAGCCCGTCATGGTGATTTCACCCGAATCCATCACATAGCCGCGGTGGGCGATCTGCAGCGCGCGCTGGGCGTTCTGCTCCACCAGCAGGATGGTGACGCCCTGGGCCGACACATCGCGCACCACCTCGAAGATCTTGTCCACCATGATGGGCGACAGTCCCATGGACGGCTCGTCGAGCAGCAGCACCTTGGGCTGGCTCATCAGTGCGCGTGCCATCGCCAGCATCTGCTGCTCGCCACCGCTCATGGTGCCGGCGAGCTGGTCCTTGCGCTCTTTCAGGCGCGGGAAGATGCCGAACATGCGCTCGATGTCGTTGGCGATGCCCGCCTTGTCCTTGCGGATGTAGGCGCCCATCTGCAGGTTTTCGGTGATGGTCATGCGGGTGAACACGCCGCGGCCTTCCGGCACCATGGCCAGGCCCAGCTTGACCAGGTCCCAGGCGCCACGGCCCTTGATGCTCTGGCCCAGGTATTCGATGTCGCCGCCTTCAAAGGCCAGCGAACCGGTGACGGCCTTCATGGTGGTGGTCTTGCCCGCGCCGTTGGAGCCGATGAGCGAGATCAGCTCGCCTTCCCGCACTTCCAGATCGACACCCTTGACCGCCTTGATGCCGCCGTAAGAGACCTTCAGGCCGCTGATTTTGAGTAGTGTGTTTGCCATGTTCTTGTGTCCTCAGCTGCCGCCCGTGCCCAGGTAGGCCTCAATCACCTTCGGATCCCGCTGCACATCCGCCGGGGTTCCCGACGACAGCTGCTTGCCGTAGTCGAGCACGGTCACGCGGTCACACAGGCCCATCACCAGCTTCACGTCGTGTTCGATCAGCAAGATGGTGCGGTTGTCCTTGCGGATGCGGTCGATCAGTTCGCGCAGCAACACCTTTTCGGTTGCGTTCATGCCGGCGGCAGGTTCGTCCAGCGCGATCAGCTGGGGATCGGTCGCCAGGGCGCGCGCGATCTCCAGGCGGCGCTGGTCGCCGTAGCTCAGGGTGCGTGACTTGTAGTCGGCAAACTTGCCGATGCCCACGTAGTCGAGCAGTTCCCGGGCGCGGGCCGTGATCTCAGCCTCTTCGCGCTTGAAGCCGGGGGTGCGGAACACCGCACCGATCAGGCCGGAGTGGGTGCGCACATGGCGGCCCACCATCACGTTTTCCAGCGCCGTCATTTCGGCAAACAGGCGGATGTTCTGGAAGGTGCGCGCGATACCGGCCTTGGCCACCTCGTGCACGGCCGAGGGCGTGTAGGGTTTGCCGGCCAGTTCGAAGGTGCCGCTGTCGGGCGTGTACAGCCCGGTCAACACGTTGAAAAAGGTGGTCTTGCCCGCACCGTTGGGACCGATCAGGCCATAGACCTGACCGCGCTGGATTTCAATGCCGACATCGCTCAGGGCCTGCAGGCCACCGAAGCGTTTGGAGACGTTGGCGACTTTGAGAATGGTTTCAGACATGCGTGTTCTCTCTGCTCATTTCGCCAGCGATTTGCCGTGTTCCGGCGAAGGCCACAGGCCCTTCGGACGGATCAGCATCACCACCACCATGGCCAGCGCAATCAGCAGCTGGCGCAGAATTTCAGGGCCCAGGCGACCACCGGTCCACTCGGTCAGGGGCCCGGCCACGTGGCGCAACACCTCGGGCAGGCCCGCCAGCAACAGGGCGCCCAGGATCACCCCGGGGATGTGGCCGATACCGCCCACCACCACCATCGCCACCACCATCACCGATTCCATCAGCGAGAAGGACTCGGGCGACACGAAGCGCTGGAACGAAGCGAACAGCACGCCCGAGACACCGCCAAACGTGGCACCCATGCCGAAGGCCAGCAGCTTCAGGTTGCGGGTGTTCAGGCCCATGGCCTTGGCCGCGATCTCGTCTTCACGGATGGCCATCCAGGCGCGGCCGATGCGCGAGTCCTGCAGGCGGTAAGAAAGGATCACCGCACCGACGACGAAAAACAGGAACAGGTAGTAATACAGTGTGACCGGCTGGAAGGTGTAGTCGCCAATGGTCAGGCGTTGGCCCAGGTCGAGGCCAAACACCGAAATGGTGTCGATCTGGCTGATGCCCTTGGGGCCGTTGGTGATGTTCACCGGGCGGTCCATGTTGAGCAGGAAGATGCGGATGATCTCGCCGAAGCCCAGCGTGATGATGGCCAGGTAGTCACCGCGCAACTTGAGCGTGGGGGCGCCCAGGATGATGCCCACAACACCCGCGATCACCGCGGCCAGGATCATCACCAGCCAGATGCTGATGTGGATGCCGTTGGGGAACATGGCTGCGATGGCCGGGAAGGTGTCGGTGAGGTGGGGCGAACCCACCAGCGCGAAGATATAGCCGCCCACGGCGAAGAAGGCGATGTAGCCCAGGTCGAGCAGGCCGGCGTAGCCGACCACGATGTTCAGACCCAGCGCCAGCAGCACGTAGAGCAGGGCGATGTCGACAATGCGCACCCAGGAGTTGCTCCCGGTCGATTGCAGCAGGATGGGCAGCAGCAGCAACGCGGCAGCGCCCAGCAGGAAGGCGATGAGTTTTCCGTATTTGGTGTTCATCATGATGTGTTCCTTGGCCGTCAGGCCCGGTCGGCCACACGCTCGCCGAGCAGACCGGACGGTCGCAACGTCAGCACCAGGGCCAGCACGATGAAGGCGAAGATGTCGGTGTACTGGCTGCCCAGCACGCCGCCGGTCAGCTGGCCCAGGTAACCCGCGCCCAGCGACTCGATCAGACCCAGCGCCACACCGCCCACCACGGCACCCGCGAGGTTGCCGATGCCGCCCATGACCGCGGCCACGAAGGCCTTCAGGCCGGGCATGAAGCCCATGGCGTGCTGCACCGTGCCGTAGTTCGAGGCCCACATCACGCCAGCGATGGCCGCGAGCATGGCGCCGATGATGAACGTGGCGGAGATCACCACGTCGGGCTTGATGCCCATGAGGGCGGCCACACGCGGGTTCTCGGCCGTGGCGCGCATGGCGCGGCCCAGGTTGGTGCGGTTGACCAGCCACATGAGGAACGCCAGCGTGATGACCGTCGTGGCCAGGATGGTGATCTGTGTCACCGAGATCACGGCGCCCCCGAACTCGATCGGCTCACGCGAAAGGGTCGAGGGGTACGACTTCGGATTCGGCGCCCAGATGATCATGGCAAAGGTCTGCAACAGCAGCGACATGCCGATGGCGGTGATCAGGGGCGCGAGCCGCGGTGAGTTGCGCAGTGGCCGATAGGCCAGCTTCTCGATTGCGTAGTTGAGGGCTCCGCAGACCACCATGGCGATCAGCGTGGCCACCAGCAACAGCAGCCAGCCCGGCATGCCGGCCCAGGCGCTCGACATCCAGCCGATCAGCGTCCAGCTGGTGAGCGCACCCACCATGAGCACGTCACCGTGCGCAAAGTTGATCAGACCGATGATGCCGTACACCATAGTGTACCCCAGCGCCACCAGCGCATACATACTGCCCAGAACCAGACCATTGATGATCTGCTGCAGCAAAACGTCCATACAAACTTCTCCGTGTTTTTTCCAGCCGGGCGGGTGCCCGGTCTGTCTGCCTTGAGTTAGCAAAAAACCCGCCAGGCTCGACCTTGGAACAGGACAGACTGCGGGTTGGTGGGCGGATTGTAGCTAGGCGTTTCAGAGGGCCAGATGCGTGTAAGCCCTTATGCGGCGCGGGTTTACCCTGATTTTTGATTTCCCGGCGCGGCTGCATCAGCGCGATTCGCGCTTCATTAGTTATTTTGATTGTTCAGTTTTTTGAGTTCGCGCAGCTTATCGGCGATGCGGATTTCCAGCCCGCGCTCCACCGGACGGTAAAAATCAGGCCCGGCCATGCCATCGGGCAGGTAGCGTTCGCCCGCCGCGAAGCCGCCCGCCTCATCGTGGGCGTACCGGTAGCCTTTTCCGTAGTCCAGCTCCTTCATGAGCTTGGTGGGTGCATTGCGAAGGTGCATGGGCACCGGTCGCGTGCCGTCCTTCTTCACAAAGGCCTTGGCTTCGTTGAAGGCCTTGTAGACCGCGTTGGACTTGGGCGCCACGGCCAGGTAGACCACACATTCGGCCAGCGCCAGCTCGCCTTCCGGTGTGCCCAGGCGCTCGTACACCTCGGCCGCGTCCAGCGCCAGACGCAGCGCGCGCGGATCGGCCAGGCCAATGTCTTCACTGGCCATGCGGATGAAGCGGCGCGCCATGTAGCGCGGGTCGGCACCACCGTCGAGCATGCGCACGAACCAGTAGAGCGCGGCGTCCGGATCGGATCCGCGCACGCTTTTGTGCAGGGCGCTGATGGTGTCGTAGAACTGCTCGCCACCCTTGTCGTAGCGGCGCATGCGCTCACCCAGCACACGCATCAGCCAGGCATCCGTCACCTCGGCGAGTTTTTCGCGCGTGGCCGCCACCGCCAGCGTCTCCAGCGTGTTGAGCAGGCGACGGGCATCGCCGTCGGCGTAGGCGATCAGGCGGTCCGCCGCAGCGGTTTCGACCGCGGGCACCGCCCCGATGCCTTGCGCCCGGGTGATGAGCTGGCGCAGATCGTCCTCGCCCAGCGGCTGCAGCACGTAGACCGCCGCGCGCGACAGCAGCGCCGAGTTGACTTCGAACGAGGGGTTTTCGGTGGTCGCACCGATGAAGGTGAACAGCCCGCTTTCCACGTGCGGCAGAAAGGCGTCCTGCTGGCTTTTGTTGAAACGGTGCACCTCGTCGACGAACACGATGGTGTGCTGGGTCTGAAGCCCATCGCGCGCGATCTGCGCCTGCTCCACCGCCTCCCGGATGTCTTTCACACCACCCAGCACCGCGCTGATGGTGATGAACTGCGCGTCAAAGGCGTCCGCCATCAAGCGCGCGATGGTGGTCTTGCCCACGCCGGGTGGGCCCCAGAGGATGCAGCTGTGCGGCTGGCCCGACTCAAACGCGAGCCGCAGCGCCATGCCCTCGCCCAGCAGGTGCTGCTGCCCGATCACCTCGGCGAGCGTGCGCGGGCGCAGGCGCTCGGCCAGCGGCGTGTGCGGCGCGGCGGGTGGACTCAAGGCGTCGTTTCCATCGCAGAGGGCGCGCTCAGGGCCGGATCACGTCGGCGCCGGCTGGCGGCTGAAAGCGGAACCGCTCTGCCTTCAGCGGCGCGTTGTCCTGCCACTGGTTGAACGTCAGCACCGAGCGCTGGCCCAGGCTGTCGGCAATCTCCAGCGCCGCGAGCTGACCGGCGCGGAATCCCACCCGCACGCTCTGCAACTGCCCGTCCTTGTTGCGCGGGCGGGCTTCCAGCCACTCCAGGCCATCCGCAGCGGGCGCAGCCTTGAGATCGAACACCTCTGTGAGGGCTTTCATGTCGGTGCCGGCGGCGATCAGCGCCGCGGGCGTGCTGCCCAGCACGTCCTGCTGCTTGCGCGCGGTCACCTGGTTCAGGTCCACGTCGTACAGCCACAGCGTCTCGCCATCGGCCACGATGGTCTGCTCAAACGGCTTGGTGTACTCGAAACGGAAGCGGTTCGGGCGCAGGAACTCAAAACGCCCGCTGGAAGTCTTGCGGCGCGCCACGGTTTCGCCGTTGCGCACCGGCGAGGTCACCACCTGGGTGAAGCCAGCCTGCGCACTGCCCACCTCGCGCAGGAACCGCTCCAGGTCTTTCAGGCCGTCGGCCTGTGCGGGCAGGGCCGCGAATGTCAGCGCAGTGACCGCGGTCACCGTTGAAAGCAATTTTTTGATCATGTTGGATGGGACCCGGCCACGGCCACAAGGTTCAGGCCCGTGCATCATTCGCTGCGCGAGGGCACCAGAATATCGCGTTGACCGCTGGAAGTCAGTGCACTGACCATGCCGGCTTTTTCCATGTCTTCGAGCAGGCGCGCGGCGCGGTTGTAGCCGATCTTCAGCTTGCGTTGCACGTAGGAAATGCTGGCCTTGCGATCCTTCAGCACGATTTCCACCGCCTGGTCGTACAGCGCATCTTTTTCGCTGCCGTCGCCACCGCCCTCGCCGAACATGTCGCCGCCCTCGCCATCGCTCACCGGGCTTTCCAGCACACCATCGATGTAGTTGGGCTCACCGCCCTGCTCTTTCAGATAGGCCACCACGCGGTGCACCTCTTCGTCGCTCACAAAAGCGCCGTGCACCCGCACCGGGAAGCCTGTGCCGGAAGGCATGTAAAGCATGTCGCCCATGCCCAGCAGGCTTTCGGCGCCCATCTGGTCGAGGATGGTGCGGCTGTCGATCTTGCTGCTGACCTGGAACGACAGGCGGGTGGGAATGTTGGCCTTGATCAGGCCGGTGATCACGTCCACGCTCGGTCGTTGTGTCGCCAGAATCAGGTGGATGCCGGCGGCGCGCGCCTTTTGCGCCAGGCGGGCGATCAGTTCCTCGATCTTCTTGCCACCCACCATCATCAGGTCGGCCAGCTCGTCGATCACGACCACGATGTAGGGCAGGCGTTCGAGCGGCTCGGGTTGTTCGGGGGTCAGGCTGAACGGGTTGCCGATGATTTCGCCGCGCGCCTTGGCCTCGTCGATCTTCACGTTGTAGCCCGCGAGGTTGCGCACACCCAGCTTGCTCATGAGCTTGTAGCGCTTTTCCATCTCGGCCACACACCAGTTCAGGCCGTTGGCCGCGTGCTTCATGTCGGTGACCACGGGTGCGAGCAGGTGCGGAATGCCTTCGTAGACGCTCATCTCCAGCATCTTGGGGTCGATCAGCAAGAGGCGCACATCCTTGGCATCGGCCTTGTAAAGCAGCGACAGGATCATGGCGTTGATGCCGACCGATTTGCCCGAACCGGTGGTACCGGCCACCAGGCAATGCGGCATCTTGGCCAGATCGGCCACGATGGGCTGGCCGCCGATGTCCTTGCCCAGACCCATGGTCAGCAGCGACTTGGCGTCGTTGTAGACCGGCGAGCCCAAGATTTCGCTCAGCTTGATCATCTGCCGCTTGGCGTTGGGCAGCTCCAGCGCCATCAGGTTCTTGCCCGGAATGGTTTCGATCACACGAATCGACACCAGCGACAAGGAACGGGCCAGATCACGCCCCAGGTTCACGATCTGAGAACCTTTGACGCCCGTGGCTGGCTCGATTTCGTAGCGGGTGATCACCGGGCCGGGCGCGGCAGCCACCACGCGCACGTCGACGCCAAAGTCCTTGAGTTTCTTCTCGATCAGGCGGCTGGTCATCTCCAGCGTCTGGCTGTCCACGCCAGCCTGGTGCAGGGGCGCACTGTCCAGCAGGTCCACCTGCGGCAGCTTGCTGTCGGGCATTTCGACGAACAGCGGCTTCTGCCGTTCCTTGGCCACGCGCTCACTTTTCGGCACGTCCACCAGGGTGGGCTCGATCAGCACCGGGGTGGGGTGGTGTTCTTCGCTCTCGACGCGCTCGACCTTGACCACTTCTTCGCGCTCGCGTGCCGCCATCTCCCCGATGCGCTGGTCTTCGACCGCCTCGCGTTTTTCACGGCGCGATTCAAACCAGTTGTCCAGCCAGGCGCCCAGGTGTTCGGCCCACTGGCCCCAGGAAAACCGGAACACCCTGGGCAGGCAGATCACGAGCAACGCCAGCATGCCCAGCGCCGAACCGGTGAAACCCAGCCAGCGCACAACCACAGGCCCGAGCGCATGACCCAGCACGCCACCCGCCGTTCCCGGCAGGTGCGGCTCCAGCCGGTACAGGCGGCTCCATTCCAGCACCGCGCTGGCGCTCAGCAAGACCAGCAGTGCCAGCACGTAGGCGAGACGACGCGCCCAAGGTGTTTGCCACCAGCGCTCAGCCCCGTGATCATCCCGCGAGACCGCCTGGGCTTGCTGGCCACGCAAGCGCCCTGCCAACGCCGACAGCCAGGCCCGCAAACCGGCAAAAAAGCACCACCAGACCGACCAACCCAACAGGTAGTAGCTCGCATCGGCCAGCAGCGCACCCAGCTGGCCGCCCCAGTTGCCCACTTCGGACCGCGACCCCGTCGTGCTCCAGGCCGGATCAACCAGCGAATGGCTCAGCAACGCGAGCAACCAGAAAGCCAGCGCCACAGCGCCCACCACCAGCCCGATTTCCTGCGTGAATCGGACCACACCACCAGGCGCGGCTTGGGCCCGGTCGGCGTTCAGTGTGTTGAGTGAATAGGTCATGGTCCTCGCTGCGGTTCGGCAGCAAGCTTACCCCAAGGCCACACGAGACAGGCACCGGCAAACCGGTAACACGTGTAGCCGCGGGCGAGGAGCATCCAGGGCTGCGGCCGGCGCGGCCACGCCGGACTTCAGCCCAGCGAGCTGAGCCGTTCCTTGATCACGGTGGCGCCGTCTTCGCCCACCTCGATGAAGCCCCGGTCCTCCAGGTCTTTCATGACCCGGCTAACCATTTCTCGCGATGCGCCGATCATCTTGGCCACATCCTGGCGAGACACCCGCTCCCGAATCACGAGCTGCCCGTCCTTGTCGGGCCGCGCAAACTCCAGCAAGGCCCGGGCGACGCGGCCGTAGACGTCCATCAACGCCAGCGACTCGATCTTGCGGTCGGCGTGGCGCAGGCGCTGCACCAGTCCCTTCATCACGGCGTAGGCCATGGAGGTGTTCTCGGGCAGGCAACGGGCGAATTCAGGGCGCCCCAGGATCAGCACATCGGTCTGCACCTCGGCACGCACCGTGGCCGAATGCGGCTGGTTGTCGATCAGACTCATCTCGCCCACATAGTCGCCCGGGTTCATGGTGGCCAGGATGACTTCCCGGCCACGGGCATCGGTGGTCACCACGCGGGCGCGCCCCGTCAGCACGATGGCCAGAAAATTGGACTTCTTGCCCTGTTCAACGATGCACTCTCCGCGCTTGAAACGCCGTTTGGTGACCGCATCTGCGACGGACTCGGCCTGCGCCTGCGTCAGCGTGGAAAACAGCGGGACCCGGCGAATCAAATCCAGATTGGACAGGATGGACATGCGTATATACCTCTGGTCAGACTGCTGCCGCAGCGCTCTTCCATACAATGCTTCGAGTAGCCGATCGCCCACCTGGCCAACGGCGCCAGGCCCCGAACGCAACACAGCATCTCTCGACTCTAAACCACACAACCCCACTCCCTGATGGGGATTTGCACCATGAAGCACACCAAAGTACTTATTCTAGGTTCCGGCCCCGCGGGCTACACCGCTGCAGTGTATGCGGCACGGGCCAACCTGAATCCGGTGCTCATCACCGGGATTGCCCAGGGTGGCCAGCTCATGACCACCACCGACGTGGACAACTGGCCCGCCGACGTGGACGGCATTCAAGGCCCTGAGCTGATGCAGCGCTTCCAGGCGCACGCCGAACGCTTCAAGACCGAGATCGTGTTCGATCACATCAATGCGGTCGATTTTTCCAAGCGGCCTTTTGTGCTCAAGGGCGACAGTGGCGAATACAGCTGTGATGCCCTGATCATCGCGACCGGCGCTTCGGCCAAGTACCTGGGCCTGCCCTCGGAAGAAGCCTTCATGGGCAAAGGCGTGAGTGGTTGCGCCACCTGCGATGGCTTCTTCTACCGCGAACAGGATGTGGCCGTGGTGGGCGGCGGCAACACCGCCGTCGAAGAAGCCCTGTACCTGTCGAATATCGCCCGCAAGGTCACCCTGGTGCACCGCCGCGACACGTTCAAGGCCGAACCCATCCTGGTCGACAAGCTGATGGAGAAGGTCGCTGCGGGCAAGATCGAGCTCAAGACCCATTTCACGCTCGACGAGGTGCTGGGTGACCAGAGCGGCGTGACCGGCGTGCGCCTGAAAAGCGTGAAGACCGGCGAGACCGAAGACCTCGTGCTCAAGGGCTGTTTCATCGCCATCGGCCACAGCCCCAACACCGATATCTTCAAAGGCCAACTGGAGATGCAAGACGGTTACATCGTCACGCAATCCGGACTGAAGGGCATGGCCACCATGACCAGCGTGCCCGGTGTTTTCGCTGCGGGCGACGTGCAGGACCATGTGTACCGCCAGGCCATCACCAGCGCCGGCACCGGCTGCATGGCGGCCCTCGACGCCCAGCGTTTTCTGGAGCAAAACGAGGCCTGAGCGCTTCCCGCCGGGCGGCGCTGTCCGAACCAGCCTGCCCGCGCTATAATCCAAGGCTTTGCTGCGATTGGCCAGTTTTGGTCGTTCGCAGCGGATTCGGGTTACCGCCACCCTTTTCTGGCGAGGTGAGGCTGGGTTACCAGATGCGGAACGGGAATACCGTCTCCAGTGTCCTGAGTGACCGGCTGTATAGAAGTATCGGAGTGTCCTCATGGCACGCGTCTGCGACGTAACGGGCAAGAAGCCCATGGTCGGGAACAATGTTTCCCACGCCAACAACAAAACCAAGCGCCGGTTCCTGCCGAACCTGCAATACCGCCGTTTCTGGGTCGAAAGCGAAAACCGCTGGATTCGCCTGCGCGTGTCGGGTGCTGCCCTGCGCCTGATTGACAAAAACGGCATCGATGCCGTGCTCGCAGACCTGCGCGCACGCGGCCAAGCTTAAGGAGCACCCAACATGGCAACCAAAGGCGGACGCGAAAAGATCAAGCTGGAATCCACTGCGGGTACCGGCCACTTCTACACCACGACCAAAAACAAGAAGACCACGCCCGAGAAGATGCTGATCAAGAAATTTGATCCGAAAGCTCGCAAGCACGTGGACTACAAGGAAATCAAGCTGAAGTAATTCAGCCGGTTCTCCCAACAAAAAAGCCGCTGTGAAAACAGCGGCTTTTTTGTTGCCGACCCAGAAGACACACCCATATTTCCGGAGCACAGTGCCTAACCCAGAACGCCGCGGAACCGGCTCCGCCGGGCCGCCAGCGTTGCCCCCTTGAGGGGGTCGCGCGCAGCGCGGCGGGGGTGGATCAAGCTCAAGCGTGCGCGGAGCGCAGGCGAATCGAAAAGTCGCGCAGCGCGGCAATGCCGCTTTCCTCCGCCCGGCGGCACCAGGCCTGAAGGTCGCCGGCCAGTTGCTCGCGGGTGGCGTTCGTGCTGGACCACAGGGCGCGAAGCTCTTCACGCATGGTGACCATCTTGTCGAGCACCGGGTGTTCCGCCCGTGCCAAGGCCAGTTGTGGCTTGATGTCAGCGGGCACCTTGTCGTCATCGCGGTGCAGCCAGCGGCGGGCCGCATCCAGCACCGAAGCGTCGGCACTGCGGGCCTTCAGGCCTTCGACTTCACGCTGGCAGGCGGCACGCATCTCACGCGCGTAACCGGCCATCACCTCGTAGCGGTTGGCGATGATCGCTTCCAGGGTCTTTTCGTCGGCCACGGGCTTCACGTCGCCAAACGCCATCCTGGGCGGCAGCTTCTTCACCGTGGCCAGTCCAACCGACTTCAGGATGGTGATGTACATCCAGCCAATGTCGAACTCGTAAGGCTTGACCGACAGCTTGGCCGAGGTCGGGTAGGTGTGGTGGTTATTGTGCAGTTCCTCGCCGCCAATGATGATGCCCCAGGGCGACACGTTGGTGCTGGCGTCGGTGGCTTCGAAGTTGCGGTAACCCCACCAGTGGCCAATGCCGTTGATGATGCCGGCGGCCGTGATCGGGATCCACATCATCTGCAGGGCCCAGACCGACACCCCCAGCACGCCGAACAGCGCGACGTTGATGATCAGCATGAGACTCACCCCCAGGCGCGAGCGACCGGTGTAGAAGTGCCGCTCCACCCAGTCGTCCGGCGTGTTGTGGCCATAACGGTCCAGGGTTTCCTGGTTCTTGGCTTCTGCGCGGTAGAGCTCGCTGCCTTCGAAGAACACCTTCTTGATACCGAAGACCACCGGGCTGTGCGGGTCGCCTTCGCGCTCGCATTTGGCATGGTGCTTGCGGTGGATCGCCGTCCACTCCTTGGTCACCATGCCGGTGGTCATCCAGAGCCAGAAGCGGAAGAAGTGCGAGGGAATGGGGTGCAGGTCCAGCGAACGGTGCGCCGAGTGGCGGTGCAGGTAGATCGTGACGCTGGCGATGGTGATGTGGGTGAACACCAGAGCGACCAGCAGCACCTGCCACCAGGCCGCACCGGTCAGACCATGGGCCAGGAACTGGATCAGGCCATCCCACAAACTGGCAAAAAACTCGAAATCAGAAGCAATCATCAAGGTCCTATTCAACCGCCCACGAAGGCGTCAGGCTGCCAAACGCCCCCGTTCAGGACAGGGGCGAAGCAACCTGCGATTTTAAAGCCGGGGGTGTCAATAAACAATCGCCGGACAGCTCCCCGAAAGGGATCTGCTCAGGCGAAATAGCTCATTTGCCGGTCTTTCAGGCCTTTTTCCGCCAGACGGCAGCAAAAAAGCCATCCGTTGCATGCCGATGTGGCCACAAACGGAGCCATTGGCCATCCTCGCCCTGGCACAGGCTGTCTGCCTGAGGCACCTGAGCCAGGGCCAGCAGGCCTGCCACCGGCACGGGCTCAAAGTCCTGGTGGGCCGCTGAAAAAGCCGCGGCAACCGCTTCGTTCTCTGCCGGCAGCAGGCTGCAGGTGGCGTACACCAGCCGCCCGCCCGGCTTGAGCAACCGGGCCGCGCTGTTCAGAATGGACTGCTGGAGCTCAGCCTGTGCCGCCACCGTCTGCGGCGTCTGGCGCCACTTCAGGTCAGGGCTGCGGCGCAGCGTGCCCAGGCCGGAGCACGGCGCATCGACCAGCACGCGATCGATCTTGCCGGCCAGGCGCTTGATGCGGTCGTCGCGTTCGTGCGCAATCGCCACCGGGTGCACATTGGACAAGCCGCTGCGCGCCAGCCGCGGCTTGAGCGCATCCAGCCGATGGCCGGAGGTGTCGAAGGCGTAGAGCCGGCCGCTGTTGCGCATGGCCGCGCCGATGGCCAGCGTCTTGCCACCGGCGCCGGCACAGAAGTCCACCACCATCTCACCCCGCTTGGCATCCAGCAGCAAGGCCAGCAGTTGCGAACCTTCGTCCTGCACCTCCACATCGCCCTGCACAAAGGCCGGCAGTTTGGCCAGAGAAGGTTTTCCCTGCAGGCGGATGCCCAGCGGCGAGTAGGCCGTGGGCTCACACACCAGACCGGCCTGGCGCAACTCGGCCAACACCGCTTCGCGCTTCTTCTTCAGCACATTGACGCGCAGGTCCAGCGGCGCGGGCTGGTTCAGGCTCGCCACCAGCGCGTCGAACTCGTCGCCCACCTGATCACCCAGCGCCGTGGCCAGCCAGTCGGGCAGGTTGTGACGGTGCTGCGCCATGAGGTCGGCATCTTTCACCGCCAGGCAGTGGTCCCACCAGGTCTTTTCCACCTCGGTCAATGCACTCTTAAGAAAGTCGCGGTCGCCCGGGAAGCCCAGGATCGCCAGGCGCCGCCATTTGGAGCCGGTGCCGGAGCGTGCCAGCCATTCGAACTTCAGGCGCTCACGCAGGATGGCGTACACCGTGTCCGACAGCGTGGCGCGCTCGCGAGGGCCAAGCGACCGGTTCTCGCGGAAATGGCGCGCAACCACGGCGTCGGTGGGGTGGTCAAATTTGAAAACCTGTTCGATCAGGGCGGAACATTCGTCCAGGAGGGCTTTGGGGTGCATCATGCTATTGTCCCACCCGCGATAATCATGGGCTATGTCCGAAATTGCCCAACAGGTGAAGCGTCGCCGCACCTTCGCCATCATCTCCCACCCCGACGCGGGTAAAACGACCCTGACCGAGAAGCTGCTGCTGTTCTCGGGCGCCATCAACATCGCTGGCTCGGTGAAGGCGCGCAAGGCCGCGCGCCACGCCACGTCCGACTGGATGGAGATCGAAAAGCAGCGCGGCATCTCCGTGGCGTCGTCCGTGATGCAGATGGAATACCGCGACTGCGTGATCAACCTGCTCGACACCCCGGGCCACCAGGACTTCTCTGAAGACACCTACCGCGTGCTGACCGCCGTGGACGCCGCGTTGATGGTGATCGACGCCGGCAATGGCGTGGAGCCGCAGACGCGGCGCCTGCTGCAGGTCTGCCGCGCACGCAACACGCCCATCCTCACCTTCGTCAACAAGATGGACCGCGAGGTGCAAGCCCCGCTGGACCTGATGGACGAGATCGAGCGCGAGCTTGGCATGACCGTGGTGCCCTTCACCTGGCCCGTGGGCATGGGCAAGACTTTCCGCGGCGTGTACGACCGTCGCACCGACCAGATGCGCGTGTTCGCTGCGGGCGAAGACCGCCGTGGTGGCGATGAAGACGTGTTGGCCGGCCTGGACAACCCCGAGAGCCTGAAGCGATTCGGCAGTGAATTTCAGCAAGCCAAGGACGAGCTGGAATTGGTCGAAGGCGCTTCGCCCGCGTTCGACGAAGCACAGTTTCTGGCGGGCAAACAGACGCCCATGCTGTTCGGCTCGGCGGTCAACAACTTCGGCGTTCGCGAGGTGTTGGACGCGCTGGTGGACCTGGCGCCGCCCCCGGGCGACCGCCCCGCCATCCAGCGAGTGGTGCACCCCGAAGAACCCAAATTCACCGGTGTGGTGTTCAAGATCCAGGCCAACATGGACCCGGCGCACCGCGACCGCATCGCCTTCGTGCGCGTGGCCAGCGGCCACTTCGAACGCGGCATGAAGCTCAGGGTGGTGCGCAGCGGCAAGGACCTGCGGCCCAACACCGTGGTGAGCTTTTTGTCGCAGCGGCGCGAGCTGCTGGACGAGGCGTTTGCCGGCGACATCATCGGCATCCCGAACCACGGCGTGCTGCAACTGGGCGACACCTTGACGGAGGGAGAGAGCCTGCAGTTCACCGGTCTGCCCTTCTTCGCGCCGGAAATCATCCGCAGCGTGGAAGTGGCCGATCCGCTGCGCAGCAAGCAGCTGCGCGCGGGCCTCACCCAGCTGGGTGAAGAAGGCGCGATCCAGGTGTTCCGCCCGGTGGCTGGCTCGGTGCTGTTGCTCGGCGCCGTGGGCCAGCTGCAGTTTGAAGTGGTGGCGCACCGGCTGGAACACGAATACGGCGTCAAGGCCCGCATCATGAACAGCCCCTACCAGGTGGCTCGCTGGGTGACCTGTGCACCCGAAGACGGCGGCGAGATCGAACTCAAGAAGTTCATCGACGCCAACAGCCACCGCGTGGCCCTGGACGCGGTGGACGCGCCCACCCTGCTGGTGGACCACGCGGCCACGCTGCGCGCCGTGGAGGCCAACTGGCCGAAGATCAAGTTCCACGCGATGCGCGAGCACGCGGGGCTGGTGTTTCAAAAAGCCATGTAGACCCCGCGCCGGGCTTCGCCCGTCACTCCCCAGGGGGCAAGGTGAGCGGCCCGGCGAAGCCGGTTCCGCGGCGTTCTCGGTTGACGGCCCTTCGTTGCTCAGCTGATTGGAGCTTCAGGAGATCTACGCCAACAGCTTTTCAACCGCACGTGGATACATGATGTGCTCCTGCGTCAACACGCGCTCGGCCAGCGTCTTCGCCGTGTCGTCCGGCAGCACGGGCACCACGGCCTGATCGAGGATGTCGCCGTGGTCGAGCTCGGACGTGACGCGGTGCACGGTGGCACCGGCGAATCTGCAGCCCATGTCGATGGCGCGCTGGTGGGTGTTCAGGCCGGTGAAAGCGGGCAGCAGGCTGGGGTGGATGTTGATCAGCCGGCCTTCGTAGTGCTGAACGAACCCGGGCGTGAGGATGCGCATGAAGCCGGCCAGCACCACCAGCGCCGGATCGTGGCGGTCGATTTCGGTCATCAGTGCGGCATCGAAGGCCTCCCGCGATGCAAACCCCTTGTGATCCAGGACCGCAGTGGGAATGTGGTGCTCGCGGGCAACGCCCAAGCCACCCGCCTCGGCCTTGTTGCTGATGACGGCCACCACGCGGGCGCCGTACCGATCAGCCCAATGACGCCGCTCGGCGGCCCTGACGATGGCGGCCATGTTCGAGCCGCTGCCTGAGATCAGAATGACAATGTTTTTATAAACGGCTGACATGGCCACGAAGTGTAATGACCCTGGAACACCCAACCTCTCCCGCCGGTCCCCGCGTGCACCGCTTTGACCAGCGTCCCCTGTCCGTCCCCGAAGCGCGCGTGCTGGGCACGCTGATGGAAAAAGCGCGCACCGTGCCCGACAGCTACCCGCTGACACTCAACAGCCTGCAGAGCGGCTGCAACCAGAAGTCGAGCCGGGAACCGGTGCTCTCGCTGACCGAGGGCGAAATCGGCGAGGCCATCGACGGCTTGCGCCAGCTGCACATGCTGGTGGAGACCAGCGGTGGCCGCGTCACGCGCTACGAACACAACTTCCAGCGCGCCGTGGGGGTGCCCGAGCAGTCCGCCGTGCTGCTGGGCATGTTGGTGCTGCGCGGGCCTCAGACCGCGGGTGAGCTGCGCCTGAACACCGAGCGCTGGTACAAGTTCCTCGACATCGCCTCGGTGGACGCGTTCCTCGAAGAGCTGCAGGACCGTTCACCTGAAAAGGGCGGTGTGCTGGTGGTGAAGCTGCCGCGCGCGCCGGGCGCCCGGGAACAGCGCTGGGCCCACCTGCTCTGCGGCCCCGTGGACGTGAACGCGCTGAGCGTTCCCGCCAGCCACAGCGGCAGCAGTGCCACCGAAGACGAAGTGATCGCCCTCACGCGCCGTGTGGCCAGCCTGGAGGAGACGGTGGAGCATCTGCGGGCCCAGCTGCAAAACCTGCACGAGCAACTCGGCTTGTCGCAGCCCGGACAGGGATAAAACGAACGGTCGTGCCAAACTGTGCGCCGTTGAGCGAGAACCCGCCACCTGGGCCGCGCCACACACAAGGAGACAAGCATGGATTTGGCATTCACGCCGCAAGAGCAGGCGTTCCGCGAAGATGTTCGCGCCTGGGTCAAGGACAACCTGCCCGCCGACATCGCCCACAAGGTCCACAACGCCCTTCGCCTGAGCCGCGACGACATGCAGCGCTGGGCCAAGATCCTCGGCAAAAAGGGCTGGCTGGGTTACGGCTGGCCGCAGCAGTTCGGTGGCCCGGGCTGGACCGCCGTACAGAAACACCTGTTTGAAGAAGAATGCGCGCTGGCCGGCGCGCCGCGCATCGTGCCCTTCGGCCCGGTGATGGTGGCGCCGGTCATCATGGCCTTCGGCAACAAGGAGCAACACGAGCGTTTCCTGCCCGGCATCGCCAGCGGCGAGGTCTGGTGGAGCCAGGGCTACAGCGAGCCGGGCTCGGGCTCGGACCTGGCCTCGGTCAAATGCCGCGCTGAACGCCAGGGTGACCACTACGTCGTCAACGGCCAGAAGACCTGGACCACGCTGGGCCAGTACGGCGAATGGATCTTCTGCCTGGTGCGCACCAGCACCGAAGGCAAGCCACAGACCGGCATCAGCTTCCTGCTGATCGACATGAAGTCGCCGGGGGTGAGCGTGCGCCCGATCAAGCTGCTCGACGGCGAGTGCGAAGTCAACGAGGTCTTCTTCGACAACGTCAAGGTGCCGGCCGAGAACCTGATCGGCGAAGAGAACAAGGGCTGGACCTATGCCAAGCACCTGCTTTCGCACGAGCGCACCAACATCGCCGACGTGAACCGCGCCAAGCGCGAGCTGGAGCGGCTCAAGCGCATCGCCAAGGCCGAAGGGGTCTGGGACGACAGCCGCTTCCGCGACCAGATCGCGCTGCTGGAGGTGGACGTGGTGGCGCTGGAGATGCTGGTGCTGCGCGTGCTGAGCGCCGAGAAGTCGGGCAAGAACTCGCTGGACATCGCCGGACTGCTCAAGATCAAGGGCAGCGAAATCCAGCAGCGTTACGCCGAGCTGATGATGCTGGCCGCCGGCCCATTTGCCACGCCCTTCATCGAAGAAGCCATGGAAGCCGGCTGGCAGGGCGACTTCCCGGGTGGCGAGGTGGGCAACGCGCCTCTCGCTTCCACCTATTTCAACCTGCGCAAGACCACCATCTACGGCGGTTCGAACGAAGTGCAGCGCAACATCGTGGCCCAGACGGTCCTTGGTTAAGGAGACAGACATGGATTTCGATTTCAGTGACGACCAGGAACAGCTGCGCGACGCGGTGCGCAAGTGGGTGGACAAGGGTTACGACTTCGAGCGTCGCCGCGCCATCGTCAAGGCCGGTGGCTTTGACCGCGGTGCCTACAACGAGCTGGCCGAACTCGGCCTGGCGGGCCTGTACATCAGCGAAGCCGATGGCGGCCTGGGCATGGGCCCGGTCGAGGGCATGGTGGTGATGGAAGAGCTGGGCCGCGGCATCGTGCTGGAGCCGCTGGCGCAGACGCTGATCGCGGGCGGCTTGATCGGTGGCTACGCCGGCGCGGACGTCAAGGCCGCCTGGCTGCCGAAAATCGCCTCGGGCGAAGCGCTGGTGGTCCTGGCGCAGCAGGAACGCGGTGCGCGCTACCGGCTGGATGCCTGCAAGACCACCGCCACCCCGGCCGGCAGTGGCTGGACGGTGAGCGGCGCCAAGAGCGTGGTGCCCGCCGGTGACCAGGCCGACGCCTTCATCGTGCCCGCCGTGACCAACGGACAGATCGCCTTGTTCCTGGTGGAACGCAACACTGCCGGCGTGAGCACCCAGGGCTACGGGACGCAAGACGGCGGCCGCGCGGCCGAGCTGAGCCTTTCGAACGCCCCCGCCAGCCTGATCACCACCGACGGCCTGGCCGCGCTGGAACACGCGGTGGACATCGGCATCGCCGCTGTCTGCGCCGAGGCCGTGGGCGTGATGGACAAGACCCTGGCCCTCACCGTGGACTATATGAACACGCGCAAGCAGTTCGGCGTGGCGATCGCGAGCTTCCAGGCACTGCGCCACCGCGTGGCCGACATGAAAATGCAGCTGGAACTGGCCCGCTCCATGAGCTTCTACGCCTGCCTGAAGCTGAACGCCCCGGCGACCGAGCGCCGCCGTGCGATGGCTCGCGCCAAGGTGCAACTGGGTCAATCGATGCGTTTCGTGGGCCAGCAGTCGGTGCAGCTGCACGGCGGCATCGGCGTGACCGACGAGTACATCGGCAGCCACTATTTCAAGAAGCTGACCCAGCTGGAGTTGACCTTTGGCGACACGCTGCACCACCTGGGGGAGGTATCGGCGCGGATGGAGGACACGGCGGGGGTGTTTGCCTGAGTCTTCTGTTTGGGTTGGTACGGAGGCCCCGCTTTGCGGGGCTTTTCTTTGGGCGTTCATCGGTTTCGCGGGATCGCCGAGGCGGTGCGCCCTACTCCGCTCATGTCCCCCGGGCTGGCTTCGCCAGCCCTCCTCCTTTACTTCGCTGCGCAGGGCACACCGCCTCAGCGATCTGACGAAATGTAGGCACACCATCGCTGGCGCACTCGGGTGTTCGCGGCCTGAGAGCGCCGAGTGACCGGCGCAGCGAAGTAAAGGAGGAGACGGCCGCAGGCCGTCGGGGGACATGAGCGGAGTCGGTCGCCCAGTGCTCTCAGGCCATCGAAGAAACGCCAGCACTAAAAAAGAACTACGCGTGAAGCCTCGAAGTCTTGGGCAGATGAGACATCAGGAACTCCATCTGGTCCGCCAGGATGCGGCGGTTGCGCAGGATGAAGTCTTCCCACAGGCTAGGCACGTAAGGCGTGTAGATCAGGGGCATGTGGGCCTGCTCGGGCGTCCGGTTGCCCTTGCGGTGGTTGCACGAACGGCAGGCCGTCACCACGTTCATCCAGGTGTCACGACCGTTCTGCCCCAGCGGCATGATGTGCTCGCGCGTCAGCTCCTCTTCGTGAAAATGCCCGCCGCAATAGCCGCACAGGCAACGGTCGCGGGCGAAGAGCTTGCTGTTGGTGAGCGTGGGCCGCAGGTCAAAGGGGTTGATGCGCGGCACGCCCTGGGTGCCGATGATGGAATTGACGGTGATGATCGACTGCCGCCCGGTGACGGCGTTGTGACCGCCGTGAAACACCGCGACCTCGGCCCCCATTTCCCAGCGCACCTCATCCGCGGCATAGTGCAGCACCGCTTCTTCCAGGCTGATCCAGGACTGGGGCAGCCCCTGCGCAGACAACTTCAAGACCTTCAAGACCCACCTCCACGTTGATATTCAACCGGACAATCTGTCTTCAGGTCAGGCCCCGCGCCACCTGGGGCCCGCCTGTCATGTGTCAATATACAGCGCTTCTGTGACAAACACCTTGAACCGCGCCCAACACCCGGCATGGGGCGGGCATCGCCCATGAAAATCATCCGAGGACTCTGGAACCTGCAGCGCGGCACCACCAGCGGGTCGCCTCCCGGCTGCGCGCTCACCATCGGCAACTTCGATGGCGTGCACCGGGGCCACCAGGCCATGCTGGCGCTGCTGAACAACGAAGCCCGGCACCGCGATGTGCCCAGCTGCGTGATGACCTTCGAGCCCCACCCGCGCGACTACTTTGCCGCCCTGCACCACAAGCCCGACCTGGCACCGGCGCGCATCGCCACCCTGCGCGACAAGCTCGAAGAACTGGAGCGCTGCGGCGTGGACCAATGCGTGGTGCTGCCCTTCAACGCCCGCCTGGCCGGGCAGCCGCCGCAGGCCTTCATCAAAGACATGCTGGTCGCCCGCCTGGGCGTGCGCTACGTGCTGGTCGGTGACGACTTCCGCTTCGGCGCCCAGCGCGCGGGGGATTACGCCATGCTGGATGCGGCGGGCTCCCGGCTGGGCTTCGACGTCGCGCGCATGCAGAGCTACGAAGTCCATGGGATCCGCGTGTCCAGCTCCGCCGTGCGCGATGCGCTGGCCGCGGGCGACATGGACCGCGTGGCCACCCTGCTCGGCCGCCCCTACGCCGTGAGCGGGCACGTGGTGCATGGCCGCAAGCTCGGGCGCCAGCTGGCCGAAAGCCGCCCCGGCGCTGGCGACGGCTTTCGCACGCTCAACCTGCGCTTCGCCCACTGGAAACCGGCAGCGAGCGGTATTTTTGCCGTGCACGTGCACGGGCTCACGCCCCAAGGCCAGCCCCTGGCGGGCGTGGCCAACCTCGGCGTGCGCCCTTCGCTGGACCCCGATGACGTGAACGGCGGGCGCGTGCTGCTGGAAACCCATTGCCTGGACTGGCCGGCCGACATGGCCGCCAGACTGCCCGGCGGAGAGGCCTACGGTAAAATCATCCGCGTGGAACTGCTGCACAAACTGCACGACGAGCTGAAGTACGACGGTCTGGACGCCCTCACCCGGGGCATCGCCAAGGACCGCGACGATGCGCGTGCGTTTTTTGCGTCGCTGCACACCCAGACGCACCGCCAGACCACCCGCGACCGAATTTAACGCCGCTGCCGGGGCGCTGAGCCCCGGGCCGCGCGCCCTCTGACAGGCTCAGGGCGACCCGCCCCACCCCCGTGCGCCACGCCGCACCTCCGAGCCCGCCTTTGCCGATCCCGAATTCGAAAGCCGACCACCATGTCTGAAAAAACCGCTGCCCCGAAGAACGAGGCCAAGCCCGAAGCCAGCGCCTACCGCGCCACGCTGAACATGCCCGACACGCCGTTCCCCATGCGCGGCGACCTGCCGAAGCGTGAGCCGGCCTGGGTCGGTGAATGGAATGAAGGCGGCCTGTACAAGCGCCTGCGCGACGCCCGCCAGGGTGCGCCGCTGTTCGTGCTGCACGACGGCCCGCCCTACGCCAACGGCAAGCTGCACATCGGCCACGCACTGAACAAGGTGCTGAAGGACATGATCGTCAAGTCGCGCCAGCTGGCCGGCTTTGACGCGCAGTACATCCCCGGCTGGGACTGCCACGGTCTGCCGATCGAGAACGCGATCGAAAAGCTGCACGGCCGCAACCTGAGCCGCGACGACATGCAAGCCAAGAGCCGCGCCTTCGCCACCGAGCAGATCGACCAGCAGCGCGAAGACTTCAAGCGCCTGGGCGTGCTGGGTGACTGGGAGCGCCCCTACCGCACCATGGACTTCGGCAACGAGGCCGGTGAAATCCGCGCCTTCAAGCGCGTGATCGAACGCGGTTTTGTCTACCGCGGCCTGAAGCCCGTGTACTGGTGCTTCGACTGCGGCTCTTCGTTGGCCGAGTTCGAGATCGAATACGCCGACAAGCAGAGCGACACGTTGGACGTGGCCTTCGAGACCGATGACGCGCCCAAGCTCGCCGCCGCTTTCGGCCTGTCCGCGTTGCCCGCTGGCAAGACCGCCTTCGCCGTCATCTGGACCACCACCGCCTGGACCATCCCCGCCAACCAGGCGCTCAACGCCCACCCCGAACTCACCTACGCGCTGGTGGACACGCCCATGGGCTGTCTGGTGCTGGCCGAGACGCTGGTGGACAAGTGCCTGGAACGCTTCGGCCTGCAGGGCAACGTGCTCGCCACGACCCAGGGCGATCAACTGGGTGGCCTGAACTTCCGCCACCCACTGTACGACGTGGACGCCGGTTACCGCCGCCTCTCGCCGGTCTACATCGCCGACTACGTGAGCGACAGCGACGGCACCGGCATCGTGCATTCGGCGCCGGCCTATGGCGTGGACGACTTCAACTCCTGCGTCGCCAACGGTCTGGCGTACGACGACATCCTCAACCCGGTGCAGGGCAACGGCGCCTACGCGCCCGACTTCCCGCTGTTCGGTGGCCTGCACATCTGGAAGGCCGTGCCGGTCATTCTGGAGGCGCTGAAGAACGCCGGCCGCTTGCTGGCCACGGTCAAGATCACCCACAGCTACCCGCACTGCTGGCGCCACAAGACGCCGGTGATCTACCGCGCCGCCGCGCAGTGGTTCGTGCGCATGGACGAAGGCGAGGGCGTGTTCACGAAAGACAAGGCGCCCAAGACCCTGCGCCAGCTCGCGCTCGACGCCATCGACCACACCAGCTTCTACCCCGAGAACGGCAAGACCCGTCTGCGCGACATGATCGCCAACCGGCCCGACTGGTGCATCTCGCGCCAGCGCAGCTGGGGTGTACCGGTGCCCTTCTTTCTGCACAAGGATTCGGGCGAGTTGCACCCCAACACCATGGCCATCCTGGACCAGGCGGCCGACATCGTTGAAAAAGGCGGCATCGAAGCCTGGAGCCGCGTGACGGCCGAAGAGATCCTGGGTGCCGACGCCCCGCAGTACACCAAGAGCACCGACATCCTGGAGGTCTGGTTCGACTCCGGCTCGACCTTCTGGCACGTGCTGCGCGGCAGCCACGCCAAGGCCTACCCGAACGGCGCCAGCCATGCGCAGGGCCCCGAGTCCGACCTCTACCTGGAAGGGCACGACCAGCACCGCGGCTGGTTCCACAGTTCGCTGCTGCTGGGCTGCGCGCTCGAAGGCCGCGCGCCCTACAAGGGTCTGCTGACGCACGGCTTCGCCACCGACGGCCAGGGCCGCAAGATGAGCAAGTCGTTGGGCAACACGGTGGAGCCGCAGTCGGTCACGAGCAAGCTCGGCGCCGAGATCGTGCGCCTGTGGGTGGCCAGCACCGACTACTCGGGCGACCTCAACATCGACGACAAGATCCTCGCCCGCGTGGTCGACGCCTACCGCCGCATCCGCAACACGCTGCGCTTCCTGATGGCCAACGTGTCGGACTTCGACCCGGCCACCGACGCCGTGCCGCTGGAGCAGATGCTGGAGATCGACCGCTACGCGCTGGCCCGCGCCAGCGAACTGCAGGCCCAGATCCTGGCGCACTTCGACGTCTACGAGTTCCACCCGGTGGTGAGCAAGCTGCAGGTCTACTGCTCGGAAGACCTGGGCGCGTTTTACCTCGACGTGCTGAAGGACCGCCTGTACACTACGGCGCCAAAGAGCCTGGCGCGGCGCTCGGCACAGACCGCGCTGTACCAGATCACCAACGCCATGCTGCGCTGGATGGCACCGTTCCTGAGCTTCACCGCCGAGGAGGCCTGGGGCCATTTCGCTGGCGGCAAAAGCCAGGGCTCGATCTTCTTCGAGACCTTCTCGCCGCTGCCATCCGCCAACGAAGCGCTGCTCGCCAAGTGGAACCGCATCCGCGCGATCCGCGACGTGGCCAACAAGGCCATCGAAGACCTGCGCACCGCCGGCCATGTTGGCGCCTCGCTGCAGGCCACGCTGGTGATCACCGCCGGCGGCGACGACGCGGCCCTGCTGCGCTCGCTGGGCGACGACCTGAAGTTCGTCACCATCACGTCCGCCGCCACGGTGGTGGACGGCGCCGAACTGCAGGTGGCGGTGGCGCCCAGTGCGGCGCAGAAATGCGAACGCTGCTGGCACTACCGCGACGACGTGGGCGCCGATGCGGCCCACCCCACGCTCTGCGGCCGCTGCGTGAGCAACCTGCACGGCAGCGGTGAACAGCGGGTGATCGCCTGATGGCCAAGATCAAAGGCTCTCTCTGGCCCTGGCTCGGTCTGGCGGTCACCATCGTGCTGCTGGACCAGTTCACCAAGGTGCTGATCCTCGGCAACTACCGCCTCGGCGACAGCACCACCGTCACCAGCTTCTTCAATGTGGTCCGCGTGCACAACACCGGCGCCGCGTTCTCCTTCCTGGCCTCGGCCGGGGGCTGGCAGCGCTGGTTCTTCACCGCCGTGGGCGTGGCGGCGGCGGTGTTCATTGTCTGGATGCTGCGCTCGCACCCGGGGCAAAAGCTCTTTGCGTTTGCGCTGGCCTGCATCCTGGGTGGCGCCATCGGCAACGTGGTGGACCGCGTGCTGCACGGCTACGTGGTGGACATGCTGGATTTTCACTGGGGTTTCCTGACGGGCCTGTTCCCGGGCGGGCACTTCCCAGCCTTCAACATCGCCGACACGGGCATCACCATCGGCGCGATCGCGCTGATTCTGAACGAGATCCTGCGCGTCAGGCGCAGCCGCTGATCCTGCCTGGGCTCACGGCCGGCGGGCACCCGCGCCAGGGGCGTTCTGGCGGGGCGTATAGTTTTCCCCAGACATGAAACATTTGCTGAATCTGCTGGCAGCCATTGCGCTGCTGGTCTGGGGCACCTATCTTGTTCGCACCGGCGTGCTGCGCGTCTTTGGCAGCAACCTGCGCCAGGTGCTCGCCGCGAGCATGGGCAACCGCTTCACCGCCGCGCTCTCCGGCCTGGGCGTCACGGCCTTGGTGCAGTCGAGCACCGCCACCGCGCTCATCACCGCATCCTTTGTGGGCCGCGGGCTCATTGCCCTGCCCGCCGCGCTGGCCGTGATGCTGGGCGCCGACATCGGCACCAGCCTGATGGCGGTGGTGTTTTCCTTCGATCTCTCCTGGCTTTCTCCGCTGTTCATCTTCGTCGGTGTCACGCTGTTCATCTCGCGCCAGGGCACGCAGGTGGGCGACGTGGGCCGCGTGCTGATCGGCCTGGGCCTGATGCTGCTGGCCTTGCAGCTGGTGAGCCAGTCCACCGCCGTGCTCACGCGCAACCCGGCGGTGCAGCTGATGCTGGAGTCGCTCACCAGCGACCGCATGCTGGAGATCCTCGTCGGCGCCACGCTGTCGGTGCTGGCGTATTCGAGCCTCGCCGTGGTGTTGCTCACGGCCGCGCTGGCCCTGCAGGTAGTGGGCGTGGACGTGGCGCTGGGTCTGGTGCTGGGTGCCAACCTCGGCAGCGGCCTGCTGGCGGTGATCACCACCGCCCAGACCAACCGCGCCACGCGCCAGGTGCCCATCGGGAACCTGCTGTTCAAACTGATGGGCGTGGCCATAGCGCCCTGGCTCATCCCGCTCTGGCTCCAGCTCGTGCAACCCCATGTGCCCGACCCGGCGGCGCTCACCGTGCTGTTCCACCTGAGCTTCAACCTCATGGTCGGCCTGTTCTTCATCGGCCTCACGCAGCCCGTGGCCGGCTGGGTGGAGAAGCTGCTGCCGCTGCAAGAGGCGGGCGGCGCACTCAACCGGCCCAACCACCTGGACCCGTCGGCCCTGGCCACGCCGTCGCTGGCCATCTCGTGCGCGGCGCGCGAAGCGCTGCACCAGGCCGACGTGGTGGAAACCATGCTGCGCGGCGTGATGACCGTCATCAAGACCAACGACCTGCAGCTGGCGCAGGACCTGCGCAAGATGGACGACACGGTGGACAGCCTGTACTCGGCCATCAAGTACTACCTGACCAAACTCTCGCGCCAGCAATTGAGCGAAACCGAGAGCCGGCGCTGGACCGACATCATCAGCTTTACCATCAACATGGAGCAGATCGGCGACACGGTGGAACGCGTGCTGCTCGACATCGAAGACAAAAAAATCCGCAAGGGCCGCGAATTCTCGGAAGCCGGCCTGACCGAGATCGGTGCCATGCACGCCCGCCTGCTCGACAACCTGCGCCTGGGCATGAGCGTGTTCCTCGACGGCAATGTGCGCGACGCGCAGCGCCTGCTCGAAGAGAAAGTGCGTTTCCGGGAAATGGAGCGCGCCTACGCCAGCAGCCACCTGGAGCGGCTGTCCGATCAGACCATGCCCAGCATGGAGAGCAGTTCGCTGCACATCGACCTGATCAGCGACCTGAAGCGCATCAACTCGCACATCTGCTCCATCGCCTACCCCATCCTGGACTCGGCCGGCGTGCTCGCGCCCAGCCGCCTGCGCACCCCGCCGCCGCCCGTCAGCCGACACTGATTTCGGCTTGCTGTGCTAATCTGACAGACCCGCTTCCAGAGCGACCTGCCAGGAGACACCCCATGCCCGGTTTGCTGCCCCACATCGACCCCGATGGCCTGCTCGAATTTTCGGTGGTCTACACCGACCGCGCGCTCAACCACATGTCCAAACGCTTCCAGGGCGTGATGACCGACATCTCGGCCATGCTCAAGCGTGTTTACGGCGCGCACTCGGCCGTGCTGGTGCCGGGCAGCGGCACCTTCGGCATGGAATCGGTGGCGCGCCAGTTTGCGCACGGCCAACATGTCATGGTGATCCGCAACGGCTGGTTCAGCTACCGCTGGACGCAGATCTTCGACATGGGCTCGATCCCCGCCAGCCACACGGTCATGAAAGCGCGCCGCACCACCGAGGGCGCACAGGCCGCCTGGGCGCCGGCGCCGATTGAAGACGTGAAGGCCGCCATCGCCAAAGAGAAACCTGCCCTGGTCTTTGCGCCGCACGTGGAAACCGCCGCCGGCATGATGCTGCCCGACGACTACCTGCGCGCGGTGGCCGACGCGGTGCACGCCGTGGGTGGCCTGTTCGTGCTGGACTGCATCGCCTCGGGCGCGATGTGGGTGGACATGAAAGCCACCGGTGTTGACATCCTGATTTCAGCGCCGCAAAAGGGCTGGAGCAGCTCACCCTGCTGCGCGATGGTGATGCTGAGCGAACGCGCCCGCAAAGCCATCGACGCCACGCAGAGCACCACCTTCGCCATGGACCTGAAGAAGTGGCTGCAGATCATGGAGACCTACGAAGGCGGTGGCCACGCTTACCACTCCACGCTGCCGACCGACGCCCTGCTGCGGCTGCGCGACACCATGAAAGAAACCGAGGCCTACGGCTACGCCAAAGTGCGCGATGAACAGATCGCCCTGGGTCGCGCCGTGCGCGCGTTGCTGGAAGAGCACGCTTTCCCCAGCGTGGCGGCGCCGGGCTTCCAGGCGCCGGGTGTGGTGGTGAGCTTCACCACCGATCCCGACATCCAGTCGAGCAAGAAATTCCTCGCTGTCGGCCTGCAGACCGCCGCGGGCGTGCCGCTGCAGTGCGACGAAGGCGCGGACTTCAAGACCTTCCGCATCGGCCTCTTTGGTCTAGACAAGTGGCACGACGTGGACAGCACCCTGGCCCACCTGCGCACGGCCCTGCGGACCGTGGCACCGCAACCGGCGGCGCTGGCCTGATGGGAGAACACGGTGCGCTGGCGGCAGACCTTGCTGACGCTGGCCACACTGGCCGGCGCGATGCCGGCGGTGGGCGCTGACCGCGACATCGTCGTTTCATTGCGCACCCTGGGAGACCACGTCCCCGAGGTGGCCACCGACGGCGGGCCTGCCCTTCCCCAACTGCTGGAGCAAGGCCAGGCGGCCATGCACGCACTGGACTTTCATCTGGCGGCGCAACACTACTGCAGCGCTGCGCGCCAGGGCAGCGTGGATGGACAGTACCGTCTCGGCCGCCTGCTGCTGCAGCAGCGCAGCGTGCCGAAAGCACAGGCCCAGGGACGCTTCATGCTGGCGCTGGCGGCCCAGAATGGCCACGCCGAAGCCCTCCAGTTTTTCGACGAGCCCGGCCTGGTCCCGCTGGACGAGCAGCGTCCGCAGTGCCTGCCCGATCCGGCGGCCGGGTCGCTGGAAGACCGCACCGAGCCCGTGAGCCACGAAGTGGTGAAACGCTACCTGGACCAGCTGAACCGGGAACGCCGCCGCTGGGCGCAGCGGGTGCAGGAACGAGCGCCCTACTACGGCGTGGACCCGCGTCTCGCGGTGTCCATCGTGCGCGCGGAGTCGAACTTCAACCCGTTCGCGGTGTCGCCCAAGAACGCCCAGGGGCTGATGCAGCTCATCCCCGCCACAGCCAAGCGGTTTGGCGTGCGCAACCTGCTGGACCCGCAGCAGAACATCGAAGGTGGACTGGCCTATCTGCGTTGGCTGCTGCTGCGCTTTGATCACGATGTGGTCAAGACCTCGGCCGCCTACAACGCCGGCGAAGGCGCGGTCGATCGCCACCAGGGTGTGCCACCCTTTCCCGAGACGCAGGCCTATGTGGCGCGCATCCTGGGTTTCTACCTGGCCACACGGCACCAGCCGCCGCCCGCACCCCAGGGCAAGGCGGCGCCTCTCAAGACCGACCGATCCTCACCCAGGGGCTGATCGCCCCTGGCGGCCAGGCTATGGCAGCAGGATGGTGCAGCCCGTGGTCTGGCGCGCCTCCAGGCTGCGGTGCGCGGCCTGCACGTCGGTCAGCGCAAAACGCTGGTCGATGCGGATCTTCACGTCGCCGCTGCCCACCACCGCGAACAGCTCGTCGGCCATGGCCTGCGTGCGCTCGCGGCTGGTGATGTGGGTGAACAGCGTCTGGCGCGTCACATACAACGAACCCTTGGGGCCCAGGATGCCAGGCGCGAACGGCGCCACCGGGCCACTGGCGTTGCCGAAACTCACCATCAGGCCAAACGGCATGAGGCAGTCGAGCGACTTGTCGAACGTGTCCTTGCCCACCGAGTCGTAGACCACCTTCACGCCTTGGCCACCGGTGATCTCTTTCACGCGGGCGGCGAAGTCCTCGGTCCGGTAGTTGATCGTGAACTCGGCGCCATGCTCGCGTGCCAGCGCGCATTTGTCGTCCGAACCCGCGGTGCCGATCAGGCGCAGGCCCAGCGCCCGTGCCCACTGGCAGGCGATCAGTCCGACGCCACCGGCCGCGGCGTGGAACAGCACAAAATCACCCCGCTCCAGTCCCTCGACCGGCTTGCAGCGCTTGAGCAGGTACATCGCGGTCAGACCCTTGAGCATCATGGCCGCGCCGGTTTCGAAGCTGATCGCGTCGGGCAGCTGGCAGACGTTCATGGCCGGCATCACGCGCACATCGCTGTAGCTGCCCGGGGGGTTGGCGGCGTAGGCCGCGCGGTCACCGACCTTCAGGTGCGTCACGCCCTCGCCCACCGCTTCGATCACGCCCGCGCCTTCCATGCCCAGTGCCAGCGGCAGGGCGTTCGGGTACAGGCCGCTGCGCTGGTACACGTCGATGAAGTTCAGGCCGATGGCTTTGTGGCGGATGCGCACCTGGCCCGGGCCGGGTTCGCCCACGTCCAGCGAGTCGATCACCAGTTGTTCGGGGCCGCCGGTGGCGTGGATGCGCACGGCGCGGCTGGTCTGGGTCATGGGAATCTCCTGCATTTTTTGAAACGACCCACATGCTGCCACGAAACGGCCGTGTCGCCTGCGGGCCAGATGCACAGGCCCCGCTCCAGCGCGGGACATGACCGTGTGGGTACAGTCGCCGCATGTCCGCACCCGCTCCGCGCCTCACGCCGTCCACCATCGCCCTGCTGCTGATCCCGCCGCTCATGTGGGCCGGCAACGCCGTGGTCGGGCGGATGATGCAGGGCGCCATTCCACCGATCACCTTCAACCTCTTGCGCTGGGTGCTCGCCGGCGTGCTGCTGCTGCCGCTGGCCGCCTGGGTGCTGCGCCCGGGCAGCGGCCTGTGGCCACAACGCAGGCGTTTCGCGCTGCTGGGCCTGCTCGGCGTGGGCCTGTACAACGCGCTGCAGTACATGGCGCTCAAGACCTCGACACCGATCAACGTGACGCTGGTGGCCTCCAGCATTCCGATCTGGATGCTGCTGCTCGGCCGCGTGCTCTACGGTGTGCCGGTCTCGCGCCGCGCCGCCGTGGGCGCCGCGCTCTCGCTGGCCGGCGTGGCGGTGGTGCTCTCGCGTGGCGAACTGGCGCAGCTGGGCGCGCTGCGGCTGGTCGCGGGCGACGGCTGGATGCTGCTGGCCGCGCTCACCTGGGCCTGGTACAGCTGGCTGCTGGTGCGCCCGCCGGTGGGAGGCTACCCGCCAGACATCAAGGCTGACTGGGCCGCCTTCCTGCTGGCGCAGATCGTCTTTGGCCTGGGCTGGTCGGGCGCGATGACCGGCGCCGAATGGCTGACCCTGCCGCCCGCAACCACCGGCCACATGCAATGGGGCTGGCCGCTGATCGCGGCACTGGTCTACGTGGCGGTCGGCCCGTCGCTGCTGGCCTACCGCAGCTGGGGCATCGGCGTGGCACGCGTAGGTCCCACGGTCGCAGGCTTCTTCAACAACCTCACGCCGCTGTTCGCCGCACTGATGTCGGCCACGCTGCTGGGCGAGATGCCCCGGCTGTACCACGCAGCGGGGTTTGTACTGATCGTGGGTGGGATCCTGGTCAGTTCGCGTCGCTGATCAGAACGTTCCCGGATACAAGCCGCCGTCGGACAGGATGTTCTGGCCGTTGAGGTAGCCCGCCTGCTGGCTGCAGAGAAAGGCGCAGATGGCGCCGAACTCCTGCGGGTGGCCGTAGCGGCCGGCGGGGATCTGCGCCTGCTGCTGGCGGCGCAGTTCCTCCACCGGTTGGCCGGTTTTCTCCGACGCGCCCTTGAGCGTGGCGGCGATGCGGTCGGTGTCGAACTTGCCGGGCAGCAGGTTGTTGATGGTCACGCCCTGCGCCGCGATGCCGCTGCGCGCCACGCCGGCCACGAAACCGGTGAGACCGCTGCGCGCACCGTTGCTCAGGCCCAGGATGTCGATCGGCGCTTTCACCGCGCTGCTGGTGATGTTGACGATGCGGCCGAAGCCGCGCTGCGCCATGCCGTCCACCGTGGCCTTGATGAGTTCGATGGGTGTGAGCATGTTGGCGTCCACCGCCTTCAGCCACTCTTCACGACCCCAACTACGGAAGTCGCCGGGTGGCGGGCCGCCGGCGTTGGTGACCACGATGTCGAACGCCGTGCCGGGCCCGCCGGCCGCTGCGAAAGCGGCAGCGCGGCCTTCGGGCGTGGTGATGTCGGCCGCCACGGCGATCACCTGCACACCCGGCGATGCGGCGCGGATGCCCGCGGCCGAGGCTTCCAGCGCCTCACTCCCGCGCGCCACCATCACCACATTCACGCCCTCGCCCGCCAGCGCCTGCGCGCAGCCCAGGCCCAGGCCTTTGCTCGCGCCGCAGACCAGTGCCCATCTGCCTTTGATGCCGAAATCCATGTCCGTGTCTCCTTGTCGAAAAAATCACTGGCCCACGGTGGGCTTGCCAAAGCGCGTCACCAAGAACACGCCAGAGAGCACCAGCACCGTGCCCGCCACGATCCAGCCGTTGAACGGTTCGTCCAGGATCAGCACGCCCATGGCGATGGTGGACATGGGGCCGATCATGCCGGTCTGCGCCGCCAGACCCGCGCCGATGCGTTCGATCGCCATCATCACCATCAGCACCGGCGCAAACGTGCACAAGGTGGCGTTGAGCAGCGAGAGCCAGATCACCTCGGGCGCCACGTCGGCCGCGCTCAGCGGGCGCAGAACCACGAACTGCAGCAGGCACAGGCCGCAGGCGACGCTGGTGGCCAGACCCACCAGTCGCAGCGAGCCCAGGCGCTTGACCAGCTCGCCGCTGTAGACGAGGTAGATCGCGTAGCTGATGGCACTGCCGAACACCAGCAGCGCGCCCAGCACCGCGTTCGGCCCCTGGAAGCCGGCCTCGTGACCGAACACCAGCAACACGCCCGCGTAGCTCACGGCCATGGCCAGCGCCTGCAGGCCGCTGATGCGCCGCTGGTAGACGAGCCAGCCGAGCACCAGCACCAGTGTGGGGTTGAGGTACAGGATCAGCCGCTCCAGGCTGGCGCTGACGTATTGCAGCCCCCAGAAATCGAGAAAGCTCGCGAGGTAATAACCGGTGAACCCCAGGCCGACGATGCCGAGCCAGTCCTTGCCGGTGAGTGCGGCCTTGCCCCGGCTGGCCCACCAGGCCAGCGCCAGGAACAGTGGCAGTGCGAACAGCATGCGGTACATGATCAGCGTGACCGCGTCGACGCCGTGGCGGTAGGCCAGTTTGACAATGATGGCTTTGCCGCTGAAAGCGATGGAGCCTGCGCTGGCGAGCAGAAGACCGGTGGCGAGGTGGGGGGCGGGAGACACGGAGGGGGCAGGCATTGCTCCGATTATCGGTAGACCCCGCGCGGCCCGCTGTCGCGCCAGGATAAAACCGTTCAGGCTTTGGGCGCTGACAGCAACGCGGCATCCACCACGCGGTAGGTGCGGCCCTGCTTGTCGAGTGGTTCGATCAGGCCCTCGCGTTCGAACGCGGAGATCGTGCGGCTCACCGTCTCCAGCTTGAGGTCGAGCATGGCGCCCATGTCTTCGCGCGAAAACAGGTTGGCCACCGTGGGGTCGTGCTCCGCCCGCATCTTGAGGATGAGGCCGGCCACACGCTGGCGCGCGTTGCCGAAATTGAGCTCGGCCAGCCAGTCGTCGGCTTCTTTCAGGCTGTGGTGCCATTGCTCCATCAGGCGCTGGTGCAGGCGCGGCGTTTCGCGGTTGAGGCGCTGGATCACCTGCAGCGGCAGGCGGCACACCTTGATGTTGGTCAGCGCAATGGCATCGGAGTCGTACACCGGACCCATCAGGGCTTCGAGACCGATCACGTCGCCCGAGCGCATCACGCGCACGATGCGCTGGCGCCCGTCCACCGTGTTGCGCACCAGCTTGATCACCCCTGAACGCAGGGTGTAGAGCGAGGTGGCCGTCTCGCCCATGCGCACCAGCGGCTGACCCGCGCTGAATTCGAGGTCATCGATGGGCGCGTGGATCAGGTTGAAGTCCTCTTCGCGCAGGTCGGCAAACAGCACCATCTCGCGGATGCCGCAGTTGCGGCAATCGGCGGTGCCGCGCCAGGCGGATTCGGTCTTGATCGGGATCATCTCGGACATTTCAGCAAGCGGACGTGTGAAAACCGGAATATAAGCCCTTGCTGAAAATCATGGACAACGATCCGGTCAAACGTTCGGCACATCGCGCAGCGGCGAAGTGGGGGCACCGTTTCGCCGCAGGGCCGCCCCAAGGCGAAACAGCCCCCTCGGGGCAGCGCCCCGCGCAGCGGTGGAGCCCCGGACTGGCACCATCGGTGACGGTCCGGAAGGGGGCCATTGCCTTCAACCGTTCACAGGCGGCGTGCAGGCGAGCACCTCGTCCATCGTCGTCAGGCCTTCGGCCACGCGCGCGGCCCCGGCCAGGCGCAGCGGCCGCATGCCGTCCTTCACCGCCTGGCTGCGCAGGGCTTCAAGCACAGGCTCGCGGCTCACCTTGCTCTTGAAGGTTTCGGTGACCACGAGCAACTCGTACAGGCCCATGCGGCCGTGGTAGCCGGTCATGCGGCAATCGACACAGCCCACCGGCCGGTAGGGCCGGTACTTGCCGCTGACCTGCCAGGGTTTGACCAGCTCGGTCAAGGCTTCGCGCGATGCGGTGGTGTCGGCATCGTCCTCGCGGACGCGGCAGACCGGGCACAGGGTGCGCACCAGGCGCTGCGCCAGCACACCGAGCACGGTGGCGTTGATCAGGTAGGGCGGGATGCCCAGCTCCATCAGCCGCATGATGGCCGACGGGGCGTCGTTGGTGTGCAGCGTGGTGAACACCAGGTGGCCGGTGAGCGCAGCCTGCACCGCCATCTCGGCCGTGGGCAGGTCGCGCACCTCGCCCACCATGATGATGTCGGGGTCCTGCCGCATCAGGGCGCGCAGGCCCTGCGCGAAATCCAGGTCCAGGTGCGGCTGCACCTGGGTCTGGTTGAAGGCCGGCTCGATCATCTCGATCGGGTCTTCCACCGTGCTCACGTTGACCTCTTCGGTCGCCAGGCGCTTGAGCGTGGCGTAGAGCGTGGTGGTCTTGCCCGAACCGGTCGGGCCGGTCACCAGCACGATGCCGTGCGGCTTGCTGGTGAGCGATTCCCAGCGCTGGGCATCGTGCGGTGCGAAACCCAGCGCGCTCAGGTCTTTCACCGTGGCTTCGGGGTCAAAAATGCGCATCACCAGCTTTTCACCAAAAGCGGTGGGCAGCGTGGACAGGCGCATTTCGACTTCATCGCCCCGCACCGCACCGACACCGGGGCGCACGGTCTTGATGCGGCCGTCCTGCGGGCGGCGCTTTTCGACCACGTCCATGCGGCCGAGCAGCTTGATGCGCGCGATCATCGCGTTCATCACGCCCATGGGCATCTGGTACACCGGGTGCAACACGCCGTCGATGCGGAAACGGATCACGCCCTGCTCGCGCCGCGGCTCCAGGTGGATGTCGCTCGCGCGCTGGTCGAAGGCGTATTGCCAGAGCCAGTCCACCACCTGCACCACGTGCTGGTCGTTGGCGTCGAGCTGCTTGTTGGCCTTGCCCAGCTCCACCAGTTGCTCAAAGCTGCCAAAACCCGCCTGGCCACCCAGCTTGCTTGCGGCACGAACCGATTTGGCCAGCGCAAAAAACTCGGCCGTGTAGCGCGCCACGTCCTGCGGACTCGCCAACACCAGGCGCACGCTTTTGCGCGTCTGGCGCTCCACCTCGGGCACCCAATCCTGAATGAAGGGCTCGGCCGTGGCCACCACCACCTCCGCCACACCCACCTGCACCGGCAACACCTTGTGGCGCTCGGCGTAGGCCGCACTCATCACGTCGGCCACCTTGCCCACGTCGACCTTCAGCGGGTCGATGCGGAAGTAGTCGATGCCGCTGCGCTTCGCCAGCCACTGCGTGAGCTGCTCGATGTCGAGCACATGGCCATCGGCCTCGCGCGCCACGCCCACCACCGCGAGCCGCTGCAGCGGGTGCTGGGCGCTGTGCGCCGACGCACAACGCGCCACCGTGCGGGCCGCCTCGTCCGCCGAGATCACGCCATCTTCGCGCAGCCAGCCGACCAGCTTGCGCCAGTCGAGCGGTCCTTGTGCTGCGGCGGGTGCGGGTGCGTGGGCTTTGGTGGATGTTTTCATGGGCGTCTCAAGTTCAATGAGCCGGTTTGAAGATCTTCAGCCACTTCACGGCCGGCAGGCGCCAGCGCGACTGGATCTCTTCGGCCCGCGCCAGCAGCGCCATGCGCGTGGGGCGGTCGGCGGTGCGTTGCGCGAGCACGATGGTGTTGCCCTCGCGCGTGGGTTTGAAAGCCCAGACCGCGTCATCACCAAACGCCGCGCAGATGCTTTGCAGCGAGCGCTCGTAGCTCGCGTCGCGGCCAAAGAGGTTCACCGTCATGACGCCCTCATCGGTCAGCACCGAGCGGCAGTCGGCGTAGAAGTCGGGGCTGTCGAGCACGGGCGCTGCGGCTTCGTGGTCGTACAGATCGACCTGCAGCGCGTCGATCTGGCCGGTGTGCACCGGGTTGCGGATTTCCTGCTCCGCATCGGCCAGCAGCACGCGCAGGCGCGGGCCATCGGGCGGCAGCTTGAACCAGCCACGGCAGGCAGCCAGCACCTGCGGGTTGATCTCGATCGCCGTGGTGTCCATGCGCAGCTGCTTGTAGTGGAACTTGGTCAACGCGGCCGAGCCCAGCCCGAGCTGCATGGCGCGGCGCTTGCCCACCGAATCGGGCTCCACGAACAGCAGCCAGGCCATCATGCGCTGCACGTAGTCAAGCTCGATGTCGAACGGCGCGTCGATGATCATCGAGCCCTGGATCCACTCGGTGCCCAGGTGCAGGAAACGCACCTCGCCGTCTTCGGACATGGTCACGTCGGGCAGGGTCTGCGGCCCGGTGCGGCGCCGGGCCGTGGCATTGGCCCCGCTCTTCATGCGCGGACTCCTGTGCGGTCACCGCCCAACAGGCGGGGGAACCATGCCACGGGGTGGCGGGCGGGCGAACCCCCTGAATCCGTCGCTGCGCGGACCGGCAACCAATACTGCATCTTTGTCACTTCTGGAACTGCAAAGCGATCATTATGAACATGGAGTTCGTCATGGCTTTCTCGCGCCGGGTGGCTTTTCTTCTGGGCCCGTGTTTCTGGCCAGCATGGTGCGGGGACAAGACGCCGTGCGGACGGCTCAACGACGACCAACCATGACTCCAGCTTGCTGCGGCGGTGCGTTCTGCATAGCGAGGTAAAGGAGGAGGGCCGCAGGCCCGGGGGACACGAGCGGCGCAGAGCGCACCGTCGCAGCAAGCCTGCGAGGTCTACCCCCGGGCCCTACGCAACCCCATGCCGCCGCAACACCTCAGCCCAGGCCACCAGCTTGCGATCAAACGACCAGCTCGCGTTCGCCGGGCTGGTGGATGGCAACTTGTACACCGGCAGTCCGAACGCCGACGTGTGCTTGGCGTGCCGGTAACTCTCACCCCCGTTGTGCGCAATGGCCTCCAGCAGCGGACACTGCCGCTGCACCGCAGCGAAGTCATTGAGTTCGGCAGAACGGATGTCGGCGTCCAGACTGCCCTCGCGCTCACAGGCGCCGTACACGTCCCACAGCCCCAGACCGTGCTCGTGCAGCGCGGCGATGCGTTCGGCATACGGCAGCGTGATCAGTGGCTGCTGCCAGAGCGCGCCCAGGATCTTCCAGAACTGGTTCTGCGGGTGGCCGTAATACTGCTGCGCGCGCAGCGAAGCCACGCCCGGGAAACTGCCCAGCACCAGCAGGCGCGTGCGCGCGTCCAGCACCGGCGGCAAACCCTGCAGGCGGCTCAAGCCACGGTCCCACCGGTCGCCAACGCAGCCAGTTTCGGCAGCGCCACCAGGGCGTTGGCACTGGTCGCCCGCGCCAGCGCGTCGGCCGGCACACCCCGCAGATCCGCCACCACCTGCCCGATGCGCGGCAACTCGGCCGGCGTGTTCACGCCCTGCGAGCGCCCGGCCGCGCGCTCGGCCGCCGTCGCATACAGCCAGTGCGGCGGGATGTCGGGCGCATCGGTCTCCATCACCAGCGCCGACAGCGGCAGCTCGGCGGCCAGCCGGCGCAGCTTCAGCGCCGGCTCGAACGTCACCGCGCCACCGAACCCGAGCTTGAAACCGAGGTCCAGAAAGGCCTGTGCCTGCTGCGCGCTGCCGTTGAAAGCGTGCGCAATGCCACCCGCCACCGGCAGTTCGCGCAGCGCGCCCAGCAAGGCGTCGGCACTGCGCCGCACGTGCAGGATCACCGGCAGGCCGTGCCGGCGCGCCAGCCGCAGTTGCGCGCGGTAGAAGCGGGTCTGGCGCTCGCGCATGGCGGGTTCGCACAGCGCCGGCACGAAGAAGTCCAGCCCGATCTCGCCCACCGCCACCAGCCGCGGATCGTCGCGGTGTTCGGTCAGCGCCGCGTCCAGCGCATCCAGGTCTTCGTCCCGCGCTTGTGGCACGTACAGCGGGTGGATGCCCAGCGCGTAGGCGTCGCCCAGGCGGTGCGCCAGCAGGCGCACCGTATCGAGGTTCTGCCGCATCACGGCCGGAATCACGCACAGGCCCACACCCAGCCCACGCGCCCGCTCGCGCGCTTGCACCGCCAGCGCGTGGTCAGCGCCGAATTCGGTAGCGTCGAGGTGGCAATGGGTGTCGATCCACATGGCGGTATAACGTTAATTGTGCCGCCTGAAGCGTGCCCGATGTGGGGCACACCGTGCGGTCCCGGAGCCCCCGATGTCCCATTCGACCTCTTGTTTCGTCCGCCCCTTCGCCTGGTTCGCCATCTCCCTCTCGCTGGCCGCCTGCGCCGGACAGCCCGCCGCGCCCTCGCTCACGGGCACCGAGTGGCGGCTGGAAGCCCTGGGCGACAGCGCCGTGATGGCGCGCTCGCAGGCGACGCTGACCTTCCCCGAGGCAGGTCGCGTCGCCGGCAACGGTTCGTGCAACCGCTTCTTCGGTTCGGTCCGCATCACGCAGGGCCACATCGGCTTCGACCAGATGGGTTCGACCAAGATGGCCTGCATGGGGCCGGCGAACGAGCAGGAGGTGCGCTATCTCTCGGCCCTGCAGAAGGCCGAGCGCTACGAGCTGCAGGGCCGCACGCTGCTGATCCACGTGAACGGCATGGCGCAGCCGCTGCGCTTCGCCCAGACCGCGCCCTGAGTACTCAGGTCAGCACGCCGGCCGTCAACCGCAGGACGCGCCCGCAGCGCGCGGCCAGGGTCTCGTCGTGCGTGACGACGATGAAGGCCGTGCCCTGGTCGCGGGCGAGCTGCATCATGAGCTCGAACACGCCGTCGGCGGTGCTGCGGTCGAGGTTGCCCGTGGGCTCGTCGGCCAGCACGCAGGCCGGCTGCGTCACCAGCGCGCGCGCGATCGCCACCCGCTGACGCTCGCCGCCCGAGAGCTCGGACGGCCGGTGGTGCAGGCGGCCGGCCAGTCCGACGCGCGTCAGGGTCTGGGTGGCGATCTCGGCCGCTTCGGCGCGTGGCAGGCGGCGGATCCACAGCGGCATTGCCACATTGTCGCGTGCGCTGAATTCGGGCAGCAGGTGGTGGAACTGGTAGACGAAGCCGAGATGCCGGTTGCGCAGCGCGCCCTGCTGCGCCGCGCTCAGGCCCGACATCGTCTGCCCCATGAGCTGCACGCTGCCGCTGGTCGGCGCGTCCAGGCCGCCCAACAGGTGCAACAACGTGCTCTTGCCCGAGCCGGAAGCGCCGACGATGGCCACGGTTTCGCCTTTGCGCACCGTCAGGTCCACGCCCTGCAGCACGGTCACGTCGAGCCGGCCTTCGAAGAAGCGCTTGGTGAGGCCGGTGGCCTGAAGTACAACTTCACTCATAGCGCAAGGCCTCTGCGGGATTGACGCGGCTCGCGCGCCAGCTCGGGTAAATGGTCGCCACGAACGACAGCGCCAGCGAAATCAGCCCCACCGGCAGGATGTCGCCCTGCTGTGGGTCGCTCGGCATGCGGCTGATGAGGTACACGTCCTGCGGCAGGAAGCTCGCGCCCAGCAGGCGCTCCAGCGCGGGCACCAGCGTGTCGATGTTGAACGCCACGCCCAGGCCCAGCAGCAGGCCGGCGCCGGTGCCGATGATGCCCACCATCGCGCCCTGCACCATGAAGATGCCCATGATGCTCTGCGGGCTCGCGCCTAGCGTGCGCAGGATGGCGATGTCGGCGCGCTTGTCGGTCACCGTCATCACCAGCGTGGACACCAGGTTGAACGCCGCCACCGCCACGATCAGCGTGAGGATGATGAACATCATGCGTTTTTCCAGCTGCACGGCAGCGAACCAGGTGCGGTTCTGGCGCGTCCAGTCGCGCACCAGCAAGCCTGGGTCCAGATCAGCGGCGATGGCAATGGCCACCTCGCGCGCTTCGTGCAGGTTCTTGATCTTCACGCGCACCCCCGTCGGCCCCTCGACGCGGAAGATGCGCGCGGCGTCTTCCTGGTGCAGCAGGGCCAGCGCCGAGTCGTACTCAAAGTGGCCCGAATCGAAAGTGCCGACCACCGTCATCTGCCGGATGCGCGGCACCACCCCCGCGGGCGTGACCTGGCCGCTGGGCGCGATCAGGGTCACCGTGTCGCCGGTGGCCACGCCCAGGCTGCGCGCCAGCTCGCCGCCCAGGATCACGCCAAATTCGCCCGGCACGAGCCGCGGCAGCACGGTGTCGGCGAGGTCGGCCACGAGGTCGGTCACCTTGGGCTCTAGCGCCGGGTCGATGCCGCGCACCAGCGCGCCCTTCATGTCTTCGCCGCGCGCGATCAGGGCCTGCGCCCCCACGAACGGCGCCGCGCCCAGCACCTCGGGGTGGCGCTCGATGATGGCCAGCGTGTCGGCCAGGTTGGGAATCGCCAGGCCACTCGGTTCGAAGACCTCGATGTGGGAGAGCACGCCCAGCATGCGGTCGCGCACCTCTTTCTGGAAACCGTTCATCACCGACAGCACGATGATGAGCGCGGCCACGCCCAGCGCGATGCCCAGCATGGAAACGCCCGAGATGAAAGAAATGAAGCCGTTGCGCCGGGTGGCGCGGCCGGCGCGCGTGTAGCGCCAGCCGAGAATGAGTTCGTAAGGGGTTTGCATCGTTGGAGTCCAGCCGGAGATTGTGGCATCCCCGACAATCGCATCCATGCCCGTTGCCCCCATGGCCCCAGAAGCCCCGCCTCCATTGCCCAACCGCCTGCTGATCCCGTTTGCCAGCGCCAGTGCGCCGGAGTGCCTGGCGGTGCTGAGCGGCCTGCGCCTGCCGAACCTGCAGGCCCTGCTGGCCGAACTGGCGCCCGTGACCACCGACACCGGCGACGACCACAGCCTGAGCCTGCCGCACGAGCGCGCGCTGGCGCGGGCGCAGGGGCTGGTGAAGGCGGACGGCTCGGCCTGCGACGACGGTCAGATCCCGTGGGCCGCCGCCGCAAGTGCCAACCCGACCACGCCGCAAGCCTGGTTCAGCCCCTGCCATTTCCAGATCGGCACGGACCATGTGAGCCTGTTGCCGGGCGATCAGATCGGCTTGACCGATGAAGACGCCCGCGGCCTGTTCGACGCATTCGCGCCCTATTGCGCGGAAGACGGCATCACCCTGCGCTTTGAGAGCGCCACGCGCTGGCACGCCAGCGGCGAACCGCTGCGCGGCATCGCCTGCGCCAGCCTGGACCGCGTGAGTGGCCGCCCGGTGGACGGCTGGATGCCCCAGAGTCCCGCCAACCCGGCCGGCAGCCAGTTGCTCAAGCGCCTGCAAAGCGAGGCGCAGATGCTGTTCTACACACACCCGGTGCACGATGCGCGAACCGCCCGCGGCCTGCTGCCGGTCAACGGCTTCTGGGTCAGCGGCGCGGGAGCCCTGGAAACGCCCACACCCTTGCAGCCGGCACCGACCGTGCCCGACACCCTGCGCCAGGCCGCGCTGCGCGCCGACTGGGCCGCCTGGCAACAGGCCTGGGCGCAGCTGGACGCCACAGCCATCAAAGCCCTGTTGGAAGCCGCGCGCCGCGGCGAGCCGGTCACACTCACGCTGTGCGGCGAGCGTGGTGCGAAAACCTGGGTCAGCGCTCCACGCAACGCCAGCGCACGCCTCGGCCGCCTGTTCAAAAACCTGCTGGGCACGCCCCCGGCCTGGAAAGCCCTCGAAACCCTATGAAGATCATCACCCGCGATGTACCGCCCCGCGCCGCCTGGGCGCTGGAACAAGGCGGTGTGCACCCGCTGCTGGCCCGCCTGTTCGCCGCGCGCGGCATCACCAGCAAGGAGCAGCTCGATGACGCGCTCTCGCTCTTGTTGCCGCCGTCTTCCATGAAAGGCGCTGCCGAAGCCGCCCGCGCGCTGGCCGACGCCATGGCCGCGAACAAAAGCATCTGCATCGTGGCCGACTACGACTGCGACGGCGCCACCGCCTGCGCCGTGGGTCTGCGCGGCCTGCGCCTGCTGGGCGCGCCCATGGGTTTTGACCGCGTGAGCTACCTGGTGCCCGACCGCGTGACCGACGGCTACGGCCTCACACCCGCTATCGCGAAGCGCGTGAAAGCGCAGGGTGCCGACGTGCTGGTGACGGTGGACAACGGCATCGCCAGCCTCGACGGCGTGCGCGCCGCGCGCGAGCTGGGCCTGCAGGTCATCGTGACCGACCACCACCTGCCCGCGCTGAAAGGCGGCGAAGTCGTGGTGCCCGCCGACTGCGTGATCGTCAACCCCAACCAGCCCGGTTGCGACTTCGAGAGCAAGTCGATCGCCGGCGTGGGTGTCATGTTCTACGTGCTGCTCGCCTTGCGTGCGGAACTGCGTGAGCGCGGCGTGTTCACGGCGCAGACGCAACCCAAGATCGATGCCTTGCTGCCCCTGGTCGCATTGGGCACGGTTGCCGACGTGGTCAAGCTCGACGCCAACAACCGCCGCCTCGTGGCGCAGGGCCTGAAGCGCGTGCGGGCCGGCGCCATGCCGCCGGGCATGACGGCGCTGTTCAACGTGGCGGCGCGTCAGCCGCAAAAAGCCACCAGCTTCGACTTCGGCTTCGCCCTCGGCCCGCGCCTGAACGCTGCCGGGCGTCTGGCCGACATGACGCTGGGCATCGAATGCCTGACCACCGACGACGGTCTGCGCGCCGACGAACTCGCACGCACGCTCGACGGCATCAACCGCGAGCGCAAGGCCATCGAAGGCGAGATGCGTGACCAGGCGCTGCTGCTGGCCGAAGAGATGTTCGACGAGTCCGAAGAACCGCCGCCGGCGCTGATCGTGTTCGACCCGGACTTCCATGAAGGCGTGGTCGGCATCGTCGCCTCGCGTCTGAAGGACAAGATGCACCGGCCCACCTTCGTGTTCGCCGCCAGTGGCGCCGAGGGCAAGGAAAACGAGCTCAAGGGCTCGGGCCGCTCCATCCCCGGCTTTCACCTGCGCGACGCCCTGGACCTGGTGGCCAAGCGACACCCGGGCGTGTTGCTGCGCTTTGGGGGCCACGCCATGGCGGCGGGCTGCACCATCGACGAAGAACACCTGGACATCTTTGAAGCCGCGCTGCAGCAAGTGGCCCACGAATGGCTGGACGCCGCCACCCTGCAGCGGCGCATGGAAGCCGACGGTGCGCTCGACAAACAGTACCGCCGCACCGATCTGGTGGACACGCTGCACCACGAGGTGTGGGGCCAGGGTTTTGCGCCACCGGTGTTCTGCGAAGAGCTGCAGATCGTGTCCCAACGTCTCGTGGGCGAGAAGCACCTGGCGCTGAAGATGAAGCACCAGGGCGATCCGGTGGACGGCATCTGGTTCGGCCATACCGAGCCGTTGCCCGAGCGGGTGAAGCTGGCCTTCCGGCTGGATGCGGATGAGTGGCAGGGTCAACGACGGGTTCGGTTTTTGATCGAGGCTGCTGAGGTCTGAGGTCATTTCTGTCATTGACCTTGCACGCTGGCGAGGCCATGGCGCTCTGCGCCGCTCATGTCCCCCGACGGCCTGCGGCCGTCTCCTCCTTTACTTCGCTTTGCAGAACGCCATGGCCTCGCCAGCAACAAACGGGTGGGCACTCAAACAGAAACTGTGCACCTGGCGAGCGCCAACGAGGTCATCGGCAAACGGGGTGACTGATGCAGCGAAGTAAAGGAGGAGGGCCGGAACGGCCCGGGGGACATGAGCGGAATCGGTCGCCCCGGTTGCCGATGACCGGCGCTATCGGAGACCGAAGCAGCTCAAGAACCGGAGCAACGCAAGCAAAAAACCTCAGCTCATCAACGCTTCACGAACAGCCGCCAGCTGACGACGCGAAACCGACAGACGCTCGTCCACCCCATCGAGCCGCACCGTCCAGCCCTCGCCGTCCACAGGATCGTTGTGCTTCTCCACCGCCCGCACTGCGCGGCGCGCCACCAGCGCATTGCGGTGCACACGCACGAACAGGTGCGCGTATTTCTGCTCCAGATCGCTCAAGGCGCCGTCGTAGATGTGCTCCTTCTCCGCCGTGCGCACCGTGATGTATTTCAGCTCGGCCTTGAGGTAGATCACATCCGACAGCGCCACGCGCTCGCTGCGCCCGCGCTCCTGGATCAGCAGGCTGTCCACGGGGCCAGAAGCTTCTGCGCCCTCGCCGCCCACACTGCGCAGGCGCTGCGCTTTCTGCAACGCTTGCTGCAGGCGCTCCAGCCGCACCGGCTTGGTCAGGTAATCGATGGCTTCCAGGTCAAAAGCCTGCACCGCATGCTCGGCGTAGGCCGTGACAAAAATGATCTGCGGCGGCGATGCCATCTGGCGCAAGCTGGCGGCCAGCGCCATGCCGTCGACACCGGGCATGTGAACGTCCAGCAGCACCAGATCGCAGGCTGTGCGCTGGATCTGCTCCATCGCCTGCACCGCGTTGGCCGCTTCGCCCACGATCTCGGTGCGCGGATCGGCGCAATCGCCCAGCAACGTGCGCAGCCGCGAACGGGCCAGTGTCTCATCGTCGACGATCAAAACCTTCAATGCCATGCCACGCTCCCTTGCTGTCAGGCTCGAAACAACAGCTTATACCGGTATTTCAAGGCGAACCTGAAACACATCATTGACCAGTGCGCTCTGAAACCGGCCCTGCACGTCGTGCAACAGGGTCAGGCGCTGGCGCACGTTGTCCAGCGCCAGCCCGTTGCCTCTGGTGCCGCTGCCCGCCGGCACGGTGTTGGTCACCTTGATCACCACCACGCTGCCACGCCGCTGCGTGCTGATGCGCACCACGGCACCGGTGGGGCTGGGCTCCACGCCGTGCTTGACCGCGTTTTCCACCAGCGGCTGCAGGATCAGCGGCGGCAGCCGGGCCTCGGAGGCCGACTCGTCGATGCTCCATTCCAGCCGCAGGCGGGTGCCAAAACGCACCTGCTCGATCGCCAGGTAGTGCCGGGCCAGCTCCAGTTCCTGGCTCAGCGGCACCGCTTCCTTGGAGTCGGCCAGCGCGTGCCGGAACAGTTCGCTCAGGTCTTCGAGCAGGCGCTCGGCCCGGGCGGGCTCGGCGCGCACGAGCGCGATCGCGCTGTTGAGCGTGTTGAACAGAAAGTGGGGCCGGATGCGGGCCTGCAGCTCCGCCAGTCGCGCCGTGGTGCTCGCCGGTGTGCGGGCGCGGGCGCGCCAGACCAGCGCCGCCACCAGCACCGCCGCCAACAACGCGCCCGAGGCCGCGCTGGCCAGCCAGGGCGCCGGATCCACCAGCCCCATCCAGTGCAACAGCGCGCAGCCGTACAGGGCTGCCAGCGCACCGAGCGTGACGCCCGCGGTCCACTGCGCCGGCATCGGCAGGGCGCCCAGCGGGCGCTTGAGCGCGCAGACGCCCAGCAACCAGACCAGGGTCGCGGGCAGGGCAGCGCCCGTCAGCATGGCCATCTGGCCGGTCCAGGCCCACAAACCCTGAGCACCAAACAGCGCCGCCACACACACGACGGCCTGCACGAACAGCACCGCCCGCAACACCACGCCGACCTTGCAGGTGTCGAACACCAGTTCGCTGGCGCGCACCGGCTCGGGCATGCGCCGCAGGGGCCGCATGCCGGCCGCTGGCGCCAGGTCCTGGAAGCTCGATAAAATTCGGGAGTCTTGCATGGCTCGCACTATAGGCTGCGACCGCCCGAAGATGGGCAGCACAGATCCGTTTGTAAAACCCGGCCAGCCCGGCCCGGCGCACCCGCCGCCCTCCAATTCCCTACCCAGCCGCTGGCACCACCATGTCCACCAACCAACTCGACAAGAAATCCGAAGCCTGGTCCGCCCTATTCTCGGAGCCCATGAGCGAACTGGTCAAGCGCTACACCGCCAGCGTGTTTTTTGACAAACGCCTCTGGCTGGCCGACATCACCGGCAGCCTGGCCCACGCGGAAATGCTGGCCGCCCAGGGCATCATCGGCGCCGACGACCGCGCGTCCATCGAACGCGGCATGGCTCAGATCCGCAGCGAAATCGAAGCCGGCAGCTTCGAATGGAAGCTCGACCTGGAAGACGTGCACCTGAACATCGAGGCCCGCCTGACCCAGCTGGTGGGCGACGCCGGCAAACGCCTGCACACCGGCCGCAGCCGCAACGACCAGGTGGCCACCGACGTGCGCCTGTGGCTGCGCAGCGAGATCGACCTGATCAGCGACCTGCTGGTGGAGCTGCAGACCGCGCTGGTGGACGTGGCCGAGCAGAACGTCGAAGTGATCCTGCCCGGTTTCACCCACCTGCAGGTGGCGCAGCCGGTGAGCTTTGCGCACCACCTGCTGGCCTACGTGGAAATGTTCGCGCGCGACGCCGAGCGCATGAATGACGTGCGCCGTCGCACCAACCGCCTGCCGCTGGGCAGCGCCGCGCTGGCCGGCACCACCTACCCGCTGGACCGCGAGCGCGTGGCCGTCACGCTGGGCATGGTCGATGAACAAGGCCACCCGCAGGTCTGCCAGAACAGCCTGGACGGCGTGAGCGACCGCGATTTCGCGATCGAATTCACCGCCGCCGCCTCGTTGTGCATGGTGCACATCAGCCGCTTCAGCGAAGAGCTGATCCTGTGGATGAGCCAGAACTTCGGCTTCGTGAAGATCGCCGACCGCTTCACCACCGGCTCGTCGATCATGCCGCAGAAGAAAAACCCCGACGTGCCCGAACTGGCGCGCGGCAAGACCGGACGCGTGGTCGGCCACCTCATGGGCCTGATCACGCTCATGAAGGGCCAGCCGCTGGCCTACAACAAGGACAACCAGGAAGACAAGGAGCCGCTGTTCGACACGGTGGACACCTTGAAAGACACGCTGCGCATCTTTGCCGAGATGGTGGGTGGCCAGCCGAACCCGGCCACGGGGCAGAAGGAAGGCGGTATCACCGTCAACGCCATCGCCATGGAAGAAGCCGCCAAGAAGGGCTACGCCACCGCCACCGACCTGGCCGACTACCTGGTGAAAAAAGGCCTGCCCTTCCGCGATGCCCACGAAACCGTGGCCCACGCTGTGAAGGCCGCCACCAGCCACGCCTGCGACCTGTCCGAACTGCCTCTCACGGTGCTGCAGGGCTTCAACGCCAGCATTGAGAAAGACGTCTACGAGTGCCTGAGCCTGCGCGGCAGCCTCAACGCCCGCAACACCCTGGGTGGCACCGCGCCGGCCCAGGTGCTGAGCCAGATCGCGCGCCACCGCGTCCGCCTGGCCTGAGCGTTCACACCGGGCGGCTGTCGGCCGGGCAGCCGCCCTTGGGCGGGCTCAAGACCGCTCCAAGGGCGCCGATACACAGGGTCATAACGAAAGTCCGCCGCACGCGGGCGATAACCCTTGCATCGGAGGTTCCCCCATGTCTTCAGAGTTTCTGTGGATCGCTGCTGTGCTGGCTTCTGCCATGGCATGGTGGTTGCTCCGCCGCCCGGTCGGGCGCGCCCCAGCCAGTGCGCCCCGTGAATTGGCCACCCTGCGCAGTGCCCTCGGTCCAGTGCCGGCTTCCTCGCCGCGCCCGGCACCGGCCTTTGTCGCCACCGTGCAGCCCTTGCCGGGCGCGCTGGCGGGTTTCCACTGGCGCACAGAATCCGATCTCGGTAGCGAACGCCACGCCACCCTGATCGCTGCCGTGCGCGGCATCCCGCGCCCGCCGCGATCCTTGCAGCAGCTGCTGTCGCCCGAATTCGTGGCCCGGGCCAGCTCCGCCGAACTCAGCGATCTCGTGATGGGCGAACCGCTCATCGCGGCCAAGGTGCTGTCCACCGTGAACTCGCCCCTGTACGGCCTGCACAGGCCCGTCACCAACATCGGCCAGGCCGTCACTTTCCTGGGCATCAGCAGCGTGCGCAGCCTCTGCCTGCAATACATGCTGACCGAAGCCTTCAAACCCACACAGGCCGAGGCGCAAAAAGCCTTCGATGCCATCTGGAAAGCCAGCGCCATCGCCAGCGAGCTGGCCGTGCGCCTGGGCAAGATGCTGAACCTGCCCGACCAGGCGTCGATGTCCACGCAAGTGGTTCTGGGGTTCGTGGGCCAGCTGGCCACCGCCTCGCTCATCCCCACCGCCGGCATGCCGCGGTGGCTCGGCCGCGACCGGCTCGAACGCGCGCGGCTGGAGCAGGAGCTGCTGGGCCTGAACGCCGTGGAAATCGGCGGCCTGCTCATGAAGTCGTGGGAACTGCCCACCGCACTGGTGGACGATGTGAACGACATGGGCCGCCTGCTGGTCACCCCGCCGGCCGCCATCGAACCCGAGCGCCTGCCGCGCATCGCGCTCGGCTATCTCTGCGCCCACCTGGGCGAAGGGCTGGCGCAAGGCCGCATCCCGTCGCCCGAGGCACTCAGCATCGGCGACGCCGTGGACACCCACCACCTGCGCGCCTGCCTGGCCCACCCCATGCTCGCGCGCCTGCCCGCTGCGCTGCAATCGCCCGAACTGCAAGCCGCCGTGCGCCAGATGCTGGGCGAGCCGGCCGAAGCCTGATTCAGATCCCGGCTGTCAGCGGCCCGGCGGGGTGCGCCGTTGCCAACATAGACGGCACCCACCGCGGCACAATCGGGGTCCGGCGGCACTTGACCTTCATCAAGCCCCGCGGCCCACCCACCCCGTACAGTTGCGCCCCATGAACACCACCGCCACGCCCGAAGCCCCCGCCACCACCACCGGCCTGGAATGGGTCCCCAGCCTGCAGACCGGCGACGACCGCATGGACGAGACGCACGAAGAGTTCGTCACCATGCTGAACCAGCTGCTCGCCACC
>NZ_VYGV01000015.1:61937-328894 GCF_013387465.1 Hydrogenophaga aromaticivorans | reverse complement strand
CTACGGCGGTGACGGCGCTGGTCAACGAGCCCTTTTTTCAGGTTGTCAATGATCCCAAGTTCTGCCTCGGACTTGCTGTTGCCTACGCGTGGTCGTCGTTGGCGGTCATGACAATTGCCTGGGTTGGGGGACCGCCGGTTGGGTGGCCTTTGCCGGGGGGGGGGGGGGTGGCGCGGAACAGCGCGGGGGGTCGGAGCCGTAGGCCGGTTGGCCCGCCGCTAGCCGGCGCATTGGCAACAGCGCCGGGCACCGCGGACTTGAGCGGCCCCACGCCCGGGCCGGCCCTCGCCGTCGACAGCGGCAGGCGCGCCCGCATGTCGGCGATGCGCTCGCTGGTCAGCGGGTGGCTGCGCAGATAAGGGAACGAGCCGTCGTCGTTGAGGCGCGAGGCCTGCTGCAGACGGTCAAACATGTCGACAAAGCCCTGCCCCTCAAAGCCCGCGCCGGTCAGCACGCCAAAACCCACCCGGTCCGCCTCGCGCTCCATGTCGCGCGAAAAATTCAGCTGGGTCTGCATCGCCACCGCCTGGCTGCCCACGATGGCGGCATTGGCCACCTCGGTGTTGGCGCGCGCGGCCAGCGCACCCAGGATCATGGCGCCCAGCATCCAGGGCGCCAAACGGTCCTGGCTCGACACCAGGCGCGCGATGTGGCGCTGCGAGACGTGGCTGAGCTCGTGCGCCATCACCGCAGCGAGCTCCTCGGGCCGTTCGGTCACCGCCAGCAGGCCGAGGTTCACCCCCAGATACCCACCCGGCAAAGCGAAGGCATTCACCCGCCGGTCACGCGAGATCATCAGTTCCCAGGCCAGCCGCTCCGACAGCTCGGGCGGCACATCGCCGCGCGCGCGCGCCGCGCCCAGCAGCGGCTGCCAGATCGCCGACAGGTAGTCGCCCAGCACCGGATCGTCCAGGTAATCGGGGTCGCGGTAGATGTCGCGCGCGATCCGGTCGCCCAGGCGGCGCTCGGCCGCGATCGACATGTCCTGCTCGTCACCCAGGCTGGGCAGACCGCCCCGTGTCGCACCAGCCCCCGGCGCGCCACTGGGCGCCGGATTCGTCTGTGCGTTCGACAACGACACCGGTACCGCCGCCAGAGCGGCCAGCAGCACGGGGACTGAAAAGAGACGGCGGGACAACGGGAATCGGGGGGTCGTCAAAAGGCGCATCCTCGTATGATGCCGCCAACGCCCACAGGTTTCTGTAAAGACCGAGCAAAGATCCCGCCATGACCCACCCGACCACCCCAAAACCCAGCCCGCTCACCCATTTCGACGCCGAGGGACAGGCCCACATGGTCGACGTGGCCGCCAAAGCCAGCACGCACCGCGTCGCCGTGGCCGAAGGCCGCATCACCATGGAGCCCGCCACGCTCGCGCTGATCCAGAGCGGCAGCGCCAAAAAAGGCGACGTGCTCGGCATCGCCCGCATCGCCGGCATCCAGGGTGCGAAGAAGACCAGCGACCTGATCCCCCTGTGCCACCCGATCGCGCTCACTCGCGTGGCGGTCGAATTTGATGTGGAGGCGGCAACGAACAGCGTGCTGTGCCGCACCACCGCCGAATGCACCGGCCAGACCGGCGTGGAAATGGAAGCCCTCACCGCCTGCAGCGTGGCCCTGCTCACGATCTACGACATGTGCAAGGCGGTGGACCGGGGGATGACGATGGGCGGCGTGCGGTTGGTGGAAAAGCGGGGGGGGAAGAGCGGGCACTTTGTGGCGCCTGCGCTCACCACCCTTTGATTTCTCGCTTCAACACCAGCAGGTCCACAACCGCCATCGTCTCTTTCGAAAGCATAAGCACTCCCGAGCCATTACCGGAATAGATGGGCACCCCGATCAGTTGATCAGGCGACATCTCTGAACGACTCAATATGTCCTGCAATTCTTGTTCATGCTCAGCGTACTTTTCGCTCAGACTATTAAAGGGCGTACTCGCCATGACAATCTGCTCGGTAGCCAATCCATAGTCTTGCCAGAGCTTCGGTTGAACGGCGAGTGGTGGTCCGCCAAAGGCCATGTTCTTGACCCACACGGCAATATTTTCTTCATCCGCCGGCAGACGGCGCAAAGACAACATCCCGGGGCGGCCCCAAGGCAAACTCCGCCGTTGGCTCGGCGCCTGCTTGAGCGCATATTCCGGAACAAGGTACACCGGGACGACTTGAAATTTGTCGTACTCGAACACAACATAAACTGGCCTGGCCTGCGCCAATGCCCAGACACCAAAGATCAGTGCCCCGATTTGAAGGGCTCCAACGAGCGAAAAATCGACCAAGCGCTCCAGAAGGCGCTTGCGCTGGTTAAAGACCACAAAAGTCAGCAGAGGTCCCAGAACCGTATCCACAACGATCAGCCAGATGTAAATATCTTGACCCCATAACAGCTCTCTATAGGGAGAGGGATACCAGACAAAAAAAACGAGACCGGCGGCCAACATGGCCAATACCACGCTGATGGCAAGGTGTATGACCGATGCTTTGAATTTGGACTTCCAATGGATGGGCAGGCGCATGGATCAATGTGCACTCAACGCAAAATGCAAAAGAAAAAGCACAACGCTTTCTGGGTCATCCCGAACCAGCTGCGGCGTGGCTGTCAACAATCCCCAACGCCCACCTTCAATCCCCGGAAGCTGTTGCAAACAGTCCCAGTGTTGGTCCACACGATGTTGGCAGTGGTCGGGGTGGGGGTATTGATCCAGGTCAGATTCGCACCGCCGGCCGACAGCGTGGCTCCGGTGATGGCGGTGATCTGGCCGTTGGTCACGCCACTGAGCTCAAGCACGTTTCTGGTGGTTTGAAAGTCGGCCAGGGCTTCTATGCCGTTGGTGCCCGCATTGCAGCCGGTCGCAACGCCCGTTTCCGTGATGCAAAGAGCCACCTTGCTTCGAATGCCTGCCAGTTCGGTCGCAGCGCCGGAAGCACGTGTGCGCGAAACGTAGTCAGAGTATTGAGGTATGGCAATCGCAGCGAGTATGCCGATGATGGCCACAACCACCATGAGCTCGATCAGTGTGAAGCCTCGGATTGTTCTGGCGTTCATGCGTGACCTACAAAATAAAAGGGCCATCCATCATGGACGGATGACCCTGAGACCGCTCACAAGACTCTGTCTTCAGGAGCACGCGTCAAACGCCTGCTCCTGAAGATTTCCTGCAATTATGGGCAGTCGCCTTGGCCAGGCTTCAGACCACGCGTGGAGTTGCAAACGGTGCCGGTGTTGTTCCACACGATGTTGGCCGTGGTAGCGGTGGGTGTGGTGATCCAGGTCAGAGCCGCGCCGCCCGCCGATGCAGTAGCGCCTGTGGTGGTGGTGATCACACCGTTGGCCACAGTGGGCGCCACTGTGATGTTCTTGGTCAGCTGGAACCCAGTTGTAACGATGCCATTGGTGTCCCCGTTACACCCCGTGATGGCCAGCGTGTCGGCAATACACGAACTCACCGCGCTGCGCAGACCGGCCAACTCGGCGGCGGCGCCCGAAGCACGGGTGCGGGACACGTAGTCGCTGTATTGTGGAATGGCGATGGCGGCCAAGATACCGATGATGGCCACCACGATCATCAGTTCGATCAGGGTGAAACCTTTTTGCATGGAACGCTTCATGAGGAAAACTCCTTGGGGGTTGTGGGACAGAGACGCGTTCTACTGAGCAGGGTCCGTGCCAACCGGAAATGGCCTGGGTTGTGCGTTCTTTTTCACGCTTCACCCAGCGCATGTGACGATTTGTGTCCCATGATGCCTTTTGCAACTGACAATTTTTGTCACCCACCCCTGCGGTGACGTTTTTTTGTCAGAGCTCGAAGGTCTGCCCGGCGCTGAGCCAGCGGATGTCGTGGCGCACGTCGTCCACGCGGCTGGGCGTCTGGTCGAAGCGCTGGATCTCGTCCATGATGAGCCCGGTTTCGGCGGGCTTGGTGTGGGTGATGTAGATCGGGTAACGCTGGCGGCGGTCGATCTGGTCGAGCTCTTCGGCCAGGGTGCTGGGCGCGAGGTGCAGGCTGCGGCGGGCGAGTGCTTTTTCGCGGTCGCTGAAGGCGGTTTCGATGATGAGCAGGGCCACGGGCAGCTGGTTGACGCGCTGCCAGAACGCGGGGTTGCGCTCGGTGTCGCCGCTGAAGACCCAGTGGCCCGAGGCGGTGGCGGCGGCGTAGCCGCAGGCGGGCACGGTGTGCACGGCGGGCAGCACCTCGATGGCCTTGCCGCCGACCTGCAGCACCTGCCCCACGGCGATGCTCTCAAAGCGCACGAGCGGGGTGTCGGCGCTGGGAATGGCCGAAAAATCGGGCCAGATCAGGTTGTTGAAGATGTGCACCCGCAGGGCGGCGATGGTGCCGGGCAGGGCGTGCACCTGCAGCGGCGGTGCGCCCGCGGCCATGCGCAGGGCAGCCACGGCGTCGATCATCAGCGGCAGGCTGGCCACGTGGTCGAGGTGGGAGTGCGTGAGCAGCACGTGGTTGATGCGGGCCATCTCGTCCAGGCGGAGGTCGCCCACGCCGGTACCCGCGTCGATGAGCACATCGTCGTCGAGCAGGAAGGAGGTGGTGCGGCAGCCTTGCGCGATGGCGCCGGAACAACCCAGAACGCGTACCCTCATCGGTCTTGTCAGCGGTTGGCGACCCCATGGGCCGGGTTATTTGGACTCGAAAGTGGTGGTGCCGTCCCAATGGGCGACGGGCGGCAACCGCCTCATGGAGGCTACCCGTTCGGCATACAGGCGGTAAAGGACTTTTTTGGCATTCTGACGCTGCAGGTTGAGCAGGTGCACGTCGCAGGCGTCCCAGTCCTGGGCCTGCCAGGCCTTGAACGCGAGATTCCACTGCGCCAGCTCCCCGGTTTGTTCGGCCGTGAGCTGCTCGCGGCGCCCCAGCGGGGTATAGATGGTGACGGCCTGGGCCTTGCCTTTGACGCGCACCCGGTCGAGCACCTGCCAGGCGAAGCCCGGCGCCTGGGCCTGGGTGGTTTCACTGGCCACGATGTCCACGCCGTACAGGCGGGAGAGCCCCTCCAGCCGCGAGCCCAGGTTGACCGCGTCGCCGATCACGGTGTAGCTGCGGCGCACGTCGGAGCCCATGTCGCCCACACACATGTCACCGGTGTTCAGACCGATGCCTAGCTGGATGGCGGGCAGGGCGCGGCTGGCCCGCTCGGCGTTGATCTCGTGGATGGTTTGCGCCATGTCGATGGCGGTCTGCACGGCCAGGCTGGCGTGATTGGGCGTTTCGACCGGGGCGCCCCAGAAGGCCATGACGCAGTCGCCCATGTATTTGTCGATGGTGCCGCGGTGGTGGCGGATAAGCTGGGTCAGCCGGCTGAACACGGTGTTGAGCAGGGCCTGGAGTTCGGTCGGCGCCATGGTCTCGGCGATCTGCGTGAAGCCGCGCATGTCGCAGAACATCACCGTCAGTTCGCGGGTGGTGGCGGCCATGCTATAGCTGTCGGGGTCCTTCACCATTTCGTCGACCAGCTCGGGCGGCACATAGGTGCCGAAGAGCTGGGCCAGTTCGCGCTTGGACCGGCTTTCGACAAAATAGCCGTAGCTCATGTTGAGCGCAAAGGCCACGCCCGCCATCACCAGCGCGCTGGCCAGCGGCAGCACCAGCCCATGGCCGAGATACAGCCAGGTGTTGAGCCCGAGCACCACCAGCACCACCCCCAGGCTCAGGACCACGGCACGCGCCGCGCTCAACAACGGCAGCGCCAGCGCCAGGACCAGCCCGGCGATCACCAACATGACCAGTTCGTAGCCGAGTGCGTAGTCGGGCTTGACCAGGAGCTGGCCGTCCAGCAGGCCGGCGATGAGGCTGGCATGGGTTTCGACGCCGGGGTAGGTTTCACCCACCGGCGTGATCCGCAGGTCCAGCAACCCAGGCGCGGTGGTGCCGATCAGCACGATCTTGTCGGCCAGCAGGCCGGGCGCCACCCGCCCGGCGAGCACATCTGCGGCACTGAGGTAGGTGAACGACCCACCCTGGGGGCCACCGGGACCGCGGAACGGCACCAGCGTGGCCACCCTGTCGTCCACCGGAATGGCCAGCGTGGACGTCCCCTGGCGCAACCGCACGCTCTCAAGCGCCTGGTAATGGCGGCCAACCACCCGCTCGGGGGGGAAGCCCGGCTCGACGCCCGGTGAGCCGAGGACCATGCGGAACATGGCCAGCGACAAGGACTCGTAGTAGCGGCCACCGTGCTCGGCCAGCAAGGGCAGCGAGCGCACCACGCCGTCCGTGCTGGAGACGGCGTTGAAGAAACCGGCGCGCGGCGCCGCTTCGGCCAGTGGCGGGATGTTGGCCCCGTAGCCATCCCAGCGCGTGGCGAGAATGGGGCGGCCGCCCAGCGCCTCGGTTTGCATCACCGGCGCGGGCAGGACCCCGTTGGTGCGCCCGTCGCGATCGCTGGTGAAGTAGTAGCCCAACACCACCGGGCGGTCCTTGAGGGCCCGCGCCAGCAGGGCGTCGCGGTCGAGTTCGGGTTCCAGTTGTCGGACCCGCTCGGCAAAGCCGGGCTGGTCGGCGAGCGCACCGCCAGCCATTTGTTGCAGCTGGCGCAGGCCTGAGCTGTTGTCAGCTTCGGCAAACACGGTGTCAAAACCGAGCAGTGCGATGCGCTGGTCTTCGAACAGGGTGTCGACCAGCCGGGCCACGTGGTGCCGGGCCCACGGCCAGCGCCCGACCTCGGCCAGGCTTTTTTCATCGATGTCGACGATCACCACACGTTCGTCACGTGTGGCCGGCATGGTGACGCGCAGGCGTGCGTCGTAAATGATGTCGTCCAGCCGCTGCAACACGCCCATGGGCAGCACACCCACCGCGTGCAGCACGGCCAGCAGCAAGGGCAGCAAGGTGACGGCGATGCGCGGGCCGTGTCTGCTCAAGGCCGGCATGGTGGACGCCACATGGGGGGATGCAGGCCGTTCATGGCCTGCGGATCGGGCTGCAGGCCGGGTCAGGCCTGAACGAACTGCATTTGCGTGCCCGCGAGTTCGATCAGGTCACCGTTGCGCAGGTTGACCGCATCGGTGCCGATGGCGCTGCCGTTCACGGTGGGCTTGATGGCGCCTTCGACCAGCGCAACCACATAACCATGCGGGCGGCGCGTGATGGCGGCCACCGCCACACCCGGTTTGCCGATGGTGGTGACCACCTTGACCAGCGGCACCTCACGGCCCGCGGCGGCACCCGACATCACACGGATCGCCGCATTGCCCACCGGGGCAGCGGCCTCGACGGCGCCCACCACGGCACCGGAGTTGATGACCATGGTCTTTTCAAAACTGTCGGCCGCGCCGTCGTGCACGTACTTGATCTTGTACTTGCCGATTTCGACCGTGTCACCGTTCTGCAGCTGCTGCTTCTTGATGGCCTTGCCGTTCACATAGGTGCCGTTGGTGCTGTTGAGGTCTTCCAGAAACACCTGGGCACCGGACATCTGCATGACCGCGTGCTCACCGCTCACCGCCAGGTTGTCGATCACGATGTCGTTGTAGGGGCGGCGACCGAGCGTGGTGCGGTCTTTGGTGAGTTGCACTTCCTTGATGACGACACCATCGATGGAAACGATCATTTTCGGCATGGCCGACTCCTGTGGAACCTGATGAAATAATTCTTAAGAACTACCGTTGCCAAGCATACGCGACAACAAACCCCTGCGGACCTGTTTGGCGCGCGCAAGCGTCAGTATCACCGAAATATTATCGCGGCCTCCGCTCCCATTGGCGGCATCTACCAAGGCGCGACACTTTTCCTGCAGGCCGCCCGTCGACATCAGTATCGCGGCAAGCTGTTGATCGGACACCATGTCGCTCAGGCCGTCGGAGCAAAAGAGGTACAGGTCGCCGTCTTCAACGCGGTATTCGTTGACTTCCAGCAACACCGTGTCCTCGACCCCCAGGGCCCGGGTGACGAGGTTCTTGTGGGTCGCGAACTGGGCCTGTTCCTGGGAAATCAGGCCGGCGTCGATCTGCTCCTGCAGCAACGAGTGGTCGCGCGTGATCTGTTGCAGGGTGTTGCCCCGCAGGCGGTAGCAGCGCGAGTCGCCTACATGGCCGATCATCGTTCGCGTTCCCATGAACACCCCCATGACCATGGTGGTGCCCATGCCGGCGTACATGGGGTTGGAGTTGGCGGCGTTGAAGATCGAGCGGTTGGCGTTGTCGATGCAGATCTCCATCGCCCGTTTGAGTTCGCGGGCGTTGGCCTCGTGCCCGCCCTCGACCAGCCAGCGGCCCAGCTCCTCCTTGATGAACGTGGTGGCCATGGCGCTGGCCACTTCACCCGCGTTGTAGCCGCCCATGCCGTCGGCCAGCACCACCAGATGGTTTTCAGCATCCAGGGCGACCGTGTCTTCGTTGTTGTCACGGACCAGGCCAGGGTCCGTGAGGGCGGCGTACTCAAAGTTCATGTTGAGCGGGTTTATACCTTTAGATGTGATCCGTCATCGTTCTTGATTTGCACTTTTGTCACATATTCCGCGACATCGGGGGCGGCGTCCATGGGGATTCAAGGACGGCGGGGTTCGACCTGTGTGGTTTCAAAGTGGCCGGACTGGCTGCTGGCATTGTCGCGCATTGAAATACCGGTACCGACCAGGGTAGCCGCCAGCGCCTGCAGCCGCTTCAGTTCGGCCGCCATATCGGCGCCGGTCTGGTAGCGCTGGGCGGGCGACTTCGACAGGATTCGGGTGAGGAGGTCTGTGATGCCGGCCGGCAGTTCGGGTCGTAGGGTCCGCACGTCGGGTGGGCTCTGGTTGGCGATCTGGAACATCAGAGCGGCCATGGAATCGGCCCGGAACGGCAGTACGCCGGTGAGCAGCTGGAACAGCATCACCCCCAGCGAATAGAGGTCGGAGCGCCCGTCGATGTGCTGCCCGGCCAGCTGCTCGGGGGACATGAAGCTGGGGGTGCCCAGCACCATGCCGGTCTTGGTGCGGCTGGAGTCGGTGATGCGTGCGATGCCGAAGTCGGTGACTTTCACCGTGTCGGCATCGGGCGCATACATGATGTTGGCGGGCTTGATGTCGCGGTGCACCACGTTTTGCCGGTGCGCGTAGTCCAGCGCCAGGGCCACCCGTTCGCCGATGCCCAGCACCGTGGCCACGGGCAGCAGCTGACCCGCGCGGGTGTGTTCCACCAGATCGCGCCCCGGCAGGAATTCCATGGCGATGTAGGCCAGATCGTGCTCTTCACCGGCGTCGAAGATGGTGACGATGTGCGGATGCTGCAGGCGCCCGGCGGTTTCGGCCTCGCGAAAGAACCGCCCACGCGCGTCCTTGAGTTCCTCGCCTTCGAACTCGCTGCTCAGGGCCAGGGTCTTGATCGCAACCACACGACCGATCTTCGGATCGCGTCCCTGGTACACCACACCCATCGCGCCCTTGCCCAGCTCCTTTTCGACGCTGTAGCGCCCGAGCATGGGTTTCTCCACCCCGTTGCCGCTGAGCAGCAAGGTGCCGCCCGGGTGCGAGGCCGACGCGCCCTGTCCCAGCATCACCGTCTCCGAGAGGTTCTTCGCCCGCTTCAGCCGCGACCGCACGTCCGCATCGCCCCGGTCCAGCTGGGTCATGTGTTCGTACACCGACTGCGCCTTGTTGAACTGGCGCTTGCGCTCGAAGTCCAGCGCCAGCTGCTTGAGGTTGTCCATCAGCGCCTCACTGTGCGGCACGCGGCGCAGGCGGTCAAAGGCCATGTCGAGCTGGCCCTGGCCTTGCAGGGCCAGACCCATCAGGCGGTTGGTTTCGGCGGACTCGGCATCGGCCTGGACCTTGCGCGCCTCGGTGACACCGAAGCGCCGCGTGACCAGGGCCAGGTGGCCCACCAGCAGCAGCGCGGCCGGAAACACCAGCTGCAGCCAGACCGCCGAATAGGCCAGCAGGCCGTACTCGGTCCCGAGCAGCGCGACAAACATCCCGGCCGTCACCCAGGCGCCGGCGGCGGCCGACAGGCGCGGCAACAGGAACACGAGGTAGGCCGTCACCAGACCCAGCACCGCCAGCACCGCGGCGCCTCCCCAGACCGGCTGCGCAATGAAATGCCCGCTGAGGATGCTGGACGTGATGTGTGCCAGGATGCCCGCCGGCGACATGGCGGGCGAAACGGGCGTGGCAAACAGCGTGCCCACCCCGGCGGCGGTGGCGCCGATGATCACGACCTTGCCAGCGTATTTGGTGGCCGGGATGCGGCCCGAGACCACGTCGTAGAACGAGTCGGTGGTGAACGCGGGGCGTCCGCCGCGATCGGCATAGAACTGGGGCAGCACAACACCCGAGGCATCGGTATCGATGCGCGTGCGACCCAGCATCACCCCTTCGCCGGGCAGCAGGCGGATGTCCTGAACCCCCAGGTTGAGGCTCTGGGCCGCCACCATCAGACCCATGGAGGGAACGCCGTGACCGTCGAAGTGCAGGAGCAGGGGTTCGCCGCGCACGGTCCCGTCGCGGTCGGGCAACTGGTTCAGATGGGCCACGGCGAGTGCCGCCTGGCCGATGGCTTCGAGGGGCTGCTGGGCCGCGGAGGCGGCCACACCGAAGCCCTGGGGGTCGGGCACAGCGCTTTTCTGTGCGAAAGCGGGCAGCGGTTGATCGGGTCGCCCCTGGGGTTCACCCAGGACGTAGAGCGAAGGCACGACCACGTTCCCCGCCTGACCCAGACTCTTCACCAGACGGGCATCCGTATCGAGATCCTGTTCAGCGGTGTCGATAAAAGCCTGCAGGCGCTGGCGCGCATCGGGGCCCAGGTCGGCCCAGGCGGGCGCAGAGGCGTCGCCCGAAAGCAGTTGCTCGCGCAAGTCGCGCAAGCGGGTCAGCCCCCGATCGGTCTGCGGTTCGAAGAAAAAGGCGGTGTGCGCCACCGTTTTGGCGCCCGCCGCCGCGAGCTGATCGATCAGCCGGGCGTGCACCTCGCGCGGCCAGGGCCAGCGCCCGATGTTCGCGATGCTCTCATCGTCGATGGCAATGATGGCCACACGATCGCTGGGCGTTCTGTCGCTGCGGGTGCTGGCGAAATCGTAGTACCGGCGCTCCAGTCCGCCAAACAGGTCGGTCGCAAAGTGCAGTGCAAAAGCCGCCACGACCACCACGAGGGCAATGATCGCGTCGGAAGGTTGACCGCGCCGGCGACGCGCCAACGCGGGCTTCACACTGGAGTTGCTGGACAAAGCCCGACTTCCTCTTGCTAAAGCGAATGGCCCGAAAGAAAAGGGCCCGGCCTGGCATCGCGCGATCTGAGCCACGCCAACCGGGAACGGAGTGCACCACATGGTGAAACTCTGGCAGTCTGTTTCATTCTGCCAGACCCGATCGGACGGAAACCGGGCAAAAGCCACGGGTGGCGAGGTTTTGCACAGCCGAAAAAAAGGCAACGCAAGCGTTGCCTTTGTCGCGTCAGCCTCAGGGCCGTTTCACAGCTGCGCCTTGAGCAGCTTGCCCAGCTCGGACGGGTTGCGCGTGATGATGAAACCCGACTCTTCCATGATGGCGAGCTTGGCATCGGCCGTGTCGGCGCCACCGGAGATCAGCGCACCGGCGTGGCCCATGCGCTTGCCGGGAGGGGCCGTCACGCCGGCGATGAAGCCGACGATGGGCTTCTTCATGTTCGCCTTGCACCACATGGCGGCTTCGGCTTCGTCCGGACCACCGATCTCGCCGATCATGATCACGGCGTCGGTGTCGGGATCGTCGTTGAAGGCCTTCATCACGTCGATGTGTTTCAGGCCGTTGATCGGGTCACCACCGATGCCGACGGCGCTGGACTGGCCCAGACCCACTTCGGTCAGCATGGCCACGGCTTCATAGGTCAGCGTGCCCGAACGGGACACGACGCCGATGCGGCCTTTGCGGTGGATGTGGCCGGGCATGATGCCGATCTTGATCTCGTCGGGCGTGATCAGGCCGGGGCAGTTGGGGCCCAGCAGCAGGGTCTTCTTGCCGCCGGCGGCTTCCTTGGCCTTCATGCGGTTGCGCACTTCCAGCATGTCCTTGACCGGGATGCCTTCGGTGATGCAGACCGCCAGGTCCAGATCTGCCTCGACGGCTTCCCAGATGGCGGCGGCAGCGCCAGCGGGCGGCACGTAGATCACCGACACGGTGGCGCCGGTCTGCTGCGCGGCTTCCTTGACGGAGGCGTAGATCGGGATGTTGAAGATCGACTCACCGGCCTTCTTCGGGTTCACGCCAGCCACGAAGCAGTTCTTGCCGTTCGCGTATTCCTGGCACTTCTCGGTGTGGAACTGGCCGGTCTTGCCCGTGATGCCCTGGGTGATGACCTTGGTGTCTTTGTTGATGTAGATCGACATGGTGTTTCTTCTCCGGGCTTATTTGACGGCAGCAACGATCTTGGTCGCTGCTTCGGCCATGGTGTCGGCAGCGATGATCGGCAGGCCGGATTCGGCCAGCAGCTTCTTGCCCAGCTCTTCGTTGGTGCCCTTCATGCGCACCACCAGCGGCACGCTGAGGTTGGTCGCCTTGCAGGCGGTGATCACGCCGGTGGCGATGGTGTCGCACTTCATGATGCCGCCGAAGATGTTGACCAGGATGCCCTTGACCTTGGTGTTCTTGAGCATGATCTTGAAGGCTTCGGTGACCTTCTCGGCGGTGGCGCCGCCGCCCACGTCCAGGAAGTTGGCCGGCTCGCCGCCGAACAGCTTGATGGTGTCCATGGTGGCCATGGCCAGACCGGCACCGTTCACCAGGCAGCCGATGTTGCCGTCCAGGCTGATGTAGGCCAAGTCAAATTTCGAGGCCTCGATTTCGGCCGGATCTTCTTCGTCCAGATCGCGGTAGGCCACGATCTCGGGGTGGCGGAACAGCGCGTTGGCGTCGAAGTTGAACTTCGCGTCCAGCGCCATCAGGTTGCCCTTGGAATCGCAGTTCAGGGGGTTGATCTCCACCAGGGACGCGTCGGTGTCCATGTAGCACTTGTAGATCTTGGCGAAGATGTCCACGGCCTGGTCCACGGAAGCGCCGGTCAGGCCGATGGCGGCAGCCACCTTGCGGGACTGCGCTTCGGTGATGCCGGTCAGCGGATCGATCAACTCGGTGACGATCTTCTCGGGCGTGGAGTGGGCCACTTCCTCGATGTCCATACCGCCTTCGCTCGATGCGATCAGCGCCACCTTCTGGGTCGCGCGGTCGGTGACCAGCGACACATACAGTTCGTTCTTGATGTCGGCGCCGTCTTCGATGTAGAGGCGGCGCACCTTCTGGCCTTCTGGGCCGGTCTGGTGGGTCTTGAGCTGCATGCCCAGGATCTCGCCCGCAAGGCGCTTGACGTCTTCGATGGTCTTTGCGACCTTCACGCCACCGCCCTTGCCACGGCCGCCGGCGTGGATCTGGGCCTTGACGACCCAGACCGGACCACCCAGTTTCTGCGCGGCTTCCACCGCTTCCTGCACCGTGAACGCGGCAATGCCACGCGGCACTGGCACACCAAATTGACGCAAGATTTCCTTGCCTTGGTACTCGTGAATCTTCATGAGGTCTCTCTCAGACTGGGGGTTTTCTTGAACCGACCGAACAGCGAACGGCCGGCGCGCAGGCACTGGACACAGCAACCGGGGAATGTATCATGCTGCGACGCACCAAAGAGGTGTGATCGCGTTCACATAATGCATAATTATATTGACGCATCTCTGAACCAGAACTGACAAGGCAACCAGCGTCATGGCCAAGATCTTCATCGACGGCGAAGCCGGCACCACCGGCCTGCAGATTCGCGAGCGTCTTCAACAGATGCCTGCTATTGAATTGCTGAGCATCGCTCCCGAACGCCGCAAGGACCCCGAGGCCAAGCGCGAACTCATGTCGCAGGCCGATCTGGTGATCCTCTGCCTGCACGACGATGCGGCCATCGAGTCAGTGGCCATGATCGACAGCATGCCGGGCCGGAAACCCCGGATCATCGACGCCTCCACCGCGCACCGCTGTGCGCCCGACTGGGTTTATGGCTTCCCCGAACTCTGTGTCGATCAGCGCGAGGCTGTGATGAAAGCCGATCGCGTGGCCAACCCCGGCTGCTACGCCACCGGTGCCATCGCTTTGCTGCGTCCGCTGGTCGATGCCGGGCTGCTACCCAAAAACTTCCCCGTTTCGCTGCCCTCGGTGAGCGGTTATTCGGGCGGCGGGCGCAGCATGATCGAAGCCTATGAAAAGGGCGAGGCGCCGCTGCACGAAGCCTATGCGCTGGGCCTCGCGCACAAGCACATTCCTGAGATCCTTCGCTACACCGGTATGAGCCGGCGGCCGATCTTCATCCCCGCGGTGGGCAATTTCCGACAGGGCATGCTGGTGCAACTGCCACTGCACCTCGACGACCTGCCCGGAGCACCGAAGGCCAGCGACCTGCACGATGCGCTGGTGGCCCATTACGCGGGCAGCGTCTCGGCCGGCGGCTGGGTCAGCGTGGAGCCCGCCCCGGAGAGCGGCAAGCTCGACGCCACCGCCCTCAACGACACCAACCGGCTGGAACTGCGGGTGTTTGCCAACGAGGCCCATCGCCACGCCGTGCTGATCGCGCGCCTGGACAACCTGGGCAAGGGCGCCAGCGGCGCCGCGGTGCAAAACCTCCAGCTCATGCTCGGTCTCTGAGCGGAACATCCGCTCAGTTCGACCGACCGGGTTCGCTGCGGGGCTGGTTCACCACCTGCTGCAACAAGCGCAGGTCTTCCGTCACCCGGTCCGAATAGGCCTCGAACTGGTCGGCCACCATGCGGCGAGCGTCGCCCCGCTTGCCCGCCTGCTCCAGCGCGAGCACATTGCACGCCACGTGGTGGAACATGCGGTGGTGCGAGAGCAAGGCGGTGAAGCCCGGGAAGGTGCCCAGGCGGGCACGGGCCTGACCATGGATCCAGCGGCCCAGATCACAGCGGTCGTCGCGGCAGATGTCTTCGACCTCCAGTCCGGCCTCGGAGTGGTGGCCGGCCAGGTGCGCCAGCAGGTGCTGTTTCCACTGCTGGTGGGCGACCACGGCGGCGTCGATGTCCAGGCCTTGCGCAGCATCCGCCGCCTCTGCCTGCAGCTGGTTGTCGTGCACCGCCCCAACAGCACCAAAGAACCGCCGGAATAAAGCCATGGTTTGTCTCCAGGGACACGCATCAAGGCGTGCTTTTGAATACCCCGGATGGTACTGCGAACACCTGGCTTTCAGACTCTCAGTCCGCGTCGCGCCCGCCCACCACCCTTCGAATGACATCCCCACCGAAGCCGCGCGCGGCCAGGAAGCGCATCTGCCGGGCCTGCCCCGCGGCATCGGCGGCCGGCTCACCGAACTTGCGACGCCAGATCTCGCGCGCGCGCTCGAATTCGGAACCCTGCAGATCGGCCACCGCCGTGGCCACGGCTTCGGCGCTCACGCCCTTGGCCTGCAGCTCGTGCTTCACGCGCGACGCCCCGAGCCGGCTGGCACGCCGGTGCAGCACCGACGCCACCACACGCTGCTCATCGATGAAGCCCTTGGCCTGCAGCTCATCGAGTGCGCGGGCCAGTTCACCGGGCTCGGTTTCGTGGGGCTTGAGCTTTCGCTCCAGCTCGGCGCGCGAATGCTCGCGGCCGGCAAGCAGACGCAGGGCGCGGCCTTTGAGTGACGGCTGATCAAAGCCCATTTCAGCCTGCCGTTATCGATTGGCGCGTGCGATCCACCGGGACGCTTATTCGGCGATGGCGGCTTTCTCCGCCTTGGCGGTCTTGCCACCTTTGGCCGGTGCGGCGGCTTCGTCGGTGGGCAGGAGCGGCACGCCGAGCTCGGTGCGCACCTTGTTCTCGATCTCGACGCGCAGGTCGGGGTTCTCGCGCAGGAATTCGCGTGAGTTGTCGCGACCCTGGCCGATCTTCTCGCCGTTGTAGGCGTACCAGGCGCCGGATTTTTCGATCACCTTGTGCAGCACGCCCAGGTCCAGGATTTCGCCTTCGCGGCTGATGCCTTCGCCAAACAGGATGTCGAACTCGGCCGTCTTGAACGGGGACGCCACCTTGTTCTTCACCACCTTGACCTTGGTTTCGTTGCCGATCGAGTCCTCGCCCTTCTTGATCGTGCCGGTGCGGCGGATATCGAGGCGCACCGAAGCATAGAACTTGAGCGCGTTGCCGCCGGTGGTGGTTTCGGGGCTGCCGAACATGACACCGATCTTCATGCGGATCTGGTTGATGAAGATGACCATGCAGTTGGTCTTCTTGATGTGGGCGGTGAGCTTGCGCAGCGCCTGGCTCATCAGGCGGGCCTGCAGGCCGGGCAGGCTGTCGCCCATCTCGCCTTCTAGTTCGGCCTTGGGCGTGAGCGCGGCCACCGAGTCGACCACGATCAGGTCGACCGCACCGGAACGCACCAGGCTGTCAACGATTTCGAGCGCCTGTTCGCCGGTGTCGGGCTGGGAGATCAGCAGGTCCTGCAGGTTGACGCCGAGCTTCTGCGCGTACTGGATGTCCAGCGCGTGTTCGGCGTCGACAAAAGCACACTGGCCGCCCACTTTCTGCATTTCGGCGATGGCCTGCAGGGTGAGCGTGGTCTTGCCCGAGGATTCCGGGCCGTAGATCTCGATCACGCGACCCCGCGGCAGACCGCCGACGCCCAGCGCGATGTCCAGCCCGAGCGAGCCGGTGGACACGACCTGGATGTCTTCGATCACCTCGCCCTCGCCCAGTCGCATGATCGTGCCTTTGCCGAACTGCTTTTCGATCTGGGCCAGCGCGACCTGCAGAGCCTTGGCCTTTTCGCTGTTGACGGGGTTGTTCTTGACGGCTGCGTCCATTTGATGCTCCTGAGCGAGTGAGTGGGTGTTCGCTTCCAGCAGGTGTTTTTGTGTACAGGCTGGATGCTTGAACAGCAGTTTACAGCGATATACATTTCGAACAAGTCAATTTTTGGTCAGTTTGACTTACCATTTGACCACCCCCCTGCGCCGCTGCGCGGCTTCCCCCCAGGGGGACCACGCCCTTGGCCCGGCAAAGCCGGTTCTTCGGCGTGTGCTGGGCTAAAAGACACCTCCTCCGACTGGCTGAACCGATGAACGAAGGACTCCCCTTGGCGGCTGGCGACGACCGCTGGCGCTCCGGCCACCTGGGCCGTCTGATGGGTCTCGCCTTGCGCCGTTTTGACGAACGCGTGCTCGATCTGATGGCGCGCGACGCGGCTGTGCCGCTGGCGCTCTCCAACCTCGCCGCGCGCGCGCAGGTGGGTGCGGCCCACATCCACATCACGCGCCATCTGGCGCTCAAGGGCTCGCGCCTGACCGAGCTCGCCCGGCAGGCCGGCATGAGCAAGCAGGCCATGGGTGATCTGGTGACACAGTGCGAGGCCTGGGGCCTGGTGCGGCGCGAACCCGATCCGCTGGATGCGCGCGCACGCCGCATCGTGTTCACCGAAACCGGCCTGCTCTGGCTGGAAGCGTTTCGCCAGGCGGTGGCACAGGCCGAGGCGGAGTTTCGCGCCCAGGTCGGCGCCGAGGTGGCCACCGTGGTGGCGCTGGGGCTGGAGGCGTACGGCACCTGAACGGCCGCTTGGCGCGCGCTCTCGCGTCCCATGAGTCGGGGGTTTCTCCCGCAACCGACCCCGCTGGCGAGGCCTAAAATGGTCGAGGAGACCATGCCGCCGCCAGCCGGTTGTGCGGCTGACAGTGCCCCCACAACAGGCCGCCCGACCGGCCGCAAAGGAAACCCGCATGCGCATCCTGATTGCCGAAGACGACCAGGTTCTGGCCGATGGTCTGCTGCGCAGTCTTCGCGCGGCCGGCGCGGCCGTCGACCACGTGGCCAGCGGCAGCGAAGCCGACGCCGCGCTGATGACCAACAACGAGTTTGACCTGCTGATCCTGGATCTGGGCCTGCCGAAAATGCATGGTCTGGAGGTGCTCAAACGCCTGCGCTCGCGCGGTTCGGCGCTGCCGGTGCTGATCCTGACCGCGGCCGACAGCATCGAGGAACGCGTCAAGGGTCTGGACTACGGCGCCGACGACTACATGGCCAAACCGTTTTCGCTGCAGGAACTCGAAGCGCGCGTGCGCGCCCTCACGCGCCGTGGTATGGGCGGCGCCAGCTCCACCATCAAACACGGCCCGCTGGTGTACGACCAGGCCGGCCGCGTGGCCACCATCGACGGCAAGATGGTCGAACTCTCGGCGCGCGAACTCGGCCTGCTCGAAGTGCTGCTGCAGCGCGCCGGGCGGCTGGTGAGCAAGGACCAGCTGGTCGAGCGCCTGTGCGAGTGGGGCGAAGAGGTGAGCAACAACGCCATCGAGGTCTACATCCACCGCCTGCGCAAGAAGATCGAGAAGGGCCCGATCCGCATCGCCACGGTGCGCGGCCTGGGTTACTGCCTTGAAAAGATCCCTGGATGAAGGCTCCCCCCGCGCCGGGCTTGCAGCCCGTCACCCCCCCAGGGGGCAGCACTGGTGGCCCGGCAAAGCCGGCTCCACAGTGCTCTGGGTTGGAACCCGTCGCTCCGGACAAGTTTGCGATAAACCGCCGCAGCTGACATGTCCGATCCCAAAAAGCACGACAACGGCCAGATGTCGTTCGGGCTGTTCCAGCGCGAGCAACGCAGCCTGTTTGGCGAGATCCTGGACTGGATGCTCACGCCGCTGCTGCTGCTGTGGCCGCTGTCGCTGGCGCTGACCTGGTTCGTGGCGCAGGGCATTGCCAGCAAGCCGTTTGACCGTGCGCTGGAGTTCAACCTGCAGGCGCTCACGCAGTTTGTGGTGAACCAGAACGAAAAGGTGAGCTTCAACCTGACGCCGCAGGCGCGCGACCTGCTGCGCGCCGACGACAGCGACCTCGTCTACTACCAGGTGCTGGACCCCCGCGGCGAGCTCATCAGTGGCGAGGGCGACTTTCCCCTGCCGCAGGACAACGAAACCCCCGAACCGGGGCGGGTGATGCTGCGCGACGACATCGTGCGCGGCGATGAAGTGCGTGTGGCCTACGCATGGCTCTCGCGCAACCAGGACCCCAAACGCCTGGTGCTGATGCAGGTGGCCGAAACCAAGGGCAAACGCTCCACACTGGCCACCGAGATCATCAAGGGTGTGATGGTGCCGCAGTTCGTGATCCTGCCGCTGGCGGTGCTGCTGGTGTGGATGGCGCTGGTGCGCGGCATCCGCCCGCTCAACGAACTGGAGCAGCGCATCCGCGCGCGCAAGCCCGACGACCTGAGTCCGATCGAAGAGTCGTTCATTCCCCAGGAAGTGGCGCCGCTGGTCTCGTCCATCAACGACCTGCTGACGCGGCTGAAGACCTCGCTGAGCACGCAGAAACGCTTCCTGGCCGACGCGGCCCACCAGCTCAAGACGCCGCTGGCGGGGCTGCGCATGCAGGCCGAGCTGGCGCAACGCGAGAGCGATCCGCAGGAAATCCGCGGCTCGCTGCAGCAGATCGCGCGCTCCAGCACCCGCGCCACCCACACCGTCAACCAGCTGCTGTCACTCGCCCGCGCCGAAACCACCGGCCGCACGTTGCCGACGGCGCGCATCGACCTCGCACGGCTCGTGAAGGGGGTCGTGCAGGACTCCGTGCCACGGGCGCTGGAGCACGGGATCGACCTGGGTTACGAAGGGCCCGAAGAGATGCCGGCGGATTGCCTGATGGAAGGCAATCCGACCCTGCTGCAGGAGATGACGCGCAATCTGGTGGACAACGCCATCAACTACTCCGGCCGGGATGGCGTGGTCACGGCGCGCGTGCTGCTGGACCGCTTCAGCGGCGTGATGATCCTGCAGGTCGAGGACAACGGCCCGGGCATCCCGGAAAACGAGCGCGAACTCGTGCTGCAGCCGTTCTACCGCGCGCTGGGCACCAACGTCGATGGCTCGGGCCTGGGCCTGGCCATCGTGCACGAGATCGCCCAGCAACACGGCGCCGTGGTGTCCATGGAGGACGCCCAGCCGGACCGTACCCACCGGGGTCTGCGCGCGTCGGTGCGTTTTGCGCCCCGCAAGTCCCCGGACAAGGACTGAGGCCCGGCGACGCGGCCGCGGAAATTCAGGCCGCCATGGCCGGCTGGTACACGTTGAGCTGCAGCTTCTCGCGCTCCACCGCGCGCGCCACGGCCGGCAGTGCCGCGAACCGCTGGGCCAGCGCCCAGGTGGAGGGGAAGGTGGTGGGATCGATGCCCGCGTAACCGCCCCAACGCAGCAGGGTCAGCGCGTAGGCGTCGAGCGCGCCCGGCTTCTCGCCCGTGAGCCAGGGTGAAGCCTGGGCCGCGAGCACCTCGATCTCGCCCAGCAGACCCCGGTAGCTGTTCGCGGCGAACGCACGAATGACCTTCTGCGCGCCTTCGTCCTCGGTGAACTTCTGCGGCATGAACACATGGGTGAAGGTGGGGTGCACCGTGTTGTTCATCCAGGCCAGCGTGGACAGCGCACGCGTGCGCGCCAGCCCCGACGCGGGCAGGATGCCGGCCTGTGGAAACTTCGCATCCAGGTGCAACAGGATGGACACGATCTGGGTGACCACCTCGCCGTCGTCCACCAGCACCGGCACCTGGCCGCGCGGGTTGAGCGCCAGATACTCAGCCGAGCGCTGCTCGCCCTTGTGCAGCTTGACGCTGGCGGGTTCGAATGGCGCACCCGAGAGTTCCAGCATGCTGTGCGGCACGAACGAGCAGGCGCCGGGGGCGAAATAAAGTTTGAGACTCATGGTGTGTTGTCTCCTGAATCAGCTGAGGTGTTTGCCCAGCACGCCGGCGATTTCAAACATGGTCACCTGCGGCTTGCCGAACACCGGTTCCAGCTTGGCGTCGGCGTTGATGTTGCGCTTGTTGGCCGCGTCCTGCAGACCGTTGGCCTTGATGTAGTCCCACAGCTTCTTCACCGCTTCGGGGCGCGACACGGCATCGGCACCGATCACCGCGGCCAGCGCCGCGCTGGGCTGCTTGCCGCTCGCGGCAGTGGTCTTGCGCGGCGCCTTGGGCGTTTTGACCGCGGGCGCCTTATTGGCTGCGGCTTTCTTCGCAGGCGCGGCCTTCTTGGCCGGGGCGGCTTTGCCAGCCGCCGCGCGCACGGGTGCGCCGGCCGCGGTCTTGCGCGGCGGGAACTTGGACGGTGCGAACTCGAAGTTCACCTTGCCCGCTTCCTTGTCCCAGGCCAGGAAGGCCTTGAACGCACGGCGCGTGCGCATGGAGACGAACTTGTCGAGCAGGTCGGTCTTGCCGGTTTCCAGCAACTTGCTCATCTGCTCGCGCGCCACCGGCTGCTGCAGGATGATCTTGCCGCTCTTGAAGTCGCAAGTCGGTGTGGCCTGCGCCATCGTCGGCACCGACTTCTCGCAGACGTAGTTGGCGCCGTGTTCGTGCACCGCTCCGCCACACTTGGGGCAGGCGCCGAGCGATTCGCTGCCGGTGAAATCGACCAGCTCACCGGTCTCTTCGTTTTTCTTGTCGTCACCGAAGTCGAATTCGAGTTTCCAGTTCTTCTCTTCTTCGTTGAACTTGATGACGATCTCGGCCACGAAGGGCCAGCCCGCCTTGGAGCGGAAGCCTTCCAGCGGGCCGATCTTTTTGGTCGCCAGCAGCTGTTCGGCCTCTTCGGGCTCGAAGGTGCGACCGGCCGGCGACTTGCCGAACGAGAAGCCGCAGCCCTCGCTGTTGCCGTCGGTGCCGGTGCAGCCGTAGCGGCGGTAGTTTTCTTTCACCACGCCGCCGCAGTTGGGGCAGGGCGTTTGCAGGGTGGCGTAGTTGCCGGGGATGGTGTCGCGGTCGTATTCCTTGGCCTTCTTCACCATGCGCTCGGTCATGGCGGCGATCTCGCCCATGAAGGCGGCGCGGCTGAGCTTGCCGTGCTCCATCTGCGCCAGCTTGTATTCCCACTCGCCGGTGAGCTCGGGCTTGGAGAGTTCTTCCACGCCCAGGCCTCGCAGCAGTGTCATGAGCTGGAAGGCCTTGGCCGTGGGGATGATCTCGCGGCCTTCGCGGAACATGTACTTCTCGGTCAGCAGGCCTTCGATGATGGCCGCGCGCGTGGCAGGCGTGCCCAGGCCTTTTTCCTGCATCGCTTCGCGCAGCTCGTCGTCATCCACCAGCTTGCCGGCGCCTTCCATGGCGCCCAGCAGGGTGGCTTCCGAATAGCGTGCGGGTGGCTTGGTCTTCAGGCCTTTGGTCTCCACCGATTCGGTGCGCACGGTCTCGCCTTCGCGCACCGGCACCAGGTTCTGCCCCTTGTCGCCCTCTTTGGCATCCACCACGTCTTCGGCGGCTTCCTTGCCATAGACCGCCATCCAGCCCGGCTTGACCAGCACCTTGCCTTCGGTCTTGAAGTGGTGATTGACCACACTCGTGATGCGGGTCGTGACCATGAATTCGGCGCTGGGGAAGAACACCGCCAGGAAGCGGCGAACCACCAGGTCGTACAGCTTCTGCTCGGCTTCGCTCAGCCCGTGCGGCGCCTGCAGCGTGGGGATGATGGCGAAGTGGTCCGACACCTTGCTGTTGTCGAAGATGCGCTTGCTCGGGCGGATGTAGCCGCCGTCGAGCGCGGTGCGCGCGTGCGGCGCCAGGTGCTTCATGCCGCTGCCGGCCAGCATCTCGAAGGTCTGCTTCACCGTGGGCAAATAGTCCTCGGGCAGGGCGCGCGAGTCGGTCCGCGGGTAGGTCAGGGCCTTGTGGCGCTCGTACAGGCTTTGCGCCAGCTGCAGCGTGGTCTTGGCCGAGAAGCCGAAGCGGCCGTTGGCCTCGCGCTGCAGGCTGGTCAGGTCGTACAGCAGGCCGCTGGCCTGCGTGGTGGGTTTGCTCTCTTCCTTGACGCTGGCGGCCTTGCCGCGCACCGCATCGGCGATCGCCTGGGCTTCGCGCTGGCTCCAGACGCGGTCGGCGCGCTGCTCCAGGTCGGCGTCATCGCCGGTGGGCTTCTTGAACGCGGGGTCGAACCACTTGCCCGGGTACTCGCCGGCCTCGGCCAGGAAGGCCGCGTGGATTTCCCAGTAGTCGCGGCTGCGGTGGGCGCGGATCTTTTCTTCGCGCTCGACCACGATGGACAGCGTGGGCGTCTGCACCCGGCCGACCGTGGTGAGGAAAAAGCCGCCGTCGCGCGAGTTGAACGCGGTCATGGCGCGCGTGCCGTTGATGCCGACCATCCAGTCGGCCTCGGAACGGCTGCGCGCGGCGTCGGCCAGTCCCTGCATCTGTGCATCGCTGCGCAGGTGTTCAAAACCGTCGCGGATGGCCGCCGGCGTCATGGATTGCAGCCACAGGCGCTGCACCGGCTTGCCCAGCGTCTGGTACGAGCCGCCCTTCAGGCCACCGGCGTACTGTTCGATCAGCCGGAAGATCAGCTCGCCCTCGCGGCCCGCGTCACAGGCGTTGATGAGTTTCGTCACGTCCTTGCGCTTGGCCAGGCGCACCACCGCCGACAGGCGCGACTTGGTCTTGTCGATCGGCTTGAGTTCAAAGTAGGGCGGCAGCACCGGCAGGTGGGCGAAGCTCCACTTGCCACGTTTGACGTCGAACTCTTCGGGCGCGGCGATCTCCACCAGGTGGCCCACGGCGGAAGTGACGACGTAGGTGTCACTCTCGAAGTGGTCATCGTGCTTGTCGAACTTGCCCGCCACCGGGGTGAGCGCTCGCACGATGTCCTGGGCCACGGATGGCTTCTCGGCAATGACCAGGGTTTTGGCGAAACCTTCAGCAGTTTTCATCTCTACAATCAGCTTTCACGCGCGCATGCACGCGCACACATGGGTACGCACACACACGCGCGCACCTGCATGAATCAACCTTACCAAAAATTCCGGCCGTGACGAAAACCGCAGGTTTCGCAAAAAGCCCCCGCCAGACGCGCGCCGCTTCCGCCACCAAAACGCCCGCTGCCAGCAGCCGGCGCATCCAGACGCGGCGCTCCGGCGTGCACGGCAAGGGCGTCTACGCCGTCGTGGATCTGGCCGAAGGTGAGACCCTGATTGAATACGTGGGCGAGATCATCAGCTGGGACGAGGCGCTCAGGCGCCACCCCCACGACCCCAGCGATCCGAACCACACCTTCTATTTCCACATCGATGAAGGCCACGTCATCGACGCCAAGGTGGGCGGCAACTCCTCGCGCTGGATCAACCACAGCTGCAACCCCAACTGCGAAGCCGAGGTGGACGACGGCCGGGTCTTCATCCGCGCCCAGCGCAACATCGCCGCGGGCGAAGAGCTGTTCTACGACTACGGCCTGGTGATCGACGAGCCCTACACCCCGAAGCTCAAGGCCGAGTACCCCTGCTGGTGCGGCGCCAAGAACTGCCGCGGCACGCTGCTGGCGCCGAAGCGCGGTGGCCGTGCCACGAAACTGGGATGACCCCCCTGCGCCGCTTCGCGTCTTCCCCCCAAGGGGACAACACCAGCGCCCCGGCAAAGCCGGTTGCGCGGTGTTCTGGGCTGCAGGCGCGCCTCTCCGACCATGTCTGACCTGCTCGCCCACGTCGAGGCCGTCTGGCAGGCGGTCGTGCCCGATCTGCCGGGTTTCACGGTCGAGGTGCTGCCCAGCATCGACTCCACCAGCAGCGAGCTCATGCGCCGCGCGCGCGCCGGGTTGATGGAGCCGGTGCTGCTGGCGGCCGACGAGCAGACCGCCGGGCGCGGTCGTCTGGGCAAGGGCTGGCACAGCAAGGCCGGCCAGTCGCTCACCTTTTCGCTCGCGCTGCCGCTGGCGCCGGCCGACTGGTCCGGCCTGTCTCTGGCGGTCGGCGTGAGCCTGGCCGAGAGCCTGCACCCGGATGTGCGGCTCAAGTGGCCCAACGACCTCTGGCTGCACCAGCGCAAGCTCGGTGGCATCCTGGTGGAAACCGCCAGCAACGGCACATCGGTCGGCAGCGCTGCCACACACCCGCGCTTGGTCGTGGTGGGCGTGGGCATCAACATCGCCCGCCCCGAAGCCGCGGCCGTGAGCGCCCTGGCCAGCCCGGACGCGCTGCTGCCCGCCATGGCGCCCGCCGGCTTGTCCGAGGTGCTGGTGGGCCTGACCGCGGGCGAGGCGCTGGCACGGGTGGCGCCCGCGCTGGTGCGCGACATCCAGGCCTTTGAGTCGCAAGGCTTCACCGCCTTTGCCGAGCGTTTCGCCCGGCGCGATGCGCTCCAGGGGCAAAGTGTGCGCCTGTCCGACGGCACCCAGGGAACCGCCTGTGGTGTGAGCCCGCAAGGGGCCTTGCTGGTTCAGACCGACCAGGGCATGCAGGCGGTCACCAGTTCGGAAGTGAGTGTGCGGCCATGTTGAGGGTGGTGATCTGGTTGCTGGTGCTGGCCAACGCGGGCTATTTCGCCTGGACCCAAGGGTACCTGGGCGCCCTGGGCCTGAAACCGGTGGTGCAGTCCGAGCCCGAGCGGTTGCGATCCCAGATCAAGCCCGAGGGCTTGCGCCTGCTCAACGCCCCCCGGCCGGCCGAGGCGCCATCGAACGCCACGGCACCGACGGCGGCGCCCCCAACACCACCCGCTCCAGCGCCAGAGGCAATGGCAGCGACCACGGTTGCGGCCCCCGAAGTCCCTGCCAAGCCCCAGACCGACAACACGCCCGCCACCGCTTGTTGGCAAGCCGCCATCTACTCGCCAGCCCAGGCCGATGTGTTGCGCAGTGCCCTGCAACAACTGGGCCTGCCCGACGGCGCCTGGCGGCTCAACGAAGTTCTCAGCGGAGGCCGCTGGATTGTCTACATGGGACGCTACAACGACGAGCAGATGGCGCGCAAAAAGACCGAACTGCGCGACATCAAGATCGAATTCCGGGAAGTCACGGTGCCAGCACTCGGACGCGGTCTGGCGCTGGGCACCTTCTCCAGCGAAGCCTCGGCCGAACAGGCCCTGCAGGACCTGAGCAAAAAGGGCGTGCGCACCGCGCGCGTGGCGGTGGAGCGGCCCGAAGGCACCAACTTTGTCCTGCGCCTGCCCGCCGCCACCGAAGCGCAGCGCAACGCTGTGAGTGGCCTCGGCGCTGCTCTCGCGGGCAAAAGACTCCAGCCCTGCGAATGAAAAAAAGCCGCTGTTTTCACAGCGGCTTTTTTTCATTCCAGGGCACCCGTAGAGCCGGCTCCGCCGGGCCACCGGGTGCGGCCCCTTCCGGGGGAAGCTACGAAGCGGCGCAGGAGGTGCCTTATCCAGCGACCACGCGTGCCATCTCCAGGCACTTGTTGGAGTAGCCCCACTCGTTGTCGTACCAGGCCACGACCTTGACGAAGGTGCTGTCCAGCGCGATGCCGGCGTCGGCGTCGAACACGCTGGTGCAGGTCTCGCCACGGAAGTCGGTCGCCACGACCTTGTCGGTGGTGTAACCCAGCACGCCCTTGAGCGCGCCTTCGCTCTGCGCCTTCATCTCGGCGCAGATCTCGGCGTAGCTGGCTTCGCTGTTGAGTTCCACGGTCAGGTCGACCACCGACACGTCGGACGTCGGCACGCGGAAGCTCATGCCGGTCAGCTTCTTGTTCAGCTCGGGAATCACCACGCCCACGGCCTTGGCAGCGCCCGTGCTCGAAGGAATGATGTTCTCCAGGATGCCGCGACCGCCGCGCCAGTCTTTGTTGGACGGGCCGTCCACGGTCTTCTGCGTCGCGGTGGCAGCGTGAACTGTCGTCATCAGGCCGCGCTTGATGCCCCACTTGTCGTTCAGCACCTTGGCCACAGGGGCCAGGCAGTTGGTGGTGCACGAGGCGTTGGAGATGATGGCCTGGCCGGCGTAGGTCTTGTGGTTCACGCCGTAGACGAACATGGGGGTGTCGTCCTTGGAGGGCGCAGACAGGATGACCTTCTTGGCGCCCGCGTCCAGGTGCTTCTGGGCCGTGACCTTGTCGAGGAACAGGCCGGTGGATTCGATCACGACGTCGGCGCCGACGTCGGCCCACTTGAGGTTGGCGGGGTCGCGCTCTTGCGTCAGACGGATGGTCTTGCCGTTGACGACGATGTTGCCGCCTTCGACCTTGACGGTGCCCTTGAAGCGGCCGTGCACGCTGTCGTACTGCAGCATGTAGGCCAGGTAGTCGGGTTCGAGCAGGTCGTTGATGGCGACGACTTCGATGTCGGCAAAGTTCTGGATCGCGCTGCGCAACACGTTGCGCCCGATGCGGCCGAAGCCGTTGATACCGATCTTGATGGTCATGTCCTGTACTCCTGTGGATGGATGAAAAATCAAACGAAACCGATTACTTGGTCAATACGGTGCGCACCGTGTCGGCCACGTTCTGGGCGGTGAAACCGAAGTGTTCGAACAGCGCCGGCGCCGGGGCGGACTCGCCGTAGGTGTCGAGGCCGACGACCGCGGCCACGCCGTATTTCCACCAGCCGTCGGTGGAGCCCATTTCCACCGCGATGCGCGGCAGGCCTTTGGGCAACACTTCCGCCTTGTAGGCCGGATCCTGGCGGTCAAAGGTCGTGGTGCTGGGCATAGAGACCACGCGCACCGCGATGTTGTAGGCGCGGGCCAGCAGGTCCTGCGCCTTGAGCGCAAGCTGCACTTCGGAGCCGGTGGCGATGATCACCGCCTGGGCCTTCTTCTTCAGTCCCACTTCGCTGGGCTCAGCCAGCACGTAGGCACCGCGGCTGATGTCGCCGAGGTCGTGCTTGGGGGCGTAGGGCAGGTTCTGGCGGCTCAGCAGCAGCGCAGTCGGCTTGTTGCTGTTTTGCAGCGCCACAGCCCAGGCCACGGCGGTCTCGGCGGTGTCGCCCGGACGCCAGACGTCCAGGTTGGGGATCAGGCGCAGGCTGGCGGCGTGTTCGACCGACTGGTGGGTCGGGCCGTCCTCACCCAGGCCGATGGAGTCGTGCGTGAAGACGTGGATCACGCGCTGCTTCATCAGCGCGGCCATGCGGATGGCGTTGCGGCTGTAATCGGAGAACGTGAGGAAGGTGCCGCCGTAGGGGATGAAGCCACCGTGCAGCGCGACGCCGTTCATGATCGCGGCCATGCCGAATTCGCGCACGCCGTAGTTGATGTGGCGGCCACCCTGGCCGGCCTCGTTCTTCACCACGTTGCCGGCCAGATCGAAGCGCAGGTTAGGCGTGGACTTGGTGTTGGTCAGGTTGGAGCCGGTCAGGTCGGCGCTGCCACCCAGCAGCTCGGGCAGGGCGGCCGTGAAGGCTTCCAGCGCGATCTGGCTGGCCTTGCGGCTGGCCACGGTCTCGGCCTTGGTGTGGGCCGCGAGCACGGCGTCCACAGCGACCTGGTGGAACTGCTTGGGCAGCTCGCCCTTCATGCGGCGGGTGAATTCCTTGGCCAGCTCGGGGAAGGCAGCCTTGTAGGCGGCGAACTGCGCGTTCCAGGCGGCTTCAACGGTTTTGCCGGCGGCCTTGGCGTCCCAGGCGGCGTAGACGTCTTTCGGAATCGCGAACGGGGCGTGGGGCCAGCCCAGGGCTTCGCGGGTGAGCTTGATCTCTTCGATGCCCAGCGGCTCGCCGTGGGCTTTGGCGGTGTTGGCGCGGTTCGGGCTGCCCTTGCCGATGGCGGTCTTGCAGCAGATCAGCGTGGGCTTGTCGGCGCTGTTCTTGGCGGCGGCGATGGCCTTGTCCACGGCGTCGGCGTCGTGGCCGTCGACCGCGCGGATCACGTTCCAGCCGCAGGCTTCAAAACGCTTGGGCGTGTCGTCGATGAACCAGGGCGCGACCTGGCCGTCGATGGAGATGCCGTTGTCGTCGTACAGGGCGACCAGCTTGTTGAGCTTCCAGGCGCCGGCCAGCGCGATGGCTTCGTGGCTGATGCCTTCCATCAGGCAGCCGTCGCCCAGGAAGACGTAGGTGTTGTGGTCCACGATGGCGTGGCCTTCGCGGTTGAATTCGGAAGCCAGCAGCTTCTCGGCCAGCGCCATGCCCACCGCGTTGGTGAGGCCCTGGCCCAGCGGGCCGGTGGTGGTTTCGACGCCGGGCGTGTGGCCGACCTCGGGGTGGCCCGCGGTCTTGCTGCCGAGCTGGCGGAAGTTCTTGAGTTCGCCGATGGGCAGCTTGTAGCCGGTCAGGTGCAGCAGCGCGTAGATCAGCATGGAGCCGTGGCCGTTGGACAGCACGAAGCGGTCGCGGTTGGCCCAGGCGGGGTTGGTGGGGTTGTGGCGCAGGTGGCGGCCCCACAGCGCAACGGCCATGTCGGCCATGCCCATGGGTGCGCCGGGGTGGCCCGAGTTGGCGGCCTGCACCGCGTCCATGGCGAGCGCGCGGATCGCGTTGGCCTGGGTCTGCGGCGACACCGTGGGTGCGGCGGCAGGGACGGCGGCGGGGGCGGGGCTGAAGGGGGTGTTGGCGTCGTCGGACATGGATGAACCGTGGTGAGGTGGGATGACAGCGCCCAGGGCGCCAAACCCGAGATTTTATCGGGCCGCCCGTCCGGCCCTGGCGGCTCGTGAATAATGCAGACGTGACCTTGCCCCACACCACCGCGAAAGCCACCATCCCCGCCATGATCCTGGCCGCCGGGCGCGGCATGCGCATGCGCCCGCTGACCGACGTGACACCCAAGCCTTTGCTGCGGGTGCAGGGCAAGCCGCTGATGCAGTGGGAGATGGAAGCGCTGCACCAGGGTGGCTTCTCCCGACTGGTGGTCAACACCGCCTGGCTGGGCGAGCAGATCGAGCAGGAGTTCGCCGACTGGCCACAAGCCCACCCGGGCGCCGAGGTTGCGTTTTCACACGAAGGCCAGGACTTCGGCTACGCGCTCGAAACCGCGGGTGGTATTTCGCGCGCGCTGCCGCTGCTGGGCGAGGTGTTCTGGGTGCTGGCGGGCGACGTCTACGTGCCCGGCTTTCCCTTCACCCAGGCCAGCGTGGACCGCTTCAGCGCCAGCGGCCTGCTGGCGCATATCTGGCTGGTGCCCAACCCGGCGCACAACCCCCAAGGCGACTTCGGCCTGGCCGCCGACGGCCGGGCGCTGAACCAGGCCGACCAGAAACACACCTACAGCACCATCGGCCTGTACCGCCGCGCGCTGTTTGAAGCCCCGTGGTGCGAAACCATCCCCGGCAACCCGCAGGGCACCGCCGCACCTCTGGCGCCGCTGCTGCGCCAGGCCATGGACGCCGGGCTCGTGAGCGCCGAGCTCTACACCGGCCCCTGGACCGATGTCGGCACACCCGAGCGCCTGAAAGAACTGGGCTGAAGCAATCGGCTCCCCCCGCGCCGCCTGCGGCGTGCCTTGCAGGCCGCGTCATCGTCGGAGCCGATGCCTCTTCGTCCCGTCGAAGCCGGTTCCACCGCATCCTTGGTTGAACTGCGCGCCGGACAGTGGCACTGCGGGGTCGTTGCAAAACACGGAGAATGCGTCCATGGACGCACACACCTCCCACGCCCTCTACACCCAACGCCGCGCGCAGCTCGCTGCCCAGCTCGGCCCCGGTGGCATCGCCATCGTGCCCACCGCGCCCGAGCAGCAGCGCAACCGCGACAGCGACTTCCTGTTCCGGCACGACAGCTACTTCTATTACCTGACCGGCTTCACCGAACCCAAGGCTTGGCTGGTGATCACCGCCGAAGGCGAGAGCACGCTGTTTTGCAACCCGAAAGACGCCGAGCGCGAGATCTGGGACGGCCTGCGGCTGGGCCCGGACGCCGCGCCCGACGCGCTCGGCGTGCAGGCCGCGTTTTCCGTGGCCGAACTCGACCAGCGCCTGCCCCGGCTGCTGGAAAACCGCAGCGTGGTCTGGTACCCGTTTGCCACCCACGAGGGGCTGGAGAGCCGCGTCAATCAGTGGCTGCAGCCGGTGCGTGCCCGCGTGCGCTACGGCGCCCTGTGCCCCGAGTCGCAGCGCGACCTCTGCGCCCTGCTGGACGAGATGCGCCTGACCAAGGATGCGCACGAACAGGACGTGATGCGCCGCGCCGCGCAGATCAGCGCGCGTGCCCACATCCGCGCCATGCAGCGCTGCGCCGCCATGCTGCGTGCGGGCCAGGACGTGCGCGAGTACCACCTCGACGCCGAGCTGCTGCACGAGTTCCGCCAGCAGGGCTCGCAGTACCCGGCCTACGGCAGCATCGTCGCCGCCGGCGCCAACGCCTGCATCCTGCATTACCGCGCCGACACCGCGCCCATCCGCAGCGGCGAGCTGGTGCTGATCGACGCCGGCTGCGAGCTCGACGGCTACGCCAGCGACATCACCCGCACCTTCCCCGCCAACGGCAGCTTCACCGGCCCGCAGCGCACGCTGTACGACCTGGTGCTGGCCTCGCAGGAAGCGGCGGTGACGGCGACGAAAGCCGGCGCGCGTTTCACCGACCCGCACGAAGCCACGGTCGCCGTGCTGGCGCAGGGCCTGCTCGACGTCGGCCTGCTCGACAAGAACAAGGTGGGCAGCGCGCAGGACGTGATCACCAACCGCAGCTACTTTCCGTTCTACATGCACCGCACCGGCCACTGGCTGGGCATGGACGTGCACGACTGCGGCGGCTACGTGGAACCGTCGGAGATCGGTACCGTCAACGAACGCAAGGACCCGCTCTCGGGCGAGCTCATCAAGGACCGCCCCAGCCGCATCCTCCAGCCCGGCATGGTCCTCACCATCGAGCCCGGGCTGTACGTGCGCCCGGGCGAGGGCGTGCCGGAACACTTCTGGAACATCGGCATCCGCATCGAAGACGACGCCATCGTCACCGCCACCGGCTGCGAACTCATCAGCCGCGGCGTGCCGGTGCAGGCCGACGAGATCGAAGCGCTGATGCGCGGCTGACGCTCGTCGCGGCGACTTCGTCAACGATGCGTGTCCTGAGCGTCAACACCGGCAACGCCCGTCCCCTGCGGATCGGTACACGCAGCGTGCTTTCGGCCATCGGCAAAGCGCCGGTCAGCGGCCCGGTGGCCGTGGGTCCGCTGGGCCTGGCCGGCGACGAGCAGGCCGACCCGAGTGTTCACGGCGGGCTCGGCAAAGCGGTCTACGCCTATCCGGTGGAACACCTCCCGTTCTGGCAGGCGCAGCGCCGGGATGCCGGCGTGAGCCTGTTCGACGAAGCGCTGCCGCCCGGCTTCATGGGCGAGAACCTCGGCATCGAAGGCCTGCTGGAGCACGAGGTCTGGATCGGCGACGAGCTGCACTTTCCTGGTTGCGTGCTGCGCGTGACCGCGCCGCGCGAGCCCTGCTTCAAGTTCAACGCCGTCATGGGGCTGAACCAGGCGGGTCGGCTCATGATGGAGCGGCTGTGTTCCGGCTTTTACCTTGCCGTGGTGCGGACCGGCACCATCCAAGCGGGTGAGGCCTTCCAGCTGGTGCCGGGCACCCGTGGCCTGCGGGTCAGCGAGGCGTTCGCCGCCAAACGCCTGAAACACCTGCGTTGATCCACCGATCGGGCGTCATGGTTTTCGGGTAGAACCCCAGCATGAACACACAAGAAGCCCAACTGCGCGTCCTCTGCCTGACGATGAACCCCTCGGTCGACCTGGCGACCGAAACCGAGCGCGTGGTGCCCACGCACAAGCTGCGTTGCGGCGACACGCTGCACGACGCGGGCGGCGGCGGCATCAACGTGGCGCGCGTGCTCACCCGCCTGGGCGGCGAATGCACGTCGCTGTGTCCCACCGGCGGTTCGGCCGGCCACTGGCTGGAGACGCGCATGCGCGAAGAGGGCATCCCCAGCGTGTTCCTGCCGATCGCCGACGAAACGCGCGTCAGTTTCACGGTGCACGAACACAGCACCGGCGCCGAGTTCCGCTTCGTCATGCCCGGCCCGCACCTGACCGAAGGCGAATGGCAGGCCTGTCTGAGCCATCTGGAACAGCTGCCCGAATTCCCCGACCTGCTGGTCGCCAGCGGCAGCCTGCCGCCCGGCGCGCCGGTGGATTTCTATGCGCGGCTGGCGCGCCTGTGCCGCGAGCGCGGAGCGCGCCTGGTGCTCGACACCTCGGGGCCGGCGCTGGCCGCCGCGCTGGCCGAGGGCGTGTACCTCTTCAAGCCCAACCTGCGCGAACTCGCCGAACTCAGCGGTGAGGCGCTGGAGGCCCCAGAACAGTGGCTGGGCGCGGCCCGCCAGCTGATCCAACGTGGCATGACCGAAGTCGTGGCACTGACGCTGGGCCACCTGGGCGCCCTGCTGGTCACGCGCGACGCGAGCTGGCGCGCCGCACCGCTGGACATCCCCGTGGCCAGCGCGGTCGGCGCGGGCGACAGCTTCGTGGGTGGCATGGTGGCCGCGCTGCAGCAGCACCAACCTTTGCAGGAAGCCTTTGCGCTCGGCGTCGCCGCCGGTTCCGCCACGCTGCTCTCGATCGGCACCGGCCTGTGCAGCCCCGAGGATGTGCAGCGCCTGCTGCCGCAGGTGCAGATCCAGCCGGCGGACTGAGGTCCGCGCGCGCCCTCAGACCGCCGGGTCCGTCTGAACGTTGCGCGGCACGGCCCGCACCGGCTCGCTGTAGCCACAGAGCACCCGCTCCAGCGCCGAGCGGCTGGGCGTTTCCACGAACAGGCAGGGCTTGCCGTGGCGCTTGCAGTGTTCCTTCACGCGCCAGTAAGCGTTGTGGCTGATGCAGCCCACCTGGCAGATCACCAGATCGGCCGACTGCAGCATCGGCCCCAGCTGCCCGGCCTTGTCCTCCTCACCGCCGTCGTGGTGCAGAAAACGCGCGCCCTTGTCTTCGATCAGCTCCCGGTAGACGGGGATCACCCGCGTGCGCCCGCCCACACACAACACGGCGCGGTCGAGCATGGACAGGCCTTCGTCCTGAAGCGCCTGGCGGGTGTCCCGTGCAGGCTCCACAGAGCAGGCCGGCACCGGCTGCGCCGCCGACAGACTCGCCTGATTCAGCGCCCGGCGCAGTTGCTGGTTGTGTTCCAGCAGTTGCCGGTTGTCTTCGACCAGTCGCTGCCGCAGCGGCAGGTCCGGGCTGTGCCGCTTCAGATCGGCCAGTTGCGCCAGCGCCTGCTCCTGAGCGGTCTCAGCGCGGATGCATTCGGCGCGCAGGCGCATGTGTTCGGCCTCGTGCAAGGCGTTGCGTTGCGCCTGCTCCTGCACCGTGGTCTGCAGCCGCTGCTGCACGAGCAGCAGCGCGTCGCCCAGCTTCTGGTTCTCCTGCACCAGCGACTGCAGGCGGGTCTGGTCCACCCGCGCGGCCATGCCCACCTGGTGCTGCAGCATGTGCACCTGGCCCAGCACGGCAAATTCGAGTTCGGGGGTGCAGCGCGCATGCGTCAGCACTGCCCAGAACACACCCGCCCAATCCATGCCCATGCAACTCTGGTCCCACCACCGGGCCAGCGCTTCGGGGGACTTCAGCCGCAACGACTGTCGGACACACAGCCCGTGGCGCTGGTCCAGCTCGCGCTGCACCATCTCGGCCAGCGGCGTGCGCCGGCGGCATTCGCTCACCAGGGCGATGTGCATCTCGTATTCCGTGCAGCCCTCCAGGGCCAGGCCGGCCTTTCGCGCCAGTTTGTGCAACTCGGGCAGGCGCAGGCACACGCCCGTGACCGGGCAGGCCGCGTGGTTGCCGAGTTCCCACAGCTTGCGCCGCGCGGAACTTCGCCGCTCGGGCCCTGTGGTTTCACGCCCTGACGGCGCCTGCCCGCCGGCTGGCAGGGCATAGCGGCTCACGAGATCGCCCAGGAACCCGGTTTCCGAGGGGGGCTTGCGGTTCAGGCACATGGCGCGCTTCAGTGAACCGGGCCCGCGGCGGCGTTCATCACCAGGCAGCCCGCGCGCAAGGCCCGCTCGATCACGGGATCGGGCCCGTGCGCCTGCCAGTGGTTCACCAGGGCATCGTGTGTGTCGCGGCTGTGCCAGACGGCGGCCTTGCGCCAGGCGCTGGCGCCCGGCTGGCCCAGGATCAGCCGCACCAGCGTGGTGTGTGCGTCGGCGATCGCCGCCGCGGCCTGCGAACGGCAGCCCAGCTCCAGCTGCAGCCCCGACAGACACAGGCTGCTGCTCACCAGCGCCGCCAGGCAGGCGTCCTCGCTGTCGGTGCGCCCCGCTTCCAGCTGGTCCCGCGCGAGGCCCAGTGCCTCGTGGTAGAAGCCCATCGCCTGAAAAACCTGGCCCAGACGATGGGCTCTCGACGCCTGTTGCATGGCCTGCGTCCAGCCCGGCATGGCCGCGAGCGGAACGAAATACCCACTCTGGCCGGTATCAACGGATGGCTGTGACATGAGAACCCCCTGGAAGTGCATCACTGGCCGATCGCCAGTTTTTAAATGATAACTATTCTTATTTAAAACGCAAGATATCGATGAACGGCTTTGGCGTGTTCTGCTTGATAAAGGTCAACAAACCGCTTTCAAACACTCTGGAAATTCGGATCGCATCCGGCAGGATGGAGCGGATCGACAGAACAAAAATGTGTTCACAATCTTATTGATAATTGTTATCATTTGACTCCAGCCCGCCATTGACCGGCCCAGCGCGCGCCCCGTCCCGACGGGGCGTTCTGTTGCCTACCTGCCGTCAAGAGCCAGCCAAACCCTTCCTTTCCAGTGAAGACACGTGCTGTCTCTTGTGATGATCCAAATACTCCACCACCACCCCGTCGGCCTTGCCGCAGCCCTGCTCGCCAGCGGCCTCATCACCCTCCCGGCCCATGCCCAATCCACGACCACCGCTGCCGCGGAGGCGCCGGAACTGGCCACCGTCGTGATCAAGACCAAGCGCGAAAACCGCGTCTCCAAAGGCGCCACCAACCTGCCCATGGAAGTCAAGGACACGCCGCAATCGATCAGCACGATCGACAAGGAAACCTTGCGCGACTTAGGCACCACCGACAGCAACGACGCGCTGCGCTACGGCACCGGCCTCAACGTCGAAGAGTGGGAGACCAACCGCACAAACTACAACGCACGCGGCTTCGAGGTCATGCTGACCCAGATCGACGGCCTGGGCATGACCAACGACTGGGGTCTCGTCGTCGGCCAGCAGGACACCTACCTGTACGACAAGATCGAATTGATCCGCGGCGCCAACGGTCTGCTCACCGGCGTCGGCAACGCCTCGGGCACCATCAACTACGTGCGCAAGCGGCCCACCAACAAGGACGGCGGCGAGGCCCTGTTCTCCGTCGGGTCCTACGGTCTCAAGCGCGCGGCCCTGGACTACAACAAGGTGCTGACCCAGGATGGCCAGTGGGCCGGCCGCCTGGTGGTGGCCCAGGACGACAAGGATTCCTACCTGCGTGGGCTGAGCAACCAGCGCACCGCCATCTCCGGCATCGTCGAAGGGCAGATCGGTCTCGACGGCGTGCTGACCCTGGGCCTGACCTACCAGGATGCCCAGCAGCGTTCGCCCATGTGGGGCTCGCTGACGCTGCCCTATGCCGATGGCACGCTGGCCGAATTTGACGTGTCGGCCTCGACCGCACAGGACTGGACGCGCTGGGACACCCGCACGCACAACGCCTTCGTGGAGTACGCACACATGCTGTCCCCCGACTGGGAAGCCAAGGTCAGCTACAACCACACAGAAGGCTCCAGCGCCACCAAGCTCTTCTACGCCTACTCGTTCACCGGCCACCTCAACGACGACAACACCGGCCTGATCGGCTGGCCGTACCGCAGCGAGAGCAAGTCCAGCAGCGACATCCTCGATGTCAACCTCACAGGCCGCTTCAACGCTTTCGACCGACAGCACGATGCGGTGTTCGGGCTGAGTCATTCCAGGCAGGAGACCCTGACCGAGGCTTACGCCGTCGACAGCTTCCCGGTGCTGCCAGCGTTCCCCTATGCGGGCAACGTGTTTGCCGAACCTGCCTGGGGGGCGAAGTCCGTCGCCTCGGAAGGCGACCAGAACATCACCCGCCTGTACGCCGCCAGCCGCCTGGCGCTGACCGACAAGCTCAAGGGCATCGTCGGCGTCAACGCCATCAGCCTCCAGCGCGACGGCACCTCGATCTACGGTGGCGGCGTCAACCTCGAAAACGAAACGACCCAAAAGGCCAGTCCCTACATCGGCGCGACCTACGACATCACGCCCGACGCGCTGGCCTACGCTTCGTACTCCGACATCTTCCAGGCGCAGGACCAGCGCATGGTCAACGGCGCCTTCCTGGCACCGATGAAGGGCATCAACGCCGAGGTCGGTGTCAAGGCCGAATGGTTGAACCGCAAGCTGCTGACCACCTTCGCCGTCTTCACCGCCGAGCAAAAGGGCCTGGCCACCCAGGCTGGTTTCGACGCCGTGGCCCAGCAGTACTACTTCGAACCGAAGGACGTGAAGGCCAAGGGCTTCGAGATCGAGGCCACCGGCCACGTCGGCGCGGACACCCGGCTCACCATCGGATTCACCACGCTCAACCTGAAGGGACCGGATGGCAAGGACATCTACGAATGGGTGCCACGGCGCACGCTGAAGCTGCGCGCCGACACACGCGTGGCGACGCTGCCCCAGCTGCGGGTGGGCTCGGGTGTGCGCTGGCAGTCCGACGTTTCGAAGAACGGCGGCGCACGACAGGATGCCCATGTGCTGGTCGATGCGTTCGCGGCCTATGAACTGTCCAAGGCAGCCACCTTGCGCCTGAACGTCAACAACCTGCTCGACAAGAAGTACCTGAAGACCGTCCAGTACGGTGCCATCTACGGCGCGCCCCGCACCGCGGCGCTCACGCTGGAATACCAGCTGTGAGGGTGGCGAACGCGAGGAACACCGAATGAAACACCACACCCTGCGCTGGCCCGCCATCACCGCCCGGGTCGCCGCCGGCGTCTTCGGCGGCTACGCCTTCACCTGGGGCTTCGCGGCCGCCGGCGTCGCCGCGCTGGTGGGCCTGGGCGTCGAGTACCACGACGCCGAGACGGGCGTGCTCATGCTCGCCTTCCTGCTGTTCCTCGGCCTGTTCCTGTGGTCGTTCACAGCCACCAGCCTGCTCCACGTGTGGACCGTGCTGGCCGGCGGCGCAGCGCTGCTGTTCACCGCCGCCTGGGCCATCCAGCGCGCCATCCTCGCCTGAAAGGACATCCCATGTTCCAGAACTTCCGCCAGTCCATGACCTGGCTGCACACCTGGTTCGGCCTGGTGATCGGCTTCGTGCTCATCGTGGTGTTCTTCTTCGGCTCGCTCTCGGTGTTCGACCGCGAGTTCGACCGCTGGGCGTTGCCCGACACGCGCTTCGACCCGCAGCCCATGCCCTCGTTCGACCAGGTGCTGCTGCCGGCGCTGCAGAAGATCGAGCCCGACGAAGCCGACTACGCGGCCAACATGCCCCTGCTGCACGACCCGGCCAAGGGGCCGCTGACGCCACGGATCGAACTGCCCGCCGACGAATACTGGGCCTACACCACACACCGCGACCCGGTGCTGAGCATGGGCGTGGGCTTCAAGGTGCCGCTCGCCAAGGACCCGGATGGCCACAACCACATCCACGGCAACGCGACTATCGATCCACGCAGCGGTGCCGCCGTGCGCGCCGACCAGCTCAAGATCGGCAGCGAGTGGTTCTACCCCATGCACTACAGCCTGAACTGGCCGTGGATGAACCTCGGCATCTTCATCGTCGGCCTGGCCGCGCTGGTGATGCTGGCCGCGCTGGTCTCGGGCGTCGTGATGCACCGCAAGGTCTTCCGCGAGTTCTTCACTTTCCGGCCGAAGAAGCACACCCAGCGCAGCGCGCTGGACCTGCACAACCTGACCGGTGTGGTGGCGCTGCCGTTCCACTTCTTCTTCGCCTTCACCGGCCTGGTGATCTTCGGTGCCTTCTACTTCCTGCCGGTCTCGCAGTTCCAGCTCAAGGGCTTGCACGACCAGCACGAGGTGGTGGAGGCCGCAGAAACGGGGCTGCCGCACCAGGCGGCCGGTGTGCCGGCGCCGCTGGCCTCGGTGGACGCCATGGTGGCGCAGGCCAAGCAGCGCTGGGCCGGGCGCGACATGGCCGGCGAAGTGGGTTTTCTCATGGTGCACCACGTGGGCGATACCAACAGCTACGTCAGCGTCTACCGCGCCGGCAGCGACCGCGTGGCCCTGGTGGGCGAGGGCATCCACTTCAAAGGCAGCACCGGCGAGCTGCTGTTTGAAGATCCGCCGCGCAGCCCCGTCTCTGAGGTCAACGAGTTCCTGACCGGCCTGCACCTGCAGCACTTCGAACACTGGCTGCTGCGCTGGCTCTATGTGCTGGGCGGCCTGCTGGGCTGCGTGTGCATCGCGACCGGTTTCATCTTCTTCGTCGAGAAACGCAAGCGGCAGCACGCCAAAACCGGTGGCCAGGGTAGCCGGGTGGCCGACGCGCTGGCCGTGACCACCGTCACTGGCATGGTGATCGCCGCCACCGGCATGCTGGTGGCCAACCGGCTGCTGCCGGCCGATCTGGCGGGCAAGGGCGACTGGGAAATGACCGCCTTCTTCGGCGTCTGGGCGCTGGCGATGCTGCACGCTTTCGTGCGCAGCGCGCCGGTGGCGCAGGCGCGCTTGAACCCGGCCTGGCGCGAGCAGTGCTGGACCATCGCGGCGCTGGCGGTGGCGGCGGTGCTGCTCAACGGGCTCACCACCGGCGACCACCTGGTCAAGACGGTGTTCACCGACACCTACTGGGCGGTGGCGGGTGTGGACCTGAGTCTGCTGGTCAGCGCCGGCATCGCCGTCGCAGTGGCGCGCCTGCTGACCCGGCGCGAACAAGCACAGTGCCCGACGCCCGCCCAGGCGGATACGAACAGCAGCGACAGCGCAGCGGAGGTGGCCCATGTCTGAGCTGTCCTGGCTGATCGCCGCCACCGCGCTGTCGCTGAGCGGCATGGCCTGGCTGGCCCTGGCGATGGAGGTGCACTGGGGCCAGGTGATGCACCGGCCGGCCTCACAAGCCCCCCGCACCCGCCAGCTGCTGCGCGGCCTGGGCGCGCTGGCGCTGCTGCTCTCGCTGCTGGCCTGTCTGATGGCCGACCGGCCCTCCATGGCCGCGCTGGTCTGGATCATGCTGATGGCCGGCAGCGCGGTGGCCGTGGCCCTGACCCTGAGCTGGCGGCCGCGCTGGCTGCGCGCGCTGGCCATCGGCTGACGGCCCATGCACCACCCCCTTGCGGTCCCGCTGCAGGCCGCCGGTCTGCGCCAGACTTTCAGCCGCCTGGAGGTGCTGAGCCAGTTCTGCCTGGCCGGTGACCAGGCGAGCACCGGCGCCGAGGTCTACGCCGGCCTGACCCGGCGCGGTGTGCCGATGGCCTACAGCACCGTGTACCGCATGCTGCAGACACTGAGCTACGCCGGCTTGCTGCTGCCCGCCGGCACACACGGGCGCCACCCGTGCTACCGGCCGTCATCCGCCGTCCTGAACGCCTGGCAAGCCCGGCCTTCACCGGTTTCCGGGGTGGGTCTGTCCGGGCCGACTTCCCCATCCGCTTGATTTGCATCAAGCCAACTTCAGGGAGACGCCACTCGGGCAATAAACTAAACTAGAATCGTTCTCATTAACTTTACCGAAGGAGTTTTCATGCAACTGCGAGCCCTGACCCTGGCGATGGCCACCCTGACCGCCAGCACGCTGTTCGCCAGCCTGCCCGCCCACGCCGCCACGCCCATGGCCACCACGGCCGCCGCAGCCGCCGCAGCCGCGGTGGACCACAAGGCGGTGGCCACGCACTACGCCGCGCTGGTGCACGCCAACTACGCCGACACCCTGGCCGCGGCCAAGGACCTGCAGGCCACCATCGCCGCCTTCATCGCCGCCCCTTCGGCCGAAGGCCTGAACAAGGCGCGCAAGGCCTGGCTGGACGCGCGCGAGTTCTACGGACAGACCGAGGCCTTCCGTTTCTACGGCGGCCCGATCGACGACGCCAACGGCCCCGAAGGCCAGATCAACGCCTGGCCGCTGGACGAGGCCTATGTGGACTTCGTGACGGGCAAACCCAAGGCCGGCATGGTCAACAACCCCAAGTTCAAGATCACCAAGGCCGCGCTGACCAAGGCCAACGAGCGCGGCGGTGAAGAGAACATCAGCGCCGGCTGGCACGCCATCGAGTTCCTGCTCTGGGGCCAGGACGTGAGCGAGGCCGGCCCGGGCCAGCGCTCTTTTGAAGACTACGTGAAAGGCAAGGGCGAAAACGCCGAGCGCCGCGCCCAGTACCTGAGCACCGCCACCGAGCTGCTGGTCGACGACCTGTCGGCCATGGTCAAGGCCTGGGAGCCGAACGCGAAGAACTACCGCGCCAGGTTCGAGAAGGGTGGCAAGGAATCGGTGCGCAAGATCATCGTCGGCCTGGGTTCGCTCTCGCGCGGTGAGCTTTCCGGCGAACGCATGGAAGTGGCGCTGAACTCGCAGGACCAGGAAGACGAACACTCCTGCTTCTCCGACAACACGCACCGCGACGTGGTGACCAACGCCAAGGGCATCCAGAACGTGTGGCTGGGCCAGTACCAGAAGCGCGACGGCAGCCAGCTGGAAGGGCCGGGCGTGCGCGACCTGGTGGCCGCCAAAAACCCGGCTCTGGCCGAGAAGACCACGGCCCAGATCGCTGGATCGGTGAGTGGCGCCGAAGCCATTCCTGCGCCGTTCGACCGCGCCATCTTCAAGGGCTCGGCCGGCCGCCCGGCCGTCGAGAAGACCATCGCCAGCCTGGTCGAACAGTCCAAGCTGCTGGTGGAGTCCGCTTCCGCCGTCGGCATCGCCAAGCTGACGCTGGTTGAACCCTGAATCAACGGCCCACCCTCGCGCCGCGCCTGCGGCGCGTCACCCCCTCAAGGGGGCGATGCCTGTGGCCTGGCAAAGCCAGTTCCACGGCATCCATGAAAACGCCCCTCCTTCTGCAGCCAGTCTGCATTTTTCGGACTTCTTCGCCATGTCCACTTTTCCCACAGCCACGCGCACCGCGCTAGCCATGGGGGCGATCGCCGCCGGTTCGGCGGTGTTCGCCCTGCACGGACCCACCACCGCGGAAACCGACCCGGACCCGCTGGGCGAACGCACGGGCGGCCAGGCCACGGTCTTCGCCACCGGCCGCAACGCCTTCTCGTTCCCGCACGCCAACCTGGACGATCCGGAGCGCACCCGCTTCGTGATCGGCAACTCGTTCTTCAAACGCAACTGGGTCGAAGCGCCCGCCTCCACCACCGCGCGCGACGGCCTGGGCCCGCACTTCATCGCACGCTCCTGCGCCGGCTGCCACGTGATGGACGGCCGCGGTGCACCGCCGGACTGGAAGCGCACCCTGGGCCCCGAGCCGGAGAACACCGTCGCGCTGCTGATCCGCCTTTCCAAGCCCGGCACGCCCGCCCCGCACGCGGGTGTGGTGCCCGACCCGACCTACGGCGACCAGTTCAACAACGCCGGCATCCAGGGCGTCAAGCCCGAGGGCCAGGTTGAAATCCGCAGCACGCCGGTCCGCGGCCGCTTTGCCGATGGCACGCGCTACACCCTGCAGAAGCCGCACTACCAACTCACCCAGCTGGGCTATGGACCGATGAGCCCGGGCGTGATGCTCAGCCCGCGCATCGCGCCGCACCTGGCCGGACTGGGCCTGATCGAAGCCATTCCCGAGAGCGAGATCCTGGCCAACGCGCGCGACCAGGCCGCGGCGCCCGGCCCCATCAAGGGCCAGCCCAACCGCGTGTGGGACGCCTTCGCGCAGAAAGAAGTCATCGGCCGCTTCGGCTGGAAGGCCAACACCGGCAGCATCGCGCACCAGAGCGCGGGCGCCTTCAACGGCGACATGGGCATCACCACCAGCGTGTTCTGGCAGGAGGCCTGCACCGCCGCGCAGAAGGATTGCCAGGCCGCCCCGCACGGCGGCGGCAAGCGCAGCGGCCACGACGGCCTGATCCCGTCCGCCCAGGCCACGGCGCAGGTGCCCGAGATCGACGACGAAACGCTGAGCCAGGTGGTCTTCTACACCGCGACCCTGGCCCCGGCCGCGCGCCGCCAGCCCGACAACCCGCAGGTGCTGCGCGGCCAGGCGCTGTTCGCGCAGGCACAGTGCGCCACCTGCCACCGGCCCAGCTACACCACCGGCAACACCTTGTTCCCCCGCTTGACCAGCGCCCGCATCAGCGGCCAGCGCATCTGGCCCTACACCGACCTGCTGCTGCACGACATGGGCGAAGCGCTGGCCGACGGCCGACCCGATTTCCTCGCCAACGGCCGGCAATGGAAGACGCCACCGCTGTGGGGCATCGGCCTGTTCAAGGACGTCAACGGCCACCAGCGCCTGCTGCACGACGGCCGCGCCAACGGCGTGCTAGAAGCCGTGCTCTGGCATGGTGGCGAGGCGCAGGCGGCCAAGGACCAGGTGCTCAAGTTCAACGCCCGCGACCGCGCAGCGCTCGTGAAGTTTGTCGAGTCGCTTTGATGAAGCCCTCAGACAAACTGACGCGGCGCCGGCTGCTGGCGGCGCTGGCCGCTGGCGCGGTGCTGCCAGCCACCCCCGTGTGGGCCCAGACCAGCGGCCCGGTGGCCTTCCCCTACTACAGCGGCGAGCAGGCCCTGCAAGGCCTGTACGGTCTGCACCTGCCACCCCTGGCGCGCACTTTCGAGACCGCGGCGCAAGCCCTGAGCGTGGCAGCCCGGACCCACTGCGCCGGCCCAGCCACGCCAGCCCCGCTGCTGGACGCCTGGCGCCAGGCCCTGCTGGCCTGGCAAGCCCTCGCCACCCCCGGCCTCGGCCCGGTGATCGAGCGGCGCTCGCAGCGCCAGATCGACTTCTGGCCCGCACGGCCGGCCCTGCTGGACAAGGCCCTGGCGCGCGCGCCGAAAACGCTCGCCGACATGGAGCGCATCGGTACCCCGGCCAAGGGCTTTCCGGGCATGGAGCGGCTGTTGGCTGGCCAGCCCTCCGACAACCACTGCCCCTACCTCGTGCTGATCGCCGAAGGCATCGAAGCCGAGGCCCGCGCCCTGCGCGAGGGCTTCGATGCCCTGGCGGCCCGCGACTGGACCGCCGACGAAGACGCCGCCCGCGGCGCCTTCGCGGAATGGATCAACCAGTGGCTCGGCGGCCTGGAGCGCCTGCGCTGGATCGAGATCGAGCAGCCGCTGCAGCGTGCCAAGACCGCCGGCCAAGGGCATCGGCCGGCCTTTGCCCGCCAGCGCATGGCCGACAACCTCGCCGAATGGCGCACCCAGTGGCAGGCGTTGAACGCTCAGGCCCAGCTGCAGCCAGCGCAACGCACCGAGCCCCCACCACCCGGCCAGGCGCTGATCCCGATCGAGGCCCTGCTGATGGGCAAGGGCCACATCGCGCTGGCCGGGCGCTGGGGGCAGGCACTGGACGCCGTCTCGGCCGCTGTGGCGGGTTTGCCGGCGCAGCCGGGCGAACGCGAACTCATGGCGCTCTCGAGGACCATGAAAACGGTGACCACGCTCTACCAGGGCGAGGTCGCTTCGGCGCTGGACGTGCCGCTGGGATTTTCCGATGCGGACGGTGATTAGAAAGAGACCCCCTGCGCCGCCTCCGGCGTCTTCCCCCCTGAGGGGGGACGCCACCAGCGGCCCGGCAAAGCCGGTTCCGCGGTGGCCGCTGGGTGAAGGCATCGCACGCCGCCATGTGATGCTTTGGGCGGGCAGCATGGCTTTGCCGTCGGCATGGGCTGCGCGGCAGCACCGAACCACCCTGCTCGCCGCCTGGCAACAGGATCAAGAGCAGCGCATCGGTCTGCTGTCGGCGGACGACAGCCAATGGTCGGTGCAGTGTTCGCTGGTCGTGCCGACGCGCGCGCACGGGCTGTGGGCCGAGGCGGGCGGCAGCGTGCTGGCCGTGGCGCGCCGCCCCGGCGACTGGCTGCTGCGCTGGCGACCCGGTCAGGCCAAAGCGCAGTGGCACTGGATCGACGGCGACCGCCGCTTCAACGGCCACGTGATCACCAGCGCCGACGGCGCCACGCTCTGGACCACCGAGACCGACCTCGACACCGCACAGGGCCGGCTGGGCGTGCGCGACGCGGCATCGCTGGACAAGACCGGCGAGTGGGCCACGCACGGCATGGACCCGCACGAATTGCTGGCCCTGCCGCAGGCCGTGGGCGGGCTGCCCGCGGGCACGCTGATGGTGGCCAACGGCGGCATCCCCACCTTGCCCGAAACCGGGCGCAGCAAACGCGAACGCGGCCGCATGGACGCATCGCTGGTGGCGCTGCACCCTGCCAGCGGCGAGCTGCTCGGGCAATGGCGCCTGGACGATCCACACCTGAGCATCCGCCACCTGGCCTGGGACCCGGTCAGCGGCACGCTGGGCATCGCGCTGCAGGCCGAACACCCCGACCAAGCGGCGCGGCGGGCCGCCCCCGTGCTGGCGGTGTGGGACGGGCGCACGCTGCGGGCGGCCGAGGGACAGCCCGCAATGGCCGGCTACGGGGGCGACATCTGCGCCCTGCCGCGCGGCGGCTTTGCCGTCAGCTGTCCGCGTGTCAACCAGCTGGCTCTTTTTGGTGCGCAGGGCCGATGGCGCCAAGCCATCGAACATGTCGAGGCCTACGCGCTGGCCTCGGACCGCCAACAGTGGTGGCTCGCCAGCAGCCGGGGGCAGGTCGGGTTGTTGCACGGTGCCACCGATGGCACCGATGGCGCAGAGCCTTTGCACACGCGCGCTCCGGACCGCGACACGCTGGCCCTGCAAATCGAAAACCACTGGGTGCTGATGGCGGGTTGAAGCACCGGCCGCTCAGGAACGCAGGGCCTCCGCATCGTCACCCACCCGGTCGCAGGCCTGACCGCTGCGCCGGCACTGGCCCTCCGCGTCCAGCCAGGGGTGGGCATGGCCCACGCAGCCGGTCTGGCAGATCACCGCCTGGGCCTCCCGGGCGCCGGCCTCCACCGGTGGCCGCGACCTCACCGCCGGTGATCGGCGGCGCAGCACGGTGGCCGCCCCCAACCCCCAGAACACGCTGGTGCGCAGCAGCACCAGCTCGGCGCGCAGACGCAGGTTCTCGCCTTCCAGCGCAGCGACGCGGCTGGACGAAGACCGCAGCAGCTCGGTGCAGCGGCTTTGAAGACCGCCGATCTGGCGCATCAGCACCCCGTGTTCCTGCGCCAGTTCCCGCGCCATGGTCCACTCGTTGCAGGTCGCCTGTTGCACCACCGTGCTGCTGTGCTGGGTCATCCGGTTCTCCCTGTGCGGGGGTTGGCATGGGCCGCGTCTGGCGACGGTTGCCGCTCGGCCCAGTCCACACAATGGATCACGTGGCCGTCGATATCCGCGAAGGCAAACGCCCACGCCCCCCAGGGCTGCAGGGCCGGCGCTTCAGCGGGCAAACGGTGCGCGTGCAGCGGCTGCCCACCGGACACCCCGGTGCGCAGCGGCCACAGGATGGCCTGGCGCAAGCTGGCGTGCAGCGCCCTGGTGGCGCAGCCGTGAATGGGCACGTCCCCGCGAGGCAGAGCGGCTTCAGCGGTGGGCCGCGCGTCGGCCAGCGCGTCGGCCCGGGACGTTCCCGCATCCGCAGGCGCACCCCGCCAACGCAAACGCCACCCAACGCTTGCCCGCCCCGAGCCAGCCCAGGCGGTGAGCGAGGGCCTTTTCGGCACGCATCTGCGCCAGGCGTTCGCGCACGGAGGGGGTGACGACATGCGGTTCATGGGCGGGGTGGGCGGTCATGGGGGGTTGTCAGGCAGGCGTCCCGTGGGCGGGAAGTCCGGCGTGTTCTGGCCGATGTGCCAGCACACACCGGAGGGATCGATGAGCACGAACTCGGTGATGCCCCAGGGCTGTTGCACCAACGGTGTGAGGCGTGCGCCGTAACGCCCGGCCAGGTCCTGCGCCTCCACATGCGCGCGCCAGGCGCCCACATCCGGCACCAGCACATGCATGACCAGGTTTTCCGCCAGCGCCTTCTCGTAGAAATCCTGCAGCAGGAAGGCACAGCCGTCGACGCTGAAGGATGCGACCCCGCCACCCACGGAGCACTCGGTGAAGCCCAGATCGGCGAAAAAGCGCCGGGACAGCGCAAAGTCCCTGGCCGGCACGAAGGCCTTGATCTCGGTCGCCCGCAGGGCGCTCGCGCGGCTCATTGCACGTTGACCGGTGCGGCATGCCACAACGGCGAGGGCTGCCGGTCCGGGCCCGCCATTGGCGCGGCTTCTGCGGCCAGCTGCCAGCGCGTGCGCAGGTTGGCCAGCATGTTCCGCATGAGCGGCGAGACGTGGGGGTGCCCGGACAGGAAGAACAGGTTGGAAACCAGTTTTCGCGCCATCAGGCTGCGATTCGGGCAGTCCGCCGCAGCTTGAGCGTAGCCGGTCATGAGCGCCAGCGTACCGGCCGTCAGGGCCTCGACGGAAGGCAGATGGACGCCGTCTTCGTCCGGGTCTCGGGCTTCGTTGCCAGGTGGGTGCATGGGCTTCTCCGTGATGGGAAGGGCGTGTCGGGATTCCACAGCCTTCGAGTTCGATATCAAATCATATGAGAATGATTCGCATTTGTAAAGTAAACCATACGGCCACCGTCGCAAAGGCGGTCGAATGACGACAATGGTTTTTTGCCCCAACCCAAAGTCCACCCAGAAAGGAACCCCCTCATGAAAGGCGACCCCCAGGCCATCAGCCATCTGCAGGCGCAGCTGAAGAACGAACTCACCGCCATCAACCAGTATTTCGTGCACTACCGCATGCTCAAGCACTGGGGATTCGACAAGCTGGCCAAGAAGGAGTATTCGGAGTCCATCGGCGAGATGAAACACGCCGACTGGCTCATGGACCGCATCTTCGTGCTCGATGGCCTGCCCAACCTGCAGGATCTGGGCAAGCTGAACATTGGCGAGAACGTGCCCGAGATGCTGGCCAGCGACCTGGCGCTCGAACGCGGTGCCCAGACCACCATCAAGGACGGCATGGCCCACTGCGAGAGCGTGCACGACTACGTCTCGCGTGACCTGCTGCAGAAGATCCTGGACGACACCGAGGAACACATCGACTTTCTCGAAACCCAGATCGACCTCATCGACAAGGTCGGCCTGCCCAACTACCTGCAGAGCCAGATGGGCGAGCCCAGCTGAGCGGGCGACCCGTCCGAAGACCTCGTGCAGGCATGGGGTGTTCCGGCGCAAACCGGGATACCCCACAAATCATCCGGGTTATTCTCCGAATTGAATACGATCAATTATCATTTGTAGGCCCATCCCTTCCAGGAACCACCTGCCATGATCGTTTGTGTTTGCCACCGCGTCAGTGACCAGACCATTGCCCGTGCAGCACGTTCGGGCATGGCCTTTGACGACATCCAGCTGGAGCTCGGGGTGGCCACGCAGTGCGGCAAGTGCGAGAGCTGCGCGCGTTTGGTGTGGTCAGAATGCCGGTCGGGTCAGCCCACCGCGCACCTCAAAATCGACGAACTGCGGCAGCAGCTGGCCCGAGGGACGCTGCAACTGGCCCCGGTCTAAAGACCGTTTCTCCGCGCGCCCGCGGCGCGCAACCCGATTCGGCGCAACATTCCGCCCGTGCTTGACGCCTGTCCGGCCGCACGGTTCTGCGCCGCGCCGGGCCATTCCATCTGAAAATGTCACGCCAGATTGACCCGCTACGCAATATTGCGGACTGGGCATTTCGGGGTCGCACATTTAGAATGCGCAATTCGCTTTCACATTGCAAGATGAGAACCCAACAGGAGACAAGGCCATGACCACGGAAAACAGCCAGGACAACAAGCGTGCCGAGCTCAAGCGCGCCGCGCTCGAATACCACGAGTTCCCCACCCCTGGCAAAGTGGCCATTGCCGCCACCAAGCAGCTGACCAACCAGCGCGATCTCGCCCTGGCCTACTCGCCCGGTGTCGCCGCGCCCTGCGAAGAAATCGTCGCCGACCCGAACAACGCGTTCAAGTACACCAGCCGCGGCAACCTGGTCGCCGTCATCACCAATGGCACGGCCGTGCTGGGCCTGGGCGACATCGGCCCGCTGGCCGCCAAGCCGGTGATGGAAGGCAAGGGTGTGCTGTTCAAGAAGTTCTCGGGCATCGACGTGTTCGACATCGAGATCAACGAAAAAGACCCGGACAAACTGGTCGAGATCATCGCGTCGCTGGAACCCACCTTCGGCGGCATCAACCTCGAAGACATCAAGGCGCCGGACTGCTTCTACGTCGAGCGCAAGCTGCGCGAGCGCATGAAGATCCCGGTCTTCCACGACGACCAGCACGGCACCGCCATCGTGGTGGGTTCCGCCATCTTCAACGGCCTGAAAGTCGCTGGCAAAGACCCGAAAAAGATCAAGCTGGTGACCTCGGGCGCAGGCGCTGCGGCCCTGGCCTGTCTGGGCTTGCTGGTCAAGCTCGGTATCCCCCGTGAAAACATCTGGGTGACCGACCTGGCGGGTGTGGTGTACGAGGGCCGCACCGAGCTGATGGACGAGGACAAGATCCAGTTTGCCCAGAAGACGGCCCAGCGCACGCTCTCCGAAGCCATCGAAGGCGCCGACGTGTTTCTCGGCCTGTCGGCCGGCGGCGTGCTGAAGAAAGACATGGTGGCCAGGATGGCGCCCAAGCCATTGGTCTTTGCGCTGGCGAACCCGAACCCCGAGATCACGCCAGAAGACGTGAAAAGCGTGCGCGACGACGCCATCATGGCCACCGGTCGCTCCGACTACCCGAACCAGGTCAACAACGTCCTGTGTTTTCCCTACATCTTCCGTGGTGCGCTGGACGCCGGCGCCTCCACCATCACCGACGAGATGGAGATCGCGGCGGTGCACGCGATCGCCGAACTGGCGCAGGCCGAGCAGAGCGACGTGATCGCAGCGGCTTACGCAGGCGAACAGCTGATGTTCGGCCCTGAATACCTGATTCCGAAACCCTTCGACCCGCGGCTGATGATGAAGATCGCACCGGCCGTGGCCCAGGCCGCCGCCGACAGCGGTGTGGCGCTGCGCCCGATCGCCGACATGGACGCCTACCGCCAGCGCCTGCAGAGCTTCGTGTTCGCCTCGGGCACCATCATGAAGCCGATCTACGCCGCGGCCAAGACCGCCGCGAAGAAGCGTGTGGCCTATGCCGAGGGCGAAGAAGAACGCGTGCTGCGCGCCTGCCAGATCGTGGTCGACGAAGGCCTCGCCCGCCCGACACTGATCGGCCGCCCGGCCATGATCGCCGAGCGCATCGAAAAATTCGGCCTGCGCCTGAAGGAAGGCCTGGACTACGACGTCGTCAACGTCGAGCAGGACCACCGCTACCGCGAACTCTGGCAGACCTACCACCAGATCATGGAACGCCGCGGTGTGACCGAGCAACTCGCCAAGATCGAGATGCGCCGCCGCCTGACCCTGATCAGTTCCATGCTGCTGCGTCGCGGCGACGTGGACGGCGTGATCTGCGGCACCTGGGGCAACACCCAACTCCACCTGGACTACATCGACCAGGTGATCGGCAAGCGCGAAGGTGCGAACTGCTACGCCGCCATGAACGCGCTCATGCTGCCAGGCCGCCAGGTGTTCCTGGTGGACACCCACATCAACTACGACCCCACGGCCCAGCAGCTGGCCGAGATCACCAAAATGGCCGCTCGCAAGATGATGCGCTTCGGCATCACGCCCAAGGCCGCGCTGCTCTCGCACTCCAACTTCGGCTCCAGCAACCAGCCCAGCGCCCTCAAGATGCGCGAGACCCTGTCCATCCTGCAAACGAATGCACCATGGCTGGAGGTTGACGGCGAAATGCACGGGGATGTGGCGTTGGACGCCGATGCACGGCTTTCGATCATGCCGCGCTCGGCCCTCAAGGGCGACGCCAACCTGCTGGTCTGCCCCAACATCGATGCCGCCAACATCGCCTACAACCTGCTCAAGACCGCGGCAGGCGGCAACATCGCCATCGGCCCCATGTTGCTCGGTGTGGCCAAACCTGTGCACATTCTCACAGCCAGCGCCACCGTGCGCCGGATCGTGAACATGACGGCCCTCACCGTTGCCGAGGCGAACGTTTCCCGCTGATCCCTTGGGAAAAAGCAAGCGCTAACTTTTCCACACATTTTTGCCACTGCAGATTGCCTGTTTATTCAGCAATCGCTTGCAATTTTGTAACGCTTCGGGCACACTACCAGCCTTGAATCACAGGGTTAACCCGCCCCGTCAACACCTCCACAAGACCTGTCTTGTCGGAGTGCCGGAGGCGGGTTGATCACATCAGGAGCAGGGATTTCATGGGTCTGGATCGGATCCGGTGGACGAGGAATTGGGCGGTATCGGCCGCCCTGCTGGTGGCCATCAGCACCTTTGTGGTGCAAGCCCGATCACCCGCGTTCAGCAGCCTTCCAGGTTCGGCCGTCGCCTCCGTGGCGTATTCGGGTCTGCCCGTGCAGGGCCAGGAGGTGATGTCGCAGATTCGGCAGGGTGGTCCTTTCCGGTATGAGAAAGACGGCACCGTGTTTGGCAACCGGGAGCGGTTGCTGCCGGGTCAGAAGCGAGGTTACTACCGCGAATACACCGTGCCCACTCCGGGTTTGAACCACCGGGGGGCAAGGCGGATCGTGTGTGGAGGGCTGAAACCCCGGGCACCTGATGGTTGTTATTACACCGAGGATCACTACAGCAGCTTCAGGCTGATCGTGCAGTGATCCGGAGCGCAGTGAGCAGATTTTTAACTTTGACTTTAGAAAGAGACGCGGAGATGGACACGCCACTTCGTAACGTAAAACCCAATATCGTTCAGTCGATTCGCGCTTATGGCGTGAAAGACCTGCAGGCTGCGGCCGAGCAGTTGGGTCATCACTTTCTGTACGCCAACCTGGCCAAAGCCCAGAGCAAGCAGGATGTGCTGGAGTTGATCGCGGCGCAGTACACCCTGCCGTCGCACTTCGGCAAGAACTTCGATGCGCTCTACGACTGCATGACCGATCTGGTCCACAAGTCGGGTCCGCAGACCGGTTTCATTGTCGTGCTGGAGCACATTCCGGCCCATGCCAAGTTCGACAAAGAAGCGCGCGAGCAACTGCTCGACATCTTCCGCGACACCGCCGACTACTGGAGCGACCGCAAGATCCCGTTCCGCTGCTTCTATTCCTTCTCGGTCGCTCGCGCGTCCAAAGGCGAAGCACCGATCGAGGTGGAAAACGAAGAGCCGATGCCAACCGACAAGCTCCTGGACGTGAGCCCGATGGCGCTGCGCATGAGCAGCCCGTTCAACGCCGGGTATTGGCTGGCTGCGGCCTGACCTGACTGGACCACCCCCGCGCCGCCTTCGGCGTCACCCCCTCAAGGGGGCGGCACTGGCGGCCCGGCAAAGCCGGTTCCGCGGTGCCCTGGAAGGAAAAAAGCCGCTGCATCGCAGCGGCTTTTTCATGCCTGCGTGTTTTCTATTGAACAGCCTGGGCGAGCGCCACGTACTCCTGCACCGGCACTTCTTCAGCGCGGCGCTGCAGGTCGAACGTGCCGGCAAAGTCGCGGGCTTCCAGCCACTTGCCGAGCGTGTTGCGCAAGATCTTTCGCCGCTGGCTGAAGGCGGTTTGCACCAGTTCGCCGTACAACTTGATGTCGATGGCCGGCGGTTGTGCCAGCGGGACCATGCGCACGATGGCGCTGTCCACGCGCGGCGGTGGATCGAAGCTCTCGGGGGGCACGAACAGCACGTTGTCCATCGCGTAGCGCCACTGCAGCATGACGGACAGGCGGCTGTAGTCCGCCGTGGCCGGTCGGGCCACCATGCGGTCGATCACTTCCTTCTGCAGCATGAAATGCTGGTCCTGAATCACCGCCACATGGTCCAGCAGGTGGAACAGGATAGGCGTGGAGATGTTGTAGGGCAGGTTGCCCACCACCCGAACCCCGACACGATCCACCTGCCGCGGCTCTGATGCGCTCCCCGGCGCCGAACACAGTTCATGTGCCAACGCCGTGAAGTCCACCTTCAGCACATCGGATTCGACCACCGTCAACTGCGGATGGGCACGCAAGCGCAGGGCCAGATCACGATCCAGCTCAATGACCGTCAAGTGGCCCAGGCGCTCGACCAGGGGTTGCGTGAGCGCTGCCAACCCCGGTCCGATCTCGACCATGTGATCGCCCGGCAAGGGCGCAATCTCGCGCACGATGGCATCGATGATGCCCTGGTCGGTCAGGAAGTGCTGACCAAAGCGCTTGCGCGCAATGTGTTTCATGAAGACTGCAACGGTCCGCGATCAGGGCCGCGGATCTTCGCGGTATTCCACGAAAGCGCGTGCGCGGACGTCTTGTGACCAGCTCAGCAGCACCGACTGGGCTTTCTGATCCCGCAACCGGGCGCGGGCCACTTCCCGCTGCTCGCGCTCGCTCATGGCGGTATCGCGGCGCTCATCGACCCGGATGAGGTGCACGCCGAAACGCGAAACCAGCGGCGGCGACATCTCGCCGGGTCGCAGCTTGTCCATCGCTTCTTCAAACTCGGGGACAAATTGCCCCGGGTTGGTCCAGCCCAGATCGCCCCCCTGGCGGGCCGAACCGTCCTGGCTGTGCTCGCGCGCCAAGGCCTCAAAACTGGCCTGTCCGCTGGCCACCTGCTGCCTGTACCGATTGAGTCGGGCGACCGCATCGGCCTGGCTGAGCTGGGGCCCTGTGCGCAACAGGATGTGGCGCGCGCGGGTCTGGGTGACGGTGAATGCGGGCGAAACGCCCTGACGCTTGTCGATCAGCTTGAGCACATGAAATCCCGCCGCGCTGCGCACCGGCCCTGCGATACCCCCTGCGGTCAGCGAACGGGTTGACTCGACGAACAGCTCAGGCAACCGGGACACCGGACGCCAGCCAAATTCACCGCCGCTGGTGCCCTCAGGCGCATCGGAAAATTCCCGCGCCAGCGCAGCAAAGTCACCACCTGCGCGCGCGCGATCGGCCACGCTCTGGGCCCGGGCCTGCAGCTCGGCGATGCGCGCAGCACTGGCCGTATCGGGCACCTGAACCAGCACATGCGCCAGACTCAATTCCAGGGCGTCGGGGTTGTTGGCGCCCTGCTCCCGGATGAATGCGTCGATGTCGGATTCGCTCACCTTCACCCGAAGTTCCACTTCGCGTTCGCGCACGCGTTGCAGCAACAGCTGGCCCCGCAGTTCGTTGCGCAGGCGGTTGATGTCCATGCCTTCGGCGGCCACACGCTGGCGAAACTCTTCCACGCTGAGCTGGTTCTGGGCGGCGATCGACTGCTCGGCCTGGGCGAGGGACGCCTCGTCCACACGCAGCCCCAACTCAGTCGCCTCCTGTTGCTGGGCCCGCTCGGCCACCAGCTGTTCCAGCACGAGGCGCGCCAGCTCCTCCCGCGGCGGTAGCGCGACGCCACGTTGGGCGTACTGTTGTTCGACACGCATCAGGCGTTGCCGCACGTCGTTGTTGGTCACCGGCTCGGAATTGACCAGCGCAACGATGTAGTCCACCGTGCGCGTGGCCACGGACGGCTGTTTGATGCTTGCCTGAGCAAGCTCGCTGCTCAACCGCAAGGACTGGGCGGAAACAGGGTTCAGCGCGAACAGTGCCAGCCCACACAACAAAGCAGGCAAGGAGCGCGGGCGGGCATTTTCGGTCATGAGGGTCAATATGGATCAGTCGTACTGCTGGAAACGGCTTGGCGGGACGATCTCTTCACGCAGGTACTGGTATTTCGGTACGTTGCCCTGCAGGGTCTGAAGCGAGCTCGCGCCAACACGGGAGAAGCCGGAAAACTCGAGCTGGAACAAAATGCTCTGGTTGGCCGTGGTCCTGCTTTGCTGCAGACGGGACAACACGACGCGCCCCAGCCAGCAACCGGCATCGTATTCAAATCCGGCCACGAGGTCGATGATCTTGCGATCCGGCATGCTGTAGTTCATGCGCCCAACGGTATACCACTGGCCTGGCCCCAGCGCGCGCCCCGGCACACGCGTCGAGGCACCCCCCCACAGGTCGGCGATGGGCCATTGCCAGCCGAGATCAATCTGCTCGCTGACGCCGCGCTGGATGCGATAGGCGGCGCTGAGCACCCTGAAGGGCCCCGGCGTGTAACGACCACCCATGGTGGTCCTCACGCTCTCCCCGCTCTTGGGGTTGTACTGCAGGTTCGTATCAAACGACCACAGGGGATCCCACTGAACACGGGCGGCCAGTAGCATGTTGCTCACCCGCTCGGTCACCGGGACACCGCCCGGCAAAGTGACATTCTGGTCCTCGAGCAGCACGCGCTGGGCCATGCCCAGTCGAATCACCTCGGCGCCATTGTCGGCGTCGAGCAGCCGGGAGTTGACCCCCAGGGTCACCGCCCGGGTGTCCGAAATGCGGTCGTTCCCGTTGTAGGCGTTCTCTGAAAACATGGTCGCCAGGTTGAAGTCCCGTGCACCAGAGTCGAAGTTGGGCAGGCCCGTCTGGTCACGGAAGGGTGTCCAAGTGAAGAACGCCCGGGGCTCCAGCGTCTGGGTGTACTGGCGCCCGAAGTAGGCGGCCGGTCGTTCGAACACCAGACCACTGTCCAGGCTGACGGTGGGCACCGCCCGCGAGGCCGATGTGGGAACCCCTGTGGCATTGTCAAACTGGTACTGGGTCGCATGCAGGCGCGCACGCGGCTGCACAAACCAGCCGGGGGACTGCCAGCGACGGGTGATCTCTGCCACCGCCAGAGATCGATCCCCCCCGGATTTGACTTCTCCGGCCGTGGACAGAATGGAGCGCTGGAAGCGGGTGAAATTGGTCTGCACCGACATGTCCCATCCGGGCGACCCCAGCAGCGTCTGGTCGTACTTCTGATAGTTCAAAGCCAGCGATGGCAGCCGATCATAGGGCGGGGTGAAGGGCGCGCTCACATCCTGCAAGGACTGCCATTGGTAGACCCCGGCATTCACCGACCAGGGGCCGCGAACCCAGCCCAAATCAGCTTCGTTCCGCAGAAGACGCGAGGTCAGGGAAGTGATCGAGCGGGGAAAGTCGCGCCAGTAGTTGTCATCGCCCACGCGGTTCAGGTTCGCACGCAGGCTGATCGGGCTTCCGCCACCAACATTGGCTGTCAGTCGCTGACTGTGCTGCAGCGAGTACGCCCAGCGGTCTTCGTCGCGCAGCCGGTCCGACGGCATGAACGCTGCGCGCAGCCGTCCCGTGTAACTCGGCTGCAGGTAGCGGAACTCACCGGCCAGGTCCACACCCCGCTTCGTCATCAGGGACGGCGCGAGCGTGGCGTCCATGTTGGGCGCTAGGTTGAGGTAGTAGGGCGCTGTCAGCTGCACGCCGCTCTGGTTGTCGATGGCCATGCTCGGCGGCAAGACACCCGACTTGCGCTTGTCCGACAGCGGGAACGTGAAATAGGGCGCAGCCAGGATGGGCACGCCCTTGAACTCCAGCACACCGCCCTTGGCGGTACCCACGTCCTCTACCGTGTCCAGTTCGATGCTGGTGGCCCGCACCAGCCAGTCCGGCATCCAGCGGCTGCCCGGCGGGCGCTCGCAGGTGGAATAGCGCCCGTCGTGCACCACCATCGTGTTCCTGTCCAGGAAATCGATGCGGCTGGCGTCGCCGCTGGCCTGGTTCTTCAACAACTGGTAGGTGGGTTCCGAAAAATGGCCCTTGTAGGTCTCCACGTTCATCTGCAGCTCGGGGCCCTGGAAGCGGTCGCCGTTGCGGTTGATCAGGACATGGCCCGTGGCGAGCGCCTCATTCGTGCGCTGATCGAATTCGACCCGATCCGCACGAATGACCGTGTCGTGGCGCCGGAGCTCCACCTCGCCCTCCAGCACGGTGACATCGTCGGTCTTGCCTTGCATGCGCTCACCCCACACGAAGGTCGGCAGCTGTTTGCTCGTTTCCGGCGGCAGCGTCTCCTGCAACATGGCGCCGGGTTTGAGTCGCACCGATTCCCCGGCATCGGCATCCTGCGCCCAAACCGGTGCCGGCACGGCGCCAGCTCCCAGCGCCAGCGCCGCAATGGCGCCCTGCACCGCCCATGCCAGGCGGGTCGGTTCGGGACAGGCGCCGCTCGCTGCACGCGTGGTGCGGGAAGACGCTGGGAAGGGGTTGTGAGCAGGTTTCAAGGCGGTGTGTGGCAAAACGGCCGACTCTGAATGCTGTAGGAACTCGGCACCGCTGCAACAGGTCGGCGGAACCACGAAACGCCCGCCCGGAACCAGGTCGGCGGCGCGATGGATTTGTAGAATCTGCGGCGATTATCCTATGCCTGTTGCCCCGCCCCGGCGACCGTCGCTGACGCCCCCTCCAACACCCTCCCCAGACATGCCCCCCATCACAAACGCCGTTGCGTGGACGGACCCGCAACGCGAAGCCGCTTTCACAGCCTGGCTGCGTCCCCTGGCCCGCCAGCACGGCCTGCTGGAGGCCACGCTGCGCCCGGCTTCCGCTGACGCCAGCTTCCGCCGCTACCTGCGGCTCGACGGCCTGAGCGGCGACAGCCTCATCATCATGGATGCGCCACCGGCACATGAAAACTGCCGACCCTTTGTGCAGGTGGCTGCGCTGATGCGCGAGGCCGGCTTGCTGGTGCCCGATGTACTGGCCTGGGACGAGCCGCAGGGTTTCATGCTGCTGAGTGACCTGGGCCACCAGACCTTGCTGGACGTGATCAACCCGGACCAGCCGCAAGCCAACCACGCCCACTACATGGCCGCACTCGACAGCCTGCTGGCCTGGCAGCTGGCCTCGAAACCCGGTGTGCTGCCACCCTACGACGAGCCGCTGCTGCGCCGCGAGCTGCAGCTGTTCCCCGACTGGTACCTGGCCCAGCACCGCCAGACCACGCTGCAGGGCAAGGACGCCGAAACCCTGAGCAAGGCCTTCGACAGCATCGTCCAGCGCAATCTGGCCGCGCCCAGCGTCTACGTGCACCGCGACTTCATGCCCCGGAATCTGATGATGCCGACCCGGCCCGGCACCACGCCCGCTCAGCAACTCGGTGTGCTCGATTTCCAGGACGCGGTCTACGGCCCCATCACCTACGACGTGGCCAGCCTGATGCGCGACGCCTTCCTGAGCTGGGAAGAAGACTTCGTCATAGACGTCACCGTGCGCTACTGGGAAAAGGCCCGCAAGGCCGGCCTGATGGACTTCGAAGACTGGCACAGCGATTTCGGCGCCTTCTACCGCGCGGTGGAATGGATGGGCCTGCAGCGCCACCTGAAGGTGGCCGGCATCTTCGCGCGCCTCACGCTGCGCGACGGCAAGCCGAAGTACCTGGCCGACGCGCCACGCTTCATCCACTACATCCGCAACACCACGCACCGCTACCGAGAGCTCGGACCCTTCCTGCAACTGATCGACAAGATCGAAGGCTTCGAGGCCGCTTCGGGCTACGCCTTCGGGCGGGTCTGAGCGACACCACATGCCGCGCTTTCACTGTCCCGTCCCGCTCACCCTCGGTACCGACCTGGAGCTGCCACCCGCCGCAGCGCGCCACGTCCAGGTGCTGCGCCTGCAACCCGGTGGCGTCATCACGCTGTTCAACGGCGAAGGCGGCGAATACAGCGCCACCATCCTGCGCATGGGTCGCTCCGATGTGGCCGTGCGCATCGACCACCACGCGCCGGTGGAACGCGAAGCCGGCCGCCGCGTGCACCTGGCTGTGGGCATGCCCGCCAACGACCGCATGGACTGGCTGGTGGAAAAAGCCGCCGAACTCGGCGTGGTCAGCATCCAGCCCCTGCACACCGCCCACAGCGTGCTGCGCCTGGCCGGCGAGCGCGCCACCAAGAAACAGGCGCACTGGCAGTCGGTGGCCATCGCCGCCTGCGAACAGTGCGGCGGCAACCGGGTGCCCGCCGTGAAGCCGGTGGCCGATCTGGCGGCTTGGCTTCCGGCGTCGGCCGACGTGGCCGCGCTGCGCTGCGTGCTCTCGCTCGCGCCCGGCACCCGCCCCCTGACCGAGGTGCTGGGCGATGCCCCCGCCGACGCCGGGGTGCTTTTCCTCAGCGGCCCCGAAGGCGGCCTGTCGGCCAGCGAAGACGCGCAGGCGCGCGCGGCCGGTTTCGTGCCGGTCACCCTCGGGCCTCGCGTGCTGCGCGCCGAAACCGCGGCGCTGGCGGCGCTGGTGCTGGCGCTCAGCGCCGGCTGAAGAAGTCCCAGATCAGTTCGTTGGCCGAGATCGCGCTGGCGCCCGGCTGCTCGCCGCGCACCTTGCGCCCACCGGGCCAGGAGTGGCCGCCGGTCTCGGTCACGCACAGTTTCACCTCGGCGCCGCCCCGGCAGGATGAACGGGTTTCACACCACGCTCCCGGCACCTCCAGCACACGCCGTGGCGCAGCCTCGCAGCCATTGAGTCGGGCCCATCTGGCCACCGTGTCGGGCACCGACACGAAGTCCGCGTGGGTGTCGGAGGCGCTGCCCGAACCGCCATTGAAGAGAACCCGGTCGTCGTCGAGCGCGTGGATGTGCAGCACCGACACGGGCGCAGAGGGCGCGCAGGCCGGCGTGCCGTCGGTGCCGGCCACGGAGGCGATGGCCTTGAAGGTGTCGGCCATCTCGCAGGCCAGCCGGTACGAGAGCATGCCGCCGTTGGACATGCCCTGGGCAAAGATGCGCCCCGGGTCGATGTTCAGGCGCTGGCGCAGATCGGCCACGACGGCGCGCACGAAGCCCACGTCATCGACCTGCCGGTCGCGCGCCTGGCCACAGCACAGGCCGGCGTTCCAGGTGGCCAGCTTGCCCGAGCGCAGGCGGCTGGTGCCGTTGGGAAACACCACCACGTAACCCGCCTGCTCGGCGTGCGAGACCAGCCCGTAATAGCGGTCGTCGGCCTGGATGTCCATGTTGCCACCGCCCCCATGGAAGGACAGCACCATCGGCATCGGTATCGCCGGGTCGTAGCGCGCCGGCACGTGCACGCGGTACTCGCGCGTCAGGCCTCCGTGGCGCAGGCTGAAGCGGTGCTCACCGGGCCGGGTGATCGGCACCGGCGCGGCCGGTTGCGGCGCCCGGTCCTGGCGCTGCTGCAGCCAGTCGCGCAGGCGTGGGCGCTCGGGGCGCTCCTGCGCGCTGGCCGGCGGTGGCGCCAGCCCGGCGCCCAGGATCAACAGAGCGAGGGCCAGCCCCCAAGCTTTGTTGGATGTCATGCACGCTCTCCGCAAACGGTGGTGGCGCGATCTTGCCGCAGGAATGGCCCGGCAGCGCGTGCTGCGTGCGGCCACCGCCGCGCGGGCCTGACGCTGCGCCGGTGCGCTTCAGGCGGTGGTGGCGTACATGGCCTTGCCATCGTTGAGGTAGAGCCAGCCCTTGACGATGCGGTAAATGAACCAGATCAGGTTGCCCAGCAGGACAAAGGCGCCCACCACCAGAAACAGCGTGAGCACGCCGATCACGCTCCAGAGCAGCGCGAACCAGAAGGTGCGGATCTGCCAGCGGAAATGGCTTTCCAGGTAGGTGCCGGCCACGTCGTCCTTCTTCACATAGTTCATCACGATGGCCACCAGGCAGGTGATGCCGAGCAGCAGCGACGACGCGTACAGCGCATAGATTACCGTCGTGAGGGTTTTGTTGGCGTCGGCGGCCTTCGGTTCAGCGGTGGTGTTCATGGCTCCTCCTGAGTTGAGCGGTGTCTTGGCGGATGGTGTGAGCGGCCCGAGGCCTGTCCTTGGCACTATACCGTCGGCTCTGCGACCCCGGGCGCGAGCGCGGCCTTGTATAAACAGCCCCTTATGAACAAAAACCTCTGGCTCCTGGCCGCCGCGCAAGGCCTGTTCCTGACCAACAACGTGGTCTTCATCGCCATCAACGGCCTGGTCGGCCTCTCGCTCGCGCCGCTGGGCTGGATGGCCACCTTGCCCGTCATGGGCTACGTGGTGGGCGGGGCCTTGTCCACGCCGCTGGTGGCGCGCACCCAGAGCGCATTCGGCCGCAAGGGCTCGTTCCAGATCGGGCTGCTGGTGGCGCTGGCTTCGGTGCTGCTGTGTGCCTGGGCAGCGTTCGACAAAAACTTCTGGCTGCTGGTGACCGCCACCGTGATCGCCGGTTACTACAGCGCCAACGGCCAGCTCTACCGTTTTGCCGCCGCCGAACTGGCCGCCCCGGATTACCGCGAAAAGGCGGTCTCTTTGGTGCTGGCGGGTGGTCTGGTGGGCGCGGTGCTCGGCCCCAACCTGGCGAGCCGCACGCGCAACCTGTTCGAGGTGCCTTTCGCAGGCGCCTACCTGGCTCTGGCGCTGGTGGCGCTGATCTCGATGGCCATCATGGCCTTCCTGAAGTTCCCGCCGCTGCCGCCCAGGAAGGCCAATGCCGACACCGGCCGACCGCTGCGCCAGATCATGAAACAGCCGGTTTTCATCGTGGCCACCGCCGGCGCCGCGCTGGGCTACGGCGTGATGAACCTGCTGATGGCGGCCACCCCGCTGGCCATGCAGGTCTGCGGTTTTCCGTTCGACGACGCCGCGCTGGTGCTCGAATGGCACGTGATCGGCATGTTCGCGCCAGGCTTCTTCACCGGCCACCTGATCAAGCGCTTCGGCACGCTCACCATCATGGGCGTGGGCGTCGTGCTCAACATCGCCTGCATCGCCGTGGCGCTCACGGGCGTGAACCTGCACCAGTTCCTGATCGCGCTGTTCCTGCTCGGCGTGGGCTGGAACTTCCTCTTCACCGGCAGCACCACACTGTCGCTGCAAGCCTACAGGCCTGAGGAAAAAGACCGCGCACAGGCCGCCATCAACTTTTTTGTTTTCGCCACCATGGCCCTCACGTCGTTCGCCTCCGGCGCACTGGTCACCACGCAGGGCTGGCTGTGGCTGAACGTGGGCTCACTGGTGCCCGTGGCCCTCACCGGACTGGCGCTGGCGTGGCTTGCGTGGGTCCGCCGGCAAGCCCACAATCCCGCTTGACCCGCTGCGCGGGCTTCCCAGGGGGCCGCGCCGGTTCTCCGGTGTGTGCTGGAGGGCGTTGCCTCTGGTGTGCTTGATGACACATGCACCCGTCATCATCGATCTCTTTTTTGTGGAGGTGTCCCATGGGACTGTTGGATTCACTGGTGGGCGCGGCGCTCGGTGGCGGGCAAGGTGGTCAGACGCAAGCAGGCACGGGTGGTCTGGATCCGCAGGTGCTCATGGGCATCGTCGCTGCGCTGATGAACAACGGCGGCGGCCTCTCGGGCATCCTGGCCAAGCTGCAGCAGGGCGGTCTGGGCGACGCGGCGCAATCGTGGGTGGGCACGGGCGCCAACCAGCCCGTCTCGCCCGACGCACTGGGTGGCGCACTGGGCCCGGACCTGATGGGCATGATCGCCAGGCAGTTCGGCGGCAACCAGCAGCAGGCCGCCGGCACCCTGGCCGACCTGCTGCCCGGCCTGATCGACCAGCTCACGCCACAGGGCCAGCTGCCGGCCGACAACGGCTTGGGAGGCCTGGGCGCGCTGCTGGGTGGAGGTCAGGGTCGCGGCGGCATGGATGCGGGTGACCTGATGGGCATGCTCGGCGGCCTGATGCGCAAATAAGCCCGCTCGACCCCAACTGAAACGGCCTCTTCGCAGGCCGTTTTGTTGGCGGGCGTCTCAGGCTGGCGCCTGCAGATCGAGCCAGGTTTTCAGCGCTGCGTAAGCCCTCGACGGATCTGCCTCGTTGAAGATCTCGTGGAACTGGCCATCCAGGCACTGGCTGGTCACCAGTTCGCGCGGCGCCACGGCGGCAAACGCGCGGCTGCCTTCGGGTCGCACCAGACGGTCCGCGCCCGCGTACATCAGCAAGGTGGGCACGCGCCAGTGGGGCGCCGCGGCCACCACGGACGGGCCGTTGCTGTCGATGAAATACGCCAGCCGCGCCGAGATGCGGTCGTGCACCAGACTGTCCTGCTGGTAGGCCTGCACCACATCGGCATCGTGCGATATCTGGCGCGCATCGAGTCCGTTGGACAGCGCGAGGTTGGGCGCCCAGCGGTACAACAGCCGCACGAGCCACTTCTGCAGCGGGCCGATGCCCGCGTCCAGCGCGGGCGACGACAGCACCAGCCCGTCCACCGGCGCCAGGTTGCGGTGCACGAAGGTGGCGGCCACCAGACCGCCCATGCTGTGCCCGAAGAGGATCAGCGGACAGGCCCAGGGGTTGGCGAGGTGGCGGCGGGTGTCGTCCAGCACCTCGGACAGGTCGGTCAGCAGCGCATCGTCGTCGGGCAAAACACCCTGCGCGCCGCCGGACTCGCCATGGCCTCGCTGGTCGTAGGCGCGCACGCAAAAGCCCCAGTCGTTGAGCCGTTGGGCGAGCGCGTCGTAGCGCCAGGCGTGTTCGCCCAGGCCGTGCACGATGAGCACCACCGCCCGCGGGCGCATGCGCAAAGGCAGGGGCCAGTCGTAGAGGGCGAGGTTCAGTCCGTCGCGCAGCGTGAACGGGGCTTGGGTGGTATCGGACATGGGGCCAGCAGCTTCGGAATTGAACAAGAGCTCAAGGCATGCGGGCCATGACCTGCGCCACCGCGGCCGTGAGGCGGCGTGCGTAGTCGAGGTGCAGGAACTCGTTGGGGCCGTGCGCGTTGCTCTTGGGTCCGAGCACGCCGCAGACCATCATCTGCGCCCGGGGAAAGCCCTGGCTGAGCATGTTCATCAGCGGGATGGTGCCGCCCTGGCCGATGGTGCCGCAGGCGGCGCCGAAGTGGGCCTGCGAGGCGCCCTGCAGCGCGTCTTCGAACCACGGCGCGGTGCTGGGCGCGTTCCAGCCGGTGGCCGCGCCTTCGCCATCGAAAGTGACGCGCGCCTGGTAGGGCGCGTTGTCTTCCAGCAGGGCCTTGAGCTGCTGCACGGCGGCGGGCGCGTCCACCAGCGGCGGCAGGCGCAGGCTGAGCTTGAACGCGGTGTAGGGCCGCAGCACGTTGCCGGCGTTCTGCAGCGTGGGAAAACCGTCGGCGCCGGTCACGCTGAGCGTGGGCCGCCAGGTGCGGTTGAGCAAAGCCTCCACCGGGTCGGTGGTGGTGGGCAGGGCGAACACGCTGGAGCCACCGCAGTCGTGGTGCGCCCAGGGAAAACGTTTGTAGAGCTCGTCGCCCAGGATGGCGGCGGTGGCCTGCGCCTGCGCCAGCCGTTCGGCGGGCACTTCGCAATGAAAGCTCGCGGGCAACAGCCGACCGGTGGCGCTGTCTTCCAGACGGTCCAGCACCTGCCGCATGATGCGAAAGCTCGACGGCACAAGGCCCGAAGCGTCACCGGAGTGGATGCCTTCGGTGAGGATCTCCACCTTCAGCACACCGCTGGCCATGCCGCGCAGGCTGGTGGTGAGCCAGAGCTGGTCGTAGTTGCCGGCGCCGCTGTCCAGACAGATCACCAGGCCCACGTCGCCCAGCCGGGTGCGCAGCGCGTCCACATAGGGGAGCAGATCGGCCGAGCCACTTTCTTCGCAGGTTTCGATCAGGCCGACGATGCGCGGGTGCGCCACGCCCTGGTCCTTGAGTGCCTGCACCGCAGCGATGCTGGCGTAGACCGCGTAGCCGTCGTCGGCACCGCCGCGGCCGTAGAGCTTGCCGTCATCGATCTTCGGTGTCCAGGGGCCGAGGTCGCTGCGCCAGCCGGTGAACTCGGGTTGTTTGTCGAGGTGGCCGTACATCAGCACGGTCTGGCCGGAGGCAGGTGCTGGCGTGCCGTCTTTTCCGGCACTGGCCGGCACTTCGAAAAACAGCACCGGCGTGCGCGGCACACCGTTGGCATCGTTGAGCCGCACGATCTCCAGTGTGAGGCCAACGACGGCTTGCGCGCGCACCCAGTCGGCCGCGCTCTGCAACACGCGTTCGAGCAGACCGTTCCGGGCCCACTCGGGATCGAACATGGGCGACTTGGCCGGCACCTCGATGTAACGCACCAGCTCGGGCACGATGCGCTGCGTCCAGGCGGTGTCGACCTGGGCCTGCAAGGCCAAAGGGTCCAGCGGGGGCAGCGGTTGGGGCAAGCGGGCGTTCATGGTGTTGATCTCCGGACCGGGCCCAGCGGCCCACGATCAACAAGTATAGGCAGGCCTGCCACAGCGCCGTGTCGCAGGGCCATCGCAGCGCACGGCCCTCTCGAGAACGGGTTTTGTGCGCCCGGCTTCTCAGCCCGGCACCGCCGCGCCAGCCAGCCGGAACACGCGGACCACCTGGGTCAAACTGGCCGCCTGGTCTTTCAGGCTTTCCGCGGCCGCGGCACTCTGTTCCACCAGCGCGGCGTTCTGCTGCGTCATCTGATCGAGCTGCGTCACCGCCACATTGACCTGCGCGATGCCCTGGCTCTGCTCGGCCGTGGCCGAACTGATCTCGCCCATGATGTCGGTCACCCGCTGCACGCTGGCGACGATCTCGTCCATGGTCGATCCGGCGTCGGCCACCAGGCGCGTGCCGGCATCGACCTTGTCCACGCTGGTGCCGATCAGGGTCTTGATTTCCTTCGCCGCTTCGGCACTGCGCTGCGCCAGGTTGCGCACCTCGGCCGCCACCACCGCAAAACCGCGCCCTTGTTCACCCGCACGCGCCGCCTCCACCGCGGCGTTCAAGGCCAGGATGTTGGTCTGAAAGGCAATGCCATCGATCACGCCGATGATCTCGCTGATCTTCTGGCTGCTCTGGTTGATCTGGTCCATGGTGGTGACCACCTCGGCCACCATGGTGCCCCCGCGGCGTGCGATGCTGGCGGCCGATTCGGCGAGCTGGTTGGCGGTGCGCGCGGCGTCGGCGCTGTGGCGCACCGTGCTGGTGAGCTCTTCCATGCTGGCCGCCGTCTGCTGCAGGTTCGACGCGGCCTGTTCGGTGCGGGCCGAGAGGTCCTGGTTGCCGCTGGCGATCTCCACCGACGCGGTGGTGATGCTGTCGGTGGCGTTGCGCACCTTACCCACCGTCTGGCGCAGCGACGACACCATCTCACCCAGCACCGCCAGCAGGCTGCCGGCGGGCGCGTGGCGCAACTCCACGGCCAGATTGCCGTTCGCCACGTCCTTCATCACCGCCACCGCCTCGACCGGATCGCCACCGATCTGGCGCGTCACACTGCGCAACGTCGTCCAGCCGATGCCGCCAATGATCAGCAGCGCCGCCAGACCCACCCCGAGGTTGGTGAGGACCGCATGGCGCACCTGCACGTCGAGGTCGTCCGTGTACAGACCCGAACCCACCATCCAGTTCCAGCCGTCGACCTGGATCACGTACTGCAGCTTGGGAACCGGCTCGGTGCCGCCGGGACGCGGAAAGTTGGTCTGCACAAAGGCGCGTCCGTTGCCGCTGTTTCGCAGGCCCTCGACCAAGGCCACGATGATGTCCACACCGTTGCCGTCCTTGACCTTGCCGATCATGTCCTGACCCGACCATTCGGGCTTGAGCGGGTGCATCACACCAGCTCCCGCCAAGGTCCAGATGTAGTAATAGTCCTTGCCCTCGGCGCCGTAGCGCGCCATGCGAAGGGCATCCTGGGCGGCGCTCTGGGCCTCGGCCTCGGTCATCTTGCCGGCGGCAGCCTGGGCACGAAAACCCTCCACGATGGTGTGTGCCGACTGCACGCCGGTGACCAGCTGGCCCTGCAGACCTTCGGTGATCTGCCGGCGCGACTGCAAAACCGACAGGGTGGCGATGACGGCGATGCCGACGACGGCAAAGAGCACCAGCGTGATGATCTTCTGGCGAAAGCTCAAGTTGTCCAACATGGATTGTTCGGTTGATGGTAGAAAAAACGGATCAAGCCTGCAGGCGGAACACCCGCACCACCTCGGCCAGGCGGGTCGCCTGGTCTTTCAGGCTTTCGGCGGCGGCGGCACTCTGTTCGACCAGGGCGGCGTTCTGCTGCGTCATCTGGTCGAGCTGACCCACCGCGGTGTTGACCTGGCCAATGCCCGCCGATTGCTCGGTGGCGGCCGTGGTGATTTCGCTGATGAAGGCCGAGATCTTCTCGGCATTGACCACGATCTCGTTGATGGTGCTGCCGGCCTCCGCCACCAGCCGGGTGCCGGCGTCCACCTTGTCCACGCTGGTGCCGATCAGTCCCTTGATTTCTTTCGCCGCTTCGGCGCTGCGCTGCGCCAGGTTGCGCACCTCAGCCGCCACCACCGCAAAGCCGCGGCCTTGTTCACCGGCACGCGCGGCTTCCACCGCCGCGTTCAGCGCCAGGATGTTGGTCTGGAAGGCGATGCCGTCGATCACACCGATGATGTCGCTGATCTTCTTGCTGCTGTGGTTGATCTCATCCATGGTCGACACCACCTGGCCCACGACGTGGCCACCGCGCACGGCCACCTCGGCGTTGGCCACCGCCATCGCGCTGGCCTGGCGCGCGGCATCGGCGCTCTGGCGCACCGTGCCGTTGATCTGCTCCAGGCTGCTGGCGGTCTGCTGCAGGTTGCTCGCTGCCTGCTCGGTGCGGGTGGACAAATCCTGGTTGCCCGAGGCGATCTCCGCGCTGGCGGTGCCGATGCTGTCCGTGCTGCTGCGCACTTCCCCGACGATGCGCACCAGCGCCGACTGCATGCCCCCGAGTGCGGTCATGAGCTGGGTGAGTTCGTCCCGGCCGACCGTGGAAATCGTCTGGGTCAGGTCGCCCTGCATGATGGCGGTGGCCACACGCTGGGCCTGGTCCAGCGGCTGGCAGATGCTTTGCATGTTGGCCAGCGTCGAGGGCACCACCACCAGCGCCGCCAGAGCCAAGGCAACGCCGAACCACAGCGTGGTCTGTCCGCTGATGTAGGCCTCTTCCTGCTGCAGGCTGGCGGCCTCCTGCATGATGATGCCCTGAATCTTCTGCATGTCGACCAGCAAGGCGGCGTACTGATCGTGTGCCCGGCCCAGCATCCGGTTGGCCACGGTGGCGCTGTCATAGCCGCCGCTCTTGATCTGGGCCACCACGGGTTCGACCGCAGCCACGTAGTCGTTCAGCCGCTTCTGCATCTCCAGTAGCACGGCGTTGTCTTCGTCCGCATCACCTTGCATCATGTGTGCGATCTCCTTGTTGACCTCCTCGCGGGCCTTCTCCCACTGCAGATTGGCCAGCGACATCTGTTCCGGTGACTCGTACTGGATGACCATGTCCTTTTCATGGCGGCTCATGTCGGACAGCGCAACTCGCAGGCGCGACAGCGTGAGGGTTTCCTCAAACGCGTGCCCCACGAACTCGTGACTCACCGCGGACTGGCGCGACATGCCCCACAGGCCCGCACCGCCGACGATGCCCAGCAGCAACAGCACCACACCGATGGCACCGAGCATGCGCACACGGATTGAGAACAGGCGCATCAAAGGTTGCAAGTACATGGAAAACTCCGAATGACTGAAATGAGTCCGAATCAGGATCCCCGGGATCCGTGATCAATCTTGAAAATCTGTACGGCCTGGGTCAGGCGCTGGGCCTGGTCCTTCAGGCTCCCGGCCGCGGCGCTGCTCTCTTCCACCAGCGCAGCGTTCTGCTGCGTCATCTGGTCGAGCTGGTTCACTGCGGTGTTGACCTGGCCGATGCCGCTGCTCTGCTCACCGCTGGCCGCGGTGATCTCGCCAATGATGTCGGCCACGCGCTGCGCGTTGGCCACCACCTCGCCGATCGTGCTGCCGGCCTCGGCCACCAGGCGGCTGCCCGCCTCCACCTTGTCCACGCTGGTGCCGATCAGCACCTTGATTTCTTTCGCCGCTTCGGCGCTGCGCTGCGCGAGGTTGCGCACTTCAGCGGCCACCACGGCAAAGCCGCGGCCCTGCTCACCGGCCCGCGCCGCTTCCACCGCGGCGTTGAGCGCCAGGATGTTGGTCTGGAACGCGATGCCGTCGATCACGCCGATGATGTCGTTGATCTTCTTGCTGCTGTGGTTGATCTCGTCCATGGTGGCGACCACCTGGCCCACCACCTGCCCGCCGCGGATGGCCACCTCGGCGTTGGCCACGGCCATCTGGCTGGCCTGGCGCGCCGCGTCGGCGCTCTGGCGCATGGTGCTGTTGAGTTCTTCCATGCTGGCCGCGGTTTCCTGCAGGTTGCTCGCGGCCTGCTCGGTGCGCGCCGAGAGGTCGCTGTTGCCGCTGGCGATCTCGCTGCTGGCGGCTTCGATGTGCACAGCCGACGCCTGCACCGAGGCCACCACGATCTGCATGCGTTGCAGCGCATCCTGGAGCGCACGCGCACCCGGCGTGCTGACCGCATGCGCGCTGACGTCCAGCGCAATGCCGTCGGCCTGGTTGACCGAGCGCACGAGGCGCGTGAGTTCGGCGCCCTCGCGGGCGGTGCGACCCATGCCGACAGCGAGAACCACTTCCAGACCGGTCTGAATCACCACGTACGCCGCGTGCAGCAGCACACGCGCGAAATTGGCTTCGGTGGTGCAGTAAAAGCCCAGGCCTGCGGCCTGCAGGCGGTCAAACAGCACGTGGTGCACCGCAAACAGCCCCGCCGCAAAAACGATCGGCCGCCAGTCGAGGTAGACCAGCAACAACGCCAGCGTGACGAACACACCAAAGTGGTATTCCAGCTCGCCGTGCGCCAGCTGGATCTGCAAGGCCACCAGCGACACCAGGGCGAGGGCCAGCGTCAGACGCGAACCCAGCGTACCGCGCCCGAGCGCGTAGGCCGCGGCGCCCAGGCCCAGGAAGACCAGTGCGCCGACGATGGCCAGCGTCGGCTCGTAGTAGAGAAACCCGATCAGCACGGCCGCCGCCGCGCTCAGGGCGATGGCGGCGAGCATCACCATGTCGCCCAGCAGGGCCTGGGGATGGCCGGTGTCCTTCAGCGCGGGGTGGGCGTGAATGTTCATGGCGGGCTTTCAGAAAGGGGGGCGCTTCGGCGAGAGATGTCCGGTCGCTTCGTCAGAAGCTTTCCCAGTCGCCCTCGTCGCCCGCAGCCACGGCGACCTTGGCGGGTTTGACCGGAACGGCCCTGGCGACAGGCGCGGTGGGCGCACCGGCGCTGGGCGTCGGGGCGCGCTCTGGCGCCGGGCGCTTGAGCTGGAGCGCTGCCCGGGGTGCTGCGATGGCGGGTGTGTGCAGCGTTTTCGCGGCGGGCCGGGCGCCCGGAGTGGGCGCGGTGCGCGCCGCAGCCTGATGAACCACCTTTGGGGTGAACGCGGCCGCGCTGCTGCCATCGATGCGGAACACGGACACCACCTGCGCCAGACGCGTGGCCTGGTCCCTCAGGCTCTCGGCGGCGGCCGCGCTCTCTTCCACCAGCGCGGCGTTCTGCTGCGTCATCTGGTCGAGCTGGTTCACCGCGGTGTTGACCTGGCCGATGCCGTCGCTCTGCTCGCCCGAGGCGGCGGTGATTTCACCAATGATGTCGGAGACGCGCTGCACCGAGCCCACGATCTCGCTCATGGTCTGACCAGCGTCGGCCACCAGGCGGGATCCAGTTTCGACCCGGTCCACGCTGGCGCCGATGAGGCCCTTGATTTCTTTCGCCGCCTCGGCGCTGCGCTGCGCCAGGTTGCGCACCTCGCCGGCCACCACCGCGAAGCCACGGCCCTGTTCACCAGCGCGCGCCGCTTCCACCGCGGCGTTGAGCGCCAGGATGTTGGTCTGGAAGGCGATGCCGTCGATCACGCCGATGATGTCGCTGATCTTCTTGCTGCTGTGGTTGATCTCGTCCATGGTGGTGACCACCTGGCTGACGACCTGACCACCGCGCACGGCGATCTCGGAGGCGCTGGCGGCGAGCTGGTTGGCCTGGCGCGCGGCGTCGGCACTCTGGCGCACCGTGGCGGTGAGCTCTTCCATGCTGGCGGCGGTTTCTTCCAGGTTGCTCGCGGCCTGTTCGGTGCGCGCGCTCAGGTCCTGGTTGCCGCTGGCGATCTCTGCCGATGCGGTGTTGATGCTGTCGGTGGCGCTGCGCACCTGCTGCACCGTCTTCTGCAGCGAGTCTTTCATGGTGGACAGCGCACCGAGCAGGTCGCCCAGCTCGTCGCGGCGGTCCACCTGCACGCTGCGCGTGAGGTCACCGCCGGCCACGGCACGGGCCAGTTCCACCGCCGTGGACAGCGGCACCGTGACCGACCGGCTGATCAACCAGGCCACCACGGCGCCGAGCGCCAGCGCGAAGCCCGCCATCAGGCCGATGATGAGCATCTCGGTTTTGACCGCCTGCCCGGCCGCCTGGTCCGCCAGTTCGACCAGTTCACGCTCGTGTTGCTGGAGCTTTTCCATCGACCCGATGTAGCTCTCCACCGCCGGGATCAGGCCGGTTTGCAGAAGGTCTTCGGCCTGGGGATCGGCGGCGGCCAGCGCCGCGAAGTAGGCTTTGCGCACCGCGATGTACTGCTTGCGGCGCTCGCCCACCGCGCCCAGCAGGTTCTTGCCCTGCTCCGAATCGACGCTGTCTTCCAGCGCTTTCTGCAGCCCATTGATGCGGTCGGTGGTCTGCGCGATCAGGGGCTTGAAATGGGCATCCACCTGGGGGTCGTTGCCCGACTTGGCCATGGCCATCACGCGGTTGATGTTGAGCCGCGTGTGGCTCACCCATTCGTCGGCCAGCGCCGAACGCTGACCCATCGCTTTCAGATTGGTATGGGCATCGCGGGCTGCGTTCAGGCCGCTGAGTGCCACGCCGGTGAGGGCGCACAGCAGCAGCAGCACCGCACCAAATCCCAAGGCCAGGCGCTGGGTGATTTTGAGGTTGTTGAAGCGCATGGCTATTTTTCCTGGGTTGCGGGGAACACGTTCAGAAGCTTTCCCAGTCGCCTTCGGCCGCGGCAGAAGCACTCACCTTGACGGGCTGGGGGCTTGCGGGGAGTGACAGCGGCGCAGGACGCCTGGGCGCAGGCGCTGCCAGCGGGCGGGGAAGTCCGGTTGGGCGCGCCGCTGCCACGGCAGGGGTTTTGCCCAGTCTGGGCTCGGCCCGCACGGGGGCCGATGGCCTGCTGGTTTCGGCCACGGGCACCGCCGCACCGGCTCCCTCGATGCGGAAGACCTGCACCACCTGCGCCAGGCGCTGGGCCTGGTCTTTCAGGCTCTCGGCTGCGGCGCTGCTCTCTTCCACCAGCGCCGCGTTCTGCTGCGTCATCTGGTCAAGCTGGTTCACCGCGGTGTTGACCTGGCCGATGCCGCTGCTCTGCTCACCGCTGGCCGCGGTGATCTCGCCAATGATGTCGGCCACGCGCTGCGCGTTGGCCACCACCTCGCCGATCGTGCTGCCGGCCTCGGCCACCAGGCGGCTGCCCGCCTCCACCTTGTCCACGCTGGTGCCGATCAGCACCTTGATTTCTTTCGCCGCTTCGGCGCTGCGCTGCGCGAGGTTGCGCACTTCAGCGGCCACCACGGCAAAGCCGCGGCCCTGCTCACCGGCCCGCGCCGCTTCCACCGCGGCGTTGAGCGCCAGGATGTTGGTCTGGAACGCGATGCCGTCGATCACGCCGATGATGTCGTTGATCTTCTTGCTGCTGTGGTTGATCTCGTCCATGGTGGCGACCACCTGGCCCACCACCTGCCCGCCGCGGATGGCCACCTCGGCATTGGCCACGGCCATCTGGCTGGCCTGGCGCGCCGCGTCGGCGCTCTGGCGCATGGTGCTGTTGAGCTCTTCCATGCTGGCCGCGGTTTCCTGCAGGCTGCTCGCCGCCTGCTCGGTGCGCGCCGCGAGGTCGTTGTTGCCGCTGGCAATCTCCCGGCTGGCGGTCTCGATGCCGGCACTGGATTGCTGGACCTGCGCCACCAACCCACGCAGCGACGACTGCATGCCCGCCAGCGCGCCCATGAGGCTGGCCGGTTCGCGCACCGGCGGCATGGCGCCTGTGAGGTCGCCGTCGGCAATGCGGCGCAGGGCGGTGCGCGCCACGGCCGGGTCGCCGCCAATCTCGCGACGCAGGGTGCGCTGCACCACGAGGCCCAGCACCACCGCCACCCCGATCGCCAGCGCGGCCAGCGCCATCGCCAGCCAGCGCGCGCGGTCGGCGCTCTGCTTGACGCTCTGGTGGGTCTGCACCGACAGCTGGCCGGACGCATCCCGGAGTTCCAGCAGTTCGGCTCGCAGCTTGCGCCAGGCCGGTGTTTCGTCGCGGTTGAGCACCTCGATGGCCTGGGCGGCGTCGGTCTTGACCAGCGCCAGCACCTTGTCCTGCGCCTGGGCCTGGGCGCCGCGCAGCGCGACCAGAGAAGCCAGCGCCGGTTCCACCGGCGTGCCCCGGGCCGACTGCAGCGTCGCCTGGTGCGCGTCGTCAAAAGCCGAGCGCGCGGCCTGCAGGTTGTCGTAGGCCTTGGGGTTGGCAGGGTCCAGCACGATGTTGCGCAACGCCTGGCCCATCTGCAGCCCCTGGGCGTACATCTCGCGCACGCTGTTGGCCATGGCCTGCTCGGTCTGGATGTACTGGTCGAACTCCTGCTGGGTCTGCACCAGGGCCCAGATACTGCCACCCAGGCTGGCGACAAACAGCACCGCCGGCGCCACAAAGGCAAGGATCAATCGGGTGTTGAAGTTCATGAAATCCATTCCGTGGTGTTGCGGTCGCCCGCCGTGGAGAAAGGACCCCGGCGCGTGGCGGACAGACGCAGCGCGGGCAAGGCCATGCAACTGGCCCGCGCGCGCCGACTGTCCATGTCCCCGCTCATGGGTCGCACCCGCCGCTCACTGCAGGCTCTGGGAGGTGTCCATGAGGCCCATGTCGGCGCTGGACATCAGCGCCTCGATGTCCATCAGGATCAGCATGCGCTCGCCCACGCTGGCGATGCCGGTGATGAAGCTGGTGTCCACCGTGGTGTTCATCTCGGGCGCGGGCTTGATCAGCTCGCTGCTGAGCTCCAGCACGTCGGACACCGAATCCACCACCGCACCGACCACGCGACCGTGCACGTTGAGCACGATCACCACCGTGAAACCGTTGTATTCCACCTTTTCGCAGCCCAGCTTGGTGCGCAGGTCCACCACCGGCACGATCACGCCGCGCAGGTTGACCACGCCCTTGATGAACGCCGGTGCATTGGCGATGCGCGTGGGCTCTTCGTAGGAGCGGATCTCCTGCACGCGCAGGATGTCGATGCCGTATTCCTCCGCGCCCAGGCGGAAGGTCAGGAATTCGGCTTTCTTCGCCGCTGCGGCAGCGGCTGCGCGGTCACTGGTCTGGCGCGCGATGTGGCTGCCTTCGTGCTGCATGTCCATGGTGAGGCTCTTTCGGTTCGGCGGATCAGAAACTTTCCCAGTCGTCGCTCGCACCGCCGGCGGGCACGGCCACGGGTCTGGGCGCACTGGCTTGCAAGGGAGCGGCGGCGGTGGCCTGGGTCTTGACGGCCGGACGGAACGCGGTACGCACCGGGGCGGGACGGGCTTTGGCGCGCGCCGGCTGATTCGCCACCGCCACCGGCACCGGCGCAGGGCGGGCCGCTGTCACGTGGCCCGAGAGCCGGAACACACCCACCGCCTGCACCAGTTGCTGAGCCTGCTGCTGCAGGCTGGAAGCCGCAGCGGCACTTTCTTCCACCAGCGCGGCGTTCTGCTGGGTGGCCTGGTCCAACTGGCTCACGGCTTGGCTGACCTGGTTCACACCCGCGTTCTGCTCGCTGCTGGCGCTGCTGATCTCGCCCACGATATCGGTCACGCGCCGGATCGAGGTCACGATTTCCTGCATCGTGCTGCCGGCGCGGTCCACCAGGGCCGTGCCCTGATCCACACGCTCCACACTGGCGTTGATCAGTCCCTTGATTTCTTTCGCCGCCTCGGCGCTGCGCTGCGCCAGGTTGCGCACCTCGCCGGCCACCACCGCGAAGCCACGGCCCTGTTCACCAGCGCGCGCCGCTTCCACGGCGGCGTTGAGCGCCAGGATGTTGGTCTGGAACGCAATGCCGTCGATCACGCCGATGATGTCGCTGATCTTCTTGCTGCTGTCGTTGATGTCTTTCATGGTCTGCACGACCTGATCCACCACCTCGCCACCCTGTACCGCCACCGTGCTGGCGCTGGCCGCGAGCTGGCTGGCCTGGCGCGCGTTGTCAGCGTTCTGGCTGGCAGTCGATCCCATTTGCTCCATCGAGGCCGAGGTTTCTTCCAGCGCCGAGGCCTGCTGCTCGGTGCGGCTGGAGAGGTCCGAATTGCCCTGGGCGATCTGCGCGCTGGCCGTGGCCACGCTGTCAGCCCCCTGGCGCACATCGGTCACCACACGGGTGAGCGAAGTCTGCATGTCTTTCATCGCGGCCAGCAGGGGCGTGAATTCGTCGCGTGCGTCATCGTTCACCGATGTGGTCAGGTCGCCATCGCGCACCCGCTCGGCAACGGCCTGGGTGAGGGCCACACGGCGGCGCAACAGCGAGGCCACATACGCCGAGAACACCATCAGCACGACCAGCAGGACCGCCGCCAGAATGGCAATCAGATTGGCGGTGGTCAGCGCGCCTTGCTGGATCTTCTGGATGTCGCTGCCCAGTCCCTGGGTCTGGATCTCGACACCGCCATTGAAGGCCTTGAGCAACTGGTTGCGCGTGGGGATCGTCACGTCCACCAGGTAGGCAAAGGCTTCTTCCTTCTTGCCCTCCTGGATCAGGGCGATGTTGGCCTCACCCACCTTCCAGAAACCAGCCAGCAGGGGCGGCAAGGTGGCGAAATGCGCCTTGCCTTCTTCTGAAAACAGACGCTTCTCGTAAGTCGAGAACAACCCGTCCATGTGCTTGCGCTTGTTGGTGATGTACGCCAAGGTCTCCTGCAGCTCCTGGGGATTGCGCGCCAGGATGGCGTGGCGGATTTGCAGCGAGACCTGGGTCACGTTGAGCTCCAGCTCGGCCACGGCGTTGAGCTGCGGCACACGGGTGCTTCCTGTGAAACCGGCCAGGTCGGCGGCCTGGTTCAGGCTGGTGTACGCGTACACGCCCAAAGCGGCGAGCGCCAACGAAATGGCGATACTGACCGCGTAAAGCCGGCGGGCAATGCCGAACGTGAATCCTGGATTCATGATGTCTTGACCTTCTTAGAATTAATTAGCGCTTGAAACAGCGGCCCTTTCGGGTCTGCGCAAAGTCCGAAATGGCGTGAGCAGAAAACTTTTTCCCCCCACCAGCGCGGGAGAAACAGCGCTCGTTGGTTCTACGTTGGTTCTATATCGACGCCAACGCGCATCAATGAAGTGCGAAATAGGCGTGCGTGTGCCAACTTGTTCGCACTATTTGGTTTTAGAAGGGGCGTCTCGCAGGTGTCGCGCAGCCGGTGGGCGCTCTGGTAATTTCGCACCATGAACGCGCACAACCCCCATCTGGCCGCCACCCCCTGCATCGACAGCGACCACCCCGAGGTGGTCGCCTTCGCGAGCACGCACGCGCAGGGCAGCAACGACCGCGAACGCGCGGTGGCGCTGTACCTGGGCGTGCGCGACGGGCTGCGCTACGACCCGTACCGCATCGACCTGTCCGAACACGGCATGAGAGCCAGCACCGCGCTGGCCCTAGGCAGCGGCTGGTGTGTGCCCAAGGCGGTGGCCCTGGCGGCGGTGGCGCGCGCGGCCGGCATCCCGGCGCGACTCGGTTTTGCCGATGTGCGCAACCACTTGTCCACCGAACGCCTGCGCCGGACCATGCAGACCGATGTGTTCGCCTGGCACGGCTACACCGAGCTCTGGATCGACGGCGGCTGGCGCAAGGCGACACCGGCGTTCAACCTGTCACTGTGCGAGAAGTTCGGTCTGCTGCCGCTGGAGTTCGACGGCGTGCAGGATTCGCTCTACCACCCGTTCGACCGCGCGGGCCAGCGGCACATGGAGTACGTGGCCGAGCGCGGCAGCTTTGACGACCTGCCGCTGGGCGAGATCACAGCGACATTCGCCGCGATCTACCCTGGCCTGCTCGCCGCCAGCGCGGCAACGCCTGGCGACTTCGCGGCCGACGCCGCGCGCGAAGCGGGCGGCGCCTCAGCTTGAGAAGCGGAACACCGCCGTGCTGGCCAGCAGGTTGGGCAGGGTCCGGACCTCGTGGCCTTCGTGCAGGCCGAAGCTGTCTTCGATGGTGAGGCCGTTGCGCCGCGCGAGCACCTCGAAGTCGCGGTAGGTACCGACGCGGATATTGGGCGTGTCGTACCACTGGTAGGGCAGGCGCTTGGTCACCGGCATGTGGCCCTGCAACACCGCCAGCCGGTTGGGCCAGTGGGCGAAGTTGGGGAAGGCCACGATGCCCAGGCGGCCCACGCGCGCGGTCTCCAGCAGCATGGTCTGGGCGTTGCGCAGGTGTTGCAGCGTGTCGATCTGCAGCACCACATCGAAGGCGTCGTCATTGAACATGGTCAACCCGCCTTCGAGGTTGAGCTGCAGCACATTGACACCCCGCTTCACGCAGGCCAGCACCTTGGCATCGTCGATCTCCACGCCGTAGCCGCTGCAGCCGCGCGTGGCTTGCAGGTGCGCCAGCAGGGCGCCGTCGCCGCAACCCAGGTCGAGCACGCGCGAGCCCGGCGGCACCAGCCGGGCGATGGATTCCAGAATGGCTTTTTCGCTCATGCCCGATCCCCCGAAAGCTGACCAACGGTGTGCTCGAAGTAGGCCCGCACCGCCTGGTGGTAACGCGGATCGTCGAGCAGGAAGGCGTCGTGGCCGTGCGGCGCATCGATCTCGGCGTAGCTCACGTCACGCCCGTTTTCCAGCAAGGCCTTGACCATCTCGCGGCTGCGCGTGGGCGAGAAACGCCAGTCGGTGGTGAAGCTCACCAGCAGGAACCGGGCTTTCGCGCGCGCCAAAGCGGCACTCAGGCTGCCGCCGTGTTCGCGCGCGGGGTCGAAATAGTCGAGCGCACGGGTGATCAGCAGGTAGGTGTTGGCGTCGAAGTACTCGCTGAACTTGTCGCCCTGGTAGCGCAAGTAGCTTTCGATCTGGAACTCCACGTCCTGCGTGGTGTAGCGGTAGGCCAGCTCGGCGGTCTCGGTCGGGTCTTCCCCGTTGGCGGTGCGCAGCGAACGACCAAATTTTTCGTTCATCACGTCGTCGCTCAGGTACGTGATGTGGCCGATCATGCGGGCGATGCGCAAGCCACGCCGGGGCAGCGTGCCTTCGCGCAGGTAGTGGCCGCCATGGAAATCGGGGTCGGTGACGATGGCGCGGCGCGCCACCTCGTTGAAGGCGATGTTCTCGGCCGTGAGGTTGGGCGCGCTGGCGACCACGATGGCGTGGCGCACGCGCCCGGGGTGCTGCAGCGTCCAGCTCAGTGTCTGCATGCCGCCCAGGCTGCCGCCCATGACGGCGGCCAGTTGCTCGATACCCATGACGTCGAGCAGGCGCGCCTGCGCGTTGACCCAGTCTTCCACCGTGACCACGGGGAAGTCCGCACCCCAGGGCTGACCGGTGGCGGGGTTGGTGTGGGTGGGGCCGGTGGAGCCGAAGCAGGAGCCGAGGTTGTTGACGCCGATGACGAACCAGCGGTCGGTGTCCACGGCCTTGCCGGGACCGATCATGTTGTGCCACCAGCCTTCGCTGCGGGGCAGCGGCTGGCCGCCGGCGTCGGCGTGCCAGCCGGCGACGTGGTGCGAGGCGTTGAGGGCGTGGCACACCAGCACCGCGTTGGAGCGGTCGGCGTTGAGCGTGCCGTAGGTTTCCACCACCAGCTCGTAGGCGGGCAGCACGGCGCCACTCTTGAGCGGCAGCGGTTCGGTGAACCGGAACGTTTGGGGCGTGACGATCACTGCGGTTTCCCCTGCCGGGCAGGGTCCAAAAACAAAAAACCCGGTGCCGCCAAGAGCGAGACCGGGAATCCCCCCTTTAGCGGCATTTCTTAAGCGCCCGCAATCTGGATCAAATCGGCGCTGCTGGCGAGTATAAATTGAAGCGCTGCGAGCGGGCAGCCCCCGCCGGCACACCCCGTGTTTCAGGAAATGTTGCGAATCTGCATCGCAGGATTGGACGCTTTCAGGCGCCCGAAAAATTGTCACTATCCATGCGGCATTCAGCGCATAATCCTTCCGCGAGAGCCATCAGGCCTCGCTTGACAAGTGATCGGTTGGTTTCGCGTGCTACAGGTTTTTGTGTGCTAACGGGGCTCCATCGCTATTTTTCTCAGTGTTATTAGGAGTCCCAACCATGGGCAACAAACTGTACGTGGGCAACCTGCCCTACACCGTGCGTGACGAAGACCTGCAGCAAGCTTTCAGCGCCTACGGCTCTGTCAACAGCGCCAAGGTCATGATGGAACGTGACACCGGCCGTTCGAAAGGCTTCGGCTTTGTCGAAATGGGCAACGACGCAGAAGCGCAAGCTGCTGTTGAAGGCATGAACGGCCAGTCCCTGGGCGGTCGTAGCCTGGTGGTCAACGAAGCCCGTCCGATGGAAGCCCGTCCTCCCCGCACCGGCGGCGGCGGCTTTGGCGGCCCCCGCGGTGGTGGCGGCGGCTTCGGTGGTGGCGGCGGTGACGGCGGCGGCTTCCGCAGCCCCTACGGCGGCGGTGGTCGTCGTGATGGCGGCGGTGGCGGTGGTCGCGGCGGTTACTGATCGCTTACCCCTTACAGCCCGGTTGTTGTGACCGGGTTGCTCAAAAAAAGCCCTTCGGCCTGCCCGAATGGCTTTTTTTTCGTCTGCAGAAGTTGAAGACCGTGCCTTGTGTCAGGGTGGTCTGAGGCCGATATGCGTCAGCGGCACTTCAGCCATGATGGGGTACCAACGCGCCATCGATCCTGTGCACGTCAACCCAGCGTGTCATTGAGAATGTTGGTCGCCCAGGCCATGGCGAAGAGCGCTTCCGTGGCAGTCGGGCGGTCGGACAGTCCGCCCGCGTCTTTGGCCGGCACCATGGTTTTCTTGGCGCTGTCGTAGCGGTACACCGCGGCCACGTGAATCACCTCCGACTGCGAGACGAAGCTGTAGCAGGTGTTGGCAATGATGGGCAGGGACGGAACAGGCATGCCCAACGACTGCGCAGCGATCGCCCCGGCGCACACTTTGGCTTCCTGGTTGGCCATGTGCGCGGACTTGGGCATGCCGGGTGCACCCGCGATCGAATCCCCGAGCACGTAAACACCCTTGGCGGCGGTCGACTCGTAGCTCAGGAAGTCCACGCCGCACCAGCGGTCGCCCACATTGGACAGACCGCTGCTGCGGGCAATGGCGCCGGCGCGCTGTGGCGGAATCACGTTGATCACCTGCGCCTTGACCTTGCCCTGCAGATCGAAGCTGAGCGTACCGCTCTGGGTGTCCACCGCTTTCAGGTCGGCGTTCGGCACGTACTCGATCTGCGCGCCGTAGCGGCTTTTCCAGACCGCTTCAAACAGGCCTTTCTTGGCCTGAATTTCCGGATTGGCATCAAACACCAGCAGCTTGGCACCGGGTTTGCGCGTCTGCAGGAAATGGGCGATCAGGCTGGCCCGCTCATAGGGGCCAGGCGGGCAACGGTAGGGCACCTTGGGCACCGTCATGGCCACCACACCGCCGTCGGGCAACGCCTGCAGCATCTGGCGCAGCTGCTGGGTCTGCTCGCCCGCCTTCCAGGCGTGGGGCACGCGCGCCTGCTGGGCCGCGGTCTGCAAACCGTCGATGCCGTCGTACACGTAGTCAACCCCTGGCGCCACGATCAGCCGGTCATAGGGAATCTTCTCGGTCCCCACGCGCACCTCGCGCAGGCTGGTGTCGATCGCGTCGGCCCGGGCCCGCACCCAGCGCAGCCCGCTCTGGGCGACCAGGCGGCTGTAGGGCCGCGAGATGTCCCGCAGACTCAGCCCACCATGGATCACGCGGTTGCTCATCGGGCACATGACGAACTCGCTGGCGGGTTCGACCAGCGTGATCTGCAGGGCGGGGTTGAATCGGTGCAAGTAGCGCGCGGCTGTGGCGCCCCCGAATCCACCCCCGATGATGACCACCCGTTCACCGCTTTGCGCAGCCACAAAGGGTGATGCCAGTGTTGAAGCCGCGGCCAGACCGGCCTGGAGAAGTGCACGTCGCTGGGTCATGCCGGGAGCTCTCATTTGAGTGCGGAAAAATGGTCGGCGATGCGGGATAGCTCCTCGTCGCTGTAGCCTTTGGCGTGCTGGTGCATGATGGTGCCCTTGAGCTGGCCACTCTTGTAGCCCAGCAGCTTGCCCAGCAGATCCTTGGCGGGACGCCCGCCGATGGCCAGGCCCGTACCTTCGGCCCGACCGTCAGGTCCGTGGCAGGCCATGCAACTGGCCGCCCAAACCTGGGTCTGGAATGCAGCCGGGTCTTTGGACTGGGCTTGCGCAGTCACCACCCACCCCAGGCCCAGGCAGCAGATGGCCCAAAACCTGTGGCCAGAGGCACGCTTCTTGACCAAGGACGGTGTGGGTGGGGCGAGGGTGTTGCGGGTCATCTCTGCCACTTTGGCGGAAAACCAGGTCTTGTGCCGTGATTTTTTACGCAACTTGTGACGTGCGCAGCACCACGAGCCCACCTTCGACAGTGAGCAAAATTGCACCGTATTGCTTTTGCATTCTTTCCCGATTCAGTCCTGTAACGCGATCGCGCTACCTCCCTGAGAACGCCCCCGGGTTTCAGGCTGCCGCGTCTTCGCCTTGCCGGTGCTTGCGTGGCCGGCCGGCCAGCAAGCGGTCGAAAAGGCCGTTCGGCAGCAGGCGCAGCAACTTGGCCACCACCCCCATCTGCCAGGGGATCACCCGGTAGCTGGTTTGTGCGGCGATGGCGTCGAAAGCCGTCGCCGCAAAGACTTCCGGACTCAACAGAAAGGGCATGGCGTAGCGGTTCTTTCGGGTGAGCGGTGTGTCCACATAGCCGGGCAAGAGCGTGACCACACCCACACCACTGCTGCGCAGCTCGCCGCGCAGGCTCTCGCAATAGGCTACGACCGCAGCCTTGCTGGCGCAGTAGGCCCCGTGCCCGGGCAAGCCACGAATGGCCGCCACGCTGGCGATGCCCACCAGCGTGCCACTGCCGCGCCGGGCCATGGCGGCCACAAAGGGCTGGAAGGTGGCAGCCATGCCGGTGTTGTTGGTGGCAAAGGTGCGCGCCATCACATCGATGTCGTCCCTTTCGGCGGTGTCCATGCCGATGCTGATGCCGGCGTTGGCGATCACCACATCGGGCAGGCCCTGGTCAGCCAGACAGTCGGCACCGGCGGCCACGATGCTCGTGGTGTCGGACACATCGGCGTTATAGATCCGGCAGGTGCTGTCATCCCAGCCCTGGGCCTGCGCCCAGGCTTGCAGCTCGCCGCTGCGGCGGGCCACCAAAGCCAGCCGGTAGCCCGCCCGCGCATACCGCAGCGCCAGCGCCTGGCCGATGCCGCTGGACGCCCCGGTGATGAACACCAGGGGGGCTGGCGGCAGGTCGTGCGACATGGAGGGCGCTGGGTGCAGAGAAAGGGAGCGCCTCAGCGCGGCGCGAGCTGGGCGCGAACCCGGCCATTGAGTTCGACGACGCGCGAATCACCGCGGTAGTCGAGCGTGTCCGCCGTCATTTGGTCCTTGTCACGGATCAAGAGCACCGGAAGATCCGATTCGATGTGTTCGGGGTCGGTGCTCACCCGCAGAAATTCGCCGTGGAACTCCATGCGCGGCAAGCGCTGGCCAGCGGCGTTGCGTGCGGCCTGGCGCACCACCACCGCATCGCCCCTGAGCTCGTAAACCGTGCCCTCGCCGTTGCTGATGATCTCGCGCGCCGTGGCTGTGGAGAGCTGGCGCTGCGCGCTGTAGGTGCGGATGCGTGCGGTGTCGATGACCGTGCGGTCCGTGTCGGGGTGGTGGCGGGCCTCGGCGCCGTAGACCTCGGTTTGCAATGTCCCGTTGGGCGCAAACACCTTGACGGAAAACCGCCGCATGAAAAAGTCGGGTTCGTTGGTGAGCAGTCGCTCGGGCTCGGGCTCCATGGGCTGGGGCGTGGCCTGCAGCAGGAGGTAGGACGCCAGCGCCAGCGGCATCATCAGCAACACCGGCAAGTACAGGGAGAGCTGGTCCCAGACCCGGCTCAGGCCCCTTTGGCGCTTCTTCACCTGGGGATCGGTGGGTGCGGGCGCGTTCACGATGCAGCCACCTCCAGCTCACCCGCATAGTGACCGCTGGCCACCAGCAACAGATCGCACAGCTCGCGCACGGCACCTGCACCCGGCAGGCGCTGTGTGACATGGTGGGCCAGGGCCAGCAGTTCGGGATGGGCGGTGGGTGGTGTGCAGGCGAGTGCGGCACGCCGCAGCATGGGCAGGTCGGGCCAGTCATCGCCCATGGCCGCCGCGGCCGACCAGTCCAGCCCCAGCTCGGCCAGGATGGCCTCCGCCGCCGGCCGCTTGTCTTCGGTGCCGAAACGCGTGTGGACCACACCCAGGGCTTTCAGTCGCGCGCGCAACGCCAGCGAATCGCGCCCGCTCACCACAGCCGGCGTGATGCCGGCCCGCTGCAGCAGCTTGATGCCATGACCGTCGAGCGTGTGGAAGCGCTTGAGGGTCTCACCCGACTCGCTGAAATACAGCCCACCATCCGTCAGCACACCGTCCACGTCGAAGAACACCACACGCACAGGCTGCGCGCGCAACAACAGCTCGGGCGGGAAGTTCAGCGTGGGAAGCAGCGGCGGCAGATCAGAAGACATGGGGCAATGCTAACTGGAGAGGATGCGTTCGAGTGAAGTGCCTTCCGTCAGGGCGCCGCGGAACCGGCTTTGCCGGGCCGCCAGCGCCGCCCTGGGGGGTGACGCCGCAGGCGGCGCGGGGGTGGGCCAAGTCCTGCGGCTCGGTGGGTCAAATGACTTTCGCCCGCATGAGATCATTGCTGTTGAGCGCGCCGGTCAGGCTGCCCGCATCATCCACCACCAGCAAGCTGGTGACACGGTTCGACTCCATTAGGTCCGCGGCTTCCACCGCCAGGGCATCGGCCCGCACGGTGCGCGGGTTGGGGTGCATGACTTCGCGCGCAGTGAGCGCGCGCAGGTCCACGCTGCTGCCGGACTTTTCGATCAGGCGGCGCAGATCGCCATCGGTGAACACGCCCAGCACCGCGCCCTCGCCATCGACGATGGCGCTCATGCCCAGGCCCTTGGCGCTGATCTCGCGCATCAGCGTCATCAGATCGGCATCCAGGCGCACGCGCGGCACACCGTCGCCGCTGCGCATCACGTCGCTCACATGGGTCAGCAGCTTGCGCCCCAATGCGCCGCCGGGGTGGGAGCGGGCGAAGTCGTCGGCCTTGAAGCCCCGCGCGTCCAGCAGCGCCACGGCCAGCGCATCGCCCATGGCGAGCTGGGCCGTGGTGCTGGCGGTGGGGGCCAGGTTGTGGGGACAGGCTTCCTTTTCGACCGAGGCGTCGAGCACCACGGCGGCGTGCCGGCCCAGGGTCGACTGCACGCGGCCGGTGAGCGCCACCAGGGGCACGCCCATGCGCTTGATCAAGGGCAGGATGGCCGTGAGCTCTTCGCTCTCTCCGCTGTTGCTGATGCCCAGCACCACATCGGCCGCCGTGATCATGCCCAGGTCGCCGTGGCTGGCCTCGGCCGGGTGCACGAACATCGCGGGCGTGCCCGTCGAGGCGAGGGTGGCGGCGATCTTGCGACCCACATGGCCGCTCTTGCCCATGCCCATGACCACCACACGACCGCTGCTGCCCAGCACGAGGGCCACCGCGCGGGCAAAGCTGTCGTCCATGCGGTCGGCCATGGCGTTGACGGCTGTCGCCTCGATGCTGAGGGTTTCGCGGGCCAGGGACAGGGCGCGCACCGGGTCGAACGTGGGGGGCAGACTCATGCCCGGATTATCGTCGCTGGACCCGGTCCGGGCTGTCGCGGCGAGCCCTTACCATTGCCTCATGAATTCGCTGGACATCACCCTGCTCTACCTGCTGGCCGCCGTGCTGGGCGTGGTGGTGTGCCGCCAGTTCAAGCTGCCACCCATGCTGGGCTACCTGGTGGTGGGCGTGGTGATCGGGCCGAACGCGCTGGCACTGGCACAGAACTCCAGCGGTGTGCGCTACCTGGCGGAATTTGGCGTGGTTTTCCTGATGTTCGTGATCGGACTGGAATTCAGTCTGCCCAAGCTGCGGGCGATGCGGCGCCACGTGTTCGGACTCGGCCTGTCCCAGGTGGTGCTCACCCTGCTGATCACTTCAGCCGCTTCGCTTGCCATGGCCTTGCTGCTGCCCACCTGGTGGAAGGTGTCCTGGCAGATCGCGGTCGCGCTGGGCGGCATCATGGCAATGAGCAGCACGGCCATCGTGATCAAGATGGTGGCCGAGCGGCTGGAGCTGGAGTCGGAACACGGCAAACGGGTGGTGGGCATCTTGCTGTTCCAGGACTTGGCCGTGGTGCCGCTGCTGGTCCTGATCCCCGCGCTCGGCGCAGCCCCGGAAGACCTGTTGCCTGCCCTGGGTCTGGCCCTGTTCAAGGCGGTGGTGTTGCTGGGGGTGTTGCTCACCGGCGGCCAGAAGGTCATGCGCTGGTGGCTCACGCTGGTGGCCCGGCAGAAAAGCGATGAGCTGTTCATGCTCAACCTGCTGCTGATCACACTGGGCCTGGCGTGGCTGACCGAACACGCCGGCCTGTCGCTCGCGCTGGGCGCGTTCGTGGCGGGCATGCTGATTTCGGAGACCGAATTCAAGCACCAGGTGGAGACCGACATCCGGCCGTTCCACGATGTCTTGCTCGGGTTGTTCTTCATCACCATCGGCATGATGCTCGACTGGCGGCTGGTGCTGGAGCGCTGGCCACTGGTGCTGCTGCTGCTGTCGCTGTCGGTGGCGTTCAAGCTGGCCCTGATCACCGGGTTGACGAGGGTCTGGGGCGCGAGCATGGGGGTGTCGCTGCGCGTGGGCCTGTACCTCGCGCAGGCTGGCGAGTTCGGGTTGGTGCTGCTCACGCTGGCAGGACAGAACAACCTGGTGCCACCGGCGCTCTTCAACCCCATCCTGGCGTCGATGGTCGTGTCCATGCTGGCCACACCCTTTGTGATCCTGTACGCCAACGACATCGTCAGCCGGGTGGTCGGCAGCGACTGGCTGATGCAGTCGGTGCAGATGACCAGCATCGCGCGCAAGGCGATCAACGCCGACAAGCACGTGATCATCTGCGGCTACGGTCGCTGCGGCCAGAACCTGGCGCGGCTGCTGGAAGCCGAAGGCATTCCCTACATGGCGCTCGATCTGGACCCCGACCGCGTGCGCCAGGCCGCAGCCGCCGGAGATTCGGTCGTCTTTGGTGACGCGGCGCGCCTGCAGGCCCTGATCGCCGCCGGCCTGCACCGCGCCAGCGCGGTGGTGATCACCTACATCGAGACGGCCAGCGCGCTCAAGGTGCTGCACCACACCCACGAACAGGCCCCCCAGGTGCCGGTGGTGGTGCGCACCATCGATGACGCGGATCTGGAGAAGCTGCGCAGCGCTGGCGCCACCGAGGTGGTGCCTGAAGCGATCGAGGCTAGCCTGATGCTGGCCAGCCACGCGCTGGCGCTGGTGGGTGTGCCGATGCGGCGCGTGATCCGCGTCGTGCAGGACCAGCGCGACGCGCGCTACAACCTGCTCAAGGGCTACTTCCACGGCGCGGACGACGATGGCATCGAAGAAGCCGAACACGAGCGCCTGAACACCGTGACGCTGCCGTCGGCCGGTCGCACGGTCGGCAAGACGCTGGGCAGCCTGGCACTGGAAACCGTGGGCGTGCGCGTCGCCAACCTGCGCCGGTCCAGCGGCCACGGCGTACCCTTCGACGACGACACGGTGCTCGAAGGCGGCGACACCCTGGTGCTCAGCGGCAAGGCGCCTGCGCTGGCGCTGGCCGAAGACCGGTTGCTGTCGGGTTGACGGACCGGTTCCCTTCTGCACCCCTCTCAAACCCCAGCGCACCGGCGCTCCTCAAACCGGATCACAGCATGGACAGCACCGACTACCTCAAATCCCACATCCGGACCGTGCCCGACTGGCCTGCGCCCGGCGTGCAGTTCCGCGACATCACGCCCCTGCTGCAGGACCCCCGGGTGTTCCGCGTGCTGATCGACACCTTTGTGCACCGCTACATGGAGCCGTCCCTGCGCCCCACCGTGGTGGCCGGGCTGGACGCGCGGGGCTTCATCATCGGTTCGGTGGTGGCCTACGAACTCGGCCTGGGCTTCGTGCCGATCCGCAAGAAGGGCAAGCTGCCCTTCACCACGGTGGAAGAAACCTACGAGCTGGAATACGGCAGCGCCACGGTCGAACTGCACACCGATGCGGTCAAACCGGGCGACCGGGTCCTGCTGATTGACGATCTCATCGCCACGGGCGGCACCATGATGGCGGGCGCACGGCTGCTGGAGAAACTGGGCGCCGAGGTGATGGAAGGCGCCGCCATCGTGGACCTGCCCGAACTGGGCGGTTCAGAGCGGCTGCGGGCCAGCGGGCTGCCGCTGTTCACGCTGGTGAATTTCTCGGGCCACTGAAGCCCGGGCCATCGCAGCGGCGGAGCCCCGGTCCGCGCCGACGAAGGCGCGGGACGCTTGGAGGCATCACGAGCTGCCGCCGGGCCGTCCCAAGGCAGGTCAGCCCCCTCGGGGGGCAGCGACCCGCGCAGCGGCGGAGTGTGGGGGTGTCATCCCTACAGTTTTCCGTACTGCGTTTCGCTCAGCGCTGAAAAATCGCTGTGCGATTCGGGCGGGGGAACATCGGCCTCCGTGTCCAGCCGGTGCGCCGGCAGCGCGGGCGTCTGCAACGCCCGGCGGAACGCATTCACCTCATCAGCCGCCACAGGCTGCGCGCGGCCACTGGACGGCGTGAGCACCGGGACCGGGATCGCGGTGGGGTTGTCCGACGTGGCCAGGCGCTGTGTCTGCGCGGCCACCGCCGCCTTGAGCGCGATGCCCCGCTGGTCGTGCACCGCCTTGCGCCGCCAGTAGACCCCCTGCACCGCCATGGTGTGGCGCTTGTCGGCGCTGCTCTGGATCCAGCGTTCAATCTCCAGCAGGTATTCATCGGGCATGACGTCGGCGGGCAACGCCAGATCAATCAGCACCAGAAACCGGTCTCCGTTGGCGTCGAGCGTGAGCACCTTGAATTCGTAGCTGGTCGACAGCACCCCGGCACGGATCAGGGACTCGCGCACCACCGAGAACAGCTGCTCCCGACGCAGGATCCGCCGGCCACGGCGCGGCGAGATCAGGGGCAAGGTGGTCTGGCTGAAGGAACGGCGTGGCTTCGCACGGCCACCGTTGGCAGCGGGATCTGATTTTCTGGCTTGAAGCCACCGCAATAGAGACATGGTCGAAGTATGCGTTGCCGGGTGCATCGCGATGTGAGAAAAAGTGCGGGAATATTGGAGCAAATGGCGCGTGCGCCACTTGATTCAGGTCACAGCCACGCGTTTGGGCCGGTTGTACATGCGGCGCGCCAGCACCGCGGCCATGGCCACCGACAACTCCAGCGCGATCGGCGGAAAACGGGTGGAAAGCTCTCGAAAACGCAAAGGCGTGAGGCACCAGAGCCGGCTGGGCGCACCCGCCTGCACGGTCGCACTGCGCGGCAGGTGGCTGAAAAAAGCACCCTCACCCAGCAGTGACCCGGGGCCCACCAACGCGATGCGCACACGCTCCTTCGCGTCTTCGTAGTGCACCGTCAGGCTGCCCGTCTCGACAAAATAGACCGTCCGGTCCTTCACACCCTGCTCGATCAGCACCTGTCCCTGCTGCAGGGACACTGGCTGCAGGAAGTCGGCCAAACCCTGCCACTGTGCCTCGGTCAGGTTCAATGGCACCGCATCCAGCGCGCCGCTCTGCCTCATCGCCTGGGCCAGGCCCATGATGTCGGCACGCATCGGCGCTGGTAGGCTGGCGTTCATCCGGCAACGTTAACCGTGAGGGGCCCGCGCGTGCAAGCCCGCGCCGTGTGCATTAACGGCTGCTTACAGTTGCGCTCCAGACGGTGTCGCAAGAACGCCAGGCGGTGCGCTGGGGACTATTTGCCGATGCAAAAGCGCGAAAAAATCTCGCCGAGCAGGTCGTCGGCGCTGAATTCGCCGGTGATTTCACCCAGCGCCCGCTGGGCCAGACGCAATTCTTCGGCCATCAGGTCCAGGTGTTCGGCCTGCGCGGCCAGCAGCGTGTGCGCGCCGTCGAGGTGTGTGCCCACACGCGCCAGCGCCTGCAGGTGGCGTTCGCGCGCCATGAACAGGCCGTCGCCCGCGTGCTGCCAGCCGGCCAGGTCCAGCAGGCGCTGGCGCAGGGCCTCCAGTCCGTCGCCGTTTTTGGCGGAAATCGCGAGCTCGCCCGCCCGTGCGCGATCCGACAGCATGGCCCGGGCGCTGTCGCTGCACTGATCCAGCTTGTTCCACACCTGCAGCACGGTCACCCCGCCGGGCAGGGCGGCAGCGATGTCCGCATCGGCGGATTGGTAGGCCAGGCTGTCGCTGCGGGTGAGATCGTGCAGGAACAGCACCGCGTCGGCCTGGTGGATCTGTCCCCAGGCGCGTTCGATGCCGATCTTTTCCACTTCGTCCACGTCCGGGCTGTCGCGCAGACCCGCGGTGTCGATCACGTGCAGCGGCACGCCCTCGATCTGGATCGTCTGCTGCACCACATCGCGCGTGGTGCCGGCCACCGGGGTCACGATCGCCAGCTCGGCGCCGGCCAGCGCGTTGAGCAGCGAGCTTTTACCCGCGTTGGGTTGCCCGGCGATCACCACCGTGAGCCCGTCGCGCAGCAGTGCGCCCTGCCGGGCCTGCGCCCGCACATCGGCCAGCGCGGTGCGCAGGCGCTGCAGCTGACCCGTGGCGTCGGCCTTCTTCAGAAAGTCGATCTCCTCTTCCGGGAAATCCAGTGTCGCCTCGACCAGCATGCGCAGGTTGATGAGCGCGTCGCGCAGCGCGTGGATGCGCTCGGAAAACACGCCCGCGAGCGAGCGGCTGGCACTGCGCGCCGCGGCTTCGGTGCTGGCATCGATCAGGTCGGCCACCGCCTCGGCCTGCGCCAGGTCGAGCTTGTCGTTGTGGAACGCACGCTCGGTGAACTCGCCGGCGCGCGCCGGGCGCAGGCCGGGCAGCAGCAGCTGGTCTTCTGCAACGGGCGCCTGTGCCACCTGCAGACAGCGCGCCAGCAGCAGCTGCAACACCACCGGTCCGCCGTGGCCCTGGAGCTCCAGCACGTCCTCGCCGGTGTAGGAATGGGGTCCTGGAAACCACAGCGCCAGGCCATGGTCGATGGGCTGGCCGTCCGCATCGGGGAACGGCAGGTAAGTGGCCTCGCGCGGTTTCAGCACCCGTCCGAACAGGGCCTGAACGAACGCCGCCAACCCCCTGCCCGACACCCGCACGATGCCCACCGCCCCGCGACCGGGCGCGGTGGCGATGGCAACGATGGGGTCGCGGGAAGCGGAGAGCATGGGCAGATTCTGCGGCAAGCGGTTTCAGAAATGGAAAGGGCCCGCAAAGCAGGCCCAGCCGAGTGAAGTGCCCCCTCACAGGGATGCCGCGGAACCGGCTTTGCCAGGCCGCAGGCATTGTCCCCCTGTGGGAAGCCGCGCAGCGGCGCAGGGGGACTCGATCTACTTCTTGAAAAGCTCCAACGGGTTCGTGATCTTCAACGGCACGCCCATGCGCTTGTTGATGAAAGCCTGCTGGGCGATCGTCAGGATGTTGTTCGTGATCCAGTACAGCACCAGGCCGGCCGGGAAGAAGAAGAACATCACCGAGAACATCAGCGGCATCATCCACATCAGCTTGGCCTGCAGCGGATCGGGTGGCAGCGGATTGAGCGCGGTCTGGATCACGGTGGTCACGGCCATCACCAGCGGCAGGATGAACCACGGATCGGGCGAAGACAGGTCGGTGATCCAGGCCATCCAGGGCGCATTGCGCATTTCGACGCTGGACAGCAGCACCCAGTACAGCGCGATGAACACCGGGATCTGGATCAGGATCGGGAAGCAGCCACCCAGCGGGTTGACCTTTTCCTCCCGGTACATCTTCATCATCTCCTGCTGCATCTGCTGCGGATTGCTCTTCAGGCGCTCGCGCATTTCCATGATGCGCGGGTTGATCGCCTTCATCTTGGCCATGCTCCTGTAAGCGCTGGCGTTGAGCCAGTAGAAAGCCGCCTTGATCAGCACCACCAGCAGCACGATCGCCCAGCCCCAGTTCTGCACGAAGCTGTGGATTTTTTCCAGCAACCAGTAGAGCGGTTTGGCCAGGATGGTCAGCCAGCCGTAGTCCTTGACCAGCTCCAGACCGGGGGTGATGACCTCCAGCACTTTTTCTTCCTGCGGACCGATGAAGAGCTGGGCCTCGACGGCCTTGCGCTGACCCGGCTCGATGGCCGGCAGGGTGGTGATGGCACCCACGGCATAGAGGTTGTTGTCCACGCGGCGGGCGAAGTTGTCACGCGCCACACCGCTGTCCAACACCCAGGCCGAAGCAAAGTAGTGCTGCACCATGGCCACGTAGCCGTCGGTCGAGCTCTTCTCGAAAGTCGCCTTGTTCTTGTCGATGTCGGCAAATTCGATCTTCTGGTACTTCTGCGCGCCGGTGTAGACGGCCGGGCCGGTGAAGGTGGAATAGAAGGGGGTTTCGCTGCTGGTCTTGTTGCCGTCTCGCACCAGCTGCACGTAGAGCTGCGGGCTCACGGCCTGGCCGCTGTTGTTCACCACTTCGTGCTGCACCGAGATGTCGTAACGACCTCGGGTCAGGGTGTAGGTCTTGACCAGCTTGACGCCACCCACCTCGGCCGACTCGAAGCGCACCTGCAGCTCGTTTTGCCCGTCGGTCAACGCCGTCGGGCCGGCCACCACGGTCATCGGTGTCTTGTGGGTGGGGAAGTTGCCCCCGATCAGGCCGGACTGTGCCAGATAGGTCTGGGTGTCGTTCTGGACCAGCAACGCAAACGGCTGCGTGCCCAGCGTCGTGCTCGCGTGCTTGAGCAGCTCGGCACCGATGAGCGAGCCACCCTCGGTGTTGAACACGAGCTTCAACACGTCGGTGGTGACTTCATGGCGAACCGCGGCGGGCGCCGGTGCGGGCGTGCCCTGTGGCGCCACGGCAGCGCCAGGCGTCGTTGTTGCTGGATTGCTGCCAGGAACCGACGCGTCGGCAGGGGTTGCCGGCGGGGCATCCTGAGCGGCGGGTGCGGTCACCGCCGCCGACGGGAAAAACGTCGGCGCTTTGCCGTTGTGGATCTGCCACTTGTCCCAGATCAGGACCATCGAGAAACCAAAAACCACCCACAGGATGGACCGACGGATGTCATTCATGACGGGTTCTTCTTTTCTGAGGAAGGGGAAACCAGATGGGAAAACAGGCTGGGCACCACATCGGGCACCGGATCGTGGCCACCCTCGCACCAGGGTCCGCAGCGACCCAGGCGCCTGAGCATGAGGTAGCCACCGGCCAGTGCACCGTGCCGCTCCAGCGCACCGATCGCATAGACGGAACAGGTGGGTTCAAAACGGCAGCTGCTGCCCAGCCAGGGACTGAGCAGCAAACGGTAGCCCTTGACCAGGCCCACCAACGCCTGGCGCGGCCAGTCAGACACCATGGGGCGCCTCCGTACTGGGGGCCACAACGGCCGGGCTGACCGGAGCAGGACCGATCACGCGGCCCAGCAACTGATCCAGCTCGGCGCGAACCGCGCGCTTGAGCACATCGGAAGTCGCACTCACAAACAGCTTGCGGCTGAACTCGCTGCGCAGGCGAACCACCAGCGCTGCCTGCGGCAAACCGGTCGCGACGTGGCGGGCGGCTTCGTAGATCTGGCGACGGATCGCGTTGCGCGTGACCGCGCGGCGCGCCCAGCGCTTGGGCAGGAGCACACCCAGCCAGACATCGGCCACAGGAAACAGGGGACGGCCCAAATGCTCGCTCACGAGCGACGCTCGGTGCAAGGCGAAGTGGGGGGTTTTGGCCACAGGGGCTCCCGCCATGACGGCCTGGAACTGCTGCCGGGACCGGATGCGCTGCATGGCCCGTTGCGCCTCACTATCGGTCACCGGAAGCCGGGAACGGAAGCTGGGACCGGCCAATACCGGCGGAGCACGTTCCGGCTCAGAGAGCCAGACGCTTGCGGCCCTTGGCGCGGCGAGCGTTGATCACGGCACGGCCGCCACGGGTCTTCATGCGGACGAGAAAGCCGTGGGTGCGGGCGCGGCGGACTTTGGATGGCTGGTAAGTGCGTTTCATGATGCTCAGTAAATGTCGGGGAAACCCGCAATTATCGCAAATAAAATCAAGGCCCGGCAAGCACTTGGCCGCTTTTCTGTCTGCCTTACTTCAGAAAGCCCCTGCCGGGCAGGGCAACACAGGGGGAGAACCGCCTTGTGGATAAGTCACCGGCCACACTACAATGGCCGGTCTGCCCCGAGTCATTTGTCCACAAAAATACAGCGTTCGCCTTTCCCAGCATGATCGAGGGCACCCCCCCAGACACCCCATCCAACGACGCCCAGCCCCTCTGGCTGGCCTGCGTCGACAAACTCGCGCAAGAAATCCCCGAGCAGCAGTTCAACACCTGGATCCGGCCGCTCTCAGCCAGCGTGTCCGCCGATGCCTCCAAGGTCGTGGTGTCGGTGGCCAACCGCTTCAAGCTGGACTGGATCCGGGCCCAGTACGCGTCCCGCATCGCCTTGCTGCTGGAGGCCATCCAGGGCACACCGGTGACTCTGGAGTTGGCGCTCGCTCCGCGTGAAGGCCCCAGCAGGACATCGCCTGCGCCCCGTACAATGCAGGACCAGGTGCTGGCCGAGCTGCCCGATCTGGCACCTGCAGAGATCACGAGCCCGCGCGCCCCCAAGTCCCGGCTCAACCCGGCGCTGACCTTCTCCACCCTGGTGGAAGGTTCGGCCAACCGCATGGCGCGAGCCGCGGCGATGCACGTGGCGGGCAGCCTAGGCCAGCTTTACAACCCGCTGTTCATCTACGGTGGCGTCGGCCTGGGCAAGACCCATTTGATGCACGCGATCGGCAACCACCTGCTGTCCGACCATCCACAGGCCAAAGTTCTCTACATCCACGCCGAACAATTCGTCTCGGATGTGGTCAAGGCCTACCAGCGCAAGACTTTTGACGAATTCAAGGCCCAGTACCACTCGCTGGACCTGCTGCTGATCGACGATGTGCAGTTCCTCGCCAACAAGGAGCGCACACAGGAGGAGTTTTTCAACGCCTTCGAAGCGCTGCTGGCCAAGAAGTCGCACATCGTGCTGACCAGCGACACCTACCCCAAGGGCCTGCCGGACATCCACGAGCGCCTGGTTTCGCGCTTCGATTCGGGCCTCACGGTGGCGATCGAGCCGCCCGAGCTGGAAATGCGCGTGGCGATCCTGATCAACAAGGCGGCGGTGGAAAACGCCGTCATGCCCGAGGAAGTGGCGTTTTTTGTCGCGAAGAACGTGCGCTCCAACGTGCGCGAACTCGAAGGCGCGCTGCGCAAGATCCTGGCCTATTCGCGTTTCAACCAGAAAGAGATCTCGATCCAGCTGGCGCGCGATGCGCTGAAAGACCTGCTGTCGATCCAGAACCGGCAGATCAGCGTCGAGAACATCCAGAAGACCGTGGCCGACTATTACAAGATCAAGGTCGCGGACATGTACAGCAAGAAGCGCCCGGCCAGCATCGCCCGGCCGCGCCAGATCGCCATGTTCATCGCCAAGGAGCTGACGCAGAAAAGCCTGCCCGAGATCGGCGAGCTGTTTGGCGGCCGCGACCACACCACGGTGCTGCACGCAGTGCGCAAGATCGGCGCCGAACGCCAGCAGAACACCGAGCTCAACCAGCAGCTGCACGTGCTGGAACAGACGCTCAAGGGCTGACCGGCGTGAGGCCGTGCGCACCCGCTCGCCACCGCCGGCACAGCCGGCATCTGACGGGACAGGTGTTTTCAGGAATCGCGCTTCAAAAAGGCGAAAATAGGCGGTATTTGGCTGACAGAAAGCCCTGCTTGGGGCAAGGGAAGTCCCACCCGCCAACCGGCAACCAGAGACGAAAGAGTCTGACATGATCGTTTTGAAATCGACCCAGGACAAGGTGTTGGCTGCGCTGCAGTCGGTCGCGGGCATCGTTGAACGCCGCCACACGCTGCCCATCCTGGCCAACGTGCTGGTGCGCAAGACCGGGTCGGCCGTGCAGCTGACCACCAGCGATCTGGAGATCCAGATCCGCACCACCGCGCAGCTCGACGGTGACGACGGCAACTTCGCCACCACCCTGGGTGCGCGCAAGCTGATCGACATCCTGCGCACCATGCCCGGCGACCAGTCCGTCAGCCTCGAATCGAGCGCCGGCAAGCTGATCCTCAAAGGTGGCAAGAGCCGCTTCACGCTGCAGAGCATGCCGGCCGAAGACTTCCCGCTGGTGCAGGAATCGGCCAGCTTCGGCCCGGTGTTTGCCGTGCCGCAGAAGACGCTGAAAAGCCTGCTGGGCCAGGTGTCGTTCGCCATGGCGGTGCACGACATCCGCTACTACCTGAACGGCATCCTGTTCGTGGCCGAAGGCAAGCAGCTCAGCCTGGTCGCCACCGACGGCCACCGCCTGGCTTTTGCCAGCGCCACGCTGGACGTGGAAGTGCCGAAGCAGGAAGTGATCCTGCCGCGCAAGACGGTGATCGAACTGCAGCGCCTGCTGTCCGACAAGGAAGGCGCGATCGAGATGCAGTTCGCGTCCAACCAGGCCAAGTTCAGCTTCGACGGCATGGAATTCGTCACCAAACTGGTCGAGGGCAAGTTCCCCGACTACAACCGCGTCATCCCGCGCAACCACAAGAACATCATCACGCTCGGCCGCGTGCCGCTGCTGGCCTCGCTGCAGCGCACCGCCATCATGACGAGCGAGAAGTTCAAGGGCGTGCGCCTGAACATCGAGCCCGGCGTGCTGCGCGTGGCTTCGAGCAACGCCGAGCAGGAAGAAGCGGTGGACGAACTCGACATCGATTACGGTGGCGACACCATCGAGATCGGCTTCAACGTCACCTACCTGATCGACGCGCTGCAGAACATGTCACAGGAAATGGTTCGCATCGAACTGTCCGACGGCAACAGTTCGGCGCTGCTCACGAACCCCGACGACAACGCCTTCAAATACGTTGTCATGCCGATGCGGATTTGATCGTTCCCGATCCAGGTCCCCCCAAAGCCCGACCCGCTGCACAGCGGGTTTGGCCTTTCTAGCGTTTCTGAAAAGTCCACCATGTCCGAAGCCAACAAGCCCGCAGAACCCGAATCCGTTGCCGTCAACACCGGTGAAGCAGGGTCCGCCAGCTCCAATTTCCAGCCCACCATCGACGCCCACCAGGCCGGCGCGAGCGAAGGGTATGGCGAGGGTGCGATCCAGATCCTGGAAGGGCTGGAAGCGGTGCGCAAGCGCCCGGGCATGTACATCGGCGACACGTCCGACGGCACCGGCCTGCACCACCTGGTGTTCGAGGTGGTGGACAACTCGATCGACGAAGCGCTGGCCGGCCACTGCGATGACATCGTCGTCACCATCCACAGCGACAACTCGATCAGCGTCACCGACAACGGCCGCGGCATCCCCACCGGCGTGAAGATGGACGACAAGCACGAGCCCAAGCGCTCGGCCGCCGAAATCGCGCTGACCGAGCTGCACGCCGGCGGCAAGTTCAACCAGAACAGCTACAAGGTCTCGGGCGGCCTGCACGGCGTGGGCGTGAGCTGCGTGAACGCGCTCTCGCAATGGCTGCGCCTGACCGTGCGCCGCGAAGGCCTGGTGCACCAGATCGAGTTCGCGCGCGGCTTCGTGCAGAACCGCCTGCTGGAAACCACCCCGAACGGCATCGAGATCTCGCCCATGCGGACCTCGGGCGCGACCGAGAAGCGCGGCACCGAAGTGCACTTCCTGCCCGACTACGACATCTTCAAAGAAAACGCCGACTTCCACTACGAGATCCTGTCCAAGCGCCTGCGCGAACTCTCGTTCCTGAACAACGGCGTGCGCATCCGCCTGAAGGACGAACGCAGCGGCAAGGAAGACGACTTCTCCGGCGCCGGCGGCGTCAAGGGCTTCGTCGATTTCATCAACAAGGGCAAGACAGTTCTGCACCCCAACGTGTTCCACGCGCTGGGCGACCGTGCGAGTGACCAGGGCACCAACATCGGCGTTGAAGTCGCGATGCAGTGGAACAGCGGCTACAACGAGCAGGTGCTCTGCTTCACCAACAACATCCCGCAGCGCGACGGCGGCACCCACCTGACCGGCCTGCGCGCCGCGATGACGCGCGTCATCAACAAGTACATCGAAGAAAACGAGTTCGCCAAGAAGGCCAAGGTCGAAGTCACTGGCGACGACATGCGCGAAGGCCTGTGCTGCGTGCTCAGCGTCAAGGTGCCCGAGCCCAAGTTCAGCAGCCAGACCAAAGACAAGCTGGTGTCCAGCGAAGTGCGCGGTCCGGTGGAAGACATCGTCAGCCGCCTGCTGAGCGACTATTTGCAGGAACGCCCGAACGACGCCAAGATCATCTGCGGCAAGATCGTCGAAGCCGCCCGCGCCCGCGAGGCTGCGCGCAAGGCGCGCGAAATGACGCGCCGCAAAGGCGTGCTCGACGGCATGGGCCTGCCCGGCAAACTGGCCGACTGCCAGGAAAAAGACCCGGCGCTGTGCGAGATCTACATCGTCGAGGGCGACTCCGCCGGCGGCTCCGCCAAGCAGGGCCGCGACCGCAAGTTCCAGGCGATCCTGCCGCTGCGCGGCAAGATCCTGAACGTGGAAAAAGCGCGCTACGAAAAGCTGCTCACCTCCAACGAAATCCTGACGCTCATCACCGCGCTGGGCACCGGCATCGGCAAAGCCGGCGGTGACGGCAATGGCAACGGCGGCTCGGGCGGCACCGGCGCCGACGACTTCAACGTCGCCAAGCTGCGCTACCACCGCATCATCATCATGACCGACGCCGACGTCGACGGCGCCCACATCCGCACCCTGCTGCTCACCTTCTTCTACCGCCAGATGCCCGAGCTGGTCGAGCGCGGCCACATCTACATCGCCCAGCCGCCGCTTTACAAAGTGAAGGCCGGCAAGGAAGAGCTGTACCTGAAAGACGGCCCCGCGCTGGACGGCTTCCTGCTGCGCATCGCGCTGAAAGACGCCAAGGTGTCCACCGGCGGTGCGACCAACACCGTGCTCGAAGGCGACACCCTGGGCGAGCTCGCCCGCAAGCACCAGGTGGCGGAGCGCGTGATCACGCGCCTGTCCAACTTCATGGACGCCGAAGCCCTGCGCGCCATGGCCGACGGCGTGTCCATCAAGCTCGACACCGTGGAAGAGGCCGAAGCCAGCGCCGTGGCGCTGCAAGCCAAGCTGCGCGAACTCACCACCAGCGGCGTGCCCGCCGAAGTGGCCGGCGAGTTTGACGCCCGCACCGACAAACCCATCCTGCGCATCAGCCGCCGCCACCACGGCAACATCAAGAGCAGCATCATCACGCAGGACTTCGTGCACGGCGCCGACTACGCGGCTCTGGCCACCGCCGCCGACACCTTCCGCGGCCTGCTGGGCGAAGGCGCCAAGGTCATGCGCGGCGAAGGCGACAAGCAGAAAGAAGAAAAGGCCAGCGACTTCCGCACCGCCATGCAGTGGCTCATCAGCGAAGCCGAGCGCACCACCAGCCGCCAGCGCTACAAAGGCCTGGGCGAAATGAACCCCGCCCAGCTCTGGGAAACCACCATGGACCCCACCGTGCGCCGCCTGCTGCGCGTGCAGATCGACGACGCGATCGAAGCCGACCGCGTGTTCACGATGCTGATGGGTGATGAGGTGGAACCGCGGCGGGATTTCATTGAAACCAACGCGCTGCGGGCGGGGAATATCGACGTCTGATGACCATTGTAGAGAGACCCATAAGCTGAGAAACCAGGACCCATAAGTTGAGAAACTTATGGGTCTCTTTCTTTGGGTAGTCGTTTTCTTAGCGCTCTCGCGTCTCTGGTTACCATTGCTGACAACCACCAGCGGCGTCAGCGCGTCCCTGGTCAACGCTCTCTCAGGGAAACGCATGCTCACAGGTGAAATCCGCAGCCAAACCGACGCCATCTGGAACGCCTTCTGGTCTGGCGGCATCTCGAATCCCATGGAGGTGCTGGAGCAAATCACCTATCTCCTGTTCATCCGCCGCCTGGATGATGCGCACACGCTGGAGGAGAGCAAGTCTCAACTGCTCAAGATTGCGATGACCCATCGGGTATTCCCGGTGGGTAAGGACGTCAAAGGTCGGGCTTACGACGACCTGCGCTGGTCGAGGTTAAAGAACTTCGCCCCCGCCGAGATGTACACGGTGGTCGGCGAACACGTGTTCCCATTCCTGCGCGAGATGGGGGGTGATGGCTCCACATACAGCCAGCACATGAAAGATGCGCGGTTCACCATTCCCACGCCCGGCTTGCTGGCCAAGGTCGTGGACATGTTGGACCACTTGCCCATGGAGGACCGGGACACCAAGGGTGACCTTTATGAGTACATGCTCGGCAAGATTGCCGCGGCCGGACAGAACGGCCAGTTCCGCACGCCGAGACACATCATCAAGCTGATGGTCGCGCTCACGTCGCCGACGCCCAAGGACGTTATTTGTGACCCGGCCAGCGGCACCTGCGGCTTCCTGGTCGCTGCTGGTGAGTACCTGCGCGAGATGCACCCCGAACTGTTCAACGACGCATCAGCCAGGGCGCACTTTCACCATGCCATGTTCCATGGCTACGACTTCGACAACACCATGCTACGCATCGGCAGCATGAACATGGCGCTTCACGGGGTCGAGAACCCCGACATTCGCTACAAGGACTCCCTCGCCCAAGACCACGCCGGCGACGAAGAAAAGTACAGCCTCATCCTGGCGAACCCACCGTTTGCGGGCAGCCTGGACTACGAGAACACCGCCAAAGACCTGCAGAGCATTGTCAAGACCAAAAAGACCGAGTTACTTTTCCTGGCGCTGTTCCTGCGCTTGCTGAAGCCAGGTGGCCGGGCAGCAGTCATCGTGCCAGACGGCGTGCTCTTCGGCTCAAGCAAGGCACACAAAGAACTGCGTCGCATGCTGGTAGAAGAACAAAAGCTTGACGGAATCGTGTCGCTGCCGGCCGGTGCCTTCAAGCCCTACGCGGGTGTGTCCACCGCCATTCTTCTGTTCACCAAGACAAACTCGGGCGGCACGGACCACGTGTGGTTCTACGACATGCAGGCCGACGGCTGGAGCCTGGACGACAAGCGCCAGCCGCTGTTGGGGGAAGCCAAGCTGGGTCCGACACCGACCTCACCACTCAGCGAGACCGAGCACGCGAAGAACAACCTGCCCGATGCGCTGTCGCGCTGGGTCCAGCGTAGTGGCAGCGAGAAGAGCCGACCGCGCACTGCACAGAGCTTCTGCGTGCCCAAAGCTGACATTTCCGCGCAGGACTATGACCTGAGCCTCAACCGCTACAAGGAAGTGGTGCACCGGATGGTCGAGCATGAATCACCGCTAACCATCTTGTCCAATCTGAAAACCTTGGAGGCCGAGATTCAGGCGGGCATGGAGGAGTTGGAGGGGATGCTGAAGTGACAGCTACTCGAATTGCGCTCGCGGACTTCTGCCAGATTGTTCAAGGCGGCCGTCATAAGCTCTCCGGCAATGACTTTGTCGAGCACGGCTTTCCCGCATATGGTGCGGGCGGCATGAACGGGCTGCTACCGGCGTTCGAGTTTGAAGAGGCGGCCGTTGTTCTTTCATCCATTGGCGCTCGCTGCGGCAAGTGTTTCTATGTCGATGGGAAATGGTCCAGCCTTGCCAACACGCAGGTAATTCGCCCTGACCCAGAAAAGGCAGATTGCAGGTTCCTTTGGCACCAGCTTAACGATGAGTCGCGCTGGCCAAGGTCCGGCACTGGTCAACCATTTATCAAGCCAAGTGATGTAAAGAGGCACTTGGTCCATCTTCCATCACTCGACGAACAACGCCGTATCGCCGATATCCTTGACAAAGCCGACACCCTGCGAACAAAGCGCCGCGAGTCCTTAGTCCAACTCGACCGGCTCACCCAGTCGATTTTTGTGGAAATGTTTGGAGACCCAGTTGCGAATCCAAAGCAATACCCAACATTTCCGCTGTCGGCATTAGTCGAACCTGAACGCGGGATTACGTACGGCATTGTTCAGCGAGGTGAAGACTGCGAAGAAGGCATCCCCGTACTTCGAATCCGGGACCTAGCCGACGAAGAGATTGACATTGCCAAACTGAAGAGGACTTCGCCGGAAGTGTCCGCCCAGTACCGACGCACCATTCTTCGAGGGGGGGAGATTGCCATCTCAATTCGTGGCACCGTTGGCCGGTGTTGCATAGTTACAAGTGCACTTGCGGGGGGCAACGTTTCACGAGAAATCGCCTTGGTGCCGCTGCAGTCTAGAGTCTCTCCAGTTTTCGTGCAGCAGGTAATTCGCTCTACGTCGGTCCAAAGACTAATCGCCGACGACGTAAAGGGGGTAGCACAGAGTGGTATTAATTTAGAGGATTTGCGGCAGTTGCGTGTAGTTCAACCGCCTGCCGAAGAGATAGAAGCTTTTGAAGCCCGCGCTGCTGTTGTCGCCAGACTCTTGCGCGATGTCAGAAGTGGAATAGCCAAGTTGACCCAACTGACGACCACACTCCAACACCGAGCCTTTCAGGGAGCGCTCTGACGATGCAGCAACAGAACATCCCCATCGGCACACTGGTCGACATGTACAAGCGAGGCGAGCTGCGCTTGCCGGAAATCCAGCGCCACTACGTCTGGCGAGCCACCAGGGTGCGTGACCTGCTGGATTCGTTGTACCGCGGCTACCCCAGTGGCTCCATCCTGATGTGGGAGACCGATGAGCCGGTGCCCACGCGCGACTTCGCCATTGCGCAGGACACCAATGCCTTCGCCGGCCGCAAGTTGCTGCTGGACGGCCAACAGCGCCTCACTTCATTGACGGCGGTGCTGAGCGGCACGCCGGTGCAGGTGCGCGGGCGCAAGCGTCCCATCGACATCCTGTTCAACCTGGACCACCCTGAGGGTCCGCCAACCTATGACACTGAGGTGACTGGCGACGAGGACTCGCCAACCGCCGCTGATGACGAGCTGACCGACGATGCGGAAGATGGTGACGAGGGCGCTGGAACCGAAGACGGTGAAGTTGGCGACAACGCCCTGCAAGCCAAGCTGAACCGCCGTACCTTCGTGGTGGCCAGCAAGAACCTGGCGGCTTTGCCCAACTGGGTGTCCGTGACCGAGGTGTTCGGCACCGCAAACGATGCGCAGATGCTCAAGAAGGCTGGCATCACTTCCTTCGACGACCCGCGCTTCCAGCAGTACTCCGACCGGCTGAAGAAGCTGCGAGCCATCAAGGACTACCCCTACGCGGTGCACGTGCTGGAACGCAGCATGAGCTACGAGGAGGTGACCGAAATCTTCGTGCGGGTGAACTCACTGGGCGCGAAGCTGAAGTCGTCTGACCTGGCGCTGGCGCAGATGACCTCGCGTTGGCCCAACATGCTGAAGGAACTGGAGGCGTTCCAGGAGGAGTGTGAGAAGAGCTACTTCACCATCGACCTGGGCCACTTGGTGCGCGCCATCGTGGTGTTCGCCACCCAGCAGTGCCTGTTCCGCAGCGTGGCCAGCACGCCGGTGAACAAGCTCAAGGCCGGCTGGGTCGAGGCCCAGGAGGGGCTGCGCTTTGCAATCAACTTTTTGCGCAGCAACGCCGGCATAGAGGATGAGTCACTGCTGTCCTCCCCGATGTTCTTCCACGCCATTGCGGCCGTGAGCCGCAAAAAGGACAACAAGCTCAGTGCTGACGAGCAACGACGGCTGCTCCACTGGTTACTGGTGGCCAATGCGAGGGGGCGCTATTCGCGCGGCTCTACCGAGACCCTGCTCAACGAAGACCTTGCCATCATCTTCCGCAGCGGTAACGTGGCGGCACTGATGGAGCCAGTGAAGCGGCAGTTTGGGCGATTGCATGTGGAAGCCGGTGACCTGGCCGGCCGCGGCGTGAGCAGCCCGCTGTTCTCACTGGCCTACCTAGCGCTGAAGGCGGCGGGCGCCAAGGACTGGTATAGCGGTCTGGGCCTGTCGCTGACGCACCAGGGCAAGCTTCATTTCATTCAGTGGCACCACGTGATTCCAAAGTCTCTGCTCAAAGAAAAGTATGAGACTGGCGAAATCAATGAAATTGCCAACATGGCTTTCATCACAGGCCAGACCAACCGGCGCATCAGCAACAAGGAAGCTTCTCAGTATCTAAAGGATGTCATTGCCAAGCAGGGGGTGGAAGCATTGGAAAGCCAGTGTGTACCGACCAACCCGGCGCTGTGGTCAACCGAGGCCTACCGTGACTTCCTCAAAATGCGGCGAGAGGCGCTGGCGCAAAGAATGAACGCGTTCATCAGGGAGAAATCAGCTACATGAGCAACTTTGCCTTCCTTCAGTCCGAATGGTCCCAGCTTTTTGAAGCCGCCACCAAGGCTGAAGGACTGGCGAACGCCGATGCCCGCGCTGCCTGCTTCTACACCCGCCGAACCCTTGAGTTGACGGTCGCGTGGATGTACGCACACGACACCTCACTGCGCCACCCGTACCAAGACAACCTGAGCGCCTTCATCCACGAACCGAGCTTCAAGGCCACGGTCGGAGACGCGTTGTTCACCAAGGCCAGACTCATCAAGGACCTGGGCAACTTGGCGGTCCACAGCACGCGCAAGGTAGCCACGACCGACGCGGTCAACGCCATCCGGGAACTGTTCCATTTCTGCTACTGGCTCGCTCGCACCTACGGTCGCACCCAGCGTCCAGCGCCTGGATTGGGCTTCTCCGTCACGTTGCTGCCAGCGGCCACTGGTGTCGCCCTCCAATCTGCAGAGCAGCTCCAGAAGCTGGAAAGTAGCTTGAAGGAGCGCGACGACAAACTGGCCGCTGCCCTAAAAGACAAGGCGGCCCTGTCGGAAGAACTAAAGAAGCTCCAGGAAGAGGTGGCGGCCGCCAAAAAGGCGAGTGCGGCGGTACCCGACACACACGACTACTCCGAAGCGGCCACGCGCAAGGCATTCATCGACGTACTGCTCAAGGAGGCCGGCTGGAACCTCAACCCAGCTGTGAACTTCGAGGTGGAAGTCATCGGCATGCCCAACAACGAGGGCAAGGGCTTTGTGGACTACGTACTCTGGGGCGACGACGGTAAGCCCCTAGCCCTGATTGAAGCCAAGCGAACCACCAAGAGCCCCAGTGTGGGCCAACAGCAGGCCAAGCTCTATGCCGACTGCCTGGAAAACATGTTTGGCCAGCGCCCGCTCATCTTCTACTCCAACGGCTATGAGCACTGGTTCTGGAACGACCACGCGTACCCGCCCCGGTCAGTGCAGGGCTTCTACAAGAAGGACGAACTAGAACTCGCCATTCAACGGCGAAGCAGCCGCAAGGCCCTGGCAGAAGCTGTCATCGACCAGACCATCGTTGAGCGCTACTACCAGACGCGCGCCGTCCGACGGGTGGGGCACACGTTTGAGGTGGACCATCAGCGGCGGTCTCTGCTGGTCATGGCCACGGGTTCCGGCAAGACCCGCACCGTGATTTCTCTGGTGGATGTGTTGATGCGTTGCAACTGGGCAAAGCGGGTGCTGTTTCTGGCCGACCGGGTGGCCCTCGTCAACCAGGCGGTCAATGCGTTCAAGAAGCACCTGCCGGACGCATCACCCGTCAATCTGGTCACCGACAAAAACACCGAGGGCCGGGTATTCGTCTCCACCTACCCGACCATGATGGGGTTGATTGACGATGTCGGAAATGGCCAGCGACGCTTTGGCGTGGGCCATTTCGACCTCATCATCATCGACGAAGCGCACCGCTCGGTCTATCAGAAGTACGGCACCATCTTTCAGTACTTCGACTCATTGCTGGTCGGACTGACCGCCACTCCCAAGGACGAGATTGACCACAACACTTACGGTCTATTTGGTTTGGAGGATGGGGTACCCACGGATGCGTACAGCCTAGACGAAGCAGTGGCCGACGGGCATCTGGTGCCCCCGGTGGCCATCTCCGTGCCACTCAAGATTCAGCGAGACGGACTCCGCTACGACGAGCTCAGTGAAGAGGAGAAAGAGCGCTGGGATGAGCTCGATTGGGATGAGGAAGGCAACACCCCCACCGAAGTGAACGCAGAAGCCGTCAACAAGTGGTTCTTCAACGAAGATACCGTTGACAAGGTGCTGGCCACGCTTATGACCCACGGCCAGAAGGTGGCCGGGGGCGACCGCTTGGGCAAGACCATCGTCTTTGCCAAGAACAATGACCACGCTGACTTCATCGCCAAACGGTTTGATGCCAACTATCCCCACCACAACGGGCACTTCGCTCGCGTAGTGACCTACAAGACCGAATACGCGCAAAGTCTCATCGACGATTTCTCCCAAAAGGAGCGGGCGCCGCACATCGCCATATCGGTGGACATGCTGGACACGGGAATTGATGTGCCAGAGGTGGTCAATCTCGTGTTCTTCAAAGTCGTGCGCTCCAAAACCAAGTTCTGGCAGATGGTTGGCCGGGGAACGCGTTTGTGCACGGACCTGTTTGGCCCGGGCCAGGACAAGAAAAATTTCTTCATCTTCGACTTCTGCCAAAACCTGGAATTCTTCAGTCAGAACCCAGACCTCCGAGAGGGGGCCGCCCAGCCCCCGCTGAGCGCGCGCTTGTTCAGGGCGCGGTTGACCTTGATTGGTGAGCTGGATGGGCAGTTGGCCGCGCAACTCCTCGCCGGAGAACCGCAGCCTGCCCCCTATGGAGGACACCTGACCTTGGCAGAGCTGCGGTCAGAGACGGCGTCGCTGCTGCATCAGGCCGTTGCAGCCATGCGGTTGGACAACTTCGTGGTGAGGCCTGAACGGCAACTGGTTGAACGCTTCGCACAAAACAGCACCTGGGCAACACTGACCCCGGAAGACGTCATTGCGTTGAGTAGCCGTGTGGCCTTATTGCCCTCCGAGCTGGTTGACGATGATGAAGAAGCCAAACGATTTGACATGCTTGTGCTGCGTACCCAGCTATCAATATTGAAGGCGGAAACCGAGTTCGTAGGGCTAAAAAGCAAGCTGCAAGCTATCGCCAGCGCGTTGGAAGAGCAAACAGCCATCCCCGCCATCAAAGCCGAGTACGTGCTCATCCAGTCAGTGGTGAGTGATGAATGGTGGGAAGGCGTCACCGTACCCATGCTCGAGACCGTACGGAGGCGTTTGCGGGCCCTTGTGAAGCTGCTGCCTAAAAGTCAGAAGAAGGTGGTCTATACCGACTTCGAGGACGAGCTGGGAGAGCTGTCGCCAGTGGACCTGCCGCATGTGACCGTCGGACTGAACATGGCGAGGTTCAAGGAAAAGGCTCGGCATTTCCTCAAAGCCCATGAATCCCACCTCTCGCTGCAGCGCCTGCGCCGCAACCAGCCGCTGACCCCCTCTGACCTGGTCGAGTTCGAGAAGATGCTGCTCGACGCTGGGGGCTCGAAGGCCCTCATCGATGAGGCATGCGTGCAGAGCCAAGGCCTGGGCCTGTTCGTACGCTCCCTGGTGGGCCTTGACCGCGAAGCGGCGATGCAAGCTTTCAGCGAACTGCTGCAAGGCGGCACCGCAACCCCCTCCCAGATTGAGTTCATCGAACTCATCGTGCAAGAGCTGACCCAGAACGGCGTGATGCATGCAGAGCGGCTCTTTCAGTCGCCCTTTACGGATGTGAACGCGCAGGGCCCGCTGGGGATTTTTCCGCCGGCGAAGGTGACCACGATGGTCCAAGTGCTTGAGGATATACGCGGGCGGGCGGTGGCTTGACCAATCCCATTTCTAAAAATATCAAAAAGCAAATCCCCGCATCTGTGTTGCATGTTGCAAGGTCATTAGAGTCTCAACATTAAATGCTTACCTTCCCAGCCATCGCATTCCCCAGACCGCTCGAAGAGTTTCTTCAAGAAGTACGGCAATCTCCCGGTCAAGCAATGAAGATGCCTATCCAACTCCGCTGGGGGGGAGGACTCGGTGCAAACGTTCAAGCGATGCAAGTTATCGCGACATGGGCTCGCGGTGAAGCGGCTGGCAGAGACCTCCGACTCCCGGCCGCTTTTGCAACTCAGGAAAACACTCGCGAACGATTTGCAACGACTCTCCCAGGAATGGCTGCTCTGTACTTCGCGCAATCCATTCATTGTGACGGCGAGCCGTTCAGTCGATTCAAGGCGTTGGCGGGTATCAAGCCAAAAATTGATGCTATGCAATCTGGTGCCTACCGTGACACTTTGCGAGGTCAAGGTGCAGCATTGTGCTGTTTCATAGGTGCCAAAAATGAATTTCTCACCCCTCTCTATGCCCGCCCCAGCGCTGGAGAAGTTCGTGAAGTTACTGATTTTCGGATATTGCTACCGAGGATTCTGACTCAATTGGGGGTCCGAGAAGATGCAATGAACGAGGGACAGCTCGATTACCTGAGCGGGCTTCTCTATCAGCTATTCCTAAACTCGGATGAACATGGGTCATTCGACATCTCTGGCGAGCGCTACGAGCTCGGAATTCGAGGAATTGCTGTACGACTCTTGTCCGTTTCAGACGTCGCGGCTCTGACCACACTAGCTGGGGACGACTCCGCCCTTAAGACCTACCTCCTGAAGCAGGCCTTCCGCGGCAAAGGAAAAGAGCGCGAGATAATTGCGGGAGAACACTTGCCTTTTGAGCCAATGCAACTATTGGAAATTTCAGTTTTCGACACTGGGCCGGGACTCGCATTGCGTTGGCTATCAAAGAGCATTGGACGCAGAAGTTACACGGAGATACCTCATGAGGAAGAGCTTGAAGCAGTGAAGACGTGCTTTCAAAAACACGCAACTTCGAAGGCGAGCCAATTCAAGGGGCAAGGACTGTCCATGGCGCTTATGGCACTAAAGCGCTTGAATGCTTTTATGACGCTCCGTACTGGACGCCTAAGCCTATATCAAGACCTGTCGCGTACTGATACTGCAGAGTTCGCACCAAGGAATCGATTCTCAAATCTGAGGCGCCCTGCAGAGATTGCCGGCACCAGTTACTCCATCTGCTTAAGGGTGAAGTGAAATGCTAGGCCCTACTGGATTATTTTGTTTTCGCCATTGTGTTCGCGCTGGGCAACCTGACGAATTGCACTACGCTTTCGCCTATAAACCACCTGGCCCCATGACCCGCGGGTCGCTTGATGAGTTGATGCTTGCAATGTGCAAGGGGCCCCACCTTCCCGATGCCGTTGTCGTGGTGGGACTCGCTGAGGACACTATTGTTAACTTGCTCCTTGAGCTAAGAGCGGACACTTCACTTGTGGCTCAACAACGTCTTCAAGGTCGAATTCCTTTACTTTTTGCAAAATTCAACTTAACGACGGGAGTGGTCCGTGCCACGCTCCTCGACAAGACCTTCAAAACTCGGATGACTGAATTCAAGTCGGTCGTCGAGGATGGGGTCAGAGACTGGATTCATTCAGGCCTCCAAGCTGTTTTCGACCCGAAGGAAGTAGTGCTGCGAGCCCCGCCGGGATATGCCTATCAAAAGCCCTCTGGCGGGCGGTCCGAGCTGTTTCTCAAGCCGGACCTAGCGCTGAAATCGTCAGCAATAGTCGGGTTCGTCGGGTTGGCGCTGTTTCACAAGTTGTTCTCAGGCCGAATAAGACGGTTTGCTGCGTTACAGACGGTATTTGTGGACACCATGGCTATCTCCCCGATAGCTTATGGATTGCGCGAACTCTTGGAACTCTGTGGCTACAAACAACCTTTCCACATCGAAAGCTTTCACTCATACGGTGGGTTTGATGAGGTGCGTCGTCCTTTTAAGGGAACGTCACTTTGTTTGATATCGGCATCTACTTCGATGTCGCTTCACGAGCAATGGATAACCAAAAAGGAAGTTGCAGTTGATGACGTAGTCACACTCCTAACACTCAGCTCCGCGAAAATCTTCAAGGATGGTGCCCTTTTGGCTATTGATGCCCCTGGCTATAGGTCTTCAGCGGGGCCTGCACAGCTAAGTATCCGTATCAAAGGTGAAACATTCCTACCAGAACAGGAATCTTCAAAAAAAGTCTTGCTTACGGATGCCCACCATCGAAGTGATGATGAAGTTGCGCATTTTTGTACGTTTGCGGGAAAACAAGTATTTGACGTTTTCCGGCGGCCCCCGCGCGGAAATTCGAAACCCCGAGCCTTGTATGTAGATGGCGCAATGCTCACTCTTCAGCCTGAGTTCTTGAGTTGGCTCGATGCTCGCCTAGTTCAATCGGTCAAGGCTGCGACTCGAGTTATTGTGTACCAAGACGATTCACCGTCCATGGATATGGCAACCTATGTCCTCGAATTTTGTAGAACAAAGCTGAGGTTGGAAGACCTAAAATTGATATCAACGAGTGCCCTGCCCACCGCAGACTTGGACAAAGATTCAGGTGTTGTAGTTTGCGCTGCCGTGGTTGGAAAGGGGTCACAACTACTTGAGATAAGCCGGGGTTTGCGTGACAAACATGAAGGGCCACGTCTCTACATCGTGGGGTATCAAGTATCTGAAACGCGCAGCGAACTTTTGGCATTGGATGCCAACCTTAAGCACTCCAAATCCGTTCCTTATGAAGTGGCAAAGTTTGGCCAGGCCGCTATTGGTACCCAGCTAGGCGCATCCTTTGCCTCTGAGGTGGGGACGTACTATCCGCCTTCTGTGGACCTTTCCAGCATGCCCAAGCTGCTCGCGATGAGAGCCAAGATTCTTGGTACTACATTGGCAGCCAACAAAATGGTCTTTCTCCCGCACGGTGAAAGAGTCGATAGCGAAATGCGGTTGCGCGCTGGTTTTGCATACTGGCCAAACAGCTATGCGCCACAACCCTGTCATCCGGAGGTGATTGCCACTGTCGCCGTCTTACTACAACGAGCCCGCGAACACGAAAAGCTCTCAGAAGAGCGTCGACTATCCTCTGCGAGTTTTCGGCATGTGGTCCTCGCACCTGAGAACTTCACAAGATTCAATGACGGCGTTTTGCAGGCCGCATTGCTTCGATGTGCCTATCCCTCGGAACTGGACTACCGCGGAGACCATGCGGCGAGCGACTTCATGAAGTCGGTCATCCTCAGGGCGCTCAGTAGGGCGACACAGGAATCGGGGGAGGCCACCTTGGAGTTCCTACTCGCACTTGCTCAGCATCGCTTGCTACTCTCAGAACCTCACCTCAAGGAAGTACATGCGGTTATCGCGGAGCAGGGAGGTCGCCCAGCCGCCCTTCAGCGCGCCATCGACTTTATCTCTCGTTTGAAAGCCTCAACTCTCACCCCAAAAAGCAAGATGCCTTTTTAGGCCTTTTCCCGCTACAACGCAGACCACAACGAGTTGACAAAGGGAGGGTTTCTACGGGTGGAAGGCCCTCTTGCACCTTCAAAAACTATTGAGGAGGACCGCATGCTTCAAAACCGCGTTGACCCATGGGGGAAGCTGTGTGCTGTATCCGAGCGAGGGACACTGATGGGCAACCGAGGTGTCCTGCACAATGCCGACCAAAAAGTAGTCAAACAATGGGCCCACGAGCGTTGGTTGACGTGCCTTTTGCAGTTTGAGGGAATACGGCGCGCGAAGCCCTTTTCGACGTTGAACAACTACTCAGAGCTGTTTTTTCTGGATGAAGCCACTGCGTTTTCTGCGGGTCATCGTCCCTGCCATTTCTGTCAAAGAAAACGAAGCGCCGCCTTCAAAGCCGCATGGACCGCCGCCAACGTACCCGCAGAAACTTTTGTCCCAATGCCAACTATCGATGCCGCGCTTCACGAGGAACGCGCCCATCAAAATGGGACCAAAGTGAGCTTCAACGCCCCGGTTCGCGAACTCCCAATCGGTTCCATGTTTGCGGTAGACGGTGCGGCTTTTTTGGTTGCTGACCGCGGCCACCTTCAGTGGTCGTTTAAGGGCTACGGAGCGCCAACGGTGTTTGCCCCCGAGCTCATCGCTGAAGTGCTCACCCCCCGGTCTATCGTCAACGCTTTCAGGCATGGCTTTACTCCACTCGTGCACGCCTCCGTGGAATAGTGGTCCGTCCGCTGGGGGGGACGCACAGCCCCAATGTTGAAAGACCAAACCGTCAGCCTCGCCGCTCCTTTGCTTGCACTTGCACATCCTTGAGCAAGTCGAACAACCTTAGCCCCTTGGACAGGGCTTCGCGAGATTCCTCTGGTCCATGCCCTTAAGTATCGCTATGTGCTACAGCCTGAATGCCCCAGCCATCAGTCACACCAGTACTCAAAACACATTGCCGAATCTTGACTTGGTGCTTGCGCAAGAAGTCGTGACGATTCAGTTTGCGTTGAAGTTGTCCGACCACCAATCCCGGATGGACCCGTACGCTTCGGGAGAACGCCAAGACTCGCTCTTCTGAAAAATACGGAGAGAACTTGGCAATAAAGTGACTGAGTTCATCTTGCGGTGTGCAGAAGTCTGCAGCAGCTGCATTTGCGACGATTTCAATCCCGGGGAGAGTTCCGTTGTCCTCACCAACGCTCAGGTCAAGAATGTATTCTTTCTTCCCGTCGCCGTTGAGGACATGTTCGAGCTCATGACGTAGCACAAACCAGAAGTTGTCGATACGGTCATATCTCAGCGTCATCCCGACAACGGGAGTGTCCTCAATCCACATGCAGGCGCCATCAATCTTCGAAGATGAAATCGGCTCGACGAACACCAAAACCACACCACATGATTCGAGCAGCGGAGCGACTTTGGATGCGTCCTCCGGCTCCATTCGGAGCGGCTTCATTGAGTCCAATGCTGCTTGAAGTTTCTTAGGAGAAAACGTCGTCACGGTCTTCGTCTTTGCCAGCGAGAGAACTCTGAACAACCAAGCTGTCTGCTCAATGGTGGGGGCTCGTGTCGAATGCGTCTTCTTTGCGGCGTGAGGCAGAACAGGCTCCTCGGACAAGCTTCTGATGCCGAAGAAGCGAAAGACTTGCTGTTCAAGTTCTGAATAGTCATCCGACCAATCCACCCAGCCCTTGCGAACCATCTCGCGCACGGGGAACCTTTCGTAAAGGCTCGCTTTGCGCTTGATGCTCTCGGGGGAGCTCCGAATTTTGGATAGCTGATACGAGGTCTCCAGCGCCATCCAATATTCCGGCGAGCTACCTAAAGCAGCACTCAGCCCGATAGCAGTTTCGGGTGTGATTGCTCGCTTGCCGCCAATGAGTTCGCTAATGAGTCGGGGCGGTCTTCCCAGGATGTCGGCCAGCTCTTGCTGGCTCCACTTGTGAGCGGCAAGTTCTTCCTTCAGGATGTCCCCCGGAGGGCATACCGCCGCAGGCGTTCGTGCTTGCTCGGTCGGCATGTAGTAGTTGCTCATTTGAGTCTCCTGACCGGTTGCTTAACCTGGATGATTTCGAGAATGGCGACCTCTCGCCTTGGCTTGGGTCCCAGAAGGTGGAGGACAAGCCTCATGCCATCGCACAGAAAGATGGACTGGAAGTCAGTGCCCCGGTCGGGTACGGGGCGCGTGTCGAGAGCGCGAGACTGGAGGATGTCCCGCTCGTTCAAGCTGGCGCGGAGTTGCTGAATGCGCCGGCGGTACATGGTCACGACCTCGGCAGGAAACCCTGCGTCGAAGCGCGGGTCGGTCTCGAGGCGGTCCAAGGTACTGCCGTGCTGGAAGTAGACCTTCATCGCCCGAAGTGTACCGGCCGCAGAGTTCAGATTACAACATTACACTTGGTGTAATGACACGAAATCTGAATCATGGTATGCTGCAGGCAAAGGAGGTGCCAAACCATGGCCCAAGACACGAACGCCGGCGATGCCGGCAAGCACGACAAGAAGTACTTCTTCTTCGTCAACGACGAGAAATTCGAAACCGACGAAGAGGTCGTGACCGGCGCGTACATCAAGTCGCGCATCGCGAACCTGCCTCCGGGGTCGGGACTGGAGATGGAGGGTCAGGGAAACGACCCCAACAAGGTCATCGGCGACGGCGACTCCGTGTCGCTCAAACTGGGTCATGGTCACGGGCCGCGGCGCTTCACCACGGTGCCGCCCGCCAACTTCGGGTGAACGAGATGGAGGCCGTTGTCATAGGTCCCCTCGAGGTTCACCTGCAGCGCCTGCGCGCCCGACACCCTGATGCGAGCATGCAGGACCTGCCGGGCAGCGGCTCTGTCATCACCGTTCCGAACATCAGCCTGCCGCCCGGGTGGAGCAAGTCATCCACTGCTGTCCACTTCTGGGCGCAGCCGGGCTACCCATACTCCAGGCTGGACTGCTTCTGGGTGGACCCGGACCTGCGCCTCGCGTCGGGGGTGACGCCGCACGCCAGTGGCTTCGGCAACGGGCCGGCGGTTCTCAACGGCAACGTTTGGTTTTCCTGGCACACGGACCACTGGAACGCTGGCCGCGACGACTTCAACACCTGGATGGCCTCCATCCGCGAGCGCCTGAACAAGGCCATGTAACTCATGCTCAAGCTCAAGCTGGACCAAGTCACCCCGCTGCAGCAAGCCGCAGCAAGTGCTGCGACAGAGACATGCTTCGCGGGCTTGGTGCTACCGGGCGGCACCCGGAACGGTGAGCGCGATTCCTTGGTTGCTGACCTGCGGCCCGTTCCCGACGACGCCTACCTCGTGCGAACCGCCACCGCGGCGACACTCAAGCCGGAGTTCTGCTCACACCTGGCCAATCAGGCAAAGCACCACAGCGCCGGGGTGCTGCTTGCGCACACCCACATCGGCAACCAGCCTCTGGACGGCTTTTCCATGGTCGACGACGGTGGAGAACCGCCTTTGGCCGCTTACTTCAACCGCCGGTTGCCCGGCCGCGCCAACCTCACCGCAGTCATCACTTCGCATCAGGTACATGCTCGCACAATGGGGCCAGGCTTGGTCCAACCCGTCACCCTTGTCGGGACAGAACTCGCAATGCCCGCCAGGCCAAGTTCACGCGCTGCCGGCACATTCGACCGACAGGTGCGCGCATTTGGTGAAAGCGGACAACTCGCCCTGAGCATGCTGACCGTTGCCATCGTGGGCCTCGGTGGCACTGGGTCTGTTGTGGCACAACAGCTTGCACACCTTGGTATCACCCGCTTTGTTCTCATGGACCCGGACCATGTGGAGTTAACGAATCTGAACCGCTTGGTGGGTGCTGCCGCTTCGGACATCGGCCGCCCGAAGGTTGATGTCGCCGCGGAGCACATCAAACGCATAAACGCCACAGCTCAATGCCAAACGCTGCAAGGTGACGTAACCCATCCCGATGTTGCCGCCACGCTGACCGCTGTAGATTTCATCTTCGGCTGCACGGATTCGATGGCCAGCCGGGCGGTTATGAATCAGCTGGCCTACCAGTACTTCATCCCATGCATCGACATGGGCGTCGCTATCGGCGCCGAGGGCGGCATCGTCACGTACATCGGCGGTCGCGTGCAGATGCTCAGCCCTGGCCTGGCGTGCCTTGTCTGCACCGACAAGCTGGATTCCGAGCAAGTGCGCCGGGAGATGATGACGCCCGAGGAGCGCAGCAAGGACCGGTACATCGTCGGCGAGCAAGTGCCACAGCCTGCCGTCATCTCGCTGAACTCACAGGTCTCCTCGGCCGCAGTCACGATGTTCCTATCTGCCGTGACCGGCATGCCAGCCAGAGCGCGGATGCTCACCTTTGATGCGATGCGGGGCACGGTGCGACCGGTTGCGGCAGACCCACGCCCGCACTGCATCGTCTGCTCGCATGAAGGTGCTCTGGGCCAAGGCGCGCGTTGGTCGTTGCCCACACGCGGAGATGCGCGATGAAGCCGTTGCAGCGCCCCAATCTGCTTTGGTTCGGTCGTGCGCCCCGTAAGGAGCACGAGACGGAGATTGCCGGGCGGGAGATGAAACTCCAGTTGGTGACCTTGCAGCCGCCGCAAATGCGCTATGCCCGTGCCGCGGTTTTCTGGGCTGCGGACACCGAGTTCGACGCGACCCTGGATGTGCTCGAGCGCCACCTTGTTGCCTGCATTGACGAGGGCCTGCTCGTCTATGTAGTTGTTTCCGACGACGTGGCCCAAGTCACCCATGTGACCCAGGCCATCGATGCCTTGGTGCCCAAGCATGCGAGTGCGCGCAATGTCATCGTCCGCAATGACGAGGTGTCCTCCCACGAACTGGCTAACGAGGCCTTGATGCACGACCCCGGACCGGTTGCAAACCAAAGCCTGACTTTCCAGGGCGACATCAACAATTTGACTCCGCAACCCAAGCTGCTGCTACAGCGTGCGTTCAACGACAGCTCCATCCTCAAGCTAACGCCCATCAAAGCCGGCTACTCTGGGGCAAGCACGTTCATCGGTCACGCCACCATCAACGCGTCACCGCCGCTTCCCGAGCCGATGCCGTTCTTTATCAAGCTTGGCGACTCCGCCAAGCTGCTGGACGAGCTAACGCGCTTTCGCAAGCACGCGGAGCACTACATCACATGGAACCTCAGGCCGAATTTCGTCATGGAGAGGTCCATCTATGGCGTCTCTGAGGGCGTGCTGGTCGGCACGTTCGTGGAAGGCTCCAAGTCGCTGGCCGAGTGCGCCCAGGCCGGGGGTGGCGAGAAGTACATCGCTGCCTTGTTCGACGAGACCCTGACGGGGTGGCGCAAGCGCGCCGAACCGCACAAGGGCAGTAACTCGGTCGTCGCAGCCTTGGCGGCGTATGACCGGCACGCCAGCATTCCGAGCCATCGCGTTAAGCAGGCGCAGCTGCTCTTCGGCGGGGAGGTCCGGCCTCCAACGACCCTGTGGCGCCGCCTCATCAGCGCGCCGCGCCAGAGTTGGCTGGAGTGCGTCATGCACGGCGACATGCACGGGGACAACGTCCGTGTACGCAAAGACGACGCAATCGTCATCGACTTCGCTCAGGCGGACAAGGGGCCGGCTTGTGCAGACGCTGCCAGCCTTGAGGTTTGGTTTGCCTTCCAGGCTGATGGCCTTGATGTCAAGCAGTGGCAATCTTGGATAGAAAACCTCTACCATCCGTACACCATCGACTCAATGCTGGACGGCGCTGCCGCCGACCAGGGCTGTTGGATTCATGTGTGCTTGAGCAAGATTCGGCGTATCGGGCGCAGCTGCGTCCTTGGGCACGACGAGTACAAGCGCGTACTAGCAGTCTTCCTGCTGCGCCATGCGAGTTTCGAAGCGAACACAAGCGATACCGACGCGGATGAATTTCGCAGGTGCTTTGCGTACTGGTTGGCCAATCGGCTGGTCATGAGTTTCGCCACGGTGGCGAAGACCCCACAGGTAGAAACTGCATGAAAAAGAGGGCAAGCTGTCTTGCGTTCAAGGCGCAAGTTGAACAGCGACATGAGGCGAACCCACTGCTGAAGCTGCCAGGTGATGCTGCCCTGGTGAACCGGGGCGTGCTCCGCTCTCTGGTGATGGCGTGCCCTGACGGTTGCGGCGAGTTGCTCACTATCAACTTGGATGCACGTGCGGGGAAGGCCTGGCGCGTGTACGGCACTCAGGAAGAGCTCTCTCTATTCCCCTCTGTGTGGAGAGAGACGGGCTGCAAGAGTCATTTCATCCTATGGCGGTCAAAGATTTACTGGTGCGACTGGGGCGACGAGCTCGACACGCCGATGGAGGAGGTCGTGCAGCTGGTGCGCAACCACCTCTCGAGCGAGCTAGTGCCCTATGTGAGCATTGCAGACGCGCTGCAGCTTGTCCCTTGGGCGGTGCTGTCCGCATGCAACCGACTGGTGCGCCAAGGCGATGCGCAAGAAGGCAAGAGTAAGCAGCGAGGCTACTTCAGGCGCGCAGATTCAGCCAACTAGAAGTGGGGAAATCAGACGGCTTGGTACGTGGATGAAAAAGTGGTCGTGATGGGGACTGACACAACTCCCACTGAAGCAAGCTTCAAACGGCATCCTGATGATGGCAACCCAGATGTTGTGCATCTTGTCCGGCGTCCCTGGAAACCAGAACCAATGGCGAAAACTCATCGACGAGTTTTCAGATTGTTTTCATCCCATAAACTGGCCGATTGCCACATCAAATCAAAGACTTTAAATTTAGAGTTCACATTTCTTTATTTAAAGTCATTCCGCACTCCAATCTAAAATTACCCAAATCAATCAATTCAAGAAGTCAGATTGAATAAATTGGATTGACCTCATCCAATTGATTGAATTACCTTCCGCCTCCCTGATACATATATTGGATTGGAGAGCAGGATGTTGAGCAGATAACCACGATTGACAAGCTGAAGACTGCATTGTGTGACATAAATATTCGCGTAAGCATGCGCTCGCTTACACAGAATCAGTTCACTATGCGGTCAACGCAGCTGGTGCAATCGCCAGTCAACCACCAAAGTCGACCCCCGTCGATTTTCACGATGACGTCCTGAGCCTCAGGCACGTCTCTCCACCACGTCAAGTGCAATCCATGCAGCAGCCCGCGGGCTCCGCTGTGCATCTAAAGTCGCGCCACTTTAGACAGCCACCTCCGATTGCTAGACGTATTCACAGGCATTTTTAGGTCTGTGATTGCAATTGGAGGAAATCTTTATGAAGCGCACTTTCGCGCGGCGCCCCCTGCGGCGCCTGTTGGACACGGGGATTCGCGACGTTGCGTCGACCTACGGCAAGCGGTCGTTCGCATCGTATTCAGACAAAGCGGGGGGACTGGTGGCCCCAGAAAGCCACGCTGAGCTCATCGTCGCCCACTTGCTCAGCATCGACCCCTCGGTCTCGTCGTTCAAGACGCAGCCGTTCACGGTGGATATCGTGGACCGGCGCATCTTGCGAACCCGCGAAGAACTGTCAGAAGCGCGGTTGCGGCACCGTTTTCGTGATGGCGATGTGTTCTACACCCCCGACTTCGAAACCACGCTCGTGAACCGCAACTCGGAAGCCCTTGAGGTCAAGCTGGAGACCTTTGAAGGCGATGGCCACTACCGGGTGAAGCTGGAGGAGGCCGCCAGTGTGCTGCACGGATTCGGCTATCGGCTGCGCAAACTGGTGATGCCTGCCAACCGGACCCATCCTGTCTACGCGAACGCCCGGGTGCTCAGGCATGTTTTTCAACGAAGTGACCTGATGCTCGCCAAGGACACTGTTGAGGTGGTGGATGCGGCACACGAGGCAGGCGCTGTGGCGCTGGGGGACTACGGCATTGCACTCGGGGTACCAGCCAACGCCATGCCACTGCTCATCGTCCGTGGATATCTCGCGGCTGAACTTCTCGAGGCGCCCATCAACTGGGCCATGCCTGCCAGGCCCGCCTACGGTGACCTGGGACATCTGCGGTTGATTGGAGGGCTTGAGCGATGAAGCACCTGTTGCGAAACGACCGCCTGGTCATGCGCGGCGATGACATGCGCTATGTGGTCACCGACGCTGTTGCCGTGGCCGGCCGCATCCGATTGTTTGACGAGCTCTCGGAGAAGGAGGTGTTCCTCAAGCTGGACGACGTTCGAAAAGGCATCGCCAGCGGTGAGTGGGTTCACGAGCGCCCGGGTCACACGCTTCCAAAGACCAGTCCGCAGGTTCAGAAGGACCCTGAACTGGCGAAAAAAACCCAGTACGCGCTGAGCATAGTTCAGGAAATCAGACGCCTGGTCAAAACAGCTTCCATCACCATTCGTCAGGCCACCGAGCGCGTGCGCGCAAACCGAAAAAGTGGACAAGCCCCGGGCACGTTTCCCTCCGACGCCACCATCTACCGTTTGCTCGAACGCGAACGAAACGACCTTCCGCTCTACACCGGTGACAAGAACAAAGGCAATCGGCTCCCAAGGCGTTGCCAGAAGGTTCGGCAGTTGGTCGTCTCCATGGCCAAAGCGCACTTCCTGCAAGCCGACTCGCGGTGGACGCTGCGCGACCTGGTCTTGAACGTCAACGCCGTGGCCGTGGTCGAAAGCTTCATCCCCAGCGACGACAGCATCAGCAGAACGTACGTACGCGACGTCGTCGTTGAAGAGTTTGGTCCGGAACTTGACATCGAGCGGATGGACCCCAGGACCGCAAATTCCCTCAAGTCGGTGGTCAAGGCCCCCATCACAACCTCTCACCTTCTGGAGCGGGTGGAACAAGACGCCTTGCACCTGCCCTGGCGAATCGTCACCGCGGATGGCGTCAGCCACAGCATCTACTGGCTGCACGCCATCGACTGCTACAGCGGCATGCCCGTGGGCTGGAAGCTCGTGGTGGGCTCGCCGAATGTCACCAACACGCTGCAGTGCATCGAGTCCATCCTCTATTCCAAGGCTGACAAATTCAAGGCCCTGAGGCTCTCGACCGAGAAGGACTGTTTCGGCACGCCCATGCTCCTTGTGGTCGACAACGGCCCCGAGAACAAGGGAGAACGCATCTGCAAGCTCTCACATCTGTTCATTGACGTGATGCATTGCAAAGCCCACACGCCTCAAGAGAAGCCCTACATCGAGCGCCTGAATCGCTCGCTGAAGGAAGCGCTGCAGACCTTGCCGGGGTGTACACGGTTCGACGATGTCGACGGTGAGCGTGACCCGGAAAAATTGAACGACCTGCCCATGACGCTTGAAGAAATCGAGCGCTGGATAGTGCGCTGGTACCTGGAAGACTGGGCCAATCACAAGCTCAAACGATTGCTCATGACCACCTTCACCGACCCCGAGGCCCGTGGCAGGACGCCCTGGACGCGCTGGCACCACGCAACCCATGTACGGGGACAGTCGGTCGCTTTGCCCCCTTCACGCCAAGATTGGAAAAAAACCATGTATCAATATGAAAGTCGCACGCTCTCACGCAAGACCGGTATCACGTACCGAGGTTTTTCGTTCATCGGCAAGTCCATGCCACGACTGCTCAGCCTTGTGGGTGAAAACCCAGTGGACGTGCTCATCGACCCCGATGATTTCCGCCACCTGTTTGTTCTGGGCCCTGGAGAAGAGCTCTTAGAGCTGGTCAACGCCGCAGTCAGTGAGACCACGCCCGCGTACAGCTTTGACCAAGCCACGCAAGTTCTCAAGGACGCCTGTGAGAACGACAAGGTCGGCGAAGCCGAACGCTTGAAGTTCAGGCACGACGTGTTCACCCGCTCAGCCCACACGCCGCCCAAGCCGGTCAAGGGCGCCAGCAAGACCAACAAACCAGCGACATCCAAGGAAACATCGGCCAAGGCCAAGCATTCTGAGGCCGTCAACCGCGCCAAGAAAGCACCATTGACCACAAACGCTTCCACCAACGCTGCTGCCCAAGACACGGCGACCGCGGACTTCTCCGATGTCGAACTCTTGCCCGTCATTGACCGCCGTTCGGGGGATGCCGGATGACCCACGCTGCTCAACAACTTCGCCGCCGGGTCGAAGCCTCCGAACTGCAACACCTCGAGTTCGCGAGTCTGCATGCGGCGTTCAAAAAGCGCATTGACGACACGCTCGCGGGATTTTCTCCGCGCATCGTCTGGCTCGTGGGCCCGTCACGGGTGGGCAAGACGATGCTGGGCAAGTCGCTCACGCGGCTGTATCCCGAAACCCGAGAAAACGGGCGCCGCATCGTTCCAGTGGTTCGTGTCCCCCTGCTGCCCAACATCTCGCCCAAGCTGCTGCCGCTCAGTGTTCTGGATGCCCTGGGTGCGCCCCAGCCGCAGCGGGGCCTGGCATCAGGTGCCATGGTCAATCGCATGGCCGACCAACTCCGGCTGGCGGGCACTCGGGTTCTCATCTTTGAAGAGGCCAGTCACCTGGTCGAAGCAGGCTCCAAGGTCACACCCCGCGCTGCGGGGGATTGGTTCAAGTCGGTGCACGACGAAATGAACCTGACAGTTTTTCTGTTCGGGGTTCCCAAGCTCCAACGGATTTTTGAAGCCAACGAACAGTTGCGACTGCGGGCCTTGGCCTGCAAAGAGTTCCGCCCCTATCGCTGGCAAGTGGAGGACGAACGCCGGGCCTTTGCGACCTGCGTGCTCACCTACGCCAAGCTGTTCGAAGAGGCGGGCTGGCCCATCGACATGACGCGCGAACAGCTCATCGGCCATTGTTACCTGCTCAGCGGTGGCCTCATCGGCATCGTTGCGGTGTTCATGCAGGAGCTGGCGGCAAAGACCGAGGACATCCCCCCGGGACCGCTGAGCCTGGCCGACTGCCAGGAGGTGGCCATTTCCATCGAAGCAGCAGGTCACCCCAATCACCCAGCGTTCGTCAACGACCGCATCACGTCCATCGAGTTCGACCAGGCCCACGGGTATGTGCTCGAGTCGAACGCCATGGGCGCACGCCGCCTGCTCAACTGAAAAAGATTCTCCATGGAACTGACCATCACTTTCCCTCCCCATAACGATGAGGACCCATTCGGCTTCTACCGCCGCCTCGCTTGTGCAAACGCTCTCTGGAACTGGAAGGAGCTCGCACACGCGGCAGGTGTTTCCCCGTCACGCACCGGCCTGCTTTCTCAACCCGAGCACATGGCCGAGGCCCTCAAACTGGACCACGGGTGGACACAGCAGCTGGCTGCGCGCGAAGCGACGGCCAGAAGCTGGCGCAGCCTTCACCGTTTCGGCCACGACGCGGTATGTCCCGAATGCCTCCAAACCTCTGCCCATCTGCGTGCCATCTGGGAGCACAGCTACGTGATTGCATGCCCCCACCATGGCAAACAACTCGTCGACCGTTGCCCCGCCTGCGGCGACTATTTGTCACACAACCGGGAGCGAATCGAGCTGTGCCAATGTGGACATGATTTGTGCAGCGTTGAGGCAGAACGGGCCACGCCGGCACAGCTGTGGCTGGCCAGCTTGCTGAGCACAGCGGGGGCGACGTCCGGAGGCATTGAACCGGGCATTTCGGGTGCGGACGTAAGCGACCTCGTGCTGTTGGTTCGGACCCTGTGCCAGCAATACGATGCTTCGGTCTCTGGCCCAAGGCGTAACACCGCTGCTCCGCGCTCGGTTCAGGACGCGGTCAACTTCTTGCGCCCCTTAGATGTGCTGTTGTTGGACTGGCCTCACCGCTTTGAAGCCCACGTCGCAGAGCGCATTGCCGCGGGCAGCCCCGAGGCGAGAACGCTAAATGCGCTGCTCGGACGTTGGTACCAGCAACTCAAGGGTGCCACCGCAAACGGGCCGTTGCAGGTGTTCCTCAAAGTGGTCATCGAAGTGGCGGCGCGGGACTTCAACGGCATCGTCGACCATCTGGTCGCAGCTGAGCTGGGCGTGGATTCTCACTTGCCGGTGGCCGAGGCCGCCAAACGTTTGGGCGTTGGCCGTGACACCCTGGTGCAACACCTCAAAGCCGGCAAAGCCAACTACCGGACGCGGCGCCTGGGCACTCGCGGCCTTTGCTACGAGATGCCGCAGGAGGAAGTACAAAGGTTGAAGGAAGAACGCGACCGGTGGATGTCCATTGAATCCGCGGCCACACATCTGGGCATCGGTCCCTCCATTCTTGCGCGGATGGGGGAGGCAGGTCTCGTCGTGGTCGACGTCAACTGGCGCACGGACCTCATCAAAGGAGGGGCCGTGCTTGTCGAGTCGCTGGCGACCTTTGAGGCCAGTGCACGTGGGCACGTGAAGAAGGTGAAGACCTCGGAAAGCACCATCGCCATCAAAGAACTGACCAGTCGGCGTATCGGCGACAAGAAGGCCATCGAATCTGTGCTGCGCGCCATCTCCAATGGCGAGCTGTGCGCGGTAGCCGCTGGCGAAAAGCTCGGAAGCCTTCGATACAAGGTGTCCGAGGTCAAGCGGTACTTCGGTCGTCCGGTGCTCGACGCTGGCCTGTCTGTGAATCAGTTGGCCAAGCTCACGGGCTGGAAATGGGAGAGTGTTCGCCACTGGATTGACGAAGGCCTGTTGGGGTCTCACGAAATCATGCTGCGTGGGCAGGCGTGCAAGGTCGTGATGCCGGAACAATTGCTGGCCTTCAGTCAGTCCTATGTGCCGCTATCCACGCTGGCCCACTCGCTGGAAAGCAAGTCCTCGGCACTGTTGGAACGCCTGGGGGGCATTCAACTATTGGGAGGCAAGCGGCTGCCCAGCGGAGCTGTTCGCGGGGCGCTGGTTCGACTCTCGGACCTTGCGCAGGCCGCACTGCTGCCGGGACTTCGAGAGAAAGCAGTTGCGGCTTGACCATTCGATTCACTGGCGCTTTCGGAAGGAACTTCACCATGAAACTTCAGCTTGCTTCAGACCTGCATCTTGAACACCTGGCGCGCTCGTTCCCAGGCGAGACGTTGATTCGTCCGGCGCACCAGGCTGATGTGCTCGTCCTCGCGGGAGACGTTGCACAAGCGTCGAACGCCATCGCCCTGTTCGGAAACTGGCCGGTCCCGGTGCTTTATGTGCTGGGAAATCACGAGGCGTACGGAGGGTGCATCGAGTCTGTCATTGACGAACTTCGGGCAGCGTCGAGAGGCACCTCAGTGCGGTTTTTGGAGCGGGATGTCGTTGATTTTGGCGGTGTTCGATTTCTGGGCTGTACGCTCTGGACTGATTACCGGCTGCGTAGCAATCGGACTCAACGCCAACTGATGGAGCACGCCGGACTGCGCATTAACGACCACCGACTCATCCGGACAAGGAATGGCGAACTGTTTTCGCCGGAGCATGCGTTGAGAGACCACGAAATCTCTAGAGCGTGGTTGGAGCGAGAACTGTCACAAGACTACGACGGCAAAACAGTTGTCGTCACTCACCACGCGCCCCATCCTCTCTCTGTCCATCCTCGGTATGCAGGTGACCCGACAAACGCCGCCTTTGCGAGCGACCTGACCGAGCTTCTGCACAAGGCGGACGCCTGGTTGCACGGTCACGTCCACGACTCGTTCAACTACAAGGTTGCAGGATGCCGAGTCGTCGCGAACCCCCGGGGCTACGCCCGGAACATTTCAGCGGCACCGGACGTGGGTTCTCTGCAGTTTGAAAACATGGCGTTTGAGCATGCGTGTGTCGTCGACATCGATGCAACGTGAAAGATTCCGTATTCACGCCGGTCCATGAAAAGCATTCAAGTGAGGTGAACATGAAAACACTGCGTGGTCGGGGCGGTGTGGTGCTCTATCTGGATTTTGATGGCGTGCTCCATCATGAGGATGTCTGGTGGCATCCGCGCCGCGGCGCCTACGTCAACACGCCGGGGTATCAGCTGTTTGAGCACATGCCCTTGCTCGAGAACGTGCTCACATCGTTCCCTGATGTGCGTATTGTTTTGTCGACGTCATGGGTTCGAGTGCGGCGGTACAGCCGTGCGGTCAAGCGACTGAGCCCAGGCCTGCAAGTGCGGGTCATTGGGGCGACTTTTCACACGAGGATGAATCGAAATGACTTTGAAGCGCTCCCTCGGGGCGTGCAAATTCTTAGCGATGTGGCCCGCAGAAAGCCGATTCATTGGGTGGCCCTCGACGACGATGCAGAGGGCTGGGTACCTGAGTACCGGGACCACTTGATTCACTGCGACAGCGTTCTTGGACTCAGTGCGCCGGGTGTCCTCGATGCGCTGAAGGCCCGGCTATTGCATTTCCAGCTTGCGTCGACCAACCGTGCATGAGCCCACGTCGGACGGGCTGGCGTCAGCTCACGAGGGTGTGGCTGTACGTCACCGGTTGACGGTCGTCGAGCAGCCGGTACACACCCATCAGGTCTTTGGGGTCCGGGTTGAGCCAAGCGTCCAGGTTCTCAGGACGCAAGGGGATGACGCACCGGTCGTGCCCCGCCGCCAAGACCTCTGGTGGAGGTTCGTCGGTGATGAGCGCAAAGGACAGCAAGTCGGGTTGGCCTGGCGCACTCCACCTGGACCATAAACATGCCAGCAGCATGTCTTCCGGCGGGTTCGTGCGGAAGGCGACGACCGCGGACTTCGGCGACTCGCCGGGGTGCAGTGCTCGGCCTTCGGCCATGTGCCTCGGCACGTTCTCGAAGAACGCCGCGGCCACCACCACCCCGTGCGTGTGCCCAAACTGACCACGCCAGAACGCATCGAGGTTGTCCCGCCTGGCGTTGTAGGTGCCCGGGAATCGGGTGTCGTAGTCCGCAGGTTTTCCGGCAGGCCTGCAGCCATAACGCATCGGAAGAACCTGGCGACGGCCGTCGAGCCACACCATCACCGGTGCATAGGTCCCCGGAAAAATGCGTTCTTCAGCGGCGAGCAGGTCGCTGTTGTCGAGCTGGGCCAGGCGCTCTGTGATGCTTGCAATTTTGTTGGTGGCGACGCGCTTGTTCTCTGCCGCGGTTTTCGTCGGCTTGCGGCTGAGCGCCAGCTCAGCGGTCTCCAGCCGCTCTTGTTGCTTGGCCAGCTCTTCCTGGAGGCCGGCGCGCAGCCTGGCGTGGTGCTGCTCGACCAGTTGCCAGATGCGTTGTTCATCGGCTCCCGGTGCGTCCTTGAACGCCGCATCCATCCCTCCGAGGACGGATACCTTCTCCCCCTGAGCGCGCAGCCAGTACAGCTCGAAAAATTCTTTGACCGACACGTCGGCCCCATACAGACGGACGTACTTCTTGTAGTCCGCCCAGACCCTCGCGGAATAGCACACGGTGTCTCTCGTTCAGCTTGTGGCGACGGGGCTATTTTCGTGCGACTCGGGCCGTGCGTGGAGCCCCCGCTTGGCTACAGGCAGTGAAATCTTCCATCTGCCAATGTCTGATTTTTTCTAGAACGGTGCGCCGGGGACACTCGCATGTCTGAAATTCTTGGGCACCCGACCTTTCTTGTCTGATTTTTTGAGCTGCGCGGATGCCAGGGTGCTTGGATGCCTTGCCTGTTTGCACCGCCCCCAACTCCAGACGGTGTTTTTTTGCCGAGCTGCGCTCGCATCCATAGGTTGAGAATCGTCACCGCTTTGCGGGACGGCCTTGCCTGACCTGTCCCACCATGCCGGCGATGACGATGTGCCGGATGGCGCGCAACAGGCGCACCTCTCCAGCCTGAACGGCGGGTTGGGGGGCCAGAGGGTGACCGGCCCCCAGCCGCGCCACCGTATCTGCGTAATCCTTGGCAAGGGATTCAAGTACGTTGTCGGCTGCCGGCTCGATGCGGTCGAGCATTTCATCCAGAAGACGTCGAGCTGTTGCAGCCCCAAGGCCTAGCGCCGCGCCTGCATCGAGAAGGCCTGCGTAAGTAACTTGGTCGAACCTGTTTGCGCCCGGAATGGTTGTGGCCAAGCCAGTCCTGGGCCAGATAGCTTTTTGGTCCGCGAATGCCTGTGTGTCGTACACAGCCGTGCAGAGCATGTCGTAGCCAGGGGCGAGCTCGATGCCCGATGACGTGACAAGAAAGGACAGGTTCTTCAGGTGCGAGTCGCCGTTGCCCAGCAACGTGTTGAAGACAATCCACTGGTAGAGCTTGTGCCGGGCCTTTGCCTTCGAGCGGGTCATGTCGACTGCTTCAGTCAATGTGTCCAGTCGGGCCAGGTCGTATTTCAGGACTCGGGAGCGATTGAGCAACTGGCAAGTGTCGATGACGTGCAGTCGCGATACGCTGGGCGTGTGCTTGTTCTGTAGGCGGTCAAACCGTGTGATGAGGTAGACGGGCTCGGGCACATAGAGCCGGAACACCGCGGGCACGTCAAGCTTGAGCACCTGGGCGAGCCTCATCGAGAAGTACTCGTTGGCCACCGAGTGCGGGTACGCAGCCGCGACCGAGTCTGGCTTGAGTATGTGTGTGGACGGCGTGGCGGGCAAAGGCTCAAAGAGCGTTGGCTCAAGCTCGCCCTTTTCGTTGCAATGCGCGACCACGACCATCTTGTGCTGGGCACCGGCCAAGGACATGCGCTTCGGAGACCCTTGCGTGAGGGGAGCCGCGGGAAGGTTCTGGATGCGGGCGCTGAGTTCTTCGGGCGTGAGCTCTTGCAAGCCATCCTCTGCAGGCGGAAGCCCCAGCGGGTGCAGGATGAGCGAGCCGGCCGATTCCGCCCCGTAGTGGCGCAAGAGACCAAACACATCCTCAAACGCCAGCTTGGCTTCTTTTGCGAGCGACTTGCGCAGTTCCTCCTCGGGCAAAAGGTTGTCGAAGAACCATTGCACCGGGCGGGTTGACGACCCGTCGACATAGGCCTCTTCACGCAGTCCAAGGCTAGGAGACAGCGCAAAAGCCCCGCCCTTTGAGACCCAGCTCACGTTGTACTGGAAGACCCAGACATCGTTCACGTCGAAGAGCCACCCTACCAGGTCGGCATCGATGCGAAGCTCAAGGGCGCGAGGGCGCTCACCCCTGTTCAGACTCGCCTGCAAGCTGTCTACCAGCGCAGGGCTGTGTTTGGAGAGACTGGTCTGCCGCTTGAGAAAGTCGATGAGTTCGAGACAAGCGGTCTTCTCACGCTCGTACTCCACCGCCGTGTCGTCGACCGGCGCCCTGGGTTGCATCACTGCGGCCTTCGCCGCCGCGGCACGAGCCTCGTCAGCCATGGCTCTTGGCCTGCGCGGAAGTTTCAGAAGCCGCGGGCTCGTGCCCGTGTAGCGCGCGCCCAGCAATGGACTGCGCAACGGACTGTGCCCACGCTTCGGAGCCGTTGCGACCAAGGATGGCCATCAAGCTCTGCCAGACAGTGCGTTTTTTCGGGCCCTTAGGAAGTGCATCGAGGCTGAGGTTGTCAGGGATTTCGAGGTTCACCCTGATGCCCGCTTCCTGGAGTACCTGGAGCACCTTGCCGAGCTGGATGGTGGGCTTGCCCCTCTCAACATCGAGCACGAACACCGGCCCGACACCGGCGGAGCCGGCCAAGTCATCGGAGCGAACGCCTTGGGTCTTTCGGACAAGGCGCAAGACGGCGCCAATCTGAGCTGCGGAGTCGACCGGGATATGCATGGAGATTATCTATGTTAACGAATAGATAATGCACCAGCTTCAACACAGCGTCAATGCTTTCTATGTCTATGCATAGATTTTATGCCCATTTCGTTTGCCAGAGACAATATCTACTCGTTACCATAGATTATGTTCAAAAAGACCCTTGGAAAGAAAGAAATCTATGCGAATGCACGGTTAAATTGAATTGGCCTTCGCTTGAAAATCCGAGGAGGCTTTGAAGTGCCGTCGATTTTCTGAGCCAGTCTGACGTAGAAATTGGAGAACGCCACGACTGCGCTTGTCTCAAGATGCCACCCTTATGCACTCGCGCCCCCATCAAACGTTGGTGGCGAAATCACAATCTCTCGCTCGGCGACTTCCAGCGGAGCAAAGCTTCCAAGGCACTTGGACCACTGACCATGGCCCGGGCTTGAGTCACCCGGTCGAAAAGCGTGTCTCGCTCGCCAGCCTCCATGTGTTCCGCGGCACGCAAGACATCCTCGAAATAGGCCTCCACCTTGCGTGCCTGGTCCCACGCGGCAATGGCTGCGATGAGCTCCTGTTGTGCCGCCTGGTGGGCCTTTTGCTGGCGCTCGCGCTCGCGTTCTTCGCGCCATTGCCGCTGTTGCTCTTCCCAGAGCCTCCGCTGCCCTTGCTCTTGAATGCGCGCCGTCTCGATTTGCTCGGTCAGTTCAGGTACCGAGGCCTCAAGCGCAGCCACCATCTTGGGCACGTCCAACAGCTCACTCACCGGGGTCTCTTGCCATCGCTTGAACCATTTCACCCGCGACGAACTGGGGTAGTAGGCTTGGAGACACAAACGCCCGGAGGGAAGCTCTTTGGTCGTTTTCCAGTGTTGTGGCCCGGTGAACCGGCGACGTTGCTCCGCTGTCAAGTCACGTACGGGGAAATAGGTTCCGTTGGCATAGACGGATTCAACGTCTTCCGTCATCTCATAGAACGTCAACCCGATGGGCATAGCCCCGATGTACAAAACCGTAGGCCTGTCAGGTGCCCAGACTGGCTGGTGATATTGGTTCTTTTTTGGCACTTCGCGCACATTCACCTCCATCCGTCCCATGTGAGGGTGCAGCGAACCGAGTGCGACTCGGTGCCCCTTTGCCGTCAAGGCGGAAAATAGAGCGTTGGCTACGCCAAGGACCCTGTCCAGCTGCGCTTCGGAGGTGACGACGTCAACGAGCATCCGCTTGAATGGTCGCAGCAACCCCGTGTCCGTGTCGCGTGATTTCAGGAAGAATGGCTTGACGTCTTTTACAAGCAGGTGAACGGTGCTCCCAGAGGGCTTCGCCCGGGGTCGTCCACGTTTTGCCCGCTCGCCCGGGGGGCCTTCTTGGGCGCGGGCTTTGGCTTCAATCTTTTTCGCCGTTTGTTCAACCGTCCCAACGTTTGCCCCCGGGCGCCAACTTGAAACATCCCCATGCCGAACCGGAGGGAGGGCAGGGCGCTCAGGAGCCCTACCCAACTCGACCTGCGTCCAGTAGCCTTGTGCGGGCCTTGGAACGCGAAGTTCTGTGCATACCCGGGCCATATAGCTGGATGAAACGCCAAAATCTTCCGCAACCCTGAGCATGGGCTTTGCCCACACAAGGCTGTAAAGCTCTTCACGCGAAACAGGGTCTGCTTCGCGACCCGTCCCCTTGTGCGCTGACTTTGCGTCAGTGGGCTCATCTTGCATGTCATCCCCCATGGCTGAAACAGCACGCGACACCACGTCGGCGCGCAGTTCATGCGGTCAAAGGGTAAGCCAAAACCCAGCCAGCAGCGTTGCACACGCTCAAGCTGGCACTCGCAGGAGAAGTCACGCCAGGCGGGCAGAATGTGCCAGCATTGACGCAGGCTGCTGACTTTGCGATGGCCCTGCTTGGAGATTCAATACCCACGAAATATGGTGAGCGACCACAGGCGGAGTGCGAAAATGCGCTCCTGCAGTGCTGCGTTCGTTGACCAGCGAGTCCTCGCCGCTCCGTTGCTGTCGAGGCGGGGCATCACGATGGGTGACCGTATGCAATGACAACGACCGGGGTGGTGCCGATGCGGCTTTTCGGGGAAATTTCTCGCCTTATGCGGCAAGCCTTCTCAGCTTATGGTTCGAAGAGCCCGGCAAAGCCTTGATTCATAAGGGGGGCGTTTCTTGCCTTATGGGTCTCTCTACAACCATGGGAATCGAAAATTCAGTATTCGATTCCCATGCAGTTTGATACTCAAGACGGTACCTGAATGGACTGGACCCAAGTTGAGGTAGAAGCGATCGTCGCCGATTACCTCAAAATGCTCAGCCTTGAGCTAGCTGGTCAAGCTTTCAGCAAGACCGCCCATCGAAGGGCACTCCAGCAAAGACTCAATGGGCGGTCAGACGGTTCCATTGAATTCAAACACGGCAATATCAGTGCCGTGATGATTGACCTCGGGTTCCCCTATATCCGTGGATATCAACCACGGGCCAACTACCAAGGGCTGTTGCGCGATGTGGCCGAGCAGCAGGTAGATCAATTCACCACTCTTGACTCGCTGGCCCTGGCAGCCGTGCAACAACCCGCTGTCCAGCCTGAAATCTTCGACTTCACAAAGGTTGAGGCAGACGCGCCTATCCGGCGACACACCGCTTCGGATGCCACTCCACATCGGACATATGCGCCCGTCAAACGTGACTATCTGGCGCGCGAGTCACGCAATGCATCTCTGGGCTTGGCTGGCGAAGAGTTCATTGCGCAATACGAGCATTGGCGACTTACGCAGCTTGGAAAGTCTGTCCTGGCTGATCGCGTTGAGCATGTGTCAAGAACCAAGGGGGATGGGCTTGGCTACGACGTGCTGTCCTTTGATGTGAACGGTCGCGAGCGTTTCATCGAGGTGAAGACCACCACTTTCGGGAAGGAAACGCCCTTCTTTGTCTCAAGCAATGAGCTGGACTTTTCACGTGATGCAAGCACTCAGTTCACGCTCTGTCGGCTGTTTGAGTTCCGAAAATCGCCCCGTTTGTTTTCGTTGCGCGGATCGCTCGACCAACACTGTGTGCTGGACCCCATCAGTTACCGAGCCAGCTTTTCGTAGCGATGTAGAAGACATCGGCATTGGAACCAATGCCAGCCAAAGGGCCTCGGTATCCCCGGGTTTATCCGCACGTCATGCGGCGTTCAAGTGGTTGTGCCACTGATACGCATTGACGCGGGGCTTGTTCCTGAAAGCGTCGTCGGGACGACGGCACTCCTCTGGAGCCACGAAGAACACCGTCCAATCGCCATAGTAAGCGCCCTCGAAGTGGATCATGTCCTCCACCACCTCCAGATCGACGGCGAGATGCCCTGAGTTGCAGCAGATACGCGCGTCTTGCCCATTCACAAATTGCAGGTGGATGTACGCCATGTATGTGGTGTGGCAATAGTTCAGTGGGCCGAGCACAGGTCCGGCGAAACCCCAATCGTCCATGTCTTCTTTGCGGCTGTTCCGACCATGGAAAAGACCGAGATACATGCCGGGCTGCGTCGGTCGCGCGCCGTACTGAAGGCGTTGCGGGGTTGTGTTTGTCGGGCTCATAGCGTTCCTCATGCGGTGAGGAACGGAGACTATTCAAAAGATCCTCACCTGACACCCAGGGCATTGCCTGGGGTGACACAAACCAGACCGCAGTCCAGGATGGGAGCGCAGAACGCCTCTTGCCAACCTACACCGTCTCCCGCTGCTCAAACCCGTCGAGCACCTCCCCGCTCTCGACCTCGGTCACCTCCACCCCGTTCACCCGCGCCAGCTCCGGTCCGCGTTGTGCCCAGTTGATCAGCGCTTGCACCGCATCGACCGGGCCAGTGGCCAGCGCCTCCACACTGCCGTCCAGCCGGTTGCGCACCCAGCCGCTCAGGCTCAGTGCATTGGCCTGCTGCGCCATGTTCCAGCGGTAGCCCACGCCCTGCACGCGGCCGGTGATGCGCAGGTGGCGGGTGATGGGGGTGGTGTCGGTCATGGGGAAGGCTGGGCCATTTGCGCGATGGGTGCGGGCGAGACGAAGGACGGGGTCTGGAAAGGGTTGCCCTGCATGAGCACGATGGCGGCGGTGGGCGCGGCGGCCACGGCAAACAGCACAATGGCCACGGTGGCGGCGCGCAGTTGCTCGACGTGCACGATGGCGATAGACACCATGGTGAGCAGGCCGAGGAAGGCCATGCCCATCCACTTGAGCGGGTTGACATGCATCTGGCTCAGGGCGATGCGCTGGTCGCGGTCGTTACGCAGGTGGACGACGGCGCCCAGCATGAGGCTGTGCACGCTGGCGCTGGCGGCGTGCGCCATGGCGGGGCTGGCGACGAGGCTGAGCAGGTGGTCGGCGCTCTGTTGCGCGGCGGGGCTGCTGCTGCGGTGGGCGAGCTGCTGCCATTCAGAGGCGGTGGCGGCGGCGTGTTCGCTCACCGCGGCGCGCAGCGCAGCCTGCGGCACCTCGGGCAGGCCGCGCGCGAGCGCATCGAGCGTGCGCAGGCTGTCGGCTTCGCGGTAGACGGCGCTCATGGCGCGGTCGTGGGCGCTCCAGGTGTCGTTGGCGATGAAGGCCAACGTGAGGCCGAACAACACGCCCAGGATGTTGAGGAAGGGCGGGACGACGCCGCTGAGCGTCAGCATGCCCGCGCGCCAGCGCGGCGCGGCGAGCACGCGCAGCAACAGCAGGGCGGCAACGGCGGTGCCGATCAGGGCGACAGCGGCGTAGGCGTAATGGTCGTAGATGGCGAGGCGGGTGGGTTCCATAGGCCAATCATGCGCGAGTGGCCAAGGCCCTTCAAGCGCGGCGCGGTGCACATGACGCTGACCCGCAGCTGGAACGCGGCCCGATCCGATTGGGGCGCGGGTATGCTCCCCGCTCGTTTCAATGATTGTGCTCGGGGGTCTGGATCGTGTGGGCTGTTTGTCTTTGTGCGGATTGGTGCAGTGCCTGCCGGGCTTGGCGTCCGGTGATGGCGGAGCTGGCCGCGCGGCATCCGGAACTGCAGTGGCGCTGGCTGGACGTGGAGGACGAGGCGGAGCTCATGGACTCGGTCGGGATCGACATCGAGACCTTTCCCACGGTGCTGCTGTGCCGTGAGGACCGGGCGCTCTTCATGGGCGCGATCCCGCCGCAGGCGGAGGCCCTGTTGCTGTTGATGGACCGGCTGGGTGGGGTGGGGGCAGCGCCTGCAGGCATCGGTGGCCCGGCGGCGGCGCTGGCGGCGCATCTGTGGGGCCGGCAGGACGGGCCGGAGATGTGTGCGGTCTAAACCGGCTGCGCCTCAAAGCCGGCTTCCTGCAACTTGGCCGCGATGTCGTCGGCCGAAATCATGGCGGTGTGGCTGACCCAGGCCGTGTGTTCGGCGAGGTTGACGTCGGCCTGGTTGACGCAGGGCAGGTCTTGCAGTTCGAACATGACGGCGTCGGCGTCATCTTGCGTCTGCAGGGTGGGGATGTGGAAGGTGGTTTCGGGCATCCGGGTCTCTTTCAAACTGATTGCAATATAAATTTGCATTTATATTTACTATTAAATATAATACCGGCTTGGACTGTGTTCGGTGGCATCCGCCAACCCACACCGCCCAGCCGGTGGCACCTCAGGCCCCGGTCAGCGCCGACGCCATTCGGTCGCGATGTTCTGTTGAGCTGCAGACAACCCCACCATTCAGCTTCGCGCAGGTTCGCAACGGCTCAGGCCTTGTGCATCTTCGCAAAACCCGTTCCTGCGGTGTCCCTCGGACGCCGCTCATTCATGCGCTGTCGGGCTCGGCCTGGCTGGAGCGCAATTTCTTTGAAAGGCTCTGTCATGAGCACCAAACTTTACGTGGGCAACCTGCCTTATTCCATCGACGACGCCATCCTGCGCAACAACTTCACGGAGTTTGGCGGCGTGACGTCGGCCAAGGTCATGATGGACCGCGACACGGGTCGCTCCAAGGGCTTCGGCTTTGTGGAAATGTCCACCAGCGAACAGGCCGAGGCCGCGATCCAGAGCCTGAACGGCATGTCGGTTGACGGCCGCTCGATCGTGGTGAACATCTCGCGCCCGAAAGAGCCGAGCACCGGCGGCTACGGCGGTGGTGACCGCGGCTCGCGCGGCGGCTACTGAGCACTTGTCGCTCTGATTCTGAAAACCGGCCTTCTGGCCGGTTTTTTTTCGTCTGCGCCGGGCGCAAGCGGGTCACGTTCCGGTGAGGCCCAGGAAGCTGTCGAGGATGTGGAAGTGGTCGTCGTGGAAGCGGTCTTCCATGGCCGCGAGCTCGCCGATCGGCACCCAGCTGGCGGACATCGCGTCGTCGCTGCCGCTCACCTCGGGCAGGCGGCGCGCGCCCAGGTCGAAGTGGTGGGCGTGGGTGATGACGCGGCCGCGCTGGCTGCGGTCCGGGTGGTCGAACACGCGCACGCCTTTGAGCGCATGCGCGATGTCGCCGGGCAGCAGGTGCAGGCCGGTTTCTTCCTGCAGCTCGCGCAGGGCCGACTGGTAGACCGTCTCGCGCTGCTCCAGAAAGCCCCCGGGCAGCGCGTACAGGCCCTTGCCGGGCGCACGGCCGCGCACGATGAGCAGCACATGGCCCGCGCATTCGATCAGCGCGTCCACCGTGACGAACACGGGCGGGTAGGGTGCGCTGGCCCAGAGTGCGTGCTCGGCGCGCAGGCTGGCCCATTCGGCCGCTAGTTCGCGGTAGCAGGGCAGCTGCGCCCAGGCGCGCAGAAAGCCGAGCGTGGACGGCGGCGCCTGGCTGACCAGGGCCGCGAGTGCGGGCTCCAGCGGTTCACCAGCGGCACCGAAGAAGGCGTCGCGCAGGGTGCTGGAATGCATGTCGCCCTGGCTGCCCACGTCGTCGAGCAGCCAGCCGGGGAAGTCGCTCAGGTACTCGCTGGTGGCGTCCTTGCGGTGGCCCACGAGCACGGTCTGGCCCGCGGGCAATTCGCCCAGTTGCGCCCGCACGCCCTCGCGCACCGCAGCGACCCAGCGCTGGCCATCGAAGTAGTCGCGCACGGGCACGAAGCCCACGCGCCCGGCCTCTTCGGCTGTCAGCGCCAGGCGGATCATCTCGACGCGCTCTTCCCACGTGAATGGGTTCTTGGGCGTGCGCGCCTGGAACGCCGAGCCGATGAAGATGACCACGCGAGGCGCGAGCAGCAGTGCGCGGCGGATGACCGCGAGCTGACCGAGGTGCAGCCCCTGGAAGCGGCCGATGCAGATGGCGCCGGTGTAGGTGTGTGTTGATGCGTTCATGGAACTCAAAAATGTTGGGCGGCGATGGGCATCTGGCGCCCCGAGCCAAAGGCGCGGGCACGCACGCGGATGATGGGTGGTGCCTGACGGCGTTTGTACTCGCTGCGGGCGACCAGGCGGCGGATGCGGTCCACCAGCGCCGCACCATCGGGCTGTTGCACGAGTTGGGCGACGTAGGCTTCGACCTGTTCGCGTTCCTCGTGGGCCAGGCCGTGGCCTTCGATCAGGTGCTTGAGCACCTCGTCGAGCACCTCGTAGGGCGGCAGGCTGTCGGTGTCCTTCTGGTCGGGCGCGAGCTCGGCGGAGGGCGGCTTTTCGAGGATGGCGCGCGGGATGACTTCGCGGTCCGCGGCCTGATTGAGATGGCGCGCGAGGGCGAACACCTCGGTCTTGTACAGATCACCGATGAGGCCGAGACCACCGTTGGTGTCGCCATACAGCGTGCAATAGCCGACCGACATCTCCGACTTGTTGCCGGTGGTGAGCAGCAGGTGTCCCCAGGTGTTGGAATATTCCATGAGGATGGTGCCGCGGATGCGTGCCTGCAGGTTCTCCAGCGCCAGGCCTTGCAGCGGTGCGCCGAAGGCGGTTTCGAAACCGGCGCTGTAGCCCTGCACGAGATCGGCAATCGGGTGGCGAAACAGGCGCACACCGAGACCGTCGCACAGGGTTTGCGAGTCGTCCACCGAACCCGCCGAGGAGTACACCGAGGGCATGGTGATGGCGGTCACGCGATCCGGGCCGAAGGCTTCGGCCGCGAGCGCGAGGGTGATGGCCGAGTCGATGCCACCGGAGGAGCCGACCACCGCCTGCGTGAAGCCGCAGCGGCGCGCGTAGTCGCGCAGGCCGAGCACGATCTGCTGGCGGTAAAAAGCCATGGTGGGCAGGCCTTCGCAGGGCACGGCGGGCAGGGACTCGCCATCGGCGGCCTTGAAGCCGTGGGCGTCGATCCGCAGCGTGGTCACGTCTTCTTCAAAGCGGCGCGCTTCGAACACCACGCCCGCCTTCGGCTCGACGGCGAAGGACGCGCCGTCGTAGACCAGCTGGTCGTGACCACCGACCTGGTTAACGTACAGGATGGGCAGGCTGTTGCGGCGGCTGGCGGCGGCGAAGATCTGGTGACGCTGCTCGCGCTTGCCGATGTGGGACGGGCTGGCGTTGATGGAGATCACCACGTCGGGTGCGGCGTCGCGCAGGCGGTCGAACGGGTTGACGGCGTAGGCGCTGCCGTCGTCGTTCCAGCCGTCTTCGCAGATCAGGAAACCGACCTGCTCGGTGCCGATGCGCAGCACCTTGGCCACGTCGGGGCCGGGCTCGAAATGGCGGCGCTCATTGAAGATGTTGTAGGTGGGCAGCAGCTGCTTGGCGTATTCGAGCAGCACCTCGCCACCGCGCAGCACGCGCAAGACATTGCGCAGCGGCTTGCCCGGGCCGGCGTGCGCCGCGGGCAGGCCCACCACCCAGTGCATCGTGGGCATCTGGCGCGAGGCCTGGAGCAGGGCTTCGAAGCCCACGGACACCCGCGCCATGAAGTGGGGTTCGTCGAGCAGGTCGCCGGGGTAGTAGCCGGTGAGCGAGAGCTCGGAGAAGACGACGAGGTCGGCCGCATCGTCGCGGGCGCGTTGTGCGGCGGCGATCATCTTGCGCACGTTGCCATCCATGTCGCCGATGGTGACGTTGAGCTGGGCCAGGGTGACCTTGATCATGAGTCCTCCGCAAGGATGGGCACGTTGAACACCTGGCGCAGGTAGGCAAGAAAGGTCTGGTCGTCGCACAGGGTCTTGCCCGGCGAGTCGGAGAGTTTGGCCACGGGCTGGCCGTTGGCGCTGGTGAGCTTCATGACGATGTTGAGCGGCGTGAGTCCCACGTCGTTGGTGAGGTGGGTGCCGATGCCAAAGCCCAGGTTGGTGCGGTTGCCCAGCGCGTGGTAGAGCGCGAGGGCTTTGTTGATGGTGAGGCCGTCGGAGAACACGAGGCGCTTGGTGTGCGGGTCGATGCGGAGCTTCTGGTAGTGATCCAACGCCTTGTTTGCCCACACCAGCGGGTCGCCCGAGTCGTGGCGCAGGCCGTCGAAGAGCTTGGCGAAATAGAGGTCGAAGTCCGAGAGGAAGGCGTCCATGCCAACCACGTCGGTGAGCGCGATGCCGAGGTCGCCCCGGTACTCCTGCACCCAGTCTTCGAGCGCGGCCTTCTGGAAGTCGCGCAGGCGCACGCCCAGCGCCTGGTAGGTCTGCAGGTATTCGTGGGCCATGGTGCCGATGGGCACGAGGCCGAGATCGCGCGCGAGCAGCACGTTGGACGTGCCCTTGAAGAACTGCGGCGCCTGGGCCTGGAACGCGGCCACGACCTCGCGCTGCCAGCTGCGCGAGAAGCGGCGGCGCACGCCGAAGTCGAACAGCTCGAAGGGGTGGCGCAACGGCGCTTCGTTGCCCAGGGCGCGCAGCTGGTCGAGCTTGGCGTGCAGTAGCAAACGCCCTTCGGCTTCGGCGGCGGCACGGTCGAAGCGGCGGAAGTAGAGCTCGTTGACGATGGCGAGCACGAAGATCTCGAACGCCATCACGTGCACCTGAGGGCCGCGCGCGACGATGCGCAGCTGGTCACCTTCGGCGCGCGCTTCGATGAAGTTGCGCTGGAAACGGAAGATGCGCAGGAAGTCGACGAAGTCGCTCTTGATGTAGCGCAGGCCGCCGATGTAGGCCAGCTCGTCTTCGCGGAAGCTGAGCGCGCACAGGGCATCGAGCTCGGCGTTCACCTGCGGCAGCAGCTCGGCCAGCGGGTAGGTGGGCTGGTTGCGGCAGACGAAGCTGTACTCGGCCTGCGTCTGCGGAAAGCGGTGCAGCATGGTCTGCCACATCGTGTACTTGTAGAGGTCGGTGTCCAGCAGGCTGGTGATGACGGGTTCCATGGAGACTCCTGACTCAGGCATTCGCCTGAAGAAGGGGAAGGACTTCGGCGCAGGTGGCGCTGCGGGCACCCTGGCGCTGCATGTCGTCGAGGAAAGCCTGCGCCTGTGCTTCGAAGCCGGCTACCGGACTCATGGCGTCAGTGACCAGCAGCAGTTTGCCCAGCTGGCGCGAGGGCAGGTATTGCGCGATGTGCTCGGTGGTGGCCTTGACGCAGTGGCTGCTGGCTTCGCCCGCGATGACGATGAGATCGGCCTCGTCCAGCTGCGCGATGAGATCGCGGTTGAGCTGCGTGTCGGGGTCGGAGGCGTCGGGCACCTCCGCCTGCATGGCGCTGTAGTGCTCGGTCCACGGGTTCGTTCCCTTGATGATCTTCTGCACCACGCCCAGGCGCTGGTCTTCCCAGCGGTTGTAGGCGGCCTTGACGGCGGGGTGCACGTTGTGGCCCCAGCTGCCGATCTCGCAGTGCACCGGCCACACCATGAGCGTGTATCGGCCAGCCTGCTCCAGCGCGTCAAGGTAGGCCTGGGTGCGGGGCAGCGCGGCGGGGTCGCGTGGTGCGTAGCTGCCGGCGCGCACCTGCGCGGCGGTGATGGCGGTGAAGGGGCTCACGGCCTCGCCCGCGCCGGTCTGCCAGAAGGTGGGGTGGGCGATGTCGTAGCGCTGGTGCGAGTCGAGCGTGACGACAATGCTGGAGAGGCCGGTGCCGCCCGCGTCGATCAGCGCGGCCAGGCGCAGCATGTCGGCGTGTGCGCCGCTGACCGGCAGCGCGGGCGCGGCCAGCGTGTTGCGCCCCGGGTCGGGCGCGCGCCAGGCCTCGGGCAGGTCGCAGAAGTCGTTCTGCGGGTCGATGATCAACAGGGCGATGGGGCGGGTCATGGCGTGCTCCTGGGTCGATGGCAGGGTAAACGAATCGGCTGTTTTGTTTTTGAGTTGTACTGTACAACTTATATGGGTTGTATAGTACAACTCAATCAAACGGTGTCAAGACATGTCTTCTTCTCGTGTGGTTTTCAAGACAACGGCTTTCGAGCGGCCGCTGGTCACGGTCGATGTGGTCATCTTCACGGTGATGGCCGAGCAGCTGTGTGTGTTGCTGGTGCGACGCCCCGAAAGCGACGGCGAGCCCTACCCGGCGCGCTGGGCGCTGCCCGGCGGCTTTGTCGATGTGGACCGCGACGCCTCGCTGCTGGCCTGCGCCGAACGCAAGCTGCGCGACAAGACCGGCGTGGCCGCGCCCTACCTGGAGCAACTGGGCAGCTGGGGTGACGCGAAGCGCGACCCGCGCGGCTGGTCCAGCACGCACGCTTACTTTGCGCTGATCCCGCAACCCGAGGCGGTCGACGCCAGCGCCACCACCACCACCGAGTGGGTGCCCTGCGACCAGGCCGCGCGCCGGCGCCTGGCCTTTGACCACAACACCATCCTGAGCACCGCCATCGAGCGCCTGCGCAGCAAGGTGGAATACACCTCGCTGCCCGCTTTTCTGCTGCCCGAGCCGTTCACGCTGCCACAGCTGCAACGGGTGTACGAGGTGGTGCTAGGCCGGCCGCTGGACAAGAGCGCGTTCCGCAAGCGCATGCTGGACGCAGCCTACCTCGAAGAGGTTGGCATGGTGACCGGCGACCACGGCCGGGCCGCCATGGGCTACCGCCTGCGCGAACGCGATCAGGCCACGGTGTTCCCGCGCACGTTCAAATCGGGCGAGTGAGCGGCGTCAGGCAGCCACCGCGCAATACAGCGCCTGGTCGATCTCCGGCCATGCTCGGACGCAGGACAGGTCACGAGTGGATGCTATGCTTATTCAAAAGTAACCATCTGCAACAGGGAGGATATCCACATGGATGAGAACGCAACCACGTACTGGTCGATTCAAGCTGATCAATTGGTGATGGCGCCCCCATTGGGCCCCCACCAGGTCGTTCTGACCTATGTGGACAACTGGGTGGATCCGCTATCGGGCATGTATCTGGGCGGCGGCTTTGTACTCAGGGTTTTGGGATCGAACGCTGCTCAGTTCCTGACACCGGGTCAGATTGGGTCCATCACCTTTGCAGACGGCACCACCTGGAACGAAACCGAGTTCCCGCAAATGGCCACGGCGTTCATGCAAACCATGCCCGGACAGACGTTTGTGGGTGGCTCCTGGGGTGCCGACTACCTGCAGGGCGGCTCGGGCAACGAGACCTTGTTGGGCAACGACGGCAACGATGTGCTTGACGGCGGCGCCGGCAACGACTGGCTCGACGGTGGCTATGGCTCCGACACCTATGTGCTCAAGGCCGGAGGTGGCTCCGACACGGTCATCGACTTTGCCGGCTACCAGGACAACAACCGCATCGTCGTCGCACCCGGCATCGGCCCGGATCAGGTGGCCCTGTTCTGGAGCGAGGGTGGCCCTGACCCGCTGACGGGTCAGTACATCCCCAGTGGTTTCGTGCTGCGCCTGCTGGGCTCGAACGACGAGCTGCGCTTCCAGCCCGATGGCATCAACGAGGTGCTGTTCAGCGACGGCAGCACCTGGAGCGCAGCCGATTTCCCGCAACTGGCCACGGCGTTCATGCCAGCCATGCCCGGACAAGATTTCCTGGGAGGCTCCTGGCAGGCCGACTACCTGCAGGGTGCAGGTGGGAATGAAACCATCGTGGGCAACGACGGCAACGATGTGCTTGACGGCGGTGCCGGCAACGACTGGCTCGACGGTGGTTATGGCTCCGACACCTATGTGCTCAAGGCGGGTGGTGGCTCCGACACCGTTCTGGACTTTGCCAACTACCAGGACAACAACCGCATCGTCGTCGCGCCGGGCATCAGCCCAGACCAGGTGGCCCTGTTCTGGAGCGAGGGTGGACCCGATCCGCTGACGGGGCAGTACATCCCCAGTGGCTTTGTGCTGCGCCTGCTGGGCTCGAATGATGAGATTCGCTTCCAGCCCGATGCGGTCCAGGAGGTGCTGTTCGGCAATGGCACGGTCTGGAATTCGGCGCAGTTCCCGCAGCTGTCCATGGCGTTCATGCAAGCCATGCCCGGACAAGATTTCCTGGGTGGCTCCTGGCAGGCCGACTACCTGCAGGGTGGCTCCGGCAACGAGACCTTGTTGGGCACCGACGGCAACGATGTGCTTGACGGCGGCGCCGGCAACGACTGGCTCGACGGCGGCTACGGTTCCGACACCTATGTGCTCAAGGCCGGTGGTGGCTCCGACACCGTTCTGGACTTTGCCAACTATCAGGACAACAACCGCATTGTCGTCGCGCCGGGCATCAGCCCAGACCAAGTGGAACTGTATGTCCAGGACCACCACGTCGACCCCATCACCGGTCAGACTGTGTTCCAGCTGCAGACGGTGCTGCGCCTGTCCGGCACGCAGGACGAGATCCGTTTCCTGGACGACACGATCCAGTCCATCGTGTTTGCCGACGGCACCCGGTGGGGACGGGAAATCATCCAGGCAGCAGCACTCAGGCCCAACAGCGGCCCGACCGGCGAAGTGCTGGTGCAGGGCGAGGCTGAAGCGGGGCAGACCCTGCTGGCCTCGCACACCCTGGCCGATGCCGACGGCATGGGCACCGTGCACTACCAGTGGCGGGTCGACGGCAACGCCATCGAGGGCGCTACCGAAGACCACTACACGCTGAGAGCCACCGACGTGAGTCAGACCGTCGATGTGGAGGTGCGCTATGTCGACGGCTATGGAGCGCTGGAAGCCGTGACCAGCGCGTCAACGGCTCCGGTGGCCCCCACCAACCTGAACTGGACCGGCAGTGCCGGCGCCGACATCTTCATCGGGAGCCTGGGACATGACACCCTCAACGGCCAGGCAGGCAACGACACGCTGACCGGCCGCAGCGGCAACGACGTGCTGATCGGTGGTGCAGGTGTGGACCGCCTCGATGGCGGCGATGGTTCAGACCTGTATCTGGTGTCCATCGCATCGGAGCACACCGCAGCCGAGTTTGCGGACTCGGGCACACAAGGCGTGGACGAGGTCCGTTTCGCAGCAACGGCCAGCAGCACGCTCACACTCTACGCGGGTGATGCGGGAGTGGAGCGTGTCGTCATCGGTACCGGCATCGGCGCGGAGGCCATCAGCAGCGGCACGCTGAGCCTGCATGTGAACGCTGCCGCCGTCGGCAATGGATTGACGATGGTGGGCAACGCTGGGAACAACCGACTCACCGGCACGGCCTTTGCCGATACGCTGGACGGCTGCCTGGGCATCGACACCCTGGTGGGCGGCGCCGGCAACGATACCTACTGGGTGAACCACGCTTCGGATGTGGTGAGCGAAGGCACCGGCGCTGGCACGGATACCGTCATGGCCACCGTCGGATTCACCTTGAGCGGGAATGTTGAACGCCTGACGCTGCTGGGCACCGCTGCGCTGAACGGCAACGGCAACACGCTGGACAACTGGTTGATCGGCAACGAGGGGGCCAACCTGCTCTCCGGCCTGACCGGCAACGACGTGCTGGACGGTGGAGCGGGAGCAGACAAGCTGAACGGGGGTCGGGGGAACGACGTCCTCACCGGCGGAGCCGGCAACGACGTGTTCCGCTTTGCCGACACCTTGGGCTCCACCAACGTCGACACGGTCACCGACTGGGCTGTGGGTGACCGCTTCGAGCTAGAAAACGCCATCTTCACCAGGCTCACCTCCACCGGCGCTTTGGCGAGCACCCGTTTCGCCGCCAATGACATGGGACGCGCCATGGATGCCAACGACCACGTGGTCTACAACACCACCACCGGCGCCCTGAGCTACGACGCCGACGGCAGCGGCGCTGGTGCCGCGGTGCAGATCGCCACGCTGGTGGGGATTCCAACCCTGTCAGCTGCGGACTTCACCATCACCTGACCTCAGGTTCCGGGCCTTAAGGCGGTGGCCCGCGCCAGCGCCTGATCGATGTCCCACAGGATGTCGTCGATGTGCTCCAGTCCGACCGAGATGCGCACCATGTCGGGCGGCACGCCGGCCGCGAGCTGCTGGGCCGCGTCGAGCTGGCGGTGGGTGGTGCTGGCGGGGTGGCTGATGAGGGTGCGCGTGTCGCCGATGTTGACGAGGTGGCTCATGAACTGCGCGCTTTCGATGAACTTCACGCCTTGGTCGAGCCCACCTTTCACGCCGAACGCGAGCAGGCCCGAGGCGCCGCGCATCTGCTTTTTCATCAGCGCGTGTTGCGGGTGGTCAGGCAGGCCGGGGTAGTTGACCCAGCCCACGCGCGGGTCGTCTTTCAGGTACTGCGCGACGGCGAGCGCGTTGCTGCAGTGGCGCTCCATGCGCAGCGGCAGCGTCTCCACGCCCTGCAGGATCTGCCAAGCGCTGGTGGGCGAGAGTGCGGCGCCGAAGACGCGCAGACCTTCCATGCGGCAGCGCATGGTGAAGCCGAAGTCGCCAAAGGTCTCGTAGAACTTCACGCCATGGTAGCCGGGCGAAGGCTCGGTCATGCCGGGGAATTTGCCGTTGTCCCACGGGAATTTGCCGCCTTCAACGACCACGCCGCCGAGCGTGGTGCCGTGGCCGGCGAGGTATTTGGTGGCGCTGTGCACCACGATGTCGGCGCCGTGTTGCAGCGGGTTGCAGAGGAAGGGGCTGGGCACGGTGTTGTCCACCATCAGCGGCAGGCCGTGCGCGTGGGCCACGTCGGCCACGGCCGCGATGTCGAGCACGACCATGCTCGGGTTGCCCAGCGTTTCGGCGAACACGGCGCGCGTGTTCGGGCGGAGGGCGGCGGCGAAAGCGTCGGGGTCCGTCGCGTCCACGAAGCTGGTCTCGATGCCGAACTTCTTGAGGTTGACCGCGAGCATGGTCACGCTGCCGCCATACAGCGCGCCGGCCGCGACCACGTGGTCACCCGCCTGCAGCAGCGTGGTGAGCGCGAGCGCTTCGGCCGCCATGCCGCTGGCGGTGGCCACCGCCGCGCGCCCGCCCTCCAGCGCCGCCACGCGTTCTTCGAGCGCGGCGACGGTGGGGTTGGAGAGGCGCGAGTAGACGTTGCCGAAAGTCTGCAGGTTGAACAGGCTGGCCGCGTGTTCGGCGCTGTCGAAAACGAAGCTGGTCGTCTGGTAGATCGGCAGGGCGCGCGCGCCGGTGGCGGCGTCGGGGATCTGGCCGGCGTGGATGGCCAGGGTTTCGGGCTGGAAGCTGCGGTCGGCCATGGTGTCAGCCCTGCTTGGGTCGGTGGGCCGAGATGACCTGGGTGTTCACCCCGGCCCAGTTGAGCCCGCCGAAGAGGCGCGCGTGTTCGATCTTGACGCAGCGGTCCCACACCGAATCGAGCCCGCCTTCGGTGGCGATGCGATCGGCCTCTTCGCTCATCAGGCCAAGCTGTTGCCACAGTGTTTTGGCGCCGATGGCGACGGCGCTGCGCGCCACGGCCGGGATTTCTTCGGCCTTTCGGAACACATCGACCATGTCGACCGGGAAGGGAATGTCTTCCAGCCGCGGATAGCTCTTTTCGCCCAGGATTTCCGGGTAGCGCGGGTTCACCGGCACGATGCGGTAGCCGTGCTCCTGCAGGTACTTGGCGGCGAAGTGGCTGGGGCGGTGCCATTCGGCCGAGAGGCCGACCACGGCGATGGTGCGGTCGCGCGCGAGGATGCGGCGCAGGGTGGGGATGTCGTCTTGCATGGTGCACACACAATAACGGCATGGCGACCGAACGCAAGGCCCTGCCTGTCATCAACCCGACGCGCTGCACCGGCTGCGGCTGGTGCGTGGGCGTGTGCCCGCCGCACGTGCTCTCGCTGGAGACGGCCCCGAACTGGCAGAAGAAGAGCACGCTGCACGACGCCGCGGGCTGCACCGGGTGCGCAAAGTGCGTGGTGAAGTGCCCCTTCGACGCCATCACGATGGTGCGTATACCCGATCCAGCCGATTCGCGCTGAGCGCCCGCCACTCGGGGCGGCGCAGCGCCGTCTCCTGCGCGACAGCCGACCTCATTTGCTGCAATGCAGCAAGATGGCCCATCCGCCCACGCTGTGTGGGCGCCACCCCCATCGGAGAAAACCCATGAGCGATCTGTCGTCACCCATCCACGCCCCCGTCCTGCTCGACAAACTGCAGTGGCGCTACGCCACCAAAAGAATGGACGCCACCCGGGCCGTGCCGAAAGACAAGGTGGACCGCATCGTCGAAGCCGCGCGCCTGGCGCCCACCTCCAGCGGCCTGCAGCCCTACGAGATCATCATCGTCACCAGCAAGGCCGTGCGTGAGCAGATCCAGCCCATCGCCTGGAACCAGGCGCAGATCACCGATGGCTCGCACCTGCTGGTGTTCGCTGCCTGGGACAACTACACGCCCGAGCGCATCAACCACATGTTCGACCTGACGAACGAACAGCGCGGCAACACCAACGAAGGCTGGGAAAACTACCGCCAGATGCTGCTGAAGAGCTACCCCCAGCGCGACGCCGAGGTGAACTTCCAGCACGCCGCCCGCCAGGCCTACATCGGCCTGGGCGCCGCGCTGATCGCCGCCGCGTTTGAAGAGGTGGACAGCACGCCGATGGAAGGCTTCGACCCGGCCAAGCTGGACGAGATCTTGAAGCTGCGCGAACGCGGCCTGCGCAGCGTCGCGATCCTGCCGCTGGGTTACCGCGCCGACGAAGGCGACTGGCTGGTGAACCTGAAGAAAGTGCGCCGCCCGCTGGAGCAGTTCGCGACCGAAGTGAAGTGAAGTGATGTGATCTGACCGCGCCGCTGGCCACGGCGCGGCCGGCTCGGTGCGGCTACTGGCCCACGGCCTGCCGGGCCAGCTTGAGAAAACGCGCGCGGTCGGCGTCGCCCAGCGACGGCAGGATGTCGTCCTGCAGGTTCCGCACGACCGGGACCAGCGCCTTGAAGATGCGTTGCCCTTCGGGGGTCAGCGACAGTTCGCGCGCCCGGCGGTCCCGCTCGCTGACGACGCGACGCACCCACCCCTTCTGTTCCAGACGCTCGATGACGCCGCCGATGGTGGCGCGGTCGTAGGCAATCATTTCGGCCACCCGCGCCTGGTCCGTGCCGGGCTGGTTGTGGATCGCGTCGAGCGCCGCAAACTGGATCGGTGTCAGATCAAAACCCGCCGCCTGCGTGCGCTGCACGAAGACCAGAGTGGACTGCTGGTGCAGGCGGCGGATCAGGTGCCCCGCCATGTCGAGTGAGTCCATCCTCTCGCTCCGTTTCAAATTTCTGGTTCACATCGGGTGCGCCGGTTGGCTCCCATTGATAAGTATACGTACCGTATTGACAAGGAATAGTAAGCATAGATATCATTTGCACACACACCGAATTTCATGGTGCGCTTCAAACCCAGGAGACAAGCAATGCAGTTCTACAAAGATGGCTTCCGCGGTGGTAGTCCCGACGTCAAGCAGGCCGCACCAGGCCGCCGCAACCGCGGCGTCAACGAACCCCTCCCGGAAAAGGTCGACGTGCTGATCGCCGGCACCGGCCCGGCGGGCCTTTGCCTCGCCGCCCAGCTCGCGCAGTTCCCGGATATCGAGACCATGATCGTCGAGCGCATGCCCACCAACATCATCAAGGGCAAGGCCGACGGCATCAACACGCGCACCATGGAAATGTTCCAGGCCTTCGGTTTCGCCGACAAGGTCAAGCGCGAGACCTACTGGGTGAACCAGACCAACTTCTGGATGCCCGACCCCGTCAACCCGCAGCACATCAAGCGCGTCGGCCGGGTGCAGGACGTGGCCGACGACAGCTCGGAAATGCCGCACATCCTGATCAACCAGGCGCGGCTGCACGAGCTGTTCCTCGAAGTGATGAAGAACTCGGCCTCGCGCCTGGAGCCCGACTACAGCTGGGAGATCGTGAGCCTGACGGTGGACCCGACGACCGACGACCACCCGGTGACGGTGACGCTCAAGGACGCCAGCGGTGTGAACTGGTGGGCCACGCGCACGGTGCGGGCGAACTACGTCGTCGGCTGCGACGGCGCCCATTCGGCGGTGCGCAAAGCCATCGGCGGCGAACTGCACGGCGACGCCGCGCACCAGGCCTGGGGCGTGATGGACATCCTGGCCAACACCGACTTCCCCGACGTGCGCCAGAAGTGCCTGATCTCGTCGGCCAGCGAGGGCAACGTGCTGATCCTGCCGCGCGAGGGCGGCTACGTGTTCCGCATGTACGTGGAGCTCGACAAGCTCAAGGACGGCGAGAAAGCCGCGAGCCGCAAGTTCACGCAGGACGACATGATCGCGGCGGCCAACCGCATCATCAAACCCTACTCGATCGACGTGAAGGAAGTGGTCTGGTGGTCGATCTACGACATCGGCCACAGCCTCACCGACAAGTTCGACGACGTGCCCGAAGGCAGCGACCGCGCGCCGCGCGTGTTCACCGCCGGCGACGCCTGCCACACGCATTCGCCCAAGGCCGGGCAGGGCATGAACGTGTCCATGCAGGACACCTTCAACCTCGGCTGGAAGCTGGTGCACGTGCTGCAGGGCCGGGCCGACCCCAGCCTGCTGCGCAGCTACAGCAAGGAGCGCCTGACCGAAGCCAAGCGCCTGGTCGAGACCGACCACGAGTGGTCGCGCATCATGTCCGCGCCCACCACCCAGGCCGAGCGCGACGGCACGGAAGAGCCGCGCATCATCCGCCAGTTCAAGGCCAACCTCGAATTCACCGGCGGCACCGCGGTGAAGTACGACACCTCAACCCTGTTCGCACCGCCGACGCACCAGGCGCTCGCCCAAGGCGAAGAGATCGGCCGCCGCTTCCACTCGGCGCCCGTGGTGCGCCTGTCCGACGCCAAACAGATGCAGCTCGGTCATGCCGCCGAGGCCGACGCGCGCTGGCGCATCTACGCCTTCGCCGGCCAGGCCGACAGCTCCAACCTGGGCTCGGCGATCCACAAGCTCGCGGACTGGCTGGAGACCGATGCGAAGTCCCCGGTGGTCAAGCACACCCGAAAGGGCGAAGACATCGACGCGGTGATCGACGTGCGCGCCGTGTTCCAGCAGACCTTCGACCAGCTCGCCTACGAGCACATGCCCTCGCTGTTCAAGCCCCGGACCGGCCAGCTCGGCCTGCAGGACCACGAGAAGATCTTCTGCGTCGACCACAAAGGCGCGGGCGACATCTACGACATGCGCGGGATTGACCGCGAGAAGGGCTGCCTGATCGTCGTCCGCCCCGACCAGTACATCGCCAATGTGTTGCCGCTGGACGGGTTTGACGAACTGTCGGCGTTCTTTGCCGGGGTGCTGCGCTGAGGTAACGGGTTCTGGGTCTGGGCTGAGCACCCCGCACACTTCGGCGCAGACCGAAGCATGCGGGGGCCGGCCGGCCGCACAGTGGACACCTGTTCCACACCCGTGCCCGACGCCATGGCCGCCACCTCCATCACCTGCTTCATCCGCTACCAGATCGACCCGTTCCAGCGCGAGGCCTTCCGCCGCTATGCCGAGGCCTGGGGCCGCATCATTCCCCGCTGCGGCGGCGAGCTGCTCGGCTACTTCCTGCCGCACGAAGGCAGCAATGACATCGCCTGGGGCCTGATCGGCTTCGACAACCTCGCGGCCTACGAGCGCTACCGCGCCGTGCTGCGCAGCGACGCCGAAGGCCGTGCCAACTTCGAGATGGCGCAGGCGCAGCGCTTCATCCTTCGCGAAGAACGCACCTGGCTCGAAGACGTGGCCGGCACGGTCCACCAGCCCCGGCAGGTGGCGCCGTGATCGCGGTCATCTTTGAGGTCGAGCCGCACGAAGGCGCCGCGCCGGATTACCTCGACATCGCGGCGGCCCTGCTGCCCGAACTGCAGGCCACCGACGGCTTTGTGTCGGTGGAGCGGTTTGAAAGCCTCGCCCAGCCGGGCCGCTACCTCTCGCTGAGCTTCTGGCGTGACGAGGCCGCGGTGCGCGCGTGGCGCTGCCAGGCGCACCACAGGGCCGCGCAGCAACAGGGGCGCAGCGCCGTGTTCGCGGGCTACCGGCTGCGCGTGGCCACCGTGTTGCGCGACTACGGCCTGCTCGACCGCACGCAGGCACCCGCTGACTCGCGGGCTGCGCTACTCTGAGGGCCATGACTCGCACCCCGCACGAACCCCGCCTCGCCCGCGTGGCCGCCATGGTGGCCGACCCGGCGCGCTCGCGCATGCTCGCCTACCTGCTCAGCGGCGAATGCGCCAGCGCCAGCGAGCTGGCCAAGGCTGCGTCCGTGACGCCCGCCACCGCGAGCGGCCACCTGACCCAGCTGCTCGAAGCGCGCTTCGTGGTCTGCGAACCGCGCGGGCGCCACCGCTACTACCGCCTCGCCGACGCCGACGTGGCCCGCGCCTTGGAAGCCCTGGCCGTGGTGGCCGAACGCGGCGACCACGAGCAGCAATGGGCCTCGTCGCCCGAACGGGCTCGGCTGCGCGAAGCGCGCTGCTGCTACGGGCACCTGGCGGGGCGGCTGGGCACCCGGCTGTTCGACGGCCTGATGGCGGCCGATGGACTGCAGCCGGCGAGCAGCGGCTACACGCTCACGGACAGCGGCCGCGCGTGGCTGCTGAGGCTGGGTTTCGAGGCGCCCGAGCCCGGCAAGAAACGGCGCTACGCCTACCCGTGCCTCGACTGGTCCGAGCGGCGCGACCACCTCGCGGGCGAACTGGCCGACCGGCTGTACCAGCATCTGGTGGCGCAGGGCTGGGTGCGGCGGGGGACGGGAAGGGATGTGGCGGTGACGCCGGTGGGGCAGAGGGCTTTGGTGCCGCTGCTGGCACCAATACCTTGAGGTGCCACTGGCGGTGCCTGGTCACGCGGATCCCTTGGACCGTGGTGCCGGCTTGGCAAGGTCACGGTCCAGCAGGCACTCGATGAAAGCGCCCAGGATCGCAGCTTGGTGGTGCCGGTTCGAGTAATAGACGAACAGGCCCGGGCGCGTGATCGACCAGTCGGCCAGCACCTGCACGAGCTGTCCCTGGGCGAGGTACTCATCGACGCGCTCGCGGTCAAAGGCATAGGCAATGCCCAAGCCCTGCAATGCGGCGGCGACGCCGATGTCCGAGTGGTTGGTGACCAGTGGCCCGGACGCCGCCACCTCGATCCGCCGGCCCCTTTTCTCGAACTCCCACTGGTAGGCCCGGCCGTCGGTCTGCAGCCGCCAGTTGATGCAGGCGTGGTGATGCAGGTCGGCAGGTGATTGGGGCAGGCCGCGCCGCGCCAGGTAGTCCGGCGACGCCACCGCGACCATCTTCACGTCCGGCGTCAGGCGCACGGCGATCATGTCTTTCTCCAGCCGCCCGCCCACCCGGATGCCCGCATCGAAGCGGCCCGCGACGATGTCGCTCAGCCCGTCGTCGACCACGATGTCAAGCGTCACGTCCGGGAATGCGCGATGGAACCGGCCCAGCCGCGGCGCAATGATCTGCCGGGCCGCCATGCCCAGCGTGTTGATGCGCAGCGTTCCGCTCATCTGCCCCGCAGCCGCGCTGGCCTCGGCAACGGCGTCGGCCATCGCCCGGAACAGCGGTTCGATGCGGGCGTACAGCTGATCACCCGTGGCGGTCGGCGCCACGCTGCGCGTGGTGCGGTTCAGCAGCCGCGCACCCAGCCGGGCTTCGAGCTGGCGGATGGTCTGGCTCAGCGCCGAAGGCGACAGACCCAGATGCTCGGCGGCACGGGCAAAGCTGCTCCGCTCGACCACGGCGGCAAAGGCCTTCAGTTCGGCGTAGTCGGAGCCGCGCATTATGAATCCTTTGCTTAATAACGAATTCAAATTCTAGGTGATTCACTAATCTCTTCGGTGGTCGCATCCTTGGGCCTTCACCCACCAGGAGTCTTCACCATGACCGCTCTGAAACTTCCCGAACCCATCGCAGCCTACTTCTCGGCCGATCAGCAGAACCCCGATGCGCTGGTCCGTTGCTTCACGGCGCAAGCCACCGTGAAGGACGAAGGCCAGACCCACACCGGCCTGGACGCCATCCAGGCGTGGAAGGCTGCAGCATCGACCCAGTACGCCTACACGACGGAGCCTTTCGCCCTCGATCAGGACAACGGACATCACATCGTCAGCAGCCGGGTCGCTGGCAACTTCCCCGGCAGCCCGGTGAACCTGCGGTACCGCTTTCGACTGGAGCGCGGCCTGATCGCATCGCTGGAGATCACAGCATGAGCTTCGATCTCCAGCTTCAAGACATGCGCGCGCTGGTCTCGGGCGGCACCAAGGGCGTGGGCGCCGCCGTGGTGCGCGGTCTGCACGCGGCGGGCGTGCAGGTGATGACCACGGCGCGCTCCCTGCCCGCGACGGCCATCGACGGCGTGACTTACGTGGCGGCCGATCTCACCACGGCGCAAGGGGTGGCGGACGTGGCGCAGTCGGTCCTCGGCCAATGGGGCGGCGTGGACATCCTGGTCAACGTGCTGGGTGGCTCCAGCGCGCCGGGCGGCGGCTTCGCGGCCCTGGACGATGCGCACTGGTTCAACGAACTGAACCAGAACCTGATGCCGGCCGTGCGGCTGGACCGCGCGCTGTTGCCCGCCATGCTGGCCCAGGGTTCCGGCGTCATTGTTCACGTCAGCTCCATTCAACGTTTGCTGCCGCTTCCTGAATCGACGACCGCCTACGCCTCGGCCAAGGCGGCCCTGTCCACGTACAGCAAGGCGCTGTCGAAAGAGGTGACGCCCAAGGGCGTTCGCGTGCTGAGCGTCGCGCCCGGCTGGATCGAGACGGAAGCTGTCGTGGCGCTGGCCGAGCGGCTGGCCAGCCAGGCCGGGACGGACTACGAGGGCGGCCAGCGGATCATCATGCAGTCGCTGGGTGGCATCCCGCTCGGACGGCCCGCCAAGCCGGAAGAGGTCGCCGATCTGATCACCTTCCTGGTGTCCCCGCGCGCGGGCTCCATCTCGGGATCAGAGCACCTGATCGACGGTGGCACGGTTCCGACGGTCTAGGGCGCGGTCATCGCGGCCCCGCATCAAGGCTTGCACGGCGGCGCCTACGCCGCGTGGGCGCGAAGCCAGGCCACGATGTCGGCGGTCACCTCATCGCGGTTGCTCTCATTCAGGATTTCGTGGCGGGCGCCCGGGTAGAGCTTCACCGTCACATCGACCAGGCCCGCATCGCGGTAGCGCTGGCCCAGCAACTGGATCAGCGCGCCGCCACCCGCCAGAGGGTCGGCATCGCCGGAAGCGATCAGCACAGGCAGGTCGCTGCGGATGCCCGCCAGCAGCGCGGGATCGGCCACCCGGGGCGCGGGCGCGAACAAGGCAGGGATCACATCGGCCGGCACGTCCCACCCGCACCAGGGATCTGCCACGTAGGCATCCACCTCGGCGGCGTCGCGAGAGAGCCATTCGTATCCCGTGCGGTGCTCAAAACCTGCATTGAATGCCACCAGCCCGGCGGGCGCGTCTGCGGGCGCATTGGCCATGCCGGCGGCCAGCATGTCGAGCGCGGTTGAACCGGACAGCACCACGCCCGACCATGTCGATGCGTGATCGAGGATGGCCGCCTGCGCGGCAAACGATCCCATCGAATGCGCAAACAGAAACACCGGCAGGCCGCCGTGCTGCGTACGCAGCGCGGCGCCGAACTGGGCCACATCGGCAATCAGGCCACCGAACCCGGCCGCACCGAATTCACCCAGTCGCCCGTTGGCGGTGCGCCCGTGCCCACGGTGGTCGACCGCGTGGACCACGAAGCCGGCCGCGTTGAGCGCCCGGGCAAAGCGGTCGTAGCGTTCACCGTGCTCGGCCAGCCCGTGGGCGATCTGCACCACGCCGGTGGGTGGGCCGGCCACGTCGGCCCAGGTGTAGGTCGCGACCTGGGTGCTGTCTGCGTCGGAGAGGAAGGAGGAGGTTGAGGTGCTCATCGCTTCATTCTCACCCCGCAGACGTTCAGCCCGACCTAGTGAAAACGGCAGCACGCGCCGCCCGGATCGACCTCCGTGCTGACCGCACTTCGGGTCAGGCGTCGATCTGCATCGCCGGGCGTGCCTGCACCTTCTGCAGCCAGGCGTTCGTGGTCGGGTGCCCGGCCACCGGTGCACCCAGGTAGACGCTGTAGCCGATCACCGACGCCACGATCAGGTCGGCCAGCGTGTACGCATCGCCGAGCAACCAGGGCTTCTGGTTCAGGCGCCCGTCGAGCACGGTGAGCAGCTCGTCAAGGGCTTTGCGCGCTGCGGTTCCGTGCGCGTCGTCGGGCGTGCCCATGTCTTTCGCGGCCTGCATTCGCACCAGCTGCGCGCCGTAGGTCACGTAGGACCAGGTGCTCCATGACATGGCCTGAAGGTGTTCCGGCGTGCCGCCGGCCGGCCACAGGCCGCTCTGCACGCCATAGGTGTGGCCCAGCCACAGCTCGATGGCCAGCGCCTCGAACATCGGCGCGCCGTCCACCGTCAAGGTGGGCACCTTGCCATTGGGGTTCAGGGCCAGGAAGTCGGGCCGGCGCTGCTCGCCGGTGGTGATGTCGACCTTGACACGCTCGTGCGGCACGCCGAGTTCGGCGAGGGCGCAGGCGACCGGGGTGGCGCTGGACATGGGGTGCCAGTAGAGAACGATTTGGGGCATGTTGGGCTCCTTTGAGATGTGGGTGGCGGGCTCGACACCGTGCCGAACCCGTGGCCACAATGTCGCGCCCATTGCGGACAGTTCCGGCCCTCAATAAACGATAGAGTGCGAACATGCTTTCATCGTCCTCGCGCCTGCTGCGCGTCCTGTCGCTGCTGCAAACGCGCAGCCACTGGGCAGGCCCCGAGCTGGCCGAGCGGCTGGAGGTGCACCCGCGCACGCTGCGGCGCGACATCGACCGGCTGCGCCAGCTCGGCTACCCCATTCACGCCAGCAGCGGCGTGGCGGGCGGCTATGCGTTTCGCGCGGGGCAGTCGCTGCCGCCGCTGCTGCTGGACGACGAAGAGGCGCTGGCGGTGGCCATTGCCCTGCAGATCGCCGCGGCCGGCACCGTGAGCGGTGTGGAAGAAAGCTCGCTGCGCGCGCTGGTGAAACTGGAACAGGTGATGCCCACCCGCCTGCGCCGCCGCACGCACGCGCTGCGCTCGGCCATCGTGCCGGTGCAGCGCATGGGGCCGACCATTGATGCGGGCGTGCTGGCCACCCTGGCCACGGCCTGCCGCGACCAGCTGCAGGTGGGCTTCAGCTACCGCGACCTGCGCGGCCAGGCCAGCGTGCGCCAAGTGCAGCCGCACGGGCTGGTGCACACCGGCAACCACTGGTACCTCGTGGCCTGGGACCCGGCGCGCGACGACTGGCGCACCTTCCGCATCGACCGCGTGCAGGGCACACCCGGCACCGGCACGCACTTCGCACCGCGCCCGCCGCCCGCGGGCGACCTGCGCGCCTACGTTACCGGGGCCATGGCCGGCGTGCACCAGCAGGGCGACCAGGCGCGCGTGGTGCTGCACCAGCCGCGCGAGGTGATGGCGAAGACCATTCCCCCATCGGCCGCCACGCTGGAAGCGATTGACGACGCGCACTGCCTCATGCTCTGCGGCGCGGGCCAGCTGGACTCGCTGGTCTACTGGCTCATGGCGCTGGACGTGGACTTTGATGTGCTGGAGCCGCCCGTGCTCAAGGAGCGGCTGCGCCGGGCGAGTGAGCGCGTGGGGCGGAGCTTGGCGCGGGGTGGCGGGTGATGGTGAGGAAAAGAAGAGGTCGGTGGCCTGCTCTGGGTGTTGAACCGATGCGGCGAAAGGAGCAGGGTTCACAAGAAGGCTGCTCTCACTTGTGACGATAGTTGCATGAGCAGTCCAGAATTGGATCAAAAGGCGATCAATATCTGCTCATACGAAACCCTTTTCATGCAACCCCTTGCGCAGGCAGAGAATGTCATGCAAAATACACCCACTCATGACAGTCCACTACACGAATCGCCCAGAACTCACCATGATCGGTGGGCAGCTTTCGGCTGAGTACATCCTGGGGTTGAAGGCCGAGTTGGATCGGCTGCGCAAGCAGTGGGCCGAGTTGCCGGCGATCATCGACAAGCGCCAGAAGCTGTATGAAGCGGCCCTCCTGTTCGCGCCGGAGGGGTTCGATCCCGATGCGTCGGTTGAACCCATTGATGCCGGAGCTCAGGATGGCGAGGGTGTTGAAGAAGACGAGGAACCGAAGGCGGGGACGAGTGATGCTGGCTTCTCGATCGAAGTTGGGGGACCGGCTGACTTCGCTCTTTCCCCTACGGAGCATCACTCCTCGAAAACCACTTGGATATCGGCCGTGCGGGAAGTCTTAAAGCTGGTGGAGAAGGGCATACCTCACAAGGAGTTGTTGGTGCTCATCCGCCAAACACACCCGGAACTCCCCGTGTCGAACGGCGAGAAGGGGTTCTACAACGCGGTGTTCCGGCTGACCGAGCGAAAGGAACTGGTCAAGCAAGGCGGGCTTTTATATGCCACATCGGTTGTCCAAACGATGGAGGCGCGGGGTGAAAAGCTGCCTGAAGCCCCTGAGCACCAAGTTCGCCGGGGCAGTTCCGGCGAGATCGTGCTTGAAGTCTTGAAGGCATACCCGAATGGGCTCACTGGCCCGGAACTGCGCAAGGTGGTGTCGCAAATGCCGAACGCAGCCAAGAGTCTTCGGGAACACGGTCAGTACATATACAACATCCTGGCCACGCTTATGGGCACGGGTGCGGTAGTGAAGAACGGGGCCATCTACCAGCTCGCAAAGGAGGAGCCGTGAAGAGTGGTCCCGAAAAGGCGAAAACCCGGGTGGAGCCGGGTTTTCTGTTCCAACTTTGTCCGGGAAGGACGTGCAGCATGTGCACTTTGGTCATGCGGAGGGGAAAGATGCTTCAAAGAACCAACTCATCACCTGAGACCGCAATCACCTGACATTGGGATCAGGTGTGCGGATTGTAAGGCGGGCAGGCTTCGGCCTGTCCGTTTTTCCTCGGATGACCTTCAGGTCAGTGCTGTCGGCGCCACATCTGGTGGTGCTGATCCACGGCGCGGGCGCTTAGCCCGATACAGCCACCAACAAGTTCGCATTTTTTGAAGGTGCCCAACATGGCAACAAAGACTCCCCCGCGTAATGAAACCACCTCCGCCCGTGCCGCGACTGCGGCCAGTAAGGTGCTGTCCAACCCGAAGAGCAGCGCAGCGGCCAAGACCGCTGCTGCATCTGCCCTGACCCAGCGCGTTCCTTCCAAGAAGAATTAACTCTGCTGATTTGATCGACGCCGGGGGCTTAGTCCTTCGGCGTCTTTTTCGAGAAGGACAGAATATGAAAAGAGATTGGGACACCATGCGTTCGGTGTTGCTCGAAGTCGAGGCGCTATCACGAGAGGCTGCATCTAAGTTCGACTACTTCGCGCCATGGCATAGCGATGACCCGGAAGCCGTCCGGGCGGTGCATGCCCTGATGTTGGAGGAACACGGCTATCTTGGTGGCACTCGCTACCACACCCTGAGCGACGGCCAATACCTGAAGAATCCGGTGCTGACAATGACTGGCGCGGACCTCTTGGATTCGATACGCGAGCAAGGCGTTTGGAACAAGATGAAGTCCATCGCCAAGGAAAAGGGTGTCGGCCTAGCGTTCGATTCCATCGGTGGCCTCGCCAAGCTGGCTATCGGCCAGATGCTGGCCCCGACCGGCTGACGATCGAGCAGGTCGATAAATCTGCCCCTGCGAAGGTCTATTTGGATAACGGCAATACGCGGCATTGCGGTCGCTCGCGCCAAGAACGGGCATCGAAGCTCAGCCTTTCTGCGCCAACCAAGCTCGCCAGCTGCCCAGCGCCGTGATGTCGGTGCCGCCCTCTGCACCCAGCGCCTCGCACACGAAGCCACTGACCCACGAGCCATCCGCGAGCTTCACCTTGCCGATGCCCAGCGGCGCGGGGATGCCGTCGACGAAGCTGCCGAAGTGCTGGGCGGGCAGTTCCCAGACTTCCATCTCGATGGCGGCGCCGCCTTCGGCCACACGCACCATGCCGGGCCGCTGCACCGGGCCACCGGCGAGCGCGTAGAACCTGTATTCCGCCGCGGACTTCACCGCGCCCAGCAGCCGCGCGCCGCGCTGCGTGAGCTGCCAGTTGAGCGGCAGGCCGCTGAGGTGCGCGCCGCAGACCGCAACTTTCACCGTGCCGGCGCCGAGCGCGCTCTTGGGCACTTCGCCGATGGCGGGCGTGTCGGCCAGCAGCGCTGCGGTCGCGCCCAATGACAAGGCCTGTGCGCGGTGGAAGCGGTCGGCCAGGCGCAGCAGGGGAACGTCCTTGTGCGCCGGCGCGCCGAGCGTCACGCCCCAGGGAAGGCCGGCCGCGTCGCCGCTGGTCAACATGCCGGCGGGCACGGCGACGGCGCTGTAGTCCAGCAGGTTCATGAAGTTGGTGTAGTAGCCGAGGTTCGAATTCAGGCGGATCGGGTCGGCCTGCATCTCGGCGATCCGGTAGATCGTGCCAGCGGTGGGCGTGAGCAGGCAGTCAATGTCTTTCCACACGGCGTCGCATACGCGCTTGAGCGCCTTCAGCCGGTAGCTGGCCGCGAACGCATCGGCGGCGGTCTTGCCGCGCCCGCCTTCGATGATGGTGCGCACGGGCGGGAACACGGCTTCGGGTTGTGCGTCGATGAAGTCCTTGATGGCGACGTAGCGCTCGGCGACCCAGGGGCCTTCGTAGAGCAGGCGCGCGGCTTCGAGGAAGGGGGTGAGGTCCACCTCGACCGCGGTGCCGCCGAGGGCCTTCAGGCGTTCGATGGATGCTTCGAACAATCCGTGCGCGGCGGTGTTGCCGAAGAAGGCCAGGTCCTGCGCGCGCGGTACGCCGAAGCGGAACGGGCCGGCCGAGAAGTCCACGCCGAAGGGTTCGGCCTTCCGGCTGAAAGCGTCGGCTTCGTCGGGCACCGCGGCCACGGCCAGCACGGCCTGCGCGTCGGCGGCGGTGAGCGCGAAGATGGACACGGTGTCCACCGTCCTGCAGGCCGGCACCACCCCGGTGGCCGAGAGCAGGCCGATGGTGGGTTTGAGGCCCACGAGGTTGTTGAAGCTGGCGGGCACGCGGCCCGAGCCGGCGGTGTCGGTGCCCAATGAAAAACTCACCCAGCCTTTGGCCACGCTCACGGCCGAGCCGGAGCTGGACCCGCCCGAGACGAAGGCGGGGTTGAAGGCGTTCTGGCACGCGCCGTAGGGCGAGCGGGTGCCGTTGAGGCCGGTGGCGAACTGGTCGAGGTTGGTCTTGCCCAGCGGCACCGCGCCCGCCGCCAGCAGTTGCTGGATCAGGAAGGCGCTCTCGCCCGGGGTGTAGGCGAACTGTGGGCAGCCCGCGGTAGTGGGGATGTGCGCGAGGTCGATGTTGTCCTTGAGCGCGAAGGGCACGCCGTAGAGCGGCAGGCTCGCCGGGTCCACGCCGTCGAGCCGCGCGAGGAAGGGTTCGATCTCGGCGTCGGTGAGGCGGTGGATGAAGGCGTGGTGGGTGTCGCTGGCGCAGCGACGTTTGGCTTCGGCGATCACGGCACGCACGGTGACGCCGCTGGCGTAGGCGGCCTGCAGGTTCGCGATGTCGAAAGAGAGGGTGCTCAGGTTCATGTTGGGCTCCTTGAATGTTTTTTGAATGGCAGTCAGATGGCTTCGTCGATCAGCACGAGCACGTTCTGCCCCGCGGCCACCGAGCCGCCCTGGGCGCACATGAGCCGGTGCACGGTGGCGCTGGCGGGCGCGAGCAGGTTGAACTCCATCTTCATGGACTCGATCACCATCAACACGTCGCCGGCCTGCACCTGCTGGCCCTCGCTCACCGCAACCTTCCACACGTTGCCGGGCACGCTGGTGGCGATCAGGCGGCCGCCTTCGGGCAGGTCGATCTCGCTGTCGGGGCCGGCCGCTTCCACGTCGGCCTCGCTCGCCACCTCGGCCAGGCCGGCGGCGGCCCAGCGCTCGCGCTCGGCTTCAAACGCCACCTGCTGCGTGGCCTTGAAGGCGGCGATGCTGGCGGCGTTGTCGGCCAGGAAATGGCGGTAGTCCTTCAGGCTGAAGCTGCCCGCTTCGGTGCGCAGTGCGTAGCCGCCGTGCGGGAAGTCGGCGCGGATGCGCAGCAGCTCGTCCTGGCTCACGGGATAAAAGCGGATCTGGTCGAAGAAGCGCAGCAGCCAGGGCTGCTCGAACACCGAGCCGGGCTCGCCGTGGCGCCAGCGGTTCCACATCTGCAGCGTGCGGCCCACGAACTGGTAACCGCCGGGGCCTTCCATGCCGTAGACGCAGAGGTAGGCGCCGCCGATGCCCACGGCGTTCTCCGGCGTCCAGGTGCGCGCGGGGTTGTACTTGGTGGTCACGAGGCGCTGGCGCGGGTCCAGCGGCGTGGCCACCGGCGCGCCCAGGTACACGTCGCCCAGGCCGAGCACGAGGTAGGGCGCCTCGAACACGATCTTGAACACCTCGTCGATGCTGTCGAGCCCGTTGATGCGGCGGATGAACTCGATGTTGCTCGGGCACCAGGGCGCGTCGGGCCGCACCGATTGCATGTACTTCTCGATGGCCAGCTTTGTCTGTGGGTCGTCCCACGACAGCGGCAGGTGCACGGTGCGGCTGGGCACCACCATGTCGTCCACCGGCGGCAGCGCGGCCTCGGTGGCGATCAGCACTTGCAGCAGCGCGTCGCGGGCGATCAGCGCCGGGTCGAAATGCACCTGCAGCGAGCGGATGCCGGGCGTCATGTCGATGATGCCCGGCAGCTGGCCCGCGGCCTGCAGGTCCTTCAGCGCCGTCATCAGCACGTGCACGCGCAGGCGCAGTTCGATGTCCAGCACCAGCGGGCCGAACTCCAGCAGCACGTAGCGGTCGCCGGCCTGGCGCACCAGCATGGCGGGCACGTCTTCGCGCGCCGGGTCTTCAAAGATCACGGGTGTGGTGTGGGCCGCTGCGTCGTCGCTCGGCGTCGCGGGCAGCGCGCCGGCCAGGGAAGACAGCGCAGCCTCCACCGCCGCTTCGCGTTCGCCCGCCTGCGCCAGTGAGAGCCGGTGGAAGCGCACCGTGTCGCCCGGGCGCAGCTGGCCCAGCTTCCACAGCTCGGCGTTCACCACCACGGCCGGGCAGACGAAGCCACCGAGGCTGGGGCCGTCGGGCCCGAGGATCACGGGCATGTCGCCGGTGAAGTCGATCGCGCCGATGGCGTAGGCGTTGTCGTGGATGTTCGACGGGTGCAACCCCGCCTCGCCGCCGTCGGCCCGCGCCCACTGGGGCCGGGGGCCGATCAGGCGCACGCCCGTGCGGCTGCTGTTGTGGTGCACCTTCCAGTCGGTGGCGAAGAAGGTGGCGATGTCGTCGGGCTGGAAGAAGTCGGGCGCGCCGTGGGGGCCGTAGAGCACGCCCACGTCCCAGTGGTGACCGTAGGTGGGGATCAGCGCGGCGGGTGTGGCCGCCGCCACCGGCGTGGCCGTGCCCGCGAGGTGCAGCACATCGCCCGCGCGCAGGTGCCGCCCTGCATGGCCGCCGAACTGGCCGAGCGTGAAGGTGCTGCGGCTGCCCAGGTAGGCCGGCACGTCCAGCCCGCCGGCCACGGCCAGCGCGAGGCGCACGCCGGCTTCGGTGCGGCCCACGGTCAGCGTGCTGCCCGCGTTCACAAGAAGCGCCTGCCACATCGCCACCGGCTGGCCGTCCAGCGTGAGCTTCACCGGCGCGCCGGTCACTGCGACCACGGCGTCGGTGTTGAAGCGCAGCGTGGGGCCGGCGAGCGTGATCTCCAGCGCGGCGGCGTCGGGCGCATTGCCCACCAGCTGGTTCGCGAGGCGGTGCGCGTAGGCGTCCATCGGGCCGCTGGGCGGCACGCCCACGTCCCAGTAGCCGGTGCGGCCCGGCCAGTCCTGCACACTGGTCTGCACGCCCGGCTCCAGCACCTCGATGGTCGCGGGCCGGTACTCGAAGCTGTTGAGGAAGCGCGTGACCTGCCGGCCTTCGCGGAACACCGCGCTGCGCACCACCTGGCGCAGGTAGCCCAGGTTGGTTTCGATGCCGGCCAGGCGCGTCGCGTCCAGCGCGGCTTCCATCTTCAGCAGCGCCTGTTCGCGCGTGTCGGCGGTGACGATGAGCTTGGCCAGCATCGGGTCGTACCAGGCGGGCACCTCGGTGCCGCGTTCGACCCAGCCGTCCACGCGCGCGTCGGCAGGGAACACCACCTCGGTGAGCAGGCCCGCGCAGGGCTGGAAGTTACGCGCCGGGTCTTCGGCGTAGAGCCGCACCTGGATCGACGCGCCGCGCAGCACCGGTTGCAGCGTGGCCAGCGGCGGCAGGTCGCCCGCGGCGAGCTGCAGCATCCAGGCCACGAGGTCCACGCCGCTCACCTGCTCGGTCACGCCGTGCTCCACCTGCAGGCGCGTGTTCACCTCCAGAAAGTAGAAGGCGCCGGTGGCCGCGTCGTAGACGAACTCCACCGTGCCGGCCGAGCGGTAGTCCACCGCCTGCGCCAGCCGCACGGCGGTGGCGTGCAGCTCGCTGCGTTGCGCGTCGCTCAGGCCCGGCGCCGGGGTTTCTTCGATCACCTTCTGGTTGCGCCGCTGCACCGAGCAATCGCGCTCGCCCAGCGCGATCACGCCGCCCGCGCCGTCGCCAAACACCTGCACCTCGATGTGGCGCGCCTGCTCCACGTACTTTTCCAGGAACAGGCCGGCGTCCTTGAAGTTGGCCTGCGCGAGGCGGCCCACGTTCTCGAACGCGTCGGCGAGTTCGGCGGCGTTCCACACCAGCCGCATGCCGATGCCGCCGCCGCCCGCCGTGCTCTTGAGCATCACCGGGAAGCCGATGCGCTGTGCCTCGGTCTGTGCCTGCGCGAGGTCGCCGAGCAGCCCCGAGCCCGGCAACAGCGGAACGCCGCGCGCCTGCGCCAGATCACGCGCCGTGTGCTTCAAACCAAAGGCGCGCATCTGTGCCGGCGTAGGGCCGATGAAGGCGATGCCCGCGGCCTCGCAGGCTTCGGCGAAACCCGGGTTTTCCGACAGGAAACCGTAGCCGGGGTGGATGGCCTGCGCGCCGCAGTCTTGCGCGATCTGCAGGATGCGGTCGGCGCGCAGGTAGCTCTCTGCCGCGGGCGCCGGGCCGAGCAGGTAGGCCTCGTCGGCTTCGCGCACATGGCGCGCCTGCGCGTCGGCTTCGGAATACACGGCCACGCTCTGCACGCCCAGTGCTTTGAGCGTGCGGATGATGCGGCAGGCGATGGCGCCGCGGTTGGCAATCAGGACCTTGCTGAACATGGAGTCTCCGGGGCAGGCCGTCCTGCAAATGGGGCTGGAAGCTGCGGGCCGTCCCGCAGCAGCGGTTCACACAAGATCGTTCAGACCGGGTCCCACACGATGAGCTGGATGGGGGTGGGGTTGTACGCGTTGCAGGGGTTGTTCAGCTGCGGGCAGTTGCTGATCAGCACCCACACGTCCATCTCGGCGCGCATCTCCACGTACTTGCCCGGGCCGGACACGCCGTCGTCGAACTTCAGGTCGCCGCTGTCCGTCACCGGCACGTTCATGAAGAAGTTGATGTTGGGCACCAGGTCGCGCTTGGTCAGGCCCATGTCGGCGCGCTGCAGGGCGATCAGGTAGTTGTCGCGGCAGCTGTGCATGTACTTTTTCTGCAGCGCGTAGCGCACGGTGTTGCTCTCGGCCGCGCAGGCGCCGCCGAGCGTGTCGTGGCGGCCGCAGGTGTCGGCCACGATGGTGAGCATGGGCCGGCCGTCGTTGCTGCGGATGACGGAGCCGGTGGTCAGGTAGATGCCACCTTGGTGGACCATGGTGTCGGTCGCGCTGTAGTGCTCGGCCAGGTCGTCGCGGTTGTAGAAGATCACGTCGGCGGCCTGGTTGCCTTCGAGGTCGACGATGCGCAGGGTCTGGCCTTTGTTGACGGCGAACAGGATGGGCTCGCCCGCGGGGTGGCGCTGGTTCAGCACGGCGTGGGCCGGGTCCAGCTGGCTCTCCAAGATGCGGATGTCGGTGGCGGTGTTCATCGTGGGTCTCCTCACAGGTACAACATGTCGCTGTTGTGCAAAGCGCGCGCGTTTTCCGGTCGGAAGGCGCGGCAGAAGTCTTGTGCCGGCGCCGCGCCGCAACGCCAGGCCACGAGCCCCACCTTCTTCGGCGCGTAGACCGGCGACGGGTCCAGCGCATGCGGCGCGCTGGACACGGCCAGGATCACGTCCATGTCGAAGCGCAGTTCCACAAAATCGCCCGACTTCGCGTGGTCGGCCGCGAAGCCGAAGCGACCCTGCGCATCCACGCTCACCTTGCTGAACAGGTTCACCGGCGCGATCAGGTCGCGCCGAGTCAGACCGTATTTGCCGATCTCGATCAGCAGGCCGTCCTTGCCGGAGCGGTACATGGCGTTGCGGGCCTGCTCGTAGCGCTGCTCGCCGTATTTCTTAGCCATCAGCTCGTTGTCGAGCAGGGCGCCCAGCGGGTCGTGCCAGCCCAGGCTGTCGGCCGTGACGCTGGCCATGCTGCGGCCCATGTCGCTCATGAGTACATGGCCCCGGGTGTAGTGCGCGGTGTGCTGCGCCTTCAGGCTGTCGGGCATGTTGTAGCGCTCCAGCTTCTCTTGCGCGCTGTAGAGCACCAGGCTCAGGTTGGCGCCCGCATCCAGCGCCACGAAGCGGATTCCGCTGCCGCGTGGCATGCGCCAGCTCCAGTGGCTGCCGCCGGGCAGCACCTCGCTCCACATCACTTTGTCGGTGTCCACGCCAGCCAGCGCGGGCGCGGGGAAACGTTGCCAGAAGGCGGGCGCGTCCACCGGCGCGGCCTGCGGCGGGTTGGGCAAGACGGTGGTCAGCGGGTCGGGGATGTCATTGAGGTTCATGGGGTCTCCAGGGGTTCAGGCGGGCTCGCTCACCGCGCCGCTCAGGCGCTGCAGCTGTTCCAGGTCGGTCTTCATGCCCGAGGTCTCGCGGATGCGTTCCAGGATGTCGCGCTTCAAGCGCACGAACTCGGGCGCGAACTTGAGGTCTTGCGTGCGCTGGTCGCCAAAGGGCACCTCGTAGATCGTGTCGATGCGGCCCGGGCGCGGCGCCATCAGCACCACGCGGCTGCCGAGGTAGAGCGCTTCCTCCACGTCGTGCGTCACGAAAACGATGGTGGCTTTCTCCAGCCGGTGCACGTAGCGGATCAGGTCGTGCATCACCTCGCGCGTCTGCGCGTCCAGCGCGCCGAAGGGCTCGTCCATCAGCACGATGTCGGGCCGGCCCATGAGCGCGCGCGCGATCGCCACGCGCTGCTGCATGCCGCCCGAAAGCTGGTTGGGCCAGGCGCCGGCCGAAGCCTGCAGGCCCATCAGGCGCAGCAGCGCGTCGGCCCGGCCCGAGGCGGCTTCCACGTCGCTGGAGCTGCGGTCTTGCGTGTGCGCCGCGAGCTGGCGGCAGAACTTGATGTTCTCCATCACCGTCATCCAGGGGTAGAGGCTGTAGTGCTGGAACACCATGGCGCGGTCGATGCCCGGGCCGGACACGGGCCGGTTGTCCACCAGCAGCTCACCGCTGGTCTGTGTTTCGAGCCCGCCGATGGTGCGCAGCAGCGTGCTCTTGCCGCAGCCCGACGCGCCCACGAAGGTGACGAACTCGTTGGCGCCGATGTCCAGGTCCACGTTCTCCAGCGCGTGTGTGGGCGCGCCGTCGAATTGTTTGGTGAGGCCGCGGATGGAGATCTTGGGCAGGGTGGTGATGGGAGTGTTCATCGCTTCAGCCTTTCAGATAGAGCCAGGGGAAGGCGCGGCGGTGCAGCCAGCGGAACAGCTGGTCCGTCACCAGCCCGATGAGGCCGATGACGATGATTCCGGCGAAGATGGTGTCGGTCTGCAGGAAGCGCTGCGCGCGCAGGATGGCGTAGCCCAGGCCCGAGTTCGCGGCCACCAGCTCGGCGACGACCAGGTAGGTCCAGGCCCAGCCCATGGTGATGCGCAGCGTGTCGAGCAGCGCCGGCTTGGCGCTGGGCAGGATCACCTTTTCAATCAGTTCGCGGCGGTTCGCGCCCATGGTCTGCGCCGCCTCCACCTGCGCGGCCGGCACGCGGCGCACGTCTTCCGCCACCATCAGCACCATCTGGAAAAAGGTGCCGATGAAGATGATCGCGATCTTGGAACCCTCGTCGATGCCCACCCACAGCATCACCAGCGGAATGAAGGCCACCGCGGGCATGTAGCGGATCAGGTCGGTCAGCGGCTCCAGCAGCGCCTGCACCGAGCGGAACGAACCGATCAGCAGTCCCAGCGGCAGCGCGATCACCGCCGAGAGCACGAAGCCCGCCACCACGCGGTAGACGCTGATGCCCATGTCTTCCAGCAGGCCGGTCTCGGTGGCCCATTCCCAGGTCTTGGTCAGCACCGCCGTGGGCGAAGGCAGGAAGGTCGGGTCCATGCCGCCCCAGGCGGCGAGCGCGGCCCACATCAGCAGCGGGGTGATCAGGCCGGTGAGCGCCAACGCCCAGTAGGCGCGGCGCGAAATGCCGGCGCGCACCGTCCAGAAGCCGGTGCGCCGTGGCGGGCGTGCAGAAACAACGGCGCCGAGCGCTCCGGCGCGGGCCGGTGGCGGAATGGGTGCGGGCGGAGGAAGCTGGGACATGCGGGGCTCCTGACGGGGGACAAACAGCGAGAGAGGCTCGTGCGCAAGCAGCGAAGCATCTCCCGGGCTTTTGTCCCTCCGTGGAGCCACACGATCGTGGCCGACTGCTCTCGGACCAGACAGCTCAGACGGCTTCTCAAGTGAAGTGGTCTGGGCCCGGAACCCTAGCGGTCTTCAAGGCAGCGAATCACCGTTTTGGTGCACTCGCCTCTCTGGGTTTCTTGGTTAGCAGGTTTGGTGCCAGGGGCCGGCAGAGCATCGAAATGCCCATTACTTGAGTTCCGGACAGATCACCCGCCGAGCGGCGAACACGATCGCAGCGGATAGATCGTCCCCGAAGAACGCTGCGAGGTTGGCCTGGGTGGCGTCGAAATCGGCCTTGCCGATCCGGACCCAGGTACACACCTCTTCGCCCCAGCGGGCGTGTTCGCCCGGTGGCGCGTCGCGGACGGCCTCCATGGCCTCTGTGGTTTTCACCTGGCTCTTGAGCAAGGCGTTGAACTGTTCGATCTGCTCGGGTGTGGCGCTGTGGGCCGAGGCGGCGAACATACCGTGAAGGAGACCGATCGACAGGAGACGGGCAAGGCGAGATGGCATGGTGGCACTCCCTGGATATGGAATCAACGCCACAGTGTGCCTTGGCACCGCGGTCTGGTCGATGCGGTGTGGCACCGCTCACACCCCCAGGTACCGCCCCGGCCGGTGGTTGAGCGCGAGGATGGCGCCGATGGCCACCGCGCCCACCACCGACTGCGCCACCTGCATGGGCGGCAGCACCCAGAACGCCGCGAGCACGACGACCAGATCGACACACATCTGCACCTTGCCGGCGCTGAAACCTTTGGCCTGTTGCAGCCATTGCGCGAGGATGTTGACGCCGCCCACGCTGGCCTGGTGGCGCAGCAGGGCGAGCAGCCCGAAGCCGATCAGAAAGCCACCGAGCACCGAGGCGACCCAGGGGTTGAGCAGCTCGAAGCGCACCACCTTGGGCGCCAGCGTGGTGCAGGCGGACACGAGGGCGACGGCGCCGAAGCTCTTGAAGGTGAACGCCGGGCCGAGCCGGTACCAGGAGAGCACGAAAATCGGCAGGCTGAACAGGAAGAAGAACAGGCCGAAGGGCAGGCCGCTGGCGTAGCTGGCGAGGAAGGCCACGCCCGCCACGCCACCGGTCAGCAGGCCAGCGTGGCCAAACATGGTCATGCCGAGTGCGACGAAAAGCGAGCCGGCGATGAGCGCGTGGGTGTCGTCGAACCAGGAGTGGGAGGCGGGGGCGGGCGCAAGGGGTGTGGTGGGGGTCATGGTGTCGGCACAAGCATGGGGCGTGCCGTGGCGGCGGTTCGGCCGTGTGGCCTCCCGGCGCGCCCCACCCTCAGGCCGTCAGAGGTTCCCTGGCCGCCGCCGCGCTGCGCGTTGCCGACGGCAGCTCGCCGAACAGGGCCTTGTAGTCGCTCGCGAAGCGCGAGGGGTGCCAGAAGCCCCAGCGCGCCGCCACGTCGCCCACGGGCGCCGCCCGGTTCTGGCGCAGTTCGCTGCGCACCTGGTTGAGGCGCATGGCGCGCAAGTAGGTGACGGGGCTGATCTGCATGACCTCCTCAAACGCGTACTGCAGCGCGCGTCGCGAGCTGCCGATGGCCTGGCAGAGGTCGGGCACGGCGATCACTTCGTGGGCGTGCGCCTGCATGTACTGGCGCGCGCGGGCGACGATGCGGCGGCGGCTGGCGGCCGAGGCGGGCAGCGCACCCGTCGGATCGCCCGAGCGCAGGTTGGCGAGCAGGGCGTCGCAGAGCGAGAGCGCGAGCATGCGGCGCGAGGCAGGGTGGGCGCTGAGCTCGCTCGGGTTTTGCGCGAGCCGCAGGGCGGCGTTGAGCAGCAGACCGTATTCGGTGCGGGCGGCGCTCGTGGGCTTGAGCAACAGGGGCACCGGGGGCAACTCAGCCTCGGAGCCGTCCACCTGGGCCACCAGCTCGCGCAGCGCCGCCAGGTCGACCGAGAGCGCGAGGATCTGCATGTCGGCGCTGGCCACGAGATCGAACTCGCCTTGAGAAGACACGCCGATGAGCTGTTCGCCCTGCAGGCGGTGGCCACCGAACCAGCCGGGCGATTGCCCGGCGCGCACGAGGGCGACGGAGACGCGGTTGGCGCAGACGCGGCCGGCCTGCATGACGGTCTGGTTGGCCCGTTCGGCAAACACCTGCACCGGGCCCACGCGCAGTTCGTCCACCTCGCCCTCGAAGCGCCCGGCCGAGAGCTGTTCGTAGCGCTGGTCCCAGTCGGGCAGGCTGGCGGCCTGCTCGCCGGCGTCGCGTGCACGTTTGTGGGAGTGATCGAAGTTCATGCCGGGCCGCGATGCAAGTTGTGCGCCATTGTTGAACCGGGCGCAGATTTGCCAAATACGGATAACCCCTCGGTACCGGGTCGCCCTAAGGTGCGGGCCTTGTCTGACCCCGCTTCACGAGGAACCCCGCCATGACCACCCGCTCCCTTCCCCTGGCACTGAGTGCCGTCGCCCTGGCCGCCGCCGCGCTGTGGTCGCCCCAGGCGCTGGCGCACGGCGCTGCCGCCAAGATGGTGCCGCTGAAAAAGGCCGCCAAAGACTTCAACGCCACGGTGCAGTGGGACAGCTATGCCCAGGTGTTCACGCTCTCGCGCAACAGCACCCTGGTGCGCGTGAAGCCGGGCGCGAAGACGGCGCAGGTGAACGGCGCGCCGCTGCGGCTGGGCGTGCCGGTGGTGCTGCGCAAGGGCACGCCGTATGTGGCGGCCGACTTTTTCCAGCAGGTGTTCCAGTCGGGCCTGGACAAGACCTTCGTGGTCGAGCGCAAGCCCAACCCGCTGAACCCGCTGACGGCGGACGAGATCCAGGCGACGCTGGAGGTGCTGAAGGCCTCGGGCCAGTTCAAGCCCGGCCACCGCTTCACCGAGATCGTGCTCAAGGCACCACCGAAAGACCAGGTGTGGGCACACGCACTGGAAGGCATGCCGGTGCAGGCGCCGCGCCAGGCGGCGTTCGTGATCCTCGACGGCCGCAAGCTGATCGAGGGCACGGTGGACCTGGCCTCGAAGAAGCTCTTGCAGTGGCAGCCCGTGGAGGGCGCACACGGCATGGTGCTGATCGACGATTTCGGTGCGGTGCAGGCGGCCATCGAGGCCAGCCCGGAATACGCCAAGGCGCTGGCGCAACGGGGCATCAACGACGTGAAGAAGGTGGTGGCCACGCCGCTGACCGTGGGCTACTTCGACGGCAAGGACGGGCTGCAGCAGCAGGCGCGCCTGCTCAAGGTGGTGAGCTACCTCGACGTGGGCGACAACAACTACTGGGCACACCCGATCGAGAACCTGGTGGCGGTGGTGGACCTGGAGCAGAAGAAGGTGATCAAGATCGAGGACGCGGGCGTGATCCCGGTGCCGATGAAGCCCACGCCCTACGACGGCAGCGACCGCAAGGCCAGCGCACCGCACAAGCCGCTGCACATCACCGAGCCCGAGGGCAAGAACTACACCATCAGCGGCAACACGCTGACCTGGCGCAACTGGGCGTTCCACATCGGCCTGAACTCGCGCACCGGCCTCACGCTCTCCACCGTGACCTACAACGACAAGGGCACACCGCGCAAGGTGCTCTACGAGGGCACGCTGGGCGGCATGATCGTGCCCTACGGTGACCCGGACGTGGGCTGGTATTTCAAGGCCTACCTCGACTCGGGCGAGTACGGCATGGGCACGCTCACCTCGCCCATCGAGGCCGGCAAGGACGCGCCGCAGAACGCGGTCTACCTCGACGCAACCATCGCCGATTTCACCGGCGCACCGATGACGATCCCCAACGCGATCGCCGTGTTCGAGCGCTACGCCGGCCCCGAGTACAAGCACCAGGAAATGGGCAAGCCCAACATCAGCGCCGAGCGTCGCGAGCTGGTGGTGCGCTGGATCAGCACGGTGGGCAACTACGACTACATGTTCGACTGGGTGTTCGCCGAGAACGGCACCATCGGCATCAACGCGGGTGCCACCGGCATCGAGGCGGTGAAGGGTGTGAAGAGCCGCACCATGGCCGATCCCAGCGCCGCCGAAGACACGAAATACGGCACGCTGCTGGACCACAACATCGTGGGCACCACACACCAGCACATCTACAACTTCCGCCTCGACCTGGACGTGGACGGCGAACAGAACTCGCTCACCGAGGTGGATCCGGTGGTGGCGCCCAACACCGCGGGCGGACCCCGCACCAGCACCATGCAGACCACGCTACGCACGGTGGCGACCGAGAAGCAGGCGGCGCAGAAGTTCGACCCGTCCACGATCCGGCTGCTGAGCAACGGCAGCAAGACCAACAAGGTGGGCAACCCGGTGTCGTACCAGCTGATCCCCTACGCGGGCGGCACACACCCGGTGGCCAAGGGCGCCAACTTCGGCAAGGACGAGTGGATCTACAACCGCCTGAACTTCATGGACAAGCAGATCTGGGTGACGCGCTACAACGAGGACGAAAAATTCCCCGAGGGCAAGTTCCCCAACCGCTCCAGCAAGGACACCGGGCTGGGCCAGTTCAGCGCCGACGACCAGGCCATCGTGAACGCCGACAACGTGGTCTGGCTGACCACGGGCACCACGCACGTGGCGCGCGCCGAAGAGTGGCCGATCATGCCGACCGAGTGGGTCAACGTGCTGCTCAAGCCCTGGAACTTCTTCAGCGAGACCCCGACGCTGGGGCTGGTGCCGACCCCGAAGGCGAAGTAAACGTCTCCCTCAACCCACCCGACAGGCCCTTCGCGGGCCTGTCGACATTGGGTGACACGCTGCAGCATTTGGACACCTTTGCGCATCGTGCGTTGACACAACCGCCCTACATTGCGCTCCACACAAGAAGGAGTGTTCGCATGGACAAATCAATGATGAAGGGCATCGCCGTGGGCGGCATCGCCATGGTGGTGCTCGGGGCCAGCGGCTTCACCGGCTACCAGGCGCTGACACAGCCGACGTTCGCCGACGTGGTCGCGGCGAAAGAGGTGATGGAAACCGTGGTGACGCCACGGGAGCGCTGCGAGAACGTGCAGGTGCGGCGGCAGGCGCCGGTGAAGGACCAGCACCGCGTCGCGGGTTCGTTGATCGGCGGTGTGGCGGGTGGCCTGCTGGGCAGCAACATCGGCGGCGGCAACGGCAAGAAGCTGGCGACCGTGGCCGGGGCGGTGGCCGGGGGCTACGCGGGTAACCAGGTGCAAAAGAACCTGCAGGAGAACGACGTGGTCACGACGACCGAGCGCCGCTGCAGGACGGTGAAGCTCAAGTCGCAGAGGCTGGTCGGGTACGACGTGACCTACCGGCTCGAAGGCCAGGAGGGCAAGGTGCGCACCTCCTTCCAGCCGGGCGCCACGCTGCCGGTGAAGGACGGGCAGGTGGTGATCACGCCGCCGACCGGGATGCGTTCGTAAGTCCGGGTAGTCGGCGCCGGGGCCCGGTGGCCGGGCTACCCGCCAGCGGTCCCGTCGAGGCCTTCCAGCTTGCCCAGATACGCCCGCACCAGCTCGCGCAGCCGCGCCCGCCCGAAGCTCGGGTCGTGGCCCGCGTGCACCACGCTCACCGGCAGGCCCAGCAAGCGTTCCATGGTGCGCGCGTAGGCGGCGCGGTCGGAGTGGTGCAGGTCGTCGATGAGCGGGCCGTCGTAGATCGCGTCGCCGGAAAACAGCGTGCCGCTCCTGGCTTCCCACAGGCCGATGCTGCCGGGCGAGTGGCCGGGCAGGTGCAGCACCTCGAAGTGGCGGTTGCCGAGGTCGATGGTGTCGCCTTCTTCCAGCCGGCGCGTGACAGTGGCCTGTTTGATCTCCCAGGCCGAAAGATCGTAGTCGGGCGTGGGCAGGGCGGTGAGCGCGGGACCGCCGGTTTGATAGCCGGGCACTTCGATGTTGACTTCATTGAGGTCGAAGTCGGCCAGCGTGCCGTCGGGGTTGGCGTGGGTGAGCGCGTCCGCCTCCAGCCGGTGGCACCAGCATTCGGCGAACTCGTGGTGGCTGCCCACGTGGTCCAGGTGCACGTGGGTGGCGAGCGCGGCCACGCGCTGGCCGAAGAGGTGCCGCGAGGCGGCGTGCAGGCTGCTGACGCCGAGGCCGGTGTCGACCATGAGGTCGAGCCCGCGCCCGCGGATGTGCCAGATGTTGCAGCGGAGGAAAGGGATGACGTGCGGCTCGGTGATGAGGGTGATGCCCTCGCCGAGGTCGCGGAACTGGAACCAGTCGCCGTCGATGGGTTTGAGTGGGGTGGTCATGGGCGTTCGTGCATTTCGGCGATGGCCTCATTCCGCGTGTCGTCGACCCACTCCAGCACCTGCCACCCGCCCGCCAGCGGGCCGCGTTCCACACGGGCGCGCGCGGCGTCCACGCGGTGCAGGGCACAGGGCAGTACCTGGCCTTCCAGCGCGGGCTGGGTCGCGCGCTCCAGCGTCCACACGCCGTGCTCCTTCCTGCCGAACGCGATCTCGAAATCGAGCAGGGCACCGGCTTGCGTCGGGTGGCGCCGGATCAGATCGCCCAGGGTTTCACCGGGCACCAGATCGGCCGGCCAGGCGGCCACGCGCGGGCGCAGGTGCATGCAGTAGACGCCCGCCACCAGCAGGCGCTCGGCGGTGGGCTGACCGTCTGCGTCGAGCCGCGCGAGCGCGATGCGCCGGCCGAGCGAGCCGGGCAGGCGTTCCCACACTTCGAGGTAGAGGCCGTGGATGCCGGTTTCGATCACGCGCGCCGGGGTCTCGAACACCATGTGGCCGGCGTCGGGTGTGCTGCGCGGGGGCTGGAAGTCGATGACGCGCTGCCAGGTGCAGACCTCGGGCAGCGCCGCGTCGGGCCGGGTGATGGCGGTGGTGCCGGCGAAGCCTTGTGTCTGGGCGCGGCCTTCGGGGGTGTCACGCGGCGCATCGGGCGGCACGCGCAAATCGCCATGCCACAGGCCGGTCTGCAGCCAGCGCACCCAGGTGCTGGTGTCGCGGCCCTCGGGCGTTTCGAGCAGGGTGCGCGCCCACACGCCGTGGTACGCGGCGGGCACACCGGGGTGGTCGGGGGTGTTCATGCGGTGATTTTCGCGTGGAGAGCTTGCATCGCCCGCACGCAATCATCGGTGCCCATCACCGAACCGAAGATGCCACCTTCGACCCCGATCATGGCGAGCGCGGGCGCGTGCAGCTCGGGCTGGCTGGCGGCGGTGGCATCGCCCACGGTGGTGCAGCTGTAGCCGCGGTCCACCGCTTCGCGCAGCGTGGAGTGCACGCAGACTTCGGTGGTCACGCCGCAGAGGATGAGCTGGCCGATGCCAAAGGCGGCCAGCAGGGCACCCAGCGTGGTCTGGTGGAAGGCGCCGTAGCCCGGTTTGTCGATCACATGCTCGCTGACCAGCGGGCGCAGCGCGGGCACGAAGTCGTGGCCCTGTTCACCGCGCACCAGCAGGCGGCCCAGCGGGCCGTGGCTGCCGATGGGCGCGCCGGCCGCCACGCTGCGCGCCAGCTTGGCGGGCGGGCAGTCCGAGAGGTCGGGCAGATGCCCTTCGCGCGTGTGCACCACCAGCAGGCCCGCTGCGCGCGCGGCGGCCAGCAGGCGCTGCACCTGCGGCACCACGGCCTGCATGGGCGCGATGTCGATGCCGGCCTGGTGGGCGTAGCCTCCGGGGCTGCAGAAGTCGCGCTGCATGTCGATCACGAGCAGCGCGGTGGTGGCGGGGTCGAAGGTGGTCGGGGCGTTCATGGCGCGGGGCGGGTGAATCCGGTGGTGATGGCTTCGGCCATGCGGCGCGCCACCTCGTCGGCCAGCAGCTGGCCCTTGGCGGCGTCGGAGCCCTTGGCCGAGGACAGCACGCCCGAAGGCGGCACCCAGTCGGTGCGCGGCGGGTACATGTCGTAGGGCGGGAAGTCGGCCGGACCGTCATCGGGCAGCAGGTCCATGCGCACCAGGTTGGGGTGGTGGTGCAGCATCATGGACGTTTCCAGCACGGCGGCGTGCTCCAGCGCGAAGCCGGGGAAACCGTCGGGGAACACGTCGCCCAGGGTCTCGGGCGTCATGAAATCCCAGTACTCCAGGCGCATCACCTGCAGCGCGCAGGCCGGGTCGGCGGCCCTGGCGTCGCGCAGGCCGAGGTCGATGCCCTCGATCAGGAACCACTGGTTCTCGTAGTGGCCGTTCACGATCACGAGTTTCGTCAGGCTGTGACGCGCGAACTCGCGCACCGCGTCGCGCACCTGGCCGATCAGCGTGGCGGCGTCCACGCTGGTGGTGCCGCAGAAATGTTGCCCGCCGCCGCACTTGGGCTGCGACTTGTAGCCGTAGCTCAGCGTGGGCGCGACCAGCCCGCCCACGCGCGCCGCGGTGTCGGCGGCGACGGCGCTGGCGAGCAGACCGTCGGTGCCCAGCGGCAGGTGCGGGCCGTGCTGTTCGAGCGCGCCCACGGGCAGCAGCACGGGCGGGTGCTCGCGCTGGATGCGGGCCTGGTAGTCCAACCATGAGAGCTGGTTCATCCACACGGTGTTGTTGCGGTTCATCTCGGGTTCCTGTTCATGCGGGGGTGTTGCTCGGGCTGGCGTTCGGAGGCGTTTCGGCGCCGCTGCTGCCCAGCGCTTCCACCAGGGCCGCGGTTGCAATGAGCGCGCCACCCGCCCAGCCCATGGGCGTGAGGCTTTCGCCGCCGAACCACAGCGCGGTGAGCACGGCCACCACCAGTTCGGCCAGCAGGATCACGCCGGCACGGCTGCTCTCCAGGTGCGTCACGCCGAACTGCCAGGTGGCGGTGGCCAGCAGCAGCCAGCCAAAGCCGTAGCCCAGGATGCCGAGCCACACGCCCGCGCCCATGGCCGGCGCGCTGTGGCCCAGTGCGCTGGTGGCGGCGAGCGAAATCACACCGCAGCCGACAAACACGGACAGCGTCTTGGTGCGCATGGGCACGGCCTGCGCGGCGCGCGCGAGGATGTTGTTGGCCGCGAAGGCGAAGCCGGCCGAGAGCGCGAGGAAGTCCACGAAGCCGAGCGACAGGCTCAGCGCGCCCGGCCCGCCGAGCACCATCCACAGGCCCACGATGGCGGCCACCACCGCGGCCCAGCGCAGGGGCGGAATGCGCTCCTTCAGGAACAGCCGGCCACCCAGCACCGACCACACGGGCGAGAGGTAGAACAGGAACATCACCCGCACCACGTCGCCCATCATCAGCGCGTTGACGAACGAGGTGTTGGCCCAGCCGCCCACCAGCGCCAGCGCGAGCACATAGCCCCACTGCGCCCGCCAGGCCGCGCGGTCGCGCCAGATGAAGGGCAGCGCGCACAGGCCCACCAGCCCATACGACAGCAGCGACACCACCGGCCCGCTCAGGCCCTGCGCGATGAACCATTTCAGCGGCATCCACGACAGGCCCCAGAGCGAGGCGGAGAACAGCAGCACGCCGGTGGCGACGCGGTCTGACGGTTGCTTCAGAAGGTTCATGGCATGACGGAGCCGCCGTTGGGACCGAGCACCTGGCCGCAGTAGAAACGCGAGAGGTCGGACGCGAGGAACAGTGCCGTGGCGGCGATCTCTTCCGGCGCACCCAGGCGGTGCTGCGGAATGGCGAGTTCTTTCTCCACCCACTCGGCGCTCATGTGTTCGAGCGACACCATGGCGGTGGCCACCGGCCCGGGCGCGATGGCGTTGACGCGGATCTGGTGTGGCGCGAACTCGCGCGCCAGCGAGCGCGTGAGGCCGATCACGCCGGCCTTGGCGGTGCAGTAGGGCGCGTAGCGCTCGCGCCCGAGGATGCCGAGGTCGGACGCGATGTTGACGACGGCGCCGCTGCCGCGCGCCACCATGCCGGGCAGCACCGCGCGGCACATCAGGAAAACCGACTTGAGGTCGGTGCCGAGCATGCGGTCCCAGTCGGCTTCGGTGGTGTCGAGAAAGGCCTTCTCCTGGATGATGCCGGCGTTGTTGACCAGAATGTGCAGGGCGCCGCAGGCGGCGATGGCCTCGTCCACCAGGCGCTGCACCGCGCTGGCGTCGCTCACGTCGGCATCGAGGGCGATGGCCTGGCCGCCGGCGGCCTCGATGGTTTGCACCAGCGAGGCCGCTTCGGCGTCCTGCCCCCGGTGGTTGACCACCACGCGCGCACCGGCTTGCGCAAACAGCAGCGCGGTGGCGCGGCCGATGCCGGTGGCGGCGCCGGTGATCAGCGCGGTCTGGCCTTGCAAAGACACTGAAAAGCTCATTCGACAACCTCCGTACTTCGCACTGCGGTGCGAGCTGGCTTGGGGCGGCCCGGCGCAGCGCTCATGCCATCACCTCGCCGTGGCTGGCCACCAGGCACTGGCCGGTGAGCGGGGTGGCGCCTTCGCTGGCGAGGAAGAGGAACACGCCGGCGAGCTCGTCGGGCGTGAGCATCTTCGGCACGGCCTGGCGCGCGAGGATCTCGCGCTCCACCTCGGCCTCGCTGCGCCCGCTCTCGGTGGCCATCGCGGTCAGCGAACGCATCGCCGCCTCGGTGCGCACCCAGCCGGGGCAGACCGCGTTGACGCGGATGCCGCGCGGCCCCAGCTCCAGCGCGAGCGAGCGCGTGAGGCCCACGACCGCGTGTTTGCTCGCGCTGTAGGCCGAGAAACCGGCCACGCCGATGCGGCCCCAGATGGACGACTGGTTGATCACGCTCGCACCGCGCGGCAGCAGTGGCAGCAGTGCCTGCGTGAGCCGCACCATGCTGCTCACGTTGTTGTCGAGCAGGCCGGTCCAGCGCGCCATGAACCCCGCTTCGGCGTCGGCCAGTGGCGTGGGGTACTCGGTGCCGGCGTTGTTGACCAACACGTCGAGCTGGCCAAAGCGCTCCTGCACTTGGGCCGCCACGGCCGCCACGGCGGCATCGCTGCCGAGATCGCACACGGCGCTGTGCACCTGGCTGCTGTGCAGCGATTCCACCAGGGCGTCCAGCGGCGCGGCCGCGCGGTCGAGCAACATCAGCCGCGCACCTTGCGCGAGGAAGGCACGCGACAGCGCGCTGCCGATACCACCGGCCGCGCCGGTGATCAGCACGGTCTTGCCCTGCAGGCCGTAGTTCACGGTCACACCGCCGTCAAAAAGGACACACCCACGGCCCCGATGAAGCCGTCCGCGCGGTGTGGCGCCCCGGGCGGCAGCACCGCACCGTAGTCGCTCGCGAGCACGCGGGTCACGCGGTGGCGGTGGTAGGCGCGCAGCAGTTCGCCCACCGTGACCACCTGGGCATTGCCCGCGGGGTACAGCTCGCGGTGCAGGCGCGGCAGCTGGTACCAGGGTGCAACCGAGCGCTCGTGGTGTGCGTTGTGGAAACCGAAGTTGAGCCAGACCAGGTTGAGCCACTTCGCATCGAGTCCGACCACGTCGCTGTAGGTGTTGGCCTGCTCGTAGGCGCGGTCGCGCAGCTTGTCTTGCGGGATGGGCTTGTCGTCGAGGATGGGGTAGGCGTCGTAGGTGTGCTGGAAGCAGTCGGCAAAACGCAGCAGGTGCACGAACAGCAGGTAGGCCAGCGCGTAGAGCGCCAGCGCCTTGAGCGACCACCAGGCCAGCAGCGCCCAGGCGGCGAGCCGGATCATGGCGACACCGATCACGCGGCCACGCGCTGCTTTCTTGCGTTCACCCAGGAAGGGCAGCGCGATCACGAAGCCGCGCATGACGAACTCCACCGCAGGGATGTGCAGCCATTCGAGCGCCAGCACCATCCGCCGCACCAGCGGGTGGGCGCGCAGGAAACCCTGCAGGTCGAAGGTGATGACGTCGGCGCGTTCGACGTGGTGGCGCATGTGTTTGCGGCGCAGGTCGGCGAAGCTGGCGTAGGCGCTGCCGTTGATCCAGCTCATGAACTGGCCCCAGCGCTCGTTGGCCTGCGGCGTGCGGAAGATGGCGTGGTGGGCGAACTCGTGGATGAAGTAGGCCGACCAGGTGAGCGTGAGCGCGACCAGCAGCACGCCCAGCGCGTTGAGCGCCCAGTGGCTCTGGCCCAGCAGGGCGATGCCGAGCGGCCAGCCGAGCACGGTGAAGGCCAGCGCGGCGGTGTTGGGCCAGACGCCGTCGGCGTGGCGAAAAAGGGCTTGTTTCATGGCGGGAACTCCATGCAGAAAACGCGGGGTGGCCAGCGCTCCGCACGCCGGTGCCTTCGGCACGGGCGGCGGAGATCTCTGAGCGGGATTTACTTGGCCAGCGCCTTGACGAGCGAGGCGTCGAAGGTGGCTTCGGTGGCCGGGGCGGCCTTGATCTGGCCCTTGGCCACGAGCAGCTGGCCGATGATCTCGCCGCTGGCGTAGTACGAGGTGGTTTCCTTGGCCTTCACGAAGGCCTTGGGCATTTCGGCCAGCGGGATGTTGTAGACGCCGCTCATCTGTTCCTTGGCTTCCTTGGCCGAGACGCCCATGAACTTGCCGATGATCTTGGCGGCCTCATCGGGCTTGGCCTTCATGTAGGCCATGCCGTCGAGGTAGGCCTTCATGACGCCGGTGATCTCGGTCGGCTTGGCCTTGATGACCTTGTCGTCGAACACCAGCACGTCAGCGATCAGACCGGGCGCGTCCTTGGACGAGAAAACCACCTTGAACTTCTTGCCGCCGCCCTGGCCAAGGATCTGCGACAGGCTGGGTTCGTAGGTCACGCCAATGGGCAGTGCGCCCGAGGCCATGGCCGCGGGCACCGCTTCGGGCGTCATGCTCACGGGGCTGATGTCCTTCTCGCTCAGGTTCACCGTCTTGAGGGCGTAGGAGAGCAGAAAGTCGCTCGGCGAGAGCGGGTTGTAGCCGATCTTCTTGCCCTTGAAATCCGCCACCTTGGCGATGCTGCTGTCGGCCACGATGGCGTCGCCGCCGTTGGAGTAGTCGATGGGCATCACCACCTTCATGGCACGACCCGCCGCCACCTGACCGACCACCTGGTCGTAGGTCAGCATGCCGCCGTCGACCGCGCCCGATGCGATGGCCGCGGGGATCAGCGCCGGGTCGTTGAAGACCTGCAGCGAGACCTTGAGGTTGTGCTTCTTGAACAGGTCCAGCGATTCGGCCACGTAGAAGGGCCCGTAGCCGATCCAGACCACGGTGGCCAGTTTCATGTTGACGGGCGCAGCCATCGCCGCGGCGGTGGCGAGCGAGAGCGCGGCACCCAGCGCAGGCTTGAACAGCTTGCCGAGCACGGAAGAGGACGTGGTGGAACCTGCGGGAGAGGAGAAGAGACCAGCCAGTTTCATGATGAAGCTCCGTTTGATGAGGGATGGGCGCAGGAGAACCGATCTGACGTCGTTCTCCCGGGCTTTTATCCCTCCGTGGAGCCTGCGATGAGGCCGGTCCACTCTCGGACCAGACCCCGCGGTGAAGCGGACGGAACCCTAGTGGACCTACGCACGAGCCGCTGCCCCTGTGTGCAGACCGCTCTCCATGCTGATACCCCCGGATGCATGGATCGTGCCAGCACCGCTGGCCCGTTTTTGCACCAAATCGCGGCACACCGCACCCCACACACCGACCTCAGCCCTGAATTTGGTGCATGGGGCGGGGCCTAGAATCCCCTGCACCACCGCATACCCGTGCTCACCATGCCCCACACCATTCCCGCCTGCCCGCAATGCGGTCTTGAAAACACCTACCCCGACGGCGACCACTTTGTCTGCCCGGACTGCGCCTTCGAGTGGCCGCAGACGGCAGCGGGCGCCGAAGACGAGGCCGCCGGCGACGGCACCGTGAAAGACGCCAACGGCAACCCGCTGGCCGACGGCGACTCGGTGATCCTGGTCAAGGACCTGAAGGTCAAGGGCTCGTCCACCGTGCTCAAGAAGGGCAGCAAGATCAAGGGCATCCGCCTGGTGGACGGCAACGACGGCCACAACGTGGATTGCAAGACCGAGCTGGGGCCGATGCTGCTGAAGTCGGAGTTTTTGAAGAAGGCATGAGCGCAGCGCCGGGCCGTTCCCAAGCCAGCTCGCACCGCAGCCCGCAGGGCGAAGGACTCCAGTGAATCGTATCGCCGTCATCGACTTCGAAACCACCGGCATCTCGCCCGGCCAGGGCGACCGCGCCACCGAGGTGGCCATCGTGCTGCTGGAGCGCGGCCAGGTAGTGGACCGCTTCCAGAGCCTGATGAACGCGGGCGTGCACATCCCGGCCTTCATCACGCAGCTCACCGGCATCACCAACGCCATGGTGGCGGGCGCGCCGCCGGCCGAGGCCGTGATGGCGGATGCCGCCCGCTTCGTGGGGGAGGTGCCGATGGTGGCGCACAACGCGTCTTTCGACCGCCGCTACTGGATCGCCGAGCTCGCACGCGCCGGTGTGCCGGCACCGCAGCCTTTTGCCTGCACCGTGCTGCTCTCGCGCCGTCTCTATCCCGAGGCGCCGAGCCACAAACTGGGCAGCCTGGTGGACTGGTTCCAGCTGCCCCGGACCGGCCGTGCCCACCGCGCGCTGGCCGACGCCGAAATGGCGGCGGAGCTGCTGCAACGCATCCAGCGCGACCTGCGCACACGCCACGGTGTGGCCGAACCGGACCACGCGTACCTGATGGGCCTGCAGCGCTGCACCAAGGCGGCCGTGGCCAAGCTGCTGGCCCGTCACGCCGTGCCACAGGGTGTCTTGAGCGCCCCCTGACCTCCTTCGCGCGCAGCGAAGCAGATCCCGCGAGAGCGGAGCGCGAACCCCGCCGCCCATCAGCCGGTAGGCCAACGCCGAAAGGCCCGTGCTACGATTTGCGGCCATGCAACGCCGCACACTCCCGTCCACCCTATCGCTAAGCCTAGTGCTCGGCCGGGGTCTGCCTGCGTTCGCCTCTCTCGTTGCCTGAAGCGCAACACCCGACTTCCCCCTGACCCCGGCCCACGAACCAGCCTCCATCACATGGAGGGCTGCAGGGGATGTCGCCTGTGTTTTTTCAGATCCCCCGATTCGTGGAGCCGCTCATGATTGCCCAACCCGCCCGCAAGTACCAGGCCTTTGCCCCCGTCGAGTTGCACGACCGCACCTGGCCGTCCCAGTCCCTCACCCACGCCCCCGTCTGGCTGTCCACCGACCTGCGCGACGGCAACCAGGCGCTGTTCGAGCCCATGAACGTCGAGCGCAAGCTGCAGCTCTTTCAGGAGCTGGTGCGCATCGGCTTCAAGGAGATCGAGGTGGGTTTTCCGGCGGCCTCGCAGACCGACCACGATTTCGTGCGCCGCCTCATCGACGAAGACCTCGTGCCCGATGACGTGACGCTGATGGTGATGACGCAGTCGCGCGCCGATCTCATTGAGCGCACGGTGGACGCCATGCGCGGTGCGCCGCGCGCCATCGTGCACCTCTACAACGCCACCGCCAGGGTCTGGCGCCGCGTGGTGTTCGGCATGAACGTGACGCAGGTGATGGCCCTGGTTCAGGACCACGTGTCGCTCCTGAAGCGCCTCACCGACGCCCGGCCCGAGACGCGCTGGACCCTGCAGTACTCGCCCGAGACCTTCAGCGCCACCGAACTGGAGGTGTCGCTCAGGGCCTGCCAGACGGCCATCGCCACCTGGGGCGCGGGGCCGGGGCGCGAGGTGATCATCAACCTGCCCAGCACGGTGGAAAACGCCACGCCCAACGTGTTCGCCGACCAGATCGAGTGGATGCACCGCCGCCTGAGCCCGCGCGAGCACATCGTGCTTTCGGTGCACCCGCACAACGACCGCGGCACCGGCGTGGCCGCGGCCGAGCTGGCGATGCTGGCCGGGGCGCAGCGCGTGGAAGGCTGCCTGTTCGGCAACGGCGAACGCTGCGGCAACCTCGACCTCGTCACGGTCGCGCTCAACCTCTACACCCAGGGCATCCACCCGGGCCTGGACTTCTCCGACATCAACGGCGTGGCGCGCGTGGCAGAGGCCTGCACGGGCCTGCCCATCCACCCACGCCATCCCTACGCGGGCGACCTCGTGTTCACCTCGTTCTCCGGCTCGCACCAGGACGCGATCAAGAAGGGTTTCGCGGCGCACGATCCCGAGGGCCTGTGGCAGATCCCCTACCTGCCCATCGACCCGGCCGATCTCGGTCGCACCTACGACAGCGTGATCCGCGTCAACAGCCAGTCGGGCAAGGGCGGCATCGCTTTCCTGCTGGAGCGCGAGCGTGGCGTGGTGATGCCACGGCGCATGCAGGTGGAGTTCAGCGCCGCCGTGCAGCGCCACACCGACGCCAGCGAAACCGAGATGAGCGGCCCGGCGCTGTGGGCGCTGTTCCAGACCACCTACCTCGACCCGGGCACCGCGTTGTCCGCGGTGGCGCAGGCCATCACCTGCCACGCGCACCGCCTGTCGGAGGACGGCCAGGGCATCGAGCTGGACGTCACGATCGAAGGCGTGCGGCAGACGCTGCAAGGGCAGGGCAACGGCCCGATTGCCGCGACCGTCGATGCGCTGGGCCTGCCGCTGGAGGTGCACGGCTACGAAGAGCGGGCCACCGGCGCGGGCGCCCAGGCGCAGGCCCTGGCCATCGTGGAGGCCGGGCTCGCCGGCACGCCCGGCGCGACCTTCGGCGTGGGCCTGGACAGCAACATCGTCACCGCCTCGGTACGGGCCGTGCTGAGCGTGGCCAACCGCCTGGTGGCACCGCCCCGGACGGCGCCTGCGGTGGCCGCCACTGCCGAAGGCTGATCCGATCGGGCTGCGCGGATGGGCGGCAACGGCCCATCCGTTACCCTTGGCACCCATGCGCCGTGTCCTGCCCATCCTCGCCCTGACCGCCACCCTGCTGATCGCCGGCTGCGGCAGCACGCCCCCGCCGCGCGGGCCAGCGTACCGCGCGTTGTCGGCCGAGCAGTCGAGCGACATCGCGATCCACGCGCTGGGGCTGGTGGGCACGCCCTACCGCTACGGCGGCAACACGCCCGAGAGCGGCTTCGACTGCAGTGGCCTGATCGGCTACGTGTACAAGAGCCGCGCTGGCGTGGCGCCGCCTCGCACGGTGGCGCAGCTGTCGGGCTTCGGCCAGCCGGTGAGCACCCGCGAGCTGCGCACCGGCGACCTCGTGATCTTTGGTTCCGGTCGGCCGTTCCACGCCGGCATCTACGTCGGCGAAGGCCGCTTCGTGCACGCACCGTCCACCGGCGGCACGGTGCGGCTAGACCGGCTGGACAACCGCTACTGGGCGCGCCAGAGCACCGCCTTCCGCCGCCCTTGAAGGGCGGCCCTTGGTGGCCGCGCGACAATACCGGGCTATGACCCACGCCCACCGCACCACCACCCCGCTGTCCACCCAGGACACCACCCGCATCGACGACCTGCGCATCGGCGCGGTGCGCCCGCTCATCACGCCCGCCCTGCTGCAGGAATGGCTGCCCACGCCGCCCGAGGCATTGGCGCTGGTCGAGAGCAGCCGCGCCGCGCTCTCGCGCGTGCTGAACGGGCAGGACGACCGGCTGATCGTGGTGGTCGGGCCGTGCTCCATCCACGACCACGGGCAGGCCATGGAATACGCCCGTTTGCTGAAAAAACAGGTGGACGCGCTGAACAGAGATCTGCTCATCGTCATGCGCGTGTATTTTGAGAAGCCGCGCACCACCGTGGGCTGGAAGGGCTACATCAACGACCCACACCTGGACGGCAGCTTTGCCATCAACGAAGGCCTGGAGCTGGCACGCCAGCTGCTGCTGGACGTGCTGGCGCTGGGCCTGCCGGTGGGCACCGAATTTCTCGACCTGCTGAGCCCGCAGTTCATCAGCGATCTGGTGAGCTGGGGCGCGATTGGCGCGCGCACGACCGAAAGCCAGAGCCATCGCCAGCTCGCCAGCGGCCTCTCGTGCCCGGTGGGCTTCAAGAACGGCACCGACGGCGGCATCAAGGTGGCGAGCGACGCCATCCAGGCCGCACAAGCGCCGCACGCCTTCATGGGCATGACCAAGATGGGCCAGGCCGCGATCTTCGAAACGCGTGGCAACGCGGATTGCCACGTCATCCTGCGTGGTGGCAAAGCGACCAACTACAGCGCCGCCGATGTGGATGCCGCCTGCGCTCTGCTCAAGACCGCGGGCCTGCGCGAGCAGGTGATGATCGACGTCTCGCACGCCAACAGCAGCAAGCAGCACCGCCGGCAGATCGACGTGTCCGCCGACGTGGCGCAGCAGATCGCCGCGGGCGACGCGCGCATCACCGGTGTGATGATCGAAAGCCACCTGAACGAAGGCCGCCAGGACATCGTGCCCGGCCAGCCGCTGCAGCACGGCGTGAGCGTGACCGACGCCTGCATCAGTTTCGAACAGACCGTGCCGGTGTTGCAGGGTCTGGCCGAAGCGGTGCGGGCACGGCGCTCAAAAACCAGCCGCTGACCCACCGCCACCTCGGCGAGCAGGCCGTCCAGGCTGGCTCGCGGTCCGTGGCACTGTCAACTTTTACAGGGATTTGTTCCCGCTCCTGTGCCGGGTGTCTAGAGTGCGCCAGTCGCTGGCTTTGGCTGGCGTCTCATTCACCCACAACAGCATTCAGGAGGTTTCATGTCCCCATTCAATCTGACCGGCCGCAAGGCCCTGGTGACCGGCGGTGCCCGGGGCCTGGGCGCCGGCATGGCCGTGGCACTGGCCGCGGCCGGGGCATCCGTGATGATTGGCGACGTGCTCGAAGAGCAGGGCCAGGCGACCGCGCGGGCCCTGGCCGCCACGGGCGCCCAGGCCGCGTTTGTGCACCTGGATGTGACCGACGAAGCCCACTGGCTCGCGGCGATCAGCGCCACGCACTCGGCGTTCGGGGGGTTTGACATCCTGATCAACAACGCCGGCATCGAGTTCACCGCGCTGGTGACGGAGATCGATCCCGACGCACTGCGCCGCATGCTCGACGTGAACATCGTCGGCACCGCGATCGGCATGAAACAGGCTTTCCGCGCCATGCGCCCGGGTGGTCTGGCCGGGCAGGGCGGCGTGGTGGTCAACGTGTCGTCGGTGGCGGCCACCATCGCGTTTCCCGCCATTGCGGGCTACTCGGCCACCAAATCCGCCGTGGACCGGCTCACGCGCGTGGGCGCCATGGAGGCGGGCAAGCTGGGCTACGGGGTGCGTGTGAACAGCATCTACCCCGGCCTCGTGCCCACCGACATGGGCATGAAGCTCGCCAGCGACGTGGTGGGTGCCGGCTTGTTCGAATCCCCCGATGCCGCTGTGAGGGCCATCGTGGAGCAGACGCCACTGGGGCGCCTGGGCACGGTAAGCGACATGGCCGACGCGGTGGTCTTCCTGTGCTCCGACGCTTCGCGCTTCATCACGGGTGCGGGTCTGCCCGTGGACGGTGGCATGGGCATGTGAGGTCGGATCGGGCGCGAGCCCGGTCAACCCCGGTGCTCAACTCAGCGTGGCTTGCGCGGCACCATCGGGCCGCGGCCTTCGATGTGGCGGAAATTGATCCGGCCCTTGGTCAGGTCGTAGGGCGAGAGTTCGAGAGAAACCCGGTCACCCGCCAAGATGCGGATGTGGTTCTTTTTCATCTTGCCGGCGGAGTAGGCAATCAGCTGGTGACCGTTGTCCAGCGTCACGCGAAAGCGCGTGTCGGGCAACACCTCGTTAACGATGCCCATCATGTCGATCAGTTCTTCCTTGGCCATGTGAGGCTCCTTTGCTTCAAATACAAATCTGGGGAGAAGGCACCGTCGCTGCCACGGTGGCCGGGCGCACGCGAATGCGCAACGCGTCGTTCACCCAGTCGATGCCTTGCGCCACGGCGTAATGCGCCGCTGCGTCGTGTGTGGGGAAATCATCGTGGAAGCGCATGACACGGTCGGTACAGGCGCTGCCCGAGCCGCTGGCGATGGACACCTGGGCGGCAAAACGGCCGCACGGCAGCGGCCGAGGGCAAGCCGCGATGCGGTACTTGCCCAGAGTGAGAGGAGACAGTCTCTTCGTTGTTGTGGTCGTGGAAATCGTATGAATCATCAAAAACATCAAAGGGCGGAACGCCGCGGTCTTATGGACCGCACAGCAGGAAAACGCCCGAAAAACACATTGGCAGCCCCAAGCGCCGGGGTGCCCGACTGAATCACCCGGCGCCGGCACGGTGTCGGGAACACCAGCCAGAACCAGAGCACGCGCCACGGCAGGGGCATCGGCAACAGCAGGGAGAAGATTGCGACGGCGCCGACCTGGAAAAGGTGCGGGGCTGGCACGGCTCGCGATGGAGGGGCTGGACCAGCGGCCCCTCTGCCGGGGGCGGTGCGTCAAGGTCATCAAACCCGGACGCGGCTGGTCGCCCAAGGCGAACCAGTTAATGTACCACGATGTGGAAAAACGTGCATGCGTGCTTCTGGTGGTCGCGATCCAGTTGACCCACCGCATCGGAAAGGCACGACATTTGATCTTTGCATGATCAACATATAAACTGCACTTTATTAATATTACTCATGCTCCCATGAACACGCTGACCCAGATCCAGTTCCAGGCTGCTTTTGCACACGGCGCAGTGAAGTCTGTCGAGATTGAGCCCGTGGGAGCGCGCTTTGCAGTCAAGCTGCTCACGCTGACTGGTCAGGCCACGCTGGTGCAAGCCCGTAGCACCGAGCCCCGCCTGTTTGGCAGCGTGGACAGCGCGCTGAAACTGCTGCACAAGCTGGGCGTGCGCCGCATCGTGCTGGACCGGCTGGACCAGTGGCACCCCGAACAAGCCGAACTGGCGCGACGCAGCAGGCCTGACCGCGCCGAAGCCATGACCCGCGCCGCCGAATACGACCGCTGGGTGCGAGCCAAAGTGCAGACCAGCCGCGACGACCCGCGCTCCGCCATCAGCGAGCCCGACTGGGAGCGCATCCGCAGCGACAAACTCGCTGCCCAGCGGCAGACCTCATGAGCTGCGCCGTCTGGCGCATCCTCCGACGACCCGAGTACCGGGAAGATCTCGACGCCATCGAAGCCTGGATTGCTCGCGACAACCCGCGCGCGGCCATCGACATGTGGTTGTTGATCGACAGCCAGGTGGACCAGCTCGCCGATCCCAACTTTCCCCGCCGCACCAGCAGCCGCGTCCCGGGTGCGCACGAACTGGTGGCGCATCAAAACTACATCGTGTACTTCGATCAGGACGAGACCAACTGCACGATCACCGTGCGGGCGGTGGTGCATGTGGCGCGGCAGTTTCCGCTCAGCCCAACATGACCCCGCGGCTCGACGAGCTGTTCACTCCTCCCCCACATCCCGCCCCTTGCTGCTGCGCCAGATCGCCCGCACCAGCCACAGCCCGCCGACGAACGCACTGGCAAAGCCGAGGAAACCGAAGGCGGGCAGACCGAACAGGGTGGGGCCACCTTTGACGGTCATGACAATGGAGGAACCGATGATGAGCGCGGCGATCACCAGCGCCATGGTGAGGCGGTTGGCGGCGCGGTCGATCTGGTCGCCCACGCGCTTGAGGTGCGCCAGCTCGATGCCCACGTGCACCTTGCCACGGCGCGCGTTGCGCAGCAGGCGCGAGACGTCGTGTGGCAGCTGTTCGGCCACGGCGAGCGTGCGGCGCAGGGTCTGCCAGGCGCGGTTGGCCACGACCTTGGGCTGGTAGCGCGCGCGCACCACCTGCTTGAGCAGCGGCAGGGCTTCGGTGGTCATGTGGAACTCGGGGTCGAGGCCACGGCCCATGCCTTCGAGCGTGATGAAGGCCTTGATCAGCAGGGCCATGTCGGAGGGCAGGCCGAGGTGGTGTTCGCGCAGGATGGTGGTGACGTCGGCGAGCATCTCGCCAAGATTCAGCTGGGCCAACGGCACGCCGTGGTACTGGTCGACGAAGGTTTCGATCTCGGTTTCGAGCAGGCTGAGATTGACGCCGTGCTCGTCGCCGGTCCAGTCGAGCAGCACATCGGCCACGGTCTGGGGGTTTCGCTCCACCAGGCCCAGCAGCAGGTTCAGGAGTTCTTCGCGTCGGCGCACCGAGAGGCGCCCGACCATGCCGAAGTCGATGAAGGCGATGCGGTTGTCTTCAAGGTAGATGACGTTGCCAGGGTGCGGGTCGGCGTGGAAAAGGCCGTCTTCGACGATCTGCTTGAGCACGGCCTGTGCGCCGCGTTTCGCCAGCAGGCTGCGGTCCAGCCCCAGGGCGTCGAGCTGGTCGAGTTGATTGCCGGCGGTGCCATGCACGTAGTCCTGCACGTTGACGCGCTCTTTCGTGTGCGCCCAGTGCACCTTGGGCACCACGATCCAGGGCAACGAAGCGAGGTTGGCGGCGATGCGTTCGGCGTTGCGGCATTCGCTGGCCAGATCGAGTTCGCGCTTGAGGGAGCGGGCCAGTTCGCGCACCAGTTGCTGCGGGCGGTAGGGTTTCAGCGCCGGGATTTCGGCTTCGGCGATGGCGGCCAGCCGGGCCAGCAGGCGCAGGTCGGCCTCGATGGTTTCGGTGATGCCGGGGCGGCGGATCTTGACGACCACTTCGGTGCCATCGTGCAGCTGGGCGCGGTGCACCTGGGCAATGGAGGCGGCGGCGAGCGGTTCGGTGTCGAACCGGGCAAAAAGGGTTTCAGGCTCGCCGCCGAGGTCTTCGCGCAGCTGCGGCAGCAGGATATCCAGTGGCACCGCAGGCACCTGGCTGTGGAGCTTCTCGAACTCCGCGATGAATTCGGGGCCGAACAGGTCGGCGCGGCCGGCCAGGATCTGGCCGAGCTTGACGAAGGTGGGGCCGAGCTCTTCGAGCGTGAGGCGCAGCTGCACCGGCGGTTCGAGCCGCGCCAGATCGGCCGCGTGTTCCCACTTGAGCACGTGACCCGCGCGCTCCAGACGGTCGGCCAGGCCCAGGCGGCGCACGCTGTCGCCGAAGCCGTGGCGGATGAGCACGCCCAGAATGGTGTTCAGGCGGCCCATGTCTCGGGCTGCGCCCAGGGTTTCGATCAGCATGGGCCCATCATAAAGACCCCCTGCCGCGCTGCGCGCGTCCCCCCTGGAAGGGGGGCGACACCTGAGGCCCGGCAAAGCCGGTTCCTCGGTGTCTCTGGATGGGCGCTGCTCTATTTCCGGTCAGGCAGCTCGATCTTGACTTCGAGCACTTCCAGGTTGTCCTGGCGCTCCAGCATGACCTTGATGTCGTCCGGATTGATCTTGATGTACTTGCCGATCACGGCCACCAGCTCGCGCTGCAGCGCGGGCAGGTAATCGGGCTCGGCGGCGTTGCGGCCGCTGCGCTCATGCGCCAGGATGATCTGCAGCCGCTCCTTGGCGACGCTGGCGGTCTTCTTTTTTTCGCCCAGAAAGAAGGAAAGGAAGGACATGCTCACTTCCTTCCGAACACGCGCTTGAAGAAGCCCGCCTTTTCGGCTTCGACGAAACGAAGCGGTTTCTCGGCACCGAGAAAACGGTCGATCACGTCGCTGTAGGCCTCGGCCACGTCGGTGCCCTTCAAGTGGATCGCCGGCATGCCCTGGTTGGACGCGGTCAGCACGTTTTCGCTCTCGGGGATGACGCCGATCAGCTTGATGCGCAGGATGTCCTGGATGTCTTCCAGGCTGAGCATCTGGCCGTCGGCCACGCGCGTCGGGTTGTAGCGCGTGATCAGCAGGTGTTCCTTGATCGGATCCTTGCCCTCGATGGCGCGTTTGGTCTTGCTGCCGAGCATGCCGAGGATGCGGTCGGAGTCGCGCACGCTGGAGACTTCGGGGTTGGTCACGATCAGCGCCTCGTCGGCGAAGTGCATGGCCATGAGCGCGCCGGTCTCGATGCCGGCGGGCGAATCGCAGACGATGTATTCAAAGCCCATGGCGGACAGGTCGTTCAGCACCTTTTCAACGCCGTCCTGCGTGAGCGCGTCCTTGTCCCGCGTCTGGCTGGCGGCGAGCACGAACAGGTTGTCGCACTGCTTGTCCTTGATCAGCGCCTGGTTCAGGTTGGCTTCACCGTGGATGACATTGATCAGGTCGTAGACCACACGGCGTTCGCAGCCCATGATCAGGTCGAGGTTGCGCAGACCGACGTCGAAGTCGATGACGGCGGTCTTGTGGCCGCGCAGGGCGAGGCCGGAGGCGAAGCTGGCGCTGGTGGTGGTCTTGCCCACGCCGCCCTTGCCGGAAGTGATGACAACGATTTGGGTCATGTGGAGGTTCCTGTGAAGGTGGGGAAGTGGCTGAAAGGCTGTTGGCAGCCGTCAGGCAGACAGGGGATCGATGATCAGTTTGTCTTCGCCGTCGGGACCGGGCATGAGGCGCACCTGGGCGGCCTTGCCCCGCACTTCGGGGGGCAGATCGGTCTCGCTGGTGCGGTAGATGCCGGCGATGGAGATGAGTTCGGGGTCCATGGACAGCGCGAAGATGCGCGCGTCGGCGTTGCCACGGGCACCGGCGATGGCTTTGCCGCGCAGCGGTGCGTAGACGTGGATGTGGCCGTCGGCGATGACTTCGGCGCCGGGGTTGACCATGGCCATGACGACCAGATCGCGCCCGCGGGCGTAGACCTGCTGACCGGAGCGCAGCGGTTTGTCGATCACCATCGCACCCGGTGCCACCGGGGGTGGCACAGCGGCGACCGGAGCGGGCGTTTCGGGCTGGACCGGCGCCCGGCTCGGGGCGGGCTGGGGCGCGGAGCTGCGTTGGACCAGAGCGTCGGGCGCCGAAATGAGGCCCGCGGCCAGGGCGGCGGCGGTCTGGGCATCGCTGCCGCCGCGCACGGCGATGGGCTGCAGGCGGTACTGGCGCAGGAGGTCGGCGAGTGCGGCGAAGTCGAGCGCGGTTTCGAGACCGGCCGCCTCGGTGCCCTGCAGGGGCGAGAGGTCGATGACCAGCGGGTCCTGGTCAAAAAAATCGGGCATGTCGCCGAATCGCTGGGCCAGTTCTTCGCTCAGGCGGGCGAGGTCGGCGGATTTGAGCAGCAAGGCGACCAGGGGCAGGTTGGCGCTCTTGATCTCGAAGGTGGCGGGCGCGTTGGCAGCGAGGGCAACGGACATGAAGGGCAGGCTCGGTGGCTGGAGAGAAAAACGAGGTCCCAGCGGATGTGCAGAGGGTGAAGCCGCACAGCAAGACCCGGGCCCACTGCGCGCCGAGCATCTTACCAGCCGGGGGGTGTGCGTTGGTGCCCAGGTGTGTGCCGGTGTGAGGGGCTGTAAACCGCGTGCCCAGCCGTTCGTCGGTTTGCTCGATGGCAACGCACAAACCGACGTGTCCCGGCATACTGAAACCCGTATGAAAAACACCCCCATTTCCCCTGAGAAACCGGCCTCCGGTACGCCGGTTTCAGCCTGGGCCCGTGTCTCGCTGGTGTGGCGCATGACGCGGCCGGCTTTCCTGCTGCTGACCGTGGTGGCCTGCGTGCTGGGCACCGCCACGGCAGCGGCCTGCGGCTGTGGTGTGGATCTGCCGCTGGCGCTGGGCGCCATGGCGCTGGCGGTGCTGGCGCACGCGGCGGGCAATGTGTTGAACGACCTGCACGACGCCCGCAACGGTGCCGATGCGGCCAACACGGACGGCATCTTCCCCTTCACCGGCGGTTCGAGGCTGATCCAGACCGGCGCGGTGAGCGAACAGCAGACCGCCGAGCTGGCCAAGGCGTTGCTGGTGTTTCTGGTGCCGGCGGGTCTGCTGCTGGCGGTGAAGGCCGGCGGCGGGGTGTTGCTGCTGGGCATGGCCGGGCTGCTGCTGGCCTGGGCGTATTCCGCGCCGCCGCTCAAGCTGGTGTCGCGCGGTCTGGGCGAACTGACGGTGGCGCTGGTCTGGTTTCTCGTGGTGGTGGGCGCGGACTATGTGCAACGGCGGCAGTTTTTCGTGATCCCGGCCAGCGCAGCGGCGGGTTTTGCGCTGATGGTGGGGGCCTTGCTGCTGATCAATGGTTTTCCGGACGCCGCGGCCGATGCCCGCGTGGGCAAACGCACCCTGGTGGTGCGGCTGGGCCCGGTGGCGGCGGGCGCGCTGTACGGCTTGCTGGTGCTGGGTGCCCATGCGTGGCTGGCGGCCAGCGTGTGGCTGCTGATTCCGCCGATGCCGGCGCTCTGGGGACTGGTCTCGCTGCCGTTTTCGCTGGCGGCCCTGGCCTGGCTGCTGACCCATCTGCACCGGCCACAGCAGCTGAAGCCAGCCCTGGCCCTCACCGTGGTGGCGACGCTGCTGCACGGTCTGGGCATGGCCTGGGGCTTTGCGCAGATGGCGCGCCTGCACTGAAACCCCGGTTTTTGGCGGTTTCACAGGGGTTTTTTGCACAACCCTGTGTGTAACTTTCTAATAAGCACCATGTTATCCACAGCATGGTGGAAAAACGCCAACTTATCCCCGTTTCGGTTCAGCAGCAACAGGGCCGTCTTCACACGCTTGTACTGGCGCCAAGTCCTTGATCGGCCAGCAAAAAAGCCGCTTGTCCACAAAAAAGAGGCTGCTCTACTACTCCTACTAATTTGAAATAAAGCTATAGAAGAATAGGAACAGCCGGGGAAACGCCGTCCGGTGTCCGGACGACCCAGTCCAAAAAAGTGACACCGGTCGGTGTTGGAAAACCGGTTCCGTCGTTTTGGGTCAACAGGGTGTTCCGACAGCGAAACCCGCGGGAACTGCGGCCAAAGATGGTCTGTCGGCGCCTGTTGCTCACAAGCCTGTGTGTAACTTTTGAATAAGCCTCGTGTTATCCACAACAATGTGGTCAGGTGCCGGGTTATCCCCTTTTCTGTTCGATCGCAACAGGGACGCCTTCACAGGCTTGTACGGTTATCAAGTCCTTGATGGCATTGAGGAAAAAGCGCTTGTCCACACAAAACCGCTCGCTCTACTACTCCTACTAATTTGAAATAAAGATATAGAAGAATAAGAACAGCCAAAAAAAACCGCCCGGAGGACCGGGCGGTGATGTCAAAAAAACGCTGCGCCGAAGGCGCGCAGCTTTTCAGAGCGTGTGTGTGACGAGTTTGAAGTCCGGGTCTTCGGGAAACGGCTTGATGCTGTAACCGAGGCCCTTCATGAGGCGCAACATGCCCGGGTTGTTGGCCAGCACCAGGCCCTCGATCTCGGCCAGGCCCTTGTCGCGCGCTTCTTCCATGATGCTGAGCATGAGACGCGAGCCCAGGCCCTTGCCGTTGAAGTCATCGGCCACCACCAGCGAAAACTCGCAACTGGCCTTGTCGGGGTTGGTGATGTAGCGCGAGACGCCCACGATGCGCTCGGTTTCCACGATTTCGCCATCGGCGTCGGTCTTGCGGGTGCGGTGGATGGCCACCAGTGCCATCTCGCGGTCGTAGTCGATCAGGGTCAGGCGCGACAGCATCGATGGCGGCAGTTCCTTGAGTGAGGACACGAAGCGGAAATAGCGGCTCTCGGGCGACAGGTTCTGCACCAGGTCCTGCAGCATCTGGGCGTCGTCGGGGTGGATCGGGCGGATGGTGTATTCACCGCCGCCGCGCAGCGGCCAGATCTGCTCGTAGCGGGCCGGGTAGGGCAGGATGGCCAGGTGGGCGTAGTTGCGCGCCGTGGCGGGTGCGCTGTCGATCACGATGCGGGCGTCCACCGCCACGGCGCCCGATTCGTCCACGATGATGGGGTTGATGTCCATCTCGCGCAGCTGGGGCAGCTCACAGACCATTTCCGAGACGCGCAGCAGCACGTGTTCCAGCGCGTCCATGTCGACCGCAGATGCACCGCGCCATTCGCCCAGGGTCTCGGCGACGCGGGAGCGGTCGATCAGACGGCGCGCCAGGAACTGGTTGAGCGGGGGCAGCTCCATGGCGCGGTCGTCGATCAGCTCGATCATGGTGCCGCCGGCACCGAAGGCGATCACCGGGCCAAACGGATCGTCGGTCACGAGGCCGATGCAGATCTCTCGGCCACGCTTGTTGCGCGCCATTTTCTGGATCGTGACGCCGTTGATGCGTGCGCCGGGCTGGGCCTTGGTGACGGCCTGGATCATGGTGTTGTAGATGTCGCGCACGCCGACCGCGTTGAGCACGTTGAGCGCGACGCCGTTGACGTCGCTCTTGTGGCTGATATCGGGCGAGTCGATCTTCAGCGCCACCGGGTAACCCAGCTGGGTGGCGATCATCATGGCTTCATTGGCGCTGCGCGCCAGGATGGTCTGAGTCACCGGGATGTGGAAGGCCGAGAGCAGGGCCTTGGATTCCATTTCGGTGAGGATCTTGCGGCGCTCGGTGAGCACGTTCTCGATCAGCAGGCGCGCGCCCTCGATGTCGGGCTGGGCCAGGGTGGACAGGGGCGGGGGCGTCTGCTGCAGCAGTTGCTGGTTCTGGTAAAAGCTGGCGATGTTGCCGAAGGCGCCCACGGCGGCTTCGGGCGTGCGGAAGCTGGGGATGTTGGCGGTGGCGAGCACGGCGCGCGCTTCGCCCACCGAGGCATCGCCCATCCAGCAGCAGAGCAGCGGTTTGCCCAGTCGGGGTTTGAGTTCGGCCATGGCGCGTGCCACGTCGGCCGCGTCGATACCGGACTTGGGTGAATGCACCACCAGGATGCCGTCCACCGTCTTGTCGTGGCCGGCGGCGTCTATGGCGGCCCGGTAGTGTTCGGCCGTGGCTTCTTCGGACAGGTCGATCAGGTCGTTGAGCGACGCCAGGGCGGGCAGCAGGGGTTTGAGGCTGGCGATGGTGTCGGGTGCGAGCTTGCCCAGTTCCAGCGAGATCTCGCTCACCCAGTCGGCCGCCAGCACGCCGGGGCCACCGCCGTTGGTGACGACGGCCAGGCGCTTGCCCACCGGGCGGTAGCGCGAGGCCAGGCATTTGGAGGCCGAAAACAGCTCGACAAACGAGCGCACGCGCACCGCTCCGGCGCGGCGCAGGGCAGCGTCGAACACGTCGTCGCTGCCGACGATGGCGCCGCTGTGGGTCTGCGCGGCTTCGTTGCCCGCCTGCTTGCGCCCGGCCTTGAGCACGATCACCGGCTTGGCGTTGGCAGCAGCGCGCAGTGCGCTCATGAAACGGCGCGCGCTGGAGATGCCTTCCATGTAGACGACGATGCTGTGGGTTTGTGCATCGGAGGCGAGGAAATCGAGCACCTGGGCGATGTCGACCGAGGTGTTGGGGCCGAGTGAAACCACGGTGGAGAAGCCCACGGCGTTCTGGCTCGCCCAGTCCAGGATGGACGCCGTGAGCGCACCCGATTGCGAGACCAGCGCGAGCGGGCCGACGGCCGCGAGCGGGCCCACCACGCTGGCATTGAGGCCGGCGCGCGGGCGCTGGAAGCCCAGGCTGTTGGGGCCGAGCAGGTGCATGCCGTGGCGGCGCGCGACGCGGTGCATGTCGCCCGCCATGTCGGCCGAGGTGCCGCTGCCGACCACCAGCGCTGCCTTGCACTTGATGCGCCCGGCCACTTCCAGCGCGGCGATCGCCTCGGCCGGGGGCAGGGCGATGATGGCCAGGTCGGCCCGGGTCTGGGCCAGATCGGCCAGGGTGCCGGTGGTGTGGATGTCGAGGAAGACCAGGTTGCCGCTGAAGCGCTGGGCGGTCAGCGCGTTGATCAACGACCGCGCTTGCGGTATCTGGCTGTCGGGGTCGTCGGTTTTGCCGGCAAAGACGGCGATGGTTTCAGGCAGGAAGAGCGGGGTGAGGTAGTGTTTGTCCATGAGGGACTCAGGTTGCTGAAGATTCGGATGGTTCGTGTTCAGTCGGCGCCGATCAGCACACGCACATGGGCCGCGACGCTGCGGGCGAGGGGGCTCAAAACGTAGCCGCCCTCCAGGCAGGAAATCACGCGCCCCTGGCAGTGTTTGCCGGCCAGTTTCATGAGTTGTTGGGTGACCCAGGCGTAATCGGCTTCCACGAGGCCGAGGTTGCCCATGTCGTCTTCCCGGTGGGCGTCGAAGCCGGCCGAGATGTAGATCAGCTGCGGCGCGAAGGCGTCGAGCGCGGGAATCCAGTGGTCGGTGACCGCGGCGCGGAAGGCGTCGCTGCCGGAGCGGCTGGGCAGACCGACGTTGACCATGTTCGGGCCGACGGCGTTCTCGCCGTTGAAGGGATAAAGGCCCTTCTCGAAGATGGAGCACATCAGCACGCGCTCGTCACCGCGGAAGATGTCTTCGCTGCCGTTGCCGTGGTGCACGTCGAAGTCGATCAGGGCGACGCGCTGCAGGCCGTGCACATCGAGCGCGTGGCGCATGCCGACGGCGATGTTGTTGAAGAAACAGAAACCCATGGCCGCCGAGCGCTCGGCGTGGTGGCCGGGCGGGCGCACGCTGCAGAAAGCGGTGGTGGTGCTGCCCGCCAGCACCAGGTCGGTCGCCTGCACGGCGGCGCCTGCGGCGCGCAGGGCGGCCGAGAGCGTGTGGGGGCACATGTTGGTGTCCGGGTCCACCGGGTGCAGGCCTTCCTTGGGCGAGGCTTCGAAGATTTCGCGCACGTAGAGCGAGGCGTGTGCGCGACCCAGCTGTTCCTCGGTGGCCATCGGCGCGTCGTACGGGATCATGTAGTCCAGCAGACCCTTGACCAGCAGGTGGTCGTTGATGGCGCCCAGGCGCTCGGGGCATTCGGGGTGGTGGGCACCCATGTCGTGGCGGGCACAGTCGGCGTGCGTGATGTAGGCGGACAGCATGGTCTTGTGGTCTCCTCGGGCGGTTGAGAGCGGCCGGGCCTCTGCGTGCCCGTACGGATTGACATGTATCAATCTAGACCCGAATGCTGACAAGCATCTTGACGCACCGCAACAAGACCTTGCCGGAGCAAACACCTCAGACGCAGAACGCGGCGCGACCGGAGCGCGTGCCTGCCACCCAGGATGCGGTGGAACCGACTTTTCCGGGCCACTCGCGTTGCCCCTTGGGGGGCTGAGGGCTGCGGCCTGCAAGGCACTCGAAGCGGCGCGGGGGGACCCTCAATGCAAGCCGGTCAGGGACGCCGCCACCGCGCGCTTGAAGGGCGTGAAACGTTCACCCAGGCCGACCATGGCCTGGCGCAACAGGCGGGCCGGCGTCTCTTCGCGGGTGTAAAGCGTGGCCAGGGCGTGGGTGGCCATGTAGAGACCGCGGCTGGCGCCCTGGTGGGTGCGCTGGTAGCGCTGCAGCAGGACGGGCGAGGCGATGTCCTGCCCTTTTTGATGCGCCTGGATCAGTGCTTTCGACAGGCTGTCGATGCTGCGCAGGCCGAGGTTGAAGCCGTGGGCTGTGACCGGGTGCATGCCGACGGCGGCGTCGCCGACGACGGCAAAGCGCTGCGCCACCAGGCGGCGCGCCCAGACGCCCACCAGCGGGTAGGCGTGGCGCGTGCTGCTGAGCCGCATGGCGCCCAGCTGGTGGCCGAAGCGCTGCGCCATGGCGGCGTTGAACGCGTCTTCGGGCAGGTCCATCAGGGGCTGGAGTTCCTGGCTGGGCAGGGTGAGCACGACCGATGAGCGCGGCAATCCACTCACCGGGTCGGGGTTCATGGGCAGCAGGGCGAGCGTCTGGCCATGATCGAACCATTCCCAGGCGGTCTCGTGGTGAGGCTGCTCGTGCGTCATGTTGCAGACCAGCATGGTGCGACCGTAGTCGTGCATGTCGGCCGGGATGCCCATGGCGCGGCGGGTGCTGGAATGGCGGCTGTCGGCGGCCACCACGAGCTGGGCGCTCAGGCGTTGGCCGCTGGCAAGCGTGAGGTGGGCGCCGCTGGCGTCGGTGTGGATCTGTGTGACCTGTTCGTCGCAGCGCAGCTCCGGCGGCCGGCCGCTGGCGTCTTCGGGTGCCAGGGCCGCCTCGAAGGCGGCGCGGCGGATGTGGTGGTTGGCGACGAGGAAGCCGAGCTCCGTCTTTGGGCTCAGCTGGTGGCTGATGCGCATGCGCTGCTGGCCGGGGCCGGCGCCGCCGTCGAGCACGAGTGCGTCGCGCAACGGCGCGATGTGGGCTTCCTCCAGCAGGGGCCAGATGCCGAGCTGGCGCAGCAACTCGGCGCTGTGCTGGGTGAGGGCGATTTCGCGGCCATCGAAAGCGGGCTGTTGCAGCGCGTCGCGGGTGTGCTGTTCGATCAGGCCGATGCGCAGTCCGCTGCCACGCAGCGCCCGGGCCAGGCTCAGGCCGGCCGGGCCGGCGCCGATGATGATGAGGTCAAAGTCCATGGCGGGGCAGCTTATCGGGTGGCTGGGTGGTGGGGCTTGACTCAGGTCAAGCCCATGAAAAAGCCCCGACGGGCGGGGCTTGGGAAAGGGTGCGGGTCGGGTTCAGCTGCGCGGCTGCGCCGGGGCATCGCAGCCGGCACCGCCACCCATGCCACCCATGCGGTGGTGACCGCCGTGGTGGTGTTTGCCCATCATGCCGCGTTCACCCTGCATGCCGGCGCGCTGGAAACCGCCGTGGCGCTGGCTGTCAAACACCTTCTGCTGCTCAGGTGTGAGCGCGGCGTAGAAGCTCTTGGTGGCGTCGATGCGCTTGTCCATCCGGGCATCGCGTTCGGCTTTCAGGGCCTGCATCTTGTCGAGGCGCTGCGGCGTGGTCAGTTTGGCCCAGTCTTCACGGCTCACGTCGCGACCCATGCGCGGCTCCGGTGTGGTGCGGGCCACAAAGGCGTTCCACGCGGCTTCCTGGGCCGGCGTGATCTTCAGGGTTGCCTTGAGCTGGGCCTGGCGCTCGGCCATGCGTTTTTGCATGCGTTCCATGCGATAGGCCCGCTTCTGGGTCAGATCGGCGTTGCCCGGTGTGGCGTCCGGGCCGGCTTGAGCGCGTTGGGCCATGTGCTGGGCACGCATGTCTTGCGACGGGGCACCCATGCCCTGGGCAATGGCGGTGGCGGAAACGCCGACAAAGGCGGTGGCGAGGGCGGCGGCGATGAGGGTGCGTTGGCTGAACAATTTCATGAATCACTCCGGAGGTTGAAGAAGAACTTTCCAGAATGGGCGGGCGGGCTGCCTGCTTCCGGAATGGCTTCAGTGTGAGCAGCGGCTGTTTCTGCTCTGTGCCGGAGTGATGCCGATTTGTAAAGATTTGTTCCGCTAAAGCCTGGATGGCTTGCGGCAGATCAAGGATGGGCCAAGTCGTCGAGGATCGGGCAGTCTGGCCGGTCGTTGCCGGGGCAATGGCACAGCAGTTCGTCCAGCGTGCGCTGCATGGCCTGCAGCGCTTCGATGCGCTGGCCCAGCTCGTCGCGGTGCTTCTGAGCGATGCGTTTGACGCTGGCGCTGCTGCGGCGCCGGTTGTGCCACAGGCTCACGAGTTCGGTGATGGCGTCGAGGCCGAAACCCATGTCGCGCGAGCGGCGGATGAAGCGCAGGGTGTGCACGTCGGCCAGGCTGTACTGGCGGTAGTTGCTGTCGGTGCGCGCCACCGCGCCCAGCAGGCCGAGCGCTTCGTAGTGGCGCAGCATCTTGGGCGAGATGCCGCTCAGGCTGGCCGCGGTGCCGATGTTGACCGGCCAGGCGCCCACGTGGTCCAGCGCGCTGTGGGCTGTGCTCATCGGATCCGGCGCCGGGCCGCCCCAAGCCGGATCAGCCCCCTCGGGGGGCAACGACCCGCGCAGCGGTGGCGTGTGGGGGCTCATCTCATGCAGCGACGGTGTAGCCTTCTTCGCTGATGGCCGCGGCCACCGCGTCGCGCGGCTGTTCGGTCTGGACTTCCACCAGGTTCTGGCTGCGGTCGATGCGCACCTCGGCCTGGGGATCCAGGGTCTTGATGGCGGTGGTGACGGCTTTTTCGCAGTGGCCGCAGGTCATGCCTTGCACGGTGAAAAGTTGGTTCATGGTGTGGCTCCAGATGAAAGTGGGGGAAGAAGACCGCATCTTCAGGCTTGACACGGTGTCAAGGTCAAGTCCCCAGGCGATGAACGATACACCTTGTCGCTTGACCTTCCCATGGGGGTAAAGCTTATCCTTGACCCATGAATACCTTGACCGCAGTGGCCGACCCCGGCGTCGTGCCCGAATCTCCCGAGCTTTGCCAGATCGACCTGGGCATTGGCGGCATGACCTGTGCTTCCTGCGTCTCGCGCGTGGAGAAGGTGCTGAAGAAACAGCCTGGCGTGAGCGGTGCGAGCGTGAACCTGGCCACCGAGTCGGCGCGCGTCATGCTCTCCGGCCCCGACGACGCCGAAACCCTGGCGCGCATCAAGCGCGCGGTGCGCGACGCCGGCTACGAACCACGGTCCATGGCCGCCATGGACGAGGACAGCAACGAACGCTGGCACGGCATCCCGACCGACTTCCTGCCCGTGCTCGCGGGCCTGCTGCTCTCGGCCCCGCTGGCCCTGCCCATGGTCGGCGACCTGTTCGGCAAACACTGGATGCTGCCTTCGTGGATGCAGTTCCTGCTCGCCACGCCGGTGCAGTTCTGGCTTGGCGCGCGTTTTTACAAAGCCGGCTGGCATGCGCTGAAGGCGCTCACCGGCAACATGGAGCTGCTGGTGGCCATCGGCACGACCGCCGGCTGGATGCTGTCTACCTGGCTCTGGTGGAGCGCCGAACCGGGCGAGATGGTGCACCTGTATTACGAAGGCTCGGCGGTGGTGATCACGCTGGTGCTGCTGGGCAAGTGGCTGGAAGCGCGCGCCAAGCGCCAGACCACCAGCGCCATCCGCGCGCTGCACGCGCTGCGGCCCGAGTGGGCGCACCTGCTGCCCGACGGCATCAAACGCACCGAAGAGACCGACGTGCCGGTGGACGAACTGCTGCCCGGCGACCTGATCACCGTGCGACCGGGCGAACGTTTCCCGGCCGACGGCACGGTGGCGCAGGGCAGCACGCAGGCCGATGAATCCATGCTCACCGGTGAAGCCATGCCGGTGCCCAAGGCGGTGGGCGATGGCGTGACCGGCGGCGCGCTCAACGGCGAGGGCGCGGTGCAGGTGAGCGTGCGCGCGGTGGGCGCGCAGAGCGTGCTGGCGCACATCATCGCGCTGGTGCAGGACGCCCAGGCGGGCAAGGCGCCGGTGCAGCGCCTGGTGGACCAGGTGGCCGCGGTGTTTGTGCCGGTGGTGCTGGTGATCGCGCTGATCACGCTGGGCGGCTGGCTGTACGTGGGCGTGCCGGTGGAAGAGGCCTTGCTGCACGCGGTGTCGGTGCTGGTGATCGCCTGCCCTTGTGCACTGGGTCTGGCCACGCCCGCGGCCATCATGGCCGGTACCGGGGTGGCGGCGCAACACGGCATTTTGATCAAGGACGCGCAGGCGCTGGAGATCGCGCACCGCGTGGACACCGTGGCGTTCGACAAGACCGGCACGCTGACGGTGGGCCATCCGCGGCTGCGGCTGATCGAGGCGGCCGCGGGTGTGGACGAGCTGGCGGTGCTGCAGGCGGCGAGCGCGCTGCAGGCGCAAAGCGCGCATCCGCTGGCGCGCGCCGTGCTGGAGGCTGCGGCCACGCGTGGGCTGACGGTGGCCGCCGATGCGGCGCAGGATGTGCAGGCGGTCTCGGGCCGCGGCAGCCTCGGCACCGTGCAGGGCGCGAAGCTGGCGTTGGGCAGCCTGCGCTGGATGGACGAGCTGGGTGCGGCCATGGGCCCGCTGGCGGCGCGTGCGCAGACGCTGCAGGACGAGGGCGCCACGGTGTCGGTGCTGGCAGCGCAGGGAGAGGCCGATCAGTGGGCGCCGCTGGCCCTGCTGGCCTTCGCCGACGAAGCCAAGCCCGGCGCGGCCGCCGCGCTGGCCGGGTTGCGCGCCCAGGGCCTGCGGCTCTTCATGGTCTCGGGCGACAACCGCGGCGCCGCGCTGGCCATGGCCCACACGCTGGGCCTGCGGCCCGACGAAGGTGAGGTGATTGCCGAGGTGTTGCCGGGCGACAAGGCGGCGGTGGTGCAGCGCCTGAAACTGGGCGAACGCGAACCACCGCCGGGCCTGGTGGCGCTGGCGGCGGTGGAGGGTGGCACACCGCCCGCTACGGGAACAACGGGTTCAAAGGAAAGCCTGCACACCGTGGCGATGGTCGGCGATGGCGTGAACGACGCACCGGCGCTCGCGGCGGCCGATGTCGGCATGGCCATGAGCCACAGCCAGGGCGGCAGTTCCGACGTGGCGATGCACGCCGCCGGCATCACGCTCATGCGCGGCGACCCGATGCTGGTGGCCGCCGCGCTCGACATCTCGCGCCGCACCGTGAGCAAGATCCGGCAGAACCTGTTCTGGGCCTTCGCCTACAACGCCGCCGGCATCCCGCTGGCCGCGCTGGGTTACCTGAGCCCGGTGCTGGCGGGCGCGGCGATGGCCCTGAGCTCGGTGAGCGTCGTCAGCAACGCGCTCTTGCTCAAGCGCTGGAAGCCGCCGGTGCAGCGCTGAAACCCCGCGTGCCCGGCCGCTCAACCGTCGTCTGTGTTTCGGGGACGTCGCAACTTGGCGGGCAGGGTTGATGTGCATCAAGCTGGTGCGCGCCGTGTTCGGTGATAGTCTCGGGTTGAGTTAACCGACCGATGGGTCGGTTTTTTGACCCCTGAGGAGACCAGCACCATGAACCACGAAGCCCTGCGGGTCATCCGCGACGAACACGCCTCCCTGGCAGCGATGTTGCAATCGCTCATGCAGATGGTCCGGCGCGGTCCCGATCCCGAGGGGACGGGCCAGTCCGAGCTGTTTTTTGACGTGTTGCGGGCGATGCTGTTCTACATCGACGAGTTTCCCGAGAAGCACCACCATCCCAAGGAGTCGGACCTGCTGTTCCCCCGCGTGGCGCGCGTGGCACCGCACACCATGGCCGCCATCGACCAGCTGGAGCGCGACCACATGCAGGGCGAGCTTCGGGTGCGCGAACTCATGCACCTGCTGATGGCCTGGGAGCTGCTGGGCGACACCCGGCGCCAGGCGTTCGAAGACGAGGTGACCCGCTATGTGGATTTCTACCTCGAGCACATGCGGCTCGAAGAGTCGGTGATCCTGCCGGAAGCCGAAAAGAGCCTGACCGACGCCGACTGGCACGCGCTCAACGCCGCGTTCGCCACCAACCAGGATCCCCTGAACAGCCGCGTGCCGCGCGACCCGCAGTTCGACCGCCTGTTCACCCGCATCGTCATGCGCGCGCCCGCGCCGGTGGGTCTGGGTCAGGGCTGATCGCCGCCCTCCGGGGCGTGGTGGCGGCTCCGCCGCTGGTGAAAGAAGTTCGCGGTGGTCTGATGGTTGAGGATGAACACCAAAGTGGTGTTTGCGTGATCAGAGTCAATGCCTGCCGCGGTCCGTGCGGGGATGCTGGGAACTGTTCAGGACCAGTTCCCACTTGATGTGGGCCCGCCATGTCACATCCCATCTCTCTTTCCCGTTCCGGCGAACGCCACGAGCTCTCGCGGCCATTGCACACCCTGGTGCAGTTGCTCCAGCGGGTGCCCGACACCCGGGAGCCGAGCGGACACGCCGCTTTTTTCGACACCCTGCGGGCGGTGCTGATCGACGTGTGTGCCGCCGCCCCCGAGCCGTGGCCGGGCGCCGATGCGCTGGTCATGCTGTCTGTTGCCCAACTGGAGCGTCAGCTCCTGAAAAATGAGCCGCTGGTGTTCGATCTGCTGCAGCTGCTGCAGGCCCACGGCTTTCTGGAGGGTGAGCGTCGCACCCAGCTGACGGTGACGCTGCGGCGGCTGTTGGGCCAGCACTTGCGCCTGTTCTGGCAGGCGTCCGATGCGCCGGTGCGGGCCATCGCGGCGGTCCGCAGCCAGGGGGTCGCCGCGGTCGATATCAACCAACTCAACCTGCCCTGGACGCTGCGGCCGGGGCCGCGTGGCTCTGAACACCGGGCCGCGGCCAACGAGCCCGATGCCCACCCGGACAGGCATCGCCCGTCCGCGCGGCAGGACGGCGCTGAATCCGCCTGGTTGCCCGCGGCCTGAGCCGGCGCAGCGGCCTCCCGGCTGCTCGGGCGCGCTCTGGCCCACAATGGCCGGCGATGTCCCTCCCCTTGCCCGCTTCCCCGGCGCCCGACGCGCCCGACCACACGCCCTACCTGCGCCTGGCCCTGGCGCTCTCGCTGGGCGCGGCGGTGTCGTTGGGCATCACGCGCTTTGCCTACGGCCTGCTGTTGCCGCCCATGCGCGACGACCTGGGCTGGAGCTACACCTTGGCCGGCGCCATGAACACCGCCAACGCCGTGGGTTACCTCATCGGTGCCCTGGCCATGTCGTGGCTGCTCAAACGCCTGTCGCCCATGCGCGTGCTGCTGGCGGGCTCGGTGCTGGCCACGCTGTTCATGGCCGCCAGCGGCTTTTTCACCGACGCCACGGCGCTGCTGCTGCAGCGGTGTCTGGCGGGTGTGGCCAGCGCCCTGGTGTTCAGCACCGGTGGCCTGCTGGCCGCTCGGCTGGGCGCACGCCAACCGCATCGAAGTGGGTTCCTGCTCGGGCTGTATTACGGCGGCACCGGGCTGGGCATCGTGGTTTCCGCGTTCGGCGTGCCCTGGCTGCTGGAGCGGGCGGCTGACCAGCCCCATGGCTGGGCCTGGGCGTGGTGGGGCCTGGCGCTGTTGTGCGCGCTGGCGACGGCGCTGCTGGCCTGGCCCGCGCGCGTGCTCGCGGCCAGCGAAGCCGCCCGCCCGGCCGTGGCCGCTTCCACCGGGCAAGCCGCAGGCCCGCTCGCCAGCCGCGTGTTCCGCATGCGCGACTTCGCTTATGCGCTGGCGGGCTATGCCGGTTTTGGCGTTGGCTACATCGGCTACATGACCTTCGTGATCGCGCTGCTGCGTGAGCAAGGCAGCAGCCCCGGCGCGATCACCCTGTTTTATGCGCTGCTCGGGGTGGCGGTGGTGGCCTCGTCGCGCATCTGGGCCGGCCTGCTCGACCGCCACAAGAGCGGCCAGGCGCTGGCGCGGCTCAACGCCCTGCTCGGCGTGGCCGCCATCCTGCCCGCGCTCACCACCGCCTGGCCGCTCGTGATCGCCTCGGGCCTGCTGTTTGGCGGCGTGTTCCTCTCGGTGGTGGCGTCCACGACGGCGCTGGTGCGGCACAACCTGCCACCCGCGCAATGGGCCGCCGGCATCAGCGCCTTCACCGTCATCTTCGCCGCCGGCCAGATCGTCGGCCCCACCGTGGTCGGCCTCATCGCCGACGGTCCGGGCGGGCTGGCGCGCGGGCTGGTGTTTTCAGCGCTGGCGCTGTGGGTGGGGGCAGTACTGGCGCTGCGGCAGCGGGCATTGTGAGCGCTGCCTGAGCGCTCGGGCGTCATCGCGCTGGGCGTTGGCTGCAGCGTCAGCAAGTGACGCGCTTGCTGTACGCGAGGAACACGTCGTCGCGTACCCAGCCGAGGGATTCATACACCGACTGTGCGGTGTGGTTGTTGCGGGCGGTGGTGAGGTCCATGCGCGCTTTGCCGTGGGCCGCAGCGAGTCGTGCGGCGGCTTGCAGCAGGCATTTTCCTGCCCCTGTGCGCCGGGAGGTTGGCGCCACGAAGAGGTCGTACAGTGTGCAAATGGGCTGGGCCTCCACCGAACAGAAGCTGGGATAGAGCTGGCAGAAGCCAATGGCTTGCCCGGCTGTGTCGAGGGCCAGCAAGACGACGGACTCACCGTTCTGTAGACGCTCAGCGATAAAGCGCCGGGCCAGAGCCAGATCGGGTGCTTGTTCGTAGAACTGGCGGTAGGCGTCGAACAACGGGGCAATGGCGTCGAGGTCGTTCAGGCTTGCAACGCGGGTTGGGATGTCGCTCATGGGGGTACCGCTGGCGTGTATTCAACAATACAGCACGACCACCCATGGAAATGGGTCTCCGCAGAGTCCCCACGGGGGCGCGTGCAACGTTTACTTGATCAAGCCTTCGGCCTTCATCGCGGCCTGCACCGCCGGGCGGGCCGCCACGCGCTCGCGGTAGGCGGCGAGGTTGGCCAGGCCGCTCACGTCCAGGCCCAGCGGCTTGATCCAGTTGGTGACGGTGAAGAGGTAGCCGTCGGCCACGGTGAACTGGTCACCCATCAGGTATTGCTGGCCGGCGAGTTGGCCGTCCACCCAGATCAGGCGCTGCAGCAGGCGGTCCTTGAAAATCTGTTTGGCCTCGGCGGGCTGGGCGGGGTTGAACAGGGGGCTGAAGCCGCCCTTGTGCAGTTCGGTGCCGATGAAGTTGAGCCACGACTGCAACTGGTAGCGGGCCAGGGTGCCGTTGGCGGGCGCGAGATTCTTCTCGGGCGCCTGGTCGGCGATGTACTGCACGATGGCCGGGCCTTCGCGCAGGGTCTCGCCGCTGTCGAGCGCGAGGAAGGGCACGTAGCCCAGCGGGTTGACGAGGTAGTAGTCGCTGCCGTCGGGCAGCTTGTGCGTCTTGGTGGGCGCGGCGACGGCTTCGAAGGCGAGGCCGGCTTCGTGCAGGGCGATGTGGGGCGAGAGCGAACAGGCGCCGGGGGAGTAATAAAGCTTCATGGGGTGGTTGCCTCGGGTGGTTCCGGGTGTGGGAGAGGGTGGGTCGGGGCGTGGGCACCGGGTGGCGGGATGCTAGCGGACGGGCGGGTGTTTTGCTGGGCGCGAGGGCTTTGGCGTCGCATGGCCCGGTGGACGGTGGGTTGGCGCTTCAAATGGACTCATGAGGCTTGTGAATCGTTGGTATCTTGAGGTTCCAATTTCGAGCTTTGCCACACCAAGGACCGCCATGGCCACGGGACAGTTTGCCTACGCCAACAACACCAACCGCTTTCTGGCCGCGCCCGCACTGAGCGATCAGGCGTTTGCCGTGGCGGGCGTGCCGTTCGACGGCGTGGTGACGAACCGGCCGGGGGCACGTTTCGGCCCGCAGGCGATCCGCGCGGCGAGCCTGATGCTGTGCGATGGCATCCACCCGGTGTTTGACGTGTCGCCGCTGGGCCAGCTGGGCGATGCGCTGGACATGCGTCTGCCCAACGCCTCGCCGCTGCCCGAGGTGCGCCGCGCCATCGAGGCGCAGGCGGCGGCGCTGATGGCGAAACACCACGGCGTGTTCCTCGGCGGCGACCATTCGGTGACGCTCCCGCTGCTGCGCGCGGCGAAGGCGCAATACGGCAACGGCGAGCCGCTGGCCTGTGTGCATTTCGACGCGCACTGCGACACCTGGAGCGATCACTTTGGCGAACCCTCGGGCCATGGCACCTGGACCTATGAAGCGCTGCAGGAGGGGTTGATCAGCCCGGCGCACACGGTGCAGATCGGCATCCGCTCCAGCGGCGAGCGCGCCGCGCGCGAGTACGTGGCCGACCAGGGCGGGCAGATCTTCACCGCGCGCGCGTTGCGCGGTCTGGACGGTTCGGGGTTGCGGCCCGCGATCGACGCGATCCGCGCCCGCATCGGCCAGCGGCCCTGTTACCTGACGCTGGACATTGACGTGCTGGACCCGGCGTTTGCGCCCGGCACCGGCACGCCCGAGCCCGGTGGGCTGACGAGTTCGCAGGTGCTGACCTTCATCGAGGAGCTGGCCGGGCTGAACTGGATCGGCATGGACTGCGTGGAGGTGGCCCCGGCCTACGACCACGCCGAGCTGACCAGCCACGCCGCGGCCTGTTTCGTCTGGACCTACCTGTGTGGCCAGATCGCGAAGAAATGAAGCACCCCCTGCGCCGCTTCGCGTCTTCCCCCTCCAGGGGGACCACACCAGCAGCCCGACAAAGCCGGTTCTGCGGTGTGTGCTGCAGGGCGCGTTTTCCCTCCCGACGCACCGGGAACTGACCGACTCACCACTAAGAAGCCCATGATGTTCTCGCGCTCCTTGCTGGGCTCCGACACCCAGCTCAACCAGCAGAGTTATTACGAAGCCAGCGTGGTCCGGCCGCTGCCGAATGCCCCCTTGCACGGTGCGGTGCAGGCCGACGTGGTGGTGGTGGGCGCGGGCTTTGCCGGCCTGAGCGCGGCGCTGGAGCTGGCGCAGCAGGGCCTGAGCGTGGTGGTGCTGGAGGCCGACCGCGTGGGCAGCGGCGCGAGCGGGCGCAACGGCGGTCAGGCCATCGTGGGTTATGCCAGCGGGCAGGGGCCGTTTGAAGCGCAGCTGGGGGAGGCCGATGCGCAATGTGCCTGGGACATGTCGGTCGAGGCGGTGGACCTGATCGAGCAGCGGGCCCTGGCACTCGGCATCGACTGCGACTGGCAGCGCGGCTACACCTATGTGGCCGAATCGGCCCGAAAGGCGCGCGCGTTGCAGGCCGAGGTGGACGACCTGCGGCGGCGCGGCGTGGACTGTGATGTGGCCACCGGCGACGATGTGCGGCGCCTCATCGACAGCCCGCGCTATGTGGCCGCGGCGTACGAACGGCGTTCGGGACATCTGCACCCGCTGAAGTACGCGCTCGGCCTGGCGCGGGTGGCGCAGGCGGCGGGTGTGCGCCTGTTTGAGAACACGCCGGTGACCGGCCTGCGGCGCGGCCCAACGCTGGTGGCCACGACCGCGCACGGGCACGTGACGGCGCGCTTTGGCGTGCTGGCGGGCAACTGCATGCTGCCCGAATACGGCCCGCAGGTGGCGCCCGAGATCACGCCGCGCGTGATGCCGGTGGGCACCTACATGGTGGGCACCGCGCCGCTGGACCCGGCCCTGTGCGAGCGCCTGATCGCGCACAAGGCGGCGGTCTGCGACAACAACTTCGTGCTCGACTATTTCCGTTTCAGCGCCGACCACCGGCTGCTGTTTGGCGGGCGCGTGAGCTACACGACCATGACGCCGCACGACCTGAAGGGCGTGATGGCGCGGCGCCTGTGCGCCGTGTTCCCGGCCTTGAAGGGCGTCCCGATCGAATACGTCTGGGGGGGCTTCGTGGACATCAGCATGAACCGCGCGCCCGACTTTGGCCGCCTGGGCGACAACCTCTATTACCTGCAGGGCTTCAGCGGCCACGGTGTGGCGCTCACCGGGCTGGCGGGCCAGCTCGTGGCCGAGGCGGTGGCCGGGCAGGCGGGCCGTTTTGATGTCTTCAGCCGCCTGCAGCACCGCCCGTTTCCCGGCGGCTCCCTGCTGCGCACGCCCAGCCTGGCGCTGGGCATGCTCTGGTACCGCTTGCGCGATGCACTTTGAGGGCCATCGGCCCTCAAAGCATCACCGTTGCTGACGCGGCTCGCCCCGTTCGTTCACCGTGATGGTGTTGCCCGGGTCCATGGCCATCTGGACGCGGTGGTCCTGGCCGCGGAAGTTGTAGGACACGTCCCAGAACGCGGGTTGCGCGCCACCGGGGGTGTTTTCGCAGCGCCGCACGTCCTGCGTGGCGGCCTGCCCATCACGACCGACGTTGGCACCGAGCGCGGCACCGGCGATCACGCCACCCACGGTGGCGATGTCCTTGCCGCTGCCGCCGCCCACCTGGTGGCCCAGGATGCCGCCGATGAGGGCGCCAGCCAGCGCACCGGGCACGTTGGCGTTGCCGCCCTGGCCCTGCACCTGTTCACGCTCGACCCAGCAGCGCTGCCCCGAGGTGGCGAGCACGGCCCGCACGGACGTGACCGGGGCTTCGAAGAGCCGCTCGTTGTTGCGGCGCCGGCTGTCGTAGATCGCCACCGGTTGCGGTGCGTAGCGGTCGTTGTCGATGCGGCCGCGGCCTTCGACGGTGCGCACGGACGAGATGCGGTCGTTCATGCCCATCGCTTCCAGCGACGGGTAGCGCCCGGGGCGCAGCACGACGCAGCGTCCACTGAACCGGGTGTCGTTGCAGACCTCCCAACGCTCACCGATCACGATCGCCGAGGTGGCGCGGTCGTTGAAGCCGGCCCGTTCCAGATTGGCGATGGCTTCTTCCGTGGTGAAGGAGCGGCCCTGGAAGCCCGCCCGTTCGAAGAAGGTGACCTGGCCGTCGTCCGCCGGTGCGGGGCCGAACGGGGGTGCATAGCGGTCGTGGCGGATGCGCACGTTGCCCGCGACGGTACGCACCGAGGTGACCTCGTTGTCCAGGCCCATCGCTTCCAGCGAAGGGTAACGTCCGGGGCGCAGCACGACGCAGCGCCCGCGGTAGCGGTTGTCGTCGCAGACCTCCCAGCGTTCACCGACCACGACCGCCGACGAGGCGCGGTCGTTGAAGCCGTAGCGGCGGAAGTTGGGGATGGCCCCGGTGGTGGTGAAGGCGCGGCCGTCGAAGCCTTCGCGCTCGTAGAACGTGACCTGGGGCGCAACCACGACCGGAACCGGCGCATAGCGGTCGTCGTCCACCCGGGCGTTGCGGGCGATGGCGCGCGCCGAGGAGAGCTCGTCGTTCAGGCCCATGTCGGCCAGCGAGGGATATTTCCCCGGACGCAGCACCACGCAGCGACCCTGGAAACTGCTGTGCTCACAAACCTCCCAGCGGTTGCCGACGATCACCACGGACGAGGTGCGGTCGTTGAAGCTGTAGCGGTCGAACCGGGTGATTTCCTGGTTGGCACGCACGGTTCGGCCAGTGAAGCCCGGGTTTTCGTAGAAGGTGGCCTGCGCGGCCACCTGGGCACTGAAGGCGATGCCGGCCACGGCCAGCAGGGTTCTTGATAGGGAAGTCATGTCGGGGTCTCCTGAAAGGTTGTCACCTGTCAGTTTGATCCCCGTTTTCAATCGGGTCTGTGCGCTGTCGCACACGCTGCCGAAAGATCCTATCCCGTGCCGCCCAGGCCGTACCACGGTGGGGTGATGTCCTGGACGTACAGGTCCGGCGGGTGTGTGGGCACACCGGGAAACGCCGATGCCGGGGTGCCGGGGGCGCGCAGGAAGCGCCGGCAGGCCGTGCCATCGGCGGGCGCGGTCCCGGTCGGGGTCCGGAGCGCCGGGGCCCGGGCGTTCAGGCCCGCCTGAAAGTGCGCCAGATGGAGAGAGCAGGACATGGAGGGGGATTTGCTTGGAAGGACGGGCCGGTGGTGCGATGGGCTTGCGCAATCGTTGTGCCAGCCGACCCTCCCTGCCCGGTGTGTGACCCATGAGACCCTTGAATTTGTTGACTTTTCGGACCGTTTCGACGCCGGTCCCGGCACCGGGACCAGGGATTGGCGGGTGGGGCAAATGCCCCGTTTGGGCCCGCCGCCGGGGGTTTTGCCCCACCCACCGCTGGGGCCTGCTGAGCGCCGGTCCGGCGCCCGCCGCCAACGGGTTTTGCGTTACGCTGCCCGGAATGGAATGGGATCCACCATGACCCGAACAAGCTTCTCTGGTGCCCGCCTGCTGGCCTCCCTGCGGGCCTTTTTCGCCCATTCGCCGCTGACCTGGACACGCCGTTTTGCCGTGCTCAGCCTGGTGTGCATCGCGCTTTCGGCCTTGACCAGCGCGACCCTGCTGTCGCGCCATGTGTCCGAGCGCATGCTCTGGCGCAACGCCGAGCTGGCGCAGGAGTTCCTCGACAGCCTGGTGCGCATGCAGGACGGCCACCGCCTGTTCCAGCAGGGCGGCAAGGCCCGGCAGTTCGAGCAGCTGTTTGGCGAGATGGCGCGCATGCCGGGGCTGGTGCACACCAATGTGTTTGATGCGCAGCGCCGGCTGGTGTGGTCCACCAACCCCGAGGCCATCGGGCGCGACGCCGGGGTCAACGCCGAACTGGACGAAGCGCTGGGCGGACGGCTGGCGCTGGAGAGCGCGCTGCTGGAGGCTTCCAGCTTCATCAAGCCGGAACACGCGTTCGTGCCCGACGACGGGCGCGATGCCATCGAGGTCTACATCCCGGTCCGGGACGCGGTCACCCACCGCGTGGTCGGTGTGGCCGAGCTCTACATGCTGCCCACGCGCCTGATCGACTCGGTGCACGAGGTGACGCGCTACGTGTGGCTGGCCTGTGCCGGCGGCGGCCTGCTGACCTACCTGGTGCTGGTCTGGATGGTGATGCAGGCCGACCGGCAGATCGCGGCCCAGCAGCGGACCATCGTGACCAACGAGTCCCTGGCCGCCGTGGGCGACATGGCGTCGGCGGTGGCGCACGGCTTGCGCAACCCGCTGGCGTCGATCCGCTCCAGCGCCGAGCTGATCGCCATGGGCCCCGAGCAGCCGCGGGAGGCGAACGACATCATGTCGGAGGTGGATCGGCTGCAGGCCTGGATCGCCAAACTGCTGGCCTACGCCCAGCAGGGCGGCCGGGCGCTCCAGCCTTTGTGTCTGCGTGACCTGCTCGACGCCGTGCTGGCCGCGCACGCGCCGCGCGCCCGGCGCCAGGGGATCGCCGTGTCGTGTGAGCTGGCCGCGGACCTGCCACAGGTTTGGGCCGACGCGCCCGCGCTGGAGCAGGTGGTGGACAACCTGGTCAGCAACGCGCTCGATGCCATGCCTTCGGGCGGTCAGCTCCGCCTGAGCGCCGCGCTGGAGAAGGGCGTGCTGAGCCTGGTGGTGGCGGACAACGGTGTGGGCATCTCGGCCGACGATCTGGAGCGCGTGTTCACGCCCTTCCACACCACCAAGCGCAGCGGCCTCGGCGTCGGCCTGCCGCTGGCGCGCCGCAGCATCGAGCGCCTGGGCGGCACACTGACGCTGGAGAGCCGGCTGGGCGAGGGCACCCGCGCCCGCATCCGCTGGCCGGTGCGCAGCCACTCCGCGACCCAACACCCGACCACCCGACCCGGAACACCGACACCATGAGCTACAGCGTTCTGATTGTGGAAGACGAGCCCGTGCTGGCCCGCAACATGCACACCTACCTGGAGCGCCACGGCATCGGTTGCCAGCTCGCGGCCAGTGGCGAAGAAGGGCTGGAACTGCTGGAGGCCGAGCGCCCGGACGTGGTCCTGCTGGACCACAACCTGCCGGGCAAGACGGGGCTGGCCGTGCTCCGCCTGATGCGCGAGCGCGAGCCGAACCTGCCGGTGGTGATGGCCACCGGGCACGGCAGCGAGCAGGTGGCGGTGGACGCGATGCGGGCCGGCGCTTATGACTACCTGATCAAGCCGGTGTCGCTGCACCAGCTCAAGCAGGTGCTGGACCGCGCGGTGCAGCAGCAGCGCCAGGCCCAGGAGCTGCGGCACCTGCGGGCGGGCAGCGCGGTGACGCTGCCCGAGGGCCAGGGCATCGCGGCGCTGGTCGGCGACTCCGCGCCCATGCAGCGCCTGCGCGGGCGCTTGCGCCAGCTGGTGGAGGCCGATGCGCAGATGACCGACGGGTTCGCCCCGGCGGTCCTGATCGGCGGCGAGACCGGCACCGGCAAGGAGCTGGTGGCGCGGGCGCTGCATTTCGAAGGGCCGCGCCGCAACGGGCCGTTCGTCGAAATCAACTGCGCCGGTCTGCCCTCCCAGCTGGTGGAGAGTGAACTGTTTGGTCACGAACGCGGGGCCTTCACCGATGCGCGCGAGCGGCGCATCGGCCTGGTGGAGGCGGCGCACGGCGGCACGCTGTTCCTGGACGAGGTGGGTGAGCTGGAGCTGGCCACCCAGGCCAAGTTGCTCAAGCTGCTGGAGGACCACCAGGTGCGACGTCTGGGCAGCGTGCGCGCGCGGACGGTGGATGTGCGGGTGCTGGTGGCGACCAACCGCTCACTGGAGACCATGGTGAAAGAGGGCCGGTTTCGCGACGACCTGTATTTCCGGCTCGGGACTTTGAAAGTCAACCTGCCGCCCCTGCGCCAGCGCCAAGGCGACGTGACCCAGCTGGCGCTGCTGTTCCTGGCCCGTTCGGCGCGCCGCTATGGCAAGGGCCCGCTGGTGTTTTCCGCAGAGGCCCTGCAGCGCATGGAGGCGCACAACTGGCCGGGCAATGTGCGCGAACTGGCCAACACGGTGGAGCAGTGCGCGATGCTGGCGGGCGACCCGGTGATCGAGGCCGACGATCTGCCCCTGCCGGTGGCGCTGGAGGCGGGGTTCGCCGGCGTGGCGCCGCTGAACACCGACCCGCTGCCGACCAGCCTGCCCGACGCCGAGCGCCGGCTGCTGCTCAGCGCGCTGGAGCGCAACCGCTGGAACGTCACCCAGGCGGCGCGCGCGCTGGGCATCTCGCGCGACACCATGCGCTACCGGATCGACAAGTTCGATCTCCGCGAAGGCGGTCCGGCGGTCTGAGCGCGCCCGCCCGTTTCAGGTTTTCTTCAGGCTCCGGACGGCCGCACTGAGCACCGGGCCGCAGCGCTTGATGTCGGACAGCGGCGCATAGCCGTAGCCGATCACCAGGCCCCTGAGGTCTTTGCGGGCGAGGCAGTAGGCCGAGAGCGGGCGCACCGTGAGACCCTGTTGCGCGATGCGCTGGGCCAGCGCGGCGTCGTCCACCGCAGCGGGCAGGCGCAGGCACAGGTGCAGGCCCTGTTCGGCGCCGCTGATGGCGGGGCCTTCGGTGCCGGGCGCGAGCACCGGCTTGAGCGCTTCCAGCAAGGCCTGCCGGCGCTCGCCGTAGCTCTGGCGGGCGCGGCGCAGCGCGCTGCTGAAGTGGCCCATCTCGATGAACTCGGCGAGCGCAGCCTGCATGGGCATCTGGCCGGGGCGGTTGAGGTCGTAATGCGCCTGCTTGAAAGCCGCGACGAGCGGCTTGGGCACGACCAGGTAGCCCAGCTTGATGCCGGGGTAGAGCACCTTGGAGAAGGTGCCCATGTACAGCACGCGGCCATCGGTGTCCAGGCCTTCGAGGCTGGAAATGGGTGGGCCGCTGAAGCGGTACTCGCTGTCGTAGTCGTCTTCGAGCACCCAGGCGCCGTGTGCGCGCGCGGTGGAGAGCAGCTGGTGGCGCCGCGGCAGGCTCATCACCGCGCCGGTGGGGTACTGGTGCGAGGGTGTGACGTAGATCAGGCGTGGCGGCTGGGCGTTGTCGGCGGCGCTGGGGCAGATGCCTTCGTCGTCCACCGGCACCGGGTGGATCGCAAGCCCGGTGGCCATGAAGGCCTTGACCGCGCCCCAGTAGGCCGGGTCTTCGACCCACACGGTGTCGCCGTGGTCGGCCAGCAGCCGGGCGCAGAGTTCGAGCGACTGCTGGGTGCCGGTGGTGACGATGACCTGGTCCGCATCGAGCTGCACGCTGCGGAACACGCGCAGGTAGTCGGCGATGGCGCGGCGCAGCGGGGCGTAGCCGCCGGAGTCGTTGTAGTCCAGCATGTCCGGGTAGGTCATGCGCCAGTGTTTGTTTTGCAGCCGCTGCCAGAGCGTGAGCGGGAAGGCGCTGAAGTCGGCGATGCCGGGCGTGAAGGGCTGGACTTCGAGCTGCGTGGCGCAGAACGTGGTGGACAAAGCCAGACCGCGGGCCGACAGGCGCGAGGGCGCTACCGTCGGGGCGCCGCGCAGGTGGGGCCGGGCGGCAGAGGCCGGGTTGACCCGCGGCACGTTGTCGTTGACAAAGGTCCCGCTGCCCACCCGGCTGACCAGATAGCCTTCAACGCTGAGCTGGTTGATCGCCGCGACCACGGTGTTGCGCGAGAGGCCCAGGTCCTGCGCCAGGTCGCGGCTGGAGGACAGGCGCTCACCCGCACCGAGCTTGCCGTCGAGCATGGCGCGGCGCAGGGCCTCGTACAGTTGGCGGTGCAGGGGCAGGGCGTCCTGGCTGCCCAGTCGGTTCATTTCGCTCAGCAAAAACTCGGACAGCATGGGTGTTGGAAAAAATGTTCAATGGACTGTTCGGAGCGGAGTGCCTCACCCTGAAGCAGCGTGGAACCGGCTTTGCCAGGCCACCCGTGCGGACCCCCTCAAGGGGAAGCCGCGTCAGCGGCACAGGAGGGTATTCGCGAAATGGCACCATAAGGTGGCATCAACTGGCTCTGATTGTGATCCAATTTGAGCATCAGAATCAAGTGACGTATTTGGAGATTCCATGAACAAGCTGCCGCCCTGCATGGTTTGGCTGCCAGCCGACCACCGCCTCATGGGCGATCACGGGCATCTGATGCCGTTTTTGCTGCTGGGTGACAAATACGCGCGCGCCGTCAAGGTGGGAGCCCAGGCCCAGCCGGTGATGTTCCCGCTGGCCGAGACAGGCGACATCAGCGATCTGCTGGCGATGGTGGATGGCGTGATGCTGACCGGATCGCCCTCCAATGTGCACCCCTCGCATTTTGATGAAGACGTGGCCGACCCCAGCCTGCCGCTGGACCCCGCGCGCGACTTGCTGACGCTGGCGCTGGTGAAGGCCTGCGTGCACGAAGGCGTGCCGCTGCTGGGCGTGTGCCGGGGTTTCCAGGAGATCAACGTGGCGCTTGGTGGCCGGCTGCACCAGCGGGTGCACGAGGTACCCGGCCTGGCGGACCACCGCGAGCCCAAGACGGCCCCGTTTGAAGAACAGTACGCGCCCAGCCACCCGATCCGGCTGGCGCCGGGCAGTGTGTTCGAGACCTGGGCCGGTGGCGCCGAGGCGATGGTGAATTCGCTGCACGGCCAGGGCATCAGCCAGCTCGCGCCCGGGCTGGAGGCGCTGGGCCATGCACCCGATGGTCTGGTGGAGGCGTTCGGCGTCAAGGGCGCCCACACCTTCGCCTACGCCGTGCAGTTCCACCCCGAATGGCGATGCTGGGAAACGCCGTTCTACGCCGCGATCTTCGAGGCCTTCGGCAAGGCCTGCCGCCAGCGCATGAGCTTGCGCATGCAGGCCGCGGACCTGAACCGCAGCCGCGTCACCCTCGGCGCCTGAGCGTTTTTCCCGACCCGGCAGCACCGCACACAACGACAGACAAGGAATCGGCACATGACAGCCCCCAAAACCGTGATCACTTTCAACGACCTGGAGAACTGGCTCAACGAGCGCCGCGTCACCGAGGTGGAATGCCTGGTGCCCGACCTGACCGGCGTGGCGCGCGGCAAGATCCTGCCGCGTGGCAAGTTCACCGAAGACCGCGGCATGCGCCTGCCCCAGGCCATCGTGGGCATGGGGGTGACGGGCGAGTTCCCCGAGAGTGGCCCGTACTACGACGTGGTGGACCCGACCGACAAGGACATGCAGCTGCGTCCGGATCCGAGCACCGTGCGCATCGTGCCCTGGGCCACCGACCCGACCGCGCAGGTGATCCACGACTGTTTTGACCACGAAGGCAAGCTGGTGCCGTTTGCGCCGCGCAGCGTGCTGCGCCGCATCTGCGACCTCTACGCCGCCGAGGGCTGGGAGCCGGTGGTGGCGCCCGAGCTGGAGTTCTACCTGACCGCGCGCAACACCGACCCGAACACCCTGCTCAAGCCTCCGATCGGCCGCAGTGGCCGCGCCGAGACCTCGCGCCAGGCCTACAGCATCGACGCGGTGAACGAGTTCGACCCGCTGTTCGAGGAGATCTACGACTACTGCGACAAGATGGAGCTCAACGTGGACACGCTGATCCACGAGGTGGGCGCGGGGCAGATGGAGATCAACTTCTTCCACGCCCACCCGCTGGGCCTGGCCGACGAGGTGTTCTTCTTCAAGCGCACGGTGCGCGAGGCCGCGCTGCGCCACGACATGTACGCCACCTTCATGGCCAAGCCGATCGCGGGCGAGCCCGGCAGCGCCATGCACGTGCACCAGAGCATCCTGGACAAGGCCACCGGCCAGAACATCTTCAGCAACGAAGACGGCACGGCGTCCGATGCGTTCCACCACTACATCGGCGGCCTGCAGCGCTACATCCCGGCCGCCATGGTGCTGGTGGCGCCCTACGTGAACAGCTACCGCCGCCTCTCGCGCCACACGGCCGCGCCGATCAACATCGAGTGGGGCCACGACAACCGCACCGTGGGCATCCGCTCGCCGATCTCCAGCCCGGCCGCGCGACGGGTGGAAAACCGCGTCATCGGCGCCGACGCCAACCCGTACGTGGCCATGGCGATGACGCTGGCCTGCGGCTACCTGGGCATGAAGAACAAGATCAAGCCCAAGCCCGAGATGAAGGGCGACGCCTACCTGGCGCCGTACTCGCTGCCGCGCTCGCTGGGCGAAGCGCTGGACTGGCTGCGCCGCGAACCCGACCTGCACGAGGTGCTGGGCAAGGAGTTCATCACCATCTACACCGAGATCAAGGAACTGGAGTTCGACGAGTTCATGAAAGTCATATCTCCGTGGGAACGTGAGCACCTCTTGCTTCACGTCTGATCAAGCATCCAAGGACCGACCATGAACCCCTCAACCCTCATCGCCCCGCCCGCCCTGGTTCGCCGCGCCGAGCAGCAGGACACCCAGGCCATCCAGGCGCTGGACAGCGCGCACTTCATCCACCCCTTCACCGACCACGCGGGGCTGGCCTCGCGCGGCGCGCGGGTGATCACGCGGGCCGACAACATCTATGTGTGGGACTCCGAAGGCGCCAAGATCCTGGACGCGATGAGCGGCCTGTGGTGCGTGAACGCGGGTTACGGCCGCAAGGAGCTGGCCGACGCGGCCTACCAGCAGATGATGACGCTGCCGTTCTACAACAGCTTCTTCAACACCACCAACGTGCCGGCGGTGCAGCTGGCGACCAAGCTCGCCTCGCTGGCGCCCAAGGTCGGTGGGCGCAGCTTTGAACATGTCTTTTTCAGCAGCAGCGGCAGCGAAAGCAACGACACCAACGTGCGCATGGTGCGCCGTTACTGGGACCTGCTCGGTCAGCCGCAGCGCAAGGTGATCATCAGCCGCAACAACGCGTACCACGGCAGCACCATGGCGGGCGCCTCGCTGGGTGGCATGAGCGGCATGCACGCGCAGGGCGACCTGCCGATCCCGAACATCACCCACATCGAGCAGCCGCACCACTGGGAAAACGCATTGCCCGGCGAGAGCAAGGCCGACTTCGGCCTGCGCGCGGCGCGCTGGCTGGAAGCGAAGATTCTGGAAGTGGGCGCCGACAAGGTGGCCGCCTTCATCGCCGAGCCGGTGCAGGGCGCGGGCGGCGTGATCATCCCGCCTGAGACCTACTGGCCCGAGATCCAGCGCATCGTCGACCAGTACGGCATCCTGCTGATTTCCGACGAGGTGATCTGCGCCTTCGGCCGTCTGGGCCACTGGTTCGCTTATGAAAAGTTCGGCTACCGGCCCGACCTCGTGACCTTCGCCAAAGGCGTGACGAGTGGCTACATCCCGCTGGGCGGCGTGATGGTGGGCGACCGCGTGGCCAAGGTGCTGATCGAGCAGGGCGGTGAGTTCAACCACGGCTACACCTACAGCGGCCACCCGGTGGCCTGCGCGGTGGCGCTGGCCAACCTGGAGCTGATGGAGCGCGAGAACCTGGTGGGCCGGGTGAAGGACGACGTCGGTCCCTACCTGGCCGAGCGCTTTGCCGAACTCAACGCGCATCCGCTGGTGGGCGACGCCGAGACCTGCGGCTTCGTGGCCGGTCTGGTGCTGGTGAAAAACAAGACGACCCGGCAGATGTTCGACGCGGACCTCGGCGTGGGCATGATCTGCCGCGGCCACTGTTTCAAAAACGGGTTGATCATGCGCGCCGTGGGCGATCGCATGATCATCGCGCCGCCGCTGGTGATGACACGCGCCCAGATCGACGAGATGATGGCCCTGATCCGCCGCTGCCTGGACGCCACGCTGGACGACCTGCGCGCCGCCGGGCAGCTGGCCTGAACCGCCCGTGGATGGGGCCCGAAGGGCACCCGGTGTTGCCCCGCTTCGGTGACCGCTGAATCTTTGTTACAGTGTTTCCATGCCCCAAAGCGGGGATAAAGTTGGTCTGTAACTTGCATGCTCCCGGGTGTGCAAGCCAGCCGGTTCCGTTGTGTCAACCGTCGGATTTCATCCCACCTATTTGGAGTGTCCCTCACCATGAAGAAGCAAGTTCTGGCTCTGGCCATATCGGCCATTCTGCTCGCGGCCTGTGGCAAAAAAGAAGAACCGGTGGCCGCGCCCGCTGCGCCCGCTCCGGTGGCTGCTGCCCCGGCCGCGCCGGCCGCACCCGCCGGCCCGGTGTACGACGATGAAAAAGTTCTGAACATCTACAACTGGCCCGACTACGTGCCCGAGGGCATGATCGCCGCGTTCGAAAAAGAGTCCGGCATCAAGGTCAACTACGACACGTTTGAGACCAACGAAGCGCTGCACGCCAAGCTGGTGGCGGGCAACACCGGTTACGACATCGTCGTGCCCGGCACCGTGTTCGCCAAGGGCCAGATCGAAGGCGGTCTGCTGCAGCCGCTGAAGAAAGACCAGATCCCGAACCTGGCCAACATGGACCCGGCCATCATGGCCACGCTGACCAAGGCCGACCCCGAGAACAAGCACCTGGTGCCGTGGGCCTGGGGCTTCACCACCGTGGGCATCAACAAGACCAAGGTCGAGAAGGCGCTGGGTGGCATGGCCATGCCGGAAAACGCCTGGGACCTGGTGTTCAAGCCCGAGTACACGAGCAAGCTCAAGAGCTGTGGCATCGCCTACCTCGACTCGCCGACCGAGATCATCCCGGTGGCGCTGCACTACATCGGCAAGGACGCCTACTCCAACGATCCGGCCGACTACAAGGCCGCGGGCGAGATGCTGGCCAAGGTGCGCAAGGACGTGCGCCTGTTCAGTTCGACCATGATCGACGACATCGCTGGCGGCAAGGCCTGCGTGGCCATCGGCTGGTCGGGTGACGTGAACATCGCCGCCGCCCGCGCCACCGAAAACGGTTCCAAGGACGTGATCGAAGCCATGCTGCCCAGCACCGGCGCGCTGATCTTCTTTGACACCATGGCCGTGACCAAGGACGCCAAGCACCCGAACAACGCGGCGGCCTTCATCGACTTCTACCTGCGCCCCGAAAACGCGGCCCTAATGTCGAACGAGATGGGCTACCCCACCGGCAACAAGGCCGGCGTGGCCCAGGTCAAGCCCGAAATCGCCAGCAACAAGACCATCTTTGTCGAAGCCGATTACTTCGCCAAGATGATCCCGCCGAGCAGCTTCACCAACGAAGCGCGCGAAGCCATGGGCAACACCTACAACGCCTTCAAGAAAGGCAAATAAGCCGTCCGGCTTTTTCCTGAGCACCAAGGCTCCAGGGCTGTTCAACCACCAGGGATGAACAGCCCTTTTTGTTGGGCCATCCGATTTTCATCACGTTCAACACAGCGAGGTTCACCCATGGCAGAGGCTGGCACACAGGCGGGTTATCTGGTCACAGAAAAACTGGTCAAGCGCTTCGACGAGGCGGTGGCCGTGGACGAGGTGTCGCTCTCCATCGGCAAGGGTGAGATCTTTGCCCTGCTCGGCAGTTCGGGCTGCGGCAAGTCCACGCTGTTGCGCATGCTGGCCGGCTTCGAGAAACCGACCTCGGGCCGCATCATGCTGGGCGGTCAGGACGTGGCCAACATGCCGCCCTACGACCGGCCGGTGAACATGATGTTCCAGAGCTACGCGCTGTTCCCGCACCTGAACATCTGGGAAAACGTGGCCTTCGGTCTCAAGCGAGAAGGCCTGCCCAAAGCCGAGGTGCAGCAGCGTACCGACGAGATGCTGGGCCTCGTGCAGCTCACGCCCTACGCCCAGCGCAAGCCGCACCAGCTCTCGGGCGGGCAGCAGCAGCGCGTGGCGCTGGCGCGCAGTCTGGCCAAGAAACCCAAGCTGCTGTTGCTGGACGAACCGCTGGGCGCGCTGGACAAGAAGCTGCGCGAACAGACGCAGTTCGAGCTGGTCAACATCATTGAAAAAGTGGGCGTGACCGTGGTGATGGTGACGCACGACCAGGAAGAGGCCATGACCATGGCCAGCCGCATCGCCATCATGAGCAAGGGCCGCGTGCTGCAGGTGGGCACGCCCGAAGAGATCTACGAACACCCGCGCAACAAGTTCGTGGCCGACTTCATCGGCAACGTGAACCTGTTCGCCGGCAAGCTCACGGTGGACGAACCCGACCGCTGCGCCGCCACCACCGCCATCGGCGAAGTCCACGTGGGGCACGGCGTGAGCGGCACGCTGAACATGCCGGTGTCCATCGCCGTGCGGCCCGAGAAGATCGAGATCAGCAAGACCCGGCCCGAGGGCGTGGGCTTCAACCTGTTCCAGGGCAAGGTCAAGGAAATCGGATACCTGGGCTCGTACACCACCTACATCCTGCAGGCCAGTGATGGCTCCAAGGTGCGGGTCACCGAGGCCAACACCACGCGCCAGGACCTGACGGACATCACCTGGGAAGATGAGGTCTACTTTTGGTGGGACGACAACGCCGCAGTGGTGCTTCGCGACTGACCCCTTCAGGAGATCACACCATGGCCTCCAACATCCCCATGCCCGGCAAGCGCTTCGTCATCGGCGTGCCCTATGTCTGGCTGTTTGTCTTTTTCCTGCTGCCCTTCCTGATCCTGCTGTACATCAGCTTCGTGGACCAGGGCGAGAGCATCAACCCGTTCAAGCCGATCTGGGACCCGGTGACGGGCATCCTGAGCCTGAAGTACGAGAACTACTGGACCATCTTCCGCGACGCGGAAGGCGGCGAGCTGTTCAAGACGATCTACATCGAGGCCTACCTGCGCTCCATCTGGTACGCGCTGTGCACCGCGGTCCTGTGCCTGCTGATCGGTTACCCGTTCGCCTACTTCATCGCGCGCTCGGCGCCCAGCGTGCGGCCCGCGCTGCTGATGATGGTGATGCTGCCGTTCTGGACCTCGTTCCTGCTGCGCGTCTACGCCTGGAAGGGCATCCTGGCCGACCAGGGCGTCATCAACCAGCTGCTGATGGGTGTGGGCGTCATCGACGAGCCGATCCAGATGCTCTACACCAACGTGTCCATGCTGGTGGGCATGACCTATGTGTACCTGCCCTTCATGATCCTGCCGCTCTACGCCAACCTGGTGAAGATGGATTTCCGCCTGCTGGAAGCCGCCTACGACCTGGGCGCCTCGCCCTTCAAGGCGTTCTGGCTGGTGACGGTGCCGCTGTCCAAGGCCGGCATCGTGGCAGGCTTCATGCTGGTGTTCATCCCCGCCGTGGGCGAGTTCGTGATCCCATCCCTGCTGGGCGGGCCGGAGAACATCATGATCGGCCGCGTGGTCTGGGACGAGATGTTCACCAGCAACAACTGGCCACGCGCCTCGGCATTGGCGGTGGTGATGATCCTGCTGATCATCGTGCCCCTGGCCATCTACTACCACTTCACCGCCGAAGAAAAGTAACCCCCCGCGCCGCTTCGCGTCACCCCCCCAGGGGGCGATGCGAGTGGCCCGGCCAAGCCGGTTCCACCGCATCCCCGCAAAGCACCCGTCGGACCTCCCAGGCATTTGGCAAAGGATTGGCAATGAAACAGCTCCTCGAAAAACACTTCGGCAAGGCCTGGCTGGCCTTGGTCTACCTGTTCCTCTACGTGCCGCTGTTCTTCATGATCGTGTTCAGCTTCAACAGCACACGGCAGGACGCGAACTTCACCGGCTTCTCGCTGCGCTGGTACGAAGCGCTCACGCGCGACACCAAGATCGTCGAAGGCTTCTGGCTCTCGGTGAAGGTGGCCGCGGTCACGGGTGTGCTCTCGGCCATCCTCGGCACCTTCGCCGCTTTCGTGCTGGTGCGCTACCGCCGCTTCCTGGGCCGCACGGTGTTCTCCGGCATGGTGAACGCGCCGCTGGTGATGCCCGAGGTGGTGATCGGCCTGTCGCTGCTGCTGCTGATGGTGGGCGCGCAGAACGCCTTTGGCTGGCCCGAACGCGGCATGCTGACCATCATCTTCGGCCACACCCTGCTGGGCATGGCCTACGGCATGGTGGTGATCCAGAGCCGGCTGATGGAAATGAACCGCAGCATCGAAGAAGCCGCCATGGACCTCGGTGCGCGGCCGTTCCAGGTGTTCTTCCTGATCACGCTGCCCAACATCTTCCAGGGCATCCTGGCCGCCTTCCTGCTGTCGTTCACGCTCTCGTTCGACGACGTGGTGATCTCCGAATTCCTCTCCGGCCCGGGCGTGAGCACGCTGCCGCAGGTGATCTTCGGTTACGCGCGCCGCGGCATCAACCCGACCATCTACGCCGCGGCCACGCTGCTGATCGCCACGGTGACGATCGTGATCATCAGCTACTCGGTCTGGGTCGCGCGGCAGACGCGCAAGCGCGAGCGCGAGATCGCGGCGGCGACGCGGGCAGAACTGACGGCGTTGGCGACGACGAACTGATCCCGTCCCGGTCTCCGTGGCGGCCCCGGTGTCCTTGGATGCCGGGGCCGCAGGCTTTTGGGGGGCACTGGATGCTTGCGCCGTCGGGAAAGTGGATGGGACAACAAGGTCTTTTCCGGCGTAGCATGGTGCCAATGCCCACTTTCCGTTCCGCTGGATATTGCCCATGACCGACACCTCCACCCCCTTGAAGTTCGACGGCCGCGCCGTCATCAACGGCGAACGCGTGGCCGCGCGCGACGGCCAGACCTTTGACTGCATCTCCCCGGTGGACGGCCGTGTGCTCACCCAGGTGGCGCGCGGTGGCCAGGCCGACATCGACGCCGCCGTGGCCGCCGGCCGCGCCGCGTTCGAGGACCGGCGCTGGAGCGGCATGGCGCCCGCGCAGCGCAAGCGCGTGATGATCAAGTTCGCCGACCAACTGCTGGCGCACGCCGACGAGCTGGCGCTGACCGAGACGCTGGACATGGGCAAGCCGGTGAAATACGCACGCAGCGTGGACGTGAACAGCGCGGCCAACTGCATCCGCTGGTACGGCGAGGCGGTGGACAAGGTGTACGACGAGATCGCGCCCACGCCGAGCAATTCGCTGGCGCTGATCACGCGCGAGCCGGTGGGCGTGGTGGGCATCATCGTGCCCTGGAACTACCCCATGATCATGGCGGCCTGGAAGATCGCACCGGCCCTGGCCGCCGGCAACTCGGTGGTGTTGAAGCCGAGCGAGAAGAGCCCGCTGACCGCCCTGCGACTGGCCGAGCTGGCGCTGGCCGCGGGCATTCCGCCCGGCGTGTTCAACGTGGTGCCGGGTTTCGGCACCGAAGCCGGCTCGCCGCTGGCGCTGCACATGGACGTGGACTGCATCGCCTTCACCGGCAGCACGCGCGTGGGCAAGCAGATCCACGTGATGGCCGGGCAGAGCAACCTGAAGCGCGCCTGGACCGAGCTCGGTGGCAAGTCGCCCAACATCGTGTTCGCCGACTGCCCCGATCTGGACCGCGCGGTCGAGGCCGCCGTGGGCAGCATCTTCTTCAACCAGGGCGAGAGCTGCAACGCGCCTTCGCGCCTGTTCGTGGAAGCGTCCATCAAGGACGCCTTCCTGGAAAAGGCTTTGAAGCTGGTGCCGCAGTACCAGCCGGGCAACCCGCTGGACAAGGGCACGGTGATGGGCGCCATCGTTGACCAGGTGCAGCTCGACAACGTGATGCGCTACATCGGCCTCGGGCAGAGCGAGGGCGCTAATTTGATCGCGGGTGGCTCGCTGGCGTCGCCGGTGGCGGGCGGTTGTTATGTGCAGCCGACCATCTTCGACGGCGTGACGCCGCAGATGACGATCGCGCGTGAAGAGATCTTCGGACCGGTGCTCGCGGTGCAGAGCTTCACCGACGCGGCCGATGTGGTGAAGCAGGCCAACAACAGCGTGTACGGCCTGCAGGCCGGCGTGTGGACGCGCGACATCAACAAGGCGCACGGCGTGGCCCGTGCGCTGCGCGCCGGCACGGTGCACGTGAACCAGTACGACGAAGACGACATCACCGTGCCGTTCGGCGGCTTCAAGCAGAGCGGCGTCGGGCGCGACAAGTCGCTGCACGCGTTCGACAAGTACACGGAAACCAAGACGACCTGGATTCGGATTGACAGTCCTGTGTAACCCCCCTGCGCCGCTGAAGCGGCTTCCCCCCAGAGGGGGGACGGCACTGGCGGCCCGGCAAAGCCGGTTCCGCGGTGCCCTTGGATCAGACACCTCGCACCGCTGTGTGCGCTTTTGAAGGAGACCCCCATGAACGCACCGCAGAAACCTGAAAACCTGAACGCGCCCCACACCAACGCCGCCTGGCACCAGCGCCGGCTGGACGCCACGCCACGCGGTGTGGGTGTGATGGGCGACTTCTTCATCGACCGCGCGAAGAACGCCGAGTTCTGGGACATCGAAGGTCGTCGCTTCATCGACTTCGCGGGCGGCATCGCGGTGCTGAACACCGGCCACGTGCACCCCAAGGTGCAGGCGGCGATCGCGGCGCAGCTGCAGCGGTTCACGCACAGCTGTTACCAGGTCGTGCCCTACGCCGAATACGTGGCGCTGGCCGAGCGCATCAACGCCATCGTGCCGATCGAAGGCAAGGTCAAGACCGCGTTCTTTTCCACCGGCGCGGAGGCGATCGAGAACGCGGTGAAGATCGCGCGCTCGTCCACCGGGCGCAGTGGCGTGATCGCGTTTGGCGGTGCGTTCCACGGCCGCAGCATGTTCTCGGTCGCGCTCACCGGCAAGGTCCAGCCCTACAAGGCCGGCTTCGGCCCGTTCCCGCCCGAGATCTACCACGTGCCTTTCCCTTGTCACTGCAGCTCGCTGGCCGACACGCAGAAAGCGATGGAGCAGGTGTTCAAGTGCGACATCGAACCCAGCCGCGTGGCGGCCATCGTGTTCGAGCCGGTGCAGGGCGAGGGCGGCTTCAACCCCATCCAGCCCGCGGCCGTGAAGTGGCTGCGCGCGCTGTGTGACCAGCACGGCATCCTGCTGATCGCCGACGAGGTGCAAACCGGTTTTGCGCGCACCGGCAAGATGTTCGCGATGGAGCACTACGGCGTGTCGCCCGACCTGATGACCATGGCGAAAAGCATGGCCGGCGGCACCACACTGTCGGCCGTGAGCGGCAAGGCCGCGATCATGGACGGCCCGGCACCGGGCGGACTGGGCGGCACCTACGCCGGCAACCCGCTGGCGATCGCGGCCTCGCACGCGGTGCTGGACGTGATGGCCGAAGAGAAGCTGCCCGAGCGGGCGCAGCTGCTGGGTGAGCGGCTGGTGGCGCACCTGAACGGCGCGAAGGCAAGGTACCCGCGCATCGGCGACGTGCGCGGGCTGGGTGCCATGGTGGCCTGCGAGTTCATCGATCCCGCCACCGGCGCGCCCGATGCGGACACCACGAAGAAGGTGCAGACCGCCGCCTTGAAGCGCGGCCTGCTGCTGCTGACCTGCGGCGTGTACGGCAACGTGATCCGCTACCTGTTCCCGCTGACCATAGAAGACAGCGTGTTCGCCGAAGCGCTGGGCGTGCTCGACGCGGCGATGGCCGAGGTGCTGGCTTGAGCGGGGGTGACGACCACTCGCTGACCGAGCGCATGGGCGCCTTGCGCGCGCAGGGCATCCACTCCATCCTCACCACCTTCACCGACCTGCACGGCGTGCCGAAAGGCAAGCTGGTGCCGCTCGAAGCGCTGCCCGACGCGGTGGCCACCGGCGCGGGCTTCGCCGGCCCCAGCATCTGGGGCACGGGCCTGCCGCGCATGGGTGCGCGGGGCGAATATTTCGGGCGCGTGGTGCCCGAGTCGCTGCGGCCGTTGCCGTTCATGCCCGGCGTCGCGCACGCGGTGTGCGATGGCTTCGCCGGTGGTGAGCCGCTGGACACCTGCTCGCGGCAATTGCTGAAGCACCAGTTGAATCGATTGCGCGAACGCGGCTGGACGTTTCATGTGGGTATCGAGCCCGAGTTCTTCCTGATGAAGCAGGACCCGCAGGGCCGCTGGGGTGTGGCCGATGCGCAAGACCAGCTGGACAAACCGTCCTACGACCTGAAGGCGATCCACCGCAACTTCGGCTTCCTCGACGACATGCGCCGCCACCTCTCGGCGCTGGGTTTCGAGCTGCAGCAGATGGACCACGAAGACGCCATCGGCCAGTACGAGATCAACTACCGGCACGACGAGGCCCTGGCCGCGGCCGACCGCTACCAGCTGTTCAAGCTCACCGCGCATGCGGTGGCTCAGCAGCACGGCGCCACCTTCAGCTGCATGCCCAAGCCGCTGGCGGGCGCGCCGGGCAGCGGCCTGCATTTCCACGTCAGCCTCACGGACGCGCAGGGCAGGCCCGTGATGGCCGACCCGGCCGGCGCGCTCGGCCTGAGCACGGCGGGCCACCAGTTCGCCGCCGGCCTGATCCACCACGCCGACGCGCTGGCCGCGCTCTGCGCGCCCACGGTCAACAGCTACAAGCGCCTGGCCAGCAGCGCCAGCGCCTCGGGCACGACCTGGTCGCCGGTGTGGAAGACTGTGGGCGACAACAACCGCACCTGCCTCGTGCGCACCGTGGCCGGGCGCATCGAGTGGCGCCTGCCCGACCCGTCGTGCAACGTGTACGCAGCCCTCGCGGCCACGTTGGCCGCCGGGCTGGACGGCATCGACCGCGAACTGCCCGCGCCCGACGCCTGCGACGAAGACCTCTACCAGCGACAGGCCAGCGGCCAGCCCATGCCGCCGCACCTGCCACGCGACCTGCACGATGCCCTGGCGGCGCTGCGCAGCGACGCGATCCTGTGCGACGACATTGGCACGGCCTTCTGCGAGCAGTTCCTGAAGCTCAAGCAGGCCGAGTGGGATGCCTACGCGCAGCAGGTGAGCGATTGGGAGCTGAAGAGCTACGCCGACGGATTCTGATCAGGTCCGGTAGCCCGGGTCCAGCCGCTCGACCTTGCGCAGCAGCGCCGGCCAGGCGAGCTGTGCGCCCTGGCCGGCGGTCGCGATCTTCATCACCTCCGCCATACCCGCGAGGATGCGCGGGTCCACCTGCGTGAGCTCACCGCCACCGGCCAGCGCATCGATCTGGATGCGGCAGGTGTTCTCGAAGGTGTACATCGACAGGAAGGCGTCGGCGATGCTGCTGCCCACGGTGAGCAGGCCGTGGTTGCGCAGCATGAGGAAGTTCGCCCGACCCAGGTCGGCCTGCAGCCGCGGCTTCTCGTCCGGCCGGAAGGCCACGCCTTCGTACTCGTGGTACGCCAGCGAGGCCAGCACGAAGGTGCTTTGCTGGCTGATGGGCAGGATGCCGGCCTTCTGCGCGCTCACGCCCACGCCGGCGCGCGTGTGGGTGTGCAGCACGCACTGCACGTCGGGCCGCGCCTCGTGCACCGCGCTGTGGATCACGAAGCCCGCGGGGTTGACCGGGAAGGGCGAGTCGATCAGCTTGTTGCAGGCCATGTCGACCTTGACCAGGCTGCTCGCGGTGATCTCGTCGAACATCAGGCCGTAGGGGTTGATGAGGAACTGGTGTTCACCGCCGGTGACGCTGTCGGGCAGCTTGGCGCTGATGTGGGTGAAGACCAGATCGCTCCAGCCGTAAGCGGCTACCAGCCGGTAGCAGGCCGCGAGGTCGCAGCGCAGCGCCCACTCTTCGGCGCTGACGGAGTCTTTGAGCGAGGGGATATTCAGCATGCCGTGTCTCCTGCGCCGCGTCAGGATGCGCGGCTGTGGGCGACATGGTCGCGCGGAGATGGCAGGCGGGCTGTCGCAGGTCGGACAAGCCGGAGAGGCAGAAGGGGACAAGCGACCTCTCCGGAGCGCGTGCCTCAACACAGATCACGGCGGAACCGGCTTTGCCGGGCCGCTCGTGATGCCCCCTCGGGGGGGTGACGCCGCAGGCGGCGCGGGGGGGTTACCTTTTACAAGTGTTGAAGCCCAGCAGCGCGTAGGGCGGGCACCAGCCCATCAGGCCGGTCAGCAGCGGCACCACGCCGATGTAGCCCCAGACGCCGATGCTGCCCATGGCGGCGGCGGCGATGAGGGCGACGCCCACGAGGATGCGAAGGATGCGGTCGATGCCGCCGACGTTCTTGGTCATGTGAATACTCCTGTTAACGGTGGTTGAGCCGCTGCCATGAACCCTGCGGGGTTCGCCCGGTGGCGGAACGTGGAGCGTATTGAATCGAAACGTCGGGGCGGGGTATGTGACCTGTGTCACAAAGCGCAAGCGGCGCCGCGGCGGCTCACTTCGTCGACATGGCCGCGATGGCGCGCAGGGCGGCGCTGTCGCGGATGGTGATGCACTCGCGCGAGAGTTCGACCAGTCCGTCGCGCTCGAAGCGGTGCAGCAGGCGCGTGATGATTTCACGCACTGTGCCCAGTTCGTCGGCGAGCGCCTGGTGGGTGGCGCGCACCTGCTGACCGTGGCCGAGCAGGGTGCTGGCGAGCCGGCTGTCGAGGCGCTGGAACGCGATGGCCTCGATCAGGGCGGTGAGGTCGGCCATGCGCGAGGCGAACAGGCCGAGCACAAAAGAGCGGAAGTCGTTGTCGGTCAGGGCGAGCTGGAAGTCGGGCGGCGAAAGCAGGGTGAGCGTGGTTTCGCAGGTGGTCACGCCATGCGCCGTGAGCGGCTGACCGGCAAACAGGCCGGCGGACGAGACCAGGCACATTTCGCCCGGCAGCACGCGGTAGAGTTCCAGCTCCCGGCCGTTGGCGGCGCTGCGTGAGACACGCACCTCGCCACTGAGCACCATGGGGAAGCCCTGGCAGGTTTCGAGTTCCCGGAACAGGGCTGTGCCCGCCGGCACCTGCATCGTCTTCAGACGCGGCAACAGCGCCTTGAGCGAGCCCATGGCGGGGTAGAGCGTCAGCAGGGTCTGGGCATCGGTGTCGGGCATGGGCGCATTGTAGGAGCGGCACTGCCGCCGGTGCGGGATTCGAATTGGCCGGCAGAGTTCATTCAAATATTTTGAAGTCAAGCTTCAAGCCGTTTGACACTGGGCACTGCGCCGGCTGCCTAAACTCCCGGCATGTCCGAACCGACCGTCACCCGTTACCACCCCGTGGCCGTGGCCCTGCACTGGCTGCTGGGCCTGGCCCTGATCGGCAACTTTGCCCTGGGTCTGTACATGGCCGACCTGCCGTTTTCGCCCGCCCGCCTGCAGTACTACAGCTGGCACAAGTGGGCGGGTGTGCTGGTGCTCACATTCTCCCTGTTCCGCCTGCTGACCCGTTGGCTGGCCCGTCCGCCGGCCTTGCCGGTGGCCGTCGAGGCGGCGATGCCAGCCTGGCAGCGACTGGCCCACCACGCCACGCACGCCGGTCTGTATGCGCTGTTTTTCGCGGTGCCCTTGCTGGGTTGGACCTACAGCTCGGCCGCCGGCTTTCCGCTCGTGCTGTTTGGCGTGCTGCCACTGCCGGACTTTGTGCCGGTGAGCGAAGGCCTGGCCGAGGTGCTCAAGCCGCTGCACAAGTTCTCGGCCCTGGCCATGGCCGCGCTGGTGTTGCTGCACGTGGCTGGCGCACTGAAACACCATTTTGTGGACCGCGACGGCCTGCTGCGCCGCATGGCCCTGGCCGGCCGCTGAGCGCGCTGGTCTCCCCACCCTTGTTCCCGTTCCGAAAGCCGCCGACATGACTTCCCGCCTGAAACCCGTTGTTCTCGCCCTGGCCCTGACCAGCCTGTTGCCCCTAGCCGCCCAGGCCCAGCAGGCACTGGTGCCTGCTCAAAGCGAGATCCAGTTTGTGAGCCGCCAGATGGGCGTGCCGGTGCAGGGCAAGTTCAAGAGCTTCAGTGCCCAGGTGGCGTTCGACCCGGCCAAGCTGGCCGCCAGCAAGATCGCCTTCACGGTCGACACCGGCAGCGCCGACATCAGCCGCGAAGCCAATGCCGAACTGCCCAAGTCCGAGTGGTTCAACGTGGCGCAGTTTCCCAAGGCCACGTTCCAGTCCAGCAGCGTCAGGCGCCTGGACGGCAACAGGTTCGAGGTGGCGGGCAAGCTCAGCATCAAGGGCCTGAGCAGCGACGTGGTCGTGCCCGTGACGCTGGCCCAGAGTGGCGCCACCACCACCGCCACCGGCAGCTTTCCGATCAAGCGCCTGGCCTTCCGCATTGGCGAGAAGGAGTGGGCCGACACCTCGATGGTGGCCGACGAGGTGCAGGTCAAGTTCAAGCTGGCGCTCACGGGCGTGGGCAAGCTCTGACCGTCGGTTTTGATTTTCCCCTGTTCGCTGTTCTTCGATATCTTTGTTTTTTAACTGGAGTTCCACACACCATGCGCAAATCCCTGACCTTGCTGGCCGCCGCGGCCGTTCTGTCCACCGCCGGCATCGCCCAGGCCGCCACTTACGCGATCGACCCGACGCACACCTTCGCGACCTTCGAGATCGGCCACTTCGGCGCCAGCGTGAACCGCGCCCGCTTCGACAAGAAGGAAGGCACGGTGTCCTTTGACCGCGCGGCCAAGACCGGCAAGGTGGACATCAGCATCGACATGACATCGGTGAACTCCGGCACGGCCATGTTCGACAAGCACCTGCAGAGCGCCGACATTTTTGATGCCGCCAAACACCCCAAGGCCCGCTTCGTGGCCGACAAGTTTGTGTTCACCGGCGACAAGGTCAGTGCGGTGGAAGGCCAGCTGACGCTGCTGGGCAAGACCCAGCCGGTGACGATGAAGGCCAACCAGTTCGCCTGCTACGACAGCCCGATGCTCAAGCGCGAAGTGTGCGGCGGCGACTTCGAAGCCGCCATCGACCGCACCGCTTTCGGTGTGAACTACGGCGTGGACTGGGGCTTCCCGAAGAACGTGCGCCTGGTTATCCAGGTCGAAGCGGTGAAGCAGTAACCCCCCCTGCGCCGCTTTGCGGCTTCCCCCCGGAGGGGGGACCACGCCCTTGGACCGGCAAAGCCGGATCTTCGGCGTGTGCTGGGTCCGGGCACGTGCTCCGGAACGTACTCAACAAAGGCCCGCTTCTGCGGGCCTTTGTCATGGGCTTGTGGCCTGCTCCAGGCGCTCCAGGAAATGGATTGCGTGTTCGCGGGTGTCGCCGCACATCTCCCGGCTCGGCGGCAGTGATCCGCACACCTTCGGCCGCTCGGGCCGGCCGAACAGGCGGCAGCGCAGGGCTTCGTCCAGGTGCGGGCAGGGCAAGCCCGCCGGTTTGCCGTTGGGCAGGCCCGGCATCGGGCTGCTGATCGAAGGCGCGATGCAGCAGGCGGCGCAGCCGGGTCGGCAGGCGAGGATGGGTGCGGAAGTTGCTGGCATGGCCCCCGATTGTCATCGGTTCACCGCAAGCCAGCGCTACACTCGGCCGCCGGCTTGAGATTCGGGTGGGCCTGTCGATGACCCTCTGTACCCGCTCGATGCCCTGGCCCACCCTGTGAAGATCCCCACCCCCGAACTGCTGATTGCCCAACTGGCCCGTTGGCGCATCTGGATGTACGCCGCGCTCGCCCTGCTGCTGGGCGCCTTGCTGGTGCAGGCGGCGCACAAGGTGATGGCCGAGCTCAGCTACGGCGCCATCGTCGAGGCGGTGCGCGGCACGCCGCCGGCCACCTTGTTGCTGTCGGTGCTGGCCACGGCGCTGAGCTTTCTGGCGCTGACTTTTTACGACCGCTCCGCCCTGCAGTACGCGGGCGCCCGGCTGCCCTACCGCGTGGTGGCCGAGACCTCTTTCATCGCTTTTGCGCTGTCCAACACCATGGGCCTGGGTGTGCTCACGGGCGGTGCGGTGCGCATGCGCCTGTACGGCGCGGCGGGGCTGGAGGCGGGGATGATTTCCCGCGCCATCGCGTTCAACGCCATCGGTTTTGGCGTCGGCATCGTGGTGGTGGGCGCGGCCGCGGTGGTGTGGGGCGCCGGTGCGGTGGCTTCGATGGTGGGGCTGTCGGCCGGGCTGCTGAAGGCCCTGGGCGTGGCGGTGCTGCTGGCGGCGGCGGGTTTTGTCGGGGTGTGTCGTGGCGGAGGCGACGACCTGCGTCTGGCCGGATGGTCGCTGCGCCTGCCGAGCGCGTCAATCGCGGCCCAGCAGCTGCTGATCTCGGCCCTGGACGTGGTGGCTGCTGCGGCCGCACTCTGGGTCTTGTTGCCCGAGGGGGCGATCGGTTTCCCGGCCTTCGTGGGCTTCTATTCGCTGGCCATCGCCTTGGGCGTGATCAGCCATGTGCCCGGTGGCCTGGGGGTGTTCGAGGCGGTGATGCTGCTGGCCCTGGGCCATCAGGTGCCGGCCCACCAGCTGGTGAGCGCGCTGGTGTTGTACCGCGCGGTCTACCACCTGCTGCCGCTGGTGCTGGCGCTGGCGCTGCTGGTGCTGTCCGAGTTGCAGCGCGGTGCCGCCACGCCGGTGGTGCGGGCGGCGGCGAGTTTGTCGCCGCTGCTGCTGTCGGCCTTCACCTTCGTGATCGGCGCGATGCTGCTGGTGTCGGGCGTGACGCCGGCGACCGGGGACGCGACCGTCTTGCTCGCGCAGCTGATGCCGCTGCCCATCGTCGAAGCGGCCCACTTTCTGGGCAGCATCATCGGGCTGGCGCTGCTGTTCGTGGCGCGGGGCATGTTCCTGCGGCTCGACGCCTCGTGGTGGGCCGGCCTGATCCTGGCGCTGGTGAGCCTGGTGCTCTGCCTGCCCAAGGGCATCGCGGTGTCCGAGGCGGTGCTGCTCAGCGTGCTGACGGCGAGCCTGGCGCTGTCGCGCCGGCAGTTCAACCGCAAGGCGGCGCTGTTTTCGCAGGCCTTCACGGGCGGCTGGCTGGCCGCGGTGGCGGTGGTGGTGGCGGCCACCGGGGCCTTGCTGTTCTTCGTCTACCGCGACGTCGCCTACGTGAACCAAGTCTGGTGGCAGTTCGCGTTCGATGGCCACGCGCCGCGCTCGCTGCGGGCCATGGTGGCGGTGGCGCTGGTGGCGTTCATCGTGGCCCTGGTCCAGCTGCTGCGCCGGCCCCACCCGGCGCTGATCAAGCCCAGCGCCGGCGCGCTCGACCAGGCGGCGCGCATCGTGCGCGCGCAGGGGGTGGCGGGCGCGGGGCTGGTGATGATGGGCGACAAGAGCCTGATGGTCTCCGAGTCGCAGCGCGCGTTTGTCATGTTCGGGCGGCGCGGCCGCTCCTGGGTGGCGCTGTACGACCCGGTGGGCCCCGCGAGCGAGTGGCCCGAACTGGTGTGGCGCTTCGTCGAGCAGGCGCGCGAGTCTGGTGGGCGGGCGGCGTTCTACCAGGTGCGTCCCGAGGCGCTGCCGGTCTACCTGGACGCCGGTTTGCGGGTCTACAAGCTGGGCGAGTGCGCACTGGTGGACCTGCCCGGCTTCAGCCTGCAGGGCAAGGCCCGCGCCAACCTGCGCCACGGCGTGGCGCGTGCGCGGCGCGAAGGCCTGAGTTTCGAGGTGCTGGCGCCCGGTGCGGCGGCGCCGGTGTTCGACGAGCTGCAGGCGATTTCAGACGCCTGGCTGAACGACCACAACACGGCCGAGAAGGCTTTTTCGCTCGGCGCGTTCCAGCGCGACTACGTGCTGGGTCAGCCGGTGGCGCTGGTGCGGCAGGCCGGGCGGGCGGTGGCGTTTGCCACCCTGATGTGCACCGACCAGAAGATCGAGGCCAGCGTGGACCTGATGCGCCAGCTGCCCGACGCGCCGCGCAGTTCGATGGATTTCCTGTTCGCCCAGGTGATCCTGCACTTCCAGGCCCAGGGCTTCCAGCGCTTCAACCTGGGCATGGTGCCGCTGGCGGGCATGGCCCAGCACCCGCTGGCGCCTAACTGGCAGCGCCTGGCGCGCCTGCTGTTCAACCACGGCGAAAACTTCTACAACTTCCAGGGTCTGCGCGCCTTCAAGGCGAAGTTCGACCCGGTCTGGGAGCCGCGTTACCTCACCGCGCCGGGCGGGCTGGCGCCTTTCATCATCCTCACCGACATCGCCGCCCTGATCGCGGGCGGCTTCCGACGGGTCATGTCCAAATGAACACCTTTGCCACCGCCTTGCTGGCGTTTTGTTGTGCGCTGACCGCGCCGGTTCTGGCGCAAGCGCAGGAAAAAATCTCGCACGGCCGCTTCAAGGACGTGTCGCTCTACCGGCCCAAGGGCGAGGTGAAGTCGTTCGCGATCCTGCTCTCGGGTGAAGCGGGCTGGACGCCCGCCATGGCCGCGCTGGCCAGGCCGCTGGTGGAGCAGGGCGCGGTGGTGGCGGGCGTGAACACGCCGCAGCTGCTGGCGCTGCTGGAGAAAGACGGCGGCGACTGCGCGCTGCCCGACGGCGATTTCGAGAACCTGTCGCACTTCCTGCAAGGCTATGCGCGTCTGAAGGCTTATTACCCGCCGCTGCTGGTGGGGCAGGGATCAGGCGCCAGCCTGGCCTACGCCTTGATCGCCCAGGCGCCCGAAGGCACGTTTGGCGGCGCCTTGTCGGCGGGTTTCTGCCCCGAGCTGGTGTTTGCCAAGCCCTTGTGCAAGGGGGATGGGGTTCATTTTCGTCAGAGTACCGACAAGCGTGCGCTCACTTTGTTGCCCGCCGGCAAACTGCGGGCGCCGTGGACCGCCCTGCACGGCAGTGACGACAAGGTGTGCGCCACCGGGGCCGCCCAGGCCTTCGTGGCCCAGGTGCCCGGGGCCGAGCTGGTGCCGCTGGCGGGGGCCACCGAACACGGCGTGCTGTCTGGCAAGGGCGCGTTGTCGGCCTACCAGGCCGCGTATCGCAAGCTCGCGGCGGGGGTGGTGGTCAAGCCGCAGGGCGCTGGCAGTGACATCGCCGATCTGCCGCTGGTGGAGGTGCCGTCCAGCGTGCCGTCCGACGTGTTTGCTGTGCTGGTGTCGGGGGACGGCGGCTGGGCTGGCCTGGACAAGAAGGTGGCGGCCGTCATGGCCGCGCGCGGCGTGCCCGTGGTCGGGCTGGATTCGCTGCGCTATTTCTGGAAGCAACGCACGCCGCAGGGATTGGCCAGCGACCTCGACCGGTTGTTGCGGCACTACGCCGTGCAATGGAAGAAGAGCCGGGTGGTGCTGATCGGCTATTCCCAGGGGGCCGACGTGTTGCCGTTCGCGCTGAACCGGCTGTCCAGCGCGTCCAGAAGCCTGGTGGCGCACACGGTGCTGATCGGGCCGGGCGAGAAGGCTTCGTTCGAGTTCAAGCTGTCCAACTGGGTGGTGCGCAACCACCTGGGTCTGCGGCTCAAGCCCGAGCTGGCCAGCCTGTCGGCCGCGACCACCACCTGCCTCTACGGCAGCGACGACCGCGACACCATCTGCCCCACGACCTCGACCGAGCTGGTGACCCCGGTGCAGCTCAAGGGCGACCACCACTTCGGCGGCAACTACGAGCTGCTGGGCGAGCAGATCCTGTTGCACGCAAAAGTGCCTTAGATAGACCCCCCGCCGCGCTTCGCGCGACCCCCCGAGGGGGCGGCACTGGCCGTCCGGCGAAGCCGGCCCGGCGGTGCCCTGGGGAGGGTCGCTTCATGCGTTGTGGGTCGCGCTCCGATGCCTCAGTCTGCAAAGCGGCGGGCGGCGTTGAGTACTTGGTCCACCACGCCTTGCACGCTGCTGCGGGCGGTCTCTGCGATCAGGTGCCCGTCTGCATCAAACGCTTCGCCGGCCTTGGACAGCGCGAACTGTTTGGGCGAGACCCAGCACTGCAGGTTCATCAGCAGCGGCGCCAGGTGGCTCAGGCTGCGCAGGCCGCCGAGCGCACCGGGCGAGGCCGAGAGCATGCCCACCACCTTGCCGGCAAAGGGCTTGCCGCCGTTCGCCCACAGTGGATCGTCTTTGACGGGGCGCGAGACCCAGTCGATGGTGTTCTTCAGCAGGCCGGTGTAGCTGCCGTTGTACTCGGGCGAAACCACCAGCCAGGCCGGGTGGGCGTGAAAGATTTCCTTCAGGCGGATCGCGTCGCGCGGGAAGCCGCGCGCTTCCAGGTCGCCGTTGTAGAGCGGCAGGTCGAAGTCGGCCAGTTCGAGGTGGGTGACCTGGGCACCGGCGGCGCGGGCGGTGTCGGCCGCGACCTTGGCCAGCTTGCGGTTCCAGGACTGGGCGCGGCTGCTGCCGGCGAAAACGAGGAGGGGGATGGGTGTGGTCATGCGGGCCTTGGTGTGGTGGCCTTTGATTGTCAGGCTGGCGCTGCCAATCTCATTGACGTGGGGACTTCGGATCGTTGAGCGCGTCCAGCGCCAGCAACAGGCTGGTGCGGTGCTCGCGTGCCACGGTCTGCCAGGGCAGGCCGGTGAGCGCCGCTTCGAGCCCCCAGAGCAGGTTGAGGCTGGCGCGCGGGTCGCTGCGCCTCACCCGGGCGTAGGCGGCCACCGATCCCAGCCGCCGCAGCGTGGCCAGATCGGGAATGCCGGCCGCTGCCAGCATGGCCTGCGACTTCGGGCCGAGGCCGGGCAGGGCGGCCAGCGCCGGTTCGCCGGTTGCGCGTGGGGTGGTGCTGGGCACGGGTGGGCGGCTAAGGGGCATTGATGGGACAATTGCGGGTTGCCCGAGCCAGACGCCGGCCGGGCGGCGGGTGTTTCACGTGAAACACACCGCATCCGCATTGTCGGGCAGCGCGCCAGCCGCCGTGCCCTGGAGCTTTCACCATGTTGTACCCACAAGAATTTGATGTCATCGTCGTCGGCGGTGGCCACGCCGGCACCGAGGCCGCGCTCGCCGCCGCGCGCATGGGCTGCGCCACGCTGCTGCTCACGCACAACATCGAAACGCTGGGGCAGATGAGCTGCAACCCCAGCATCGGTGGCATCGGCAAGGGCCACCTGGTGAAAGAGGTGGACGCGCTGGGCGGGGCGATGGCGCTGGCCACGGACGAGGGCGGCATCCAGTTCCGCATTTTGAACAGCTCCAAAGGCCCGGCCGTGCGCGCCACCCGCGCCCAGGCCGACCGCATCCTCTACAAGGCCGCGATCCGTCGCATGCTGGAGAACCAGCCGAACCTGTGGCTGTTCCAGCAGGCGGTGGACGATCTGATGGTGGAGGGCGACCGGGTGGTCGGCGCCGTCACGCAGGTGGGCATCAAATTCCGCAGCCGCACCGTGGTGCTGACGGCGGGCACGTTTCTCGATGGCAAGATCCACGTTGGCCTGAACAACTACGCCGCCGGCCGCGCGGGCGACCCGCCGGCGATCAGCCTGTCGGCCCGCCTGAAGGAACTGAAACTGCCGCAGGCGCGCCTGAAAACCGGCACGCCGCCGCGCCTGGATGGCCGCAGCATCGACTATTCCAAGTGCCAGGAGCAACCCGGCGACGGCGTGCCCGGTGGCATGAACCCCGACCAGCCGGTGCCGGTGTTCAGCTTCATGGGGCAATCGGTGCCGCACCCGCAGCAGGTACCGTGCTGGATCACCCACACCAACCTGCGCACGCACGAGATCATCCGCAGCGGTTTCGACCGCAGCCCCATGTTCACCGGCAAGATCGAGGGCGTGGGCCCGCGTTACTGCCCGAGCGTGGAAGACAAGATCAACCGCTTCGCCGACAAGGACAGCCACCAGATCTTCCTGGAGCCCGAGGGTCTGACCACGCACGAGGTCTATCCCAACGGCATCAGCACCAGCCTACCGTTCGACATCCAGTACGCACTGGTGCGCAGCATGCCGGGGCTGGAAAACGCCCACATCCTGCGCCCGGGCTACGCCATCGAATACGACTACTTCGATCCGCGCTCGCTCAAGAACAGTTTTGAGACCAAACAGATCCAGGGCCTGTTCTTCGCCGGCCAGATCAACGGCACCACGGGCTACGAAGAGGCGGCGGCCCAGGGCCTGTTCGCCGGGCTCAACGCCGCGCTGCAGTGCCAGGGCAAAGACACCTGGCTGCCGCGCCGCGACGAGGCCTACCTCGGCGTGCTGGTGGACGACCTCGTGACCCAGGGCGTGACCGAGCCCTACCGCATGTTCACCAGCCGCGCCGAGTTCCGCCTGCAGCTGCGCGAAGACAACGCCGACATGCGCCTGACCGAAGCCGGGCGCCAGCTGGGCCTGGTGGATGACGCGCGTTGGGATGCCTTCAGCCGCAAACGCGACGCGGTGGCGCGGGAAACCGAGCGCCTGAAATCGACCTGGGTGAACCCGCGCAACCTGCCGGCGGCCGAGAGCGAGCGCGTGCTGGGCAAGGCGATTGAGCACGAACACAACCTGTTCGACCTGCTGCGCCGCCCGGCCGTGGGGTACGCCGAACTGGTCGGCATGGAGGCTGGCAAGTACGTGAGCCCCGATGTTTCACGTGAAACGCTGGGAGACTTGCTGGAGCCGGTGGTGGAGCAGGTGGAGATCGCTGCCAAGTATTCGGGCTACATCGACCGCCAGAAGAACGAGGTGGAGCGGGCGTCGCACTACGAGGGGCTGAAGCTGCCCATCGATCTGGACTACCTGCAGGTGACGGCGCTTTCATTCGAGGCGCGGCAGAAGCTGGCCAAGCACCGGCCCGAAACCCTGGGACAGGCTTCGCGCATCTCGGGCATCACGCCGGCCAGCATCTCGCTGCTGCTGATCCACCTGAAGAAGGGTGGCTTCAAGGGTTTTGCCACCGTGGCGGTGGAAGGCGCCGAGGCATGAGCCGGGATGTGCTGATTTCAGGTCTTCGAGCTCTGGGCTTGCAACTGAGCGACGTGCAGGTGAGCCTGCTGCTGGATTACCTGGCGTTGCTGCAGAAGTGGAACAAGGTCTACAACCTGACCGCCGTGCGCGATCCGGCCGAAATGATGACGCACCACTTGCTGGACAGTCTGGCCGCCATCGGCCCGTTGCTGCGCCAGACCGGTGGCCAGCCGATCAAGCTGCTGGACGTGGGATCGGGTGGCGGGTTGCCGGGTGTGGTGATCGCCATCACCTGTCCGCAGATTCAGGTGAGCTGTGTGGACACGGTGGGCAAAAAGGCGGCCTTCATCCAGCAGGCCTCGGCCGCGCTGAAGTTGCCGAACCTGCGCGGCGTGCATGCGCGGGTGGAATCGCTCAAGGCGGAAGAGGGCGGGGGCTTTGACGTGGTCTGCTCGCGGGCCTTTGCCTCATTGGTGGATTTCACGACCTGGTCTTCATCGGCCTTGAAGCCCGGAGCGGTGTGGATGGCAATGAAGGGCAAACACCCGGCGGACGAGATCGCTGCGCTGCCTGCTTTGGTGTCGGTGTTTCACGTGGAACAGTTGGTGGTGCCGGGGCTGGATGCGGAGCGGTGCATCGTCTGGCTTCGTCCGTCTCCTTCGGTCTGAGCCCTTCTCTTCCCCGCGTTTCGCTCGTTGCACCTCGCACCAGGCCGGTGGCGTCATGCGCGTTCTCCGGCCCACGCTCGCGGGCTGACTCATCTGTTCGCAAGCCTCACTTCGTCAACACCGGGCTTGCGCACCTCTTTTTGTGGCAACCGCGAATGGGCGCCTGCGCCCGTGCACGCCACCACCGTCCTGTGAGTGGCGGATGTGGACTCCTTTGGATTCCTCTGGACGCCTCTTGGACGACCCTTTTGCTGCTGGAGGTGGTTGGTTTGGGTGGGAGGGCGCAGGCCCGATTCGCGGTCGCGACAAGATCAGATGACCACGCCCCGTCTTGACGCCAGCCCGGCAGCGCGCCAGAAGCCTTCACCCGCGAGCGTGGGCCGGAGAAATCCCACCCGGACCAACCGCCTCTGCCCACACGTTCCGTGCGAACAATGCAACCAGAGCCAAAAGAACAAAAAGAAGAAGAGGGCGCTCACGTAAACTCAGTCCCTCAACTCCCGGGGTTTTCACATGTTCGGCATCGCTGATTACGGCGCGTTCGTCGCCGCCATCGTCCTGTTTCTGGCCATTCCAGGCCCGGGCAATCTCGCGCTGATCACCTCGACCAGCAAGGGGGGCCTGCGCGGCGGACTGGCCGCCACCTTCGGCGTGATCGCGGGTGACCAGGTGCTCATGTGGATGGCAGTGGCCGGGGTGGCGGCGCTGCTCGCGGCCTACCCGGCGGCCTTCGCCGCGGTGCAGTGGCTGGGCGCTGCCTACCTCGCCTGGCTGGGCTGGAAGATGCTCACCGCCAAGCCTGGCGGCAAACCCGTGCTCAACATCCGACCGCGCCAGTACTTCCAGCAGGCGCTCACCATCACCCTGCTCAACCCCAAGGCCATCGTCTTCTACATGGCCTTCTTTCCGCTGTTCGTGGACCCCGCGAAGCACCAGGGCCTGATCACCTTCGGTGCCATGGCCGCCACCGTCGCGGTGCTGACCTTTTTCTATGGCCTGACCGCCGTGTTGCTCACGCACTTCTTGGCCGAGCGCATGCGCGCCAACCCGGTCATCGCCCGCACGCTGGAGAAGCTCGCTGGCGTTTTCCTCATCGGCTTCGGCATCAAGCTGGCCATCTCCAAATAAGCACCGGGACACCAGATGGCGAAGATCTTTTGTGTGGCCAACCAGAAGGGCGGTGTCGGCAAGACCACCACCACCGTCAACCTCGCCGCCGGCCTGGCCAAGGTGGGGCAGCGGGTGCTCATGGTCGACCTCGACCCGCAGGGCAACGCGACCATGGGTTCTGGCGTTGACAAGCGCAGCATGGCGCTCTCGGTCTACGACGTGCTGCTGGAGTCGGCCACCGTCCAGGAGGCCGCCCTTTTTTCGGAAAAGTGCGGTTACCACGTGCTCGGCGCCAACCGGGAACTGGCCGGGGCCGAGGTCGAGCTGGTGGATGTGGAGCGGCGGGAAAAACGCCTCAAGACCGCGCTGGCTGCGGTCGATGCCGACTACGATTTCGTGCTCATCGACTGCCCGCCCAGCCTGTCCATGCTAACGCTCAACGGCCTGTGTTCCGCCCACGGTGTGATCGTGCCCATGCAGTGCGAATACTTCGCGCTCGAGGGCCTGACCGATCTGGTCAACACCATCAAGCAGGTGCACGCCAACCTCAACAAGGACTTGCAGATCATCGGCCTGCTGCGCGTCATGTTCGACCCGCGCATCACCCTGCAGATGCAGGTGAGCGACCAGCTCAAGGCCCACTTTGGCGACAAGGTGTTCGACACCGTGATCCCGCGCAACGTGCGTCTGGCCGAAGCACCCAGCTACGGCCTGCCGGGCGTGGTGTTCGATCCGGGGGCCAAGGGCAGCCAGGCCTTTGTGACCTTCGCCACCGAAATGGTGGCGCGCATCGACAAGATGTGAGCGGCGGGCTGTTTCACGTGAAACCCCACAACGTGCTCATCCTGCCCGGCTGGCAGAACAGCGGGCCGGACCACTGGCAAAGCCGCTGGGAAGCCCTTTACGGCTATCGCCGCGTGGACCAGCACGACTGGATGACCCCGCGCCGCGGCGACTGGATCGCGCGGCTGGAAGACGTCATCCTCGGCTGCGACGGGCCGGTGGTGCTGGTGGCCCACAGCCTCGGCTGCATCCTCACCGCCGCCTGGGCCCAGGTGTCGCGCAGCACGCACCGTGTGCAGGGCGCGCTGCTGGTGGCGCCCGGCGATCCGGAGCGCGAGGAACTGCGCGGCGTCTTGCCCAGCTGGTCACCCATCGTGCGCCAGCGACTGCCGTTCCCCAGCATGCTGGTGGGCAGCCGAGACGATCCGTATTGCAGCTTCGAGCGCGCGCAGGGCCTGGCCGAAAGCTGGGGCTCGCGCTTCATCGACCTCGGCGAACGCGGGCACATCAACGCCGAATCGGGACTGGGCGACTGGCCCGAAGGGCATCGGCTGCTGCTAGACTGCACAAGTAGTCAGACTTGACTACTTGTTGGAGATTCGCCATGCCCCCCACCATCGCCACCAGTTTGAAATTGCCCGCTGAACTCAAGGCGGCCATCGACGAAGACGCGCGCAAGCAGGGCCTCTCCAGCCACGCCTACATGGTGCGGACCCTGGCCGATGCGTCCGAGCGGGCTCGGCTGCGCGAGCAGTTCACGCAGGATGCGCTGGCGGCCGAGCAGGACATGCTGGCCACCGGCATGGGCCATACGCTGGAAGACGTGCGGGCCTACTTTGCCCAGATGGCCGAATACCGCGCGGGCCGGGCCGAGCGCCCGGCGCCGCTGGTACCCCGCAAGCTGCTCTGACGCCCGATGGTCGATGTCGTCCTCACACCGCAAGCCCATGCCGATCTGGTCCGCCTCGAAGAATTCCTCTGGCAGAGCCAGGAACCGCTGGCTTCAGAGCTGCTGGCCTTTTTGCTCGACGGCCTGTTTGTGCTGACCCACCAACCCGGCGTGGGCCGACCTTTGTTACATGGGCATCGCGAACTCATCATCAGTCGCGGCCGTGGCGGCTACCTGGCCCGTTACGTGTTTGACACCCACCGCCAGCGCGTGATCGTGCTGGGCATTCGACACCAGCGTGAAGCTGGCTACAACGACAACGAGATCTGATCCATGGTCACCAAAAAACCCAAAGGCCTAGGCCGCGGACTCGAAGCCCTGCTGGGCCCCAAAGTGGCGGAAGCCGCTTCGCCCGACGCGCAGGACAACGCGCGCAACCAGACGCCGAGCAGCCTGCCGCTGACCGAGCTGGTGCCGGGTGTCTACCAGCCGCGCACGCGCATGGACGAGGGCGCGCTCTACGAGCTGGCCGAATCGATCAAGGCGCAGGGCATCATGCAGCCGATCCTGGTGCGCAAGCTCGCCGATGGGCCGAACGCCGGCAAGTACGAAATCATCGCCGGTGAGCGGCGCTTCCGTGCTTCCCGGCTGGCGGGTCTGGACAGCGTGCCGGTGCTGGTGCGCGATGTGCCCAACGAATCGGCCGCCGCCATGGCGCTGATCGAAAACATCCAGCGCGAAGACCTGAACCCGCTGGAAGAAGCCCAGGGCTTGCAACGTCTGGTGAAGGAGTTTGGGCTCACTCACGAACAGGCGGCACAGGCGGTGGGCCGCTCGCGCAGCGCGGCCAGCAACCTGTTGCGCCTGCTGCAGCTGGCCGAGCCGGTGCAGACCATGCTGATGGCGGGCGACCTGGACATGGGCCACGCGCGCGCGCTGCTGACGCTGGACAAGGCGACCCAGATCACGGCCGGCAACCAGATCGCGGCCAAAAAAATGTCGGTGCGCGAGGCCGAGAGCCTGGTGAAAAAACTGACCGCGGAGTTTGCGCTGGCACCGCAGAAGCTGAAAAAAGAAAAGTCGCGCGACATCAAGCGCGTCGAAGAAGAGCTGTCGGACCTGCTGACCGCCGAGGTCGAGGTCCGGGTGAAAAAGCGCGTGAAGCGCCATGGCCGCCTGGAAGAGCTGGGCGAGCTGGCGATCCAGTTCGGCTCGCTGGACGAGCTCAATGGGCTGATCGAAAAGTTGAGGAAGTAACCCCCCCTGCGCCGCTGCGCGGCTTCCCCCCAGGGGGACGGCGCCCTTTGACCGGCGAAGCCGGATCGTCGGCGCCTCTGGGCAAGACATCGCGCGCCGAATTGCGCTTCCAGTCCCCGGGCCAAGAGACACATCAGATTCAGGTCAATTCCAGGCGCACTCCAAAAACAAAAGCCTCCCGAAGGAGGCCTTGTTCAAAAGAGCGGAAGCCCCTCCAGGAGGTGCCAAAGGTCCGGCTCCACCGGCCCAAAGGCACCGTCCCCCTAGGGGACGCCGTGCAGCGGCGCGGGGGTGGACTTCAGTCCGCCACCTTGAGCTGGCCACCGCGACCCAGGCCGCCCTTGACCTCTTGTGCCTTGTAGTTGCGCAACGAAATCACCATGTTGTTGTAGGCGTCGGTGAACGCGGCCACGGTGGCCTTGCCGGCCGGGGTGCGCGAGAAGCCGCCAAGAGCACCACCGGCGCTGGGGCCGAAGGCGCCGAGCGCGGCACCGTAGTTGGTGGCGGTGGCGTTGCCTTCGGAGATGGCGATCTGCACACCCGAGCGGATGTCCAGCAGCGTCATGGTCACCACGGAGGCCTTGCTTTCCAGCGAACCGGCCAGCACACCCAGGTTGCGGTTGCGACCACCGAGCAGACCGCCGAGCGCGCCGGCGATCTGGCCGGTGGACTCGTTGTCGATGATCACGGCCGGCTCCAGGTAGTAGTCGGCGGCGACGCGCTGGCCCTTTTGCTGCTTGGAGCCGGCGCGGAACTCACCCGAGTTGCGCTGCTTGTCGGTGATCGCGGAGATCTTGCTTTCGGTGCGGTTGTTGCCGATCGAGGTGATGACGAAGCAGTTCGACTGCTGCACGGCCAGGCGGATCAGCGGCTCGATGGTCGTGACCTGGGTTTCGCGTCCAAAGCTGGCGTACCACTCCTTGCCACGGCCGTCGTCCACGGCCAGCGTGCCCAGCGGTGAATCGCAGCGCTGCAGGCCGCTGTTGGCGTTGACGCTGGTGCTGCCGCCGGCCGAACCCGTGGTGGCGGTGGGGCTGCCGCCGGTGGACACGATGCCGCCGCCGGGTGTGACACAACCGGCCAGTGCGAGGGAGGCGGCCAGGGCGGCCCAGCGGAGGGAAGAGGTGGTTTTGCTCATGGATGGACTCTCTGTTGACGTATAAAAAGCAATCAAAAAAGCACTCTTGGGTGCACTCAGCGGTATTTCCAGCCGTTGGGACCCCAGTACCAATAATAGGAATACGTACCGTACCACCCGCCGTACCAGTTTTTGCGGTTGGCCTCGCGCCATTCGTAGGCGCTCTTTTCGTCCTTCTTCGCGGCCTGGGCCTGGGGCAGCAGCCTCCGTGCTTCCTTGTTGCCCTTGGCGGCCGCCATGGACAGCCAGGTCTCGGCTTCGGCGGGATCGGGGCCCATTTCTTCCAGGCCCATGAGGTAGAAGCGGCCCAGCGCCAGCTGCGCCGAGACCACGCCGCGTTCGCCGGCGTCGCGCATCCATTTCAGCGCCTGGTAGCTGTCCTGGCGCACACCGTCACCGCGGAAATAGCGCAGGCCCAGATCGTAGGCGGCGCGTGGGTCGTCGCGCGCCACTTCGGTCAGCTGCAGCAGGCGCTGCTCGGCCACCGGATCGGTCGCCTCGGGCTGGAAGCTGGCGCTGTCACGTGGGCGGTCGGAACAACCGCTGCTGTCGCAGATGCGGACGGTGGGCACGGCGTCTTGCGCAAACACGGCGGACGACGCCAGCAGCAAGGGGAGCAGCAGCCTGTTCATGAAAGACCTCCTCCAGAAATAATGAGCCCTAAAGTTTACATCTTCGCTGGGCGCCAGACCATGCTCTGAGGGCCACGGTGCGCAGGTGTTCAGCGCTTTTTCCCCTGCATGGGGGAATGCCCAAGGCCCAGCGCCCGCCGCACGGTTCACACGATGCCCCGTCAGAGCGCGAAGATCTTGCCCGGGTTCAGGATGTTGTCCGGGTCGAGCGCGCGCTTGATGCTGCGCATCATGTCGACGGCGCCCGTGCCGGCTTCGGTGAGCAGGAAGTCCATCTTGTGCAGGCCCACACCGTGTTCGCCGGTGCAGGTGCCTTCGAGCCGCAGAGCGCGCGCCACCAGCTGGTTGTTCAGCACTTCGGCGCGCTCGCGTTCCTCGGGGATGGCCGGGTCGATCAGGTAACCGAAGTGGAAGTTGCCGTCGCCCACGTGGCCGACCAGGAAGTAGGGGATGCCACTCGCGTCGGCCTCGGCCACCGAGTCGAGCAAGCAGTCGGCCAGGCGGCTGATCGGCACGCAGGTGTCGGTGCTGATGGCGCGGCAGCCCGGCTTGCTCTGGATCGCGGCGAAGTAGGCGTTGTGCCGCGCGGTCCACAGGCGGGTGCGTTCTTCGGGCGTGGTGGCCCACTGGAAGGCGTTGCCCTCGAACTCGCTGGCGATCTCCTGCACCGTCTCGGCCTGTTCCTTCACGCTCGCGGGCGAGCCGTGGAACTCCATGAGCAGCATGTGTTCTTCGCGCAGGCCCAGCTTGCTGTGCGCGTTGACCATGCGCACGGTGTTGGCGTCGATCAGCTCGCAGCGCGCGATCGGCACGCCGAGCTGGATCACCTGGATCACGGTGCGCACCGCGGCTTCGATGGTGGGGAAGGAGCAGGTCGCGGCCGAGATCGCTTCGGGCAGCGGATACAGCTTGAGCGTCACTTCGGTGATCACGCCCAGCGTGCCTTCGCTGCCCACCATCAGGCGCGTGAGGTCGTAGCCGGCGCTGGACTTCTTGGCGCGGGTGCCGGTGCGGATCACCTCGCCGCTGGCCGTCACGACTTCGAGCGCCAGCACGTTCTCGCGCATGGTGCCGTAGCGCACGGCGTTGGTGCCGGAAGCGCGCGTGGCCGCCATGCCGCCAATCGAGGCGTCGGCGCCGGGGTCGATGGGGAAGAACAGGCCTTCGCTTTTCACCGCTTCGTTCACGGCCTTGCGCGTCACGCCGGGCTGCACCGTCACCGTCAGGTCTTCGGCGTTGATCGACAAGACCTGGTCCATGCGGCTGACGTCGATGCTGATGCCGCCTTGCACGGCCAGCAGGTGGCCTTCGAGCGAGGAGCCGACACCGAACGGGATCACGGGGACCTTGTGCGACGCGGCGAGTGTCACCGCGTCCGACACGTCCTGCGTGTTCTGCGCAAACACCACCGCGGCGGGCGGCGGCACGTCGTACACCGACTCGTCGCGGCCGTGTTGCTCGCGCACCGCCATGGCGGTGGAACACTGGCTGGAAAAACGGGATTGCAGCGCCGCCAACAGTTCCGCAGGCATGGGGCGCTGCTGGATGTCGGGCACCAGATGGGCGAGTTGGGCGGGGGCGTTCATGGCAGTCTCCAAACTGGGCCGGGCGAAAAACGGCCCAGTTTACTGCCAGCCCCCCGCCGGGAGAAGCGTTGCGCAATGCCCCTGTCGGGCTCACGCTTTGTTCAGGCGATCAGGACTTGGGATCCTTCATGGCCGCCCTGAACTCCGGCAGCGAAATGGCGCCGTCGCCGTTGGCGTCGATCTGGGTGAACTGCTGCGACACCGCGGGCAAGGTCTTGGCCTCTTCGGCACTCAGGGCCATGTCGGCGTTCTTGTCGGCCCTGGTGAAGGCGGCGCTGATGGCCTGGTCGCTGGAAGCCAGCGCGGGCAGGGCGGTGCTTTGCGCCATCAGGGCGCTGGTCGAGCCCATGGTCAGGGCGGCGAACAGCAGGACGCTGCGGACTTCGAACAGGGTGTGGTGTTGTCGATCAAACATGGTTCTTGGCTCCTTGAGATTGAACAGAACCCCGTGCCCTGAAGCGCGGGGTTCTGTTATTTCATAGCAGCACACCGAGCAGCGCCAATGGTTTTGCCGGCTGTTGCCTGCATGACATTCCGCTTGCCGCAGTCACATTTCCCTGCCCGGTGTAACGGGCGCCGATTCCCGCACAATGCGAGGTTCCCCGCACAGCGGCCACCAAGGAATCCGTCATGGGCAACCGCCTCACCCAGATCGCCACCCGCACCGGCGACGCCGGCACCACCGGCCTCGGCGACAACACCCGCGTCTCCAAGAACAGCCTGCGCGTGCACGCCATGGGCGACGTGGACGAACTCAACTCGCACATCGGCTTGCTGCTGTGCGAAGACATGGCGCCCGACTTGCGCACGCTGCTGGTGGAGATCCAGCACCAGCTGTTCAACCTGGGTGGTGAGCTGTCCATCCCGGGTTTCGAACTGCTCAAGCCCGAGGCCGTGCTCGCGCTCGACGAAGCGCTGGCGACCTACAACGCACAGCTGCCGCGCCTGCAGGAATTCATCCTGCCCGCGGGCACGCGCGCCGCGGCCCAGGCGCACGTGTGCCGCACGGTGGCGCGCCGCGCCGAGCGTGTCGTGGTGGCACTGGGCAACGAAGAAGCGATCAAGGAAGCCCCGCGCCAGTACCTCAACCGCCTCTCGGACCTGATGTTCGTGCTGGCGCGCGTGCTCAACCGCATGAACGGCGGTGACGACGTCTACTGGAAGAGCGAACGCATGGCGCAGGGCGGCGCCGAATGAATCCTGTGCGGATGGCCGCGGTGCTGGCGCTGGTGTTCAGCGCGGCCGCCCACAGCCAGACACCGCCGGCAACGAGCCAGGTGGTGCTGGTGTGCGAGGCCGCCTACCTGCCGGCCCGCTCCGTCTGGACGCGCACGGTCGCCATCGCCTACGACCAGAAACGGGTGCGCTCGGTGCTGATTGACGGCGTGCCGGTGTACACCTTCGCGGTGCGCGGCACGGTGATCCTCACCGCGCTGGACAACGAGCGCATCCAGATCGACACCGCTGCCCAGACCTGGACCAGCGATTTCCGCGGCCTGGCCAGTGCGAACGGCCGCTGCGAACGTGGACGGCCCATGCCCGCGGCGGGCGCCGTGTCACCCGGCTGAACGCCGGGCGCGGGCCGGTGGCCCCAATCAGCTTTGGGCGATGTGCAGACCGCCGGTCTGCGGTCGCTGCCCGTGGTGCAACCGGATGCGCAGCGAGAGGTCGGTGCGCGAGTCGGCGTTGTCCACCGCCTGTTCGGCCGTGAGTTCGCCGCGCTCGTAGAGCTCGTAGAGCGACTGGTCGAAGGTGGCCATGCCGAGCTCGGTGCTCTTGGACATGGTTTCCTTGATGTCATCGGTCTGGCCCTTCTGGATCAGATCGGCGATGTAGGGCGAGAGCAGCATCACTTCCACCGCCGGCACCAGCTTGTCGGCCACGCCGCGGATCAGCCGCTGGCCGACCACACCCTTGAGGTTGAGCGACAGGTCCATCAGGATCTGTTTGTGCGCGGTCTCGGGGAAGAAGTTCAGGATGCGCTGGATCGCCTGGTTGGCGTTGTTGGCGTGCAGCGTCGAGACGCAGAGGTGGCCGGTTTCGGCGTAGGCCATGGCGTGCTGCATGGTGTCGCGGTCGCGGATCTCGCCGATCATGATCACGTCGGGCGCTTCGCGCATGGCGTGGCGCAGGGCCTCGTCGAACGACTGGGTGTCCAGACCCACCTCGCGCTGGTCCACGATGGACAGACCATGGCTGTGCTCGAACTCCATCGGGTCTTCGACCGTGAGGATGTGGCCGCTCAGGTTGCGGTTGCGGTGGTCCAGCATGGCCGCCAGCGTGGTCGACTTGCCCGAGCCCGCTGCGCCCACCACCAGCACCAGACCGCGCTTGAGCTGGGCCAGCTTTTTCAGCACCGGCGGCAGCTTCAGCCCGTCCAGCGAAGGAATCCTGGCGTTGATGTGGCGGACCACCACGGCCACGTCGCCGCGCTGGCGGTAGACGTTGACCCGGAAGCGCCCCAGGCCGGGCAGGGCGATGGCCAGGTCGCATTCGAGCGTGGCTTCAAAGCCGCGGATCTGCGACTCGCGCATCACCGAATAGGCCAGGCGCTGCGTGCGCGACGGGTCCAGCGGCGGTTCCGACAGGCGCCGCACCACGCCCTGCACCTTGAGCGCGGCCGAGCTGCCACTGGAGAGAAACAGATCCGACGCGCCGTGCGCGACCATCAGCGACAGGTAGTGGCCGAGATCGTCGTCGTTCGAGGGCAGGGCGGAGTCCATGGCGGGCCGTGACAGAAGTGCGAGTTTGATCACTATATCGGCTAACTGTCAGCTGGGCTTGAGCGGTTGCGCCCTGGCGCAGTGAGGCTCAGCGCGGTGCCAGCACCGCCATGGTGATGCGCGAGACGCAGGTCAGCTCGCCGGCGTCGTTCGTGAGGTCGATCTGCCAGACCTGGGTGGTGCGGCCGATGTGCACCGGCCGCGTGACGCCGGTGACCCAGCCGCTGGTGGCGCCCTTAAGGTGGTTGGCGTTGATGTCCAGCCCCACGGCGCGGTGGCCTTCGGGGCAACTGTAGATCGCGCCGCACGAGCCCAGCGTCTCGGCCAGCACCACGCTCACGCCGCCGTGCAGCAGGCCGTAGGGCTGTTGGGTGCGGGTGTCCACCGGGACGCGGGCGCGGATGAAGTCGTCGCCGACCTCCAGGAATTCGATGCCCAGGTGCTGCACGGCGGTGCCCACGTGGATGGCGGTGAGTTCTTCGACGGAGAGGGGTTTTTTCCAGAGGGACATGGTGGCTGAACAGGTGGCTGGTTGGAGGAGGGTCGGCCACACTGTAGCGGCCCACCACCCGCATGCACTGCGCCGGGTGTCGCCTGTGCCAAGGGCCGCGCCGGGGCGGCGTCAACCCTTGCGCCGTAGCGCCACCACCGTGCCCGACGCCGCCGGGGGCGGCAGCGCCCAGTGCGAAGGCAGCGCGTGCAGCACGGCGCGTGGGTCGAGCGAGCGGATCGGCACCGCGTTGTCCATGGGGATGCGGTCGTGGGCTTGCAGCGCCATGTAGCGCAGCGCGCTCACGCGCAGGAAAGACGCGAAGTTGCCGACTTCGCCGCGCGCGGCGACCAGCTCGTCGTACAGCTTCTCGATTAGCGCGACCACCGCCATGCCGTCGCGCTCGCCGATTTCGGTGAGCACGTCCCAGTAGAGGTTCTCCAGCCGGATGCTGGTGACCACACCGTGCAGCCGCACCGAGCGGGTGCGGCTGGCGTAGCTCTCGGGGTCGGCGCTGATGAAGACTTCACACATGGCAGCACTCCTGCATTGGCGGATGAAGCCGCATTGTCGGCGGCTTCAGGCGCTGGTGATTCACATCAATGCGTAATCGTCGTGCCCAGCACCACGAGGAACTGCGCGATCCAGGCCGGGTGCGCCGGCCAGGCGGGCGCGGTGACGAAGGGGCCGTCGGTCACGGCTTCGTCCACCGCGATGTGGGCGTAGGTGGCGCCCGCGAGCTCCACTTCCACCTGGCAGGCCGGGTAGGCCGAGATGGTGCGACCCTTGATGTCTCCCGTGGCCGCCAGCAGCTGCGCACCGTGACAGACAGCGGCCACCGGCTTGCCGCTGCTGGTGAAGTGTTTGACCAGCGCCATCACGCTGGCGTGCATGCGCAGGTACTCGGGGCCGCGCCCGCCGGGGATCACCAGGCCGTCGTAGCTCTCGGGTTTCACGTCGGCGAAAGTGGCGTTGAGCGTGAAGCGGTGGCCGGGCTTTTCGCTGTAGGTCTGCGCGCCTTCGAAATCGTGGATGGCGGTGTGGATGAAGTCGCCGGCCTTCTTGTCGGGCGCAACGGCGTGCACCGTGTGGCCGACCGCCTGCAGCGCCTGGAACGGCACCATGGTTTCGTAGTCCTCGCAGTAATCGCCGCAGATCATCAACAGCTTCTTGCCCATGTGTGTCTCTCCTGGTGGTGGGGGGTGTGGAGACGATTGTTGGAGCGCGCCCGGTGGCCGGGGTAACAGCCCGCTGCTGCAGGCATGAGGGTTTGCCCTGATCGGCGACGGCGGCCCGGCGACGATCTGAACGCCTTTTGATCTGGCGCAAACCTTTACCTCGATTAAGCAAGATACTGCACTTTGCCGCTCGCAGCAGCGTGCATTAAATTGCATATACGTTCCACCCAGGAGACCCCCATGAGCCAGGAAGACACCCTTGTCGAAGCCCCGGAATCCGTGCGCAACGACCGCTTTGTCGAAGTGAACTACGACGACGCCATCCCCAACAACGTGGACCTGTCCAGCGACCGCCAGCTGCTGCGCGCGCTGGAAAGCTGGCACCCGAACTACATCGACTGGTGGAAGGACATGGGGCCGGACGGTTTCCAGAACGCCGAGGTCTACCTGCGCACGGCGGTGGGTGTGGACCCGGCCGGCTGGGCCAAGTTCGGCTACGTGAAGATGCCCGACTACCGCTGGGGCATCCTGCTGGCGCCCAAGGTGGAGGGCCGCACCATCCCCTGCGGCCGCCACAAGGGCGAGCCGGTGTGGCAGGAAGTGCCGGGCGAATACCGCTCGCTGCTGCGCCGCCTGATCGTGGTGCAGGGCGACACCGAGCCCGCCAGCGTGGAGCAGCAGCGTTACCTCGGCGCCACCGCGCCCAGCCTGTACGACATGCGCAACCTGTTCCAGGTCAACGTGGAAGAGGGCCGCCATCTCTGGGCCATGGTCTACCTGCTGGTCAAGTACTTCGGCAAGGACGGCCGCGAGGAAGCACAGGCCCTGCTGGAGCGCCGCTCGGGCCAGACCGACAACCCGCGCATCCTGGGCGCCTTCAACGAGCGCACGCCCGACTGGCTGAGCTTCTTCATGTTCACCTACTTCACCGACCGCGACGGCAAGATGCAGCTCGCCGCGCTGGCCGAGAGCGGCTTCGACCCGCTCTCGCGCAGCTGCCGTTTCATGCTGACCGAAGAAGCCCACCACCTGTTCGTCGGCGAGACCGGCGTCGGCCGCACCATCGAGGCCACCTGCGCCGCGATGAACAAGGCCGGCATCACCGACCCGTACGACGTGGAGCGCATCCGCGCACTCGGCGTGGTCGACCTGCCGCTGCTGCAGCGCAAGGCCAACTTCCACATGAGCGTGACGCGCGACCTGTTCGGCTCCGAGATCTCCAGCAACGCCGCCGAATCGTTCTCGTCGGGGCTGAAGGGCCGCTTCAACGAAGCCAAGCTCACCGGCGACGACCACGAACTGCAGGACGCCACCTACGACGTCACCCGCGTGGTGAATGGCCAGCTGGTGGTGGAGCCGGTGCCCGCGCTGCGCGCCATCAACTGCCGCCTGCTCGACGACTACATCGCCGATTGCCAGGGCGGCATCGACCGCTGGAACAAGACCATCGAGAAGGCCGGCATCAACTTCAAGATCACCCAGCCGCACAAGGGCTTCCACCGCAAGATCGGCGAGTTCGCCGGCCACCACATCAGCCCGGCCGGCGAGCTGCTGAGCGCCGAGGCCTTTGCCGCGCAGCAGGGCGGGTGGCTGCCCAACGACTCGGACATGGACTTCATCAACTCGCTGATGAAGGCGCACCACGCACCGGGCGAATACGCCAGCTGGATCGCCCCTCCGCGCATGGGCATCAACCAGCAGCCGGTGGACTACGAGTACGTGAAAATAGATTGACCACCCCCGCCGCGCTTCGCGCGACCCCCTCGAGGGGGCAACGCGCGCGGCCTGGCAAAGCCAGTTCCGCCGCGTTCACGGCTTGGACATTTCGCGCCGGGGCGGGAATTGCACCCCGCGTTGCGCGCGGCGCCTTTCAGGGGGCGGCACTGGCGTCGGCAAAACCGTCCGGTGGTGCTCCCTGCTCTGCCGCTCAGCCCTTGCGGTTGAGCAGGGCGTAGAGACCGATGGCTCCGAAGGTCGCGGTGCCGATGCCGCCGAGCGCGAATTCGCCGAAGCGCAGCGTGTAGTCGCCGGTTCCCAGCACCAGGGTGATCGCAGCCACGAGCAGGTTCTTGTTGTTCGAAAAGTCAACCTTGTTGTCGACCCAGATCTTGGCGCCGGCCACCGCGATCAGGCCGAACACCACGATGGACACGCCACCCATCACGGCCAGCGGAATCGCCTGGATCAGCGCGCCGAACTTGGGGCTGAAACCGAGCAGGATCGCCATGCAGCCGGCCACGAAGAAGATGGCGGTGGAGTAGATCTTGGTCGCGGCCATGACGCCGATGTTCTCGGCGTAGGTGGTCACGCCGGTGCCGCCCGCGCTGCCGGCCACGATGGTGGCCACGCCGTCGCCCATGAAGGCGCGGCCCATGTAGCGGTCCAGGTTCTTGCCGGTCATCGCCGTCACGGCCTTGATGTGGCCCAGGTTTTCCGCCACCAGGATGATGGCCACGGGTGCGATCAGCAGCATGGCGTTGCCGCTGAAGACCGGCGTGCTGAAGTTGGGCAGGCCGAACCAGGCGGCGTTGGCGATGCCGCTCAGGTCCAGCGGTTTGCCCAGCCCGAAGCCGTTGGTGAGCACGGCGTAGATGACGCTGGCGATGATCAGGCCCATGAGGATCAGCAGGCGCTGTAGCATGCCGCTGCTGAACACCGCCACCAGCGCCACGCAGACGAAGGTCACGCCCTGCATCCAGGCGTCAAAGCCCGTGGGCGCCATGTTCTTGATCGGAATGCCGGCCAGGTTCAGGCCGATCACGGCCACCACCGCGCCGGTGACCACCGGTGGCATCAGGCGCTCGATCCAGCCCGTGCCGATGGCCTGCACCAGCGCGCCGATCAGCGTGTAGACAATGCCGCAGGCGATGATGCCGCCGAGCGCCACGCCGATGTTGGCGTTGGGTCCCGGTCCGGCGTAGCCGCTGGCCGCGATCACCACGCCGATGAAGGCGAAGCTCGACCCCAGGTAGCTCGGCACCTTGCCGCCGGTCATGACGAAGAAGATCAGGGTGCCGATGCCGCTCATGAGGATGGCGACGTTGGGGTCGAAGCCCATGAGGATGGGCGCGAGCACGGTGGCGCCGAACATGGCGATCAGGTGCTGCACACCCATCACGGCGGTCTGCGGCCAGGGCAGGCGCTCGTCGGGGCCGATGACGCCGCCGCCGGCCAGCGTGGCCGATGATTTTTCGCTCCAGGTGAACATGCCCATGAAAACTCCTTGTTGTGGTTGTGGAAAGCGGGTGTCGGGTGGCGGCGATTCTGCCGGGTGGTCTGGGGGCGCGCACGCTGCGTTGCAGCAGGCGCGACGCGGGCGGGACAGCGCCGCTGCGATCATGGCGCTGACGCCGGTGTGCGGGCCTTGATCCGCGTCAGGCGACGCGGAAGAAACGCATTTCCACGCGATCGGGAAAACGCGCACCGGTGCCGATGAAGAGGCTCTGTGTCATCCAGGCCAGCGCCGGGTGCGAGACCTCGAAGGTCGGCGCGCAGCGGAAGTAGATGGCGGCCGGGTCCACCGGCTCGCCGCGCACCAGCTTGGCGATGTCTTCCGGCGAGCCGCGGCGCAGCGCGCGGTTCTGCACGAACACATGGGCGCCCGCCCAGTCGGGGTCGTCCAGCTGCAGCAGGTAACGCGCGTCGAGGTCGGCGCAGGTGTCGCTCACCACGAGCTGGAAATCGGCGCCACCGGGCAGCACCCGGCCGTGGATGGCGCCGCTGACTGCACCCCCGGTGATCGGGATGATGCGGCGCTTGCCGCGGCTGTTGAGCCCCGTGATCTCGCCCGCCTCGATGGGCGCGGCGACGAAGACGGTCAGGTCCAGGGCGGGTTCGAGTGTGGGGGCGGGCAGGGGCATGGGCGGGTTATACCGCAGGGGTGCTGTCACCTGGGCAGTGGCGCAGTCAGAGGTGCGCTGCTACCCTCGCGACAGACGGAGACAACAGGCCCCCAGGGCCCAAACCAAGAGCGAGCCACCATGAGCACCACGCCGGGCACCCCCGCGCCCCACATCCCCCAGATCCGCCTCTACCAGCAATGGCTGGCCGAACACCGCGGTCTGCATTTCGACGACTACGACGCGCTCTGGCGCTGGTCCACCACCGATCTCGAGGCCTTCTGGCAAAGCATCTGGGACTACTTCAAGATGCAGTCGCCCACGCCGCACACGGCGGTGCTGGAGCGCAACGTGATGCCGGGGGCGAAGTGGTTCCCGGGCGCACAGTTCAACTACGCGCAGCAGGTCTTGCGCCATGTGATGCCTGCGCACGCGGCCGGCTTCAGCGCCATCGTCAGCCGCAACGAAAAGGGCCGTCACGTCGAACTGAGCTGGCCACAACTGCGGCGCCAGGTCGCGTCGCTCGCGCTGCACCTGCAGGCCCAGGGCGTGAAGCCCGGCGACCGCGTGGCCGCCTACCTGCCGAACATCCCCGAGACCATGGTCGCCTTTCTCGCGGTGGTGAGCATCGGAGCGGTGTGGAGCGTGTGCGCGCCCGACATGGGCACCAACGCCGTGCTCGACCGCTTCAGACAGATCGAGCCGGTGGCGCTGATCGCCTGCGACGGCGTGACCTACGGCATGAAGGATTTCGACCGCCTGGGCGTGGTGGCCGAACTGCGCGCAGCCCTGCCCACGGTGCGCCACGTGATCCTGCACACCAACCTGGCCGACGACCCGGCCGCGGTGGACCGCGCGCTGGAGGCCGCCCAGCCCTGCACGGCCTTCAGCACCGCGACCTCGCGCTACGACGCGGCCACCGCCGCTTTTGAGCCGCTGTGGCTGCCGTTCGATCACCCGCTGTGGATCGTCTACAGCAGCGGCACCACCGGCCTGCCCAAGCCCATCGTTCACGGCCACGGCGGCACGGTGATCGTGGCCATGGCACTGAAGATCATCCACAACGACGTGGGCTGCAGCTACGCGCCCAACAGCTGGGGCGAGCGATACCACTGGTACAGCTCGACCGGCTGGGTGATGTGGAACGCGCAGACCAGCGGCCTGCTCAACGGCACCACCTGCGTGCTCTACGACGGCAACCCCGGTGGCCCCAAGGACCAGCCCGACTGGACCACGCTCTGGCGCTTCGCGTCCGAACTCGGCGTGACCTTCTTCGGCGCCGGCGCGGCGTTTTTTGCGAACTGTCTGAAGGCGGGGGTGGACCTGTCGACCTGCGGTGATCTGTCCAAGGTGCGGGCGCTGGGCACGACCGGTTCGCCGCTGTCGGAGGACGCGCAGAACTGGGGAACGGCGCAGTTCGCGGCCATCGCTGCAAACGATGCGCAAAGCGACATCTGGTGGTGCAACATCTCCGGTGGCACCGACTTCGCCGGCGCCTTCATCGGCGGCAACCGCGAACTGCCTCAAACGCCCGGCCGCATGCAGTGCCGCCTCATGGGCTGCGCGGTCGAGTCGTGGAACGAGCAGGGCCAGCCCGTCATCGACGAAGTGGGCGAACTGGTCTGCGCGCAACCCATCCCGTCCATGCCGCTGTACTTCGTCGGCGACAAGGACAACCAGCGCCTGCTCGGCAGCTACTTCGACATGTACCCGCCCGGCCACGGCCGCAAACCTGGCGGCGGTGATCTGGACAAAGATGCCGGCGCCGTCTGGCGCCACGGCGACTGGCTGCGCATCCACCCCGACGGCTCCTGCGTCATCTACGGCCGCTCCGACGCCACCATCAACCGCCACGGCTTGCGCATGGGCACCAGCGAGCTGTATAGCGCCGTCGAGGCCCTGCCCGAGGTGCTGGACTCGATGGTGGTGGACCTCGAATACCTGGGCCGCGAGAGCTACATGCCGCTGTTCGTGGTGCTGCGCCCGGGGCTCACGCTGGACGACGCCATGACGGCCAAGATCAACGGCGCCATCCGCACCGCACTCTCGCCCCGCTTCCTGCCCAACGAAGTCCTGCAGGTGGCCGAAATCCCGCGCACGCTCTCGGGCAAGAAGCAGGAGCTGCCGATCAAGAAACTGCTGCTCGGCCAGCCGCTGGAAAAGGTGATCAACAAGGAAGCCATGGCCAACCCGGGTTGCCTGGACTGGTACGTGGAATTCGCGCGCTGGCGGGCCGATGCCACCCGCATCTGAAGTCCTCAGCCTGCAAGGCCGATCGGGCCATGCACATGTTGAAACGGTTTGATACTGGTCAAGCCGCCCGCTTTGCAGAACACTCGGGCGGTGATCGCACCGTCGTTCGCCCTGTCTGGCGCGAGCCGTCGATCAGATCGGAGGACCCAGATGAACCGTGGACCTTCCACTTTGCAGCGTGAGGGCTTGGTCGAGCGTCTGGACATTGATCTCGACACCCTGGACCATGCGCTGATGGAACTGCTCACCAGCGACTGGCAGACCTTGGACGACGGCGAGCCGCTGGGCAAGGCCGACGACCTGCTGGGCGAGCAGACCGCCGCTTGAAGGCTTGAAGACCTGAGCCTGCGTCGCGCGGGTGACGGATTCCGGGGGGAGCACCGGGCATGCCCCATTCCCGGTTCGGCCCGCTGGTTCTATCTTGCTTGTCTCACTTCATCACAACAGGAGACACCGCATGAGCCACCCGTCCAGCCGCCCCGCCAACTTCAACCGCCGTCAGATCCTGTCGGCCGCTGCCGCTGTGGCCGCTCCGGCGCTCCTGCCGATGCACGCGTTCGCACAGGACAAGTTCCCCAACCGCCCCATCAAGCTGATCGCGCCCTGGCCCGCCGGTGGCAGCAGCGACGGTGTCATGCGCGCCTTCGCGGAAAGCGCCAGCAAGACGCTGGGCGTGCCCGTGATCATCGAGAACAAACCCGGCGTGGGTGGCACGCTGGGCGCGGCCGCCATGGTCGGCGCCGCTCCCGACGGCTACACGCTCACGCAGCTGCCGCTGGGCATCTACCGCCTGCCGCACATGCAGAAGATGCCGTTCGACCCGGTGCAGGACATCAGCCACATCGTCTGCCTCACCGGCTACACCTTCGGCATCGCCTGCACGGCGGACGCACCGTTCAAGACCCTCAAGGAGATGGTGGCCTACGCCAAGGCCAACCCCGGCAAACTCGAATACGGCCACACGGGAACGGGCACCACGCCGCACCTCGCCATCGAAGAGTTCAGCGAGAAAGCCGGCATCCAGCTCAACCCGATCCCGTTCAAGGGTTCGGCCGAAATCATGCAGGCCATCCTCGGCGGCCACATCCGCATGATGAGCGGCACCACCGAATTCGCGCCGCACGTGCAGAGCGGCAAACTGCGCCTGCTCGCCACGCTCGGCAGCAACCGCAACAAGGCCTTCCCCGACGTGCCCACGGTGAAGGAAAGCGGCTGGGACACCATCACGGAATCGCCCTTCGGCATCGGCGGCCCCAAGGGCATGGACCCGGCCGTGGTCAAGGTGCTGCACGACGCGTTCAAGAAGACGCTGGACGACGCCAAGGTGCAGGAAACGCTGGACAAGTATTTCATGCCCACGGTCTACATGAGCACGGCCGACTACACGGCCTACGGCGATCGCACCTTCAAGACCGAGAAGGCGACGATCGAGCGGCTGGGGCTGACGAAGAAGGGCTGAGGCGGCCTGGGTGCGGTGGCAGACATCGCGCCGTGTGGGAAGCGGGCACACTGAGCCCAACCCACCCGATGCCATGACCACGCCCACCACCGCCCCTTCGTTCACCCCATCGCCCACGCTGCGGCAGCTGGCCCTATCGCTGGCCCTGCTGTCGCCTTTCGCCGCACCGGCGCAGACCTCCGCGCCACCCGAGCCGCTCCAGACCATAGCCCGGCTCGACGTCGGCCGCTACCTGGGCACCTGGTACGAAATCGCGAAGTATCCCAACCGCTTCCAGCGCCAGTGCGTGGCCGACACGAGCGCGCTGTACCGGCTGCGCGACGACGGCCAGCTCGACGTCATCAACCGCTGCCGCCAGGCCAACGGCGAAGTGGCCGAAGCCGTGGGCCGCGCGCGCCAGGACGGCCCCGCCGATTCGCCCAAACTGAAAGTGCGCTTCGCCCCCGCCTGGCTGTCGTGGCTGCCCATGGTCTGGGGCAACTACTGGGTTATCGACATTGATGCGGACTACCAGCTGGTCGCTGTGAGCGAATCGAGCCGCGAATACCTGTGGGTCCTGTCGCGCACGCCGACGGTGGAGGCGGGGGCGTATCAGGCCTTGCTGGGGCGGTTGCAGGCGAAGGGGTTTGATCTTTCGAAGCTGGAACGGACCACCCAAACCGGGAAGCCTGATTGATCGACCCCACCGACTGGCTGGACGCGCCCAGAGGCATCGTGCTCGGTGGGCTGTGAGCGCTCTGGTGGCTGGCCTGGGACTTCGGCATCCAGACCGTGGACTGTTCCGTCGTGTGGGCTGCGGATGCTGACGCTGATCCGCTAGTCTGAGGATTGGCACCGCGAGCTGGATGGGGCGACGTCGGGAACGGCGGCCGTGGTCGAGCTGGCGGTGGGGATTTGAGGGTTGGCGGGGGCGTTGCCTTGAGTGTGAAGGCTTGGAGTCAGTTGCCTCTTTTCGACCCCAAGCAGCCCGAGAGGTCCTGGCCACCAACAGCCGCAGTGAAGCGGTTGCCGACGGTGGGTGCTGCCAGGCGAGCTCACTCTGACAGCCACGAAGCGGCTGTTGGGCACGGCGACCGGTGCTGGCCCGAACGGCGGCTGTATGAGGTACTGCGGTCATAGGACTTCCGCGCCCGGCTGGCGCTAGGTACACCGACCGTTTTCACATCATCTGGACCGGCGGTACCGATCCGTTGCGGGCATCCGACTTCAGGCCCGAACCGGTCACGCAGAACGGTTGTGCAGAATGGACTGCGGACCTTCAGGCGTGCGGCGCAAGGGCGACTCGACACCGTCTCCAGACTGGTGGAGCCACCGGGCGCCGCGAAGGCCCGGTCGTTTGCCGCTCAGACCCGCAGCACGTCGCCCTTCAATGAGTAGAGGATCGCCACCACCTCATTGATTTCGGTGGTGCCGACCCCCTGCCCTTGCATGGCGGCCACGAAGTCGTCTATGGTGGCGATCAACTCCTGCTCGTTGATGTTCATCCCGGCATGCGCGGTGCGCAGGTCGCGGCCTTCGTAGCGTTGAGGCCCGCCCGCACCCATGCAGAAGAATTGCGCGCCCATTCGTTTAGCGTGGGCCAAGTCCTTGCCGCTGAAGCGGGGGGCCAGCAGTGGGTTGACGGCGTGGCGATCAACCGCGTCGTCCACGATGGCGGTGATTCCCTCGGACTCGCCGAGTCTTTGGTAGAGCGATGATGTCATGGTCCTCTCCTGGCTTCATTGCTGCCGGTTCAACCACGAGTCGTACTCGATGGACCCCGGGTCTGGGGCGGCGTCACCGAGCGCCTGGCGCGGCTCAGCGAGCGCCTGATCGATGGCCGAGTCGAGGCGGGCGAACGCGTCGGGCGTCAACAGCTCGGGCAGGTTCAACGTCGCAGTGCCGTAGGGGGGAATCAGGAAGGAAATCTGTTGCGTGGCCATGGTGTGCTCCTGTTGGATGTCGCGGGTCTGGAACAACCCGCGGAACACAGCATCGCCATCGGGTGTTCCTGAAACGTTCCCGGCCGCTGGGGGCATTGCGCTGGCCGGCCGGGCGCCGCACACTTGATCCACCATGGGACCTTCCCACGCCATCACAGAATCCGAGCCGGCCAGTCACCTTGAGGTGCGCCTGTTGGGTGGATTCTCGGTGTCGATCGACGGCATCGAGGTGGCTGCTGAGCGCTGGCCCAGCCTGCGCTCGGCCCAGCTGGTGCAGCTGCTGAGCCTGGCGCCGCAGCGGCGCATGACACGCGACCGCGTCGTCGACACACTGTGGCCGCAACTCGATCCCGACGCCGGAGCCGCCAACCTGCGCAAGGCCGCGCACCACGCCCGCCAGGCGCTCGGCCGGCACGACGGCGTGGTGTCGCAAGGCGGCGAGGTGGTGCTGTGGGCCCACGGCGGTGTTGCCGTCGATGTCGACCGCTTCGAGCAACTCGCGCAGGCGGCGCTCGCCAGCGGCGAGCCTGAGGCTTGCGCGCAGGCCGCCGACGCCTACACCGGCGATCTGCTGCCGGGCTCGACCTACGAAGCCTGGGCCGAACCGGCACGCGAACGGCTGCACGTGCGGTTCATGGCGCTGCTTCGGGCCAGCGACCAGTGGGAACGCCTGGCCCGGGTGGAGCCCACCGATGAGCCCGCCCATCGCGAGCTGATGGCGCGCGAGCTCGCGACCGGCAACCGGGCAGCCGCCGTGCGCTGGTATGCGCGTCTGCGCGAGGCGCTCGAACGGGAGCTTGGCGTCGCACCCGATCACGACACCGAGGCCTTGTACGGGCAGTGCGTCGCCGGCCTGCAGCCAGCCGGTCCGGCCACCATCGGGCGGGCGTTGGTCCGTGCCCAGGCGGTGGCCTGGCTGGGCATGGGCGCCACCGAACGGCCCGGCGGCATCGTGCTGCGCGGCCCCGCGGGTATTGGCAAGACCGCTTTCTGCCGTGAACTCGCTGCGCTGGCCCGGGAGCGCGGTTGGACCGTCGTTCCCGTGGACGCCGCACAGCCCGGACGCGCCTACGCGGTGATCGCCGCCTTGACCGAACGGCTGGTCGCGTCGGACCGCGCCTTGCTGGACCACATCGGCGCGCCGGCGCGCTCGGTGCTTGCCCAGCTCAGCCCGCTCGCGGCGCCGGCCGCCGCCCTGGCCGGTCCGCTGGGGCGGCACCAGGTGATCGGCGCCTTGAGGCGTCTGCTGCTGGCGGCTTCGGGCGGCGGCGACGTCATGGTGCTGGTGGACGACGCGCACCTGATCGACGATGCCGACGCCGACGTGTTGATGCACCTGGCCTCTGCCGGTCCACCGGTGTGCGTGGTGCTGGCAACGCGCGCTCCCACGCTGGGTTCGGCGCTCGCCCGGGGTGTGTCGCGCCTGGTCGGCAGCGGCGTCATGCAGGCGCTCGATCTTGAGCCGCTGGACGAGGACGAGACGCGTCGGCTGGTGGCCCAGGCGGCACCGTGTCCGTTGTCCGAACAGAACGTGTCGCACATCGTTGCCGTTGCCGAGGGCAACCCGTTTGCGGCGATCGAGCTGGCGCGCTGCGCACAACCCTCAGGCACTCGGCTGCCCCGCAACGTCGCCGAAGCCATCCTCGCCCGCCTGTGCGATGTGCCCGATGCGGTGCTGGCGTCGCTGAAGTGGATGGCCCTGGCCGGCGACGCCTTCGACGCCACCACGGCCGCAGCCCTGACACCGGACGCCGAGGCACACGCGTTTGCGGCGCTGGACCTGGCGCTGACCGCAGGTGTGCTGGTGCTGGCGGGAACGGGCTACCGGTTTCGGCACGACCTGGTGCGACAGGTCCTGATCGAGCAGATCCCGCCGCACCAGCGATTGAAGATGCACCGCCAGGCCGCGCAGCGCCTGAGTGAACTCGACGCCGCGCCGGCCCTCGTGGCACGCCACTGGCTCGACGGCGGCAACCCGCGCGATGCCGTGCCCTGCCTGCTTGCCGCGGCGCGCGACGCGGTGCGCCTGGCCGCCTTCAGTGACGCCCTGCGCCATCTGGAGCCCGTGCTGGCCTTCGAGGCCGGCCATGCCGAGGCGCTGCGCTTGCGTGCGGAGGCACTGGATGCCATGGGGGACCCGGCAGCGGTGGCCGCATACCGGACGGCCGCCCTGGCGGCTGGCGAGCCGATGTCGCACAACCTGCGGGCCAAGGGTGCCTTGGCGATGATCAAGCAGGGCAACCCGAAGGGCGCGCTCGAAGAGCTGGTGGGCGTCCGGCCGAACAGTGTGGACGGACGGTTGTGCGAGGCCCTGACCTACTGCGGTGCCGCAGCCCTCGGCGCGGCGGACCCGGCCATGGGCACGCGCAAGGCGGCCGAGGCCAGGCGGCTCGCCTTGCAGGCCGGCGATGTTTCGGCCATCGTGACCGCTTCGTGGGCCCAGGCGGCGGCGGCGCACGCACGTGGGGAACTGCACCAGAGCGTCTGGGCCGACCTGCAGGACACCCGCCAGCTGCCGCACCTGGCTGTGCGGGTGTTCGACGGACAGCTCTGCATCCTGCAGCGCTTCCTCTACGGGGCACGGCCCTACCCCGAGGTCATCGCCTTTGCACAAGGGCTGGCTGCCGAAGCCGTCCGGATCGGCGCTGCGCGTGGGCACGCTTTTGGCGTCACGTTGCGCGGTGAGGCCGAGCTGCTGGCCGGCGATCTTTCCGCGGCCGAGGAGCATCTGACGCTGGGTGTGCGCCTGCACCATGCCATCGGTGGCGCGACCGGCGAGGCGTTTTCGATGCAGCGGCTCGCCGAGGTCGCGATGTACCGCGGGCAGCTCGACGACGCCCGCACCCTGATCGACGAGGCACTGGACCTGGCGCGGCAGACCGACATCGGGTTTCACCTGCTGGACCGGATCTACGGAACGCGCATCCGCCTGGCCCGCAACCCAATCGCCGCACTGCATGCGCTGGAGGATGCCCGCGAGGCCGTGCGCGGCCCGCTGGAGACCTGCCCGGGTTGCCGAATCACATTCGCCGTGCCAGCGGCGATTGCCGCGGCGCGAGCAGGACGCCTCGACTTGGCCGAGGAGTACACCGGCCAGAGCGCCTATCTGGCGGACGTGGTGATGCGCTTGCCGGCCTGGCATGCGGCGCACGACGAAGTGCTCGGCCACATGGCGGTCGCTCGCGGCGAGGGCGCGCATGTGGCTGCCTCGCGCTTTGCGGAGGCGGCTGCGCGCTTTCGTGGCGCCGGCCACCCGATCGATGCGCTGCGTTGCGAGCGGCTCGCGGTGGTTCCCGAATCGGGCGGAACGGAGGGGTCTGGCGCGGCTTGAGTGTTCGGCGGTTTCGCTGGCGCTGTGTTGCAGGCTTTGATCCGCGCCCCATCATTGCTGGCGCTTCGGGGCTTATGCATCCGGCGCCCGCAGCGAACAGCGACTTGTGAATGACACCCCCAACGTCTTTGAAAATCCCATCCCGACCCTGAGCAGGCACCCGTTTGAGCTGCCAGAAAGCGGACAGATCGCTACTAGTCAGGCCTCTCGCTGGGCAAAGGGGCATAGGGTGGGGGCAGTCGGGTTTGTCGATTTTGTTATACCTTCTCGTCGCCGAAGTAAGATGGTGCAGTATGTTGATTTGAAACAACTTTTCAGACGGGAGGCCGACTTTGTTTAACGACTGCCATTGTGGGTATCCGGCGTTTTGCCGTTTAAATCAAAGTTAGCCGTCTTGGCGCCATACCCGATGAATCTCATCCTCGAGGGAACCGACAGAGTTCCGTTCTTCACCGACATGCGGGCCACGCTGCATGCATTGGGAATCTCGGCATCGGCCTTCGATTGGTACTTGAGTGACATCGAGACCAACTACTACGGCGAGGACTTCTCGCCTCGAGACCAATGGATCACTGGCATCGAGCTTCGTCGCTTGCTTGAATGCAATGAAATCCAGTTCATCTGGGCTGTGTTCAGTGCGGTGCCAGTTGGCCATCGCCATACCGTACTTGCCGCTCCTTACATCGAAGGCAACCCGGACTTCTGGACTGGCTCCGAGGTTAGGCCGCAATTGCAAGGTGCAGTCTTTGAGATTGCTTGCTGGGACAGCAGCGCCACCATTCTTGTTGGCCTTCCTGAGGCGGCTCAAAAGCGTTTCTTGGCTGCCTTCCCTGAAACCGATTCGCTTCAAAATGCAGTACTTCGAAGAGTCGGCTAACCAGTCGCTCGAGCCGACTCGCGTCGGCAAGCCGCCGCTCGCGGCTCAGCTTCAACGTAAACCATCATGCACATCGAAGGACGCGAGTACAGGGTAGTAATTGCGACGGATGTCGACCGTGACGCCATGCAATGGGAGTGTTACCTTGTTGACGGAAAAAATGAGACGCTCGTTTTTGAGGTGGTTCGGTTCGATGGAAGAAGGGAGTGGTCATTTCTTCAACACGTCGAGGCCGTTCCGCTGGCAGTGGTTGAATACGCTGTCCAGCACGCTCGAACGGACCTCGGACCATTCTTCAACGGTTAACAGGTCTTGCCATCGGACCGCCTTCGGCGTCCGCTGAATTCTGACGTTGATCGGCTGCTTTCTCAATTGACCACCGACCGCTCATGGCGGCGGATTCAACGGGTCAACGCAACGGATTCGCTGAACATCTCAGCGGGCGTTTGGAAGCCAAGTGTTTTGCGTGGCCTCTCGTTCAATTGTCTCGCTATGGCGTTGAGCTGGAGCTGGGAGTAGCCCGAGATGTCGATGCCTTTCGGCATGTACTGCCTGAGCAACCCATTCGTATTCTCGTTGCTGCCCCGCTGCCAGGGGCTGCGCGGATCGCAGAAGAAGACTTGGATGTTGGTGGCCATCGTGACCCGCGTGTGCGAGGCCATTTCTTTGCCTCGATCCCAGGTCAGGGACTTGTAGAGTTCCTGAGGCAGCTTTCGCGCATTCTTGATGAGCGCATTGACGACAGTTTCAGTGTCTTTGCCATCGACCTTCACCAACATCACGTATCGTGTTTGCCGCTCGACCAGCGTTGCAATCTGGCTATTGCCGCTGCCGAAGAGGAGGTCGCCTTCCCAGTGACCAGGCACTGCGCGGTCTTCGACACAGGCCGGTCGATCGCTGATCGATACCACATCACAGATCTGTCCGTGGGTGGGCGTCTTCTGTGTGTGATGCCGAGAGCGACGCATGCCGCGAGTGCGTCGCAAATGCTCCAGCAACTCCTTCTTCAGGGCTCCGCGTGCTTGAATGAACAAGCAACGGTAGATGGTCTCATGTGACACGTGGAAGGTCTCGTCGCTCGGGTAAGTATGTTTGAGCCAACCGGCGATCTGCTCTGGCGACCAACGCAGGCGCAGCTTGTTGGCCACAACGCGGGCAAGCGCTCGGTTCAGCATCAGTTTGCATGACTTTGGGCGGAGCGCACGATCCCAGGTAGCACTGTCCGCAACCGCTGCTCGATAGTGCGAGCGACCGCCATTGCGACTGACCTCTCGACTGATTGTCGATGGCGCACGTCCAAGGCGTCCGGCAATCGAGCGGATCGATTCGCCGTTGACCAGGGAGCGAGAGATATCTTCTCTTTCAGCCAGCGTCAGTGCTATTGACGACCGACTGCGTGCCGGTGGCCTAAAGCCTCCTGTCCGCGACAGGATCCCCTGTACTGAAGTGTGTGCCCGATTGAACAGTTGCGCGATCTGATGGAGCGTCCAGCCTTGCTTCCAACGATCCCACATCACAGCCTTCTGTGCGTCGGTGTAGTAGATCCGCGTCCGGTATTTCATCTGCAGCACTCCTTCTGCCTAGACAGTTGTCAGTGTGTTGCATCGACCCGTTGAATCCGCCGCCGACACCGGCCCCTCCCCGGGTAAACCCTCCATTGACACCACCCCGCGCTCCCCCGAAGGTGCAAGGCTCGCCCGCCAGCGTTTCACCCGGAGCCGCACCATGCCCACCACACCGCACCAGCACATCGCCACCGTGATGCAGGTGGCCACCGACGGGGCAGACGCGCAGGCGGCGGCGGGGCATGAGCAGGTGATCCGCGATTCGTGGCTGCGCTGTGTGCAGCAGCACCGCCTGGACCCGACCCGCATGCAGGAGGCCGTCATCCTGCCGCAGGCGCGGCTGCGCGAGCACCAGGACCAGATGGAGGCGCTGCTGCAGATCGCGCGCCACGGGCTGGAGGCGCTCTACAGCAAGGTGGCGGGGCTGGGTTATGTGGTGCTGCTGACGGACGCGCGCGGCGTGACGGTGGACTTTCTGGGCGACCTGGTGTTCGAGCCCAGCCTGCGCAAGGCGGGCCTCTACCTCGGCGCGGACTGGAGCGAGCAGCACGCAGGCACCTGCGGCGTGGGCACCTGCATCAGCACCGGCGAGGCGCTCACCGTGCACCTGGACGACCACTTCGACGCCACCCACATCCCGCTCACCTGCACCACCGCGCCGGTGTACGACAGTGCGGGCGAGCTGAGCGCGGTGCTCGACATTTCGCAGCTCAGTTCGAGCCAGCCCAAGAGCAGCCAGCACCTGGCGCTGCAGCTGGTGAAGATGACGGCGCACGACATCGAGCACGCGGCCTTTCTGCACCGCCACCGGCACGACTGGATCTTGCGGCTATCGGCAGCGCCCCAGTTCCTGGACGTGCAGCCCGAGTACCTGCTGGCGCTGGACGCAAACGGTCGCGTGGTGGGCCACAACCGGCGCGCGCAGCTGGCGTTGCAGGGCCGCGCGGTGCACGCCATGCCGCTGGTGGGGCGCAGTTTTGAAGCGCTGTTCGAGCTGCCGTTCAGCCAGATCGGCCGCTTCGTGCTGACACAGCCCTCGGACCAGCGCGCGGTGATGCTCGCGGGCGGGCGGCAGCTGCTGTTTCTCTCGGCCGTGCCGCCGCCGCCGCGCC
>NZ_VYGV01000015.1:11231-61927 GCF_013387465.1 Hydrogenophaga aromaticivorans | reverse complement strand
GGACCGGCAGGTGGAGCGCGTGGCGCGGCTGGTGAACACGCCGATCAGCCTGCTGATCACGGGCGAGACGGGTTCGGGCAAGGAGTTTTTTGCCAAGGCGGTGCACAGCAGCAGCGAGCGCCGCGCGCGGCCCTTCGTGGCGGTGAACTGCGCGGCGATTCCCGAGCACCTGATCGAGAGCGAGCTGTTCGGCCACCTGCCCGGCAGCTTCTCGGGCGCTTCGCCCAAGGGCAAGCGCGGCCTGATCGCCGAGGCCGACGGCGGCACGCTGTTTCTGGACGAGATCGGCGACATGCCGCTGGCGCTGCAGGCGCGGCTGCTGCGCGTGCTGTCGGAGCGCGAGGTGCTGCCGGTGGGCGCGACAAAACCGGTGCCGGTGAACATCCGCGTGATCGCGGCGACGCACGCGCCGCTGGAGCAGCTGGTGCTGGGCGGGCGTTTCCGCGACGACCTGTATTACCGCCTGAAGGGCGCGCACATCCAGTTGCCGCCGCTGCGCGAGCGCAGCGACCTGGGCGCCATGATCACGCGGCTGCTGGGCGGGCGCTCGCTCACGCCCGCCGCGCTGCAGCGGCTGCTGGCGCACCGCTGGCCGGGCAACCTGCGCGAGCTGCGCAACGTGCTGGACTACGCGGGGAGTCTGTGCGCGGATGGAGCGATCGACCTGGACGATCTGCCGGAGTTGCAGGCGGGTCGGTTGGCGGTGCGTTCTTCTGACCCCGGCGTTGCAACCGTTCCAGAAGACGGGCCGGAAGCCTTGCTGCAGGCGCTGCGTGCGGCGCACTGGAACGTGAGCGCGGTGGCGCGCGCCATGGGGCTGTCGCGCATGACCTTGTACCGAAGAATGAAGCGGGCGGCCATCGTTCCCCCGAACAGGCAGGACGATCCCTCGCTCCACTGAAAGCCCGGCCGCAGGGCTGTGACACCTGTCACTCCGAAGGGTGACAGGTGCACGGGGTGTGACACCCGCACCGCTTCTGGAAGCCTCGGCAAATCAAGCACTTGCGCGTGTCCACCACATGGCACGGGTCTTGAGAAGGGAAGGGTACCGGTCCGCATCGAGGCCGGCATCCACAGGAGACAAGACCCATGACCGACACCACGCCCTCCCAGCGGGCTCAACGCTGGCTGGACGCCTTCGGCGCCGCCCTGGCTTCCGGCAACCCCGAGGCCGTATTGCCGCTGTTCGACGCCGACTGCTACTGGCGCGACCTCGTTGCATTCACCTGGAACATCCGCACGCAGGAAGGCCACGAGGCCGTGCGCGACATGCTCGCGGCGCGCCAGGCCGAGACCGGCGCGTCCAACTTCCAGCTCGACGGCGAGGCCACCGAGGCCGACGGCGTGACCGACGCCTGGTTCACCTTCGAGACCACGGTCTCGCGCGGACGCGGCCACCTGCGCCTGAAAGGTGACAAGGCCTGGACGCTGCTGACCACCATGGTCGAGCTGAAGGGCTTTGAAGAGAAGAAGGGCACGCGCCGCATCAAGGGCGCGGAGCACGGCGCGCAGCAGGGGCGCAAGAGCTGGCTGGAGCGGCGCCACGAAGAAGAGGCGCGCCTGGGCTACGACGAGCAGCCCTACACGGTGATCATCGGCGGCGGCCAGGGCGGCATCATCCTGGCCGCGCGGCTGCGCCGCCTGGGCGTGCCGACCATCGTGATCGAGAAGAACCCGCGGGCGGGCGACAGCTGGCGCAACCGCTACAAGACGCTGTGCCTGCACGACCCGGTCTGGTACGACCACCTGCCCTACATGCCCTTCCCCGACGACTGGCCGGTGTTCGCGCCGAAAGACAAGGTGGGCGACTGGCTGGAGATGTACACCAAGGTCATGGAGATCAACTACTGGGGCTCGACCACCGCGAAGAAGGCCACCTTCAACGAAGCCAAGGGCGAGTGGGAAGTGATCGTGGACCGCGATGGTGAAGAGGTGACGCTGCGACCCAAGCAGCTGGTGTTCGCGCTCGGCGTGTCGGGCTACGCCAACGTGCCCAAGATCCCCGGCGCCGAGAGCTTCGAGGGCGACCAGCACCACTCCAGCAAGCACCCCGGCCCCGAGCAGTACCAGGGCAAGAAGGCGGTGGTGCTCGGCTCGAACAACTCGGCGCACGACATCTGCGCGGCCCTCTGGGAAAACGGCGCCGACGTCACGATGATCCAGCGCACCAGCACGCACATCGCGCCGTCCGATTCGCTGATGGAGCTGGCGCTGGGCGGGCTGTACAGCGAGGAAGCGCTGAAGAACGGCATCGACCACCACAAGGCCGATCTCGTGTTTGCCAGCGTGCCCTACAAGATCATGCACAGCTTCCACATCCCCGTGTACGACGAGATGAAGAAGCGCGACGCCGACCTGTACGGCCGGCTGGAGAAGGCGGGCTTCATGCTCGACTTCGGCGACGACGGCTCGGGCCTGTTCATGAAGTACCTGCGCCGCGGCTCGGGCTACTACATCGACGTGGGCGCGAGCGAGCTGGTGGCCAACGGCAGCATCAAGCTCAAGAGCGGCGTGAACATCGAGCGCATCAACCCGAAGGGCGTGACGCTGACCGACGGCACCGAGCTGCCGGCCGACCTGCTGGTCTACGCCACCGGCTACGGCTCGATGAACCACTGGCTCGCCGATCTCGTGTCACCCGAGGTGGCCGACCGCGTGGGCAAGGTCTGGGGGCTGGGCTCGTCGACGACGAAAGACCCGGGACCGTGGGAAGGCGAGCTGCGCAACATGTGGAAGCCGACCAACCAGAAACAGCTGTGGATCCACGGCGGCAACCTGCACCAGAGCCGCCACTACTCGCAGTTCCTTTCGCTGCAATTGAAGGCGCGCTACGAGGGCCTGGACACGCCGGTCTACGGGCAGGCGGCGGTGCACCACCTGCGCTGACGTTCGATCCGAGCGGCTCGTCGCCCGGGAAAGGGGCGCTCCATCGGGGCGCCCCTTTTTCTTTGCCGCAAAAAATAAGTTCAGCCCGGTGCATCCAGATCGCGTGTCGTTCCGTTCTAGAGGCAGGGCGCCATCCGGTGACCCCTTCAACCTTCAACTCCAGGACGACACACCATGAACTTCCGACACGCTGCCTTCACCTCCCTGTCCCTGGTCGCCATCCTCGCCGGCGCCGCCCATGCCCAGCCCGTCATGCGCGACGGGGTGCTGGTCGACGCGGCCGGCCGCACGGTCTACACCTTCGACAAGGACGAGATGGGCAAGAGCAACTGCAGTGGCGGCTGCCTGACGCTGTGGCCGGCCTTCGTGGCCAAACCCGACGCTGCGGTCAAAGGCGACTTCGGCCTGATCGAGACCAACGGCGTGCGCCAGTGGACGGTCAAGGGCAAGCCGCTGTACTACTACGCCGCCGATGCCAAACCCGGAGAACGCAACGGCGACGGCAAGGGCGGTGTGTGGCACGTGGTCACCGACAAGGCCGCCACCGCCAGTGCGGCCACGTCCACCTACTGAAGCCCGTTGCCGGGGATAGCGCACCACCCGTGCGCTATCCTCGATTTCGTCGCTCACTAGGAGGTCCTTCCGATGGATGGCCGGGATGAAGTCAGTCGGCTGCTGGCGCGCATTGCCCTGCAGGACGCCAAGGCGTTCGAAGCCTTGTTCACGATGGCAGCCGACCGGCTGATGGCGGTGGCCATGCGCGTGACGCAGGACGCGGCCATGGCCGAAGACGTGCTGCAGGAAGTGTTCACCGCGATCTGGAACCGCTCCACCGCAGCGGCGCCGGGGCAGCACCGGACGCTGGCCTGGCTGTGCGTCGTCACCCGGCACCGGGCGATCGACCTCTTGCGCAAGCGAAAGCCCGAAGAGCCGCTCCAGTGGCGCAGCGCCACTGGTGAGGAGCACTCGCACGACGTGGCCGCCGAAGGGGCATCACCGGTCGAGCAGCTGCTGGTGCAGGAGTCCGACGCCCGGTTGTCGCACTGCATCGGCGCGCTGGAGCACGACCCGAGGCGGGCCCTGATGCTGGCTTTCTATGAGGGACTGACCCACGCCGAGATCGCGCTGCGGATGCAGCGACCACTCGGCACGGTCAAGGCCTGGACGCGACGCAGCCTGATGCGGCTCAAGGACTGCCTGGAGGCGCTGACATGAACTGGACCCATCACCCTTCGGTCATCGACCGGCTGGCGGCGGCCTATGTCGCCGGCACCCTGCGCGGCCCGGCGCGGCGTCGGTTCGAAGCGGCCCTGCAGCGCCACCCGGCACTGGTGGACGCGGTCAACGACTGGACGGCGCGGCTTGGCCCCTTGCACACCACCCTGCCGCCGCAAGCGACCAGCGCGGGCCTGTGGCCGCGCATCGCGCGCTCGGCCGGACTGGCTCCGGCCCCGGTCGCGGCCCCTACAACGTGGTGGCGCCGATGGCTGGACCCCGTGCCGGTGGCGGCCCTGGCCATGGGGCTGGTGGTGGGCTCGGTCGTGCCCGTGGTGTGGCAGGCGCGGCTGGAAGCACAGCGCGAGATGGCGCTGCCCGACAGTTACGTGGGCGTGCTGGCCACGGCCAAGGGCGAGCCAGGGCTGATCGTCTCCAGCCTGAGACGCGGGAAGGTCGTCGACCTCAAGCAGCTGACGCCGGTCGAGGTGCCGCAGGGCAAGACCCTGTACCTGTGGCGCATCGACAAGGCCGGCGCGATCACGGCGGTGGCGCCCTTGCCCAGCGGCAAGTTCACCCGCGTGACCCTGGATGAGCCCGCCGAGAAGGTTTTCTTCCCGGCGGTGGAGCTGGCGGTTTCGCTGGAAACCGCGGGCGCCACGCCGGCCATCCCGACACAGCCCTTCGTCTATCGGGGCCTGTGCGGAAAGCTCTGGCGCTGAGCCGGGCGATCCCCGACCCATTGATGCCAGCCGTCGGCCCGCTCAGCCTTTGCGACTGACCAGCACGATGCCGGCCGCCACGCCCAGCAGGGCGAGCACCAGCTGCAGCGTCAGCGGTTCGCCCAGCAGCACCACGCCAAAGATCAGCGCGAACAGCGGTGTGAGGAAGGTGAAGGTGGACATCTGCGTCGCGGGGTAGTGGCGCAGCATCCACATCCAGGTCAGGTAACTCGCGAAGGCGCCCACGGCGGTCTGCAGAAAGACCGAGCCCCAGGCCATGGCCGAGTAACCAAAGCCCCAGCTTTCGCCCAGTGCGATCGAGAGCAGCGGCGTCACGGCGGCGGTCACACCGAGCTGGTAGAACAGCGATTTTTCGGCGGCGGCGGTGGCGATCCTGGTGGTGCGTATCGCCAGCGTGGTCAGGCCCCAGAGCATGCCGGCGGCCAGACCCATGGTGTCACCGATCCACTGGCCCGGTGATGAACCGTGCAGGAAGGCTTCGCTGAACGCCACCGCGACGGCGGCGAAGGCCAGCGTCAGGCCGATCCACTGGATGCGGCGCAGCTTTTCCGCGTGCACAAACCGCGGCAGCAGCAGCGCCACCCAGAACGGGCTGGTGTAGAGGAAGACCGTGAGCCGCGAGGCGCTGGTGTGCGTGAGCCCGAGGTAGATGAAGACAAACTCGCCCGCGAACAGCAGGCCCACCAGCAGGCCGCCCTTGAGCGTGCCGTCGCGCTGGAACAGTGGCACGCCGCGGAACTGGCACCAGAGCCAGAGCAGGGCGGTGGCGCCCCACATGCGGATCGAGGCCTGCCACAGCGGCGGGATTTCGCGCGAGGCGAACTTGATCAGGATCTGCTGGAAGCCCCAGAAAGCGCAGCACACCACGAGCAGGGTGATGGCGAGGGTGTCGAGGTGGTCTTTGCGTTGGACGGGGGTCATTGTGTCAAGGGTATCGCGGGGTCGGGGCGCGCTCTGTCGCGCCCGGGAATCGCTGGCGGTCCGGCGCCGGGCCGCCCCAGGCCGGATCAGCCCCCGGACGCGGGAGGCACCGGGTCCCTTCCCCGTGCCGGGGCAACGACCCGCGCAGCGGCGGCGTGTGGGGGCTCGTTCACGAGCTTTTGAAGGTGCCGCTTGAAGGCTTCGGCCTCGCTGGCCGACCAGCGCGCGAGCAGGGTGGTTTCCTGCTGGCGCGCCTGCGCGATCAGGGCGCTGGCGGCGCGCTGACCGGTGGGGGTGGCGGTCACGAGCGTGCGCCGCTGGTCCCCCGGGTCGGCGTGCAATGCGACCAGACCTTCTTCGGCCATGCGCTGCACCAGCTTGGTCACGGTGGGCTGTTTGGCGAGCACGTCGTGGGCGAGCTGGCCGATGGCGACGCCGGCCGGCTCGTCGGGGGACAGCGCCGCGTCGTGCAGCACGGCGAGCACGCGCCAGGCGATGTGGGTCAGGCCCTGCGCTGCGATGGCGTCTTCAAAGTCGCGGTACACGGCGTGGTTGGCCTGTCCGAGCAGGTACCCCAGGTAGCTGCCGACGAAGCGGTCGTCGGGTGCCTGCGGCGCGCTCGGGTCGGCCTGCGAGCCCTGCAAGGGGTGCTCGGTGTAGAAGCGGCCGCCGTGGTAGAGCAGGGGCGAGGCGGCGGCGCGGCGGCTGCAGCGCTCGACCTCGCCGACGAAGATCACGTGATCGCCTTCGGTGTACTGGCTGCGGTTGAAGCACTCGAACGTGGCGACGCAGCCGGTGAGCAGCGGTGCGCCGCTGACACCTTCCACAAAATCCACGCCCTGCCAGCGGTCCACATCGCGCGCGGCAAAGCGTTCGGCCAGGGCCTGCTGGTCGGCCGCGAGCACGTTGATGGCGTAGTGCTGGCCGTTGGCAAACGCCGCCATCGAGCCGGCCGCCTGGGCCAGGCTCCAGAGCACCAGCGGTGGGTCGAGCGATACCGAGTTGAACGAGCTGGCCGTCAGACCCGCCAATTCACCGGACGCGGTGCGCGCGGTGACGATGGTCACGCCGGTGGCGAACATGCCCAGCGAGGCACGGAACTCGCGCGGTGAGAAATCGGGGGGGCGGGCCTGATGGCCGGCGTTACGGGCTGGGGACATGGCTGCAATTTATATGAAAATTCATGAATAATGGGCCGACCGGCGCCAAACCCCTGTTGGTGACCGGCCCAAAAAAGGAGACTACCGATGCTGCAGGAGCGAGTCGAACCCGCGTGGCTCGACGCATTTGAAACGGTGTTGCGCCGCTGTGCGCTGCAGCCGGGTGACACGGTGGCCATTCTCGGTGAAACCCAGAGCCGCCCGGTGCTCATGGAGTTGGCGCGGCTCGCGGTCGCGCGCATCGGGGCCGATGCCTTCACGCTCACCCTGCCGTCGGTGTTTGTCCGCGGCGAGCCGGTCACGCGCTCCACCGGCGCCACCCCGGCGATCCAGCAACTGGGCCCGGTGATCGCGGCGCTGCAGGCCTGCACGCTGGTGGTGGACATCACGGTCGAGGGCCTGATGCACGCACCGGAGCTGCCGGCCATCCTGCAGGGCAACGGCACGACGCAGCCGCGCATCGTCTACGTGAGCAACGAGCATCCGGAAGCGCTGGCGCGCCTGCTGCCCGACGACGCCACCGAAGCGCGCGTGAAAAACCACGTGAAACGCCTGCGTGGTGCCCAGGCCATGCGCGTGACCTCGCCCGCGGGCACCGATCTCAGCATCGCGCTGCAGGGCGCGGTGGCCGGCGGCAACTGGGGCAGCACCACCCGCCCCGGCACGCTGACCCACTGGCCCGGTGGTCTGGTGCTGGCGTTCCCCGCCGCGGGCAGCGTCAACGGCACGCTGGTGCTGGCCGAGGGCGACGTGAACCTGACCTTCAAGCGCTACATCGAGCGGTCGATCACGCTGACGATCGAGAACGACTACGTGACGCGCATCGAGGGCACGGGGGTCGATGCCGAGCTGCTGCGCTCGTACTTTGAAGCCTGGCAGGAGAAAGAGGCGTATGCCGTGAGCCACGTGGGCTATGGCCTGAACGATGCCGCGCGCTGGGACAGCATGGCGCTCTACGACAAGCGCGATTTCAACGGCACCGAGCTGCGCGCTTTCGCCGGCAACTTCCTCTACAGCACAGGCGCCAACGAAACCGCCGGGCGCTACACGCGGGGCCATTTCGACTGGCCGATGCGCAAATGCACCGTTGTCCTGGACGACTCGGTGGTGGTCAGCGCTGGAAAGGTGAACGACTGATGCCGCTTCCGCAATTCACCACTTTGGGCAGTGGTCCGACGGTCTTGATGCTGCACGGCATCGGCGGCGGTCACCTCGCGTTCGCGCCGCAGGTGGAAACCCTGGCGCAGGCCGGTTACCGCGCGGTGGCCTGGGACATGCCGGGTTACGGCCGCAGCGCACCCATCGAACCCTACACCTTCAAGGCGCTGGCGCAGAGCTGCATCGACCTGATCGACGCGCTGCGGTGCGAGAGCGTGGTGCTGTTGGGCCACAGCATGGGTGGCATGGTGGCGCAGGAGGTGATCGCGCGCCGGCCCGACAAGGTGAAAAAGCTCATCCTCTGCGGCACCTCGGCCGCCTTCGGCAAACGCACCGACGGTCGCTCGGCCGAAGCCTGGGCGCAGCAGTTCATCGGCCAGCGCACCGCCCCGCTCGACGCCGGCAAGACCATGGCCGACATGGCGGCCACGCTGGTGCCGCAGATGGTCGGCCCGGGCGCCTTGCCCGAAGGCGCGCGCCTGGCCGAACACTGCATGGCCGGCGTGCCCGCCGCCACCTACCGGCGCGCGCTCGAATGCCTGGTGACCTTTGACCGCCAGGCCGCGCTGGCGGACATCCGCGTGCCCACGTTGCTGCTCGGTGGCGAGTTCGACCGCGTGGCCGTGCCCGCGGTGATGAAGCAGATGGCCGCCGCCATTCCGCGCGCCCGTTACGCCGAGCTGGCCGGCATCGGTCACCTCATGAACCTTGAAGCGCCCGACGCCTTCGACGCGCTGCTGCTCGCCTTCCTGCGCGAGCCCGCGCCCAAGCCTTTGCCCGATACCCACTGACCCGCACCGAAAAACAGCAGGAGACAAGACGCATGAACAACCCCATCAACCCCCACACCGGGCTCGACTTCACCCCCGCTGTCGGCGACATGGCCTTCACGCCGCTGCAGCGCGAACTGCTGGCCAAAGCCCACGCGCTGGGCCGCGACAAGTTCGCCGCGCGCGCGCAGCAATGGGACACCGAAGCCAGCTTCCCGTTCGCCAACTACGACGACCTGCGCGAGGCCGGTTTCCTCAAGCTCTGCGTGCCCACCTCGCACGGCGGCCTGGGCGCGGACTACACCACCTACATGATGGTCGCGGCCGAGATCGGGCGTTTCTGCGGCGCCACCGCGCTCACCTGGAACATGCACATCTGCTCGACCATGTGGACCGGCGTGCTGGCCGACGGCATTCCGATGAGCGACGCCGAGCGCAGCGAACACGCGGCGCGGCGCGAGCTGCACTTCGGCCGCATCGTCAACGAGGGCGCGCTCTACGCGCAACCCTTCAGCGAAGGCACGGCCGCAGCCGCCGGGCGCGCGCCCTTCGGTACCACAGCGAAGAAGGTCGACGGCGGCTGGCTCATCAACGGCCGGAAGATCTGGGCCAGCCTCTCCGGCGCGGCCGACTATTACGGCGTGCTCTGCACCGAAGACAAGGGCGACCAGCACCCCGACGCGCGCGACACGCTCTACATCAGCGTGCCCGCTACTTCAGAAGGCTTCAGCATCAGCGGCGACTGGGACCCGCTGGGCATGCGCGGCACGGTGAGCCGCAACCTGGCGTTCAAGGACGTGTTCGTGAGCGACGCCGAACAGCTGATGCCGCGCGGCATCTACTTCAAGGGCGCGCAGACCTGGCCCGCCATGTTCTTCACGCTCTCGCCCACCTACCTGGGCGTGGCCAACGCGGCCTACGACTTCACGGTTCAGTACCTGCGCGGCGAGGTGCCGGGCGAGCCGCCCATCAAACGCCGCCAGTTCCCCACCAAACAGATCGCGGTGGCGCAGATGCGCATCCAGCTGGAGAACATGAAGAGCCTCTTCGCGCGCGCCATCGCCGAGGCCAAACCCAACCCGAGCAAGGACGAGAAGATGCGCCTCTACGCCGCGCACTACAGCGTGATGGAAGGCGCCAACGACATCGCGCGCCTGGCGATCCGCACCTGCGGCGGCCAGAGCATGCTCAAGCACCTGCCGCTCGAACGCCTGTACCGCGACAGCCGCTGCGGCGCGCTCATGCTGCCCTGGACGGCCGAGCTGATCCTCGACCGCATGGGCCGCGAGACGCTGTACGAGGCGGGTGAAAAGGACGAGTGAGACCCGCGCCGCCGTGCCGCGGTTCACGGTGATCCAGGGCCTTGTCATCTGCCGGATGAACAAGGTCCCTAGAATGCCGTGATGTCCCGATTTCCTTCCCTGACACCCACCCTTTCCCTGGCCGTGGCCGCATGCCTGCTGTGGCCGCTGGCGGGTACCGCGAAGCCCACCGAAACGAACCCGGCCCGGGGCCCCGGGCACCCATTGACCAACCTGCAGGGCAGCGACCCCTGCCGGGAGTTTGTGGCGCGATTGCCCAACGTGAAAGCGCCCCTGTGCGCCAGTGCCGAGCTCAAGCCCACGGTCGGCCGGTCGGTCCAGGGGCGCACCCTGTTCCAGCGCGACGTGGTCGCACCCGAAGCCCGCATCCGCGTGCTGGTGGTCGGAGCCATGCACGGCGATGAGCTGTCGTCGGCCTCGGTGGCCTTGCACTGGATCCAGCTCGCCCTGCAGACCCCGTCCAATGCGCACTGGCGCTTCATCCCCGCGCTCAACCCGGACGGCCTCATGGTGCGCCCGGCCAAGCGCGTGAACGCCAACGGCGTGGACCTCAACCGCAACTTCCCCACGCCCAACTGGCGGCGCGACGCCAAGATCTACTGGGAAGAGCGCACGCGCAAGGACCCGCGCCGCTGGCCCGGCCCGAAGCCGCTGTCCGAGCCCGAATCGCAGTACCTGTACAACGAGATGGAGCGCTTCCAGCCCGACCTGATCGTCAGCATCCACGCGCCCTACGGCGTGCTGGACTTCGATGGCCCGAGCGTGCCACCGGCCCGCCTGGGGCGCCTGTACCTGGATCAGGTCGGCATCTTCCCCGGCAGCCTGGGCAATTTCGGCGGCGTGCACAAGGGCATGCCGGTGGTCACCATCGAATTGCCGAGCGCCTTCCGCACCCCACTGGATGCCGAGATGCGCCAGATGTGGCTGGACCTGCTGCGCTGGATGAGTGAACGCGTGGTGCCCGAGCAGCCAGACCCCCGGGTGGTGCCGGTGAAGGCGAAGAAGACCAGCTGAGCGGTCCAGAACCGGTCGAACAAAAGCCCGCAACTGCGGGCTTTTGTTCGGGTGGCCGGCCCTTTGCCTCAACTGGTGGTGGTGATGCGGCCGTTCTGGATGCCGGCGCGGTAGTGCTGGAGTTCGCGCTTCACGACCGGCATCAGGACGTACAGGCCGACGATGTTGGCCAGCGCCATGGCGAAGATCATTGAATCCGAAAAATCGATCACCGGACCCAGGCCCATGCTGGCGCCCACCACCACGAAGACAAGGAACAGCAGCTTGAACGTGAGTTCCGACGCGAAGCTCTCGCCCAGCAGGTAGGTCCAGGCCTTCATGCCGTAGTAGCTCCAGGTGATCATGGTCGAGAAGGCGAACAGCACCACAGCCAGCGCCAGCACATACGGGAACCAGCTCACCGCGCTGCCAAAGGCCACCGACGTCAGGCCCACACCGGTGGCGCCACCGGCCTGCGCCGTGAGGCCGCCGGCGTCCACATGGCCGGTGATGATGATCACCAAGGCCGTCATGGTGCAGATCACCACGGTGTCGATGAAGGGTTCGAGCAGTGCGGCAAAGCCCTGCGACACCGGCTGGTTGGTCTGCACAGCGGAGTGCGCGATGGCCGCCGAGCCCACGCCCGCTTCGTTGGAAAACGCCGCGCGCTTGAAGCCCTGGATCAGAGCCCCCACCACGCCGCCCACCACACCTTCGGACGAAAACGCCCCGAGGAAGATCTGGCCAACGGCCCAGGGCAAGCGGTCCACGTAGACGAACAGCACGACCAGACCCGAGATCAGATAGAGCCCGGCCATGAAGGGCACCAGTTTTTCGGTCACCCGGGCGATGGACTTGATGCCGCCGATGATGACCAGGCCCACCGACACCGCCATGATCAACCCGAACAGCCAGCCCTTGCCGGCGAAGAAGCTCGCGTCACCACCGGTCACGCCCACGATCTGCTGGAAGCTCTGGTTGGCCTGGAACATGTTGCCGCCGCCGATGGCGCCACCGACGCAGCAGATGGCGAAGAACACCGCGAGGAACTTGCCGAGGCGCGGGAAACCCTGTTCGGCCAGGCCCTTGGAAAGGTAACGCATGGGGCCGCCCGAGACGGTGCCCACGGCGTGGTTCACGTCGCGGTACTTCACGCCCAGCGTCACCTCGGTGAACTTCGAGGCCATGCCCAGCAGGCCGGCCAGGATCATCCAGAAGGTGGCGCCGGCGCCGCCGATGCCCACGGCCACCGCCACACCGGCGATGTTGCCCAGGCCCACGGTGCCCGAGACCGCAGCGGTCAGGGCCTGGAAGGGCGTCACTTCACCCGGCATGGACGGATCGGAATAGCGGCCGCGCACGACCTGGATCGCGTGCGAGAAGCCACGCAGCTGGATGAAGCGGAAGTGAATGGTGAAGATCAGCGCCGCCAGGATCAGCCAGCCCACGATGAGCGGGAAGCTGGTGCCGCCGACCGGCACCGAATAGAAGATGGCGCCAGCCACGGCGTCGGAATACGGCTGCACCGCGGCGCTGATGCGCGCGTCGAGGCTGTCGCCCTGGGCGCTGGCGGCACCGTGGGCCAGCAGCAGGGTGGCGCCGAGGCCGATACCGCGCGGCAGGGCGGTGGAGGGTTGGGGGTTCATGTCTGTCTCCTGTCGTTGTCATGGTGCGGTCACGGGTGGTGCCGCGGTCTCCGGCGGCTGGGTTGGTCGCCGGATGTGAAAAGGCCGGGTGCTGCGGTTTGCAGCACCCGGCCAATGAGGGGTTTGTTCAGGCCTGTTGCGGCGGCGCTGCGTGGCGCAGGCGGCCGGCGTTGACCGCTGCGCTGCGCCGCGCGGCGGGCTGGCCGACAAAGCCGAAGTTCATCGCCGGCACCTCGCCGCTGATGAGTTCGGCGAGGGCCTTGCCCGAGCCGGCGCCGTGTGTCCAGCCCAGCGTGCCGTGGCCGGCATTGACCCAGAGCTTGCCGACTTTCGTGCTGCCGATCAGCGGGATGTTGGTCGGTGTGGCCGGGCGCAGGCCGCACCAGAACTGCGGGTCGCCACCTTCTTCGGGCGTGCGCGTGTCGGCCACACCCGGGAACACTTCTTCGATGCGCTTGACCAGCATCTGTGCCCGGGTGCGCGCCAGCGGCGTGTCCAGCGACAGGTCGAAGCCGCCGAGTTCTATGGTGCCCGCCACGCGCAGCTGGTCGCCCAGGCGCGAGATCGCGATCTTGAGCTGGTCGTCCAGCAGGCTCACCTGAGAAGCCGCTTCGGGCTTGAGCAGTTTCAGCGTGGCGCTGTAGCCCTTGCCGGGGTAGATCGGCACGTGCACGCCCACCTGCTTGAGCAGCGCGGTGGAGTAGGAGCCGGCGGCCACCACGAAGGCATCGGCCTGGAGTTCGCGCGCCTGGCCGGTCGCCCGGTCGTGCACGCTCACGCTGTCCACCTGGCCACCGCTGGCGCGGATGCGCTGGATGTCGTGGCCCATCAGGGACAACATGCCCTGCTCGCGGCACAGCTGGGCCAGCTTCTGGGTGAAGGCCATGCAGTCGCCCGACTCGTCGCTCTCGGTGTAGGTGCCGCCCACGATGCGGTCGGCAAAACTGCGCAGCGCGGGTTCGATCTTCAGCAGCTCGTCTTTGCTCACCACCTTGCGGTTCACGCCGTGGCGGCGCATCAGCTCGGCCGCGCCGCCGGCGGCGTCGAACGATTTCTGGCTGGTGTAGTAGTGGGCGATGCCCTTGGTAAGCCGGTTGTATTGCAGGCCGGTGGCGGCTACCACGTCTTTCAGCGCCGCGTGGCTGTAGCTGCCCAGCGCCACCAGCTGCGCCACGTTGCGCTCAAAGGCGGCGTCGTTGCACTGGCCCAGGAATTGCATGCCCCAGAGCCACTGCGCCGGGTCCAGCTGCGGGCGGAATTTGAGCGGACCCTCCGGGTCGAACAGCCACTTCAGCGCCTTCAGTGGCGCCTCGCGGTTGGCCCAGGGTTCGCAGTAGCTGACCGAAATCTGCGCCGCGTTGCCGAAACTGGTTTCCAGCGCGGCGTCCGCCTGCCGGTCGACCAGTGTGACCTCGTGACCACGCTGCATCAGATGCCACGCCGTGCTCACCCCGATGATGCCTGCACCCAGTACAACGACTCGCATGGCCCGCTCCTGAAAAAAGTGGAAAAACTGGGGCGAAGTATGGGAAAAGCCGCGGTGTTAGTGAAGCGAAATTAAACTAAAATCTTCGGCATCATGTTGGCTAATGGAAGAGGCGCTTCGATCCCCGTGTGAAACGCCCGTCCCGTTCGTCCACGTCACCGCCTCTTTTTCCCGTTCAACCGCATGAGCACTTTTGATCCCGACGCCCTGGAATGCCTGGCCGCCATCATCGAAGAGGGGGGGTTCGAGCGCGCCGCGCAGCGCCTGTCCATCACCCAGTCGGCGGTGTCGCAGCGGCTGCGTGCGCTGGAGGCGCAGGTGGGCACGGTGCTGATCGTGCGCAGCCGGCCGCTCAAGCCGACGCCGGCCGGCCAGCTCATGCTCAAGCACGCCAAGATGCAGCGCCTGCTGCGCGCCGACCTGGAAAAAGACCTCAAGGAACTCGCACCGAGCTCCACTGGCAATGGCCGCGAAGAGGAGCGCATCTCGGTCGCCATCAACGCCGACAGCATCGCCACCTGGGCGCTGCCCGCGCTCAACGGGCTGGCGCAGGGCGGCCTGCCGATCGAAATCATCACCGACGACCAGGAATTCACCCACGAGTGGCTGCGCGAAGGCCAGGTGCTGGGCTGCGTCACCTCGCTCGGCCAGGCGTTGCGCGGCTGCAAGATGGAGGCGCTGGGCAGCATGGGCTACGTGGTGGTGGCGCAGGCGGCTTACGCGGCAGCGCACTGCCCCAAGGGCCTGAATGCGCACAACTTCCACAAGCTGCCCTTCGTCGCTTTCAACCGCAAGGACCACCTGCAGCACGGTTTCGTGGAGCAGGCCTTTGAGCTGCCGCGTGTCATGCTCAAACAGCTCTTCGTGCCCTCCAGCGAAGGCCAGGTGCGGGCGGTGCGGGCGGGCTGGGGCGTGAGCGTGTTGCCCGAGCTGAGCGTGCACGAACTCATCGCCAGCGGCGAACTGGTCAACCTCGCGCCGCGCCACCGGCTGGAGGTGGCCCTGTACTGGCACTGCTGGAACCTGAGTTCGGATGTGCTGGACGCGCTGAGCAGCGCGCTGCGAAGCGCCGCGGCGCAGAACCTGCTTCAGGCGAAGGCGTAAAAAAGCCCCGCCAGGGCGGGGCTTGAGGTCGGGAGCGGACCTTATTTCGGCATGACCACACTGTCGATCACGTGGATCACGCCGTTGTCGGCCACGATGTCGGTCTTCACCACGTTGGCCGCGTCCACCTTCACGCCGCCCATGGTGCTCACGGTCAGTTCGCTGCCTTGCACCGTCTTCACTTTGCCGGCCTTCACGTCGGCCGCCATCACCTTGCCCGCGACCACGTGGTAGGTCAGCACCGCGGTGAGCTTGGCCTTGTCTTTCAGCAAGGCGTCCAGATCGGCCTTGGGCACCTTGGCGAAGGCTTCGTCGGTGGGGGCGAACACGGTGAACGGACCCTTGCCCTTGAGCGTGTCCACCAGGCCGGCGGCCTGCAGGGCCGTGGCCAGGGTCTTGAACGAACCGGCCGCAACGGCCGTGTCCACGATGTCGGCGGCCTGAGCGGTGAAGGCGCCGAAGGCGAGCGTGGCGGCGATGAGGGTCTTTTTCATACGGAACTCCAGTGAGGTTGGACAACAGGGATGGAAGCCGGCCGTGCGGGGCAGCGGAGGTGTTGGCCGCTGCTTTCTCGCTCACCGGACTTCGGAACAACAGCGTCACCGGGTGGCTTGCCGATTCGGCTCACCCCGGCAAAGTCGGCCGTCGGAGCGAATATTACACTGATTAGGATAAAAAGATACTGATCAGTATGTAACAAGACTTGATGGTGCTTATGTCGACCTTGTCGTCAATTTCGGGCAGAATCCGGGCAAGCATTCAAAGGTTGTTCATGGTCAGCGTTGTCCTCAAGTCGTCCCCACCCGTCCCACCCAAGCGCAGCTTTCGCGAGCAGATGCACATCGCGCGCGAGGACGCCATCGTGTCGGCGGTGAACCGGTTGCTGGCCGAAAAAGGTTTTGAGGCGATGACCGTGGATGAAGTGGCGGCCGAAGTCGGCATCGCCAAGGCCAGCCTCTACAAGCACTTCCCGAGCAAGGAAGACCTGGCCGCGGCGGCCATGGTGCGTGTGATGGACCGGGCGCGTGCGTTCCTGGACACGCTGGACGCCCAGCGCCCGCCGCTGGAGCAGTTGCGCGAGGTGGCGCGCTGGACGATGGCGGTGCAACTGGCGGGCGAAATGCCGTCACTGCCGAGCGAAAACTCCAGCCTGCGCGCGGCGCTGACCACCAACAAGGCCTATGTTGATGGCCTGATGGACGTGAGCGATCGCCTCGGCGCCTGGATCACCGCAGCCCAGGCCGATGGCAGCCTGAACAGCGCCCTGCCGCCGATCGCGGTGCTCTACACCCTGTATGCGCGCGCCTGCGACCCGGTGCTGGGCTTCCTCAAAGGCGCGGGGCTCTACAGCAACGAGCAGATCATCGACATGGTGCTGAGCACCTGTTTCGACGGACTGCGGAAGCGGTGACCCCCCGCGCCGCTTCGCGGCACCCTCCAGGGGGCGATGCGAGTGGCCCGGCAAAGCCGGTTCCACCGCATCCTGGGTCAGGGCTGGCGCGCTGGAAAGAAAGCCGGAGGGCTCCGAGGGGGAGTTCATCCCAGGGCACCGCGGAACCGGCTTTGCCGGGCCGCCAGTGCCGCCCCCTGGGGGGTGACGCGAAGCGGCGCGGGGGGAGCGTTTACCTCACAAGCAACACCGGCACCTCGCAGTGCGCCAGCACCTGGGTGGTCACCGAACCCATGACCAGGTTGCCCAGGGCGCTGTGGCCGTGTGAACCCATCACCACCAGATCAAACTTGCCCGCGTTGGCCGCCTTGGCGATCTGTTCGCCCGCCGTGCCGACCTTGTGCACGACCTTGGGTTCCATGCCGTGGCGCTTGAGAAACTTGACCACCGGCGCGGTGACCTTTTCGGCCTCTTCAGCGTAGTAGCTGTTGGCCACTTCGGCGCCCACGGCGGCCCGTGCACGGGCGGGCAGGGGCAGCTGCACCGTGAACAGGGTGAGATCGTTGTTCGAGCCGAACATCTCTTCGTGGGTGGTCAGGTAAGCGAGCATTTTTTTGGTGTAGGCGCTGCCATCCACCGCGAGCAGGATCTTCATCGGGGTCTCCAGTTCATTGAGGTTGGCGCCGAGTTTACGGCCTGCCGGCGCGGGCCGGTACCCGCGCTGCACCCTGTGGGTTTACCGTGATCAGCTGGGTCGGCAGGAATCCCAGCTGTTCGTTCTTCTCGGCGTAACCGAGCGGGTTGGCGACGATGCGGCAGCGGCCCAGTTGCAGGTCCTGCGGGCAGTGCAGATGACCGTGCAGCCACAGATCGGCCAGCGGCAGCAGATCGTCCAGTCCGTTGCAGAAACCGGCGGTGCCCGGGCTCAGGCCGTAGCGCGGATCGGCGCTGTGCAGGGTGGGGGCAAAGTGGGTGATCACGACCGTGGTCCCGTCGAACGGCTGGGCCAGCGCCTGGCGCAGCCAGTCCTGGCATTCCAGCCCGAGCTCGCGCATGGCCGCGGCGTCGAACAGGCGCCCGTGGCGCTGCCCGTTCATCTTGTTCAGGTAGAAGTTGGCCGCGCGGAAGGCTTTCTGGCGCTGGTGCAGGCGGTTGGTGAGCGGATCGCGGGTGCGGCCTTCGGTCTGGGGCTGACTGGCCAGGGCGTCGTAGTCGCTCCACAGCGTGGTGCCGATCAGCCGCACGCCGTCCAGCAACAGCGTTTCGCGCTCCAGCCACTGGATGCCCAGCCGGTCGCAGGTGGCGCGCAACCCGGCGTGCGCCTCGTCCACATCCAGCGCATCGTATTCGTGGTTGCCGGGCACATAGACCACCGGCACCGGCCAGGCCGCGTACTGCGGCAGGGGCGAGAAGCGCTGCAGGCACCAGTCGGGTTCGGCCATCACGCTGCCGTCGCGCCGGTTCTGGTAGGAGCCGATGTCGCCGGCGAGCACCAGCAGGTCGGCACCGGGGGCCGGCGTGGCGACAAAGTCGGGATTGGCTTCGAGGTGCAGGTCGCTCAGAAGCTGGATGTTCATGCCCGCATTGTCGGGTGAACAACGGGTTGCACGTTCAGCGCACGACCAGCACCGGGACGTGTGAGTGGGCCAGCACCGCGGCGGTGACCGAACCCAACACCATGCTTTCGATCGCCGATTGACCGCGGCAGCCCATGACGAGCAGGTTGCTCTGGAACTGCTTGGCCGCCACCACCAGCTCTTTGGCCGGTTCGCCCTGGCGCGTCACACACAGCGGCGTGAAGCCGTGGGCTTGCAGGAACTGGTTGGGTTCCTCCAGCAGGGCGTTGTTGGCCGCCACGTCGTAGCGGTTGCCCTCGCCGGGCTGGACATTGAACAGCACGTAGTCGTAGAAGGGCCGGAACAGCAGTTCGTTGGAAACGATGTAGGTCAGCATGCGCCGCGTGTAGCGGCTGCCGTCCACCGCCAGCAGGAGTTTCATGGACATGGTGAGGTCCTCCCGGTGAAATTGCGATCTTCGTCACGTTTTTACACCTTATCGACGCGAAAGCCTTGGACTGAAGCCCGCACCACCGCGTCCCTCAACCAGCTGTGGGCACTGTTGTGGGACGACTGGCGGTGCCACAGCGTGTCCACATGCACCGCGGGCACCGGCAGCGGCAACTCGCTCAGGGCCAGCTCGTGTTCCATGCCGGTGGCGCCCACGAAATGGCGCGGCAACACCGTCAGCAGGTCGGTGGTCGCCACCACGCGCCCGGCGGTGAAGAACTGGTTCACGGTCAGCACCACGCGCCGCTGGCGCGAGAGTGCGGCCAGCGCCTCGTCAACGAAGCCAAACGGGCGCCCGGAGAAGCTCACCAGCAGGTGGCGCGCGGCGCAGTAGCTGTCCAGATCGATGGGGCGCCCGGCCAGCGGGTGGCCGCGGCGCATGACGACCACGTACTCGCCGTCGTACAGGCGCTGGTTCAGGAAGCGGGGGCTGTGTTCCTGCAGGTGGCTGGCGCTGAGCTCGGCCAGCACGCCGGGGAAATGGCCGATCGCCAGGTCCGCCGAGCCCGATTCCAGCAGCTCGCGCGGGTCGCGCGTGGTCAGCGGCAGCACCCGCAGGTTCACCCCGGGGGCTTCGTTTTCCAGGATGTCCATCAGGCCGGGCACCAGCTTGGCGGCGGTGGCATCGGCCATGGCGAGCACGAAGGCGTTGTGCGCGGTGGCCGGGTCGAAACCGCCCGGCGCCAGCGATTCGCGCAGCTGCTGCAGCGCGTCGCGCACCGTGGGCCACAGCGCCAGCGCCATGGGCGTGGGTTCCACGCCGTAGCCCGCGCGCCGCACCAGCTCGTCGCCCAGGGTCTCGCGCAGCCGCTTGAGCGCGTTGCTCACCGCCGGCTGGGTCATGGCCAGGTTGTGGGCCGCGCGCGTGAGGTTGCGCTCGACCATCACCTCGTCGAAAACCCGCAGCAGGTTCAGGTCGAGGGTGCGAAAGTTCAGTTCATTCATATGATTTGTGAATGTAATTCATCACAAAAATAAATTGGCGTGACATGCGGGTTAACCCTAGTATCCACCTGTCCAAAAGACATTTCTTTCAAGGAGTCCGCCATGAGCACCGTCTTTTCCCCCTCCCCCGCATCCTTGGGGCTGTCCCCCACCTCGTCGCCCGACGCAGCGGGTACCTACCGGGTCCGGCCCAGCCGCGATGGCGCCCGGGGGCTGGCCGCCTTGCTGTTGGCCGCCGCAGTGGCTGCGCTCGTGGTGCTGGCCGACCGCCTCATCAGCACCTGGGCCGACGGCCACCTGCTTCTGGCCTGGGTCGCTCTGTGGGTCGTGATTTTCGCGGGCCTGGCGCTGTTCGCGGGCACCGCCCGCAACCTGGCGCAGCGCACCCTGCGTTCGCTGGACAGCTGGTCGGCCACGCTGGCTGAAGCCCGTGCCGAGATGCGCCTGTGGGAGCTGGCCCGTCGCGACCCGCGCCTGATGAACGAACTGATGCAGGCCCGCATGCGCGATACCGACGACGGCGACTTTGAAACCGCGCTGGCGCCCATGGGTCTGGAGCCCGGTGTGGTGCAGAAGCCGGTCAGCGGCTGGGGACGTTTCCCCGAGCGGCTCGCCGAAAGCCGTGCGCGCAACATCCACCTGTATTACATCTGACGCCGCCGGGCCAAAAGGCCTGAGTCCCAGCAAAAAAGCCACCGGGTCCGGTGGCTTTTTTTTCGCCCGGACCGTTCATCCGGGGGCGTGGCGCTGGAAGGGCAGATCGTGCCCTTCCAACGTGTTTCCTCAGGTGGCCAGGCGCTTTTCCAGCGCGGCCTTGGTGTCGACCAGGGCCTTCGGCAAGTGGTAGGCCAGCTGCTCGAAGTGCGACTCGTGCAGCTTGAGTTCGTCAACCCAGGCGGCCTTGTCGATGCTGGTCACGGTCTTGAACTGCTCGGCGCTGAAGTCCAGGCCGGTCCAGTTGATTTCGGCGTAGGTCGGGGCGGTGCCGAACATCGTGGTCTCGCCTTGGGCAGAGCCTTCGATGCGGTCGATCATCCACTTGAGCACGCGCATGTTGTCGCCATATCCGGGCCAGACGAACTTGCCGTCGGCGTCCTTGCGGAACCAGTTCACGCAGAACATCTTGGGCAGCGAATGACCCTGAGCCTGCAGCTGGTCGCCCATGTCGAGCCAGTGCTGGAAGTAGTCGCTCATGTTGTAGCCGCAGAACGGCAGCATGGCGAACGGGTCGCGGCGCACCACGCCCTGCGCACCAAAGGCGGCGGCGGTGGTTTCGCTGCCCATGGTCGCGGCCATGTACACGCCTTCGGTCCAGCTGCGGGCTTCGGTCACCAGCGGCACGGTGGTGCTGCGGCGGCCGCCGAACATGAAGGCGTCGATCGCCACGCCGTTGGCGTCGTCCCACTGCGGGTCCAGCGCCGGGTTGTTGCCGGCGGCGACGGTGAAGCGCGAGTTCGGGTGCGCGGCCTTGGCGCCGGTGGCCTTGGCGATCTCGGGCGTCCAGTCCTTGCCTTGCCAGTCGATCAGGTGCGCGGGCACGCCGCCGCCGTCTTTCTCCATGCCTTCCCACCAGACGTCGCCGTCATCGGTCAGCGCCACGTTGGTGAAGATCACGTTCTTGTCCAGCGAGCGCATGCAGTTCGGGTTGGTGTGCATGTTGGTGCCGGGGGCGACGCCGAAATAACCCGCTTCGGGATTGATGGCGTAGAGCTTGCCGTCGGCGTGCGGCTTGATCCAGGCGATGTCGTCACCGATGGTGGTGACCTTCCAGCCCGCGAAGCCGGCCTCGGGCGGCACCAGCATGGAGAAGTTGGTCTTGCCGCAGGCGCTGGGGAAAGCGGCGGCGACGTGGTACTTCTTGCCTTGCGGATTGGTCACGCCGAGGATCAGCATGTGCTCGGCCAGCCAGCCCTGGTCGCGGCCCATGTTGGAGGCGATGCGCAGCGCGAAGCACTTCTTGCCCAGCAGCGCGTTGCCGCCATAGCCCGAACCGTAGGACCAGATTTCGCGCGTCTCGGGGAAATGCACGATGTACTTGGTGGTCGGGTTGCAGGGCCAGGTGGTGGTGTCCTTTTCACCGGCGGCCAGTGGCGCGCCCACGGTGTGCATGCAGGGCACGAAGGCGCCGTCGGTGCCGAGCACGTCGTACACGGCCTTGCCCATGCGGGTCATCAGCTTCTGGTTCACGGCCACGTAGGCGCTGTCGGTCAGCTCGATGCCGATGTGGGCAATGTGCGAACCCAGCGGGCCCATGGAGAAGGGCACCACGTACATGGTGCGGCCCTTCATGCAGCCGTCAAACAGCGGCTGCAGGGTCTGGCGCATCTGTGCCGGGTCCATCCAGTTGTTGGTCGGGCCAGCGTTTTCCTTCTTCTCGGAGCAGATGAAGGTGCGGTCTTCCACGCGCGCCACGTCCGACGGGTCGGAGCAGGCCAGGTAGCTGCCCGGGCGCTTGGCGGGGTTGAGTTTCTTGAAGGTGCCGGCGTCCACCAGCTGCTGGCACAGGCGGTTGTATTCCTCCTCGCTGCCATCGCACCAGACCACGTCGGCCGGCTTGCACAGGGCGACCATGTCGGCCACCCAGGCGATCAGCCGGGCGTTTTTCACGTAGACGGGTGTGTTGAGGTTCAGGCCCTGCATCACGGGAGAATTCATGGAAATGGCTCCAGAAGTTTGTAAAGCGGCAAGCCCAAGAGACACCAACAGCCGCTGGCCACAAACAAATGGGCGCGCGGCTGGTCAAGATCCCTTGGGCAAATAAGGGCGGTCGGCGCTCGGTGCTGCGGTGCGGATGGCAGGTGCAGCCAGATGGGCAAAAGGCGGGTGGATGGACCCGGGTTTTGATCCGCGTGTCGGCCAAAACCTCGATTTTATGAAAGTGGTGGGTCAGTTACCGGCAAGTTACATGCAAAACATGCATAACCTGATGCGCCAATTGATGGGTTGCGGTTCCGGATCTGCCCTGATCCAGACGCCGGTCGGACAAGAAAAAAGCCGAAGGCCCGGGCGGGCGTTCGGCTGGACGCTGCCGGACGGCGGCTTCAGGCCATGAAGACCGCGATGAAGGCCAGCAGGAAAATCAGAACGCCACCGGCCACAGGCAACACGATGGGCATGAGGGGAACGATGGACTCCACCACGTCATGGGGCTGGTCGCTGTGGCTGTCGTGTTGGTGGTGGGACATGGTTTCTCCAGGGTATTTGACAAATATCAACAAGATTTTAAGGGCAGCGGGCGTCCTGGCGCTGGCCCGGGCCTCGTGACATACCCTAAAGCAGGGCGTAGGTGGTGCTGGCCCGGCAGACACTCTTGCCGTCGCCCGCGGCCACGATGTCGATTTCGCCGAACACCAGGTTCTTGCCAGCCCGGATCACGCGGGCCGTGACCAGCGCGTCCTGGTTGGCCAGCGGTTTCAGGAAGCTGGTGTTGAGCTGCACGGTGGTCATGGGCCGCTGGTTACCGAGCTGCGTCACGATGGCCAGCACCATGGCGGTGTCGGCCGCCGCCATCAGCGCCTGGCCGCACACCATGCCGCCGATGCGGCTGAGTTCGGGGTTCTGCGGCAGGCGCAGCGTGACCTCGCCGGGGCCGAAACCCTGCACCCGCATGCCCAGCGCCTGGACCCAGGGGGCGAACCAGTCGCTCAGCGCGGACTGCAGGGTGTCGGTGGTGACCGTGGGCGCGGTGTCGGAGGTGTGCAGGGCAGATGTCATGGGTCGCGTCAGGGTTCGTTGTTGCGGCGGAAGCGGGACAGCCAGTGTTCCATGAGTTTGCCCGCGGCCTCGCGCCCGCCCAGGCCGAACGAGAGTGCGACGGCCACGGCCACGGCGCCCAGCGTGAGGCCGAAGGCGAGATTGACGATGTCGTCGGCGATGCCCATGGCGCGCAGGCCCATGGCCAGCACCAGGGCCAGGATGGCGAAGCGCGCGATACGGGCCAGCCCCTGGCTGTTGGCACCGCTGGCGCGGTCAATCGCGGTGTAGGCCACATTGGCGAGCCAGAAGCCGATGACCAGGATGGCCGATCCGAGCAGCACGTCGCCGCCAAAGGTGATGAACGTGGTCACGACACCGCTGACCTGGCTGAAGCCGAGCTGGGAGGCCGCCTCGACCGTGGCGAACAGCATGGCGAAAAACATCGCGACGTGACCCACAAAGCTGGAGGCGCTGGTCTTCTCGAAGGCGTGGGCCATGCCGATGCGTGCGGGCAGCGTGTCGAAGCCCACGGTGGCGAGCAGGCTGGCCAGCAGCTTGCTGGCGAACGAGGCCACCAGCCAGGTGATGACGAGGATCAGCGCCGCGGCGAGGATGTGTGGCACGGCGGCCAGGATCATGGCCAGCATCTGGGTGGCGGGCTGCGAGATGGCTTCCACCTTGAGCGCGTCCAGCGCGGCGATCAGCGACGGCAGGAACACCGCGACGAACACCAGCAGGCCGACCACACTGGAGAGCTGCACGGCGCTGGAGAGGCCGGCACGGCCGCCGATCTTGTCGATACCGGCGGTGCGCGTGAGGTTGGTGGTGAGGTTGCGCAGCACGGTGGCCACGATCCAGCCCACACCGCCGATCACGAACGCGGCCACCGCGTTGGGCAGCATGTCCAGCGTCTTGGCCACCATGTCGCGCAGCGGGTCCAGCAGGCCCTGCATCTCCAGCGCGCCCAGGATGGCGGGCACGAACAGCAGGATCACCAGCCAGAACAGGGCGCCGGCCAGGCTCTCGCTGATGGGGTCCATGTCCGCGTGTTCGGACAGCTTCTCGTCGAGCGAGCTGCGGTCCAGCAGCTTCTGCGTCATCGTGCGCACCAGACTGGCCACCAGCCAGGCGACCAGCGCCAACACCAGACCCGCGAGCAGGCGCGGCGCGTATTCGAACACCTTGGTGATCAGCGCGCTGAAGGGGCCGGACACCATCGCCAGGTCCAGCGAGTTGAAGACCGCCATCAGCGTGACCAGGATCACCGCCCAGAACAGGCCCAGGGCCACCGCGCTCTCGATGTCCACACCGTTGCCGGTGAGGCGGCTGAAGCGGTGGTTGACGCCGGCAAAGCCCAGGCTCTTGCGCACGGCGGCGCGCACCAGCACGGCGATGAACCAGCCCAGCACGAAAATGGCCAGGGCCCCCAGCAACTGGGGAATGTGGCCGCCCAGGCTGTTCTGCAAGGACTCCCACAAGGCGTTCATGTTCATGGTTTTTCTCCTGTGAACGGGTCAAACACCGGACCATGATGCAAGTAGGGGCATGACACGTCAACCTCTGGTGAAAAAGCGTTCACCGGAATGGCGTGTTTTGAGATCGGGATGCGCGGACATGCCGTCCATTGCCGGCAGATGTGCAGCAGGCGCAACCGTGTCGGCGGGCGCCGGCCGGCGCCGCGGCGGGCCTTCAGATCACCGTGGCCTCAAAGCCCGCGGCCTGGAGGTGCTCGATCACCTGCGCCAGGTGTTCGCGGCCGCGCGTCTGCAGCACCAGCTCGATCGCCACGTTCTGCGCCGCCAGCAGCGTGAAGGCGCGCTGGTGGTGCACCTCGTCGACGTTGGCGCCGGCGTCGGCCACGATGGCGGTGATGCGCGCCAGGTTGCCCGGCACATCGCGCGCGTTGACCTGGATGCGCGCCAGCCGCCCGGCGCGCACCATGCCGCGTTCGATGATGGAGGCCAGCAGCAGCGGGTCGATGTTGCCGCCGCAGAGCACCAGCCCGACCTTCTTGCCGGCAAAGCGCTGCGGGTGTTTGATCAGGGCCGCGAGGCCCGCCGCGCCGGCGCCTTCCACCAGGGTCTTCTCGATCTCCAGCAGCATCACGATGGCCTGCTCGATGTCGCCTTCGTCGACCAGCACGATGTCATCCACCTTGTCCCGGATGATGGCCTCGGTGACCGCGCCGGGTGTGCCGACCGCGATGCCCTCGGCGATGGTGCTGTTGCCCTGGGGCAGGTGTGTGCCCTTGATGGCGTTGTACATGGCCGGAAACCGCTCGGTCTGCACGCCCACGATCTCGATGCCCGGCTTGATCGCGCGCGCCGCCGTGGCCATGCCGCCGATCAGACCACCACCACCGATCGCGATCACCAGCGTGTCCAGATCGGGCTGGACGCGCAGCATCTCCAGCGCCACCGTGCCTTGCCCGGCCACGATGGCTTCATCGTCGTAGGGGTGCACAAACACCAGGCCGTCGCGCGCCGACAGCTCGCGCGCGTGGGTCCGGGCCTCGTCCAGCGTGTCGCCGTGCAGCACCACCTCGGCACCAAAGCCGCGCGTGCGTTCAACTTTCACGCCCGGCGTGAAGCGCGGCATCACGATCACCGCACGAATGCCCAGGCGCTGCGCGTGATACGCCACGCCCTGGGCATGGTTGCCGGCGCTCATGGCCACCACGCCACGGGCCCGTTCGTCGGCGCTGAGCTGCGAGAGCTTGTTGCAGGCACCGCGCTCCTTGAACGAGGCGGTGTACTGCAGGTTCTCGAACTTCAGGAACACCTGACAGCCGAGGAGTTGGGAGAGCGTGCGCGATTCCACACAGGGTGTGTCGAGCACCTGGCCCGCGATCCGCTGCGCGGCGGCTTCTATGTCATTGAGTTCCAGCATGGCGCGATTGTGGCCCGGCAAGCCCGGAAGCGGCCCCCGGGAAAAGCCCCACAAATTCGTCATACATGCTCCATCAATCACTTCCATGATGGATCAAGCTGAGTTATGGTCCGCTTCAAAGCCGGTATCTGGTCCGCCGTCCCCTGTTGTCACGACTGGAGGTAGTCCGAATGAGCAAACGCCTGTTGCAGCCTGTCGGGCCTGTGACACGCACGGTGTCCGAGCCGCGTGCGGGTGCCGAGGCGCGCCACACGGTGTCGCCGGATGCGCGCGTGTTCGTGCCGCCGGGACTGCGCCAGGCGCCGGTGCTGGACCTCATGTGTTCGCACTTCGTGCTCAGCCTGGCGGCGCGCCAGGGGCCACGCTTCAATGTGCGGCGCGACCTCAACACCCTGCTCGCGCTGGCCGGTCGCCACCTCATCTGGCCGCTGACGGTGTTGCACCGCCTGCGGGACTTTCTGGAGCGCCGCTGCAAGGGCAACGAACTCTGGAGCGGTTTCGAAAAACTGTCCACCGCGGCGTTCATGGAGCGCTACGGCGTCTGGCGTGGACCCTACGAAGAAGGCACGCTGTTCTTCTACCTTGACGAATACGCCAAGGAGTCGCCGAAGGACCTGCTCGCCGTGCTCGCCGTGACAGGCGACTGGCTGAGCCAGTCGCTCAAGAAGCAGTCCACCCTGGTGGAGAAGAACATCGACGCCCTGGCCGGCCTGCTGCAGCTCAACCGCGCCGAGCGTGCCCTGCTGCTCTACGGCACGCTGGCGCGCTACCAGCGCGACCTGCGCTCCATCCTGGTGGAGTTCAAGGTCAACAACGCACCCGAGGCCTATGCGGCGATCGCCGACGTGGCCGGCGTCAAGGCCAGCGAGGTGGGCGAGGCGCTGCGCGCCGGCTCGCGCCTGGAGCGCATCGGCATGGTGGAGAACCTGATCTCCGAGCACAACATCACCGACCTCGCCGACCTGATGAAGGTCAGCGAAAAGCTGCCCCCCGTGTTGATGCGCGAGTACCGCAACCAGAGCGAGCTGATGGCGGTGTTCACCCGCCCGGCCGCGCGCTCCGCGCTCACCAGCAAGGACTTTGAATACGTGGGCGAAGACGTGCGCCTGCTCTGCGCTCTGTTGCGCGAAGCGGTGGCGCGCAAGGAGCCCGGCGTCAACGTGCTGCTCTACGGCCCGCCCGGCACCGGCAAGACCGAGCTCGCGCGCGTGGTGGCGCAGGCGGCGGGGCTGGAGCTGTTCGAGGTGGAATACGCCGACCGCGATGGCAACGCGCTCAGCGGCCGTGACCGCTACCGCTCGCTGCAGATCGCCCAGGTGTTTCTCAAGGGAACGGCGCAGTCCGCGCTGCTGTTCGACGAGGTGGAAGACGTCTTTCCGCCCATCTCCAGCGAAGCGGCGCAGATCATTGCGCGCGCCGAACACGTCGCCGCACCCCACACGGGCAGCGTCAGTGGCAAGGCCTGGGTGAACCAGATCCTCGAATCCAACGCCGTGCCCACGCTGTGGGTCACCAACCGCATCGAACAGATCGACCCGGCCTTCCGCCGCCGCTTCGCCTACCACCTCGAACTCAAGAGCCCGCCGCCCGGCGCGCGCGAGCAGCTGGTGCGCAAGACACTCGAAGGCGCTGCGGTGTCCGACGCCCTGGTCGCGCGCCTCACCGAGCGCAAGGGGCTCACGCCGGCCCAGATCCGCACCGCCCTGCGCTTTGCGCAGCTCGCGGCCCATCCGGCCAAACCCGCGGCACGCCGGGGCGCGAAGCGACGTGCGGCCGATGCCCCAATGCTGGACGACCTGATCGAACGCCAGCTGAAGAACGCCGACCAGGCCCTCGGGCGGCAGCCCGACCTCGCGCTGCGCCCGAGCGTGACGCAGTACAGTCTGGACATGCTCAACGTCGAATCGCGTTACGAGTTGCCGCGCATCGTCGCGGCGCTCAAGGCGCGCGGGCATGGCTGCCTGTGTTTCCACGGCGCGCCCGGCACCGGCAAGACCGCGCTCGCCGAACACATCGCCCAGCAGCTGGAGCGCCCGCTCATGATCCGACGCGCCAGCGATCTGGTGAGCAAGTTCGTGGGCGAGACCGAGCAGCAGATGGCCGCCATGTTCCGCGAGGCGCAGGCCGAAAAAGCGGTCTTGCTGCTCGACGAAGCCGACAGCTTCCTGCAGGACCGGCGCGGTGCCCAGCGCACCTACGAAGTGACCGAGGTCAACGAGATGCTGCAAGGCATGGAGCGCTACGACGGCATCTTCATCTGCACCACCAACCTGATGGACAGCATCGACCAGGCGGCGCTGCGGCGCTTCACCTTCAAGATCCACTTCAAGCCGCTGACCGCCCCGCAGCGCGAAACCATGTTCATCGTGGAGGCGCTGGGTGGCCAATTGGCGGCGCTGGAGCCCGCGCTGCGCGAGCGCCTGTCCAGGCTCGATCAGCTGTGCCCGGGGGACTTTGCGGCGGTGAAGCGCCAGGTGGAGATCCTGGGCGAGTCCATCGAGCCGGCCGAATTCCTCGCCCAGCTGGAGGCCGAGCACCGCATCAAACCGGGCGTGCGCGAGGCGCGGAAAATCGGATTTTGATCCCCCCGCCGACCCCCCCCAAGGGGCGGGACCGGCGGCCCGGCAAAGCCGGTTCCGCGGTGCCCTTGGATCAACGCCCCCTCGAACACCACGCTGCTCTTACCTCCCGCCTGATGAAGACGCCGGGTTGGCAAAGTTGCGGGTCACGGCATGTCACGTTGTTTGTCCAGCGCGAGCCGTGCAAACCGTGGAAGCACCGATGCCGCTTCGGGCGTGTCTTTCAGCTGGCTCGTGATCTGCGTCGCGTCGCGTCCTTCGCGCCCGAGCGTCGGGCCCAGTCCGTCCAGATAGGCCCTGAGGGCTTCGGCGGAAAACTCGGGGTGGAACTGCACGCCCCAGGCGTTGGGGCCGACGCGGAAAGCGTGGTGTGGTTCGTGCGCATTGCCCGCCAGCAGCACCGCGCCCGGTGGCAGGCGGCGCACCGACTGCCAGTGCGTGGCCTGGGCATCAAACTCGTCGGGCAGGGCGCCCAGCAAGGGGTCTGTCTGCGCGGCCGCGTGGCGCTGCACGCGCACGGTGCCGATCTCCACGCCCTCGGGGTGGTGGGCCACCTCACCGCCCAGCGCGTGGGCCAGCAGCTGGTGGCCGTAGCAGATGCCCAGCACCGGTGTTTCTGCCCTCACCGCCTGTTGCAGCCAGGGCACCAGCGCCTCGCTCCAGATCTCACGCTCGCTGACCATGGCGTGCGAACCCGTGAGCACGATGCCGGCCAGCGTCTCGGGCGCGGGCGGCGGCGTGTCGCCGAGCGGGTCGTAGGTCTGCACCTCGGCGCCGCCGGCGCGCAGGCCCGCCGCAATCCAGTCGTCGAAATCACCGAGGCGTTCGCGGATGTGGTCGTGCGTGCGACCGGTCTGGACGATGAGCAGGGGGCGGGGTGAAGTCATGCGGCGATTTTAGGAAGCCCGTCGCAACGAAAGAACGCACAAGAAAAAGCCCGTCTCAAGGACGGGCCAAATTTGGAGACCAGCAAGAAAAGAGAGAAGAGGAGAGTGCTCGCCGGAGCGAAGTGCCTCAACCCAGAACGCCGCGGAACCGGCTTTGCCGGGCCGCCAGCGTTGCCCCCTGGGGGGCTGAGGGCCGCGGCTCCAAGCCTGCCTGCGCAGGCTTGGACAGCCCGAAGTGACACCGGCTCCGACGGTGGCGCGGCCTGCAAGGCACGCGCCTTTAGGCGCGGCGCGGGGGGGTCAATGCAGCAACGCCATCGGCCCCGAAGGCAGCTCTTCCGACGTGTGGTCCGGGTGGTGGTCGACGAAGAAGCGCAGCTTCTGGTCCAGACGGGCGACGCGGCGGTTGGCCTCGTTTTCGCAGTGGTGCTTGGAAATCAGGTTGAACAGCTTGCCGCGCAGGAACCACAGGTCCTTGGGGCTCTGGCAGCAAACCAGGGCCGCGTGCATGCGGGTGCGGATGGGGTCCTTGATGTCGGCCATGGCTTCGTGGAATTCGTCCACGAGGAAGTCCATCTCCAGCACCTGCGTGTCGTGGTAGTTGTCTTTTTTGGTCCTGTTGAACCAGGGCAACTTGAAAAACATGCTGTGCTCCATCGGGTGTGTTCGCCGGCCACGGACAGGATATTCCCGGGCTCACCTTGAACATCGGCAGATGGGGCTGCGCCTTGAGGCTTCAGGGGGTCGAAAACCCCGGCTTCCCGACGAGTGGTCGACCCTGGACGAAGGGGTCAGACGATGGTTGACACCCGGCTCCCGCCAGGCGCCAAACCCTCATTCAAAAGCACTCACGACCCGCAGCACCTCGGCGCCATAGGCCTCGCGCTTTTTCTGGCCGATGCCGGCCACACCATCCAGATCGGCCATCGAGCGTGGTTTCTGAGCGGCGATCGCGCGCAGGGTGGCGTCGTGAAAGATCACGAACGCCGGCAGGTTGTGTTCGCGGGCCACTTCGGCACGCCAGGCCTTGAGCGCGTCCAGGCATTCGCGTTCGGCCAGCGAGAGCGGCTGGCCGTCGGGCGCCAGCGCCGCCTGGCTGCTGCGGCCGCTCTTGCTGCGCGAAACGGCTTTTTTCTTCTCGCTCAGGGGCCGCAGCCAGACCTGGGTTTCACCCTTGAGGATGGCGCGCGCCGCGTCGGCCAGGTGCAGGGTGTTGAAGTGGGCCGAATCGACGTGGATCGCTTCGCGCGCGACCAGCTGGCGCATCAGCGCGCGCCACTGCGTTTCGCCCAGGTCGGCGCCGATGCCGAAGGTGCTGAGCTTGTCGTGGCCGTACTGCGTCACCTTCTCGGTGACCTTGCCACGCAGGATGTCCATGATGTGGCCGGCGCCGAAGGCCATGCCGCTGGACTGCTGCACGCGGTAGATGCACGAGAGCAGCTTGCGCGCGGACTCGGTGCCATCGTCCAGCGCGGGCGGGCTGATGCAGTTGTCGCAATTGCCGCAGGGCGTGCTGGCTTCACCAAAGTAGGCCAGCAGACGAACGCGCCGGCAGTCGCTCGCTTCGGCCAGCGTGAGCAGGGCGTCGAGCTTGCCGCGCAGCACCTGCTTGAACTCGTCGGCCGCCGGGCTTTCGTCGATCATGCGGCGCTGGTTCACCACGTCCTGCAGGCCGTAGACCATCCACGCCGTGGCGGGCTCGCCGTCGCGCCCGGCGCGGCCGGTCTCCTGGTAATAGCCTTCGATGTTCTTGGGCATGTCCAGGTGCGCGACGAAGCGCACGTCGGGCTTGTCGATGCCCATGCCAAAGGCGATGGTCGCCACCATGATCACGCCCTCTTCGCGCAGGAAGCGGTCCTGGTGCCGCTGCCGCACGGCCGCGTCCAGGCCGGCGTGGTAGGGCAGGGCGTTGAGGCCCGCGTCGCACAGCATGCCGGCCACTTCTTCCACCCGCTTGCGCGACTGGCAGTAGACGATGCCGGCGTCGTGGCCGCTCGCGCCCATGTGCTCGTCGCGGATGAAGCGCAGCAACTGGGTCGATCCGTCCTTCTTCTCGACGATGGTGTAGCGGATGTTCGGCCGGTCGAAACTGCTGATGAAGCGCCGCGCGTCCTGCAGCTGCAGGTGGTTCACGATGTCTTCGCGCGTCAGGTCGTCGGCGGTGGCGGTGAGCGCCACGCGCGGCACGCCGGCAAAGCGTTCGTGCAGCACCACCAGCGCGCGGTACTCGGGCCGGAAGTCGTGGCCCCACTGGCTCACGCAGTGCGCTTCGTCGATGGCAAACATCGAGAGCTTGCCGCGCTCGTGCAGCGCGTCCAGCAGCGCCAGGAAGCGCGGCGTGGTCAGACGCTCGGGCGCGGCGTAGAGCAGCGTGATCTCGCCGCGCAGCATCTGCTTCTCGATCGACTGCGCCTCTTCGCTGCTGAGACTGGAATTCAGGAAGGCCGCGGCCACGCCCGCTTCCAGCAACGCGCCCACCTGGTCGTGCATCAGCGCGATCAGCGGCGAGACCACCACCGTCAGGCCCAGGCCGCCGCGCGCGCGCACGATGGCCGGGATCTGGAAACACAGCGACTTGCCGCCGCCCGTGGGCATCAGCACCAGCGCGTCGCCACCCTCGCTCACATGCCGTACGATGTCGGCCTGCGGGCCACGGAAGGCGTCGTAGCCAAACACTTCCTGCAGCACACCGGCGCAGGCTTCCAGGGTTTCACCGTTTTCTGAAATATCAATCATGTGAAGTGCGGTGCGAAACCGGTGACTTGGGTCGGCCGATGGTTAGGCGCCAGCGCGCAGACAGTGCTTCAGCACGGCAAGCGATGGCAACAACGCCATCGGGCGATCCCAAGACACCGGTCACATCTGCTCCCAGGGCAGGCCGTCGTACCGCCAGCCGTTGAGCGACGAGCGTTTGAACGCGTCGTTGAGGTCGCCCTCGAAGCCGTGCACCACGTGCGTCACGTCGGCAAAACCGGCCGCCTCCAGCGCCGCGGCCGCGTCCAGGGTGCGCTTGCCGCTGCGGCAGATCAGCAGCACCGGGCGGTCCTTCGCGCCCGCCTCCGCTTCCACCGCGGCGGCAAAGCGCACCGGGTCGGGCGTGAGGTCCGGGTACTCGTACCAGGGGATGTTGTCCACGCCGGGTGGGCGGCCCACGTACAGCGACTCGATCTCCATGCGCACGTCGACAAACAAGGGTGCGTCCTGGCCGAGCGCCGCGCGGCGCCCGGTTTCGGCCTGCAGCCAGGCCCAGGCTTCCTTGGGGAGCAGGTGTTTCATGGCGCCTATTGTCGGGGATGGCCGGAGGGCGATACCCCGGGGGAAGGTGGCCCGCGGTGGGTTGACCTTTTCGCCGCCGGGTCGACCGACCACCGTGAAGCCTTTTCCGCGCACCCTTTCTACAATCAGGCCCATGAACGCCCCGACCTATACCCGCGCCCAAGCGCTGCCCGCCATCCTCTCGCAACGCATCGCCATCCTCGACGGCGCCATGGGCACCATGATCCAGCGCTTCAAGCTCGGCGAGGCGCAGTACCGCGGCGAGGGCTACAACGGCCCGGACGGCGCCGGTGAGCGCTTCAAGGATTTCCCGCGCGACGTGAAGGGCAACAACGAGTTGCTGAGCCTCACGCGCCCCGACGTGATCCGCGACATCCACGAGAGCTACCTGGCCGCCGGCGCCGACCTGATCGAGACCAACACCTTCGGCGCCACGACGATTGCGCAGGAAGACTACGGCATGGCCGATCTGGCGCGCGAGATGAACCTGGCTTCGGCCCGGCTCGCCCGCGCCGCCTGCGACAAGTTCAGCACGCCCGACAAGCCGCGCTTTGTCGCCGGCGCCCTGGGCCCGACGCCCAAGACCGCCAGCATCAGCCCCGACGTGAACGACGCCGGCGCCCGCAACGTGACCTTCGAGCAGCTGCGCGCCGCCTACTACGAGCAGACCGAAGCGCTGGTCGAAGGCGGGGCCGATGTGTTGCTGGTCGAGACCATCTTCGACACGCTCAACGCCAAGGCCGCGCTGTTCGCGATTGACGAGTATTTCGAGAAGAGTGGCGAGCGCCTGCCCGTCATCATCAGCGGCACCGTGACCGACGCCTCCGGCCGCATCCTCAGCGGCCAGACCGTCACCGCCTTCTGGGCCAGCGTGCGCCACATCCAGCCCCTGGCCGTGGGCCTGAACTGCGCGCTCGGCGCCACGCTGATGCGCCCCTACATCCAGGAACTGGCCAAGGTCGCGGGCGACACCTTCATCAGCTGCTACCCCAACGCCGGCCTGCCCAACCCCATGAGCGACACCGGCTTCGACGAGACGCCCGACGTCACCAGCCGCCTGCTGCGCGAGTTCGCCGCCGAGGGGCTGGTGAACATCGTGGGCGGCTGCTGCGGCACCACACCGCAGCACATCGGGGCGATCCATGAGGCGGTGGCCAGCCAGGCGCCGCGGACGCTGGGGCGGGCCGCCGGCTTCTACCGCGAGGCGGCCTGAGGTCTTCGGGTTTCAGATCCCGCGAAATAACAGGTTGGCGCAAATGGCCATCAGCACCACATCCAGCACAAGGCCCGAGGTTCGCCAGCCGACATTGGGCAGGTTGGCCTTGTGGCGCTCCTGTCCGATGACTGTTGTTCGCCCGTGGGTGAACGCCCAGATGTCATATGCGCAGAACAGCGCCAAGCCGGTCACAGCAAGCGCTTCGAGCCCGTTCGCCGGGCCAGCTGACGTTGCGTAGACCAGCCAGGCGTACAGCACAAAGGCGGTGAGGGTGCCCACGATGGCTTTGCCTACCCGTCGGCCCCAGGGGTCCAACCCCATGGACACCAGGGCCCAGCGGGCGCTGCCGAAGTGGGGTGGTTCTTCGGCCTTCCAACGAGCGAGAACCTTGGCACCGAATGCTTTGCCGCAGGACGGGCAACTTTCCGTGTCGGGTATCACCTGCTCATTGCAATGGGGGCAAAAGGGAAAGCGGGAGAGGTGGGCCATGGGGGAGAGCGACGCAGGACGAAAAATATCGCATTGTCCATGGGTGCCAAGGACGATCTTGGGCTGAACCTTCGGATTTTCCTGAAGCACCTTCGGCTTGTGGGGTCAGCCACCCGCCCCCACAATCACGGCTCCCATCAAGGGGAGTAACCAACCCGCCACCGGACGCACAGCCCGGCCCCGGCGGGTGGGGTTTCCGTCAGTACGTGGCCTGATCTTCAGTGAGCAGGCCACCGGAAACCCCGGGCCGGGCGCCATGCCCGGCTCCGGCCAGACCTTGGAGGGTGTTTGTTCATCAACACCGTCCGTTCAGAAAAGGTCTTGTCATTCATGGAAACCATCGTGCCCCTGTGGCTCTGGCTGGTGTTCGTCGGCTTCGTGCTGGCGGCGCTGTTTGTCGATTTCGCCGTGCTGAAGAAGCAGGGCGCCCACGCCGTGGGCATCAAGGAAGCGGTCAACTGGTCGCTGATCTGGGTGGGCCTGAGCTTCCTGTTCAACGGCCTGCTGTGGTGGGCGGTGAAGGACAGCACCGGCTCCAGCGAGCTGGCGAACCAGAAATCGCTTGAGTTCCTGACCGGCTACCTGATCGAGAAGAGCCTGGCGGTGGACAACATCTTTGTCTTCCTGCTGATCTTCAGCTATTTCGCGGTGCCCGCGGCCTACCAGAAGCGGGTGCTGATGATCGGCATCGTCGGCGCCATCGTGCTGCGCACGGTGATGATCCTGGTGGGCGGCTGGCTGCTGGCGCAGTTCCACTGGCTGCTGTATGTGTTTGGCGCTTTCCTGGTGCTCACGGGCGTGAAGATGTGGCGCGGCGCGGGTGAGGAGCCGGCGCTGGGCGACAACCCGGCCCTGAAGCTGTTGCGCCGGTTGATGCCGGTGAGCCAGCACTACAACGGTGAAAAGTTCTGGACGGTGGAGAACGGCAAGAAGATCGCCACGCCGCTGCTGATGGTGATCGCCATGGTGGGTCTGACGGACGTGATCTTTGCCGTGGACTCCATTCCCGCCATCTTCGCCATCACCAAGGACCCGTTCATCGTGCTGACCAGCAACGTGTTCGCCATCCTGGGCCTGCGCGCCATGTTCTTCCTGCTGCAGGCCGCGGCCAGCCGCTTCCACCTGCTGAACTATGGCCTGGCCGTGATCCTGGTGTTCATCGGCAGCAAGATGGTGCTGATCGACGTGTTCAAGATCCCGGTGGCGGTGTCGCTGGGTGTGGTGATCGGCATCCTGGCGATCACCATGGTCTGGAGTGCCAAGACGGAGCCCAACACCTGAGTGTCAGACGGGCAAACCGAAAACGTACAGCGCCAGCAGCGCAGCGGTGGCCGGCACGGTCTGGATGAAGAGGATCTTCTTGCTGGAGGTGGCGGCGCCGTAAAGCCCGGCCACCGCCACGCAGCCCAGGAAGAAGGCGAGGGCGGGCGAATCGACCCGCCACAGCGCCCAGGCAATGCCGGCGGCCAGGAAGCCGTTGTACAGACCCTGGTTGGCGGCCAGCACCTTGGTGGCCTTGGCGAAGTCGGGCTTCAGGCCAAAGGCCTTGTGGCCCTTGGGTGTGTCCCACCACAGCATCTCCAGCACGACGATGTAGACGTGGATGAGGCAGACGATCAGGGCGAGGGCAATGGTCAGGGTGTGCATGTTGTGGGTCTTGGTGAATGGGGATTGAGGTTTGTAACCGATGAAATGTCAGGCGGCGCGGGCGCGCCGGTGGTTCCGCAGGGCAAGCACCGCGCTGACCACCACGCCCGCGGCGAGCAACCAGCCGAGCGTGCGCGAAGCAGCGAGTTCGCCTTCGCGCGCGGCGCCCATGAAGAAGAGCACGAGGGCCAGGGCGTGCACGCCCCAGCGCTGCAGGCGCACCCACAGGGCTTCGGAGCGCCAGAGCCAGGCGATCAGCACGTCCGCCACCCACCAGACAGCGAACACGGTGTCCAGGCGCGGGGCGCTCACGCGCGGCGTGTGCAGGATGCGCGACCAGTCGTTGCCGAAGATGACGACCACCGCCCAGTAGAAATGGACCAGGAAAACGACCAGTGACGCGGTCCAGAACGCCAGCCAGTAACGCGCCGCGGTGTCTGAGCGGTCGCGGAACGGCAGCAGGCACAGGGCCGGCACCACCAGGATGAGCGCGGCCCAGATGGTGAAGAAGGTGGTGTGCAGGTCCTGCCGCTGGCTGGGCAACATGTCCGCCGCGCCGCCGCCGGGCGGCGTGAGCGCGAACAGCGGCAGCTCGCGCGTCCACCACGCGGCGGCAAAGGCCAGCAGGAGCAGCAGCGCAGCGGCGGCGCTGGCCCGCGCCAAGGGACGGGCGTCGGGTCTTGGGGTGGGGGATCGTGGAGGCGTGTTCATGAGCCGCGGAGTTCTTCGATCTCGGTGGGTCGTCCGACGGGCTTACTCCGGGTGCTTTCCAGCAGGCCCGTGGCGCCGCACCGGGCCGGCGGCGGCCTCGATCGCCGCGTGCAAGGCGCGGCCCGCGCCCAGCGCAAAGCCGAGTTCGGCCACCACGAACATCGGACCGATCAGCAGGCCGCGCAGGTCGTCCACGAAGGCGGGTTTGCGACCCTCCCAGTAGTGACCGACGAACTGGAACACCCAGCCGATCACAAAACAACCCAGGCTCCAGGCGAGCCATGTGTGCAGGGGCGCCGTGCCCAGCGGGTGCGCGAGGGCCACCAGCAGGGCCAGAACCCCGGCGGTGCTCAGGGTCAGCGCCCGTTGCCCGAGCGTGAGGTACCACGCGGTCACCAGGGTCCAGACCACCCAGTCGGCGCTGATCACCAGGCCCGCGGTCGCCCACTGGGCGCGGGCCAGCAGAGCGGCGATGGCGAAGGCGATGAGCGGGATGCCGATGGTGTGGGTGGCGATGTTGCGCGGGTCGCGGTGGTAGCAGGCGTAGTGCACCAGCTGGTGGGTCGCGTTGTCCATGCTTGTCTCCGTCGTTCTTGTGGAGCCGCGAGAATGCCCGTTCCGGCGCCGCCTGTCTGTCAAAATTTCGACAATCCCGCACGCCCCCAGCGTCAACCCATGCCCCACTCAGAACCTGTGCCCGCCGCGTTGCGGGCCGCCCTGGCCAGCGACGACTGGTTTGCGGCCTGCCCGGCGGCGCTGCAGGACGTGCTGCTGCAGCTGGGGCGCATGCACCCGCTGGCCCACGGGCAGTCGCTGTTCTCGCGCGGCGGGCAGGCCGACGGGCTGTGCTGTGTGACGGCAGGCGGCCTGCACATCGGCGCGCTCGATGCCGAGGGCCAGCCGGCGGAACTGGCCTACCTGGAGCCCTACCAGTGGTTTGGCGAGATCGCCCTGATCGACGGTTTGCCACGCACCCACGACGCGGTGGCCGAAGGCGGTACGCGGGTGCTGGTGGTGCCGCGCGACCCGCTGGTGGACTGGCTGGACCGCCACCCGGCCCAGTGGCGCGAGCTGGCCCGGCTGGCCTGCCGCAAACTGCGGGTGGCGTTTGCCGTGCTGGAGGAGCTGGCGATGTTGCCGCTCGAAGAACGCCTGCAGCGCCGGCTGCGCCTGCTGGCGCAAGGCTACGGCAGCCGCGAAGCACCGCGCCGCCGCATCCGCCTCGGGCAGGAGGTGCTGGCGCGCATGATGGGCGTGAGCCGCCAGAGCGTGAACAAGGCGCTCAAGACGCTGGAAACCCGGGGGGTGCTGCGCCTGTACTACGGCGAGATCGAGTTGCTGGACTGAACGGGGCAGCGACCCGCGCAGCGGTGGAGCGCGGGGGCGCAGTGCCTACAGCCGCCGGTCCGGTGTCGGCATCAGCGCGTCGATCTCCTGCTGCATGGTCTGCACCAGCTGGCTGTAGATCCGCAGCTTGTGGCCGCTGTCGCGCAGGCGTTCGGCCAGGCGCTGGGCCACGGCGGTCATGAGCTTGGCGGCGGTGGCCGGCTGTTCGGCGATCAGGGCTTCGAGCGCTTCGCGCGTCAGCACGGCGCAGTGCACATCGCTGCTGGCGGTGCACGAGGCCGAACGCGCGGCGCCGTCCACCAGCGACATCTCGCCGATCAGGCTGCCCGGGCCGAGCACCGTGACCGTGACGGGGTTGCTGCGGCGCGCGATCAGGGTCTCCACCGTGATCTCGCCGCCCAGCACCAGCACCATGAAGCCGGTGTCGGACGCTTCGCCCTGGCGGATGATGGTGGTGCCGCTCGCGAAGCGGCGCGGGCGCATGAAGCCCACCACCGTCAGCGCCTCGGCCTCGCTGAGCTGCATCAGCGCGGTGGGCGCACGCAGCAGGCGCGCGGCTTCGTGCGCGCTGGGCGAACCGTCCACCGCGGCCTGGCGCTCGGCGGGCAGGCGCGACTCGGGGCGGTCTTCGGGGCGTGAGCCGAACAGTCTGTCGAACAAGGCCATGTCGATGGTGGGTGGGGGTATCGCACCATTGTGCCGCGCCCGCCGGGGCCTGGGGGGGTGACCGAGTGCACCGCTTTGGCACATCCATTGCTTGGGAAGGGCATGCACTCCGATGCCCCCACCACCTTCCGCCCCCCGCAGGCCCCGCCGGCCGAGGCCTGGCGCGACCCGCTGGCGCTGCTGCTCGCGTCCACGGGTGAAGGCATCTACGGCGTCGACCTCGACGGGGGTTGTGTCTTCATCAACCCGGCCGGTGCGCGCCTGATCGGCTACGAGCCCGAAGAGCTGACCGGGCTCAACATGCACGAGCTCACGCACCACTCCCGCCCCGATGGCAGCGCCTACCCGGAAGCCGAGTGCCCGATCTTCAACGCCTTCCGCCAGGGCCTGCCCTGCCGCATCGACAGCGAGGTGTTCTGGCGCCGCGACGGCACGGCTTTTCCGGTCGAGTACTCGAGCCACCCCATCGTGGAAGACGGCCAGGTGCGCGGCGCGGTGATCACCTTCGTGGACATCACCGAGCGCCGCCGCGCCGCCGACGCGCTGCAACGCGCCAAGGACCAGCTGGAAGAGCGTGTAGGTGAGCGCACGCTCGCGCTGGCCACCGCATTGAAGCAGGTGCGCGAGCTGGCGGCCTGGTCGGAATCCGTGCGCGAGGACGAGCGCACGCGCATCGCGCGCGAGGTGCACGACGAGCTCGGCAGCCTGCTGGTGGCGCTGAAGATGGACGTCAACTGGATGGAAAAGCGCCTGGCCGAGCAGGCGCAGCGCAGCGCCGACGCGGCCGAAGACATGCGCACGCGCATGCGCTGCAAGTGCCAGAACATGAGCCGCCTGATCGAGAACGCGGTGGACAACGTGGGCCGCATCATCACCGACCTGCGCCCCAGCATCCTGGACCACCAGGGCCTGTGGGCGGCGCTGGAGTGGCAGGCGCAGGAGTTCGTGCAGTCGGCCGAGTTGGCACTGGACTGGTGCATGGACGTGGACGACGCCCCCGACCCGCCCGAGCCGCTGGCCATGGCGGTGTTCCGCATCTTCCAGGAGATGCTGAGCAACGTGGGCCGGCACGCGCGCGCGCAGCACCTGCGGGTGGCGATCCAGGTGACGGGGGGTGAACTGTCGCTGCTGGTGCAGGACGACGGCGTGGGCGCGCCCGCGCTCGCCTTCGAAGCGGCGGACGCTTACGGCGTGATGGGCATGCGCGAACGCGCGCGCCACTTCGGCGGCCGCATCGACATCGCCAGCGCGCCGGGCGAGGGCACACGCATGTGCCTCACCATCGCCTTGCCGCGGGGAGCAACATGAACGCCGCTGTCACCAGCAACACCATCCGTGTGCTGATCGGCGACGACCACCGCATCGTGCGCGAAGGGCTCAAGCAGATCCTGGCCGACGCACCCGACGTGATGGTGGTGGCCGAGGCGCAGAGCGGTCCCGAGGTGCTGGAGCAGGTGGCTGCGCTGCAGGGCCGCACCGGGCTCGACCTGGTGCTGCTCGACATCGCGCTGCCCGGCATCGACGGGCTCGATGTCTTGCAAGCGCTCAAGCGCGAGCACCCGAAGCTGCCGGTGCTCATGCTCAGCACCTACCCCGAGAAGCAGTACGCCGTGCGCTGCATCAAGCTCGGTGCCAGCGGCTACCTGAACAAGAGCGCCGACCCGGACGACATGCTGGCCGCGGTGCGCAAGGTGGCGGCCGGGGGCGTGTTCCTCACGCCGACCACGGCCGAAGCGCTGGCCGCCGCGGTGGGCCAGAGCGGTGCGCAGGCCGGGCCCGAAGCGCTCTCCCACCGCGAGCACCAGGTCTACCGCCTGCTCACCCAGGGTCAGACCGTGAGCGAAATTGGTGCGCAACTCGGGCTGGCCCCCAACACGGTGAGCACCTACCGCGCGCGCATCCTGGAAAAGACCGGCACCAAGAACGATGTGGAGCTCGCGCTGTACGCCGAGCGCCACGCGCGCGCGCCCAAAACGCCCTGAAACGTTCGCCCGTGTAGGGCCAGCCCTACACGGGGTCGGTGGGGTGTCTGCGAAATGCGGCAAGCGCCCCGAAATCCGCCGATCTGGCCCGCTGCTGGCCCGTCGCTTGCAATGCACACCCCGTCATCAACTCACGAGGTGTGCCATGTCCGAATTCTTCGATCCCTACAACGCCGATCGACCGCTCATGATGAAGTGCAGCTGTGGTCGCGACCACACGCTGGCCGACCACCACGCCGAGGTCGCGGCCGACAGCGCGGCCATCGAGCTGCGCCGCCGCAGCGAGACCGCCGAGTTCGAGGCCTACAGCAACGAGTTCATCGAGGCCACGCTGGTCAAGGCCATCTTCCCGCACGACGAAGAGCGCCGCAACTTCCTGCGCGCCGTCGGCAAGGGCACGGCCATGGCGGCGATTGCCAGCGTGCTGCCGGTGGCCAGCATGCAGGCCATGGCCCAGGAGAAGCAGGGCTCGCTGGAGAAGACCGACCTGAAGATCGGCTTCATACCGATCACCTGCGCCACGCCGCTGATCATGGCGCACCCGCTGGGCTTCTACAGCAAGCAGGGTCTCAACGTGTCGGTCACCAAGACCGCGGGTTGGGCGCTGGTGCGAGACAAGATGATCAACAAGGAATACGACGCTTCGCACTTCCTCTCGCCCATGCCGCTGGCCATCAGCATGGGGCTGGGCAGCAACGCCACGCCGATGAACGTGGCCACGATCCAGAACATCAACGGCCAGGCCATCACGCTGGCGTTGAAGCACAAGGACAACCGCGATCCGAAGAACTGGAAGGGCTTCAAGTTCGGCATCCCGTTCGACTTCTCGATGCACAACTTCCTGTTGCGCTACTACCTGGCCGAGAACGGCCTGAACCCCGACACCGACGTGCAGCTGCGCGTGATCCCGCCGGCCGAGATGGTGGCCAACCTGCGTGCCGGCAACATCGACGGTTTCCTCGGCCCCGATCCCTTCAACCAGCGCGCGGTGTTTGACGAGGTGGGTTTCATCCACGTGCTGACCAAGGACCTCTGGAATGGCCACCCCTGCTGCGCCTTCGGCACCAGCACCGAGTTCATCCAGAAGAACCCCAACACCTTCGCCGCGCTGTACCGCGCCGTGCTCACCGCCGCGGCCATGGCACGCCAGCCCAAGAACCGCGAACTCATCGCCAAGGTGATCGCGCCGAGCCAGTACCTGAACCAACCCGAGGCCGTGTTGAACCAGGTGCTCTCGGGCAAGTTCGCCGACGGTCTGGGCAAGATCCAGAACGTGCCCGACCGCGCCGACTTCGACCCGATGCCGTGGCAGAGCATGGCGGTGTGGATGCTCACTCAGATGAAGCGCTGGGGCTATGTCAAGGGCGATGTGAACTACAAGCAGATCGCCGAGAAGGTGTTCCTGATCACCGACGCGCGCAAGCACATGAAGGACCTGGGCATGCCCTTCACCGCCGGCCCGACCTACACCAAGCACACCATCATGGGCAAGGCGTTCGACGCGGCCAAGCCCGATGAGTACCTGAAGAGCTTCGCCATCAGCAAGGTGGCGTGATCATGAAAGCCGTCAGTCTCAACCTGCGCGCGGCGGTGGTCTCGCTGTTGATCTTCGTGTGCTTCATCGGCGCCTGGCAGCTCGCGACCACCGGGCCGTCCATCGGCGGCTCGTCGGCCGGTATGACGGCCGAAGAGATCGAGTACGCCAAGATGATGGGCAAGGACCCCGGTGCCGAAAAAAGCTCGGGCTTCCCGCCGCCCATCGAGGTGGCCAAGGCGAGCTGGGCGCACCTGTCCGACCCGTTCTACGACAAGGGGCCGAACGACAAAGGCATCGGCATCCAGCTCGCGCATTCGCTGGGCCGTGTCGGTCTCGGTTTCCTGCTGGCGATGGCGGTGGCGTTGCCGCTGGGTTTCCTGATCGGCATGTCGCCGCTAATGCAGAAAGCGTTCAACCCTTTCGTGCAGGTGCTCAAACCCATCAGCCCCCTGGCCTGGATGCCGCTGGCGCTCTACACGCTCAAGGACTCGGACGTGAGTGGCATCTTCGTGATCTTCATCTGCTCGATCTGGCCGATGCTGATCAACACCGCCTTCGGAGTGGCTGGGGTCAAGCGCGAATGGCTCAACGTGGCCAGCACGCTGGAAGTGAACCCGATCCGCAAGGCCTTTCAAGTGATCCTGCCGGCCGCGGCGCCCACCATCCTGACGGGCATGCGCATCAGCATGGGCATTGCGTGGCTGGTGATCGTGGCGGCCGAGATGCTGGTCGGTGGCACCGGCGTGGGCTACTTCGTGTGGAACGAGTGGAACAACCTCTCGCTCACCAACGTGATCTTTGCCGTGCTGCTGATCGGCGTGGTCGGCATGCTGCTCGACCTGATGTTTGCGCAACTGCAGAAGGCGGTGACCTATGTGGAGTGATGCCAGCGTGCGCGAAAGCGCAGCCCTTGTGGCGCCTGTGAGCGCCCCTACCAAAAAGGTTTCTCCGATGTCCGGTTTCCTCAAAGTCGAACAGCTCGCCAAGGCCTACCAGGCGGACAAGCCGGTGTTCGCCGACGTCTCGTTCACCATCGACAAGGGCGAGTTCGTCTGCATCATCGGCCACAGCGGCTGCGGCAAGACCACCATCCTCAACGTGCTCGCGGGGCTGGACACCGCGACCAGCGGCAACTGTTTCATGGACGGTCGTGAGATCAACGGCCCCAGCCTGGAGCGCGGCGTGGTGTTCCAGAGCCACGCGCTCATGCCCTGGCTCACCGTGCGGCAGAACATCGCCTTCGCCGTCAAGTCGCGCTGGCCCGAATGGAAGACGCCGCAGATCAACCTGCACGTGGAAAAGTTCGTCGCCCTGGTCGGCCTGCTGCCCGCGATCGACAAGAAGCCGAGCCAGCTCTCGGGTGGCATGAAGCAGCGCGTGGGCATTGCGCGCGCATTCGCCATCCAGCCCAAGATGCTGCTGCTCGACGAGCCCTTCGGCGCGCTCGACGCGCTCACGCGCGGCACCATCCAGGATGAACTGATGGCCATCGTGCGCGAGACGCACCAGACCGTCTTCATGATCACGCACGACGTGGACGAAGCCATCCTGCTGGCCGACCGCATCCTGCTCATGACCAACGGCCAGGAAACCGACCAGGGCTACCGGCCCGGCGGCATGGCCGAGGTGGTGGTCAACCCGTTGCCGCGCAGCCGCACGCGCGCACAGCTGCACCACCTGGACGGCTACTACGACTTGCGCAATCACATAGTCGATTTCCTCGTATCCAGGGCCAAAGCCCATTGATTCCATTTCCCACTTCTTCAACACCAAGAGGCAACACATGAGCCGACTCGACGTCACCGAAAAAATCATTTCCACCAAAGTCAGCAAAGGCCTGAGCTGGGCCGACGTGGCCAAGAAGGTGGGCCAGTCCAAGGAATGGACCACGGCCCTGTGCCTGGGCCAGATGACCGCCACGCCGGCGCAGGCCAAGGTGCTGGGCAAGATCTTCGGCCTGAGTGCCGACGAGCAGAAGTGGCTGATGGTGGTGCCCTACAAGGGCTCGCTGCCCACCAGCGTGCCGACCGATCCGCTGATCTACCGCTTCTACGAACTGGTCAGCGTCTACGGCACCACCTTCAAGGAACTGATCCACGAAGAGTTTGGCGACGGCATCATGAGCGCGATCGATTTCAAGATGGACATGCAGCGCCAGGCCGACCCGAACGGTGACCGCGTGAACATCGTGATGTCGGGCAAGTTCCTGCCCTATAAACAATATTGACCCCCCGCGCCGCCTGCGGCGTCACCCCCCCAGGGGGCGGCGCTGGCGGCCCGGCGAAGCCGGTTCCGCGGCGCCCTGGGTTGGGCCACTTCGCGCCGGTGGCCGCCCTGGTCGGACTGGTTCAGCGAACAGCCGCTTTGGGGAAAAGCACGGCGCCAGGCAGGCCTTTGAAATGCGCATCGCAGGTCAGCAGTTCGGCGCCGTGTTTCACGGTCGTGGCGTAGACGATGGCGTCGGCGGTGGCGAGTTTGTGCTGGCGGTGCAGGTCGGCTGCGAGCAAGGCCGTCGCCGTGTCCAGCGGCTCCACCCGGCATTTCATCGTGTAGGCGATCACCTGATCGGCTTGCGCCTCGCCCAGTTCTCGCCACAGCCATTTGGACAGCTCCAGCTGCACGATGGTGGGCACGATGCAGAGGGACTTCTCAGGAAACTCTTTCGCGAGCTTCTTGCCAACGGCTGAACCCACCAGCCACTCGATCCAGGCCGAGGTATCGACCACGCGCAAGGGCGCTGCCATCAGAAGCGGTCCTTGCGGTCGCGGTAGTCTTCCTTGCGCGCACCTTTGGCGATGCCGGCCAGCTCTTGGAGCTGTGGCACCGGCATCATGAGGACGCCTTTGTCTTTGGGGATGAACACGAATTCCTGCCCCGCTTCCCAATGCAGTTCTTCTCGAACGGCTTTGGGAATGGAGATCTGGAACTTGCTGGAGAGGGTGGCGGTGGTTGGCATTTTCTGGCTCAATTCTGATCGATGGTGAATTGGTAAGAATACCGCAAACGCCCTCTAAAGGGAAGTCAGCCCGGCAACGGAATCCACTCGTCCTTGTCGTCCGGCGGCAGCGGGATGCGGCCGGCCGCCCAGTCGGCCTTGGCCTGTTCGATGCGCTCTTTGCGCGAGGACACGAAGTTCCAGAAGAGGTGGCGCTCGCCCAGCGGCTCGCCGCCAAAGAGCATCAGCGTGGCGGGCGTGCGGGCGGTGATCACCGCGTCGACGTCGTCGCCGAACACCAGCAGCTGACCGGGCTGGTAGACCTCGCCCGCGTGTTGAATCTCGCCCTTGGCCACGTACACCGCCTGTTCCTTGTGGCCGCCGGGCAGGGCCTTGCTGGCACCGGCCTGCCACTCGGTGTGCAGGTAGAACAGCGGCGAGTGTGTGCGCACCGGGCTGCTCTCGCCATAGGCGCTGCCGGCCACCAGGCGCATCCACACACCATCCGATTCGATCACCGGCAGATCGATGGCGGGGTAGTGGGTGAAGGCGGGTTCACACTCTTCGTCGGCCTCGGGCAGCGCCACCCAGAGCTGCATCAGCTCCAGCCCGCCGTCGGCATACGAATCGGGGTGCGTGAAGCGTTCGCTGTGCGAGATGCCGTGCCCGGCCGTCATCCAGTTCACCTCGCCGGGGCGGATGACCTGCAGCGTGCCCAGGCTGTCGCGGTGCGTGATCTGGCCGCTGAGCAGATAGCTCACCGTGGACAGGCCGATGTGCGGGTGCGGGCGCACATCGGCGGCGCGGTCGTACTGCGGTGGCAGCGGCACCGGGCCGGCGTGGTCCAGGAAGACGAAGGGGCCGACGTTGCGGCGCTTCGCAAAGGGCAGCACACGCCGCACCGTCAGGCCGTGGCCGAGATCGGCGGCGCGGGCATTGATCACCATGTCGAGCATCGTTTTCTCCTTTTGTTCAGGTGTTTCAAAGCCGTCCCATGCGGCCGCTCTGGAAGTCGGAAAAAGCCTGGTGGATTTCCGCCTCGCTGTTCATCACGAACGGGCCATAGCCCACCACCGGTTCGTCGATCGGTTCACCCGCCAGCCAGAGCAGGGTGGTGTCGGTCACCGCGGTGAGCGTCACGCCTTCGCCTGCGCGCTCGTAGACGATCATCTCGGCGTCGGTGGCTTCGGCGCCGTCCTGCGTCTTCACCCGGCCCTTGAGCACCAGCGGCACGGTGGTGTGGCCTTCGGGTGCGGGCAGGGTCACGGTGTGGCCTTCGGGTGCGGGCAGGGTCACGGTGTGGCCGGCCTTGATCTGCACATCCCACACCTGCATGGGCGTGAAGGTCCTGGCCGGGCCTTGCGCGTCGAGCAACGAGCCCGCGATCAGGCGCGCCGTGCCGGCGCCATCGGGCAGGTCCACCGTGGGCGTCTGCGCGGCGGTGATGCCCTGGTAACCGGGCGGCGCCATCTTGTCGCGCGCGGGCAGGTTCACCCACAGCTGCACCATCTGGAACGGCCCGCCGCTGCGGCCGAAAGCTTCGCTGTGGAATTCCTCGTGCACGATGCCCGAGGCGGCCGTCATCCACTGCACGTCGCCTGGGCCGATGGTGCCGCCCGCGCCGGTGGAGTCGCGGTGCGAAACCTCGCCGTCGTAGACGATGGTCACGGTCTCGAAACCGCGGTGCGGGTGGGCGCCGACGCCCCGGCGTTTTGTCGTCGGGTCGAAGGTGGTGGGGCCGCCGAAGTCGAGCAGCAGGAAGGGCGAGAACGCGCGCGGGTTGTCGTCGTACGAAAAGATGCTGCGCACCGGAAAGCCGTCGCCGACCCAATGGCCGTGCGGGTTGCGCTGGATATGGGACACGGATTTCATCGTGGGGTCTCCTGAGGAAGCGCATTGTCCGCCGCGGCGCCGGATTCTTCCACCGACGTGGGCATGGTGCTTGTGGTACTTGCTGGGACAATCACCCCCTATGCACATTCAGACCCTGCGCGAGCGCCTGCGCGCGCTCGGCGCCAACCCCCGCCACGAGCAGCGCGTGCTGCGCCTGTGGAGCCTCGCCCTGCCGCAGACCAGCGGCAGGCGCCAGGTGGAGCACTTTCTGCCCTCGGCCCTGGTGGCCGAGCTGCCGGCCATCGCCGACGAGCTGGCCGCGCTGGCGCGACTCGAATCACAACACCCGGGCGAAGACGGCTCGGCGCGCCTGCTGGTGAAGCTGGGTGACGGCCAGATGGTCGAGACCGTGCTGCTTCCGCGGGACGGGGTTTGCGTCTCGACCCAGATCGGTTGCGCGGTGGGCTGTGTGTTTTGCATGACCGGCACCACGGGGCTGATCCGCCAGGTGGGCAGCGCCGAGATCGTGGCGCAGGTGGCGCTGGCGCGCAGCCTGCGCCCGGTCAAGAAAGTGGTGTTCATGGGCATGGGCGAGCCCGCGCACAACCTGGACAACGTGCTCGAAGCGATCGACCTGCTGGGCACGGTGGGCAACATCGGCCACAAGAACCTGGTGTTCTCCACCGTGGGCGACCCGCGCGTGTTCGAGGCGCTGCCTCGGGGCCGCGTGAAGCCGGCCCTCGCGCTCTCGCTGCACACCACCCGGGCCGATCTGCGCGAGCGGCTGCTGCCGCGCGCGCCGCGTCTGTCACCCGAAGAACTGGTGGAAGCGGGCGAGATCTACGCCCGCGCCACCGACTACCCCATTCAATACCAGTGGACGCTGCTCGACGGCATCAACGACAGCGACGAAGAACTCGACGGCATCGTGCGCCTGCTCACGGGCAAGTACGCGATCCTGAACATGATCCCGTTCAACAGCGTCGAAGGTATGCCCTGGCAGCGCCCGAGCTGGGAGAAGGCCGCCGACATCGCGCGCCGCCTGCACCGCCGCGGCATCCTGACCAAACTGCGCCAGTCGGCCGGGCAGGACGTGGATGGCGGCTGCGGCCAATTGCGCGCCCGGGCTTCGACGCCGGCGCGGCGTGTGATCCCGGTGACCGTGGCCTGAGGGCCGGCGGCTTATTCCCGTTCCAATTCCAGGTAGGTGCGGCTCGCGTTGCCGGGGTGCAGCTCGGCGGCGTTGAGCAGACCCATCCAGGGCTGGGCGTCGAAGGCCTTGATGGCGGTGCTGATCTCGGTGCCGTCGTCCACCGCTTTCTTCATGTGCGTGCGCAGCGCGCGCAGGTAGTCGCGCGTCTGTGCCTGCGCCTTGGGCAGATCGCACACGTCGCCGTGGCCGGGCACGATGCGCGCGGGTTGCAGGGCTTCCAGCACGGTAAAACTGTCCAGCCAGCGGCCGGTGTGGCTGAAGGGCAGTACGCCAAGCAAACGGTCCACGTAGACGATGTCGCCGCTGAACACCACGCGCTGCTGCGGCAGCCAGACCATCAGGTCGCCCGGGGTGTGGCCGCCCTTGCGGTGCTTCACTTCGATGGCCATGCCACCGAGGTTCAGTGTTTCGTCCTGGCTGCTGAGCCAGCGCGTGGGCAGGGCGGGCACGGTGCCGTCTAGTTTTTCCTTCAGCTCGTTCTTCAGGCTGGCGATGTGGTCACCGCCGCGCGCGAGCATGTCGGCCTTGGCATCAGCGTGGGCGATCACCTCAACGCCCTGGGTGATGAAGTAGCCGTTGCCCAGCCAGCGGTGGTCCTGCCCGCCGGTGTTGATGACCCATTTCACCTGTTGCGTCGTCACCTTCTTTACCGCGTCATGGATCTGCTTCGCGCCCTGGAAGCTCGCGCCACTGTCCACCAGCAACGCGCCCGCGGGCGTGACCACCAGGCCGATGTTGGCGTTCAGGCCCTCGTTCTGGTGCGTGCGGCCGCCCTTTTCGCCGACGAAGGCGTAGACGCCGGGGGCGACCGGCTCGAATTTGATGTCGACGGCGTGGGCCAGGGGAACAAGGGCACACAGTGAAAGGCCGAGCAGATGGCGGCGCAGCAGGCGAAGGGGCATGGCAGGTCTCCGGTGCCCTGGCCATCGGGGTGGCCGGGCGTTGTCATCAAACGGGTGGGGGTATCCACCGCAAATGATAGTCCGCGCCCGTCCGTACTCAGTGCAGCGTCATCGGGTGCGAGGTGGTCTTCACCCGCACCACCGCAGGCTTCGCTTCGTAGGGCGCCGGCTCGCGGCCGCAGATGTGCGCCGCAATCGCCCGAGCCTGCCGTGCGATGGGTTCGATGTAGCGGCTGGCCTGGCCGTTGATGGTGATGCAGTCGCCCAGGGCGTGGATGCGTTCGTCGCTGGTGCGCAGCGTGGCCGCGTCCACGGCGATGCCGTTGTTCCAGTCCAGCGCGGCGCTTTGCGCCAGGCGCGGCGGGGTCATCAGGCCGGCGGCGGCGATCACCTGGTCGGCCACGAACTTCTGGCCGCAGACGGTGGTGATGCGGTAGCTGTCGCCCAGTTTTTCAACGCTGGCCACCTGCACGCCGCCGACGAAGCGGATGGGCAGGTCTTGCCAGGCACCGAGCAGTTGCGCGCCGGCCTGCTCGGCCTGCCAGCGCGCAAGCGGCTTGGCCATCACGTCGAGCAGGGTGATGCGGTGGCCGCCGAGTGCGAGGTCGTTGGCGAGTTCGCTGCCGATCAGGCCGGCGCCGACGATGACCACGTCTTTCGCGGTGTCACCGAGCGCCGCGCGCAGGCGCTGGTACGCGCCCAGGTGGTTGATGCGCCAGCAATATGCAGCGGGCAGGGCGGGCGGCAGCGCAGCCTGCGCGCCGTGGGCCAGCACCAGCTGGTCGTAGCGCAGCGTGCCGCGCGTGGTGCGCAGGCTTCGCGTGTCGGGGCAGATGCGCACGGCGTCGGTGTGGGCGAGCAGGCGCACGCCCAGGCGCTTCGCGGCGCCGGCGCCGGTTTCCTTGACGAGTTTGCCGGGGTCCATCTGGCGAGCCACCGCCACCGAGAGCAGGGGCTTGTCGTACACGTCGGCGGCGCAGGCGCTCACAAGGGTGATGGGCAAGGTGGCGTCGAGCGCGCGCAGGGCCTCGGCCATCTGCCAGCCGGCGCGGCCACCGCCCACGATGAGCACGCCCGGCGTGCCGC
>NZ_VYGV01000015.1:0-11221 GCF_013387465.1 Hydrogenophaga aromaticivorans | reverse complement strand
GCCGCGCACCGCCACTGCGGCCGCGCCGCCGGCGCGTGCGCGCAGCTCGTCGAGGCTGGGCGCGCTGTAGGGTTCGAAGTCGCTCTTGGTCACGCCGCAAAGCGGGCAGGCCCAGTCGTCGGGGATGTCTTCGAAGCGTGTGCCCGCGGCCAGGCCGCTGTCGGGGTCGCCTGCGGCTTCGTCGTAGATGTAGCCGCAGGCGTGGCAGATGTACTGCTTGAATGCAGGTGCCCCCAGGGCTGCGACGACCTGGGCCACCGGGGTGGGTTGGATGGCGGGTGTCATGCCGGCATCTCCTCGGCGCTCAGCCGCGCGATCTCTTTGCGCAGGTGTTTGATGGCCGGCGTGACGATGGCGACGAACTGCGCCTCGCGCACGCGGCGCTGCACCTCGCTGCTCATCAGGTAACCGCGCGCACCCTGGTGCATCAGGGCCGAGTTGGCGGCGCGCAGGCAGAGCTCGGCGCCGTGGGCGCGCGCGTCGAGCACGTCGATGAAGTAGTCGGTCGAGGTGTCGAACGGCGTCTCTGCCAGCTTCATGATGCGCGCCACCAGCGCGTCGAACTCGGCCTGCAGCTCGGCGGGCCGGTCTTCCAGAAACTGGTTCACGTGGCCCAGCTGGCCCTCCACCGCCCACATGCTGTCGATCGCGCCCTGGATGATGCCGGCCGCGATGCCGCACTGCAGCAGCACGAAGCCGCCGCGGATGCGCGCGATGTACGGTTTGGCCGGGTCGGCCACCACGTCGTCGCTGCCGACGAAGAGGTCTTTGCAGTGCACGCTGTAGGTGCCCGTGCCCTCCATGCCCGAGAACTCGGGGCAGGCCTTGAGCGTGACGCCGGGTGCGTCGCAGCGCAGCATGAACATCATCTCGCGGCCAGCGCAGGCGCCGTCCACCTGCACCGACGCGATGGCGCCGAAGTAGTGGTCGGGCCCGAGGTTGCTGACCCAGGGCAGGGTGCCGTTGACGAGGTAGCCGCCTTCGACCGGCGTGGCCTTGAGCAGCAGGGCCTCGATCTGCGCGAAGCTCTTCATCGGGTTCGAGAGGCCCGTGCCGCCCAGCGTCTCGCCGCGCACGTGGCGCGCCAGCCGCTCGCCGGTGAGCGCCGGGTTGCCTGAGGCCTGCATGTACAGCCCGGCCACGCACTGGCACCACATCATGAAGCCCGTGGCACCGCAGACCTTGGCAGCTTCGGCCATGGCCAGGATGGCCAGGCCGTAGTCGCCGGGCGTGCCGTCGGCCTGCGGCAGGTGCGCGCTCATGGCGCCGGCCGCGGCCAGCTGCTTCATCACGTCCACCGGGTAGGCGCCGCGGTCGATGGCGTAGGCCTGTTCGGCCAGCGGGCCTTGCGCGATGGCGCGCACGGCATCGATGAGGTTGGCGGGTTGGGCAGCGAGTTCGGGGGGCAGGTCGGCGGGGTTCATGAAAGCTCCAGGATGGGGTGGCCCTTCGACAAGTTCAGGGCGAACAGGGACGTTCGCCCCCTCCTCCTCTGGGGGAGGGTGGGGATGGGGGCCCGCGCGCCGGCAACGCCGCTTCATGCGTGCCCCCACCCCCACCCTCCCCCAGAGGAGGAGGGAGCTAAAAATTTCAGGCCATCGAGATCTCAAACGGGATCGGGTTGCGCATGGTGTTGGCCACCGGCGAATAGAAGTTGGCGTGCTGCACGATCTCGTCCAGCACCTCGCGGCTCGCGTCGCCTTCCACCAGCACCTTCACGCGGATCGCCTGAAAGCCCATCTCGGGCGCCGTCTTCTCCAGCGCGCCGCCCGCGCCCCAGGCCGCCGGGTTGCCGATGTCGCCTTCCAGAAACACTTCGAGCTTGCTCAGCTTCACGCCCTTCCAGGTGGCCACCGCCGTCACGCCGACGGCAATACAGCCGCCCAGGCCCGAGAGCACGATCTCGCCCGGCGCGGGCGCCGTGTCTTCGCCAAACAGGTGCAGCGGCTCGTCCACCACCACCACGTGCTTCTCGCCCACGTGCGACAGCGAGCGGTACTGCCCCTCCATCACGGTGTGGACCTTGTTGGTGCCGCGCCGGGCCGGGTTGGCTTTGCCGCCGGCGGCGAAGTCGGCCAGGCCCTTGCCATCGATGGGGCGCAGGTAGGCTTTGACGGTGGTCACGGGGGCGGTAGGTTCGAGGGTGTCGGTGGAGGACATGGGGTTTCCAGAAAGGTGAAAAACGGGGTTGAGAAGAAAGCGGGTCAGGCCGCCAGCGCCAGGCTGGCAGGCTTGCTGGACTTGGCGACCGGCAGGCCGGTTTCGATGGGCAGGCTGTCGTCGCGCGACCACTCGTTCCACGAGCCGAAGTACATGCGCACGTCGGAGAAGCCGGCCTGCTTGAGCGCCAGGAAGCTGTTGGACGCGCGCGCGCCCTTGAAGCAATACAGGTAGACCGTGTCGTCGGGCGCGATGCCGGCGGTGGCGCACTCGGCCTTCACCTCGTCGGGCGTCTTGAACACCGGGCCCTGGGCCGAGGGCTTCATGAAGCGGTACCACTCGATCCATTTCGCGCCCGGCAGCCGGCCCTTGCGCGGCGCGAAATCTTTGCCGTAGGGCGAAGAGCTGTCGCCGATCCACTCGTCCACATCGCGCACGTCGAGCAACACCGTGTCGGTGCCCAGCGCAGCCTGCACATCGGCCTGCGTGAGCATCACGTCGCTCATCGGCAGCTCGGGGAAGGTGGCGGGCGTGGGCGTGGCCGCTTCGGTGGACACCGGCAGACCGGCTGCTTTCCAGGCGCTGAAGCCACCGTTGAGCACCTTGATCTTGGGGTAGCCCAGCCAGGTGAGCAGGTAGTAGCCGCGGCACGACTGGCCGTAGCCGCTGTTCATCGCGTCTTCGTAGAACACGGCGGTCTCGGCGCCCGAGAGGCCGGCCTTGCCCAGCGCGTCGGCGAAGGTGGCCTTCAGCGCCTGCAGGCCTTCGGGCGTGGAGGTGGCGAGAAAGGTGAACACCTCGCGCAGGTTGACCGCGCCGGGGATGTGGCCGGCGGCAAAGGTGTCGGCGTCGCGCGTGTCGATGATCACCACCGGTTCGGCGGCTTGCAGGGTGGCGAGTTGATCGGGAGCGATCAGGGTGGCTTCAATGCTCATGGGGACCTCTTGAAAAGGGCAAAGGCAGGATGGCCTGCAGTGCTCTTTGCAACCGGCGTGCCAGTGCGATGCGCGTGTGGATCAACGCGCACAAGTCCTTGATTGCGCTGGGTTTTTTGGGGTTCTGCGCGGGCATGCGCCGGGGTGTGACGCTGCTGGGTATCGCCACTGTGTTGACACAATGTCAACACAGTGGCGGATGAGCGGGTTGGGGCTGGGTGCCGAGCGGCGGGAAGGGAATGCCTGGTTGCGACCCGGAGTGGGCATCCACCTCCGAACCCCGAACCGGTCATTGAAAACGCGGCAGGAATGGATTGAAGGAGCTGCCGTCGGGATTCTGTGGGCCTGAACGAAAGCTATAGTCCGAGTGCTGAATACGCTGATGGCTTTCGTAGCGCAAGGGCTTGTCCACCAGCGGCGCACCGACGACGGCTTGGTCGGTTTTTTTGTGCCTGTTCATTCATCCAGATTGTTGAGGCAAGTGCCTGATGCCAAAAGATTTTTTAACCTCTGTGCCGCCACGTTTTCCGACTGTCCCCGGGCATATCCGGTGATTCGGCGACTACATCAAAGTTAGGCGGCACGAAGAACCAACAGCGGTGCCATGAACCACGAAGTCGCGCTCACGGTCGTCAAGGTGGCGCACACCGCGATCTGGGCTTTCTTTGTTGCTTGCATCCTGGGTGCGCCGCTTGCTGCCTGGCACCGCAACTTCGCTCTCGCGGCTGCGCTTATCGGCTTGGTCGCCCTTGAAGCGCTTGTTCTGCTGTTCAACAAGTGGTCGTGCCCCCTCACCGGCGTTGCCGCTCGCTACACCGAGCGACGTGAAGAGAATTTCGACATCTACCTCCCTCGCTGGCTAGCCAAGTACAACAAGAGCATCTTCACATCTCTGTACTTGCTCGGCGCTGCCTACTCAGCGTACGCATGGTGGCACCACAGCTAGCAGTTCCTCGCCTCTGCGAGTATCGGCTCAATGCTTGGTGGCCGGCCAGGGCAGGCACATCTGCAATCGGGCCATTCGCAGCGCCAATGTGTGCGTCCTGCGACGTGCAAACAGCGCCGCCTCGCGCCGGCTTCGCCGACCTGGCAATGGCGGTTCATGGCCGATGAACGACATGCCCGCCCCGGCCGTCCTGGCCGGTGAATCGGCCAGCCAACCGCCCGGCGCGTCGCCTACCGGCAAACCAGATCGTCAGCATCCAGCGCAGGCGGGCGCATCAGGTCTTCGTCGATGCCCATGACCGCGCTGGCCCGTTCGACGGCACGCCACAGCAACGGCGGCATCTTCAAAATCTCGTCGGGCGAGTCGGCCTGTGCGATCCAGCTGCTGATCTGCTGGTGCTCAACGGGGGTCAACAATGCCAGGTTCAGCATCTCGTCGATTGTTTTCATGGCGGCTTCTCGCAAGTCTTGGTCAATGGCACTGATGCTGTCACACATCCCGGGCGCTGGCTTTCACTCCAGCCCTTCACCCTATCCGCTCACCGCAAACCCGCCTTGCGCAGCCGGTAGCTGAACTGCCGCAGCGTGAGCCCCAGGCTTTGCGCCGCGCGCGACTGGTTGCCCTGGTGGCGGGTCAGCGCGTCCTGCAGGGTCTGTGCGTCGTGCGACGTGGCGCTCTGGTAGTCGCGCACAAGGCCGGCCGCCGCGGGCAGGGCGGGCGGGATCGGGGCAGAGGCGGGCGCGGGTCGGGCATCCTTCAGCGCCTCGGGCATGAAACGCTCCAGCGCCGCAGCCGTCACCAGCGTGTGGTCGGCCAGCAGCACCAGGCGCTCGATCAGGTTGCCCAGCTCGCGGATGTTGCCGGGCCAGTCGTGCGCTTCCAGCCGCGCCAGCGCGTCGGGCGCGAGGTTCACGTTGCGCTGGTGCGCCTGGTTGGCACGGCTCACGAAATGCAGGGCCAGCGCGCGCACGTCTTCGCGCCGCTCGCGCAGGCTGGGCAGGCGGATCGGGATCACGTTGAGCCGGTAATACAGGTCCTGCCGGAAGCCGCCGGCCTGCACCTCGCGCGCGAGGTCGCGGTTGGTGGCCGCGACCAGCCGCACGTCGATGCGGATCTCGCGCGTGCCGCCCAGGCGCACCAGCGTGCCTTCCTGCAGGGTGCGCAGCAGCTTGCTCTGCATGGCCAGCGGCAGCTCGCCGATCTCGTCCAGGAAGATGGTGCCGCTGTTGGCCTGCTCGAACCAGCCCGCGCGCGCCGTGCTCGCGCCGGTGAAGGCGCCGCGTTCGTAGCCGAACAGTTCGGACTCGAACAGTGTGTCCGGAATCGCCGAGCAGTTGACCTTGATGAAAGGCTGGTCGCGCCGGCCGCTGGCCAGGTGCACCGCGCGGGCAAACAGCTCCTTGCCGGTGCCCGACTCGCCCAGCAGCAGCACCGTGGCCTGCGACTGCGACACGCGCTCCAGCTCGCCCAGCGCCTGCAGCAACGCGGGCGAGCGGCCGATCAGCCCGTAGCGCGCGCTACCCACGTCGAGCGCGTGCTCCAGCGCCTCGTTGCGTGCGGCCAGCTGGCGCCGCTCTTCGGCCACCAGCTGCTCCAGCTGCAGCAGCTGGCCGGCCAGCGTGGCCAGGATGCGCAGCAGCGCCAGGTCGTCGTTCAGGTGGCGCTGGCGGCTGCGTATGCGGTGGCAGCCCAGCACGCCCACGGTGGCGCCGTTCACCTCGATCGGCAGCGCGATGAAGGCCACGGTCTGCGGCGGCAGCTGGGCGCGCGCCACGGTGCGAAAGAGAAACAAGGGTTCGGCGTCCACGTCTTGCACGATGGCGGGCAGCCCGCTGGCCAGCACGCGGCCGGTGATGCCCTCGCCCCAGCGGAACACGCCGCGTGCCGCTTCCTCGGCGGTGAGGCCGTAGGCGTGGCGGACCGAGGCGGTGCGCTCCGCGCCCGGCACCGCCTCGTCGGCCAGCACCATGCGCCCCCGGTTCAGGCCCAGCAGCTCGCTCATCAGGTGCAGCATCTCGCGCAACACAAAAGCCGGCGCCAGGCTGCGGCCCACGAGCTTCATCACCTCGCGCATGAGCAGAAGCTCTTGCGCGTGCCAGTCGGTGCCGGGCTGGGTGTCGGGGTCGGAGCGGTGGGGGGGCATGCGCATGGGGTTAGCAAGCATCGCACCAGTGCCTTTTTCTGACCAGCCGGCTTTCCACCGTCAAAGGTCTTTGCGTCTCTGTCGGTGTTTTAAAGCCGTCTTTAAAACGCTTCCATGAAATAAAAGAATTCTTTAATATGGTGCACTTGATTTAAAGATGGCTTGTCTATGAAACGCATCACCGGCAGTTACGTCACCCACACCACCCTCGGGGAGCCGGTCAAGGCTTTCGTTCCCCACGCCTTGCCACCCGGCGCGCCGGTCTTGGCCGAGGCGACCTGGAGTGAGCGCAATCGGGCGGCCCAGATGGCGCTGGCGCGTTTGTCGGCCGTGGCGGGGCTGGTGCCATCGGTGGACTGGCTGCTGTACAGCGCCATCCGCAAGGAGGCCTTGATGACCTCGCAGATTGAGGGCACACAGGCCACGCTGACCGACCTGTTTGATGAAGAGGCCGGTCTGACCGTGAGCAACACCGATGACGTGGAAGAGGTAACCAACTACCTGCAGGCCTTCCGGCTGGTGCAGGACAACCTGCGCGATGCGTCGGGCCTGCCGATCAGCGTGCGCCTGCTGTGCAATGCCCACCGCTTGCTGCTCAACGGCGTGCGCGGCACAGGCAAGCAGCCGGGCGAACTGCGCCGCTCGCAAAACTGGATCGGCGGCACTCGGCCGGGCAACGCGGTGTTCGTGCCGCCACCGGCCGAGCAGGTGCCGGGTTTGCTGGCCGACCTGGAGCGCTTCATCCATGCCCCCGCTGGGGACTTGCCTCCGCTGGTCCGGGTAGCCTTGGTGCATGCGCAGTTCGAGACCATCCACCCGTTTCTGGACGGCAATGGCCGCATGGGCCGTTTGCTGATTGCGGCCCTGCTGGAACACTGGGGCCTGCTGCCCGAGCCTTTGCTGTACCTGAGCGGTTACCTCAAACGGCACCAGAGCGCCTACTACCGGCACCTGTCCGACGTGCGCACCGAGGGCGACTGGGAGGGCTGGGTTGGCTTCTTTCTGGAAGGGGTCGAGGTGGCCGCGGCGGAGGCCGAGAAGGACATCGTGGCGCTGGCCAGCCTGGTGGCCGCCGACCGCCGCCGCCTGCTGCAGCACGCCAAGGCCGGTCCGGCCAGCTACCGTCTGTTTGAACTGCTGCCCACCATGCCGCGCTTCAGCGTGGAGCGAGTCCGCCAGGCCTTGAGCACCACCTTCCCCACCGCCAGCGCGGCCGTCAAGCTGCTGCAGGAACTGGGCATCGTGACCGAGGTCACTGGCCAGAAAAAAAACCGCAGCTTCAGCTACCAGGCGTATATCGATCTGCTCAGCCGCTGAACCGCCGCCGATGCCGCGTTCGGTCGTGCTGTCGTTCCGAGGTGGATGGCATAAAATCACACCCTCTCAAGGAGCGCTGCAGCGCCGGGGGCATCGGCCTGATGCCCGCACCCGGTGTCAGGCTTGAGACGTCGGGGCCACACGGTCCCGGCCGGTCACACAGACCCCCAACGGCGCTCACCAGTTTTTGTCCGCAACCCTGGTGAGCCTCATGTCCGCAGTTTCCGACTCCGCCGTTTCTCCCTCTTCGTCCGCCGCCGTTCCTCCCATGCTGCTGTCCGGCCTGGAGCCGCTGCGCATCGGCGAGGGCAGCCTGTTCGTCAACGTGGGCGAGCGCACCAACGTGACCGGCTCCAAGGCCTTCGCCCGCATGATCCTGAACGGCGAGTACGAGCAGGCGCTGGCCGTGGCGCGCCAGCAGGTGGAAAACGGCGCGCAGGTGATCGACATCAACATGGACGAGGCCATGCTCGACAGCAAGGCGGCGATGGTGAAGTTCCTGAACCTGATCGCCGGCGAGCCCGACATCGCGCGCGTGCCGGTGATGGTGGACAGCTCGAAGTGGGAGGTGATCGAGGCCGGCCTGCGCTGCGTGCAAGGCAAGGGCGTGGTCAACTCGATCAGCATGAAAGAGGGTGTGGACGAGTTCAAGCGCCAGGCCGGTCTGGTCAAGCGCTACGGCGCCGCCGCGGTGGTGATGGCCTTCGACGAAAAGGGCCAGGCCGACACCTACGAACGCAAGATCGAGATCTGCGAGCGCGCTTACCGCATCCTGGTGGACGAAGTGGGTTTCCCGCCCGAAGACATCATCTTCGACCCCAACATCTTCGCCATCGCCACCGGCATCGAAGAGCACAACAACTACGCGGTCGACTTCATCAACGCCACGCGCTGGATCAAGCAGCACCTGCCGGGCGCCAAGGTGAGCGGCGGCGTGTCCAACGTGTCGTTCAGCTTCCGCGGCAACGACCCGGTGCGTGAAGCCATCCACACCGTGTTCCTGTACCACGCCATCAAAGCCGGCATGGACATGGGCATCGTCAACGCCGGCATGGTGGGCGTGTACGACGAGCTGGAGCCCGAGCTGCGCGAGCGGGTGGAAGACGTGGTCTTGAACCGCCGGCCCGATGCGGGCGAGCGGCTCGTTGAAGTGGCCGAAAATGCCAAGGGCGCGGCCAAGGACGACAGCAAGAAGAACGAGTGGCGCGCGCTGCCGATCCGCGAGCGCCTCGCCCACGCGCTGGTGCGCGGCATGAACGAGTTCATCAGCGAAGACACCGAAGAGATGTGGCGCGAGATCGAGCGCGACGGTGGCCGCCCGCTCAACGTGATCGAAGGCCCGCTGATGGACGGCATGAACGTGGTGGGCGACCTGTTCGGCCAGGGCAAGATGTTCCTGCCCCAGGTGGTGAAAAGCGCGCGCGTGATGAAGCAGGCCGTGGCCCACCTGCTGCCCTACATCGAGGCCGAGAAGCTGGCCCAGGCCGCCGCCGGCCAGGACGTGAAGACCAAGGGCAAGATCGTGATCGCCACCGTCAAGGGCGACGTGCACGACATCGGCAAGAACATCGTCACCGTCGTGCTCCAGTGCAACAACTTCGAGGTGGTGAACATGGGCGTGATGGTGCCCTGCCACGAGGTGCTGGCCAAGGCGAAGGAAGAGGGCGCGGACATCGTGGGCCTCTCGGGCCTGATCACGCCCAGCCTGGAAGAGATGCAGTACGTGGCCAGCGAGATGGAGAAGGACGCCCACTTCCGCGAGAAGCAGATCCCGCTGCTGATCGGCGGCGCCACCTGCAGCCGCGTGCACACCGCCGTGAAGATCGCGCCGCACTACAGCGGCCCGGTCGTCTACGTGCCCGACGCCTCGCGCAGCGTGAGCGTGGCGCAGGGCCTGCTGAGCGACCAGGCCGCGACCTACATCGCCGAGCTCAACGCCGACTACGACAAGGTGCGCACACAACACGCCAACAAGAAGCAGGTCAGGCTGTGGCCGCTGGCCCAGGCCCGCGCGAACAAGACGCCGATCGACTGGGCCAGTTTCAAACCCACCCAGCCCAAGTTCATCGGCAAGCGCCAGTTCAAGAATTTCGACCTCGCCGAGATCGCAAAGTACATCGACTGGGCACCGTTCTTCCAGACCTGGGACCTCGCCGGCCCCTACCCCGCCATCCTGCAGGACGAGGTGGTGGGCGAGCAGGCGCGCAAGGTGTTTGCCGACGCGCAGGCCATGCTGAAGAAGATCATCGAAGGTCGCTGGTTGTCGGCCAACGGCGTGATCGGGCTCTACCCGGCGAACACGGTCCACGACGACGACATCGAGCTCTACACCGACGAGACCCGCAGCCAGGTCGCGCTCACCTGGCACGGCCTGCGCCAGCAGACCGAGAAGCAGGAAGTGGACGGCGTCATGCGCCCGAGCCGCTGCCTGGCCGACTTCGTGGCGCCCAAGGGTGTGGCCGACGACTACGTGGGCCTGTTCGCCGTCACCGCCGGCTTGGGCGCGGAGAAGAAGGAAAAGCAGTTCCTCGACGCGCACGACGACTACAACGCCATCCTGTTCAAGGCCCTGGCCGACCGGCTGGCCGAGTCCTTTGCCGAGTGCCTGCACCACCGCGTGCGCACCGACCTCTGGGGCTACGCGGCCGACGAGGCGCTGAGCAGCGAAGCGCTGATCAAGGAGCAGTACCAGGGCATCCGTCCCGCGCCCGGTTACCCGGCCTGTCCGGACCACAGCGTCAAGCGCGCGATGTTCGCACTGCTGCAGGCCGACGAGATCGGCATGGGCCTGACCGAAAGCCTGGCCATGACGCCGGCCGCCAGCGTGAGCGGCTTCTACCTGAGCCACCCCGACAGCACCTACTTCAACGTCGGCAAGCTGGGCGAAGACCAGGTGCGGGACCTGGCGCAGCGCAGCGGCGTGGCCGAGGGCGAGCTCAAGCGCTGGCTCGGCACCAACCTCTGAACACCCCGCCCGGGCGTCCGTTCCGGGCGCCGACCAACCGCCCACGCCAGTGATTCACCCGCTGGCGCGCTGGCGTGTTGTGCCCCTGTCGCACGCCATGCTAGAAAGCGCCAAGAGCTTCAGCGGGTGGATGAACCATGGTGGTGTGTCAGGCGTGCGGTGCGGAGAACCGGGACAGGGCAAGGTTTTGCCGGGGATGCACTGCGCCCCTGGCACCGGTTGCCGTGCCCCACGCGGCGCGCAGGCGCGCCCGGTCATCGAAGCCCGTCTGTCCGGCCTGTCAGGCGAACAACCCGGCTGACGCCCGGTTTTGTCAGGCCTGCGGCGTGCCCCTGTTGCCCGCTTCTGCGTCGCACCGCTCGATGCCGGCGTTGCCGGCGGCGGGTGCCGCGAAACGAAAAGTGGTGCTCTGGGGGCTGGTGCTGGTGCTCGCGGGCGCCGGGACCTGGTGGAAGCTGAACCACACCAGCGGGTCGGCATCGCGGGCCGCCACGCCCGAGGCCACCGCACCCGCGTCAGCGAACGGACCAGCGGCGCTGGCCCAGGCACAGACCCAGGCAGCCCCCGGAGGGTTCGTCACGGTGGACCTCGCCGGAACCTCACCGGCACCCGGCGACGCGGCGCACCTCTCGGAGGCCGAGCGCCTGCGGCTGTCGCTGGAACGCCTGGAGCGCGAGGACCGGGCACACACCGCCGCGCTGGAGCAACAGCGCGCGGCCGCGGCGGCGGAGCAGCACCGGCGCGCCGAGCTGGCC
>NZ_VYGV01000001.1:357985-417217 GCF_013387465.1 Hydrogenophaga aromaticivorans | reverse complement strand
GGCCTTGCAGGCGTCGCCGTCGGGCGCAGGCACGCGCTGTGGTGCTCGCGTAGCCTGCGGGCTGAGCGTTGCGCCGCAGCTCCCGGCTGATGGTGCTTGGTGAACGACCCAAGACTTGGGCCATGGCATCGATGGCCGCGTGCTGGCGCTGCTGAGCGCGGCGCTCGATCCGGACCTGGAGGCTTGAACACCATGCCAACGAACACCGCGCCGGCCACGCTGCACCTGCACATCGCTGCCCGGGAAACCGTGGCCGAGCTGCGGGTGCCAGGGGGCGAGGGCCAGCGCTTCGTGCTGCCGATCGGATGCGAAACGCTCTGGCCCGCGCCCGGTCACAGCGGGCCTTCGCCGCTGGCGCTGGAGGACGCGATCCAGACCGTGGAAGACCAGATCGAAGGCCTGCACCGCCACGTGCCCGCGGGTTCGCGCCTGGTGGTGGACGCGCAGACCTTGGCGCCGCTGCAACACGCTGGGGCCATTCGCGGCCTGGTGAACGGAGCCATTGGCCTGGCGGTCATCGAACACGAATACCAGCAACTGGCCGCGCGGGCCATGGGCGCACCGTCGGCGCGGGGCAGTGGTTTTGAGCACGCCGCTGGTGATGCGCTGGTGCTGATCCTTCGCGAGTGCCTGCACCACCTGGGCTTCGACGCGGTTCACCTGGCGGCTTGAGCAGGGCCGCCGCGGGGCGCTGTGTCACGTGTCTTTCACAGTCTTGACTTATTGTGGCCTTTGCCGGATTCTGCGATGGTTCGAATCCAGTCAAACCCGAGGGATGGCCAGCGGGCGCCCCGATCTGTCACACCCACTCTGAAAGCGAGTTCCTCCATGAAGAACAAGTTGTCCCGTATCGTTCTGGCCACGCTGTTGCTGGCCGCTGGCGCCGCGCAGGCGCAAGAGAAGACCCTGCGCCTGCTGACCTGGGGCGGTTATGCGCCCAAGGACGTGATCGAGCAGTTCACCAAGGAGACCGGTTTCAAGGTCGAGGTGACCACCTCCAACAACGAAGAGATGATCTCCAAGCTGCGCGCCACCGCCGGTGCCGGCTTTGACCTCGCCCAGCCCAGCCAGGACCGTATCGCCGGCCCGCAGACCGAGTTCAAGATCTACAAGCCGCTGGACCTGTCCAAGATCAAGGCCGATCTGTTCATCCCGTCCATGCTCGACGCGACCAAGAAAAACACCACGGTCGGCGGCAAGGTCTACGGCCTGCCGCACATCTGGGGCACCGACGGCCTGGTGGTCAACACCAAGACATCCAAGGCCACCGACTACGCCGACCTGTGCGCGGCTGAAAACGCCGGCAAGGTCAGCATGCGCCTGAAGCGCCCCACGCTGATCGCCATGGCCTTCGCCTCCGGCAAGGACCCGTTTGCGCTTTACGGCGACGCCAAGGCCTACAGCGCGCTGATGGACGACATGGGCAAGAAGCTCACCGAGTGCAAGAAGAACGTGAAGTTCTACTGGGACGGCAAGGACCAGCTGCTCGCCGGCATCCGCTCGGGTGAACTCACCACGGCCATGATGTGGGACACCGGCGGCTGGGAGCTGAACAAGGCCAATCCCGACGTGAAGTTCGTGGCGCCGAAATCGGGCGCGCTGGGCTGGGTGGACACCTTCGCCATCCCTGCCAAAGGCAAGAACGACGCCGCCGCCTACGCCTGGATCAACTTCAACATGCGCCCCGAGATCGCCGCCAAGGTGGCTTCCTCGGCCGGCAACTTCACCGCCAGCAAGGGTGCCGACCAGATGATGGACCCGGTGCTCAAGAAGCAGTTCGCCGACAGCTTCCCCGAAGCCGCGCTGAAGAACATCAAGTGGTACCCCGCCGTGCCGGCCGGCATCGAAGACATCGAGGGCCGCGTGCTCGACCGCGTCAAGGCCGCCCAGTAAGCCGTGGCGGTGCCGACGCCGGCCGCGGGCAGCCCCGCCACCGCCCCCGATCTCGACATCCGGTCCGTGCGCAAACGCTATGGCGCGTTTGCCGCGGTGGATGACCTGAGTTTCCAGGTGCGCCGGGGCTCGTTCTTTTCCATTCTCGGGCCCTCGGGCTGTGGCAAGACCACGCTGTTGCGCATGGTCGCGGGTTTCATCGCGCCCGACGATGGCGACATCGTGATCAAGGGCGCGTCCATGCGGGGTGTCGCGCCCAACCGGCGACCGGTGAACATGGTGTTCCAGCACCTGGCACTGTTTCCCATGATGAGCGTGGGCGAGAACATCGCCTACGGCCTGGAGCGCCGCGGCGTGAAGGGCGCCAGCGCCAAGGCCAAGGTCATCGACATGCTCCAACGCGTCGGACTCCCAGGCAGTGAGGGCAAGCGGATCGATCAGCTCTCGGGCGGGCAGAAGCAGCGCGTGGCGATCGCGCGCTCGCTGGTGCTGGAGCCCGCGTTGCTGCTGCTCGACGAGCCGCTGGGCGCGCTGGATCTGAAACTGCGTGAGCACATGAAGGTGGAGTTGAAACAACTCCAGGCCGAGGTCGGCACCACCTTCGTCTACATCACGCACGACCAGTCGGAAGCGCTGGTCATGTCGGACCAGGTCGCGGTGATGAACCACGGCCGCTTCGAACAGCTGGGCACGCCGCAGCAGCTGTATTACCAGCCGCAGACCGCGTTCGTGGCGGGTTTCGTTGGCAACAACAACCGCTTCGAAGGCACGATCGAATCGCGCAACGGCGAGCAGGTGCTGCTGCGCACGGCCAGCGGCCTGGGTCTGTGGTCACAGCGTGTGGGCGCGGTGGACGTGGGGCAGACCGCGGTGCTGTTCATCCGCCCCGAAGCCATCGAGATCGGGCGCAGCCCGCGCGAACTGCCCGCGGGCGAACCGGCCTGGAGCGCGAGCGTGCAGAGCGTGCTGTTCGATGGCGGCAACTCCACCGTGCTGGTGCTCGAAGACAAGAGCCAGACGCCGCTGCACATCGCACTGCCCCTCACCGGCCGCCTCGCCGATCTGAAGTCTGGCGAGACCGTGCACTTTGGCTACCAGCCTTCCCAGGCCTGGTGTTTCCCGGCTTGAGGCCATGAGCGACGCCACCGCGTACCGCCGTTGGATGCTGGGCCTGCTGCTGGCCCCGGCGCTGCTGTGGCTGGTGGGGCTGGTGATCCTGCCGCACGTGGAGCTGCTGCTGCTGCTGTCGCTGCAGGCGCGCGTGGGGCCGGGGGAGTACGCCGCCAGCCTCGACCAGTACCGCACCTTCGTCGACGAGCCGCTGTACTGGAACACCTTTGTGCGCACAGCGGTGATCTCGGTGCTGGCCACCGGGCTCACGCTGTTGCTGGCTTTTCCCGCCGCGTGGTACATCGCCAAGGTGGCGCGTGGGCGGCTGAAGATGGTGCTGCTGGTGCTGTGCCTGTTGCCGTTCTGGGTCAGCGAAATGGTGCGCACCCTGGGCTGGCTGATCCTGCTGCGTGAAACCGGCGTGGTTTCCAGCCTGCTGCAGGCCTTGGGCCTGGCCAGCCAGCCGGTGGAGCTGCTGTACCACGACGCCACCATCCTGGTGGGCCTGGTTTATGCCTCGCTGCTGTTCATGGTGATCCCGCTGGTCAACAGCCTGGAGAGTCTCGACGACAGCCTGATCGAAGCCGCCTACGACCTCGGCGGCTCGACGGCCAACATCGTGCGCCGCATCGTCATCCCGCACGCCGCGCCCGGCATCGCCGCCGGCAGCATCGTCGTCTTCATGCTCTGCCTGGGCAACTACCTCACGCCCACGCTGCTGGGCGGCAAGAACTCGCTGTGGTTCACCGAGCAGATCTACACCCAGTTCATCACCCGCTTCAACTGGAACCAGGGCGCGGCCTTCGGTTTCCTGCTGCTGTTCCTCTCCAGCCTGCTGGTGTGGGCCGGGCTGAAACTCACGGGCCAGCGCTTTGGCGCGGTGATGAAGACATGATTCCGTCACTGCCTCGCCCGGCCATCCAGCGCTTCGGCCTCGGCACTTTCGTGGCCTGCTTCTTCGTGTTCCTGTTCGTGCCGCTGCTGGTGGTGGCGGTGTTCGCGTTCAACAACGCCGACTACCCGACGCCGCCCTGGATGGGTTTCACGCTCGACTGGTTCACCGCGAACAGCGATGCGCGCACGGGGTTGCTGGCCGACGGCGAGCTGCTGCAGAGCATGGGCGTGAGCGCCTGGGTGGCGCTGTGGGTCACGCTGTTGTCGGTGGGTGTGGGCACCTGCAACGCCTTCCTGCTTGAGCGTTTTGAATTTCCGGGCAAGAACGCGATCGCGCTGCTGGCCATGCTGCCGCTGGTGATTCCGGGTGTGATCCTGGGCATTTCCATCCTCGCCTTTGCCAGCCGCATCGCCAACTTCGCCGACGAAACCTGGGGCCTGGAGCTGGACTTCTTGCGACCCGGCCTGCCGCTGGTGATCCTCGGGCAGTTCTGCTACATCGTGACCATCGCCACGCTCACCATCTCGGCCAGCCTGCGCCGCTTCGACCGCACGCTCGAAGAAGCCGCCTACAACCTCGGCGCGAGCCGCCTCGCGGTGCTCTGGACCATCACCTTGCCCTACCTGCGGCCGAGCATGATCGGCGCCGCGGCCATGGCCTTCCTGATGTCGTTCGAGAACTTCAACACCACGCTGATGCTGGTGGGTTCGGATTCCCCGCTCACCGTGCTGATGTACAGCCGCATGCGCGAGGGCGCCACGCCGGTGCTCAACGCGATCAGCCTCTTCCTCATGGTGGCCTCGGCCCTGCTGGCGCTGATGCTGCTCTGGCGCAAGCCGCAGGCGCAGTGAACTGCGCCAGACGGTTGCGGTGCGCGCGGGCCGGGATCAGGCGGCTTTGCGACCCCAGAAAGCCATGACCAGCAGCAACAGCGAAATCACGCCCAAGGCGATCAGTGTGGTGTTGGGCACGTAGTAGGTGGTGTACACTTCCCAGCCCAGCAGGCGCAGCAGATCGGACACCTCGGTGTAGATTCCCACGAGGTGACCGCCCAGCGTGCCGGTGATGCCCAGCAGGGCGCTGCCCAGGAAGGCCAGACCGGCCATGACCCAGCGAGACATGCCCTGCCACACGCTCTCGCCACGGCGCCAGCGCACGAACAGGATCACGGCCCAGAAGGCCACGGTCCAGCTGGCAAGCAGCACGTGGTTGCGGCCCAGGGCCGACGCGGAGATCGTTTCCCAGGGCCACACCATCAGGCCGATGGCAAACGCGATGATGCCGAACACCAGGCTGGCGCTGAGCAGCGGCACCAGCGCGTGGTCCACGGACTTGGCCAGCGGGCCGTCGGAGAATACGCGCAGGAAGATCGCCAGCGTGGCGGTCATCCAAAGCGCGATGGGAAAGTGAACCATCAAGACGTGATAGGCATCCATGATCAAACTCCTGTATTGCGCTTGAGCAACTGGTTGAGGGCAAAGCCGAACGCCACGATCAGCGCCAGACCGGCGAGCAGCGTCCAGCGCCACTGGTTGTAGATGTCGCTCGCGAATTCCGCTTCGATGCCGTAGTGCTTGAGCTGGCTCACGCTGTGGTGCGTGGTCACCGGCTGACCCTGTTTGATGAACTTCGCGCCCGCGTGCCGGGTGCTGTTGAGGTGCGGCCAGCTCACCTGGCCGGGGTAGAAGAGCTCCACCGTGGTCCACTGGTCTTTCCAGACGGGCGCGGCCCCATCGAACTTCTGCGCCACGATGTGGGCGTCACGGCCCAGGCCCAGCGTGGCGGGCAGGGACACGTAGTGCCAGCGCCCACCGGTGGCGTTGCGGTGGATGGCGAACGCCACCGCGTAGGCGCCCTGGTCTTTCAGGATCTTGTCGTCCAGCGGGTGCCCGGTGTCGAGCTTGCGCGTGAGCGTCACGTCCCAGAAACCATCGGCCCAGCGCCCCTTGCCTTGCACGGCGATGTCGGCCATCGATTCTTCGGGCGTGCGCAGGATGCGCCGCGGCAGGGTGTCGCCGTTCTGCCAGCCGGCGGCGGGATCAAAAGGCACCGCCTCGCCGTCGCGCAGGAAGTAGGTGCCGTCCTGCGACAGCTTGCCGCCCACCACGTCGTCCCACTTCAGGGCCTTGTAACCGGTGGTGGCGCTGTTGAACATCAGCTTGGGTTGCTTGAGTTCACCGTCCCAGTTGGACGCCGCGCTGCTCTTGCCGGCATCGCCCAACCGCGCTTCGGCGACCACCTGGTCGTCGGACATGTTGATCGGGTTCGAGCGATGACCGCGCCAGTGCCACAGATCCAGAAAATAGCCGGCGGCCCGCTGCGCCTTCAAGGTGTCTTCGGGTTGCACGCTGGCCCAGTCCGTGATGTCGGTGCGCGTCTGCGGCAGGTGCTTGCTGACCTCTTCCTGTTTGAGCTTCTTGCCCAGGTAGGGATGTGCCTTGACCTCGTCGCCTGCAGCATGTTCTGTGAAGGTGGCGATGCCCGGGCCGATGGCCAGGTAGCCACCGTAGCGCGCGAACTCGGGCACGCTGCCGTCGTCGAGCATCATGGCCACCCGGTCCTCGTGCAGGCCATCGGGTTCAGAGCCCGGCACCGCCTTGCCTTTGGTGACCCACTTGCCGTCCTCGAACATGACGACGTCGTGAAAGATGCCCGGCTTCTCGGCGGGCCAGCGGTAGCGGAAGAACATGTCGCTGCCGTTGTAGGCGGCCTGCACCTGCAGGGGCACGGTCAACTGCTGGGGCACGCTGATGTTTCGCTTGGGGTCGTCGCGGACGACGCCGGTCCCGTGCGTGATCCAGGAGAGCAGCAAGGCTCCGCTGAACAGCGCGACGGCGACCAGCAGGCCGCCTTGCGCAGTGGGTTTTTTCATGGGTGGCTCCTGTGAAGATGAACACCCAGCCTAGGCCTCACAGGCGGGTATCGGTTGATATTTGTCAACAATTGCCGTGCGTGACAGCGAGCTGCCGACCATCGGGCAACAGTCTTGAAAATGGGCTTTCGATTTAAGGCTGACCTAACAATTGACCGGGGAAAAGACGTGGATTTTTGCGAGGTTGTGCCGGACATGCTTCCGAGCATCCGGGCAAATTCAATCTGTTGAACGTCAGAACCTAGCCCGTCACACCACTTTTCAGTGGGGCTGTGGCCTGTTGGATGTTTGCAAACGTTCATGTGGCTACACGACCCAAGACGCCCAAGCCCACCAGTCCAGCACCCGGTTCTGAACCGCATCGTGTGGTCGCGCGCCTGCTGCGCCGGGTCCTGGTCTGAATCGGCCTCTTGGCTGTCTGTGAAAAGGGCAGCACAACCGGTTACGGTGAACCACGCGAGCTCACGTTTGTTACCGGGCCTCTTAAGTTCCACTTCATCTTGAGCCCTTTCAATACACACACCAGCACTTGCTGGGTTGCTATTGAAAAAGGATCACTTTCATGAAATCGGTTGTTCTCTCTGCTGTTCTTCTGGCTGTTTCTGGTGTGGCGCTGGCCGGTCCTGCGTGCAATGCCCCCAAGGAAAAATGGATGCCCGAAGCCAGCTTCAAAAAGGGCCTGGAAGACCAGGGCTACCAGATCAAGACTTTCAAGGTCAGCAAGGGCCAGTGCTACGAGATCTACGGCTTTGACAAGACCGGCAAGAAGGTCGAGATCTATTTCGACCCGGTCACTGCGGCCGTTCTGGAAACCAAATAAGCCTGCGAGGCAGACCGTATGCATGCAACGATGAACCTCTCAGCATCGCCGGCCACGGCGCGCCCCGTGTGGGACCGCTTCGTGCGGGTCTTTCACTGGACGCTGGTGTCCTGTGTGCTGCTCAACAGCTTTGTGGTGGACGATGGCGAAAACCTGCACCAGTGGCTGGGTTACCTCGCCAGCGCGCTGGTCGTGACCCGCATCGTCTGGGGCTTCATCGGTTCGAAGCACGCCCGGTTTGCCGACTTCTTTCCCACGCCGGGCCGCCTGATGCGGCACCTGCGCGGGATGCTCTCGGGCCAGCCCGAGATGCACTGGGGTCACAACCCGCTGGGCGCCGTGATGATGCTGGTGCTGATGGCACTGGTGCTCACGCTGGGCGTCACGGGATGGATGCAGTCGCTCGACGCTTTCTGGGGTGAAGAGTGGCTGCAGGATCTGCACGAACAGGCCGGTGATCTGCTGCTGCTCTCGGCCGGCCTGCACGGCGCCGCGGCGATCGTGATGGGGCGGCTGGAACGCACGCGCCTGGTCAAAGCCATGGTCACGGGGATCAAGGAAACGTACTGAAATGCCCCCTTGCGTCCCACGCCTTCATCGGCGTGGACCGGGGCTCCGCCGCTGCACAGAGATCAGCCCATGCGTGGGCTGATACGCTTTGGGGTAGCCCGGCGGTGGATCGCTTGAGCCCCACATCTCAGCCTGTGCCTGGGTCGCTGGGCACATGGCACACTGCCGCCATGCCCGCCACCGTCAACCCCGCCGAAGTGGATTTCACCGCCATCCGCGCGCAAGGCGCGGGCGGGCAGAACGTCAACAAGGTGTCCAACGCGGTGCACCTGCGTTTCGCCATCCACGCCTCGTCCCTGCCCGAGGCCATCAAGGAACGCCTGCTGGCCCTGAGCGACCAGCGCATCACCACCGAGGGCGTGGTGGTGATCAAGGCGCAAACCAGTCGCAGCCTGGAACAGAACAAGGCCGAGGCGCTGGAGCGGCTGCAGGCGCTGGTGGACAGCGTGGCCACGCAGCCCAAAGCGCGCAAACCCACCAAGCCCACTTTCGGTTCCAAACAGCGCCGGCTCGAAGGCAAGGCCACGCGCTCGCAGGTGAAGCAGCAGCGTGGACGCGTGCGCGGCGTCGATTGAACGCCCGGTGCGCCGTTTAAGCATTTTTTAGGATGTTCTTAAGCGCTATTTAGCAGCGCTCCCGCGTCCGGATTTTTAGACTTTCTCCCATGGCAGGTGACGCATGGGGCGCCGCCGCCAGGCAGCAAACGCGGACCCGTTCCGCCCAAGGAAGTCTTCATGCAGTTCACCCAACAGGAAATGAACCAGCTGGCCGCGGCCAGCACCAGCAGTTCGCGCGAAAACCTCTACGCCGGCATCCACAAGGCGCTGCGCGCCATGATGACCGACACCCTGCTCGCGGTCGGTCGCGCCGACCCGTCGGACCCGCAGGATGTGGCCGACGCCAGCGGGCGCGTGATCGGTCTGATGGACCTGTGCGAAGCGCACGTGCAGCACGAAAACAGCTTCGTTCACCCGGCGATCGAGGCGCGCACCCCGGGCGTCTGCGGCGAGGTGGCGCAGGACCACGTGGCGCACCTGCACCACATTCAGCGACTGCGGGCGGCGGCGCAGCAACTGCCGGGGCTGGACGACCCGTTGCAGGCGGGCGCCCTGCACGCGCTGTACCTGGAGCTCTCGCTCTTCGTCGCCGACAACCTGCAGCACATGCACGTGGAAGAGACGCGGCACAACGCCGCACTCTGGAGCGCCTACACCGACGCTGAGCTGCGCGCCATCCACGACGCATTGGTGGCCACCATCCCGCCGAGCGAGATGATGCAGGTGATGCGCTGGATGCTGCCGCAGATGCACGCGCTGGAGCGCCTGCAGGTGCTCGGTGGCATGCGCCAGGGCGCGCCGGCGCCGGTGTTTCAGGCCGTGCTTGACGTCGTGCAGCCGCACCTGAGCCCGCGCGACTGGGCCAAGCTCACTCAGGGCCTGGGACTGCCCGCGGTGCCGGGGCTGGTGGCGGCGGTGTAAGGTGCGGGCGCTCGGACTTCAGGCCACAGCCTGGAGTTCGACCGGACCGCCCACGCACAGGCGGAAGCGCCCGCGGCCGGTCTTTTCAATGCAGAGCTTCGGACACTGCTCCTGCAGGCGGCGCGAGAGCAGCAGCAGGCGCGCTTCGAGGTTGTCGGCCACGTCGGGCAGGCCCAGCGAGGTGTCGAGCCGCAGCTCGCGGTTGCAGAACTCGCTGCGGCCGCTGCGCTGGTGGTCCTGCAGCAGCTTCCACAAGATGGCGCCGGCCACGCCCTTGATGAGGTAGGCGTTGTCGATGAAGACGCTGCCGTTGGCTGGGTAATAGCGCACCTGCAGCGCCGGTCCCTGGGGCAGGGTGGCGAGCGTGGCTTCGCCGTCCCCGGTGGCTGCGGCGGCTTCCGGCTCTTCCTGCATCAGGTCGATCGCCGCGGCCAGCTGGCCGCCCAGCGTGACCAGCAGGTCTTCGTCTTCGAAGCTGAAACGCAGGTCCTGCGGACTTTCCACGAACAGCACACCCAGAACGCGGCCGGCCGAGCGCAGCGGCACGGCGAGCTGGCTGTGCGGCTCGGGCAGGCCGGGGTAGGGGATCTCGGTGCAGGCGGGCGCGTCCAGCAGGCCCCGGTCTTCCAGGCCGCTGCGCACCGCCTGGCTGTAGAGGTAGGCGCTGGTCATGTGCATGATGCGCACCGGCGTGCCCTCGCGCGCGGCCACGCCGATCACGCCGTCGCCCAGCGCGATCTCCGAACCCACGCCCGAGGTGGCGTAACCGAGGCTGGCCACGGTGTAGAGCCGCTGCGTGGCGGGGTCGAGGATCAGCACCATGGCGTGCGGAATGTCCATGTCCTGCTCCAGCGTCTGCAGCGTGGCCTCCAGCGCGGCGGCCAGCGTGGTGGCCTGGGCCAGCCGCGAGCTGCCGCGGCGCAGCGCGCCCAGCAGGCTGCAGCGCGGAGCGGCCGCCGGCAAGGGCTGGCCGTCCAGGCGCTCGATTCCGAGCACCTCGTAGACGTCGGCGCCGCGCAGCACGAACACGCTGGCCATGCCACTGTGCGAGGCGATGCCGGCGAGCTGGGCCTTCATGCTCTCGAACACCGGGCCGCCGTTCTCGGTGCGCAGGTAGCCCAGGTGCAGGCGGTAGAACTGCGCCGTCACCGGGTGCAGCAGCAGCACGGTGGCGCGCGGGTGGGCCAGGATGTTCTGGCGTGTCTTGTTGAAGAACTGGAACGACAGCGCCACGTGCCGCTCGTCCACGTAGAACACCTGCGAGATGTAGGCCACGTTGGGCGTGCCGTCGGCGGCGCAGGTGGCCATGATGGCCGGGATGGCGCCTTCCAGGCAGGGGCGCACCTCGCCCAGCGTGACCGCGTTCATGGGACCGCCCTCCGTGCCGCACACGGAGCGGCTGAGTGCCTCTGGAGCGGCCGTGTGGCCCTCACGGCTTTCCCCGCAGCGGCTGGCCGGCGTTTGGGCCCGGCGTCTGGTCGAAGGCCTGCGCTGGCGTGAACTCGATCGCGCTCAGGTCTTCGAAGCGGTGCGCCAGCATGGCGGCGGCAAAGTCGGGCCCTAGGCCGATGCGGCCCAGCTCGCCCTGCATCGCCCGCAGGTAACGCTGCAGGGCGGGCACGTCGTCCGGTGTGACCTCGCGCAGGCGCGCCTCGCGGGACTTGAGCTGCACCGTGCGGTGGCTGTGCGGTTCGCTGAACACGACGGCGACGCGCCCGGTGCTGGCGACGTCGCGCAGCAGCTGGGTGGACTGCTGGCGGTTGAGGAACACCGTGATGCGGTCGCCCTGCGGGCTGATCTGGCTGCCCACCGCGCGCATCAGGCTGGGTGTGAGGTCGTGCCCGCAGGAGCTGACGATCACCGACACCCCGCGCGCCATCATGGCGAGGTGGTCCGGTGTCAGCAGCGGTGGGGCGGCGGGTGTTTCCACGGTGTGTGGTGCTCCAGGTCGGAGCCCCGCATGATAGCCAGCCCACCGCGCGCAGCCAAGCGTGGCGCGGTCCTCAGACCGGTGGGTGCATCACGGAAGGGTCGGTGAACACCAGGTCCAGGGGGAAGCGTTGCCCGGTCAGGTGGTCTTCGATGCAGCGTTGCACCAGCGGGCTGCGGTGCCGCCCGGTGCTGGCGCGGATCTCGTCCGGCGTCATCCACAGCGTGCGCACGATGCCGGTGTCCAGCTCGCGTTGCGGGTCCAAGTCGCCCAGCTCACCGCAGTAGGCGAAACGCAGGTAGGTGATGTCCTCGCCGGTGGCGGGGCGCTGGAAGCGCGAGAGGTACACGCCGACCAGCGCCGTGGGCGTGAAAGCGTGGGCCGTCTCCTCCAGCGCCTCACGTGCAACCCCCTGCAGCGGGCTTTCGCCCGGGTCCAGATGGCCGGCCGGGTTGTTCAGCCGCAGACCCTCGGGGGTGTGTTCTTCGACCAGCAGATAGCGCCCGTCGCGCTCGATGATCGCGGCCACGGTGACGCTGGGTTTCCATCGGGTGTTCATGCCGACATTATCCCGTCCGATCGGTAGAAAGTTCCTTGAAGTGGTATTCCTTACCGCATTATGAAATCTCAAGACGCACGCGCTTTGGCAGCGGCCGCGCGATACGGCGCAAACCCTTGCGCGACATAGGTTTGCGCAATAAGGGGGTTCAGATGTCGTCGGTTAAGCTGGCGCGCAACCCATGTGTCCACCAGCGAGGATGGCATCCTTGCCGATGGATGGAGAATTCTTGGGGTCTGACGAACAACGAATGTGGAGAGGTCAAGCGCAGATGAACAGAAAACCGCGGATGTTTGGATCGATGCTCAAGATGCTGGCCTTTGGGTGGGTGACTCTGGGCGCGCTGGCCGCCCAGGCGGCCGACTTTTCGGTGGGTCGCGTGGAGGTTGAGTTCGCTGAAGAGGGCTGGAAAGAAGTGCGCTTGCCTGATACCGCGAGTGCTTACGGGGGCGACAAGACTGGTGCGTTGACAGTGCAGTCGAAGCTGTATGTGCGGGGCGCGCCCGGCGGCGATGATCAGATGCTTGTACTAGTGAGTGCCCACTCTGAAGGTATGGGTGGCGGTCGTGGCGCCTACATGAGCTATTCGCCCAACTGTCAGTCCGATGCCCAGATCTTCCGTGAAGGCAATGAGGGCTTCAGGGTGTCCTTCATGCAGTGCTTGATGGTGACGCCCCTGTACAGCAGCGAAAGCGTATTCAAGTCTTTGGCGCCCCAGGTTCTGGATTTGCAGACTTCTGGGGAGGTGTCTGTCCAGCGCCCCGTCTATACCGTGTGGAGCCACCATGCCATTTCCACGGGCTCGTTTCTGGACGTTCGTGTTTTCGTGATGTCACCCATGGAAGCGGCGGGTGCTTTGGTGGCAGAGACACTGCCGGAAGGCGTGTTGCCCGAGCAGGTGGCCTGGGGTCGACAACTAAAAGATGCCGTCAAGAGCAGTGTGCATTCCTTGTCTGGTCGCCTTGCCGTCCCACCGATCCGACTGGCACAACCTGTTCAGAATACCCATGTCGGTGGGGGTTGAGCGGTGGCCGTCGCGTTCTCGCGCAGGCGTTGCAAAGATCGCCCGAGGCCTTTTGGTCGCCTGCGGTGATGCGCGTGCTCAGCGGGCAGACCCTGATAGGTGGTTGCGGCGCCACACCGCACAATCTCCAAGTTTGTCTTGGCCAGCGAACCAGCTGCGGACCATGCGAACGCCATCGCCCGTCAGCTTGCCATGCGTGGTGGGCGCGCCACCCCTGTTTCCTTTTCTGATTTCCAACATCCCTGCATCGAGGACTCTCCCATGACTTCTGGCGCATCGAACGAGACAGCCGCTCCCACACCGCAGCGCATCGGTGTACCGCGCGAGATCTTTCCTGGCGAGAAACGGGTGGCCACCGTGCCCGAGGCCGTGGTCAAGCTGATCAAGCTGGGTTTTGGTGTCGTGGTGGAAAGTGGTGCGGGCGCACTCGCCAACCTCAGTGACGAGCACTACCGAGAAGCCGGCGCCAGCATCGCGCCCACAGCGGCCGATCTGTGGAGTGGCAGCGACATCGTCTTCAAGGTGCGCGCCCCGACGCCCGACGAGGTGGCGCTGATGCACGCAGGGCAGACGCTGATCGGATTCATCTGGCCGGCCCAGAACCCCGAACTGATGCAGCAGCTGGCGGAGAAACAGGTCACGGTGCTGTCCATCGACGCGCTGCCGCGCACGCTCAGCCGTGCGCAGAAGATGGACGCGCTGACCTCGATGGCCGGCGTCAGCGGCTACCGCGCCGTGGTCGAGGCGGCCAATGCCTTCGGCCGCTTCTTCAGCGGCCAGATCACGGCGGCGGGCAAGGTGCCGCCGGCCAAGGTCTTCATCGCGGGCGCGGGCGTGGCCGGTCTGGCCGCCATCGGCGCTGCCGCCAGCCTGGGCGCCATCGTGCGCGCCAACGACACGCGCGCCGAGGTGGCCGACCAGGTGGTCTCGCTGGGTGGTGAATTCGTCAAGGTCGACTACGAGGAAGAGGGCTCGGGCGGTGGCGGGTACGCCAAGGTGATGAGCGAGGGCTTCCAGCAGGCGCAGCGCGAGATGTACGCGAAGCAGGCGCGCGAAGTCGACATCATCATCACCACCGCCCTGATTCCCGGCAAACCGGCGCCCAAGCTGATCACCGCCGAGATGGTGAAGAGCATGAAGCCGGGCAGCGTGATCGTCGACATGGCGGCCGAGCAGGGTGGCAACTGCGAGCTGACCGTGCCGGGTGAGGCGGTGGTGCGCCACGGCGTGACCATCGTCGGCTACACCGACCTGGCCTCGCGCATGGCCCAGCAGTCGTCCACGCTGTACGCGACCAACCTGTTCCGTTTGAGCGAAGAGCTGTGCAAGACCAAGGACGGTGTGATCAACGTCAACATGGACGACGACGCGATCCGCGGCCTGACGGTGATCAAGAACGGCGAGATCACCTGGCCCGCGCCCGCCCTGGTGGCCGCGCCCAAACCGGCGCCCAAGCCCGCCGCCGCGCCGGTGGCAAAGAAAGGCCATGGCGAGCCATCGGGGCCGATGCCGGCGGGCAAGCTGGCGATCGTGGCCGGTGTCACCGCCGTGCTGTTCGCGCTGGTGGGGGCCTACGCGCCGGCCGCGTTCCTGTCGCACTTCACGGTGTTCGTGCTGGCCTGCTTCGTGGGCTACATGGTGGTGTGGAACGTCAAGCCTGCGCTGCACACGCCGCTGATGAGCGTGACCAACGCCATCAGCTCCATCATCGCCATCGGGGCCCTGGTGCAGATCTCGCCCATGGCCAACGCGACCGAACGACCCAACACCCTGATCGTTGCCCTGGCCGCAGTGGCGCTGGTGCTGACCGCCATCAACATGTTCGGCGGCTTTGCCGTCACCCAGCGCATGCTGGCGATGTTCCGCAAATAAGAAGGAGACCCTGAATGTCTGCAAGTCTGGCCACGGTCTCCTACATCGGAGCGACCATTCTCTTCATCCTCAGCCTGGGCGGCCTGTCCAACCAGGAGACGTCGCGCCGCGGCAACCTGTTCGGCATGGTCGGCATGGCGCTGGCCGTGGCGGCCACGGTGTTCGGCCCGCAGGTCACCGCCGCCGGCATCCCCTGGATCGTCGGCGCCATGGTGGTCGGCGGGGCCATCGGCCTGTACGCCGCGCGCACCGTGCAGATGACGCAGATGCCCGAGCTGGTGGCGCTGATGCACAGCATGGTCGGCATGGCCGCCGTGCTGGTCGGTTACGCCACCTACGTCGATCCGGAGGCCACCAAGGGCTTTGAGGGCGCGGAGCACACCATCCATGCGATGGAGATCTACGTCGGCATCTTCATCGGCGCGGTCACCTTCTCGGGCTCGGTCATCGCCTTCGGCAAACTCTCGGGCCGCGTCGGCGGCAAGCCCATGCTGTTGCCCGGCCGCCACTGGATGAACCTGGCCGGTCTGATCGCGGTGATCGTTTTCGGCCGCCTGTTCCTGCAGGCCGAGACGCTGCAGGACGGCATGCTCCCGCTGTTTGTCATGACCGCCATCGCGCTGCTGTTTGGCGTGCACATGGTGATGGCCATTGGCGGCGCCGACATGCCGGTGGTGGTGTCCATGCTCAACAGCTATTCGGGCTGGGCTGCCGCGGCCACCGGCTTCATGCTGAGCAACGACCTGCTGATCGTGACCGGTGCGCTGGTCGGCTCCAGCGGCGCCATCCTGTCCTACATCATGTGCAACGCGATGAACCGCAGCTTCATCAGCGTGATCGCCGGCGGCTTCGGCACCACCGCCGCCGCGCCCAAAGCGGCCGGTGGTGCGGCGGTCGAGCCCGCCGGCGAGGTGACGCCCATCCTCGCGCTGGAGACCGCCGAGATGCTGCGCGAGGCCAAGAACGTGATCATCGTGCCCGGCTACGGCATGGCGGTGGCACAGGCCCAGCACACGGTGTACGAGATCACCAAACACCTGCGCGAGAAGGGTGTGAACGTGCGCTTCGGCATCCACCCGGTGGCCGGTCGCATGCCGGGCCACATGAACGTGCTGCTGGCCGAGGCCAGGGTGCCCTACGACATCGTGTTCGAGATGGACGAGTTGAACGACGACTTCCCGGACACCGATGTGACCATGGTTATCGGTGCCAACGACATCGTGAACCCGGCGGCGCAAGACGACCCGACCAGCCCCATCGCCGGCATGCCGGTGCTGGAGGTCTGGAAGGCGCGCACCTCCATCGTGATGAAGCGCAGCATGGCCAGCGGCTACGCCGGCGTCGACAACCCCTTGTTCTACAAAGACAACAACCGCATGCTGTTCGGCGACGCGAAGAAGATGCTCGATGAGGTGCTGGTCGCGCTGAAGAGCTGAGCGCGGGTTGATCGATGAGGTCGCCTCGGCGACAGAATGAGCAAAGAGCCGGTGCCCCCACCGGCTCTTTGTTTTTGTAGCACCGAGGCATGGGCGCCACAGGTTTTAGAGTAGCCTGTCAGTCGTTCGTAAGGGAAAAACACGAGGCCGAAAGGCCTCGGCCCGGACGACAATGCGCAGTTGCCGATGACCCACAAGATATCTGGAGATACCGCATGACCGAACCGACGGCCGATCGACCCTGGCTGGGCGCCTACCCCGCGGGTGTGCCCGCCGACATCCATGTGGCGCAGTATCCGTCGCTGGTGCACCTGCTGGAGGAGAGCTTCCAGAAAAACGCGCCCCGCACGGCCTACAGCTTCATGGGCAAAGACGTCAGCTTTGCCCAGACCGACAGCCTCTCACAGGCCTTTGCGGCCTACCTGCAGGGCCTGGGCCTGGTCAAGGGCGACCGTGTGGCCATCATGATGCCCAACGTGCCGCAGTACCCGGCGGCGGTGGCCGGCATCCTGCGTGCGGGCTTTGTGGTGGTCAATGTGAACCCGCTGTACACGCCGCGCGAGCTGGAGCACCAGCTCAAGGATTCGGGCGCCAAGGTGATCGTCATCATCGAGAACTTCGCCAGCACGCTGGAGCAGTGCATCGCGAACACGCCGGTCAAGCACGTGGTGCTGGCCGCGATGGGCGACCTGCTGGGCCTGCTCAAGGGCGCCATCGTCAACTACGTGGTGCGCAACGTGAAGAAGATGGTGCCCACCTTCAGCCTGCCACAGGCGGTGCGTTTCAACGATGCCATTGCCAAGGGCACACGCGGCACGCTCAAGCGCCCCGAGATCGGGCCGGAGGACGTGGCCGTGCTGCAGTACACCGGCGGTACCACCGGCGTGAGCAAGGGCGCTGTGCTGCTGCACCGCAACGTGATCGCCAATGTGCTGCAGTCCGAGGCCTGGAACGACCCCGTGATGAAGCAGGTGCCGGCCAGCGAGCAGCCCACCAGTGTCTGCGCCCTGCCGCTGTACCACATCTTCGCCTTCACGGTGAACATGATGCTGGGCATGCGCACCGGCGGAAAAGTGATCCTCATCCCCAATCCGCGCGACCTGCCCGCTGTGCTCAAGGAGCTCTCCAAGCACACCTTCCACAACTTCCCGGCGGTGAACACGCTGTTCAACGGCCTGGCCAACCACCCGGACTTCAACACCGTCAACTGGAAGAACCTCAAGGTGTCGGTGGGTGGTGGCATGGCGGTGCAGGGCGCGGTGGCCAAGCTCTGGCTGGAGAAGACCGGCTGCCCGATCTGCGAAGGTTATGGCTTGTCCGAAACCAGCCCCTCGGCGAGCTGCAACCCGGTGACCAACACCGAGTTCACCGCGACCATCGGCGTGCCCCTGCCCAACACCTTCATGAAATGCCTGGACGACGAGGGCAACGAAGTGCCGCAGGGCCAGGCCGGCGAGATCGCCATCAAAGGCCCGCAGGTGATGGCCGGTTACTGGCAGCGGCCGGATGAAACCGCCAAGGTCATGACGCCCGACGGTTACTTCAAGAGCGGCGACGTGGGTGTGATGGACGAGCGCGGCTATTTCAGAATAGTCGATCGCAAGAAAGACATGGTGCTGGTCAGCGGCTTCAACGTCTACCCGAACGAGGTGGAGGACGTGGTGGCGCAGTTGCCCGGCGTGATGGAGTGCGCCGTGGTCGGCGTGCCCGATGACAAGTCGGGCGAGGCGGTCAAGCTGGTGATCGTGAAGAAGGATGCCGCGCTCACCGAAGCCCAGGTGCGCGACTTCTGCAAGAGCAACCTCACCGGCTACAAGCAGCCCAAGGTGGTGGAGTTCCGCACCGAGCTGCCCAAGACGCCGGTGGGCAAGATCCTGCGCCGCGAACTCAGAGACAAGAAGTGACGCAGTGACTGCGACACAATGACGGGGCGGCTTTGGCCGCCTTTGTCATTTCTGGAGCCCATGCATGCCCCGCACCGCCATTGTCTCGGCCTTGCACGACGAACTTGCCAGCGTGTTGGAACTGATGCCCGACGAACACAAACAGGTGATCGGCGGGCGCGAGTTCTGGGTCGGGCATTTGCATGGACAGGACGTGGTCGCGGTGCTCTCGGGCATCGGCAAGGTGGCTGCGGCCACGACCGCCACGCTGCTGATCCAGCACTTCGGTGTGAACCGCATCGTCTTCACCGGCGTGGCTGGCGGCCTGGGCGCGGGTGTCAACGTGGGCGACATGGTGCTCGCGCGCCAGTTCCTGCAGCACGACATGGACGCATCGCCCCTGTTCCCGCGCCACGAGGTGCCCGGCTACGGCCGCGCGCGCTTTGAGGCCGATGCGGCGCTGACCGATGCGTTGGAGCTGGCCTGCGACCGCATGCTGCACCAGCTGCCGCAGCAACTGGGTGCCGAGACCGCTGCCGCCTTCGGTCTGCAGGTCCCGCGCCTGCACCAGGGCCTGCTCATCAGCGGCGACCGCTTCGTCGCCACCACGGCTGAGAGCCAGGCGCTGCAGCGCGAGCTGCCTGAGGCGTTGGCGGTGGAAATGGAAGGCGCGGCGTTCGCGCAGGTCTGCCACGATTTCGGTATCCCCCTGGCCGTGGTGCGCACCATCTCCGACCGCGCCGACGACGCGGCACACGTGGACTTCCCGAAGTTTCTGCGCGAAGTGGCCAGCCGTTACAGCGGCGCCGTGATCGAGTCCTTGTTCAACCACTGAACAATCCGGCGCGAAGTGCCGGAGTGCGGAGCGTGCCGGGGGGCTGGCCGGAGAAGTGCTTTCGCCAAGAACGCGGCGGATCTGGCTCTGCCAGGCCGCTCGCGTTGCCCCTTGAGGGGCGGAGCCCGCTACACGCCGTGAGCGGGCGATGGGGGTGTTTCTATTTCAACCAGCCGCGCTTGCGGAAATAGAGCATGGGCCCCACGGCCGAGAGCACCATCAGCCCGAGCGCAAACGGGTAGCCCCACCGCTGGCTCAGTTCCGGCATGTACTCGAAGTTCATGCCGTAGAGGCTGGCGATCATGGTCGGGGGCAGCAGCGCGACGCTGGCCACCGAGAAGAGCTTGATGATCTTGTTCTGGTTGATGTTGATGAAACCGACGGTGGCGTCCATCAGGAAGTTGATCTTGTCGAACAGGAAGGCGGTGTGGCTGTCGAGCGAATCGAGGTCGCGCAGGATCTGCCGAGCATCTTCAAACTGTTCGGCACTCAGCATGCGCGTGCGCATCATGAAGCTGACGGCGCGGCGCGTGTCCATCACGTTGCGGCGGATGCGACCCGACATGTCTTCGTGGCGTGCGATGGCCGAGAGCACCTGCCCGGCGGTGTCGTCCGTCACGGCGCCCGCCAGCACCTGGCGACTGACTTTTTCCAGGTCGTCGTAGATGTTCTCCAGCGTGTCGGCGCAGTACTCGGCGTCGGCATCGAACAGCATCAGCAGCACATCTTTGGCGTTTTCGATCAGGCCGGGCATGCGCCGCGCGCGCATGCGCAGCAGGCGGAACACAGGCACGTCTTCGTCGTGGATGGAGAACAGCACGCCCTGGCTCCTGAGCTCGGCGTTGTGTTCGTTGAGGATGAAAGCCACGCGGATGGCGCGTGGATCTTCGTCGTCATCGATCAGAAAGTCGCTGCGCACATGCAGCTCGCCGTTGTCTTCCTCGAAGAAACGGGCCGACTCCTCGATATCGTCGTCCATCGCGTCTTCGGGAATCGACAGCCCGAAATGCTGTTTGACCCAGCGGCGCTCTTCGGGCGTGGGGTCTTCGAGGTCGACCCAGATCGGCTTGAACTGGGCCAGCTCTTCGAGCGACTCGATTTCTTCCTGGAACAGGCGGCCATTGGCCAGGGTGAATACGTTGAGCATGGGTGCTCCCGGGCGGGGTGTCTGTGAGGCCGGTGCGTGCGAAAGCCGCAGCGGCGGGCGGGGCGGACGGCGCTTTCAGCCGTCCTGCCGCCTGGCCTTGACCACCGCGCAGGGCGCGGCGCTCAGACGGGAGCGGGGATGGCTGAAAGCACACAACTGGGGGGTGTGCTTTCCATAGGGAACTCCATGAGGGAACTGCGGCCGATTATGGCATCGCCAACGATGCCCCGACCATTTGTGACGCCCCAAAAAAGGCGATCAATTCGTCTTTGCGGCGCCAAGCATCGTGTTCGCCCAGCTCGATCAGGGCGTGGACAAAATCGGGTTCAAACAACAGGTAGCTGGCGAGCGCGGCCGCACTGCCGGCCGAGCCCCGACCCGTGTCGAGCGCCCCCAGGCCGGTCAGGGTGTTGCGCGTGGGGGCGGGCAGGGAGCCGATGTGTTTCCTGGCCAGTTCGTCGAGCGAAAAGCTGGGTTGCAGCGCCAGCACTTCCAGCGGTTTGTAGGGCAGGGCCGCTGCGAGCTCCGGCGGCAGTCGGCTCAGCGTCTGGCTGACCCGCTGGGCCTGCTCCACGTCGGCCTGCAGCGTGTCGTGAAACACGCTGGCCATGGCGTGACCGGCGATGGTGCCGGCGGTGGGTTCGCCGTTGCTGTGGCCACCCAGACCGGAGCGCTGGGGTTGTCCGACGCCAATCACCAGGATGCGCCGCGCACCGAACTGGATGGCGGGCGAGAGCGGAGAGAGCTGGCGCATGGAGCCGTCGCCGAAATGTTCCTTGTGGCCTTCGACCCACAGCGGCACCGCCGGGAACAGGAACGGGATGGCGCTGGACGCCATCAGGTGTTCGATGGTGATGGGCTGGAAGGACGCGCGCCGTCCGGGACGGCTCCAGGGCCGGGTGGCCGGATCGGGCCGGGTCTGGCAGAACGTCCAGTGTTCGCCGGTGGTGTAGCTGGAGGCGGTGACGCCCAGCACATCGATGTCCTGCTGGTGCAGCGCGTGCTCAAGCCCGGGCAGGTCGATCGCATGGTGCAACGTGTCCACCAGGGGTAGGGTGTCCAGCAGTGCGCGGTGTCGCTTGACCTGGCGCGCCAGCGTCCAGCCGGCAAACACCCGGTTGGCGCGGACCCAGCCCGGGGCCTCCAGCCGGTAGATGTGGCTTGATCTCAGCTGGCTCCAGAACGTCGCCAACTGGGGCAGCGCCTGCAGTCCGAGCGAAGCCCGGCTGGCCAGGTAGCTGGCGTTGAGTGCGCCCGCCGAGGTGCCAAACAGCCACTTGAACGGGAACGCGGGCGCCGTGTTGTCCGCCGCGGGGCTGTTGGCTGCCAGCATGGCGGCGAGGGCCTTGAGCACGCCGACCTGGTAGGCGGTGCGCGCGCCACCGCCCAGGAGCACCAGGGCGCAGGCATCGCACGAAGGCTCGGACTGGTCGGCACCCAGCAGGTTCTGGACGATCAGCGTATCGAGGGACACGGGATGAAAAAACCTTTCCGGGCGGGCGCGTGGTGTGTGCAGATACAGTGTGCCGTTCACCAAAATCATGACACATCCCCGACTCTCCCCCCGCCGCGAACTCGGGCTGTTGCTGACCATTGCCGGCATCCAGTTCACCCACATCCTCGACTTCATGATCATGATGCCCCTGGGGCCGCAGTTCACGCGGCTCTTTGGCATCACGGACGCGCAGTTCGGTCTGCTCGTGTCGGCCTATACGCTCGCCGCAGGCGTGTCGGGTCTGGCGGCCGCCACCTACGTCGACCGCTTTGACCGCAAACGCCTGTTGCTGGTGCTGTATGGGCTGTTTGCGCTGGCCACACTCGGCTGCGGGCTGGCCCCGGGCTACGGGTTCCTGATGGTGGCGCGCGTGGCCGCTGGCATGTTTGGCGGTGTGCTGTCGGCGTTGTCGCAGACCATCGTGGCCGACGTGATCCCGTTCGAACGGCGGGGGCGCGCCATGGGCATCGTGATGTCGTCGTTCTCGGTGTCCACGGTGGCGGGCGTGCCCCTGGGCCTGTTTCTGGCGAGCCACCTGAGCTGGCAGGCGCCCTTCATCGGCATCGCCCTGCTGAGCGGGGCTTTCGCCATTGGAGCGGCCTTGACCCTGCCTGCGCTGGATCACCACCTGCGCGCTGCGGACCGGCCGTCCGCCTGGCGTGGCATCGGCATGGTGCTGGCGGAACCCAACCACCAGCGGGCCTTCGCCTTCTCGGCCTTGTTGATGTTCACCGGCTTCACCGTTTTGCCCTACCTCACCATTTATCTGCAGGCGAACGTGGGCGTGTTGCCCGAAGAGGTGCCCTACCTCTATCTGTGTGGCGGTGTGGCCACCCTGTTCACGGCACGGCTGTTCGGCCGTCTGGCCGACCGGTGGGGCAAGCAGCGCACGTTCACGATCCTCGCACTGGCCGTGATCGTGCCGCTGCTGGCGACCACGCTCATGCCGCGGTGGCCGTTGTGGGCCGTGCTCGTCGTGTCCACCGGCCTGTTCATTTTCATGAGCGGCCGCATGATTCCCGGCATGGCGCTGGTCACCGGTGCTGCCAACCCGGCCTTGCGCGGCACCTTCATGGCGCTCAACGCGTCGGTGCAATCGGCCGCCATGGGGCTGGCGTCCTTTCTGGGCGGGCTCATCATCAGCCGTGATGCCGCAGGCCTGGTGCAGAACTACTGGATGTCGGGTCTGCTCGGTGCCTGCGTCAGCGTGGCGGCGATCCTGATGGCACGCCGTCTGCGGGTACACGGTTCGGCTGCCGTGGTGCATCCCTCGACAGGCGACCTGGTGCGGCCGAGGTGAATGACAAGGTTCGTGTTTTACCGCTTTGTTGCAATGCAGGCTTGCGTCCCTGCGGATTCATGGGCATAGTGGGCTCAAGACATCCCCGTGGCCGCCGGGAGGTCTGCCCTTCCGGCGGCTTGTGTCAACCCGGAGCATAAGGAGGCTCTTTTATGAACCTTACGATCAGCGGTCACCATCTCGAAGTCACGCCCGCCTTGCGCGGTTACGTCACGACCAAGCTCGAACGCATTTCCCGACATTTTGACCAGGTGGTCGATATCAAGGTGCTGCTGACAGTGGACAACCTGAAGGAGAAAGACTTGCGCCAGAAGGCCGAATGCAACATCCATGTGAAAGGTAGGGATTTGTTTGCCGAAAGTGCACACGCCGATTTGTATGCTGCCGTGGACGAGCTGGCAGACAAGCTCGATCGCCAGGTCCTGCGCTACAAGGACAAAAGCCAGGACCACCACCACGATTCGGCCAAGCGCCTGATGTGATGTGTGAACCGGGTTGCGCAACGCTGCCCGGCCACAATGTTGCAAAGCAACAAGCCGCTTCAAAAGTCAAGCGGCTTTTTTGTGCCTGCAGTCTAGCCAACGCCGCCCAACTCGGCATAATTTGCGGTCCAAGAGGCCCCCATGAACCGACTATCTGCCATATTGCCCGCTGCGCAAGTGCTCGTCAGCGTGGACGCGACCAGCAAAAAACGTGCGTTTGAAGAAGCGGGTTTGCTTTTCGAAACCCTGCACGGTCTCAACCGGGCCCTGATCACCGACAGTCTGTTTGCCCGCGAACGTCTGGGCTCCACGGGCCTGGGTCACGGTGTGGCCATTCCACATGGTCGCATCAAAGGCCTGAAACAACCGCTGGCCGCGGTGTTCCAGCTGGCCAGCCCGATCGGTTTTGATGCACCCGATGAGCAGCCTGTGCAGCTCATGATCTTTCTGCTGGTGCCTGAAGCCGCAACCCAGAAGCATCTGGAAATCCTCTCGGAAATCGCTGAACTGTTGAGCGACAGTGTTCTGCGCGAGCAGATGAAGACCTCGGTGGAGTCGGGTGCACTGCATGGCCTGATCACCGGTTGGCAGTCGGCCCATGCGGCTGCATGAAACCCACCGTCGTCAGCGCCGACGTCCTGTTTGAAGACCACCGCGATGCCCTGAAGTGGCAGTGGGTGGCGGGGCTGGGGGCTTCAGAGCGGCGGTTTGATGAGGTGGCCATCCGGGAGGCCCGTTCCGGGGCCGATCTGGTTGGTTATCTCAACTACATTCACCCCTATCGCGTACAGGTGTTCGGCGAGCGAGAGGTCGCTTACCTGACGAGCCCGAGCGAAGATGACAACCGCCGCCGCGTGGCCCGCATCGTGACGCTGGAGCCTCCCGTGCTGGTGGTGGCTGATGGGCAGACCGCGCCCGATGCGCTCATGGCCATGTGTGAACGGGCCCAGATCCCCATGTTTGCCACGCCCGAGCCGGCGGCGTTCGTGATCGATGTGCTGCGCGCCTACCTCTCGCGCCATTTTGCCGACCGCGCCTCGATGCACGGCGTGTTCATGGACATCCTGGGCATGGGCGTGATGATCACCGGTGAATCCGGCCTCGGCAAGAGCGAGCTGGGGCTGGAACTGATTTCACGAGGCCATGGTCTGGTGGCCGACGATGCGGTGGATCTCTACCGCATCAATCAGACCAGCATCGAGGGCCGGTGCCCCGAACTGCTGCAGAACCTGCTCGAAGTGCGCGGCATCGGCCTGCTCGACATCAAGGCCATCTTTGGCGAGACCGCGGTGCGGCGCAAGATGCGGTTGACCCTGATCGTGCACCTGGTGCGCAAGGAAACCATGGAGCGCGATTACGACCGCATGCCGCACGAGCCGCTGTACCAGGACGTGCTCGGGGTGCCGGTGCGCAAGGCCGTGATCCAGGTGGTGGCGGGTCGCAACATCGCCGTTCTGGTGGAGGCGGCGGTGCGCAACACGATCCTGCAGTTGCGCGGTATCGATACTTACCAGGAGTTTGTTGCACGCCACCGGGCGGCCATGTTGCACAGCGAGTGATCGCTGCTGGCGGTGTGTGGCGCCGTTTCAGCGCGGATCGGCTTGCGATGCAGCCGTCCAGGTCAGCGGTGGCCGGGCTCGTTGCGGTGGGGACAGTTCACCTTGTTGCAGTTCGCGTAGAGCGACAGCGCGTGTTCCTGCAGGATGAAGCCGCGCGTTTTGGCGACCATCTGCTGGCGTTTTTCAATTTCCGGATCGTAAAACTCTTCCACCCGTCCGCAGTCCAGGCAGACCAGGTGGTCGTGGTGCTGGCCCTCGTTGAGCTCGAACACGGCTTTGCCCGACTCGAAATTGCTGCGCGTGAGCAGGCTGGCCTGCTCGAACTGCATCAACACGCGGTACACCGTGGCCAGTCCAATGTCGGAATGCTCTTCAAGCAGCACACGGTAGACATCTTCGGCCGTCATGTGGCGCTGCTTGGCGTTCTGGAACACCTCCAGAATCTTCAGTCGCGGCAGCGTGGCTTTGAGCCCCGTGCTTTTCAGTTCATCGATGTTGGTCATGGGCGAGGCTGTTTGCAAGGAGTGGAACGGCGGGACCTCGGCCATGGTCGCCGCTGCACAGGGTGCCCAGGCGGCACGGCAGGCCGGACCCCGGGGCTACAATGAAGCGATCATATCGCCAGCGTGTTGCCTGCTGCATGTCCCTGCGGCCCAAGGCGGTAACGCGTGCCTTACATGGGTTGCCTTCATGCGCCAGTCAATGTCCCGTTTTTCTTCCTGTCTGACCGTGCGTCCGCGTCGTGTGGGGCGTGCCCTGGGTGTGCTGGCTGTCGCAGGCCTGCTCTCAGCCTGCTCCGGCTGGGGTGACAAACTGCCCGATGTATCCACCCTCGGCGGGCTGGTGACGCCTTACAAAATTGACATTGTCCAGGGCAATGTGGTCACGCGCGAACAGGCCCAGGCTTTGCAGGTGGGCATGTCGCGCCAGCAGGTTCGCGAATTGTTGGGTTCGCCCTTGTTGGCCAGCGTGTTTCACGCCGACCGCTGGGACTATGTGTTCACGTTCCGCCGCCAGGGGCAGGCGACCCAGCAACGCAAGCTGACCGTGTATTTCAAGGCCGAGGCTCTGGAACGGTTTGAAGCCGATGAACTGCCCAGTGAAGAGGAGTTCGTGTCATCGCTGGATGTGAAGCGCAAGTCCGGCAAGGCTCCTGCGATGCAAGCCACTGACGAGCAGCTCAAGACTTTCCAGGAACGCAACGCCGCGCCAGCCGGCTCGCAAGCACCGGTGCCCGACGCGCCACCGGCATCCACCAGCTATCCACCTCTGGAAAACCCGGGGTCTGTCCGATGAGCGCCGTGCCCCGTAATCCGCACCGTGTGTGTGTGGCCGGTGCCAGCGGCCGCATGGGGCAGATGCTGGTGGAGGCGGTGCGCGCCAGCGGCGACTGCGTTCTGACCGGTGCGCTCGACATCCCGGCCAGCCCCGCCCTCGGCCTGGATGCCGGCGCCTATGCCGGGCAGACGACGGGTGTCGCCATCACCGCCGATGTAGGCGCGGGTCTCGCGGCCAGCCAGGTGTTGATCGATTTCACACGACCCGAGGGCACCCTGGGCCATATCCGCGAATGCGTGAAGCACGGGGTGAATGTGGTGATCGGCACGACCGGGTTTACCGACGAACAAAAGGCAGAGATCGCTGAGGCGTCGAAGTCCATCGCCATCATGATGGCCCCCAACATGAGTGTGGGCGTGAACGTCACGTTCAAGCTGCTGGAAATGGCGGCCAAGGCGCTGTCCACAGGCTACGACATCGAGATCATCGAGGCGCACCACCGCCACAAGGTGGATGCGCCCAGCGGCACCGCGCTCAAGATGGGTGAGGTGATTGCCGAGGCGCTGGGCCGGGATCTGAAGGACTGCGCGGTCTACGCCCGCGAAGGCGTGACCGGCGAGCGGGACCCGTCCAGCATCGGTTTCGCCGCCATCCGCGGCGGGGATATCGTGGGTGATCACACCGTGTTGTTCGCCGGAACCGGCGAGCGCATCGAGATCACGCACAAATCCAGCAGCCGCGTGACCTATGCACAGGGCAGCCTGCGCGCCGTGCGTTTCCTGGCGGACAAGACGAGCGGGCTGTACGACATGTACGACGTGCTCGGACTGCACTGAGCGCGAGCCAACCAGAAGGACGTTTTATGGGTGTGTGGCAAACGGTGCTGCAGGGGGATGCGATCAGCCGCAGTGTGGCCCTGTTGCTGTTCGCGATGTCGGTGGCCAGCTGGGTGGTGATCTTCTGGAAAAGCTGGATGCTGCGCAGGGCCGTGAAGGATGTGCAGCTGTCCACGGCGGCCTTCTGGCAGGCGGCACACCTTGACGATGCGCAGCTGCGCTTGCAGGCTTTTGACCCGCGCCGGCTGGTGTTGCCCCTGTTGCAGGCCGCACGCACCATCGAGCAGGCTGCGCCCCAGACGCTGGCTGCTGCTGGCGACCGCTCCCAGCAACTCACCCGTGTGCTGCGCGACGCCTTGCACCTGGTGCTGCACCGTCTGCAGTTCGGGCAGGTCCTGCTGGCCACGGTGGGATCCACCGCGCCGTTTGTGGGCCTGCTGGGAACGGTCTGGGGCATCTACCACGCCCTCACCGAAATTGGACAAGACGGCAAGTTCCGGATCGAACAGGTGTCCGGCCCGGTGGGTGAGGCGCTGGTCATGACCGCTGCTGGGCTGGCGGTCGCCATTCCCGCGGTGCTGGCCTACAACGTGCTCGGCCGTCAGGTGGCCCGCATCGAGGCCGACCTGGAAGGTTTTGCGCGCGACCTGCGTGAACTGCTGGCCTACAAGGAATCCGCGGTATGAGCCGCCGGGTCCACGCTTGGTGTGCGTTCCGGCCTCATCTCGGAGACCGTCCGTCATGAGCTTTGGTCGTCTGGAAAAGCCCGCCGGGCACCAGCCCATGAGCGACATCAACGTCACACCTTTGGTGGACGTGATGCTGGTGCTGCTGGTGATCTTCATCATCACGGCGCCTCTCATGGCCAGCCGTCTTGAGCTGGAGCTACCCCAGACCACCAGTCCGGCCGCCGGGGCTGCGTCGGAACCCGAAGCCTTTGTGTCCCTCAGTGTCGATGCCAAAGGCCAGATTTTCTGGGACGAACAACCCATTGATAACGAAGCCTTGTTTCTGCGCCTCCAACAGACCGCACGGATCAACCCGGCCACTGAGTTGCAGCTCCGGGCAGACACGGCAGTGCCTTATGGGCGGGTCGTCCAGTTGATCGGCATGAGTCAGGCGGCAGGGCTCTCGCGGATTGGTTTTGTGGCCGACCCGGCCACAGGTGGTGCACAGTCCCCAGCCCGTTGAGGCGCGCTTCAGACTTCTGGCCAGCTGAGGGCCAAGGCCTAAAATTCGCTTCCAGACAATGATGCGTAGCGGTCCTGGATCTGAATGCGCATCTCAACCCATTTTCCTTTTTACTGTTCCCGAACTCCCGGTCTCTGCTTCATGCAAGAAAAATACGCCCACAAGGATGTCGAGCGCGCCGCGCACGCCCACTGGAACGCCAACGACGCCTACCGCGTGACCGAGGTCGCCGGCAAGAAGAAGTTCTACGCCTGCTCCATGCTGCCCTACCCCAGCGGCAAGCTGCACATGGGCCACGTGCGCAACTACACCATCAACGACATGCTCACGCGCTACCTGCGCATGAACGGTCACAACGTGCTGATGCCCATGGGCTGGGATGCCTTCGGTCTGCCGGCGGAAAACGCGGCGCTGAAGAACGGTGTGCCGCCGGCGAAGTGGACGTACGAGAACATCGCCTACATGAAGCAGCAGATGCAGGCGATGGGCCTGGCCATCGACTGGAGCCGCGAAGTCGCGACCTGCGACCCGAGCTACTACAAATGGAACCAGTGGCTGTTCCTGAAGATGCTGGAAAAAGGCATCGCCTACCGCAAGACCCAGATCGTCAACTGGGACCCGGTGGACCAGACCGTGCTGGCCAATGAACAGGTGATCGACGGCAAGGGCTGGCGCACCGGTGCCACGGTGGAAAAACGCGAGATCCCTGGCTACTACCTGAACATCACGGCGTACGCCGACGAGCTGCTCGACCACGTGCAGCTGGGCAACCCCAAGGCCACGCTGAACGGCTGGCCCGACAAGGTGCGCCTGATGCAGGAGAACTGGATCGGCAAGAGCGAGGGCGTGCGCTTCGCCTTCCCCCATGACATCAAAGCTGCGGACGGTGCGCTGATCGGCGACGGCCGGATGTACGTGTTCACCACGCGCGCCGACACCATCATGGGCGTGACCTTCTGCGCCGTGGCCGCCGAACACCCGCTGGCCCACCACGCCGCATTGAGCAACCCCGCCCTGGCCGCCTTCATCGAAGAGTGCAAGACCGGCGGCACCACCGAAGCCGAGCTCGCCACGCAGGAAAAGAAGGGCATGGCCACCGGCCTGTTCGTCACGCACCCGCTGACCGGCGCACAGGTCGAGGTCTGGGTCGGCAACTACGTGCTCATGAGCTACGGCGACGGTGCCGTGATGGGCGTGCCTGCGCACGATGAGCGTGACTTTGCGTTTGCGTTGAAATACGACCTGAAGATCCAGCAGGTGGTGGCCGTGGACGGCGAGGCGTTCAGCAACACCGCCTGGGCCGACAGCTACGCCGACAAGCAGCGCGGTGTGTGCGTCAATTCCGGCGTGCTGGATGGTCTGTCCCAGAAAGCCGCCGTGGACAAGGTCGCCGAGCTGCTGGCCGCCCAAGGCCTGGGCGAGAAGAAGACCACCTTCCGCCTGCGCGACTGGGGCATCAGCCGCCAGCGCTACTGGGGTACGCCCATCCCCATCATCCACTGCGCCGAACACGGCGCGGTGCCGGTGCCCGAGAAAGACCTGCCGGTGGTGCTGCCGCAGGACTGCATCCCCGACGGCTCGGGCAACCCGCTGCACAAACACGAAGGCTTCCACGCCGGCGTGGTTTGCCCCATCTGCGGCAAGGCAGCGCGTCGTGAGACCGACACCATGGACACCTTCGTGGATTCGTCCTGGTACTTCATGCGCTACTGCGATCCCACCAACAGCGAAAAAATGGTCGCTGACGGTGCCGACTACTGGATGCCGATGGACCAGTACATCGGCGGCATCGAACACGCCATCCTGCACCTGCTGTACGCACGTTTCTGGACCAAGGTCATGCGCGACCTGGGCCTGGTGAAAGTGGACGAGCCCTTCAGCAAGCTGCTGACCCAGGGCATGGTTCTCAACCACATCTACTCGCGCCGCACCGAGAAGGGCGGCAAGGACTATTTCTGGCCGCAGGACGTGGAGCATGTGCTGGACGAGGCCGGCAAGGTGGTCGGCGCCAAGCTGATCAAGGCCGTGGGCGATTTGCCGGTGGGCACCGCCATCGACTACGAGGGCGTGGGCACCATGTCCAAGTCCAAGAACAACGGCGTCGACCCGCAGGACCTGATCGAGAAGTACGGCGCCGACACCGCGCGCCTGTACACCATGTTCACCGCGCCGCCCGAAGCCACATTGGAGTGGAACGACGCGGCGGTGGAAGGCAGCTACCGCTTCCTGCGCCGCGTCTGGGGCTTTGGCAACAAGCTCTGTGCCACGGCGGGCCTGGGTGCGCTGGCGGCCAATGTGGGCCAGCAAACGCTGTCCAAGGCGGCCAAGGCGCTGCGCCTGGAGGTGCACACCGTGCTCAAGCAGGTGGACTACGACTACCAGCGCATGCAATACAACACGGTGGTCTCGGGCGCGATGAAGATGCTCAACGCCCTCGATGATTTCAAGGGTGACGGTTCGGTGGGTGACAACGCCGCATTGGCCGAAGGCTTCGGCATGCTGCTGCGCTGCATCTACCCCGCCACGCCGCACATAGCGCACAGCCTCTGGGTTGAGCTCGGCTACGCCGCCACGCTGGGCGATCTGCTTGACGCCCCCTGGCCGCAGGCCGACGAGGCCGCGCTGCAGCGCGACGAAATCGAACTCATGCTGCAGATCAACGGCAAGCTGCGTGGCAGCATCACGGTGCCGGCCGCCGCCGACAAGGCCGCCATCGAAGCCGCGGCGCTGGCCAGCGAGGCCTTTGTCAAGCAGGCCAATGGCGCTGCGCCCAAGAAGGTGGTGGTGGTGCCGGGCCGGCTGGTCAACGTGGTGGTATAAAACCTTGCGCCATGAATCCCATTTCAAATCCATCTGCCATGACCCCACGTTCTGCCTCCATGTCAAGGGATCTGCCCGCTGATGCCCGTCGGCGCGTGGTGTGGGCCGGACTGGCCGGCGCGGGTATCCTGCTGGCGACCGGAGGGTTGAGCGGTTGCGGTTTTGCTCTGCGTCAGGCGCCCAGCTTTGCGTTCACGTCGCTGCGGTTTACCAATTACGTCGCCACCCCGGTGTCGCGGGCCCTGCAGCGCGAACTCGCTGCTGCCGGGATTCAGGTCGTGAACACCGCTGCGGTGGCGGGCCAGCCACCCGTCCAGGTGGTCCTGGCAGTCCTCACCGATCAGCGCGAGCGTGTGGTCGTGGGGCAGACCACCTCGGGCCAGGTGCGTGAGCTGCAGTTGCGCACGCGCTTTCGCTTTCGCCTGAGCACATTGAGTGGCAAATACCTGATCGACGAAACCGAAATGCTGCAGGAGCGCGACATCAGCTTCACCGAAACCGGTGCTTTGGCCAAAGCGGCCGAAGAGCAACTGATGTTCAACGACATGCAGAACGATATCGTGCAGCAGATCATGCGCCGCCTGGCGGCGGTGAAGTCGCTGTAAGGGCGTCATGCAGGTTCCTGCGACGCAGCTTGCCAGTCAGCTGCAGCGAGGGCTCAAGAGCCTGTACACCCTGCATGGTGACGAACCCCTGCTGGTACAGGAAGCGGCCGACGCCATCCGCGCCACCGCCCGCGATCAGGGCTACACCGAACGCACCGTGCACACGGTGGCAGGCGCCCACTTCGACTGGGGCGAGGTGCTGGCCAGCGGCGGCTCCATGAGCCTGTTTGCCGACAAGCAGCTGATCGAAATCCGTGTGCCCTCGGGAAAGCCGGGCAAGGACGGTTCGCAGGTGCTGCAGCAGATGGCCGAGGCCGCGCGGGACAACGACAGCACGCTCACGCTGGTGATCCTGCCCCGGCTCGATGCCGCCACCCAGAAGGGCGCCTGGTTTGCCGCGCTGGACAGTTTTGGCGCGACGGTGAAGGTGGACCCGGTGGAGCGTCAGGCGCTGCCCGCCTGGATCGCGCAGCGCCTGCAGCAGCAGGGCCAGCGCGTGGCGGCGGGCGAAGAGGGCCAGCGCACGCTGCAGTTTTTTGCCGACCGGGTCGAGGGCAACCTCTTGGCCGCACACCAGGAAATCCAGAAGCTCGGCCTGCTGCATCCGGCGGGTGAGCTGTCGCTGGAGCAGGTTGAAAATGCCGTGCTGAACGTGGCGCGCTACACCCCGTTCAAGCTCGCCGAGGCGGTGCTGGGCGGGCAGGTGCTGCGCGTGCAGCGCATGCTCGATGGCCTGCAGGCCGAAGGCGAGGCAGCCGTGCTCGTGCACTGGGCGCTGTCTGAAGACATCCGTACCCTGCACCGCATTCGGAGCGCCATGGACGCCGGGCGTCCGCTGCCGATGGCCTTGCGCGAGAACCGCGTCTGGGGGCTGAAGGAAAAACTCATGGAGCGCGCATTGCCTTTGCTCTCCATGGCACAACTCAGCCGATGGCTGGAAGACGCCCACCTGGTGGACGGGATCGTGAAGGGGTTGAAAGCGCCCGGCTGGCCGGCCGATCCCTGGCAGGCGCTGCAACAGATGGCGATGAAGGTGACGTTGGCCTGTGGCACGAGGTAACACCCCCGCCGCGCTTCGCGCGACCCCCTGAAGGGGGCGATACCCGTGGCCTGGCAGGCTGGCCGGGCTCAGGCACTGCGTACCGTTTCCCTTGCCAGCGGTCGTCTGCGCATCGCTTCCCGGAAGTCGCTGGGTGTCTGACCGGTGTGTTCGCGGAACACGCGGCTGAAATGGGCGCCGTTGTTGAAGCCCCAGGCGAAGGCGATGTCGGTGATGGTGCGCTGGGCATGGGTGGGGTTCTGCAGGTCGTGCATGCAAGCCTGTAGCCGCCTGCGCAGAATGTAGTGCGCCGGCGTGTCGTCTTCTGCACTGAAGGCGTTGTGCAGGTGGCGCTTGCTGCAGTTGAGTGCCTGCGCGATGTGATCCAGAGTGAGCGAAGGGTCACGCAGGTGACGGGCTATGTGTTCGCGGATGCGGTCGCGAAAGGCTTCGAGCTGGGTGGCGGCGCTCTCGCGGCCAGCGAGCTCCTGCAGCGACAGGCGCACCAGCTCCACGATGAGTTCGCCCGCGCCACGGGCGGCCGTTTCGCTCATGCTGGGCAGTTCCTGGTAGGTGCTGCGCATGGTCTCCAGCGCCACGCGCGCAATGCCGCTGACGCCACCCACATGCCGGGCCATGAGCGGCTCCAGTTTCAAACCGCGCTCGACCAGTTGTTCCTTGGGCAGCATCACGATGAGGTGTTCAACGCGTTCGGGGTTGTCGATCTCGTAGCTGCCGGTGGTGTCGTAGATGGCCCATCCGCCCGGGCGCACCCAGGCCTGCCGGCCCTGCTGTTCCACCGTGGCACTGCCGCGCCAGGGCGCGACGATCTTCAGGTAGCTGCGTTCGCTGGCGCGGGCCAGGCGGGGACTGCGCAGCACGCGGTGGCGGTTGGCTTCAAGCTTGGTCAGCACCACCGAGCCGGCTTGTGTGGCCGCCATGTGGCCGTCGAAGACCGTGTCGCCGTACAGGTCGGACTCGAGTCCGCCAAAGTGGGTCCACACCCAGTCGCGCCAGATCGCGGCGCGGTCGCGCGGCGCGACCGTGTCGGTGCTCATCACGGAGGATGGGGTCATGGGGGCTCCGTCGGGTGGCTGGGACAGAAATTATGTGTCCCGGCGTGGCGCTGTGCGAGCGGTGGCATTGAGGGTTAACCCGCGGCGATGTGCACGTTTGGGCAAGTGGCTTTTGCACGCAGAGCACAGCCTCCCAGCGGGTTGCGACCTACGATGCTGATGGCTCGATACCCACAACAGGAGACACACCATGGTTCATCCCAATCGCCGTCTGGTCATCAAGGGCGCCGCCGCTGCGGTGGGCGCCATGTCCTTCGCACCCCGGCTCATGGCGCAGTCGGCGCCGGTGCGCATCGGGTATTCCATGTCGCGAACCGGCCCCTGGACCGGCGGTGCACAGGTGAGCCAGGAGCCCAATTACCTGCTTTGGGCCGAACAGCAGAACGCCGCGGGCGGCCTGGACGTGAAGGGGGTCAAGCGCCAGATCCAGCTCATCAGCAGCGACGATCGCAGCGACACCGAAACCGTGGTGCGCACTTACGAAAAACTCATGGGCAGCGACAAGGTCGACCTGGTGCTGCCGCCCTGGGGCAGCAACGCCAACTTCGCCGTGGCCCCACTGGCCAACCGCTTCCAGTACCCCTTTCTCGCACCCACCGCACTGAGCAAGCGCCTGGTGGAAATGAAGCTGCCGTACTTCTTCCTGCTGCTGCAGCAGCCCGGGGCCATGACCAGCGCGCTGGTGGACATGCTCAAGGCCAACGGCGTGAAGACCGTGGCGCTGATCTATGTAGACGACCTGTTCGGCCTGGAGAACTTCGCCGCCTTCAAGGTGGCGCTGCAGGGGAGCGGCATCACCATGGTGGAAGACAAGAGCTACCCCGGTGGCGTGAAGGACCTCTCGCCCGTGCTGCGTTCGATGAAAGACAAGAACCCCGACGCGTTCGTGGGCTTCACCTACCCGCCCGACACCATCCTGGCCAGCCGGCAGAGCAAGGAGATCGGCTTCAACCCGAAATTCTTCTATGCGTCGGTGGGCACCGCGTTCCCGCTCTACAAGAACGTGATGACGCCTGCGGGTGCCGAGGGCGTGCTGGGCATGGGTTCCTGGAACAGCAAGACCAGCCCCGGCGCCAAGGCCTACTTCGATGCCCACGTGGCCAGCCAGAAGAAGGAACCCGATCGCTGGGCCAGCGGCGCCTGCTGGGCGGGACTGGAGATCCTCACCAACGCGGTGAAGGCCCAGGGCCTGGATCGCAAGGCCATTCGCGACTACGTGGCTGGAACCACCCACAAGACCATCATCGGCGACATCAAGTTCAACGGCAGCGAGAACGTGGGCACGCCGGGCACCGTGTCTCAGTGGCAGAACGGTGAGTTCGAGGTGGTGTGGCCGAAGTCGGTAGCCACCGCTGCGCTCAATCCGGCCAAGGCGGCCTGGAAGTAGAGATCACCCCCGCGCCGCGCCTGCGGCGCGTCACCCCCTCAAGGGGGCAATGCCTGCGGACTGGCGAAGCCAGATCCGCGGCATTCTGGTCAACCACCTTTGAGCGCCACCGCATGTCTTTCTCCGCCTGGCTCGAACTCCTCGCCTCCGGTCTCATCACTGGGGGCATCTACGCGCTTGTCGCGCTCGGGCTGAACCTGCAGTACGGGCTGATGCGCATCCTAAACATCGCGCACGGCGAGTTCCTCATGGTGGGGGCCTACCTCACCTGGATGGCGCAGACCTCGCTCGGCTTGAACCCGCTGTTCATGGTGCCGGTGTCGTTCGGCATGCTCTTCGTGCTGGGCTGGGTGATCCACCGCCTGTGTTTCCGCCGTCTCACCGCCACTTCGCCGAACATCGACATTTTTGAAGCGCGTGGCCTCATGGTGGCCTTTGGCCTGATGTTCCTGGTGCAGAACTTTGCGTCGTGGATGTGGGGCGGTGACCTGCGCGGCTACGACTTTTTGACCGAGCCGGTGCAGATTCCGCTGCCCGACGGAACGGCGCAGTTTGCCGGCAACAAGCTGCTGGTGTTCGCGCTGGCCCTCCTGTTCTCTGGCGCGCTCATCGTGCTGATGCGCACCACGTTGCTGGGCAAGGGTGTGCGCGCGCTCATGCAGTCGCCCACCGGGGCGCAGCTCATGGGCATCAACACGCAGCGCCTGCACCCGCTCATGTTCGGCATCGGCCTGGGCCTCTCGGGCGTGGCCGGCGCGCTCCTGTCCATGTCATACACCATCAGCCCGTCCATGGGCGAGCCCTACACCGTCACCGCGCTCATTGTCATCACGCTCGGCGGCTTCGGCAGCATGGGCGGTGCGCTGGCCGGTGGCCTGCTGCTGGGCGTGATCGAAGCCTTGGGCATGCACTTCACCAACCCCTCGCTCAAAGCTCTGTTGAGCTACGTGGTCTTCATCAGTGTGCTGTTGCTGCGCCCCGAAGGTCTGTTTTCCCGCAAGTCACGCAAAGCATGAACTCCCGCCAATTCCTCATCCGCGACTTGCTGGTCCTTTTCGGCCTCACCGGCTGGGCCTTGGCGTTGCCCAGCTTCGCCAGCGAGTTCGCCGTGTCCATGGCGCTCACCTGCCTGATGTACATCGCGCTCTCGTCGAGCTGGGCGCTGTTCTGTGGCACCACGCGCTACCTGTCGCTCGCCACCTCGGCCTTCTTCGGCATCGGCGCCTACACCAGCGCCATCCTGCTGGAGCAACTGTCGTGGATGCAGGCCATTGCGCTGGGTTCATTGATTGCGGCGGCGGTGGCCGTGGTGATGGGTGCGGCGGTGCTGCACCTGCGTGGCACCTACTTCGCGGTGCTCACCTTCGGCATGACCGAACTCATCCGCCATGCCATCAGCTACTTTGAAAAGAGTGTGACCGGCACCGTGGGCCGCGTACTCATGGTAGTGCCCGAGCGCGACACCATCTACTTCACCGTGCTCGCGCTGGCCGTGATCACGGTGGCACTGTCCATCACCATCCGGCGCACGCGTTTCGGTCTGGCCATGCTCGGCATCGGGGCCGACGAGCAACGCGCGCAGACCCTGGGCGTGAACACGCGCTGGATCAAGATCGCCGGCTTCGCGCTCACCGCCGCTGTGGCCGGCGCGGTGGGGTCGGCCATGTCGGTGCGCTGGACATACATCGACCCCCACACCGTGTTCAACCCCTTCATCGGCTTCCAGACCGTGCTGATCGCGCTCATCGGTGGAGCGGCCACGCTGTGGGGGCCACTGATCGCGGCCATTGTGTTCAGCGTGCTGGCCGAAACGCTGCGCCTGCAGTTGCCGCAGATCTACATGATGTCGCTGGGCCTGCTGCTCATCTTGTCGGTGCTGTACCTGCCGGGTGGCCTGGCCTCGCTGCGCACCGAGACCTTCCGGGGTTGGCGCGATGGCGCCAAGGCTTGGTGGCAGGAGACGCGCGACGACCTGAGCGGCGAGACGAAACGCCGCAAGCAACTCGAAAAGAGCCTGAGGGAGCGCCGCGATGTCTTCTGATCGCCAGCCACTTCTCGACGCCCGCGACATCACCGTGCGCTTCGGCGGCCTCGTGGCGGTCGACTCCGTGAGTGCGCGCTTCATGCCCGGCGAGCTGGTCGGCATCATCGGCCCCAACGGGGCGGGCAAGACCACCTTCTTCAATGCCATCTCCGGCGTCACCAAACCCACCAGCGGCACGCTCACGGTGCAGGGCCGCGAACTTGGCGGCAAAGGCCCGCACCGCTTTGCCGCCAACGGCCTGGCGCGCACCTTCCAGACCCCGCGCACGTTTCCCGACATGCGGGTGCGCGACAACATCGCCTTCGGGCTGAAGTTCGCCGGCCGGCGGCCGCGCAAGTACATCTGGTGGGGTGAAGAGACGACGGTGCCCTGGGTGCTGCGCACGCCCGAAAGCATCTTGGGCCTGATCGGCCTGCGCGACCAGGCCGATCTGCCGGCCGCGGCCATCACGCCGTCGCAGCAGCGCCTGCTGGAGATCGGCATGGCGCTGGCCACGCGCCCGCGCATGTTGTTGCTCGACGAGGTGGCCGCTGGCCTGACCGAAAACGAGGTGGAGGAAATGGCTCGCCTGATCCGCCGCCTGCGCGACGAGCTCGACCTCACGGTGGTGTGGATCGAACACGCGGTGACCACATTGCTGCGCCATGTGGAACGTGTGATTGTGCTGCACCAGGGCAAAAAAATTGCAGACGGCACGCCCGCCGAGGTGGTGCGCAACGCCGAGGTGATCGAGGCCTATCTGGGTGACGAAATGAACGAGCCCACCACGGAACATGTTGCCGAGGAGACCACCGCATGATGTGGTACCGCACAACCCCCTTCGAGCTGGGCGGCGGCGGGCGCGCGCGTCTGAAAGTGAGCGGCCTCTCGGCCGGCTACGGTGCCTTTCTCGTGCTGCGCGACCTCAAGCTCGACATCCAGCCCGGCCTCACCGTGGTGCTCGGCCCCAACGGCGCGGGCAAGACCACGCTGCTCAAGGCGCTCAACGGCTTGATCCCGCGCGGCGGTTCGGTGTTGCTCGACGGCGCAGAGATGCCCGAGAAGACGCACGAGATCGTGCAGACTGGCGTTGCCTTGGTGCCCGAGGGCCGCCAGCTGTTTCCGCAAATGACCGTCACTGAAAACCTGGAGCTCGGTGGCTGGCTGGTGCCCAAGGCACAACGCGCCGAACGGCTGGCGCAAGCTTTCGTGGACTTTCCCAAGCTCAAGGAGCGGGCCACCCAACTGGCCGGCACCATGAGCGGTGGCGAGCAGCAGATGGTGGCGGTGGCGCGAGCCATGATGTGCGCGCCGCGCCTGCTCATGCTCGACGAACCCTCGCTCGGCCTAGCGCCGAAGATGGTGGATGAACTGCTCACCATCGTGCGCCGCATTGCCGACGCCGGCACCACCGTGCTGATGGTGGAGCAGAACGTGAAGAAGGCGCTGGCCGTGGCCGACCGGGGCTACGTGATGGAGCGCGGCACCCTGGTGGCCAGTGGACCGGCCAAGCTGCTCGCGCGCTCCACCGTGATCCGCGAGGCCTACCTGGGCGCAGACAAGGACCCTGCTACCGGCACCACCAGTGCGGCTGACGCGGTGCAGCGCCGCAAAGCCGTGGCCACCCCCTGAAACCGCGAAATTGTTTACCTAGGAGAACCCCATGTCCGACATGTCCATGCTCATCAACGGCCTCAAAGTCACCGCCGAAAAAGGCGCCACCTTCGAACGCCGCAACCCGCTCGACGGCAGCGTGGCCACACGTGCACCCGCCGCTTCGCCCGCCGATGCGGTGATGGCGGTGGAAGCCGCTGCCGAGGCCTTCAAAACCTGGAGCGAAACCGGGCCCGGCGAGCGCCGCGCGCTGCTGCTCAAGGCGGCCGATGCGCTCGAAGCCAAAACGCCCGCGTTCATTGAAGCCGTGTCGGCCGAAACCGGCGCCACCGGCATGTGGGGCGGCTTCAACGTGTTTCTGGCCGCCGGCATGATCCGCGAAGCCGCATCGCTCACCACCCAGGTGGCGGGCGAAGTGATTCCTTCCGACGTGCCTGGCTCGCTCGCCATGGGCGTGCGCCAGCCGGCCGGCGTGGTGCTGGGCATCGCGCCCTGGAACGCGCCCATCATCCTCGGCGTGCGTGCCATCTGCGTGCCGCTGGCCTGCGGCAACACCGTGATTCTGAAGGGCAGTGAAAACTGTCCGCGCACCCACCAGCTCATCATCGAAGCGTTTCAGGATGCCGGCTTTCCCCCCGGAGTGGTGAACTACATCACCAACGCGCCGGCCGATGCGGGCGCGGTGGTCGAAGCCATGGTGGCCCACCCGGCGGTGCGGCGCGTGAACTTCACCGGCTCCACCAAGATCGGCAAGATCATCGCCATGACCTGCGCGAAGTACCTCAAACCCGTGGTGCTCGAACTGGGCGGCAAGGCGCCGCTGGTGGTGCTGGACGACGCCAACATCGACGACGCGGTCAACGGCGCGGCCTTCGGCGCCTTCGCCAACAGCGGCCAGATCTGCATGAGCACCGAACGCATCATCGTCGACCAGAAAATCGCCGACGAGTTCGTGAAGAAGTTCAGCGACAAGGCCAAGGCCCTGCCCGTGGGCGACCCGCGCAAGCCCGAGCCGGTGGTGCTGGGCTCGGTGATCGGCATGGGCACGGTCCACCACTGCAACGACCTGATCGATGATGCGCTGGCCAAGGGCGCCAAACTGGTGTGCGGCGGCAAGGCCGACACCACGCTGATGCCCGCCACTGTGCTCGACCACGTGACGCCGGCCATGCGCATCTACCACGAAGAAACCTTCGGCCCGGTGAAGTGCGTGGTGCGCGTCAATGGCGTGGAGGAAGCCATCGCCTGTGCAAACGACAACGAATACGGCCTGTCGTCCGCCGTGTTCGGTGGCGACATCGCCCGCGCCTTCAACGTGGCGCGCAAGATCGACAGTGGCATTTGCCATGTCAACGGCCCCACCGTGCACGACGAGGCGCAGATGCCCTTCGGCGGCGTCAAGGGCAGCGGCATCGGGCGCTTTGGCGGCAAGGCCGGCATTGCCGAATTCACCGAGCTGCGCTGGATCACGTTGCAGACGACGCCGCGCCATTACCCGTTCTGAGCGGTGGTCAGCGTGGGAATTGACGTCGGCAGCGAGAAAAAGGGGATATCAGGTGGCAGCCTTTGTCTGGGAGCCGGACGGGCTGACCTGCGGGGTGCTGCTACCGTGTGTCCATTCGCAACCCCCCTGCAAAGGCCCACCATGCGCCACCTCGCACTCTCCCTCACGCTGCTGCTGTTCGCCACCACCGCCACCCACGCTGAAGAGATCGGCTCTGTCGATACGGTGTTCAAGTTCATCGGGCCCGACCACAAGATCGTGGTCGAGGCGTTCGACGACCCCGGGGTGGCCGGCGTCACCTGCTTCCTGTCGCGCGCCAGGACCGGTGGCCTCAAGGGCGCGTTCGGCCTCGCCGAGGACAAATCCGAGGCGTCCATCGCCTGCCGGCAGGTCGGCCCGATCTCGATTCCCAGGCCCATTCAGCCGCAGGAAGAAATCTTCAGCGAGCGCACCAGCCTCATCTTCAAGCGCCTGCGCATCGTGCGCATGGTCGATCCCAAGCGGCACACGCTGGTTTATCTCACCTACTCCGATCGGGTGATCGAAGGCTCGCCGCAGAACTCGGTGACGGCGGTGCCGGTGGACCGTGCCACCGCGATTCCGGTGCGCTGAAGGGCGTTGACCTGTGCGGGGGGGCCTGCGGCCTAAACGCCGCCTGACAGCGACAGCATGTGCCCCAGGCGCGGGTCACCACGTCCGCCCAGCACCAGCGCGTGGGCCGCCTGCACCGCCTCGGGCCCGCTGTGGTGCTGCACCACCAGCCAGGGCGCCGGCGGCTGGCTCACCTGCCGCGTGAACGCATGCCAGGCGCGCGCCATCCTTTCGTTGAAGCCTGCGGCACCCCAGTCGGCATGGCGCTTCTTGACCTGCGCCGGCGCAAAGAACAGCACCGGGCGTGGCCCGGGCAAGTCGCGTGCGCCGGACAGCTGGTCCACGTGGGTGCCCCCGATGGAGCAGCTGTAGGCGAGGGCAGTAAAGCGGCTGTGGACGGCCTTGCGCAGCGCACCGTTGCCCGCGAAGTCGACGTACACGCAGGGTGTATCGGTGGGTAGCGCGTCGAGCTGGTCGTAGGTGAGCACGCGGCTGTACACACCCAGGCTCTGGCAGAACGCCACGTTGGCCGCCGAGGTCAGGCCGATCACCTCCACTTCCGGCCGGTGGGCCAGCTGGGCCGCGGTGGCATATGCCGTCTTGCTGCTGGCCGACGAGAGCAGCATCGCGCCGCGCCGGCCCGGCTGGCTGGTGCCGAAGAAGGCGTTGTCGGCCAGGAAGTCGTCGATCAGCCAGGCGGTGAGGAACAAGGGCCGCAGCAGCGCCTGCAGCGGTTCGCTGGCGGGATCGTGCAGCGGGTCGACCGCGCAGCGCAGGTAGTGGTTGTAGACCGGGTGCAGCGCCGCGCGGTGCGGAGCGGCGTCAAAGAAGCCTTCGGGCGACACGCGCGCAGGCTGCAGCACGGCGTCCGAGGCCATCGGCCAATACCCATACAGGCGCTCACCTTCGGCCACCCCGGCGCATTTCGTCTCCACCACCACGCCGAAACCCCAGACTGGAACGATTCCCCAGGGGGCTTCGTCGCCCTGTGGCACCACCGGGAAAAACCGCCAGTAGTCCATGGACTCGCCGAATGCGGCGTAAGTGATGTTGTTGGACGTGTAGGCGAACTGCTCGATGCGCACCCGCACCTGGCCGTCGGACAGGGGCGCTTCGGGCAACTGCACGGTTCGTGTGGTGTCGAGTTGGTCCTTGCGGACCAGGAACAGGGTGGTGGTCATGGGGCGTTACACGATGAGGAAGCGGGTGCCAGGATGGTGTACCGGTTCAGCGTGCCCGGTTGTCACGCGCGTTGCGGGGCCAGCCCCCGAATGCCCTCCCTTCCCCAAGTGCGGGCCGCTCTGCGAAAATCGATGCATGAACGCGAGCAACACCACCGAACTCATGAACACCCTGGGCAGCCAGGCCAAGGCCGCTTCGGCCCTGATGGCCAAGGCCAGCGCGGCGACCAAGCTCAAGGCACTGCGCAAGCTGGCCACGCTGCTGCGCGCCAATGTGGACGGCTTGCAGGCGGAGAACGCCAAGGACCTGGAGCGTGCCCGCGCCGCAGGTCTGGCCGAGCCGATGGTGGACCGCCTCAAACTCACGCCCAAAGTCATCGAGACCTGCGCCGAAGGCTGCGAGCAGCTCGCCGCCATGGCCGACATCATTGGTGAAATCTCGGGCCTGAAGCAGATGCCCAGCGGCATCCGCGTCGGCCAGATGCGCGTGCCCATCGGCGTGTTCGGCATGATCTACGAAAGCCGCCCGAACGTGACCATCGAGGCCGCCAGCCTGAGCATCAAGAGCGGCAACGCCTGCATCCTGCGCGGTGGCTCCGAAGCCATCGATTCCAACCGGGCTCTCGCCGCGCTGGTGCAGCAGGCCCTGGTGGCCGCCGACCTGCCGGCCGACGCGGTGCAGCTGGTGCCCACCACCGATCGCGCCGCGGTCGGCCAGCTCATCACCATGCCGCAGTATGTGGACGTGATCATCCCGCGTGGCGGCAAGGGGCTGATCGAACGCATCAGCGCCGAGGCCAAGGTGCCGGTCATCAAGCACCTGGACGGCAACTGCCACACCTATGTGGATCAGCCGTGTGACATCGCCATGGCGGTCAAGGTGGCCGACAACGCCAAGACGCAGAAGTACAGCCCCTGCAACGCGACCGAAAGCCTGCTGGTGGCACGTGGCGTGGTGGCGGACTTCCTGCCGAAAATCGGCGCCGTGTACGCCGCCAAGGGGGTGGAGATGCGCGGCTGCGCCGAGGCGATGGCGATCCTGGCGGCCGTGCCGGGCGCTGCCGTGACGGCCGCCAGCGAGGCCGACTGGAGCGAGGAATACCTGGCGCCGGTCATCAGCGTGAAGATCGTCGATGGCCTGGACGAAGCCATCGCCCACATCAACCGCTACAGCAGCCACCACACCGACGCTATCCTCACCACCGACCACATGCACGCCCAGCGTTTCCTGCGTGAGGTCGATTCGGCCAGCGTCATGGTGAATGCGAGCACCCGCTTCGCCGACGGTTTCGAGTACGGCCTGGGCGCCGAAATCGGCATCAGCACCGACAAGTTCCACGCCCGTGGGCCGGTCGGCGTCGAAGGGCTCACGTCCCTGAAGTACGTTGTGCTGGGCGAAGGCGAAGTTCGCAGCTGAGCGGGGCTTGCAAGCCGGGCCCCCGGCCCCACTTCTGTCCTTTGGCTGTCTTGGCCGGTCCCTACAATGGTTTGGCCGTCCCCTTCCCTGCAAAAGGTTTTCTCATGGTTCCCCACCTCGTCACCGCCCTGACCGGTCCGATCAACGAACTGGAACAGCGCATCCTGGAATCCACGCCCGTGATTGAGCGCTGGTTCCGGCTGGAGTGGATGGAGCACACGCCGCCGTTCTACACCTCGGTGGACGTGCGCAACGCCGGCTTCAAGCTCGCGCCGGTGGACACCAACCTCTACCCCGGCGGCTGGAACCACCTCACGCCCGAGATGTTGCCGCTGGCGGTGCAGGCCGCCATGGCCGCGATCGAAAAGATCTGTCCCGAGGCCAAGAACCTGCTGCTGGTGCCCGAGAACAGCACCGATGTGTTTTACCTGAGCAACCTGCGGCAACTGCAGCGCATCTTCTACCAGGCCGGCCTCAATGTGCGCCTGGGTTCGCTGTCCAACGACATCAAGGCACCCACCACGATCGACCTGCCGGGTGGTGAGTCGGTCACGCTGGAGCCGCTGATCCGCAGCAAGCGCCGCCTGGGCCTCAAACATTTTGACCCCTGCACCATCCTGCTCAACAACGACCTGAGCGCCGGTGTGCCCGGCATCCTGGAAGACCTGCACGAGCAGTACCTGTTGCCGCCGCTGCACGCGGGCTGGGGCACGCGCCGCAAGAGCAACCACTTCAAGGCGTATGAAGAGGTGTCCAAGCGCTTCGGCAAGCTGCTGGGCATGGACCACTGGCTCATCAACCCGATGTTCAACCAGTGTGGCCAGGTCAATTTTGCCGAAGAGCACGGACTGGAATGCCTGCGCACCAATGCCGACGCGCTGCTCGGCAAGATCCGCCGCAAATACAAGGAATACGGCATCAACGAAAAACCGTTTGTCGTGGTCAAGGCCGACAACGGCACCGGCGGCATGGGCATCCTCACCGTGCGCGATGCGAAGGACATCGATGCCCTGTCGGTGGGAACACGCGAGCGCATGGCGACGGTGCAGGCCGGCCAGCCGGTTCACGAGGTCATCATCCAGGAGGGCGTGCTCACCAACGAGCGCATCAACGCGGCGGTGGCCGAGCCGGTGGTCTACATGATGGACCGCTATGTGGTGGGCGGCTTCTACCGCGTGCACGCGCAACGGGGTGTGGACGAAAACCTCAACGCACCGGGCTCCAGCTTCGTGCCGCTGGCCTTCGAGCAGAGCGCGCAGCTGCCGCAACCGGGTGTGAAGCCGGGCGCCAGCGTTCCCAACCGCTTCTACATGTACGGCGTGATCGGTCGCCTGGCCATGCTGGCCGCGAGTTACGAGCTGGAAGCCACCGACCCGAACGCTGAAATATACGAGTGACCCCTCTGCGCCGCGCCTGCGGCGCGTCACCCCCCAAGGGGCGATGCGAGTGGCCCGGCGAAGCCGGTTCCACCGCATCCTGGTGACAGGTACGTCGCTCCGACTGAGGTTGGGTTCCGCTGCGTTCTGGGTGACCCCCATCTCGCCGTTGGGGTTGCTGCGTTGCAACATTCTTCACGCCATGGCCCTTTCAGCGATCCCCCCTACTGGCGGCGCGTTGGCCCTGAGCGCAGAATCGCCCCCATATTGACAGCCAAACCCGGGCCGACAAGTCCCGGGTATTTTTGTGTCCAGCAACAAATCTTCGCTCACCGCGCTCACCTTGGGGGCCATTGGTGTGGTGTATGGCGATATCGGCACCAGCGTGCTGTACGCCATCAAGGAAATCTTCGGGTCGGGCCACGTTCCGTTCACACACGAAAACGTCTACGGTGTGCTGTCGATCGTCTTCTGGACCCTGACGGTCATCGTCTCGCTGAAATACGTGGTGCTGGTGCTGCGGGCCGACAACGCGGGCGAGGGCGGCCTGATCGCCATGCTGGCGCTGGCGTCGCAGGCGGTGAAGGACAAACCGGAGCTGCGCAAATGGCTGCTGGTCATCGGCATTTTCGGCACCTCGCTGTTTTATGGCGATGGCGTGATCACGCCAGCGATCTCGGTGCTCTCGGCGGTCGAGGGCCTGGAGGTGGTCTCCCCGGCTTTCAAGCAGTACGTGGTGCCGATCACCCTGGTGGTGCTGTTCGGCCTGTTCTTCGTGCAGAAGCGCGGCACCGGTGGCATCGGCAAGTTCTTCGGCCCGATCACCGTGTTGTGGTTCGTGTCGATCGCGGTGCTCGGCGTGTCGCACATCGTCGGCCACCCCGAAATCCTCGCGGCGCTGAGCCCGCACCACGCGCTGCGTTTCATTTGGCAGCAGCCGGGCACCACCTTCATCATCCTCGGCGCGGTGGTGCTGTGCGTGACCGGCGGCGAAGCGCTCTACGCCGACCTGGGGCACTTCGGCAAGAAGCCGATCCGCGTGGCCTGGTTCGCCATCGTCATGCCCTGCCTGACGCTGAACTACTTCGGCCAGGGCGCGCTGCTGCTGGCCGACCCCGAAGCGGTGAAAAACCCGTTCTTCAACATGGCGCCCGACTGGGCGCTGCTGCCCCTGGTGGGGCTGGCCACCATGGCCACGGTGATCGCCTCCCAGGCGCTGATCTCTGGCGCCTTCAGCGTGACCAAGCAGGCGGTGCAGCTCGGCTACCTGCCGCGCCTGAACCTGCATCACACCAGCGTGCACGACACCGGCCAGATCTACCTGCCCGTCGTCAACTGGGGCCTGTTTGCCGCCATCGTGCTCGCGGTGGTGATGTTCAAGTCGTCGACCAACCTCGCCGCGGCCTACGGCATCGCCGTGACGCTGGACATGCTGATCACCACCGTGCTGACCTTCTTCGTCATCCGCTACGGCTGGAAGTACCCGCTGTGGCTGTGCCTGCTGGCGACCGGCTTCTTCTTCGTGGTCGATCTGGCCTTTTTCAGCTCCAACCTGCTCAAGCTGTTCGCCGGCGGCTGGTTCCCGCTGCTGATCGGCGGCGTGGTGTTCGCGCTCATGATGACCTGGAAGCAGGGTCGCGCCCTGATGGCGGCCAAGCAGCAGGCCGAATCGCTGGACCTCGACAGTTTCCTTGAAGCGGTGTTCATGGCCCCGCCGTTGCGGGTGGAAGGCACGGCCGTGTTCCTGACGGCCGATACCGGCACCGTGCCCAACGCGCTGCTGCACAACCTCAAGCACAACAAGGTGCTGCACGTGCAGAACCTGTTCGTCACCGTGCGCAGCCACGAGGTGCCCTGGATCGCTCTGGACAAGCGGCTGGAAGTCGAGCCGCTGGGGCACGACTGCTGGCAAGTGGTGATCCACTACGGTTTCAAGGACGACCCGGATGTGCCCAAGGCGCTGCGGCTCATGAGTGCCCGAGGCTGCGAGCTGGAGCCCATGACCACCAGCTACTTTCTCTCGCGCGACCTGGTTGTGCCCACACTGGGCAGCGGCATGGCGCCCTGGCGCGAAAAGATCTTCGCCCAGATGCACCACAACGCGGGCGCTGCGGCCGAGTTTCTCAATTTGCCGAGCAATGCGGTGATTGAGCTGGGGTCCAAGATCGAGATTTGACGCCCCCTGCGCCGCGCCTCAGGGCGCGTCACCCCCCACTGGGGGGCGATGCGAGTGGCCCGGCGAAGCCGGTTCCACCGCATCCTGGGCTCGGTCACTTGCTCCGGAGTGTCCGGTGTTGTCCAGCGGTTGCTGCTGGCCCTGCACAATTGCCGCATGTCGTTCTTCCGTGATCTCAACCTCTCGGCCGCCACGGCCGGTTTCGTGGCGGTGCTGGTGGGTTTCACCAGTTCGGTGGCCATCGTTTTCCAGGCCGCACAGGCCTTCGGCGCCACGCCCGAACTCATCACCTCCTGGATGTGGGCGCTCGGCCTGGGCATGGGGCTGTGTTCGGCCATTCCCTCGCTCCTCTGGAAGCAGCCGGTGATGGTGGCCTGGAGCACGCCCGGCGCGGCCGTGCTGGCCACGGCCGGGCTGGCGGGAGGCTTCACCATGCCGCAGGCTGTCGGCGCCTTCATGGCCTCCGCCGTGCTGATCGCGCTCGCGGGCGCCACCGGCTGGTTCGAGCGCATCATGAACCGCATCCCCATGGCCCTCGCCTCGGCGCTGCTGGCCGGTGTGCTGGCGCGATTTGGCCTGCAGGCGTTTGCGGCGGCGCAGACCGCGCTGCCGCTGGTGTTGCTCATGCTGCTGGCCTACCTGCTGGGCCGGCGCCTGCTGCCGCGTTATGCGGTGCCGCTCTCGCTGGGCGTGGCGGTGGTGTATGTGCTGGTCCGGGGCCAGTTCAACGCGGGCGCGCTGACGCTGGAATGGGCCAGGCCGGTGTTCACCGCGCCCGAGTTCACCCTCAGCGCTTTCGTGAGCCTGGCGCTGCCGCTGTTCATCGTCACCATGGCCTCGCAAAACCTGCCGGGGATGGTGGCCATCCGCGCGGCGGGCTACGACATGCCGATCTCGAAGATCATCACCATGACCGGCGTGGTCACGCTGGTGCTCGCGCCCTTCGGTGCCTTCGCGCTCAACCTGAGCGCCATCACCGCCGCCATCTGCATGGGCGAAGAGGCGCACCCGGACAAGAAGAAGCGCTACACCGCGGCGGTGGCCTGCGGCGCCATCTACGTGCTGATCGGCCTGTTCGGCGCGGCCGTCACCGGTCTGCTGATCGCGTTCCCCAAAGAGCTGGTGCTGGCGATCGCCGGTCTGGCGCTGCTGGGCAGCATCGGCGGCGGCCTGCACGCCGCTCTGCGCGACGACAGCCACCGCGAAGCCGCGCTCATCACCTTCCTTGTCACACTCAGCGGTGTGGTCATTGCCGGCATCGGCTCGGCCTTCTGGGGCGTGGTCGCCGGCGCGCTCGCGCTGTTTGTGCAACAGTACAGGGCTCAGAAAACCGACACGCCATGAACATCCTCTTCGTTGCCGATCCCATCGAGTCCTTCAAGATCTACAAGGACACCACCTTTGCCATGATGCGCGAGCTGCAAAAGCGCGGTCACCGCGTGGCCAGCACCGAGCCGCGCTTCATGAGCTGGCGCAGCGGCCAGTCCGTGATCGCGCAGGTGCGCCATCTGCAGCTCAACAACCACGCCGACGACTGGTACACCGTGACCAGCGAGGCGCTGGAGCCTGTGCACAGCTTTGATGCCGTGCTCATGCGCAAGGACCCGCCGTTTGACAGCGAGTTCTTCTACACCACGCACCTGCTCGAACAGGCCGAGCGCGAAGGCGCGAAGGTGTTCAACAGCCCGCGTGCGCTGCGCGATCACCCTGAAAAACTCGCCTTGATGGAGTTCGCGACCTTCGCGCCGCCGACCCTGGTGACGCGCAACGCGAACGAACTGCGGGCGTTCCACGCCGAGCACCGCGACATCATCCTGAAGCCGCTCGACGGCATGGGCGGCGCGGGCATTTTCCGCGTCGGTGCCGATGGCATGAACCTGGGGTCGATCGTGGAAACCCTCAACGAGGGCGGGGCCACGAGCGTGATGGCGCAGGCCTACCTGCCCGAGATCGCACTGGGTGACAAGCGCCTGCTGCTGATCGGCGGGCAGGTGGCGCCCTTCGTGCTGGCGCGCATTCCCCAAGGCAACGAGGTGCGCGGCAACCTCGCGGCCGGCGGCAAGGGCGTGGCCCAGCCGCTGTCGGACGAGAACCGCGCCGTGGCCGAAGCCATCGCGCCCGTGCTGGCCGCGCGCGGCCTGCTGCTGGTGGGGCTGGACATGATCGGCAACAGCGTGACCGAGATCAACGTCACCAGCCCGACCTGCTTCCAGGAGATCACCGACCAGACCGGGTTCGACGTGCCGGCGATGTTCGTCGATGCGCTGGAGGCTGCGCTGAGATGACGGAAGAAGACGACGCCGCGGCCGCAGCGCCGGGCCGCCCCAAGCAAGGCCAGCCCCCTCGGGGGGCAGCGACCCGCGAAGCGGCGGAGCCCCGGATTCCCGCGCAAAGCGGGAAGACGCTTGGGGGCGCCGATGCATTCCAGGCGCGCAACCCGCTGCACGGCCTGACGCTGGAAACAATAGTCACCGCGCTGGCCGACCACTACGGCTGGGAAGAATTGGGCCAGCGCATCCCGGTGCGCTGCTTCAACGTGGACCCGAGCGTGGGTTCCAGCCTGCGCTTCCTGCGCAAGACACCGTGGGCGCGCGAGAAGGTCGAAGGCCTGTACCTTTTCATGCTGCGCGAAGAGCGGCGGGCCGGCGGTGCACGGGGCCGCACCTAATTGCATAGCAACACACCTTGAACGGGCGCGTGTCGTGCCTGCACCACGGGTGCCCCGTTGGCACCGGACTTCGGGTCCGGATTTGTCAGTCAAAAGAAGTGCTTTCGTGCGATGTCATGGCATTCCCGCCTTGTTGCGCGCGAACGGGTGCAGTAAAAGCGGGTGTTCAGGGAGCCCTGCCCATACCGACACACCACACGTTCCATGCCCGAAACCTTTGATCTGACCACCGCTGTCTATGCCAAGACGGCCGTTGGGCAACAGGAAATCCAGACCCGATCGCTCGGCCTGTCGCCGCTGGTGCGCCGCATCCTCGTGCTGGTCGATGGCAAACGCTCGGGCAGCGAACTCGCCCCTTTTCTGAGCGGCAACGGCGACATTGAAGAGATCCTGGGTCAGTTGCTGACACTGGATTGCGTCGAGGCGCAGGCGCGCACCAAACCCATGGCCTCGCAGGCCGCGGCTGCCCCTGCAGCGGCGGCAACGTCGACGGCGACAAATGAGGGGGTCGAGTCGTCGTCCAGCGAGATACCGGGCCTGCCGAGCGCCGGATCACGCAGCGCCAAAGACAACGAGATGGCGCGCAACTTCATGATCAACTCCGTCAACTCCATCATTGGCCAGAACACGCGCATTTCGCTGGTGGAGGACATCTTCCATGCCGGGACCACCGAGCAGCTGCGCGTGGTCTATCACGCTTGGGCGAGCAGCATGTCCAACCACGGCATGGGCGCCAAGCGCCTGCCGGAGCTGCGCGAGAAGCTGTTCAAGGTGCTCTGACGGGCTGAGAGCGCACCGCGCGCAGGCTTCAATGCGCGGCGGTTTTTGAGAAGATGTTGAGCACGGCCACGCCCGCGATGATCAGGCCCATGCCGAGCAGGCCGGCCAGGTCGATCTTCTGCCCATAGACCACATAGGCCACCAGCGTGATGAGCACGATGCCCAGGCCCGACCAGATGGCATAGGTCACGCCCACCGGGATGGTCTTGAGCACCAGCGATAGGCAGTAGAACGCCACCGCATAACCCGCCACCACGATGGCCGAAGGACCGAGCCGCGTGAACCCTTCGCTGGCCTTGAGCGCGGTCGTGCCGATGACCTCGGCCACGATCGCGATCCCCAGTGTCAGCCAGGCGTTCAAGCGGTCTTCTCCAGCACGGGCAGACCGTCCACGAACACCTTGAGCTCGTCGGGCTCGAAGGCGGTCCAGGTCTCGTTGTGGGTGAGGGGCGTGGTGACGATCACGGCGGCGCGGTCACCGGGATGGTTGAGATCGGCGAAGTTGACGGTCCAGTCATGGTCCATCAGGGTGGCCAGCGCGAATGGGTGCTGGCGCACGAGGTAGTGCAGCTTGGTGCTGCAGTGCGCCCACAGCGCTTCGCCGTTGGAGAGCAGAAAGTTGAAGCTGCCGAAGTGGCGCACCTGGGGCACGAGCTCGCGCAGCGTGAGCGTGAGCTCTTCGGTGCTGGGCAGGCTGGCGTGGGATTTGGACAGTTCCTGCATCAGCCAGCAAAACGCGCGCTCGCTGTCGGTGCTGCCGATGGGACGGAAGTGGCTGTGCAGCGGGGGGAAATAGTCCTTCAGGTCGCCGTTGTGGGCAAACACCCAGTGCCGTCCCCAGAGTTCGCGTGTGAAGGGGTGGGCATTTTCCAGCGCCACTTCGCCGATGGTGGCCTTGCGCACGTGGGCGATGATGTTCTTGCTCTTGAGCGGGTACTTCTGCAGAAACTCCGCCATCGGCGACCGGGCCGCACTCTGGTGGTCCACAAACAGCCGCAGGCCACGACCCTCAAAGAAGGCAATGCCCCAGCCGTCGGCGTGTTCTCCCGTGTTGCCACCGCGCTGGCAGAAACCGGTGAAGCTGAACGAGGCATCTGTGGGGGTGGCGCAGTTGAGTCCGAGCAGTTGGCACATCTGGAGTGACCCCCCTGCGCCGCTGCGCGGCTTCCCCCCTGGAAGGGGGGACCGCACCAGTGGCCCGGCGAAGCCGGTTCCACGGTGCGTGCTGGATTGGGGAACCCCCGCTCCGGCGCTGCGCCTCGGTCGGAGGCATTTTGGTGGTGAAGCCTGTATTGTGCGGCGGTCTGCCCGCGATGGGGCGGGGCCGCTTGCGTCGAGGCACGCAGGTCCACCGCGTGTTCAGGGTTCAGTCTGTCGTGCGCTCCGTACGCAGCCGCCATGCGGCGACGATCGCCAGGGCGCAGATCGCGGCGAGCAGCCCAAAGGTCTCGTCAAACGCGGCCAGCCGCTCCGGGCTGGGGTTGGCTGTGTCGAGCCGGAAGCCGTGGGCGGCGACGCGCCATTCGAGCACGATGCCGCACAGGCTGACGCCCGCGGCGCCGCCCAGCATGCGCAGGAAGTTGATCACGCTCGACCCCTGCGGGATGTGGGTGCGCTCCAGGCCGCGCATGGCGCCGATGTTGAGCGAGGGCAGGATGAAACCGAGCCCGATGCGGCCCAGGATCGCCCAGGTCACCAGCAGCGGAATGATGTGGCTGGGGCGGCGCAGGTCGATTGTGAACATGAGCGCGAACGAGGCCGCCAGCAACACCAGCCCGATGGTGACCAGCCGGTGCGTGGGCTGGCGGTCGGCGAGGCGCCCGACGATGGCGATGGTGACCGCCAGCACCAGGCCCGCCGGCAGCAGGATGCTGCCCACGTAGGACGGCGAGAGCCCCAGCCCCATCTGCATGTAGACCGGCAGCAGGTAGGTGGAGCCGAACAGTGCGATGCCGTAGATGAAGGCCACGATGCTGCCCATGGCGAAGCGGCGGTCGGCAAACAGCGAGAGGTTCATCAGCGGGTCGGTGCCTTCGTCGGGCCGCCGCAGCCGGCGCTTGAGCGTGCGCCGCTGCAGCCACACGAACAACAGCAGCGCCAGCGCCGCGCCACCGAGCAGGCCGGCGGCGCTGGCGACCGTGCCGCCCTGCAGGTCGACCAGGCCGTTGAGCAGGCACAGCGTGCCCACTGTGGCGAGCAGCAGGCCGCGCCAGTCAAGCCCGGCACCCTGGGAGTTGGCAGCGCCACCCCCCGGTGCCGTGCCGGGCACGAAGCGTTGCGCCAGCCAGAGCGACGCGATGCAGAACGGCACCACCATGAAGAAGATCGAGCGCCAGCCGAAGCCGTCCACCAGCAGGCCGCCGATGCTGGGGCCGATGGCCGGCGCCAGCACCACGCCCATGCCGAAGATGCCGCTGGCGCGGCCCTGTTCGTTCGGCTCGAAAGCCCGCAGGATGATGATCGCGGGAATGGGTTGCACCACGCCCGCCGCCAGGCCCTCGGCCACACGCGCCGCCAGCACCAGCGGGAAGTGATGGGCAAAACCGCCGGCCACGCCGCCGGCCATCAGCAGCCACATGCAGCCCGAGTACGTGCGCCGGTAGCCGTAGCGCGCCAGCAGCCAGGGCGTGGTGAGCATCGACACCGTCATGGCGGCCATGAAGCCCGAGGTGACCCACTGCGCGCGCTCCTGGCCGAGCGTGAAGTGCTGGCTCATGTCGGGGATCGCCACGTTGATGATGGTGGACGACATGATCGACGCCATGGTGCCCACCATCACCGAGAGCAGCAGCAACCAGCGGTAGCGCGCGCCGTAGCGCTCGCGCAGTGCGGTGATGGAGTGGTCGGTGGGCTGTGTCATGGCGGGGAGGATGGGACGCCGCAACGATAACCGCCCGCGCAATCCCCGGCACCGGGTGCGGCCTCAGTTTCGCCTAAGTCTGGCGCGGGGAGCGCTGGCAGAATGACCGTGTGGGCCGTTCGGCCCCGGACCTCCGAAGGAACCCTCCATGCGGCTGCTGCTGGTTGAAGACGACACCATGATCGGCGAGTCCGTGCTCGATCTGCTGCGCGCCGAACACTACGCGGTGGACTGGGTGAAAGATGGCGAGCTGGCCGACACGGCGTTGTGCACCCAAACCTACGACCTGCTGCTGCTTGACCTGGGCCTGCCCCGGCGCGATGGCCTGTCGGTGCTGCGGGCGCTGCGCGCGCGCAAGAACCGCCTGCCGGTGCTGATCGCCACCGCCCGCGATTCGGTGCAGCAGCGCATCGAGGGGCTGGACGCCGGGGCCGACGACTACGTGCTCAAGCCCTACGACATGGACGAACTGCTCGCGCGCATCCGCGCCCTGCTGCGCCGCGCCGCCGGGCGCGCCGAGCCGGTGTACGAGCACCATGGCGTGAGCATCGACCCGGCCACGCGCGAGGTGTCCGTGCATGGCCAGCCGGTGGTGCTGTCGGCGCGCGAATGGGCGGTGCTCGAACCCCTGCTGGCGCGGCCCGGTCTGGTGCTCTCACGCGCGCAGCTGGAGGAAAAACTCTACGGCTGGAAGGACGAGGTCAGCTCCAACGCGGTGGAGGTCTACATCCACGGTCTGCGCAAGAAGCTCGGGGCCGAACTGATCCAGAACGTGCGCGGCGTGGGCTACATGGTGAAGAAGATATGAATCCCCCCTGCGCCGCTTCGCGGCTTCCCCCCGCTGGGGGGAAGGTGCCTGTGGCCCGGCGGAGCCGGTTCCACGGCATCCCTGGGCCAAGCAACGTCGTACCGGCGCTCGGGCGGGGAGTGCTGACGTGAAGCGTTACCTCTCATCCTTGCGCGCCCGGCTGCTGGTGTTCGTGCTGCTGGCCATCCTGGCCACCGCGCTGTTGCAGGCGGGGCTGGCCTGGCGGGCTGCGCGCGCCGAGACCGACGAGATTTTCGACTACCACATGCAGCAGACCGCGCTGTCGTTGCGCGCCGGCCTGCCACAGGGCCTCGTCACCGGGGTGATCCCCGTGCCCGCCGAGGGGCAGGACTTCGACTTCGTGCTGCAGATCTGGACGCTCGATGGCGAGCTGGTGTTCGAGTCGGCCGCGCGCGCCGAGCTGCCGCAGCGCGCGGTGCTGGGCTTCACCGACGTGCTCGCGCACGGCACGCGCTACCGCGTGTTTTCGGTGCAGGCGCGCAGCTTCGTGATCCAGGTGGCGCAGGACCTGGCGGTGCGCCAGCGCATGGCCGGCTCGCTCGCGCTGCGCACGGCGGTGCCGATCCTGCTGCTGGCGCCGCTGCTCATGCTGCTGGTGGGCTGGGTGGTCAGCACCTCGCTGGCGCCGGTGGCGCGCGCGCAGCGCCAGGTGGCACAGCGCCAGGCCGACGACCTGACCGAGCTCACCGAAACCGACCTGCCCGACGAGGTGCGCCCGCTGGTGCACGAGTTCAACGGCCTGCTGCGGCGCGTGGCGCAGGCCTTTGACGCGCAGCAGCGCTTCGTGGCCGACGCCGCGCACGAGCTGCGCTCGCCGCTGGCCGCGCTCAAGCTGCAGGTGCAGGGCCTGCAGCGCGCGCCCGATGACGCCACGCGCGAGCGCGCGATGGAGCGTCTGGGCTCGGGCATCGACCGCGCCACGCGGCTGATCGAGCAACTGCTGGTGCTGGCGCGCCAGCAGGCCAGCGCGGCGTCGGGCGTGCGGCCCGAGCCGGTGGCGCTGGACCAGCTGGTGCGTCTGGCCGTGGCCGACATGGCGCCTGCGGCCCAGGTGCGCAGCATCGACCTCGGCCTCGCCCAGGCCGACGCTGCACGGGTGAGCGGCCACGCCGAGGCCTTGCGCATCCTCGTGCGCAACCTGCTGGAGAACGCGGTCAAGTACACCCCGGCGGGTGGCCAAGTCGATGTGGCCTTGCGCGCCGGCGCGGGCACACTGGAGCTCAGCGTGGAAGACAGCGGTCCGGGCATTCCCGAGGCCGAACGCGGGCGTGTGCTGGACCGCTTCTACCGTGTGCCGGAGGCGGCCTCGGCGGGCAGTGGCCTGGGGCTGGCCATCGTCAAGGCGGTGGCCGATCTGCACGGCGCCACGCTGCACCTGGATGCCTCGCCCACGTTGGGAGGCCTGCGCGTGCGGGTGGTTTTCCCGCCGGGTGCCATGGGGTGAGTGGGGCTTTGGGGCCGGCCTTTTGAGGTGCTTCTCTTCTTCTGACGGGCGTGTTCGCTGGTGCGCGTCCCGAAGAGGCAGCACCTCGCGGCTGCGGCAGGCGCTGCCCGGCGGGGGCTCATACCGGGGCGGTCGGCGCGATGCGCCGACTTCGCTGCGTCCACCAGCCTGGGGCCAGCGCGGCCAAACTCGCTGCGTTCGCTGCGCTCTCTCCGCTCAGACAATGGCCGCGAGTCAGAAACGATGCGCGCACTGGCGCGCCCGGCCCCAGTCTGGCGGTCACAGCCGCCCCGGAAATCGCCCCCACCGGACAGCACCTGCCGCAGCAAGAAATGAAGTGGCTCTCTACCGGTGGAGAACCCACGCCTTGGCACGCGAGGTGCCGCGAACGAAACGGGTGTTCCACCCACAGTGATCGGCCAGGACCCCGCCCGCAGTGGTCTTTAAGCCCGGTCTAAGTGTTTGCTTCGACAGTGAACCCTTGTCCAACCCATGGCTTCACAAGGAGCACACATGAACACCCGAACTCTCTCCCCCACCCGCCTCGTTCTGGCTCTGCTCACCGCCGGTCTGCTGGGTGGCGCCGGCGCCACCTACGTGGCCGGTGGCTCCGCGCGGGCCGAGGCGCCTGTCAGCGCCACGGTGGCCGGCAGCACCGCGCAGCCGCTCATCCTGCAGGGCACGCCCGATTTCTCAAAAATCACCGACCGCTACGGGCCGGCCGTGGTCAACATCAGTGTCAGCGGCGTGCGCCACACCTCCGCCGAGGGCGAAGAGGTCGCCGCGGCGCGTGGCCTGCCACCCGGCATCGACCCCGACGATCCGTTCTTTGAATTCTTCCGCCGCTTCCAGGGCCAGGGCGGCGGCCGTCCTGAGCGCTCGCAGCCGGTGCGTGGCCAGGGCTCGGGCTTCGTGGTCAGTGCCGACGGCCTGATCCTCACCAACGCCCACGTGGTGCGCGACGCCAGCGAAGTGATCGTCAAGCTCACCGACCGGCGCGAGTTCAAGGCCAGGGTGCTGGGTTCGGACCCGAAGACCGATGTGGCCGTGCTGAAGATCGATGCCAAAGACCTGCCCACCGTGCCACTGGGCAGCGCGCGCGACCTCAAGGTGGGCGAGTGGGTGCTGGCCATCGGCTCGCCCTTCGGCTTCGAGAACAGCGTGAGCGCCGGCGTGGTCAGCGCCAAGGGCCGCTCGCTGCCCGACGACAGCTTCGTGCCGTTCATCCAGACCGACGTGGCGGTCAACCCGGGCAATTCGGGTGGGCCGCTGTTCAACAGCCGCGGCGAGGTGGTGGGCATCAACTCGCAGATCTACAGCCAGTCCGGTGGCTACCAGGGCCTGTCGTTCGCCATCCCCATCGAGCTGGCCACGCAGGTCAAGGACCAGATCGTGGCCACCGGCAAGGCCAGCCACGCGCGCCTGGGTGTGTCGGTGCAGGAGGTGAACCAGACCCTGGCCGACTCCTTCCAGCTCGACAAGCCCGAAGGTGCGCTGGTTTCCAGCGTGGAGGCCGGTGGCCCGGCCGACAAGGCGGGGCTGAAGCCGGGCGACGTGATCCGCCAGGCGAACGGCCAGCGCATCGTGGCCTCGGGCGACCTGCCGGCGCTGATCGGTCAATCCGCCCCGGGCAGCCAGATGACACTGGAGGTCTGGCGCCAGGGCCAGACTGAGACGCTGACCGCGAAGCTGGGTGACGCGAGCGACAAGAAGGCCCAGGTGGCCCAGGCCCCTGATGGCGTGGGCCAGGGCAAGCTTGGTCTGGCGCTTCGTCCGCTGCAGCCGCAGGAAAAACGCCAGTCGGGCGTGAGCACAGGCTTGGTGGTGGAGGACGTGGGCGGGCCGGCGGCGCTCGCCGGCGTGCAGCCGGGTGACCTGCTGATGGCGGTCAACGGCACGCCGGTGCAGAGCGTGGACCAGGTCCGGGCCGCGGTGGCGAAGTCGGCCAAGTCGGTGGCGCTGCTGATCCGGCGCGACGGCGACACCATCTTCGTGCCGGTGCGCCTCGGATGAGTGCCGCGCCGCACGCCGAGGCGAGCGTTGGCGGGCCTCGGCGCCAGAGCGGGCTGTCGGCCCACATCCTGCCGACCTCGGCCACCATGATCGGGGTCTGCCTGACGGCGCTCTACATCAGCCTGCTGAGCCCCTTCAGCGCCGGGCGGGTGGTGGTTGACAAGCTGCTGGCGGTGGACGCGCTGGTGTTCCTCGTCAGCGCGGTGCTCTCGTTCGCCTCGATGCGCGTGCACGACGGGGGCTCACGTTTCGAGGCGCTGGGCGAAAACGTGTTCATCGGCGCGCTGGGCCTGCTGGCCCTGGGCGCCCTGGTGCTGGCGTTTGTCGTGAATTAGTGACCACCCCCGCCGCGCTGCGCGCGACCCCCTCAAGGGGACGGCACTGGCCGTCCGGCAAAGCCGGCCCGGCGGTGCCCTGTGCCGAGCCGCTGCTTGCGAGCGTTGTCGTTCAGCCTCGGCCGCGCCTGGCGTCACGCCACAGGCGCACCGCCAGCAGCACCAGCGGCACGCTGTGCAGCAGCAGGTCGAAGATGTCGATGGGCTTTACCAGCGTGCCCTCGCTGAGCATGCGCAGCTTCTCGATCAGGTGCGGCTCCGGAACGATGGGTGCCACCGTCAGCCAGAGCGCGACGGCGATCAGAAGACCCAGGGGGAAGCGGTCGAGCCAGGCCATCAGGGGGTGCTTTCTTGGGTGTTGGCGTTGAAGCGGGCAAGGCAGCGTGCGCAGATGCAGGCCTGACCCTGCGCCTCTGCGGGCAAGCGCGCCAGCAGGTCGGGCGTGAAGGTTGCGGTGACACACCAGCACGGCGGCTGGGGTTCGCCCGTGGCCTTTTCGACCTCCATCGCGCAGCGGTTGTCGCCGCCACACAGCGGGCAACGGGTCGGGTCGATGGACAAGGCGGTGGTCTGCATGGAAATGGCGCGATCTGATCAGTGTACCGACCGAATGGCTGTGGTACTTTCATAGCGCCCATGCCCCTCCTTCGAAGCCCCATTTCCCTCGTCCTCGCGTCACTGCTCTGGCACGGCGCCGCGATCGCCGCCGAACCGCTGCGCGCGGTGCCCGACACCCTGGCCCAGCGCGTGATGGCCTGCACCCTGTGCCACGGCCAGGAGGGCCGTGCCACCAACGCAGGCTACTTTCCTCGCATCGCCGGCAAGCCGGCGGAATACCTGTACCACCAGTTGCTGCACTTTCGCGAGGGCCGGCGCAACAACGCCGGCATGAGCTACCTGCTCGACCACCTGAATGACGCCTACCTGCGCGACATCGCGGGCCACTTCGCCGGTCTGGATCTGCCTTACCCGCCGCCGCAGCCAGCCTCCGCGCCGCCGGCCGAACTGGCGCGGGGCGAAGCCCTGGTG
>NZ_VYGV01000001.1:242500-357872 GCF_013387465.1 Hydrogenophaga aromaticivorans | reverse complement strand
TTTTGTTCCCCCCGGCCTTTGTTCAGGTAAGCTTCGTCCTTTTTTTTTATACACATCAAGTTGTGTAAAAGAGACGGCGGCGCCCGGGCGCGGGACCGCCCCGCCTGCACCGCCTGCCACGGTGCGGCCATGACCGGCGTCAGCCCCGCCGTGCCGGGCCTGCTGGGACTGCCACGCGACTACCTGGTCGGCCAGCTCGGTGCCTGGCAGACCGGCTTGCGCCAGGCCTTTGCGCCCGATTGCATGGCCCACGTCGCGAAGCGCCTGGCACCGGCCGATGTGGCGGCTGTGTCCAGCTGGCTCGCGGCTCAGCCCTTGCCGGCGGATGCGCACCCGGCACCGCCGACCCGCGAGCCCTTGCCGCTGAAATGCGGCCTTTCGCCCCAGCGCAGCGGGGGAGCGCGATGAACTTCACCCCCTTGCGCACCGCGCTGGCGGTCCTGCTGCTGGCCTGCGGCGTGCTGACGGCGGCCGTGTGGTCCGAACTGCGCGGTGAGGCCCTGCCCGAGACGGCCGCAGTGGCGCCTGCCACGCCGGAGCAGGTGGCGCGCGGGGCCTACCTGGCGCGTGCCGGCAACTGCATGGCCTGCCACACCGCACGCGGCGGCGAAGCCTATGCCGGTGGCCGCAGCATCGACACCCCCTTTGGCACCATCGTCGCCGGCAACCTCACCCCCGACCCGGAAACCGGCCTGGGCCGCTGGTCGCCCGAGGCTTTCCGCCGCGCCCTGCATGAGGGCCGCTCGCGCGACGGCCACCTGCTGTACCCCGCCTTTCCCTACACCCACACCACGCAGATGCCGGACGCCGACGTGGCCGATCTGCACGCCTACCTGCGCAGCCTGCCCGCGGTGCGACAGGCCAACCGGCCGCACAGCCTGCGTTTCCCCTACAGCACCCAGGCCGCGCTCGCCGTCTGGCGGCTGATGCACTTCGAGCCGGGTCGCTTCCAACCCGATCCCGCGCAGTCCGCCGAATGGAACCGGGGCGCCTACCTCGTCAACGGGCCGGCCCACTGCGCCGCCTGCCACAGCGAACGCAACGCCCTGGGCGGCGCCATCGGGTCCCTGGGGGCCAGTGCCATGCCCGACGGCCGCTGGCTCGCGCCCTCCCTGCGCGACCCGCAACAGGCGGGCGTGCAGCCGTGGGCCGTCGAACGCATCGTTGCACTGCTTCAGCAAGGCAGCGTGGACGGGGCCTCGGTCATGGGCCCCATGGCCGAGGTCGTGTTCCACGGCACGCAACACCTGCGCACCGAAGACCTGCGGGCCATGGCCGTCTACCTCCAGGCGGTGCCGCCGCAGCCCGCGCCAGCGCTCGAATTCGAAGCGGCCGACGCCTCGCAAAAGGCGCTGGGTGAACAGCTTTACCAGCGGCACTGTGTCGACTGCCACGGCGCCCAGGGGCAAGGCGCCGTCGGGGCCTACCCCCCGCTGGCCGGCAACCGCGCCGTCACGATGGCGTCGTCCGTGAACCCGGTTCAGGCCATCCTGAGCGGTGGCTTTGCACCCGCCACCGCCGGCCATCCGCAGCCCTACGGCATGCCACCGTTCCGCACCCTGCTGAACGACACCGAGGTCGCGGCGGTGGCCAGCTTCATCCGCCAGAGCTGGGGCAATCAGGCGGGCGCGGTGTCTTCGCTGGACGTGCAACGCGTGCGCTGAGTTCGGTCTTGCGTCGCGTGGCGCCTGGGTGACCGCGCGGTGGGGCACCGGGTCACTACCATCGCGCCATGAACACCGCCACATCCTCCGACGAAGGCCGCATCAGCACCGAGCTGCGTGGCCATGTGCTGCTGATCGGCATCGACAGGCCAGCCAAGCGCAACGGCTTCACGCCGGCTATGCTGCGCGCGCTGGCCGAGGCCTACACCCGGCTCGATGACGAGCCCGCGCTGCGCGTGGGCGTGCTGCACGCCCACGGCGAGCACTTCACCGCCGGCCTCGACCTGCCCAGCTTCGCGCCCCTGATGCAGCGCGGCGAGTACGCCGTGCCGCATGGCCTGGTGGACCCGCTCAACCTCGGCGACGCCGGCTGGCGCCGCCGCACCAAGCCGATGGTGGTGGCGGTCAAAGGCATCACCTACACGCTGGGCATCGAACTCATGCTCGCGGCCGACATCGTGGTCGCGGCGGACAACTGCCGCTTCTCACAGCTCGAAGTCCAGCGCGGCATCATGGCCACCGGCGGCGCCACGCTGCGCATGGCCGAACGCGCGGGCCTGGGCAACGCGCTGCTGCACCTGTTGACCGGCGATCAGTTCGACAGCGCCGAAGCGCTGCGGCTGAACTTCGTGCAACGCGTGGTGCCCGCGGGCACCGAGCTCGACGAAGCCCTGCGCATCGCCGACGCCATCGCGCAGCAGGCCCCGCTGGCCGTGGTGGCGACGCGGCTCAACGCACTCAAGGCGGTGGAGCAGGGGCCGCTGGTCGCCATGGCCGAGTTCGATGCGGTGCAGCAGCGGCTGGCGAACAGCGAGGATGCACGAGAGGGTGTGGCTTCGTTCAAAGAGAAGCGGGTGGCGGTGTTCAAAGGACGCTGAGCCACCACCGATCGGCAGATCGATTCAGCTGCCTGCAGAAAACCGCGCCAGCAGCGCCTCACCCCACTCCCACGGCCCGGTGAGCGTCAGCGTCACCGTGGTCCAGCCGCCGTCGGTCTGCACCTGCTGGTCGGCGTCCCAGGCGCCGCCTTCGTCCAGCGGGCCGCGCGGGCCCGGTCTGTGTCGTTCGGCCCAGTCCAGCACGGCCTGCACCTCGGTCAACACCGCAGGCAGCTCGGCCGCGCGCACGCTGGCCATGGCGTCCCAGGTGCCGGTGCCTTCACCATCGTCGCTGGCGTCGAAGATCAGGTATTGAAATGTCATGCCGTGATTGTCTGCGTGTTGGGCCATGCAAAACGGCGCCCGAAGGCGCCGTTTTGCTTTGTCGAGAACGCGGCGAAACCGGCTTTGCCGGGCCGCATCGCGTTGCCCCCTTGAGGGGGTGACGCACCGCAGGTGCGGCGCGGGGGCGGGCTTTACTGAGCGGCTTTCACTTTCAAACGCCAGGCATGCAACAACGGCTCGGTGTAGCCGCTGGGCTGGGCCAGGCCTTTGAACACCAGGTCGCAGGCGGCCTGGTAGGCCATGCTGGTCTTGAAGTTGCCGGCCATTTTCTTGTAGAACGGGTCGCCCGCGTTCTGCTGGTCCACCACCGCGGCCATGCGCTCAAACGTCTCGCGCACCTGCTGCTCGGTCACCACACCGTGGTGCAGCCAGTTGGCCATGTGCTGGCTGCTGATGCGTAGCGTGGCACGGTCTTCCATCAGGCCCACGTTGTGGATGTCAGGCACTTTGGAGCAGCCCACGCCCTGGTCGACCCAGCGCACCACGTAACCCAGGATGCCCTGGGCGTTGTTGTCGAGTTCCTGCTGCTTCTCGGCCGCGGTCCAGTTCGGGTTGGCGGTCACGGGGATGGTCAGCAGGCCGGTGAGCAGGTTGTCGCGCTCGGCGTTGGCGTCGATCTTCTCCATCTCTTTCTGCACCTCGGACACCAGCACCTGGTGGTAGTGCAGGGCGTGCAGCGTGGCGCCGGTGGGGCTGGGCACCCAGGCGGTGTTGGCACCGGCCTTGGGGTGGGCGATCTTCTGCTCCATCATGGCCTTCATCAGGTCGGGCATGGCCCACATGCCCTTGCCGATCTGTGCCTTGCCGCGCAGGCCGCAGGAGAGGCCCACCAGCACGTTGTTGCGCTCGTAGCTCTGGATCCAGGCGCTGGTCTTCATGTCGCCCTTGCGCACCATGGGGCCGGCCAGCATGGCGCTGTGCATCTCGTCGCCGGTGCGGTCCAGGAAGCCGGTGTTGATGAAGGCCACGCGGCTGGCGGCGGCTTCGATACAGGCCTTGAGGTTGACGGACGTGCGGCGCTCTTCGTCCATGATGCCGAGCTTAACGGTGCTCTCGGGCAGGCCCAGGACCTGTTCGACGCGGCCAAACAGCTCGCCGGCAAACGCCACTTCGCGCGGGCCGTGCATCTTGGGCTTGACGATGTAGACCGAACCCTTGCGCGAGTTGCGGATGGCGTCCTTTTTCGTGCGCTTCAAGTCGTGCATGGCGATGGTGGTGGTGACCATCGCGTCCAGGATGCCTTCGGGAATCTCTTTGCCCTCAGCGCCCCACAGCACGGCGGGGTTGGTCATGAGGTGGCCGACGTTGCGCACGAACATCAGCGAGCGGCCGTGCAGGCGCACGCCCTTCTTGCCGTTGGGGGCCGTGTATTCGCGGTCGGCGTTCAGGCCGCGCGTGAGCGTCTTGCCGCCCTTTTCGAACGATTCGACCAGCGTGCCCTGCAGGATGCCGAGCCAGTTCTGGTAGGCCAGCAGCTTGTCTTCGGCGTCCACCGCGGCCACGGAGTCTTCCAGGTCCAGGATGGTGGACAGCGCGGCTTCGACCACGAGGTCGCTCACGCCAGCGGCGTCGGTTTTGCCGATGGGCGTGCTGCGGTTGATCTGGATGTCCAGGTGCAGGCCGTTGTGCTTGAGCAGCACGGCGCTGGGCGCTTTGGCCTCGCCCTGGAAGCCGATGAACTGGCTCTTGTCGGCCAGCTTGCTGGTGCCGCCTTCGGCCAGGCCGACGACGAGTTCACCGTCCTTGTTGACCTTGTAGCCGGTGGAGCCGAGGTGCGAACCCTTCTTCAGCGGGGCGCAACGGTCGAGCACGTAACGTGCGTATTCAATGACCTTGGCGCCGCGCTTGGGGTTGTAGCCGCCTTTTTTCCCGACCTTTTCACAGCCCTTGTCTTCGCTCAGCACGTCGGTGCCGTAGAGCGCGTCGTACAGGCTGCCCCAGCGCGCGTTGGCGGCGTTGAGCGCGTAGCGCGCGTTCAGGATCGGCACCACCAGCTGCGGGCCGGCCTGCGTGGCGAGCTCGTCGTCCACGTTCTTGGTGGTGGCCTTGACCTTCTTGGGCACGGGCACGAGGTAGCCGATGGTTTCCAGGAACTTGCGGTAGGCCACCATGTCCCGGATCGGGCCGGGGTTGGCTTTGTGCCAGGTGTCCAGCTCGGTCTGCAGGCGGTCGCGCTCGGCCAGCAGGGCAGCGTTCTTCGGGGCGAGGTCGGCGACGATGGCGTCGAAGCCTTTCCAGAAGGTTTCGGCGCTCACGCCGGTGCCGGGCAGCACGCGCTGGTTGATGAAGTCGTAGAGCGCGGTGGCGACCTGCAGGCCGTGAACGGAAGTGCGTGCGGTGGTGGCGGACATGGCAATACCTCGAACAGGTGAAACGAACTGGGCAGGGGTGTCAGGTGTCCCGGACTGCGCGGACCAGGGGGCGGCCGCGCCATGCACGGGAGAAGGAAATCCCCCACGCCGGGACACACGAGGGACGATGTTATTCCATACCTGGATCGGTATTAAATAACAGAGGACCGATTGATAAGTGACTTTTATGCGGGTAATTTGCCGCGTTGGAGCGGCAAAGCATCACTCATTTGGCGGGCGCATACAGACCGTGGCGGTCCATGCGCTGCTGCAGCGTGTCGACGCTCACGTCCAGCATCGTGGCCGCCGCCGGCAGGTCCCAGTGGGTTTCTTCCAGGGCGCGCACGAGGTGCGAGCGCTCCAGTTCGTCGTTGCGGGCGAAGACCGGCTGTTCCGATGGCTTTTCAGCGAAGTCCACGGGTGCGCTGGGCGTGAGCAGCAGGTCGGTGGAGGAAATGCGGCCATCGGTGCTCAGCAGCACGGCGCGCTCGATGACGTTGCTGAGTTCACGCACGTTGCCTGGCCAGGTGTGTTGCAGCAGGGCGGCCTCGGCGGAGGGGTCGAGCGTGGTGGGCGGCTTGTTGTAGCGCTTGGTGAACACGGTGGTGAAGTGCTGCGCGAGCAGCCAGAGATCGCTGCCACGGGCACGCAGCGGCGGCACGCGGACCGCGAACACCCGCAGCCGGTACAGCAGGTCGGCGCGGAACTGCCCGGCGCGCATCATCGCCTCCAGATCGCGGTTGGTCGCGGCCACGACGCGCACATTGATCTGCCGGTCGGTCACGGCGCCCAGCCGGCGCACGCGGAGGTTTTCCAGCACGCGCAGCAGCTTGGCCTGCAGACCCAGATCGAGCTCGCCGATTTCGTCGAGGAACAGGGTGCCGCCGTCCGCCGCTTCAAACAGCCCGATGCGCCGTTCGGCGTGGTCGCCGCCCTTTTCGTAACCGAAGAGTTCACCCTCCATGAGGTGCGCGGGCAGCGAGGCACAGCTGACTTCCACAAAGGCGCCCTTGGCCCGCGGGCCCGAAAAATGGCAGGCGCGGGCCACCAGTTCCTTGCCCGAACCGGTCTCGCCACAGATCAGGATGGGGGCGACGGGGGAGGCGTCGGCGGGTTCGTTCTGTATCAGCACCTGGATCAGTTCGCGCAGGGCCTGGATCGGGCGCGACTCGCCCAGGATGCATTCGATGCCACCGTGTTCGGCATCGCGGCGCTTGTAGTAGTCGAGCGCACGGCGGGCATTGGCCTCCACCAGGGCCCGGTCGATCACGTCCTTCAGGGTCTTGAGCGGGACCGGCTTGGTGAGCAGGTCGAAGGAGCCCGCCTTCATGGCGTCGACCGCGACCGCCACGTTCGCGTGGCCCGACACCATCACGGTGCGCACCTGGTCGTCGTTGCGGTGCAGTTCGCGGATCACTTCGAGCCCGTTGATCCCGGGCAGCTGGTAGTCCACGATCGCCACATCGGGCATGAGACGGCGGGCCGCCTCCAGGCCCGCGACGCCATCGCCGGCGATCTCCACCGTGTGGTGGTGTTGCTGGAAGAAGCGTGCGATGTTCTTCGCCAGCATCGGCTCGTCTTCGATGACCAGTAGGGTTGCCATGGTGCAGCTCTCGGGTTGGGGCTTTCAGGCCGGTTGGGTCAGGCAGGGTGCGGAACGGGGCAGCAGGATCTCGACGACGGTGCCCTTCGCACCCGCCGGCGCCAGCGTGAGGTGGCCCTGCCATTGCTCGACCATGCGCTTGACGAGGGCCAGACCGATGCCCAGGCCGCCGCCTTTGGTGGTGAAGAACGGGCGGAACAGGCGCTGCTGCACCTCGTCCGAGATGCCTGTGCCACTGTCCGAGAGCCGGATGCCGGCCAGCGTGGGCGTGCTGCACCAGCTGATGTCCAGATGCCCCCCGCCGGGCATGGCTTCGATGGCGTTGGCCATGATGCTCAACAGGATCTGCCGCAGGGTGGCCGGGTGGGCATCGACCTGCAGGGCCGTGGTGCTGTCCACGTTCCAGACGATGTGGCGGCGGTTCATCTCGGGGGCCATCTCCAGCAGGCAGGTGTCGACCAGCGGCCCCAGGTCCACGGCTTCGGGCTGCAGCTGGGGCGCCTGGGACACGTGCACCAGTTCCGTGATCCAGCGGTCGGCCCGGTCCACGGCGTCGATCACTTCCTCACTCACTTCGCTGATCTCGTCTTCGTCGAGGTGGCCGCCGTTCATGAGCTCGGCCGCCGAGCGGATGGAGGCCAGCGGGTTGCGCAGGTTGTGGGCCACGGCGCTGGCCAGTTCGACCGCCGAGGCCAGGCTTTGCGCTTCGGTCAGGCGCAACTGCTGGTCACGCAAGGTCTTGTCGGCATGCGCGACGATCCAGTACAGGGTGACAAAGAGGCCGATGGCACAAAGAAAGCAGGCGATCCAGAGCTGCTGGAGGCCGCGGTGGATCGCGGCGTTGAGCTGGGTGGGGTACTTGTAGAGTTCCATGACGCCCAGCACCCGGTTGCTGTCCTGGGCCAGGATCGGCATGTAGGTTTCGACAAAAAAACCGTCGTGCCCCGACATGCCGACATGTTCCGCTTTGCTGTCCTTGAACGCTTCCTCGATGTTGATGCTCTCCGCATGCACTTCGAGGCGGCCCATGAGCGCGGTGTCGAGTTCGGGGTTGTCCTCGAACTTGCGGCCGACCAGGCTCTTGTTGGTGGACCACAGCACGGACTTGTCGAGCCCGTAGGCGTTTGAGCGCACGGTGTCGCGCATGGCGACGATGTGCTCCATGGAGCGCAGGAAGCGTTGACGGAGCTCAGGGTCGGTGGGGTTGGCGAGGAACTCGGCCGACTGGTCGGTCGTCAGCAGGTTCTGCATGAAGGCCCGGGAGACTTCGCCCTCGCGCTGCAACATGCGCTCGGTCAGCACGTTGGACAGCACCAGACCGAGCACGATGGCGATCGCCGAGATCACAAGCAGACTCGCCAGCGCGAACCGTTTGCGCAGGTTCAACGGCTGTGGGGGCCTCAGGATCTCGGAAACGGTCATTTTGTGTAACCTGGTGTCCAGTTCCGGCGCGCAAGGAATTCGGCGTGTACGGTTGGTTACATTGCCAGTGGCCCCAGGGGCTGTCAATACCGAGAACTGGGTATCTTGCGGCGCCATGGACACCCATGGCCGCAGCGCCGAAAGTGGCCACCGGTGCTTGGCTGGCAGGGGATCGCGCGGCGCACCGGCCGGGGTAACACCGCTGCGACTCTTTGTAACGACAGGGTCGGGGCGCTACAGTCGATCCACTCGGGTATTCCCACATGATCTGCTGCTTGGACGCCGGAAAAAGCCGTCCATCTTTTGTCCATGGGCCCTGCGAGGGTTCGATCCGGCGCAGGGGGTGCGGGCATGATGTGCACCTTGATGAACGAATCCGAAGCCATGAACGCCGAGCCCAACGCCCCAGCCTCCACCATCCCGCAGCCGCTCAAGGGCCTGCGCGTGGTCGAGTTCACCCACATGGTCATGGGCCCCACCTGCGGCATGGTGCTCGCCGACATGGGGGCCGAGGTCATCAAGGTCGAACCCATCGACGGCGACCGCACGCGCCACCTGCTGGGCTCGGGCGCCGGGTTTTTCCCGCTCTTCAACCGCAACAAGAAGAGCATCGCGATCAACCTGCACCACCCGGATGGCGCCGACGCTGCTCGCCGCCTGGCGGCGAGTGCCGACATCGTGGCCGAGAACTTCAAGCCCGGCACCATGAAGAAGTACGGGCTCGACTACCAGGCCCTGTCGCAGGTGAATCCGCGCTGCATCTACGTCAGCCACAAGGGCTTTCTGCCCGGCCCCTACGACCACCGCACCGCTCTCGACGAAGTGGTGCAGATGATGGGCGGCCTGGCCTACATGACCGGACGCCCCGGCGACCCGCTGCGCGCGGGCACCAGCGTGAACGACATCATGGGCGGCATGTTCGGCGCCATCGGCGCGCTGGGCGCGCTGATCCAGCGTGGCATCACCGGCAAAGGGCAGGAGGTGCAGAGCGCGCTGTTCGAGAACAACGTCCTCCTGGTCGGCCAGCACATGCTGCAGTACGCCATCACCGGCCAGGCCGCGGCGCCCATGCCCGAGCGCATTTCGGCCTGGGCGGTGTACGACGTGTTCACCGTGAAAAATGGCGAACAGATTTTCCTGGCCGCTGTGAGCGACGCGCAATGGGCCACGTTTTGCGATGCGCTCGGTTTCGCCGACCTCAAGGCCGACCCGCGCTATCCCGACAACAACGCCCGCGTGACGTTGCGCCCCCAGTTGCTGCCGATCTTGCGCGAGCGGCTGGCCCAGCGCAGCGCCGCCGAACTGGCCACGCTGTTCGAAAAAGTGGGCCTACCCTTCGCGCCGATCCGCAAGCCCGAAGAGCTGTACGACGACGAACACCTGCTGGCCACCGGCGGCCTGGCCGACATCACCCTGCCCGACGGCGCGCGCGCCGGCCAGACCGCCAAGACCACGCTGTTCCCCTTCACCATGGACGGCCACCGCCTGGGCGTTCGCCTGCAGCCCCCCACGACGGGGCAACACACCAGCGAGCTGCTGCAAGGCCTGGGCTACGCAGCGTCGGACATCGAACGCCTTCGTGCGCTCGCGGCCGTGGCCTGAACCGGGGGCCCTCAACCATGCGCACCGCTCTCGACGTCCACATCAGCGAAGTCGGTCCACGCGACGGACTGCAGTCCGTCAAGGCCACCATGCCGACAGCCGACAAGTGCCGCTGGATCGACGCACTCGCCGCGGCCGGCCTGCGCGAGATCGAAGTGGGTTCCTTCGTGCCCGCGAAGCTGCTGCCGCAGATGGCCGACGTGGCCGCTGTGGTGCGGCACGCGCTCACCCTCACCGTCTCGCACCCCGGTCTGCGCGTGATGGCGCTGGTGCCCAACCGGCGCGGCGCCTGGGCCGCGCTGACGGCTGGCGTGCACAAGCTCACCCTGCCGGTGTCGGCGAGTGAAGCGCATTCGCTGGCCAACGTGCGCAAGACGAGCGCGCAGATGGTCGAAGAACTGCGCAGCGTGGTCGCGCTGCGCAACGAGGTCGCGCCCGGCGTGCCGGTGGAGGTGGGCCTGTCCACCGCCTTCGGTTGCACCTTGCAGGGCGCGGTGGCCGAAGACGACGTGATCCGCCTCGCACTCGCCTGTGTGGAGGCGGGGGTGGACGAAGTCGGCCTGTCCGACACCACCGGCATGGCCCACCCGGCGCAGGTGCGCCGCCTGTTCACCCGGTTGCGCGCCGAGCTGGGCTCGCACGCAGGCGCGGCCCACATGCACAACACGCGTGGCCTCGGTCTGGCCAACTGCCTGGCAGCGTTCGACGCCGGCGTGCGCAGTTTCGACAGCTCGCTCGGCGGCCTGGGCGGCTGCCCCTACGCGCCGGGCGCCAGCGGCAACGTGGTCACCGAAGACCTGGTCTTCATGTTCGAGGCCATGGGCGTGTCCACCGGGATCGATCTTCAGCAACTCTTTGCCGCGCGCGAACCGCTCAAAGCCGGCCTGCCCGGCGAGCCGGTTTACGGCATGACGCCCGAAGCCGGCCTGCCCAGGGGCTGGCGCGCCTGAGGTTCAGGAAGGCCTCCCGGTCAGCCGGGGCAGGGGCGGCCTTCCGTGGTGGATGCAAGCCCTCGGCTGGAATAAACTCTTTGCGGAACGCGGGGTTCGCGTTCGTGCCTGTTGTGTTTTTCAGAGGAGGTTGGATATGAAAAGATCTCTGTGGGGCCTGTGTGCTGTGTGCGTGGCTTCCCTGCTGTTGACCGCCTGCGGCGGCAATGACGATGGTTATGGATCGGTGGCCGTGAGTGATTCGACGCGGCGCGTGGCCATCTCTACCGGCGCGCTGACGCAGTCGGTCGCCAACGACGAAGCGCGCGACGAATGTGATGCCAGCGATTGCCGGGTGGTGCTCCAGTTCGAGCAGTGCGGTGCGGTCTCCGCGGGCACCAAGGCCGGTGGTGGTTTTGTGGTGGTCGCGAAAGGGGCGGGTACGGCCTTCGATGCGCAAACAGCGGCCAACAACGCCTGTACCGCCCAGGGCGGGGAGGGTTGCGGCCCGATCCCCAACCTCGAAGCGCAGTGCAACTGAGCTGCGCTTGAGCACGGAAGCGCTCCGGTCGGCCGGAGCGCGCTGGCGTTGCCGGCCACGTCGCCTCAGTGTGGCGAATTTGGTTATAAATTGATGCATGATTTCCGTTGATTACCCTCTTTTGTTGAGGTAATCTGCGGTTCCATGGACAAGCTCAAGCAGCTCGAAACGTTCGCCTCCGTGGCGACCCGTGGCAGCCTCACCGCCGCCGCCAAAGCCGAAGGCGTGGCCCCGGCGATCATCGGGCGCCGGCTCGACGGGCTGGAGTCGCGCCTGGGCGTCAAGCTCATGGTGCGCACCACGCGCCGCATCACCCTCACGCACGAAGGCAGCGCCTTCCTGGAGGATTGCCAGCGCCTGCTGACCGACCTGGCCAACGCCGAAGCCAGCGTCAGCGCCGGCGGCGTCAAGGCCAGCGGGCACCTGCGCCTCACCGCACCGGCCGGCTTTGGCCGCCGCCACGTGGCGCCGCTGGTGCCGCGCTTTCGCGAACTGCACCCCGAGGTGACGATCTCGCTCAACCTGAGCGACCGCGTGGTCGACGTGGCCGGCGAGGCCTACGACTGCGCGGTGCGGGTGGGGGATCTGCCCGACTCCTCGCTGGTGAGCGTGCGCCTGGCCGACAACCGCCGGCTGTGTGTGGCCACGCCGAAGTACCTGCAGCAACACGGCCGACCCGCCACGCCGGCCGATCTGGCGCGCTTTGACTGCCTCACCCTGTCCAGCGATGCCTCGCAGACGCGCGGCTGGGCCTTTGCGGTGCCGGCGGCCGAAGGGGGCGGCACCGACCTCGTGCACCTGCGCCCGGGGGGGCCGCTGGACTGCTCGGACGGGCAGGTGCTGCACGAATGGTGTCTGGCCGGTTATGGCATCGCCTGGCGCAGCATCTGGGAGGTGGAAGCCGACATCGCGGCCGGTCGGCTGGAGGCCGTGCTGGAGGACTACGCTGCGCCGCCCAACGGCATCTTCGCGCTGTTCCCGCAGCGCAAACACCTGGCGCTGCGCGTGCGGCTGTGGATCGACTTTCTCAAGCACCACTACGGGCAGCCCGATTTCTGGTCGGTCGGTCGTGTCTGATCTCGCGCTACAGTCTGGGCTTCGTGCCGCCGTTGGCGGGTGATCGAGTTGATGGGGGAAGACATGAAACACGGATTCAAATACCTGGGCGTGGTGATGGCCTTGCTGCTGGCGGGTTGCGGGGGTGGTGGCGACGACGTGTCGCTGCCCAGCGCGGCTGAGCTGTGCGGCAGCGTGGGTGTGCAGCCCAAGATCGCGAACGGCAGCAACTGCGCTTCACCCGAAAAAACGCCGGTGATCCTTCTGGTGGTGGTGGGTGCCGGGGGCAACTCCAGCATCTGTTCGGGCGTGCTGCTCACGCCGGTCAAGGTGTTGACGGCGGCGCACTGTGTGCCCGCCGGCACCAGCCGGGTGGCGGCGGCGGTGTGGCGCGCCGACGGCAGTGTCAAGGCGTTGAATGCCAGTGGCTGGGTGGCCCATCCCGGCTTCGCACAAAATAGTTCCGGCTATGTGAACGATGCGGCCGTGGTGACTCTGCCAGCCGCCATGCCCAATCCCACCATGCCCCTGCTGGTCAGCCAGCCGTCCAGTGTGGGAGACGGGGTGTTCCTGTCGGGATGGGGTGGCCCGGGTTTCGAGTTCGCTGTGGGTTATGCGAGCCTGACCTCGGTCAATGAAAACCACGTGGGCTTCACCTACACCGGCGCCCTCAGCAACGCCTGCGCCGGGGATTCGGGGGGGCCGGTGTACCGGGCCGCGGGCGGGCGCCAGGGCGTGGTCGGACTCACGTCGTCCGGCACGGCGGCCAATTGTGAGGTGGGCGACCGTTCGCTGTTCACCAACACGCAGGGTGCGTCGGTGCTGGGCTTCATCCGTTCGCAGGCGCCGGGCGCGGCGGAAATCTGAAGCCCGGTCGCTGACCCTTTCGGCCCTGCGAGCGTCAAACCGCCAGCGGACCGTAGAGATCCGGTCGCCGCGCGGACCACGGCGACGACCGGCGCGCACCGTCGAGGGCTTCCCGTGTCAGCGTGGCGAACAGCAGTTCCCCGTCGCGGCCGGCGCGGCTCAACACGCCGCCCTCGGGGCCGGCCACGGTGCTCAGTCCGCCGTAGTGCATGCCCGGTTCGTGGCCGCAGGCGTTGGCGTAGGCCACGAACACCCGGTTTTCGCAGGCGCGCGCGGGCACCAGCAGGTTCTGCACCTCGTCGAACGCCGCCATGTTGGCCGTGGGCACCAGCACCGCGTCCACCCCCTGCAGCGCCAACAGGCGCACGGTCTCTGGAAACTCCACGTCGTAGCAGATCAGCAGGCCCAGGCGCCAGCCACGCCACTCGAAGACCTGTGGCGCGGTGTCGCCGGCGCTGAACTGCGCGTGGTCCAGCCCGCCATACAGATGGGTCTTGCGGTAGTTCATCAGCCGCGCGCCGTCGGGGCCGATCACCTGCACGGCGTTGAAAGGCTTTCCTTGCGGGTGGTGCTCGGGGTAGCCATAGACGACGGCGATGCCGTGGCGCTGCGCGGTGCCCGCCACCGCCTGCGCCAGCGCGCCATCGGCCGGCTCGGCCAGGGCCTGCACACGCTCGGCGCCGATGGCGTAGCCGGTGAGGCCCATCTCGGGGCACACCAGCAACTGTGCGCCCTGTGCACGGGCCTGGGCGGCCTCGTCATCAAGCCCTTGCAGCGCCTCGGCCGGGGTGGCTGCGTAGGGGGTTTGCCAGAGGGCGAGGGTGAGCGGTTCGGTGTTCATGGGGGCAGCGGCGGTGGCCGTCAGTCGGGCAAGGCCATGGGGCCGATCTGCGTGAACACGTCGCCTGGCCCCGGGTTGGCCGCGTGACACCGCCCGCCCAGGTGGTGCACGATGCCCCAGACCGCGTTCAGCGAGGTCTGCACCGCGCCTTCGACCCAGGCCGGCGTCCACGACACATCGTCGCCGGCGATGAAGATGCCGCGCTCGGCGTCGGGAAAGGCGTCCTGCATGAAGTGGCTGTACATGCGGTGGTTGTAGCGGTAGTGGCCCGGCAGGGCACCCTTGAAGGCGCCGAGGAAATGCGGGTCGGCTTCCCACGACACGCTGATCGGGTCGCCGATGATGTGACTGGCGATGTCCACGTCGGGGTAGATTTTCTGCAACGCCGACAGCGCGAGTTGCACACGCTTCTGTGTGTCGTGCGGCAGCATCTTGAGCGCGTCGCCCATCCAGGCGTAGCTCAGGCAGATCACGCCCGGCTTGTCCGGCCCGTTGTCGAACAGGTAGGTGCCGCGCGTGAGGCGATCGGTGAGCGTCATGCCCAGCGTGGGCCAGCCGTCGGCCTTCAGGTCGTTCCAGAACGGGCGGTCGACCATGACGAAGGTCTTGCTCGACTGCATGTAGCGTGTTCGGTCCAGCGCCATCCAGTGCTTCTGCGAAAACAGCGACTCTTCCACCGCGATCTGCGTGGTCAGCAGCCAGCTCTGGCAGGTGGTGAGCACGGCCGGGTAGTGGCGTGTATTGCCCCAGGTGTCGGTCAGCGCGAGCTGGCCGTCGGGTGCTCGCGCGATGGCCGTCACGCCCGGGCGCGGCGCACCGTGGTGCAGGCGGGCCAGCGTGGTGCCGGCGGGCCAGTGGCGCAGTTCATGTGCCCCGGGTGCGTGGTGCCACAGGCCCACGGGAACCTGCTGCGCGCCGCCCACGATCAGGTGCTGGTTTTCGTCGCAACCGGTCAGCACCACGCGCAGGATCTCCAGCATGGAGTTGGGGAAGTCCGAGTCCCAGCCACCGGTGCCGAAACCCACCTGGCCAAACACCTCGCGGTGGCGGAACGAGAGAGCGGCAAACGCCGGCGATTGCGCCACGAAGTCGTAGAAGGTGCGGTCGTCCCACAGCGGCACCAGGCGGTCCCACAGGGCTTTGAGGCGCGGCACGTCACGCGCGCGCAGCGCCTGCTGCAGGCCGCTGAAACCGGCGCCGTCTTCGAGCGCGCTGGCCCAGGCCTCGGCCACCTCGGCAAACAGCGGCGGCAGGTCGGCCAGGTGGCGCGCCCAGTGTGTCTGGCCTTCGAGATCGATCACGGTGCAGCCCGCGGCGGGGGTGAGCGGGTTGGGGAAGGGCCGGGTCTGCAGGCCGAGCCGGTTCACGTAGTGAAAAAACGCGGTGCTCGACGCCGGAAAGCGCATGCCGCCGAGTTCGGCCACTACACCCTGGCCGCCTTCGAACGGCTGCGAGCGCAGCCGCCCGCCCATACGCGAAGCCTCGTAGACCACGGGCTTGAGGCCCAGCTTCATCAGCTCGTAGGCCGCCACCATGCCGGCCATGCCCGCGCCCACGATGGCGACCTCGCTGCCCAGGCGCTCGGGCGGCAGCTCGCCCAGCCCCTGCGGGTGGGTGATCCAGTCGTCGAAGGCAAACGGAAAGTCCGGGCCGAAGATGGTGACGGGGGCGTCGGCGGTGCGGGTGGCGGTCATGGTGGGGCTTTCAAAACAGGCTGGTCAGAAGCCACGCGGCCGTGCCCCACATCATCAGCGCCACGGCGCCGTCCAGCAAGCGCCAGATGTGCAGCGAATTGAGGCGCTGGCCGAGCCAGAACGCCGCAGTGCCGAGCACAACGAACCACACCACCGAGCCGGCGGCCGCACCCAGGCCAAAGGTGGTGCTGCCCTGCCCGTAAGCCAGCGAGGCGCTGCCGATGAGCACGGCGGTGTCGAGCCAGGCGTGCGGGTTGAGCACCGAGAAGGCCAGCGCCGAGAGCACCGCCTGGCGCCGTGTCACGGGCGCTGGTGCAAGGCGTTGCGTGCCGGGTTCATCGCCCAGCGAGACCGTGGCCCGGGGTTTCAGGAAACGCTGGAACGCCTGCCAGCCGTAGACGCCGAGGAACAGCACCCCGGCGCCCACCAGCGCGCCCAGCAGCTTGTCAGAGAGGCCGCCGAGCTGCGCCAGACCGATCACCCCGAGCGAGATGAGCACGATGTCGGCCCCGGCGCATACGGCCACCGTGAGCCAGAGGTGCTGGCGCTGCAGGCCCATGCGCAGCACGTGCGCGTTCTGGGGACCGATCGCCATGATCAGCGACATGCTCAGCACCATGCCGGCGGTGAAGGTGGGGAAGGTCAGGGTCATGGCGGTTTTCCGGGTCGGTCGCCGGCACCCGTCACAGGGGCGCATCGGTCATGGGCCAGAGTCTGCCGCCGGGGTCGAAAAAGTTAAACCGTTTCAATCAAAAATCGAGTTGGTTCAAAAATACTTGACCGATGATCCGCTGGGCGTTCAGGTCTCCAGCCGGGTGTGCGAGGGCGTCTCACCGAACAGGGCCTTGTAGTCCTGGCTGAAGTGGCCCATGTGCCAGAAACCCCAGCGCGCCGCCAGGTCGCCGATGGTCCGTTCGCCGGGGGCGCTGCGCAGTTCGCGCCGCACCGCGTTCAGCCGCACCAGACGCAGGTAGCTGGCGGGGCTGATGCCCAGGCTGTCCTGGAAGCAGTTCTGCAGCGTGCGGCGGGTGATGTGCAGTTCCGAGCACAGGCGCTCCACGCCCAGGTATTCCAGGGGTCGTTCGGTGACGAGTTCGCGCACCCGGCGCACCACGTCCTGCCGGCGCTGCTGGCGCGGGGTGACGGCGTCGGCCTGGTCGGCGGGCATCAGGGTGTCGGCCAGCACGGTCATCAGGGCTTCGCGCAGGCTGCGGCGGCTGGCTTCGTGGGCCAGCGCGCCGGGGTCGGCCTCCAGGCCACGCAGCACCTCGCGCAGCAGACCCACCAGCCGAAAGCGCTGGGTGGCGGTGAGCGTCTGCAGGCGCACACCCGGGCTGCGTGCCGGGGCGGCCTCGGCCTGGTCGCGAGCGCGCACATGCGCCAGCAGTTCGCGGGGGTCGAACACCAGGCCGTAGAGGCCGTAGCCGGCCGGCACCTGCAGGTCAAAGGCCTCGCTGCCGTCCGAGATCATCAGTTCGCGACCACCGACCGGGCGGCCCATGAAGCGCAGGCCGGCGGGCTGTTCGGGCACCGACAGGCCCAGCCAGACGCCGCCCCGCCAGGGCCGGCAGTGCTGGCTGGTGGCGCAGTTGGCCACTTCCTCGAAGGCCTGCAGCGGGCCGTCGAACAGCTCGCGCACCTGGCCCTGGAACACGCCCGGCGACGTCTGTACGTAGTCCTGGTCCCAGGCGTCGAGGTTGCGGGCGTGCACGTCCACTTCGCGCGTGCGTTTGACGCGAAAGCAGGCGGGCTGGGCAGGGCTGGACGTGGGCATGGCAGGGCTCCTTCGGCACGCGCAGCGCCGGGGTGCAGCGGGAGTATCAAGTTCCGTGCCACGAGCGGACTGATGGAAAACCCGCGCCCGGCTATCCCATTTCGGAAAAATGCACCGGGGTGGGGGCGAGTTTCCGATCCGGGATACCGCGGAGGGCGGTGAACCCTGCACGATGCACGCCGGGTCGTCCGAGCCAGGTCTCGGGCATCACTTTCACATCTCACGAGGACACGCCATGTCATCCGCATCCAAACAGGTCGCCCGGGAGCTCAAGCCCGTGCTGGGCACCTTCTCGCTCTGGGGCATCGCCGTCGGTCTGGTCATTTCCGGCGAGTATTTCGGCTGGAGCTACGGCTGGGCCAGCGCCGGCACGCTGGGCTTCCTGGTGGCCACGCTGTTCGTGGCGCTGATGTACACCACCTTCATCTTCAGCTTCACCGAGCTGTCGACCTCGATCCCGCACGCTGGCGGCCCGTTCGCCTACGCGCGCCGCGCCTTCGGGCCGACCGGCGGCTTCATCGCGGGTTTTGCCACGCTGGTGGAGTTCGTGTTCGCACCACCGGCGATCTCGCTGGCCATCGGTGCCTACCTGAACGTGCAGTACCCGTCGCTGGACCCGAAGTGGGCGGCGGTGGGTGCCTACGTGATCTTCATCGGCCTCAACGCGGTGGGCGTGGGCATCGCGGCGGCGTTCGAGCTGTTCGTCACCATCCTGGCGGTGATCGAGCTGCTGGTGTTTGCCGGTGTCGTCGCGCCGGGCTGGTCGCTGGCCAACTTCACCGCCAACGGCTGGGCCGGCTCGCCCGACTTCAGCATGGGCACCTGGGCCGGCATCTTCGCGTCCATCCCGTTCGCGATCTGGTTCTTCCTGGCCATCGAAGGCGCGGCCATGGCCGCCGAAGAGGCCAAGGACCCCAAGCGCACCATCCCCATCGCCTACATCACCGGCATCCTCACGCTGGTGGCGCTGGCCTTCCTGGTCATGGTCATGGCCGGCGGCGTGGGCGACTGGTCCAAGCTGTCCAACATCAACGACCCGCTGCCCCAGGCCATGAAGATGGTGGTGGGCGAGTCCAGCGGCTGGCTGCACATGCTGGTGTGGATCGGCCTGTTCGGCCTGGTGGCCTCGTTCCACGGCATCGTGCTGGGCTATTCGCGCCAGATGTTCGCCCTGGCCCGCGCCGGCTACCTGCCGGCGATGTTCGCCAAGGTCCACCCGCGCTTCCGCACCCCGGTCAACGCCCTGGTCGGCGGCGGCATCGTGGGCATCGCGGCGGTGTTCAGCGACCAGTGGGTCACCATCGGCGGCCTGCCGCTGACGGCCAACATCGTCACCATGGCGGTGCTGGGCGCGCTGGTCATGTACATCATGTCCATGGCGTCGCTGTTCAAACTGCGCACCAGCGAGCCGAAGCTGGACCGCCCCTTCCGCGCACCGATCTACCCGCTGTTCCCGGCCATTGCCATCGTCTGCGGCGTGGTCTGCCTGGCGGCGGTGGTGGTCTTCAACCAGCTGCTCTCGCTGATCTTCCTGGGCTTCATGGCGGTCTGCTATCTCTATTTCCGCCTCACCGCCGCCCAGCGCGACGCAGCACCGCACGACGCCATGCTGGCCGCTGCGGCAGAATGAAATCCACGGTGTGACCCCATCCGCACCAAGGAGCCGCTGACGTGAACCTGAGCGCAACGCTGGGACTGCAGACCTTTCGCTTCGGCAGCCTGCGCGAGGTGATGGCCAAGGCCACACCTTTGCGCTCGGGCGACGCGCTGGCGGGCCTGGCCGCCGCCACCGAGCAGGAGCGGGTGGCCGCACGCTGGGTGCTGGCCGACGTGCCGCTGCAGCGCTTCCTGGACGACGCGCTGATCCCCTACGAAACCGACGAGGTCACGCGGCTGATCATCGACGGGCATGACCGCGCCGCCTTCGCGCCGGTCAGCGGACTGACGGTCGGCGGCCTGCGCGACTGGCTGCTGTCCGACCGGGCCACGCCCGAGGCGCTGGCGCGGCTGGCGCCCGGGCTCACGCCCGAGATGGTGGCCGCCGTCAGCAAGATCATGCGCAACCAGGACCTGATGCTGGTGGCGCGCAAGTGCGAGGTGGTCACGCGCTTTCGCAACACGGTCGGCCTGCGCGGCCACCTCTCGGTGCGGCTGCAGCCCAACCACCCGACCGACGACCCGGCCGGCATCGTCGCCAGCCTGATCGACGGCCTGCTGCACGGTGCGGGCGACGCGGTGATCGGCATCAACCCGGTGTCCGACAGCGTGCCCGACCTGGTGCGCCTGAACCAGGTGCTGGCCGAGGTGATCGAACGCGGCGCCGTGCCCACGCAGAGCTGTGTGCTCACCCACGTCACCAACACGCTGCAGGCGATCGCCCTGGGCGCGCCGGTGGACCTGGTGTTCCAGTCCCTCGCCGGCAGCGAAGCAGCCAACCGCTCGTTCGGCATCGACCTCGCCCTGCTGGACGAGGCCCACGCCGCGGCGCTGGCCCTCCAGCGCGGCACGGTGGGCGACAACGTCATGTATTTCGAGACCGGCCAGGGCAGCGCGCTCTCGGCCAACGCCCACCACGGCGTGGACCAGCAGACCTGCGAGGCCCGCGCCTACGCGGTGGCGCGGCGCTACCGGCCCATGCTGGTGAACACCGTGGTCGGCTTCATCGGACCCGAGTACCTGTACGACGGCAAGCAGATCATCCGCGCCGGGCTGGAAGACCACTTCTGCGGCAAGCTGCTGGGCCTGCCCATGGGCTGCGACATCTGCTACACCAACCACGCCGAAGCCGACCAGGACGACATGGACAATCTCATGGTGCTGCTGGCCAGCGCGGGGCTGAACTTCCTGATCGGCGTGCCCGGCGCCGACGACGTGATGCTCAACTACCAGAGCACCTCCTTCCACGACGCGCTGGTGCTGCGCGACCTGCTGGGCCTGAAACGGGCGCCGGAGTTCGAGGTCTGGCTGCAGCGCGTGGGCGTGACCGGTGCCGACGGGCGCCTGCTGCCCGCTGCCGCACAGACTGCCCTGGCGCAGCGCCTGTGGGCCCTGCCGGAGCCCGCATGAAACCGCTCGTTCCAGACGCAGCAACGCCCCCTCCGACGCCAGCGCCGCGGTCCGATGGAGACCCCGGTCCCGACCCCTGGGCCCACCTGCGCCAGCACACGCCGGCGCGCATTGCGCTCGGCCGTGTCGGCGTGAGCCTGCCCACACGCGAGGTGCTGGGCTTCTCGCTCGCCCATGCGCAGGCGCGCGACGCCATCCACCTCCCGCTGGACCTGGCCACGCTGGTGGATCAATTGCTGGCCGACGGCTGGCCGGCGCCGCTGAGCCTGCACAGCCGTGCGCACGACCGGCACCAATACCTGCTGCGCCCCGATCTGGGGCGCCGACTCGACGACGCCAGTGTGGCCGCGCTGCAGACCTGGCGCACGCAAAACGCCGCGCCCGATCTGGCGCTGGTGGTGGGCGACGGCCTCTCGGCCCTGGGCATCCAGCGCCACGCCGCGCTCTTGCTTGCGGCCATCCGTGCCGCGCTGGGTGGGCGGCTCACGCTCAGCCCGCCGGTGCTGGTGCGCCAGGCCCGCGTGGCCGTGGCCGACGAGGTGGGCGAACAGCTCGGCGCGCGCATGGTCGCCATGGTGGTGGGCGAACGCCCGGGCCTGAGTTCACCCGACAGCGTGGGCATCTACCTCACCCAGGCCCCCCGCGTCGGCCGCAACGACGCCGAGCGCAACTGCATCTCCAACGTGCGGCCCGCCGGGCAGGACCCGCTCACCGCCGCGCGGCGCCTGGCCTGGCTGGTGCACGAAGGCCTGCGCCTGGGCGTGACTGGCGTCGGCCTCAAGGACCACAGCGGCCTGCCCATGGTGGCCCACGCGCCTGCTGCCCCGGTTGCTGGTTAAACTGGGCTGAACCGATCATGGTTCACTCAAGTTTCAATCAGACATGCTGGACGCCCGCCAACTGCAAGCCCTGGCCGCCGTGATCGAACACGGTGGTTTTGGCCCGGCCGCGCAGGCGCTGAACCTCACGCTGGCGGCGGTGTCGCTGCGCATCAAGTCGCTGGAGGAACACCTGGGCCAGCGCCTGCTGGTGCGTGGCAAGACGGTGCGCGCCACCGCCGCCGGGCAGGCCCTGCTGGCGCATGTGAAGCAGCTGCAGATGATGGAGGCGGACCTGCTGGCCGGCCTGCAGGGCGGCGGCGAGCCACGTGCCGACGCGGCCTGGCAGTCGCTGAGCGTGGCCATCAACGCCGACTCGGTGGCCAGCTGGTTCCTGCCCGGCGTGGCGCCACTGCTGCAGCGCCACCGGCTGCTGCTGGAGATCATGATCGACGACCAGGACCACACCCACGACGCGCTCAAGAGCGGCGACGTGATCGGCTGTGTGACCACGCTGGCCCAGGCCATGCGGGGCTGCGTGGCCGAGCCGCTGGGCGTGATGCGCTACCGCTGCGTGGCCGCGCCGGCCGTGGTGCAGCGCTGCCGCACACCGCGCGGCGCGGTGTCACCGCACCAGCTGCTGGCGCAACCGGCCATTATCTTCAACCGCAAGGACGCGTTGCAGGACGGATTTCTGGCGCAGCACTTCGGCCTGAAGCAGCCGAACTACCCGAGGCACTTCGCACCCGCGGTGGACGCGTTCGAGACCGCGATCGAACTCGGCCTGGGCTGGGGCATGGTGCCCGAGCAGCACCTGGCCCGGCGCCCGGGATTGCAGGAAATGCTGCCCGGCGCCACGGTGGACGTGGTGCTCTACTGGCAGCACTGGGCGCGCGAGCCGCTGTCGGCCCAGCGCCTGACGCAGGCGGTCAAGGCCGCGGCCCACGCCAGCCTGCCGCCGGTGCAAACCGGTTGACGACAAAAGAGAACTGCCAGGGCGACGCCCGGAGCGCGTGCCCCACCCAGCACACACCGCGGAACCGGCTTCGCCGGGCCGCTGGTGTGGTCCCCCTTTCAAGGGGGAAGCCGCGCAGCGGCGCAGGGGGATCAGCCTTTCAAGCAAGTGCTCATGAAGGCCTTGCGCTCATCACCCTTCAGTGCCTTGGCGGTGGCTTCGGCGTTGCAGCTGGTCATCTTGCTTTGCTGGGTGATGGGCGCGGCGGCGGTGTCGCCGCTCAGGCAGGTCTTCATGAACGCTTTGCGCGGATCGCCCTTGAGGGCTTTTTCGCCCGCGGCCTTGTTGCAGCTCACCATGCGGTTCTGTTGCGCAGTCTGCCCGGTTTCGCCGCTCAGGCACGATTTCATGAACGCCTTGCGCGGGTCGCCGGCCAGGTTCTTCGCGCCGGCCTCCTTGTTGCAGCTGACCATGCGGTTCTGCTGGGCCGTGGGCGCGGCCGCTGCGGCTTCAGCGGGGGCAGGGGTGGCGGCCGTGGTGGGCGCCGCAGCGGTCTGGGCCAGGGTGACGGAGAAGATGCCCGCCAGGGCGATCAGGGTCAACAGTTTTTTCATGGCTTGACTGGCAATCGGTTCTGCCCTGGACCGTGGGCGCGGGGTGCCCGGAGCCGGGCCTGATGACGATACCGCACCCGCGGGGCGGGCCCGTGTCAATGGATCTCCGGGTTTTCCCGCACCGGTTCAGGCTCAGGCAAGGCGCGCCGCGTGGCGGTGCCGCAGCCGGGCCTGCAGGCGCTGCGTGCTGCGGGTCAGGCGCGCGCCCGCGTCGAGCTGGATGCGCGCCCAGGCTGCGTCGGCGCCGCGCCAGAAGTCGTCCAGGGCCTCGCGCCGCAGGTGTTCGGCGCTGCGGCGGGCGCTGGGGTAGTCGTGGGGATCGGGCAGGGTGTGGCGGGGCATGGTGGTCTCCGGTGAATCGGGGGTGTTTTCACTGTATTGAATTGACCACCTGCCGGAAACCGCAGTAATCACAGATAGGTTTTGCATTTTGTGCAAAACCACTACGATGCGAGCCATGAAACTCGATCTGGACGATGCCGCCCTGTTCCTGCGCGTGGCCGAGCTGGGCTCGCTCTCGGCGGTGGCGCGCGAGCGCGACCTGCCGGTGAGCCAGGTGTCGCGCACCCTGGTGCGGCTGGAAGCGCGTTGCGGCGCGCGCCTGATGCACCGCAGCACCCACGGCCTGTCGCTCACCGACGAGGGCGACACCTTCGCCGCCCACGCGCGCCGGCTGGTGGACACGCGCGACGAGCTGGCCGCCGCTTTGCGCCACAGCCGCAGCGGGCCCAGTGGCTGGGTGCGGCTGGCGGTGAGCCCGGTGCTGGCGGAAACCGTGATCGCCCCGAGCCTGCCTTCGCTGTACGAGGCCTTTCCGCAGCTGCAGGTGGAGGTGCTGGCCGACGACCGCATGAGCGACATGGCGCGCGAAGGGGTGGACATCGCGATCCGCACCGGATCGCCCCAGGGCGACAACCTGGTGGCGCGCCAGATCGCCGAGCACGGACGCCAGCTCTGCGCCTCGCCAACCTACCTGCGGCGTTTCGGCACCCCGCAGCACCCGGACGAGCTGGCGGCGCACCGCCTCATCACCAGCAGCGCCAGCCCGGGGCTCAACCGCTGGCCCTGGGATCCGCGAGCGCAGCAGCCCGCGGGCGCCTTCTACCTGGCGAAGGGGCACACACGCAGCGACAACTCGGCGCTCACGATGGCGCTGGCGCTGCAGGGCGTGGGCATCGCCCGGCTCAACGACCTGCTCACCCGCGCGCACTTCGCCAGCGGGGCGCTGGTGCCGGTGCTCGACACCTGGTTCGACCGCAGCCGGGTGCCGATCTACGCGGTGATGCTGCCCGAGCGCCACCGCCTGCCCAAGGTGCGGGCCTGCACCGACCACTGGGCGCGCTGGCTCTCGGGCGAGGTCCCGGCTGGCCTTGTGCCCGCCTGAAACAAGCGCAGAGGCCCGCCGCCTAAAATCCCATCCCTATGCTCAAGATCAAACAGGAACTGCTGGCCGGTCTGGCCACCGCGCTGGACGCGCTCTCGCCCGGCGCGGGCGCCAAGGCCGCCTTCGAATCGCCCAAGGTGGCGGCGCACGGCGATTTCGCTGTCACCGCGGCCATGCAGCTGGCCAAGCCGCTCAAGCTCAACCCGCGCCAGGTCGGCGAATCGCTGCGCACGGCGCTGCTGGCGATGCCGGTGTACCAGCAGTGGGTGAGCGACATCGACATCGCCGGCCCCGGCTTCATCAACATCCGCCTGAAGCCCGCTGCCAAGCAGCAGATCGTGAAAGAAGTGCTGGAAGGCGGCGAGCGCTTCGGCATGGCGCCCAGCAACGGCCAGCGCCTGATGGTCGAGTTCGTTTCGGCCAACCCGACCGGCCCGCTGCACGTGGGCCACGGCCGCCAGGCCGCGCTGGGCGACGCCATCTGCAGCCTGTACCAGACGCAGGGCTGGGACGTGTACCGCGAGTTCTATTACAACGACGCGGGCGTGCAGATCGGGACGCTCGCCAACAGCACACAGCTGCGCGCCAAAGGCTTCAAGCCCGGCGACGCGGAGTGGCCCGAAGCCGCCTACAACGGCGACTACATCCAGGACATCGCCAACGACTACCTGGCGAAGAAGACGGTGCACTCCGACGACCGCGAGTTCACCGCCAGCGGCGACGTGGACGCGCTGGACGACATCCGCCTCTTCGCCGTGGCCTACCTGCGCCATGAGCAGGACCTCGACCTGCAGGCCTTCGCCGTCAAGTTCGACCACTACTACCTCGAATCCAGCCTCTACACCAGCGGCAAGGTCGACGCCACGGTGCAGAAGCTGCGCGACGCCGGCAAGACCTACGAACTCGACGGCGCGCTCTGGCTCAGGTCCACCGACTACGGCGACGACAAGGACCGCGTCATGCGCAAGGGCGACGGTTCGTACACCTACTTCGTGCCCGACGTGGCGTACCACATCAGCAAGTGGGAGCGCGGCTTCACCAAGGTGATCAACATCCAGGGCACCGACCACCACGGCACGATTGCTCGCGTGCGCGCCGGCCTGCAGGCCGCGGGCGTGGGCATTCCAGAGGGCTACCCCGACTACGTGCTGCACACCATGGTGCGCGTGGTCAAGGGCGGCGAAGAGGTGAAGATCAGCAAACGCGCCGGCAGCTACGTGACGCTGCGCGACCTGATCGAATGGACCAGTAAGGACGCGGTGCGTTTCTTCCTGCTCAGCCGCAAGCCCGACACCGAATACACCTTCGACGTCGACCTGGCCGTGCAGAAGAACAACGACAACCCGGTCTATTACGTGCAGTACGCGCACGCGCGCATCTGCTCGGTGCTGGCTTCCTGGGGCGGCGACCCGGCGACGTTGAGCGGTGTGGATCTCTCTGTGCTGGACAGCCCGGCCGCCCAGGCGCTGATGCTGCTGCTGGCCAAATACCCCGCCATGCTGAGCGACGCCGCGCGCGACTTCGCGCCGCACGACGTCACTTTCTACCTGCGCGAGCTCGCCGCGAGTTACCACAGCTACTACGACGCCGAGCGCATCCTGGTGGACGACGAGGCGGTGAAGCTGGCCCGCCTGGCGCTGGTCAAGGCCACCGCGCAGGTGTTGCACAATGGTCTGGCGGTGCTGGGCGTGAGCGCCCCGCAAAAGATGTGAAGCTGATGTTCCCCATGAAAAAACCTACCCTGCTGGCCCGGAAACACTTTGGCGGCACGCTCACGGGCTTCGTGATCGGCCTGCTCGTGGGGCTGGGCATTGCGCTGTCGGTGGCGGTGTACGTCACGCGCGTCCCGGTGCCTTTTGTCGACCGGGGCGTGTCGCGCAAGCCGGCGCAGGATGTGGAGGAAGCCGAGCGCAACAAGGGCTGGAACCCGAACGCCGGCCTGGCCACCAGCCCGGCGACCGTGCCGCCACCGGTGGTGATCCCGGACCCGGCGCCCGCGCCGGTCGTGGCCGCACCGGCGGGAAGCCCGGCCGCTGGCAAGCCCGTCGCCCCGCAGCCGGCAACGCCGCCCACGCAGGCCGATCCCCTCGGTGAACTGATGCGCTCGCGCACCGGTGCCGCCAATGGGGCAGCCCCGCCGGCCGGCGCGCCGGCGGCCGATCCTTTCACGTACTTCGTGCAGGCGGGCGCTTTCCGCGCACCCGAAGAAGCCGAAGCCCAGCGCGCGCGTCTCGCCATGCTGGGCATGGCGGCCGACATCAGCGAGCGGGAACAGTCCGGGCGCGCCGTTTTCCGGGTGCGTATCGGACCTTTCAACCAGAAAGCCATGGCCGACGCGACACTGGAGCAGCTCGAAATCAACGGGGTGGAAGCCGCCCTGGTGCGCGTTCAGCGCTGAGACCGGTGCGTGTTCCGGAACTTTTGCCCGGGCCCTTGAGACCAAGCAGGCCAACACAAGGAGTTTGATTCGATGCAACGCCGCGATATTTCCCGTTCCCTGCTGGCTGCCGGTGCCCTCGCCGCCAGTGGCCTTGGCATCAGCCCCGCATGGGCCCAGCGCGTCGGGTTCAAGGAAGGCAAGGACTATGTCCGCCTGAGCCAGCCGGTGCCGGTCAGCACGCCGCCCGGACAGGTGGAGGTGGTGGAGTTTTTTGCCTACTCCTGCATCCATTGTTTCAATTTCGAACCGCTGCTCAACGCCTGGATCCAGAAGCTGCCCGCCGACGTGAAGATGCGTCGTGTGCCGGTGGCGTTCACCCAGGCGTTCGTGCCCATGCAGCGCCTGTATTTCGCGCTGGAGGCCATGGGCCTGGTCGGCACCTTGCACGAAAAGGTGTTCAAGGCCTTTCACGAAGAGCGCTTGCCGCTGACCACGGCGCCGGCCATCACCGCGTGGGTGGAAAAGCAGGGTGTCGACCGTGAAAAGTTCATCGGCTTCTACAACGGCAGCGCCGTGAAGATGGCCGAGGCCGCCACTGCGCTGCAGAACGCGTACGACGTGGAGGGCACGCCGGCACTGGGTGTGGCGGGCCGTTTCTACATCGGCGGACAGGGGCCGCGCACCATGCTGATTGCCGATTCGCTCATCGTCGAAGCGCGCAAAACCTGATCTTCGCTTTCCCCAGCTCGAGACAAGACCCGCATCTGGCGGGTCTTGTGTTTTCAGGGGCTGTCGATTGAGCGCCGATCGCCAACAAGTCGGCTTTGCGCCGTTACAATGAATGCAAGATTTGTGCCCCACTAAAGCCATGCCCACACACCACTTTTCCCCCCGATGGACCCTTCGCTTCCTGGCCTTGATGGCCGGTCTGGTGCTGGCAGGCGCGGCCCAGGCGGAGCTGGCCGACAAAGACAAGCCCATGAACATCGAAGCGGACTCGCTGCGCTACGAAGACACGCGGCAGACCAGCGTCTTCACCGGCAACGTCCTGATCACCAAGGGCACCATCGTCATGCGGGGCAGCAAGATGGACGTGCGCCAGGACCCGCAGGGCAACCAGTTCGGCGTGGTGACCGGCACGGCGGCGGCGCCTGGCTTTTTCCGCCAGAAGCGCGAGGGCCTGGACGAGTGGATCGAAGGCGAGGGCGAGCGCATCGAATACGACGGCAAGGCCCAGACCGTGGTGTTCACCGGCAGCGCCGTGCTGCGCCGCTACCGTGGCACCCAGCTCAACGACGAAAGCGTGGGCAACCAGATCACCTACAACAGCCTGACCGAGGTGTTCACTGTCAAGGGTGGCCCCGCCAACCGCACCGCCGCCAACCCCTCCGGGCGGGTGCGGGCGATGCTGACACCCATTCCGGAGGCAGAGACGGCACCCGCTCCCGCGACCGATCCTGCCCAACTGCGCCCCAGCACCAATCTCAACGAGAAGAAGAAGTGACGACCATGCCCATGGCCAGCACGCCACCGGCGATGGCGGTGCGCAGCAGTCTGGAAGTTCAGGGTCTGATGAAGGCCTATGGCAGCCGCAAGGTGGTCAAGGATGTCTCCCTCAAGGTCGACAAAGGTGAAGTGGTCGGCTTGCTGGGCCCCAACGGCGCGGGCAAGACCACCTCGTTCTACATGATCGTGGGCCTGCTGCGCGCCGATGGTGGGCAGATCCTGCTCGACGGCCAGCGCATCGAAGCCCTGCCGATCCACCGCCGTGCCCGCATGGGCCTGGGTTACCTGCCCCAGGAAGCCTCGATCTTCCGCAAGCTCACGGTGGCGCAAAATGTGCGCGCCGTGCTGGAGTTGCAGCACGATGTGGACGGCCATGCCCTGAGCGAACCTGAAATCGCCAGCCGGCTTGATGAACTGCTCAAGGACCTGCGGGTGGACCATCTGCGCGATTCGCCCGCGCCCGCCCTGTCCGGCGGCGAGCGGCGCCGGGTGGAGATTGCCCGCGCCCTGGCCACGCGCCCGCGTTTCATCCTGCTGGACGAACCCTTTGCCGGCATCGACCCGATTGCCGTGCTGGAGATCCAGCACATCATCGGTTTCCTGAAGTCCCGCGGCATCGGTGTGCTGATCACCGACCACAACGTGCGCGAAACCCTGGGCATCTGCGACCACGCCTACATCATCAGCGACGGTCACGTCCTGGCCAGCGGCACGACGGCCGAGATCATCGAAAACGCCGAAGTACGCCGTGTGTACCTCGGCGAGAACTTCCGCATGTGATGGTGCAATGCGCCGCCGGTTTCCCCATCCTGCACAGGCCTGAAGCATGAAGCAAGGCCTGTCCCTGCGTGTTTCGCAGCACCTGGCGCTCACGCCCCAGTTGCAGCAGTCGATCCGGCTGCTGCAACTCTCCACGCTGGAAATGGCGCAGGAGGTCGAGCAGATGCTCGACGAAAACCCGTTTCTGGAGCGCACCGAAGACATCGCCGAGCGCGAAGCCTTCGGTCTGGAGCAGGTTGATGCGCCCGTGAGCGCGGGCGAACAGATCGCTGAAGCCGCGCTGCCGGTGGCCGACGCGGTGGCCGCGCCGGCCGAATACGACGGCCCGCTGCCCGACCGCGTCAGCAGCACGTCCGACGCGCCTGCCGACAGCGGCTCCGGCGACGAGATCGAGAGCCGACTCGACGGCGCCACCCCGGTGGAAGAAAGCTGGGAAGGCGACGGCACGGTCGAGATGGCGCCCGACGACAGCGAATGGGGTGGTGACGCACCCGCGCGCAACAGCGGCTCGGGCGGTGACGACGACGAAACCGCCAGCGCCGCCGACCTGGCCCGCAGTCCCGTCAGTCTGCAGGACCACTTGCACGAGCAGGCCCGTTGTCTGCGGCTGAGTGACGAAGACCAGGCGGCGCTGTATTTCCTGATCGAGTCGCTCAACGACGACGCCTACCTGGAAGACGACCTGGCCGAGCTCGCCCTGGGTTTCTGGCGGCTCATGCACGGCCGCGAGGCGGCCGCTCCCGGGATCGAAGAGCTGGAGGCTGCTGAAGCCCAGTTGCGCATGGCCCTGGGCTGGCTGCAGCACATGGAGCCCACCGGTGTGGGCGCGCGCAACCTCGGCGAATGCCTGCGGCTGCAGATCGAAGAGCTGCGCAACTCCCCCGAAGCGCGCGCGGCGCTGGCCATCTGCAACCAGTCGATGGAACTGGTGGCCAAACGCGACATCAAGCGCCTGTGTGCCCTGTGCGGCATTGACGATGAAACCGCCCGCGCCGCGCTGGCCATCATCGCCCGGCTGGAACCCAAACCCGGGCGCCGCTTCATCGATGTCGAGCGCAACGTGGTCGTGCCCGACGTCATCGTCACGCGCGCCGGCCGGGGTTTCAAGGTCATCCTGAATCCCGACGTGATGCCGCGCCTGCGCGTGCACGATGTCTACGCCAACGCCATGCGGCAAAACCGCGGCGGTCGCGACAACGGCGGCGAAGCCGGCCACGCCGCCATGCAGCAGCGGCTGCAGGAAGCGCGCTGGTTCATCAAGAACATCCAGCAGCGCTTCGACACCATCCTGCGTGTGTCCTCGGCCATCGTCGAGCGCCAGCGCAATTTCTTCATGCACGGCGAACTCGCCATGCGACCGCTGGTGCTGCGCGAGATCGCCGACGAACTCGGCCTGCACGAGTCCACCATCAGCCGCGTGACCACCGCCAAGTACATGGCCACGCCGTTCGGCACCTACGAACTCAAGTACTTCTTCGGCTCCTCGCTCGGTACCGAAACCGGGGGCAACGCGTCCAGCACCGCGGTGCGCGCCCTGCTCAAGCAGTTCATCGCCTCCGAAGAGCCGAAGAAGCCGCTGTCCGACAACCAACTCTCCGACCTGCTCAAGGAGCAGGGCATCGAATGCGCGCGCCGCACCGTGGCCAAGTACCGCGAGGCGCTGCGCATTGCGCCGGCGAACCTGCGCAAAGCGCTGTGAACACCCCCTGCGCCGCTTCGCGTCTCTCCCATCAAGGGGAGCCGCACCCGCGGCCTGGCAAAGCCAGTTCCGTGGTGCGGGCTGGAAACTGGCGCGCGTAATCGCCACCTGCGGACGCACCCGCGCTCAACACCTTCAGTACCTGCCGTGAACCAGCTCAAACTCTTTCTCCCCTGCGCCGCTGGCGTGGAGGACATGCTCGCCGACGAGGTGCAGCGCATCACCAACGAACCGCTGGCCTTCAAGGCACGCGGCGGTGTGGGCATCAAGGCCTCGTGGCGCGACGCCATGCGCCTGAACCTGCACAGCCGACTCTCTCAACGGGTATTGGTGCAGCTGTGGCACGGCGGCTACCGCGGCGAGCAGGACCTGTACAACGCCGCGGGCGAGATCGCCTGGGAAATCTGGTTCACGCCGCAGCAGACCATCAAGGTCGAGATCACGGCGCAGCACAGCCCGCTGACCAGCCTCAACTTCGCGGCACTGAAGATCAAGGACGCCATCTGCGACCGCTTCCGCGACAAACGCGGCGAGCGCCCCAGCGTGGACACCACCTGGCCCGACGTGCGCATCTACGCCCACCTCACCACCGACGAACTCACGCTCTACATCGACACCTCCGGCGAGCCGCTGTTCAAGCGCGGCTGGCGCGAAGACAAGGGCGACGCGCCGCTGAAGGAAACGCTGGCCGCGGCGATGATCGCCGCCACCGGCTGGAACGGCGGCGAGGCACAAACGCTGGACGACATCACCCCGCTGTACGACCCCTGCTGTGGCAGCGGCACGGTGGTGATCGAGGCGGCTCAGATCGCGCTCAACATCCCGCCCGGGATGCTGCGCCGCTTTGCGTTTGAAAAGATGCTGCCGTTCCAGCAACACGTGTGGACCGCGATCCAGGACGAAGCCGAGCGCGACATGCGCGACTGGCCCGAGGGCCACGCTCCCATGGTCTTTGGCAGCGACGTCTCGTTCCGCATGGTCGATTTCGCGCAGCGCAACGCCGAGCGCGCGGGTGTGGCGCACGCCATCGAGCTGCGCGGCGGCGACGCGCTGCAGCGTTTGCCCCCCACCCAGAAGCCCGGTGTGATGCTGCTCAACCCGCCCTACGGCGAGCGCATCGCCGCGGCCGGTGTGGCTGGAGAAAACGCCAGTGCCCGCGCCCAGCGCATGGAGCCGCGCGCCCCCCGCACCTTCACCGCCGGCAAGGCCGCGCCCCCCGCGCCCGGCCTGGGCCGTGAGAGCGCGCAGATGACCGACGGCGGCGACGGCAGCGAGTTCTTCCAGCAACTCGCTGCCCACTGGAAAAGCCACTACGCCGGCTGGAGCGCCTGGCTGCTCACGCCCGACCTCAAGCTGCCCGGCAAGATGCGCTTCAAGGAATCGCGCCGCGTACCGCTGTGGAACGGCCCGATCGAGTGCCGGCTGTTCCGGTTTGATCTCACCGCAAGGCGTGCCCCAGACACTCCGCCGGCGGCATGAGCAGAACGGATCCGGTGACGCTGGTGCTCGACACCAACGTCGTGCTCGACCTCTTCGTCTACGAAGACCCGGCCACGCTGCCGCTGCGCGCGACCCTGGCCAAGCCGCAGAGCCGCTGGCTGGCCACGCCCGTCATGCGCGAAGAATTGCGCCGCGTGCTGGCCTACCCGCAGGTGGTCAAACGCCTGGAGGCCCGGTCCCTGACCGCCGAGGCCGTGCTCGCCGCCTTCGACGCCCGCGTCCAGCTCGCCGACATCGCCCCCAAGGCGCCCTTCACCTGCAAGGACGCCGACGACCAGCAGTTCATCGACCTGGCCGTTGCCCACACGGCCGTGCTGCTGAGCAAAGACAAGGCCGTGCTGTGCATGGCCAAACGGCTGGCCACACTCGGTGTGAGCGTGAACCGCCAATGGGCGCCCGCCGCCATTCAACCCCAACCCATCACCCCATGAAAACCATCGTCCGCGCCTTCTTCAAAACCGTGCGCGCCGTGCTCGGCCCGTTCATGCTGCTGAAAGAGCGGCTCACCCAGCCGAAAGGCGTGGTGCGCGAGCCCGCCGCCCAGACCACCGTGAATCTGCAGTGCCAGAACCTCGCGCTGTACCAGTTCAGCACCTGCCCGTTCTGCATCAAGGTGCGGCAGGAAATGCGCCGCCTCTCGCTGCCCATCGAGCAGCGCGACGCCCAGCACAACGCCACCCACCGCGCCGAACTGCAACAAGGCAGCGGAGCGACCAAGGTGCCTTGCCTGAAGATCACCGATGCGTCTGGCAAGAGCCAGTGGCTGGTCGATTCGGCCGCGATCATCGGCTACCTGCGCGGGCGTTTCGCCACGACCTGAGCCGCAGGCTCAGCCGGCCAGCAAGCCAGCGCTCACCTCGGCCGCATCCGGCCGCTCAAACACCATGTTGTGCCGCTCCGTCAGCGGTCCGCCGCCGGGCACCACCTCACCCAGCGCGGTGGTGCCCACGGCCTTGAATTTCCACACCGCGCCGATGCGCTTCAGGTTGCCCACGGGCTGGCCGGCGGCGTCCAGCACGGCAAACACGCCATCGTTCACCGGGTGCAGACTCAAAGGTCCCGGCGCGGCACTCATGCAGGGGTCCGCACACCGGCGCGCACGCCGGGCAGAGGCGTGACCGCCCGCGCATCGGCCCGCTCGCGCCGCCCGCTCAGGATGCGGCCGAGGTTGCCCTCGATCCAGTCCGCCAGGCCTTCCACCTGACGCGCCACCTCCACGCCCATCGGCGTGAGGCTGTATTCCACATGCGGCGGCACCACCGGGTACTGCGTGCGCAGCACGAAGCCATCGCCCTCCAGCCACTGCAGCGTCTGCGCCAGCATCTTCTCGCTCACGCCGCCGATCTTGCGGCGCAGGTCGCTGAAGCGGTGCGTGCCCGCCAGCAGCGCCACCAGCACCAGCACGCCCCAGCGGCTGGTCACGTGCTGCAGCACGGCGCGCGAGGGGCACTCGGCCGCAAACAGCTCGCCGCGCTCCATCAAGGTGGCAATGGCGGGGGCCTGGTCAGGGGCGGACGAATCGGTGGCGCGCATGGGTACTTACCTTTATGTACGTACTTACAAAAAGTTTGTTAGGTCGGTATTCTCCGCTCCTCATCGTTTCCACACAAGGAGTTTTTCCATGATTGCCATCACCGGCGCCACCGGCCAGCTCGGCCGCCTCGTCATCCAGAACCTGCTCAAGTCCGTGCCCGCCGGCCAGATCGTGGCCGCCGTGCGCAGCCCTGAAAAAGCCGCCGACCTCGCCGCGCTCGGCCTGCAGGTGCGCCAGGCCGACTACGCCCAGCCCGCCACGCTCGAAGCCGCCTTCCAGGGCGTGGACAAGCTGCTGCTGATCTCGTCCAGTGAAGTCGGCCAGCGCGCCCCGCAACACGCCGCCGTCATCGCCGCCGCAAAGAATGCTGGCGTGAAGCTGCTCGCCTACACCAGCATCCTGCGCGCCGACAGCTCGCCGCTCGGCCTGGCCGCAGAACACAAGGCGACCGAAACCATGCTGCGCGATTCGGGCATTCCCTTCGTGCTGCTGCGCAACAGCTGGTACACCGAAAACTACACCGGCAGCGTCGGCGCCGCCGTGCAATACGGTGCGGTCATGGGCAGTGCGAAAGACGGCCGCATCGCCTCCGCCGCGCGCGCTGATTACGCCGCCGCTGCGGCCGCTGTGCTCACGAAAGAAGGTCAGGCCGGCAAGGTGTACGAACTGGCCGGCGATACCGCCTACACCCTGGCCGATCTCGCCGCCGAGATCGCCCGACAGTCCGGCAAGCCGGTGGTCTACAAGGACATGCCCGAGGCCGAGTACAAGGCGGCGCTCATGCAGGTGGGCCTGCCCGAAGGCTTCGCCGCGCTGCTGGCCGACTCCGACGTGGGTGCCTCCAAAGGCGGCCTGTTCGACGACGGCCACCAGCTCAGCCAGCTCATCGGCCGCCCGACCACGCCGCTGGCCGATGTGGTGAAGGCCGCTCTGGCGGCTTGACGGGCCAGCGGTCGAAGTTCCGCCCGGGTGTGGCCCGCCCGGGTCCTGGTCTTTCAGGCGCCTGCTCGCACAATGCCGGGCACCTGCTTTGATGCGTCGAACACCGGGATGGAGGCAAGCCCCATGCACTTCATGACCGGGATGGACCACCGCACGGTCCTGGCCAATGGCATGCATCAACCTGCGCGCCTTCAGCCTTCCCGACACCATCCGCGCCGGTCTGGAGAACCACCGGGCGGCGGCGAGCCGCGAATTTGAGGACGACGAGCGCGATCACGCGCGCCGGTTGCGCTGCCCGGTGCTGACCCTCTGGGGTGAGTTCGGCAAGGTGCACGGCCTGTGGGGCAAGGGACTACACTGCCCGCACCGTAAAACCCGACCCCGTTTCAACATGACCTCTGACACCCCGATCCAGCCGATGGACAACGAAGACTTTGATGCGCTGGACGCCATCCTGGACGACCTGCGCACGCGCGGCGAAGACGTGCCGCAGTGGGAGTTCTGCGAAGGCGCCATGGCCGCGCTGCTGTGCACGCGCCGCCTGGTGTTGCCCGACGAGTTCCTGCCCCTGTTGCTGGGCACGGGCGACAGCCAGCCCGGTGTGGCCAGCGGCGAAGAGGGTGACACCTGGTTCGCCGATGAGGCGCAATACGCGCAGTTCATGACCCTCTGGACACGCCGCTGGAACGAGGTGGCCAGCGCGCTGGGTGCGAATGTGGAAACGCTGGAGGACGAACGCAGCTACCACCCCGAGGTGATGGACGTGCGCGGCGCCGTCGCGGGTTTGCCCGAGGCGGAACGCGCCGAAATCGGCGATCAGGAGCTGCCAGCGTTTGCGCAGGTCTGGGCGTTGGGCTTCATGTTCGTGGTGGAAAACTGGGCCGAAGAATGGGCCGAGCCGCGCGACAAGGAAGTCGTGGCCATGCTCAACGATGCGCTGGAAGCGATCGTGGTCCTGACCGAAGACGACACCGACGAACCCACGGTGTGCATGCACAGCGAAGATGGCCCGCCGAGCGTGAGCGACGAGCGCCTGAATGCGTTTGGTGCGGCGATCTGGGCGGTGTACGACCTGCGCCAGATCTGGCAGAGCCTGGGGCCGCGCGTGGAGCCGGCACGCAAGGCGGACGAACCCGGCCGCAACGATCCCTGCCCCTGCGGCAGCGGGAAGAAATACAAAAAGTGCCACGGCGCCTGAGCCCGGCAGTGGTGTTGGCTCTTGGCGCGTGAGACGGGGTCTCAACCCAGCGTTCACGCGGGCGCGCTTCCAGCACACGCCGAGGATCCGGCTTCGCCGGTTCAAGGGCGTGGTCCCCCTGGGGGGAAGCCGCGCAGCGGCGCAGGGGGTGTCAACTCTTCTGCATCTCGCGCAACAGGGTCAGCACCCGCGCGCGGCTGCGCTCGAACTCGGTGTTGAGCAGGGTGCTCGCGCGGGCCATGCGGTTGTTGCGGGCCAGCGCCAGCGCCTGAGACGCCATGGTGTGAAGCCGGAGGTGCTCCTGCTGCAGGTCGAGAAAGCGTGGGTCCCGGTCGGCCATGCGCGGGTGCATCCGGGCCAGCCACTGGCCGAGATCGCAGTGGTGCGCATCGGGCAGCGGCCTGATGTCGTGGGTCTGGGTCGAATCCACCGCCAGATGTTCGTTGAAGAGCACGCACCATTCCAGGTGGTGAATGACCGCTGCCTGGGTGTCGAGGCGCTCGGGCCGCAGCGCGGTGGTCGGGCCCGGCGTGGACAGACGCGATGCCCCCGGCGCGGAACGGTTGGGCATGAACGAGAGCAGCCAGGGCAGGCGTTGAAGCAGTTGCTGGAATCTCATGGCTTGGGGTGTGTGACAAGGCCCCGCCATCGCTCCGTGGGCCAGCGGGTGCAACCCGTCACCTTAGTGGCGCGGGCCAAACGGGACGCGGGCAGCCTGTCAGAAGTGACAACACCGGCCTTGGGGGTGCCATTTTTTGGTGTGGATGCATCAGTGGTGTGACGCATTGCACACTGAGTGGGCCGATCCGAGGGACGGACGGCGGCATCAGTTCAGCAGCTCAAAGTCCGCCTGGGCCAGCGTCTGGCCGTTCACCTGCAGTTCGATGCGGTGCGGGCCGGGGTAGAGCACGCGCGTGGTGACCGGGCGCAGGCTGTGGCGTTTGCCCAGTGTGCGCTGCTCGCCGGGGCCCAGCGTGAGCTTCCAGCCCTTGAACACCTTGGGCGAGGTGGACCCGTTGGCGCGCACGTGGTGCACCACGTAGTCCACCAACAGGTCCTGTGGCTCTGGGCTGCTGGACGCCAGCGAGACCGCCAGCGCGATCTCGCCGCCCACGGCGGCGCGGGTGGCCGAGAGGCTGAGCGAGACCGTGCCCCGCAGGCCCTGGCCCAGACCCCAGGCGGACAGGGTGGGCGCGTGGCCCCGTTTGATCAGGCTGCGGCTGGCGTGGCGCAACAGGGCCGTGCGCGCCGGGCTGGCGGTAAGCAGGTGTTGGTGCACCCAGTCGGCGACCAGCTCGGGGTGGTCCTTGGCGATGTCGTTCAGGTGGTTGGCCACGCTGCGTCGCACGTAGGCGCTGGGGTCGTCCTGCAGGGCGCGCAGCAGCGGCAGCGTGGGGGCCGGGTCGGCCACCAGCGCCTGCAGCCGCAGACCCCAGGGCAGGCGCGGGCGGCTGCCCTCGCTCACGAGCCGGCGCACGTGGGCGCTGGGGTCGTTCACCCAGGTGCTGATCGTGGTCAGGGTGGCGTCGGGATGCCGCTGGATGAAGGGGCGGATCGCGAACTCGGCCGAGAAACGCTGCGTGAGCGCGTGCAGGCAGCGCAGGGCGCGCGGTACATCGGTCATGCCGCGGCGCGCCACGTAGTCGCCCATGGACCAGACCACCCAGCCCGAGAGACCGGCTTCGCTCTGCGCAGCGCTCAGCGCCGAAGGTTCGCCCTGGGCGTCGAGCGGGATCGGGGGTGCCAGACTGGCTTCGAGCAGGTCGGCCGCGGCCTCGAAGTCGGGCGGCAGCGTGGCCTCCAGCGCATCGGCGAGCTGCATGGCGCGGGCCTTGAATTCGAGGGCTTCCAGCCCGTGGCCGGCAGATTGTTCGAAGCGCGGGCGGTCGAAACCGGGCCAGACGCGCTGCAGGTGTTGCCCGGCGCGGGCGACCGTGCCGGCGTTGATGAGGTTCTTGAAGGGTTCGGCCATGGGGTGGTGGTTCAGAGGAGGGTCTGTGGCACGGCCTGTGCAAGGAAATCGTACACGGCGCGGATGCGCGCGCTGCTGCGGATCTCGCGGTGCACCGTGAGCCAGATCGGCAGTGGCGGGATGCGCAATTGCGGCAGCACCCGCTGCACCGCCGGGTCGGTGCGCAGCAGGTAGTCGGCCACGAAGCCAATGCCCATTCCCGCGCGCACCGCACTCCAGTAGGCCATCAGGTCGTCGGTGCGCAGCACGAGGCGTTCGCGTGGCACGTCGTGCCCGAGGGCGGCAAAACCGCGCGGAATGTCCATCACCTGATCGTTGCCCACGAGGTCGTGCTGCAACAGGTCGGCGGGTTCGGCCGGTGTGCCGCGGCGGGCGAGGTAGTCGCGGTGCGCGCAGGCGCTCAGACCCACCTGGCCAATGCGCCGCGCCACCAGCGAGGCCTGAACGGGGCGCACCATGCGCAGCGCGATGTCGGCCTCGCGGCGCAGCAGGTTGCTCACCGCGTTGCTGGCGACGAGTTCCACCTGGATGCCGGGCAGGGTCTGGCGCATCTGGGCCAGCAGCGGAGGCAGCAGCACGCAGGCAACAGGCTGGCTGGCCGAAATCCGCACCGTGCCTTCGAGCGTGGACCGCGACGCGCCCACGCTGCTCAGCAGCGCCAGCGCGCCCGATTCCATGGCGCGCGCCGCTTCGGCCAGACGCAGGCCGGCGGGTGTGGGCGCCAGGCCGCGGCCTGTGCGCTCGAACAGCACCGTGCCCAGCTGCGTCTCCAGCTCGCTGATGTGTCGGCCCACGGTGGGCTGGCTGCTGCCCAGTGCCCGGGCGGCGGCCAGCAGGCTGCCGTGTTCGTGGGCCGCCAGAAAGGCCGGCACAAGGTTCCAGTTGAAATGGTGGGTATTCATGACTGAATAGCTGGTACGCCTGTTTCTGTATTGTGCGGGCGCTCTCCGGGTTCCACAATGGACCACGGCATCGGCGCGATGCCACCGATACGGGCTCTGGTCTGACAGGAGGTTCTTCATGCAACGCAGACAGTTTGTCCGGATCGCCGGGGGCGGTGTGGTGCTGGCCGCCACCGCCGGCGTGGCGGGCTGCAGCGCCGAGCTGCCGTCCGAGGCCCTGCAGGCCTGGACGCCCCCGCAGGAAACCGGTGACGTGCGGCGCTGGCTGCTGGCGCACGCGGTGCTGGCGCCGCATTCGCACAACCTGCAGTCCTGGCTGGTGGATCTGGGTGTGGCCGACCAGATCACGCTGTTCCTGGACCGAACCCGCCTGTTGCCCGAGACCGACCCGTACGCCCGCCAGATGATGATGAGCCAGGGCACGTTTCTGGAGCTGCTCGATCTGGCCGCGCGGCAGCGGGGCTTGCGCGCCGAGGTCGAGCTGTTCCCTGAAAGTGTTTTCGATGCGCGCTCGGTGGATGGTCGGCCGACGGCGCGGCTGCGCCTGGTGCCCGATGCCGCGGTGCGGCCCGATCCGCTGTTTGCCCAGATCTTCCACCGCCACACCAACCGCGAAGCCTACGGGCAGCGGGCGCCAGAGGCCGCCGCGGTGCAGGCCGTGGCGTCGAGCGTGGCGCCCCACGGGGTGCGCGTGGGGTTCATCGACGGCGCACAACCCGAACTGCTGCAGCGCCACCGGGCCATCGCCATGGAAGCCTGGCGCATCGAGATGAGCACGCCACGCACGCTGCTGGAGTCTTACCAGGTGCTGCGCATCGGTCCCCGGGAGATCACGCAGCACCGCGACGGCATCGCCATCAACGATCCGCTGCTCCGCGCCATCACCGCATTGGGCTTGTTTGACCGCAGCCAACCGTCGGCGCCGGACAGCATGGCCGTGAGCGGTCAGATCGACGACTTCAACGCCAAACTGGCCAGCACACCGGCGTTTTTCTGGATGGTGACCGAGGGCAACGACCGCCGCACCCAGATCAACGCGGGCCGGGCCTACGTGCGGGCGCAACTGGCGGCGACGGCCCAGGGCCTGTCCATGCACCCCTTGCAGCAGGCGCTGGAGGAGTATCCGGAGCAGGCGGGCCCCTACGCCGCGATCCACGGGCTGCTGGCCGCACCCCCGGCAAGCCACACGGTGCAGATGTGGGCACGACTCGGTTACGCGCCGCCGGTGGGGCCGGCGCCTCGGCGAGGGGTTGAAGCACACATCCTGCCGCCCAAGGCCTGAGGGGCTCAGGCCAGGCGCTGCAACAACCCGGCGAGGGCGTGAGCGACGGTGGCCTGGCGCACGGCGGCGCGGTCGCCGTCGAAGTGGCGGTGTTCGGTCGAGACGCCGGTCGGCGTGGCCCAGCCGAACCACACGGTGCCGACGGGTTTTTCGGGGCTGCCGCCGGTGGGGCCGGCGACACCGGTCACGGCCACCGCCCAGTGCACATGGGCATGGGCCAAAGCCCCCGCCGCCATGGCACGCGCCACCGGTTCGCTCACCGCGCCGTGCGCCTCGATCAACACCGCCGGCACGCCCAACAGCTCGGTCTTGGCGGCGTTGGAATAGGTCACGAAGCCGCGTTCAAACCAGTCGCTCGACCCGCTGATTTCGGTGCAGGCGCCCGCGATGAGACCACCGGTGCAGCTCTCGGCCGTGGCCATCATCTGGCCACGCGCCTTGAGTGTGGTGGCCAGTTGTTCGACCAATGGGGAAATGGACGGTGTGTTCATGAAAGCAAGGGTGCGGCTACGCGCAGCGAGCAAGCGATGGGGGTGGTCCTAATACTTCCAGATCGCGATCACCAGCAGCGTGCAGAGCGCCGCCGCAAAATCGTCGAGCAGGATACCGAAGCCGCCGCGTGGGCCGAAGCCCTTGAAGGTCCGGTCGGCCCAGGCCATGGGACCGATCTTCACGGCGTCGAACACGCGGAACAAGACAAACGCATAGAGCTGCCCCCAGAAGCTGGTGGGCGACACCAGCCAGAGCACCAGCCAGAAGGCGACCACTTCGTCCCAGACGATGTGGCCTGAATCGGCGATGCGCATGTGCACCGCGGTCACGGTGCAGGCCCACCAGCCGATCAGCGTGCCCAGCCCGATCAGGGTGGCCCAGCCGGCGTGGGACATCGAGGGCTGCAGCAACGCGAACACGGCCCAGGCCCAGAGCGTGCCCACGGTGCCGGGGGCCCAGCGGGCCAGCCCCGAACCCGCGCCGAGGGCGATGAAATGCGCCGGGTGGGCGAACAGAAAACGCAGGGTCGGCCGTGCCATCGGGGCAGGGTCTGCGGCGGGCCGCGCGGGGGTCTCGCGCGGAGGGAGATCGGTGTCAACCATCATGGACCGATTATGGAACGCGGGTGCGGGGCAGGCCGCAGGGGGCCGGTCAGGCGAAGTGGTCGAACCCGCGGGTGGGCACGGCCACGGTCTGGCCCTGCGTGCCGATCAGGCGCAGTTGACCGGCGTTGGGCGTGATGCAGCCGATGCGGTGCACCGGCGTCTGGCTGGCGCGGGCCGCGGCTTGCACCCGCTCCCGATCACCGGGCGCTGCCGTGAAGAGCAGTTCGTAGTCGTCGCCCCCATGCAGCAGGCATTCGAACCGCCGGTCCTCGGGCAGGCCCGCCAGGTCGGGTGGCAGGGGCAGGGCCGCCAGTTCCAGGTGCGCACCGACACGGCTGGCACGCAGGATGTGGCCGAGATCGCCCGCGAGACCATCGCTCACGTCGATGGCCGCGTGGGCCAGGCCCGCCAGCGCCTGGCCGAGCGCCACGCGGGGCGCCGGACGCTCCAGCCGTTCGCGCAGCCGGGACAGGGCACCGGGTCCGCTGTGGGCGGTGGCCCAAGGGGTGCCCCGCAGCAGTTCCAGCGCCAGCCGGGCCTCACCGACCGCGCCGCTGAGGTAGAGGTCGTCGCCCGCCTGCGCCGCGTCGCGCCGCAGTGCCTGGCCCGGCCGCAGCTCGCCGAAGATGGTGATGCAGAGATTGAGCGGTCCGCGTGTGGTGTCGCCGCCGACCAGTGGGCAGGCGTGGGCGTCGGCCAGCGCGAAGAGACCGCGCGAGAACGCCGTGAGCCAGGCGTCGTCCACCCGGGGCAGGGCCAGCGCGAGCGTGAAGCCCAGCGGGTGCGCGCCCATGGCCGCGAGGTCGCTGAGGTTGACGGCCAGGGCCTTGTGGCCGAGCGCCTCGGGCGCTGCGTCAGGAAAGAAGTGCACGCCCTCGACCAGCATGTCGCTGGAGACGGCGAGCAGGCCACCGGGGCTGGGCTGCAGCAAGGCGCAGTCGTCACCGATGCCCAGCGCAACGGCGGCGACCGAGGGCGGCGCAGTGCGTTGGAAGTGCCGCCGGATGAGGTCGAATTCGCCACCGGCGGTGACCGGTGGATTTTCCCGGGGTGTCATGGGGTGCTCGGGTCGGTCTGGCGCGCCGATGCGCCACCCGTGGCGGGCACCCCGGTTGTGTCGGGCACCCCAGCGCTCGGGCCGGCGATGCCGCGTTCCCAGGGGTCGTCGGCAAGAGCGCTGCCGTCGGCCGTGCGCGCCAGGTAGGCCTCGGCCCAGCGCCGGCTGGCTTCGTCCATGGCATCGCGCCGGGAGTCGGCGGTCCAGGCGGCTTCGATGTCGCTGACGTCTTCGGCCGGCGGCGCGACCTCGGTGCGCGGGGGCAGGAAGAACCCCAGCGGATGGCTGCGCAGGCGGCGGCGCAGGGCGAGGTGGATCAGGCTGCGGTTGACGTCGTTGATGTTCTGCGCCTTCAGGGCCAGGCGGAACGCGAGGTAGAAGCTGACCACCAGGTTCAGCGGTCCGATGGCGACCACGCCGGCGACCGCCCACCAGAAGCCGGGGTCGACCAGCGCCGCCGATCCCAGCGTGACCGCGGCCGCTGCGAGCTGACCCGCTGCCAGGGTCACGTGGCGGATGTCGAGCCCGAGGCCGAAGAACTGGGCAAACGCCGGCACCAGGCCGAGCATGAAGCCCAGCGAGATGTTGGCGGCCAGGCCGGAGATGTTGTCGCGGAAAAACTTCGCCCATCGCGCAGCCCGCTCGGCGCCCAGCGCGCGCGTGAAACGCGGGTTGTAGCGGATGGCGGAGTCGAGGCGGTAGTAGACAAACCAGTTCTCGACCCAGCCGGCGATGATGCTGGAGGCGAACAGCAGCACGCCGGTGAACGCCGCGAACAGTGCGCTCGGCCCGAGCAGGTGCAGCGAGTCCACCACGTGGGCGGCCTGGTCCGCACCGATCATCGGCGCGCCCGTGGCCTGCAACAGAGCGATGCTGATCAGCACCACCACCGGCACCACCAGGCCGACGTTGCCCAGGATGGCCGCAACCTGCGAGCGCAGCAGGTGGGCCACTTCGTCCACAAAGCGCCGCACCGCGCCCGTTTCGTGGATGTTGCGCAGTTTGGCGACCATGGCCGGGGCGGTCACGGCGGGCTGTTTGGTGGCCACGGTGAAATGCAGCAACTGGATCAGCACGAAGGACAGTGCGTAGTTCAGACCGGCCGCGAAGCCGGCCCAGAAGGCCGAGAGCGACAGCGCGATGACGCCGAACTTGGCCCAGGTGGTCAGGCCCAGCACGGCGCCGCCGCCCGCGGCCATGCCCAGCATCTGGCGGTACTCGGCGGCGTTGCGCGTGATGTACTGCTCGCCGGTTTCGGCGCTGCGTTCGGCCACCTTGGCCGCCGTGAGACCGGAACTGTGGGCGATCAGCGCCCGGATGCTGCGGTTGTCCTGTCCGAGCAGGGCCAGATCGGCCAGCAGTGCGGCTGTGGCCCGGTCGGGCTGGTCGGCGAGCATGCAGTCAAGCAGCTGCTGGATGCGCAAGATGCGTTCGGCCAGCTGCCGCAGCCGGAACACGATGCCGACCGACACGCCGTGTTCGTCCAGGTGCGCATAGACCGACTGGGCCGCGACGCGGCACACATCGAGCTGCCGGCGCAGCTTGTCCACCTCGTGGCGCACCTGTCCGCTGCGCGCACCGTGGCGCAGGGCGCTGCGGCGCACGGCCTCGACCTGCACCGGCAGGGCGTGAAAGGCGCGCCGGGCCCGCTCCTCGTGGCTCATGCGGCCACGGACTTCGCTGGCGAAACCGGTGGCGCTGACCTGGCCGACGCAAAAGACGAGCGCATCCAGCAGGGTCGCCTGCCAGTGCGTCGGGACCTGCGCATCGGGCGCCGCGGGGGTGTCGCTGAGCAGCACCTGGCGGAGCTCTTCCAGTGTCCGGGTGTCCAGTGCCTGCAGCCAGCGCACGTCAAAGCGGCTCGGCAGCAGGAGCCCGAACAGGTCGGTGATGTCGCTGGTTTCGGGGGTGCCGGGCAGCAGCTTGCGGCGCAGGCGGTGACCGAGCTCGCTCAGGAAGGCCGTGCGCGGGGCAAAGCCGAAGTCGGCCAGCAGCGGCGTGAGGTCCACCGTCTGCAGGAAACGGGCCCACCAGCGGTGCCAGCGGTTCAGCCAGGCAGGGTCTTCACGGACCGTGGCCAGCAGCTGGCGCACGCGCCCCACGCTGGCCTGAGGGTCTTCGGCTTCGCCGCGCACCCAGCGCAGGGCGTCCATCAGCCAGAGATGGCGCCGGGCCAGGGGCGCCGCGGGGTCCAGCGTGTCGAGCAGTTCGGTGAGCGTCATGAAAGCGTCGAGGAGGGCGCCCGCTGGCCGGCGCCGCGGCCGGCGGTGCTCAGTGGAGCACGCGGGCCGTGCCCGGACCCGTGTCGGAAGCGCTGGCGCTGAGCGCAAATTCGGGCACCGGGGCCTCAAACCGCTCGCCGTCTTCGGCGACGCAGAAAAAACTGCCCCGCATGGTGCCGTTGGGTGTGTGCAGGCGCGTGCCGCTGGTGTACTGGAACGATTCGCCGGGGCGCAGCAGCGGCTGGTTGCCCACCACGCCCAGGCCTTTGACCTCTTCGGTGTGGCCCCGGGCATCGTCGATGATCCAGTGGCGCGAGATCAGCTGCGCCGTCACATCCCCGGTGTTGGTGATGGTGATGGTGTACGCGAAGGCGTAGAGGTCCTCGTCGGGCGTGGACTGCTCGCTCAGGTACTGGGGTTCGACCTCGCAGGTCAACTGGTATTTCGACATGAGCGGCATGTTAACGCGGCGCGGCAAATCCTTGCCGGGCCTGCGAAAATCGGCGCCAGTTCCGTTTCCAACCCCTCCACGCGCCATGACCACCTACCGCATCGCCCCGTCCATCCTCTCCGCCGACTTCGCCCGCCTGGGCGAAGAGGTGAAAAACGTCATCGCTGCCGGCGCCGACTGGATCCATTTCGACGTGATGGACAACCACTACGTGCCCAACCTGACCTTCGGGCCCATGGTCTGCCAGGCCCTGAAACCGCACGCCAGGAAGCCCGACGGCACCCCGGTGCCGATCGACGTGCACCTGATGATCCAGCCGGTGGACGCACTCGCGGGCGCCTTCATCGATGCCGGTGCCGACCTGGTGAGCTTCCACCCCGACGCTTCGGCCCATGTGCACCGCAGCGTGCAGGCGATCAAGGCCAAAGGCTGCAAGGCCGGCCTCACCTTCAACCCGGCCGAGCCGCTGGACGTGCTGGACTACCTGATCGACGACATCGACCTGATCCTGATCATGAGCGTGAACCCCGGCTTCGGCGGTCAGAGCTTCATCGACTCCGCGCTGCGCAAGATCGAAGCGGCCCGCAAGCGCATCGAAGCCAGCGGCAAGGACATCCGCCTGGAGGTGGACGGCGGCATCAAGGCCGACAACATCCGCCGCGTGGCCGACGCGGGTGCCGACACCTTTGTGGCCGGCAGCGCGATCTTTGGCAAGCCGGACTACAAAAGTGTCATCGACGAGATGCGCAAGGCGCTCGCTTGATGCTGGCGGGCATCAAGGCCGTGATCGTCGACCTCGACGGCACGATGGTCGACACGCTGGGCGACTTCGTCGTCGCGCTCAACCACACGCTGGAGGACATCGGTCTGCCACCGGTGGATCGTTTGATGGTCGAGCGCTCGGTGGGCAAGGGCTCCGAGCACCTGGTGCGCACCGTTCTGGACCACCAGCTGGCCCTGCCCGAGGTGGTGGCCGCCGCCGGTGTGGCGCTGAGCTGGCCGCGCGAACAGGTGGGTGAACTGGCGCTGGAGCGTTACCAGCACCACTACCTGTTCATCAACGGCCAACATTCGGAGGTGTACCCGGGGGTGCTGGAAGGTCTGCAGCGCCTGCAGGCCACGGGCCTGCCGATGGCCTGCCTGACCAACAAGCCGCTGGCGTTTGCGCAGGCGCTGCTGGAGATCAAGGGCCTGGACGGGTTCTTTTCCCAGGTGTTCGGCGGCGACAGCTTCGAGCGCAAGAAGCCCGACCCGTTGCCGCTGCTGAAAACCTGCGAAGCGCTGGGCACCTTGCCGGCGCAGACCCTGATGGTGGGTGACTCGCAGAACGACGGCATCGCCGCGCGCGCGGCCGGCTGCCCGGTGGCGCTGGTCAACTACGGCTACAACCACGGCGACCCGATCGCCGAAGCGCCGCACGACCGGTTGATCGGCTCGCTGGTCGAGCTGCTGGACTGACCCGACCCCCGCAGCGCCGGGCCGCCCCAGGCAAGGCCGCACCCCCTCGGGAGGCAGCGACCCGCGCAGCGGCGGACGCTGGGGGCCGAAGTGATTTACTTTTTCTTGCCCAGCAGTGCATCCTTGAGCTGCCAGTCCGCCGGCTTGGGGCCGAGCCAGATGCGCATCAGCGCGTTGAAGAACTCGGGCTCCTTGAACGGTTCACCCTCGACCTTGCCCTTGACCGTGAGCACGGTGCCGGTGCCCGGCACCCAGTCGAGCACGAAGGTTTCGCCCGCGAGCAGCTTCTTGTGGTCGGTGAACACCTGGCTCATGCGGATCACGCCGGGGATCAGCTTGGAAAACGCACTGCGCTCCATGTTGTCTTCCATGCCGCGCGAAAACAGCTTGCCCAGCTCAGCCGAATCGATGTCGCGCAGCATGGTGATGGTCATGCGCCTGGGGCCGGGCGCGGCCAGCACCTGTTCGGTGGTGGTGGCTTTCTGGCCCAGGTACAGGCCGGCGGTGTAGACCTTGAACACCGCCTTGTAGCGCACGCCCGCGCCGTTGAGCTGCAACGGGCTGCCGTTGACGGTGATGCGGTCTTCCAGCTGGACGCCGGCCACGTCGACGGTGGCCGCGCGCGAGAGCCCGGGTGCGAGGCTCAGGATCGCTGCAAGCGCCAGGAGTGCGGTGGGCAGGGTACGCAAAACCCGATGGGGCATGTTCATGGCGGTGTGCCTTTGGGCGGTCCGGGCTGTCGGACGGTTAAAAAAAGAACGGCCGTTCGTAAAAACCGGATTCTGACGGTCCGCCCGGACTCCGGCAACAGGGTTCAACCGTAGAACCAAAGCGTGCAGTCAGGGTACGCGGGTTTTTCGCGGCGGCTTTGCTACACTTTGGCCCCATGTTCAACCCACGCACATCCCTGACGGGCATTCTGCCGAGCCGCAATGGCCGGGGAGCCTGGCCCTGGCGCAAGCCAGCGTAAACGTGCACTCCCCCCGGAGGTGCGCTGGTTCCGGTCCGCCCCTGTTGACCCGCCCGCGCCACCCCACTCCCCGAACCCGGCAGCCGGTCTGACCGGGACCCCCAGAAAAACGGTTTCCCCCGCTGCGGCGCAGCCAGAAGCCGATGGAGCGTCTGAACATGATCACCGAACTCGAATTCAAGAGCCTGGCCAGCCAGGGCTACAACCGCATCCCGCTGATGGCCGAGGCCTTCGCTGACCTCGAAACCCCGCTCTCGCTGTACCTCAAGCTCGCCCACGGGCGTGGCGACGGCAAATACAGCTTCCTGCTCGAATCCGTCGTCGGCGGCGAGCGCTTCGGCCGCTACAGCTTCATCGGCCTGCCCGCGCGCACGCTGCTGCGGGCCAGCGGCTTCGGCGCCGAGGCCAAAACCGAGGTGGTGCGCGACGGCGTGGTGGTGGAAATCAACTACGGCAATCCGCTGGACTTCATCGCCGCCTACCAGCAGCGCTTCAAGGTGGCGCTGCGGCCTGGGCTGCCGCGTTTTTGCGGCGGTCTGGCCGGTTACTTCGGCTACGACGCGGTGCGCTACATCGAGAAGAAGCTCGAAGCCAGTTGCCCGCCCGACACCCTGGGCTGCCCCGACATCCTGCTGCTGCAGTGCGAAGAGCTGGCGGTCATCGACAACCTCTCGGGCAAGCTCTACCTGATCGTCTACGCCGACCCGGCCCAGCCCGAGGCCTACGCCAACGCCAAGAAGCGCGTGCGCGAACTGAAGGAAGCGCTGAAGTATTCGGTGAGCGCGCCGGTGGTCAAACCCAGCCAGAGTTTCCCGGCCGAACGCGACTTTGCCAAAGCCGACTACATCGCTGCGGTGGAGCGCGCCAAGGAGCTGATCGCCGGCGGCGACTTCATGCAGGTGCAGGTGGGACAACGCATCAAGAAGCGCTACACCGAGTCGCCGCTCTCGTTGTACCGCGCCCTGCGTTCGCTGAACCCCAGCCCCTACATGTATTACTACCACTTTGGGGACTTCCACGTGGTGGGTGCCTCGCCCGAGATCCTGGTGCGGCAGGAGCAGGTCGATGAGGGTCAGAAGGTCATCATCCGGCCGCTCGCCGGCACCCGACCGCGCGGCGCCACGCCCGAGAAAGACAAGGCGACCGAAATCGAACTGGTGAACGACCCGAAAGAGCGCGCCGAACACGTGATGCTGATCGACCTGGCGCGCAACGACATCGGCCGCATCGCCAAGATCGGCAGCGTCAAGGTGACCGAGGCCTTTGCGGTGGAGCGCTACAGCCATGTGATGCACATCGTGAGCAACGTCGAAGGCACGCTGGTGGACGGTATGACGAACATGGACGTGCTGAAAGCCACCTTTCCCGCCGGCACGTTGACCGGCGCGCCCAAGGTGCACGCGATGGAGCTGATCGACCAGCTGGAGCCCACCAAGCGCGGTCTCTACGGAGGGGCCTGCGGCTACCTCAGCTACGCCGGTGACATGGACGTGGCCATCGCCATCCGCACCGGCATCATCAAGGACCAGATGCTCTACGTGCAGGCGGCCGCGGGGGTCGTGGCTGATTCCATTCCCGAGATGGAGTGGAGGGAAACCGAACACAAGGCCCGCGCGCTGTTGCGTGCGGCGGAGCTGGTGGAAGAAGGCCTGGAGTGAACACCATGAACACGAACAAAAAGATCCAGCTCCTGATGGTCGACAACTACGACTCGTTCACTTACAACATCGTGCAGTACTTCGGTGAACTCGGTGCGGACGTGACCGTGGTGCGCAACGACGAAATCACGGTCGACGAGATCCAGCGTCGGCTCGATGCCGGCCAGATCGATCGCCTGGTCATTTCTCCCGGCCCTTGCTCGCCGGCAGAAGCCGGCATCTCGGTGCCGGCGATCCAGCACTTCGCCGGCAAGCTGCCCATCCTGGGCGTGTGCCTGGGCCACCAGAGCATCGGCGCGGCCTTCGGCGGCAAGATCATCCGTGCGCAGGAGCTGATGCACGGCAAGACCAGCGTCATCACGACCACACAGGAAGGCGTGTTCGCCGATCTGCCGGAGCAGTTCACCGTCAACCGCTACCACTCGCTGGCCATTCAACGCGAGACTTGCCCCGACTGCCTGAAGGTCACGGCCTGGACACCCGACGGTGAGATCATGGGCGTGAAGCACAAGACACTGGCCATCGAAGGCGTGCAGTTCCACCCGGAAAGCATCCTCACCGAGCACGGGCACGCGATGCTCAAGAACTTCCTGGAGCAGGCTGCATGAAGACTGTTGATCTCAGAAGCGACACGGTCACGCAGCCGACCGAGGCCATGCGCGCTGCCATGATGGCCGCGCCCCTGGGCGACGACGTGTTCGGCGACGACCCCACGGTCAACGCGCTGCAGGAACGCATTGCCGCCATCACCGGCAAGGCCGCCGCGCTCTTCATGCCCTCGGGCACGCAGAGCAACCTCTGCGGCATCCTGGCGCACTGTGGCCGGGGCGACGAGTACATCGTGGGCCAGCTGGCCCACACCTACCGCTACGAAGGTGGTGGCGCAGCCGTGTTCGGCAGCGTGCAGCCGCAGCCGCTGCTGCAGGACGCCGCGGGCCGCATGGCACTCGCCGACATTGGTGCCGCCATCAAACCGGACGACCCCCATTTCGCGCGCACCCGCCTGCTGTGCCTGGAGAACACCTGGAATGGCCATGTGATGCCCGATCACTACCTGCGGGACGCTACGGCGTTGGCGCGCGAACACGGGCTGGCCACGCACCTGGACGGCGCGCGGGTGTTCAACGCGGCGGTGGCCTCGGCCGCCACCGGGCAGGGTGTGCACGCACGTGTGCGCGAAATCGCTGACCACTTCGACAGCCTCTCGGTCTGCTTCAGCAAGGGGCTCGGCGCGCCGGTGGGCTCGGCGCTGTGCGGTTCGCAGGAGCTGATCCGGAGCGCCCGCCGCATCCGCAAGATGGCGGGCGGCGGGCTGCGCCAGGCCGGCCTGCTGGCGGCCTGTGCGCTGCACGCACTCGACCACCATGTGGACCGTCTGGCAGACGACCACGTCAACGCGCGCCGCCTGGCTGAAGGCCTGAGCGGCATCGAGGGACTGACCGTGAAATCGGCTCAGACAAACATCGTCTTCGTCGATGTGGCCGAGGGCCGGGGGCCGACGCTGCTGGACTTCCTGAAAGCACACGGCGTGCTGGCCACCGGCCTGATCGGCCTGCGTTTCGTCACCCACCTCGACGTGGACGCGGCGGGCATCGATCGCGCCATCGACACCGTGCGCCGCTTCTTTGCCGAAGCACCTGCTGTTCCGGCCAGCGCCGCGCGTACCGGCCCCTACTGAGCATCCGCCCGGAGAGCACCATGCCCGACACCCCGCAACTGCTCATGTTCATCGCGGCGGGCTGGCTGCTCAACCTCACGCCCGGCCCCGATGTGCTCTATATCGTGAGCAACGCCCTCAAGAGCGGCGTGCGCGCCGGCATCGTGGCGGCGCTGGGCATCGTCAGCGGGTGCTTCGTGCATGTGTTTGCGGCAGCGCTCGGTGTGAGCGCGCTGCTCGCTACTTCGGCCACGGCCTTCACGGTGCTCAAGTGGATCGGTGCCGCGTACCTGATGTGGATGGGCGTCAAGCTGCTCTTCGCCCAGGGCGGGGGGTCGTCCATCGTGCCGGCGGATGCCGCGAGAGTCCACCAACCTGCCGACCTGCGCCGCATCTACCGGCGCGGTTTCCTCACCAACGTGCTCAACCCCAAGGTCGCGCTGTTCTTCCTGGCCTTCGTGCCGCAGTTCATTGCGCCCGGCACGCCCGACAAGGTGACCGCCTTCCTGCTGCTGGGCCTGCTGTTCAACCTCAACTCGCTGCCGATCAACTTCGGCTACGCCTGGCTCGCCGGCTGGGCCGCGGGTCGCGTGAGCGCCGTGCAGCGCACCATGCACTGGATGGACCGCGCCGCCGGCGCCATGTTCGTCGGCTTTGGCCTCAAGCTGGCCATGTCGGACAATCCTTCTCGCTAAGTTCAGGAGACACACATGCCCCACAGCCACAAGATCACCCCGCAGGAAGCCCTGCAGCGCACCATCGAACACCGCGAGATCTTCCACGACGAGATGCTGCATCTCATGCGTCTGATCATGAGTGGCGAGATGTCACCGGTCATGATGGCGGCCTTCATCACCGGCCTGCGCGTGAAGAAGGAGACCATCGGCGAGATCACCGCCGCCGCGCAGGTGATGCGCGAGTTCTCCACCAAGGTGCACGTGGCCGACAAGACGCACTTGGTGGACATCGTGGGCACCGGCGGTGACGGTTCGCACACCTTCAACATCTCCACCTGCTCCATGTTCGTGGCCGCGGCCGCGGGCGCCAAGGTCAGCAAGCACGGTGGGCGCAGCGTTTCCAGCAAGAGCGGCAGCGCCGACGTGCTTGAGAGCCTGGGCATCAACATCAACCTCGCTCCCGATGCCATCGCGCGTTGCATTGAAAAAGTGGGCGTGGGCTTCATGTTCGCGCCGAACCACCACCCGGCCATGAAAAACGTGGCGCCGGTGCGCCGCGAGCTGGGCATGAAGACCATCTTCAACATCCTCGGCCCGCTGACCAACCCGGCCTCGGCGCCCAACATCCTGATGGGCGTGTTCCACCCCGATCTGGTCGGCATCCAGGTGCGCGCCCTGCAGCGCCTGGGCGCAGAGCACGCGGTGGTGGTCTACGGCCGCGACGGCATGGACGAGGTCTCGCTCGGCGCGGCCACCATGGTGGGTGAACTGAAAAACGGCGAGATCACCGAATACGAGATCCACCCCGAAGATTTCGGCCTCACGATGGCGAGCAACCGCACGCTGCGCGTGGAAACGCCCGAAGATTCCAAGGCCATGCTGATGGGCGTGTTGAACAACAGCGACGAACCGACCATCAAGGCCGCCAAAGACATCGTGTCGCTCAATGCCGGGGTGGCGCTCTATGCCGCCAATGTGTGTGACGGCATGCCGCAGGGCATCGCGCTGGCGCGGCGCGCCATCGAGTCCGGTGCGGCTGCGCAGAAGCTGCGTGATCTGACCGATTTCACCCAAGCCGCCACGGCGCCGGTCGGCCCCTGATCGATGCCATGAATCTGCCTGTCTGGCTGCAAAACGAAGGCGCATGGATCGCCATCGGCATTTCGTTGCTGTTCATCGTGGCCGGTGTGGTGATGCACCGGGTTATCAAGAAGGTGCTCCAGTCGCCTCCACCTCAGGAAAACAATACCCATGAGTGACATCCTCAACAAGATCGTGGCCGTCAAGCACGAAGAAATCGCCGCCGCGCGCAAGAAGAAACCGCTGGACGTGGTGCGCTTCGACGCCGAAAGCCGTTTGCTCACGCGCGACTTCGAGGGTGCCTTGAGGGCCAAGATCGCCGCCGGCCAGGCCGCGGTGATCGCCGAGATCAAGAAGGCCAGCCCGAGCAAGGGCGTGCTGCGCGAAGACTTCATTCCGGCCGACATCGCCCAGAGCTACGCCGAAGGCAATGGCCAGGTCAGCGCCGCCTGCCTGTCGGTGTTGACCGACAAACAGTTTTTCCAGGGCAGTTCCGACTACCTGAAACAGGCCCGTGCCAGCTGCGACCTCCCGGTGCTGCGCAAGGACTTCATGGTGGACCCGTACCAGGTCTACGAGGCCCGCGCCATGGGGGCCGACGCCATCCTGCTGATCGCCGCCTGTCTGGACGACGCGCAGATGGCCGATCTGGAAGCGATTGCCCTCAGCATGAACATGGCGGTGCTGGTGGAGGTGCACGACCGCGCCGAACTGCAGCGTGCGCTCAAGCTCAAAACACCGCTGGTGGGCATCAACAACCGCAACCTGCGCACCTTCGACGTCACGCTGCAGACCACGCTGGACATGCTGCCCGATGTGCCGGCCGACCGCCTGCTGGTCACCGAGTCCGGCATTCTCGGCCGCGACGACGTCACCAAGATGCGCGCTGCGGGTGTGCACGCCTTCCTGGTGGGCGAAGCCTTCATGCGCGCGCCCGAGCCGGGTCTGGCACTGGCCGAGCTGTTTGCCTGAGCACGGATCGATGCAAGGCGCATTGGATTGGGGTGGTGTGGCAGGTCCAGAGGTTCTGACCCCGCGGCTGCAGGCGGCCGATCCCGCACAGTGGCCGGTCCAGGCCGACTGGGCGGCGCTGGTCAACGGCTTTTGGGCGTCTTCCGCCGGGCAGTCACTGAAAGCCTTCTTGCAGCAGCGGCTGGACAGCGGTGCCGTCATCTATCCGCCGCAGCCGCTGCGGGCCCTGACGCTGACGCCGCTGGCCGATGTGCGGGTGGTGATCCTGGGCCAGGACCCGTACCACGGACCTGGCCAGGCCGAGGGGCTGGCATTTTCTGTTGTACCCGGTGTCAGGATTCCGCCCAGCCTGCGCAACATGTTCAAGGAGCTGCAGCGCGATCTGGGTATGGCGCCGCCGTCCAGCGGCTCGCTGGTGCGTTGGGCCGGGCAGGGCGTGCTCCTGCTCAACACCTGCCTGACCGTGGAAGACGGCCTGCCCGCCAGCCATGCCGGTCGTGGCTGGGAAGTGCTGACCGACGCCCTGATCCGGCGTTGCAGCGAAACAGGCGGCCCCAAACTGTTTCTGCTGTGGGGCGCCCACGCCCAGAAAAAGGCCGCGCTGATCGATGGTGCCCGCCATCAGGTGCTGTGTGCCAACCACCCATCGCCCCTGTCGGCGAGCCGGGGTCCAGCGCCGTTCCTCGGTTGCGGCCATTTCGGCGCCGTCAACCGCTGGCTGAAAGCGTCCGGACAATCACCTGTGGCATGGTGATCACGGGGGTGGGATGCAACACGGTCAAAAACCATGGCATAATGCTGGGCTGCGCTATGGAGGGGTGGCCGAGTGGTTAAAGGCAGCAGACTGTAAATCTGCCCGCTTACGCGTACGCTGGTTCGAATCCAGCCCCCTCCACCAGTGATTGATAGGCGATGTGCGAGCGATTGGGATCGAAGCGCTCTGAATGTTGGAAGCCCTTGTGGGTGTGAAAACGGTTCGGGCGGGAGTAGTTCAATGGTAGAACTCCAGCCTTCCAAGCTGATCACGCGGGTTCGATTCCCGTCTCCCGCTCCATGTCCTTTTGATGGCTGGGTGTTTGAAGTTTTCTGAGATGTCCGGGTTGTCCGGGTGTCTTGGCCCTTGTGGCTCAGTGGTAGAGCACTCCCTTGGTAAGGGAGAGGTCGCGGGTCCGATTCCCGCCAAGGGCACCATATTTGTTCTGGTGTTTCGGCAATTTTGATTTTGGAGCTGAAAAATGGCAAAAGAGAAATTTGAGCGGACCAAGCCGCACGTCAACGTCGGCACGATCGGTCACGTTGACCACGGCAAGACCACCCTGACCGCGGCCATCACCACCGTGCTGGCGGCCAAGTTCGGCGGTTCGGCCAAGGCCTACGACCAGATCGACGCGGCTCCCGAAGAAAAAGCCCGCGGCATCACCATCAACACCGCCCACGTGGAATACGAAACGGCCAACCGCCACTACGCCCACGTTGACTGCCCCGGCCACGCCGACTACGTCAAGAACATGATCACCGGTGCCGCCCAGATGGACGGCGCCGTGCTGGTGTGCTCCGCCGCTGACGGCCCCATGCCCCAGACCCGCGAGCACATCCTGCTGGCCCGCCAGGTCGGCGTGCCTTACATCATCGTGTTCCTGAACAAGTGCGACATGGTCGACGACGCCGAACTGCTCGAACTCGTTGAAATGGAAGTGCGCGAGCTGCTCGACAAGTACGACTTCCCTGGCGATGCCACCCCCATCATCCACGGCTCGGCCAAGCTCGCCCTCGAAGGCGACAAGGGTCCCCTGGGTGAAGAGGCCATCATGAAGCTGGCCGATGCGCTGGACACCTACATCCCCACGCCCGAGCGTGCTGTGGACGGTGCCTTCCTGATGCCCGTGGAAGACGTGTTCTCCATCTCCGGCCGCGGCACCGTCGTGACCGGTCGTATCGAGCGCGGCATCGTCAAGGTCGGCGAAGAAATCGAAATCGTCGGCATCAGCGACACCCAGAAAACCACCTGCACCGGCGTGGAAATGTTCCGCAAGCTGCTGGACCAGGGTCAGGCTGGCGACAACGTCGGTATCCTGCTGCGCGGCACCAAGCGCGAAGACGTGCAGCGCGGCCAGGTGCTGTGCAAGCCCGGCTCCATCAAGCCCCACACCCACTTCACGGGTGAGGTGTACGTGCTGTCCAAGGACGAAGGTGGCCGTCACACGCCGTTCTTCAACAACTACCGTCCGCAGTTCTACTTCCGCACCACCGACGTGACCGGCTCCATTGAGCTGCCCGAAGGCAAGGAAATGGTCATGCCGGGTGACAACGTGTCGATCACGGTCAAGCTGATTGCCCCGATCGCCATGGAAGAAGGTCTGCGTTTCGCCATCCGCGAAGGTGGCCGTACCGTCGGCGCCGGTGTGGTTGCCAAGATCATCGCGTAAGTTCAACGCCCGCTAGGGCACAGCCAGTAGGGGTATAGCTCAATTGGCAGAGCGTCGGTCTCCAAAACCGAAGGTTGTAGGTTCGATTCCTACTGCCCCTGCCACAAAACAGGCAAGCATCGGAACCTGAATCCGCTCTGTTTTCGTGGTTTACAAGCCCGCCGAAGTCGTCAAGACCTCTGGTGGGCTTGCGTGTCTCAAGCCTCGGGCTTCGAAGTCGCGCGTTTTTGTTACGAATCGTCTGGAACCCCATGGCCTCTTCCGAAGTTCAAACCGTCAACACCAGCGCCGACAAGGCCAAGCTGGCGGTCGCTGTTGTGCTGCTGCTGGGGGCGTTCGTTGCGTTTTATCTGCTGTCGGGCCGGGGCGCACTCGCGCAATGGGGTGCGTTGATCGCGTGCCTGGTGGCTGCCGTGGTGGTGTTTGGTGTGTCCGAGTCCGGCAAGCGGCTCGTGGCCTTTGGGCGTGATTCGTGGCGAGAAGCCAAAAAGGTGGTCTGGCCGGCGCGCAAGGAAGCGATCCAGATGACGGCTTATGTGTTTGCCTTCGTGTTTGTGATGGCGCTCTTTCTGTGGCTGACCGACAAGACCCTGGAATGGTTGTTCTACGACCTGATCCTGGGCTGGAGAAAATAATGACCGATCAACACAGTCCTGTGACGGATGGCGTGGCCGCTGAGGGCATGCGCTGGTATGTGGTGCACGCCTATTCCGGCATGGAAAAGGCGGCCGAGCGCAACATCATCGAGCGCATCAACCGCGAAGGCATGCAGGACAAGTTCGGCCGGATCCTGGTGCCCACCGAAGAAGTGGTGGAGGTCAAGAACGGTCAGAAGCGCACCACCGAGCGCAAGTTTTTCCCCGGCTACGTGCTGGTGGAAATGGTGATGGACGACGAAACCTGGCACCTGGTGAAGCACACCAACAAGGTCACGGGTTTCGTGGGTGGTGCCAAAAACCGCCCGGCACCGATTTCCGAGGAAGACGTCCAGAAGATCGTCAACCAGATGCAGGAAGGCACCGACAAGCCGCGCCACAAGGTGGAATTTGTCGTGGGCGAATACGTGCGCGTCAAGGAGGGCCCGTTCACGGACTTCAACGGCACGGTCGAAGAAGTCAACTACGAGAAGAACAAGATGCGCGTGTCGGTGACCATTTTCGGTCGCGCCACGCCGGTCGAACTCGAATTCAGCCAGGTCGAAAAGACCTGAAGTTTCCGTGACGCTGGTGGGTCGGCCCGACGCCAGCGCCATTTGTCTTTTCCGGGTCCCCCACCGCGAGGAGGTTGTCTTGATGGCAGCCGTCTGCACTCGCAGGAGCTAAAAAATGGCGAAAAAAATCGTCGGCTTCATCAAGCTGCAAGTGCCAGCTGGTAAAGCCAACCCCTCCCCACCGATCGGCCCGGCCTTGGGCCAGCGCGGCCTCAACATCATGGAGTTCTGCAAGGCGTTCAACGCCCAGACCCAGGGTCTTGAGCCCGGCATGCCGATCCCGGTGACCATCACCGCGTTTGCGGACAAGAGCTTCACCTTCAAGATGGGTACGCCCCCGGCGACCTACATGATCAAGAAGGCCATCAAGCTCGACAAGGGTTCTCCGGTGCCCAACAAGCAAAAGGTCGGCAAGATCACGCGCGCTCAGCTCGAAGAGATCGTGAAGACCAAGATGAAAGACATGACCGCCGCTGATGTGGACGCCGCTGTGCGCACCATCGCCGGTTCGGCCCGCTCGATGGGCGTGATTGTGGAGGGCGTGTAAATGTCCAAGCTGACCAAAAAGCAAAAAGCTTTCGCCGGCAAAGTGGATGCTAACAAGCTCTACGCGCTGACCGACGCCCTGGCCATCATCAAAGAATGTGCCAACGCCAAGTTTGACGAATCCATCGACGTGGCGATCCAGCTCGGCGTGGACGCCAAGAAATCCGACCAGGTGGTGCGTGGCGCCGTCGTGATGCCCAACGGCACCGGCAAGACCAAGCGCGTGGCCGTGTTCGCCCAGGGCGCCAAGGCCGAAGAAGCCAAGGCCGCTGGTGCCGACATTGTCGGCATGGACGACCTGGCTGCTGAAGTCAAGGCCGGCAAGATGGACTTTGACGTCGTCATCGCTTCGCCCGATGCCATGCGTGTGGTCGGTACCCTGGGTCAGATCCTGGGCCCGCGCGGCCTGATGCCCAACCCCAAGGTGGGTACCGTGACGCCCGACGTGGCGCAGGCGGTGCGCAACGCCAAGGCTGGTCAGGTGCAGTTCCGTGTCGACAAGGCCGGCATCGTGCACGGCACGATCGGTCGCCGTTCGTTCGAAGCCGACAAGCTCCAGGGCAACCTGGTGGCCCTGCTCGACGCCCTGACCAAGGCCAAGCCTGCTACCAGCAAGGGTGTTTACCTGCGCAAAGTGGCCGTGTCTTCGACCATGGGTGTGGGCGTTCGCGTCGACATGCAGTCCATCGCGGCCTGATCGCGAAAAGAATTCGGGCCACTCCGGTGGCCCGGGTGTGGTGGGTCCGTGGTTTGACAACACCGTCAGTCCACGGGGCCATCCAAGACCGTTGGTGTCGGGGAGTGTTCGAAAGAACGCCGACCGACTTAATTGTGACAAGCCAACGCAGATGGCGATCCCGCTGCAGATGGAATGAGTTCCTGAAACAGTTGGTCGCTGCAATGAGGCGTGCCGGAGGCTTTGGGGCCGAGGGCACATTTAAGGAGTAGACCTTGAGTCTGAATCGCAGTGAGAAAGAAGCGGTCATTTCCGAAGTGACCAGCCTCGCCGCTAAAGCTCAAACGCTCGTGATGGCGGAATACCGTGGCATCACGGTCGCGAACATGGACAAATTGCGTGTCACAGCCCGCAACAGCGGTGTGAGCCTGAGCGTGTTGAAAAACACCCTGGCCCGCCGTGCGGTGGCTGGCAGCAGTTTTGAAGTGGTCGCCGACCAGATGACCGGTCCGCTGATCTATGGCTTCTCCGAAGACGCCGTGGCCGCCGCGAAAGTGGTGGCCGAATTCGCGAAAACCAACGACAAGTTGGTGATTCGCGCTGGCGTCTACGGTGGCAAAGTCCTGGACATCGAGGGCGTCAAGCAGCTCGCCAGCATCCCTTCCAAGGAAGTGTTGTTGGCTCAGCTGTGTGGCTTGCTGATGTCGCCTATTTCGCGTACGGCCGTTGTGCTGGGCGCGTTGGCGGCGAAAAAAGGCGAAGGCGCTGCCGCTCCGGCAGAAGCAGCTGCAGAACCCGCAGCTGAACCCGCCGCACCGGCAGAAGACGCTGCCGCCGCCTGAGCGCGCGGCAGATTCGTTTAACCAATTGTTAGGAAATCAAAATGGCATTCGATAAAGACGCATTTTTGACCGCGCTGGACAGCATGACGGTCATGGAACTCAACGACCTGGTGAAAGCCATCGAAGAGAAGTTTGGTGTGAGCGCTGCCGCCATGGCCGCTCCTGCCGCTGGTGGTGGCGGTGCCGCTGCTGCTGCTGAAGAGAAGACCGAATTCAACGTCGTGCTGCTCGAAGCCGGCGCCAACAAGGTCTCCGTCATCAAGGCCGTGCGCGAAATCACCGGTCTGGGCCTGAAAGAAGCCAAGGACCTGGTCGACGGCGCTCCGAAGAACGTGAAAGAAGCTGTTGCCAAGGCCGACGCCGAAGCCGCAGTGAAGAAGCTGGTGGATGCCGGCGCCAAGGCCGAGCTGAAGTAATTCACTCGCCAGGCCAGGGCTGGAGTGCTCGAAAGAGCCTCCAGCCTTTGGTGCTTTCTGAGCCGCCAGTGCCGATGCACTGGTGCAGTGTTTTGAATAAGCGCTGATATGTCGACTCTGACGAGTCCCCTTGTCAGTGTTTTAGCGAAACACCGCTAAGCAGATTTTCACAGTCTGCTTAGCAGTGTTTTCTGACCCCGACTGCAGAAAACGACTTGGTTCGGGCCTGTGTGCAACGCACAGGCCGTCCGCCAATGGTTGGTAGAGGCCAGCCACCAAGCAAGTCACCAGGAGTCCATCCCTGGTAGGCAGACAGTCGCCGCAGACCTCAAGCCCGGAGATCTCATGGCCACAGCATCGAATTATTCATATACCGAACGCAAACGCATCCGAAAGAGTTTTGGCACCCGCGAAACCGTCATCGCGATCCCTTACCTCTTGCAGATGCAAAAGGACGCGTACACCGCGTTCCTGCAAGCCGATTCGGCTCCCAAGAAGCGTACCAACGAGGGCCTGCAGGCGGCGTTCGAAGCGGCATTCCCCATCGTCTCGCACAACGGTTTTGTGGAGATGAAGTTCGTCGAATACAACCTGGCCAAGCCGGCGTTTGACGTGCGCGAATGCCAGACCCGTGGCCTGACGTTTGCTTCGGCTGTGCGCGCCCGCGTCCAGCTCATCATTTACGACCGCGAGTCCTCGACCAGCCAGTCCAAGGTCATCAAGGAAGTCAAGGAACAGGAGGTCTACATGGGCGAAGTGCCCCTGATGACCGACAAGGGTTCCTTCATCATCAACGGCACCGAGCGTGTCATCGTGTCGCAGCTGCACCGTTCACCCGGTGTGTTCTTCGAACACGACAAGGGCAAGACCCACAGCTCGGGCAAGCTGCTGTTCTCGGCCCGCATCATCCCCTACCGCGGTTCGTGGCTCGACTTCGAGTTCGATCCCAAGGACGTGCTGTTCTTCCGTGTCGACCGCCGCCGCAAGATGCCGGTGACCATCCTGCTCAAGGCCATCGGCCTGACGCCGGAAACCATCCTGGCGAACTTCTTCGTCAACGACCACTTCCGCCTGATGGACAGCGGCGCCCAGATGGCCTTCGTGCCCGAGCGCCTGCGTGGCGAGGTGGCCCGTTTCGACATCACCGACAAGTCGGGCAAGGTCGTGGTCGCCAAGGACAAGCGCATCACCGTGCGCCACACCCGCGAAATGGAACAGTCCGGCACCACGCACATCAGCGTGCCCGAAGACTTCATGATCGGCCGCGTGGTCGCGCGCAACATCGTTGACGCCGACACCGGCGAGATCATCGCCAAGGCCAACGACGAGTTGACCGAAGTGCTGCTGAAGAAACTGCGCACCTCGGGCGTGCAGGACCTGCAGTGCCTCTACACCAACGAACTCGACCAGGGCGCTTACATCAGCCAGACCCTGCGCAGCGACGAAACCGCTGACGAGTTCGCCGCCCGTGTCGCCATCTACCGCATGATGCGCCCCGGCGAACCGCCGACCGAAGACGCGGTGCAAGCCCTGTTCCACCGCCTGTTCTACAACCCGGACACCTACGACCTGTCGCGCGTGGGCCGCATGAAGTTCAACGCCCGCGTGGGCCGCGACGAATCCACCGGCGCCATGGTGCTGTCCAACGAAGACATCCTGGCCGTGGTCAAGATCCTCGTGGACCTGCGCAACGGCCGTGGCGAAGTCGATGACATCGACCACCTGGGCAACCGCCGCGTGCGCTGCGTCGGCGAACTCGCCGAGAACCAGTACCGCACCGGTCTGGCTCGCATCGAAAAGGCCGTGAAGGAGCGTCTGGGCCAGGCCGAGCAAGAGCCGCTGATGCCGCACGACCTGATCAACTCCAAGCCGATTTCAGCGGCCCTCAAGGAGTTCTTCGGTGCCTCCCAGCTGTCGCAGTTCATGGACCAGACCAACCCGCTGGCCGAGATCACCCACAAGCGCCGCGTGTCGGCCCTTGGCCCGGGCGGTCTGACCCGCGAACGTGCCGGCTTCGAAGTGCGTGACGTGCATGTGACCCACTACGGTCGCGTCTGCCCGATTGAAACGCCTGAAGGTCCGAATATCGGCCTGATCAACTCGCTGGCCCTGTACGCGCGTCTGAACGAATACGGCTTCATCGAAACCCCGTACCGTCGCGTGATCGACGGCCAGGTGACGAACCAGATCGACTACCTGTCGGCCATCGAAGAAGGCAAGTACGTCATCGCCCAGGCCAACGCCACGCTGGACGCCGAAGGCCGCCTGACCGGCGACCTGATTTCCGCGCGTGAAAAGGGTGAATCCATCCTGACCTCGGCCGACACCATCCAGTACATGGACGTGTCGCCGGCGCAGATCGTGTCCGTGGCCGCCTCGCTGGTTCCGTTCCTGGAACACGATGACGCGAACCGCGCGCTGATGGGCGCCAACATGTCGCGCCAGGCCGTGCCCGTGCTGCGTCCCGAGAAGCCGCTGGTCGGCACCGGCATCGAGCGTGTGGCTGCGATCGACTCCGGCACCGTGGTCACCGCCAAACGCGGCGGCGTGGTCGACTACGTGGACGCGACCCGCATCGTGATCCGCGTGAACGACGCCGAAGCCGTGGCCGGCGAAGTCGGTGTGGACATCTACAACCTGATCAAGTACCAGCGTTCCAACCAGAACACCAACATCCACCAGCGTCCCATCGTCAAGAAGGGCGATCAGCTGGGCAAGGGTGACGTGATCGCCGACGGCGCTTCGACCGACCTGGGAGAAATCTCCATCGGCCAGAACATGCTGATCGCCTTCATGCCCTGGAACGGCTACAACTTCGAAGACTCGATCCTGATCTCCGAACGCGTGGTCGCCGAAGACCGCTACACCTCGATCCACATCGAGGAACTGGTGGTCATGGCGCGCGACACCAAGCTGGGCGCGGAAGAAATCACCCGCGACATCCCCAACCTGGCCGAGCAGCAGCTCAACCGCCTGGACGACTCCGGCATCATCTACGTCGGCGCCGAAGTGCTGCCCGGCGACGTGCTGGTCGGCAAGGTCACGCCCAAGGGCGAGACCACGCTGACGCCTGAAGAGAAGTTGCTGCGCGCCATCTTCGGCGAGAAGGCCAGCGACGTGAAAGACACCTCGCTGCGCGTGGACCAGGGCTCGCAAGGCACCGTGATCGACGTGCAGGTCTTCACCCGCGAAGGCATCACGCGCGACAAGCGCGCCCAGCAGATCATCGATGACGAACTCAAGCGCTTCCGCCTGGACCTGAACGACCAGCTGCGCATCGTGGAAGCCGACGCCTTCGACCGCATCGAGAAGCTGCTGACCGGCAAGATCGCCAACGGTGGCCCCAAGAAGCTGTCCAAGGGCACGACCATCGACAAGGCCTACCTGGCCGACGTCGAGAAGTACCACTGGTTCGACATCCGCCCGGCCGATGACGAAGTCGCCGCCCAGCTGGAGTCGATCAAGAACTCCATGGAGCAGACGCGCCACAGCTTCGACCTCGCGTTCGAAGAGAAGCGCAAGAAGCTCACGCAGGGCGACGAGCTGCCCGCTGGCGTGCTGAAGATGGTCAAGGTTTACCTGGCCGTCAAGCGCCGCCTGCAGCCGGGTGACAAGATGGCCGGCCGCCACGGCAACAAGGGTGTGGTCTCCAAGATCGTTCCGGTCGAAGACATGCCTTACATGGCCGACGGCACCCCCGCCGACATCGTGCTGAACCCGCTGGGCGTGCCTTCGCGCATGAACGTGGGTCAGGTGCTGGAAGTCCACCTGGGCTGGGCCGGCAAGGGCATTGGTCAGCGCATCGGCGACATGCTGCAACAGGAAGCCAAGGCTTCTGAAATGCGCACGTTCCTCGAAACGGTCTACAACCACACCGGCAAGAAAGAATCCCTGTCCGACCTCAGCGACGCTGACGTGATGGAAATGGCCGAGAACCTGCAGAACGGTGTGCCGTTCGCCACCCCGGTGTTCGATGGTGCTTCGGAAGACGAAATCCGCGCCATGCTGAAGCTGGCGTACCCGGACGACATCGCCGCCAAGAAGGGCCTGACCGAAACCCGCACCCAGGCGCAGCTGTACGACGGCCGCACCGGTGACGCTTTCGAGCGCAAGACCACCGTGGGCTACATGCACTTCCTGAAGCTGCACCACCTGGTTGACGACAAGATGCACGCCCGTTCCACCGGTCCGTACTCCCTGGTCACGCAGCAGCCGCTGGGCGGCAAGGCGCAGTTCGGTGGTCAGCGTTTCGGCGAGATGGAAGTGTGGGCGCTGGAAGCCTACGGCGCTTCCTACATCCTGCAGGAAATGCTCACCGTCAAGTCCGACGACGTGCAGGGCCGCACCAAGGTGTACGAAAGCATCGTCAAGGGCGAGCACTCGATCGAAGCGGGCATGCCCGAGTCGTTCAACGTGCTGGTCAAGGAAATTCGCTCGCTCGGTATCGACATCGAACTCGAACGCTCCTAATTCGCCGGCAAGACAAGGATTGAACCCATGAAATCATTACTCGACCTGTTCAAGCAGTTCACGCCCGACGAGCATTTCGATGCCATCCGCATCGGCCTGGCTTCGCCGGAAAAAATCCGCTCGTGGTCTTTCGGCGAAGTCAAGAAGCCCGAGACCATCAACTACCGCACGTTCAAGCCCGAACGCGACGGTCTGTTCTGCGCCAAGATTTTTGGTCCCATCAAGGACTACGAATGCCTGTGCGGCAAGTACAAGCGCCTCAAGCACCGCGGTGTGATCTGCGAGAAGTGCGGCGTTGAAGTCACGCAGACCAAAGTGCGCCGCGAACGCATGGGTCACATCGACCTGGCCGCGCCCTGCGCCCACATCTGGTTCCTGAAGTCGCTGCCGTCGCGTCTGGGCCTGATCCTCGACATGACGCTGCGCGACATCGAACGCGTGCTGTACTTTGAAGCCTATGTGATCGTTGATCCGGGCATGACGCCGCTGAAGAAATTCGCGATCATGTCGGAGGATGACTTTGACGCCAAGCGCAAGGAATTCGGCGACGAATTCATCGCCAAGATGGGCGCCGAAGGCATCAAGGAGCTGCTGCAGGCGATCGACCTCGACATCGAGATCGAGAAGCTGCGCAACGACCTGACCGGCTCCGAGCTCAAGATCAAGAAGAACGCCAAGCGCCTGAAGGTGCTGGAAGCCTTCAAGAAGTCGGGCATCAAGCCCGAGTGGATGGTGCTCGACGTGCTGCCCGTGCTGCCGCCGGACCTGCGTCCGCTGGTGCCGCTGGACGGTGGCCGCTTCGCGACCTCCGATCTGAACGACCTGTACCGCCGCGTCATCAACCGCAACAGCCGTCTGCGCCGCCTGCTCGAACTCAAAGCGCCCGAGATCATCGCGCGCAACGAGAAGCGCATGCTGCAGGAAGCCGTGGACTCGCTGCTGGACAACGGCCGCCGTGGCAAGGCGATGACGGGCGCCAACAAGCGCGCGCTCAAGTCGCTGGCCGACATGATCAAGGGCAAGAGCGGTCGTTTCCGCCAGAACTTGCTGGGCAAGCGCGTCGACTACTCGGGCCGTTCGGTCATCGTGGTCGGCCCCACGCTCAAGCTGCACCAGTGTGGCCTGCCCAAGCTGATGGCCCTGGAGTTGTTCAAGCCTTTCATCTTCTCGCGCCTGGAAGCCATGGGCATCGCGACCACCATCAAGGCCGCGAAGAAGGAAGTGGAAGCCGGCACGCCGGTGGTGTGGGACATCCTGGAAGAGGTGATCAAAGAGCACCCGGTGATGCTGAACCGCGCACCCACGCTGCACCGCCTGGGCATCCAGGCCTTCGAACCCATCCTGATCGAAGGCAAGGCGATCCAACTGCACCCCCTCGTTTGCGCGGCCTTCAACGCCGACTTCGACGGTGACCAGATGGCCGTTCACGTGCCGCTGTCGGTGGAAGCGCAGATCGAAGCCCGCACCCTGATGCTGGCCTCGAACAACATCCTGTTCCCGGCCAACGGCGAGCCCTCCATCGTGCCGTCGCAGGACGTGGTGCTGGGTCTGTACTACGCGACCCGCGAGCGCATCAACGGCAAGGGCGAAGGCATGATCTTCGCCGACCTGCTGGAGCTGCAGCGCGCGCTGGACAATGGCGCAGTCGAGATCACCGCCAAGATCAGCGTGCGTCTGCAGCAGTACACGCTGGACAAGGCGACGGGCGAATTCACGCCCTTCGTGTCCCTGGTGGACACGACGGTTGGCCGTGCGCTGCTGTCCGAGATCCTGCCCAAGGGCCTGCCTTTCGAAGTGCTGAACAAGCCGCTGAAGAAGAAGGAAATCTCCAAGCTGATCAACGTGTCCTTCCGCAAGTGCGGCCTGAAGGAAACGGTGGTCTTCGCCGACAAGCTGCTGCAGAACGGTTTCCGCCTGGCGACCCGTGCCGGCATCTCGATCGCGGTGGACGACATGCTGGTGCCGAAGGAAAAACCGGCCATCATCGAGCGTTCGGAAAAAGAGGTGAAGGAAATCGCCCAGCAATACGCTTCGGGTCTGGTGACCGCGGGCGAGCGCTACAACAAGGTGGTGGACATCTGGGGCAAGGCCGGTGACGAGATCTCCAAGGTCATGATGGCCCAGCTGGCCAAGCAGAAGACCACCGACCGCCACGGCAAGGAAGTGGACCAGGAGTCCTTCAACTCCATCTACATGATGGCCGACTCGGGTGCCCGCGGTTCCGCGGCCCAGATTCGCCAGCTGGCCGGCATGCGTGGCCTGATGGCCAAGCCCGACGGCTCCATCATTGAGACCCCCATCACGGCGAACTTCCGTGAAGGTCTGAACGTGTTGCAGTACTTCATCTCCACCCACGGCGCCCGAAAGGGTCTGGCCGACACGGCGCTGAAGACCGCCAACTCGGGTTACCTGACCCGACGTCTGGTGGACGTGACGCAGGATCTGGTGGTCAACAGCCAGGACTGCGGCACGAGCAACGGCACGGTGATGCGCGCCATCGTCGAAGGTGGTGAAGTGATCGAGTCGCTGCGCGACCGCATCCTGGGCCGCACCACCTGCGATGAGGTGATCCACCCGGAGACCCGCGCGGTCCTGTTGCCGGCCGGCACCCTGCTGGACGAAGACATGCTCGACGAGCTGGAAGCCGCTGGCGTGGACGAGGTCAAGGTGCGCACCGCACTGACCTGCGAAACCCGCTTCGGCATCTGCGCCAAGTGCTATGGCCGCGACCTGGGCCGCGGTGGCCTGGTGAACATCGGCGAAGCCGTCGGTGTGATCGCCGCCCAGTCCATTGGTGAACCCGGAACGCAGCTGACCATGCGCACCTTCCACATCGGTGGTGCGGCGTCGCGTGCGGCCGTGGCCTCCAGCGTGGAAGCCAAGTCCAGCGGTTCGATCGGTTTCAACGCCACCATGCGTTATGTGACCAACACCAAGGGCGAGCTGGTGGTGATCGCGCGTTCTGGCGAAATCATCATCCACGACGAAATCGGTCGTGAGCGCGAACGCCACAAGGTGCCCTACGGCGCGATCCTGGCGGTCAAGGCCGACCAGCAGATCAAGGCCGGCGCGATTCTGGCCAATTGGGACCCGCTGACTCGACCCATCATCACGGAATTCGCCGGTCAGGTGAAGTTCGAGAACGTGGAAGAAGGTCTGACGGTGGCCAAGCAGGTCAACGACGTGACCGGTCTGTCCTCGCTGGTGGTGATCGATCCCAAGCACCGCGGTTCGACCAAGGTGGTTCGTCCGCTGGTCAAGCTGCTCGACGCCCAGGGCAACGAAGTGAAGATCCCCGGCACCGACCACTCGGTGACGGTGGGCTTCCAGATCGGCGCGCTGCTGGAAGTGCGCGACGGTCAGGACGTCGGCCCCGGCCACGTGCTCGCCCGCATCCCGGTCGAAGGCCAGAAGACGCGCGACATCACCGGCGGTCTGCCGCGAGTGGCCGAGCTGTTCGAAGCCCGCAGCCCGAAGGACAAGGGCATGCTGGCCGAGATGACCGGTACCGTGTCGTTCGGCAAGGAAACCAAAGGCAAGGTCCGCCTGCAGATCACCGATCCGGAAGGCAAGATCTGGGACGAACTCATCCCCAAGGAAAAGAACATCCTGGTGCACGAAGGCCAGGTGGTCAACAAGGGCGAGAGCGTGGTCGACGGCCCGGCCGATCCGCAGGACATCCTGCGCCTGCTGGGCATCGAAGAGCTGTCGCGCTACATCGTTGACGAAGTGCAGGACGTGTACCGTCTGCAGGGCGTGAAGATCAACGACAAGCACATTGAGGTGATCGTTCGCCAGATGCTGCGCCGCGTGATCGTCGACAGCGTGGGCGATTCGTCGTATATCGCTGGCGAGCAGGTCGAGCGTTCGGAGATCCTCAACACCAACGACGCGCTGCGCGCCGAGGGCAAGCTGCCCGCGGTCTACAGCAACGTGCTGCTGGGTATCACCAAGGCCTCGCTGTCCACCGACTCCTTCATCTCGGCGGCTTCCTTCCAGGAAACCACCCGCGTGCTCACCGAGGCGGCCATCATGGGCAAGCGCGACGAGCTGCGTGGTCTGAAGGAAAACGTGATCGTCGGTCGTCTGATCCCGGCCGGTACCGGCATGGCGTACCACGAAGCGCGCAAGGTCAAGGAGAAGATGGACGACGAAGAGCGCCGTGCCATCGCCGAAGCCGACGCCGTGTCGCTGGCGGCCGATCAGGCCGACGCTTCGAGCACCAACGAAGCGGCTGAATAAGCCAACTCACTTGAACCCTGCGTCACCGCTGGGTTCCTGAACGCCTCCGGCCATCTGGCCGGAGGCGTTTTTTCTTGTGTGATGGCCAACGCCCCTGACAGCGCCGACAGGCACTGGGGTATATTGCCTGCGCCCTGGCACCGGATCGGGCGCGCTTGTTCAACAACCGGAGTTCACACACATGTCGGCTACTTTGTGGGTTTTGCTGGCCGTTGGGCTGACTTTGGTGTTCTGGGCCGTGGGCGCCTACAACCGCCTGGTGCGGTTGAAAAATGCCATCGCCAACGCTTTTGGCCAGATCGATGTGCAGCTGAAACGGCGCTACGACCTGATCCCCAACCTGGTTGAGGTCGCGCGCAAGTACCTGGCGCACGAAGCGCAGACCCTGGAAGCCGTGATCGCCGCGCGCAACCAGGCCCGCAGCGCCGAACAAGGCGCTGCCGCCAGCCCCCTGAACGCGGGCGCGCTGGGTGCGCTGGCCGGTGCCGAGCAGGTGCTCGGTGGCGCGCTCGGCCGCCTGTTTGCGGTGGCCGAGGCCTACCCCGACCTGAAGGCCGACCAGACCATGCGGGAGCTCAGTGAAGAGCTCTCCAGCACCGAAAACCGCATTGGTTTCGCACGCCAGGCTTACAACGACCACGTGCTCGAATTCAACGATGCGGCGGCCCAGTTTCCGACGCTGATCGTGGCGCGCCTGTTCAATTTCTCCACCCAGTCGATGCTGGAATCCACCAGCAGCGAAGTTGAACGCCAGCCCGTGAAAGTTGCGTTCTGACGTGCTGATTTTCGAATCGCAACGCGAGGCGCGGGGCCAGACGCGCCAACTGCTGCTGGTGTTCGCGCTCACCGTGTTGCTGCTGGTGCTGGCGGTCAATGCCGCTCTGGCTCTGGCCTGGGGGTTGACGTGGAGCTTCTGGTTCCCGGGTGCCGGATTCCCTCGGCACTTTTTCGCCGTCAACACCGCTGTGGTGTTGCTGTTCGTGCTGGGGGGCTGGTGGGTGGAAACCTCGCGCCTGGCCAGTGGTGGCGGTCAGCGCCTGGCCGAGCAGATGGGCGCACGGCCCGTGCAGCCATCGGGCGATTTCGACGAGCGACGCTTCTGCAACATCGTTGACGAGATGGCCATCTCGTCCGGGCTGAAGCGACCGACCGCCATGGTGGTCGCGCGCGACCAGGGCATCAACGCCTTTGCGACCGGATGGGACGAGGACGATGCGGTCGTCGCTGTCACCCGGGGTGCGCTGGAGTTCCTGACACGCGAAGAGTTGCAGGGGCTCGTGGCCCACGAGTTCAGCCATATCCGGGAGGGCGATACGCGACTCAACATGCGGTTGATTGGCATGGTGTTTGGTCTGGAGATGCTCTACCGCATGGGCCAGCACCTGTTTGAGCCCGATGAGCGGGGTCGGCGCATGGCCGCGGCCTTGCTGGGTCTGGCCATCATGGCCGCGGGCTGGCTGGGCTGGGTGGCCGGGCACGCTTTGCAGGCGGCGGTGTCGCGCCAGCGCGAATACCTGGCCGACGCACGTGCTGTGCAGTGGACGCGCAGCCGCGATGGCCTCGGCGGCGTGCTGCGCAAGGCCATGAGCGAGCGCCAGGCGGACTTTGAGCCCCGCCAGGTTGGCTCCACGGTGCAGCACATGCTGCTGGTGGGGAACGAGGTCGGTCAGGTGGCCCACTGGCTCGATTCGCACCCCACACTGGAGCAGCGCATTCGCCGGATCTATGGACGCCCCATGGGCGCGCTGCTTCTGGAGCGCGACCGCACACTGGATGCCACCACCCCCGCCCAGAACCCGACGACCGGGTCTTCAGGACCTCAGGCTCCGGGCTGGACACTCATCTGACCGTGAACTTCAAGCAGGAACCTCATTGACTTCTACCCGCTCCGCAGACCGCCCGGTGCCCAACGCGCCCACGCTGGCCACCCAGCTGCGTTGGACCGCCCATTGCGTGCTCGCGGTCGAGCAGGGCCACTCGCTCAGCGAGGTGCTGCCGCAAATCGCATCGGCGCTGCGGCCGGGCGTGCAGGCGCTCACCTTCCAGACCCTGCGTCAGCTCGGCGCTGCGCGCGCGCTCGGTCGGCTGCTGGCCCAGCGTGCGCCCGCCGCGCCGGTGCTGGCCCTGCTGCACAGTGCGCTGGCCGTGCTGCTGGGAGATGAAAACGGGCAGCACTACCAGCCCCACACCGTGGTGGATCAGGCGGTGGAGGCGGCCAAGCAGCAGCGCAGCACCAGCATGCAGGCCGGCTTTCTCAACGCCTGCCTGCGCCGGTTTCTGCGCGAGCGAGAGGCCTTGAGTGCGCAGCTGGTGGACGATCCGGTCGCGCGCTGGAACCACCCGCTGTGGTGGGTGGAGCGGCTGCAGCACGACCATCCCGAGCACTGGGCCGCGATCCTCGAGGCCAACAACGTGCCCGGCCCGATGGCGCTGCGGGTCAACCGGCGCCGCGCCGCGCGGGACGACTACCGCGCCCAGCTGGAGGCCACCGGGCTGTCGGCCAGCCCGGTGGGCGATGACGGTCTGGTGTTGTCGGCCGCGCAGCCGGTGGAGCGCCTGCCCGGCTTTGCCCGAGGGCATGTCTCCGTGCAGGACGCAGCGGCCCAGATGGCCGCCAGCCTGCTGCTCGACGGCCGCGCCTGGAGCACCGCTGACCGCGTGCTCGACGCCTGTGCCGCGCCCGGCGGCAAGACCGCGCACCTGCTCGAACGCGCCGATCTCGACCTGCTCGCGCTGGACGTCGACGCCCGGCGCTGCACCCGCATCCACGACAACCTGCAGCGCCTGGGCCTGAGCGCCGAGGTGCAGTGCGCCGATGCAGCCAACACCGCGGGCTGGTGGGATGGGCGCCCCTTTGACGCCATCCTGCTCGACGCGCCCTGCACGGCTTCGGGCATCGTGCGCCGGCACCCCGACGTGCGCTGGCTGCGCCGCGCCAGCGACGTGGCCCAGCTCGTGGCCGTGCAGCGGCAGTTGCTGGAGCGGCTGTGGCCGCTGCTCAAACCGGGCGGTCGCCTGCTGTATTGCACCTGCTCGGTGTTTCATGCCGAAGGATCGGAACAGGTCAATGCGTTTCTGCAGCGCCACACCGACGCCGTTCTGCAGCCCTCCCCGGGCCATTTGCTCCCGGGAACTGTCGTTGCCAATGGGGAGTTCAACGACAATGTGCCCGGTGGATACGACGGTTTTTATTACGCACGCATCGACAAGGCCGGTCCTTGATGGGGCGGTGCGCCGGGTGGTAGGGCGCCTGTCGCTGCGGTGTGTTTGTGCGCTGGTCTGGGTGTTTGCGCTCGCCTGCCTGGCAGGGCCGGCCATGGCGCGCGAGCCCGAGATTCAGTTTGTCAGCCTGCAACGGAACACGGACGCACTGACCCTCACCGTGCGACTGGGATCGGTGGCCACGTCGGCGGTTGAAGACGCCTTGTTCAAGGGCGTGCCGATGTACTTCGTCTGGCAAGCCGACGTGTACCGCGACCGCTGGTACTGGACCGACAAGCGCGTGAGTTCGGTGGTGCGCACTTTCCGGCTCGCCTACCAGCCGTTGACCCGGCGCTGGCGACTGAGTCAGGCCCACGATGGTGTGACAGGCGCTGGCGCGGCGGCACTGCAATATGCGCTGCACCAGAACTTCGAGAGCCTTGATGAGGTGCTGGCGGTGGTGGGCCGCGTTTCCAACTGGGCGATTGCCGATACCGCCCGGCTGGACAACGACGTCGAACACCGGGTCGAATGGCGGTTCAGTCTGGATCTTTCCCTGCTGCCCCGCCCGTTCCAGATCGGCATGGCGACCCAGTCTGACTGGAACATCGAGGTGGATGGCCGCCTCGACGTGCCCGCGCGCGCACCGGTCGAGCCACCCCCGGAAATCGCTGTTGAGGTCAAACCCGGCGAGCCGGCGCGTTGATGCGCGATCGCCTGCTGCGCCTCTCCCACTGCTGTTGAACCGTGAGCGACCCCCACCTCCGATCCCCGGAAAAGCAACGCACTTCGCGGCGCTGGGCGGTGGTCGTTGCGCTGGTTTTCATGACCGGTCTGGGCATGGTGTTGCTGTTCCTGCTCACGCTGGCGACGCGCAACCGGGTGCTTTACGAAGAGAACTTCACCTGGCTGGTCGGTGTCAACGTGGCGGTGGCCTCGCTGCTGTTCCTGGCCATCGTCTGGCTGGCGGTGCGGCTGGTCAAGCGACTGCGGCGGGGCAAGTTCGGTAGCCAGTTGCTGCTCAAGCTGGCCGCCATCATCGGGCTGGTCGGGGTGTTGCCCGGGCTGTTGATCTACACAGTGTCCTACCAGTTTGTTTCGCGTTCCATCGAGAGCTGGTTTGACGTGCGGGTCGAATCCGCATTGACGGCGGGGCTGAACCTGGGGCGCACCACGCTGGACACCCTGAGTGCCGATCTCGGCGCGAAGACCCGCCTGGCTGCCGAACAGCTGGCGCGGGTACCCGACGCCTCGGCGGTGCTGGCGCTGGAGCGACTGCGCGAAAACCTGTCGGCGAGCGATCTGGTGCTCTGGAATGCTTCCGGCCAGGCCATCGCCAGCGCCGGTGCTTCGCGCTTCGACTTTTCACCCAACCGCCCTGCCATGGCCCAGCTGCGCAGCGTGCGCGCGAACCGGGTGATGGTGCTGGTCGAGGGGCTTGAGGAGGTGGGGGAAGAACCGGTGCAGGCTGGCTTGGCGGTGGCACAGGCGCACATCAAGGTGCTGGCCCTTGTGGAGGCGACCGGATTCGGATTCAGTGACAGCCCTCGCTACCTCCAGGTCGTGGTGCCCCTGCCGCGGGCGCTGGTCGCTGATGCCCTGGCCGTTCAGGTGGCCAACCGCGAATACCAGGAGCGCGCGCTCGGACGCCAGGGGCTGCAACGCATGTACATCGGCACGCTCACGCTGGCCCTCTTTCTGGCCATCTTCGGCGCCGTGTTGCTGGCCGTGCTGCTGGGCAACCATCTGGTGCGTCCTCTGCTCGTCCTGGCCGAAGGCATGCGCGAGGTCGCCCAAGGCAACCTCGCGCCCAAGGTGGAGCTGGCCTCGCGCGACGAGCTTGCGGGTCTGACCCGCACCTTCGCCCACATGACACAAGACCTGGCCGATGCGCGCTCGGCGGTTCAGCACAGCATGGAGCAGGTGGACGCTGCCCGGGAAAACCTGCAGACCATCCTGGACAACCTCACGGCCGGGGTGGTCGTGCTCGACGAACGCGGGGGCGTGCTCAGTGTCAATCCCGGAGCGGCCCGCATTCTGCGCACCCCGCTGGGGCTGCACCTGGGTCAACCGCTGGCGGCCGTGGTCGGTCTGGAGAATTTTGCGGCGCAGGTGCTGCAGCAATTCGACCGCTTCCTGTCCGACGACACCCCCCACGAAGGCGGCCACTGGCAACAATCGTTCGAACTCGGCGCCCACGGCGACACCGGCAACAACCAGGGCATCACCTTGATCGCGCGCGGCGCGCTGCTGCCCAACAACGAGCGCTTGCTGGTGTTCGACGACGTGTCGGAAATGGTGTCCGCCCAGCGCGCCCGGGCCTGGGGGGAGGTGGCCCGGCGCCTGGCGCACGAGATCAAGAACCCGCTCACGCCGATCCAGCTGTCGGCAGAGCGCCTGGCCATGAAACTGCAGGGCAAGATCCAGCCGACCGAGCAGGCCCTGCTGGACAAATCGGTCCGCACCATCGTCGATCAGGTCGACGCCATGAAGCACCTGGTCAACGAATTCCGCGACTACGCGCGGCTGCCTGCGGCGCAGCTCACCCCCATCGACCTCAATGCCCTGGTGCGTGACATCCTTGTCCTGTACGACAGCTCGGCCGTGCCCGTGAAGACCGATCTGGAAAACGACTGCCCCAGCGTGATGGCCGATCCGCAGCAACTGCGGCAGATCCTGCACAACCTGGTGCAGAACGCGCAGGACGCCATGGCCGGGCAGGCCGGTGCCGAGGTGCTGCTCCACACCCGGCGCTCAGGCTCGGGCCAGTGGGTGCGCCTGTCGGTGATCGATCAGGGCCCCGGATTCGCCGAGAACATCCTGAAGCGGGCGTTTGAACCGTATGTCACGACCAAGACCAAAGGCACCGGCCTGGGCCTTGCGGTGGTCAAAAAAATCATGGAAGAGCACGGTGGACGCGTCGATATCAGCAACCGGTTGATCGACGGCAAAGTGGTGGGCGCCCAAGTGTCGTTATCATTCGCAGTTGCAAATTGACAACACGGACAGAGGGAAACATTTCACGCCATGGCAACTATTCTGGTCGTAGACGACGAATTGGGCATTCGGGACCTGCTCTCCGAAATTCTCAACGATGAAGGCCACACGGTCGAACTGGCAGAAAACGCCGCCCAGGCCCGTGTTCTGCGCGCCCAGATGCGTCCGGATCTGGTGTTGCTGGACATCTGGATGCCCGACACCGACGGCGTGACCCTGCTCAAGGAATGGGCCAGTGGTGGCTTGCTCAACATGCCAGTGATCATGATGAGCGGACACGCCACCATCGACACCGCCGTGGAAGCCACGCGCATCGGCGCCACCGCTTTCCTCGAAAAACCCATCACCCTGCAGAAGCTGCTCAAAGCCGTGGACATGGGGCTGAACAAACCCGTGGCCAAGGTCGGCGCGGCGTTGCCCCTGAAAAATGGTGCGCTTGCGCCCGTGATGGAACTGACCGTGGAAGTGGCCATGACCGGTGGCAGCCAGCCCGAAGTCGTGTTTGACATCGGTCCCCAGTCTTCGCAGGCCTTCAATCTGGAAGGGCCGTTGCGTGAAGCGCGCGACGAGTTCGAGAAGGCCTATTTCGAATACCACCTGGCCAAGGAGTCCGGCTCCATGACGCGCGTGGCTGAAAAGACGGGTCTGGAGCGCACGCACCTGTACCGCAAACTCAAGCAGCTCGGCGTCGACCTCGCCCGCAGCAAGCGCAACGCGCTCTGAGGGCGCTGGCCCGAAAAGAACAGCGCCAGATTCCCTGCTATAATTCCGCTTCTGTTTGGCCCGGTAGCTCAGTTGGTAGAGCAGCGGATTGAAAATCCGCGTGTCGATGGTTCGATTCCGTCCCAGGCCACCAAAATTTTGGAAAAATCAACGGGTCATGCTTAGCGGCGTGGCCCGTTTTTCTTTGTGTGGTCCACCGTGCCAATGGATTCGGGCGCCTGGCCTCTTGCAGCGGGTCTGGCGATATTTGGACACAGTGCCCAGTCATCGCCACATGGCGTGCCCGAGGATGCGTACCGGCAGATCATGAAAATTCGCCTGCTTCAGAACCGTATCGATCCCAGCCATGAGAATCCGCTGATCGCGGGCTTCGATGCCTTTGACTTCAGCCACAACCCCCATCCCGAATGGCGTGAGTTCCAGATTTTTGAGCACATTGTTGCGAGCGGTGTGCATCGCACCGCCGATGTGCTGGGTGCTGTTTCCAGCCGCTTTCACGCCAAAGGCCTGCTCGACGGCAACGATGTGCGCCAGTGGATCGAGGCAAATCCAGGGTATGAGGTGTATGTCACCAATCCGTTGCCGCAGATGAGTTACTGCAATTTCAGCAGCAATGACCGTTCGCCGATCATTCATGGGGATCCTGAGGTGCTGCACCGGTTCCAAGCGGTTCTGGACAAGGCAGGCGTTGCACTGGATTTTCTGACGTCGGCACGGCAGCACAACGGCAACTACGGGCTTTGCAGCTACTGGTTCGGTACGCCCATGTTCTGGGAGCGCTTTCTCTCCGAGCTTGTCGAGCCGGTCATTCACCTGAGCCGAAATGAACTCGGCAGTGAGCTTCACGATTTCCTGTACCGTCCGATGCAGTACTACGGTGACGCCAGGCACAGGCCCGGCGCACTGCCTTTCTTGCTGGAACGGGCCACCAGTCTCTACATCACCAGCGCGTTTCCGCAGTCATCGGCGTTTTACCCAAGAACACGGCAGCAGGTGCTCGATTGTTGTCTCTACCCGTTTGAACGGGACCTGATCACTCTTTTCGGCGATCAGGTCGACGCGTGGGACGCGGCGGCGCACTATGAGCCCGCGGCGCGGGCCTATTTTGATCGCGCCTGCCGGCATGCCAACCACGGGTGGTTGCTGTACGGAGCCCTGCACCGAATCGGCTTTGACCACGGCAATCCCCGCCCCCACCTCCCTTGGTTCACACAAGGCAGCACGCATGCGGAAACTGCTAAAATGTGCTTTCAGGACTTTGCGGCTTGAATGGCCTTCCGCTTCTCCCTCGTTTTCGTCCCAGGCCAACCAACACCTCGCAAAAGCCCATCCTTCGAGATGGGCTTTTGACTTTCTGGGTCGTCCTTTCGGGGCGGTGTGCCCCGGACCGGTTCGGTTTTCAACCGGTCCATGGCCGCTCAGGATTCACGTTAGGGACGACCGAACCCGCCGGGCTCCGGCTCACCATCATTCAAGGACTCCCTGTGGCCATTGAAACTTTTGTGCATGCGCACACCGAACTGGTCACCCAGTTTGTGAGCCAGCTCAGCACCCGCACCCTGAACCGCTTTGCCGAAGAATCCCGCCTGGATGGGGAAAGCCTGAAAGACGCGCTCGACCGCTATGAGATCGACTACGCCTGGCATGTCCTGGGCTCGGACCGGATGCGCGACGCCACCGTGGCGGTGCTGGAGGCCGGGCTCCAGCGGGAGGCCACGGGCGAGCACCGGGACTGCGTCGCGGCGGTTCTGTCCTCGGCCGCCGAGAAGCTGGCGCCCGATGTGTTGATGAGTTTTGACAACGATGTGCCCGAGCAGTTGGGCGGTCTGTTGCAGGCCTGGTTCGTCGACAAGCCCGCTCTGGCGGCCGGGATCGCATCCTGACAGGCGGTTCCGACCGTTGACATGAAAAAAACCGGCGCGAGGCCGGTTTTTTCATGGGGCATCCGCCGATGCTCAGTTGAACGGACGGGGCTTCGGCGTCTTGTCGGTCGAGGGCGGCATGATCGGCAGCGCGATCTGCGGTTGTTGGCCGGTCAGGGTCTTGAGGAAGGCCACGATCTTGGCGTTTTCGTTCTTGCTGAACTCGCGGCCCAGTTGCAGACGGCCCATCAGGTCCACGGCCTGGGTCATGGTTTCCGCGGCGCCGTCGTGGAAGTAGGGGTAGGTGAGTTCGATGTTGCGCAGCGTCGGCACCTTGAAGTTCAGGCGGTCGGCGTCCTTGCCGGTCACACCTTTGCGGCCTTCGGCCGTGCTGGCGGTTTTGTAGGCCTGCACCACGCCCATTTTCTGGAACGAATTGCCGCCGAGGTTGGGGCCGTTGTGGCAAGCGACACAACCGCTGTCCTTGAACAGCTGGTAGCCGGCGAGTTCGTCCTTGGTCAGGGCCTTCTTGTCGCCGTCGAGCCACTGGTCGAAGCGCGCGTTCGGCGTCACCAGGGTTTCCTCGAAGGCGGCGATGGCGGTGGTCACTTCGTCGATGGTGAGCTGGTCGGTCTTGAAGACCTGCTTGAATTCTTCGACGTAGCCGGGGATGGACTTCAGGGTTTCGAGGGCGAGTTCGTGCGTGAAGGCCATCTCACCGGGGTTGGCGATCGGGCCGCCGGCCTGGGCTTTCAAGTCGGCTGCGCGGCCGTCCCAGAACTGGGCCAGGTTCAGGCGCGAGTTCAGCACGGTGGGTGAGTTGATCGGGCCTTGTTGCCAGTTGTGGCCGATGGAGGTCTTGAGGTTGTCGGTGCCGCCCATGCTCAGGTTGTGGCAGCTGTTGCAGGAGATGAAGCCGGACTTGGACAGGCGGGGATCAAAGAACAGTTTTTTGCCCAGCTCAACCGCCGCGGGATTGACCGCTTTGGGTGCGGGCACCGGGGAAACGGGCTCCTGGTTTTGAGCCATGGCGGAACCGGTGGTCATGAGGGCCGCAACAGCGACGGCGCGCAGAGCCCATGCGAGAGATTTCGTGGTTTTCATGATGTCCATACTTTCAAAGTGTCAGAAGAATCACGGCAGGGTGGCGGGATGACCGTCCGCAGACGCTGGCTTGTGACGGCTTCAATGTATGGGGTATTCACCTAGAACGTTTGACCTCGATCAACGTGATCGGCGGTATCAATAGGTCTTGGCTATGTGTGTTTTAGCCGTGGACTATCGCTTTTTTCCGCGTCCACCGGGTGGCGCGCGCGGTGGGATCAGCGCCAGCCGGGCGTCTTGTCCAGTCGGAAATACAGGCTGGGCTGGGCCGTGGCGCTGCCCTCTGCCGGACGGCGAATGCCACGAAGGACCTGTCCGCACGCCAGAGGCGCGCCCGTCCAGACCGCCTGCATGGTCACGCCGTCGGCGGATTCGTCGAGGTTGAACTCACCGTCCACCACATCGCCTGACACCTGGGCCTGCACATCGTTACCGATGGTGGATCGCCGGATGTGACCTCGCACGCTGCCGGGATAGTCGGGGTGGCGCTCGAACAGCACGGCGCCGCGGGATTGCGGCTCGGACTCCCGTCCGTCCAGTGGCCACAACGTGAGTTGCCACAGGCCATAGAGATGGGCCGGCGTCATGTCAGCCGGTTCGGCGCAGGCGGCTGCCGGCGGGGTGGGCCGGCTCTGGGCGGTGGCATCGGGTGAGGGTGTTGCCGCCAACAAGGCCAGCAGCGTGGTGCCGATACACGCGGCCTTGGCGCGATCCCTGGGCGAGCGGTACAGGCTCATGGTGTTTCCGCGGCTTTCTGCGCGGCCTGGTCGGTGGCGCGCTGGGCGAACTCGGCGCGCAGCGCACGCAGTTTTTCGCGCGGGTCTTCCTTGACCGTGTTCTGGTCGAGCGCCATCTCCTTGATGAAGCGGCTGGCCATGCCGGGCACACTTTCCCGGCCCTTCTTGCGGCGCTTGAGCCAGCTCACGGCCAGCGTGCGCTGCGCGCGCGTGATGCCCACGTACATCAGGCGGCGCTCTTCCTGCAGGCGCTGCGCCAGGCTTTCGGCGCTGGCGTCGCGGTTGCTCTCTTCGTCCATCTTGAACGGCAGCAGGCCTTCGTTCACACCCACCAGCATCACGTGCGGCCACTCCAGGCCTTTCGATGCGTGCAGGGTGGAGAGCGTCACCACGTTCTGGTCTTTCTCTCGTTCGCTCAAGGTGGAGAGCAGTGCGATGGTCTGCACAACTTCGAGCAGGGTCTTGCGCTCGGTTTCGGTCTGCACACCGGCTTCGTCTTCTATCTGGCCGCCGCAGCGCCCGGCCACCCAGTCGCAGAACTCCACCACGTTGGTCCAGCGCGCCGCCGCCACCTTCTCGTTGTCTTCGCTGTCGACCAGGTGCTTTTCGTAGGCGATGTCTTTGAGCCACTCGGTGAGGAAGGCACGCGCGGCCTCGTGGCCCACCGTGTGTTTGGCGCGGTACTCCAAATCGTTCACCGCGCGGCCGAACTCGTGCAGCGTCGCCACGGCGCGCGCGGGCAGCGTGGCGCCCAGCGAGTTGGAGAACAGGGCCTCGAACAGGCTGAGCTTGTATTGCGTGGCGAAGTTGCCGAGCTGCTGCAGCGTGGTGTGGCCGATGCCGCGTTTGGGCGTGGTGGCCGAACGCAGGAAGGCCGGGTCGTCGTCGTTGTTCACCAGCAGGCGCAGCCAGGCACAGAGGTCGCGGATCTCGGCCTTGTCAAAAAAGCTCTGGCCACCCGAGACCTTGTACGGAATCTGCGCGCGACGCAGCGACTGCTCGAACGAGCGCGCCATGTGGTTGGCGCGGTAGAGGATGGCGAAGTCGCGCCACTCCTTGTGCGGCGAGATCGTGCGCAGGCTCTGGATGCGCGCCACCGCGCGCTCGGCTTCGTGCTCCTCGTTGTCGGCGTCGACCACGCGCACCGGCTCGCCCTCGCCGAGGTCGCTCCACAGCGTCTTGGGAAACAGCTTGGGGTTGGGCCCGATCACGTTGTTGGCCGCGCGCAGGATGGCGCTGGTGGAGCGGTAGTTCTGCTCCAGCTTGATGACCTTGAGCTCGGGAAAGTCCTGCGGCAGGCGTTTCAGGTTGTCCAGCGTGGCGCCGCGCCAGCCGTAGATCGACTGGTCGTCGTCGCCCACGGCGGTGAAGCGCGCGCGTTCACCCACCAGCAGTTTCAAGAGCTCGTACTGCGTGGCGTTGGTGTCCTGGTACTCGTCCACCAGCACATGGCCCATCTTCTTCTGCCAGCGCTCGCGCACATCGAGGTGCTCGGTGAGCAGCTTGAGCGGCAGACTGATCAGGTCGTCGAAGTCCACGCTCTGGTAGGCCGTGAGGCGCTCTTCGTAGCGCGCCATGATGGTTGCGGTGACCCGCTCGTTCTCGTCCTTCGCCTGCGCCAGTGCCTGGGCCGCATTCAGGCCCGCGCTCTTCAAGGCGCTGATGCCCCATTGCCAGCCGCGCGCGGTGTTGGCGTCGGTGGTGCCGCCGCAGTCCTTGAGCATGCTGGTGATGTCGTCGGTGTCGAGGATGCTGAAGTTCTTTTTCAGTCCCAGCGCCGCGCCGTCCTCGCGCAGCAGGCGCACGCCCAGCGCGTGGAAGGTGCAGATCAGCACCTTCTTGGCGTCGCGGCCCACCAGCTGCTTGGCGCGTTCGCGCATTTCGGCGGCGGCCTTGTTGGTGAAGGTGATGGCGGCGATGCGGTCTGCCGCGAGTCCGGCGTTGATGAGGCGGCCGATCTTGTGTGTGATCACCCGCGTCTTGCCCGAACCCGCGCCGGCCAGCACCAGGCAGGGGCCGCCCAGGTGGTTCACGGCTTCGAGTTGGGCAAGGTTCAGGCCGTGGGACATGGGAACTTCATCGCAGGCATTCGGCAAAGCGTCTGATGATACCGGCGGCACCGGCCGGGCGCGGGGGCCGGCCATGTCGCCGGCATGCCGGGGGCCCGATGTGATCCTGAGACAATCGCCCACCGTGCTCAACATCCTGCTCGTCACCTTCCCCTTCTTCGCGCTCGTGCTGGCCGGTTTTCTGGCCGCCCACCGACGCATGCTGCCGCTGGAGGCGATCCCGGGCCTGAACGGTTTTGTGCTGTTCTTCGCGCTGCCCTGCATGCTGTACCGCTTCGGCTCGACCACGCCGATCGCGCAGCTGCTCGACGCTTCGGTGGCCGGTGTCTATCTGCTGTGTGCGCTGGTGATGGTGGCGTTTGCCATCGTCATGACGATGAACAGCCGCATCCGCTGGAACGACGCGGCCATGGGCGCGCTGGTGGCGGCCTTTCCCAACACCGGTTTCATGGGCGTGCCGCTGCTGGCGGCGCTGCTGGGGCCGCAGAGCGCGGGTCCGGTGATCGTGCTGATCGTCGTGGACATGGTCATCACCAGTTCGCTGTGCATCGCGCTCTCGCGGCTGGACGAGGGTGAGGGCCATGGCGGCCAGGCCATGCTGGTGGCGGGGCGCAAGGCGCTGCGCGGCGTGGTGGTGAATCCCATGCCCTGGGCCATCATGCTGGGTGGCGTGGCCTCGGCGCTGCAGTTCACCTTGCCCGGGCCGGTGGAAAAAACCGTCTGGCTACTGGCCGATGCGGCCTCGCCGGTGGCGCTGTTCACCATCGGCGCGGTGCTGGCGCGCTCGCAGATCCAGTCCAGCCACCCCATGCCCACCAGCGACTACCTGCCGGTGGCGATCATGAAGCTGCTGCTGCACCCGCTGCTGGTGCTCGCGGTGGGCACGGCGGCGATCCAGCTCGGCGTGCCACTGACGCCGTTCGCGCTCACGGTGATGGTGCTGGTGTCGGCACTGCCCAGCGCCAGCAACGTGTCGCTGCTGGCCGAGCGCTTCGGCGCCGACAACGGGCGCATCGCCCGCATCATCCTGGTGACCACCGCGGCGGCCTTCCTCACGTTCTCGGGCGCCGTTGCGCTGATGACTTGACGATATAGAGATTGACTATCGATTGTCTAGTGACAATCAAGTGGTCAAATGGGTGGTCGAGATCTACAGTGAGGCTTCGATCACCCGCTGGAGCCCTGCCATGACATCCCCCGACACCTTCACCAGCTTCCTGGCCGACTGTGTGGAACGTTTCGCTGCACTGGCTCTCGCGCACTGAATCCGTCCGCTCAACCCACCGGAGACTCCCCATGAGCAACCCCGCCCCCGAATCCCAGTGTCCCTTCCACGCCGCCGCTGGCGCGCGCGCCACGCAAGGCGCCCAGTCCAACGCCGACTGGTGGCCCAACCAGCTGAACCTGGGCATCCTGCACCAGCACACCCCGGCGTCCAATCCGATGGACCCCGACTTTGATTACGCCGAAGCCTTCAGGCAGCTCGACTTCGCCGCGCTCAAGCATGACCTGACCGCGCTCATGACCGACAGCCAGGACTGGTGGCCCGCCGACTGGGGCCATTACGGCGGCCTGTTCATCCGCATGGCCTGGCACAGCGCCGGCACCTACCGCACGGCCGACGGCCGCGGCGGCGCGGGCACCGGCAACCAGCGTTTTGCACCCGTCAACAGCTGGCCCGACAACGGCAACCTCGACAAGGCGCGCCGCCTGCTCTGGCCGATCAAGCAGAAGTACGGCAACGCCATCTCCTGGGCCGACCTCATGATCCTGGCCGGGAACGTGGCCATGGAATCCATGGGCTTCAAGACCTTCGGCTTCGGTGGCGGCCGGGTCGATATCTGGCAACCCGAAGAAGACGTCTACTGGGGCGCCGAAAAGGAGTGGCTCGCCACCAGCGACAAGGCTAACAGCCGCTACAGCGGCGAGCGGCATCTGGAGAACCCGCTGGCCGCCGTGCAGATGGGCCTGATCTACGTGAACCCCGAAGGCCCGGACGGCAACCCCGACCCGGTGCTCTCCGGCCGCGACGTGCGCGAAACCTTTGCCCGCATGGCCATGAACGACTACGAAACCGTGGCCCTCACGGCCGGTGGCCACACTTTCGGCAAATCCCATGGCGCGGGGGATGTCAAAAATGTGGGCCCCGAGCCCGAGGCCGCGCCCCTTGAGCAGATGGGTTTTGGCTGGATCAACCAGCACGGCAGCGGCAAAGGCGGCGACACCATCACCAGTGGCATCGAAGGCGCCTGGAAACCCAACCCCACCACCTGGGACATGGGCTATTTCAAGGTGCTGTTCAAGTACGAGTGGGAGCTCGTCAAGAGCCCGGCCGGCGCCCACCAGTGGCGCGCCAAGGACGTGGCGCCGGAAGACATGATCCCCGACGCGCACGACCCGTCCAGGAAACACGCACCCACGATGACCACAGCCGACATGTCGCTGAAGTTCGACCCGACCTACGAAAAAATCTCGCGCCACTTCGCCGCGAACCCCGACGAGTTTGCCGACGCCTTCGCCCGCGCCTGGTTCAAGCTGACCCACCGCGACATGGGGCCGAAACGGCTGTACCTCGGTCCCGAAGTGCCCGCCGAAGACCTGATCTGGCAAGACCCGGTGCCCGCCGTGGACCACCCGCTGGTCGACGCCAGGGACATCGCTGCGCTCAAGGCGCAGGTGCTGGCCTCCGGCTTGTCGGTGGGCGAGCTCGTGTCCACGGCCTGGGCCTCGGCGTCCAGCTTCCGTGGCAGTGACAAACGCGGCGGCGCCAACGGTGCCCGCATCCGCCTGGCGCCGCAGAAGGATTGGGAAGCCAACCAGCCGGCGCAGCTGGCCAAGGTGCTGGCTGTGCTTGAAGGCATCCAGGCCACTTTCAACAGCGCGCAGGCGGGTGGCAAACGGGTGTCGATGGCCGACCTGATCGTGCTCGCCGGCAGCGCCGCGGTGGAAGCCGCGGCCAAGGCCTCGGGCCAGACCGTTGAAGTGCCCTTCACCCCGGGTCGCAGCGACGCCTCGCAGGAACAGACCGATGTCGAGTCCTTCAGCGTGATGGAGCCGCAGGCCGACGGCTTCCGCAACTTCCGCAAGGCCGCCTACAGCGTCTCGCCCGAAGCCCTGTTGCTCGACAAGGCGCAGCTGCTCACGCTCAGCGCACCCGAGATGACGGTGCTGGTCGGCGGCCTGCGTGTGCTCGGCGCCAACCACGGTGGCAGCCAGGCGGGCGTGTTCACCAGCCGCTCGGGTCAGCTGAGCAACGATTTCTTCGTCAACCTGGTGGACATGTCCACCGCCTGGAAGCCCAGCGGCGACAACGCCTACGAAGGCCGCGACCGCCAGACCGGCACTGTGAAGTGGACGGCGACCCGTGTGGACCTGGCCTTCGGCTCCAACTCGCAACTGCGGGCGATTGCAGAGGTTTACGCGCAGAACGATGGCGGCCAGAAGTTCGTCAAAGACTTCGTCGCTGCCTGGAGCAAGGTCATGAACCTCGACCGCTTTGATCTGAAGAAGTGATGCATTGATCCGGCAGGTTGTCTTGCCCCGGCCCCCGCAGCTTTGGCTCCGGGGGCTTTTTTGTGCCGGTGCGAAGATCAGGGCTTTCCACCCGACCCCCTCCGAATGGCCCTGACCCTTCTGCTGGCCCGCCACGGCCAGACCGACCTCAACACCGACGAGCGCTGGCAGGGTCGGCTCGACCTGCCGCTCAACGCCACCGGCCTGGCCCAGGCCGAGCAGCTTGCGCTGTCTCTGCCCGGTGGCATCGACGCACTGGTGGTCTCGCCCATGTTGCGGGCGCGCCAGACGGCCGAACCGGTGGCGCTCGCGCGCGGGATGGTGCCGCGTATGGACGCCGATTTCCGCGAGCGCGATTTCGGCCTCTTCGAAGGCCTCACCGCCGACGAAGTCGCGCAGCAGTTCCCCGAACTCGCCGTGCGCAATGTGGCCTATCGTTGGGACGCAGAACCCCCCGGTGCCGAAGCCACCCGCGCGGTGGTGGACCGGGTCGAGCGCGGGCTGCAACTGCTGCGCGCGATGCACGACGGCCAGACCGTGTTGCTGGTGTCGCACGGCTTCGTGGTGCGCTGTCTGCGTTACCTGATCGACGGTCTGAGCGATGCGGCCTTTTTTGAAGCCGAGCGCATCCCGAACGGCGCCTTCCTGACGCGACAGCTGCCCTGAGCCCTACGGGCCCGTGTCTTCCAGCAGCTTGGCCAGCACCGCCGGGATCTTTTTCGGCGCCAGGATGCGCAGCTGCTTGTTGACGTTGAAACGGCCGAACACCACGGTGATGGCCTTGGCCGGCACGTCGAATTCTTCCGCCAGGAACTTCACCATGTGATCCGTGGCCTTGCCCGCCACCGGCGTGGCCGTCACGCTCACCTTGAGCTGGTGGCCCTTGGTCTTGCCGATCGCGTCGCGCTTGGCCGCCGGCGTGCCCAGGATGTTGACCACCAGCGTGTCGCCATCCCACGCACAGGGCGTGTTCATCTTCATGCGCGGCGCGGCCGAGCCCGGCTCTTCGGCTTCGTCGTCGGGCGCTGGTGTCAGGGCTTGTGTTTTGGATTTGCGTGCCATGGTGTTCCCTCGCAGGGGGTGTTTCCATCGGGGGCATTGTGCTGTTTTCCGCGGGCATCGCCGCTGGCTTGTGTTTTGTGCGGGTTCAGGCTCACGTTTGGCGTTGGCGTGCCGATGAGGGGTGTGTACAGACCCCGGAGATCCCATGCTCTTTGCTCCCTTGCCCCGAAACGAGGCCAAGCGCCTGGTGGCGCTTCGCTCCCTGTTGATTCTGGACACCGCGCCCGAAGAGCGCTTCGACCGCATCTCGGCCTTCGCCGCGAAGGAATTCGACGTGCCGATCGCGCTCGTGTCTCTGGTCGATCGGGACCGGCAGTGGTCCAAGTCCCACTTCGGCCTGGAGGTGTGCGAGACGCCGCGAGACGTCTCCTTCTGCGGCCATGCCATCGCCAAGTCGGAAACGCTGGTGGTACCCGACGCGTTGAAGGACCCGCGCTTTGTCGACAACCCGCTGGTGACCGGCCACCCTTTCGTCCGCTTCTACGCCGGCGCAGGATTGCGCCTGCCCTACGGCCAGGTGGTCGGCACACTGTGCATCATGGACCGGCGACCACGTGAGTTCGACCGGCTCGATGTGGCCATCCTGGGCGGCTTGCGCGACATGGTGGTGGAGGAACTGTTCCGTCGTGAGGAGGCTGCAGCATGACCACCCCGGGAGGCGCCCTCGCTCGCAAGGTGCTGCTGATCGAACCCGACGGCCTGGTGCGCGGCACAGTGGCTTCGGTGTGCCGCGAGATGCAGATTGCGCGCGTGCGCCAGACGATCAGCGTCGCGTCGGCCGAACAATGGCTCAAGACCGGAGCGCCGCAGGCCGTGTTGATTTCGCTGGTCGAAGGCGACGCCGCGCTGGATTTCCTGTCCCGGCTGCGGGCCGGCGCGTTCCGCTGCGAGGCGGACATGCCGGTGGTGGCGATGACGCGTGTGGTTGACGCGGCGCTGGTGGCCCGGCTCAAGGAGCTCGATGTGCGCCGATTGCTGCTGCAGCCGTTCAGGTTGCACGACGTGATCCACACGCTGGAGCAGCTCTGGCCTGCGCGGGAAGCGCTCCCGGCGTGAACAGCCCCTAAGGCAACGCTGAAAAAGTCCCTCGTGGCGCGGGCATCCCGCTCTCGGGCGGTCTGCGGCGTCGCCCTAAATCGACAGCGGGTCCACATCCACCGCCCAGCGCACCAGGCCCTTGGCCTCCGGCGCGCTGCGGCAGGCGTGCAGCACCGGCTGCCAGGCCGACAGAAAGCGCTGCAGCGCACCGCGCGAATCGGTCTCCACCAGCATCTGCGCGCGCTCCACATTGGCCACGCGCTGGATCGTCAGCGGAACCGCGGGGTAGAGCGTGATCTGGTCGCGGTGCGGCAGGCCGGCGGCCTGCTCGGCGGCGATGTTCAGAAACGCCTGCGCCGCCTGCTGGGTGCGTGCATCGGCGCGCAGCAGCGCCTGGAAGCCGTAGGGCGGCATGCCGGCCTGCTCGCGTTCGGTCAGCTGCTCGGCGGCGAAGGCCGGGTAGTCGTGTTTTTTCAGCGTGACAAACAGCGGGTGCTGCGGGTACCAGGTCTGGATCCACATCTCGCTCGCGCCGCTCTGCGCGGCGTCGCGCCCGGCGCGGCCCGCCGCCTGCATGAGCAGGGCAAACAGGCGCTCGGGTGCGCGGTAGTCGCTGGCGAACAGGGCCGAGTCGGCATTGATGCCGGCCACCAGCGTGATGCGGCGGAAGTCGTGGCCCTTGGCGATCATCTGCGTGCCCACCAGCACGTCGACCTCGCCGCTGTGCAGCGCCGCGAGCTGCACTTCCAGGCTGCCCTTGAGGCGGGTCGAGTCGGCGTCCATGCGGGCCACGCGCGCGGGCTGGCCGTCGGGCCGTTTCACGTCGACCAGCAGGCCGGCGAGCTGTTCTTCGATCTGCTCGGTGCCGCGGCCCACGGGTGCGATGTCGAGGTTGCCGCAGTCCGGGCAGGCGCGCGGCACGCGTTCGGTGAAGCCACAGTGGTGGCAGCGCAGGGTGCGGTCGAGCTTGTGGAACACGCGGTAGGCGCTGCAGTGCGGGCAACCGCTCTTCCAGCCGCAGTCGTGGCAGGCCAGCACCGGTGCGTAGCCGCGGCGGTTGAGCAGCACCAGGCACTGCTCGCCACGCGCGATGCGCTCGCCCATGGCCGCCACCAGCGGGGGCGCCAGCACCGCGCCCTTGGGCTGGTGGTTCATGTCCACCAGGCGCAGGCGCGGCAGCGCCCCGCCGCCAATGCGACCCGGCATTTCCAGTCGCAGGTAGCGCCCCTGGTCCGCCGCGTGCCAGCTCTCCAGCGAAGGCGTGGCCGAGCCCAGCAGCACCTGGCAACGCGGGTTGACGACGCCTCCCCCTCTTGCCCCCTCTCCCTCTGGGAGAGGGCGGGGGTGAGGGCCCGCTTGAAGTAGTGCCCCGCCAGCCGCCAGCGCCTCGCTCTCCACCTTCGCCCGGTACACCGCCAGATCCCGCGCCGAATAGCGCGCCCCCTCCTGGCTCTTGTAGCTCGGGTCGTGCTCCTCATCCACCACGATCAGCCGCAGCCCCGGCAGGCTGGCGAACACGGCCATGCGCGTGCCCAGCACGATGCGCGCGCTGCCGGTGTGCGCGGCCAGCCAACTGGTCAGGCGCTGCGCCGGTGTCATGCCGCTGTGCAGGCAGACCACCGAGCCGGCGCCAAATGCGGGTTCGAAGCGCTCGCGAAAACGCGCCTCCAGCTGCGGCGTGAGGTTGATCTCGGGCACCATCACCAGCACCTGGGTGGGTGCCTCGTTTTCGGGCGCGGCGGTTTCCAGCACCGCCTGCGTGGCGCGCAAATACACCTCGGTCTTGCCGCTGCCGGTGGCGCCATACAGCAGCACCGGCGCGGTGGCCGCGGCCAGCGCCTGCAGCGCTTCGGCCTGCTCGGCGCTCAGGTCGTGGCCCTGCAGCGCCTCGGGCGCTGTGGGCGGCACCCCTGCCGCCGCCTTGGCGCGGCGCTTGAGCCGACGCGCCAGCTGGGTGCTGTCGAGCTCGCGCAACTGGGGCGGCAGGGCGGCCAGCGCCACCTCGCCCAGGCTGCGCTGGTAATACTGGGCGCTGAATTTCACCAGCTGGCGCCAGCACCCGTTCAATGCCGGCAGGCCCTCCAGCACGCCCGCGACCACCTTGGTCCGGGCTTCGGTGAGCCCTTCTGGCGGGGTATCCGGGCAGTCCCAGACCACGCCCAGCACCTCGCGGGAGCCCAGCGGCACGCGCACCAGCGCGCCCGGTGCGAGCGACAACTCACTTCGGTAGGTGAGCGTCGCACCCACGCCGCTGTGGGCCGGGGTGGCGACGACGATGCTGGGCCAAAAAACCATGGTTAGCGGGATTTCCTCAGTTCAACTGTCGGAAAGCGATGTAAGTCTTTGATTTGTCATGGCTTCCGGGGCTATCCAGACTTTCTGTGGATAACTTTGTTGATAGGTGCGTTTTGCGGGCCGGGAAGCCTTGTAAATCAAGGGTTTGCTTAGACTGCCCGGAAAAAAAGCAGAAATCAAAAGTCAATCAAATCAACAACTTGCGGGAGTTGACTGGCGCCGAACCGATTCGCCAGCGCTGAAAAATTGTTGCGGCGCCGCAGCACAAGATTTGTGCATAAGTGAGATGTGTCAAGCGGTTTTTTTCCGGCTTTTGTGCTAAGGGCTTGTCGCCGGCCGGTTTTTGGACCCACCTGTGACGGTCCGGGACCGCCCGGCCGGTCTGGCCAGGACCGTGTTCAGCCTTGCGTGCGCAGGCGTTTCGAGTGCGTGTGCACCGCGTCCACCAGCACCTTCACGTTCTCTGGCGGGGTGTACTGGCTGATGCCGTGGCCCAGGTTGAAGATGTGCGTGGGGCCGGTGCCGGCGCCCTGGTGCGGCGGGCCGAAACTTTCCAGCACGGCCGCCACTTCGCGGTCGATCGCCTCCGGCGGGGCGAACAGCACATTGGGGTCGATGTTGCCCTGCAGGGCTTTCGAGTCGCCCACCGCCGCGCGCGCCTTGGCCAGATTCACCGTCCAGTCCAGGCCCAGGGCTTCGCAGTCCAGGTCTTTCATGTCGTCCAGCCACAGGCCGCCGCCCTTGGTGAACACGATGCGCGGGATCTTCACGCCGTCCTTCTCGGTCTTCAGCTGCGCCAGCACGCGCTTTGTGTAGGCCAGCGAAAAGTCCTGGAACTTGCCGTCGGCCAGCACGCCACCCCAGCTGTCGAAAATCATGACGGCCTGCGCACCCGCTTCGATCTGCGCGTTCAGATACGTCGCCACCGAGTCGGCGTTGATGGCCAGGATGCGGTGCATCAGGTCCGGACGGCTGTACATCAGGCTCTTCACGGCGCGGTAGTCGTCCGAGCCGCCGCCCTCCACCATGTAGCAGGCCAGCGTCCAGGGGCTGCCCGAAAAACCGATCAGCGGCACCCGGCCGTTCAGCGCCTTGCGGATGCTGGTCACGGCGTCAAACACGTAGCGCAGCTTGGCCATGTCCGGCACGGCCAGCGTGGCCACGTCGGCCTCGGTGCGCACCGTCTTGGCAAACTTCGGGCCCTCACCCTGCGCGAACGACAGGCCCAGGCCCATCGCGTCCGGCACGGTCAGGATGTCCGAGAACAGGATCGCCGCGTCCAGCGCATAACGCTCCAGAGGCTGCAGCGTCACCTCGGTCGCGTAGTCCACATTCGTCGCCAGCCCCATGAACGAACCCGCCCGGGCGCGCGTGGCGCAGTACTCCGGCAGGTAGCGGCCGGCCTGGCGCATCAGCCACACCGGCGTGTGGTCGGTCGATTGGCGCAGGCAGGCGCGCAGGAAGGTGTCGTTCTGCAGGGGGGCAAAGCTCATGGGGGTGTCCGGTGCGGTGGCGTCAAAGGGAAGCCGCGATTATCCCGCCTGGGCTTTGTCCGCACTTTGAGCCAGCGCAGGCAGGCGGGTCAGGCGGTATCGGCCATTGCCCGGATCGGTGGTTGAAACTTACACTGCCTGTTCAGAAGAAGAAAACAAACCGCCCGTTTCGCGGCTGATGCCCGCTGCTCGCCAATCAGCTCGCCAGCCCTCGCAAATCGAATCCGCGGAGGTCGCAAGCGATGAACACCCCCCCTGTTTCCGATACCTGGGCACGCGGCAACCCGTATGAACAGTACATCGGCCGCTGGAGCCGCAGGATGGCCCCGCTCTTCCTGGCCTGGCTGGACCAGCCCGCCGGCCAGCGGTGGCTGGATGTCGGCTGCGGCACGGGCGCGCTGTCCGCCGCCATCCTGGATCACTGCCGCCCCAGCAGTCTGGTGGGCGTCGAACCTTCTGAGGGATTCCTCCAGCTGGCGGCCCAGAACCTCGCCGGCCGAGCCCGCTTCCTGGCTGGCGATGCGGCAGCGCTCCCGCTGGATGACGCCGCATGTGACGTCGTCGTCTCGGGGCTGGTGCTGAACTTTGTTCCTGCGTTGCCGGCCGCCCTCGCGGAGATGCAACGGGTCGCTGCCAGCGGTGGCACCATCGCCGCCTATGTCTGGGACTACGCCGATGGCATGGAGATCATCAGGGTCTTCTGGGACGTTGCGGTGTCTCTGGATCCAGCGGCCGCACCCCTCCACGAAGGTTCGCGCTTCCCACTGTGCGAGCCATCCGCCCTGAACGCGGCCTTCGAGTTCGCCGGACTCACCGAGGTGGAAACGGGCCCTCTCCAAGTGACAGCGGCGTTCGCCGACTTCGACGACTACTGGCGTCCCTTTCTCGGCGGACAGGGGCCCGCGCCAGCCTATGCGATGTCACTGCCCGAAGCACAACGCGCCAGTCTGAGAGACCAGCTGAAGTCGGCGTTGCCGCAGGCAGCGGACGGTGCCATCTCGCTCAGTTCGCGGGCCTGGGCCGTCCGCGGCAGGGTGCGCCGCGACACCTGATTTTGTCCAACCGGACCCGGACCCGGACCCGCTGCGGCCTGCGTCCTGTGTGCCCGCCGTTTCATCCTGGGCTCTGAACCCGTGGCCGCAACGGTGTGGTGGGACCCAAGGTCGCGCGTCGGATAACCCTGCTTTGAACGTGCCGCTTGACCTTCCCATGATGGGAACGTCCAGGCTGTGGTCCCCGACTCGACCAAGGAGCTTCAACATGGATCACGCGCACCCCGTTCCTCATCCCGCCGGCCATGGCGGGCAGCGCCCAGCCAGCCAGGGTGGCGACTCACTGAACCGCACGGCGCTGGTGGCCACACTGCACTGCCTTCTGGGCTGCGCCATCGGCGAAGTGGCGGGCCTGCTCATCGGAACCGCCTGGGGGTGGAGCAACAGCGCCACCATCGCCCTGGCGGTCGGTCTTGCATTTTTTGCCGGCTTTGCGCTCACCGCGCTCCCCTTCCTCCGCCGGGGATACCCGCTCAAGGCCGCACTCAAGATCGCGCTCGCCGCCGACGCGGCCTCCATCACCCTCATGGAGATCGTTGACAACGCCCTCATGTTGGCCATTCCCGGCGCCATGGACGCTTCCATCGACTCCCTGTTCTTCTGGGTCAGCATGGCGGTTTCACTCGCCGTCGCAGGCCTGGCCGCGTACCCGGTCAACCGTTGGCTCATTGCCCGAGGTCGGGGCCACGCAGTGGCTCATGCTCACCATTGAGCGCTGCGCACAGACCGGCACCTGCGTTCCATCCAGAGTCCCTTCCGGCAGGGCCACCGCGCGCCAAGGCCCGGTCGCGCTTCGCTGCCCGGGTGCCAGCAGACCCCGCGCGGTCTCTTTCTTCGGTTGAACTGTGGGAATGCGGTGTAAGTCTTTGATTTGCTTTGGCTTTTGCCGCTGTCCAGAGTTTCTGTGGATAACTTTGTTGATAGTGTCTGGGCACAGGCCGGGAGGCCTTTTAAATCAAGGGCTTGCTTGAATTGCACGGAAAAAAAGCAGGCTCCAGAAGCCAATGAAATCAACGGTCTTCGCGGATGTGCACCCGATGCGCCACCCTGGGAGGGTGGTTTTTCCTCCTGGCGTTCGCTGCGGGTCCGTGGCACAGAATTTGTGCATAAGTGAGCGCTGCCAAATGCCCTTTTTGCAGGGTTTTCTCTGGCGGACGACCCCTTGCCACGTTGGGTCGCAGATTGACGCCCTCCACCCGCGTTGGCAACATGTTCGCGTTTTCTGCCGAGAGCGGTTCAGCGGCGCTCCCGCCCAAGGGCAGCCTCCCGAAGGTCAGCCGGGTCGAGGCCTGAGCACCGCGGGCATCGTGCCAGCGCCTGCTTTCGGGACCCCGATGGAAACCAGCGCTGTGGGGCGTGTCGCTCTCCGGCGGAATGAATTCGATGCCATGCCAAAGCCGGTCACCTCACCACGCGTCACAACGGACGCCGCGTACCCATGAGACGGGTGCTCCGGTGGGGGGCTTTTGGGGTGTTGGCGACAGCCCTGTTGATGGCCGCGGGCGTGGCCTGGTACGCGTTCTCCGCACCCCCGGTCGAGAACCTGCCTCTCGGGGCCGAGCTGATCGCCGCCTCTTCGCGGGACGGTCGGGCGCTGCTGTTGGCGTCTCCGAGCAAGACCGACCATGGACAACTCGAACCCTTCCTGCTACCCCAGAAGCGCCGTGCCTTTTGCGGCCCTGCCACAGGTGCGGCGGTCATCAACGCTGCGCTCGGTCCCCAACCCCGGGTCAATCAATCGACGCTCTTCAGCCCCGCGGTCCGTGCGATCAAGAGCGAACTGGCGGTGTCGTTTGCCGGGCTCACCCTCGAGGAACTCGCCCGGGTCCTGCGCGCACACGGCCTGCAGGTCCGCATCGTCCACGCCGAAAACACCGACCTTGCTTCGTTTCGAACGGCCGCACAAGCGACCCTCTCCGAACCGCACACCTTCCTGGTGGCCAACTACGACCGCCGGGGGCTTGGCCAGTCCGGTGCCGGACACATTTCGCCCATCGGCGCCTTCAGTCCGGCAACCGACCGCCTGCTGGTCCTCGATGTCGCGGCTCACAAGTACCCTTACGCTTGGGTTCCGGTGTCCAGACTCTGGGACGCGATGAACACGGTTGACGCCGATTCCGGGAGAACCAGGGGTTACCTTCTGGTCACCACCGCGGCGCCCCATGAATGAAGAACACCACTTGCTTCCCCGGTTCGGCGGACGAACGGGGTGAGGCAACCCACTCGACACAGGCAGACATGAGCGTGAAACTCGACGACTTGGTGCTGGCGTACGAAGGGGTCTCCGCCGGCGCAGGTGGCGACAACGAAGCCTGCGTCTGCCCCGCGTCCAGGGCGATCCATTGCTTTGAGGCCGGTGTTCCCGTGGATCCCGACAGTCCGGTCCTGGCTGCGCTGGAGGAAAGCTGCGGGCCGGGTATGCGTTCGAGGAAGCGGCCGTGAACGAGGCGCTGCTGGCTTGGGCCGAGACCCAAGGCATCTCCGTTGAAGCGGATGGTGGCCCAGCGGCATGAAGAAAGCGCTGCCGCCGAGGCTGCGCCCGGGGCTCAGCTCTTGTACTTGATGCTGCAGCCGTAGGCCTGGCTGGTGGTGGTGCTCAGGGGTTTGCCCGCCAGCAGTTCGCCCAGGCCCTGGCGCACGTGGTTGGTGGCTTTTTGAATGTCGGCCACGCGCGCGGTCGGGATGCTGTCGATGGCGCCGGCGTAGGCCAGCAGGCCCTGGGCGTTGACGATGTACATGTGGGGCGTGACGCGCGCGCCGTAGGCCATGCCGACCTGGCCGTCTTCGTCCATCAGCGTGGCGCTGGGGCTGGCGCCTTTGTCCTGCATCCAGCGCGCGAGCTGGGGCGGGCTGAGGTAGTCGGCGCTGGCGTCTTCGGTGGAGTTGATGGCCAGCCAGACCACACCCTGGCGGGTGAAGTCTTTCTGCAGCGTCTGCATGTTGCCCTGGTAATGCTTGCGCACGAAGGGGCAGCCAGGGTTGTTCCACTCCAGCACCACCGGTTTGCCCTTGAATTGCGAGAGCTTGACGGGTTTGCCCGCGGTGTCGCTCAGCGTGAAGTCGGGCGCGGGCTGGCCGACGCTGGCGGCGGCGTGGGCCAAGCGCAGGGCCAGCAGGTGGGGCAGAACCAGGGCACCGGTGCCCAGGGTGACGAGTTGGCGGCGTTGCAGCATGGTCTTGGCTCCGTGGGATGACAGAGAACCTATGACAAGCGCGGAGACGTTTTGGTTCAAGGCACCCGCGGAACCGGTCTCGCCAGGCCGCCAGGTGCGCCCCCTTGGGGAGGGTGACACCGCAGGCGGCGCGGGGGGGCGCCTACAGCCCAGCGATCACGGCGCGAACCTCGTCCACGCCCAGCACCTCGGACAGCACCTGCGGCGCCTGCCCGTTCTGGTGGATGGCATACACCGGCACGCCGTTGCGGCCCAGGCGGGCGAGTTCGGCGGTCACGGCCGGGTCGCGGCGGGTCCAGTCGGCGCGCAGCAGAGCCACGTTTTTGGCGGCGATTTCGCCCAGCACATCGGCGTTGGCGAGCGTGGTGCGCTTGTTGTACTGGCAGGTCACGCACCAGGCGGCGGTGAAGTCCACAAACACGGGGCGGCCTTCGGCCAGCAGCGCGGCCTGGCGCTCGGGGCTCCAGGCTTGCCAGCTCACGCCCTGCACGGCGGTGGCGACCTCGGCGCCGGGGCTCGCGTCCTGCAGGCGCGTGACGTTCGGCCCCACGCTCCAGCCCAGCCACAGCAGGCCGGCGAGCGAGAGGCTGGCCAGCACGGTGCGGCTCTTGCCGCGCAGGCCGAGCGCCCACACCAGCAGCGCCAACACCACCAGCAGCATGAGCAGCGCCGCGGCGCCGTCGATGCCGCTCTGCTGGCCCAGCACCCAGAGCAGCCAGACCACGGTGGCGAACATGGGGAAGGCCATGCCCCGGCGGAAGGTGTCCATCCAAGCGCCGGGACGCGGCAACGCGCGTGCCACGGCGGGCCACCAGCTGGCGACCAGATAGGGCAGCGCCATGCCCAGACCGAGCGCGCCGAACACGGCCAGCGCCTGCACCGTGGGCAGACCGATGGCCAGGCCGAGCGAAGCGCCCATGAACGGTGCGGTGCAGGGCGAGGCGATGGCCGTGGCGAGCACGCCGGTCAGGAAGGCATCGGCTGTGGGGTTTTTGGCCTGCAGGCTGGCCAGGCCGCTGGGCAGCACACTGCCGAATTCGAACAGGCCGGCGAGGTTGAGGCCGATCAGGGTGAACAGCACGGCCAGCGCGGCCACCACGCCCGGGCTTTGCAGCTGGAAGCCCCAGCCGAGCTGTTCGCCCGCGGCGCGCAGGCCCAGCAACAGGCCGCCGAGCGCCAGGAAGGAGAGCACCACACCGGCGGTGTAGGCCAGGCCGTTGGCGCGGTGGGCGCTGCGGTCGCCGGCGTGTTTGGCGAACGCCAGCACCTTGATCGCGAGCACCGGGAACACGCAGGGCATGAGGTTGAGGATCACACCGCCCAAAAGGGCGCCGATCAGCGCGGCCCAGAGCGTGATCGGGGCGCCCGTCGGGCCCGCCGGGGCCGTGGCGCGGGCGGCGTTGGCGTCGAGCGCGGCCTGCAGCGCGTCGGGCACGGCCACCGGCAGGGCCGCGGCGGCGGGCCAGTTGCCCTGCACCGGCACGGTCATCCGCGCACCGGTACGGCCCGCGCCTTCACCGGGCGGGTTGGCCTGGGCAACTACCAGCGCCAACTGGGCCGGGCTGTCGCTGCGCTGCGGCGAGAGCGGCACGCGCGCGGTCCAGCGAGCGCCGTCCCAGGCCTGGGTCCAGGCGGCACCGGGTTCGATCAGGCCGGTGGTTTCAGGGAAAAACTCCAGTTTTTGCCCCTGCCAGGCCGCGGGCAGGCCGGCGAGCGAGGCGTTCAGGAAACCGGGTTCGGGCGTCAGCGTGCTGTCGGCGGCGGGCTGGTCTTTCGGGCCGGCGGCCAGCGCGGCTTCGAACGCCAGGCCGTTCAGCGCGGTGGATCCTTGCACGGGGACGCGCAGCGTGAAGCGGCCTTCTTCGGGAATGCACTCCTTGCGGCAGGCGAGCCAGGCGGCGTAAAGCTGCACGTCCACGTGGCTGCCTTTGAAGTCGGGCGCGACGGTCAGCGGCACCGGCAGCAGCACGGTGCCGTCGTAGCCGTAGTTGGCCAGCGTGCCGAGTGGGAACTTGCGCGGCGTGGGCCAGGCGATGTCACCGGCCGTCACACCCTCGGGCAGGGTCCACTGCAGTTCGGTGGGCAGGCCGGAGTCGCCGGAATTCTTCCAGTAGGTGTGCCACTCGGGGGTGTGGGTGAGCTGCAGGCCGACCCAGAGCTTGGCGCCGGGCGCGGCGCCGTCGGGCGCGTGGGCCAGCAGCTCGGCCTGCACCATCTGGGGCGGGGTCTGGCTGGTGGCGCCACCGAGGATGCCCTGCGCCTGCACGGCGAGTGGCAGCAGCAGGCTCAGCGACAAGGCCGGGAGCAGTCGCCGGGCAGAGCGGGTGGCGCAGGAAAGCAGCTTCTGGAGCATCGGGAGCGGGGTGAGTGGGGGCGTCGCAGCGGTGTGCGGGCGGTGCCGGTGAAGTATGAGGGCGCCGCCGGCTCCAAGTTCCTGGGACCCGGTGTGTCCGGGCATCGGCTGAATATAAGTCAGGGCTGTTGGCTTGTCTCGGGGGTGCCGGGCGGCGTCATGCAGGCCGTCTATCGGAATCATGGAACGTTTGGGGTGGTCAAAGGGTTCACAGAAGCAGAAGCTTTATGTAAAAACCGAATCCTGGACGGATCTGCATGGAGGAACGTGCATGGGATCGATCGTCGAACGCGCGCTGCTGCCGTGGGCGCAGCGGATGAAGACCCAGGTGAACCTGCCGGTGCGCCTGAGTTGGGGCGCGGGTGGCGGTTCGTCGCTGGCGCTGGGCGACTTCGAGCAGCCGATGGTGGAAATCCGCGTGCGCGATGCGTCGGCGCTGCCGCTGCTGATCGACCCGGGGCTGGACACGCTGGGCCAGGCCTATGTGGAGGGCCTGGTGGACGTGGACGGCTCGGTGTCCGACATCCTCGCCGTGGCGCACCGGCTGGCCGAGACAGCCCAGCCCGAAGCGGGTGTGCTGGGGCGCATTCGCCGCCACTTCGCCCACACGCGCGCGAGCGACAGCGAGGCGATCCAGTACCACTACGACGTGTCCAACGCGTTCTACGCCCAGTGGCTCGGTGAGGGCATGGTGTATTCGTGCGCCTATTTCGAAAATGGCGACGAGACGCTGGACGAAGCGCAGCTGAAAAAGATCGACCACATCCTGCGCAAGATCCGCCTGCAGCCGGGCCAGCGCCTGCTCGACATCGGCTGCGGCTGGGGCGCACTGGTGCTGCGCGCGGCGCAGCGGTTTGGTGCACAGTGTGTGGGCGTGACGCTGTCGCAGAACCAGTTTGACCTGGCGCGCGAGCGCGTGAAAGCCGCCGGGCTGCAGGACCGCGTCGACATCCGCCTGCAGGACTACCGCGACGTGCAAGACGCGCCGTTCGACCGCATCACCAGCGTGGGCATGTTCGAGCACGTGGGGCTGGAGCACCTGGTGGGCTACTTCGGCCACATCCGGCGCCTGCTCAAGCCCGATGGCTGGGTGATGAACCACGGCATCACCAGCACCGACGCCTTCGACGGCGAGACGAGCCTGGGCGGGGGGCATTTCATCGACCGCTATGTGTTCCCGCGCGGTGAGCTGCCGCACATCAGCACCGTGTTGCGCACCCTGCAGGAAGGGGGGCTCGAAGCTTTCGATGTGGAGAACCTGCGCCGCCACTACCAGCGCACCACCCAGCTCTGGAGCGCCGCTTTTGAAGCCCACAGCGCGGGCATCCGGCCGCTGGTGGACGAGAAGCGCTGGCGCATCTGGCGCATCTACCTTGCGGGTTGCGCCTGGGCGTTTGAAAACGACGAGGTGGCGCTGTACCAGGTGCTGTGCCGGCCGTCCGGGCAGGCGGCGACGGGGCTGCCGTGGTCGCGGAACTGGATGTATGGCTAGCTAGCCCAGCGCTACGGCTGACACGCACTGTGTGAGGTGGCCCATCCCGGGGACACCGAGGAACCGGCTTGGCCGGGCCGCAGGTGTCGCTCCCCTTCAGGGGGGTGGCGCCGAAGGCGACGCGGGGGGTGCTTCCTGAAATCCCAATATCACGCGGCGCGTGGTGGCGCTCTTCTTCTCGATCTTGGTGACCACGATGCGGCCGATCTCGGCGGTGTTGGCCACGTGCGTGCCGCCGCAGGGCTGCAGATCGACCAGCGTCGTCTCGCCGATGCGCACGGTGCGCACCGTGCCGCTGCCGCGCGGCGGCGAGACGCTCATGCTTTTCACCAGCGAGGGGTTGGCGTCCAGCTCGGCGTCGGTGATGGCGCCGATGGTCACCGGGTGGGCCGCGGCCACGAGGGCGGCGATGCCGGCGTTGAGCGCATCCTTGTCCAGCGGATCGGTGAGGGCCAGATCAAGCCGCGCGTAGTCGGGCGTGATCGAGCAGCCGTTGACAGGCACCGGCACCAGGTGGCACAGCAGGTGGGTGGTGGTGTGAAAGCGCATCAGCCGGTGGCGCCGCGCCCAGTCGATGCGCGCGGTCAGGGCCGTGCCCAGCTGCAGGGTGGCGAGCAGCGCGTCCTGGCCCGGGGCGGGCACATGCACGATGTCGGCCGTGGGCCGGCCTTCGGCGTCCTTGCCCTTGCGGGTGTCGGCGATGGTGATCACGGTGCCGTCGGCCAGCCGCAGTTCGCCCGCGTCGCCCGCCTGTCCGCCGCCGAGCGGGTAGAACACGCTGCGGTCGAGCACGATGCCGTGCTCGTGGATGCCGGTGACGGTGGCGCTGCACTCGGTGAGGTAGGCGTCCTGGCGGAAGAGGTCCTGGGTCATGGCGGCATCTTACGGGGCCGTGCGGGGCCGCCACAAGCCGTAAACTGCCAGCCATGAAAGCGCCCACCCGCCACTGGTCCGACCTCAGCACCGCCGACTTCGCCGCGCTCGACCGCGCGCGCGCCATCGCGGTGCTGCCGGTGGCCGCCACCGAGCAGCACGGGCCGCACCTGCCGCTGTCGGTGGACACCGATCTGGTCAACGGCGTGATCGCCGCCGCGCTGTCGCACATTCCGCACGACCTGCCGGCGCTGTTTTTGCCGACGCAGGCGGTGGGCTTCAGCCCGGAGCACACCCGCTTCGCCGGCACGCTCACGCTCAAGGCCGACACCGTGTTGCGCCTGTGGACCGAGATCGGCGAATGCGTGGCCGCCAGCGGCGTGAAGAAGCTGGTGCTGCTCAACGCCCATGGCGGGCAGGTGGGCCTGATGGACCTGGTGGCGCGCGACCTGCGCGCGCGGCTGGGCATGCTGGTCTACAGCGTGAACTGGTTCAACCTGCCGCTGACCGATGCGCAGGGGCAGGACGTGAACGCGCGCTTCAGCGCCGAAGAGCACCGCTTCGGCATCCACGCCGGCGAGATCGAAACGGCCATGATGCTGGCGCTGCGCCCTGAGCGGGTGCACATGGATCAGGCGGAGTATTTCCGCTCCACCTCGCAGGACCGCGCGATGCACTTTCCCATCCTCGGCAACGGCCGGAGCGCCAAGCTCGGCTGGATGATGCAGGACTACAACGCCAACGGCGCGGTGGGCAATGCGGGCGCCGCCACCGCCGCGAACGGCCACGCCGTGCTCGACGCCGCGGGCCGCGCGCTGGCGCAGCTGCTGGGTGAGATCGACCGCCTGCCGCCCGACACGCTCACCGAACGCACCGCGTTCGACTGATCAGGCGTACGTGATCCATTCTTGGTAGTCCGGGCCGTCGAGGTGCGGCAGCGTGTTGTAGGTCAGCAGGGTGTGGCGCCGGGCACTGAACTGGAACTCGGTCACCGCGCTGTTGCGGATGCGCATGTTGAGCTCGATGGTGGCGTCCGGGCTCAGGCCCAGCACATGGCCCACCGCGGTGGCGATCGGCCCGCCGCTGGAGACCAGCAGCACGTTCTGGCCGTGGTGGTGCGAGCGCACATGGTCCAGGGCGCTGGTGATGCCGTGCACAAAATCGGTGTACTCCGGCATGCCCTGCGGGCTCACGGTGCCCGCCATCCACTGGGCCAGGCCGTCGCGCAGCAGTCGGAAATGGGCGCGGTAGGCCTCCGGGCTGTCGGGCTTTTGCAGCGGGTGCGGGTGGATGCTGCGGATCACCGCCTCGCTGTCGTATTCGTTCAGGCCCGGCCAGACCAGGGGCTGGGCGTCCAGGCCCGCTCCGCTGGCGATGCCGGCCCAGGTCTGGGCGTGGCGCTTGAGGGTGCCGGTGAGCACGGCGTCGAAGCGCAGGCCGCGCTCGGCCCAGTAGCGGCCCAGGCGTTCGCTCTGGCGCTGGCCGAGCGCGCTGAGCTGGTCGTAGTAGTCGGCGCCAAACGAGGCCTGGCCATGGCGCACTAGGTAGAGGGTTCCCATGGGCCGGATTCTGTGGGCGCAGGGCCGTGTGGCTTTGTCCCGACAGCGACTGCCCGTTGCGCTGCTGTCGCAGGCGTGTCTGTGGCAGTCACCGGATGTGTGACCCGCAGGGACAACGCCGGATTGGCGGTGCATTTCCGGCGATGGCGGGTGCTCCCCCTGTGCTTCAATCGACCGGTTGGGGTCTCTCTTTTAGAACATCACATGCCATTTGATCTGCAGACGATTCTGGTGCTGCGGCTGTGCGTTGAGCTGGTCGTGGCCGGCGCCTTCGTGGTCCAGGCGCGTCGTCATCCCACGGTGGGTGGCCCGGGCTGGTGGGCTGCGGCCGTCGTGTTTTCCACGCTGGGCTCGCTCGGTTTCGGGCTGCGCATCCACAGCCTGAACCTGCTCACGGTCAGTGTCGCCAATACTTTGTTGTGCGGTGCGGCGTTGTTCGCCTGGCTGGGATTGCGGAGCTATCTCGGTTTGCACCGTTCGCTGCGCTGGACGGTGGCGGGCATGCTGGTCATTCTGTTGGGCCAGGTGCTGTTTTATGTGGTGTGGGACTCGGCGCCCGCGCGGCAGGCGCTGTTTGCCCTGACCGGTGTGGTGGTGCGCATCGGCACGCTGCGCGACATACAGACGCACGACCCGCAGCGCCGCCAGCCCGTGCTGCAATTCCTGCGCTGGTTGACCTGGGTCGAGTTGGTGTTGCTCGGGTTCGTGGGGGTGGCGGTCTGGTTCGTCCCCGATACCTCCCCGGCGCGCTTCGGTGCCCTGGTACCCTCGCTGCTGGTGTTCTTCATGGTCGACCTGCTGCTGCGCATGGTGGTCAGCTTCGCGCTGGTGACGGCGCGGCTGCAGCAGGAGAGTGACCGGGCCCGCCAACTGGTGCTGACACGCGAGACGGAGTCGCGCGCGCTGGTGGACAACCTGAGCGCTGGCGTGATGGTGTTCCGGCCCGACCAGACGCTGGCGACCATCAACACCGCGGCGCGCCGCCTGCTGGGCTGGAGCACCAGCGGCGCCAACAGCGCCATGCCCGAACCGCAGGCACCGGACTGGCGCTTGCTGCGCGAAGACGGTCGGCCCCTGCCGCGCCACGAGATACCGTTCGAGCGCGTGCTGGCGACCGGGCAGCCGCTGAGCAACATCGTGATCGGCGTGCAGACCGGGGCGGGCGACGCGGTGAGCTGGGTGCTTTGCAATGCCTACCCCGAGAACGACGCCCTCGGCGGCCTGCGCCACGTGGTGTTCACCTTCGTTGACATCACCTCGCTCAAACTCGCCCAGCAACAGCAGCAGGCGCTGGAACACCAGCTGGCGCAGTCGCACAAGATGGAAGCGCTCGGCACGCTGGCGGGCGGCGTGGCGCACGACTTCAACAACATCCTGGCCGCCATCCTGGGCAACGCCGACCTCGCGCGCCAGGACCTGCCGCCCGGGGCACCGGCCCGCGAGAGCCTGCACGAGATCAGCACCGCGGCGCGGCGCGGTCGCGAGCTGGTGCGCCAGGTCCAGGCCTTCAGCCGCCAGCAACCCATGGAACGCCGACCGGTGCAGGTGGCCGAGGTGGTGGCCGAATCCGGCCGTTTGCTGCGGGCGGCCACAGCATCGCCTTTTGAGCTGGTGCAGACCTGTGCGGACGGCGTGTTGCCCATCCTCGCCGACGCCACGCAACTGAGCCAGGTGCTGCTCAACCTGGGCACCAACGCCGCGCACGCGCTGGAAGGTCGGGCCGGGCGCATCGAATACCGGATCGACGCCTTGGCGTCCGAGGATCCGCGCCTGCCCGCTGCGATGGTGCAGGCGTGTGCCGGCAACGGGGCGGTCCGGGTGCAGGTGCAGGACAACGGCTGCGGCATGGACGAGGCCACGCGCGTGCGCATGTTCGAACCGTTTTTCACCACCCGCGTGGTGGGTGCCGGTACCGGCCTGGGGCTGCCGGTGGTGCTGGGCATCGTGCAGGCCCACGGGGGTGCCATCGAGGTGGACAGCGAGCCCGGCGTGGGCACCACCTTCACACTGTATTTCCCCGCAGTTCGGGCGCTGCCCGCGGCTGTAGCCGATACCGGACTTGCCTCGGATGCGGGCACAATGGTGGCCAACACAAGTGGTAACACCGAGTTGCCCGGCCCCTCTTCAGTGGAGAACCCCGTCATGGCTCCTGATGCGATCACCGAACCGCGCCATATCCTCTACCTCGACGACGATGACACCCTGGTGTTTCTGGTGCGCCGCCTGCTGGAGCGTCGTGGCTACAAGGTCACCGCCGTGACCGATCAGAGTGTGGCCATCGAGGCCGTCCGCAGCCAGCCCACCGGGTTTGATCTGCTGATGACCGACTACAACATGCCCGGCATGTCGGGTCTGGAAGTCGCCAGGGCCGTGCTGGCGATCAACCCGGATCTGCCGGTGGCCGTGGCCTCGGGGTACATCACCGACGAACTGCAGGCCGAAGCGCTGGCCTGCGGGGTGCGCGAAGTGGTGTTCAAGACGGACGCGGTGGATGCGTTTTGCGAGGTGGTGGCAAGATTGGTGTCCCCCCCGCGCCCCGCCTAAGGGCGGGTCACCCCCCCAGGGGGGCGATGCTGGCGGCCCGGCAAAGCCGGTTCCGCGGCATCCTGGGTACGAACCCTCGCGCCGGAGGGTCCTCGTTTTCAGTTGGTGTTGGCCAACACCTTGGCGAACACTTCACTGTCGACGTTGCCGCCGCACAGCGTGGTGCCGACGATCTTTCCTTTCAGGCTTTCCCGCTCCTGCCACGCGGCCGCAAAACTCGCGGCGCCCGCGCCTTCGGCCACGTTGTGCGTGTCGGCAAACAGCGTGCGCATGGCCTGGGCGACTTCGTCGTCACTGACCTTCACCACGCGCTCCAGGTGCGGCATCAACACGGCGAGTGCGGCGGCGTCGGCGACGCGGCAGGCCATGCCGTCGGCGAGTTCGGTGCTCACGGGGGCTTCGACCACCCGGCCCGCGGTGATCGAGTCCGCGTAGGTGGTGGCGTGGGCGCTGACCACGCCGACGATGCGGGCCTGGTGCCCGAGAGCGAGCTTGGCCGCGATGGCCGAACAGGCGCCCGAACCCTGGCCGATGGGCACGTAGACCACATCGAGCTGCGGCACGGCCCGGAAGAATTCCCACCAGTAGGTGCTCACCCCGCGCAGCAGGTCCTTGTGGTAACTCGGCACCATGTGCGCGCCGCGCTCGGCGGCCAAGCGCATCGCGTGTTCGCGCGCTGCTTGGAAGTCGTCGCCGTGTTCGATCAGGTTCACGCCGAGCGCACGCATGGCGGCGTTTTTCTCCAGCGAGTTGCCCTGCGGCACCACGATGCTGCAGGCCACGCCGTTTGCGCGCGCCGCCCAGCCGATGCTCTGGCCGTGGTTGCCGCGCGTGGCGCTGATCACCTCGCGCGGCAGCTCGCCGCGCTGCTGGAGCTGATCGAAATAGGTCAGGCCACCGCGGATCTTGAACGCACCCACCGGCGTGTGGTTCTCGTGCTTGACCCAGCAGTCCGCGCCCAGGCGCTGCGACAGCGTGCCCCAGCGGTATTGCGGCGTGGCCTGGAAGGATTGGTAGACCACCTGGGCGGCGGCTTCGATGTCTTGCAGGTGGGGCAGCTGGAGGGGCATGAAAAGTTCCGTGTTCAGATGGCCGAGCTCAGCGTGCGCGGGCCCAGGGGTGTGTCGAACAAGGCGGTGAGTGCGGCAGGTCCTGGCGCCACCGCCCTGGGGTCCAGGCCGATCGCGTCCAGCGCCTGTTGCAGCCCAGTCGCATCGGGGTGGCTGAGCGTGAGGCTCTCCAGCGCGAGCCCGCTCGCGGGCATGGTGTCGGCCGGATGCACGTCACCCCACTGGATCAGTGTGGGCAGTGCGCCGTCGAACAGGCGCTGACCGTCATCGCGCACGCTGATGCGCCATTGCAGCAGGCCCGACGGTGTGGGGCGCGACGCGGCGATGGCCGGGCCGCGCTGGATGCCAAGGACCCGCAGTTCCGCGGCAGCCACGTCGATATCGGGCACGCTGGCCACCCAGTGCACCAGCTGCGGCCCGCGCTGCGCCAGCCGCGCCCGCAAGGATGGATCGTCCAGATCGAACCAGCGCTTCAGCGGGGCGGGGCGCGTGGGCGTGGCCTGCGGGTTCACCGCGATGATTTCCAGGTAGGCGCGCGGGGCGTGTTCGCAGTGCAGCCGCAACAGCCGGTTGTGGGTGCCGAACAGGGCATGTTCGCCGCCCGGTCCGGGCACCACACCCAGCGTGGCCGCGCACCAGGCCACACCTTCGTCCAGCGTGCGCGCGGCCACCACGAGGTGGTCGATCTGCGCGCTGTGCGGGGTGGTCACAGTGTCACGTGGCCGTGAATGCAGGTGACGGACTGGCCGCCGACCCAGATCGTGCCGCTGGCGTCCCGCTCAATGAACACGCGGCCCTCGCGCGCCAGCGCCGTGCCTTGCGCGGCCACGTAGCGCTCGGGCGCCAGGCCCGCGCCGATCAGCCATTGCGCGAGCGCGGCGTTCAGGCTGCCCGTCACCGGGTCTTCGCACAGGCCGTTGTTGCCGGGGAAAAAGGCGCGCACTTCGAACAGTGTGTCGTGTTCCTCGCGGGCACCGACCACGCCGACCTTGCCGCGCGGGCCCACGACGCCAATGTCCAGCCCGGCCAGCACCGCGCCGTCCGGCCTGAGCGCCAGCACCTGCTCGGCGCTGCGCAACATCACGCCGCGCCAGTTGGGTCCGTTGTCGCACCAGGCGTGCGCCGTGATTTCGCTGCGAGCCACACCGAGGCCGCGTGCGATCAGCGCCACGTCGTCTTCGGGCAGCGGACCGCTCTTGATCAGGGGTGGCGCCGCAAACGCCAGCCGTTGACCATCGCGGCGCAGCCGCACCAGGCCCACACCACATTCCTGCACCACGTGTTCACCGCGCGGCACACCGCCGGCTTCGAGCCAAGCGTGGCAACTGCCCAGCGTGGGGTGGCCGGCGAAGGGCAGCTCGCGGCCGGGGCAGAAGATGCGCACGCGGTAGTCGGCACCGGCGGCAGCGCCCTCGGGTGTGGGCGGCAGCAGGAAGGTGCACTCCGACAGGTTGGTCCAGTTGGTGAAGTGCTGCATCTCGTCGGCCGACAGGCCGCTGCCGTCGAGCACCACGGCCAGTGGGTTGCCGCGGTAGGGCGTGGCGGTGAAGACATCGACCTGTTTGAAAGGGCGTTGCTGCATGGTGGGCTTCCGGTGTCAGGACAGGGGGAGATTGAGCACGCCGCGGCTCGCGGGCAAACTGAGCCACTGCGCGTACCAGCGTTCCAGGTTTGGCCAGGCCGGGCGCGGCTGCGGCAGGCCCCACCAGCGGTGCACCTCGCAGGCGATGGGGATGTCGGCCATGGTCAGCGCGTCGCCGGCCATGAAAGCTTGTTTTGACAGATGCTCATCGAGCTGCGCGAACAGCGGCTCGGTCGCGGCCACCGACGCGGCAATGACCTGCGGGCAACGCTGTTCGGCCGGCGTGCGGATCCACTGCTTGAAGGCGGGGCTGCCGGCCGGGTTCAGCTCGGTCTGCTGCCAGTCCATCCAGCGTTCGGCGTTGAAGCGTTGTTGCAGGTCTTGAGGGTACAGCGGTGAACCCGCGCGTGCACACAGGTAACGCACGATCACGTTCGATTCCCAGAGGATGAAGTCGCCGTCTTCCAGCAGCGGCACCAGGCCGTTGGGGTTCCTGGTCCGGTAGTCCGGCGTGTTCACGATGCCGAAACTCAGGCCCGCGTCGATGCGTTCCACCTCCAGCCCGAGCACCTGCGCGCACAGCACCACCTTGCGCACATTGATCGAGCTGATGCGGCCCCAGAGGCGCAGCATGGTGGTCAGCCCTTCACCGCTTCGCGGATGGCCTGCGCCAGCGCCGCGATGCCGATGTGGATCTGCTCGACGCTCGCCGTCACGAAGGACAGGCGCAGCGTGCGCGGGTCCGCATGGTCCGCGTAGAACGCGGCACCGGGCACGAAGGCCACGCCCTTGTCCACCGCCTTCGGCAGCAGCTCCACGGCGTTCATGCCCTCGGGCAGGCGCACCCAGAGGAACATGCCGCCGTCGGGCGTGTTCCACACCACGTCCAGACCGGCCATGTCTTTCTGCAGCGCTTCCAGCATCGCATGGCACTGGCTCTTGTAGAGCGCGCGGATGGTGGGCACATGGCGGTCGATGAAGCCGTCCTTCAGCACCTCGGACACCATGCGCTGGTTGAAGCTGGGGCTGTGCAGGTCGGCCGCCTGCTTGGCCTGCAAGAGCTTGGGCATGATGGCCTTGGGCGCGATCACATAACCCAGGCGCAGGCCGGGCGCGAGCACCTTGGAGAACGAGCCCAGGTAGATGCAGCCTTCGGGGTTGCGCGCGGTCAGCGGCTTCGGAGGCGGCTGGTCGAACCACAGGTCGCCATACGGGTTGTCTTCCACCAGCGGCAGGCCGATGGCGGCGGCGCGTTCCACCAGCGCCTGGCGGCGTGCTTCGCTCATGCTGCGGCCGGTGGGGTTCTGGAAGTTGGGCAGCACGTAGAGGAAACGTGCGCCCTTGGCCTTCGAGGCCAGGTCGTCCACGTCCACGCCTTCCGCATCGCTGTCCACGCTCACGATGTTCGGTTCCATCGGCGTGAAGGCCTGCAGCGCGCCCAGGTAGGTGGGCGTTTCCACCAGCACGGTGCTGCCTTCGTCGATCAGCACCTTGGCCACCAGGTCCAGGCCCTGCTGGCTGCCGGTGGTGATCAGCACCTGATCGGCCGAGACGTCCCAGGGCATGCTGGCCGCGACCCATTCGCACAGCGGGCGGTAGCCCTCGCTGGCGGCATACTGCAGCGCGGCGCGGCCGTCGGTGCGCAGCACCGTTTCGCAGGCGGCGGCGAAGGCCTCGACCGGGAAGGTCTTGGGCGAGGGCAGGCCGCCCGCGAAGCTGATGATGCCGGGCTTCTCGGTCACTTTCAGGATCTCGCGGATCACCGACGGGTTCATCTTGTGGGCGCGTTTCGCGAGGGTCCAGGTGCTGCTCATGAAGTCTCCTTGTTGGATTTCGGATATGCGATGGGCGGGGCGGCCATGCGGCGCCCCATGAAAACGGTGGCGACGACGGCGACGGCAAAGCCCAGCGTCATCGCATCCAGCGATTCTCCCAGCAGCGGCACGGCGGCCAGGATGCTGACGAAGGGTTGCAGCAACTGCAGCTGGCTCACGCGCAGCGCGCCGCCCAGCGCCAGCCCGCGGAACCAGGCAAAGAAGCCGGCCCACATGGAGAACACGCCGACGTAGAGCAGCGCCCACCAGGCCGAGGTGTTGATGGGTTGATCGGGCCAGGTCAGCAGCGCGCCGGGCACGGTGAGCGGCAGCGCCATCACGCAGACCCAGCTGATCACGCGCTCGGCGCCCAGCACCGGCGTGACCTTGGCGCCCGCCACATAGCCGAGCGCGGCCGCGATGACGGCACCCACCAGCAGGAGGTCGGCCCAGGCCAGACCGAAGCCGTGGCCGAGCTGGTGCGCGCGCAGCACGCTGTACGCCGCCACCAGCAGGCTGCCGAGCCCGGCGAACAGCCAGAAGCCCAGGCGCGCGCGCTGGTGCAGCAGCCAGGCCGCGGCTGCGGCGGTGGCCAGCGGGAGCAGGGCGGTGATCACGGCGGCGTGGCTGGCGGTGACGTGGCGCAGCGCCCAGCCCAGCAGCAGCGGGTAGCCGATGGCGTTGCCCAGCAGCGAGAGCGCGAGCGGCTGGCGGTGCTCGGGCGCCGGCAGCGGTGAACGCGTCGCCAGCAGGTAGATGGCCGACAGGCCACCGGCCAGCGCGGCGCGCGCCCAGGTGACGAACCAGGGCGAGAGCTGGGGCGCGTCGGCCGTGCCGGTGGCCAGCCGCGTCATGGGCAGGGTGAGCGCGAACACCACCACGCCAATCAGGCCGAGCCACAGGCCCAGCGTCTGTTCGCGGTGGCTGGGCAACAGTGCGGGCAGCGCGGTGCTGTGGCTCATGGCGTGGACACCGTGGCAGCGATGGGGGCGCCCAGGCTGCTCGCCAGCATCCACGCGGCGGTGAGCACCAGCGCGCTGGCCATGACGCGGTTGAACACCAGCAGGCGCGCGCCTGTGGGCACGCCGTCCACCACCGGCCCGACCAGCCAGTGCCGCAGCAGCGATCCGACCGACGCATAGAGCAGGTTGCTGAAAAACGCATAGGCCAGCATCAGCGGCAGCACCTGCACGAAGCGCTCCAGCGCGTCCGGCCGCCCGGCGATCCAGCCCGCCACGATGGACAGCGCCAGCATCCAGGCTTTGATGTTGAGGAACTGCAGCATCACACCCTGCAGGAAGGTGACTTGCAGCCGCTCGGCCTTGACCTGGCTGAGCGAGCGGCTGCCCCAGAGCTTCCATGCCATCCACAGCAGGTAGGCGCAGCCACCGATGAGGATGGCCCAGCGCAAGGCCGGCTGCGCCACGATCAGCGTGCCCAGACCACCGGCGCACAGCGCCAGCAGCACACCCCAGCCCACCGGCACCGCGCAGACAAAGCGCAGCGAATGGCGCAGGCCGAAGTTGGCCGCGAGCGCAGTGGACAGCGTGGTGTTGGGCCCCGGGGTAAAGCTGGTGGCCGTGGCCAGCACCAGCAGGGCGCTGAACTCGGTGGCGTTCATGGGCGGCCCTTCGCGTGTGCACGCCGGTCCAGTGCCTTGAACGGACGGTTGTGAGTGAAAAGGGCTTGCGGGCGCATGGCAGACACTTTATCCTTTCACACCAATACACAAGCCATACAGTTTGGGCATTCAGTTCAACAACTGTGTGGTTCTTTCTGCCCACACACTGCCATGTTCAACACCCCCGACGCCAGTCCCGGCGATGCGTTGGCCAGCGCGCCCGCCCTCAGCCGCACGGCGGCGCAGACGCTGGCCGTGCAGCTGGCCGAGCGCTTTGCCGCCCGCATCCGCGACCGCCTGCTCGCACCCGGCGCGCGACTGCCCAGCGTGCGCCAGTGCGCCGCCCAGCAGGGTCTGAGCCCGTCCACGGTGGTGGCGGCGTACGACCTGTTGCTGGCGCAGGGCCTGGTGCAGGCGCAGCGTTACCGCGGCTTTTTCGTGCGTGAACGCACGCCGCTGCGGGGCACGGGTGCCGGGCGTGCGGCTCCGGCACCGGGCGCCGAGTCGTCCGACCGCATGGCCGCTCCGGTGAACGCAGCGGCGCTGATCCGCGGCATGTTCCATCCGGCGGGCTCGCGGCCGCAGCCCGGCATGGGCGCCTTTCCGCCGGACTGGATGGTCTCCACTTTCATGCAGGCGGCGGTGCGCCGCGTCACCACGGGGCCGGCGCTGGCCGACAACTCGCTGCGTTACGGCGAACCGCTGGGCGATGGGCAGTTGCGCCGCGTGCTGGCCGACCGCCTGCAGGTGCTAGGCCTGCCCGCCGGGCCGCAGCAGATCATCACCACGGTGGGCGCCACGCACGCGCTCGACATCGTGAGCCGCACCCTGCTCAAGCCGGGCGATTGTGTGATGGTGGAAGAGCCGGGCTGGGCGGTCGAGTTCGCGCGACTGGCCGCCATGGGCATGCGCATCCTGCCGGTGCCGCGCGGACCGGCGGGGCCCGATCTGGCGGTGATGGCGCGCTACTGCGAAGAACACGCACCCAAGCTGTTCGTGAGCGTGAGCGTGCTGCACAACCCGACCGGCTACAGCCTCTCGCCGGCGAGCGCGCACCGTGTGCTGCAACTCGCGCAGCAGCACGGCTTTTATGTGGTGGAGGACGACACCTACGGCCACATCGCACCCGAGCACGCCACCCGCATGAGCGTGCTCGACGGTCTGCAGCGCACCATCTACGTCAGCGGTTTTGCCAAGATCCTGGCGCCCAACTGGCGCGTGGGCTACCTGGTGGCGCCGCCCGACTGGGTGGAGCGCCTGCTCGACACCAAGCTGCTCACCACGCTCACCACGCCCAGCCTGCTGGAGCGGGCGCTGGCGCATTGCATCGAGCAGGGCCAGCTGCGTCGCCACGCCGAACGCATCCGCAGCCGGCTCGACGAGGCGCGCGGCCGCAGCGTGAAGCTCGCGCAGGCGGCGGGCTGCCATTTCGTTTCGGAGCCCGCGGGCCTGTTTGGCTGGGTGGACACGGGTGTGGACACCGAGGCGCTGGCGCAGCGCATGCTCGACGAGGGCTACCTGATCGCGCCCGGCTCGCTGTTCCATGCCGCGCGTGCGCCCAGCACGCTGATGCGCATCAACTTCGCGACCACGCAGGACGCGGCGTTCTGGAAAGTTTTCAAGCGACTGGCGGCGCGCTGAGCAGCGCGGCCAACGCGCCATCGATCTGCTTTGCCTCGGCCTGCATCAGCGGCAAGGCGCGGCCGAAGAGTGGCCAGTCGCGTGAACGCGCGGCCAGTTCCAGTCCCTTGGCCAGGCGGGCGCCGCGCTCGGCTGTCATGCTGCCCAGCGAACCCTTGAGCCCGTGCGCATGGGCCACGGCCATGTCGATGTCTTGCGCCAGAAGCGCCTGTTGCAGCGCCAGCAAGCGCTGGCGCAGATCGGTTCGCATGGCCTGGGCGAGCTGGCGCAGGGTGGTTTCGTCGCCATCCAGCCGCCGGCGCAGCTTGTCGATGTCCAGCGGTCCCGCCACAGCGGGCTGGTGCGCAGGGGGAGGCTCCGGCGTTGCGGCGCGCGGGACGACGCGGCGGGCGCTGCGCATCAGGGCTTCGTCCATGGCGCGGATCAGCGTTTGTGGACTGACGGGCTTGGACGAGTAGCCGTCCATCCCGGCCAGCAGGCAGGCTTCGCGGTCGCCGTTCATGGCGTTGGCCGTGACCGCCACGATCGGTGTGTGCGGACGGCCCAGCTGGATCTCTCGCTCACGGATGCGCCGCGTCGCCTCCAGGCCGTTGCTGCCGGGCATCTGAACGTCCATCAGCACGAGGTCCACGCCACCCAGTTCCCACTGCGCGACCGCCTGCTCGCCGTCGCGAGCGAGCCGCACGCTGCAGCCCAGACGCTGCAACAGTTGTTTCATCAGCAGTTCGTTGACCGGGTGGTCTTCGGCCACCAGCACGCACAGACCGGCAAAGCGTTGTCCGGCCTGCGCCACCTCGTTGAGCTCCATGGGGGCGCTCAGCGGGCCGGTGTCGGCCACCGCGGTTTCGCCCAGCGGCAGTGTGACGGTGAAGGTGCTGCCCTGGCCGAGTTCGCTCACCAGGTCGATGCGGCCGCCCATGAGCTGGACCAGGCGCGAACAGATCGCCAGACCCAGGCCACTGCCGCCGAACTTGCGCGCGGTGGAAGCATCGGCCTGGGTGAAAGCATCAAAGATGGTGGACTGGTGCTTTTTCGCGATGCCCACACCACTGTCCTGCACCTGCAGGCGCAACTGGTGCGCGCCGCCAGCGCTGCCGGTCAGCAAGTCTGCGGTCAGGCGGATGCGCCCGCCGCGGGGAGTGAACTTCAGCGCGTTGGAGAGCAGGTTGTTCAGCACCTGCCGCAGGCGCCCCGGATCGCCTTGCATGTGGTCGGGCAACCGGGCCGACAACTGGAGTTCCCAGCTCAGCGGTTTGGCGCGCGCCTGCTCGGCATAGAGCGCACTGACTTCCGCCAGCGTTTCGCGCAGCGGAAACTGCACGTTCTCCATGCTGAGCTTGCCGGCCTCGATGCGCGAGAGGTCCAGCACGTCGTTGAGCAGGTCGAGCAGGGCGTGGGCCGAGCTGTCCATCAGGTCCAGCCAGCTTTTCTGCTCGGTGTTGAGCGGCGAATCCATCAGCAGGCGGGTCAGCCCCATGAGGGCATTGAGCGGTGTGCGTACCTCATGACTGATGTTGGCCAGGAACTCGCTTTTGGCCTGGCTCGCCTGCTCCGCCTGGGCGCGGGCTTGTGCACCTTCGGCTTCCACGCGCTTGCGTTCGCTGATGTCGGCGTGCGATCCCATCAGCCGCAGCGGGCGGCCCTTGGCGTCGTGCTCGGCGACCATGCCATGGCTTTCGATCCACAGCCATCCGTCGGCGGTGCGCACGCGGTACTGAACCACCGTGCGCTGCTGCCGGCCCTGCAGCAGTTCGCCTGCGGTCGCTTGTGCACGGGCGCGGTCGTCGGGGTGTACCCGATCCATCAGGGCTGATGTGTCCCAGTAGCCATCGACAGCGATGTCGCCCAGCATTTCGCCCCAGCGCGCCGTCAGGAAAACCTGTTGTGACGGCAACTGCCAGTCCCACAGCGCCAGGCCGGCGGCTTCAACCGCGAGTTGCAATCGGTCGCTGGTTTCGTCCAGCGCCTCTTCGGCCAGCAGGCGGCTGTTGGATTCGCGGTGCACCGAGCTGCGCAACCGGTCCAGTTCGTGGTTCTGCCGGTCCAGCTCGGCCATGAGCTGGCGGGTGCGTTCCCGTTCCTTCTGCAGGTCTTGCAGCGCTCGCTGGAAATCGTGTGCGAGGCGTTGGGGTGTCGTGGGCATGAGCGGGTGGTGTGCGGGGTGCAGCCCGTCCGGTTTGGGCGTTTAACTGCCTCCGAGCAGCTCCCAGCGCTCCAAGGCCTGCATCCATTCAGACTCTATTTCGGCGTGTCGGGCGCCCAGTTGAGTGGCGCGGGCCGGATCGGTGGCAAAGAGTTGACCACCCGCCAGCACGCGGTCGATGTCGGCCTGCTCGGCCTCCAGTGCGGCGATTTTCCCTTGCAGGGCTTCGAACTCGCGCTGTTCCTTGTAACTGAGCTTGCGTTTCGGGGACGCGGAGTTGGCGGCCGCAACAGGTGCGACCGACGGGGCAACCGGCGCTGCTGGCGTTGCGGCAGGCGCTCGCTCGCGTTGCAGCGCTTCGGCACGCGCCGACTGCGTGAGCCAGTCCTGCACATCACCCACGTATTCACGCCAGCGGCCTTCGCCCTCTGAGACCAGCGTGCTGGTGACCACGTTGTCGAGGAAGCGCCGGTCGTGGCTGACGAGGAACACGGTGCCCTCGTATTGCTGCAACAGGTCTTCCAGCAGCTCCAGCGTGTCGATGTCCAGATCGTTGGTGGGCTCGTCCAGCACCAGCACGTTGGCCGGGCGGGCAAACAGGCGCGCCAGCAGCAGGCGGTTGCGCTCGCCGCCCGAGAGCGTGCGCACGGGGGCGTTGGCACGCGCGGGCGAAAACAGGAAGTCGCTCAGGTAGCTCTTGACGTGGGTGCGCTTGTTGCCGATCTCGATCCACTCGCTACCTGGGCTGATGAAATCTTCCAGCGTGGCGTCCAGGTCGATCTGGTCGCGCATCTGGTCAAAGTACGCCACGGTTTGTTTGCTGCCCTGGCGGATCGTGCCGCTGTCGGGGGCCAGCTCACCCAGGATGATCTTCAACAGTGTCGTTTTACCCGCGCCGTTGGGCCCGATCAGACCAATCTTGTCACCCCGCAGGATGGTGCCGGTGAAATCGCGGACCACCATGCGTTGCCCGCCATCGGCGGTGGGGAAGGACTTGCAGACCTTCTCCAGCTCCGCCACGATCTTGCCGCTGGCCGTGCCACTGGCCACTTCCAACTTCACGCTGCCCAGGGCATTGCGGCGCTGCTCGCGCTGGGCGCGCAGGCCTTCCAGCCGGGTGATGCGCCCCTGCGCCCGGGTGCGCCGGGCTTCCACGCCCTTTCGGATCCACACCTCTTCCTGGGCGAGCAACTTGTCGGCGCGGGCGTTGATCACGGACTCCTGGGCCAGTTGCTCTTCTTTCAGGAGCTGGTACTGGGCGAAGTTGCCCGGGTAGCTCAGCAGACGCCCACGGTCCAGTTCCACCATGCGGGTTGCGACGCGGTCCAGGAACGCCCGGTCGTGGCTGATGGTGACCACGCTCCTTTTGTATTCCAGCAGAAGATCTTCAAGCCACGTGATACTGTCCAGATCCAGGTGGTTGGTGGGCTCGTCCAGCAGCAGCACGTCGGGTCGGCTCACCAGGGCCTGTGCCAGGGCCACACGTTTCTTGTTGCCGCCTGACAAGGTGCCCACGGTCACGTCGGGCTCCAGATGCAGGCGGTGAAGCGTCTCCTCCACCCGTTGTTCCCAGTTCCAGGCGTCCAGCGCCTCGATGCGGTTCTGCAGGGCGTCCAGATCGAGGCCGTCTTCACCGCTCAAATAAAGGTCGCGCGCGGCACGAGCATCGGCCAGACCCACACTGGCCGCCTCGAACACCGTGCTCTTCAAGTCCAGCACCGGCTCTTGCGGCACATAAGCGACGCGCAAACCGGTCTGGGTCTGCAGGGTGCCGTCGTCGGGCTTTTCCAATGCCGCCAGTATCTTCAGTAGAGAGGACTTGCCCGTGCCATTGCGCCCGATGAGGCCAACCCGTTCCTGGGCCTCAAGAGAAAAGTCGGTGTGATCAAGCAGCGCCACGTGGCCAAAAGCCAGCTGAGCGTCTTGCAGGGTGATGAGTGCCATGGAGGAGCCAGAGTCAAAGGAGACGCGATTATCCCTGTGCGCTCCAAGTGGTGCGTGCAAACCCGGGTCTTGAGCACGGAGTGATCACGTGCCCTATATGTATGGAGGTGCGCAGTTGACCCCAGGTCAAGGGCTGTGGCCACAGTCCTCCCCTCAGATATATAGACAGCAGCTGCCGCGCTCCTGCAGGG
>NZ_VYGV01000001.1:0-232500 GCF_013387465.1 Hydrogenophaga aromaticivorans | reverse complement strand
CTTGCTCGCGAAGTAACTGAACGAGGTCCCAGGAAAAGCCACTAAGCTTCAGCTTGTAATTGACCGTACCGCAAACCGACACTGGTGCGCGAGATGAGTATTCTAAGGCGCTTGAGAGAACTCTGGAGAAGGAACTCGGCAAATTGACACCGTAACTTCGGAAGAAGGTGTGCCCTTGTAGTGTGATGAGAACATCTGAGCACGAACGGGTTGCAAAAAATTGGTGGCTGCGACTGTTTATTAAAAACACAGCACTCTGCAAACACGAAAGTGGACGTATAGGGTGTGACGCCTGCCCGGTGCTGGAAGATTAATTGATGGGGTGCAAGCTCTTGATCGAAGTCCCAGTAAACGGCGGCCGTAACTATAACGGTCCTAAGGTAGCGAAATTCCTTGTCGGGTAAGTTCCGACCTGCACGAATGGCGTAACGATGGCCACACTGTCTCCTCCAGAGACTCAGCGAAGTTGAAATGTTTGTGATGATGCAATCTCCCCGCGGAAAGACGGAAAGACCCCATGAACCTTTACTGTAGCTTTGTATTGAATTTTGAACAGATCTGTGTAGGATAGGTGGGAGGCTTTGAAGCAGGGTCGCTAGATCTTGTGGAGCCAACGTTGAAATACCACCCTGGTGTGTTTGAGGTTCTAACCTAGGTCCCTTATCGGGATCGGGGACAGTGCATGGTAGGCAGTTTGACTGGGGCGGTCTCCTCCCAAAGTGTAACGGAGGAGTTCGAAGGTACGCTAGGTACGGTCGGACATCGTGCTAATAGTGCAATGGCATAAGCGTGCTTAACTGCGAGACTGACAAGTCGAGCAGATGCGAAAGCAGGACATAGTGATCCGGTGGTTCTGTATGGAAGGGCCATCGCTCAACGGATAAAAGGTACTCTGGGGATAACAGGCTGATACCGCCCAAGAGTTCATATCGACGGCGGTGTTTGGCACCTCGATGTCGGCTCATCTCATCCTGGGGCTGTAGCCGGTCCCAAGGGTATGGCTGTTCGCCATTTAAAGAGGTACGTGAGCTGGGTTTAAAACGTCGTGAGACAGTTTGGTCCCTATCTTCCGTGGGCGCTGCAGATTTGAGGAAGCCTGCTCCTAGTACGAGAGGACCGGAGTGGACGCACCTCTGGTGTACCGGTTGTCACGCCAGTGGCATTGCCGGGTAGCTAAGTGCGGAAGAGATAACCGCTGAAAGCATCTAAGCGGGAAACTCGTTCCAAGATGAGATCTGCCGGGGCCTTGAGCCCCCTAAAGAGTCGTTCAAGACCAGGACGTTGATAGGTCAGGTGTGGAAGCGCAGTAATGCGTTAAGCTAACTGATACTAATTGCTCGTGCGGCTTGACCCTATAACTTTGACGATAATCGTCCAAGTGCAAATGTTATTGTTATGCCCCCGTGGACAACTCACGTTGTTCCACATCGTTGGCAGCAATCAAAATCAGCTGATTCGAAACTCTATGAATTCGTCCCTGTTGTGCACCAGCACAGCAAGGACAACCCGTTATGCCTGACGACCATAGCAAGTTGGTACCACTCCTTCCCATCCCGAACAGGACAGTGAAACGACTTTGCGCCGATGATAGTGCGGATTCCCGTGTGAAAGTAGGTCATCGTCAGGCTCTTACTCCCCCTAACCCCCTCGTACCTCGCGTACTTGGGGGTTTCGGCTTTTCTTCGTCTGCGCTGTTAGCACCGCCGTTGGTGGGCACGCTGGCTATCCATCATGTGTTGATCACCAGATCGCCGTCCAGCCGCAGTGCGTTGCTGCTTTGCAATTCTGTGAGCAAGCGATCCAGCCATTCCATTTGTTGTTGATCGCTGTCGGGCGGCATCGTGTTGCTCAGATATGGCGTATTTCTGGCCCACGTCAGCAAATCGTTTCGCGCAATTGTTCGCCATTCCAGCAATCGGAACTTGATCAAAACCTTGACCGCGTGTCGATGGTGCTTTTCCGGCGAACGGGTGAACTGCGCTAACCGGCTTCGGGCCCTTGTGATCGCTGGCCCGACATCCTGGAACACGCTGCCATGGCCCGGAATCACGGTCTGCGGTTTCAGACTTTCGATCAAGTCCAGTGTTTCTCCCACTTCCTCAAACGCGGCCTGTCCTTCCAGTTCCGGGAAGACGACACCAAATCCGTTTTGCCACAAGGCATCGGCGGAGATCAGAACCCGATGGTCGGGCTGGAAAAGGATGATTGAATGCGGGTCATGGCCTTTTGCACCATGTATCTGCCAGCTCCTTGAACCCAGCCGCAGTTCCTGACCTGGAAGCAGTAGGCCCTGATGTCGAAAGGGAGGACATTTTTGGCCAGTGGGTGTGTAAGTCAGCGCGACGGGGTCCCAATTGGCGACGCTGTCGGCCTGCCCTGGCGGAATCAAGGTCATGAGCTGGGGATACCTGTGCTGCAGCGCAGCGTTGCCCCCGCAATGGTCGCTGTGGAGGTGGGTGTTGAGCAACACATCCAGAGGCGTCTCAGCAAGCTCGCCGGTCACCAGCGCCAGTGTCTGGCTGGCATGACTGCCATAGCCGGAATCGACGAGTGCCGTGGGACCCTCGCCTTGAATCAAGGTGTTGTTGGCGGAGAGCCAACCCCGTTCGAAAACGGTGGCGCCCACCGCCTTGAGGGTTTCCGCGACTGAAGGCGCTTCCATCATGGGTGTGTTTGGCCTGAGAGGTCCGTCAGACCGGCGCACGAAGCGCGCGCCGCAGGATCTTGCCGACGTTGGTCTTGGGGAGTTCGTCGCGGAATTCGATGTACTTGGGCCGTTTGTAGCCGGTGAGGTTGTCGTGGCAGTACCGGGCCACGTCTTCCTCGCGCAGTATCGGATCGCTGCGCACCACGAACACCTTGATGGCTTCGCCTTGTTTCGCGTCTTCCACGCCAATGGCGGCACATTCCAGCACGCCGGGGCACATGGCGATGACGTTCTCCAGTTCGTTGGGAAAGACGTTGAAGCCGGAAACCAAAATCATGTCTTTCTTGCGGTCCACGATGCGGGTGTAGCCCCGTTCGTCCATGATGCCGACATCGCCCGTGCGCATGTACCCGTCTGCCGTGAACGCCTGAGTCGTCTCTTCTGGCTGGTTGTAGTAGCCCGTCATGACGTTGGGTCCTTGAATGCAGATTTCGCCGGGGGTGCCCAGCGGAAGGCTGTTGCCCTCGTCGTCCTTGATGGCGATGGCGATGCCCGGCAATGGAAGCCCGATCGTGCCTGTGAAGTCGCGGTTGATCACCGGGTTGTTGGTACCAATGGCACAGGTTTCGCTCATGCCCCAACCTTCAATCATCGGGCAGCCGGTGACCTTGAGCCATTGCTTGGCGGTTGATTCTGAAGCGGCCATGCCGCCCGCCTGCGACAGGGCCAGGCTGGAAAAATCGAGCTGGCGGAACTGCGGGTTCTGCAGCAGGGCGTTGAACAGGGTGTTGACCGCCGGCAGCAGGTGAAACGGGCGCCGCTTCAGTGTTTCAACCAGTTTGGGCACGTCCCTGGGGTTGGGAATCAGGGTCATGTGTGCTCCCCAGCGCATGGTCAGCAGGCTGAGCGTGAGCGCGAAGATGTGGTACAGCGGGAGTGCCGCGATGGCGTTGACCACGCGGATATCGCCAACGCGCGCAAGCGCGGGCTGGAACCAGGCCTCGGCTTGCAAGACAGCGGCGATGATGTTGCGGTGGGTGAGCACCGCGCCTTTGGAGAGGCCGGTGGTCCCGCCGGTGTACTGCAGGAACGCGATGTCATCGGCATGGGCCAGGCTGGGTCTGAGTGTTTGGCCGGTACCTTCGGCCAGCGCCTGGCGGAAGCTGGAGATGGTGCGCGGCCCCAGCACGCCGGTCACTGGTAGCTTGTAAGCGGGGACCAGCTTCGCCAGATGCCGGACAGCGAAACTGATCCAACGGCCGTACCAGAAGCCGAGCAGATCGCCCAGGCTGGCGACCACCACGTGGCGCAATTGGGTGACGTCGATGACTTCTTCGAGTGTGTGGGCAAAGTTTTCCAGGATGACGATGGCCTCGGCGCCGGAGTCCTTGAGCTGGTGTTCCAGCTCACGCGCGGTGTACAGGGGATTGACATTGACCACCGTGTAGCCCGCGCGCACCACGGCTGCCATGGCCACCAGGAACTGCGGCACATTGGGCAGCATGATGGCCACTCGGGCACCCGGAGCGAGTCCCTTGGCCTGCAGCCAGGCACCCAGGGCCGCACTGTGTTGATCGAGCTCGCCGTAGCTCATCCAGCGCTCCATGCACACGGCCACGGGTTGTCGCGCGTTCTTTCGAAACGACTCTTCCAGCAGGGTGGCCAGTGAGCGGTATTGCTCGGGTTGAACGTCGTGTGCAACGCCAGCGGGGTAGTGGGACAGCCAGGGACGGTTCATGTTCATGACGGGTGTTGGTCTGGGTGCATTCTGTCGGGCAGAACCGCGTTGGCACACAGGGCCAGCCCTAGGGCCGTGTCACCCAAAGCACAGAGGGCGCTGAAATGACTCAGGCCCGCGCCAGCTCGTCGGCGAGCGCCCGCTGGCAGCTGTCTGGCGCGGCATCAAACAGGGTATCGATCCACGCGTGCTCGCGCTCGTTGATGGTCGCCAGGAACGCCTGGGCGTCGCCCAGGGAGGCAAAAGCCGAAAACCCGCTCTCCAGAAACTGTTGCAAAGAAGACAGGCCGGCCGCCTGCGCGGGCTTTCGCATGAGTTTGAGCGCGATGGACAGGGACCTCATCCGGGTCAGCCGCTGCAGTTCGCGGCCCATGTGTTTCACCACCGAGAGTTGCCGGTCGCGCAGCGGGCGTTCACCGGTGAGGCGCCAGCTGCGCACATAGCGTTCGGCTTCGCTGCGAGAACTGTCTTGCGCCAACCAGTGCGTGGCCAGTTGGTGGTCCAGCGTTTCGGTGAGCGCGTGGGTCTCGGCCAGATCCACCGCGAGATCCGCCACGGCGTCCGGGAACATGCGTTCGATAGCCCCTGCGATGCGTCCGAACTGCGCATCACGCTCGGTGAAGTCGTGCTCGCCGTAGAGCTCATCGAGGAAAAAACGGGTGGCTTCCGCATAGCGAGGCTGGACAAGAAAGTCGGCGTAGGTGGCGCGAAAGCGCCTCGCCTGCAGCTGCTTGACCTGGTGCACGGCACTGGCCAAGCCGGCGTCGAGGGCCTGCTCACGCAGATGCGCCACACGCTGCAGATGCATGCGGATCTGTTCTGCGGCGCTGGTCACGGCGTTCATTGAAAACCAGTCTACCGCTGCAACAGACCGTTCTGCTAGGGCGTGCGCTCTACCAACCCGCAGGCAACACCCGGCGATGGCGTGCGATAGTTCAGCGATGTTCGATAGACAAGTTGCTGATTCCAACGGGCGGGTCGCGGTCCACCACGCATCCGGACTCGCACGCCTGCAGCAAGGACTCATGCTCGGGTCGTTGGCGCTGGCCGCTGGCTGGAGTCTGTGGGCCTGGAGTTGGTCAGGCCCCGCAGCGTTGCTCGGTGTGCTGGTGCTGTTGGGGGGCTATGCCGTGGTGCTGGCGCTGGAGTTCGTGGTGGTCGGCGTGGTGAACCGGAGCGACCCGACACCCCGCGCCCATGCGGGAACCTTGTTGTGCGCCTGGTGGCAGGAGGTGCGGGTAGCCCCCCGGGTGTTTTCCTGGCGGCAGCCTTTTCGCTGGCGCTGTCTGCCGGATGAAGACGTGCCGCCGGCACCGGGTCGCACAGCGGTGGTCTTTGTGCACGGCTTTGTGTGCAACCGCGGCTTCTGGCTGCCCTGGATGCACGAACTGCGGCAGCGCGGCGTGCCCTACACCTCTGTGAATCTGGAGCCGGTGTTCGGTTCGATAGATACGTATGGTCCTTTGATCGACGATGCCGTGCGGCGCGCGCACGCGCTCACCGGTCAACCGCCGATGCTGGTGTGTCACAGCATGGGCGGCCTGGCGGCGCGCGCCTGGCTGGACGCGGTGCCCGGTGCGGACCAGCGGGTGAGCCGCATCGTGACCATCGGCTCGCCACACCACGGCACGTGGCTGGCCCAGTTCAGCCGCGTGGACAACGGTCGCCAGATGCGGATCGGCGGGGACTGGTTGCGTTCACTCCAGGCGCGTGAGGCTGGGACAGCGCCGAACCACCGGTACGACCGCTTTGTCTGCTGGTATTCCAACGCGGACAACATCGTGTTCCCCGCCGCCACGGCGACACTGCCAGGCGCCGACAACCGCCATGTGCCTGGCGTGTCGCACGTGGCCATGGCGTTTCACCCCCAGGTGATGCGCGACACGCTGGCCTTGTTGCCCAGGGCCTAACTCGCAGCCGCCTGAGCGCTGGCACGAAGATCCACCGCGTCCGCAGGCGGACGATGGACCTCCACGCCTGACCGGCGGTTATTCGGCCTTGGTTCCCGTCGCCAGCACCCCACGCCGCATCTGGTCGAGTTCCATGGTCTCGAACAGCGCCTTGAAGTTGCCCTCGCCAAAGCCCTCGTTGCCCTTGCGCTGGATGAACTCGAAAAAGATCGGGCCGAGCTGGTTCTCGCTGAAGATCTGCAGCAGCAGTTCGCCGGGCTTGCCGTCCACGAGGATGTTGCGCTGCTGCAGTTCGGCGACGTTTTCGCCGTGGCCGGGAATGCGCTTGTCGAGCAGTTCGTAATAAGTGTCGCTGGTGTTGAGCAGCTTCACCCCGGCGAGCTCCAGCGCATCCACCGTGTCGTACAGCTGGGTCGAGCCCATGGCGATGTGCTGGATGCCTTCGCCGTGGTAACGGTCCAGGTACTCCTGGATCTGGCCGGCCTTTTCGTTGCCTTCTTCGTTGATCGGAATGCGGATCTTGCCGCAGGGGCTGGTCATGGCCTTGCTCTTCACACCCGTGGCCTGGCCCTCGATGTCGAAGTAACGCACTTCGCGGAAGTTGAACAGGCGCTCGTAGAACCCGGCCCATTCGTCCATGCGGCCGCGGTGCACGTTGTGTGTCAGGTGGTCGATGTAGGTCAGGCCGTGGCCCACCGGGTTCAGCTCGGCGCCGGGCAGCGGCTCGAAGTCCACATCGAAGAAGCCGATGTTTCCGATATCGCCCGGCTGCGCGCCGTTCTTGCCGCGCCAGCGGTCGATGAAATAGATGATGGAGTCGCCGATGCCTTTGATGGCCGGGATGTTGAGCTCGCCCGGTGCCGCGGTGTTGGCGTAACCCCACGCGCCCAGCGAAAGGGCGCGCTCGTAGGCGGCCTTGGCATCGCGCACGCGGAAGGCAATGGCGCACACGCTGGGGCCGTGCAGGCGGGCGAAGCGCTGGGCGAAGCTGTCGGGCTCGGCGTTGATGATGAAGTTGATCTCGCCCTGGCGGTACAGCGTCACAGCCTTGTGGCGGTGCTTCGCGATCGGCTTGAAACCCATGCGCTCGAACAGCGCGCCCATGGCGGCGGGATCGGGCGCGGCGTATTCGATGAACTCGAAACCGTCGGTGCCCATGGGGTTCTCCCAGGTGGCAGCGGCTGAGGTGACGGCGGCGGGCAGGCTGGCGTTCATGGTGGTCTCCTTGTGGTGTGGTGAAAGCGAAGCGCCACTGTATCGGCGCAGCGTGTCACGATTCCAGCGTTTTGGGGCGTCCCGTTTGTCCTTTTTGCAGCATTCCTGCAAAATGAACAGCATGCAAGCACTGGACAAGCTCGATCGCCACATTTTGCGCAGCCTGCAGGCCGATGGCCGGGCCACCTACGACCAGATCGCCGAGGTGGTGGGGCTGTCGCCCAGCGCCGTGCTCAGGCGGGTGAAGCGGCTGGAAGAGGTCGGCGTGATCGACCGCTATGTGGCGCTGGTCAAGCCCGAGGCCGTGGGTCTGGGTCTGACGGCCTACGTCAACGTGCGGCTGGAGAAGCACGCGGAGAGCGCCAAGCGCAACCCCATGGACCAGTTCCGCGCCAGCGTGCAGGGTTGGCCCGAGGTGGTGGAGTGCGCCGCACTCACAGGCGAAATGGACTTCCAGCTGCGGCTGGTGGTGGCCGATATGGCGGCCTACTCGCGCTTCATGATGGACACCCTGCTCAAGCACCCCAGCGTGCAGGACTGCAAGACCAGTTTCGTGATGGACCGGGTGAAAAGCACCACCGCTTTGCCCGTGTGATGCGCCCCTTTTTGGGGCGTTTTGCTGCATCGCAACAATATCAGCTGACGAGCGGTCGAAATGCCGCCCGCCCGTCGGGTTTTTCCCGCTTTAGAGAACCCACATCCTTGTCGATATAGGGATAACCCTTATATTTCAGGCCATGGTCGATCCGCTCTCCTGGTTCAAGTCGTCCGCGTCACGCGGCGCGGTGGTGCCACGCCAGCTGGACGATGTGGCGCCGGGTGAGTTGCGCAAGACCGGCTCTTCCACCTCGATGGCCGTGCCCATCCGGTCCATGGGGCTTGGGCATCTGGAGCGCATCACCGCCCACCTGCTGGCGCTGGAGCCGCACGACCGCTACCTGCGCTTTGGTTATGCGGCCAACGACGAGCAGATCCAGCGCTACGTGGCGAGCCTGAACTTTGCGCGCGACGAACTGTTCGGCATCTTCAACCGCAAGCTCGAACTCATCGCCATGGCCCACCTGGCCTATTCGGTGGATCCGCAGTGCACCAGTTGCGCCGAGTTCGGTGTCTCCGTGTCCCGCCAGGCCCGAGGCCGCGGCTACGGCAGCCGCCTCTTCGAACGGGCGGTCATGCACGCGCGCAACGAGGGCGTGAGCCAGCTGTTCATCCATGCGTTGTCTGAAAACACCACCATGCTGCGCATTGCCCGCAAGGCCGGTGCCACGATCGTGCGCGACGGCTCCGAAAGCGAAGCCCACCTGCACCTGCCCCCGGCCGATTTCGACTCGCGCGTGACCGAGCTGGTCAACGAGCAGATGGCCCTGACCAACTACCACCTCAAGGTCCAGGCACGGCAGTTCTGGGATGGGCTGGCCCTGCTGATGGAAATCCGCCAGGGCGTGCGCGAATCGCGCGAACGCGTGCGCGGCTGACGGGGCAAGGCTGATCCGGTTGTCCCGTGCGGGCCGGCCGGGCGCTCCGGGACGGCGTCTCTCTGGATGCCGTCATGGGCTTGCGGTATCCTTCGAACTCCTTCCACCAACCCCTTCCTTCAGTGGCCGACATCCCCCCCAGTCCCGGGCCGCAGCGCAGCCTGCGGCATGAAGACAAACGTGGTTTCCTGCAAAAGCTCGCGGAGTTCATCCACCCCGGGCCGGATTCCAAGGACGAGTTGATCGAAACCCTGGCCGAGGCCGAGGACAACGACATCATCAACGCCGAGTCGCGCGTCATGCTCGAAGGCGTGATCCGCATCGCCGACATGTCGGCCGGCGATGTGATGGTGGCAGCCCCGCGTATGGACGTGCTCAACATCGATGCACCTTACGACGAGCTGCTGCACCTGGTCATCGACACCGCGCACTCGCGCTTCCCGGTGTACGAGGGCGAGACCGAAAACATCATCGGCATCCTGCTCGCCAAAGACCTGCTCAAGCTCCAGCGCGCGCCCGAACTCAACATCCGCGCCCTGCTGCGCCCCGCCACCTTCGTGCCCGAGAGCAAGGGTCTGAACGACCTGCTGCGCGAATTCCGTGGCAACCGCAACCACCTGGCCATCGTGATCGACGAGTTCGGCCGTGTGGCCGGCCTCATCACCATCGAGGACGTGCTGGAAGAAATCGTGGGCGAGATCGAAGACGAGTTCGACGTGGTCGAAGACGACGGCGACATCTTCGCGCTGGCCGACAGCACCTGGCGCGTCAGCGGCGACACCTCCATCGAGCGCATCAACGAGTCCTTCGGCCTCAAGCTGGCGGTGGACGATTTCGACACCATCGGCGGTCTCATCGCGCACACCATGGGCCACGTGCCCAAGCGCGGCGAGCAGCATGAGATCGATGGCCTGCGCTTTGTGGTGTTGCACACCAAAGGCGGCGCGGTCAAATGGTTCAAGGTGATGCCGACACCTTTGGTCGATTGAGCCCGACCCGCGATCACGCCCACATGTCACCGGACCGCCATGCGCAGCCTGTTCGGTAACCTGCACACGCCGTCGAGCTTCTCCCCCCTCAGTGGTCAGCCACCGGGACGCCCTGCCCGTGGCAGCGGCCTGTTCTGGCTAGTGATCTGTGTGTTGGCCGGCTGGCTGCAGGCGGCTGCCCTGGCCTGGCCCGTGCGCGGCTGGAGCCCGCCGGGCCTGTCGCCCGGCGAGCCCAGTGGCTGGCTGCAGATCGGATCGCTGGCGCTGCTGGTGCTGGCCCTGCTGCATGTGCACCAGGCGCGCCAGGGCGTCTGGCGCGCCTGGGTGTTTGCCACGGCCTGGCTGGCCTCGACCTTCTGGTGGTTGTTTGTTTCCATGCACACCTACGGCGGCCTGCCGGCCTGGCTGGCGGCGCTGGCCGTGGTGATGCTGGCGGGTCTGCTGGCGCTCTATTACGCGCTGGCGGCGGGCCTGATGTGCGCGCTGGCACCGCGTTCGCGCCTCCGGCAGGCCGGGATGTTCGCGGCGCTCTGGACCCTGGCCGAGCTCGCGCGCGGTCGCTGGCTGACAGGGTTCCCCTGGGGTGCCGGCGGCTACGCCCAGGTCGACCTGATGGCGGCCTGGGCGCCCTGGGTGGGGGTGTACGGCATGGGCGCGATCGCCGCGCTGCTGGCTTATGCGCTCGCGGTGGGGTTGTCGGCGATGGGGGCCTGGGTGCTCAGCGCCATGGTTCCCCCGACGCGCCGACCCGGTGCCCCCGATCCCGTGCGCTGGTACCACCAGCGAGGCCGCGCGCTGGCCGCTACCCAGGCGGTCGCTGGCGCGGTGTTGCTGGGCGCGCTGTTGTCGAGCGTGCTGTGGGGTGACGCGTGGCGCGACCATGGGCAGCGCGACACAGCCGCCCATGGCGAACTCCGGGTCTGGCTGCTGCAGGGCAATATCGCCCAGGATCAGAAATTCGAACCCGGCACCGGTGTCGCCCAGGCCTTGCGCTGGTACCCGGAACAGATCGCCGTGGCGGCCGAGGCGGCGCGCGTCGACACGCTGCGCGGGCCACAGCTGGTGGTGGCGCCCGAGACGGCGTTGCCGATGTTGCCCGAACAACTGGGTGACGCGTTCTGGCAGCCGCTCCTGCGAGGGCTGTCGCAACCGGGTGCCTCGGTGGGTGCGTTGCTGGGTCTGCCGCTGGGCAGCTACGAGCAGGGTTACACCAACTCGGCCTGGGGCATCGAGCCGGGCACCGCCGCGGCGCCACAACCCGACGGGTTTTTCCGTTACGACAAACACCACCTGGTGCCCTTCGGCGAATTCATACCGCCCATGTTTCGCTGGTTCACCGACCTGATGCGCATTCCCCTGGGCGACTTCAACCGGGGCGCACTGGCGCAGCCCGCCTGGTCCTGGGCCGGGCAGCGCATCGCGCCCAACATCTGCTACGAAGACCTGTTCGGCGAGGAGCTGGCCGCCTCGTTTCAGAGCCCCGGGACCGCCCCCACGGTGCTGGTCAACCTGAGCAACCTTGCCTGGTTTGACGACTCGGTGGCGATCGACCAGCACCTGCAGATCTCGCGCTTGCGCGCCCTGGAGCTGGGGCGGCCCATGCTTCGCTCCACCAACACCGGCGCCACCGCGGTCATCAACCACCGCGGCGAAGTCACACACCAGTTGCCGCGCCAGACCCGGGGCCGGCTGGAGGCCGTGGTCGAAGGGCGCAGCGGCAGCACGCCCTTTGCCCGCTGGGCCGGGCGCTGGGGTCTTTGGCCGGTCTGGGTGGCGTGCCTGACCGTGGTCGCGCTGCTGGCCAGCCGCCGACCCCGGCGCCGCCGCGCGCGCGGCGCCTGAATGCCCCCACGGCCAAAGGCTGGCGCCCCGTAAAATCCAGCTTCTGCGCAGTGCGCCCGTCCGGGCGGCTGCCCCTCGCTCCCAGAACACTTCCGGCCCGGACTTCGCACCGGCCCCCTCCCGCATGTTGACCTTCCAGCAAATCATTCTGAAACTGCAGTCCTATTGGGACGCCCAGGGCTGCGCGCTGCTGCAGCCCTACGACATGGAGGTCGGCGCCGGCACCAGCCACACCGCCACCTTCCTGCGCGCGCTCGGCCCCGAGCCCTGGAAGGCCGCCTACGTGCAGCCCAGCCGCCGCCCGAAAGACGGCCGCTACGGCGAGAACCCCAACCGCCTGCAGCACTACTACCAGTACCAGGTGGTCTTGAAGCCCGCACCCAGCAACATCCTGGAGCTCTACCTGGGCTCGCTCGAAGCGCTGGACTTCGACCTGAAGAAGAACGACATCCGCTTCGTCGAAGACGACTGGGAAAACCCCACGCTCGGCGCCTGGGGCCTGGGCTGGGAGGTCTGGCTCAACGGCATGGAGGTGACGCAGTTCACCTACTTCCAGCAGGTCGGCGGCATCGACTGCAAGCCCATCACCGGCGAGATCACCTACGGCCTGGAGCGCCTGGCCATGTACCTGCAGGGCGTGGACAATGTCTACGACCTGGTGTGGACGAACCGTGCCGATGGCTCCAGTCTGAGCTATGGCGACGTCTACCTGCAGAACGAAAAGGAACAGTCGGCCTACAACTTCGAGCACTCGGACGCCGACTTCCTGTTCACCGCCTTCAGCGCCCATGAGAAGCAGGCCAAACACCTGATGGAGCAGCAGCTCGCGCTGCCCGCGTACGAGCAGGTCCTGAAGTGCGCGCACAGCTTCAACCTGCTGGATGCGCGCGGCGCCATTTCCGTGACCGAACGTGCCGCCTACATCGGCCGCATTCGCGACCTCGCGCGCAAGGTCGCCCGCGCCTACCTCGACAGCCGCGCCCGCCTGGGCTTCCCCATGGCGCCCAAGGCCTGGAGCGACGAAGTGCTGGCCGAGCTGGCCAAAGCCGAACAGAAGAAGGCCGCGTGAGCCGGAGAGCACAAGAATGACAACCAAGAACCTCCTCGTCGAACTGTTTGTGGAAGAGCTGCCGCCCAAGGCGCTCAAGAAGCTGGGCGATGCCTTCGCCGGCGTGCTGTTTGAACAACTCAAGGCCCAGGGTCTGACGGCTGCCGACTCCACCGTGACACCCTTCGCCTCGCCGCGCCGCCTGGCGGCGCACGTGAGCGCCGTGGCCGAGCGCGCCGCCGACAAGGCCGTGTCGCAAAAGCTCATGCCGGTGAGCGTGGGCCTGGACGCCAGCGGCCAGCCCACGCCCGCGCTGCTCAAGCGCCTGGGGGCGCTGGGTGCTGACGCGTCGGCCGTGGCCGGCTTGAAGCGTGCGCCCGACGGCAAGGCCGAAGCGCTGTTCTACGACAGCGTGGTGCCTGGCGTGGACCTGGCCGTGGGCCTGCAGAAGGCGCTGGACGAAGCGATTGCCAAGCTGCCAATCCCCAAGGTGATGAGCTACCAGCTCGAAACCGACTGCGAACTGCCCGGCTGGAGCAGCGTGCACTTCGTGCGCCCGGCGCACGGTCTGGTGGCGCTGCACGGCAGCAGCGTGGTGCCGGTGAAGGCGCTGGGGCTGACGTCGGGCAACAGCACCCAGGGCCACCGCTTCGAAGCAGCCAAGTCGCCCGTGCTGCTGGCCGATGCCGACAGCTACGCGCAGACCCTGCTGACCGACGGCTCGGTGATCGCCAGCTTCAACGACCGCCGCTTCGCCATCGTGCAGCAGCTCGCGCAAGCCGCCGAGCGCCTGGGCCCGGGCTACGAGGTGCTGATGGACGAGGCCCTGCTGGACGAAGTGACCGCGCTGGTCGAGCGGCCCAACGTGCTGACCTGCGGCTTCGAGGAGCAGTTCCTCGAAGTGCCGCAGGAGTGCCTGATCCTCACGATGAAGGCCAACCAGAAGTACTTCCCGCTGGTCGACACCCACGGCAAGCTGACCAACCAGTTCCTGGTGGTGAGCAACATCAGCCCGGACGACGCCAGCGCCGTGATCGGTGGCAACGAGCGCGTGGTGCGCCCACGCCTGGCCGACGCCAAGTTTTTCTTCGACCAGGATCGCAAGAAGACGCTGGCCTCGCGCGTTGAAGGCCTGGGCAAAGTGGTCTATCACAACAAGCTCGGTACGCAAGGCGAGCGCGTGGAGCGCGTGCGCGCGATCGCCCGTGCCATCGGCCAGCAGCTCGGCGGCGATGTGTTGGCGCAGAGCGCCGACACTGCGGCCCAACTGGCCAAGACCGACCTGCTGACCGACATGGTGGGCGAGTTCCCCGAGCTGCAGGGCATCATGGGCGGCTACTACGCGCGCCACGACGGCCTGAGCGAAGACATCGCCTTCGCGATCGAAGACCACTACAAGCCCCGCTTTGCCGGCGACGAGCTGCCGCGCACGATGACCGGTCTGGTGGTGGCACTGGCCGACAAGCTGGAAACGCTGGTGGGCATGTTCGGTATCGGCAACTTGCCAACCGGCGACAAGGACCCGTTTGCGCTGCGCCGGCACGCGTTGGGCGTGATCCGGATGTTGGTGGAGAAGGACTTGCCGCTGGAGTTGACCGCACTGCTGGCTACCGCCGCGCCCGCATTTGGCGAAAAGATCACTGACGCCACAAGCGCACTGACCGACTTCATCTACGACCGCCTTGCCGGTGGCCTGCGCGAGCAGGGCGCCAGCGCCCAGGAAGTCGACGCTGTTCTGGCCCTGCGCCCACAGCGCCTGGCCGACGTGACCCAGCGCCTGCAGGCCGTGCGCGCCTTCGCGGCGCTGCCCGCCGCAGCGGCGCTGGCGGCCGCCAACAAACGCATCGGCAACATCCTCAAGAAATCCGAAGGCGAGGGCGCCGCGGTGCAGGAGTCCCGCCTGGTCGAAGCCGCCGAGCAGGAGCTGTTTGCCGCCATGCAGAAGACCGTGCCAGCGGCCGACGCCGAGTTCGCCAACGGCGACTACACCGCCTCACTGATGACGCTGGCCGCGCTACGCGCGCCGGTCGATGCCTTCTTCGACGGCGTGATGGTGAACGCCGAAGACCCGGCGCTCAAGGCCAACCGCCTGGGCCTGCTGAAGTATCTGCACGAAGCCATGAACCGCGTGGCCGACCTGTCCCGTCTGGCAACATGACAGCCCCCACGCTCCGCCGCTACGCGGGTCGCTGCCCCCCGAGAGGGCGCGACCTTGCTTGGGGCGGCCCGGCGCAGCGGCCCTCACCTCTGTGGAGCACCGCATGAAACTGCTGATCCTCGACCGCGACGGCACGCTCAACCGCAGCCGCGATGACTACGTCGCCTCGCCCGACGAGTGGGAGGCCCTGCCCGGGGCGCTCGAAGCCGTGGCGCGGCTCAACCAGGGCGGCTGGCGCGTGGTGCTGGCGACCAACCAGAGCGGCATCGGCCGGGGCCTGTTTGACATGGCCTCATTGAACGCGATCCACGCCAAGATGCACCGCCAGCTGGCTGCCGCCGGGGCTCGCGTGGAGGCGGTGTTTTTCTGCCCGCATGCGCCCGAGGATGCTTGCCACTGCCGCAAGCCTGCGCCGGGTCTATTCGAGCAGATTGGCGTGCGTTTCGGTGTGCCACTGATGGGTGTTCCCGTGGCGGGCAATGCGCTGCGCCATGTGCAGGCCGGCAGCGCCGCGGGCTGCACCCCGCATCTGCTGCTGACCGGCAAATCCGAGCACCTGCGCGGGCGCGCCGGGCCGGATGCCGAGGCCGACCTGGCCATGCTGCACCCCCATCTGCCGTCGGGCACCCGGCTGCACGATGACCTGCCCGCCTTTGCCGAATGGCTGCTGGCGCAGGAAGTGGCCCCAACCTGAACCCTCCCTCTCCATGATCGTCGTCAACTTCCTGCGTGCCGTTCTGCATCTCCTGTTCATGGTGGTGACCGTGATTCCGTGGGCGCTGGCGGTGGTGATCGCCGCGCCGTTCATGAAGCCTGACCGGATCTACTGGATGTGCGCGCGCTGGCTCAAGCTGGCGGTGGACGGTGGCACGGTGATCCTGGGCATCCGCAACCAGGTGATCGGTTTCGAGAACCTGCCGGTGGGCAGCACGGCGCCCGCGGTGCTGCTGGTCAAGCACCAGTCGCTCTGGGAGACCTTCAGCATGGCCGCGCTGATGCCGCACCCGCTGGCCTTTGTCTTCAAGAAAGAGTTGCTGAAGGTGCCGTTTTTTGGCTGGGCCATGGCGCGCATGGACATGATCCACATCGACCGGGCCGACGGTGCGCGCGCCTTCGCCAAGGTGGTGCAGCAAGGGCAGCGGTTGCTGGACCAGGGCACCTGGGTGATCATGTTTCCCGAGGGCACGCGGATTCCCCGCGGCGAGAAGGGCACGTACAAGAGCGGGGGCACCCGCCTCGCGATCCGCACCGGCGCGCCGGTGATTCCGGTCGCCGTGACCTCGGCCAAGTGCTGGCCGCGCAAGGCCTTCATCAAGAAGCCCGGCGTGGTGGAGTTTTCGATCGGCAAACCGATCCCCAGCGCGGGCCGTCAGCCGGACGAGCTGATGCGCGAGGTGGAGGACTGGATCGAGACCGAGATGCGGCGCCTCGACCCCACGGCTTACCCCGCGCCCGCCAAGGATTGACCACTGCCATGCAGCGCTTCGTGCAACTGGCGCTTGATTTCCTGACCGGGCCTGAGCCCGTGGTGCTGTCCCAGCCGCCTGCGCCGGTGGCGAAGCCCCGACCTGCGGCACCGCCCGCCGAACCGCTGAGTGAGGTGTTTCAGCCCGGCACCTGGCACCACCCGCGCGCCAACCGGCTGCTCAAGCTGGGCAGTTGCGATGTGGCCTACGAGTTCAAACGCGGCAAGCGCCGCACCATCGGCCTGTCGGTCGGGCCCGATGGCCTGAGCGTGAGTGCGCCGCGCTGGACGCCGGTGGGCGAGGTCGAAGCCTTGCTGCACGACAAGGCCGGCTGGGTGCTGGAAAAACTGCAGAACGCCCGTCAGCGCGCCGGGGAGCTGGCGCAGGCCCGAACCATCTGGGCCAATGGCGCCGAGCTGGACTTTCTGGGCCAGCGCGTGCGCCTGGTGCTGGACCCGGCGCACGGGTTCGCGCAGGTCGGCGCTGTGCTGGAGCCGGCTGCCATCGATGCGCCCGATGCCGTGGGCGCCCTCCGGCTGGGGCTGGCCCACAACGCCACCGAGACCCAGATCCGCGACGCGGCGCAGGCCTGGCTGATGCGCCAGGCCAAGCGCGTGTTCGCCGAACGGCTGGATCATTTTTCGCCGCTGCTGGGTGTGCGCTATGAAAAATTGCGCCTGTCCAGCGCCGGCACGCGCTGGGGCAGCGCCAGCGCCGACGGCACCATCCGGCTGAACTGGCGGCTGATCCACCTGAAGATGGAGATGGTGGACTACGTCGTGGTGCACGAGCTCAGCCACCTGCGCCACATGGACCACAGCCCGCAGTTCTGGGACGTGGTGGCGAGCGTGATGCCGGACCACATGGCCCGGCGGCGCGCGCTCAAGCGGGCTGCGGTGCCGCTCGGCGAGTGAGTCTCAAACGGCCTTGAAGCGGTAGATGCCCTCGGCATCGCGTTCTCGCCGCACCTGGCCGCCAAACCACAACCGGTGCAGATGCGCCACCGCTTCGCCCATGGCGAAGGTGGTCTGGTGCAGGTCCAGTTCGCGCTGGAACAGCAGGGGAATCGCGTCCGCGCCGCTGATGGGTCGCTCACGGCAGGCGTCGAGCAGTTCATCCAGGCGTTCGGCGTGGTGGTCTTTCAGCTGCTGGATGCGTTCATGCAGCCCGGTGAAGGGTTTGCCGTGCGAAGGCAGCACCAGCGTGGCTTCGGGCAGCGGCAGGTATTTGTCGAGCGAGTCCAGAAACAGCGTCAGCGCATCGGCTTCGGGCTCGATGTCGTACACGCTCACGTTGGTGCTGATGCGCGGCAAGACCATGTCGCCGCTGATCAGCACCTGCAGTTCGTCGTTATAGAGCGCGATGTGTTCCGGCGCGTGGCCGTGGCCGCTGATGCCGCGCCAGCCGCGTCCGCCGATGGACACGGTCTGGCCGTCCATCAGGCGGCGGTAGCGCGGCGGGACCGCCGGCACCATGCCGGGGTAGTAGCTCGCACGGCCGCGGATCTTTTCCAGGCTGTCGGGGTCGGTCATGCCGTGGGACGCAAAGAAGTCGGCCGCACTGGCGCCACCAAAACCGGTGGTGCTTTGTGAGCCGATGCGCGCCGAGTTGTAGTCGGTGGCGCTGATCCACAACATGCATTCCCACCGCTCGCACAGCCAGTAGGCCAGCCCGATGTGGTCCGGGTGCATGTGGGTCACGATCACGCGCAGGATGGGCAGGCCGTCGAGTTCGTTGGCAAAGATCTGCTCCCACTGCGCCTTGGCTTCATCGCGCGAGATGCAGCAGTCCACCACCGTCCAGCCCTCCACGCCGTCCAGTACATCGCGCAGCAGCCAGAGGTTGATGTGGTCCAGCGCAAACGGCAACGCCATGCGGATCCACTTCACCCCCGGCGCCACCGTGAGCGTGTGGCCAGTTTCGGGCAGCGCGTTGCCCAGCGGGTAGTGCAGGCGGGCTTCGAGCTGCTCTCGGGTGGGGGGATTCATGCGCGGGTGGATTCCGTTAAGATGCCGACGAATGACGTTAACGTAAACGTCAAGAGATGCAGGGCATTCTACGGAGCGGAGTTCCGATGCACTGTCCGCCACCCGACAAGACCCACCAGCCCCCATGGCGAGCAACCCGACCTACACCATCAGCGATCTGGCGCGCGAGTTCGACCTCACCACGCGCGCCATCCGCTTCTATGAAGACATGGGCCTGCTGCAACCGCAGCGCGAAGGGCCGGGTGGGCGCAACCGGGTCTACAGCGCGCGCGACCGCACGCGCCTGAAGCTCACGCTGCGCGCCAAGCGTCTGGGGCTCTCGCTCACCGAGGCCAAGGACATCATCCAGATGTACGACAGCCCGCGCGACACCGGGCCACAGCTGCGCAAGTTCCTCGCCGTGCTGGCCGAACACAAGCGCCAGCTCGAAGAGCAGATGGCCGATCTGGTGGCCAACCTGGACGAGGTCAAGGTGCACGAGAAGGAAGCGCGGGCCTTGCTGGCCAAGGTGGACAAAACGACCAAGCCCGACAAGGTCTGATTGGCTCCTGCTGCAAGGGCCGTGGCTTTCTACCCCGGGCTGCGGCGCTGCTGCAGCCTCAAGCGGCGCCGCCAGCGGCCGCACCTTCGGCGTACTGGCGCTGGAAGGCTTCGCTCGGCGGGATCGGCTGGATCACGTCGATCATCACGCCATTTGGGTCCTGCACGATGAAGTGGCGCTGGCCGAAGTCTTCGTCGCGCAACGCCAGCAGCATGGGCAGCCCCTGCGCGACGGCGCGCTGGTATTCGGCGTCCACATCCGCCACCTCGAAGTTGAGCAGCAGGCCAGCGGCCTGATGGCCACGCCCTGCCTCGGGGATGGAGGCGTGGTCGCGGTCGAGGATGGCCAGGTTGACCGACGCGTCTTCGGCGGACTGCAGGTGCACATACCAGTCGCTGTCGAACTGGCGTGTGAAGCGGAAATGCATTTCGTAGAAGCGGGCGGTCGCCGCCACGCGGTCGGTCATGAGAACGGGGTAGTACTGCGTCGATTTCATGGCTGGGCTCCTGGGCGAAAGTTACATACACTATGCATGCAAGTTCAATATAGCATACAGACTGTATGTATAAAGGGCCGCCATGAACCGTCGATCGCAAGGAGAACGCACCGAAACCACCCGGGCCGCGCTGGTGCAGGCCGCGCGGGGGCTGTTCGAGGAACGCGGCTACGCCGGCACCGGCACGCCCGAGATCGTGGCGGCTGCGAAGGTGACGCGTGGCGCGCTCTACCACCACTTCACCGACAAGGCCGAGCTGTTCGAAGCGGTGGCACGGCAGCTGGCGCAGGAGGTGGCGGACGAGATCGCCCGGCAGGCCAGCGGGCACAGCGATCCGGTCGAGGCACTGATGGCCGGCGCCCAGGCCTATTTCGCGGCCATGGTGCGCCAAGGTCGCGCCCGCCTGCTGCTGCTGGAAGCGCCCGCCGTGCTCAGGGCCGAGCAGGTGATGGCGTTGAGCGATGTCGCCGGATTGGGTGCTCTGCAGGAAGGCTTGCAAGAGGCGCTGCAGGGCGATGACAAGACCGCGGTGCCGCTGCGCGAGCTCGCCGTACTGTTGTCGGCGGCGTTCGACCGCGCGGCGCTGGCGATCGCTCGGGGCGAATCCGCTGCGCCTTACGAACAGGCGATCCGTCTGCTGCTGTCGCGCCTGGTCGCCTGAGCGTGCATCTGGCCCTTGGTCCGGTCAGGGTTGCCCCGGGCTTGGCGAACCCGGTATGCATGGGTCATAATTGACGTTTACGTAAACGTCAACTGAAACCGCCCATGACCGAGCCAGTGAACCCCAACGACGCCCTGCGCGAGCGCGTGCAGACCAGCCTGGACCGCCAGGGGATGATGCAGGCGCTGGGCGTTCGGCTGCTGGCCGTGGCGCCCGGCACCGTGACGCTGGCGTTGCCGTACTCCGACCGCGTGACGCAGCAGCAGGGCGGCTTTCATGGCGGCGCCATGGGGGCGCTGGCCGACATCGCGGGCGGCTACGCGGCGCTGACCGTGGCGCCCGAAGGCATGGAGGTCACGACCGTGGAATACAAGATCAATTTCCTCGCGGCCTTCCTGGGCGGCGAGCTGCAGGCCACGGGCCGCGTCACCAAGGCTGGCAAACGCATCATCGTCACTGCGGCCGAGGTGGTGCACGTGGCCACCGATGGCAAACGCTCGGATTGCGCCGTGATGCAGCAGACCCTGGTGCCGGTGCCCAAGACTTACTGACCGCTGTTGCCCTCATCCCGGCCCTCTCCCGGATGAGAGGGCGTGAATACCCCAAAACCCCATCCCCAGGAGACACCCCATGAACAACCTGCCCGGCCTCAATTTCCAGCTCGGTGAAGACATCGACGCCCTGCGCGACGCGGTTCGCGAATTCGCGCAAGCCGAGATTGCGCCCCGCGCCGCCGAGATCGACAAAACCGACCAGTTCCCGATGGACTGCTGGCGCAAGATGGGCGAGCTCGGCGTGCTCGGCATCACCGTGCCCGAAGAGTTTGGCGGCGCCAACATGGGTTACCTGGCGCACATGGTGGCCATGGAAGAGATCAGCCGCGCCAGCGCCTCGGTGGGCCTGAGCTATGGCGCGCACAGCAACCTGTGCGTGAACCAGATCAACCGCAACGGTACGCCCGAGCAGAAAGCCAAATACCTGCCCAAGCTGATCAGCGGTGAACACGTGGGCGCGCTCGCCATGAGCGAACCCGGCGCCGGCTCCGACGTGATCAGCATGAAGCTGAAGGCCGAAGACAAGGGCGGTTACTACCTGCTCAACGGCAACAAGATGTGGATCACCAACGGCCCCGACGCCGACACCCTGGTGGTCTACGCCAAGAGCGAACCCGAGATGGGCGCGCGCGGCGTCACCGCCTTCCTGATCGAAAAAGGCATGCCAGGTTTCAGCATCGCGCAGAAGCTCGACAAGCTGGGCATGCGCGGCAGCCACACCGGCGAGCTGGTGTTCCAGAACGTCGAGGTGCCGGCACAGAACATCCTGGGCGGCCTGAACATGGGCGCCAAGGTGCTGATGAGCGGTCTGGACTACGAGCGTGCCGTGCTCACCGGTGGGCCGCTGGGCATCATGCAGTCGGTCATGGACAACGTGATCCCCTACATCCACGACCGCAAGCAGTTCGGCCAGAGCATCGGCGAGTTCCAGCTGATCCAGGGCAAGGTGGCCGACATGTACACCGTGCTGCAGGCCGCGCGCAGCTTCGCCTACACCGTGGCCAAGAACCTCGACCTGCTGGGCACCGACCACGTGCGCCAGGTGCGCAAGGACTGTGCCTCGGTCATTCTCTGGACCGCCGAGAAGGCGACCTGGATGGCGGGCGAGGGCGTTCAGATCTACGGCGGCAACGGCTACATCAACGAGTACCCGCTGGGCCGCCTCTGGCGCGACGCCAAGCTGTACGAGATCGGCGCCGGCACGAGTGAAATCCGCCGCATGCTGATCGGGCGCGAGCTGTTCGCCGAGACCTGCTGAAACACCGATTGACATCGGGGTGAACCGGCCTTGCCCGACAATGGCCAGGCTGTTCAACCACTTCTGATTGCCTCATGAGTTCATCGCTGCAAGACCTGTTTGACCACAACCGCGAATGGGCTGCGGCCATGGTTCGCGAGAAGCCCACCTTCTTCACCGACCTGCTGGCGCAGCAGAGCCCACAATACATGTGGATCGGCTGTTCCGACAGCCGCGTGCCGGCCAACCAGATCACCGGTCTGGCGCCGGGCGAGGTGTTCGTGCACCGCAACGTGGCCAACGTGGTGGTGCCGACCGATCTGAACTGCCTGTCCACGATCCAGTTTGCGGTGGACCAGCTGCAGGTGAAGCACCTGATGGTGGTGGGGCACTACGGTTGTGGCGGCGTGAAGGCCGCGCTGAACGACACCCGCGTGGGCCTGGCCGACAACTGGCTGCGCCACATCAAGGACGTGCGCGACCGCCACGCCGCGCTCATTGCGGCCACGCCCGAAGACTTCCGCGTCGAGGTCTTGTGCGAACTCAACGCCATCGAACAGGTGATGAACGTGGCCCAGACCACCGTGGTGCAGGACGCCTGGGCGCGTGGCCAGTCGCTCACGCTGCACGCCTGGGTGTACGCCCTGAGCGACGGCCTGTTGCGCGACATGCTGATGACGGTGGATGGCGCCGGAGGGCTGGAGTCGATCTACCAGGCGGCGCTGGCGGGTGTGGCGGCCAAGCGCCGGAACACGGCTGCCTAGAGATATTGAGACAGCTGCCCCAAGGCCCTGCATGTTTCCCCAGCGACTCGACTCCACCGTGGCCTACGCCATCGCCAAGGCGATGATGGACGGCTTCAACCGCCACTACCGGCTGTTCCGCACCGAGTCGGCGCGCGCCAAACACCGCTTCGAGACGCGCGACTGGCGCGGCCAGCAGCGTGCACAGCGCGAGCGCATCGAGTTCTACGACCTGCGCGTCAACGAATGCGTGATGCGGCTGCACAAGGAGTTCAAGGCCGAGCAGCAACCCATGGACGTGTGGGAGCAGGTCAAGCTGCACTACATCGGCCTGCTGGTGAACCACCACCAGCCCGAGCTGGCCGAGACCTTCTTCAACTCGGTCTGCACCAAGATCCTGCAGCGGGCCTATTTCCAGAACGACTTCATCTTCGTGCGCCCGGCGGTGTCCACCGAGTACATCGAAAACGAGGAGCCGCAAGCCCGGCCCACCTACCGCTGCCACTACCCGACGGCCGCCAACATGGAGGCCGAGGTGCTGCGCATGATCGCGGACTTCGACCTGCGTGTGCCCTTCGAAGACCTCGCGCGCGATGCCCATCTGGTGCTCGAAGCCATGAAGCCGCACTTCGACCACGTGAAGCTGCGCGCCAACTTCCAGTTCCAGGTGCTCTCGGGCCTGTTCTTCCGCAACAAGGGCGCCTACGTGGTCGGCAAGATCATCAACGGCTTCCAGGAAGTGCCGTTCGCGCTGCCCATCCTGCACAACGAAGACGGATTGCTGGTGGTGGACGCGGCGCTGTTCGGTGAAGACGACCTGCTGATCCTCTTCAGCTTTGCTCGTGCCTACTTCATGGTGGACATGGAAATCCCCAGCGCCTATGTGCAGTTCTTGCGCAGCATGATGCCGCGCAAGCCGCGCGCCGAGTTCTACAACGCGCTCGGTCTGGCCAAGCAGGGCAAGACGCTGTTCTACCGCGACTTCCTGTTCCACATGCGGCACAGCACCGACAAGTTCCGCATCGCGCCCGGTATCAAGGGCATGGTGATGCTGGTGTTCGACCTGCCGAGCTTTCCGTTTGTATTCAAGGTCATCAAGGACTTCTACCCGCCGCAGAAGGACACCACGCGCGAACAGATCCGTGGCAAGTACCTGCTGGTCAAGCAGCACGACCGCGTGGGGCGCATGGCCGACACGCTGGAGTTTTCCGAGGTGGGGTTCCCGCGCGAGCGTTTCACCGACGAGCTGATCGCCGAGATCCAGAAATTCGCGCCGAGCCAGCTGGAGATCAGCGACCGCAACGGGGACGGGGACATCGAGGTCATCCTCAAGCATTGCTACATCGAGCGGCGCATGATCCCGCTCAACATATATCTGCAGGAGGCGTTTGACGCACTGCGGGGCGAGGGGGCGGACGACCTGTCGCTCAAGCGCGCGCGCCAACAGCTCACCCGCGCCGTGGTGGAGTACGGCAACGCCATCAAGGACCTCGTGGCGGCCAACATCTTCCCGGGCGACATGCTGTGGAAGAACTTCGGCATCACGCGCCACGGCAAGGTCGTGTTCTACGACTACGACGAGATCGAGTACATCACCGATTGCAACTTCCGCCGTGTGCCGGCGCCGCGCAACGAAGAAGACGAGATGTCGGGCGAGGTCTGGTATTCGGTGGCGAAGAACGATGTGTTCCCCGAGACCTTCGGCCCCTTCCTGCTCGGCAACCCGATGGTGCGCGAGGAGTTCATGAAGCACCACGCGGACCTGCTCGACGCCGCCTTCTGGCAGGCTCACAAAGAGCGCATCGCCGCGGGCCATGTGTTTGACGTTTTTCCCTACGAGCGCGACCGGCGCTTCCATGTCCAGGCGGACAAAGAACTTTTAGCTTGAACTTTCACAGGAGATTTCCATGAACCCAACAGATCCCATCGTCGTCGTCGGCGCCGCGCGCACCCCCATGGGTTCGTTCCAGAGCGACTTCGCTTCCCAGTCCGCACACGACCTCGGCGGCGTGGCCATCAAAGCCGCGGTCGAACGCAGTGGCGTGGACAAGTCGCTGGTCGACGAGGTGCTGTTCGGCAACTGCCTGATGGCCGGCCAGGGTCAGGCGCCCGCGCGCCAGGCCGCGCTCAAGGGAGGGCTGCCGCTGTCGGCCGGCGCGGTGACACTGTCCAAGATGTGCGGCTCGGGCATGAAGGCCACCATGCTCGCGCACGACATGCTGCTCGCCGGCAGCGCCACCGTGATGGTGTCGGGCGGCATGGAGAGCATGACCAACGCGCCCTACCTCATGCTCAAGGGCCGTGGCGGCTACCGCATGGGCCACGACAAGATCTACGACCACATGATGCTCGACGGCCTGGAAGACGCCTACGAAGCCGGTCGCAGCATGGGCACCTTCGGCGAAGACTGCGCCGCCAAATACAGCTTCACCCGCGAGCAGCAGGACGCCTTCGCCATCGCCTCGGTGACGCGCGCCAAGGCCGCCACCGAGAGCGGCGCCTTCGCCAAAGAGATCGCGCCCGTGACGGTGAAAGACCGCAGCGGCGAACGCGTGGTCTCCACCGACGAAGGCCCGGGCAAGGTCAAGCTCGACAAGGTCACCTCGCTCAAGCCCGCGTTCAAGAAAGACGGCACCATCACCGCCGCCTCCAGCTCGTCCATCAACGATGGCGCCGCCGCGCTGGTGCTGATGCGCGCTTCGACCGCGAAGGCGCAGGGCCTGAAGCCGCTGGCCACGATCGTTGGTCACGCCACGCACGCGCAGGAACCCAACTGGTTCGCCACCGCCCCCGTGGGCGCCACGCAGAAGCTGCTGGCCAAAACCGGCTGGACCGTGGCCGACGTGGACCTGTGGGAAATCAACGAAGCCTTTGCGGTCGTGCCGATGGCGCTGATGACCGAGCTGTCGATCCCGCACGAGAAGGTCAACGTCAACGGCGGTGCCTGCGCGCTGGGCCACCCCATCGGCGCGAGCGGGGCGCGCATCCTCGTCACGCTGCTGCACGCGCTGCAGGCGCGTGGCGGCAAGAAGGGTGTGGCCACCTTGTGCATCGGTGGCGGCGAAGCCACCGCCATGGCGATTGAACTGGTCTGAAGCCGACCGGCGGTTCGCGAGCATGTTTTCCCACGTTTTCATGGGCGTGTCCGACTTCGACCGTGCCCTGGCCTTCTACAGGCCGGTGATGGCCGCGCTGGGTTTGCAGGAGCGCTTCTGCGAGCCGGAGCGCCCCTGGGCCGGTTGGCATGCCGAAGGCGGGCAGCGACCACTGTTCGTCATTGCGCGGCCGTTCGAGGGCGTGCAGGCGCCGGGCAACGGCCAGATGGTGGCGTTTGCCGCCCGCAGTCGGAACCAGGTGGACGATGTGCACCGGCTGGCAACGTCCCTGGGTGGCGCAGACGAAGGGGCGCCCGGCTTGCGCCCCGAGTACCACGCCCACTACTACGGTGCCTACTTCCGCGATCCGGACGGCAACAAACTCTGTGTGGCTTGCCACCAGCCTGAGGCATGAGCACGGTGTTGATCATCGGCGCGTCGCGCGGCATCGGCCTCGAATTCGTGCGCCAGTACCGCGAGGCGGGCGAGCGTGTGATTGCCACCGCGCGCGACGACGCCGGGCTGGAGCGCCTGCGCGCGCTCGGTGCCGAGCCGCTGCGGCTGGATGTGGGGCAGCCTACCAGTGTGAGTGCGCTGTCCTGGCAACTCGATGGCGAGAAGCTGGATGTGGCGCTCTATGTGGCTGGCGTGATCGATCGCGCCTGTGCCACCTCGCCGCCCACCCAACCGACCTTTGACCGCGTGATGCACACCAATGTGATGGGCGCCATGCAGGTGATCCCGCAGGTGTTGCCCCTGGTGGAAGAAGCCGGCGGCGTGTTCGGCGCGCTGTCCAGCACCATGAGCCAGATCGGCAGCGTGCCGGGCAGCAACAGCTGGCTTTACCGCGTGAGCAAGGCGGCGCTGAACATGGCGGTGAGCAGCGCACGATTCGACTACCCGAAGGCCCGGCTGGTGGCGCTGGACCCGGGCTGGGTGCAAACCGACATGGGCGGCGGCGCTGCGCCCGCTGACGGCCGAGGCCAGCGTGCGCGGTTTGCGGGCCGTGCTCGCCAGCGTGGCACCCGAAGACAACGGCCGCCTGATCCACCACGACGGCCGGCGCGCCGAGCACTGGTAAGACTTTCAAAACACCAACGAGACACACAACATGCTGCTGACCGAAGACCAGGTGATGATCCGCGACGCCGTGCGCGCCTTTGCCCAGGAACAGCTCTGGCCCAACGCCGCGAAGTGGGACAAGGAACACCATTTCCCGAAGGAGGTGCACAAGGGCCTGGCCGAACTGGGCGCCTACGGCATCTGCGTGCCCGAGGGGCTGGGCGGCGCGGGGCTGGACTACCAGACCCTGGCCATCGTGCTCGAAGAGATCGCCGCCGGCGACGGCGGCACCAGCACCGTGATCAGCGTGACCAACTGCCCGGTCAACGCCATCCTGATGCGCTACGGCAACGCCCAGCAGCAGGCGCAGTGGTTGCGCCCACTGGCCGCCGGCCAGATGCTCGGTGCTTTCTGCCTGACCGAGCCACACGTGGGCTCGGACGCTTCCGCACTCCGGACAACTGCAGTGAAGCAGGGCGACGAATACGTGATCAATGGCGTCAAGCAGTTCATCACCAGCGGCAAAAACGGCGACGTGGCCATCGTGATCGCGGTGACGGACAAGGGCGCCGGTAAAAAAGGCATGAGCGCCTTCATCGTGCCCACCGCGGCGCCGGGTTATGTGGTCGCGCGTCTGGAAGACAAGCTCGGTCAACACAGCAGCGACACGGCGCAGATCAACTTCGACAACTGCCGCATTCCGGCCGAGAACCTGATCGGCAATGAAGGCGAAGGCTACAGGATCGCCTTGAGCGCACTCGAAGGCGGGCGCATCGGCATTGCGTCGCAGAGCATCGGCATGGCGCGCAGCGCGTTCGAATGCGCGGTGACCTACGCCAAGCAGCGCGAGAGCTTCGGTCAGCCCATCTTCAACCACCAGGCGGTCGGCTTCAAGCTGGCCGAGATGGCGACGCAGATCGAGGCCGCGCGCGCGCTCACACACCACGCCGCCGCGCTGCGCGACGCCGGACAGCCCTGTTTGAAGGAGGCGGCCATGGCCAAGCTGTTTGCCAGCGAAATGGCCGAACAGGTCTGCTCGCAGGCGATCCAGGTGCATGGTGGCTACGGCTACGTGAGCGACTTCCCGGTCGAGCGCATCTACCGCGACGTGCGCGTCTGCCAGATATACGAAGGCACGTCCGACGTGCAGAAAATCATTATTCAAAGGGCGCTGTAAGCGCCCACCGCCCCCGCCGCAGGCGGCGCGGGGGGTAACATCCTGTTATGAAGATCATCATTTTGGGCGCCGGCCGCGTCGGGGAGAGCGTGGCCGAGAGCTTGGTTTCCGAGCAGAACGACATCACCGTCATCGACCAGGACCCGGCGCGGCTGCGGCTGCTGGAAGAAAAACTGGACCTGCGGGGTGTGGTGGGCAATGGCATCCAGCCCTCCGTGTTGCAGGAAGCCGGGGCACGGGACGCCGACATGGTGATCGCCTGCGCCGCGGCCGACGAGGCCAACCTCGTCACCTGCAAGGTGGCGCACGACGTGTTCAACGTGCCCAGCACCATCGCGCGCCTGCGCTCGCCCGAGTTCGTCGAGGGCGATGAACTGCTGGGCAAGAACGGCTTTTCGGTGGACCACGTGATCTGCCCCGAAGAGTCCGTCACGCGCTACATCCACCAGCTCATCAGCTACCCCGAAGCGCTTCAGGTGCTGAAGTTTGCCGACGGCCGCGCCAGCCTGATCGCCATGCGGGCGGCCCACGGGGGCGCCCTGGTGGGCCACACCATCGGCGAATTCCGCGAGCGCTTTCCGCACGCCCAGATGCGGGTGGTGGCGCTCTACCGGCTCGACACCGAAATGGAGGCCACCAAGAGCACCCGCATCCTCGCGGGCGATGAGGTGTTCGTGCTGGCCGACACCGACAAGATCCGCTACGTGCTGGGCGCCATCCACAACATCGACAAGCCGGTGCAGCGGCTGATGATCGCCGGCGGTGGCAAGGTGGGCCTGCGGCTGGCGCGCAGCCTGGTGGGGCAGTGCGAGGTGAAGATCATCGAGCGCGACAAGACGCGCTGCGAGTACCTGGCCAGCCAGCTGCCGTCGAACATGCTGATCCTGCACGGCGACGGCGCCGACGAAGACCTGCTGCTGGAAGAAAACGTCGGCCAGATGGACCTGTTTCTCGCGCTCACCAGCGACGACGAAGACAACATCATGTCGGCCATGCTCGCCAAGCGGCTCGGCGCGGGGCGCGTGATGTCGCTGATCAACCGCCGCGCCTACGCCGACATGATGCAGGGCAGCACCATCGACATCGCCATCTCACCCGCGCAGACCGTGATCGGCGAGCTGCTGACCCACCTGCGTCGTGGTGACGTGGCGGCGGTGCACAGCCTGCGCCGCGGTGCGGCCGAGGCGCTGGAGGGCATCGCCCGCGGCGACGTGAAAACCTCCAAGCTGGTCGGCCGCAAGGTCGAAGAGGTCAAGCTGCCCCAGGGCACGCGCATCGGCGCCATCGTGCGCGGCGAGGGTCGCAGCTCCGTGGTGCTGATGCCGCACCACGACACGGTGATCGAAGCCGATGACCACATCATCATCTTCATCCCGAACAAGCGCCTGGTGCGCGAGGTCGAGAAGCTGTTCCAGGTGACCGCCACCTTCTTTGGCTGAATTCCGCAGGGTCGCCATGCCGTTTCTGCGCATCTTTCCCGTGCTCGGCGCCATCGTGATGGTGTTCGCCCTGACCATGCTGGTGCCGTTGGGCGTCTCGGCCTGGACGCACGACGGCGCCGAAGCGGCGTACCCGTTGGCCATGCTGGTCACCTTCGCGGCGGGCTTGCTCATGCGCAGCGCGGTCTGGCGCGTGGGGCGCCATCTGGACCTGCAGGCGCGCGACGGCATCCTGCTGGTCGGGATGGTGTGGACCCTGCTGCCGCTGTTCGCCAGCCTGCCGTTGTTGCTCTATTTCTCGGGCACGGCCTCGCCCATGTCGTTCACCGACGCCTACTTCGAGTCCATGTCGGGGCTGACCACGACGGGTTCGACGGTGCTGGTCGGCCTGGACGCGCTGCCCGCCTCCATCAACCTCTGGCGCTGCTTCCTGCAGTGGCTGGGCGGCATGGGCATCCTGGTGCTGGCGGTCGCCATCCTGCCGATGCTGGGCGTGGGGGGCAGCCAGCTCTTTCGCGCCGAAGCCACCGGCCCCATGAAGGACGCCAAGCTCACGCCGCGCATCACCGAAACCGCCAAAGGCCTGTGGAGCGTGTACAGCCTGTTGTCGCTGGCGTGTGTGCTGGGTTACTGGCTGGCCGGCATGCCGGCGCTGGACGCCTGGATCCACATGTTCTCGACCCTGAGCCTGGGCGGCCTGTCGTCGCACGACAGCAGTTTCGGCTTCTTCCAGTCGCCCGCCATGGAGTGGGTGGCGATCGTGTTCATGCTGCTCGCCAGCTGCAATTTCGCGCTCTATTTCGTGGCACTGACCAAGCGCAACCCGGCGCGCATCTGGCGCGATGCCGAGTGGCGCGGTTCCATGGCCCTGCTGGTGGGCTCGGGTGTTTTCATCGCCGGCTTGCTGCTTTTCAAGGGCACCATGAGCGATCCGCTGGACACCCTGCGCGTGGCGCTGTTCAACGTGGTGTCGATCGGGTCGACCACCGGGTATTCCACCGTGGACTACACCACCTGGCCGGTGTTTGCGCCGCTGTTCATGATCATGCTGTCGGGCATTGCCACCAGCGCCGGGTCCACCGGTGCAGGAATCAAGATGGCGCGGCTGGTGATCCTGTTCAAGCAGGCGAAGCGCGAGATGTCGCGCATCGTGCATCCGCGCGCGGTCAACCCGGTCACGCTCGGCGGCCACCTGATCGACAGCAGCACCATCTTTTCGGTGCTGGGCTTCATGCTCGTGTACGGCGGCACGATCATCGGCCTGACCATGTTGCTGCTGTTGACCGACATGCCGTTCGACACCGCGTTCACGGCCGTCGTGGCCAGTGTCAACAACATGGGGCCCGGGCTCAACGAGGTGGGCCCGGCGGGGAATTTTGCGGGCCTGACCGATTTCCAGACCTGGGTGTGCACGGTGGCCATGCTGCTGGGCCGGCTGGAAATGTTGTCGTTCCTGGTGCTGTTCACGCCCGGCTTCTGGCGCAAGTAGGGCACGCCCTTGTACACGCTGCTGCCGGTCCTGAATGTGTTTTCGCGCATCCTGTTTGCGTTCGCCTTCAGTTTTCTGGTGCCGCTGGCCTGGGCCTGGAGCGAAGACCACGAGCAGTACCGCTACGTCTGGGAAGGGGCGTTTGCGCTGGCCGCGCTCAGCGGCCTGGCGCTGTGGGCCGCCACGAACCGCCATCGCCGCGAACTGCAGGCGCGCGACGGCTTCCTGCTCGTCAATCTGGTGTGGATCGTGCTGCCGGCCTACGCCGCTTTGCCGCTGCTGTTCACGGTGCCCGGCATCGGCTGGACCAAGGCCTATTTCGAGGCCATGAGCGCGCTCACCGCGACCGGGGCCACGGCGCTCTCCGGGCTGGACTACCTGCCGGTGTCCGTCAATGTGTGGCGCTGTTTCCTGCAGCTGGTGGGCGGCCTGGGCATCATGCTGCTGGTGGTGGCGGTGCTGCCCATGCTGGGGCTGGGCGGTTACCAGGTCTACAAGGCCGAAACGCCAGGGCCCATGAAAGACGCGAAGTTCACGCCGCGCATTTCCGAGACGGCGCGCGGGCTCTGGGGGGTGTATGCCGCTTTCTCGGTGGCCTGCATGCTGGCCTACCGCTGGGCTGGCATGAGCTGGGCCGACGCCTTCATGCACATGTGCACCACCATGGGCCTGGGTGGCTTTTCGTCGCACGACGCCAGCCTGGGCCATTTCAGCTCGCCGACGATCGAGGCTGTTGCCACGGTGTTCATGGCCCTGGCCGGCATCAGTTTCGTGCGCTATTTCATCGTGATCCGCAGCCGCTCGCTGCGGCCCCTCATCCGCGACCGCGAGATCCGCACCTACGTCAGCGTGCTGCTGGTTTCGATCGGGCTGGTCGCCAGCCTGCTGCTGGGGCACGGCGTGTACGACGACTCGGCCCTGGCCCTGCGCACCAGCGCCTTTCATGTGGTGTCGCTGGCCACCACCACCGGCTACGCCTCCACCGACTACGCGCAGTGGCCGGTGTTCGCGCCGGTGCTGCTGCTGTTCCTGGGCTGTTTCGTGTCCTGTGCCGGCTCCACCGGCGGCGGGATCAAGATGGTGCGCATGGTGTTGCTGATCAAACAGGCGCGGCGTGAGCTGGTGCGCAGCATCCACCCGCGCGTGGTGAACCCGGTCACGATGGGCGGCGCCATCCTGCCCATGTCGGTCATGAACGCCACCTTTGGCTTCATGCTGATCTACGGCGCGGTCACCATGGGCCTGACCATGCTGCTGCTGTTCACCGGGCTGGATATCGTGACCGCGTTTTCTGCCGTGGTCGCCACGGTCAACAACATCGGTCCGGGCCTGGGGCAGGTGGGACCGGCGAGCAACTTCGGCGTGCTGAGCGGTTTCCAGATCTGGGTGCTGACCTTCGCCATGCTGCTCGGCCGGCTGGAACTGCTGACCGTGCTGGTGCTGTTCACGGGGTCCTTCTGGAGGAAGTAGGCTCACCCCTGCGCCGCCTGCGGCGTCACCCCCTCCAGTGCCCTGGGTGAAGGCACTTCGGGCGCGACTGATCGCGTGTTTCGCGGCTGCTTTTCAGACCGGGGTTGCCGGGATGTTCAGGCCGCGTTGCACGGCGGGGCGCTCGACAAACCGGGCCAGCACGCGGGCGACTTCGGGGAAGTCATTGAAGCCCACCAGATCGCCTGCGCCGTAGAAGCCGACCAGGTTGCGCACCCAGGGCCAGGTGGCGATGTCGGCGATGCTGTAGTCGTTTCCCATGATCCAGTCGCGGCCCGTCAGGCGCTGGTTCAGCACGCCCAGCAGGCGGCGCGATTCGGCGGCGTAGCGGTCGCGGGGGCGCTTGTCTTCGTAGTCCTTGCCGGCGAACTTGTGGAAGAAGCCGAGCTGGCCAAACATCGGCCCCACGCCGCCCATCTGGAACATCAGCCACTGCAACGTTTCGTAGCGCGCAGCCGCGTCCTGCGGCAGGAACTGGCCCGTCTTTTCCGCCAGGTAGATCAGGATCGCACCCGATTCAAAGAGCGCCAGCGGCCGGCCACCGGGGCCGTTGGGGTCGAGGATGGCGGGGATCTTGTTGTTCGGGTTGAGCGAGAGGAACTCGGGCGAGAGCTGGTCGCTGCTGTCGAAGGCGACGCGGTGCACTTCGTAGGGCAGGCCGGTTTCCTCCAGCATGATCGAGACCTTCACGCCGTTCGGCGTGGGCAGCGAATACAGCTGCAGGCGGTCCGGGTGGCGCGCAGGCCATTTGTTCGTGATGGGGAAGGAGGACAGGTCGGTCATGGACGCTCCAGGGCAGGGCGGCGGGCTGCCGCGAAGCAGCTATTGAACACCGCCGCGCAATGCCCTTGTGCCAGCGAACCCATGGCGTTTGTCGTAGCCCGGTGGCAACGATAATTCCAGCACAAGGAGACACCGACCCATGCCCATCACCAAAGGATTCCGCGCGCTCGTGGACGAAGCCACGGCGCAGATCACCACCTACAGCGTCGAGCAGGTGCGCAAGCGCCTCGAAGCGGGCGACGCCACCTTGCAGGTGGTCGACATCCGCGACGTTCGCGAACTCGAACGCGAAGACACCGTGCCCGGTGCCCTGCACGCGCCGCGCGGGATGCTGGAATTCTGGGTCGACCCCGAGTCGCCGTACTACAAGCCGGTGTTCGGCGACGAAAGCAAGGAGTTCGTGCTGTTCTGCGGCGCCGGCTGGCGCAGCGCGCTGGCCACCAAGGCCCTGCAAGACATGGGCATGAGCAACGTGGCCCACATCGACGGCGGCTTTGCTGCGTGGACGAGGGCCGACGCGCCGACCGAAACCCTGGAGGCGCACAAGGCGCGACACGCGGCGCGCAAGGCCGCCTGAGTGGGGTGACCGTGACCGCCTGCCCTTGTGGCCGGACCGACGCGCGGGGCAAAGCCAGTGCGTTCGAAGCCTGCTGCGGGCGCTACCTGGACCACGACACGCCAGCGCCCGACGCCGAAAGCCTCATGCGCTCGCGCTACAGCGCCTTCGTGCTGGAGCGGGTGGCGTACCTGCAGAGCAGCTGGCACGCCAGCACCCGCCCGGCCGACCTGACACTGGAACCCGATGTGAAGTGGCTGGGGCTGGACGTGAAACGCCACCGCGTGATCGACGCCGATCACGCCGAAGTCGAGTTTGTGGCCCGCTCGCGCGTGGCCGGCCGCGGGCAACGCTTGCACGAGTCCAGCCGTTTCGTGCGCGAAGGCGGGCGCTGGTTTTATGTGGATGGAGATCTGAAGTGAGTGCGATGTTCGAAGCGGTTCTATTTGATTGCGACGGCGTGCTGGTCGACAGCGAGCCCATCACCAACGGCGTGTTGCGCGAGGTGCTGAACGAAGCCGGCTGGGCGCTGAGCCAGGCCGAGTGCATGCAGATCTTCATCGGCAAGGCCGTGCGCGACGAACGCGCGCGCATCGAGGCCGAAACCGGCCGGCCGCTCACCGAACAATGGATGCTCGCCTTCTACGCGCGGCGCGATGAACGCCTGCGCGCCGAACTGCAGACCGTACAGGGCGCGCTCGATGCCGTCATCGCCGCGCACGCGCACACCGCCGGCCGCATCGCCTGCGCCTCCGGCGCCGACCGGCCCAAGGTCGTGATGCAGATCGGCATGGCCGGCATGGCGCCGTATTTCGGCGACCGCATCTTCAGCGGCCACGACCTGCCGCGCTCCAAGCCGCACCCCGACGTGTACCTGGCCGCAGCGACCCACCTCGGTGCCGACCCGGCGCGCTGCCTCGTGATCGAAGACACCGCCACCGGCGCCCAGGCCGGCCTGGCCGCGGGCGCCACCGTCTGGGGTTACTGCCCGCAGGGGCACGGCCGCGCGTTCGACGGCCTGCCCGTGGCGCGGGTGTTTCGCCACATGGACGAACTGGCGCAGGCCTTGCCCGCACTGCGGTAAAAACAAGCCATGCAAACCACCCGCCGCCAACTGCTCGCGCACAGCGCAGCCCTGCCATTTTTGCCACTGGCCGGCCTCGGCCTGACCGCCTGCTCCACCGTCGAAACGACCAGCGTGCAGTCGCGCCTGCGGGGCAAGTCCATCACCGTCATCAGCACCATCGGCACCACGCTGCGCCTCAGCTGGCGCGGCACCACCCTGTTCAACAACGAGTTCGGCGAGGCCTTCGTGCCCGACTGGGGCTACAAGGAGCAGCTCGAAAACCGCACCGTCGAGCTGCTCAGGGCCTCGGGGCGCTTCTCCAGCGTGCAGCGCGTGACCATCACCGCCACGCGCCGCGAAGAAGCGCTCAAGGAGCTGAAGGAACTCAAGACGCCGACCGACCACGTGCTGCTCATCTCGGGCGCGCCGTCGGCCGACAGCATCTGGGCCACCCGCGAAGGCTTCTTCGGTCTGGGCATCGCGCAGCGCAGCATCCTGCAACTCGGCACCGAGTCGGTCGCCCACGCCTCGCTGCGTGTCGACCTGCTGGTGCCCAGCACCTTCGGCACCGTGCTCGGCGAAGCCACCGTGTCCACTGCCCAGCGCGTGCCCGCGCCCGCGCTGCTGCGCGGGCCGCGCCTGAACGACGACAACGCCGCTGCGGCGCGCGAGTCGCTCAAGGTGCAGGTGGATGCGGCGGTGCAGAGTCTGGTGAATCAGCTGGGGCTGGGCAAGGCCATGCCTGCTTCATCGCCCGCGGCTGCGCCGGCTTCTCCGGCACTGAAGCCTGCATCGGCTCCCGCATCGGTGCCGACGACACCATCGAGCAACGCGTTCCCCGTGACCTCGCCCAACGTGGAAGGCCGGGACATTCCGGCGCCTTCGGGGGCTGGGGTGTCAGATTTCCTGTCGCGTTGACAGAGGGCAGGGATGTCGGTCAAGCAGTCGATGCATTCGCGTCGATTCAGCGCGAGGCCCGCCACTCACCGGGCGTCACGCCCGTCCAGGCCTTGAACGCGCGCATGAAGCTCTTCTGGTTCTGAAACCCGGCCGCTTCGGCCACCTGTTTGATCGGTCGGGTCGTGCGCTGCAGCAGGTCGAGCGCGCGGTCGCGTCGCACCTCGTCTTTCAGTGCCTGCAATGTGGCGCCTTCGTCTTTCAGCTGCCGGTGCAGCGTGCGGGCCGAGGTGTTGAGCAGGGCCGCGAGGTCGTTGGCGTTGTGGGCGTCCAGCGGCTGGGTCGTGAGCACCTGGCGCACGCGCTGCACCAGCAGGCGGTCGCGCCGGTAGGGTCGCACCTGGATCGGCAGGGCGCGCTGCAGCATCTGGTTCATGGCGGCTTCGTCGCGCTTGACGGGCAGGGCGAGGTAGCGCGCGTCGAAGTGGATCGCGGTCTGGTCGGCGTCAAACACCGTCGGGCCATCGAACAGCACCCGGTAGACCTCGGCGTGCGCTGGCGCGGCGAACGGGAAGCTCGCGCCCAGCAGCGGGATGCGCGAGTCCACCAGCCAGCAGGCCAGTCCGTGGCTGTTGCGCAGCACCGAGACGCCACAGAATTCGCGCAGGCTGCCGTCGCCGCCCGGCGGCCGGTGTTCGGTGAGGGCGATGCTGGCCACGTCGCCGCTGGTGGTCACGGCGAGCGTGATGTCGGGCGTGAGCAGGCCGTGGTGGCGGCACCAGCGTTTGAGTGCCACGCCCAGCGTGGGCGCCGAAAGCGAGGCGCGCGCGAGCATGCCGTAGCTGCCCCAGGGCAGGGCGCGGCGAAACCAGCCCAGGGCTTCGTCGTTGAGTTCCTGCATGGCGGCGCCCGAGAGGGTTTCCATCTGGGCGGCGGTGATGCGTGCCGCGGGATCGGCCACGCGTGCTGGCGGAATCTGTGCCTGCGCCAGGGCCCGCGCCGGGTCCAGCCCGCGCTGCTGGTAGGCGATCACGATGGCCTGCACGAACGCCATGGGCGTGGCGGCGCGGTCGGATGGGCTGGACAGGGTGGCGCGGGGGCTGGGCATGGCGCCAGTGTGCCTGATGGGTGGCGTGATTTGCAACCATTCTGGCAAGCGGCGGCGGCGCAAGCCTCCTAAGCTAGGCCCTGCAGTCCGGTGCGAGCCGGACCCTGGAACCCGAGGAGACAAGCCCATGAGCGACCCCCGAAACGCGGCCCTGCCCCTGACGCTCAGCCTGGCGCGTGGCGCGACCGACGTGCCGTTGATCGAACAGACCATTGGCGCTTTTTTTGACGCCATGGTGGCGCGCCAGCCCGAGCACGAGGCGCTGGTGAGCGTGCACCAGGGGCGGCGCTACACCTACCGCGCGCTGCAGGCCGACGCGCACCGCCTGGCCAGCGCGTTGCTGGCGCAGGGCCTGAATCCGGGCGACCGGGTGGGCATCTGGTCGCACAACAACGCCGAATGGGTGCTGATGCAGCTGGCCACGGCACAGGTGGGCCTGGTGCTGGTGAACATCAACCCGGCCTACCGCACGTCTGAAGTGGAGTACGCGCTCAACAAGGTCGGCTGCAAGCTGCTGGTGACCATGGCGCGCTTCAAGACCAGCGACTACCTGGGCATGCTGCGCGAGTTGGCGCCCGAGTGGGCGCACGGCCGGCCGGGCGCGCTGGACGCGCGGCAGCTGCCGCACCTGAAGACCGTGGTCTGGATCGACGAGCCCGGGCAGGGCGCCGAAGAGCCCGGGCTGATGCGCTTCTCGGCGCTGCTCGACCAGGGCGACGCCGCCGACCCGCGCGTGGCGCAGCTGGCGGCCACGCTCAAGGCCAGCGACCCGATCAACATCCAGTTCACCAGCGGCACCACCGGCTTCCCCAAGGGCGCCACGCTCACGCACCGCAACATCCTGAACAACGGCTTTTTCATCGGCGAGTGCATGAAGCTCACCCCGGCCGACCGTCTGTGCATCCCCGTGCCGCTGTACCACTGCTTCGGCATGGTGCTGGGCAACCTGGCCTGCTTCACGCACGGCGCCACCATCGTCTACCCGAACGACGGCTTCGACCCGCTGACCGTGCTGCAGACGGTGCAGGAAGAGAAATGCACCGGCCTGCACGGCGTGCCCACCATGTTCATCGCCGAACTGGACCACCCGCGTTTTGCCGAGTTCGACCTGTCCACCCTCCGAACCGGCATCATGGCCGGCTCGCCGTGCCCCACGGCCGTGATGCAGCGCGTGGTGAGCGACATGCACCTCTCGCAGATCACCATTGCCTACGGCATGACCGAGACCAGCCCGGTGAGCTGCCAGAGCAGCACCGACACGCCGCTGGACCGACGCGTGTCCACCGTGGGCACGGTGCAGCCGCACCTGGAAGTGAAGATCGTGAGCCCCGACAGCGGCGAGGTGATGGCGACCGGCCAGTCGGGCGAGCTGTGCACGCGCGGTTATTCGGTGATGCACGGCTACTGGGACGACCCGGCCAAGACGGCGGAGGCCATCGACGCCGAGGGCTGGATGCACACCGGCGACCTCGCCACCATGGACACCGAGGGCTACGTCAACATCGTCGGCCGTATCAAGGACATGGTGATCCGCGGCGGCGAAAACATCTACCCGCGCGAGATCGAAGAATTCCTCTACCGCCATCCCGCTGTGCAGGACGTGCAGGTGGTCGGCGTGCCCGATGCGAAATACGGCGAAGAGCTGTGCGCCTGGGTCATCGTCAAGCCCGGCCAGGCGCTGGACGAAGACACGGTGCGTGCCTTCTGCAAGGGCCAGATCGCCCACTACAAGGTGCCGCGCTACATCCGCTTTGTGGACGCCTTCCCCATGACCGTGACCGGCAAGATCCAGAAGTTCAAGATCCGCGATGCCATGAAGGACCAGCTGGGGCTGGCCGAAGCCAAAACAGCCTGACCGAGAGAACCCCATGCCCGCACTCGACACGAAACTCAACGCCCGTTCCGCCGACTTCCAGGCCAACGCCGCCGCCATGAAGGTGGTGGTCGACGACCTGAAGGCGCAGGTGGAAAGAGCCACCCTCGGCGGTGGCGACGCGGCACGCGCCAAACACACCGCGCGCGGCAAGCTGCTGCCACGCGACCGCGTGCAGATGCTGCTGGACCCGGGCACGCCCTTCCTGGAACTGAGCCCGCTGGCCGCGATGGGCATGTACCCGGACCGCGACGGCAGCGACAGCGCGCCCTGCGCCGGTGTCATCGCTGGCATCGGCCGCGTGAGCGGCGTGGACTGCATGATCGTCTGCAACGACGCCACGGTGAAGGGCGGCACCTACTACCCGCTCACCGTCAAGAAGCACCTGCGCGCGCAGGAAGTGGCACAACAGAACCAACTGCCCTGCATCTACCTGGTGGACTCGGGCGGCGCCAACCTGCCGAACCAGGACGAGGTCTTCCCCGACCGCGACCACTTCGGTCGCATCTTCTTCAATCAGGCCAACATGAGCGCGCAGGGCATCGCGCAGATCGCGGTGGTCATGGGCTCGTGCACGGCCGGCGGCGCCTACGTGCCGGCCATGAGCGACGAGACCATCATCGTCAAGAACCAGGGCACCATCTTCCTGGGCGGCCCGCCGCTGGTGAAGGCCGCCACGGGCGAGGTGGTCACGGCCGAAGACCTGGGCGGTGGCGACGTGCACACGCGCCTCTCGGGCGTGGCCGACCACCTGGCGCAGAACGATTTGCATGCGCTGGCCCTGGCGCGCCAGGCGGTGAAGAACCTCAACGCGCGCAAAGTGCCGCCGATCACGACCATCGACCCCGTCGCGCCGCTGTATCCGGCCGAGGAGCTGTACGGCGTGATCCCGACCGACACCCGCAAGCCGTTTGACGTGCGCGAGATCATCGCCCGCATCGTGGACGGCTCGGACTTCGACGAGTTCAAGTCGCGCTTCGGCACTACCCTGGTCTGCGGCTTCGCGCGCATCGAGGGCATGCCGGTCGGCATCATCGCCAACAACGGCATCCTGTTCAGCGAATCGGCGCTCAAGGGCGCGCACTTCATCGAACTCTGCTGCCAGCGCAAGACGCCGCTGGTGTTTCTGCAGAACATCACCGGCTTCATGGTCGGCCGTAAGTACGAAAACGAGGGCATCGCGCGCAACGGCGCCAAGATGGTGACGGCTGTGGCCACCGCCGCGGTGCCCAAGTTCACGGTGATCATCGGCGGCAGCTTCGGCGCCGGCAACTACGGCATGTGCGGCCGCGCCTACAGCCCGCGCTTCCTCTGGATGTGGCCGAACGCGCGCATCTCGGTCATGGGCGGCGAGCAGGCCGCGAGCGTGCTTGCGACCGTCAAGCGCGACGGCATTGAAGGCAAGGGCGGCAGCTGGAGCGCGGAAGAAGAAGCCGCGTTCAAGGCGCCCATCAAGGAACAGTACGAGGTGCAGGGCCACCCGTACTACGCCACCGCGCGCTTGTGGGACGACGGCGTGATCGACCCGGCCGACACGCGCCGCGTGCTGGCGCTGGGGCTCTCGGCTTCGCTCAACGCGCCGATCCCCGAGACGAAGTTTGGACTTTTCCGCATGTAATGTGTATGATTTTCTCATTTCATACACATTGAAGGAGGTTCGACATGCGAACCAATATCGACATTGACGACGACTTGATGGCCGCAGCCATGGAGGCGGGCGGCTTCAAGACCAAGAAGGAAGCGGTAGAAGAAGGCTTGCGCCTTGTGCGACGGCGCAAGGTTTACGACGGCTTGTTGGCCTTGCGAGGCAAGTTGCAGTGGGACGACTCGGATGCGGCTTGGGCGCTTGCCCGCGCCGAAGAGGCGCCTGCCATGGCGGTGCAAGAGACCAAGGGTTCTTATGCCGTGCAGGCCAAGGCCGCTGCGATTGTCCGGTCGGCAAAGGCAAAAAGGCCTGCGGCCGTCGCGCGGAGCAAGGTCAAATGATCTTGGTGGATTCGAGCGTCTGGATCGACTTCTTCCGTGATGGACGGGACGCGCAAAGCAACACGCTGGCCCAGTGCCTGGGAGATTCCAGTATGGAAGTCGGTATGGCCGATCTCGTGCTGTTCGAGGTGATGCGTGGGTTCCGAGAAGGGAAGCTGATGCGGGAAGCACAAACACTGATGAGCGCGCTGCCACAGGTCGAGATCGGCGGCACAGAGCATGTGCTGCAGGCCGCTGAGCGTTACCGCCAGCTGCGCAAGCAAGGCCGCACCGTGCGCAGCCCCATCGACGTGCTGCTCGCCAGCTACTGCATCACCCACGGGCACACGCTGCTGCACCGCGACGCCGACTTCGAATCGCTCAAAACTTTGGGAGGGTTGGACACATGGCCGCAATGAGTACCTCGTTGAGTCCTTTTCACACCCACTTCATCCGACAGGCGCGTTACCATGTCTGGGCCACGCACCGCCTGCTCGACGCGGTCTCGCGTGTGTCCGACGAAGACTACAAGCGTGACGTCGGCCTGTTCTTCAAGAGCATCCACGGCACGTTGAACCACTTGCTGGTGGGCGAGCACTTGCTCTGGTATGCACGTTTCTCCAAGGGCGCCTCGCCCATGCTCGCTTTGGACGCCGAGATTGAACCCGACCGCGAACGCCTGGGCCAGGCGCTCAAAGGCGGCGCCGCGAACTGGGAACACCTGATCGCCAGCTGGCCCGCCGAGCGCTTCAACGGCCAGCTCGACTACCGGACCATGAAGGGCGTGCCGCAGTCGTTGCCGTTCGCGGCCACGCTGGCGCACGTGTTCAACCACGCCACCCACCACCGCGGCCAGATCACCGCCGCGCTCACCGCCCTGGGCCAGCCCGGCCCCGAGCTGGACTGGGTGTACCACCTGCAACTGGAAGCCGCAGAGGCGAAGAAACCATGAGCCAAGCTCTGACCATTGCGGTGCAAGACCGCATCGCCCGCATCACGCTCAGCCGCCCCGAGGTGCGCAACGCCTTCAACGACGCCGTGATCCAGGAACTCAAGGCCGCGTTTGAAGCCGTGGGCGCGCGCGACGACGTGCGCGCCGTCGTGCTCGCCGCGGTGGGCCCGGCCTTCTGCGCCGGGGCCGACCTCAACTGGATGCGCCGCATGGCCGACTACACGCGCGACGAAAACGTGGCCGATGCGGGCCAGCTCGCGGCGATGTTGAAGACGATCTACGAATGCCCCAAGCCCACCATCGCGGCCGTGCAGGGCGACGTGTTCGCGGGCGGCATGGGTCTGGTGGCGGCGTGTGACATGGCGGTGAGCGTGGACACCGCCACCTACTGCCTGAGCGAGGTGAAGCTGGGCCTGATCCCGGCCACCATCAGCCCCTACGTGATCCGCGCCATGGGCGCGCGCGCCTCGCACCGCTACTTCCTCACGGCCGAGCGCTTCAGCGCGCAGGAGGCGCACCGCATCGGCTTCGTGCACGAGCTGGTGGGCGCCGAGGCGCTGGACGCAAAGGTGAATGAACTGGCCCAGGCGCTGGTGAGCGCGAGCCCGGCCGCCGTGCGCGCCTGCAAGCGGCTGGTGCAGGACGTGGCCGAGCGCGAAATCGACGCTGGCTTGATCGCCGCCACGGTGCAGGGCATTGCCGACATCCGCGCGAGCGAACAAGGCCGCGAGGGCGTGCAATCTTTCCTACAGAAGCGCAAGCCCGCGTGGCTGGCGGGCTAGGCGGTTTCTTCCCTGAAGGAGAACACCATGGACGCACTCTGGACCACCCTCGTCAACTGGCTGCACGGCCTGGGCCTGCACGCGGGCACGGGCGTGGTCAATGAAGTCGGTGGCCAGGTGGTCGAGGGTGTGAGCGCCGCCGCCAGCCAGCTCGACATGCCCAGCCTGCTGGCGCTGGCCGCCGCGCTCGGCTGGGTCAGCGGCTTCCGGCTTTACGCGGTGGTGTTCCTGGTGGGCGCGTCGGGCGCGCTGGGCTGGATGCCATTGCCCGAAGGCCTGCAGGTGCTACAACACCCGGCCATGCTCATCACCAGCGGCGCACTGCTGTTCGTGGAATTTTTTGCCGACAAGATCCCGGGGCTCGACTCGCTGTGGGACATGGTCAACAGCGTGATCCGCATCCCCGCCGGTGCCGCGCTGGCGGCGGGCGCGCTGGGTGCTGACGGCAGCACCATGGCCCTGGTGGGCGCGCTGCTCGGCGGCACGCTCGCGGCCAGCAGTCAGGCCGCCAAGACCACCACGCGCGCGGCCATCAACACCTCGCCCGAGCCGTTTTCCAACATCGCCATGAGCCTGGTCGAAGACGGCCTGGTGGTCGGCGCGGTCTGGCTGGCCACCCACCATCCGCTGGTGTTCGGCGTGCTGCTGGTCATTGCTGTGGTGCTGATGTGGATCGTCACCTGGATGTTGTTCAAGTTCCTGCGCGCGGTGTTCCGCCGCGCGCAGTCCCTGTTTTCTTCTGCTACTGCCTGAGGCCTCGAATGTTCACCAAGATCCTGATTGCGAATAGAGGCGAGATCGCCTGCCGCGTCGCCGCCACCGCCCGTCGCATGGGCGTGCGCACCGTGGCCGTGTACTCCGACGCCGACGCCAGCGCCAAACACGTGGCGGCCTGCGACGAGGCGGTGCACATTGGTGGCAGTGCGCCGAAAGAAAGCTACCTGCAGTGGCAGCGCATCCTCGACGCGGCCAAGGCCACCGGCGCCCAGGCCATCCACCCCGGCTACGGTTTCCTGAGCGAAAACGAAGCCTTCGCCAACGCCTGCGCCGAAGCCGGCCTGGTGTTCATCGGCCCGCCCGCGTCGGCCATCCAGGCCATGGGCCTGAAGGCCGAGTCCAAGCGCCTGATGGAGAGCGCCGGCGTGCCGCTGGTGCCGGGTTACCACGGCGCCGACCAGGACCCGCACATGCTGCAGCACGAGGCCGACCGCATTGGCTACCCGGTGCTGATCAAGGCCAGCGCCGGCGGCGGCGGCAAGGGCATGCGTGCGGTCGAGAAGGCGGAAGACTTTGCCGCCGCGCTGGCCTCGTGCAAACGCGAGGCCATCAACAGCTTCGGCAGCGACGCCGTGCTGGTCGAAAAATACGCCCAGCGCCCGCGCCACATCGAGATCCAGGTGTTCTGCGACACGCACGGCAACTGCGTCTACCTGTTCGAGCGCGACTGCTCGGTGCAGCGGCGCCACCAGAAGGTGCTGGAAGAAGCGCCCGCGCCGGGCATGACGCCCGAGCTGCGCCAGCAGATGGGCCTGGCCGCCGTGGCCGCGGCGCGCGCCGTGAACTACGTGGGCGCGGGCACAGTGGAGTTCATCGTCGAGCAGCCGCCCGAAGGCGGCATGCGCTTCTATTTCATGGAGATGAACACGCGCCTGCAGGTTGAGCACCCGGTGACCGAGGCGATCACGGGGCTGGATCTGGTGGAGTGGCAGCTGCGCATCGCCAGCGGCGAGCCGCTGCCGCTGACACAGGAGCAACTGCACATCGACGGCCACGCCATCGAGGCGCGCATCTGCGCCGAAACGCCGGACAACCAGTTCCTGCCCGCCACCGGCCGGCTCGACGTCTACCGAAAGCCCACCTGCACCAGCTTCGAACGCGGCTCGGTGCGTGTGGACGACGGCGTGCGCGAGGGCGACGCCATCAGCCCGTTCTACGACTCCATGGTCGCCAAGCTGATCGTGCACGGCCGCACACGCGCTGAAGCGCTGGCCCGGCTCGACGCGGCGCTGGCCGAAACGCGCATCGTCGGCCTGTCGACCAACGTGCAGTTCCTGCGCCACGTGGTCGCCAGCCCCTCGTTTGCGCAGGCGAACCTGGACACGGCGCTGATCCCGCGCGAAGCGGGTGTGCTGTTCCACCAGGACAAGGTCGGCCTGAACCTGGCCGTGGCCGCCGCCGTGGCGCAGACCCTGCTGGCCGAGCGCGCGAGCGAAGGCAAAGACCCGTTTTCGCGCCGCGACGGCTGGCGCCCGCACGGCCTGACCGTGCGCCGCTTCGACTTCGAATACCTGGGCGAGGCCATGCAGGCCAGCCTGACCTACCTGCACGACGGTGCGTTGCAACTGGCGCTGGGAGAGGTCAGCGGCTTGCTGACATTCGACGCCTTGCCAGCGGAGAACGGCACGCTGATGGACCTGCGCTTCATGGGCCAGCGCCAGACGGTGCAGACCTGGCAGCGCGAAGAGATCGTGCACGTGTTCTGTGCCCTGGGCGCCACCCAGATCACCGAGCTCGACGCACTCGCCCACGCCGGTGAAGCCGCTCACGACGTTGGGCGCCTCACCGCGCCCATGCCGGGCAAGGTGGTGTCGTTCGCCGTGAAGGCCGGCGACGCGGTGAAGAAGGGCCAGCCGCTGGCAGTGATGGAGGCCATGAAGATGGAACACACCATCGCCGCGCCGGCCGATGGCACCGTGGCCGAGCTGCTCTACGCGCCGGGCGACCAGGTGGCCGAGGGCGCTGAGCTGCTGAAGATCCAGACCGCCTGACCACAACAACGGGCCTGTGTTGCAAGGCGGTGCGGACCCGCATCCACCGTCCGACCTGAGCCTGTCGAAGGGCCTTGAGCGAACGGGCCTCCCAGCCAACGGGCTATTCGTCTTGCCATAAGCTCGCCGCATGAACATCACTTTCTGCTGCACCGACACCAAGGCACAACCCTGGCTGGACGGCCTGCGCGCGGCCTTTCCCGAAGCGTCCGTCGAGGTCTGGGAACCCGGCGCGCCACAGGCCGACCACGCCGTGGTCTGGGCGCCGCCGCAACAGTTCCTGGATCAACAGCAGGCGCTCAAGGGCCTGTTCAACATCGGCGCGGGTGTGGACGCGCTGCTCAAGCTGCACCTGCCGCCGGGCGTGAAGGTCGTGCGTCTCGACGACGCGGGCATGTCGGTGCAGATGGCCGAATACGTGTGCCACGCGGTCATCCGCCACTTCCGCGAATTCGACGGTTACGAGGCCGACGTGAAGGCCGGCAAATGGTCGTACCGCAAGCCGCGTGATCGCCAGGACTTTTCCATCGGCGTGATGGGCCTGGGCGTGCTCGGTGAGCGCGTGGCCCGGGCGCTGCGGGTGTTCGACTTTCCGGTGCATGGCTGGAGCCGCACGCCCAAGGCCATCGAGGGTGTGGTCACCCACAGCGGAGAGGCCGGGTTCGATACCTTCCTCTCAAACTGCCGGGTGCTGGTGAATCTGCTGCCGCTCACGCCCGACACGCGGGACATCCTCAACCGCGACACACTCGGGCGCCTGAAGCCCGGTGGCTACCTGATCAACGTGGCGCGCGGCGCGCACCTGGTCGAAGCCGATCTGTTGGCCCTGCTGGAGAGCGACCAGATGGCCGGCGCCACGCTGGACGTGTTCCGCACCGAACCATTGCCCGCTGACCACCCGTTCTGGAACCACCCCAGGATCACCATCACCCCCCACACCTCGGCACGCACCTTGCGCGACGAGAGCATCGCCCAGATCGCGGGCAAGATCCGCGCGCTGGAAGCGGGTCAGCCCGTTGCGGGTGTGGTCGATCCTGTCAGGGGTTATTGAATTCAGCCTTCACCCCAACCCTCTCCCGCTGAGCGGGAGAGGGGGCAAGCCCTTCGGAGACATTCATGAACATCCCATCCAAAGTCCACCTCATCGACGTCGGCCCGCGCGACGGCCTGCAGAACGAAAAGCAGCCCGTGCCGGCCGCGGTGAAGATCGAGCTGGTGCACCGCCTGCAGGCCGCGGGTCTGAAGGAAATCGAGGTCACGAGCTACGTGAGCCCGAAGTGGGTGCCGCAGATGGCCGACAACCACGAGGTCATGAGTGGCATCGCGCGCCAGACGGGTGTGCGGTATTCGGTGCTCACGCCCAACCTCAAGGGTTTCGAGGCCGCGCTGCTCGACCGGCCCGATGAGATCGTGGTCTTCGGTGCGGCCAGCGAGGCCTTCAGCCAGAAGAACATCAACTGCTCCATCGCCGAGAGCATCGAACGCTTCGCGCCAGTGGTCGCCGCGGCCAAGGCTGCAGGCATAGCGGTGCGGGGCGCCATGAGCTGCACCGTGGGCTGTCCGTACGAAGGCGAGATTCCGCCCGAGCGCGTGGACTACCTGGCAGGGCTGATGAAGGGCATCGGCGTCGAGCGTGTGGACGTGGCCGACACCATCGGCGTCGGCACGCCGCACAAGGTCCAGGCGGCCATCGAAGCGACGCTCAAGCACTTTCCCATCGCTCAGGTGTCCGGGCATTTCCACGACACCTATGGCCAGGCCTTGTCCAACACGCTGGCGGCACTGGAGCTGGGCGTCTGGAACTTCCAGTCCTCCGTGGCCGGGCTGGGCGGCTGCCCGTATGCCAAGGGTGCCACCGGCAACGTGGCGACGGAAGACGTGGTCTACCTGCTGCACGGCATGGGCATTGAAACCGGCATCGATCTTGATGCGCTGGTGGACGCTGGCCAGTTCATCAGCGAACACCTCAACCGCCCGAGTGGTTCGCGCGTGTCGCGTGCGTTGCTCGCAAAACGCCAGGGCTGAACACCATGGATCTCAACATCTGGCTCGCCTTCTTCGCCGCCTCCTGGGTGATCGCGATTTCACCCGGCTCGGGCGCGGTGCTGTCCATGAGCCACGGTCTGGCCTACGGCGTGCGCCACACCAGCGCCACCATCGCCGGCTTGCAGCTGGGGCTGTCGGTCATCCTGCTGATCGCCGGGGTGGGTGTGGGGGCGCTGCTGCTCGCGTCGGCCACCGCGTTCACGGTGGTCAAGGTGCTGGGCGCGGGCTACCTGATCTGGCTGGGCGTGAAGCAATGGCGTTCGCCGGTGCATGCAGCCCATGCTCCCCAACAAGCCGCCGATGGTGTGGCCGGCTTGCAGCCCGGGCTGCCCACGGTGCGCCAGCGGGTGCTGATCGGCTTCATGACCAACGTGACCAACCCCAAGGGCATCGTGTTCATGGTGGCGGTGCTGCCGCAGTTCATCGACCCGCTGCGCCCGCTGTGGTTGCAGCTGCTGATCCTGCTGGTGACCTCGATCTCGGTCGATCTGGTGGTGATGCACGGCTACGCTTTCCTGGCCTCGCGCGCGCAGCGCTGGCTGGCCACCGCGAAGGCGCGCCGTGCGCAGAACCGCGTGTTCGGCGGCGTGCTGGTGGCCATGGGTGCGAGCCTGATGCTGGTGAAACGGGCCGCCTGATGGTGGCAGGTACCATTCCCGCCCATGACTGACGACACCTTGAATTCTGTGGAGCTGCCGCCCGGCGTGCAGCGTGTCATGGCCGCGCTGGCCGAACGTGGCCACCCGCACACGCCCGTGATGCTCGACGATGCCGCGCGCACCGCGCAGCAGGCGGCGGACGCCCTGGGTGTGGCCCTGGGCCAGATCGCCAAGAGCATCATCTTCCGCCGCAAGAGCGACGACGCGGCCGTGCTCGTCATCACCTCGGGCGACCTGCGCGTGGACGAAAAGAAGGTGCAGGCCATCGTCTGCGCCGAGGGCGGCAAGCTCGGTCGTGCCGACGCCGATTTCGTCAAGAGCAAGACCGGGTTTTCCATCGGCGGCGTGTCGCCGCTGGCGCACGCCACGCCGCCGGTGACGCTGATCGATGACCAGCTGTTCCGTTTTGCCGAAATCTGGGCCGCGGCGGGCCACCCGCACGGCGTGTTCCGCCTCAGCCCACACGAACTGCAAAGCCTGACCGGCGCGCCGGTGCACGATGTCACCGCGCCGCTGGCGCCGCTCTCATGAATGCGCCTCTGATCAACCTGCGCGACGCGCGCGAGCGCCACCCTGGCCCCGGCGTGCCCTCGCCCTGTGTGTCCATCTGCGAACTGGACGAACGCAGCAGCAGCTGCAAAGGCTGTTACCGGACCCTGCCCGAAATCGCCACCTGGAGCGCATTGGCGGATGCGGAAAAGCTGGTGATCTGGGAACGCATCGAGGCGCGCCAGAGCGCCTGACCCGAGAGGACCCCATGAGCGTTGACACCCTGCACGACATCACGTTCTGGTACGACCCGATCTCGCCCTACGCCTACCTCGCGTTCGAGCGTCTGCCCGAAGCGCTGATGGGGCTGAGCGTGCGCGTGCGCTACAAGCCGGTGCTGTTCGCCGCCTTGCTCAAAGCCAACGGCCAGCTCGGGCCGGCGGAGATTCCTTCCAAACGCGACTGGACCTACCGCCAGGTGAGCTGGCTGGCGCACCAGCACGGCGTGACGCTCGACCTGCCGGCCGCCCACCCGTTCAACCCGCTGGCGCTGCTGCGCCTGGGCCTGGCCACCGCCACCGATGACGTGCCTGGCGAGACCAACCGCTACGTGACCGAGCAGCTGTTCCACCACGTCTGGCGTGGCGGCGGCGATGCGGTAGCGCCCGATCGCCTGGCCGCGCTGCAGACGCTGCTGCAGGACCACATGGCCCAGCGCGAGAAGCCCTGGCACGCGCCCGACAGCGAGCTGGTGAAACAGCGCCTGCGCAGCAACACCGACGAAGCGCTCGCGCTCGGCCTGTTCGGCGTGCCGGCGCTGGAGACCCGTGGCCATGTGTTCTGGGGGCAGGATGCGCTGCCCATGCTGCGGGCCCAGCTGGAAGGTGATCCCTGGTTCGATTCCGGTGCCTGGGATGCCGCAGCGGCGCTGCCCGTGGGCGTGCGCCGCGGGGGCTGACGCCCTTGTTGTTGACGGGCCTCAAGCCGGGGGGTGCGCGAGGACGGCTAAGATGGTGCGCACCCGTCGCGGCCGGGGCCTCCAAACGGGCCTCGGGCTGGAACTGAAACACTTTCACCCACAAGGAGATATGGCATGTTCAAAAAAATTCTGGTCCCCACCGATGGCTCGACCCTGGCGCAGAGCGCAGCCACCATCGCCGCCCAGCTCGCCAAGAGCCAGGGTGCGCAGGTCGTGGGCGTGTATGTGATCGACCCGTTTCCCTACATCGGCATCGGTGATGCATCCGCCGTCGGTTTGCAGGCCTACATGGCCGAAGCCCGCAGCGCCGCCGGACAAGCGCTGGAGGCCCTGGGCCAGGTCTGCAAAGACGAAGGCGTGCCCTTCGCCGGTGACACGATCGAGCGCAACGTGGTCTACGAGGGCGTGATCGAGACCGCGCAGGCCGAAGGTTGCGACCTGATCGTCATGGCGTCGCACGGCCGCCAGGGCGTCAAGGCCTTGATTCTGGGCAGCGTCGCGCAGAAAGTGCTCACGCACGCCCGTGTGCCGGTGATGATCGTTAAGGGCTGAAGGAAACACCCCCGCAGCGCTTCGCGCTACCCCCTCAAGGGGGCGGCGACGCAGGGGGTTACCTCCGGAACCTGCCCGAGGCGTCCACGATCGACAGGTCGGCAAAGTCCAGACCGGTGTGGTTGTCCGGTCCGTAGCTGACGCTCAGGCCGCCGATGTTGAAGTTCTGCAGGCCCTCCAGCGCGTCGCGCAGGCCCTCGGATGTCGGGTTGGGCCCGGCGCGGCGCAGGCCTTCGACCAGCACCTTGGCCGCTGCAAAGCCTTCGATCATCGCGGGTGAAACGCCCTCCATCCCCTTGGCCTTGGCCAGCGTCTGCGCCTCGCGGATCAGGGGGTAGGTCAGCGAGCGCTCATTCGGGAAGACCTGGGTCACGATCACGCCGTGTGCGTGTTCACCCAGCAGCTTGATGAAACCCTCCGACGCGTTGTTGGACAGGGTGACGATCTGCGCCCTTGAGCCGGCGGCGCGGATCGCCTTGACCGCGTTGGCGGTGTTGCCGGCCGAGCCGATCACCATCACGGCCTGGGCCTTCTGCTGGGTCACTTGCTGGCCCAGCGCGGCAAATTCGGGTTTGTCGCGTGGAAACTTCTCCAGCAGCAGCGGTTTCTGCCCGACCTTCTCAAAACCCTTCTGGGCCCCGGCGGCCGAATCCGCACCAAACGAATCGTCGGTCTGCAGCACCGCGATGCGCGTCATGCCGATGCTAGCCAGGTGTTCGATGGCCTTGGCCGCTTCGCGCTGGTAGGTGGCGCGCACGTTGAACACCCAGGGATTGACCGGCGTGTGCAGCGCCATGGCGCCCGTGCTGGGCCCCACCAGCGGCAGCTTGTGCTCCGCCAGCAGCGGCAACAGGGCCTGCGCGTGCGGTGTGCCGCGGTTCAGGAACAGCGCCAGCACCTTCTGTTTGGTGATCAGCTCGCCGGCCATCTCGACCGTGCGCTTGGGGTCGAACTGGTCGTCCACCGAGATCAGTTCGATCTTCTGGCCGTTCACGCCGCCGCGCGCGTTGACCGCGTCCAGGTAGAGCTTGGCGCCTTCGGTGTTCTCTTTCACGCCGGCCGACACCGAACCGGTGAAGCCCGAGGGCTGGCCGATGCGCAGCTGGGCCCAGGCGGGCATGGCGAGGGTGGTGAGGGCCGCCAGGCAGGCGGTGACCAGAGCCAGGCGACGTCCTGGGCGGGTGTGTGTCATGTGTTTGTCTCCAGCGATGGCGCCAGTCTAGGCGCGGCGCCGTTCCGGGAAATTGTGGAAATGACGTAGCCGCGCACGGTGCGGGTCCTTGCGCTCCTAGAATGTTCGCCTCCCCACCGGAAACCCCCTCATGTCTGATGCGCACCCGCTCCTGAACCCCTCGTCCCCGTCCGAACCCGCGGACGCTGCGCCGGCAGACAGCCCGGCGCACACCGAGACCGGGCTGATCCGCATCCGCGGCGCGCGCCAGCACAACCTGAAGAACATCGACCTCGACATCCGCACCGGTGAACTCACGGTGGTCACCGGGCCCAGCGGTTCGGGCAAGTCCAGCCTGGTGTTCGACACGCTGTTCGCCGAGGGCCAGCGCCGCTACGTCGAGACCTTCAGCGCCTACGCGCGCCAGTTCCTCGACCGCATGGACAAACCCGCGGTGGACCGGGTGGACGGCGTGCCGCCGGCCATCGCCATCGACCAGACCAACCCGGTGCGCAGCTCGCGCTCGACCGTGGGCACGATGACCGAGCTGAACGACCACCTGAAGCTCCTGTTCGCGCGCGGCGCCGACCTGTTCGACCGCGAGACCGCGCTGCCCGTGCGGCACGATTCGCCGGAGTCGATCTACGCCGAGCTGCAGAAGCGTTGTGTGGCGTTGAACGATCCCAGGCTGGTGGTCACTTTTCCCGTGGAGCTGCCGGCCAGCACCACACCCGAAGAAATCGAACAATGGCTCTCGGCCAGCGGTTACACGCGGGTGCAGGCCGAGCGCATCGTGCAGCGTGCCGCACCGGCGCCCGATGCGAAAGCCGCCAAGACCACCAAGGCCAAGGCCGCCAAAGGCGCCACGGCCAGCGAATCGGTGAAGGTGCTCGACGTGGTAGCCGACCGCTTCCGCATCGGCACGGCCGAGCAGGCGCGCGTGATGGAAGCCATCGAGGCGGGCCTCAAGCGCGGCAGCGGCAAGCTGATGGTCTATGTCTTGGGCGAGGAGGGTGCCGAGCCGGTGATCTGGAGGTTCTCGACAGGATTGCATTGCCCCGAGAGCGACATCCGCTACACCGACCCCACACCCTCGATGTTCTCGTTCAACTCGGCCGTGGGCGCCTGCGAGGCCTGCCGCGGTTTCGGTCGCGTGATCGGGGTGGACTACGGCCTCGTGATCCCGAACGACAAGCTCACGCTGCGCAACGGCGCGATCAAGGTGTTCCAGACGCCCGCCTGGAAAGAGGCACAGGATGACCTGATGCGCCACGCCGAAGCGGCCGGCATCCCGCGCGACACGCCCTGGAACAAGCTCACGCCCGAGCAGCAGCACTGGGTGAAGGCCGGTTCGCCCAACTGGAACGGCAAGTGGAACCAGCACTGGTTCGGCATCGCGCGTTTCTTCGAGTACCTGGAGAGCAAGGCCTACAAGATGCACATCCGCGTGCTCTTGTCCAAATACCGCAGCTACACCGAATGCCCCAGCTGCGGCGGCGCGCGCCTGAAGACCGACAGCCTGCTCTGGCGCATTGGAACCAAAGAACAGGCTGACGCGGTGCTGCCTGCCGAAAAACGCTATCTGCCGAAGGGTGTGAAGTGGTCGCGTGCGCAGCTCGAAGCGCTGCCGGGGTTGTGCCTGCACGACCTGATGCTGATGCCGCTGGACAAGCTGCGGGTGTTCTTTGCGGCGCTGGACAAGACGCTGGTCCCGGCGGGTTCGGACCTCGCGGGCGCGGGCCAGGCGCAGGCGGTGCGCCTGCTGTTCGAAGAGATCAACACCCGCATCCGCTACCTCTGCGAAGTCGGCATTGGTTACCTCACGCTCGACCGTCAAAGCCGCACTCTGAGCGGTGGCGAGGTGCAGCGCATCAACCTCACCACCGCGCTCGGCACCTCGCTGGTCAACACGCTCTTCGTGCTCGACGAACCCAGCATCGGCCTGCACCCGCGCGACATGGCGCGCATCAACGACGCCATGCTGCGCCTGCGCGACGCGGGCAACACGCTGGTCGTGGTCGAGCACGACCCGGCCGTGATGCTGGCCGCCGACCGCCTGATCGACATGGGCCCCGGCCCGGGCGAACGCGGCGGCCAGATCGTGTTCGACGGCACGCCCGAGCAGATCCGCAGCGCCGACACACTGACCGGCGCCTACCTCGGCGCGCGCAAAACCGTGGGCATGGGCTTCAAGCGCATGGTGACCGACAGCACACCGCGGCTGATCCTGGAAGGCGCGCGCGAGCACAACCTGCAGAACGTGAGTGTCGAGTTCCCGCTGCAGCGTCTGGTGGTGATCACCGGCGTGTCCGGCTCGGGCAAGTCGAGCCTGATCCAGGACGTGCTGGCGCCCGCGTTGCTGCGCCACTTCGGCAAGTCCACCGACTCGCCGGGCGCACACGACCGCCTGCTCGGCGCCGACTTCCTGAGCGAGGTCGTTTTCGTCGACCAGTCGCCCATCGGCAAGACCGCGCGCTCCAACCCGGTGAGCTATGTGGGCGCCTGGGACGCCGTGCGCGCCCTGTTTGCCGACGCGCCGCTGTCGCGTCAGCGCAGCTACACCGCGAGCAAGTTCAGCTTCAACAGCGGCGACGGGCGTTGCCCCACCTGTGGTGGCTCCGGCTTCGAGCACGTGGAAATGCAGTTCCTGAGCGACGTGTACCTGCGCTGCCCCGACTGCGACGGCAAACGCTACCGGCCCGAGATCCTGGAGGTGAAGATTGAACGCGGTGCCCGCTGGTTCAGCGTGGCCGACGTGCTCGACCTCACCGTGAGCGAAGCCGCCGCCTTGTTCGTCGGCGACCGCGAAGTCATCCGCGCGCTGCAGCCCATCGTGGACGTGGGGCTGGAGTACGTGAAACTGGGCCAGCCGGTGCCGACCCTGTCGGGCGGCGAGGCGCAACGCCTGAAGCTCGCGGGTTTCCTGGCCGAAGCCGCCAAGAGCGCCAGCGCGAGCCGCCAGCCGGTCTCGCGCAAGGGCACGCTGTTCCTGTTCGACGAGCCCACCACCGGCCTGCACTTCGACGACATCGCCAAGCTCATGCGCAGCCTGCGCAAGCTGCTCGAAGCCGGGCATTCGCTGGTCGTGATCGAACACAACCTCGACGTGATCCGCGCCGCCGACTGGCTGATCGATCTCGGTCCCGAGGGCGGCACGGGTGGTGGCCTGGTGGTGGCCGAAGGCCCGCCGGAAGACGTGCGCCAGCACCCCAGCAGCCACACCGCCAAGGCCCTGCGCGCCTACGCCGAGTCCATGGGTGAGGTGCACGCGGTGCACGAAGGCCGGCTGGTCGACTACCTGAAGCAACCGCAGCGCCAACGCGCCTCGGCCGCGCGCACCGCGGGCCACAGTAACGCCATCCGCATCGTCAACGCCAAGGAGCACAACCTCAAGCACCTGAGCGTGGACATTCCGCGCGGGCAGTTCAACGTGATCTCCGGCGTGAGCGGGTCGGGCAAGTCCACGCTGGCCTTCGACATCCTGTTCAACGAAGGCCAGCGCCGTTACCTCGAATCGCTCAACGCCTATGCGCGCAGCATTGTTCAGCCTGCGGGTCGGCCCGAGGTGGACGCGGTCTACGGCATCCCGCCCACTGTCGCCATCGAGCAGCGTCTCAGCCGCGGCGGCCGCAAGAGCACCGTGGGCACCACCACCGAGGTCTGGCACTTCCTGCGCCTGCTCTACGTGAAGCTGGGCACGCAGCACTGCGTGCACGACGGCGCGGCCGTGATGCCGCAAAGCCCGGAGAGCATCGCCGCCGCCATCCTGACGCGCTACGCCGGACAACACATCGGCCTGCTAGCGCCGCTGGTGGTCAACCGCAAAGGTGTCTACACCGAGCTGGCCGACTGGGCACGCCCGCGCGGCCACACCCACCTGCGCGTGGACGGCGAGTTCCTGCCCACGAGCGGTTTCCCGCGCATCGACCGGTTCAAGGAACACACCATCGAACTGCCGGTGGCCGACGGCGTGGTGGACCCGGCCAACGAAGCCTGGCTGCGCAGCCAGCTCACCAAGGCGCTGGAGATCGGCAAGGGCCAGGTGCATGTGCTGCACCAGATGCAAGGCCTGGAACAAGCCATGGCCGACGGCACGTCCACCGTGGGGCTGGGCCGGCTGGAGGTGTTTTCCACCAGCCGCGCCTGCCCGGTCTGTGCCACCAGCTACCCCGAGTTGGACCCGCGCCTGTTTTCATACAACAGCAAACACGGCTGGTGCCCCGACTGCGTGGGCACGGGCCTCGCGCTCTCGCGCGAGCAGCGCAAGGCGCTCGACGATTCGGTGCGCGACGACAACGAGCGCGGCCGCGAGCAGAGCTTCGCCGAGCCCGAGGTGGAAGACCTGGCGGATCAACCGTGTCCGGCTTGTGAAGGCACTCGTCTCAATGCGCAGGCGCGGGCGGTGAAGTTCGGTGGTGTCGGCATCACCGACGTGGCGCGCCTGTCGGTCAACGAAGTGCGCGCGTGGGTGCAGGGCTTGCTGAAGGTGGCCGTGCTGACGAGCCGTGAAGCCGACATCGCGCGCGACCTGCTGCCCGAGATCGAAAGCCGCCTCGCCTTCCTCGAAGAGGTGGGCCTGAACTACCTCACGCTCGACCGCGGCGCACCCACGCTCAGCGGCGGCGAAGCGCAGCGCATCCGCCTCGCGGCGCAGCTCGGCAGCAACCTGCAGGGCGTGTGTTACGTGCTCGACGAGCCGACCATCGGCCTGCACGCACGCGACAACGCCATCCTGCTCAACGCCCTGCACAAACTCGGCGAGATGGGCAACACGCTGGTGGTGGTGGAGCACGACGAAGACACCATCCGCCGCGCCGACCACATCATCGACATCGGCCCCAGTGCCGGCAAACGCGGTGGTCGTGTGGTGGCGCAAGGGTCGGTGGCCGATCTGTCGGCCAACGCCGAATCGGTCACCGGGCGCTACCTGCTGCACGCGATGAAACACCCGCTGCAGCCGCGGCGAGCCGTGGATTCGACGGCTCCCGCACTCGAAGTCCGCGGCGCCCGCCTGCACAACCTCGACAACCTCACCGTCGCCGTCCCCCTGCAGCGCCTGGTCGTGGTCACCGGCGTCAGTGGCTCCGGCAAGTCAACCTTCGCGCGCGACGTGCTGCTCACCAACGCTGCGGCCGCCGTGTCCCAGCGCAGCACCTTCGCCGGCCGCCAGGCCTGGGACAACGACGGCACCCGGCCCACCTGGACCGGCTGCGACAAGCTGCTCGGCTCCGAGGTGGTGGACCGCGTGCTCGAAGTCGACCAGACGCCCATCGGAAAAACCCCGCGCAGCTGCCCGGCCACCTACATCGGTTTCTGGGACACGGTGCGCAAGCTCTTCGCCGACACGCTCGAAGCCAAGGCGCGCGGCTACGGCCCGGGGCGCTTCAGCTTCAACACCGGCGAAGGCCGCTGCCCGGGCTGTGAAGGGCAGGGCATGCGCACCATCGAAATGAGCTTCCTGCCCGACGTGAAAGTGCCCTGCGAGGTCTGCCACGGCGCGCGCTTCAACCCCGAGACACTTGCTGTGAGCTGGAAGGGCAAGAGCATCGGCGACGTGCTGCAGATGGAGGTGGACGAAGCGGTCGAGTTCTTCGCCAGCATGCCCAACATCGCCCACCCGCTGCAGCTGCTGAAAGACGTGGGCCTGGGTTACCTCACGCTGGGGCAGCCATCACCGACGCTGAGCGGCGGTGAAGCCCAGCGCATCAAGCTCGTGACCGAACTCAGCAAGGTGCGCGACGACGTCACGCGCCGCGGGCAGAAGGCGCCGCACACGCTGTATGTGCTCGATGAGCCGACCGTGGGCCTGCACATGGCCGACGTGGAAAAACTCATCCGCGTGCTGCACCGCCTGGTGGATGGCGGCCACAGCGTGATCGTGATCGAACACGACCTCGACGTGATGGCCGAAGCCGACTGGATCATCGACCTCGGGCCCGAAGGCGGCGGCGGCGGTGGCCGCGTGGTGGCCGAAGCCCCACCCGACGAGGTGGTGCGGCTGGACACGCACACCGGGCGCGTGCTCGGGCCGGTGCTCGCGCGGACCTGAAATATCTGTTCGGACCGAGCCTGTCGAAGGCTCTCAGGGGCGCCCGGCGCCCGGCACGCTGACCGTCGTGGTCCAGACCGCGGCTTCGCGTGCCGCCCGGCGGGCGTGTTCGTAAAAGTCCGGGGCGACACAAACAAACAGGGTGCACCCGTCCGGGCCGCCCAGCGTGCAGGCAAAGGCACCCTGTTCGCCCGTAGAACGGCTTTCGAGCACCTCGCCGCCGGGGGCCATGCGCACCACGCGGTGGCCGACCGCGTCGGCAAACCAGACCGCGCCGTCGGCGTCGAGTGTGGCGCCGTCGGGTGCGGCGCTCAGGCTGCCCAGCACCGAGGCCATGTCGGTCAGTGCCGGCAGTTCACCGAAGCGTGCCCAGTCGCGGCGGGGCCCCAGGCTGCCATCGGCCCGGATGTCAAAGGCCGAGATGCGGTTGCCCATGGTCTCGCCCACGATCAGGGTCTGGCCGTCGGGCGTGATCATGCTGCCGTTGGGGAAGTAGAGATCGGTGGCCACCACCTGGACCGAACCGTCGGGATCGACCCGCGCCAGGGTGGCTGTGCGCGGCGTGCCTCCGCCCATGAGGTCGAAGCCGAAGTTGCCGACATAGGCGCGGCCCTGGGCATCGACCACCATGTCGTTGATGTGTCCGAGCGCCACCGACGAGAGGTCGGCGTGGGTGACGAGGTTGCCGTCGGCTTCCTGCCGCAGGATCCGGCGGTCACGCATCGACACCACCAGCAGGCGACCGTCGGGCAGCCAGCCCATGCCAGAGGGTTGCTCGGGAACCTCGGCCACCGGCGTCACCTCGCCCTGCAGGGTCACCCGCACGATCTGCTGGGTGTAGAAGTCCGACAGCCAGAGTTGCCCGTCGTGCCAGCGCGGACTTTCAAAGAAGGTGTAGCCCGAGATGAACGGCGAAAACGGCGCGGGGATGGTCATGGTGTCTCCTGAATGTTGTGGGGGTGGGAACGGCTCCACCTTAGGGCACGACGCTGGCCGGCCGCAAGCGGAACCAATCACCTGCGCGACGCGGCGCTCCGCGAAGCCCGTGCGGTACCCTGCGCCGATGGCACATCAGGTCATCCACATCCACCCGGCCGCGCCCCTCAAGCCCGTGCCGGGCGCGCCCTGCAACGGCTGCGGCGTGTGTTGCCTGGCCGAACCCTGCCCGCTGGGTCAGGTGATTTCGCGCAAGCGGCATGGCGCCTGTGACGCGCTGCGCTGGAGCGACGCCGAGGCGCTGTACCGTTGCGGTGCGGTCAGCGATGCCGAAGGCGTGCTCGGTCCGCGCTGGCGCTGGGCTGCGCCGCTGCTGCGCCGGCTGGCGCGGCGCTGGATCGCTGCCGGTGTGGGCTGCGACGCGACGCTGCAGACCCTGCCGTCCGAACAAAAAACCTGATCCCGTAGCGGCGACAATGCCGCTCACCATGCTGATCTGGCCCCTCCCCGCACTGCTGACCTGGGCGCTCGCCTGGGCGGTCTTCGTGGGGTTGCGGGCGGCGGGGCTGGGGGCAGTGGCGGCGTTCGTGCTGGCGCTGCTGGTCTCGGGCGCGCCGGCCTGGACCGGCCGAACCCCCTGGCGCCGGGCGTTCATGCTCGGCGGCTTTCCGCTCTCCTTGCTGGTCACGGGGGCTGCCGGTGCGCTGCCAGGCTGGGTCTGGCTGGTGCCGCTGGCGCTGCTGCTGGCGCTGTACCCGCTCAACACCTGGCGCGACGCGCCGCTGTTCCCCACACCGGCCCTGGCGCTGAAAGGCCTGGCCTTGAAAGCGCCGCTGCCCGCCGGTGCCCACGTGGTGGACGCGGGCTGCGGGCTCGGTGCCGGTCTGAAGGCGCTGCACGGTGAATACCCCCAGGCGCGCATCCTGGGCCTCGAATGGAGTTGGCCGCTGACGGCCCTGTGCGCCTTGCGCTGCCGTTTTGCGAAGGTGCGCCGGGCCGATATCTGGGCCGCGGACTGGTCGGGCTACGACCTGGTCTATCTGTTCCAGCGTCCGGAAAGCATGTCGCGCGCGATGGACAAGGCGGCCAGGGAACTGCGGTCGGGGAGCTGGCTGGTCAGTCTGGAGTTTGAGGCGGTCGGCTGGGCGCACCGCGCACGGCTGCAGAACGTGGACGGCAAACCGGTGTGGCTGTACCAGGCCCCGTTTCAGCGGCGCTGAACCGCTGTCACCCCCTTCGCTGAAGCCGGATCAACGCCAGGCCAGCCAGACCACGCCCAACAGCAGCAAGGCCACGCCCCAGAGCAGCAGGCGCGTGCGCACCCGCAGCACCTCCACCGCGCCGACCAGCCGGGCGTTCTGCTCGGCGAGTTCGGTCACCGTCTGGGCGAGTTGGGTCTGGGTCTGCGTCAACTGGGTGATCTCCTGTTGCGCGCTGAATAGGCGGGCGTTGAGTGCGGCCAGGCTGGGCTGGGCGGCGCCCGGTGGGTCGATCACCTCTTTCGGCGCTTCGGGGGTCGGCGCCGGAGCGCGCTGCCGGTCCAGCAACTTGCGCGCGGCGTTGAGCACCTTGGGCGCATGTTCGATCACGTCGCCCCAGGGAATGACTTTCAGGGCAACCAGCCAGGGGATGGCCATGGGGTTCCTTTCAGGGACAGTGGGCAGGGTGGTGGTTTGAGCTTACCCGCTATCACCACGGCGCCAGATGTTGCGCCGCATCAAGTCCCACGCCGCAGCGCGGCGTAACATGGTCGCTTGCGCATATTTTCATGAAAAGAGTGGCCATGGACTGGACGGGCTGGATCGAGCGTTTTGGTGAACCGGGTGTGCTGGCGGTCTGTGGCCTGCTCACCGGGCTGGCCTTCGGCTTTTTTGCGCAGCGCTCCAGGTTCTGCCTGCGCGCGGCCGTGATCGAGTTCTGGCACGGCAAGTTCGGCGAGAAGCTCGCGGTCTGGCTGCTGGCCTTTTCCACCGCCGTGGTGGCCGTGCAGCTGTTCGTGGTCTCCGGGCTGCTGGACGTGAGCACCGCACGCCAGCTGTCTTCCCGCGGCAGCCTATCGGGCGCGCTGATCGGTGGTCTGATCTTCGGCGTGGGCATGGTGATGACGCGCGGCTGCGCGAGCCGCCTGCTGGTGCTCTCGGCCAACGGCAACCTGCGGGCGCTGCTCTCGGGTCTGATCTTCGCCGTGACGGCGCAGGCTTCGCTCAGTGGCGTGCTGGCGCCCTGGCGCGAAACCATCGCCGGCTGGTGGACGGTGGACGGTGGCCCCGCGCGCAGCCTGCTGGCGCTGCTGGGCGTCGGCCCGATGGACGGGCTGGCTTTCGCCGCGGTGTGGCTGGTGACGGCGGGCTTCTTTGCCTACTACAGCGGCTGGGGCTTCTGGAAGTGGGCTGGCGGCATCGGCACCGGGCTGGCTGTGGCGCTGGCCTGGCTGGCCACCTACCAGGTGCTGGCGCATTCGTTCGAGCCGGTGCAAGTCCAGGGCATGACCTTCAGTGGCCCGTCGGCCGAATGGCTGATGCGGGTGTTGAGCAACCCTGGCGAGCCCTGGAACTTTGACCTTGGCCTCATGCCCGGCGTGTTCCTGGGTTCGCTGATCGGCGCCCTGGTCGGCCGGGACTGGAAGCTCGAAGGTTTTGGCGGTGGTTACACCATGCCGCGCTACATCATCGGTGCCATCCTGATGGGTTTTGGCTCCATGCTGGCCGGCGGCTGCGCCGTGGGCGCGGGCATGACCGGCGGCGCCATCTTCGCCGTCACGGCCTGGGTGACGCTGGTGGGCATGTGGATCGGTGGCGGCGTGGCCGACCGGGTGTTTGACGGTGCCCACAAGCCGGCGCCTGCGCCGGCCCCTTCGTCGATGCCCGCCCCGCTGGCGGCGAGCGCTCCGACCGCTGCCCCCTGATCAAACGGCGCGGTTGGCGCGGCGCAGCAACCACCAGCCCGGCCCGGCCACGGCCAGCAGCAGCGCCGGAAAGCCGACCACCGGCGCCCAGTCCAGCATGGCCGCCCCCAGCGCGGGCGCCAGCACGCCGCCCAGGGTGTACGAGAGCACCAGCACCGCCGTGCTGTTGACCAGTGTGATGCCCTGTTCGCGCGAGCCGATGTCGATCATCGCCAGCGTGTAGAGGCTGCCGCCGGCGCCACCCCACAGGAAGGCCACCGCCGCCGCCAGCCAGGGCGTGCCGGCCACGAAAGGAATCAGCGCCGTGGCCGCCAGTGTGACCAGCGCGCAGGCGTGCATGATCGCCAGCCGCGCGCGACCCTCGTTGCCCCAGCGCGGGTGTGCGCTCAGCCGGTCGGCCAGCAACCCGGCGGGCAGCATCATGAGCGCGCTGCCCAGACCGCTGGCCGAGACCAGCAGGGCCGCCGCCGTGGCGCCCAGGCCCAGGGCCAGCCCGTACAGCGGCAGGATGGACGTGAGCCCGCTCTCAAAAAAGCCACCGACAAAACCCACCGTCATGATCAGCGGGTGCGCGCGCAGCGCGTGCCATACGCCGTGCAGTCCGACGCGCGCGCTGTGGGCATCGTGGGCGCGAGGCAGCGGCGGGATCAGCAGGCTCCACACCAGGCCGATGGTCATGCTGGCGAGCACCAGCCACAGCGCCAGCGCGCTCTGCGCACCCACGGCCGCCAGCAGCGCGGGGCCAATCACGAAGGTGGTGCCGACCATGGTTTCGAACAGGCCCACCATGCGCCCGCGCTGGCGGGGTGACGCGAACTCGGCCACCACCGCTTCGGCCAGCACCCAGCGCAGGCCAGACGCCGCACCGGCCACGAACTCGAACACGAACCAGGCGGGCAACCAGTTGGTGAACAGGAAGCCGGTCGTGCTCAGCACCGGCACCAGCGCCGCCAGCCACAGTGTGGGCCGCCGCCCCAGCCGCTGCGTGATGGCCGAAGCAAACGACGTGATGGCGAACACGCCCACCCAGCCCGTGGCCGCCAGCAGGCCGGCCAACGCGTTGGACACGCCGTCCCCTTTGAGGCGCAACAGCAGCAGCGGCATGAGCATGAAGTAGCCCACCAGCTCGAAAAACGTGGAGCCGAAGATGGCCACCAGGCCGAGCCGGGCGTGGGTCGGTGCCACCGCCGGGAGGGTGGTGCCGCTGTGGCCAGGAGGCAGCGGGTGTTCGCTCATGCCGCGGTCTCCGTCCCGCGGCCGTCCAGCAGGGCCCGCACCACCTCGACAAAGCCGGCACCACGTTCGCCCGCTGTCACATAACGCGGTCGGTGCGTGAGCCGGTCCCAGAACCGCGCCACGTTGGCCACGCCCACGCTGTGCGGGAAGTGGCCGAACATGACCGCGTCGTTGGTCGAGTCGCCCACGTAGACCCAGTGCTGGAGTTCGGCGTCCAGATTCCGACCGAGCTGTTCGCGCACGACCCAGCGCGCACCCGCCAGTTTGTCGTGCTGGCCGATCCAGCCATTGACGTGGATGGAACTCACCGTGGCATGCAGGCCGCCCGCCTGCATCAGGCGCACCACCTGCGCGATGGTCGCGCCGTCCAGCTGGGTGAACTCGCTGTGGTCGATGGCGATGTCGGTTTCGCGCCCGGGGCTGTCCTGCGACAGGCGGGTCTGTGGCAGCTCGGTCAGGATGCGATGCGCCACCGCCTGCAGGCGCGCGAAGTTTGTTTGCCGCGTCGCGGTGTCCTGCAGGTAGGTCTTGTGCAGCCCACCGTCCGCGCCGCGCGACAGCGCCACGGCACCGTTTTCGGCCACGATGGCATTGACCGGCCAGTCCAGCGCAAAGGCTTCGCTCCAGCCCGCGGGCCGGCCGGTGATGGCGAACACCGGCAGGCCCGCGGCTCGCAGGGCGTGCAGGGCGGCCAGCGCGTCGGGCGTGATCGCTCCTCCGGTGGTGAGGGTGTCGTCGATGTCGGTGAGCACACCGTGGATGTGGCTGCGCGCGGCCGCTGGCCAATCTGAAAGCGAGAGATGAGGCATAAAGGTTGAACAGTTTCGCAGATGTCAAAAAAACCCGTCTGCGGTAGAATCTTGCGATCCGAGGAGCGTTGCAGCGCACCCCTGACCACCGGTCAGCGCGGGGCGTGAGGCTCGGAAATCCATGCAACGACGCTCATCCACTGAACGTGCGATGGGCTTTTTTTTGCCCCCGCGTCCAGTGGTTTTTGCCAACCTCAACTGGAGCGAACCATGAACGCACGCATTCCCAACGCCGTCAACGCCGACTGCGTCATCACCGACATCGGCCTGGCCGACTGGGGCCGCAAGGAAATCCGCATCGCCGAGACCGAGATGCCAGGCCTGATGGCCATCCGCGAAGAGTTCGCACCCAAGCAGGCGCTCAAGGGCGCGCGCATCACCGGCTCGCTGCACATGACCATCCAGACGGCCGTGCTGATCGAGACCCTGCAAGCGCTGGGCGCCGAAGTGCGCTGGGCGTCGTGCAACATCTTCTCGACGCAGGACCACGCCGCCGCCGCGATCGCCGCCGCCGGCACGCCGGTGTTCGCCGTCAAGGGCGAAACCCTGACCGACTACTGGGACTACACCCACCGCATCTTCGACTTCGGCCCCAAGGGCAGCGAAGGTGAAGGCCCGAACATGATCCTGGACGACGGCGGCGACGCCACGCTGCTGATGCATCTGGGCAAGCAGGCCGAGAAGGACCAGAGCGTGCTGGCCAACCCCGGCAGCGAAGAAGAGCGCATCCTGTTCGCCGCCATCAAGGCCAAGCTGGCCGAAGACAGCACCTGGTACAGCCGCAAGAGCGCCCAGATCATCGGCGTGACCGAAGAAACCACCACCGGCGTGCACCGCCTGAAGGAGATGTCGGTCAAGGGCACGCTGATGTTCCGCGCCATCAACGTCAACGACTCGGTGACCAAGAGCAAGTTCGACAACCTCTACGGCTGCCGCGAGAGCCTGGTGGACGGCATCAAGCGCGCCACCGACGTGATGATCGCCGGCAAGGTCGCCTGCGTGGCCGGTTACGGCGACGTGGGCAAGGGCTCGGCCCAGGCCCTGCGCGCCCTGAGCGCCCAGGTCTGGGTGACCGAGATCGACCCCATCAACGCCCTGCAGGCCGCGATGGAAGGCTACAAGGTCGTGACCATGGAGTACGCCGCCGACAAGGCCGACATCTTCGTGACCACCACCGGCAACCGCGACGTGATCACCTTCGAACACATGGCCGCCATGAAGGACCAGGCCATCGTCTGCAACATCGGCCACTTCGACAACGAGATCCAGGTCGCCAAGCTGGAAGAGAAATGCCAGTGGGAAGAGATCAAGCCCCAGGTGGACCACGTGATCTTCCCGGACGGCAAGAAGATCATCCTGCTGGCCAAAGGCCGCCTGGTGAACCTGGGCTGCGGCACCGGCCACCCCAGCTTCGTGATGTCGTCTTCGTTTGCCAACCAGACGATTGCGCAGATCGAGCTGTTCACGCACAGCGACTTCTACGAAAACGGCAAGGTCTACGTGCTGCCCAAGCACCTGGACGAGAAGGTCGCGCGCCTGCACCTGAAGAAGGTCGGCGCGATGCTGAGCGAACTGAGCGACGAGCAGGCGGCGTACATCGGTGTGCCGAAACAGGGCCCCTACAAGCCCGACACGTACCGCTATTGATCGCCGATGCGCGCTGACCAGTTGCTCGTCGAGCGAGGGTTGGCTGCTTCGCGCTCGCAGGCCCAGCGGCTGATCGCTGCCGGGGTGCGCTGGCGTGTGCCCGGTGGCGACTGGAAGGCCGTGAGCAAAAACGGCGACGAGCTGCGCGAGACGGTGGAGCTGGAGCTGCTGGACACGGCGGAGTCGCGTTTCGTGTCGCGCGGCGGGCTCAAGCTCGACGGCGCGCTCACGCACTGCGGTCTGGACGTGACCGGTCAATGCTGCCTCGACGTGGGGCAGAGCAGCGGTGGTTTCACCGACTGCTTGCTGCAGCGCGGCGCCGCCCAGGTGGTGGGCGTGGACGTGGGACAGGGCCAGTTGCACCCGAAGCTGCGGGTCGACGAACGCGTGGTCTGCATCGAAAAATGCAACGCGCGCGAGTTGACGGCGCAGCAGCTGGTGGATGCGGCCGGTGAAAAAGCCGCCGCACCGTTCGACCTGATTGTGGGCGACCTGTCGTTCATCTCGCAGACGCTGGTCTGGCCGGCCATCGTCCCGCTGTTGAAAGACGGTGGCAGCCTGCTGATGCTCGTCAAGCCGCAGTTCGAGCTGCAGCCGGGCCAGATCGGCAAGGGTGGCCTGGTGAAGGACGCGGCGAGCTATGTACTGGTGCGCGAGCGCATCGCGCTGGCCTGCGTGGACAACGGCCTGGCGCTGCAGGACTATTTTGAAAGTGCCATCACCGGCGGTGACGGCAACCGCGAATTTTTCGTCTGGGCGAAGCGGGCTGCCTGAAGCCGTCCCGTGGACCCGACGCTCGACAAGGAATCACCATGGCATTGCCAGTGAGTTTTGAATTCTTCCCGCCCAAGACGCCCGAAGGCGCCGAGAAGCTGCGCGCCGTGCGCCAGCAGCTGTATGGGCAGAAGCCCGAGTTCTGCTCGGTCACCTACGGCGCGGGCGGCTCCACGCAGCAGGGCACCTTCGACACCGTGGGTGCCATCCTGGCCGAGGGCGTGGACGCGGCTTCGCACTTTTCGTGCATCGGTGCCACCAAGGCCAGCGTGCGCGAGCAACTGTCCACACTCAAGGCCATGGGTGTCAAGCGCCTGGTGGCCTTGCGCGGCGACCTGCCCAGCGGCTACGGCATCGGCGGCGAGTTCCACTACGCGAGCGACCTCGTGGCCTTCATCCGCGCCGAGACCGGGCGCGACTTCCACATCGAAGTGGCCGCCTATCCCGAGGTGCACCCGCAGGCGAAATCGCCCGAGTCGGACCTGCAGGCCTTCGCCACCAAGGTGCGCGCCGGCGCCGACTCGGCCATCACGCAGTACTTCTACAACAGCGATGCCTACTTCCGCTTCGTCGATGAGGCGCACAAGCTCGGTGTCGACGCACCGGTGGTGCCGGGCATCATGCCCATCACCAGCTCCACCCAGCTGATGCGCTTCTCCGACGCGTGTGGCGCCGAGATCCCGCGCTGGATCCGCTTGCGCCTGCAGGCCTATGGCGACGACATCGCTTCCATCAAGGCCTTCGGCCTCGACGTGGTCACCGACCTGTGTGACCAGCTGCGCAACGCCGGTGTGCCTGCTTTGCACTTCTACACCATGAACCAGAGCGTGGCGACGCTGGAGATCGTGAAGCGTCTTGAGCTGGGTTAAGGTCGGGGGCTGGCCCGGAATGCAGAGAGGAAACGCCATGCCCCACACTTGGAAACACCCCGCCGGTCGCCTGCGACTGGCGCCGGTCCTGCTGGCCGCGCTGCTGACCGCTTGCGCCGTGCCCACGCCCATGCGGGTGGATGCGCCCACCGACACGGCGGTCCGTGCAGCGCCCGCTGCGCCGGCGGGCCCGTCCTCATCGCCGCCGGCGCCTTCGGGTGTGGTCGCGGTGCCCGACCCGACCGCCGCTGAAACGCCCCCTGGGGGCGACCCGCTGGCCGTCCCGTCCAGCTCGGCGGAGCTGATCGACAAAGGGCTGGCGTCCTGGTACGGCAACCGTTTTCACGGCCGGCGCACGGCCAGCGGTGAACGCTACGACATGCACGATTTCACCGCCGCACACAAGACCCTGCCGTTCGGCACCAAGGTGCGCGTGCGCAGCGTGCAAACCGGCAAGGAAGTGGTGGTGCGCATCAACGACCGCGGTCCGTACAAACACAAGCGCATCATCGATCTCAGCCAAGCCGCGATCACCGCCCTGGGTGTGCGCCACCGCGGGGTGAGCGTGGTGGAGCTGCTGAGAGAATGATCCCCCGCCCTCCCAACAACAACCTCCTGGAGACCGCATGAAAATCGAAACCATCGCCGTGCACGGCGGCTACACCCCCGACCCCACCACCAAGGCGGTGGCGGTGCCGATCTACCAGACCGTGGCCTACGCGTTCGACGACACGCAGCACGGCGCCGACCTGTTCGACCTCAAGGTCGCCGGCAACATCTACAGCCGCATCATGAACCCGACCAACGGCGTGCTCGAAGCGCGCCTGGCCGCGCTCGAAGGCGGCGTGGGCGCACTCGCCATGGCCTCGGGCATGGCCGCCATCACGGCGGCCATCCAGACCATCGCCGAGACCGGCGACAACATCGTCTCGGCCTCCACGCTGTACGGTGGCACCTACAACCTGTTCGCCCACACCTTCCCGCAGCAGGGCATCACGGTGCGCTTCGCCGACCCGCGCGACCCGGCTGCGTTTGCGGCGCTGATCGACGAGCGCACCAAGGCGATCTACTGCGAATCGGTGGGCAACCCGCTGGGCAACGTGACCGACATCGGTGCGCTGGCCGCCGTGGCCCACGCCGCCGGCGTGCCGCTGATCGTGGACAACACGGTCTCCAGCCCCTACCTGTGCCGCCCGTTCGAACACGGCGCCGACATCGTGGTGCACTCGCTGACCAAATACCTCGGCGGCCACGGCACCACCATCGGTGGCGCCATCGTGGACAGCGGCAAGTTCCCCTGGGCCGAACACAAGGCGCGCTTCAAGCGCCTGAACGAACCCGACGTGAGCTACCACGGTGTGGTCTACACCGAAGCGCTGGGCGTGGCCGCCTACATCGGTCGCGCCCGCGTGGTGCCGTTGCGCAACATGGGCGCGGCGCTGTCGCCCATGAACGCGTTCCAGATCCTGCAGGGCATCGAGACCCTGGCCTTGCGCATGGACCGCATCTGCGACAACGCGGTGAAGGTCGCCACGCACCTGCAGAACCACCCCAAGGTGGACTGGGTCAACTACGCCGGGCTGTCCGACCACAAGGACCACGCGCTGGTGCAGAAATACATGGGCGGCAAGGCGTCCGGCATCATCAGCTTCGGCCTGAAGTCCAGCGATGCGATCGCAGCCGGCGCGCGTTTCCAGGACGCACTGATGCTCTTCACGCGCCTGGTGAACATCGGCGACGCCAAGTCGCTCGCCTGCCACCCGGCCACCACCACGCACCGCCAGCTCAACCCCGACGAAATGAAGAAGGCCGGCGTGAGCCCCGAGATGGTTCGCCTGTCGATCGGCATCGAGCACATCGACGACCTGATCGCCGATCTGGAGCAGGCGCTGAGCAAGGTGTGACCCCCCTGCGCCGCGTTGCGGCGTCCCCCCAGGGGGACCACGCCCTTGGACCGGCGAAGCCGGATCTTCGGCGTGCGCTGGGATGGGGCACGCGCTCCGGTGGTGGAGTTGAACCTGCCATGCGAATCCTCCAGGCTCTGCGCCTGATGCGGCTCTGGGCGGCTGCTGGGCTGGCGCTGCTGTACCTGGCGGGCTGCACCGACAGGGATGCCTGGCAACGTTCGATGCTGTACCACCCGCAGCCGGCCCGGCAGGCGGGTGAATCGCTGATGCTGCCGGTGGACGGCGCCACACTGCAGATCAGCCTGCGGTTGAGGCCCGGCGCGCCGGCAATCCTGTATTTCGGTGGCAACGCCGAGGACGTGTCGGGCACTTTGCCGCAGCTGGCGCGCCTGTTTCCTGGCCATGCGCTGTACCTGATGCACTACCGCGGCTACGGGCAGAGCACGGGCGAGCCCAGCGAGCCCGCCTTGCACGCAGACGCCCTCGCGCTGTACGAGCATGTGCGGCGCGAGCACACGGAGATCAAGCTGATCGGCCGCAGCCTGGGCAGTGGCGTCGCCGCCCGCCTCGCGAGCGAGCAGGCTGTGGCCCGGCTGGCCCTGATCACGCCCTACGACAGCATCGAGAACGTGGCGGTCGAACACTACCCCTGGTTGCCGGTGCGCTGGCTGATCCGGGACCGTTTCGATTCGGCGGCTGTGGCCGGTCGCATCAGTGCGCCCACCACGCTCATCGCCGCCGAACACGACACGTTGATTCGACCCGGACGCACGGCGCAACTCGCCCGGCACTTCAAGCCGGGTGTGGCGCGTTCGGTCGTGGTGCCGGGCTCCAACCACAACGACATTGGCACCCATCCGGTCTACGAGCGTGCGCTGGTGGAAGCGCTGGCTGCGGATTGATCTGAATCAATTCGCTTGCATTTCCAGCGCCGCACCGTGTTTGTGCACGGTGCCGTTTGATCTTTCGCAAGGGGGTCCCATGCCGGGTCTCCTGTAATGCCTGCCGGGAATGTTCCCGTATCAAGGACTGAAGGAAGACCATGAAGAAGCACATCGTTGCCGTAGCCGCACTCTGCTTGCTGGGTTCGGGCGCAGCACTGGCGCAGGACTTCAAGGCGGGAAACCTGCTGGTGCGTGCCCGCGCCGTTCACCTGGACAGCGCCAACAAGGACAGCACGGGCCTGGACCTCGCCGTCAACGACAAGTGGCTGCCCGAAGTGGATTTCACCTATTTCATGAGTTCGAACCTGGCGGCCGAACTGATCCTGACCGTGCCCCAGAAGCACACGCTGACCGCGGGCGGCGCCCCCATCGGCAGCCTGAAGCACCTGCCCCCCACCTTGACGGTGCAGTACCACTTCACGGACCTGGGAGCCTTCAAGCCGTACGTGGGCGCGGGCCTCAACTACACCCGCTTCAGCTCGGTGAACCTGCCCGCTGGCGTGGACATCAAGCGCAACAGCTTCGGTCTGGCGCTGCAGGCGGGCATGGACTTTCGCCTGACGGACACGATGTACCTGAACGTCGACGTGAAGAAGGTCCAGATCGCCACCAAGGTGAGCGCGGGAGGCACCGAGATCGGCAAGCTGAAGGTGGACCCGCTGTTGCTGGGTGTCGGTGTGGGCTGGAAATTCTGACACCCAAGCGTTTCACCTGAGTGCAAGCCCGGCGCGTCCAGCGTCCGGGTTTTTTTTGTGCGCTCAGACCGTCCGGGCCAGCCCCAGCGTGAACACCACGCCATCGGCCACGTTGCGCGCCTGCACCGTGCCGCCCATCTTGCCCATGTAGGTCTTGACCACGAACAGGCCCTGGCCGCGGTGGCCTTCGGTCGGCGGCAGGTCGGACACACCGTAGTCAAAAATGCGCGGCAGCAGCGCCGCGTCGATCGCCGGCCCCTGGTTGTGCACCGCGATCCAGGCGTGTTGCGGGTCGGCCGTCAGTGACAGCGTGATGGCCGTGCCCGGTGTGCGGCAGCGCTGGGCGTTGCGCAGCAGGTGCGTGACCACGTCTTCCAGCGCGAAGCCATCGGCCCGCACCTGCAGGCCCGCCAGCCCGGGGTTGTCCGCGTCCAGATACCGCACGCCGTCGATGCCGGAGAAGTGCGCGTTGTCGGCGATCTGCCGCAGGAAGGCGTGGATGTCCAGCCGCTCGCTGGCCATGTCGGCCGCGACGATCGCCTCGCTCGGGGACGCGTGGCCGTACAGCACCTTGACGGCCTGCTGCATGCGCTGCACGTAGCGGTGGCTCGGGTCCTCGGGCCGGCCGTGCAACACCATCAGCGACTGCAGCGGCGACATGATCTCGTGCCCCACGGCGTGCCACATGTCCAGCTCCTGCTGGGCGCGCTGGTGTTCGCGCGAGATGTCGTTCTTCACCCTCTGCAGCAGGTCGGACAGGCCCCCGGCCAGGATGCCGAGTTCGTCGCTGCCACGCAGATCGCTCACGTCCAGGTCGGCGAGTCGGTTTTCCGGCAAGGGCGCGTGCACGTTGTACGACACCGCCGCGGCGCGCCGGGTGAGCTGGGTCACGCGGCGGATGAGGCCGATCTCGATCAGCAGCCAGGCCAGCACGATCGCGCCCAGCATGGCCCCGACCAGCCAGAGCAGGCGCGTGGCGACGATGCTGATGCGGCGCTCCACCGTGCGCACGTCGCCCGTCAGCGTGATCTCGAAGCGGCCCACCGGCGTGGCCACGGTGTCCACCGCCTGCAGCAGCGGCACCCGGGTGTCCACCGGCAGCAGGCCCACGATGTGGCGCACCCAGGGCGATTCACGCTCCCCCGGGTCGGCGCTGCCGTGCAGGGTCTGCGTGGCGGGGGGGCGCGTGAGGCCCGGGGCCAGGGTGCTGGCCAATCGCTGGATCCGCAGGCTTTCGCCCGGCAGCAGGGACTGCGCCAGCTCGGCCAGCGCGGACGGCTCGGCCTGGCGCGGCGCGGCGGTGTCCAGCAGTTGCGCGGACGCGGGCCCCACGATCTGCAGCCCCACGCGGATGTCGCCGAGATCGGCGGGCGGCCAGACCACCCGGGCGGGCGGCAGGTTGGCCACGCGCAGGGCGTCCGAGGGCAGGCGGATGGAGTAGAACGCGCGGCGCGGGCAGTCGGGCTGCGCCTGACCCTCCTCGGCGCAGTCCGGGCTTTGCCAGACCCAGCCGCGGAAGTCCCGCACCGGGCGGGTCTTGCGTTGCAGCGTGTCCGGCTCCGCGCCGGCCTCGGGTGCCCGAAAGCCGGCCCAGCGCCCCACCAGCGGCGCCTGCGGCTGGCCACGGGTGCGGGTCACCAGCTCCAGCGGCGCGATCCAGCGGGTGGTCTGGCCGCGCAGCGTCAGGTGCACCCGGGCGCGGTGCACGTCCTGCAACTCAAGCTGGCCCCGCTCGCGGCCCACCAGCGGCGGGCTGACGAAGCTGCCCGCGAGGTAGACGAAGCCGCCTGCGTAGGGGTTGCTGCCGATCGCCGCGCAGGCGCTGGAGCCGTCCTGGAACAACACGGCGCAACCCGAACTCTCCAGCGCCTGCTGGGCCTTGAACGGGTCGTCGAAGTCGAGCGCGCCAAAGGGCAGCAGCAGCGGCGACAGCTCGACGCCCTGGCCGGGCGTGGCCGGTGTGTGCTGCGGATTGAGCAGGGCGAGCTGACCGGCCGGGTGGCGCAGGCGCGCGAGGATCTCCGACTGGGTCTTGCGAAAGCTGTTCTGGTAGTTGAGGTAGCTGCGCTCTTTTTCGTGCCGCAGCACGGTCAGCGCCAGGCCCAGCGTGGCCAGCACCAGCAGCGCAAAGACGGCGCGAAAGAAGATGCGCCGTCGAAAGCCGGCCAGCCCCAGGCGCGGCACGCCGAGCTTGCCCATGCGAAAGCGGGGCAGGTCGAGGCCCGGCACCTTCATGCGGGCTTTCGGCCGGGCGCGGAAACCAGGGCCGTGCGCACCCAGCGAAAGCCCCGCATCGGCACGTTCTCGATGCCCTCGAACTGCGGGTCCACCTCGCGGAACGCGTCGCGGATGGTGCTCACGTGTTTGCGCACGTTGTCGCGGTTGCGCCCGCTCTTGACCACGTCGAACAGCTCTTCGTACGACACCACCTCGCCCGCGCGCTGGTGCAGCGTGGCCAGGATGCGTTGCGCGGTCAGCGGCAGGTTGATGCGCTGGCCGCGCCAGATCGGCGTGCGCTGCCACAGCGGGTCCAGGCTCAGCTCGTCGGCGGGCGCCGCCGGTGCGGCCACCGCGGCCTGCTTGCGCGAGACGCGCAGGATGTCCAGAAAGGTCTCGATGAAATCGTGCTCTTCGAAGGTGGTCTTCTGCAGGTAGTCCCAGGCGTCCAGCGCTTTCATGATGCTGCGGTAGATGGCCGCGGGCATGGCCGAGACCACCAGCACCGGCGTGCCCTGGCGGTTCTTGTTGATCGCGTTGATCAGGGCCACGCCGGCATGGCGCTCGTGGCCGAGCTCGATGTCAAGCACCACCAGGTCGTAGGGCACGCGGTTGATGGCGTTTTCCGCGTCGTCGCGGTTGAACCACTGGTCGATCCGGATGTCGGGCCGCGCCGACCGGATCCAGGTGGCCAGCTGTCGGCTGGTGGGTTGATCGTCCTCGATCAGGGCCACGCAAAGGGTCGGGTTGGGGCTGGACATGGTGCGCCATTATGAAATGGCCCCCAGCGCGCGGCGCGGAAGGAATCTTCCGCGGACGAAGCAAATCCGCCGCGGGCCTGAAGCCTCTCGCCCGGCGCCCGCGTTGTAGCTTCCCGGGCCCTTGCGAAGAATCGGGTTCATCGGTTGAGCGGCGTCTGCCCCCCGATCCCCAGGAGTCTTCACCATGTCGTTTTCGCTCAAGCAACTCACCGCCCGCCTGCGCCAGGCCTTCGCCCGGCCGGCACCCGACGCCAGCACGGCGCCGCTGTTCGACGACGGTGCACCGCCGGCACAGCCCCGCCCGCCGCTGAGTCTGCCGCGCCTGCCCCGGCACACCGCCTCGGTGGTGGTGGGGGTCCTGCTGCTGGTCGCCGGTGGCTACACCCTGGTGCGCCACCCGCCCGCGCTGACGATCAACCCGGGCCAGGCGGCGCTGCGCACCAACCAGCTCACCGGCCACCAGCAGGAACTGGGCGCGGGCAATGTCTGGGTGGTGCCCGGCCTGCACCGCCTGCGGGTGCTGTCGCTGCGCGACCAGAACTGGAAGTCGGCCGAGATGGCGCGCCACGACGGGCCGGCGCCGGTGCAGTCGGTGGAAGGACTGTCGCTGGGCGTGGATGTAACGGTGCGCTTTGCGGTCAACCCGGCCCAGCTCGCGCTGGTGGCCAGCCGGCTGCAGGTGGACCCGGGCGCCGAGCTGGTGGACCCGGCCCTGCAGGGCGTGGTCTACAAGACCTTCGCGCGCTACACCGCTCGCGAGATCTTCTCGACCCGGCGCACGGAGATCCAGCAGGCCATGGAAGCCGAACTCAAGCCGAAGCTGGCCGCCGAGGGCCTGATCCTGCGCAACGTGCAGGTGGGCAAGATCGACCTGCCGCCGCAGTACAGCGAGCGCATGGAAACCCTGCTGGCCGAAGAAATGGCCAGCGAAAAGATGCGCTACACGCTGGAGTTGAAAGAAAAACGCGTGAAGGAAAGCGAGCTCGAAGCCAGGGCCGAGATGGTGCAGCGGGAGCTGCAGGCCGAGGCCGCTGGCAAGGTGCAGGTGATCGCCGCCAAGGCGCAGGAAGAGGCGATGAAACACGTGCTGCCCTTCAAGCAGCGCCAGGTGGAGCAGCGCAAGCTCGAAGCCGAGGCCGACAAACAGTCGCGCATCCGCACCGCCGAAGGCAACGCCGAGGCGCGGCGCATCGAAGCCGACGGCGAAGCGCTGGCGCGCCAGCGCCTGGCCCAGGCCGAGGCGTTCCGGCTGGAGGCCGTGGGCAAGGCCAACGCCGAACAGATGGCGCGCGAAGGCAGCCTGCTGAGCCGCCATCCGCTGCTGATCCAGAAGGTCATGGCCGACAAGCTGTCCGACAAGGTGCAGGTCATCATCGCCGCGCCGGGGGCCGACGGCGGCTTCATCGGTTCGGGGCTGCTGGGCCGCCCGGGCAAGGCCGTCGCGCTCGCCTCGGGGGCCGCCGCCGACGAAGGGGAAGAAGAATGAACGGCCCCGCCCACCCACCCGAGGAAGTCGTGAAGAACTGCTTGCACTATGTGGTCACGGCCGTGCTGGCCGCGGCGGCGGCCTGGCTGCTGGTGTTCGTGGCGCCCCCGGCGCACGCCGCCGTGGGGCAGCCGCCGGCGCTGCCGCCGCAGGCGCTGATCGTGCAGGACGCCGTGGCGCTGCGTGCCGCGCCACGCGAGGCAGCGGTCCAGCAGGCCCGGCTGTGGCAGGGCGAGCTGGTGGAGGTCCGCGGCGAGCGCCTGGAGTATGTGCAGGTCTGGGATCACCAGCGCGAACGTGGTGGTTACGTGCGAGCCAGCCAGTTGCGTCGGCTGTCGCTGGACGCGGCCCACGCCGACGAACTGCTGGCGGTGCTGCGCTTCGTCAAGGACAGCGCGGGCAGCGAAGGCCTGGGTTTCGGCTACGGCGCGGCCTGGCTGCGGGCGGCCAGCCCGGCGCAGTTGTCGGGCCCCGTGGGCGCCGAGGTGCTCGATGCCGTGGCCGGCGCGGCACAGCGGTTGGCGCAACGGGCCTCGGCCGCGGGCCTGTCCCGCGGCGCCCAGGAAGCGCTGCTGGGCCAGCTGGACGCGGCGGGGCGCTACGGCATCCGCTTCAACAGCCACGAGCGCGGGGACCGCATGCAGATCTGTTACGACGGTGAACTGTTCACGCGCGTGCTGGCCATGCCCGCGGCCAGCGCCGAGCAGCGCGCCCGCGCCGCGCTGGCCCTGACCGACCCGGCGTGTGAAGACCCCGCGCTCGGTGTGCTGCAGCGCATCCAGCGCCAGGAGGACAGCGCCAGCCTGTTGGACCAGGCCGATGCGTCGGGCCTGCCGCCGGTGCTGAAGAACCGCCTGCAGATGCGGCGCGCCAGCGTCTGGTCGGCGGTGGCCTTCGAGCGCTCGCGTGGTGCCCCGGGCGGTGCGCACGCCACCGCCGCCGAGCGCGCGCTGGAGGCGCTGGCGCGGGTGGACCCGCAGGGCCTGCCCGACACCGACGCGGGCCTGATGAACGATGCGGTGATGCGCGTGAACGCCTCGCGCTGGGCGGCGGTTCCCGCCAGCATTCAGAGCAAGGGTCTGCAGCTGCGCACCAGCCCCGGCGCGCAGGCGGGGCAGACCTGCGTGAGCCTGCACGGCGGCGCGGCGGGCAGCGCGCCGCTGTGGACGCAGTGCAGCCACGGCGTGGTGTGGCCGGCCTCGTTCAGCGTGAACCGCGAAGGCAATGCCGCAGCGCTGGCGGTGCAGCCGATGGCGGGGTGGCGCGAACTCTGGCTGCTGCGCAAGCAGGCCGGGGGCTGGACGCTGAGCGTGTTGTCGCCGGCGCCCACCCTGCCGGGCATCGGCTACGCCGAACTCGCGGGCTGGGTGCCGGGAGGGCGCCAGGTGCTGGTGGCGCGCGAAGCCCGGGGCGAGGGCCGGTACCAGCGGCGCTACGAAGTGCTCGACCTGGCCACGCTCGCCCCCCAGCGCCAGGCCAGCGACCCGAGCGTGCTGGGCGCTTTCCAGCGCTGGCAGATGCCACAGTGGAAGCAGCAGAGCGTGAGCTTGCGTTGAGGGCTGGGTATCCACTCGCAGCGGGTGCCCCTCGCGCCTGCCGCAGCAAACCATCGAAAAAGCTCCTTGAAAGGAGCGTCTGAGAACCCGTGGCTCAGCGCTCGTCGTAGCTCACCACGAGCCGGTCGGTCGTCGGCCGCGCCTGGCAGCTCAGCACGAAGCCCTTGTCGGTTTCCCAGGGTTCGAGCGTGAAGTTCTTGTCCATGGTGACGGCGCCTTCCACCACCTTGGCGCGGCAGGTGCAGCACACCCCACCGCGGCACGACCAGGGCAGGTCAAGGCCGGCGTTGAGCGCCACATCCAGCACATGTTCGTCCTTGCCCATGCGCAACTGGTGCGGCTTGCCATCGAGCACTACGGTCAACGCCACTTCGCCATCGGTGCGGACCGCCGGGTGGCCGAGCACCGCGGCCTGGCGCTGATCGGCGGGCAGGGCTTCCAACGTCGGTGAAGTGAACCGTTCGGTGTGCACGCGGTCGGGCCGCACACCGGCGTCGAGCAGCGCCTGCTGCGTGGCTTCGATCATGGCGTCGGGGCCGCAGATGAACACCTCGTCCATGCTGCCCACCGGCAGCAGCGCGGCGATGATGGCGCGCACCTTGTCGCCGTCGATGCGGCCTTCGAGCAGCGGGACTTCCTGCGCCTGGCGCGAGAGCACGTGGATCAGCGTGAGGCGGCCGGGGTAGCGGTCTTTCAGATCCTGCAGCGCCTCGTTGAACATCACGCTGGCCATGCGCCGGTTGCCGAAAACGAGCGTGAATTGGCTGTCGGCCGATTCCTCCAGCGTGCTGGCCATGATGGACAGGATGGGCGTGATGCCCGAGCCGGCCGCGAAGCCGACACGGTGCAGGGCGCGTGGCTTGTGCACGGTGAAGCGGCCGTCGGGCGGCATCACGCGCAGCGCGTCCCCGGCCTTCAGCTCGGTGGCGGCCCAGTTCGAGAACACACCGCCTTCGACCGGCCGGATGCCCAGCGTGAGTTCGCCCTGTTGCGTGAGCAGGCTGCGCGGGCTGCTGATGGAGTAGCTGCGCCGCACGTCCTGCCCGCCGATGGTGGTGCGCAGCGTGAGGAACTGGCCCGGCTCGAAGGCGAAGGTGTCGCGCAGCTCCGGCGGAATGTGCAGCGACACCGCCACCGACCCGGCGGCCTCGGGGTGGATGCGCGAGACGGTGAGGTCGTGGAAGCGAGGGACGGCGTTGCTCATGGTGTCAGTACGGCTTGAAGTAGTCGAAGGGTTCCAGGCAGTCGAGGCACTTGAAGAGTGCTTTGCAGGCGGTTGAACCGAACGGCGAGGTTTCGGTCGTGTTGTTTGAGCCGCACTGGGGGCAGGGCACCGCGGTATGCCGGACCGCGTGCCGGCTGAACTTCACCACCCCGGCGGGCGTGTCGGCATGGCTGCCGCATTGCGGCGGCGCGATGCCATAGGCGCGCAGCTTCTCGCGCGCGGCCTCGCTCATCCAGTCGGTGGTCCAGGCGGGCGAGAGCTGCGTGATGACGCGGCCGGGCAGCCCTGCAGCGCTCAGGGCCGCGTGGATGTCGTCCTCGATCTGGCCCATGGCCGGGCAGCCGCTGTAGGTGGGCGTGATGACCACTTCCGGCACGCCGTCGGCCCCCTCGCGTACGTCGCGCAGGATGCCCAGCTCGCGCAGGCTGATGACCGGAATCTCCGGGTCGGCCAGGTGCGCCAGCGCCTCGGTGACGGCCTGCAGCGAAGCGTGGGTGGCCGCATCCATGGTGTTCACCAGACGGCGGTCGGGTGCGCCCGGGCCAGGCTCTGCATCTCGGCCAGCAGGAAGCCCAGGTGCTCCGAGTGCACGCCCACATGGCCTTGGGCCACGTAGCCCGCGTGCGGCTGGTCATGGCGCGTGAGCGTGGCTTCGGCCAGGGTGTCGTTGATCAGGGCGTTCCAGTGATCGCGCAGCGTTCGCACGTCCACGCCACTTCCATCGGCTGCGGCGGCCTGTTCGGCGGGGGAAGGCTGCCAGAAGGCTTCGCAATAGGGCAGCAGGTGGTCCAGCGCCGCCTGCGCGCGGCGCTGCGATTCATCGGTGCCGTCGCCAAAGCGCACCAGCCAGTCCGACGCGTGGCGCAGGTGGTAACGCACTTCCTTCAGGGACTTGGCCGCGATGGCAGCCAGTTGCGCGTCCTTCGACGCCTGCAGGCTGTCCCACACCAGCACCATGAGCGCGCTGACGAGGAAGTTGCGCGCGATGGTCACGGCGTAGTCGCGCTCGCTCACCGCGTAGCCCACCAGCGGGCCGTGGTGCGGCAGCTCCATCAGCGTGTGGTTGCGGAACTCGGCGGTGTCGCGGAAGTAGGCCAGCGTGTCTTCGGCGATCTGGCCGTTCTGGCGCGCGCCCTGAAGGTGCGCGAAACGCTGGGCCTCGGCCGGGTCGGCGTTGATGAGGCTGGCCGCGTGCTGGTAGAGCAGCCGCGCCTGGCCGATCAGGTCCAGGCTGTTGTTGGCCAGCGCCAGGTCTTCTTCGAGGACGGGGCCGTGGCCGCACCATTCGGCGTTGCGCTGGCCGAGCACCAGGGCGTTGTCGGCCAGGTGCAATACATAGTCAACCGGCGCCGCCATCACATGTGCCCCACTTTTTCGGGGATTTCGTAGAAGGTCGGGTGGCGGTAGATCTTGTCGGCCGCCGGATCGAAGAAGCTGTCCTTGCTGTCGGGTTCGCTGGCGGTGATGGCGTTGGACGGCAACACCCAGATGCTCACGCCTTCCTGGCGGCGGGTGTAGACGTCGCGCGCCATCTGCAGCGCGTGTTGTGCGTCGCTGGCGTGCAGGCTGCCGCAATGTTTGTGTTCCAGGCCCTGCTTGCTGCGGACGAACACTTCCCAGAGCGGCCATTCTTTCAGTGCGGGTGTCGATGCGGGCGCGTTCATGCGGCCTCCTTCAGGTTGCGGGCTTGCTGTTTGGCGGCGTGGGCCATGGCGGCTTCGCGCACCCAGGCGCCTTGCTCGTGGGCTTTCACGCGGGTGGCCAGGCGTTCCTTGTTGCAGGGGCCGTTGCCGTTGACCACGGCCCAGAACTCGTCCCAGTCGATCTGGCCGTAGTCCCAGTGGCCGCGCGCCTCGTTCCACTTCAGGTCGGGGTCGGGCAGGGTCACGCCCAGCACCTCGGCCTGCGGCACGGTGGCGTCGACGAACTTCTGGCGCAGGTCGTCGTTGCTGATGCGTTTGATGCCCCAGCGCATGCCCTGCACGCTGTTGGGGCTGTCGGCGTCGGGCGGGCCGAACATGGCGAGGCATTTCCACCAATAGCGGTTGACGGCGTCCTGCACCATGGCCTTCTGCTCGGCCGTGCCCTGCATCATCACCAGCAGCGCTTCGTAGCCCTGGCGCTGGTGGAAGCTCTCTTCCTTGCAGACGCGGATCATGGCGCGGGCGTAAGGACCGTAAGAGCAGCGGCACAGCGGGATCTGGTTCATGATCGCCGCGCCGTCCACCAGCCAGCCGATCACGCCGACGTCGGCCCAGTTGAGCGTGGGGTAATTGAAGATGGAGCTGTACTTGGCTTTGCCGCTGTGCAGGCCGTCGAGCATCTGGTCACGGCTGGTGCCGAGCGTCTCTGCGGCGCTGTACAGATAGAGGCCGTGGCCGCCTTCGTCCTGCACCTTGGCGATCAGGATGGCCTTGCGTTTCAGGCTGGGCGCGCGGCTGATCCAGTTGCCTTCGGGCAGCATGCCCACGATCTCGCTGTGGGCGTGCTGGCTGATCTGGCGCACCAGGGTCTTGCGGTAGCCGTCGGGCATCCAGTCGCGCGGTTCGATCTTGCCGTCGGCGTCGATCACGGCGTCGAAATGGGTTTGCAAGGCCGTGTCTTCGGCGCTGGCCGGTGCGGCCACGGCCTTCAGCCCGGGCTTGGCCTCGCCGTCGGCGACCGAAAAAGATTGGGTGTACATGCGTGTCTCCTGACCCCGAAACCGGGTGCCGAATGGGGTGAAGCGGCAGTATATGCAATTAACCGACCGATCGGTTGGTTAATTGTCTGGGATCGACTCAGGGTTTTTCCGGGGAGGGGCCGGGCGCACAGGGCGCTCTTTTCCGTACAGTCGGATCCATGTCGCCCACTGACAGGCCTTTCCCTTTTCGCGCCGGCCCCTGGTCGCAACGCTGCGCCCGGTTCACGGTCGCGTTGCTGGCGGGGTTCGCGGCGGGTGGGGTCCACAGCGGACCGGCGGCGGTCGGCGGGACAACGGGCCAGTGGGTGTTTGTCGCGGACCGTGCTTCCGAACGGGTGCCGCTGGATGCCAGCACCGCTTGCGGGCTGCCGGGCTTTCAGACAACGCTGGTTCAGCGCCTCAACGCCGCGCGGGCCGTGGCCCGTTCCTGCGGGAACTCGGTCATGCCGGCCGCCAGTCCGCTGGTGTGGAATCAACGCCTGTTTTCAGCCGCGGCCGGCCATGCCCGGGACATGGCCACCCGGAACTACTTTTCACACACCAGCCTGGACGGGCGCTCCCTGGCCCAGCGGGTCGCGGCCGAGGGCTACCTCTGGACATCGGTAGGCGAGAACCTGGCGGGCGGGCAAGCCACGGTGGACGGCGTCATCGCCGGCTGGCTCTCCAGCCCCGGGCATTGCAGCAACCTCATGAGCCGACAGTTCGAGGCGGTGGGTGTGAGTTGTGTGCGGCAAGCGGGCAGCCGGTTCGGCCACTACTGGGTCATGGTGCTGGCCCGGCCCTGAACACCGGTGCCAGTGCCTTGGCGCCGCAGCGCGGTGGCTTCAGCCGCCGGTGTCGAGCGTCTGGCCTTTGCCGCGGCCCCGACCGAGGTGGGTCAGCAACTGGGGCAAGGCGACCTGCAGCGCCGCTTTCAGCGTGTGGGGCGGGTTGATGACGAACATGCCGCTGGCCGTGAGGCCGGGCCGGTCATCCGGACCGTGGGTGGGGTCTTGCCCGATGGCCAGTGTCGCGTTCAGCCAGGGCCGTTGCGCCTGGTTGCTCAGGGTCTTCAGCCGGCGGGGCAGGTCGTGCGCCTCCGGGCGCGGAATGATCGGGTACCACACCAGATAGGTGCCGGTCGGGAAACGGCGGATGAGTTCCTGTATGCAGGCGCTCACTTTGCCGTAGTCGCTCTTGATCTCGTAACTGGGGTCGATCAGCACCACGGCGCGCTTGGAGCCGGTGGCCGACGGCGGCGGCGGGAGCAAAGGCTTGACGCCTTCAAAGCCGTCCTGCAGCGCCACGGCGATCTGGCGCCCCGCTTCGAGCTGGGCGATGTTGGCGTTGAGGGTGCGGCTGTCGGTCGGGTGCAGCTCGAACAGCTTGAGCTTGTCGCGCGATTCGGTGCGCAGCAGCGAATGCAGCACAAAGGGCGAACCCGGGTAGACGCGCAGCAGCCCCGAGGGGTTGTAGCTGGCGATCAGGTCGAGGTAGTCGTCGATCACCGGCGCGGCGGCCACGGGTGCGGCGCCGGCCGGACGCAGGGCGGCCATCAGCTTGACCACGCCGTCTTTGGCTTCACCCCCGGTCTCCGTGTAGTCACCGTCCAGCCGGTACAGCCCGGCGCCCGCGTGGGTGTCCACCAGGGTGATGCCGGCTTCTTTCTGCATCAGATGGCGCAGTGTGGCGATGAGGGTGATGTGCTTGAGCACGTCGGCGTGGTTGCCGGCGTGGAAGGCGTGTCGGTAACTGAACATGGGGTCGATGGTAGCGCCCCCGGGCGACCCGGTCACCCGCCGCCCATCTGCAACTTGCCAATCGGCACCGATATTTCGTACAATCGAAGGCTTCGCAGCGAAACGCAAGGCTCCGCGACGAAGACCGCACACCGGGCAACCGGGGTGCAAAACCCCACCTAAGAGTGTTCCGACAGAGAACAACCGACCGTGGAAAAGAGCCGCCAAACCCTCCTTCAAAGAGAAATCTCATGACTACTACGTTCAGCGCCAAACCAGCTGACGTGAAGCACGAGTGGTTTGTGATTGACGCGACCGACAAGGTCCTCGGACGAGTTGCCAGTGAAGTGGCTCTCCGTTTGCGCGGCAAACACAAGGCCATTTACACGCCTCACGTCGATACCGGTGACTACATCGTCATCATCAACGCGTCCAAGATCCGCGTGACGGGCACCAAAGCCCTCGACAAGATTTATTACCGTCACTCGGGTTACCCGGGCGGTATTTACGCCACCAACTTCCGTGACATGCAGGCCAAGCACCCTGGCCGCGCGATCGAGAAGGCCGTCAAGGGCATGCTGCCCAAGGGCCCGCTCGGCTACGCCATGATCAAGAAGCTCAAGGTGTACGGCGGTGCTGAGCATCCCCACACCGCCCAACAGCCGCAAGTGCTGGAACTCTAAAGGAGCCTTGAGATGATTGGTGAATGGAACAATGGCACCGGCCGTCGCAAATCCAGCGTCGCCCGTGTGTTTCTGAAAAAAGGCTCCGGCCAGATCGTGGTCAACGGCAAGGACATCCAGTCCTACTTCGGCCGTGAAACCTCGATCATGATCGCCAAGCAGCCGCTGCTGCTGACCAACCACGCCGAAACCTTCGACGTGATGGTCAACGTGCACGGTGGCGGCGAATCCGGCCAGGCCGGCGCTGTGCGCCACGGCATCACCCGCGCCCTGATCGACTACGACGCCACGCTCAAGCCGAGCCTGTCGCAAGCCGGTTTCGTCACGCGCGATGCCCGCGAAGTCGAACGTAAGAAGGTCGGTCTGCGTTCCGCACGCCGCGCCAAGCAGTTCAGCAAGCGCTAAAGCGCCGGGCTTCTGCCGCAAAAACCGCCTGCAAGCTTGTCTTGGGGCGGTTTTTGCATTTTGGGGGCCGTGTGATCCGGGTTCTCAATTCCCAATCGAAAGGTGTCTGAATGAGGTTGCGTCTCTTGCGACGACGGCTCACCGTCAGCGCGCCCCGGGTTTCGGTGCGCAGCGCCATGCCCTGGCCGTTTCGCTGGCTTCTGGGTGCCGTGGTGCTTGGCTTTTCAGGGGCTCTGGCGCTCTGGGCGTTCGAGGTGGGCAAAGACATCGCCGGGCTGGACCGCAACGCCAAACAGGAACTGGAGCGCCTGCGCAACGAGGTGCAGGACCTGCGTGCCGAACTGGTGCGGGCGCAGTCCGTCTCCAACACCTCGGAGAGCCTGCTGACGGCGGAGAAGGCGGCCCAGGAGCAACTGGTGCAGCAGATCCGCCAGCTGGAGGCCGACAACCAGGTGCTGCGTGGCGACCTGGGGTTCTTCGAGCGCCTGATCCCGGGGTCGGGAAGTGGCGCATTGAACATTCGTGGCCTGCAGGTCGATCGCCTGGCGCAGAACCAGCTCAAGTGGCAGGTGCTGATGATCCAGGCCACCAAGAACGCGCCCGATTTCAGGGGTGTGCTGGAAGTGACCTTTGCCGGTACGCTGGAGGGCAAGCCCTGGTCGGCCGTTCAGGCGCCGTCGCCGCAGCCGGTGCTGATCAAGGGCTATCTGCGCCAAGAGGGGCTGGTGGACGTTCCCGAACAGGCCGTGGTAAAAACCGTGACCGCAAAAATCCTGCAGGACGGCAAGGTGTTGGCCCTGCACACCATCAAGCTGTAATCAACTGTCGTTTCGGAGAACTCCATGTTTGGCAAGAAGAAGCAACCCCCCATCAAAAGCCTGATCGCCCATGGAACGCGCATTGAAGGCAATGTGTTTTTCCACGACGGACTGCGGGTGGACGGTGACGTGGTGGGCGATATCCGCGCCAGCGATGAGCAGTCCAGCATCCTGGTGATCAGCGAATCGGCCACCGTGACCGGCCAGATCCATGCCGACCACGTCATCATCAACGGCAGCGTCAAGGGTCCCGTGCTGGCGTTTGATCTGCTGGAACTGCAGCCCAAGGCACGGATCGAGGGCGACGTGTCCTACAAGGCCCTGGAGATGCACCAGGGCGCAACGATCTCGGGTCAGCTCAAACCCATGACCGGTGGTGTCGAAGACAAACCCACACTCAAACTGGCGGCAAACAACGGCTGAGCGCAAACCCGAGCGATTTGCTATAGCATTGCATCAGATGTGGACGAATGGCGTCCACCAGCCGTGTTCAGGAAGCCCCCGGAAACGGCTCAAGCCCTATGTCAGGACACCCCATGAGCGCAGTTGCAGAAAACATCCAGACCGACATGCCAGCCCCGCTGGTCTTCACCGACAGCGCCGCGGCCAAAGTGGCCGAGTTGGTGGCCGAAGAAGGCAACCCGGACCTCAAGCTGCGCGTGTTTGTGCAGGGCGGTGGCTGCTCGGGTTTCCAGTACGGTTTCACCTTTGACGAGGTGGTCAACGAAGACGACACCACCATGACGAAAAACGGTGTTTCGCTGTTGATCGATGCCATGAGCTACCAGTACCTGGTCGGCGCCGAGATCGACTACAAGGAAGACTTGGAGGGTGCCCAGTTCGTCATCAAGAACCCCAATGCCTCGACCACCTGTGGTTGTGGCTCCAGCTTCAGCGTCTGATCGGGCGCAGTCGAAGCGCCCGGCGCTTCCCGGCCAACAAAAAGCCCCGTCAAAATGACGGGGCTTTTTTGTGGGTGTGACCCGGACTTCAACGCCAGTTGCGATCCCATTCTTCGTTCTCGCGATCCCGGCGGTGGCCGCGGTACACCTCCGGATACGGGCGTGTTCCACCAATGTAGACCACTTCGGGTTCCGCCGGTAGCGCCGGGCGGTATTGCATCTGCTGCCGCGGTGCGGGCGCGGCGATGACGGGTTGCACGTTCACATGGACGTAGCGCCCCGGTTCTTCGGGCATCTGCACGTTGTAGCGCCGGCCGGCGTACTCGTACACCACGTCGTAGGCCACGGTCTGGTTTTCGTAGAAGGTCTGGGTGCTGCACTGCTGCACGGTCTGCGTGCGGGGCTGTCCGCGACCTTCGATGTGGTTGCCGAGCACGGCACCACCGAACAGGCCGATGGCCGTGGCCACTGCGCGGCCGCTGCCACCGCCGATGGCATTGCCCATGGCGCCACCGGCGATGCCGCCGATCAGCGCACCGGCGCCCGACTTGTGGCCGGGCACGGTCACGGTCTGGTTCTGGCACACCTCGCGCGGCGTGGCCACTTGCTGGATGATGGGTTTGCTGCTGAGCACACGGGCGCGTTCATCCTGGGCCTGGACGGCACCGGCGCCGGCGAGGGCGATCACACCGGTGAGGACGGGGAGGAGGATGGAACGGTCAGGGGATTTCATGGAAAGCTCCTTGGTTGAGGAGCCTCCATCGTGCGGGGCTTGTGTCAAGCCGCTTCACCGCCTGTGTAAAGCTGCCGCCAGACATGTAACGTCTGGTGTCGGCTTCAAACGTCCGCAGGCATGCCGAGCAGATCGCGGGCCAGCGCCTCGGCCACCTTGATGCCGTCCACGCCCGCGGAAAGGATGCCGCCGGCGTAGCCCGCACCCTCGCCCGCCGGGTAGAGGCCGCGTGTATTCAGGCTCTGGCAGTCGGTCCCGCGCGTGATGCGCAGTGGTGACGAGGTGCGCGTTTCCACGCCGGTGAGCACGGCATCGGCCATGTCGTAGCCCTTGATCTTGCGGCCGAACACGGGGATGGCTTCGCGCATGGCCTCGATGGCGAAATCGGGCAAGGCGGGCGCGAGGTTGCCGAGCTTCACGCCCGGCTTGTACGACGGATCCACCGTGCCGAGCGCGGTGGACGGTGTCTGGGCCACGAAGTCGCCCACCAGCTGGCCGGGTGCTTCGTAGGTGCCGCCGCCGAGCTCGTAGGCGCGGGCCTCCAGCTGCCTCTGCAACACGATGCCGGCGAGCGGGTGCGTCTGGCCTTGTGCGGCCAGTGTTTGGGCCTGCGTGGCGTAGCGCGTGCCATCGGGCTCTCCGAAGGCGGCGGTCCAGAGCGGCAGGTCTTCTGGAAATGTCTGCGGGAAGTCAGCCACGTCGATGCCCACCACCAGGCCTGCGTTGGCGTTGCGCTCGTTGCGCGAGTACTGGCTCATGCCGTTGGTGACCACGCGGCCCGGCTCGGAGGTGGCCGCCACCACGGTGCCGCCCGGGCACATGCAGAAGCTGTAGACCGCGCGGCCGTTTTTGGCGTGGTGCACGAGCTTGTAGTCGGCCGCGCCCAGCAGCGGGTGGCCGGCGTGCCGGCCCCAGCGCGCGCGGTCGATCACGCTTTGCGGGTGCTCGATGCGAAAGCCCACCGAGAACGGTTTGGCTTCGAGGAACACGCCCACATCGTGCAACAGGGCGAAGGTGTCGCGCGAGCTGTGGCCGAGCGCCAGCACGGCGCGCCGCGCGGGCAGTTCGGTGATCACCCCACTGTCCAGCTGCAACACGCGCAGGCCGGTCAGTTGCTGCTGTCCATCGCTTGAGGGTGCCAGCGAGAGGCCCACCACCTGCTGCTGGAAGCGGATCTCGCCGCCCAGCGTGATGATTTTTTCGCGCATGGCCTCGACCACCTTGACCAGCTTGAAGGTGCCGATGTGCGGGTGCGCCTGGTAGAGGATCTCGGGCGGCGCGCCCGCGTCCACGAACTCGTTCATCACCTTGCGGCCGAGGAAGCGCGGGTCCTTGATCTGGCTGTAGAGCTTGCCGTCCGAGAACAGACCGGCGCCGCCTTCGCCGTATTGCACGTTGCTCTGCGGGTTCAGCACCTTCTTGCGCCACAGGCCCCAGGTGTCCTTGGTGCGCTCGCGCACCGGTTTGCCACGCTCCAGCACGATGGGTTTGAGGCCCATCTGCGCCAGCGCCAGCGCGGTGAACAGGCCGCAGGGACCGAGACCAACCACCACCGGGCGATCCGCCTCGTCGGTGGGCCAGCCGGCCGGGGCGTGACCGGGCGCGTGCCAGGCCATGTCGGGCGTGGGCTGGATGTGCGGGTTGTTCGCAAAACGGGCCAGCAAACCCGGCTCCAGCGCCGGATCGGCCAGCGTCACGTCCACGATGTACACAGCCAGCAGTTCGGCCTTGCGGGCGTCGAAGCTGCGTTTGAAGACGTGCAGGTGGTCAATGACCTCGGGCCCGATGCCCAGCGCCTGGGCAGCCAGTCGGGTGAGGGCCTCGACCGGGTGTGGCGGCGGGATGCGGTCTTCGTCGGTTTCGGACGGCGCGTCGGACGCGCGGCGGTGTTCGGCCGGTACGTCGGCCAGCGGGAGCTTGAGTTCGGAGAGTCGGATCATGGTGAAGAGGGCTTGTGTTTATCAAGCAAGGAGCCCCTATTGTCGTCAAAGCCGCGACCGGCTTTGTGGTGCGCGAGGCCTCCGGTGGATTGTTGTAAATAAATCCGGGTAAAATAATAAAACCCGTATAAAATTAGCGCCATGAACACCGTCACCATCGCTACATGCACCGCTTTTCTCGGCCACCGGCGCGTCGCCAACGGCTCCTACGCCGAGGTGGACCAGGCGCTGCGCGCGCTGGACCTGAGCGCTGGAGGCCTGCTGGTGTTTGACGACGCCAGCGGCGCCCTGGTGGACCACCCCTGGCCAGCCGGCTATGCCCCCGCGCAGCCCGCCGGCGGTCCCCCGGACGAGTTCGAAGCGGCGACCGTTGCGCCGGGCGTGGGCCGGCCGCGTCTCGGCGTGGTGGCGCGCGAGGTCACGCTGTTGCCCCGCCACTGGGCGTGGCTGGCGCAGCAACGTGGTGGCGCGTCGGCCGCCCTGCGCCGGCTGGTGGAAGAGGCCCGGCGCAGCCAGGGCGACCAGGATGCGCAACGCCTGGCCAAGGAGCGGGTCTACCGCTTCATGAGCGCGATCGGCGGCGGTCTGCCCGGCTTCGAAGAGGCTTCGCGGGCGCTGTTCGCGCAAGACGCCGGGGCGTTCGCCCACCGCACCGCCCACTGGCCCGTCGATGTGCGGGACCACCTCGCCTGGCTCGCCCGCGACGCCTTTGCCGCCACGCCGCTTGCGGTCACCAGCGCCACCTGAGCGCCGCCGCTCCACACCGCTTCCATTGACCTCTCCCATTTCTCAGCGTTCCGATCCATGCCACCCCAAGCTTCCAGCCCCCCAAAACCCCTCTGGCGCATCTACCTGGTGTTTCTCGTGCCCATGGTGTTGTCCAACTTCCTGCAGAGCTTTTCGGGCACCCTCAACGGCATCTTCATCGGCCAGATGCTCGGCACCCACGCCCTGGCGGCGGTGTCGGGCATGTTCCCGATCTTCTTTTTCTTCATCTCGCTGGTGATCGGCCTGGGCGCGGGCGCCTCGGTGCTGATCGGCCAGGCCTGGGGCGCACGGGAGCCCGAGAAGGTCAAGGCCATCGCTGGCTCGGCGCTGGCACTGGGCGCCTTGATCGGCATCGTGGCGGCGCTGCTGGGCAGCGTGTTTGCGCGCGAAGGCATGCAACTGCTGGGCACGCCGGCCGACGTGCTCGACGATGCCACCGCCTACGCGCGGGTGATGATGTTGCTGATGCCGCTGCTGCTGCTGGTCATCCTCTACACGCAGCTGCTGCGCGGCGTGAGCGACACGGTGACGCCGTTGCAGGCCCTGTTGCTGTCCACCGGCCTGGGCTTGGTGCTGACGCCCGCCTTGATCAAAGGCTGGCTGGGGTTGCCGCCCATGGGCATCCAGAGCGCAGCACTGGCGGGCTTTGTGTCCCAGGCGGCGTCGCTGGGTTTCCTGGTCTGGCGCCTGCGGCGCAAGGGCAGCGTGCTCGCGCCCGACCGGATGCTGCTCAAGTCCCTGCGGCTGGACGGCAAGATCCTGGCCCAGGTGATGCGCATCGGTCTGCCCACCGGGCTGCAGATGGTGGTGATCTCGATCTCGGAGCTGGTGATCCTGTCGCTGGTCAACGGCCACGGTTCGCAGGCCACGGCGGCCTACGGCGCGGTCACGCAGATCGTCAACTACGTGCAGTTTCCCGCGCTGTCCATCGCCATCACCGCGTCCATCCTCGGCGCCCAGGCCATCGGCGCGGGCCGTGCGGAGCGCCTGGGCGCCATCCTGCGCACGGGGCTGTGGATGAACGTGTGCGTGACCGGCTCGCTGGTGCTGCTCGGCTATGCCTTGTCTCACTGGCTGCTGGGCCTGTTCATCACGCAGCCCGAGGTGCTGGCACAGGCCGAGCACCTGCTGCACATCATGTTGTGGAGCATGCTGCTGTTCGGCTTCCAGTCGGTGGTGGGCGGCATCATGCGCGCCAGCGGCGTGGTGCTGATGCCGGTGGCGATTTCCATCGCCTGCATCCTGCTGGTGCAGCTGCCGGTGGCCTACGGGCTGAACCAGCGCTTCGGACTGGAGGGCGTGTGGATGGCCTTCCCTGTGACCTACGCGGCCATGCTGGCGCTGCAGACCGGCTACCACCAGCTGGTGTGGCGCTTCAAGAAGATCGAGCGCCTGGTCTGATGCAGAGTCCGGGCAGGCGATAATCGCCGCGTGAAGCGCGCCAGGCCGTCGCTGGTGCAAGGCCCGAAAGGGCGCACTGGAGGAACGTCCGGACTGCACAGGACAGCGTAGGAGGTAACACCTCTCCACCGACAAGCCGCAAGGCCCTAAGGTGAGGATCAGAGCAACAGAGACGAGCCGCTTCAGTGCGGGTGAAACGGGCAATCTCTACGCGCAGCAATACCAAATAGGCCAGCGTTGACGTGGTTCCGCGGAGCTGGCGGGTAGGTAGCACCGAGCCGGGTGGGTGACCCCCGGCCCAGATGAATGACGGTCACATGCGGGGCCTTCGCAAGAGGGTTCCGCATGCACAAAATCCGGCGTATCGGCGCGCTTCACACTAATTCGTTGTCTTCCAGCAGGTCGCCCCGGGTGCCCTGCTGGGCGTGTGCCACGGTGGCCAGTCCTTCGAAGTTGAGGATCTGGATGCGTCCGCGGCGGTAGTCCACCAGACCCCTGTCTTTCAGGTTGCGCGCCGCCAGCGTGATGCCCGCCCGGCGCACGCCCAGCATGTCGGCGAGGTGGGCATGTGTGAGCTGCAGTTCGGTCTGGTGCGTTCGCGCCTGGCTGAGCAGGATCCAGCGGGCCAGACGCGCCGGGATGTCCTGCACCTGGGCAGACGCGGCCAGTTCGGCCACTTCCTGCGAAAAGACCCAGAGGTAGCCCGCGAAGGTCCGCAACATGCCCAGGCGCCGGTCCGACAGGCGCTGCAGCACCGCGCCGTCGGCGCGAAAGGCCGCACCGCTGCTTTGCACCAGCAGCGTGAAATGGCCAGCGCCCAGTCCCAGCGCAAACTGCAGACCCACTGCGCCTTCCCGGCCCGCGAGTCCCACCGCAAGCCCGCTACCGCCCCCATTGCGCACCACCAGGGCCACGCTGGCGCCGCTCAGGAGGAAGTAGACGTGTCCGCTGGCCGCACCCGGCGCAGAAAGGATCTCACCCGCCTTGAGCTCCACGGGCTCACATCGGCGCAGGAGCAGGCCCTGATCGGTGGGCGGCAGTTGAGCCACCAGACCGTTGTGCAACAAGTTCAATCGAGAGCCCGTTCATGGTTGAAAGACCACACTTTGAAGAGAGCCGTCGGGCCGTATTTTTGCTGCAGACAGGCACCCGCAGCGCTGCAGTGTACGTGGCTTGCACCCGCTTGCCTGGCTGGTTGCCCATGCGGTCCGTCGCGTCGGGAAGCGCCGCAACGCAGGCCTGTTCATCGCGGTCCGATACCTTCTGTACGGTATCGAACAGTGTCCTGGCGCTTTGCGCCTACACTGGCCCACCGCCGAAGCCGCAGCCTCGGCACCCCAGATTCCTTTTGTTCGCCCCCGGGCGGGAGCGCCGAACTTGCCAGTCGAACAACCGACCAACCGGGTTCTGGCCGCTCTGGCCCACGTGGATCGACGGCATTGGCCTTCGCACCTGGAACGGGTCGAGTTGCGCCAGGGCCAGACCTTGCTGGCGCCCAACGCAGCCATCGAATTCATGTACTTTCCCGTGGATGCCCTGGTGGGGCTGTTGCACGCGGTTGGGCCCGGTGGGCTGGAGGCGCCGGTGGCGCTGGTGGGCAACGACGGGCTGGTGGGGGTGGCCCCCTTTCTGGGTGCCCCGGCTGAACGCCTGCGCGCCGAGGTGTTGCACCCGGGTTGCGCCTGGCGGTTGCCGGCAGCGGCGCTGAACAGCGGTCCACAGCCCGACGAAAGCCAGATGCGGGTGGTGCTTCGCTATCTGCAGGACCTGAATGCACAGATGTCGCAGGCCGCGCTTTGCCGTCTTCAGCACTCGCTGTACCAGCGACTGAGCCGTTGGCTGCAAGACGCTTTTGACCGCGTGCCGGGCGCGGTGCTGCACATCGAAGCGGCCACCTTGGGCACCTGGCTGGGTACCGAGCCTGGAGCCCTGGCCCGGGCCACCAGCCAATTGGCCGCCGAAGGCGTTGTGATGCTGCGGAATGGCCGCATCACCCTGCTGGACCGTGCGCAGCTGGCTCAGCGTTCCTGCGGTTGCCTTCAGCAGGTCAAACAACAGACCGACCCGCTGTTTTCACACACCGCCTGACCCGGCGCGCGCGCCGGTGTTCGGCCTGCAGATCGTTCGCTTCAGAGGTTGAAACCGCCCAGGCTCTGGAGGCGTTCCACGTGCGCGAGCAGGGAGCGTTTGGCCACGGGCCAGAGCCGCTCGGGCACGTCGTCGTAGGCGAGCTTCACCCAGTCGTCCATCGTGCCTTCGGGTTGTGCCTGCATGGCGCGCGCCACTTTGGCTTCGCGCGCGAGGCGGTGGGCTTTCAGGTGCGCGATGGCCCCGCGGGCGCCCCCGTGTTCCGGTGCGCTCGGGTTGTCCGCGGTGCGCTTCAGGTCGCCCAGCACGTAACCGTGCGCGGGCAGGATGAAATCGACACCGTGCGCCTCGCACAGCCGGTCCAGTTTGTCCAACGATTCGAGGTAGGCGCCCATGTTGCCGTCGGGCGGATCGATCACGGTGGTGCTGCCGTTGAGGATGTGGTCGCCGCTGAACAGCAGGCCGTCTTCTTCGAGCAGCAGGCACAGGTGGTTGGCGGCGTGGCCGGGGGTGTGCAGCACCTGCAGGGTGTGGCTGCTGAGGGCATCGCCCGCCGTGCCCATGAGCACGAGACGCTCGCCGTCCGAGAGCGCGCGTTCGGGTGTGAAGCGGCTGTTCTCGCGCGCCGTGGATGCGCTGGGCAGGCCGAGGATGGGGGGGCTCTCGGCACACAAGGCCTGCAGCCGCAGCGCACCGGGCGAATGGTCGGGGTGCGAGTGGGTGCAGACGATGGCGCGGATGTCGCCGCCCGCGGCGCGCCACAGGCGCTCGATGTGTTCCGGGATGTCCGGTCCGGGGTCGATGGCGATGTGGCCGCTCACCGGGTCGCCCACCAGGTAGCTGTTGGTGCCCGGGCCGGTCATGAAGCCGGGGTTGGGCGCGGTGAGCCGTTGCACATTCTTCAGCAGCGCCACCGGGCGCTCGGTCTGCCAGGCCAGCTCGTGCACGATCTGGCCGTGCGGGCAGACGAGCGCGAGTTCGCCAAAGGGCGGTTCATGCTCCATGTGGCGCGACTCGTGGCCGTTCATCAGGCCCGCGCGCGGACAGCTGGTGAACAGGGGCTCATCGTTCACCGCGCAAGCATTGAGCACCGCCTGCACGTTCGGGTAGGCCTGAAGGCGCTCCAGCGTGCGGACGGTCGGGAAGATGATGAAGAAGCCGCCGGCCGCGTGGCGCGCCAGCGCGTCGGCCGGTCGCACCCACACCGGCTCGAACTGCTCGGATTCGTCGGCCACGGGTTCCTGACCCTCGGGCATGCGCGCCACCAGAAAAGGCACGTCGAAGCGGCGCGGCAGGTCGCGGTCGGTGATCCAGTGGGCGAGCACGAAGACGTCGGCACCGGACAGCGTGAGGCCCTGTGTTGCGCATTGCTCGGCAAACGGGGCTTTGCGGTCGAGCGTGGCGATCTCGCCCGTGCCCAGGTGCGAGCCGTCGGCGCGGCGCGCGAGCAGGATGCCCAGCTCTTCAAAACTTTCGCGGATGGCGGCGATGGCCTGCGTGAGGTGCAGGTCGCTCTGCGTCGCGCGGCGGGTGGACTGCCCGTGCGACTGCGCGTCGGCGGCGTCGATGCCGCCACCGGGGAACACGTAGGCGCCGGGCGCGAAGCTGGCCGTCATCGAGCGGCGCGTCATCAGCACTTCGATGCCTTGCGGCGAGTCGCGCAGCAGCAGCACGGTGGCGGCGGGGCGCACGGCAGCGGGCGCGCGGGCAGGGTGGAGCAGTTGGGATGAGCGGACCATCTTCGCATTGTGCGACAGCTGGTGCTGCCGGGCTGTCGCCTCCCAGCGCTGGTTCAGTCCGCCGGGGTCGGCGCGAGTGCGCGCATTTCGGACGACAGGCCTTGCCAGGCGATGTCGAAACCCGGGCTGCTGCGCGCCGGTGGCAGCGGCGGCGTGCGCAGCGCCCAGTGGGTGCCGGCGGTGACGCTGTCGATCACCGGCACGGGCACATCGCTCTGGATGGCGGCCGCCATGCCGGCCAGCCCGGCACCACCGAGGATCACGGCCTGCACGCCGAGCTGGTGGGCCGCGTCGCGGCAGGCCTGGGCCAACAGGCGGTGGGCGGCGGCCGGGTCGGCGGCGAGCTGGGCGCCGGTCGGCACCACGGTGTGGATGCCGGCGAGCTGCTGCGCCTGCCCGAGCGCCTGCGCCAGCCGCTGCAACATCGGCCCCCAGCGCTCGCCGCCGGTGACGATGGCGTAGCGGCCGTGGCGCGCGGCCTCGATGAAAGCGGCCTCGGCCAGGCCGGTGACCGGCGCGGGGCTGGACTCGCGCAAGGCCATCAGGCCCGGGTCGCCAAAGCAGCCGATCAGCACCGCGTCGGGCGCCGGGTCGGGGCCGGCCAGCGCAGCGGCCCAGGCGTCGAGCGCGGCGTGCGCGGCCACCGCGTAGCTGGCCTCGTCGGCGATGTAGGGCGCGCCGAAGCGCGCGGTCACGGTGTGCACCACCACGTGCGAGCCGGCCGCGGCCTGCACATGCGCCTGCAGCAGCGCGCTCACGCGCTCCGAGGTGTTGGGGTTGATGACGAGCAACTGCTTCATGAGCCGAACAGTTCCAGCAGATCCGGCGCTGCTTCGGGCGTCACGGAAAAACTCAGCTGCGACTCCAGCCGCTCCAGGTGCTCGCGCATCAGGCGTGCCGCCTCGCGCGCATCACGCAGCTTGAGCGCCGCGAGCAGGGCGCGGTGCTCCTGGCAGCCGCAGGCGGTGGCGTCTTCGCGCGCCTGGCTGTGCAGCGCGCTGTAGGTCATGAGGATCAAAGAGGTGCGCGAGACCAGCTCGCGCAGGATGCGGCCGAGCGTGCCGTGGCCGGCGTGGTCGGCGATGTGCAGGTGGAAATCGCCCGAGAGGCGGATCGCGCGGCGCATGTCGCCGGCGGCGCGCGCGGCCTCTTCGTCGCGGATGCAACGGGTGAGGGTCTGCATGTCGGCGGCCGCAGCCACCGCCACGAAACGTTCGACCAGCGTCGGCTCGATCAGGCGCCGCACCTCGAACACCTCGCGCGCTTCCTGTTCGGTGGGCTGGGCGATGGACGCGCCCCGGTTGGGCGTGAGCGTGACCACCTGTTCGTTGGCCAGCCGCACCAGCACCGGCCGGATGCGCGTGCGCGAGACACCGAAAGCCTCGGCCAGCCGATCTTCGACCAGCTTGGTGCCGGGTGGGAGCTGGTGGTCGAGGATGGCCGAAACCATGCGCTCGTAGATGTCGTTGTCCGACAGCGGAGCGGGGGCCTCCTCGACCGTCTTGCGGACGCGGGTGGCGCTCATCCGGCGTGGCCCTTCTTGTGCCGGCCCAGCAGCATGGCCAGCCCCACGGTGACGCCGATCACCGCGAAGGACACCACGGTGGTCACGGTGCCGAGCGCGTAGATGGCCGGCGTGGTGACGGTGGAGGTGAGGCCTTGCAGCTCCAGCGGCAGCGTGTTGACGTCGCCGATGGCCTGCGAGGTGCGGGCGATCTCGTCCCAGCTGAGCGTGAAGCCGAACATGCCGATGCCCACCACCGAAGGCCCGATCAGCGGCAGCACCACGTGGCGGAAGGTCTGCCAGGGCGTGGCGCCGAGGTCGCGCGCCGCTTCTTCGTAGGCCGGGTTGAAGCGGTTGAACACCGCGAACATGATCAGCAGGCCGAACGGCAGCGTCCAGGTGAGGTGCGCGCCGAGCGCCGAGGTGAACAGGCCCAGCGCGGTGCCGTATTCCTCCAGCGTGCTGGTCGCGCCCACCGCTTCCAGCAACCACTTGAGGCCGCCATCGAGCAGGCGGAACTGCAGGCCGATGCCCAGCGACACGATGATGGACGGCATGATCAGGCTGGCCACGGTGACGTAGAACAGCGCATTGCCACCGCTCAGCTTCTTGCGGAACGCCAGACCGGCCAGCACCGAGAGCAGCACGGTGAACAGCATCACCACGCCACCCAGCATCAGCGATCGCAGGAACGCCGCGCCGATGTCCACCGTGCCCAGGCCCTCGGCGAGCTGGCGGAACCAGTGCAGCGACACACCCCGCAGCGGGAAGGTGAGGCCGCCCTCGGGGCCCTGGAACGAGAGCACGAAGATGACGAACATCGGGCCGTACATGAACAGCACGAAGAGTGCGAATACGGCGGCCAGCGGCCAGAAGCCGGGGGCGCGCGATTCGGTGGTGTGGGCCATGGTCAGAGTTCCTTCCGGATGTCCACGAGGCGGGTCAGGCCCCAGATGATCATGAGAACGACTGTCAGCAGGATCACCGCGTTGGCCGCAGCCAGCGGAAATTGCAGGTAACTGGTCTGCACCTGGATGATCTTGCCGACCGAGGCGATCTGTTGTCCGCCCATGACGCCGATGGTCACGAAGTCGCCCATGACGATGGTGATGACGAAGATCGAGCCGATGATGATGCCGGTCTTGCTCAGCGGCACGATCACGTTCCACAGCGTCTGCCAGCCGCTGGCACCGGCGTCGTTCGCCGCTTCGAGCAGGCTGCGGTCGATGCGCATCATGCTGTTGAAGATGGGCACGATCATGAACATGGTGTAGAGGTGCACGAAGGCCAGCACCACCGAGAAGTCAGAGAACAACAGCCACTCGATCGGTGTCTGAATCAGGCCCATGCCTTGCAGCGTCTGATTGACCAGGCCATTGCGCCCCAGCAGCGGCACCCACGAGATCATGCGGATCACGTTCGAGGTCCAGAACGGCACGGTGCACAGCACGAACAGCGCTGTCTGCATGCCCGGCGAACGCACATGGAAGGCCAGGAAGTACGCCACTGCAAAGCCCAGCACCAGGGTGATGCCCCAGACCAGCAGGCTGAACTTCAGCGTGGACAGGTAGGTGGACAGCGAGACGCAGAAATCACCGTGTTCGGTGAGCGTGGAGCAGCCTTCGAAGATGGCGACGTAGTTGCGCAGCGTGAACGCCGGCAGCAGCTCGTACTCGTTGAAATCCCAGAAACTGACCATCACGATCAGCCCCAGCGGAATCAGGAAGAACAGCACAAACACCAGCGTGAACGGCGCCGCCTGCCACCAGGCGTGCAGCGTTCGGTTCGGGCTGTCGGCGACAGGTCCGGCGGTGGCGGTGGATGTGCTGCTCATGGAAGGTCAATCAGAAAGGAAACAGAAGCAACAATGAGAGGGGGAGTGCGCCCCCGGCGAGCGCAGCGAAGCCCCCTCCAGGCCACCGCGGAACCGGCTTTGCCGGGCCGCCAGTGGCGCCCCCCTCCGGGGGGTGACGCCGCAGGCGGCGCGGGGGGCGAGTTCGTGGCCGCTTACGCGGCCACGAACTCGTTCCATTTCCTCACCATGTACTCGTTCTCGTCCATGACCGCGTTCCAGCACGCGATGCCTCCCATGCGCGCTTCGTAGCTGCCGCCGTCGCGCACCGCGCCGGCTTTGGCCAGCACGTCGCCGTTGGGGCTCTTGATGTCCTGCGAGGCGGGCTTGCCTTCCATCCAGTAGGCCCATTCGTAGGCTTCCATCTTGGACTTGGCGGTGTCGAGCACGGCGCTGTAGTAGCCCTGGCGGTTCAGGTAGGCGCCGGCCCAGCCGTCGAGGAACCAGTTGATGAATTCATAGGCGCCATCGAGCTTGCGGCCGCTCAGCGTGGCCGGCAGGCCAAAGCCGGCGGCCCAGGCGCGGTATCCCTCTTTCAGCGGCTGGAAGTTGCAGGCGATGCCTTTGGTGCGCACGGCGGTCACGGCCGGGCTCCACATGGACTGGATCACCACCTCACCCGAAGCCATCAGATTGACTGACTCGTTGAAGTCTTTCCACAGGGCGCGGAACTGACCGGCTTTCTTGGCTTCGATCAGGGTCTTGATCGTGAGATCAATTTCCTTCTTGGTCATGTTGCCCTTGTCGGGGTACTTGTAGAGGCCCATGGCTTCGACCACCATGGCCGCGTCCATGATGCCGATGCTTGGGATGTTCAGGATCGCGGCCTTGCCCTTGAATTCGGGGTTCAGCAGTTCGGCCCAGGAGCTGATCGGTCGCTTGATCAGGTCGGGGCGGATGCCCAGCGTGTCGGCGTTGTAGACCGTGGGGATCAGGCTCATGAACTGCGTCGGGCTCTTGGCGAAGACCTTGCTCTTTTCGCCTTCCAGGAAGATCACCTTCTTGGGCGCCGTTCCCTGGTCGCCCACGGCCTTGCCGGCCACGGTGCCGGTGGTGAACAGCGGGGTGATCTTGTCGGCGTTCTTGATCTTCTTGACGTCGATGCCCTTCAAGTTGCCGGTGGGCACGATCTTCTTGAGCGAGAAGTACTCGGTGTCGATCAGGTCGAAGCTGTTGGGTGCGGTGACGGCGCGCTTGGTCACGTCGTCGGTGGTCACGGCCACGTACTGGATCTTGATGCCGGTGTCTTTTTCGAACTTGTCGCCGATGGCCTTGTCCTGGTTCACCGCGGTGCCCAGGTAGCGCAGGGTGATCTTTTCCTGGGCGATGGCCGGCGCGATGCCGCTGGCCAGGATGCCGGCCATGCCGGCGGTGCCCTGCAGCAGGCTGCGGCGCGACAGGCCGGTGAGGGTGTCGGTGTTGTCTTTGATCGAATCGGACATGGGTCGAGCTCCAGTGGGTTGGGTTGCGGGGGAGGAAAACGAGAGGAAAAAAAGAGGGCCGCGCGGGTTCAGGCCGCCGTGGCGACCGGCGTGTCGAGCACCGGCGGGAAGGTGTGGGCCTGCCAGGGAGCCCAGGTCAGGTTCACGCTGTCGCCGGGGGCGTAGGGCTGTTGCACGAACGCGGCTTCGGGCAGCATCACCGAGACGCTGTCGTCGGTGCCGTTCAGCTTCAGGCCCAGCAGCACATAGGTGCCCTGGTACTCCACGTCACTGATCGTCGCCAGCCAGCCGCTGCCGCTGTGGGCGGGCGCGAGCTGGATGTGGTCGTTGCGAACGGCCACCTTGCCGTCGGTGGTGTCGAGCACGTTGTGACCACCCATGAAGCGCGCCACGAACTCGCTGGCGGGCCGGTTGTAGACGGTGTGGGGCGGACCCACCTGTTCGATGCGGCCGTGGTTCATCACCACCATGGTGTCGGCCAGGGCCATGGCCTCTTCCTGCGAGTGGGTCACGTGGATGAAAGTCAGGCCGAGCTCTTTCTGCCAGTGACGCAGCTCGGCGCGCATCTGGATGCGCAGGAAGGGGTCGAGCGCGGAGAGGGGCTCGTCGAGCAGTAGCACGCGCGGCTGGGTGATCAGCGCGCGGGCGAGCGCCACGCGTTGCTGCTGGCCACCGGAGAGTTCGCCCGGTTTGCGTTGCGCCAGGTGGCCCATGGCCACGCGCTCCAGCAGGTCCTGCGCCTGTTTCAGCCGCGTGGTTCTGTCCACGCCCTTCATCTTCAGGCTGAAGGCCACGTTGTCCAGCGCCGAGAGGTGCGGAAACAGCGCGAAGCTCTGGAACATCATGGCCGTGCCGCGCGCGGCGGCGGGCAGGCTGGTGATGTTGCGGTTCTCCAGCAGGATGTCGCCGCTGGTGGTGCTCTCGTGGCCGGCGATCATGCGCAGCGTGGTGCTCTTGCCGCAGCCCGAGGGGCCGAGCAGGCAGCAGTAGCTGTTGGGCGCGATGCGCAGATCGATGCTGTCCACCGCCACGCTGCCCTGGGCGTAGCGCTTGGTGAGTGCAATGAGTTCGATGGCGGCAGGCTGGGGTGTGTGGTCATCCATGTCTGCCGTAGTGCATCAACCGTGCCAGCTGTTTTGTATGCAATGTGCACCGGATTGCATACAAAACAGCACAGACTTTGTGCGCAAATTGGTCTGGGGTGGGGCGGAGGGCCGTCGCGGTGCGTGTGCACCGGCGTGAAGCGCACCACGCTGCGGCGAATGCGGCCTGCCGGTGCGCACCGCTCTGGACGGATAATCCGCTCATGCACATCCGGTTCACCAAAATGCAGGGCGCGGGCAACGATTTCGTCGTGCTCGACGAGACGCGCGGGCGCCTCTTCCTGAGCCATGCGCAATACCGCTGGCTGGCCGACCGGCATTTCGGCGTCGGCGCCGACCAGATCCTGAGCGTGCGGCCATCGCCCGGGCAGGGTCTTGACTTCGAATACGTGATCCACAACGCCGACGGCGGTGAGGTCGAACATTGCGGCAATGGGGCGCGCTGCTTCGTGCGCTACGTGCACGACAAGGGCCTGACCACCGCCAACCCGGTGCGGGTGAAGGTGAAGCACGGCGAGATCAGCCTGGCGCTGAAGGATGACGGCCGCGTCACGGTCGACATGGGCGCGCCGGTGTTTGCGCTGGAGCGCGTGCCGTTCGACGCCAGCGGCCTCGTCTCAACGACGATGGGCAATGTCGAGCGCTGGCCGCTGGCCTTGCCCGGTGGCGGCGAGGCGCTGGTGTGTGTGCTGTCCATGGGCAACCCGCACGCGGTGCAGCTGGTGGACAACGTGGACACCGCGCCGGTGCTCAGCCAGGGGCCGCTGATCGAGCTGCATGCCCGCTTCCCGGCCCGCGTGAACGCGGGTTTCCTGCAGATCGTCAACCGCTTCCAGGTGCGCCTGCGCGTGTACGAACGCGGCGCGGGCGAGACCTTGGCCTGCGGCACCGGGGCCTGCGCCGCGGTCGTGGCCGGCATCCGTCTGGGCCTGCTGGATCCGACCGTCGATGTGCAGACGCACGGCGGCGTGCTCACCATTCAATGGCAGGACACCCCGGCGCACGACGCCCCGGTGTTCATGACCGGCCCCGCCACCACCGTCTTCGAAGGTGAGATCGACGTACCCGATCTGGCCTGACCCCCCCACCGAACCGAACACCATGACCCATCAGTCCATCCCCCCGATCACCGAAGACGACATCGCCAACTACCTGACCAACACGCCGGACTTCTTCGAGCGCCACGCCGATGTGCTGGGAACGGTGCAGCTCACCAGTCCGCACGGCAAACGCGCTGTCAGCCTGCAGGAGCGGCAGGCCGAGATGCTGCGCGAGAAGATCAAGGGGCTTGAACTCAAGGCCGCTGAAATGATCCGCCACGGCCAGGAAAACACGACCATTGCCGACAAGCTGCAGCGCTGGACGCGCGAACTCTTGCTCACGCGCCTGGCCAGCGACCTGCCCGCCGTTGCGGCGCGTGGCATTGCCGACCAGTTCCTGGTGCCGCAGGTGGCCATCAAGGTCTGGGGCGTTGCGCCCGAGTTCGCGGCCGAGCCCTATGCCCAGGGCGCCAGCGAAGACGTGATGGCGTTCGCCTCGTCGCTCACACAGCCTTACTGCGGCGCCAACCCGGGGCTGGAGGCCGCGCAATGGCTGGGCGACCCGGCGGCCGCGGCCTCGCTGGCCTTGATTCCCCTGCGCGCCGGGATCGCGCCCCAGGCCTTTGGCCTGCTGGTGCTGGCCTCGTCGGACGCCCTGCGTTTTTCGGCCGACATGGGCACCGATTTCCTGGAGCGCATTGGTGAGCTCACCAGCGCAGCGCTCTCGCGCCTGCGCCCGGTGGTCCCGGCCGCCACGGCCTGAGGACATGACCCGCACGCTGGTCCCTTCGTGCCGTGCGCTGCCGCCCGAGGGGGCTGGCCTGCCTTGGGGCGGCCCGGCCGCAGTTCGATCACCCACATGAACGTCACCAACAACGACGATGACGCCGCCTTGGTGCGGGCCTACCTGACCCATGTGCGGGTGGAAAAACGCCTCGCGGAGCGCACGGTGACGCTCTACACCGGAGACCTTGAAAAACTGGTGCAGCAGGCGCAGCTCGCAGGCGTGGCGCTGCGCCAGGTGCAGAACGCCCACATCCGCCGCTGGGTGGCGCAGATGCACAGCGGCGGGCGCAGCGCGCGCGGGATCGCGCTCATCCTCTCGGGCTGGCGTGGCCTCTACGTCTGGCTCGGCCGCCAGGGCCTGATCGCGCACAACCCGGTGCAGGACGTGCGCGCCCCCAAGGCCGGAAAGCCGCTGCCCAAGGCGCTGGGTGTGGACGAATCGGTGCAGCTGGCCTCGCACGTGGAAGAGGCCGACGACTCGCGATTGGAAGCGCGTGACCGCTGCATCACCGAGCTGCTTTACGGCTGCGGTCTGCGCATCGGTGAACTGGTGGGGCTGGACGCGACCGCCAGCGGCAGCGCACGCGGCTGGATCGACGCACAAGCCGGTGAGGCGCACGTGCTGGGCAAGGGTTCCAAACGCCGCAGCGTGCCGGTGGGCCGTGCCGCGCTGGCCGCGCTGGATCGGTGGATGGCCTTGCGCGGCGACTGGGCGAAGGACGACCCGGCGCTGTTCATCGGCAGCCGCGGCCAGCGCCTCACGCCGCAACACATCCGCGTGCGGCTCAAGCGCCGCTCGCTGCTGGCGGGCCTGGCCACGCCGGTGCACCCGCACATGCTGCGCCATTCGTTTGCCAGCCACGTGCTGCAGTCCAGCGGTGACCTGCGTGCGGTTCAGGAGCTGCTGGGGCATGCCAGCATCAGCACCACGCAGGTCTACACCCGGCTCGATTTTCAGCACCTGGCGCAGGTGTACGACGCGGCCCACCCGCGGGCGCAGGCGCGTGCCGATGATGTGGGCGGCGATGGCCCGGCCCGCCCGCCCGCGGTGGAGGTGGCGTCGGCGCGCAAGCCCGGGCGCTGACCGGCCAGCAGCACCGGGCCTGGATGCCCGGGTGATGGGGCCGGGTTATCCCTGTAGGATTTGCCGGCCCAGCCCCGACAATCGCTCTATAAGCAATTGCTTCTTAATCCTTGGAGACCACCATGTTCAAGTTCCTCATTGCCCTCAAGTCGCTGCTGCTCGCGGGACTCATGGCCACCTCGCTGTCGGCGCAGGCGGCCGACGACGTCATCAAGACCGTCTACCACATGAGCGAAGGCATTCCCCAGGCCTCGCGCGCCATCAACAACATCCGCAACCACCTGGCGGCTGACCCCAAGGCCAAGATCGTGGTCGTGACCCATGGCCTGGGCATCGACTTCCTGCTGGACGGCGCCACCAACCAGATGGAGCAGCCGTTTTCCGGCGCCATCGGCGAACTGGCGGCCAAGGGTGTGGAGTTCCGCGTCTGCAACAACACCTTGGTCTCGCGCAAGATCGACCCGGCCCGGGTGGCGATGGAAGCCAAGATCGTGCCGTCGGGTGTGGCCGAAGTGGCCCGTTTGCAGGCCCGTGAAGGCTTTGTCTATCTGCGGCCGTGAACTGACCCACCCCCGCGCCGCGCCTAGCGGCGCGTCACCCCCTCAAGGGGGCGGCACTGGTCGTCCGGCAAAGCCGGCCCGACGGTGCCCTGGAACGAACTTCCCCTTCGCTCAAGCGTAGCCTCTCCGGCGCGCGGTGACTTCATTCGAGGATGCGGTGGAACCGGCTTCGCCGGGCCACTCGCATCGCCCCCTGGGGGGTGACGCCGAAGGCGGCGCGGGGGGAGACAATATCCAGATGAAAATCATTCGACTCAAGCCCGGCAAAGAACGCTCGCTGCAACGCCGCCACCCCTGGGTGTTTGACGGCGCGGTCGCCCGCGGTGGCGGCGATGCCGGGGAGACCGTGCGGGTTGAGAGCCACGAGGGGCAGTTCCTGGCCTGGGGTGCGTTCTCGCCAAACTCGCGCATCCGTGTGCGGGCCTGGAGCTTTGACGAGGCGCAACGCATCGACGCCGCTTTCTTCAGCGACACGCTAGCGCGAGCCATCGCCCTGCGCACGCGTCTGGGAATCCAGAGCAACGGCATCCGCCTGGTGCACGGCGAGTCCGACGGCCTTCCGGGACTGATCGTGGATCGCTACGGCGACACGCTGGTGGCGCAGTTCACCGCTTGCGGTGTGGAGCGCTGGAAGGCGGTCATCGCCGACGCGCTGATCGGACTCACCGGCTGTCCGCGCCTCTACGAACGCTCCGACACCAGCAGCCGCAAGCTCGAAGGCCTGCCGGAAGCCACTGGCTGGCTGCGTGGCAGCGGCGAGACGGCGTTCGAGCTGCAGGAACACGGCTGGCGCCTGGGGCTGGACATCGCACACGGCCACAAGACCGGCTACTACCTCGACCAGCGCGACAGCCGCCTGGCACTGTACGAATACACGAAACGCCTGGGGTTTGCCCAGGTGCTCAATTGCTTCAGCTACACCGGCGGCTTCAGCGTGGCCGCGCTGGCGGGCGGGGCAGGGCACGTGACCAGCATCGACTCGTCCGGCCCGGCGCTGGAGCAGGCGCGCGCCAACCTGCTGCTCAACGGGCTGAATCCGGCCCAGGCCAGCTTCATGGATGCCGACGTCAACACCTCGTTGCGCCAGTTCGTGGCCGAGGGCCGCACGTTCGACGCCATCGTGCTCGACCCGCCCAAGTTCGCGCCCACGGCGGCCCACGCCGAGCGCGCGGCCCGCGCCTACAAAGACCTCAACCGCCAGGCCTTCAAGCTGCTCACCCCGGGCGGCGTGCTGTTCACCTTTTCCTGTTCCGGCGGCATCGGGGTGGAACTGTTCCACAAGATCGTGGCCTCGGCCGGGCTGGACGCTGGCGTGGACGGCGCCATCCTGCAGCGCCTGGGCGGGGCTTGTGACCACCCGATGACGATCAACTTCCCCGAAGGCGAATACCTCAAGGGCCTGGTGGTGATGAAAAAGGCGTAGAACCAACAGGTCGCATACACTCCCCCGCTGTCGCGTTCCCGTTCCCCCGTTGCCGGAGTTTTTCCCGCCATGTCCCTGATCCCCGCCACCATCCTCACCGGCTTCCTTGGCTCAGGCAAGACCACGCTGCTCAAGCGCGTGCTGACCGAGGCGCACGGGCAGAAGATCGCGGTGATCGAGAACGAGTTCGGCGAAGAAAACATCGACAACGAGATCCTGGTCGCCGACACGCAGGAAAACATCATCCAGATGAGCAACGGCTGCATCTGCTGCACCATCCGCGACGACCTGCGCGCGACGCTGCAGGACCTGGCCGAGAAAAAACGCAAGGGCGAACTGCAGTTCGACCGCGTCGTGATCGAGACCACCGGCCTGGCCGATCCCGGCCCGGTGGCACAGACCTTCTTCATGGACGACGAGGTCGCCGAGCAGTACCTGCTCGATTCCATCCTGACCCTGGTCGACGCCAAACACGCGGCCCAGCAGCTCAACGACCGCCAGGAAGCGCGCCGCCAGGTGGGCTTTGCCGACCAGATCTTCATCAGCAAGGCCGATCTGGTGGACAAGGATGAGCTGGACGCGCTGATTCACCGCCTGAAACACATGAACCCGCGCGCGCCCATGCGCCCGGTGCATTTCGGCGAGGTGGCGCTGAAGGAAGTGTTCGACCTGCGCGGTTTCAACCTGAACGCCAAGCTCGACATCGATCCGGACTTCCTCAAGGTCGAAGACGAGCACGACCATGGACACGATCACCACGATCACGAACACGGCGAAGCCTGTGACCATCCCTCGCACCAGCACGGACATGAGGGCCACGGTCACCACCACCATCACGACGACGATGTGAAAAGCTTCGTCTACCGAGCCACCCGGCCCTTCAATCCGGCCAAGCTGGAAGATTTCCTGGGCGCCATCGTGCAGGTCTACGGTCCGCGCATGCTGCGCTACAAGGGCGTTCTCGACATGCAGGGCACCGACCGCAAGGTGATCTTCCAGGGCGTGCACCAGCTCATGGGCAGCGACCTTGGCCCGGCCTGGGCCGAGGGGGAGCCAAGGGTGAGCAAGATGGTGTTCATCGGGCTCGATCTGCCGCGCGACATCCTGGTTCAGGGGCTGGACCAGTCGCTGGTGTGAGCCGGGGATTGCCCGTTTCCACCCCCAGAATCCGAACTGAACGTGCTGTTTGTCTCGCTTCTCCAACGTCTTGGCTTCCGATCGGATGCCATGTCAGTGCCCACTACGCCGTCATCGTTACAATCGCGCCCCAAGTCGGGCGCCCAGCGTCCGGCCAGGTCTGCTTCAAGCCTGCGGGCCGCGCGCGGTCCGGCGTCGGACCGCAAACGGGGTATAACAACAAAGCAGCCGGCGCAGCCGGCGTATGGTGACGCGCCGCAGCCGCTGGTTGGCGGCAGCGCACAGCCCAGAGTCCAGGCATTGACAGGCACTGAGAGGAGACCCCTTGTGAAAGCCCCGGCTACCAGGACAGCGAAAACCACCCCAACCGCGACAAAGGCGGCCAAGGGGCAGGTATCGCCGGCGTCGACCCAGAAGAAGCCAGCTGTGCCATCAAAACCCGTGCCGAAAGCGCCCGCCAAGGCCGTGACCAAAACCCCCACCAAAACCGCTGCGAAGTCAGGGCGTGCGCCTTCGGTGGTCAGCAAGCCGGCCGCCAAGAAGGCTGCGCCCGTCAAAAAGGCGCCTGCTGCCAAAACGGCGGGCAAAGTTGCTCTCAAGGCCGTGGACGCCCGCGCGAGCGCGGCAGCCAAGGCAGCCGTGGCGGCGAAAACACCGACCAAGGTGACACCGGCTGCGAAAGTCCGGTCAGAAACCAAGGCGGTCGCCGCGGCAACCGCTCCATCCAGCAAGCCCACCCGGCCCGTCGCCCCGGTGGCGTCGGCGCCTGTTGCCAAGCGTCCCCCTCCCGCTCCCGCGCCTGTTGTGGTCGAATCAACGCCTCGCCCTCTGGGCAAGCGCGCGGCCAAAAAGGTGATGATGGAGCAGATGACGCAGGCCGCGGTGGTTCCCACCCACGCACCCGATGCCGTCAAGGCGACCTTCTCCACCATGAACGAACGCGTAATGACCCCTCCCGTGCCATCCTCCATCCAGAAAGACCCCAAGCGGGTCAACAACTGGAAGAACCTGCCGGTTGAGCAGCTGACCGACCCGGACGTGCAGGCCATGCCCGACGACGAGTACATGAACGAGGTGCAGCTGGCGTTCTTCCGCCGCAAGCTGTCGCTCCTGAAGGCCGACATGCTGGCCAACGCCGGCGAAACCACCGAACACCTGCGGGAAGACACCGTGGTCGTTCCCGACCCGGCGGACCGCGCCACCATCGAGGAAGAACACGCGCTGGAACTTCGGACCCGTGACCGCGAACGCAAGCTGCTCAAGAAGATCGAGCAGGCGATTGCCCGCATCGACGCAGGCGACTATGGCTATTGCGAAGAAACCGGTGAAGCCATCGGCGTGGCACGGCTGATGGCCCGACCCACCGCCAGCCTGTCGCTCGAAGCCCAGCAGCGCCGCGAACTCAAGCAGAAGATGTTCGGGGACTGATCCCCGGTCCGGAAACACGACACCAACCAAAACCCCTCGACGCTGAGCTTCATGTCCAAGGACGACTCCAACGGCGGCTTCCTGTCCAAGGTGGTGAAGTTCGTTCGCCATCCGACCACGAGCTGGTCGGATCTGGACACCCGCAGTGTGGACCGCGAGAGCGAGTACAGCAAAGCGGCCCTGAAGGAGATGATCGAGCGCAAGCGGCGCAACGACTTCGTGCGCAAGCGCGAATTCGACATGCTGCGCAAGATACGCAGCCGGGAAGGTCCCAGCGACGGTGGGCAGGGGGTGCGTCCCTCGTTCTTCCAGAGCAGCCTGCCGTCCAAGCCGGACGACAGGGCGATGACGCTCAAGAAGATCGACGAGATCGAGGCCCAGATGTCGATGCAATGGTGGAAAACCAAGGGGCCTGACTCCCTGACCACCAGCTCCAGCCTGAATTCGGGCGCGCACAGCACCGGGGGCACACCGCTCGATCGCAAGGGCGCTTCCAAGAAATCCGAAGCTTCGGTCGATCCCCAGGCCCGGCGTCGTGCCGCGCAGTACAACGAGACCGAAGCCTCCCCCCTGGTTGAGCCGGCCACGACTTCACCGGCGCCACCACCACCCCCCGCGCCCGGCGCGGGCAGCACGACGGCCACACGCACCGGACAGGCGCCTCGGGAGGACAGCGTGCCAGCGGCGAACGCGCCTACGTCGGCGCCGGCGCCGGCCGCCGCGCGCACCGGCCTGATGGCCCCCACCCAGCGTGGCGAGTTGGGCGGATCGGGCCCGGCCTTTTCCGCGTCGCATTTCTTTGCGCTGGACGTTCACGAAATCGCCCAGGATCCGGAGGTGGAAGAAGCCGCCATCCGTTTCGCCAACGGCGACGATGCCGGGGCCGAACAGGGCTTGCTGGACACCCTGGGCGAGGCCCAGGGGGGTGAAGACCGCCTCGACAACTGGCTGGCCCTGTTCGACCTCTACCGGGCCACTGGCCAACTGGCGCCGTTCGAGAGCCAGGCGCTGGATTTCGTGAACCGTTTTGGTCGCTCGGCGCCGCAGTGGGAGGACATGCTTGGGGCGGTGTCGGCCATGACCGGCAAGGCCTACAAACCGTCGGTGACCAATGGCCGCGCGGTCTGGGCGAGCGAGCCCGAACTCGATGCGCACGCGGTGGGCACCTTGCAGAACGTGCTGTTGCGGGCCAACCAGCCCTGGGTGCTGGATTGGGAGCCGCTGGAAGCGATCGATGTCAAGGCGGCCCGTGCGCTGCTGGGCATCTTCACCCTGTGGGGTGATCAGGACGTGGAGCTGTGCTTCATGGGGTCGAGCACGCTGCGCGATCTGCTCAAGTCCATGACGCCCTCAGGCCGGCGCGATGTGGAGCAGCTCTGGTGGGAGTTGCGCATGGCCGTGTTGCGGGTCATGAACCGGCCGGACGAATTCGAGTTGACCGCGCTGGACTTCTGCGTCACCTACGAGGTGTCTCCGCCAGGGTGGGAGATGCCGCGCTGCCATTTCCGTGCCTTGTCGGGCGGATCTCCGGAGAACGGCTCGTCCGTGCTGGGCGAAGTGGTGCTGGAACAGGTGCCGTCGGTGTTCCCGGGAGACTCCGTGATGGAGAGTCTGAGCTCCGGGCTGAATCAGCTCGGTCTGGTGGAGCTGTCGGGCGAGATCCGGGGCGATCCCCAGGCCACACTGGAAACCCTGGAGCAACGGTTGCAGGGCGCCGATGTGCTCATCATTTCCTGTCGCAACCTGATCCGTGTGGATTTTTCCGCGGCAGGCACCTTGCTCAACTGGGTCTCGGGCCACCATGCCGAAGGGCGCATGATCCAGTTCGTGGACGCGCACCGCCTGGTGTCCGCCTTTTTCCACGTCATCGGTATCACCGAATACGCCAAAGTGGTGGTGCGGAACGACTGAGGTTGGATCCCCCCGCGCCGCCTGCGGCGTCACCCCCCAGGGGGCGGCACTGGCGGCCCGGCGAAGCCGGTTCCGCGGTGCCCTTGGAAAGACACCCCCTCGATCTGCCACCGGGCTTGTGAACCTTCTGGGCATCCCCATCTCTTTATCCTATGGAATCATTTCACGGAACCACCATCGTCTGCGTGCGGCGCGAGACGCCCGAAGGTGTGCAGGTCGCCATCGGCGGTGACGGTCAGGTCACCTTGGGCCACATCGTGGTCAAGGGCACGGCGCGCAAGGTGCGCAAGCTCTACCACGACAAGGTGCTGGCCGGATTTGCCGGTGCCACGGCGGACGCCTTCACCCTGTTTGAGCGCTTTGAGGCCAAGCTCGAAAAACACCAGGGTCACCTGGTGCGCGCGGCCATCGAATTGACGCGCGACTGGCGCACCGACCGGGTGTTGCGCCGCCTGGAAGCCATGCTGGCCGTTGCCGATCACAGCGCCGCGCTGATCATCACCGGCAATGGCGACGTGCTGGAGCCCGAACACGGCGTGGTTGCCATCGGTTCGGGGGGCGCCTACGCCCAGGCCGCTGCCCGTGCCCTGACGCAGCACACGGCCCTGAGTGCCGAAGAGGTGGTGCGGCAATCGCTCGCGATCGCGGGCGAGATCTGCATCTACACCAACATGAACCACACGATCGAAACCCTGGATTGAGCGAACGCATGTCTTCAATGACCCCCCAGGAGATCGTCTCCGAACTCGACCGCTTCATCATCGGGCAAAAGGGCGCCAAGCGCGCCGTGGCCATCGCGCTGCGCAACCGCTGGCGCCGGCAGCAGGTGGACGAGAAGCTGCGGCCCGAGATCACGCCCAAGAACATCCTGATGATCGGCCCCACCGGTGTCGGCAAGACCGAAATCGCGCGCCGGCTGGCACGACTCGCCGATGCGCCCTTCATCAAGGTCGAAGCCACCAAATTCACCGAGGTGGGCTACGTGGGCAAGGACGTGGACGCCATCATCCGCGACCTGGCCGAGATCGCCGTCAAGCAGACGCGCGAAGTCGAGATGCGCAGCCAGCGTGTGCGTGCCGAAGACGCGGCCGAGGAGCGCATCCTCGATGCCTTGTTGCCGCCACCGCGCAGCACCGGCGCCGAGCCGGTGGCCGTTCCCGAGAGCACCGCACGGCAGAGCTTTCGCAAGAAGCTGCGCGAAGGACAGCTCGATGACCGGGAGATCGAGATCGAGCTGGCGGAGCCTCGCCCCACGATGGAAATCATGGGGCCCGCCGGCATGGAAGACATGGCCGAGCAGTTGCGCGGCATGTTCAGCCAGATGGGGCAGGACAAGCGCCGCTCGCGCAAACTCAAGATCGCCGAAGCGATGAAGCTCCTGGTTGACGAAGAAGCGGGCAAGCTGGTCAACGAGGAAGAGATCAAGGTGCGCGCTCTGCACAACGCCGAGCAGAACGGCATCGTCTTCATCGACGAGATCGACAAGGTGACCTCGCGCAGCGATACGGGTGGCGCCGAGGTGTCGCGCCAGGGCGTGCAGCGCGACCTGCTGCCGCTGGTGGAGGGCACGACCGTGTCCACCAAATACGGCATGGTCAAGACCGATCACATCCTGTTCATCGCCAGCGGCGCGTTCCACCTGTCCAAGCCGAGCGACCTGATTCCCGAGCTGCAGGGGCGTTTTCCGATCCGGGTCGAGTTGCAGTCGCTGTCGGTGGACGATTTTGAAGCCATCCTGACCCAGACCCATGCCTCGCTGGTGCGCCAGTACCAGGCCCTGCTGGCCACCGAAGGCGTGACGCTGGAGTTCACGCCCGAAGGCATCCGTCGCCTGGCGCAGATTGCCTGCGACGTGAACGAGCGCACCGAGAACATCGGCGCGCGCCGTCTGGCCACGGTGATGGAGCACCTGCTGGACGAAGTGAGTTTCGGTGCCACCGGGCTGCAGGGGCAGACGGTCCAGGTGGATGCGGCCTACGTGGATGGTCGTCTGGGCGAGCTCAGCCGCAATGAGGACCTATCCCGCTACATCCTCTAAGGTCCACGGAGCCCACGAAACCGCGTTCGCCCGCCCGGCGACCGCGGTTTTTTTCGTGTGGGTGGTGAGCGACCGACCAACGGCGCCGGGCCTGCCTCACGCCGCCCATTCCGTCCGTCGGGAATCCCTGGGTGTAACAGGGCTTTCAAGCATCACATGCAGAGGCGCTCGTAAGTGCTTGCTTTTGCTGCATTTTTGAGCAATAAATGCTTCAAAATGTGTTCTAAGTGCTTGATTTTATTGGAGAAATTTTTCAGCCGCCGGCTTGCATGCGCTTGAATTCCTGATAAAGTGGAAAAAAGTGCAATTAAGTGGTGAAAAGTGTTTTCCAAGGGCTGATCACGGTGTTCCAGGGTGCTTCCTCTCTCAGTCTCGATGCCAAGGGTCGGCTCTCCATGCCGACCCGGCACCGTGACGCCCTGGGCACGGCCGCCGGTCAACTCACGATCACCAAGCACCCGCACGGTTGCCTGATGGTATTCCCTCGCGACGAGTGGGAAAAGTTCCGTGCCCGCATCGCCGCCTTGCCCATGGATGCGCAATGGTGGCGGCGCATTTTCCTGGGCAATGCGATGGACGTCGAGATGGACGCGTCGGGTCGCGTGCTGGTTTCGCCCGAATTGCGTGCCGCCGCCGGCATTGCCAAAGACGCCGTGTTGCTGGGCATGGGTTCCTACCTGGAACTGTGGGATGCCCCGACCTACGCCGCCAAGGAGGCCGAAGCGATGCAGGCCGAGATGCCCGATGTGCTCAAGGATTTCTCGTTCTGAGGCCCCATGGTTCAAGACACATGGCAACACCAGACGGTTCTGCTGCACGAGGCTGTCGACGCCTTGGGCATCCAGCCGGACGGCCACTATGTCGACGCCACGTTCGGGCGGGGCGGGCACTCGCGCCTGATCCTGGAGAAGCTGTCAGCGAGCGGGCGCCTCACGGCGTTCGACAAGGACCCGCAAGCCGTGGCGGCTGCGCAGGAACTGGCGGCCAGCGATGGCCGCTTTTCCATCCGGCACCAGGGTTTCTGCCATCTGGGCGAACTGGGGGTCAGCACGGCGGACGGGGTGCTGATGGATCTGGGCGTGAGTTCGCCCCAGATCGACGACCCCGAAAGGGGTTTTTCTTTTCGTCACGATGGACCTCTGGACATGCGCATGGACACCACGCGCGGCCAGAGCGTGGCTCAGTGGCTGGAAACGGCCGAAGTCTCCACCCTCGCGGAGGTGATACGTGAATATGGCGAAGAACGGTTTGCTCAACAGGTTGCAAAGGCGATTGATCGTCGCCGACAGGAACGGGGCCCTCTTCGAACCACCCGCGAGTTGGCCGAAGTCGTGGCTGGCGCGGTCAAAACCCGCGAGCCGGGCAAGGACCCTGCAACGCGCACATTTCAGGCTTTTCGGATTTTCATCAACGCCGAGCTTGAAGAGTTGCAACAAGCGCTAGAGGCCAGCCTGCATGTCTTGCGTCCCGGAGGTCAACTGGTCGTGATCAGCTTCCATTCGCTGGAAGACCGCATGGTCAAGCAGTTCATGGCGCGCCACTCGCGCGCCGTGGTGGACCGCCGCGTGCCCTTTGCCGAGCCGGCCGAGATGCAGTTGGTCCGGGTGCGCCGCGTGATGCCTTCGGAGGCCGAGGTGCAGGGCAACCCGCGTTCGCGCAGCGCCGTGATGCGCGTGGCCGAACGCACGGAGGCGCCGGTATGAGCGAGAGGGGCCGTTCATGATCCGCCTGAACCTGATGCTGCTGGCCGCGGTGATGGTGAGCGCCTTTTATCTGGTGCACACCCAGTACGAGTTTCGCCGGCTCTACACCGCGGTGGACCGGGCCCAGTCGCAGGCGCGTCGGCTCGAAGCCGACCACGAACAGCTGCGTGTGCAGAAGCAGGCACAGGCCACCTCGGCGCGCGTGCAGCAGATCGCCACACGGCAGTTGAAGATGCGGCCGGTCAATCCCGGTATCACGGAGTACGTGAGCTTGCATGAGGCCCCTTCGGTCGCGGCAGGGCAGGAGGTCCGGCCATGAGCCCGCGCGGCAGCCGCAGCATCAACTACAGCGCCAGTCCCCTGCTGGCGAGCAAGACACCGGTCTGGCGCAGCAAGTTCATCGTCGCGGCGCTGGCTTTGGCGTTCGTCGGCCTGGGCGCTCGCGCGGCGTATGTGCAGGTGTTCGGCAACGACTTTTTCCAGCGCCAGGGTGAGGTACGGTTCGCGCGCACGCTGGAACTGCCGGCCAACCGGGGCCGCGTGCTCGACCGCAACGGCCTGATCCTGGCGACCAGCGTGGTGGCGCAGAGCCTCTGGGCCATTCCCGAGGACGTGGACAAGGCCGACCCGAAGCTCAAGACCCTGGCCAAGCTGCTGGGTCAGCCCTTTTCCGAGTTGAAGAAAAAACTGGCCAACGAGGACAAGACCTTTGTCTGGGTCCAGCGCCAGGTGGACGAGCCCCTGGCCAAGGAAATCGCCGCGCTGGGCATCAAGGGCATCTACCAGACCCGCGAATACAAGCGCCAGTATCCCGAAGGCGAGGCCGCGGCCCATGTGGTGGGTTTCACCAACGTGGAAGACCGGGGGCAGGAGGGCGTGGAGCTGGCCTTCAACAAGCAGCTGTCGGGCCGCAACGGTTCGCGCCGGGTGATCAAGGACCGCCTGGGCCGCGTGGTCGAGGACGTGCGCGATGTCGTGCCACCGGTGGACGGTCCCGACCTGCAGCTCTCCATCGACAGCAAGGTGCAGTATTTCGCTTACCAGAAGCTGCGTGACGCGGTGCTCGCGCACAAAGCCAAGGCAGGCAGCGTGGTGGTGCTGGACACCCAGACCGGTGAAATCCTGGCGCTGGCGAACTACCCGAGCTACGACCCGAACCGGCGCGCCAGACTCAGCGGTGAACAGTTGCGCAACCGCGTGCTGACCGACAGCTTTGAACCCGGCTCCACGATGAAGCCTTTCATCGCCGGGTTGGCGCTGGACAAGGGACTGGTCCGGCCGGAGACCCAGATACAGACCGCGCCCGGCCGCATCATGATCGGGGGCTCCAGCATCGGCGACGCCCACCCGCACGGCATCCTGACGGTCAACGAGATCATTCAGAAATCGAGCAATGTGGGCACCGTCAAGATGGCCATGCAGATGCATCCACGCGAGATGTGGGAAATTTTTGCCCAGGCGGGTTTCGGCCAGAAACCCCATGTGCCCTTCCCCGGCGCGGTGAGTGGACGCCTGCGCCCCTACAAGACCTGGCGCCCGATCGAGCAGGCGACCATGAGCTACGGCTACGGGCTCTCCGTGTCGTTGTTCCAGCTGGCGCAGGCCTACACCATCTTCGCGCGCGATGGCGAGCTGATCCCGGTCACGCTGCTCAAGGCCGAGACACCGGCCACCGGTGTGCGGGTGTTCAGCGAAAAAAACACGGTGGCCGTGCGCAAGATGCTGGAAATGGCCACCGGCCCCGGCGGTACTGCGCCCCAGGCCCAGACCATGGGCTATTCGGTGGGCGGCAAGACCGGCACGGCCCACAAGCAGGAAGGCAAGGGCTATGCGGCCAAGAAGTACCGCAGCTTCTTTGTCGGTCTGGCGCCGGTGGAAGCGCCGCGCATCGTGGTGGCGGTGATGGTGGACGAGCCCAGCAACGGACAGTACTTCGGAGGTCTGGTCGCAGCCCCGGTGTTCAGCGAAACGGTGCAGCAGACCCTGCGCATCCTGGGTGTGCAGCCCGACATGAACGTCAAGCCGCAGATCGTGACCGAGATCGTGGAGGAGTCGTTCTGATGCAGACGATCCAGCATCCCCAGGCCGTGGCGGGTTGGCTGCGCGAGCGCGTGCGCGGTCATCTGGATTGCGACAGCCGCCGTGTGCAGCCGGGCGATGGCTTCGTGGCCTGGCCCGGTGCCGCCACCGACGGACGCCGCTATGTGGCGGGGGCGCTGCAGGCGGGGGCTGCGGCGGTATTGGTCGAGCGCGAAGGCGTGGAAGCCTTCGACTTCGATGACGAGCGTGTGGCGGCTGTGCCCGGGCTCAAGGCGCAAGCGGGTCCGATCGCGAGCGCGTTTTATGCCGAGCCCAGCGCGGTGCTCGACGTGGTGGCTTTCACCGGCACCAACGGCAAGACCTCCAGCGCCTGGTGGATGGCCCAGCTGCTGTCGGCGGTGGGCCGGCCTTGCGCGGTGGTCGGTACCCTGGGCATTGGCCAGCCGCCGCTGGCGGGCGACGAGGGTCATGCCCTGGTGCCCACCGGCCTGACCACGCCCGACCCGGTGCTGCTGCAGGCGCGCCTGCGGGGCATGGTGGACGCGGGACTGAAAGCCTGCGCCATCGAAGCCTCTTCCATCGGCCTGATCGAGGGCCGCCTCAACGCGACCCAGATCCGTGTCGCGGTCTTCACCAATTTCACGCAGGACCACCTGGACTTCCACGGCAGCATGGCCGACTACTGGGCCGCCAAGGCCGCCCTGTTCGACTGGCCGGGTCTGGCCCATGCGGTGCTGAACCTCGACGATCCACAGGGCGCCTCGCTGGCGTCCTTGCTGCGGGGCAGGGGTCTGGATCTCTGGACGGTGGGCATCGAGGCCGTGGGCGGTTCAGGCGTTCCGCGGGTCTTCGCGCGCGACATCGGGTTCACCGACCACGGCATGCGCTTGACCGTGGGCGAGCGTGACGCAACGGGTGATGTGGTCGAGTCCCATGGTTTGAGCCTGCCGCTGGTCGGCCTGTACAACGTGTCCAACCTGCTGGGTGTGCTGGCCTCCGCCCGCGCGCTCGGTGTGTCGCTGGCCGATGCGGTGCGTGCCTGTGACGCGCTCACACCGGTGCCAGGCCGCATGGAGCAGGTGGCGGCCGCAGCGGGCCAGCCGCTGGTGCTGGTGGACTACGCCCACACGCCGGATGCGCTGGAAAAAGCCTTGCAGGCGCTACAGCCGCTGGCGCAGCAGCGCGGCGGTGCCCTCTGGGCGGTGGCGGGTTGCGGCGGCGACCGCGATGCCGGCAAGCGCCCGCTCATGGCCGCCGTGGCCGAGCGCGAGGCGCAGCACGTGGTGTTGACCAGCGACAACCCCCGGACCGAAGACCCGCTGGTCATCCTGAAACAGATGGTGGCCGGACTGTCCGACCCGACAAAAGCGCTGATCGAGGCCGACCGGGCCGCGGCCATCACGCTGGCGGTGCAGCGTGCCGATGCGGGGGACGTGGTGCTGATCGCGGGCAAGGGCCACGAGGACTACCAGGACGTGATGGGTGTGAAAAAACCGTTCTCCGATCTGGTGCAAGCGCGCGAGGCGCTTGTCCAGCGCGCCGCAGCGCCGGGAGCTTGCGCATGAAGAACTTGAACCAGCTGATGCTGCAACTCGGTGGCGCCCGTGCCGTGGGAGCGCACGGTGCGGCCGTCCTGCGCGTGCACACCGACACCCGCAGCCTGCAGCCGGGGGACCTGTTTGTGGCCCTCAAAGGCGAGCGCTTCGATGCGCACGATTTTCTGCCGCAGGCGCGCGCTGCCGGTGCCGTGGCCGCCATCGCTCACAGTGGCCTGGCGGCTGCCGGCCTGCCGGGCGTCGAGGTGCCCGATACGCGCCTGGCGCTGGGCGAGCTGGCCCGTCTGTGGCGCGAGCAGTTCAGCCTGCCGCTGATCGCCGTGACCGGCAGCAACGGCAAGACCACGGTGACGCAGATGGTCGCGGCCATCCTGCGCGCCGCGGCTGGCGATGCCGCCCACGCCACGCAAGGCAACCTGAACAACGACATCGGCGTGCCGCTCACGCTGCTGCGCCTGCGCGAGACGCACCGGCTGGCTGTGATCGAACTGGGCATGAACCACCCGGGCGAAATCGCCTACCTGGCCGCGCTGACCCAGCCCACGGTGGCCCTGGTCAACAACGCCCAGCGCGAGCACCAGGAGTTCATGGGCACGGTCGAAGCCGTGGCGCGCGAAAACGGGCAGGTGATCGCGGCCCTGCGCAGTGGTGGTGTGGCCGTGTTCCCCAGCGACGACGAATACACCTGGGTCTGGCGCGAACTGGCCGCAGGGCAGCGCGTGCTGACCTTCAGCGACAGCGATGCGGCCGCCGATGTGCGCGCGCTCAGCACCGACTGGTTGGACGGTGCCTGGGCATTGCGCTTCACCACGCCGTCGGGCGAGCAGGCTTGCCGCCTGCGCATCGCCGGCCGGCACAACGTGCGCAACGCCCTGGCGGCGGCGGCCTGTGCGCTGGCGGCGGGTGTGTCGCTCGCCGACATCGGACGCGGGCTGGATGCATTCGAACCTGTGGGTGGCCGCTCGCGCGCGCTCTCGCTGGCGCTGCCGGACCGCCATGTCACCCTGATCGACGACACCTACAACGCCAACCCCGATTCCGTGGTCGCGGCCATCCAGGTGCTGGCCGAACTGCCCGGCCCGCGCCTGCTGGTGCTGGGCGACATGGGCGAGGTGGGGGAGCAGGGCCTCGCCTTTCATCTCGAAGTGTTGCGCCTGGCGCAGGCCAGTGGCATCGAGGCCGTGCACTGCGCAGGCGACTGGATGCAGCAGGCCGTCACCGCCCTGAACGCCGCCGGCGAAAACGCCCCCACCCACTGGAGCGACGTGCCCGCCCTGGCCGCGCATGCGAGCGCCCTGGTCGCGGCCACGCCTGCGCCCGCGGTGCGCAGCGTGCTGGTGAAGGGCTCTCGATTCATGCGCATGGAGCGCGTGGTGCAGGGCCTGTTGGCCCTGACCGCGCCCGTGCAACAAGAACAAAAGGATTCCACCCATGCTGCTTAGCCTGACCCAATGGCTGCAGAACCTCGGACCCGAATTCGGGTTCCTGCGGGTCTTTCAGTACCTGACCTTCCGCGCCGTGATGGCCGCGCTCACCGCGCTCATCGTCGGTCTGGTGGCGGGTCCGTTTTTCATCCGCCGCCTCGCTGCACTCAAGATCGGTCAGCCGATCCGCGAATACGCGATGCAGAGCCACATCAGCAAGGGCGGCACGCCCACCATGGGTGGTGTGCTGATCCTGTTTGCGATCGCCCTGTCCACGCTGCTGTGGTTCGACTGGTCCAACCGCTTCACCTGGATCGTGCTGCTGGTGACGCTGGGCTTCGGCGCCATCGGCTGGGTGGACGACTGGCGCAAGGTGGTCCACAAGGACCCCGAGGGCATGCGCTCGCGCGAGAAGTATTTCTGGCAGTCGGTGATCGGTCTGGTGGCCGCGTTCTACCTGGCCTTCAGCGTGGCCGAAACCAGCAACCTGCGCGTGCTGCAGCTGTTCTTCAACTGGGTGGCCTCGGGCTTCACGCTCGAACTGCCGCCGCGCGCCGGCCTGATGGTGCCCTTCTTCAAGGAAGTGGCCTACCCGCTGGGTGTGTTCGGCTTCGTGGTCATGACCTACCTGGTGATCGTGGGGTCGAGCAACGCGGTGAACCTCACCGACGGGCTGGACGGCCTGGCGATCATGCCGGTGGTGATGGTGGGGTCGGCGCTCGGCGTGTTCGCCTACGTGACCGGCAGCGCCGTGTTCTCGCGCTACCTGCTGCTGCCGCACATTCCCGGGGCGGGCGAACTGCTGATTTTCTGCGCCGCCATGGCCGGTGCCGGTCTGGCCTTCCTGTGGTTCAACACCCACCCCGCGCAGGTCTTCATGGGCGACGTGGGCGCGCTCGCGCTGGGTGGCGCGCTGGGCACCATCGCCGTCATCGTGCGCCAGGAAATCGTGCTCGCCATCATGGGCGGCATCTTCGTGGTGGAGGCGCTGTCGGTGATGCTGCAGGTGAGCTATTTCAAATACACCAAGCGCCGCTTCGGCCAGGGCCGTCGCCTGTTCCAGATGGCGCCGCTGCACCACCACTTCGAGAAAAAGGGCTGGAAGGAGACGCAGGTCGTGGTCCGTTTCTGGATCATCACCATGCTGCTGTGCCTGGTGGGCCTCTCGACCCTGAAACTGCGATGAACCACCTGAAAGACCAACAAGTTCTCATCCTGGGCCTGGGCATCTCCGGCCTGGCGATGGCGCGCTGGTGCGTGCGCCAAGGGGCGGTGGTGACGGTGGCCGACACGCGCGAGAACCCGCCTTCGCTGGCGGCCTTGCGCGCCGAGTGCCCGCAGGCGGCTTTTGTCGCCGGCCCTTTTGACGACAGCCTGCTGGTGCGCCAGCCCTGGAACGTGATCGCGCGCAGCCCCGGCCTGCCGCCCGAACAGCTGGCACCGGCACGCGCCTGGGCGCAGCAGCACGGTGCCGCCTTCGTCGGCGAACTCGACCTGTTTGCGCAGGCGCTGCAGGACCTGTCGACGCGCGAGCGCCTGCCTTACAAGCCCCAGGTGCTGGCCATCACCGGCACCAACGGCAAGACCACCGTGACCTCGCTCACCGGCCTGCTGCTGCAGCGCTGTGGCCTGAACGTTGCTGTGGCCGGCAACATCGGCCCGGCGCTGCTGGACGTGCTGGGCGCGGCGCTGGACGCCGAAGCGCAGGCCGAGGCCGCCGAACGGGCGGAAGCCGAAGCGGCACAACAGGCCGAGCAGGACAGGCTGGACGCACAGCCCGCCGCCGAACCGTTGGCGCTGTTGCCTGCCGGGGACGTTTCTGAGCCAGCGCCCGTCGAAGAAGGTGCCCGGCCCGTGCTGGAAAGCCAGGACGAATTGTTGCCCGCTGACGCAGAAGAGCCCTTGTCGGTTCCGGGCGAAGACGATGACGCGCCGTTGATGCTGGTGCCGCCACCCATCGAGCCCCCACCGCCCCCGCACCTGCCCCTCGTCTGGGTGCTTGAACTCTCCAGCTTCCAGCTCGACGGCACCGCCGGGGGCGCCTGGGACAGCGTGCCCACGGCGGCCACCGTGCTCAACATCACCGAAGACCACCTGGACTGGCACGGTTCGTTGGCCGCCTACGCGCAGGCCAAGGCCGCGGTGTACGGCGCGCGGGCGCTGATGCTGCTGAACCGCGACGACGCCCAGGTCATGGCCATGAAGCCGGGCAACGTGACCGTGAAGGTCGGCGGCCGCAACCGCCAGCAGCCGGCCCGGCCTTACGCCACCTTCGGCCTGGAGGTGCCCACACGCCCCGGCGACTGGGGCATCGAGTCGGTCAACGGCATGACCTGGCTGGTGCGCGCGCTCGCGCTGGACGAAACCCGCAAACGGGGCCGTGCGGCGGACGAAGAGGAGGAGATCTACTTCCAGCGCCTGATGCCGGTGGACGCCCTGCGCATCCGCGGCCGCCATAACGCGGCCAACGCGCTGGCCGCGCTCGCGCTGGCCATCTCCACCGGCGCGCCACTGGGTCCGATGCTGCACGGCCTGCGCGAGTACCGCGGCGAGCCGCACCGCGTGGAGCCGGTGGCCATCATCAACGGGGTCGAGTACTTCGACGACAGCAAGGGCACCAACGTGGGCGCCACGCTGGCCGCCATCAACGGCCTGGGTGCCGACCGGCGCCTGGTCGTGATCCTCGGGGGTGACGGCAAGGGGCAGGATTTTTCGCCACTGGCTGCGCCACTGGCCCGCCACGCCCGCGCCGTGCTGCTGATCGGTCGCGACGCGGCGACCCTCCGTGGCCAGGTGGCGCAGGCCGTCGAAGAAGCCGGCATTCCCCTGCTGGACGCCAGCAGCCTGCCCGGGGCCGTCGCGCTGGCGGCGCAGCAGGCGTTGTCGGGCGATGCGGTGTTGCTGTCACCCGCCTGCGCCAGCCTGGACATGTTCAAGGATTACAAGCACCGCGCCGCGGTCTTCGTCGAGGCGGTCGCCGAGCTCGCCCATGAACAGGGCGTGGAACTGGAGGGCGGGCTGTGAGCACGCGCCTGCACAACACCTTGAGCGGTCTGCGCGCCGCCATGGGCGGACTGCTGCCGCGTCTGGTGGGCCTGGGCCCGGCGGGCGGCGATGGTCTGCCGGTGCGCCTGTCCAACCGCACCTACGCGGGCACGCGCCAGGGTCCGGTGCGTGAACTCGGGTTCGATCAGCCGCTGCTCTGGGTCGCAGTGGCGCTGATGGCCTGGGGGCTGGTGATGGTGTATTCGGCCTCGATCGCCTTGCCCGACAACCCGCGCTTCGCCAACTACGCGCACACGCACTTCGTGGTGCGCCACGGCTTCTCCATCCTCATCGGTCTCGTGACCGCGCTGATGGCGTTCCAGTTCCCGCTGCGCACCTGGGAAAAACTCGCCCCCTGGCTGTTCGCCGTGGCGCTGCTGATGCTGGTGCTGGTGTTGATCCCCGTCATCGGCAAGGGTGTGAACGGCGCCCGGCGCTGGATTCCGCTGGGCATCATGAACTTCCAGCCCTCCGAGCTGGCCAAGCTCGCGGTGCTGCTCTACGCCGCCGACTACATGGTGCGCAAGATGGACGTCAAGGAGCGCTTCTTCCGCGCCGTGGCGCCGATGGCGGTGGCCGTGGGCGTGGTCGGCATGCTGCTGCTGGCCGAGCCAGACATGGGCGCCTTCATGGTGATCGTGGTCATCGCCATGGGCATCCTGTTCCTCGGCGGCGTCAACGCGCGCATGTTCTTCCTGATGGCGCTGGTGGTTGTGGGCGCGTTCGCGGTCATGGTCATGACCAGCGAGTTCCGGCGCCAGCGGGTGTTTGCCTACCTCGACCCCTGGAGCATGGAGCATGCGCTGGGCAAGGGTTACCAGCTCTCGCACTCGCTGATCGCCTTCGGGCGTGGCGAGATCTTTGGCGTCGGTCTGGGCGGCAGTGTCGAGAAGCTGCACTGGCTGCCCGAGGCCCACACCGACTTCCTGCTCGCGGTGATCGGGGAAGAGTTCGGCCTGATCGGGGTGTTGGTCGTGATCAGTCTGTTCCTCTGGCTCACGCGCCGCATCATGCACATCGGCCGCCAGGCCATCGCGCTCGACCAGGTGTTCGCCGGCCTCGTGGCGCAAGGCGTGGGCCTGTGGATGGGTTTCCAGGCCTTCATCAACATCGGTGTGAACCTCGGTGCCCTGCCGACCAAGGGCCTGACCTTGCCGCTGATGAGCTACGGCGGATCCGCCATCCTGCTCGAACTCACCGCCCTGGCCATCGTGCTGCGCGTCGACTACGAGAACAGACAGTTGATGAAAGGTGGGCGGTCATGAGCAAGACGCCTTGCGCCCTCATCATGGCCGGCGGCACCGGTGGCCACATCTTCCCCGGTCTGGCCGTGGCCGAAGCCTTGCGTGAGCGCGGCTGGCGCGTACACTGGCTGGGCGCACCCGGCAGCATGGAGAGCCGGCTGGTGCCGCCGCGCGGCTTCCCGCTGGAGCTGGTCGATTTCGGCGGCGTGCGCGGCAAAGGCGTGAAAACGCTGTTCCTGCTGCCGCTGCGCCTGTTGCGCGCTTTCTGGCAGGCGCTGCAGGTGGTGCGCCGCGTCCAGCCCGACGTGCTGGTCGGCCTGGGCGGCTACATCACCTTCCCCGGCGGCATGATGGGCACGCTGCTCGGCAAGCCGCTGGTGCTGCACGAGCAGAACTCGGTGGCCGGCATGGCCAACAAGGTGCTCACCGGCGTCGCTGACCGGGTGTTCACCGCTTTTCCCAACGTCTTCAAGAAAGCCGAATGGGTGGGCAACCCGCTGCGCGCCGAATTCCTGCGCCAGCCGGTGCCCGCCGAGCGCTTTGCCGGACGCAGCGGCCCCTTGCGCCTGCTGGTGGTGGGTGGCAGCCTGGGCGCCAAGGCGCTCAACGACACGGTGCCGCAGGCCCTCGCGCTCATTCCCTCGGCCCAGCGTCCGCAGGTCATTCACCAGAGCGGCGAAAAGCAGATCGAGGCGCTGCGCGCCAACTACACGGCGGCCGGTGTGCTGGCCGAACTCACGCCCTTCATCGATGACACGGCACAGGCGTTTGCCGACGCCGACCTGATCGTCTGCCGGGCCGGCGCCAGCACTGTCACCGAGATCGCCGCGGTGGGCGCGGCGGCGCTGTTCGTGCCGTTCCCGCACGCGGTGGACGACCACCAGACCGCCAACGCCCGCTTCCTGACGGATGCCGGTGGCGCCTGGCTGGTGCAGCAGACCGAACTCACGCCGGCCTCGCTGGCGATGAAGCTGCAGACGCTGCAGCGCGAACAACTGATGGAGATGGCCGGCAAGGCCAAGCAGATGGAAAAGACAGAAGCCGTGGCGGCCGTGGTGTCCGCCTGCGAGCAACTCGCGAAAGTACAACCGTCATGAAACACGCCATTCGCCATATTCACTTCGTCGGCATCGGCGGCAGCGGCATGAGCGGCATCGCCGAGGTGCTGCTCAACCAGGGTTACCGCATCTCCGGCAGCGACCTGGGCGAGAGCACGGTCACGCGCCGGCTGGTGGCGCTGGGCGCCGAGGTGTTCATCGGCCACGATGCGGCCCACATCGGCGGGGCCGACGCCATCGTCACCTCCACCGCGGTGAAGGACGACAACCCCGAGGTGATCGCCGCGCACGCCAAGCTGGTGCCGGTGGTGCCACGCGCCGTGATGCTGGCCGAGCTGATGCGCATGAAAAAAGGCGTGGCGATCGCCGGCACGCACGGCAAGACCACCACTACCAGCCTGGTGGCCAGCGTGCTCGCCGCCGCGAACCTGGACCCGACCTTCGTGATCGGCGGCCGCCTCAACAGCGCGGGCGCCAACGCGCAACTGGGTTCGGGTGAATACATCGTGGTCGAGGCCGACGAATCCGACGCCTCGTTCCTGAACCTGCTGCCGGTGCTCTCGGTCGTCACCAACATCGACGCCGACCACATGGACACCTATGGCCACGACTTCGGCCGGCTCAAGGGCGCGTTCATCGAGTTCCTGCACAAGATGCCGTTCTACGGCACCGCCGTGGTGTGCGTGGATGACCCGTCGATCCGCGAGATCCTGCCGCAGATCGCGCGCCCCATCACCAGCTACGGCTTCTCGGAAGACGCCCAGGTGCGTGCGGTGAACGTGCGTGCGGTGGGTGGTCAGATGCACTTCACCGTGCAGCGCAAGAACGGCATCCAGATGCCCGACCTGGACGTGGTGCTCAACCTGCCCGGGAACCACAACGTGCTCAATGCGCTGGCCGCGATCGGTATCGCGGTCGAGCTGGGGGTCGCCGACGCGGCGGTGCAGCAGGCGCTGGCCGAGTTCAAGGGCGTGGGCCGGCGCTTCCAGCGCTACGGCGAAGCGGCCCTGCCTTCGGGTGGCAGCTGCACCCTGGTGGACGACTACGGCCACCACCCGGTGGAGATGGCGGCCACGTTGTCCGCGGCGCGTGGTGCCTTCCCGGACCGTCGCCTGGTGCTGGCCTTCCAGCCGCACCGCTACAGCCGCACGCGCGACTGTTTCGAAGATTTCGTGAAAGTGATCAACCAGGCCGACGCGGTGCTGCTGGCCGAGGTGTACGCCGCGGGCGAGGCGCCCATCGTGGCGGCCGACGGTCGTTCGCTGGCGCGTGCGCTGCGGGTGGCGGGCAAGCTGGAGCCGGTGTTTGTGGACGACATCGCCGCCATGCCGCAGGCCGTGCTGGACAACGCGCGCGACGGCGACGTGGTGCTCTGCATGGGCGCGGGCTCCATTGGGGCGGTGGCCGGACAGGTGGTTGAGCTGGCGCAGAAGGACAGGACATGAACGCAGGGGTGAAGACCGTGAATATCGACGTCAAGGCACTGGGCAAGGTGGCCGTGCTCATGGGAGGGCGCTCGGCCGAGCGCGAGGTGTCGCTCATGTCGGGCACGGGCGTGCTGGCCGCGCTGCAGTCCAAGGGCGTGGATGCGCACGCCTTCGATCCGGCCGAACGCGATCTGGGTGATCTCAAGCGCGAAGGGTTTGCGCGTTGCTTCATCGCGCTGCACGGCCGCTTCGGCGAAGACGGCACGGTGCAGGGCGCGCTGGAGCTGCTGGGCATTCCCTACACCGGCCCGGGCGTGATGGCTTCGGCGGTGGCCATGGACAAGCTCATGACCAAGCGCATCTGGATCGCCGAGGGCCTGTCCACCCCGGCCTGGCGCCAGGTGCACAGCGCCGAAGAAACCCGCGCCGCCTTCGCGGCCCTGGGTTCGCACATGATCGTGAAGCCGGTGCGCGAGGGTTCCACCATCGGCCTGAGCAAGGTCCTGACGCTGGCGGAATGCGACGCCGCCTACGCGCTGGCTTCGGGCCAGGACCCGATGGTGATGTGTGAACAGTTCATCGCCGGCGACGAAGTCACCATCCCGGTGCTGGGCACGGGCGCCGAGGCCCGCGCGCTGCCGGTGATCCGCATCGTGGCGCCCGACGGCAACTACGACTACCAGCACAAGTACTTCACCGACGACACGAAATACCTCGTGCCCTGCGGCCTGCCCGAAGGCGAAGAGGCCGCCATCCAGGCGCTGGTGCTCAAGGCCTTCCGGACGCTGGACTGCCGCGGCTGGGCCCGGGCCGACGTGATGATCGACGGCAGGACGCGCAAGCCGTACCTGCTGGAAATCAACACCTCGCCGGGCATGACCGGGCATTCTCTGGTGCCGATGTCGGCGCGCGCCACCGGGCTTTCCTACGAAGACCTGTGCCTGACGCTGCTGGCCAGTGCGGCGCTGGACAACCCGGCAAACGGACAAGGCTGAAAGACCCGCCATGGCCCAGACCGACCTGCCCCTGGACGTCAAGCTCATGACCATGGTGACCCACGCCCTGGTGATGGTGTTTGCCGTGCTGTGTCTGGGCGCGTTGGCCAACTGGGTGCTGCGCCACCCGGTCTGGGCGGTGCGGGCGATCGCGGTGCACGGCGAGGTGGACCACCAGAACGCGGTGGGCCTGCGCGCCCAGCTGGCGACCCAGATGCGGAGCCGGCTGTCGGGTGGCCTGCTGGCCATGGACCTGCAGCCGGTGCGGCAGATGTTCGAGGCCGTGCCCTGGGTGCGGCAGGCGCTGGTGCAGCGTGAGTTTCCCAACCGCCTGCGCGTCACGCTCGAAGAACACCGGGCGGTGGCCTGGTGGGGGCAGGCTGGCGGCGGTCAGCTGGTCAACCACCTGGGTGAGATCTTTGATGCCAGTCCGGACGATGGCGACGGCCTGCCCGAGCTGGCCGGGCCGACCGCGCGGGTGGGTGAAGTCTGGGCCCTGTACCAGTTGCTCGATGCCGAGCTGGAGCGGCTGGACCTCGGCATCGAACGGCTCGAACTCAGCGAACGCGGCAGCTGGCGCGCGACGCTGGACAACGGCGCCCGCATGGAGCTGGGGCGCGGCACTCCCGAGGAACTGCTGGCGCGTGCGCGCCGCTTCACCGCCACCGTGAGCCAACTCGCCGAACGCTACCCCGGTGCGGTGCAGTCCGTCGACCTGCGCTACCCCAATGGTTACGCCCTGCGCATGCGCGGCGTCACCACCGTCAACGAAGAAGACGCGAAACCCGCGAACAACACCCGGTAATCAAGAAATCATCATGGCCAAGGAATACAAAGATCTGGTGGTTGGACTCGACATCGGCACCGCCAAAATCATGGTGGTGGTGGCCGAGGTCCAGGCCAACGGCGAACTCAAGCTCGCGGGCCTGGGTGTGTCGGCCAGCCACGGCCTGAAGCGCGGCGTGGTGGTCAACATCGACGCCACGGTGCAGAGCATCCAGCAGGCCCTGAAAGAGGCCGAGCTGATGGCCGACTGCCGCATCGCCCGCGTCTACACCGGCATCACCGGCAGCCACATCCGCGGCATCAACTCCAGCGGCATGGTGGCCATCAAGGACCGCGAGGTCACGCCGGCCGACGTGGCGCGCGTGATCGAAACCGCCAAGGCCATCAACATCTCGACCGACCAGCGCCTGCTGCTGGTGGAGCCGCAGGAGTTCGTGATCGACGGCCAGGAAGTGAAAGAGCCGATCGGCATGAGTGGCATCCGGCTCGAAGCCAAGGTGCACATCGTGACCGGCGCCCAGAGCGCGGCCGAAAACATCATCAAGTGCGTGCGCCGCTGCGGGCTGGAGGTGGACCAGCTCATGCTCAATCCGCTGGCGTCCAGCCAGGCGGTGCTGACCGATGACGAGAAGGAACTCGGCGTGGCCTTGGTCGACATCGGCGCCGGCACCACCGACGTGGCCATCTTCGCGGGCGGCGCGATCCGCCACACCGCGGTGATCCCGATCGCGGGCGACCTGATCACCAGCGACATCGCCATGGCGCTGCGCACGCCCACCAAGGACGCCGAAGACATCAAGGTCGAATACGGATGTGCCAAGCAGTTGCTGGCCGACCCCGACACCCAGGTCGAGGTGCCCGGTCTGGGCGACCGCGGTCCGCGTCTGCTCGGCCGCCAGGCGCTCGCCGGCGTGATCGAGCCGCGGGTGGAAGAGATTTTTGCGCTGGTGCAGCAGGTGGTGCGCGACTCCGGGTTCGAAGAAGTCCTGTCTTCGGGCATCGTGCTCACGGGCGGCAGCGCCGTCATGCACGGCATGGTCGAGCTGGGCGAAGACATCTTCCTGAAGCCGGTGCGCCGCGGCATCCCGCACTACGCGTCGGCCTTGTCGGACATGGTGGCCCAGCCGCGTGCGGCCACGGTCATGGGCCTGCTGGAAGAAGCGCGCCTGGCGCGTGTGCGCGGGCACAAGGTGGCGCAGAAGGCGGGCTCCATGCAGGGCGCGCTGGAACGCATGAAGAACTGGTTTGTGGGGACTTTCTGATCATGAATCACACACACACGATGAGCGGTTTGTTCGGATCCCCTGTTGCCCCCGCGCGCCATGGCGCCGCGGGCCACTACCCGGTGCACCGATGTACGGAATGCACCGGGCCGCCTGGGTGATGCCGGGGCCGCGCAGCGGCCACCCCCTTGATGAATACAACGATTTTTTATTGAAACAACGCCCGGTGCCGCAGGTTCAGGGCAACAACAGGAGAGAAAAATGAGCATCGAAATGATTGAAGTGGAAGAGTTCAACCAGGGCACCCAGATCAAGGTCATCGGCGTGGGCGGTGGCGGCGGCAACGCCGTGGAACACATGATCACCCGCGGCGTGCAGGGGGTGGAATTCATCTGCGCCAACACCGACGCGCAGGCCTTGGCCCGCAGCGCCACCAGCCGCACCATCCAGCTCGGCACCAGCGGCCTGGGCGCCGGCAGCAAGCCGGAAAAGGGCCGTGATGCGGCCGAACTGGCGATCGACGAGATCCGCTCCGCCATCGAGGGCGCTCACATGCTGTTCATCACCGCCGGCATGGGCGGCGGCACCGGCACCGGCGCTGCGCCCGTGATCGCGCGCGTGGCCAAGGAAATGGGCATCCTCACCGTGGGCGTGGTCACCAAGCCGTTCGACTGGGAGGGTGGCCGCCGCATGACCAACGCCGACAGCGGTCTGGCCGAGCTCGAAGCCAACGTGGACTCGCTGATCGTGATCCTGAACGAGAAGCTGCTCGAAGTGCTGGGCGACGACGTGACGCAGGACGAAGCCTTTGCCCACGCCAACGACGTGCTGAAGAACGCCGTCGGCGGCATCGCCGAGATCATCAACGAGTACGGCAACGTCAACGTCGACTTCGAAGACGTGCGCACCGTGATGGGCGAGCCCGGCAAGGCCATGATGGGTACGGCGGTTGCCGCCGGCCCGGACCGCGCCCGCATCGCTGCCGAAGAGGCCGTGGCCTGCCCGCTGCTCGAAGGCATCGACCTGTCGGGTGCCAAGGGCGTGCTGGTGCTGGTCACGGCCGCCAAGGGTTCGCTCAAGCTGTCCGAGTCCAAGCTGGCGATGAACACCATCCGCGCCTACGCTTCTCCCGATGCACACGTCATCTATGGCGCGGCCTACGACGACAGCCTGGGCGACGAGATGCGCGTCACCGTGGTGGCCACGGGCCTGTCCCGACAGGGCGCCCGCCGCACCGCGCCGCCGCTGCAGGTGCTGCGCACCGGCACCGACAACGTGGCGTTCAACATCCCGACGGTGCATGCCGCGGTGGGTGGTCCGGGTGCCGCCCAGCCCGACTACAACTCCATGGCCGTGCCCAGTGTCTGGCGCACCAACCGCACACAGGCGGCTGCCAAGGTGGATGCGCTGGCTTCCGGTGGCATGGACGATTTCGAGATTCCTGCTTTCCTTCGTAAGCAAGCCGACTGACTTTTGACGGGCCGCAAAGCTATTGCGCGGTCCGATCTGGCGTCTGCAGCGCTCGCCGTACGAGAGTACGGCTCCGCGCTTCAACGCCACCTCGGGCCGCTCGCTACGCTTTTCGACCCATCAAAGGAGACCTTTGTTTTCGGCTCCTATCCCGGGCATAGGTTTTCCTGCCAGCACTTATTCGTTCGGAAAACTAAAATCATCCGATGCTCGCTCAACGAACCCTGAAATCTCTCACCAAGGCGGTTGGTGTCGGCCTGCACAGTGGCCAGCGGGTGGAGCTGACGCTGCGCCCGGCCGCGCCGGACACCGGCATCGTGTTCCGCCGCGTGGACCTGCCCGAGCCGGTGGAGATTCCGGTGAACGCCGATGCCGTGTCCGATACGCGTCTGGCGTCGACCATCGCCAAGGGCGGCGCCAAGGTGCACACCATCGAGCACCTGATGAGTGCCGCCGCGGGCCTGGGGCTGGACAACCTCTATGTGGACATCACGGCCGAAGAGGTGCCGATCCTGGACGGATCCTCGGCCTCGTTCGTTTATCTGCTGCAGAGCGCGGGCATCGTGACGCAGAAGGCGCCCAAGCGCTTCATCCGGGTGACCAAACCGGTGGAGGTGCGCGAAGGGGAGGGCAGCAACCTCAAGTGGGCGCGGCTAGACCCTTACCACGGCTACAAGCTGAGCTTCGAGATCGAGTTCAACCACCCGGCGGTGAATTCCAGCGGCCAGCGGGTCGAGTTCGACATGGGCAGCGGCCGCTACGCGAGGGAGATCGCCCGGGCCCGCACCTTCGGCTTCACTCGCGACGTGGAGATGATGCGTTCCCATGGCCTGGCGCTGGGCGGCGGACTGGACAACGCCATCGTCATGGACGATGTGAAGGTGCTCAACGCCGACGGTCTGCGCTACCAGGATGAGTTCGTCAAGCACAAGATCCTCGACGCCATCGGCGATCTCTACATCATCGGCAAGCCGCTGCTGGCCGCCTACAGCGCCTTCCGCTCGGGTCACGCCATGAACAACCAGCTGCTGCGTGCGCTGCTGGCCCGACCCGATGCTTACGAGATCGTGAGCTTTGAGCAGGAGCGTGAAGCGCCCACCGGCTTCGCGCAACTCGCTCCCGCCTGGTAAGCGCCAGCCGGCGCCCGGGGCTTCACCGAAAAACAAGCCATGCTGCTGTTTCGCTGGACCATCTTCATGCTCCTGCTGGCGGCCGGCGTGTCGTTCGCCTTCTACATCGGCACGGGGCAGGCGCGGTTTCGCCAGTACGGGATCGTGATCCTGAAATGGACGGTCATCGCGGCGCTGGGCTTTTTTGGTGTGCTGGTGCTGGAGCGCCTTCTCTGATGCGCTGAAAAGCCAAAGGCCATCCCGAAGGATGGCCTTTGGCTTTCAGGTGTGGAGCCGGATTCAGTGGGCGCCGACGAAGCGGGTGCCTTCGAACGAACGGGACTCACCGCTGGTGCGGTACTGCGCCCAGGCCACCATCAGCATCAGCGCGGCAAAACCACCGGCGATCAGCACCGGGTAAGCAGCGAGGATGTCGGTCAGCGGGAACTTCCAGTTCAGCGGACGGCCGACGCCCAGCAAGGCGGCGTAGAACCACGACACCGCCGACACCGAACCCGCAAACACGGCGAAGCTGCGCTGCGAGAACGACATGTTCAGCAGGGTGCCGGCCTTCTTCATCAGCGGCAGGACGCGGTGGTGCAGCAGGATGCCATTGAGGGTCAGCAGGGCAACGACGGTGATCTTGGCCTGCAGCTTGGGGTTGGCGAAGTACTCCAGGCCTTTGACCGATGTGTCCAGCGCGATGATGCCGGCGCCGGTGGCCCAGAGTGCGGCCAGGGCCAGGGCCACGGTGTTCTGCAATTCCTGCAGGTGTTTCGGGTCCATGCGTTCGTGGGGGTCGCCTGAGATGAGCTGTTTGACCATGGCAATGTCGCTCATGAGGATCAACCCGATGGCCGCGCAACAGGCGATCAGGTGGGCATAGACGAGGGCCATTCGTGAAAATTCAAGTTCCATTTGAGGTATCCGGGTGAAGGGTCAAGGACTGTCCCGACAGAAACGGGCTCCGGGGCCCGATGGAAGTTTGCATCGAAGCCTTGGCCGCTAATGTGCCTACCCAGACCGTGGTCATCTGTGCGCAGTTGCAACGGTTGGTCCCGTTGTCATTGATATTTATCAATTTGTACAAAAGGGGGTCTTCAGGGGGAAAACCCCAATGAAGCTGTTGTTTCCATCCCTCAAATGGGGGATGCTCTGGGGCGTGCAGATACTGTTGTTACGTCCATGTACGGTTCGTCACAACCGCGTACCATCGAACCGCTGACGGCCTGTCCACTGTTTTCAGTAGTTCCGGCCGCCTTTGTAAGCCGCATGGGTACGTGCCTGCAGGGGGGACACCTTGTTGATGGCCTGCATCGTGCGGCTGACCTGCGCATGGGTGATGGCCAAGCCCAGGGCGTCGGCCGCGTCCTTGCCGGGCAGACCGGGCAACTGCAGCAGGCGTTTGACCATTTCCTGCATCTGCGCCTTGTCGGCGCGGCCATAACCGACCACCGCTTTCTTCAGCTGCAGGGCGGTGTACTCGGCCACCGGCAGGCCGTTGGCCACCAGCGCCGTGAGGCAGCAGCCGCGGGCTTGGCCCAGCAGCAATGTGGCCTGCGGGTTGACGTTGACGAACACGATCTCGCAGACCGAGGCTTCGGGCTGGTAGCGCTTCACCACCTCGCTGATGCCGTCAAACAGGATCTTCAGCCGCTCGGGCAGCAAGGCGCCGTCTTTCGGGCTGGTCTGGATGGTGCCGCTGGCCACGTAATGCAGTGCGGCGCCCTCGGTGTCGATGACACCAAAGCCGGTGCACTGCAGGCCGGGGTCGATGCCGAGGATGCGCATGGGGTGTGCCGTTTCAGCGTTCAGAGGTTGAAGGTCCAGCGCACGGAGTGGAAAAACACCGGAGCGGCGAAACACAGCGCGTCCACGCGGTCGAGCAGGCCGCTGGCCCCGGTGACCGAGCGCCCGGCCGAACCCCAGTGGGTCACGCCACGGTCGCGTTTGATGGCTTTCATGACCAGGTGTCCGAACGAGCCGGCCATGCACGCCACCAGCGCCATCGCCAGGGCCTGCAGCGGCTTGAAGGGCGTGAGTCCGGCCAGGGCGACGCCGAGCAGGCCGCCAGCGGCCAGGCCCGCCAACCAGCTGCGCCAGTGGAAGCTGGCGCTGATGGCCGGTGCCACCGGGTCGCGCAAGCGCCGGGCCACGAGGTGCTGGACCAGCATGCAAGTTTGCACCACCAGCACCAGGAACAGCACGAGGAACGCGGTCTTGCCGGCAAAGCGCGGGAAGTTGAGCAACAGCAGCGCCGGCACATGGCTCATGCCGTAGACGCAGACCATGATGCCCCACTGCAACTTGGCGTTGCGTTCCAGAAAGCGTTGCGGGTCGTTGCCCAGCGCGCTCACCACGGGGATGGCCAGGAACACATAGACCGGGATGAACACCGTGAACAGGTTGAAGTGCTGGTTCCAGACCAGGGCGTATTGCAGCGGCAGCACGATGAAGAACGCCAGCACGAGGCTGCGGTGGTCACCGCGCCGGGTGGGCGAGAGGCTGATGAACTCGCGCAGGATGAAAAACGAGACCAGACCGAACAGCACGATGGCCACGCTTTCGCCCGCGGCCCAGCCGACCCAGAACACCAGCGTCATCAGCCACGAGTTGCGCAGCAGGGCCTGGTAGTCGTGCAGCCGCTGGGCGCGGTCGCCGGTGTGGTCGTCGGCCTGCTGGCGTTCGCGCAGGGAGAGCAGCACGCCCGCGCCGCTGGCGATCAGCAGCAGGCCAAACAGCAGCACAAACATCAGGCTGACCTGTTGCTCGGGGGAGAGGCTGCGCAGGAAGGACCCCATCAGACCTCCCGCAAGGCCATGACGGCGCTGCGTGCGCGTTGCAGGAAATCGGCGCGTGCTTCGTCGGCACCCAGCGCCACGGGCTCCCCGAACGTCACCGAGCACAGCACCGGCACCGGAATCACCTCGCCCTTGGGCATGACCCGTTGCACGTTGTGGATCCAGGCGGGCACCAGCACCACCTGGGGAAAGCGCCGGGCCAGGTTGTAGATCCCCGACTTGAAGGCCTGCGGATCTTCCGCGTGACCGCGGGTGCCTTCGGGAAAGAGGATCAGCGAGTCGCCACTCTCCAGGGCATCGATGAGGGGCTGCAACGGGTCCTCGTCGCCCTTCTTTTCGCGCTCGACGTAGACCGCGTTGAACACCTCGGTGGTGATCCAGCGTTTGAAATTCGATGCCGTCCAGTAGTCGCGCGCGGCAATGGGGCGGGTGATGCTGCGCAGCTCCTGGGGCAGGGCCGCCCAGATCAGCACCAGGTCGGCGTGGCTCTGGTGGTTGGCGAAATAGATGCGCTGCTCCGCCTTGGGCGGGCAACCGTACCAGCGGGCCTGGGCGCCGGTGAGCAGGCGCACCAGGCCGAGCAGGAAGGTGCTCATGGCCTGGGCACGCCAGTTCATGAGCGTGTCCTCACGGCGCCTGAACTGCGCCCATGCGCGCCACGATGGTGCCGGTGCGGCGAGCGAGGTAGGCCGAGCCCTGCCGGGTTTCGAAGAACTTGGGGCTGGGCAGCATCACGGCCAGGCGGGCCGCCTCGTAGGCGCTCAGCTTGGCGGCGGGCTTCTGGAAATAACGCTGGGCCGCGGCTTCGGCGCCGAAGACCCCTTCACCCCACTCCACGCTGTTGAGGTAGATCTCAAGAATGCGCTGCTTGCTGAGCAGCGCATCCAGCGTGAGTGCGAGCATCAGCTCCTGGCCCTTGCGCAGCAGGTTGCGTTCGCCCGAGAGCAGCAGGTTCTTGGCCAGTTGCTGGGTGATGGTGGAGCCGCCGATCACCTTGGGCGGCTTGATCGCCTTGATGGCGGCTTCGGCCGCTTCGGGCTTTTTGGCGAGCTTGCGTTCGAGCTGTGCGGTCCGCTTCTCGACCAGCTCCTGGCGTCTTTCGTTCTTGACCCAGGCCGCTTCGATGGCGCTCCAGTCCACGCCGTCGTGCTCGGCAAAGCCCGCGTCCTCGGACGCCATCACGGCGCGCTTGAGGTGCGGGCTGATCTCGTCGTAGTCCACCCATTGGGCGGACCAGCGCCAGTCCTTGTCGGACCGGAGGCTCTGGCCCGCAACCCGCCAGGCCTCGGAGCGCATGAAGGCGGTGCTTTGCGGGTCGACCACCACCATCAGCGCGACACGCAAGACAAAAAACAGTTGCAGCGCCAGGCCAGCCAGCACCACCCACAACAGCCATCGACCGATCGATTTCATCACTGGCTGGACATTTGTGTCTGCAACGTGGCGTCGCGGGTGAAACGGAACCGCGACACCACCACGATCTGGTCGGCCCGCTGGCGCATGGCTTCGTTGAAGCGGCCAAAGCCGAGGCCGCGCACGATCGCCTGGGCACGCCGGTCCAGCGTGGTGTTGCCCGAGGTCTGCACCACCTCGGTGTCCAGCACGGTACCGGTGTGGTTCACCGTGATGACCATGGTGAGCTCGCCATAGAGCTTGCGACCGGCGGCCTCGGGGAAGTTGGTGGTCCCCCGGTCTTCGATCTTGCGGCGCAGTTCGTCGTAGTAGATCGCGTAGACCTCTTCGCGCGTGGCCGGGCTGATGTAGCGTTTGCGCGGTCGGGCGTTTTCTTCGTTGATGCGCTTTTCGATCTCGGCCAGCACCTTCACCAGCGCCCGGCGCTTGCGTTCGCGCTCAACGGCCTCCTGGCTGGGGTTGACGGCCTGCAGGTCCGGCGGTGGCAGGTTGGCCAGTTGCTTGCGCACCAGGGCCAGGATCTGCTTTTGCTGTTCCTTGAGCGCCTCGATCATGCGCTCGTCTTCTTCGGGGGTGTCGCCGATGCGGACCGTCGGGTTGGGCGGCAGGGGCGAGGTGGCACGCCCCTTTTCCCTCTCGCCGCCACCGGCCAGCGAAGCCTGCGCAATGGCCTTGGCCTTCTCGGGACGCTCGTCGCTCTTGGCATTGACCAGAATGACTTCGAGTGGCGTGTCCTGGAACACGCGGTTGAAGTTCTCGGGATCGACAAAACGCACCGTCAGCAGCGCGGCGTGCACGGCGACCGACACCCCCAGCGCCAGCTGCAGGGTGCTCAGTTGTTTGAGGAAGGCCAGGACCGGTTTCACGCGAGCATTATCGGTGCTGGTGGCTCACAGCCCGGGCGCCTCGGCAGCGGTTTCGGCGGCGGTTTCCGGGGCATCGACCTGGGCATCGTCGACGTCAATGGCCAGCGCCAGCGGTGCGGCCAGTTCGTCGTCTTCGCCGTCCTCGGACTCGCTGCTGTCATCCACGCTGTCGACCGGCAGGTCGAGTCGCTCGATGACGGTGCCGTGCACGTCCAGCGTGATGTGATCGATGGCGCCCAGCCGCACCCGCACGTGCGCGCCGCGCGGCAGGCCTTCGGCGCCCATGACCGGCAACACCAGCGGCAGGCTGTCGGCTCGCACCAGGTTGTCCTTGAACAGCGTGGCGGTGAGTTCGGAGATGCCGGCCTGCTGCAGGTGTTTGAGCGTCCAGTAACGTTCCATGCCGTTCTGGAAGCCGTTGTAAGCGGTGTAGGCGGCATCGAAGCCGCTGATGATGGCGAACAGGTTGGCGTCTTTGGGCTTGAACGGCGCGGCGAGCGCGGCGGTCTTGCCGTGGCGCGCGCAGGCAATGATCTGCCACTGGTTGACCATGTCCACGTAACGGCGCAGGGGCGAGGTGCTCCAGGCGTAGCTCTTGACGCCGATGCCCGCGTGCGGCTGCGCCTTGGTGCCCATGCGCACTTTCACGCCGGGCGCCAGGCTGGCCTGGCTGCGGTAGATGCCGGGCACGCCGCAGTCGGCGAGCCAGTTGCCCCAGGTGCTGTTGGCCAGGATCATGGCCTCGGCCACCATCAGGTCGAGCGGCGCGCCGCGCTGGCGTGTGCCGATCACCACGGTTTCGTCGCCCGCGGGCTCGCTGCCCGTCACGCCTTCGAGGCGGAAGGTGTAGTCCGGCCGGTTGAAATTCTCCGGCTTGCCTCGCACCACCTCACGCTGCGCCTTCAGGTGGCGCGCGAGCCGGAAGATGAAGGCCAGCTGCGGCTGCAACTCTTCAAGATGGGCTTCGGCGATCGCCGCGCTGGCTGGTGCCTGGCCGGTCAGCCAGTCTTCGGTGATCACGGTGTCGAGCTGGTCGTGGCGCAGGTTGTGCGCGATCGGCACGCGCTCCAGCACGGTGCGGCTGTCCTTGGGCTCCAGTGTGGCCTCGTCGAAGCTGACGTAGAGCGACACGGCGGGGCAGTCGCGCCCAGCCATCAGCGTGTAGGCCTGCACCACCTCGTCGGGCAGCATGGTGATCTTGTGGCCCGGCATGTAGACCGTGGACAGGCGGTTGCGTGCCACCTGGTCGATGGGGCTGTCGGGCAGCACCGCGAGGCCGGGCGCCGCGATGTGGATGCCCAGCGTGACCGTGCCACTGCCCAGCCCCTGCAACGAGAGCGCGTCGTCGATTTCGGTGGTGTGCGAATCGTCGATGGAAAAAGCCTGCACGGCGGCCAGCGGCAGCTCGTCGGCGATGGCGGGGGCTTGCAACGCTGGGAAGCCGGTGCCTTTGGGGAACTGGTCGAACAGGAATCGCTGCCAGTGGAACTGGTAGGCGCTGGCGATGGCGCCGGCGTTTTGCAGCAGGGTGAGCGGCGCGGTGTGGCTGTTGCGCGCCGCTTCCACCACGGCCTTGTACTCGGGCGCGTTCTTGTCCGGCTTGAACAGGATCTTGTAGAGCTGCTGGCGCACCGGCTCGGGGCATTGCCCGCTGGCCAGCTCGGCCGCCCAGGCTTCGATCTGGGCCTGTATCTGTTTCTTTTTCTCGATGCCGGCGAGCGCCTGCGCCAGGATCTCGGGTGGCGCTTTCTTGTAGCGGCCCTTGCCGGCGCGCCGGAAGTAGTGCGGGGCGCCCTGCAGGCAGAGCAGGGCCGCCACCTGCTGTTCGGTACCGGCGCTGGCGCTGAAATACTCCTGCGCCAGTTCGGCAAACCCGAACTCGCCTTCGGGGGCGAATTCGTAGGCCAGCTCCAGTTCCATGGTCTCGGCCAGCGCGGTGGCCGCGGGCATCAGCTGGGCGGGGGCGGGTTTGTCAAAGCGCAGCAGCGCGTTGGCGGACTTGACTTTGACCCGCTTGCCCGAATCCAGCTCCACCTGCAGGGAACTTTCGGCTTCGGACAGGAGGCGGCCGGTCATCAGTTTGCCGGCGTCGTCGAACAGAATGTGCATGGACGGGATTGTCCCATGCGGGCGGTTTTGGCCTGGCGGGCTCAGCGCTGGAGGTCAAGAAACTCGAAGATGGCGTCGATGTGGTCGTCAAAGTCGCTGATGGCGTGGTCGCTGCCGGGCAGCAGGCGCAGCGCACCGCCGGCGCAGAAAGCCACCATTTCCCGCCAGTCCAGCACCTCGTCGCCCTGCGCCACGATGGCGAACTGGCGCTGCGGCGTGGCCGGGTGCTGCGGTGCCAGGCGCTGGATGTCGGCCTCCAGCGCGCTCAGTTCGTCCACGAAGGCGGGTTCAAAAAAGAAGCGCTCCTGCGGATCGTGCCACGCCGTCTGTTCCCCGATGTATGTCGCCAGATCGCGCGACGGGTGCACGGCCGGGTTGAGCAGCACCGCGCGGCAGCCGGTCTGAAGGGCCAGCCAGCGAGCGTAAAAGCCGCCCAATGACGAGCCCACCACGGCCATCTGTCCGCGCGGCCAGCTGGCGGTGCCTTGCCTGATCAGGGCGGTGGCGGCCGCGGGCGAAGGCGGCAGTTGCGGGCACCACCAGGTGACGTGCGGGTGTTGTGTGTGCACCCGCGTGGCCACCTTTTCCGCTTTCACCGATCGGGGTGACGAGCGGAAGCCGTGCAGGTAGAGCAGGTGGGTGGTCTCTGGCGGCGGGGTGGTGACGGGGTTCATTGCCGAAGGATAATCGGTGCCCATGGCCGTCGTCTTTGACAAACCCACCCTGCTGCAGCGCATCGCTCCGATCTTTCAGGGGTTTGATGGTCCGCTGGTTTTTGCCATCCTGCTGCTCGCGTGCGCGGGCCTGATGACCATGTATTCGGTGGGTTTCGATCACGGCTCGCGCTTCGCCAGCCACGGCCGCAACATGATGCTGGCGGCCGGCGTGCTTTTTGTCGTCTCCCAGGTGCCGCCGCAGCGCCTGATGGCGCTGGCGGTCCCGATGTACGTGGTCGGGGTGGCCTTGCTGCTGGCGGTGTTCCTGTTCGGCATCCAGAAAAAGGGGGCCCAGCGCTGGCTCAATGTGGGTGTGGTGATCCAGCCCAGTGAACTCATGAAGGTGGCCATGCCCCTGATGCTGGCCTGGTGGTTCCAGCGCCGCGAGGGCCAGCTCAAGCCGCTGGATTTTGTGGTGGCGGGCTTGTTGCTGGCGATACCGGCGGCGCTCATCCTCAAGCAGCCCGACCTGGGTACCACCCTGCTGGTGGTGGCCTCTGGCCTGGCGGTCATCTTCTTTGCCGGGCTGAGCTGGAAGCTGATCATTCCGCCGGTGCTGCTGGGCATGGTGGGGGTGGTCACGCTGATCGCGATGGAACCCCAGTGGTGTGCGCCCGATGTGGACTGGCGCGTCCTGCACGAATACCAGCGCCAGCGCGTGTGCACGCTGCTCGATCCGTTCAAGGATCCGCTGGGCAAGGGGTTCCACATCATCCAGGGCATGATCGCCATCGGCTCCGGCGGCGTCTGGGGCAAAGGCTTCATGCAGGGCACGCAGACCCACCTAGAGTTCATTCCCGAGCGCACCACCGACTTCATCTTCGCGGCGTTTTCCGAGGAATTCGGTCTGGTGGGCACGCTGGCGCTGATGGCGGCGTTCCTCTTCCTGCTGATCCGCGGGCTCATCATCGCGATGGAGGCGCCAACCCTGTTTTCGCGCCTGGTGGCCGCTGCCATGACCGCCAACTTCTTCGTCTACGCCTTCGTCAACATGGGCATGGTGAGCGGCATCCTGCCGGTCGTGGGGGTGCCTTTGCCGTTCATCAGTTACGGGGGCACGGCGATGGTGACGCTCGGCGTCTGTCTGGGCATTCTGATGTCGGTGGCCAAGTCAAAGCGCCTGATGCAGTCATGAGCCGCATGCGAGGGGTTCGCACCCCGTCGCCAGTGGGCGAAGGCGTTGCCATGCACCTGCCCGCTTGCCGGGTGGCAGTCGTGGGTGCCGGGAACATGGGTGGCGCCATGGTCGCGCGCCTGTGTGAACTGGGCTGGTCGGTGGTGGTGTGCGACATCGACCCTGTGCGCCAGCAACAGGCGCTGGAAGCCGGCGCCTGCCTCGCCGACACCCCCGAGACGGCGGCCCGTGCGCTGGTGGCCGACGGCGTGTTGATCGTCTGCGTGGTGGATGCGGCGCAGTCGCATGACGTGCTCTTCGGTGGAGGTGGCGCCGCTGCTTCCCTGCACAGTGGCCAGGCCGTGATGCTGTGCCCGACCATCGCGCCCCAGGACACCGAAGCGCTGGCAGGGGCGCTGCAGGCACTTGGGCTGGACTGCATCGATGCGCCCATGTCCGGCGGACCGGTGCGGGCTCGCGACGGCCGCATGAGCCTGATCGTGGCTGCGCCCGATGGGGTGCTGGAGCGCCACGCGCCGCTGCTTGCCGCCTTGTCCACCAAGGTGTTTCGCATCAGCGAGCGCGTGGGCGATGGTGCCCGCACCAAGCTGGTCAACAACCTGCTCGCCGGCATCAACCTGGTGGGTGCTGCCGAGGTGCTCGTGCTGGCCGAGCGCCTCGGGCTGGACTTGTCGACGACGCTGGACGTGATCGAACAATCCAGTGGCCAGAGCTGGATCGGCTCGGACCGCATGCGCCGCGCCATTGCGGGCGACCTGGCGCCGCGTGCCCACGTGACCCTGCTGGAAAAAGACACCCGGCTGGCGGTGCAGGCCGCGCGCGCGGCCGGTTTTGCCGGGCCGCTGGGCGAGCGTGCGGCCGGCGTGTTCGAGCAGGCGCACGCCGCCGGCATGGCCGATCTGGACGACGCGGCGCTGCTGCAGCTCTTGCGCGGCGCGCGAGCCTGAGGCGCGCAGCGCCTGGCAAGACCACGCCGCCAGCGCGCGAACGCTGTCCTTCTTACAATGGCCCCATGATTGCACGCGAACCCACCTTGGCCCGTTTGTCCAGCGCCCAGAGCCTCTTGCTCGATCCCTTTGGTTTGACCCCCTCCCATTTGCAGCGCGCACTGGGCGAAATCATGTCGCGTGGCGCGGACGACGCCGACCTCTATTTCCAGACCACGCGCAGCGAGGGCTGGAGCCTGGAAGAGGGCATCGTCAAGACCGGCAGCTTCAGCATCGACCAGGGCGTGGGCGTGCGAGCCGTCAGTGGTGAAAAGACCGCTTTCGCCTATTCCGACGACCTTTCCTGGGCCTCGTTGCTGGATGCGGCGCACACCGTGCGCACGATCACGGCCCAGGGCCAGGATCGCAAGGTGCGCACGCCGGCCACCAAGGTGGCGAAATCGCGTTCGCTCTACCCCGGTCTGGATCCGATCGGCACGCTTGACAGCACCGCCAAGGTTGCGCTGCTGGAAAAAGTGGAAAAACTTGCCAAGGCCAAGGACCCGCGCGTGGTGCAGGTCATGGCGGGCCTGGCGGCCGAGCACGACGTGGTGCTGGTGGCGCGTGCCGACGGCACCATGGCCGCCGACGTGCGCCCGCTGATCCGCCTGTCGGTCACCGTGATCGCCGAACAGAAGGGCCGGCGCGAAGTCGGTTCTTCGGGTGGGGGTGGCCGTTTCGGTCTGGCGTATTTTGACGACGCCATGGTCCAGTCTTACGTGGACGAAGCCGTGGACGCAGCGCTCACCAACCTCGACGCGCGGCCCGCGCCCGCGGGTGAAATGACCGTGGTGCTGGGTTCGGGCTGGCCGGGTGTGCTGCTGCACGAAGCGGTGGGCCACGGGCTCGAAGGCGACTTCAACCGCAAGGGCTCCAGCGCGTTTGCCGGCCGTGTCGGCCAGCGCGTGGCGGCCAAGGGCGTGACCGTGCTCGATGACGGCACCATGGCCGACCGCCGCGGCTCGCTCAACGTGGACGACGAAGGCTGCCCGACACAGAAAAACGTGCTGATCGAAGACGGCATCCTGCGCGGCTACATCCAGGACGCGATGAACGCGCGCCTGATGGGCCTGAAGCCCACCGGCAATGGTCGGCGCGAGAGCTACGCCCATGTGCCCATGCCGCGCATGACCAACACCTACATGCTGGGAGGCGACAAGAGCCCCGAAGAAATCGTGGCCAGCATCAAGAAGGGCCTGTACGCCACCAACTTCGGCGGCGGTCAGGTCGACATCACCAGCGGCAAGTTCGTGTTCTCCGCCAGCCAGGCCTACTGGGTGGAAAACGGCCAGATCCAGTACCCGGTCAAGGGCGCCACGCTGGTCGGCAGCGGCCCCGAATCGCTCAAGAAGATCAGCATGATCGGCAACGACATGCGGCTGGACAGCGGCGTGGGCACCTGCGGCAAGGAAGGCCAGAGCGTGCCAGTGGGCGTGGGCCAGCCCACCTTGCGCATCGACGGGTTGACGGTCGGCGGCACCGCCTGAACCTGCGGAGGCTGGGCGGGTTCCCAGCCTGCCTCGCTGGCCCCGCTGCGGCCGCTTTGATATCATTTGTCCATCGGGAAAACAGCCTCCCGAGTTCCTTGCGGAATAGACGGTTTTCGTCCAAGTGCTGGCCACCACCTGATGTGGAGTGCCAACCATGGAAACCGTCGACACAAATCCCTCACACGCTGTCAGCCCTGCCGCGTTGGCGGCGCTGCTCGGGCAACCCGACACCCCCTTGATTCTCGACGTGCGGCGCCCAGAACGCTTCGCACAGAACCTGTACCGGCTGCCGCTGTCCCAGCATGTGGCTCCGGATGCGCTGGCCGGCTGGATGCGGCACAGAACGCCACAGGCCGTGGTGCTGTATTGCGTGTACGGCCACGAAGTCAGCCAGAACGCCGCGGCGTGGTTGCGCGCTGCGGGCTGGGACGCGCGCTACCTGCTGGGGGGCATCGAAGGCGGAGAGCCCGGGGTGGATGCCCCGGACCTGCTGGCCAGCTGGCAAGCCACGCCAGCACCGCGGCTGCGCCAGCGCCCGGATCTGGGCGTCACCGGCGTTGGCCGTTCGCGCTGGATCACGCGCGAGCGCCCCAAGATCGACCGCATCGCCTGCCCCTGGCTGGTGCGCCGCTTCATTGACCGCGAGGCCGAGTTCTTGTTTGTACCCACGGGCCAGGTGCTGGAGCAGGCCGGGCACCTGAACGCCATCGCCTTCGACCTGCCCGGTGCGCCCATTTCGCACGAGGGCGAACACTGCAGCTTCGACAGTTTGCTGGGCGCGTTTGGCCTGGAGTTGCCGGCGCTTCAACGCCTGGCCCACATCGTGCGCGGGGCCGACACCGACCGGCTGGACCTGGCCGCTCCCGCAGCGGGCTTGCTGGCGGTGTCACTGGGCATGTCGCGCCGCCACGCCGACAACGACCACGCCCTGCTGGCGGCCATGATGCCGGTGTACGACGCGCTCTTCGCCTGGTACTGCGATCAACTGGGCGGCAACGCAGAAACCCACAGCTGGAGACCGGCATGAACACCGCGCGCACCGTGAATTTCCGGGAGGCCTTGCGCTTCTGGTTCAAGCTGGGCTTCATCAGTTTTGGCGGGCCTGCGGGGCAGATCGCCGTCATGCACCGCGAGCTGGTGGAGGAAAAGCGCTGGATCAGCGAGCAGCGGTTCCTGCACGCGCTCAACTATTGCATGCTGCTGCCCGGGCCGGAGGCGCAGCAGCTCGCCACCTACATCGGCTGGCTGCTGCACCGCAGCTGGGGTGGTGTGGTGGCCGGCGTGCTGTTCGTGTTGCCCTCGCTGCTGATCCTGATCGGCCTGAGCTGGGTCTATGTGGTGTACGGCCAGGTGGCCTGGGTGGCGGGCCTGCTCTACGGCATCAAGCCGGCGGTGGCGGCGCTGGTGCTGCAGGCGGTGCACCGCATGGGCGGCAAGACGCTGCGGCACCCCCGGTACGCACCGCTGCTGTGGACCATTGCAGTGAGCAGCTTTGTGGCCATTGCGGTGTTTTCGGTGCCCTTTCCGGCCGTGGTGCTGGCGGCGCTGGCGCTGGGCTGGCTGGGAGGGCGCTGGGTGCCGGCGCAGTTTGCGCGCGCCGGCAGCGGGCACACCGCCGCCGTGACCGATGGCGTCCATGTGCCGGCGGTCATCGACGACCACACACCCACCCCGGCCCATGCGCGCTTCAGCCGTGCGCGGCTGGTCCGCGTGTTGCTGACCGGGGCGGCTCTGTGGGCGCTGCCCATGGGCCTGCTGGTGGCCTGGCAAGGCTGGAGCGGCACGTTGGCTGCCATGGGCTGGTTTTTCACCAAGGCGGCGCTGCTGACCTTCGGCGGCGCCTATGCGGTGTTGCCTTATGTGTACCAAGGTGCGGTGGTGGAGCATGGCTGGTTGCTCGGGCCGCAGATGATCGACGGTCTGGCGCTGGGTGAAACCACACCGGGGCCGCTCATCATGGTGGTGGCCTTCGTGGGCTTTCTGGGCGGCTGGGGCCAGCAGGTGCTGGGGCCGGACGCGCTGTTCCTCGGCGCAGCGCTGGCTGCGGTGGTGGTCACCTGGTTCACCTTTCTACCTTCGTTCGTCTTCATCCTGGCGGGTGGCCCGCTGGTGGAGCGCACGCACGGCAGGCTGCATTTCACCGCGCCGCTGACCGCGATCACCGCGGCCGTGGTGGGTGTGATCGCCAGCCTGGCGCTGTTCTTCCTGGCCCATGTGGCCTATCCGGCGGGCGTCGCCGCGAACGGCTGGATGCGACCGGACTGGGTGGCGCTGGTTCTGGTCGCGGTGGCTGCGTTGGCGCTGATCCGGTTCCAGCAGGGAGTGATCCGCGTCATCGTCGCCTGTGCGTTGATGGGTTGGGCGTTGCGTGGCGTCGTCTGGGCCTGAAGTTGGCGGCGGGGTGTAAGACGCTTGTCAAGCCGCCTGTGCTACATTCCAAACTTATGCAACAGCGCTTCGCCTTCGGCTTTTATTTTTGGTTCTCAGTCCCCGGCGGACGAGAGGCGAAGCTGTAAGCGCATCACCGAATCTCGACAAAACCGCCGGAGCCACAAGCCCGGCGGTTTTTTTTGGCCCCTGTTTTTCTTCTTCCGTTTTCTCCGCAACCCCCACCGAGGAGCTCCCTGATGACCGCCAAAGCCACCCCCGCCAGAGCCGATGCCTGGCATTCGCGTCCCGCCGACAAGACCAGTCAGACCGACGACGAACGCATCAAGGACATCACCGTGCTCCCGCCTCCCGAACACCTGATCCGCTTTTTCCCCATCGGCGGCACGCCGGTGGAGGCACTCATCAGCCAGACGCGAAAATCCATTCACAACATGCTGCACGGGCAGGACGACCGCCTGCTGGTGGTGATCGGCCCGTGCTCGATCCACGACCCGGCCGCTGCGCTGGACTACGCGCGCCGCCTCAAACCGCTGCGCGAGAAGTACGCCGACACGCTGGAGATCGTGATGCGCGTGTATTTCGAAAAGCCACGCACCACGGTGGGCTGGAAGGGGCTGATCAACGACCCCTACCTGGACCAGAGCTTCCGCATCGACGAAGGCCTGCGCATCGCGCGCCAGTTGCTGATCGAGATCAACCGCCTGGGCCTGCCCGCCGGCAGCGAGTTCCTCGACGTGATCTCACCGCAGTACATCGGTGACCTCATCAGCTGGGGCGCCATCGGCGCGCGCACCACCGAGAGCCAGGTGCACCGCGAACTGGCCTCGGGCCTGTCGGCACCGATCGGCTTCAAGAACGGCACCGACGGCAACATCCGCATCGCGACCGACGCGATCCAGGCCGCCGCGCGTGGCCACCACTTCCTCTCGGTGCACAAGAACGGCCAGGTCGCCATCGTGCAGACCAACGGCAACAAGGACTGCCACGTGATCCTGCGCGGCGGCAAGTCCCCGAACTACGACGCCGGCCACGTGGCCGCTGCGGTCAAGGAGCTTGAAGCCGCCAAGTTGGCTCCTCGCCTGATGGTGGACTGCAGCCACGCCAACAGCAGCAAACAGCACGAAAAGCAACTCGATGTGGCGCGCGATATCGCGGCACAGATCGCAGGCGGCTCGCGCAGCGTGTTCGGCGTGATGATCGAAAGCCATATTGAACCGGGCGCACAGAAATTCACCCCCGGCAAAGACGATGTCAGCAAGCTGGTCTACGGTCAGAGCATCACCGACGCCTGCCTGGGCTGGGCCGACTCGCTGGAGGCGCTGGAGGTGCTTTCTGCGGCCGTGCAGGGTGCGCGCCAGCTGAAGCCTTGATGTCGAATGGGGGTGCGGCTGTGGTGCCCCGTGTGGGTCAAGTCCTGTATCGAATCGGGCAGAACCGTGACGTTTGCACGCCAGGGCACGTTGTCGCGGTTCAGGACCCTTGATATTCTGGCCTTCGTGCCGATAGGAAAAGCGGTAGAACTTTCTGGCGTCCGCGTGCTTCACGGACAGGGAGGCCAGAGTTGTCGGGAGTTGGAGTGGAGCAACCGGTATTGCGTCTGGGACTGTTGGGGTTTGCCGATCCGGCGGGGCTGAGGCTGCAAGCCTGGGCCGCCCAGGTGCATGAAGGCTGGCCGCAGTGGCGAAGCTGCGACCCCCATCTGGCCGACGCCTGGATGATCAATGGCGCGTCGGTCGACGTGCTGGGTCGGGACGAGGTGGTCATCCGCCACCCGTTCGGGAGTGGCGAGCGCCTGACGCTCAACCGCGCCGAGGTGGATCGACCGCTCGCCTTCGCCACGCCCTTGCCCGAGGGTTTTGCGTCGGCCGAGTTTTTCGAGGCGGACGACGAACTCAGCGTGCGCCAGCGCCTGCAGCGTTTTGAAGCCTGGCTGCGGCCGCTGCGCAGCCAGTTTGCACTCGGGGCCGAGGTGGTGAAGCGCAACGGGCTCTACAAAGGCGTGGTGCACATCGTGCACGAAGGCAAGCTGCTGGCGGTGATCGATTTCGAGCGCTGGCAGGCTGGTTTGCTGATCCCGGCCCGTCCGGTGGATCTGGCCATGGCCGAGTGGGTGCAACACCCCGGGTTGTCGCGCGAGATTCCTTCGTCCTTCATCCGGTTGCCGTTGCACCGGGTCATGTGGACCTACGCCGTGCGCACGCGCCTGGATGTGTTGCCGGAGCGTTACCGCGAAAAGACGGTTTATTTGCGGCGGGTGCCGCATGTACCGGCGCGCTGGTTTGACGAGGTGCACCTGCTCCTCATGCGCGAGCTGCTGGTGACCCCGACCGGTTTTGACCGGTTGCGCGAGCGCACCGGCGTCGAAGCGTCCGAGCTGGCGCACCATCTGGCGGTGCTCTACCACGCGGGTGGTCTGACCACGGACGCCGACAGCGCGCGCCGGGCTGAGCCCGCTGCGCGGCGCGCGATGACGGCGCTGCAGTTTGACCAGGGCGATCACGAGAGCGACCTGCGTTCGCGCGTGGGACTGACCGAGCAGATGCCACCCTCCAGCATCCTGCGCGAGGCACCGCACTCGCCCTTGCGCGTCTCGACCGCGTCCGTTGCGCCCGGTGATGAGTCGCCACCTTCTCCCGTGCGCTCCTGACAGGGGCGGTTGCTGGTCAGTCCTGACGCGCCAAGGCACAATCAGGTTCTGACCAAGATCCACACCGAGGAGTTGTCCGTATGCGCAGCCAAGTCACCGTGACCTGGGGTGAAACATCCACCTACCGCTTTGACCTGGAGGAGGTGCAGCCCATGCCGCACGACCAGGCCCGATCCTGGCTCGACGAACAGTTCACCACGCTGGGGTGTGAGCCGATCCGCCTGACCGGCAAGGTGCTGACGGCCGACAAGGTGTTGTGTGTGGCGCAGGCCGCGGGGGAAGAGCACTTTCGCGAAGCGGCCCACCGCGAATGGGCCATGACATTCGCCCGTGCCACCAGCGCCGCCCTGGCCAAGCCGGTGGTGTCTGTGGATCTGGTGACGCAGTCGCTCGGCTACTGACGCGCCACGCCGTTTCAGGCCGTCCCGAGGGCTGACAGCAGGCGGGCGTGGATGCCTCCAAAGCCTCCATTGCTCATGCAGACCACGTGGTCACCGTCGCGTGCGGCGGCCACCACTTGCGCCACCAGTTCATCGATGGAGCGGGCCACCTGGGCGCGTTCACCCATGGGTTGAAGGGCTTCCACTGCATCCCAGTCAAGGCCGCCGGCGTGGCAGAACGCCAGATCGGCCGAATGCAGGCTCCAGGGCAGTTGTGACTTCATGGTGCCCAGCTTCATGGTGTTGCTGCGCGGCTCGAACACCGCGAGGATGCGACCGCCCGATGTGAGCTTCTGATCCAGGCGGCGCCTCAGGCCGTCCAGCGTGGTGCGAATGGCGGTCGGGTGATGGGCAAAATCGTCGTACACCGTGATGGCGCCGCCCGGTCGGGCGACGGTGCCTCGCACCTCCATGCGGCGGCGCACATTCTCGAAGCGACCCAGTGCATGGGCTGCGGCGTCCGGCGCAACGCCCACATGCTGTGCCGCCGCGATGGCGGCGAGTGCGTTGAGCTGGTTGTGCACGCCGGTGAGCGCCCATTCCACCCGGGCCACGGTTTGACCCCGCTCCAGCACATCAAAGGCGTGGGGTTCGCCCACGGCGGTGAAGTCGCTGACCGCGGCGCCAAAGCTGCGCACCTCGCTCCACAGGCCCTGGTGCAGCACCCGGTCCAGGCTTTCTTCGAGTCCATTGACCACCACCCGGCCCGAACCCGGCACCGTGCGCACCAGGTGATGGAACTGGCGCTCGATGGCCTTGAGGTCGTCGAAGATGTCCGCGTGGTCGAATTCAAGGTTGTTCAGGATGGCCGTGCGCGGGCGGTAGTGCACGAACTTGCTGCGCTTGTCGAAGAACGCGGTGTCGTATTCGTCGGCTTCGATGACGAATGTGGGCCCCCACGCTCCGCCGCTGCGCGGGTCGCTGCCCCCCCAGGGGGCTGTATTGCCTTGGGGCGGCCCGGCGGCAAAACGGGCACTGCCGGCCACCGATTGGCCCAAACGCGCCGAGACGCCAAAGTTCATTGGCACACCACCGACCAGAAAGCCCGGTTTCAGGCCGTTGGCTTCCAGGATCCAGGTCAGCATGGCCGTGGTGGTGGTCTTTCCGTGGGTGCCGGCCACCGCCAGCACATGACGACCTTGCAACACGTGTTCGGCCAGCCATTGCGGACCGCTGGTGTACGCGGCGCCAGCGTCCAGGATGGCCTCCATCAGCGGGAACTTCGGGCTTCCATCGGGCAGGCGTCCCCGGCTCACCACGTTGCCGACCACGAACATGTCGGGCGCCAGCGCCATCTGGTCGGCACCAAAGCCTTCGATCAGGTCGATGCCCAGCGCCTGGAGCTGGTCGCTCATGGGGGGGTAGACGCCGGCGTCACAGCCGGTGACGCGGTGGCCGGCCTCGCGGGCGAGCGCGGCCAGACCGCCCATGAACGTGCCACAAATGCCCAGGATATGAATATGCATCGTGTGATTCTAGGGGGACCAACCCTGCTGGCCGGCAGACCAAAGCTGTCCTTGGCGGCATGGGCGCGGGCCAGCAGGCAAAATGCCCCGATGCAAGTTGATCGGACCGGTCCCACCGCAGAAATTGCCGCCGTGGCTGCGCGCCTCGTGGTGGAAGAAGGGCTCGAATACGCGACGGCCAAGCGCCTTGCCGGCAAGCAGCTCGGCTTGTCATCGCGCGGGCTCTGGCCCGACAACGCGACGCTGGACGCAGCGGTGCGCGAGCACATCGCCATTTTTTGCGCCGAAACCCAGGCGATCGAGTTGCAGGTGTTGCGGCGGGAGGCCCTGGTCTGGCTGGACCGGCTGGCGGATTTCAGGCCGCATTTGAGCGGCGCTGTCTGGCACGGCACCGCGACCCGGCACAGCGACATCCATATCCAGCTGTTCTGCGACGATCCCAAGGCGGCCGAATGGGCCTTGCTCGATCGCCGGGTGGATTACCGCCCCGGCACGGTCATGGGCTGGCGCGGCGAGCCGGTGGATGTGTTGACCTTGCGCGTGCGCTGTGAGGAACTGGGGCAATGGGTGCTGATCCATCTTCTGGTGCACGACCTGGACGATCTGCGTGGGGCGCTCAAACCGGACGGACAGGGCCGCAAGCCGCGAGGAGACGCGCAGGCCTTGCGCGATTTGATGACCCAGGGAACCGAGGAAAATTCCGCATGAGCATGAATCGACGGACAGCGTGGATGTTGGGCGTGGCGGCGGCCGCAGGCGCCGCCGGGGCCGGGCTGGCGCTGTGGCGTCACCAGCCGCAGCCGGTGTTGTCCGACGCCGAGGCCGAGTTCTGGGCTTCGCGTTTCGAAGACCCCGACGGCCAGCCGCTGGCGCTGGAGCGCTTTCGCGGTCAGCCTTTGCTGGTGAACTTCTGGGCCACCTGGTGTCCGCCCTGCGTCGAGGAATTGCCGATGCTCAACGCGTTCTACCGCGCGCACCAGGCGCGGGGATGGCAGGTGGTGGGACTGGCCGTCGACCAGCTGCCTGCGGTGCGCAGCTTCCTTCAGAAATTGCCGCTGGCGTTTCCGGTGGGCATGGTTGGCTTTGCCGGCACCGAGCTCAGCCGTGTCCTGGGCAATCCCGGTGGTGGCCTGCCCTACACCGTCGTGTTCGATCGATCGGGCGTGGTGCTGCATCAAAAGGTGGGCAAAGTCAGCCAGACCGATCTGGATTTGTGGGCGCAACTCGCTTGACAGATGGCGCGGGACGGGGATACTTCCGCTCCAAAAAACGGGCACACATGCCGTTGGTCATGACGGCTCAAATCTGGCGGAAAAAGGGATAAAGTCCCATAAATTGCCGCGAAACGGTCGTTTCTTCAGTTTGTTCATGGTGTCATGCGCCTGCGTTCCATGAGGTCTGGAATGGGTCGCTTCGTGTACACTGCGGCACCCCATTTGGCCAGCTGCATGCATGTTCAAGGAACTTGAGTGCAAATGGTTGGATTTGACAGATTTTCGTTGGAGTAATCATGGATCTGAGAAAACTGAAGACACTGATTGACCTGGTGTCCGAGTCGAACGTGTCCGAGCTGGAAATCACGGAGGCCGAAGGCAAGGTTCGCATCGTCAAGAGCGCGCCGGTCGGCATGCACGCCCCGGTGACCTACACCATGGCCCCGGCGGTTCCGGCGCCCTCCGTGGCAGCAACGCCGGCGGTCGAGGTGGCGGCAGCGCCCGCCATCGTGTCGGCCGAGCCTGCCGGGCACACCGTCAAATCACCCATGGTCGGCACCTTCTACCGCTCGTCCAGCCCCGGCGCCAAGGCCTTTGTTGAAGTCGGCGACACGATCAAGGAAGGCGAGACCATCTGCATCGTCGAGGCGATGAAGATCCTCAACGAGATTGAGGCCGACAAGAGTGGCACCGTCAAGCAGATCCTGGTGGACAACGGGCAGGCGGTCGAATACGGCCAGCCCCTGTTTGTCATCGAATAAGCGGTCGGCCCATGTTCAAAAAAATCCTGATCGCCAACCGGGGTGAAATTGCCTTGCGGGTCCAGCGCGCTTGCCGTGAGATGGGCATCAAGGCGGTGATGGTCTATTCCGAAGCCGATCGCGATGCCAAGTATGTGCGCCTGGCGGATGAGTCGGTCTGTATCGGGCCGGCGGCGTCGGGGCAGAGCTATCTCAGCATGCCCGCGATCATCTCCGCGGCCGAAGTGACCGACGCTGAAGCCATTCACCCCGGCTACGGATTCCTGTCGGAGAACGCCGATTTCGCCGAGCGGGTCGAGCAGAGCGGGTTCACCTTCATCGGTCCGTCGCCCGAGTCGATTCGCCTGATGGGCGACAAGGTGTCGGCCAAACAGGCCATGATCCGCGCCGGCGTGCCTTGCGTGCCCGGTTCGGACGGCGCCTTGCCCGATGATCCGGTCATCATCAAGCGCACCGCCAAGGCGGTGGGCTACCCGGTCATCATCAAGGCGGCGGGTGGTGGTGGCGGTCGTGGCATGCGCGTCGTGCACACCGAGGCGGCGCTGCTGCACGCGGTGCAGACCACCAAGGCCGAAGCCGGGGCCGCTTTCGGCAACCCCGAGGTGTACATGGAGAAGTTTCTCCAGAACCCGCGCCACATCGAGATCCAGGTGATGGCGGACACGCACCGCAACGCGGTGTACCTCGGCGAGCGCGACTGTTCCATGCAGCGGCGCCACCAGAAGGTGATCGAAGAAGCGCCGGCGCCCGGCATTCCCCGTCGACTGATCGAGAAGATTGGTGAGCGCTGCGCGGCCGCCTGCAAGAAGATCGGCTACCGGGGTGCGGGCACCTTCGAGTTCCTGTTTGAAAACGGTGAGTTCTATTTCATCGAGATGAACACCCGCGTGCAGGTGGAACACCCGGTGACCGAGTGGATCACGGGCGTGGACATCGTGCGCACCCAGATTGCGGTGGCGGCTGGCGAGAAGCTGCCGTTCACACAGCGCCAGATCCAGTTGCGCGGCCACGCCATCGAGGTCCGGATCAACGCCGAAGACGCCTACAAGTTCACGCCCTCGCCGGGCCGCATCACCACCTGGCACATGCCCGGAGGGCCGGGGGTGCGTGTCGACTCGCACGCCTACGCCAACTACTTCGTGCCGCCGAACTACGACTCCATGATCGGCAAGATCATCGTGCACGGCGACACGCGTGAGCAGGCCTTGGCGCGCATGCGCACAGCGCTGGCCGAAACCGTGATCGAAGGCATCAAGACCAACATCCCGCTGCACCGCGAGCTGATGGTCGACGCCAGTTTTGTGACCGGTGGCACCAACATCCACTACCTTGAAGAGTGGTTGTCCCAGCGTGAGAGGTAAGCCTCTCCCCCGAACGGCCTTCGGCGCCTTCCCCTCAGGGGGAACACCTGCGGCCCGGCAAAGCCGGTTCCGCGGTGTGCTCGGGAAGTCTCTCCTCATTTGTTGAGTTTTCGTTGACTGTTCGAAATTCACCCCATGTCCTCCCTGTATGAGTTGGTCTTGCTGGCCCCTGAAGCCGCGGTAGAGATGGTCAGCGACGCGTTGGTGGCGCTGGACGCCTTGAGCGTCTCGGTGGAGGACGCCGATGCCCTGACGCCGTCCGAGCAGGCGCTGTTTGGCGAGCCGGGCATGCCGGCGCCCAAGGCTGGCTGGAACCGCTCACGCGTGGTGGCGCTGTTCCAGACCGAAGCCGAAGCGCGCGAAGCGGCGGCGTTGTTGATCGTGCAGGATTTTTTTGAAGGTTGTGAGGTGCTGGGTGTGCAGGCCGTGGTCGAGCAGGATTGGGTTCGTCTGACCCAGTCGCAGTTCGACCCGGTGGAGATCACGCCCACCTTCTGGATCGTGCCGAGCTGGCACGAACCGCCCGCCGCGGCGCAGCAGGTGATCCGGCTCGATCCGGGCCTGGCGTTCGGCACCGGGACCCACCCGACCACGCGCATGTGTCTGCGCTGGACAGCGCAACAGGGTGCGCAGGGGCAGCGGGTGCTCGATTACGGTTGTGGTTCGGGCATCCTGGCCATCGGTGCGGCCAAGCACGGGGCGCGCGAGATCGACGCGGTCGACATCGACCCCGCGGCGGTCGAAGCCACGCGGCTCAACGCCGCGGCCAATCACGCCCAGCTGAATGCGGGTCTGCCCGACCGGGCACTGGGCGAATACGACCTGGTGCTGGCCAACATCCTGGCCACGCCGCTGAAGGTGCTGGCGCCGCTGCTTTGCAGCCATGTGCGCGCCGGTGGGCACCTGGTGCTGGCCGGCATTCTGGCGCGGCAGGCCGATGAACTGAGGGAGGCCTATGCGCCCTGGGTGACTCTGTCCGTCAGCGACGAAGAGGACGGTTGGATCCTGATGACCGCGGTCAAGGCCTGACACCTTGACGCGTCGCAATGACTGATGCCTGCGTCGCGGCCGGCGGGCCGGTCGGGCACTGCCGGCCTGCAATAATCTTGGCATGAGTTTCACCACCCGTTGTCCGGCTTGCGGAACGATGTTCAAGGTCGTGCCCGACCAGTTGAAGATCTCCGACGGCTGGGTGCGTTGTGGCCATTGCGCTGACGTGTTCGACGCCACGCTGTACCTGCAGACCTGGGAGGCGCCAGCACCCGAACCCCAGCCGGTACCCGCGGCCGCCCCCGCAGCGGCACTCGAATCACCCGCAGGGCACCCGTCCGGCATGGCGCCAGCCTCGGTGCCATCGGAGACGGCGAACGCTCTCCCGAGCCAGGAGTCGTTGACCCCCGCCATCGAAGAGGCCATCCCGCAAGCCACGGGGGTCTGGGATCCCAGCGCCGCGGTCATCGAGGATGCCAACGAACTGTCCGGTCAAACGCCGCAAAACGGGTGGCTGGCTTCGTCCGATATCGACGACGGTGACTGGCTTCTCGCGCCGCCAGCAGAAGAATGGTCGCCGCAGCGGGAAGCACAAGATGCTGCCGACTGGCAGGCACTGCAGGCCCCCGTCGACCCACCGTTTGAGTCGCCCTTCGCGCCGCTGGAGGCCGTGCGCGCGCTGGCTGAATCCGGGCCACTGGACTTCGAAGGCCAGCTGGAGCTGGCCAACCAGCCGGAGTCGCCGGCGGTGGCGAGCCGGGATGACAGTGCGGACTTTCAGGCGGAACTGAAGCGGTTCGCTGCCGCAGCGGCCGGCGCTTCCCGGGCCGTTGAGGCCGAAGTCAAAACGGCACCGCCACCACCTGCACCTGCACCTGCTCCTCCGTCTGTGCCGTTGCCCCAACCCGAAAGGGTCTCGCTGGAAGATGATCCGGCTGTGCAGGAAGTCGAGCCCGGTTTTGTGCTGCAGGCCCGGCGACAGGCCTTCTGGCGTTCCCCGGGCATGCGCGCGGCGCTGCTGTTGCTGGCGGTGACTTTGACGGCGTTGCTTGCGGCGCAGTGGGCTGTGCAGGAGCGCGATCAACTCGCCGCCCGGCAACCTTCTCTGGTACCCCTGCTGAACCTGTTGTGCAAACCCTCGGGGTGTGTGCTGCAGGCACCACGGAACATCGAAGCGGTGGTCATCGACAGCTCGACCCTGGTCCGTCGTCTGGGCAACTTCTACTCTTTCGACCTGGTTCTCAAGAACAGCGCTTCCACACCGGTGGCCATGCCGGCTCTGGAACTCAGTCTCACAGACACGACCGACGCCGTGATTGCGCGCCGTGTCTTTCTTGCGGAAGAGTTGCCCGGTGCGCCGGTGGTCTTGCCCGCCCAGGGCACGCAGGCGGTGAGCCTGCGTCTCTCGCTCGCCGAAGGCGGGGCGAGCGCCATGACCGGTTACCGTGCACTCGTTTTTTATCCCTGAACCCTCCCACTCCCACCATGTCCATCCTCATCTGCGGCTCGCTCGCCTTCGACACCATCATGACGTTTGAGGGCCGCTTCGCCGAGCAGATCCTGCCCAGCCAGTTGCACATCCTGAACGTTTCCTTCCTGGTGCCGGGCCTGCGGCGCGAATACGGTGGCTGTGCTGGCAACATCGCCTATGGCCTGAGGCAGCTGGGCTCACCAGCGGTGCCGCTGGCCATAGTGGGCAACGACGCGCAAGACTACCTGGGTCGACTGCAAGGGCTGGGCGTGGACACGCGTTTCATCGGCACGACCTCGGACAACTACACCGCCCAGGCCATGATCATGACCGACCGTGACAACAACCAGATCACGGCCTTTCACCCGGGCGCGATGTCCGAGGCCCATGCGAACGCGGTGCCGACCGATGCCGCCATTCAGCTGGCCATCGTCTCGCCCGATGGTCGCGACGCCATGTTGCAGCACGCGCAGCAGCTGCACGCCGCGGGCATCCCTTTCGTGTTCGATCCGGGGCAGGGTCTGCCCATGTTCAACGGCGAAGAGCTGACGCAGTTCATCGAGCTCGCCACCTGGGTCACTGTGAACGATTACGAGGGCAAGATGCTCAGCGACCGCACCGGTCTGAGCTTTGAGGCCATCGCGGCACGGGTCAAGGGGTTGATCGTCACCCTCGGCGAGCACGGGTGTGAGGTCTGGGAGCAGGGTGGCAAGACCCTGGTGCCCGGCGTGAAGGCGGCCGAGGTGCTCGACCCCACGGGGTGCGGTGATGCCTTCCGCGCGGCATTGCTGCACGGTCTGGCACAAGGCTGGTCGCTGCCGCGCTGTGCCGAGCTGGGCAACCGCATCGGCTCGGCCAAGATCGCCAGCCGCGGTGGACAGAACTACACGCTGGCGGACTGATCGCCGCGCGCCACAAATGAAAAAGCCCGGCGCTTTCACGCCGGGCTTGTCAAGTCATCGCAAGGACGACTTCAGGGCTTGCTGGACGTCGGGAACGGCCAGGCAGCCTGAGGGTTCAGCTTGGTTTGAGCTGCTGGTGCCGCAGGGGCTGCCGGCTTCTTGGCCGGCTCAGCTTTTTTTGCGGGGGCTGCCTTTTTCACGACGGCTTTTTTGGCCGGTGCAGCTTTCTTGGCCGGAGCGGCCTTCTTCGCTGGGGCTGCCTTTTTCACGACGGCTTTTTTAGCCGGTGCAGCTTTCTTGGCCGGAGCGGCCTTCTTCGCTGGGGCTGCCTTTTTCACGACGGCTTTTTTGGCCGGTGCAGCTTTCTTGGCCGGAGCGGCCTTCTTCGCTGGGGCTGCCTTTTTCACGACGGCTTTTTTGGCCGGTGCAGCTTTCTTGGCCGGAGCGGCCTTCTTCGCTGGGGCTGCCTTCTTCACGACGGCTTTTTTGGCCGGTGCAGCTTTCTTGGCCGGGGCGGCCTTCTTCACGACGGCTTTCTTGGCCGGAGCGGCCTTTTTAGCCGGAGCGGCTTTCGTTGCCGGAGCGGCCTTTTTGGCCGGGGCTTTTTTCGCAGTTGCCATTGTTTTCTCCTTGATCAAGTTGCAAAGAGCACTTCAGTCGGTCTTTGTGCCGATGAAGTGATTCAAGGCCCTGGGGTCGTGCGGATGCATCCACGGCTGACCCCAAGGCGTTGAATCCTGTGACAAAACCCTGACCCCAACGCCAGGGCGCAGGGAGCAGGGTTCTGAATGTTCAAAAAACATGTGATGAATGGTTGCGGCCCCGGGTGGTGACTGTGTCAGTCCCAGGAAAGCGCTCCGCCAGACTGGTATTCGATCACGCGGGTTTCGAAGAAATTGCGTTCCTTTTTGAGGTCGATCATTTCGCTCATCCAGGGGAACGGGTTTTCTTCGTTCGGGAACATGGGCTCCAGACCGATCTGTGTGGCGCGCCGGTTGGCGATGTAGCGCAGATAGCCTTTGAACATGGAAGCGTTGAGGCCGAGCACGCCACGCGGCATGGTGTCTTCGGCGTAGCGGTACTCCAGTTCAACCGCCTTCATGAAGAGCGCCTTGATCTCGGCCTTGAACTCAGCCGTCCAGAGCATCGGGTTCTCCATCTTGATCGCGTTGATCAGATCGATGCCGAAATTGCAATGCATGGACTCGTCGCGCAGGATGTACTGGTACTGCTCGGCGGCGCCGGTCATCTTGTTCTGGCGACCCAGCGCGAGGATCTGTGTGAAGCCAACGTAGAAAAACAGGCCTTCCATCAGGCAGGCGAAGACGATCAGACTTTTCAGCAGGGTCTGGTCGTTCTCGGGCGAACCGGTGGCGAAGGCCGGGTCCATGATCGCTTCGATGAAGGGGATCAGGAACTCATCCTTGTCGCGGATCGACTGCACTTCGTTGTAGGCGTTGAAGATCTCGGATTCGTCCAGGCCCAGCGACTCCACGATGTATTGGTAGGCGTGCGTGTGGATCGCTTCTTCAAAGGCCTGGCGCAGCAGGAACTGGCGACACTCGGGCGCGGTGATGTGGCGGTAGGTACCGAGCACGATGTTGTTGGCGGCCAGAGAATCGGCGGTGGTGAAGAAGCCGAGGTTGCGCTTGACGATGCGGCGCTCGTCTTCGGTCAGGCCGTTCGGATCTTTCCAGAGCGCGATGTCGCGGCTCATGTTCACTTCCTGCGGCATCCAGTGGTTGGCACAGGTGGCGAGGTATTTCTCCCAGGCCCACTTGTACTTGAACGGCACCAGTTGGTTGACGTCGGTCTTGCCGTTGATGATGCGCTTGTCGGCCGCGTTGACGCGGTGTGCACTCGGCGTGGCCTTGGGTGCAGTGAAAGCGGGGGAGGGATTTGTCGCGGAGGACAGTGACGCTTGCACACCCGGCATGTGAGGTGGCAGGGGAATCGATGCGGGCTTCGAGGAGGGAGTAACTTGATCGTCCCAGGTCAACATAGGTGTGTCCAATTCGGTGGATTATCGAAGTGTCTGCATGAAATGCAAAGGACTCATGCGTGTGATGAATGTTTTGTGTTGCGGTGTCGCATCGAATGCGCGACGTTCAGCACCACAACACGCACACACAACACATGCAAAGGTCATTGGCAGGCTTCGCAACCGGGGTCATCGATCGCGCAAAACTTGATGTCGGTCGCAGGTTCATCAGCCACCGCAGTCGCCGCAGTTGCACTCATCGAAGCTTCGTTGCCGTGCACCGAGACCGCGTTGAGCTGACCGGTGCGACCGGTGGATTTTTCGGCTTGTGTGGCCGAGGTGGTGCGCAGGTAGTAGGTGGTCTTGAGGCCTCGCAACCACGCGAGCTTGTAGGTGTCGTCGAGCTTCTTGCCCGAGGCGCCGGCCATGTAGATGTTCAGACTCTGCGCCTGGTCGATCCACTTCTGGCGGCGCGCTGCGGCTTCCACCAGCCACAGCGGTTCCACTTCGAAGGCGGTGGCGTACAGCGCCTTCACTTCCTGCGGCACGCGGTCGATGGAACGCAGCGAACCGTCGAAGTGTTTGAGGTCCATGACCATCACGTCGTCCCACAGGCCCAGCCGCTTCAGGTCTTTCACCAGGTAGCCGTTGATGACGGTGAACTCGCCCGACAGGTTGGACTTGACCGAGAGGTTGCCGAAGCAGGGCTCGATCGAAGCGTCCACGCCGATGATGTTGGAGATGGTCGCGGTCGGCGCGATCGCCACACAGTTGGAGTTGCGCATGCCGTCGGTGGCGATCTTCTGGCGCAGCGCGTCCCAGTCCAGGCTGCTGCTGCGGTCCACGTCCACATAACCCCCGCGTTCTTGCGCCAACAGGTCCAGCGTGTCGGGCGGCAGGATGCCCTGGTCCCACAACGAGCCCTTGTAGCTGGCGTAACGGCCGCGCTCGCGGGCCAGTTCGGTGGAGGCCCAGTAGGCGTGGTAACAGACCGCTTCCATCGATCGGTCGGCGAACTCCACCGCGTCGTTGGAGGCATAGGGGATGCGCAGTTCGTAGAGCGCGTCCTGGAATCCCATGATGCCGAGCCCGACCGGGCGGTGGCGCATGTTGGAGTCGCGCGCCTTCTTGACCGCGTAGTAGTTGATGTCGATCACGTTGTCGAGCATGCGCATCGCGGTCTTGATGGTGACCTGCAGCTTGTCGTGGTCGAGCATCTTGGCGCCGTCGTCGGTGCGCTTGATGTGGTTGAGCAGGTTGACCGAACCCAGGTTGCAGACCGCGGTTTCGGTGTCGCTGGTGTTGAGCGTGATCTCCGTGCAGAGGTTGGAGCTGTGCACCACGCCAGCGTGTTGCTGCGGTGAGCGGACATTGCAGGCGTCCTTGAAGGTGATCCAGGGGTGGCCGGTCTCGAACAGCATCGAGAGCATCTTGCGCCACATGTCGGTGGCGGCCAGCTTGCGGTAGGGCTTGATCTCGCCGCGCGCGGCCTTTTCTTCGTAGGCGACGTAGGCCTTCTCAAAATCGGCGCCAAACAGGTCGTGCAGGTCGGGCACGTCGTTGGGAGAGAACAGGCTCCACTCGCCCTTTTCCATCACGCGCTTCATGAACAGGTCGGGAATCCAGTTCGCCGTGTTCATGTCGTGCGTGCGGCGGCGGTCGTCGCCGGTGTTCTTGCGCAGCTCCAGGAATTCTTCGATGTCCAGATGCCAGGTTTCCAGGTAGGTGCAGACCGCGCCCTTGCGCTTGCCACCCTGGTTCACCGCGACGGCGGTGTCGTTCACCACTTTCAGGAACGGCACCACGCCTTGCGATTCGCCGTTGGTGCCCTTGATGTGGGCGCCCAGGGCGCGCACGCGGGTCCAGTCGTTGCCCAGGCCACCGGCGAATTTGGAGAGCAGCGCGTTTTCCTTGATCGATTCGTAGATGCCGTCGAGGTCGTCGGGCACGGTGGTCAGGTAGCAGCTGGAGAGTTGCGAGCGGCGGGTGCCGCTGTTGAACAGCGTGGGCGTGCTGGACATGAAGTCGAACGAGGACAGCACCTCGTAGAACTCGATGGCGCGGGCCTCGCGATCGATCTCGTTGAGCGAGAGGCCCATGGCCACGCGCATGAAGAAAGCCTGCGGCAGCTCGATGCGGCTCTTGCGCACGTGCAGGAAGTAGCGGTCGTACAGGGTCTGCAGGCCAAGGTAGTCGAACTGCAGGTCGCGCTCGGGCTTGAGCGCGGCACCCAGGCGGTCCAGGTCGAACTGCTGCAGCTTCTCGTCGAGCAGCTCGTTCTGCACGCCTTTCTTGATGAACTGCGGGAAGTAGTCGGCGTAACGGGCACCCATCTCGCTGGACGGGACTTCTTCGCCGATCACTTCCTTGACGATGGTGTGCAGCAGCAGGCGCGCGGTGGCGTAGGTGTAGTCCGGGTCTTTTTCGATCAGGGTGCGCGCGGCGAGGATGGAGGCCTTGTAGACCTCTTCGATCGGCACGCCGTCGTACAGGTTGCGCTTGGTCTCGGCGACGATCGGGTCGGCTTTGACGTCCTGGCCCAGGCCTTTGCAGGCGTCTTCGATCAGGTGCTGCAGGCGGTTCAGGTCCAGCGGCACGCGCTGACCGCCGTCCATCACGTGCAGCAGGGCTTCGGCCGGCTTCTGCGCTTCGGCCTGGTGGGCACGTTCCTGGGTGCGGCGTTCGCGGTACAGCACGTAGGCGCGTGCCACTTCGTGGTGACCGCTGCGCATCAGGCCGAGTTCGACCTGATCCTGCACATCTTCAATATGGAAGGTGCCGCCGGCGGGGCGCGAGCGCATCAGCGCGCGCACCACGTTCTGCGTCAGCGCGTCCACCGTCTCGCGCACGCTGGCCGAGGCCGCACCCTGGGTGCCGTGCACCGCGAGGAAGGCTTTCATCAGTGCCACCGCGATCTTGCTCGGCTCGAACGGCACGACCGCGCCGTTGCGGCGGATGATCTGGTACTGGGCAAAAACCGAGCTGGCGCTGTCGGGCATGGCAGCGCTGGTGGCACCAGCGGAATGCATCGCGGACGCGGTGGTGGATGTGGGGGATTGAGCTGTCAGCATGGTTCCTCTTTCGTTTGTTTTGTGTCGGCGGCGAAGGCGCGCGGTGTCGGATGGCAGCGGGGTGGGGAGGCCGGGTCCAGGGCAGATCCGCTGGCTTGACGGGATCTGCAGGAGCGTGTCATGGGAGGGTTTCAAGCCATGTGACCGGGCGACCGCAACGCGCAGAGCACACTATATCTGGTGTGTGACGGGTGTTCAAGCCACTACAGGTAGTGTTTGTACAAAATCTTCGTCCCGCGCTATGTGTCCATTTTTGCAGGCAAAAAGGTCGGGGATTTCCCGTGCTGCTTCAATGTCAAAGGATGTGTTGTGACCGCCCAATGTGCCTTGCTGTTGCTTTTTTTTTGCAGCATCGATGCGGGTTTCCAGCGGTTTTGTCGTTGAAAGCGGCGCCAATGGCGCGCTGTGTCCACTGCGGGCTTTCAGGTCCGGCAGGCTTCAGGCCGCAACGTTGGTGTTCGGAGGCGTGTCGCCAGGAAAACACGCATGGGCCCAGCCCAGACTTTGTTGTAGACGCGTCCAGTCGAACCCGCTGCCGGGGTCCTGCTTGCGGCCGGGAGCGATGTGCTCGTGGCCCGCCACGTAGGCGATCGGGTAACGCACGCCGAGGCCGGCGCACAGGCGGGTCAGACCGTCGTATTGCGCGCTGGTGAAGGAATCGCCTTCCAGACCCTCCAGCTCGATGCCGATGGAGTCGTCGTTGCAGTTGCTGCGGCCACGCCAGCAGGAACTGCCGGCGTGCCAGGCGCGTGCGTCGGCATCCACAAACTGCACCAGCTCGCCATCGCGGCGGATGAAAAAATGCGCCGAGACTTCCATGCCACGGATCTGCTGGAAGTAAGGATGGGCGTCCCAGTCGAGCTGGTTGGTGAAGAGCTGTTCCACTTCCGGGCCGCCGTAGACACCGGGTGGTAGGCTGATGGAGTGGATCACGATCAGGTCGATCCGTGCGCCCTCGGGACGCGGGCCGAAATTGGGCGAAGCGCAGCGGCGGGCGGCGCCGAACCAGCCGCCCTCCCAGGGGGGGGGCGACACGGACCGATCGCCGGCTTCAGGTTTCATCGTCACCGTCCGCGGGGGTGGCAATGCCCAGCCGCTGGATGCGGTAGCGCATCTGGCGCAGGTTCAGACCCAGACGTGCTGCGGCGGCGGTGCGGTTGAAATCCGTTTCCTTCAGTGCCTTGAGCAGGACCTGGCGCTCCTGGTCGTCCAGGTAGGTCTGCAGGTCGGGCGGTATGCCCGCGGCCGGGTCCGGTGCCGGGGTGGGCACCGAGAACGCGGCTGTCGTTGACGGGCTCTCGGGACGCATCGCCGTGTCACTCGTGTCACCGAAATCGTCAGCCTGCAGCACCGCACCACTGCTGAGAGCGAGCGCGCGTTGCAGCAGGTTTTCCAGTTCACGCACATTGCCGGGCAACTCGCAGGCCTGCAACCAGGCCAGAGCCGTGTCGGACAATTCGGGCACCGGCTGGCCCGATTCGCTGCAGATGCGCTGCAGCAGGGCATGGGCCAGTTCGGACAGGTCTTCGCGCCGTTCACGCAGGGCGGGTGTGCGCAGGCTGATCACATTCAGCCGGTAGAACAGGTCTTGCCGGAACTCGCCACTTTTGACGAGTGCGGCCAGATCGCGGTGCGTGGCGCTGACCAGGCGAACGTCCACCGCTTCTTCCTGCACGCCGCCGAGCGGGCGCACGCGGCGCTCCTGGATCACGCGCAGCAGCTTGGCCTGCATCTGGAGCGGCAGGTCGCCGATTTCGTCGAGGAACAGGGTGCCGCCCTTGGCCGCCAGGAAATAGCCTTCGCGGTCCTGGGTCGCGCCCGTGAAGGCGCCCTTGCGGGCACCGAAAAATTCGGCCTCGATCAGGTTTTCAGGGATCGCGCCGCAGTTGACCGCGACGAAGGGGCCACTGGCCCGGTGGCTGCATTCGTGCACCGCGCGCGCCACCAGTTCCTTGCCGGTGCCCGATTCGCCCAGGATGAGCACGGGCGCCATGCTGGTCGCCACTTTTTCAATGCGGTTGCGGATCTGCACCATGCAACCCGAGGTACCGACGATGCGCGCCAGGGCCTGCACACCGGCCGGAGGCGGTGGTGCGCTGCGCAACACGGCGTCGCCCAAAGGCGGCCGCATCGCGGACGGGTACCGCTGGCTTTGCAGTGCGGCCGTCACCGCGGCGCGCAGCTGCTTGAGGTCCACCGGTTTGGTGAGGTAGTCGAAGGCGCCGGTCTTGAGCGCTTCGACCGCGTTCTCGGCCGAACCGTAGGCGGTGATGACGATGCTCTTTTCGGTGCGCTGATCGGCGCCCAGTTCGCGCAGCAATTCCAGGCCCAGCCCGTCGGGCAGTCGCATGTCGGTGATCAGCACGTCAAAGTGGCGTTGCGCCAGCCACTCGCGGGCCTGGGTGAGGTCGGGGGCGGACACCACTTCGTGGCCTTCGCGCAGCAGCGTCAACTCGTAGAGGGTGCGCAGGTCCGGCTCGTCGTCGACGACCAGGATGGACGTGGGAGTGGGTGCGGTCATCGATCGGTCGTGGGGGTCACAGCGTGGACAGGGACGGCGGGTCCGCCTGGGAGAGGCCAGGGCGGGTCAGGCCGGGCACCGAGTCGCCCATGGGGTAGGCCAGGCTTTGTTGTGCGGGCAGGTTGCCCGCAGTTGCGCCGGGCAGGAGTACAAAAAACTCGTTGCCTTCACGCTGGTCGAGCCGGCTGCGCTGGTAGGCGATCTGTGCCCCGTAGCGCTCGCACAGCTCCCGGCAGATGTACAGACCCAGGCCGCTGGAGCGGCTCTCCGAAGAAAAGAAAGGCTCGAACAGGTGGCGCAACACGCTGGCCTCCAGCGGTGCGCCATCGCTCCAGACCGACAGGCGCACCCGGTCTGTGCCGCCGGGCTGCGTGATGACACGGATGGAAGAGGGCTTGCCACTGGCGTGGCGCAGGGCGTTGTCCAGCAGGTTGATCAACAGGCGCCGCAGGTGCTCGGGGTCGAAGCCCACATGGGCTTGTGGCGCGTGCAGGTGCACACCCAGGATGCCCTGGACCTGGTTCTGCCGGTTCCATTCGTGCGTGATCTGGCGCACGGTCGGATCCAGTGGCAGCGCCGCCGCGTACGCCCCGTCCTGGTGGGGTTGGACACGCGCCACATTGAGGATGTCGTCCACGATGCGCGAGAGCCGCTGGGCGTTCTGCTCGATCATGCGTGTGAGCCGCTTTTGTCCGGGTTCCACCACTTCTTCGTCGAGCAGCGCATTGGCCTGTGTGATGGCCGACAGCGGGTTGCGGATTTCGTGCGCCACAGCCGCCGACATGCGGCCCATGGAGGCCAGCTTTTCGGTGCGCACGCGGGCCTCGACTTCACGCAGGTCTTCCAGGAACAGCACGCACAGGGCGGCGTGCCCTTCGCCCTGGGTGCGCGTGAGCCGGGTGCGGGCGAAAAACCGGTGCGAGGTGAATTCGTCGATGTCGATGCGAACCTCGGACTGCATGGGTTGCCCGAGCGCGAAGCTTTCGTTCACCAGATGGGACAGCCCTTCCCACCCGTGGCGTGCCGACAGCAACAGCTTGGCGGCGTGCGGGTAGTGTTCGCCCATGAGCATGGATTTGGCCGCCGGATTGGCGTTGCGCACCACGCCGTGCGGGTCGACCACCAGCACGCCTTCGCTCAGGCTCTCGATCACCAGTTCGTTGACCTGGGCCTGCGCACGGGCGGCGGCCTGGCTGCTCTGGGCCAGCACCTCTTCGCGCGCCAGCCGCACGGCGAGCTGGTTGGCCAGCAGGGCAATGATGAAGAAACCGGTGCCCGTCAGACCCGCCTGCAGGAAGCGCGAGGCGGAGACTTCGCTCAGCAATGCCGCGCTCGCAGCCGCTTCGCCCAGCAGGAACAGCGTGACGCTCGCTGCCGTGGCGAGTGCCAGGGTCATCGACCCCAGGACCGCCGCCAGCAGCACCGGCAAGGCAAACAGGGGCGTGTAATTGAGGCCGCCCTGCTGGAAAAACTGCAACAGGGCGAACACCAGCAGGTCAACGCCGATGGTCAGTGGCCACTGCAGGCCACCGGCCTTCCCCGGGTTGTCCACCGGCCACCAGAACATCACGGCCAGCGCGGCCGTGAGGTGCAGGGCGCTGACCAGCACCAGCCAGTTCGGGCCGCCGCTGTGGTTGAGCAGCTCGAACACCTGCAAGGCCAGCAAGACCGCGGCAATGAAGGCCCTGGCCCGCATGAAGGCGCGCCACAGGCGCTCGAAGGCGTGGCGCCGCTGTTCGCGTCCCAGCGATCCGTGGTCCTCAAAGGTGGAGAACCAGGAGGGCGCGAAACTGGGGTTGTGGTCCTGGGCCATGGGTGTTCTTGCCTGACGCACAGGCCCGGATCAGCTGCCCTGGCGCTCGTGCTGCGCGCGGTGTTCGGCGCAGCAGTAGGCTCCTCGCGGGCCTTTGATGGCCTCGTTCTCGGGCAGGTGCGCGCCACATTGCAGGCAGGCCACCATGGCCACGGGCGGGAGGGGTTTTCGGGGCGCCGGGGCTTGGCCGCGGTCAAGGTCCTGCGAGCGGTTGTTGCGCCAGACCCAGAATGCCACCAGGACCACCGCCAGTACGAGCAGAAATTTCATGGGGTGGGGTCCTCAGACTCGCTGCAGCACGACTTCGAGCACGAAGCGGGAGCCGACGTACCCGAGCAGCAGAAAGCCTGCGCCGACGTAGAGGGTGCGCACCGCGGTGCGGCCCCGCCAGCCCAGCCGCCAGCGGCCGACCAGCAGGATGCCCATGGTCAGCCAGGACAGCACCGAGAAGGCGGTCTTGTGGTCCCAGACCCAGCCGTGGTTGAGCGTTCCCGAGAACCACCAGCCGGCCAGCAGCGTGGCGCTGAGCAATGCGAAGCCGGCCGCCACGAAGCGGAAGGTCAGCCGTTCCAGGGTCAGCAGTGGCAGGGTGGTTTCGGCCGAGGCGCCCAGGCGCATGGACTTCTCTGCCCGCTGCATCATCCAGGCGTGCACCACGGCCGCGGCGATGAGTCCGTAGGAAGCGATGCCCAGCGCCCAGTGCAGCGGCAACCAGCTCGAGCGCAGGGCCGGGTAGGGCGAGCCGGGGAATACCAGGGCCAGCAGCACCGCCACGGTGCCCAGCACGGCCAGCGTCCAGCGGGCGCGCATCTGGGGATACAGCCGGGTTTCCACCAGATACACCGTCAGGACCAGCCAGGCCGTGACCGAGAGCGCGGGTGCGAAGCCAAAGCGGGGCGGGTGTTCGAGCAGGCCCGATGCGAGCACGAGCAGGTGCAGCAGCCAGGCAATGGCCAGCACGCCGCGTGTCTGCGCTGCCGTCAGGCGCGGGTGGGCCCAGGCCAGCACGGCGTACGACAGCGCCGCCACCGCGGACAGCAGGGCGGCGGGCGGGTTCGTCGACAGGGTGGGCAACAGGTTCATTGGTTCAGCGTGGGACGCAGCAGGCGCCACAGGGCACGGCTAAAATCATCCGCACAGTTTAACGGTCTTGCCCCGACCGAGTTCGCCGGGTACCGACCAGTCCATCCGGGACGCGCGGGCCTTCCGTCCGACCCGTCGCCGCCCTTCCCGGCGCCCACCAGCACACCCGAGCACACCATGGCATCAGCCCTCTCAGACCGCCTCTCACGCATCGTCAAGGAAATGCGCGGCCAGGCCCGCATCACCGAAGGCAACGTCGCCGACATGTTGCGCGAGGTGCGCATGGCCTTGCTGGAAGCCGACGTGGCGCTGCCGGTGGTGCGCGACTTCATCGCCCGGGTGAAAGAAAAGGCGCTGGGCCAGGAGGTGATCGGTTCGCTCTCGCCGGGGCAGGCGCTGGTGAGCATCGTCAACCGCGAACTGGCCGCCACCATGGGCGAGGGCGTGTCGGACATCAACCTCGCGGCCCAGCCGCCGGCGGTGATCCTGATGGCCGGCCTGCAGGGTGCCGGTAAAACGACGACCACCGCCAAGCTGGCCAAACACCTGATCGAGAAGCGCAAGAAGAAGGTGCTCACGGTCTCGGGTGACGTCTACCGCCCGGCGGCCATCGAACAGCTGAAGACCGTGACCGCGCAGGCCGGCGCCGAGTGGTTCCCGAGCACGCCCGACCAGAAACCGGTGGACATCGCGCGCGCCGCCATCGACTACGCGCGCCGGCACTACTTTGACGTGCTGCTGGTCGACACGGCCGGTCGCCTGGCGATCGACGAAGCGCTGATGCGCGAGATCCAGGAACTGCACGCGGTGCTCAACCCGGTGGAAACGCTCTTCGTGGTGGACGCCATGCAGGGCCAGGACGCGATCAACACCGCCAAGGCCTTCAAGGATGCGTTGCCGCTGACCGGCATCATCCTCACCAAGCTCGACGGCGATTCCCGCGGCGGCGCGGCGTTGTCGGTGCGCAGCGTCACCGGCGTGCCGATCAAGTTCGCCGGTGTGTCCGAAAAGATCGATGGCCTGGAGGTGTTCGACGCCGAGCGCCACGCCGGCCGCATCCTGGGCATGGGCGACATCCTGGCCCTGGTCGAGCAGGTCACGGCCGGCGTGGACATGGCCGCGGCGCAGAAGCTGGCCGCCAAGGTCAAGAGCGGAGAGGGCTTTGACCTCAACGATTTTCTCGACCAGATCCGCCAGATGAAACAGATGGGCGGGCTCTCCAGTCTGATGGACAAGCTGCCCAGCGCCATGACCGCCAAGGCCGGTCAGGTGGACATGGACCGCGCTGAAAAGGACATCAAGCGCAAGGAAGGCATCATCTGCAGCATGACGCTCCGGGAGCGCAGCAGGCCCGAACTCATCAAGGCCACGCGCAAGCGCCGCATCGCCGCCGGTGCCGGCGTGCAGGTGCAGGAAGTCAACCGCCTGCTCAAGGAGTTCGAGCAGATGCAGGGCATGATGAAAAAGATGAAGGGCGGCGGCCTCATGAAGATGATGAAGCGCATGGGCGGCATGAAAGGCATGCCCAAGATGCCCGGCATGGGTTGACCGAAGTCAAGTGAGGGGCATGGTCAGCGGCCCATACTCCCTGCCCATGCTGACTGGTATCGAAATGGCGCTGGCTATGGCCTGCACGGTGATGGCCTTGTGGTTCCGCCCCTGGCGCATGCTGGCGGGCCCCTTGCTCACGCCCGCGCTGGCTGCGCTCGCCCTGTTGCCCTGGCTCTGGCTGTTGCCGCAGAAGATGCCGCAAGGCCTTCAGGTGCAGCTCTCGGGCGCCTGTCTGCTGGTCCTGATGCTGGGCTGGCCGCTGGCGGTGCTGGTGCTCTCGGGCGTGGTGCTGGCCGTGTGGCTGCTGGGCCACTCGGATCCGGCTGCCGCGCTGTCCCAATGGGTCTGGATCGGTCTGGTGCCGGCCACGCTGGCGCTGGGTATCGGGGCGCTGTTGCGCCGCTGGCTGCCGCCCAATCCTTTTGTCTACACCCTGGGGCGGGGCTTTATCGGCACCGCCGCGGCGGTGTTTCTGTCGGGCGTGTTGCTGGAAACTGCCCACGAGTGGGCCGGCGGAGCCCCACACGAGCAGGCGCTGGTGGCGCGCTGGCTCATGGCCTGGGGTGACGCCTTTCTGACGGGCATGTTCAGCGCCATCTTCGTGGCCTTTGCGCCGCAATGGCTGGCGACCTGGTCCGACGAGCGCTATCTCAAATCACCGAAGCCCTGAACGCTGGCCGGGCCTTCCGCCCGGCTCGCCACCGGTGATCAGGCGGCCTTGAGCAGCGACAGGCGCGAGGCGTGGCGCCAGGCCCGGCGCAGCACGGCCGGTGACCACGACTCTTCCGGGATCAGCAAGGCGCCTCGGGCGCGCATCCAGGACCCGAGCGCAACGTGACCGGTGGCCACGGTGAACGGCACCGCCAGGAGCAACGGCAGGGTCACCGGCAACATCCAGACCAGGGCTTCGATGTTCAACGAGGCCACACCGAACACCAGCACGCCGATGACGGCTGCGATCGGAGCCAGCTGGGCGAACGCGCCGCGCCAGGCCACGCCGACCGCTTCCCGGGGCGGGGACTTCCAGTCGAGCTGGATGCCGGTGACGGCGACCAGCACGAACAGCGAGTGCGCCACCATGCGGATGGGCGCCTGAAGCAGGGCCAGGGCGCTCTCCAGCAGTGCGCTGGACAGCAGGATGCCCGCGCCGCCGAAACCTTTTTGTTCGCCCTTGAGGAACACCGCCAGCAAGCCCAGCACGCGGGGCAGGAACAGCAGGCACAGGGTCCAGATCCAGAGACCCAGGCGCTCGCTGGACGAGTCGTACCAGCCCGGCAGCTGGCTCGGGTCGGCCACGCACAGGGCGGTGCCGAAAGCCAGGAAGGCCAGCCACATCGGCGCCGACAGGTAGGACATGGCGCCGATGGCGAACATGGAACGGTGCACGCGGTGGATGCCGGGTTCGGCCATCAGGCGCGAGTTCTGCAGGTTGCCCTGGCACCAGCGGCGGTCGCGCTGCAGCTCGCTCAGCAGATCGGGCGGCTGCTGCTCGTAGCTGCCGGTGAGGTCGGACACCAGCCACACGTGGTAGCCGGCGCGGCGCATCAGGGCCGCTTCAACGAAATCGTGCGACATGATGCCGCCGGACATGCCGCCCGTGCCCTTGATCGGGGCCAGCGCGCAGTGCTGCATGAAGGGTTCGACACGGATGATGGCGTTGTGGCCCCAGTAGTGCGATTCACCGAGCTGCCAGAACTGCATGCCGAGGGTGAACAGACGGCCCGTGACGCGCGAACCGAACTGCTGTGCGCGCGCGTGCAGCGTGGCGTGACCGATGGCCTGGGTGGCGGTCTGGATGATGCCGGCGCTCGGATTCGCGTCCATCAGCTTGACCATGGACACCAGGCAGCTACCGCTCATGACGCTGTCGGCGTCGAGCACCACCATGTAGTCGTAGTCCTTACCCCAGCGACGGCAGAAGTCGGCCACGTTGCCCGCCTTGCGGTGGGTCCGGCGCTTGCGCAGGCGGTAGTACACCTCGATCGGTGGGTGGCCGGGCTGCTCGGCCAGGGCCGCGCGCAAGGCTTCCCAGGCGCTGCGCTCGGCCGCGGCGATGGCGGGGTCGTAGCTGTCGGACAGCACGAAGACGTCGAACTGCTTGGCGTGGCTGGTGCCGATCAACGATTCGCAGGTGGCGCGCAGACCGGCGAACACGGTGGCCACATCTTCGTTGCAGATGGGCATGATGATGGCGGTGCGCGCGTCGGGGTTCAGCGCGTGATCGCGCACCGAGGCCGCGGTGAGGGTGTGGCGGTCGCCGCGCAGCAGCACCCAGAAACCCATGAGTGCGGTCACGAAGCCGGTGACGACCCAGGCGGACAACACGGCGAACAGCACCAGCTGGGCCGATTGCAGCCAGGTGTGTTCATCGTCCGGCTGGGCGGTGATGTACAGGCTGGCGGCCAGCACCGTGCTCAGCAGCGTCAACATCACGAACACCGTGCGGCGCCGGTTGGCCGCGATTTCCCAGGCCTGTGGTTTCGGGAGGCCGCTGGGGCGCACCTTGGGCGTGCGCGGTGGCAGCAACCGGCTGGCGCTGGCCAGCACGGCGGTGCCGATGCTGTTCCAGAAGCCCCGCCAGGGGCGCGGCGCCATGGACCCGCGGTTCACCGGCGGGGCCGTCACCGCGTTCGGGTGGCGTTCTTCACGCAGCAGGCTGCGGCCACTCAAGGGGGCGGTCACTCGGGCAGGAGTAGTTGTGTCCATGTTTCGCTCAGGGTGTCGTTCTGGTGTTGGAGAAAGGCGCGCAGCTCGACCGGGCGGCTCGGGTCGATGCGTTCCACGCGCAGGGTCACGCGCCAGGTGCGCGTGGCCGGATTGGGGTAGGCCAGGGCTTCGAGGACGCGGCCATTGGTGTCGGCGCTCACCACCGCGCGCACCGGGGCGCCGGCAGGCAGGGCTTCCAGCGCCGGACCGGCGAAGTCGAGCACGTACTGGGGTTGAAGCGCCTGTTCGCTGACGCTCAGCTTGGTGTAGCCGTAGCCGCGGCGGCTCTGGGTGACCCAGGCCGACGGAGGGCGCTGTTGCGTGTCGCCCTGCCAGGCCAGCTCGTAGGCGTATTCAAAAGGTTCGCCGGGCGTGGGCAGGGTGGCGGGCACCCAGTAGGCGACGATGTTGTCGTGGGTCTCGTCGGGCGTGGGCAACTGCACCAGTTCCACGCGGCCGGCACCCCAGTTGCCCAGCGGCTGGATCCAGGCGCTGGGGCGGCGCTCGTAGCGGGCTTCCACGTCCTCGTAGTTGGCGAAGCTGCGGTCGCGCTGCATCAGACCGAAGCCGCGCGGCTGTTGCATGGCGAACGAACTCACCACCAGCTGGCGCGGGTTCTGCAGCGGGCGCCACAGCCACTCGCCGTCCCCGGTGACCATCATCAGGCCGTCCGAGTCGTGGACTTCCGGACGGAAGTCGGTGGCGCTGCGCTGGTTCTCGCCAAACAGGAACATGCTGGTCAGCGGTGCCAGACCGAGGGTGTTCACCGGCGCCGACCCCGGGCGCAGGTAGACCCGGGCGTGCACGGTGACGGTGGTCTGGGTCCCCGGACGCAGCACGAACCGGTAGGCCCCGGTGCTGCGCGGCGATTCCAGCAGGGCGTAGACCGTGATCTGCTTCGCGTCCGCCGCCGGGCGTTCCAGCCAGAACTCGGTGAAGCGCGGGAATTCTTCGCCGCTGCCGCCCACGGTGTCGATCGCGAGGCCACGGGCCGACAGGCCGTACTGCTGGCCGGCGCCCAGGGCCCTGAAGTAGCTCGCACCGAGGAAGGCGACGAGCTCGTCCTTGTAGGCCCCGGCGTTCAGCGGATAGTGCAGGCGGAAACCGGCATGGCCCAGGTCGCCCCAGGCCTTGGCGTCCACGGTGTTGCGGCCGAAATCGAAATCGGTGCCACGGTAGGACAGGTGCCGCACGCCCTCGGGCGTGATTTCGTGGATGCGAACGGGTTGTGTCTGGTACAGGCCCAGGTGGAAGAACTGGGTCTCGAAAGACCGCTTTTCCGCGCGCCAGAGCGACTGCTCGGGACGGAAGCGGATGTCGCGCACCTGGTCGTAATCGAGGGCGGCGAGGTCCGCGGGGAGTTTGTCGCTGTTTGCGCTGTAGGGCGCCTGTGCGCGGGTCCGGGCCAGCTGGCTGAGGGTGTTCCAGTCAAAGCCCTGGGCTTGCGTGGAAGCCGCGGCCAGCATGGCCAGCAGCGCGATCAGCAGGGATCGGCTGCGCTGGATGCGGGGCGCAGGAAACGGTTGAAAGGGGGTGGGCATGCCTTGATAAGGGCAAACCCTGTGCCAGCTCTGAAAAATCCTTTTAAATCAATTGGTTATGAGTTGATTTTGATGTGAGCGGTCGGTTTCGCGTCACTGGGGCGGTCCAAGAGGCCTGTTTTTGTCGTCGATCGGCGACAGGCAGGCGGGTGTTGAAAAAAAAACCGTTTCAGATCAACGGTTTTTTGTTGTCACACATCGGCGACAGGGTCGCTGGGTTCGGCGCCCGCACCGGCGCCGGCATCGCTCTTGAACAGACCGGGCGTGAGCGCGTGTTTTTGCAGCAGGCGGTAGAACTCGGTGCGGTTGCGCTGGGCCAGTCGGGCCGCATCGGCCACGTTGCCGTCGGTCATTTTCAGCAGTCCGACGAGGTATTCGCGCTCGAAGCGCTGACGCGCGTCGGCGAAGCTCAGCACCTCGACCGAAGGTGTGCGCAGGGCGCGCTGCACCAGCGCCAGCGACACCAGGGGCGTGGTGGACAGGGCGCAGACCTGTTCGACCACGTTGTAGAGCTGGCGCACATTGCCCGGCCAGGCGGACATCGTCAGCGCCTTCAGTGCCTCGGGGGCGAAGCCGGAGCTGCGCTTGCCGTATTTGGCGGCCAGTTTGGCCAGGAAGTGGTTGGCCAGCAGGGCGATGTCTTCGCGCCGCTCGGCCAGGGTGGGCAGGGTCAGCGTGACGACGTTGAGCCGGTAGTAGAGGTCTTCGCGGAACTGGCCCATGGCCATCGCGGCTTCGAGGTCGCGGTGCGTGGCCGAGATGATGCGCACGTCCACCGGCACCGACTGGCTGGACCCGAGGGGCCGCACCGCGCGCTCCTGCAGCACGCGCAGCAGCTTGACCTGCAGGGCCGGTGGCATGTCACCGATCTCGTCCAGCAGCAGCGTGCCGCCGTCGGCGGCCTGGAACAGGCCCTTGTGGTTGGCCACCGCGTCGGTGAAGGCGCCCTTCATGTGACCGAACAGTTCGGATTCGAGCAGGGCCTCGGGGATGGCGCCGCAGTTGACCGCGATGAAGGGCCGTCTGGCGCGCGGGCTGGCCCGGTGGATCGCCCGCGCCAGCACTTCCTTGCCGGTGCCGCTGTCGCCGCGCAGCAGCACGCTGGCGTCGGACTGGGCGACCATGCGGGCCTCGGCCAGCAGATCGGCCATGCGGTTGGAGCGGCTGACGATCTCGGCGCGCCACTGTTCGTCGGCGGGGTGGCTGGGGCTTGCCGGGGCGCTGAGTGCCAGGGCCTGGGCGATCTTTTCCAGCAGTTCCCGGGCTTCGTAGGGCTTGGTGAGGTAGCCGTAGACACCCCGCGCCGTGGCCTCCACCGCATCCGGGATGGTGCCGTGCGCCGTGAGCAGGATCACCGGCAGCGAAGGGTGGCGCGCCCGGATCTCGTCGAACAGGGCCAGGCCGTCGCGCCCGGGCAGGCGCACATCCGACAGGACCAGCTGCGGGCGCTCGATGTCGAGCTGGCTCAGCGCGGCTTCGGCCGAACCGACCGCCGTGACCTGGTACCCCGCCGCGCCCAGCCGCATCGACAGCAGGCGCAGCATGTCGGCGTCGTCGTCCACCACCAGCAGGCGGGCGCGCGCCGCGGCAGGCATCGGGGATGACGGGCTGACCGGCGTGTTCATGGACTCGACAGGCGCCCGGCACCGCGCGGTGTCAGGCTGCGTTCGATGGCGCGCATGGCTTCGAGCCGTTCGTTCAGCACCTCGATGCGGCGCTGGCTGTCGCGAAGCTGCTGCGACTGCCGTTCCACGCCGTCTTCCAGGCGACGCTGATCGAGCAGGCGGGCGGCCAGCAGACGGGCCAGCGGCTTGAGGGGCGCACTCTCCGGGGCCGGGTGGGCCATGACCCGCTGCAGCAGTCCGAGCGCGCGGGCCGTGTCGGCCGGCTGGTGGCTGTGCATCAACACCAGTGCGAGCTGGAACTGGCGCACCGGCAGGTTGCCGGGATCGCCGAGTGCGGCCAGCTCGTTTGCCAGCTCGTTCGCCGGCAGACTCCGCAGGCGGTCGGCGTAGGCGAGCATCGACTCCAGGGGCGGCGGCGCGGAGGCGTCCCCGGCGGGCCGGCTGTCCCGGTCCCCGGCGGCCAGCGCGGGAGGCATTGGCACCGGTGCGGTGGTCTCCGCCGTCGTGGCGGGTGCTGTGGGCTGATCGATGGCGGGGACCGGCGGTGGTGCGGGAGCGGGTTCCGGTGTGGCGCAGGCGCTCAGGCACACGGCAGCGCTCAGGCACAGGGCGACGCGACGGGACCGGGTCTTCAGGTGGACGCGGCGGAACGCTCGCTGGAAGGTATCAACTGGCATGGGGCAATTCGATGCGGAAATGGGCGCCGTTGCGCGCGGGCAGCAGCTGGACTCGGCCGCCGTGCGCTCCAATGTACTCGTGCACGATGGACAGGCCGATGCCGGTGCCCCTCACGGTGTCCGTTGGCTGGCGTTCTCCCCGGTAAAACGGTTCAAAAACGCGGTCGCGGTCGGCTTCTGCGACGCCCGGTCCCTGGTCGATCACGTCGAGACATGCCCGGCCGGCGTCGTCCTGCAGCACCAGGCGGACCAGTCCGCCCTGGGGGGAAAAACGGATCGCATTCGACAACAGGTTGCCAATGGCCGAGGCCACCTTTTCGCGATCCACGGGCAACACCATCGACGGACCTTCGGCGCGCACGTTGAGCTGGTGCGACTGCCAGCGCAGGCGCTGGGCTTCGATCTGGTCTTCCACCAGGGCCAGCAGGTCGGTGGGTTCGCGCTTGAGCTGGCGGGCTTCAAAAGCCGCGGCGTTGAATCGCAGCAGCGCCTCGATCTGGTGTTGCAGCAGCTGGGTGTTGTGCTGCAGGATGCTCACCACCTCGGCCTGGCTGGGGCTGAGCGGCCCGGCCACACCGTCGCCCAGCACCGCCACGCCCTCGTGCAGCGAGGCCAGCGGCGTCTTGAGTTCGTGCGAAACATGCCGCAGGAAGCGGGCCTTGTCGGCGTCGAGTTCGGTGAGCCGCAGGCGCAGCCACTCCAGCTGCTGGCTGACCCGCCGCACATCGGGCGGACCGGGGATGTCGATCGGCAGGTCGAGCCGGTTCTCGCCCAGACCCACAATGGCTTTCTCCAGCCGCTGGAACGGCCGGGCCAGCCAGACGCCGAAACCCAGCGCCATCACCGCGGCCAGGGCGATGGAGCCCAGCACCTGTTGTGTCAGCTGCCGGCGGCTTTTCTCGACCCGGTCCTGCAGCGCGTCGTTGCGGTTGCCGATGATGGCCTGGACCTGCTGGGCAATCGCTGCGCTGTGGCCGTCCAGCTCGCGGAAGGCGCGGGCCACGGCACGCTCGCGGTCGAGCGCGGTTTCCGGTGAACCGTCCAGCAGCGCCTCGACGTCGCTCAGCTGTTGCAGCCACTGTCGCGAAAACTCGGGCGGCAGTTCGTTGCTTTCGAGCCGGCGCAGGATGTCCCTGGCGTGGCCGGCCGCTTCCTCAAAACGCTGCCGCAGCTGGCGGTCGCCCAGCACCAGCGCCTGGCGGGCGGCCCGCTCCATGGTCAGGCTGCGCTCGCTGAGCGACTGGGCCGCGGTGCTCAGCGCGATCGCCTGGGTGGTGCTCTCCCGGCTCTGCGCCATGATCGTGTCGAGCGAAAACAGCGTGCGCACGGCGGCCGCGCCCAGCAGCGCGCCGATCAGCACGAAGGCCACCAGCAGCAACTGGGGGAAGGAAAACCGCAGCGTGGCTTTCAACACAGGGTGCCCCGGGTCAAGGGAGCGCTCACGGGACAGCCCTCCGCGCTGTGCACTGCGGGGCTGAGCGCTTTCGGAACGGCCGGGCGGCGCTCATGGGAGGACCTTCGCCCGGCGGGCCGCGGTGCGAGCCCCTTTCGGAACGGCCGGGTGCAGGCTCATGCGGTTTCGCTCACCATCACTTCACCGCGCAGCGAATGCGCAAAGGTTTCGGTGATGCGCACGTCGATCATCTGGCCCACCAGACGGGCGGCGTTCGGTCCGGCGGCGAAATTGACCACGCGGTTGCATTCGGTGCGGCCCATGAGCTCGGGCACCTCGGCCGTGGATTTTCGCGACGGCCCTTCGACCAGGATGCGCTGCACCGTGTCCTGCCGGCTGGCGCTGATGCGCGCCACGTTGGCTTCCACCGTGGCCTGCAGGTGCTGCAGGCGCTTGAGCTTCACGTCGTGCGGCGTGTCATCGGGCAGGTTGGCGGCCGGTGTGCCCGGGCGCGGGCTGAAGATGAAGCTGAAGCTGATGTCGAAGCCCACATCGTCGATCAGTTTCATCAGTTTGCTGAAGTCTTCTTCGGTTTCGCCGGGGAAGCCGACGATGAAGTCGCTGCTCATGGCCAGATCGGGGCGGATCGCGCGCAGCTTGCGCACCGTGCTCTTGTATTCCATGGCGGTGTAGCCGCGCTTCATGGCCATCAGGATGCGGTCCGACCCGTGCTGCACCGGCAGGTGCAGGTGGTTCACCAGTTTCGGGATCTTCGCGTAGGCCTCGATCAGGCGCGGCGTGAACTCGTTGGGATGGCTGGTGGTGTAGCGGATGCGCTCGATGCCGGGGATGTCGGCCACGTATTCGAGCAGCAGCGCGAAGTCGGCGATCTCGGCCGTGTCACCCATCTTGCCGCGGTAGGCGTTGACGTTCTGGCCCAGCAGGTTGACCTCGCGCACGCCCTGATCGGCCAGACCGGCGATCTCCACCAGCACGTCCTCAAACGGGCGGCTGACCTCGTCGCCGCGGGTATAGGGCACGACGCAGTAGCTGCAATATTTGGAGCAACCTTCCATGATCGACACGAAGGCGCTGCAGCCGTCGACCCGCGCGGGCGGCAGGTGGTCGAACTTCTCGATCTCGGGGAAGCTGATGTCGACCTGGGGCCGCGACTGGCGCTCGCGCCGGGCCAGCAGCTCGGGCAGGCGGTGCAGGGTCTGCGGACCGAACACCACGTCCACATAGGGCGCGCGCTTGATGATCTCGGCGCCTTCCTGGCTGGCCACGCAACCACCGACGCCGATCAGCACGCCCTTTTTCTTCAGGTGCTGCACGCGGCCGAGGTCGGAGAACACCTTTTCCTGAGCTTTCTCGCGCACCGAGCAGGTGTTGAACAGGATCAGGTCGGCCTCGTTGACGTCCTGCGTGGGCTCGTAGCCTTCGGCCGCGTTCATCACGTCGGCCATCTTGTCCGAGTCGTACTCGTTCATCTGGCAGCCGAAGGTTTTGATAAAGACTTTTTTGGACATGCTGTGATCACCCCCTGCGCCGCTGCGCGGCTTCCCCCTGGAAGGGGGACCGCACTGGCGGCCCGGCGAAGCCGGTTCCGCGGTGCGCCTGGCGGGGCCTTTGCTGGTTGCTTGGGGTTATTCGCCGGCGCGCTTGCGCTTCTCGGCGGCTTCGGCTTCGGTCAGGATCCAGACGTCGTGCACCAGGCCGTTGGGCTCCACGGTGTAGTTCACGAGCAGTTCCTGATTCAACAGGCTGCCCGACATCAACAGCATGTTGTTGGTGCCCCGGATGCGGGCGCCTGGCGAGAGCTGTGCGGACTTGCCGTCCAGCTGGATCACGGGGGGCTGCACCACGACCAGTGCGCCGCGCAGGGCGTTGGCCGGAAAGGGGCGCGGCTGGTTCTGGGCCAGGGCCGCAGGCGCCAGACCGAAGGCCAGCAGGCCAAGTGCAAGGGCAGCGGCGCGGCGGGTGGCGCGGAAGCGGGAGGCAAGGCAGCGGTTCATGGTTTAGATCCAGAGGCTGGGACAAGGGAAAACCCGGAACGGGTGGGGCTGCGATTGTCTCACGCAGCCGGTCGTTCGCGTACAGTGAAAAACCCGTTTGACCGGAGACACCATGGCCCGCCTGCAACCCTTGCCGCCCGAAACCACGCCCGAACTCCAGCCACACTTCGACTTCTTCCTGGGCACGCTGGGCTTCACGCCCAACAGCGTGTTGACCATGCAGCGCCGGCCCAAGCTGGCCCAGGCGCTGGCGGTGATGAACGCCGCCGTGATGGACCCGGCGGGTGACGTGGACCTGGGCTTTCGCCGCCTCATCGGCCACGTGGTGAGCCAGGTCTCGGGCTGCCGCTACTGCCAGGCCCACACGCTGCTGGGCGCGAAGAACTTTGGCGTGAGCGATGCCAAGCTGGCCGACATCTGGCAGTACGCCAGCAGCCCGCACTACAACGAGCGCGAGCGCCTGGCGCTGGACTTTGCGCTGGCCGCAGCCGCCCAGCCCAACGCGGTGACCGACGAACAGTTCGCGACGCTGCAGCGGCACTGGAGCGAGGGCGAAATCGTCGAAATGCTGGGCGTGATCGCGATGTTCGCTTTCCTCAACCGCTGGAACGACACGCTGGCCACGCCGCTGGAGGCCGCGCCGCAGCAGCTGGCGCAGCAGGCGCTGGGCGACCAGGGCTGGACGCCGGGCAAGCACGGCGGTTGAACACTGTTGGGGTCAGTCCACCGGCTTGTGCAGCAGCGCGACGTTGGGGCCGGGAATTTCACACAACCAGCCGTGGTGCTGCGCCAGCCAGCGCAGCGTGGTTTCCCGGTAGAACACCACATGCGTCGGATCGCGGCGGTAGTGCCACTGGGCAAAACGCGCGTCGTCGGTCTGGAAGCGGGTCATCACGCCGAGCCAGCCGCCGGGCTTCAGCAGCCCCTGCAGGCGTCGGAACTCATCGGCCGGGTGGTGGAAGTGCTCGACCACTTCGGTGCAGGTGACGAAGTCGTAGCGCGTGGTAAGCGTGGTGTCGTCGGGGTGGAAAAACGGGTCGTACAGCGCCACCGCATGTCCGGCGTCGCGCAGCAGGTCGGGCAGCACCGGGCCCGGTCCGCAGCCGAAGTCCAGGCCCGACTGGGCCGGGGGCAGGCGCTGCAGCAGCGGGCCGGTCAGCTGCTCCAAGTGGCGGCGGTAGCCCGCATCGCCGGGGTGGTTCTGGTGCAGCCGGTACTCGGCCTGCTCCGCCGCCGGGCCGGGCCGCTGGTCGGGTTGCAGAAAAGTACAGCTGCAGGTGGGGCAGCGCCAGTAGTGGCGCGGGCCCACCGTCTGGAAGGGATGCGCGGCGTCGTGTTCACAGACCGGGCAGCGCATGGACAGGCTCTGCCGGGGCGGTTTATTTCCAGCGCAGCGGAACGATGTGCACGCTGCCCTGCGTGCTGGAGAGCGTGATCTCGCCCTCTTGGATCGTGGCCTGCAGCTGCATGCTGCGTTCGGCCAGCGCCGCCAGGGCCGGGGCGGCCTCGGTCGGCAGGCGCCAGACCTGCAGCTTGTCGAGCCGGGTCAGCTTGGTCTCGATGCCGCGCCACCACACATCGGCCGCCGAGCCGAAGGCGTAGACGAACACCGCGTCGGCCTTGCTGCAGGCCTTGGCCATGGGCTTGTCTTCGGGCTGGCCGACCTCGATCCAGATGCGTTTGCGACCGGTGAAGTCGGTCAGCGACACATCGGGGTCTTCCGGGTCGGACAGGCCGGCGCCAAAGGCCAGCGTGCCGTCGCCATGGCAGGTGTCCTGCAGCTCGTGGGCGTGAATGGCCAGCGCCACCAGCCGCACCATCATGCGTTCATCGGTCTCGCTGGGATGGCGGGCGAGCGTGAGCGCGTGGTCGGCGTAGTAGCCGTGGTCGATGTCTGCGATTTGCAGGTTCGCCTTGAAGATGGTGGATTTGATGGCCATGGACGGTGGGGAAATGGGCCGGGCAAGAAAAAAGCGGACACCGTCGCCGGGGTCCGCTTTTTGAAACTTTGGTGGCGATAGGTGGACTTGAACCACCGACATCAGCATTATGAATGCTGCGCTCTAACCAACTGAGCTATATCGCCAACGCGGTCGGCATTGTAGCCCAATTCAAACCCCGAAAAAGAGCGCGGCCAGCGCAACGCGCGATCAGGCCGGCTTTTTCACGTACGAGGCGCACCAGCCCTGGGCCGCCACCTGCTTGCCCGCGAACAGCGGGCAAGGCCCGGCGTCCGCGCCCGCGGTGCCCTGGTACAGACCGCAATTGGCGCAGGACTGGCTGTCGGCGTGGTTGGGGTATTTGGTCTTGTCGGCCCGGGTCGTGTCCGCGACATAACCGAGGGCCACGGCAGCGGGGTCCGCCTCGTCAAGCATGGGGGCGCTGCCGCTGGCTTGTGGCGCCGCCGGTGGAGCGGCGGGCTCGGGTGCGGGTGGGGCGGCCATCGGGGCCGCGGCGGGAGCCGCCTCGGGCGCTGCAGCGGGGGGTGGTGTTGCCTGGTCCGAGCAGGCCGTTGCCAACACGGCCCCGGAGGCGGGAATCATGAAAATGAAACGTCGGCGTGTGGTCATGGGGGTCTCCTGGAGTGGATCGGCGCGATCCACGCCCGCCGGGCTCAGACCACGACGGTCATCGCTTGCCAGAGGCGTGGAGCCGAAGCCTTTTATACGCCGGTGCCACCGGGTGCCTTGTTACAGCCTGTGTGAGTCCCAACAAGGCGCTCACTGGTGTTGGAACACCGCCTTGCGTTTGTTCACGAAGGCGTCCATGCCTTCTTTCTGGTCGGCGGTGGCGAACAGCGCATGGAACAGGCGGCGCTCGAACATCACGCCGTCGGCCAGTCCGCCTTCGAAGGCGCGGTTCACGCATTCCTTGGCGGCCATCACGCTGGGCTGCGAGAACTCGCAGATCATGAGCGCAGCGCCCAGGGCCTCGTCCATCAGCTTGTCCAGCGGCACCACGCGGCTCACCAGCCCGGCGCGTTCGGCCTCGATGGCGTCCATCATGCGGCCGGTCAGGGCCATGTCCATGGCCTTGGCCTTGCCCACGGCGCGCGGCAGGCGCTGCGTGCCACCGGCGCCGGGGATGATGCCGAGCTTGATCTCGGGCTGGCCGAACTTGGCGTTGTCGGCGGCGATGATGAAGTCGCACATCATGGCCAGCTCGCAGCCGCCACCCAGGGCGAAACCGCTGACCGCGGCGATCACCGGCTTGCGCACGCTGCGGATGGTTTCCCAGTTGCGGGTGATGTAGTCGCCCTTGTAGACGTCGGCGAAGGTGTAGGTGGCCATGGCGCCGATGTCGGCACCCGCGGCAAAGGCCTTTTCGCTGCCGGTGATGATCATGCAGCCGATGCCTTCGTCGCCATCAAACGCCTGGAGCGCTGCGCCCAGTTCGGTCATCAGCTGGTCGTTCAGCGCGTTGAGCTGCTTGGGGCGGTTCAGGGTGATGACGCCCACGCGGCCTTCGGTGCGCACGGTGATCAGTTCGGGGGTGGCGGTTTCGCTCATGGTGTTTCCTCGGGTGGTGTGTGATGATTGACGTAAACGTCAACTATAGCGGGCCGTCCGATACCGGGCCACCCAAGGGAAAACATTAACCGACCGATGGGTCGGTTAATGGTAGATTGCCGTTCCCATCCCACCACCAGCGCTGCGGAACGACGGCGCCAGGAGACAGACACCCATGAACGCACCCGCCGCGGGCAGCACCGTTCTCTACGAAGAGCGTGGCGCCGTCGCCCTTGTCACGCTCAACCGCCCGGACGCCCTCAACAGTTTCACACGCCAGATGCACCGCGAGTTGTGGGCCGCGCTGGACCGCGCCGAGGCCAACCCGGTGATCCGCGCCATGGTCATCACCGGTGCGGGCCGTGGCTTCTGTGCCGGTGCCGACCTGGCCGAGTTCGACTTCGAGCCCGGCCCCGATCTGGTCAAACGCGCCGACCCCGGTCCGGTGATCGACCAGGCCTTCAATCCGACGGCGCGGCGCATCCAGTCGCTGCGTTTTCCGGTCCTCGCCGCCGTCAACGGCGTGGCCGCGGGCGCGGGCGCCTCGCTGGCCATGACCTGCGACATCGCGATCGCCGCACCCGGCGCGAGTTTCATCCAGGCGTTCAGCAAGATCGGGCTGATCCCGGACGCTGGCGGTAGCTGGTTCCTGGTGGAGCGTCTGGGTTTGGCGCGCGCCATGGCGCTGGCCATGACGGGCGACAAGCTGCCCGCCGCGCAGGCGAAAGAGTGGGGAATGATCTGGGACGTGCAGGACGATCCGCTGGCCGCCGCGCTGGCCATGGCGGAGAAGCTGGCCGTGATGCCCACCAAGGCGCTGGTCGCCACGCGCGCCCTGTTGCGCGACGCCGGCACCCGCACGCTGAACCAGCAGCTCGACGTGGAGCGCGACACGCAGTCGGCGCTGGGCGCCACACACGACTACATCGAGGGTGTGATGGCGTTCCGTCAGAAGCGCCCGGCGCAGTTCAAGGGGGATTGAATGAGCATGACGCCGCAAGAACGCGCCGCCAAGGTCGGTGAATCCATGTTCGCCGTGGACGTGGCGGCCCGCGAGACCATGGGCATCGAACTGGTCAGCGTCGGGCCCGGGCGCGCCGTGCTGCGCATGGCCGTCAAGACGCTGCACCTCAACGGCCACCAGATCTGCCATGGCGGCTTCATCTTCACGCTGGCCGACACCACCTTCGCCTACGCCTGCAACAGCTACAACAAGAACGCGGTGGCGGCGGGTTGCAGCATCGAGTTCCTCAAGCCCGGGCACGACGGTGACGTGCTCACCTGCGAGGGCCAGGAGCAGGTGCTGCAGGGCCGGCACGGCATCTACGACATGCGGGTCACCAACCAGAAGGGTGAGGTGATCGCGATGTTCAGAGGCAAGAGTGCGGTGATTCCCGGGCAGGTCTTTCCCGAAGAGGTGCAGGCATGAACCACTTCGCGCTGGAACCGATCGAAAAAGCCAGCATTGACGAGCTGCGTGCGCTGCAACTCAAGCGCCTGCAGGGCACGCTGCGCCACGCCTACGCGAACTCGCCGGTCTACAAGGCCAAGTTCGACGAAGCCGGCGTACACCCGGACGACTGCCGTTCGCTCGCCGACCTGGCCAAATTCCCCTTCACGACCAAGAAAGACCTGCGCGACAGCTACCCCTTCGGGATGTTCGCTGTGCCGCGCGAGCGCTGCGCGCGCATCCACGCCAGCAGCGGCACGACCGGCAAGCCGACGGTGGTGGGCTACACGCTGAAGGACATCGACACCTGGTCCAACGTGGTGGCGCGCAGCATCCGCGCCAGCGGCGCGCGGCCGGGCGACATGGTGCACGTGAGTTACGGCTACGGCCTGTTCACCGGTGGCCTGGGCGCGCATTACGGCGCCGAGAAGCTGGGCCTGACGGTGGTGCCCTTCGGCGGCGGCCAGACCGAGCGCCAGGTGCAGCTGATGCAGGACTTCCGGCCCGACATCATCATGGTCACACCGAGCTACATGCTGGCCATCGCCGACGAGTTCGAGCGCCTGGGTCTGGACCCGCGCGAGAGCAGCCTGCGCATCGGCATCTTCGGCGCCGAGCCCTGGACCAACGACATGCGCGTGGCGATCGAGGCCCGCATGGACATCGACGCGGTGGACATCTACGGCCTGTCGGAGGTGATGGGCCCGGGCGTGGCCAACGAGTGCGTCGAAACCAAGGACGGCCCGACCATCTGGGAAGACCATTTCTACCCCGAGATCATCCACCCCGAAACCGGTGAACCCGTGTCCGACGGCGAGATGGGCGAGCTGGTGTTCACCAGCCTGACCAAGGAGGCGCTTCCCATCATCCGCTACCGCACGCGCGACCTCACGCGGCTGCTGCCGGGCACGGCGCGCACCATGCGCCGCATGGAAAAGATCACCGGCCGCAGCGACGACATGATGATCGTGCGCGGCGTCAACGTCTTTCCGACTCAGATCGAGGAGCTGATCCTGAAGCGGCCCGAGCTCAGCGCGCACTACCAGTGTGTGCTCACGCGCGAAAGCCACATGGACTGCCTGTCGGTGGTGGTCGAAACGCGCCCGGGGCTTGTGCCCGAGAGCATCGAGGCGCGCACCGCCGCCGAGCGTCTGCGCCACGAGGTGAAGGTGTTCGTGGGCAGCAGCGTCGAGGTGGTGCTCAAGCCCGAGGGCGGCGTGGAGCGCAGCCAGGGCAAGGCGAAGCGCGTGGTGGATTTGCGGCCGAAGTAATTAGCCTCCCCCACGCTCCGCCGCTGGTCAGGCCGCCGAGGCCAGCCAGGGCTTGAGCAGGCTGGCGTCGCCCACCGTCAAGCGCACCGCTTGTGTCGGTGTCGGCCATTCCAGAGGGCAGCGCAGCAGGCGTTTGTCGCGCGAGACGAGGGCGGTGAGCTTTTGGCGCTGGCCGCGCAACTGGGCCACTTCGTCCAGCTTGTGAATGCGCCAGGCTTCCGCCGGCTGGCCACGCCTGGGCGGCGCGAACTCCACCCCCAGCCACTCGTCGCCCGCGGCCATGCCCGCCGCCTCGGCCGCGCCACCGCGCAGCACGTTCTTGAGCACGAGGCCGTGGGATTCGCTCACGCGCAGACCCAGTTGCTGGGCCAGCGGCGCCTTGTCGTGGTGGACCTTGGCGCCGTGTTGCTGCAGCAGGGGCAGCACCGGCAGGTCGGACGTGCCGTGCACCCAGTCGCGCAGTTCGCGGTCGAAGGCTCGTCCGCCCAGGCGCTTGAGCGCGCGCGCGAAATCGGCTTCTTTCATCGGACCACCGCTGGTTTGCGCCCAGAGTTCGCGCATCACGGCGTCGAGCGTGCTGTGGCCCTCGGCGCGCAGCGTGAGGTCGAAGCACATCGCCACCAGCGCACCCTTGGTGTAGTAGCTCACCGTGGCGTTGGGCGTGTTTTCGTGGATGCGGTAGTACTTCATCCAGGCGTCGAAGCTGGCCTGGGCGGCGGTCTGCACCTGCTGGCCGGGCGTCTGCTGCACCTGGTTGAAGGTCTTCATCACCAGCTGGAGGTAGGTGGCGTCGTCGATCAGGCCGGCGCGTCGCAGGATCAGGTCGTCGTAGTAGCTGGTGAAGCCTTCGAAGAACCAGAGCAGCTCGGTGTAGTTTTCCTGGTCGTAGTCGTAACGCTTGAACTCGGCCGGGCGCAGGCGCTTGACGTTCCAGGTGTGGAAATATTCATGGCTGATCAGGCCGAGCAGGGTGGTGTAGCCGTCGGTGGCTTTCAGCGCCGGAGGCTTTTCATCCTTGACCAACAGCTTCGGCAGGTCGGTGCGCTGGCAGATCAGCGCCGTGGAATTGCGGTGCTCCAGCCCGCCGTAGCCTTCGCCGCTGGCGTGCATCATGAAGAGGTAGCTTTTGAACGGTGCTTCGCCGCCGGTGCCGTGCCAGAAGCCGATCTGGGCTTCGCAGATGCGGCGCGTGTCGGCCAGCAGGCGTGCGCCGTCGAACCAGCCGCCCGCGCCGCTGACCACGAAGCGGTGGGGCACGCCGTGGGCCACGAACTCGCCGCTCCAGAAGCTGCCCAGCTCCACCGGGCAGTCGGCGAGTTCGTCGTAGTCCTGAGCGGTGTAGTGGCCGAAGCCGGCGCCATCCACATCGGTGCTGGCCAGCCCGGTGGCGACCCGCCAGTCCGCGGGTGCCTGTCCGGGAACAACTTCCAGGCCTTGCGCCTGGTCTTCCTGCCCGTTGACGCGCAGGCACAGGCTGGTGGCGTTGAAGAAACCACGGGTGCTGTCGAGGAAGGCGGTGCGCACCGAGGCGTCGAATGCGTAGACCTCGTAGTGCAGCACGAGCGGGTGGCCGGCATCGGCCATCACCTGCCAGCTGTTCTTGTCGAGCTGGCGCAGCGGCACGGGTTCACCGCCCTGGGTGGCCTGCAGGTGCTGCAGGTGCTGAGAGAACTCGCGCACCAGGTAGCTGCCGGGAATCCACACCGGCAGGCTCAGGCGTTGCCGTGGTGCCGGGTGATCGATCTCCAATGTGATGGCGAACAGGTGGGCTTGCGGGCTCAGCACCTCGACGCGGTAGCGGACGGTGGGCTTCGTTGCGGCTGTGGAGACCGCTTGGGCGCGCGGGGAGGTCCGACGGGGGAGGTTCATGGAAGTCCGTTCACAGGGCGCCAGCGCCCACAAAACAACTGAGCGCGGCCACCGCCGAGAGGCGGAAGCGCAGGGTCAGCCAGGCCTGCAGGCCGGCGCGGGTGTAGAGCGTGCGGTCGGCCAGGTAGCTCAGCACCAGCACGAAGCCCAGCCAGGCCAGACCGGCGAACGGGGGCATGAGCACACCGGGCCAGGCCAGCAGCGAGGGCACGATGCCCCAGAGAAAGTGGTTGCGCTGGGCGTGGTGCGGGCGCTCGGCAAGGGCCGCCGCATGCCGGCTGGCCAGCCAGCCAATGCCCCAGTGCACCCCGCCCAAGAATGACGCGATCAGCGCGGCGTAGGCGGCCAGCGCGATCGCCACCCAGGCCTGCAATGCGGTATCCACCAGCCAGAGCAGGGCGGCCAGCAGCACAAAGGGGATCAGGCCGGCATGGCCCAGGGTCCGCACCAGGGCGGTGTCGTTCGGGTCGTGCAGCACCGGCGCGGTCACTGGCGTACCTTCTGCGGGCTGCAGTGCGAGCTGGCTTGGAAACGGTCCGGCGCTGTGCTCATCCAGCGCGCCGATCAGGGCTTGGCTTCGGCGAGCAGCTTCTCGACGCGGTCGGCGCCGATGGCGCCCGGCACGCGCGATCCGTCGGCAAAGATGATGGTGGGGGTGCCGGTGATTCGGGCCTTTTTACCGAACTCGAAGTTGCGGGCCACGGCAGCGGCATCGCATTTCGCGTCGGGCGGCGTCATGTCCTTGACCATCCAGTCGAGGAAGGCCTTGCCCTTGTCCTTGGCGCACCAGATGTTGCGCGACTTTTCGCCCGAGTCGGCGCTGAGGATGGGGTAGAGGAAGACGTGGACCGTGACGTTGTCGATCTTGACCAGGTCGCGTTCGAAGCGCTTGCAGTAGCCGCAATTCGGGTCTTCGAAGACGGCCATCTTGCGTTTGCCATTGCCACGCACGATGGTGAAGGCGTCTTTGAGCGGCAGGTCCTTGAACGCGATGGCGGTGAGCTTTTCAACCCGCTGTTCGGTCAGGTCCTGCTGGGCCTTGGTGTCGATCAGCGAGCCCTGGATCAGGAAGTCGCCTTTTTCGTCGGTGTAGAAGATGTCGCTGTGGTTGATGCGCACCTCGTAGAGGCCGGGCATCGGCGTCTTGGTGATTTCATCGATGGCAGGCAGCTTGGGCAGGCGTTCGGCCAGGTTCTTGCGGATGGTGGCTTCCTGCGCGAACGCGCTCAGCGACAGCGCAGCGAGCAGCGCGAGCAGGGGGATCTTGGCGAGTTTCATAAAGTGGCCCGAGGGCGTTCAAGGTTAAAAAGTCGGCAGGGCTGGCATCAGCCCGCCTGCCCCATGGCCTGGCGGGCCAGCCAGTGTTTCAGCGGGCCGAGGCGATCCACGCCCGTCATGCCCCAGTTGCGCAGGGCCATCACGCGGCTGTCGGTCTGGGCGAACAGCCCAAACAGGCCATCGGTCACCCAGCCCATGGCGTTCACATCGGCCTGCCGCGCGCGCTCGTAGCGACGCAGCAGCTTCAGGTCGCCCAGCTCGCGCCAGTACTCGCGCCCGTGCAGCACGCGGGCCAGTTCGGCGGCATCGGCCAGGCCCACATTGAGTCCCTGTCCAGCCAGCGGGTGCATGGCGTGCGCCGCATCGCCCGCGAGCACCACGCCGCCCTGGGGCGTGCGGGCGATCCAGCGTTGGGCTTTGGAGAGCTCCAGGGGCCAGGCCTGGGCCGGGCTTTCCAGTTGCATCTCGCCAAGCACCTGCGCACACCGCGTCTGCACCGCTTGCGCCAGCGCTTCGGGCGCGGCCGCCAGCCAGTGATCGGCCTGCTGTGCTTCCAGTGACCACACCAGCGCCACAGAGTTCCCTTGCGGCCCCTCCAGCGGCAGCAGGGCCATGATCTCGCCGTTCTGGAACCACTGGCGTGCCACGCCGCCGTGTGGCTGGGCGCAGCGCAGGCGGGCGGCCACGGCCTTGTGCGGATAGGGGCGGACCTCGTAGGTCAGCCCGAGTTCGTCGCGGGTGGCGCTGCGTTTGCCTTCGCAGATCACCGTGAGCGCAGCGGGCGGGGCTTCCGTCAGGCACTCGATGCCGCTCTGGAAATGCACGGCATGGGCCAGCCGTTGTTCCAGCGCCGGCACGTCCACGATCCAGGTCAGCGCCTCGCTGCCCTGGTCGACCGCTGAAAACTGAAGGGCTCCGCCGTGGTCGCCAAAGACCTGCATGCCGCTCACCGGCGTCACGGTCGGGACGCCGGTTTCGGACAAGGGGCTGCCGGCGGGCGCGGCGCTGTCTTCGGGCCAGGCGCGCACCGAGCGCAACAGGTCGCGTGCCGCGGTGTTGAGCGCGTAGGCGCGCACATCGGGCATGCCGGTCGCCGGGCGCGGGGCACTGACCAGGGCCACACGCAGCCGATCGCGGGCGAGCAAGAGCGCCAGGGTGTGCCCGACCACGCCGCCGCCCCGGATGGTGACGTCAAAACGCCGGTGGGCAGAGGAACGGTGGGAAGTGGGCGACATGGCGGGATTTTAGGAGCAGGGCACAATGCGCCCGATTCGCTCCGCCAAAACCCCCGTCCGCACCGGCCTCTACCGACCGCCGCACCCGCCATGACCACACCCACCGACGTGACCGCCCGCATCGACCAGCTCTGGATCTATCCGGTGAAGTCCTGCGCCGGCATCTCGCTCAACGAAGCCGAGTTGACGGAAACCGGGCTGGCCTACGACCGCAGCTGGATGGTGGTGGACGGGCAGGGCACATTCGTCACCCAGCGCGAACTGCCGCGCATGGCGCTGATCCAGCCGGCGTTCAAGCTGGGCCAGCTGGTGCTGCGTGCGCCCGGCATGCTGGCGCTGCACCTGGCGCTGGACGCCGCCGAAGCACCGCTGCGCGTGCGGGTCTGGGACGACGAAGTCGACGCCTACGACATGGGCGACGTGGCGGCGCAGTGGTTCAGCGATTTCCTGGGGCCGGACGCGCCGGTCGACCTGAAGCGCCTGCGCCTGGCGCGCTTCGACCCCGCGGTGCGCCGCCTGTGCAGCCTGAAATGGACCGGAGGGCGCGAGTCCACCACCCAGTTCGCCGACGGTTTTGGTGTGCTCGTGACCAGCACGGCCTCGCTGGACGAACTCAATGCGCGGCTGGCGCGGGCCGGCCACGCGGCGGTGGAGGGGCGGCGGTTTCGCCCCAACATCGTGCTCGGTGGTGTGGAGGCGCACGACGAAGACCGCCTCGGGCCCATGCACATCGCCACGGATGAGGGCGTCGCCGTCATGGAACCCGTGAAACCCTGTGCGCGCTGTCCGATCCCCAACATCGACCCGGTCACCGCCACCGCTTCGCCGCTGGTGGGCGACACCCTGCAGACCTACCGCGCCGACCCGCGCCTGAACGGCGCCGTCACCTTCGGCATGAACGCGATCGTGCTGGCGGGCGACGGCCAGCTGTTGCGTGTGGGTCAGAGCGTGTCGGCCGACTGGCGCTTCGATTGACCCCGCTGCCCGCGCGAGGGCATTGGCGGCGCCGAAACAGCCTGCCCCGCTAAAATCACCGGTTTCCCCGATCGACCCGAAAGTCCCCCATGAGCCTCCAATGCGGCATCGTGGGCCTGCCCAATGTGGGCAAGTCCACCCTTTTCAACGCCCTGACCAAGGCCGGCATCGCCGCCGAAAACTACCCCTTCTGCACCATCGAGCCCAACACCGGTGTGGTGGAGGTGCCCGATCCGCGCCTGGCCCAGCTGTCGGAGATCGTCAAGCCCGAGCGCGTGGTGCCGGCTATCGTGGAGTTCGTGGACATCGCCGGCCTGGTGGCCGGTGCCAGCACCGGTGAAGGCCTGGGCAACAAGTTCCTGGCCCACATCCGCGAGACCGACGCCATCGTCAACGTGGTGCGCTGCTTCGAAGACCCGAACGTGATCCACGTCGCCAACAAGGTGGACCCGATCGCCGACATCGAAGTCATCCTCACCGAGCTCTGCCTGGCCGACCTGGCCGCGGTGGAGAAGGCCTTGCACCGCGTGCAGAAGACCGCGCGTTCGGGCGACAAGGAATCGATCAAGCTGGTGGCGATCCTGGAGAAATGCCAGGCGGCACTCAACGACACCAAACCGGTGCGCAGCATCGACTTCAGCAAGGAAGAGCTGCCGCTGCTCAAGCAGTTTTTCCTGATCACGGCCAAGCCGGCCATGTTTGTCGCCAACGTGGCCGAAGACGGCTTCGAGAACAACCCCTTCCTCGACCGCCTGCGCGAATTCGCCGACAAACAGAAAGCGCCCGTGGTCGCCATCTGCGCCAAGATCGAGGCCGAACTCTCCGAGATGGATGACGCCGACCGGCTCGAATTCCTCCAGGAGCTGGGCCAGACCGAACCGGGCCTGAACCGCCTGATCCGCGCCGCCTACAAGCTGCTGGGCCTGCAAACCTACTTCACCGCCGGTGTGAAGGAAGTGCGCGCCTGGACCATCCACGTGGGCGACACCGGCCCGCAGGCGGCCGGCGTGATCCACACCGACTTCGAGAAGGGCTACATCCGCGCCCAGACCATCGCCTTTGACGATTTCATCACCTACAAGGGCGAACAGGGCGCGAAAGACGCCGGCAAGATGCGGGCCGAAGGCAAGGAATACGTCGTCAAGGATGGCGACGTGATGAACTTCCTGTTCTCGTCCTGAACGCGCCCATGTCCGATACCGGCCGGTCCGAACCCCAACGCCTGGCCAAACGCCTGGCCGCACAGCTGCCCTGTTCGCGCAGCGATGCCGAACGCTACATCGCCGGAGGGTGGGTGCGCGTGGACGGCGCGGTGGTTGAAGAACCCATGGCGCGGGTGCACGACGGCCAGACCGTGGCGCTGGACCCCAAGGCCAAGCTGGAGTCGCTGGATTCCGTGACGCTGATCTGGCACAAGCCCGCGGGCCGGGCGCTGCCGGATGTCTCGCCCTTGCCCGATGCGCTGGCGGCCGAACTCTTCACCAACGCCACCCGCTTCAAGGGCGACCGTTCGGGCGTGCGCCCGCTCAAGGCCCACCGTCACAAGCTGCTGCCCGTGGCCCCGTTGTCCACTCCCATGAGTGGCCTGATGGTGTTCACCCAGAACCCCGGCGTGGCGCGCAAGATCTCGGCCGATTCGGCGCAGCTCGAACACGAGTGGCTGGTCGAGGTGGCGGCCGATCCTGAGCTGGACGACGAAGTCCGGCGCGAAGCGGTGTTGAAGTCGATCGGCAAGGCCTTGTTTTTTGACGGCTGGAGCCTGCCCTCGGCGCGCGCCAGCTGGCAGAGCGAACACCGCCTGCGCCTGGCCATCAAGGGCACGCGGCCGGGCCAGGTGGAGCACCTGTGTGAACGGGCGGGCTTGCAGCTGGTGGCGGTCCGGCGCCTGCGCATGGGCCGCGTCGCCCTCACAGGGCTGCCGGTCGGTGAGTGGCGGTACCTGCTGGGGTACGAGCGCTTCTGACAAGAGCCCGCCCTTCAGGCGATAACGGCGTTGCATCGCCTTGCCGTGCTTCTGCACTGTCAGCGGCACTGCGCCTTGTTCTCACCTGAAGGGCGGGCTCTTGTGGAGTCGTGCGGCCCACACGCTCAGGGCCATCGCGAGGATCAACACCACCAGACCCACCTGGTGCAGGCGCAGCATGTGTCCTTGCGCGATCAGGAGACCACCCAGCGCTGCCCCCAGCGCCTGTCCGCCGTACATGGCGGAGGTGTTGAGCGCGACCGTGGCCGGGGCCAAGGCTGGCGAGAGGTGGACCAGCCGGGCCTGCTGCGCCGAGTTGCAGGCGAAGCAGCCCAGTGCCCAGGGCACCAGCACCAGCGCCTGTTGCCAGATGCCCGCCTGACCCAGCGGCCAGAGCAGCAGGCTCAGCACCATGGCGCCGAGCGTGAGCAGCACGGCGCGTGGCGCACCGATGCCGTCGATCCAGCGCGAAAGCCCCACGTTGCCGGCCAGACCAAAGGCGCCAAACCACAGGAACATCAGCGAGAGCGCACCGCCGCCCAGGCCGAGGGTCTGGAAAAAGTAGGGTGCGAAGTAGGAAAACAGCGTGAACTGGCCGAAGGCCGAAAGCAGCGTGACGCCCACGGCGAGCATCAGGGGCGCCGAGCCCAGGGTCTGTCCCCAGGCCTGGCGCGACAGCGCCGCCGGGCGGATGCCGTCGGGCATTTCGCGCCACACCCAGGCCGCGCTGGCCAGCGACATCAAGGCCACCAGGCCAAACGCCCAGCGCCAGCCCAGCGTGCCACCGATCCAGGCCGAGAGCGGCATGCCCATGACCGAAGCCACCGACCAGCCCAGAAACACGAAGGTGATGGCGCGACCGCGCTGGGCCGGAGACACCAGCAGGCCCACGCTGGCGGCGGCCTGGGGCGTGAAGACGGCGGGTGCGATGACGGCGAGCACGCGCAGCGGCAACAGCGTGGCGTAGTTCGGCGCCAGTGCGCAGATGCCGGTGAGCAGGGCGTACCACACCAACGAGAGCGTGAGCAGGCGACGCCGGTCCCAGCCCGCCACCAGCGTGGCGAAAGCGGGCGCGCCCAGGCCCATCAGGATGGCGGCCGCGGTGATGAGCTGGCCGGCCTGGGGAATCGACACGTTCAGCGAGGCGCTGATGTCGTTGAGCGTGCCGGGCACCACCATGACCCCGGTGCCGATGACGAAGTTGCCCATCATCAACGCCCACAGCGAGCGGGGCAGGGCTTTGTCGGTCGGTGGAATGGTGGGGGTCATGCCGGGCGGAGTGGATTCGCAGCGGCAGAGTATGGGCGGCGCGACACGGGCTGCGTCAGAACGGCAGTCCCCCAGGGAACACCCACAGCAGGCCGGCGGTGATCGTGAAGTAGCGCGCAAATTTGCCGATCGCCATGTAGCCCAGGCAGGGCCAGAAGGGAAAGCGCAGCCAGCCGGCCACCGCGCAGATCGGATCGCCCACGCCGGGCAGCCAGGACAGCAGACAGGTCTTGGGGCCGAAGCGTTCCAGCCAGTCCAGCACACGCACGTGGGTCGGGTGGCCGTGGCGTGCCTTGTCGACCACGCGGTGTGCGCCGTAACCCATCCACCAGCTGACCGCGCCACCCAGTGTGTTGCCCGCGGTGGCGACCAGGATGGTGGGCCAGAACAGCTCGGGGTTGAGCTTGATCAGTGCAAACACCGCGGGCTCGGAACCCAGTGGCAGGAGCGTGGCCGAAACGAACGCGACCAGAAAGACCGTGCTCAGACCGACCTCGGGCAAGGCCAATGTGTGCAGCAGTGAAACGATCCAGGCGGGCATGGGCAGCGGGTGAGTTCGTGGAATGCGAGAGCATATCGCCTGCTGAAAAAACAGGCAGATACAATGCCCATCCCCCGCCTGCGAAATGTCCGCACCGCGGTGGCCCTCCAAACCCGCCATCCGACTCGCCCCTTCCATGCAACTGGGTCCGTTCACCCTGCCCAATGCCCTTTTCGTCGCGCCCATGGCCGGCGTGACGGACCGGCCGTTCCGCAAGCTCTGCAAGCGGCTTGGGGCCGGTTATGCCGTGAGCGAGATGGTGACAAGTCGGCCGGATCTGCAGGACAGCCTGAAGACCTCGCGCCGCGCCGACCACAGCGGCGAGCCCGGGCCCATTGCGGTGCAGATCGCCGGCACCGACGCGGCCATGATGGCCGACGCCGCGCGCTACAACATCGACCGCGGCGCGCAGATCATCGACATCAACATGGGTTGCCCGGCCAAGAAGGTCTGCAACAAATGGGCCGGTTCCGCGTTGATGCAGGACGAGGCGCTGGCCATCGAGATCGTGCAAGCCGTGGTGGCCGCGGCCGCGCCGCACGGCGTGCCGGTCACGCTCAAGATGCGCACCGGCTGGTGCGCCGACGTGCGCAATGCGCCGGTGATCGCGCTGGCGGCCGAAGCCGCTGGCGTGCAGATGCTCACCGTGCATGGCCGCACCCGCGAGCAGGGCTACAAGGGCTGTGCCGAACACGACACCGTGGCCCACATCAAGAGCCGCGTGAACATTCCGGTGGTGGCCAATGGCGACATCACCAGTCCGCAGCAGGCGCGCGACGTTCTGAAGCGCACCGGCGCCGACGCCATCATGATCGGCCGTGCCGCGCAGGGCCGGCCCTGGATCTTCCGCGAGATCGCGCACTTTCTGGCCACCGGCGAGGTGCTGCCGCCGCCCGATCTGCTGGAAGTGAAAGCCTGGCTGCTCGATCACCTGCTAGACCACTACAGCCTCTACGGCGACTTCACCGGCGTGCGCAGTGCGCGCAAACACCTGGGCTGGTACGCCGCAGCGCTGCCCATCCCGGCGGGCGAGGCGCTGGCCTTCCGGCAGCGCATCAACACGCTGACCACCGTCGAGGCGCAGTTGCAATGTGTGGACGAGAGCATCGACGCCTGGACCGTTGCGGGCTACAACGACATGAACCTTCAAGAAGAAAACTGGAAACTGGCCGCATGAGCAACCACAACAACCTGCACGACTGTGTGCGTGCCAGCCTGGAAGAGTATTTCCGCGACCTCAACGGCACCGACCCCGCAGGCCTGCACGACATGCTGCTCAAGGCGGTCGAGAAACCGCTGCTCGAAGTCGTGATGCAGCAGTCACAGAACAACCAGTCGCGTGCGGCGCAATGGCTGGGTCTGAACCGCAACACCCTGCGCAAGAAGCTGCTGGAGCACAAGCTCATCGATTGAGCACTGCGCCTTATAACGAAACGAATTCAAAACCTCCCCGAGACCCCTTCCCATGCGCGCACTCATCTCCGTCTCCGACAAGACCGGCATCGTCGAACTGGCCCAGACCCTGCACGGTCTCGGTGTGTCCCTCATTTCCACCGGCGGCACCGCCAAGCTGCTGGCCGAGAAGGGTCTGCCGGTGACCGAAGTGGCCGAAGTGACCAACTTCCCCGAGATGCTCGACGGTCGCGTCAAGACCCTGCACCCCAAGGTGCACGGCGGCCTGCTGGCGCGCCGCGATGTGCCCGAGCACATGGCCGCCTTGAAGACCCACGGTATCGACACCATCGACATCCTGATCGTCAACCTCTACCCGTTTGAAGCCACCGTGGCCAAGCCCGGCTGCACGCTGGAAGACGCGATCGAGAACATCGACATCGGTGGCCCGGCCATGGTGCGAAGCGCCGCCAAGAACTGGAAAGACGTGGCGGTGCTGACCGACGCGGCCCAGTACCCGGCCGTGATCGACGAGCTGAAAGTCAGCGGCAAGCTCAGCGACAAGACCCGCTTCGCCCTGTCGGTCGCCGCGTTCAACCGCATCAGCCAGTACGACGGCGCCATCAGCGACTACCTCTCTTCGATTCAGTTCGAAGAAGGTGCCAGTGTGCCGAAACGCTCCGAGTACCCCGGCCAGGCCAACGGCCGTTTCGTCAAGCTGCAGGACCTGCGCTACGGCGAGAACCCGCACCAGACCGCCGCCTTCTACCGCGACCTGTACCCGGCCCCGGGCTCGTTGGTCACCGCGAAGCAGCTGCAGGGCAAGGAGTTGAGCTACAACAACATTGCCGACGCCGACGCGGCCTGGGAATGCGTCAAGAGCTTCGACGTGCCCGCCTGCGTGATCGTGAAACACGCCAACCCCTGCGGCGTTGCTGTGGGCAAGGATGCGCTGGAGGCCTACAGCAAGGCCTTCCAGACCGACCCGACCAGCGCCTTCGGCGGCATCATTGCCCTGAACCGCGTGCTCGACGGTGCCGGCGCGCAGTCCATCAGCAAGCAGTTCGTGGAGGTGCTGATGGCACCGGGCTACACGCCTGAAGCGCTGGAAGTCTTCAAGGCCAAGGCCAATGTGCGTGTGCTAGAGATTGCGCTCCCGCCCGGCGGCCCCTCCGCGTGGGACAAGGGCCTGAACCTCACCGACATCAAGCGGGTGGGCTCGGGCCTGCTGATGCAGAGCGCCGACAACCACGTGCTGCAACGCGCCGACCTGAAGGTCGTGACCAAACTGCAGCCGACCGAGCAGCAGCTGGAAGACCTGCTGTTCGCCTGGAAGGTGGCGAAGTTCGTGAAGTCCAACGCCATCGTGTTCTGCAAGGACGGCATGACCATGGGTGTGGGTGCCGGCCAGATGAGCCGCCTCGATTCGGCCCGCATCGCCAGCATCAAGGCCGGTCACGCGAACCTGTCGCTGCAGGGCACCGCTGTGGCGAGCGATGCGTTCTTCCCGTTCCGCGACGGTCTGGACGTGGTGGTGGATGCGGGCGCGACCTGCGTCATCCAGCCCGGTGGCTCGATGCGCGATCAGGAAGTGATCGATGCGGCGGATGAGCGCGGTGTGGTGATGGTGTACAGCGGCGTGCGCCACTTCAGGCACTGAACGATCGGACGCTTCGCGGGAAGTGCCTTGCTCCCTCTACCTCCCTCTACCTCTGGGAGAGGGTTGGGGTGAGGGCTCTTTGGAGCCCTTTTCTTTTTCTGCGGCGGTTTCGCTCGGATGCAGTTTCTCGCCAACACGGTGGGAGGGCAGGGAGTCGGGGCATCCGTTCTCCGGCTCACCTCGCGGGCGACTGTTCGGGTCCGCTGCTTTTGCTTCGTGAACGCCGGATGGGCGCTCGCTGTCTGTGGCAACCGCGAATGGAGCCTGCGACCGGACTACCCCAACCCCCTACCCCACTCGCGGGTAGGCGTGCCCAAATGCAACAACCAAAGCGTTGGTTTCGATGGGTTGCTGTTGGCGCGCGGTGTTGGCGGGATACGCAACGAATGCAAACAAAACGGCCGGACAAAGCCGGCCGTTGGGACGCCACGCAAGAGCGCTTACTTGCCCAGCAGCTTGAAAACGTCCCGCGCAGCCGAAACGGTATCGGCAATGTCCTGCGCCGTGTGCGCCGCGCTCACGAACCCGGCCTCGTACAGCGCCGGGGCGATGTACACGCCGCGGTCCAGCAGGCCGTGGAACAGGGTGTTGAAGGTGGGTCCGTCGGTCGTCATGACCTTCGCGTAGTTCTGCGGGAGTTCATCAAACAGGAAGAAACCGAACATGCCGCCCTGGCTGTCGCCACACAGGGTCACGCCTTCGGCCGCCGCGGCGGAGGTCAGGCCACTCACCAGCGACTGCGTGGTGGCCGACAGCGCTTCATAGAAGCCGGGCTTCTGGACTTCTTTCAGCGTCGCCAGGCCGCAGGCCGTGGCCACCGGGTTGCCGGAGAGCGTGCCGGCCTGGTAAACGCCGCCCAGTGGTGCGAGCTGTTCCATCACCGCGCGCTTGGCGCCAAAGGCCGCCAGCGGCATGCCGCCACCGATCACCTTGCCCATCACCGTCATGTCGGGTTCGAAGCCAGGGATCAGTTTTGCGTACACACTCTGCGCGCCACCGAGCGCGACGCGGAAACCCGTCATCACCTCGTCGAAGGCCAGCAGCGCGCCGTGTTGCGTGCACAGCTCGCGGCAGCGCTTCATGAACGGCACGCTGGCGCGCACGAAGTTCATGTTGCCCGCGATCGGCTCGATGATCAGGCAGGCCACATCAGGGCCGTGCTCGACGAATGCGGCTTCGAGCTGCTCAATGTTGTTGTATTCGAGCACGATGGTGTGCTGCACCACCTCGGGCGGCACGCCCGCGCTGGTGGGGTTGCCGAAGGTGGCGAGACCCGAACCGGCTTTCACCAGCAGCGCGTCGGCATGGCCGTGGTAGCAGCCTTCGAACTTGATGATCTTCTTGCGTCCGGTCGCGCCGCGCGCCAGGCGGATCGTGCTCATGCCGGCTTCGGTACCCGAACTCACCAGGCGCACCATGTCGATGCTGGGCACCAGCTTGATGATCTCTTCGGCCAGCTCCACTTCGCGCTCGGTCGGCGCGCCGTACGAGAAGCCTTCCAGTACGGCCTTCTGCACCGCTTCCACCACCGCGGGGTGGCCATGGCCCAGGATCATCGGACCCCAGGATCCGATGTAGTCGATGTACTTCTGGCCGTTGGCGTCCCAGAAATACGCACCTTGCGCACGCTGCACGAAGCGTGGTGTGCCGCCCACGGCGCGGAAGGCGCGCACGGGCGAGTTCACGCCACCAGGGATCAGGGCCTTGGCGCGGTCAAACAGTTCTTGGTTGCGGTCGGTCATGGGGCTTGTTCAATGTCTTGTGGTGTCGAGGGGGAAATCGTCGGCGTCCAGCGTGCTGTCGGATGAGCTGTCGGCTGTGCCCGCCTCGTCTTCTCCGTCGTCATCGTGGGCCCAGAAAAGCCGGTCCGGCACGGCATGGCCCATGCCCGGCTGGAAGCCTGCATCCAGGCACTGGTCCAGGTAGGTGAGCGCCTCGGCGCAGGCCGATTGCAGGTCGGAGCCGCCCGCGATCAGGGCGCACAGCGCCGCTGACAGGGTGTCGCCGGCGCCGCTGAATGTGGCTTCGAAGCGCTCGTAGCGCGCTGTGGCCAGCACCGTCTCCGGGCTGGCGAGGTGGCTTTCCAGGTATTGATCGGCGGCGTTGAATCCGGTCACCAGCGTGTAGGGCACACCGTGCACGGCGGCGGCCCGCGCCACCTCGCGCGGGTTGGGTGCGCGATCGCCTTCCCATTCCGGCAGCAGCCAGCGGCAGAGGGTACTGTGGTTGCCGACCAACACCGTGGTCTGGGGCAGCAACAATTCGGCGCAGGCATCCAGGTAGGTTTCGATGGCCATGTCGTCCCACCAGGACAGGTCGGGCATGTAGGTGATCACCGGCACTTCGGCGTAGTCGGTGGTGATGGCGGCGATCGCGCTCAGGTTCTCCGGGCTGCCCACGAAGCCGACCTTGAATGCGAGCACCGGCATGTCTTCCAGGGCACAACGCGCCTGATCGGTCACGGCTTCTTCATCAAAAGCGATGTGGTCGTGGATCTCGGAGGTGTCGCGCACATAGGCGCCAGTGACCACGGACATGACATGGACCGATGCACTGGACATGGCGGTCAGGTCCGCGCTCAGGCCGCCCGCGCCGCTGGGGTCGTTGGCGTTGAAAACCATCACGCAGGGCAAAGACGCTTCGCCAGACGCGGCGGCTTCGGTCAGGGACTCGGGGGTGTCGGGCATGGAGGTGGACAGGGTGTTCTGGGCGGGTTGCGCAAGGGCCGGCAGGCGGCTGCGCCCATCAAGGAAGCGGGTGGCCAAGGCCCGACGGCGGCTTCATGTGGCTCGATACAATGATTGCATTCTAAGACAATGCCCCCTATAACCATGACCGAAACCAAGACTTGGATGTGCCTGATTTGCGGCTGGATCTATGACGAGGCGGCAGGGTCTCCCGAACATGGCATCGCGCCAGGCACACCCTGGGCACAGGTTCCGATGAACTGGACCTGCCCCGAATGCGGTGCCCGCAAGGAAGATTTCGAAATGGTGCAAATCTGAGGTTTGCGCCTGGCCCGTTCCGACCGGTCGGGCTCTGAGGTTTCTGCGTCCCCCTGACACGTTTTCTGGAGCCCATCACCGTGAGTACGACGCCTGTGCTGAAAGTTCTGGTGGTCGATGACAGCAACACCATCCGCCGCAGCGCGGAAATCTTCCTCAAGCAGGGTGGCCACGAGGTGCTGCTGGCCGAAGATGGTTTTGATGCCCTGGCCAAGATCAACGATTACCAGCCCGACCTGGTGTTCTGCGACATCCTCATGCCGCGTCTGGACGGCTACCAGACCTGTGCCATCATCAAGCGCAATGCCCGCTTTGCCAGCATTCCCGTGGTCATGCTGTCTTCCAAGGATGGCGTGTTCGACAAGGCGCGCGGCCGCATGGTCGGGTCGCAGGATTACCTCACCAAACCCTTCACCAAAGACCAGTTGCTGCAAGCCGTGCAGCAGTTCGGTAACCACCTCACCGGAGCGGCGTGATGTCCATTAAAAAAATTCTTGTTGTGGATGATTCCAAGACCGAACTGATGGTTCTGTCGGACCTGTTGGGAAAAAATGGCTACAACGTGCGCACCGCCGAGAACGCTGAAGAGGCCTTTCGTCGGTTGAGCGAGGAAAAGCCGGAACTCATTTTGATGGACGTGGTGATGCCCGGTCAGAATGGGTTTCAGTTGACGCGGGCGATCGCACGCGATCCCCAGTACTCCAGCATTCCCATCATCATGTGCACCAGCAAGAATCAGGAAACCGATCGGGTCTGGGGCATGCGTCAGGGCGCACGCGATTACGTGACCAAGCCGGTGAATGCCGAGGAACTGCTGTCCAAGATCCGGGCCCTCGGCTGAGGCCGCCGCACAACGCCAGCGACCGATCCACACCGAGCACATGGCCAACCGACAGTCACTCAAAGATCTCCAGGAACGTCTGGCCAAGCGCCTGAGCGCCGCCAAGACACAGGCCATCACTGCCTCGTGGCTGGCGGTGGAAGTGGGCGGGCAGAAATGCCTGTTTCCGCTGGTTCAGTCGGGCGAGATTTTTCCCTGGACCGTGGTGCAAACCGTGCCCTACACCAAGCCCTGGTATGTGGGGGTGGCCAGCCTGCGCGGTGGTTTGCACGGTGTTGTGGACCTGCTGCAGTTGCCCGGGATGGGTGGTGCTGGCACCGCGACCGGCAGCGATCGGGTGTCTTCCGAATCGCGCCTGGTGAGCCTGCACAGCGCGCTGGGGGTCAACGCCGTGTTGTGGGTCGATCGCCTGCTGGGCTTGCGCAACCCGTCCACATTCACCGCGCTCGGCGTCCGTCCGCCCGATGCCCCGCCGTACCTGGCGCGTTCTCTGATCGACCGCGACGGGCAGACCTGGCAGGAGCTGGACCTGCAGGTGCTGGCAGCGGAACCCGAATTTTTGGCCATTGCGGCCTGATGTTGGCGTGCAGCTGGCTGCTAACGCGCTGTCCGAGCTTGCTGTTGCCGCTGGTTGCGGCTTTGTTATTTAGTTGGAAGGTTTTTCATGGCCATGCTTGATCGATTCCAGGGGCTGTTCAAGAAGCAGGGCGCGGACGAGCCCGATCTGAGCCACGTCACAGACCAGGAAATGGCCGAACTCGCAGCGGCTCGGCTGGCGCCGGACCGGTCAGAGGATTTTGCCGAAAGCCGTTTGGCACCCGACGATGACGACCTGGCCTCGGGGGCCGGTCTGGTGTCCCTTCCTCTGTTGGGACGCAAGACGGCCGAGCAGCACCGGCGCAGCCTCGGTACCTTGCTCATCTTTGCGCTGGTGTTGCTGGTGGCGGTGATCTTTTTCGTGTTGAGCCAGACCGAGAAGGTCAGCCAGCAGGTGGCTGCGAGCGGTCAGGCGCTGATGCAATCGCAGCGACTGGCCAAGAGCGTGTCCCAGGCCCTGGTGGGAAGCCCTTCTGCGTTCCCTGAAGTGCGCGAGAGTTCCGAGGTGCTTTCGCGCAACATGCGCGGGTTCAAGGAGGGCGATGCAGAACTTTCGATCGATGCCCTGGGTGCGGCCTACGCCGACCAGCTGGCCGAACTGACGCCCCGGGTCGATGCCGCCATGAGCAATGCCACGACCGTTCTGGCCCAGCAGGCCATCCTGACCCAGGTGGGCGATTCGCTGCGTTCGATCAACCGCCAGTCTTCGGATCTGCTGGAAATCGCCGAGACGATTTCGGCGCTCAAGCTGGAGCGTAACGCGCCCGCCAACGACATCTCTGCGGCCGGTCAGCTCGTGATGCTGACCCAGCGCATCGGCAAATCGGCCAACGAATTCCTGACGCTGGAGGGCGTGAGTCCCGAGGCGGTGTTCCTGCTCGGCAAGGACCTGAACACCTTCAAGGAGATCGCCGACGCGTTGCTCAACGGGAGTGACGAGTTGCGCCTGAAAGCCACCAGCGATACGCAGATTCGCGAGCGCCTGGAAGCGCTGCTCAAGATGTATGACCAGACCCGCACCGAAGCGGCGGCCATTCTGGGCAACCTGCAGGGTCTGGCTTCAGCGCGTGAAGCCCAGGCGAGCATCATTGCCGACAGCGAACCGTTGCGCATCGGACTGCAAAAACTCCAGAGCGATCTCTCGGCCCGTGCGGGACTGGGTGGCCGCGAGCTGGCGGCGTTGCTGGCGAGTGCCTTGTTTGCCTTGCTGTGCGGTGGCGGACTGGCCTATGTCCAGCTGCAGGAAAGCCGCCAGAGCCAGCTGACGGCCGAAAGCCAGCGGATCGCAGCCGAGTCGCAGGAACAGGACGCCAAGCGGGTGAACGACGCCAACCAGGCCGCCATTCTTCGGCTGATGAACGAGCTGCAGACGGTGGCCGAAGGCGACCTGACGCAGGAAGCCACGGTGACCGAAGACATCACCGGCGCCATCGCCGACTCGGTGAACTACACGGTGGAAGAACTGCGCTCGCTGGTGGGCAACGTGCAAGCCACGGCGACCCGCGTGGCGCAAACCACCTCGGCGGTGGAAAGCACCTCCACCGAACTGCTGGCCGCATCCAACGAGCAGCTGCGCGAGATTCGCGAAACCGGCCAGTCGGTGGTGGACATGGCGCAGCGCATCAACCAGGTGTCGGGTCAGGCGCAGGAGTCGGCCTCGGTGGCCCGCGTCTCTCTGCAGGCTGCCGAACAGGGTCTGCAGGCCGTGCAGGACGCCATCGGCGGTATGAACGCCATCCGCGACCAGATCCAGGAAACCTCCAAGCGCATCAAGCGACTCGGCGAATCGTCGCAGGAGATCGGTGAAATCACCGAACTGATCTCGGACATTACCGAGCAGACCAACGTGCTGGCCCTGAACGCCGCCATCCAGGCCGCATCCGCCGGTGAAGCCGGTCGCGGCTTCTCGGTGGTGGCCGAAGAAGTGCAGCGCCTGGCCGAACGCTCCGCAGATGCCACGCGCCAGATCGCGGCGCTGGTGAAGGCGATTCAGACCGACACGCAAGACGCGGTGGCCGCCATGGAGCGCTCCACGCAAGGTGTGGTGGAAGGGGCCAAGCTGTCCGACAACGCCGGTACCGCGCTGTCAGAGATCGACCGTGTGTCCCGCCGCCTGGCCGAGCTGATCGAACAGATTTCGGATGCCGCGTCCCGCGAAGCCGAATCGGCCAACGAGGTGGCCGGCAACATCCAGCACATTTTTGCCGTGACCGAGCAGACCGGTGAAGGCACGCGTTCGACCGCGCAGCAGGTGCGCGAACTCTCGGCCATGGCCGAAGAACTGCGCCAGTCGGTGTCCCGTTTCAAGATCGCCTGACCGACAGGTCGGGTCTTCATTTCCCTACATCGCCATGCTCGACACCACCACCGACAGTTTGCCGACGGACGCGCCGCTCGCCGACCTCGGTCCGCTCGCCTGGGTGTTCGACGAATTGCGCAAGTCGCTCGACGGGGCCAACAAGGCTGTCAGGCGGTTTGTGCGTGAGTCCGAACAATCGCGGCACAACGATCTGGAAGCGGTCGATCCGGGCTCGCTGCGCTTGGCCCGCCAGCAATTGCACCAGGCCGTGGGCGCCCTGGAGATGGTGGGGCTGGTGTCTCCCGCGCAGGTGCTCAGGGGCATGGAAGCCGCCGTTCAGCGTTTTGTGCAGCGTCCCCAGACCTGCACCGAAGCCGCTGCGGCCAAGGTGGAGCGCGCGGGTTTTGCGCTCATGGAATACCTCCAGGCGGTGTTGAACAACAAGCCGATGCAACCCATGGCCTTGTTCCCCCAGTACCGGGATGTGCAGGAACTGGCCGCGGCAGAGCGGGTGCATCCCGCCGACCTCTGGCCGTTTGAACGGCAGGCGAACAACATGGTCCCGCCAGAGGGTGCCAAGGCTTTGTTGCCGGATCCCCAGCTGCGCTCGATGTTTGACCGTCTGGTCCTACTGGTGGTCAAGACCCACAGCCACGCTGCTGCGCAACAACTCGCGCGTCTGAGTGCGGGTCTCTCGGCCGGCGCCGCCGTGCCCCGGGTGCGCACCTTCTGGCGCGTGGCGGCGGGCTATTTTGAAGCCTTGGCACACGACCTGCTGCCCTCGGATGTGTATGTCAAACGGGCCGCTTCCCGCATCCTGTTGCAGTTCGCCGGGTTGGCGCAGGCGGGCAAGCCGGCTGAGGTGTCCGAGACCCTGCTGCGCGACCTGCTTTTTTTCTGTGCCCAGAGCCTGCCGATGGACGGGGGCAAGACGCCTTACCTGAGCGCCGTGCGACAGGCATTTGGCCTGACCGACGCGTTGCCGGTGGACTACGCGCTGGCCTCCCTGGGTCAGTTTGACCCGGCGGTGCTGGTGCAGGCGCGCAAGCGCATTGGTGCGGCCAAGGAGTCGTGGGCGCTGTTCTCCGGTGGTGATGCCAACCGGGCGCGGCAGGTGGTGGATCAATTCGGCCTGATCGGCGACTCCTTGCTCAAGCTGCACCCCGCCAGCACCGCGCTGGCCCAGGTGCTGGTCAAGGCGGTGGACCAGGCGGCGCGTGGACAGGCCGGTGTGATGCGCCCCGAGCTCTCGATGGAGGTGGCCACCACCACGTTGTACCTTGAGGCGGCGTTTGAAGATTTTGATCCCAGCGATGAGGAGTTCACGGAACGCACCCAGGCGCTCGCGGCGAGGCTGGAGAGCGTTCTCGGAGGCGCGCCGGCGGAACCCCTGGACGCCTGGATGGAGCAGCTCTACCGCCGGGTGAGCGACCGGCAGACGATGGGCAGTGTTGTCGGTGAACTCAAGGTCTCGCTGGGTGAGGCCGAAAAATCGCTGGACCAGTTTTTCCGCATGCCACGTGAAAAGGCCTGCCTCCACGTGGCGGTCTCACAGCTCGCCCAGATGCGTGGCGTGCTGTCGGTGCTGGGGCTGGACCAGGCGGTGCTGGCGGTGAGCCGCATGCGCACCGCCGTCGAACAGATTCTGGATACCGAGGTCGACGAAGCCATGGCCCGCGAGGCGGGCACGTTCCAGCACCTGGGCGACAACCTCAGCGCCTTGAGCTTCCTGGTCGACATGCTCAACTACCAGCCCGCGCTGGCCAAGAAGCTGTTTGTCTTTGACGAAGAGTCGGGTGAGTTGCGTCCGGTCATGGGGCGCACAGTGAATCCCTTGCCGTCAGCGATGACCGACGAAGTCCAGGCCATCAGCGCCGGCGTGATGCGGGTGGTGGAGGGCGCGCAGGGCGACGTCAATCTGGCCGATCTGAGCCAGCAGCTCGACACCCTGGCCGATCAGGCCCAGCTGGCAGAACAGAGCGGCGTGGCGCGCGCCGCGCGCGAAGCCGCGCAAGCCGTGGTCAACCACGACGCCCAGGCGGGTGCGCAGGCTCTGGTCGGGTTGTCGCAGGTGGCGATGCCCGCGTCCGCTGCTGAGCCGGCACAGCCGGCCCAGGACAACGACGACGAAGACCTGCTCGACATCTTCCTGGAGGAAGCTCGCGAGGTGGTGGTCAATGGACTGGACGCGGTGCGGCAGTTGCAGGCGCATCCGGGAGAGCTGGAGCAGCTCACGACCTTGCGCCGTGCCTTTCACACCCTCAAGGGCAGTTCGCGCATGGTGGGCCTGACCGAATATGGCGAGGCCGCCTGGGCGATGGAGCAGCTGTTTAACGCGGTGCTGGCGGAGCAACGCCCCGCTGCCGCCGGGCTGCTGACACTGGCGAAAGACGCCATGGAGGCGTTCGACCGCTGGGTGGACGCGATCGAGGCACGCGCCGCCGACGAGTGGAAAGCCGAACCGTTCATCCGCAGCGCGCAAGCCTGGCGCGACCAGACACAGTACCTGCCGCTGGCCGTGGCCAGTGGCGTGGCCGAGTCGGTGACCGTGCAGGTCGAGCCCGAACAGGAGGCTGCTCAGACCGTGACCGTGGTGGACTGGGACCAACCCGAAGTGGTCGATGAAGCGCCACGCGATTTTGCCGAAACGTCCTCTGCCGACCTCGACTTCAGTCTGGAACCAGAACCGTCGATGAAGGGCGTCGAAGTGTCGTCGCCCATGTTGTCTGACATCGATTTCGACAGCCTCGCCCTGGTGTCTTCGAAGGTGCAGGTGCCGGATGCTGCCGAAGCGGCGGTGGAGCCGGTCGACCGCGCAGAACACCCCGCCGCGGACGTGTCGTCGATGTTCGACGACATTTCGCTCGATCTGGACGACCTGTCGGCGTTGGACGATGCCGCGCCACAGGCTGTTGAAACGGCGGCCGGGTCCGAGGGAGCCGGGGCAGACGCCACCGGGTCGCTCAAGGCGCCCGACCAGGTCGACGTGGATGTCTTTGCCACGCCCGAAGCGGCCGATGTGACGATCGAGGTCATCGACTTCGAGGACGTTCAGGCCGAACAGCCTGAGCCTGAGCCTGCAGAGGACCTGAGAAACCCGACAGACCTGACGCTGCCCGAAGTGACATCGGAAGAGGCGACGTCCGATGCGACGGTGGCGGACGAGGAGCCGGCGTCGCCGGAAGCCACGCCGGAAGAAGAACCGGTGGTCGATGCCCCGGCGGACGACATGCCCGATGACCAGACCCGGTTGATCGGACCGCTGCGTATCGGCATCAAGCTCTACAACGTGTACCTGAACGAGGCCGACGAGTGGTCGCGCCGCCTGTGCACCTGCCTCGCCGAGTGGTCGCTGGAGCGCCACGAGCCCGTGCCCGACCAGGCCGAAGCGCTCGCGCACTCGCTGGCGGGCGCTTCCGCCACGGTGGGCTTCCAGCCGCTGTCGGACATTGCCCGCGCGCTGGAGCATGCCCTGGGCGCCGTGGCCCTGCACCAGCAAGGTGGGGTGGTTGCCACCGCCGAACAGTCGCAGCTGTTTGTTGATGCCGCTGAAGACATCCGCCGCCTGCTGCACCAGTTCGCCGCGGGCTTCTTCAAGGAGCCCAACGAAGACCTGCTGGTCGCGCTGGACCGGCTGTTGCATGCCCCGGTGCCCAGCACCGAAGGGCTGGACACAGAGCTGCCTTCGCGCTGGGATGCCGAACTGCCGCAAGACGCAGAGCCGGCCATCGACAGCACGGTGTCGCCCGAGGATGTGCCGTCGGCCTTTGCCCCGCCGGCATTCGAGGCCACAGGTTTCGGCGATCCCGCAACCGCGATCATGCCCCTGGTCGAGGTCGAGAGCCAGGGACCTGTGCAGGACATCGACGACGACATCGACGCCCTCGACACCATCGACGTGGACCTGTTCCCCATCTTTGCGGATGAGGCGCTCGAATTGCTGCCCCAGCTGGGCGCGGCCCTGCGCCAGTGGGTGGCACGCCCCGAGAACACGAGTGCCCGTGCCGAGGTGCTGCGCAACCTGCACACCCTCAAGGGCAGTGCCCGGCTGGCTGGCGCGCTGCGTCTGGGCGAGATGGCGCACCGCATGGAAACCGAGGCCGAGCGCCTGGGGTCCGAGGTGCAATATTCGGCCGAGGTCGAGCCCTTGATGGCGTCTTTTGATGCCATCAATGCCCGCTTCGAGTTGTTGCGCCGGACCGACCCCGAAGTGCCCGATGTGGTCCGGCACGCGCCCGAACAGGCGGCCACCGAAGCCCTGTCGGCGCCAGAGTCCGAGACCGTCGCGCAGCCGGTCGCTCCGGTGGTGGAACCGGTCGACACGGCCAACGTGCCCGGCCTGACCGGTCTGGATTTGCCCAGCGCGCCGAAGGCCGTGCAGGCCCGAGCCGGCGCCGCCGTGCGGGTGCGTCCGGAACTGCTCGACCGCTTGGTCAACCAGGCCGGCGAGGTGATGATTTCCCGCTCGCGCATGGAGTCCGAGCTGGTCACCCTGCGCGGTTCGCTCAAGGACCTGACGGGCAACCTCGACCGTTTGCGCATCCAGTTGCGGGACATCGAGTTGCAGGCCGAGACCCAGATGCAATCGCGTCTGGCACAGGCCCGTGATGCCGACCAGTCGTTTGACCCGCTGGAGTTCGACCGCTTCACCCGTGTGCAGGAACTCACCCGCATGATGGCCGAGTCGGTGAACGACGTGGCCACCGTGCAGCGTAACCTGCAGCGCGCCGTGGAGGCGACCGAAGACGGTCTGGTCGCACAGGGCCGTCAGACACGTGAGCTGCAGCGCGACCTGTTGCGCACCCGCATGGTGGAGTTCGAAGGCATTTCCGAGCGCCTGTACCGCGTGGTGCGTCAGTCCTCCAAGGAAACCGGCAAACAGGTGCGCCTGGACATCGTCGGTGGCCACATCGAGATGGATCGGGGCATCCTGGACCGGATGACCGCCGCTTTCGAACACCTGCTGCGCAACTGCGTGGTGCACGGTATCGAAGCGCCCGAGGCGCGGCTCGCTGCGGGCAAACCGGCCGAGGGCCGGATCGAGATCCGGTTGGCCCACGAGCTCAACGACGTGTCGCTGGTGTTCCAGGACGACGGCGCCGGGCTGGATCTGGTGCGTCTGCGCGAGAAGGCGTTGTCGCAGGGCTATGTGGTCGCGGGCACCGAGCTCAGTGACGAAGAAGCGGCCCAGCTGGTCTTCATGCCGGGACTGACCACCGCCAGTGAGGTCTCTTCACTGGCCGGACGCGGCGTGGGCATGGACGTGGTGCGCACCGACGTGGTGGCTCTGGGTGGCCGGGTCGAGACCCGCACCCGGCCGGGCCTCGGTACCGACTTCAAGCTGGTGCTGCCCCTGACCACGGCGGTGACGCAGGTGGTGATGGTGCGCGCGGGTTCGCTCACGCTGGGCGTGCCGTCGAACCTGGTCGAGCTGGTGCGGCGTGTCAGTGCCGATGAACTGGCGCAGTCCTATGCCAAGGGCACTCTGACCGTGGCGGGCGAAGAGGTGCCGTTCTACTGGGCCGGGGCGCTGTTGCAGTCCTCCGTGCGGACGCAGGAAGCCCAGGGGCGCACCCTGCCGGTGGTGATTTTCCGAAGTGCGGCCCAGCGTGTGGCCATGCACGTGGACGAGGTGCTGGGCAACCAGGAAGTGGTGGTCAAGAACCTGGGGCCGCAGCTCTCGCGTCTGCCGGGTCTGGCGGGCATGTCGGTGCTGGCTTCGGGCGCGGTGGCGCTGATCTACAACCCGGTGGCGCTGGCCACGGTGTACGGTCCCCAGGTGCAGGAGTGGGTGTCCAACCACACGCAGCAGCCGGTACAGGCCGGCGCGGAGACACCGCTGCCGATGGACATGGCGGCGAGCGCCGTGCCGCTGGTGCTGGTGGTCGACGATTCCATCACCGTACGCCGTGTGACGCAGCGCTTGCTGCAACGCGAAGGCTACCGCGTGTCGCTCGCGGCCGATGGTCTGCAGGCGCTTGAACGCCTGCAGCAGGAACGTCCGACGGTGGTGTTGTCCGACATTGAAATGCCGCGCATGGACGGTTTCGATCTGGTGCGCAACATCCGCAGTGATCCGCGCCTCGCGGCCTTGCCGGTGATCATGATCACGTCGCGCATCGCCGAAAAGCACCGCGAACACGCGCGTGAACTCGGTGTGGACCACTACCTCGGCAAGCCGTACGCGGAAGACGAGCTGCTGGCCCTGATCGGGCACTACGCTAAAGCGGGCATCGAAGCCTGACCGTTCAATAGGCGCCGAACCTGAAGACCCCGACCACCGCGCCGGGGTCTTTCATTTGGGCGTGGCGTTGGGCTTTTTCACCACCGCGTAACGCAGCAGCGTGCGTTCGCGCGCCTCGGCGTGGTCCACCACCGGGTGTGGATAGGTCTTGCCGAGTTCCACGCCCGCGGCGACCAGCTCCAGTTCACGCGCCTGCCAGGGCGCATGGATGCAGGCGTCGGGCAAGTTCGCCAGCTGGGGCAGGTAGCGACGGATGAACTTGCCTTGCGGGTCAAAGCGTTCGCTCTGGGTGACCGGGTTGAAGATGCGAAAGTAGGGCTGGGCGTCGCAGCCGCTGGAACTGGCCCACTGCCAGCCGCCGTTGTTGGCCGCGAGGTCGAAATCGATCAGGTGGTCGGCGAAATAGGCTTCGCCCCAGCGCCAGTGAATCCCGAGGTCCTTGACCAGAAAACTCGCCACCACCATGCGCAGGCGGTTGTGCATGTAGCCGGTCTGGTTGATCTGCGCCATCGCCGCGTCCACCAGCGGGTAGCCCGTGCGGCCTTCGCACCAGGCAGCGAACAGTTCTTTCGCGTGTTTGCCTTGTTCGAACCTGATGTGGTCGTATTCGGGCTTGAAAGCCTTGTCCACCACGTGCGGGAAGTTGGCCAATATCTGGTGGTAGAAGTCGCGCCAGATCAGTTCGCTCAGCCAGGTGCTGGCGCCCGCCATGCCCTGCAGGTGCATCTGGTAGGCCACGCTGGCCACCTGGCGGATCGATAGGGTGCCAAAGCGCAGGTGCACGCTGAGGTAGCTGGGCCCTTTGATGGCAGGGTAGTCGCGGGTCTCGTGGTAGCGGTCGATGCGCTGCACGAAATCCTCGAAGAGCTGGTGCGCGCCTTTTTCGCCGGGCGCCATCTTGAGCTGGGCGGGGTCGATGGGTTCGAAGTCGATGTCGGACAAACGTGGAACGGGCGCATTCCATTCACCACCCACCGGGCCGGGCAGGGCGCCCAGCGACGCCGCGTACCGGGCCACCGGGTAAGGCTTGAGCTGGAAGCTGTCGACTTGCTTGAGCCAGGCGTTTTTGTAGGGCGTGAAGACGCCGAATGCGTGGCCCGCCTGCGTCAGCACCTCGCGGCGCTCGAAGACCACGTGGTCCTTGTGACCATGGAACATGATGCCTTCATGGGCCAGTTGACCCAGCACGTGCGCATCGCGCGCGTGGGCGGCGGGTTCGTCGTCGTGGTTGGCGAACACCGCCTGCACCTGCAGCTGCCGGGCCAGGGCGGGGATTGCATCCCGCGCGCGCGCGTGGCGCACGATCAGTCCGGTGGCTTCGGTGCCGTGCTCGCGACCCATCGCACGCAGCCGGGCATCCAGCTGCACCAGCGATTCACGGATGAACGCCACCCGCCGGTCGGCGGTCAGACCACGTGCCAGCAGCGGCTCCAGGATCTCGGTGTCCAGGACGAACACACACCACACCTGACGACAGCTTTTGAGGGCGTGGTAGAGCGCGGCGTTGTCTTCGGCACGCAGGTCGCGGCGAAACCACATCAGGCCTTTGTCGTAGGTGTTCATGCGCTGGACGGTCGGGTTGCAAGGCGGGGCGCTGCGAACGGGGCGGCGGCTTAAAATCCAGCCATGACCGACGATTTTGCCCCCATCAACCTGACCAATCATTTCCTGATTGCGATGCCCGGTCTCAGCGACGAGCTTTTCGGTCGCAGTGTGGTGTTCATGTGCGAGCACAGCGAGCGCGGTGCCCTCGGTCTGGTGATCAACAAGCCCAGCGACATCCTGTTGCCGCGCCTGTTTGAAAAGGTCGACCTGCCCATGGGTCGCGAAGACCTGGCGCTGTTGCCGGTGTTCCAGGGCGGCCCGGTGCAGACCGAGCGCGGCTTTGTGCTGCATGAGGCGATCGAAGGCGGCGAGGGCGAGTCGGTCTACGCTTCTACGCTGTCCATTCCGGGCGGGCTGGAGATGACGACCTCCAAAGACGTGCTCGAAGCCATGTCCTCGGGTGCCGGGCCGCGCAAGGTGTTTGTCACCTTGGGCTACGCGTCGTGGGGCCAGGGGCAGCTCGAATCCGAGATCACCGAAAACAGCTGGCTCACCGTGGAGGCCGATCCGAGCCTGATCTTTGACGCGCCCGTGGCCGAGCGCTACGAACGTGCCATGGCCCTGCTGGGCCTGCAGCCGTGGATGCTGTCGCCAGATGCGGGCCATGCATGATGGTGGTGGAAGTTCCGGTCAACGGTCAGAGTTTTTTAGCCTTTGATTACGGCCTGAAACGCACGGGTGTGGCCAGCGGCAACCGCATCACGCGCACCGCCACCCCGCAGGCCACGATCGCTGCCGAAGGGGATGCGCGGTTGGCCAAAGTCGCCGAACGCATCCGAGAGTGGCAGCCCGACGCCCTGGTGGTCGGCGTGCCTTACCACCCCGATGGCGCAGCGCACGAAAACACCGCCCGCGCGCTGAAATTTGCGCGCCAGCTGCGTGGCCGTCACGGTCTGCCGGTCTATGAGGTGGACGAGCGCTACAGCACCACCGAAGCCCATGCGCTGGGCGCGAAAGATGCCGACGCCGCATCGGCCTGCATCATCCTGGAACAGTTTTTGAGGAGCCTGCCTTGAGTGCATTGCAACTGGACGCCGAACAGCTCTACCTGGCGTTGCTGAAGGGCGTGAAAAACCTGATCGCCTCCACCCCCGAGCCGGTGTACCTGGCCGGCATCACATCGGGCGGCGCCTGGCTGGCCGAGCGCCTGCAGCGCGATCTCGGGCGCGACGGCGATGCCGGCGTGATCTCATCCAGCATGCACCGCGACGACTTCGCCCAGCGCGGTCTGGCGCTCAGTGCCCAGACCGTGCTGCCGTTCGACGTGAACGGCGCGCATGTGATCCTGATCGACGACGTGCTCTACACCGGCCGCACCTTGCGCGCGGTGATCAACGAACTGTTCGACTACGGTCGCCCGGCCAGCGTGCAGCTGGCGGTGCTGGTGGACCGCGGCGGACGCGAACTGCCGATCGAGGCCCGGGTCTGCGCGGCCACGGTGGTGTTGGCACCGACACAAACACTTGAACTCGCGCGCGACCACGAGGGGCGCCTGAGCTTCGTGCTGGAAAACAAGAAGGAAGCCTGAAACGTGGCCAAGAACCCCCAACTCAACAAGAACGGTGAACTCATTCACCTGCTGTCCACCGAAGGCCTGTCGCGCGACATCCTCACCAAAATTCTCGACACCGCGGCCAACTTCGTGAGCATCAGCAACCGCGAGGTCAAAAAGGTGCCACTGCTGCGTGGCAAGAGCGTGTTCAACCTGTTCTTCGAGAACAGCACCCGCACGCGCACCACTTTCGACATCGCGGCCACGCGCCTGTCGGCCGATGTGTACACGCTGGACATCGCGCGCAGCTCCACTGCCAAGGGCGAGTCGCTGCTCGACACCATCGCCAACCTCTCTGCGATGGCGGCCGACATCTTCGTCGTGCGGCACAGCGAGTCGGGTGCCCCGTACCTGATTTCGCAACACGTGGCGCCGCACGTGCACGTGATCAATGCCGGCGATGGCCGCCATGCCCACCCCACGCAGGGCCTGCTGGACATGTACACGATCCGGCACTACAAGAAAGATTTCACCAAGCTCTCGGTGGCCATCGTCGGCGACGTGCTGCACTCGCGCGTGGCGCGCTCCGACATCCACGCGCTGACCACGCTGGGTTGCCCGGACGTGCGCGTGGTCGGGCCACGCACCCTGGTGCCCGGTGATCTCTCGCAGATGGGTGTGCGCGTCTGCCACACCTTGGAAGAAGGCATCAAGGACTGCGACGTGGTGATCACGCTGCGTCTGCAGAACGAGCGCATGAGCGGCGCGCTGCTGCCGTCGAGCCAGGAGTATTTCAAGAGCTTCGGCCTCACGCCCGAGCGCCTGCGCTGGGCCAAGCCCGACGCCATCGTCATGCACCCCGGGCCGATCAACCGGGGGGTGGAGATCGACTCCGCGGTGGTGGACGGTCCGCAGAGCGTGATCCTGCCGCAGGTCACATTCGGTATCGCCGTGCGCATGGCGGTGATGGGCATCGTTGCAGGGAATGAAGCATGAAGATACTGATCCAAAACGGCCGTGTCATGGACCCGGCCACCGGCCGCGACGAACGGGCCGACATCGCCATCGCAGCCGGTCGCATCATCGCCATCGGCAACGTGGCGCCCGATTTCCACGCCAACCGCACCATCAACGCCAGTGGCTGCGTGGTCGCGCCCGGCCTGGTGGACCTGGCGGTGCGCCTGCGCGAGCCCGGCCAGGAACACGCCGCGATGCTTGAGAGCGAAATGGCCGCGGCGGTGGCCGGCGGTGTGACCTCGCTGGTCTGCCCGCCCGACACCGATCCGGTGCTGGACGAACCCGGCCTGGTGGACATGCTCAAGTTCCGCGCCGAAAAACTGCACCAGGCGCGCGTGTTTCCGCTGGGTGCGCTCACCCGGGGGCTGAAGGGCGAAGAGCTCACCGAGATGGCCGAACTCACCGAGTCCGGTTGCATCGGCTTCGGCCAGGCCGAGGTGCCCATCGTCAACGTGCAGGTGCTGCAGCGCGCCCTTCAGTACGCCGCCACCTTTGGCTACACCGTCTGGCTGCGTCCGCAGGACTTCTGGCTCGGCAAGGGCGTGGCCGCCAGCGGCCCGCTGGCCACGCGCATGGGCCTGGCCGGCATTCCGGTGATGGCCGAGACGATCGCGTTGCACACGCTGTTCGAACTGCTGCGCTCGGTGCACGGCAAGGGCAGCGAAGCGCGCGTGCACCTGTGCCGCATCAGCAGCGCCGCCGGGCTGGCGCTGGTGCGCCAGGCCAAGGCCGAGGGCCTGCCGGTGAGCTGCGACGTGAGTGTGCACAACCTGCACCTGACCGATGTGGACATCGGTTATTACGACAGCCGCCTGCGCCTGCAGCCGCCGGTGCGCCAGCAGCGCGACCGCGATGCGCTGCGAGCGGGCCTGGCCGATGGCAGCATCGATGCGCTGGTGTCCGACCACAACCCGGTGGAGAGCGACGCCAAGGTGCTGCCCTTCGCCGAAGCCGAGCCCGGCGCCACCGGCGTCGAACTGCTGCTCGGCCTGGCCTGCAAATGGGCGCAACAGGATGGCCTGGGCCTGATGCAGGCCCTCACTGTGCTGACCACCGGCCCGCAGGCGGTGCTCGGCAACAGCCTGGGCACGTTGCAGCACAGCGTGGGCCAGCTGACCGTGGGGGGGCAGGCCGACCTGTGCATCTTCGATCCCAACGCCAGCTGGCGTGTGGAGCCTGCGGCGCTGCGCAGCCAGGGCAAACACACGCCCTTCGGTGGTCACGAAATGCCGGTGCGAGTGCGCGCCACGCTGGTGGCTGGCCAGGTCGCGCACGAGCTGAGCCCGGCCGCGGCGCTGGCGTGAGCGCTCGCGGGTCGCGCTTGACAGCGCTGTGGCGGGCCGTTCGCGCCCTAGGCCATGTGCTGAGCGGCCTGTGGATCATCCGCAGCGAGTTCGGGCAACTCACGCCCGACCAGTGTGCGCTGATGGTGCGCGAATGGTCGCGCCAGATGCTGCGCATCATGGGCGTGGAGCTGGTGGTGCGTGGCACGCCGCCCGCGAACGGGCCGGTGCTGCTGGTGGCCAACCACATCTCCTGGCTCGACATCGTGGTGATGAACGCCGCGCAGCCGGCGCGCTTCGTGTCCAAGGCCGACGTGAAACACTGGCCGGTGCTGGGTGCACTCATCACCGGCGCGGGCACGCTCTACATCGAGCGCGAGAGCCGGCGCGATGCCATGCGCGTCGTGCACCAGATGGCCGAACGCCTGCGCGCCCACGACAGCATCGCCGTGTTTCCCGAAGGCACCACGGGCGACGGCCGTTCGTTGCTGCCGTTCCACGCCAACCTGTTCCAGGCGGCCATTTCGGCCAATGCGCCGGTGCTGCCGGTCGCGATGGCCTATGTGGATGGTGCCAGCGGCGGGCGCAGCGACGCCCCTCTGTTCATCGGAGACACCACGCTGGTTGCTTCGATCTGGAGCACACTGCGCGCCCAGGGTCTGCAGGCCGTGGTGCACTACGGCGAACCCCAGCTCTTTCAGGGGCGCGACCGGCGGGCCTGGGCGCAGGACGTGCGCACCGAGGTGGCGCAGATGCTGGGGCTGGCGCCACCGAATCATTGAATCGGCCCGTTCAGCCCTTCACGCGCTGCATCATCAGCTCGGTGTTGGTCTTGCGGTCGGCATTGACTTTCTGCACGGCGGGCCGTTCGCCCAGGCGCTTGAGGTAGTCGCGCACGGGCAGATCGGCCAGGTAGTCGCGGCCATAGATGATCCGGGTCGCGCCACTCACCAGGGGCAAGTGCACGGCAGCAGCCACATCGGCCAGGGTGAAGCTGTCGCCGGCGATGAAGGGCGAAAACTTCGCCAGCTTGGCGAAGGCCGCGATGTTCTTCTCCAGCTGCTGGCCGGTTTTTTCCTTGGCCGCGTCGCTGATCTTGCCGCCGAAGAAGGCCTCGGGGTAGAGGCTGCGCGCGACCAGCTCCAGGTGCAGTTCCAGATAGCGCAGCAGTTCGCGCACCTTGGCCGCGGCAAACGGATCGGCGGGCAGCAGCGGTTGCTCCGGGTACTTCGCCTCGATGTATTCGAGCATCACGGTGGACTCGCAGAGCGTGCCCTCGTCGGTCTTCAGGTAAGGCACCTTGCCCAGCGGGCTGGCGGCCCTGTCGGTCTGGCCCACCCAGGCCAGTTCTTCCTCAAAAGGCACGCCTTTTTCGAGCAGGGCGAGCTTGACTTTGTTGTAGTAGTTGCTGGCCGCGAAGCCGCAGAGTGTGAGCATGAAAGTCTCCATTGTGGTCTTGTCGAGCGCCCATCGTATCGGCGACCCGGACACCGCAGGGTCGCGCATTTGACCCGTCGCTGATAGACTCCCGGTATGCATTTCGTACGCGCCCACCGCCGACTGACCTCATGGCTTGCCATGCTGGTCATGGTGTTTGGTGCGCTGGCACCGGCCGTGGCCCAGGCCATGGTGGCCTCTTCGGACCGCGCCGATTGGGTCGAGGTCTGCAGCGCCAGCGGCATGCTCTGGGTCAAGGCAGACGGGTCCGGGGCGGTTGATGCGGGCATGGACGAACCCATGTCCGATGCGTCCCAGCATTGCCCCTGGTGCAACCTGCACGGCGGGGCTGCCGGCCTGCCACCCGTGGCCCACGTTGCGGGCTTTTTGGATGCCCCGGCCGATCCGGTGCCGGCTTTTTCTCGCGCCTCAGAACCTTCCGCCGTCTGGGCCGCGCCCCAGGCCCGCGGCCCCCCGCTCGCTTCCTGACTTCACCACGGCTGCGCACCTTCACGGGTGCTGCGTGTGTTCCATGACGTTCAGGAGGCCCCATGCCTCGACGCTCCCGTTTTGCATCTCTGGCGCTCCAGGCGCCGTCCCGCCGCCGCGTCAACGCCTGGCTGGCTGCGGCCGCGCTCGGTGGCCTGCTGGCCGGCTGTGACCAGCCGCTGAGCGGCCCGCCTGCCGCCGCCTTCAAGGGCATCGACATCGCCGGCGCGCCTTATGGGCGTGGTTTTGCACTGACCGATTTCAACGGCCAGTCGCGCACCCTGGCCGACTACAGCGGTCGGGTGGTGATGCTGTACTTCGGCTTCGTGCAGTGCCCGGACGTGTGCCCCACCGCACTCACGCGGGCCGCTGCCGTGAAGCAGCAGCTCGGCGCCGACGCCGCACAGCTGCAGGTGATCTTTGTCACCGTGGACCCGGAGCGCGACACGCCCGAGCTGCTGCGCGACTACATGGCCGCGTTCGACCCCTCGTTCATGGCGCTCACCGGCAGCCCCGAGCAGATCAAGGCGGTGGCCGACGAATTCCGGGTTTATTACAAGAAGGTCCCGACCGGCAGCACCTACACCATGGACCACACCGCGCTGAGCTACCTGTTCGACCGCGAAGGCCACATCCGCGTGGTGCTGCGCCACGAACAGACCGCCGACGACTACACCGCCGACATCCGGCAGCTGCTGGCCGAAAAGCCGGTCTGACGTTTTCCTTTTCTTCAACGCAAATCCAACTGGAGTCATCATGAAAAAACTGCTCATCGCTTCGCTGCTCGCCGTCACCGCCGGTGCCTGGGCGCAAACCACGGTCAAAGTCGAAGACGCCTGGGTGCGCGGCACCGTGGCCACGCAAAAAGCCTCGGGCGCCTTCATGCGCCTCACGCCCTCGGCCAATGCCCGTCTGGTGGCGGTCGAGTCGCCCGTGGCCGGCGTGGTGGAAATCCACGAAATGGCGATGGAAAACGACGTCATGAAGATGCGCCAGATCCCGGGTCTGGACCTCGCCGCTGGCCGCACCACGGAGCTCAAGCCCGGCGGCTTTCACGTGATGCTGATGGACCTGAAACAGCCGCTCAAGGGTGGCGAGAGCGTGCCCCTCACCCTGGTTTTCGAAGACGCCACCAAGCAGCGCTTCACACAGGAAGTCAAGGCGCCGGTGACCGCGCTGGGAGGCGGCAATGCTCCCATGCCCATGAAGCCGGGCGCTGACATGAAGCCCAGCATGGAACACAAACACTGAGCATTTTCTTCGACCACTCCGGGAGCGACGCCATGAACTTTTCATCTTCCACCCTTCGTCATTCCGCCCTTGCTCTGGCCCTGGTGCTGGGCAGCGGGCTGGCCGCGGCCAAATCCGTGCCCGGCGACGGCGCCATCCCCGTGGTCGAGCTGATGCCGCTGACCCTGAAGCACGAGGCGGACCTCAAGCTCACAGCCGAGCAGATCCAGGCGCTGGACGACTACCGCAAGCAGGCCATGCCCGGCCGCGTGGCGTTGCAAAAAAAGATCCTGACGCTGCGCGGCGAACTGCGCATGGCGATCCTGGACAACCAGCCCGCCGCAAATCGCGAAGCGCTGATGAAGCAGATCGCCGAGGCCGAGGTCGAGCACTTCAAGGGCCGTGAACGTTGTGTGGAGGCCCTGCGCAAGATCATGAGCGCCGAGCAGTTCACCCAGATCAGCCTGCTCTACCTCGACGGTCTGCGTTGATCGGCATTTGCGCTGACTGAAACGGCTGCGGCGACCCCACCATGTCCACCCGTCTGATGCGTGCCCTGGCGCGCGGCCTGCTGGCCGCGATGCTGCTGGCCGTGCTCGCGCCCGCCGTCTCGCGTGCGCTGGCCAGCACGCGGGTGGTGGGCGACTGGGTGGAGCTTTGTACGTCGCAGGGCATGCATTGGGTCCAGTTGACCGCCGACGGGGTGGCGGCCGAGCCGGCCAGCGCCGATGACCTGCTGCACGCGCTGGACGACTGCGGCCATTGCGCCCTGGCGGCCGAGCGCTTTGCGCCGCTGCTGCCGGCGCTGCCGGTGGTGCCAGCGGCCGATGGCACCTGGGCCACACCGCGGCACCAGGCGGCCACCCAACACGACCTGGCCGCGCCCAGCCCCGGCGCACGCGGCCCCCCGCTGCTGAGCTGAACCCTTCGTGCGGCCCCCAGGTGTGGGGTCGCTGGTTCAGAGGCCGGTGGGTTCCACCGGCATGTCTCAGGAGCGTTTCATGACTTCAACCGTATCTTCCGTGGCGCTGGCCTGCGCCAGCAACCAGTCGATTTTTCTCGCCGGTGAATCCGGCCCCGTGTGGCTCGTGGTCGAAGGTGTCGTGCACCTGGACCGCGACAGTGGCCCGATCCGCCAGCCGGTGCAACTGGCCCTGCCGGGCGACCTGATCGGCGCCGAGTCCCTGTGTGGCCAGCCCTACCAGCTCAGCGCCAGCGCGTTCACGCGTTGCCGGCTGGAGCCGGTGCGCCCGGATGCTGCGCCCGAGCCCTTGCTGCAACAGGCCCTGCTGCAGCAACTGGACCGCAGCCAGGACATGGCCCAACTGCGCAGCGGCAACGTGCAGCAGCGTCTGACCCATCTGCTGGGCCTGATGGGACTGGACCGCGCGGTTCATGAAGCCGGCCGTATGGGCCAGGCTGATGCGGTGCGCGAGGCCCTGCCCGCGCTGCGCGAGGTGGCCCTGCTGGTGGACGCCAAGACCGAAACCGTCTGCCGCGCCCTGGCGCAACTGCTGCCCCCGCGCAGCCGCAAGCGCGGACCGGTGCGCGCCGTGCGCGACTGGTCGAGCACAGCGCCCGCGCGCCTGGCCACGGCCTGGGCGGCCAACGCGGCACCGCTCGGTGCGGCCGCCTGACGCCCTTCTGACCACACACCTCGACCACTGACGCTCCGCAGTACGGATCGCGCGCACGGCACGCGGGGCGATCCACCGGATGCGGATGGACGGTGACGCCGTGCGCATGTGCGCCGTCCCTGCGCGGGAGCTGCCCGCCCGGAGCGAGGTACCACTGTGCCCGCGCCGCGCCCAGGCAAGTTCGCCGCTGGCCACGTCGCTGCTGCATCCATTCGCTTGCTCTTCTTTTTTGACTTCAACAACAAGGACTCTCCATGATCGATCTCCGCCCGTCCCACTTCCACCGCGCCATGGCGCTGGCCATGCCCGCACTGAGCCTGCTGTGCAGCCAGGCGCTGGCGCAGGACACCGCGATCAGCACCCTGCCGGCCGTGACCGTCCGTGCCGACCAGGAGTCGCTGCCCGGCGCCACCCCCGTGGACCCGGCCAGCCTGCAGCCGCAGCGGGCGGCCACCAGCGACTCGGCCCGCCTGCTGCAGGACATCCCCGGTGTGAGCCTCAATGGCGCCGGGGGCGTGTCCAGCCTGCCTTCGATGCACGGCCTGGCCGACGACCGGTTGCGCATCCAGATCGATGGCATGGACCTGATCGCGTCCTGCCCGAACCACATGAATCCGGCGCTCTCCTACATCGATCCCACACAACTGGGTTCGCTCAAGGTGTATGCCGGCATCTCGCCCGTCAGTGCGGGCGGTGACAGCATCGGCGGCAGCATCCTGGCCGAGACGCGTCCGCCCGTGTTTGCACAGCCTGGCCAGCGCACGCTGCGGGAGGGCGAGGTGGGCGCCTTCTACCGCAGCAACAACCGCGCGCGGGGCCTGAACCTCTCGGCCACCCTGGCCACCGAGCAGCTCAACGTCAGCTACAGCGGCGCCACCAGCCAGGCCGACAACTACTCGGCGGGCGGTGACTTCAAGACCTACGACTTCACCGGCCGGCCGGGCCACACGCTGGCGCGCGACGAAGTGGGCTCCACCGCCTACGAGACGCGCAACCACACCCTGGGGCTGGCCTTCAAGCAGGACAACCACTTCTTCGAGGCGAAGCTGGGGGTGCAGGACATGCCCTACCAGCTCTACCCGAATCAGCGCATGGACCTGCTCGACAACGACCAGAAGAGCATCAATCTGAGCTACACCGGCCAGCTCGACTGGGGCACGCTGGAAGCGCGCGTCTACCACGAGACCGTGGACCACTTCATGGACTTCGGTGCCGACAAGCGCTACTGGTACGGCACGGCTTCGGGCGGACCGATGATGGTCAACGGCGCCCCCTGCAGCACCATCAGCGCCAGCTGCGCCGCTGGCATGCCCATGTTCACCGAGGGCAAGACCACCGGCTTCAGCGTCAAGGGTGAGCTGCCGCTGAGCGAGCAGGACCGCTTGCGGGTGGGCGCCGATCTGCAGCGCTACCGCATCAACGACTGGTGGACGCCCTCGGGCGGTGGCATGTACCCCGGCACCTTCTGGAACATCCGCGACGGCGAGCGTGACCGCACGGGGCTCTGGAGCGAATGGGAGTCGCGACCGAGCGCGCAGTGGATGACGCTGGTCGGCGCGCGCGTGGAGCGGGTGGCGATGAACGCTGGGAGCGCGGTCGGCTACAACCCGGCCGGCATGGGCTTCCAGGCCCGCGACGCCAACGCCTTCAACGCCCGCGACCACCGCTCGACCGACACCAACGTCGATGGCACGGCCCTGGCGCGCTACACCGCCAGCGAGCAGGTCGACATCGAGTTCGGCTTCGCCCACAAGGAGCGCTCGCCCAACGTCTACGAACGCTTCCCGTGGTCCACCTGGCAGATGGCTGCGCTGATGAACAACTTCGTGGGCGAAGGCAACGGCTACGTCGGCAACCTCGACCTGAAGCCCGAGAAGGCCAACACGCTGTCCGCCACGTTCGACTGGCACGCCGCCGACAAGGCCTGGGGCTTCCAGGCCACGCCGTACTACACGCGCGTCAGCGACTACATCGACGCTGTCCAGTGGGACGCCACCACCAACCAGGCCGCCGCAACCCCGGTGAAGAACAAGTTCAGCGTGCTGCGCTACACCAACCAGACCGCGCGCCTGTTTGGCGTGGATCTGGCCGGGCACGCGCCACTGGCCAACAACGCGCTGGGTGACTGGGGCGTCAAGGGCCTGCTGAACGTCACCCACGGGAAAAACCTCGACACCGGCAACGGGCTCTACAACGTGATGCCGCTCAACGGCAAGCTGGCACTGACCCACAAGATCGGCGGCTGGGACAACAGCCTGGAACTGGTGGCGGTGAAGGCCAAGACCACCGTGTCATCGGTGCGCAACGAAATCCGGACACCGGGCTACGGGCTGGTCAACCTGCGCGGCAGCTACGCGTGGAAAACGGTGCGGCTGGACTTCGGCATCGAGAACCTGTTCGACCGTCTGTACTTCCTGCCCACGGGCGGCGCCTACGTCGGCCAGGGCACCACGATGAGCAACCCCATGCTGCCCAACTACCCGCAGTGGGGCACGGCCGTGCCGGGCATGGGCCGCACGCTGTACGCAGGCGTGAACGTGAAGTTCTGACGGGGCGAACCGCGCCGTCCTCACACCCCATCCACGGTATCCGGGGCCGCCGTCAGGCGGCCCCGCCCCCAACACCCCTTGACCACTCTTCCATCATGAAACCACCGTTCAAGAACCTGTCTCACCCAGTCTTTGTGGCCTCTTCGCTGCGTCTGGCGCTGGCGGCTGCGTTGTCTGCGCTGGCCACGCCTGCCGTGCTGGCACAAACCGCCCAGGACCCGCCAGCCGCCGCGGGCACGCTGTCTGTCGTCGAAGTGAAAGCCTCACCGGATCAGCCCAACAGCAAGCTGCCGCTGGACACGCCGGTGGACACGGGCAGCCGCCTGGGACTGACCTCGCGTGAAACACCGGCCAGCGTGACCGTGGTGGACCGCGCCACCATCGACGCCCGTGGTGCGCAGAACACGCAGGACGTGCTTCGCAGCATCCCGGGCGTGACCGCGCACGACGCGCCGGGCAGCATCGGCGTGATGTATCGGGGGTTCAGCGGCGCGTCCATCACGCAGCTGTTCAACGGGGTGGACGTGCAGTACTCGATTGCGGCCCGTCCGGTGGACAGCTGGATCTACGAGCGCGTCGAGGCCATCGGTGGTCCGTCGAGCTTTCTCTACGGCGCCGGTGCCGTGGGCGGCACCATCAACCACATCACCAAACTGGCGACGAGGCACGACCTCAGCGAAGCCCAGCTGCGCCTGGGGACCGACAGCCTCAGGGAGGCGTCCCTGGGGCTGAACCGGCGCGTCGCCGGGGATGGGCAGGGCAGCGGCGACCACCACCTGCGCCTGGACTTCAACCACCGCGAGGGTGGCGCCTGGACCGAAGGGACTGAGAGGAAAGCCACGCAGCTGGCGACCTCGCTGCTGTCGGACTTCGGGGGCGGGGTGAGCCACACCCTGGCCTACGAGTACCAGGATGAGCAGGTGGACCGGCCCTACTGGGGCACGCCCCTGCTCAACCCCGTGGCCGGGACGCTGCGCATCGACGAGCGCACCCGGTTCAAAAACTACAACAGCGCCGATGGTGTCTACGCCCAGCGGGTGCACTGGCTGCGTTCCGTCACCGACTGGCGCGTGAGCGATGCGCTGCAATGGAAGAACACCTTTTATGTCTACGACGCGCTGCGCGACTACCGCAACGTCGAGACCTATGTCTTCAACAGCGACAACACGGCCGTGGTCCGCTCGAACACGCTGCTGCAGCGCCACGACCAGCGGCTGGTCGGCGACCGCATCGACGGCAGTTACAAGGGCCAGATCGGCGAGCGGCGCAGCGACTGGTCGTTTGGCCTGGACGTCAGCCAGAACAAGCAGACCCGGTTCCCCAACAGCCTGTCCGGCACGGTGAGCACGGTCGATCCCTATCACTTCGAGACCGAGTCCTTCTTCTCCATCCCCGGCATGGCGCCCGGGTTCCGGCCCGATCGCGACAACCGCGTCCGCACCGTGGCGCTGTACGCCGAGAACCGCACGGCGCTGGTGCCCACGCTGAACCTGGTGACCGCGCTGCGCCACGAGCGCATCGAACTGGATCTGACCAACCGCCGCGAGATCAACGCCGCCAACCCGGCCAGCTATTCGCGCAGCTACAACCCCACCACGGGGCGCATCGGCCTGGTCTGGGACTTCGCCCCGGGAGCCAATCTGTATGGCCAGTTCGCCACCGCGGCCGATCCACCGGCGGGCATCCTGAGTACGGCTTCGTTTGCCAACGTGCGCGACAACAGCGAGCTGACCACCGGGCGGCAATTCGAGGTCGGCAGCAAACTGGACTTCTGGCAGGGCCGGGGCAACGCCACCCTGTCCGCCTTTCACATCACCCGCAAGAACATCGCCACGCAGGACCCGAACGACCGCAACCTCACGGTGCTGGTGGGCGAACAGTCGGCCAAGGGCGTCGAAGCGGGTGTCGGTTTGCAGCCCACGCGCCAGTGGGCCATCCAGGGCAACCTGGGCTACGTGGACGCGCAGTACGAGAGCTTCACGCAGAATGGCATGTCGCTGGCCGGCAAGCGGCCCACCAACACGCCGCGCACGGTGCTGAACCTCTGGACCTCGTACGCCTTCACGCCGCAGCTCGAAGCCAGCGTGGGCCTGCGGCGTGTGGGCGCGGTGTATGCCGATGCCGCCAACACCCAAAGCTGGCCCGGCTACACGCTGGTCGATCTGGGCATGAGCTACCGGATCAACCGCAACGCGCAACTGACGGCGCGCCTGCGCAACGCCACCGACAAGGTCTACGCCGCCAGCGTGCGCAGCACCATGGTCTACCTGGGCGCACCCCGCACGGCCGACCTGGCGCTGCGCGTGAGCTTCTGAAGAGGCCGTGATGCAACTGCGCCTCAAACGCTGGCTGTTCCTGACCCACCGCTGGCTGGGTATCGTGTTGTGCATCTTCTTCGCCCTGTGGTTCATCTCGGGCGTGGTGATGATGTATGTGGGCTACCCCAAGCTCACACCGGCTGAGCGCCTGGCGCATCTGCCCTCGCTGGGTGACGGTGCCGGGCTGCTCGCGCCCAGGCAGGCGCTGGAGAAGGCCGGAATCGAAGGCCCGCTCAAGGAGTTGCGCCTGGCGGCCGGACGCGGTGGCCAGGCGGTGTACCTGGTTGTGCCCGAGTCGCCGCCTTCGGACGCCACCGGCCGGCGGCGCACGCCACCGGGCAGCGGCACGGTGGTGGTCGATGCGGCCACGGGCCAGCGCCTGCGGGGCGCGGACACCGCGCTGGCGCTGGCCAGTGCGGCGGCCTACGCCGGACCCGGCGTTTCCGCTGAGGGTCTGCGCCATCTGGGCCTGGTGCAGGAAGACGCCTTCACCCATTCGAAGGCACTCGACGCACACCGCCCCCTGCACCTGGTGCAACTGCCCGATGCGCAGGGCACGCAGCTCTACGTCTCCAGCCTCACGGGGGAGGTGGTGCGCGACGCCACGCGCAGCGAGCGCGGGTGGAACTACGCCGGCGCCTGGATTCACTGGCTCTATCCCTTCCGGGGCAACGCCTTCGATCCGTACTGGAGCGACATCGTGAACTGGCTGTCCATCGCCGGCATTGCCGTGACCCTGCTGGGCACGGTGGTGGGCGTGATGCGCTGGCGTTTGCGGCAACCCTACCGCCATGGTTCGCGTTCACCCTATCCCGGGCGCCTGATGCGCTGGCATCACATCTCGGGCCTGCTGTTCGCGCTGATCGCGTTCACCTGGATCTTCAGCGGACTGATGTCGATGAACCCCTGGCGCGTGTTCGACACCGGTGCGGCGCCCCTGCGCACGGCAACGCTGCAGGGGGTGGCCCTGCAGGTGACGGCCGAGGACGCCGCCCCGGCCGCTTTGCTCGCCACCGCCGGTGGCGCGGTCCGTGAGCTGCGGTGGGTGCCGGTGTTGGGCACGCTCACCGTGCAGGCCCTGCGCGTCACCGGGCGGCCGCAGTTGCTCGACAGCCGCAGCGCCCATGCTTGGCAGGTGGACGAGCTGGCGTTGCGGCGTGCCGCGGCCGGACTGCTGGACGCGCCCGTCGCGCGCATCGAGCGCCTCGACACCTACGACTTCTATTACTACGACCGCGAGGCCCACACCATGAGCGGCGGCAACGAGCGGCCGCTGCCGATGCTGCGCGTGGTGTACCAGGACCCGCAGGCCAGCTGGGTGCACCTTGATCCGCACACCGGGGCCGTGCTGGGACGCACCGACGTGGGCCGCCGCACCAGCCGCTGGCTGTTTGCGCTGCTGCACAGCTGGGACTGGCTGCCCCTGCTGAACCAGCGCCCGCTGTGGGACATCGTGATGATCGCGCTCAGCGCGGGCGGTGCCTTGCTCAGCCTGACGGGGGTGGTGGTCGGCTGGCGGCGCCTGGGGCTCAAGCTGCGTGCCACCCGCAAGAACCTGGCGCGGCCAACGGCCCGCGTGGCGGGATGAACGCAGGCGTGCCCGTGTCCGAGCCCGCGTTTGCGCCACCCCTGTCCGGGCGTTCGCCAGGGCGTGTCGTGCCGCCGGGCCTGCGACGCCAGGCGGTGGTCGCGGGCGTCGTGCTGCTGCACGGGCTGGGGCTGTGGGCGCTGAAGTCGGGTTTGCTGGGCCGCGCGGTGGAACGGTTCACGCTGGTGCCGGTTCTGGTCCAGCTTATCGAAGCGCCGCCACCGCAGCTCATCCCGCCGGCACCGCACAAGGTGCAGCTGACACCTCAGCCCAGAACCAGGCCAGCCGAGCCCGTGCGACCGCAACCGGTTCCACAGTCGGCGCCCATCGCAGATGTTCAGTTTGCTCCGCCGGCCGCGCCCACCGTCGTGCCCGTTTCACCAGAGCCGGTCGTGGGCGCCCCCACCGCACCGCCCGAGCCTGTCGCACCACCGGCACCCGCCCAGATCGTGCTGCCCTCCAGCAGCGCCGCCTACCTTCACAACGCGCCACCACCGTACCCCGCGGTATCGCGCCAGCTCGGCGAAGCGGGCCGGGTTGTGGTGCGGGTGTTCATCGAGCTCGATGGCACGGCCCGCCAGGCCCAAGTGGTCGTCTCCAGCGGCTACGAACGGCTGGACCAGGTCGCGCTTCGGACCGCGCGCCAGTGGCGCTACGTGCCAGGTCAGCAGGGCGGCGTTCCGCAAGCCATGTGGTTCGACGTTCCCATCCACTTCGTGCTCGGTTGAACGACCGGGCCTTTCCCTCTCACAGTCACACCCCCATGGAATCGAACTTCACATCCTCCGGCCTGGCCCACGTCTGGACCCAGGGCGACACCGTCACCCGCGCGGTGGCCATCGCGCTGCTGCTGATGTCGCTCACCACCTGGGTCATCTTTTTGCTCAAGTGGCTGGACCAGCGCACCCAGCGCCGACAGGGCAAGGCCTGTAAAGGCTTCTGGCACAGCGCCGACTTCGCCGAAGGCCTGGACAAGCTGGGCTCGCAGGATGGCAACCCGTTCCGCGCGCTGGCGATGGAAGGCCGGGAGGCCGCGCGCCACGTCCAGCACAAAGACGGCCGGCCCGGCCCGCAACTGCACGACACATTGGACGTGAGCGACTGGGTCGAACGCTGCCTGCGCCGCAGCCTGGACGACTTCACCGCGCGCGCACAAGGCGGCCTCACGGTGCTGGCCTCCATCGCATCGACCGCTCCCTTTGTCGGACTGTTCGGTACCGTCTGGGGCATCTACCACGCGCTGCTGAGCATCGGCGCTGCGGGCCAGGTCAGCATCGACCAGGTGGCCGGCCCGATCGGCGAAGCGCTGATCATGACCGCGCTCGGTCTTCTGGTGGCCATCCCCGCCGTGCTCGGCTACAACACGCTGGTGCGCGGCAACAAGGGCATCAACCACCAGCTCAACCGCTTCGCGCACGACCTGCACGCCTACTTGGTGACGGGCGCCCGCGTGACCGCCCCTGGCGACAGCAAGGTCCTTCTCATGAAGCGGGGTTGAGCCATGGCCATCGGAACCCAGGACGACAGCGATCAGATGCTCGCCGAGATCAACATGATCCCGTTCATCGACGTCATGCTGGTGCTGCTCATCATCTTCATCATCACGGTGCCGGTGATCAAACACGCGGTCAACATCGACCTGCCGCGCGCCAGCAATGAAAAGCTGCTCGACAAGCCGGACAACATCCGCTTGTCGGTGGGTGCCGATGGCGTCTATTTCTGGAACGAGGCGCGAGTGGAGGACGCCGATTTCGAACGACGCATGAGCGTTGCCGCGGCCCAGAATCCACAGCCTGAGCTGCACATCCGGGGTGACAAGGCCGTGCGCTACGAGCGCGTGGCCCTGGCCATGGCCGTCGCCCAGCGCGCCGGGGTGCGCAAGATCGGCTTCATCACCGAGCCTGTGGCCCCTGGGCCGGGCCCCTGACAGGGTGCCTCGCAGCCTGCCGCATGAAGGACGGCAGCCTGGTTGACGGGCCGGAAATGGATGCCCGGCGCGCACGCCACCCTGTGGCAGGCGATCACCCCCGCTCCATCGCCGAGTTCACGATGGCATCGAACTCGGCCTGGCTCAGGTACTGCGGCGTGTAGCTGCCACCTTGATTCAGCAAGGTCTGGTAGTACGCCCGCAGGTGGTTGCGGGAACCCTGCAACAACGATTCGTAGACCCGCCGGATGTCCTGGTTGTCCACGCGGGCCAGGTGGGTGTTGATGTCCACCATGTCCAGTTCTTCGATGTGGACACCGACCTTCAAGGCATCGATCAGCGAGACCGAGCCATCGGCCACCAGCTGGTTGTACAGCGCTTGCAGGTCCGGGTTCTGGAACACGCCCACCGTGTTGCCGGCGGCCGGGTCGGGCAGGCTGTAGCGCTGCAACAGCTGGCGCACCGCTTCGGTGTGGGTGGCTTCGCTGGCGGTGATGTTGCTGAACACCGGCACGCTGCGGCCCCACAGCGCGTCCATCCGGGTGTACACGTCACCCGCCAGCTTCTCTTCTTCGCGCATGTAGAGCAGGGAGTCGATCTCCGCCTGGCTCAGCGCTTCGATGGGCAGTGTGGCGAGCGTGGCATTGACCGAGGTGGGGGTGCCGCGTTTGTCCAGGTCATCGTCGGTTCCACCGCCGCACGCGACCAGCGCCAGGGAGGCCAGGAGGATGGCGGAAAAACGGGTGATCGTGAGGTGGCTCATGGTGTCTTTCCATAGAAGAAGGTGGGGATGGTTGTCTTGTGGCGGAGCGATCCGGGTGACCGCGGACACGTCACCGGCCGCGCCCCGCGCCGCCGTTGCCGCGACCCCCCGAGCCGCCTGAGCCACTGCCCGAACCACCGCGCGAAGCACCCGCGCCCTGTGAAGCGCCGCTGGCCGCGTGGTTGGTCGCGCCGTTCTGCGATCCCGCGGCGCGCAGGCGTTGTTCGTAGCCCGCCCCGTAGGGCAAGGCCATGCCCGGCGGGACTTCGTCGCTGCTGAGCAATGCAGGCACCGGGGTTTCGCGCGGCCGAACCGGCGGGCGTTCAGGTTCCGCGGCCAGGGCGGACTGCGCCTGCAGGCACAGCAGCGCGCAGAGCCCCAGACCGGATGTCCATCGGGAGAGCGTCATGGTCGGTGGTGGATGAGGTGGCTCAGCGCTTGTTCATCCGGCCTTGGCCCTGGCCCATGCCACCCGCGGCGCCAGGCCCTGCTCCAGACCCTGCACCTGCGCCGCTGGCGCCAGGGCCTTGACCCAGTCCCAAGCCCTGCCCTTGTGCCGGCGGGGTTTCAGGCATGGTGATGCCTTGTGCCGCAGCGCGTTCGCGGATCAGCGCATGTTCCTCGGCCCGGATGCGTGCGCGCTCTTCCTCGGTGGTGGCGTTGCGCATGCGGGTGCGCATCTGCGCCTGTTCCTGCTCGGTCATGAACTGCCGGCCAGGGCCTTGTCCGACGCCTGGGCCTGGGCCTGGGCCTGGGCCTGGGCCTGGGCCTTGACCCAGTCCCAAGCCCTGACCCTGGGCAGGCGGGGTTTCAGGCAAGGTGATGCCCTGTGCCGCAGCGCGTTCGCGGATCAGCGCATGTTCCTCGGCCCGGATGCGTGCGCGTTCTTCCTCGGTGGTGGCGTTGCGCATGCGGGTGCGCATCTGCGCCTGTTCCTGCTCGGTCATGAACTGGCGGCCAGCGACGGGCACCGGGTCGGCGGCCATGGCGGAACCGGCGGTCAGCGTGAGGGCGGCCAGCAGGGCGGTGAGGAGCTTGGAGGCGGGGGTCATGATGTTCCTTTGCATCCAGGTTGGGGGGTGTGGGACCGGGCCGCTGCAACCTGGACAGCGGCTGGGCCGACGACGCTCGGCATCGAATGCCGGAGCCGATGGCTGAATCCTGGGCCCGCTCTGTCGCCAGCACATGCCGGTTCGGGCCCGGCGTGTGGCGCGTGGTGCCGGTGTGTGTCAGCCGGTGTCAGGGGGCGGCATCGCGGGCCATGGCGCGCGGTGGTCGGCCTACACTTCGCGCATGAATGCGCCTACTCCTTCTGCGCTGCGCGTGCTCGTGGTGGACGACGACCCCGATCTGTGTTGCCTCTTGTCGGACTACCTGTCAGCCAACGGCTTTGTGGTGCGGACCGTGGGCGATGGCGCGGCGATGCGCGAAGCCCTGGCCAGGGAGCTGCCCGATGCCATCGTCATGGACCTGATGCTGCCGGGTGAAGACGGCCTGTCGCTCACGCGCAGCATCAAGGCGCAGTGGGACATGCCGGTGCTCATGCTCTCGGCGCGCGGCGAAGAGATGGACCGCGTGATCGGCCTCGAGGTGGGTGCCGACGACTACCTGCCCAAGCCGTTTGGTCCGCGCGAGTTGCTGGCGCGCCTGCGGGCGGTGCTGCGGCGCGCGCACGCGCCGTCCCCGGTGGTGGCCGAGCGTCCGCTCGCCGCGCCAATGGGCGCGCCCGCCGGGGCGCTGCGGCCGGCTTTTGGCCCCTACCAGCTCGACACGGCGGGCCACCGCCTGCTGCGCGACGGCCACGAGGTGGCCCTGACCAGTGCGGAATACGCGCTGCTCGCCGCCTTTGTCAGCCACCCCGGCCGCGTGCTGTCGCGCGATGTGCTGGTGGACATGCTCAAGGGCTACGACCGCGATCCCTTCGACCGCAGCGTGGACAGCCGCGTGACCCGTCTGCGCCGCAAGATCGAAGCCGACCCGGCGGCGCCGCAGTTCATCCGCACGGTGCGCGGCGAAGGTTATCTGTTCAACCCGCAGGGAGATCTGGTGTGAAACGGTCCGTGGGTCTGGTGCGTCAGAACACGGTGTTGCTGGCCCTGGCCTTCATCGGCGTCGAGCTGCTGGTGGTGCTGGCGTTTGTCTGGCTGGTGATGCTGCCCATGGCGCGCCGCTCGGCCGACGACCTGGCGGGCTTGATGGTGCTGTCGGCCCAGACCTGGGCCGAGCTGCCCCCGGCCACGCGCCCGGCGTTTGAAACCGAACTGCGTTTGCGGCAGTCGCTGCTGATCCGGCCCGAGGTGGACGGCGCCAGCGTGGACGAATGGCACCCGCCCTTTTTCTACCTGCTGGAGGCGGCCCTGGCCGGGCGCGTCGGGCTGGACCGGCACCTGATCCGCGCCACCGACGACGCCGGTCTCGACTGGTACTGGGCGCGTGTGCCCGCGGGTGGCGGCACGCTGGCGGTGGGGCTGTCCAGCGCGCGCATCAACAGCCGGCCACTGGCCGTGTTGCTCATCGGTCTGGCCGCCGGGCTGGCGGTGGCGGTGGGTCTGGCGCTGCTGCTGGCGCGCCGGGTGGTGGCGCCGCTCGCGCGGCTGGAACAGGCCAGCACCCAGCTGGGGCAGGGCGTGGCGCCCGACCTGTTGCCCGAGACCGGCCCGCGCGAGATCGTGGCGCTGAGCCGGCGCTTCAACACCATGGCGGTGCAGGTGCGCGATCTGCTGTCGGCCCGCACCACGCTGCTGGCCGGCGTGTCGCACGACCTGCGCACACCGCTGGCGCGCATGCGGCTGGCGCTGGAGATGCTCAGGACGCAGCCCAGCCCCACGCTGCTGGACCGGCTGGAGCGCGACATGGAACTGATGAACCAGCTGATCGGCAACGTGCTGGACCTGGCGCGCGGGCTGGAACACGAACCCGCCACACCGGTGGACATGGCGGCTTTGCTGCACGAGCTGGCCGCCGAACACGCGACCGCGGCCAGCCCGGTGCAGGTGCGTTGTGAAGCCTGCGTGCGCCCGGTGCCTGCCATCGCACTGCGCCGTGCGCTGGGCAACCTGCTGCAGAACGCCTTGCGCTACGCCCCTTCGGGCCCGGTGGAACTGGTGTGCGAGCAGGACGGAGCCCATTGCCGCGTAGGCGTGCTCGACCGGGGGCCCGGCATTCCGGCCGATCAGGTGGAAGCCATGTTCCAGCCGTTCCAGCGCCTGGAGCCCTCGCGCAGCCCCAAGACCGGTGGCAGCGGACTGGGCCTGGCCATCGTGCGCGAACTGGCACAGGCAAACGGCTGGCGCGTGTCGCTCGGCGAGCGGGCCGGCGGTGGCATGGAAGCCTGGGTGGTTCTTTAGGACCTGTTCACAGCGGGGCGTCGACGGGTGGCTTCCGGGCGCCTGGCGCGGGCGGCGAAGTCGCCGAGGCACCGCGCGCGAACGTGACCACGTGGTCCACCTCGGCGCGGATGCCGATCCACTCGCCCACGGCGTGGTTGTGGTGCGAGGGTACGTGCGTCATCAGCGTCTCGCCGCTGGCCAGGCGCAGCGTGTAGAGGAACTCGGAGCCGCGAAAAGCCTTGCGGACGATCTGCGCCTTGGCGGGCGCCAGGTCGTCGTGCACGATGTCGTCCGCGCGCAGCAGCACGTCGCACAGGCCCGACTCGTAGGCGCTGGGCAGCGGGCACTCTTCCACGTCGTGCAGCGCGCCCAGCGGGGTCTGCACCGAAACCTCGTTGCCCACCAGCCGGATCTGCGCCGGCGCGAACACGCCGTGCCCGATGAATTCGGCCACGAAACGCGTGGCCGGCCGGTGGTAGAGCGCGTAGGCGTCGTCCCACTGGTGTAGATGGCCCTGGTGCATGACGCCGATCACGTCGCCGATGGCAAAGGCTTCCAGCTGGTCGTGGGTAACGAAGAGCGCCGTCGCGCCCGCCGCCTTGAGGATGGCGCGCACTTCGTGCGCCAGGCGCTCGCGCAGGTCCACGTCGAGGTTGGAAAACGGCTCGTCGAGCAGCAGCAGGCGCGGGCGCGGCGCCAGCGCACGCGCCAGGGCCACGCGCTGCTGCTGGCCGCCCGAGAGTTCGTGCGGGTAGCGTGCCTGCATGCCGTCGAGGCCCACGAGCTTGAGCACCTCGGTCACGCGCTTTTCGCGTTCGTTGCGGGAGAGCTTGGCGATGCCAAAGCCGACGTTGCGCGCGATGTCCAGGTGGGGGAAGAGCGCGTAGTCCTGGAACACCATGCCGATGCGCCGCTGTTCGGCCGGCATGTGGTGTTGCCCGTCGCTCACCGTTTCGCCCTGCAGGGTGATGCTGCCGCTGCTGGCCCGTTCCAGCCCCGCCACGGCGCGCAGCAGCGTGGTCTTGCCACAGCCTGAAGGGCCGATCAGCACGCCGATGTCGCCCGCACGAAGGCCGAACGACACGCCGTCCACCGCGGCCGGCTGTTGGCCGGTGTAGCGCACGCTGAGCTGGGAGACGTTGAGGAACATGGCTGATCCTGGCGGTGGGCTGTTCGGGGCCGCAGCCTCAAACAGCCTGCGGACAGGTTCAAATTGTAGATGACTACAATTCTCATTTGTGTTGATGCGGGTCAAGGGCCCTGTCAGGCGGGGCCTGCGGTGACCGTGCCATCATGGACACGGCTTTCCCGCTGGTCTTTTCTTCCCCACTTTTTTCAAACCGCCCATGCCGCGTTGGATGGCCTTTGCCTTCTTGCTCCTGCTGGCCCTGCTGCTGACGCTGCCGGTGCTGTCGCTGGGGGCTTCGTGGCTGCAGTTCGACGCCGCGGCGCGCGACGTGCTGCACCAGATGGCGCAGACGGTGCTGCCGGACTACGCGCTCACCACCGTGGTGCTGTGCGTCTGCGTGGCCCTGGGCGTGGCGCTGGTGGGCATGGGCACGGCCAGCGCGGTGACGCTGTTCGATTTCCCGGGCCGCCGCCTGTTCGAGTGGGCGCTGCTGCTGCCGCTGGCCATGCCGGCCTACGTGGTGGCCTACGCCTACACCGATTTCCTGCAGTTCAGCGGGCCGCTGCAGGTGGGGCTGCGCGAGGCCTTCGGTCTGCGGGGGCGGGTGTTCCCGGAGATCCGCAACACGCCGGGTGCGGTCTGGGTCTTCACCTTCTCGCTCTATCCCTATGTGTACCTGCTGGCGCGCACCGCGCTGTCTGAGCGCGCCTCCCAGCTGATGGAGGCCGCGCGCCTGCTGGGTGCGCCGCTGTCGCGCCGCATCCGCGAGGTGGCGCTGCCGCTGGCC
>NZ_VYGV01000028.1:342500-427742 GCF_013387465.1 Hydrogenophaga aromaticivorans | reverse complement strand
CCGCGTGCGTCGGGGCTGGGCACGGTGGCGGCCAGGCGCACCAGCGGCGCATAGGCTTCGCGGAACAGCGCAATGTCGGTCACGGCCAGCGCGCCCACGGTCTCGCCGTGGTAGCCGCCGGCCACGCCGACAAACCGGCACTTGTCGGCCTGGCCCGCGTTGCGCCAGTGGTGCGCGCTCATCTTCAGCGCGATCTCGGTGGCGCTGGCGCCGTCGCTGCCGTAGAACGCGTGGCCCAGGCCGGTGAGCGCGGCCAGGCGCTCGGAGAGTTCGACCACCGGCCCGTGGGTGAAGCCGGCCAGCATCACGTGGTCGAGCGTGTGCAACTGGTCCACAAGCGCGGCGCGGATCTCGGGGTGGTTGTGACCGAACAGGTTGACCCACCAGGAGCTGATCGCGTCAAGGTAGCGCCGGCCTTCGTGGTCGTGCAACCACACGCCTTCGGCCCGTGCCACCGGGATCAGCGGCAACGCCGCGCCCTCGGGCGCGTGCAGCTTCATCTGCGTGCAGGGGTGCCACACCGCGGCCAGGCTGCGCTGGCGCCAGGCGGCGTTGGGCGACACGGGCAGCGTCAAAGCTCGGCGCCCAGGGGCAGGATGACCGGGTCGCCGGCCTGCGGACCGGCGGGCTCGCTGCGGGTCTCGACGATGCGGTTGGCGGCATCGGGGAACACCAGCTTGGGCACGGCTTCGTCGAGCTTGTCTTCGTGCACCATGCCGAAGGCCGCGATGATCACCAGGTCGCCCACGCTGGCGCGCCGGGCGGCCGAGCCGTTGAGCGAAATGATGCCGCTGCCGCGCGGCGACTTGATGGCGTAGGTGATGAAACGTTCGCCGTTGTTGATGTTCCAGATGTGCACCTGTTCGTTGGGGCGGATGTTGCTCGCCTCCAGCAGGTCTTCGTCGATGCCGCAGGAGCCTTCGTAGTGCAGCTCGCAGTGGGTGACGGTGGCGCGGTGGATCTTGGATTTCAGCAGGGTGCGGAACATGGGTTGTCTCCTCGGAATGGGGCTTCAGCCTTCAATGGGGTGCAGGGGGTTTTCGTCACCGACCGAACGCGTGCGGGTGGTCAGGCCCACGCGCCGGAGCAGATCACGGTCGGCCTCGACGTCGGGGTTGCCGGTCACCAGCAGCTTGTCGCCGTAGAAGATGGAATTGGCGCCGGCCAGGAAGCACAGCACCTGGGTCGATTCGCCCATCTGCCGGCGCCCGGCCGACAGGCGCACCTTGGCCGTGGGCATGGTGATGCGGGCCACCGCCACCGTGCGCACGAACTCCAGCGGGTCCAGATCGGGCTCGTCGGCCAGTGGTGTGCCGGGCACCTTGACCAGGTGGTTGATCGGCACCGATTCGGGGTACGGCGCCAGGTTGGCGAGCTGCGCGATCAGGCCGGCGCGCCCGGCGCGTGATTCGCCCATGCCCACGATGCCGCCGCTGCAGACATGGATGCCGGCCTCGCGCACATGGCCCAGCGTGTCCAGCCGGTCCTGGTAGTCGCGGGTGGTGATGATGTCGCCGTACAGCTCGGGCGCGGTGTCCAGGTTGTGGTTGTAGTAGTCCAGGCCCGCGCCCTTGAGGCGCTGCGCCTGGTCACCCGTGAGCATGCCCAGGGTGCAGCAGGCCTCCAGGCCCTCGTCCTTGATCACGCGCACCAGCTCTTCGACCTTTTCCAGGTCGCGGTCGTTGGGCGCGCGCCAGGCGGCGCCCATGCAGAAGCGCGAGGCGCCGGCCGCCTTGGCGCCGAGCACGGCTTCGCGCACGGCCTCGGGCGTCATCATCTTGGTGGCTTCCACGCCGGTCTCGTGGTGCACCGACTGCGGACAGTAGCCGCAGTCCTCCGGGCAGCCGCCGGTCTTGATCGACAACAGCGTGGCCAGCTCCATCTCGGTGGGGTCGTGGTGCTCGCGGTGCACGGTCTGGGCGCGGTGCATCAGCTCGGGCAAAGGCAGGTCCAGCAGGGCCTGCACGGCGGCGACGCTCCAGCGCTGTGCCGTCGCCGGTGCAGACTTGACGGGGCGGTGCAGGGTCACAGGGGCTTCAACGATCATGTTCATCGGGTGTCTCCAGAGGTTCAGTCTTCAATGCCGCGCTGCGCCGGGATACCGGCGTTGAACGCGTGCTTGATCTTGGTCATTTCGGTCACGGTGTCGGCCAGCTCGATGATCTCGGGCGGGCAGCGACGACCGGTCAGACAGACATGCACATGCGAAGGCCGCTCGCGCAAGGTCTGCAACACACCGTCCAGCGGCAACCAGCCGTAGATCAGCGGGTAGGTGATCTCGTCGAGCACGACGAGAAAGTGATCACCGGCGAGGATGGTAGCGCGGGCCTTCTCCCAGCCGTCGCGCGCCAGTTGGGCGGAGCGTTCCAGGTCCTGACTCTTCCAGCTGAAGCCGTCGCCCAAGCCTTCGATCGGGATGCCGATCTGTTCGAACATGCGGTGTTCGCCGAAGCGCGCCGTTGGCACCTTCATGAACTGGTAGATCTTCACGGCCTTGCCGCGGCCGTGCGCGCGCAAGGCCAGCCCGAAGGCGGCCGTACTCTTGCCTTTGCCATCGCCGGTGTTGACGATCACGAGGCCACGGCGCTCGCCCTCGGCTTTGTCGTAGGGCTTCTCGCTCGGTGGGGTTTCAATCTGCATGGTGTGTCTTCGGTAAAGAGGTGATGCGCGGCAGCGCCACCCACTGCCCTTGCAGTGCGTGGACTTCGATGCGGTGGTCGAACACCGCTTCCAGCGCGCGGTGGGTGGTGGGCTCGGCACACAGGCCCTGGTGGGTGATGCGGCCTTGCGCCATCACCACCAATTCGTCGGCGTGCAGGGCCATGGCGATCTCGTGCAGCACGCTGACCACGGTCTTGCCTTCGCGCACGAGGGCCTGCACCAGATCGAGCCAGTCGGCCTGGTGCGGCGGGTCGAGGTTGGCCAGGGGCTCGTCCATCAACAGGACCTGGGCCTCGACGGCCAGCGCGCGGGCCAGCAGCACGCGCTGGCGCTCGCCGCCCGAGAGCTGACCGAGCGAGCGGGCGCGCCAGCCCCAGGCCTGGGTGGCCCGCAGCGCGCGCTCCACGGCGGCGTGGTCGGCGGCGCTGGGCGGGCTGAGCCAGGCCTGGTGCGGCAGGCGCCCGAGCATGGCGACGTCCCACACGGTGAGGTCGTCGCCACTCGATTCGTTTTGTCCCAGCCAGGCGAGCTGCTGCGCCCGCTGGCGGCTGGGCCAGTCGGCCAGCGGCCGGCCCAGCAAGGCGACCCCACCGCTGTGCGGCAGCAGCCCGGCGAGTGCCTTGAGCAGCGTGGACTTGCCCGCGCCGTTGGGCCCGACGATGCAGGTCCAGCGCGCACGCGGCAGCGCCAGGGTGATGTTGTGCAGGATCTCGGTGTCGCCCAACCGCGCGCTGAGACCGCGCGCTTCGATGGCAATGGCGTTCATGGTTGCGTTCACAGCCCCGCCCCCCGCGACACGCGCGTGTTGCGTTGCATCAACCACAGCAGGTAGCCGCCACCCAGCACGGCGGTGAGCACGCCCACCGGCAGCTCCTGCGGCGCGATCAGCCAGCGCGCCAGCGTGTCGGCCGCCATCAGCAACGCGCCGCCCATGCAGCTGGCCAGCAGCATCAGGCGGGCGCTGGTGGTCTTGACCATGGAGCGCACCAGGTGTGGCGCGGCGAGGCCGACGAAGGCGATCAGCCCGGTCTGCGCCACGGCGGTGCCGGTGGCCAGCGCGAGCACCGCCACCAGCGCCGCGCGCATGGGACCCAGCGGCAGGCCCAGGCTGCGCGCGGTCGCGTCGCCCAGGCTCAGGCCGTCGAGCACACGCGCCAGCAGCCAGGCCGCCAGCGCACACAGCGCCCACACGGCCACCATCAGCACGCAGGCGGTCCAGCCCACGAAGCTGGTCGAGCCCAGCATGAAGGCCTGCATGGCCTGCAGCGATTCGGGCGAGAACAGCAACACGAGGTGCGTCATCGCACCCAGCACCACGCCCACCACCACACCGGCCAGCAGCAGGCGCAGCGTGTGCTGCACGCCGCGCGAGAGCAGCAGCGTGAGCAGCACCGCCAGCACCGCGCCGCCGAAGGCTGCACCGGTCAGGCCCAGGCGCACCCAGACGCTGCTGGAGAACACACTCACGGCCACGCCGCTGTTCATCATGCCGGCGCCCAGCATGCCCGCGCCGCCGCCCATCGCGGCCAGCGCCAGCGCCACACCGAGCGATGCGCCGGAGGCGCTGCCGAGCAGAAACGGGTCGGCCAGCGGGTTGCGGAACAGGCCCTGCGCCACCGCGCCGGCCAGGCCCAGCAGCGCGCCCGCTCCCCAGGCGCCCAGCGTGCGCGGCAGGCGGATCTCCCACACGATCTGCTGCGCCATCGCGGTGGCGGCCGGATCGGCATCCGGGTTCAGCAGCGGGCCGATCAGGTTCTCAAAACCGGCGCTGCCCACGCAGACGCCGAGCGCGGCCAAGGCCAGCGCGGTGAGCAGCAGGCCCACCACCAGCCACGACGCGCGGCGTGCGTTCACGGGCGTACTCCCGCTTTTTTCGCGCCGGGCGCCTTATCGGCCAGGCAGCGCACCATCAGCCGGGCCCCCTCGGCCATGCGCGGGCCGGGCCGCACCAAGGTGTCGGACTCGTCGGCCGGGAACACACACAGGTGCTGCGCGCGCATGGCGCGCATGCTCATCCAGCCCGGGCGCTGCAGCATGCCGTCCACGCTGCGCTGGCCGACCATGATCAGGTCGGGGGCGGCGCGCACGATGTACTCGGGGTTGAGTTTGGGAAACGGCCCAAGCGACGCGGGCACGATGTTCTTCGTGCCCAGGCGCGTGAGCGTCTCGCCGATGAAGGAGCTTTCGCCCGCGGCGTACGGCCCGGGGTTGACCTCGAAATACACGCGCGTGCCGCGCACGCTGGCGGGCAGCGACTGCGCGGCGGCCATCACGGCTGCATCTATGGCGCGCCAGATTTTCTGCGCGTCGGGCACCTCCAGCAACTGGCCGATCTTGAGCATCACGCGCTGCACGTCGGCGTGCGTCTTGGGCTCCAGCGCCACCACCTTGAGGCCCAGCGCACGCAGCCGGTCGCCCGCGCGCGACGACGTCGCCATCAGCACCACATCGGGCCGCAGCGCCACGATCTGTTCGATGTTCGGGTCCAGCCCGCCGCCCACCTTGGGCAGCGGCTTCACGCTCGCGGGCCAGTTGGTGTAACGGTCCACGCCCACCAGGCGCTGGCACTGGCCGAGTTCGCACACCGTCTCGGCCAGCGAGGGCAGCAGGCTCACGATGCGTTGCGGCGAACGCTCGAAGTTCACCACATCGCCGCGGTCGTCGGTGATCTGCAGCGCGGCGCGGGCTGGCAAAGACAGCAGCGCCAGCCCCACCAGTGCCACAGCGGCCAGGATGTCACGCATCGGTTTCATGGCTTGTCTTTCAAGGTCAGCGGCAGGCCCGCCGCCATCAGGGTGACGCGCTCGCACGCGGCCGCCACGCTCTGGTTCAAGCGGCCCAGCGCGTCCACAAACTGGCGCACCTCGCGCCCCAGGGGGATCACGCCCAGGCCGATCTCGTTGCCCACCAGCACCAACGGGCCGGGCGCTGCGGCGATGGCCTCGCACAGCGCGTGGCCCGCCGCCTCCACGGCCGCCTCGTCGAGGGCTCGCGCGGCATCGGCCGGCATCATCAGGTTGGTCAGCCACAGCGTCAGGCAATCGACCACCACCAGGGTCTGCGCATCGCTGGCACGGCGCAGCGCCTCGGCCAGCGCCAGCGGCTCCTCCACCGTGACCATGCCCGGCACCCGCTCGGCGCGGTCGCGCCGGTGGCGCGCGATGCGTTCGCGCATCTCGCCGTCCCAGGCCTGGCCGGTGGCGATCAGCACGGCGCGGTGATCGGGCGAACGCTCCAGCCATTGTCGCGCCAGCACCTCGGCGCGGCGCGACTTGCCACTGCGCTGGCCGCCGAGGATGAATTCGCTGCGGGTCGGGTCAGCCATGCTGATTCATCCACGTTGCGACGATGCGGTGCATCTGCTCCACCCCGTCGGTCAGCGCCGCCGGGCCGGGTTGCAGGATGTCGGCCGACTTGATCTCGAACAGCTGGCCGTTCTTCACCGCAGGCACGTCCTGCCAGCCCGGCCGCGCCGCCACCTTCTCGGGACGGAACTTCTTGCCGCACCAGGAGCCGATCACGATGTCGGGTGAGCGCGCCACGATCTCTGCGCCGTCGGCGATGATGCGGTTCTTGCCCAGCGACTGCACGGCCAGCTCGGGAAACACATCGTCACCGCCCGCGATGCCCAGCAGCTCCGACACCCAGCGGATGCCGCTGATGTGCGGCTCGTCCCACTCTTCAAAGAACACCCGCGGGCGGCGCTTGCCCGCCGCCACCAGCGCGCTCACCTCGGCACGGATGGCCACCAACCGCAGGCGCATGACGTCGATGCGCGCCAGGCCCTCTTCAGCGCAGCCCACCATCGCAGCCACCTGGTACAGCATGGAAAAAACCTCCTCCACGCTGCGCTGGTTGAACACCGTCACCTGCACGCCGGCTCGGATCAGCGAGGCCGCGATGTCGGCCTGCAGGTCCGAGAAACCGAACACGCAGTCCGGCTGCAGCGCAAGGATCTTGTCGATCTTGGCGTTAAGGAAGGCGCTGACCTTGGGCTTCTCGTCGCGAGCCCGGCGCGGGCGCACCGTGTAGCCGCTGATGCCGACGATGCGGTGCTCCTGCCCCAGCAGGTAGAGCCACTCGGTGGTCTCCTCGGTCAGGCAGACGATGCGCTGAGGCCCCAGGTGCGGTGTGCTCACAAAACCTCCTCAAGGAACAGCGAGGCTGCGGCCTCGGGGTTGGAGGCAAACCAGGCGTGGAAATAACTGGCGCGCACCGGGCCTTGCGCGTAGATGGTCTCGCCGCGCCCGCCCGCGCGCTGCGATGCGGTCGATGAGCGCGGCATCAGTGGCGACTCGGTGGTCGAGTAGTGGAACGTGTGCCCGCGCAGCTCGCCCTGCGGCGTGTCCCAGCGCTGCGGCCCGAGCGCGGCCAGGCGCTTTTGCATGACCACTCGGCCGGGCAGCAGGCCCCACATCGCGTGCTCGTCGCCGTCGGTGGTGGTCAGGGTGTCAAACAGCGGCATCATGCCGCCGCACTCGGCCCAGACCGGCCGGCCCGCCGCGACGTGATCGGCCAGCGAGGCCCGGCAGTGCACACCCTTCGCCAGCGTGGCCGCGTGCAGCTCCGGGTAGCCGCCCGGCAGCCACACGGCGTCGCACGCGGGCACCGGCTCATCGGCCAGCGGCGAGAAAAACACCAGCTCGGCACCGAGCGCGCACAGGCTGTCCAGGTTGGCCGGGTAGATGAAGCAGAAGGCCGCATCGCGCGCCACCGCCACCGTGCGCCCCACCAGCCGGCGAGCGGGCAGCACGGGCGACACCGCGTCAAACCGCACCGCCCAACGCTGCCAGCCCGCGTGGTCGAGCTGACCCAGCGGCGTCTGCGCCAGCGCGTCGGCCACGGCGTCGAGCCGCTCCATGGCGTCGGGCAGCTCGGACGCCACCGTCAAGCCAAGGTGCCGCTCGGGCAGCGTGAAGCCCGCGTCGCGCAACAAGGCCCCGAGCCAGCCGGCGTCGATGCCCACCGCTTCACTTTCAGACATCGCCGGTCGCAACGAGCGCTGCAGCATCTGCGCGTGGCCCTCGCTGGCGACCCGGTTGGCCAGCACGCCCGCCCAGGGCAGGCCTTCCTGGTAGTGGCGCAGCCCGTGCGCCAGCGCGCCGAAGGTGCCCGCCATCGCCGAGGCGTCGATCACCGCCAGCACGGGCAGCCCGAAACGCCGTGCGAGGTCGGCCGCGCTGGGCTCACCGTCGAAGAGGCCCATGACCCCTTCGATCAGGATCAGGTCGCACGACGATGCGGCCTCAAACAGGCGCGCACGGATGTCGGCCTCGCCATTGAGCCAGAGGTCGAGGTTGTGCACCGGGTGGCCGCTGGCGAGCGTGTGCCAGTGCGGGTCCAGAAAATCCGGACCGCACTTGAACACCCGCACCCGGCGGCCCTGCCGCGTGTGCAGCCGCGCCAGCGCCGCCGTCACGGTGGTCTTGCCCTGGCCCGAGGCCGGGGCCGCGATCAGCAGCGCGGGGCAGACAGCAACGGCGTGGTCCATGGCGGCACTCAGCGCGGTGACCAGTTGAGGCCGACGTACAAGGTGCGCCCGGCGGTGGCGTAGCCCAGCACCGACTCGTAGGCCTTGTCGCTCAGGTTGTCGACACGGACCTGCAGCTTCCAGTCGGGCGTGAGCGCGGTGCTGGCCGTCAGGTTCAGCAGGCTGTAGGCCGGCAGGCGCTGCGTGTTGGCCGCGTCGTTGAACCGCGAGCCGACATGCTGCACCTCGCCCCCCAGTGTCCAGCTGGCGAGCTGGGTGTCGGCGGTCAGCGTGGCCTGGGTCTGGGCGCGCCGGGCGAGGCGCAGACCGGTCTCCTGGTCTTTGGGACGCATCAGGTCAAGCGAAGCGCCGAGGTTGACCGTGCCCACCCGGGTGCCGCCGCTGAGCGTGACGCCGGTGTAGCGCGCCCTGCCCGTGTTGCCGTAACAACCCGCGAATTCGCCCACGCCGTTGGCGCAGGTGCCAGGCCCGCTCACGTAGTCGATCAGGTTCTTCACCTCGTTGCGGTACAGCGTGAACCCGGCCCGGTCATGACCCGACTGGTAGCGCAGACCGGTTTCGAAGTTGCGGGCGGTTTCGGCCTTCAGATCGGGCGTGCCGTAGAGGCTGAAGCGCTGGAACAGCGTGGGCACACGGAACGCGGTGCCGGCCGACAGCGTGGCGCGCCAGGCGGGCGTGAACGCAAACGCGTAGGCCGCGCCCCCGGTGGACTGGCCACCGAACTCGCTGTCCTCGTCGTGGCGTGCGTTGAGCTGCAGCGTGTGTGCACCGTGGCGCAGTGTGTAGCCCAGTGCGAGCGCGTTCTGGTCGCGGTCGTTCTGTTCGGGGGTGGTGCTGCCGTTCGTGAGGCGGTCTTCGCGGCGCTCCAGATCGGCGCTCAGGGTGGCCGTTCCCATGCGCCACTCGTTGCGCAAGAGGTAGGTGTCGATGCGCGTGTTGGTGAGGTAAGGCGACGGCGTGGTTTCGTAGCGGTCGGTACCGCGTGTCACCCCCACCCGGGTTTTCCAGGTGTCGCTCCAGGCCGCCGACCAGCTGAGTCCCAGGGTGCGGAGGTCTTGCTGGCCCTGGTCGTCCTGACTGGGAAGAAAGCCGTCGTAGCCCGCCTTCTGCTCGCTGTCGAGCAGCGTCGCTTCCAGCTCGTGGCCGGGTGCGAGCTTCCAGCCCAGCCGCCCAGAGACCGAGTGGCTGCGGTAGCCGTCGCGGTCCGGGTTGCCCGAGAGCTTGGCATTGAACCCGTCGCTGCGCTCACCCGAGAGGCCCAGCGCGTAGCTCACCGCGTCCTGCCCGCCCCGCAGCGACACGCTCATGTCGCGCGTGTTGTGCGTGCCCACGCCCACGTGCACCGAGGGAAAGAAACCCGCCTCACCCTGGCGGGTGAAGATCTGGACCACACCGGCCAGGGCGTCCGATCCGTAGATCGCTGCCGCCGGGCCGCGCAGCACCTCGATGCGCTCGACCTGCGCCAAGGGAATCGCGTTCCAGCTGGCGCCGCCGGTGGACTGCGAGTCCACGCGGACCCCGTCCACGAACACGGCGGTGAAACGCGTCTCGGCGCCGCGCAGGTACACGCTCGTGGTCGAAGCGGGGCCGCCGTTGCGGGTCACGGTGATGCCCGGCACGCGCGACAGCACATCGGCCAGACCGTTGGCGCCGCTGCGCTCGATCTGCTCGCGGTCGATGATGGAAACGTCGGCCACCACATCGGCCACAGGAATGGCAGACCGCGTGGCGGTGACCACGGTTTCAGGCAGTTCCGTGGCGGTGGAGGTTGCAGAAGTCTGGGCGTGGGAAGACAGGGCCAGGATGGCCAGGGGCAGCACGGCCAGGGGCGCGCGCAGGTTGCGGTTTTTCATGAAAGCAGAACGAACGATGATGTGCTCTCACCGTCTTCCCCGACGGTGCCTGAGCGTCACGGCAGCGCGCCAACTTCTGGACGCACCACCACCTCGTTGGCCGGTATCCGGGCTGGCAGAGCGACCTTCATCACCTTCCCAGACAGCGCGAGCCGTCCAGTGGTTGTGAGATGAAAGCGGAGTGGCCTGAAGACATCAGGCATCTCGTCTGCTTACCGTTGCGGGGGCAGCGCAGGTTAGGTCGGTCCGTGTGGACTTTCCCTCCTGCTTCCCGTTGAACTGCGGCATGTGAACCACACCGCGAGCACCAACAGCGCGCATTGTAATCGCGTGGCCCGTGCCGCAACCCTACAATGTGGCAGCAACATGTCGTAACCATGGCCGATCCCAAGCACCTTGACCAGATCACCGAACGCGTAGAGCGGCTGCTGCTGCGACACGAGGAACTGCAGCGCACCAACGCCCTGCTGCACGAGCAGGTGCAGGCCCTGCAGGCCGAACGGGACTCGCTCAAGTCGCGCCTGAACGCCGCGCGCGCCCGCATCGACGCCCTGCTCGACCGGCTGCCCGCCTCGGCCACTGAAGGCCTGACGACCCCGCACAAGGATCGCGAATGAACAAGCCGGCCAGCAAACAGATTGAAGTCCAGATCATGGGTCAGAGCTACCTGCTGGCCTGCCCTGTGGGTGGCGAGTCGGCCCTGCTCGATGCCGTGGAGCGGGTCGACACCGCCATGTGCCGCATCCGCGATGCCGGCAAGATGAAGGCCCGCGACCGCATCGCCGTGCTCGCCTCGCTGAACCTCGCCTTCGAGCTGTCGCAAAAAGAGTCACAACATTTTGAACAGCCCGTGTTCGGCCACACTGAATCCGGCGCGCTGACCGAGCCCTCACAGACACTGGGCAGCGCGGACAACGATCCGGCCGCGCAGGCGCGCATGGACGAACTCATTCGCCGCCTCGACCAGACCCTGGGCAGCGACGGCCAACTGCTCTGACGACCATTCGGCGGCGCGCAAGTTTTTATGGACCGGCGGTCCTGAAAACACAGCGCAGCGAGCCTACAATCCAAACCGTCTGCAGTGCGCGCCGGGCTTTATATTTCCTTGAACCAATGCTCATTGAGCACGGACTAGGTACATTGCCTGATGGGTGTGAGCATCTCGCGTCAGATGAACCCGAAGTCACGCTGCCCTGGCCCACCTGAACCCCGGTTCAGGATGACGGTCCGGCGGCACGGCAGACACCTTATTCGAACCTCCCCCTGCGCCGCTTCGCGTCGTCCCCCCTCTCCTGCGGGAAGGGGGACGTGGCCTGTGGCCCGGCTGAGCCGGTTCCACGGCCACCCTCGACCAGACCACCCGCTCCGGTCGCACTTCTTCTCGCTCCCCATGATCCTTGAACCTCTGCTCATTGCCGAACTGGTTGCCCTTGGCCTGTGCACCGGCTTCCTGGCTGGCCTGCTCGGCATCGGTGGCGGCATGATCATGGTGCCCTTCATCACCGTGATCCTTTCGGGTCGTGGCGTCGCCCCCGATCTGTCGATCAAGATGGCCATCGCCACCTCCATGGCCACCATCATCTTCACCTCCATCTCCAGCGTGCGTGCGCACCACCAGCGCGGTGCCGTGCGCTGGGACATCGTCAAGCGCCTGGCGCCGGGCATCGTGCTGGGTGCCGCGCTGGCCAGCCTGGGCGTGTTCGCGATGCTCAAGGGTTCGTGGCTCGCGCTGGTGTTTGCCGCCTTCGTCAGCTTCTCCGCGACGCAGATGCTGATGGACAAGAAACCCAAACCCACACGCACCCTGCCCGGCACCGCGGGCCAGATCGGCGCGGGCACGACCATCGGCTTCCTCTCCGGTCTGGTGGGTGCGGGGGGGGGCTTCGTGAGCGTGCCTTTCATGACCTGGTGCAACGTCGCCATCCACAACGCCGTGGCCACCAGCGCCGCGCTCGGGTTCCCGATTGCGCTGGCCAATGCCCTGGGCTACATCGTCTCGGGCCAGGGCGTGGCCGGCTTGCCCACCGGTTCGCTGGGCTATGTGTTCCTGCCCGCGCTGCTGGTCATCGCCATCGCCAGCGTGCTCATGGCGCCGCTGGGCGTGAAAGCCGCGCACGCGCTGCCGGTGAAATCGCTCAAGCGCGTCTTCGCCAGCATCCTGTATGTGCTGGCCGCGTACATGCTCTACAAAGGTCTGGCAGCCTGAAGGGCTGTGAGCCCCCACGCTCCACCGCTGCGCGGGTCGCTGCCCCCCAAAGGGTGCGGTCTTGCTTGGGGCGGCCCTGCGTTGCGACCAGTGGCATTCCAGCTCAGGCCGTGAGCTGAACGTTCGACACCACGATGCCGTCCTCGTCGGCGTAGAGCCAGTCGCCCGGACGTACCCACACCCCCTGGATCTGCACCGCCAGATCGCGCAGCCCCTCGGTGCGGCGCTCGGTGGGCAACGGTATGCAGGCCAGCGCGCGGATGCCCACGTTGCAGACGGCCAGCTCGGCCACGTCACGAACGCAGCCATCGATCACCACGCCAGCCCAGCCATTGCGGGCCGCCGCAGCCCCGAGGTTGCCGCCCAGCAGCGCGCGGCGCAACGAGCTGCCGCCATCCACCACCAGCACCCGGCCCTCGCCCGCGCTTTCGACCGCCTGCTTCACCGGGGTGTTGTCTTCGAAGCATTTGACGGTGACCACCGGACCCGCGAAGCGGCGCACCGCACCGAATTCACGGAACACGGGCGGCAGCACACGAAAGGCGCCGGAGTCATCGTTCTTGTGGGCGTCACACAAATCGCAGGTGGCCATCATGGGGGTGTTGGACATGGTGAAAATCGGATTGAAAAGCGGGTTGAAAAATGAAGGGAAGACGGGCCTGGAAATCGAGCGCATTGGAGCATGACCACACGCTCTGACGAACAGCTTGCACAGGGCGTGGGCTGAAGTGTTGTTTTCAACGCCAATATGGGCCTCACTTCCTCTGAAAACCTGCAAAAAACCTGATCACGCCGCTTGGAATGGTGATGCAAGTCCATTAGCATCCGAGACACCAGTGAGAAAGCGCGTTTTCCGCTGGTGAATAGTCAACTTCTAGAAGGATATCCAACCATGGCAACTGCAAAAAAAGCGCCGGCTAAAAAAGCCGCCCCGGCCAAGAAGGCCGCTGCTCCGGCAAAGAAGGCCGCTCCTGCGAAGAAGGTCGCTGCACCCGCGAAGAAAGCCGCTCCGGCCAAGAAGGCTGCTGCTCCGGCAAAGAAGGCCGCTCCGGCCAAAAAAGCCGCCCCTGCCAAGAAGGCCGCTCCGGCGAAAAAGCGCACGCCCAACGCCGCGTTCATGAAGGCCATGACGCCCAGCGCCGCACTGGCCGCCATCGTCGGCTCCACCCCGCTGCCACGCACCGAAGTGACCAAGCAGGTCTGGGCTTACATCAAGAAGAACAAGCTGCAGGACGAAGTGAACCGTCGCATGATCAATGCCGACGCCAAGCTGAAGGAGATCTTCAAGAAGGCCCAGGCTTCGATGTTCGAAATGACCAAGATGATCAACGAACACCTGAAGTGATCAGGCCACGGGGCTCCGCGCTTCGCGCAGAGCCTTCGATCCAAAGAGCCGGCGCAAGCCGGCTTTTTTTCGTCTGGGCGCGACCGGCGCCGCCGAAGGGCAACGGCAATCGGATACCCCTGCAGAGCATCCCCCAAATGTGAGAAACTGAAAAAAACCTACCCCAAATGAGGTATGACAGTTCCACCCCCACAGCCCAACATGCCGGTCAGCGGTTCAGGTCATGAGGACCTGACTTCGCCGTTGCCGCTGCAATACAACAGGGTGGTCCTTGTGATGGACTTGGTGGAATCGGTGCGTCTGATGGCGGCGAACGAGTCGGCGGTGGTGAATCACTGGCGCGGCTTTCTCAGCCATGCACGAACGCAGGTGCTGCCCCAGCGGCGCGGTCGACTGGTCAAGAGCCTGGGTGACGGCATCCTGGCCGAGTTCGACCAGCCCGTCGACGCCGTGAAGGCGGCCCACGAACTCCACCGCTTCTTTGCCCCCCTCAACCAGACCCTGCCACCGGCCGAGCAACTGCACCTGCGGGCGGGCATCAACGCCAGCCACCTGTATGTCGATTCCGAAGACGTGTATGGCCACGGTGTGAACCTGGCTGCGCGCGTGACCAGCCTGGCCGATCCGGGGGACACGGTGGTCACAGCGGCCGTGCGCGATGCCATCGTGGACGGGGTGGACGGTGAAGTCGAGGACATGGGTGACAGTTATCTCAAGCACTGGCCCGAGCCGGTGCGCACCTGGCTGGTTCACCCGGTGCGAGACGGCCAGGCGGTCTGGCGTCCCGCGGCCCACGAGGCTGAGCCTGTCGACTTCCGGCCCTCCATCGCCGTCATCCCGTTCGAGGCCCGCAACCCTTCGCCGGAACACTTCGTCATCGGCGAACTCATTGCCGACGGCGTGATCGCACAGCTTTCACGCAGCCAGGACCTGCGCGTGATCTCACGCCTGTCCACCACGGCCTTTCGCAACCGCAGCGCCAGCCCCGGCGAAATCGACGCCCAGCTCGACGCCGCCTTCGTGCTCAGCGGCAGCTACGCCACCCTGGGTGACAGAGTGGTCATCATGGCCGAACTGTCCGACACGCGCCGGCATGAAGTCGTGTGGGCCGAGCGCCTCGGTGGCGACACCCTGGACCTGGTGCAGGAACAAAGCGAACTGCTCAACACGCTCAGCACCGCCTGTGCCCACGCACTGCTCCATGCCGAAATCCAGCGCAGCCTGGTGCTGCCCCTGCCCAAGCTGGATAGCAATTCGCTCATGCTGGGCGGTATCACGCTCATGCACCGCTCGACAGTCCGTGACCTGCAGCGCAGCCAGCAGCTGCTCGAAGCGGTGGCTGAACGGCACAAACGCGTGGCGGCACCGCGGGCCTGGATGGCCAAGTGGCACATCATGCAGGTGGTGCAAGGCCTCGCGGCCGATCCGGCCAGGGAATTCCAGCGGGCGATCGACATGGCCGACCGCGCGCTTGATCTGGAGCCCTCCAGCTCGCTGGCCATGGCCATCAAGGGCCACGCGCTGTGCCACCTGGGCAAGGACGTGGAGGCCTCGCACCGCCTGCTGCAGGAAGCCACCCAGAGCAACCCCAACGATCCCATGGCCTGGCTGTACAACAGCGTGTGGTCAACCATGTGGGGCACCCCCACGGATTCGATGATCGAAGCCGAAAATGCTCTGCACCTTTCCCCGCTGGATCCGCAGAAATATTATTTCGAGATGATGTTGGCGACCAGCTGCGCAGCCATGGAGATGTGGGAGCGCGCCATTGAACTCTCCCGTTCGTCGCTGCTAAAAAATCGATACCACCTGCCCACCATCAGAACCTTGCTGATTGCGCAGTACGAGTCTGGTGCCATGGATGATGCTATTCAGACCTTTGCGATTTTGCGCTCCCTTCAACCCGACCTGACCGTTTCAAGATACCTGTCTTCTGGGAGCCAAAGTCGCTTGAGGCGCAGAGGAGCGAAGGTCTTGGCAGCGCTAGGAATGCCCGAGTAATTTTTTCAAGGAGTGACCATGAGTGGAGGACTGAGTGGCGGTCTAAGTGGCGGTCTAAGTGGAGGACTGAGTGGCGGTCTAAGTGGCGGACTTGGTGCCGCCATGGTCTCTTCCGACGCCCTCATCCTGAGCCGAGCATCCATCGTCGGCCCATTCATCGGTGCGTCCTTGCACGCCACCGAACCCGGGTTCGACGAACCCGCCAACCTCAAACTCTGGGCCGATGGACCGCGCGTCACGGCCTGCTTCACCGAGTTGGTCGAGGGCCTGCTGTTCCGCACCCGCAACGGCCCCAAGGAAGCGCTGCTGGAATTCGCCAACCTGCAGGCTCGCAACATCCAGCGCGAACCACTCGTGCGCCTGCGCGCACCCACCAAGGCCCAGTTCAAGAAACAGCTGGATCTGGTTGCGGCCTACGCCGATCTGCGCGCCGACCGCGCAGCCGAGGTCGTGGCGCAGCTGACGCCGCCGCTGACGTTCTTTTCGTCCATGGTCGGCCTGACGGCACACCGCCACAAAAAAACCCTGCAGCTGCTGGATCTGGTCTTTGCGCTCTGCTTGCATGTGGAGATGCGCTTCAAGCACGTCTTCGCCAGCCTGCGGCCGGAAGCGTTTTCGCCGCAGATCCAGCCCATGATCCAGACACCCGGCCATGGCAGCTGGCCCAGCGGCCATGCCACCGAAGCCTTTGCCTTCGCCGTCCTGCAGGAGGCGCTGCTCAACGCCGCCTCTGCAGAAGGCGTCGCCACCCCCAACGGCACCGCCAGCCACGAACAGTTGCAGCGCCTGGCCGCACGCATCGCCGTGAACCGCACGGTGGCCGGTGTGCACTTCCCGGTGGACAGCGCGGCCGGTCGTCTGCTCGGCACGGCGCTGGCCGAGTTCCTGGTGGCCCGCGCCACCGGCACGCGGGTGCACGAGCGCGGCTTTGATGGCCGCCTGTTCCAAGGCGCGAACGGCGAGGCGCTGGACTTCAGCCTGCACCAGAAGATGGATGGCCCCCATAGGCAGGCAGCCTACACACGCTCGGCGACCAGCACGGGCGTGGGCAATGCCCCCCTGCTTACCTGGCTCTGGGAGGAAGCGATCAAGGAGTGGCAATGAGCGCCGCGTTGCGCAGCGTAGGGGTGCCGGAATGAGCGCACCGACCTGGCAGCCCTTGCCCACCGGTGAGTTCACCGGCATCGACTGGAGCGCCCCCGGCGCCATCAATGGTCAGGACCCCTACCTCGCCTGGGCCGAGGCCGACCACTTCGCCGGCTACCGGCGGGGCCCCGGCAAGAAGCCGCCAAAGTGGTTACCCATCGTGATCGAGCTCTCGGCGCAGGCCGAAGTGCCAGCGCTGGTGGCCGCATCCCGCACCGCGTGGCTGCAGATTCCCCGTGTGTACCTGAACGTACCCGGCCTGCGTTTTTGCAGCGCCCGCGTGAGGCCGCGCTTTTTCGACAAGCTTCGCAGCGATGCCCATTTGCGCAGCCTCATCCAGCGCTTCGAACTCGGCCTGCCGGTCGCGCCGCACACGCACGCGCTGATCGACCCTTGCACGCCCACCAGCCAGCCCACCCCGGCCCATGGCCTGCTCGGTGGCAAGGTGCTGGGCCTGATCGACGGCGGTCTGGCGCTGGCCAACAGCGCCTTTCTGGACCGGCACGGTCACACACGCATCCGGCATTTCTGGCGGCAGGACGCCTACGAGAACGGCAACTGGCCCGGTAACCAGCCACGCCACCGCGAACCGCTGGACCCGGCACGCGCCGGCCCCACGCCGCACGACATGGGCTACGGCCACGAACTGTCGGGCGCAGCCATCGACGCGGCCATGACGGCCTACACCCGGCAGGGCCAGGTGGACGAAGACGCGCTCTACCAGCACCTGCAGCTCTGGGACCTGAGCAAACCCGTCAACCACGGTACCCACGTGTTGAGTCTGGCCTGCGGGCCGGGCAGTCCACTGCATCCGGTCCACGACGACGCCAGCCGTGCCGACCTGGTGGCCGTGCAGCTCGACTGGTCGAACGTGCTCGACACCTCGGGCGGCGCCATGAACGTGAGCGTGCTCGACGGTTTGATGTACATCCTGGCGCGCTGTGCGCCGGGCGCGCAGGTGGTGGTGAACATCAGCTGGGGCACCCTGGCGGGGCCGCACGATGGCAGCTCCATCCTCGAGGCGGCCATGGACCAGCTGATCGCGCTGTATGGCGGGCGGCTGCAGGTCACCGTGCCCGCAGGAAACGCCTACCAGAGCCGCACCCACGCCAACGCCACGCTGCCGCCGAACCAGGCCGTGAACCTGCACTGGCGCGTGCAACCGGACGACCGCACCCAGAGCTTTCTGGAGCTGTGGTTGCCCGATGGCGCGCAGGACGTGACGATTTCCGTGACGCCGCCAGGACACCCGCAGCCTTTGCCCGCGATGCCCATGGGGCAGGCGGGCCTGTGGACCGACGCGCACGGCGCCCCCCTGTGCGGGCTGATCTTCCCCGCCTCGACCGCGCTCGGCACCCAGGGCACCTGCGCCCTGCTCGCGCTCGCACCGACCTTCAGCCGCCACGCCGCCGACACCACCGCGCCCTTTGGCCCGTGGAAAGTCACCCTCACCAACACAGGCGCCAGCACCACCCTCTTCGACGCCTACATTGAGCGCGACGATGTGGCCATTGGCCAGAACACCGGCGCCCGACAGTCCTACTTTGAAGACGCGGACTACGACACCAGTGGCAACCTCGGGTCTTTCGTCGACCATCCAGGCAACTCGACGCCGATCCGGCGCAGCGGCACCTTCAACAGCCTGTCCACCGGCCAGAACACGGTGAGCGTGGGAGGTACCCGGCGCGCGGCATCGCCCAGCGGGCACTTCGCCCTGTATTCCCCGCGCAAACCCGACCCGGACGCGGGCCGCCCTGAGCGGCCGGGCGTGAAGAAAGTGCCCGACACGCTGCAACCCAGCGATGACAACCCGACCCTGTGGGGTGTGCTGGGCGCGGGCAGTCGCAGCGGCAGCGTGATCCGCTTGGCCGGCACCAGCAGCTCGTCGCCACAGCTCGCCCGCCAGCGACTCAACGTAGCCTGAAAAACGCCCGCGCGGAACGGGTCTCGCGCTACCAGCGCGCGGGCAAGGGCTTGAGCAGCCAGATACAGCGCTCGCGGACGGCGATGTAGCCGCCACACTCCAGGTCTTTCAGCAGGCGGCTGACCATCTCGCGCGAACAGGCCAGGTGCTGCGCCATGGCCTGGTGGGTCAGTCGCTCGCGCAATGGCCGCTCGCCCCGTTCGTTGGGGGGGCTGGCCATCCGGTTCAGCAGGCTGACCAGACGACCGTACACATCGATGAGTGCCACGCTGCGAGCGCTTTCCGTGGCCAGGCGGGCGCGCCGGATCAGACGGCCCAGGAGCTCGAGGGCAAATTCGGGGTGATCGGCGATGTAGCCCAGCAGCGTGGCTCGGGTCACCACGGCGCAGGTGCTGGCCTCGATGGCTTCGACATTGGCCGACCGGGGACCGCCGTCGAGCGACATTTCGCCCACGTATTCCCACGGCCCGTACGTGCCGAGGGTGAGCTCCTTGCCGCTGTTGTCGGCCAGAAAGGCCCGAAGCCGGCCCTTGAGAACGACGTAGAGCGTGTCGCCGGTTTCCCCTTCCTGGATCAGCAGCGTCCCCCGGCGGTAGAGACGAGGCACCCCGAGGGCGGCCAGAGCCTCAATGTGTGATGTGGAACCGGGTTGGGGCGATAACGCGGCGGCAAGGGGCATGGGTGCTCATGGTTGGGCGAACTCCATGGCATTGTGAGGCATCGGCGAAACGATGCGCAAGGCGGGCACCACCGGCGGCAGGCTGTTGACGCGCTGCATCATCAAACGGATGCTGGGGCAGCCGGTCTTTTCGCGCAAGGCCTTGATCTGGCTGCGCACCGTGGACTGGACCACGCCGTGTTCGGCCGCGATGTCGGGGATCGACAAGCCGCGGCACAGGCCCATCAGCACCGACTCTTCACTTGGACTGAGGTTTTGCGACCGTGCAAACATGCGGACCGCCAGGTTCTCGCAGGCGCTTTGTCGCGACAACAGGACCAGCACCGACGGCTCGTCGGTCTCCAGGGGGTGGCTCAGCGGGATGAAGGCCAGGGACAGCTCCCGCGATGCACTGCGAAGCGAAACCAGCCGGCGCTGACCACGCAGGGCCTGCTCCAGCGCCTGCTGGATCTGCACGGTGAAGTCGGTGGTGACGCCCAGCAACGTGTTGCCGTGGTTCATGATCAGCCGGGCGCTGATCATTTCGTGGCGCGCGAGGTGGTTGGCATGGCGCAAACGGCCCTGGCCGTCGATCACCAGCACACCGTAATCGACTTCGTCCAGCACGCGCAGCAGGAGCGCCTGCTCAAGGCCACCCTGAGCGCCGAAGCCCGCTGCCGAAAAATGGCTGCGGGTGGAGATGGTTTCATTGGCTTGCCACATGTGACGTTCCTCCGTCGTGTTGATGGAGGAACTTTAGAAAAAAGGCGGCCGGACAGATAGCGCGTGGTTGCCCGGCGTTTTGTGATCTATTTACATTTCGCCGAGAAATCGGCCTGCGACAGGTCTTATGCCCGCGCCTTGTCGCGGATGGCCGACAAGGTGCCCCGCGTGGTGATGACTTCTTCACTGAGCATCACTTCGATCACCGTGCCGCCGGGCGCCGCCAGGGCACGCAGCAGCGCGGGCTCGAACTCGGCGGTGTGGGTGATCTGCTCGGCCGCGTAGCCGTAGGCCCGGGCGAGAGCACAGAAGTCCGGGTTGTTCAAATCAGAACCGCTCACGCGCGCCGGGTACTCGCGCTCCTGGTGCATGCGGATGGTGCCGAAGGTGCCGTTGTTGAGCAGCAGCACGATGCTTTTGGCGCCGTGCTGCACGGCCGTGGCCAGCTCCTGGCCATTCATGAGGAAGTCGCCGTCGCCCGCGATGGTGAAGGCGGTGCGCCCGGTGAGGATGGCCGCCCCGATCCCCGCCGGTACGCCGTAGCCCATGGCGCCGTTGGTGGGTGCGAGCTGGGTCTTGTGGCCTTTGACCAGCCCGTGGTAGCGGTAGAAGCGGTGCAACCACGACGCAAAGTTGCCCGCGCCGTTGGTGAGCACGGCATCGGCCGGCAGGTGCTCCTGCAGCGTGTGGATGAGGGCGGGCATGTCGATCGTGCCGGGCAGCACGATGCCCCCGTTGCCCACGTCCACGTTGGCCTCGTAATCGGCGTGGCAGGCCTGAGTCCACTGGCCCCAGGCGACACCGGGTGGCGCGGTCAAAACCTCCAGGCTGCGCGCTGCCGCGTTCATGGTGGCGTTGATCGCCAACGTGGCCTGGTAGACGCGGTTCAGCTCTTCGGCGCTGGCGTGGATGTGCACCAGCTTCTGTTTCGGCACCGGTGCTTCGATCAGCGTGTAGCCGCCGGTGGTCGATTCGCCCAGTCGTGGGCCGATGGCGATCAGCAGGTCGCTCTCGCGCACGCGCGCGGCCAGTGCCGGGTTGATGCCCAGACCGATGTCGCCCGCGTAGTTGGGGTGGTGGTTGTCGAAACAGTCCTGGAAGCGGAAGGCGTTGGCCACCGGCAGTTGCCAGTTTTCAGCAAAGCGCTGCAAGGCCGCTGCCGACTGCGGCGTCCAGCCACCACCGCCAGCGATCACCAGCGGGCGCTCGGCCTGCAGCAGCAGTTCGCGCAGGGTGCGCAGCGCGCCCGGGTCGCTCCAGGCCTGCACCGGCTCCACGCGCGGCAGCGGTTCGACGTCCACGGTTTGCGTAAGCATGTCTTCGGGCAGCACGAGTACCACCGGACCGGGCCGGCCGTTCATGGCGGTGGCGAAGGCGCGGGCCACGTATTCGGGGATGCGGCGCGCATCGTCGATGCGCTCCACGCGCTTGGCCATGCCCTTGGTGCTCGGCCCAAAGAAGCTCAGGTAGTCCACCTCCTGAAAGGCTTCGCGGTCGCGCGCGTCGCTGGCCACATCGCCGATGAACAGCACCATGGGCGTGGAGTCCTGGAAGGCGGTGTGCAGGCCGATGGAGGCGTTGGTCGCGCCCGGTCCGCGGGTCACGAAGCAGATGCCCGGTCGCCCGGTGAGCTTGCCCTGGGCTTCGGCCATGAAGGCGGCGCCGCCCTCCTGCCGGTTCATCACGAAACGGATGCGGTCGGCGTGGGCATGAAAGCCGTCGAGCACGGCGAGGTAACTTTCGCCCGGCACGCCAAAGGCGTGGGTCACACCCTGGGCGATCAGGCATTCGACGAGCAGGTGGCCGGCGAGTTTTTGTGTCATGCCGGCATTGTGCCGCGGGTCGAAATTCAAACTGTCCTGCGGCCGACACCCACAGCCGCATAGACCGATATGAACAGCACCACCGCGGCGCCGGCCAGCGTGAGCGCGTACCAGCCGCGGTCCATCAGGGCGCCAAACACCAGCGGCGAGATCGCAAAACCCACGTCCAGACCCGAATACACGGTGCCATAGACCCGGCCGGTTGCGCCTTTGGGCGTGGCTTTCTTGATCATCATGTCGCGGCTCGGGCCACCCACGCCGACGGCGAAGCCGGTGGCGGCCAGCGCCACCATGGTGCCGGTGGCGCCCAGCCAGCCCGTGGCGCACAGCAGCAGCAAGGCCGCACCACTGGACATCGAGACCGCCACCACGCGGTCGCTGGAGAACCGGTGGCTCTGCCCATAGGCCGCGACGAAGCCACCGACCAGCATGCCACCGGCGCCGCACAGCATGTAGGCGCTGATGGTCAGCGTTGCCGCTTCGACGCTCACGCCGTACAGGCTCTTCAGGATCGATGGCGCAAAACTCTGCACCACCGCGAGCGTCATCGTGGACAAGAGAAAAAAGGCAAAACACCACCACACCACCGGCAGTTTCAGATAGTCCAGCTCAGAACCCTTCGGTGCGTCGGCGAGGCGCACGTGCACCTCGGTGCGCAGCTTGTCGCGCTGCCAGAACAGCAGGGCCAGAACGGCCACGTAGAGCATCGCGGCGGCGTGGTATGCGGTGCGCCAGTCGGCCAGCGCGGTGATGCCGACCAGGAACGCGGGCGCCAGCGCCCAGCCCAGGTTGCCGGTGAGACCGTGGGCGCTGAAGGCGTGGCCCAGGCGCGGCGCCGACACGCGCTGGTTCAGGATGGTGAAGTCCGCCGGATGGAACGGCGCGTTGCCCAGTCCGGCCAGAGCGGCCACCAGCACCAGGCCCATGTAGCCCGTGACCATGGAAGCGGCCAGCGACGCCATCAGGAAGCAGGTGATGGCGGCGAACAGCACCGGCCGCGCACCTATGCGGTCCACCACGAAGCCGGCCATGGCCTGGCCCGAACCCGAGATGATGAAAAAGATGCTCATGAGCAGTCCGACGTCGGAATAGCTCAGGCCGAAGTCGCGCATGAACACCGGGAACAGGGGGGCGAGCAGCAGGTGGGAGAAGTGCGATGTGCCGTGCGCCAGGCCGACCAGCCCGATGACGGAAGCATCCTGCTTGAGGGGAATGGGGTTGGCCGGCGCTGTGGCGCCGAGGGTGGCGGTGTTCATGCGGCCAATGGTAGGGTGGGCAAGCAGGGCTGTTTTGCGATAAAAAGACAATTCCTGTCGAATTCCAGCCAAACCGCCCTGCCCCACCCATGAAACCCCGCCGCCCGCGCCAGGCCGTACCGGTCGGCGACACCGACCCCTTCGAACCCACGCCAGCGCGGCCGGTGCGCTGCCGCGCACGCGCCATGGGGCACGACACCCAGTTCGAGCCGCACCACCACCCCTGGGGCCAGCTCGCCTGTTGCGCCAGCGGCCTGCTGCAGGTGACGGTGTCCACGCCGGGAGACCCGAGCAGCAACGCGCCCGCGTTCGAAACCACCACCATCGTGCCGCCGTCGCGCGCGGTCTGGATTCCGCCGGGGGCGCGGCACGCGGTCACCATGCTCGAAGCCTCGCAATTGCACACCCTCTACATCGATGCGTCGGTGGTGCCGGCGGACTGGCGCTGTTCGCGCGTCCTGGTGGTGTCGCCGCTGCTGCGCGAGCTGGTGCGCGGCATGGACCTGCCGCACGCGCAGCAAGCGCCCCAGCAGCAGGCCCTGGCCACGCTGGTGCTGGCCGAGATCGCGAACGCACCCACCCAGCCACTGGGTGTGCCCATGCCCGACCCGCAACACGGCGACCGCCGGCTGCGCACGCTGTGCGAAGCCGTGATGAACGCACCCGCGCAGCACGCCACGCTGGCCGCCTGGGCGGCGCACAGCGGTGCGAGCGAACGCACGCTGGCGCGGCTGTTTCGTGAAGAACTGGGGACCGGCTTCCAGCGCTGGCGCCAGCAGGTGGTGCTGGCCCATGCATTGCCCATGCTGGCGCGCGGCGCGCCCGTGAGCCAGGTGGCCGCGGCCAGCGGCTACGCGAGCGACAGTGCCTTCACCGCCATGTTCCGCGCCGCGCTGGGCCAGCCGCCCACACGCTTCGGGCCGGGTCGACCAGCGTCCGCCTGATCAGGCGGGCCGCTCGACAGGCAACACCTCCCAGACCCGCTCCTTGGGCCGGCACAGGCGCGTGCCCAGCGGCGTGACGACGATGGGCCGCTCCACCAGCACCGGGTGGTTCACCATGAAATCGAGCAATTGCTCATCGCTCCAGTCGGGCCGGGCCAGATCGAGCTGCGCGTACAGATCGCCCTTGGTCCGGATCACGTCGCGCGGGCGCAGGGCCATGGCTTTCAGCAGGCCGGCCAGCTGTTCGCGCGTGTAGGGCGTCTTCAGGTACTCAACCACCAGCGGGTCGACGCCCGCCTCGCGGACCATGGCCAGCACGTTGCGCGAGGTGCTGCAGGCGGGGTTGTGGAAAAAGGTGATCTCGGGGTTCTTGGGCTTCATGTCGGTGCTTCGGTGGAGGCTGGCGAGAGCATAGCGCCCGCTCGCGGTGCAAAGTGCCCGGCCATCGGGCGCTGGCGGCCTTGTCACGCCCCTGTCACGCCCGGCCCGTATCTTGCTGATCTGAAGTCACACGCACAGGGAGCACCATATGGCCAACATCGAACGGTTCGCCAAAACACCCAAGGCCTGGGACGCACTCGCACGCCCGGGCCAGATCGGGCGCAAAGCCCACAGCCTGCTGCTGATGGCCAATGGACGGCGCAGCGAGCGGGAGCTTTCCATGCTGCTGGGGGATGACGTCTCCGAGCTGGCACACGGGCTGCAGCTCCAGGGTTACCTGCAGCCGATCCCGCTCGTGATGTACAGCGACGGGGACAACACCCTCAACAGCTGATCGCCCCGGCGCTCAGAGCCAGCGCTTGAGCAGCCCCATCACCTGGTCAAAGCGCTTGCCGTACGGCGGGTAAAACAGGCTGCCCATCGCAAAGCGCGATTGCACCAGCACGGACTTCTGCTGAGTGAAACGCAGGAAGCCCGTTTCACCGTGGTAGGCGCCCCAGCCACTCTCTCCCACGCCACCAAACGGCAGGTTGTCGTGGGCAATGTGCAGCAGGGTGTCGTTCACCGTCACGCCGCCGCTCACTGTGTTGCTCAGCACGTGGTCGCGCGCGCCGGTGTCGCTGCCGAACCAGTAGAGCGCCAGCGGGCGCGGCCCGGTGTTGATGGTGGCGATGGCGTCGTCCAGTTTTCTGTAGGTCAGCACCGGCAGGATGGGGCCGAAGATCTCCTCGCGCATCAGGCGAAGACCGGACGGGGTATCAAACACCAGGACCGGGTTCATCTGGCGCTCCTGGGCCACCGTGTGTGCCCCCTCCACAACCGAGGCGCGAATCTCCACCACCCGCGCACCCTGTGTCCGGGCCTCTGACAGCAGCGACTGCAGGCGCGCATGGTGCCGGTCACTGACGATGCTGGTGTAGTCGGGGTTGCCGCCGATGGTGGGGAACAGGCGCACCACGGCCGCCGCAAACGCCTTTTCGAATTCGGCCTCGCGCCCGCGCGGCAGCAGCACGTAGTCGGGTGCGATGCAGGTCTGCCCGGCGTTGAGCAGCTTGCCGTGGGCAATCTTGATGGCGGCGCTGGCGATGTCGCACGAAGCGTCGATGATGCAGGGTGACTTGCCGCCCAGCTCCAGCGTGGTGGGCGTGAGGTTGGCGGCCGCAGCCGCCGCCACCTTGCGGCCAACGGCGGTGGAGCCGGTGAAGAACAGGTGGTCAAACGGCAGGCTGGCGAACTCGTGCGCCACGTCCGCCCCGCCCTGCACCACACACACCTCGTCGGTCGCAAAGGCCTGGTTCAACACCGCGGCCAGCAACGCCGAGGTGTGCGGCGTGAGCTCGCTGGGCTTGATCATCACGCGGTTGCCCGCCGCCAGCGCCGTGGCGGCCGGGCCCAGCGTGAGCTGCAGCGGGTAGTTCCAGGGGCCGATGACGCCGATCACGCCCAGCGGCTGGCGCTGGATGTGCGCGCTGGCGGGCTGCAGGTAGATGGGTGTGGACACGCGCCGCGCTTTCATCCACGCGCCGGTGTGCTTCTCCAGGTCGCCCAGCAGCGCGCGCAGCACAAAAAAGTCGGCCACCTCGGTGAGTTGCAGGGAGCGCACGCCGAAATCGGCCTGCACCGCTTCGGCCAGCGCCGCGCCGTGCACGTCGATCAAGGCCCGCATGCGCTGCAGGCGGTCGAGCCGAAGCGCCAGCGGCACGTCGATCTGGGAGCGGCTGGCCCGGTACTGCGCGTCAAACAGGGCGCGCATCGGGAGGTCGGGCGGGGTCTGGGTCATGGTGCCATCATAGAAAAGACGCCGCCCCGGAGATAGGGGTTGTGCCCCTATCAGGCCGGAACCGCATCGGTGGCGACGACACAGGCGTGAGCGGGAGCGCCGGGCACGCCCTTGACCACCGCGTCGATGGCGGCATCGACCACCGGACGCACGGCCAGCGGCCGCAACCCGCGCTGGCGGATGAGCTTTTCGCAGCTGCGCCGGGTCATGGTGTGCGGGTGCCCGCCCCGGCTGGTGAACAGGAACAGCGTGGCCCGGGCGTTGGCCCAGACCAGCCGGGCACGCAACCACTGTCCGCTGGCCTGCAGATCCACCCAGTCACCCACATGCAGACTGGCGAGCACGCCTGCGGTTTCCGTCCCTTCATCCGCCTCTTCGCTGGACGTGGACAGTGGCGCTGCCGCGGAGTCCTCCACCACCGTGGCAACCGCAGCCGGCGCATCCTGGAACCCGGCCTCGACCCGCTCTCGCGCCGCCAGCCAGGGCGTGTCTGCCACCCGCGGCCGGGGAGCCTCGGCCAGGTTGTCCGTTTCGGGAAAGGCGACCACCGGGGTTTCGAGCGCACCCGGCATCGAAGTCCCGGCCTGGGACCGGGCGCTGGCACGGCGCAACGCCAGCACCGGCTCGTGGTAGCGGATCAAGGCATCGAAAAAGGTCTGTGTTTCCTCTACCGGTTTGTCCAGCATGCCCAGCCCGGCTCGCAGTTTCTGCAGCAGGCCCGGCAGCATCTCGATCAGCTTGCGCGGCTGGTGCAGCGTGACCTCGTGGCGCACGCTCCACAGCAGATCCGAGATCAGGGCCCGGTAGCCCAAGGGGTCAGGGCCGCCGTCGGGATGGCGCAGCTGCGCCTCGGCGATCACCAGCGACCAGCTGCCGTAGAGAAAATCCAGCACCGCCGCGGGCGCGTTGAACACGTCGGGCCGCAGGCTGATTTCCCACGCCACTTGGTCCGCCAGCTCCTGGCGCGCTTCGGCGAAATGCAGGGCCTGCAGGTGCTGCGTCTGCGCATCCGCCTCGGCCTGGTCGGCACTTGCCCAGTCTTCCCGCAGGTGTTCCAGCGCCACCGCAAAGGGTTCGGGCGTCGCACCGGGCAAGGCGTTGAGGGCATTGACGGCCTCGCGCACCGGCGCATGGAACTGCTCGAACTCGCCCGAGAATTCGTCGTTGAAGCGGAAGCTGCGCTGCGCGACCTGTTCCACCAGCAGGCGGGCCGGGTGCTGGTCTTTGGCGAAGAACCGGGGGTCGTCCATCGCCAGCCGCAGCAGGGCCGGCTCCAGCGCCACCACCGCCTCGCGCACCGGCGCCAGCAGCAGCGGATCGCGCGCCACCTGGTTGACCAGCTTGCGCACCAGGTCCAGGCCCACCGCCTGCGACACGCGTTCGGCCTGCTGTTTGAGGTCGAGCAACACCCGCGTGCGCTCGTGCGGGGCGGCGTAGGCGCCCCAGTGGTCCGTGCCCAGCTGCGAACCGATGCTGACCGCTCGAGCGGGCCGGTCGACGACCGGCAGGCCGCGGAACTGCACACGCTCGCGGTCGACCACCACCTCGTCCAGCAGGGGCAGATCGGCCTGGGCCTGGGCGATCCGCTGCTCACGCAACAGCTGGTCGTAATAACCCGAATCGAGCGCTTGCTCGAACCGGCCACCCTCATCGGCCAGGAAATCGTGGAACACCTGATGGTCCAGCCGGGCCTGCGTGCCGGCCAGAGCCGTCATGGGCGGCAGCGTCTGATACGGATCACCGCGCCCGGTCAGAGCGGGTTCAAAAGACTGCGCGTCGCGGGCCCATGGATCGCGCCGCGCTGAAGTCGGACCCGAGCCCGAGCCTGCTTGCGGATCCTCCACCAGGCGGATGCGATAGCCCGCTTCCTGCACATTGGCCTGCTGCAGCCGCAGCGCCAGTTGCTCGTAGAGCTGGCACAGCCCGCGACCGAGCGGGCTGGCCAGGTGCTGCAACCACAGGGACCGGATCTCGGGCTCGCGCTCGAACTCGGCAATGAGGTCGCGCAGCACCCGCACGAACACCGAGGGACGCAGCGGGTTCTTCTCCACCTGCACCGTCTCGAAGCCGATGAGCGAACTCATGCGCGCATCCAGCGCCGTCAGGGCCTGCTCCACCACCGGCATCAGGTCCTGCAGCAGGCGGGCCGATTCCAGCGATTCGGACACCGACAGGTCATCCACCAGCGCCAGCAACGAGGAGTCGGACAGCAGGGCCAGCGACGACGTTCGCCCGCCCTCGTCCCCTCCCCGCTCGAAGGCCTCGCGCAAGCGCGCCGGGTAGGTATCGGTCAGCACGCCCTTGCGTTGTGTCAATCCCCAGCAGGCCTGGGCCAGGCGCTGGCGCTCGGCCACCGCGCTGGACTTCGTTTCGGCCGCCTGCAAAGAAGCCACCGCCGCCTCGACACAACGGCCCAGCAAAGGCTTCGCCTGGCGGGCGACCTCATCAAAACATTGATCGAGCAACTGTGACGAATTCGGCATATATCCTTGGATTTATACCGTCCGCCTCTTGTTCGAATGCAAGGCAATGGCAACAACCTGTTACCAGTGCGACCGTCCATCCCCCGATCACGACCGTCCGACGGTTCTCACCCATCAGGCCATTTCGATGGGTTCGCCGAACTCGAACACGCCCGGGTAACGCACCGGATCCACGCCGACCGGAATCACCGATTTCGGCGGGTACTTGCCCTCCAGCAGCAGCTTGGAGAGCGGGTTCTCGATGCGCTGCTGGATCGCACGCTTCAAGGGCCGTGCACCGAACACCGGGTCGAAGCCGACCTTGGCCAGTTCGGCCAGCGCGGCGGGTGCCACCTCCAGCCGCAGGTCCATCTTCTGCAGGCGGGCCTGCAAAGCCTTGAGCTGGATGCCGGCGATGGACGCGATGTGCTGTGCGTCCAGCGCGTGGAACACCACGGTCTCGTCGATGCGGTTCAGGAACTCGGGCCGGAAATGGTCCTTGAGCTCACCCCAGACGGCTTCCTTGATGTCGTCGTAGGGCTGGCCCACCATGGCCTGGATCAGGTGCGAGCCGATGTTGCTCGTCATCACGATCACGGTGTTCTTGAAGTCCACGGTGCGGCCCTGGCCATCGGTCAGGCGACCGTCGTCCAGCACCTGCAGCAGCACGTTGAACACGTCCGGGTGCGCCTTTTCCACCTCGTCGAGCAGCAGCACGCTGTAGGGCTTGCGGCGCACGGCTTCGGTCAGGTAACCGCCCTCCTCGTAGCCCACGTACCCCGGAGGCGCACCGATCAGGCGGGCCACGGAGTGCTTCTCCATGAACTCGCTCATGTCGATGCGGATCAGGTGCTCCTCGCTGTCGAACAGGAAGCCCGCGAGGGCTTTGCACAGCTCGGTCTTGCCCACGCCGGTCGGGCCGAGGAACAGGAAGGAACCGGTCGGGCGGTTCGGGTCCGACAGGCCCGAGCGCGAACGGCGGATGGCGTTGGCCACCGCCGAGATGGCTTCGTCCTGCCCCACCACGCGGGTGTGCAGCTTGTCTTCCATCACGAGCAGCTTGTCGCGCTCGCCCTGCATCAGCTTGGCGACCGGGATGCCGGTGGCACGCGCCACCACCTCGGCGATCTCTTCGGCGCCGACCTGGGTGCGCAGCAGCTGCGGGCCCACACCCGCGCCGCCCTTGGCCTTGCCGGACTCTTTTTCCTGCGCTTCCTTGAGCTGCTTTTCCAGCTCGGGCAGCTTGCCGTACTGCAGCTCGGCCACCTTGGCCAGGTCGCCCTTGCGGGTCAGGCTTTCGATCTGCTGGCGCAGCTGGTCGATTTCTTCGCGCACCTGGGCGCTGCCCTGGGCCGTGGCCTTTTCGGACTTCCAGATTTCGTCAAGGTCGGCGATCTCTTTCTGCAGGCGGGTGATCTCTTCTTCGATCAGCGTCAGCCGCTTCTGCGAGGCTTCGTCCTTTTCTTTCTTGACGGCTTCGCGCTCGATCTGCAGCTGGATCAGCCGGCGGTCGAGCTTGTCCATCACCTCGGGCTTGGAGTCGAGTTCGATCTTGATCTTGGCCGCCGCCTCGTCGATCAGGTCGATCGCCTTGTCGGGCAGGAAACGGTCGGTGATGTAGCGGTGGCTGAGCTCGGCCGCGGCCACGATGGCCGGGTCGGTGATGTCCACGCCGTGGTGCACCTGGTAGCGTTCCTTCAGGCCGCGCAGGATGGCGATGGTCGCCTCCACCGTCGGCTCGCCCACCAGGATTTTCTGGAAGCGGCGCTCCAACGCGGCGTCTTTCTCGATGTACTTGCGGTACTCGTCCAGCGTGGTCGCGCCCACGCAGTGCAGCTCGCCGCGCGCCAAGGCGGGCTTCAACATATTGCCGGCGTCCATGGCGCCTTCGGCCTTGCCCGCGCCCACCATCGTGTGCAGCTCGTCGATGAAAACGATGGTCTGGCCTTCGTCCTTGGCCAGTTCATTCAGTACGGTCTTCAGGCGTTCCTCAAACTCGCCGCGGAACTTGGCGCCGGCCAGCAGCGCGGCCATGTCAAGGCTCAGCACGCGCTTGCCCTTGAGCGAATCCGGCACTTCGCCGGCCACGATGCGCTGGGCCAGGCCTTCGACGATGGCGGTCTTGCCCACGCCGGGTTCGCCGATCAGCACCGGGTTGTTCTTGGTGCGGCGCTGCAGCACCTGGATGGCGCGGCGGATCTCGTCGTCGCGGCCGATCACCGGATCGAGCTTGCCCAGGCGGGCGCGCTCGGTCAGGTCCATGGTGTATTTCTTCAGCGCTTCGCGCTGGCCCTCGGCCTCGGGGCTGTCCATCTTCTGGCCGCCGCGCACGGCCGTGATGGCGCTTTCCAGGCTCTTGCGGGTCAGCCCGTTTTCGTTCGCGATGCGGCCGATATCGCCCTTCTGATCGGCCACGGCGAGCAGAAACAGTTCGCCGGCAATGAACTCGTCACCGCGCTTGATGGCTTCCCTTTCGGTGGCCTGCAACAGCTTGGCCAGATCGGAGCCGACCTGCACCTGCTCCTGGCCCTGCACTTCGGGCAGGCGCTTCACTGCCGCCTCGGCGGCCTTGGCCAGGCCCTGCACGTTCACGCCCGCGCGCTGCAGCAGCGACTGCGGGCCGTCGGCTTGGCGCAGCATGGCCAGCAGCAGGTGGGCCGGATCGATGTAGGCGTTGTCGTTGCCGAGCGCCAGGGTCTGGGCTTCGCTCAGGGCTTCCTGGAACTTGGTGGTGAGTTTGTCGAGTCGCATGAAAGAGCTCTCCGGAAAATTTGATTACCCGGCATTTGGAGCGATTCCCCGGGTTTTCAAGGTGGTTTTTCCAGCATGCGCCCGCGTGCACCCCATCGTCTTGACGCAGATCAGCCGATCCCCGCCCTTCGGGGGCCGTCTGGACCGGCGCCGCTCAACGGCGCCAGTAGGCGTAGGTCCAGGCGGTGCTCAGGCCCAGCCGACGGTACAGCGCGAGCGCCGGCCCGTTGTCCGCGACGACCTGGAGAAACACCCGGTGAATCCCGCGGCGCAAGGCCTCTTCGGCCATGGCCTGCAACACCCGCCCGGCCAGGCCCCGGCCCCGGTGTGAGGCGGCGGTGCGCATGCCGTGCACGCTGAGCCAGCCGTGGCCGTAGGCCGCGGCCCCGCAGGCCACCGTCTGCCCGTCCTCGCGCAGGCTGGCATACAGCGTCCCGGTGGCCCGGCTCAGCGAGCGGGCACGGCTCCCACCGTCCACCGGGTCCAGGCCTTCGCCCAGGAACATCGCCATCCAGGCGGCGTCTGGCGTGTCCGCCAGGTCCGCCACCGGCCCAGTCTGCGCCATCAGCAGGTCCTGCACGCGGCCACACTGCGTCAGCGTGGGCTGGGCGCGCGCGAAGCCCCGCGCTTGCAGCCCCTGGTGCAGGGCTTCGAAGGCCGGTCCATCGGGCAGGCGGAAGGCCGGCACGAAACCCTGGGCGGCGTAGCGTTCGAGGATGTCGTCGAGCACCGCCGGGTCGGCCACGGCATGGCTCAGGGGGACAGCGCTGCGGGCACGGCCCACGGTGCCGCTGTCCATGGGCAGCAGCCAGCCGGGCAGCGCCTCCACGCGCTCGGGCGAAACGGCGTCGAGCGTGGCGCGCTCGATGGCTTCGATATCGGCGTCGGAAAGGATCGTGGGTGCCATGTCAGCAGGGGCGGTCAGGCGTTCTGACTCCGGATGCCCCACTTGGTCAGCGCTGCGTCGTCGCTGACCCGCGCATCCACCCAACGTGCGCCCTCCGGCGTCTGTTCCTTCTTCCAGAACGGCGCCTGGGTCTTGAGGTAGTCCATCAGGAACTCGCAGGCCTGGAAGCTCTCGCCCCGGTGCGCGGAGGTCACGGCGACCAGCACGATCTGGTCCAGCGGCTGCAGCAGGCCGACTCGGTGGATCACGCGCGCGGCGTAGATGTCGAAGCGCTTGAACGCCTCGTCCACCATCGCCTCGATGCTCTTCTCGGTCATGCCCGGGTAGTGCTCCAGTTCCATGGTGCTGATGCTCTGGCCATCGTTGCGGTCACGCACCGTGCCGATGAAGGTGCAGACAGCGCCGACGCGCTTGTCTTGCTCGCGCAGCCGGGCGACCTCGGTGCTGAGGTCGAAGTCCTGGGTCTGGATGCTGACGCGGGTGTTCATGGTCAGCCTCCGGTCACGGGCGGGAAAAAGGCCACTTCCGCGCCCTCGCTGAGCGCGGCGGCTTCGTCGGTCATGGTCTGGTTGAGCGACACACGCACCGCCCGGCCACGCGCCAGCGCCTCGGCGTAGCCCCCGCCCCGCGCGATCAGTTCGTCGCGCAGGACGGCCAGCGTGCCGGCCGCCGTGTCCAGCGACTCGCTGCCGGTGCCGACGGCTTCGCGGATGGAGGCGAAATAACGCAGTTGAATCTTCACGGGATAGGCCTTCAGAACAGCAGATCGGCAAAAGAAAGATAGGACACCAGATCGCCCCGGGCGATGGTGGTGCCAGCCGGGTTGTCGACCAGACCGTCGCCCCAGACCGCGGAGGTCAAAACGCCCGAACTCTGGTTGGGAAACAGGTCCAGTCCGCCGGCGGCGTTGCGGCGCACGCGCAGGAATTCGCGGCGCTTGTCGGCGCGCGGCAGGTCGAAGTGGGCGGGCAGCTTCACCGGTTGCAGACCCGGCACTTCGGCACCCTGCAACCGCAGCAGGAAGGGTCGCACCAGCAGCAGGAAGGTGACGAAACTGGACACCGGGTTGCCCGGCAGACCGATGAAGTGGCAGGGCAACGCCGCATCGGCACCAGCCCCCGCATCGCGCCGCACCGTGCCGTACGCGAAAGGCTTGCCCGGCTTCATGGCGATCTGCCACAGGTCGAGGCTGCCCAGCAGCTGAACGGACGGCTTGATGTGGTCCTCTTCGCCCACCGAGACACCGCCGCTGGTGAGGATCAGGTCGTGGTGGTCGGCCGCGGTCTTGAGCGCGGCGAGCGTCAGCTCGCGCTTGTCCGGCACGATGCCCAGGTCGCTCACTTCGCAGCCCAGGCGCTGCAGCAGTGTGCGCAGGAAAAAGCGGTTGGAGTTGTAGATCGCCCCGGGCTTCATGTCCTGGGGAGCCACCTCGCCCGGCATCACAAGTTCGTCGCCGGTGGAAAACAGGGCCACGCGCGGACGCACCATCACCGGCAGCTGGGCACAGCCGATGCTGGCCGCCAGGCCCAGGCCGGCCGGGGAAAGCCGGGTCCCGCGCGGCAAGACCACCGCTCCGCGCGTCACGTCTTCGCCGGCACGACGCACCCACTGGCCAGAGGCCGGCACGGCGTCGATGTGCACAGCATGCAGATTGCCGCCCACTTCACGGGTGTCTTCCTGCATCACCACCGCATCGGCACCCGCGGGCATGGGCGCACCCGTGAAGATGCGCGCGCAGGTGCCGGGCCGCAACGGCTCGGCGGCATGACCGGCCGCGATGCGCTGCGACACCGCCAGCACCTTGCCGGCTTCGGTCACGTCGGCCGCGTTGACGGCATATCCGTCCATGGACGAGTTGTCCTGCGGCGGCACCTGCAGTCCTGAGACCAGATCGCTGGCCAGCACGCGGCCATCGGCCTCGAACGTGGCCACCGTCTCGATCCGGGACAACGGAACGACCCGCGCGAGCAAGTCGGTCAACGCAGCGTCCAGCGCCATCAAGGGAGCCCGGGCGGGCGGTGCAGAAGCGTTCATGGCGTCAGGGTCGGTGGATGGGCATGTCCGCCGGGTCAGATGTAGGCCTCGGGAACATAGTCAAAACGGTCTTCATTGTCGAGCAGCCAGCCGGCCACGGCAGCGGCGTCGTTCAAATTCAGCAACGGGCGCAGGGTGGTCTGCGGCAATTGGTCGGCGCTGTCGGTGGCGATGGCGGCGACAAAGGCATCGTCCGGGTACAGCACGGGCTTGCCGGTGGCCGCACGCCAGACCTCCACCTTGAGCAGGTTGCTGTCGCGGTAGCCCTCGACCAGCACCCAGTCCACACCCGGATGCAGCGTGCGAATCACGTCGTGGACCGTCAGCTCAACCGGCCGCTCGAATTCGCGCATCAGCACCAGGCGCTGCGGTGATGCGGCCACCACCTCGTAGGCGCCGGCCTCGCGATGGCGCCAAGTGTCTTTGCCCGGGTGGTCAATTTCAAAACCATGGTGCACATGTTTGACCACCGAGACCCGCAGGCCCCGCTGACGCAGGACGGGGATCAGCTGCTCAACCAGCGTGGTCTTGCCCGCACCGGAAAAGCCTGCAAAGCCGACGACTTTCATGCCCGCTGCCGACGCCCGGGCATCACGCCGCGGGGCAATGCTGGGTGATGTAGCGCTGCACCGCCGCCGTGTCGGCCGCCATCACCTGCACCCGCTTGGGCAGGGCTTCGATGCCGTCGAACTTCGCGGGCCGGTCGGGCTGGCGCCCCAGCGCCTCGACGATGGTCTCGGCGAACTTGATGGGCAAGGCGGTTTCCAGCACGATCATCGGCGTCGCAGCATTCAGATGCTCGCGCGCCACCTTCACGCCGTCGGCGGTGTGGGTGTCGATCATCACGCCGAAGCGCTCGAAGGTGTCCTTGATGGTGGCCAGGCGGTCGGCGTGGGTGCTCTTGCCGCTGACAAAGCCGTAGTGGCTGGCGGCGTCGGCAAACACCGGGTCGGCGCCCAGATCGAATCGGCCGTCCTTGTTCAGCGCCTCGCCAAACAGCGCCTTGACGCGCGCGCCGTCGCGGCCCAGCAGATCGAACACGAAGCGCTCGAAGTTGCTGGCCTTGGAAATGTCCATCGACGGGCTGGAGGTCTCGTGCGTGTCAGCGCTGGCACGCACGCGGTAGACGCCAGTGCGGAAGAACTCGTCAAGCACGTCGTTTTCGTTCGTCGCCACCACCAGGGTCTGGATCGGCAGGCCCATCTGGCGTGCCACATGGCCGGCGCAGACGTTGCCGAAGTTGCCACTGGGCACGGTGAAACTAACCTTCTGGTCGTCGCCCGTGGTCGCCTGGAAATAGCCGGCGAAGTAGTACACGACCTGCGCGAGCAGACGCGCCCAGTTGATCGAGTTGACGGTGCCGATCTTGTACTGGCGCTTGAAGGCCAGGTCGTTCGACACGTTCTTGACGATGTCCTGGCAATCGTCGAACACGCCTTCGATGGCGATGTTGTGGATGTTCTGATCCATCAGGCTGAACATCTGCGCCTGCTGGAACGGGCTCATGCGGCCGTGCGGACTCAGCATGAAGACGCGCACGCCGTGCTTGCCCCGCATCGCGTACTCGGCCGCGCTGCCGGTGTCGCCAGACGTTGCCCCCAGGATGTTGAGCTCTTCACCGCGGCGCGCCAGCTCGTATTCGAACAGGTTGCCCAGCAACTGCATGGCCATGTCCTTGAAGGCCAGCGTCGGGCCGTTGGACAGGGCTTCCAGGTAGAAGCCTTTTTCGAGCTGCTTGAGCGGCACGATGGCCGCGGTGCCGTACACCGCTTCGGTGTAGGTCTTGTTGCACAGCGCCTTCAGGTCGGCCGCGGGAATGTCGTCGATGTAGAGCGACAGCACCTCAAACGCCAGCGCGGCGTAACCACCGGCCGCTCCGCCATTGAACACGCCGCGCCAGCGCGCCAGTGTGGCGGCTTCCACCTGCGGATAGCGCTCTGGCAGGTACAAACCGCCGTCGGGCGCCAGGCCTTCGAGCAGGATTTCGCAGAAGTGTTTGCGGTCCGGGTGGCCACGGGTGGAGAGGTACAGCATCTCAGTTCAGTTCTTCTTTTCGAATCCGCGTGATGGGTGCGAGCACGCTCGGCAGTGCCTGCATCTGCGCGAGCACGTCGTTCATGGCACCTTCACGGATGTCGTGCGTGAGGATGATCAGGTCGGTCTGGGTCGAGCCCTCGCCGCCCACTTCGTCGGCCTCGCGCTGCAGCACCGCGTCGATGCTGATGCCGGCGTTGGCCAGCAGGCCCGTCACCTGGGCCAGCACGCCGGCTTCGTCGGCCACGCGCAGGCGCAGGTAATAACTCGTCACCACCTCGCTCATGGGCAACACCGCCAGGTCGCTCATGGCGTCGGGCTGGAACGCCAGGTGCGGCACGCGGTGCAGCGGGTCGGCGGTGTGCAGGCGGGTGATGTCCACCAGATCGGCGATCACGGCCGAAGCGGTGGGCTCGCTGCCGGCGCCCTTGCCGTAATACAGCGTGGTGCCCACGGCGTCGCCCTGCACCACCACGGCGTTCATCGCCCCTTCAACATTCGCGATCAGGCGCTTGGACGGCACCAGGCTCGGGTGCACGCGCAGCTCGATGCCCTTGTCGGTGCGCTTGGTGATGCCCAGCAGCTTGATGCGGTAGCCCAGTTGTTCGGCGTATTTGATGTCGGTGGCGCCGAGCTGGGTGATGCCCTCCACGTAGGCCTTGTCGAACTGCACCGGGATGCCGAAAGCGATCGCGCTCATGAGCGTGACCTTGTGCGCCGCATCCACCCCCTCGATGTCGAAGGTCGGGTCGGCCTCGGCGTAGCCCAGGCGCTGCGCCTCCTTGAGCACGACGTCGAAGTCCAGCCCCTTGTCGCGCATCTCGGACAGGATGAAGTTGGTCGTGCCGTTGATGATGCCGGCGATCCACTGGATGCTGTTGGCGGTGAGGCCCTCGCGCAGCGCCTTGATGATGGGAATGCCACCGGCCACGGCCGCCTCAAACGCGACCATCACACCCTTGGCCGAAGCAGCGGCAAAGATCTCGGTGCCGTGCACAGCGAGCAAAGCCTTGTTGGCTGTCACCACGTGCTTGCCGGCCGCAATGGCTTCCAGCACCAGCGCCTTGGCGATGCCGTAGCCACCGATCAGCTCGATCACGATGTCGATATCGGGGTTGGCGATCACGGCGCGCGCGTCGTTCACCACCTTCACGTCCGGGCCGACGATGCTTTGCGCACGCGCCACATCAAGATCGGCCACCATGGTGATTTCAATGCCACGGCCAGCGCGGCGCTTGATTTCTTCCTGGTTGCGCTGCAGCACGTTGAACGTGCCGCTGCCCACGGTGCCTATGCCCAGCAGGCCTACTTGGATCGGTTTCATCGTTGTTAACTCTCGGCTTCAAAAATATCGGCGCCGGGCCATGCCATGGCCCAGGGCACCCAGTTTAGGGAACGGCCAGACTGGCGGTGTTGCCCATTGCAGGGGCGATTGATGCGTGCACAGGTGCATGGCGCTTGCGCCAGCCTTCGAAGAACTTGGCCACGCGGCCAATGGCTTCGCGCAGATCGTCCTCGTGCGGCAGGAAAACGATGCGGAAGTGCTGGTTGTCCGGGTAGTTGAAACCCGAGCCCTGCACCAGCATCACGCGGGTTTCCTGCAGCAGCTCCAGGAACAGCTGCTGGTCGTCTTCAACCGGGTACATCGCCGGGTCAAGGCGCGGGAACATGTAGAGCGCCGCTGTCGGCTTGACACAGCTGACGCCCGGAATGGCGGTGATCAGTTCGTAGGCCAGGTCGCGCTGGCGGCGCAGCCGACCACCTTCACACACCAGGTCGTTGATGCTCTGGTAACCACCGAGTGCGGTCTGGATCGCCCACTGGCCTGGCACGTTGGCGCACAGGCGCATGTTCGAGAGCATGTTCAGGCCCTCGATGTAGTCCCTGGCCGGCTTCTTGTCGCCCGAAACGATCATCCAGCCTGCGCGGTATCCGCAGGAGCGGTAACTCTTGGACAAGGAGTTGAAGGTCAGTGTCAGCACGTCTTCCGAAAGGCTGCCCAGCGCCGTGTGTTTCACGCCGTCGTAGAGCACCTTGTCGTACACCTCGTCGGCAAAGATCACCAGACCGTGCTCGCGCGCAATCGCCACGATCGCCTGGAGCAGTTCGTCGGAATACAGCGCGCCGGTCGGGTTGTTGGGGTTGATCACCACGATGCCCTTGGTGGCCGGGGTGATCTTGCGGCGGATGTCGTCCAGGTCGGGCATCCAGCCATTCGACTCGTCGCACATGTAGTGCACCGGCGTGCCACCCGAGAGGCTGACCGCCGCCGTCCACAGCGGGTAGTCGGGCGATGGCAGCAACAGCTCGTCGCCATCGTCGAGCAACGCGTTGGTGGCCATCACGATCAGCTCGCTGGCGCCGTTGCCGAGGTAGATGTCGTCCAGCGTCACGCCCTTGACGCCCTGTTTCTGCGTCTCGTGCATCACCGCCTTGCGCGCCGCAAAAATGCCCTTGCTGTCCGAGTACCCCGCCGAGTTCGGCAGGTTGCGGATCATGTCCTGCTGGATTTCCTCAGGGGCATCAAAACCAAACACCGCCAGGTTGCCGATGTTCAGGCGGATGATCTTGTGGCCCTCTTCTTCCATCTGGCGCGCGGCGTCCATGATGGGACCGCGAATGTCGTAGCAGACGTTGGCGAGCTTGGCGGATTTCTGGATGGTTTTCAAAGTCCCTCCCGCTTGGGGGCCGTAGAAAGAGGTGGAGAGCCGGGCTATGGCGCTGGGCGCTATATTACGGTGCGTCTTGTAGGGAAAACCTCCAATTTGACCACAGTTCTTCACCGTATCCGTGCACGCTCCGCCCCATTCCTGCGCCCGACTTCCCCATGAAACTGCACGCTGACAAGCCCGATCTGCACACCATCAACGCTTACGGCGATGGATGGATCGCGATCAACGGTCAGCGCCACACGCAAAGCCTCATCCTCGCGTCGTCCGGGGAATTGCTGCCTTGGGCCTGCGAGCGGTTCGAAGACCTCGAGCCCGCGCATTTCGAGCAACTGCTGAGCTGCTCGCCGGTGAAGCCCGAGCTGGTGGTGTTTGGCAGTGGCCCGCGCCTGCGATTCGTGCGCCCAGGCATGCTGGAGTGCCTGATCAACCAGCGCATCGGCGTGGAAACCATGGACACCCTTGCGGCCTGCCGCACCTACAACATCCTCGCTGGCGAAGGCCGGCGGGTGCTGGCCGCCCTGCTGATTGGCACCTGAATACCCGGGTACCGAGCGGTCCATTCGGGTCCATTCCCGGCCCGGCAACGCTGTTCAGGGTAAAATACCGGATTGTTTCCTGCTTTGACAGCCATTGGGCGCACGCCGCCCGTGGCGTGCTCGATGCACACGGGAAGCCAACGAATCACCACCAACTTACGTCAGGGGTCCACGCAGTATGGCAGTCGTTGTCAACAAACCCATTCCCGAATTTGAAGCCCTGGCCACCAGCGGTATCAAAGTCAGCAACCAGACTCACCTCGGCCAGACCGTCGTGCTGTATTTTTACCCGAAAGACAACACACCCGGCTGCACCACCGAGGCCATGCAATTCCGCGACAAGTACAAAGACTTCGTCAAGGCTGGTGCGCATGTGTTCGGCGTCTCGCGCGACAACATGAAGTCACACGATGACTTCAAAACCAAACTTGAATTGCCGTTCGAACTGATCGCCGACACGGAAGAAAAGATGTGCCACATGTTCGGTGTGGTCAAGAACAAGATCATGTACGGCAAGAAGGTCAAGGGCATCGAACGCAGCACCTTCCTCATTGGCGCCGATGGCGTGCTCAAGCAGGAATGGCGTGGCCTGAAAGTGCCGGGCCATGTCGAAGATGTGCTGAAGGCTGTCAAGACATTGAAAAAGGCCGTCTGAGCTTAACCACACCGCCGGTGGCGGCGGAATTTTGACCGTCACAGGGCTCGTGCATAATGGGTTCATGACATTGGGAAGACCCTTCGCCCGCCCTTCTTTCTCTGCCTTCTGCAGCCCAAAAAGCCGCCCGGTCTCCCCGGCGGCTTTTTGCTTTCCGGCCCAGCGCTGAACCACCAAGCCCTCCATGCCACTGCCTCCAGCACCCTCCAAACGCGCCGCCCTGCTTGCCTCCGATGCCTACAGCCTCAGGGCATCTGAAGAGTTGATCAGCTTTTCTCCGGAACCCGAGCGCGTGGCCACCCCCTTGCGTGCCGCTCCTGCGGCACCCGCCAGCGAGGCGCCGACTGCAAAAGCCGGTACACGGTCCCGTGGCCGGGAGCGAAAGCCCGAATTGGCCCCTGTGCCATCCCAACCCGCCGCGCGGGCGCCCTCCCCCACAACCCCGGCTGCAGAGCGCCAACCGGTCGAATTCCGTGCGCCTCAGCCAACGGGCAAACCACCGGTCGCCAGCGAGACCGTGTCGCGCGCTTCGCCCGTGGCCAGCAACCGCCGCGCAGGGCGCGCCAAATCCGGCGGGTCAACCGGACCGGCCCGTTTGTTCGTGCTGGACACCAACGTGCTGCTGCACGACCCGATGAGCCTGTTCCGCTTCGAGGAACACGACATCTTCCTGCCCATGATCGTGCTCGAAGAGCTCGACGGCCACAAGAAGGGCATGACGGAAGTCGCCCGCAACGGCCGCCAGACCAGCCGCACGCTCGATGCCCTGGTCGCGCAGCAAGGCGGCGACATGACACGCGGCCTCAAGCTCTCAGCCACCGGTCACCTGTCTGCGCGCGGCTTGCTGTTCTTCCAGACCGAACCGCTGGACGCCCAGTTGCCCGCCAGCCTGCCCCAGGGCAAGGCCGACAACCAGATTCTGGGTGTTGTGCACGCCCTGCGCGACAAGCACCCGCAGCGCGAAGTGATCCTGGTGTCCAAGGACATCAACATGCGGGTCAAGGCCCGCGCTCTGGGTCTGGCCGCCGAGGACTACCAGAACGACAAGACCCTGGATGACGGTGAACTGCTCTACGCCGGTGCCTTGGCCCTGCCGCAGGACTTCTGGACCCGCCAGAGCAAGACGATCGAGAGCTGGGCCAGCGGCAGCCACACCTTCTACCGCGTCAGCGGTCCGGCGGTGAGCCAGTTCTACATCAACCAGTTTGTGTACTTCGAAGCGCCCGGCGAACCCTCGCTGTACGCCCGCGTAACCGAAATCCGGGACAAGACCGCGGTCCTCAAGACGCTCAAGGACTTCACGCACCTGAAAAACGCGGTCTGGGGCGTCACCAGCCGCAACCGTGAACAGAACTTCGCGCTCAACATCCTGATGGACCCCGAGGTCGATTTCGTCACCCTGGCCGGCACGGCCGGCACCGGCAAGACGCTGATGGCGCTGGCCAGCGGCCTGACCCAGGTGCTGGACGACCGCCGCTACACCGAAATCATCATGACCCGCGCCACCGTGAGCGTGGGTGAAGACATCGGCTTCCTGCCCGGCACCGAAGAAGAAAAGATGGGCCCCTGGATGGGCGCGCTCGACGACAACCTGGAATTCCTGGCCAAGGGCGACGGCGGCAACGCCGGCGAATGGGGTCGTGCCGCCACCAACGAGCTGATCCGCAGCCGCATCAAGGTCAAGAGCATGAACTTCATGCGCGGGCGCACCTTCATGAACAAGTACGTCATCATCGACGAGGCGCAGAACCTGACGCCCAAGCAGATGAAGACCCTGATCACGCGCGCCGGCCCCGGCACCAAGATCATCTGCATGGGCAACCTGGCGCAGATCGACACGCCTTACCTGACCGAAGGTTCCTCGGGCCTGACCTACGCGGTGGACCGTTTCAAGGGCTGGCCGCACGGTGGCCACATCACGCTCGCGCGCGGCGAGCGTTCGCGGCTGGCGGACTTTGCTTCCGAAGTGCTGTAACCACCTGACACACAAAAAAAAGCCCGACGGAAGTCGGGCTTTTTTATTGCGTTCAGCGAACCGGGATCAGAAATCCCCGCCGCCAGCGAGACTCTCGAAACGCGTGAGCGTGTTCAGGAAGGTCAGTTTGACGACTCCGGTGGGGCCGTTACGCTGCTTGCCGATGATGATCTCGGCCACACCGGGTTCCTTGGACGTTTCGCGGTTGTAGTAGTCATCGCGGTAGATGAACATGATGATGTCCGCATCCTGCTCGATGGCACCGGATTCGCGCAGGTCGCTCATCATGGGGCGTTTGTCGGTGCGCTGCTCGACCGAGCGGTTGAGCTGGGAGAGCGCGATCACCGGACACTGCAGTTCCTTGGCCAGCATCTTCAGACCCCGCGAGATTTCACCCAGCTCGGTCGCACGGTTGTCCCCCCCGGCTGCACCCGAGCCACTCATGAGCTGCAGGTAGTCGACCACGATCAGGCCGAGCTTGCCGCACTGGCGCGAGAGGCGCCGCGCGTTGGCGCGCAGTTCGCTGGGGGTCAGGCCCGGTGTCTCGTCGATGTGCAGCGACACGTTGCGCAGCTTCTCGATGGCTTCGGTCAGGCGGGGCCATTCGTCGTCGGTCAGCTTGCCGGTGCGCAGGTGGCCCTGGTTGATGCGACCGATGGAACCAACGATACGCACCGCGAGCTGGGAGGCGCCCATTTCCATGGAAAACACCGCCACTGGAAGGCCTTCATTGAGCGCCACGTGTTCCGCGATGTTGATCGCGAAGGCCGTCTTGCCCATCGACGGACGCGCCGCCAGCACCACCAAGTCGCCCGCTTGCAGGCCCGAGGTCATGCGATCCAGATCAATGAAACCCGTGGGCACACCCGTCACGTCCATCGGGTTGTCGGCCATTTCCTGCACGCGGTCCAGCAGATCGACCACGAGCGTGTCCATGCCCTGGAAGCCCTCCTTCATGCGCGAGCCTTCTTCACCGATCTTGAAGATCTTCTGCTCGGCTTCATCCAGGATCTTGGCAACCTGCCGGCCTTGCGGGTTGAAGGCCGCGGTGGCTATTTCGTCGCTGGCAGCGACCAGTTTGCGCAGGATGGCGCGTTCGCGCACGATCTCGGCGTAGCGGCGGATGTTGGCTGCGCTGGGCACGTATTGCGCCAGCGAGTTCAGGTAGGCCAGGCCACCGGCCTCGTCGGCCTTGCCCAGGTTCTGCAGGTGCTCGAACACCGTGACCACGTCGGCCGGCTTGCTGGCGTTGACCAGCGAGGCGATGGCGGAATACGTCAGACGGTGTTCGTAGCGGTAGAAGTCGGAATCGTTGACCAGATCGGCCACGCGGTCCCAGGCGTGGTTGTCGAGCAGCAGGCCGCCCAGCACACTGGATTCGGCCTCGATGGAATGCGGTGGAACGCGCAACTGGGCGATCTGCCGGTCGGCACCGAAATCGACCTCGTCAAGACCGGCGTCAAACGAAGAAAGGGGACTGGAGAATGCGGTGGACATGGCTTTCCTGAAGGACCTTCAATGGTACGTCGCGGCCGTCCGGGTGTCATGGGACAAACCTGTGGACAACCGGTGCAAAGGCGGAGGATTTCGTGGGACAAGTCGCTCCAGCCGATGGGCGGGACGCAGCGCAGGAAACAAAAAAGCCGCCAACCCGAAGGCGGCGGCTTCTGTTCCATCCCTGGCAGCGAACTGCCGGGATGGATGAGGGCGATCAGGCGGTTTCGCCGAGCACCGAAACAGCGACGTCGATGGTGACGTCGGTGTGCAGGTTGACGCTCACGGTGTAGTCACCCGCGTTCTTCAACGGACCGTTGGGCATGCGAACTTGCGACTTGGCCACAGAGAAACCTTGCTTGTTCAGCTCTTCGGACACGTCGTGGTTGGTGACGGAGCCAAACAGGCGACCGTCCACACCGGCTTTTTGCGACAGCTTGATGGTCACAGCAGCCAGCTTTTCACCCAGGGCCTGGGCTTCAGCCAGCTTGGCAGCCGCCACTTTTTCGAGTTCCGCGCGGCGGGCTTCGAATTCGGCGATGGCGTTTTGCGTGGCGCGGCGGGCACGACCGGACGGGATCAGGAAGTTGCGGGCGTAGCCGTCCTTGACCTTGACCACATCGCCCAGGGCGCCGAGATTGACAACTTTGTCGAGCAGGATGATTTGCATGTCAGGCTCTCTTTCAGACGCGGTGCTGGTCGCTGTAAGGCAGCATGGCCAGGAAGCGTGCGCGCTTGATGGCCGTGTTGACCTGGCGCTGGTAGAAGGCGCGGGTGCCGGTCAGGCGCGCGGGGATGATCTTGCCGTTTTCGGCGATGAAGTCACGCAGGACATCAATGTCCTTGTAGTCGACTTCTTCGACGTTCGCCACGGTGAAGCGGCAGAAGCGCTTGCGCTTGAACAGCAGCGATTGGGTGTTGCGCTTGGGGCGCTTGTCTTTGTTGAAACGTTTCGGTGCAGCCATGATGGGCCTTTCCTATGTCTTGCTGAAATCTTGGATATGAAACACGACGCCTTTGCCGTTGCGTGCATTCGCCAGAAAACCGTGAAACTCACAAACCGAATCAAGTCCCTGTCGGGACAGTGTTTCAGCCTGGGCACCGAAGGCCACAGCCCTCAGTTGCAGTTTCACCAGTCGCGGGGTGTCCATTTCGGTGACCGTTGACTCGTGCTCCAGCACGAGGTTGACGGCCGGGATGCCTGCCGGTGTGTAGCGCAGGCTCTGAACCTGCACCACCACGGCGGACAATTGACACCGGTTGACCGCTGACGATGACACGCCCGGGATCAGGCGGCCTGGACTCGCTGTTCCTGGTTGCCGTGGGCGGGCTGTTGAAGCTTGCGGGCTTCTTCACGCTCGACCGACTTCATCATGCTCGAAGGGCCGGTTTCGGCTTTCTTCTTGAGCACGGTCAGGTGGCGCAGCACGGCGTCGTTGAACTTGAAGGCGTGCTCCAGTTCAGCCATCACAGCCTGATCGGCCTCGATGTTGACACACAGGTAGTGGGCTTTGGACAGCTTGTTGATCTGGTAAACCATCTGGCGACGGCCCCAATCTTCAACGCGGTGGATCTTGCCGCCGCCGGCCGTGATCATGCCCTTGTAGCGCTCCAGCATGGCTGGAACCTGTTCGCTTTGATCCGGATGGATCAGCAAAACGATTTCGTAATGACGCATAGACTCTCCTTTTGGATAAAAAAGCCGCCCCCAGCGTCTGTTTGGGGTGCAGCAAGGCAAGCCCGCGATTATAGCAAAGTTCCGGGCTGTCTGTAAAACAGGCTTGGCTTGATCGAACGGATGGAAGCTGGGCTATGACGCCGGAGCCTAGCGCCGGGGGTAGCGAAGGTGCTCCACCAGATCCTGCACATCGCGACTCGGCGGCGGCGTGACCAGGCTCACCAGAATGATCACGGCGAAGCCAAGGGGAACACCAAAAATGCCGGCAGAAATCGGCAGGATGCCGAACCAGAGCTCCACCGGCGAGGTGACCCCAAACACATCGCGCAACCACGGCTGCGTGGTCACCATGTAGTAGAAGGTGACGCCCAGACCCGCGATCATGCCCAGAGCCGCGGCGATGCCGGTGGCGCGTTTCCAGAAAATGCCCAGCACGAGCGCCGGGAAGAACGCCGCCGCCGCGAAGGAAAACGCGGCCGAGACAAGGAACAGGATGTCGGCCGGCTTCTGCGCCGCCACATACGCCGCCACCAGGGCCACCATGAGCAGCAGCACCTTGGAGATGGTGACCCGGCGCGCGGTGGACGCGTTGGGATCGATCATCTTGTAGTACAGGTCGTGAGACAGCGCGTTGGCAATCGTCAGCAACAGCCCGTCGGCGGTGGACAGCGCCGCGGCCAGCCCCCCGGCGGCCACCAGACCGGAGATCACATAGGGCAAGCCGCCAATCTCTGCTGTGGCCAGCACGATGATGTCGCCACCGATGGACATCTCATTGAGCTGCAGCAACCCGTCGTTGTTGATATCGGTCACTGACAGCAGCGAAGGATCGACCTTGTTCCACGCGGAAACCCACTGGGGCAAATGGTCGAACGGGGTGCCGATGAGCACGTGGAACACCTCGAACTTCACCAGCACAGCCAGCGCCGGCGCGGTGAAGTACAGCAGGAAGATGAAAAACAGCGACCAGGTCACCGATTGCCGGGCCTCCTTCACGCTGGGCACCGTGTAGTAGCGCATCAGGATGTGGGGCAGCGCTGCGGTGCCCACCATGAGGCAGAAGATCAGCGCCAGGAAGTTGCGGCGCGAGTCGTCGTAGGTCTTCCGGGCCTCGGCGTCCCCGTCAGGATCCCCGGCAAACTGGGCCGCGTGCGCCGGCATGCCGTTGAGCGGCAGCGACTTGGTGTCGGCCTCGGCCTTGGCACGGGACCAGGTGACCCGGGCCGAAGCGGCATCCCGCGGCAAGGCAGACAAGGCCTTTTCGGCAGCCGATATCTGCGACGACGGCGCATTCGCCGTGCGCAATCCGGCGAGCTTCGCTTCAGCAGCCGCCTTGGCCGCCACCAGGGCTGCCGCGGGGTTTTCCAGCTTGGCGGCGAGTTCGATCGAACGGGCTTTGTAGATCTCACGCACCTCCAGCTCTTTGGGGTCGTTCGCGAGCAGCTTTTCCTTGGCCGTCACCTTTTCCAGCTGAAACCCGTAGATGGCCTGAGGCACCGGAACCCCGGTCTGTTTGACCGACAGCCACACCACCGGCAGCATGTAGGCCACGATCAGCACGATGTATTGCGCCACCTGGGTCCAGGTCACGGCACGCATGCCGCCCAGGAAGGAGCACACCAAGATGCCGCCCAGTCCGAGGAAGATGCCGAGCTCGAAAGCCACGCCGGTCAGGCGCGAGGTGATCAGACCCACGCCCGATATCTGGGCCACCACATAGGTGAACGAACACAGGATGGCCGCAGCAATCCCGAGCAGGCGCGGCAGGTTGCCGCCATAGCGCTCCCCGAGGAAATCCGGGATGGTGAACTGGCCGAACTTGCGCAGATAAGGCGCCAGCAGCAGGGCCACCAGGCAATAGCCGCCGGTCCAGCCCATGATGAACGCCAGGCCGCTGTAGCCCGTGAGGTACACGGTGCCGGCCATGCCGATGAACGACGCGGCCGACATCCAGTCCGCGCCGGTGGCCATGCCGTTGTAGACGGCGGGCACCCGGCGGCCGGCGACGTAGTACTCGGTGGCGTCCGTCGTGCGGCTCATGATGCCGATGCCCGCGTAGAGACCGATCGTGGCGAGCAGGAAGATGAAGCCTATCCAGTCGCGCGGCAGGCCCATCTGCTCCGCCACGGCCAGGCTGACCACAAACAGGGCGAAGCCCCCGGTGTACCAGAGGTACACCTTGTCGAGCTGCTGCTTGAACGCCTTGCTGGCGGCGATGTCGCTGGCGCTGCGCCGGGATTCGGGTCGACCTGTCATGGTTTATGGCCCATCCTCATCCACCCCGTGCTGGATGTCGAGCCGGTTCATGTACCAGGCGTAGAACCCGATGATGAGGCAGTACACCACCAGGGCGCCCTGCGCCCCCACCCAGAAGCTGAAAGGCCAGCCGAAGAAGTTGAAGTTCAGGTCGCGGGCGAAGTAGCTCACCACAAAAGTCACCACAAACCAGATCGCCAGCAAGACGGCCGTGATGTTCAGGTTTTTCCGCCAGTAGCGGCGGTGGTTGTCGGTGGGTTCCATGTGATCCATTGGTTTCTTCGCCGGTGTCAGGCCCGGGCGGTCCCCAGACCGGTCTCGCGCTCCAGCTGGGCCGCCACACGCGGCTCGAACCCACGCAGGTGGTGAATGATTTTTTCGGCCTCATCGGGCGCCTGCCGATCCACCTGCACCCGGGCCATCTGGTACCACCCATATGGGCTCATGGGCTGCAGTTCGGTGTTCTTGCGCAGCGCCTGCAGGGCTTCATCCAGGCGCTGCTGGGCGATGAGGCTGAGCGACAGGCCGTACCACGCCCGGTCCAGCCGGGGATCGATGGCGATCGCACGGCGGAACGCTGCCTCGGACGCGGCCAGCAGGCCCAGCGATTCGCACACGTAGCCCAGATTGAACCAGCCGTCCGCCCGCTCAGGGTGCTGCCGGACCAGCCGCTCCAGCAAGCGCCGCGCCGCTGTTGGGTCACCCAGGCAGGCGTGAAGGTGTGCGCCCGTGGCGAGTGAAAACGCGTCGAAGGGGTGGGCCTCAAGGCGGTGCAGGACCCGCGCCAGCGCCTGCCGCTCCAGTCCGAACATCAGCAGCAGCCGGACCCGAGCGCGTTCCAGCGTGACGCTCATGCGCTCGGTCATCGACACAACTGCACCCCGATCTCAAGGCAATGGGCAATCTTGGCCGCGGTGGCCGCGAGCCAGACAAAACCCAGGATCAGGAAAGCCACCAGTGGCCGATGGCGTTCGAGCACCACCCGGGGTGTCACCCAGCCCGCCAGCTGAACAAACGGTCGGGCGATCTGTTGCAGCAGCTGGTAGAAGAAATTCTGCGCACGGCGCTGGCCCGCCAGCAAGCCCAGCACCCATTGCCCGAACAACGCCAGCAGGGCGATTTCGGCGACGAGTTTGACGGCAGAGAGGAGGATCAACATGGAGGGCTCAGGACAAGGTGGCGCCATTCTGGATTTCGAGCTTACCAAGTTCTTACAGAAGCGCCGACATCGCGTCTGACACAGGTCAAACGCCAACAGGGTATACCCGCAATACCCCCTTCTCCCGGGGTGTAGCATGTCCGGCAAGCATCCCAACAGGTCCAGGACATGAGCGCATCCGCCAGCAAAACCCCCTCCCTCACCGCCGCCATCCGGGACCATCGGGTGTTCGGCCGCTTGCCCGCCAGTGCCCAGGCCTCGTTGGCCAAAGCCTTGATGGTTCAGGAGTACGAGGCCGGCGTGCGCCTGGCCGATGGCGAAACGTTCGCGTCCCATCTGTACTGGCTCATGGACGGCACCGTGGAGCTGCAGGATGCCGATGACCATGCGCTGCTCACCTTGCAGGCGGGTGAGTTCTTTGGTCTGGACCAGGGCGGTGACCTGATGGCTTGCGCCGCGGTGGCCCTGGGCGCCTGCCGCGTCGCGCAACTCGACCACGCCACCCTGAATGCCTTGCGCCAGGAGGCCCCTGCCCTCGCCTATTTCCTGCCCCAGGGGAATCGCCTCCCACGCAACGCCCTGGCCAGCGCCGGCATCGAGACCGACCCCGCGCTCAACCTGATGACCACCCCGGTGCGCGCGCTGATCAAGCGGGCACCCATCACCTTGCCCCCACAAACCAGCATCCGCGAGGCGGCGCAGGTCATGAGCGAAAAGCGCGTGTCCTCGGTGCTGATCGTGGAGCAGGACCACCTTTTTGGCCTGATCACCGACCGCGACCTGCGCAACCGGGTCATTGCCGCCGGCATGGACACCGGGCGCTCGATCATGGACATCGCCACGCTCGCGCCCATGACCATCGACGTGCAGAACCCGGCCTTTGATGCCTTGCTGCTCATGGCCCGCCACAACATCCACCACGTGCCCGTGCTCGACGGCCAGCGCATCGCCGGCATGATCACCGCCACCGACCTGACCGAGCAGCACAGCACCTCGGCCGTGTACCTCGCGGGTGATATCTACAAACAAGGCAGCGTCGAGGGCCTGCAGCAGGCCAGCACCAAGATCAAGCGACTGCAGCAGAGCCTGGCATCGGCCCAGGCTTCGGCCTACAGCACCGGCCACATCATCACCGCCATCACCGACGCCATCACCAGCCGGTTGCTGCAACTCGGCGAAGCCCGCTTCGGCCCGGCGCCGGTGGACTACGTGTGGGTCGCCGCCGGTTCCCAGGCGCGCAGCGAACAGACCGCCAAGTCCGACCAGGACAACTGCATGGTGCTGGACGACAGCTACGACGAAGCGCAACACGGCGCCTACTTCAAGGCCCTGGCCCAGTTCGTCTGCGACGGGCTGGACGCCTGCGGTTACGTCTACTGCCCCGGTGAAATGATGGCCATGACCGACACCTGGCGCCAGCCACGGCGGCGCTGGGCCGAGTACTTTGCACGCTGGACCGGTCAGCCCGATCCGAAATCACTGATGCTGACCTGTGTGTTCTTCGACCTGCGCGCCGTGCACGGCAACAACCAGTTGCTCGACGGACTGCGCCGCGAGGTGCTCGAACGCACCAGGGGCAACAGCATCTTTCTGGCCCTCATGGTGGGCAACGCGCTCACGCACCAACCGCCGCTGGGCATGTTCAAGGGCATCTCCAGCATCCGCAGCGGTGAGCACAAGGGCACCATCGACCTCAAGCACACCGGCGTGGTGCCCATCGTCGATCTGGCCCGCGTGTACGCGCTGGCCGGCGGCGACGATGCCGTGAACACCCACGACCGGCTGCTGGGCGCCGCAGCGGGCGGTTCCATCAGCGAACAGAGCGCCCGCGACCTGCGTGATGCGCTGGAGTTTCTGGCCTTCACCCGCATCCAGCACCAGGCCCGCCAGATCGCCGCCGGTCTGGCCCCGGACAACTACCTGAATCCGGACGACATCTCCAATTTCGAACGCTCCCAGCTCAAGGACGCCTTCACCGTGGTCCAGTCACTGCAAAGCGTGCTGGGCCAGCGCTACAAGATGTGATACCCCCCGCGCCGGCCTGCGGCTGTCACCCCCCAGGGTGCGATGCGAGTGGCCCGGCAAAGCCGGTTCCACCGCATCCTGGGTCAAGGCACGCGCTCCGGAGAGGTACTGGGTGATGCGAGTGGGAGTTGATCCCAGGGCACCGCGGAACCGGCTTCGCCGGGCCGCCAGTGCCGCCCCCTGAGGGGTGACGCGCCCTCCGGGCGCGGCGCGGGGGGTCAATACTTGATTCGGGCGTAGTACGTCTTCTGCGCCGCTTCCCGCGCCTCGCCCAGCGTGTGGATCCCCTTTTCGGCCAGCATCGGAATCAGTTTCACAAACACCTCGGCGGTGACCATGGCGTCGCCCAGTGCGGTGTGGCGCCCGATGACGGTGACGTTGAAGCGCTCGGCCAAGGCCTCCAGCCGGTGCGAGTCCTGGTTGGGATGGATCAGCGCGGAGAGCAGCAGCGTGTCCAGCACCGGGTGGTCGAAGACCACACCGGTCTGCGCCTCCTTGAGTTGCAGGAAACGCATGTCGAACGCGGCGTTGTGCGCCACCAGCACGGTGTCCTGCGCGAAGGCATGGAAGGCCGGCAGCACCTGGTCGATGGTCGGCTGCCCCACCACCATCTCGGGCTGGATGCCGTGGATGGGAATCGACGCCGCAGGGATCGGGCGCTTCGGGTCCACCAGCTGTTCGAAACACTCCTGGCGCAGCAGCTTGTTGTTGACGATGCGCGCCGCACCGATCTGGATGATCTCGTCGCCCTGCGACGGATTGAGCCCGGTGGTCTCGGTGTCGAACACCGTGTAGACCAGATCGGCGAGCTTGCGATCGTCCAGCGTGCGCGTCTGTTCGGTGGTCTTGAACAGGTCGAAGTCGTAGTACTCGGGACGGCTCTCGCTCTTGAGGAAGGCGGCGGCGTCCACCTGCTCCTGCGGGTTGGCCAGCGGGAGCAGGAAGCGGAAGAAAGCCTGGTGGCGCACGCGTTCGCGCTCGAACCAGAAAGCGCCGCCATGGCGCTCGACCACGTCACGCACGGTCAGGCGCGTGGTTTCATGCCCCACCTTCATCGGGTCCATTTCCCAGCTCATCACCGTCTCGGTGCTCATCGCCTGGCCGGACCATATGAGGTCCAGCTGGGCCTTGCCAGGGCTGCCCGCCGCAGGCGCCAGGCGCAGCTGCACGAAACGCACCTCGAACTCATCGGCCAGGCGGCCGGTCAGGTACACCAGCGCCTGCAGCATCGAAAAGCTCTCCACCTTGAGCCACAGAGCGCTGTCCACGTCCACCGTCGAAGCCGGCAGGCCGGTCACCACCTCAATGCGGCGCAGCGCTGCGTTCACAAGATCGGCGCCCAGCATGTCTTCCAGCGGCCAGCGGGTCTTGAGGCTGTCGGCCGAGCCCGCTTCCAGCGCCCCGATGCGCTGGCTGAGCGTGCGCGTCTCTTCGCGGATGACCCCCAGGAAGCGCTCGCGCATGGCGGGTTCCAGATCGGGGTAGTCGAGCATGTCGATCGCGGCCTGCATGTTGGCCAGTGCAGAACGGCTGCCCTCGGTGAGCGAGTGCAGCACCTGGTCTTTGGCCGACTCGGCCTCGTAGTCGCGCGTGATGTTGTCCAGCATCAGCACGAAGCCGCTGAGTTCGATGCGGTCGGCCGGCGACTCGGCCGCCTGGGCCTGGGCCGAACGCACCGGCGCCATCTGCACCCGCAGCAGCTGACCGGCCGCCGTGGTGGTCACGAACTGGGCCGACGGCTGGCCGGCGCCACGCAGCATGCGCTGCTGGATGTTCTCCAGTGCGTGGGCCACCAGCTTGCGGTCGAACACGCTGTAGATCGAGCGACCGAGACCGATCAGTTCGGCGCCACCGGCCACGCCGGGCGCCTGCGAGAGCGCGCGGAACTGCATGCGCGCGCGGTTGTTGTACAGAATGATGCGGCCGTCGAGGTTGCAGACCACGACGCTTTGCGTGAGCTCGGACATGAGCGCGGCCAGACGCGACTTTTCCTGCTCGATGCCTTGCGCCGCCTCATGCACCTTGGCGTCCATCTCGCGCCGCAGGTCTTCGCGTTGCCCCACCAGCTGGTTGAACAGCCCCACCAGCACCTTGGTCTCAACATTGCCCTTGGGCGTGAGTTCGCGCACGACGTCGGTGCGCAGAAGCACCTGCGCTTCTTCGGCCAGTTGCACCGAAGGCGTGACCCAGTGGTCGAACCAGCGCTTCAGACCCCAGGCAATGGCCGCCATGCCGGCGCCCCACGTCAGGGAGATCAGCATCAGGCGGTCCCCCAGCAGGCCCCAGACGGTCGCCCGGTCGTCCGGCTCCAGGGTCGAACCGAGCAGGCCAAACGTTGCCAGCAACCAGGCCACCGACACCACGGCCGCCACGACCAGCAGCCACCACAGGCGGCGGTCGGTCTTCTGCTGCCCGCTCATGAAGCCGCACCCAGCAGCTCGCGCACCTTCTGGACCAGTTCCTTGGTCGAAAACGGCTTGGTCATGTAAGCGTTGGCGCCCAGCGCCAGGCCCTTGGCCACGTCGGTGTCGCGGCCTTTGGCCGTGAGCAGGAGGATGCGGATGTCGCGCAGGTTTTCATTGGCACGGACTTCGCAGCAGACATCAAAGCCGGTCTTGATCGGCATCATCACGTCGAGCAACACGAGGGCCGGGCGCTCGCGGGCAATCGCATCCATCGCTTCCTGGCCATCGCGCGCCAGCACCACCTCGAAGCCTTCGCGCTTCATGAGGAACTCCAGCGAAATGAGGATGTTCGGTTCGTCGTCTGCGATCAGTATTTTCTGGCTCATGTTGCTGTGCTCCTCTGGTGTTCGTCGTTGTAGCTGTCGTCGGCGGCGGTCGGTGCGTGGCGGGGCAGCGAGAAGCCGAAGCAGGCGCCCTGCCCCGGCGTTGAGCGCAGCCACATGCTGCCGCCAAAATGCTCCACGATCTGGCGGCTGATGGGCAGGCCCAGCCCCGTGCCACCCGCCCGGTAATGATCGTCACCAGCGACCTGCCGGAATTTTTCGAAGGCCACCGCCTGCTGTTCCAGCGGGATGCCCGGGCCGTTGTCTTCGACTTCCACGGTCAGGCGGTCCGGGTCCTCATGCAGGCGCAGCACCACACGACCACCCTCTCGGGGGGCGTACTTCAGGGCATTCGACAGCAGGTTCAGCACCACCTGCGTGAGCCGATCGGCGTCGGCCCGGACCGCATGCACCTGCGCCGGCAAGCTCAGCACCAGCGCCACCCCGCGCTCACGGTAGCTCTCCTTCATGGTGCCCGCGGCCTGTTCGGCCACCTCGCGCAGGTCCACATCGGTGTCGTGCCACTCGGCGTGTCCCGCCTCGATCTTGGCCATGTCCAGCACCTGGTTCACCAGCCGGCTCAGGCGTTCGGCCTCGGTGACGATGATGCCCAGGAACTGCTGTCGTTGCGCCGTGTCCATGTGGTCATCGTCGCGCATCAGCTCCGACAGGGCCCTGATGGAGGTCAAGGGCGTGCGCAGCTCGTGGGTCACCGAAGACATGAAGTCGTCCTTCATGCGGTCCAGGCTCTTGAGCTTCTCGTTGGCTTCGCGCAATTCGGCCGTGGCCCGTTCCAGCGAACGCGATTTGTCCTCCAGCGCATGCGAATAGGCCCGCAGCTGCGAGGCCTCGTCGAGGATGCGCATCACGTCGTCCAGGTCCAGCGCCTCTTCTTCCACCACCGCCGCGACCATGACACGGGCCGAGGCGCTGCCGATCGCACCCGCGAGCTGGGTCTCGACAAAATGCACCAGCCGCGCGTCGCCCGGGATCTGGTCGATACTGGCCACACCCAGGCGCGCGGCATAGCCCACAAACAGGCGCTGGGCCACGTCCACACCGAGAAAGCGCCCGGTCAGCGGCAGCAGCGCCGACACCTGCGCCTTGCCCTGCCAGAACACCGGCCGCGCATGCGCCGTGCGGTTGAACACGTCGACGAACAACAGCGCCTGACTGGTTTCGGCCGCTGATGGTGCCCGCCACAGCGACACACCCACGTAGGCGCCGATGTTCGCCAGCAGGCTCCAGAAGAGCGAATGCGTCAGGTTGTCGAGTCCCGAGAGGCCAAGAAACGCCTCGGGTTTGAACCAGTGCCAGCCAAAGGGGCCGAACTGCAGAAAGTCCGAACCCAGCCAGCCCGACTTGGCCAGCGAGGGCAACATCAGGGTGTAGACCCAGAAGCCGAAACCCAACAGCAGACCGGCCAGGGCGCCACGGCGTGTGCCGCCTTTCCAGTACAGGCCGCCCAGCATGGCGGGGGCGAACTGCGCCACCGCGGCGAAACTGATGAGGCCGATGCTGACCAGCGCGTAGGCCTCGCCCGCCAGGTGGAAATACAGGTAGCCCAGCAGCAGGATGCCCAGGATGGCCAGGCGCCGGATGCCCAGCAGCAGGCCGGTGAGGTCACCGCTGGCGCGCGCACCGAAGCGCCTCATGCGCAGCAGGAGGGGCATGACCAGGTCGTTGCAGACCATGGTGGAAACCGCGATCGCTTCGACGATCACCATGCCGGTCGCGGCGGAGAGCCCGCCGACGAAGGCAGCCAGCGCCAGCGCCCCATGGCCCTGCGACAGGGGCAGCGAAAGGATGAAGGTTTCCGGATCCATGCGCCCCGGGCCAAAGTGCAGCAAGCCACCGATGGCAATGGGCAGCACAAACAGGTTGATCAGCAGCAGGTAGAGCGGAAACACCCAGACCGCGCGGCGCAGGTGCTGCTCGTCGACGTTTTCCACCACCATCACCTGGAACTGCCGCGGCAGAAAAATCACCGACAGCATGGCCAGCAGGGTGAGGCCGAACCACTGCGGATACGCAAAAGGCTGGTTCTGGCCGAACTGCAACAAGCGGCGCAGTTCGGCCACCGCGTAGGCCTGGTCAAACAGCGCGGCCGGGCTGGCGAACAAGCCGAACGAGACAAAGAGGCCCACCGCCAGGAAGGCCACCAGCTTGACCACCGACTCGAAAGCGATCGCTGCCACCATGCCTTCATGGCGCTCGGTGCTGTCGAGGTGGCGCGCGCCAAACACCATGGTGAAACCCGCCAGCATCAGCGCCACATACAGGGTGCTGTCGTTCCACCATTGCGCGCTTTGCACCGCAGGCGAACCCAGCGGCGAGGTCAGCACGGCGTAGCCGCTGGCGATCGCCTTGAGCTGCAGCGCGATGTAGGGCACGATGCCGACCACCGTGATCATCGTCACCAGCCCGGCCAGCAAAGGGCTCTTGCCGTAGCGGCTGGCGATGAAGTCGGCGATGGAGGTGATGCGGTAGGTCTTGGCCACGCGGATCATCTTGCGCACCACCATCCAGGCCAGGATCATGGCCAGCATCGGCCCGAGGTAGATCGGCAGGAACCACACCCCCGAGTTGGCGGCCCGGCCGACGCTGCCGAAGTAGGTCCATGCGGTGCAGTAGACCGCCATCGACAAGGCGTACACCCAAGGGCTGGAAATCACCGAGCGGCCTTGCGCCGCGCGCCAGTCGCCCCAGTAGGCCACGGCAAACAGCAGCAACAGGTAGGCGAACGAAACGGCGATGACCAGCGGGGCGGACAGCATGGGCGGGTCGTGTTACGTCAGTGGGGCCGTGCGGAGTCGCTGGCGGCGGGATCGCGTTCGCGTCCGTGCTCGACGACCCAGGCCAGCGCTGCGATCAGCAGCACCCAGATACCGAACAAGGCCAAAGGAAACAGTGGCAACCCGAAGACCCTCGCTTCGTGGTCCCAGAGCGCCAGCAAAGGAAAGCTCAACAAGGCCCAGCCGGCCACGAACAGGGCCACCAGGCGTTGGGCATCCAGGCCTTGAAACATGTGTGTCTCCTCAAGCGGCGGGCGCGATGCATCGCCGCGCCTGTCTCAAAGGATTGTGCCCCAAGCACTGACCACGGGCTTACGTTGCAACGCAACAAAAAAGGCGGCAAGGGTTGCCCCTGCCGCCGTGCGCCGTGGCTCGCCCGCGCTTTATTTCTGGGACGCTGCCAGCAGCTGCCAGGTGTCCACCACGGAGTCCGGGTTCAGCGAGATTGAGCTGATGCCTTCGGCCTGCAGCCACTGGGCGAAATCCGGGTGGTCGCTGGGGCCCTGGCCGCAGATGCCCACGTACTTGCCCTCGGCCTTGCAAGCGCCGATGGCCATCTTGAGCAGGGCCTTGACGGCGGGGTCGCGCTCGTCGAAGTCCTTGGCCAGCAGCTCCAGACCCGAATCGCGGTCCAGACCCAGGGTGAGCTGGGTCAGGTCGTTCGAGCCGATCGAGAAGCCGTCGAAGAATTGCAGGAACTCGTGGGCCAGCACGGCGTTGCTCGGGATCTCGCACATCATGATGACCTTGAGCCCGTTCTCGCCGCGCTTGAGGCCCTTCTCGGCCAGCAACTCGGTCACACGCTGGGCCTGGCCCAGGGTGCGCACAAACGGCACCATCACCTGCACGTTGTCCAGTCCCATGTCTTCGCGCACACGCTTCAGGGCCTCGCACTCCATGGCAAAGGCTTCGCGGAAGTCTTCGCTGATGTAGCGGGCCGCACCGCGGAAGCCCAGCATGGGGTTCTCTTCATCGGGCTCGTAGCGGCTGCCGCCAACCAGCTTGCGGTACTCGTTGGACTTGAAGTCCGACAGGCGAACGATCACCGGCCGGGGCCAGAAAGCCGCCGCGATGGTCGCCACGCCTTCGGCCACCTTGTCCACGTAAAACGCACGCGGCGAAGCGTGGCCTCGCGCCACCGATTCCACGGCCTTCTTCAGGTCGGCGTCGATCTGCGGGTAGTCCAGGATCGCCTTCGGGTGCACGCCGATGTTGTTGTTGATGATGAATTCCAGACGGGCCAGGCCCACGCCACCGTTGGGGATCTGCGCGAAATCGAACGCCAGCTGGGGGTTGCCCACGTTCATCATGATCTTCACGTCCACCTCGGGCATGGTGCCGCGCTGCACTTCGGTGATCTCGGTTTCCAGCAAACCGTCGTAGATGTTGCCGGTGTCGCCCTCGGCGCAGCTCACCGTCACCAGCATGCCGTCCTTGAGCGACTCGGTGGCGTCGCCGCAACCCACCACGGCCGGAATGCCCAGCTCGCGCGCGATGATGGCAGCGTGGCAGGTGCGGCCACCGCGGTTGGTCACGATGGCGCTGGCGCGCTTCATCACCGGTTCCCAGTTCGGGTCGGTCATGTCGGTCACCAGCACATCGCCGGGCTGAACCTTGTCCATCTCGCTGATGTTGTGCACCAGGCGCACCGGGCCGGTACCGACCTTCTGGCCGATGGCACGGCCCGAGGCCAGCACGGCACCCTTGCCCTTGAGCTTGTAGCGCACCTCGGTCTTGCCGGCCGACTGGCTCTTCACGGTCTCGGGCCGAGCCTGCAGGATGTAGAGCTGGCCGTCGATGCCGTCCTTGCCCCACTCGATGTCCATCGGGCGGCCGTAGTGCTGCTCGATCACCAGCGCGTAGTGCGCCAGTTGCTCGACGTCGGCGTCGGTCAGGCTGTAGCGGTTGCGCTGCTCGACCGGTACGTCCACGGTTTTCACCAGCTTGCCCTTGAGCGCGCTGTCACTGGCCTTCTCTTCGGCCGTGGTGAAGGTCATCTGGATCAGCTTGCTGCCAAGGTTGCGGCGGATCAGCGCGCGCTTGCCGGCCTTGAGCATGGGCTTGTGCACGTAGAACTCGTCGGGGTTCACGGCGCCCTGCACCACCGTCTCGCCCAGGCCGTAGCTGGAGGTGATGAAGACCACGTCTTCGAAGCCCGATTCGGTGTCGATGGTGAACATCACGCCGGCAGCGCCCGTGTCGGAGCGCACCATGCGCTGCACACCGGCCGACAGGGCCACGTCGGCATGGGCAAAGCCCTTGTGCACGCGGTAGCTGATGGCGCGGTCGTTGTACAGCGAGGCAAACACCTCTTTCATCTTGTGCAGCACTTCGTCGATGCCGTGCACGTTGAGGAAGGTTTCCTGCTGGCCGGCGAACGAGGCGTCGGGCAGGTCTTCGGCGGTGGCGGAGGACCGCACGGCGAAGGTGGCTTTGTCGTTGTCACCCACCAGCGTGACGAACGCGTCGCGGATAGCCTTTTCCAGGTCGGCCGGGAAGGGCTGGTTTTCCACCATGGCGCGGATCTCGGCACCGGCTTCAGCCAGGGCGCGCACATCTTCGGTGTCCAGCGCGTCGAGGCGCGCATTGATGCGGTCCGTCAGGCCGTCGTATTTCAGGAACTCGCGAAAGGCGTGCGCCGTGGTCGCAAAACCGGTGGGCACCTTCACGCCGCTGGGCAGCTGCGAGATCATTTCACCGAGGCTGGCGTTCTTGCCGCCGACAGCTTCGACGTCGGACATCCGCAGGTGCTCGAAAGGCACGACCAGATCGGTCGGGGAAAACAGGTTGGACATGGATAGACTCCGCTCAAGTTAAAAAACCGGGGGCTCCATGCACGGCGCTGGCGACCTGTGTGTTCTGTTGTGGGTCTTGCACCGGGCAACGGGGCTGAAATCTGGCGGGCTGGAACCGGGATAATGACCGGAGCCCGAATCCGCAATTGTAGGGCGGCAGCCTGCTTCAGGCGGTACACCGTTGCCCTGCGGTGTGAAAACCGCGGTGGCATCGCCTGAATATTTTTGCACCCCCTACCCCGGGACCGCTTCATGACCAACCGAACCGTCTTTTTCGTTTCCGATGGCACCGGCATCACCGCTGAAACCTTCGGCAACGCCATCCTCAACCAGTTCGAGGCCCAGGTGCGGCGTGTGCGGCTGCCTTTTCTCGACAGTGTGGACAAGGCCCACCAGGCGGTGCGCCAGATCAACCACACCGCCGTGGTCGAGGGCCGGCGCCCGCTGGTCTTCACCACCGTGGTCAACATGGAGGTCCTGCAGGTCTTCAAGGAACACTGCACAGGCATGATGCTCGACATGTTCGGCACCTTTGTGGAGCCGCTGGAGGCCGAGCTGGGCATCAAGTCCAACCACCGCGTGGGCCGCTTCTCGGACGTGTCCAAGAGCAAGGAATACCACGACCGCATCGAAGCGATCAACTTCTCGCTGATGCACGACGACGGTCAGAGCCACCGCGACCTGGCCGGTTCGGACGTGATCCTGGTCGGCGTGAGCCGCAGCGGCAAGACGCCGACCTCGCTCTACCTGGCCATGCAGCACGGACTGAAGGCCTCCAACTACCCGCTGATCCCGGAAGACTTCGAGCGCCGCAAATTGCCGCCCGCATTGATGCCGCACCGCAAGAAGATCTTCGGCTTGACGATCGCCCCGGAACGCCTGTCCGAGATCCGCAACGAGCGGCGGCCCAACTCGCGCTACGCCAGCCTGGAGAACTGCCGCATGGAGGTCAGTGAGGCCGAAGGCATGATGCGCCGCGAGGGCATCCGCTGGCTCTCGACGACGACGAAGTCGATCGAAGAAATCGCCACCACCATCCTGCAGGAAATCCGGCCCGAACAGCTCAGCTATTGAGCCCCCGCCCACGCACGTGGGTGCGTGGCGGGGACACCGTTCCTATTTGCCTGCTGCGGGCTTCTTCTTGGCCGGGCCGAGGCCGTGGGCCTGGCGACCCAGTGCGAACGAGGCAAACAGTTTGATCCACAAGGTGGACCCCGCAATCGCCACCCAGGTGTCGTAGTCCAGCAGCCCCAGCAGCACAAACACGATCACCACCACCATCACCACACCCGCAATACCGTTGATCGCCATCTCGTAAGGCGCGTACTTCTCCGCGTTGGGGGGTGGCAGTCCTTTCTTGAGGGCCACCTCGGAAAAGTCCTTCTTCACCAGGATGCGCCAGGTGCGACGCAGCCAGAAGAACGCCACCGGAAACAAGGCGAGAAAAAAAATGATGCGTATGGGAAATACGCTCAAACCCAGATCCATCCGACGTTCCTTCAAGTTGATTCGCAACACAAGAGATCTTCTGCTGTGCACAGCGCGCGCTGACCGGGGTGCGCTGTGCACAGCAACGCCCGTGATTGTCACCGGCCTGCCGCCTGAAAAACAAAACCCCGGCAGTGACCTGACGGGGTTCTGTTCAAGCGCCGGACAGACGGGCGTCTGACCGGCGCGGGTTCATACCATCAGTGGCCGGTCGCTGCGCCAGCGCCCTTGGGGACACGGATGGATTCAACCAACTCCTGGATGTGCTTCGGCGCCGGAGCCGTCAGTTTGTTCACCAGGAAGGCCACCGTGAAGTTGACGATCGCGCCCAGCGTGCCGATGGCTTCCGGCGTGATGCCGAACCAGCCATTGACGCCACCAACCATGTCGACAAAGTCGGTGCCCTTGACGAAGAACAGACCCTTGTGAGCGAACACATAGAACAGCGTCGTGAACAGGCCCGCCAGCATGCCGGCGATCGCGCCCTTGTCGCTCATGGTGCGGCTAAAGATGCCCATCATGATTGCAGGGAACAGCGATGACGCGGCGATACCGAAGGCCAGCGCCACGGTACCGGCCGCGAAGCCCGGAGGGTTCAGACCCAACCAGCCGGCCAACACAATCGCCACAGCCATGGCGATCTTGCCCGCGAGCAGCTCGCCCTTTTCAGAGATGTTGGGGTTGAACACGTTCTTCACCAGGTCGTGGGACACGGCAGACGAGATCGCCATCAGCAGACCGGCTGCGGTCGACAGCGCGGCAGCGATACCACCCGCAGCCACCAGCGCGATCACCCAGTTGGGCAGCAGCGCGATTTCCGGGTTGGCCAGCACGATGATGTCGGCGTTGACGGTCAACTCGTTGCCCTTCCAGCCTGCGGTAGCGGCCTTGCCCTTGGCGACTTCGTTCTTGGTCGCGTCGTTGTAGTACTGGATGCGGCCGTCGGCGTTCTTGTCTTCCCACTTCAGCAGGCCGGTCTTTTCCCAGCGCTTCATCCAGTCCGGACGGTCTTCGTTCTTGATGCTGGACTCGGCAGCGTAGAGGTCGCCACCCGACGTCACAGCCGTGTTCACGGTACTGTGCAGGTTCAGCTTGGCCATGGCGCCAACGGCAGGTGCCGTGGTGTACAGCAGGGCGATGAAGACCAGGGCCCAGCCGGCGGAGGCGCGGGCATCGGCCACCTTCGGCACGGTGAAGAAGCGAACGATCACGTGGGGCAGGCCCGCGGTACCGATCATCAGCGACACGGTGTAGAAGAACATGTTCAGCATCGAACCGGCGCTGGTGGTCGTGTACTGACTGAAGCCGAGGTCGGTGACGACCTGGTCCAGCTTAACAAGCAGCGACGTGTCGGTACCGACCAGATCCGAACCCAGGCCCAGTTGCGGCAGGAAGTTGCCGGTCAGGTTCAGGGAAATGAAGATCGCCGGGATGATGTACGCAAAGATCAGCACGCAGTACTGGGCTACCTGGGTGTAGGTGATGCCCTTCATGCCACCGAACACGGCGTAGAAGAACACGATCGCCTGTCCGATGTAGATGCCGGTATCGCTGGACACGTTCAGGAAGCGAGAGAACGCCACACCCACACCGGTCATCTGACCAATGATGTAGGTGGTGGAGGCGGTCAGCAAGCAAACCACGGCCACGGTCGAGGCGGTCTTCGAATAGAAGCGGTCGCCAATGAACTGGGGCACGGTGAACTTGCCGAACTTGCGCAGGTACGGCGCCAGCAGCATGGCCAGCAACACGTAGCCACCGGTCCAGCCCATCAGGAACACGGCGCCGCCGTAGCCCATGTTGGAGATCAGGCCGGCCATGGAGATGAAGGACGCGGCCGACATCCAGTCAGCGGCCGTGGCCATGCCGTTGGTGATGGGGTGCACCCCGCCGCCGGCCACGTAGAACTCGGACACGCTGCCAGCGCGCGCCCAGTAGGCAATGCCGAGGTACAGCGCGAAGCTGGCCCCGACGAACAGATAGGTGGTGGTTTGGAGATCCATTTGTAGGTCCTCTGTTTAGTCTTCTTGCACACCGAACTTGCGGTCCAGCTTGCCCATCGCGTGCGCGTAATAGAAGATCAGCGCGATGAACACATAGATGGAACCCTGCTGGGCAAACCAGAAGCCCAGCGGGTAACCGCCGAGCTTGATGCCGTTGAGCATGTCAGCAAACAGGATGCCGGCACCGTAAGAAACCAGGAACCAGATGATCAGGATCTTGGTCAGCAGCCCCAACGTCGCCGACCAATAGGCCTTCGCGTTTTTTTCGCTTTCAGTTGTCATGAAAGTCATCTCCTCGTAGTGTTGCCTTGCCATTTCAGCGGTGTGACCCGCCCCGCTTTGCATGCCGTTTTCCCTGCGGAACCCAGCATTACGGGCGGACTGTGGAAGCACTTCCTTACAGTTAAATTGCAATTGCACGCCCAGGGTCAGAAGCCAAGGGTAAGTCCCTAGAAGCATTCAAAGGTGGGACGGGGCGCTCAAAGAAGAGCCCCCTTGAGACGTCTGAAACACCGGCACTTCATAGGGGGAAAGACAAACCGCCAGCCCCGGGTCGACACAACCCGTCGCGAACCCTGTCAGCACTCGTTCAGTTTGCGGTCAGTGGGTGGTAAGAACCCGGCCATACGCTGCCACCTGTTTTATTCACCACAACAGGAGACGTCATCATGCAAGATGATCTGGTCCAGCGGATTGCCAGCAATCCCAAATATCAAGAACTCAAAGCCAAACGATCCCGCTTCGGCTGGTGGCTCACCCTGGCCATGATGGTCGTGTATTACGGCTTCATCCTGCTGGTCGCCTTCAACAAGGAATTCCTCTCGCAGAAGCTGGGCGACGGCGTCCTCACGATGGGCATCCCCGTTGGTTTCGGCGTGATCATCTTCACCATCGTCATCACCGCCATCTACGTCAAACGCGCCAACACCGAGTTTGATGACCTCTCCAACGAAGTGATCAAGGCCGCGTACAAATGATGCCCGCTCAAAATTCCCTGCGTCGCGTGCTGACGCTGCTGGCGCTCTTCGGTGTGTCGTTTGCTGCCTGGGCAGCGGGCGCCGACCTCGGTCAGGCCGAGCAACAGCCCACCAACTGGACCGCCATTTCCATGTTCGCGATGTTCGTGGTGGGCACCCTGTTCATCACCAAATGGGCCGCGGCCAAGACCAAGTCGGCATCGGACTTCTACACCGCTGGTGGTGGCATCACCGGCTTCCAGAACGGTCTGGCGATTGCCGGCGACTACATGTCGGCCGCCTCGTTCCTCGGCATTTCCGCGGCCGTGATGGCCAGCGGTTTTGACGGCCTGATCTATTCCATCGGTTTCCTGGTGGGCTGGCCGGTCATCACCTTCCTGATGGCCGAGCGCCTGCGCAACCTGGGCAAGTTCACCTTCGCCGACGTGGCCGCGTTCCGCTTCAACCAGACCCCGGTCCGCGTCTTTGCGGCCTCCGGCACACTGGTGGTCGTCGCGTTCTACCTGATCGCGCAGATGGTCGGTGCCGGACAGCTCATCAAGCTGCTGTTTGGCCTGGAGTACTACATCGCCGTGATCATCGTCGGCGCACTGATGATGGTCTACGTGCTGTTCGGCGGCATGACAGCCACCACCTGGGTGCAGATCATCAAGGCCTGCCTGCTGCTGGGTGGCGCTTCGTTCATGGCCTTCATGGTGCTGCTGCACTTCGGCTTCAGCCCCGAAGCGATGTTCGCTGGTGCTGTTCAGATCAAGACCGATCTGGCGCTGAAGGACGGCAAGATTGCCGAGGCCGCCACGGCCGCCGGTCAGTCGATCATGGGCCCGGGCAACTTCGTGAAGGACCCGATCTCGGCCATCAGCTTCGGCATGGCCCTGATGTTCGGTACCGCCGGCCTGCCGCACATCCTGATGCGCTTCTTCACCGTGCCCTCGGCCAAGGAAGCCCGCAAGTCGGTGATGTGGGCCACCGGCTGGATCGGCTACTTCTACCTGCTGACCTTCATCATCGGTTTCGGTGCGATCACCTTCGTGCTGACCAATCCCGACTTCCTCGATGCAAAGGGTGGCTTGCTGGGCGGCAACAACATGGCCGCCATCCACCTGGCGAATGCGGTGGGTGGCAACGTGTTCCTGGGCTTCATCTCGGCCGTGGCCTTCGCCACCATCCTCGCGGTGGTGGCTGGCCTGACGCTGTCAGGCGCCTCGGCCGTGTCGCACGACATCTACGCCACCGTGGTCAAGAAGGGCAAGGCCGATTCGGCATCCGAATTGCGCGTGTCGAAGATCACCACGATCTGCCTCGGCATCGTGGCGGTGGTGCTCGGTATCGCCTTCGAGAAACAGAACATCGCCTTCATGGTGTCGCTGGCTTTCGCGATCGCGGCATCGGCCAACTTTCCGGTGCTGTTCATGAGCGTGCTGTGGAAAGACTGCACCACCAAAGGCGCCGTGATCGGTGGCTTCCTGGGGCTGATCTCCTCCGTGGTGCTGACCATCGTGTCGCCCTCGGTCTGGGAAGCCACGCTGGGCAACCCCAAAGGTTCGGCCCTGTTCCCCTACACCTCACCGGCCCTGTTCTCCATGACCATCGGCTTCGTGGGCATCTGGCTGTTCTCCATCCTGGACAACAGCGCCCGTGCCAAGGTGGACCGCGGGGGCTTCCTGGCCCAGCAGGTTCGTTCGGAAACAGGTATCGGCGCTTCCGGCGCCTCGGGCCACTGATCCACGAAAAAGCGGATCTCGGTCCGTGCCCAACAAAAAAGCCACCGGGTTGCCCCGGTGGCTTTTTTGTTTTGGAAACGGAGGTTCGTTCAGGCGGTCACGGCTTCGGAGGCAGCGGCCACCACCGGCTGGCGGATCAGGTGGTCAAAGGCGCTGAGCGCGGCCTTGGCACCCTCACCCGCGGCGATCACGATCTGCTTGTACGGCACCGTGGTGCAGTCGCCCGCAGCGAACACGCCCGGCACATTGGTGTGGCCCTTGGCGTCGACCACGATCTCGCCAAAGCGGCTGAGCTCCACCGTGCCCTTGAGGAACTCGGTGTTGGGCACCAGGCCGATCTGCACGAACACACCTTCCAGCGGCACCAGGTGTTCCTCGTTGGTCGCACGGTCCTTGTACTTCAGGCCATTGACCTTGCCATCTGCACCGGTGATCTCGGTGGTCTGCGCGTTCACGTGGATCGTCACGTTGGGCAGGCTTTTCAGCTTGCTCACCAGCACGGCATCGGCCTTGAGCTGGTCGGCGAACTCGACCAGGGTCACGTGCTGCACGATGCCCGCCAGGTCGATGGCCGCTTCCACGCCCGAGTTGCCACCACCGATGACCGCCGTGCGCTTGCCCTTGAACAGCGGGCCATCGCAATGCGGGCAGTAAGCCACGCCCTTGTTCTTGTATTCCTGCTCGCCGGGCACGTTGACGTTGCGCCAGCGCGCGCCGGTGGACAGGATCACGCTGCGCGCCTGGAGCACGCCGCCGTTGGCCATCTGCACCTGCACCAGACCGCCCGGCTCTTCAGCGGGGATGATCTTGTCGGCGCGCTGCAGGTTCATGATGTCGACCTCGTAGTGGCGCACCTGGGCTTCCAGCGCGGCGGCGAACTTGGGACCGTCGGTTTCCAGCACCGAGATGTAATTCTCGATCGCCATGGTGTCGTTGACCTGGCCACCGAAACGCTCGGCCGCCACACCCACGCGGATGCCCTTTCGGGCGGCGTACACAGCCGCTGCCGCGCCGGCTGGGCCCCCGCCAACGATCAGCACGTCGAACGGGTCCTTGGCGTTGAGCTTGGCGGCTTCGCGGTCACCCGAGTTGGTGTCGAGCTTGGCCACGATCTCCTCAACCGTCATGCGGCCGGAACCAAAAACCTTGCCGTTCAGGAACACCATGGGCACGGCCATGATGTCGCGCTCGGTCACTTCCTGCTGGAACGCGCCACCTTCAATCACCACGGTCTTGACCTTGGGGTTGAAGATCGCCATCAGGGAGAGCGCCTGCACCACGTCCGGGCAGTTGTGGCAGGTCAGGGACATGTAGACCTCGAAGCCGAAGTCGCCGTCCAGGGCTTTGATGGACTCGATCACGTCGGCCTCGACCTTGGGCGGGTGACCACCGGTCCACAGCAGGGCCAGCACCAGCGAGGTGAACTCGTGGCCCAGCGGCAGACCGGCGAAGCGCACGCCCTGGGTTTCGCGCTCACGCGCAACGACGAACGACGGCTTGCGCGCATCGTTGCCCGAGGCGTCCAGCGTGACCTTGTCCGACAGCGAAACGATGTCGTCCAGCAGGCTGCGCATCTCCACACCGGTGGCGCTGTCGTCGAGCGAAGCGATCAGCCGGATCGGCTGGCGCAGCATGCCCAGATATTGCTGGAGCTGGGATTTCAAAGTGGCGTCAAGCATGGTGGACTCCTGAAAGGAAAGATGAGGTGCGGAAGGCCGCTGGTGCATGGGCCTGCATGCAAGCCCATGAGGCAGCGGTACTGCCAGAAGAAAAAGGGAGACAACTGCAACCTTGGAGGATCGCGAGGCAGTTCACCCAGAACGCCGCGGAACCGGCTTTGCCGGGCCGCCAGCGTTGCCCCCTTGAGGGGGTGACGCGCCGCTAGGCGCGGCGCGGGGGTGCTTAGATCTTCCCGACCAGTTCCAGGGAAGGAGCGATCGTCTTCGCGCCTTCGTTCCACTTGGCCGGGCACACCTGGCCGGGGTTGGCGGCGGTGTACTGGGCGGCCTTCAGCTTGCGCAGGGTTTCCTTGACATCGCGAGCGATTTCGTTGGAGTGGATCTCGGCGGTCTTGATGATGCCGTCGGGATTGATCACGAACGTGCCGCGCAGGGCCAGACCTTCTTCAGGGATGTGCACGCCGAAGGCGTTGGTCAGGGTGTGGGTCGGGTCGCCGACCAGGGGGAACTGGGCCTTGCCCACGGCGGGGCTGGTCTCGTGCCACACCTTGTGCGAGAAGTGCGTGTCGGTCGTGACGATGTATACCTCGGCGCCGGCCTTCTGGAACTCGGCGTAGTTGTCGGCGGCGTCTTCCACTTCGGTCGGGCAGTTGAAAGTGAAGGCTGCCGGCATGAAGATCAGGACCGACCATTTGCCCTTCAGGCTTTCGTCGGAGACTTCAATGAACTTGCCGTTGTGGAAGGCCTGGGTCTTGAAGGGCTGGACTTGGGTGTTGATCAGGGACATGGTATTTCCTAAGTTGGAGTTGAAAGAAACGGTGATCAGGACGCGACGGGTATCGCGATGGGTTGAATCATAGACGACAACTATCATGAAGTCGCATTGATAGTTTACATTGGATCGATAGCTTTTGTTGCGCAGCAGCATGACCGGGTCGCCCACGCACCCACAGGCGGTGGCGACTGGGCGGATCTGTCCGATGTTGGGTCGGTGCTACAAAAACCGGATTCAGGCAACAATACTTATGCACTTTATTGCGAATCGTTCGCGTTTGCAATAACATTGTTTTTTCCAGCCAGCCACAGCGCAGTGCGTTGAAGCCAGCCGACAACCCGTTCGACCACCGCTTCCATGTCACAACGCAAAAAGACCCTGCGCCACGCCCAGCGTGCCCTGCCCCGTTCCTCCACCTCTGCAAACTCCGGCGTGATGCTCCCACTGGGCGCCATGCTGCTGGCCGGCTCCCTGAACGCCATGGCCCAGACCGCGCCAGCCGGCGCCGAAAAGACCTTGCCCACCGTGGTGGTGCGCGAACAGGCCGAAACGCCAGAGGGCAAAGACGCGCTGCGCGCCACCGAGACCCGCATCGGCAAAGGCCAGCAGCAGCTGCGCGACATCCCGCAGTCGGTCACCGTGGTCACCGAACGCCTGATCGACGACCGCAACCTCGACACCGTCAAGGAAGCCCTGAAAAACACCGCTGGCATCACCTTCCTGGCGGCCGAAGGCGGCGAGGAAGACATCCGCCTGCGCGGTTTCGCGCTGCAGGCGACCGGCGACCTGTTCATCGACGGCATGCGCGACCCGGCCATCTACGACCGCGACACCTTCAACCTCGACCGCATGGAAGTGCTGCGTGGTTCGGCCTCGATGATGTTCGGCCGCGGCTCCACCGGCGGCGCCGTCAACCAGGTCAGCAAGACACCCCGCTTGATTGACGAACACCAGGTCGACCTGACGCTGGGCAACCACAAGTACGTCCGGGCCACGGGCGACTTCAACATCCAGACCGGCGAAAGCGCCGCGCTGCGCATCAACGCCATGGCCACCAAGGCCGACAACAACGGCAGTGGCGCCAGCCTCGACAAGCGCGGTGCCGCCCTGGCCTACCGCAATGGCATTGGCGACCGCAACGAGTTCCAGGTCAACCTCTACCACCTGGACAACAACAACGGCATCAATTACGGCATGCCGTACATCGCGCCCACCGCCGATTCCAGCGACCGCGTGCTGCTGCCGCTCGACCCCGACACCTACTACGGCGCCGCCAGCGACTACAACAACGGCAGCGCCACCCTCATCGGGGGCTCGCACACGCACCGTTTCAGCCGCGACAGCGAACTCAGGACCCAGGTGCGCGTGGGCCAGTTCGAGCGCGACCAGCGCTCCGGCGCCATCCGCCTGTGCACCCGCGGCGTGAACCAGCAGACCGGCGCCGTGACCAACCCACAATGCCCCAGCGCCGTCTCATTGGAGAACTTCGGCCCGAACACCCGGCTGACCCGTGGCAACCACCTGAAAATCCAGGACATGGACACGGCCCAGTTCCAGAGCGACTACTCGGGCAAGTTCGAGGCACTGGGCGCCAAGCACGACCTGCTGGCCGGTGTGGATTTCTCTCGCGAAGAACGCACCGTTTACGCCGCGCGCTCCCGCGCCCAAGGTGGCGTAGACATCACCAAGCCCACCACGCTGATCGGCACACCGGACGACGGCGCCTGGGTGGACGAATCGTCCCGCGTGCTGCGCGTGAACAACCAGTACACCTCACAGGGATGGGGTGCCTATGTGCAGGACACGGTGGAAATCGCCCCCGCCTGGAAGGTGGTGGCCGGCCTGCGCTACGACAAGCTCACCGGTGACTACGACAGCTTCAGCCTGCCGCAAAACGCTGCCGGCCCGCTGAGCACCGAAAGCTACCGCATGGAGGTGTCGGAATGGAGCCCACGCGCTGGCGTGCTGTTCCAGCCCACGCCACAGCAGTCGTACCATTTCTCGGTTGGACAGTCGTTCAACACCTCGGGCGACGCCTACTCGCTGGGCGCCAGCAACGTCGACACCCCGCCCGAGAAGAGCCGCAACATCGAACTCGGCGCCAAGCTGGATTCGGCCGACAAGCGCTTCTCCACACGCCTGGCCGTGTTCCGCTCGACCAAGTACAACGAGCGCAACACCGATCCGGATCGCCCGGTCGTGACGCTGTCGGGTGAACGCCACGTGGCGGGCTTCGAGGCCGACGTCGTGGGTCGCCTGACCTCCAAGTGGGAAGTCTTTGGCTCCTACATGTGGTTGCCCGTGGCCAAGGTCGACCGGGCGGCTCCCTGCCCGACCACCGGTCAGTGTTCACAAGGTGCCGCTGGCGAGCGTCCGGGCGACCGCCCTTCGCTCACCCCCGAGCACAGTGGCACCGTGTGGACCACCTACCAGTTCACGCCCAAGCTGCGCCTGGGGGCCGGCCTGAACTTCCGTGGCAAACAGTCGCCGACCCGTGTCGAATGGACCGTTCCGTCCTACGTCACCGCCGACCTGATGGCCGAGTACAAGTTCGACTTCGACCGCCTGACGCTCAAAGCCAACCTGTCCAACATCACCGACAAGCTCTACGCCGACCAGCTCTACCCCGGGCACTACATCCCGGGTGCCGGGCGCACGCTGCAGGTGACCGCCAGCCTGAAGTTCTGATCGCGATCCCCATCGCCTGAAAGCACGTTGGCCGCCCCGCTGTTCCGCAGGGGCGGCCTTTTCCATTTGTGAACAACCATCAAAAAGACGGACCCCACCATGCTGCTCACCCTGCCCGACATCCTGTCAACCGAAGACCTGACCCTGGCGCGCCGGCTGCTCGCCGATGCGCCCTGGACCGACGGCCGGGACAGCGCCGGCCCGCAGGCGCGCACCGTCAAGAACAACCAGCAACTGCCGCACGACAGCGAAGCCGCACAAAGCATCCGGACGATGGTGTTGAATGGCCTCAACCGTTCGCCGCTGTTCTTCAGCGCCGCGTTGCCATTGCGCATCTTCACACCCCGCGTCAACCGCTACGGCGGCGAGGCCAACACCTACGGCAACCACATCGACAACGCGATCCGGCTCAAGGTGAATGAAGCCGGACAGACCGAATACGTGCGCACCGACGTCTCCTGCACCGTGTTCCTGAACGACCCCGACGAGTACGACGGCGGTGAGCTCACCGTGAGCGACACCTACGGCACCCGCGGCGTGAAGCTGCCCGCCGGCCACGCCGTGCTCTACCCCGGCACCAGCCTGCACCAGGTGACCCCGGTCACGCGCGGACACCGGCTCGCCTGTTTCCTCTGGGTGCAGAGCATGGTGCGCAACGACGAACAGCGCCGCCTGCTCTACGAACTCGACATGAACATTCTGGCCCTGCGCCAGCAACACGGCGAAACGCCCGAGGCCACGTCCCTGACCGGCACGTACCACAACCTGTTGCGCATGTGGGCACAGACGTGAGTGGATTGCCCGAAGGGTTGGTCAACCTCGCCGACCACGAAGCCCATTCCGCCACCGTGCTCGATGCGAATGCGCAGGCCTATTTCAACGGTGGTGCAGCCGACGAGATCACCCTGCGCGAGAACGTCCTGGCCTGGCAGCGCATCCCGCTGTGGCCACGCGTGCTGCGCCCCCTGGCCGGCGGGCACACGCGGGTGAAGCTGCTCGGCCGCACCCTGGCCCATCCGATCCTGATCGCGCCCATGGCGTACCAGCGCCTGGCCCACCCGCACGGTGAACTGGCCACGGCGCTGGCGGCGGCCGTGCTGGGCGCGGGCCTGGTGCTCAGCACCCAGGCCAGCACGCCCCTGGAAGATGTGGCCCAGGTGGTGCTGGGCGAAGCCGATCGCGGCCCGCTGTGGCTCCAGCTCTACCTGCAGCCCGACCGGGGCTTCACCCGGGCGCTCGTGCAGCGCGCCGAAGCCGCGGGCTATGAAGCCCTGGTGCTCACGGTCGATGCGCCGGTGAATGGGGCCCGGGACCGCGAGCGCCGCGCCGGCTTCACGCTGCCGCCCGGCATCTCCGCCGTCAACCTGCAAGGCCTGCAGGCGCCCGCGCCCGCAGCATTGCGACCGGGCCAAAGCCCGCTCTTCGACGACCTGCTGACCCACGCCCCCAGCTGGGACGATGTGATCTGGTTGCGCGAGCAGACCCGACTGCCCGTCCTGCTCAAAGGCATCACCCACCCGGCTGATGCAAAGCAGGCGCTGGCCTGCGGCGTGGCCGGCCTGATCGTGTCCAACCACGGCGGCCGCACGCTGGACACCCTGCCCGCCACCGCCACCCTGCTGCCCGCCATCGCACAGGCGGTCGGCGATGCGCTGCCGCTGCTGGTGGACGGCGGCATCCGGCGCGGCACCGACGTGCTCAAGGCCATCGCGCTGGGTGCCACCGCGGTGCTGGTCGGCCGACCGGTCATCCACGGGCTGGCGATCGCGGGCGCCACCGGCGTGGCACACGTCATCCGCCTGCTGCGCGACGAACTGGAAATCGCCATGGCGCTGAGCGGTTGCCGGACGCTCGACGAGGCCAGCGCGGCGTTGTGGTCTCGCCAGTCCGGCTGAATCACGGACGTCCATTTATTTCGGTAATTTTTGGCATTTATCGCGAATGCGAGCAATTCGCATTTATACTGAAACCCTGTCTTCAACCGCAGACTGAAAGGGGCTCACCATGACCGGCAGTGTTTTCATTCTGGGCGGCAGCCTGATCCTGATACTGGCCGCCGCGTGGTGGGTGCTTCACCCCTGAATCCGCGAAGCGCCCATTCCAACCGAACGTCGCGTCCACCTACACTATGTCTTCCGCCAGCGCGAGCCTCGCGCTACCCCTTTCAGGAGCCCCGCAGGCTCCCACTCCGACACCCTGCATGGACCGCCGCCTGTTCATCGTGATCGCCGTGGTCGGCTTTCATGTACTGGGCCTGTGGGCCCTGCAAACCGGCCTGCTGCGCCGGGCGGTGGAGCTCGTGGTGCCCGTGCAGGTGATGGCCGAATTCATCGAACTGCCCCAACCCCAGGTGACGCCCACCCCGCCGCCACCGCAGCCCCAACCCGCGCCCGTCCCCAAAAGGGTCACCCCGCCAGTGCCCAGGCCGGCTCCGCAACCGGTGGCCATTGCCGACCCGACCCCTTCCCCCACGGCCGCGACGGGCACCACCGAACCCCAGCCACCCGCGCCGCCCATGCTCGCCGCCCCGCCGATGGCCGCTGAACCTTCACCACCAGCGCCACCCAAGATCGTTTTGCCTTCGAGCGATGCTGCGCATCTCAACAACCCTCAACCTCCCTATCCCAAGCTGTCATCCCGTCTTGGCGAAACGGGAGTGGTGGTGCTAAGAGTGCGAGTCGAGATCGACGGAACCCCTTCACAGGTGCAGATCCTCGAATCAAGCGGCTACGACAGACTCGACCAAGCTGCATTGACCACTGTGAAGAATCTCTGGCGATTTGTACCAGGGACAAAAGACGGAACCCCGATCCCCAGCTGGGTTGTCCAACAGCTTCGCTTCGAAATAACCAAGTAGGCCCCCTGAAAGCAATACCCATGGAACCACAAAACGTCTCATCCGGCCTGGCCCACGTCTGGATCCAGGGCGACGCCGTCACCCGCACCGTCGCCATCGTGCTGCTGGCCATGTCGCTCGCAACCTGGATCATCATCCTGTGGAAATACCTCGACCAGCGCGCCCAGCGCCAGCAGGCCAAGGCCTGCGAAGGGTTCTGGCACAGCGCCGACTTTGCAGAAGGCCTGGACAAGCTCGGTGCGCAGGACGGCAACCCGTTCCGCGCGCTGGCCAACGAAGGCCGCGAAGCGGCGCGCCACGTCCTGCACAAGGACGGCCGGCCCGGTCCGCAACTGCACGACACGCTCGACGTGAGCGACTGGGTCGAACGCTGCCTGCGCCGCAGCCTGGACGACGCCACGGCGCGCGCCCAGAGCGGCCTCACCGTGCTCGCCTCCATCGCCTCCACAGCGCCTTTCGTGGGCCTGTTCGGTACCGTCTGGGGCATCTACCACGCACTGCTGGGCATCGGAGCGGCCGGCCAGGTCAGCATCGACCAGGTCGCCGGTCCGATCGGCGAGGCGCTGATCATGACCGCCATGGGCCTGCTGGTCGCGATTCCCGCCGTGCTGGGCTACAACGTCCTGGTGCGCGGCAACAAGGGCATCAACCACCAGCTCAACCGCTTTGCCCACGACCTGCACGCCTACTTCGTGACCGGTGCCCGAGTGACGGCCGGTGGCGACGGCAAGGTCCTGCCCATGAAAAAAGCCTGACCGCCTGAGGACAACACCATGGCCATCGGAACCCAGGACGACAGCGACGAGATGCTCGCCGAGATCAACATGATCCCGTTCATCGACGTCATGCTGGTGCTGCTCATCATCTTCATCATCACCGTGCCGGTGATCAAACACGCGGTCAACATCGACCTGCCGCGCGCGAGCAATGAGAAGGTGCTCGACAAACCGGAAAACATCCGCCTGTCGGTGGACGCCGACGGCGCCTATTTCTGGAACGAGACCCCGGTAAAGGACGCCGACTTCGAGCAGCGCCTCGCCAGCGCCGCAGCCCAGGAGCCGCAGCCCGAACTGCACATCCGCGGCGACAAGGCGGTTCGCTACGAGCGCGTGGCCCTGGCCATGGCCGCCGCCCAGCGCGCGGGTGTGCGCAAGATCGGCTTCATCACCGAGCCGGTGGCGCCGTGAGACCCGGTCAACCGGCCCAGGAGGACGCATGTTGAGCAAACCACCGCCGAACGACCCCGTGCCCATGACGGACCGGCCTCAGGCCGTGGAGACGCTGCCTGAAACGGCGCCGCCCGTTCTGCTCACCAGCCACGATGTACTGCGCGGCCAGAAGTCGGTGGCCATCACCCACAACGGCGCGCTTTACCGCTTGCAGACCACCCGCCAGGGCAAACTCATCCTGACCAAATAAGGATCAACTCAACTTCATCGTGGGGCGACCCGGGGAAATACCATCTCCCCGAGCGTCGTTTTTTGGCCAGCCAGGGGATTCCGGTCCCGGTAGCCAGTCATTTTTTCCTCACAACCCGATGGCCGCGATGCCCGCGCGAGCGATCTGCGCGTCTTCGCTCGATTTCACGCCGCTCACGCCGACCGCGCCAATGCACTGACCGTCTTTCATGATCGGCACGCCACCTTCGAGCATGCCGGCCACGGCGGGCGCGCTCAGGAACGACACCCGCCCCTGGTTGATCACATCCTCGTAGACCTTGCTTTCGCGGCGCCCCAGCGCCGCGGTGTGGGCCTTGGCGGGTGCAATGTGCGACGAAATGGCCGGGGCACCGTCCAGGCGCTGCAGCCAGAGCAGGTGACCGCCATCGTCCACGATGGCGAACGTGACCGCCCAGCTGTTTTGCAAGGCTTCGGCCTCGGCCGCTGCGGCGATGAGTTTGACGTCGGCGAGTTCGAGCACGGCTTTGTTTTTCATGAACTTATTCCTTCTAAGGGGTATCTGACTGGGGTTCGCGAGCCGGCTTCACCGCCCAGGCTCTGGACTTGGGACGATACCGCACTACGGGCCCTGCGCAGGTCACAACTGCCCTGACCAGAATGCGGTTTTTGCCGGGTCGCACAGCGGACAAGGCCGCGCCCTACAATGCGGCTTCACCAGCGATCGGCCCCCCGGACCGGATGCTGTCAGACCACTGCGTCAGATGATGAAGGAGCTCACCACCATGACCGACCAAGTACAACCCACCAGCGGGCGCTTCGGCACCGCCGTATCCACTTCCGCGCAGCGCAACAAGGTGATGCGCAACACCTACTGGCTGCTCGCGCTGTCCATGCTGCCCACGGTGCTCGGCGCCTGGATCGGCGTCGCCACCGGCATCACCGCCAGCCTGACGGGTGGCCTGGGCCTGATCGTTTTCCTGGGTGGCGCCTTTGGCTTCATGTTCGCCATCGAGAAGACCAAGAATTCCGCAGCCGGCGTGCCGGTGCTGCTGGCCTTCACCTTCTTCATGGGCCTGATGCTCTCGCGCCTGCTGGCCGGGGTGCTGGGCTTCAGCAACGGCGCCAGCCTGATCATGACCGCGTTCGGCGGCACCGCTGGCGTGTTCTTCATCATGGCCAACATCTCGACCGTGATCAAGCGCGACCTCTCGGGCATGGGCAAGTGGCTCTTCGTCGGTGCCTTGGCGATCATGATCGGCGCGATCATCAACGTGTTTGTCGGCAGCACCGCCGGCATGGCCGCCATCGCCACCCTGGCCATCATCGTGTTCAGCCTCTACCTGCTGTACGACCTCAAGCGCATCGTGGACGGCGGCGAAACCAACTACATCAGCGCCACGCTGGGCCTGTACCTGAGCCTGTTCAACATTTTCCAGAGCCTGCTGGCCCTGCTGGGCATCTTTGGCGGCGAACGCGACTGATCGCTCTCACCGCCTCAGCGAAAAAGGACCTTCGGGTCCTTTTTCTTTGCCGGTTCGCAAGCCCATTCCCGGTCGCCGGAGCATGAAAACCATTCAAGTTGGCGCACCAGAAGCCGAAAGAAAGGGCACACCCGCACGCACCCAGCACCATGCGACACACCGCCCTCACCTTCTGCCTGATCGCCGCAGCCAGCCTGCTGGCCGGCTGTGACGCCCTGGGCATCGAGACCGCCCCTCAGGTCGCCGCCAAGAAGGAAGCCGAAGGCATGGCCATCGGCAGCGCCTGCCGACATGCCATTCGCAGCATCGAGGATTGTTTCAACGGCAACCCCAAGGCTGGCAAGGCGGCCGTTTTCGCCGGCTGGAAAGACATGGACCAGTACATGCGCGAAAATCAGATCGTCGGCATGCCATCAGAACCCGATGCCGCCGAACCCAGCCCAAGTAAGGCCGACGAAGCCGAAGCGCCCAGCGATCCGAACGCCAACGCCGTCCGGTCGCACAAGTCCTGACAAAAGCGGTCAGACCGCGCCGGCCACGCGCTCGGCGTCCTGCTCGAACACCGCCATGCTCTCCACGTGCGCCGTGTGCGGGAACATGTTCACCACACCCGCCGCCACACAGCGGTAGCCCGCCTGGTGCACCAGCAGGCCCGCATCGCGCGCCAGCGTAGCCGGGTTGCAGCTCACGTAGACGATGCGCTTGGGCGGTGTCCAGCCACCGCGTAGTTCGGGCTGCAGGTGCAGGTCGGCGAGCGTCTTGGCCAGCGCAAACGCGCCCTCGCGTGGCGGGTCCACCAGCCACTTGTCCGCCTGCCCATCGCCCACCAGTTGCGAGGGCGTCATCTCGAACAGGTTGCGCGCCACAAACGCCGTGGGCGCCAACGGCACCGCTCGACCGGTCTGATTGCCCGCCAGGTTCTCGCGCGAGCGCGTCACCAGCGTTTCGCTGCCTTCAATGCCCAGCACTTCGCCCGCCTGAGTGGCGATCGGCAAGGTGAAATTGCCCAGCCCACAGAACCAGTCGATCACGCGCTCGTGTTTCTGTGCATCGAGCAGGCGCAAGGCGCGTGAGACCAGCACGCGGTTGATGTGCGGATTGACCTGGGTGAAATCGGTGGGTTTGAACGGCATGGTGATGCCGAAATCGGGCAACGCATACGACAACAGGGGGCCGCCCTCGTCGAGCAGCTTCACCGTGTCCGGCCCTTTCGATTGCAGCCACCACTGCACACCATGCTGGGCAGCGAAGGCACGCAGACGGGTGAGGTCGTCGTCCGACAGCGGCTCCAGATGGCGCAGCACCAGGGCGGTCACGTCGTCGCCACAGGCCAGTTCGATCTGCGGACAGGTTTCGCGCGCATCCATGCCGAAGATCAGCCCACGCAGCGGCATCAACATGGCACTCACATGCGGTGGCAGCACATGGCAGACCTGCATGTCGGCCACGTAGCGGCTCTTGCGTTCGTGAAAACCGATCAGCACCTCGCCTTTCTTGTGCACAAAACGCACCGACAGGCGCGCGCGGTAGCGGTAACCCCAGGCCGGCCCTTCGATGGGCCGCAGCATGGTCTGCGCCTTGACCTTGCCCAGGTGCCAGAGGTTGTCCTCCAGCACACGTTGCTTGATGGCCACCTGGGCGTTCTCGTGCAGGTGCTGCATCTTGCAGCCACCGCAGGCGCCCGCGTGCAGGCCGAAATGCGGGCAGCCCGGGCGCACGCGCTGCGAGGATTCGCGGTGGATGGCGGTGACGACGCCCGCTTCCCAATTGTTCTTCTTGCGGTGCACGCTGGTGCTGACCACTTCAAAGGGCAAAGCGCCTTCGATGAAGACGACTTTGCCGTCCGGGCGGCGGGCGATGCCCTGGGCATCGATGTCGAGGGATTCCACCGCCAGCCAGCCTTCCGGCAAAGTGGCTTCGGAAGCGGCGGGCGCGTCGTCGCGCGCGGTGGTGAGAAGGCTGTTTTCGTGGGCGAGAGGTGCGGTCATCCCCCGATTGTCTCAGGACGCGAGACGGGATCCCGCGTCAAGCCCAGGCTTTGAGGTACTCGTCCCAATGGCTCTCGGTGGGCGCCAGGTTGCCCAGCGTTTCCTTGACGTAGGTGATTTCCTGCTCGTACTCGGCTTCGGTCAGGCCGCCACGCATCTTCTGGAAACGGCAATACACCAGGTAGGTGTTCATCACGTCGGTCTCGCAGTAACGGCGGATGTCATCGGTCTGACCGGCCAGGTACTGCGCGTACACCTGCGAGCCGTCCATGCCGAGCTTGCCGGGGAAGCCGCAGAGCTTGGCCATGGCATCGAGCGGCGCATTGTTCTTCGGGCTGTACATCGCCAGCAGGTCCATCAGGTCCAGGTGGCGCATGTGGTAACGGCTGATGTAGTTGTTCCACTTGTACTCGCGGTCGTCTTCGCCCATGTCCCAGTACTTGCTGGCCTCAACGCCGTGGCGCAGGCCACGGTAGTGCAGCACGGGCAGGTCGAAACCACTGCCGTTCCAGCTCACCAGCTGCGGCTGGTGTTTCTCGATGCTGTTGAAGAAAGTCTGCACCACCTTGCCTTCGCTCGCGCCATCGCGGTCAACGAATGAATGGATGCGCAAGCCCTCGGCGTTGCGAAACACCACGCTGATGACCAGGATGCGCTGCAGGTGCAAAGGCGTGAAATCGCTTTGCCCTTTTTCCTTGCGTTCCGCCAGCCAGGCTGCGTACACCTGCTCGTCGCTGGTCTCGGTGGGTTCCCCACGCAAGGCCCTAAGGCCCGCGATGTCGGGGATCGACTCGATGTCAAAAACCAGAACAGGCCAGGACATAAGATTGGGCGCAGAACGTCAAACGTTGAGAGAAACCTGATCGGCGTGCGGGTCTGCACCCAGCACACACCGAGGAACCGGCTTCGCCGGTCCAAAGGTGTGGTCCCCCTGGGGGGAAGCCGCGAAGCGGCGCAGGGGGGTTACCTCTTCGGCAGATGACCCAGCGGATCGACCGGTTTGCCCAGGCGACGCACCTCGAAGTGCAGCTTCACGCGATCGGCATCGCTGCTGCCCATCTCGGCAATCTTCTGCCCCTGGCGAACCGCCTGGTCTTCGCGCACCAGCAAGGCCTGGTTGTGGGCGTACGCCGTGAGGTAGGTGTTGTTGTGTTTGAGGATGATCAGGTTGCCATAGCCGCGCAAGCCAGCGCCGGCGTAGACGACCCGGCCATCGGCCGCCGCCACAATCGGATCACCCACACGCCCGGAAATCGCCACGCCTTTGTTCTTGGCCTCGTCAAACGGTGCGATCACCGGCCCCTGGGCTGGCCAGACAAACTGCAGCTCCTCGGCCGATGCCACCGGAGGCTCTGCCGGTGCGGGAGCTGCCGGTCCGGGCGGGAGCGTGGTGGCCGGTGCCGGGCTGTTGCCGGCGGTCAGGGGCCGCGCCACCACGCCGGGTGTCGCAACGGGCGCCGCGGTCACTGTGGTGGGGGTTGTCCCTGATGCACCCGCTGTGCCGGTGGTCGCGGGAGGCGCCACGCGCAAGACCTGGCCGACTTCGATCAGGTTCGGATTGGCCAGGTTGTTCCAGGCCTGCACATCGCGCCAGGCCTGTCCGCTCTCCAGCGCAATGCGGTACAGGGTGTCGCCCGGGCGCACGGTGAAATAACCGGGCTTGCCCGCGTTCTCGGCACCCGGCAAGGGTTTGACCTCCGTGGCTTTGGCGCCCGAACGGTCTTCCACCGGCGCGGGCTGCGAGACACGCCGGGTCGAACAACCCGCGGCCACCAGCAGGCTGGTGACCGCAGCCACCAGCAGCACGCTGCGCCACGCCGCTCGACGCGCGGGCACGCCTTTCGGTGCCAACGGGTCGAATTCCACTCTGTTCATCTTGACTCCCACCTGGTTGCAGCCCTGGCGATGTTCCGAGGACTGCCTGAAAAAATCCCGAGCCCCCACCAGAAGGTGGACCTCATGCGACCCCTGATTTTAGAGGCACGAACAGCACCGGCTCCAGCACCGTTTTCTTCACACCCGTGGCGGTTTTGTCGATGACCACCAGATGCTGCTGGCCCACGCCGGTCACGGCCGGGGCCACCAGACGTCCACCCACCGCCAACTGGTCTATCCAGGCCTGCGGAATCGCCTCGCCACCGGCCGCTGCGATGATGGCCGCGTAAGGAGCGCCTTGCGCAAAACCCAGCATTCCGTCGCCAAACAGCAGATGCAGATTGGCCAGTCGCAGACCCCGCACATTTTCGCGTGCTTTTTCGTGCAGGCCGCGCAGGCGCTCCATGCTGTAGACCTCCCGCGACACCTGGCTCAGGACCGCGGCCTGGTAACCACATCCGGTCCCGATTTCAAGCACCCGACCGAGCTTTTCGGTGCGCCCCTCGCACAGCAGTTCGATCATCCGGGCGACCACATTGGGTTTGGATATGGTTTGACCCAAACCTATGGGGAGACTCGTGTCTTCATACGCCTGGTTGACGAGCGCCGTATCGACAAAACGGTGTCGCTCCACCGCGCCCATCGCCGCCAGCACCGCGGGATGGCTCACCCCCTGCGCCTGCAGCTTGCGGACCATGGCCGCACGCAACGCACGTGAGTCCATATCCACAAGCTTCGCGGTCGGCGCTGATCGCGGGGCGGCCGTGGTCTTTGCATGTGCTGGCGCCGCGGGGGTGTTTTTGCGCGCCGGCGCACCCTGCGCAGGGGCGGCCAGCTGAACAGGGAAACCCGGCCGCGGTCGGGCCGGTGTCTTTGTGGCTAGCGCCTGAGGGCCAGGCGTAGGTGGTTTTTTCATGCCGCAGCGCTGCCTGTGTCGTGCCGACGGGTAGTACCAGCGGGCGTGGCAGCCGCTGGTGCTCCCGAAAGCTGTGCTGCGGTCGGCGCCCAGTACGGCAGGCGTTCGTGGTCCGTGAGGTCCACCTGCAGCGGCGTGATGGTCGCGTAGCCCAGCGCCGTGGCGTGGAAGTCGGTGCCTTCGGCATCGTCCTTGGCCGCCCCGGCGCCGCCGATCCAGTACATGGTGTCGCCGCGCGGATTGGTCTGGGCGATCACCTGCTCGGCCGCATGGCGCCGCCCCAGCCGGGCCACCTTGAATCCCGGTATCTCGCTCGCGGGTCGGTTGGGGATGTTCACATTGAGCAGCCAGGGCGCATGGTGCTGCGGGGATCCGTCCAGCGACGGCAGCAGTTGCGCCACCAGCTCGGCAGCCTTCTGCGCGGCCACATCCAGATGGGCCCAACCCTTCTGGGTCTGGGAAAACGCGATCGCCGGGATACCGAACAGGTAACCCTCCATCGCGGCGCCCACGGTGCCCGAATAGATGGTGTCGTCGCCCATGTTGGCGCCGTTGTTGATGCCGGAAACCACCAAGTCGGGGCGGTAGCCCAGCAACCCGGTGAGCGCGATGTGTACGCAGTCAGCCGGCGTGCCGTTGACGTAGCGAAAACCGTTGTGCGCCGTGTGCACGTACAGCGGCGAATGCAGCGACAGCGCATTCGATTTGGCGCTGTTGTTGTGCTCGGGCGCCACCACCTCCACCTCGGCCAGATCCTTGAGCGCTTCATACAGCGCCACGATGCCGGGCGCCTGGTAACCGTCGTCGTTGGAGATGAGGATTTTCATGCTGTTGATTCTAGGTGGATTGCCCCACCGGACCGGGTTCACGCCACCGACAGCCCAACCCCGGTCGCCCCAGCGACAGAAAGCGGACATACCCGCTGTGCCCGACCCGGCGCCCTGCCTATCATCAGCCGCTTCCCCCCTGTCCTACGAGGAGACAACATGCAAGCCTGGCTGTGCGAAAACCCTGTCGGCGTCGAAGCCCTGACCTGGAAAGAGCTGCCCACCCCCGAGCCAAAGGCGGGCGAAGTGCTGATCGAAATCCAGGCCGCGAGCCTGAACTTCCCCGATCTGCTGATCGTGCAGAACAAGTACCAGATGAAACCCGCCCTGCCCTTCGTACCGGGCTCCGAATACGCGGGCGTGGTGCGCGCGGTGGGCGAAGGCGCGAAGCACCTGCAGGTGGGCCAGAGTGTGGCCTGCCTCAGTGGCACCGGGGGCTTTGGCACACACACCCTGGCACCCGCCGCGCTGTGCATGCCCCTGCCGCCGGGTTTCCCGCCGGTGGACGCGGCCGCCTTCATCATGATCTACGCCACCTCGTGGCACGCGCTGATGGACCGCGCTGCGCTCAAGGCGGGCGAGACCGTGTTGGTGCTGGGCGCGGCCGGTGGCGTGGGCACGGCGGCGATCCAGATCGCCAAGGCCGCCGGTGCGCGCGTGCTCGCCGCCGCATCCACCGACGACAAATGCGAACTGTGCCGCCAACTGGGCGCAGACGCCACCATCAACTACAGCGTGCACACGCCCCAGGCTGGCCTGCGCGACGAAATCAAACGCCTGACCGACGGCAAGGGCCCCGACGTGATCTACGACCCGGTGGGCGGTGATTTCGCCGAACCCGCCTTCCGCTCCATCGCCTGGCGCGGGCGCTACCTGGTGGTGGGTTTTGCCAGCGGTCCCATTCCCAGCCTGCCGCTGAACCTGACCCTGCTCAAGGGCGCCAGCATCGTCGGCGTGTTCTGGGGCGACTTTGCTCGCCGGGAGCCGCAAGCCAACGCGCAGATGATGCAGATCCTCGCCGGCATGTATGCCAAGGGCCAGGTCAAACCGGTGATCGACCAGACCCTCCCCATGAGCGAACTGCCCAGGGCCTACGCCATCATGGGTTCGCGCTCGGTCAAGGGCAAGCTGGTGCTGGTGAATTGAACGCACCCATAAGGAAAAAGCCCGCTGGTCTCGCAACCAGCGGGCTTCTTTTATGGGGAGGGATGGCTGATCGGGGCATGTCAACAGAAATTGCATTTTTGCAAGCGGCGGATTTGCTCAAGCCGCAAAACAACGGATATAGCCCCCAAAAGCCGAAACCCCCAAGTACGCGAGGTACGAGGGGGTTAGGGGGAGTAAGAGCCTGACGATGACCTACTTTCACACGGGAATCCGCACTATCATCGGCGCAAAGTCGTTTCACTGTCCTGTTCGGGATGGGAAGGAGTGGTACCAACTTGCTATGGTCGTCAGGCATAACGGGTTGTCCTTGCTGTGCTGGTGCACAACAGGGACGAATTCATAGAGTTTCGAATCAGCTGATTTTGATTGCTGCCAACGATGTGGAACAACGTGAGTTGTCCACGGGGGCATAACAATAACATTTGCACTTGGACGATTATCGTCAAAGTTATAGGGTCAAGCCGCACGAGCAATTAGTATCAGTTAGCTTAACGCATTACTGCGCTTCCACACCTGACCTATCAACGTCCTGGTCTTGAACGACTCTTTAGGGGGCTCAAGGCCCCGGCAGATCTCATCTTGGAACGAGTTTCCCGCTTAGATGCTTTCAGCGGTTATCTCTTCCGCACTTAGCTACCCGGCAATGCCACTGGCGTGACAACCGGTACACCAGAGGTGCGTCCACTCCGGTCCTCTCGTACTAGGAGCAGGCTTCCTCAAATCTGCAGCGCCCACGGAAGATAGGGACCAAACTGTCTCACGACGTTTTAAACCCAGCTCACGTACCTCTTTAAATGGCGAACAGCCATACCCTTGGGACCGGCTACAGCCCCAGGATGAGATGAGCCGACATCGAGGTGCCAAACACCGCCGTCGATATGAACTCTTGGGCGGTATCAGCCTGTTATCCCCAGAGTACCTTTTATCCGTTGAGCGATGGCCCTTCCATACAGAACCACCGGATCACTATGTCCTGCTTTCGCATCTGCTCGACTTGTCAGTCTCGCAGTTAAGCACGCTTATGCCATTGCACTATTAGCACGATGTCCGACCGTACCTAGCGTACCTTCGAACTCCTCCGTTACACTTTGGGAGGAGACCGCCCCAGTCAAACTGCCTACCATGCACTGTCCCCGATCCCGATAAGGGACCTAGGTTAGAACCTCAAACACACCAGGGTGGTATTTCAACGTTGGCTCCACAAGATCTAGCGACCCTGCTTCAAAGCCTCCCACCTATCCTACACAGATCTGTTCAAAATTCAATACAAAGCTACAGTAAAGGTTCATGGGGTCTTTCCGTCTTTCCGCGGGGAGATTGCATCATCACAAACATTTCAACTTCGCTGAGTCTCTGGAGGAGACAGTGTGGCCATCGTTACGCCATTCGTGCAGGTCGGAACTTACCCGACAAGGAATTTCGCTACCTTAGGACCGTTATAGTTACGGCCGCCGTTTACTGGGACTTCGATCAAGAGCTTGCACCCCATCAATTAATCTTCCAGCACCGGGCAGGCGTCACACCCTATACGTCCACTTTCGTGTTTGCAGAGTGCTGTGTTTTTAATAAACAGTCGCAGCCACCAATTTTTTGCAACCCGTTCGTGCTCAGATGTTCTCATCACACTACAAGGGCACACCTTCTTCCGAAGTTACGGTGTCAATTTGCCGAGTTCCTTCTCCAGAGTTCTCTCAAGCGCCTTAGAATACTCATCTCGCGCACCAGTGTCGGTTTGCGGTACGGTCAATTACAAGCTGAAGCTTAGTGGCTTTTCCTGGGACCTCGTTCAGTTACTTCGCGAGCAAGCTCGCTCGATCAACAGCCTCGGTATATGACACGCGGATTTGCCTACGTGTCGCCTACATCTGTCTAAACCGGCACATCCAACCGCCGGATAACCTATTAAGATCCGTCCCCACATCGCACTTGTAATCGGTACAGGAATATTGACCTGTTTCCCATCAGTTACGCATCTCTGCCTCACCTTAGGGGCCGACTCACCCTACGCCGATGAACGTTGCGTAGGAAACCTTGCGCTTACGGCGAGGGGGCTTTTCACCCCCTTTAACGCTACTCATGTCAGCATTCGCACTTCTGATACCTCCAGCATCCTTTACAAGACACCTTCA
>NZ_VYGV01000028.1:0-337500 GCF_013387465.1 Hydrogenophaga aromaticivorans | reverse complement strand
CGCGCACTTCGGCCAGGGGTTTGGTGCGGGCGGGGGCGTGACTCACCACACGTGCTGCGACCAGCTGACCGGATCCGGTTTCCACCGCTTCGGTGTTGCGCTTGCTTTGCACCGCCTCGGGCGCGAAGATGGCATCGAGCAGCCGCGGATTCGCCAGCACGCCGGCGTCCGCACCGGGCTGACGCGTCAGCCCCTTGAAAGTCTTCACTTCAAGCTTCAGGCGCTCGGCCGCGGGCTGGAGGCTGTCTGCCTGCTCGTAGACCAGGTTGCCAAAGGTGTCTGCGGTTTCGGCGAACAGCTTTTGCGCCTGTTGCTGTTTCAGATCGGTTTCGATCTGCGCGCGCATTTCGTCAAAGCTGCGCGGTTTGGGCGCCTTGATATCGGTCAGCTGGATGATGTGAAAACCGAAGTCGGTCTCGACCACGTCGGAGATCGCGCCCTTTTCCAGCGCAAACACCGCGTCTTCAAAGGGCTTGACCATGGCGCCACGACCGAAATAATCCAGGTCGCCGCCATTAGCCGCAGAGCCCGGATCTTTCGACTCGGCCTTGGCCACGGCTGCGAAGGTTTGCGGGGCTTTGCGAACCTGTTCGAGCAGCGCCTGCGCACGCTGGCGCACGGCATCTTTTTCTGTCGCGGGCGCGCCCGCGGGCACGCTCAAGAGGATGTGGCTGGCACGGCGCTCTTCGTTGCCCGACAGACGGGACACGTTCTGCTCGTAGTACGAACGCACATCGGCTTCGTTGAGGGTCACAGACTGCTGCAGGGCCGCTGCGTCCAGCACCAGGTATTCCACGTCGGCCTGCTCGGGGGCCTGGAACAGAGCCGGGTTCTCCTGGTAGAAGCGCTCGATATCGGCATCGGCGGGCTGAACGCGGCTGGCCTGGTCGGCAGCGGCAAAGCGCTGCACGCGCACTTCGCGTCGTTCGAAGAAGGCATTGAGCGTCAGTTGGGCCAGATCGGCCGGTACGAAACCGGAACCCGTCACGCCCTGCCCCACCTGCTGTTTCGACAGGTCGGCCCGCACATTGGCCTCGTACATCTCGGGCGTCATGCCCTGGCGACCCACGAGCTGCTTGTAGGCCTCGACATCGAGCGTGCCGTCGGCGCGGCGCAGGGCGGCAATGGCCGGGTCTTGCTGCAGCGCACGGGCCAAGTGCTGGTCGCTGGTGTAGAGCTTGAATTTTTCGGCCGCTGTCACCAGCAGACGGTCACGCACCAGACGCTCCAGGGCAGCATAGCGAAACTCTTCACTGTCGAGCAGCTTGGCGTCGAGGGTCGGATTGGCATCGCGCAGGCGTTGCGACTCCACGCGATGAGCCTGGTCCCATTCGGCCTGGGTGATGTCCTTGCCGTCGACCGACGCCACCGCCTCACCGCCCGGGTTGGGATCAGAAAAGCCCTGGACACCGAACAGGACGAACCCGGGAACGATCAGGATCAGCAAAAAGCCCATGAGGTACTTCTTGTGATTGCGGATGGATTCGAACATGCCTTGAATTCCTGAAACAACAAACGGCAACAGACTCTGCTCTGTCTGCGCCGGCAACAAAAAAGGCGAACCCGGGTTCGCCTTTTCGATGATGGTGGGTGCTGACGGGTCAAACCGCCGACCTACGCCTTGTAAGGGGCTATAAAACCCTTAAAAATCAATAACTTACAAAAACAACCCGCTTGGCTTACCAACTCGCGAAAGGAAGTGGCCTTGAATTTTACTCGGATCACGCAAGCGAACGCTCTTCGGGCAGAAACAGCGTCCCGGACAACAGGATTCTGACGCCGTTATCTGCTCTTATCCCTGATCCCCACTCATGCAGGGGAGCACGCAATCCCGCCAGGAGCGCGGAGGTTCTGCGCAGTCTGTTCCGATCACGAAGGAGAACCCGTCAAGGACGTCGCACCCGCGCGCGGTTTGAAAGAGCACCCGGCTTCGGGATGCCATGTTGTATGACGCTGCGTCTTACAATGCCCGCATGGCTCTCCATCCAACCCACACTGCCCACCCGGCAGCTCGCCTGTGCCTCGCGGCAGGCGGCGCCGTGGCCGGTCGCAAGCTGATGGGCTCGGCGGGACTGCGCCAGCCGGCCGCACATTCTTAAGCCCGGCGATACCCCTTCCTCCTTTTTGCGCAATCCATCTATCGCCGGGCCCCAGCCCAGCGCGATAGCGGGCGTCGCCTTTTTGCGGCGCGCCTGCACCAGTTGGAGTGCAACATGCACAAGCCCCAGGATGGTGAGCGGCTGCTCACCGAGATCGATTTCGCACGCCTGAACAACCTGCACAGCGAACAACTTCCGCCCGAGCTGGTTGACACCCTCGATTCGCTCGACCTCGTCCCCTCGCGCGAGATCCCGCCCGACATCGTCACGATGTACTCGCAGGTCATTGTCGAAGACCTGGCGTCGAAGAAGCGGCAGAAGCTCACGCTGTGCTACCCGAACGACGCCGAACCGCACCAGGGTTTCATCTCCGTGCTCTCGCCGGTGGGCGCCAGCCTGCTTGGCCAGCGCGTGGGTGCCATCGCCCGCTGGCGAACCCCCAATGGGAACGGGTGCGCGGCCGAGATCGTCACGCTGCTGTTTCAGCCTGAAGCCAGCGGCGACTACACCACCTAGCGGTTCATCACCACCGATCCCACGCTCCGCGTGCCTTGTGCCGCGGGGCGGGCCTTCGTTCGTCCAGGAATTCCCATGCACTTCGACTCCATCCTCGCCGTCTCGATTTCACGGCGCTGTCCGCGCTCGCGCTGGAGCGCACAGCCCTGCTGACCAGACAACACCAGACCCCACTGCGGCTGGTCCATTTCGCCGACAGCCCGAAGACCTATCTGAACGCCCCCTCGCGCGCCTGGGTCAGCGTGCGCGCCAGCTGGCCAGGCGCCATGTGCCGAGCAGGTCCGCCGGCGGCACCATCACCGGCCCGCCTGCAGATCCACCGCCAGCCGCCCCAGCGTCCTGATCGCCCCGTCAAAACGCACATCGCCAGGATGCCCCACGTTCAACCGCAGGTGGTGGGTGAAGCGGTGATCGGCCGAGAACAGCACGCCTGGCGCGGTGCTGATGGAGCAGGCGCGCGCGCGGTGGTGCAGCGCCAGGGCGTCCACCTCGGGCGGCAGCTCCAGCCAGATGAAATACCCGCCTTCGGGACGGGTGACGCGAGTGCCGGCCGGAAAGTGCCGCTCCACCAGACGCAAGGCGTGCCGCTGCTGCGTGGCCAGGGCTTCGCGCAGCCGCCGCAGGTGCCGGTCGTAGCCGCCCAACGCCAGGTAATCGGCCACCGCGAGCTGCGGCGGGATGGCGGTGGCCAGCGAGGTCATCATCTTCAGCCGCTCGACCTGGGGTGCGTAGCGTCCTGCGGCGGCCCAGCCGACACGGTAGCCGGGCGCCAGGCATTTGGAGAACGATGAACAGTGCAACACCCCGCCCTCGCTGTCAAAGGCCTTGGCCGGGGGCGGGCGGCGCGTGCCCGCGTGCAGCTCGCCGTACACATCGTCCTCGATCAGCGGCACGCGGTGCTGCGCCAGCAGCGCCACCAGCGCCTGCCGTCGGGCCGTGGGCATGAGCGCGCCGAGCGGGTTCTGGAACGTGGGCATGAACCAGCAGGCCGCCACCTTCTGTCGGGCCAGCAGCTCGCCCAGCGCTTCGATGTCCACGCCCTCCTTCGGGTCGGTGGCCACCTCCACCGCCTTCAGGTGCAGGCGCTCCAGGGCCTGCAGCGCGGCGTAGAACGTGGGCGACTCCACCACCACCACATCACCCGGCCGGGTGACCGCCTGCAGGCACAGGTTGAGCGCCTCCATGGCGCCATTGGTGATGATGAGTTCGTTGTCGGCCAGCGGCACACCCTGCAGCGTGTAGCGTTTGCGAAGGGCCTGGCGCAGGCCTTCGTCACCCGCGGTCAGCGCACCCGTGATCTGGCTGGCCTTCAGGCGCCGCATGGCGCGCGCGCCGCTGCGCGCGAGTTCATCGAACGGGAACAGGTGCGGTGCCGGAAAGGCCGAACCCAGCGGCACCACATCGGCGTCGCGGGTGGAGCCCAGCAGGTCGAACACCAGTTCGCTGATGGCCACCGGCGTGGCTTCGCGGCGCGGTGGCGCCACCTCGGGTCCGGCCCGCACCGGCCGGCGCGTGGCGCGCACAAAAAAGCCGGAGCGGGCGCGCGCCTCGATGAGCCCGATCGATTCCAGGTGGCCATAGGCCTGGAACACGGTGGACGGGCTCACGCCGCGCTGTGCGCAGGTGGCCCGCACCGAAGGCAGGCGCTCGCCCGGGCGCAGCAGGCCGCCACGGATCGCCTCGGCCATGTCTTCGGCCAGCTGCTGGTAACGGGTCAGTCGCAAGCCGGTCATCTGATCTTCCCAGGTCCAATTTCCTGGGCATGTTACAGCGCAGACGGTCGGGCCAGCGCCCGGCAGCGCCCCCGATTCCAGCGGCCGATCCGACGGGTGCTGCGTGATCAAAGCCAGCGCGACAGCAGGGCCAGCACCAGCGCGGTGGCGATCCCGTTCAGCCCCATGGCCAGGGCCGCAAAAGCCACGCTGCCCGGGTGCGTCTGCAGGACCCGCGCGACGCCGATGGCGTGTGCCACAAGACCGAGCGTGAAGCTGCTCACGACCTCACCCTGCGGCCCCTCATCCACCCGCAGCCAGCGCAACAGCGGCCCGGCTAGCCAGGTGCCCAGCACGCCGGTGGCCACCACCGCCATGGCCGCCACGGCGGGCACACCCCCTGCGCGCTCGGCCGCCAGCATGGCCATGGGCATGGTGGCGGCCTTGGGCGCCAGCGACAGCGCAAAAGCCATCGGCGTGCCCATGAGTCCGCACAGCAGCAGGGTGCCCAGCACCGACACCAGGCAACCCGCCGCCAGCGCGACGAGCAGGGGTGCGGCCAGCCGCCGCAACAAGGCCGCCTGCCGGTACAGCGGCACGGCCAGCGCGATGATGGCCGGCCCCGTGAGCCAGCGCAGCACGCGGGTGGCCTCGGCGTACACCGGGTAGCCGCTGCCGGCCAGCGCCAGCGCGGCGAGCACCAGGGCCGTGCCGGTGAGCACTGGCAGGCACAGCAGGTGGTGGCCGCTGCGACGGTACAGCCACAGCGCGGCCAGGTAGGCCGCCAGCGTGATCACCGACCAGAGCATCAGCGCGACGACCGTCGGATCAGCCGTTGCAGCGTCCAGGCGGTGACGACCAGCATCAGGGCCGTGACAACCACCGCCACGAGCAGGAACGCTGCGGCGTGTTGTGACAGCAAGCCGGCGTACAGGCCCACGGCGGCCACCGACGGAATGAGCAGGAGCATCAGGTGGCGCAGCAACGGCGTGCTCACATCGTCCAGCGCCTGCGGCACCCCGCCCGCTGCGAACAAGGCGCCGAGCAGGAGCAGCAGGCCCACCAACGTGCCGGGAACCAGCCAGCCCCATCTGGTCACCACGGCATCGCCGAGCCACTGCAGACCCACCAGGCCGCTGGCGGCCAGCAAGGCCCGGAAGGTGCGCGGTCCGTCCGACAACAGCTTGAACAACATGGGACGAGTATCCCGCGCGAACGCCCCGCGCCACGGATCAGATTCGGGCATTTTCAGCCGGGTCAGACCGTCTGCGAAAACGCATCTGATCTGGTCACTTTTCAATAAATCTGGGCCTTGGCCATCAGATGCCTCGCGGCCACCATACGGTGCATGCACACTGAACCCCTGGCCGCCGATCCGACCGCCCCCGCCAATACCCCGCTTCCCCGAAGCGCACTGCAGCGGGTCGTGGACACCGGTCTGCTGCGCTGCGCCGTGCCACCCGCCCTAGGCGGTACGGGCGGAACCCTGCCCGACCTGGCTGCGGGAGCCCGGCACCTGCGCGAGCACGACGCCGAAGCCGCCGACATCCTGCGGGCCCAGCGTCTGGCCATCGAGGCACTGGTGCGCTCGCGCAACGTGGCCCTGCGTGAGCTGTGGCTGCCCGACTTGCTCACCGGCCTTCGCGCCGGCACGGTGGCCCTGGACGGCCCGCCGCTGAGCGGCCACGACACGGGTCGCGGCTGGCTGCTGACAGGCCGTTTCGAGCGCATCGCCAACCTGCCCTGGGAAGGTTTCTCGCTGGTGGCACCGGCTCACCTGGGCGATGGCCCGGCGAGCTGGGTGCTGCTGCGCAGCGAAGAAGACGGCCTGTCGGTCGAGGCCCCGCAGGCCGCGGCGGCCCGCGGTTCGAGCGAACGCGGCTCGGCGCTGCGCATGAACCCGGTCTTCTTTCGCGAGGACGAGTGGCTTGGCGGCCCCGAACTGCGCACCCACCTGGCCCCGGTGGCCGCGGCCCTCTCGGGCGGCCAGCCGGGTGCCCCCACCTGAACCCCTTCACCCAGACCATGGCGACCCCCACCCGCACCATCCCCATCGTGTCCGCCGCGTGCGGCCCCTCCGAAGACAAGATCCAGATGCGCTCGATCACGGGCGTGTTCACGCGCTGGCGCTGGGCCATGGTCTGGCTCACGCAAGCGCTGTTCTACGGCCTGCCCTGGCTGACGATGCACGGACGCCAGGCCGTGTTGTTCGACCTGCAGGCGGACCGCTTCTTCCTGTTCGGCGCTGTGCTGTACCCGCAGGACCTGATCTACCTGGCCGGCCTGCTGGTGATCAGCGCCCTGCTGCTGTTCTTTGCCACCACGCTGGCCGGGCGCGTCTGGTGCGGCTTCGCCTGTCCGCAGACGGTGTATACCGAGTTGTTCCAGTGGATCGAGCACCGCACGGAAGGCGACCGCCAGGCGCGCCTGCGGCTCGACCGCAGCCCCTGGAACGGCCAGAAGCTGCTGCGGCGCGGCGGCAAACACCTGGCCTGGGCGCTGCTCGCCCTGTGGACCGGCTTCACGCTGGTGGGCTACTTCACCCCCATCCGCGAACTGGCCCAGGCGGTGCCACACCAGCTCGGCCCCTGGGAAAGTTTCTGGATCGGCTTCTATGGACTGGCCACCTACGGCAACGCGGGCTTCCTGCGCGAGAGCGTGTGCCAGCACATGTGCCCGTATGGCCGCTTCCAGGGCTCGCTGATGGACGCCAGCACCCTGTACGTGGCCTACGATGAACGCCGGGGCGAGCCCCGCGCGCCGCGCCCCCGCGGCAGCGACCCGGTGCAGCGCGGCAGCGGCGCCTGTGTGGACTGCACCCTCTGCGTGCAGGTGTGCCCGGTGGGCATCGACATCCGCCAGGGCCTGCAGGCGGCCTGCATCAGCTGTGGCCTGTGCATCGACGCCTGCAACCAGGTGATGGACAAGCTGCGCGCGCCGCGGGGACTGATCCGTCTGGCGTCGGAGCGCGAGCTGTCCCACGCGGGCATGCCAGCCCTGACGCTGCGCGCGCACCTGGGGCGGCGCAGGGTCATCGTCTACGGCGGGCTGATCGTCCTGGCCTCCACACTGATGGCGCTCAGCTTCATCCACCGCCCCACCCTGCGCCTGAACGCGGTGCGCGACCGCGCGGTGCTGGCGCGCCAGGTCGAGAACGGCGCGGTCGAGAACGTGTACCGGCTGCAGCTGATGAACGCGAGCGAACGGGCGCGCGATGTGCAGGTGGACGTGGCCGGCGCCGACGGTCTGAGCCTCACCGCCCCCGCGCGCGTGCACCTCGCGGCGGCGGGCGCCCACATGCAGACGGTGACGCTGCGCTTGCCCCCCGAACAGGCCCGGGTGCTGGCCGGCCAGGTGCTGCCGATCCGCATCGGCATCGCTGGGACCGACGGCCATGCCATCGAGCACGCCGAGACATCGTCCACCTTCATGGTGCCGCGTTGAACCCACCAGAACCCCTGTTCGGCGGGTGGGGGGCAGGTCACCACCAGCTCGCACTGTGTCCCCACCAAAGCCCTGCAGTGCCAGCATACTGAAGGTCCAGAACAAGTCCCACAGGGATGTGGGTCGCAGAAGATCCGGGATATCGGTTGCGGTGCTTGCGGGCAATTCACCCGGCATGAACCTACGAGATTCAGTCAAAGCTCAAATCGGGTCGCAGACCTGCCTGTCGCACCACACCATGCCAGCGCTCGCTCTCGGTCATCAGCAGGTCGTGTAATTGACCTGGAGTGGAGGTTTGCACCTGAGCGCCATCGGCCTCCATGCGCGCCACGATCTCGGGATCCTTCAACACGCCATTGAGCGCGGTGTTCAGCTGCCGCACCACCGCAGGCGGTGTCTTGGCCGGCGCGAACAATGCGTACCACTGTGTCATCTCGACACCCGTCACGCCCGCCTCCTGTAGCGTGGGCACATCGGGCAGCGCGGGCAGGCGTGTCGGGCCGGCAACCGCCAGCGCCTTCAGACGCCCGCTTCGCAGATAGGGCTGGGCCGTGAACAGGCTGGGGAACATGACCTGTACCAGGCCATTGGCCACGTCGGCAATGGCGGGAGCGGCGCCGGAAAAATCCACCCGCTGCAACTGGGAACCGGTCTGCAGGCGAAACAGTTCGGCGGCGAAATGCGGCACCGTGCCCTCACCAGCCGAGGCATAGCTCATACGCCCGGGTGACTCGCGCAGCAGACGCACCAGGTCCTCAACGCTGTCGACCCCCAACGTGGCCGGCACCACCAGCAGCGTGGGCGAATATCCGATCAGGCCGATGGGCGCGAAATCGGCCACCGGGTCGTAGCGCAGCTTCTGCAGCGCCGGGTTGATGCCATGGGTGGCGATGTAGCCAAACATCAGCGTGTGGCCGTCGGGTTGGGCCGCAGCCACGTACTCGCAGGCGATGCTGCCATTGGCACCAGCCCGGTTGTCCACCACCACCGACTGCCCGAGCAGAGGACCGAGCTTGCGCACAAGGGTTCGCGCCATGGTGTCGTTGCCACCGCCCGCGCTGGTGGGCACGATCACGTGCACCTCGCGTTGCGGGAACTGGCGCTGTGCCATTACGCCGGGCACGGCATCGTTCGCGGCGGGCGCGGGCGGAAACACATAGCCCGGCAGGTGCAACATGCCGTGCATGATCTTGCGCGCCGTGCGCACCAGGGCTGCGCTCTGCACAGTGGCAGCGTCGCCCGAGCCATCGATTTCCACCTCCACATCGATCTGTCCGGCCGGATGCAGCACCACCAGCGGATGGCGCCCGGGCGAACGCGCCTCACCGCTGGCCACCGTACCCGGCAAGGCGAAGGCTGTCGCCACGCCAATGGCGCCGGTGACGGCGTGTGACGCGTGGCATTTGTGGGGCGTGAAATAGCGCGAGGTGATGCTGTTGGGCGTGTCACCGGCACTGACCAACACCGGTTTGGGAACCACGCTGCCCGACACGTCGCCCAGACCCATGCGCTGTCCGGCCTGCAACCGCAGCGCCTCGATGCGCGCCAGCAGCGCGACATTGGCGTCCAGCTCGGCCGGCCGCTCGCGACCAGTGAGCCCCAGGTCGGTGGCGCGCAACATCATCAGGGGCATGGCCGCGTCGATGCAGGTCACGTCGAGGCCTTCGATGGTGTCGATGCGCTGTCCCGTGGGAAAAAGTTGCCCGGTCACCGCGCCCCAGGCATCCAGAAAGTTCAGCAGCACGGGCGCCGCGGTGCCCGCCACACCGTCGATGCGCGCATCGCCTTCGTACGTCACCTTGCCACCGGGCGTGCACACGGTCACCTCGATCTGCGAGCCGGTGTTGACGTTGTGGATGCGCACGGTGGTGGTGCCATCCTGCGCCGGGATCAGCCCTTGCTCGATCGCAAACGGGGCCACGCCCGAGAGCATGTTGCCGCAGTTGGGCCGGGTGTCCACCGACTGGTGCCCCACCCCCACCTGGGCGAACAGGTAGTCGAGATCGCAATCGGTCCGGGTGGAGCGCGAAACGATGGCCACCTTGCTGTTGAGCGTGCTGCCACCACCCAGGCCGTCGAGCTGCAGCGGATCCGACGCACCGATGGCGCCGATCAGCGCCTGGTCGCGCGCCTCGTCACCTTCGGGCAGCCAGTCGCGCAGGAAGAAAGGACCACGCGAAGTACCTGCACGCATGAGAACACAGGGAATGGACAGCTTCATGGCTCACTCTACTTTTGGAACGACGTTGGCGCAAGGCGGCAAACCGAAAAAGGCCGCCCGAAAGCGGCCTGTCACCCAGGAACAGCTGATGGATCAGAAGTTGTGGCGCATGCCGATCAATGTGGCGTTGACATCGGTCTCGGCTTTGCCCTTGCCATTGCGGGCGTGAGCGGCGTACAGGAAGGTGCGTTTGGAAAGCGGGTAGCGTGCCTCCAGCAACAGATCGGTGTCCTTGTTCTCCGTGTCCCGCGCCACATCCACAATGAAGTTGACCGGACCGGCCGGGATGGAAGTACCCAGAGTGAAACCTTTGCCACGCCCGGCACCCGTCGCGTCCTGGTAGCTCGCCGCGACACGGGCCGCTCCAAAGTTGTAGGCGGCGCCCACCATGTGGTTGGCGTCCTTGTTGCTCAATTTGTTGTAGGCCAGGCTGGCCGACAGCGGACCGCCACGGTAGATGACGTTGAACTCGGTCTTGGAAACATCGTCAGCGTTGTTGCCCTTGAGCACGTGCGCGAGGGTTGCGGTCACGCCACCGAAGCTGGGCGTGGTGTAGGTGATCTGGCTGTTGTTGCGGGAGTTGACACCCACATAAGAGAACTGGCTGCTCACGGGGTTGTAGTTGGCGGCACCGGTCAACTCCCATGCGGAGACAGCGCGGAAGCCCGGGCTCAGGGTCCGCCCCAACAACACCGACCCAAAACCACCGCTGAGCGTCAGGTTGGCCGCACGACCGAAGAAGGGATCTGAGGCCGCGCCGGTTTCGGGATTGACCTGGGCTTCGAAATTGAACGAGGCATTCAGACCGCCGCCCAGATCTTCGGTTCCGCGAAAGCCGATGCGCGAGCTGCCATTGGTCAGCGGTGACGCACCTGCCAGTCGCAAAGACTGACCTGTGACCTTCGCCAGCGCCATGTCCGCAACGCCGTAGAGCGTCACGGACGACTGGGCATGCGCCACGCCTCCCAGGGTCAATGCGGACAGGGTGGCCGCGGCAAACGCTTGTTTTTTCATCTTGGTTTGTCTCCAGTGAGATACAGGTTGAGGGAACGTAAAAAAATACGGAAAGGACGCCGTCCTGGCGGACCTTCAGACAAGGGCTGCATGCGCTGCCAGCACCCGGTCCACCATCACACCGGCCTGGCCCAGGTGGTTCACCGGGTCACACAAGGATTCGAGCTGGGGGCGGGTCAGGTGCTGCTTGATCTCCGGGTGCGCTACCAGGATGTCGATCAACGGACGGTTCTCGGCCAGCGCCTGGCGGCACAGGTCGTACACGAGGTCGTGGGCGTACTCGCGGCCCAGGTACGGGCCCAAGCCCATCATGACGGCCTCGGACATGACCAGACCGTTGGTGATGTCCATGTTGGCCCGCATGCGGGTGGCGTCCACCTCCAGGCCCTGCAACACGAACTTGGTCTGTTTCAGTGCACCCGACATGAGACAGAAGATCTCGGGCAGCGACACCCATTCGATTTCCCAGGGGCCTGTGGAACGTTCGTGGTCGGCCACCATGGCGTCCATCAGGGCGGCGGCGTGCTGGCGGGCGACAGAGATGTTGGCGTGGATGTAGAGGCAGGAGATCGGGTTGCGCTTCTGCGGCATGGTGCTCGACGAGCCGCGACCGGGGGCATAAGGCTCGAACACCTCCCCCACCTCGGTCTGCATCATCAGCTTCACGTCCATGGCGATCTTGCCCAGCGAACCGCCCACCAGACCGAGAAAAGCACCGACTTCGGCGATGGTGTCGCGCACCGTGTGCCAGGAAATCAGCGGCTGGGCCAGACCCAGCTCCTCCATCAACGCGGCCTGGGTTTCCATGGCGCCGTTCTCCAGCGACGACAACGTGCCCGAGGCGCCACCAAACTCGCCCATGAGCACACGGGGCTTGAGCTGTTGCAGGCGCTCGCGATGGCGATCCATGCCGGCCAGGATGCTGGCCATCTTGTAGCCGAAGGTGATCGGTGTGGCCTGCTGCAGGTTGGAGCGTCCGATGACGGGGGTGTCGCGGTACTTCTGTGCCAGCACGGCCAGCGCATCCGAGATGTCCTTGAGGTCCTGCTCGACCAGCGCGAGGCCCTCACGCATCTGCAGCACCGCAGCGGTGTCGGTGATGTCCTGTGTGGTCGCGCCCCAGTGGCAGTACTCGCCCAGGCGATCGCGGCAGTTGGCGTTGATCTGGTTGACCACCGCGATGATGGGGTAGCCGATCTGCTCGGTCTTGGCCTTGAGCTGGTCCCAGTCGATCATGGACAGCTCACAGTGCTGGACGATTTCGTCAGCGGCTTCCTGCGGGATGATGCCGAGCTGCCCCTGGACCTTGGCCAGGGCGCGCTCGATGTCCAGGTACTTGGCGGTGCGGTTCTCGTCCGACCAGACATGGCGCATGCGGCTGTCGCTGAAGATGTCGCCGAAGATGCGGGAATCGATGATGGTGGCAGCCATGGTGTTCCTCAAAAGAAAGCTGGGGTTCAGATAGGAAGGCCCGCCAGGGCCAGAATGCGTTGGGCGCGCAGCGCCACGGGCTTGTCGACCATGCGGCCGTCGACCTGGATGGCGCCCTGGCTGCTCGCGGCCTGCCAGGCACTGTTCACGCGCGATGCCCAAGCCAGCGTCTGCTCATCGGGCCTCATGGCCTCGCGCACCACGCCCACCTGGGTGGGGTGGATGCACAGCTTGGCGCCGAAGCCAAGGCCGCGCGCGTGCAGCAGGTCGCCAGTCACGCGCCCGGCCTCAAGCTCGGGTGTGACGCCAGCCACCGGCGGCGGCAGCTCTGCGGCTCGCGAAGCCATGGCAATGGCCGTGGCGGCCGCATCGAGCGCGAAACCGGGACCGGGCAGGTCAAGGTCCAGCAGGTAGTCGATGGAGCCGAAGGCCAGGCGCGAGACCTGTGGCGCGCGGGCGATGTCGTTCAGGCCCATCACGCCGCGCACGGTCTCGATCAAGGGCAACACCCGGGCGCCGGGCGCCATCCGTGCATGAACGGCGGCGATCTGATCCGCCGACTCGCACTTGGACAACATCACCTCGCCAACAGGTTGCGCCGACAGCCAGACCAGGTCCTCGGCGTGCCAGGGACTCAGGGCGTCGTTGAGTCGCACGAGAATCGCAGCGCGCGCTGTGCTGTCCAGCGTGGCGATCCAGGCGCCGATGGCCTCGCGGGCCTGCGGCTTGTCGGCGGGTGACACCGCGTCCTCCAGATCCAGAATGACCCGATCCGCGCCACTGGCCAGCGCCTTCGCAAAACGCTCGGGACGGCTGCCCGGCACAAACAGGTAGGTGGTCGGCATCACACCGCCCCCTCTTCGCGCAAGGCCTGAAGCTGCGTGGCGCTGTAGCCGAGTCCGCTCAGGATGCTGTCGGTGTGCTGGCCCAGTGAGGGCACGGCGTCCATGCGCGGTGCACCCTGGCTCCAGGAACCCGGCGGCAACAGGGCGGGAACCGCCCCGACCGAGGTGTCCACCTGGGTCCAGCGCTGGCGCTCCTGCAACTGCGGGTGCGCCCAGACCTCGGCCATGGTGTTCACCTGGGCGTTGGCGATCTGTGCCGTTTCCAGACGCTGCACCACCTCGGCGGCGCTTAGCCCGGCGAAGGCGGTCACGATGATGTCGTAAAGCGTTGCACGTGCGGCCACGCGCAACGGGTTGCTCGCGAAGCGCTCGTCAGCGGCCAGCGCGGGCTGCAGCAGCACCTGCTCGCAGAAGGCTTTCCACTCGCGCTCGTTCTGCAAGCCCAGCATCACGGTCTTGCCGTCCCCGGCGGGGAACGGGCCGTACGGATAGATGGTGGCGTGGCTGGCGCCGGTGCGCTTCGGGGGCGCTGCGCCTTCGAAACTGTAATACAGCGGGTAGCCCATCCATTCGGTCAGGGCCTCCAGCATGGAGATGTCGATGTGCTGGCCCTCACCGGTCTGCTGGCGGTGCAGCAGCGCGGCCAGGATGTTGGTGTACGCATACATGCCGGCGGCGATGTCGGCGATGGAAGGGCCGGCCTTGGACGGCGTGTCTTCGGTCCCGGTGACCGAGACGAAACCGGCCTCGCTCTGGATCAGCAGGTCGTAGGCCTTCTTGTCGCGGTAGGGGCCGCTGTCGCCATAGCCCGAAATATCGCAGACGATGATGCCCGGCCTGGCAACCTTCAGGACCTCGTAAGAAAGGCCCAGACGAGCGGCAGCACCCGGTGCGAGGTTCTGCACCACCACGTCGGCCTCTTCTTCAATGATCCGCTTGAGAATCGCCTGCGCCTCGGGGTGTTTGACGTCCAGCGTCAGGCTTTCCTTGCTGCGGTTGGTCCAGACGAAGTGCGAGGCGATGCCCCGCACGCGGGTGTCGTAGCCGCGGGCGAAATCGCCCATGCCGGGGCGTTCGATCTTGATGACGCGCGCACCCAGGTCGGCGAGCTGGCGGGTGGCGAACGGCGCCGCGATGGCGTGTTCGAGCGTGACGACAGTGATGCCTTGAAGCGGTTGCATGGTGCGTCCTTCAGCGCAGCGTGGCCACGGCGTCCATGGTCAGCCAGCCCTCGTGGTCCTGCGCCCAGAGCTTCACCGTCTTGCCATCGGCCTGCGGCGCACCATTGACACGGAACGGGTGCAGGTCGAACGTGGGCCGCACCGCCTTGAAGCTGAAGCTCGCCACGTCGGCACCCGGCAGGTGGCGGCGGATCTGGTCCATCAGCAACGTGGCAATCAAAGGGCCGTGAACGATCAGGCCCGGGTAGCCTTCGACCTGGGTCACGTATTGGCGGTCGTAGTGGATGCGGTGGCCGTTGAAGGTGAGCGCGCTGTAGCGGAACAGCAGCACGTCGTCCGGCACGATCTCCAGCTGCCAGGGGGCCCCAGTGGGTGCGACCACCGGCGGAGGTTCCACATCGGTCGCCTGTTTGGCTTCCCGGTAGACGATGTCGTGGTACTCGACGATGGCAGGATCAGGCGCTCCGTTGCATCGCAGTTCGTGGCGCACCTTCACAAACACCAGCTTGCCCGTCCGCCCGGCCTTCTCGGTGACGTTGGCGATGGTCGAGGTGCGCTCCACTTCGTCGCCCACCAGCACTGGCGAACGGAACTCAAACTGACTGCCCGCCCACATGCGCCTGGGCAACGGGACCGGCGGTAGAAAGCCGCCCCGTTTCGCATGCCCATCAGCGCCAATCTCACTCTGCCGGTGCAGCGGCAGAAAATACAGCCAGTGCCACAGCGGGGGCAGCGGTGTCCCGGGCACCACCGCCATGGCGGGGTGGTCGAGGGTGGCGTTCAGCGCCTTCACGGGCGTGGCACCGATGGTGTCGTGCACCGATTCCTGGCGACCGATCCAGTCCGAGATGTTTTCCATGGTTCTTGACTCTTCTGAACTGGCTCTGAATGATCATTCCGCGGTGAGCTTGGCTTTCGTCACCACGTCTTTCCACTTGACCAGCTCGCTCTTGACCATGGCACCGAGCTGCTCGGGCGTGCTGGTCTCGACATCGGCGCCGTGATCTTCCATTCGCTTGATGACGTCCTTGTCCCTCAACACGTCGTTCAGTGCCTTGTTGAGCCGGTCCACCACCGCCTTGGGCGTCTTGCCGGGCGCAAACAAGGCGTACCACTGCTGCACCTCCACGCCATCCACACCGGCCTCCTTCAGGGTCGGCACATCGGGAAGCAAGGGCGAGCGCTTCGGTCCGGCCACGGCCAGCGCCTTGAGCGTGCCGCCTTTCACGTGCGGCAGCGCCGTGAACAGACTGGGAAACATGAACTGGGTCTGACCGCCGATGGTGTCGTTCACAGCCGGGGCTGCGCCCTTGTACGGCACGCCCAGCATCACGACGCCCGCATTCAGCTTGAACAGTTCGCCGGCGAAGTGAGGCGCGGTGCCATTGCCCGCTGTGGCATAGGTGTATTTGTCGGGTTTCGCCTTGAGCTGGGAAACCAGGTCCTTGACGTCCTTCACGGGCGTATTGGCATTTGCCACCATCAGCGTGGCCGAGTAGCCCACCAGGCCCACCGGCTCGAAATCGGTGACAGGGTCGTAGCGCAGCTTCTGCAAGGCCGGGTTCATGGCGTGGGTCGCGATGTAGCCCAGCATGAGGGTGTGACCATCGGGCGCAGCGCGCGCCACAAACTCACTGGCAATCGAGCCGTTGGCGCCAGCGCGGTTCTCCACCACGATGCTCTGTCCGAGCATGGGGCCCAGCTTCTGGGCAATGGTGCGAGCCATCAGGTCGTTGCCGCCACCGGCCGCCGTCGGAACCACGATGGTGATGGTCTTGGTGGGGAATGCCATGGCCAGTGGCGTGAGGGTGATGGCCGTGCCCACGATCATGGTGGCGAGCAGCTTGTTCATGTCTTGTCTCCTGTTCGGGTCGGTGTCGGTGAACCGGTGCGAAAGGCCTTGAGGGGTCCCATCCACAACCGCAAGCGAATGATGTTCCGAGTCGATGCTGCTGTGAATTGCATATTTGATATGGATTGATCCACAATTCACATCAATCAGATCCGGGGATTTTCATGGCCATCAACTTCGATCTCAACGACCTGCTGGCCTTTCGGGCCGTGGCTGAGCTGGGCAGTTTTCGCAAGGCGGCGGAGTCGGTCCACATCTCGCAGCCGGCGTTCAGCCGGCGCATCGACAAGCTGGAAAGCGCTCTGGGTACGCGCCTTTTGGAGCGCACCACGCGACGCGTCAGCCTGACTGCGGTAGGCCGGGACTTTGATCGCCAGTTGCGGCACATCCTGGACGCGCTGGACACCACCTTGCTGGGCATTCGCGGCGTGGCGGCCACCCGAATGGGAGAGGTCACGATCGCGTCGGTGCCCTCGGCCGTCAACTACTTTCTGTCGCACGTGATTGCGGTCTACCACGAGCGCTATCCCAAGATACGGGTGAAGATCATCGATGGCAGCGCGAACGACGTGCTGCTGGCCGTAGCGCGTGGCGAGGTGGACTTCGGCCTGAACTTCATCGGCTCACAGGAAGCCGATGTGGAGTTCGAGCCGTTGCTGGAAGAGCAGTTCGTTGCAGCCTGTCGGCGCGATCATCCCCTGGCGAAAAAGAAGCAGGTGCGCTGGACCGAACTGGCGCAATACGACTACATCTCGGCCGGCAAGTCCTCGGGCAACCGGCTGCTGATCGACCAGGCTCTGGCCGGCCTGCCGGGTCAACCCCAGAGCATGTACGAGACCCAGCATGGCACGACCATGATCGGCCTGGTCGAAGCGGGCCTGGGCGTGGCGGTGGTGCCCTCCATGGCGATGCCCGGATCAGACCACCCGCTGCTGATGAGCGTTCCGTTGGTAGACCCTGTTGTCAAACGCAAGATGGGGTTGATCAGGCGCCGATCGACGGTGCTGTCCCCCGCCGCTCAGCAGCTTTATGACTTGTGCTCAGAACTGCAGGTGAAATCCAAAGATAGAAGAGGTCGGTGACGTGCTCAAGACAATCGATGGCATCCCTGTACAGCAGCCCCCGCAGGTGGTCGGTCCTGGACTCGTCGACGACGACCTCGACGAAGCGGCAGACTTGTGGGGTTATGCAGCAACGCCCCCGGCAAGGCGCCGTGGCGCAGGCGGTTGCGCCGCCCCTCGCCCATCATCAGCTCCCTGAAGTCGGCTACACGCTGACCTTCGGACACAGGTCCTTCAGGCAACCCGCCTGTTCGGCAAGGCGCTCGCCGTTCATGTCGGCCACCACCACCGCCGCGCCAGCTACCCGAAATGCCTCGGTGATGGGCCGGCCGATGCCGCTGGTCGCTCCGGTCACAAACATGGTCTGGCCGGTCAGGTCGAACATGGAAGACCGTTTCGTTGAAGCTCCGGCGAAGGTTTTTTCAATGGAATGAGGCGGTCCCACCGATCGCTCGCTTCAACCATGTAGTGCACGGTGAGCACCACCCGCTGGAACACCCATCGCCCATCGATGCGGATGTATTCGTCGTCAAATCGACCAACCACGTAGTAACTTTTTCCGTCGCGTACCGGGCGGCCATCCAGGTAGCTGGTCCCCGTGCCGCGGTCGCCATCGACCTGAATGGCGTGGCTGTGCAAAAACTGCCTTGCGGCCTGGACGGGGAACGACACGAAGAACTCGCGGATGTTTTCCTGGCCGCCAGCGGCGGTGATCTCGTCGGCCACCGCTTGGGCACGTTCCTCAAACAGGTCGTTGACGACGACCCGTGCGCCTTCAGCGGCCAGTTCCAGGCAGATTTGGCGCCCGACGCCTTGACCGCCGCCTGTGACGAGTGCGACCTGTCCGTTCAATCCCAATTGCATACGATTCCTTTGATGATGTTGTTGAAAGTTGGTTTTTGATTCAGCGCCCGACGAAACGCGGTGCGCGCTTTTCGACAAAGGCGCGCATGCCTTCGACGCGGTCTTCGCTGTCGACCAGCATGGAGGCCGCATAGCGCTCGTATTCGAGCCCGGAATCCAGGTCGGTCTGCATGCCGCGGTTGATGGCGCGTTTGGCAAAGCGCACCGCCAGGGGCGGGTGTTGGGCGAGGCGCCTCGCCCATTCCATCGCGGTGGGGAAGAGCTCTTCAGCGGGCATGACGCGGCTGACCAGTCCCATGCCCAATGCGGTGGTGGCGTCGATGAGGTCGGCCATGTGGATCAGTTCCTTGGCCCGGGCTTCGCCGATCACACGCGGCAAGCGCTGCGTGCCGCCTGCGGCCGGGATCACCCCCAGCTTGATTTCGGGCAGGCCAAAACGCGCGGTGGACGCGGCCAGCCGGATGTCGCAACACAGGGCGATCTCCAGCCCGCCGCCCAGGGCCACGCCGTTGATGGCGGCGACCACGGGTTTCTCGAACTCTTCGATGTTGCGAAACAGGTCGTGGGTGGCCTTCTGGCGAACGAAGTACTCGCTGCCGCACACCACTTCACCCGCGCGTTCCTTGATGTCGGCACCGGCGCAAAACGCCCGGTCACCGCTGCCGGTGACGAGCACCGCTCGCACCTGGTCGTCGGTGCGGGCCAGTTCGAAGAAGGCGCGGGCAAGGTCGGCCTTCATCGTGCCGCCCAAAGGCTGGCTCAAGGCCATGCGCGAAGCCGCCCGCGCGCTCGACATCCTGTTCGTGGTGGACGAGGTCATCACCGGCTTCGGCCGCACCGGTCCCATGTTTGCGTGCGATGCGGAAGGTGTCGAGCCCGACCTGATGACCGTGGCCAAGGGCCTGACCTCCGGCTACGTTCCCATGGGCGCCACGCTCATGTCCGACAAGGTCTACGCAGCCATTGCCGACGGTGCACCCAAGGGAGCCCCCATTGGTCACGGCGCCACCTATTCAGCCCACCCGGTGAGCGCCGCCGTGGCGCTGGAGGTGCTGCGCCTGTACGAGGAAGGTGGCGTGCTGGCCAATGGCCAGCGCGTGGCCCGTACCTTCGGCCAGGGCCTGGACGGCTTGCTGGCCCACCCGCTGGTGGGCGACTCGCGCCACCGTGGCCTGCTCGGCGCGCTGGAACTGGTGAGCAACAAGTCCACCAAGGCCGGCTTTGACACCGCACTGGACCTGCCCAACCGCATGGCGGCCACCGCCTACCAGAACGGCATCGTCTTCCGCGCGTTCGGCGACAACATCCTGGGCTTCGCCCCGGCCCTCACCTTCACCGAGTCGGACTTCGGCCTGATGTTCGAGCGCCTGAAAAAGACGCTCGACGATGTGCTGGCCGAGCCCGATGTGCGCGCGGCATTGAAAGACTGAGCACTGGCATTCCACAGGTCGACAGGCCGCTGCACAGCTGCACAGCTGCACAGCTGCACAGCTGCAGAATATCGGGATACCCTACAGTCCACAGGACTCCGTGATGAACGACGCCACCAAGATCGACCGCCTCGACCTGCGCATCCTGGCCCAGTTGCAGAAAAACGGGCGCATGACCAATGTGGACCTGGCCGATGCCGTGGGCCTGTCGCCCAGCCCCTGCCTCATCCGGGTCAAGCGGCTGGAACAGGCGGGCTACATCGCCGGCTACGGCGCGCACCTGCGGCTGGAGAAGCTGGGCGATACGCTCACCGTGTTCACCGAAGTCACGCTGGCCGACCACCGCCGCGAGGACTTCGCCCGCTTCGAGGCGGCCATCCGAGAAGAGGACGAGGTGCTCGAATGCCACCTGGTGAGCGGCGGCTACGACTACCTGCTGCGCTTCCTGACCCGTGGGGTCATCCACTACCAGGAGGTGATTGAAGAACTACTGGAACGCAATATCGGGATTGCGAAGTACTTCAGCTACATCGTGATCAAGTCGCCGTTCATCAAGACCCACTGCCCCATCGAGCGCCTGTTTCCGCACCAGCGCTGATGCAGCAGCAAAGGCAGCGCGGCCTCAGACGCGCTGCCCGCTGGCGGGGTCGAACAGGTGCGTATGCGCACCGTCCACCGCCAGCCGGATGGTGTCGCCCGGCCGAGAGGCCACCCGCTCACGGAACACGGCCGTGATGGGCTGTCCGCCCGCGGAGGCCATGACCTGGGTCTCCGAACCGGTGGGCTCGATCACCTCGACCGTGGCCTCGAAGCCCGCATCGTCGAAGCGGAAGTGCTCGGGACGGACGCCGTAGATCAGTTCCGCACCGATGCGCGCGCCGGGCACCGACGCACAGGGCAGCACATGGCGACCATTGAGCAGCAGCCCGTCGGCCTGCAAGCGGCCCTTGAGCATGTTCATCGCCGGGCTGCCGATGAAGCCGGCGACAAACAGGTTGACCGGGTGGTCGTACACCTCCAGCGGTGTGCCCACCTGCTGGACCACACCGTCATTGAGCACCACGATCTTGTCGGCCATGGTCATCGCTTCCACCTGGTCGTGCGTCACGTAGATGATGGTGGTGCTCAACCGCTGATGCAGCGCCTTGATCTCGGTGCGCATCTGCACGCGCAGCTTGGCGTCCAGGTTGGATAGCGGCTCGTCGAACAGGAAAACCTGCGGATCGCGCACGATCGCCCGCCCCATGGCGACGCGCTGGCGCTGGCCACCCGAGAGCTGCTTGGGGTAGCGGTCCAGCAGGTGCTCCAGGTCGAGGATCTTGGCTGCCTTGTCCACCTTGGGCGCGATGTCGGCCTGGGGTGCGCCCTTCATCCTGAGCGAGAAGGCCATGTTCTCCTTGACCGTCATGTGCGGGTAGAGCGCATAGCTCTGGAAAACCATGGCAATGTCCCGGTCCTTCGGGGGCATGTCGTTGACCACCTTGGGCCCGATCCGGATCTGGCCCTCGCTGATGTCCTCCAGACCGGCCAGCATGCGCAGCAAGGTCGACTTGCCACAGCCCGATGGACCGACGAGGGTGACGAATTCGCCGTCGCGGATGTCGACGTTGACACCGCGGATGATGTGGACGCTGCCGTAGCTCTTGCGCACGTCCTGGATGGTGACCGATGCCATGTTGTCTCGCTTTCTTGTTCAATGGTTCCGTGGCCTCAGCCCTTGACCGAGCCTGATGTCAGACCGGCCACGATGTGCTTCTGGGCCGAGAAAAAGATGATCACCGCCGGCAGGATCGTCAACGCAATGAACGACAGCACCAGGTTCCAGTCGGTGGAGTACTCGCCCTGGTAAGCCATGATGCCCAGCGGCCAGGTGTAGAGCGTGTCGCGGTTGAACACCACCAGCGGCAGCAGGTAGGCGTTCCAGCTGGCCACGAAGACGATCACACCCACCGTCGCCAGGATCGGCTTGGACAGGGGCAAGATGATGTGCCAGAAGAAGCGGAAATAGCCGCAGCCGTCGATCAGGGCCGCCTCGAACAGTTCGCCCGGCAACTGCTTGAAGTAGTTGCGGAACAGCAGGATGCTGGTGGCCAGTCCGAACGCGACCTGCGGCAGTACCACGCCCCAGTAGGTGTCGAGCATGCCGAGGTCCCGGATCTTGATGAACAGCGGCAGGATGGCCGTCGCCGCAGGGAACATCAGGCCCAGCAGGATGTAGTTCAGCAGGAAGTCCGATCCGAAGAAGCGCACCTGCACGAACACGTAGGCCGCCATGGCCGACACGATCAGCGTGAGCACAACAGTCAGCAAAGCGATGATGAGCGAGTTGCCCATCAGTTGCCAGTAGCGCCCCCCGGACAGGATGTCCCAGTAGTTCTTCCATTCCCAGTCCGAGGGCAGGCCGAAGGGGTTCACGCGCAGCTCGCCCAGCGACTTGAAACCGCCGAGCACGGTGACGAGCATCGGCACCAGCACGACCAGCGCCACCAGGAGCAGCGGTGTGTAGCGCAGGATGGGCGGCATGCGGCCGGAGCCGGCCGATTCAGAAGCGTGAAGATCAGTCATGGCGCATCACCGTCCGTTTGTAGCCAAAAGCGAAAGCGACGCACATCACGAAGAGCACGACGCCCACCGCGCTGCCGAAGCCGATGTCCATCCGCGTGAGCCCGTAGCTGTAGAGGAAGCTCACCATGGTCTGGGTGCTGTCGTTGGGACCGCCACCGGTCAGCGCCATGATCAGGTCGAACTTCTGGATTGACGACAGGATGGCAAAGAAGATGGTCAGCCGAACCGTCGAGCCCAGCAGCGGCAGCGTGATGCGACTGAACACCTGCCAGCGCGAGGCGCCGTCGATGCGCGCCGCCTCGTAGAGGCTGCGGTCGATCTGCTGCAGGCCGGCGATGTACAGGATCATGTAGAAGCCGAAGTACTTCCACACCGAGACCGCCAGCACCGCGTAGATGGCCATGTCGGGCTCCGCCAGCACGTGCGGACCGACAGCACCGAACATCTCCCACAGTTTGGCGAACAGGCCGTAGTCGCCGTCGTAGACGAAGCGCCAGATCAAGCCCGTCGCCACTTCCGCCAGGATGTAGGGCAGGAAGAAGATGAGGCGAAATGTGGTGGTCAGCGGCACGCGGTCTACCAGCAGCACCGCCAGCCCGAGGGCCAACGGCAACTGGATCAGCAAGGTGGCCAGGATGACCAGCACGTTGTTGAACAGCGACAGGCGGAACACCGGGTCCTCAAACAGCAGTTCGAAGTTCAGCAGACCCACAAACTGGGAGGGCGAGCCGAAGCCGTTCCACTTGAAGACGCTGTACCAGACCGCCTCGCCCATGGGCACGACCACGAAGATCGTGAACAGCAACAGGGCGGGCGGCAGGAACAGCCACGCGACGGCGCCGTTGCCGCTGTCGCGGGCCGATCGGCGTCGCGGCGCCGACCGGGAAAGTGTGCTGGCCGCCGCTGCGCTGCCCGCGGATGTGGTCATGTCGCTCACAAGCCTTGCTCCATCAATGTGCTTGCGTCAGTTCGACGCGGCGCGACGCCATGCCTGCTGAATCGCGTTGGCGGCGTCCGCCGGCGAGGTCCTGCCCGCAGCGATGTTCGAGGCCATGTCGTTGACCACGGCACCGGCCAGGGGGCCCAGGGCCTGGTCGAAGTTGACCTGCACCAGTTGCGACTGCTTCACGCTCTGCAGCGTCTGCTGCAACAGCGGACGGCTGATGGCCTTCATGCTTTCGGTCACCGGCGGGATGTAGAGGCCCTTCTCGGCGGCCACGCGCTGGTTGTCTGCTTCTGAGAAGAAGCGCAGGAATTCCACCGTCTCCTTGGGCGAGTCCTTGGTGACGATCCAGCCGTTGAGGTTGCCCATCACGTCGCCCGGGTTGCCCTTGCCGCCCGCCACCGTCGGGAACGGCAGCCAGCCGATCTTGTCGTCGGGCAGGCCCTGCTTGTCGGCCGCGTTGTCCTTCATGACGTTGAGCACCACGTTGAGTGTGAGGATCATCGCCGCCTTGCCGTCGCCGAACTGGCCCGAGGCCTGTGCGTTGTTGGCCGCCAGGAAGCCGGGCTGAAAGGGCTTGAGATCCACCAGCTGCTTGAACAGATCCCCGCTGCGCACGAAGGGTTCGGACGCGAAGCCCTTGCCCTCCCCCCGCATGGCCGAGTCCAGCGCCGGCCTGCCGCCGGTGCGCATGGCCAGGTGCGACCAGTACAGCGACAGGGGCCACTTGTCGCCACCACCTACCACCAGCGGCGTGATGCCGGCGGCCTGCAGCTTCTTCACACCGGCGAGCAGGTCGTCCCAGGTCTTGATGGCGTTACCGTCCACCCCGGCCTTGGCGAACAGGTCCTTGTTGTAGAAGAAACCCACCACCGACATGCGCAGCGGCACGCCGTAGAGCTTGCCGTCCACGTCGTAGGCCTGCACGGCCGCGGGCAGGAAGCGGTCCTTCCACTGCGCGTTCATGGGCGCGCTCAGGTCCTGCAGCACGCCGGCCTTGACCTGCTCGCGCAGCACGCCACCGCCCCAGCTGTACAGGATGTTGGGCTTGTCGGGTGACTGCAGCAGCGTGGTCACCTTCTTCTTGAAGGATTCGTTCTCCAGCGACTGGATCTCCACCTTCACCCCTGGACGGGAGGCTTCGAAGCGCCGGGCAACGTCGTTGTAGAAGGCATTGACAGCGGGGTTCTGGTCGATGTGCAGCAACCGGACGGTCACGTCCGCGGCATGCACCCCCGTTGTGGCGAGGGTGGTGACGGCGCTGACCAGCAAGCTGGAGAGAAGGTGAGAGAGTCGCATGCGGTGTCTCCTTGGTTGTGTTTTGTTCAGAACTTGACGCGGAAGCCGATGTCGAACTGCGCCTTGCGTTGCGCCGGTGTCCAGCCATCGCCGCGGTTCAGGCCGACGTTGGTGTAGAAGCCGAGCTGGCTGTCGGCCCAGTACTCGAGTCCAGCGCCGAACCGGTTCTTCTTCTCGTCGGCCTGGTTGAGGTAGCCGAGCATGTAGGTGAACTTGCCGGCCGGGATGACCGCGCCGATGGAACGGCGGGTGATGCTCGCCGTGCCCACGCCGCTGTCGCCGCGCTCCCACTGCGCCATCAGCGTCGCCACGCCGAAGTTGTAGCTGCCGTACAGGCCCCGGGTCTCCTGCTGCTGGATGCCGCGGTCGATGGCGGCGGCCACCGAGACCGCGCCGGCTTTGTACTGCACGCCCAGGGCGCGTGGCGTCGTCGGATCGGCGATCGTGGCGTTGTTGGTGTTGCCCTCGCTGTCGCTGACGGAGAGGTGCCCCCTCAGACCGCCCAGTTCGGGGGTCTTGTAGTAGAGGGTGTTGTTCTGGCGGACCCCGCTGTTGATGCCGCCGGTGTGCACGTTGGCCACCGTGGTACCGCCCTTCCAGGGCTCGTAGCCGCCGTTGAATTCCTGCAGGGCGTTGAGCATCCGACCTACCCGCAATTCGCCCCAGCTGGCGCCTCGAAGACCCAGCCAAGAGTGGCGGTAGAGCTGCACGTCGCCCGGTGCAGACGCGTTGGCACCCGGGGCGTTGTCGCCTGTGTTGGGACGGAACCGGTGCTCCAGGTAGGCAAAGGCCTCCAGGTCCGGCGAGAAGTTCTTCTGACCCTTGAACATGACGCGGTTCAGCGGTGGGCCCGACGACGTCATCTTCCAGTCGCTGCCATCGGGCGTGCCCACGCGCTGCAGACCAAGGTCCAGCCACACGCCCAGGCTCACGCTGGAGGTCGGGTTGATTTCGTGGGTGATGTCGGCGTGCGCAAGCGTAGCGGCACCGAGTATTGCAGTCAGGAGTATCGTTTTTTTCACAGGGTGGTCCCTCATCGGTTCGGTTGTGGGCAGCGCCAGTGCTCTTGAGCAGTGCGTTGGCGCGGAGGCAATTCTTGGTTGGTGGGCACCTCATGCATGTCCCCTTCGATTAGCACGGGGAAGTGCCTATATGGGACCAGCGGGCGGATCAGGCCTCGCCGCCGAGCAGCGACTGCACGTCGCGTTCGTCGAGCGGGAAGCCGGGGAACTGGGCCAGTCCCAGCAAGGGGACGGCCAGGATCGACTGGCGCCCCACCGGATCGCTCAGCAGTTGCCCGGCCCGTCCGCGCGCGCCGCCGCGCTGCTCGAACAGCGCCTGCAGCCGGAGCCCGAGCACCGGGTGGGCCACCCACTCTTCCATCGTGGACCAGCCGGTGAGCGGTCGCTCGACCGGCGTGCGCTCCAGTTCGACGGTCTGTGTCAGCCGGATGTCGCGCGACGACGCCCCCACACGCACCTCGACCTCACCCCCGTGGAACCTCCAGCCCAGGCCTGGCAGGCGGTAGCACATGCGCTCATGCGGGATGTCGATCTCGACCCGGGTAGTCTGTCCCGGGGCCAGATCCACCTTGGCAAAACCGCGCAATTCCTGGGGCGGACACACCGCCAGACCCGAGCGGTCCTGGATGTAGACCTGCACGACCTCGCCGCCCCTGCGCGCGCCGGTGTTCGTGACCGACACCTGCACGGTGAGCGCCAGTTCGTGGCCCGCAGGATGGGGTTGAACGCCCAGATCCGCGTAGTCGAACCGTGTGTACGACAGGCCGTGGCCAAACGGGAAGTCCACCGCCATGTCCCGCGCGTCGTAGTGGCGGTAGCCGACATACAGGCCCTCGCCATAGCGGACGTGGCCGTTCTCGCCGGGGTAGTCCAGATAGGCCGGGGTGTCCTGCAGACGGCACGGTATGGTCTCGGCCAGCCGGCCGGAAGGATTGACATCGCCCAGCAGCACATCGGCCACCGCGTCGCCGTGCGCCTGGCCCGTCAGCCAGAACTCGACAATGGCGTTCGCGTGGTGGCGCCACGGTGCCGTCGTCACCACGGCGCCATGGCTCAACGCGACGACGAGGTTCGGTGCCACACCGGCCAGGGCCTCGATCAGATGGATCTGGTTGTGCGGCAGGTCGATGTGTCGCCGGTCGCGGCCTTCCGCCTCTGCGGCATCGGGCAGGCCCAGAAAGAGCAGCACCGTGCCGGCCCGGCCTGCGAGCTGGAGAGCCTCCGCCACGAGGTCCGCCTGCGGTTCATTCGAATCCAGGCGATAGCCGGGAGCAAAGGCCACGTCGGTGGATGCACCCAGGCGCTCGCGCAACGCATCCAGCGCATGGACCAGCCGATGGGCATTGACGCGCGAGCTGCCCGCGCCCTGGTAGCGCGGCGAACGGGCGAGCTCGCCGATGACGGCCAGCGTCCCAGTGTCTGAAGGTTGCAGCGGCAGGGCCTCGTGCTCGTTCTTGAGCAGCACCGCCGAGGTCGCCGCCGCGTGTCGAGCCAGGGCATGTTGTGCGGCCATGTCCACCTCGTCGCCGTCGTCAAAGGCAACCCGCCCGGCCAGGCGTTGAAGGCGATGGACGACATCGTCCAGGCGCGCCTCGGGAATGTCTCCCTGCAAAGCGGCCTGGTGGACCGTGTCGACCTCGGGCACCCCCGGCATGCGCAGGTCCAGCCCGGCCCGCACGGCTGCCACCGGGTTGTAGACCGCCCCCCAGTCGGACACCACCACACCGTCGTAGCCCCATTCGCCCTTGAGCACGTCGCTGAGCAGCCAGTGGCTCTCGTCGGTGTAGACACCGTTGAGGCGGTTGTAGGAGGTCATCACCATCCAGGGCGAGGCCTGCTTCACGACCATCTGGAATCCGCGCAGGTAGATCTCCCACAAGGGACGCTCGTCCACATCGGCGCTGATCCGGTGGCGGTCGACCTCCTGGTTGTTGGCGGCGAAGTGCTTCACGCAGGCGCCCACACCCTGGCTCTGGATGCCACGGACCTGTGCCACGGCACAGAGCCCGCTGAGCAAGGGGTCCTCGGAGAAGTACTCGAAGTTGCGCCCGCACAGGGGTGTGCGCTTGATGTTCAGGCCAGGTCCGAGAATCACCTGCACGCCCCTTGCCCGCGCCTCGCGCGCCAGCGCTGCCCCCACCCGCTCGATCAGCTCAGGGTCCCAGGACGAGGCCAGGGTGACGGCCGGCGGAAAGCAGGTGGCCGGAATGCTCGCACCGATGCCGAGGTGGTCGGGATTCGCATCGTCCTGCAGGCGCAGGCCGTGAGGGCCGTCGGACAGCCGCATGGCGGGCAGGCCGATGGACGGCGCCGCCTGCGTGAGCCAGTAGTTGGCCCCGGTGGTCAGCGACGCCTTCTGGCGCAGAGACAGACCGCTGTCTGCGGCCTCGGTGGAAGGGCGCACCGCGCCTGAGGGTTCCGATCCTGAATCCATTCGGACTCCTTCATATGATGTCGTTGGGTGGGTGCATGGGCCGTGCCCATGCGGGCCGTGGCACTGTAGAGGCCGCCCGCGCGAGAGGATGTCCCTCCGGGTTAGCACAGGGAGAGACGAAGGCGCGGTGCGCGTTCAGTCGGCGAGCCAGGACAGCTCGATGCAGTTCCTGATGCCCAGCTTGGCGTAGGCCCGCCGGCGCAGCGTGAGCACCGTCGCTGGCGAGATGCCCAGATCGGCAGCGATGCCGTCGTTGGTGATGCCGCAGGCAATGCGCGCAGCCACCTGCTGCTCGCGACCGGACAGCCTCGTTGCCCGCGCCCGCAGGAGCGTCTCGGCGCGCTGCACACGTTCGGACACCGTCGCCGAAGGCCGCGTGTAGGGGTGCTGGCAGATCACCTGCCTGAGCAACATGGCCGCCTTGGCCCAGCGCCGGAGCTCGTCGTCCGGGAAGCCCCCCAGGCCCGGCGCCCGCGACGCATGAATGGCATACACCGCCGAGGCTTCGCCGGCCACCAGGAGGCAGGCCTCGTCACCGTCGTGGGCGATGGCCACACGACAGTCGGCCGCGCCACGGCCGTGAAGCCACTGCACCAGAGGGCGGTCGATCACGGACCACCGCGAGCCCTCGCACCCCAGGGGCCAGCCCCGGGTGCCGCCGGGTGCCACATCCTCAGCAACGCCCGCGCGATCGATCAGCCGGGAGATGCCCGGGCGGTGCTCCATGATGGCCAGCCGGCGCAGCATGGCCCGGCCGGACAGCCAGTCGAACAGCCCGACCGCCAGCTGGCGCCGGCGCAGCGTGGCCAGCAGGCGCAGTGTGGCGCCTGTGGGCACCTCGATGTCCAGCGGCACCGTGCCCAGTTGCCAGGAACTCGTCATCACCGTGCTTCAGGCCGCCAGGTGGCGCAGGTCCAGCCGGTCATGGATGCCCAGCTTGGCATAGGCCCGCTTGCGCAGTGTGGCGACCGTCGAGGCGGCGATGCCCAGCTCGGCGGCAATGAATGTCGCTCTCTGGCCATCGGCGATGCGAGCGCAGATCTGACGTTCACGCCCGGACAACGATGCGGCACGAACACTGAGACGCACCTCCGCCGAGTCCACACGTTCCCCGGCGCCCAATTCGGCGGGGCTGACGATCCGGTGCGCCTCGCGCACCAGCAGCCCGCAAGGCAGCAGAGCCCGGAGGGCGTCCGAAAAAAACCCGTCTTCCGGCGTGGAGGAGAAAAAGTGCATGGCCCACGCCGTGTTCTGCGCGAGTGTGTACAGCACACTGATTCGCTCGCACAAGCCGCTCCCGCGGGGGAAGTGGCCCAGCCAGCGGGCCGGCGGTTCGACGGCGCTGCGAAGACCGAAAATGGCATCGTCAGAGACCCCTCTGGCCAGCGCCACCAGGTATCCATGCGCAGGATCGGTGATGGAGTCGGTCACCCCTTGCCCGATCTCGCCCGCCGACAGGCGGCCAAACGCTGGCGCGACGACCTGCCGTACTTTCAGCACACCGCCGTGCAGCACGTATTCGATGGCCAGGGACGGGCCGGCATCGATCGTGGAGCACAGCAAACCCAGCATGCGCTCGACCGCCTGGTGTTCCTCCGTGGCGGCGAGGAGTTCGAGCACACGGCCCAGCGGCAGAGAATGCGCCGCTGACAGCTGGTCAGGGGTCCAGCGGACCGACTCGCTCACCGGCGCCAGGCAGCGATGCACCGTGGCCTCGCTCACTGTCGACCCCTGGCACACGGCCGGAACGGGCCGCTGCAAGCCGTGTCCACGGCGTGCAGCGCGGCACAAGGAAATTCGAGCGGCTGCGATGGGCGGTTGTCGGGACTGGGCATGGTCGGCTCCGTGAAAGGTGCGCCAGTCTCGACGGGGCAACGTCATCTGACAATAGGATAGAACGACTAAGTCATATCCATAAACCTAATACTGATGACGCCCCGTGTGCGGGCTACCACAGACACAGCAGCGCACACTGAGGCGACGACCGATGGTCGCTGGACAAGGAAAGCCGGACGCCCTCAGGCCGGGTTCTGAACCGTCACGGCCTGCTGCCGCCACTCGCGTGGGGTGAGGCCGTACTGCTCCTTGAAGGAGCGACTGAAATGGGCGGCTTCGTTGAAGCCCCAGGAAAACGCGATGTCGCTGACGCTGCGGCTGGCCAGCCGCGGGTCGACGAGGTCGCGGTGGCAGGCTTCCAGCCGCCACTGCCAGATCAGCCGCGACAGGGGCAAGGGCTCGCCCCGGAACAGGCGCGCCAAGTGATCGGGCGACAGACCGGCCGCCTGGGCCACGCTCGCGACGGACAGCCCGGGGTCGCGCAGCCGCTCCTTGACGTAGGCCTTGATGCGGGTGAGGTGGTAGGCGTGCAGGCTCGATGGACGACGCGAGTTGGCCTGCGGCAGGCTGCGCAGGCCCGCCGCGATCATCTGGGTGATGGCATCTGACACACCTTGCGCAGACGCGGGGTGCAGGCGGTCGGCCTGTTTGCGCAAGGTGCTCACCATGGAGAGCAGGAGGTGCCCGGCGGCGCCGTCACCCGACACCGTGGTTGCGGTGAGTTCCTCCAGCCCCGTCACATGCTGCTCCAGGTGCGAGCGTGGCAGCCTCAACACCATGACGTGGTGCTCCTCGTCGTCGAACATCAGTTCGTAAGGCCGGGTGCAGTCGTAGAGCACAAAGTCGCCCGGGCTGACCACGGCGATCCGCCCGTCCTGACACACCACGCCTTTGCCGGCCTGCTGCAACTGCACCAGGCAATAGTCCTCGCCCGAACGCGACACATGCAGCGGCGTGCGCCGCACCCGTGGCACATTGGCGCGCAGCTCGGTCAGATCCAGACCGCCGATCCGGGAGAACTCGATCTCGCCGAACAGCGCACTTTCCTGGGGCTGGTCGCACTCCAGCTGCACATAGATGGAGCAGATCATGTCCAGCCAGTACTCGAACCGCTGGTTCTCGGGCACTTCGCCCGTGGCCATGCGATTGCGCAGCGTGCAGACATGTCCCGTCGGATGGCTTTGCGTAGATGGAGCCAGGTTTTCCATGGTGTGTTCCTTTGCGTGCGGACCTGGTTAGCAAGACCCACACCTGACGGGCACGTTACGCCTTCGGCCTGTTGAGCAGCATCGGGTTCAACCCTCAGCAGGGCCACCAGGCATCTGATCCATCACAAGCACGGCAGCACCCAGGCAATAACCAGGACGGATCCGGACAAGTGGCGTCCTCAAGTGCCACAGCACCGGGGCGCCAGTCGGATTGAACCAAGCGCTGCGCAGCACTCGTGCAAGCCCAAAGCTGTCGTCACACCTACGCTCAAGCCTCGTTCCAACTCACTCCTTCCAACCCACCTCCACGAGGCACCCCATGCAAGACGAGCAGTCCACCTCCACCGGTCACAGCACCCGCCGTCAGTTCCTGGTCCAAGGCACCGCGCTCGCAGCCGCCAGCGTCGCCGCGCCCCACGCGTTCGCCGCCGCCGACGTGATCAAGATCGGCTACCTGACGCACCGCACCGGCCCGTTCGCGCCCTTCGCCGAAGCCGACAGCTTCATCCTGGACAACGCGGCCAAGGCACTGGCCGGCGGCCTGAACATCGGCGGCAAGAAGTACCGCGTCGAGTTCATCGCCAAGGATGACCAGAGCAACCCCGACCGCCAGTCCAACCTGGCCGCCGAGCTGATCAACAAGGACGCGGTGGACCTGATGCTGGGTCAGGCCACCATCGGCCCAGGCATTGCCCAGCAGTGCGAGATCAACGGCGTGCCCTGCATCACCACCATGAGCCCGTGGCAGGCCTGGATGTTCCCCATGAAGGGCGACCCGGCCAAGGGCTTCAAGAACGTATTCCACTTCTTCTGGGGCATCGACGACATCGCCAACGTGTACCTGGACATCTGGAAGGAACTCAAGCTGCCCAAGGTGATCGGCTCGGCCTTCGAGAACACGCTGCCAGGCAACGCCATGGGCGACCTGAAGATGGGCATGCCGGCGATGTTCGCCAAGGCCGGCTACAAGATCGCGGACATCGGCAAGTTTGCGCCCGGCAGCAACGACTTCTCGGCGCAGATCCAGGCGTTCAAGAAAGAAGGTGCCGAGATCGTCACCGGCCTGTTCGCTCCGCCCGAATGGGCGAGCTTCGTCAAGCAGAGCGCTCAGATGGGCTTCAAACCCAAGGTGATGACCATCGCCAAGGCCCTGCTCTTCCCGGGCGGCGTGCAAGCGCTGGGCAAGAGCGCGCATGGCATGTCCACCGAGATCTGGTGGTCGCCGGCCTACCCGTTCAAGAGCAGCCTGACCGGTCAGACCGCGCGCCAGTTGGCCGATGCCTACACCGCCGCGACACAGAAAGAGTGGACCCAGCCCATCGGCGTGATGCATGCCCTGGTGGAAGCCGGCATCGCGGCGCTCAAGGCCAGCGGTGACCCGAAGAATCCGCAGAAGGTGGCCGATGCCATCCGCAGCCTGAAGCAGGACACGGTGATCGGTCGCCTGGACTTCGCGGGCAGCGGCATCAAGAACGTGTCGAAGATGCGTGTCGTCGGCGGGCAATGGATCGTCGACGAGAAGGGCAAGCTCGACATCGTCGTCACGCACAACGGCACCGCGCCCGAGATCCCGGTGCAGCGCAAGTTCGTGCTGCTGGGGGCTTGAAGGCCATGCAGCGCGCGGCGCACGGGAACGGTCCCGCTTCCGGAGGGCACATGACCTCCCTTCTCACACTGAGCGGTGTGCACAAGGCCTATGGCCGGACACCCGTGATCCGTGGCTTGGACCTGACGGTCGCCGATGGCGAGTTCGTCGGCGTCATCGGTCCCAACGGCGCCGGCAAGACGACCGCATTCGGCCTCATCGCCGGCCACCTGCGCTGCGACAGCGGGACCATCCAGCTGCAGGGGCACGACATCACCGCGCTGAGCGCCGACGAGCGCTGCCGCGCAGGCATCGGCCGCACCTTCCAGATTCCACAGCCCTTTGCCGGACTGAGCGTCTACGAGAACGCGCTGGTGGCCGCGACCTACGGCGCCGGCCTGGACTCTGAACCGGCTGCTGAAGCTGCCTGCGATGCCCTGCGCCGCTGCGGCCTGTCGGCACAAGGCAACCAGACGGCCGGAAGCCTGACGCTGCTGCAGCGCAAGCGGCTGGAAGTCGCTCGGGCCCTGGCCACTTCGCCCCGACTGCTGCTGCTCGACGAAGTGGGCGGCGGCCTGACCGATGCCGAGGTGCACGAACTGCTCGAACTGGTCAGCGAGATCCACGCCCAGGGTGTGACCGTGCTGTGGATCGAGCACCTCGTCCACGCGCTGGTGAAGGTGGCCCTCCGCCTGGTGGTGCTGACCGACGGCTCGCTGCTGGCCGACGGCCCGCCCGCCGAGGTGATTGCCAGCCGGCTGGTGCGCGAAACCTACCTGGGCTCCGAGCTGGAAATGGAAGCGGAGGTGGAACATGTTGCAGGTTGAACAACTCGATGCGCACTACGGCCTGTTCCAGGCGCTGTTCGGTGTGAGCCTGCGGGTGGAGCCGGGCCAGACACTGGCCCTGATCGGCTCCAACGGCGCCGGCAAGACCACGCTGCTGCGCACCCTGGCCGGTGCGCTGAGCGCCCGCCCGGACAGCATCTGCCTCGACGGCCAGGACATCAGCGTGGGACACGAGCTGGACCGCCTGCGCCAGGGCATCGCCCTGGTGCCAGAGGGACGGCGGCTGTTTCCCAGCCTCACGGTGCGCGAACACCTGGCGCTGGCGCAGCGCAACGGCCGGCCCGGAGCCTGGACACCCGAACGCGTGCTGGACGAGATGCCGGTGCTGCGCGACCTGCTGGCGCGGCCGGCCACCGCCATGTCCGGCGGCCAGCAGCAGCTGGTGGCGATTGCCCGTGCGCTGCTGTGCAACCCCCGCTACCTGCTGTGCGACGAGGTGTCGCTGGGCCTGTCCCCGCTGGCCGTGGAAGAGGTCTACCGCCTGCTGCGCCAGGCCAGCCAATCCGGCATGGCGCTGGTGCTGGTGGAACAGAACGTCCGCCGAGCCCTCAACGCTTCCGACCGCTACGTCTGCCTGCAAAAGGGGCGCGTGGTGCTGGAAGGTGAATCCCTGCAGGCCAACCACCACGACGTGGCCGCTGCGTATTTCGGAGTCGAGACGACATGAACACCCTGATGGAAGTCCTGCTCAACGGCATCCTGCTGGGCTCGCTCTACGCCATGTTCGCGCTGGGGCTGAGCCTGAGCCTGGGCGTGATGAAGATGATCAACCTGGCCCACGGCGATCTGATCGTGCTCGGTGCCTACCTGGCCATGGTGGTGATGTCCACCACCGGCTGGTCCGCCCTGGCCAGTCTGGCGCTGGTGCTGCCCGCCATGTTCTGCATCGGCTGGCTGCTGCAGACCACGCTGCTCAACCGCGTGGTGGGCGCGCACGAGCTGTCCCCGCTGCTGGTGACCTTCGGTCTGTCGGTGGTGATCCAGAACCTGCTGCAGGAGGTGTTCAGCGCCGACACGCGCAGCCTGCCGTCCCGCGACCTGACCCTGCAGGGGCTGAATCTGGGCGGCGTGTCGGTGGGCGTGTTCCCGCTGCTGATCGCCGCCGTCAGTGTGCTGATGTACGCCGGCACCCACCTGCTGGTGGCCCATACCCACTGGGGCCGCCAGGCGCGCGCCGTGTCCGACGACGCACCCACCGCGCGGCTGGTGGGCGTGGACGACAAGCGCTTCTTTGCGCTGATGGCGGGCTTCGTGATGGTGGTCACCGGACTGGCCGCGGTGCTCTACGGCATGCGCACCCCGTTCGCGCCCATGGCCGGTCCGGAACGCCTGCTGTTCGCCTTCGAGGCCGTGGTGCTGGGCGGACTGGGCAGCCTGTGGGGCAGCTTCTTCGGTGGCCTGCTGATCGGACTGGCCCAGGTGCTCGGGTCCCAGATCAACCCCGGCCTGGGCGCCTTCTTCGGGCACCTCACCTTCTTCGTGGTCCTGCTCGTGCGCCCGCAGGGTCTGTTCAGCCCCATGACCCGCAAGCACTGACAAGGACATCCCCATGCGCGCAGCCATTCACTCTCTGCTGTCTTCCTGGCGCGGTCTGGCGCTGACCCTGGCCGGTCTGGCCCTGCTGGCCACCCTGCCCTGGTTCACCGGTTTTGGCACCCAGCGCCTGCTGGTGGAGGTGTTCACCGTGTTCGCCATCGCCATGGCCTGGAACCTGCTCGCCGGTTTTGGCGGCATGGTGGTGGTGGGCCTGCATGTGTTCGTGGGCGTGGGCGCCTACGCACTGTTCTTCCTCTCCAACACCCTGGGCTGGAACCCCTGGGCCACGCTGCCGCTGGCCATGGCCGTGACCGCCCTGTTCGCAGCCGTCGTGGCCCTGCCCATGTTCCGCCTCAGCGGCGCCCACTTCGCGGTGGGCACCTGGGTGCTGGCCGAGCTGATGCGCATCCTGGTGCTCAACTCAGACACACTGGGCGCGGGCGGCGGCATGCCGCTGAGCAACCTGGGCGACTTCAACCGTGCCGAGCGCAACCTGGGCACCTACTGGGCCGCGCTGGCGGTGGCGGCGCTGGCCCTGTTCTGGGCCAGGGGTCTGCTCAAGAGCCCGCTCGGCCTGGCGCTGGCCAGCATCCGCGACAGCGAGGACGCCGCGCGCGCCAGCGGGGTGCCGGTGCGGCGCACCAAGCTGGCGCTGTGGCTGATGTGCGCCGCCCTCACCGGCCTGGCCGGCGCCGTGGCCTACATGAACACGCTGCAGGTGAGCCCGGACGCCAGTTTCGGCCTGGGCTGGACCGCCATGGCGATCTTCATCTCCGTGCTCGGCGGCATCGGTCGCATCGAAGGCCCCGTCATCGGCACGGCCATCTACTTCCTGCTGCGCGAGCTCGGCGCCGACCACGGCGTCTGGTACTTCGTGGCACTCGGTCTCATTGCCATCGCCACGATGGTCCTGTCCCCCCAAGGCACCTGGGGGCTGGTGCTGCGACGCTGGCCCTCCCTCGACCCGCTGCGCACGCGTCGCTGGATGCCTTGACCGTGCTGTTTCCCGTACCCCAGACCACACCACCGGTCTGTTCCTTCAACTCGACTGGAGCATTTTCCGCATGAAACCGATGACCCGTTCCGCCGCGTTTGCCCTGCTGGCCACCGCCGCATGCCTTGCACACGCCACCGAAGGTGGTGGCTCCACCTACCCAAGAGGGGTGGAAAACTTCCGGGTGGGCGCCGTACCGCCTCCTGGCGTGTATCTGCTGGGCTACGGCAACCACTACGCCGCCGACAAGTTCATCGACGGACAAGGCGATAACGCCGGCATCCCTGGCTTCAAGGTGCGTGCCACGGCGGCCGTGCTTCGTGGCGTCTGGTCCACCAAGACCGAAGTCATGGGCGGCAACCTGGTGTTTCATTCGATCGCACCCCTGGTGAACCTGAAGGTCAGTGCGGCCGGCAACAGCCAGAGCAAGAGCGGTCTGGGCGACATCACGGTGGGAACAGGCGTCGCTTTTCACCATTCGCCCCAGCTGCACACCGTGGTCGGCCTGGACGTTTCCTTGCCCACCGGTGACTACGACCAGAGCAACCTGGCCAACATCGGCCTCAACTACCTCTCGGTCCAGCCGCTGTTCGCCGTCAGCCGCATCGACCCGAACGGACTGAACGCCGACCTCAAGCTCACCCTCAACCTCAACCGCCGCAACAAGGACACCGACTACCGCAGCGGCAACGAGCTGTTCGCCGACTATTCCGTCGGCTGGAGGTTGGGCAACGGCTGGACGGTCGGCGTTGGCGGACACGCCTGGCAACAGCTCGCCAACGACCAGTCCGGCGGCGCCGATGTGGCCAACAGCAAGACACGAGCCTTCGCACTGGGCCCGTCCCTGAAGTACGACAACGGCAAAGGCTGGTTCTTCACCGCCAAGCTGCAGCGCGACATGGCTGTGCGCAATTCCACCCAGGGCACTGCGTTCTGGCTCAAGACATCCATTCCTTTCTAACCCGCCAACAGGAGCACACCATGGGCATTACTCACCCCAAGTACAAAGTCGCTGTTGTCCAGGCCGCCCCCGTCTGGCTGGACCTTGACGGCACCGTCGACAAATGCATCCAGCTCATCAACGAGGCCGCCGAAAAAGGCTGCAAGCTGATCGCCTTCCCCGAGACCTTCATTCCCGGCTACCCGTGGCACATCTGGATGGGCGCGCCCGCCTGGGCCATCGGCCGGGGGTTTGTGCAGCGGTACTTCGACAACTCGCTGTCCTACGACAGCCCCCAGGCCGAGAAGCTGCGCCAGGCCGTCAAAGCAGCGGGCATCACGGCATCGCTGGGCTTGTCGGAGCGTTCCGGCGGCAGCCTCTACATCGCGCAGTGGCTGATCGGACCCGACGGCGAAACGATTTCGCAGCGGCGCAAGCTGCGCCCCACGCACTCCGAGCGCACCGTCTTCGGCGACGGTGACGGCAGCGACCTGAAAGTGCATGACACACCACTGGGCCGCGTGGGCGAACTGTCCTGCTGGGAGAACATCCTGTCGTTGAACAAGTACGCCATGTACTCGCAGCACGAACAGGTGCACATCGCGGCCTGGCCGAGCTTTTCGACCTACGAGCCCTTTGCCCACGCCCTGGGCTGGGAGGTCAACAACGCCGTCAGCAAGGTGTACGCCGTGGAGGGCGGCTGCTTCGTGCTGGCGCCCTGCGCCATCATTTCCAAGGCGATGGTGGACGAGCTGTGCGACACCCCCGACAAGCACGCCCTGACCCATGTGGGTGGTGGGCACGCGGTCATCTACGGTCCCGATGGCTCGCCCCTGGCGGAGAAGCTGCCGGAAGACGCCGAAGGCCTGCTGATCGCGAAAATCGACCTCGGCATGATCGGCGTGGCCAAGAACGCCATGGACCCGGTGGGGCACTATGCCCGCCCCGACGTGCACCGCCTGCTGCTCAACCGCAAGAAGGGCTCGCCCGTGGAGCACTTCTCCTTGCCCGTCGACGCGGTCGATGCTCAAGAGAACCTGCCCGCCAACTGAGGGCGATCCGTCCTCCCACAGGAGCCCTCATGGAATCTGCTATCGCACCGCACCTGCGCTGCCCGCGCAGCCAGTCCCCGCGCCTGCCGGCCGGCTACACGCCACCCGTGCCCGCGTACACCGCCCGCTATGCACCCGGCCAGACGCACGCCGTCATGGCGTACCACGGCGTGCAGTACCACGACCCGGCCGACCGCGCGTCGGCGGTGGCCGGGCTGCAGACTTTGCGCAAGGCCGTGCACGGCGCCGACGCGCCCCGCTTCTCCGACCTGGCACAGTACCGCGACCCCGAGGGTTGGGACACGCTGGTGTGGACGGCCTACTGGTCCGACCGGGCGAGCCACCAGCGCTGGCAGCTGCACCCGGCGGTACAGGCCTTCTGGCAAAGCGATGAACGCCTGAACGGCAACACGGGATGGTTTCGTGAAGTGGCCTGCCCCGGGGTGGAGCGCTTCGAGACCCTGATGTCATCGCCCGACGGGCAGGAGGCCGTGGCCCGCCTGGCCGAGGCGGTGAGCGGCGAGATCCTGGAGCACGCCTACTGGGGCGGCGTGCGCGATCGTCTGCCGGCAACGCAGACGGATGCACTGGCCGGCTCCCATCCAGCTCGCCCAGCCCAAGCCAGACCTGGCGAGCGGGTGTTCATCGAAGGCCAGCACAACATCGCGCTGATCCGCAGCGGCCAGAACTGGGAACACACCGCCGGTGCGGAGCGCGAGCGCTACCTGGGTGATGTCGAGCCTGTGCTGCGCGAGGGCATGGCGTTCCTGGCCTCGTCAGAGGGCCTGGGGGCCGGCTGCCTGAGCAACCGCTACCTGCGCGTGCTCGACGACAACTTTGCACCCACCGACCGCAGCTACGGACTGAGCTGGTGGCAGAGCCTGGCGCACATGGAAGCCTGGGCCGAGAAGCACCCCACACACCTGAAGATCTTCGGTGCCTTCATGGGCATGCTCCAGGCCATCGCCGCACCGCCCAGCCTGCGCCTGTACCACGAGGTGTGCGTGCTGCAGGCCGGTGATGCGCATTTCGAGTACCTCAACTGCCACCCTGGCACGGGTCTGCTGGCGATCGACTGACACGCAACGCGGCGATGTCGGTCTCACCCAGCAAGATCATCGTGCGCTCCAATTCGCTGGCCAGCGTTGTCAGGACGCGCTCAATGCCGGCCTGTCCTTTGACCGCCAGTCCATACAACACGGGCCGTCCGATCAACACGGCATGTGCCCCCTGGGCCAGAGCCCGTGCCACATCCGAACCGCGACGGATGCCACTGTCCATCAACACGGGAATGGCCCCACGAACGGCATCCACCACACGTGGCAACTGATCAATGGATGTGGGCGCAACGTCCAGCTGCCGTGCCCCGTGATTGGAAACAATCAGTGCATCGACACCTTCTTGCTGCGCACGCCGCGCGTCCACGGGGTGAAGAACGCCCTTGACCAACAAGGGGCCATCCCAGTGCCGTCTCAACCAGGACAACGAGGCCCAGTCCAGACCACGGTCCATGGCGCGGGCCAACAGCGCGGCCTGGGCCTGGGCAGACATCCTGGCCTTGGTGTCTTCCACCAGGTTGACGAATTTCGGACCACCACCCATGGCCTGGCGCAGTGACCAGGCAGGATGGCGCATCAGGTCCATTGCCAGTGGAAGAGACGGTTTGAATGGCACCTTGAAACCATTGCGGATGTCTTTCTCGCGCGAGCCGCTCACAGGGACGTCCACGGTCAGCACCAGCGCCGAGAACTTCGCGGCCTTGGCACGCCGCAGCAACTGCTCGGCGACGCTGCGGTCCTCCATCACATACAGCTGCAGCCACAACTGCGCTTGAGGCGCTGCCTCGCGCACCGCTTCCAGTCGTTCGTTCGATGCCGTCGACAGGACAAATGGCACGCCCATGGTTTGTGCCGCGGCCGCACCCATGAGGTCACCGCCCGGTCGGATCAAACCGTTCAGACCCGTGGGGGCGATGGCAAAGGGCTGGGCCCAGGTCTGATCAAACAGGGAAACCGCGGGGTCGATACGGCGGGTGTCTCGCAAGATGCGCGGCGTCAGCGAGACGGCGTCCAGCGCGCTGCGGTTGCGCGCAAGACACCGCTCGTCTTCGGCCGCGCCGTCCACATACTCGTAGACAAAGCGCGGAAGGGTCCGGCGCGCCGCCGCTCTCCAGTCATTCACGTTCAACATGTCAGCAGCGCGCCGGGTGTTCACTTGCTGAACTGCTTGACCAGCGCACGCGCCTCTTCCAGCAGCTTCTTGCCGTCGGCGCCCTTGGCGGCGGCCTCCTTCAACCAGTCATCATCCACGGAGTCTGTCGCCTTGACCCAGCGCTGGTACTCCGCGGGGCTCAGGTTCACCAGGGTGCCGCCAGCGTCCTTGGCCGCCTTCTTGTAGGTCTCGACCACGGCGTCGAACCCCACCTCACCGGCCCATGCGGAAGTGGCCAGGCCGGTGTTGTTGTCGATCACCTTTTTCAGGTCGGCGGGCAGCGCGTTGTACTTCTGCTCGTTCATGCCGAACAGGAAGATGGTGTTCGAGATGCGCGGCACACCGTCCGGCACGTCCAGATGGTACTTGGCCAGTTCGGCCAGACGGATTGCGGGGGTACCTTCCCAGGGCACGGCAGCCCCATCGACCACGCTCTTGGACAGGGCCTCGGGCACCGCAGGCAGCGGCATGGCCACCGGTGTCGCCCCCAGCGCAGAAATCATGCGGGCGTTCGAGCGCGTCGCCGCCCGGATCTTCAGACCCTTGAAGTCTTCCAGGGTCTGGGGCTTCTTGTCCTTGAAGTGGAACAGCGCGCCATCGTGCACGTGCATGAAGAGTCGATGCACGCCCTTGAACTCGTCTTGGGCGTTCTTGTCGACATAGGTCCACAGCGCCTGACTGCCGGCCTTGGCGGAGCTGGCCATCCAGGGCAGCTCGAACACTTCGGACTTGGTGAAACGGCCCGCCGCATAGGTGGGCACGGTCCAGACGACGTCCACCACTCCGTCCTTGACCTGGTCGTACAGCTGGCCCGGGGCACCGCCCAGTTGCATGGACGGGAAGATCTGGCACTTCAGGCGGTCGGCCGATTCCTTGGCGATCTTGTCGCACCAGGGCTGGATGAGCTTGACGTGCGCGCTGGAGGTGGGCGGCAGGAAGTGGTGCACGCGCAGCGTCACCTGCTGGGCGGCGGCGGGCAGTGCCGCCGCGGCGGTCAGCGCCGCGAAAATTCCGGCCAGTGCGGCCTTGGGCATGAATGTCGTAGTGCTCATGTTGTCTCCTTCAGAGTGAATGAAATGGGGGGATCGGACTGAAATGGGGGGATCGGACAGGCACCCGGCGTCAGGACGCCGTCGCCTCCATCTGCTTGACCAGGGTGTGCAGGGTGGACACGCAAGGTGTGGGAACACCGAGCCGTTCGCCGTGCGCGCGGACTTGGCCGTTGATGGCGTCGACCTCGGTCGGCCGCCGGGCCAGCAGGTCCTGCAGCATCGAGGGCTTGTGGTGCACATGGTGTTCCATGGCGTGGTCGAGGTCGTGGTGCACGCCGTCGGCATCCACCAGAACACCCGCGGCCCGCGCCACGTCGATGACTTCCTGCGAGGTCCGGTGCACCAGGGCCCGGGTGTCCGGGTGCTGGCCGAGCTGGCCCACCGTGCTGCCGGTGACCGCGCAGATGCCGTTGAGCGCCGCGTTGAAGGCCACCTTGCGCCAGATGGCGGCCAGCACCTGGTCGTCCAGCTCGCAACTCAGGCCGGCCTGGTTGAAATCCGCCGCCAGCTGGACCAGCGCGGGGTTGCGCTGCCCGTCCGCCGACATGAAGCGGCTGTGGCCATTGCCGTGCGACTGCACATGACCGGGGCCCTTCATGTCGGCCGGCACCGTGGTGACCCCGATGGCAATCCGCTCGCGAGGCACGAAGGCCTGCAGCTTCTCGACATTGCCCAGCCCGTTCTGCAGGCTGAGCACACAGGTATGAGGTCCGATCAGGTGCTGCGCGGCGCGCAGGGCGCTGTCGGTGTGCAGCGTCTTGGTGAAGACGATCAGCCAGTCGGGCGGGGTTGTCCCCTGCTCGGGTCGGCAGGCCTTCACCCGCATGTTCTGGGAGCCCTGGTCCGTATCGAGGGTCAGGCCCGCACGCTGGATTTCGCCGATGTGCCGTTCGTTGACGTCCAGCAGTTCCACGGTGTGGCCCTGCGCGGCCAGCAGACCGCCGAACAGGGAGCCCATGGCCCCTGCCCCCAGGATGGTGACGTTCATGGCGCGCTCAGAACGGGTAGTGGCGCGGCGTGGTCTGCAGCGTGATCCAGCGCAGGTCGGTGAAGGCCTCGATGCCGGCCTGGCCACCGAAGCGTCCCCAGCCGCTGGCCTTGACGCCGCCAAAGGGCATCTGCGCCTCGTCGTGCACCGTGGGGCCGTTCACATGGCAGATGCCCGACTCGATGCGCTGGGCCACGCGCCAGCCGCGCGCGGTGTCGGCGGTGAAGACCGCGGCAGACAAACCGAAGGCGTTGTCGTTGGCGCAGGCAATGGCGGCCTCTTCACCGTCCACCCGCACGATGGCCTTGACCGGCGCGAAGGTCTCTTCGCTGTAGATGCGCATCTCGCGCGTCACGTGGTCCAGCAGCGTGGCCGGCATCAGCGTGTTCTCGGCCTTGCCGCCGCAGACCAGCTTGGCACCCTTGGCCACCGCATCGTCGATCAGTTCGTTGACGCGATGGACGGTGCGCATGTCGACCACCGAGCCCAGCACCACCGGGCCCTGGCGTGGGTCGCCCAGCGGCAGGGCCTGGGCCTTCGCCGCGAGCTTGCCCACAAACGCGTCGGCAATCTTGCTGTCAACGACGATGCGCTCGGTGGACATGCAGATCTGGCCCGAGTTGGCGAAGGCGCCGAAGGCGGCACCGTTGACGGCCGCATCCAGGTCGGCGTCGTCGAGCACCAGCAGGGGCGCCTTGCCGCCGAGCTCCAGCACTGACGCCTTGAGGTGGGTGGCACACTTGGTGGCGATGATGCGGCCGACGTGGGTCGAGCCGGTGAAGTTCACGCGCCGCACAGCGGGGTGGGCGATCATGGCTTCCACCACTTCGGCCGCGTCGGCCGGCGCGTTGGTCACGAAGTTGACGACACCCTTGGGCAGGCCGGCTTCCTGCAGCGCCTGGATGATCAGACCGTGGGTCGCCGGGCACAGCTCGCTGCCCTTGAGCACCACGGTGTTGCCGCAGGCCAGCGGCACAGCCACCGCACGCACGCCCAGGATCACCGGGGCGTTCCAGGGCGCCATGCCGAGCACCACGCCAGCGGCCTGCCGGGTGGCCATGGCCAGGTTGCCGGGCACGTTGGAGGGAATCACCTGGCCGTTGATCTGGGTGGTCAGCGATGCGGCCTCGACCAGCATGTCGGCGGCCAGGTGCACGTTGAAGCCAGCCCAGAGACCAGAAGCACCGATCTCGGCGGCCATCGCGGCGGTGAACTCGGCCGCCTTGGCTTCCAGCGCGTGGGCGGCCTTGAGCAGCAGGGCGCGGCGTTCACCGGGCGAGGTGGCGGCCCAGGCCGGGAAAGCCGCAGAGGCGGCCTCGACCGCAGCCACCGCATCCTGCACGGAGGCGGCAGGCGCCGTGGTGGCCACCTGGCCGTCCAGCGGGTTGGAACGGGTGAAGGTCGCGCCGCTTTGCGCCTGCACGGCTTCGCCGTTGATGAGCATGTTGATGGTGGTCATGTTTGTCTCCTGGAAGGTGATTGGTTGTAAGAGGCGGTGATCAACTGACGACCAGTTCAACGAGATAGGGCCCCTTGGCCGCCAGGGCGGTCTCCAGGCTCTTTCTCAGTTGCTCCGGTCGTTCGACCCGACTGGCCGGTACGCCCTGCCCGTTGGCCAGCGACACGAAGTCGAGGTGGGGCAGATCGGTGCCCGCGGGCTTTTCCCCCTTGGCGTAACCGAACACCGGCGCAAAGTCCTGCAGCGCGGCGTAGCGCCGGTTGTTCAGGATGACGAAGGTGATCGGCAACCCCAGTTGCGAAGCGGCGTACAGCGCCTGGATCGAATACATGCTCGATCCATCACCCATGAGTGCGATCGTGCGGCCCTTGAGCCGCTTGCGTTGGCGACCCAGCGCGACACCGACCGCCGCCGGCATGCCGTAGCCCAGGCCACCGCTGGCCATGGTGTAGAAGCTGTCCGCGCCGTTCATGGGCAGGTTCTGCTGCATCACGCCACGCGAACCGGGCGCTTCTTCGACCACCACATCCTGATCACCCCGCACTCCGTGCAGCGTCTGCAGGACGTAGGCCACGCTCATCGGCTGACCGGCCTCTTCCGGGCTGGCCCGCTGGCGCCGGGGTGGAGCCCGCCGCTTGACGGTCTTGGTGCCGTCGATCAGGGCCGCAATGGCCAGATCCAGACTCGCGACGACACTGTTGCCACCAGGCGTCCAGGCCGCCGTGTGCGGGTCGTCCACGATCTGCCACAGGGCCGTGCCCTCGGGCACATGCGGCCCCTCCCCTTCCACGTGGTAGGAGAACGCGGGCGCCCCGAGCACCAGCACCAGGTCGTACTCGGCCAGGGTCGCCACGATGCGCTCGCGCATGGCCGGCAGAAAACCACCGAACAGGTCGTGGTTCTCGGGAAAACCGCAGCGTGCACTCATGGGTGCGGTGTAGACCGCGGCCCGGTGCTGCTCGGCCAGGGTCACCAGCAGATTCACCGCGCCATCGCGGTCCACACCTGTGCCCGCCACGATGGCCGGGCGTTTGGCCTTGTCCAGGGCCTTGGCCACGGCACGGATGGCCACCGGGTCCGGCGCGATGGAGCGGGTCACGGTGCGGGGCGGCACCCAGGCGCTGGGCTTGTCCCAGTCGTCAGCCGGAATCGACACGAACACCGGTCCGCAGGGCGGTTGCATGGCCAGGTGGTAGGCCCGGGCCAGCGCCAGCGGCACGTCCTCGGCACGCGCCGGCTCACAGGCCCACTTGACGTAGGGCTTGGGCAGGTCGGTGGCCTGCGCCGCAAACAGGAACGGGTCGAACGGCAGGATCGAGCGCGCCTGCTGCCCGGCCGTGACGACCAGTGGGGTCTGGTTCTTGAAGGCGGTGAAGATGTTGCCCATCGCATGCCCCACCCCCGCCGCCGAATGCAGGTTCACCAGCGCCGCGTTGCGGGTGGTCTGGGCGTAGCCGTCGGCCATGCCCACGACGACCGATTCCTGCAGACCCAGGACATAGCGAAAGTCTTCGGGGAAGTCACGGAACATCGGCAGCTCGGTCGAACCCGGGTTGCCGAACACGGTATCGATGCCGACGTCACGCATCCACTGGTGCACGGCCTCCCGCACGGTGGGTCGCCGGGCTTGCTGGTCTGTCTCTGCTGCGGTCTTGCGCTTCATGGGCTTCCTCGTCTGAAAACGCTCGCAGTGTGTGCGCCCGGCCCCAATTCGCCAATTAGATGAGCCTACTAAGTGACATGCCTGATTCTTATAATTTGACGATGGACCTGAACCTGCTCCGTGTCTTCGACGCCATCTATGCGGCCCGCAGCATCAGCAATGCCGCTGATCGTCTGGGCATGTCCCAGCCCGCCTGCAGCCAGGCACTGAGCCGGCTGCGCATCGAACTGCGGGACCCGTTGTTCGAGCGCACGGCCGGTGGGGTGAAGCCGACCGAACGCGCGGACCGTCTGGCCCGGTCGGTACAGGGCGGGCTGGCCCTGCTTGATGAGGGCGTGCGCGAGCCCGACGCGTTTCACCCGCAGACCAGCCGGGCCGAGCTCAAGCTTCACCTCACCGACATCGGCGAGATGCGTTTCCTGCCCCGGCTGGTGCAGACACTTCAATCCCGGGCACCAGGCATCAAGGTCCTGGCCAGTCCCTGGCCTCAGAAGGACATCGCCGAAGCCCTGCACAACGGCGATCTGCACCTGGCCATCGGCTTCCTGCCGCAGACCCAGGGGACGCAGAAGATCGAATTGCTCAAGGACCGCTATGCACTGATGGTCAAGGCGGGACACCCGCTGATCCGTGGACGGGGAAGAAGCGGCCTCTCCACCCGCGCGCTGAGCCGATTCGACTTCGTCACGGTGCGTTCCCACAGCGAGACTCAACGCATCCTGAGCGTGCTGCAGCTCGAAGAGCGCATCCGGCTGCGGGTATCGAGCTTTCTGGCCTTGCCCGCGATCGTGCGCTCAACCGATCTGGCGGTGGTAATCCCCAAGGCGATTGCCCAGGAGTTCGAGCCGCGCGAGGAATTTCTCCTGCTGGACGCCGACCTGCCACAACAGGACTTCACGGTGTCACTGCACTGGGGACGGCGGCACGAGCACGACCCCTTTCTGCGCTGGGCACGGGCGCTGGTGATCGAGCTGTTCAAGCAGTAGGCGCTGCAGGCCCATGACCAGGTGCAAAGGGCCACTTCGCTCGACGTGAGTGCCCTGGCAACGGAACGCCCCGTTCAATGCACCTCGACGGTGTCCACGCACAGCCCCTGGATACGGGCCGCCAGCTGCGTTCGGTTCTCGACGTGCAGCTTCCTGAATGCATTGGAGACGTGGAAACGGACAGTCGGAAACCCCACGCCCATTTCCTTCGCAATCTGCTTGTCAGGGCACCCCATCATGACCAGAGATGCCACCTGGGCCTCACTCAGGCTCAGTGATGTCTTGCGCCTCAGAAGGTCCACCAGGTGCTCCTGCCGAGCGGGCTGGGCCACCGGCCTCAAACTCCAGCATCGCGCAGCGGCGCATGAAGCGGTCCTAGATGGTGGCTGCCATGGTGGCGTCGCCGAGGTACCGGCCCCAGTCCTGCACCACGCGGTTGGAGGTGACCACCACCGAGCGGCGCAACTTGGGCCTGCAGGACCTCAGCGGCGTGTTCACTGATGCGCCGGGCCAGGAACAGGTCGTCGAGCACCAGCAGGTCCGGCGCCACCCAGTCCTTGGGCAGCTCAGCGCGTTTTCTGGCGCGAATAGCCTGGTTGGTTGAAGCGTCTTTTGGCGTCTGTTTGGGTTGGCTTTCGGGCAAGAAAAAAGGGCTTGGATTATTCCAAGCCCTTTTCTATCTGAGTTTTTTTGGTGGGTGCTGACGGGGTCGAACCGCCGACCTACGCCGTGTAAAGGCGCCGCTCTGCCAACTGAGCTAAGCACCCCACCGGAAAACCGGGATGGCGCTTCAGTTCAGCGCGTCCTTCAATGCTTTGCCCGGACGGAACTTCGGCACCTTGGCGGACTTGATCTTGATCTCTTCGCCGGTGCGCGGGTTGCGGCCCTTGCGCGCTGGACGCTTGGTCACGGCAAACGAACCGAAGCCCACCAGCGAAACAGTGCCGCCCTTCTTCAGGGTGGTGCGGATGGCGGTGATGGTGGAGTCCAGTGCACGCGTGGCAGCCGCCTTGGAAATATCGGCGTGCTTGGCGATGTGTTCGACGAGTTCTGTTTTGTTCACAAATAGCCCCTCTTGAAGTGATTGAAATTTCTTGTGGACCGTTCAGCCGCCCTGTTCAGAAGCCTGTCTGACGACGCACTGACCGTATCGCTCGTGTTCGCAATGGCCGGGCAACGAGGTCCGACCGGTGCCCGTGGATTAGACCCATGGGTCAAGTTCCCTGTCAACACATCAGCCTGCGCGAGCGGCGGCCAGCTGAACGAAAGCGCAGATTCTATGCGCTTTGTCAGAGGTCAATCGGTTCGTTCGAGAAATTTGGCACGCATGCCGGAACGGTCACACACCGTTTCAACCGCGCAGCGCGTTTTCGATCGCTCGCCCCACATCGGCGGTGCTCGCGGAGCCCCCCAGATCGGGTGTGCGCGGCCCCCCGCTGCCGGGCTGCAACACCGCTTCAATGGCCTGCATCACCGCGTCGTGTGCCGCGCGGTAGCCCAGGTGGTCGAGCATCATGGCGCCGCACCAGATCTGTCCAATCGGGTTGGCGATTCCTTTGCCGGCGATGTCGGGCGCCGAGCCGTGCACCGGTTCGAACAGCGAAGGGTGCTGGCGCGTCGGGTTGAGGTTGGCACTGGGCGCGATGCCGATGGTGCCGGTGCAGGCCGGACCCAGATCGCTCAGGATGTCACCAAACAGGTTGCTGCCCACCACCACGTCGAAGAAGTCGGGGCGCTGCACGAAGTGCGCGGTGAGGATGTCGATGTGGAACTTGTCGACCTTCACGTCCGGGTACTGTTTGGCCATCTCGACCACGCGCTCGTCCCAGTAGGGCATGGTGATCGCGATGCCGTTGGACTTGGTCGCGCTGGTCAGGTGCTTCTTCGGCCGCGAACGCGCCACTTCGAAGGCGTGGCGCAGCACGCGGTCCACACCGATGCGGGACATCACCGTTTCCTGCACCACGATCTCGCGCTCGGTGCCGGCGTACATGCGCCCGCCAATGCTGGAGTATTCGCCCTCGGTGTTCTCGCGCACGATCACCATGTCGATCTCGCCCGGCTGGCGCGGGCTGCCGTCGCGGCGCACCACCGGCGCGGTCACGCCGGGCATCAACCGGGCGGGACGGATGTTGACATACTGGTCGAACTCGCGGCGGAACATCAGCAGCGAGCCCCAGAGCGAAACGTGGTCGGGCACCTTGTCGGGCCAGCCCACGGCGCCGAAGTAGATCGCGTCGTGACCACCGATCTGTTCCTTCCAGTCGTCGGGCAGCATCTGGCCGTGCTTCTCGAAATAGTCGCAGCTCGAAAAATCGAAGTGGTCAAACTGCAGCGGGATGTTGAATTTCGAGGCCGCGGCTTCCATCACGCGGATGCCTTCGGGCATGACTTCGTTGCCGATACCGTCGCCGGCGATGACCGCGATGCGGTGGGTGGTGCTCATGGGTGTCTCCTGAGGGTCAAGGGGTGAAAAAATCGAAGGCTTCGGCGACCACCCGCTCGGGCAGCTCCTCGGCGATGTAGTGACCGCACGGCAGGGCCCGGCCCGACACCTGGTCGGCGCGCTCGCGCCAGAGCGAGAGCACGTCGAAGCAGCGCCCCACCGTGCCGTGTTCGCCCCAGAACACGCGCAGCGGCTGCGCCAGGCGACGGCCCGCGGTCACGTCCGCGCGGTCGTGTTCCAGGTCGATGCCCGCACTGGCGCGGTAGTCCTCGCAAATCGACATGGCGGTGCCGGGCAGCGCGGCGCAGCGCTGGTATTCGGCGAGCGCCACCGGATCGAACGGCGCCAGGCCCGCGTGCCGGCTGCCCATCACGCTGCGCACGTAGCGCTCAGGGTCAGACTCGATCAGGGCTTCGGGCAACGGCGGCGGCTGGATCAGGAAGAACCAGTGCCAGTAGGCACGCGCGAAGTCCTCCGAGGTCTGCGCGTACATGGCCAGCGTGGGCGCGATGTCGAGCAGCATCAGGCGCTGCACCGCCTGCGGGTGGTCGGCCGCCAGCCGGTGGACCACGCGGGCACCGCGGTCGTGCGCCAGCACGCCGAAACGGTCGAAGCCGTGCTGCGCCATCACGGCCAGTGCGTCGAGCGCCATCTCGCGCTTGCTGTGCGCGGTGTGCGCTGGGTCAGCTGCAGGGCGGGACGAGTCGCCATAACCGCGCAGGTCCATCAGCACCACGGTGAAACGTTCGGTCAGCGCGGGCGCCACCCGGTGCCACATGGCCTGGGTCTGCGGATGGCCGTGCAGCAACAGCAGCGGTGGACCCTCGCCGGCCACGCGCGTGTGCAGGCGAACGCCTTCGCGGAGCACTGTGCGGGTCTGAAAACTTGTGAACATGGTCCCAAGCTTAGTCCGCCATGCAGCAATAATCCGGCAATTGATTAATTCTTAAAAGGAAACAATTGGACCGTCCCGATCTCGAACTGGTGCTCGCGGTGCGCCAGCACGGCAGCCTGGTGATGGCCGCGCGGGCGCTGCGGGTGGCGCCCTCGGCCGTGACCAAACGCCTGGCCGCGCTGGAGGCCCGGCTCGGTCTGCGCCTGTTCCAGCGCACCACCCGCCGCGTCAGCCCCACAGCCGAAGGCGAAACCCTGTGTGAGCGCGCCAGCGAGCTGCTGCGCGGGTTCGACGCACTGGAAGCCGAGCTGCGCGAGCGCCAGACCGAACCGGCCGGGCCGATCCGGCTCGCCGCCACTTTCGGTTTTGGCCGCCTGTGGCTGGGTCCGGCGCTGGCCGACTTCCAGGCCCGGCACCCGGCGGTGGCGGTCCAGCTGCAGCTGACCGAACAGCTGCCCGATCTGGCGGTGGACGGTTTTGATGGCGCCATCTGGCTGTGGAACGCCCCGGGGCACCGCGCGGCCGAATGGGTGTCGCGCCGGCTCGCCGCCAACCAGCGGGTGCTGGTGGCAGCCCCCGCCTACCTGCAGGCCCATGGCGAACCGCGTTCGCTGACCGACCTGGCGGCCCACGCCTGCCTGGTGGTGCGCGAAAACGGTGGTGGACCGGGACAACGTTTTGACCACTGGCGGTTGCAGCGCGAGGGCGAGCCCGAGGTGCAGCACACGCCGGTGCGCGGACCGCTCTCCAGCAACTCGGGCGAGATGGTGCGCGACTGGTGCCTGGCCGGTCACGGCATCATGCTGCGCAGTCTGTGGGACATCGCGCCGCAGCTGGAAAGCGGTGCGCTGGTGCGGGTGCTGCGCGACCACGCCATGCCCGACGCCGACATCCACTGGCTCGCGCCCTACCGCGCGCAGGTGCCGCGGCGCATCCGCTTGCTGGTGGACTTTCTCGCCGATCGGTTCAAGGACGAACCGTGGCGCAGGCTCAGCGCGCCGGCCGCACCACCAGGCTCACGCCGAAAGCGGTGAGCGCGGTGCCCGCCAGCGTCACGGCGGTGATCGGCTCGGCAAACAGCTGCCAGGCGATCAGCGCCGTGCACGGTGGCACCAGGTACATCAGGCTGGTGACCGAGGCCGCAGCACCGCGCTGGATCAGCATGTACAGCAACGAGCTGCCGCCCAGCGTCAGCCCCAGCACCGACCAGGCCATGGCACCGGCCAGTTCGGCGTTCCAGCGCATGGTCTCGGCTTCCATCAGCGCCAGCGGCAACGTGACCAGCAGCGCCGCCAACAGCTGCACGGTGTTCGCGCTGCGCACGTCGCAGGGCATCACGAATCGCTTCTGGTAGAGCGTGCCGGCGGTGATGGCGAACAGTGCCATCACGGCGAACGAGAGGTTGAGCCAGGTGGCCTGGTCGCCCGGCCCACCGGCGCCGAACTTGCGCGAGACCACCAGCACCAGTCCGGCAAAGCCCAGCAGCAGGCCGACCCACTGGCGGCGCGACACATGTTGCCCGCCCACGCTGGTGAGCCAGATCGCGGTGAGCACCGGCTGGATGCCGACGATCAGCGACGACAGGCCCGAACCCATGCCAGCCTTCACCGCGGCCCAGACGCCGCCCAGGTAGCCCGCGTGCATCAGCACACCGGTCACCGCCAGATGCAAAGCCTGGCGTCGGTCGGACGGCCACTTCACACCGGCGAGCACGATCCAGGGCAGGAAACAGAGGATGGACAGTGCGTAGCGCACCGCCAGGAATTTCATGGGCGGTGCGTGCGGCATGCCGTAGCGCGCGACGATGAAGCCCGTGCTCCAGATCAGCACAAACACCCAGGGCATGGCGCGCAGCCATGCGTTGTCTCGGGTCGCTGGCGTCATCAGCGCGAGCGGGCCCGGATTTCGGGCAAGGCCTTCTGCAGGTAATACACCATGGACCAGATCGTCAACACCGCCGAGATCCAGATCAGCCAGGTGCCCCACAGGTGGGTGTCGATCACGCCGAACAGCTGGCCGTTGAACAGCAGGAAAGGGATCGCGGTCATCTGCACCGCCGTCTTGAGTTTGCCCACCATGTGCACCGCCACGCTCTTGGTGGCGCCGATGATGGCCATCCATTCGCGCAGCGATGAAATGGCGATCTCGCGGCCGATGATGATGAGGGCCACGAACACGTCGGCGCGTTCCAGATGCACCAGCACCAGCAGGCTGGCACAGACCAGGAACTTGTCGGCCACCGGGTCGAGGAATGCGCCAAAAGCCGAGGTCTGGTTGAGCCGGCGGGCCAGGTAGCCGTCGGCCCAGTCGGTGGCGGCAAACACCACGAACATCACCGTCGCGATCAGGTTCTGTTCTTTGGCACTCATGCCTTCCAGATAGAACACCCCAATGATCAGCGGGATGGCGACGATGCGCGCCCAGGTCAGCAAGGTGGGAAGGTTGAAAAACATGGAGGGATTATGGAGGGATGTCCGGGCCGCCCGAAAAAGACCGGCTGGCCAGCGCCTGCCGTGAAGGGTCAAGGCCGGCAATGGTTACATTTGTACACTGCTTCAAACACCGGCAAAAACCAGACCACGGTTTCACCACCGCCCCCCCGATCCCGGGGACCCCGTGATCCACGCAGTTTTTCCTGCAAAAGCCTTTCCACCAGCCCACCGGTTTTCCATGAGCAGCCACGAGCCAGACCGCGTTGCGGGCCCGCGCCACTACACCCTGCGTTTCACGCTGGTGGCCGCCTTCGCCGGCGTCACGCTGCTGGTCGGGTTGATCATCAGCGCCGCCACGACCCATCTGGTGGGGGGCTTCGTGAACGACGAATTCCGGCTGCGGCTGGCCGACCTGGCGGCCGTCGCCGCCAGCCAGATCGATGTGCCGGCGCACCACCGCTTGCAGCAGGCGGCCGATCAGGACAGCCCGGCGTACACGGCGCTGCGCCAGCAATTGCGTGATATCCGCGATCGCGGCACGCACATCCGGTTTGTCTACACCATGCGCCAGCGGCCCGACGGACAGGTCGTGTTCGTGGTCGACGGCGAAGAGGACCCCGCGGCATTCAGCCCCCTGGGTGGTGTCTACACCGACGTCGCGCCGGAGCTGCTCAGTGCGTTCGCGGCCCGCCCCGGTTCACCCGCGTCTTTTGTGACGGCCCGGTTCTACACCGACGCCTGGGGCACCTGGATGTCGGCTTTTGCCCCCCTGTACCTGCCCGATGGACGCCTCGACGCGGTGCTCGGCATGGACATCTCCGCGCACCGCGTCCTGGCACACGAACGGCGGCACCAGATCGTGATCTGGGCGGTGTGCGCTGCGTTGATCCTGCTCTTCATGCCCGTGGCCTACGTCATCGCCCAGCGCCTGCGCCGCCCCTTGTCGCAGCTCGAAGCCGAGATGATGAAGGTCAAGCAGTTCGATCTCGACAGCGCGCCGACCATCCGCTCCCGCATCATTGAAATCAACGGCATGGTGCAGCAGCTGGAGAACATGAAGTCGGGCCTGCGCTCGTTCCAGAAATACGTGCCCGCCGACCTGGTGCGCCGGCTGATGGCCCGGGGTGTGGATGCCGAGCTGGGCGGCACACAACAGGACCTGACGATTTTCATGTCGGATGTGGAAGGGTTCACCGCCATGGCCGAACGCCTCGCACCGGCCGATCTGGTGCACCACCTGGGCGAGTACCTGACCGCCGTGACGGGCAGCCTGCTCGAAACCGGTGCCACGGTGGACCAGTACATCGGCGACGCGATCCTGGCGTTCTGGAACGCGCCGGAGCCCACGGCGGACCACGCGCTGCGCGCCTGCCGGGCGGCGATCGACAGCCAGACGCAGACCGCCGCGCTGAACCGGAAGTGGGCCGCCGAAGGGCGGAACGTGGCGTTCAGGACGCGCATCGGCATCAACACGGGTGAAGCGATCGTGGGCAACATCGGCTCGGTCGACCGCATGAGCTACACCATCATCGGTGATCAGGTCAATCTGGTGAGCCGGCTGGAAGCCGCGAACAAGTTCTACGGCACGTCCATCCTGCTGTCGGAAAACACCTTCCAGCAGGTCCACACCGTGTTCGCCACCCGCCTGGTGGACCAGGTGATCGCCTACGGCAAGACCGTGCCGATCCGGGTCTACGAGCTGCTCGGTGAACACGGCCAGCTGCCGGCCGGGCTGGAGGCCATCGCGCGCAGGTACGAAGCCGCGTTCGGACACTACGGCTGCCGCGAGTTCGCGCGGGCCGCAGCGCTGCTGGAAGCCAACCTGAGCGGTGACCTCGCCGACCCACCGTCCCGGGTCCTGCTCGACCGCTGCCGGCGGTTCATGATCCAGCCACCCGCGGCCGACTGGGACGGCAGTTTCGTGCTCACGAGCAAATAAAGCGCCGCCTTCGCGCAGCGTCAGTGCAGTGCGCGGTAGATCGCGTCGGCCAGTTCGGTGGAAATGCCTTCGACCGTGCAGAGGTCGTCCACGCTGGCCGAGGCCACGCCGCGCACACCGCCAAACCGTTGCAGCAGGCGCGCCCGCTTCTTCGGCCCCACGCCCGGGATGTCTTCGAGCCGGCTGCCGCCGGTGCGCACCTTGGCGCGCTGGGCGCGCATGCCGGTGATGGCGAAGCGGTGCGCCTCGTCGCGGATCTGGGCAACCAGCATCAGCGCCGCCGAATCGTGGCCCAGGTAGACCTTTTCGCGGCCGTCGGCGAACACCAGCTCTTCGAGTCCCACCTTGCGACCCTCGCCTTTTTCCACACCCACGATGAGCGACAGGTCCAGCCCGAGCTGCTGGAACACTTCGCGCGCCATGCTGACCTGGCCCTTGCCGCCATCGATCAGCACCAGGTCGGGCATGCGTGGCCCGGTGGGCAGGCCGGAGGTGGCGTCGGTGGCGCCTTCGGCTGCGGGCTCCGAAGCATCCGTCGTCTCGGCGGGCGCAGCCGTTTCTTCGGATTCCGCACGCAGCGCCTCGGCGATCTTGCCGTAGCGACGCAGCAGCACCTGCCGCATGGCGGCGTAGTCGTCGCCGGGCGTGATGCCGTCGATGTTGTAGCGCCGGTACTGCGCGTTCTGCATCTTGTGGGCCTCGAACACCACGCAAGACGCCTGGGTGGATTCACCCGCCGTGTGCGAAATGTCGAAACACTCGATGCGCAGCTCGTCCAGGTTGTCGTCCGGCAGCGCCAGCGCCTCGGCCAGCGCGCGCGTGCGGGCCTGCTGCGAGCCCTCTTCGGCGAGCAGGCGGGCGAGCGCGATGTCGGCGTTCTTCTGCGCCATCTCCAGCCAGATGCGGCGGTGCTCGCGCGGCTGGTGCACGGCGTTGATCTTGGCGCCGATCTGCTCGGTCAGCGCGTCCAGCAGCGGTTTGCCCACCGGATGGCTGGTCACCAGGGTGTGCGGCATCGCAATGCCCAGGTAGTGCTGGGCGATGAAGGCTTCGAGCACCTGCACCGCCACGCGCTCGACCGGGTCGGCGCTGTGACTGCCCTCTTCCGCCATCAGGCTGTCGATCTGGGTGGCGTCTTCCACATGGGCCGGGAAATACGGCCGGTCGCCGAGATGACGGCCACCGCGGATCATGGCCAGGTTCACGCAGGCGCGCCCGCCCTGCACTTTCACGGCGAGCACGTCCACGTCCTTGTCGGACACGTTGTCCACCGCCTGCTGGTGCAACACCTTGGACAGCGCGCTCATCTGGTTGCGGATCTCGGCCGCCTGCTCGAATTCGAGCTTTTCGGCGTGCGCCATCATGCGCGCCTCCAGCTCGTCCAGCACGGCCTGGGTTTCGCCGCGCAGGAAGCGTTCCGCCGCGGCCACATCGCGGCCATAGGCCTCGCTGTCCACCAGGTCCACGCAGGGGCCGCTGCAGCGCTTGATCTGGTACAGCAGGCAGGGCCGCGTGCGGTTGGCGAACACGGTGTCTTCGCAGGTGCGCAGGCGGAACACTTTCTGCAGCAGCGTGATCGACTCCTTCACCGCCCAGGCGCTGGGGTACGGACCGTAATAGCTGTGGCGCTTGTCCACCACGCCGCGGTAGTACGCCATGCGCGGGAACACGATGGAGGGCACCGGCCGTGCGCCCGCGGTGCGGAAGGTTTCGCGCGTGCCGGTGATCTTGAGGTAGGGATAACTCTTGTCGTCCCGGAACAGGATGTTGAACTTCGGCGCCAGCGTCTTGATGAGGTTGTTTTCCAGCAGCAGCGCCTCGGCCTCGGAGCGCACCACCGTGGTCTCCATGCGCACGATCTTGCTCACCATGTGGCCGATGCGCGTGCCGTCGTGGTTCTTCTGGAAATAGCTGCTGACGCGCTTCTTCAGGTTGCGCGCCTTGCCCACATAGAGCAACTGACCTTGGGCGTCAAAGTAGCGGTAGACCCCCGGCAGGCCCGGCAGGGCCGCGACTTCGCTCAGCAGTTGTTCGGAATGCGGTGCTTCGGATTCGGATTCGGGACGGGACATGGGCGGTATTGTGAACGGCGCACCAGCCGCCTGCAGCGCTGGTCGGTGGCAAGATCACACCCATGTCGACCAACGATCCTTCCCCACCCAATCCGGACACCCCCTTGCGCTGGGACATCTTCTGCCAGGTCATCGACAACCTCGGCGACATCGGCGTCTGCTGGCGCTTCTGCGCCGGCCTGGCCGCACGCGGGCACACCGTGCGGCTGTGGATCGACGCGCCGGAGGACCTGCGCTGGATGGTCCCCGGTGCGCTGGAAGGCCGCATCGAGGGCGTGCGGGTGCTGCCGTGGACCGAGCCGCTGGCGCCGGGCCTGCTGGGAGGGCTGGCGCCAGCCGACGTCTGGATCGAAACCTTCGGCTGCCGCCCGCCGCCCGAAGCCCTGGAACACCGGGCGGCTGCCATCGCCGCTGGTGGCCCGGCGCCGGTGTGGATCAACCTCGAATACCTGAGCGCCGAGCCCTACGTGGAGCGCTCCCACCGGCTGCCCTCGCTGGTGTCTGACGGGCCGCTGCGCGGCGTGGGCAAGTGGTTCTTCTACCCCGGTTTCACGGCCGCCACCGGCGGCCTGCTGCGGGAGCAGGACCTGCCCGAGCGGCAAGCCGCCTTCAACGCCGGCGCATGGCTCGCTGCGCACGACCTGCCCCGCACCGACCAGCCGCGCGCCAGCCTTTTCTGCTACGAACCCGCCGCCCTGCCCGCGCTGCTGCAACAGGCCGGTCAAGACGGCGCCAGCGACTGGCTGGTCACCGCCGGGCGCGCGGCCGATGCCGTGACCGCCGCCCAGGCGCAGGGGCTGGACGCGGGCCAGGCCACCCTGCACCGCCTGGCGCGCCTGACCCAGCGCGACTACGACCACCTGCTCTGGGCCTGCGACCTCAATTTCGTGCGCGGCGAGGACTCGCTGGTGCGCGCGCTGTGGGCCGGACAACCGCTGGTGTGGCACATCTACCCGCAGCACGACAACGCACACCACGCCAAGCTGGAAGCCTTCCTGGACTGGCTGCAGGCGCCCGAATCGCTGCGCGCGTTTCACCGCCTCTGGAACGGCATGACCAGCGCCCAACGCGTCTGGCCGGGCTGGCGCGAGGTGGCCAGCTGGCGCCCTTGTCTGCTGGCCGCACGCGAGCGCCTGCTGGCCCAACCCGACCTGGTCAGCCAGTTGCTCGATTTCATTGCCGAAAAGCGATAAAATTCAGGGCTTTGCAGAAAACTGGACCACCAGACCCCGGCGGCCGTTTCCTGAGCGCCATCTGCTTAGCCGCACAGATCGCCCCTATCAGCACAGTTCCCGGGTTTGCACCCATGCACGGAACACGCGGCCCAACTGTTGGAAACCTTATGAAAATCGCTCAAGAACTCCGCGCCGGCAACGTCATCATGCACGGCAAGGACCCGATGATCGTCCTGAAAACCGAATACGCCCGTGGCGGCCGCGGTGCAGCCACCGTGCGCCTGAAGCTCAAGGCCCTGTTGAACAACATGGCCACCGAAGTCGTCTGCCGCGCCGACGACAAGATGGACCAGATCATTCTGGACAAGAAGGAGTGCACCTACTCCTACTTCGCCGACCCCATGTACGTCTGCATGGACAGCGAATACAACCAGTACGAAGTCGAAGCCGAAAACATGGGCGACGCCCTGAACTACCTTGAAGATGGCATGACCGTTGAAGTGGTGTTCTACGACGGCAAGGCCATCTCGGTCGAACTGCCGACCAGCGTCGAGCGTGTGATCACCTGGACCGAACCCGCCGTCAAGGGCGACACGTCCGGCAAGGTGCTCAAGCCCGCCAAGATCGCCACCGGCTTTGAAGTCGCCGTGCCGCTGTTCGTGGCCCAGGACGACAAGATCGAGATCGACACCCGCACTGGCGAATACCGCAAGCGCGTCTGATTCTGATCTGACGACTCGTTGAAAAGGCTCCTGCGGGAGCCTTTTCGCTTTCATCAAGGCCCACATGGACCTCATCGCCCGCATCGCCGACGTCATCATCCCGGTGTTCCTGATCGTGGCCATCGGCTACGGTTACGCGCGCCGCCAGCCGCCCGACCTGACGGTGTTCAACCGCATTGCGCTGGACGTGCTGGCGCCCGTGCTGGTGTACTCGGCGCTCGCGGCCAAGGACTTTCGCCTGGCCGACCATGTGCCGCTGCTGATCGGCGGCACGGTGCTGATCCTGGGTGGCGGCCTGCTGGCCTGGCCGCTGGCCCGCGCATTCGGTGCCCAGCCGCGCACCCTGGTGCCGGTGGTGATGTTCAACAACTGCGGCAACATGGGCCTGCCGCTGGCCCTGCTGGCGTTTGGTCCGTCGAACTTCGGCGCCGCGGTGGCGCTGTTCTCGGTCAGCAACCTGTTCCACTTTTCCCTCGGTGCGCGCATCACCAGCCGCCAGGCCCGCACACGCGACCTGCTCACCAGCCCGCTGATGATCGGCACCGCGCTGGGCTTTCTGAGTGCGCTGACCGATGTGCGCCCACCCGACGTGTTGCTCTCGGGTCTCAAGCTGCTCGGGGACGCCCTGCTCCCCATGATGCTGTTCGCGCTCGGCGTGCGCCTGACCTCGCTCACCCGCGCGGGTCTGGCACTCGGTTTGCTTGGTGCGCTGGCCCGTCCGCTCATCGGCCTGGTCATCGCCATCCCGCTGGCCTGGGTGCTGGGTATCGAAGGTGCCGCGCGCGGCCAGTTGCTGCTGTTTGCGGCCTTGCCACCAGCCGTGATGCAGTTCATGCTGGCCGACCGTTACCACCAGGAACCCGAGAAGGTGGCCGCCATGATCATGCTGGGCAATGCGCTGGCCGTGGTCTTCGTGCCGCTGGCACTGGCCCTGGGCCTCTGAGCGCCGGAGCGATCAAGGCTGCAGGACACAATCACTGAAACGAACAACCGAAGGAGCCCCGCATGGAAGCCACCCAAGACCTGAACGAACGCCGCCTGGCTGACGCCTGGGCCGAGCTGCAGTCGCACTCCAACAAAGGGCGCCCGCTGAAGGCCGACGCCTACCGTCTGGCATTCGCCGACCCCGAGTTCCTGCTGCGCCGCGAAACGCGCGGCATCCGCTTCCAGCTGGAAATGCTCAAACCCGATCTCGCACAGCGAGAACTGGGCATAGAAAACACCATCGTTGTCTTTGGCAGCGCGCGCGTGCGCGAACCCGGCATTGCGCAGGAACACTTGGCCGCGGCCGAAGCCAGCGGCAACCCACAGGCGATTGCCAAGGCCCGCGCCTTGTTGCGCAACGCCCGCCACTACGTCCAGGCGCGCGAATTCGCCCGCATCGTGGCGCGCTACAGCAAGCGCTGCCCGCGCGAAGACCAGCTCTTCATCTGCACCGGTGGCGGTCCCGGCATCATGGAGGCGGCCAACCGCGGCGCGCACGACGAAGCCACGCTCAACGTGGGCCTGAACATCTCGCTGCCGCACGAGCAGTCGGGCAACCAGTACATCACGCCCGAACTCAGCTTCAAGTTCCACTACTTTGCGCTGCGCAAGATGCATTTCATGATGCGCGCCAAGGCGCTGGTGGCGTTCCCGGGCGGCTTTGGCACGCTCGACGAGCTGTTCGAGGTGATCACGCTGGTGCAGTGCAAGAAGGCCAAGCCGGTGCCGATCGTGCTGTTCGGCAGCGACTACTGGAAACGCCTGATCAACTTCGACGTGCTGGTCGAAGAAGGCATGATTTCGGCCGAAGACCTGAAGCTGTTCGAGTACGTGGACGACCCCCAGGCGGCCTGGGACTACATCATGCGTTTCTACGATTTGCCGCAAGTCTGAAGACGTCGACGGCCCAAGCGCTCAGAAGCAGCGGAGAACCATCCAGCACACACCGACCCGGCTTGGCCGGGCCACAGGTGTGGTCCCCCCACCGGGGGGAAGCGGCACAGGGGGGGTCAGTATCCGCCGCCGAGCGCCTTGTAGAGGGCGACCTGGTTCTGCTGCTGGGCCAGTCGCGTCTGCGTCAGGGCCTGCTGGGTGCTGAACAGCGAACGCTGCGCATCCAGCACGTCGAGGAAGCTGGCCACGCCGTTGCGGTAGCGCAGCTCCGCCAGGCGGAAACGCTCGGCCTCGGCCGTGGCCTGGGCCTGCTGGGCGCGCAGTTGCTCGCCCAGCGTGGCGCGTCCGGCGAGCGCATCGGCCACTTCGCGGAAAGCCGTCTGGATGGCCTTTTCGTACTGCGCCACCGCCATCTCCCGACCCACCCGGGCCGACTCCAGGCCGGCCCGGTTGCGGCCCGCATCAAAGATGGGCAGCAGGGCCTGCGGCGCCAGCGAGAAGCCCCAGGAACCGCCCTTGAACAGACCCGAGAGTTCGCTGCTGGCCGATCCCACGCTGGCGGTGAGCGAGATGCGCGGAAAAAACGCCGCGCGCGCCGCACCGATGTTGGCGTTCGCCGCGATCAGCGTCTGCTCGGCCTGGCGGATGTCCGCCCGGCGGGTGAGCAGGTCCGACGGCAGGCCGGCGGGCAGGTCGCGGAACAGCGGTTGCGTGGTCACCGCGTCCTTGGCCGGATCGGCCAGCGCGGCGGGCAGCGGTTGACCCACCAGCAGCGTAAGCGCGTTGAGGTCCAGCGCGCGCTGGCGCTGCTGCTGGGCCAGCGCGGACTCGGCCGCCGCGGTCAGCGACTCGGCCTGGCGCAGGTCCAGCGCTGACGTGGCGCCGTTGTCAAAGCGCAGCTTGGTCAGGCGCAGCGAATCCCGGCGCGTGGCGAGCGTTCGCTGCGTCAGCGCCAGCAGTTCGTCGCTGGCCTGCAGGCTCAGCCAGGTGCTGGCGACCGAGGCCACCAGGCTGGTCTGCGCCGCGTGGCGCGCTTCTTCGCTGGCCAGGTACTGGGCCAGGGCCACTTCCTTCAGGCTGGCGATCCGACCGAAAAAGTCGATCTCCCAGCCGCTCATCGCCAGCCCCGCCGTGTACAGGCTGGTGATGCTGTCGTCGGCATTGCTCTCACGGCTGCCCGTGGCGGCGAGGTTCAGCGTGGGGAACTGGTCGGCGCGGCGGATCTGGTACTGCGCACGCACCTGCTCGATGTTCAGCGTGGCGACGCGCAGGTCGCGGTTGTTCTTGATCGCCAGACCGATGAGTTCGCGCAGGCGCGCATCGCTCACGAAGTCCGCCCACGCAACCTCGGCGGCCGGCGTCGCCGCGGCCACCGGCGTCACGCCGGACCATGCTGCGGCAACCGGCGCGGCCGGACGCTCGTAGGTGGGGATGAAGGAGCAGCCGGCCAGCGTCAGGACCGCCAGGGCCAGTGCGCTGCGGCGCATATTGAGAGTAGAAATCATGTCAGTGGCTCCAGCGCGTATCGAGAAAGACACGACGCAACGAAAGAAGAAGCGCCATCCAGGGCACCGCCGGGCCGGCTTTGCCGGACGGCCAGTGCCGCCCCCTTGAGGGGGTCGCGCGCAGCGCGGCGGGGGTGTTCCATCTCAATGCACTCCATGGTGTTCGGCTTCTTCGGCTTCCCGACGGTGCTGTCGATCGCTGCCCTTGAACAAGGTGCGCACCACCACAAAAAAGATCGGCACGAACACCACCGCCAGCACAGTGCCCGTGAGCATGCCGCCGATGACGCCGGTGCCGATGGCGCGCTGGCTGGCCGAGCCCGCGCCGGTGGCCAGCGCCAGCGGCAACACACCCAGCGTGAACGCCAGCGAGGTCATGATGATCGGGCGGAACCGGATGTGGGCCGCGGCCAGCGCCGCTTCGATCACGCTCTTGCCCTGCGCCTGCAGGTCCTTGGCGAACTCGATGATCAGGATCGCGTTCTTCGCCGACAGACCGATGATGGTGATCAGGCCCACCTGGAAGTAGACGTCGTTCGAATAGCCCCGCAGCAGCGTCGACAGCAGCACACCGAGCACACCCAGCGGCACCACCAGCACCACGGCCAGCGGGATCGACCAGCTTTCGTACAAGGCGGCGAGCGCGAGGAACACCGCCAGGATGGCGAAGGCGTAGAGGATCATGGCCTGCGAACCGGCGAGCTTTTCTTCGCGCGACTGACCCGTCCATTCAAAGCCGAAGCCCTGCGGCAGCTTGCCCGCCAGCGCTTCCATCTCGGCCATGGCCTGGCCGGTGCTCACGCCCGGCGCGGCGCTGCCGCTGATGCGCATCGACGGGTAGCCGTTGTAGCGCACGGTCTGCATCGGGCCGGTGATCCAGCGCGTGGTGGCAAAGGCCGACAGCGGAACCGCCTGCGCCTTGCTGTTGAGCACGTTGATGCGCAACAGGTCTTCGGGCTGCATGCGCGCCGTGGCATCGGCCTGCACCACCACCCGCTGCAGGCGACCCGCGTTCGGGAAGTCGTTGACGTAGCTGGAACCCAGCGCGGTGCCGATGGCGCCACTGATCGCATCGAATCCGACCCCCAGGGCGTTGGCCTTCTCGCGGTCGATGTCGATCTGCAGCTGCGGCGCGTCTTCCAGACCGTCCGGGCGCACCTGCGTCAGCAGCTTGCTCTGCGAGGCCATGCCCAGCATCTGGTTGCGCGCCGACAGCAGCGCTTCACTGCCTCGGCCGGCACGGTCCTGCAGCCGGAAGCTGAAGCCCGACGAAGCCCCGAGCTCGGGAATGGGCGGCGGGCTCAGCGGGAAGATGAACGCATCGCGGATGCCCGACAGCGCACCGAAAGCCCGGCCGGCCACGGCCTGGGCCGCGCTGCCTTCGCCCGAGCGTTCGGACCAGTCCTTGAGCGTGACGAACGCGAGCGCGGCGTTCTGGCCCTGGCCCGAGAAGCTGAAGCCCAGCACGCCGACCATGCTCTGCACCTCCGGCTGCTGAAGCATGAAGCCTTCGACCTGCTTCATCACGGCCAGCGTGCGCTCCTGCGTCGCACCCGGTGGCAGCTGCACGTTGACCAGCAAGTTACCCTGGTCTTCGTTGGGCAGGAACGAGGTCGGCAGGCGCATGTAGACCACGGCCGCGGCGGCCACGATGGCGACGTAGATCAGCAGCGTGCGGCCGGCGCGCGGCAGCAGTTTCGCCACGCCACCTTCATAGCCTTTGGCGGTGCGGGAAAAACCGCGGTTGAACCAGCCGAAGAAGCCGGTCTTGGCGTGGGCATGCCCCGCCTCCACCGGCTTGAGCAACGTGGCACAGAGTGCGGGCGTGAGCGAGAGCGCCATGAAGGCCGAGAAGCCGATGGACATGCCCATCACCGCTGCGAACTGGCGGTAGATGTTGCCCACCGAACCGCTGAAAAACGCCAGCGGCACGAACACCGAGATCAGCACCACGGTCACGCCGATGATGGCGCCCGAGATCTGGCCCATGGCCTTGCGCGTCGCCTGCAACGGCGGCAGGCCTTCTTCACTCATGATGCGTTCGACGTTCTCCACCACCACGATGGCGTCGTCCACCACGATGCCGATCACCAGCACCATGCCGAACATGGTGAGCACGTTGATCGAGAAGCCCAGGGCCATCAGGCCGGCGAACGTGCCCAGCAGCGCCACCGGCACCACCAGGGTCGGAATCAGCGTGTAGCGCCAGTTCTGCAGGAACAGGAACATCACCAGGAACACCAGCGCCACCGCTTCGGCCAACGTCACGGCCACCTGCTGGATGGAGATTTTCACGAAGCGCGAGCTGTCGTAAGGGATGGCCCAGGTCATGCCCGCGGGGAAAAACTTCTCCAGTTCCGCCATCTTCTCGCGCACCGCTTCGGCCGTGGCCAGCGCGTTGCCGCTCGGCGAAAGCTGCACACCGATACCCGTAGATGGCGTGCCGTTCAGGCGCGCCGAGGTGGCGTAGGCCTGGGCACCGAGCTCGATGCGGGCCACGTCTTTCAGGCGCACGGTGGCGCCGTCGCTGCTGGCACGCAGCACGATGTTGCCGAACTGTTCCACGCTGCCAAGCTGGCCATTGACCACCACGGTGGCGGCGATGCTCTGGCCCGCGACGTTGGGCAGCGCGCCGATTTCACCGGCCGACACCTGCGCGTTCTGCGCGCGGATGGCGTTGGTCACGTCGGCCGCGCTCAGGTTGAACCCCAGCAACTTGGCCGGATCGATCCAGACGCGCATGGCGCGCTCGGTGCCGAACAGCTGGGCCTGACCCACGCCGGGCAGACGCTGCAGTTCGGGCACGATGCTGCGCGACGCGTAGTCACCCAGGGCCACCGGGTCCCAGGCCGGGTCTTTGCTGGAGAGGATCGTGAACAGCAGGAAGTTGTTGCGCGACTTGTCCACCTTCACGCCCTGCTGCGTCACCGCCGAGGGCAGGCGCGGCGTGGCCCGCGAGAGCCTGTTCTGCACGTCCACCTGCGCCAGATCGGCGTTGGTGCCGGGCTCGAAACTCAGCGTGATGCTGCCGGTGCCGTTGGCCTGCGCCACGGCTTCCATGTAGATCAGGCCGGGCGAGCCGTTCATTTCCTGCTCGATGACCGACAAGACGCTGTCTTCCAGCGTCCTGGCCGAGGCACCCGGGTAGGTGGTGTTGATGACGATGGACGGCGGTGCCACCGGTGGGTACTGCGCGATCGGCAGCTGGGTGATGGACACAGCGCCCAGCACCATGATGAAGAGCGCGATCACCCACGCAAAGATGGGCCTGTCGATGAAGAATTTCGCCATGTCGGGCGCTCCTTACTTCGACGCAGCCGGAGCCGGGGCTTCGGCCGGAGCAGCGGCAGCGGCTGGCGTGACCGGAGCAGCGCCCGGCGCCTGCCAGGGCACGGCCTTGACCGGTGTGCCCGGCGGCATCATCTGCAGCTTCTGGAAGCCGTCCACCATCACCTGCTCACCGGCCTTCAGACCGTCCAGCACCACCCATTTCCCGTTCTGCTGGCCGCCAATCTTCACCGTGCGCTTCTCGATCTTGCCGTCGGCCGCCACGACTTGGACCGAGTCGCCCTGAGCGGAACGCGTGACCGCCTGCTGCGGCAACGAGATGGCGTCGCGCGCCGTGGCCTGCTCCAGGCGCACACGCACATACAGCCCAGGCAGCAACGTGCCACCGGGGTTGGGCACCTCGGCACGCAGCGTCACCTGCCCGGTGGTGGGATCGACCGTGAGGTCCGAGAACAGCAGGCGTCCCGGCTTGGCGTATTCGCTGCCGTCTTCCAGCACCACACGAACGCTGGCCGCGCCAGCGCCGGCCCCCTTGAGCTGGCCACTGGCCAGCGCGCGCTGCAGCTTCATGGCTTCGGCGGCGGACTGGGTGAAGTTCACAAACAGCGGGTCCACCTGCTGGATCAAGGCCAGCGGTGTCGCTTCGCCCTGGCCCACCAGGGCGCCCTCGGTTACCAGGGCGCGGCCGATGCGGCCACCGATCGGCGCCGTGACATTGGCGTAACCCAGGTTGATGCCAGCCGTCTGCACCGCAGCCCTGGCCACGGCCACATCGGCCTCGGCGGCTTTCTGGGCGGCTTCGGCGTTCGCGAATTCCTGCTGGCTGATGGCGTTTTCTGCCACCAGCGGCTTGTAGCGCGCGGCCAGGGCCGACGCCTGGGCGAGGTTGGCCTCGGCCCGCGCCAGACCGGCCCGCGCGCTCTGCAACGTGGCCTGGTAGGGCGCCGCATCAATGCGGAACAGCGCCTGGCCAGCCTTCACGTCGCTGCCTTCCTTGAACAGGCGCTGCTGCAGGATGCCCGCCGCCCGAGCCCGCACCTGCGCCACACGCGAGGCCTCCAGCCGGCCCGGCAACTCCGTCTGCAAGCCCACGTCACCCGGCGCCACCGTGACCACGCCAACTTCGGGAGCCGGCATGCCGCCACCCGGCGGCGCCGCGGCGGGCGCCTCGGCCTTGCCACAGGCGACCAGCAGCACGGCCACGGAGATCACCGACAGGCGGCGGACCCACGACGCCGACCGACCGGGAGTCGCCAGCGAGGGTTTGAACAAATCGGAAGGCTGGGGACTCTGAGCAGGCATGGGAATCCTTGGAGACATGAAATCGGGGAGCCGCTTGAAAAAAAGCGGCCGGCATGGCCATCGCGGGGATAACCAACGAAGACGAAGGGTCGAAGTATACATACATCCTTGAATGTATGTATAGTCGATCAGACACAAGTCCCCATCTTCACATGGGGACATTCGACAGGAGACATGACATGGTTCGCCGCACCAAAGCCGATGCCGAGGCCACACGCCACAGCCTGCTTGACGCAGCCGAGCACCTGTTTCAGGAGCGCGGCGTTTCACGCACCTCGCTCAACGACATTGCCGTGGCCGCCGGCACAACCCGAGGCGCCATCTACTGGCACTTCAAGGACAAAGCCGATCTATTCAACGCGATGATGGAACGCGTCACTTTGCCACTGGAAGAAACCCTGGCAGGCATAGGGAAAAAGGCCTCCGCCCTCGACAACCCGCTGCAACCGCTGCGCGACGCCATTGCGCATGCGCTGCACAAGGCCGCCACCGACGAGCAGACGCGGCGCGTGTTCGAGATCGCGACCCTGCAAGTGGAATACAACGACGAAATGCACGCGGTGCGCGCGCGCCACCTTCAGGGTCGCAACGAGTGCGTGCAGCAGACCGCCAAAGTGTTGCGCTCGGCGGCAGACCACCAGGGCATGACGCTTGCCGTCCCGGTGCAGTGCGCAGCGCTGGGGCTGCACGTGATGATTGACGGCCTGATCCAGAACTGGTTGCTCGACACCCAGGCGTTCGACCTCCGGCGTTGCGGCCGGCAGTTGGTCGACACCTACCTGAGCGGTCTGGGCTTCAGTCAGTCGGGCGCCCGGGCACCACGTCGGCCGGCACCGGTGCGCGCAGCGGCCGTTTCAGGTGCCGCGCTGCCTGAGCCGGCAGAGCACCCGTGAACACCATGGCCCGCTAAGGCCTGTTCACCGCTTCGCCCGGCGTGACCTGCGTCCAGGCCAGGCGGGAACCCAGCCCCACCACCGCACCGACGGCCCAGAACACGCTGGCCATGCCGACCAGCGCCCCCACCGACCCAAACAGCAACGGCATCACCACACTGGAGCCGTTGATCGCCATGGCGCGCAAGCCCAGTGCCTCGCCATGGCGGTGGTGGGGGGTGATCTGGTGCAGCGTGCTCATGATCATGGGTTGCACCGAACCCAGCGCCACGCCCAGAAGGATCGACAGCAAGCCCATGGCCCAGGCCGCCTGAACCAGCGGATAGAGGGCAAACAGCAAGGCGGTCGACACCATGGCCGTGCCGATCACCACCGACTCGCGCAGGTGCGCGGCCAGCCAGGGCATGGCGAGCCGGACGGCCGTGGCGGCCAGTGCAAACACCCCGAGGATGGCGCCGATCACCGTGGCGCTCAGTCCCCGTTCGTGACCCATTACGGGTACCAGGAAGGTGTGCACATCCCAGCACGAGGACAACATCCAGTTGATCAGCATCAACCGACGAAACGCCCGTTCGCGCAGCAGGTTCCACGACGATCCGCTGGTGTTGCGCAGGGCCGGCGCCACCGGTTCGTGTTCCACCGTGCCCCGCACCCAGAACCAGGCCAGCGACGGCAGCAAGGCCAGCAGCAGGAAGGCCGCCCGGAAGCCCCAGGCGTCGATCAGCAGGCCCGCGGCAAAGGGTCCAAGAAAGTTGGAAATGGACGGTCCGATGGCCATCCAGCTGAACACCTGCTTGAGTTCGGTCGGGTTCGTGGCCAAGCGCCCCACGTGGCGCTGCAGCGCGATCATGGCCAGGCCCGTGGCCGCGCCGCAAGTCAGCGCCGTGACACACAACACGCCAAACACCGGGAAGGCCACGGCGAGTGCGGCGCCCGCCATGGCCACCCCCACCGCCAGCATCACCGGTTTCCTGAGACCGCGTCGGTCGGCGTAGCGCCCGGCGGGCAAGGCGAGAAACACCTGGGCCAGCGCGAACAAGGCCAGCAGCATGCCCACCGCAGCCGGGCTGTGCCCTTCGCGCAGCGCCATGAGCGGCGCGGCCATGCGAAAGCCGGTCATGCAGGCATGCAGCGAAACCTGCGCCGCGATCAGCCGCGCGAGACCACTGCGCAACGCGGGTTTCAAGCGTCTCCAGGATCGGTGGGGTCCAGCGGCAGCAACGCGCTGGCCTGTTCCTGCGGCAGGGCCTCGACCGCCTTGAGCGCCCGGCCCATGGCTCGGCTGCGCGTTTCGGCACTGTCCAGCGTGTTGAGCACGGTCTGGGTCTGGCTCTTCACCTTGGCCAGCACGTCGCCGAACTTGCCGAACTCGGTCTTGACCGCGCCCAGCACCTGCCAGACCTCGCTGCTGCGTTTTTCCAGCGCCAGCGTGCGAAAGCCCATCTGCAGCGAATTGAGCATGGCCATGAGCGTGGTCGGCCCGGCCAGCGTGACGCGGTACTCGCGCTGCAGCACCTCCATCAGCCCGGGGCGGCGCAGCACCTCGGCGTACAGGCCTTCGGTGGGCAGGAACAGGATCGCGAAGTCGGTGGTGTGCGGCGGCTCCAGGTATTTGTCGGCCATGCTTTTGGCTTCGAGCTTGATGCGCTGCTCCAGTCCGCGCGCGGCCAGCTCGGCGCCTTCCACATCGGCGCGCTGCTGCGCGTCGAGCAGGCGCTCGTAGTCTTCGTTCGGAAACTTGGCGTCGATCGGCAGCCAGCACGGCGCGCCGTCGTCGCCCCGGCCCGGCAGCTTGATCGCGAAGTCGACCACGTTGCGGCTGCCCGGGCGCGTGGCCACCTGCGTCGCGTACTGGTCGGGCGCAAACACCTGCTCCAGCAGCGCGGCCAGCTGCGCCTCGCCAAACATGCCACGCGTCTTCACGTTGGTCAGCAGGTGCTTCAGGTCGCCCACGCCCTGCGCCAGCGTCTGCATCTCGCCCAGGCCCTTGTGCACCTGTTCCAGCCGGTCGGCCACCTGTTTGAAACTCTCACCCAGACGGGCCTGCAGCGTGCTCTGCAGCTTCTCGTCCACCGTGGCGCGCATCTCGTCCAGCTTGGCGGCGTTGTTCTGCTGCAGCTGGGTGAGCTGGGCGTCCAGCGTGGTGCGGATCTCAGCCAGCCGGCGTGCGTTGCCCTCGCTCATGTCCTGCAATTGCCGCGTCAGCGTGTCGCCCAGCGTGCCGCGCAATTGCACGAGCTGCTGCGCGAAGGCGTCGATCTGCGCGTTCTGCGTGCGCGTGGCTTCGGCCGCCTGCTGCGACATGCCCAGGCTGATCGCCTGCAGCTGCAGGGTCAGCGTGTCGCCCAAGGTGCCGCGCAGCTGCAGCAACTGCTGGGCAAAGGCGTCGAGCTGCGTGTTCTGCGTGCGGGTCGCCTCGGCGTCCTGGCGCGTGAGGGTTTCCTGGAAGCTCGCCAGGGTCAGCTGGATTTCCTGCCGCCCGCCGCGCGCGTTCTCGCCGATCTCCCGACGCAGCTCGCTCTCCACCCGCTCGATGCGCTGGGTGGTCTGCAGCCCCTGGCTTTGCAGTGTGGCCAGCAACGCCTGGCGGTGCGCCAGTTCTCCGGCATCCACGGGGCGGCGCCGAAGCAGAAGCCACAGCACCAGCAGCAGGTTGACCAACAGCAACGCGGGCACGAGCCAGCCCAACCACGACTCACGCATGCGTCGCCCCCACTGAACGACAGGATCTGGCGGGGCCAGCACACATCGATCGGGTGTGCCTTCGGTACGGGAATGTCATTCTGCGGGTCTCTTCAAGCGGTGTCTGGATCGGTCAGCGTGCCCGTATGCTATCGGGATTTCATGGATAGCCAGTGCGTGGCGATTGAACCATGATGCGAGCGTTTTACCCTTGGAAACGTCCGTTTTCCATAAGTTACCGCTGGCTATAATGCCGCTCCGCTGATCACCGCTGGACCCCCCGTGTTTCATTCATTCAGCCTGTTCCTCACCCTCTACGCTTTCTGGCTGCTGTTGTCGGGCTTCTTCACGCCCTTCCTGCTGGCGGCGGGTGCCGGCAGTGCGCTGGCGGTGGTGTGGTTCGCGCGACGCATGGATGTGGTCGACCATGAAGGCCATCCCATCCAGCTGGGTGCCAGAGCCCTGGTCTACTGGATCTGGCTGTTCAAGGAAATCACGAAGTCGGCCTGGGACGTGAGCAAGATCATCCTCAACCCCAAGCTCCCGATCAGCCCGACCATGGTTCGCTTCAAACCCAGCCAGAGAACCGATGTGGGCCTGGTGCTGCACGCCAACTCCATCACCCTCACACCGGGCACCATCACCATCGAGGCCCTGCCCAACGAGTTCCTGGTGCACGGCCTCACACGCAACGGCGCCGAGGGCACGATCGACAGCGACATGGACCGCAGGGTCTCGGCCTGCGAGGGTTCCCGCTGATGTTCGCTGCCGCAGCCCTCGCGCTCCTCGTCACGCTCACCCTCGCGCTCATCCGGGCGGCCCTGGGTCCCACGGTGTTTGACCGGGTCCAGGCCGCCAACTCCATCGGCACGGTGGCCATGCTGCTGCTGGCCGTGCTCGGCTTCCTGACCGGCCGACCCGAGTTTCTGGACCTGGCCATCGTGTATGGCCTGCTCAACGTGATCGGCACCATTGCCGTGCTCAAGTACTTCCGCAGCGGCGATCTCGGCGACCCGGGCGATGCCAAGGAACCCACGCCATGAGCCTGGTGATCGACATCCTCAGCTGGGTGCTGCTGGTGGTGGGTGGTTTCTTCTGCTGTGTCGGTGCTTTGGGCCTGCTTCGCATGCCCGACTTCTACACCCGCATGCACGCCGCCAGCGTGATCGACACGCTCGGCGCCGGTCTCATCCTGATCGGTCTGGCCCTGCAGGCAGGCTGGACCCTGGTCACTGTCAAGCTGCTGATGGTCGGCCTGCTGATCTTTTTCGCCAGCCCCACCGCCACCCACGCCCTGGCTCGCGCGGCGATGACCCGTGGACTCAAGCCCCAGCTGGCGCCCCCGGAGGACGCATCATCGAAACCCTGATCATCAATGTGCTGCTGGTGCTGATGGCGGTGACCGTCTGGGTGATCGCGCGCAGCCGCAACCTGTTTGGCGTCATCGTGCTCGGCGGCATCTACAGCTTCCTGATGGCCACCGTGCTGGTGGCCATGGACGCGGTGGACGTTGCCATGACCGAAGCGTCCGTTGGCGCGGGCATTTCCACCGTGCTGTTCCTGGGAGCGCTGCATCTCTGCAAGAGCGAAGAGGCGCGCCCGGTCAACAAGCCGTGGCTGCCCCTGATCGTCTCCGTCGCCGTGGGCGCCGTGCTGGTCTACGGCACGCTGGGCCTGCCCGAGTTTTCGGATCCCAAAGCCCCGATCCACACCCACGTGGTGCCGCGCTACCTGAACGAGATCAAGCAGGAGGTGGACGTACCCAACGTGGTCACCGCGGTGCTGGCGAGCTACCGGGGCTATGACACCTTCGGTGAAACCACCGTGGTGTTCACCGCCGGGGCGGGCGTGATCGCGCTGCTGCGTCGCCGCCGCAACAAAAACAAGGGCGACAAGGCATGAGGCACGACCTGATCCTGCGGGTCATCGCCAAGCTGCTGATCCCGTTCATCCTGCTGTTCGCGCTCTACGTGCAGTTCCACGGCGACTTCGGCCCCGGCGGCGGCTTCCAGGCCGGTGTCATTCTGGCGGCGGCGGTCATCTTCTACGCGCTCATCTACGGGCTGGCCGATGCACGCAAAGTGGTGCCTGAGCCTCTGGTCGAATCGATGATGGCCATCGGCGTGCTGATCTACGGCGGCGTGGGTGTCGCCGGCCTGCTGCTGGGTGGCAACTTCCTCGACTACTTCGTGCTGGACCACGATTCGGTGCACGGACAACACCGCGGCATTTTCTGGGTGGAAGTCGGCGTGGCCACCACCGTCTCGGGCGTGATGCTGAAGATCTTCTACATGTTTGCCGCCCGCGGCAACGCCGACGACGAGTGAACGCCACATGAACACCACCATGACCCTGGGCGGCCACTTCACCTACTTCGTCACCATCTTCCTGATGGTTGCCGGGCTCTTCATCGTGATCGCCCGTGGCAACCTGATCAAGAAGCTCATCGGCCTGGGCATCTTCCAGACCTCGGTCTACCTGCTCTACATCGCACCCGGCAAGCTGGTCGGTGGCACCGCGCCGATTTTGAGCGACGCCTTCACCGTCTACTCCAGCCCGTTGCCCCATGTGCTGATCCTCACCGCCATTGTGGTGGGCGTGGCCACTCTGGCGCTGGGCCTGGCGTTGACGGTGCGCATCCGCGAAGCCTACGACAGCATCGAAGAAGATGAAATCCTGAACATGGACGCGGTGCCGAGCCGCCAGGAACAAGCATGAGTCTGGCTCAGCACCTGCCTGCCTTGCAGGTGGTCATTCCCCTGCTCGCCGCACCGCTGACGGTGCTGCTGCGTCACCGCACGCTGGCCTTCGCTGTCGCCCTGCTGGCCAGCTGGACGGCGTTTGCCATCTCGATCACGCTGTGGCTGCAGGTCGACGCCAGTGGCACCATCTCCTACGCCATCGGCAACTGGCCGCCGCCCTGGGGCATCGAATACCGGGTGGACCAACTCAGCTCGTTCATGCTGGTGCTGGTCTCGGGCATGGCCTCCGTGGTGCTGCCGTATTGCCGCAGCAGCATTGAGGACGAAGTGCCACAGCAGCAGCACTATTTGTTCTACACCATGTTCGTGCTGTGCCTGACCGGCCTGCTGGGCATTTCCATCACCGGCGATGCCTTCAACATCTTCGTGTTCCTGGAAATCTCGTCGCTGGCCACCTATGTGCTGATTGCGCTGGGCCGTGACCGGCGTGCGCTGGTGGCCTCCTACCAGTACCTGATCATGGGCACCATCGGCGCCACCTTCATCGTGATCGGTATCGGTCTGCTCTACCTGATGACCGGCACGCTGAACATCGCGGACATGGGACAACGACTCGCCGCCGTGCAAGGCACGCGGCCGGTGCTGGCCGCTCTGGCCTTCCTGACGGTCGGTATCTCGCTCAAGCTGGCGCTGTTCCCGCTGCACCAGTGGCTGCCCAACGCCTACACCTACGCGCCGTCGGCGGTCTCGGCCTTCCTGGCGGCCACCGCCACCAAGGTCGCGGTGTATGTGTTGCTGCGTTTCTATTTCTCGGTGTTCGGCCAGTCGCAGGTGTTCGGCCTGCTGCCGATGAAAGAGGCCATGCTGTTGCTGGCCCTGGCCGGCATGTTCGCCGCGTCCACCATCGCCATCTTCCAGTCCGACCTCAAGCGCCTGTTCGCCTACTCCAGCGTGGGCCAGATCGGCTACATCATCCTTGGCCTCTCGTTTGACTCCGCCTCAGGTCTGACCGCCACCATCCTGCACCTGTTCAACCACGGCATCACCAAAGGCGCCATCTTCATGTTGCTCGGGCTGGTGGCGCTGGTCATGGGTGGCACCAGCCTCTCGCGCGTTCAGGGTCTGGGCAAGCGCATGCCTCTCACCAGCTTCGGCATGGTGATCTGCGGCCTCTCGCTGATCGGTGTGCCCGGCACGGCCGGCTTCATCAGCAAGTGGTACCTGCTGCTGGCCGCACTGGAAAACGGCCAGTGGTGGCTGGTGTTCCTCATCCTGCTGTCGTCGCTGCTGGCGGTCGCCTACGTCTGGCGTTTCGTTGAAGTGGCCTACTTCCGCGAACCGCGCCAGGACGTGGACGCGAGCGCCACCGTGCCCTGGTCCATGGGTGTGCCCACGGCCCTGCTCGTGGCGGCCACGGTGTACTTCGGTCTAAGCACGGCGTTCACCGTCGGCTCGGCGAGCAAGGCCGCCACCTTCCTGATGGGAGGGCTGCTCTGATGTTCACCGCCGACGACGCCATCCTGGCCGCCCTGCTCGTGCCCGTCCTGGGCGCCATTGGCATCGCCCTGGCCCACCGCTGGCCCAACCTGCGCGAAGGCATCACGTTGACCACCGCAGTGGCGTTGCTGGCCTGCGTGCTGAACATCCTGCCCTCGGTGCTCGCCGGTGCGCGGCCCACGGCCACCCTCTTCAGCGTGCTGCCCGGGCTGGAGATCGCTTTCGAGGTCGAGCCGCTGGGCATGCTGTTTGCGCTCGTCGCCTCGGGCCTGTGGATCGTCAATTCGATCTACTCCATCGGTTACATGCGCGGCAACAACGAAGCCCACCAGACGCGCTTCTTCGTCTGCTTCGCGCTTGCGCTCACGGCCACCATGGGCATCGCCTTCTCGGGCAACCTGTTCACGCTGTTCCTGTTCTACGAAGTGCTCACGCTGATCACCTACCCGCTGGTCACGCACCACGGCACCGAGAAAGCCCGCCAGGGCGGCCGCGTCTACCTCGGCCTGCTGATGGGTACCTCGGTCCTGTTCCTGCTCCCGGCCCTGGTCTTCATCTGGTACCTGACCGGCACCACCGACTTCACAGCCGGTGGCATCCTGGCCGGCAGGCTCGGTCCCGCCGGTCTGATGGGCCTGCTCGCGCTGTGCATGTTCGGCATCGGCAAGGCCGCCCTCATGCCCTTCCACAAATGGCTGCCTGCGGCCATGGTGGCGCCCACGCCGGTGTCGGCGCTGCTGCACGCGGTCGCAGTGGTCAAGGCCGGCGTGTTCAGCGTGGTCAAGGTCATCGTCTACATCTTCGGGCTCGACACCCTGGGCGTGAACGGCACCACGGACTGGCTGATCCTGCTGGCCGGTTTCACCATCGTCTCGGCTTCGGTCGTGGCGCTCGGCGCCGACAACCTGAAGCGCCGACTCGCCTATTCCACCATCAGCCAGCTGTCGTACGTGGTCATGGCTGCGGCGTTGCTGGCGCCCTTGTCGGTGGTGGGCGCCACGCTGCACATCGCGGCCCATGCGCTGGGCAAGATCACGCTGTTCTTCGCCGCTGGCGCCATCTACACCGCTGCCCACAAGACCGAAGTGAGCCAGCTCGACGGCATCGGCCGGCGCATGCCCTGGACCATGGGCGCCTTCGCCATCGGCGCGCTGTCCATGATCGGCCTGCCCCCGGCGGCCGGTTTCGTCTCCAAGTGGTACATGCTCTCGGGCGCCATGGCGTCCGAGCAGTGGCTCGCGGTGGGCGTGATCGCCTTGAGCACGCTGCTCAACGCGGGCTACTTCCTGCCCATCATCTACCGCGCCTTCTTCGTCGCTCCAGCGCACGACGAACACGACCACCCGCACGGGGAGGCCCCGTTGCCCATGGTGATCGCGCTGACCGCGACCGCCGCCGGCACGGTGCTGCTGTTCTTCGTGCCCGACGTACCGCTGGCGCTGGCCAAACAAATGCTCGGCCTGGGAGGATGACCCACATGCAACAGCCTGCCGACCCCAAACCACACTGGCTTGACCACCCGGCCAACGTCAAGCGCCTCTACCGCGGCTTCCTCGTGGTGCTCGCGCTCACCGTGCTGGCCGAACTGCTGGTGCACCTGCACCCCCACTTCGAGGTGGACGCGCTGTTCGGTTTCAACGCCTGGTTTGGCTTCCTGGCCTGTCTGGCCATGATCGTCGTTGCCAAGGGCCTGGCCCTGGTGCTCAAGCGGCCCGACACCTATTACGACGACAAAAACGATGAATGACCTCGTCCTGCACCCCGGGCTGGTGCTGATCGTTGGCGCCCTGCTCCTGCCGTTCCTGCGCGGCACAGCGCGCTCGGTCGCCATCGTGGCGCTGCCGCTGGTGGTGCTGGGCCTGGTCTGGCAGGTGCCCGATGGCGCGGTCTGGCAACTGCGTTTTCTCGACCACACCATCACCCCGCTGCAAGGCGACAAGCTCTCGCGCCTGTTCGCCACCATCTTCGCGATCATGGCCGTGGGTGGCGGCCTGTTCGCGCTGGGTCAGAAAAGCCGGCTCGAAGTGCCTGCCGCCTTCGTCTACGCCGGTTCGGCCATCGGCGTGGCCCTGGCCGGTGACCTCATCACCGTGTTCGCGTTCTGGGAACTGATGGCCGTGGGCTCCACGCTGGTGCTGTGGAGCCAGGGCAGCGAGGCTTCGTACCGCGCCGCGCGCCGCTACGCCATGGTCCACCTGCTGGGCGGCGTGATCCTGTTCGCTGGCGTCACCGGCCACGTGGTGCAGACCGGCAGCGTCGCCTTCACGCACATGGAAGCGGACTCGATCGCGCACTGGCTGATCCTGATCGGCTTCCTGATCAACGCCGGCGCGCCGCCGCTCTCGGCCTGGCTGCCCGACGCCTACCCCGAGGCCTCCTGGAGCGGCACCGTGTTCCTCTCGGCCTTCACCACCAAGACGGCGGTGTACGTGCTGATCCGCGGCTTCGCCGGCACCGAGTTGCTGATCTGGGTCGGCCTGTTCATGGTGTTCTACGGCATCGTCTACGCGCTGCTCGAAAACGACATGCGCCGCATCCTGGCCTATTCCATCGTGAACCAGGTCGGTTTCATGATCGCGGGCATCGGCATCGGCACAGAGATGGCGCTCAACGGCGCAGCCGCCCACGCCTTCACCCACATCATCTACAAGGCCCTGCTGCTGATGTCGGCCGGGTCGGTGCTGCTGATGACCGGGCGGCGCAAGTGCTCCGAGCTCGGCGGCCTGTTCCACACCATGCCGCTCACCACCGTCTGCGGCACCATCGGCGCGCTGGCCATCTCTTCGTTCCCGCTCACCTCGGGCTTCGTCTCCAAGTCCATGGTGTCGCAATCGGCAGCCGACGGCCACCTGCTATACGTGTGGCTGGCGCTCACCGCCGCCTCGGCCGGCGTGTTCCTGCACGCAGGCATCAAATTCCCCTGGTTCGTCTTCTTCCAGAAAGACTCGGGCCTGCGCCCGGCCGAGCCGCCGGCCACCATGCGCTGGGCCATGGTCTTCTTCGCCTTCCTGTGCATCGCCATCGGCGTCTGGGCCGAGCCACTCTACGCCCTGCTGCCCTACCCCACCACCTATGAACCCTACACCTGGGCGCACGTGCTCGCGCAACTGCAGCTGCTGCTGTTCTCGGGTCTGGCCTTCTTCGTGATGCTGCCGTTCCTGAAACGCACGCTCACCATCACGCTCGACACCGACTGGCTCTGGCGCCGCGTCGGCCCGGCGCTGTACGCGCTGGTGCAGAAGCCGTACACCGCCATCCGGCGCCTGCTGGGCCGCGAACTCGACAGCACCGGCAAAGCCGCCGGCGCCCTGGTGCTGCGCCACTACGGGCAAGACGGTCGCCTCGCCCGCACGTGGTCCACCCGCAGCATGGCCTTGTGGGTATTGGTGCTGCTGATCGGCTACCTGCTGCTTTACTACATCTGAGGCTCAGCGCCTGCCACGTGGCACGGCGCCGATAGAATGCCCTGACCCCTTTCAGGAGCATCCCCATGAGCGTTTACGACAAACTTTCCCAACTCGGCATCGAACTGCCGCCCGTGGCCATCCCGGCCGCCGCCTATGTGCCCTTCGTGCAGACCGGCAATCTCATCTTCCTGAGCGGTCACATCGCCAAGAAAGACGGCAAACCCTGGGTCGGCCAGCTCGGCCTGACCACCACCACCGAAGAAGGCAAGCTCGCCGCCCGCGCCATCGCCATCGACCTCATGGGCACACTCGCCGCCGCCTGCCTGGCCGTCGGCAAGACGCTGGACGACGTGAAGCGCATCGTCAAAGTGATGAGCCTGGTCAACAGCACCGGCACCTTCACCGAGCAGCACCTGGTCACCAACGGCTGCAGCGAACTGCTGGGCGAAGTCTTCGGCCCGCAAGCCGGCGCCCACGCCCGCAGTGCGTTTGGCGTGGCGCAGATTCCGATGGGTGCCTGTGTGGAAATCGAACTGATTGCCGAACTGGGGTAGACCTCAGAGCCGTCACTCCGATGGACAAAAAAAAGAGGCTCCTTCGGGAGCCTCTTTTTTGGAGCAACGGCCCGAAGGCCGCTCACGCCGGGGTCAATCAGACCTTGGAGGCCTTCTTGGCCAGGTCGGTGGCCTGCTTGGAAGCAACGGCAAAGTTGGCCTGGGCGGTTGCAGAAGCTTTCTTGATCGTGGCCTGGGCCGACTCAACAGCTTTCTGGCTCTGGCTCAAGGCGCTCTGGAAAGCAGCCACGGCGGCTTCGGAACCGGCCGGTGCGTTCTTGACCAGCTGGTCCACGGAGGCGCCCAGCGCTTTTTGGGCTTCGGCCACCTTGGCTTCGAACTGCTTGGCGAAATCTTCGCTGCCTTCGGTTGCAATGCTTTGCACGTGCTGGAAGTAGGCGGTCGACTTTTCAGCCAGGGGCTGGAAGAAGGCGGCTTGCAGGCTCATGAATTCCTGGGGCGTCTTGACGGACATGACGGCCTTGGCGTGGTTGAAGGACTCGCCCAAGGCGGCTTTGGAAGCAGCCATGTTGAGTTCGACCAGCTTTTCCACGCCGGCGTAAGCCTTCTTGGCGGCGCCTTCGAAGGCGTCCATGTTGGCTTTGTTGGCGGCGATGATCTGTTCAGCGGGGTTGTTCATTTCGGGTTCCTTGAAGTGGAGGGTTGAAGGAGCCGCTCTTGGACATGCCCCGGATCACCGAGTTATGTTGCAGTGCAGCATGAACGCGATTCTACGGGTAATCCCGAATATGGCAAGCAATTTTGCTGCAGCGCAGCAAAATTAGAGGTGTACCCCAAACCAGGGGTGCCCAACACCCGTGTTCAGAACCAGGTCGTGACCGCGTCCACCACGCGGTAGGCGTCGTCCACCACCGGCATCCAGCGCCATTTGTCAAACGTGGTGCAAGGGTGCGAAATGCCGGAGGCCACGGTCTCGCCGAGCACGGGCCATTCTTCCTCTGGGGCCGAGGCGTCGTAGCGCAGGTAGGCGTGCTGGTCATTCAGGGCGTCGATGCGCCAGTGGGCGGGCACGCTGCGAGGCGCGCCACCTTGCCCGTCCGAACGCCAGATCGGCAAGGGCAGATCAAGGTCGTGGGACACGTCGCGCCGACCCATGCTGAGCAGGGCCAGGCCGGGCTCGGGGCGGCTCTGCACGCAGGCCAGCACCTCCAGCGCGGGCTTCAGGGTCTCCCGCAGGTTCAGGCGCTCGGCCACGCAGCAGAGGTAACGGGTGTAGCGCTGGTGGTCGTGTGTGAGGTAGCAGCCCGAACGCAGCACGCCACGCACCGGCCGGCCCAGGTCGGGTGTGAGCCGCTCGGCCACCAGATCGAAGATGGCGGAGCCACCGGCGCTGAGGATGATTTCTTCATGGGCGAACCAGCCCTGCGCGATGGCTTCGCGGGCGACGGCGTCCACCCGGTCCATCAAGTCGTGCACAGTGGTGCGGTCCCGGGTGTGGTCGCAGGTCGCGGTGGTGCCTTCGTAGCACTCGATGCCGGCGAGCCGGAGCACCGGGCTGGCAGCGATGCGCTGCGCGATCTGCCGGGCTTCGTCAGCCGTGCGGCAGCCGCTGCGCTGGCCAGCGATGCCCAGCTCCAGCAGCACCTCGAACCGGCCCTGGAAACCACGCGCCGTGGCCCATGCTTCGATGGCGTCCACCTGCCCGGTGGCGTCCACGAGGAACATCGAACGCAGCGCAGGCTGCTCGGCGTACAGCAGCGCCAGCGCGTCCAGCTCCGCGCGCTGGATCACCTGGTTCGCGATCAGCAGCACCGGCACACCGTGCCGCGCACCCACCGCCGCCTGGAACACGGTGGCGAAGCTGATGCCCCAGGCGCCCGCGTCCAGCTGCATCTGCCAGAGCTCGGGCGACATGCTGGTCTTGCCGTGCGGCGCGATGGACAGGCCGCGCTGCGCGCAGAAGTCGCGCATCCAGTGCAGGTTGTGCCGCAAGGCGCTCTGTTTGATCACCGCCAGCGGCAGGGCCAGGTCACCGCGCAGAAGCCGCCAGTCCTGTTGGGCGATCTGTTCGCGCGGGATCGGCTCCTGGCCGGTGGGGAAACCTTTGAGGTGGGGACCGAAGGGGCGCTGGCTGTGCATGGTGGAAGCTTTCATCTGAGCGGCCGTTCGGCGGGGACAAGTCAGCGCTGGTTCTTGCGTGCCTGCGCCCGCCGCACCTGACGGCTTTGCGAGGCCTGTGCCGCGGCCTCACCGCGGGCCTGGCGGCGCTTTCTCAGCACCGCCGCCATGGCCCGGGAGATGCCGAAAGCGATGGCGAAGCCGACCACGGCCACCACCACCCCGGAGACGCTGAGCTCCATCACTCCACCCGTGTGACGCGGCTGGGCTTGAAGCCCAGGTCGGCTGCCTTGCCCTTGCGGGCGCGGGCAGCACGGGCGTTGTTCAGGCTGCGGATCTCCAGCGTTTCGTCGCGATCCTTGGCGCCACGGCCGATGCCTTCGATCTTGACGCTGCGGGTGTAGGCCGCTGCGCCGGCGAGCGTGTCCTTGGCCTCGAGGTCGATCAGCATCAGGCCGCGCCCGCCCTTCTCCATCGCCTTGAGTTCGGTGATTTCAAAGGTGAGGATGCGGCCGCCGGTGGACGCGCAGGCCACGTGGGTGGCCGGCAGCAGTGGCTGGCTGCCCGAGGTGCTGGCCACGTGCGAAGGCGCGCAGATGGTCTCCCCCTCCCCCACGCTGATGAAGGCTTTGCCGGCTCGCTGGCGCGACACCAGGTTTTCCACCGTCGCCAGGAAGCCGTAGCCACCGGTGCCGCTGAGCAGCAGCGTGGCGTTGGCGGGGCCTGCAAAGTAGTGCAGCGGTTGTGTGCCCGATTCAAGCTCGATGAGCGTGGTGATGGGCTGACCATCGCCACGCGCGCCGGGCAGGCTGGCCACAGGCACCGAGTACACGCGCCCGTTGCTGCCGAAGACGATGAGCAGGTCCACCGTGCGGCACTCGAAGGTGCCGTACAGGCCATCGCCCGCCTTGAACGCAAAGCTGCCGGCCTCGTGGCCGTGGCCGGTGCGTGCGCGCACCCAGCCCTTGCTGGAGATGACGACCGTGACCGGCTCGTCCACCACCTTGATTTCGGCCACGGCCTTTTTCTCGGTCTGGATCAGCGTGCGGCGTGCGTCCGCAAAGGTCTTGGCGTCGGCCTCGATCTCCTTGACCATCAGGCGCTTCAGGCTGGCCGGGTTGCCCAGGACGTCTTCCAGCTTGCCCTGCTCCTCGCGCAGGTCCTTCAGCTCCTGTTCGATCTTGATGCCTTCGAGGCGCGCCAGCTGGCGCAGGCGGATTTCAAGAATGTCTTCGGCCTGGCGATCGCTGAGCCTGAAGGCTTCAATGAGTGCGGCCTTGGGCTCGTCGCTGTGGCGGATGATGCGGATCACCTCGTCGATGTTCAGCAGCACGAGCTGCCGACCTTCGAGGATGTGGATGCGGTCGAGCACCTTGTTCAGGCGGTGCTGCGTGCGGCGCACGATGGTGGTCTGGCGGAACTCAATCCACTCGCTCAACATGAGCCGCAGGCTCTTCTGCGTCGGCCGCCCGTCCAGGCCGATCATGGTCAGGTTGATTGGCGACGAACTTTCCAGGCTGGTGTGGGCCAGCAGCGCAGTGATGAGTTCTTGCTGCTCGATGCGGCTGCTCTTGGGCTCGAACACCAGGCGCACGGGTGCATCCTTGCTCGATTCGTCGCGCACCACGTCCAGCACCATCAGCATGCTGGCTTTGAGCTGCGTCTGCTCCTGGCTCAGCGCCTTCTTGCCGGCCTTGACCTTGGGGTTGGTGATCTCTTCGATCTCTTCCAGCACGCGCTGGGTGCTCACACCGGGCGGCAGCTCGTTCACCACCAGCTGCCACTGGCCGCGCGCGAGGTCTTCGATCTTCCAGCGCGCGCGCACTTTCAGGCTGCCGCGGCCGGTGCGGTAGGCGTCGGCGATGTCGCCGGCCGGGCTGATGATCTGGCCACCGCCGGGGTAGTCCGGGCCGGGGAGGATGGCGAAGAGTTCTTCGTCGGACAGTTTGGGCGTTTTGATCAGCGCCACGCAGGCGTCGGCCACTTCGCGCAGGTTGTGGCTCGGGATCTCGGTGGCCAGGCCCACGGCAATGCCCGAGGCGCCGTTGAGCAGGTTGAACGGCAGGCGCGCGGGCAGCTGCTTGGGTTCTTCGAACGAACCGTCGTAGGTGGGGATGAAGTCCACCGTGCCCTGGTCGATTTCGTCGAGCAGCAGGCCGGTGATCTTGGCCAGGCGGGCTTCGGTGTAGCGCATGGCGGCGGCACCGTCGCCGTCGCGGCTGCCGAAGTTGCCCTGGCCGTCGATCAGCGGGTAGCGCTGCGAGAAGTCCTGCGCCATGCGCACCAGCGCGTCGTATGCGGCACTGTCGCCGTGCGGGTGGTACTTGCCGAGCACGTCGCCGACCACGCGCGCACTCTTGACCGGCTTGGCCGCCGTGTTGCCGCTGTAGCCCAGGCCCATGCGGTCCATGGCGTAGAGGATGCGGCGCTGCACCGGCTTCTGGCCGTCGCACACATCGGGCAGGGCCCGGCCCTTGACGACGGAGAGCGCGTATTCGAGGTAGGCGCGTTGCGCGTAGGTGGCGAGGTTGTCGGCTTCAGGCTCGCCGGGCAGGCCCAGCGGGAGTTCGGGAGTGAGGATGTCCATGAAGAGGCGGGTTCAGATTCAGAGTTTGGCTGTGGGCAAAGCGCCCTGCCCCGGCATGTTGCCGGTAGAAGAGGTGGTCGTTCGCTGGCGCGACAAGGTGCGCGGCGGCAGGAGGTTCTGGTGCAGTTGCGTCACCTTGCGCACGTAGTCGCGGGTTTCGCGGTAGTTGGGGATGCGCCGGCCGGCGCGCATCACCGCGCCCTCGCCCGCGTTGTAGGCGGCGAGCGCGAGTTCGGTTTCGCCATCGAAGTACTTGAGCAGCCACGCCAGGTAGCTGGCGCCGGCGAGGATGTTGGTGCGCGGATCGGTGAGCCGCTCCTGCAGGGTTTGATGGGTATCTGCCTTGACGCCGAAGCGCCTGGCGGTGTCGGGCATGAGCTGCATCAGACCGACCGCGCCCTTGGGGCTGACCGCGTGGGCATTGAAGCCCGACTCGGTGGCGATCACGGCCTTGAGCAACTCGTATTCGAGTCCGTAAGCGGTGGCGGCTTCGCGGATCAGGTGGCGCACGGCTTTGTACGAGGTGGACACCGCGAACCGGGCCTGCAGCTGCGGTGCGTAGGCCGCACCCGGCGCCATGCCTGGCGGCTTCCTGGCCGCGCGCTGGCCACCGCGGTAAAACAGTTCGTAGCGGCGATCGACCTGGTGGTCGGCAAAGTGCGACACGCCGCGCTTGTCTACAAAACCCCAGATCTCGGCCCAGGCGGGCGCGGACAGCGAGAGCACCAGCGCGACGGCGGTGCCCTGCAGCCAGCGGCGCGCCGTGTGCTTCACACGTCCACCTCGACGGAGTCGCCGTGCAGCTCCATCAGCTCACGGCGCGAAGCGGCCTCGCCCTTGCCCATGAGCTTGGTGATGAGCGCTTCGGTGCCGGCGAAGTCCAGCGAGCCGAGGTTGACCTGCATGAGGCGGCGCGTGTCGGGGTTGAGCGTGGTGTCCCAGAGCTGCTCGGCGTTCATCTCGCCCAGGCCCTTGAAACGGCTGATCTGGCACTTGTCGCGCACCACGCCATCCTTCTCGGCCTTGTCGAGGATGGCGTGCAGCTCGCCCTCGTCGAGTGCGTACTGCTTGACGGCGGGCTTCTTGCCGCGCGCGGGCACGTCCACCCGGAACAGCGGCGGGCGCGCTACATACACATGACCAGCCTCGATGAGCTTGGGGAAATGGCGGAAGAACAGCGTGAGCAGCAGCACCTGGATGTGCGAGCCGTCGACGTCGGCGTCACTCAGGATGCAGACCTTTCCATATCGCAGGCCACTCATGTCGGGCGTGTCCAGCGGGCCGTGCGGATCGATGCCGATGGCGACGGAAATATCGTGGATCTCGTTGTTGGCGAACAGGCGGTCGCGCTCGACTTCCCAGGTGTTGAGCACCTTGCCGCGCAGCGGCAGGATGGCCTGGCTTTCCTTGTCGCGGCCCATCTTGGCGCTGCCGCCAGCCGAGTCGCCCTCGACCAGGAACACCTCGTTGTGCGCCAGGTCCTTGCTCTCGCAGTCGGTCAGCTTGCCGGGCAACACGGCCACGCCCGAACCCTTGCGCTTCTCGACCTTCTGGCCGGCCTTCTGGCGGAACTGCGCGGCCTTGATGGCGAGTTCGGCAAGCTTCTTGCCGTAGTCCACATGCTGGTTGAGCCAGAGTTCGAGCGCCGGGCGCACGAAGCTGCCGACCAGCCGTACGGCGTCGCGCGAGTTCAGCCGTTCCTTGATCTGGCCCTGGAACTGCGGATCGAGCACCTTGGCGCTCAGCACATACGAAGCGCGGGCGAACACGTCTTCGGGCAACAGCTTCACGCCTTTGGGCAAGAGCGCATGCAACTCGATGAAGCCCTTGACCGCCTGGAACAGGCCGTCGCGCAGACCGCTTTCGTGCGTGCCACCGGCGCTGGTGGGGATCAGGTTGACGTAGCTTTCGCGCACCGGCTGGCCGTCTTCGGTGAAGGCCACGCACCAAGCGGCGCCCTCGCCTTCGGCAAAGTTGTCGTCTTTGGCGTCGGCAAAACCTTCGCCTTCGAACAGCGGAATCACCGGTTCGCCGTTGAGGGTCTGCTGCAGGTAGTCGCGCAGACCGCCCTTGAAAAGCCAGGTCTGGGTGTCTCTGGTCTTCTCGTTGACCAGAGTCACCGTCACGCCCGGCATCAGCACCGCCTTGCTGCGCAGCAGGTGCGTCAGCTCGTTCATGGGCAAGACAGCGGACTCGAAATACTTCGCATCGGGCCAGGCGCGCACCGTGGTGCCCTGCTTGCGGTCGCCCTCACCTTTGGGCGTGATCACCAGCTGTTCGATCACGTCGCCGGCCGAGAACGCCAGTTTGGCCACCTGGCCTTCGCGGTAGCTGGTGACTTCCAGCCGGGTGGAGAGCGCATTGGTCACGCTCACGCCCACGCCGTGCAGACCACCCGAGAAGCTGTAGGCGCCGCCCTTGCCCTTGTCGAACTTGCCGCCCGCGTGCAGGCGGGTGAAGACGAGCTCGACCACCGGGGCCTTTTCTTCCGGGTGCAGGCCAAACGGGATGCCGCGGCCATCGTCTTCGATGCTCACCGAGCTGTCGGGGTGCAGGGTGACCTTGATTTTTTTGCCAAAGCCAGCGAGGGCTTCGTCGGCCGCGTTGTCCAGCACTTCCTGGATGATGTGCAACGGGTTGTCGGTCCGGGTGTACATGCCCGGGCGCTGTTTGACCGGCTCCAGTCCCTTGAGGACGCGGATGGAGCCTTCGGAGTATTCGTTGGGAGATTGGGTCGCCATGGGTGCGGATTGTAAGCATCCCGCGCCAAACCACTGGATGCAAATACATAGGAAACACCCGGCATCTCAACCGATTCGAGCTGCGCATCAATGGCGGCCACCGATTTCATGACCCCACGCACCGCTGCGACACCCGGCGAATGCCCGGATTCGCTACAGTCTCGGGATGACTTCGCCACTGGCCACAGCGCCTGCCCCCCGTCTCTCCGCGTTCCAGGTGCTGGCCTGCGGCGCCGCCATCGTCACCCTCTCCATGGGTGTGCGCCACGGATTTGGCCTGTGGCTGCAGCCCATCACCCAGGATCAGGGCTGGACGCGCGAGAATTTCGCTTTCGCACTGGCCATCCAGAACCTCTCCTGGGGCCTGTTCGGCATCTTTGCCGGCATGGCGGCCGACCGGTTTGGCGCCTTCCGCGTGCTGCTGGGGGGCGCCGTGCTCTACGCGCTGGGGCTGGCCGGCATGGCGCTCTCGCCAACACCGCTCACCTTTGCGCTGACCGCGGGTGTGCTGATTGGCGCGGCCCAGGCCGGCACCACCTACGCCGTGATCTACGGCGTGATCGGGCGGCAGATACCGGCCGAGAAACGCTCCTGGGCCATGGGTGTGGCGGCCGCGGCCGGCTCGTTCGGCCAGTTCCTGATGGTGCCCATTGAGGGCTGGCTCATCAGCGCGTTCGGCTGGCAGGAAGCACTGCTGATCCTCGGCGCTGCGGTGCTGCTGATCATGCCGCTGGCGCTGTTCCTGCGCGAGCCGGGGTTTGTGGGCGGCATGGCGCCCAAGCGGGACCAGACCATCGTGCAGGCGCTGCGCGAGGCCTTCAGGTACCGCAGCTTCCAGCTGCTGATGGCGGGGTATTTCGTGTGTGGTTTCCAGGTGGTGTTCATCGGCGTGCACATGCCGAGCTACCTGAAAGACAACGGGCTTTCGCCCCAGGTGGCCAGCTATGCGCTGGCGCTCATTGGCCTGTTCAACGTGATCGGCACCTACGCCGCGGGCGCGCTGGGCCAGCGTTTCCCCAAGCGCTACATCCTTTCGTTCATCTACATCGCGCGTGCGGTGGCGATCAGCGTGTTCCTGATCGTGCCGTTGTCGCCAGCCAGCGTATACGTGTTCGCGGCTGTAATGGGCGTGCTGTGGCTGTCCACCGTGCCGCCGACCAACGCGGTGGTGGCGCAGATCTTTGGCGTGGCGCATTTGTCCATGCTGGGTGGCTTCGTGTTCTTCAGCCACCAGATCGGCAGCTTCATGGGCGTGTGGCTGGGCGGCGTGCTGTACGACCAGACCGGCAGCTACGACATCGTCTGGTACATCTCGATCGCACTGGGCGTGTTCGCCGCGCTGATCAACCTGCCGGTGCGCGAATCGCCCATCACCCGCGGTCCGCAACGCATGGGAGCGGCGGCATGAAGCCTTTGGCCGTCAAGGCGCTGGTCTGGACGGTCGTGGGGTTGGCCCTGCTGGGCACGCTGGCGCTCTACAACCGGCCCGACTTCCTCGTGAATCTCGCCGACCAGCTCTGGAGCTGTTTCTGATGCACGGCACCGAATCGCCTTCGGCCTGGGTCCAGCGCTGGTCGCACCTGGTCCCCGCGAACGGCTCGGTACTGGATGTGGCCTGCGGTCATGGCCGCCACCTGCGCTGGTTCGCGCAGCGCGGCCATCCGGTGACGGGTGTGGACCGCTCGCCAGAAGCCATCGATGCGGTGTCCGGGCTGGGCCGGGCCGTGCTGGCCGACATCGAAAACGGCCCCTGGCCCTTTGCCGGCGAGACATTTGACACCGTGGTGATCACGAACTACCTCTGGCGCCCGCTGCTGCCGCAGATCGTGGCCAGCGTGGCGACCGGTGGCGTGCTGATCTACGAGACCTTCGCCGCCGGCAATGAAACCGTGGGCAAGCCCTCACGGCCCGACTTCCTGCTGCGACCCGGCGAGCTGCTGCAGGTCGCGGCCGGCTTGCACGTGGTGGCGTTTGAAGACGGCTTCACCGACCGGCCCGAGCGCTTTGTGCAACGCATCGCGGCGGTGCGAAAACCCCCGGATACATCCGCCCTGCCCGCGCGGTATCCGCTGGATGCCACTGGGTAGAATGTCAGATTCGCGCGTCCGCTGACGACAGCCTCCCCGGGAGGGCTCGCACGGCCGGCGCCCACCTCTTGAGCAACCAGCTTATGAAACCCATCACCGGCAGCATCGTGGCCTTGGTCACGCCCATGAACACCGACGGCAGCGTGGACTACCCCGCGCTGCGCAAACTGATCGACTGGCACATTGCCGAAGGCACCGATTGCATTGGCGTGGTCGGCACCACGGGCGAGTCGCCCACCGTCACCGTCGAGGAGCACTGCGAAATCATCCGCGTCTCGGTGGAGCAGGCGGCCAAACGCGTGCCCATCATGGCGGGCTGCGGAGCCAACTCCACGGCCGAAGCCATCGAGCTGGCCAAGTTCGCGCGCAGCGTCGGTGCCGACTGCCAGCTACAGGTCGTGCCCTACTACAACAAGCCCACGCAAGAGGGCCAGTACCAGCACTTCAAGGCCATCGCCGAAGCCACCGGCGACCTGCCCATCGTGCTGTACAACGTGCCCGGTCGCAGCGTGGCCGACATGTCGGTCGACACCGCCCTGCGCCTGGCGCAGGTGAAGGGCATCGTCGGCATCAAGGAAGCCACCGGCAACATCGAGCGCGCGCAATGGCTGATCCGCGAAGCGCCCGAAGGTTTCGCGATCTACTCCGGTGACGATCCGACCGCCGTGGCGCTGATGCTGTGCGGCGGTCAGGGCAACGTGAGCGTGACGGCCAACATTGCCCCTCGCCTGATGCACGAGCTCTGCGTGGCCGCCATCGCGGGCGACACCCGCAAGGCCATGGACATCCAGTTGCGCCTGATGCCGGTGCACAAGAACCTGTTCGTCGAAGCCAACCCGATCCCGCTCAAGTGGGCCATGGCCCGCATGGGCCTGTGCTCGGAAACCATGCGCCTGCCGCTCACACCCATGTCCCGCGCCCTGGAACCCCTGGTCGAAGGGGCGCTCAAAGACAGTGGCCTGATCGATTGAACCTGGTCGCCTGACCTCCCCCTTTTTTCCCGAACCCGAGTCTGCTCATGCAAGTCACTTCAAACTGCCCGACGTCCCTCACGGCAACACAACGCGCTTCGCGACCTCTGGGGCGCATTGGTGTGATCGCCGTGGCCGCCATGCTGGCGAGCGGCTGCACCATGCTGCAGGAAGACAAGATCGACTACAAGAGCGCCCAGCGCGGCAGCACGCTGGACGTGCCACCCGATCTGACACAGCTCAGCCGTGACTCGCGCTACAACGTGCCGGGCACTGCGGTCACCGCCAGTGGCCAGCAGGCGGCCCAGGCGGCGGTCACGCCCGGCATCACGGCGGTGTCTTCGGTGGGCGATGTGCGCATCGAACGTGCGGGCAACCAGCGCTGGCTGGTGGTGAACCGCCCGGCCGAACAGCTGTGGACGCCGGTCGGCGACTTCTGGAAGGAAAACGGCTTCGTGCTGGAACTGGACCAGGAAAAACTGGGCATCATGGAAACCGACTGGGCCGAAAACCGCGCCAAGATTCCACAGGACTTCATCCGTTCGACCATCGGCAAGGTTTTTGACAACCTCTACTCCACCGGCGAACGCGACAAGTTCCGCACCCGCCTCGAACGCAACGCCGCTGGCGGCACCGAAATCTTCATCAGCCACCGCGGCATGGCCGAGGTCTACACCAGCAGCCAGAAAGACCAGACCATATGGCAGCCCCGGCCTTCCGACCCGGAGCTGGAGACCGAGTTCCTGCGCCGCCTGATGGTCAAGCTTGGCGTGAGCGAGGCGCAGGCCCAGGCCGTGGCGGCCGCAACGCCCGCGCAGGCCGCCGCCAAGGTGACCCTGCTGGGCCAGCAGCCCGTGGTCCAGCTCGATGACGACTTTGACCGCGCCTGGCGCCGTGTCGGCCTGACGCTGGACCGCACGGGCTTCACCGTCGAAGACCGCGATCGCACCCAGGGTGTCTATTTCGTGCGCTACGTGCCCACAACGGCGGCCGACGCCCAGAAGCCTGGCTTCTTCGGCCGTCTCTTCTCCAGCTCAGCCCCCCAGGTCAGGCCCGCCAAATACCGGGTGAAGGTCCAGAGCACTGGCAACAGCAGCACGGTCTCGGTGCTCAACGAACAGGGGCAGCCTGAATCATCGGCCACCGCCCAGCGCATCGTTCAACTGCTCGCCGACGATCTCAAATAAGCCACCCTGTGCCGGCCCGGATGGGAGGCACCCACGAAAAAGCCGCCCGAGGGCGGCTTTTTTTCTGGACGGGCAAAACCCGATCCAATTACTGAGCTGGCTTGACTGCGGCCTTGGCGGCGTCGGCGGCAGCGGCAGCGGCGTCCTTGGTGGCGTCGGCAGCAGCAGCGGCAGCGTCCTTGGTGGCATCGGCAGCGGCAGCGGCGGCGTCGGTGGTGGCGGCTGCTGCGTCCTTGGCGGCATCGGCGGTGGCGGCAGCCGCGTCCTTGGCGGTGTCAACCACAGCGGCTGGCTCAGGGATGGTGACTGCGGCTTCTTCTTTCTTGCCGCAAGCGGTCAGGGTCAAAGCGGCAAGCAGGCTGGCGAGGAGGATGGATGTTTTCATGGTGGTATTCCTGTGGATGAAGATGAACAAACTTCGAATAGTTATGAATCAACCCAAAAAAAAACCCGAATACAGGATTCGAGCTCGGTTGACCCAGTCAGACAACCCTTAAAGACCCGGCTTCCAGACTGGAACAGAATAATAGCCGGAAAAATGCATACGTATTTACCCTTATCATCTTTTTCTTTTTCTCACAGAGATGTGTTGCTTAAGAAGCCACATCCCATACAAAAGCTCACAAACCGAGCGTGGTGGCCGGAAACGACGGGCTGCCCATGTCCCAGCACGTGTCCAGCCGCTCCTTCAAGGCCACGCGCCGTCGGGCATCCACACTGGCCACCACTGTGCAGCGCATCACATCAAGCCGCTCCATGGTCCAGCCGGGTGACCAGATGGCACTGGGCAGCTCGGTGCCCACCAGGCTGGCGCAGGCGTGGGCCTGCACCAGGTGCGACCACGTGACGCGCCATTGCACCAGGCGGGGATGCAGCTGACGCAAGGGGCTGAAGTCCCGCGCCATGAACTGGATGTGGCGCCCGCGCCCGGCCCAGGCCTGCAGGGCATCGATCACCACCCGCTCGCCCAGCGGCCAATCGGCAAAGTCCGGGTCGCTCAGGATGATGTGCGTCCAGCCCTCCCGGGCAGCGCAGACCATGGCCTGTCGCACCAGATCGGCGAAGACCTGCCGGCCTTCCAGCCGCCCCTCCGGCAACGCCTGCTCGGGTGTTCCCGAGTCTGATGCGGACTCTTGACTCATGGCTCCACCTCCGTCAACGCAAAGAACGAACGAATCAATCGGCCGCCACACGGTGCAGCCAGCCGGCTTCAAACCAGTCCTGCAGCAACGCCTGCGCATCGGTGCTGGCGCGTGCGGCCTGGCGGGCATCCAGGCGGCGCTGATCGGCCAGCGTGCGCATCAGGCGCGCATCCGCACCGCCGGCGCGGAAACTTTCCCCGTTGATGAACACGTGGCGATCGTCGTACATCATGCGCGTGCGCCGGTCCAGCGCCAAGGGGCCGGGCGCCCAGTCTGACTCGGGTTCTTCGAACCAGACGCGGGGCTTGGGTTCGGTCATCACCTCACCCAGCGCACAGGCCAGCGATTCGCGCTCGGCCAGCAAACGCTGCAGGCCATCGGCCGCAAAGGCCTCCAGCGCGGGCGGCATGGCCGCGGGCGTGGCGGTGGCGGGCTGCGTCGGATCGCGGTAGAGCGTGGCATCGTCGAACTCTTCGGCCATGCGCTGCAACAGTTCCCCCGCCAGACCACCCCGTTGCGGCACACGGAAACCGACCGAATAGGTCATGCAGTCATCGCCCACGGCCACGCCATCGTGGGCCCAGCGCGGCGGCAGGTACAACATGTCGCCGGGGTTGAGCAGGTGCTCTTCCTCGGGCTCAAAGTTGCTGAGGATCTTGAGCGGCACGTTCGGCTCCAGCGACAGGTCGCTCTGGCGACCGATGCGCCAATGGCGCTGGCCGCTGGCCTGCAGCAGGAACACGTCGTAGCTGTCAAAGTGCGGCCCGACGCCGCCGCCGTCGCTGGCCCAGGAAATCATCAGGTCGTCCAGCCGGGCGTCGGGCACGAACCGGAAGCGCTGAAGCATCTCGTGGGCCACGTCCAGATGCAGGTCCACACCCTGCACCAGCAGGGTCCAGCGTTTCTGCTTCAGCGGCGGAAAAGCGGTGCGGGCGAAAGGGCCGCGCTTGAGTTGCCAGCCGGCCGGCTTGCTCACGATCATGCGCGATTCAACCGCTTCTTCGGCGGCCATGGCAAACAGCGCCTGGCGGTTCAGGAACGGCTTGAAATCCGGAAACGCGTTGCGGATCAGCAAGGGTTTTTTCTGCCAATAGCGGCGCATGAATTGCGCGGGTGAGAGACCGCCGAGCATTTCGCGGGGCATGTCGGGGCTGAAGGTATTGGGGTTGGATGGGGTGGCTTGGGTCATGGGACAATTGTCTGATGAAAACGACGATGAAAATCACCCCTCAGTGCGTCGTCGCGCTGACGTGGACACTCAAGGACACCCTGGGCGAAGAGCTGGACGTGCTGGAAGAGCCGATCGAATTCCTGGTGGGGGGCAACGATCTGCTGGCCGGGCTCGAAGAGGCGCTGCAGGGCCATGTGGAAGGCGATACGGTGGAGCTGCAGCTCGAACCCCAGCACGCCTTCGGCGACTACGACGATCGCCTGCTCTTTCTGGAGCCGCGCCACCTGTTCCCGGACAACCTCGAAGAAGGCATGGGCTTCGAGGGACTGCCCGAGGGCTGCAACGCTGCTGCGCCGCGCGACCGCCTGTATTTCGTGAGCGACATTTACCCCGATCATGTGGTGATGGATGGCAACCACCCCCTGGCGGGCATCGCCTTGCGCATCCACCTCAAGGTGCACGCCGTGCGCGAAGCGCTGATCAGTGAAATCGGTCGTGGCACGCTGGGCGCGGGCTTCTTCCGCATGCAGGTTGACAACGGCGATGCACCGTCAGACCCGGACCAAGCTGCGGGCAAACCCACGCTTCACTGATCCTGCGAAACGGATCGCCTCCAAAAACGAGAGGGCTGCACATGCAGCCCTCTCGTTGTTTCTGGTGAAGATTCGCCGTGACCGGTCAGCCCCGGCCCGTTGAACCGTAGCCGCCCGCCCCGCGTTCGCTGGCCACGTCGAAATCGTCCACCACGTTGAAGTGCGCCTGCACCACCGGCACGATCACCATTTGCGCGATGCGCTCCATGGGTTCAATGGTGAAAGCCACGTCGCTGCGGTTCCAGGCGCTCACCATGAGCTGGCCCTGGTAGTCGCTGTCGATCAGGCCCACCAGGTTGCCGAGCACGATGCCATGCTTGTGCCCCAGCCCCGAGCGCGGCAGGATCATGGCCGCATAGCCCGGGTCGGCCAGGTGGATGGCCAGCCCGGTGGGCACCAGTTGCCAGGCGTTGGGCGCCAGCGTCAGTGGTGCATCGAGGCAGGCCCGCAGGTCCAGCCCCGCGCTGCCGGACGTGGCATAAGCGGGGAGCTGGCCCGCCATGCGCGGGTCCAGCACTTTCACATCGATCTGCATCACTCGGCTTTCTTGACGGCGTCTTCGAGTGCCTTGGCCGGGTCAACCTCTTCTTCGACTGCGGGCGGGGCTGCAGCGTCATCCGCCGGCGCTGCATCGCTGGCCGCAGGGCTCTCTTCCCCGGAAGCGTCCATGTTCGGCTCTGTGTTTTCTTCGCTCTGCAGATCCTGCATGTTGTTGAGCATGTCGTCCACCGTGGCATCGTCCACCACAGCCGCCTTGTCGAGGTTGCCGGTCACGATACCCGGGTTGAACACGATCACCGCGACCATGATGAGCTGCAGGATGATGAAGGCGATGGAGCCCTTGTAGATTTGCGCCGTGGTCACCGCCGGAATGCGCTCGCCCGTGATCACGTCGTCGTAGTCGTTGCGCGCGGCCACACTGCGCAGGTAGAACAGCGCAAAGCCAAACGGCGGCGTGAGAAACGAGGTCTGCAGGTTCATGGCCAGGATGATGCCGAACCAGATCAGGTCGATGCCCAGCTTGTCGGCCACGGGGGCCAGCAGCGGCACCACGATGAAGGCGATTTCGAAGAAATCGATGAACATGCCGAGCACGAACACCAGCGCGTTCACGAACAGCAGGAAGCCCAACTGTCCACCGGGTAACTTGGCGAACAGGTGTTCCACCCAGATGTGGCCGTCTGCCGCGTTGAAGGTGAAGCTGAACACGGTCGAGCCGATCAGGATGAACAGCACGAAGATGGCCAGCTTGGTGGTGTTCTCCAGCGCCTGCTTGAGCAGACCAAACGACAGTGTGCGGCGCGCACCCGCCATGATCAGGGCGCCGATGGCACCCATGGCACCACCTTCCGTGGGCGTCGCAACACCCAGGAAAATCGTACCGAGCACCAGGAAGATCAGCACCAGCGGCGGGATCAGCACGAAGGTCACACGCTCGGTCAGGCGCGAGAGCAGGCCGATGCCGAACAGCCTGTTGACCAGTGCCAGTGCCAGTGCAAGAAACGCGCTGACGGTCATCGACAGGATGAAGACCTCGTCACCGGGCGCGGGCATTTCACGCTCCAGCCAGGGGTTCATGATCGACTCATGCACCTGGGACCAGCCGTAGCCGGCCGCGGCACACAGCAGCAGCAAAGCCAGCAGCGACCGGTGGCCGCTGGAGCCATTGGGCTCGTTGTAGATGCGCGCTTCGGCCGGCAGCGCCGGCACCCACGAAGGTTTGACCAGCGCCACCACGACGATGAAAACCAGGTAGAGGCCCACCAGCGCCAGGCCGGGGATCAGTGCACCGGCGTACATGTCGCCCACCGAACGACCCAGTTGGTCGGCCAGCACGATCAGCACCAGCGACGGCGGCAGTGCCTGCGCCAGCGTGCCGGATGCGGTGATGGTGCCGGTGGCGATGGTGCGGTTGTAGCCGTAGCGCAGCATGATGGGCATGGCGATCAAACCCATCGAGATCACCGACGCGGCCACCACGCCGGTGGTGGCTGCGAGCAGCGCACCCACCAGCACCACGGCGATGCCCACACCCCCGCGCAGCGGACCGAACACCTGGCCCACCGTCTCCAGCAGGTCCTCGGCCATTCGGCTGCGCTCCAGGATGATGCCCATCAACGTGAAGAACGGAATCGCCAGCAGCGTGTCGTTCTGCATGATGCCGAACACCCGCAGCGGCAGGGCCTGGAACAGGTTGGAGGGAAACAGCTCCAGCTCCATGCCGATGAAGCCGAAGAACAGACCGGTCGCGGCCAGGGAGAACGAGACCGGAAATCCCATCAACAGGAAAACCAGCAGCCCGGTGAACATCATCGGGACAAAGTTGGACGTCAAAAATTCAATCATGCTGATGCTCCCGCTTGACGGGCTTTTTCCTGTTCGGCGATCTCTTGCGCCAGCAGTTCGGTTTCACTGGGGCCGGAATGGCTCAGGACATCAGGACCCTGACCGTTGAGGAAGGCAAAACGTTTGATCAGTTCGGAGATGCCCTGCACGAACAGCAGCGCAAAGCCCAGCGGAATCAGGGCGTACACCGGCCAGCGGATCAACCCCCCGGAGTTGGACGACATCTCGCCCGATTCCAGCGCGTTGATGAACAAGGGCCAGCCGAGTGTCACCATCATGTAGCACAGGGGGAACAGGAAGACCAGGATGCCGCCGATATCGATCCAGTTGCGGGTTCGGTCGGTGAATTTGCTGGATATGAAGTCGATGCGCACGTGCGCGTTGCGCAGAAAGGCGTAGCCACCACCGAGCATGAACACAGCGGCAAACAGGTACCACTGGATTTCAAGCCAGGCGTTGGAGCTGGTGCCGAAGATTTTGCGGATGAGGGCGTTGCCCGTGCTGATGAGCGTGGCGGCCAGGATGAGCCACATGGCCAGCTTGCCGATGAGCTCGCTGACGGCATCGATGAGCCGGGATATTTGGAGTAGGAACGACATGGGAATCCCCGTTTGGATGGGTTGCTCGTGGCAAGCCCGCCAGTTTAGCGAAAGCGGGGCCTCTGATCAGAGAGACTGTGCGATGAGGCGATGGATGCCATGGCCGGGTCACGGACATGAAGACCAGTCTGCACAAAAAACCCCGCAGAGCGGGGTTTTTTGCCAGGCTTGTTCGCCGATTACAGCTTGGCCGACTGCATGTAGCGGTCGAACTGGGCTTCGGTGAAGCGGAACCAGAGGTTCTGGTCCTTGCGGAAGGCCGAATAGTCGGTGTAAATCTTCTTCCAGGCCGGGTTGGTGTCGTTCAACTCGGCGTAGAGCGCCATCGCCTCCTTGTAGGCCAGGTCCATCACGGCCTTGGGGAACGGCAGCACCTTGGCACCACCGGCCACCAGGCGCTTGAGAGCGGCCGGATTGCGGGCATCGTAGCGAGCCTGCATTTCGGTGTGTGCGTAGGCGGCAGCGGCTTCGACGATGGCCTGGTTCTCTTTCGAGAGGGCGTTGAACGCCGTCTTGTTGATGTAGAAGTCGAGCTGTGCGCCGCCTTCCCACCAGCCGGGGTAATAGTAGTTCTTGGCGACCTTCTGGAAGCCCAGCTTCTCGTCGTCGTAAGGACCGACCCACTCGGTCGCGTCGATGGTGCCCTTTTCCAGCGCCTGGTAGATCTCGCCACCGGGGATGTTCTGTGGCACGCCACCCATGCGGGTGAACACCTTGCCGGCGAAACCGCCGATGCGCATCTTCAGACCCTTGATGTCGGCAACGCCCTTGATTTCCTTGCGGTACCAGCCGCCCATCTGGGCACCGGTGTTGCCGCCGGGGAAGTTCACGATGTTGTACTTGTCGTAGAACTCGCGGAACAGCTTCAGGCCGTTGCCGTCGTAGTACCAGGCGGTCAGCTGGCGGCTGTTCAGGCCGAACGGAATGGCCGTGCCCATGGCGAAGGTGTCGTCCTTGCCGAAGAAGTAATAAGGCGCCGTGTGGGCGGCTTCGACCGTACCCTGCTGCACGCCGTCCACCACGCCGAACGCGGGCATCAGCTCGCCGCCCGGGTGCACCGAGATGCTGAACTTGCCACCGGTCATGTCACCGACCTTCTTGGCGAACACATCGGCCGCACCAAAGATGGTGTCCAGCGCTTTCGGGAAGCTGGAGGCGAGTCGCCAGCGGATGGTGGCCTGGGCATGCACCGCGGGCGCGGCGCCTGCGGCCAGCACACCGGCAATGCCGGCATGCTTGATGATGGAACGACGATCCATAGTTACAACTCCATTTAGGTGATTTTTTCTCGACCAGCACGCACGGTTGTGGTGTTTGGCAAAGGCGCTTAGGCCAGTGGATTGTAAGGAACGCACAGACCCCGCCTTCACGGGTTTTCCCTCGGGAAAAGGCATCCAAGTCCGCTTTGTGACGTGCTTTTCACACGCTTGCGGGGGAAATGAAAAACACTTCAAGGTTCGCGTGAAAAATGCTCACGGAACCGCGTGCTTCGGTCGACTCAAACGGTGGTTTTTTTGTCGTGTGCGATCCGTGCATGCACATCGTGCGCGTGGATCGATTCGAAGTTGATGACGTCCACGGTGTAGGCCAGCACGCGCGGATCGTCGTTCAGCGCCAGCGCCACATCACGCACCAGGTCTTCGACGAACTTGGGGTGGGCATAAGCCCGCTCGGTGACCCACTTCTCATCGCTGCGCTTGAGCAGCCCCCAGAGCTCGCACGATGCATGGTCTTCGGCAAAACGCACCAGCTCGGCCCAGGGCACGGCCTTGCCCAACAGAACCTCCAGGCGGATGTGCGAACGCTGGTTGTGTGCACCGTCTTCGCTGACCTCTTTCGAACACGGGCACAGCGACTTCACCGGCACCGTGGCCACCATGCGCACTTCGGTGTGCCCGCCTTCGCAGCGCGCCAGCCAGCCGCCTTCGTATTCGAGCAGGCTTTGCTGACCCGATACCGGGGCCGTCTTGCGGATGAAAAACGGAAAGCTCACAGAGAGGCCTGCGCTGTCGGTCTCCAGCAGCGCCATGAGCTCGGGCATGGCCCGCTGCAGCCGATCGAAGTCAACCACCTCGCCCTCGAGCGTGAACGCATCCAGCCAGGCCAGCAGGCGCGACATGTGGGCGCCCTTCTGCTCGGCCTTCAGCCCCACATGCAGGTCCCAGAGCCCCACGCTGTGTTGCGCCCGGCCCGCCACGTCCAGCACCAGCGGGTAGCGCAGGTTTTTCACGCCCACGCGGGCAATCGGCATGGCGCGCACATCTTGCCGCCCTTGCACATCGGGCATGACGGCGCGCACGCCGCTCGACAGATCGCTCATCAGGCCACCACTTTCAGGCCCGACACGTTGTCGAGAAGGCTGGCGAAACGCGCCCGCACGGAGCGCTCGATGCCCGAGGCATCCAGCCCCTCAGCGGCCAGCAGCTTCGCCGGATCGCCGTGTTCGGTGAACACATCGGACAGTCCCAATTGCAACACCGGCATGGCAAAGCCTTCGGCCTGCAGTGCTTCCAGCACCGCGCTGCCGGCACCGCCCATGGCACAGCCTTCCTCGACCGTCACCAGCGCCTGGTGCGTCTGCGCGAGTTCACGAAGCAGCTCAATATCCAGCGGCTTGGCCCAGCGCATGTTGGCCACGCTGGCGCCCAGCTGCTCTGCCGCTTCCAGCGCCGGGTAGAGCAGCGTGCCGAACGCCAGGATGGCCACGTGGCGACCGGTGCGGCGCATCTCACCCTTGCCAAAGGGCAGGCCTTCGAGTCCGGCCGGCACCTTCGTGCCCACACCCGCGCCGCGTGGATAACGCACCGCCACCGGGTGGTTTTGCGCGTGGGCCGTGCTGAGCAGCTGCCGGCACTCGGCTTCGTCGGCCGGGCAGGCGATCGACATGTTGGGGATGCAGCGCAGAAAGGCGATGTCGTAGGCCCCCGCGTGGGTGGCGCCGTCGGCCCCCACCAGGCCAGCGCGGTCGAGCGCGAAGACCATGGGCAGGTTCTGCAACGCCACGTCGTGGATGAGCTGGTCGTAGGCGCGCTGCAGGAAGGTCGAGTAGATCGCCACCACCGGCTTCAGGCCTTCGCAGGCCAGGCCAGCGGCAAAGGTCACGGCGTGTTGCTCGGCAATGCCGACGTCGAAGTAGCGGCCGGGGAAGCGGCGCTCGAACTCGACCATGCCCGAACCTTCGCGCATCGCGGGCGTGATGCCCACCAGCTTGGGATCGGCTTCGGCCATGTCGCACAGCCACTGGCCAAACACCTGCGTGAAGGTGGGCTTGGGCGGTGTGACCGGTTTGACCAGGCCCACGGCCGGGTCGAACTTGCCCGGGCCGTGGTACGCCACCGGGTCGGCCTCGGCCAGCTTGTAGCCCTGACCCTTCTTGGTCACCACGTGCAGGAACTGCGGGCCACTGTCCTTGTCGAGCAGGTGGCGGATGTTCTCCAGCGTGGGGATCAGCGAGTCCAGGTCGTGGCCATCGATGGGGCCGATGTAGTTGAAACCGAACTTTTCGAACAGCGTGGCCGGCACCACCATGCCCTTGGCGTGTTCTTCCAGGCGCTTGGCAAGTTCGAACAGCGGCGGCGCGCCCTTGAGCACCTGCTTGCCCACGTTCTTGGCCGCGGCGTAGAACTGGCCGCTAAGCAACTGGGCCAGGTAGCGGTTGAGCGCGCCCACCGGCGGCGAGATCGACATGTCGTTGTCGTTGAGCACCACCAGCAGGCGGCCGTCGGCCACGCCCGCGTTGTTCAGCGCTTCGAAGGCCATGCCCGCGGTCATGGCGCCGTCGCCGATGATGGCCACGGAGTGGCGGCTCTCGCCCTTCATCTTGGCCGCCATCGCCATGCCGAGCGCGGCCGAGATGCTGGTGGACGAGTGCGCGGTGCCGAAGGTGTCGTATTCGCTTTCGTCGCGGCGCGGGAAACCGCTGATGCCGCCGAGCTGGCGCAGCGTGTTCATCCGGTCGCGCCGGCCGGTGAGGATCTTGTGCGGATAGGTCTGGTGGCCCACGTCCCAGACCAGGCGGTCTTCGGGGGTGTTGAAGACGTAGTGCAGCGCGACGGTGAGTTCCACCGTGCCGAGGTTGGAACTGAGGTGGCCGCCGGTGCGGGCCACGCTGTCGATCACGAAGGCCCGCAGTTCATCGGCCAGCGGATGCAGTTGGGCACGGGAGAGCTGGCGCAGGTCGGCCGGCGATTCAATGGAAGACAGAAGTGAGCTCATGACCATCGTGGAGTGCGGCGCTTGTTGTAGTGGGGCTCAGCTGACGCGCCGTCCGACCCAGTCGGCCAGTGCATGCAAAGTCTCGGTGTGGGCGAGGCCGCTGTTGCGCAGGTCCTCGTGGGCTTCGTCGAGCAGGCGATCGGCGCAGGCCTGGGCCGGCGCCAGCCCCATCAGGGAAACAAAAGTCGGCTTGTCGCAGGCGGCGTCCTTGCCGGCGGTCTTGCCCAGCGTGGCCGAGTCGGTGGTGACGTCAAGGATGTCGTCCACCACCTGAAACGCCAGGCCCAGGCGGTCGCCGTAGCGGCGCAGGCAGGCGAGCGCGTGCCCGCTCGGCTGCCCGGTGGCCGCGCCCATCATCACGCTGGCCTGCAGCAGCGCGCCGGTCTTGCAGCGGTGCATGGCTTCCAGCGCCGACCGGTCCAGCGCGCTGCCCACGCTGGCGAGGTCGATCGCCTGCCCTCCGGCCATACCCGCCGCACCGGCGGCCTGCGCGAGCTGGCGGCACAGTGTGGCCGAGAGGGCGGCGTCGGTGGATCCGTCATCGGGCACCAGCAGCTCAAAGGCCAGCGCCTGCAAGGCGTCACCCGCCAGCAAGGCCTGGGCCTCGCCAAACTGCACATGGACCGTGGGCTTGCCCCGACGCAATACGTCGTTGTCCATGCAGGGCATGTCGTCGTGCACCAGCGAGTAGGCGTGGATCAGTTCGACCGCGCAGGCGGCCCGCAGGGCGGTGCCGGCGTTCCCCTGCACCGCTTCGCAGGCGGCGAGCACCAGCAGCGGGCGCAGGCGCTTGCCGCCATCGAGCACCGCGTAGCGCATGGCCAGCCCGAGGCCCGCCGGCGCGTCGGGCGACACCCAGTCGTTCAGCGCCCGCTCAACGAGCGCCTGCTGCGCGGCGCGCCAGGTCACAAAACCCACCCCATCGGACATCGCCGCGCTCAAGAAGCGCTCCAGGGTTTGAGCTCGCCGCCTTCGAGCAGCTGGATCTGGTTTTCCACCGCTTCGAGCCGGCCGCGGCAGTAGGACAGCAGTTCGGCGCCGCGCTGGTAGCGCGTGAGCAACTGGTCCAGCGGCAGCTGGCCCGCATCCAGCTGGGACACCAGTTGCTCCAGTTCTTCCAGGGCCGCTTCGTAGCTGACGGCCACGTCAGCAGACGCGGCGGCGCGTCCCGCTGAGCGGGATGACTTGGTGGTGGTGGATGTGGTCATGCGAGCGAGAAAAGAAGCGGCTGCGGCCAGAGCTCGAATGGCCCGGACCGGGCATCCCTGAAGGCGGGCAAGCAGGACAACCGCCGACCGACGGATGCACCGCAGCAAGCGGGGATTTTATCCCCCCGCCGGACCGGGACGCCATGAGAGGCAAAGCCCCTTCAGACGGCCCGCCACCGAACGCCCACGGTGGCGACCCGGCTGAGCTCCCCGGGGTACAATCCGCCCTCCTTTTTCTCCACTGACGGGCCTCATCCGCCCGGAGGGACGCACCACTCCACCCATCCCGCGCGAATTCGTCTGACGAGCACAGCGCTTACCCTGCCCCTTCATAGGGGGAGTCTCTAGGTCAAGACACATGTCTGATTTAAGTCTTCAACTCCAGCAGGCCAGAAGCCAACTCCCGGTTTCCAGCTATTTCGACCAGGCGCTCTACCAGCGCGAACTGGAAACCCTCTTCCAGCGAGGGCCCCGCTACGTGGGGCATGCCAACGCGGTGCCCAACGTCGGGGACTACTACGCCCTGCCCCAGGAGGGCGAAGGCCGCGCTCTGGTGCGCACGTCCAACGGCGTGGAGCTGGTATCCAACGTCTGCCGGCACCGCCAGGCCGTCATGCTCAAGGGGCGCGGCAACCTGGGCGAGAACCGCAGCGGCCACGCCGGTGGCAACATCGTCTGCCCGCTGCACCGCTGGACCTACAACGGCGGCCAGAACACCAGCAACAAGCTCGGCTCACTGCTGGGCGCCCCGCACTTTGCCCAGGACCCCTGCCTGGATCTCAAGCGGTATCCGCTGCGCGAGTGGAACGGCCTGCTGTTCGAAGACAACGGCCGCGACATCGAAGCCGACCTGGCCAACATGGGGCCGCGCGCCGCGCTGAACTTCGACGGCATGGTGCTCGACCACGTGGAACTGCACACCTGCAACTACAACTGGAAGACCTTCATCGAGGTCTATCTGGAGGACTACCACGTCGTGCCCTTCCACCCCGGTCTGGGCAGCTTCGTCACCTGTGACGACCTGCGCTGGGAGTTCAAGCCCGAGTTCTCGGTGCAGACCGTGGGCGCGCAGAACCTGCTGGGCAAGGCCGGCAGCCCGGTCTACCAGCGCTGGCATGAGCAGCTCATGCAGTACCGCCAGGGCGAAGCGCCTTCGCACGGCGCGATCTGGCTGACCTACTACCCGCACATCATGGTCGAGTGGTACCCGCACGTGCTCACCGTCTCGACGCTGTACCCTCTCAGCGTGGACAAGACGCTGAACATGGTGGAGTTCTACTACCCCGAAGAAATCGCCGCCTTCGAACGCGGTTTCGTCGAGGCGCAGCGCGCCGCCTACATGGAAACCTGCATCGAGGACGACGAGATCGGCGAACGCATGGACGCCGGGCGCAAGGCCCTGCTGGCCCGCGGCGACAACGAAGTCGGCCCGTACCAGAGCCCGATGGAAGATGGCATGCAGCACTTCCACGAGTGGTACCGGACCCGGATGCGAACGGAGTGAGCATCCGGGCCGCATCGTCCCAGGGCACCGCGGAACCGGCTTTGCCCGGCCGCCTGAGGCGTCCCCCTGGGGGGGTGACGCCGCAGGCGGCGCGGGGAGGTTAAATGCAAGCCCTCTGGATGCTGCTTGCCGCGCTGTTGTTTGCGACCATGGGTGTGTGCATCAAGTTCGCCTCCACCCACTTCAACAGCTTTGAAATCGTCTGCTACCGCGGCATCGTGGGCGTGGTCTTCATCTACTTCATGACGCGGGTGCGCGGCGTGTCGTTGCGCACGCAGGTGCCGATGATGCATGTCTGGCGCAGCGTGGTTGGCGTGACCGCGCTGACCACCTGGTTCTTCGCCATCGCTGCGCTGCCCCTGGCCACCGCCATGACGCTGAACTACATGAGCAGTGTCTGGATCGCGGCCTTCCTGCTCGGCGGCGCGCTGTTGACGCAGGGCCGCAACGCACCGATCCGCCAGCAGGCGCCGCTGTTCCTGGCCGTGCTCGCTGGCTTCGGCGGCGTGGCCATGATGCTGCGCCCCACGCTCCAGCCGGACCAGGTCATGGGCGCGTTGCTGGGACTGCTCTCCGGGATCTTCTCGGCCTTCGCCTACCTGCAGGTGGCCGCGCTCTCACGCGCTGGCGAGCCCGAGAGCCGCACGGTGTTCTATTTCTCGGCCGGCGCCGTGCTGGTGGGCGCCATCGGCATGCTGTTCATCGGCGCCAACACCTGGCACTGGCCCAGCGCCCTGTGGCTGCTGCCCATCGGGCTGCTGGCCGTGCTGGGCCAGCTGTGCATGACGCGCGCCTACGCCAGCGGCGCCACCCTGGTGGTGGCCAACCTGCAGTACTCGGGCATCGTCTTTGCCGGCATCTACAGCCTCACCATTTTTGGCGACCAGTTACCGCTGATCGGCTGGCTGGGCATGGGCCTGATCGTCGTCAGTGGCATCACCGCCACGGCCCTGCGCGCACGCGCCATTCCCAACGCCCCTGCCGAAGACCACTGAACCCGGGCATCGGCTGGCGGCCACCGGCCCTGCCGGTGGCAAAAAGCGCCCTGGGATGGAGTCGGTCGGTGCAATCCCGCACAATGGATTGCATGTACACCACCCTCATCACCCCCACCGAGCTGCGTGAACTCCAGAAGCATGCGGCGGCGCTCCAGCTGTTTGACTGCAGCTTCGAGCTCTCCAACCCGGACGCCGGCGAGGCCCAGTTCAACGAGGCCCACATACCGGGTTCCCTCCACGCCCACCTGGACCACCACCTGAGCAGCCATTCCCCGGACGACCGCGCCAGCGGCGGGCGCCATCCCCTGCCCTCGCGCGAAACCTTTGCGGCCTGGCTGGACCGGATCGGTCTGACCGCCGACACACAAGCCGTCGTCTACGACCGCCAGGGCGCCAACTACAGCGGCCGCCTGTGGTGGATGCTGAAATGGTGCGGACACGAAGCCGTCGCCGTGCTCGATGGCGGCCTGCCAGCCTGGCTCGGCTCAGGCGGCGCAGCTGAAACCGGTCCCGCAGCGCCGCGCAGCCCGGCAGCCCCCGGCGGCTTCGCCCTGCGCGCCCCGCTCACCCGCCTGGTTGACACCGAGGCCATCGCCAGCCGGCTGGGTGACCCGTCGCTCACCCTCGTCGATGCCCGCTCCGCCGCCCGGTTCCAGGGCGAGGTGGAGCCCCTGGATCCGGTGGCCGGGCACATTCCGGGCGCGCTCAACCGCCCCTTTGTCGACAACATCGGTGCCGACGGCTGCTTCAAACCGGCCGAACAGTTGCGCGCCGAGTTCACGCAACTGCTGGCCGGGCGCGACCCGTCCAGCGTCGTCCACCATTGCGGCAGCGGCGTGAGCGCAATCCCCAACCTGCTGGGCATGGAGATCGCCGGGCTGGGCCGCAGCGCGCTGTACGCGGGAAGCTGGAGCGAGTGGTGCAACACGCCGGGCTTGCCTTGCGCACAAAGTCAAGTTTCCGGCGGCTGAGCCGAAGATACGGGAAGACCCGAACTGGATATGAACCCGCAGCCAGCGCCCTCTTGACGCGCCTGCACCAGCTACAACGTGAAAGAACCCGCACCACCATCCCCGGTCGAACCGGAGTCGGCCATCCGCAAGACGACGCTGAAAGCGATCGCCCTGCTGATCGGCGCGGCCGCCACCCTGCTCACGCCGCTGGTGTACCTGAGCAGCTCCAACCCACTGGAAACCTGGGCCACCGTGCTGGTGGCGGTCATCGGCTGGGGGTCCTACCTTTTGGTGCGCTTGGACTACACCACCTACATGCCGCACCTGACGGTGTACTCGGTGCTGACAGCGGCCAGTCTGTCGGTACTGGCTTTTGGGTCGGTGCGCACGGCGGCCGGTTTCCTGTTTGTGGCGGCCGTGGCTGGCGCCGGCATTCTGCTGGGCCGCGCTGCGTTGATCGGTTCGGTGGTCTACAGCGTGGTTTCCCTGGGCGCGCTGACGTTGGCCGAGGCGCGGGGCTGGCTGCACACACCCAATTTCACCGTGGGCACCAAGGTCTGGCTCACCCATTCAGCGGTGCTGGTCGTCGTGGCCATCCTGGTCTTCTACAGCCGCAAACGTGCCAACATCGCCCTGGCCCAGAAGATGGAAGAGCTGCAACTGCGCAAACGCACCGAGCACGAACGCGATCGCAGCATGGAGCGATTCGCCCGCATCTTCCGCTCCAGCCCCAGCCCGATGCTGGCGCAGTCGGCCCACAGCGGTGCCATCCTCGACGTGAATCCGGCGTTCGAACGCTGCTACGGCTACACCCGCGAACAGGTGCTCGGCCGCATGGACGCCTTCCTCTGGGCCGAACCCGAACAGCGTGCCAGCTACCTGGAGCGACTGTTTGCCCAGCGCCGCACCGATCAGGAACGTGTGACCGGTCTGCGTGCCGACGGCAGCCATTTCGAGGCCCTGATCTCCAGCGAGATGGGCGACGATCCGCAGGACCGGCTGATCATCACCACCGTGGCCGACATCACCGCGCAGAACGAAGCCATCGAGCGCCTGCGCCGCTCCGAAGAGCGGTTCGCCAAGGCGTTCAACTTCAGCCCGCTGAAGATGACGATCACGCGGCTGAGCGACGGCACGTTCCTGGAGGTGAACCAGGCGAGAGATCCGGTACAGGGTCTGCACAAAAAAGACCTCCTGGGCAAATCCACGCTGGAAACGGGCGGCTGGCTGAGTCCGGCGGATCGCCAGACCTTTGTGGAGCGCATCCAGCGGGAAGGCCACCTGAGCGGCTACGACACCCGCATGCGGCACGCCGATGGCCAGGTGATCGACGCCAGAATGTGGGCCGAGCTGATCGAGATCGACGGCGAGGCGTGCATCCTGTCCTGCTTCGTCAACACCACCGAAGAGAAGCGCCGCGAAGCCCAGTTGCTCACACTCACCCGCGGCATGGCCGGCCCCGGCGGCGACGCGCTGTTCCAGGCGCTCACCATGCACATGGCGCAGGCCATTGGGGCCGACATGGTCACCGTCGGCGAGCTGCACCCGGAACGCAGCGTGCGCACCCTGTCGGTGTGGAAAGACGGCGCCGCCAGCCAGAACTTCAGCTTCCCGCTCGATGGGGCACCTTGCGGCGATGCGATGCAGCAGACCGACCTGTGCGTGCACCTGGAAGGTGTCGCCGAGCGGTATCCGGGCGATCAGGCCCTGATCGATCAGGGTTTTCAGGCCTATGTCGGCCAGTCGCTGCGCGACGAAGACGGCACGGCCATCGGTCTGCTCAACGCACTCTGGCGCCGCCCGATCCAGCTGCGGGCCGACACCCGGGCACTGATCGCCATCTTTGCCAGCCGTGCCACGGCCGAACTCATCCGCCTGCGGCGCGACCGCGAAATCCTGCACCTGAACTCGACGCTGGAGCAGCGCGTGCGCGAGCGCACGGCCGATCTGGAAAAGCTCAACGCCGAACTCGACTCGTTCGCCTACTCGGTGTCGCACGACCTCAAGTCGCCATTGCGCGCCATCGACGGCTTCACCCGGCTGCTCACCGAGCAACTGCAAGGGCGCCTGCAGACCGACGAGCAACAGCTGTTCGAGCGCGTGCTCGCCGCCACCAGCCGCATGGGCCTGCTGATCGCCGACCTGCTGGCGCTGGCCCGGGTCAGCCAGGGCACACTGCACCGGTCACTGACCGACCTCAGCACCCTGGCCGAGACCGTGCTGCGTCTCGAACAGGAAAAACACCCCGAACGGGTGCTTCGCTGGCGCATCACGCCGGGCCTGGTCTGTCTCTGCGATGCCCGCCTGGCGCGCACCGTGCTGGGCAACCTGCTCGGAAACGCGGTGAAGTACACCCGTGACCGGGCCGACACCCTGATCGAATTCGGCCAGCACAACGCCGACGGCGACCCGCCTTTCGCCTTCTATGTCCGCGACAACGGCGTCGGCTTCAACATGCAGTACGCCGACAAGCTCTTCAAACCCTTCCAGCGCCTGCACATGCCCAGCCAGTTCGAAGGCACCGGCATTGGCCTGGCCACGGTGCGGCGTATCGTCGAGCGCCACGGCGGCAGCATCCGCGCCGAATCCGCCCCGGGCCAGGGCGCGGTGTTCCACTTCACGCTGGCCGGTTCCGGGCCCATGAACCCAGCCTTGCCCCGTTCGCCCGCTGCTGCCGCGTAGCCACTGTCCCCTCATGGACAACCCCATCCTCACCGACGATCCGCTGGCCCCGGGGCAGACGGGCGTGATCGAACGCCACCAGGAGCAGGCGGTGCGCGCGCTGCTGCTGACCCTGTGCGTGGCAGCGCCCTCGATCGCGGCGGCGGTGTTCCTGCGCGACGGTGCGACCCGGGTGGTCTTGGTGATCGCGCTGCTCTCCGTCTTTCTCTGGGCGCTGTGGCTGCCGTTTCGCCACGGCCGGATACGGCTGGTGGCCTACGCGCTGATCGGCAGCATGCTGCTGGTCACCACGCTGGCCACAGCGTTCGATGGCAGCGTTCGCAGCAGCGCGGTGATCGCCATGATGGCGACCGTGGTGCTGGCTGGCACTTTCCTGCCGCGCCCCGGCATGATCGCCGTGGGCCTTTACTGCACCCTCGTGCTGGGCCTGTTCAACTGGCTGGAGCAGCGCGGCATCTTCGTGCCCGGCTCCATGCGCATGGGCTGGGCGGTCTGGGTGGTGCACACCGCGGTGATCGTCACCATTCTGGTGAGCGTGTTCTTCGGGCGCTACCGCCTCATGAGGGCCTACAGCCGTCTGACGCACAGTCTGAAGCAGACCCTGGAGACCGAAGCCGATCTGCGTGCCAGCGAGGAGCGTTTCAGGGCCCTGTTCCGGGGCAACCCCGCCGCCTGCCTGGTGCAGTCCCTCAACAACCGCATGGTGGTCGACGTCAACGATGCGTATGCCGACATGAGCGGTTACAGCCGCGAGGAAATGCTCGGCCAGCCCCCGCCCGTGCTCTGGGCCAACCCCGCCGATGACAGAACCTTCCGCGCGGCGCTCAAGGCCCATGGCCGCGTGCGCGGCATGCGAACCCTGGGGCGGCGGCGCGATGCCAGTCTGTTCGAAGCCCTGATGTACGCCGAGGTGGTGCAAAACGGGCCCGAACGCCTTCTCTTCGTGATGGTGATCGACGTCAGCCTGGAGGAACGGGCACGCCAGGCGCTGCAGAAATCGGAAGAGCGTTTCTCCAAGGCGTTCAACTTCAGCCCGCTGGGCATGAGCATCACACGGTTATCCGATGGACGCTTCATGGAGGTCAACCCCGCCAAGGAACGTGTGCTGGGCTACAGTCAGGCCGACTGCGCGGGCAAGACCGCGACCGAGGTCGGGATCTGGCTCAGCCCGGCCGACCGCGAGGACTACATCCGTCGGCTGCGCCAGGATGGCCACCTGCTGGGCTATGAAACCCGCATGCGCCACAAGCAGGGCGAGGTGGTCGACGTGCGGGTGTGGGCCGAAACCATCGAGCTCGATGGCGAGCCCTGCGCGCTGGCCTTCACGATCAACGTGGCCGAAGAAAAGCGCCAGAAGGCCCTGCTGATGAACGTGGCCCAGGGCGTCTCGTCCGCCACCGGCGAAGCCTTCTTCCGCTCGCTGGCGGAGCGCCTGGCCCAGGCCGTCGGGGCCCATGGGGTCGTGATCGGCGAACTCAGCGCCAACCACAAGCAACTCGACACACTCGCCCTGCTGAGCGACGGCGAGCTGCGGCCTCACCAGAAGCTGAGCCTGGACCAGACCACCTACGCGCGCATCCTGCCGCACCAGGACCTGCTGGTGGAAGACACCAGCGCTCCCCCACGGCGCCAGAGCACCCCACCCTTCGACCCAGACCGGGTGCAGACCCTGGCCGGTATGGTCCTGCGCGATCCGGACGGTACCGCCATCGGCCTGCTGGTCGCCACCTGGAGCCAACGGCAGGTGCCCGGGGCGGACACACGGGCCTTGCTGACCATCTTTGGCAGCCGGTGCAACGCCGAGCTGGTGCGCCTTCGGCGCGACCGCGAAATCCAGAAGCTGCAGGACACGCTGGAGCAGCGCGTGGCGGCCCGCACCGAACAGCTGCAGTACCTCAACCGGGAGCTCGACGCCTTCGCCTACACGGTGTCGCACGACCTGAAATCACCGCTGCGCTCGATCGATGGCTTCATGCACCTGCTGCGGGAGCAGATGGCCGGGCGCCTGACCCCGGACGACGAAGACCTGCTGCAGCGCGTGGCGGGCTCGGTGGCGCGCATGAACCGGCTCATCACCGACCTGCTGGCGTTGGCGCGGGTGAGCCAGGGCACCTTGCAGCGCACCGAAGTGAACCTGAGCGAACTCGCGCGGGATGTGCTGCGCCAGGAATACCACCGCGATCCGGCGCGCGAGGTCGAGGTGGTGATAGCGCCGGGCATGGTGGCCGATTGCGACCCCCGCATGGCGCAGATCGTGCTGGAAAACCTGCTGGGCAACGCCTGGAAATACACCCGCCAGCAGGCCCGGCCGCGCATCGAGCTGTTCCAGATCAGCGCCCCGCCTGGAGAAGCGCCCGTGTTTTGCGTGCGCGACAACGGCGCCGGGTTCGAAATGACACGCTCCGAGCGCCTGTTTCAGCCGTTTACCCGGCTGCATTCGCCCAGTGAGTTCGAGGGCACAGGCATCGGCCTGGCCACGGTGCGCCGCATCATCGAGCGCCATGGTGGCCACATCCGCGGCGAAGGCGCGGTGGGCCAGGGCGCGTGCTTCTGGTTTTCTTTCGGTCGTCAGGCGGTGGACTGAACGCCAGGGCAAGATCCGCAACGCATGAAACAACCCAGCCAAGGGCACCGCCGGGCCGGCTTTGCCGGACGGCCAGTGCGCCTTGCAGGCCGCAGCCTCGCCAGAGGCGAGGCTTCTTCGGGCTGTCCAAGCCTGCGCAGGCAGGCTTGGAGCCGCGGCCCTCAGCCCCTTTGAGGGGGTCGCGCGAAGCGCGGCGGGGGTGTTTCTAGTGCGCCAGACTGCTGACCAGCGTCACCAGCCCAATGCCCGCCAGCAGCCAGGCCACCTGCGCCGCCGTCTCGCGCAGGCCCAGGCGTTTCTGCAGCTGCGGGATCAGATCGGCCAGAGCGACGTAGACAAAGCTGCTCGATGCCGCCACGAGGAAATACGGCAGGAAGTCTTCCAGTCGCGCCAGCAGGAAATAGCCCACCACACCGCCCAGCGCCGTCACCGTGCCCGCCAGCGACACCTTCACCAGCGCCGCGCGCTGCGTGCCCGAGGTGTGGCGCAGCACCACCAGATCGCCCATGTGGTGCGGCACCTCGTGCGCCAGCACCGCCACCGCCGTGACCACACCCAGCCGCATGTCGGCCATGAAGGCCGACGCGATCAGGATGCCGTCGCCAAAGGCGTGCACGCTGTCCCCGGCCAGCACCGCCCAGCCGCCGGAGCGCGGGGCATGGTGATCGTGGCCATGGCCGTGGGCGTGCCCGTGGTGGGCATGGTCGTGGCCTTCGTGACCGTCCTCGTGCCCCGCATCGTGGTGGTGCTCGTGGCCGTGGTGCCAGAGCTCGGCCTTGTCCAGCAGGAAGAAAAACACCAGCCCCGCCAGCAGCACGGCAAACAACTCCTGCGCGCCCGCCTCGCTCTCGAACGCCTCCGGCAGCAGGTGCATGAAGGCCGTGGCCATCAGCGCGCCGGCCGCCAGACTCAGCATGTGCTGGGTGAAGCGCGCCAGCATGGCGAAGCTCAGCGCGGCGGCCAGCCAGACGCTGCCCACGCCGGCAGCCACGGTTCCCAACAGGATTGCGATCAGGGTCATCTTGAATCGGAAGTCACAAAAAAAGGGCCGCAACCGCGGCCCTCTGGCTCGGAAAAGCCGGCAAGGATCAGGCCACGCCGTGCTGCTTGAACCAGGCCGTCGCGCGTTTCCAGCCATCTTCGGCCGGCTCCTTGCGGAAGCTCGGGCGGTAGTCGGCGTGAAACGCGTGCGGCGCATCGGGGTACACCACGAAAGTCGAGGCCTTGGCCGCGGCGTTGCCCGCGGCCAGAACCGTCTTCATCTTATCAATCGTGTCAAGGGGGATGCCGGTATCGGCCCCGCCATACAGGCCCAGCACCGGCCCGTGCAGCCCCGCGGCCACGTCCACCGGGTGCTTCGGGTTGAGTTCGCTGGCCTGCCCGACCAGCCGGCCGTACCAGGCCACCGCCGCCTTGACCGAAGGGTTGTGCGCCGCGTACAGCCAGACGTGGCGCCCGCCCCAGCAGAAGCCCGTCACGCCCAGCTTGCGGGTGTCGCCGCCGTTGGCCGCAGCCCACTTCACCGCCGCGTCCAGATCGCCCATCACCTGCGCATCGGGCACCTTGGACACCACCTCGGCGATCAGCTTGGCGATCTCGCCATAACTCTGCGCGTCACCCTGGCGCACAAACAGCTCGGGCGCAATCGCCAGGTAACCGGCCTGGGCAAAGCGGCGCGCGGTGTCGGCGATGTATTCGTGCACGCCAAAAATCTCCGACAGCACCAGCACCACCGGCAACCCCGTCTTGCCCGCGGGCGCGGCGCGGTAGGCCGGCATCTGGAAACCGTTGACGTCAATCATCACCTCACCCGCCGTCAGGCCGTCGGCCGGCGTCTTGATCGCCGTCTGCGCCATGATGGGCAGGGCTGCAGCGGCATAGCCCACGCCCAGGGCGGCCTTGAGTGCGGTTCGGCGCGTGGCGGTTGCGCCCACGTCGCGCGCATCGAGCAGCGCCCGACTGTCGGTGATGAGATCTGCATTCAGCATGTTGTTCTCCGGGTTGGTTTGTCTGCGGCATGACGCCCCTGCAGCGGACCGGCTGAAGGGCGCCAGTCTGCCCTGATCGTCCGCTTGGCGATTGGTTCACCAACGGTTGCAATTGGCGGTTGCCGGTTTGCGGCGCGCTGCCCACAATGCTCCCAACAAATACCGCCACAAGGCAGGGGGAGGCCACATGCTACAGCTCGGTCCGGTGTTGCAGTTTCTGGGTTGCCAGAATCACACATGGGGTATCGGTGTGCTCGTCGTCACCGATGCCGGCGACCCACCGCCGGCCCTCCATCTGCAGGCGCCGGCCCAGGTCGTCGCTCCGGTGCAGACGGCCGTGCCCGGCCTTTCGGCTTCCGCCTGGCGCTTCGATGTCGCCGTGCCACAGACCGCGGCCGCGCAGACCGTGAACTACCTGCTGGATGGCCAGGGCCACAGCTTCCACGTGCCCGGCGCCGATGCCATGCCCAGCATGGCTTATGTGTCGTGCAACGGCTTCTCGGACCCGCGCGCCAAAAAGGGCCTGCAGCAGCCCAACGCCCTCTGGTCGCGCCTGGGCCGCCTGCACAACCAGATCGACCGGGTCGACAGCACCCGATTCGGCCCGCTGCACCTGCTGCTCATGGGCGGCGACCAGATCTACAGCGACGACATGTGGGTCAAGTTGCCCGAGCTGCAGGCGTGGTCCGAACTGCCCTGGCCCCAGCGCATCACCGCCCCGTTCACCGCCAGCCTGCGCAACGCGCTGGCCGCACACTTCTCCCGCCTCTACCTGGATCGCTGGAACCAGCCCGAAGTGGCCGCCCTGCTCGCCAGTGTGCCCACCGTGATGATGTGGGACGACCACGACATCATGGACGGCTGGGGCTCGCACCCCGCCGAGCTGCACGACTGCCCGGTTTTCCAGGGCATCTTTGCCGTGGCCAGCAGCGCGTTCGAACTCTTCCAGCGGCAGATGATGGGCGCTCCGTCGCCCGCCACCCTGCCCGGCCAGACGGCCCACAGCAGCGGCTACCGCATCGGACCGGCGGGCCTGCTGGTGCTCGACATGCGCAGCGAACGCCGGCCCCGCGGTGGCGACCTGAACGCCAGCGGTGGCCTGCTGCGTGCCGAACAGGTGGTCAGCGAAGCCAGCTGGCGCGCCATCTACCGCTGGCTCGACACCCAGGCCGCCGCAGGCGACATGAAACACCTGTTCGTCATGAGCAGCATCCCCGTGGTGCACCCCAGCTTCGAACTGCTGGAAAAACTGCTCGGCATCTTCCCCGGGCAGCAGGAGCTGGAAGACGACCTGCGCGACCACTGGACCAGCCCGCCCCACAAGGCCGAGCGCCTGCGCCTCGTGCACCGCCTGCTCGGGGCCAGCGCAAGCGGCACCCGAGTGACCCTGCTGTCAGGCGATGTGCACGTGGCCGCCGTGGGCGTGATCGAATCCGACCGCGCCGACGTGCCCGCCACGGCCCGCGTGATCAACCAGCTCACCTCCAGCGGCATCGTGCACCCGCCTCCGCCGGGCGTGGTGTTGTTCTTTCTGGAACAGGCCTGCCAGATGGTGGAGACCATCGACCGCGGCATCAGCGGCGCGATGTACGAGTTCCCGACGACCCGCCACCGCATGATCGGCTGCCGCAACTTCATGACCCTGCAGCCCGACGCTCCCGGTCAGGCCAACCGCTTCTGGATCAACTGGTGGGCCGAGGGGGAGGCGCATCCTTACACGAAGGTGGTGCACCCGGTGACGTGAACGGGCTGGGTCAGTGCGCCTGGTCCCAGTTCGCCCCCACGCCCACCTCGGCCAGCAGCGGCACCTTGAGCGCGGCCACGCCGGCCATCAGGCGCGGGATCTCGGTCTTCAGCCAGTCCACTTCCGGCAAGGGCACTTCGAACACCAGTTCGTCGTGCACCTGCATGATCATCTTCGTGCCGCGCTGTTGTTCGTCCAGCGCGTGCTGCACCGCCACCATGGCCAGCTTGATGAGGTCGGCTGCGGTGCCTTGCATGGGGGCGTTGATGGCCTGGCGCTCCAGCGCGGCGAGCTTGGCGCCCTTGGCGTTGCGAATGTCGGGCAGCACCAGCTTGCGGCCGAACACGGTTTCGACGTACCCGTTCTGTTTGGCCAGGGCGCGGGTGTCGTCCATGTACTGTTTGATGCCCGAGAAGCGCGCGAAGTAGCGGTCGATGTAGGTCTTGGCCGCCGCGTTCTCGATGCCCAGCGACTTGGCCAGGCCGAAGGTGCCCATGCCGTAGATGAGGCCGAAGTTGATGGTCTTGGCGTAGCGGCGCTGTTCGTTGCTGACTTCGGCGGGCGTGATGCCGAACACCTCGGCAGCGGTGGCGCGGTGCACGTCTTCACCGGCCTGGAAGGCACGCAGCAAAGCCGCGTCGCCGCTCAGGTGGGCCATGATGCGCAGCTCGATCTGCGAGTAGTCGGCACTGGCGATGACGCTGCCAGCGGGTGCCACGAAGGCTTCGCGCACCTTGCGGCCTTCGGCGGTGCGGATGGGGATGTTCTGCAGGTTCGGGTCGTTGCTGGAGAGGCGACCGGTCACGGCCACGGCCTGCGCGTAGTGCGTGTGCACGCGGCCGGTGCGCGGGTTGGCAAGCTGGGCGAGCTTGTCGGTGTAGGTGCCCTTGAGCTTGCTGAGGCCCCGGTGTTCCAGGATTTTTGCGGGCAGCGGGTAGTCTTCGGCGAGCTTTTCCAGCACCTCTTCGTCGGTGCTGCGCGCGCCGGTGGCGGTTTTCTTGATGACGGGCAGGCCGAGTTTGTCGAAGAAGATTTCGCCGAGCTGCTTGGGGCTGGCCAGGTTGAAGGGCTGGCCAGCAATTTCATACGCCTCCTGCTCCAGCGCGAAGATGCGCTGACCGAGCTCGTGGCTCTGTTTGGCCAGCGTGGGTGCGTCGATCAGCACGCCGTTGCGCTCGATGCGGTAGAGCGTTTCGCTGCTGGCGATTTCGAGTTCGTAGATGAAGCGCAGTTTCGCATCGGCGTCCAGCTGCGGCCAGAGCGCGCGGTGCACGTCGAGCGTCTGGTCGCTGTCTTCGCACGAATATTCGGATGCCTTGGCCACGTCCACCTGGGCAAACGGGATCTGGTGCGCGCCCTTGCCGCACAGGTCTTCGTAGTTGATGCCGCTGCGGCCCAGGTGGCGCTCGGCCAGGCTGGCCAGGCCGTGCGGCTTGTGCACCTCGAGCACGTAGCTTTGCAGCATGGTGTCGTGCACATAGCCCTGCACCTCGATGCCGTGGTTGGCGAACACATGGCGGTCGTACTTGATATGCTGGCCGAGCTTGTGTTTGGTCGGGCTCTCCAGCCAGGGCTTGAGCTTCGCCAGCACCTCGTCGAACGGCAACTGCTCGGGCGCATCGGGGCCGGCGTGTTTGAGCGGGATGTAGGCGGCTTCGCCGGGTGTCACGCTGAAGCTGATGCCGACGATCTGGGCCACCATTTCGTCGAGCGAGGTGGTTTCCGTGTCCACAGCCACGAGATCGGCGGCTTCCACCTTGGCGAGCCAGGTGTTGAAGAGGTCCCAGGTGAGGATGGTGTCGTAGGCGAGGCTGCCGCTGGAAGGGGCTGCGGACGTTTCGCTGGCCTCGGCTGGCTCGGCTTCGCTGAAGAGGTCGTTGGTGGGCGCGCCCCTCACCCCGGCCCTCTCCCCAGAGGGACGTGGGGTTGAAGATGGGCGCTCGTCGCCGCCCAGCGCCTTCGCAAGGCCCTTGAAGCCGTAGGTCTCGTAGAACGCCTTGAGCGGTTCGGTCTGCGGCTGGCCGATGCGGATGGCGTCGAGCGCGGGCATGTCGGGCACCCAGCCGTTCAGGTCGCAGTCGGTCTTGATGGTCAGCAGCTGGCGGCCGGTGGGCAGCCAGTCGAGCGCCTTGCGCAGCTTCTCGCCCACCGCGCCCTTGATCTGGTCGGCCTGCGCCACCAGGGCGTCCACCGAACCGTATTCCTGCAACAGCTTCACGGCGGTCTTGGGGCCCACGCCCTGCACGCCGGGCACGTTGTCGACCTGGTCGCCCACCAGCATCTGGTAGTCCAGCATCAGGCGGGCCGGCACGCCGAATTCGGCCTCCACCCCGGCCAGATCGCGCACCTTGCCGCTCATGGTGTCGATGATGGCGATGTGTTCGTTCACCAGCTGGGCGAGGTCCTTGTCGCCACTGGAGATGATCACGTTGATGCCCTGGCGGGCCGCCGTCACGGCCAGGGTGCCGATCACGTCGTCGGCTTCGACGCCGGGCACGTCGAGCACCGGCCAGCCCATCAGGCGCACCACCTCGTGAATGGGGGCAATCTGGCTGCGCAAATCGTCGGGCATGGGGCTGCGCTGGGCCTTGTATTCGGGGTAGATGGCGTCGCGGAAGGTCGGGCCTTTGGCATCGAACACGCAGGCGCCGTAGGCGGCGGGGTGGTCTTTGAGCAGCTTCTGCATCATGTTGATCAGGATGCGGATGGCTCCGGTCTTCTGCACCGTGCCGTCGGGCAAGGTGGTGCTCATGGCGTCACCACCGGCAAAGAAGGCGCGGTAGAGGTAACTGGAACCATCGACCAGCAACAGGGTGGGGGTGGGCGTTTTTTCGTCGGACATGGGGCGATTGTGGGGGAATCTCCACAGCCCGGGCCGACGCGCGGCGCCACCCGACTGCCTACAATGGGGCATGCGCCATACCACCACCCTCCTGTCCCGCCTGTCAGTGCCGGCTCTCGCCCTGACCCTTGCCCTGCCCGCGCTCGCCCAGGCCCCTGCGCCAGCCGCCGAAGCGGCGGCGGTCGTGCCTGCCGAATCCGGCCCGCCCGCGAGCGGCGCGCGCATCGAGCGCATCACCCACGAAGACGGGCTCTCGCGCATCGACGAGCTGCGCGTGGGCGGCCAGACGCGCAGCATCGCCGTGCAGCCCAAGAACGGTGCACCCGGCTACGAGATCACGCCCTTGCCGGCCGGCGCAGACCTCACCGAGACCCAGAACAAGGGCTCCACGGGCAAGAGCCGCTGGCGCATCCTCAACTTCTGATCGCCTGTATTTTTCATGGCCGTTTACACCGAAGTCCCGTTTGACGAGGCGGCAGCGCTGCTGCGCGCGCTGAACCTGGGCGAACTCACCGAGCTGCGTGGCATCCACGGCGGCATCGAAAACACCAACTATTTCGTGACCACCGAGCGCGAGGGCCAGCACGAGACCCACGTGCTCACGGTGTTCGAGCGCCTGGGGTTCGAGCAGCTGCCGTATTACCTGCACTTCATGAAGCACCTTGCGGGCAAAGGCATCCCGGTGCCCGAACCCGCCGCCGATGCCCAGGGCGAGATCCTGCACACGCTGCAGGGCAAACCGGCCGCGGTGGTGAACAAACTGCGCGGTCACAGCGAGCTGGCACCCACGGAATCGCATTGCCGGGCGGTGGGCGACATGCTCGCGCGCCTGCACTTGGCCGGGCGCGATTTCGGCATGAGCCAGCCCAACCTGCGCGGCCTGCCGTGGTGGAATGAAACCGTGCCGGTGGTGCTGCCGCACCTGAGCGCGAGCCAGAGCGCCCTGATCCGCACCGAACTGGCCTACCAGAACCACGTGGCGGCCCTGCCGGCGTACGCCGCCTTGCCCCGCGGCCCGGTGCACGCCGACCTGTTCCGCGACAACGTGATGTTTGAAGACGGTGAACTCACCGGCTTTTTTGACTTCTATTTCGCCGGCAACGACAGCTTCCTGTTCGATCTGGCGGTCTGCCTCAACGACTGGTGCATCCGCCACAGCGCGGACGACAGCGACGGCCAGCACGACGCAGCCCTGGCGCAGGCCATGGCGTCGGCCTACCAGGCGGTGCGCCCCCTGAACGCGGCCGAGCGCAGCTTGCTGCCGGCCATGCTGCGCGCTGGCGCGCTGCGTTTCTGGCTCTCGCGCCTGTGGGACTGGCACCTGCCGCGCGACGCCAGCATGCTCAAGCCCCACGATCCCACCCACTTTGAGCGCGTGCTGCGTGAACGGGTGGGCCTGGCGCCCGACCTGCTGGCCTCGCTGCTGGAAGAACACAGCCTGGCCGCCTGAGAGGCTGAGAGGAAATCGGTCATGCCCGCCTTGACGCCCCAAACCACCGCCAGCCGCGTTGCAAATGCGCGCCGTAGCCCGAGCTACGGCTGTGCTTTGCGCCTTGCCGGCAGCGCTTTGGGACGCCCTTTCGGCCACGCCCAATTCCCTCCCAGCCTCTGAGCCCGACACAACCCCGCATGAAACTTCGCAACGTCCCCGCAGGCACCGGCCTGCAATGGGTGAAACTGGGCATCCAGACCTTTTTTCGCCAGCCCCTGGCCCTCTCGGGCCTGTTTTTCATGTTCATGGCCGCGGTGTCGGTGCTGTCGATCATCCCGATTCTGGGCACCGCCTTGTCGGCCGTGCTCACGCCAGCGGCCAACCTGGGCCTGATGGCGGCCAGCCGTGAGGCCTCGGCCGGGCGCTTCCCCATGCCATCCACGCTGGTCAGCGCGTTTCGCGGGAGCCGCGAACAGAAGCGCGCCATGCTGGTGCTGGGATCGATCTACGCCGGCTGCCTGCTGCTGGTGCTGGCCACAGCCGCGCTGCTCGGCCCCGCCGCGCCGGTGGGCGAAGTCGAAACCAGCGTCACCCCCCAAATGATGCAGGACCTGCTGGGCAGCCCGGGCCTGTGGTTTGCCCTGCTGGTGTACATCCCGGTGCTCATGATGTTCTGGCACGCGCCGGCGCTGGTGCATTGGCACGGCGTGAGCCCGGTCAAGAGCCTGTTTTTCAGCGCCCTGGCCTGCTGGCAGAACAAGGGGGCCCTGCTGGTTTTCGCCATCGGCTGGATGGGCGTGTTCCTGCTCTCCGGGCTGGTGATCAGTTTCCTGGGCTCGGTGTTGGGCGGCGCCCAGGCGCTCAATATCATCATGTACCCGGCCGTGCTGTTCGTGGCCTCGATGTTCTACGCCTCGGTCTATTTCACGTTCCGCGACAGCTTTGACACCGGCGCCGAGCCCGAACAACTGCCCTCAACCACCGGAGACCCGACATGACTCAGCACACCCTGCTTGGCCGCCATGAAGACGAGATGCTGTGGTTCCAGCGCCGCGAAGCCCTGGCCGCGGCTGGCGCCTGGCTGGCCCTCGGGGGCGCGGGCGCCGCGCAGGCCCAGGCGCGCAGCAATGTGGTCGACCTGCTGGGCGACGTGCTGCTCAACGGGCAGCGCATGTCGCGGCAGCACACGGTGCAGACCGGTGACCAGATCCAGACCGGCCCGGGCTCGCGGCTGCTGTTCGTGGTCGGCAACGCGGCCTTTCATGTGCGGCAGAACTCGCGCCTGGAGGTCGGGCGCGGCGCCACGCTCAACACCGTGAGCCTGCTGCGCCTGCTCACCGGGGCGGTGGTCAGCGTGTTCGGGCGTTCGGCCAGCCGCAGCATCGTCACGCCCACGCTCACCGCCGGCATCCGCGGCACCGGCGTCTACACCGAGGTCATGCCCGACCAGCGCAGCTATTTCTGCAACTGTTACGGCACGGTCGACGTGAGCGCCCGTGGCGACAAGACGCTCTCGGTGTCGAGCTACCACCAGTCGTTCTGGGGTGAGGTGGAGCCGAAGAACGGTCGCCTGCTCACGCCGGCCCAGGCGATCAACCACAGCGACGAGGAACTCGAGTTTCTCGGCCGCCTGCTGGGTCAGCCAACCGCCTGGCAGATCGCGGGCAAGAAGGGGGTGAAGGACGGCAAGGGCTACATGGAAGACCGGCCCGGGCAGATGCACCCGGCGGCGGGGCCGCTACCGCGTTGATAGCACGCTGAAGCGCCCAGGTGGGGCCAACTGCCACATCACTGTCACGCGGGTTTCACACAAACCGGGGATGCTAGGCCCCGTTTGTTCAACCCACGAGGCATCCCATTGAAAACCGACATCTCCCGCGCCGCCGACTTCTTCAACGAAGAAGACTCCAACCACACGGCCAACCCCCAGTTCGACCAGGTGCTTGACACCCGCCTCAGCCGCCGCGGCCTGCTGCGCGGCGCGGCCGGTGCAGCGGGTGCCGGCGTGCTGGGCGCATCGACCCTGAGCGGCTGCGCCACAGCAGGCGGTGCATCGGGCACCACCGGCCCCGCACTCACCAGCCTGGGCTTCAAGCCCGTGGCCAAGAGCCTGGCCGACAAGGTGGTCGTGCCCGAGGGCTACACCGCCCAGATCATCTACGCGCTGGGCGACCCGCTGGCCGCCGGTGTGCCGGCCTTCAAGAACGATGGCACCGACACCGCTTTCGAACAGCGTGCGGGCGATCACCACGACGGCATGGAGTGGTTTGGTCTGGACGCTTCGGGCAAACCCTCGAACAGCTTCAACAGCCGCGGCCTGCTGGCCATGAACCACGAAGCCACCACGGATGAAAAGCTCTCGTCGTTCTTCATTCACGCCAACGGCGGCACCGCCTCCCTGCCCCGCCCGGCCGCCGAAGTGGACAAGGAACTCGCGATCCACGGCCTGTCCGTGGTCGAGGTGATGTCCAACGGCAAGCAGTGGACCACCCAGTCAGGTTCCGCCTTCAACCGCCGCGTCACCTCCATGACGCCCGCCACCCTGCACGGCCCGGCTCGCGGCAGCGAGCACCTGGTGACGAAGTTCAGCACCGACGCCACGCTCTGCCGCGGCACGCTCAACAACTGCGGCACCGGCAAGACGCCCTGGGGCAGTTTCGTGAGCGGTGAAGAGAACTGGTACGGCTACTTTTTCCGCGACGCTCAGGACGACGACCGACGCAAGAAGGACAAGCAGGTCCAGGCGCTCAAGCGCTACGGCCGCAAGGCCGGCGAAGCCAGCCGCCACGGCTGGGAAAGCGCCGGGGCGCAGGACCAGTACGTGCGCTGGAACAACGGCGCCCTGGCCGCCAGCGCCAAGGACGACTACCGCAACGAGATGAACACGTTCGGCTACGTGGTGGAGATGGACCCCTACGACAAGAGCCAGCCGGTCCGCAAGCGCACCGGCCTGGGCCGCTTCGCGCACGAGAGCGTGGCCTTCGCCAAGCCGGTGGCGGGTCAGCCCATCGTGGCCTACATGGGCGACGACGCGCGCGGTGAGTACATCTACAAGTTCGTCTCCGACGCCAAATGGGACCCGAAAGACGCCAGCCCGGCCAACCGCCTGGCCGCCGGTGACAAGTACCTCGACAAGGGCACGCTGTTCGCCGCGCGCTTCAAGGGCGACGGCAGCGGCGAGTGGATGGAACTGTCGATGAACAACCCGGTGATCGCCGGCAGCTCGTACTTCGAATTCAAGTCCAACGCCGACGTGGCCATCTTCACCCGCCTGGCGGCCGATGCGGTGGGCGCCACCAAGATGGATCGCCCGGAGTGGAACGGTGTGCACCCCCGCACCGGCGAGGTCTATTTCACCCTGACCAACAACAGCAACCGCAGTGCCGCCACGGCCGATGCGGTCAACCCGCGCGCCTACGCCGACATGAAGGGCAGCAAGGAGCAGAAGGGCAACGTCAACGGCCACATCGTGCGCCTGGCCGACGCCTCGCCCGCAGGCTCGTCGTTCAAGTGGGACATCTACGTGTTCGGCGCTGAAGCCGGCGCCGACAAGTCCGCGGTGAACCTGTCGAACCTCACCGACGACAACGACATGTCGGCACCCGACGGTCTGGTGTTCAGCCCGGCCACCGGCGTGTGCTGGATCCAGACCGACGACGGCGCCTTCACCGACAAGACCAACTGCATGATGCTCGCGGCCATTCCCGGCAAGGTCGGCGATGGTGGCGCACGCACCGTGAAACACGGCGACAAGCAGGTCACCACCTACGTGGGCAAGACCCCGACGCCCGCCACGCTGGCGCGTTTCCTGGTGGGCCCCAAGGGTTGCGAGATCACCGGCTGGTGCGAGACGCCGGACGGCCGCGCGATGTTCATCAACATCCAGCACCCGGGCGAAAGCACGGCCATGGCCGATGTGAACGACCCCGCCAAGTACCAGAGCCAGTGGCCCGCCAACGCCGGCTACGGCGCCGGCAAACGCCCGCGCTCGGCCACCATCGTGATCACCAAGAACGACGGCGGCATCCTGGGCACCTGATCGGGTTCGCCCTGCTTCGAAAGCCCGGCTTCATTCGGCCGGGCTTTTTTTGGCCTCGTGAACGCCGGACCAGGCGCCCGCTTCAGAGCGCCGGCAACGGTGGCGCGGCCGGCATGGTGCGCCCGACATGGCGGGCCATGACACCCGTGAAGACCGCCTCGACCTGCGCCGCGATCTGCTGCCAGTCCAGCTGCGCGACCTGCTGCCGCGCCCGGGTGCTGGCCTGGGTGATGTGCTGGGGATGAGCCGCGAGTTCACGGGCGAGCGCGACGTAGGCGGACGCATCACCGGCCGGCGCCATCCAGCCGGTGACGCAGGGTTCCAGCCATTCGGCGGCGGCCGCTGTGTCGAAGGCCAGCACCGGCAGCCCGCTGGACAGCGCTTCCAGCGTGACATTGCCAAAGGTCTCGGTCAGGCTGGGAAACAGGCACAGGTCGGCCGAGGCGTAACACGCCGCCAGCGTGTCCTGCCGCAACTGCCCCACAAACACCGCCGGGGGACAGCGCTGCTGCAGTGCCTCGCGCTGTGGGCCGTCGCCCACGAACACGAGCCGCACATCGCGGTGCACCGCGGCCATCGCCTCGAAAGCGCGGATCGCGATCTCCAGGTTCTTCTCGGCCGCCAGCCGGCCCACCACCAGCAGCACCAGGCTGGCTTCGTCGGCGCCCCACTGGGCGCGCAGTTCGCTGCTGCGGCGCTCGGGCCGGAACAGCTGCGTGTCCACGCCGCGCGCGACCACGCGCGTGTTCTCGAAGCCGCTGGAGATCAGCTCGGCGCACAGTGCGCGCGTGGGCACCATGGTGCACTGCGTGAGGTTGTGGAACTTGCGCAGGTAGGCCACGATGGGTTTCTTCAGCCAGCCCAGGCCGTAGTGCTGGCTGTAGCTGTGGAAGTTGGTGCGGAAGTCGGAGGTCACGGGCAGCCGCAGGTGGCGCGCGGCCTGCAGCGCCGACCAGCCCAGCGGGCCCTCGGTGGCGATGTGCACGAGGTCGGGCCGCTGCAGCGCCCAGGCCGAGACCAGGGCCTTCTTGCCCGGCAGGCCGAGCTTGAGCTGCGGGTAGCGCGGGATCGGCATGCCGCGCATCAGCACCTCTTCGAACCCGGCGTCGTGCGCACCCAGGTCGGCGCGGGTCTGGCGCGGGCGCACGAGCTGCACCTGGTGGTTGCGTTCACACAGTCCCTGCACCAGCCGCGCCAGCGTGAGCGCCACGCCGTTGACTTCGGGCGGCCAGGTCTCGGTGACCACGGCCAGGCGCAGCGAAGGCCGGGCGGCCGGGAATTCCTGCACGAGGATGTTCTGTGAGGCGAGGTGGTTCATACCGCCATCTTCTGCAGCTTGCACAACAGGCATGTGACAAACCGGCCCGCGCCGATGACAGCCCTGTGCCCCTGCAATGACAAAGCGTCCCTGTCACCGGCCTTTCATCGAGTCTGCACATCATCTCGCCACCCCTTGTCCATTTCCCCAACAGGAGACCCATGTGACGACTTTCTTCGAGGCCCTCGACATCCAGCGCCAGGACGACCACCGCTACTACCACCACCACCGCATCAACCAGGCGCTGCATTTCGTCAGCGCGATCAGTTTCCTCGTGGCCTACGCGTGGTTGCTGATCGACCCGGTGGTCTCGGCGCTGATCGCCTGGCTGGTCTCCATGGCCACGCGCCAGGCGGGCCATTTCTTCTTCGAGCCCAAGGGCTACGACCACATCAACCAGGCCTCGCACGAACACAAGGAAGCCATCAAGGTGGGCTACAACCTGCAGCGCAAGATCGTGCTGATGGCCTTGTGGGCAGCCGCGCCGGTGGCGCTGCTGGTCTCGCCCGACCTGCAGGGCCTGATCGAGCCGCACAGCGACTGGACCGGCTATGCGCGCGACGTCGGCGCGGCCTGGCTGGTGATCGGGGTGGGTGGCCTGCTGTTCCGCACCGTGCACCTGTTCTTCATCCGCGATGTGCAGACCGGCCTGGTGTGGATGACCAAGATCCTGACCGACCCTTTCCACGACATCGCGCTGTACCACAAGGCCCCGCTGCATCTGATGCGCGGCGAGCTGCTCGACCCGGCCTACCACGGCCAGCGCGGCTGATCCGGCACCGGCAGCGACCACCCGCCTTGACACGCTCAGACCTGGCGCCCGAGCAGCGTGCCGAGCACCTCGCGCAGGATGCCGCGCCGGATGTCCTTGTTGCTCTGCCCGCCGCCCTGCCCCCACCAGCCCTGCGCCCGCATGTCGCGGCCGGCGAGCACGAACCTCTGCAGCACCTGCTCGAAATCGGCGTCGCTGAAGTTCAGGCTGAAGATCAGGCGCCCGGTGCCCACCCAGCTCAGGGCCAGACCGTGCCAGCGCAGGTGGTACTGCAGCAGCCAGTTGTAGCGCGAGGGCTCGGTGTAGCCGATGGTCCAGATGCTGTGCAGGTTCGTCGCGCGCATGGGCAGGCCTTCGGCGGCCATGGTGGTGTTGAAGCGCAGCGCGCGCGCGTCCCAGCGCGCCTCCTGCCCCTCGTAGACGGCCTGCACCTCGGGCGTGTTCAGGCGCCGCAAAAACGCGTTCATGCCGCCCATCACATAAGGGTGGGCGTTGAAGGTGCCACGCGCGAAACACAGGTCGGCCGGGCGCTCGGGGCGGTAGCGTTGCATCAGGTCGTGGCGTCCGCAGACCACGCCCACCGGGTAGCCACCGGCCAGCGTCTTGCCGTAGGTGACCATGTCGGCCTTCACGCCGAAGTATTCCTGCGCGCCGCCCTTCGCAAGACGAAAGCCGAGGAACACCTCGTCGAAGATCAGCACGATGCCGCGCTCGGTGCAGACCTCGCGCAGGCGCTGCAGCCAGGCGGTGTAGGCGGCCTTGTCGTAGCCGGCCTGCCGGCTGCTGTCGACCAGCGCCGAGTCGGCCGGGGCGTTGCGGTTGGGGTGCAGGGCCTGCAGCGGGTTCACCAGCACGCAGGCGATGTCCTTGCGGGTGCGCAAGACCTGCAGGCTGCGCTCGCTCAGGTCGGCCAGGGTGTGGGTCTCGCGCGGGGGCAGCGGGTTGCCCGGGCCGGGCTGCACGTCTTCCCACCAGCCGTGGTAGGCGCCGCAGAAGCGCACCAGGTGTTTGCGCCGCGTGTGATAGCGCGCCAGGCGCACGGCCTGCATCACCGCCTCGGTGCCCGACATGTGGAACGAGACCTCGTCCAGCCCGGAGATGGCGCGCAGCCGTGCGATGTTGTCGGCCACGCAGGGGTGGTAGGCGCCGAGCACCGGTCCGAGCTCCTGCGCCAGCGCCGCGCCCTCGGCCATGGTGGCCTTGTAGAAGTCCACGCCGAACACATTCACGCCGTAGGAGCCGGTCAGGTCGATGAAGCGGTTGCCGTCCAGGTCGGTCAGGCTCACGCCCTCGGCCGACCGCACGAACGCGCCCACCTTCAGCCGCTCGCTCACGATGGGGCTGAACTGGAAGGGCACGCGGTATTGGCCGGTGAACTGCAGGTCGGCCAGGCCCTCGCGCGCCTGCGCGGTGAGCGCCAGGGTCTTGGCGTAGCGCTGGGCAAAGCCGGCGCACAGCGTCTCGAAGGCCGCGCGCCGCAGCTGCGCGACCTCATCGGACACCCCGTCGCAGTTGAAGAACTTTTCCTCGTCGTAGGCGTAGCCCGGCAGCAGCCGCGCCAACCGCTTGGCCAAACGCGAATGGCCGGCGAGCGAGCGGTGCTTGGCGCGCGAGAGGTCGAGGCGGCGCTTGAGCGCGGGCAGACCCAGCGCGAGCGCGGCGGCCGGGAGGGCGTATTCGATGAAGGGCATGGCGATGACTGCTCCGTGACTGCAATCCCGCGTTTCTATTTCACCCCCATGACACCCGTATGAACCTGCGAGCCGCCGCTCAGCGCATGGTGCTGAACGAAGACCTGAATTTCCTGCTGACCAACCGCGTGCCGCGCATCGCGCTCACGCGCTTCATGGGCTGGTGGAGCCGCATCCGCAACCCCTGGGTGCGCGATGCGTCGATGGCGGTCTGGAAAACTTTTTCCGACATCGACCTGAGCGAGGCCAAACAATCCCACTTCGACAGCCTGCACGACTGCTTCACCCGCGAACTCAAGCCCGGCCTGCGCCCGCTCGATGGCCGACCCGGTGTGCTGACCAGCCCGAGCGACGGCATCGTCGGCGCCTGTGGCCGCATCGAGGCCTTGCAGTACGGCACGGACGCCCAGCTGTTCCAGGCCAAGGGCTTCCCCTACCGGCTGCTCGACCTGCTGGGCGACGACGAGCGCGGCCGGGCGCTGGCGCGCGAGCTGGCCGGCGGCAGCTTTGTCACGCTGCGCCTGACGTCGAGCATGTACCACCGCTTTCACGCGCCCTGCGACGCCACGCTCGAACACGTCACCTACATCAGTGGCGACACCTGGAACGTGAACCCGATCGCGCTCCAGCGGGTGGAGCGCCTGTTCTGCCGCAACGAACGCGCCGTGCTGCGACTGCGCCGGGCCGATGGCGGCCTGCTGGTGCTGGTGCCGGTGGCGGCCATCCTGGTGGCCAGCATGCGCCTGCGCGCGCTCGACGTGCCGCTGAACCTGCGCTACCGCGGCCCCCACCAGCTGCCCTGCTCGGCCCGCTACCGGCAGGGCGACGAACTCGGCTGGTTCGAACACGGCTCCACCATCCTGGTGCTCGCGCCGCCGGGTCTGGCGCTCGATCCCGCGCTGCACGACGGCCACCGCATCCGCATGGGCGAAGCCCTGCTGCAAACCACCCCCCTCACCCCCCAAACCCATGACCACGGTTGACCTGATCTACTTCAACGCCGGCGGCGGCCACCGCGCCTCCGCGCTCGCCCTGCAATCCGTGCTGCGCGAACTGGGCCGCCCCTGGGACGTGCGCCTGGTCAACCTGTTCGAGGTGCTCGACCCCTCGGGCCGCTTCAAGCGCCTCACCGGCAAGGCGCCGGAGGACTGGTACAACCAGCGCCTCGCGCGGGGCTGGACCCTGGGCATGGCGCACGAACTCAAGATCCTGCAGGGCCTGATCCGGCTCACCCACCCGACCCTGGTGCGCAAGCTGCGGCGCCACTGGCTACGCACGCGCCCCGACCTCGTGGTCTCGCTGATCCCGAACTTCAACCGTGCCCTGTACGAAAGCCTTATCGCCGCGCTGCCCGGCGTGCCCTACGTCACCGTGCTGACCGACCTCGCCGACCTGCCACCGCATTTCTGGATCGAGCGCGACCAGTCGCAGCACTTCGTCTGCGGCACACCGCGCGCGGTGCAGCAGGCCCTCGCGCTGGGCCACGCCGAAGACCGCGTGCACGCCACCTCGGGCATGATCCTGCGCCCCGAGTTCTACCGGCCCGCCACCCTCGACCGGGCCGCCGAACAGCGCCGCCTCGGGCTGGATCCGCAGCGCCCGACCGGGCTGGTGCTGTTCGGCGGCCACGGCTCCAAGGCCATGCTGGGCATCGCCGAGCGGCTGAGCGACACCCAGCTGATCCTGGTCTGCGGCCACAACCAGGCCCTCGCCGAACGCCTGCGTGCCCAGCCCTCGACCGCGCGGCACGTCGTGGTCGGGTTCAGCAGCGACATCCCCGCCTGGATGCGGCTGGCGGACTTCTTGATTGGCAAGCCCGGCCCGGGCAGCGTGAGCGAGGCGGTGCAACTGGGCCTGCCGGTGATCGTGGTGAACAACGCCTGGACCATGCCGCAGGAGCGCTACAACGCCGACTGGATCCGCGAGCAGCGGCTCGGCGTCGTGATCGGCAGCTTCCGCGGTGTGGACAGCGCGGTGGCGCAATTGCTGGACGAGTTGGACGCGTACCGCGCCCGCGTGGACCGGATCCAGAACCGGGCGCTGTTCGAGATCCCGGAGATCCTGGCCGCGCTCTTGCAGAGCGGGGCGCTGCACCACTCGCGAAGTGAGAAGCGATGCAACCCCAGGGGCACCGCCGGGCCGGCTTTGCCGGACGGCCAGTGCCGCCCCCCTTGAGGGGGGTGACGCGAAGCGGCGCGGGGGGTGCTTCCTTCCCTCAGCGCAGGCCGGCGCAGTTTGCGTAGAAGGTGGTGGTGGCGGGCCAATCGGAGAACACGCCCATCACCTTCACGTCGCGAGCCAGCACGTCGAGCACACGCATCACGTCGCCTTCGGTCTGGATGGCACTGTCGAACGACTGGTAATAAAAGCCGTTGTTGCCATCGGCCAGCAGGCCCGAACGCTCCAGCGACCAGGCGATGATGCCCAGCCCGGCCGCCCGGGCGTCACGCGCGTACTGAGAGGGCACGATATCGCCCGCGGCGTTGGTGCTCAGCAAGGCAAAGATGGGGGGTGCCACGATCTGGATGCCCTGGCTCTTGTAGTCCACCAGCTCATTGCGGCCGGGCAGGTCGGCCACGGTGTTGGCGTCGTCCAGGTACACCGCCTGCTTGCCGAACGCGGCCTCGTTGCGCACCCAGTACAGCACGTCGTTGATGTTGAAGGACTGCGCAAACACCTGGCGCGGCGACACGCCAGCCTGCTTGTACTCGTCGATCATCTTCTGTGCATAGGCCTCTTGCGTGAAGCCGTCAAAAGGCATCGTCACGCTCGCGCTCTTGAGTTCCGGCGTCATCTTCACGCCCAGCCGCTTGAAGAGTTCGATGCTCTCGGCGTGGGTCATCAGCGTGCCGCTCGTGAGACCCGAATACAGGTCGGTGCGGAAATTCGCCGTGCCGCCCAGGTACTCCTGCGGCGTGCGGGCCGCCGGGTTGAACGCGTCCATCTTGCCGCGCAAGGTCCGGAACTCGGCGAGCGTGATGTCGCTGGTGCGGCATTCGACCTTGGCCGGTGTGACCACCTTGCCGTCGGCGTCGAGTGTGGCCGGCACGAAGGGCGTGGTGCATTTGACGGCCAGCGGCGTGACCAGGATGTTGGTGGTGGTGTGCAGGTCGTTCTGCGCGTGGCGGCAGACCAGTTCCTTGTCCTTGGTGAAGGTCACGTCGCACTCGACGATGCCGGCCCCCATGCGCGCCGCCGCGGTGTACGACTCCACCGTGTGCTCGGGGAACTGCAACGGTGCACCCCGGTGACCGATGGAAAAATCGCGCGCGGTGAACTGGCCGCGCTGCGCACACTGCTGGAGCTTCTGCTTCAGGCGGCTGTCGGCCATGTCGTCGACGAGGAAGAACGGGCGCACACCCAGTTCCACGGAGGCCGGCTTTTCAGCGCGGTGGCCGGGCCGCTGGTCGCCCGGTGAAGCCAACGCAGCGGTGGCGGTCAGACCCAGCAGGGCCAGGACGGGAATCAGGTGACGCATGGAGTACCTCATGAAGAAGATGGTGATCGGTGGTTGAACACGACGCGGACCGCATCGCCCGGACCATGCTAGGACGCCCATGTGGCAACGGCGTGGCAGCCGCCACCGGTCAGCGCTGTCACATCGGGAGCGAGCGCTTCAGCGGTTCCAGGCCGACTGGCTGCGTTTGCGGCGGGCCTGGAAACGACAGCGCTGCAGGGCCAGCAACTCCAGAACGCCACCGACCACGCCGCAGCCGATCGCGCCCAACAGCTTGAGTGCCCGAAGCGGATCCCGCTTGCGGCGATCGCCGGCGTTGTTCATCATGCAAAGCCCTTTCTGGCCGACCCGTGATGCCGGCGAGTCACCTTAGCTTTTTCATGTGACGATTTTGCGTCAACCCCAGGCGTGCGCAAGCTTGGCCGACGGTGTGCCGAACCGGTCCCCCGGCGTTATGCTCGGCGCTGATCCAACCGTCATCACACCCCACACCACCGCCCCACACCGTGCCTGATTCCGCCCTGCCCGAGCTGCTGGCACTTGAAAAAATCATGGAGCTGGGCGCGCCCCATCTGCAGGTGCAGGAGCCGTGCCGGATCACGCTGCCATCGGGCCGCAGCTTTCCCGTGCACGCCATCACCCTGGGCAACCCCAGCCTGGATGTGCCTGCGGTGGGCTACTTCGGCGGTGTGCACGGGCTGGAACGCATCGGTGCCCAGGTGGTCATCGCCTTCCTGCAGAACATCGTCACGCGGCTGTCGTGGGACACCTCGCTGCACCGCCTGCTGGACAGCGTGCGCCTGGTGTTCATGCCCATCGTCAACCCCGGCGGCATGTGGGCCGCGACGCGGGCCAATCCGCGCGGCGTGGACCTGATGCGCAACGCCCCGGTTGAAGCGCGGGAAAAAGTGCCCTACATGCTCGGTGGCCAGCGGCTGAGCGCGGGCCTGCCCTGGTACCGCGGGCGCCTCGGTGATCCGCTGGAAGCGGAGAGCCAGGCGGTCTGCGACGTGGTGCACAGCGAACTGCTGAGCCGCCCGTTCAGCATCGCGCTGGACTGCCACTCGGGCTTCGGCATCAGCGACCGCCTCTGGTTCCCGTTTGCCCATACGCGTGAGCCCATCCCCCATCTGGCCGAGGTGCACGCGCTCAAGGCCATCTTCGAGCAGGCCCACAGCCACCACCCCTACATCATCGAACCGCAGAGCGCGCAGTACCTGACCCACGGCGACCTCTGGGACCACCTTTACCTGCAGGCCAGCACCGCACACCCGGAGCGCACCTTTTTGCCGCTGACGCTGGAGATGGGTTCGTGGCTGTGGATCAAGAAGAATCCGCGCCAGCTGTTTTCGCGCAAGGGCATCTTCAACCCGCTGATCGGCCACCGCCAGCAGCGCGTGCTGCGCCGCCACCTGGCGCTGCTGGACTTTCTCTCGCGCGCTGCGAGCAGCCACACGCGGTGGACACCTGGCGCCGAACAGCGCGTCCAGCGCCATGCGGATGCGCTGGCTGACTGGTATTGAGCTGGTTTTTCATGATGCTCTTCTGTTGTGAACTGTCAGTCTTGTTTGTTGCACCTCGCAAGCCAAGTCGTGTGCGGGCAGGCCACACACGCCTTGGCAGAAAAGATGTGGGGTCGCTAACGGTGGAGAGCCACTTCATGGCTGTGCTGCGGCAGGCGCTGCCCGGTGGGGGCGATTTCTGGGGCGGCTGTGCACGCCAGCCTGGGGCCGGGCGCGCACGTGCGCGCCTCGTTTCATGCTCGCGGCCATTGTTTGAGCGGAGAGAGCGCAGCGAACGCAGCGAGTTTGGCCGCGCCGGCCCCAGGCTGGTGGGTGCAGCGAAGTCGGCGCAAGGCGCCGACCGCCCCAGTATGAGCCCCCGCCGGGCAGCGCCTGCCGCAGCCGCGAGAAGCAAAGAGCGAGACGTGCAGCGGCAGATCCGCTCAACCCCAGTCATTCCAAAAGGAACTCACACAACAGCACGACGTGAGGAGGTTTCCCCATGAACACCTGGATTTTCCTCAGGGGCCTGACGCGCGAAGCCGCGCACTGGGGACGTTTCACCACCGTCTTCCAGCAGGCCCTGCCCCGCGCCCGCATCCTCACGCTGGACCTGCCGGGCAATGGTGAACACCGCCGCCAGACCAGCCCGCTCTCGGTGGCCGGCATGGTGGCCGCCTGCCGGGACGAACGCGTCCGCCGCGGCATCGAGACCCCGGTGTACCTGCTCGCCATGTCGCTCGGCGCCATGGTGGCGGCCGAGTGGGCGCGTGTGGCGCCCGACGAGCTGGACGGCTGCGTGCTCATCAACACCAGCATGCGGCCGTTCAGCCCCCTGCACCACCGGCTCCGGCCCGCCAACTACCCGGCCTTGTTTCGACTGGCCCTGGGCCGGGGTACGGCAGAAGCCATCGAACAGACGGTGCTGCGGCTCACCAGCAACCAGCCGGATCAACTGCGCGACGTGATCCCGGACTGGGCGGCCGTGCGCCGCCACCGCCCGGTGAGCGCCGGCAACGCCGTGCGCCAACTGCTCGCCGCGGCCCGTTACCGCGCGTCCCGGGAGGCGCCCGGCGTTCCCCTGTTGTTGCTGGCCAGCGAGCACGACCAGCTGGTGGACAGCCGCTGCTCGCAGGCCATCGCCAGCGCCTGGCACTGCCCGCTGCTGACGCACCCGGCCGCAGGCCACGACCTGCCGCTGGACGACCCGCGCTGGGTGGCGGACCAGGTGCGGCGTTGGCTGTCTGGCCAGCCCGGGGCCTGACTCACATCACCTTCTTGCGCAGCAGCGCGCTGAGCCGCTCCACCAGCACCACCAGCGCGAAGATCGCCAGGATGATGGTGGCCGCCTCGTCGTAGTTGAACAGGTCCATCGCCACCTTCAGCTCGATGCCGATGCCGCCCGCCCCCACCAGCCCGAGCACCACCGACGAGCGCGTGGCCTTTTCCAGGCTGAACAGCGAGGTGTTGATGAACGATGGCATGGCGGCCGGGAACACGGCGCACATGATCAGCGACAGGCGGCTCGCCCCCATGGCCGAGAGCGCCTCCTGCGGCCCGCGGTCCACCTCTTCCATGGCCTCGGCAAAGAACCGGCCACAGAACCCGATCTTGTCGATCACGATGGCCAGGGTGCCGGCGAACGGCCCCAGACCCACCGACACCACGAAGAGCAGCGCCCACACCAGGTCGGGCACGGTGCGGAAGAAGGCGATCAGGTTGCGCGCCGCGTGGTAGACCAGCGGATGGGGCGAGAGGTGCGGCGTGGCCAGCACGGCGATCGGCACGCTCAATAACACCCCGACCACCGTGCCCACGAAGGCCATCTGGAAGGTCTCCAGCAGCGCCCAGCCCACGGCTTCGAGCCGCGCGGTGGACGGCGGCAGCATTTCGCCCACCAGGCGTGTCATCTGCGGAATGCCGCCCCAGAGGTCACTGAACGAGACACCGGTCTTGTTGACCGACCAGGCGAAGAAGCCGAGCACGATCAGCCAGAGCATGAAGCTGGTCGTGCTGGTGCGCTCGAAGCGGTCCGGCAGGACCCGCAGGGCCGGGGTGGCGGTGTGCTCAGGCATACAGGGTTCTCAGTTCGGCGACGTCGATCTCGTGGCTCAGGGCATCGAGCACGATCTCGCCGCGCTGCAGGGCAATGACCCGGTCGGCGTATTTCACGGCGTGCACCAGGTCGTGGGAGGTGAAGACCATGGTCAGACCTTCGTCCTTCACCAGGCCAGAAAACAGCGACATGACCTCGTCGCCGGCCACCGGGTCCAGGCTGGCCGCGGGCTCATCGGCCACGATGAGGCGCGGCCGCTGCATCAGGGCGCGCGCCACCGCCACGCGCTGCGACTGACCGCCCGAGAGCTTGTCAGCGCGGCGCAGGGCGATGTGGGTCAACCCCACGCGCTCCAGACAGTGCATCGCTTCCTCGCGCAACGCCGCCGGGGCCAGGCTCTGCAGCCAGGCGCGGGCCAGCGGCGCGCGCGGCAAGGCACCGTGCAGCACGTTGGACAGGGCCGAGAGGCGCGGCACCAGGTTGTGTTTCTGGAACACGAAGCCGACCTGGGCGCGCAGCCGGCGCAACGCCTGGGCGTCCAGCCCGCCCAGCGGTGTGCCGAACAGCCGCACCTCACCCGCATCGGGCCGGAGCAGGTGCATGCAGCAGCGCAGCAGCGTGGACTTGCCTGCGCCGTTGGCGCCGATGAGCGCCACGCGCTGGCCCGTCGTCACCTGGAAGTGCACGTTGCGCAGCACCGGCGTGCCCGGCTCGAAGGACTTGCCCAGCGCGCTCACCACCAGATCGGCGACCGGGCTGGCGCTGGCCGCCGCGCCCGGGCCCATGGCGGGCGCAGCACCGGTGAACGCGGTCACGGGCGGGAAGGGATGCAACATACGAGCAGCGGGTTCGGGCCAGCGGGACACGGCGCCGCGCTCAATCACCGACGAAGGCGGCGTACTGCGCCTGGCCGATGGTGGCGTACATCTTGCGCACGTAGTTGTAGTCGGCGTCGGCGATGCTGGGGATGAACTTCATGCCCTGGAACTTCTGGTTTTCGTCCGGGCCGAGCAGCACAGCCGCGACCAGCGCTTCGGAGTTTTCGCTGAAGACCTTCTTCATCTGGGCGACCACGGCGTCGGACACATGGGTGCCGGCGAGCAGCACGTCGTTGGGCAGGTCGCGACCGCGGGCGATGACCTTGAAGACCACATCGGGGTGGCGCTTGGACAGGCCGGGCAGATCGGTGCGGTTGATGCCGATGGCGGCCACGTCGCCGCGCTTCATGGCCTCGACCGCCACGTTGCGGTTGATGTGCAGGATCTGCACGTCCTGCCCGGGCCTGAGGCCCAGGTCGGCCAGCACCTGGATCGGCGAGAGGTGGCGCGAGGTGGAACCGACGTCGCCGAGCGCAACCTTCTTGCCCTTGAGGTCTTCCACGCCGTCGATGCCCGAGCCCACCATCGTGACCACCGAGCCGTAGTACTCGGGGCGGCTGAAGCCCACCACCAGCTTGGCGTCGGTGCGCTTCTTGAACACCACGTATTCGGCCGGGCCGGTCAGCACGAGGTCGATCTTCTTCGCGTTGAGCGCTTCCACCGCGGCGGTGCGGTTGGGCACGGGGAACAGCTCGACCTTCATGCCGGACTTTTCCGACAGGATCTTCTGGAAGCCGGCGTATTCGCGCTGCAGGTTCTCCAGTCCGACGATGTCGGTGACGGCCAGGCGCAGCGTTTGCGCCTGGGCCGAGATAGCGGTGGCGGTGAGGCCGATCACCGCGGCGGCGGTGGCGAGGTGTTTGGTCCAGTTCATGAGGCAGCTCCAAGTGGTTTAGACAACTTCACGAGCGTGACGGCGTGCGATGACAAAGTTGTGTAGACGACATGAAATTTTCATGACTTGCATGACACTGCGGTTTCGTCGTGCAACTGTCACACAAATGGGGCACGCTGGACGGCTTTTGATCACCGGGGACACCAGGCATGAACACATTGGAGCGGTTTGCGATCGCAGGAGGCAGCGCCCTGCTGCCATCGGGTTTTCAGGATGACGTGGTCATCACGGTGGACCACGGCGTCATCGTGGAGATCTGCAGCGAAGCCAACGGTGCACCGGTGATGGACGCCCGTGGCCTGTGCGTGATGCCGGGCATCATCGACCTGCACGGCGACGCCTTCGAGCGCCAGATCATGCCGCGCCCGGGCGTGCATTTCGACCTGCAGCTGGCCCTGGCCGAGACCGACCGGCAGCTGGTGGCCAACGGCATTTCCACCGCCTTTCACGGCGTCACCTTCTCCTGGGAGCCCGGCCTGCGCAGCCGTGACACACTGGTCCGCCTGATGGCGGCGATGGACGCCGCCAAAGACCACCTCTCGTGCGACGCGCGCCTGCACCTGCGCCACGAAACCTTCAACCTGGACGGCGAAGACGAGGTGCTGGACTGGCTGGCCGAGGGGCGCATTGCCCTGCTCGCCTTCAACGACCACACCGCCGACATCCTGCGCAAGATCGGGCACCCGAAAGACGGCATGACGGTGCTGCAGCGCACGGGCCTGACCGCCGCAGACCTGCAGGCGCTGGCCGAGCGGGTCGCTGCACGGCGCGACGAGGTACCCGCCTCCATTCGCCGCCTGGCAGCGGCCGCCTTGGCCGCCGGCGTGCCCATGGCCTCGCACGACGACCCTTCGCCCGAGGTGCGCACGGACTACCAGTCCCTCGGCTGCAACATTTCGGAATTCCCCAAGACCCGCGAGACCGCGGTGCTGGCCCGCCAGTACGGCAACCCGGTGGTGTTTGGCGCGCCCAACGTCGTGCGTGGCGGCAGTCACATGAGCAACGCGGTGTCGGCGGCGGTCATGGCGCGCGCCGGCCTGTGCACGGTGCTCACGTCCGACTACTACTACCCGGCCATGTTGCCGGCCGCCTTCCGCCTGAGCGAAGATGGCGTCTGTGATCTCGCCAGCGCCTGGGCCATGATCTCCAGCAACGCCGCGGATGCGGCCGGGCTGTCTGATCGTGGCCGCCTCGCCGTGGGCCTGCGGGCCGACATCGTGCTGGTGCGCACGCCGGCCGGGCGGCCACCGAGCGTGGCGGCGCACGTCATCGGTGGTCACCTGGCCTTTGCGGCCAAGGGGGCTCCGCGCTTTCATGCCCCTTTGAAAGCCGTTGCCCTGGAAACGCTCTGACCTCTGAATAGATGGTTTTTGCAGGCCAAAGCCGAGGGGCTGCACCTCGCGGCTGCGGCCGGCGCTGCCCGGCGGGGGCTCATCCGGGGTGGTCGGCGCTTTGCGCCGACTTCGCTGCGCCCACCACCCTGGGGCCGGCGCGGCCAAACTCGCTGCGTTCGCTGCGCTCTCTCCGCTCAGACAGTGGCCGCGAGCATGAAACGATGCGCGCACTGGCGCGCCCGGCCCCAGACGGGCGGACACAGCCACCCCGGAACATCGCCCCCACCGGACAGCGCCTGCCGCAGCAAGAAGGGGGATTGACTCTCCACCGGTGGTGCGCCAACAGTGTGTCTGCCAAGGCGTGTGCGGGCAGGTCGCAGCGCGCCTGTGAGGCGCCGAGAAGCGCAGTGGCCGCGCGCGCAGCGCGCTTCGTCAACTGACTTGTCGCACTTGTCTGAGCGGAGAGAGCGAAGCGAACGCAGCGAGTTGTGCGACGGGCCACGGCCGCGAGCATCGCAGGGAAGTCGGCGCGCAGCACCGACCGCCACACTGAAGCACTGCGGCCTGCCCGCACACGCCTTGGCACGCGAGGTGCAACAACAACGGACCGCAACCCCTCTACCGCACCACCGAGCCACTGCGCTGCAGCCACACCAGCGCAGCCAGGCCGACCAGGCCCACCCCGGTGGACACCCAGAGCGCACTGCCCCCAAACCGGTCAATCGCCAGGCCAAAGACCAGCGGCGCAAAAGCCTGCGCCACGCGCGCCGGCACCATCAGCAAACCCTGGCGCGCCCCGTAACCCTTCGGCCCGAAGATCACCAGCGGCAAGGTGCCTTTGGCGATGGTGAGGATGCCGTTGCCCGCGCCGTGCAGCACCGTGAACAACAACGCTGCCGGACCACCCGCCACCATCAGCAGCACGGCGCCCACCGGGTGCGCGGCCGTCGCCAGCTGGGCCGACAGCAAGGGGTGCACCTTGCGCAGGAAGCCGAACTCCAGCAGCCGGGCCGCCACCTGGGCCGGCCCCACCAGGGCCGCGAGGGCCAGCGCGGCGGCCAGCGTCAGCCCGTGGGCTTGCAGCAGGCTGGGCAGGTGGGCCGCCATGGCGGTGCTGGTGAACCAGGTGATGGCGAAGACCAGCGAGAGCAGAACGGTGGGCCAGAACGTGGCGCCCGGCGCCCTCGCCACCTCTGGCACGGCGGTGGGTGACACCGCCGCCACCACCGGGCTCACGTCGGGCGCTGCCACGCTGCGCGGCAAGGACGCATTGAGCGGCAGCCCGAGCAGCAGGTGCAGGCCTGCCCAGCACAGGCAGGCGCCGCGCCAGCCGAATTCGAGCTCCAGCCAGGCCGTGAGCGGCCAACCAACGGTGCTGGCGAAACCAGCGATCAGGGTGATGCCGGTGATGCTGCTGCGCGCGTCGTGGCCATACAGGCGCACCAGGGTCGCGAAGGCGGCGTCGTACAGGCCTGCCGCCATCGCCACGCCAATCAGGCCCCAGGCCAGAAACAGCAGCGCCGGCCCTTGCGCCAATGCCAGCGCCAGCAGCCCCGCGGCGAACAGCAAGTTGGTGCCGATCAGCACCGGGCGGCCACCGTGGTGGTCGATCAACTGCCCCGCCCAGCGGCCAAACACCGCAGAGACGATGAGCGCAAACGAAAAGGCAGCAAAGACCGTCGTCACGGACACGCCAAGGTCCGCGGCCATCGCCGTGGCCAGCATGGCCGGCAGGTAGTAGGACGAGGCCCAGGCCAGGGTCTGCGCGGTGCCCAGGCGGGCCACCACCGAAGTGCGGTGCGAGATCAGCATGGTGCCGACTCTAAGCCGGCCAGCACCATCTCAGATCAGAACCTTGCGAATCCGGGAAGAGATCACGTCGATCACGCTCACCGTGACGATGATCATCAGCATCACGGCGCAGGTCTCGGCGTACTGGAAGCCGCGGATGATCTCCCACAGCACGACGCCGATGCCGCCCGCGCCCACCATGCCCACCACCGAAGCCGAGCGCACGTTGGATTCGAAGCGGTACAGCATGTAGGAAATCCACAGCGGCATGACCTGCGGGATCACGCCGTAGACGATCTCGTGCAGCGCACTGGCGCCGGTGGAACGGATGCCTTCCACCGGCTGCGGATCGATGGCCTCCACCGCTTCGGAGAACAGCTTGGCCAGCACGCCCGCGGTGTGGATCCACAGCGCCAGCACGCCGGCGAAAGGCCCGAGGCCGACCGCGACCACGAACAACATGGCGAACACCATTTCGTTGATGGCGCGGAACGCGTCCATCAGGCGGCGCACCGGCTGGTGCACCCACCAGGGCGTGATGTTGCTGGAGGCCAGCAGGCCCAGCGGGATGGCGGTGAGCACGGCCAGCGCCGTGCCCCAGAGCGCGATCTGCAGCGTGACGATGATCTCGCTCAGGTACAGCTTCCACTGCGAAAAATCGGGCGGAAAAAAGTCGGCCGCGTAGGTGGCCATGTTGCCCGAGTCGCGGATCAGGTCGAGCGGGCGCATGTCGGCGCCGTTCCACGAGCCCGCCAGCAGCAGCAAGAGCGCGGCCCAGGACAGGTACCAGGTCAGGCTGCGTTTCGGTGCGGGAACCACGGCCGGCGTCAGGCGGTGGACATTGAGCGTGGTGGACATCGTGGTGGGCGGGATATGGGAATTCGGGGGCGCGCCTCACGCGCAGACCGTCCGCAGCAGAGTGCCGCGAACGGTCCGGGTGGGCAGCGCCAGGGAGCGAACGCTGAAGAGAACGATCAGTTCAGCGCGGCCAGCAGCTTGTCGATCTCGGCCAGCTTGGCCATCTTGTCGGCTTCGCTCAGCGCGGTGTCGGACTCGATCTTGTTGCGCTTGCCGAACAGGTCAAGCTGGCGGATCGGCAGCAACTGCGCGTTGGACGACGGCTTGAAGCCCGAGAGCTTGGAGATCTTCACCAGCACTTCTTTTTCACGCGGGTCGGTCTTGCCGTAGGTGAAGAGGAAGTTCTTGATCTTGGCCTTGGTCGCCTCGGGCAGGTCCTTGCGCATGACCAGCGGGTCGAGTGCGATCAGGGGCGAAGTCCAGATCACGCGGATGTCCTTGCGCTTCTCGGGAAACTTCTGCGCGATCTTGTCGAGGTTCTCGCTGTTGTTGGTGGCCACGTCGACCTGCTGGTTGGCCACGGCCAGGGCATTCGTTTCATGGTTGGCGGAGCGCACGATCTTGAAGTGCGTGCGCGGGTCGATCTTGTTCTTGGCGAACACGTAGAAGCTGGGCACGACAAAACCGGAAGTGGAGTTGGGGTCGCCGTTGCCGAAGCTGTAGCTCTTGCCGTTCTTCAGCACATCGTCGAGCGACTTGATCGGGCTGTCCTTGTGCACGATGAGGTGCGAGTAGTAGCCGTCGGTACCGTCGGCGTTGACCATCTGGGCAAACACCTCGCCGCTGGCGCGGTCCACGGCCTCGATGGCCGACTTGTTGCCGTACCAGGCCACGTGCACCTTGTTGAAGCGCATGGCTTCGATCACACCGGCGTAGTCGGGCGCGAAGAATGCCGTGACCTTGAAGCCGGTCTGCTTGGCCATGTCGTCGAGCAGCGGCTGCCAGTCGGCCTTGAGGTTCTGCGACGACTCGGTCGAGATGATGCCGAAGTTGATGTCCTGCGCCATGGCGCCGGTGAGGGTGAGGCCGAGCGCGAGGCCGGCCAGGGTTTTCTTGAGCATGAAAGACTCCTTCAGGAAGGGTGGGAAACAGGGAACGGTGGGATGAGAACTGGGGAAAGAACGCGGCGCTCAGGCCGCTTGCGCCAGGGGCGCCGGCCAGTGGCGCTCGGGCGCCGTGGTCAAGGGAATCGGTGCGTGGGCCTGGGGCTCACCCATCAGCATTTCGTCGGCCTGCATGCCGTAGAGCTCGCGCAAGAGGGCCGGGGTGAGCGCCGACGCGGCACCATCAAAGACCACCTGGCCCTGGTGCAGCGCGATCACGCGCGGGCAGTACTTCAGGGCCATGTCCACCTGGTGCAGCGACACCACCACGGTGGAGCCGTCTTCGCGGTTGATGCGGGTGAGGATCTCCATGACCTTGCGCGAGGATTCGGGATCGAGCGAGGCGATGGGCTCGTCCGCCAGCACCACCTTGGCACCCTGCACCAGCGTGCGGGCGATGGCCGCGCGCTGCTGCTGGCCGCCCGAGAGCGTGGACGCGCGCTGGGCGTGGCATTCGGCGATGCCCACGCGGGCCAGGGCTTCGATGGCCATCGCCCGCTCCTGGGCGTTGAACCAGCGGGTCAGGCTGCGCCACAGCGGCATGCGGTGCAGGCGACCGACCAGCACGTTGGCCATCACGGGCAAGCGGTCCACCAGGTTGAACTGCTGGAACACGAAACCGATCTGCGAGCGGACCTTGCGGATGTCGCGGTGCACCCGACCACCCTGCTGCACACAGCAGCCGTCGATCTCGATCAGCGAGCCTTCGCCAGCGTCGGCCACCACCAGGCCCGCCACATGGCGCAGCAGCGTGGACTTGCCGGAGCCGGAGGCGCCGATCAGCGCCACCATCTCACCCTGGCGGATCTCCAGGTTGATGTCGCGCAGGGCGTGTTTGCCATTGGCGAAGTGTTTGTTCAGCTGGTGAATGCGCAGGGCGGTTGTCATGGGTGGGCTCCAAAGTCGTCTAGACACGCTGAGTGTGGGTTTTCGTTGTGACAGTCGTTTGACGATTCACGGAACATTTCAAGACACCCCCCCGCGCCGCCTTCGGCGTCACCCCCCAGGGGGCGATGCGAGTGGCCCGGCAAAGCCGGTTCCACCGCATCCTGGGGAAAGTCACTTCGCGCCGGAGGGGAAGTCAATCCCAGGGCACCGCGGAACCGGCTTTGCCGGGCCGCCAGTGCCGCCCCCTGGGGGGTGACGCCGCAGGCGGCGCGGGGGGTCATAAAACGCGCATGCCTTCACGCCAGACCGCACGCACGACGCCGTGGCGCAGCCCGTTGGGCATGTCCACCACGCGCACCTGGACCAGATCGGCGCGCAGGCCCGGCTCGATGGCGCCACGGTCGTGCAGGCCGGTGGCGCGGGCCGGGTTACGGCTCACGATGGCCACGGCCTCGGGCAGGCTCAGGATCTCATCGGCCACCAGCCGCAACACGGCGCTGAGCAGGCTGCCCGGCACGTAGTCGCTGGAGAGGATGTCGAGCAGGCCATGGCGCGCCAGATCGGCCGCTGCGACGTTGCCCGAATGCGAGCCGCCGCGCACCACGTTGGGACCGCCCATCACCGTCAGCAGACCGCGCTCGCGCGCGGCCCGGGCGGCCGCCATCGTGGTCGGGAATTCGGACAGGCTGGCGCCTTCGGCATGGGCCTGCTCCACATGGGCGACGGTGGTGTCGTCGTGGCTGGCCAGCGCGATGCCGTGCTCGCGGCAGTAGTCCACAAAGTAGTCGCGGTGCGGCTCGGCGTACTGGGCCTGCAGGCGCTCGGCGTGCGCCACCTGGTGCTCGAACTTTTCCTGGCTCCAGCCTTTCTTTCCGGTGTAGTAGATGCGGGCGTGTTCCAGGTTTTCCCACTGGCGCTGGCCCGGCGTGTGGTCCATCAGCGAGATCAACGACAGGCGTTCATGCCCGTGGAAGGGCTGGAACAGGTCGATGGTGTTGTGCGCCGGCAGCTCGCAGCGCACGTGCAGGTGGTGGTCGGCGCGCAGCACGTTTTCTGCCGTGCAGGCGTCCAGCGTCTGCAGCACCGCGTCCCACGCAGTGCCGCGCAGGCTTTCATGATCGGCATCGCCCACGCCCAGCGCGTCAAAGACGGTGGTGATGCCGGCGGCGGCGATCTCGGCGTCGTGCGCCAGCAGCGCGGGCATCTCGGCCCACTGCACCTTGGGGCGCGGCATCAGGTGGCGCTCGAAGTTGTCGGTGTGCACCTCGATGAAGCCGGGCATGAGGTAGTCACCCTCCAGGTCGATGGCCTGCGGCAGCGAACTGTTGCTCGCGCCGAAGCCGGCGATGCGCCCGGCCTCCACCGACAGGCTGCCGGTCTGCACTTCGTCGGGCAGCACCAGACGGGCGTTCTTGAACACGATGGGCGGGCTCACTGAGTGATTCATGCGGCGCTCCTGAAATCACCGACGTTGATGCGCCGCGTGGCCACGGCATCGCCCACATGGGCGTCGTGAAAGATGCCGACCAGCGCGGCGCCGCGCGCGGCGGCTTCCTGGATCAGCTCGATCACGGTGCCGGTGTTGGCCGCGTCGAGCGAAGCGGTGGGCTCGTCCAGCAGCATCAGCGGCCGCGGCTTGATCATGTTGCGCGCGATGTTCACGCGCTGCTGTTCGCCGCCGGAAAACGTGGCCGGCGGCAAGGCCCACAGGCGCTCGGGGATGCGCAGCCGGGTGAGCCAGGCGCGCGCCTGTTCGCGCGCGGCCTCCAGAGCAGCCGGGTCTTCGCCGCTGTCTTCCACCAGCGGCTCGGCCACCACGTCCAGCGCCGACACGCGGGGAATCACGCGCAGGAACTGGCTCACGTAGCCAATGCTCTCGCGGCGCAACCGCACCAGCTCGCGCGGCGAGGCCTCGGTCACCTCCACCGGCGCGCTGCCCGGAGGCGCCACGGTGATGCGGCCTTCGGTGGCGCGGTAGTTGGCGTAGATGAGCTTGAGCAGCGTGCTCTTGCCCATGCCGGAAGGGCCATCGAGCACCAGGCATTCGCCGGGGCGCACCTCCAGATCGACGTTGTGCAGCACCGAGAGTTCGGCGCCGTTCTGGTGGTGCAGGGTGAAGCGCTTGGCCACCCCTTTCATCTGAAGCAGGGGTGGGTTCATGGTTGCAGTACCGAAGAGACGAGGAGCTGGGTGTAGGGGTGTTGCGGGTCGTCGAGCACCTGGTCGGTGAGGCCGGCTTCGACCACGCGACCGCGCTGCATCACCATCATGCGGTGGGCCAGCAGACGGGCCACGGCGAGGTCGTGCGTGACGATGATCGCGGCGAGGTGCATCTGGCGCGTGAGCTGGCGCATCAGGTCGAGCAGGCGGGCCTGCACCGACACGTCCAGCCCCGAGGTGGGCTCGTCCATGAAGATCAGGCGCGGCTGCGTGACCAGGTTGCGCGCGATCTGCAGGCGCTGGCGCATGCCGCCGGAGAAGGTGCGCGGCGCGTCGTCGATGCGGATCGGGTCGATCTCGACGCGCTGCAGCCACTCTTCGGCGGTGCAGCGCAGCCGCCCGTAGTGGCGCTCGCCCAGGCCCATCAGGCGTTCGCCCACATTGGCACCGGCCGACACGTCCATGCGCAGGCCATCGGCCGCGTTCTGGTGCACGAAGCCCCAGTCGGTGCGCGCCAGCAGGCGTTGCTGCGCCTGCGACATGCCGTGCACGTCCTGCAGCAGACCGTCGCGGCCGAGGAATTCGACACTGCCCGCATCGGGCGCGGTGCGCGCGGCGATGGCGTTGAGCAGGGTGGTCTTGCCCGAACCGGACTCGCCCACCACGGCCAGCACCTCGCCCGGCCAGAGATCGAAGGACGCTTCGTGCAGCGCGACTTGGTCGCCGTAACGCTTGGCCACGCCGCGCACGCGCAGCAGGGGGGTTGAAGAAGAGGGTTTCATTTCAAGTCTCAATCACAAAACTCAGGCCGTGGCGCTGGAAGCCGAGGGATTCGTAGAAGGCGTGTGCGGCCTGGCGTTTGGCGTTCGACGACAGGGCCAGCTTGTAGCAACCGGCTTCGCGGGCCTGCTCGATGGCGTGCGCCATCAGCTGGCGACCGATGCCGCGGCCCTGGCGCTGCGGGTGCACGACCACGTCTTCGGCGATGGCCGAGGGTGCACCGCAGTGCGCCAGGTTGTGCATCACCAGCAAGGCGTAGGTGGCGATCACGCTGTCGGGAAATGCCGGCTCGCAGGCGACGAAAAGCCGGTAGCTGGGGTAGCGCGCAAACTGCTGGAACACCTCGCGCGCCTGCGCCACAGAGAGCACGGCGTCGTTGTCCAGGCCCGATTGCCCGTACAGCGCCAGCACGCCAGGCAGATCCGCCTCGGTGGCTTCGCGGATCAGAAGGCTCATGCCCCTGCCCCCGCAGCCGGCTGGCGCGACTGGCAATAGTCCGAGTCCGAGCACACGTGCATACGTGCGCCGGCGTCGTCGGTGATCACCTCGTCAAGGAAAGAATCGGTGGCGCCGCACAGGGCACAGGCGGCATCCCAGCGCTGCACTTCAAACGGATGGTCCTCGAAGCCCAGACTTTCGACCGACGTGTAGGGCGGCACGGCGTAGATGCGCTTCTCGCGCCCGGCGCCAAAGAGCTGCAGGGCGGGGTTCATGTGCATCTTGGGGTTGTCGAACTTCGGGATCGGCGATGGCGCCATCACGTAGCGGCCGTTGACCAGCACCGGGTAGTCGTAGGTGGTGGCGATGTGGCCGTAGCGCGCGATGTCTTCGTAGAGCTTCACGTGCATCAATCCGTATTCGGCCAGGCCGTGCAGGGTGCGGGTCTCGGTCTCGCGCGGCTCCAGGCGCTGCATGGGCTCGGGCACCGGCACCTGGTAGACCAGCACCTGGCCTTCGACCAGCGGGATTTCGGGGATGCGGTGTCGCGTCTGGATCAGCGTCGCCTCGGTGGTGCGCGTGGTGGTGGCCACGCCGGTGGTGCGCTGGAAGAAGCGCCGGATGTTGACCGCGTTGACGGTGTCGTCCGATCCCTGGTCGATGACCTTCAAGGTGTCGTCCGGCCCGATCACCGAGGCGGTGACCTGGATGCCGCCGGTGCCCCAGCCGTAGGGCAGCGGCATCTCGCGCGAACCGAACGGCACCTGGTATCCGGGAATGGCCACGGCCTTGAGGATGGCGCGGCGGATCATGCGCTTGGTGCGCTCGTCGAGGTAGGCGAAGTTGACTTCGGCAGCGCGTTCGACGGAAGGCTCGGGCAGGCGCTCCAGCGCCACGGCTTCGTAGGGTGCGTTCATGCGGCGGCCTCTTCGTTGGGGGTGGGGTGGGTGGTGGCCACGGCGCGCATCTTGCGCACCAGCTCCAGCTCGGACTGGAAGTCCACGTAGTGCGGCAGCTTCAGGTGCTGCACAAAGCCCGAGGCCTCCAGGCTGTCGCTGTGCGAGAGCACGAACTCCTGCATCTGGGCCGGCGACAACACGGCTTCGCCGAGTTCGTCGGCGCGCAGCGCGCGGTCCACCAGGCTCATGGCCATGGCCTTGCGTTCGCTGTGACCGAAGGCCAGTCCGTAGCCGCGCGTGAACTGCGGTGGCTCGGTCTTGCTGCCCGCGAACTGGTTGACCATCTCGCACTCGGTCAGCTCCATGTCGCCGATGGAAATGGCAAAGCCCAGCTCTTCGGGCACGATCTCCACCGCCACCTGCCCGAGGCGGATTTCGCCGACGAAGGGGTGCGAGTTCGCATAACCGCGCTGGGTCGAATAGGCCATGGCGAGCAGAAAGCCCTCGTCGCCGCGGGCCAGGTTCTGCAGCCGCGTGGCGCGGGCGGCGGGAAAGCGCAGCGGTTCGCGCGTCAGGTCCACCGGCGCCGGGTCGCCCGGCGGCACCGGGCGGGTTTCGATCAGACCTTCCTGGTTGAGCAGGTCCACCACGCGCGGCGTGGCCTCGGGCTGGGCGCTGCCCGCAACGCCCGCGTCACCCGCCACCACCGGCGCGCCGCTGGCCAGCAGGGTGAAGTCGAGCAGGCGCTGGGTGTAGTCGTAGGTGGGGCCGAGCACCTGGCCACCGGGCAGGTCCTTGAAGGTGGCCGAGATGCGGCGCTCCAGCGCCATGCGCGCGGTGTCCAGCGCGCAGGTGGTGCCCAGGCGCGGCAGCGTGGCGCGGTAGGCGCGCAGCAGGAAGATGGCTTCGACCAGATCGCCCGAGGCCTGCTTGATGGCCAGCGCGGCGAGCTCGGGGTCGTACACCGAACCTTCGGTCATGACGCGGTCCACCGCCAGCTTGAGCTGCTCGCGGATCTGCGCCACACCGAGCTCGGGCTGGGCCGGGTCGCCACGGCGCTGGTCGGCCAGCAGGCGGTAGCTGTTGAGGATGGCGGTTTCTCCGCCCTTGACGGCAACGTACATGGTCAGGCCTCGACGGGTGTGTGGATGCGCGTGGTGCGCGGCAGGCCCACGAGCTCATCGCGGGTGGCGAGGAACAGGTCGACACCGCGCGGGAAACCGGCGTGGTTGTTTTCCCATTGCGCGGCGAAGTCAGCGGGCAGGCCGGTCACGCCGAGCGTCGCCTGCTCGCGGATGCCGGGGCCGCTGAGCGTCCAGTGCTGCGTTTCGGCATCTGCATCGGCGGAAAGGGAACCCACATCGACCACGCAGGTGGCCGACTGGTCCGGGCATTCGTCGCTGCCCTGGCGCAGGCTCTGCAACGCGGGCAGCGGATCGCCAGCGCCCACCCAGACGAACTGGGCCTGCGCCGCGTGCTCCACCAGCTGGCAACCGGTGTGAAAGCGCAGCCACATGGCGGCGTCGCTGTCGCGCAGCGAGGGCGACAGCCAGAGGCCACAGTCGGCGTCGAGCATGGCGAGCAGGAACACCGCCGCGGCGGCATTGCCGTGGCGGGGCAGCTCGGCATCGTGTTCCACCGGGATGCAGCGGCCGGGGTGTGACAGGGCCATCAGGGCCGAGCGGAACACCGCCTGGCTGCCGAAGGCCTCGTGGGAAAAACCGGCCCCCACCGAAGACAGATCGTGAGACATCAAGCGCCCTCCTCTTCGTCATCGGCACCGCCCGACTCGCGCGCCACGGTGAAGAACTCCACCTTGGTGCTCTGCACGCGCTGCTGGCGCTGCACCTGCTCATGCGCCAGGTGTTCGCGCACCGGCTGCAGCAGCTGCGCCTCCAGCACCGGTTGTTGGTCGGGGTCCTGCAACAGGGCATCGGCCAGCGCCGCGAGCTGCGCGTGGCGGTGCGAGCGGCCCATCACATAGGCCACACCCACCGGCGCCTGCGGCGTGGCGCCGGGCAGGCGCAGCGCGCAGCGGGTCACGGTGACCTCGCCGAGGTTGAAACGCTCGCCGGTGCCGCCCGCGCGGCCCTGCACCATCATGAGCCCGGTCTCGGGGGCGCGCAGCCAGCGCGGCGCTGCCGAGCTGTGGGGCGCGAGCGCGGCTTCGAGCACCGGCATCGGTGCGCGCGCCAGCAGGGCCATCCAGTCGGGCCGGGTCAGCGGAGATTTCGGCCGGTTCGGCGCCGAACTGTCAAATGCATGAAACATGTCCGTGGTACCTTTTAAGACGTCTAGACAAATTGAATCCAGGCCCCGAGCGTAGAGCCACCAAATGTCCCTTTCATGACAAAACTTCTGACCCTTGCAACATCCGTCCCGGACGCGCCCCGCGAAAGCCAGAGCTTCTGGGCGCGCATCGCCAATGAACTCGCCGAAGCCATAGCCCGCGGTGTCTACGAGCCGGGCCAGCGCCTGCCCTCGGAGCACGTGCTCGCCGAGCAGTACGGCGTCAACCGCCACACCATCCGCCGCTCGCTGGCCAGCATGTGCCAGAAGGGGCTGGTGCGCATCACGCAGGGCAGCGGCACCTACGTCGAAGACTTCGCGGTCGACCTGATCATTGGCAAGCGCACGCGCCACCGGCAGAACATGGCGCAGGCCGGTCTGCAAGGGCGTTTCGAGGTGCAGGACGCCCAGCGCACCCGCGCCACCGCCGCGATGGCGCAGGCCCTGCAGCTGCCCGCGCGCAGCCCGGTGTTGCGCCTGCAGGTGCTGGGGGTGGGCGCTGGCCAGCCGCTGCACGTGAGCGACCGCGTGTTCCCCCTGCCCCGCTTCGAGCGGCTGGAAGCGGTGTTGCGCGAGACCGGCTCCATCACCGACGCCTTCACCGCCCACGGCGTGACCGACTACACCCGGAAAGAGAGCCGCATCACGGCGCAACTGCCGAGCCCGGAAGTCGCGGCCTTGCTCAGGCAACCGGTCAACCGGCCGGTGCTGTTCGTGACCAGCGTGAACGTCGACGGCGCGGGCGTGCCGATCGAATTCGCCAGCACCTGGTTCGCGGGCGACCGCGTCAAGCTCACGGTGACCCACGATGACCGTTGACCTCAGCAACGCCCACCGCTTCGCGGTCTACTTTGCGCCCGCGACAGACTCGGCCTGGTGGACCGCGGGCAGCCGCTGGCTCGGCCGTTGTGCGGCCACGAACGACACGCTGGCGCAGCCCACCATCGATGGCATCGCGCCCGAGCTGCAGCGGCAACTGACCGCCGATCCGCGGCGCTACGGCTGGCATGCGACGTTGAAGGCACCCTTTTCGCTCGACGAGGGTGTGGGCCTGGACGGTCTGCGCAGCGCCCTGCAGACGCTGGCCGCGACGTTCAGCCCTTTTGATCTGCCCCCGCTGCGCGTGCGCCGGCTGGGCGGCTTTCTGGCCTTGTGCGCCGACGGCGACCCGGACGCCATCAACGCCGTGGCCCGCGCCTGCGTCACCGGCCTCCAAACGCTGGCGGCGCCGCTGTCGTCGGACGAGCTGGCACGCCGTCGCCGCAAGGGCGCGCTGTCGATCCAGGAAGACGCGCTGCTGGTGCGCTGGGGCTACCCCTACGTGCTCGACCGCTACCGTTTCCACCTCTCGCTGACCGGCGATCTGAACGGCGTGGCGCTCGATACCGTGCAGCGGCTCGAACGCGCCGCGCGGGACACTTTCGAGGGCTTGCCCGCCTGCCGTTTCGACAGCCTTGCGCTGTACGCCGAACCCGCGCCGGGCGCGGATTTTGTACTGCTCGAACGCATGGGGTTTAAAGCATGAGCCGGCGCCGGGCCGTTCCCAAGCCGGTTCGCACCGCAGCCCGCAGGGCGGAGGTATTCCAGTGAGCCGGCGCCTGGTGTACGTGGTCGGGCCGTCGGGCGCCGGCAAGGACAGCGTGCTCGCCTGGCTGCGCCACCACCTTCCGCCCAGCCCGACGGTCCACTGGGCGCGGCGCACGATCACGCGGCCGGCCCGCGCCGGCGACGAGGTGCACGAAGCGGTGGACCCGCCGCAGTTCCTTGCGCTGCGCGAGCGTGGCGCCTTTGCGCTCGCCTGGCAGGCCAACGGCCTGCACTACGGCGTGCGCGCCAGCGAGCTGGCGCCCATCGAACACGGCGGCTGGGTGCTGGTCAACGGATCGCGCGCCCACCTCGACCCCACCCGCAGCCGCTTCCCCGGGCTCACCGTGGTGCACGTGACCGCCAGCCCGGACACTTTGCGCCAGCGCCTGCTGGGGCGAGGCCGTGAAAGCGCGGCCGAGGTGGAAGCGCGCATCCAGCGCACCCAGACCCTCCAGCTGCCGCACGCCCTGCAGGTGCAGAACGATGGCGCGCTTGAAGACGCCGGGCACCAGCTGCTGAACCACCTCCAAACCCTGCCCGGATGGCCTGAATGAGTGCAGCGCCGGGCCGTTTCCAAGCCAGCTCGCACCGCAGCCCACAGGGCGAAGGCAATCCCATGAACTACACCCACATACCTTCTTTCAACGTCGAGGCCCCCCGCAAGCTGTCGGAGGCGCCCAGCATCGCCCCCACCGCGGTCATCAAGGACTGCCGCTTCGGCCGTTACACCGATGTCGGCGACCATGCGCGCCTGGCCGACAGCCTGCTCGACGACTATTCGTACCTGGACCGTGGCTGCGACATCATGTCGGCCGACATCGGCAAGTTCAGCAACATCGCGTCCATGGTGCGCATCAACCCGGGCTTTCACCCCATGGAGCGCCCGACCCTGCACCACTTCACCTACCGCCGCTTCAAGTACGGCATGGCGCCCGAGGACGACGCGAGCTTCTTCGAATGGCGCCGCCGCCAGCGCGTGCACATCGGCCACGACACCTGGATCGGTCACGGCGCGGTGATCATGCCGGGCGTGACCATCGGCAACGGTGCGGTGATCGGCAGCAACACCGTGGTCACCAAAGATGTGCCGGCCTACGCCATCGTCGCCGGTGCGCCGGCCAAGGTCATCCGGCAGCGCTTCCCGGCCTCGATCGCGGCCGCCATCGAATCCACCGCCTGGTGGGACTGGGACCACGCCACACTGACCGAGCGCATGGACGATTTCTGCGACCTGCGGAGGTTTCTCGCGAAGCACGCCGCCTGACGAAGACCGCCGGTCATGTCCACGCACCGGGCACCGCTCCTGGAGACGGGCTTTCACACCGACGTCATATTTCTGTCATCAAACACGGAGCCCCCGCCGGTATGCTCGGCGACTAGGGCATACCCTGAGGCCTTTGGTATGCCAGCCGATTCACAAACCGTTGAGAGAGAGCGAGGTCCCATGATTGCCCTGAAAAAAGCCCGCAAGCTGATCGAGAACCACGCTGGCAAGCCGAAGGCAGAGATCCTGTCCCGGCTGGTGCTGGCCCTGGAATCGGAAGTGCCGTTCCTGCTGTCGGACCTGTACCGGCTGGACTACGACGACTTCAACCTCGCCATGGAGATCATGGCCGAGTGGCGCCTGGACCGTTACTACACCAGCAAGGCCGTGCTGCTGGACCTGTCGATGCAGGTGAGCCAGCAACAGGAACAAGCCAGGGAAGCGGTTCCACAGGCAGCCTGACTCCCCGGCGGGTAGCGCCGGTGCAGCAACAGCCCCCAGCCCCTGCCCGCGTTCGCCGGCAGGGGCTTTTCACACAGGCCATCGCCCATTTCATTCTCCGTCTCCCTGCGCAAACACTTCCTTGGCGACAGCGAGCCCGTTCAAGGCGGCCGGGAATCCGGCATAGACCGCCATTTGCATGATGGTCTCGACGACTTCCGTGCGGGTGACCCCCACATTGAGCGCCCCCTGGATATGCACTTTGAGTTGGGGGGCCACATGACCCAATGCGGTCAGCGCAGCGACGACCGAAATTTCCCGGCTCTTCAGGTCGAGACCCGGTCGGGAGTAGATGTCCCCAAAGGGAAACTCGATCAGGTAGCGGGCAAAGTCGGGGGCGATACCGTCCAGGCTTTCCAGCACACGGTCACCGGCTTCACCGTCTATTTCCCGCAGCTTTGCGAGTCCGCGTTCGTAGCGGTTCTGGGTATTCATCAGCATGTCCTTCAATAGAGAGTGAACCCGACGCCAGGGACTTCTCGAACGAGCGGTAGTGCTCGATCTTTGCTTGCAATGCTTGCGCAGAATGACGCATTGCCTCGATGCCTAAAAGCACATCGGTCAAATGTGCTTCCAGCATCTGGCGGCGATCCGGCACCGTCGAGTCCCCAGCGCCACGCAGTTTTGCGAACGCCTGCATCTTGCCGATGGGCATCTTCGTCGTCCGCAACCGCAGCAGGAATTCCATCCAGGTCATATCCGCAGCGGTGTAACGGCGTTGCCCACCGGCAGCACGGGCGACGGGCGCAATCAATCCGATGCGCTCGTAATACCGCAGGGTGTGGGCCGTCAGGCCTGTTCGCCTGGCGGCTTCGTCAATGCTCAGAGGGGATTCCATGGGGTGATCCTAGAAGTTGGAGCGCACTCGAAGTCAACCACTTTATAGGTCGTGGCTTGTGACGTCTTCGGGTCACGGCCATGACACATGCGAACCGTAGGCTGGCGAGGTTTTGTTCCTCGCTCACCACTTCCCATGAACACACTTCGTCTCTGCACCCTGACCGCGGCGCTGGCCGCTTCATTCGCTTTCACCTCACTCGCCCAGGCCGCGCCGCCAGCCCCTTCGGCTGGCCGCTTCACCATGGTCCACCACCTTCCGGTGGACGGCGTGGCCGAGATCGTGGCCGCCACGCCCGACGGCATGACCCTGGTCTACACCAGCGCCGACGCGGGTGTGCTGGGCATGGTGGACATCTCCAAGCCCGAACAGCCGGTGCTGCTGCCGCGTGTGAACGTGCAGCTGATGGGCCTGGGCGAACCGACCTCGGTAGCCATCAGCCCCGACGGCCGCTATGCCGTGGTGGCGGTGCGCCTGGGTGACGACGTGGCCAACGCGCGCCGTGGTCTGGTGCGCGTGTACGACATCCGCCAGCCCGCTGCCGTGAAACACGTCAAGGACATCACCGTGGGCATCGGCCCCGATTCGCTGGCGCTCGCTGGCCAGGGCCGCACGCTGCGCGCCGTGGTGGCGATCGAAGACGAAGAAACCGACGCCGAGGGCGACGCCACGCTGGGTGGCCAGCGCCCCGGCCGCATCGACGTGGTCGGACTGCAGGACCTGTATGGCGGCACCAGCAGCGGCGTGCAGTCGATCCAACTGGTGCAGGCGCTGCAGGCCGTGCCCGGCATCGTCTACCCGAACGACCCGCAGCCGGAGTTCGTGTCCATCGACTCGCGCGCCCGCAAAGCCGTGGTCTCGCTGCAGGAGAACAACGCCGTCGCCCTCATCGACCTGAGCCACCCGACGCGTGCGCGCCTGGAGCGCGTGTTCTCCACCGGCACCGTGACCCGCAACGGAAACGCCGACCTGAAGAAGGACAAGGAAGTCGCGTTCAAGGACAGCTTCACCGCGCGCCGCGAGGCCGATGCGGTGGCCTGGGTGGCACCGGGCGTGTTCGCCACGGCCAACGAAGGCGACGGCAAGAAAGACAAGAACGGTGTGATGCCCGGCGGCCGCGGCTTCACGCTGATGAACACCCGCGGCGAGGTGGTCTACGAAACCGGTGAACGCACCGAAGTGAACGCACTGTTGCATGGCCACTACCCGGACGGGCGCTCGGCGTCCAAGGGCGTGGAGATGGAAGCCGTGACGGCCGGCCGCTTCGGCGGCAAGCCCTACCTGCTGGTCGGTTCGGAGCGGGGTTCTTTCGTCGAGGTCTACCGCGTGGACGATCCGAAGCAACCGCAGTTTGTGCAACTGCTGCCCACCGGCATGTCGCCCGAGGGCCTGACCACCGTGACGAAGCGCCGCGACGGCCAGCAGCTGTTCGTCACGGCGAACGAAAAAGAAAACTCGCTCAACATCTACCGCTTCCATGCCAGGGGCGCGCCAGCCGGCGCCACCGAGCCCCAGCTGGTGGCGAAGGACGCGGGCCTGCCCTGGGGTGCACTCTCGGGCCTGAGCACCGACGGCACACACCTCTACGCCGTGCCCGACAACGCCTTCGGCCAGTCGCGCATCTTCCGCATCGATCCCTCGGATGCGGCGCAGGGACGTTTGACGCTGGACCAGGTGACCCTGCTCACCGAGGCCGACGGCAAAGCATTGAAGGTGGACCCCGAAGGCATCGCCAGGGTGGCCGACGGCTTCTGGATCGCCTCGGAAGGCAAGGCCGTCGCCGACAACGAGCTCATCAAAGTGAACATGGCCGGCGTGGTGCAGCAGCGCGTGAAGCTGCCCGCCAGCGTGCAGGCGAAGTTCGCCAGCCCCAAGACCAGCACCGGCTACGAGGGCGTGACCGCCAGCGCCGATGGCCAGACGCTCTACATGGCGGTGCAGCGTGGCTTTGACCTGAACAAACCCCAGGCCGCCATCCTGAAGCTGCACCTGCCCACCAACACCTGGACCACGGCGCTCTACCCGCTGGACCAGCACAGCAAGGACGCCCAAAAATTCTGGATGGGCTTGTCCGAAATCCAGCTCACCGAAGACGGCCGCCTGCTGCTGCTCGAACGCGACAAGGGTGGTGGCGAAGGCCAGGCCATCAACGCCGAAGTCAAACGCATCTACAGCGTGAAAGCCGCCGACGTGACCGAAGGCACCACCCTCACCAAGACCCTGGTTCGCGACCTGCGCAAGGACTTCAACTACGTGCAGGAAAAGGCCGAAGGCATGGTGGTCTTCAAGGGCGCGCTCTGGGTCGTCAACGACAACGACGGCGCCGGCTGGACGCGCTGGGTCAATGCCGGCAAGCCCTGAAAAATGTTTGTTGTTGCATTGCAACAATGAGAGCAAACCCGGCTTGTGTCACAGAGCTTTTATGGTCGTTCGATGAAATACACACACCTGCTTGCAAATGGCAACGGGTGTGGAAGCCGGCGGTCTCTCGCCGCCTTCCCATTCACCAAACCTCTGGAGAAAATTCAATGAAAAAGAGCCTCATCGCTCTGGCCGTGCTGGCCGCTTCGGGCGCCACCATGGCGCAATCTTCCGTCACCCTTTATGGCCGCGCCGATGTGGGCGTGGGCTCCGAAAAAGTCGACGGCGAAAGCAGCACCAAGATGATCAACGGTGGCCTGACCACCTCGCGCTGGGGCCTGCGTGGCACCGAAGACCTGGGCGGCGGCCTCAAGGCCCATTTCAAGTTCGAGCAGCGCCTGGACCTGACCACCGGTGAAGTGCAATCGCCTTCGTTCAAAGGCGAAGCCAGCATGGGCCTGATGGGTGGTTTCGGCAAGCTGACCCTGGGTCGCGGCTACACCGTCTACGACGACGCGCGCGCTCTGTCTGTCAGCAACTCCGTGTTCGACTCGTCCTTCACCCCTGCGGGCAACGGCGTGTTCAAGTCGGGTGGCGACTACGCGAGCCGCGCCAACAGCCAGATCCGCTACGACCTGCCGAGCATGGGCGGCGTCTACGGCGGCCTGTCCTACGCCTTCGACCAGAAGGCCGACACGGACAGCACGATCACGGCCTTGCTGCTGGGTTACAAGAACGGCCCGATGAACTTCGCGCTGGGCTACCAGAACCAGAAGGAAACCGAGGACAAGTACCTGCAACTGGCCGGTGCCTATGACCTGGGCGCAGCCGCGCTCTCGATCGGCTACAACACCCGCTCGGGCACGGATGCCAAAGGCGACGACACCGAGCTGACCCTGGGTGTGAACGTGCCCGTGGGCGCCTTCGACTTCTCGGTGGGCTACGCCACGAGCAAGACCGAAATCGGCGGCGGCACCAGCGCCAAGGCCAGCGGCCTGGGCCTGGGTGCCACCTACAAGATGTCCAAGCGCACCAAGCTGTACGCGGGCCTGCGTGACATCGAGAACAAGGATGGCGCCGGCAACAAGACGGGCGAGAACCGCCTGTACGCCGTGGGCGTGCGCCACGACTTCTGATGTGACTTGAAACGGCGTGCCTTGCGCACGCCGTGGCAGTTGCCAGGTTGCGCGGAGACATCAGTCAATCAGAGACCGCGTGATTTTTTTGGCCGCGACAGGCTGTGCCTGTCGCGGCTTTTTTGCGGCTGAGGCCGGATCGCTCAGTCGTCCACCGGCGTGAGCTTGGCCACACTCAGCGCCAGCCACTTCACGCCATGCCGCGAGAAGCTGACCTGGGCCCGCGCATCGGCGCCCGCGCCTTCCAGCGCCAGCACCTTGCCTTCGCCGAACTTGTTGTGGAACACCTTCATGCCGGCCTTGATGTCGGTGCCGCGGTCGGGCTCGGGGTTGCTCTTGCCGCCCAGGCCTTTCGGGTCGCTGCCCGAGGCCCAGCCCGGTGACCAGGCGGGTTGCAACACAGCGGGCGCACCGGCTCCGCGCGTGCCGTAGCCACCCCGGTTGCCCTGCCAGCCACCGCCACCGCCCGCTCCAGCTGCGCTCGGGTTCCAGGCCGGCTGCTGCGGCGTGAGCCACTTCAGGCAGGCCTCGGGCAGTTCTTCGAAGAAGCGGCTTTTCATGTTGTATCGGGTCTGGCCATGCAGCATGCGCGTCTGCGAGTGGCTGAGGTACAGGCGCTTGCGCGCGCGCGTGATCGCGACATACATCAGGCGGCGTTCCTCTTCCAGTCCGTCGCGGTCGCTCATGGAGTTCTCGTGCGGAAACAGGCCCTCCTCCATGCCGGTGATGAACACGCAGTCGAACTCCAGGCCCTTGGCGGCGTGCACCGTCATGAGCTGCACCGCGTCCTGCCCGGCCTGCGCCTGGTTGTCGCCGGATTCGAGCGCGGCGTGGGTGAGGAAGGCTGCGAGCGGGCTCATGGTTTCGCCGGTGTCGGCGTCGGGCGCGAGCGGTTCGTCCAGCACCGGCAGCGTCGGGTCGATGCCCTGGCTGGCCGGGCTCTGCGTCAGCGGCGAACCATCCACCGTGCGCGCCACCGCGTCGCGGCCAAAGCCTTCGATGCCCACAAAGCTCTTCGCTGCGCTCACCAGTTCTTCCAGGTTTTCCACCCGGTCCTGCCCTTCGCGCTCGGCCCGGTAGTGCTCGATCAGGCCGCTGTGATCCAGCACCAGCTCGATGATCTCGGACAGCGTCATGCCCACCGAGCGCTCGCGCAGCACGTCGAGCTTGGCCACGAAACCGCCGATGGCCGCGCCGGCGCGGCCGGTGACGGCGCTCACCGCGTCGTGCAGCGAACAGCCCGAGCTGCGCGCCACATCCTGCAACTGCTCGATGCTGCGCGCCCCGATGCCGCGCGGCGGGAAGTTCACCACGCGCAGGAAACTGGTGTCGTCGTTGGCGTTTTCCAGCAGGCGCAGGTAGGCCAGCGCGTGCTTGATTTCGGCGCGCTCGAAGAAGCGCAGACCGCCGTACACGCGGTAGGGCATGCCGGCGTTGAACAGCGCGGTTTCCACCACGCGGCTCTGCGCGTTGCTGCGGTAGAGCACAGCCATCTCGCTCTTGGGCACGTCTTCGCGCGCGAGCTGCTTCATCTCGTCCACGATCCACTGCGCTTCGGCGAAGTCGCTGGTGGCCTCGAACACCCGCACCGGCTCGCCCGCGCCCGCGTCGGTGCGCAGGTTCTTGCCCAGGCGGTTGCTGTTGTGGCTGATCAGCTGGTTGGCCGAGTCGAGGATGTTGCTGACGCTGCGGTAGTTCTGCTCCAGCTTGATCTGGTGCTTCACGCGGAACTCGCGCACGAAGTCGGCCATGTTGCCCACGCGCGCGCCGCGGAAGGCGTAGATGCTCTGGTCGTCGTCGCCCACGGCAAACACCGCGTTGCCCGAGGGCGTGAGCCCTTCGAGCGGCGGCGTGCTGAACATCTTGATCCAGGCGTACTGCAGGCGGTTGGTGTCCTGGAACTCGTCGATCAGGATGTGTTTGAAGCGGCGCTGGTAGTGCTCGCGCACCGGGTCGTTGTCGCGCAGAACTTCGTATGAGCGCAGCATCAGCTCACCGAAATCGACCACGCCTTCGCGCTGGCACTGCTCTTCGTAGAGCGCGTACAGCTCGACCTTCTTGCGCGTCTCTTCGTCACGCGCCACCACGTCGCCCGGGCGCTGACCGTCTTCCTTGCAGCCGCTGATGAAATACTGGATCTGCTTGGGCGGATAGCGCTCGTCGTCTACGTTGAACTGCTTGCACAGGCGCTTGACGGCCGAGAGCTGATCTTGGGTGTCGAGAATCTGAAAGGTCTGCGGCAGGTTGGCCAGCTTGTGGTGCGCGCGCAGGAAGCGGTTGCACAGGCCGTGGAAGGTGCCGATCCACATGCCGCGCACGTTGATGGGCAGCATGGCCGACAGCCGCGTCATCATCTCCTTGGCGGCCTTGTTGGTGAAGGTCACGGCCAGCACGCCGCCGGGCGTCACCTGCCCGGTCTGCAGCAGCCAGGCGATGCGCGTGGTGAGCACGCGGGTCTTGCCCGAGCCGGCGCCAGCGAGGATGAGCGCGTGTTCGGCGGGCAGCGTGACGGCGGCGCCCTGTTCGGCATTGAGGCCCGCGAGCAGCGGGGAGGAGGCAACGGGTTCTTCAAACAACATGGTGTCGATTGTAGGAAGCCGGTGCCCGACGATGGATCTATATGAGCAACCATATGAGCGTCATACCGCCACCAACCGGCCGGCGGTCTGGGCGAGCGGCGCCAGAGCGCCTAGAATCAATCACCGGGCCCAAGATTCTTGCGCCCGGTTTCTTTTTGGCCGGATGGATTCCCGCCGAACCGAAAGCCGGACCCAAGCCAAGCGCTCTCCCTGTTCATCTACAACAGTTTTCTGGAGCCTGGTTTCAAATGGAAATTTTTGACTACGACAATATTTTGTTGCTCCCGCGCAAGTGCCGCGTGCAGAGCCGCTCGGAATGCGACGCTGGCGTGGAGTTGGGTGGCCGCAAGTTCCGCCTGCCGGTGGTGCCCGCCAACATGAAGACCGTGGTGGATCAGAAGATCTGCCTCTGGATGGCCCAGAACGGCTACTTCTATGTGATGCACCGCTTTGATCTGGACAACGTGCAGTTCGTGCGCGACATGCACGGCGCGGGTGTCTACGCCTCGATCTCGCTGGGCGTGAAGGCGCCCGACCGCGCCACGGTGGACACCCTCGCCGCCGAAGGCCTGGTGCCCGAGTACATCACGATCGACATCGCCCACGGCCACGCCGACAGCGTGCGCGACATGATCGGCTACATCAAGGCCCGGCTCACGGGCAGCTTCGTGATCGCGGGCAACGTGGCCACGCCCGAGGCGGTGATCGATCTGGAGAACTGGGGCGCCGATGCCACCAAGGTGGGCGTGGGCCCGGGCAAGGTCTGCATCACCAAGCTCAAGACCGGTTTCGGTACCGGCGGCTGGCAGCTCTCGGCGCTCAAGTGGTGCGCCCGCGTGGCGACCAAACCGATCATTGCCGACGGCGGCATCCGCAGCCACGGCGACATCGCCAAGAGCATCCGCTTCGGCGCGTCCATGGTCATGATCGGCTCGCTGTTCGCCGGGCACGAAGAGTCACCGGGCCAGACGGTGGAAGTCGACGGCGTGCTCTACAAGGAGTACTACGGCTCGGCCAGCGACTTCAACAAGGGCGAGTACCGGCACGTCGAAGGCAAGCGCATCCTGGAGCCGATCAAGGGCAAGCTGGCCGAGACCTTGATCGAGATGGAGCAGGACGTGCAGAGCTCGATCAGCTATTCGGGCGGCACCAAGCTGCTGGACCTGAAAAAAGTGAACTACGTGATCCTGGGCGGCGAGAACGCCGGGGAGCATCTGTTCATGTAAATCCCGCCGCGCGCAGCGCGGCGGGACTGAGCCTAGACCTTCAACAACTGCTTTGCCAGCTGGTTCAACCGGTGCCGCGGCTGCACCAGCGCTTCGAGCACGCTGAAGTGGTTCAGGCCCGGCAGGGCTTCGGCCACGGGCACCACCTGCGACCCCCAGACCTGCTGGATCAGCTGGTTCTGGCGCAGGAACTCGCTGCTCTCGCTCCCACCGGCCACGCTGAACAGCGCGCCCCGGCCGTCGCGCAGCGGCGGCGCGGGCAGCAGCGCCGGGCTGGCTTTTTTCACCTGCGCCGGTGTCAGGCGCAGGGAGTCGGCAACGAAAGGCGTGTGGCGCAGCGGCTCCAGGTCGAACACGCCCGAGATCGACAACGCGTTCTTCACCAGGTCGGGCGGCAGATCGGCCGCCACCGCCGGCCACTGGCAGGCCAGCAGCATGGCGGCCAAGTGCCCGCCCGCCGAATGACCCACCACGGTGATGCGCCGCCGGTCGCCGCCGTGCACGCCTATGTGGCGGTACACCCAGGCCAGCGCCTGCACCATCTGCAGGGTGATGTCGGGAATGGTCACCGCCGGGCACAGCGCGTAGTTCGGCACCACGACGCAGGCGCCCTGCTTCACGAACGACGGCGCCAGGAAGCTGTGGTCCGCCTTGTCCAGGCTGCGCCAGTAACCGCCGTGGATGAACACCAGCACCGGCGCCAAGGGCGCGCCCGGCTTGCGCTGCGCGGGAAAGACGTCGAGCTTTTCACCCTCAGCGTGTCCGTAGGCCACATCGAGCAGCCCGCCGAGCCGTTCGCGCGCGCGCTGCGAGTCGGTTTTCCAGCGCTCGAAATGAACGCCGTGCTCGGGCACGAGGGCGCGGTTGTTGTACTGGCTGTCGAGCCAGGCGGGGTCTGGGCGGGCGGCGTTTTTCATGGTCGCGCATTGTGTCACGCAGGCGCGACGGTGACAGCTGCGGGCGAATCGTGTATTCTGAATTCAGAATTCAAATATCGCCATGACCGCCCAACTCATCCAGATCGAAACCACCCCCGACCTGACCGACCAGGTCTACCGCGCCCTGCTCGGCGCCATCAGCGACGGTTCGCTGGCGCCCGGTCAGCGCATCACCCAGGAAGAGCTGGCCGAACAGCTCGCGGTGTCGCGCCAGCCGGTCGTGCAGGCCTTGCGCCTGCTGAAGAAAGAGGGCTTTGTGCACGATGCGCCCATGGCCAGCGGCCCGGGCGGACGCAGCCGTGGTCTGCTGGTGGCGCCCCTGGACGCGGACTGGATCGCCCAGGTCTACGAAGTGCGCGGCGCGCTGGATGTGCTGGCCGCACGACGGGCCGCGGAACGGCGCACCCGCATCGACCCGGCCGTGCTGGAGCGCGGGCGCGAAGCCGTGCGGCGCGCCGACATCCAGGCCATGATCGACGCCGACCTGGCCTTCCACCGGGCGCTCTACCAGGCGGCCGACAACCCCCTGATCGAACAGAGCGCACTGCTGCACTGGCATCACATCCGTCGCGCCATGGGCGTCACGCTGCAGACCTCCAGCCTGCGTGAGCCGGTGTGGGACGAACACGAAGCCATCGCCCACGCCGTCGCGGCCGGCGATGCCGTGCTGGCCGAAACCCTGATGCGCCAGCACTGCGGTCTGGCCAGCCGCAACCTGGGCCACCACATGAACCGCACTCCCCGGGACCTGGCGACGGCCAGTTAGAACAACTCCATGGTTCTTTTGAACCATTTGCAGCGGTTTTCAGGCCCGTCCTGAAAACCGCTTTTTTTGTCTGTCGGCAGACCGCCAACCCCTACAATTTTTCCCTTTGCCCTCGTCGAAGACACCCGAAACATGCCCGGCTCCACACCCCACACCGACCCCGTCATCCCGCTGTCCATTGCCGTGCTGGGCATCGGCCTGATGGGCTTCCCCATGGCGCGCCGGCTGTGCGAGGCGGGTCACCAGGTGACCGCCTGGAACCGCTCGCGGGCGAAGGCCGAACGCCTGCAGCCCTTCGGCGCCCGTGTGGCCGACACACCGGCCCAGGCCGTGGCGCAGGCCGACTTCGTGATCACCCTGCTGGAAAATGGCGATGTGGTGGAAGACGTGCTGTTCCGCCAGGGTGTGGCCACCGCCCTGCGCCTGGGCACGCTGGTGGTGGACATGTCTTCCATCCTGCCGCGCCAGGCCCGTGATCACGCCGCGCGGCTGGCGGCGCTGGGTGCAATGCACCTCGACGCGCCGGTGTCGGGCGGCACGGTGGGCGCCGAGGCCGGCTCCCTGGCGATCATGGCGGGCGGCGAGGTGGCCGATTTCGAGCGCGCGGCCCCGGTGTTCGGCGCGCTGGGACGCGCCACCCATGTGGGCCCCCACGGCGCGGGCCAGCTCGCCAAGCTGGCCAACCAGATGATCGTCGGCATCACCATCGGCGCGGTGGCCGAGGCGCTGCTGCTGTGCGAGAAGGGCGGCGCCGACATGGCCAAGGTGCGCCAGGCGATCAGCGGCGGTTTTGCCGACAGCCGCATCCTGCAGGTGCATGGTCAGCGCATGGTCGAGCGCGACTTCGCCAAGCGCGCGGCCATCACCGTGCAGCTCAAGGACATGCGCAACGCCCTGTCCACCGCCAGCGAGCTGGGCTTTGAGGCGCCGATCACCGGCCTCTTCGAACAGCTCTTCGCCCAGGCCGCCGACCACGGCCTGGCGGACCAGGACCATTCCGCCCTGTTCGTTGAACTCGCGCAGCGCAACGGCATGACCTGAGCGGCTGAGCGTCTGAAACAAACAGCGGGGTTTTGCCCCCGCTTATGTGGCGATTGGCCAGGACGGCCACGGGAACAATCGGGAGACAACCACCCAGCGAGTCCCAGCTTGAACCCGTCCACCCTCATCGGCATGATCGCCAGCGTGCTGCTCATGGCCGTCATCGTGCTGTTTGCCGCTGACAACCCCTGGGTGTTCATCGACGGTCCGAGCATCGCCATCGTGCTGGGCGGCACGCTGGCCGCCACCTTCCTGAGCTATCCGCTGCGCGAGGTGCTGCGGGTGTTCCACCTGGTCGGCCAGGTGATGCGCCAGGAACGGCTCGATACCCGTGGCGACATCGAAGAACTCGTGGCCATCTCGCGCCTCTGGATCCAGGGAGACCTGGCCGCCGTCGAGCGGGCGCTGCTGAAGGTCAACAACCCCTTCCTGCGCACCGGCGTGCAACTCATCATCGACCGCACGCCGGAAGACGAGATCGTGGACATGCTGCAGTGGCGCATTGCGCGCCTGCGCTCGCGCGAAACCGCCGAGGCCCAGCTCTTCCGCGTCATGGCCGGCTACGCGCCCGCCTTCGGCATGCTCGGCACCCTGCTCGGCCTGGTGAACCTGATGGACCTGCTGGGCGACGGCGACATGGGCGTCATCGGCAGCCAGCTCGGGATCGCCCTCATCACCACCTTCTATGGCGTGCTGCTCGCCAACCTGCTGTTCAAACCCATCGCCGTCAAGCTGGAGCGCCGCACCGAACAGCGCCTGGTGCTCATGAACATGGTGCTGGAAGGGATTTCCATGATGTGCGCCGGCCGCAGTCCGTCCATGATGCGGGAGACCCTCAAGGCCTTCGTCGCGCAGTACGACGACGAAATCTACGACGGCGGCGGTCCCAAAGGGCCCGCCACAGGAGCAAGGACACCCCATGTCAAGCGGTGAATCGTCCCAGTTCATGACCCTCGGCGAGCTGCCCCGCATGGCCTTGCCCGAGAGCCCTCCGGCCCTCACCCGCAAGCCCAGGGCATCCGGTCGCGGCTACAGCCGCTGGCACCTTGACACGAAGGTCGAAACCGAAGAAGAAGGTTGGTTGCTGACCTACCTCGACGTCATCACGCTCATGCTGGTCATGATGGTGGTGATGCTCTCCTTTGCCGGCCCGCCCGGCGGCACCAAAGCCCCGGACAAGCAGGTGGCCAACAGCCCGACGGCAGAACCCGCCCAAGCCGCTGCCGGGAACACCATCGTGCCGCCGGTGCCGCTGCCCATCCCCCTGCCCCATTCCAGCAACCCGACCGGCAACGGCAGCGGCCAACCCGAGAACCCGGTGGCCCAGCTGAAGCTCGACACCCTGGGCAGCAACATCCAGGTGGTGAACATCGACGACGTGATCCGTTTTCGCATCAGCAGCGAACTGCTGTTTGCCTCGGCCTCTGCCGTGCTGAACCCGGCCGCGCGCCCGGTGCTGGACGAACTCGTGGCCGTGTTCAAGGCCCAGCCCGACATGCGGCTGGTGGTCGAGGGCCACACCGACAGCAGCCCGATCAACTCCGAGCGTTTCCCCTCGAACTGGGAACTCTCCAGCGCACGGGCCGCCGCCGTCGCGCGTTACCTGAGCGAACAAGGCGTGGCACCGCAACGCCTGCAGGCCAGTGGCTACGCCGACACACGCCCGATGGCCGCCCCGTGGAACCCGGTCGACCGCGCCGTCAACCGCCGCGTCGAACTCACGATGGAAACCCCCAAGGCGCAGTCCCCTACGTGAACACGTGGATCAGCGGGGCGCACGGCACTTTGATAACATCCGCACACGTGGGGACGTAGCTCAGCTGGGAGAGCGTCGCGTTCGCAATGCGAAGGTCGGGAGTTCGATCCTCCTCGTCTCCACCATTCCAAAGTCCCGGGAAGTCCCAAGACGTCCCAGGTCAAGGCCATTAAGCCGGGTGACCCCGGTCGTCACCTCAGCGATGGGGTGGTCTCTAGCTGCTGTTCGTCAAAGGTGGCTCGCCCGGCTGGCGGCTCGACTATCCGGTCGATAGCCAACCATCGAATCCGCTTTTCATCAGCGAGGCTGTCTTCGCGGGGCGTTCGTGCATGAGCCAGTGTCCCGCTCCGCCGACGATCAGCCGCTTGCGAGCGGCGCCATCTGGCGATGCGCCATCGGTCATTTCATGGGGTGCCGCGGTGACATCGTGCTCAGCCCAGATCGTCAGGACCTCACCCGGGTAACGGCTCAGCGCCGGAACCAGCGCCGCCGAGCGGGAGAACGGCTTGCTGCGAAATCGGGTGTTCAGGCAGCCACGCCACTGGATTTCCATCGCCAGCGCATCCACAGCGGCCTCGCTGTGCAGCATCTGCGCAAGCAGGTTTTGGCGCATGCGTTGTGCCCACTGGCCGGGATCACGATCGGGATCCAGATCGCGCCAGGGCAAGGACGATGTGTTCTGCCGGCGACGCCCACCATGTCCCGCGGGTCCCACCAGGACCATGCGCTCGACATGGCCTCGCTGTGCCGCCAGCAGGGCGCTGACCAGGCCACCAAAAGAGAACCCAGCGAGCCGTATCGGTGTGTCGGCGCCCAGCAGCGCGTCCAGGCTATGCCGCAACTGGGCGACAAGTTCGTCGAGGCCTCCCGTGGGGGTCAGGGTCGATTCACCGTACCCGGGCATGTCGGGCATCCACAGGCTGAAGCTGGAGGAGAGTACGGGGATCACCCGGGCCCAGTGCAGCCAGCAGCCGTGGCCCCCATGCAGGAGCACCAGGGGTGGACCGTGCCCCACCCTGCGCCAGACCATGTGCTGGCCCAGGATGGGCTGCACGATGCGTTCGCAATCCGCTTCCAGCGCAGCCATCTGCGCCAAAGCGACCGCCCGGACACCGTTCTGGACTTCGCTGGCCACGGGCGGTTCAGGAAATCACGCCCTGGGCACGCATCGCTTCGATGTCGGCGGGCGGGTAGCCCAATGCCGACAACAGGTCCTGGTTTTGCGCGCCCACGGGTTGCGGAGGCGATGTGACCTCCACCGGGCTGCGCGAAAGCTGGAAGCCGGACACCGGAACGGTCAACCCGGCCAGCGCGCCGGCCTCGTCGGCGAACCGGTGCAAGACCTTTCGACCCTGCACAATTTCGTCCGCCAGCATCGCCTCCATGCGCTGCACACGCGACACCGGCACACGGTGTCCATGCAGCAGCGCCTCCCAGTGGCCGACCGATTCGGTGGGCAAAATCTGGGTCAGGGCCTCGGCCTCTTCGGCATAGCCTTTGATCCGGTCCCGGTTGTTGTGCTTGACCAGATCGGCGCGGCCCAGCGCTTCCCACAGCCGCCGCTGCTGCCGCAGGTTGGAGGCCGAGACCATCAGCGGTGCGTCGCTGGCCGGGTAACAGCCGATGGTGGCAAACGGGTAGCGGTTGCCCTTCTGCTCCGGGTGCGCCCCGTTCCAGAGGTAGCCGGTCAGGTGCGAGCTGGCGAGGATCATCGCCACGTCCGACATCGCCACCTCGACGAACTGGCCCAGGCCGTCGTCCTGGCCGCGCTGCAGCAGTGCCGCGAGGATGGCCATAGCGGCGGTGGTGCCGGTGGCGTAGTCCACCACGGGGGCGCCGCATTTCATGGGCGCCGTGCCCGGCTCGCCGGTCATGGCCATCATGCCGGAGTAGGCCTGCACCACACCGTCGTAGGCGGTCAGCTCGCGTTTGGGGCCGGAGCTGCCAAAGGCCGAGATGGAGCAGTAGACCAGCCGAGGGTTGATCGCCGACAGGTCCGCATAGCCCAGGCCCAGCGCATCGAAGGCACCCGGACGGTAGTTCTCGATCAGCACATCGGCGGTCATCACGAGTTTGCGCAGCACCTGGCGCCCGGCCTCGGTCTTGAGGTTGAGCGCCAGGGACTTTTTGTTCGACGCCTGCGACAAAAAGGCCGTGCCCATGCCGAGGTCGTTGAGCGCGGCGTCCGAGCCCTGGTAGCGGGCCTGGTCGGGCTCTTCGGGCGACTCGATCTTGATGACCTCGGCCCCCATCACCGCCAGCTGGTAGCCCGCGAATGGACCGGCCAGCACATGGGTCAGGTCCAGCACCCGGACACCCTGGAGAACGGGCTTCATGGCAGCCGCCTCACTTGGCGAGCACATCGGCCTTGACGATCTTGGACCAGCGAACGATTTCCGCGCGCACGAAGGCGTCGAACTCGGCCGGCGTGCCGGTCTGCACGACCATGCCCTCGCTCACCACCTTGGACTTGAAGATCTCGCTGCTGGCGGCCTTGCGCGTGGCGGCGTTCAGCTTGTCGATCACGGCCGCGGGCGTGCCGGCCGGCGCGTAGAAGCCGTACCAGCCTTCGGTGGCGTAACCGGGCACACCGGCCTCGGACACGGTCGGCACACTGGGATATGCAGTGGAGCGCTCGGCCGAGGTGACGGCCAGTGCGCGCAGCTTGCCGCTGTCGATGAAGCCGCCGACCGAGCCGGAGGTGGCAAAGATCATGTCGGTCTGACCGCCGAGCAGGTCGGTGAGCGCGGGGCCCGAACCCTTGTAGGCCACGTGCTTGATCTGGACCTTGGCCATGTCGGCGAACAGCGCACCGGCCAGATGGGACGAGGTGCCGTTGCCGGGCGACGCATAGGTCAGCTTGTCCGGATCGGCCTTCGCGGCGGCGATGACGTCCTTGAGCGACTTGAAGGGGCTGTCGGCGCGCACCACCAGCACGTTGGGCGAACGCACGATCATGGACACGGGCGCAAAGTCCTTCTCGGTCGAGTAGGGCATCTTCGCCATCAGGCTGGGGTTGACCGCGTGCGCGATCGACGAAACCACCAGCGTGTAGCCATCGGGCGCACTCTTGGCCACCAGGTCGGTGCCGATGATGGTGCTGGCGCCCGGCTTGTTGTCCACCACCACGGGCTGCCCCAGCTCCTTGGCCATCTCCACCGCCAGCGTGCGGGCGATCAGGTCGGTGCCACCGGCGGGAGCGAACGGCACCACCAGCTTGATGGGTTTGTCGGGGAAGGCGTGGGCACTGGACAGGCCCACGACCAGGGCGGTGGTGAGTACCGTCGCGGCCTTGGCAAAGGCCTTGAAGCCGAGCTTGGGAAATGGGTTCATGAATGTCTCCGGTGTTTGTAGAAGGAACAGTGGTCACTCTAGAGGTCGGGCCAGATCGGCGCACCCCATCAATTCCACCCAATGGAAGAGGAAGAATCCCTCAGACCCTTTCCAGCACCACCGCAATGCCCTGCCCCACCCCGATGCACATGGTGCACAGCGCGTAGCGGCCGCCGCTGCGGTGCAGCTGGTTGACGGCGGTGGTGGCCAGGCGGGCGCCACTCGCACCCAGCGGGTGGCCCAGGGCAATGGCACCGCCGTTGGGGTTCACGCGGGCGTCGTCGTCGGTCAGGCCCAGGTCGCGCAACACGGCCAGGCCTTGGGCGGCAAAGGCCTCGTTGAGCTCGATCACGTCCATCTGCGCCAGCGTCAGGCCGGTGAGCGCCAGCACCTTGCGCGTGGCCGGTGCGGGGCCCATGCCCATGATGCGCGGCGGCACACCGGCGGTGGCCATGCCGACCACGCGGGCCCGCGGCGTGAGGCCGTGGCGGGCCACGGCGGCTTCGCTGGCGAGCAGCAGCGCGGCGGCGCCGTCGTTCACGCCCGAGGCGTTGCCGGCGGTCACGCTGCCGTCCTGCCGCACCACGCCCTTGAGCTTGGCCAGGGCATCCAGTGTGGTGGCGCGCGGGTGTTCGTCGCGGTTCACCACCAGGACCTCACCTTTCTTCTGCGGCACCTGCACCGGCACGATCTCGGCGTCGAACACGCCCGCCTGTTGCGCGGCCAGGGCCTTGGTCTGCGAGGCCAGGGCCATGCGGTCCTGGTCGGCGCGCGAGATGTTGAACTCGGTCGCCACGTTCTCCGCTGTCTCGGGCATGCTGTCCACGCCGTACTGGGCCTTCATCAACCTGTTGACAAAGCGCCAGCCGATGGTGGTGTCTTCCACGCTGTTGGCCCGCGAAAACGCGCTGGCGGCCTTGGGCATCACGAACGGTGCGCGGCTCATGCTCTCCACGCCACCGGCGATCATCAGTTGTGCCTCGCCGCTCTTGATGGCGCGCGCCGCCGTGCCCAGCGCGTCCAGGCCCGAGCCGCACAGGCGGTTCACGGTGGAGCCGGGCAGCGACACGGGCAAGCCCGCCAGCAACGCGCTCATGCGTGCCACGTTGCGGTTGTCTTCGCCGGCCTGGTTGGCACAGCCGTAGATCACGTCGGCCACCGCCTCCCAATCCAGTTGCGGGTGGCGTTCCAGCAAGGCCCGCAGAGGAACGGCGCCGAGATCGTCGGCGCGCACGCTGGAGAGGGCTCCGCCGTAGCGGCCAAAGGGTGTGCGCACAGCGTCGCAGATGAAGGCGTGGGTCATGGTGTCTCTTTTCAAGGGAGGTGGGAGCTCTGGTGCAGTTGCCAGATGCGAGCGAGCAACGCGTGGGCTTCGGCCTCGCCAACCACCGGCGTGGCCAGCTCCATGAGCTTGCCTTCCAGGTCGGCATCGGACAGCGGCAGTTCGGGGTCGCCCTTGCGGTCGGGTTGCAGCAGCGTCAGGTTCCGGCCATCGCGCAGGGTGATCGCCACGCGCGCACCGCGCCGGCCCGGGAAGGCCGCGTCCACCTCGGGGTCCAGTGCCTTGTGGATGCGTTGCATGAGCGCGCGGGTGGCCGTTTCGTTCAAGCGATCTGGTTCAAAAGCCGAGAGGCGCACGCTGCCGTGCACCAGCGCGGTGGCCACCATGTAGTGCAGGCTGAAGCGCGCCTGGTCGGCGTTCTGTGGGTCCACGTGGGGGGCGATGTCCAGCGTGGGCTGGTAGACGCCGAGCGCAACGTGTTCGATGTCGGCGTGGCTGAAGCCGTGTTGCTGCTGCAAGGCCAACGCGCCGTCGATGGCGGCAAAGGTGTGGCCGCAACCGATGTGGTTCTTAAAGGTCAAGCGGGTGATGTGGAAGTCCGTGCCCAGCGTGGCACCCACGGCGGACCAGTCGGGCCCTTCGCTCATGGCGTTCCCCAGCCCGGACTCGCCTTCGAGCACGTCGAGCGAGCTGCACATGCCGCCCGCGGCCAGCTGCGCGGCCAGCACGCCGGCTTCGGCCGCTCGGCCCGCGTGCAACGGCTTGGCCATGGCTTCCAGGCGAAATGCCTGCTGCAGCCCGGCCGTGAAGGTCGCGGCGATGGCCAGTGCGTTGGCAAAGGCGGCTTCGTCGAGTTTCAGCAGGCTCGCCGCCGCCGCAGCCGCCCCAAAGCTGCCCATGGTGCCGGTGTTGTGCCAGTACTTGTAGTGGGGGCGCCCCATCACCACGCCGATGCGGGTGGAGATTTCGTAACCCAGCACCACGGCGCGCAGGAACTCGGGGCCGCTCGCGCCCGTGGACTGGGCCACGGCCAGCGCGGCGGCGACGGTGGCCGCGCCCGGGTGGTACATCGCATCGCGAAAGCTGTCGTCCACCTCGGCGGCGTGCGCTGCGGTGCCCTGGATCAGGGCGGCTGCGCGTGTGGTGGCCTGGCGCCCCTGCACCAGTTGCGCTGCGCCCCGGTCCAGGTCTTCGGCCATGGTCTGGGTCAGCACCTGCACCGCGGGGGTGTCCAGGCCAGGGTAGATCGAGGCGTACCAGTCGATCACCGCGCGCTGGGCGTGGTGCGCCACCTCGGCGGGCAGGGGTGTCTGCGCAAAGCCAGTGGCAAAGCGCGCGAATGTTTCAACGGCGTGCATCTTCAGTTCTCCGTCGTGAGCAGATGGTGCAGGTCGCCGGCCACAAAACCCGGCCCACAGAGCCCGGCCAGCCAAAGCATGTCGTCCTGCAAGGCGGCAGCACCGCGCTCGCGCGCCCAGAACACCGGGCCGCCTTCCCAGCGCGGGAAGCCGTAGCCGTTGACCAGCACCACGTCCACATCGGTGGCGCGTTCGGCCACGCCTTCAGCCAGCAGCAGCGCGGCCTCGTTGACGATGGCGAGCAGCACGCGGCGCACGATCTCATCGTCGCTCAGGCTGCGAGGAACCACGCCCTTTTCGGCACGGCAAAACGCGATGAGCTCGTGCACCGCTTCATCCACCTGCGGGCCCTTGCTGCCTTCGGGGTAGCCGTAGTAGCCCGCGCCGGTCTTGCGGCCCAGGCGACCGGCTTCGCACAGGCGGTCGGGAATGTGCACGTAGCGGGCCTGCGGGTCGCGCGTGGCGGCCTGGGCCTGGCGCATGCGCCAGGCGATGTCCAGACCCGACAGGTCCGCCACCGCGAACGGCCCCATGGCAAAACCGAAGGCCTGCAGCGCGGCGTCCACCTGCTCGGGCCAGGCGCCCTCTTCGACCATGAACTCGCACTGGCGGCGGTAGGCCGCGTAGAGCCGGTTGCCGATGAAACCAAAGGCATTGCCGGTCAGCACCGGCAGCTTCTTCAGCCGCTTGCCCAACGCGAGGCCGGTGGCCAGCGCGTCGGGTGCAGAGGCCTGGCCGCGCACCACTTCCATCAGCTTCATGACGTTGGCCGGGCTGAAGAAGTGCAGACCGATCACGTCCTGCGGTCGTGAGGTGGCCGCCGCGATGGCGTCCAGGTCGAGGTACGAGGTGTTGGAGGCCAGCACCGCGCCCGGGCGCGCCACGGCGTCGATGCGCTGGAACACCTGCTGCTTCACGCCCAGCTCTTCAAACACGGCTTCGATGACCAGGTCGGCCTGGGCCAGTTCGGCCCAGTCCAGGCTGGTCTTCAGGCGGGCCTCGCAGGTCGCGCCAGCGCTGGCGCCGAGCTTGCCGCCCTGCACCCGCGTGGCGTAGTGCGCGTGGATGCGCTGCGCGCCGCGCTCCAGGGCAGCGGCGTCCTGCTCCAGCAGCAGCACGCGGTAGCCCGCGTCGAGCACGGCGATGGCGATGCCCGAGCCCATGGTGCCGGCGCCGATCACGGCCACGTGCTCCACCGCGCGCGGTGTGGCCTCGCCCAGCGAGGGGTGTTTGGCGCTGTCGCGTTCGGCAAAAAACTGGTGGCGCAGCGCGAAGGCCTCGCGCGAGATCCGCAGCCGCTGGAACACCGCGCGTTCGTCGGCCAAGCCGTCGTCGAAACCGACATGGGCCGTGGCCTTGATGGCGTCGATGGCCGCCTGCACCGCGGGCCGGCGCTTGCCGGCCTTGAGCGCAGCGCTCGTGGCTTCATCCACCTCCGCGCTCTGGGCCGATGGCACCACCCGTTCGCGCACCCGCTGCTTCTTTCCCTTGAGTTGCCTGGCGTGCGCCACCGCCGCAGAGCGCAGATCACCGGCGGCAATCTGGTCCACCAGGCCCGCCTCCAGCGCCGCCGCAGCGGGCACCCGTTCGCCCGAGCAGATCATGCGGATCGCGCGGGGGATGCCGACGATGCGCGGCAGCCGCTGCGTGCCGCCCGCGCCGGGGATGATGCCCAGCGTCACCTCGGGCAGACCGACCACGGTGCCCGGTGCGGCCACGCGGGCATCGCAACCGAGCGCCAGTTCAAAACCTCCTCCCAGCGCGGCGCCTTGCAGCGCCGCCACCACCGGTTTGCCGCAGGCTTCGATGGCGACAATCACCGAGGGCAGCTGCGGCTCGGTCAGCGGCTGGCCGAACTCGCGCAGGTCAGACCCGGCGATGAAGGTATTGCCCGCCCCGATGAGCACCGCGCCTTCCAGCGTGTCGTCGCTGCGCAGGGTCTCAATGGCGGCCATCAGCCCCTGCCGCACGGCGGCCGACCCGGCGTTGATGGGCGGGTTGTCGATCATGATGACGGCGATCTCGCCATCCCGTTCCAGGTGCACGCGTGGCGTCATGGCGCGTTCCTCAAGCCAGCACAACGACACCGTCGGCGGCGCTCACGCCCTGGCCTTGTGCGCGCACGAAGACCGGGTTGATCTCGGCTTCCACCAGGCGGTCCCCCAGTTGCGCCGCCATGCGGGAGAACGCCACGATGGCGTCCACCAGCGCGTCCACATCGGCCTTGGGCCGGCCCCGGAAGCCGTCGAGCAGCGGCCAGGTCTTGAGGTCTTTCGCCATGGCCAGTGCATCGGCGCGGCTCAGCGCCTGGAGGCCCTGCGCGTCCTGCGTCACCAGGCGCATGGAGGTGTCCTTGAACAGCTCGGCCGTCACGCCCCCCATGCCCAGCAGCACGGCCGTGCCCAGCGCATCGCGGTGCATGCCCAGGATCAGCTCGGTCCCGCCGCCCACCATTTCCTGCACGAGGAAACGGTCGGGGCGCACGCCGGCTTTGGCGCGCACGTCGGCGGTCATGCTGATCAGGCGTTCACCCACCGTCTCGGGTGTGAGGCCGATGGCCACGCCACCGACGTCGCTCTTGTGCGTGATCTGCGACGAGAGGATCTTCAGCACCACACGGCCACCCAGCTCGCGAGCGGCGGCCTCGGCCTCGGCCGGCGTGGTGACGATGCGCTCGGCCGCACAGGGCACGTTGAAACGCGCGAACAGCTGCTTGGCCTGGGCCTCGTCCAGCGAGCCCGAAGGCAGTTCACCCAGGTCGACGGTGCTTCCCGCATCCGCTTCTTCGACCGGTGCGACAAAGCTGCTGACCTTGTACATGGCGGCCAGCGCCGCGGTGCAGCTCTCGGCCGCGGCAAAGGCGGGCACGCCGTAGCGCGTGAGCAAGGCCCCCACCTCGGGTGCGTGCGGGCTCACATAGGCCATCACGGGCTTGTCCGAATCGGACAGGCAGTCGCGGATGGCGTTGGCCATCAGCTCGGGCATGGCCAGGCTGGACGAGCCGACGATGATCACCAGCGCGTCGTAAGTTGGGCTGGCCAGCAGCGCACGGATCGCGCCGCGCAGCAGGTCGGGCCGCAGGCCGGCCAGGGTGACGTCGATCGGGTTGCGGTCCAGCACGGCTTCGCTGCCGGTCTGCAGGGCGCGCAGCGCCTCGGCCGTGGCGGCGTCGGGCGCTGGGGTCTCGAAGCCGGCCACACCCAGGTCGTCGGACACCAGCGTGCCGGCGCCACCGGTGCTGGTGAGGATCGCCACGCGCTGGCCGCGCAGGTGGCGCCCGGTCGCCAGGGCCACGGGAATGTCCAGCAGGTCGTTGAAGGTCTGTGCGCGGATCACGCCCACCTGTTTGAACAGAGCGTCGTACATGCGGTCGGCGCCGGCCATCGCACCGGTGTGCGACACGGCGGCCTGGGCGCCCGCTTCCGAGCGGCCGATCTTGAAGGCCACCACCGGTTTTCCCTTGCGCGCGGCCTTGAGACAGGCGGCCCGGAACTTTGCTGGGTCGCGCACGGTCTCGATGTAGAGCGCGATCACCTGGGTGGCCGGGTCGTCGGCCAGGTGATCGATGAAGTCGGCCAGCTCCAGGTCCACCTCGTTGCTGGTGGAAATCAGTTTGGACAACCCGATGCCCCGCGCAGCCGCCCGCGAGAGCAGCGAACCCAGGATGCCGCCGCTTTGTGACACCACACCGATGCCACCCACCGGAAATTCGTCCATCTCCAGCGCGCCAGTGGCCGAGAGCACGATGGCGTCGGTCAGGTTCACCAGCCCGATGGTGTTAGGGCCCAGGATGCGCATGGACCCGGCCGCTTCCACCAGCTGCTTCTGGCGGCGCGCGCCGTCTTCACCGGTCTCGGTGTAACCGCTGGCCAGCACGATCGCGGCCGCACAGCCGCGCGCCGAGAGTTCCTTCACCGCGAGGTGGGCACGTTCGGCGCCCAGCAGCACGATGGCGACATCGGGCGTTTCCGGCAACGCGGCGATGTCGGCGTAACACGGCAGGTCGCCGATGCGGTCGGCCTTGGGGTTCACCGGCAGGATGCGACCGGCAAATCCGTGCTTCTGCAGGTAGGCCACCGGGCGGCCAGCGGTTTTGCCGGGATCGGCCGAGGCACCGATGATGGCCACACTGCGCGGCTGCAGCAGACGGGCGATCGCGTTCATGGGGGCGGAGGTGGTGGCATCCATGGTCTTCATTCCTTGCTGGCGGCCTTGGCCAAAAACGCTTCCACCGAGGCGCGGTGCTCGCTGCTGGTGTAGCAGATGCCTTGCGCCTGGCTGCCTTGCGCGAACACGTCGTGCGAAGTCAGCTCGAAGCTCTGGTTGAGGATGGTCTTGGTCAACGCGATGGCCGTGCTCGACGCCTGGCTCAGTTCCGCGGCCCAGGCCTGGGCGTCTGCCAGCAGCGTGTCGGCGCTGGTCTTGCGGTCCACAATGCCCAGGGCCAGCGCCTCGTCCACCTTGACCTGGCGGCCGGTGAAGATGAGTTCCTTGGCCTTGGCCAGGCCCACGCGGCGCGGCAGGAAATACATGCCACCGCCGTCCGGGATGATGCCGCGCAGCACATACGACCAGGCGAAGCTCGCCCATTCGCTGGCCATGATGAAGTCGCAGGCCAGCGCGGTGTCGGCCCCCAGGCCCGAGGCCGCGCCGTTCACGGCGGCGATCACCGGCTTGGGGCAGGTGTGCAGCAGCGACTGCGTGTGGTGCACGCGTTGCTGGCGGTGCCAGCCATTGAAGCCCACTTCGCCCGCCGGTGCGTTCATGCGCTTCTGCATGCCACTGATGTCGCCACCGGCGCAGAAGCCCTTGCCAGCGCCGGTCAGCACCAGGGCGCGGATCGCCTTGTCGGCCGTCACCGACTCCAGCGCGTGGATGAATTCCGAACGCATGCCGTCGCTCATGGCATTGCGCTTGTCGGGGCGGTTGAGGGTGAGCGTGGCAATGCCGTCGCTCACCTGCAGTTCGATAAGGTTGTAGTCCATGGTGTTGCTCGTTCGCTCAGTGTTCGGTCACTCATTCGGCCTTGATGCCGTTTTCCTTGACGATCTTCTTCCAGCGCGCCTCTTCGGCCTTCACATAGCGGTCGAACTCGGCGGGATCGGAAGCGGTGACCACCAGGCCTTCGTGCTGCACCTTCTTCACGAACTCAGGGCTTTGCGCGGCCTTCTTGACGGCGGCGTTGAGCTTGGCAATCACGGGGGCCGGTGTGCCGGCGGGTACAAAAAAGCCGTACCAGCTCTCGACCGCGTAGCCAGGTACCGTTGCGGCGACCGTGGGGACACCTTTGAACGCAGGCGATGGCTCGGGTGTCGTCACCGCGATGGCCCGCAGCTTGCCCTGATCTACCATGCCCGACACCGCTGCCGCCGTGCCAAAGAACATGTCCACCTGGCCGCCCAGAAGGTCGGTCATGGCCGGGCCTGCGCCACGGTAGGGGACGTGAAGCAGCTCGACCTTGGTCAGGTTGGTGAACATTTCACCCGCCAGGTGGGCCGAGGTGCCATTGCCTTGCGATGCGTAGGTGAGTTGCTTGCCCGACTTCACCGCGTCCAGAATGTCTTTCACGGTCTTGTACGGGCTTTCGGTGCGGACCACCAGCACGTTCGGGCCCTTCCCGATCAGACTCACAGGGGCGAACGCGGTCTCGTTGTTGTAGGGCAGTTTGGCCAGCAGGCTGGGGTTCACCGCGTGCGCCAGCGTGGCGATCACCATCGTGTAGCCATCGGGAGCGCTCTTGGCGACCAGGTCGGTTCCGATCACGGTGCCGGCACCGGGCTTGTTCTCGACGATCACCGTCTGACCCAGTTCTTTTGACATGCCCTGGCCCAGGGTGCGTGCGATCAGATCGGTTCCGCCGGCAGGAGCAAACGGCACAACGATGCGCACTGGCCTCTCCGGGTATTCGGCGTGGGCGACGCCAGCGATGGCAGCCAGGCTCAGACACAGGCCGCTGGCAAGGCCACGCAAGGAAATGGGGAACGATTTCATGGGAGGTCTCCGTAATAGAAGGTTTCAGGCGCGGCCTCCTGTGAAGTGCCGCATCGACCTGTTGGCCGAAACCAGAGCTTAGGACCGCAAGGCAGTTTTGAGACCCACCAAATTCCATTCAGTGGAATTTAAAATGAGACCCTGAAGTGACCACATCGGCAGAAAATTCCAGGGAAAACCCTCACAGGACACACCATGAACCCCCTCGAAGAAAACCCTGGCCGATCGGCCTCGAACCGCTCGTTGCTGCGCGGCGCCGACATCCTGCGTGCTTTTCGACCGGGATCGGACCTGCTGGGCAATGGCGAGATCGCGGAGCGGACCGGCCTGTCCAACTCCACGGTGAGCCGGCTCACGCAGACCCTGGTGGCCGCGGGCCTGCTGCAGCAGGACCGCGCCCGCCGCGCCTACCGGCTCGCGCCGCTGGTGCTCAGCCTCGGGCACGCCATGCGATCGGGCTCGCAGGTGCTGGCCATCGCCGCGCCGCGCATGCGTGCCCTTGCGGAGCGCGAGCGCATCAACGTCGGACTGGCCTACCCAGATCGCGATGAGATGGTCTACCTGGAATCGATCCGCTACAACCGCCGGGTTGCACTGCGCAATGTCGTGTCCGGCCAGCGCGTTCCGATGGAACTCACTTCATTGGGTCAGGCGTACCTCGCAACGGCACCGGTGGAGCGCTACCGGGTGCTTGAGCCCATTTTCAAAAGGCGCAATGGCAGGCACTGGCAAGAGGTCAAAAAAGCCATCGAGGCGTCGATCGATAGCATGAAAACAAAGGGCTATTGCTGGGCCAGCTGGCAACCCGAGGTCATCGCAGTGGCGACGGCATTCGCCAGTGCGGAGGGCATATGCGTCATCAACGTCAGCGTGTCTACGCAAGAAGAGGCCGAACGGTGGGTAGCGGCGCTTGCACCAAAGCTGATGAGCTTGAAAAGTGACATCTGCTCGGAATTGTTGAGACTGCCGGAACCATGAGTTGCCTCGTCTTTGTGGCGGGCAGGCTCACCCTTGGGCAGGCCATCTACCCGAGACCTGTATCGCAGGGAGGTTTCATGCACTACAAAGTGTGCGCGACGACCAGGCCATCACAGCGACCTGTGCTGGCCGCAACACGGAAGTCCCTAGGCCGGCTCCAGATGGGCTCAGAGAAGCTTTTGCGGCCGAGCCTTCAAAGCCGCGCAACGGGCCCGTAAACTGCGTACAGCAAAACAGTGAGGGGAGAGCTATGTCCGGATTCAGCAGGGTTCAACGAGAAACCGTGGAGGCTGCATCCAATGCGCTGGCTGCAGGCAAAACGGACAGCTGCCGAAGTTGGGCACTGAGAGCCTTGCATCGTGCGCGCGAGCAAAACGACAGCGCAGGCAAGGCAGACGCCTACCTGCTGCTGTCCCGTGCAGAGTTTATTGACTCGCGTGCGTCAAGCTCCCACGGATTGAGCGCTCTTGCATTGAGGTGCGCGGAGGCAATACATGACCCCCACCGTGCCGCCGAGTCTCTGGAGCTGCAAAGCTGCACGGCGACTTTGTTGGGCTGGACCGAACTGGCCGCCAGTTCAGCCAAAGAGAGTCTGCGTCTCCGCGGTCAACACCCCGACTTCCTGGCGTTGGCCAACAGCTACAACTATCTGGCTGTCGCAACCGCTTGGGGCGGCGACTTTGCCGATGCAGACGGTCTCTTCTCGGAATCGGCTGTGATCGCTGGCGAGTCGAGGTCACCCGACCAGCGCTTCCAACCCTTGGTCAATCAGTGTTTTTCGCAGTTGCTCAACATTCAGGCGAACCTTCGTGTGCAGCCATGCGCCGACCCCCGGGATGTGGACATGGATTTGCTGCACAGCCGGTTTGAGGACTGTCGGCAGATGCTTCTGGCAGGACAGACCGGCGTTCTCAATCAGGGAATGCAAGAGCTGGTGAGCCTTCTGCTCGTGACGCTCGGCTGCCAAGTTAGCTTGCTCATCGGGGACCTCGAAAGCGCCCACTCGTACCTGCAGGCATGTCGCTCCCGTGCCAATCGCCTTCCCAAGACCCATTGGGCGAGAGCGCTGCACTGGTGGGCCGACTTCGAGCACGCCCGTACATCGCGCGACCACCGACGCGAACGTCTGTCTCGCAACGCGATGCAGGAATCCGCCCGGACGGGCGAACATCGACCCCTGCTCTTGCTGGCCCGCACTGGCGGATGAGTTTCGCTGCGGCCCGCAAGCTGGATATCTGGTCACAAATCATCGCTCGTCACGCCGCCGCAACCGGCACACGCGGGGCCGATGCGCTCACTGAGGACGACCGGTCCCGGGTACGCTGTGACGCGAGCATAGAATCGCTCCCCGGTTGCTTGCGCATGCCGGTGGGCAGTCCTCTCCATCCACCCTCTCACAACCAGCACCATGACCCGCAAGGCCGGCACCCCTGTACCCGAACACTGGCGCTGCGACGCCGGCAGTGCATCGGTGGCGGTGCTCCACATTCCGGGCGCACTGGACCGGCGCAGGACCTTTGACATCGACGTGAGCCTCATCGTGCGCGTGCCCACCGGTTTTGACGACCCCTGGCACGAGCTCGCGGTGGAGCTCGACGGCCGGCAACAATGGCGTCGCCGCATTCCCAGCCACAGCCCTGGCCAGACCGACGGACTGGACTACCACCACCGGATCGAGCTGGAAACCGGCCGCGCACTGCGCATCCGCGCGATCGCGGGCGTCAGCGGCTCGCGCGTGCAGCAGCTCTGCATCGAGGCCAGGGAAGAAATCTAGAGGGCGGCTTTGCCCTGCACCACGTCGATGCGCCGCTGGATGCGCGCCACTTCGTCGGCAGCGCCCGCCGCCTGTGCGCGCTGCAACTGCACCTGGAGCCAGGCCAGCAACGGACGGCGCCAGCCGCGTGCGGAAGCGGTGTCGACGGCCAGCGTGATCGTGCCGGGCGTGGCCAGACCGCGCTTGAACAGCACGCCCGCCGCCACCAGTCGGGACATCGGGTCGGCGATGCCGGCGAGCGCCGCATCGGGCGCAGCCGTCGCGCCCACCAGCCCCCGGTGGGCCTCGGGCAACAACGGTGCATCGGCCGCCTGCGCAGCGCCCTTCAGGTAACGCGCATAGGCCTGCTCGGCCGGTGCGGCGTCGCTCGCGAGCGCGTCGAACGCGGTGCAGGGTTCAAAGTCGAGTGCCGCCGCCCGGGCGGCACAACGCAGCAACTCGACGCGCGCCAGCAGATCCGGCCGCGCCGTGCGCGACACCTCGGCGCGCGCCCGCGCAAACTCCGCCGCCTCCACCCGGCTGTCACCACTGAGCCAGGCTTCCGCCGCCCGGTCCGCACTGCCCTTGGCATTCATCTGCCACTCGGGCACCGGCGGGTTGTTGCCACAGGCGGCCAGCGCCAACACCGAGACAGCTACGAAACAGCGAGCGATTCCTCTCAATTGACCCACAGCGAACAATCCGACCGGAGCGAAGTGACTTAGCCCAGAAACACCGTGGAACCGGCTCCGCCGGGCCACAGGTGTTGCCCCCTTGAGGGGGGATGCGGCTACGCGCAGCGAGCAAGCAACGGGGGTGTCTCGTGTCATGGCAGCTTGATCTCCGTCTCACGCGCAAACGGCCACTTGCGGTTCAGGTCGTTGATCAGCGCGTCCACCTTGCGCAGGCTCGCGTCCACATCACTGCGCAGCGCGCCCAGATCGGCGGTCGCTTCGCGCGTGTTGCTGGCGATGCCTTGTGCATCCACCAGCAAGTTGTCCAGCTTGGTCAGGCTGCCGCGGGCTTCGCCGAGCAGGCCGTTGAGCTGCTGCACGGTGGTGCGGGCGTCGCCCACCAAGCCTCCACCGGTGGCGTTGCCAGATCCGCCCGGGTCCTGCCCGAACACCTGCCGGTCGGCATTGATCACCAGCGAATCCAGCCGCTTGACCAGGCCATCGGTGCGCGCCAGCACGGCGTTGGCGTTGCCCAGCGTCTTCGCCAGCTGCTTCGCATCGTCGTCGTTGCCCAGCAGCAGGCCCATCGCCCCCTGCGGCCCTTTGAGGCGATCGGTGGCCAACTGGAGGTTGGCCAGCGACTGCTGCAGCGGCGCGTCCTCCTTGGTCATGTTGTTGAGGTTGTCGAGCAGGTCGCGCACCTGTGCCACCAGCTTGGGGATCTCGGCCGCTGCGTCGCCGCGCAAGACCTGCCGCACCGCGCCGTCTTCCAGCGGCGGGTCGCTCAGCACACCGCTGTAGGCGCGGATCTTGGTGCCGCCCACCAGCGCCTTTTCCATGGTGAAGATGCTGGAGCTGCGCAGCCACTTGGCGTCTTTGGTGGGCACGTCCACCAGGATGCGCACATTGCCGTCCTCGGCCAACTCCAGCTGCGCCACCTTGCCGATGGCAAAGCCCGCAAACGTCATGTCCATGCCGGCGACCACGCCCTCGGAGTCGTCCGACATCAGCACCAGTCGCTGCGTGCGCTCGAAGGCACCGCGCGCGTACATCACGTACAGCGCCGAGCCCACGATCAGCGCCAGCAACAGCAGCAGCAGGAGCGCAGCCTTGACCTCCAGGTTGTTCACCGGGGGCACGGGGTCGGGCACGGGGCCCTGGGGATTCGTTGGGTTCATGGATGGGGTGCGCGGTGGCTTCAATAGTAGTTGCCCATGAGGGACACCACCTCCAGCAAAAGAATCACCGACAGCAGACGGGCAAATTCGGTGATGTCGCTGCGCCGCGCGAAGCCGCCGCCGGCGTCGGGCTGGGCGCTCGCGGCCATGGGCACGAAGGCCACCGCCAGGCTGAAGAACAGCGTCTTGAGGCCAAAGATCAGCGAGACCGCGGGTGAAAACACACTGCCCACGCTGCGGTTGTAATCGGCCAGCGCCCAGGGCGAGAAGCCATACACGTTCAGGTAGGTCAGCACCAGCGCAATGAAGCAGCTCAGCGCGGCGAGCAGCAACACCGAGAACACACCGGCCAGCGCGCGCGGCAGCATGTCCAGTCGCAGCAGTTGCTGGCGCGGGCGGCGCAGACCGCGGCGGTGCTCGTCGCTCAGCAGGCGGCGGATGCGCTGCGACTCGGGCATGGTGTAACGCACGGCCACGAAGAGCGCTGCGTACAGCGGAATGAGCTCCAGCACCAGGGTGCGCACCAGCACCTCCAGCGCGTATTGCGAGAGACCGTAGCTCAGCGCCGTGGCCACCACGATGCGGATCAGCACCAGGCTCACCAGCGCCGACAGCACCAGGAACCAGGTCAGCAGCGGTGCGCTGGCGCGGTACAGGTGCGCCATGATCGCGTGGCGCTCCTCGGGATCGTCGTAGCTGGAGGGCGACAGCGACAGCACCACGATCTCAGCGCCGATCAGCAGCACCTGCCACCAGGCGCCCCAGGCGCCCAGCACCCCCCGCCCCCAGCGCAGCAGCGTGTTGTGCATCGAAGCAAGCAGGTTCATGCGCCGGATCATAGCGGCGCGACGCGAAGGTGACAGCACAAGCCCGGAGGCTGGTGAAAACGCCCATGGCCGCGCGCGCGGTTTGTGGATTCAATGCCTCCATCATGCCCCGCAACCGCGGGCGCTGCTGTAACAGGAGGCCTCCGTGACCCCTTCCATTTCCCCCGCCGTGCGCCGCCAGACCATCGCCGACGCCCTGCACCGCACGGCTGTTCGCCTGCCCGCCAAGACCGCCATCGTCTGCGGCGACACGCAATGGACCTACGCCGGGTTCGACGCACTCGTGTCGCGGCTGGCCGCCGGCCTGCACCGCATCGGTGTCGGCGAAGGCGACAAGGTGGCCGTGCTGGCGCGCAATTCGCACGGTTTTGCCGCGCTGCGCTTTGCGCTGGCGCGCCGCGGCGCGGTGCTGGTGCCGATCAACTTCATGCTGAAGGCCGACGAGGTGGCCTACATCCTGCGCCACGCGGGTGCCCGCACGCTCGCCACCGACAGCGGCCTCGCTGGCCTGGCCCGCGAGGCTTCGGCGCTGGAAACGCAGGTCCAGCAATTCATCTGGCTGCCCAGCGAAGACCCCAGCGAGCCCACGCCCGGCATGCACCACTTCGACGATCTCGCCGCCTGCACCGATGCCCTGCCCGCGGTGCAACTGGGCAGCTTCGATCTGGCGCAGATCGTCTACACCAGCGGCACCGAGTCCACCCCCAAGGGCGCCATGCTCACGCACGACGCCGTGCTCTGGCAATACGTGAGCTGCGTCATCCACGCCGAAATCGCCGAGACCGACCGCACCCTGCACGCCCTGCCGCTGTACCACTGCGCGCAGCTCGACGTGTTCTTCGGCCCGGCCATCTACATCGGCAGCAGCAACGTCATCACCAGCAAGCCCACGCCCGACAACCTGCTCGCGCTGATCGAACAGCACCAGATCACGAGCTTCTTCGCACCACCCACGGTGTGGATCGCGCTGCTGCGTTCGCCGCTGTTCGACGCCAGCAAGCTGGGCAGCCTGGCCAAGGGCTACTACGGCGCGTCCATCATGCCGGTAGAGGTGCTCAAGGAACTGGCCGCGCGCCTGTCAAAGGTGCGGTTGTGGAACCTCTACGGCCAGACCGAAATCGCGCCGCTGGCCACCATGCTCGGCCCGGACGACCAGCTGCGCAAACCCGGCTCCTGCGGCAAGGCGGTGCTCAACGTGGAAACCCGCGTGGTCAACGACGCCATGCAGGACGTTGCCGTGGGCGAGGTCGGCGAGATCTTGCACCGCTCCCCGCACCTGATGCTCGGCTACTTCAACGACCCCGAGCGCACGGCGGCCAGCTTCGAGGGCGACTGGTTCCACAGCGGCGACCTGGCCATGATCGACAGCGAAGGTTTCATCACCGTCGTGGACCGCAAGAAAGACATGATCAAGACCGGCGGCGAAAACGTGGCCAGCCGCGAGGTGGAGGAAATGATCTACCGCCTGCCCGCGGTGAGCGAGGTGGCCGTGATCGGCCTGCCCGACCCGAAATGGGTGGAGGCGGTGACCGCGGTGATCGTGGTCAAGGCCGGGCAGACGCTGACCGAAGAAGAAGTGACGGCGCATTGCAACCAGCACATGGCGCACTTCAAATGCCCGAAACGCGTGGTGTTCACCGACAGCCTGCCCAAGAACCCGAGCGGCAAGCTGCTGAAGCGGGAGCTTCGGGGGCGACACGCGTGAAGGCCGGGCCCGCGCGTGCGCACCCGCCACGCTCGCCTATTTGCGCTGCATGCGCTCCAGGTGGTCGATCAGGTCGTCGATACGCCGCTGTGCGGCCCGCTCGGCCTGCTCCTCGGTGCCGCCCACTTTTTTGACCCGATCAAAGTAGACGCGGCCCCAGGCGGGCATTTCGCGCGTCCCGTGCAAGCCGATGTCCGCGGTACCGCGCCCGTCGATCATCGCGGCCACCCGGTCCTTCGGGAACACACCGCCATTGCGCTGGGCCAGCCGTGTCAGGTCGCTCGGCCGGGCCACCAGGTGGGGCGCCAACGGACCGTCACCACGCCCAGCCTCGCCGTGGCAGCTGGCGCAGCTGTTCTCGAAGTCCCAGCGGCCGGGATCTCCCGGGCGCTGCGTCGGGGCCTGTGCCTGCGCCGATCCCGCCAGCCACAAAACACCACCCGCCACCACCCACTTCCATGTCAACGTGCCCATGCTGCTTTCCTTTATATTGAAACCTGTTGCGAACGGGAGACACAGTACCACCCATGGCTGGAGGTGATTCGCCTGGGAAGTTCAGACGTGTTTGATTTCGCCCTCAGGACCCGGCTGAGCCTTCCCGAAACCGGTTCTCCCGCTCACCGCACTCCAGCGCCCAGGCCACGTGTTCGCGCACGAGCGCACCAGGCTGGGCGCTGCGGGTGGCCAGGGCCTGGCGCAGGGCATCCCCCTCTTCGCCCACCACCGCCGACAACGCATTCCCCATCGCCACCGCGATGTTGCGCAACCAGCGCTCGTGCCCGATGCGGCGGATCGGGCTGCCTTCGGTGCGGCGCAGGAACTCGTCTTCTGACCAGCTGAAAAGCTCGATCAGCGTGGCACCCGTGAGGCCTTCGCGCGGATCGAAGTCGGGCAGGCTGGAACGCTGCGCGAACTTGTTCCAGGGGCAGACCAGCTGGCAGTCGTCGCAGCCGTAGATGCGGTTGCCGATCAGCGGGCGCAGGTCTTCGGGGATGGGGCCGGCGTGTTCGATGGTCAGGTAGCTGATGCAGCGCCGCGCGTCCAGCCGCTGCGGGCCGAGGATGGCCTGGGTCGGGCAGACATCGATGCAGGCCGTGCAGGCGCCGCAATGCTCGCTCACCGGCTCGCTGGCGGGCAAGGCAAGGTCCACATAGATCTCGCCCAGGAAAAACATCGAGCCGCCTTCGCGGTTGAGCACCAGCGTGTGTTTGCCGCGCCAGCCCTGCCCGCTGCGGCTGGCGAGTTCGGCTTCGAGAACGGGCGCGGAGTCGGTGAACACCCGGTGGCCCAGCGGCCCCACTTCGGCAGCGATGCGCTCGGCGAGTTTCTGCAGGCGGTAACGCAGGACCTTGTGGTAATCGCGCCCCCTTGCGTAGAGCGAGACCACGGCCTCGCCCGGCCGCTGCAGCCGGCTGAATTCGATCGCCTGCCAGCCTTCGGGCGTGTCACGCGGCAGGTAGTCCATGCGCGCGGTGATCACGCTCACGGTGCCCGGCACCAGCTCGGCCGGGCGCGCGCGCTTGAGGCCGTGGCTGGCCATGTAGCCCATGTCGCCGTGAAATCCGGCCTGCAACCAGGCGTTCAAACCCGGTTCGGCCGCAGAAAGATCCACCCCGGTCACGCCGATTTGTGAAAATGCGAGCTCTTGGCCCCAGGCCTGAATCTGTGAGACGAGTTGAGCAGCAACAAAACCGGTTTTCATGTTCCGCCCATTGTAGAAACGGGCCTGGGAACGCCACACGCCCATAAAGCGGCGGCGGGTGGGGGCGTGCCCGTGCTGCAGCTTCACTGGGACAGCGAAGAGGACACGTTGGCTTTTGCCAGCCGCCTGGCCACTTGCCCGGCCCTGGCCCATGCCACCCTCACCCTGCACGGCGACCTGGGCGCGGGCAAGACCACCTTCGTGCGCCACCTGCTGCGCGCCCTGGGCGTGCGCGGGCGCATCAAGAGCCCGACCTACGCGGTGGTCGAACCGCACAGCAGCATCGACTGCCCTTTCATGCCCGACAACGAGGTCCTGCACATCTGGCATTTCGATTTCTACCGCTTCACCGACCCGCGTGAGTGGGAAGATGCGGGTTTTCGCGAACTTTTTGCCAGCCCCGGCCTCAAGCTGGTGGAATGGCCCGAGCGCGCGGCCGACACCCTGTCCACCGTGGACGCTGACATCCAGATCGAGCCCGACGCCATGAACCCCGCATTCAGCGACGACGCCGACAGCGCACGCCGCGTTCGTTTCACCGCCTACACCCCCACCGGCCAGCACCTGCTGGAAGCACTGAAGGCATGACACAGAGCAAGAACGGTCCGAACCGCCGCACCCTGCTGCAAGCCGGCTCGCTGGTGCTGCTGCTGGGCACGCAGCAGATCGCGCGCGGCGCCAGCGTGGTGGCGGTGCGCATCTGGCCCGCGCAGGACTACACGCGCGTGACCATCGAGTCCGATGGCGAACTCAAGGCGCGGCAGACCACCGTGAACGTCCCGCCGCGCCTGACGCTGGACATCGAGGGCATCGACCTCGCGGACGGCATGCGCGAGCTGGTGGGCAAGCTCAAACCGGACGACCCCAACATCGCGGGCATCCGCGTCGAGCAGCGCAAGGGCAAGCTGGTGCAGTTGCACATCGACCTCAAGCAAGCCATCCAGCCCCAGGTGTTCAACCTGCAGCCGGTGGCGGCCTACCAGCACCGCCTGGTGTTCGACCTGTACCCGGTCCACGCGCCCGACCCGCTCGAAGAACTGATTGCCCAGCGTTTGAAAGAGCTGGACGAAGCCAGCGCGCGCGCCGCGCGCCTGCTGGGGATCGAAACCGATGCCATGGACCAGAGCGCCGCCGGCGCCGACGACCCGCTGGGCGAGCTGCTCGCGCGCAACGGCCATGCGCCGCCGGACAAGCCGATACACACCCCGCCCAAAACACCCGCCGCGAACGCCGGAAAAACGCCCGCAAAAACCGCGCCGCGACCAGCCTCCGGCAGCGTCACCGAGCGCTTGATCATCGTGGCGCTCGACCCCGGCCACGGCGGCGAGGACCCCGGCGCCATCGGTCCCGGCGGCACCAGGGAAAAGGACGTCGTGCTCAAGGTGGCCCATCGCCTGCGCGACCGCATCAACGCCACCCGCGTCAACGGCAACCCGATGCGCGCTTACCTCACGCGCGACGCTGACTTCTTCGTGCCGCTGGGCACGCGGGTGCAGAAGGCGCAGCGCGTCAAGGCCGACCTGTTCATCAGCCTGCACGCCGACGCTTTCATGACCCCACAGCCCCAGGGTGCGAGTGTGTTCGCGCTCAGCAACAAGGGTGCGAGCAGCGCCGCGGCGCGCTGGATGGCCAACAAGGAAAACGCGGCCGACCTGGTGGGCGGCATCAACGTCAAGGTCAAGGACGCCACCTTGCAGCGCGCCCTGCTCGACATGAGCACCTCCGCCCAGATCAAGGACAGCCTCAAGCTCGGCAGCGCGATGCTGGGTGAAGTGAAACGTGTGGGCAAGCTGCACAAGCCACACGTGGAGCAGGCGGGGTTTGCCGTGCTCAAGGCGCCCGACATCCCGAGCGTGCTGGTCGAAACCGCCTTCATCAGCAACCCGGACGAAGAGCGTCGGCTCAACAGCGACAAATACCAGACCGACCTGGCCGATGCCCTGCTCAAGGGCATCGTCAAATACTTCAGCGCCAACCCGCCGCTGGCCAGGTCCCGGCAGTTCTGATCAGGGCCTGATCACGGCGCCGCAGCGGCCCGTGCCTTCTCCGCCCGCGCAGCCCGCCAACCGCCGAAGATCGCGATCAGCCCCGGCACGAAGATCAGCGCCCAGATGATCTTGGACAGGTTGGCCTGCACCCAGGGCAGGTTGCCGAAGAAGTAGCCGGCGGAGGTCAGGCCGATCACCCAGACCACCGCACCCACCACGTTGTAGGCGGTGAACTTGCTGCGCGTCATCTCGGCCACGCCCGCCACGAAGGGCGCAAAGGTGCGGATGAAGGGCATGAAGCGCGCCAGGATGATGGTCACACCGCCGTAGCGCTCGTAGAAGTTGTGCGCCTGGTTGAACGCGTTCTTGTTGAAGAAGCGCGAGTTCTCCCACTGGAACACCTTGGGGCCGAAATAGCGCCCGATGCTGTAGTTGGTCTGGTCGCCCAGGATGGCGGCCGCCAGCATCAGGCCTGCGGCCAGCGGATAGTCGATCAGGCCGGCACCGCAGAGCGCGCCGACGATGAACAGCAGCGAGTCGCCCGGCAGAAAGGGCATGACCACCAGGCCGGTTTCCACAAAGATGATGAGAAACAGCAGCGCGTAGACCCAGGCGCCGTAGGTTTGCACGAAGGCCTGCAGGTGCTGGTCCACGTGCAGGATGAAGTCGAGGAGAAGGGCAATGAGTTCCATGGGCAGGGATTATCCTTGCACCCTACAATTTGCCCGTGAACGCCCGCCTACCCTCCTCCGAACGCCGCCCGATCCTCGAACTCCCCGACGAACTGATCAGCCAGATCGCGGCCGGCGAGGTGGTCGAACGGCCCGCCTCGGTGGTGCGCGAGCTGGTGGACAACGCGCTCGACGCGGGCGCCACCCAGGTCACCGTGCGCCTGCAGGCCGGCGGTGTGCGGCTGATCAGCGTGGAAGACAACGGCTGGGGCATCCACCGCACCGAGCTGCCCACCGCGCTCAAGCGCCACGCCACCAGCAAGATCGCCAGCCTGGGCGACCTGGAATCGGTGCACACCATGGGTTTCCGCGGCGAAGCGCTGGCCGCCATCTGCTCGATCGCCGAAGTCTCGGTGCTCACGCGCACGGACAGCGGCGACGAAGCGCACGGCTGGCTGCTCGACGGCCGCAGCGGCGAGCTGCAGCCCACCGCGCGCGGCCCCGGCACCACGGTCGAGGTGCGGGAACTGTTTTTCGCCACGCCGGCGCGGCGCAAGTTCCTCAAGACCGACGCCACCGAGCTCGCCCACTGCATCGAAGCCGTGCGCCGCCACGCGCTGGCGCGGCCCGAGGTGGGCTTTGCGATCTGGCACGACGGCAAGCTGGTGGCGCAGTGGCGCGCCGTGGCGGCCGACCTCGCTGGCGGCGGCGCGCTGGACGCCCTGCGCCAGCGCCTGGCCGACGGGCTGGGCGAAGACTTCATCGAGCAGGCGGTGGCGGTCAACTGGCCGGCCGACGCCGTGCCGGGCGAAACGGCCCTGGCCGATGGCGTGCAGCGCCTGCGCGTCTGGGGCTTTGCCGGCGTGCCCGACGCGGCGCGCTCGCGCAGCGACTGGCAATACGCCTATGTAAACGGCCGTTTCGTGCGCGACAAGGTGATCGGCCACGCCGCGCGCAGCGCCTATGAGGACGTGCTGCACGGCCACCGCCAGCCGGTCTACGCGCTCTACGTGAGCCTGGACCCGACCCGGGTGGACGTGAACGTGCACCCGACCAAGATCGAGGTGCGTTTCCGCGACAGCCGCGAGGTGCACCAGGCCGTGCGCCACGCGGTGGACGCCGCGCTGGCCGCGCCGCGTTCGGCTGCGGCGGCCAGCGCGCAAGCTGTGTTGCCACAAGGCGAAGCTGGCGCGAGCCCGTCCCCTTCTACAGGCGCGTGGACGCCACCCGAGCGCCTGCCCTCCACGCTGGGCGGTGCGCAGAATCCGCTGCCGTTCCAGCGCTACGCGCAGCCCGACGCCATCGGCCAGCGCGTGAGCGACCTCGGGGCCTTGTGGGGCAACAGCCTTCAGGGAGCCACTCCAGGGTCCGATTCGGCGAGTACTTCGACAAGCTCGTTGCAAACAGACGGAACACGCAGCGAGCCGGCCGACAGCCCACCCCTGCCCGCCGGCGACTGGCCGCTCGGCCGCGCCATCGCGCAGCTGCAGGGCGTCTACATCCTGGCCGAAAACGCCCAGGGCCTGGTGGTGGTGGACATGCACGCCGCCCACGAGCGCATCGTCTACGAGCGCCTCAAGCAGCAGATGGACAACGAGCAGCTGGCCAGCCAGCCGCTGCTGATCCCGGCCACCTTCGCCGCCACGCCCACCGAAGTGGCGACCGCCGAAGACAGCGGCGTGGTGCTGGCCATGCTGGGGCTGGAAGTGGTGCCGTTTTCGCCCAGGACGCTGGCGGTGCGCGCCGTGCCGACCACGCTCGCGCAAGGCGACCCGGTGGAACTCGCGCGCAGCGTGCTCGCCGAGCTGAGCCAGCACGACGCCAGCACCGTGGTGCAACGCGCCCGCAACGAGCTGCTGGCCACCATGGCCTGCCACGGCGCGGTGCGCGCCAACCGCCGGCTGACGCTGGACGAAATGAACGCACTTCTGCGCCAGATGGAAATCACCGAACGCTCCGACCAGTGCAACCACGGCCGCCCAACCTGGCGCCAGGTGAACATGCGCGAGCTGGACGCGCTGTTCCTGCGCGGACGCTGAACCTCCGGGAGGCATCACCGCGGTGCATCTGCTCGACAACATCTTCTGGCACGCCCTGACCGGCCCGCAGGCGCACTGGGCCGTCGGCTCGGGCGGCGCCCGCCGCTACGCCCCGGGTTTTTCGCCCATCGTCGGCTTTGCCAACCCGCAGCGGCCCGATTTCGACGCACTGACGCCACATTGCGGACCCGACGAACATTTTTACTGTGCCGGCTGGTCGGGGCCCGCGCCCGCGGGCTGGGTCGTCGAGGCCGAGAGCACCATGCACAAGATGGTCTGGGCCGGCGAGGCCCCGGTGCAGGACGAAGCTCCCGACGTCCGGCCCATGGGCCCGGAACACCTGGACCAGGTGCTGGCCCTGGCCGATCTCACCCGCCCCGGGCCGTTTGGCCCGCGCACCATCGAGCTCGGTGAGTACTTCGGCCTGTTCGACGGCGAACGCCTCATGGCCATGGCCGGCGAACGCAGCTTCGCCGAAACCCTGCGCGAGGTCAGCGGCGTCTGCACCCACCCGGACTTTCAGGGCCGCGGACTGGCGCGGCGGCTGATGCTCAAACTCATCGCACGCCAGCTCGCGCGCGGCGAAACCCCGTTCCTGCACGTGATGAGCGACAACACCGGCGCCCTCGGCCTCTACCAGCGCATGGGCTTTCGCACCCACCGCGAATCGGTGGTGCGCGTCATCAGTAGAGCCTGAGCCCAGAGAGCCCAAAGGCATCACCGAAGCGAGATGCCTCAACCCAGAACGCGGCGGAACCGGCTTTGCCGGGCCGCACCGCGTTGCCCCCTGGAGGGGGTCGCGCGAAGCGCGGCGGGGGTGGGTCTGATCAATCCAGGGTCTGGCGGTAGCGTTTGAGCGCCACGGCGCCTGCAATCGCCAGAAACAGCAGCATGGGCCAGAGGTCGGTCCAGAGCTGCGGCGCCTGGTTGCCCTTGAGCATGATGCCGCGCACGATGCGCAGGAAGTGCGTCAGCGGCAGGCCCTCGCCGAGCCATTGCGCCCAGACCGGCATGCCGCGGAACGGGAACATGAAACCCGAGAGCAGCATGGACGGCAGGAAGAAAAAGAAGGTCATCTGCATCGCCTGCAACTGGTTGCGCGCGATGGTCGAAAAGGTGAAACCGACCGCCAGGTTGGCCACCATGAAGACGCCGATCATGGCCATCAGCAACACGAAGCTGCCCACCATGGGCACCTCGAACAGCAGCCAGGCCGCGCCTAGGATCACGCTCAGCTGCACATAGCCGATCACCACGTAGGGCAGGATCTTGCCCACCATCACTTCCAGCGGTCGCACCGGCGTGGCGAGCAGGTTTTCCATCGTGCCGCGCTCGCGTTCGCGCGTCATGGCCAGCGAGGTCAGCATCACCATGGTCATGGTGAGGATGGTGCCGATCAGGCCGGGCACGATGTTGTAGCGCGAGAGTCCCTCGGGGTTGTAGCGCCGGTGGATTCTCAGCTCGAACGGTGCCGCGCCCTTCTGCAGCGACCGCAGCGGGCCGGTGAGGTCGTGGCGCAGGGCCAGGTTCGTCATCTCGCCGAGCGCGGCGATGGCGTTGCCCGAGGCCGAAGGGTCGGTGGCGTCCACCGAGACCAGCACCGCCGGGCGTTCGCCGCGCACCACGTCGCGCGAAAACCCGGGCGGAATCACGATCATGAACTGCACCTCGCCCGTGGCGACCAGGGCGTCGGCCTCGGCTTGGCTGGTGCCCTGGTGCACCACCTTGAAGTAGCCGGTGTTCTGCAGCGAGGCCACCAGGCTGCGCGCCAGCGGGCCGGCGTCGACCGCGACCACCGCCGTGGGCAGGCCCTTGGGATCGGTGTTGATCGCGTAGCCGAACAGCACCAGCTGCATCACCGGCACGCCCACCGCCATGGCGAAGGTGAGCCGGTCGCGCAGCATCTGCTGGAACTCCTTGATGAACACGGCCCAGGTGCGCGCGGGCGAAAACCATTTCATGGCTGCCCCGCCTGGCCGTTGCCGAAGTTGTCCTGCGCCTGGTCGATCAGGCTGATGAACACGTCCTCCAGGTTGGCCCGCGTTTCGCGCAGCACCACACCGCTCTCGCCCTGGAAAGCGCCGAGCGACTGCGCCAGCAGCGCGGCGTCGCGCCCGGCCACGTGCAGCGTGTTGCCGAAAGCGACGACGTTCTGCACGCCGGGCAGTGCGCGCAGGCGTTCGCTCAGGTCCTGCGCTTCGGAGCCTTCCAGCGCCCAGACGCTCAGGCCCGCGGCGTCCACGATCTCGCGCTCGTTGCCGCGCGCGAGTACCTTGCCGTAGGCGATGTAGACCAGGTCGTGGCAGCGCGCGGCCTCGTCCATGTAGTGGGTGGACACCAGCACCGTGATGCCCTCTGCGGCCAGGCGGTGGATCTGGTCCCAGAAGTCGCGCCGCGCCTTGGGGTCCACACCGGCCGTGGGTTCGTCGAGCAGCAGCAGGCGCGGCCCGTGGATCAGGCAGGCGGCCAGCGCCAGGCGCTGTTTCCAGCCGCCCGAGAGCGTGCCCGCGAGCTGGCGCTGGCGCGCCTGCAGGCCCAACTGCTCCAGCGCCCGGTCGACCGCCGCGCGGCGGCCGGGCAGCTCGAACAGCCGGGCCACGAAGTCCAGGTTTTCGCGGATCGAAAGATCGTCGTAGAGGCCGAACTTCTGCGTCATGTAGCCCACCTGGCGCTTGATGGCGGCGGCCTCGCGGCGGAAGTCCAGCCCCAGGCACTGGCCCTCGCCCGCGTCGGGGCGCAGCAGGCCACAGAGCATGCGGATCGTCGTGGTCTTGCCGCTGCCGTTGGGCCCGAGGAAACCGCAGATGCGGCCCTGGCCCACCTGCAGGGTCACGTCGTCCACCACGGCGCGACCGTCGTAGCGCTTGGTCAGGCCGCGCACGTCGATGGCGAGGGCGTTCACTTCGGCTCCTGCGCCAACCGGGTCACGTCCAGCGGCTGGCCGGGGCGCAGCCGCGCAGCGTCGGCCGGGCGCGGCGCGGCCTCCACCAGAAACACCAGCCGCGCACGCTGGGCGTTGGAGTAGATCACCGGCGGCGTGAATTCCGGGCCGCTGGCGATGCGGGTGATGCGTGCCGGAATCGCCTCGCCACAACCGTCGCAGGCCAGGTTCACCCATTGCCCGGTGGCGAGCGCGCCGACTTCGGTCTCGGGCACATAGAACCGGGCCTTCACGCCCCCCGGAGGCAACAGCGACAGCACCGGTTGACCCGGCGCCACGGTTTCGCCGACGCGGAAAAACACCTCGGCCACCTGGGCATCGACGGGCGCGGGCTGCTGCTTCTGGGCCAGCCGCCAGGCGCTCTGGCGCAGCACCTGGCGCGCGGCTTCGGCCTGGGCCTGGGCGGCGTCGGTTTCGTCGCTGCGCGCCGGCAGGGCCGCCACACGCAAGGCCGCCTCCAGCTCGGCGACCCGGGCGTTCGCCTGGTCCAGCGCGGCCTTGGCGGCGTCCTGGCTGGCCTGCGACACAAAACCCTGGGCCACCAGATCCCGCTGGCGCGCCCAGGCGGTCTGCGCCAGCGCGCCCTGGGCCCGGGCCTGCGCCAGCTGGGCACGGGTCACCGCCACCTCGTCGCTGCGCCGGCCTTTGGTGGTGTTGGCGGCCTGGGCCTGCGCGCCGGCCAGGCGTGCCTGGGCTTCGGCCTGCGCCGCCTGTTCGGCCTGCGCGTCGAGCGCGAACAAGGTGTCGCCCTGCCGCACCCGGTCACCCGCCCGCACGGTCAGCGTGTCGAGCCGCCCACCCACCGGCGACGAAACATGCACATAGTCGCCCTCGACATAACCCGACCAGCCCGCTGACGGCGCCTCACCGCAGGCCACCAGTCCGGCAACCAGGGCCAGCACCGCGGCCCGGTCTGGTACGCGGTGGATGATGCGGTTGAACACACTGTCGGTCATGGGCTGGTCGTCCGTTGGGGTCCCGGCGGGGGAGGTAGGCGCTCCGCTGGCTTTGTTCATTCTGCCTTGAACTTTTCAGGTCGGGTCGCATCACTCCTTGCCATGAAGCGCCTCCTGATCGTCCTGTTTGCCACAGCCGCCGTGCTGACCGGCTGTGCCACCCTCGACCAGCGGCAACGCGCCTGGATCTTCCAGCCCTCGGACCGCAGCTGGTGGCGCGGGGAAGAGGCCGCGGCCGGCATGGACGATGTCTGGATCAACTTCCAGTCGCAGGAAACGGGGCAGCCGGTGAAGCTGCATGGCCTGTGGCTGGCCCACGAAAACTTCAGCACGCGAGCGGACGCCCCCGTGCTGCTCTACCTGCACGGCGCGCGGTTCAACGTCACCGGCTCGGCCTTCCGCGCGCGCCGCATGCAGGAACTGGGCTTTTCGGTGCTGGCGATCGATTACCGCGGCTTCGGCAAGAGCTCGTCCGGGCTGCCCTCGGAAACCATGGCCTACGAAGACGCCCGGGCCGCCTGGGACTGGCTGGGCCAGCAGTACCCCGACCGGCCGCGCTACATCTTCGGTCACTCGCTGGGGGGCGCCATCGCCATCGAACTCGCGGCCCAGGTGGGCGACGAAGCGGGCACACTGGTCGAAGGCGGTTTCACCTCGATCCCGGACGTGGTCAGCACCTTCAAGTGGGGCTGGCTGCCGGTGGGGCCGCTGATCACCCAGCGTTTTGAAGCGGTCAAGCGCGTGTCGGCGATCGGCTCGCCGCTGCTGGTGGTGCACGGCGGGGAGGACCGGCTGATCCAGCCCGAACTGGGGCGCCGACTGTTTGAGGCTGCCACCGGACCCAAGGCCTTCGTGCTGGTGGAAGGCGGCTCGCACCACAACACCAACTCGGTGGGCCAGCCGCAGTACCGGGTGGCGCTGACCGACCTGTTCGGGCTCCCTTAGCGCTGCACCGCCGGCCGCACAGGCCGGAACCCACGGGCCCATGTCACGGCACCAAATCAGTGCCTTCTGGCGGGTCGACCACGGCACGCACCAATACAGCGCTCAATGCACCCCATCAATGCCATATCACTGGGCGAAATACCGGTTTCGCATAATCCAATGCACATTTTTGGAGCATTTAACGCATGAAGTACGCCTCGGTCCACGACTTTTTGTCCCACGTCGCCCTGCGCAATCCCGGCCAGCCCGAGTTCCTGCAGGCCGTCACGGAAGTGATGGAAAGCCTCTGGCCCTTCATCGCCGCCCACCCGAAGTACGCTGAACAAGGCCTGCTCGACCGCCTGGTTGAACCGGAACGCATCGTGATCTTCCGCGTGTCCTGGGTGGACGATCACGGCAGCGTGCAGGTCAACAAGGGCTACCGCATCCAGCACAGCATGGCCATCGGCCCCTACAAGGGCGGCCTGCGCTTCCACCCCTCGGTCAACCTGTCGGTGTTGAAGTTCCTGGCCTTCGAGCAGACCTTCAAGAACGCGCTGACCACGCTGCCCATGGGCGGCGGCAAAGGCGGCTCGGACTTCGACCCCAAAGGCAAAAGCCCGGCCGAAGTGATGCGTTTCTGCCAGGCCTTCGCCAGCGAGCTGTTCCGCCACGTGGGCGCCGACACCGACGTGCCGGCCGGCGACATCGGCGTGGGCGGTCGTGAGGTCGGCTTCATCGCCGGCATGGTCAAGAAGCTGAGCAACCGGGCCGACTGCGTCTTCACCGGCAAGGGACTCGCTTTCGGCGGCTCGCTGGTCCGCCCGGAAGCCACCGGCTACGGCACGGTGTACTTCGCGCAGGAAATGCTCAAGACCCAGGGCAAGTCGTTTGACGGCCTGCGCGTGAGCGTCTCCGGCTCGGGCAACGTGGCCCAGTACGCGGTCCAGAAAGCCCTGGAGCTCGGTGCCCGGGTGATCACCGTGTCCGACTCCAGCGGCACCATCGTGGATGAAGCCGGCTTCACCACCGAGAAGCTCGCCGTCCTGATGGACGTGAAAAACCACCACTACGGCCGCGTGAGCGACTACGCCGAACGCACCGGCGTGAAGTTCGAAGCCGGAGTGCGGCCCTGGCATGTGCCGGTGGACGTGGCCCTGCCCTGCGCGACCCAGAACGAGCTGGACGGGAACGATGCCCGCACGCTCATCGGCAACGGCGTGCTCTGCGTGGCCGAAGGCGCCAACATGCCCTCGACCATCGAGGCCGCCAAGGCCTTCGAGGCGGCCGGTGTGCTGTACGCCCCGGGCAAGGCGAGCAACGCCGGCGGCGTGGCCACCTCCGGTCTGGAGATGAGCCAGAACGCGCTGCGCCTGTCCTGGCCACGCGAGGAGGTGGACGGTCGCCTGCTGCAGATCATGCAGGGCATTCACGCCGCCTGCCTGGCCCACGGCAAGCGCGCCGACGGCAGCGTGAGCTACATCGACGGCGCCAACATCGCCGGCTTCGTGAAGGTGGCCGACGCCATGCTGGCACAGGGCGTCATTTAGCGCGTCCCGCGGCGGGTGAAACGCCGGCCCGCCCGGGCCCCTGGCGACCGCGCTCGGCCACCATCGCTTCTGCTACTCTCGACTGGATGTCCGCCAAGCCCTCTTCCATGTCGCCCGGCCTGATCGTGCTGGTGCTCTCGCTGCTGCTGGGTCTGCAACCCGTCACCACCGACCTTTACCTGCCCGCCCTGCCCGCCATGACCCAGGGCTTTGGCGCGGCGATGTCGCAGGCCCAGCTCACGCTGACCGCGCTGCTGCTGGCTTTCGGCCTGTCGCAGATGGTGTGGGGGCCGCTGTCGGACCGCTTCGGCCGCCGGCCGGTGCTGCTGGTGGGCATGCTGCTCTACGTGGTGGCCTCGGTGGGCAGCACGTTTTCCGCTTCGATGGACCAGCTCATCGTCTGGCGCGCGCTGCAGGGCGTGGCCATGGGCGCGGGCGTGATGTGCGCGCGCGCCATCGTGCGCGATCTCTACGCCCCGGTGGACGGGGCCCGCATCATGTCCAAGGGCCTCACCGGTCTGGGCGTGATCGCCTGCGCGAGCGCGCCGCTGGGTGGCCTGCTGGCGCAATACCTGGGCTGGCGCGTGGCGCTGATGGCGCTGGCCGTGTTCGGCGCCGGCACGTTGCTGGTGGTGGCGCTGCGGTTCGAGGAAACCCTGGCGCAGAAGAACCCGCGCGCGCTGGAGCCGATCACGCTGCTGCGCACCTGGTGGACCATCCTGCAGAACCCCACCTTCTGGGCTTTCACGCTGCTGGCCACCACGTCCTACGGCGGCCTGTTCACCTTCCTCGCCGCGTCTTCGTTCGTCTTCATCCAGGTCCTGGGGCTGTCGCAGCCGGCCTACGGTCTGGCCATGTTCACCATGTCGCTGAGCTACATCCTCGGCACCTTCATCTGCCGCCGTCTGCTGCCGCGCTTCGGCGTGCGCAAGACGGTGGCGCTGGCGGGCGCCTGCACCCTCACCGCCGGCACCAGCATGGGCCTGCTCGCGCTGGCGGGCGTGCAGCACGCGGCCGCCATCATGGTGCCGTTCTACGGCTTCATGCTGGCCCACGGCGTGCACCAGCCCTGCGGCCAGAGCGGCGCCGTCGGGCCGTTCCCGCAGGCCGCGGGCGCGGCTTCGGCGCTGAGCGGTTTCATGATGATGATCGCGGCCTTCTTTATGGGCGGCTGGCTGGGCAAAAGCCTGGCGGCCATCGCCCAGGGCCAGGGCAGCGTGCTGCCGCTGACCAACGGCGTCTGGTTCTGGAGCGTGCTGATCGCGGCCACAGCCTGGACGCTGGTCCAGCAATACGGCGAAGTGAAAGCGCCACCTCAGCAAATGACCCGTGAATCCACCACATGACGACGAGTGAAGTGCCTGAGCCAGAAGCATCGCGGGACCGGCATTGCCGGGCCGCTGATGCTGCCCCCTTGAGGGGGTCGCGCGAAGCGCGGCGGGGGTGCATCGCCATTGCCGGGCCCACAGCCAGCGGCAAGAGCGCGGCTTCGCTGGCCATCGCACAGCGCTGGCCCGTGGAGATCATCAGCGTCGATTCGGCCCTGGTCTACCGCGGCATGGACATCGGCACCGCCAAGCCCACACCCGACGAGCGGGCCCAGGTGCCGCACCACCTGATCGACACCACCGACCCCCTGCAGGCCTACAGCGCGGCCGGCTTCGTGGCCGACGCCACGCGGCTGATCGGCGAGATCCAGGCGCGCGGGCGCACGCCGCTGCTGGTGGGCGGCACCATGCTGTATTTCAAGGCGCTGATGCAGGGCCTCAACCAGATGCCGCGCGCCGATGCCGCCGTGCGCCAAGCCATCGAGGCACGCGCCGCCCAGCTCGGCTGGCCCGCGCTGCACGCCGAACTCGCGAGCGTGGACCCGGTGACGGCGGCGCGCCTGTTCCCCAACGACTCGCAGCGCATCCAGCGCGCGCTCGAAGTGTTCGAGGTCTCGGGCCAGCCGATCTCGGCCTTCCAGACCGGGCCGGACGAAACCACGCCCACCAGCCCGATCGCACCCGGCGCCCTGCTCTCGCTCGAACCCCAGGACCGCGCCTGGCTGCACGCGCGCATCGCCCAGCGTTTCGACGCCATGCTGGCGGCGGGCTTCCTGGACGAGGTGCGTGCGCTGCGCGCGCGCGGCGACCTGCACCCCGACCTGCCGTCCATGCGCTGCGTCGGCTACCGCCAGGCCTGGGAGGCGCTGGACGCCCACGGTGAAACGCTGAGCGCGCCCCAGCTCGCCGAGCTGCGCGACCGCGGCATCTTCGCCACGCGCCAGCTGGCCAAGCGCCAGATCACCTGGCTGCGCTCCATGCCGGAACGGAGGGTCGTGGCCTGCGACGCGCCCGATGCGCAGGAACAGGTGCTGCAATGGGCCAGCCGCTGGCTGGACGCGCCAGCCGGGGAAGCAGCATGAGCGCCGCCCGGCCGCTCCGAAGGCGCTCAGCCCCGCAGTGCGCAGCACGGAGGGCCGTCCAGTGAGCCTCGTCATCCACAACCTGAGCAAACGCTATGGCGACACGCCCGTGTTCAGCCAGGTGAGCCTGCGCGTCGAGCCGGGCGAGTTCATCGCCATCGTCGGCGAATCCGGCGTGGGCAAATCCAGCCTGCTCAACTGCATGGCCGCGCTGGACGACTGGAGCGAGGGCACGATCACGCACGACGGCGTGGACCTGGGGCAGCTGGGCGAGGTGCAGCGAGCCCACTGGCGGCGCGAAAAGCTCGGTTTCGTTTTCCAGGCGTTTCACGTACTGCCGCACCTGGACGTGGCGCAGAACGTGGGGCTGCCGCTGCTGCTGCTGAAGCGCCCGGATCCGGCGCGCGTGGCGCAGATGCTCGAAGCGGTGGGCCTGGGCGGACTCGGCGAGCGCCTGCCGGCCCAGCTCTCCGGCGGGCAGCTGCAGCGCGTGGCGATCGCCCGCGCCCTGGTGCACCGCCCCAGCCTGCTGCTCGCCGATGAACCCACCGGCAACCTCGACCCTTCCACCGCAGCGCAGGTGATGGGCGTGCTGCAGCAGCAGGCGGCCGACAGCGGCGCGGCGCTGGTGCTGGTGACGCACTCCGAGGCGGCCGCTGCGCGGGCGCAGCGCGTGCTGCAACTCACCGCGACAGGCTGCCACTGAGGCCGACCCGGTCGCATTGACCACGTCGCGCTCAGCGACCTCACAGGCTCCCGTCCCCGCTGTCACCAGCCACCGACCCGCACGGGCACGGCGCGGCTGCCCTCGCGCTGCACGCCCCATCGGCCGGGGTTCTCCAGCGCCATGTCCCCTTCCGCGCCCCCCTCTTCACCCTATTACATCAATTGCATTGATGTACCTTTATTGCATTGCAATCCATTGCACCACTGGGGTTTACCTTGCTGTTGTGAGCACGCTTCAAATCGAGTTACGTACCTGGAACAAGCACATTTCAAGGGTTAACACCAAATTGCAAACGTTTGCACCGATGCTCGAATAACGCCACTTTCCAGTTGGGTTTTGTTCTGTTGATATGAAACTCAGATACCGGAAAGGTGTTTGTCTGTTCACCCCATTCCTACATCCGGAGCCAAGTCCATGCACAACGTTTTCAAACTGGCCGCTGTTGCCGCCCTCTGTTCCACCGCCATTGCCGCCCACGCCGAACTGACGCTGGACGCCAACCTGGAACTCGACACCACCTACACCAACGCCGTCGATGCTCCGGCCAGCAACGCCCGTGAAAGCGACCTGGGCATGGGTGGCCGCGTGGAGTTCAACGTCGGCGCCAAGGCCACCAACGGTGACGCCTTCGTGGCCGCCCGTGCCTCGCTGCTGTTGAAGAAAGACGGCGACACCGGCATGGACGACATGTGGGTGCAGTTCGGCAACGCGGGCATGGACCTCAAGCTCGGCCGCTTTGAAGCCTACGACCTGTTCCCCGTGGGCAAGGACACCGTGGTCGAATACGCCGGCTACACCCCCTACCAGGCCAACATGCTGCGCGGCCGCAAGGGCCGCGACGTCGCCCACGGCGCCCTGGGCGTGAACGCTGCGCCCGGCCTGCGCTTTGAACTGGGCCTGGTCTACAGCAAGGACGAGGGCGAAGCCCGCGGCATCCGGCCGGCCGTGGGCTACACCACCGGCCCGCTGACCCTGCGCGCCGGCGTGGAGTCGGTCAAGGTCGTGGGCAGTGACGCCAGCACGGAAAACGGCATCGGCCTCTCGGTCGGCTACGCCCTGAGCAAAGACAGCAACATCAATGTCAACTTCGCCAAGAAGGAAGACGACAAAACCATCGGCATCAACGCCATCATCGGCGCCGCCGGCATCGGCCTGATCCACGGCAAGGGCGCCACCTCGGCCGACAAGGTCACCACCGTCTACGCCGCCTACAGCCTGCCGCTGTTCGGCGTGAAGGGCGCCACCATCACCCCCGCCCTAAGCTACTCCAAGGGTGGCACCGGCACCGACGACCAGGTGGCCGTCCGCGCCCGCATCAACTACGCGTTCTGATCGGGGGGCTCCCCGTTCTTTTCCGGTGGGCCGGGCCCGGCATGGCGCCGGGTCGCCTACCGCCACCGTTCTCTCAGGCAATCAGTTCGTCCGGGCGCCGCAAGGCCTCCGGGCTTTTTTGCGCCCGGTGGTCCGGCGGGCCGGCGCTGGCGAACGCAATGGAATAATCGGTCCATGCCCACCCCGCCCCGCGCCAAGCCGCCCGCCAGCCCGCTGCCCACCGTTGCCTCCACCCCGGCGACACCCGGCGCCGACAAGGGACGCCGACGCATGCAGATGACCGACATCGCCCGCATGGCCGGCGTCTCCGCCTCCACCGTCTCGCGTGCGCTCAGCGGCAGCCCGCTGATTCCGGAAGCCACGCGCACCCGCATCACCGAACTCGCCCGCTCTCTTAACTACCGCGTCAACGCCGGGGCCGCCAGCCTGCGCAAGGGCGATGTGCAGACCATCGGGGTCGTGCTCCTGAGTGACAGCGCGCAGATGATCTCGGACCCCTTCCTGCTGGGCATCCTGGGTTCGCTCACCGACGCGGTGAACGAACAGGGCATGAACCTGCTGCTCTCGCGCCTGCACGAGGACAGCAAGGACCGCATGCGCTCCATGGTCGAGTCGGGCCAGGTGACCGGCCTGATCGTGATCGGCCAGCTGACCCTGCACGAACACCTCAACGAGCTGGCGCATCTCGGCATTCCCATGGCGGTCTGGGGGGCGGCCCTGCCCGACGCGTCCTACCCGGTGGTCGGCAGCGACAACCGGCTGGGCGGTTACCTCGCCACCCGCCACCTGATCGAACAGGGTTGCCGGCGCATCGCCTTCTTTGGCGACACCACCCACCCCGAAGCCGGCCAGCGCTTCCAGGGCCACGCCCAGGCGATGGAAGAAGCCGGTATCGAACTCGACCCGCGCCTTCGGCAGCACTTCCTGTTTGGTGACGCGCGCCTCCGCGAGTCCATCGATGGCTGGCTCAACCAGCAGCTGGATTTCGACGCCATCTTTGCCTGCAGCGACGTCACGGCCATCTCCCTCATGGGCGCGCTGCGCGAGCGCAACATCGCCGTGCCTGCGCAGGTGCGCGTGGTCGGCTACGACGACATCCTGCTCGCCTCCCACGTCCACCCGCCCTTGACCACCGTCCGCCAGCCCATCGCGCAGGCGGGCCGCGCGCTGGTCGACCTCATGTTCGAGTCCGTCGCCGGCGCCGCGCGCCGCAACATCGTCCTGCCGACCGAACTGATCGTGCGCGAGAGCAGCCTCTAGGGCCTGTTCACACTATTTTTCCAATTGCGAATGGGCTGAAAACAGCGCCAATCTAGGCGCGGGACGACGGCCAGACTGAGTGTCTTGCCCAGGAGTGCAACAACGAGTGGCGCTGTTTTCAGCCCATTCCCTTCGGGTTGCGGCCAAAAAGGCCATGCGCGGCGTTGCGAAGCCTTGCCGGGGGGCGACCCCGGCTGCGTTTCGCGCCTTGCGCAGGGCCTTTTTGATCCGCAACGCATCTTGGAAAAATAGTGTGAACAGGCCCTAAGCCTGTTTTCATCCCGCTGACACGCGGGATCGACCGACCGACACAGCCATCCTCGCCGTCCCCGGCGCCGACGGCGCCTCTGCGCGCGCCGTTCGCCCCACTGAAGACACGCTCTGTTACCGGGTTACGTACCCCACACGACGCGCTGGACTAGGGAAATCCCCATCATGCAATCGATTGCATCGATGATCCAATGACCCCACTGCCCATGAAAACATGTGAACGGCACAGCGGCAGTTCCACCGAGACACAACCATCTACGAGGCAAGCCCATGAAACTATCTTCCCGCTCCCTGACCGCCACGGCCGCTGCCCTGGCCCTGACCGCCCCGCTGTGGGTCACGGGCGCCAACGCCGCCACCGTCACCATCTCCTGCGGTTCGGTCGGCCAGGACTATGAGAACTGCAAGAAGATGACGGCCGACTGGGCCAGGAAGACCGGGCACGAGGTCAAGCTCTTCACCATCCCGAACTCCACCACCGACATCCTGGCCCTGTTCCGCCAGCTGTTCGCCGCCAAGTCGCCGGACCTGGATGTGGTCAACGTGGACGTGGTGTGGCCCGGCGTGATCAAGGACCACCTGCTGGACCTCAAGCCCTACAGCAAGGGCGTGGAGAAAGAGCACTTCCCGGCCATCGTGGCCAACAACACCGTGGACGGCAAGCTGCTGGCCATGCCCTGGTTCACCGACGCCGGCCTGCTGTTCTACCGCAAGGACCTGGTCGAGAAGTACGGCGCCAAGCCCCCGACCACCTGGGAAGAGCTGGCCGCCACGGCCAAGAAGATCCAGGACGGCGAGCGCGCCGCCGGCAACAAGGACTTCCACGGTTTCGTGTTCCAGGCCAAGGCCTATGAAGGCCTGACCTGCGACGCCGTGGAATGGGTGCACAGCCATGGCGGCGGCAACATCGTCAACGACAAGGGCGAGATCACCATCAACAACCCCAAGGCCGTGCAGGCGCTGAAGACCGCGGCCTCCTGGATCGGCACCATCGCCCCGCAAGGCGTGCTGAACTACGCCGAAGAGGAAGCCCGCGGCGTGTTCCAGAACGGAAACGCCGCCTTCATGCGCAACTGGCCCTACGCCTGGTCGCTGGGCAACGCCAAGGACTCCAAGATCTCCGGCAAGATCGGCGTGTCGGCCCTGCCCAAGGGCGGCGCGAGCGGCCAGAACGCCGCCACGCTGGGGGGCTGGCAACTCGCGGTTTCCAAGTACTCCAGGAACCCGGCGATCGCCGCCGACCTGGTGATGTTCATGACCAGCGCCGAGTCGCAGAAGTACCGCGCCATCAACGGCTCGTACAACCCGACCATCGCCGCGCTCTACAAGGACAAGGACGTGCTGGCCGCCAACCCCTTCTTCGGCAGCCTGTACGAGGTGTTCACCAGCGCTGTGCCGCGCCCGGCCACCGCCACCGGCGCCAAGTACCCCGAGGTCAGCTCAGCGTTCTGGAACGCCACGCACGACGTGCTCTCGGGCCAGGCCACGGCCGAAGACAGTCTGAAGAAGCTCGAAGGCAAGCTCAAGCAGGTCCAGCGCGGCAAGTGGTGAGGACATGCCCCCACGCGCCGCCTCCGGGCGGCGTGGGGGGACCTGAAGCGCAACCCGAGGGACCCCAACCCATGAACAGCAAGACGCGCACCGCCTGGACCTTTCTGGCTCCCATGCTGCTGGTGCTCATCCTCGTGGCCGTGTGGCCGCTGGGCCGCACCATCTGGTTCAGCTTCACCGACGCCAACATCAACGACCTGTCGGCCACGAAGTTCGTCGGTTTCGAGAACTACTTCGGCGAATACGGCCTCTTCGCCAACCCCAACTACACCGACGGCTTCTTCGCCAGCGACTGGGGCCTGTCCATCCTCAACACGCTGAAGTTCAGCGTCGTCTCCGTCACGCTGGAAACCCTGATGGGCCTGGGCGTGGCCATGCTGCTGAATCAGGACTTCAAGGGCCGCACCTTCGTGCGCACCGCGGTGCTGGTGCCCTGGGCCATCCCCACCATCGTGTCGGCCAAGATGTGGGGCTGGATGCTGCACGACCAGTTCGGCATCATCAACCAGTGGCTGGTCGACTTCGGCCTGATCGCCGACAAGATCGCCTGGACCGCCCAGCCCGAGTACGCGCTCTGGACCGTGGTCGCGGTGGACGTGTGGAAGACCACGCCCTTCATGGCCCTGCTGATCCTGGCCGCGCTGCAGACCCTGCCCAAGGACTGCTACGAGGCCGCCGAGGTGGACGGCGTGCACCCGCTGCGCGTGTTCTGGAAAGTGACGCTGCCGCTCATCCGCCCCGCGCTGATGGTGGCCGTGATCTTCCGACTGCTCGATGCGCTGCGCGTGTTCGACCTGATCTACGTGCTGACCTCGAACAACAACAGCACGATCTCCATGTCCGGCTTCGTGCGGCGAGAAATGGTCGACAACGGCTACATGGGCTACGGCTCGGCCGCCTCGACCGCGCTGTTCCTGATCATCGGTTTGTGCACGGTTCTGGCCATCAAGTTGAGCCGCATGAAACTGGGGGAAGACTGATGCCCCCACGCTCTTCACTTCGTGTAATCGCTGCCCCCCAAGGGGGCGCTGGTCGCCCTTGGGGCGGCCCTGCGGGAGACCCGTCATGAAATCCGCCTGGTACTGGCGCGTCGCGCTTTATCTTGCCGCCACGGTGGTGGTGGCCATCTCGGTGTTCCCCTTCATCTACGCGGTGTCCACCTCGTTCAAGTCGGGCTCGGCCCTGTTCGAGCCGGTGCTCTGGCCGTCGAGCGTGACGCTGGCGAACTACGTCTCGCTGTTCTCGCTGGCCGAACAGCCCTTTGGCCGCCACATCCTGAACTCGATCATGGTGTCGGTGCTGGTGGTGGCGATCTCGCTCTTCATCGGCGTGACCGCGTCCTACGCGCTGGGCCGCATCAGCTTCAAGGGCCGCGGTCTGCTGCTGACCGCCGTGCTGGCTGTGTCCATGTTCCCGCAGGTCGCGGTGCTGGCCGGCATGTTCGAGCTGATCCGCTTTCTGGGCCTCTACAACAAGGCGCTGGGCCTGGTGCTGCCCTACATGATCTTCACCCTGCCCTTCACCGTGTGGGTGCTCACCACCTTCATGAAGCAGTTGCCCAAGGAGCTGGAAGAGGCCGCGATCATGGACGGCTGCGGTCCCTGGCGCATCATCAAGGACGTGTTCATGCCGCTGCTGTGGCCCGCGCTGGTGTCCACCGGCCTGCTGGCCTTCATCGCCGCCTGGAACGAGTTCCTGTTCGCGCTGACCTTCGTGCTCGACAACAACGAACGCACCGTGCCGGTGTCGATCGCGCTGATCTCCGGCGCCAGCAAATACGACATCCCCTGGGGCAACATCATGGCCGCCTCGGTGCTGGTGACCATCCCCCTGCTGGGCCTCGTGCTCGCCTTCCAGAAAAAGATCGTTTCGGGCCTGACGGCTGGAGCCGTCAAGGGCTGACCTTTCTTTCCCTTTCTCTTCCCTCACCTTCCCATGACACAGAAAGCATCCAACAACGGCTGGTGGCGCGGCGGCGTGATCTACCAGATCTACCCACGCTCCTTTCAGGACAGCAACGGCGACGGCATCGGTGACCTGCCGGGCATCACGCAGCGCCTTGACCACATCGCGGCGCTCGGTGCCGACGCCATCTGGCTCTCGCCCTTCTTCAAGAGCCCGATGAAAGACTTTGGCTACGACGTCAGCGACTACAACGACGTCGATCCCATGTTCGGCACGCTCGACGACTTCAAGGCGCTGGTGCAGCGCGCCCACGCGCTGGGTCTGAAGGTCATGATCGACCAGGTGCTCTCGCACTGCTCCGACCAGCACCCCTGGTTCACCGAGAGCCGCGCCAGCCGCAACAACCCCAAGGCCGACTGGTTCGTCTGGGCCGATGCGCGGCACGACGGCACCCCGCCCAACAACTGGTTGTCGGTCTTTGGCGGCAGCGCCTGGCAATGGGACACGCGCCGGCGCCAGTACTACCTGCACAACTTCCTCAGCAGCCAGCCCGATCTGAATTTCCACAACCCCGCCGTGCAGGATGCGCTGCTGGACGCCGTGAAGTTCTGGCTGGAGCTGGGTGTGGACGGCTACCGCCTGGACGCCATCAACTTCTGCTTTCACGACGCGGCCCTGCGCGACAACCCGGGGCGTGGCGCGCCACTGATCGAGGACCCCACCGCCCCGTCGTCCAACCCCTACTCGTGGCAGCACCACCGGTACGACAAGAGCCAGCCCGAAGCGCTCGGCTTCCTGCGCCGCCTGCGCAGCCTGGTCGATCGATACGACGACACCACCATGGTCGGCGAAATCGGCGACGAGGCCGGCCTGACCATGGTGGCCGACTACACCGGTGGCAGCGACAAGCTGCACATGGCGTATTGCTTCACCCTGCTCGGTGGCGCCCACGACGCGCCCTTCCTCCACGCCACGATTCAGCAGTTCCAGCAGGTGGCGGGCGACGGCTGGCCTTGCTGGGCGCTGTCCAACCACGACGTCGCGCGGGTGGCCACGCGCTGGGGCGGCGAGCACCCCGACCCGCGCCTGCTGCGCCTGGCCGCGGCCTTCCAGCTGAGCCTGCGCGGCACCGTCTGCCTCTACCAGGGCGAAGAGCTGGGCCTGCCCGAAGCCACCATCGCCTTTGAAGACCTGCAGGACCCCTATGGCATCAGCATGTGGCCCGAATTCAAGGGCCGCGACGGCTGCAGAACCCCGATGCCCTGGGCTGCCGACGCGCCCCAGGCCGGCTTCTCCACCGGTGAGCGCAGCTGGCTGCCCGTGCCACCGGAGCACCGGCCCCTCGCCGTGGACCGCCAGCAGGCCGACGCCGGTTCGCTGCTCAGCGACTTCAAGCAGTTGCTCCACTGGCGCCGCGAGCAGCCCGCGCTGTTGCATGGCGAGCTGCACCTGCGGCCCGTGGATGCGCAGGTGCTGGCGTTCGAGCGCCACCACAGCGCGCAGCGCGTGCTCTGCGCCTTCAACTTCAGCGACACGCCGGCCACGCTGGCGCTGCCCGAGGGCTGGTCGCAGGCCCGCGCGCTCGACGGCAGCGGCCTGAGCGGCGCGCACGTCGAAGGCGACACCCTCGTTTTCGAACCCTGGGGCGGCCTGTTCCTTCAGGCCTAAGAGGTCAAAAGCCCTTCGCTCATGCCCGCTCACCGCCACAAAGTTGGAGACCCGCACCATGTCCCGCATCGACTTCAATAACGTCTGCAAGCGCTATGCGCCCAACGCACCGCTCACGATCAACAACGCCAACCTCACCATCGAGAACGGCGAGTTCTGCGTCTTCGTCGGTCCCTCGGGTTGCGGCAAGTCCACGCTGCTGCGCATGGTGGCCGGCCTGGAAGACATCAGCTCGGGCGACGTCTCCATCGGCGGCGAACGCGTCAACGACCTGCCGCCCGCGCGCCGCGGCGTGGCCATGGTCTTCCAGAGCTACGCGCTGTATCCGCACATGACCGTGCGCGAGAACATGGGATTCGGCCTCAAGGTCTTCGGCTCCAACGCCGCGGAGATCGACAAGAAGGTGCGCGCGGCGGCCGACATCCTGCAGCTCACCCCGCTGCTCGACCGCCTGCCCAAGGCGCTCTCGGGTGGCCAGCGCCAGCGCGTGGCCATCGGCCGCGCCATCGTGAAAGAGCCGCGCGTGTTCCTCTTCGACGAGCCGCTCTCCAACCTGGACGCTGCGCTGCGCGTGCAGACCCGGCTCGAGATCGCCAAACTGCACCACGACATCGGCACCGCCAGCATGATCTACGTGACGCACGACCAGGTCGAGGCCATGACCCTGGCCGACAAGATCGTGCTGCTGCGCGCGGGTGAAGATGTGCAGAAGAAGGGTTCCATCGCCCAGATCGGCACGCCCATGGACCTCTACCACCGGCCCAACAGCCTGTTCGTGGCCGAGTTCATCGGCTCGCCCAAGATGAACATCCTGCCCGCCACCTTCGAGTCGGCCAGCCACGGCTCGGCGCAGATCCGCGTGGCGGGCCACCGCTTCGACGTGGCGGTCAACGCCGATCAACTCAAGGCCGGCCAGGCCGCGACCATGGGCCTGCGCCCCGAGCACATGCGCCTGGCCGATTCGGATCACAGCCCCAACAGCCTGCCGGCCCGGGTGGTCCACATCGAGAAGCTCGGTGAAGCCTCGCTGCTGTACCTGGAGATCACCCCGGACACGCCGACCATCACGCTCAAGCTCGAAGGCACCACCGGCATCCGGACCGGCGAGAACATCCGCCTGCAGGTGGATGCGGCCGACCTGCACCTGTTCGACGACCAGGGCGAAGCGCTGACGCGCACCGTGTCGCTTCCGGTCTGAAGGCAGCACCCGCATCGCGGCGGGCCGCATTCTGGGCGACACTGGCGTGTGTGACCGGGGCAACACCGCCTCGGCAAAATCAGAGCTTTTGTCCCACGGAAGAACCCAGGAACCGCCATGACCCTCCAGTCCCTGCCCACCACCCCGTTTGCCGGCCAGCTGCCCGGCACCTCCGGCCTGCGCAAGAAGGTCACGGTGTTCCAGCAGCCGCGCTACCTCGAGAATTTCGTGCAGGCGCTGTTCGACGTGCTGCACGGCGAATACCAGCTGGCCACCGGCCAGACCCTGGTGCTGGGTGGCGACGGGCGCTTTCACAACCGGGCCGCCGTGCAGACCATCCTGAAGATGGCCGCGGCGCGCGGCTACGCCCGCGTGCTGCTGGGCCAGGGCGGCATCCTGTCGACACCCGCCGCGAGCGCGGTGATCCGCCGCCACAAGGCGAGCGGCGGCATCATCCTCTCGGCCAGCCACAACCCCGGCGGCCCCGACGGCGATTTCGGCATCAAGTACAACGCGGCCAATGGCGGCCCCGCGCCCGAGAAGCTGACCCAGGCGATCTACGAGCGCACCCAGGTCATCGAGCGCTACCAGATCAGCGACGCGGTCGACATCGGCATCGACATGCAGGGCACCCAGCAGATCGAGGACATGACCGTCGAGGTGATCGACCCGGTGGCAGACCACGCGGCCGTGCTGCGCAGCCTGTTCGACTTCGACGCCATCCGCGCCCTGTTCGCCCGCGGCTTCCGCCTGCGCTACGACGCCATGTGGGCGGTCGGCGGCCCCTATGCCAAGGCCATCATCGAAGGCGAACTCGGCGCGCCCGCCGGCACCGTGGTGCACGCCGAGCCGCTGGAAGACTTCGGCGGCCTGCACCCCGACCCCAACCCGGCCTACGCCGACGACCTCGTGGCCCACCTCATGGCCGCCGACGCGCCCGACATGGGGGCCGCGTCCGACGGCGACGCCGACCGCAACATGATCCTCGGCCGCGGTTTCCTGGTTTCTCCCTCCGACAGCCTGGCCGTGCTGACGGCCCACGCGACACAGGTGCCCGGCTACGCCCGGGGCCTGGCCGGCGTGGCGCGCTCCATGCCCACCTCCACCGCGGTGGACCGCGTGGCGAAAGCGCTGGACATCGCTTGCTACGAAACGCCGACCGGCTGGAAGTTTTTCGGCAACCTGCTGGACGCGGGCAAGGTCACGCTCTGCGGTGAAGAGAGCTACGGCACCGGCTCGGACCACGTGCGCGAGAAAGACGGCCTGTGGGCCGTGCTCTTCTGGCTCAACCTCGTGGCCGTGACCGGCAAATCGGTGGAAGAGCTGGTGCGTGGCCTCTGGCGCGCGCACGGCCGCTGCGTGTACTCGCGCCACGACTACGACGGCATCGCCACCGAGAAGGCCAACGCGCTGATGAGCGAATTGCGTGCCCAGCTGCCCACGCTGGGTGGCACGGCGGTGGCGGGCCAACCCGTCGCCTGGGCCGACGACTTTGCCTACACCGACCCGGTGGACGGCTCGGTGAGCCAGAAACAGGGCGTGCGCGTGGTGCTCGAAGATTCGTCGCGCGTGGTGTTCCGCCTCTCCGGCACGGGCACCGAAGGCGCCACGTTGCGCGTCTACCTGGAGCGCCACGAACCCGATGCCAGCCGCCACGACGTTCCCGCGCAAGAAGCGCTGGCGCCTCTGGTGGCGCTGGCCGAAGCCGTGGCCCACATCCGGCAACACACCGGCATGACCGCACCGACCGTCATGACCTGATACGGGTTCGCCTTCCAACGCTTAACCGCGTTGGTTAGTTGATGCAGCAGGATGCTTGAGGCTGGTAGCGGAAGCTCGGCAGGATTTTTGTCCCTGGCTTGTCTTGGTCATTGCCATGTCCTCTGTTGCTTGTTTCACCGTCGAGATTCACGAGCAACGACGCGAGTGACATCACCAGCAGCGCAACCGCAGGGCGGCTATCGAGCCGGGTCAATTGGACGGGCCGTCGCCCCAATAAGTAACTTGGAAACGCAAGGGGCACGCACACATCGAGGAGTACATGGTTTTTCCTATCGAGTGACTAAGCATTGCAATCATCAGGCTTGCATTTGTGCGCGTGGGATCAGTAAAGTTCTACAGGATGCCTTCAGCGGCGGCACGCCCGAACGCGGCTCAGCCGTCTACTTGATCGCGGAAAAAAATCCCTCGATGAACACAGACTTTGATTTAAGCTTAAGCGTGCGGACGTTCCGAAAGCGATGTGGCACGTTCTAGCCGCCTTGCGGCGGAGACTTTCATTGAAGTGTTCCTCGCGTTCAAGGCGGGAAGCCTCACTTCTCCGACGATCTATGAAAACCGACAGACGAAGAAATGTTCAAAATTAAATCAATCGAGATCTCTGGATTTTGGCAATCCAACCGAGTTGCCACCACAACATTTCGAGATGATGTCAATATCATTATTGGAAAGAACGGAACCGGCAAGACAACATTCATGAATATTGTTCATGCAGTGCTTGCCGTCGATGGTGATGCGCTGTTCGACAATCCTTTTAAAAGCGTCACTCTCACGCTAGTCGACGGGAAACGGACTCGTACTGTCAGAGCAGAACGTCACGAAACCAAAACATCTCCATACCCATTCATTGAATATCACATTTCCAACCGGAAATTTGTGGCACCGCTCGTCGGCCTTGATGACGGCCGGCCGACTGTGATTCGCAGGAGGGCAGCTGAGGACCTGCAACGAATTAAGCATGAACTCGGTTCGTTTGTTTCCGTCGCATCGTTGTCTGTCTATCGCATTGGAGGTGACGCGGATCCAGAAGTACGAGAGCGCATGGTCAGGCGGGTAGCGTCACCAGTGGATCTGCGGCTGCAAAGTTTGATGCATCGATTAACACAGTATCAGCTGGAGTTGTCCAGTGCAGCGCGAGAAGTTTCCATTAAACTTCAGCGCGACGTTCTCACTTCTTTGCTGTATGCCGAGCAGAAAGATGCTGAGAAGGGCTACCGCTTAGATTTCGATGAAGCGACAGAAAAGCAGAATTTGGTCTCCGCGTATAAGCAACTCGGAGTTGCTGGACAAGAAGTAAGCAAAAAAATCCAAGATCACATCTCAGCGGTCGGTGCAACCATCCGTCATCTGCAACAACAAACCGCAAAAACCAAGGGCAAGGACGCAGCGCCTGCGGGTCGAATCGATTTTTCAGCACTTGAGGCTTTTAGACTTACGCGGACTGTTGTTGCAAAGTCCCTTGATGCGGAGGAGAAAACCGACGAAATATTCAGTCATGTGAACCTCTTCTTAGATACCCTCAAGAAATTCATTGGTGACAAGATATTCTCATTCGTAGGAGGGGAGCTCGTCGTAAATACGGAAGGCCCTCTGCCCTTAGCAAAGCTGTCGTCTGGTGAAAAGCAACTTCTGATTCTTTTGATTGAAGCCTTGCTGCAACGGCAGCGTCCGTATATCTTTCTTGCGGACGAGCCTGAACTTTCTCTGCACATAGCTTGGCAACGAAATATTATTTCGGCTATCCGCTCTCTCAATTCCAATGCTCAAATTGTGGTCGCCACCCATTCGCCGGAAATTGCAGGGAAATTCAAAGAATGCCTATTGGATATGAGCGATATTCTTCATGTTTGATTTGTCATACTCGGATGACGCGCTGAACGTCAGAGGAGCCTTCTTTGGCGCAAAGACTATCGTCTATGTTGAAGGCGATGATGATCTCCTGTTTTGGAGAAATGTATTTGAGAAAGTAGCAGATGATCCGTTTGAGGTAGAGCCTGTCGGCGGGTCAACTACTCTAGATGAATACATAAAGAAAATTGTTGCCGGCGACCTCGATGCAATCGCGGCGCGCGATGCAGATTTTATGCTAATCACCGGAGCTGCGCCTTCACACCCAAAGATTGTTTATACACATGGCTATTCAATCGAGAATAGCTTGTATGTTGAGAGCACTATTACGCAGCTTGTACGATCTTGGGCCAAATCACCTAAAGCCACAGCTGAAGAGTGTATGGCGTGGCTAAGGGAGCTAGCGACTACGATTAGCCCGCTTGTGTATTTAGATGCAGCGAACGCATTTTCAGCAGCAGGTATCGCAACTGTAGGCGATAACTGTGCGCGCTACATGACTAGCGCCAACTCAGCGACGATTTGCCCGCAAAAAATAGCTGCAGCTGTAGGGGAAATTCAAGCCAAGATCCCGGCAATTGCTTTGCAACAAGCTCGGGCTACCGTAGGCAGCGAACCAAGCGCAGTCATTTCCAATCTTCGTGGGCACTTCTTAACCTCTGCCGTTCATCGTTATATTGTTAAGCGATCGAAGGACTTCGGACGGAAAGTGAGTATTTCTGCTGAGTCACTGTACGCTGCCGCAATCGCCCAATTTATCAACACGCTGGAAACCAACCATCCGCACAGGGAGCACTATCTTTCTTCAGCGCAGGCCGCTTGGCGAGAAATCTAGAAGTGGGGTAGCGAGACTAGGGAAAGTTCAGGCGAGGACATTGCCTGCGGCTGGAAAGCCTCATAGGACGTAGCCGGTGCAATACGCGTCGGCAAAGGTCGGCTCCCGTTAAGGCTTGTGTGACACCTGCCCAGCCGCACAAGCGGTCGAGCACCCTCACTGCTGTCGGGCAGGTGTTGCATAAGCCTCGAGGGAGGAAACCGCGGCGACCGCCACGGTAGTTGTCGAGCGCGGTGACTATGGCGATTGCTCTACGCTCGCGTCGCGAGTTGGCGGCCTACGACTGAGCATCGACACCCCATCGATGACCGCAGGCGCCCGTGCGTGTGCCACTTCGATACGGCAGCAGCTCTTTGCCGAGCCTGCGCAGACGCTGACCAAGCGACGCACGCAGCAGCCCACCGGACGCCATGTCCAGCGTCGAGTTGATCGGGAGTGCTCGAGCGTGGTCATGGTGCCGGCGGCGCCCGAATCGAGCAGTCGCGCAAGAAGACCTGCAGCACCACCATCGCGTGGCCGCAGTGCGCGCAGACGAAGGTCGGACGTGGCGAGTCCAAGCCATCTGCGGCCGCCGCCTCGGTCGGTGGCGCTGCGACCTGCAACAACTGACGCGCCAGCGCCAAGTTGTCCCGCCGGTTGCTGTTGGCCAGCAGGCCGTAGTGCCGAATCCGGTGGAAGCCGCCCGGCAGCACATGCAGCAGGAAGCGGCGCATGAACTCCTGCGGGCTCAGCGTCATCGCCTTGTGGCGCGTCTTCCCTGTGGCGCGATAGTCCTTCCAGCGGAAGGTGACACCGCGCTCGTCCATCGCCAGCAGCCGGCTGTTGGAGATGGCCACGCGGTGCGTGTATCGCGACAGGTAGGCCAGCACCGCCTGCGGCCCGGCGAATGGCCGCTTGGCATAGACCACCCACTCGCACTGGCGCAGCGGCGCAAGCCAGGCCTTGAAGGTCACGGGCTCAGCCAGCGCCGCGTGTTCACCGAAGAACCTGAGTGCGCCGCCATCGTGCAGCCGCTGCAGTTCCTCCAGGAAGCGGCGCCTGAACAGCCGCGACAGCACGCGCACCGGCAGGAAGAACCCCGGGCGGCAGGCTACCCAAGTCTTGCCGTCGGGCGCAAACCCGCCGCCTGGCACGATGCCGTGCACGTGCGGGTGGTGGGTCAGTGCCGAGCCCCAGGTGTGCAGCACCAGCGTGGCGCCAATGTGGGCGCCCAGGTGCTTGGGATCAGCTGCGATACGCAGCAGCGTCTCGGCGGCGATGTCGAACAGCAAGCCGTACAGCGCCGCCTTGTTCTGGTGTGCAATGTCGGCGATCGGCGCTGGCAGCGTGAAGACCACGTGGTAGTACTCCACCGGCAGCAGATCGGCCTGGCGCGCATCCAGCCACCGCTTGGCTGCGCTGCTCTGGCACTTCGGGCAGTGCCGGTTGCGGCACGAGTTGTAGGAGACCTCGTCTTGGCCGCAACCGTCGCAGCGCAGGACGTGGCCACCCAGTGCCGCCGTGCGGCACTGGGTGATGGCCGACATCACCTTGAGCTGCGCCAGGCTCAGGTGACCGCGCTGGGCGTCACGCCAGGCGGGTCCATGGGCACGGAAGATGTCGGCGACCTCCAGGGCGGGTCGCGCCTGCACGATGGCGTACGACTACAGGGCCGGCGGTTGCGGTGCAGGTTCGGGCGCTGGTTCGCCTGCGGGCTTGGCGGACGTGTGATCCAGCGGGCTGATGACCCGGCGCAGCAGGTCGGTGGCCACGGCGGCGTACAGGGTCGTGGTGTCCAGCCGCTTGTGCCCGAGCAGCACCTGGATGACGCGGATATCGACCTTCTGCTCCAGCAGATGGGTGGCAAAGGCATGGCGCAGGCCGTGCGGGGTGATGCGCTTGTCGATGCCGGCCGTGGCGGCGGCCAGGTGTACGGCGCGGTTGAGTTGACGCGGGGTGACGTGGTCGGTGGGGTCCAGGCCCGGGAACAGCCAACCACCGTGGCGGATCTTGCCCTGGGCATGGCCCAGTCTCCACCAGGCGCGCAGCCGCTCCAGCAGCACGGGGCTGAGCATGGCGTAGCGATCCTTGCGGCCTTTGCCCTGCTCCACGCGCAGTGTCATGCGCTCGCCGTCGATGTCGCCGACCTTGAGCGAGACGACTTCGCTGACGCGCAGGCCCGCGCCATAGGCCACCGACATGGCAGCCTGGTGCTTGAGGTTGGGCGCGGCGGCGATCAGGCGGCCGACTTCCTCGGGGCTCAGGATCACCGGCAACTTGCGCGGCACGGCCACGTTCGTCATCTTGAGCATGAGCTCCGGCCGGCCCAGCGTGATGTCGAAGAAGAACTTCAGCCCGGTGATGGTGGCGTTGATGGTGACTGGGCCGGTGCCGGTGTCCACCAGGTGCAACTGGAAGCGGCGCAGATCCTCGGCGGTGGCGGTGTGCGGCGAGCGGCCCAGGAAGGTGGAGAGCTTGCGCACGGCGCGGATGTAGCCGTCTTGCGTGTGCTCTGCGAACTGGCGCATGCGCATGTCGTCGAGCATGCGTTGGCGCAGCGGCGAGACGGCCGCGGATGGGGTCGGGGTGCAAATGTCCATGATCCTGCTCCTGCGTGACCGAGGCGGATTGCCTCGACCGCCAACATCGCAGAATCACGGGCGCAACGAAACGCCACCAACGTAGCCGGAGCGTCTACCGCGCGAGCGGTTTAGTCCATCGCTGCGTATCGGACATTTGCCACAAGGATTAGGGTGAACGCAATCGCCGGGCGAGGGAGCATTTTGATCTCACGGTACGCCCAAGTCGATTGCTCGGCAACGCGCGTGCAAGCTGAGCATCGGCACTGCGCTTTTCCTAGTCGTCTTCGCGCACCCGGTACCGCTCCATCAACGTCTGTTGGACGGCCGGCGGAACGGCCTCGTAGTGCGACAACGCGACGGTGTAGCGCCCCTGGCCGCTGGTCATCGCATTGAGCCGCGACTGGTAGTCGGCCAGCTCGGCCTCTGGCACCTGACCGCCGATGGCCACGGTGCCGGACCCCAGGCCCGATGTGCCTGTGACCAGGCCGCGCCGCAACGACAGGTCGCTCGTGACGTCGCCCACGGAATGCTCGGGCACGGCGATCTCGATCTGGACAATCGGCTCGAGCACAACCGGCCGGGCCTCGCGAATCGCCGCCATGAAGGCCTTGCGGCCGGCGGTCGCGAAGGCGATGTCCTTGCTGTCCACGCTGTGGTGCTTGCCGTCGTACACGACGACGCGCACGTCGGCCACGGGGAAGCCGGCGATCGCGCCGTACGCCAAAACCTCGCGCACGCCTTTCTCGACCGCGGGGATGAACTGGCCCGGGATAGCACCACCCCTGACTTCGTCGGCGAACTCGAAGCCCGCGCCGCGCGCGAGCGGCTCGATGCGCAGGAAGACTTCGGCGAACTGGCCGGCACCGCCGCTCTGCTTCTTGTGGCGGTAGTGGCCCTCGGCCGGCACGGTCACGGTCTCGCGGTAGGCGATGCGCGGTGGCCGAGTCTGAACATCGAAGCGGTAGACCTCGCGCAGGCGTTCGAGCACGATGCGCAGGTGCAGCTCGCCGAGCCCGTAGAGGACCGTCTCGTTGGTCGCGGCCACATGCTCGATGCGCAGGCACGGGTCCTCGGCCGCGAGCTTGCTGAGGATTTCCCAGGCGCGCTGCTCGTCGCCATGCCGCTTGGGCTCCACGGCCAAGCCGTACACCGGCACCGGGAACGGCAGCGGAGCGAGGTGCACATGGCTGTCTTCGGCCGCATCGTGCAACACGGCATCGAAATGGATCTCGTCGACCTTGGCCACCGCCACGATGTCGCCGGGCAGCGCGTGCGACACCTCGACGTGGTCTTTGCCCTGGAGCATGAACAGGTGCCCGACCTTGAACGGCTTGCGGCCGTCGCCGATGTAGAGCTGGCTGTCGCGCGTGACCGTGCCCTGGTGCACACGAAAGATGCCCATCTTGCCGACATAGGGGTCGATCGTGACCTTGAACACATGCGCCAGCACGTGCAGCGTCGAGTCGGGCTTGGCCTCCATGGGCATGGCCTCAGCGCCCTCGCCAACGATGAAGCTCGGCGGGTTGGCTTCGGTCGGATCGGGCAGGAGTTTGACGATCACGTCAAGCAACTCGGCCACGCCGGCGCCGCTGCGCGACGAGGCGAAACACACCGGGATCAGGTGGCCTTCGCGCAGCGCCTGCTCCAGCGGCGCGTGCAGCTCCGACGGGTCGACGTCGCCTTTCTCGAGGTAGCGGTCGACGAAGGCCGCGTCGACCTCGACCACCTGCTCCACCAGCGCGCGGTGCGCCGCTTCGACGGGGCCGAAGTCGGAGCGTCCGAAGCGGTTGAAGAAGCAGTCGATCACCTGCCGGTTGACCCCGTCGGGCACGTTCAGCGGGAGGCATTCGCGGCCGAAGGTGGCCTGGATGTCGGCCAGCAGACCCGACAGCGAGACGCCCTGCGCGTCGATCTTGTTGACGATGATCATGCGGGCGAGGCGTCGCGAGGCGGCGTATTCCATCATGCGAATCGCCATCGGCTCGATGCCGGTGGCGGCATTGATGACCACCGCCACCGTCTCGACCGCCTCCAGCGCCGGCAGGCTCTGGCCGAGGAAGTCGGGTCCGCCGGGCGTGTCGATGAGGTAGATGCGCGTGCCAGCATGCGTGAGGTGCATCACCGAGGCGTTGAGCGAATGCAGCATGCGGCGCTCGAGCGGGTCGTGGTCGCTAACGGTGCTGCCGCGCTCGACGCTGCCGCACGCGCCGATGGCGCCCGCCTTGTACAGCAAGGCCTCGGCCAGCGAGGTTTTGCCGGCGACTGCGGCGCCCACGAGCGCCAATGTTCGCACGGCTTTCATTTCGGCCGTGAGGCCGTTCGATCGGCTTGGCATGGTTGGACTCCTTTGCACGTCCGGAAGGCCGGCCCGGCGGCCCGCATGGGCTCGGGCGTTGCGTGTGGACGTCGGGGCAGCGTACGGGATTGACCGCGCTAACGCAAATGGATTGCGCCGCCGATTTCCAATACCTGACCGGCATGCATGCCGCGTTGACCGCCCCCTTGTTGCCTACCGCGTCAGCTCTTCAGAAAGATCTCGTGGTCCGGGGCGAAGCAGGCGTGCAGCGGCAGCAGCGCTCCGCCGAGCGCGCGCGCGTCCGATCCGATGCTGCCGATCTCCAGCCGCGGCATCTGCTGCAGGCCTTCCCAGTTGTAGGCCTTGAGCGCTTCGCCGGTGCGCGCCCAGAGTTTGCGCAGCAGGTCGGGCGCGACCACACCGTCGATCACGACCGCCTCCACGTCCAGGAACGCGGTGCCGGCCACGATGCAATGCGCCAGCGCCAATGCAGCGCGGGCGACCCACTCGCGGGTGTACGGCAGCCAGGGCGCCTCCAGCGCACGCGCGTCGTAGGCGGCCATGGGGTCGAGCGCGTGCTCGCGAAAGCGTTGCTCCAGGTCCCACAGCGAAGCCTGGCTGATCAGCTGCGGCGGCAACTCCTTCATGTCGGCCGTCGCCACCTGCAGGGGCAGCGAGGCCACGGCCCCGGCGTTGCCGTTGACGCCGCGGTGCAGGTGGGAGTTGAGCACCAGGCCACCGCCCACAAACGTGTCGAGGAACAGGTAGAGAAAACTGCGGATGTCCCGGCCTTTGCCCTGCAGCAGCTCGGCCACGCAGGCGGCCGAGGTGTCCTTGGCGAAACTGATCGGCAGGTCCGTCAGGGCCTGCACCTCGGCCACCAGATCGATCTGGTTCCAGGCCAGGGACTGGGCTTCGGTCAGGCCCAGCATGCGGTGCCAGCCCCCGAGCTGGAACGGCGCGGCCACGCCCACGCCGACCACCCGGTCGCGCAGCGGGCCCAGCCCGTCGAGCAGGCGGTTCAGGTTGGACTTGATGGCCGGCAGCAGCACCGGAATGTCGGGAAAGGCGTAGTCCAGCACCAGGCGCTCGCGCACCCGGCCGGTGAAATCCACCAGCAACCAGTCGGCGCTGCGCCGGCCGATCTTGATGCCGATGGCAAACGCGCCATCGGGGTTCAGCCCCAGCGGCACGGAAGGTTGGCCCACGCGTCCCCGCACCGGGGCGCCACGGTTCAGCAGCTGGTCTTCGTCGAGCCGGGCGGTGATCAGGCCGATGGTCTGAGCGGTCAGGCCGGTGAGGCGCGCGAGATCGGCCTTGGCCAGGCTGCCGTGCGCGCGCAGCGTCTGCAGCACCACGCGCTCGTTGAACTGGCGCATGCCCACCTGGTTGGAGCCGCGCGGGCGCAAGCGGGACGCGCCCTGGGCATCGGCTGCGGGCGCGTCGGGGGTGTCGGTTTCAGTGGTGTGGTTCACAGCCGTTGAGTGTGGCACGTTCAACACCGGTTTCAGGCTCGGAGCACCTCGCCCAGGACGCCTTTGCGCAGGATGAAGTTACCCCAGGGCTCCAGTTCACCGGTGACGACGATGGCGTAGGCCTTTTTCACGCGCTCGTAGAACGCGTAGCGCTCCACGGCCTCGGCCTGGCCGTCCTGCAGGCCCTCGGCGGCCAGCACCGCCAGCGTTTCGCGCTGCAGGGCCGAGCGGTAACCGGGCTCGGTACCGCCGACCTGCATGTAGGCCACGGGGTGCGGCACGTCGGCGGCCAGCGGCAGCACGCTGGCCACCGCCCGCACGGTGCGCGCCATGCCGACGCCGGGCAGGCGCAACACCGGTTTTCCTGCGCCCAGGCTCATGGCGGTGAAGTTGGCGTCGGCCAGCACCACCGCGTCGTCGTGCCCCATCTCGGCCAGCAGCTTGAGCAGGTCCGGACTGAGCAGGGGATCAATGCCTTTGAGCATTTCTTTCTTTCAGTGCGCCAGGGCTTCGGGTGGCAGATCGTCCACCGACTTGGCACCGGTCATCACGGCCACGGTGTCGCTCATGCTGATGTTCTTCGGGTCCACCACCGCCGCGCGTTTTCCCAGGCGGGCGATGTGGATGCGGTCGGCGATCTCGAAGACGTGCGGCATGTTGTGGCTGATCAGGATCACGGGCAGGCCCTTGTCGCGCACGCGGCGGATGAGTTCCAGCACCATGTTGCCCTCCTTCACGCCCAGCGCGGCGGTCGGTTCGTCCATGATGACCACGTGCTGCGCAAAGGCCGCGGCGCGGGCCACGGCCACGCACTGGCGCTGGCCGCCCGAGAGCGTTTCCACCGCCTGCGTCATGGAGCGGATGCCGACCTTCAGGTCGTTCATGCGCGCGATGCTTTCTTCCAGCATCTTCTTCTTGTCGATCATCTGGAACACGCTGCCGAGAAAGCCGGCGCGGCGGATTTCGCGGCCGAGGAACAGGTTCTCGGCGATCGTCATGGCCGGGGCCACGGCGAGGTCCTGGTACACGGTTTCGATGCCGGCGCGGCGTGCGTCGATGGGGCTCTTGAACTGGGCGCGCGCGCCGTCGAGGTAGATCTCGCCTTCGTCGGGGATCGTGGCACCGGCGAGGCACTTGATCAGCGAGGACTTGCCGGCGCCGTTGTCGCCGATCACGGCCAGGATTTCCCCGGCACGCAGTTCGAAGTCGGCGCCGTCGAGCGCGGTGACCTGGCCGTAGCGCTTGACGAGGCCTTTGGCCTGGATCACGAGCGGGCTTTGAGCGTTGGGTGCGGTAGACATCAACGAACTCCTTTGCGGGACATCTGGTCGGTCATCACGGCCAATATGACGAGGATGCCGGTAACGAGAATCTGGTAAACGGACGACACCCCCATGAGCGTCAGGCCGTTGCGGAACACGCCCACGATCAGCGCGCCCACCAGGGTGCCCAAAATGATGCCGCGGCCACCGAACAGGCTGGTGCCGCCCAGCACCACGGCGGTGATGGCGTCGAGGTTTTCGGTCTGCCCGGCGTTCGGGTCACCGGCGCCGATGCGCGCCACGGACAGCAGCGAGGCCAGGCCGTAGAACACGCCGGCCAGCACGTACACGCCCAGCAGCACCTTGTCGGTGGAAATGCCGGTCAGGCGGGTGGCCTCGGGGCTGTTGCCCACGGCGTAGATGTGGCGGCCCGGCGCCGTTTCGCGCAGGAACAGCCAGGTGATCAGGTACAGCGCGAGCATCAGCACCACGCCGTAAAGGATGTTGGTTTCACCGATGCGGAACGAGTTGCCGAGCCAGGTCAGGCCGTCGGACACTTCCGTGACGGTCTGCGAGCCCGAGTACAGCTGGGTGATGGCGAACGCGATGTTCAGCGTGCCCAGCGTGACGATGAAGGGCGGCAGTTTGGCCTTGGTCACGAGCAGGCCGTTGATGAGACCGAAGCCGGCCGTGGCGGCGATGCCCAGCGTGATCGCGACCGGAGCGGAGAGGCCGAAATCGGCGCCCATCTTGGTCATGACGATGGAGCCCAGCGCCATGATCATGCCGCACGACAGATCAATGCCGGCGGTCAGGATGATGAGGGTCTGGCCGATGGCGATGGTGCCCACCACCATCACCTGCTGCAGGATCAGCGAAAAGTTCTGCAGCGTCAGGAAACGCTCGTTCTGCGTGGCAAAAAACAGGCACGCAAAGATCAGGGCGATAAACGGCCCGAGCGTGCCCATGGGCGGAAGTTTGGCTTTGAGGGAATTCATGGCGGTGGCCCGTCCAATCAGAGAAACAGAGGATGCTGCATCACGCTGCATAAGCAGCAGTGGTGCAAACGGAGGCCCGTCTGACGCAGGCTCTCAAATCAAAGAAACAGCGAAGGCGCAAGTCGCCAAGCGAAGCGAGGCGATCCCCCACCAGGGGCACCAAGGGTCCGGCTCCGCCGGCCCAAGGTGCCGTCCCCCCTCCAAGCCGAAGGCGCCAGAGAGGGGGGAAGCCGCAAAGCGGCGCAGGGGGGAGTTACTTGTTCCCCCAGCACAGGTCCATGCCGGTCTTGACGTCTTTGCTCTCCACCCCCGCCACGGCTTTTCCCGCGATCAGGGTCACGCCGGTGTCGGTGTAGCCGCTCACCTTCTTGCCGGTCTTGGCGTATTCCACGCCCGCGGCCACGCCCATGGCGGCCATCTTCAGCGGGTACTGCTGGCTGGTCGCGGCGATCACGCCTGCGCCCACGTCCTTGATGCCGGCGCAGCCGCCGTCCACCGAGACGATGACCACGTCTTTTTCCTTGCCGGCGGCCTTCAGCGCCTTGAAGGCACCGGCGGCGGCGGGTTCGTTGATGGTGTAGACCAGGTTGATGCCGGGGTTCTTCTGCAGGCAGTTCTCCATGCCGGTCTGGCCCTTGGCCGCGTCACCGAAGCTGTCGGCCATACAGGCCACGCCAGCAGCAGTGCCGCCGAGGTTGTTGCTCTTGGCGTCGGGGGCGGTCAGGCCAAAGCCCTTCAGGAAGCCGTTGTGGCGCTGGGCGCCCACCGGGTGACCCGGGAACAGGTCGAGCGTGGCGATGACCGGCTTCTTGCCCGCCATGGCCACCTTGGCGTACTGACCGATCAGCACGCCGGCCTTGTAGTTGTCGGTGGCGAACAGGCCGTCCACGGCGGTGGCCGGGTCGGTCGGGCTGTCTAGCGCGATCACCTGCACGCCCTGGGCTTGCGCCTTTTTGATGGCGGGGATGATGGCCTTGGCGTCGCTGGGGGTGATCAGGATGGTCTTGGCGCCGGCGGCGATCATGTTCTCCATCGCGGTCACCTGGCCGGCGTTGTCGCCGTCGGTCTTGCCCGCGGCCGACAGCAGCTTGGCGCCGAGCTTGGTGGCTTCGGCGGTGGCGCCCTCTTTCATCTTCACGAAGAAGGGGTTGGACTCGGTCTTGGTGATCAGGCCGATGACGGGCTGCGACTGGGCGGCGGCAACGCCTACGGCCAGCGTCAGGGCGGAAAACACGAAGGCGGGTGCGAGTTTTTTCATGGATGTCTCCTCAAAGGGATGGATGATGGTCGGACGGTACACAGGCTCGGCAGTCAGTCTCTTGGGGTTTTCACGCTGTCTGCTGCGGAGTGACTGAACTATATTTCGGTTCAGGTTAATAAATCAACTGGATTTAGTTATGGTTTTCCCTAGTTCATCTGCCCCCATTCAAGTCGCCACCGCCGGCGAAGCCCTCATCGACATGATCACGGAATCCGACGGACGGTTGCGGCCCTGCGCCGGTGGCGCGGTCTACAACCTCACCCGCGCGCTCGGGCTGCAGGGCGTGGGCACGCTCTACCTCAACCCGCTCTCGCAGGACCGCTTCGGCCGCCTGATGGCCGACGCGATCCACGAGGCCCGCGTGACGCTGGCGCGCGAGACGCCGGTGCACGAACCCACCTCGCTCGCGCTGGTCGGCCTGGACGACGAAGGCAAGGCCAGCTACAGCTTCTACCGCGACGGCGTGGCCGACCGCCAGGTCAACGCCGCCGACATGACGGCGCAGTGCGCGGCCCAGCCGGGTCTGAAGGTGGCGGTCACCGGCTGCCTGGCCCTGGTCGCCGACGACAGTCCCAAATACCTCCCCTGGCTGCAGGCGCAGCGCGCTGCCGGCCGGCTCGTGGTGGTGGACGCCAACCTGCGCCCGGCCATCGTGCCCGACATGGCCGCCTACCAGGCCAGCGTGATGGCCGCGCTCGGCCAGGCGCACATCGTCAAGGTCAGCGACGACGATCTGGTCACGCTCGGCTTCACCGCGCCCGATCCGCTGGACGCCGCGCGCGAACTGCTGCAAGCCACCTCGGCCACCTGGCTGGCGCTCACCCTGGGCCCCAAGGGCGCCGTGCTGCTGCACCGCGACGGCCGCGGCTGGAAGGCTGCAGAACCGACACCGATCACCGTGGTGGACACCGTGGGCGCCGGCGACTGTTTCCTGGCCGGCCTGCTGGCGGCCCTGCTCGAACGCCCGGCCATGCAGAACGCGGCCCGCGCCGATCAGCTGGTGCTCGACAGCGACGACGTGCAACACATCCTGGGCCGTGCCGTGGCCAGCGCCAGCCTCTGCGTGATGCAGACCGGCTGCGTGCCACCCAGCCGCGACCAGGTCGTTGAACGCGTGGCCACGCTGCGACCCATGTTCCGATCGCTTTGAACCTTGTTGCCCTGGCCAGCACGAACATTGCATGGCTCCCGGGGCGCCTGGCGCAGAAAGAAACCCGCTTGTAACTTGATTACATTAAACTCCATCAAATCTCGTAACTAAGTTAGACCCATGGCCACATCCACACCCTCCCAAACCCCTGCGGCGCCGCTCGACCTGGTGATCTTTGGCGGTGTGGGCGACCTCTCGGTGCGCAAGCTGCTGCCCGCGCTGTACATGGCCCACCTGCACAACAACCTGCCCGAGTCCACGCGCATCCATGCCCTGGGACGCCAGGCCTGGGACCGTGCCGCCTTCCTGGCCTTCATCCAGGAAAAAGTGCCCGGCTTCATCGGCAGCAAGGCCTACAACGACAGCGCCTGGGGCAGCTTCGTGCGGCGCCTGACCTACGTCTGCGTGGACGCCACCGACGCCAGCGACTACCCGGGCCTGGGCGCCGAGCTGCAGGCCGGCTCCGACCGCGTCTATTACCTGGCCACCGCCCCCAGCCTGTTCACCGCCATCTGCGCACACCTCGGTGGTGCGGGCCTGATCGATGCACGCTCGCGCGTGGTGCTGGAAAAGCCGCTCGGCCACGACCTCGAATCGGCGCGCCAGATCAACATCGATGTGGGCCGCCATTTCCAGGAATCGCAGATCTTCCGCATCGACCACTACCTGGGCAAGGAAACGGTGCAGAACCTGATGGTCCTGCGCTTCGGCAACACCATCTTCGAGCCGCTCTGGCGCAGCCCCTACATCAAGAGCGTGCAGATCACGGTGGCCGAAGCCGTGGGCGTGGGCAGCCGGGCCGGCTTCTACGACGGCACCGGCGCGCTGCGCGACATGTTGCAGAACCACCTGCTGCAGCTGCTGTGCATCGTGGCCATGGAGCCGCCGGTGTCGCTCGACCCCGACGCCGTGCGCGATGAAAAGCTCAAGGTGCTGCGCTCGCTGCGCCCCATGGCGATTGGCGACGTGGCGCGCGACACCGTGCGCGGCCAGTACAGCGCCGGCGCCTCCAACGGCGACGCCGCCGTGGGCTACCTGCAGGAAGAAAACATCCCGCCCGAGAGCAGCACCGAAACCTTCGTCGCGCTCAAGGCCCACATCAACAACTGGCGCTGGGCCAACGTGCCGATCTTCCTGCGCACCGGCAAGCGCATGGCGGCGCGCCAGTCGGAGATCGTGATCGAGTTCGCCGACCTGCCCTTCACCATCTTCGGCGACTCGCCACACAAGTCGGTCAACCGCCTGATGATCCGCCTGCAGCCCGAAGAACACATCCAGCTGCAGATGATGGCCAAGGAGCCCGGCAGCGGCATGAAGCTGCGCCCGGTCAACCTCAACCTCGACCTCGAAGCCGCCTTCTCCGAACGCCGCGCCGAAGCCTACGAGCGCCTGCTGATCGACGTCATCAAGGGCCGCCTGACCCACTTCATGCGCCGCGACGAACTCGAAGCCGCCTGGACCTGGGTCGAACCCATCATCGACGGCTGGCAGCAGCTCAACGAAAAACCCAAGGCCTACACGGCGGGCAGCTGGGGGCCGGCGGCGTCTTCGGCACTCATGGCGCGTGAAGGAAGCTCCTGGGTAGAGGAATCCTGATGGCGGTGACCGAACACCCCAACGCCACCCCCGCCGCCCTCGCGGAGCACATCGCCAACGCCCTGCGCTCCGCCATCGCGGCGCGTGGTCAGGCGAGCCTCGCGGTCTCGGGCGGCAAGTCGCCCATTCCCCTGTTCGAAGCGTTGCGCGAGCAGGACCTGGACTGGTCGAAAGTGAGCGTCGTGCTGGTGGACGAGCGCGTGGTCCCGCGCGACCACGCCGACAGCAACACCGCCCTGGTGGCCCGCCACCTGCTGCAAGGCCGCGCCGCCGCGGCGCGCTTCCTGCTGTTCTTCCGCGAACTCGCGCCGACGTTCAACGCCGAGGTGCTGGACGCACTGGTGCGCGACGCCGAAGAACGCATCGCCATCCTGCCCTGGCCGCTGGACGTGGTCGTGCTCGGCATGGGCGAAGACGCCCACACCGCTTCGCTGTTCCCCGGCGCGCCCGGCTACGCCCGCGCCATCGCCACCGATCAGCGCCTCGCCTGGGTGGTGCCCGACACCGCGCCCCACGCACGCATCAGCTTCACCCTCAGCGCCCTGCTCGCCGCGCGCGAGCTGGTGCTGTCCATCACCGGCGAAAGCAAGCTCGCCGTCTACCGCCGCGCCGCCCAAAAGGCCGACGAGGCACTTCCGATCTCTCTGGTGATCAACCAGACTCAGACGCCCTTGAGCGTCTGGATGAACTGAACAGGAAAACCCCATGACCACGCCCCTGCACCCCGCCATCGAACGCGTCACGAAACGCATCACCGAACGCAGCGCCGACACGCGCGGCGCCTACCTCGCCAGCATGGCTGCGCAACGCAAGAACGGCACCCAGCGCGGCGGAATGGGCTGCGCCAACATGGCGCACACCACGGCCGCCCTGCCCGCGAGCGACAAGCTCAAGATCCACGCCGAGCGCGCGCCGCACGTGGGCGTGATCACCGCCTACAACGACATGCTCTCGGCGCACCAGCCGTATGAGCACTACCCCGAGCTGATCCGCGGCCACGCGCGCGCGCTGGGCGCCACGGCGCAGGTGGCGGGTGGCGTGCCGGCCATGTGCGACGGCGTCACACAGGGTGCGTCTGGCATGGAGCTGTCGCTGTTCTCGCGCGACGTGATCGCGCTGGCCACCGCCGTGGGTCTGTCGCACAACGTGTTCGACGCCGCGCTCATGCTCGGCATCTGCGACAAGATCGTGCCCGGCCTGTTCATCGGTTCGGTGCAGTTCGGCCACCTCAGCACCGTGTTCGTGCCCGCCGGCCCCATGACCAGCGGCCTCTCCAACGACGCCAAGGCCAAGGTGCGCCAGCAGTACGCGCAGGGCCTGGTCGGCCGCGACGCGCTGCTGGAGAGCGAGGCCCAGGCCTACCACTCGCCCGGCACCTGCACGTTTTACGGTACCGCCAACAGCAACCAGATGCTGATGGAAATCATGGGCCTGCACCTGCCCGGTGCGTCCTTCGTGAACCCGGGCACCGAGCTGCGCGAACTGCTGAGCAAGGCCGCGCTGGAGCGCGCGCTGGCCAACACCGGCAAGACCGGTGAAGCCGCCATCTGCATGGCCGACATCGTGAGCGAAAAGACCATCGTCAACGGCATCATCGGCCTGCTCGCCACCGGCGGCTCGACCAACCACACCATCCACCTCGTGGCCATGGCGCGCGCCGCCGGCGTGCTGATCGACTGGGACGACTTCGCCGAGCTCTCGGCGGTCGTGCCGCTGCTGGCCCGCGTCTACCCCAACGGCAGCGCCGACGTGAACCACTTCCACGCCGCGGGCGGCATGGGTTTCCTGATGCAGGAACTGCTGACCAACGGCCTGCTGCACGGCGACGTGACCACCGTCATGGGCCAGGGCCTGGGCGCCTACGCGAACGAGCCCTGCCTGCAGGACGGCCAGCTCGCCTGGCGCCCGGTGCCCGCGGTGAGCGGCGACACCAGCGTGCTGCGCCCGGTGAGCGAACCCTTCAGCGCCGACGGCGGCCTGCGCCTGCTGCAGGGCAACCTGGGCCGCAGCGTGGTCAAGGTTTCGGCCGTCAAGCCCGAGCACCGCGTGGTGCGCGCGCAGGCCGTGGTGGTGAGCGACCAGCAGGATTTGCTGGCCCTGTTCAACGCCGGGAAGATCAACAAGGACCTGATCGCCGTCGTGCGTTACCAGGGCCCGCGCGCCAACGGCATGCCCGAACTGCACAAGCTCACACCGCCGCTGGCCGTGCTGCAGGACAAAGGCTTCAAGGTCGCGCTCGTCACCGACGGCCGCATGAGCGGCGCCTCGGGCAAGGTGCCCGCCGCCATCCACCTGAGCCCCGAAGCGCTGGCCGACGGCCCGATCGCCCGCGTGATGGATGGCGACTGGATCACGCTCGACTGCGAGCGCGGCGTGCTGGAGCTGGAGGTGGACGCCGCCACGCTGGCCGCGCGCAGCGCCGTGCACCCCGATCTCAGCCACAACGAACATGGCACCGGCCGCGAGCTGTTTGGCCTGTTCCGCGCCCATGCGAGCACCGCTGAATCTGGCGCGTCTCCGCTCTTCGGTGACCGCCCATAAATTGGACACAGACATGACCACCACCTGCTTCACCCGTCCCGCTTTCAAATCCCGCGTCGTGCCCGTCATCGTGCTCAGCGACCCGGCCCACGCCGTGCCGCTGGCCCATGCCCTGCTCGAGGGCGGCATCGACGTGATGGAGATCACCCTGCGTTCCGACGCCGCGCTGGCGTCCATCGAAGCCGTGGCCAAGGCCGTGCCGCAGATGCACCTGGGTGCCGGCACCGTGACCCGCGTGGCCGAGGTGCAGCGCGTCATCGACGCCGGCGCCACCTTCGCCCTGTCCCCCGGCGCCACCGATGCGCTGGTCGAAGCCGTCAAGGCCGCCAGACTGCCCTTCATCCCTGGCGTGATGACGCCCGGCGAGGTCATGCACCGCCGCGAGCAGGGCTTCAGCCTCATGAAGCTGTTCCCGGCCCAGCAGGCCGGCGGCCTGGGCATGCTCAAGGCATTGGGCGCACCGCTCCCGGACGTGATGTTCTGCCCCACCGGCGGTGTCAGCCCCGAGAACCTGAAAGACTTCCTGAAGCTGCCCAACGTGGCCATGGCCGGCGGCAGCTGGCTCACGCCGGCCGAGGCGCTCGCCGCGGGCGACTGGGAACGCATCACCCAGCTGGCGCGCGGAGCGACCGAACTCGCCGCGGGGTAACCCCCCCCGCGCCGCTTCGGATCACCGCGATGCCAGCGGCCCGACGAAGCCGGTTCCGCGGCCTCCTGGCTCAACGCCTCATGCGAAACTCTGCAGTGAATTGGAAGCACCCATGAGCACTCTTTTCCCCTCCCCCACCACCCTCCCCGTCTGGCAGCAGCTCGCCACCCTGGCCGCCGCCCCGCAACCCCACCTGCGCGACCGCCTCGCCGAGCCCGGCCGAGAGCAGCAGATGCAGGCCAGCGCCGCCGGCACCGGCATCCGGATCGACTTCAGTCGCCAGGCGCTGGACGGCACCGTGTGGGACGCGCTCATGGACCTGGCCCGCCAGGCCGGCGTGGAGCGCCAGCGCGACGCCATGTTCCGCGGTGATGTGATCAACACCTCCGAACAGCGCGCCGTGTTGCACGTGGCGCTTCGCGGCACGCCCGGCGCCAGCGGCAGCGATGCGCCCTGGGGTGCGGACATCCAGCAGCAGGTGCAAACCGAGCTGGACCGTGTCTGCGCGTTCGCCGACCGCGTGCGCGCGGGCACCGTGAAAGGCAGCACCGGCCTGGCCATCACCGACGTGGTGAACATCGGCATCGGCGGCTCTGACCTCGGCCCGCGCATGGCGGCCGACGCGCTGGCACCGCTGTGCAGCGACGGCAAAAGCGGCGTGCGCGTGCACTTCGTCAGCAACCCCGACGCCTGGGCGCTGCACAGCACGCTGCGCGGCCTGGACCCGCTGACCACGCTGATCATCGTGGCCAGCAAGACCTTCACCACGCAGGAAACCATGACCAACGCCGCCTCCGCGCGGCGCTGGCTGCTGGACGCCGGCATCGAAGGCGCTGCGCAAAGCCCGCACCTGGTCGCCATCACCGCCGCACCGCAGAAGTCCGGTGCCGCCGGCTATCCGGCAGAACACACCTTCACCTTCTGGGACTGGGTCGGCGGCCGTTATTCGCTGTGGTCCGCGCTCGGCCTGCCGCTCGCGATCGCCATCGGCTCCAAGGCCTTCCGCGAGTTCCTCGCCGGCGGCCAGGCCATGGACGCGCACTTCCGCTCGGCCCCGCTGGACAAGAACCTGCCCGTCATCCTGGCCATGAGCGGCGTGTGGAACCGCAACTTCCTGCTCTGCCCCACCCAGCTGCTCTCCACCTACCCCAGCCGCCTGGTGCGCTTCGCGCCCTTCGTGCAGCAGATGGACATGGAAAGCAACGGCAAGCGCATCCGCAAGGACGGCCAGCCCTGCAACACCGACACCGGCCCCATCATCTGGGGCGGCCTCGGCATCGACGGACAACACGCCTACTTCCAGCTGCTGCACCAGGGCACACACCGCGTGCCGGTGGAATTCGTCGGCGTGCTGAACGAAGACACGCCCCTGCCCCTGGCCGCCGAACACCACCGCGTGGTCAACCTCAACCTGCGCGCGCAGGCCCAGGCCCTGGCCGTTGGCCGCGACGAAGCCTCCACCCTGCAGGCGCTCATGGCCGAAGGCATGAGCGCCGAGCAGGCCGAGGTGTTCGTGAGCCAGCGCAGCTTCAAGGGCGACGTGCCCAGCAGCACCATCTGGCTCGACGCGCTCACCCCGCACAGCCTGGGCGCGCTGATCGCGCTGTACGAACACAAGGTATTCACCCAGGCCGCTATCTGGGGCATCAACGCCTACGACCAGTGGGGCGTGGAGCTCGGCAAGACGATGGCGAAACAAATGGAAAAGCAGTGACCCCCATGCGCATCGCCCTCATCGCCCACGACAAGAAGAAAGACGCCATCGTAGCCCTGGCCAGTGAGTTCGCGGCCCTGCTGCGAGAACACACGCTCATGGGCACCGGCACCACCGGCGGGCGACTTCAATCCGAAGTGGGGCTGAACGTGGAGCGCCTGCTCAGCGGTCCGCTCGGCGGCGACCTGCAGATCGGCTCGCGCCTCGCCATGGGTGAGGTGGACTGCGTGATCTTCCTGCGCGACCCCATGACCGCCCAGCCCCACGAGCCCGACATCAGCGCGCTGCTGCGCGCCTGCGATGTGCACAACGTGCCGTGTGCGACCAACGTGGCGACGGCGCGCTTCCTGCTGGACGATCTGGCTCGGCGCTGAAGACGCTGCAGTTCGACCGCGCAAGCTCTCAACAAAAAGCGTCGGGCGTCAGCCGACCGGCGGCTCGGTGCTCGCGCTGCTGCGCCGTTGAAGCCGCAGCAGCACGGCCAGCGCTTCGTCACCCGACTCGACGGGCACAAAGAGGTGGTCGTGAAACGCCGCCGCCACGACGTTGCAGCTGATGTCGGCCTGGGCCAAAGCGGTCGCGACCGCTGCCGTGAGGCCCACGGCCTGGAGATCGGAATGCACCGTGAGCGTGATCCACGCGGCACGGAACAGGACGGGCAGCCCCGCCTTCAGCGCCCGTTCTTCCTCAACGATCAGCGTGAGGCCTTCCGCTTCCCTAAACGTGGCGATCGGCTCCAGTGAGCGGGTATCCGTGTCCGGTGAGACAGAGGCGAAGACACAGACCCCCGCGTTCAGCGCGGGCCGCAGGCTTTGAAGCAGCTCGGCAAGATTCGAAACGGAGTCGCTCATGGCGCGCGGCTTTGACTGGAACTACCGGGCAATCTTGCGTTCAATCTCGGCCACCACACCCGCCCGCAAGGTCAGGATGGTGATCGTCTGGGGATCCTGGGCGTGGGGAAAGTAGGTCCAGGTCTTCTCCTCCGGCTGCCCTTTGAAGTTCCTGACGAAAGCCTCATGGTCGGGCTTCCCGATCTTGAACAGCACCTCGCCCTCGTGCATGCCCTTGCTGATGAACTTGCGATCCCGTGCGTCGTCTGCTGCGGCGACCGCACAGGCGCTTGCCAGCAAAGCAAAGACCAGCGCATTTTTGATGGACATCGATGACTCCTTGGCAACGGGGCTATGAATCCGTGGAAGACGGGCTGGCGACCTTTGCATCGCCGGCCATGCGGCTGAGTTTAGAGGCCTCGGTGGCCAGACGGACAGCGGTCTCCTGGAGGAATGGCGTGCCCTCTTTCAGCTCCAGGGTGGCCATCTGGTACTTCCCGCCGGGCCTCAGGCGGGGCTCGATATGCCGCAGGCGCTGACCTTCCCAGAAGCCGAACAACAGGCGGGTGGGTTCCGCTCGAATGAGCAGCACCGGGCCATGGGCGAAGTAGACGATGTGGCCCCACTTCAGCCGTTCGTCCAGCTCGGGTGCGGCGTGGCGAACCACCCCGCGCAGGGCCTGCGCACAGCGTTGTTGCCAGCCGCTAAGACAGGCGATGTACCCATCGGGATCCGTCGCCGACGTCAGGACCATCTTCATCCTGTTCTCCCCGGGTTCACACCCGAAGCAGGCCCCGGAAGCCGCGGGCGGCGTAATACGACTGCACGCCGTTGTGATAGACGAACACCCGGCCATAGCGCCGGTCGCCAAAGAGCGCCCCTCCGAGCGCCCTCACCTCGGGCGGCGTCTGAAGCCAGCTGGACGTCTTCAAATCAAACTCACCGAGCGCCTGCAGCGCCCGGTACTGCTCTTCCGTCAGCAGCTCGATGCCCATCGCGGCCGCCATCTCGCCCGCGCTGCTCTCGGGCTTGTTCTCCTTTCGCGCGGCACGCGCTTCGGCGTCGTAACAGGTGCTTCTGCGCCCTGTGGGGCTTTCCGGGGAGCAGTCACAGAAGACCACTTGACCGGATTCGTTGGCATCACCCAAAACGTCCGGCTCACCGCCGCTGGCCTCCATCGCCTGCAGCGACTTCAGCGCATCGGGATGGTCTTCAAGTCGGGCGCGCACGTCCGACCATGCCGTCCCGGTGTGCCGGTGCATGTGCTTCTCGAATCGGGTCCTGAGCACCTGGAACAAGGCTTCGCGTTCTGTGGTTTTCATGGTCATGCGCTTTCATGATCAAGGGGGCTCCGACGTGTCGCTCGTGCGGCCATCGGGGAGATGGACGCCGCCATCTTCCCGCACGACCCCATGACCGCGCAACCCCAACAATCGGCCATCACCGCGCTCACGAGTGGCTGACTGAAGTCGGCCATGAGCAGCAGTTCACCGAATCACCACCAATGTCCCTGCTGCACATGTTCCCTGGGCCGTGGCTTCAGGGCTCTGATGGGCCCGACGGGGGTGTCGCGACCGACTGCGTCGTCAGGTACAGGTGCCACACCGCGAAGAACATCGCAGCGATCACGGGGCCGAGGACGAAGCCGTTGACGCCGAACACCACCATGCCACCAAGCGTCGTGATCATCACCACATAGTCGGGCATGAGGGTGGCCTTGCCCACGAGCATGGGACGCAGCAGGTTGTCCACCATGCCAATCACGAGCACGCCCCACGCTGCCAGCGCAATGCCCTGCCAGATCGCGCCCGTGACGAAAAACCAGATCGCCACCGGCAGCCACACCAGCGCGGCGCCAATGGCCGGCAACAATGACAGGAAGGCCATCATGACTGCCCACAGCAAGGCACCGCGGACCTCGAAGAACCAGAACGCGAGGCCACCGAGCGCACCCTGGGTCGCCGCGACAACCAGATTGCCCCTCACCGTCGAGCGGATCACGGTGCTGAACTTGTCGAGCAGCTCCTGCTTGTGCATGGGCGTCAGTGGCAGTGCGCGCCGCATGGCGTGCACGATGCGGTCGCCATCACGGATCAGGAAGAACGCGAGGTACGGCGTGATGAGCAGGCTGGTGGCGAACTCGAACGTGTTCTGGCCAAGGCTGAAGACCTGTGTTGCGATGAGACCGATGCCCTGCTCCAGCCTGGTGTTCAGCGAACGCTGCAAGGTGTCGAAGTCCACCAGCCCGAAGCGCTCGAGCAGCGTGGCCGCCCATCCAGGCAGCGCGTCGAACACGCCGCGAAGGTATGGCACCGGGCTGGTCTCGCCGGACTGGATACGGGCAACGAGTCCTGCCGCTTCGTGGGCAAGCGCCACGCTCAGGAGCGCGAAGGGAACGACCACAATCACGACGGCGGTCAATACCGTCAGCAGCGCCGCCAGCGTGCGCCTGTGCCTCAGCCGCAGCAGCAAGCGACGTTGCAGTGGTGCGAACAGCAGTGCGATGATGGCGCTCCACATCAGCGTACCGTAGAACGGCAGCAGGATCCAACCGAGAGAAAACGTGACGGCCACCAGCAGCAACAGCAAGGCCCGGTTCTCCGGGAAGGGAGATGCGTCTTCGTCAGGGCTGTTCATCAGGGTCCTTCGAAAAAGGTCAGCATGAGTCCAGCCATGGTATCGGCTGCCGACCGTTCGGGCGCTGGCCGTTGAGGACGAAGAGCAAGGCCTGGTGCGACCGCATCACTGCGCCGACACGCTGTCGACGGACAGCGGTCCGGCACGCGCGCCGGACCGCTGAATCGACAGATCAGTTTTCGCACGCGGTTGCGATTTCGTGCGGCGGGGGAAGGTGAATGGGGGTTGCGTCATCCCAGCCCTCCAGGCCGCGTTGGCCGGGTGTGCAGCGGGTTCCGGAGACAACAGGCGGTCATATTCTTTCTTGACGACGGCATGGCACTCGCAGGATCGTCGCTCGAGTCCTGCACGGTCAAGCACCGAGATATGGCCGCGCGTGCAGTGGATCAGCTCGGCGGCCTGCAGCCGGCCAGCGACCTCGGACACGCTCTCGCGGCGCACGCCCAGCATGCTGGCAATGAGTTGCTGCGTGACCACGACTTCGCAGTCCCGCACGCGATCCAGGCTGTACAGCAGCCAGCCGCACACCTGCTGATCGATGGCGTGATGACGGTTGCAGGCGGCGGTCTGCGCTATCTGCGTGGCCAGCGCCTGGGTGTAACGCAAGAGCAGGAGCCTCACCGAATCGGATCGCTCGAACTCGTCCCTGATCATCTGCGCCCCGATGCGAAACCCCTGGCCCGCGATCAGCACCGAGCCGTGGCTGGTCGTGGTGCCCCCACCCAGAAACAGCGACGTACCGACGACGCCTTCGTTTCCCACGACGGCGACCTCGGACGACGCACCGCTGTCCATCAAGTGGAACAGAGAGACGATCCCGCTGGTGGAAAGTACGCATAGAGCTGCGGCCGACCCGGCTCGTACAGAACCTGCCCCAACCTCAGGTCGACGCTCTCCAGGTGGCGCCGCCAGTGCTGCCAGTCGGCAGCCGGGAGTGCTGCGAGCAAGCGGTTGCTTTTCGGGTCTTCGGGACAGGCCATGACTGGACTCCAAAAGTGTGAACGAATCACGGTTTTAGGCGTTTCGCGCCGGGATCCATTGACGCCGCTCAAGGGAAGTCAATGTTTGTGTTCGGTGGCGCACGGAACTCGGCATTCATCGGGCAGACACTGAAACCGTTGCTTCTTGGGCCGTCGCTGCAATCGGATTCGATTTCCATGCGCAGCACGGTTGATCTGCTTCACCCATTCGCCCCCGGTTTCCTACCCAAAGAAAGAATGTCATGAACAAGCTCAATATCCTCAGGGCCGCTCTCCTGACCGCCAGCCTGCTGACGCTTCCGGTGGCTTACGCTGCCACCATGACCAAGGCCGACTACAAGGCCGGCAAGACCCGCATCAGTGCGGACTACAAGACGGACAAGGCGGCATGCGCATCACAGGCGGCCAATGCCAAGGACATCTGTTTGCAGGAGGCCAAGGCCAAGGAGAAGGTCGCCCTCGCTGAACTCGAGTACGGCTATACCGGCAAGGCAGCCGACCGCACCAAGGTGCTGGTGGCGAAGGCTGAATCGGCCTACGCCGTGGCCAAGGAACGGTGCGACGACCAGGCAGGCAACGCCAAGGACGTGTGCGTCAAGGAGGCCAAGGCGGTCGAGGTCAAGGCACTGGCCGACGCCAAGATGGGCCAGGAGATCGGCGAGGCGAAGAAAGACGCTGCCACCGACAAGCGCGATGCCGACTACAAGGTAGCGGTCGAAAAGTGCGACGCCCTGGCGGGCGACGCCAAGAGCAGTTGCGTTGCCGCTGCCAGGACAAAGTTTGGCCAGAACTGACGTTCGGTGATTGACCGGCTGGCCAGGCCCGCGCAGCAGCGGCCTGGCCACATGCCGGGGCAGCAGGTCATGCGGCGTCCACAACGTCGGTCCAGACCCTGAAGCCTTCCAGCTGGTTCGGACCGAAGGTGCTGGACAGCGCGACATCGCAGGCGTCCCGACCGCGCGCGATCAGCACGCGGCCGATCCGCGGCTGGTTGTTGCGCGCATCGAAGGTGTACCAACCGTCGCCGAGATAGGCCTCGAACCAGGCCGCAAAGTCCATCGGCCCGTAGGGTGGTTCGGTCCCGACATCGCCCAGGTAGCCCGTGCAATAGCGCGCCGGGATGTTCATGCAACGGCACATGGCAATGGCCAGGTGGGCGAAATCGCGGCAGACGCCGCGGCCTTCGGTGTAGGCCTCCATGGCGGTGCGCGTGCTCCGCGCGTGCGGGTAACCGAATTCAATGTGTTGGTGCACGAAGTCGCAGATGGCCTGCACCCGCGCCCAACCAGCCGGGACAGACGCGAACCGCTGCCAAGCGATGTTGGACAGCAACTCGGTTTCACAGAAGCGGCTGCCCAGCAGGTAGATCAGCGTGGATGCCGGCAGGTCTTCCACCGCGGACTGAACGGCCCCAGGCGCCACGGAGTCGGGAAGACCCGAGTCGTTCACCACGGCGTTGCTGCTCAGCACGAGCCGGCCCTGCGGCGCGACGAGCCGGCTGCACCGGTTGCCGAACAGATCAAGATAGCTGGTCACGGGTACGGCGGGATCGGTCACAAGCAGATCGGGGCGCACCAGGTCGGCAACCCGCGAAGGGTGGATGCTCAGCATCAACATCATCGGCGTCGGCTGCACACATTGGTAGACCATCTCGAACCCCACGCGCAACTGCATCATGCCCGTCCTTTTCGCTGAAACACCCATCAACCAACTGGATGAAGGGTCTGTCAATCCGACAAGTCAGTATCGCTGTCCTGGGCGCTTGTTTTCTGTTCGCCAAAGAACATACCGGGTGGTCAGGAAGCCATTACAGTGAAACCCATGGGTCCTGCGGCACCGCGGGGCTGGCCTCACACCGACGACCGCCATGATCGAGTCCCTGCTACTGACAACGGCCCGGGTGTCCACGTTCTTCGGAACGCAGGCTTTGACCGGCGCGAGCGGGTTCTTCTTTCAACGAGACGAACGCCTGTACCTCGTCACCAACCGCCATGTGCTGATCGACAGGCCGAGCGGCCACCTGCCCGACCGGATCGAGATTGAGGTGCATACCGACGTCGACAACCTGACGCATGCGGCGGTGCTATCGGTGCCGCTGTACCGCAACGCACAATCCGTCTGGCATCAAGGGCGCGACAGCGCAGGTGAAATCGATGTCGCCGCGATAGAGCTCGACCGAGGGGCCCTGTCTGCCGCGGTGATGCTGCAGGCCTTCACGCCGGCGCATCTGCAGCACCCGCTCCAGGAAGTGAAGGTGGGCACACCGCTGCTGGTGGTGGGCTATCCGCAGGGCTTTCACGACACGCTGCACCATCTGCCCGTGGTGCGGCAGGCTGCTATTGCGTCTTCATTCGGCCTGCGCTTTCAGGGCCAGGGCTTCTTCCTGACCGATGCCCGCACCCACCGCGGCACCAGCGGCGCACCCGTGGTGATGCAAGACGACACCCGTGGTGGGACGTTGCCCTGGAAGCTGCTGGGCGTGCACTCTGCGCGCCTGGAGATGTCCGGTCGCAGCCTGCCCGTCGAAGAGTCGCTGGGCCTGAACTGCGCCTGGTACGCCGACATCCTGCTCACCCTCACGGGTCGCTGAAACTACTCGGATGTCTTGCCATCAAAGTGCTCGGTGTCGGCTTCCGCGTCCGCCCGGGTGTGGTGGAGCACACCGTCGCGGTGGTTCGGTGGCGCATAGAGCGTGTACAACTTGAGGGGCTCTGTGCCCGTGTTGATGATGTTGTGTTTTGCCCCTGCTGGAACGATGACTGCGTAGCCGGCTTGCAGCGGCGTGCGGACACCGTCAAGCACCGCCTCGCCGGTGCCCTGTTCGACCCGAAAGAACTGGTCGAGCTTGTGAACTTCGGCGCCGATCTCTTCATTCGGCTTCAAGGCCATGACGACGAGCTGGCAGTTTTTGGCGGTGTAAAGCACCTGGCGGAAATCCTCGTTCTGAATGGCGATGGCTTCGATGTCCTGTACGTAACCCTTCATGGCACCTCCCGGTTGATGTTTGCAAATGCATCACTGCAACTGGGGCCGCTGTCTCGCACGACAGATGGCCAGTTCACAACAATGCAAGTGGAACGATAGGCTTGTGGTTCATGGTCGTATGTGCGAAAGCGAACAAAGGCCTGGCAACGGCGGTACGGCGAACTTCTTGCCCCTCCTGAATCCTGGCGCAAGCCGTCCCCATCAAAACCTCCCACGGCTTCATAGTTGGCCATGACCTGCCCCTGGAGGGCACGCCGGGCGCAAGCCTCAGCGCGTCCAGCTCCCCATGCGGATCGCGATGGCGAGGGTGGAACCGTAGACCACCAGGCTGAGTGCGACGACGGCAAAGAGGCCGCTCGCCGGGGTCTGGAACACGTGCACGCAGAGCCAGCCGCCGACCACCAGGATCACGAGTCGGCCCATGCTGCCGGCCAGCGGCCAGAACATGCGGCCCGCACCCTGCGACGCAAAGAACAGCGCCAGGCCGAGCCCGAAGAAGGCGTAGCAGCCGCCCACGATGTTGAGGTACGTGGCGCCCACCGCCAGCACGTCGGCATCGGTGGTGAAGAGGCCCATCCACAGCGCCGGTGCGATGGCCGTGGTCAGGCCGATGGCGCCCGTGATCGCGGCCACCAGCGCGCCGCCGGCCCAGGCCACGCGCACCGCGCGCACCGCCTGCCCCGCGCCCATGTTGGTCGCCACCATGGCTGTCAGGGCGGTGCCGAATCCGAAGGCGATCGGCACCAGGATGTATTCGAGCCGCGCCGCCACGCCGTAGCCCGCGAGCGCGGCCGTGCCGTAGCTGCCGACAAAGGCCGTGGTCACGGCGATGGAGGCGTTGCTGATCACCGGACTCAAGGACGCGGGCAGACCCACACGCAGGATGTCGCGCAGCAGCGGCAGGTGCAGGCGCCAGGGCGAAGCCCGCAGATGCACGGCGCCGTCGCGGCGCCACAGGTGGGCCGCCATCACCAGCGTGGCCACGGCGTTCACGGCCAGTGTGCTGGCGGCGGCGCCCGCCACGCCCAGGCCGGCCACCGGCCCCCAGCCAAACACCAGCAGCGGGCACAACACCAGGTGCAGCAGCGCGGTGCCCAGCAGCATCACCGAGGGCAGCACCATGTTGCCCGCGCCGCGCACCACGGCGGCCAGCACGTTGGTCAACCAGATGAGCAGCGCACCGCTGAACAGCACGTTCGAATACACGAGCGCGGCTTCGAGCGCGGCGCCGCGCCCGCCCATGGCGCCAAAGATGCCGCGCCCGAAACCGAGCATGACCAGCATGAACAGCGCGGCCAGCAAGGCCGCGAGGAGCAGCGCCTGCTGCGCCAGGCGGCTGGCGTCCTGGCTGCGCCCAGCGCCCAGGGCCCGCGCCACGGCGGCGGTGGTCGCGCCGCCGATGCCGCCCGCCGACATCTGCAGCATCAGCATCGACAGCGGGAACACCAGCGCGATGCCGGCGAGCGCGTCCGCCCCCACCCGGCCGAGGATGTAACCGTCGTAGCCGATCACGATCGTGGTCGCGAACAGGCCCATCACGTTGGGCGTGGCCAGACGCAGCAGCGTGGGCAGCAGCGGCGCGTGCAGCATCTGCTGCACGCGGGCCTGGGCGACCGCCGCGCTCATTGAATACCTCCGTGCGTCGCACTGCGGTGCGAGCTGGCTTGGGAACGGCCCGGCGCGGCGCTCATGCCCTCGCGTCCCGCAGGTAGATGCCCGGCTCGGCCGACAGGCCGCGCTTGACCTGTTGCGTGAGCTCGTCGGCCAGCACCTCGTCGGCGCCCGCCTCCAGCGCGTCGAAGGCGCGGCGCACGATCTCGTCGGGCGTCGATTTGGGCATGTCGATGCCGCGCGTGAGGTCGGTGTCGACAAAGCCCATGTGCAGGCCCAGCACCTGCGTGCCCTGCGCGCGCAGGTCGTTGCGCAGCCCGTTCGTGAGCGCCCAGGCGGCGGACTTGCTCGCGCCGTAGACCGAGAGCATGGGCGAGTTGATCCAGCTCGCGATCGACAGCACGTTCAGGATCGCGCCACCGCTGTGCGAGGCGAGCACGGGCGCAAAGGCCTGGCTCACGCGCAGCGGGCCAAAGAAGTTGGTTTCCATCTGGGCGCGCGCCGCGTCGACGCTGCCCTCGGCCAGGAAGCCGCCGAGGTTCGCGATGCCGGCGTTGTTGATCACCAGCGTCACGTCATTGCCGAGCCGGGCGGCCGCGGCCACCTGCTCGGGGTCGTTCACGTCGAGCGCGATCGGCTCCACGCCGTGCAGCGTGACGCTGGCCGGGTCACGCGCGCCGGCGTAGACCTTGCGGGCGCCGCGGGCCAGCGCCTCGCGGGCGAAAGCCAGACCGAGGCCGCGGTTGGCGCCGGTGATCAGGACGGTGGCGTTGTGAAGTTTCATGGTGTGTCAGCTCCTGGGTGGGTGGAAAAAGAAAGGCGGTTCAATTTTTATGACGATCGTCATATTTCCGATCGAACCGATAGGAATGCCCTGGCGGGCGGGTGCATGGCGGACATGGTTCAGGCCGCCGGTCGGGAAGTGTCGTAACGCGCCAGCAAGGCGCTGCGGTTGGCGGCCAGCAAGGCTTGGCCTTCGGCGTTGTCGCCCAGGGCCCGCGCGAGCTGCAGCGCGCCCACCATCTGGCTGGCGATGGCGGCGGCGCTGTCGGGTGCCGCGTCGGCGGGCAGGGTTTGTGCCACCAGCGCCACCAGGCTGCGCACGCGCTGCACGGCCGCGGCACGCACGTCGGCCGACTGGCGCGGCATCTCCGAAACCAGCGCCGCGACCGCGCAACCGTTTTCGGTGCCACTCAGGTGGCGGTCCGAGAGGTAACTGTCGATGAGCGCGCGGAACGGGCTGGCGCCACGCGCCTCGCGCTGGGCATTGCCCTGGCTCAGGCGCTCGGCGCTTTGCTGTCCGGCGTGGGCCAGGGCCTCGACCAGCAGCGCGTCGCGCGACGGGAAGTGGGCGTAGAAGCCGCCGTGGGTCAGGCCCGCCTCCTTCATGATGTCGGCCACGCCGACCCCGCTGAAGCCGCCACGCCGGATCGCCCGCGCGGCGGTGTCGACGATGCGTTCGTGGGTCAGGGCCTTGCGGCTGGGTGCGGTTGCCATGGCGGAATGGTAGCTCAAATATGACGATCGTCATATTCATCGACCCTGTTGCCCCTGGGGGTTTTGTACCGGGTCCGCATCCACCCCGTGCCCAGGGCGGCCGCCACAGCGGGGAAACCCCAATATACATTACACCTGTAATGCATATTCTGGAAAGCATGAACCTCCAGCCCGCTCCAACGAAACCAGCCACCGGCAACCGCCACGCCGAACGCAGCGAAGCCACGCGCGCACAGCTGATCCAGGCGGCGATCCAGGTGGTGCGCGACAAGGGTTACCAGGGTGCCTCGGTGTTCGAAGTGGCCAAAGCCGCCGGCCTCACGCCGGGCGCTTTCCAGCACCATTTCGGGACCAAGGCGGTGCTGATGATGCGGGTGGTGGACGAGCTGGTGGCGGCCAGTGACTACAACGCGCCCGGGTGGCCCGCGGCCGATCTGCCCCTGGCCGAGCGCGCCCGGCAGACGCTGCAGCTGCTGTGGCAACGCATCTACGAGCCCGAGCGTTTTCTGGTGGCCTGGCAGGTCTACATGGGCTGCGGCGCCGACCCCGAGATCACGCGCTACATCGCCGGCCTGCGCCAGACGCAGCAGGACCAGCTCCGCCAGCGTTTCCTCACCGTGTTTCCCGAGCTGTCGGCCTCGCCCGATACCCCGGCCCTGATCGATCTCGTGATGTCCACCCTGCGCGGCATGGGCCTGGTGCGCCTGTTCGGCCCGGCCGACGCGGCCATGGCGGCCCAGCTGGACCAGTTGGCCGCCCTGCTGGTGCAACGCTGCGAGCGCCTGGCACCCCCACCCACCCCCCGAAGGAAAGCCCCATGAAGCTGATCACGTTCACACGGCGCACCGCGCGCCTGGCCGCCGGCCTGCTGGCCCTGCCGCTGCTGGCGCACGCCGCCTACCCCGAAAAGATCATCACCCTGGTGGTGCCCTACCCGCCCGGCGGCGCCACCGACACCATCGCCCGCAAGCTCATGGAGCCGCTGGGCAAACGCCTGGGGCAAAGCGTGATCGTGGAAAACCGCCCGGGTGCGGGCACCGCCATCGGCGCCACGCTGGTGGCCAAGGCGCCGGCCGACGGCTACACGCTGCTGATCTCGTCGAACACCACGTTCACGGTGAACGCCGCCATCAAACGCCAGTTGCCCTACGACCCGCAGAAGGGTTTCGAATCCATCGGCACCATCGGCAGCTCGCCGCTGGTGCTGCTGGCCAACCCCAAGGTGGCGGCCAACAACCTGCCCGAACTGCTGGCCCTGGCCAAGCGCGAGCCCACCGGGCTGAACTTCGGCTCTTTCGGCAACGGCACCACCGCCCACCTGGCCGGCGAAATGCTCAAGGTCATGGCCGGCGCGAACCTCGTGCACGTCGCCTACAAAGGCAGCGCACCGGCCATGACCGACCTGATCGGCGGGCAGATTCCGCTCACCTTCGACACCAACGTCGCCGCCATGCCGCAGATGGCCGCGGGCAAGGTGAAGGCGCTGGCGGTCACGTCCAGGAAACGCTCGCCGCAGATGCCCACCGTGCCCACCATCGCCGAGGCCGGTTTCCCCGACTACGAAATGGTGCCGTGGATCGCCATCGTCGCGCCGCGTGGCCTGCCCGAGCCGGTGCGCGCGGCCCTGGGCAAGGCGCTGGCCGACACGGTGAACGACCCGGCCACCCGGGCCGAGCTGGAGAAGATCGGCGTGGAAGTGGCCTACGAGCCGGGCAGCGCCTACGACGCGCGCGTGGCGCGCGAACTGCCGCTGCTGCGCGCCTACGTGCACAAGGCCAACATTCCGCTGGAGTGAACGGATGTCCCTGGTCCAACTGAGCGCGGTCGAGTTGCGCCGACGCATCGGCAACAAGGACATCTCACCGGTCGAACTGCTCGAAGCCTGCATCGCGCGCATCGAAGCGGTGAACCCGGCGGTGAACGCGATCTGCGCCACCGACTACGAGCGCGCCCGCGCCGCCGCCCGCGCCGCCGAAGCGCAGGTGTTGCGCGGCGAAGCGCTAGGCCCACTGCACGGCCTGCCCCTGGGCGTGAAAGACCTGCAGGACACCGCCGGCCTGCTCACCACCAGCGGCAACGTGGGCCGGCGCGGCAACGTGCCCCAGCAGGACAACGCGCTCGTGGCCCGGCTGCGCGCGGCCGGCGCCATCGTCACCGCCAAGACCAACGTGCCCGACATGGGCGCTGGCGCCAACACGCGCAACCCGGTCTGGGGCGCCACCGGCAACCCCTTCAACCCGCTGCTCAACGCCGGCGGTTCCTCAGGCGGATCGGCCGCCGCGCTGGCCACCGACATGCTGCCCCTGTGCACCGGCTCCGACACCGGCGGCTCGCTGCGCATCCCGGCCGCGCTGTGCGGCGTGGTGGGCCTGCGACCCTCGCCCGGCGTGGTGGCCAACGACGCGCGCCCCCTGGGCTGGTCGGTCATCTCGGTGCTCGGCCCCATGGGCCGCACCGTGGCCGACACCGCGCTCATGCTCTCGGCCAGCGTGGGCCGGCACGCCATGGACCCGCTCAGCGTCTCCGGCGTCTGCCAGGGCTGGCCCGTGCGGGAGGTCGATTTGTCGAGCCTGCGCATCGGCACGGTGGAAGACTTCGGCACCTGCGCGGTGGACCCCGGCATCCGCCGCAGCTTCCGCCAGCGCGTGGCCGCGCTCGCGCGCCACACCCGTTCCTGCGAGCCGCTGGATCTGAGCCTGCCCGACGGCCACCGCTGTTTTGACATCCTGCGCGCCGAGAGCTTCGTGGCCGCCTTCGCCGACACCTACCGCCAAGATCCGCAGTCGCTCGGCCCCAACGTGCGCGCCAACGTGGAAATGGCCCACGCCATCACGCTGGGCGACCGCGCCTGGGCGCACCTGGAGCAGACGCGCATCGCACGGCGCTTTGAGCGCGCCTTCGAACACGTGGACCTGATCGTGGCCCCGGTCACGCCCGTCTCGCCCTTCCCCTGGAGCGAGCTGTACGCCGAGCGCATCGACGGCCAGGCCATGCGCAACTACTACGAGTGGCTGGGCCTGACTTACCTCGTCACGCTGGCCACCAACCCCGCGCTCTCGCTGCCCTGCGGTGTGGACGAACACGGCATGCCCTTCGGCCTGCAGCTCATCGCCCCGCTGCGCGCCGACGACCGCCTGCTCGCCATGGCCAGCGCGATCGAAGCGGCCTTCGCCACCGAGCCCGAACTGAGGCGGCCGCGCCCGCCGGAGGCCGTGCTCACGCGGGCCCAGCCGGCGCTGAAAAGTCTGGTGACACACCCGCCCCTGATGGACGGGGATGCAGGTGCACCCCGGACCGCGCACACGGCGGTGTGAACCAGGGCCCGAAACTGGGCCCCGCCCCGGTCTGGCTCAGGGCACGGGCGCTTGCCCAATGACCCTGGCAGACAAGCGGGCAACGCGGTTTTTGATGGTGCGGACCTTTAAAGAGGCATACACTGTGCATCTTTAAAAGAGGGTTCAGTTCGGTCGCGCATCGAAGCTGCACCCCATCGCCGCAGGAGCCCCGCCATGACCACCGTTGAACAAGCACCGCCGCTGACCCAGGCGTTGCAGCAGTCCTACCGACACGGGTTCGTCACCGACGTGGAGAGCGACTCGCTGCCGCCGGGGCTGGACGCCGACACCGTGCGCGCCATCTCGCGCCGCAAGCGCGAGCCCGATTTCCTGTTGCAGTGGCGCCTGGCAGCCTTCGAGCGCTGGCAGTCCATGCCGCATCCGCACTGGGGCCAGCTCCGCATCGAGCCGGTGGACTTCCAGGCCCTGAGCTATTACTCGGCGCCCAGGTCGCAGAAGGACGGCCCCAAGAGCCTGGCCGAGGTGGACCCCAAGCTGCTGGAGACCTACGAAAAACTCGGCGTGCCGCTGCACGAGCGGGCGCGCCTGGCCGGGGTGGCGGTCGACGCGGTGTTCGACTCGGTGTCCGTCGGCACCACCTTCCGCGAGCAGCTGGCCGAAGTCGGCGTGATCTTCTGTTCGTTCTCGCACGCCGTGCAACACCACCCGGAACTGATCGAGCGCTACCTGGGCACGGTGGTGCCGCCGGGCGACAACTTCTACGCCGCACTGAATTCGGCGGTGTTCTCCGACGGCTCCTTCGTCTACATCCCCAAAGGCGTGCGCTGCCCGATGGAGCTGTCGTCCTACTTCCGCATCAACGCCGCCAACACCGGCCAGTTCGAGCGCACGCTGATCATTGCCGAGGAAGGCAGCCACGTGAGCTACCTCGAAGGCTGCACGGCGCCGCAGCGCGACGAACACCAGCTGCACGCGGCGGTGGTCGAGCTGATCGCCCACGACGACGCCCACATCAAGTACTCGACGGTGCAGAACTGGTACCCCGGCGACGAACGCGGCCGTGGCGGCATCTACAACTTCGTCACCAAGCGCGGCCTGTGTGCGGGCCAGCGCTCGCACATCGCCTGGACGCAGATCGAGACCGGATCGGCCATCACCTGGAAGTACCCGAGCGTGGTGCTGCGCGGCGACGATTCGCGCGGCGAGTTCCATTCGATCGCGGTCAGCAACCACTTCCAGCAGGCCGACACCGGCACCAAGATGATCCATCTGGGCCGCAACACCAAGAGCCGCATCGTCTCCAAAGGCATCAGCGCCGGACACGCCCAGAACAGCTACCGCGGCCTGGTGCGCGTGGCCCCGACCGCGGCCGGCGCCCACAACCACACGCAGTGCGACTCGCTGCTCATCGGCCCCGACTGCGGTGCCCACACCTTCCCGTACATCGAGGCCGCGCGCGACGACGCCCTGGTGGAACACGAAGCCACCACCACCCGCATCTCCGAAGAACGCCTGTTCTATTGCCAGCAGCGCGGCATCCACCCACAGGACGCCACCGCCCTCATCGTCGGTGGCTTCTGCCAGGCGGTGCTGGACGAGCTGCCGATGGAATTCGCGCTCGAAGCCAAGGCGCTGCTGGCCGTTTCGCTCGAAGGCGCTGTCGGCTGAGCCCACCCACACGATCCATCAGGAAAGACCCGCCATGACCCATGCCGAACCCCTGTTGCAGGTGCGCGATCTGCGCGTTGACGTTGGCGGCCGCCACGTGTTGAAGTCGATCTCGCTCGATGTCCCGGCCGGTGCGCTGGTGGTGCTGATGGGCGCCAACGGCAGCGGCAAGAGCACCCTGGGCCTGACGCTGGCCGGCCATCCGCGCTACGGCGTGGTCGGTGGCCAGGCCCGCTTTGGCGGGCAGGACCTGCTGGCCATGAGCCCCGAGGCGCGCGCCCGCGCCGGGCTGTTTGTTTCCTTCCAGGCGCCACCCGAGATCCCCGGCGTGAAGAACAACCTGTTCATCCGCACGGCCCTGAACGCCGTGCGCGAGGCGCGCGGCGAAGCGCCGCTCGACGCCTTCGACTTCCTGGCCGATGCGCGGGCCGCGGCCACCCGGTTGGGCCTGCCCGAGGCGATGCTGGCGCGCCCCGTCAATGATGGTTTTTCTGGCGGGGAGCGCAAGCGCAACGAGCTGCTGCAGCTGGCCCTGCTGCGCCCGCGCCTGGCGATGCTCGATGAAATCGATTCGGGCATGGACGTGGACGGCACCCGCGCGGTGGTTGAGCTGGTGCAGTCGTTGCGTGCCCAGGGCACCGCCTTTGTGGTGGTCTCGCATTACCTGCAGCTGATCGAGTCGCTGCAGCCCGACGCGGTGCTGCGGCTCGACCAGGGCTGCATCGCCGAGACCGGCGACCTGGCGCTGGCCCAACAGATCGCGCGGACCGGCTTTGTGCGCGCGGCCGACGCGCTGGAGGCCTGAGCATGGACCACGCACGCGCCGACATCCTGGCCGCCCGCCACCGGCTGCAAGACGCGGGCTGGATCCCGCGTGACGCCGAGGCGTTTCGCCATCTGCCGCCACCGCCGGCCGCCGTCTGGCTGGGCGAAGCGCCCGAGGCCGCATCGGCCGGCTGTGACGCCCACCCACTGAGCGGCGCCGGCTGGACGCTGCACCCGCTCGGTCAGACGCCACAGGGCCGTGTGGACGCCCGCTGGCTCGATGCCGCCGACCCGGCGCAGCGCAAGGAGCTGTTCGCCGGCCTGCCGTTGCCCATCCACCCCGATGGTGCCGCCCCCGGTGACACCGCCCAGCACGATGCCGCGCCGTTTGCCTGGGTGCACCACGCGCTGTGCCGTCACGGCCTGCGGCTGCGCATCGGCGGTGAACACGACAGCGGGCGCGGGGCCGCCGAGACGGTGTGGATACAGCTGCGGCACCAGCCGCGCAGCGCGGTCGAAGCGCCGATGCTGGTGATCGATGTGCAAGCCGGCGTGCACTGCGTGCTGGTGGAAACCCACCACCGCCATCACCGGGATGGGGTGGCCTGTGAGCAGCCGGTGGTGCAGAACCTGCACTGTCACATCCGGCTCGGCGCGGGCGCCACCCTGCAGCACCTGCGCAGCGTCCAGCCCGGTGCGGCCGATCGGGTCGCCCACCACCTGCAACTGCGGCTCGGGCCGGACGCGCGCTACGAACAAGGCCTGATCGCCACCGGCAGCCGCTACCACCTGCAACGCCAGGTGGTCGAGCTGGCGGGGGACCGCGCAGAGGCCCGCAGCGCCGGCTTGCTGCTGGCGGCCGGCGCCGACATCGAACAACAGGTGCGCATGCATCACACCGGGGAGCGCACCCGCAGCCACGTCGAGGCCCTGGCGCTGGCCAGCGGCGCAGCGCGCGCGGTGGTCAACGCCCACACCCGCATCGCACCGGGCGCGGCCGACGCCGAGGTGCGGCAGCGGCTGACAGGCGTGCCCACCGGCGGCCAGCCCAGGCTGGTGTTGCGGCCGCACCTGGAGATCCACCACGACCAGGTGCAGGCGGCCCACGGCGCCACCTGGGGCGCCTTGCCCGAAGACGCGCTGTTCTATGCCCGCCAGCGCGGCCTGGACGAACGCAGCGCGCGTGGTCTGATCATCGAAGGCATGGCCAGCGCCTTGCTCGCGCGGGCCTTTGGTGATCCCCTGTTCATCGATTCGCTGGACCTCGCGGGCCTGCTACGCCAGGCGGTGGGCCAACACCTGAGCGATGACCCCACCGACCCCACCACTCCGCAGGAGGCCGCCCATGGGTGACGCCCTTTTGACCGACCGCAGCGCGCTCGATACCGTGCGCTCGCAGTTTCCGGTGCTCGCCCAGCGCATCCACGGTGCCGAGCTGGCCTACCTCGACAACGCCGCCACCACCCAGATGGCCCTGGCGGTGCAAGACGCGATGCGCGCCTTCGAGCAGCACGACCGGGCCAACATCCACCGCGGTGTGCACACGCTGAGCCAGCGCGCCACCGACGCCTTCGAGCGCGCCCGCAGCGATCTCAAGCGCTTTGTCGGCGCCGGACCCGACCACGAGCTGGTGTTCACCTCGGGCACCACCGACGCGCTGAACATGGTGGCCCATGGCCTTTCCACCGCCGGCCATCGGCCCGCCTGGCTGCAGGCCGGCGACGAGATCGTGGTGAGCGGTCTGGAGCACCACGCCAACCTCGTGCCCTGGCAACAGGCGGCGCGGCGCACCGGCGCGGTGTTGCGTGTGTTGTTGCCCGATGCCCAGGGGCGGCTGCATGCGACCGACCTGCGCCGTCTGCTCAACCCCCGCACCCGCGTGCTGGCGCTCACCGCCTGCGCCAACGCCACCGGCGAGCGCCCGCCTTACGAGGCCCTGCTCCAGCTCGCCGCCGACGCGGGCGCGCTGACCGTGCTCGACGCGGCCCAGGCCATGGCCCACGGGGTGCCCGATCTGTCGGCGCTGGCCTGCGACTTCATGGCTTTTTCGGGCCACAAGATGTTCGGGCCCATGGGCACCGGCGTGCTGGTGGGCCGGCGTGCCGCGCTGGAACGGCTGGAGCCCTTGCGCTACGGCGGCGACATGGTGGCCTGGGTCAGCGCCACCGAGGCCAGCTTTGCCGAACTGCCGGCGCGGCTGGAAGGCGGCACGCCCAACGTCGCGGGCGCGATCGGCATTGCCGCTGCGGCGGGCTTCATTCAACAGATCGGGCGCGATCGCATCGACGCCCACCTGAGCGCGCTGCGCGAACACGCCGCCGCGGGCCTGGCCGCGCTGCCCGGCATCACGGTGCTTTCGGCGCACAGCCATGCAACGGCCATCGTCTCGTTTGTCGCCGACGGCGTGCACCCGCACGACATCGGCACCTTGCTGGACCAACTCGGCATTGCGGTGCGCACCGGTCACCACTGTGCCCAGCCGCTGCTCGAACACCTCGGCCTGGGGCCCACCACGCGCGCCTCGTTCGCTCTCTACAACACGCACGCCGAGGTGGAGCGCCTGCTCGCCGGCGTGGCGCATGCCATGAAGGTGCTCAGATGACCCCCGAAACCGCCGCCGAACTCGACCTCTACCAGGACGTGGTGATGGACCACAAGCGCGCGCCGCGCCACTTCGGCACGCTGGCCGCGCCGACCCACCAGGCGCGCGGCCAGAACCCGCAATGCGGCGACGACCTGCGGGTGGCCCTGGTGGTCGACGACGGGCGGGTGCGCGACATCCGCTTCCACGGCCAGGGCTGCGCGATCTGCATCGCGTCCGCGTCCATGATGAGTGAGGCGGTGCTCGGGCAAGAGGTGGCGCTGGCGCAGGCATTGCAGGGCCGTTTCCGGGCCGTGCTCACCGGCCAGATGGAAGCCGAAGAAGCGCACCTGGGCAAGCTGATCAGCCTGGCCGGTGTGCGCCGCTACCCGGGCCGCATCAAGTGCGCGCTGCTGGGCTGGCACGCGCTGATGCACGCGCTGGGCAGCGAAACCGATCAAGCGAACAACCCGCCGGAGGCCACGCCATGAGCGCTCGACGCGAACGGGCGATGGTCACGCGCGAGGTGGCCGTGACCTGCGTGCCCGATGGTCGCCCCGCCGAACTGCCGGCCGGGACGCTGGTGCAGATCACCCAGGCGCTGGGCGCCTCGTTCACCTTGCTGGTCGACGGCCAGCTGATGCGCCTGGCCGGCGCCGATGCCGACGCCATCGGCAAGCCGGTGCCGCTCGCGCCGGTGCTGCCGGACGTGGCGGGGCCCGCCGGCCTGCGTGGTCAGGTCTGGCAAATCCTCAAGACCTGCTACGACCCGGAGATTCCGGTCGACATCGTCGAGCTCGGTCTGGTCTATGTGTGCGACGTGCTGCCGATGGACGGCGGCGAATTCAGGGTGTCGATCAAGATGACCCTGACGGCGCCCGGTTGCGGCATGGGCGACATGCTGGTGGACGAGATCCACGAGAAGTTGCTGGCCTTGCCCCGCGTGGCCGAGGTGGACCTGGAATTCGTGTTCGATCCGCCCTGGGACCGTTCGCGGATGTCCGAAGCCGCGGCGTTGTCACTGGGCCTGTGACACGGCCCGGTGGCGGCCCCGGGTGCTTGCACCCGGGATGGTTTCAGCGTTCGAGCTGGTCGCGTTTGTCCTGCACCGCGCTCCACGCGTCCGCGTCGGGCAGCGCGGGCTTGGTCCGTGTGATCGGTTTCCACACCAACGCCAGCTCGGCGTTGAGCGGCGTGAAGTCCCGCTGGTCCTTGGGCACGTCTTCCTCGGCGTAGATCGCCGAGACCGGGCACTCCGGGACACAGACCGCGCAGTCGATGCACTCGGCGGGATCGATCACCAGGAAGTTCGGTCCCTCGCGAAACGCGTCGACCGGGCAGACGTCGACGCAATCGGTGTATTTGCACCGGATGCACGATTCGGTCACCACAAAGGTCATGGCGCTGTCTCCCGTTCAGCCGCCGCAGGACCCGCAGCAGGAATCCACTCCGTGCACGGGCTGGCTATCGGCCGGTTTGGCGATCTGCACGCGCCATTGTTCGGGTCCGCTTTCCAGCGGTGTCCAGCTGAAGGCGCCGTAGAGACCGCTCTCGAACTGCCCGTGCAGCGGCTGCGGGTTGTGGTCGTTGATCAGCTCCATGGCCGCGCCGGGTGGCAAGGCCTTGAAGGTGGAGAACACCAGCGAGTGGCGTTCGCGCGGAGCGATGGTGCGCAGGTCCACGGTGGGGGCGGGAGCGGTGGTGGTGTTCATGAACGGGTCCTGAGGTGGGTGAAAAGGGATGGGTTGAAAAAGCGGAGCGGGATGAAAAAAAGCGTCAGCCGTCCTTGCCGTCGAAGCGCGTCTGGAGCAGCCAGGGGGTGTAGATGAAGAGGTAGATGGCAAACGCCACCGACCAGGCCGCTGCCGCCACCACCAGGGCCAGCGGCAGCCATTGCGGCACGGCCAGCGGCAGCAGCACACGCACCGCAGCCGCCAGCATCACGAGCACGTAGGCCGTGATCTCCGGGCGGGACACCTGCAGCGCGCGCCCGGTGTGGCCGCGGGCGGTGCGGGTCATCATGCCGATGATGAGACCGGCGGTGGCACCGATCGCCAGCGCATGCACGCCGGCTGAAACGCCGACCCAGCCGAACCGGGCCGCCGCCAGCAAGGCCAGGCCGAAGGGAATCCAGGCGTAAGACGCATGCAGGATCCACAGGATCGGGCGGTGCCGCGTCAGCGCAGGCCGCCACTGCAGCAGCCGCCCCACCTGGGCCAGCGCCGCGAGCGAAAACGCCAGGCCACCGACCATGTTCCAGCCCGCCGAGGCCGGCGCCAACACCCACAGCAGCAAGGCCAGCGCGGTGAGCGCCAGCGCGGCGCGGTCCACCGGCGCGCGCACCTGGAGCTTCAGACCCGGGGTCGCGCTCATGGTGAAGGCCGGAATCACCCGGCCAGCGATCACGCACTCGATCATCACGATCAGGGCCAGGGCGGCGTACAACGGCGTCAGCGGGGATATCTCGATGGCGCCGATCACCCCCAGGTGAAAGAAGCCGTTGGCCAGCGCGAGCAGCATCAGCATCCCCGCCAGCGGCAGGTTGCGCCGGTTGCGCGCGCGCAGCAGCACATGGGTGAGCACCGCGGCCACCAGGGGCAGCAGCGCCAGGTCCAGCACGGCGTACACCGCATAGGGCCCGGTCACGGCAGCCACCCGGGCCGCCAGCCACAACAGCGCCAGGGCACCCAGAAAGGCGCCGCGCGGCGTGACCAGCCCCGTCCAGGCTTTGACCGCGGTCAGCAAGAAACCCAGGATGACCGCGATCGCGAAGCCGAACAGCATTTCGTGCGCGTGCCACAGCAGCGGTGGCAACACCATTGTGAGGTTCCACTGGCCCAGGAACAGCGCCACCCAGAGGGGAATCGCGAGCAGCGCGAACACCGCAGCGCCCAGGTAGAAGGGCCGGAATCCCAGCCTCAGCAGCGGCCAGCCCGGGGGCTGTGGCGCGGCGGTGGGCTCGGGCGGCGAGGCGTGCAAGGTGGGGAGGGCCATGGTGTGGTGGGCGTTGCAGGGACCGTCGGTCCGCTGCGAAGACCTCATAAGAAGTATGTGAGATGAATCTTATACCCAAACTGCCTTTAAAGAAATATACTTCGTGCCTCTTTAGGGGTTTTCATGCGACTTGCCGAGTACACCGACTACACCTTGCGCGTGCTGATGTATTGCGCGGCCCGCCCGCATCAGATGGTGACCATCAGCGAACTGGCCGAACAACATGGGGTGTCCAGGAACCACCTGATGAAGATCGTCACCGACCTCGGCCGCCAGGGCGTGCTGGAAACCACGCGTGGCCGCGGCGGTGGACTGCGCCTGCTGAAAGACCCGGCCCAGCTGCGCATCGGGGACGTGGTGCGCGCCTCGGAGACCGACTTCCGCCTGGTCGAGTGTTTCGACCCGGGCTCCAACCAGTGCACGCTGTCGCCGACCTGCCGCCTGAAAGGCCTGTTCAACGCCGCGCTGGGGGCCTACTTCAAGGAACTCGACGGCATGACGCTGGCCGACATGGTCGAGCCCGCAGCGGCGCCGGCCAAGGGGCGCGCCCTGTCGCCGGGGCTGGCTCCGGTGGTGGCGCCCCGCAGCCTTCGCAAGCCCGCCAGCAAGGCCAAGCCCTCCCCCACCGCCTGACGCCTGGCGCCTTGCGCCGGGTCCCTTCACCGTCCACTCAAGGAACCGACATGTCACAAGCTCACGCACACCTGTCACCCGACGCCATCTACCCGTTCGACGCCCGCGGCGTGGCCAAACGATTCCGGCACGCCGCCATCTTCGGCGCGCTCGACAGCCTGCAGCCGGGCGAGACCATGCGATTCGCCAACGACCACGACCCCCTGCCGCTGCTGTCGCAGATGGCGCAGCGCTACGGCGACCGCATCGCCGTGGCATACCGCCAGCGCGAGCCAGGCGCGATCGTGATCGACTTCAGCGTGCTTTGAACGGTTGTGGCGGTGCGGCCCGGCCATGAGGCTCGGGACACCATGAAAAGCCATCGCCAGCGCAGAGGCCGTGGGTCGGGAACGCAGCGCGAAAAGCGCTGGGAGGCTGCTCGGTTGCGCGCCACTGTTGCCGCGCGCTGAGCGGGCGTTCTGCTGTTCCTGACTACGGACCGCCAGGGGTCGATGTGGTGATGCTGTGGCCGGCGGGTACCGGCCAAGAGCGGTCCACCGTCAAATGGGGAATCAGTCGTTCAACTCAAAGCGCAACGGCACGAGCTTGCGAGTGTTCAGCAAACGAAGTGTGCGAATTGGTGCGTATTGTTATATTGCATTTGCATACCAAGTAGCTGTTAGAATAAAAGCTATAAACAAGAGTGCTTGAAAAAAGGTCCACCGAATCTGCGACATATATGCCTTTACTGCGATGTGGAAGCCTGCTTGCCTATCTCCGGATGTCTTTTGAATTTTTCGAGATATTAGCCATTTTACCCAAAACGGGAATGGCCTTGAAAATTCGTTCATGATCCTTGAAAGGTCTATGTCTGTCTGAAGCGTGACGCCTTTTTGTTTGGCATACTCTTTAATTCTATCTTCGTCTTTTTCATGTTTATCTAGTACGGGCTTCACGAGCTCCATAAACTTAGATTGAACTTTGGTCTGAATTTCACAGCGAAGCGAATAGTACTTAGCAATGAAACCAAGCAAAGCCGAGAGAACTAATACTATTAGGCATATTTTGAATCCCGACTCCGAAAGGTAAGGCAAAACTGATTCAATTTGAGTAATCAAAAGAGCCGCTGTCGCTCCTGTGCCCGCAAGTAGCCACATGGAAAATTTTTCCACCAGCGGTGAAGTTTCAGACATGCTTTGAAATAGACCAGAGACAAAGCCATGCTCTGCGTTTTCTTTGTTTAGTCGATTCCACTCTAATAGAGGGTCACCCGGATCTGAGTCGGTCACTTATTCTCCTTCGTCATATAACATTGATGTAATCGCCGAATCTCCGGATATGCCCGGAGACAGTCGGATAACGTGGCAGCACAGAGACTGAAAAATCATTTGACATCAAGTATTTGCATAAAAATCATGGGTGTATGAATAGGTGTAACAATTCCGACAAATTCGCCTCCTCTTAAGTCCCAAGTTTTCTAGACCATGTTCGCAAGCTGATTGATTGCAAGCACTATAGCTTCAGATCGATGCGGTTTACTTGTCCTGAACACGCCATGTTCACGCGACATGGCATGGCCGTAGCCGTTTGACCGACAGCTCTTGGTCGATCATCCCTATGCTCGCTCAGCGTCGGCTCGCGATGGTCATGTTCGTCGACACCGGTCCTTCGATCCGGTTCATGACCAAGGACTGCTGTCGGGCTTGTCCTGTAACGGGCCGTCCCGGCTAGGATCAGACATTGAAATACATAGCTACGAAGCGTTCATAGATGAACAAACCGCTTGGGGCGCAGTCACAATGTGCGACACCTTTCGCGCTGCGTGGTGGGAAGGTTTTTACCGTCGATTGAAAGCATGAGGAATGTATGTCGCAATCACAAGTGCCAGCACCGTCAATCAAACTGACATCATTTGCGTGCCCGCATTGCGGTGCACACGCTTCCCAGCATTGGTTCAACACCTTCGTTGGGCGAATTTCGGGGGAGAAACCTACTCCTGCAATCCGCTCCGCAGAAGAGCTTGACCTTATCGAAAAAAATGCCAATGCCAGCCATGACCAAAAACACGTCGGCATAGCACGCAGCTATGTGCGAGATTGCCGGCGTTTGTTGCTCGGAGAGCCCTTTCTAAAAAAGAGCGAGCAAGCACCATACAGCCCCCCAAGCCTTGAAAACATTTTTGTTAGTCACTGCTACACCTGCGAAAAACCAGCGATTTGGCTCCATGATCGCCTGATCTATCCCTCAATAATGACGGGCCCATCACCTAATCCTGATCTTTCCGACGACGTGCAGCGTGACTATGAAGAAGCGCGCCGAATCCTTGATCAGTCCCCCCGCGGGGCAGCCGCTTTACTGCGATTGGCTGTCGAAAAGGTTTGCATAGAACTAGGGGCCGAGGGAGGAACCATCGACCAGCGTATCGCGTCACTCGTCTCGAAGGGCCTTCCAGAAGAAGTGCAACAGGCGTTAGATGCTGTACGCGTTATAGGTAACGAGGCTGTTCATCCCGGCCAAGTAGATATTCGCGACGACAGAGATACCGCATCCAAATTGTTCGAGTTAGTTAACTTCATTGCTTTCGATCGCTTAACCCGTCCAAAGCAAATCGCTAGCATGTACAGCATGATCCCAGAAGGTAAGCGCAAAGCCATCGATGCACGTAACGCCAAGGCTAGAAATTCCGAGTAGTGCTGGCGTTTTCGTCTCGAACAGTACACCGGATGCTGGCCGAGTCGACGCCCTTCTGCTGACAGCTTGCGTGTTTGGCTACTTCCGCAACGGGTCGCAAGCACGTCTTCACCACCGAGTGCTCCCGGACACAAACGGTCATAGAGACCATCCGAAAAGCCGACGCCCATGAACTTCCGTTCCACCGGGTGATGTCGCATCAGGTTGGCGCTGCAGGCAATGTAGGGACCTTGGCATTCCAGGCAAACCCACTGCGTTTGGGGACGGGGTGCCCGGGGATGGGTTCACAGCTGGCCGGTCTCACGGTACCGTTCTCGCATCTTTCGGTCGACAGCGGCGTTGAACGAGATGGGCGCCAGCAGGGTGGTCACCACACCCATCAGCACCAGCACCGAGAACAGACCCTGATTGATGAAGCCGCGCTCCAGCGCGATGCTGGCCACCACCAATTCCATCGCGCCTCGGCCGTTGAGGATGAAGCCCAGGCCCAGTGCCTCCCGGTTGGACATGCCGATGGCGCGTCCGCCAAGCCAGCCTGCCAGCACCTTTGACGCGATCGCTGCGATCAGCACCGAGGCGACAAAACCGAACTCGGCCAATGCCGAGATCTGGAACTCCAGCCCCAGGTAGGCAAAGAACACCGGCGCGAGGAAGCCGCCTGTGATCGAGCTGAGCGTGCGGCGCAGGTCGGCATAGCGCTCGGCCACGAACTGGCGCTTGTCCAGCAGCAAGGCCCCGAAGAACGCGCCGATGACGAAGTGGAAGCCCAGGCTCTCGCTGAGCGAACCGAAGGCCAGTACGAAGACGATGACGATGCCGAACACGGCCTCGGTGCCGAACAGCGCGGCCAGCTTCTCCGGCCCCGCCGAGACATCGATACCACGCCGATGCAGCAGGTCGAGCAGCGCATTGATACCCAGAACGGCCAGCGCCAGCACCAGCAGCTTGAGCGTCACCATACCGCCTGTGGACAGGATCGCGGCCCAGCTTGTCTGCGCCGGCAGCGCCAGCAGCACGCCCAGGATGAACAGCGCCAGGATGTCGTTGATGACCGCGGTGGACACCGAATAGCGCCCGATGGCGGTTTGCAGCAAGCCCATTTCGTCGAGCATCTTCACCGCCACGGGCATCGCCGTGATGGAAATGCACAGTCCCAGGAAGATGGTCCGCATGAGGTCCAGGTCGAAGGCCCAGGCCACAGCGGCGCCCGCGCCGAAGGGCAGGAAAAAAGCAATCATGGCGACGATGAAGCCTCGGCCGCGCATGGCTGCCTGCACATCCTGAAAGTTCATCTCTAGGCCGGCATCAAGCACTACCAGAAAAATCGCCAGAGACGCTATGCCCGACAGCGCTGGATTCGGTGCGACCAGCCCCAGCACCGCCGGCCCGAGCAGAATGCCCGCCAGCATCTCGCCGACGATGGCCGGCTGGCCCCAGCGGGTGAACAGATGCCCGAGCACCCGCGCCAGAACGATCAAAGTCAGCAAGCTCGTCAGTATCTGCATCGTGGTCCCTGAGTGACAGTTGAGGTTGATGTTCGATCGAATGTTGCGCAGACGCATATGGCCCCGCCTGCCCGCTGGACGCGAGCTGCATCGTACGATGCATGAAGCCGCGGCCGGCAACACTGCGCCCCAGGCAGACGGCTGAAATACCGGCGCGCCGGTCCCGTCAATCGATCAAGAGGCCGTCTGCAGTTGGGTCGGGTCGAGCAGAAGATAGCCAGCAAAGTGCCCGGCGTCCCGGTCGCCGTCGTCGCTGACGATGACAATCCGTTCCAGTCCGCCGACGACGGCCGGGCTCACGCCCTCGGCCTTCTCGATGCCGCCCAAGCCGGGCACCGTGACCCGGTGTGCCGGCGCACCAGGCTCGCCGCTCCAGCGCCACAGGTCAAAGCTGGCCCGTTCGCGTGAAACAGGGCCGCCAATGACCAGATACGCACCCAGGGCGGGAACATAAGACAAGCCCCGGATGCCCTGGCCGCCCAAATCCAGTTCTTCGAGCTCGGGCGCGATACGGGGTGCCTCATCCGATTCAAAGAGGGCCGTGGGGTTGACGACGCTGGCGATGAGCGCCCGGCCGTCGCGCAACGGGCTGCGGAATCCGATCAGCAGCCGCTTCTGGTCCGGGCTCATTTCAAGGGCTTCGATGTTGAGTCCACCACCGCCTTTGACGTCCCGCACCTCGGCCGCTGCCGCGAGCACAGGATGTTGCTTCACAAGGGCCTGTTTCAAGCCGTCGACGATCTTGGCGTCGGCCACCCGCGCACCCTCAACCCGGAACCGGACCAGCCTTTCACGGGACTTCTTCTTGCCGCCATCGTCATCGCGCGAGTGCGAGGTGATGGCGTAGACGAGCCCTGCCCGGTCGATGGTCAGTCCTTCGAGGTCGTCGAGTTTCCAGAATTCGCTGAACATCTGAAACAGCCCGGCAGTGAGCGCCGTGCTCTCGACACCACCGTCAGCACCCAGGGTGACCAGACTCAAAGGGCGGCTCTTCTCGTCCTCGACCACGAGAAAACGCCCGTCCGGCAGTTGAACGATCGCCGACGGCTCGAAGATGCCGGTCAACGGCTGGAAGGCGGTCGTTGGTTTGTGGGTCATGGGGGCATTGTGTGCTTGTGGTCAGGCTGTGGGCCGGCCCCTCGCCCCGCTGCAGTCAGCGCGGCGCGCCGGCAACCGGCAACAGGGCCTTGGCCGCGTCGATGCGCAGGACCAGCGCCACCGTGGGGTCGTTCATCACGTCGAGCAGGAAGCGGCGTGGGTCCTGGTAGGGGCCTTGCAGGGCGGCGTGTGCGGTCACGGCCGACGATGCCGGGAAGGACAACGCGGCGGGGGCCGCCGTGGCCACGGCGGCAACAGGCGCCACGGGCTGCAGTTGCGCCTGCGCCGCCTGCCAGGCATCCGGCGGGATGCTCGCGAGGCGGCTGAGCTGCTCGGCCTGCGCGTCGTCCACCGGCTGGAAATCGAGCGAGGGGTCGTCGCCGAACACCGCGGGCAGGTCGGGCGCCACAAAGGCGGACCAGCGACCGGTGGCGGGCTGCAGGGCGGGAATGCGCGCTGGACCTGGCGACGCCGCGGGAACGGCCGCGTCTGGCCAGAGCCGCAGGCGCGCGGGCTTCACGTCGGCCAGGTAGCGCTGGCGCAGGCCCTGCAGAAAGGCGGCCGCCTCGGCCACCGGCACCGGTTCGGCCAATGAAAACCAGAGTTCAAACGCGTCGACGCCGTTGACGGCGATGGCCGGGGCCGGCAGTTCCAGGTCGGACTGCACGCCGCGCCACAGGGGCGAGAGTGCGTCCCAGTCGGCCGGGCGGCTGAGCGCGAGCACCAGGGCCCTGACGCGGCCGTCGGCACCGATCAGGCCCAGGGCATCGGCGTTGTCTGCGCCGGCTGCGGGCGGCAGGTAGAGGCGCTGGTATTCGGTTTGCAGTCGGGTCATGCGGGCATGTTACCCGCCGACTGCGCTGTGACCGCGCTCTCCGCGGGGCGCTGCGGCCCCGCGTGGTTGCTCTCAGGCGTGCGCCTGGTTGAGCTGGCGGGCGATGATGTCGTGGTTGAGCCAGAGCACCGGGCCGCCGGGTTCCGAACATTCGCGGAACATCAGGGCGCCCGAGGCTTCGATCACGAGCGCGCTGAGCAGGTCGGTGATGAGCGCGCTGCGCTCTTTGTGCAGCGCGACCATGTCGTCAGAGGCACCGATCATCAGGTCGGCCAGGCCCTGGCTGTTGGGCATGGGCCAGGCGGCGAAGTCGCCGTAGCCCTTCATCACGTCGCTGGCGTAGAAGTCGGCAATGCGCTGCATCACCACGGCCAGGCCGGCCTCGCCGTCGTTCAGCAAACCGGCACAGGCGGCCCACTGGGCTTCGGCCCAGGCGCCGCCGTTTTCCTTGCGCAGGGCGCGCAGCAGCGAGAACAGGGGCAGCTCCACGCCGGCAAAGATGTCCGACGAGTTGGTGCGGATCTCGGGGCAGTTGAAGACGGTGGCGCGAACGCCCTGCTCCCAGGCGGCCTGGGCGATGCGCTCCAGGCGCATCTTGGCGTAGCCCTGGGTGTAGTTGCTGTAGGTCTGCCACTGGTATTGATCGCCGATGAGGATGCCGGTGCCGTGGTAGCCGTAGGCGCTGTAGCGGACCTGGCCGCCGCTGCGCTCGGCACGCTCGCGGATGGCGGCGCTGGCTTCGATGAGGTGGCCAAAGGTGTTGGCCGAGACTTCGTCGAAGTTCTGCAGGATGAGCTTGCCCAGGTCGCTGTCGAGCAGCACCTGCGAAGACTGGTGGCGCTCGCCACGGCCTTTGTAGACGCGGTTGGCGATGGCGAGGAAGACCTTGGCCTTGGGGATGCCGCCAGCCATGGTGTGGGCGAAGAAGACGTTGCGGCCGTCGGGGATCATGCCGTCGAGCGTGGTCATGACCTGGGCCAGCGAGGTCTTGAAGCGCTCGACGCCGATCTCGCGGCATTTTGCAATGTGGTCCCAGTCGAGCTTGTCTTCGGTCCAGGACTTGAGGGTGAGCTTGCCCAGCATTTCGGTGGGCGTGGGCGTGCCGGCGGGCGCGTCCATGTCAAAACCGGCCATCAGGGGCACGTTGATGATCTTGCCGCCCAGGTTGTCTTCGGCGGCGGCGAGTTCTTCGTCGTTGAGCGGGCGCAGCGTGCCGTCGGCCTCGCGGCGGCCCACGGTGATGCCGATGATGCTCATGCCCGCCTGGCGCGCTTCGTTGACGAGCCCGTTGGCATAGCCACGGCCGAAAAGCTCACCGAACAGCACGAACACGTCGCCGGCGCGAAAGATGTTTTTCTGGGGGAGTTGATTCAGAGCAATGGGGCCGTTCACGTTCAGGTACTCGCTGTGTTTGTAGGAAATCCGGCATGGGAGCCGAGTCGCGTACTCTACCGGAAGGCGGCGCACGCCTGCGAAGAACCGTCTGGCACCCCCCGGGTGCGCCAATGCCACTGGAGACGCAAGCGGAAGAGCCGGGCGGCCAGCTCGCGCTGGCGGCGCTGTTCACGCGCCCCCTGCGCTGGCTGCGACAGGGCGGCCCGACAGGCCTCGATGTCTTCCGCCAAAGCGCAGGCGGCGGGCTTCATGCGGCCCCCTGCGCTGGGGCCGGCTGCACCGGCTGGTGCATTTCACGATCCGTTACAAGCTGGGTTCCCATGGCGCCGTACCAGTCGATCTTGCGCGTGGCGACCATGATGGCGGCGAGCACGCCGAACAGCAGCAACGAACCCATCATGAGCGCGTTGTCTTCCGACACCAGGATGCCGTAGAGCACGCCGTACAGCGCCACCAGCAAGCCGCTCATGCCCAGACCGGCGCGCCAGCCGCCGAGCACATGGCGCAGGTAGTGCGCGAGCAGCGCGATGCAGGCGGCGCTGGCGATCAGGTAGGCCCAGGCGAAATCGAGGTGCTCGGAGAGCGAGAGCAGCAACAGGAAGAACAGCACCATCGCCGCGCCGATCATCAGGTATTGCATCGGGTGGATGCGCCAGCGCTTGACCATCTCCAGCACGAAGAAGGCGGCGAAGGTGAGCATGATGAACATCATGGCGTACTTGGTGGCGCGTTCGGTGAGGCGGTACACGTCCACCGGGTCTTCCAGCGCCACGGAGAACTGCTCCAGCGGCGGCCGCCGGTCGCCCTTCTGCGCGAACTGCGCCTGCGCCTGGCTGGAGAGCGAGGGCACGCGCCAGGTGGCTTCGAAGCCGCTGGCGCTGATGGCGCGCGTGCGCGGCAGGAAGTCGCCGGTGAAGTTGGGGTGCGGCCAGGGCGAGGTCAGCGTGACGCTGTTTTCATCGGCCAGGGGCACCCAGCCGATGCGGCCGGTGCCGGCCAGGTCGAGCTTCAGATCGAAGTCCAGCGTGGCGCCGGGCTGGAGCCGGGCCGGGTCCAGCCGGGCCGCCAGCGGCAGCGGTGCGCCCGCAGGGGCCTGCCCCACCGGCAGCGGGCTGCCGGCCAGGCGCAGTTGCGGCGCGGCGAGCAGGCCCCGCGCATCACTCACCCCCATCAGCAGCAGCGGCTGGCCCAGCGTGAGCTGGCCACCGCGGTGTTGGGGGGTGATCTCGGTCCACACGAAGCGGCCGGTGCCGGCGTGCTGGCTGGTGTAGACCGTGACCGGAAAGATGCCGCGCAGCCGCGTCTCGGTGTCGAGCTGGCTGCGGGTGTCCTGCGCCTTGGGGAACTGGATCGACACGCGTTCCTCGGTCACCATCTCTTCGCGCGTCTGGCCGATGGCGCCGTCCACCTTGACCGTGCGCACAAAGGTTTCGGTGTAGGGCTGCCAGATGACGGGACCGGTGAGGGTCTGCGCGCCGGCGTGGGCGCGGGCCACTTCTTCGGTGGCGTCGTGGCGGTTGGCGCTGCGCTCGGCGATCACGTCGCGCACCATCATCAGCGGGATGGCCAGCAGGACCATCAGAAAGCCGATGACCAGCAGCTTGCTCATCAGGGGGTATTTGTTCACTTCTCGCTCCGTGGGTTAAGACGGAGCGATTCTTGAAAACGGGCGTGCGGCGCACGCGCGGGCTGTGTGAAGCGGGTGTGAAAACCCGCAAGAACACCCCAGCTGTTCAGCCCAGCGGATTGATCACGCCCGCCGCGGGGATGTTGCCTTGGCCCTTCATGCTTTCGACGAACTTGAACAGGTCGGTCATGGTGAAGTGGGCTCCCGACTTGGGCAGTGCGCGCGGTGTGCCACCGTTGAGCACGCTTTCCGGATCGTCCTTGATGAGGCCCACGATCACCTCCGCGACGATGGTGCCTCCGATCGGGCCCAGGTGTTTGCCACCCTCCAGCACTTCGGCTTCTTTCAGGATGTAGAACCACAGCGGCGTCTGATGGGCCAGCTGGTGTTGCTTGACCACGGCGCCTGCGGTGCCGGTTTCCAGCTGTTCGGCTGTCAGTGGTGCGATGCCCATGCGCGCGGCCACCGCCTGGCCGGAGGGCAGTTTGTAGTGTTTGGCGCCGCGCACCAGGTTGAGTTGCGCCAGGAACGGCGAGTCGGCGGCGTTGCCGATGCGCAGGCGGTCGGTGAGCGCGGCGTCGATGGCAAAGGCCCGCTGCGCCGGGGCGCCCAGCCCATCGAACATCTGTCGCCAATCGAGCAACCAGTTGGTCGGGTAGCGCGTGCCGCCGAGAAAGCCGCCATCACCCGTGAAGGTGAAGGCCAGCCGGAAGTCCGCGAGCTGGGGTCCGGCGGCAAAGTTGAACACCTTGTTGAAGTTGTAGGCGGGGCGAACCATGCTGTGGCCGAACCGGTAGGCGGCACCCGAAAACTCCAGCGGCATGTAAGGCGAACTGGCCAGATAGCCCGGGCCGATCAGGTAGTACTTCAACGCCTGGAGCGCGTTGTTCACATTCTGGGCACCCGCCACCGCCGGCAGGAACTCGTGCAGGACGATTTGCTGGTAGTGGTGCGTCACCACCTTGCGCACATCGGCAAACGAGAGCTCGGGGAACTTCAGGCTGACCGCGTTGTGAAAGTGCAGCATGGTGCGATGAAGCTGCGCCACGATGAGGTTCTCGTCGTTGCGCTTGTCACCCAGCACGGCCGTCCTTTCAGAAAGACCGTCGGCCACACGGGGAAGGTCATAGAGCTGGCCGTCCAGTGCCTGCACCTGGGCATCACCGCCACCGGGTGCGGCCGGGGGAACGGTCTGCGCCGGACCCACCAGCATCTGCGCCGAGGCGGTGGTGGTGGCGCGCTGGTACAGGTAGGGTTGGTCGCGTGGACCCGAGCCGTACACGCTGTCCAGGTCCAGCGCCGGCGTGCGGAAATTGACGAGATCGTCCACATCCACCGCGTTCTCGCCCAGGCTGGTGGGATCGAACGTCATGTCGTGGTCGACGAACTGGCCGAAGTAGGTGAAGCCGGCGGGAATGACGCCGTCCTTGCGGTCGGCCACGTGCATGGCCGCGCCCAGTTCCCGCAGGATGACATCGTCCTGGGCCGGATTGCCGGTGGTCCAGGGCACGGCGGCGAGCTCCGGAAAAAGCAGGCCAAAGCGGCCGGGCTTTTGCAGGTTGCTGCGGGTGGGGTTGGCGTTGTCGGTGCTGTACCCGTGGCTGCGGGCGTGGTGCTTGTGGTCCATCATGAAACTCCTTGGCAAGCGCGGACCTGGTCCGCTCAGACATGGGGTGGCAGATTCACGTGGGCGACTGGCTGCGTCCCAACGACCAGTTCCCAATGCAGTGCTGCTGTCGATCGTCCGCCGTTGTGCCGGGAGCGCGCGCTGTGGCGATGTCTTCCCGGGGCGCGAATGGTATGCCCGTGCCTTGGCGCGTGAATCCTCCGTTTGGGGGACCTTTGGGCGTCCATCCCGATGCGATGGCCTGGATACCCACCGGACCACGGCCGGACCCGCACGGTACGCCTGAGCATCGGCGTCTGGAGCGACTTTTTTCCAGCTACAAACGCTCACAAAAAAGATGGGGCGGTGGCGCCAGCCCAGGCCGCTGGGCAGGCCTTTGCCGTGCGGATCAGGCCGGCAGGCGCCAGGTGGCCAGGCAGCCGCGCGGGCTTTCCACGTTCTCCACGCAGACTTCACCGCCGTGCAGGTCGCTCACCTCCTTGACGAGGCACAGCCCGAGGCCAGAGCTCTTGTCCTGCGTGTCGCTGCGCGGCAGCGAATAGAAGCGCTCGAAGATGCGGCCCATCGCGTAATCGGGCACGCCCGGGCCTTCGTCGCGCACCGACCAGTTCAGCCGATCGCCCTCCCGCTGCAGCCGCAGCGTGAGCGCGCCGCCCTGGGGGGAAAAATCGATGGCGTTGTCCAGCAGGTTCTGCAGCGCCTGCGCGATCAGGAAGCGGTTGCCCTGCACCACCCCGCCCTCCCCCAGCTCGTCGATCATGCGCAGCCCCTTGCGCCGGGTGCGCGGCTCGGCGGTGTGCATCAGCTCGCGCGTGAGTGCCGCGAGGTCCACCGGCTCCACCGCGTCCAGCCCGCGCATCTGCTCCACATCGGCCAGCGCCAACAGGCGGTCAATCAGCTGCTGCAAGCGCTCGGTCTGGCGCTCGATGTTGGCGGTGAAGCGCTCGCGCTCGGCCTCGGGCAGCGGCTCCTGCAGCAGCTCGGCCGCGCCGCGGATGGCGGCCAGCGGGCTTTTCAGCTCGTGCGTGAGCGTGTGCACGTAGTTCTCGACATAGGCCTTGTCTTCGAGCTTCAGGCGCATGCGCTCCACCGCCTGCGCCAGGTCGCTGAACTCGGTGTTGCCCGAGAGCCGCCCCATGCGCGGCAGCTCGGCACGCTCGCCGCGCGCGACGGCGTTGGCGTAGCCGCGCAGGCGCGAGAGCGAGCTGGCCATCCACCAGGTGAACAGCAGGCCAATCGCCAGCGAGAAACCGAGCAGACCCCAGGACCAGTGCAGGATGCGGTCGCGGCTGCGCTGGATGTAGGGCTCCAGCGTGTGGTTGGGCCGCGCCACGGTCAGCACGCCGATGATCCGCTCGCCATCGCGGATGGGCGCGGCCACGTGCATCACGGTCTGGTCGGTGTCGCCCGGGTTCTCACCGCTGGAGCGCGCGCCGTATTCGCCGCGCAGTGTCTTGTACACATCGTTCCAGCGCGAGTGGTCCTGGCCCAGGTCCTGCCCGCGGCTGTCGAACACCACGGTGCCGCGCGCGTCGGTGACGGTGATGCGGGTGTGAATCTGATTTTTCTGGAAGCCCCAGATGTCGGCGTCGGGTTTGAGCGACGGTAGCGCCGTCATCGCCTGCGCAAAACCACCCGTGGCGATGGTGCCGGCCTTCATGTCGGGCGCGGCCAGTTGGGCCAACGCATAGGCCGCGTCCACCAGGCTGTCTTCCATGGCCAGGCGCGTGCCTGGTTTCACCTCTTCGAGAAAGATGCGCAGCACCACGAACAGCGCCAGACCCAGCACCAGAAAGAAACCCAGCAGGAGACGCAGGCCGATGCGCATTCAGATGTGGAGGGAGTAGCCCATGTTGCGGTGCGTCTGGATCAGCTCGGCGCCGGCGCCGGCCTCGCGCAGCTTGGCGCGCAGCAGCTTCACGTGCGCGTCCACCGTGCGGTCGGCGGTGTCGGGCGCGTCGCCCCAGACCAGGTCCATCAGCTCGGCGCGCGAGAAGATGCGCTGCGGGCGTTTGAGCAGCGTGGCGAGCAGCAGGTATTCGTAGCGCGTGAGCGCGAGCGGCTGACCGCCGCAGCGGATGCGCTGGGCGGTTTCGTCCAGCTGCAGCGGCGCCGTTTCGATCGCCGGCGAGGCGGGCCGCGCGGCACTGCGCCGCAGGATGGCGCGCACCCGGGCGCAGACTTCGCGCGGCGAAAACGGTTTGCTCACGTAGTCGTCTGCACCCAGTTCCAGGCCGAGGATGCGGTCGATCTCTTCGTTGCGTGCGGTGAGGAAGACGATGGGCAGTTCGCTGGTCTTGCGGATGGCGCGGCAGACGTCGAAGCCGTTGCCGTCGGGCACACCGACGTCGAGGATGGCGAGGTCGGGTGCCTGGGCCGCGAAGGCAGACAGCGCATCGCACACCAGCCGCACGTGTTGCACCTCGAAGCCTTCGCTCGTCAGCGTGTAGAGCAGCGTGTCGGCAATCGCCTGTTCGTCTTCCAGCAGCAGGATGCGGTGCGCCATGGGGGGTCTTGGTGGGTGCGTCAGCCCGCGATCATAGGCGGGGCACCGTGCCCTTCAGCAGGCCAGCGATTCGCGGAAGCCCCCACCGCCCGGCGCGGTACAGCGGGCTTCCGTGGCGCTGATGCTCAGGTGGGCGCCGTTGCGCAGGGCCAGACTCAGGCTCACCGTGCCCTGCCATTCGCCGGGCACGGCCAGCTGACGCACGGGCAGGCCGTCCACCACCAGGTCACCCTCGCGCACCGCGCCCAGGCATTCACTCAACGCGCAGCCCGCCCCCAAGGTCAGGTGCGCTTGCATCAGGGAGATGACCACCGCTGGCAGATACCCGTCCACCGGGCGGGCATCGGCGCCCTCGCCCGCTGACCGGGCCGGTGCCACCGGAAGGCGCAGGGTGACGGTGTGGCCGTCCACCTCCACGGCGGCGAGCTGCGCGTCGGCCAGTTCGATCTGGGTCATGGTCGGGGTTCAGGCCGCGCCGAAGATGGTTTCCAGCTCGCGGCGCATCACGCCGCGGTCCACATCGACCCCGGTCCAGAGCCGGATCGCAATCGCGCCCTGGTTCACCAGCATGCCCAGGCCGTCAAGCACGGTGCAGCCGGCCGCTTCGGCGGTGCGGATCAGGTGGGTGCGCGGCGGGTTGGGAATGGCGTCGGCCACCACCATGCCGGGGCGCAGGGTGGCCCAGTCGATGTCAAGCTGGTCGTCCACGGCCGGGAACAGGCCGATGGCCGTGGCGTTGACCACGATGCCGGTGCCTGGCGGGATGGGCATGGCCGGTTGCCAGTGGGCGTATTCGGCGGTTGCGCTGGTTTTGGCGCAGACGAGGTCGGCCAGCTCCTGCCCGCGCGGGCGCGAGCGGTTGATCACGGTGATGTGCGCAGCGCCGGCCAGCGCCAGCTCCACGGCCACGGCGCGCGCCGCACCGCCGGCGCCGAAAAGCGTCACGCGCTGGCCTTCGAGCTCACACACCGGGCGCAGCGCCTCCACGAAACCCTGGCCATCGGTGTTCTCGCCGATCCACAGCCCGTCACGCATCACCACGGTGTTGACGGCGCCGATGATCTCCGCCGAGGGCGCGAGGCCGTCCAGGTGTTCGATCACCGTCAGCTTGTGTGGCAGCGAGCAGTTGAACCCGGCCCAGCCCATGGCACGCGCGCCGCGCACGGCCGCGGCCAGGTGCTCGGGCGCCACCTCGCAGTTGACGTAGCGCCATTCGAGCCCGTGGTGCCGGTAGGCGGCCTCGATCATCGCCACGGTCGGGTTCTCGGCCGCGGGCTGGGCGAAGGAGCCGGTGAGCGAGTGCAGGAAGTTCATGGCGGTTTCCTGGTGGGCGAAAGCGCCCATCAAAACAAAAAAGCCGGCCTTGGGCAAGGCCGGCTTTCTGCAACGGACAGGCGGGCTTATTTGCCGCCGCGCGCCTGGGCCACCGCGGCCTGGGTCTCTTTCCAGAGGTCCATGCCCACGTTGGAGGCGATGGACGCGTTGATCTTGGTCAGCTTGTCGCGCATGCGGGCGGTCTCGGCCGGGGTCAGCTCGTTGATCTGCATGCCCTTGCTCTTGAGGTCGGCCAGCGCCTTGGCGGCTTCGGCGCGGGTGTCCTGGCGCTCGAAGTCGCGGCTCTTCTTGGCGGCGTCCAGCAGCACCTTCTGTTCGTCCTTGGAGAGGCCGTCCCAGTACTTCTTGCTCACCGTCACGATCCAGGGGCTGTACACGTGGTTGGTGACCGACAGGTACTTCTGCACTTCGTAGAACTTGCTCGACAGGATGGTGTTGTACGGGTTCTCCTGGCCGTCCACGGTCTTGGTTTCGAGCGCGGTGAACAGCTCGGAGAAGGCCAGCGGCACGGCGTTGGCGCCGAGGATCTTGAAGCTCTCCAGGTACACGTCGTTGGGCATCACGCGCAGCTTGATGCCGTCCAGGTCTTCGAGCTTGGTGACCGGGCGCTTGGTGTTGGTGAGGTTGCGGAAGCCGTTTTCCCAGTAGACCAGGCCGACCAGGCCTTTTTCCTGCAGCTTGTCCATCACCTTCTGGCCCACCGGGCCGTCGAGCACGGCGTCGGCTTCCTTGGTGTTGCTGAACAGGAAGGGCGTGTCCCAGATCGCCATTTCCTTGCTGATGCCGACCAGCGTGGCGGTGGAGCCGACCATCATTTCCTGCGCGCCGCCGATCAGGGCCTGCTGCATCTGGTTGTCGGGGCCGAGCGCGGCGGCGCCGATGGCGCGGATCTTCATCTTGCCGCCCGAGGCCTTGGCCACTTCGTCGGCAAACACCTTGGCCGCGCGGCCCTGGTTGCTCTGCTCGTTGAGGCCGTAGCCGAAGCGGATCAGGCGCGGCTTGATGTCCTGCGCGAAGCTGGCGAAGGGGGCGGCGAAGGCGGCCGCTGCGGTGGCGGCGATGAGGGTGCGGCGGAACATGGACATGTCAGTCTCCTTGGGTTGGGGTGAAAACGGAACGGGTTGAACAATCAGCGCATCCACGCCACGGGGGCGGTGACGATCTGCGGGAAGAGCACGAACAGGGCGAGCACCAGCGTGTAGCTGAGCAGGAAGGGGTTCACGCCCTTGATCACCTGGTGCATGGGCAGGCGGCCCACGCCGGCCACCACGTTGAGCACGGTGCCCACCGGCGGCGTGATGAGGCCGATGGCGCCGTTGAGCACGAACATCAGGCCGAAGTACACCGGGTCGATGCCGGCCTTCACGGCGATGGGCAGCATCACCGGCGCGAAGATCAGGATGGTGGGCGTGAGGTCGAGCGCGGTGCCGATCAGCACCAGCACGATCATCATCACGGCCATCAGCAGGCGCGGGTTCTCCACCAGCGGGCCGAGCCAGCCGCCGAGCACGCCCGGCAGGTCGGCCAGGGTGATCATGTAGCTCGCCACCTGGGCGCCGGCACAGAGGAACATCACCACCGCGGTGGTCTTGGCGGCCCGCACCAGCACGCCGTGCAGCGCCGAGATCTTCATCTCGCGGTGGATGAACAGCGACACCACCAGCGCGTAGAACGCGGCCACGACGGCGGCTTCGGTGGGCGTGAAGACGCCGCTCTTCATGCCGCCGATGATGATCAGCGGCATGAGCAGCGCCCACACCGCCCGGCCCGTGGCGCGCAGGCGCCCGCTCATGGGTACCGGCGGGTTGTCCTGCAGGTCCATGCCCCTGAGCACGATCTTCCAGGTGACGATGAGCGCGGCGCCCATCATCAGGCCGGGCACGATGCCCGAGAGGAACAGCGCCGAGATCGAGGTGTTGGTGGTGACGCCGTAGATGATGAACGGCATGGACGGCGGGATGATGGGCGCGATGATGCCGCCCGAGGCGATCAACCCGGCCGAACGGTGCATGGGGTAACCGTGCTCGCGCATCATGGGCAGCAGGATGGTGGCGAGCGCCGCGGTGTCGGCCAGCGCCGAGCCGCTCATGCTGGCCATGAGCACCGCCGCGCCGATGGCGACGAAGCCCAGCCCGCCGCGGATGTGGCCGACCCAGGTCTGCGCCATTTCGATGATGCGCCGGCTGATGCCGCCGCTGTTCATCAGCTCGCCAGCCAGGATGAAGAAGGGCACGGCGAGCAGCGGAAAGCTGTCCACGCCGGCCACCATGTTCTGCGCCAGCAGCTGGGTGTCCCAGAAGTCCATCACCCAGGCCATGGCGGCGCCGGTGAGCAGCAGGGCAAAGGCCATGTTCATGCCGATGCCCATGAGCACCAGCATGCCGAGAACGAAAACGATGAAGGCTTGTGCTTCGAGGCTCATCAGATCACTCCACTTCCGCGCTGTGACCGAGGTCAAGCGGTTTGCGCTGCGCGATTTCCCACAGCGCGGTGGCGCCAATGGCCACGGCGCACAGCAGCGCCGGCAGCGGCAACAGGCCCACCGGGTAGCCCAGCACCACCGAGGTGCTGTCCATGCCCACCACCACCTGCTGCCAGGCACCGCGCCCCAGCAATACGCTGGCCAGCAGCACCAGCAGGCGGATCACCAGCGTGGCGACGGCAAACAGCGCCGGGCGATGGCGCAGCAGGCCGATCAGGCTGGTGAAGGCCATGTGTTCGCCCGCCGGGTAGGCCGCGGCGGCACCCAGGAACACCATCCACACGAACAGCAGGCGCGAAAGTTCTTCGCTGGCAGGGACGCTGCTGCCAAAGCCGTAGCGCAGCACCACGTTGAGGAAGACGGCGGTGGCCATCACTGCGAGGCAGGTGGCCATGAGGGTGTGGACGATGCGCTGCATCGGGTGCAGGGTGTTGTCGGGTGCGTTCATGCAGCCTCCGGGTTGTGGGGGGTGGCGGTGGCGTGGCACCAGGCGACCGCTTCGTCCACCAGCTGGGTCAGCGGGGCGGCGGCGTCCACGCGCAACACGCCGGGCTCGCCCACGGGGGACTCCAGCGTGGCGAACTGGCTGTCCACCAGCGAACTGGAGAAGAAGTGGGCCGAACGCGCCGAGACGCGCTGCTGCGCCAGCGCGGGCGTGAGGTCCAGGAACACGAAGCGCAGGCCCGGTGCCGCGGCACGCAGGCGCTCGCGGTAGGCACGGCGCAGTGCCGAGCAGGTGAGCACGGCGCCGCCCGGGTGCTGCGCCAGCAGGCCGGCCAGCGTGGTGAGCCAGCCGTCGCGGTCGGCGTCGGTGAGCGGGGTGCCCTGGCGCATCTTGTCGCGGTTGCCTGGGCTGTGGTGGTCGTCGCCTTCGATCAGCTCGAAACCGAGGCGTTCGGCCAGCGCCGCACCCAGGCTGGACTTGCCGCAGCCGGCCACGCCCATGATCACCAGCGATGCATTGATGTCGGGATTCATGCTTGAGATAGCGCTATCTTCGCGAGGTTGAAAAAACGGTCTGGCGTCCAGACCGGCGTTTGCACTCGGTGGGGGTTGAGCCCCTTTGTCCGGCCAGCCGGGCACCCGTCTACGGGTTTTCAGGGCTGGACTTGCGAATGAGATAGCGCTATCTTAGGCAACACTTCCCCCATCCGACACCCGTATTTACCCTGATGCCGACGCCCACCCCCACCGCCCGCCCCCGTGCCACCGGCCGCGTCACCCTGTCCGACGTGGCCGCGCTGGCCGGTGTCAGCCCGATCACCGTGTCGCGCGCGCTGCGCGGCGAACGCACGGTGGACCCGGCGCTCGCCGAACGCGTCAAGGAAGCCGCCAGCCAGCTGCGCTACACGCCCGACCCGGCGGCGCGCGCGCTCGCCTCGCGCCACAGTTCACACGTGGCGGTGCTCATTCCCATGCTCTCCAACGCGCTGTTTGTGGACCTGCTCGAAGCCGTGCAGCGCACGTTGCGCCCGGCGGGCTACCAGACGCTGATCGGCATCACCCACTACAACCCGGACGAAGAAGAGCAGCTGCTGCGCGAGCAGCTGCAGCACCGCCCCGCCGGCCTGCTGGTCACCGGCACCGACCACAGCGCCACCACGCGCGCGCTCATCGAGGGCAGCGGTGTGCCCTGCGTGCACGTGATGGAACTGGGCAACACGCCCGGCGTGTACTGCGTGGGCTTCTCGCAGCACGCCGCGGGCCAGGCCATCACCGAACACCTGGTGCAGCGCGGCCACAAGCGCATCGCCTTCGTCGCCGCGCAGCTCGACCCGCGCACGCTGCAGCGCGCCGAGGGCTACCGCGCCTGCCTGCGCCAACACGGCCTGTACGACGCCGGGCTGGAACTGCTCAGCCCCCTGCCCTCGTCCATGGCGCTCGGCAGCGTGCTGTTCGAGGACCTGCTGCGCGAGCACCCCGACTGCGACGCGGTCTTCTTCTGCAACGACGACCTGGCACAAGGCGGCCTGCTCGCGGCGCTGCGCCTGGGTGTGGCGGTGCCGCAGCGCGTGGCGGTGGCGGGCTTCAACGACCTCTCGGGCAGCGACCAGATGCTGCCGCCGCTGACCACGGTGCGCACGCCGCGCGAAGCCATCGGCGAGGCCAGCGCGCGCCTGCTGCTGGCCCTCATGCGCGGCGAGACGCCACCGGCGCACTCGATCGATCTGGGGTTCGAACTGATGCTGCGCGCCAGCAGCTGAATGCGGTTTTCCGGGCCAAGTCACAAACTTTGCGCCGCTGGCTAGGGTAAATCCCAGCCTTCAAATGCAAGAGAGTACAAGTCAGGCCCTTTTGCGTACAAACCGTGCCTGACATCAAACCGAGAATTCGTCCACGGTTCACCGATAGCCGTTGACCAGAAATTCCGCCCATCCACCCAGGAGACAAACCGTGAAATTCCGCCTCGCCTCTGTCCTCACCGCCGCGCTGCTGAGCGCCGGCATGGCGCACGCCGCCACCGAACTCGTGATCGCCACCGTGAACAACGGCCACATGATCGAGATGCAGAAACTCGGCAAGAACTTCGAAGCCGCCAACCCCGACATCAAGCTCAAGTGGGTGACGCTGGAAGAAGGCGTGCTGCGCCAGCGCGTGACGACCGACATCGCCACCAAGGGCGGCCAGTTCGACATCATGACCATCGGCATGTACGAAGCGCCGATCTGGGGCAAGAAGGGCTGGCTCACCGAGCTCAAGACCGACGCCGCCTACGACGTGGACGACCTGCTGCCCGCCGTGCGCGGCGGCCTGACGGTGGGGGGCAAGCTCTACGCGGCCCCGTTCTACGGCGAAAGCTCGATGCTGATGTACCGCAAGGACCTGGCCGACAAGGTCGGTGTGACCGTGCCCGAGCGCCCCACCTGGACGCAGGTCGCCGACCTGGCCAAGAAGATCCACAACCCGGCGGCCGGCGTCTACGGCATCTGCCTGCGCGGCAAGCCGGGCTGGGGCGACAACATGGCCTTTCTGTCCACGCTGGTGAACACCTTCGGCGGCCAGTGGTTCGACATGAGCTGGAAGCCGCAGCTGGAAAGCAAGCCCTGGAAAGACGCCATCACGTTCTACGTCGACCTGCTGAAGAACTACGGCCCGCCCGGCTCCAGCGCCAACAGCTTCAACGAGATCCTGGCCCTGACCAACTCGGGCAAGTGCGGCATGTGGATCGACGCCACCATCGCCGCCTCGTTCGTGAGCGATCCCAAGCAGTCGAAAGTCGCCGACCAGATGGCCTTCGCCCAGGCGCCCACGCAAGTGACGCCCAAGGGCGCGAACTGGCTGTGGTCCTGGAACCTGGCGATCCCCGCCGGTTCGAAGAAGGTGGACGCTGCACAGAAGTTCGTGAGCTGGGCCACCAGCAAGGACTACATCCAGCTGGTGGCCAAGACCAATGGCTGGGCCAACGTGCCGACCGGCACCCGCAAGAGCACCTACGCCAGCGCCGACTTCCAGAAGGCCGCGCGCTTCGCTTCGGCTGAGCTGAAGGCCATCGAATCGGCCAACCCGAACGACAGCACGCTGCCCAAGAGCCCGTACACCGGCGTGCAGTTCGCGGCCATTCCGGAGTTCCAGTCCATCGGTATCGCGGTGGGCCAGCAGATGAGCGCTGCGCTGGCCGGCAAGACCAGCGTGGATGCGGCTTTGAAGGCTGGCCAGGTGGCGGCCGAGCGGGAGATGAAGAAAGCCGGCTACTACAAGTAAGCCGGTCCGCGAAAGACCCCCTCCCCCTCTGGGGGAGGGCTGGGGTGGGGGCACGCCAGCAGCAGCCCTGTCGGCGACAACCATGGGCGCCGAACCGGCCCCCACCCCTACCCTCCCCCAGCGGGGGAGGGAGTTTTGAAGCCAAACGCCTTCCGTTCGTTTTTGTCGCCTCCAGGGTCTCCCCATGAACCGACTGCTCCCCCGACTGCTGCTCACGCCCGCCGTGGCCACGCTCTTCCTCTGGATGATCGTGCCGCTGGTGATGACGATCTACTTCTCCCTCATCCGCTACAACCTGTTGCAGCCGGATGTGACCGGGTTCGCCGGCCTGGAGAACTTCGAGTACTTCGTCACCGACCCGTCGTTCACCACCTCGGTGATCAACACGGTGCTGCTGCTGGGCAGCGTGATCCTGATCACCGTGATCATGGGCGTGCTGATCGCCCTGCTGATCAACGAACCGTTTGCCGGCCGGGGCCTGGTGCGCGTGCTGCTGATCTCGCCCTTTTTCGTCATGCCCACGGTCAACGCGCTGATGTGGAAGAACATGATGATGAACCCCATCTACGGCGTGCTGGCGCAGGTCTGGACCTTCTTCGGCGCCACGCCGGTGGACTGGCTGACCGACTTCCCGCTGCTCTCCGTGATCATCATGGTGTCGTGGCAGTGGCTGCCCTTTGCCACGTTGATCTTCATGACGGCGCTGCAGAGCATGGACCGCGAACAGCTCGAAGCCGCGCGCATGGACGGCGCCACCTATGGCCAGCAACTGCGTTACCTCTACATCCCACACCTCGGCCGCTCGGTGGCCGTGGTCGTGATGATCGAGCTGATCTTTTTGCTCAGCGTGTTCGCAGAGATCTACACCACCACCGGTGGCGGCCCGGGTGACGCGAGCACCAACGTCGCCTTCCTGATCTTCAAGCAGGCCCTGCTCAACTTCGACGCCGGCGTGGCCTCGGCCGGTGCGTTGTTCGCCGTGCTGCTGGCCAACATCGCCGCGATCTTCCTGATTCGCATGGTCGGCAAGAACCTCGACAAATAAGGCCCACCCCCATGGCACGCCAATCCACTTTCACGCCCGCCTACGCGGTGCGCACCGTCGCCGCCTGGGCCGTCGCCCTGCTGCTGTTCTTCCCGCTCGGCTGGCTGTTGCTGACGGCTTTCAAGACCGAGCTGCAGGCCATCGCGGTGCCGCCCGAGCTGTTCTTCAGCCCCACGCTGGAGAACTTCCACGAGGTGCAGGAACGCAGCGACTACCTGCACTACGCCTGGAACTCGGTGGTCACCAGCGTGGTGTCCACGCTGCTGGGCCTGGCCATCGCCGCGCCAGCCGCCTACGCCATGGCCTTCCACAAGGGCAAGCGCGACAAGGACATCCTGATGTGGATGCTGTCGACCAAGATGATGCCCTCCGTGGGCGCGCTGGTGCCCATCTACGTGCTGGCCCAGAAGAGTTCGCTGCTCGACACGCAGCTCGGCCTGATCATCGTGTTCACGCTGTCCAACCTGCCCATCATGGTGTGGATGCTGTACTCGTCGTTCAAGGAGATTCCGAACGAAATCCTGGAAGCGGCGCGCATGGACGGCGCCACGCTCTGGCAGGAGGCCGTCAAGGTGCTGCTGCCGTTGGGCATGGGCGGACTGGCCTCCACCGGCCTGCTGTGCCTGGTGCTGAGCTGGAACGAGGCCTTCTGGTCGCTCAACCTCAGCTCCGCCAAGGCCGGCACGCTGGCCACGCTGATCGCCAGCTACTCCAGCCCCGAAGGCCTGTTCTGGGCCAAGCTGTCCGCGGCCTCGCTCATGGCCATCGCCCCCATCGTCGTGTTTGGCTGGTTCAGTCAGAAGCAACTCGTCCAGGGCTTGACTTTCGGAGCCGTCAAATGACGGCACACCCCCGCCGCGCTGCGCGCGACCCCCTCCAGGGGGCGGCTGCTGGCGGCCCGGCAAAGCCGGTTCCGCGGCAGCCCTGGACTGGGCACGCGATTCGCTGCTCTGTAGGTTCAACGGATTTTTGAGGACAACCCAAATGGCTTATTTGCAACTCCAGGGCATCGAAAAGTTCTTCGGTGACCACCGCGCCATCAAAGGCATCGACCTCAACATCAACCAGGGCGAGTTCGTCGTCTTCGTCGGCCCTTCGGGCTGTGGCAAGTCCACGCTGCTGCGCCTGATCGCGGGCCTCGAACACATCGACGGCGGCAAGCTCACCCTGGACGGCAAGGACATCACGCACCTGCCGTCGAGCAAGCGCGACCTTGCGATGGTGTTCCAGAGCTACGCGCTGTACCCGCACATGAGCGTGTACGAAAACATGAGCTTCGCGCTCAAGCTGGCCAAGGTGGACCCGAAGATCGTCGAGGACAAGGTGCAGAACGCCGCGCGCATCCTGAACCTCACGCAATACCTGCAGCGCACCCCCAAGGAGCTCTCGGGCGGCCAGCGCCAGCGCGTGGCCATCGGCCGCGCCATCGTGCGCTCACCCAAGGTGTTCCTGTTCGACGAACCGTTGTCGAACCTCGACGCCGCGCTGCGCGGCCAGACCCGCGTGGAGATCGCCAAGCTGCACCGCGACCTCGGCGCAACCACCATCTACGTGACGCACGACCAGGTGGAAGCCATGACCCTGGCCGACCGCGTGGTGGTGCTGCGCGACGGCGTCATCGAACAGGTGGGCACGCCGCTGGAGCTCTACGATCACCCGGCCAACCAGTTCGTGGCCCAGTTCATCGGCACGCCGCAGATGAACGTGCTGCCGCTGCAGCAGGTGCCGCCGCTGATCCAGCAACAAGCGCCTGCGGGTGCCGTCGGCGGCGCCATCGGCCTGCGGCCCGAGAGCGTGTCCGTGCGCGCTACCGGTGTCACACCCGTGGCCGGCACGGTGGACCTGGTCGAGGCGCTGGGCGCCGAGACGTTGATCTACGTGAGCACGCCCAGCGGCGCGCAGTTCGTGGCGCGCCAGAACGACCGCACCGGCCTGCACGCCGGCGAAACCGTGAGCCTCGACATCGACGCCTCGCAGGCCCACTGGTTCGACACCGCCGGCCGCGTGATCGCCCGCGCGGCGGCCTGACCCACAGCACCCCTTGCCAGCCCCCCACATGAACACCCCCCTCCCTCTGAGCGGCCAGGTGGCCGCCGTCACCGGCGCGGCGTCGGGCATCGGTTTCGCCAGTGCCCAGGCCATGGTGCAAGCCGGCGCGATGGTCGTGCTGATCGACCGCGATGCACAAGCCCTGGCCAAGGCCTGCGCAACGCTGGGCGCCGCCGCCCTGCCGCTGGTGATCGACCTGCTGGACCCCGCTCAATGCGCCGCCATGCCCGAGCGCATCCTCGCGCTGGGCGGCCGGCTCGACGTGTTCCACGCCAACGCCGGGCTCTACGTGGGCGGCGATCTGGTGGATGCCAACGACGACGCCATCGACCGCATGCTCAACCTGAACATCAACGTGGTGATGAAGAACGTGCGCGGCGTGCTGCCGCACATGATCGCGCGCGGCCGCGGCGACATCATCGTGACCAGCTCGCTGGCGGCGCATTTCCCCACGCCCTGGGAGCCGGTCTACGCGTCCTCGAAGTGGGCCATCAACTGCTTCGTGCAGACGGTGCGCCGCCAGGTGTTCCAACACGGCATCCGCGTCGGCGCCATCTCGCCCGGCCCGGTGATCACCTCGCTGCTGGCCGACTGGCCGGCTGAAAAACTGGCCGAAGCCAAGGCCAGTGGCAGCCTGATCGAGGCCTCGGAAGTGGCCGATGTCGTGCTCTTCATGCTCACCCGCCCGCGCGGCATGACGATCCGCGACGTCGTGATGATGCCCACGAACTTCGATCTCTGACCCTGTCTTTCAGCACTCACCATGAACACCATCCTGCACCTGGGCCTGGGCTCGTTCCACCGCGCGCACCAGGCCGTCTATGTCCACCAGCTGCGTGAGCTGGGTGACACCCGCTGGAGCATCGCCGGCGGCAACCTGCGTCCCGACATGCTGGACACGATCGCCGCGCTGCAGGCGCAAGGCGGCGCCTACACGCTGGAAACCGTGACACCGCAAGGCGAGCGCAGCTACACACGCATCACGTCCATCCAGCGCGTGCTGTCCTACCAGGAGGACCTGGCCCCGCTGGTGGCGGTGGCCGCCGACCCGGCCACGCGCATCATCAGCTTCACCGTCACCGAAGCCGGGTATTACCTCGACGCCAGCAACCAGCTGGACTGGGCCAGCTTCCCCGACCTGCGCGCCGATCTGGCCGCCGTGAAAGCCGGGCAGGCCGGCCACACGCTCTACGGCGCGCTCGTCACCATGCTGCGCGCGCGCATGAACGCGGGCGCCGGCCCGGTCACGCTGATGAACTGCGACAACCTGCGCCACAACGGCGACCGCTCGCGCGGTGGCCTGCTGCAGTTCATCGATGCCGTGGGCGACACCGCCTTGAAGGACTGGGTGCAGGCCCACACCAGCAGCCCCAACGCCATGGTGGACCGCATCACGCCACGGCCCACGCCCGACGTGGCCCAGCGCGTGAAAGCGGCCACCGGCCTGGACGACCCGGCCGCCCTCATGGGCGAGAGCTTCATCCAGTGGGTGATCGAAGACCGCTTCATCGCCGGCCGCCCCGAGTGGGAACGGGTCAGTGTGGAAATGGTGGATTCGGTCGATGCCTATGAGGAGGCCAAGATCCGCCTGCTCAACGCCACGCACAGCTGCATCGCCTGGGCCGGCACGCTGATCGGCTACCGCTACATCCACGAAGGCACCCACCACGACGTGATCCGTCGGTTCGCCTACGACTACGTCACCGATGACGTGATCCCCGTGCTGGATACCCCGGAACACCCTTGCCCCATCCACCTGCCCCGGTACCGCGACGTGGTGCTCGACCGCTTTGGCAACCCGGCCATCGCCGACACCAACCAGCGCGTGGCCATGGACGGGTTCAGCAAGATCCCGGGCTTCATCGCCCCCACCATCCGCGAACGCCTCGCCCGCGGAGAACCCATTGACAGCGTGGCCCTGTTGCCCGCATTGTTTCTGGCCTACCTGCAGCGCTGGCACACCGGCCAGATTCCCTACACCTACCAGGACCAGGCGATGCAACCCGAAGCCGCCCACGCGATGTGCGAAGCGCCCGACCCGGTGGCGGCGTTCTGCGCCGACACCACGCTGTGGGGCGAACTCGCCGGCGATGCGCGGCTGGTGGACGCGGTGCGCCGGGCCAGCGAACGGGTGAGCCGTTTCGTCACCGCCCACACCGGCGTGCGCCCAGCGTCCACCTGATCTGCCAACCAGGGGACTTCCATGACCGTTCGCAGCCGCACCATCCCACGCCAGATCAAGCCCGAGCTGGAACACGAGCTGGCCCGCTCGCCGAACCTCGGCTACGAGTCATCGACCGAGGTGGGCTTCGTGCGCTGCCTGTCGCATGGTTACCCCACGCCCCTGGCTCGCTGGCACTACCACGACGAGTACGAACTGCACCTGATCACCAGCACCAGCGGCAAGCTGTTCGTGGGCGACTGGATCGGCCCGTTCCAGGCCGGCCAGCTCGTGCTCACCGGGCCGCGGCTGCCGCACAACTGGGTCAGCATGGACATGCCCGAAGGCGGCGTTCCCGTGCGCGATCTGGTGATCCAGTTCACCCATGAACCGCTGGCGCAGGCGTCGGAGACCATTCCCGAACTGCGGGAAGTGCTGCCCCTGCTGGAGCGCGCCAAGCACGGCATCGAATTCTTCGGCCTGTCCGAGTCCGCCGAACAGCACTGGCACAAGGTCAAGGGCGCGCGTGGCCTCAAGCGCTTCATCGCGTTCTGCGATTTCCTGAGCGAGCTCGCTGCCTGCACCGACTACCGGCTGCTCTCCAGCGTGCAGCTGCAAAGCGACGACGACGACGCCTCCATCGACCAGATCCACGACGTGGTCAGCCGCATCACCGACCACCTGGCCGACGAACACTCCGCCGGCGCGCTCGCCGCCGAGCTGGGGATGAGCGAGAGCAAGTTCAGCCGCTTCTTCCGCAAGGCCACGGGCAACACCTTCACCGATTTCGTCAACCGCGTGCGCATCAGCCGCGCCTGCCAGCTGCTGATGGACAGCGACCAGCAGATCTCCCACATCTGCTACGAGGTTGGCTTCAACAACGTCGCCAACTTCAACCGCCGCTTCCTCGAATCCAAGGGCATGACGCCGAGCGAGTTCCGCAAGCAGTCGCTCAACCGCTTCCGCGGCGCGGCGTAGATGAAACACCCCCCGCGCCGCTTCGCGTCACCCTCCCCCAAGGGGGCGGCACTGGCCGTCCGGCAAAGCCGGCCCGGCGGTGCCCTGGGTTGGACCTCGCGCTCCGGGCAAGTCCCCGAGAGGGCTGATCCGGCTTGTGGCGGCCCGGCGCCGGATTGATCTTCTTCTCCCACGAAACCCACCATGTACCTCGGTATCGACCTCGGCACCTCCGAACTCAAAGCCCTGCTGCTGTCCGAGCAGCACGAAGTCATCGCCACCGCCCGCGCGCCGCTCACCGTGCAGCGACCGCAAGCCCTGTGGTCCGAACAGGACCCGGCCGCCTGGTGGCAGGCGCTCGAAGCCGTGATGGACCAGCTGCAGCGCGAACAGCCGCAGGCCCTCGCCCGCCTGCGCGGCATCGGCCTCTCGGGCCAGATGCACGGCGCCACCTTGCTCGACGAACACGACAGCGTGCTGCGCCCCGCCATCCTGTGGAACGACGGCCGCAGCGGCGCGCAATGCCAGCAGCTCACGCGCGACGTGCCCGATCTCGCCGCCATCACCGGCAACCTCGCCATGCCCGGCTTCACCGCGCCCAAGCTGTTGTGGGTGCGCGAGCACGAACCCGAGGTCTTCGCCCACACCCGGCGCGTGCTGCTGCCCAAGGACTGGCTGCGCCTCATGCTCACCGGCGAAGCCGTGAGCGAGATGTCCGACGCCGCCGGCACCCTGTGGCTCGACGTGGGACAACGCGACTGGTCCGACGTGATGCTCGCCGCCACCGGCCTCGCCCGGCACCACATGCCGCGCCTGGTGGAGGGCAGCGAGGTGTCGGCCTATGTGATGCCCGAGCTGTGCGAACGCTGGGGCCTGCCCGATCCACTGCCCGTGGCCGGCGGCGCGGGCGACAACGCCGCCAGCGCGGTGGGCATGGGCCTGGTGCGCCCCGGCCAGGGCTTCGTCTCGCTCGGCACCTCAGGCGTGGTGTTCGTCAGTGGCGCGGCCTTCGAACCCAACCCGGCCCAAGCCCTGCACGCTTTCTGCCACGCCCTGCCCGGCCGCTGGCATGTGATGAGCGTGATGCTCAGCGCCGCCAGCGCCGTCACCTGGGCCACGAAGATGCTCGGCTTCGACAACGAAGCCGCCCTGATGACCGCCGCCGCCACGCTGAGCGCCGATGAACAGCAGGGCGCCCCGGTCTTCCTGCCCTACCTGAGCGGTGAACGCTCGCCGCACAACAACCCGCTGGCCAGTGGCGCGTGGACCGGCCTGCGCGCACCACACGGCCGCGAACACCTGGCCTACGCCGTGGCCGAAGGCGTGGGCTTCGGCTTGCTCGACGGCCTGCGCACCATCCCGGCCACCGAGCCGCCGCTGACCACGCTGTCGCTCGTGGGTGGCGGCTCGCGCAGCGCCTGGTGGGCCCAGCTGCTGGCCGACACCTTCGGCCTCACGCTGCAGGTGCACCAGGACTCAGAAAGCGGTGGCGCCATGGGCGCAGCCCGCCTGGCCTGGCTCGCCACAGGCGGCGATGTCGAAACGGTGTGCACCACACCGCCCGTGCTGCACCGCTTCACGCCCGATGCCGCGCGGCACGCGGCGCTGCAGGCGCGCCATGCGCGGTTCGTGGCGCTGTACCCGGAAATGGCCTGAGCCAATCGTCCCCCCGCAAAGCCAGGGGTCGCGGGCCTCAGGACCGGGCTGCAAGCAACTGCTCCACGGCCTTTGCTTCGACCAGTCCCTGATCACACCCCTCGTGAAAGACTGCACAGGTTGTTGCCGCAACGTCGTGGGCGCTGCGATAGATGGCGACAACGCTGTCGGGGCCCGCACCGGTGTGCCCGTACAACGTCATGCCACTCTCCACGGTTCCCACCATGAGCCCGAGTCCATATCCGGGAGACTCCCAGGGTCGTCCCTGAATCGGGCCGGCGACGATACGCCTCGCACGCATTTCGCGCAGCAGCGTCTCTGGCAGCAGCTGCCCCATCATCACGCGATCCAGAAAGAGCGCTGCGTCGGACAGTGGACCGACCAGCAAACCGTGATACACCCATCCAGCGTCGTAACCCGGCGCAATCCCGGTGACCACATCGTCAGAATCGGCGCGCGTCCTCGCCAGCCGAACGCGCCCCAGCCCGATCGGGGCGAATGCCCGTTCGGCAAGGGCATCCTCCAGGGAGAGATCGGTCAACTGTTCGATGAGCCTCGCGACGTACAGATAGCCAAGGTTTGAGTACCGCCAGCCTGCACCGGGCTGGTATCGCAATTTGCCTGCATCGAGGCGCCTCAGCAAGTCCTCTTCCGGCCAAGGCGTGTCATGGCGGGCCACTGCGTGGTGATAGTCCGGGAGTTCGCCGTAGTCCGCCAGCCCCGCCTCATGCCGCAACAGCTGGCGCAGTGTGAACGGCTCACCCCAGAGCGATTCATCCAGCGTCACCTGGCCGTCCCGGACCAGCGACAGAGCAGCAACGGAGAGCACCGTTTTCGTGAAGCTCCACCAGGGAACGACCGCAGGCGATTCCGCGCCGACCACCAGTGATCCGCCTGTAGCGAGAGAAAAAATCATCGGGTAGGCGCCGGGTGAAGCAGAGGGGGAATGGCACGACGGTTGTGGACGGCGCGAGGCTGGGATGAACGCACGATCCAAGCCGGCGCCCCGCAACGGATGATCCTGCCACAACGTTCAACGGCTGCTGGTGGCCGATGGAAGGCCCTGCTCCCCGACCCCATCCCGATAACATAGCGGCAATGTCCTTCCAGACCCCTTTCCTCCATGTCCTCGCGCGCTCGATGCTGCTGCTGGCGCTGGCCATGGGGTTGCTGGGAACGGCACGCGCGGCCGGGGACACGCGGGGCGCCACCGCCCAATCCCGCTTCTGGATCGACACCACCGGCCAGGCCAGCGTGGACGACGTGGTCCGGCTGCCGGTGGACCAGTTCCTGCCCATGGCGCAGCAGCGCAGCTTCACGCTCGGCGACGGCGCGCTGTGGCTGCGGCTGGAGTTGCCCGCGCTGGACCCGGCGCAGCGCTGGTTGCTCATGCTCGATGGCGCGGCCTTCACCGATCAGGCGAGCCTGTTCCAGTCCGATGCGGCCGCTGGCTGGCGGGCGCAGCACGCGGGCGACCGGCTGCCGGTGGCGCAATGGTCGATCCCCGACCGGTCGCCGGTGTTCGCGCTGAACGACACGGCAGCGCCGCGCACGGTGTGGCTGCGGCTGGCGAACAAGCCGGCACCGGTGAGCCCGCGCACCGACCTGTTGACCGCCGACGAGTTGCAGCACAAGCGCTCCTGGACCTTTCTGCTGGTGGGCGGCTACCTCGGCTTTGGCTTGCTCGTGATGTTCCTGGGCTGGGTGCACGCGCGGCTCTACGGCGACCGCGCCTTTGTGGCCTACGTGGTCTACGTGGCCTGCATGCTGGGTTTTCAGACGGCCTTCACCGGCCTGGGCGGCCTGTTCTTCTGGCCGCAGTGGGCGGCGTGGAACAACGCAGCGCCGGCGGTGTTCATGCTCTGGCTCACGGGCTCGGGGATCTGGTTTGTGCGTGAGGTGTGCTCCCTGTCGCGTTACCACCGCGGGCTCGACCGCCTGGCGCTGGCGTGGTCGGTGTTCGGCCTGCTGTACCCGGCGGCCTACCTCACGCTGCAGAGCGCGCCGGCGCTCGCCGTGCTGAACCTCTACGGCCTGCTCTCGGTGTTGCTGAGCATCGGGCTGTGCCTGTGGGCCTGGCGCCAGGGTGAACGGTATGCGGGCTGGATGGCGCTGGGTTTTCTGCCGGTGCACCTGGGTTACCCGTTTCCGGCACTGCGTGCGGCCGGCGTGTTGCCCGACAGCTGGGGCGCGCAGTACGCGGTGCTGATCGGTTCGGCGATCGAGATCCCGCTGCTGCTCTACATCCTGCACCGCCGTGCGAAGGACTTCAGCGAAAACCGGGCGCGCCTGCGTGCGCTCGATTCCACCGACCCGCTGACCGGTCTGACCATCGTGCCGGTGCTGAACCTGCGGCTGCGCGACGCGATCCGCCGCGCGCGGCGCTACGGTCACCACTGCGCCCTGCTGCTGGTGGAGCTGTCCAACCACGCCGACCTCCGCCTGCGCCTGGGGCAGGACACGGGCGACCGCGCGCTGGTGCTGGCGGCGGCGCGGCTCACGCGCGTGATGCGCGATGTCGACACGGTGTGCCGCGTGACCAACACCCGTTTTGTGATCCTGGTGGAGGGACCCCAGCGACCGGAGCACCTCAAGCTGCTGGCGCAGCACATCGTGGCCAAGGGGCTGGAGCCTGCGTCCATATTGCCGGACGACGCCACGCTGCGGTTTCGCCTGGTGTCCACCCTGCTGCCGGCCGACCGCGAGATCGCCACCGAGGAAGATGAGCGCGTGGAGGCCCGGCGCACGCTGCAGCGCCTGCACCGCGCGCTGGACGAACTGGCCGACGACCCGCGCAAGGCGGTGTTGCACCTGCCGCGCGAGCAGCCGGTGAATCCGGCGCTGGCGGAAACCCCGGGTCAGGACGACGGTGCGATCGGGCAGCCGTTGCCGGACGCCGCATCCAGATAGGGCATCAGGGTCGGCCCCAGCGACCCCAGGACCTGCACCGGCAGGCCCGAGGTGAAGCGGTAACGCGCGGCATCGGGCCCCACCACATAGGCGGTGACGCTGCCGAAATAGCGCGGACCGAGGTGAAAGACAAAGGTGGCGGTGCGGTTGAGCGCCAGCGTGGCGCGCCCGCGCACGACCACGCGGTTGTCGCCGGTGCCGGTCTTGCCGCCCGGGGACAGGTCTTCGCCACCCGGGGTGCGGAAGCTGCCGGCCAGGCGGCGCGCGGTGCCCCGCTCCACCACCTCGGACAAGGCCTGTTGCAGCGCCCGCGCCACCTCGGGCGTCATGACGCGTTCGCCCTTCACGGGCGCGTTCCCCAGGGCGGTGGACCAGGGGGTGCCGCTGGCGAAATGCACCCCCGTGAGGTGGCGGGTGGGCAGGCGCACGCCGTCGTTGAGGATGATGCCCATCAGCTCGGCGAGCGCCGCGGGCCGGTCGCCGGAGCTGCCCAGCGCCGTGGCCAGCGAGGGCACAAGGTGGGCAAACGGGTAGCCCAGCCGGGCCCAGTGCTGGTGGATGTCCAGGAAAGCCTCGACTTCCAGCAGGGTGTAGATGCGGTCGTCCTGCGCACTCTTGACGCGGGTGCGGAAGAGCCAGCCGTAGACCGCCTGGCGCTCGCTCTGGCTGGCGCTGATGGCCTCGCCCAGGGTCGCCGTCGGGTGCTGCAGGCGAAAGGCGACGAGCCAGAGTTCGAGCGGGTGCACACCGGCCACATAACCGCGGTCGGGCAGATCGAGGGCATCGGGCGCGTAGCGGCTGTAGAGGCTTTGCACGCGGGTCGCGTCGGGCGCTTTCTCGCCGATGCGCTCGCGCAGAAACTGGCCCAGCGCTTCGGGCGTTGCCGAGGGTTCAAGGTAGCGAAACACGGCGGTGAGGCGCTCGGGCGTGGGGCGCAGGCCTTCAAGCAGCACCGAACGCAGCTCGTCGGTGCTGCGCCGGTCGGTCTTGCGCCAGAAGCGGCGCAGGAAGGCCTGGCCTTCGCGGTCGGCGAAGCGGGCGAGATAGGCCTCGCGGCGCGGGTCGCTGTCGTCTTCGAGCAGCCGCGCGGTGCTGCCGGGCACCTGGTACATGGTGTGGCGCACGACTTCGCGCAGCACGCGCACGAACGGCAGGTTGATGGAGGCCTGCATGGCTTCGCGCACGGTGGGCCTGCGCGCGTCGTCGTCGTCGTTGAAGTTGTTGAAGCTGTGCACGCCGCCACCGGTGAAGAAGCGCTCGCCGGGATCGGCCGAAAAGCGGCGCTCCAGGGCGGCGAGCAGCATGGCGTCGAGGCTGCGGTCCTTGGCACTGGCGAGGTGCTGCACGGCCCAGCGGGTGAGCGTGTCCTGCCGGTCGAAAGCGGTGGCGCGCAGGGCCTTCGGCTCCAGCGGGGCCAGGCGCGCGTGCAGCCCGGCCACCAGTTCCAGGTAGGTGGCCAGCACACGCAGCTTGGCGGTGGAGCCGAGTTCGAGCTTGCTGCCTTCGTTGATGTCCAGCGGCTGTGTCGTGGTGTCGGTCTGCACGCGCACCAGATTGCCCTGGGGCGTGCGCTCCAGCAGGGTGAAGCTGTAACGCACCGCGCCCAGCGATGCGGGCTGCAGCAGGCGCTCGCCCATGAGGCCCTGCGAGCGGGCAAAGGCCGGATCGGTGAGGCGACCCAGGTAGGCGCTGACGGTGTCCTGCAGCTCGCCGTGCAGCGTGGTGTCGAGGGTGGCGTCAATCCGGTCGAGGCTGTAGAGCGAGGTGTCCAGCCACCCGGCCAGGCGGCTGCGCGCGGCGGTGCTGCCCTTGCCATGGCTGGTCGGCATCAGCGGTGGGTGGCGGACCATGTCGCGGAACACCAGCCGCTGCCGCAGGGCGGCGTCGCGCCAGCCGGTGTCGATGAGGCCTTCGGCGGCCAGCAGGCGCAGGTAGGCGTCGGTGGTTTCGTCGAGGTCCTTGCGCCCCTGGGCGAGGTACCAGGAGGGGCGGCGGTGCGCCACCATGAGGGCCACCACCTGGCGCAGGACCTGGCCACGCTCGGTCTGGTTCTCGTTCAGGCCCGGCCCGGGCGTGAGCAGGAAGCGCGCGCGGTCGAGCTCGGTCCCGAACCACACCCACAAGCCATCGGCCAGCCCGTGCACCTCGCCGTGGCGCGGCGCGGCCGACAGCGGAACGGTGTTGAGGTAGTCGAGCAGGATCTGGCGCCGCACCGGCAGCGTGTCCTGTCCCTGCTGGTAGGCGCGCACCGCGGCCGACACCATCTGGTGCAGCTTCTCGCGCTCGTTGTGGGTGATGCCCCCGGGCGAATGGCGGAATTTTTCGATCTGCGTGGCCAGGGTGCTGCCGCCGGGTGTGTCGAACTCGGCGTCGATCCGGCTGCCGAGTTGCCCGAGCACGGCGCGCGTGAAGCGCACCCAGTCAACGGCCGGGTTCATCTGCGGCCGGTCGGGATCGAGCAGGTCGCGGTTTTCGATGAACAGCAGCGCCTGCGCGACCACCGGGGGCACGCTCCCCAGGCGATCGAACTGGCGGTAGGGGTAGCTGAAGCTGTGGATCGGCGTGCGGTGGCAGTCAAGCACGGTCAGGCCGGCCTGGGCCTTCTCGGCGTACGGGGCGTACAGGCCACGGTCCTGGTACGCGAGCAGGGCCTGGTTGTGCCGGGCCTGCGCGGTGACTTCAAAACCGCGGGCCTGGAGGCTGGCGACAAAGGCGGGAATGCGGGTGTAACCCAGGCGTTCGTCGAACGGGCCTTGTTTCGGAAACCGGATGTGGTCGCTGGGCCCGGAAGCCACCTCGAAACCGAGCGGTGCGGCGTAGCGGCCCAGCACCCAGGCCTGCAGACGGGATGTGCGCGCCTCAAAGGGCAACAGCACGGCGGCCGTGGTGCCCAGCACGAGCACCGCGGCAACGCCCAGCCACCACAGGCGAAAGCGCCCACGTCGCCCGGGTTCGGGGATGTGGTCGCTGGAGGCCTTGTGGCCGTTCTCCCTCAAGGGTTTTTCGGTCATGGGGGGCTCGATCTGCTGCATTGCAGCAATTGTGGGCCGTCAAGCGAGAAACCAGTGTGTCGAAAACCATGATGGCACATTCGGTTACGCCCCGTTCATCAGCGGCATACCCGGGCACAGGATAATCCTTCCCATGTCATTGCGTCATTCGCGCCGCCTGTTTCTCAGCCTGGCGCTCATCATCCCTGCCCCGCTGCTGCTGACCGCGTCGGTGGTTCAAGCGTCCACTTTCGATCTGCCGCCGATCGACCGGATCGTCAATTACCAGCCCAAACTGCCGCTGCAGGTGTTCACCGCCGACGGCGTGGAACTGGCGCAATTCGGTGCCGAACGGCGCGAATACGTGCCGCTTTCCCGCACGCCCAAGCGGCTGCAGGACGCCGTGCTGGCGGTGGAGGACGCTCGTTTTCGCGAACACTCGGGCGTTGACCCGAAGGGCATGGCGCGTGCGGTGGTGGCGGCGCTGACCGGGGGTCGCCGGCAGGGCGCCAGCACCATCACGCAGCAGCTCGTGCGCACCATGCTGCTCACGCGCGAGTTTTCGGTCGAGCGCAAGGCCAAGGAAATCGTGCTCGCCTTCAAGGTGGAAGACGCGCTCTCGAAAGACCGCATCCTGGAGATCTACCTCAACGAGATCTTCCTGGGCCAGCGCGCCTATGGTTTCGCTGCCGCCGCACAGACCTACTTCGGCAAGTCCATGGACCAGCTCTCGCTGGCCGAAACCGCGATGCTCGCGGGCCTGCCCCAGAACCCTTATTACGCGAACCCGGTGGCGAACTTCGAGCGCGCCGTGCAGCGCCAGCGCGTGGTGCTGCAGCGCATGCTCGCCGTGGGCGCCATCACCGAGCAGCAGCTGGCCGCCGCCCGCGCCGAAAAACTGAGCTTGCGGTCGCCCGGGCAACGCAGCGTGCACGCCGCCCACGTGGCCGAAATGGCGCGCCGCGTGGTGGTGGAGCGCTTTGGCACCGAGGCCTATTCCACCGGTCTGCGGGTCACGACCTCGTTGCGTGCGGCCGACCAGCGCGCGGCGCACGACGCGGTGCAGCGCGGCGTGCTGGCGTTCGACCGGCGCGGCAGCTGGCGCGGACCGGAAGGCCAGGAAACCCTGCCGTCCGGCAACGGCGCCGAGCTGGAACGTGCCGCGGCCGAAGCGCTGAAGGACCACCACGACGACGAAACGCTGCGTGTGGCCATCGTTGTGACGGCCAGCGCGAAAGAGGTGCGTGCCCAGCTGGCCACGGGCGAGCGCATCACCCTCCAGGGCGAAGGCCTGCGCTGGGCGCAGCGCGCGCTCCAGCCCGCGGCCAAGGCCCCGCTGAAGCTGCAGCGGGGCTCGGTGGTGCGGGTGGTCAAGAACGGCAAGAACTGGGCGATCTCGCAATGGCCCGAAGCCGAGGCGGCGCTGGTGGCGCTGGACACCCGCACCGGGCGGGTGCGCGCGCTGGTCGGTGGTTTCGACTTCACGCGCCAACCCTTCAACCACGTCACCCAGGGCTGGCGCCAGCCGGGATCGGCGATCAAGCCGCTGCTGGTGTCGGCCGCGCTCGAAGAGCGCGTGATGCCCGCCACCATCGTGGACGACCTGCCCTTCACCGCAGCCAACGGCTGGAGCCCGGACAACAGCAGCGGCAACTACAGCGGCCCGATCACGCTGCGCGAAGGCCTGGCGAAATCGAGCAACCTGGTGAGCGTGCGCGTGTTGCAGCATGTGGGCACCCAGCGTGCACGCGACTGGACCACCCGCTTCGGCCTGGACGCCAACCGCCAGCCCGACAACCTGACGCTGGCGCTGGGCACCGGCCTCGTGACGCCGCTGCAGATGGCGCGGGCCTACGCCACGCTGGCCAACGGTGGCTGGCGCGTGGAACCGGTGGTGGTGGAGAAGATCACCGACGCGCACGGCAAGGTGCTGTTTGAAGCGCCACCGCCGGCAGCGCTGACCGACGAGAGCCGCGCGATCCCGCAGCGCAACGCCTTCGTGATGGGCAGCCTGCTGAACGACGTGACGCGCACCGGCACCGCGGCCCGCGCCCAGGCGCAGCTCAAGCGCAACGACGTCTACGGCAAGACCGGCACCACCGACGATGCCGTGGACGCCTGGTTCACCGGTTACCACCCCACGCTGGCCACGGCCGTGTGGATGGGCTACGACAAACCGCGCAGCCTGGGCGGCCGCGAATCGGGGGGCCGGGCCGCCCTGCCGATCTGGATGGACTACATGGGTGCGGCGCTCAAGAGCGTGCCGGAGACGGCGCCGGCCGAGACCCCGGCCGGGCTGGTGTACGAGAACGGGGACTGGCTCTACAGCGAATGGAGCAACGGCGGCTGGGCCGAACGCATCGCCGACGACACCGGCGTGCAATACGCGCAGCCACCGGGTTTGCTCGAATCGTTCCGTCCATCGTCCTTGCTGGAGCTGATCCAGAACGCGATCAAGCCCTGATCAGGTCAAGCGTTCGCTGCATGCAAAAGGCCGACTCTGCAGTCGGCCTTTTTTTTGGTGCCCCGGGGTTCAGCCCATGCAGATGCGCGCCTTGGCCTCGGCGTATTCGCGCTTGAAGCGCGCCACCAGATCGGCCGCCGGCATCACCTCGCGGATCGCACCGATGCCCTGGCCGCAACCCCAGATGTCTTTCCAGGCCTTGGCCGCGTTGGCGCCTTCGCCGGTGGAGAAGTTCATCTTGCTCGGGTCGCTCTGCGGAAGATTCTCAGGGTCCATGCCAGCGTTTTTGATGCTGCCCTTGAGGTAGTTGCCGTGGATGCCGGTGTAGAAGTTGCTGTAGACGATGTCGTCCGAGTTGCTCTCGGTGATCATCTGCTTGTAGCCGTCCACCGCGCGCGCCTCTTCGGTGGCAATGAAGGCCGAACCGATGTAGGCGAAGTCGGCGCCCATGGCCTGCGCGGCCAGGATGGCGCCGCCCGAGGCGATGGAGCCTGAGAGCGCCACCGGGCCGTCGAACCACTCGCGGATCTCCTGCACCATGGCAAACGGGCTCTTCACGCTGGCGTGGCCGCCGGCACCCGCGGCCACCGGGATCAGGCCGTCGGCGCCTTTCTCGATCGCCTTGTGCGCGAACACGTTGTTGATCACGTCGTGCAGCACCACGCCGCCCCAGCTGTGCACGGCCTGGTTCACGTCTTCGCGCGCGCCCAGGCTGGTGATGATGATCGGCACCTTGTACTTGGCGCACAGGCCCATGTCGTGCTCCAGCCGGTCGTTGCTCTTGTGCACGATCTGGTTGATGGCAAACGGTGCTGCCTTGTTGTCCGGGTTCGCTGCATCGTGCGCGGCCAGGGCCTCGGTGATCTCGGCCAGCCAGTCTTCCAGCTGCGCGGCCGGGCGCGCGTTGAGCGCGGGCATCGAGCCGACCACGCCGGCCTTGCACTGGGCAATGACGAGCTTGGGGTTGCTGATGATGAACAGCGGCGAGCCGATCACCGGGAACTGGATGTTCTTCAGCACCGGGGGCAGGTAGCGTTGACGGGTCGTCATGGTGTCTCCGTTTTGGATCGAAAAGCTGGCTGGATTCTGGGTCAGCGAGCCCGGGAGCCCTGTCGCCGCAGCAACAGGGCCGGGTGTCCTTAGAACGCGTCGACCGCCATGGCAGTGACTGCGTCGGCACCTTCACAGATGCTGTCGCGCACACCTGGAACACGGCTCAGGATGTGGTCGGCGTAGAAACGTGCGGTGGTGATCTTGGCCTGCATGAAGGCGGCGTCGGTGCCGGCGGCCAGCTGGTCTTCGGCCACCAGCAGCGCGCGCGCCAGCTGCCAGCCCGCCACCACGTTGCCCGCGAGCATGAGGTAGGGCACGCTGCCGGCGAAGGCGGCGTTGGGGTTGCTCCGGGTGTTGGCAGCGATGAACTCGACCACGTCCACGAAGGCCTGACGCGCGGCCGAGAGGCGCTTGGCCACGACCAGCGCATTCACGCTGCCGCGCTGCACCAGCTCGGCTTCGGTCTTCTGAATCTGTGCCGCGATGGCCTTGGCGTTGGTGCCGCCGTCGCGCGAGGTCTTGCGGCCCACGAGGTCGTTGGCCTGGATCGCGGTCGTGCCTTCGTAGATCGTGAGGATCTTGGCGTCGCGGTAGTACTGGGCGGCGCCGGTTTCTTCGATGAAACCCATGCCGCCGTGCACCTGCACGCCCAGCGAGGTCACTTCCAGGCTCATCTCGGTGCTGTAGCCCTTGACCAGCGGCACCAGGAATTCGTAGAAAGCGGCGTTGTCCTTGCGGGCTTCGGCATCCGGGTGGTGGTGGGCCGCGTCGTAGGCGGCGGCAGCCACGGCGGCCATGGCGCGGCAACCTTCGGTGCTGGCGCGCATGGTCATGAGCATGCGCTTCACATCGGGGTGGTGGATGATGGGCGCGGCGGCGCTCAGGGAGCCGTCGACCGGGCGGCTCTGCACGCGGTCCTTCGCATAGCCCACGGCCTTCTGGTAGGCGCGCTCGGCGATCGCGATGCCCTGCACGCCCACGGCGTAGCGCGCGGCGTTCATCATGATGAACATGTATTCAAGGCCACGGTTCTCCTGGCCCACGAGGTAGCCGACGGCGCCGCCATGGTCGCCGTACTGCAGCACGGCGGTCGGACTGGCCTTGATGCCCATCTTGTGTTCGATGCTCACGCAATGCACGTCGTTGCGCGCGCCCAGCGAGCCGTCTTTGTTCACCATGAACTTCGGCACCACGAACAGGCTGATGCCCTTCACGCCCTCGGGCGCGCCGGTCACGCGGGCCAGCACGAGGTGCACGATGTTCTCGGCCATGTCGTGCTCACCGTAGGTGATGAAGATCTTGGTGCCGAAGACCTTGTAGGTGCCGTCGGGCTGCGGCTCGGCGCGGCTGCGCACGGCGGCCAGATCGCTGCCGGCCTGCGGCTCGGTCAGGTTCATGGTGCCGGTCCATTCGCCGCTCACCAGCTTCTCCAGATAGACGGCTTTGAGCTCGTCGCTGCCCGCGGTGATCAGCGCCTCGATGGCGCCATCGGTCAGCAGCGGGCAGAGCGCGAAGCTCATGTTGGCGCTGTTGAGGATTTCACCGCAGGCCGCACCGATGGTCTTGGGCAGGCCCTGACCGCCGAAGTCCACCGGGTGCTGCAGGCCCTGCCAGCCGCCTTCGGCGTACTGTTTGAAGGCTTCCTTGAAACCGGGCGTCGTGGTGACCTTGCCGTCGTGGAAGGAAGACGGGTACTTGTCGCCCTCCCAGTTCAGCGGCGCGATCACCCCCTCGTTGAGCTTGGCGCACTCCTCCAGCACGGCCTGCGCGGTGTCCAGGCCAGCGTCTTCAAAACCGGGCAACGCGGACACCTGGTCGATGCGCGCCAGGTGTTCGATGTTGAACAGCATGTCTTTGAGGGGTGCGACGTAACTCATTCGAATGTCTCCAGAGGTTCTTCGGGAAGTACAGATACAACAAGGGCATCGCGAACGATGCCCTTGCCGGTGATGCGGTGCTTACAGCGCCTTGATCAGCTCGGGCACTGCGGTGAACAGATCGGCCTCCAGCCCGTAGTCGGCCACCGAGAAGATCGGGGCCTCGGGGTCCTTGTTGATCGCCACGATCACCTTGGAATCCTTCATGCCGGCCAGGTGCTGGATGGCGCCCGAGATGCCGCAGGCCACGTACAGCTGCGGCGCGACGATCTTGCCGGTCTGGCCGACCTGCCAGTCGTTCGGGGCGTAGCCCGCATCGACCGCGGCGCGGCTCGCGCCCAGGGCGGCACCGAGCTTGTCGGCCAACGGGGTCATGACTTCGTTGAACTTCTCGGCGCTGCCCAGCGCGCGGCCACCCGAGACGATGATCTTGGCGGCGGTGAGTTCGGGGCGGTCGCTCTTGGCGATCTCGCTGCCCAGGAAGGCGCTCTTGCCGCTGTCGGCTTGCGCTGCCTGGGTTTCCACGGCGGCGCTGCCACCGGTGGCAGCGGCCGGGTCGAAACCGGTGGTGCGCACGGTGATGACCTTGGTGGCGTCGGTGCTCTGCACGGTGGCAATCGCGTTGCCGGCGTAGATCGGGCGTTCAAACGTGTCGGCGGCGATCACCTTGGTGATGTCGCTGATCTGGCCCACGTCGAGCTGGGCGGCCACGCGCGGGGCGATGTTCTTGCCGCTGGCGGTGGCCGGGAACAGGATGTGGCTGTAGTTCGAGGCGATGGCCAGCACCTGGGCGGCCATGTTCTCGGCCAGGCCGTGGGCCAGGTACTCGGCGTCGGCGTGGATGACTTTGGACACGCCGGCGATCTGGGCGGCGGCTGCGGCGGCCGGGCCCGCGTTGTGGCCAGCGATGAGCACGTGCACTTCACCCCCGCACTGGGCGGCGGCGGCGACGGTGTTGAGCGTGGCGCCCTTGAGGCTGGCGTTGTCGTGTTCGGCAATGACGAGTGCGGTCATGTTCTGTGTTCCTCTGGATCGTTGATGTCAGCGGTCTTCAGATGACCTTGGCTTCGTTCTTGAGTTTTTCGACGAGCGTTGCGACGTCCGGCACCTTGATGCCCGCACCGCGCTTGGGCGGCTCGCTGACCTTCAGGGTCTTGAGGCGCGGGCTCACGTCCACACCGAGATCTTCGGGCTTGACGATGTCCATCTGCTTCTTCTTGGCCTTCATGATGTTGGGCAGCGTCACGTAACGCGGCTCGTTCAGGCGCAGGTCGGTGGTGACGATGGCGGGCAGCGTGAGGCTCAGGGTTTCCAGGCCGCCGTCGACTTCGCGGGTCACGTTGACCTTGCCGTCCACGACTTCGACCTTGGAGGCGAAGGTGCCTTGCGGCAGACCCGCCAGCGCGGCGAGCATCTGACCGGTCTGGTTGCAGTCGTCGTCGATCGCCTGTTTGCCCAGGATCACGAGGCCGGGCTGTTCCTTGTCCATCAGCGCCTTGAGCAGCTTGGCCACGGCCAGGGGCTGCAATTCTTCAGACGTCTCAACAAGGATGGCGCGGTCGGCGCCGATGGCCATGGCGGTGCGCAGGGTTTCCTGGCACTGCGTGACGCCGCAGGACACGGCGATGACTTCGGTGACGACACCCTTCTCTTTCAGGCGCACGGCTTCCTCGACCGCGATCTCGTCAAACGGGTTCATGCTCATCTTGACGTTGGCCAGGTCCATGCCGGACTGGTCTGCCTTGACGCGCACCTTGACGTTGTAGTCCACCACGCGTTTGACGGGGACGATGACCTTCATATTCGGTTGCTCCTGATGGTTGTGAGAACGAAAGGAAAAAAGAGATTCAAGTTGACGTATACGTCAATCAAAGGATTGTATGCCCGCCCCGCCAACGGGCCGCCCGGACGCAGAAAAGAACGCTGCACCGTCAAAAAACGAACGATCGTGCTTTTTCTGGATTATAGGCGAGCCTTCCAGCGCCGCCTACCCAAAACCCCCACAGACCGCTCGCCAGCGTCGCCCGGGCGATTAACCAACCAGACGGTCGGCTAATCCGGGTAAGTCTGGAGAAGAGAAAGCCGGGTCTTCGCCTATAGTGAATTCTGAGTGATTTACTTATATTTCGAAACCATATTCACCCACCGCCCGAGGAAACGTTTCATGAAACTTCGCCACGTGTTCGCTGCCGCCCTGTCCACCACACTGCTGTCCAGCGGCCTGGTTTCCGCCCAGACCGTGTTCACCGTGTCCAGCTGGCTGCCACCCACCCACACCCTGTCCACGGTGCAAAAGAACTGGTGCGACATGCTGGAAAAAGAAAGCACCGGCCGCATGAAGTGCAACATCCTGCCCAAGGGTGTGGTGGCGGCGCCGGGCACCTTTGATGCCGTGCGCGACGGCCTGGCCGACATTTCCTACACCGTGGACGGCTACACCCCGGGCCGCTTCATCAACACCCAGGTGGCCGAATTCCCCTTCCTGGGCGACAACGCGGTGCAGACCTCGGTGGCCTACCAGCGCATCTACAGCAAATACTTCGCCCCGCTGGGTGAACACCGCGGCGTGAAAGCCCTGGCCGTTTTCACGCACGGCCCCGGCATCATCTTCAACAGCAAGAAACCGGTCACCAGCGCCGCCGACGCGGCATCGCTGAAGTTCCGCATCGGTGGCGGCAACATCAACGAACTCTCCAAGGCCATGGGCTGGAACACCACGCTCAAGGCGGCGCCCGAGTCGTTCGAGCTGCTGTCCACCGGCGTGATGGACGGCACCTTCTTCCCCGACGAATCGGTGGCCTCGTTCAAGCTCAGCATGATCAAGCACGCCACCACCTTCCCCGGCGGCCTCTACAACACCAGTTTCGTGTTCATGATGAACGAGGGCAAATACAAGGCACTGTCGCCGCAGGACAAGGCCGTGGTCGACAAGCTCTCGGGTGAAGTGGCCGCACGCATGTTCGGCGAAGGCTGGGACAAGGTGGACGCGGCCAGCCGCGACGGCGCCCAGAAGGCCCAGGGCGTGAGCCGCATCAAGGCCGACCAGGCCTTCGTCAAGGCCGTCATGGACAAGCAGGACTACCTGGAAACAAAGTGGGCCGCGAGCGCGCAGGTCAAAGGGCTCAAAGATCCGAAGCAGGTGCTGGCCGAATTCCGTGCTGAAATCGCCAAGGTGAAGTAAATCCCGGTCAGCCGGCCGGAAATGGCCGGTCAGCCCCCGTGGGCCGATGGAACAGCTACCCTGCTGCCCATCGGCCCACTTCACATGCAGAAAGCACAACATGCACAAAACCCTCGACCGGTTGCTGTACTGGTCCACCGGCGTCATGGCAGCCATGGCGCTGTTCTCCATCATGTGGCTCACGGTGATCGACGTGATCGGTCGCAAGTTTTTCGACAACTCGGTGCCCGGCGGGCTGGAGCTCACCGAAATGCTCATGGTGGTGGTGATATTCGCTGCCATGCCGCTCGTCTCCTGGCGCGGCGAGCACGTGGTCTTTGACACGCTCGACGCGCTGATTCCGGACTGGCTGCGCTCGATACAGGCCCGCGTGATCCACCTGATCTGCGCCGGCACGTTCGCCTTTCTGGGCCGGCTCATGGTGATGCGGGCCGAGCGCTTTGCCGAATACGGCGACACCACGGTGCACCTCGCGATGTCCATCGCCCCGGTGGCCTGGCTGATGGCGGGCCTGCTCATGCTCACCGGACTGGCCCATCTGCTGCTCGTGTTCGTGCGTGCGCCCACCAGTGGTCACGTGCCGGTTGAAGCCCAAGGAGCGTCCACATGATCGAAGCGTTGCTGGGTTTTCTGGGCGTCTTTGGCCTCGCCTTCCTGCGTGTGCCGCTGGCCGTGGCGATGTCCATCGCCGGCCTCGTCGGATTGGGTCTGATGCGAGGCTGGCAGCCGGCCTACGCCAGCACCAGCCAGGTGATTTTCGAGACCGGCTTCCACTACGTGCTGTCGGTGATCCCGCTGTTTGTGTTGATGGGCAATTTCGTCGCCCGCGCCGGCATGGCCAAGGAACTGTTCACCGCCGCCAACGCCTTTGTGGGCCACAAGCGCGGTGGCCTCGCCATGGCGAGCATCATCGCCTCGGGCGGTTTCGGTTCGATCTGCGGCTCGTCCATCGCGACCGCGGCCACCATGACACGCGTGGCCTACCCGGAGATGAAGGCCCACGGCTACAAGGACACGCTGGCCACCGGCGCCATCGCCTCCGGCGGTACGCTGGGCATCCTGATTCCGCCGTCCACCATCCTCGTGATCTACGGGATCATCACCGAGACCGACATCGGCAAGCTGTTCATCGCGGGCATCCTGCCCGGCATCGTGGCCATCACCTGCCTGTGCCTGGGCGTGGTCTTCGTGACCTGGCGCGATCCCGCGGCCGGACCACCGGCCGAGCGCTTCACCTGGGCGCAACGCTTCGCGGCCATCCGCGGCATCTGGGGCGTGGCCATGCTGTTCGGCCTCGTCATCGGGGGCATCTACGGTGGTGTGTTCACCGCGACCGAAGGGGCCGGCGTGGGTGCGGCGGGTGCCTTCCTGTTCGCGCTGCTGCGCGGCACGCTGCGCCCGCGTGTGCTGCTGGACATCCTGGTGGAGAGCACCCGCACCACCGCCATGCTGTTCATGATCCTGATCGGCGCGATGATCTTCACCAACTTCATCAACTTCACCAGCATGCCGGGCGACCTGCGCGACTTCGTGCTGCAGTTCAGCCCCCACCCCATCATGGTGGTGGTGATGATGATGGGCATCTACCTGCTGCTGGGCATGGTGATGGAAGAACTGGCCATCGTGCTGCTGACGATTCCGGTGTTTTTCCCGGTGATCACGGGTCTGGGCTTCGACCCGATCTGGTTCGGCATCCTGATCGTGACCATCGTCGAGATCGGCATGATCTCGCCGCCGGTGGGCCTCAACCTCTTCGTCATCAGCTCGCTGCTGCCCAACGTCAACCTGGGCACCATGTACCGCGGTGTCTGGCCGTTTGTGGCGGCCGACATTGTCCGGCTGGGCATCCTGATCGCATTCCCGGCCATTGCGCTGTGGCTGCCGGGGTTCATGGGCTAGGAGCCTGCCGCGCAGGCGCCTAGGCTTCAGGACGGCGCTTCAGGTGCAAGACGCGTTGCGGGTACGGGATCTCGATGCCGTGCTCGCGCAGTGAACGCAGGATCGCCATGTTGACGTCCGAACGCAGATTGAGCTGACCGTTTTCGGGGTCGGCGATCCAGTAGCCCAGCGTGAACTCCAGCCCGTCGGCGCCAAAGGCCGAGAGTGCGGCACTGGGCGCCGGGTCCTGAAGCACCCGCGGCTGTGCCACCGCCGCATCCGCCAGCAGGCGCCGCACCAGCTCCACGTCGCTGTCATAGGCCACCGACACGGTGGTGGACTGCCAGACCCGGGCGTCGGCGAGGGACAGGTTCTCCACCCGGTTGGTGATCAGGATCTCGTTGGGCACGATGGACTCGCGCCCCGTCGCCGAGCGGATCAGGGTGTAGCGCGCCTTGATGTCGCTGATGCGGCCCTCGAAGTTGTCCACCTTCACGTTGTCGCCGATGCGCATGCTCTGCTCGGCCAGGATCACGAAACCGCTCACGTAGTTGGACGCCAGCTTCTGCAGACCCAGACCGATGCCCACGCCGATCGCGCCACCCAGCACCGAGAGCGCGGTGAGGTCGATGCCCACGGCCGAGAGTGCGAAGATCAGGCCGAGGAACATGAGCACGGCGCGCGTGGCGTTGCTGACGGCCTTGCGCAAGGAGAGCTGGCCGCCCACGGCCGACTTGAGCAGGCGCGCCTCGATGGCGGCCGAAATCCAGAGGGTGACGATCAGCACCGCGCCCGCGGTGAGCGCCCCTTCGATCAGCGTGCGCAGGCTCAGCGTGGATGCACCCATCTTCCAGTGGATGGCATCGAGTTCGCTCAGCACCAGGGGCAGCAGTCCGCTGACCCAGAGCACCATGGCCAGCCAGGCCAGCCAGGAAATGGTGCGCTCCAGCAAGCGCACCCAGGGCGTGCTGCCAAATGCCACCTGCAACACCTTGACGCCGACGCGGATGACCACCAGCGAGACCAGCACCGGGATCGCCACCTTGAACACCGCCAGCGGCACCACGGTCAACAACAGCGCGCGCGCGATGTACCCCAGCACGAGCAGCAGCAGCGGGAACATCGCGCCGTCGAACAGCTTGCGGCCAAACAGCACCGACGATTTTTCGTCCCGCATACCCAGGGCCCGACGCAAACCCGACGCCAGCCCCCAGGCCAGCAACACACAGAACGCCAGCGCGGCGAACTCAAACCACACCGTGGTCTGGGTGAAGCCGGCCAGCCAGGCCTGCAGGTCGTCGATGGGGGGTGGCGAGGCGGGGGGAGAGACGGTGGAAGTCATGCAATGTCACTGAAGGAGAAATGTCCGATCCCAGAACGCCGCGGAACCGATATTGCCAGGCCGCAGGCGTTACCCCGTGGTGGGCTGTGCGGCTGGGTGTATTGCCGGTTTGACGCGGCAATCCGGGGCGCAGCGAACCAGCACCGGGGCTACCAGTTCGGCGCGCGCTTCTCGATGAAAGCCTGCACGCCCTCCTGGGCCACGTCGTGCGCCATGTTGCAGGCCATGGTCTGGCCCGCGAGCTGGTAGGCCGATTCCATGCCGGTTTCGAGCTGGCGGTAGAACAGCGCCTTGCCCATGGCGATGGCCTCGCGCGGCTTGGCCACGATGCGGTCCACCAGCGCGGCCACTTCGGCGTCCAGCGCCTCGGCCGCCACCACCCGGTTCACCAGGCCACGGGTCTTCGCTTCGTCGGCTGAAATGAAATCGCCGGTGAGCAGCATTTCCATCGCCTGCTTGGGCAGCATGTTGCGCGACAGGGCCACGCTGGGCGTGGCGCAGAACAGGCCGACGTCGATGCCATTGACGCCGAACGTGGCGGCCTGCACGGCCACCGCCAGGTCGCACTGCGCCACCATCTGGCAGCCCGCCGCCGTGGCCAGGCCCTGCACCCGCGCGATCACCGGCACCTCCAGCTTGCGGATGCTCATCATCAGCTTCGAGCAGGTGGCGAACAGCGCCTGGTAATACGCCAGCTCGGGCCGGGCCTTCATTTCCTTCAGGTCGTGCCCGGCGCAGAAGGCACGGCCGTTGGCCGCGATCACCACGGCGCGCGCTTGCGGGTCGGCCGCCACCGCGTCCAGCGCGGCCTGCAGCGCGCCCATCATGGCTTCGCTCAGCACATTGAAACTGCGTGGTGCGTTCAGCGTGAGCGTGTGCACGCCACGCGCATCGCGGTGGCTCAACAGCAGATCGGTGTTCGGGGTTTCAGACATCGGCCAGCACCCTCAGATGCGCTTCCACGCTGCGCGCGAGCGCGCTCAGGTCGTAGCCGCCTTCGAGGCAGCTCACGATGCGGCCTTTGGCGTGGCGCTGCGCCACTTCCTTGATGCGCTGCGTGATCCACGCGTAGTCGTTTTCCACCAGACCGAGCTGGCCCATGTCGTCTTCGCGGTGGGCGTCAAAGCCGGCGCTGATGAAGATCATCTGCGGCTTGTGGGCGTCCAGCCGGGGCAGCCACATCATGTCGATCAGCTCGCGCACGTCCATGCCCTTGGTGTAGGCCGGCACGGGCAGGTTCACCAGGTTCGTCGCCGTCGAATGTTCGCAGGGCGGGTAGAACGGGTGCTGGTAGAAGCTGCACATGAGGATGCGTTCATCACCGGCCACGATGTCTTCGGTGCCGTTGCCGTGGTGCACGTCGAAATCGACGATGGCCACGCGCTTGAGGCCGTGGCGCTCCAGCGCGTACTTCGCCGCCACCGCCACGTTGTTCACGAAACAGAAGCCCATGGCCTGGTTGCGTGTGGCGTGGTGGCCCGGCGGGCGCACGGCGCAGAAGGCGTTGGCCAGTTCACCGGCCATCACGGCGTCGGTGGCGTCGATGGCGGCGCCCGCCGCCACCAGGATCGCATCCCAGGAGTGGATGTTGATGGACGTGTCCGGGTCCACCTGCGCATGGGTCGGGCCGCCGGCCGCGATCTCGTCGCGCAAGCCGTCGGACAGGCCGCGCAGCGACGCCAGGTGCATGCGGCCGTGGGCCAGTTCCATGTCGGCCAGCGAAGCCGCCGTGGCCTCGCGCCGCTCCAGCGCGGTGTCGAGCCCGGTGATCAGCAGACGGTCCTCGATCGCATCGAGCCGCGCCGGGCATTCGGGGTGCCCCGCGCCCATTTCGTGTCTCCAGCAATCCTTGTGGGTGAAATAACCTGTTGCCTGGCTCATCACATTTTTACGTTAAGGTTCACGGCATGCATGCCGACGAAAAAATCCACCAATTACTGAACCAGCTTAACACGGTGATCGTGGGCAAAAGCCCCCAGGTTTCCGACTGCGTGGCCTGTCTGCTGGCGGGTGGACACCTGCTGATCGAAGACGTTCCCGGCGTGGGCAAGACGACGCTGGCGCACGCGCTTTCGCGCTCCTTCGGGCTGCAGTTTTCACGCGTGCAGTTCACCGCCGACCTGATGCCGAGCGACCTGGTGGGCGTGTCCATCTACGAACGCGGCCGAGAGGGTTTTGTGTTCCACCCGGGCCCGGTGTTTGCCCAGGTGCTGCTGGCCGACGAGATCAACCGCGCCAGCCCCAAGACGCAGAGCGCCCTGCTCGAAGCCATGGAAGAAAAGCAGGTCACGGTGGAAGGCGCCACGCGCGCCCTGCCCCACCCCTTCTTCGTGATCGCCACCCAGAACCCGCACGACCAGCTCGGCACCTACGCCCTGCCCGAATCGCAGCTCGACCGTTTCCACATGCGCCTCTCGCTCGGCTACCCGGACCGCGCCGCCGAACGCGAACTGCTGCGTGGCCAGGACCGGCGCGACATGCTGGAACACCTGCAGCCGGTGCTGACCCCGGCCGACCTGGCGCGGCTGCAGCAGAACGTGGCCGACGTGCACACCGCCGAACCGGTGCTGGAGTACCTGCAGGACCTGGTGGCCGCAACCCGCTCGGGCCGCTGGTTTGCGCAAGGCCTGTCGCCGCGCGCTGCGCTGGCCGTGGTGCGCTCGGCCAAGGCCCAGGCGTATCTCAATGGCCGGGACTACGTGGCGCCCGACGACATTGCTGCCATCCTGCCGCAGACCGTGGCGCACCGCTTGATCCCGGTGAGTGATGCGGGCCGAGGTGCGGTCGAGCAGGTCCGGGCGATGGTCGAGGCTACGCCGCTTCCATGAACCACCCCCGCCGCACTGTGCGCGACCCCCTCAAGGGGGCAACACCAGCGGCCTGGCAAAGCCAGTTCCGCGGTGTTCCCGTCAACAGCCATCTCACGCCAACATGGTGGCCATGACGTCGGCTTCAGAGCGTTCCCGCGAGTCGCAACCTTCCCAAGCGTCTGTGGCCTCCAGTTGGCGCCACCCGGTGCGCCACCTGCGCGGCCGTGTCCAGCGCTGGTTCCACAGCCGCGCGCCGCGCACCGACACGCTCACCCTGACGCAACGCAACGTCTACATCCTGCCCACGCGCGCGGGCTGGATGCTGGGGCTCACCCTGCTGCTGCTGCTGGTCGGCAGCATCAACTACCAGCTCAACCTGGGCTACCTGCTCACTTTTTTGCTGGCCGGCAGCGCGGTCGTGGGCATGCACGTGTGCCACAGCAACCTGCGCGGGCTCACGCTGCACCTGGCTGCGCCCGCACCGGTGCACGCCGGCCAGGCGGTGGCGCTGGACATCCGGCTCGCCAGCGAACGATCGCGTCCGCGCTACGGCATCGGCCTGGGCGTGATCGCCGACAGCCGGCCGGGCGACGCCCACCTGGCCTGGACCGACGTGCCCGCCCGGGGCAGCGCGGTGCTGCAGGTGACCTGGGCAGCGCCCCGCCGCGGCCAGCACGAACTGCCCCCGCTGACGGCGCTCACCCTGTTCCCGCTCGGCACCTTCCGCGTCTGGACCGTCTGGCGCCCGGCCGCGCAGGTGCTGGTGTACCCGGCCACCGAGACCCATCCGCCGCCGCTGCCGCCCGGTGAACCCCAGGCCGGCAGCTCGGGCAGCGCACGCGTGCAGAGCACCGGCGAGTTCGACGGCGTGCGCGCCTACCGCCGCGGTGACCCGCAGAAAACCGTGGTCTGGAAAAAGGCCGCCCAGGCCTTCGCCGCCGGCCGCGACGACCTGGTCAGCCGCGACGCCCTGTCCACCCAGCGCCAGCAGCTCTGGCTGGACTTCGCACACACCGGCGCCAGCGACCTGGAGGCGCGTCTGTCGAGACTGGCGACCTGGGTGCTGATGGCCGACCGGCTGGGGCTTGACTACGGCTTGCGCCTGCCCGGACGCGAACTCCCGCCCGACCAGGGGCCGACCCATCGGGCACGCTGCCTGGAAGCCTTGGCACTGGCATGAAGCACCCCCTGCGCCGCTTCGCGTCGTCCCCCTCTCCTGCGGGAGGGGGACACAGCCTGTGGCCCGGCAGAGCCGGTTCCACGGCTGCCCTGGCATGCGCCCCCTCGCTCCACCATCTCCTCTGACATGGCTGCGATATCTCTGTCATCCCTGCCACGTGACACGCGCGACACGCTGTTCCTGCTGGCCGTCATCGCCTGGGTGGTGGCCATGCAGGTCGGAAACATCCCCTGGTGGTGCAGCGCGCTCGCGGCCGCCGTGCTGGCCTGGCGCACCACCTTGACCCTGCGTGGCCTGCCCCTGCCGGGCTGGATCTGGCGCGTGGGCCTGCTCGCGCTGACTTTGGGTGCGACCTGGATGACACACAGCACCCTTCTGGGGCGCGATGCGGGCGTGACGCTCATCGTGGTGTTGCTGGCGCTCAAGACCCTGGAACTGCGTGCGCGACGCGACGCCTTTGTGGTGTTCTTCCTCGCCTTCTTCACGCTGCTCACCCACTTCTTCTATTCGCAGTCGCTGCTCACCGCCGCCGGCATCCTGATCGCGCTGATGGGTCTGCTGACCGCGCTGGTCAATGCCCACATGCCCGTGGGGCGGCCTCCCCTGGCGCAGGTCGCCCGCATCGCTGCGGGCATGGCGGCACTGGGCGCCCCCATCATGCTGGTGCTGTTCCTGTTGTTCCCCCGCATGGCACCACTCTGGGGCATGCCCGGCCAGGACGAGACCGGCCGCAGCGGCCTGTCAAGCAGCATGCGGGTGGGCCAGTTCGCGGATCTGGTGCTGGACGACAGCATCGCGCTGCGCATCCGGTTCGACGAGGCACCACCGCCCCAGGCTCAGATGTATTTCCGTGGCCCGGTGCTCAGCGATTTCAACGGCATCGAATGGCGCGCGCTGCGTTCGGGCTTTCCTCCGTCCATGGCGCTGCCGACGGACCTCAGCGTCTCCGGCCCACCGGTGCGCTACGAAGTCACCATGGAACCGAATCGCCGCCCCTGGCTGTTCGTGCTGGAAGCCGCCACGCAGATCCCCGAGGTGCCCGGCACGCGCGCGCGCATGAACAGCGATCTGCAGTGGCTCACCATGCGGCCCATGGACACCCTGGTGCGTTACCGGGCCGAGAGCTACGTGAACTTCCGCCACGGCCCGCTCACCCCGGTGCTGGCCCTGCAGGACCACATCGAGCTGCCGGGCGGCTACAACCCGCGCACGCTGGCGCTGGCGCTGGCGCTGCGTCGCGAGCACGGCAGCGGACCGCGGTCCAACGCAGCGCTGGTCGATGCGGTGATGGAGCGCCTGCGCACCGGCGGCTACACCTACACCCTTGATCCCGGTGTGTACGGCCAGCACACGGCCGACGAATTCTGGTTCGACAGACGCGAAGGCTTTTGCGAGCACATCGCGTCCAGCTTCGTGATCCTGATGCGCGCTCTCGACATCCCGGCGCGCATCGTCACCGGCTACCAGGGCGGCGAGCTCAACGCCGTGGACGGTTACTGGACGGTGCGCCAGCAAGACGCCCACGCCTGGGCCGAGGTCTGGCTGCAGGGCCGGGGCTGGGTGCGGGTGGACCCGACCTCGGCGGTGTCGCCGGGCCGCATCGGCTCGTTCGAACGCCTGCGCCCGCCCGAGGGCGCCATCGCAGGGGCCATCCTCAACCTCAGCCCCACGCTCACGGCCCAGCTGCGCGCGGCGTGGGAGGCGGTGAACAACCGCTGGAACCAGTGGGTGCTCAACTACACCCAGGGCAAACAGCTCGACCTGCTGAAGAACCTGGGCTTCTCCAGCCCCAGCTGGACCGACCTGGCCTACGTGCTCATCGGCGTGGTGGTGCTGGTCAGTCTGGTGGGCGCCGGCTGGACGCTGTGGGAGCGTCAGCAACACGACCCCTGGTTGCGCCTGCTGCAGCGCAGCCGCCAGCGCCTGCGCCGCCTGGGGCTGGACAGCGGCGATCACACACCCCCACGCGAACTCGCCCAGCAGGTCGAGCGGCATTTTGGCGACACGGCATTCGCCCACAGCCTGCGCTTGTGGCTGTTGCGGCTGGAAGCCCAGCGCTACAGCCGCCAGCCCGCCGGGACGCTGGCTACACTGCAACGCGAATTCCGCCAGCTTGCCTGGCCCCAGAAAGGCTCCCCCCGTTGATCTTCAAGTCTGTTTTTTCGATGTCCGGTGGTCTCGGCCACGGTGCCCTGGCCGGGCTCGCGCTGAGCCTGCTGCTGTTGCCGTTCGGCGTGGCGGCTTCCAGCGCCGCCAAACGGCGACCGGCGTCGCTGGCCCTGGCGGCCGCACCCGTCTTTTTTTACGCCAACCATGAAGCTGCGATGGCTTTTGCCACCGACCTGGCGCAGCGGCGCAACCTCGACCCCGACTGGGTCCGGCAACAGATCGGGCAGGCGCAGCACCTGCCCCAGGCGGTGCGCCTCATGGCCCCCGCCCCGACGGGAACGCCCAAAAACTGGTCGGTCTACCGCGCCCGCTTTGTCGAACCGATCCGCATTGAGGCCGGCCGCCAGTTCTGGCTGGCCAACCGCGAGACGCTGGAGCGGGCCGAAGCCGAGTTCGGCGTGCCCGCCAGCCTGATCGTCGGCGTGATCGGTGTGGAGACGCTCTACGGCCGCCACACGGGCACCTTCCGCGTGATCGACAGCCTCACCACGCTGGCGTTCGACTTCCCGGCCAGCCACCCGCGCGCCCAGGCGCGCACCGAGTTTTTCCGCGCCGAGCTGGAGCAATTCCTCAGCCTGGCGCACCGCACCGGCATGGACCCGCAGAGCGCCCGCGGCAGCTACGCCGGTGCCATGGGCTGGCCCCAGTTCATGCCCAGCAGCTGGGTAAAATACGCCATCGACTACGACCGCGACGACCGGATCGACCTGTTCAACAGCACGAGCGACGTGATCGGTTCCGTGGCCAACTACTTTAAGACCTTCGGCTGGTTGCCCGGCATGCCCACGCACTACCCCGTCACGCTCGCGGGCCAGGGCGTCGACCTGGACACCCTGCTCGCGCCCGACATCCTGCCCAGCTTCAGCGTCGAGAGCTTCACCGCCAAGGGCGCCGTGCTCGAAGGTGCGGCGCTTGAACACACCGGCAAACTCGCGCTCGTCGAGCTGCAGAACGGCGACCCCGCCAACGGCGGTGGCCCGCCCAGCTACGTGGCGGGCACCGACAACTTCTACACCGTCACCCGCTACAACTGGAGCAGCTACTACGCCCTGGCGGTGATCGAACTGGGTGAAGCGGTGCAGGCCGGTCTGCCCTGGCGCTGACAGGGTGGTCCGGTCAGCCCGAGCGGGGACCACCGGAGCGTGAAACCATTCCGGCTTGCCCGACTCTCACCCATTCACCTGACGCCCACACCGGCCCCCCATGAAAAAGCGCCTCAAGGCCTGGCTGCCCTCCCCCGACAGCATCCGCAACAACCGCTGGTTGCGCTGGCTGGGGCCGACCCTGCACCACCCCCGCCTGTGGCACTTCAGCCGCAAGGGCATTGCCATGGGGCTGGCGCTGGGCATCTTTTTCGGGCTGCTGGTCCCGGTGGCACAGATGCCCCTGTCGGCCGCCGCCGCCGTCATCCTGCGGGCCAACCTGCCCATGGCCGTGGCCAGCACCCTGGTGACCAACCCGGTGACCTTCGGCCCGGTCTACTACGGGGCTTATCGCGTCGGCAAGGCCGTGCTCGGCGAACCGCCACTCACCGAAGCGCAAGCCAGCGCCTTGCTGGAGCGGGCCGTGAAAACACAGCAGGCCGAAGGGTGGAAAGACCGTCTGGAGGGTGCGCTGCGGCGGCTGGCGACGGTCGGCAAACCGCTGGTGGTGGGCCTGGCCATCGTGGCCACCGTGAGCGGCCTGGCGGTGTATTTCATCATCAGCGCGATCTGGACCTTGCGCGTGCGCTGGAGCCGTTCGCGCCGCCTGAAGGACCGGGTCACCCGGTTGAAGCCGTCGGCCGATCAGCCCTGAGACCGGCCCGGCTCGTCCGCGTCGGTCCAGGGCCCGATGCGGATGTCCACCGCCATGCTTTCTTCGCCACCGCCGCGGCGCAGGCCCTTGACGGGCAGGCAGGCGGTGTAGTCGGTTGCGGCGGCCAGGCGGATGTGGCGCTGATCGGTGGGGCAGCGGTGGGTCACGTCCAGGCTGATCCAGCGGCGGGTCGCGGGATCGAGACACACGTCGGCCCAGGCGTGGCTGGCCAGATCGGGCTCATTGGCCGCGTAAAAATAGCCACTCACGTAACGCGCCGGCAGGCCGATGCTGCGGCACACCGCCACCATCACATGCGCCTGGTCCTGGCACACGCCGAGTTCCCAGTCAAAGGCTTCCAGCGCGGTGGTCTCCACGTTGGTCGATCCCTTGCGGTAGCGCACCCGGTCGGCGACCGCCCCCGCGAGCGCCACCAGATCGGCCACGGCGGGCAACCGCCCGGCATCCAGTGTCGCGGTCAACGAAGGCACCACCGAGCGCGCCCAGGCCGCCAGGCGCGGGTGGGGTTCGGCCAGCGCCGTGGAGCGCAGGTAAAAGGCCGGGTGCGGCAACAACCCGGTGTCCGTGAATTCGGCCACGCCGTGGGTGGACACCGTGCCCCAGGCCACGATGCTGTTGTCCCGCAGCCCCTGCTCGGGTCGGGCGACGAGGCTGAAGCTGTGCACCCGGTTGCCCTCGGCGTCGGGCTGGCTGTGCAGTGTGCCCGGGGTGCGGATGTCCCAGAACTCCACCGTCTGGCAGACGCTGCTGACGGGCCACAAATGCAGGGTCTGCACCGTGTAGAGCAGCGGCTGGCTGTAGGTGAAGCGGGTGTTGTGGTGAATGACGAGTTTCATGCGGAAGATCCCGGGATCGGTCCGGGGAAATGCCCCCGGTCATCCCAGCGAACCGCATGGTACCTGCCGACCGCTGGGGCGGTCGGCAGGCTTTGGGAGACCGATCCGCCGCCGGGCCGCCCCAAGGCGGATCAGCCCCCTCGGGGGGCAACGACCCGCGCAGCGGTGGAGTGTGGGGGCTTCAGTGCACCGTCGGCACCAGGAAGTCCTGGCTGATCCGCCCCCCGAGTTCGTTCACGCGGTCCAGGAACTGCGTCAGGAAGGCGTGCAGGCCGGTGGAAAGGATCTCGTCGATGCGGGCATATTGCAGGTCGGCCTTGAGCTTGCCAGCACGGCGCAGGGTCTCGCCCGAGGTGTCGTTGGCCACCACAGCGAGATTGCTCACCACCTCGTTCAGGCTGGCGGCCAGACTGCGCGGCATGTCGGGGCGCAGGATCAGCAGCTCGGCGACGCGCTCGGGCGTGATCACGTCGCGGTAGACCTTGCGGTAGACCTCGAAGCCGGACACCGAGCGCAGGATCGCGCTCCAGTGGTAGAAATCGTACTCCTGATCCTGCGCGCTGGCGGCACCAAAAAAGTCGCTCTGCACGGCGTGGAACTTCACGTCGAGCAGGCGCGCCGTGTTGTCGGCCCGCTCCAGGAACGAACCCATGCGGTAGAAGTGGAAGGCCTCGTCCTGCAGCATGGTGCCCACGGCCACGCCGCGCGAAAGGTGCGAGCGGTGCTTGACCCATTCGAAGAAAGCGCCCGGATCGCGTTCGAACTCCTTGGTCTTGAGGTAACCCGCCAGTTTGAGCCAGGTGGCGTTCTGCGTTTCCCACAGCTCGGTGGTCAGCGCGCCGCGCACGGCCCGCGCGTTTTCGCGGGCCGCGCGCAGGCAGGAGCAGATGCTCGACGGGTTGGACTCGTCGCGCACCATGAAATCCATGACGTTGCGCGGCGTGATGTCCTTGCCGTACTTGGCGGTGTAGGTGGGCAGCAGCTCGCTGATGACCAGCAGCCCTTCCCAGCCCACCTGGGCCACGGCAGCCGACTGCGGCAGCAGCGAGGTCTGGTAGTTGATGTCGAGCATGCGTGCGGTGTTTTCGGCGCGCTCGGTGTAGCGGGACATCCAGAAAAGGTGGTCGGCGGTGCGTGAAAGCATGATCAGTCTTCCAGTATCCAAGTGTCTTTTGTACCGCCGCCCTGTGACGAGTTGACGACGAGCGAGCCTTCTTTCAGCGCCACGCGGGTCAGGCCGCCGGGCACCATCTGCACCTCCTTGCCACTCAGCACGAAGGGACGCAGGTCGATGTGGCGCGGCGCCACGCCGCTCTCCACATAGGTCGGGCAGGTCGAGAGGCTGAGCGTGGGTTGTGCGATGTAGCCTTCGGGCTTGGCCCTCACCACGGCGCGGAACTCTTCGACCTCGGCCTTGGTGGACGCCGGCCCCACCAGCATGCCGTAGCCGCCGGCACCGTGCACCTCTTTGACCACCAGCTCGGCCATGTTGTCAAGCATGTATTTCAGATCGTCCGGATTGCGCCCCATGAAGGTCGGCACGTTGTTCAGGATCGGCTTCTGGCCCAGGTAGAACTCGATCATCTTGGGCACGTAGGGGTAGATCGACTTGTCATCCGCAATACCGGTGCCCACCGCGTTGCAGATGGTCACGTTGCCGCTGCGGTACACGCCCAGCAGGCCGGCGCAGCCCAGCGTGGACGTGGGGCGGAACACCAGCGGATCGAGGAAGTCGTCGTCCACACGGCGGTAGATCACGTCCACGCGCTTGGGTCCCTTGGTGGTGCGCATGTAGACGAAGTTGTCCTTGACGAACAGGTCCTGGCCTTCAACCAGTTCCACGCCCATCTGCTGGGCGAGGAAGGCGTGTTCGAAGTAGGCGCTGTTGTACATGCCGGGCGTGAGCACCACCACCGTCGGCTCGGCGGTGGTGGCCGGGCTCACGGCGCGCAGCGTTTCCAGCAGCAGGTCGGGGTAGTGCGCGACCGGTGCCACACGGTTCTGGCCGAACAGGTCGGGGAAGAGCCTCATCATCATCTTGCGGTCTTCGAGCATGTAGCTCACGCCGCTGGGCACGCGCAGGTTGTCTTCGAGCACGTAGTACTCGCCCTCACCCTGCGCATTGGGCGCACGCACGATATCCACACCGGAAATGTGCGAGTACACGCCGCCGGGCACGTCCACGCCCATCATCTCGGGGCGGAACTGCGCGTTCTGGAAGATCTGGTCGGCCGGCACGATGCCCGCCTTGATGATTTCCTGGTCGTGGTAGACGTCGTGGATGAAGCGGTTGAGCGCGTTCACGCGTTGCACCAGACCTTCTTCCATGGTGCGCCACTCATGGGCGGGAATGATGCGCGGGATCAGGTCGAAGGGAATCAGGCGCTCGGTGCCCGAGCCGTCTTCGTCCTTGGCGCCGTACACCGCGAAGGTGATGCCGACGCGGCGGAAGATCATCTCAGCTTCTTCCCGTCGAGCGGCCATCACCTCCGGGGGTTGCTGCGCCAGCCAGCGAGCGTAGTTTTCATAGTGGGCCCGCACCTCGGTGGGCGTGGCGTTCATTTCGTCAAACATGGGTCGGCTCATGGGCTTTTTTCTCCTGATCACAGCATAGCAAGGACTGGGCCAGGGACACCACTTTCGGCACCAAACAGGTGCTTCTTTCAGTGCGCGGGTGCCGAACCGCGATCGCCTTCGGGCACCGGCGCCAGGACCGGTTCGGCCGGTTGGCTGGCCTCGCCGCGGTGGTGCCAGTACCGGCGTGCCGCTTCGCGCTGGCAAACCACGGTGCCGGGCACGTCGCTGCGCCAGGTGGCGGCACCACAGTCCGGCGTTGCGACCCAGCGCATGCCCCGCTCGCGGTAGCGCGCCAGCACCGCGGGCGCGGGATGGTTGAATCGGTTGCGGTAGCCCGCCTGCACCAGCGCCCACGCCGGCGCCAGCGTGTTGAGCAGCGCGGGGCTGCTGGACGTGAGGCTGCCGTGGTGCGGCGCCAGCAGCAGGGTCACCCTCAGGTCCGGTCGCGCCAGCGCCAGCCGGGTTTCGCGATCGGCGTCCAGATCGCCGCTCAGCCAGACGCTCTGGCGCGCGTGACCGACCCGCAGCACGCAGGACATGGCGTTGCTCGGCAAGCGCCCGGCGCCGTCGGGGCCGAAGTCTTCGGGGGACGGGTGGAGGATTTCGAAGTCCACCCCCTCCCAGGTCCAGCGTTGTCCTGCGGTGCAGCGCCGGGCCGGGTCGGCATCGAAGGACGACAGCCAGCGGGCTTCGGGCCATTCGGTCTGCACCGCTGCGGAGCCGCCGGCGTGGTCGCTGTCGCGGTGGCTCACCACCACCGTGTCGGGCCGCTCACCCAGCGCGCGCAGCAGCGGCACCACGATGCGCTGCCCGGCGTCGCTGGAGGGCGAATAGCGGGGCCCGGTGTCGTACAGCAGGCTGTGCCCGGACGTGCGCACCAGCACCGCGCTGCCCTGCCCCACGTCGAGCGCCATCACATCAAACTCCCCCGGCGCCGGGCGCGGCGGTTGCCAGCTCAGCACCGGCCACAACAGCACCAGTCCGGCCAGCCGGGTGGCCCAGGGCCAGCGCATCACCAGCAGGGCGCCGCCCAGCACGCCGGCCAGCGCCAGCGGCAAAGGCGGTATGGGCCGGAACACGGCGGCAGATGGCCATTGCGCGAGCCAGGCCAGCCAGCCGCCCAGCCCCTGCACCGCCAGCGCGGCCAGATCCCAGAAGGCCGGCACCGCCACCCCCAGCACTGCCAGCGGTGTGATCACCAGCGTGACCCACGGGATTGCCAGCAGGTTGGCCACCAGGCTGACGAGCGAAAACTGGCCAAACAGCAACAGCGAGAGTGGCGCCAGGGCCACCGTGACCACCGATTGTTCGCGCAGCATGCCCAGCGACGCGGCCATCAGCCGCCGGGTGCGGGTGGGCACCTCGTGCCCGTCAAACGGTGCGCTTTCGTGGCGGATGCGCCGCCCCGGGTCGGTCGCAAACAGGATCGCCACGGCCACGAAGCTGAGCCAGAAACCGGGCTGCAACAGCGCCCAGGGATCGAGCAGCAACACAGCGGCCATGGCCAACAGCCAGACCACGGGCCATGGCCACTGGCGGGCCAGCAGGCGCAGACCCACCACCACCGCCAGCATCAGAACGGTGCGCTGCGAGGGCACGCCCCAGCCCGAAAACAGGGCATACGCCGCCGCCAGCGCCACACCGCCCAAGCCCGCGGCCCAGGGCACGGGCACCGCCAGCAGGGCCTGCGGCCAGACAAACGCCAGACGGCGCCAGAGGCCACCCACCAGCCAGATCGCGAGCCAGGCGAACATGGTCACGTGCAGACCCGAGATGCTCATGAGGTGGGCCACACCCGTGGTCCGGAAGAGGTCCCAGTCAGAGCGCTCAATGGCACTCTGATCGCCCACCACGAGGGCGGCGAGCACGCCAGCGCTGCGGGGATCATCCACCCGGCCGGCGATGCGCTCGCCGACCGTCTGGCGCATGGCTTCCAACGGGTACCAGCCCTGGCCCGCCAGCCGCTGTGGGAGCGGATCGCGTGGTCCGTTGCGCACGTAGCCGGTGGCGCCGATGCCGTTTTCCCAGAGCCAGCGCTCGCGGTCGAAGCCGTGCGGATTGGCGTTGCCGTGGGGCGCGCTCAGCCGCACCGTCAAGCGCCAGTGCTCACCCGCTCGCCAGTCGGGGCCGGAGGCAGGCCCACCACCCGCGGCCACCACCCGGCTGTACCAGGCCAGCTGCAGCAATGGGGGCAAGCGCACCGGTCGGCCATGGTGGGCGGCCGACTCCACCGCCAGTTCGAAACGGGCACCTTCGGCATGGCGCCGTGGCATCGAGTCGATGCGCCCGGTGACCACGACGTCAAGGCCTTGCAGGGCCGGGTCCAGCGCCTGCGAGGCAAAGTGCGCCGCCCGCACGCCGGTCATGCCCGCGCCCGCCCACGCACCGGCGGCCATGGCCAGCACCAGAAGCCACGCGGCCTGGTGCCCACCCCTGGCGCCGCGCCAGAGCAGCCCGGCCATCAGCAGCCCGCTGGCCAGCAGCAGCGCCGCATACCCTTGCCAGGGCCAGAGGGAGGCCTGCTGCAACTGCCAGGCGACCCCGAGCACCCACCCGGGCAGCCAGGCCAGCGCCAGAACCGCCATGCTCAGGTCAGCTCTCTGGGTCCGCACACGGCGGTGCTGTCACACAGCTGTGGCGCAAGACTTGCTAGCATGGCAGCAAGCCGCGATGACAATGCGCTTGTCCGCGGTCCCATCGTTTATTCCCCCCTGTTGAAAGACACCAGCATGGCCATTCATGTTGCCCTGAGCCACATCACCCATTATCGGTACGACCGCCTGGTCAAACTCGGTCCCCAGGTGGTGCGTCTGCGCCCGGCGCCACACAGCCGCACCAAGGTGCTGTCGTACTCGCAGAAGATCGAACCGGCGGGCCACTTCATCAACTGGCAGCAGGACCCGTTTGCCAACTACCAGGCCCGCCTGGTGTTCCCCGAACCCACCACCGAGTTCAAGGTCACGATCGACCTGGTGGTCGAGATGGCGGTGCACAACCCCTTTGACTTTTTCCTGGAGCCGCGCGCCGAAGAATTCCCGTTCAGCTACGACGCCTCGCAGCTGCAGGAACTCGCGCCCTACCTGGCCACCGCGCCGCTCACCGAAGAGCTCAAGGCCTACCTCGCCCGGGTGGACATGAAGAAGCGCCGCACCATCGACTTCCTGGTCGACGTGAACCAGATGCTCCAGCGCGACATCTCGTACACCATCCGCATGGAGCCGGGCGTGCAGACGCCCGAAGAAACGCTCAAGCTCAAAAGCGGCTCCTGCCGCGACACCGGCTGGCTGCTGGTGCAGATGCTGCGCCACCTCGGTCTGGCCGCGCGCTTCGTCTCGGGCTACCTGATCCAGCTGACCCCGGACGTGAAAGCCATCGACGGCCCGAGCGGCCCCGAAAAGGACTTCACCGACCTGCACGCCTGGTGCGAGGTGTTTCTGCCCGGCGCCGGCTGGATCGGCCTGGACCCGACCTCGGGCCTGCTCGCCGGTGAAGGCCACATTCCGCTGGCCTGCACGCCGCAGCCCTCGAGCGCCGCGCCGGTGGAAGGCGCGATGGACAAGTGCGAGGTCGAGTTCGAGCACCACATGGGTGTGACGCGCGTCTACGAATCGCCGCGCGTGACCAAGCCCTATACCGAAGAACAGTGGGCGGGTGTGGTGGCGCTGGGCGAGAAGGTCGACGCCGACCTGGAGAAGCACGACGTGCGCCTGACCATGGGCGGTGAGCCGACCTACGTCGCCACGGCCGACCGCGACGCCGCCGAGTGGAACACCGACGCCCTCGGCCCCACCAAACGCGGTTACGCCACCGAGCTGCTGGGCCGGCTGCGCGAGCGCTACGGCGTGGGCGGTTTTGTGCACATGGGCCAGGGCAAGTGGTACCCGGGTGAACAGCTGCCTCGCTGGGCGCTTTCGATCTTCTGGCGCGCCGACGGCGAGCCCTGCTGGAACAACCCGGCCCTGCTGGCCGACGAACGCGACGCCGCGAAATACGACAGCGAAGACGCGAGCCGCTTCACACAGGCGCTGGCGCGCCAGCTCGGCCTGTCCACGCAATTCATCACCCCCGGCTTTGAGGACACCTGGTACTACCTCTGGCGCGAACGCCGCCTGCCGGTGAACGTGGACCCGTTCGACGCCAAGCTCGACGACGAGCTGGAGCGGGCGCGCCTGCGCCGCGTGTTCACGCAAGGACTGGACGCGACGGTGGGCTATGTGCTGCCACTGATGGCCAACGACCACATCCCGCTGTCGGGCAACGGCAAAGGGGGCGAGGGCTACCACCGCGTCTCGGGCACGGTCTGGTCCACCGGCCCCTGGTTCTTCCGCGACGAGCGCATGTACCTGGTGCCCGGCGATTCGCCCATGGGCTACCGCCTGCCGCTGGATTCGCTGCCCTGGGTCTCGGCCGCCGACTACCCGTACCACATCGAGCAGGACCCGCACACACCACGCGACCCGCTGCCCGCGGGCGCGGTGCTCAAGCACCAGGTCTCGCCGCACAGCATCGGTGGCGGTTTCGCCGAGGGCGGCACCGTGTCGCTGCAGGGCACGGACTTCGACCCGGCCGGTGGACCGGCCATGGACGGCCAGGGTGCGGGTCGATCCGGCCTGGGCCCCACACCCGCCCAGGCGCTGTCGTCCAGGTTCCCGCAGCGCAACGAGTCGGCCGCCTGGCTCACGCGCACCGCCCTGGTGGTGGAAGCCCGTGACCCGCACCGCGCCAACGGCCCCAAGGCCGAAAAGGCCGGTGGCGGCAAGAACCAACACCTCTACGTGTTCATGCCGCCGATGCAACGGCTCGAAGACTACCTGGACCTGCTCTCCGCCGTGGAAGCCACGGCCGACCAGCTGGGCATGACCATCGTGCTCGAAGGCTACCCACCCCCGCGCGACCCGCGCCTGAAGATGCTGCAGGTCACGCCCGACCCCGGCGTCATCGAGGTCAACATCCACCCCAGCAGCAGCTGGCCCGAGCTGGTCGAGCGCACCGAGTTCCTGTACGACGCGGCGTTTGAAACGCGCCTGTGCGCCGAGAAGTTCATGACCGACGGCCGCCACACCGGCACCGGCGGCGGCAACCATTTCGTGCTCGGTGGCGCCACGCCGGCCGATTCGCCCTTCCTGCGCCGCCCCGAGCTGCTGGGCAGCCTGGTGGCTTACTGGCACAACCACCCCTCGCTGTCCTACCTGTTCAGTGGCCTTTTCATCGGCCCGACCAGCCAGGCCCCGCGCGTGGACGAAGCGCGCAACGACCAGCTCTATGAGCTCGAAATCGCGCTGCAGGAAATCGAAAAGAACCGCCAGACCCACGGTCAGGACATGCCCCCCTGGCTGGTCGACCGCACGCTGCGCAACATCCTGATCGACGTCACCGGCAACACACACCGCAGCGAGTTCTGCATCGACAAGCTGTTCTCGCCCGACTCGCCCACCGGCCGCCTGGGCCTGCTGGAACTGCGCGCGTTTGAAATGCCGCCGCACGCCCGCATGAGCATCGCCCAACAGTTGCTGCTGCGCGCCATGGTCTCGCGCTTCTGGCAGAAACCCTGGAGCGGCAAGCTCACGCGCTGGGGCACCGAGCTGCACGACCGCTACCTGCTGCCCACCTTCATCCGCATGGACTTCGAAGACGTGCTGGCCGAGCTGGCCGAGTTCGGCTACCCGCTGGACATGGCCTGGTTCGAGCCGCACTTCGAGTTCCGCTTCCCACTGGTGGGCGAGGTCTCGGCGCGTGGCATCGAGCTCACGCTGCGCAGCGCGCTGGAGCCCTGGCATGTGATGGGCGAAGAAGGCGCGCCCGGAGGCACCGTGCGCTATGTCGATTCGTCGCTGGAGCGCATCGAGGTGCGCGTGAGTGGCTACAACGACAGCCGTTACGTCATCACCTGCAATGGCCGCGCCATTCCCATGCAAAGCACCGGCACCGTGGGCGAATTCGTCTCGGGCGTGCGCTACAAGGCCTGGAGCCCGCCGTCGGCGCTGCACCCGTCGATTCCCTCACACGCACCGCTCACGTTTGACATCGTGGACACCTGGATGCAGCGCTCGCTGGGCGGTTGTCAGTACCACGTGGCCCACCCCGGCGGCCGCAACTACGACACCTTCCCGATCAACGCCTACGAAGCCGAGAGCCGCCGCATGTCGCGCTTCTTCCAGATGGGCCACACGGCGGGCAAGATGGTGGTGGCGCCGGCAACGCCAAGCCGCGAGTTCCCGTTCACGCTGGATTTGCGGCATTGATCTGCAGCACCCCCGCGCCGGCTCCGCCGTCACCCGTCCAGGGGGGCGCCAGCAGCGGCCCGGCAAAGCCGGTTCCGCGCTGGCCCTGGGTTGGCGCTGCGTCGTTCGTTCCGGATCGTGCTCCGGCTGCAGCAAGCTGCGGCCTCGCACACAGGCAGGTTCACTAGCGTGAAGGACGGCACACGCCCTCCCGCGGATCGGGTTTCGCCCCAAGTGCCCGAGAAGGAAGCGAAGGCATACTCGGAACCCGTGACCCAAGAAGCCTCCGACTCCCTCTTCGACGAGCTCAGCCCGGATTCCCCCGGTGACTGGGCGCTGTCGCTTTCGGTGCCCGCCGACACCGGGCACCGGGACGAGTTGCGCGGCCCCCCAGCGCCCGGTGCCGAGAACGCCGACACGCTGGCGCCGACCTGGTCGAGCTTTTTTGAGCACGTCGGAACCGATGGCCTGGCCGACCTGAACCGCCGCAACGACAACCTGCAGCGCCAGATCCGCGACAACGGCGTCACCTACAACGTCTACGCCGAATCCTCCGGCCAGCAACGCCCCTGGGCGCTGGACCTGTTCCCGATGGTGATCGGCCCGGAAGACTGGGCCCACATCGAAACCGGCGTGCTGCAGCGCACCCGCCTGCTCAACGCCATGATGGCCGACCTGTACGGCGAGCGCGAGCTGCTCAAGCGCGCCCTGCTGCCGGCCGCGCTGGTGCAGGGCCATCCGGGTTACCTGCGCGCCATGCAGGGCGTGCAGCCCGCGGGCGGCACCTGGCTGCACATCGTGGCCTTTGATCTCGCCCACGGACCCGACGGCCGCTGGTGGGTGGTCGGCCAGCGCACGCAGGCGCCCTCGGGCCTGGGCTACCTGCTGGAAAACCGCATCGCCATCGCGCGCCAGTTCCCCAAGGCCTTCGCCGGCATGAAGGTGCAGCGCCTGGCCGCGAGCTACCGCGCGCTCATGGACGGCATCAAGGCCATGGCGCCCGAAGGCGAGAACGCGCGCATCGCCCTGCTCACGCCCGGCCCTTACAACGAAACCTATTTCGAACACGCCTACCTCGCGCGTTACCTCGGCCTCACGCTGGTGGAGGGCAACGACCTCACCGTGCGCGACCAGCGCCTGTACCTGAAAACACTCAGCGGTCTGGAACCGGTGCACGCGCTGATCAAGCGGCTGGACGACGAGTGGCTCGACCCGCTGGAGCTGCGCTCCGACTCGCGCCTCGGTGTGCCCGGCCTGCTGCAGGTGCTGCGCGCGGGCAACCTGCTGCTGGCCAACGCGCCCGGCTCGGCCCCGCTCGAATCGAGCGCGCTGCTCGGCTTCCTGCCCGCCATCAGCCGCCACCTGCTGGGAGAAGAGCTGGCCCTGCCCTCGCTCGCCACCTGGTGGTGCGGCGAAGACGCTGCGCTGCGCGAGGTGCTGCCGCTGCTCAAGGGCAGCGTGATCAAGCCCACCTACCCCAGTTCGGGCCTCGACACCGCCATGGGGCAAAGCCTCAACAAGCGGGAGCTCGACGAATGGGCCGGCCGCATGGTGCGCCACCCGGACGACTACACCGTGCAGTCCTGGCTGCCGCTGTCGCAGACCCCCACCTGGACCGGCGAGCGCCTGCTCCCGCGCTCGGCCATGCTGCGCGTGTTTGCGCTGGCCGATGGTCCGCAGTCCTGGCGCATGCTGCCCGGCGGCCTGGTTCGCCTCGCGCCGCGCGGCCAGCTCATCGCCGCCATGCAGCGCGGCGGCAGCAGCGCCGACTGCTGGGTGCTCACCAAAGGCGAGGTCGACCACACCAGCCTGTTGCAGTCGGCCCCCAGCACCATGGCGCTGGCGCACCAGACCCGCCCGGTGACCAGCCGCGCGGCCGAAAACCTGTTCTGGCTGGGCCGCTACACCGAACGCGCTGAAAACAGCATCCGGCTCGCGCAGATCGTGCTCAACCACGTGGGCGGCGAAGAGCCCAACTCGCGCCCGCTCATGGCCTGGCTCTCGGCCACCGCCCAGGAAGACTCGCTGGTGCTGTCCGGCGTGCCCGCCGCCGAACAGTCGGCGCGCGTGTTTGCGCGCTCGCTCATGGCCGGCCTCTCGCCCGTGCCCGGCACGCCGCTGGCCGAACAGTCGTACAGCGTGGGTTTCAACCTGCGCGCGCTCAAGGCCTCGGCCGCGCAGGTGCGCGAGCGCCTCTCGCAGGAACACTGGAACCTGATCGAACGCACCGAAGCCGGCTTCGCGATCGATTGCGCCAACATGGCCGCCGATGCCGAATACGCCACCACCGAAGCCCTCGCCGCGCTGCAGAACGCCAGCGAGCTGCTGGCCGCCATCACCGGTGCGCAGACCGACCGCATGGTGCGCGACAACGGCTGGCGCCTGCTGTCGATCGGCCGCCACATCGAGCGCCTGATCACGCTGTCGCGCGCGCTCACGCTCAGCCTCGAACACGGCTGCCTGCACGATCAGGCGGGCTTCGAGGCCGTGGTGGCGCTGTTCGACAGCACCATCACTTTCCACGCCCAGTACCAGCAGCGCCGCGACATGGTCGCGTTGATCGACCTGCTGGTGATGAACCGCGACAACCCGCGCTCACTCGCCTGGGTCGTGCAGACATTGAGATCGCGCCTGGCCAAGCTCTCGCAGAGCGCCACGCCGCAAGACGCCGAGCTGGCCATGGGCCTGCCCGACCCCGACACCTGGGTGCTCGCCGACCTCAGCAACTGGCAGCGCAACCCCGTGGGCGAGCGCCACTGGGGCGAGCTGGAGACCCTGCTCGACGACTGCGAAGCCGCCGCGGGTGAGCTTTCAGAAGAAATCACGCGCCTGCATTTCAGCCACGCCGACCGGCGCAACCAGACCCTGGGCGCCTGACCGTGTTGCTTCGCATCCTTCACCGCACCCGCTACCGCTACCACGGCAGCATCGACATGGCACAGCACATGGTGCACCTGTCGCCGAAGGACACCGCAACGCAACAACTGATCGAGCACAGCCTGCGCATCCAGCCCGAACCGGCGGCACGCAGCCAGACCATCGACGTGTTCGGCAACCTGCGCACCTTTTTCTCATTGCAGGCGCCACACGAAACCCTCACCGTCGAAGCCGACAGCCTGGTGCAGACCGAGGCCCCGCAGGCGCTGCCCGACAGCGCGGCGTGGCAGCTGCTGCACTGGGAAGAGGTTCGCCGGCACTTCCGCTACCGCGCCCATGCGCCCTACGATCCGGCGAGCGAATTCCTGTTTGCGTCCCCCTATGTGCCGCGCGACGACGCCTTCGCGGCCTTCGCGCGTCCGGCCTTCAAGGCGGGTCTGCCGGTGCTGGAAGCCACGCGCGCGCTGATGGAGCGCATCCACACCGAACTGACCTACGAAACAGACAGCACCGAGGTCAACACCCCGGCGCTGCAGGCGCTGGAACAGGGCAAAGGTGTGTGCCAGGACTTTGCCCACATCATGATCGGCTGTCTGCGCAGCCTGGGCCTGCCCGCGCGTTATGTGAGCGGCTACCTGCTCACCCAGCCGCCACCGGGCAAGCCCCGCCTGATCGGTGCCGACGCCTCACACGCCTGGGTGTCGGTCTACGTTCCGCCGCTGGCCGACCTCCGCAACGGTGAGGACGACGCGTCCGATGAAACGCCTGAATCGACGGAGGCCGACGACACCGCCGCACCCGGCGGCGCCTGGTTCGACTTCGACCCGACCAACAACCGCTGCGGCTGGGGCAGCCCCGGCGAAGACTACGTGACCCTGGCCACCGGACGCGACTTCTCCGATGTCTCCCCCATGCGCGGTGTGATCCAGGGCGGCGCGCGGCACAAACTCAGCGTGGCGGTCACCGTCGCGCCACCCGACGAAGTCGCGGACCAGCTCGACACCTGAGCCCTCAAGCAGCCTGCTCGCCCAGCCGCCGCAACCGGGCCCGCCACTTCGCCACACCCGCCTCGCCCAACTGCTCCACCATCCCGATCAGGGTTTGATGGACCGGGGCGATGCCGACAAACCCCAGGATGTTGCGCTCCAGCGATTTGACGCTGTGGGCGCGGAAGTACCAGCGGTAGAGCAGCGCGGGCATGCCCATGGTGACGATCACACGGGCCGAGCGACCGGTGAGCCCCTTGTGGCCAAACGGGTTGTCACCGCCCTTCTTGAAGGCGAATCCGGGCCGCGCCACCTGTTCCAGAAACCCCTTGAGCACAGCCGGCATGTCGCCCAGCCAGAGCGGAAAGAACAGCACCAGGTGCTGCGCCCAGGCGATGTCGTCCTGGGCGCTCTGCAGCGAGGGCGGCAGCGCGCCGTGTTCCCAGTCGTGCTGGCTCCGGAGCAGCGGAAAGTCGAGTGCGGCCACGTCCACCCGGCGCAGCGCATGCCCGGCCGCCTGCGCGCCTTCGGCGTAGGCTTCGATCAGCGTGTGGATCAGGTGGTGCTCCCCGGCATCGGGGTGGCCGTTGACGAGCAGGATGCGGCGCGGTTCGGTCATGGCAGGGCTCCGGTGAAATGACGCCATGCTGGCACCGCGGCGGCGCGGGCGGTTTGAGCCGCGTCAATCCCGGGCCGGGCGGGCTTCAGCCTTTGTCGAACACCGGATCCACCGGCACCTGCAGCGCGGTGGCGAGCTGGTTGGTCTTGGCCGCCAGCGCCACGATGGACAGCAGCTCGGCGTGCTGCTCGCGCGTCATGCCCTTGGCGGTGGCCGCGGCGGTGTGCGAGTGCACGCAGTAGCTGCAGCCGTTGATGATGGACGCGGTGATGTAGACCAGCTCCTTGGTGAGCGGATCGAGCGCTGACGGTGTGGCCATGATCCGCTTGACCTCGGCCCAGGTCTGCTCCAGCAGCGCCGCATCAAACGCCAGGTAACGCCACATGTTGTTGATGAAATCGGTCTTGCGCGTGGCGCGGATGTCGTCGAACACGGCTTTCACGCGCGGATCGGCTTCGGGGTTGTCGAGGGGCGCAACGGTGGACATGCGGGGTCTCCTGGGGATGGGCTCAGCGCGGTCAACGCGGTTTGGCGGGCTTGGGCGCCTTGGCTTTGCGCTCCGGGCTGATGAGGCCCTGCTCGCGCAGCGACTTCTTGCGCTCGGCGCGATCAGCGTCGGATTTCAGGCCGGCCTTCATCCAGCGGCCGAACTGCTCGGGCGTTTCCAGCGTGATGCGGCCGATGTGCAGCGCACGGAAGTCGGCGATCACCAGTTCGGCGGCCTTCTGCATGTTGACCTTGCCACCGCCCGCGAGCGCACCACGCTGGCGGCCGATGGCTTCGATCAGTTCTTCTTCGTGTGCCTGGGCGTAGGCTTCGGGCGCGCGGCCGAGCTTGTAGCGGGCTTCGAGCAGCGCCGGGTAATCGGCCTTGAGCAGGGCCAGCAGTTCGTAGGCCACTTCCTGTTCGTCGTAGGCGTTCTTGCCCACCGCGCCACTGGCGGCGAGGTTGAAGCCGCTCTCGGGCACCACGATGCGCGGCCAGAGCATGCCCGGCGTGTCGTAGAGGTAGAAGTCGTCGGCCAGCGCGATGCGCGATTCGGTGCGCGTGACGCCCGCCTCGTCCCCGGTCTTGGCGGCGCGCTTGCCCTTGAGCGTGTTGATCAGCGTGGACTTGCCCACGTTGGGAATGCCGCAGATCAGCACGCGCATGGGCTTGACCATGCCGCCGCGCCGGGGCGCGAGGTGGTGGCAGGCGTCGATGATGGCGCGCGCGGGCGCGGTGTTGCTCGCGTCCAGCGCGATGGCCTGCGTGTTGGGCTGCGCGTTGTAGTGCGCGAGCCAGAGCGCGGTGCGCGCGGGGTCGGCCATGTCCTGCTTGTTCAGCACCTTGAGCGTGGGCCGGCCGCTGGTGAGCTCGGCCATCAGCGGGTTGGCGCTGCTGCCGGGCAGGCGCGCGTCGAGCATTTCAATCACGACGTCGATTTCTTTCACGCGCTCGCCGATCGCCTTGCGAGTGAGGTGCATGTGCCCGGGGAACCACTGGATGCTCATTGTTTGTTCTTTCAGTCAGACCGGGATTGTGCGCTGGGGTGTCTTCTCTATCGGCCCGGCGGGGTGCCGTGCCACAATGGTTTTTCATTCCCCACACCCCAAGAGGAGACACATGAGCATCACCGTCAAGATCGATCTGGGTTACGAATTCGACGTCAAGGCCAAGGCCGCCGAGGTGTTCGACGTGCTCTCGGACGTGCCGACCTCGGTCAGCCATTTTCCCAAAGTCGAACAGCTCACCGACCTGGGTGATGGCGTCTACAAATGGGAGATGGAAAAGGTGGGCACGGCGCAGGTCAACATCCAGACCATCTACGCCAGCAAATACGTTTCCGACAAGGCCAAGGGCACGGTGAAGTGGACACCGGTCAAGGGCGTGGGCAACGCGCTGGTGGGCGGCCACTGGAAGATCGTGGACAACAAGAAGTCCACCGGCGTGACGCTGGCCATCCAGGGCGAGATCGAGGTGCCGCTGCCGGGCCTGATGAAGATGGTGGTGGCGCCCATCGTCGAAGGCGAGTTTGAAAAACTGGTCGAGAAGTACATCGACAACCTGATCCTGCGCTTCGGCGGCGAAGCCTGAGGTTTGCGCTGGTCTTCCCCACCCGGCGATGTTGTCCAGCGAAACACTGGATAAGTTTGTGCATAACCCAGGGTCAACCGTGTACGGGGTGCGCAAGTGCTTGTGGCCCTAGGTGCTTCTTCAATCTGCCCAGCAAACAGGCACCCGGACAACGGTGGTTATCCACTTGTCCATCAAAATCTTGGACAAGCTTGTGCATAAGTCAGGACAAGCCTTGTACGGGCAAGCTAAGTGCTTGTTTCACAATGGAGTTCTTCAGATTGCCTGTTCAGAAGGCAGTGTCTGCACAAGCCCTGCACCATCCGTTGGCGCGGCATTGCGGTTAGATTTGTGCACATGAGCGCTCCAGCTGCACCGACGGCCTTCCGCTTGCACCTGTCCGACACCGGCGAGTCCTTCTCAGCACCGGTTGACGCGACGCTGCTGCAGACCCTGCTGCGCGCGGGCGTGGCCTGGCCCGCCTCGTGCCGCAACGGCAGCTGCCGCGTCTGCATCGGCCGGCTGGTGCGGGGCCGTGTGCGCTACGCGATCGAATGGCCGGGTCTGCTGCCCGAAGAAAAGGCGGCCGGCTGCGTGCTGCCTTGCGCCGCTTATCCGCTGGAAGACCTGGAGCTGAGCGGTCCCGGCGCCTGAGGGCGGCGGGACCTTCAGCCCGCCTGCAGGTGCTGCCTGAAGAAACCGAGGGTGCGCTCCCAGGCGAGCTGGGCGGCGTTGGCGTCGTAACGCGGTGTCGTGTCGTTGTTGAAACCGTGCTGGGTACCCGGGTACAGGTGCGCGATGTGGCGCACGCCCGCGGTCTTGAGCGCGGCTTCATACGTTGGCCAGGCGGCGTTGATGCGCTCGTCGATCCCGGCGAAGTGGATCAGCAGCGGCGATTTCACCTTGGCCGCGTCTTCGGCGGGCGGGTGGTTGCCGTAGAACGGCACCGCCGCGCCCAGATCGGGCAACTGGGTGGACAGGTGGTGCGCCACGCCGCCGCCGTAACAGAAACCCACCACACCGATGCGACCGGAGCAGTCGGGCCGGCCTTTGAGCGTACCCGCGGCGGCGATGAAGTCCTGCCGGGTCTTGCCCTGGTCGAGCTGGGCAAACAAGGCCCGGGCCTTGTCTTCGTCCCCAGGGTAGCCGCCCAGCGGGGTGAGTGCATCGGGCGCCATCGCAAGGTAGCCGTCCACGGCGAGGCGGCGGGCGATGTCTTCGATGTGGGGATTGAGGCCGCGGTTCTCGTGCACCACCAGCACGCCCGGCAACTGGCCGCTGGCGCCGGCGGGTTTGGCCACATAGGCCTTGACCAAGCCGGAACCCGAGGGCGAGGCAAGCTCCACCCGCTGCGTGCTGATGCGCGGATCGCCCTGGGGCACCACCTGCGCGATGGCGAAGTCGGGGCTGAGCGCGGCCAGCAGGCCCGCTGCCGTCAAGCCGCCGACGGCGAACTTCGCGGCACGGTCCAGAAAGCCGCGACGATCGATGTCTCCGTGTACGTACGCATCAAACAGGATCAGCAGTTCCTGGTCAAAGTCCGCAGCGGTCAAACGTGCCATGGCAGCCTCCTTGAATGGGAAGCCCGCAGCTTATCGCCAGCCCGTCCGGTGGTGAATACGCCTGACGGGGGAGCGGGTTTCCAGAGGTAACGGCCGCAACACCCGCCTGCCGCAGGCACGGCGCAGCCGACGGCTCAGAGGCTGAGAGTTTTTCGGGCGTGACCGAGCAACGCGCCAGAACGTGCCCAATCAAGGCGCAAAGCACAGCCATAGCTCGGGCTATGGCGCGCATTTGCAAAGCCGAGTGGGTGCGTTCTGGCGTGGTGAGCGGGCATGAGCGAAAGACTCTCAGCCTCTCAGACGGGCGCGATCGCGGACCAGTCGGGATGCCGCCCCAGGCGCGCGGGTGAGGTGTACTCCTGCCGGTACACCTCGAACGGCATGGTGTCCGCGGCTTCGATGGCGCGCTGGGCCTCGAACGACTGGGCGGCCATGGCCTCGAACCGCGCCTGCTGCTTGGCGCTCCAGGGCAGACCCAGCAGGTGGGCATGGGTCTGCTGCGACTGCTCGCGCACAAAGCCCACGAAGGAATCGTTGTGCTCCTGCCGGATGGCAGCGAGCACACGGGCCGATGGCAGCGTCTCGGGTGCGAGCAGCGAGGCACGGGCCTGCGCCACGGCATCACGGTGGTCACTGCCACCGTGGGTCGCGTCCAGGGTCGCAGCAATGGGCGCCAGCTGATCGATCAGTTCGATGCCCCAGTGTTGCAGGCCCACGCTTTCCCCTTTGCGCCACAGACAGAGGCCAGGCTCGCGTCCGCGCGCGGCGGTGAGGTGCTGGTTGTACTTGAGCTCGTGGATTTCGTCCGGCGTGTCGGGCGGGCTGTCGCTGAGCAGGCAGTGCATCAGGAACACGTCGAGAAAGCGCAAGGTGGGTGCGCCGATGCCGATGGGCTCGAACGGGTCAAGGTCCATCAGCCGCACCTCGACGTATTCCACGCCGCGTTCGCGCAGCGCGTGCAGCGGGCGTTCGCCGGGGTAGATCACGCGCTTGGGCCGGATCGTGCCGTAGAACTCGTTTTCGATCTGCAGCAAGGTGGTGGCAAGCTGGTTGTAGTCGCCACCCGGGTTGCGGATGCCCACCGCTTCGTAGGCCGGCCAGGGCCGGGTGAGTGCATCGTGCAGTGAGGCGGCATAACCTTCGAGCCCGTTGTAGCTCACGTCCAGCGTGGCCTGCGCCTCGCTCTGGTAGCCCAGGCGACCCATGCGCAGCGAGGTGCCGTAGGGCATGTGCAGGCTGCCGCTGCTGCCCAGCGGCAGCAACTCGTGCTGGCGGCCTTCGACGAAGCTGGAACACAGGGCGGGCGAGGCCCCGAACAGCGCGAGCAGCAAAAAGGCGTGGCGGCGGAAGTTGCGGATGAGCGCGAAATACCCATCGTTGTCCACGCCCGGCAGCGACCAGTTGTAGTGGATGCCCGAGATCGTCTGCATGCGCCGGCCGTAGCGGTGGCCCAGGCCCATGCGGTAGACGCTCTTGGCGCGCCCGACGTTGGACGACCCATAACGGCCCAGCGGAATGGTCTCGTCGGTCGGCAGGCCGCAGGGCATGCTGGAGGCCCAGAGCATTTCGTCCCCGGCCGCCTTCAGGCTGCGCACCGTGTACTGGTGGATTTCGGTGAGCTGTTGCAGACAGGTTTCGACGCTGTCGTGCACCCCCGTGATCAGCTCCAGCTGCGACTCGCTGTAGTCCGTGGTGATGTGCGGGTGCGTGAGCGCGCTGCCCAGCGCCACCGGGTGTGGCGTGAGGGCCAGCTTGCCGTCGGGCTGGGCGCGCAGGCTCTCTTTTTCAAGACCGCGGCGCATGCCACGCAGGCGCTCGGTGCCAAGCGCTTGCAGCCGTTGTTCCAGTGAAGTCATACAGGGGGTGGTTATCGGGTCCGGGGCCGGAACTTAACACGGCTGGGCCATTTCCGCTGGCGGCACGGGCATGCGGTTCTCGGGTAGGAAACGGCGCGCCACCGGCGCGACGGGGGTCTCCCGCGCCGCGGCCAGCCCCGTGCTGGCGTGCAACCAGGCATCGATCTGCGGCGGCTCGTTGCAGCAGCGCAGCTCGTCGAACGCGGTCTGGGCCTCGGGATAACGCTTGCGCAGGTAGTTGAGCCACTGCTTCAGGCGCCCGGCGCGGTGGCGGCGCTCGACACGGCCGCTCACCTGCTGCCAGAACACCGCCAGCAGAGGCGCCACCTCGCCCCAGGGCACGCCGCCCTGCCCCTTGATGGCCAGCGCCAGGCCCGGATCGGTCACCATGCCGCGGCCGATCATGAGCGCATCACACCCGCTCACTTCGCGGCAGCGCAGCGCTTCGGCAACGCTCCAGATTTCGCCGTTGGCGATCACCTGCATGGCCCCCGAGGGCAGCGATTCCTGCACCTGGGCGATGCGCTCCCAGTAAGCCGGGGGCCGGTAGCCATGGGCCTTGGTGCGGGCGTGGATCACCAGTTCGTCGGCACCGGCTTCGGCGATCGCCTGCGCACAATCCTCGGCGCGCTGGTCGTCGTTGAAGCCCAGGCGCATCTTGGCCGACACCGGCACGTGGGCCGGCACGGCCCGGCGCACCGCAGACACGATGCGGCCGATCAGTTCGGGTTCGTCCAGCAACACCGCGCCGCCGCGGCTCTGGTTCACCGTCTTGGCCGGGCAGCCGAAATTGAGGTCCACCCCGAACGGGCTCAGCCCGGCGAGCCGGGCGGCGTTGTCGGCCAGGCAGACCGGATCGGAACCCAGCAGCTGCGGCCGCACCGGCACCCCTGAGCGTGTGCGCCCCCCGTTGAGCAGCTCGGGCACCACCCGCACGAAGGCGCGCTCGGGCAGCAGCGTGTTGGTCACGCGGATGAATTCGCTCACACAGCGGTCGATACCGCCCGTGCGCGTCAGCACATCGCGCAGCGTCGCGTCGAGCAAGCCTTCCATGGGCGCGAGCAAAAGGGTCATCTGGGGGGAGGAAAAAGGCCACAACAAAGGCCGCGCCCGGCAAGCAGGCAGGGCCTGCATTTTACCGGCCGGCCCCGTCCGGCGGCGGCTTGTGGCCCCCGTGGGGGTCCGATAGCATGTTTTGTTCACCCGCTTTCACCGCGTTCCCGGAGACGACCATGTACCTGTTTTCCCGTGTTTCCCTGGTCGCTGCACTGGCCCTGACCACGTCACTCGCCATCGGGCAGACCACGACCACCAACGCCACCGGCAGCGCTCGCATCGGCACCTTCAAACACGTCGAGGGGGACACCCGGATCGGCCGGGCCGACGCGACGCGCACCCCCGCACCGGGCGAAGGCGTGCGCGAGACCGACCGCATCCGCACCGGCCGCAACGGCGCAGCCAGCCTCACGCTCAAGGATGGCACCGTGCTCGTGATGGGGCCCGACACCACGGTGGATCTGACGCGCTTCCAGTTCGACACGACCACCCAGAAAGGCCACTTCGCGCTCGATCTGCTGCAGGGTTCCGTGCGGGTCATCACCGGTCTGCTGGCGAAGATCAACCCCGACCTCTTCAAGGTGTCCACGCCCACTTCGGTGGTCGGCGTGCGCGGCACCGACTTCATCGTGGAGGCCGCTCCACCCCCTCAGGTGCCACCTCCGCGCACAAGGAACGGCCCGCTCAAGGCACCGGCCACCTGAGCTCAGACTGTTAAAGTGGCGCCTCATCCCCGTGCAATTTCGCACGGGGATGGGTCTTTCTTCTTTCCCCGCTTTCATGAAACAGAAGACCGCATTGAACACCCCCATCCGGGCCGCAGGCCTGGTGCTGACCGCCCTGCTCGGCGCCTGTGCTCCCGCCACCCGGGTCATCCTGCTGCCGCAGGCCCATGGCGCACCGAGCGCGGTGGACGTGCGCACCGCCCGGCAGACGCAACCGCTGAACCAGCCCTATCAGGTCGCCGATGTCGACCGCAGCGGCGCCATCACACCCGGCACCACCACCGCAGACCAGGTGCGCAAGGACCACCCGCGGCTGCTCGCGCTCGAACAGCAGCCCCTGGAAAAGTTCGCGCTGGAGTTCGAGCCTGGCACCTCGGTGCTGACCAGCACTTCGGCGGCCCAGCTGCCCGCCATCATCGAACGCGCCAGCGCGCGCCCGGGCGGTGAAATCGTGGTCACGGGCCACACCGATCGACAGGGCGCCGACGATGCCAACGACAGGCTCTCGCTGGAACGTGCTCAGGCGGTGCGCGCGTTGCTGGTCGAGCGGGGCTTCAACGCTGACCGGATCGAGGCCGTGGGCCGCGGTGAACGCGAGCCCCTGGTGCCCACCGACGACGACGTGGTCGAACCGCGCAACCGGCGCGCCGACATCGAGGTGCGCTGACCCGACCATGGCGCACGAACCCCGCCTCACCGCCGCGCTGCGCGAACTGCTCGCCTCGCAGCGCGTCGCCGCGCTCGGCACGCTCGACGAGACCGGCGCACCCTTCGTGTCCATGGTGCCGTTCGCCGTGTTGCCGCTGGCCGGCGAACTGGTGATCCACGTCAGCGGCCTGGCCGCACACACGCGCAACCTGCAGCGCCAGCCACGCGCCTCGCTCATGGTCTGCCAGGCCGAAGTCGCGGGCGAACCGGTGCATGCGCTGCCCCGCGTGACGCTGGACGTGAACGCCCTGCCCTGCGAGCCCGGCAGCGCTGCGCACGGGGCCGCACGAGAGGCCTACCTGACGCGCTTTCCCGAGGCCGAACCCATGACGGCACTGGGCGATTTCCGCTTCCTGCGCCTGGTGCCGGGCGGCGCGCGCCAGGTGGCCGGTTTCGGCGCCGCGCGCAGCATCGACGCCGACGAGTTGCGCCAGGCGCTTGGCCCCGCGCCGTGAGCGACACCGCCACCGCGCAGCCACCCGGCCCGCAAGCCACGCCGGCGGCGATCCCGGCCGGGCTGCAGGTGCTGTACGCCGACGAGGCCCTGCTGGTGCTGAACAAGCCCGCCGGGCTGCTGGCCGTTCCCGGGCGCGGCGAAGACAAGCAGGACTGCCTGAGCGCGCGCGCGCAGGCCGCCTACCCCGACGCGCTGGTGGTGCACCGGCTGGACATGGCCACCTCCGGCCTCGTGGTCATGGGGCGGGGCATCGAAGCCCAGCGCGCCCTCAGCCTGGCGTTCGAGCAACGGCGCGTGCACAAGCGCTACATGGCCGTGGTCAACGGCCTGCTGGCCAACCCCCAACCGGACAACGGCTGGAACACGATCGACCTGCCGCTGCTGCTGGACTGGCTCAACCGCCCGCGCAGCGCGGTCAACCATCAACTCGGCAAACCCAGCGTGACGCACTGGCGCCTCGCCACCGAGCCGGCACCCCTGCCGGGCACCACCCGACTCGACCTGGAGCCCGTCACCGGCCGCTCGCACCAGCTGCGCGTGCACCTGCAGGCGATTGACCACCCCATCGTCGGCGACCCGCTCTACGCTGCGCCCACCGGGGCGGTGGATCGCATGCTGCTGCACGCGCAGGCACTGCGCATCCCGCACCCGGTCACCGGCGCCGAGATGCGTTTCCAATCCACCTGCCCCTTTTGAGGCGCCTTGCCATGCACGACCTCTTCATCCTCACCGGCGCCTCGCGCGGCATGGGCCTGGCCATGGCCCGACAACTCATCGCACCGGGTCGGGTGCTGCTGTGCCTGTCGCGCCAGTCCAGCGCCGAACTCACCGAACTCGCGGGCCAGCGCGGCGCCACGCTGCTGCAATGGCGCATCGACCTGGCCGACACCCTGGCCGCGGCCGAGCGCCTGCAAAACTGGCTGGCGCAGCTCGACGCGCCCAGCCTGGCCAGCGCCACGCTGATCAACAACGCCGGCGTCATCCCGCCCATCGGGCCGCTGGACGCCTGCCCGCCCGATCAACTGGCCAATGCGCTGCGCGTCGGGCTCGAAGCCCCCATGCAACTCACCGCGGCCTTCCTGCGCGCCACCGGCGCCTGGGTCGAAGGCGGCTGGCGCGGCCCGCGCAAGGTGCTCAACATCTCGTCCGGCCTGGGCCGCCGCCCCATGGCCGCGCAGGCGCCGTATTGCGCCGCCAAGGCCGGGCTGGACCACTTCACCCGCTGCAGCGCGCTCGACGAAGCGCAGCGCGAACACGGCGCGAAACTGGTCTCGCTGGCGCCCGGCGTGATCGACACCGACATGCAGGTGCAGCTGCGCGCCGGTGACCCCGCCGCCTTCCCCGACCTGCAGCGCTTCGTGGAACTCCAGCGCCAGGGCCAGCTCTCAAGTCCACCGGACGCCGCCCGCCAGGTCCTGGCCTGGCTCCAGCGGCCCGACTTCGGAGACCAACCGGTGGCCGACGTGCGGGACTGACTCCCCCAGCGGCCGCCCTGCCGGGAGCCCCCATGGCCCATTTGTCACGTCGCCAGTTCACCGGCTCACTGCTCAGCTTGGGCGCCGCCAGCTTGCCGATGGGGGCCGCCGCACAAGGCAGCGGCGACTTCTGGGCCCTGCTGCGCCGCGGTGGTTGCGTGGTGCTCATGCGCCACGCACTCACCGAACCCGGCATCGGCGACCCGCCGGGCTTCCGACTCGACCAGTGCAACACCCAGCGAAACCTGAGTGAAGCCGGCCGCGAGCAGGCGCGCCGGATCGGCGCGGCGTTCACCCGCGAAAGCGTGCCAATCGACGAAGTGCGCTCCAGCGCCTGGTGCCGTTGCACCGAAACCGCCGAACTCGCCTTTGGCCGCCACACGGTCTGGGCGCCGATCAATTCCTTTTTCAACGACGCCACCGGCCCGGCACAGACCCTCGAGGTGTTGCGCGCGGTTCGCGGGCTGGCGGCACCGAAGAACCTCATGCTGGTGACGCACCAGGTCAACATCTCGGCACTCACGGGAGCGACTCTGGCCATGGGCGAGGTCTTCGTCACCCGGCCCGCTGCCGGCGACCGCCTGCCGGTGCTGGCACGCCAGGTGTTCTGAGAGGCTGAGAGTCTTTCGCTCATGCTCGCTCACCACGCCAGAACGCACCCACTCGGCGTTGCAAATGCGCGCCATAGCCAAAGCTATGGCTGTGCTTTGCGCCTTGATTGGGCACGTTCTGGCGCGTTACTCGGTCACGCCCGAAAAGCTCTCAGCCTCTGAGCGCTCGCAACGGGCGGTGCGCCCGAGTTGACAGCCGACAAGCCCGGTGTAAGCCTGCCGCGCATACCATGTGTTGTTGATCCGGCGATCACCGCCCTCACGGCGCGGGTCACCACCCATCACACCCCCACCACAATCAGGAGATGAACATGAGCCGAGAAGTTGTTGTCGTCAGCGCCGCCCGAACCGCCATTGGTACCTACGGCGGCAGCCTCAAGGACACGCCGCCCACCGAACTGGCAGCCCTGGTCGTCAAGGAAACGCTGGCGCGTGCCGGCGTGGACGGCAAGGACGTCGGCCATGTGGTGTTCGGCCACGTGGTCAACACCGAACCCAAGGACATGTACCTCTCCCGCGTCGCCGCGGTCAACGGCGGTTGCGCCGAAGGCACGCCCGCGTTCAACGTCAACCGCCTGTGCGGCTCGGGCCTGCAGGCCATCATTTCGGCCAGCCAGGCGATCATGCTCGGTGACTGCGACATCGCCATCGGCGGCGGTGCCGAGAACATGAGCCGAGGCCCTTACGCCAGCCTCTCGGCCCGCTGGGGCGCCCGCATGGGCGACACCAAGATGGTCGACATGGTGGTCGGCGCGCTGCACGACCCCTTCCACACCATCCACATGGGCGTGACGGCCGAAAACGTGGCCGCAAAATTCGGCATCACGCGCGAGATGCAGGACGCGCTGGCCGTCGAGAGCCACAACCGCGCCCAGCGCGCCACCGAAGCCGGGTACTTCAAGGACCAGATCGTGCCGGTCATGCTCAAGAGCAAGAAGGGTGAGGTGGCCTACGCCACCGACGAGCACTTCCGCCCCAACTGCAAGCTCGAAGACATGGCCAAGCTCAAGCCCGTGTTCGTGAAGGAAAACGGCACCGTGACCGCCGGCAACGCCTCGGGCATCAACGACGCCGCCGCGGCCGTGGTGCTGATGGAAGCCGGTGTGGCCAAGGCGCGTGGCGCGAAGCCGTTGGCGCGCCTGGTCGGCTACGCCCACACCGGCGTGGACCCCAAGATCATGGGCATCGGCCCGGTGTCGGCCTCGCGCCTGGCGCTGCAGAAAGCCGGCCTCACCGTCAACGACATGGACGTGATCGAAGCCAACGAAGCCTTTGCCGCCCAGGCCTGCGCCGTGACGAAAGAGCTCGGCCTGGACCCGGCCAAGGTCAACCCCAACGGCTCGGGCATTTCGCTCGGCCACCCCATCGGTGCCACCGGTGCGCTGATCACGGTGAAGGCGCTGTACGAGCTGGAGCGCATCAACGGCCGCTACGCGCTGGTCACGATGTGCATCGGCGGCGGCCAGGGCATCGCCGCGGTATTCGAAAAAATGTGACCCCCCGCGCCGCCTTCGGCGTCACCCCCCAGGGGGCAACGCGGTGCGGCCCGGCAAAGCCGGTTCCGCCGCGTTCTGGGTGGGGCCCGCGCTCCGGAGACTGTTTGCTCTCCCTTGTGTGTCTTGACTGGGGCGCTGGTGCCGTCAACACTGGTGCCCTTTGTATTTCCAATTTCTGCCGCACCCCATGACGCGTGAACACACCACTGGCGCCACCTGGGCGCCCATGCTGGCCGAACTGGAGCGCGGCCTGCTGCAGCGCGACGTGGCCGCCCGTGCGCTGCTGCTGGCGGCGCTCGCGGGCGAGCACGTGCTGCTGCTCGGCCCGCCCGGCACGGCCAAGAGCGAACTCGCGCGCCGCCTGCAGCGCCTGCTGCCCGGTGCGCACTATTTCGAGCGCCTGCTCACCCGCTTCACCGTGCCCGAAGAGCTGTTCGGTCCGCTCTCGCTGCGCGCGCTGGAAGACGACCGCTACGAGCGCCTGACCGAGGGCTACCTGCCCAGCGCCGAAGTGGCGTTTCTCGACGAGGTGTTCAAGGCCAACTCCGCCATCCTCAACACCCTGCTCGGCCTGCTGCACGAACGCCAGTTCGACAACGGCAGCCAACGCCTGCCGGTGCCGCTGGTGTGCCTCGTCGGCGCCAGCAACGAACAGCCGCAGGACGACAGCCTGCTCGCCTTCTACGACCGTTTCCTGCTGCGCGTGCCGGTGCAGCCGGTGGACGACCAACACTTCACGGCCCTGCTGCTGACCGACGCGACAGCCGCGGGCGACACCCCGGCCGACGCGCTGATCGACCCGGCCGGGGTGCAGGCCCTGCGCGAGCGCGCGCCGCATGTCCCGCTGGGTGAACCCGCGCTGGCGCTGCTGCTGCAGGCCCGGCAGCACGCGAGCCAGACCGCACAGACCGTGTCGGACCGCCGCTGGCGCCAGCTCGTGGCCTTGCTGCAGCTGCAGGCCGCCAGCCGCGGGGCCGTCGAGGTCAGCCCCTGGGACCTCTGGCTGCTGCCCTGTGCGCTGGCCGCCGACCCGGCACAGGTGCCAGCCTGGACCACACTGTTCCTGCACCGGGTCGCCCAGACCGCACCACTGCCGATCGACGGGCTGGAGCGCGCGGTGCAGGCCTTTGAGTCGCAGCTCGACACCGAGCGCCGCGCTCCGCCCGACGCGCAGGACGACAGCGCCGGCAAGCTGGCGCTGGCGCGCGCCATCACCCGCCCGGGCGAAGAAAGCGAGATGGTGCGCATCACCAGCGCGCGCGCCCAGCGTCACTACAGCCCCGTGCACATCGCTGCCCGCGTGGCGCAATGTGATGAGTTGCTGGAGCGGCTGCTGGCGCTGCACGGCGAGTGGCTGGCGGTGGCGCACGCGGTGCTGGCCGAAGCCCGGTCGCACGACTGGCTGCCCCCGAGCTGGCTGCTGCAGATCGAAGCCGCGCACGCCGAACGCTGCGGTCAGCTGGCGGGCCTGTGCGCGCAGCACCAGTCCACGCGCAACGGTTTTGCAGACCTGCCGGTGGACGCAAAGGCCACTGACAACGCACCGGCGCCGGTGCACTGGGAATCCCCATGAAGGCGTCGACAGGCTCGGCCCGGACGGGCGGGTCGGTCGACACCGCGCCAACGGCCACCGTTCCCCTTGAGCCCGTCGAAGGGCTGAGCTTGCCCGACCGGCCCTACCACCACCTGAACGCCCTGCCACGCGAACTCTGGCGCTGGGCCGTGGTGTGCAGCAGCGGCCCGGCTACGCGCCGTCTGCCCGAACTGGCGCACTGGGTGCGTGCGCTCATGGTGGGCACCCTGCCCGACCCGGCGCACGACTTCGGCGACGCCGCCGCCACGCAGGCGCTGCGTCCGCTGCTCGCCGAGCTGGACCTGCTCACCCTCACACGCCAGAGTGCGCCGCTCACCCGACAGGTGCTGCAGAGCCTGCTGTGGCACCTGGACAGCCTGATCGACCGCCCGGCCGATGAACCGCGCGCGCAGGCGGTGGCCCGCATGCAGGCCAGCTTCCGCGACAGCTGGGACGTGCAGCGCCAGGGCTGGGACGAGGTGCTGGCGCTGCTGCAGTCGCTCGGCGACCTGGCGCACCTGCGCTGGGACGACCTCGCCGGCCAGCTCAACCGGCGCGAGTGGCAGGAGGCGCGGCGCATCGGCCAGCTGCTGCAGCGCCTGCCGGCGCTGGCCAGCTTCATCGACGGCGTGGGCCGCCGCGACACCGACCGGCAACGCCCGCCGGCGCGCACCGTCCGACCCGATCCGGCGCCCGATGCGCAGGCCGCGCAACGCCAGGCCGACGAAGAAGAACGACGCCCCGAGCCCACCGCGGTGGACGGCGTGCGCCGCTCGCGCAACCTCGCGCGCATGGCCGGCAGCGAGAGCCTGAACCTGACCCACCCGGTGCTGCACCGACTCTGGCGCGCGCGCTTCGCCGAAGCGCAACTGCTGACCTACGACGACCGCGCCCGCGAAACTTCGCGGCGGCCGCTGCCGTTGCCCGAACACCGGCCCCACCGGCAGGCGCCCACCCACGCCGGGCGCGGCCCGCTGATCATCTGCCTCGACACCTCGGGCTCCATGCGCGGCGCGCCGGAAAGCGTGGCCAAGGCCTGCGTGCTGCAGGCGCTGCGCAGCGCCCACGCCGGCCAGCGCCGCTGCCGGCTGCTGGCTTTTGGCGGCCCCAGCGAGTTGCTGGAGCGCGACCTGACGCTCGACGCCACCGGGCTGGAGCACCTGCTCGACCTGATGGGCCAGAGTTTCGACGGCGGCACCGACGTGCAGACGCCGATCGAGCGCGCCATCGCCCTCGTGCAGACCGCCGGCTGGCACGAGGCCGACCTGCTGGTGGTGAGCGACGGCGAGTTCGGCGTCACCCCCGCCACGTTGCAGCAGCTGCGCGAGGCCAAGGAGCGCCTGGCCCTGCGCGCGCACGGCATCCTGATCGGCGACCGCGAGACCATCGGCCTGCTGGAGGTCTGCGACCACCTGTACTGGGTGCGCGAGTGGCGCCGCTACGGCAGTGGCGCCAGCGCGGTGGCCGACGACTTTTCGCCGGTGCACAGCCGCAGCCTGACGGCCCTGTATTTCCCCAACGCAATCAGAAGGTGAGGCCCCCCTGCGCCGCTGCGCGGCTTCCCCCCGGCGGGGGGACCACGCCCTGTGGCCCGGCAAAGCCGGTTCCACGGCGTGTGCTGGGTTCACGCGCCACCGCTTCCTGTTTGGCATCTGCTCTTGGCTCGCAGAGAACTTTGGGAGATTTCCGGTGTCAGAAACACTCGGACAACCCAAGGAGAAGCTTCGATGTGGAAACGACTCTCGGTGATCTGGCTCGCTGTGCGCGGTGATGCGAAACGGCTCTGGTATGCGCTGGGCCATCCCGAATCGCCGGGCTGGCTCAAGGCCGGTGCGGCGGCGCTGGTGCTCTACCTCGTTTCGCCGATCGACTTCATTCCCGACATGCTGCCGGTGATCGGCGTGCTGGACGACCTGGTCATCGTGCCGCTGGCGCTGCGCTGGCTGCTCGCGCGCCTGCCCGCCCACATCCGCACCTACGCCGAACAGCGCGCCGGCGGCGCGCGCCCGACCGACGGCTGGACCGGCCGCACCGTGCGCTGAGCGCGGACCACGCGTGGCGAGGGCCCGTGTTCACGGGACAGCCCGGTCCGGGCATGCCAGCCGTCCGGCGCTGACCTCGCGGGTTGCTGGAGGCGGCTGCAGGCTGGTCAGAAGCCGGTTCAGGTTCGGCACCGCCGCCTGGGCCTTGGCACCACTGGCCCGCAACAGCGCCAGATGGGCCGGGTCGTCCGACCGCGCACCGTCCAGCAGCACCGCCGCGGTGTTGAGCCGGCTCGCTTTCAGCCAGGTCTCGACGGTTGGGCTCTGCCGCCAGCGCTGGGCGTTTGCCAGTGTCACGGCCCACCCGCTCAGCCAGTCGATGGGCCGCTCGGGCACCGGCACCGGTTCACACAGGCGGTTCATCTCGGCTTCGTTGCTCAGGGTGGATTCGATGTGCGCGATCAGGGCCGCGCTGAACAGCGGCCGGCACCAGCTGACCATCAGCAGGTTGATCCGGTCGCCATCGAACACCGGCACCGGTGGGGCGGGGTGCAGGGCCGCGGCGCTGCAGTCGATGTACAGCGTGTCCGCATGGGCGCCGATCACGCCCTGGTCCAGCACCAGGTGCGAGCGCTCGACCGAACGCAGCCGCCCGAGCCGCACCACGTCGGCGATGCGCCGCAGCCGGGCCAGCTCTTCGCGCGAGGCGATGGCGCAGCGGTAGGTGCTGGGCTCCACAGCCCGGTCCAGACGCATCAGCACGCCACGCTGCTCCAGGCGCGCAAACAGGTCGGGCACCGAGCTGGCTTCGGCGATCGCCTCGAACTGGTCGATGGTGCGGCGCACGCTGTGGGCGAAGTGCTCTGCGCCGGTCAGGATGTTGGCGCGGTCCTGCACCCAGGCGTCGCGCGGCATGATCCAGCGGATGCGCGAGGCCGGCACCCCAGCGTCCAGCAACCACAGGCAGCTGTCCATGCCCGTCTTGCCCGATCCGACCACGGTGTGGTGGGCGTAAGACCGCTGCAGCTGCGGCAGTTGGCCCGGCGCGATGCAGTCCACACCGTTTTCAAGCGCGTAGGCGGGCCGGCGGACCGACGGCACCTCGGTGCGGGCGTGGGTGGCATCCACCCGCTTGCGGCGCACCGTCACCACCTGTTCCGCCCCGGTAGCGAGGCACACCAGGCGGTGCGAGCCGTCGTCCCCCAGGCGGTAGGCGTGGCCCGGGAACCAGCGCACCCGGCCGGTCGGCAGGAAGCGCTCGCGCATCAGCCGCCCGAAATAGGCCAGCACCTCGGCGCCGGTGGCGCCGCGACCGTAGCCGGACGGGTCGGGCACCGCCTCGTCCACCGGGGTCGAAGCGACGCCGTACCAGGCCGAGGGCTGGTGCAACCGAACGAACGGGTAGGCGTCGTTCCAGTGGCCACCGGGCTGCGGGTGCGGGTCCACCATCAGCACGGTGGCGTCGGATTGATCGATCAGGGTGTCGACAAAGGCCATGCCCATGGCGCCCGCGCCCACGACGAGGTAATCGGTCTCGATGGTGTGGTGGTGCATGTCAGCGCTCCTCGGGTGAAGACGGGTTCACGAACAGCCGGTTCATCACGGCGCCTCCCGCAGCAATTGTTCGACCGCCAGCCGGCCCACCTGGCGGCCCAGGGCCTCGCCGGCATCGGTGGAGAAGCGGTAGTGCAGACCGCCGTGGATGCGGGCTTCCGAGACCTCGCGAATGAAATCGTCGGTGCGCTTCCATTGCCGCACCGCGCCCTTGGCGCTCGGGCTGGTGGTGCTCAGAACGGGCAACGTACCGGCACCGAACTCGGCGTCGAGCACCGTGCCGACCGCGCTGGCGAGGCTGCTGTGGGCACTCGGGTACTCGGGGTGCATCGGTGTGTCGATGAGCGACGTCCAGGCGGCCACGCGCTCGGTTGCCGCGTGGCCGTCCGTATCGCCATTGCGGATCGCGGTGACGGGGCGCCAGAAATGGTGGTGGTACTTGGCGTCGATCACGCCGATCACGGCGTCGTCCATGGCCTGCGCGACCGCGGCGAACAGGCGGGCATTGCGGGCCGGATCGCGCCCGGGCTGGTCGGCGGCCGACCGCACGACACCGTGGTAGATCGCAGGCATCGAATAGGCCCAGAAGCGCGCGGCCTCGGTCTGCTCGGCGCTGCGCCGGCCGCCCGAGCGCTCGCCCAGCGACTTCACCTCGTTGTAGTCACGCGCCCATTGATCGCTGGTCAGCGCCGGCGGCGGCCCGGGGCGGAACTGCGCCGCGCCCGACATCAGCCAGGGTTTTCGCTGCGCCCACTGGGGCACGGCCGGCAAGGCGGTCGGCACATAGGCGCCCGCGGCGGCATGCGGCCGGTAGCTTTCGGGCGCACCCGCACCATCGCCGGCGCGGGCGGCCAGCACGGCGGTC
>NZ_VYGV01000007.1:120548-493368 GCF_013387465.1 Hydrogenophaga aromaticivorans | reverse complement strand
GTGAGCGCCAGCGCCGCGGGCAGCGACAGGCCCAGCCCCGCCATGGCCAGGGCGATGAGCAGCAGGCAGGCCGGCGCCACCAGCGAGCGGCGCAGATTGTCAAAGAGTTTCCAGCGGTTGATGGTGCCCAGCGGCCATTGGCGCGACCGCAGCAGGAAGGGCAGCAGCTGCCAGTCGCCGCGCGCCCAGCGGTGCCCGCGCGAGGCGGCGGCGTCGGCGTGGTCGGGGTCGGGCTCGATCAGGGTCACGTCGGTCACCACGGCGCAGCGCACCAGGGCGCCTTCGAGCAGGTCGTGGCTGAGCACCTGCTCGGTCGGCAGGCGTTCGCCCAGCACGGCGTGCAGCGTGGCCACGTGCAGCAGCCCTTTGCCGGTGAAGCTGCCTTCGCCAAACAGGTCCTGGTACACGTCCGAGCTCATGGCGCTGTAGGGGTCGATGCCGGCCTGGCCGTCGAACAGCCATTGCCAGGCGGTGCGCCCGCCCTCGCCCGCCAGCGGCAGCACCACGCGCGGCTGCAGGATGCCGTAGCCCTGCAGCACGCGGCGGCCGCTGGCGTCCAGTCGGGGCTGGTTGTCCGGGTGTTCGGCCACGCCGACCAGGGTGCGCAGGCGCCCGGGCGGCAGCTGGGTGTCACTGTCGAGCGTGAAGAGGTAGCGCGTGTGCGGCGCCATGCGCGAGAGTTCGCCGAGCTCGAAAAAGGGTCCGGGCGACCCGGTGGCCAGCGCGGCCACCAGCTGCTCCAGCTTGCCGCGCTTGCGCTCCCAGCCCAGCCACTGGCCTTGCGTGGCGCTCGGGCTGCGCTCGCGGTGCAGCAGCAGGAAGCGCGGTGGGCTGCCCGGCGCCACCGGGTAACGCGCGTTGAGCGCCGTCAGATGGCTCTGGGCGTGGGACAGCAGGGCCTGGTCTTCGGGCCGGTGCTCGGTGTCGGCATCGGACCAGTCGCTGAGCAGCGCAAACTGGGCGTGGGCTTCGGGGTTGGCCAGGTGGTGCAGGTGCAGGCGGTGCACCGTCTGCGCGATGCCGGCCGGGTGGTTCAGCAGCGCCGGCACCACCACCATCACCCGGGCCTTCGGCGGGATGCCCTCGGCCAGCAACAGGCGCGGCAGGTGCGCGGGCTGGAGCGACTCGCCGATCAGGCGGTTGACCACCGCCACCACGGCTTCGGACGCGGGCAGCAGCACCACCAGCCCCACCAGCACGCTGCCGAGCTGGAACGGCCAGCCCGCGTCCAGCCAGCCGGGCCGGTGCAGCAGCCAGGCCACCAGCAGCAGCGTGCCCACCAGCATGGCGCCGAGGTAGGTGGGCGTGCGCGAGAAACCCGCCACCGAGCGCCACAGACCCGCCACGCGGTGCTTCAGGCCGAGGGCCTGCTCCAGCGTGGCGCGGCCTTCGCCGCGCAGCCAGTGGCCGGCCAGCTCGGCCGGGCCGGTCGCGCTGGCCATCAGGCCCAGCAGCACCTGGGCCACGGCGGCTTCGCCCTGCCCGCTCTGGGTGGACAGGCGCTCGATGCCGTGCAGCGTGGTGTCGCGCGTGGCGTCGTCTTCGGCTTCGAACACCGGCGAGTCCAGCATGACGCGGACGACGCGGCTGGTGCGCGCCACGATGCCGGGCCAGTCGGCCGCGCCGATCAGGCGCAGCGCGGTCACGGCGTTGCCCACGCTCAGGTGGTCGGCGGCCTGCGCGGCGTGGTGTTGTGTCTGCAGCGCGGCCAGGTCGGGCACCACGCCCTGCAGCCACTGGCGCACCTGCGCCATCGGCGAGTCGCCGGCCGCGGTGGCGTGCCCCACCAGGCTTTGCGCCAGGTTGGACAGGAAGACATCGCCCACACCGCGCTGCTCCATGAGCACGTGCATCTCCTTCACCGCATCCAGCGAGAGCTCGTCGACGCGGCTGGCGCACAGGCTGGCGAGGTCGCGCGCGGCCTTGTGGCTGGCGATGCGGTCGGCCAGGCGGCGCAGGTTCTCCACCAGCACCACGCGCAGCGTGGTGGGCAGCGCCCACAGCTCGCCCTGGCTGAGTTCGCGGGCGTCCTGATACGCGTCCAGAAAGTGGACCAGCAGGGTTTCGTCGAAGGCGCTGTCGGTGTGGGCGACAAAGGCCCAGGCCACGCCGTAGATGCGCGGCAGCCCCACCAGCGGGGCGTCCTGCAGCACCGGCAGCGAGCGGTAATAGCGCGCCGGCAGGCCTTCGCGGATTTCCCGCAGCTGGCTTTCGATCAGGTGGAAGTTGTCAAACAGCCATTCGGCCGCCGGGCTGATGTCGTGGCCGTCGTGGGCCTCGACCGCGATGTACTGGTAAGCCGCCCGCAGGCTGCGGATGTTGCTCTGCAGGCGCGGGTAGAACGTGGCCTGACCGAAGCTGGCCCGACCCGCCCGGTGCGATTCGCCCAGGCTGCGCCCGTGCTGCTCAAACCGTGCAACGCCAAAGAGCTCGGAGCGGATCGGTTCGAGCGCGACGCCGCGGGCGGCGTCCAGCATGCGCTCGATCTTCTGCGGTACCCAGGCCCACTGCGCTTGCAAGCGCGCGGTCGCCACTTACAGCATGAGCCAGGAGCCACCAAACATCAGGGTGAGCACCACCGCCGACGTGATCACGCGCCCGGCCAGCAGCCCCTGGAGCTCGTCGGCGCCGCTGCGCAAGGTCTGCAAGGGCCCGCGCTGGGCGCCGCAATGGACCAGGTGATCGCCGAGCGCCGTGCGCTCCAGCGCCGAGAAGTCTGCCGGGTGGCCGTACGAAGAGGTGTCCCAGCTGGGGGACATGGAAGGAATCTTGGACATGGTCTTCTCCGTGAGCGGGTGAGGGGAAACCTGCTGTGGCTTCCGTGTCAACCCTTGTAAGTCCAGGCGCCCCGCCGGTCTGTGCGGCGCCGAACACACCGGTCTTTTGCACGGCACCCCGGGTGTTCGTCAGCGCACAGACAAGGCGCGTTGAAGGCCCTAACTTGAAGCCCGACCCGCAACGTTTCCCACACAAAGGACACCCCATGACACATCCATCACACCGTTTTTCCCTTCGGCAGACAGCCCTCTCGCTGGCCGCCGTCGCCACGCTGGGCCTGGCTGGCTGCGTCGCGCCCTACCCGGTTTACGAACAGCAGCCGATGACACAGGCCCCGGTGCAGGTGCAGCCCTACCCGAGCCAGCGCGAAATGACCCGTGAAGAGCGGCGCGAAGAGCGACGCGACTTCCGCCGCCGCCAGAACGAGCCCCTGTTTGAGGCCGAGGTGCTGTCGGTCCGCGCCGTGATGGGCCAGTCCCAGCAGCGCTGCTGGATCGAACGCGAGCAGGTGCAGCAGCGCCCCGCGCCCAATGTCGGTGGTGCGCTGGTCGGCGCCGTCATCGGCGGCGTGATCGGTCACCAGATCGGTGGCGGCAGTGGTCGGGATCTGGCCACGGCAGGCGGTGTGGTGGCGGGTGCGGCCATCGGTTCCCAGGTGGGCCGCGACCGCTACGGCAACCCGGTGAGCACGCAGGACGTGCAACGCTGCAGCACCGTCAACACCAGCAGCGAACCCGCCTACTGGGACGTGACTTACCGCTTCCGCGGTATCACGCACCGCGCACAGATGCTCTCGCCTCCCGGCCGCACCGTCACGGTGAACCGCGACGGCGAACCACGAGAGTAGAGGTTTCCCCCCGCAGCGCTTCGCGCTACCCCCCAGGGGGCGGCACTGGCCGTCCGGCAAAGCCGGCCCGGCGGTGCCCTGGGCTGGGGCGCTCCGTCTTCCTGAGAACCTGGATTTTCGACCGATGGAATGCAACATCGCTTCTCGCTGCGGCAGGCGCTGTCCGGCGGGGGCGATGTTCCGGGGTGGCTGTGGCCGCCCGTCTGGGGCCGGGCGCGCGAGTGCGCGCTTCGTTGACTGACTCGCGGCCACTGTCTGAGCGGAGAGAGCGCAGCGAACGCAGCGAGTTTGGCCGCGCAGGCCCCGGGCGGGTGGACACAGCGGAGTCGGCGCACTGCGCCGACCACCCCGGATGAGCCCCCACCGGGCAGCGCCTGCCGCAGCGCGAGGGACGTTCCTGCACCCGCAACAAGCCCTCAGCGCAGCGAAGACCCCAGAACCTCAACGCCAAACCCGCGGTAGCCGATCAGCGTGCAACTGGCATCGAACATCGGTGTGCCGCTCACGCGGTACTGCCGGACCACACCGCCGGGCATCACACGGCTCAGCACCATGTCGAGGAACGGGCGGCGCGCCGCGATGCGGGCTCGCAGCGCCTCGCGTTCGGCCAGATTCCAGCCGTCGTCGCTGTGCTCGGTCCCAGCGCCATCGTTCAGGGTGTCCACCTGCAGGCCCAGCATCTCCAGCACCGGACCCGACACCTTGGTGAAGTGGCCCTCGCCGTCCTGCTCCCAGTACCAGTCGGTGGCCAGCTCGGTCAGGGCGCGGTATCGCGCCTCGCTCTCGCGCAGCTCGGCGGTGCGTTCCTGCACCACCTGTTCCAGGTATTGGTTGTGCCGCGCCAGTTGGCGGTGCAGCAGACGCACCTCGATCAGGTTGCTGATGCGCGCCTTGACCTCGACCATGTCGAACGGCTTGCTGATGAAGTCCTTGGCACCGGCCTGCAGCGCGCGCAGCTTGTGGCCCGGCTGGGCGGTGATCACCAGCACCGGCAGGTAGTCGTCGTCGGCGGTGCTGGCCTTGAGCCCTTCCATCACCTGGAAGCCGTCCATGCCCGGCATCTGCAGGTCGAGCAGGATCAGGTCGAACGGCGCCTTGCGGTGCATGGCGCAGACCTTGTCGGGCTCCATGGTGCTGGACACCCGGGTGTAGCCGGCCTCCTCCAGCATGGCTTCCAGCAGGGCCACGTTGGCCGGCTGGTCGTCCACGATCAGGATGCGGGCATTGAGCCGTTCTTGCTGGGTGAGGTTCATGCGGGTTCCTGGTGCGCGGCGGGACCGCTCGTGGTTTCGGCGACCTGCAGCGCAGCGTCGAGCGCGTCCATGAGCTGAGCGACCTTGATGGGTTTGGTGAGGTAGTTGAAGAAGCCCGCCTCCAGCCCCTTCTGGATGTCGCGCGGCACGGCGTTGGCGCTCAGCGCGATGACGGGGATGTGGGCGGTGTCCGGGTCGGCCCGCAGGATCTTCAGCGCTTCGATGCCGCTGATACCGGGCAGGTTGATGTCCATCAGGATCACCTCGGGCTGGTACACGCGGGCGAACTCGATGCCCAGGCTGGCATCGGCCGCGCCGAGCAGGCGCATGTCTTCGCGGCGCGCGACGATCTGCTCGACCAGCTCCAGGTTGGCCGGGTTGTCTTCCACGTACAGCAGGGTGTGCTGGTGTGTGCCGGGAAGCGCTTCGGGGCGCGGTGCGTCGGTGGGCAAGGCGTCGTCCAGCGCCACCATCTGCGGTGCTTCGGTCAGCGCCATCTCGATCCAGAACACGCTGCCCACGCCGGGCGTGCTGTCGGCACCGATCTGGCCACCCATCAGGTGCACCAGCCGCTGCGTCACCACCAGACCGATGCCGGTGCCCTCTTCGGCGCCGGATTCCTGGCCCAGCCGGTTGAAGGGCTGGAACAGCTGGGCCAGCTGTTCGGACGCCAGACCGGGACCGGTGTCGCGCACGCTGATGCGCACCGAATCCGGTGGGCTCAGCGTGCAGGCCACCGTGACATGGCCGCCGCGCTGGTTGTATTTGATGGCGTTGAACAGCAGGTTGATCAGCACCTGCTTGAGGCGGGTGCGGTCGGCCTTCACGTAGCGCGGTGACTCCAGCCGCGCGAACACCATGCCGATGCCGCGCTGCTGCGCCTGCTGCTCGACCATGGCGCGGCACTCGGCCAGCACCTCGGTAAGCGAGACCGGCTCGCCCGAAAGCGAGAGCTTGCCGGACTCGATCAGCGCCAGGTCGAGGATCTCGTTGATCAGCTCCAGCAGGTACCAGCCGGCCTTGAGAATCTGCCCGATGCTGCGCTGCTGCGTCGGCGTGGGCGCGGGCGTGCCCGACTCGACCAGCTGCGCAAAACCCAGGATGGCGTTGAGCGGCGTGCGCAGCTCGTGGCTCATGCTGGAGATGAAATCGGTCTTGGCCAGGTTGGCTTTTTCGGCCGCGACCACGGCTTCGTTGAGCTGCTGCTCCACCCGCTTGCGCACCGAGTTGTCGGTGCCGATCAGCAGGTAGCCAATGATGTCGCCGTAGTCGTCGCGCAGTGCGGTGATCGACACGATGGCCGGGAACCAGCTGCCGTCCTTGCAGATGTAGGTCAGCTCGTAGATGTCTTCGATGCCGCGCGAGGCCTTGAAGGCCAGGGCCTCGAAGCCGGGCGCGATCGGCGTGTCCAGCTCCAGGCTCAGGGCCGTCGCGCGCGCATGCACCTCCAGCGGGTCGTGCATGTCGCTCGGGCGCACGCGGTTGACCACCTCGTCGGCGCGGTAGCCCAGCATGCGCTCGGCACCCACGTTGAAGAGCTGGATGATGCCTTTTTCGTCGGTCGCGATGATCGAGAAATTGGCGCTGTTCAGGATGGCGTTCTGCAGCGCGCCGGCCTTGAGCAAGGCGCTGCGCCGGCTGGACTCGGTCGGTTCACCCGATTTGCCCGGCAGTTCAGGGGCATCGTGGCGGGTATTTGTCTCGGACATCAGGATCTCGGGTGGGTGTCGCCCGTGGCGACATGGGCGGACACTAGCGACCCCCGCGGGCCGCGTCTGTGCGCTGGCCCACACAGCCGCCAGCGCAGCGGGTGATGCCGATTCAGAGCGGACTGCGCCCGCTGATCACACGCAGCAGCACCATGACGACGGCGATCACCAGCAGGATGTGGATGAAGCCGCCCAGGGTGGTGGAGGTGACGAGCCCCAGCAACCAGAGGATGAGCAGGACGACGGCGACGGTGTAGAGCATGGTGATTCCTTGTGTTGAGGTCAGGTGGGAGGACTGCGGTGCCTGCGGCTCCACAGCAGGGCAACACCAGCGATGGCGGCGACCGCCAGGCTGGTCTTGGGATGGCGGCGCACCACGGCCATGGCAGCGCCCAGTGCCTGGGTTTCCAGCGCGGGCCGGGGCGCACCCGGCGTGCGCTGCAGCATGCCCTGGGTCAGGGCGCCGAGCGCGAGCGATACCACGGGCTGGGTGCCCAGGCCTTGGAGCACGGGCCACAGCGATCCCGCCAGCCAGCCAGCGGAAGCCCGTTCAGCCTGGTTCCGGCGGTCCTGTTCGAACCAGCCGGACAGGCGCTCGCGGTTGCGAGCCAGCCGGTCGCGGGCCAGCACGGCCCGCGCACCGGCCGTGAGCGGCGTCGCCGCCGTCTCGGGCGTGACCGGACTCATGGTGTGCCCGGGATGCGCAGGAGCGCGGCATCCTCGGCCAGTTGAATGCGCAGATGGGCGAACCATTCCTCTTCCTCGCGGTCCTGTGCGAGCCACAGGGCCCACAGACCGAGCGCGGCCGGCAGCACGGGCGTGAGCACGAACAGCCAGGGCGCGCGAAAACCGGCATCGGGCAGCGAGGCCCACAGCAGCACGGCCACGCCCAGCAGCACGGCGGCCACCACCAGGCAGGCGGCGCCCGCCAGCTGGAGCGCCAGGCGCCGTTTCAGGCGCGCGCTGCCGATGGTCAACTCTTCGCCCAGCAGGCTTGCGTAAGCTGCCGCGTGCTCCGCCAGCAATAGGGGCTGTGAAGCCGCCAGGCGGAACACGGGGTGGATCATGGCGAGGGCTCCGGGATCAGCGACCGTTGTGACCGCTGTGATGGCGGCTGAACAGGGCCACCAGGCCCATGAGCGCAGCGCCCACGGCGGCGGCCATCAGCATCGACTTGACGGGCTCGTGCTGGATGTAGCTGGCGGTGGCGTCTTTCACGTGCAGCGATTTCTCGCGCAGCTGACCGGCGCCGTCGCGCACGGCGTCCATGCCGCGGTGCGCCAGCGCTTCGGTATCGCTCACCAGGTGGTGCAGCGCGTTGCTGGTCTGGCTGCGCGCGCCGTCCAGGTTGTTGGCCAGCTGGTCGATGCCCTGCTGGGCCGCACGCTGGGTGGTCCGGATCGCTTGCTCGGTGGAGTTGGCGACCGAGGCGGCCAGCGAAGAGGCGTCATCGCCCAAGGTGGTGACGGGATTGCTCATGGCGTTCTTTCAGTGGGTTGAAGTGAAGGGCAACAGGCCGTTCACCTGCGATTGCGGCGATAGCGCTCTTCGTCGGTTTCGATCTGGTTGCCGATGACACCGCCGATGGCTGCGCCACCCAGGGTGCCCAGCGCGCTGCCGTCGGTGAGCACGGCGCCTCCGACGGCACCAACACCCGCACCGATGGCGGTGTTCTGGTCCTGGCGCGACATGCCAGCGCAGGCACTCAGGCCCGCGACCAGGGTCAGCGAAGCGGCCAGCGTCAGCCAGCGGGATTCAAAAGGAATGTGTGTGTTCATGGGGTGACCTCATCAGGTTGGAGAGGCAATGCCGGGGCCGAAGCCCGCCGGTCATTTCATGCGCATGTCGTTCTTGATCGACTTGACGCCGGGCACGCCCTGCGTGACCAGCACGGCGCGGTTGATGTCGGCTTGGGAGTTCACAAAACCGCTGAGCTGAACCGCGCCCTTGAAGGTTTCGACATTGATCTCGGCCGATTTGAGCGAGGCGTCCTTCAGGATCTCGGTCTTCACGCGGGTGGTGATGACGGTGTCGTCCACGTACTGGCCGGTGCTCTCTTGCTTGGCGCCTGCAGCGCAGCCGGCGATGCCGGTGAAGGCCGCGGCGGCGAGCAGGAGGATGGCAAAGCGTTGGTGGGTTGTTTTCATGGAATGCTTTCTGTGCAGAGGTTGAACGGGCTGCGCAACCGGGGGCTGCACCGCATGGCGGACCGGGTTCATTTCCAGTGCCATTGGCGCCACAGTAAAGCCTGACCCGCGAACAGTCTGTGCGCTGCCGCACTCAAACTCAGGGGTATTGAAGGGGCGGCCGTTCAACGCCCTGCCGGGGCGCGATCCGCAACGCATGAAGAGCGCGGCCCAGCCAGCACACACCGTGGAGCTGGCTTTGCCAGGCCACTGGTGTGGTCCCCCCTTGGGGGGAAGACGCGAAGCGGCGCAGGGGGGTTATCGCGTCCTTACGGGCTGCCCGTCAGCAATCGTGCTGCCCGGATAGAGCAGCACGGTCTCACCCGCCTTCACGCCGTCCTTCACCCAGGCCATGTCGGCGTTGCGGTCGTGGATCTGCACCGCGCGTGCACGCGCCTTGCCAGCGTCCACCACGAACACGCGCCACCGCTCGCCATCGCGCACCAGCGCCGCGCTGGGCACGAGCACGGCATCGGCCTGCGACGACACGGTGATGCGCGCGTCCACGCGGAAACCGTCGCCCAGCCGCGCGGCGTCCGAGGGCACCGTCGGCAGCGCCACGACCACGTTCACGCGCTGCTCTTCGATGCCCAGCGCCGACACCTTGGTGAAGGCCACCGGCTCCACCCGCGTCACCGTGCCGGGCAGCGGCGCGGCGCCGCTGCCGGTGGTCAGCAACACCGCGGCCCCGGGCAACACCTGCCGCACCTCGCCCGAGAGCACGTCGATCACCGCTTCCATCGCCGCCGTGTCGCCGATCTCCAGCAGCGACTGCCCCGCGGTCACGGGGGCCGCGCTGTCCAGGTGCAGCTTGAGCACCTGGCCGTTCACCGGGCTTTTGATCTCCCACAGGCCGGCTGGGCGTTCGCCCGCCGTGGGCACAGCCTGGGCCAGCGCGGCGCGGGCTTCGGCCACCGCGAAGTCGGCCATGGCCTGCTCGGCCTGGGCCGCCGTCAGGGCCTGCTGCGCCGAGCGCCGGGCCAGATCGCTCTGGTCGCGGGCCGACGGGGCGATGAAGCCCCGCTGGGCGAGCTGATCGGAGCGCCCCGCCTCCAGCGTGGCCTGCGCCAGCGCGGTCTGTGCGCGTTGCACCTGGGCGGCGGCGGCACGGCGCGCCGCGTCGGCACTGCCCACGCGCTGCTGCAGCACCGTGCGGGTGCGGGCGTCGATCAGTTGCGGTGCGGCGGGTGCGAGCCGGGCGACCACGTCGCCGGCCTGCACCGCATCGCCCACCTTGAGCGTGGGGCGCTGCAATTGGGCCAGGGTGGGCGCGGTGATCACGTAGCGGTTCTTCAGCCGCAACTGGCCGTCTTCCTCGACCACCTGCTCGAATTTCCCGGAGGTCACCTGCGCCACCTCCACGGTGATCGGCCGGGGCCGGTACACCGCGTAAAGCAGCGCGGCGGCGGCCAGCAGCGCCAGCCCGACGATGGCCCAGCGCCGGGGTGTTTTCCAGGGGCTTTTTTGTTCGTTCATTCGCGTACCTTCAAGACAGAAACCAGGTCCAGCCGGTCGATCTGGCGGCGCACCAGCAGCGCGCTGACCACGCCCGCCGCCAGCACGATCAGCGCGGCCGAGGCGTAGGTGGACGGCTCGATCACAACCGGAAAATCGATGCTGTCGGACGCCATCAGCCGCATCATCAGCGAGGCCAGGCCCCAGCCGGTGAGCGCGCCGATGGGCAGGGCCACCAGCAGCTCGGCGCCGAGCTCGGCGAGCAGCAGCACCGAAACCTCGGCCCGCGTCATGCCCAGCACACGAAGGCTCGCCAGTTCCCAGGCGCGCTCGGAGAGCGCGATGCGCGCCGCGTTGTAGATGATGCCCACCGCCATCGCCACCGCAAACAGCGTGAGGATGCCGCTGAACACGCCCATGTTGCGTGAGGTGGTCTTGTTGAACGCGGCCATGGAGCCGGCCTTGTCGAACACCGAGTTGATCACCGGCGCAGCCTTCACCGCGCCCCAGAACGCGTCCATCGCCAAGGGGTCGACCTGCAGCGCGGCGTCGGCCACGCCGTGGCCGTCGCGCGCCAGCGCGTTCATCGCGTCCAGGTTCATGTAAAGCAGTTTGCCGAACATGGTGTGCACGATGTCCACCACCGGCACCTCGACGCGCTGCTGGTTCCAGAGCCGGAACTGCAGCTCGACGCGGTCGCCCACGCGCGCACCGAGCGCACGCGCCAGCAGCGAAGACAGCACCACACCGTGCGACGGCATGGCCACCGCGCCGCGGGTTTCGTCCACCACGCGCATCAGCTGCGCGTCGCTGCGGTAGCCGGTGAGCGCCGTGTCTTCGCTGCGCCCGTGCAGGCGCACACGGACCGGCTCGGTGCGGTAGGGCTCGGCGTCGATCACACCGGGCAGGCGCTTGAGGTCCTGCACCACAGTCAGCGGCACCGGGCGGTGGAAGTTGACCAGCACGTCGCCCTGCTGCACCTGGCGGAACTGCACGTCGACGATGTGCGCAATCGCGTCGATCCAGAAGGCGCCCGAGATCTGCAGCGCCACCGCGAGTGCGATACCGGTCACGGTGAAGGCCGCGCGCATCGGGCGGCGCTCGAAGTTGCGGATCACCATCATCGCGCCGGTGCTGACGAAGCGGCGCAGCCCCAGCCGTTCCACCAGCGTGGGCTGGTAGGCCGGCGGCGCGGGCGGCTGCATGGCCTGCGCCGGCTTGAGCCGCACCACGGCGCGGATCGCGTTCCAGGTGCCCGCCGCAGCGGCGGCCGCCGCGAGCAGGGTCGACACCACCACCAGCCAGACACTGGTCTCGTAGGCCAGGCCGTTGAAGCGGAACACTTCGTCGTACAGGCCGAGCATGCCGCGGCCGATGAGCTGGCTCAAGGCCAGCCCCACCGCCACGCCGAGCCCGGCGATGGCCAGCGCGAGCTGGATGTAGTGCCATGCGATCGCGCCGTCGCTGTAGCCCAGCGCCTTGAGCGCCGCGATCTGGCTGCGCTGCGTGGCCACCTGGCGGCTCAGCACCACGTTGAGGATGAACATCGCCACCGCCAGAAAGATGGCGGGCAGCACCGTGCCCATGACCTTGAGCTGAGCGAGTTCGTCGCTCACGATCTTGGAAGACAACTGCTTGTCGCGCCCGGTTGCGCCGAAAGCACCGTAGGGTTCCAGCAAGCGGTCCACCTGCGGCAGCACCCGCACCAGCATCGAAGTACTGGCCTGGCCCGCGTCGAGCCGCAGCGACACCTGGTTGAAGGCGCCCTGCATGTCGAAGGCCTGGGTCATGCGCGCGCCGTCGATCCACCAGATGCCGAACGACTGGTCGTCGGGCGCGCCGCCCTGCGAGGCGAACACGTACTCGGGCGAGGCGGCCGTGCCCACCAGGTGCACGCGCTCGCGCTTGCCGTTCAGGATCGCGTGCACCGTGTCGCCAGGGTTCAGCCCGCGCGCCGCGGCAAAGCGGTCGCTCACCAGGGCTTCGAGCGCACCGTCGCGCTCGGGCCAGCGCCCGCGCTTGAGCGTGAGCGCGTTCAGGCCCTGGCGGCCGGCGTGGGCGCGCGCGAGGTCGAGCCCGATGAAACGCCCGGTGACCGGCGGCAGCACGCCGGGCAGGTCGATCTGCGCGTCGAACACCACGTCGAGCTTGACCTCGGCCACGCCGTCGAGCGCGGCGAGGCGCTCGCGCAGGTGCACCGGGGCGCGCTTGACGCTGGCGAACACATCGGCCAGGCGGTTGTCGCGGTAGAAGTGATCGCGCGAACCCTGCAGCGACTGGTGCACCGAGAACATGCCCACGAAGCCGGCCACCCCGATCGCCACCACCATCGCAATGGTGACCACCTGCGCGCGCAACCGCTTCAGGTCGCGCCAGAGCTTGATGTGGATGGCCTTCATGCGGGGTTCACCAGCTCAGGCTGGACGCGGGCAGCTTGTTCGCATTGACGCGGGTCTCGACGATGCGGCCGTCGGCCAGGCGCAGCACGCGGTCGGCCATCTCGGCGATCGGCGCGTTGTGCGTGATCACCACCGTGGTCGTGCCCAGTTCCCGGTTCACATGTTCGATCGCCTGCAGCACCATCACGCCGGTGGCGCAGTCGAGCGCGCCGGTGGGTTCGTCGCACAGCAGCACCTCGGGGTTCTTGGCGATGGCGCGCGCGATCGCCACGCGCTGCTGCTCGCCGCCCGAGAGCTGCGACACGAAGTGGTTCATGCGCTCGCCGAGGCCCACCAGCGCGAGTGCGTCTTCGGGCTTCATCGGGTCTTCGGCGAGGTCGGTCACCAGCGCCACGTTTTCGCGCGCGGTCAGGCTGGGAATGAGGTTGTAGAACTGGAACACGAAACCCACGTGTTCGCGCCGGTAGCGCGTGAGTTCGGCGTCGCCTGCGCCGATGAGTTCGTGCGTCTCGCCCGCGTGCGTCCAGCGCGCCGAGCCGGCGGTGGCCGTGTCCAGCCCGCCCAGGATGTTCAGCAAGGTGGACTTGCCGCTGCCCGAGGCGCCGAGCAGCACCACGAATTCGCCGCGCACGATGTCCAGGTCCACACCGCGCAGGGCATGGACCGCGGCTTCGCCTTCGCCATAGACCTTGGTCAGGCCACGGGCGGTGAAAACGGGTTCGACGGGGGGCGGGTTCGAGGTGTCCATGGGGTGCGGAAAACAAGTTGCGCTCAGCATACGCCCGACCACGCGCGCCGACGGTGTGGCATCCGCGACAAGCGCCTGCGTGCCGGGCTTTTACCAGTATTTCAACCCGGGCGGCCGGTCGCCCTGACCTGCGTCAAGGACCGGGGGCCTGCCACTCGCGGAAGAAGCGGATGCGTTCGCCATGGTCGGGGTGGCTGGCGATGGCGATGGGCAGCGACACGCCGCTGCCTTCATGCTCGCCCTGTTCATCCGCCGGCTGGACGGCGCCCTCTTCGGCCAGCATGCGCTCGAAGAAGATCGCCATCACCGCCGGATCGATACCGCTCGCGTGCAGCATCTGCGCCGCGTGGGCGTCGGCTTCGCGTTCGGCATCGCGCGAATACGACTGCGTGGCCAGCGTGGCCGGCACGGTGGCCAGGAAACCACTGGCGTCACCCAGCACCACACCCACCAGCGCGCTGACCAGGCTGGCGCGCACCATCAGGTCCAGCCCGTGGTGGTGCTGCACATGGCCCAGCTCGTGCGCGAGCACGCCCACGAGGGCGTCGGGCTGGTCGTCCAGCAACTTCACCAGATCGTCGGTCATGACCATGCTGCCACCGGGCAGGGCAAAGGCGTTGGCGCCCAGGATCTCGCTCTGGTGAAATCCGAGTTGCCAGGCCGGTGCATCGCCCTCGGGATGGGCCTGTTCAACGACCCGGGCAAAGCGCTGGCGCAGCGCTTCCTGCTGCGCTGCGGGCAGTTGGCTGGGTTTGAGAAACAGGCGATCGAGCTGCGCCAGGCTCTGCTCGCCGATCTGGTTTTCCAGCGACTGCGGCACCAACCCAGCCAGCGTGACACTGAGCCAGGGCACGCCCCAGACCCAGGCCGCGGCAAGAAACACCACGGTGCCTGCCATGGCCGCGAGCGTGGCGCGCCAGCTCTGCATCCAGCCCACCACGGCGCCCTCGCGCAGTCCACTGGCCTGGAACCAGGCGTCCCACTCGGTGGCGTTGGCGTGCTGGATCAGGCCACCGTCGGGCAGCTCGGTCTGGCGCTGGCCGTGGCTGCGGCGTTCGGGCCAGCGCACGCCGCCCAGCGGGTACCGGTGTTCGACGAGTCCGTCGTGCGTGCGCAGCAGCAGCTCGTCGCCCTGCACCCGCAGGCTCACCGAGCGGCCACGCGGGCTGCGCCCGTCAAACCACTGGGTTCGAATCACAGCAGGCTCGTCCGGCGCCATCACAGCCCCATGTCGATGCCGAAGAAATCACCCGCCGCATCACCCAGCACACCCCGGCCCGCCGGCTGCGCTTCGGCCACCCATTCGTCCACGTCACCCTGCACCACCAGCGACATGGCTTCGAGCTTGACGCGCGCCAGGCGCACCTTGGCAAACGGCCAGTAGAGGCCGAGCGTGAGCGCGATCAGCAGCCAGTTGACCAGACCGACGCGAAACAGCGGGCCCAGGCGCAGGTCGCTCTGGAACTCAATCTTCGGGCTGCGGGTGTTGGCCCAGAGCAGGTTCTGCAGGCGCGAGGTGGTGTACGAGCCCACGATCAGCGGCATGAGCACATAGGCCATCAACACGATGACGCCAAAAACCACCGCGGCCAGCAGGCCGGCGAGCGCACCGCCCCCGCTGCTCAGCTCGGCCCAGTTGGTCATGCCCATGAGCATCAGCACGCCGAACGCCGCGCCCATGACGCTGCCGACCACCAGCATCACCGCCAGCGACACGCCCAGGATCTTGAAGAACAGGCCATAGAAACGGCCGGCGCCGACGGTGAGCTCGGTGCGCTCCTGTGCGAAGGCGTAGCCCCCGTGCTGGTACCGCTTGATGCGCGCCCAGAGCCAGGGCAACAACAGCACAAACGCCAGCACCACGGCCCCCACCACCGCGGCGGCGTAGCGCGCGGTCTCTTCGGCGATCTCTTCGCCCTCGACGGGTTCGGGCAGCAGGCCGACAAAAGCCAGCGCCGGCAGGAACATCGGCAACATGGCCAGGTAGGCCGACTTCGTGTCGCCGACAAAATTCAGGCGCACGCCGCGCCAGCTGGTGTTGCGCAGGCGGAACTGCAACGACGAGCGCCACAGCAGCGGCCACAGCCCCATGAACACCACCAGCGCAGCCCAGGAAAACGCCGGCATGAAGTTCGACACCGCCCAGTAACCCACACCGAGCACGAGCACCAGCAAATAGCCACGGAACATCTTCCACGGGTCGGCATGAAAACCCAGCGGGTCACCGCCGACGAGCGTGTTGTTCTGGAAGTAGGCCATGCGCCGCGCGCGCGCGAAAGGCAGGTAGAGGGTGAGCGTGACGAGGGTCAGCAGCAGGTTGACGATCCAGATCCGGAAGTACTCGCTGCCCGATCCGGTGAAGCGGATGTCCAGCGTCTGCGGCCGGTGGGGCGGCGCCGGCGGCAACGCGCCCATCATCACCGTTTCGGCGAAATCTTCTGACTCCCTCATTCCCCGGCCCCTTGTAGTGAAAAGTGGCAGGAATGCTACCACCGGGTTCCGGTCTCACAGGGCCCTCGGGGCGCCCCGGAACAAGGGGTATGGGCTACTGCCAGAGCGATTTCACGCGCGCATCGCGACCGCAGCTGTAGCGGTAGTAGTTGTAGCGCACCGAGTTCTTCTTGTAATAGTCCTGGTGGTAGTCCTCAGCCAGGTAGAAGGCGCTGGCGGGCGCGAGCTCGGTGTGGATCGCCTTGAACCGGCTGCTCATGAGCAGCGCGTCACGGCTGGCTTCCACCACCTGGCGCTCGGCCGGATTGCCCCAGTAGATGCCGCTGCGGTACTGGCTGCCGATGTCGCAGAACTGGCGGTCTTTCACCGTGGGGTCGATGTGGCGCCAGAAGTATTCGACCAGCTCCGCGTAGCTCACCTTGGCCGGGTCGTAGATCACGCGCACCGCCTCGGTGTGGCCGGTGTGGCCGCTGCTCACCTGCTCGTAGGTCGGGTTGACGGTCTTGCCCGCGGTGTAACCCGACTCCACTTCCGTCACGCCGGCGAGCTTCTCGAAGTCCGCCTCGATGCACCAGAAGCAGCCACCGGCAAAGACCGCCGTGGCGGTGGCCGCCTGGGCCGTCGCGGCCACAGCGCTCAGGCAAGCCGAGAGGGCCAGCGCCCGGAAGGTTTTGTTCATGTGGGGGTTCTCCGGTTAGGGCCTGTTCAGGTGCGCAGGGCCGGCAGCGCAGCGCCCTGGGGCACAAAGGCCAGCGCCACGCCGTTGTTGCAATAACGTTTGCCGGTGGGCTTGGGGCCGTCGTTGAACACGTGGCCCTGGTGTCCGCCGCAGCGGCTGCAGTGGTACTCGGTGCGCGGGTAGATCAGCTTGAAGTCGGTGGAGGTGCCGAGCGCGCCGGGCAGCGGTTGCCAGAAGCTCGGCCAGCCGGTGCCGCTCTCGTACTTGTGGGCGGCGTCGAACAGCGGCAGGTTGCAGGCGGCGCAGACATAACGACCCGGACGCTTCTCGGCGTTGAGCGGGCTGCTGCCGGCGCGTTCGGTGCCGTGTTCGAACAGCACGTCGTAGGCCGCTGGCGACACGATCGCCTTCCACTCGGCCGCGGTCTTCTTCAACGGAAATGGGGGTTCGGCGGCGTGCGGGGTTGCGGCCGGCAAGCCGACCGCGGCCAGCACGGCGCCCAGTTGCTTCAGCAGGGTTCTGCGTTCCTTCTTCATCTCGGTGTCCTCGGGTTGGGTAGGGATGAGTCGGGGGGAGGAACAGAACCTTACAGGAAGGCGCACAAATACCGCGGCGGCTCCGCGGAGACCCTGGCAGCAGTGGATGCGTTGAAGGTCCGTCGTCGCGCACCGGAGAACCGGTTCACACCGGGAACGACGAACGCCGTGGTGTCCACAGTTCACTGGCCAGGGCGCGCCGCAGTTGACCGACCAGTGTGGCCGCGGAAAACGCCCGATCGGCCAGGGCGTCGCAAGCCACGGTCACCCGCTGCAGCCACGGCGCATCGCCCGGAAAGCCCAGGGCATCGCACAACAGCGGCCAATCGGGCGCGTGACACAGGGTACCGGCCACCAGCAGCACACCATGGCCCTGCCGCCGCTGGGCCAGCCCCACCACTTTGCGGCCCTCCCCGTCGGTGAGTTCCCAGGGCGCCAGGCTGCCGAAACACGCCCAACGCACACCGCCGCCCCAGCGCTGATTCCCGCGTTCAACGCCTTCGGGCGGTACCGACATCGTGGCCACGCCCAGCCCGCTCAACACAACCGCATGCAAGCGCCCCAGTTGCCGGTATCCCTCCAGCCCGTTGGTCGCCCAAACGTGGTCCGGCGGCAAGGCCACGGAAACGCTGACCATCCAGGGTCCGCTCAACACGGCACCGCCACCCGATGCGCGCTCCACCAGATCCACGCCCCGAGGCGGCAGGCGCGCTGCGATGCCGTCCCGCAGGGCACGCTGCGAACAGCCCAGCACAACGGCAGGCCGGCGGTGGTTCCAGACTCGGAAATCCGGGATGGAAACCGGCCGCTCCAGCTGCTGGCGGTTCCAGTCCTGCTCCTGGGCCGTGGTGTCTATGGCAGGCGCTCCAGCGTTGCAATGGGCTGGCCCCGGTGAAAGGTGTGACCCGCAGTCACCAGGATGTGTGTCACGCGGCCGTTCATGGGCGCTTCAATGTCCTGGCTGGCCTTCACCAGCACCACCGTGGCCAACGGTTGGCACTGACGCACGGTGTCCCCCTCCTGCACCAGCCACCGGTCCACCAGGGCCTCGACCGAGGCCTCGACCCCCTCCCAAGCTGCGTCCGGCAAGGTGATGTTCATCACACCTCCAACGGCTGGCGCACCGAGGCGGTCATCAGCTCGCGCACAGCCGCCACCAGGCCGCCCACCTGCGGAATCACAAAACGCTCCAATGGACGGCTGTACGGAATCGGCACATTGGGCACGGCCACCCGTTTCACCGGCGCCTTCAGCTGCACGGTATCGAGGTTTTCGGCCACGATGGCGGCGATTTCACCGGTGACGCCAAAGCCCAGGTAGTCCTCGTCGGCCACCAGCAGGCGCCCGGTCTTGCGCACCGAGCGCAGCACCGCCTCGCGGTCCAGCGGCACCAGCGTGCGCAGGTCGATCACCTCCACGCTGATGCGCTCGGCCACCAGTTCCTCCGCCGCCAGCAGCGCCTTCTGCACCATCTGGCTGAGGGTGACGATGGTGACGTCGCTGCCCTCGCGCGCCACGCGCGCCTGGCCAAACGGAATGGTGTACGCCGCCTCGGGCACCTCGTTGCTGCTGCCCTCGAAGTACGCCATCCAGGGCAGACCCATGATGCCCTTGTGGTACATGAAGAGCACCGGGTTGTCGTCGCGGATCGCCTGGATCATCAGACCCTTGGCGTCGTAGGCGTTGGACGGCACCACCACCTTCAGCCCCGGCATGTGGGCGAAGGTGGCGTACAGGCATTGCGAGTGCTGCGCAGCATCGTTGTAGCCGCCACCGATGGCCGTGGTCAGCACCACCGGCAGCTTGATGTGGCCGCCCGCCATGTAGGTGTTCTTGGCCAGGTGGTTGTAGATCTGGTCCATGCAGACGCCGAAGAAGTCCACGAACATCAGCTCGGCGATCGGCCGCATCCCCGCGGCAGCGGCCCCGGTGGCGGTGCCGATGAAGGCGGTCTCGGAGATCGGGGTGTCCATGATGCGATCCGGACCGAACCGGTCCAGCAGGCCACCGGTGGCACCGAAGATGCCGCCGTACCTGCCGATGTCTTCGCCCATCACGAAAACCGTGTCGTCGCTTTGCATTTCCTGGCCAATGCCCTCCGCGATGGCCTGCGCCATGGTGAGCTTGCGGGTGTTGCTCATGTCGTGCTCCTGGTGGGATTCGGTGGCGGATCGGCTCAGACAAAGACGTCCTGCAGGGCATCCTGCGGCTCGGGGTCGGGGCTGTTGCGCGCGAACTCGAACGCATCGACCACGCGCCGCCGGGCAAGCGCGACCAGATTGGCTTCCTCGGCGTCGTTCATGTAGCCCTGCAGCTTCAGATGGCTGGCCATCCGCGGGATCGGATCGTTCTTGCGCAGGTTGGCCACCTCGTCTTTCGGACGGTAGACCTCCGGGTCGCCCTGGAAGTGGCCGAGGTAGCGGTCGGTCTTGACCTCGATCAGGCTGGGGCCTTCACCCCGGCGCGCACGCTGCACCGCCGGACCGGCGGCCTCATACACCGCCATGGCGTCGTTGGTCGCGACCTTGATGCCCGGCATGCCATAACCTGCGGCACGGTCGGCCACCCATTCGATCGAAGTGGCGCTGGACTTGGGCACCGAGATGGCCCACTTGTTGTCCTCGCAGACAAAAATAACCGGCAGTTTCCACAAGGCCGCGAGGTTGAGAGACTCGTGCACCGCGCCCTGGTTGGCCGCCCCCTCGCCAAAGAAGGCCACCGCCACCCAGTCCTTGCCCAGCTTCTTCGCCGCCAGCGCCGCGCCGCAGGCCGGCGGCAAGCTGGCACCGATGATGCCGCTGCAGCTGAACCGGTTCACCGGGTCGAACAGGTGCATGTGCCCACCCTTGCCCTTGCCCAGTCCGGTGGCCTTGCCGAACATCTCGGCCGCCATGCGGCCCAGCGGCACGCCCTTGGCGATGGCAAAGTGGTGGGGCCGGTGCGTGCCCACCACCGTGTCGGTCTGCTTCAGGTGCGCGCACACGCCCACCGCCACCGGCTCCTGCCCCGCGGCGAGGTGCATCTCGCCCGGTACCGGCCCCGAGCCGATGTCAAACGCAAGCCCTTTCTGGATCTGCGGCGGCAGCTTGCCTTCCAGATAGACCGTGGCCATGGTCTCCTCGAAATGCCGTATCTCCAGCATTTTTTCGTACATCCACAGCTCTGCTTCTTTGCCTGCTTGCATGGGTACCTCCTGGTCGAAAAAACGAACCGGGGTGCAGCCGGTCGCCAGACCGGACGCACGACAGCGCCACGAGACAGCTTATGGACGAACCGGGTCTGCGCATTGAGTCCGCTCAATGCAGACCATCGAAAGTCGCACGCATCGACACCCGCCTGGCTACGATGAAGTGGCGGCCCGCCGGCATGGCCAGGCATGGGACAACACTTCTTTGAGGCACCTGGCAGAAAGGCGATCGGATGCAACCCCATCAAAAGGTCCAGTGGAATCTGGGCTACTGGCTCCTGGCGCTACTGGCCCTGACGTGGGCCCAGTCCGTCTGGCAAACCGCGCGCACCGTGGAAGCCGTGCCCTACAGCGCGTTCGAGCAGGCACTGGCCGACGGCCGCGTGGCCGAGGTGATCATTGGTGAAACCACGATCACCGGCACCCTGAAGACGAGCGAACCCGACGGCAAGACCACCATCGTCGCCAACCGGGTCGAAGGCGATCTGGTCGAGCGCCTCTCCCGGCACGGGGTGCCCTATCGGCGCGTGGTGGAAAGCACCCTGTTGCGGGACCTGCTGTCCTGGATCGTGCCCGGCCTGGTGTTTGTCGGGGTGTGGTTCTTCCTGATCCGCCGCGTGCTGGACCGGCAGGGTGCGGGCGGATTCATGAGCATTGGCAAGAGCCACGCCAAGGTCTATGTCGAGAAGGACACCGGCGTCAGGTTTGCGGACGTGGCCGGTGTCGACGAAGCCAAGGCCGAGCTGCAGGAGATCGTGACCTTCCTGAAAGACCCGCAGGGCAGCGGCCGACTGGGTGCACGGCTCCCGCGGGGTGTGTTGCTGGTGGGGCCGCCGGGCACCGGCAAGACCCTGCTGGCCAAGGCTGTGGCCGGCGAAGCGGGCGTACCGTTCTTCAGCATCTCGGGCAGCGAGTTCGTCGAAATGTTCGTGGGCGTGGGGGCAGCCCGTGTGCGCGACCTGTTCGAGCAGGCCCGCACCCGGGCCCCCGCCATCATCTTCATCGACGAACTCGATGCGCTGGGTCGCGCACGCGGAGCGGTCTCACCCATCGGTGGCCACGACGAACGCGAGCAGACCCTGAACCAGTTGCTGGCCGAGCTCGACGGCTTTGACAGTTCATCGGGCCTCGTGCTGCTGGCCGCCACCAACCGGCCCGAGGTGCTGGACCCGGCCCTGCTGCGCGCCGGCCGCTTCGACCGCCAGGTGCTGGTCGACCGGCCCGACAAGGCCGGCCGGGTTCAGATCCTGAAAGTGCACACCCGAAAGATCCGTCTGTCGCCGCAAGTGGACATGGAGCAAGTGGCCCAGCTCACCACCGGTTTCTCGGGGGCCGACCTCGCGAACCTGTGCAACGAAGCAGCACTCGCCGCCACGCGGCGCGGCGCGCCCGACATCGCCCTCGAAGACTTCACCACCGCCGTCGAACGCATCGTTGCCGGGCTGGAGAAGAAGAACCGCGTGCTCAACCCGCGCGAACGCGAGGTGGTGGCGTTCCACGAGATGGGCCATGCGCTGGTCGCCATGGCGCTGCCGGGGAGCGACACCGTGCACAAGGTGTCCATCATTCCGCGCGGCATCGGCGCACTCGGCTACACCATCCAGCGGCCCACCGAAGACCGCTTCCTCATGTCCAAGGCGGAGCTGGAACACAAGATCACCGTGCTGCTCGGTGGCCGGGCGGCGGAGATGCTGGTGTTTGGCCAGTTGTCCACCGGGGCCGCTGACGATCTGGTCAAGGCGACCAACATCGCACACGACATGGCCACGCGCTACGGCATGGTCGACACGCTGGGCTACGTGGCCCATGAGCCCCAGCGCCCCGCTTTTCTGGACGTGCCGGGCCTGGTGCAAAACGGCTGGCAGCCGGGGCCTGAAACCCTGCAGCGCATTGATGAAGCGGTGCGAAGCACCGTGATGCAGGCCTTCGAGCAGGCCACCCACCTGCTGCAGGAACGGCGTGAGGTGCTGGAGCGTTGCGCCCGTGCGCTGCTTGAGCAGGAAACGCTCGATGCAGACGCATTGCGCGCTCTGACCAGCCCGCCCGGCGCCAGGCAGCCAGCCCCCGAAGTTCAGGCCAGTTGAGTTCGGGCCGGCGGGTGGTCGCGCCCGCTTGCGGCCCCGGTTCTCACGAAATGGTGAGTCGTCTGGCGGTGGACGTTGTCTTCTTGGGCAGCGTGAGTTCCAGCACGCCGTTTTCGTACTTGGCGACGGACTTGGCCTGGTCCACCGGCTGATCCAGCCAGAGGCTGCGGCTGGCATAGCCGTACTGCCGCTCCGAGCGGATCACGCGGTCGTCTTTTTTCTCTTCGCTTTCTTTCTTCACCTCGGCCGAGATGCTGACCTTGTTGTCGTCGATGTCAATCTGGATATCTTCCTTGCGCACGCCCGGGATATCGGCCTTGAGCTTGTAGTCACCATTGCTTTCAACCAGCTCGACCTTGATATCGGGAGCCGGCTCGACACCACGGGACACCCAGGGACGCAAAAAATTGCGGAACGCATCTTCAAAAGGGTCCGCCGCGAACAGGTCCCGGATTTTGAGCTCGTTCATGAAATTCTCCTTCTGAGGGTTGGAAAACTGAAGAGAGGTCTATGGATCTCCTCAGGCAAAAAATACTGAGCGCGTGGAGGGTTCCGGGCATTGAGTGTGCTCAACAAAAACGCCGAACCCGATGCCGAAACCGACCCAGATCAACCCGTGAAAGTGGCCCGCCTCCAGTACCCAGTCTTCAGTCGCTGGCGGACGAACCGCGTGGCGAACCCTTGCCGCGCATCGGCTGGGTGCCCTCCAGGTGCCAACACATTGAGCGGACGCAATGAATGGGTGAAAACAGCCTCGTATGTTCGCCCGGTGCAGACATGACACCGCAAAGCCCTGCACATCCACTCACCCTCTTCTCAGGAGACCCGAAATGGCAAGACAACAGGCAACCCCCAAGACCCCGGCTCGCGCAGCGAAGGCCATGCGCACGACCACAACACCGGACGCGAACGAAGGCACCGAGGCGACCGCGGCACCATTTGATCGCGAGCTAGCCATCCGCGAGGCCGCCTACGCCTGCTACGAAGCGCGCGGTGGTGAGCCTGGTCACGAACTCGACGACTGGCTCACAGCCGAGGCTCAGGTGCAGCTGGCCCACGACAATCCGGATTTCGACAGTGGTGTTGAACAGGTCAGACACTGAGCGACAAATGCAAGGGTTGGCCGACATGGCAGGGGACTCCACGGGTCATCGGCAGGTCACCAACGGCATGCCCGTTGCGCATACTCAATTCCAGGCCGACAAGCGGTGAAAAAATAACTCCTGTGCTGTCACACAGAATGTTTGGACAAGGGCCGCAGGAGGAACTTCGCATGACCGCCAAGCAACTGCTCTTTCGCGACGAGGCCCGCGACAAGATCCGCCGCGGTGTCGATGCCCTGGCCGAGGCCGTGAAGGTCACGCTCGGCCCGCGCGGGCGCACCGTGATCCTGGACCGCGACTACGGCCCGCCGCAGATCGTCAACTCCGGTGTTCTGGTGGCCAAGTCGGTGGAACTGGAGAACCGCTTCGAAAACATGGGTGCGCAGCTGCTGCGGGAGGTGGCCTCGCGCACCAGCGAGATGGCGGGCGACGGCACCACCACCGCCACCGTGCTCGCGCACGCCATGATCCAGCAGGGCCTGCGCTACCTGGCCGGCGGCATGAACCCGATGGACCTGAAGCGCGGCATGGAGCAGGCCATTGAAGCGGTGGTGGCCGAACTTCACCGCATGGCGCGGCCCTGCGCCAGCTCGCAGGAGATCGCGCACGAGGCCTCGATCTCGGCCAACAACGACCGCTCGATCGGCGAACTGCTGGCGCGCGCGATCGACAGCGTGGGCCGCGAGGGCGCCATCTCCATCGAAGACGGCTCGGGCTTGAGCAGCGAGCTGGAGGTGGTGGAAGGCCTGCAGTTCGACCGCGGCTTTCTCTCGCCCTATTTCATCAACAACCCCGAGCGCCAGAGCGCCACACTGGAAGACGCGGCCATCCTGCTGTACGACAAGCGCCTGTCTTCGCTGAAAGACCTGCTGCCCTTGCTGGAAGAGGTGGTCAAGAGCGGCCAGCCCCTGCTGGTGGTGGCCGAAGAGATCGACAGCGAAGCGCTGGCCACGCTGGTGATCAACACCATGCGCGGCACGCTCAAGGCCTGCGCGGTGAAGGCCCCCGGCTTTGGCGACCGGCGCAAGGCCATGCTGCAGGACATCGCCGTGCTCACCGGCGGCACCGTCATCAGCGATGAACTGGGCCTGACGCTGGCCAAGGCCCAGCTCGCCGATCTGGGGCGCGCCAAACGGGTGGAGGTGGGCAAGGACGACACCACGGTGATCGGTGGCGCCGGCACCACGCATGCGATCCAGGAACGGTTGGCCAGCATCCGCAAGGAACGCGAGGCCGCCACCAGCGACTACGACAAGGAGAAGCTGGAAGAACGCATCTCCAAGCTCTCGGGTGGCGTGGCACTGATCAAGGTGGGCGCGGCGACCGAGACCGAGCTGAAGGAACGCAAGATCCGCGTCGAGGACGCGCTGCACGCCACGCGCGCGGCCATCGAAGAAGGCATCGTGCCCGGTGGTGGTGTGGCGCTGCTGCGCGCCCGGCGTGTGCTGGCCAACCTGCACGGCACATCGCTGGACCACGACTCCGGCATCCGGCTCATCACACAGGCGCTGGAGGAGCCGCTGCGGTGCATCACCCGCAACGCCGGAGACGAACCTTCGGTGGTGCTGCAGCGTGTGGACGATGCCAACGACCCGGCCTTCGGCTACAACGCGGCCACGCGCACCTACGGCGACCTGCTGCAGATGGGCGTCATGGATCCCGCCAAGGTCACACGCCTGGCCTTGCAGAACGCGGGCTCCATTGCCAGCCTGGTGCTGACCACCGACTGCATGATCGCCAACGCGCCCGCGCCCAAGGCTCAGCAGGACATGGGGATACCCGGGGCCACCATGCCGGATATCTGACATGGCCATGTTCAACGAGGCCGTGCTTCTCCAGGAGTCCTCACTGCCGGGCGATCTGGCGGTTCCGGCGCGGGCTCGGGGCCTGGTGCTGTTCGCGCACGGCAGCGGCAGCAGCCGCCTGAGCGAGCGCAACCGCTGGGTGGCCCGCGCACTGCAACGGCAGCGGCTGGCCACCCTGCTGTTCGACCTGCTGACACCGATCGAAGCGCAGGACCGGCACCATGTGTTCGACATAACGCTGCTGGGCCAGCGCGTGCAAGAGGCCACGCGGTGGGCCAGGCAACGCGCGGACACCGCGGGCTTGCCGGTGTGCCTCTTCGGCGCGAGCACGGGTGCGGCGGCCGCGCTGGTGGCCGCGGCAGATCGGCCCCAGGACATCGCCGCGGTGGTCTCCCGCGGTGGGCGCCCGGATCTCGCCCAGGGCCACCTGCACCGGGTGCAGGCCCCGACGCTGCTGATCGTGGGCGGCGACGACGTGGACGTGCTGGAACTCAACCACTGGGCACTGGGTCAGCTGCGCTGCACCAAACGCCTGGAAGTGGTGCCGGGCGCCACCCACCTGTTTGAAGAACCCGGCGCGCTGGAGAGCGTGGCCGCGCTCGCGGCCGAGTGGTTCCTGACGCACTTGCCCGCGCCGGCCGGCACCTGAGATCCACGCTGCCCCTGCCGCGGGGTCTGCGCCACCGGCCTACAGCACCTGGATGCTCAGCAGCACCAGATCGGAGTGGCCGCCCTTTTCGGTCACCCGACGCAGGGAAATTTTCAGATTCTGTTGCCCCAGCGCAGGGAACTCCCGCGCCAGTTCAAGTGCCGTGATCGTGCGCTCGGGTGACCCCATCGCATCGAGCCATTCGTGCATGGCGGCGAAGTCCCACTGCCCGGCGCCGGTCTGGAAAAGACTCTTCCCCACATCGCCGACCGGATTGCCGCCGAAACGGCTCCAGTAGGCGCTGTTGGCGGTCACGATCTGCAGCTGCCGGTCCAGCACCACCAGCGGTTCGTGCACCGTGTCCACGATCGCTTCCGCCAGGTCGCGGGCGCGGCGCGCGGCGATGGCCTGCACCCGCTCGGTCACGTCGTTGAAGGTGAGCACCACGCCTTCGATGACGTTGTCCATGGTGCGGTAGGGCTGGATGCGCGCCAGGTACCAGACGCGGCCCGCCTGCACCTCGCGCTCGATCGGGGTCAAGGTGTCCAGCACGGAGCGCGCGTCCGCGAGCAGGTCCACCTCCTTGAGCTCGCTGCGGATGTCGGCCAGCGGACGGCCCAGGTCGGTGGCCACCAGGCGATACACGCTGGTGGCGTCGTGTGTGAAGCGGCGGATCATCAACTCGCGGTCCAGGAAGATGGCCCCCACACTGATGTTGTCCAGCAGGTTCTTCATGTCGTCCTGCATGCTGGTCAGTTGCTCCACCTTGCTGTGCAACTCGGAGTTGACCGTGACCAGTTCCTCATTGACCGACTGCAATTCTTCCTTGGAAGTTTCCAGCTCCTCGTTGGTGGACTGAAGCTCTTCGTTGGTGGATTGAAGCTCCTCGTTGGTGCTCTGCAGCTCTTCGTTGGACGCCTGCTGCTCCTCGACCATCGCGCCCATGCTCTGCTTGCTCAGCACCAGCTCGCGTTCGAGTTCCTCGATGCGCAGGGCTTCGGCCGACAGGCTCGATTTGCTCCTGCGCCCGCCGCGGCGAGGCACCGGCCGTTCGATTTCGCGAAAACTCACCAGCAGCAGCTTGTGGCCCTGGCCGGACCCTGGCAGCACGCGCACGCTCAGGCCCACTGTCTGGGTTTGGTCGGGGCTGTGCACTGCGATCTCGCGGTCCAGGGTCGGCAGACCTTCGGACTGCGCCTGGTGCATGGCCTCGCGCAGCTCCAGCGCCAGGCCTTCGCGCGCCATGTCGAGAATGTTGTTCGACGGCTGGCCCGGCGCCAGGCGCAGGTATTTGCCCGTCTCGCCGTGCACGAAGAGGATGTCGCCGTTGAGTTCGGTGAGCACCGAAGCCGGCGCAAAGGCCTGCAGCAGCGCGCGCCGCGCCAGCTCGGTCACCGAAGTCTCGCGCAACAGCCGCGGCCTGGCCGCGCCCGATTCGGACGGGGTGCCCTCGGGAGTCCAGGCGATACGGCTGTTGAGCAGGGCTCGGCGCGAGGCCAGGGTGGACTTGGCACGGTAGATGTTGAACTTGCGATCGACCGTTTCAAACAGGTCCTGGTGGCTGCCAATGCTTTCCGAGGGCGACAGGCACAACACGCCGCCAGGCTTGAGCGCGTAGTGGAAGATCGGCATCAGCCGGTCCTGCAGCTCGGGCTCCAGGTAGATCAGCAGGTTGCGGCACGACAGCACGTCAAGACGGGTGAAGGGCGGGTCCTTGATCACGCTTTGCAGCGCAAAAATCACCATCTCGCGAATTTCTTTGCGCACGCGGTAGCCCTTGTCTTCCTTCAGGAAAAACCGGCGCAGGCGCTCGGGCGACACGTCTTCGGTGATGTTGGGCGGGTACAGGCCGGTGCGACCGATGGCGATGGCCTCGGCGTCGATGTCGGTGCTGTAGATCTGCACCGGCAGATCGAGGTGCTGCTCGTCCGCCAGTTCGCGCAACAACATCGCCAGCGAATAGGCTTCTTCCCCGGTGGCACAACCGGCCACCCAGATGCGCAGCGGATCACCCATCGTCCGGTCCGCCATCATGCCGGGCAGCACGTTGGCCTTCAGATACCCGAAAATTTCGGGATCGCGAAAGAAGCTGGTGACGTTGATCAGCAGTTCGTGAAACAAGGCCTGCACCTCACCCGGGTGCTCGGCGAGGTAGCGCTCGTAGGCCGGGATGTCAGCCAGCCCGTGCTGGGCCATGCGCCGCGCGATGCGGCGGCCCAGCGTGCTCTTTTTGTACTGGGAAAAATCGTGGCCGGTGGCCGAGCGCAGACGCATCAGCACGCGCGTCAGGCGCTTGTCGGCCGCAGCGGCGCCCTGGTTCTGCGCCATGAGACGGCGCAACCGCGCGTCGGCCTCCAGCGCCTTGGGCATGTCCTGCACCGCCAGCACCTGGGTGGCGAAACCCGCCTGAATGGCGCTGGTGGGCATGCCGTCGTATTTGGCGGTGGCCGGGTCCTGCACGAGGCAAAGGCCACCGGCGCCGTGGATCGCCCGCAGGCCCAGGGTGCCGTCGGTGCCAGTGCCAGACAAAACGATGCCGACCGCGTACTCGCCCTGGTCTTCGGCCAGCGAGCGGAAGCAGCGATCAATGGCCATCTGCCCCCCGCCGCGCGAGCGCGACGACACGCTCAGGCACAGCGCACCGCGCGTGATCACCATGTCGTGGTTGGGCGGAATCACATACACGCGGTTGGGCTCGATCGGCATCTGCTGGACCGCCTCGACCACCGGCATGGCCGTGCTGCGCTGGAGGATTTCCGAAAGGATGCTGGTGTGCGTGGGGTCCAGGTGCTGCACCAGCACAAAGCCCATGCCGCTGTCCGCCGGCATGGCGCGGAAGAACTGCTCGAAAGCCTCCAGCCCGCCGGCTGAAGCGCCGATCGCCACCACGGGAAAGGTGCTGAATGCCGGGTGGGCAACCCCGTTGGCGTCACGAGTTGCCCTTTGATCGGTGTCGCCGGATGGGCTGGCGGTCGGATTCTTGTGGGTTGTCATCGCACCTCTCAAAACCATCGAATGCCCCAAGCTGGCGCCTGGGGTCTCAATTGTCGTCGACAGGAGGATCGATGAGTTCGCTGCCCAGCCGGTGTTCCAGCCCAAAACGGATCAGGGCTGCGGTGCTGTCCAGCTTGAGTTTTTCCTGGATGCGCTTTTTGTGCGTGCTGATGGTCTTGATCGACAAGTGCAGCGAGTCGGCAATGTCCACCGGGCGCTGCCCGTTCACGATGCGCTGCAGGATGTCGAGTTCCCGGTTGGTGAGCATCTGGAGGTCGGGCACCGGACTCTGGCCGTTGAGCTGCTGCACCACCCGCTCGGCCAGCAGCGCCGAGAGGAACACCCCGCCCGAAGCCACCTTGCGCACGGCGGCCACCAGCTCGGTGGCCGCGCTGTCCTTGGTCACAAAGCCATTGGCACCCGCCTGCAGCGCGCGGATGGCGTACTGCTCTTCGCTGTGCATCGTGAGCACCAGCACCGCCACCGACGGAAACTCGCTCTTGATGCGGCGCGTCAGTTCGAGCCCGCTCATGCCCGGCATGGACAGGTCGACGATGGCCAGGTCAAAAGGCTGGCGGCGCAGGCATTCGATCGCCTGAAAGCCGGTGCCGGCCTCGGTGATGCTCCACTGGTTGGCCTGCGGATCGATCAGCCGCTTGAGGCCTTCGCGCACCACCGTGTGGTCGTCAACCAGCAGCAGGCTGAGCCCGGATTTCGTCGTCAGTTCGTTCATCGGGCATCTCCGTGCCCGGTGTCGGTGTGTTGCGGCTTCGTCAGAGGCATGAACAGTTCCAGGTGGATCCAGCCCAGGGGGTCGCGAGGAAGGTCAATCGCCAGGCGGCCGCCCATCGCCCGCGCCCGGTGCTCCAGGATGCGGGCGGCTTCCGGATCCAGCGGCGGGGTGCCGGGCGTGGCCTGCTGTTGCCACCGGGAACGCAGCACCAGCACAAAATGGTCAGGACCGCAGTGGGTTCCGATGTGAAGTTCGGTGCTGCCCGCGTCCAGCACCAGCAGGGCAATGGCCTGCTGGACAAAACGGTAGAGCGCCAGCCGGGTCTGCTCGCCCAGGTCCGGGGCCACAGCGTCGAGCGACAGCGTGAACGACAACTCCACGCGGCGGGCGATGTCGTGAACAAGCCATTCGATGGCGGCAGCCAGCCCCAGATCGTTGAGCATGGGGGGCCGGAGTTCCTGCGTGATGCGGCGCACGGTGGACACCGCATCGTCGAGCGAAGCCAGCAGGCCGCCAAGGCGCTCGCGGTAGACCTCGCTTTCCTGGCCGGACGACAAGCTCACCAGTTCCATCTTCAGCGCGCTCAGGCGCTGCCCAAGGTCTTCGTGCAGTGCCAGCGCCACCCGCTGCCGCTCTGCCTCGCGCGCATCCGCGTCCTGGGCCGCAACACGTTGGTCAATGCCGGCGCGGAACCGCTCGGTGACGTCGGTCAGCGTGACCCACAGCGCGGGCTCCTGGCCCGGCAGGGTCATCTGCTGGCAGTCGATCTGACCATGCCAGGTATCTGGACTGTCCACTCTCTGCAGCGCCAGTTCAATGCGTTGCGGACCCTCCTCACCCAGCACCTTCCGGGTGTACAGGTGCCAGCGATCGCTGTCGGAGGGCGACACGAAGCGCGAGAAACTGCAGCCCTTCAACTCGGCGCGGCGCGCTCCCACCAACGTTGCACCGGCCCGGTTGCACTCCAGGATGACGCCGCTCCGGTCGAGCGTGAAATAGCCCACCGGCGCGAAGTCGAACAGGTCCTGGTAACGGTCACGTGCTGCCGACAGGTCGGACTTTGTGCGTCGCAACTCTTCGTTCTGCGATTCCAGCTCGATCTGGTGGACATGCAGTTCGTGGGCCAGCTTGTCGACGAGGCCGTCCGGGGGGTGGCTTTGGGATGGCATGGCTCAGCTCAAGGTGTCAAAGGGGGCGGCGCCAGCAAGCAGCTGCAACAGGCTCTCCGCGCTCTCCAGCGGTTCCCCGGTGCTGTCCGTGCCGGACATGGGCAGCTTCACGACCATGCTCGCACCGCCACCCGGCAGGTTGCCCAGGCTCAATTCTCCACCGAGCATGAGCACACGCTCGCGGATGCCGATCAGGCCAAACGATTTGCCCGGCACCCGGAGCGGCTGCTCGGGAAACCCGGCGCCGTTGTCTTCGACACGCAGCTCGATGGACGAGCCCGTGTGGACGATGGAAATCGCCACACGGGTGGCGTTTGCGTGACGCACGATGTTGGTCAGGGCTTCCTGCACGATGCGGTAGAGCGCTGTCAGCACCTTCTGTGGCAACTGGTCCGGCAGCGGGTCGCAGCGCAGCGAAACCTGCAACCCCGCCCGCCGTTCGTATTCATGGGCCAGCCATTCGATGGCCGCGTTCACACCCAGGTCGTCCAGCATCAAAGGTCGCAGATCCATGGAAATCCGCCGCGTGGCGGCCATCGTGTCGTCAACCATCTGGATCATGGATTGGGTGCGCGCCGAAGGGACACATGGTGTTTCGGTGCCCTCCAGCACCGACAACTCCAGCTTCAGGGCCGTGAGCCGCTGACCCAGCTCGTCGTGCAGCTCGCGGGCCATGCGCCGCTGCTCCTCTTCCCGCGTGTCCACCAGGCTCGCGGCGAGGTCCCGCAGGGTGCGCCGCGACGCCAGCAGCGCCCGCCGCTCCTGCGATTGCTTCGTGATGTCGGAGAGCACCATCTGCACCAGGGTGCGCGAGTGATCCGGCAGTGCAGCGACCACCATCTCGACATCGCGGGACGAGCCATCATGGCGGGCGATCTTCCCGTGCATGGGCAGCACCTCGTCCTCCGAGGCCAGCGCGTGGGCCACCTTTTCGCGCACCTGCTCGTGGGTTGCGGGGTGCAGCAGCGCATAGATCGACTGCCCGGTCAGGCTTTCGCGCTGCGCCACGCCGAACAGCCGGGCACAGGCGCTGTTGGCATAGACCACCGACTCGCCTTCGGTGATCCAGATCGCCACGGGCAACAAGTCAAACAGCATGCGCATCCGGCGATTGAGGTGGTCGACCTGGGCCGCGAGCTTCTGTTCGTTGCTCACATCGCGCAGCATCGCCGTGAAGTAGCGATGGCCGCCCAACTTGCTGGAGGCTTCCACCTGGCAGATCGCGGCCTCCAGGGGGAACACGGAGCCATCCGCGCGCAAGCCCATCAGTTGTCCACGCTCGCTCATGGGGCGCTCGGCGACCTCAGAGGCCATGAACTTCTGCACATGCGCCCTGTGCAATTCGCGCAAGGCACCCGGAATCAGGACCGACAGGTCCTGCCCCAGCAGCTGCGCGGCGGGCTGGCCAAACATGCGCTGCGCGGCCGGGTTGATCATCACGATATGCATCGCCTCGTCGATGGTCACGATGCCTTCCAGTGCCGCATGGATCGCACCTGACTGCACAGCAGCATCCATCTCCGTGGGCTCTGTTGACGAGTGGGGGTCGTACATGCCTGCTCCTATTTCAGATTTTTTTATCATAGTGGGACCTCTCATCTTCGGGGGCGCTGATCTGCGGGTGGATTGAGCAAAGTCATTGCAAACCAAAGACCAGGGAAGGTCCATGGTCAGCATTCCAGAATACTCCTACGCGGTATCGGAAAAATTCCCCTATCCATGCCGCGGTTTCCGGGTTCATCTGAATGCCGAGTCCGATAGCCGGGTGGGGCGGTTTGTCTCATGCTGAGCGTTGACTTCTCCTGCCAGCAAGACACCTGAGGAGTTCCCGATGAACTGCGCAGATCCAACGATGGCCGCCAAGGCAGCGCCCCGGTCACGCCCATGAACGCACCCCAAGGCACCCGAACCTGTCTCTACGACAGCGCCAGCCTCGACACCGTCATGGATCGCATGGCACAGCAGGCGGCCGGACTGCTGCACGGCCGCGGCCCGGTGGCGGTGGTGGGCGTGCTGCGCCGGGGCGCGCCGCTGGCCGACCGCCTGAGCCAGCGCATGGTGCAGCGCCATGGCCTGGTCCCGCCGCTGCGGCTGGACCTGTCGGTCAAGCGCTACGCCGACGACCTCACGCTGTTGTTCCCCGACACGCAGTTCGCCGAAGCGCCGCACCACGCCGCGCTCGACCTGCGCGACCACACCCTGCTCGTGGTGGACGATGTGCTCTACACCGGTCACTCCGCGCTGAAGGTGGTGGACTGGCTGACCCGCAAACGCCCTGCGGCCGTGCACCTCGTGGTTCTGGCCGACCGCTGCGTGACCACGTTGCCGCTGCATGCCGACGTGGTGGGGCTGCGGCTGGAAGTCGCGCCCACCGACATCATCGAATGCCATGTGCCCCCCTACGAGCCGGACTTCAGCGTCCAGTTGCTGCGGCCAGCGCCCGCAGGCTGGGCCACTTGAAAGGACCCACCATGTTCCAGGACCGCGAAGACGCTGCCCGCCAGCTGGCGACCCGCCTGGGCGCCTACCGGGGCCAGAAACCGCTGGTGCTCGCCATTCCCCGTGGCGCGGTGCCCATGGGCAAGACCCTGGCCGGTCTGCTTCAGGGCGATTTCGACGTGGTGCTGGTGCGCAAGCTGCACGCGCCCTACCAGCCCGAACTGGCCATCGGCGCCATCGACGAGAGCGGCTGGAGCACCATCGCACCCTATGCGGCCGAGGTCGGCGCCGACCCACACTACATCGCCGAAGAAAAGCGCCAGCAGCTCCGGGCGCTCGATGCGCGCCGTGCGATGTATTCGCCGCTGCGCACCCCCATCGACCCGGCCGGGCGCGTGGTGATCGTGGTGGACGACGGCCTGGCCACCGGCGCGACCATGATCGCCGCGCTGCACAGCGTGCGCCAGCGCCACCCGAAGCGGCTGGTCTGTGCCGTGCCGGTGTCGTCGATCGAAGCACTGGAGCTTGTCCAGCCCCTGGCCGACGAGATGGTCTGCCTGCACGCCCCCGAAGACTTCCAGGCCGTCGGCCAGTTCTACCGCGACTTTCCCCAGGTGGAGGACGACGAGGTGATCGCGCAGCTCAGGGCCTGAACCGCCTGCGCATTCAGGCCGGCGCGTCCATGCGCAGCACGGCCGCGCCCTGGAAAGCGCCGCGACGCAACTGGTCCAGCGCCTCGTTGGCCTGCTCCAGCGCGAACACGTGCACCTCGGTCTGCAGCGGCGCCTGCCGCACCAGTTCGAAGAACTCGTCGCCATCGCGCCGCGTCAGGTTGGCCACCGAGCGCAGCGAGCGCTCGCCCCAGAGCCAGGCGTAGGGAAACGAAGGGATGTCGCTCATGTGGATGCCCGCGCACACCACGCAGCCGCCCCGCTCCACGTGCCGCAGCGCGGCCGGCACCAGCGCACCCGCCGGGGCAAAGATCAGGGCCGCGTCCAGCGGTTCGGGTGGCGTTTCATCCGAGCCACCGGCCCAGGTCGCGCCCAGGCTGCGCGCAAACGCCTGGCTCTCGGCGTCGCCCGGGCGCGTGAGCGCGAACACCTCGCGGCCCTGGCGCCGCGCCACCTGCGTGATCAGGTGCGCCGCCGCGCCGAAGCCGTACACCCCGAGCCGCTGCGGATCGCCCGCCATGCGCAGCGCGCGGTAGCCGATCAGCCCCGCGCACAGCAGCGGTGCCAGGTGCTCGGGCGCGGGTTCCTCGGGCAGCGCGAAGCCATAGCGCGCATCGGCCACGGTGTACTGCGCGTAGCCGCCGGGGATCTGGTAGCCGGTGAAGCGCGCCCGTTCGCACAGGTTTTCCCGTCCGGCACGGCAGAACCGGCAGTGGCCACAGGTCCAACCCAGCCAGGGCACGCCCACGCGTTGTCCGACCTGCCAGCCCTGCACACCGGCCCCCAGCGCCACCACCCGGCCCACGATCTCGTGGCCGGGAATCATGGGCAGCACCGGGTCGGGCAGCTCGCCGTCCACCAGGTGCAGGTCGGTGCGGCACACGCCGCAGGCTTCCACCGCGATCAGGATCTGCCCGGCGCCGGGCTCTGGCACCGCGCAGTGCGTCAGGCGCAGGCGGGTACCGGGCCGCTCCAGCACCATGGCGCGCATTGTGTTGCTCATCTCGTGGCCCTTTCGTCGCCATGTGCGGGAGGGGTCATGGGTGTGTTGCAGCGGCAGCCCTGGTCAAGACAACGCCGCACGGAGCATGCGAAACCCATGCAGTCTCGAGCCCGATTCTCGTGATTTCCGGATACAAAAGTTCGGCCGTGACGAGATCGTCGTTGAATTCCAAAGTTGTCTTTCGGAATACTCCTACTCCGTATAGGTAAAACTCCCTGACCAATAGCGCTGTTTCCGAGCTCATCTGAATGCCCAGTCTGATAGCAGGAACGCGCGCTTTGTCAGATGCTAAAAGCTTCAGACAACGCCAAGAAGTCCCTTTCAGGAGCCACCCGATGAACTGTCCGGACCCATTCCAGATCACCGACCAGAGAACTCCGCATGGCCTGATACCCACGAAGTCTGTTGGGGCCACCATCGCCGATTTGTTGCAACTGTCCGGCGTTCCGGCCGGCTCTTCGGATATCGCTGCGCGCCTACCTGTGACCATTCGCAAGGTGCATACCGGCGAGAGCCTGGTACACGAGGGCGCACCAGCCGATGCCCTCTTCTTCGTCCGCGCAGGCACTTTCAAGGTTTTCCGAACCGACAAGGACGGCTACGAACAGGTGTTGGCCTTTGCCATCCGGAGCGAGTTACTGGGATTTGACGCGCTTTGCATGGCCACATACCCGGTGGCCATTACCGCCCTGGAGGAGTCTGCCGTCTATGTGGTCCCGAGGTGCGACATACCACGCCTGTGTGAAGCGCTTCCGGCCTTTGGCCTGATGCTGCAGCGCTCCGGAAGCCTCACCCTCGCGCGCAGCCGCGAACTCGTGGACATCATGGCGGCGGTCGCGTCCGAGGTGCGCTTGGCGCGTTTCCTTATCCAGCATTCCCGACGCATGGCGGACTGCGGTCAGTCGCCGCGCCGCTTTCTCCTGCGGATGGGGCGGCGCGAGATATCCAGCCTGCTGGGAGTGGCGCACGAAACTGTCAGTCGCAGCTTCACCACCCTCTCTTCACTGGGTCTGGTCCAAGTGTGCGCTCGCGAGGTCGAGATCCTGGACATGGACGGACTCGGCGCCTTCGCTCGCAGCACGCGGCGGCAACTGGATGCGCCCGCGCCCCCCCGCGCTCGAACACCGGCTCACCGCGTGCCTGCGCAAGGCAGGTACGCGCAGGCTCTTAGCCTCGCAGCTTGATACCACCCGCACCTGACCATGACCGCGCTTCAAACCGGATCGCGTCGCGCATGGAGCGCCTCTCGCTTCCACTGGCGCTGGAATGGCCTGGAGGACGGGCGGAAAAGGCGGGGACGCAGGTAACGGCACAAACCGAGTCTTCTGGCCTGGTTGCACATCGACCACCGGGGTTCCCGACTCAGCCCACCGCAGCGCGTAGGCGACCTGCTTCTCTGAAAATCTCGACCTCTTCATCGCTTCTCCTGGCGCCCCTTCGATCATGCCGAAAGCAACCGTACCTCCATGGCCGGAATTCGGGCATGACGTCAACTGAGCCGCGCGGAAAACCAGCGCCTGGATTGAGCATGCTCAATGACGCCCATCCCCGGTCGCAGCACACTGCAACTGCCGATCGGGGAATGTGATGCAAGTCCGTTGACGAGCGGTCAGGTGAGGTTTCCCCTCAGAGGGAAAGGTCGTGGTGTCTCCGACACCACGAGGGGTGAAGGCACCCTCAGACCGGCAGGACGGTCACACGCGATGCCGGGGACCTTCACAGGGCCCGCCACCCGTCAGGGTTTGGCGGGCCTTCTTTTTTGGTGTTGGGTCACCAACCCACGCATGGACAGGGACTCGAAATGACCGACATTGCCATCGATTTCGAAACCGACACTTTCCCGCTCCCACCCCCGGTTCTACCGGTACAGGCTACGCTGGTCGATGCGCTGCGTCAGAGAACGAGCAGCCGCAGCTTTTCCAGAGACCCGTTGTCGGCCGAACAGATTTCGGCCTTGCTCTGGGCCGCCTTCGGCATCAACCGGCCTTCCAGTCATGGCCGCACCGCGCCATCGGCACACAACTGGCAGGAGATGGATCTCTACGTGGTTCTGGCGCAAGGCAGCTTCCGCTACGACGCGCTGTGCCATCGCCTGAATCTGGTGAAGGCCGAAGACCTGCGAGCGATCACCGGCACGCAAGACTTCGTGGGCAGCGCGCCCCTGACCCTGGTCTATGTGGCCGACTTCGCGAAGGCAACGCCGGCTTCACCGGAAGAGCGCCATTTCCTGGTGGGTGCGGACGCGGGGTGCATTGCCCAGAACGTCTACCTCTACTGCGCCAGCGCGGGTCTGGCGACGGTGGTCCGCGGTCTGGTTGACCGCCGGCTGCTGGCGACCCGGCTGGGCCTGAAACCCTCGCAACGCATCGCACTGGCGCAAAGCGTGGGCCTGCCGGCCCTTCAATGACCCCTGTACCGCCCGCTTCCCGAAGTCAACCCGGAGAAAGCCATGCGTGAACCACCGAATGCCGCAGACAGCCGACTCTGCCAGCGCCATCAGTTGATTGAACGCAATTGCACAACCGCCGAAAGGAGCACGATAAGCGCTCGGTCACTCCACTCAAGACGGCTCACAAGGAGGGCACCATGCAAGTCAGCGCCATCTGCAACCGGGATATTGTCACCATCGACGCGCAGCGTTCGCTCATGGAGGCCGCTCGCATGATGCGCGACCACCATGTGGGAACGCTGGTCGTTACCTGCAGCGATGCCAGGGGCGAACAGGTGTGCGGCATCGTGACCGACCGCGATCTGGTCGTTGACGCACTGGCCCGCATGCCGCTGGAGCTGGACATAGAAGTGGGCGATCTGGCCCATGTGGACCTCACGCTGATTGCCGAAAATGCCAGCCTGGACCAGGCGGTTGTCGCCATGCAGGACAGCGGCGTTCGCCGCCTTCTGGTGACCGATGGTGAGCATCACCTGAGTGGCATCATTTCACTGGACGACGTGATCGAAGCCTGTGCGAAGCAGGTCGGCGGACTGGCAAAGATCATCCGCAACGGCATGGACCGCGAACTCGCGATGCACACGCCGAAGGCCGAGTTGGACAAAGCGCCCAGCCTGCCGGGTGCGCCGGAAACCAGCCAAGGACATTGGACCCGCGTGGTGGTGTGATCGCACCAAGTGTCGGTCCTGGCAGCGGCTACGCGCCGGCCCTACTTCACCAGCAGGACCGGCGTCTTGGCAAGATGGACCACCCGCTGTGCAACCGAGCCCATGAACAGGCCTCCGATGGCGCCCATGCCACGGGTACCCATCACGATCTGGTCCACGCCGAGCTCTTCGGCCGCCCGCACGATCTCGGTGGCTTCCGTCCCACTGGGGTCCCGCGTGGCACTGACGGTCAGGCCACTGGCACGGGCCAGTGCAGCGGCTTCCTGAAGCACCCGGGCCTGCTGGGTGAGCACCGCGGCTTCCAGTTCCTGCAGCGCATCGGGTGGCAGTTCAGCGTAATAGATCGGGTCGTTCCTCACGTTCACGAGGATCACCTCCAGCTGTGCTGAAGCACGCGCCAAAGCTGCAACAGCCTCGATGGCGTTCTTCGCGTGCACAGAACCATCCACTGCGATCAGAAATTTCAGCATGACGAGCCCTTGTTGAATGCCTCTCGAAGAATCCACCGCCACAGCCGGGGGACGGGTACACATGCATTCTGGGCATCCCGTCGACGCTGCGATTGAGCCTGCTCAACGCTGGACGTCATACGCCGCCTGGAGGGGTGCCTATGGGGTCTGGCCCTGTCAAGCCGCCGGACCCGACCCACGCCCTGGAACCAACATGACGAAACAATGGATTCTGGTTGCCAACAGTTCCATCGCCCGCATCTTTGTCAGAAACTCGCGCAGCGAACTGAAGGCGGCTCTCAGCCGCCCCGTGGACCAACGCGTCGAGGTGGCCCAGGACATCGATTTCTCGGCATTCGACGTGCGTGAGATCGAAACGCGGATTCAGGGGATTTCGCGGCCAGCATTCTGAGTGCCGGCCAGCGTGTCACCCCAGGGCCGGGCACGCCGGAGCATCCCGCTGCAAACGACCCTGCAGGCATGGCTGTGGGCCCTGAATCCCCACCAACCGACGAATGGATCAGCAAGCTTTCGGAAACCGGGATATGCTGCACTGCAACATGACCGCTTCCACCGCGCCCATCCAGCTCAGTCTCGAGGATCTTCTCGGCGACCTGCAACACGCTCGCCGCAGCGGCGACATGAGCCGTCTGGCCTTGTTGACCTACTGTGAAGTGCGGCGCTGGGCCCGCCAGGCGGGGGAGCAGGCACTGGCCGAACGCTCCACCGCGCTCATCACACAAAGCCCGCTCGCCAGCCGCAACGAGTTCATGGCACAGGTGGACGCGCTCATCGCCGATCTGCAACAGGTCCACGCCCGCATCTCGGGTCCGCTGGCGCACGCCCACGCCTGACCCGTTCGCGCTGGGACCCGCCAGCGAATTACGCCCCGGGCACCTAGACTCCGCACAGCGAGCGATCACACGCTCGACCACGGAAAGAGCCCCATGTCGCACCCCAACCCCTCCGCCACACCCGCCGCGACCCGCCCCCGCACCGAACAGGACCCGCGCGCGTCGCGCCACAACGAAACCGCAGCACGCCATGCGGTGGCCGATGTGCCCCGGGCCAGGCCAGACCAGACGGTGGCCGAGGTGCTGGACGCGCTGCTGGCGCAGCCCAGCGAATGCATCGACCTGGTGTGCGTGCTCGATGCCGGTGACCACTTGGTGGGCGTCGTACCGCTGGCAGCCCTGCTCGCACTGCCCCGTGACACACGGGTTGGCCAGGTCGCCAACCTCCATTTTCCCAAGGTGCACGACGAAACGGACCAGGAGCGCGTGGCATCGCTGGCGCTGCACCACGAACTCAGTGCGATCCCGGTGACCGACGCCCAGGGGCGCCTGGTGGGCGTGGTGCCGGCCCCGGCGCTGCTGCACATCCTGCGGCGCGAACACGTGGAAGACATCCACCGCTTCGCCGGCATCACGCGCGAGACACTGCATGCGCGGGAGGCGATCGAAGAGCCGCCCCTGCGGCGCCTGCGGCACCGGCTGCCCTGGCTGTTGCTGGGCTTGGTGGGCAGCGTGCTGGCAACCTTCATCGTGGTCAGGTTCGAGCGCGCGCTGTCAGTGAATCCGGCGATCGCGTTCTTCGTGCCCGGACTGGTGTACCTGGCCGACGCCATCGGCACACAAACCGAAGCGGTGGCGGTGCGCGGGCTCTCGCTGAGCCACGCCCGCCTGTCCACGCTGATCGGTGGCGAATTGCGCACCGGCGTGCTGATCGGGCTGGTGCTGGGTGGTTTGACGCTGCCCGCCGTGTGGCTGGCCTTTGGCGACTGGTCGCTGGCTTTCGCGGTGTCGGGTGCGCTGGTGGCGGCGGGCGGCATCGCCACCACCATCGGGCTGGCGCTGCCCTGGCTGTTGGGCCGGCTGGGCAGTGACCCGGCCTACGGCAGCGGCCCGCTGGCCACCATCGTGCAGGACCTGCTGAGCCTGCTGACCTACTTCCTGATCGTCAGCGCAGTGGTGCTGTAGCACGGCAGACCAGCCGCCGCCCCGCGCCCAAGGTGATCCCGGGTGAAGCAAGACAAAACCCGGCACACTCCTTCCATGACCGCTGCCGCACCCACCGAACGCCCCAAATCCACCACCCCCACCGCGCTCGGCGGCCTGCGCCCGTTCATGCGACCGTACCGGTTGCAGATAGGGCTGGCGGTGCTGTTCCTGATCGGCGCCGCGGCGGCCACGCTGCTGTTTCCGGTGGCGCTGCGCCACCTGATCGATGGTGGTCTGGTGTCGGGCGACCGCGGCACGCAGGCGGTGGCGCTACGTGGGCATTTCCTGCAGCTGTTCGGTGTGGCGGTCGCGCTGGGCCTGTTCTCGGCCGCGCGTTTCTACCTGGTGAGCTGGCTGGGCGAGCGCATCACCGCGAACCTGCGCAACGCGGTCTACAGCCACGTGCTGCGCCAGAGCCCGCAGTTCTTTGAAACGACACAAACCGGCGAGGTGCTGAGCCGCCTGACCACCGACACCACGCTGGTGCAAACGGTCGTCGGATCCTCACTCTCCATGGGCCTGCGCAACGCCTTCATGGGCGTGGGCGCGGTGGTGATGCTGGTCTGGACCAACCCCTATGTGATGCTGCAGGTGTCGCTGATCATCCTGCTGGTGGTGCTGCCGAGCATGTGGTTCGGCCGGCGCGTGCGCAAACTCTCGCGCGCCAGCCAGGACCGCGTGGCCGACTCCAGCGCGATCGCCGCCGAGGTGCTGAACGCGATCCCCATCGTGCAGAGCTACACCGCCGAAGACCGCGAGGCGCAGCGTTTTGCCGACTCGACCGAGCAGGCCTTCGGCACCGCGGTCAAGCGCAGCCGCGCGCGCGCCGGGCTGGTGGCTTTCATCATCATCAGCACGGCGGCCCTGCTGCTGTGGGGCCTGTACCAGGGCACGCAGGCGGTCATTGCGGGCGAGATCACCGCCGGCCACCTGGGACAGACCGTCGTCTACATCATCATCCTCGCTGGCGCGGTGGCCGTGCTGGGCGAGGTCTACGGCGACCTGCTGCGCGCCGCGGGCGCAAGCGAGCGTCTGATGGAGTTGCTGAGCCTGGAGTCCCCGGTGCAGTCGCCCGGGGCGCCGGTGCCAGCGGTCACACCACAGGGCGGCAGCGCGCTGCGGTTTGAGGACATCACGTTCCACTACCCCTCGCGCCCGGCCCAGGCGGCGCTCGCCGGTTTTTCACTCGAAGTGAAGCCCGGCCAGACCGTGGCATTGGTGGGCCCCAGTGGTGCCGGCAAGAGCACGGTGTTCGGCCTGCTGCTGCGCTACTACGACCCGGCCTCGGGTGTGATCGCGCTCGACGGTGTGCCGATCCACCAGCTGAGCCTTCACGAGCTGCGCTCACACATCGGCATCGTGCCGCAGGACCCGGTGATCTTCTCCAGCAGTGCGCTGGAAAACATCCGCTACGGCAAACCCGGCGCCAGCGACGATGAGGTGCGCGCCGCGGCCCACGCGGCTTTTGCCGACGAGTTCATCGCCCAGCTGCCCGAGGGCTACAACACCTTTCTCGGCGAGCGCGGTGTGCGCCTCTCAGGCGGGCAGCGCCAGCGCATCGCCATCGCGCGCGCCATGTTGAAGAACCCGCCGCTGCTGTTGCTGGACGAAGCCACCAGCGCGCTGGACGCACAGAGTGAACGCATGGTGCAGGCCGCGCTGGAGTCGGCCATGAAGGACCGCACCACCCTCGTGATCGCCCACCGCCTGGCCACGGTGCAGCAGGTCGACCACATCGTGGTGCTGGACCATGGGCGGCTGGTGGAGCAAGGCACACACGCGGAGCTGGTGGCGCAGGGCGGGGTGTACGCGGGTTTGGCTGCGCTGCAGTTCAACGCTTGAACCTTGCGAAGGGGTCCGGGGACTGGTGAGCCAGCACCTCGCGCAGGCCGATGGCGTCACCCCCGTTCTCCGGCCCACGCTCGCCGTCGGCCACCCATGCGGGCATCGGCTACTGCGTCAACACTGTTTGTGCGTGCGGCCTCTGTGGCAACGGCGAATGGGGCCTGCGCCCGGGGGAACCGCCATCGACCTCAAAGACAGAAGGGTGTGCCTGCTGGTTCGCTCGAACATCACTTCGGGGGCAGGTGGTTTGGGTGGGCGGGCGCAGTCCCCATTCGCGGTTGCCCACACCGACGTAAGCCACCACGGTGTTGAAGAAGGGGTGGGTGCGCGCCCGTGCAGACACCCGCGAGGTGTGACGGAGAACGAACACCCGGACCACCTGCCCCTGCCAGCCCGGTCCGAGAGCCGAAGGAGGCCATCGCCCCACTCAAAACTGGAAGACTCAGACGTGGTGGCAAGCCACCTGCCGACCTTCCAGAGGCCGCAACAAAGGCAGCTCACTTTCACAGCGCGCATCCGCCTTCGGGCAGCGCTTGTGGAAGGCGCAGCCCGTGGGCGGGTTGAGCGGGCTGGGCAGCTCGCCGTGGATCTTGATCTTCTTCTGGCGCTGCGCCGGGTCGATGGACGGCGTGGCCGAGAGCAAGGCCTGGGTGTATGGGTGCAACGCGTTGGCGAAGATGGTTGCCTTGGGTCCGGCTTCGACCACACGGCCCAGGTACATCACCATCACATCGTTGGCGATGTGCTCCACCACCGCGAGGTTGTGCGAGACGAACACATAGGCGGTCTGCAACTGCTCCTGCAAATCCATGAACAGGTTGAGCACCTGGGCCTGGATCGACACGTCGAGCGCCGAAGTCGGCTCGTCCGCCACCAGGATCTTCGGCTGCAGCACCATGGCGCGCGCAATCGCGATGCGCTGGCGCTGGCCGCCGGAAAACATGTGGGCATAGCGGTCGTAGTGTTCGGGGCGCAGGCCCACGCGCTTGAGGCTCTCCAGCACCTTGTCCTTGCGCTCGGCGGCGCTCAGCGTCGTGTTGAGCAGCAGGGGCTCGCCGATCTGGTGGCCGATCTTCTGGCGCGGGTTGAGCGACGCATAGGGATTCTGGAACACCATCTGCACCTGGCTGCGCAGGCGCTTGTATTGCACACGGTCACCCGGCGTCACCCATTCGTCGCCCACCTGCAGGCGCCCACCCGTGGGCGGCTCGATCAGGGTGAGCTGGCGCGCCAGCGTGCTCTTTCCGCAGCCGGATTCGCCCACCACGGCCAGGGTCTGCCCGGCCGTGAGCGTGAACGACACGTCGACCAGGGCCTTGACCGTGACCTTCGGTTTCATGAAGCCCTGCGACACGCCGTAATGGCGCGTCAGCGATTCGGCCTGCATCACGGGCGCCGTGGGCGCGGTCATCGGGGTGGCGTTCATAGCGTCTCCTGCGCCGTCATGGGGTAGAAGCAGCGCACCAGAACGCCGTCCTGCGCCAGCAGCTCGGGGCGCTCGACGTGGCAGCGGTCCTGCGCCTTGGGGCAACGCGGCGAGAGCAGGCAACCGGTGGGCCGGTCGAACTGGCCGGGCACGATGCCGGGCAGGGTGTGCAGGCGGCGCGCGCCACGGCTGTGCTCGGGCACGCTGCTGAGCAGTGCGTGGGTGTAGGGGTGTGCCGGTGCGGTGAACAGGCGCTCCACGGCGCCTTGCTCCACCTCCTGGCCCGCGTACATGACCGCGACGCGTTGCGCCACCTCGGCCACCACGGCCAGATCGTGCGTGATCAGGATCAGGGCCATGTTGTGCGCCCGCTGCAGCTGCACCAGCAACTCCATGATCTGGGCCTGGATGGTCACGTCCAGCGCGGTGGTGGGCTCGTCGGCGATCAACAGTTTGGGGTTGCAGGCGATCGCCATCGCGATCATCACGCGCTGCGCCATGCCGCCGGAAAACTGGTGCGGGTAACTCTCCAGCCGGTGCGCGGCCCCGGGGATTTCCACCATCTGCAGCAGCTCGATGGCGCGCGCCCGGGCGGCCGCGCCGCGCAGGCCCATGTGTTCGCGCAGCACCTCCTCGATCTGGAAGCCCACAGTGAAGCTCGGGTTGAGCGAGGTCATGGGGTCCTGGAAGATCATGGCCATGTCCTTGCCCAGGATCTTGCGGCGCTGGCGGTCAGAAATGGTCTGCAGGTCGTGCCCGTCGAACCGCAGGCGATCGGCGCTGACATGGCCCTGTCCGGCCAGCAGGCCCATGACGGCCATCATCGCGACCGACTTGCCCGAACCCGATTCGCCCACGATGCCCAGCACCTGGCCCTGGTCCAGCTGCAGGTCCAGTCCGTCCACCGCGCGAAAGGCACGGCCCTTGGCGCCGAATTCGACGCGCAGGTTTTGAATGTCAAGAAGACTCATGCCAAATCTCTCAAGGGTTGCACCGTCACCGGCGCGAGATGTCTGAGCCAAGGATGCGGCGGAACCGGCTTTGCCGGGCCGCATCGCATCGCCCCCTTGAGGGGGTCGCGCGCAGCGCGGCGGGGGGATTTCATGATGCGGATTTGAGTTTGGGATCGAGCGCATCGCGCAAGCCGTCGCCCACCAGATTGATCGCCAGCACCGACCACAGGATGGTCAGGCCCGGCAGCGTCACCACCCACCAGGCGCGCTCGATGTAGTCGCGCGCCGAGGCGAGCATGGTGCCCCACTCGGGCAGCGGCGGCTGCACGCCCAGCCCCAGGAAGCCCAGCGCCGCGATCTCCAGGATGGCCGCAGAAAAGCTCATGGTGGCGTGCACGATCAGCGGCGCCGTGCAGTTGGGCAACACGGTCACGAACATGAGCCGCAGCGTGCGCGCGCCCGACAGGCGCGCGGCGGTCACGTAGTCGCGCTGCAGCTCGCCGATGGCCGAGGCGCGCACCAGCCGCACGTAGGCCGGCAGCGACACCAGCGCGATGGCGATCATGGCGTTGAGCAGGCCCGGGCCCAGGATGGCCATGATGGCCACCGCCATCAGCAGCGAGGGCAAGGCCATCACGATGTCCATGGCACGCATGATCGCGGCGTCCACCCACTTGCCGGCGAACGCGGCCACCAGCCCCAGGATCACGCCCGGGATCAGCGCCAGCACCACCGACACCAGGCCCACCAGCAAGGACAGCCTCGCGCCATGGATCAGGCGCGAGAGCAGGTCGCGGCCGAGCTCATCCGTCCCCAGCAGGAACTGGCTGGTGCCACCGGCCCACACCGGGCCTTGCAGGAAATGCTCGCGGTATTGTTCGATCGGGTCGTGCGGCGCGACCCAGGGCGCGAAGATCGCCAGCAGGCCCACGATGGTCATGAACACCAGGCCCGCCACGGCGCCTTTGTTTTGCGAGAAGGCTCGCCAGAATTCCTTGAAGTTCATGACTGCACCCGGATGCGAGGATTGGCCACACCGTAGAGCAGGTCCACGATGAAGTTGGTGACGACGACGAGCGTGGCCACGAGCAGGATGCCGTTCTGCACCACGGGGTAGTCGCGCCGGCCGATGGCGTCGATCAGCCACTTGCCGATGCCCGGCCAGGAGAAGATGGTTTCGGTCAGCACCGCGCCGCCCATCAGCGTGCCCACCTGCAGCCCTACCACGGTGAGCACCGGGATGAGCGCGTTGCGCAGCGTGTGCACGAAGATCACGCGCATGGGCGAAAGGCCCTTCGCGCGCGCCGTGCGCACGTAGTCTTCGCGCAGCACTTCCAGCATGCTGGACCGCGTCATGCGCGCGATCACCGCCAGCGGAATCGTGCCGAGCACGATGGCCGGCAGGATCAGGTGGCGCACCGCGTCCCACAGCGCGCCGCTGTTCAGCTCGGGATCGGCACGCTCGGCCAGCCAGGCGTCGATCAGCATGAAGCCTGTCTGCGGCGGCACGTCGAACATCAGGTCGAGCCGGCCGGACACCGGCGTCCAGCCCAGCCCCACCGAGAAGATCAGGATCAGCAGCAGGCCCCACCAGAAGATGGGCATGGAATAACCGGTGAGTGCGGCCGTCATCACCGTGTGGTCCAGCCAGCTGCCTCGCTTGACGGCGGCGAGCACACCCGCGATCAGGCCCAGCACCAGGGCCAGCAGCAGCGCGCACAGCGCCAGCTCCAGTGTGGCCGGGAACAAGGCCTTGAATTCGCTCCACACAGGGGACTGTGTCTTGAGCGATTGCCCCAGGTCACCCTGCACCAGTTGACCCAGGTAACGGCCGTACTGCACGTACAGCGGCTGGTCCAGACCGAGGCGTTTGAGGGCGGCGGCGTGCAGCTCCGGGTCGAGCGTGCGCTCGCCCACCATCACTTCGACCGGGTCGCCGGGGATCAGCCGGATCAGGGAAAAAGTCAGCAGCGTGACGCCCAGGATCGTGGGGATCAGCACCAGCAACTTCTTGAGGAGGTATCTCAGCATGAGGGAGCACCCCTTGTTGTTTTCAACATGCGTAAAAAAGAGCAGACGTCAAGAACTTGACGCCTGCAAATTGACCGGTGTGGCCGATCCAAGAATGCGAGCGGCCCTGCATCGCCAAGCCGCTCGCATTGCCCTCAGGCGCAGCAGGCTACACGCAGTGAGCCTGCTGCCGGACCACCCAGAACGCGGCGGAACCGGCTCCGCCGGGCCGCTCGCGTTGCCCCCCCCCGGGGGGGTGACGCCGCAGGCGGCGCGGGGGGGATCACTTCACACTGACACCCTCGAAGTTGTAGTCGCCAAACGGGCTGATCTTGAAGCCGTTGAGCTCCTTGCGCATGGGCTGGTTCACCGTGGAGTGGGCGATGGTGGACCACGGCATGTCCTTCTTGAACACCTCCTGGGCCTTCATGTACAGCTCGGTGCGCTCCTTCTGGTTCACGCTGTTGCGCGCCTTGAGCACGTAGCCGTCGAACTCCTTGCTGCAGTAGCGCGCGTAGTTGGAGCCGCCGATGGCTTCGCAGGTGAGCAGCACGCCGAGGAAGTTGTCAGGGCTGGCGTAGTCGCCGGTCCAGCCGATCAGGCCGGTGTCGTGCTCGCCTTGCTTCAGGCGCTTGAGGTACTCACCCCACTCGTACTGCGTGATCTTGGCCTTGATGCCCACCTTGGCCCAGTCGGCCTGGATCATCTCGGCCATCAACTTGGCGTTGGGGTTGTAGGGGCGCTGCACCGGCATGGCCCACAAGGTGATTTCGGTGCCCTCGGCCACGCCAGCTTTCTTCAGCAGCTCCTTGGCCTTTTCAGGATTGAAGGCGGCGTTCTTCAGCTTGGCGTTGTAGGACCACAGCGAGGCCGGGAACGGATTGGAAGCCTCTTGGCCCTGCCCCTGGTACACCGCGTCGATGATGGCCTTGCGGTTGATCGCCATGTCCAGCGCCTGGCGCACTTCCACCTTGTTCAGCGGCGCCTTTTCGGTGTTGTAGCTCAGGTAGCCGATGTTGAAGCCCGGTGCCGTGTCCATCTTCAGCTTGGGATCGGCCTTCATGGCCGCAATGTCCTGCGGTTTCGGGTAGGACATGATGTGGCACTCACCGGCCTTGAGCTTCTGGAAGCGCACCGAGGCGTCGGTGGTGATGGCGAAGATCAGGTTGTCCACCAGCACGTCCTTGGCGTTCCAGTAGTCCTTGTGCTTGACGTAGCGGATCTGCGCGTCCTTCTCGTAGCGGCGCAGTGCGAAGGGGCCGGTGCCGATGGGCTGCTGGTTGAGCATGCTGGCCTTGCCTTCGGCCACCAGTTTGTCGGTGTATTCCTTCGACAGGATCGAGGCAAACGGCATGGCGATCTTGACCAGCAAGTCGGGGTCGGGCTTCTTGAGCTTGATCACCACCGTCAGGTCGTCGGTCTTGGTCACCGACTCGGTGTTGCTCTCCAGGCCCACGTCGGAAGCGTAGGGGAACTGGGCCGGATACGCCTTGTTGAACGGATGGTCCTTGTTGACCATGCGCTCGATGGTGAAGATCACGTCATCGGCGGTCATGTCACGGCCCGGCTTGAAATAGTCGGTGGTGTGGAACTTGACGCCCTTGCGCAGCTTGAAGGTATAGGTCAGCCCGTCGGCGGAAATGGTCCAGGATTGCGCCAGGCTGGGCTCAACATCGGTGCCGCCCTTCTTGAACTGCGTCAGGCGGTTGAACATGGCGTGACCGGCGGCGTCGAAGGTGTTGCCGCCCGTGTATTGCGCGGTATCAAAACCCTCCGGACTGCCTTCGGAACAGTAAATCAGCGTGCCGGCAGCCTGCGAGGCCATGGCCACCGCAGACAGGCCCAAAGCCAGGGTCAGTTTCTTCAGTTCAAACATCGGTCATCCTTCGTTGTTGCGGGGACAGCGGTATGCGCCCCTTGTTAAGGAAAAATTCATTATCGGCACAAAACGTCACGGTGCTGTCACTTGCGGTGGTGCCACCCGTTCAAAAAGCGAAAGCTCCACTTGTCACCCGTCAAACCTCGCAAAATCGATGCCGTCGCACGACCCACCCACCCAAGGAAGAAAACCCATGATCCGCTGGGAAGCCCACAGCTGCCTGCCCCTGCACCCCGATGCCAGCTTTGAACCCCTGGAGCGCTACCGCGCCGCGGGCGTGCACCACGTCTGCATCAACGTGGGCATGGACATGAACCCGCTGAGCCAGATCCTGCCGGTGCTCGCCGCTTTCCGTGCGCGGCTTCGGGCCGAACCCGCGCGCTATCTGATCCCGTGCACTGTGGCCGACATCGAACACGCGCGCAACACGGGGAAACTCGCGGTGGGTTTTGACCTGGAGGGCGCCCTGCCCCTGCTGGAACGCCCCGAGATGGTGGCGCTGTACCGCGACCTCGGCGTGCGGCAGATCCACTTCGCCTACAACCGCAACAACAGCGTGGCCGGCGGCTGCCACGACGAACCCCAGGGCCTGACCGCACTCGGGCGCCAGATGGTGCAGGCCGTGAACGGTGCGGGCGTGCTGATGGACTGCGCCCACACCGAGCGGCGCACCACCTTGGACATCATGGCCCACTCGCGCCACCCGGTGGTGTTCAGCCACGCCAACCCGCTGGCGCTGGCCGACCACGGCCGCAACATCACCGACGAACAGATCCGCGCCTGCGCGGCCACCGGTGGCGTGGTCTGCATCTCCGGCGTGTCGAAGTTTCTGGGCTGCGATGCACCCCAGGCGAGCGACCTGGCACGCCACGTGGCCTACGTGGCCAACCTGGTGGGCGCGCAGCACGTGGGCCTGGGCCTGGACATCGGTTTTTCCCAAGCCGGGCTGAACGACGATCCGCCCGGGGCTTTCGATCCGGGCTTCTGGTGGCCCGCGCAGGCGGGCTACGGGAGAGGCATCAGCCAGATGCGCTACGCGCCCATCGAGACCTGGCAAACCCTGCCCGACGCCCTGCGGGCGGTGGGCATGGGTCCACAGGAAGTGAATGGTGTGCTGGGTGACAACATGGTGCGCGTGGCGCGCCAGGTCTGGGGCGCGGAGGCCGACTGAGCACGCCACCCCGCCAGGAAGGTTATGCATCCGTCGCATAAAGGCATGGCAACACAGCCTTGGACAGTCGCCACCGTGCTCCGTACAGTCGCACCGGTTGACCCACCGTTCCGGGTCAGCCCATTCCCCCAGGAGACAACGCACCATGTCACAAGCACCACACCCCGCCGGCGCCGCGGCCAACAGCCCAGCCGCCTTCACCAGCGCCCTGCCCTCGTACCTCGACCCCAACAACCTCGGTCCCTGGGGCATCTACCTGCAGCAGGTGGACCGCGTGGCGCCCTACCTGGGCAACCTGGCCCGCTGGGTGGACACGCTCAAGCGCCCCAAGCGCACGCTGATCGTGGACGTGCCGATCCACCTGGACGACGGCTCGATTGCGCACTTCGAGGGCTACCGCGTGCAGCACAACACCTCGCGCGGCCCGGGCAAGGGCGGCGTGCGTTTCCACCAGAATGTGACGCTGTCCGAAGTGATGGCGCTGTCGGCCTGGATGTCGATCAAGAACGCGGCGGTCAACGTGCCCTACGGTGGAGCCAAGGGTGGCATCCGCGTCGATCCGCGCCAGCTGTCGATCGGTGAGCTGGAGCGCATCACGCGCCGCTACACCAGCGAGATCGGCATCATCATCGGCCCGACCAAAGACATCCCCGCGCCCGACGTGAACACCAACGAACAGGTGATGGCCTGGATGATGGACACGTATTCGATGAACGAAGGCTCCACCGCCACCGGCGTGGTCACCGGCAAGCCGGTGGACCTGGGTGGCTCGCTCGGTCGCCGCGAAGCCACGGGCCGCGGTGTGTTCACGGTCGGCGTCGAAGCGGCCAAACACACGGGCATGGACATCAGCAAGGCGCGCGTGGCCGTGCAGGGCTTCGGCAACGTGGGCGGCGTGGCCGGCAAGCTGTTTGCCGAAGCCGGCGCCAAGGTGGTGGCGGTGCAGGACCACGGCGGCACGATCTACCGCGAAGCGGGCCTGGACGTGCCGTCCCTGCTGGCGCACGTGTCGCGCGTGGGTTCCGTGGCGGGATTCCCGCAGGCCGAGGTGATCGCCAACGACGCCTTCTGGGATGTGCCCTGTGACATCCTGATTCCGGCCGCGCTGGAGCAGCAGATCACCGAAGCCAACGCCGGCCGCATCCAGGCGAAGATGGTGATCGAAGGCGCCAACGGTCCAACCACGCCACAGGCCGACGACATCCTGCACGAGCGCGGCATCCTGGTGTTGCCCGACGTGATCGCCAACGCCGGCGGCGTGACGGTGAGCTACTTCGAATGGGTGCAGGACTTCTCCAGCTTCTTCTGGAGCGAGGACGAGATCAACGAGCGCCTGGTGAAGATCATGAAGGGCGCGTTCGCCGCAGTCTGGCATGTGGCCGAAGAAAACAAGGTCAGCCTGCGCACCGCCACCTTCATCGTGGCCTGCAAGCGCATCCTGCACGCACGCGACCTGCGCGGACTGTATCCGTGATCACCCCTGCGCCGCCTGCGGCGTCACCCCCTCCAGGGGGCGATGCGAGTGGCCCGGCATAGCCGGTTCCACCGCATCCTTGCCGAAGGCGCGAACGCCGGAGGCGCATAGGAACAGGCGAGGGGAAGTTCAACCCAGGGCACCGCAGAACCGGCTTTGCCGGGCCGCCAGTGCCGCCCCCCCTGGGGGTGACGCCGCAGGCGGCGCAGGGGTGGGCACAGTGCTGCGGCGCAGGGGGAGCCAACTATTGCAAGGTTTCCTTGAGCGCCGGCAGCGACGGGAGTGGCATCACCTCGATGCCCTCTTCGATCAGCTCCAGCGCCACTTCGGGGCTGGTGCGGCCGCGGATGTTGCGCTGGTCCATCTCGCCGTGGTGCATGGCACGCGCCTGATCGGCAAAGCGCTCACCCACGTCTTCCGAGTTCACCAGCAACTGGCGCATGGCCCTCAACAACTGGGCCTGCAGCTCCGAACCGGGCGCTGTATGACCGAGTTCAACGCCCTGACCGGGCTCGACCGGCAGGGCCTTGGTCTTGTCTTCGCGGCCGGCCCGCAGGTTCAGCCGCGGCGCAGACAGCATTTTCTGGATCTGCGTATCGCCGCACAGCGGACAACCCACCTGGCCACGCGCGAGCTGGTTGGTGAAGTCGTCTTCGGAACCGAACCAGCCTTCAAATTCGTGCTGGTGGGCGCATTGCAGGTTAAGGACCTTCATACCTTGGATTATCTGGCAATGTCCGCGGGCATGTGGCCCGACCAGTCGAGCGCCCATTCACCGCGCAGGACGTTCTGCAACCAGAGCATGCCAACCAGGGTCTTGCAGTCGAGCACCTCGCCACCGCGGCACCAGGCCTGCAGCTCGGCGGGTGTGGCGGTGAACACGTCGAGAAATTCGCCTTCGTCCAGATGACGCTCGCCCAGGGTGAGCCCGCGTGCAAACCAGATGTCGATGATCTCGTCCGAATAGGCGATGGTGGGCGCCAGCCGGCCGGCAAAGGCCCACTCCCGGGCGCTGTAACCCGTTTCTTCGCGCAGCTCGCGCTGTGCGCAAGCCAGGCTGTTTTCACCCGCATCGAGCTTGCCGGCAGGGAATTCGATCACCACGGTCCGCATCGGATGGCGGAACTGGCGCTCCAGCACCACCCGGCCGTCGTCCAGCAAGCCAATGACCATGACGGCCCCGGGGTGCAACACGTACTCCCGCGTGGCTTCATGACCGGAAGGCAGGCGCACGGTGTCGCGCACCACGTGCAGGAAATGCCCTTTGAGCAGCTCGGTGCGAGAAACCGGCGTCTCGCGCAGGTGGACATCCGCGGTGGGCATCTGAGCCGGCATGACGGGCACCGTCAGCCTCGCCTGTGGTACAGGTAGCGGTACACAAAGCCTGGAAAGGCCAGCGTGAGGAACAGCGCCGCGGTCGTTGCGTAGAACTCCCAGCCCTGCGGGTAGATCTGTCCGGCGGACTGTTCCAGCGCCAGTCCCAGCGCCCCGACCAGCAGGTAACACACCACCAGCTCACCCACGCGCATCCCCAGGGTCTTGGGCCGTTTGCGCGGAATCACGGCGAACCAGCGGTCGTTGAGAAACGGCAGGTTGGCCCCCACGAGGGCGGCCAGCAAAACCAGCCAGACAGACATTGAATGGGTCATATGGAGCAGTAAGACCCGATGGGGACCGGCCGGTTCAACGAACCGGCACCCGGCATCAGGATTTCAGGCCAGCAAGGCGGCGATGGCCTGGGCACACAAGGTCATGAGGCCACCGGGCACGATGCCCAGCACCAGCACCAGCGCACCGTTGAGGGACAGCACCGAACGGGCGTCCGCACCGGCCACAATGTCAGCGGTCTGCGTGGGTGCATCGAAGTACATCACCTTGACCAGGCGCAGGTAGTAGAAGGCACCCACCAGCGACATCATCACCGCGAACACGGCCAGACCGATATAGAGCGGATGGGACGAGGCCAGCAAGGCCTGCAGCACCGAGAGTTTGGCGTAGAAGCCCACCAGCGGCGGCACGCCGGCCAGCGAAAACATGCAGATCGCCATGACACCGGCGTACAGCGGGCTGCGCTGGTTCAAGCCAGCCAGGTCGGTGATGTTTTCCGATTCGAAACCGTTGCGCGAGAGCAGCAGGATGACGCCGAAGGTGCCGAGCGTGGTCAGCACGTAGGTGATGACGTAGAACATGGACGAGCTGTAGGCGTTGGCCATGTTGCCGCTGTCACCCGCCACCACACCGGCGAGCAGGCCCAACAGCATGAAGCCCATCTGCGAGATGGTGGAAAACGCCAGCATGCGCTTGAGGTTGGTCTGGGCAATGGCGGCGAGGTTGCCCACCAGCAGCGAGACCACCGACAGCACCGCCAGCATCTGTTGCCAGTCCACCGCCAGCGGCAGCAGGCCCTCGACCAGCAGACGGATCACGATGGCAAACGCCGCCAGCTTGGGCGCGCCACCGATCATCAGCGTGATGGCCGTCGGAGCGCCGTGGTAGACGTCGGGCACCCACATGTGGAACGGTACGACGCCGAGCTTGAACGCGAGACCGGCCACCACGAACACGAGACCCAGCACCAGCACCTGGGCCGAACCCTTGAGCGTGGCTTCTCCACCGGCGATGGCCTTGAGCACTTCGGCCAGGTCGAGCGAACCGGTGGCGCCGTAGACCATGGACATGCCGTAGAGCAGGAAACCGCTGGCCAGCGCGCCGAGCACGAAGTACTTCATGGCGGCTTCGATGGCCTGCGGGTCGTCCCGGCGCAAGGCCACCAGCGCGTAGCTGGAGAGCGTGAGCAGTTCCAGGCCCAGGTAGATGACCAGGAAGTTGTGCCCCGAAATCATGACGAACATGCCGAGCAGTGCGTAGAGCGCCAGGGAGAACATTTCTCCGCCGCGGGCCAGCATGTCGCGGTCACCAGCGTAGCGGCGGCCATAGACCAGCGTGGCGAACATGGCCAGCGCCGCAAAGCACTTGAGCCATTGCCCCATCGGGTCGCTCACCACCATGTTGTTGAAACTCCGCAGTGTTTCGCCGCTGGCCGCACTCGCGCCCAGCAGGTAGGCGACCACTGCGAGGGTCAATAGCGAGAGCACATAGGTGGTATCGCGCAAGCGTGACTTGACACCCACGTCCACCAGCGAGATCACGGCGGACATGACTAGCAGAAAGATTTCCGGGTAGGCCACCACCCAGCTGATTGGCTCATTCATGAGAAGACTCGCATTGTTGTAGGGGGCGGCAGAGGTCAGTTCAGCTTGGAGATGGCCACGTGGCGCAACAATTCAGCCACCGAGGCGTCCATCACGTCGGTGAAGGGCTTGGGATGCACACCCATGTAGAGCACGGCGATGCCGAGCACGGCCATGACGAGGAACTCACGCGAACCAATGTCGGTCAGCGCCTTGACGTGGTGGTTGCCGGGCGTGCCCAGGTAGACGCGCTTGAACATCCACAGCGAATAGGCGGCACCGAAGATCAGGGCGGTAGCGGCAGCAGCGCCGATCCAGAAGTTGGCCTTGACGGCGGCGAGGATGACCATCCACTCACCCACAAAACCCGCGGTCCCCGGGAGGCCGCAGTTGGCCATGGTGAACAGCAGCGCGAACGCGGCGAAATTGGGCATGGTGTTGACCACGCCGCCATAGGCGGAAATTTCACGCGAGTGCACCCGGTCGTAGAGCACGCCGATGGACAGGAACATGGCGGCTGAGACGAAACCGTGGGCGATCATCTGCACGATGCCACCGGCCACGCCCATGTCGCTGAAGAGGAAGAACCCCAACGTCACGAAGCCCATGTGGGCCACCGACGAATAGGCCACCAGCTTCTTCATGTCCCGCTGGACCATGGCCACCAGACCCACGTAGACCACGGCCACCAGGGACAGCGTGATCATGAGCCAGGCCCATTCGTGCGAAGCGTCGGGCAGGATCGGCAGCGAGAAGCGCAGGAAACCGTAGGCACCCAGTTTCAGCATGATGGCGGCCAGCACGGCCGAGCCACCGGTGGGCGCTTCCACGTGCACGTCGGGCAACCAGGTGTGCACCGGCCACATCGGCACCTTCACCGCGAAGGCGGCGAAGAAGGCGAAGAACAGCAGCGTCTGTGCCGTGACGCCGAGCGGCAGCTTGTGCCAGGTGGCCAGATCAAAACTGCCACCCGACTGGGTGTACAGGTAGATCAGGGCCACCAGCATGAGCAGCGAACCCAGGAGGGTGTAGAGGAAGAACTTGAACGCGGCGTAGATCTTGTTCGGGCCGCCCCAGATACCGATGATCAGGTACATCGGGATCAGCGTGGCTTCGAAGAAGACGTAGAACAGCATCGCGTCCAGCGCAGCAAAAACGCCAATCATCAGACCCGAAAGGATCAGGAAGGCGCCCATGTACTGGTTGACACGGCTGGTGATCGATTCCCAGCTGGCAATCACCACCACGACGGTGATGAAGGCGGTCAGCAGCACCAGCCAGAGCGAGATGCCGTCCACACCGAGGTGGTAGTTGACGTTGAATCGTTCGATCCAGACACCCTGTTCCACGAACTGCATCGCAGCCGTGCCGAGTTCGAACCCGGTGTACAGAGGCACGGTCACGGCCAGTGACACCAGCGCACCAACCAAGGCCATCCAGCGCACGGCGTTCGCGTGTTCGTCCCGGCCCAAGGCCAGCAGCACGACGCCAAAAAGAATCGGCGTCCAGATCGCAAGGCTCAGCAAACCCATCTTGTTCTTCCTCTTATTTCGCGAGCCAGACGAAGTACGTCATGAACAGCAGGATGCCCACGATCATCATCAGCGCATAGTGGTACAGGTAACCGGTCTGCATGCGGCGCACCACGGCAGACACGCCACCGACCAGCTTCCAGCTGGCGTTGACCACGCCGGTTTCGATCACGCCCTGGTCGCCGCCCTTCCACAGTCCGATGCCCAACATGCGCGCGCCCCGGGCAAGCACGTTTTCGTTGAACCAGTCCATGTAGTACTTGTTCTCCAGGAGGGTGACGATCGGCTTGAAGGTGCGACCAATGGCAGTCGGCAACGCCGGATTGACCATGTACATGTACCAGGCGGTCACAGCACCACCCAGCGCCAGGTAGAACGGCGCGGTGGAGAAGGCGTGCAACGCCATGGCCAGCGGGCCGTGGAACTCTTCGGCGAACTTCTCCATCGCCGGATGCAGTTCGAGGTTGATGTGGATCGCGTCCTTGAGGAACTCGCCAAACAGCATCGGCTGGATCGTCATGAAACCGATCACCACCGACGGGATCGCCAGCAGCAGCAGCGGCACGGTCACCACCCAGGGGGTTTCGTGTGGCTTGTGTGCTTCGTGGTGACCGTGGTCATCGTGATGGCCGTGGGCGTCCGCATGGTGGTCGTCGTGGTGGGCATCCGGGTTCTGGTCGTAACGCTCCTGGCCATGGAACACCAGGAAGTAGAGCCGGAACGAATAGAACGCCGTGACAAAGACGCCAGCCAGCACCGCGAAATAGGCGAAACCCGAAGCCGGCAGGTTGCTGAAATGCACCGCCTCGATGATGCTGTCCTTGGAGTAGAAACCGGCGAACAGCGGTGTGCCGATCAGCGCCAGCGTGCCCAGCAGCGAGGTGATCCAGGTAATGGGCATGTACTTGCGCACACCGCCCATCCAGCGGATGTCCTGGTTGTGGTGCATGCCGATGATCACGGAGCCGGCCGCAAGGAACAGCAGGGCCTTGAAGAAGGCGTGCGTCATCAGGTGGAACACCGCGACGCCGTAAGCCGAAGCGCCCAGCGCCACCGTCATGTAGCCGAGCTGGGACAGCGTGGAATAGGCCACCACGCGCTTGATGTCGTTCTGGATGATGCCCAAGAAGCCCATGAACAGGGCCGTGATGGCACCGATCACCATGATGAAGTTGAGCGCTGTGTCCGACAGTTCAAACAGCGGCGACATGCGCGCGACCATGAAAATGCCCGCCGTCACCATGGTGGCGGCGTGGATCAGCGCGGAGATCGGGGTCGGGCCTTCCATGGAGTCGGGCAGCCACACGTGCAGCGGGAACTGGGCCGACTTGCCCATGGCGCCGATGAACAGGCAGATGCAGATCACGGTGATCAGCAGCCAGTCGGTGCCGGGGAAGCCCAGCGCGCCGAGCTCGGGCGCCTTGGCGAATACCTCGGAGTAGTTCAGCGTGCCGGTGTAGGCCACGATCAGGCCGATGCCCAGGATGAAGCCGAAGTCGCCCACGCGGTTGACCAGGAAGGCCTTCATGTTGGCGAAGATCGCCGTGGGCTTGTTGAACCAGAACCCGATCAGCAGGTAGGACACCAGGCCCACCGCTTCCCAGCCGAAGAACAGCTGCAGCAGGTTGTTGCTCATCACCAGCATGAGCATGGAGAACGTGAACAGCGAGATGTAGGCGAAGAAGCGGTTGTAGCCGGCGTCTTCTTCCATGTAGCCGATGGTGTAGATGTGCACCATCAGCGAGACGAAGGTGACCACGCACATCATCATGGCGGTCAGGCCATCGACCATGAAGCCGATTTCCATCTTCATGCCGCCGATCACCATCCATTCGTAGATGGTTTCATTGAATCGGGCGCCGTCCACGGCCACGCTTTTGAGCGTCATGGCCGAAAGGATGAAGGCGATCAGCACGCCCAGGATGGTCAGTGTGTGCGAGGTGCGGCGCCCGATGACGTTGCCGCCAAAGGTGGTGCCCAGGATGCCGGCCAGCGCCGCGCCCACCAGGGGCGCCAGCGGAACCGCCAGGAGTGTGCTTGCAGAAAGGGTGGTGCTCATTTTTTTGCCTGTTCTTTCCCTGTCTTCACCCCTTGAGGGTGTTGAGTTCTTCGACGCCGATGGACGACTTGGCCCGGAACAGCAACACCAGAATGGCCAGACCGATGGCCGACTCGGCCGCCGCCACCGTCAGGATGAAGAACACGAACACCTGCCCATGCATGTCCCCCAGGAAATGGGAGAACGCCACAAAGTTCATGTTGACCGCCAGCAGCATGAGCTCGATGGCCATCAGCAGCACGATCAGGTTCTTGCGGTTGAGGAAGATGCCGATGACCGACAGGGCAAACAGGATCGCCCCCACGGATAGGAAATGTCCCAGTGTGAGGCTCATGCCTGGCCCTCCTCGTTGCTCAATGCCACCGGAGCGGCCTTCTGTGTGGCGGTCATGGGCAACACAACCAGGCGATCGCTGGCGCGCACCTTGACCTGCAGGCCCGGATCGATGGCTTTGCTGTCCTTGCGCTGGCGCAGCGTGAGCGCGATCGCGGCGAACATGGCCACCAGCAGGATCACGGCAGCCACTTCGATGGGGTACAGGTACTCGGTGTACAGCAGCTTGCCCAGCTCTTTGGTGTTCGAGTAGTTGGCCGGAACGGCAGCGATACCCTCTCCCGTGACCGTCGGGAAACCGACCCACAACACCGCAATGATCTCGACCGCCACCAAGGCGCCCAGTGCCGCAGCCAGCGGGAAGTTCTGCCAGAAGCCCCAGCGGTCATCGTCGAGCTTGATGTCGAGCATCATCACCACGAACAGGAACAGCACCATCACCGCGCCCAGGTACACCAGCACCAGGGTCAGTCCCAGGAACTCCGCCTTGAGCAACAGCCACAGGGCAGCCGCCTGGGAGAAGGACAGCATCAGGTACAACACCGCGTGCACGGGGTTGTGCGCGGTCACCACGCGGTAGGCGGCGAACAGCAGCACCGCAGCGAACAGGTAGAAAAAGCCGGTCTGGTAATCCATGGTTCTTGTCTTTCGCCAGCTTCAGCGGTACTTCGCGTCGGCCGCCTTGGCCGCTGCGATCTCGGGTTCGTAGCGGTCACCCACCGCCAGCAGCATGTCTTTGGTGAAGTAGAGGTCGCCGCGCTTCTCGCCGTGGTATTCGAGGATGTGGGTTTCGACGATCGCGTCCACCGGGCAGGCCTCTTCACAGAAGCCGCAGAAGATGCATTTGGTCAGGTCGATGTCGTAGCGGGTGGTGCGGCGCGTGCCGTCGGAGGCGCGCTCACCGGCTTCGATGGTGATGGCCAGGGCCGGACACACGGCCTCGCACAGCTTGCAGGCAATGCAACGCTCTTCACCGTTTTCATACCGGCGTTGGGCGTGCAGACCGCGGAAACGCGGAGACAACGGCGTCTTCTCTTCCGGGAACTGCACCGTCACCTTGCGACGGAAGGCGTAACGACCGGTCAGGGCCAGTCCTTTGACCAGCTCGACCAGCAGGAAGCTCTTGAAAAAGTCGCCGATGGAAAACGGCGCGACGACCGAAGGCGATGCGGAAGGGGATACGGTGGTGGACATGGTCGTTCGCCCTGCTTATTTCCAGATGTTCCACGAGGTCTGCATCAGACCGCCGACGAGCAGCAGCCAGACCAATGTCACAGGAATGAAAATCTTCCAGCCCAGACGCATGATCTGGTCGTAGCGGAAGCGCGGGAAGGTGGCGCGAATCCAGATGAACATGGACACCACGACAAAGGTCTTGATGCCCAGCCAGATCCAGCCGGGAATCCAGTTGAAGAGCGCGCTGTCGATCGGGGGCAACCAGCCGCCCAGGAACATCAGGACCGCCAGGATAGACACCAGCCACATGCTGGCGTATTCAGCCAGGAAGAAGATCGCGAAGCCCATGCCCGAGTACTCGACCATGTGACCGGCCACGATCTCGGCCTCGCCTTCCACCACGTCAAACGGGTGGCGGTTGGTTTCGGCCACGCCGGAAATCAGGTAGACCATGAAAATGGGGAACAGGGGCAGCCAGTTCCAGGACAGGAAGCTCAGACCCATGTCCGCGCCCATGCCACGCGCCTGCGAAGCCACGATTTCACCCAGGTGCAGGCTGCCAGCGGTCATGACGACCACCAGGAAACAGAAGCCGATGGCGATCTCGTAGCTCACCATCTGGGCCGAGGCACGCAGCGCACCCAGGAAGGCGTACTTCGAGTTGGAGGCCCAGCCCGCGATGATCACGCCATAGACCTCGATCGAGGTGATCGCCAGGATCACCAGCAGGCCCGCGTTCACGTTGGCGATCACGGCCTCAGGGCCGAAAGGAACGACCACCCACGCGGCCAGGGCCGGCATGATGGCCATGATGGGGCCCAGGCGGAACAGGCCCGGCGCCGCGGCGCTGGGGCTGATGATTTCTTTGGTCAGCAGCTTGATGGCATCGGCAATCGGCTGCAACAAGCCAAACGGACCCACACGGTTCGGACCCAGGCGCACCTGCATGAAGCCCAGCAGCTTGCGCTCCCACAGCGTGAGGTAGGCCACCGCGCCCATCAGGGGCGCCAGCACGGCCACGATCTTGACCATGCCCCAGATCACCGGCCAAGCGGCCGTGGTCCACCAGGGAGCCGCGATCAGGCCCAAGCCACCGTTGTACATCGCGTCGATCATGCGTGTGCTCCTTCTGCTGCGCGGGCATCGGCCGTGAGCTGCAGCGAGCTGGCGCGCCGCACCAGCGAATCCAGTTGGTAGATGGACGCCACGCAGGGCTGGCTGGCGGCAGGATTCATGTCGATGAAAGCCGCTCCGGCGTTGGACAGGCGCGAAGCCTCCACCACGCTGCCAGCCGTCAGGCCCGGCAAAGCGGCGGCAAGCACGGCCTGCGACGAGTCGGCATCAAAACCAGGCAGGCCGAGCAGGTTGCCCAGCACGCGCAACACCTTCCAGGCCGGACGGGTATCGCCCAGTGGGCGCACCACGGCGTGGAAACTCTGCAGCCGGCCTTCGGCGTTGACAAAAGATCCGGAGGTCTCGGTGAACGGGGCGATGGGCAGCAGCACGTCGCTGATGTCCAGGTTGGCCTTGAACGGGCTGAGCGTGACCACCATGCCGGCGTTGGCCAGACCCTGAGTCCCCACCGCACTGTCAAAGGCCGGCTCGTTGTTCAGCAGCAGCGCCGCCTTGAGCCCGCCACCGAGCATCTGACCGGCGTTCAAGCCGCCCTGCCCCGGCAGGGCGTTCACCAGCTGGGCGCCCACGGTGTTCGCGGCTTCGCTGAGGTAACCCACCACAGCGCCGGTCTGCTGGGCGATCCAGTTGGCCAGCGACAGCAGGCTGGAGGCCTGGACATGGTGCGCGGCCGCGTTGCCCAGCAGGATGGCCTTGTGTTCACCACCGAGCAGCGACTTGGCGATGGCGCGAGCCGCATCGTTCACCTCGGCGGCCACCGGTGCCAGCACGCCCGTTTCGGCGCCCACGGCGTTGGCGATGCCGGCGAGGGCCGACACCCAGTTCGCACTGTCGGCCAGCACGGTGTTCTTCACCGGCATGGCCCAGTCCTGCGACTGGGCGTTGAGCGCGCTCACCTGACCGCCCTTGCGAGCCGCCTGGCGGATGCGCTGGGCAAACAGCGGATGGTCCTTGCGCAGATTCGATCCGACCACCAGCACGCGCTGCAGACCCGACAGGGCTGCGATCGGCATGCCCAGCCAGCGGGCCGCGTTGGGCGATGCCGCGTTGAAGAAGTCGGCATGGCGCAGACGCGTATCAATGTTCTCGCTGCCGAGGCCGCGCACCAGCGCACCGGCCAGGGCCAGCTCTTCCACTGTGCTGTGCGGGCTGGCCAGCACACCGATGGCGCCAGCGCCGTGGTCCGCCTTGACCTGCTTCAGGCCATTGGCCACGTATTCCAGCGCGGTCTGCCAGTCGACCGTTTTCCACTCGCCGCCCTGCTTGAGCATGGGCGCGGTGAGGCGGTCTTCGCTGTTGACGGCTTCGTAGCTGAAGCGGTCGCGGTCGGCAATCCAGCACTCGTTGACGGCATCGTTTTCCAGCGGCACCACGCGCATGACCCTGTGGTTCTTCACCTGAACGATCAGGTTGGCACCGGTGGAGTCGTGCGGGCTCACGCTCTTGCGACGCGAGAGTTCCCAGGTGCGGGCGCTGTAACGGAACGGCTTGCTCGTGAGCGCGCCGACCGGGCAGATGTCGATCATGTTGCCCGACAGCTCGGAATCCACCGACTGCCCGACAAAGGTTTCGATTTCGGCGTGTTCACCGCGGTGCGACATGCCCAGCTCCATCACGCCGGCCACTTCCTGGCCAAAGCGCACGCAGCGGGTGCAGTGGATGCAACGGCTCATTTCCTCCATGGAAATCAGCGGACCGACGTCCTTGTGGAACACCACGCGCTTCTCTTCTTCGTAGCGCGAGGCACCGCCGCCGTAGCCCACGGCCAGATCCTGCAACTGGCATTCACCGCCCTGGTCACAAATGGGGCAATCCAGCGGGTGGTTGATGAGCAGGAACTCCATCACCGACTGCTGGGCCTTGATGGCCTTGTCGGACTTGGTGCGCACGATCATGCCCATGGTCACCGGCGTGGCGCAGGCGGGCATGGGCTTGGGGGCCTTTTCCACTTCCACCAGGCACATGCGGCAACTCGCCGCGATGGACAGCTTCTTGTGATAACAGAAATGGGGAATGTAGGTGCCCGCCTTTTCGGCCGCATGCATGATCATGCTGCCCGGTGGCACTTCGACCTTCTGGCCGTCGAGTTCGATTTCAACCATAGTTTCTCGTCTCGTTTCAGGCGGTGGCGTCGGCCTTGATCATGGCCGCGAACTCGGGCCGGAAATGCTTGAGCATGGCGCGCACCGGCATCGCCGCCGCATCGCCCAGGGCGCAGATGGTGCGGCCCATGATGTTTTCAGCCACGTTGTCCAGCAGCGCCATGTCGGAAGCCTTGGCTTCGCCGCGCTGAATCTTGTCCACCAGACGCCAGAGCCAGCCCGTGCCTTCGCGACAGGGCGTGCACTGCCCGCAGGACTCGTGCATGTAGAAGTACGACAGGCGCTTGAGCGACTCGACCATGCAGCGCGAATCGTCCATCACGATCACGGCACCCGAACCCAGCATCGAGCCGGCCTTGGCGATGGAGTCGTAGTCCATGGTGCAGTCCATGATGATGGACGCGGGCAACACGGGGGACGACGATCCGCCAGGGATCACGGCCTTGAGCTGACGGCCCGTGCGCACACCGCCGGCGAGCTCCAGCAGCTTGGCGAACGGCGTGCCCATCGGCACTTCGTAATTGCCCGGCAGGTTGACGTCGCCACTGACCGAGAAGATCTTGGTGCCGCCGTTGTTGGGCTTTCCGCATTCGAGGTAGGCCGAACCACCGTTGCGGATGATCCAGGGCACCGCTGCGAAGGTCTCGGTGTTGTTGATCGTGGTCGGCTTGCCGTACAGGCCGAAGCTGGCCGGGAACGGTGGCTTGAATCGAGGCTGGCCCTTCTTGCCTTCCAGCGATTCGAGCAGTGCGGTTTCTTCGCCGCAAATGTAGGCACCGAAGCCGTGGAAAGCGTGCAGCTGGAAGCTGAAGCTGCTGCCCATGATGCCGTTGCCGAGGTACCCCGCGGCACGCGCCTCTTCCAGGGCAGCTTCGAAGCGCTCGTAGACCTCGAAAATCTCGCCGTGGATGTAGTTGTAGCCGACGTTGATGCCCATGGCATACGCCGCGATCGCCATGCCTTCGATGACGATGTGCGGGTTGAACATCAGGATGTCGCGGTCCTTGCAGGTGCCCGGCTCACCTTCGTCCGAGTTGCACACCAGGTATTTCTGACCCGGGAACTGGCGCGGCATGAAGCTCCACTTCAAGCCACTCGGGAAGCCCGCGCCGCCACGCCCGCGCAGCGCGGATTCCTTGACGGTCGCGATCACCTGGTCCTGCGACATGCCGGCCAAGCCGGTTTCGGGATTCGGTGCCGAACCATCCTGACCCAGGATCTTGCGCAGGGCCTGGTAGCCACCGCGCGCTTCGTAGTCCTTGAGCGACCAGTTGCTGCCGTTCAGGTCCTTGTAGATCTGCGGTTCGATGTGACGACCATGGAAGCAGGTCTGCACGCCGGTGGCGCTGAACTGGGAAATCACCTGTTCTGCGTTCATGCTTTGCCCTCTGCGGCCTTCAGGCCGTCGACCAGCTGATCGAGCTTCTCATTGCTCATGAAGCTGCACATGTGGCGGTCATTGACCAGCATCACCGGTGAATCGGCACACGCGCCCAGACACTCGCTCTGCTGCAGGGTGAAGAGGCCATCGGCCGTCGTTCCACCCATCTGCACGCCGAGCTTGTGTTCCAGATGCGCCAGCGCCTTGCCGCCATCGCGCAACAGGCACGGCAGGTTGGTGCAGACGTTGAGCTTGAACTTGCCCACCGGCTGCTGGTTGTACATGTTGTAGAAGGTCGTGACCTCGTGCACGGCCATGACCGGCATGCCGAGGTAGTCGGCAATCGCCTTCTCGGCTTCGAGGGCGACATAACCCTGCTCTTGCTGCACGATGGACAGACAGGCCATCACGGCCGACTGCGCCTGCTCGGGCGGGAACTTGGCCACTTCGCGGGCGAAACGCGCCAGCGTGGCTTCGGACAGCTTCATCGCCTGGACGGCGCCGCCGGGGGTCTTGTGCTCAGAGATCATCGGTCAATCTCTCCAAAAACGATGTCCATGGTGCCGATGATGGCGACGGCGTCGGCCAGCATGTGGCCACTCGCCATTTCGTCCAGGGTGGACAGGTGGGCGAAGCCGGGCGCGCGGATTTTCAGACGATAGGGCTTGTTGGCGCCGTCGCTCACGAGGTAGATACCGAACTCGCCCTTGGGGTGCTCGACAGCCGCATAGGCCTCACCTTCGGGAACGTGGAAACCTTCGGTGAAAAGCTTGAAGTGGTGGATCAGCTCTTCCATGCTCGACTTCATCGCTTCGCGAGAAGGCGGCGCCACCTTGTGGTTGTCGGTGATGACTGGGCCGGGGTTGACGCGCAGCCAGTCCACGCACTGCTTGATGATGCGGTTGGACTGCTTCATCTCTTCCATGCGGACGAGGTAGCGGTCGTAGGTATCGCCGGTCTTGCCGACCGGGATGTCGAAGTCCATGCGGTCGTACACGTCGTACGGCTGCTTCTTGCGCAGGTCCCAGGCGATGCCCGAACCGCGCAACATGGGGCCGGTCATGCCGAGGTTGAGCGCACGCTCGGGTGTCACCACACCGATGCCGACCGTGCGCTGTTTCCAGATGCGGTTGTCGGTCAGCAGCGTGTGGTATTCGGCCAGGTAGGTCGGGAAACGCTGGGTGAAGTCGTCGATGAAGTCGAGCAAGGAACCCTGGCGGTTCGTGTTGAGCTCGGCCATCGCCTTGGCGTTGCGGATCTTGCTGTGCCGGTACTGCGGCATGGTGTCTGGCAGGTCGCGGTAGACACCCCCCGGGCGGAAGTAGGCGGCGTGCATGCGCGCACCCGAGACCGCTTCGTACATGTCGAACAGGTCTTCGCGCTCGCGGAACGCGTAGATCAGGATGGTTGAGCTGCCGCAATCGTTGCCGTGCGAGCCGAGCCACATCAGGTGGTTGAGCAGGCGGGTGATCTCGCTGAACATCACGCGGATGTACTGCGCACGGATCGGAACCTCGATACCCAGCAGCTTCTCGATGGCCAGGCAGTAGGCGTGCTCGTTGCACATCATCGACACGTAGTCCAGCCGGTCCATGTAGGGGAGCGACTGGATATAGGTCTTGTGCTCGGCCAGCTTTTCGGTGGCGCGGTGCAGCAGGCCGATGTGTGGATCGGCGCGCTGCACGACTTCGCCGTCGAGCTCCAGCACGAGGCGCAACACGCCGTGTGCGGCCGGGTGCTGCGGCCCGAGGTTCAGGGTGTAGTTCTTGATTTCGGCCATTTCAGTGCAGGCCTCCGTAGTTGTCTTCGCGAATCACGCGCGGTGTGACTTCACGCGGTTCAATGGTGACCGGCTCGTAGACCACCCGCGCGCGCTCGGCGTCGTAACGCATCTCCACGTGCCCCGAGAGCGGGAAGTCCTTGCGAAACGGGTGCCCGATGAAACCGTAGTCGGTCAGGATGCGGCGCAGGTCGTTGTGGCCTTCGAACACGATGCCGTAAAGGTCAAATGCCTCGCGTTCGTACCAGTTCGCCGACGCCCAGAGCGTGCTCACGGAATCGATGACCGGGAAGTCGTCTTCCGGGCAGAACACCCGCACCCGCACCCGCTGGTTCAGGCTGACCGACAGCAGGTGCACCACCGCAGCAAAACGCGGACCCTCCCAACGACCGTCGCCGTAGGTCTGGTAGTCCATGCCACACAGATCGATCATTTGCTCAAATCGCGCTTCGGGCGCGTCCCGCAAGGTCTGCATCACCGCGAGATAGTCGGGCGCAGCCACCACCAGAGTGAGCTCTTCACGCTCAACATCAAGGGATATCACGCGCTCACCCAGCAAGGCAGCAAGGGTGTTTTTCAGCGCTTGGGGATTGGAGGCGTAAAGGTTGGCGGTTTCGCTCATGGACCGTCTTTCTGACAGAAGCCTGTGGGCCGGTGCGGCGCTCAGGCGCGCGCGATGGTGTTGGTGCGACGGATCTTCTGCTGCAACTGGATGATCCCGTACAGCAAGGCCTCGGCAGTCGGCGGGCAGCCGGGCACGTACACGTCAACCGGCACGATGCGATCACAACCACGCACCACCGAATAGCTGTAGTGGTAATAACCGCCGCCATTGGCACAGGAGCCCATGGACAGCACCCAACGCGGCTCAGCCATCTGGTCGTAGACCTTGCGCAGTGCGGGCGCCATCTTGTTGCAGAGCGTGCCGGCCACGATCATCAGATCGGACTGGCGCGGACTGGCGCGGAACACCTCGGCGCCAAAACGGCCCAGGTCGTAGCGCGCAGTGGCCGCGTGCATCATTTCAACGGCGCAACAAGCCAGACCAAAGGTCATGGGCCATAGCGATCCCGTCTTGGCCCAGTTCACCACCGAGTCGTAGCTCGTGGTCACGAAACCTTCTTTGAAAACGCCTTCGATCATCTTGCGCTCCGGTGCGTCGGTGTCTTGTCAGTGGTGCGAGGGATGTGTGTCATTCCCAGTCCAGCGCGCCTTTTTTCCACGCGTAGACAAAGCCCACGAGCAGATCCACCAGGAAGATGACGCCGACCCAGAACCCAGTGGAACCAATGTCGGTGAGGGCCACAGCCCAGGGGATGAGAAACGCGATTTCGAGATCAAACAGAATGAAGAGGATGGCCACCAGGTAGTAGCGCACATCGAACTTCATGCGGGCATCTTCGAAAGCTTCGAAGCCGCATTCGTAAGGCGAATTTTTCTCTGCGTCTGGACGGTTGGGGCCGAGGATGTAGCCCAGAACCTGCGGGATGATCCCGACGGCAATACCCACCAAAATGAACAAGAGCACGGGAAGGTATTGTTCGAGACTCATCTTGGGTAAGTTCCGCTGACATGGCTCACGGGCCATGTTGTCCAAAGATTGGTGCCGACGGCGAGACTCGAACTCGCACAGCTTTCGCCACTACCCCCTCAAGATAGCGTGTCTACCAATTTCACCACGTCGGCTGGGTCTGCATTGTCTGGCTCACGAGGGACCGTGTGAGCCTTGCTGACAACCCATAGAGTTTACCCTGAAACCCCCCTGTTTTTCGGAGGGTGTATCGGATTTTCAAAAGGAAAGGGTTGGATTGCTGCAGCGCAAAAACACAGGCGCGGTGCGGCTTCCCGGCCTGTTGTACTCCCCCCGGTTATTTTCCAGGGATCTGTGCAGCACCAGTCGCCGGGACTGCGGCGGGCGCAGCCGCTGCGGGCGCTTCGGTGCCCGCGGGAATCTGCTGTGCAGCGGGCTGCTGCGCGGGAACGGCGCTCTCGAGCACACTGCCCGAAGGCGCCGCGGTGCGCAGGTTGCCAAAATACGCCAGACCCAGCGTGCAGACCAGGAACACCCCGGCCAGCACAGCCGTTGTGCGCGACAGGAAGTTCGCACCACCCGACGCACCAAACAGACTGGCCGAGCCAGCGCCACCACCGAAGGCAGCGCCCGCATCGGCACCCTTGCCGTGCTGCATCAGGATCAGGCCGATCATGCCGATGGCAGCCAGGATCTGCACCGCCTGAAGAATGGTCAACAAAACGTTCATGTTTTTCTCCGAAAGGGAAAGGATCGTGGGCGACGCTCAGCGAGCCGATGCCACGATTTGAAGGAAGTCGGCCGCCTTGAGCGATGCACCGCCGATCAGGCCGCCGTCGATATCGGGTTGCGCCAGCAGACTGGCGGCGTTGGCCGCGTTCATGCTGCCGCCGTAGAGGATGTGCACCCGCTTGGGGTGGGTGGTAGCTGCTGCAAGCTGGGCACGCAGCACCGCATGCACCGCTTGCGCCATCTCGGGCGTTGCGGTCTTGCCGGTGCCAATGGCCCAGACGGGTTCATAAGCAACAACGATCTCGGTGATGCAGTGCCCCACCGTGTGAATCGCCGCCGCGAGCTGGCGCTTGACCACGGCTTCGGTCTCACCGGCCTCGCGTTGCGCCAGGGTTTCGCCGACGCACACGATGGGGGTGACGCCGGCGGCCAATGCGCGCTGCGCCTTGGCCGCAACCACCTCGTCCGTCTCACCGTGGTACTGGCGGCGCTCCGAGTGACCGACGATGGCGTAGCGGCAACCGAATTCCTTCAGCATGGCCACGCTCACTTCGCCGGTGTAGGCGCCCTGCTCGTGCGCCGACACGTCCTGCGCACCCCAGGCAATGGGACTGCCCTGCAAAAGTGACTGCAATTGAGCCAGGTACGGGGCGGGTGCGCACAACGCCATGTCCGCTGCGGGTTCGGCGCCCTGCAGGCCTTCGAGCATGGCCTTGACCAGCGCTTCGTTGGCGGCCAGCGAGCCGTTCATTTTCCAGTTGCCTGCGATCAGTTTTTTCATCTTGGTCTCCGTGGGACTCATGCCCAGGTGAGGACAATTTTTCCGATGTGCTGGTTGGTTTCCATCAGGACGTGCGCCTGCGCAGCGTTCGAGGCTTCGAACACGCTGTGGATGACGGGCTTGACCCGACCTTGTTCCAGCAACGGCCACACCTTTTCGCGCAGCGAGGCGGCAATCGCCGCCTTGAAAGCCACCGGGCGCGGGCGCAGCGTGGAACCGGTGATGACCAGGCGGCGACGCAGCACCAGACCGGCATTGAACTCGGCCTTGACACCACCCTGCACCGCGATGATCACGAGCCGGCCGTCTTCGGCCAGGCACTCGACCTCGCGCGCCACGTAGCTGCCAGCGACCATGTCCAGAACAACGTCAACACCCTTCCCGTCCGTGAGCTCGCGCGCCACGGCCGAGAAGTCTTGCGTCTTGTAGTTGATGGCATGGTCGGCACCGAGCGCCAGGCAGGCGGCGCACTTCTCGTCGCTGCCGGCTGTGGCGATCACACGCGCACCCAGGGCTTTCGCCAGCTGGATCGCGGTCACACCAATGCCACTCGTGCCACCCTGGATCAACAGGGTTTCGCCCGGCTGCAAACGCGCCCGGTCAAACACATTGCTCCACACCGTGAAGAAGGTCTCGGGCAGCGAAGCCGCCTGAACGTCGTCAAAACCCGCCGGGACCGGCAGGCACTGACCGACGGGAGCCACACAGCATTCGGCGTATCCGCCGCCAGCGACCAGTGCACACACCCTGTCGCCAACCGCGAGGCCGGCTGCCGCCATCGCATCGGCATCACCCGACTCGATCACGCCCGCCACTTCCAGGCCGGGCAGGTCGGAAGCGCCAGGCGGTGGCGGGTAGGCACCGCTGCGTTGCAACACGTCGGGCCGGTTCACGCCCGAAGCACGCACGCGGATCAACACCTCGCCCGCACCCACGACCGGCATCGGACGCTGGGCCAGACGCAGAACCTCAGGTGCGCCAAAAGCGCTGATCTCAACCGCTTGCATGGCTCGGACCCCGCCGCTTATTGCTGCTGTTGCTGAGCTTGCTCGGCAGGCGCAGCGTTGCGGTCGATCAGCGCCTTCATGGACAGCTTGACGCGACCCTTTTCGTCGGTCTCCAGGACCTTGACCTTGACGATCTGGCCTTCGGTCAGGTAGTCGGTCACGCGCTCGACGCGCTCGTGGGCGATCTGGCTGATGTGCAGCAGACCGTCTTTGCCGGGCAGCAGGTTGATCAGGGCGCCGAAGTCCAGGATCTTGGTGACCGGGCCTTCGTAGACCTTGCCGATTTCGACTTCGGCCGTGATCTGCTCGATGCGGCGCTTGGCTTCGTCGGCCTTGGCGCTGTCGGTCGAGGCGATGGTGATGGTGCCGTCTTCGTCGATGTTGATCTGGGTGCCGGTCTCTTCGGTCAGCGCACGGATCACGGCGCCGCCCTTGCCGATCACGTCACGGATTTTCTCGGGGTTGATCTTCATCGTGAACAGCTTGGGCGCGAAGTTCGAGACTTCGGTCTTGGCTTCGCCCATGGCTTCCTGCATCTTGCCCAGGATGTGCATGCGGGCTTCCTTGGCCTGGGCCAGTGCGACCTGCATGATTTCCTTGGTGATGCCCTGGATCTTGATGTCCATCTGCAGCGCAGAGATGCCGTTGGTGGTGCCGGCGACCTTGAAGTCCATGTCGCCCAGGTGGTCTTCGTCACCCAGGATGTCGGTCAGCACGGCGAAGCGGTTGCCGTCCTTGATCAGACCCATGGCGATGCCGGCCACGTGCGCCTTCATGGGCACGCCAGCGTCCATCAGCGCCAGGCAGCCGCCGCAGACCGAAGCCATCGACGAGGAGCCGTTGGACTCGGTGATTTCCGAAACCAGGCGCATGGTGTAGGGGAAGTCTTCCTTGCTCGGCAGCGCGGCGATCAGCGCGCGCTTGGCCAGACGGCCGTGGCCGATTTCGCGGCGCTTGGGCGAGCCAAAACGGCCGGCTTCGCCGGTGGCAAAGGGAGGCATGTTGTAGTGCAGCATGAAGCGGTCTTCGTACTCGCCAGCCAGCGCGTCGATGCGCTGGGCATCGCGGTCGGTACCGAGCGTGGCCACCACCAGCGCCTGGGTTTCACCGCGCGTGAACAGCGACGAACCGTGGGTGCGGGGCAGCACGCTGTTGCGGATTTCGATGGCGCGCACGGTGCGGGTGTCGCGACCGTCGATGCGGGGCTCGCCGGCCAGGATCTGGCCACGAACGATCTTGGCTTCGATCTCGAACAACAAGGCTTCGATGGCCACGCTGTCGAAAGCCACGCCCTCTTCTTTCAGGGCCGACATCACGTCGGCGTAGGCGCTGCGGCAAGCCTGGGTGCGTGCCTGCTTGTTGCGAATCTGGTAGGCGGCCTCGAGCTTGGCTTTGGCCAGGCCGTCGATCTTGGCGATCAGGGCCTCGTCCTTGGCGGGCGGCTGCCAGTCCCAGGCTGGCTTGCCGGCGTCGCGCACCAGCTCGTTGATCGCAGCGATCGCGATGTTGCCCTGCTCGTGACCGAACACCACGGCGCCGAGCATGACTTCTTCGCTCAGCTGCTGGGCTTCGGATTCCACCATCAGCACGGCAGCCTGGGTGCCGGCGACCACGAGGTCAAGCTGGCTGTCCTTGAGCTGGGTCTGACCCGGATTGAGCACGTACTGGCCGTTCACATAGCCCACGCGCGCAGCGCCGATGGGGCCGTTGAACGGGATGCCGCTGACCGACAGGGCGGCCGAGGTGGCGATCATGGCCGCGATATCGGCCTGCACTTCGGGGTTCAGGCTCACCACGTGCACGATCACCTGGACTTCGTTGTAGAAGCCTTCGGGGAACAGCGGGCGGATCGGGCGGTCGATCAGGCGGCAGGTCAGGGTTTCCAGCTCGCTGGGGCGGCCTTCGCGCTTGAAGAAGCTGCCGGGGATCTTGCCGGCGGCGTACGACTTTTCGGTGTAGTCCACCGTCAGGGGGAAGAAGTCCTGGCCGGCCTTGGCCTCGGTCTTGGCGACCACGGTGGCGAGCACCACGGTGTCATCGATGTTGACCAGCACGGCGCCGGTGGCCTGGCGGGCGATTTCACCGGTTTCCATGGTGACCGTGTGCGGGCCCCACTGGAAGGTCTTTGTGACTTTGTTGAACATGCTCATGGTTCTCTCCTATGGACCACCCGCGAATCAAGGGGTGGCATGGCGTGCAGACAATCTGCACAAAACCCGGAGGAACAACCCAGAACACGATGCCATTCCAGAGGGGCTGCCTGCGTGCGACTGGGCACACAGCGCCTTTGGAATGACACAGCTTCGCTCTGTTGTCGCTGCTCCGGAATCAAAAACAGGAACTGACAAGCAAAAAACGCCCGAGCCAGCGAACCAACTCAGGCGTTTTGCGTGTCATGGCGTGGGCCAAATTACTTGCGCAGACCCAGTTTCGCGATCAGGGCGATGTAGCGGTCGGCGTCTTTGGACTTCAGGTAGTCCAGCAGCTTGCGGCGGCGGCTCACCATGCGCAGCAGGCCGCGGCGACCGTGGTGGTCCTTGGCGTGGGTCTTGAAGTGGGGGGTCAGTTCGTTGATGCGTGCGGTCAGGATGGCGACCTGCACTTCGGGACTGCCGGTGTCGTTGGCAGCGCGGGCGTTGTCGGCGACAACGGCGGCTTTGATGGATTTTTCGATCATGTCGGATTCCTAGGGGTTACATGCGTCCCGCCGCAGCCTGCCAGCCTCTGAACGGGGTTCAGATCCGGCCGCCGCAACGGGCGTGAATCGCCATCCAAAAAGACGGCAACCGGCAAGTATAGCGCACGACGCCTGCCCTGTTAAGCCCAGGACAGGATCAGCGGCAGGGGCGCCGGCTCGCTCAACAGCGCCCCGCCGCCCGCAGCAGCGCATTGCATTCACCGCCCCCGGTGGCGGGCACGGCGGATGGCCTGGGCTGGCCGCCCCGGCCCTGGCTACCCACCATGGCGGTGCAGATGGCGTCCGAATGGGGTGTCTGGCCCAAGCTCATGGCCTTCTGAAACCCGGTGGCCGAGTACATGTAGCAGCGGTATGTCACCCTGTCGCGGGTGTTGACCGTGTAGTTGATGCGCCCGCCGGTCTCTTCGCTGCGATCGGTGATGGTGAACTGGCCGACGGATCGCCCGATGGCCTGCGCTGTGCGCTGCTCCAGGCCGCTCTGGTCGATGGTGGCGGCGCAGCCGGACAACAGCGCCAGGGCCATGGTCAGGGGTGTGATCTGTCGAATGCTCATGAACAACTCCGGTGGTTTCAGTGGATGAAGCAGTTGGCCTCGGGCACGGTGCGGAACGCCCCCCAGTGAGCGGCCACGCGCGCGTTCGCCTCGGAGCGCGAGAAGCTCACGCTGCCCAGCCTGGCCGGGCCGGCCAGTTGCGATGCGCCCGCGCATTCGCCGCCGGCGCAGGCGCTCAAGCCCAGGGCGGTGGCGGTGGCGGTGGCGGTGGCGGTGGCGGTGGTCAGGGTGCACGAACGTGCTCCGCCGGGAAAGGACAACCAGGGCATCATGGAAAGATCCTCTGCAAATGAAGCGGGATGAAGAATGGGAAAGGCACGCGAGCTGTCTGCACGCTGCGCCAGGAAGCCGGGGTTTGGGCCTCTGGAGCCGCGATGTGTGCGGGCATCACCCGCCCGACATCCAGCCTGCAGGTCGGCTGCGCTGAAGGCCAGCGCGGTGTCCCCGACGGCCGGTCCGGACACGGTTGCGTCGACGTCGGCCACCCGGAACTCCAGCTGCGGCAGCGGAGGCCGCGGCCACGGCGGGCTGGTCGCCATCGGTGATCACTGGTGAATGCATGAGAGGTCGGTCTGTGCGGGGCTGAAAGAAGGAATCGACAACAGCCCGGATGCTATCCATGCGCATCACCGCAGGGAATTGCGATAAATCGCAGACCGCTTATGCAAATACGTATGGACCAAATGGACTGGAACCTGTGAGGGCTTTTCTGGAAACAGCGGAAACGGGTCCGCTGCCGGCCGCCGCGCGCAAGCTGGGGTTGACCCAACCGACGTTCAGCCGGCAGGTGGCGGCCATCGAGCGCGAACGGCGGTGTGACCCTGTTCGAGCGCGTGGGCGAGGCCAGGGCGCTCACCACCAGCGGCATGGACCTGCTGGAACACGCCCGAGCGATGGGCGCTGCTACCGAAACCCTGGGCCTGGCTGCCCATGGCCGCTCACAGGCGGTGGGAGGTGTGGTCTCGGAGTCTGCGAGCCATGCGGTCGCTGCGCGAACAGGAACCGGGCATTGCCATCGAGGTGATTTCGTCGGATACGGGTGGTGTTCGACGCGCTCGCTCGGGGATTGGCCCCTACTTGGTCAACCACGCCCGCAGTCGGTCCACGCCCTGCGCCAGGCGCTGCGGGTCGCGGCTGGCAAAACACCAGCGCAGCCAGCCCGCGGCCTCGGGGCCGAAAGCGCTGCCGGGCGCCAGACCCAGGCCGGCTTCGAGCACCAGGCGCTTGGCGGTGTCCAGGCAGTCGTTGTGCCCGTCCAGATGGAAGAAGGCGTACATGCCGCCCTTGGGTTCGGCCAGGGTCACGCCGGGCACGGCTTTCAGCAGCGGCACCAGCGTGTCGCGGCAGGTCTGCAGGTGGGCCACCAGTGCGGGCGTGACTTCCGCACCCCGCTGCAGCGCCACCGCGGCGGCGCGCTGGACGAACACCGGCGCGCACGAGGTGTTGAACTCGATCAGCTTGCCCACGGCGTGGGTCAGCGACTGGGGCAGCACCAGCCAGCCCAGCCGCCAGCCGGTCATGAGGAAGCTCTTGGAAAAACTGTGCGCGACGATGAGCCGGTCTTCGGGTTCGGACACATCGAGAAAGCTCGGCGCCGCGCCGTTGGGCGAGTCGGGCGCGAAATACAGGCGCTCGTACACCTCGTCGGCCAGCACCCAGGTGCCGGTGCGGCGGCAGTGGGCGAGGATGGTGGCCTGCTCGTCGCGGCTCAGCGTCCAGCCGGTGGGGTTGTTGGGGGCGTTGACGATCAGCATCCGCGTGGCCGGGGTGATGGCGGCGAGCAGCGCCGCCATGTCCAGTGCCCAGGCACCCGCGTTGTCCCCCTGGTCAACCACCCGCAGCGGCACGGTCCTGACTTTCGCGCCCATGATCTGCGGCTGCGCCACCAGATTGGGCCAGGCCGGCGTGACCACCACCACCTCGTCCCCCGCGTCCACCAGCGCCTGCGACGCCAGCATCAGGCCGTTGACGCCGCCGGAGGTGACGGCGATGCGGTCGAACCAGTGGTCGGTGTTGTGCTGGGGATGCAGGCCGTGGGTGTAGACGGCGATTTCCTGGCGCAGCTCGGTCAGACCGAGGTTGTGGGCGTAGAAGGTTTCGCCCGCGTGCAGCGAGGCGATGGCCGCCTCGCGGATGAAGGCCGGCGTGACCTCGTCGCTCTCGCCGAACCAGAACTTGAGCACATCGCTGCGGCCCAGCCCTTCATTGGCCACCTCGCGGATGCGCGACTCTTCCAGACTCTCCACCACTGCCCGCATGAAAGCTCCCCAATGACAGCCCTCGATCAGGGCCGGGCCATGTTACAGCTGTGCGGCTGCTCGGCCTGCTGCGGCGTGAGCTGGCGGATGACGCGAAAACCGTAGCCCGAACCTTCCACATCGAATTTCACGCCCGGCGCGCCCTGGCGGTCCATCACCGCCACGGCCAGCGGCTGCTGGAACTGGTGGTCTGCGGCGCGCATGCGTGCGGTCTGGCCGGCGAGCTTGACTTCGACCTTTTCCAGTTGCGCCGCCACGGCGGCCGCGTTGACCGAGCCCGCGCGTTCGATGGCCTGCGCCAGCGACTCGACCATCAGCTGCATGCGCATGTGCACGTAGTCGTCGGCCGGGTTGGGGAAGCGCTGGCGGAACGACTGGTAGAACGCTTCGGAATCCTTGGTCGGCACGTTGGGGAACCAGTCGGCCACCGCCACCACCTTGCCGATGCCGGCGTCGCCGATCGCCGCCGGCGCGCCCAGGGCGTTGCCGTAGAAGGTGTAGAACGAACCCTCGAAACCGGCCTCGCGCGCGGCTTTGACCAGCAGCGTCAGGTCGTTGCCCCAGTTGCCGGTCAGCACGGCCTGCGCGGCGCTGGCCTTGATCTTGGCGGCGTAGGGCGCGAAGTCCTTCACGCGCGCCATCGGGTGCAGCTCGTCGCCCACGATCTTCACGTCCGGGCGCTTGGCGGCCAGCTGGCTGCGGGCTTCGCGCAGCACCGACTGGCCAAAGCTGTAGTCCTGCCCGATCAGGTAGATGTTCTTCAGGTCCTTGTCTTCGCGCAGCACGTTCATCAGCGCGGTCATGCGCATGTCGGCGTGGGCGTCGAAGCGGAAATGCCAGTAGCTGCATTTTTCGTTGGTCAGCACCGGGTCCACCGCCGAGTAGTTCAGGAACAGCACCTGGCGCGACGGCTCGCGCTCGTTGTGCTTGTTGATGGCATCGATCAGGCCCGAGGCCGCTGCCGAGGAGTTGCCCTGGGTCACCACCGTGATGTCGCGGTCGATGGCCGAGCGCAGCGCCGACAGCGCCTCTTCGGTCTGGCCCTTGCTGTCGAAGCGTTCGATCACCAGCGGACGGTTGCCGCCGGGCAGCTTCACGCCGCCGCGGGCGTTGACCCGCTCGGTCGCCCAGACCAGATTGCGGTAGACCGCCTCGCCGGTGTTGGCGAACGGGCCGGACAGGCCCTCGATCATGCCGATGCGGATGGGGGCGGCTGCGGATGCCGCCGGGTTCTGGGCCAGCACGGCAGTGGCACAGGAGGCCGCCAGCAGCGCGGCGGCCAGCACGCGGCGGCGCATCAAGAGGGGAAATTTCATGGAAAAGGTCTCCGTTGTTCAATACCTGCCGGCGGGACTGCCCGGTGCCAAGTGTCACTTGAGCGACAGGCCAGGGCAGTGTAATTCATAATTACAACGACTACCCCGCCCGGGTATTTCACCCGGGGGCGGTTTCAGGCGTGATGTTCAGCCGAGCTCCGACAGCGGCCAGCGCGGCCGCACGTCGAAGTGGTAGGCCGGCGCAGCCGCCGCGTCGGGCAGCAGCCCGGCCTGGAAACGCAGGCCAGCGGCGAGCGCGATCATGGCGCCGTTGTCGGTGCACAGGTGCAGCTCGGGGTAGTGCACGCGCACACGCCGCTTCTGGCACGCGGCGTTGAGCTGCTCACGCAGCAAGGCGTTTGCACCCACCCCGCCGGCCACCACCAGGCGGTTCAGCCCGGTGGATTCGATGGCCGCGAGCGACTTCTTCACCAGCACCTCGACGATGGCCGCCTGCACGCTGGCAGCCACGTCGGCGATCTGGGCCGCGTCCAGCGCTTCGGCCAATTGCGGCGTGGCCGGGCCCTCGGGTCGCGCGTGCGCGAGCCGCTTCACCTGGGTCAGCACCGCCGTCTTCAGGCCGGCAAACGAAAAATCCAGGTCGCCGCTGTGCAGCAGCGGGCGCGGGAACTTGTAGGCGGTGGCGCTGCCCTGCTCCGCCCGCTTCGCCAGCGCCGGGCCGCCGGGGTAACCCAGCCCCAGCAGCTTGGCCGATTTGTCGAAGGCCTCGCCGGCCGCGTCGTCGATGGTTTCGCCCAGCAGCTCGTAGCGGCCCACGCCGTCCACCCGCATCAGCTGGGTGTGGCCACCGGAAACCAGCAGCGCCACAAACGGAAACTCGGGCGGGTCGGCGCTCAGGAACGGCGACAGCAGGTGCCCTTCGAGGTGGTGCACCGGCACCACCGGCTTGCCCAGCGCCATGGCCATCGCACACGCCACGCCGGAACCGACCAGCAGCGCACCGGCCAGGCCCGGGCCGCGGGTGTAGGCGATGGCGTCCACGGCCGACAGCGGCAGGCCGGCCTGCGCCAGCACCGCGTCGGTGAGCGGCAGCACGCGGCGGATGTGGTCGCGGCTCGCGAGCTCGGGCACCACGCCCCCGTAGGCCTGGTGCATCTCGATCTGGCTGTGCAGCGCATGGCCAAGCAGCCGCGGCACGGCGCTGCCGCTGGCGTCCACCAGGGCCACGCCGGTTTCGTCGCAAGACGATTCGAATCCCAAGATCAGCATGGCCGGGAGTGTACGTGGCGTCACAATGCCCCTTCGGGCGCTGTCTGCTTCCGCCTCACCGACTGGCGGCATGTTTGTTGCTCCAGTCCCGCGTCACCTCTACACCTCACATGAAATCGGGTCTCAACTTCCTCATCGCCGCCAAACGCTGCGAGATCGACGCGCTGCGCCAGCTCTCGCTCACCAGCGCGCTGGTGAACGTGACCGGGCGGCTGGTGCACGGCCTGCAGCGCGAACGCGGCCTGACCAACCTGTTCCTGGGCTCACAGGGCACCCGCTTCGCCGAGCCGCGCCGCCAGCAGATCACCGAATGCCAGGCCACCGAAGCCGAGCTGCGCCGCTGCTTCGACAGCCTCGACACCCAGGCCGCGCACCTCGGCCACGGCGCGCGCCTGTTCAGCCGCATCGCCTATGTGCTGCACGGGCTGGACGCCCTGCCCGCCCTGCGCGAGCGCATCGACACCCAGGTCTGGACGGCGCGTGACACCACCGAGGCCTTCGTGCGCCTCATTGCCGGCCTGCTGGCAGTGGTGTTCGAAGCCGCCGACAGCGCCAGCGACCCCGCCATCTCGCGCCAGCTGGTGGCGCTGTTCAACTTCATGCAGGGCAAGGAATTTGCCGGCCAGGAGCGCGCTGCCGGTTCGGCCCTGTTCGCCAGCGGCCGCGCCGACAGCGCCGGGCAACAGCGCCTGCTGCACCTGATCGATTCGCAGGAACGCTGCCTGCAGGTGTTCAAGGAATTCGCCAGCGACGAGCTCGCCACGCTCTGGGCCACCGCCGACCGCGACACCGTCGACGCCCGGGCCGAGCTGGAGCGCCTGCGCCGTGTGCTCTGCACCGCCGCCGACGGCAGCCCGCTCGACGCCAACCAGAGCCAGCCGTGGTTCGACTGCTGCAGCCTGCGCATGGACCGCATGAAAACGGTGGAAGACCGGCTGGCCGACAGCCTGCAGCGCCTGTGCGAGCACAAGACCCAGGCCGCCCTGACCGAGCTGCTGGCCTTCGAGGGCATCCACCCGGTTGCGGTCCAGCCCGACGACGCGCTCTCGTTTTTCCACGACCCGGTGCCCGACCACGTGAGCGGCACCAGCCCGGCGCAGGCCTATGGCGTGCAGCTGGACCGCTCGATCCTCGATCTGGTGCAGGACCAGGCGCGCCGCCTGCAGGCTGTCAGCGACGAGCTCGACACCGTGCGCGCCAGCCTCAACGAACGCAAGCTCGTCGAGCGCGCCAAGGGCCTGCTGATGGCGCACCGCAACCTGAGCGAGGCCGAGGCCCACAAGACCCTGCGCCAGATGGCCATGAACCAGAACCGCCGCCTGATCGACGTGGCCGAAGCGGTACTGTCCATGGCCGAGGTGCTGCCCGAGCGGCGGCGCTGAAACCACGCGCGGTGCTGCAGCGCACAAAACCCGTGCCGCACCCCGCCGGTGCACCAAGCTGAGGCCCGACGCACCGGGTTCTGGCCCTGTGGCGGGCATCCGAAGCACCTGCCGGGCCGCCTGCATGGACCGTTTTTTCCTTGAATAACAAGGCTCTTCGTCAGATCACCCGATGGCGCCGGCCATCTGGCACGGTCCCTGCTTGATAAAACGCAAAGGGTGAGCGCCAAAGGCGGCGCGATCCCGAAGTCTCCCGAGACACACAGGACAACGGCGTCCATTTCAAGCCCGCACCAAGCTGGGCTGGAAATGGGCGCCGTTTTGTTTTTGGCCACCGCTTTTTTAATCAGCAAGGAGTTGGACATGACCGCAAGCAGCACCACACCCACCGTGGCGACCGTGCCCGAGACACCGGCACAGGCCTCGCGCCGCGACTTCATCAAGAAGGGTGCGGCCACCGCCACCTTCTTCTCCACCCTGGGTCACAGCGGCGTCTGGGCCGCCGGCTCCGACGCCCCGGAAAAAGAAGAAGTCAAGATCGGCTTCATCCCCCTGACCGACTGCGCCAGCGTGGTGATGGCTTCGGTGCTGGGCTTCGACAAGAAGTACGGCGTCAAGATCATCCCCAGCAAGGAAGCCAGCTGGGCCGGTGTGCGCGACAAGCTGGTCAACGGCGAGCTCGACTTCGCCCACGTGCTCTACGGCCTGGTCTACGGCGTGCACATGGGCACCGCCGGCCCCAAGAAAGACATGGCCGTGCTCATGAGCCTGAACAACAACGGCCAGGCCATCACGCTCTCGAAAGCACTGGCCGACAAGGGCGCCGTGGACGGCCCGTCGCTGGCCAAGTTCATGGCCGCCAACAAGCGCGACTACACCTTCGCCGGCACCTTCCCCACCGGCACGCACGCCATGTGGATGCACTACTGGCTGGCCGCCGCGGGCATCAACCCGCTCTCGGGTGCGCGCCTGATCACCGTGCCGCCGCCACAGATGGTGGCCAACATGCGCATCGGCAACATGGACGGCTTCTGCGTCGGTGAGCCCTGGAACCACCGCGCCATCATGGACGGCGTGGGCGTGACCGCCAACACCACACAGGACATCTGGCGCGACCACCCCGAGAAGGTGCTGGGCACCACGGCCGAGTTCACCAAGAAGTACCCCAACACCACGCGCGCCGTGATGATGGCCGTGCTCGAAGCCAGCCGCTGGATCGACGCCGGCCTGCAGAACAAGATGAAGATGGCCGAGACCGTGGCGCAGAAGTCCTACATCAACACCGGTGTGGACGCGATCAACCAGCGCATCCTGGGCCGCTACCAGAACGGCATGGGCAAGACCTGGGACGACCCCAACCACATGAAGTTCTTCAACGACGGCAAGGTCAACTTCCCCTACCTGTCCGACGGCATGTGGTTCCTCACGCAGCACAAGCGCTGGGGCCTGATCAAGAGCCACCCCGACTACCTCGGCATCGCCAAACAGATCAACCAGATCGATCTGTACAAGTCGGTCGCCAGCGCCATGAACATCAGCGTGCCCAAGGACCCGATGCGCAGCAGCAAGCTGATGGACGGGATCGTCTGGGACGGCAAGGACCCCGCCAAGTACGCCGATGGCTTCGCGATCAAGGCGTGACCCACCCCCGCCGCGCTTCGCGCGGCCCCCTCAAGGGGGCAACGCTGGCGGCCCGGCGAAGCCGGTTCCGCGGCGTTCTGGGTTGTAGGCACTTCGCTCCAAGTTTTGCACTGAAAGGACATTGACCATGGTCAGCGCCGTTTTTCACTCCCCGCTGGAGGCCATCGCGCCGCCCGCTTCCTCCCATGCCAGCCCCGTTGGAAAAGCCATGAGCCCACCCAAGACCGAAGCCCCCGCTGCACCCGCCGCGGTCAGTGCCCGGCCATCGGCCGCGAGCCGCGATCTGCGTGGCTTCTGGATGGCGGTGTTGCCGCCCGTGCTGGGTCTGGCCTGCCTGGTGCTGGTCTGGCACCTGATCGCCAGCACCAGCAACAGCGGCATCCCCAAGCCCGCTGAAACCTGGGCGCAGGCGCTGCAGGTGTTCTCCGATCCGTTTTACAGCAACGGCCCCAACGACCAGGGCGTGGGCTGGAACGTGCTGGCATCGCTCAAGCGCGTGGCCATCGGCTTCGGCCTGGCGGCAGCGGTCGGCATTCCTGCCGGTTTTGCCATTGGCCGCTTCGAGTTTCTGAGCCGCATGTTCAACCCGCTCATCAGCCTGCTGCGCCCGGTCTCGCCGCTGGCCTGGCTGCCGATCGGCCTGCTGGTGTTCAAGGGCGCCGACCCGGCCGCCATCTGGACCATCTTCATCTGTTCGATCTGGCCCATGATCATCAACACCGCGGTGGGCGTGCAGCGCGTGCCACAGGACTACATGAACGTCGCGCGCGTGCTCAACCTCAGCGAGTGGAAGATCTTCACCAAGATCCTGTTCCCCGCCGTGTTGCCCTACCTGCTGACCGGCGTGCGCCTGGCGGTGGGCACGGCCTGGCTGGTGATCGTCGCGGCCGAGATGCTGACCGGCGGTGTGGGCATCGGCTTCTGGGTCTGGGACGAGTGGAACAACCTCAACGTCTCCAGCATCATCATCGCGATCTTCGTCATCGGCATCGTCGGCCTGCTGCTCGAATTCGCCCTGATCAAACTCGCCACCCTGTTCACGTTTGAAGAGGTAAGGACTTAACCACCCCCGCGCCGCGCCCAACGGCGCGTCACCCCCTCAAGGGGGCGCCACCAGCGGCCCGGCAAAGCCGGTTCCGCGGTGGCCCCGAACAAGGAGAAACCCATGAGCAACACCCACACCACCAAGTACATCGACATCCAAGGCGTCGAACAGACCTTCAAGACCAAGAAGGGCCTGTTCCCCGCGCTCAAGGACATCAACCTCACGGTCGCCAAGGGCGAGTTCGTGGCGCTGATCGGCCACTCGGGTTGCGGCAAGTCCACCCTGCTCAACCTGATCGCCGGTTTGACCACGCCCACCAGCGGTGTGCTGCTCTGCGCCGACCGCGAGATCGCCGGCCCCGGCCCGGAGCGCGCGGTGGTGTTCCAGAACCACTCGCTGCTGCCCTGGCTCACCTGCTACGAGAACGTCTTCCTGGCGGTAGAGCGCGTGTTCAGCCGCACCGAAACCCGCATCCAGCTGAAGGTGCGCACCGACGCCGCGCTGGCCCTGGTGGGCCTGACCGCCGCCGCGCAGAAACGCCCCGGCGAAATCTCCGGCGGCATGAAACAACGTGTGGGCATTGCCCGGGCGCTGTCGATGGAACCCAAGGTGCTGCTGATGGACGAACCCTTCGGCGCGCTGGATGCACTGACCCGCGCCAAGCTGCAGGACGAGCTGCTGGAGATCGTCGCCAAGACCCACGCCACCGTGGTCATGGTCACGCACGACGTGGACGAAGCCGTGCTGCTGTCCGACAAGATCGTGATGATGACCAACGGGCCGGCCGCCACCATCGGCGAGGTGCTGCACGTGGACCTGCCGCGCCCGCGCAACCGCGTGGCCCTGGCCGACGATCCGCGATACCAGCACCACCGCAAGGCCGTGATCGACTTCCTCTACACGCGCCAGGCGCACGTCGAAAAAGCGGCTTGAACTGGCAGGCGGCTCGCGCCGCAACCAACCCAAAAAGGGGCATGCTTTCGGGCATGCCCCTTTTCTTTGCGCCACCTGCTCATCGCGACACAAGCTTGGTGCACAGCGGGCCATCCGCGCCCCTTGAAACGCCCCTGAATCGGGCATGAAATCTGCTTGATACGGACAAGGCTAACGAAGGCCTTTTCAGTCGCAGCAGACGGCCGGCTCCGGCCGCCTGGCGCACCCCAAACACCGCACCCGGCCGTCTGGCCCGGACGCTCAGCGGCTTGGGTTTCCATCCCCTCCCACCTCTCTCTCAAAGGTTCACGCCATGGCGGGTTTCCGTACGTTCCTGAAAAGCGGGCACACACCGACGCTGTTTGCAGCGTTCTTCTACCTCACGTTCTCGTTCGTGATCTGGGTCATGAACGGCGCCATGGCGCCCTTCATCAGCGAAGAGTTCAACCTCACGCCGGCCCAGAAGGGCCTGCTGCTGTCCATCCCCATCGTGGCGGGCGCAATCATGCGGTTCCCGCTCGGCCTGCTGGCGCAGTACGTGGGCCGCAAGACGGCGACCCTGGTCGAGCTGGCGCTGATCTGCTTCACGATGGCGTACGGCTACTTCTTCGTGCAGAGCTACGACGACATGCTCAAGATGGCGCTGTTGCTGGGCGTGGCCGGCGCCAGCTTCGGCGTGGCCATGTCGCTGGGCTCGGGCTGGTACCCGCCCAAGTACAAAGGCCTGGCCATGGGCCTGGTGGGCGCGGGCAACGCCGGCACCGCCATCGCCGCGCTGCTGGCGCCGCCACTGGCGCAGGCCTACGGCTGGCAGACGGTGTACGGCTTTGCGGCCATCGCCTCGGTCGTGCCCATGCTGGTGGTGGCCTTCATGGCCAAGGAGCCGCCCGACCGCGACGAACACGCCAAGATCAAAGACCACCTGGCCTGCCTGCTGGAAAAAGACGGCTGGGTCTTCAGCCTGATCTACGTCGTCACCTTTGGCGGCTTCATCGGCATCACCACCTTCCTGCCCACCTACTACTACGACCAGTTCGGCGTGAGCAAGGTGCAGGCCGGTCAGCTGACCATGCTCGCCGCGCTGATGGGCGCGGTGGTGCGCATCTTCGGCGGCTGGATTTCCGACCACTGGGGCGGCGTCAACACGCTGACCGTGGTGCTGGTCGTGGTGTCGTTCGCGCTGGTGGGTGTGGGCCTGTCGTCGCACTCCATCGTGCTGACCACGCTGCTGCTGATCGTCTGCTTCGCCGCGCTGGGCGCGGGCAACGGTGCGCTGTTCCAGCTGGTGCCGCTGCGCTGGCCCACCTCCACCGCCGTGGCCGGCTCCATGATCGGCGAGATCGGCGCGCTGGGCGGCGGCCTCGTGCCGGCCATGATGGGCCAGTCCAAACAGCACACCGACAGCTTCCTCACCGGCTTCGTGATCATGGCGGTGTTCTCGGTGCTGATGCTGGGCGTGATGCGCACGATGCAGGTGCGCTGGACGCGCACCTGGGCAGAAAAGGGAGGGCGTGCGCGCACGGCCTGAGGAATACCGCTCCGTTGGCTTGCGGTTAAATTGCACGGGTTCGCGCCGCCGCACGGCGGCGCGCCTTCCAACCCCTTGCACTCCGGAGTTGCCCGCATGGCGTCCCCCATCCGCATCATTTCTTCCATGGCCACCAAGCAGGTGCTGGCCGACCTGATCGCCCTCTACCGGCAGGTGCACCCGGACACGGTCATCGAACTCGAATCCGTGGGCGGTGTGGACGCCGCCAAACGTGTGCAGGCCGGTGAAGCGTTCGACATCGTGGCCCTCGCGTCCAACGCGGTGGACCAGCTCGTCGCCGACGGCAAGGTCGTGGCGGGCAGCACCGTGGAGGTGGTGCGCTCCGGCGTGGCGCTGGCCGTGCGCAGCGGCGCGCCGCACCCCGACATCGACAGCGAAGCCGCCGTGAAACATGCCGTGCTCGCCGCGCGCACCCTGGGCTACTCCACCGGCCCGAGCGGCGTGCAACTGGCCAAGCTCTTCGAGCGCTGGGGCATCGCCGAACAGATCAAAGACCGCATCGTCACCGCCCCGCCCGGCGTGCCCGTGGGCTCGCTGGTGGCCAAAGGTGAAGTCGAGCTGGGCTTCCAGCAGCTGAGCGAACTCATGAGCCTGGAAGGCATCGACGTGCTCGGCCCGCTGCCCGCCGACATCCAGATCATCACCACCTTCTCGGCCGGCCTGGCCACGGCCTCCACGCAGCCCGACGCGGTGCGCGCGCTGCTGGCGTTCCTCGTGTCGCCCGCGACCGCACCCACCAAACAACGCAACGGGATGGAGGCCGCAGGCTGATCCGGTCAGCGTTGACACACGGTCGCTGAAAGCCCGCCCTTGAATCCGCTGCTGAACTGGCTGCGTTCGTTCTACCCGGCCCCGCTGACCATCGGTCGCGGGGAACTCTGGCTGAGCAGCGTGGGCGTGGGCCTCGGGCTGCTGTGCACCGACTGGCTCAGCCGCCACGCGCTGGGCACGTCCAGCGTCTGGTTCATTGCGCCCATGGGCGCCTCGGCCGTGTTGCTGTTTGCGGTGCCGGCGAGCCCGCTGGCGCAGCCCTGGTCCATCCTGGGCGGCAACGTGCTCTCGGCGCTGATCGGCGTGGCCTGCCACCAGTGGCTGGGCGCCACCGGCCTGGCCGCGGCGGTGGCGGGCACGGGCGCCGTGGCGACCATGTTCGCGCTGCGCTGCCTGCACCCACCCGGCGGCGCGGTGGCGCTCACCGCCGTGCTGGGCGGCCCGGCGATCCACGAACTGGGCTTCGGTTTCGCGCTCTGGCCGGTGGCCGCCGATTCGGCGGTCATGCTGGCGCTGGCCCTGCTGTTCAACAACGCCATGGGGCGCAGCTACCCGCACCACGGCGTGACCAAGAGCCGTCCCCACGACACGCGCGACCCGCTGCCCACCCAGCGCGTGGGCTACAACAAGGAGGATCTGGACGCCGCGCTGGCCTCGTTCGGCGAGCTGCTCGACATCGACCGCCACGACCTTGAAGAAATCATGACGCGCGCGCAACTGCACGCGCAGCGCCGCCACTGGGGCGGCGTGCGGTGCGAGGACATCATGTCGCGCGACGTGGTGAGCGTGGGCCCCGGTGATTCGGTGGACGAAGCCTGGGCGCGCCTGGCACACCACAAGATCAAGGCGCTGCCCGTGGTGGATGCCGGCAACCAGTTGGTGGGCATCGTGTCGCTGCACGACTTTTTCATCGGCCAGAGCGCGCCGGCCCCCAGCCGCGTGCCGCGCATGAACACCGCGCGCCGGGTCGAAGACATCATGACCCGCAAGGTGCGCACCGCCCGCCCCGAACAGGCCATCGCCGACCTGGTGCGCGGGTTCTCCGACGGTGGTCTGCACCACATGCCCGTGCTCGACGCGCAGGACCGTCTGGTGGGCATGGTCACGCAGTCGGACCTGGTGGCCGCCCTGTTCATGGCTCCCGCCGGCCCGGCCTGAAACCCGCGGTGAATCCCCCGCGCGGCGCGGGGACGAAGGCCTCAAAAATGGCCTTGGGCGCCATACCCGACTACATTAGTCAACTATGAACGCCGCCACCACCACCCCGACCCAAGCCGTCCAGACCGGCCCCAAGACCTCCATCGACAAGCACAAGATCCGCTTCCTGCTGCTGGAGGGCATCCACCCTTCGGCCGAGGTGGTGCTGCGCGCGGCGGGCTACAGCCAGATCGAGAGCCTGCCCGGCGCCCTGCCCGACGATCAGCTCTTGGCCAAGATCGCCGACGCGCATTTCGTGGGCATCCGCTCGCGCACCCAGCTCACCGCCGAGGTGCTGAGCCACGCCCAGCGCCTCGCCGCTGTGGGCTGTTTCTGCATCGGCACCAACCAGGTTGACCTGGCCGCGGCGCGCGAGCGCGGCATCGCCGTGTTCAACGCGCCGTTTTCCAACACCCGCTCGGTGGCCGAACTCGTGCTGGCCGAGGCCATCTTGCTGATGCGCGGCATCCCCGAGAAGAACGCCGTGGCGCACCGCGGCGGCTGGTTGAAATCGGCCAGCAACTCGTTCGAGATCCGCGGCAAGACCCTGGGCATCGTGGGCTACGGCGCCATCGGCACGCAGCTCTCGGTGCTGGCCGAGGCCTTGGGCATGAACGTCGTGTTTTTCGACGTGGCGACCAAGCTGCCGCTGGGCAACGCCAAACCGCTCACCAGCCTGGATGAGCTGATGGCCACCGCCGACGTGGTGAGCCTGCACGTGCCCGAAACACCGGCCACGCAATGGATGATCGGCGCGGCGCAACTCGCGCGCATGAAGCCCAGCGCCGTGCTCATCAACGCCTCGCGCGGCACCGTGGTGCAGGTGGACGCGCTGGCCAGCGCGCTGCAAAACCAGGCCCTGCTCGGCGCCGCCATCGACGTCTTCCCCGAAGAACCGCACAGCAACAAGGACATGTTCGAGTCGCCCTTGCGTGGCCTGGACAACGTGATCCTCACGCCGCACATCGGCGGCTCCACGCTGGAGGCGCAGGAAAACATCGGCATCGAGGTGGCGGAAAAACTGGTGAAGTACAGCGACAACGGCACCTCCACCTCGGCCGTCAACTTCCCCGAAGTCGCCCTGCCCGCGCACCCCGGCAAGCACCGCCTGCTGCACATCCACCGCAACGTGCCCGGCGTGCTCTCCGGCATCAACCGCGTTTTTTCCGACCACGGCATCAACATCTCGGCGCAGTACCTGCAGACGCGCGAAGACGTGGGTTACGTGGTGATGGACATCGACGCCGCGCACTCCGAGCTGGCGCTGGCCGAACTCGCGCGCGTGCCCGGCACGCTGCGCAGCCGCGTGCTGTTCTGAAAGCCGGCGCAGCGGCCCGCCAGCCAACAACAGAATGCCAACGAGCGCCAGCGCACAGACCCGGGTTGCAACCGAAGCGAACCATCGGACAATGATCCTGGCGCGGCACCGCGCCTCCCCAAGCAGGAGCCCCTCATGTCCGAGTCATTGCACCCCACACCGGGCGACAGCCCCGCCCTCACCAACGCCGAGCTGGTGCAGCTGCGCGTGCGCGTGATCGCGCTGGAAAACATGGTCATCGCCCTGCTGGCGAACGCACCGCCCGAGCAACAGGCGCTGGTGCGGGAAATGGCCAGTTACATCTCACCCCGGCCGGGCTACACGCCCCACACCGTCACCATGCACGCCGCAGACCAGATGCGCAGCCTGGTGGATCGCGCGGACCGGTTCCAGCCCATGCAGGCGAGCTGAACCCGCTTCCAGCCGCCTCCGGTATGGCGGGAGGGGTTGCTGGCGTACCTCCAGCAACTCAGGGCGCGCGATCGCGCACGTAGACGATCGCCTCCGCCCGCGTGCGCACGCCCAGCTTGTCGAAGATGCTCGACACCTGGTTGCGCACCGTTTTCTCGCTCTTGTTCAACTGCTGCGCGATGGCCGGGTTGTCCAGGCCTTGGGCCACCAGGCGCAACACCTCGCGCTCGGCCGGTGTCAGCGCCACATCACCGGCGCCGTCGGTGGCATCGGCCGGCGCATGGCCGAGAAAGCCGCGCAGTTCGGCCAGGAAGGTGGCCCACGCCGGCTCGGTGTCCAGCAACACGTGGTTGTCGCTCTCCAGCGGCACGAAGCGTGCCCCCGGGATCAGTGCCGCCAGCCGCAGCCCTTCGTCGAACGGCACACGCGCATCGCCGCGCGCGTGCAGCACCAGCGTGGGTACGCGCAACTGGCGCGCCAGGTCGGTCACGTCGACGCGGTGGAAGGCCTCGAGCGTGCGCGCGGCGTTCTCCGGGCTCGCCGTCAGACGCTCCAGCTCGTTCCACCACTGGTGCTGCGCCGGCGTGCCGCCGGGGATGAACTGGTTGGTGAACACCTGGCGGAAGGCGGCGTTGTCGCGCCCCCAACCCAGGCGGATCAGGTTGACCAGGGTCTGTGCTTCAAGCCGCTCGGCATCGCTGGTAGCGCGTTGCAGCGCGCCGCGCGCGTAGGCACCCGGCAGGACCAGATGAGACACCTTGTCGGGGTGTCGCACGGCGTAGGCGATGGCCACCGCACCGCCTTGCGACATGCCGATCAAAGGAAAGCGGCGCAGACCCAGGCTGTCGACCACGGCCTCCAGATCGCCGACCCAGGCGTCAAGCGAGAAGTCGGCCACCGCGCTGTCGGACAGGCCGCAGCCGCGCTGGTCGTAGCGGATGTAGTGGTGATCGCGCGCGAGCTCGGCCAGCCAGGGCCGCCAGACAGGGCTGTGCAGGTCGTGTTCGACATGGCTCAGCCAGTGCGCAGCCCGCAGCAGCGGCGGGCCGGAGCCGATCGAGGCGATCGCGATGCGCGTGCCGTCGGCCGCGGTGCAGAAGCGCAAGCTCTGGCGCAGGTTCGGAGGCGGACGCTGGACAGCGGGCATGCGCGATTGTCTCGCGCATGGGTCGCCCGTCCTAGACCCAGGCGCGCGCCATCCTCCACCCGATGGAGGGAGTGGGACATCCGCCCCATGCGCCAGCACGCGCGCCGGTGGATCCTTCGATCACGTCGACAGGACGTATCCAACCCCGAGAGGAAACACCATGCAAACCCCATCCACCCCCCTGGACATCCCGCGCTACGCCAAGACCATCGAAGTCTCCAAGCGCATCCGCTGGGACATCGACCGCGACGTGATCCGCGGCCGCAGCTTCGACCTGGCCCACACCTTCCTGCCCGACGGTCTGTCGCTGGCCGACGAACTGCCCTTCCTGAGCCCGGCCGAGCACCGGTTCCTGAGCCAGGTGCAGGGCCGCACCTACGCCAACATGTTCGGTCTGGTCGAACGCTTCATCAGCGCCAAGATGCTGGAGGTGAGCCGCGAACACTGGCTCGGCGACCAGACCGCGCTGGAGGCCATCGTGCGCTTCACCGACGAGGAGCTGAAACACCAGGCGCTGTTCCGCCGCATCGAACGGCTGGCGGGCGCCGACATGCCGGCCGGCTACCGCTTCGACGTGTCACCCAACGACGTGGCCGGGTTCGTGCTGGGCAAGAGCAGCTGGGCCGTGCTGGCGCTGATCTGCCACATCGAACTGTTCTCGCAGGCGCACTACCGCGCCAGCATCGACGCCGCCAAGGACCTGTCACCGCTGTTCAAGGACGTGTTCCTGTTCCACTGGAAGGAAGAGTCGCAGCACGCCATCATCGACGAGCTGGAATGGGCGCGTGAAGACGCCCGGCTGGCGTCCGACGCCCAGCGCGATGCGGCGGTGGACGACCTGATCGCGCTGGTCAGCGGGGTCGACGGCATCCTGCAGGGGCAGGCCCAGGCCGATGCGGCGTACTTCCTGACCGTCTGCGGCATGGCCCCGGACGGCGAACGGGCCGCGCAAGTGAACGCCACGCTGCTGAAGGCCTACCGCTGGCAATACATCGTCTCCGGAACCCTGGAGCCGCGCTTCCAGAAGCTGCTGGGCGGGCTGGTCAGCGCGGCGCAGATGGCGCGCATCCAGGCCGCGCTGGCGCCACTGAGCTACGCGGTGCCGGCGCGTGCAGAAGCCCTGCAAGCGATGGGCGCGACGGTGCACTGACGCCCCCCTGCCACTCAAGCCTTCACTTCGACCACCTGTTCGAAGCCGCCGAAGATCATGCGTTTGCCGTCGAAGGGGATGGGCGGATTGCCGGGCGTGGATGGATCCATGCGCGGGTCTTCCGTCATCTTCTTCATGCCGGCGTCGCGCGTGGCCTTGTCCGGCCATTCAACCCACGAAAAGGCCACGGTCTCCTCGGCCGTGGCCTGGACCGCGCGGCGGAAGTCGGTGACCTTGCCATCGGGAACATCATCGCCCCATCCCTCGATCACCCGAATGGCGCCCAGCTCGATGAACAACGAGTCGAAATGGCGCGCGTGTTCGATGAACTTCTGCTTGTTGGCGGTGGGCACCGCGATCACGAAACCATCGATGTATGACATGTCTTCACTCCTGTTGGGTTGATCGGTCAGCGAGCACGCCTGTGGGCGCCTCGTACCCCTATGACGAACAACGGGGTGCCAAATCGACATGGCCTGCCCGACGGGAGGCCACTCGCTCTTTGGCGGCGCTGCAGGAGCAGTACCGCTGCAGCATGTCTGCCACGTCGGCCGCCGCTACGCTCGCGGCGATCTGCCGTCGTTCTCGACCGGCCGATGAACGGCAGGCCAACAACATCGCAGCCATCTTGCCCGCGCCGACAATGCGTTTTGCGCATGCACCGCGCGGCATCAAAAAGGGCCGTCCCCATGACCTTCCGTCCCGCCAATTTCGATCCGTCCATCGATCCCACGGCCGATCAGGTGCGCGCATTACGTGATGCCGGCCCCGACGGCCCGGTGGTAATGCTCAATCTTCTGAAGTTCCGCGAGCAAGCGAACTACCCCGAAGGGTCTCCCCACGCGCCCTGTTCCGGTCCCGAGGCCTACCGCAGGTATCAGACGGCATTCGTGGAAACCGTGGGCGACGTCAGCCATGCCGAGGTGGTATGGGAAGGGAAGATCGACAGACCCTTCATCGGCGATGCCAGCCAGGACTGGGACAAGTGCCTGCTGGTCCGCTACCCGAGCCGCCAGCACTTCCTCGCGATGATGGCCAACGACGCGTACCGCGAGGCGCTGGTCCATCGCTACGCGGGCCTCGAGCGCACCATTCTCTTGCAGATGCAGGGCTGACGACTCGGCCTGCGAGCAAGGAGGCGTGGTACGGCCTGGGCCTCGCGGCTGGACCGTTTTCCCTGTGGACGCGATCTGCCGCCTGAGTGCGTGATGATCGGTCTACCAAGTGCGCGGCGATCGGAGGGCAGTGACTTGGTGCTGCGGCCTGCAAGCCGGCCGGCAGACTTTGCCTTCGTGGCAACTGGAGCAGACAAGGGTGAGCACAGTCGGCCACGAGCGGACCCTCGCGAACGACCGCGTTGGCTTCACGGGAGTGAAGGAGGGGCGTTTGCTCTGGACGGCACTGCAAGCCGGGGCCTCTTCTCTGCTCGACCAGCGCAGTGGCCCGCATCAGTTCCTGGTGCGGGCGGGTGGCTGGTTCGGCAGCGCTTGGGCTCGGCTTGCTCGCGTCTCGCGTGGCTGTGCGTTCAGGTCATAGGCCCAGCGCCGTGAGCCCTGGATGGTCGTCCGGGCGTCGGCCGAGCGGCCAATGGAACTTGCGGTCTTCGGCCTTGATCGGCTGGTCGTTGATGCTCGCGTGGCGATGCGTCATCAATCCCTGTTCGTCGAACGCCCAGTTCTCGTTGCCGTGGCTGCGGAACCAGTTGCCGGCGTCGTCGTGCCACTCGTACACAAACCGCACCGCGATGCGATTGCCGTCGAAGGCCCAAAGCTCCTTGATCAAGCGGTAGTCCAGCTCCCGCGCCCACTTGCGCTCCAGCAGGGCTTGCGCCTCGGCGCGGCCCCGAGGGAACTCCGCCCGGTTGCGCCAAGCCGTGTCGGAGCTGTAGGCAAGCACGATGCGTGCGGGATCGCGGCTGTTCCAGCCGTCTTCGGCAAGGCGAATCTTCTGAATGGCCGTTTCACGGGTGAACGGCGGAAGCGGGGGGCGGGTGTCCATGGCAGTGGCTTTCAGTAGATGGTCAGGATGGGCCGCAGAGCGGCGGCATGTAGACAGATCTGTCTACGTGCGAATTCTTGCACATGTAGACAAGTCTGTCTATATTGCAGGCATGACCCCACGCACTGATGTCAACATCGTCGACCTGCCCGCGAGAGAACGCATCCTGCGCACGGCGCACGACCTCTTCTATGCCGAGGGCCTTCGAGCCACCGGCATCGACCGCGTCATCGCCGAGGCCAGCGTGACCAAGGTGACCTTCTACAGACACTTCCCGAGCAAGAACGACCTGATCCTGGCGTACCTGAACCGTCGACATGACCTGTGGATGACGTGGTTCACGGAGGCTTTGGCCCGCTACGGCGGCGCGTCACGAGGCGCACAGGCGCTGCCGCCAGTGATGAACGAATGGTTCAGCAGCCAGGCGCTCGGCGGTTTCCGCGGCTGTGCCTTTCTCAACGGCGTCAGCGAGATGGGGCCCGCGATACCTGCGGTCGTTGAGGCAACCCGGCTGCACAAGCAGCAGATGACCGATGCCATCGAAACCTTGTTGCCGCCGTCTGGTCAGCGTAGGCAGACGGCCGAGGCCTTGGCCATCGCCGTGGATGGCGCCATCGTGCAGGCCCAGTACAGCGAGGATCCGGTGCTCGCGCTGCGCGCGCTCCAATTCACTGTCGATCAGTTGAACCACAAAGCCTGAATGCGACTGGAGGTCAGCCTGCTCTGCGCATTACAGCCTTGGCAGTGATGGGCTGAGAGATGCGTTCCGGTAAGTGCCACCCCACGCCCTGTCGGTGATCTCGCGCGCTCAAGGGCTGCTTTCCACGGGTCAGTATCCCTGACGCCAACGGCCGCAACGGGTCGACAACCGTCCCCCGCAACACGCGATCAATCCATCACATCCCAGCCATGCTGAACAGGCGGACGCACCGCCCGCCCTACTTCGGCAAAAACAGCAACCAATACACCAGCAACAGGTTGAACAGCACGCTGAAGCCCAACAGCAGTTTCCACAGCATCGTCGGGTCGCGTTGCAGCAGCGCCGACGCGGGCGGCACGGTGAGCGGGCGTGAGGCGCCGCGCTCGAGCGCGAGCAGGAATTCCTCGGCAGTCTCGAAGCGCAGCGACTTGTCGCGCGCCACGGCTTTGAGCACCACGTGGTCGAGCCAGATGGGCACTTCGGGGTTATGGCGGCTGGGGGCGGTGGGGTCGCGGTAGTAGCGGCCGAGCTGGTAGGGCAGCACCTCGCCGTAGGGCAGCTTGCCGGTGAGCAGCTGGTAGAGCGTGACGCCGAGCGCGAACAGGTCGCTCTGGGCGTCGGGCAGTTCGGGTTCGCCTTCGGTGGCGTGGCCATGGGCGGATTTGCCTGCGGCCTTGCCGTGGTGGCCCCACTGCTCGGGGTTGATGTAGCTGGGCGTGCCGGCGTGCAGCCGGCGCATGCTGTCGGGCTCGCGCCCGCTCAGGGCCACGCCGAGATCGAGCACGCGCAGCACGCCGTCGTCGCCCTGGTGCAGGTTGGCGGGTTTGATGTCGCGGTGGATCACGCCCTGGCGGTGCAGCAGGCCGAGCACGCGCAGGGTCTGCATGGCGGCGCTGACGGCCTGCAGGGCGCCGAGTTTGTGTTGCTGGTCGAGGGTCTGCTGCAGGGTTTCGCCGCCGTGCCAGTCGTAGAGCAGGTAGAAGGCCGAGCGCGACTGGCCGGTGGGCAGCTGTTCGTGCACCTGGACCAGGTTGCCAGCGGCGCGGGACGACACCATGCGCCGGGCGAGCCAGGCTTCGTGCGCGAGCATGGCGCGTTCGTCCTGGTCGTGCGCGCGGGCGGGGTGGAGGGTCTTGAGGGCGTAAAGGCTCTGGGTGGCGGGGTCGCGCAGCTGGTAGAGGAGGTTGATGCCGTTGTCGGCCACGAGCGCGGTGACGGTGAAGCCGTCGATGGCTTCGCCCACGCGCAGGCGCGGCGGTATGGGCAGGCTCTGGGCGGCGCGGTTGGCGTCGTGCAGGTTGGCGTCGAGCAGGCCCAGCACGCGCACCACGACGGCGGTGAGGTTGTCGTCGCTGCCGGCGGCGTGGGCGGTGTCCACCAGCCAGCGGGCGGCTTCCTGCGCGGTGGGCAGGGCGGCGCATTCGCGCCAGCGGCGCTCGGGCAGGCGGCCGTGCACGCCGTCGGTGAGCAGCACGAAGCTGTCGCCCACCTGCAGCTCGCCCTGCAGGTAGTCCACGACGAGGTGGTCTTCGGCGCCCACGGAGCGCAGCAGCTGGTGTTTGAAGTCGGGGTGGTTGACGACGTGGTCGTGCGTGAGCTGCTGGGTCTGCCCGTCGCGCAGCAGGTAACAACGCGAATCGCCCACATGGGCCAGCGTGTACGACTGGCCGCGCAGCACCAGCGCGGTGAGCGTGGTCAGGCCCATGGCGGGGTGGCGGCGGCGGTTGATGCCGGCGAGCCAGGCGTTCTGGGCGCCAATGATGCGGTCGAGCGCGACGGTGGTGTCCCAGGTTTCGGGGGTGCCGAAGTAGTCGCGCACGAGGCTGGTGACGGTGGTCTGCGCGGCTTCGCGGCCCATGCCGCCCGCGCTCACGCCGTCGGCGATGGCGACGATGGAGCCCATGTCTTCCTGCCCCTCGGCGGGCAGCATGGCGGCGCAGAAGTCTTCGTTGACGGCTTTGCGGCCCGTGAGGGACACAAAGCCGATGTCGAGTTCAAAGGCCATGCGTCAGCCCATGAGCATCTGCATGCTGCGTTCGTATTGGGCGGAGAGCTGCTCGAACAGGTCAAGCAGGCTTTCGCTGGCGGTGGCCAGGCCCTCGAGCCGCAGCAGGCGGTCGCGGCCGGCCGGGCGGTGCACGTGGTCGGCGCCCGCCAGCAGCGCCTGCCAGCCCTGGGTGGCGTCTTCCAGCGTGCGGCGGATCTCGGGCGTGGACAGGGGCAGGCCATTCAGGTAGGCCAGGCCCTGCTCAAACGCCTGTCGCGCGGCTTCCATGGCGGCCTGGTGTTGCAGCAGGGGATCGCCACGCTCCAGCAGACCCAGTAGCGCCAGCTTGGCAAAGCGCTGCGACAGCATGCGCTGGCGCCCGGCCATGTTGAGCATGCGCAGCGGGCTCACGGAACCGGCGCTCTCCAGGCTGGCGGTCAGGCGTTCGGCGTCCTGCAGCAGCTGCTCGGCGAGCGCGTTGATGGGGCCCACCTGGTCTTGCGCGGGCTCGGCCTTGAGCGCTTTCTTCAGGACTTTCCAGGTGGCCACCACGCGGTCCAGCAGATCGCCAAAAGTGGGCTGCGAGAGGTTCTTGCCGAGAAGCGCGAGGTTGGCGTCGATGCGCTGGGCCGACTCGGTCTGCAGCGTCAGGTGGCGCGCGGCCTGCACGCCCGCGAGCCGCAGCAGCCAGTGTTTGACCAGGCGCTGCGACAACATGCGCAGCTGCCCGGCGCGGTTCACGCCTTCGGCGAAGTGTGCCGACTGGATGATGTGCTGCGCCACCTGGCCGAGGCGCTGGTTGCTGTGCATCGAAGCGGTGCGCAGGATCTCGAAGGCGGCGTCGTCGCTGACCTGGCGCGCGCTCATCAGGATGCCTTTGGCGCGCTCCACGGCCTTGCGCTCCTCAAAACGCGTGGTGACGTCCTTCAGCTCGTCGAGCAGGGCCTGCTCGCGCTTGAAGCGGGCCAGCGCCAATTGAATCAACGGACGCAGGCGCTGCGCGCCATAGCCGTTGACCACCCAGGCGTGGATGCCCGAGGCCACCGCGCGCTCGATGTGGGCGGCGTCGCCGTCGTGCGTGAATACGATCACCGGGCACGGCGCCACGCTGGCCAGCGTTTGGGTGGTCTCAAACAGCGCGTCGCCGGGCTGCGGCACCTCGCCAATCACCAAGTCTGGTGCATGGCGCACCACGCCCTGCACCAATTTGCTGCCGGCATCCAGCACGGCGAGCACCTGGACCCCACAGGCTTCCAGGTCGTTCACCAGCGGTTGAGGCCTCGCGGAACCTTCGAGAAAAACCAGCGCAGAAGTCATATGAATCAAGGACTTGGATAAACCGGAGGATGGCACAAACGGGTCACGCAGCATCGCCGCGGGCGCCCCACTGTGCCACCCGCGGCGAGCGCCGGATCATATGGCACAGCTTTTGCATTGACTGTGGCGAGCGTGACGAAGCGCTCGACCCCGACCGCAGCGTCGTGGGCTCTGCATACAACGACGTGTGCAGCGTGATACCGGTTTTGCAACTTGGCAAGCCCGGCTTTGGCCAACGGCCACTGAATCTGCATTTTCCCCAGACCTTTCCTGGTGCCGCATGGCGCCCGTGCGCCTCTGCGCCGGCCATGGCTTGCACCCCCCTTTTGCGAATCACAACTGGAGTAGCCGCGATGAAAAAATCTAAATTGGTGATGGTGGGCAACGGCATGGCCGGTGTGCGCACGCTCGAAGAGCTGCTGAAGATCGCGCCCGAGTTCTACGACATCACCGTCTTCGGCGCGGAGCCGCACCCCAACTACAACCGCATCCTGCTGTCGCCGGTGCTCGCGGGCGAGCAGACGCTGGAAGAGATCGTGCTGAACGACTGGTCCTGGTACACCGACCACGGCATCACCCTGCACGCCGGCTACAAGGTCACCGAGGTGGACCGCATCAAGCGCATCGTGCACGCGGTCGGCCCCAACGGCGAGAAGGTGTCGGCCGAATACGACCGCCTGATCATGGCGACCGGCTCCAACCCCTTCATCCTGCCCATCCCCGGCAAGGACCTGGAGGGCGTGCTCGCCTACCGCGACATCGCCGACACCCAGGCCATGATCGACGCGGCCACCACCTACAAGCACGCGGTGGTCATCGGCGGCGGCCTGCTGGGCCTGGAAGCGGCCAACGGCCTGATGAAGCGCGGCATGAGCGTGAGCGTGGTGCACGTCGCGCCCTGGCTGATGGAGCGTCAGCTCGACGACGTGGCCGGCAAGATGCTGCAGGCCTCGCTGGAAGAGCGCGGCATGAAGTTCCTCATCGGCGCGCAGACGCAGGAGCTGGTGGGCGACGAGGACGATGGCAAGGGCGGCCGCGTGAAGGCGATCCGTTTCAAGGACGGCACCGAGCTGCCGGCCGACCTGCTGGTGATGGCCGTGGGCATCCGCCCCAACACGGCACTGGCCGAGAGCATGCGCCTGCATGTGAACAAGGGCATCGTGGTGAGCGACACCATGCAGACCGTGACCGACCCGCGCATCTACGCGGTGGGCGAATGCGCGGCCCACCGTGGCATCGCCTACGGCCTGGTGGCGCCGCTGTTCGAGCAGGGCAAGGTGCTGGCCACGCACCTGGCCGAATTCGGCATCGGCCGCTACACCGGCTCGCTCACCTCCACCAAGCTCAAGGTCACAGGCATCGACCTGTTCAGCGCCGGCAACTTCACCGGCGGCGACGACACCGAAGAGATCGTGATGAGCGACCCCTCGGGCGGCGTCTACAAGAAGCTCGTGATCCAGGGCGACAAGCTGATCGGCGCCTGCCTCTACGGCGACACGGTGGACGGCAGCTGGTACTTCAAGCTGCTGCGCGATGGCCGCAGCGTGGCCGACATCCGCGACAAGCTGATGTTTGGCGAGAGCAACATCGGCGACGTGGGCCACCAGGGCCAGAACAAGGCCGCCGCCATGAAGGACAGCGACGAGGTCTGCGGCTGCAACGGCGTGACCAAGGGCACCATCTGCAAGGCGATCCGCGACAAGGGCCTGTTCACGCTGGACGAGGTCAAGAAGCACACCAAGGCCAGTGCGTCCTGCGGTTCCTGCACCGGCCTGGTCGAGCAGATTCTCATGTTCACCGCCGGCGGCGACTACTCGGCCACGCCCAAGCTCAAGGCCATGTGCGGCTGCACCGAACACGGCCACGAGGCGGTGCGCGAAGCGATCCGCACGCCGCTGGCCGACGGCAGCAAGCTGCTGACCACCGCTGCGGTGTTCTCGCACCTGGGCTGGAAGACGCCCAACGGTTGCGCGAGCTGCCGCCCGGCGGTCAACTACTACCTGATCAGCACCTGGCCCAAGGAGGCGAAGGACGATCCGCAGAGCCGCTACATCAACGAGCGCTCGCACGCCAACATCCAGAAAGACGGCACCTACTCGGTCATCCCGCGCATGTGGGGCGGCGAGACCACGGCCGACGAACTGCGCCGCATCGCCGACGCGGTGGACAAGTACAAGATCCCTACTGTCAAAGTCACTGGCGGCCAGCGCATCGACCTGCTGGGCGTGAGGAAGGAAGACCTGGTCAACGTCTGGAAAGACATCGGCATGCCCTCGGGCCACGCCTACGCCAAGGCCCTGCGCACGGTGAAGACCTGCGTGGGCAGCGAGTGGTGCCGCATGGGCACGCAGGACAGCACGCAAATGGGCAAGGACCTGGAGAAAGCCATGTGGCGCATGTACGCGCCGCACAAGGTGAAGTTCGCCGTCTCGGGCTGCCCGCGCAACTGCGCCGAGGCCGGCATCAAGGACGTCGGCATCATCGGCGTGGACTCGGGCTGGGAGATGTACGTGGCCGGCAACGGCGGCATCAAGACCGAGGTGGCGCACTTCTTCGTGAAGCTCAAGACCGCCGAAGAGGTGATGGAGTACACCGGCGCCTTCATGGAGCTGTACCGCACCGAGGGCTGGTACCTCGAACGCACGGTGCACTACATCAACCGCGTGGGGCTGGACTACGTGAAGAAGCGCATCCTCGACGACGCTGCCGGCCGCAAGGCATTGTGGGAACGCCTGCAGTTCGCGCTCGACGGTGAACCCGATCCCTGGTTCGACTTCAAGGAAGCGGCCGTGGACACGCGCCAGTTCATCCCGCTCGTGCCCGCCTGAGGACTGTCGCCATGCAACGCCGACATCTGATGATCCTGGCCGCAGCAGCGGCCGCCACCCCGGGCGTGCAAGCCCAGGTGGTGGACCTCAACGACGCCATCAACAAGGCCGGCCGCCAGCGCATGCTTTCGCAGCGCATGGGAAAGGCCTGGCTGGCGCTGGTGCACAAGACCCAAAGCGCCAACGCGCAGGTGGTGCTCGACAAATCGATGGTCCTGTTCGACCGCCAGCTGGTCGAACTCAAGGCCTACGCGCCCTCGAACGACATCCGCGACACCTACATCCAGCTCGAAGGCGCCTGGAGCGACTACAAGACCGCGCTCGTGGGCGCCGCGCCGGGCAAGCCGGGCGCAGCCGCCGTGCTGCAGGCCGATGCCCGCGTGCTGGCGCTGGCCCACCAGGGCACGCTGCAGTACGAAGCCGCCTCGGGCCGCCCGGTGGGCAAGCTGGTCAACGTGGCCGGTCGCCAGCGCATGTTGTCGCAGCGCATGGCCAAGTTCTACTTCGCCGCCACGCTGCCGGTGGAGGCCCAGACCGCCACCACCGAAATCGGCAAGGCCCGCACCGAGTTCCTGAGCGCCATGGACCTGCTGCGCAACGCCCCCGAGGCAACCAGCCGCATCCGCGACGAACTGGCGCTGGCCGACGGCCAGTGGTTCTTTCTCGACCAGGCCCTGCAGCGCATGCAGACCTCGGGCGCCGCCGCCAAACCTTTGTCCGACGTGTTCGTGACAAGTGAAAACCTGCTGAGCGTGATGGACCGTGTGACCGGTCTGTACGCCGCCATCAAAACCTGAGGACCCCGACATGAACCCATGGAAAGCCATCTGCCGCGTTGAAGACATCCCCGTGCTCGGTTCGCGCCGCGTGGCGCGCGACCAGGGCCTCGATGTCGCCGTGTTCCGCAACGACAAGGACGAGGTGTTCGCCCTGCTCGACCGCTGCCCGCACAAGGGCGGCCCGCTCTCACAGGGCATCGTGTTCGGCACCAGCGTGGCCTGCCCGCTGCACAACTGGACCATCGGCCTGTGCACCGGCCAGGCCGCCGCGCCCGACGAGGGCTGCACGCCGAAGTTCACCGTGAAGGTCGAAGACGGCCAGGTGTTCCTGGACGCCAACGAACTGGCCACACAAGCCATCGATCTGAGCCGCCCCATCGCCGGCCCGGCCCGCCGCACCACCTGCGCATGACCATGAGCACGTCCATCACCCGATCTACCTGCCCCTACTGTGGTGTGGGCTGTGGCGTGCTCATCGAAACCGAGGGGCAGCAGATCACCGGCGTGCGCGGTGACCCGGACCACCCGGCGAACAACGGCCGGCTCTGCACCAAGGGCACCACGCTGCACCTCACGGCCACGCCCGAGCTGACGCGCCAGACCCGGCTGTTGCAACCGCTGCAGCGCCTGACCCGCCAGGCCACCCCCACGCCCATCGACTGGGACGCGGCGCTGGACCTGGCCACCGACCGCTTCGCGAACACCATCGCCACACACGGCCCCGATGCCGTGGGCTTCTACATCAGCGGCCAACTGCTGACCGAGGACTACTACGTCTTCAACAAGCTGGCCAAGGGCCTGATCGGCACCAACAACGTCGACACCAACTCGCGCCTGTGCATGAGCAGCGCGGTGGCCGGCTACAAGGCCACGCTGGGGGCCGACGCGCCACCCGCCTGCTACGACGACGTGAACCACGCCGCCTGCCTGTTCATCGTCGGCAGCAACGCGGCCTACGCCCACCCGGTGCTGTTCCGCCGCATCGAAGAAGCGAAGAAAAAGAACCCGGGCATGAAGGTGATCGTGGCCGACCCGCGCCGCACCGACACCGCCGAGCTGGCCGACCTGTTCCTGCCCATCCAGCCCGGCAGCGACGTGATGCTGTTCCACGGCCTGCTGCACATCATGCTGTGGGAAGGCTGGATCAAGGCCGACTACATCGCCGCACACACCACCGGCTTCGACGCGCTCAAGGCGCTGGTGCGCGAGTGCACGCCCGAGCACGTGGCGCAGGTGTGCGGTGTGCCCAAGGAAGATATCTACACCGCAGCGCAGTGGTTCGCCACCTCGCATGCCACGCTCAGCCTGTATTGCCAGGGCCTGAACCAGAGCAGCAGCGGCACGGCGAAAAACGCGACCCTGATCAACCTGCACCTGGCCACCGGCCAGATCGGCAAACCCGGCGCCGGCCCCTTCAGCCTGACCGGCCAGCCCAACGCCATGGGCGGGCGCGAAGTGGGTGGCCTGGCCAACCTGCTCTCGGCCCACCGCGACCTGGCAAACCCCGCGCACCGCGCCGAAGTGGCCGCGCTCTGGGGCGTGGCCGATGTGCCGTCCAAACCCGGCAAGACCGCCGTGGAGATGTTCCAGGCCGCGGCCGACGGCGAGATCAAGGCGCTGTGGATCGCCTGCACCAACCCGGCGCAGTCCATGCCCGACCAGGCCACCGTGCGCCGCGCGCTGGAGCGCGCCGAGTTCGTCGTGGTGCAGGAGGCCTATGCGAGCGCCGCCACCTGCGACTTCGCCGACCTGCTGCTGCCCGCCACCACCTGGGGCGAAAAGGAAGGCACGGTCACCAACAGCGAACGCCGCATCAGCCGCGTGCGCGCGGCCGTGCCCGCGCCCGGCGAGGCCCGGCACGACTGGCGCACCGTGGTCGACTTCGCTCAGCGGCTCGAAGGCACGCTGCGCCCCGGCCTGCCCACGCTCTTCCCCTACCCCGACGCCGAATCCATCTGGCTCGAACACCGCGAGTCCACCCGCGGCCGCGACCTCGACATCACCGGCCTCTCCTGGCCGATGCTGGACGCGCAGGGCCCGCAGCAATGGCCGCTGCGCGAAGGCGAAACACAAGGCCAAGTCCGCCTCTACGCCGACGGCATCTTCCCCACCGCCGACGGCAAGGCCCGCTTCGCCGCCCTGCCCTGGCAGCCGCTGGCCGAGCCGCGCGATTCGCGCTACCCGTTCTCGCTCACCACCGGCCGCCTGCGCGACCAGTGGCACGGCATGACGCGCACCGGCACCATCGGCCGCCTGTTCGGCCACGTGGCCGAGCCCGCGGTGCAGCTGCACCCTCAGGACATGGAGCGCCGGGGCCTCACCGAAGGCGACCTCGTGCACGTCACCAGCAAACGCGGCTCCATCGTGCTGCCGGTGCAGGCCAGCAAAGAAACCGGTCTGTCGCAGGCCTTCATCGCCATGCACTGGGGCGCGGAATACCTGAGTGGGCGCGGCAGCAACGGCGAGCCGCTGGCGGGCGTCAACGCGCTGACCACCTCGGCCCACTGCCCAACGTCGAAACAGCCCGAGCTCAAACACGCGGCCGTCAAGATCCTCAAGGCCGAGCTGCCCTGGAACCTGCTGGCCGTGGCCTGGCTGCCCGCCGACCGGGCGCTCGCTGCGCAGGCCGAGCTGCGCGCGCTCATGCCCTCGTTCGAGTTCGCGTCGTGTGTGCCGTTCGGCCGCGAGCGCACCGGCGTGCTGTTCCGCGCCGCCGCGCACGAAGCGCCCGACGTGGCCACGGTCGAGCGCATCGAGGCCCTGCTCGGCCTGGGCGGCACCGACGCGCTGCGCTACGTGGACAAACGGCTGGGCCAGCGCCGCACCGCGCGCCTGCTGCGCACCGAAGGCGCCACCCGGCTCGAAGGTTTTGTGCTCGCGGGCGACGTGCGCGCCGAAGCCTGGATCAAACCGCTGCTGCAAGACGAGCTGCCGGCCGAGGCCTACGGCCGCCTGCTGCTGATGCCCGGCGCCAAGGCGCCGGTGGCGGTGGTGGCCCGGGGCAAGCAGGTCTGCACCTGTTTCAACGTGAGCGAAGACGACATCGGCGCGCAGCTGCAGACCAGCCGCGGCAGCGACAACCAGCGCCTGGCCGCACTGCAGAGCGGGCTCAAGTGCGGCACCAACTGCGGCTCCTGCATCCCCGAGTTGCGGCGCCTGGTGCGCGCCCACCCGGCGACCGGGCATGTGCTGCAGGTGACCTGACCCCCACGGACAGCCTGCATATAACCCGAAGTCATCAGGCTTGCCGGACAATCGCCCAACATGAGCATCAGCCACTACATCAAGGACATCGGTCGCGGCAAGGACGGCGCGCGCGCGCTCCAGCGCGAGCCGGCCACCGACCTCTTGGGCCAGGTGCTCGACGGCAGCGTGACCGACCTCGAAATCGGCGGTTTCTGCCTCGCCATGCGCATCAAGGGCGAGACACCGCAGGAGATGGCCGGCTTCCTCGACGCCACGCACGCGCGCCTGCAGCGCGTGCCCGACAACGGCCTCACCACCGTGGTGCTGCCGAGCTACAACGGTGCGCGCAAGCTGCCGGTGCTCACACCCCTGCTGGCCCTGCTGCTGGCGCGCCGCGGCGCGCCGGTGCTGGTACACGGCACGGCCACCGAAGACCGCCGCGTGACCAGCGAGGCCGTGTTCGCGGCACTGGGTATCGCAGCGGCGCGCAATGTGCCCCCGCTCGGTGCGGGCGAGCTGGCTTTTGTGCCCACCGAGGTGCTGCTGCCCGGACTCAAGCGCCTGCTCGACGTGCGCCGCGCGGTCGGCCTGCGCAACCCGGCGCACAGCCTGGTCAAGCTCATGAACCCCTGCCAGGGCCGGGCGCTGATCGTGGGCAGCTACACCCACCCCGAATACGCCGTCTCCATGGCTGAAACTTTCGCCCTGACCGGTGCGCACGCGCTGCTGCTGCGCGGCACCGAAGGCGAGCCGGTGGCCGATGCGCGCCGCACGCCGCAGATGGAAGCCTTCCGCGACGGCCAGCGCCACCTGCTGCAGGCCGCGCAGGACGGCCCACTGGCCAGCCTGCCCGATCTGCCGCGCGACGTGGACGCGGCGAGCACCGCGGCCTACATCCGCTCGGTGCTCGACGGCGAACGCCCGGTGCCCGCACCGATCGCGCTGCAGGTGGAACACATCTTGCGAGAAGTGCAGCGTCAGCCCACAACACCGACCGCAGAGACAACTGCCGTTCCAGAGGTCAGCCCACCATGAACATGCCCGCCACCGTCAACGCTTCCACCACCCGGTTCGACCCCGGCACCGTCACGCTCGTCGGCGCCGGCCCGGGCGACCCGGAACTGCTCACCATCAAGGCCGCCAAGGCCATCGCCGCTGCCACCGTGCTGCTGGTGGACGACCTGGTCAGCGACGCGGTGCTGGAGCACGCATCACCCAAGGCGCGCATCGTGCACGTGGGCAAACGCGGCGGCTGCAAGAGCACGCCGCAGGCCTTCATCGAAAAGCTCATGATCATGGCCGCGCGCGAAGGCGAAGTCGTGGTGCGCTTGAAGGGGGGCGACCCCTTCATCTTCGGCCGCGGCGGCGAAGAGGTCGAACACCTGCGCGAAGCCGGCATCGAGGTGCAGGTGCTCAACGGCATCACCGCCGGCCTGGCCGGCCTGACCTCGCTCGGCGCGCCGCTCACGCACCGCGATCACGCGCACGGCGTGGTCTTCATCACCGGCCATGCCAAGCCCGGCATCTCACACGAATCCCGCGGCACCGACTGGCAGCAGCTCGCCGCGACCGCGCGCGATGCCAAGCTCACGCTGGTGATCTACATGGGCGTGTCCAGCGCCGCGGCCATCCAGGCCGACCTGCTGACGGGCCTGCCCGCCAGCACGCCGCTGGCCATCATCCAGCACGCCAGCCTGCCCCAGCAGCGCCACGCGCTCACCACACTGGGCGAGCTGCCCGCCACCATCGCGCGCGAACAGCTCGGCAGCCCGGCCGTGATCGTGGTCGGTGATGTGGTGCGCGGCGTGGCCGCCATCGCCCAACCCGAGACCTTCCGCGACGCCCCCGATCGACGGGTCGCCAACCTCCGTTTCTGAAGCTTCGCAGCCCGCGCACAGCGCCGTCACGCCGGCGGGCGAGCGTCGCTCAGGAGCGTGGGTCGGGCGCTGCGGCGGGTCTCGGCGAAGACGCTGGTGCCGAGCCAGCGCCACAGGCTTTGCGCCTCGTGATGCGCCCCTTCCACGCGCAGGTCCCGGCTGCTCAGCACCTCTTGCGGTGAGCGGTCGCCGGTCCAGACTTCGGTCAGCGCCCGCACCGTCGAGTCCACGACCAGGGTGAGTTCGCGGCCGGGGTCGTCGCGACACAGATCGGCCGCACCTTCTTCGACCACCAGCCACCAGGTTTTTTCACCCGACCGGGCGTCACGGAACCGGAAATGCACCACCACGGCGTGCGGCGGGCACTCGTCCAGGCGCACGAAGCGCCGGATGTCCCACATCAGCAGCCCCGCGTCCAGCTCGTCATCGCGCAGGCGACTGCCGATCCAGCGCGCACCCCAGTGGCCCAGGGCCATGATGATGGGGCGCAGCTCTTCGCCCGCGTCGGTCAGGGCGTATTCCCAGACCTTGCCCACCGCGCTGCGCCGCACCACACCGATCTCCTCCAGGTGCCGCAGGCGCTGCGCCAGCAGGCTGGTGGACATGCGCGGGACGCCGCGGTGCAGGTCGTTGAAGCGCCGGCTGCCACACAGCAGTTCGCGCACGACCAACGGTGTCCAGCGCTCACACAGCGCTTCGGCGCCCCGCGCCACGGTGCAGAACTGGCTGTAGCTGTCCGTCATCGGGTGCCCCTCGGTTCCGGCTGCTGATCGGCAAACGCTTCAGATTCTGGACTGGTCAAACCGGCCTGTCACGCGCAATCTGGGGCCGTCTCCAGCCCGGAGCGTCCCCAAGGAACAAGTCATGACCACCGTCGCCATCATCCAGCGCCCGCCCGTGTTGCTCGACCAGCGGGCCACCCTGGAACGGGCCATCGAATCCGTCGGCGAAGCCGCTGCGGCGGGTGCCACGCTGGTGGTGCTGCCGGAGTCGTTCATTCCCGGTTATCCGGCCTGGATCTGGCGGCTCGCTGCCGGCAAGGACGGGGCCCTGATCGGGCAGTTGCGCACCCAGCTGCTGGCCCATGCGGTGGACCTGGCCGCCGGCGACCTGCACCCGCTGTGCGAGGCGGCGCGCCAGCAAGCCGTCACGGTCGTCTGCGGCCTCTGCGAAGTGGAGCGCGCCACCGGGGGCGGAACGCTCTACAACAGCGTGGTGGTGATCGGACCCGATGGCCAGGTGCTCAATCGCCACCGCAAGCTCATGCCGACCAACCCGGAGCGCACGGTGCACGGTTTCGGCGATGCCTCGGGCCTGCGCGCCGTGGACACGCCGGCCGGTCGCATCGGCACGCTCATCTGCTGGGAAAACTACATGCCGCTGGCGCGCTACGCGCTCTACGCCCAGGGGGTACAGGTGTATGTGGCGCCCACCTACGACTGCGGCGACGGCTGGATCAGCACCCTGCGGCACATCGCACTGGAAGGCCGGTGCTGGGTGATCGGAAGCGGGGTCGCGCTGCGCGGCAGCGACATCCCCGATGACTTTCCCGGCCGCGCCCAGCTGTTCCCCGACCCGGACGAATGGATCAACGCCGGCGACTCCGCGGTGGTGGACCCGCAGGGCCGGCTGGTCGCCGGACCCATGCGGTGCGAGACCGGCGTCCTGTACGCCGAGATCGACACCGCGCGCGTGGCGCCGGCGCGGCGGGCGCTCGACGTCAGCGGGCACTACGCGCGCCCCGACATCTTCCAGCTCCGGGTGAACCGTGCGCCCGCAGCGGCCGTGCACTTCACCGACGACGACAGCGCCCGTGCCGAGGCGCAGGCGGTTCCTTCACCCTCCCACTGACCTTCAGGAGACACACCATGAACATGCATCTGACAGGCATGGACGGCGGCCCGGTCGAGATCGAGCCCGAGGCCTACCAGACATTCAAGACCGGCTTCAGGGGCGTGCTGCTGGCGCCGCAGGACGCGGCCTTCGACGAGACGCGCAAACTCTGGAACGGCATGATCGACCGCCGCCCCGGGCTGATCGCGCGCTGCACCGGCACGGTCGATGTGGTGCAGGCGGTGCGCTTCGCGGCCCGGCACCGGTTGTTGCTGTCGGTGCGCTCGGGCGGCCACAACATCGCCGGTCTGGCCACCAACGACGGCGGCCTCATGATCGACATGTCGCTGCTGCGCGGCATCTGGGTGGACCCGGCGGGGTGCACGGCCTGCGCGCAGGCCGGCTGCACCCTGGCCGACATGGACCGCGAGACGCAGCTCCACGGCCTGGCGGCGGTGCTCGGCTTCGTGTCCACCACCGGCATCGCCGGGCTCACGCTGGGTGGTGGCTTTGGCTACCTCACCCGCCGCCACGGCTGGACCTGCGACACCCTGGTCTCGATGGAGGTGGTCATGGCCGACGGCCAGGTGGTGCGGGCGTCGGCCGACGAGCACGCCGAGCTGTTCTGGGCCCTGCGCGGCGGGGGCGGCAATTTTGGCGTCGTCACCGCCTTCGAGTACCGGCTGTTCCCGGTCGGGCCCGAGATCGTGGGCGGCGCCATCGCCTGGCACGGCGCCGACGCGCGCCAGGTGCTGCAGGCCTACCGCGACGTCAGCGCCCGGGCGCCGCGGGAGATGACCAGCGTGGCGGTGCTGCGTGTCGCCCCGCCCGCGCCCTGGCTGCCGCCCGAGATCCACGGCCAGCCGATGGCCGCGATCTTCGTCTGCCACACCGGCGACATGGCCGAAGCCGACGCCCTGCTCGCCCCGCTGCGCGAGGTGGCCCGGCCGGTCGCCGACACGGTGATGCGCCGGCCCTATGTGCAGATGCAGAGCCTGCTCGACGCCACCCAGCCCAAAGGCCGGCGCTACTACTGGAAATCGCACTACCTTGCGCACATCGAACCGTCCCTGATGGACCTGGCGGTGGAACACGCCGGGCGCATCGCGTCGCCGTTTTCGGCCCTGCTGATGTTCCAGATCCAGGGCGCGCTGGGCGAGCAGAGCGCCGGCCATTCGCCCGCCGGCAACCGCGACGCCGCCTACGTGCTCAACATCGCAGCGTCCTGGGAGAAGCCCGAGGAGGACGATCTCCAGCTGCGCTGGGCACGCGACTGTTTCGAGGCCACCCGGGGCTGCTCCACCGGCGGAACCTACATCAACTTCCTGACCGAAGAAGAAGGTGCCGAACGCATCCAGGCCGCCTACGGCAGGACCAACCTCGACCGGCTGGCGGCGCTCAAGGCCCGCTACGACCCACACAACCTGTTCCGCGGCACCAAGGGCCTGACCGGTTGAGCCGCGATGGATCTGCCGCAGGCACTGCCGCTGTCGCGCGCCGCCTGGGCGTTCCGCGAGCGCAAAGCCGTGCGCCAAGCTGGTGCGCCGTGCGCCGCCAAAACACGCTCAGCGGTGGCCCGGCGATTGCTTGGTGTCGACCATGACACCCCTCGCCACCCGAAGCCCCGCCCCATCGCGCCAGGACACGCCGGACCACATCGCCGGCCTGTCGCTGGTCAACCTCGCCGCGCGCCAGCGCATGCTCTCGCAGCGCATGATCCTGCAGACCGTGCTGGCCGCCAGCGGTGACGCCGAGTGGCTTCGCGCCGCCCAGCGCAGCCTGCGCATGTTCACCGAAAGCCAGCAACACCTGCAGGCCACCACCGCACAGCTCGATCCCGCCAGCGCGCGCAAGATCACCGAAACCTACCAGGGTCCGCGCGGGGTCGGCCCCGTCGTGCAGGCTTTCATGCAGCTCATGCGCAGCGCGCTCGACCAGATCGAGGTGCACAGCCCGCGCGTGTCCGCCACCACGGCCGAGCTGGTCGGTCACACCGATCGCATCCTCGAAGCCCTCAACACCGCGACCACCGCGTTCGATGAGGTCGCCAAAGCCCACTCGGACGCCCTGATGAAGGAACTAGTGGGCATCGTGGACGACATCCAGAGCGTGGCCAAGGAGGCCAAGGTGGTGAGCTTCAACGCGCAGGTCATGGCCGCGCGGGCCGGGCAACACGGCAGCGAATTCGCCGTGGTGGCCAACGTGCTGTCGGACATCACCGGCGAAATCGACCGGCTCACGCGCAAGGCGGCGGTTCTGGCCGAACGCAGCAGAAGATAAGGAGTCACTCCCGCCGTGCTTCGCACGTCCCCCCTCGAGGGGGCGGCGCCAGCAGCCCGGCGAAGCCGGTTCTGCGGCACCCCTGAGCCGGGCCACCTCGCTCTCATCGAATCGTTCACCGGTCCGTGCGCCTACACTGCGCGCCATGCAAGATTTCGACGCCATCGTCATCGGCGCGGGTGCGGCCGGTCTTTTCTGTGCCGGTGTCGCGGGCCAGCGCGGCCTGCGTGTGCTGGTGCTCGACCACAGCGAGAAGGTGGCGGAAAAGATCCGCATCTCGGGCGGGGGCCGGGCCAACTTCACCAACCGCGACATCGACCCGCGCGCGCCGCACAAACACTTCCTGAGCGAGAACCCGAACTTCTGCCGCTCGGCGCTCTCGCGCTACACGCCGGCCGACTTCATCGCGCTGGTGCAGAAATACGGCATCGGTTTCCATGAGAAGCACAAGGGTCAGTTGTTCTGCGACCGCTCGGCCGAAGACCTGATCGCCCTGCTGCTGGCCGAATGCGAGGCCGGCGGCGTACAACGCTGGCAGCCCTGCGGCGTCAAGGCCCTGCGGGTGGGGAGCGACGGCTCGTACCAGATCGACACCGAGCGCGGCACGGTGTCGAGCCGTGCGGTGGTGGTCGCCACCGGCGGCCTGTCCATCCCGAAGATCGGCGCCACCGATTTCGGCTACCGCATGGCGAAGCAGTTCGGCCTGCGCACCGTCGAGCCGCGCCCCGGTCTGGTGCCGCTGACCTTTGACGGCGAAGCCTGGGCGCCCTACGCGGGTCTGTCCGGACTGTCGTTGCCGGTGCTGATCGAGACCGGCGACAAGAAGACCCGCATGTCCTTCGCCGAAGACCTGCTGTTCACCCACCGCGGCCTCTCCGGCCCAGCCGTGCTGCAGATCTCCAGCTACTGGCGCGAAGGCACGCCGATCCGCATCAACCTGGCGCCCGAGATGGACCTGCCCACGGCGCTGGCGCGCGCCAAGGCCACGTCGCGCAAGCTGATCGCCAACGAGCTGGCCGCCCTCGTGCCCAGCCGGCTGGCCGATGCCTGGGTGGCGCAGGACAAGGATTGGCAGCGCCCCATCAGCGAAGCCTCGGACAAGGCCCTGGCCCGGCTGGCCGAGCGCCTCTCACGCTGGGAGCTCACCCCCACCGGCAGCGAAGGCTACAAAAAGGCCGAGGTCACGCTCGGCGGCGTGGACACGCGCGAGCTCTCGTCCCAGACCATGGAGTCGAAGCAGCCTGGGCTGTACTTCATCGGCGAGGTGGTGGACGTGACCGGCTGGCTGGGTGGCTACAACTTCCAGTGGGCCTGGGCCAGTGCCCACGCCTGCGCCGTGGCCCTTGCGGTACAGAAAACCGCCTGAGACCTGCCGTTGGCGTCACAGAATGCCCGCAAAGGGCTGGAAAATCAGCGCGACAAGGCTATAATCCAAGGCTTTGCTGGCAAACCCCCGTCGGCCAATACTAGTTAACAGGCGGGGGAACTTTGCAGAAACGATGCCTGGGCCCGATCTTCCCGTTCATCCTCTTTCTGTGCATTCTGGAATTTCCTCTTCAATGACGACCATCCGTGTAAAAGACAACGAGCCCTTTGACGTCGCTCTGCGTCGCTTCAAGCGCACCATCGAAAAACTCGGCCTGCTGACCGACCTGCGCGCCCGCGAGTTCTACGAAAAGCCCACCGCTGAGCGCAAGCGCAAGAAGGCCGCCGCCGTCAAGCGCCACTACAAGCGCGTGCGCTCGATGCAGTTGCCCAAGAAGCTGTACTGATCGCTGGCCCGGCCCTGCCGGGACGCACAAAAAAACCCGCTCGGGACGCTGCAGCGGGTTTTTTTACGCCTGTACGGTCCGGCCCAGCCGCGCCTGCAAGGCATCCGCCGCCTCGACCAGCGCCGCTTCGAAGGCGCCCCGCAGCGGGTGTTCGGCCCGCCAGCTAGGCCGGATCAGCGCCACGTGGAACGGGATGCTCACCGACAGTGGCCGCACGACCAAACCCTCGCCCGTCAGCTCCAGCGCCGTCAGCGGGTTGACGATGCCCAGACCCAGCCCCTGGCGTACCAGCGCACACACCGACACCGCGCTCGGCGTCTCCAGCCGCAGGTACCGCTCCACCCCGGCGGCAGCGAACAGCGCGTCCACCTGCTGCCGGTAAGGGTCGGTCGGTGCGAAGCTGATGAAGGACTCGCCCGCGAAGTCGCCCGGCACCAGCCGCGCCTTGCCCGCCAGCGGATGGCTGGCGGGCAACACCGCCACCTCGTCCGCCACCAGCAGCGTCCTCAGGCTGCAGGCGGCCGGCGCCTCAAAGCGCTCGGAGAGGCCCAGGTCGAAGCGCTGCTCCGACAACGCCGCCTCCAGCTGGGGCGACTCGATGGGCGTCAGGCTCACGGCCGCGGCGGGCTGTCGCTGCACAAACCGCCGGACCGCGTCGGGCAGCAAGGCGTGCGACAGCGCGGGCAGGCAGGCCAGCTGCAACCGCCCCTGGGCATAGGCCTGCAAGGCCACCGCCGTGGCCGCGATGCGCTCCAGCCCCACGTAGGACTGCTCGACCTCCTCCATCAGCGCCAGCGCCCGCACCGTGGGTTTGAGGCGCCCCTTGATCCGCTCGAACAGGGCAAAACCCAGCACCTGTTCCAGCCGCGCCAGCTCGCGGCTCACCGTCGGCTGCGAGGTGTGCAGCAGCTCGGCCGCGCGCGTGACGTGGCCGGTGCCCATCACGGCGCGGAAGAAGTCGATCTGGCGGTGGGTCAGTTTCATATCAAATTTGAATGACCATCCAATTATCTGGCATTGCTCAATATGAATGAAACCCGGATCATCGGCGGCATGAATCCCTTTGCCCCCGCCCTCCTCCAGACCCTCGCCCGCCAGCACGGCACCCCGCTGTGGGTCTACGACGCGGCCACCATCCGCCAGCGCATCGCCGAACTGCGTGCCTTCGACACCATCCGTTTCGCCCAGAAGGCCAACTCCAACACCCACCTGCTGCGGCTGATGCGCGAGCAGGGTGTGGTGGTCGACGCGGTGTCGCGCGGCGAGATCCTGCGAGCCCTCGCGGCCGGCTACACCGCGGCGCCCGATGCCCAGGGTGCCTCCGGCATCGTCTTCACCGCCGACCTGTTCGACGCCGCCACGCTGGCCACCGTGGTGCAGCACCGCGTGCCGGTGAACGCCGGTTCCATCGACATGCTGCACCAGCTGGGCGCGGTGTCACCGGGCCACCCGGTCTGGCTGCGCATCAACCCCGGTTTCGGCCACGGCCACAGCAACAAGACCAACACCGGCGGCGAACACAGCAAACACGGCATCTGGCACACCGAACTGCCCGCCGCGCTGGCCGCGGTGGCACAGCACGGTCTGCAGCTCGTGGGCCTGCACATGCACATCGGCTCGGGCGTGGACTACGGCCACCTGCAGCAGGTGTGCAGCGCCATGGTGGATCTGGTGAAAAGCTGCGGCGCGGATATGCAAGCCATCTCGGCCGGCGGCGGCCTGTCCATCCCCTACCGCGAGGGTGAAGCGCCCATCGACACCGCGCACTACTTCAGCCTCTGGGACGCGGCGCGGCGCGAGATCGCCGCCCACCTCGGCCACGCGGTTCACCTGGAGATCGAACCCGGCCGCTACCTGGTGGCCGAGGCCGGCGTGTTGCTGACCGAGGTGCGCGCCACCAAGCCCATGGGCGGCAACCGCTTCACCCTGGTGGACGCGGGCTTTTCGGATCTGATGCGCCCGTCCATGTACGGCGCCTTCCACGGCATGAGCCTGATCCCGGCCGATCAAACGCCTCGCGCCACGGTGGAGACGGTGGTCGCCGGCCCGCTGTGCGAATCGGGCGACGTGTTCACCCAGGCCGAAGGCGGCGTGGTGCTCACGCGCGAGCTGCCCGAAGCCCGCGTGGGCGACCTGCTGGTGCTGCACGACGCGGGCGCGTACGGCGCGTCCATGTCCAGCAACTACAACACCCGGCCTTTGGCAGCGGAGGTGCTGGTGGACGGCGATGCGCAGCGCCTGATCCGGCGCCGGCAGACGGTGGACGAGCTGCTGGCGCTCGAAAACACCTGATCCACAAGACCGTCTGCGAAAATCGCAGGTTTTGCGATTGAACGAGAGCACACCATGAGCCTGAAAGAACAGATCACCGAAGACATGAAGGCCGCCATGCGCGCCAAGGACAGCGAGCGCCTGGGCACCATCCGCCTGCTGACCGCCGCGATGAAGCAGAAGGAAGTGGACGAACGCGTGGAGCTGGACGACACCATGGTCATCGCCATCGTCGACAAGCTGATCAAGCAGCGCAAGGACAGCGTCGAAGCCTTCACCAAGGCCGACCGCATGGACCTGGCCGACAAGGAGTCCGCCGAAATCAAGGTGCTGCAGGCCTACCTGCCCGCGCGACTGTCGGCCGAAGAAGTGGCCGCCGAGGTCAAGGCCATCGTGACCGAGCTGGGCGCCACCGGCCCCGGCGACATGGGCAAGGTCATGGGCACGGTCAAGACCCGCCTGGCCGGCAAGGCCGACATGGGCCAGGTCTCGGCCGCGGTGAAGGCCGCCCTCGCGGGCTGACCCTTTTCCCCGTCAGCGCGGGCACAGCCGACCGAAGCGAAGTGCCTCCCTCCCAGAGCGCGGCGGAACCGGCTTTGCCGGGCCGCATCGCGCTGCCCCCTTGAGAGGGGGTCGCGCGCAGCGCGGCAGGGGTGGGCCCATTCAGCGCAGGATCAGCGCCGTCCCCGCGACCGCCAGCACCGCCCCGCTCCAGGCCCCGACCGCCGGGCGGCGGCGGTAGACCAGCCACAGCAGCGGCAGGATCAGGATCGGCGTCACCGACGAGAGCACGGCCACCAGCCCGGCCTGGCCGTGGCGCATGGCCTGCAGGATCAGCGTCATGCCCAGCGCCATGGCCACCGCGGCACTCAGGAACGTGAGCCAGGCGTCTTTCCAGCGCACCGGTGCCCGGGCCCGCGCCGCCGGCCAGCCTGCCGCCAGCAACAGCCCGTGTGCAGCCAGCGCCAGCGTCATGCGCACCGCCGAAGCGGCCACGGCGTCGATGCCGGTGCTCATGAGCGGCTTGAGCATGAGCGTGGCGACCGACTGGCACAGCGCGGCCAGCAGGCCCAGCGCCACACCCACCGCCAGCCGGCCGCGCGTCTGCTCCCAGCGGTGCGATTCGTCGTCGCGCTTGCCCCAGACGATGGCCAGCATCACGCCACCCACCAGCAGGCTGCTGCCCAGCAGCGCCCAGCCCCAGAGCACCTCGCCCAGCCAGGCCCAGGCCAGCACGCCGGAAAACAGCGCGTGACAGGCGAACAGCACGCCCGAGCGCCGAGGCCCCAGCCGGTTCATGCAGGCGAACAGCGCGGTGTCACCGATGAAGATGCCGATCACACCCGACACGCCGAGCAGCCAGAAGGCCGAGGGATCGAGGCTGCGCCAGCCGCCACTGGCCACCGCCAGCGCCCACAGGATGGCGCTGGCAAACAGCATGCGCCAGCGGCTGAACGCGAATGCACCCAGACGCTGGGCTGGCGGTGCAGAGAACAGACTGGAGATCGCCCAGCAGGCGGCCGCGAACAGGGCCAGGACTTCGGGACGCACAGCCCCTCAGCCGAAAACCGCCAGATCGGTCGCCAGCGAGCGCCCGCCGAAGGCCAGGAATCCGCCAGGCATCAGCTGCCCGCCACCTTCATGCGGTTCACGAGGATCGAGCCCACGGTCTTGGCACCGTAGTTGTAGGCGTCGGCGCCCACGGCCTCGATGCCCTGGAACATGTCCTTCAGGTTGCCGGCGATGGTGATCTCGTGCACCGGGTAGGCGATTTCGCCGTTTTCCACCCAGTACCCGGACGCACCGCGCGAGTAATCGCCGGTCACGTAGTTCACGCCCTGCCCCATCAACTCGGTGACGAACAGGCCGCGGCCCAGCTTCTTCAGCATGGCCTTGAGGTCGTCACCGGGCTGGGTCAGGCGGCTGGTGAGCACGAGGTTGTGCGAGCCGCCCGCGTTGCCGGTGGTGCGCATGCCGAGCTTGCGCGCCGAGTAGGTGGAGAGAAAGTAGCCCAGCACCTTGCCGGCGCTGAGCACCTTGCGTTTCTGTGTGCGCACACCTTCGTCGTCAAACGGCGCGCTGCCCTTGCCGTTGATGACATGCGGGTCTTCGACGATGTCGAGGTGTCTGGCCATCACGCGTTTGCCCAGGCTGTCGGCCAGGAAGGTGGTCTTGCGGTAAAGCGCGCCGCCGCTGGTGGCTTGCACATAGCCGCCCAGCAGTCCCGCAGCCAGCGGCGACTCGAACAGCACCGGGCATTCGGTGGTGGCGATCTTGCGGCCGTTCAGACGCGCCAGCGCGCGCTCGGCGGCGTAGCGGCCCACGGCCTGCGGGCTGGCCAGGTCTTCGGGGGCGCGCATCGAGCTGTACCAGTGGTCGCGCTGCATGTTGGCCCCCTTGCCGGCGATGGGCGCCACCGACAGGCTGTGGCGCGAGCTGGCGTAGCCGCCGCTGAAGATGCCGGGCTTGCCGCGTTCACCGCCGCGCATGTGGGCGGTGAAAAAGTGCGACTGCTGGGCCGACACGCCGGCGCCTTCGCTGTTGCTGATTTTCTTGCTGGTGGCGAAAGCCGCGGCCTCGCATTCGAGCGCGATGCGCAGCGCGTCTTCGGAGTTGATCGCCCAGGGGTGGAACAGGTCCAGGTCGGGGTAGCTGTCGGCGATGTCTTCCGGGTCGGGCAGGCCGGCCACCGGGTCTTCGGCGGTGAAGCGGGCGATGTCGTAGGCCGCCTGCACCGTCTGGCGGATCGCGTCGGGCGAAAAATCGGAGGTGGACGCGTTGCCGCGCTTCTGCCCCAGGTAGACGGTCACGCCGAGCGACTTGTCGCGGTTGCGCTCCACGTTTTCCAGCTCGCCCTTGCGCACGCTCACGCTCAAGCCCGCCCCTTCGGACACCTCGGCGCCCGCGTCAGAGGCACCCAGCTTTTTGGCGTGCCCAAGCGCCATGTCGACCAGTTCCTCGAACTGGCTCCGGGCGTACTGGAAGCCCGCGAGCGGCTGGCTGGCATGGGCGGCGGAAGAAGAAAGGGCTTGGGACGGGGTGTTGGGGGCTTTTTTCATGTCGACGGCTATGATACTTGCCGCCCCCTCTGGCTGCTGCAGGCCCTGCACAAGCCCATTTGAAGAAACCCGATGTCCCGCAAACCCACCAAAGGCTATTTCGTCCGTGGCCAGTTCGTTGCCGAGGGCAGCGAACTCGACCTGGAGCTCAAACGCGAGCTCAAGGGTTCGGTCGACATGAGCAAGACCGACCTGAAGAAGGAGAGCGACCGCCTCCAGTTGCTCGGCGAAAACCTGCTCACGCTCAACGCGGGGTTGATGACGCGCCTGATCGAAAACAACGGTCTGCCCGAGAAGCTGGTGGATGCCGTGAACGATGCCAAACGCATCACCAACTTCGAAGGCCGGCGCCGCCAGATGCAGTTCATCGGCAAGCTCATGCGCAAGCTCGACGAAGCCACCGTGGCCGCCATCGAAGCAGCCATGGAAGAACAGCGCAAGCCTTCGGCCCAGGCCACGCTCGCGCTGCACCAGGCCGAACAGTGGCGCGACAAGCTGATCGCCGACGACAACGCGCTCACGCGCTGGCTGGAGCAGGACCCGGCGGCCGACGTGCAGCACCTGCGCGCCCTGATCCGCCAGGCGCGCAAAGACGCACAGGCCATCACCGAGCGCCCGGGTGAAGCCCTGCGCCACGGCAAGGCCTACCGCGAGATTTTCCAGACCGTGCGCACCGCCCTCACCCCCGCCGACGAATCGGCGGACGGCGCCGACGACACCCAGGAAGACTGATCCATGACCGACCACCTCAACCACGATCCGGTGCGCATCGGCATCGTTTCCATCAGCGACCGCGCCAGCAGCGGCGTCTACGAAGACAAGGGCCTGCCGGCGCTGCAGGACTGGCTCACGCGTGCCTTGAAAAACCCGATCACCTTCGAGCCGCGCCTGATCCCCGACGAACAGGCCACGATCAGCGCGACGCTGATCGAACTGGTGGACGCCGGCTGCGCCCTGGTGCTCACCACCGGCGGCACCGGCCCGGCCAAGCGCGACGTGACGCCCGAGGCCACGCTGGCCGTGGCGCACAAGGAGATGCCCGGTTTTGGCGAGCAGATGCGCCAGATCAGCCTGGCCTTCGTGCCCACCGCCATCCTGTCGCGCCAGGTGGCCGTAATCCGAGACAAAAGCCTGATCATCAACCTGCCGGGCCAGCCCAAGGCGATCGCCGAGACGCTGGAAGGCCTGAAAAACCCGGATGGCAGCCAAAAGGTCAACGGCATCTTCACCGCCGTGCCCTATTGCATCGACCTGATCGAGGGACCCTACCTGGAAACCAATGACGAGGTTTGCAAGGCCTGGCGACCAAAAAACGCCGTTCGTCCGGCTCGCTGAGGGCCATCTGCCTTTACGCACCACGGGCATTGTCAAGACAAAAAAAACCGGTTTCAGGGAAGTTTCTATGCCTGTCTATCGCTGCAACCAGTGCGGCCATGTGAGCGAATCGCCCGTCGCTGGCACACAAGTGCCATGTTCCGCGTGCCAGGCGCCCTGCTCTGTCTTTGATACGGCGTTCTACGTCCGCAAGTTGATTGAGCGCTACGCGGCGGCCATGCGGGAGGTCAAGGCCCTGCAAGCCGAAGAACGGCGATATCCTGAAAATGGCACGGCCACGGCGCCAGAAGAAGCCTCCGTGGCAGAAGCCGGGGAAGAGGCGGGCAACAACGACAACCTGGCCACGGCAGCGCAACACGCGCCCATTGAGAAGTGGCTCAAATCGCTTCAGATTGAAGCCCAGTTCGACCACAGCAATGTGGATACGAGCGGCTATTTTGATGAAGCTGCGCAGCAGATCGGGCGTCAATACGACCTGTATGGTGAGCTCGTCCAGCGGGTTGCCTACGCTTATCGCAAGAGTCACACCGGGCTCAACATCGACCTCACGGGCATGAGTCAGAAGGACGCGCAGGCTTTGAACAACCTGTGCAGGCAGCTCTACAGCCACACGCTGTTCTCACGCTACTTCTACCAAAAGCAGGAGAAGGTGGTTCGGCTTTCACTGCAGCCAGCGCCCAAGGTACGCCAGTTTTTTGCAGGTGCCTGGCTGGAGTGGTATGCGCTGCTGGAGCTGCTGGAATCCTTGCAGAACAAGAAACTGGCCTTCTCTTGCGCTCGGGGCGTGAACGTGCTGTTCCCCAACGAGGATGTGCATGAACTCGATGTCGTGGCGCTGCCCGCTGGCCAGTCGCCGATCTGTATCGAATGCAAGTCTGGTGAATTCCGCCGAGATATCGACAAGTACCAACGCCTGCGCAAGCGCCTGGGCGTCGAGCGCAGCCGATTCATCATCTGTTCGACGGACATCACCGATGAACAGGCGAGCAGCCTCACTGCCATGTACGACCTCACCTTTGTCAGCCTGCAGACCTTGCCTCGCCACCTGGCCAGCATCGTCTGACCCAACCCAGAACGAACCCCATGAAAATCACCAAAGACACCATCGTCACCATCACCTTCCGCGCCACCGATGCGCAGGGCAAATTGCTGGAGGACGGCAAGGAGCCTCGTGCCTACCTGCATGGCGGCTACAACAACACCCTGCCCGGCATCGAGAAGGCGCTGGAAGGCCAGGAGAAGGGCTTTTCGGCCCAGTTGGTGCTGCAGCCCGAAGACGCCTTTGGCGCGCGCGATGAAAGCCTGGTGCACAGCATTCCCAAGAGCGAGTTCCCGCCCGGCGTGAAGGTGGGTGGTCAGCTGCAGGGCACCGACGACCAGGGTCGTGAGCAGGTCTTCACCGTCAAGAAAATCAAGGGTGACACGGTGCACCTGGACGGCAACCATCCGCTGGCCGGGCAGGTGCTGCGCTTTGCGGTGAAGGTGGTGGACGTGCAGGCCGCGTCGGCCGAAGAAGTCGCCCACGGCCACGCGCATGGCGCGCACGGCCATCACCACTGAGCGTCGCGAGACCGGCCCCTTTCCCCCACCTTGCGCGCCGTCATCGATTTCCCGGACACGGCCCCGCAGGCGGTGTCGGGGGGCCGCTTGCGGGCCAGCTTTGACCAGCCCATCGAGGTCGTTGAGGCCTGGTCCCTGGCCGATGTGCTCGAAGCCGTGGAGCGGGTACAGGCCCATGCGGAGGCGGGCCGCTGGTGCGTGGGCGGTCTGGCCTACGAGGCCGCGCCGGCCTTCGATGCCTCGCTGCCCGTCCTGGCACCCGATCCCCGCTGGCCGCTGGTCTGGTTCGGCGTGTACGAGGCCCCGCTGACCACACCCCTCCCCTTGTCGGACCGGCCCCGCGCGGCGCGCTGGACCCTGCCCGAATCGCGCGCGCACTACCTGGCCCAAGTGGAGCGCGCTCAGCAGGCCATGGCCGCGGGCGACTGCTACCAGATCAACCTGACCACGGCCCTGGCAGGCACGCTCACCGGCGAACCCTCGGCCTGGATGCAAGCCCTGCGCGCGCGGCAACCCGAGGGTTACCTGCTGTGGCTGGACGGCGCCCACCGGCATGTCCTGAGCGCTTCACCCGAGCTGTTTTTCGACTGGCAACCCGACGCGCAAGGTAGCCGCCTGCAGTGCCGCCCCATGAAGGGCACCGCGGGCCGGGAGGGCGACCCCGTCCTGGACGCGGCGGCCCGCGAGCGCCTGCTGGCCAGCGCCAAGGAACGCGCCGAAAACGTCATGATCGTGGACCTGCTGCGCAACGACCTGAACCGGATCGCGCGGCCGGGCTCGGTGCGGGTGGACCGGCTGATGGAGGCCGAGGCATGGCCCTCGGTCTGGCAGATGACCTCCAGCCTCTCGGCCCAGGCCCGTGGGGGCACCACGCTCACCGACGTGTTCCGCGCCCTCTTTCCCTGCGGCAGCATCACCGGCGCCCCCAAGCGGCAGGCCATGCGCTGGATCACCCGGCTGGAGTCCGGGCCCCGCGGCTTCTACTGCGGCGCGCTCGGCGTGGTCCGCCCCGGTGGGCATGCCACCTTCAACGTGCCGATCCGCACCCTGGCGCTGCATCACGACCCGGTCACGCCCCCGGCGTGGCAGGCCCGCTATGGCGTGGGCAGCGGGCTGACCGTCTACGCCGACCCTGCCTCCGAATGGGATGAACTGATGACCAAGAGCCACCTCCTGCACCGGGCGAGCGAACCCTTCTCGCTGCTGGAAACCCTGCGCCTGGAAGACGGCGAGTACTGGTTGCTGGAACGCCACCTGCAGCGCCTGCAGGACAGCGCCCGCCACTTCGGTTACCCCTGCGATCCGTCCGTGCTGCGTGAGCGCCTTTCACGACAGGCCGAGGGACATGCCAAGGACCTGTGGCGCGTGCGATTGACCGTGGACGCCCAGGGCGCGATCGATGTGCAGGCCTTCCCCATGGCCGACACGGCACAGCCGGTGCGCGTGGCGCTGGCGCCCGCACCCCTGCCCACGGGCGGTGAGTTGCAGGAGTTCATCCGGTACAAGACCACACGGCGCGCGCACTACGAGGCACTGGCCCCCACGGACCCGGCGGTGTTCGACCACCTGCTGGTCAACGAGCGCGGTGAGATCACCGAGTTCACCCGGGGCAACGTGGCGATTCGGCTCGACGGCGTGTGGCTCACGCCCGCGCTCTCCAGCGGACTGCTGGCAGGAACCTACCGGGCCGCGTTGCTGGTCGAAGAACGCCTCGGCGAGGCGGTGCTCACCACCGGGGACCTGGCGCGGGCGCAGGGCCTGGCCTTCTTCAACGGCCTCAGGGGCTGGCTGGATGCGGTGCTGGTGCCGGGTGCGGACGCGCCACCGGAATCGGCCAACGCACCGCGCGGCGCGTGATTTACTTGCCCACCAGCTGATTCAGCTTCTCGGCCTCGAAGCACTCGCTGCGAGCCGCATCCGAAGGCACACAGTCGCCCTTCTGCTGCGAAGACAGTTTCTCGATCGCCTGCCACAGCAAGGCAATCTGATGCTCCTGTCCGGAAGCGCTGTCGATCAACCCACGCATCGCCTGCGACAGCGGGTCGTCTTCCTGCGTGATGCCGTAGGCCTGGAACTTCGGGTGCGCTTCGGTCACGTCGGCACTCTCGCCGGTTTTGCTCGGAATGATGCGCGCCGGAATGCCAACCGCCGTGGCGCCCGCGGGCACCGGCTTGATCACGACCGCGTTGCTGCCGATCTTGGCGCCGTCGCCCACCTCGAAACCGCCCAGCACTTTCGCGCCCGCGCTGACCACCACGTCCCTGCCCAGCGTCGGGTGCCGCTTGGCGCCTTTGTAGAGCGAGGTGCCGCCGAGCGTCACGCCCTGGTAGATGGTGCAGCCGTCACCGATTTCGGCCGTCTCGCCGACCACCGTGCCCATGGCGTGGTCGAAGAACACCCGGTCGCCGATCTTCGCGCCCGGGTGGATCTCGATGCCGGTCAGCCAGCGCGCGATGTGCGAGGTGAAACGCCCCAGCCACTTGAAGCCATGCGTCCAGCACCAGTGCGCCGGGCGGTGCAGCCAGACGGCGTGCAGACCGGGGTAGCAGGTGATGACCTCCCAGGTGCTGCGCGCCGCGGGGTCGCGCTCGAGGATGCACTGGATGTCGGAGCGGAGTCGGGCAAACATGGAACGGGCCGTCGGTTTTCTGTATCGGGTCGGCCAGTCTAGCGCTTTGCCTGCGCGGCGGTCTGCAGCATGGCCTTGGCCACACCACGCAGGATGTGGATTTCTTCTTCGGTCGGTGCAGCGCGGTTGAAAAGCTGGTTCAGGCGCGGCATGAGCTTTTTCGGCGCCTCGGGGTCCAGAAAGTCCACCGCCACCAGCGCCTGCTCCAGGTGTTGCAGCATGCCGGCCAGGGCCTTGGCGTCGGCCAGCGGGCGTTCGGGCGCGCTGGCGGGTGGCAGGGCGTAGCCGCCCAGCGCCTGGCGCCAGTCGTAGGCGATCAACTGCACCGCGGCGGCCAGGTTGAGCGAGCCAAACTGCGGATCGGTGGGAATGCTCAGGCAGGCGTGGCAGCGGTAGACGTCCTCGTTGCGCATGCCAAAGCGCTCGGAGCCGAAGAGGAAGGCCACGCCGCCGGGGCGGGTGGACGCAGGGGCTTCGGGTGTGCCCAGCAGCGCGGCAAAGTGTTCGCGCGGGTGGCGCGTGGGCGGGCCGAAGTCGCGCGGCGTCATGGCGGTGGCGCACAGATGCTCTATGCCGTCGAGCGCTTCGTCCAGCGTGTCCACGATGCGCGCCTTGGTCAGCACGTCGTTGGCGCCGCTGGCGCGCTGGATGGTCTCTTCGCGCCGCAAGACGTTGGCCCAGCGCGGTGCCACCAGCACCAGGTCGTCAAAACCCATCACCTTCATGGCGCGCGCGGTGCCGCCCACGTTGCCGGCGTGGCTGGTCTGGATCAGGATGAATCTCGTCTTCATTTGGAATCCCCCCGCGCCGCTTCGCGTCACCCCCCAGGGGGCCACACCAGCAGCCTGGCAAAGCCAGTTCTGCGGTGTGTGCTGGGTGGGGCACTTGCTCCGGTGAGGTGTTTGGTGTGTTGAAACGGTAAAATCCCCGATTGTCGCTGCCCCGCATCGCCTGGGGTCCAGCCTTCCCGCTCTTCCACTGTCACGCTCGCAGCCCGCTGCGGCGCAAAGGTTCACAACTTATGTCGTCCACACTCCACCCCATGCTCAACGTGGCCATCAAGGCCGCTCGCCTTGCCGGCACCATCATCAACCGCGCCGCGCTGGACGTGGAGTCGGTCCGGGTCTCGGCCAAGCAGACCAACGATTTCGTGACCGAAGTCGACCACGCGGCCGAAGCCGCGATCATCGACACCCTGCTCACCGCCTACCCCGACCACGCCATCTGGGCCGAAGAGTCGGGCAAGCGCGATGGCAAACACGGTGGCGCAGACCATGTCTGGATCATCGACCCGCTGGACGGCACCACCAACTTCATCCACGGCTTCCCGGTCTACTGCGTGAGCATCGCGCTCATGGTGGGCAACAAGCTGGAACAGGCCGTCATTTACGACCCGAGCCGCAACGACCTCTTCTGCGCCACGCGCGGGCGCGGCGCCTACATGAACGACCGCCGCATCCGCGTGGCCAAGCGCATCGCCATGCGCGAGTGCCTGTTCTCCACCGGTTTTCCGTTCCGCCCGGGCGATGCCTTCCCGACCTACATGCAGATGCTGGGCGACGTGATGCCCAAGTGCGCTGGCGTGCGCCGCCCCGGCTCGGCCGCGCTCGACCTGGCCTATGTGGCCGCCGGCTTCACCGACGGCTTCTTTGAAATGGGCCTTTCGCCCTGGGACGTGGCCGCGGGCGCGCTGCTGGTGACCGAAGCCGGTGGCCTGGTCGGCAACTTCACCGGCGAAGCCAACTTCCTGGAACAGAAGGAATGCCTGGCCGCCAACCCCAAGATCTACGGCCAGCTCGTCAGCACGATCGGCAAGTACAGCAAGTTCGCCAGCGCGGGCGACAAGGCGGCTGTGCGTCAGGCCAGAGGCCCGCTCGCGGCTTCGACCGAAGAAGCTGATGCCAGCGGCCACAACGAGCCGTCTGGGGACGATGCCCCGCCCACCGAGCAAGCCGCTCCCTTCTGAAGCCGCGAGGCCTCAAGGGCCTCAGCGCAGAGGCAACGTCCACCAGAACGTGGCGCCTGCCCCCGCCGTTGCGTTGGCCCAGATGCGTCCGCCGTGGCGCTCGATGATGCGCGCCACGATGGCCAGGCCGACGCCGGTGCCCGGCACCTCGGAGCCCGCATGCAGGCGCTGGAACAGGCCGAACAGCTTGCCGGCATGGGCCATGTCGAAACCCATGCCGTTGTCACGCAGGTAAAAGGCCTGCCGCTCCGCGTCAAAGCCCAGCACCAGCTCGGGCCGCGCCTGGTGGCGTGAGTACTTCAGCCCGTTGTCCATCAGATTGACGAGCACCTGCCGCAGCAAGGTGGCGTCGCCCATGACCGCGGGCAAAGGCTGCAGATCGATGCGCGCCTGCGGTACATCGGGCGCCAGGGTATCGACCACCGAGTGCGCCAGCGCATTCATGTCCACCGGCACGGCGTCCAGATCCACCCGCACCACGCGCAGCAGCTCCAGCATGTCGGTGATCATCTGGCCCATGCTGCGCGACGAGCGGGCGATGCGCCCGAACATGTCGCGAGCCAGCGGGCTCAGGTGCTCGCCCTCTTCTTCCGCGATCAGCGACGCAAAGCCGTTGACCGAGCGCAGCGGCGCGCGCAGGTCGTGCGCGATGGAGTACGAGATCGCCTCCATGTCCTTCATGGAGCGCTCCAGTTCGGCGGTGCGCTCGGCCACGCGCCGCTCCAGGGTGGCGTTGAGCGCACGCACTTCTTCCTGAGCAGCCACCCGGTCGGAGATGTCGAGGTGGGTGCCCGACATGTACAGCGCCTTGCCACTGTCATCGCGCCGGTGAACCCGGCCGCGGTCGTTGATCCAGACCCAGTGACCCGCCTTGTGGCGCATCCGGACGTCGCACTCGTAGTAGGGCAACTCGCCCGACCAGTGCCGCTGCAACACCCGCTGCGCCCGCTCCAGATCCCTGGGGTGAACCAGATCGCGCCAGGTGTCGAACGTGGTGGGCTGCAGTTCCTCGACCGTGTAGCCCAGCATCTCGGCCCAACGGTCGTTGATCGTCATGGCCCAGGTCTCGATATTGGTTTCCCAGATGCCCGGACGCGTGGCCTCCAGCACCCACTGCAGCCGCTGCCGCTCCTCGCGCAGGGCGTCCTCGGTTTCGACATAGGAGGTGACATCGGTGTAGGTGCGCACCATGCCTCCCTCGGGCAGCATGCGGGTGTAAATCTCCAGCACCCGGCCGTCGTGTGTGCGCCGCAGATACGTCTCGGGTGGCACCACTCGCGGCTCCTGCCCGAGAACGGCCCGGAGCGAGACATCCACCAGGCTCAGGTCTTCCCCAAAATCGCCCCGGTTCACCTGAAACGCCGCCACCTCGCTGAAGAGCGGCTGGCTGGCCAGCAACGCCTCCGGCAGGTCCAGCAGCGCCAGCATGCGCTGGTTGTAGAACCGCACCCGCCCGTCCGAGTCCACCATGGTCAGCCCCTGGCTCATGCTGTCGAACGTCACTTGCAGCGCTGCGCTTTTTTCGACCAGCAGGGCACTCGTGGCCTGGAACTGCAGGCGCGCCCGCTTGCGTTCGGCATGCCCGCGCCAGGCCAGCACCAGCTGGCGCACGGCGCCCAGCAGCGGCTGCAGAAACTCCACATCGGTGGGGCTGTAACCACCGGGCTGGTTCGCCAGACCGACCATCGCGACCAGGCGGTCGCCCACAGCGATCGGAATGCCCAGAAAGCTCGTCATGTCCGGGTGGCCGAAAGGCAGTCCACCCGATCGGGGATCGTGGGCCGGGTCGTTGGCGATCACCGTCTCGCCGGTGAGCATGGCGTGGCCGAACAGGGTCTTGAGGTTGCGGAACTCCATGCCCGCATCGACCTGCGCGTCGTACAGGCGCCGCGAGGCTTCGTCCCAGGCGATGTCGGTGATGGCGTGGGTCTTGAGGTAGGGCTGCTCGCGCATGTCGTACATCACCTCGCCCACGAACCCGTAGCCGCTGCCGGTCACGCTCAGGAACGCGTCCAGCAAACCTTCAAAGGCATGCCGCTTGTCATCGGCTTCGATGAAAACCGCTTGCGCCTGGCGCACCGCGTCGAGCATGCGGTGCTGGCGCTCCAGTGCCTGGGCCGCGATCCGGGCCTCGGTGACGTCGAAAGTGAATCCGTGCCAGAGCACCGACCCATCGGCCTCGCGCTGCGGCACCGCCTCCGCGCTGTACCAGCGCAGCCCTGCGCGGGGCAACTGGATGCGATAGACCTGCCGCCACAGGGTGAGATCGCGCGCGGACGCATCCAGGGACGCCACCATCTGCGGAAGATCGTCCGGGTGCACCCGTTCATAAAAGAGTCTGGCGTCGCGCGCGAGGTCGTTGGGGTCCAGTTCCACCATCTCGTGCACCGCGTCGTTCACATACGGAATCGTGCTGCTGCCGTCGGGGTATCGGCGTATCTGGTACACCAGACCCGGCACCCGGGCCGCGATGTTCTGGATGAACCGCAGCTGGCCCGCCAGCGCCTGGGTGGCTTCGCGCTCGGCCGTGATGTCCTGGACCACACCGAAGTCGGTCTGCGGATTGCCCGCTACCGCGGTCTGGCTGATGCGGGTGCGCAACCAGCGCTGCTGGCCATCGGGCCGCTGCCAGCGGTATTCCACCTCGCGACCGTCTTTGGCCTCGCGCGCGCGTTGCCAGGCCGGCATGTCCTCCGGGTGGATGCCGGAGCGGCCTTCGCGGCGGCTCATCAAGGGTGTTGGATCCAGGCCGGTGATGGCGAACAGACCGGGTGACCAGAGCACGTCCTGGTCGTTGGGGGCATTGGTCCAGTGGCCCACGCACGCGAGCTCTTCGATGGCGCCGTGCAGTTCCACCTGTTGCTGCAGCTCCCGGTTGGCCGTCTGCAGGGCGAGTTCGGTCTCCTGTTCCTTGTCGACTTCCGTCAGGTACACCAGCAAGAGTGGCTCGCTACCCATATCGAGCCGCCGGGTTCGAAGACAGATGCGCCGGGTTTTGTGGTGGCTCAAGCGCAGATCGACCACCTTGTCTGCCTGTGACAACGAAGCCACATAGCAGGCGCGGTCCGCAGCGTCAGCCCAGTGACCCAACTCGACCGTCGTGCGGCCCAGCGCCGCCTCGCGGGGCACGCCACACAGTTCAACCCAGGCATCGTTCACGGCCAGGAGCCGGCCGTCCGCCATGCGACTCAGGCTGGCCGCCACGGGCATGGACAGGAACATCGCCTCAAAAAGCGACGGATCGGTGACACAGGCGGCCAAGGAAGACGAGGCAGGCGTCTCGACCGGGCAGTCGCCAGTCGTCAGATGGGTCTCGTTTTCTGGCATGGAGGATAAAGGCGTTTCGCACACGGTGTGCTGCGACAACTTCCTCGCATTCTGTCTCAATTTCTGCACCCGGGTCGGTGGAGCTGGGGCGGGAAAGGCGCCTATTTCCCGGACCCTGCGTCCGCCCGGCGCACCGCCGTTGACGCAAGGGAGGGCAGAGCTGAAGTCAACGCGGTCAAAGGCGCCGCTCGTCAGAACTGGCTGTAGATCTGAACGCTTGCCGTGTAGCGCCGCTTTTGTTCCGGCAACTCACGCAACGCATAGGCGAGCGTCACGCGCGCCGACAGGTAGCGCCCCATGGCCGCTTCCACGCCCCAACCCAGGCTGGTCAGGCGCTTGGTCTTGTCCTGGGTGGAGTCGGGCGGCAGAATCTGCCGGACCTGACCGGTGTCCACGAAGAAAAAGCCCGCGGCCGAATACGCCTGACCGCTGCCCTCGGCGGACGGACCGGTGATCGGGTGGTGCAACTCCAGACTCAGCAAAGCACCCTGGTCACCCGAAAAGGCCCCCACCGGATAACCGCGCACGCTGCCTTCCCCACCCAGGAAAAAATGCTCGCTGGAAGGCAACTCATCGCTGCTGGTGTGCTGCGCCGACAGCGCACCACGCAAAGCCCAGCCGGCGGCCAGAAACTGCGTTCGGCGCAGCGCACCCCGGCCCACCGTGTAGCGTTTGCTCACACCAGCGGTTTTTGCATCGCCCTTGTAGAGCGAGTAGCTCGTCAGCCACTGGCCCGAGTCATCGGCAGACTGGTACTCGAGACCCAGTTGCACATCCTGCGTGGCGGTACTGGACAGAAAGACACCACTGACCTTGTTTTCCACATCGCGCTTGCGCAGGCTGGCGAGCAGGTCGATTTGCGAGCGCTCCCCAAAGTGGATCGGTTGACGCAGCGACAAAGCGGTCGAGGTGGACTCGCCCGTGATGCCCAGGGAGGCAAAGGGCCCGTACTTCAGCTGGGTATCGTCCTGGTTGTGGGCGAGGTTCAGGCGCCCGCCCGAGCGACTGACCGGGATGCCGTAGTCAACGGAATAGCTCTTGAGACCGCTGGCGGACATCGCGGCCAGACTCAACGAATCCCGCCAACCCAGCAAGCTCTGGTTGGAATAGGACAAGCCCACCCGGGTTTCCCCCGTCACCTCGCTGCCCAGGTTGTCGACGCCGATGCGGAAGTTGTGCTGCTTGGGTTCGATGATCCCGATTTCCAGATCGGTGCTGCCAAAACTCTGTCCCGGCTTGAGTTCCGCGCGCAACTGCGCGGTGTTCGTGCGGTTGAAGCGCAAGAGACTGGTCTGCAGGGTGGGCAGATCCACCAGCCGGCCGGGCTCGGCATCCACCCGGCTCAGGACGTAGCTCGCGCGCGTGGATTCGTTGCCCTTGACCCGGACTTCACCCAGCTTGCCTTCGACCAGCTGCAGGGTGATGTTCCCGCTGGAAACATCCTGTGGCGGGATGATGGCGCGCGCGGTCACCACACCGCGCTCGCGGTAGGCCGCGTTGACCTGCTCTGCCAGGCGCTGCAGGTCGGCAAAGCTGACTTCCTTGCCCACGAACGCATCGGCCAGCGCCTTGAGCTCTTCGGCAGAAAGCACCTCGGACGCGGGCGCAAACTTCACCGCATTGACCTTGAAGCGCACCTGGCTGGCCACCGGCGCGGTCGCAGGCGCTTTCGGCGCTTCGATCACCGGCGCCACGGCCGGTGTGCGCTCCAGGCGCTCCTGCTCCAGGCGGCGCTGATCTTCCTCGATGCGGCGTTGCTGCAAGGCGCCCGGATCGGCCGACGGAGGAACGACAACCTGGGCGTAGGTCGAACACGTGACAAGGGCCGCCGCCGCTGCACAGCTGAGTTTCATCAGTTTTCTTCTTTGCATTTGGAGTTATTGGAATCGCCAGCACCTTGGCCCGCTTCAGACCCGCATTCGTCACCACCATTCACCGGCGTGCCCACGAAGGTCACCAGACCGGCCAACGCTTCGGCATCGGGTTGACCGTTAAAGAACCCGTCCGTCGGCGATGGCAAGGTGCCCAGCACCGAGAGTTCGCGATCGCCCAGTTCGGCCGCACTCAGGTTATTGCCATTGGGCGAAATCACCTCGTGACCCGGGCCTCGCGAGATCACGAAAGCCCCCGTCAACACCCGGTTGCCGGTGAGACCAAAGGCAAACGGGCTGCCTGCCGAGTAGAGCTGGACATCAAACGGCTGGATGCTGCGGTCGTTCTGATCGATCAACAACGTGGTCCTGGGGTTGCTGATGGTCAGGCGGTTGCCCACCCGCATGGCGTCAACAAACAGGTCACCGGCCAACACATTGACGTTGCCGGTGGAGGTGGAAAACTCCTGGAACCGGAAGGCAAACGGACTGTTCAAGGCCAGTTCCACGTTCGACGCCATGCCGCCGCCAAAGCCGGTCACCGACCCGCCCACGTCGCCCGCGCCGGTGCTGTTGACGTTCGCTGCAATGTTCTGGCCCGCCAGGTTCAGCCGGCTGCCGACGTTGAGCGTGCGAGCGGTCACCGAACGCGGCGCGCTCAGCGAAACCACATCGGCACTCGCCGTGCCCACGTTGACGCTGCCACCGGTGGAGCCGGCCACAAAGCTGCCGTTGGTGGCGGTGCCCGTGCCCACGTCGATGTTGCGCCGGGCGCTCAATGTGATCGACCCCCGGCGAGCCAGGAGAGTGCCAGCATCGACAGCGCCCCGGGCGCTGGCCAGCGTCACATCTTCTGCGGCCACCACACGATTGGCGGTCACGCCCTGTTGGCCCTCCATGGTCACCGAACCCCGCACCGAGCGGGTGTTGTCGGCGGTCACGGTACCGCGGGTGCTGATCAAAGACACATCGCGGCCCGCCGTCACCGTGCCGGTCTCGATGTTGCCAGCGGTCTCCACCGTGAAGGCGCCGCCCGTGCTCACCTCTCCGGTGCGGATGTCGCCTTCCTCGCTGTCGTACACCACCGTACCACCCGCCGTCGTGCTGCCGGTGTTGATGTCGCCCCGGGCGATGAAGGTCACATTGCCGGTCGTGGCCACCGTGGTGTCGGCCGAGATGGCGCCCGAAGCGGCGCGCATCGTGACATCCTTCCAGGCCTTGGTGACGCCGGCATCGATGTCGCCGCCGTCGGTGTTCAACACCACGCTGCCGGCGGTGCTTTCGACCGTGCCCGTCTGCACACCGGCCTGGCCGTCGACGCTCACGTCACCTCGTGCCGTCAGGCTGCCCAACCGGACATGCCCCGCCGCACTGGTCACCTGGACCGTCCCGCCCGCCACCGTGGTCGTGGCTTCGATATCGCCCAGTGCACTGAGATTCACGTTGCCATCCGTGGCGGTTGTGGTGCCCGCAGTGACCGTGCCCGCTGCCGCTGTCATCGTGACGTCCTGCTGTGCCTTGGTGGTGTCAACCACCACGTTCCCGGCGTTGGAGTTCAGCACCACGCTGCCCCCGGTGCTCTCGACCGAGTTGACGTCGACGCCGGTCTGGCCGTCCACGTTCACCAGACCCGTGCCCGTCACCGAATCAAGGGTCACACGGCCCCCCGTGGACGCCACGCTCACGCTCTTGTCCGGGCCCTGGGTGCCGGCACCCGTGCTGGTCACCGATTGGCCGGTGATGTCGCCGTCTGCGGTGATCTGCACGGCGTCGCCCGCGCTCACCGCTTCGATGTTCACCCCACCGACAGCCGCCAGCGCCACGCTCCCTTGAACAGACGAGGCATTGAGATCGCGCACGCGCACGTCCAGCGGATTGCCGTCCGAGCCCACGCCCAGCAGGCCCGCCACGGTGAACTTCGCCGCCGGTGCGGTGTCTGCGATCACATCGAGACGGGTGTCTCCACCGTCCAGCACACGCCCGCCCGTGCTCACCACCCGCACTGCGCTCGCGGTGCCGTTGCCGCTCTCGATGCCGGTGATCACGGCGTCACCCACCGTCTCGACATCGATCGACCCTGTCCCGGAGCGAACACGCGCCGCGGCAACACCGTTGTCTTCCATGGTCAACGACCCGGCCCGGATCTGGATGTCCGCTGCGGTCGAGTTCACATCGGCCTGCGTGGTCAGGGTGGTCTGGCCGCCCGAGACCAGGCTGATGCTGCCCAGCCCGGTCACGGTGCCGTCGACCTTCATGCTTTCGGCCGCCGACAAGACCGTGGCCCCACCCGAAGTCGACGCCCCCACGTTGAAGTGCTCACCAGAAGGGCCGTTCAGGTAAATCCCCTGACCCACCGTGTCCGCGGTGGCCACGACATGCCCGTCGGGGTTCACGCCCACATCCAGCGCGTTGTCTTCCTCCCCGATGCTGCCCGTGCGCGACACCAGCGTCACGTTGTTGCTGCGGATGTTCACCGCAGGCGTGACCACCGAGTCGCCCGGCATGTCCAGGATCGAACCCACCGCATCCAGACTCACGTTGTTTCGGGAGAAGATGGTGTCCACCGTCAGGTCCGCTGGCGTCTCGATCCAGATGTCACCGGCCGCGCGCGCGATCAGCGATGAGCCCGCGGTCGGGTTGATGCGCAGGGCCGATCCCGCCGCACCGATGCCGCCGTTGGCCGCTTCCAGGATGATGTTGTCACCCACCACGTTGTTCGTGCCGGCCACGGTCGCGGCATTGATCAGGGCCCCCGCCACCTTGATCCGCACGTTGTCGCTCGCGGTGACCTGGTTGATGCGCAAGTCTTTCTCGGACCCGATGAACGCATCCCCCGCAGCCGCGCTGGCGGTGAGCGCTCCGGTTCCGGTCTCCACGTTCACCGCGCGGGGCCGGATGATCGAGATCACGTTGCCGGTCACCGTCGCATCGCCACGCTCCGCCGCCGCCAGCGCCGCCTTCTGATCGGCTGTCAACGCGGCCAGGAAAGCGGCAATCTCCGCGGGTGTCGCACCGGTTGGCAAGGTGATGTCGACATTGGGGTTCATCGAGCCGATCGACGTGCCCGCGACCAGCGTGATGTTGTTGCCCTTGACGTTGGGTTCCTTGACCGAGGTCACCGTGTCGGTGATGTTCTTCAGCAGACCGGCACCCACCGAGAGCGCGAGCTGGGCGTCGGTCCAGGTGGCCCCGGTGCGGATTTGTGTTTCTTCGCCGGTACCGGTCGCCACCGAAGCGTCGTACGCAAAACCGCTGTCAAAGGTCGTGGTCAGGCCGCCCACTTCCGCGTGCAAGGCGTGGTACTGATCCGTGCGGCTCTGGGCAAACTCATCGATCTGCAGGGGTGTCAGACCAGCGGCCTCCAGCGCGCTGCGCTCGCCCACGGAGACGGCGTAGACATACCCCGGATCGTAGACCGCACCCTGATCCGCCTGCCCCTTGCGCAACTGCCAGTACTGGCGGTAGTTGTTGTTCTTGCCGCTCTCGAAGGCCGCGACCGCCTCGTTGGCTTTTTCCACCGATGGCGCACCACGCAGGCGCAGTTCGTCCCAGAGATTGGCCAACTCCGTCTCGGTCCGGGTGTCGATGGTCTCGAACGGGTTGTTGTCGATCACGGCACCGCTGGTCTCGATGCGCACGTCACCCGTTTTCGACTCCGCCGAAATCAGCAACAGGTTGCCGTTGTAGATGGCGGGGTTGGCGGCGTCCGCGAGGTTGCGGATGCTGATCGAGTCGCGTGCCGTCGCCAGCAAGCCGTTGTTGGACCACTGCGACATGTTGGTGGTGTAGCCGGTCCGCACGGTCAGCGGCGCGCCGGTCAAACCGATGCCGCCGTTGTTGGACAGCAGCTCCACGCGCCGGCCCTGGACGTAGGACCCCGCTGCGGCGTCGACGATGTTCTTGTCGGCCTCAAGCACCACATTGCTGACGCCAGCACCGCCAATGGTGCCCACGTTCAGGTTGCCCACCATCTCTTTGATGTGCACCTCGCCCGCGCTGGAGGTGGCGTTGAGCCGGCCGCTGTCGCTGATGTTGGTCTGGACCGCCTGCGTTCCGGAACCGATGCCCGTACCCGCCGCCAGATTGACGTTCACGCCGCTGATGATGTTCAGGTCACCGTTCTGCGTGATGCTGCCCCCCGAGCTGACGCTGGTTTCACCACTGGCGTTGTTGATGGCGCCGTTGAGCACCACATCACCGACCGAAGCCACATTCACCGTGCCCTGATCGAATCCGATGAATTCGATGCCGATGCGCTGGTCGGCCTTGACGCTTTCGGTGATCGTGGTCTTGGTGGCCGTGGTGACCGTGAATTCCTGGTAGTGGGTGGCGTTGGCGCACAGCGTCCACCAGTTGCAGTCACGCCATGAGTTGCCGGGCGTCAGCACGGGGGCTGCGGTGTTGATGGTCTCCTGGTCGCCGCCGGTAATGGTCGAGGCACCATACACGGCACTGGTGGCCGGGGAGTAAACCGTCGAGTTGTCGCCCGACACCACTTGAAGGTACTCCGCCTGCGACAGCGGGTCGTTGCTGCGGACCTGCGAGGCGATGCGGTATTCGTCCAGCACTTTGCTGCTGAGAATGGCGCCGCCAAACCACCCGTTTTGCGAGTAGCGGTAGTAGTCCACACGACCCTCGTCGTAACCGACGGTCATCGTGTAGCGCAAGCCGGCCTGCGGGTCGTAGAAGGCGCTGCGTGACCCACCGGCACCGCGCAGGAACTGGGTGGTGGTGATGATGGGAGCGCCACTGGCGTCAACGCCACTGATGTTGGTGATGTTGATTTCACCCTGCACACCCTTGCCGGTGTCCAGCAGGTTGACCCACATGGGCAGGCTGCTTTCGTTGTCGACCTTGATCTGACCGTAACCATCCATCACCCGCAGCTTCCCGCCGCCGACCTGGTTGGTGTTGAAGATCTGGCCGAACAATTCGATATAGCCGCCCTGCACGCGCACGCCGCTGAGTTCGAGGCGGTTTTCCTTCGCGTTGTAGCTCACCTTGATGTCTTCCCAGGCGCCTTGCTGGTTGCCGCTGAGTCCGCTCACGGTGGCACCGCTGACCTGGAAATACTCCGAGCCCAGCACCGCTTGTTGAGCAGGCGTCAGGCTGTTGTAGTGCGCCTGTGCCTCGGCAAACGACATGTTCACACCACCCACCGACACGGTGGCGCCGGCGGGAATGCGCACACCCCACTCCGGGATGCCGCTCTGGATGGTGCCGTTGATGTTCAGGTAGCGGGCGGCGATCAGCACGCTGCCGTTGGCCACGATGCCCGACCCCACCGCCTCGGGCGTGCGGGAGATCTCGGCGATGTTGTCCGGGAAGGCCAGGTTGGGATCGCCATTGGTGGTCGTCAGCGGGGCGCCGGCCACATGGCTGAACGTGTTGCTGTAACTTTGAACGAAGTCGCCATTGCGCGTCTTCACTTCCACATCGTCGGCCCGGATGCTGGCCGTCTGCTCGATGCGGATGCTGCCCGCGGCGCTGTCGATCTTGACCAGGCCACGCAGGTTGCTGATGTCCCCCTTGAGGATGATGTCTGGGGCCACCGTGGCCGCGCCGCCCGCCAGCGTCTGGCTGCTGTAGAAGGGATCCAGCGGGTCGTACTTGCTTTCGACCACGATCTTGGGTTTGCCCGGCAAGACCGTGCTGCCACTGAAATCGGTGGTGCTGTCCGCCGTGAAGATGTCGAAACCTGCACCCCCGGCGGCGCCATTGATGCCGTTGATCTGGGTGTTGTCCTTGACGTCCACGCTGTTGAAGTAAATCCTCCCGCCCTCATCCGCCGGGATGGTCAGGTCGTTCAGGATCAGGAAGCTCGGGCCATTGTTCGTGATCCTGATCTCGGCGTCACCCGGCGCGTCCAGCACGCCATTGCCTTGCAGCTTGTCGCCCCGAACATAGATGTTGCCCAGCTTGGCCTCTGCATCGCTGATGGTCAGGAACTTCGCCGTTGGACCAAGGGCGGCCACGTCGCTGTACACGTCGTTGGTGATGTCGGTCTGCACATTGACGATCTGCCCATCCAGACTGGTGATGCGGGTGGTCAGCAAGCCGATTTCGGTCGTGTTCGCCTCGATCGTGTCGGTGTTCGCCTCGATGGTGCTGGTGTTTGCATTGATCGTGTTGTTGTTGTTGTTGATCGTCGTGTTCTTGGCATTGATCTGATTCTGGATGGCCTGGCGACCCGCTGTGTCGTCTGCGTCCAAGGCATCGCGCTGAGCGATCAGGGCCGTCACCTCGGTCTGCAGCGTGGCATTCTGGCTGCTCAGGTTGGTGTTGGCCGTGGTCAGGTTGGTGTTGGTCGTCGTCAGGCCCGTGTTGGCCGTGGTCAGGTCGGTCTTGGTGGTCGTCAGACCGGCCTTGGTCGCGGTCATGGCTGTCACCGCTTCCTGCGCCGCCTCCTTGGGACTCAAACCCGCCACGCCCGCAAATCCGCCGCCCAGGGGGTCTGGCTGGAAACCCAGTTCCACCAGCTTGCGCTCCAGGAAACGGATCTCGGACTGGTAGGCCGCCACGGCGATCGCCGCGTCGGATCCCGCCGAACCACCGGAGTATTCCCGGATCAGCTGGTTCAACGCGTCAATGCGGTCAAGGATGTCTTGAGCCAGACTCGCGACGCCCGTGTTGGCAATGCTGATGCCATCGGTCTTGGCGACAACGTTGCCGTTGATGTCAATCTCAAGATTCTGCTTGCGGTGCGTACCCACATGGATCTCGCCGTTCACCGTCACACCTGAAGTCTGGGTCTTCACCGAGTTGCCCGTGCGGGTCTCGAAGGACACATCGCCACCGCCAAACGCGTTGCTGATGGCGCTGCCCACCGCCGCGAGCGCTTCGCGGTAGAGATCCTTGCCAATGCCGACACCCGATGCCGTTGCACCGCCCTTTTCAGCGAACAGTGCGACGTCGCTCACCGAGTTCAACACCGCACCATCGGCGATGGTGATCTGGCTGTCGGTTTCAATGACGGCATCGGCGATGGGATCGCGGTTCACCGGGATCGCGGTGTTGTTGAACACATCGGTTCTTGCAACGACCGAACCCGAATTCAATCCCGTGTTGGAACCCGTCTCCGGGTTGTACAGCGTGCTCGCACCGGCATTGAGGCGGATGTCGTTTTGCGCTTCGAGAGAAGCCGCACCGATTTCAATGCTGTTGCTCGCCTTGAAACGCGAAACGGAGTCGCCCTTGGGTGCCACGCCGACCAGACCCCAGACGTCAACCGAAGTCTGGGTGGAGATGTCGGCAACAGAGCGGGCGCCCATCATCAGGTCACCGGTTGCGCTCAATGCAGCGCCATCGCCCACCTTGACTTTGGCCACATTGGTGTCTGCGAGCACCTTGGAACTGCCGCTGGCGGCCGAAACCGCGCCGCCCGAAGCCATCTTCACCCGGTCTTCGGCGGTCACATCGTTCCACGCATCGAACTTGTAGGCGCCCGGGGCCATGAAGCTGCCCGTCTGTTGCACCGTTGCACCGGCACCCACCTCCGCCACCGCGCTGTTGGTGATCGTGGTCAGGCTGTCGGCAGCGGGCACATCGGCCAGCCCGCCCGAGGCGGAATTCACGTTCCAGCTCGGCACGGCGATGGCCGCGCCCGTCACCGAGGTCACGCCCGGCAAGTTGGCCGTGCCAGGGCCACCTTTTTCAACCGTGTTGCTGGCCTGCACCGATACGCTGTCAGCCTCCACATAGCCGTTGGCACCCACCGTGGAGCTGGTCGTTGCACCGCTGCTGTTGGTGGCCTTGGCGCCGCTCACGCCGATCAGGGAAGCGTTGGTGCTCTGCATCCAGGCATCAAACAGGCCGTCGTAACTGGAGCGCATCACGAACGCATCCACATCGATCTTGCGTCCATCGCCGCCCACGTTGTCGCCACTGCCGGTGCTGGCGCGGGTCTGGCTCGTCGACACCGTTTTGGCTTCAGAGAATGGCGCTGACACCAGGCCACCACTGCCCGCGATGCCGTGCGCAAAGTTGGTGTCCGAGCTGTCGGCCAGCACGCTGAGTGCGGGACCGGTCAGCTTGACGCCGTTGCCCACGGTGGCTTCGGTCAAGGTGTTCGAGGAGGCCTGGGAATAGTCCGCACCGACGGCCAGCAAGCCACCCACCGAAATGCCCACGCCCGAAGACACCTGCTGGGTGTGGCTGTCGGCGTGCACGGTGGTGGCGCCGCCCATGGTCAGCGTGGCGTTGTCGCCAATGGCCGATCGGGTGGTGCCAGCGCTCTCGGCTTTGGCCAGCGTGGCGTTGATGCCGAACAACACACCGCCCGACGCACCAAAGGCCTGAGCGGCCGTGGTGGGGCTGGCGCCGACCAACCGCTGCGCGACCACATCGAGCTTGTCGCCGGAGATGCTGGCATCGCCATCGATACGGGCTTCGACATTCGAGGTGGTGCTGGCGGTCGCCAGCGATGCGCCCACGGAACCCGCACCAATCGAGACACCCTTCGCTTCGGCACGGGTCTCCGGGGTGGCCTCTGCGGTCACGCTCACGTCGTCCTGTGCGACCACCTCCGCGCCACTGCCCATGACGGCGGATACACCCGAAGTGACTTCCGCCGTGGCCACGGCCCCCGACCCCGAGACGATGCCCGCCGCACCGGCGGTGGCGCTGGCAGAGGCCACCGAACCGTCGCTTGCCGAGATCGTCACATCGTTGACCAGCTTGCCAGCGGTCTTGCCCACATCCACATTGGGCTGGAAGTAGGCCGATGTGCTGCCACCAAAGGTGGCGCTCGCCACCGACGCACCAATCGCCAGACCACCGGCTGCAGCGCCGATGGTGGTGGCGGAAGCCCTGCGATCCGTTTCGGCGTTCACCAGCAGTTCATCAGCACGCTCAATGGAAGCGTTGCTGCCCACATAAGCCCGCGTGGTGCTTGAATCCTTGAGCACCGACACCGCGGCGCTCACGCCGATCACACCGCCCGCACCCGCCGTGCTGCGCACCCGGGATCCGGTCGCGTTCAGGTTGCCGGCGGCGGCCGTGATGCTCACGTCGCCGGCGGCATCGACCGCGGTCGACGAGCCCACAAACGCCTCGGTCGTGCTGTGGGTGATGCCCACGCCCACGGCGGCGCCAATGCCCACCGCACCGCCCGCCGCCCCGACGACTTCCAGGTCGAGCTGGGTCTTGTCGGATGCGGTGACATCCACCTGGCCACCCGCCGTCACGCGGCTGTTGTTGCCAATGAAGGCCTGGGTCTTGTCCTGAGAAGCCGTCGAGCTGCTGTTCATGTCACCGGCGACGCCGAGCCCGGCCGCCTTGGTGTTGACCGTCGATTTCGCGCCCGTCAGGTGCGCCGAACCGCTCACATCGTCCAGCTGCGAGCCCGCATTGGTCTGTTGGGCCTGCTGGTCGGCGCGCCCGGCCGTGGCACCATCGCCCAGGCCCTCCTGGGCTTCATCATCCAGGCTGGCGCCGATCACCGCCACCGACGCCGAACCGGCGCCGCCGAACAGGGCGCCCGCCGCGATGGCGATGGCGGTGGACTCCACGTTCTTGCTGGAAGCCGCCGTGACGCCCACATCGCGATCGGCATCCACCAGCGTGCTGTTGCCGATCGACGCGGTGGTCGTGTTGCGCACGATGTTGGTGTCGGACATGGCACCCACGCCAAATCCGCCCACGGCACCCGCCAGGCCACCGCCCTTGAGGTTCACCGTGTCGCTGGCGCTCACCTTGACGTCTTGTGCCGCGCCACCACGCGTCTGGTTGACCCGCGTGTTGTCACCGATCGAGGCGGTCGTGCTGGACGTCAGCACCTTGACACCCACCGATCCGGCCACGCCCACGCCGCCGGCCGCGGCGCTGCCGGTCACGCTGCTCATGGCGGCGCTGGATGTCGCCGCCACTTCGGTGGTGCCACCGGCGTTGAGCGTCGCGGCCTCGGCCGGCGACGCTGCGCCTTCCACATAGGCCTGCGTGGTGTTGTCCACCACGCCGACCGACACCGCGCCCGACACCGCCACCACGCCGCCCGATCCGGCGAGTGTGTACATGTCGATGGCCGTGTCCTGATCCGCGTTCACACGCAGGTCGCCGGTGGCATCCACGTTGGCACCGGCATCGATGCCGGCCGTGGTGGTGTTGGCCACCGAGGCCACACTCACCGCCGCACCAATGCCCGCCGCGCCCACCGACACGTTGGCCGTGGCGAGGAACAGGTCTTCGCTCGCCTCGGCGCGCACGTCGACGTTGCGTGCCTTGACGTCGGCGTCGCCGATGGTGGCGCTGGTCTGCTTGTCCACCACCACGGTGTTGACCGAGCCGCTCACGCCGGCGATACCGCCGGACATCGTGCCCGAGGCCATCACCACCAGGGTGTCGTCCGTGGCGCGCACGCGCACCGATGGCGCGGTTCCGACTGCATCGGCGCCCACGGGGGCACCCGCTGCATCGGTCTTGTTGACCTGGGCGCCATCGCCGATGCGCGCCTGGGTGACCGAAGAAATCACGTTCGAGGTCACCGTGCCGGTGACGCCGGCCGCGCCCGCGGCGGCCACGCCGAGCGAGGCGGTGATGATCTTTTCACTGCCCACGGCCGTGACCGAGAAGCCCTTGACCTGCTCGGTGCCCCGCGTGCCCAGACCGCCGGCGATCCCGGAGATGGCATTGCCTTCCGAGTCCCTGGTGGTTTCCGGGTTGCTGGTGTCGCTGGCGTCGCCACCGCCATCGCCGCTGGCACTCATGTTGAAGCTCGCGCCGTCGTTGACGTCGCCGTCCTTGACACCATCGCCATCGACATCCAGATCGCCCTTGCCCGTCGGCGCCGTTGGCAAGGCGCGCGCGGTCGTCTGGTCGATGCTGCCGTCGTAAACCGTGGCGCCGCTGACCGCATTGCCGCGCGCGTTGACCGACGAGTTGTCCCCCAGATAGGCGAGCGTCTCACTGGTGATCACGTTCACCCCGACCGCGCCCCCCACGGCCGCGATGCCGGAGCCCGTGGCGCTGGCCGACACGCCCATCAACAACGTGTCATCGGCCGCCGAAATGGCCACGTTGCCATCGGAGTCGATGTGGGCCGCTGTCTTGGTCGCATCGTCTTGCGCTGAACCGATGAAGGCCTGGGTGTTGTTGTCGATCACGTTGACCGCCGCCGCACCGCCCACGCTGGCCGCACCGGATCCCTGGACCGAGATGCCCGCGCCGATGATCTGCTGCTGCGAGTCCGCCGCCACGCGCACGTCCAGGTCGGCATCCACGCTGGCCCCTTCGCCGATGTGGGCGCTGGTGTTCTTGGACAGCGTGTTCACGTTGAGCACGCCGCCCACCGCCGCCGCACCACCGCCGCCGCCGGAGCCGGCCACCGTGATCAGTTCGCTGTCGCTCTGGGCTCGCACCAGCACCGACCGGTTGCCGGAACCCGCCACCGACTGGTTGATCTGGGCCGCGCCGATGGCGGCCACCGTTTCCGAAGAGATCACATTGATCGCCACCGAACCGCTCACGCCGGCCGCACCGCCGCCCGCAGCCGATACGCCGATGTTGAGCACCGACTCACGGGTTTCAGCGTTCACGTCCAGCGTGCGCCCGGCGTCCACGTGCGCGCCATCGCCCACCGTGGCCGCCGCTGAATCGCGCAGCAAGGTCACACCCAGCGTGCCGGCCACACCGGCCGCACCGCCGCCCGCCGCACCGCCACCCACCTGCAGGACCTCGGTCGTGTCGCTGGCGGCAACGGTCACATCGCGTCCGGCCTTCACCGTGGCGCCCGTGCCAATGGAAGCGATGGTGTTCTGGTCCGGCACCGGGGCCGAATCGGACACCGCATTGCCAACGGCCATCTTGCCGGTCTGGCTGTCCAGGTCGCTCTTGGTCTGCTGGGATTGCGCCGAGCTGCCGAGCATGTCGCCCACCTTGCTCTTGCCCGTTTCGCTGTCGGTGTTGGTGACGGTGTTGCCCAAACCGCCGCTGGAGTCACCATCCAAAACCATCCCCACGGCCACGATGGAAATCGCACCGGCCACGCCCGCGGCGCCACCACCGGCGCCGGCTGCGGCCACCGAATCGATCAGCTTGTCGGACGAAGCGTCCACGCTGACGTCCTGGCTGGCAGATACCTGCGCGTTGCTGCCAATGTAAGCCTGTGTCGTGTTCTGGGCCACGGTGACCGCCACCGCCGCACCCACGCCCGCCGCGCCACCGCCGGCGGCCGCCCCCGTCACCGACAGGCTTTCAATGCGGTCGGTCGCCTTGACATCCACGCCCTGCCCTGCGGCCGCCAGCGTCTGGTTGACCTGGGCGTTGCTGCCAATGCCGGCCTCGGTGTTCGAGGTCACCACGTTGACGCCGATGCTGCCGGATACACCCGCCGAACCACCGCCCGAGCCCGCCACCGTGATGGTGTTGACGCTCTCCGTGGAATCGGCATGGACCGATGTGATGCCCGTGGCATTCGTTTCGGCGAAATTGCCGATCCGCGCTTGGGTGGTGCTGGCATTCACCGCCACGCTCAGCGAAGCGCCCACGCCTGCGGCGCCGCCGCCGGCGGCGCCGCCCGAAATCATCCAGCTGTTGGCGAACTCGTCCGCTTTCACGGACAGATTCCCGCCCGTCACGTTCACCTGGGCCGCGTCGGCCACCGAAGTGCCATCCTCGATGAGCGCCTGGGTGGTGTTGGCAATGCCGACACCCGCCACCGCACCACCGACGCCCACGCTGCCGCCTCCGGCGAGACCGACCGTGGTCGACAAGGTGGAGTCCAGCGACGCCGCTTCCACTTCAACCGCCTTTTTGGCGTTGACCAGTGTGTCCTTGCCAATCTTCGCCGTGGTGGTCTTGGCGATCACGCCCACGTTGGCCGCCGCGCCGACGCCCGCGCTGCCACCGCCACCTGCGCCACCGGCCGTGTTGATCAGGCTGGTTTCATCGATCGCCTTGACGCGCACTTCCTGGTCCGCGTGCGCCAGGGTATTGGTTTCATTGATGCGCGCCGACCGGCCGATCGAGGCTTCGGTCGTGTTGGCGATCACGTCGGCCGACACCGTGGCCGCCACACCGGTGGTGCCGCCGCCGCCCGCACTGAAAACCGTGGTGATCAGTTCTTCCCGGTTGTACGCCGTGACCGACAGGCCCTTGGCGAGTTCGGTCTTCTTCGCGCCCAGGTCCGCCGGCTCGATCGAGGTATCGCCTCCGGTGGTTTCGCCGGTGTACACGGTGCGGGCGTCGCCCAGGCCGCGTGCATTGACCACGGCGCTGTCGCCGATGGTGGCCCGGGTTGTTCCGAACAAGGTGGCCACGCCGATCGATCCGCCCACGCCCGTGGTGCCGCCGCCAGCGACACCGCCGGCCGCCAGAACCGCCTGGACGTCGTCCTGCGCGTTCACGCCCACGTTGCCGTCGGCATCCACGCCGGCCTGGCTGCCGATCATGGCGTGCACATCGTTCTTCACCACGGCCACCGACACCGCGCCACCCACGCCGGTGGTACCACCGCCACCGAAACCGACCGTGACCGAGGTCAGGTCTTCCGAGGCCGAGGCGTCGATGACCACGTCCTTCTTCGCGTTGACCTGTGTGCCCGCGCCGTCGGCAATGCCAGCCGTCACGGTTTTCGCCATCACGTCCGTGTCCAGCGCCGCGCCCACGCCGGTGGTCCCGCCGCCAGCGCCACCGCCGGTGATCGCCAGAATCGTCGTGTCATCGCTCGCCGTGATGGCCACGCCCTGATCCGCGCTCGAATACCCGGCATCGGTGTTGACCTGCGCACCCTGGTTCACCAGGGCCGTGGTGTCGCCCACGATCACGTTGACCGACAGCGCACCGGCCACCGCCGTGGTGCCCGCACCCGCGCCCGCCACCACCGCGGAGGTCACGCTCTCGTCGGCCTGCGCGGCAACCGTCAACTGCTTCGCCGCCGAGACATCGGCGGCACCGATGGTGGCCGATGTGGCATTGGCCAGAATTTGCGCGGCGATCGACGCACCGATGCCCGTCTGGTTTGCCGCCGACACACCACCGGACACCATCACGCCGGTCACGTCGGTTGTGGCCTTCACGGACACATCGCCCAGGGCCTTCACCGCGGCCCCATCGCCGATCAGGGCTTCGGTCTTGCCCAGTGCGACCACCACGCCCAGCACACCGGCCACGGCGGTGCCGCTGGTCGAGGCGCCCGCACTGACGCCCACGTTGGTCATCTCCTGCAAGGATTCGGCCTGGACCTTCACGCCCGCGCTGGCGCCATTGGCGAGCACGGTCGAGTCGGCACCGATGGCGGCGCGCGTCTCGTCCAGGTTGACGGTGTCGGCGTTGGAAATGCCCACACCGGTCTGCTTGGCGCCGGCGGCTGCACCGGCGATCGTCACGGACTGCATGTCCGAACTGCTGGAAACGTCCACCCCCAGGGATTGCGGCCCGGTGCTGCCGATCGTGGTGACAGCGACGCCCTCACCCAGCTCGGCGATGCTCTTGTTGGTGAACACATTGACCGCAAACGCGCCGGCCACCGCCGTATCGCCCTGGGAAGCGGCGCCGGCGATGGCTTCGGTGTAGTAGTTGTTCGAAGCCAGGTAGTCCGCCGGATCGAAGGTGTCGAAGTCGAGATTCTTGACGCCATCGACGGTGAGGTTCTTCGCGGCCGGCGTCGACACGCGGTTCTTCGTCGCCAACACGGTCAAGGATTCGGCGTTCACCGCGGTCGGGTCGAACGTGTCGCTCTCATCGGCGTCGCGCCCCACCACCGCGTGGTTTTCGTTGAGGGACACCAGCACGGCAAATGAAGCGCCCACGCCGGTCTTGCTTTCACCGCCCTTGGAGAGCGCGCCCGCGCGGGCCTGCGCGGAAATCTTGCTGGTGTCGGTTGCCGTGACCGACACATGCCCCACCTCGTTGCCCGCCGAACCCAGCGTGGCACCTTCGTCGATGGAGGCAAGTGTCTGGTTTTCGTTGACCACCAGGGCCAGTCCGCCGGCCACGGCCGTACCGCCGCCGCTGGCGCCCGAAACGGCCTCGGCGCTCATGGCGGTCTGGAAGGCCGCGTCGCGGTTCTGGCGCGACGCGGCATTGATGTTCACATCCCCCGCCTGGCTCACGGTGGTGCCCGCGCCCAAGGTGGCCTGGGTGACGTTATGGGTCGCCGTGACCGCCACGGCCACGCCCACGGCGTCATCTTCCGACACGGCTTCGCCGCTGGACTTCGTGGTGTAGTTGGTGTCGGACTGCGCGTCGAGCTTGAGCTCGCCGGTACCGGCGTTGATGTTCAGGCCCTGCCCGATCTCGGCCCGGCCCTGGTTGCGCGCCACGCTCACGCCAATGGCGGCGGCCACACTGATCTTCTTGCCCTGCTGGTCCTTGCGGGTCTGCTCGGACGCCTGGGTCGGCTTGTCGGTGCCCGGGGTGCTGCTGCTGGTGTCCGGCGTCTTGGCCTCTGGTGAACTGGTGTCGACAGTCGAGGCACCCGCGTTCTTGTTCTTGGCGAAATCGAGCTGGTTCTTTTTCTGCTCGTCAGCGGTGGTGTTGGCTTCCGGTTCTTCTTCACCCGTGGTGGCGTTGGTCTTGGCCTTCTTGGCGCCTTTGGCACCCGCCGTGGTTTCGGTCGTGATCGAGGTTTCAGACAACGCTATCAGTTCGACCCCGGTGGAGCTGTCGATGTCGCGCTGCAGTTCGGCCGACACATCGTCCACCGCAATCGCCGCCGCCAGCGACGCGCCCACCGCCGTGTCGCCCTGCGCCTGGGCCGTGGCTTTCGTGGTCATCACGTTGCTCTGCTCGGCCGAACTGCTGAACGCACCCGACAGATTCAGGCCCGTGGCCGATGCACCGACGCGTGCCTGCGTGGTGTTCACACCGATCGACACCGCCACCACGGGCGTGATCGAGGTCTTGGCGCCGGCCGAGCCACCCACGAGCTCGGTGCTCATGGTGTGGTCGGCCCTGGCGTTCACCGCCATGTTGGCGCCGCCCGTGAGCACCGCCTGGTCGGCCACCTCGGCCACCGTCTTGTTGACCGCCACGTTCACACCGATGGACGCACCCACGCCCACTTTGGCGGTGGCGCCCGTGCCTTTCACGTCCGCCGCGGCTTTCACCGTGCTGGTCGACGCATTGCCGGCTTCGATCAGGATGTGGCCCGCGTTGGCGTTGGCGGAAGCACCCGTGCCACTGGCATCGGTATCGCCTTCCAGTCGGGCCTGGCTGCTGTTGTCCACGATGTTGATGGCCAGCGAACCCGCCACGCCCACATTGCCCGCGCCCGCGCCACTCTTGGCATCGGCCACGAAGTCGTTCTTCGCCGTGCCATCCATGCCGGCCTGGATCGTCAGGCCTTCGGTGTTGACGACAGCGTTGTCGCTCACGATGGCCGTGTTTTTGGCGGTAGCGGCGTTGACAGCCACGGCCGCGCCAATGCCCACATCGGTGCCGCCGGCATCGGTCTGGCTGCCATCGGCCAAGGCCTTGGCATCGGTTTCGGCCAGGCTGGTCACGCTCAGGGCACCGCCCGTGCTGGTGATGCTGCGGCCTTTGCCGATCGACGCTGTCGTCTCTGAATTGGCCACATTCACGCCCACGGCAGCGGCCACGGCCACGCCTTCACCCGTGCCGTCGCCGTTGCTGTCGGCCTCTGCCTTGCCCGCCTGATTGCCGGTCTTGTTGGCCTCGACGTTCGTGTCGAGCTTCCCGCCGGTCTTGCCGCCCGTGGTCTCGGGCGCATCCGGTGCCTTGTCGGCGTTGGCCTTGCCCTTGTCTTTGGCCGAGTCGCCTTGTGCGGCGACCTGCTCGTCCACACTCTTGCCCGGCGCACCACCGGCTTCAGCCGGTGCATCGCCGTTTTCGTCGGCTTCCTGTCCGCCAGCCACGCTGGCCGTGGCCGAAGTGTCGCTGCGGGCCACCGACATGGCGCCCACCTCCACGCCCCCGTCGGCGCTGATGTCGCGCTCGACCGAGGCGATCACCGTGTCGTTGGCAATGCCCACCGCAATCGAGGCGCCCACCGCCACCTGGTTGCCCTGGGTCTGGCCCGTGGCCACCGTTGTCTGCTCGCTGCTGTGGTCGGCCTGGCTGCTGTACGCACCGCTGATGCCCAGACCCGTCGTGTTTTCGCCCAGGCGCGCCACCGTGGTGTTGTCCCCGACGGAAACGGCCACCACCGGCGTCACGGAGATCTTGGCACCCGAGGCACCGCCCTCGACGCTCGTGCCCATGGTGTGGTCGCTGCTGGCGTTCAGCCCGAAGTTGGCCCCACCCGTGATCGCGGCCTTGTCGGCCACTTCGGCCACCGTCTTGTTGGCCACCACGTTCACGCCAACCGACGCACCCACGCCCACTTTGGCCTCTGCACCGGCCTCAACTTCGGCTCCGGCGGTCACCGTGCTCGTCGAGGCGTTGCCCGCTTCGATCAGGATGTCGCCCGTGCCGGCATTCACCGTGGCACCCACGCCAAAGCCCGCACCTGCGGTGTCGGTGTCGCCCTGCACCAAGGCCGTCGTCGTGTTGGCCACCGTGTTGATCGCCAGCGAGCCGGCCACCCCCACCTTGCCGGCGCCCGCGCCACTCTGGGCCTCGGCCACGAAGTCGTTCTTTGCCGCGCCATCCATGCCAGCCTGGACCGTCAGGCCTTGCGCGTTGACGTTGGCGTTGTCGCTCACGATGGCCGTGTTGGTCGCCGTGGCCGCGTTCACGGCCACCGCCGCGCCGATGCCCACGTTGGTGCCACCGGCGTCGGTCTGGCTGCCGTCGGCCTTGGCCGCCGCGTCGGTCTCGGCCGTGCTGGTCACACTCAGGGCGCCGCCCGTGCTGGTGATGCTGCGGCCGGTGCCGATCGACGCCCTGGTCTCGGAGCTGGCCACGTTGATGCCCACCGCGGCCGCCACGCTCACGCCGCCTTCGCTGGTCTCGGCCTTGGGCGCTTCGTCGCCGGTCGGGTTGGTGGTTTTGTCGAGTTTCTTGCCGGTCTTGCCACCCGAGGTCTCGGGTGCCGCAGGCGCCTTGTCGGCCGTTGCCTTGCCTTTGTCCTTGGCCGAGTCGCCTTGAGCGGCGACCTGCTCGTCCACACTCTTGCCCGGCGCTCCGCCTGCTTCTGCCGGCGCATCGCCGTTGTCATCGGCTTCCTGCCCACCGGCCACGCTGGCCGTGGCCGAGGTGTCGCTCCTGGCCACCGATGTGGCGCCCACGCTCACACCATCAACGGCGCTGACGTTGCGCTCGACCGAAGCGATCACCGTGTCGTTGGCCATGCCCAGCGCCAGCGAGACGCCCACGGACACATCGTTGCCCTGGGTCTGGCCCGTGGCGACGGTGGTCTGTTCGCTGCTTTGATTCGCGTCGCTGCTGTAGGCACCCGTCAGGTTCAGCCCCGCCGCGTTGTCACCCAGGCGCGCGATCGTGGTGTTGTCCCCGATCGAGACCGCCACCAACGGGGTCACGGCAATCCCGGCGCCCGCGGCGCCGCCCGTGACGTCCGTGCCCATGCTGTGTGCGCTCTGGGCGTTCAACCCGAAGTTGGCACCCCCGCTGATCACCGCCAGGTCGGCCACCTCGGCCACGGTCTTGTTGGCCACCACGTTCACGCCCACCGACGCACCGACGCCCACTTTGGCGCTGTCGCCCGTGCCTTGAACCTCGGCGCCAACGGTCACCGTGCTCGTCGAGGCGTTGCCCGCTTCGATCAGGATGTCGCCCGTTCCGGCGTCCACGCTCGCACCGGTTCCGCTGCTGTCGCTGTCGCCCTGGATCAGGGCGGTGGTCGTGCTGGCCAGCGTGTTGATCGCCAGCGAGCCGGCCACGCCGACATTGCTCGCCCCAGCGCCGCTCTTGCTGCTGGTCGCGAAGGTATTCGACTCGCCAGCGGGCACCGTGGCCTGCAAGGTCAGCCCATTGGCCTGGACCTGTGCGTTGTCGCCGATCAGGGCCGTGTTGGTCAGCGCGCCGATGTTGAGCGCAAAAGCGGCGCCAATGCCGACATCCGCGCCTTCGCCCACCGTGCTGCCATCGGCATCCACGGTCGATGCGTTGCTGGCCACACTGGAAACCGTGGCCAGCCCGGTGGTGTTTTGCAGGGCGCTGGATCCAATCGAAGCCTGCGTCTGGCTGTTGAGGCTGACGATCGCCACGGCAGCGGCCACATCGACACTGCCCCCCGATGTCGAACCTTCGACCTTGTAGTCGTCGAGCGCCTTTTCGGTCTCGCTCGGGCCGTCCGCCAGCTTCTCGGCCTCTGTCTGCTTGGTGGCCCCCTTGGCCGCCGCCTTGGCGGTATTGACCACGGTGTTCTTGGACTCCGCACTCACCTTGAGCGAAGCCGCCTGGGTGGTTGCGCTGTCTTCGATCGAGGCCTTGGTCACGGTGGTCAGCACCGTCAAAGCAACCGTTCCGCCCACGGCCGCCGGTTGGCTGGCGGTGATGTCGGCCACGGTGGTGGCTTCTACGGTGTTCTTGGCCGACAGTTCGAGCGCCGCATCTGTCGTGACAGAGGACGATCCGCCCACCTTCACCGTGGCGGTGCTGTTGATGGTGCTGATGGCCACCGCCGCATCGGCCGGCAGCGCGAGGCCCAGGCCGGTGGGCTTGACGTTGGACGTGACAGTGGACTCGGCGTTCAGCGTGGCGTTGCCGGTCGAACTCAGCACCGATGTGCCCGCCACGTTCACCGTGGCGCTTGAATTGACCACGCTGATAGCGAGGGGCGTGCTGCCCAGCGGGCTGGTGTCGACCGAGGCCTTGGCGCCGATCGCCAGTGTGCCGCTGGCAGAAACGGCGGTGTCGGTCAGGCTGATCGAGGCCGTGGCGCTCGGAATCGCGAGCGGCAGCGGCACCAGCGCACCGGTGTCGTCGTAGTCCGATTGCGCTTGCACTGAGACTGACGCGCCCATGATCGTGGCGCCGGTGGCCGTGATGCTCGCATTGCCACCGCCGCCCAATGCGCCACCCGGAGCGCGGGTGGCATTGATGGTGATGTCGCCTCCGTTGAAGCCGCTGTCGGCCGATGCAATCAGCGTGCTGCCGGTGTTGAGCGTGATGCTGCCGGCCTGCAGGTTCAGGTTGCCGGAGTTGCCCACTGATACCGCCGTCGTTTGATTGGCTGTATCACCCCCGTCCACGTTCCGGGTCGACACCACCACGCCGGCGTTCACCGTGATCGTGTTGTCCGCCACGATGTTGTGGTTGGCGCCACCGGAGTAGTAGTCGGCGCTGACCGTGACCGTTTCCGGGTCGATCAGCACGGTGCCCATCGTTCCGGTGGTGGAAGATGCGCGGAACTGGCCACCGGCCAGTTCGACATTTTTCCTGGCGCTGAACTCGATCGCGCCGCCATCGCCCGTCGCACCGGCCGACGTGTTGACCAGCGCGCCGGTCTGGGCCACGGCGCTGTTGGCGGCCATCATGTAGACGGTACCGCCGCTGGAGTTGTTGCCCAGCCCGGCCGCAGAGATGTTGGCGCCCGATTCCAGCGTGATGTTGTTGCCGGCCTGGATGGCGATCTGGCCACCGCTGACACCCTCGCTGCCCTCGTTCCGGATCACGCCCGACACCGAGACGTCCTGGCTGGCCTGGATGTCGACGCTGCCGGTCTGGTTCTCGCTGTCTTCTTCGGCTGCGGACGCCACCGGTGCGACGGCCGCTGCCGGATCGTCTTCGGCCACCACCTGGATCCGGCCGTCCACCTCGACGATCTTGGTCCCGGCGGCCAGCCCGTTGACGTTGACCACGTCGCTGAAATCGGGCGCCAGTCCGACGAACTTCGCGCCGCGATAGACCGTGCCACTGATCCGGACACTGCCGCCCCGGAACCTCACGCCACCCATGGCATTGACCGTGCCATCGATCGTGATGGCGCCGCCTTCGTCCGGTGCGGAGCCATCCAGCAGCGCCCCGACTGACAGGGCGTCGATGTCACCTGTGTCGGTGAAAAAGGTGTCGAGGAAAGAGCGTGTCGGCGTCGACACCGTGAGACTGCCCACGTTGACCACCCCGCCCGACCCCACCAGGAAACCATGGGGGCTGGCGAAGAAGACGTTGCCACCGATCTTGTTGCCCTTGATCGAGTTGAGCATGCCATTGATCGTGACGCGCGAATCGGTGACCATGTTGATCAGGTTGGCGCTGCCCCCCGGCAGGTGCATGTTGACCACCTGCCCGCCCCCTACCGCAAAAGTAGAAAACGAGTTGAAGGCGTTGGACCCGCTGGTGGTCGAGGTGTGCACGCTGGTTGCGCCCCCGCTGGCGCTGACCGTGGTCTGGGTGCGTCCGTCGGGCTGGATGTTGTTGGGGCCGGCTGTCGCGGGTGGCCCGAGCACGAAGCCTGCGTTGAGCGCCAGCAGCGCTGTCATCCTCCGGCGTCCGGTGCCAGATTTGCCTCGCCCCCTCGCGATCTCGGCGACCGCGGTCCAGATCATGAGGGCATCGTTCCAGACAAGGCGGTACAGGCGGTTGACAGACGAATGGCGGTGCATGACAGGGTTCCTTCACATGCACCGCAGTGCCGTTACTTACATTTGGAGACAAAGCTCACGCTTTTGTTGCCCTCAGGATACATACCTTGGTCCTACGGCACAAGCACAACATCCCCCAAAAGGATGAACATTTGACGAAATGGCTTGTAACACCAGTCACATTCAGGTACGTAACAGCGATGGAGGCGCTCGGCGAGGGGCGCGGCGATCAAATGGCAGGCGGCACGGCATAATTTGTCCGTCCTCACCTGCGGTGACAATCAGTCAGGAACCCATCGTCCGATGGCCGGATGGCCAGGCTGGACTCAAAGGGGGATGCCCTGAAAGTGGCCTATGGACGCGCCGGTTGCGAACAGGCGTCCTTTCGGCTCCATGAAATCCCCCGGCCCCCTCAGGGCCACAACGGGGTCAGCCTCATGGAGCACCCAAACACCCCGCCAGGAACTGGCAGAAAATTTTGTTGGATGAGCGGCGTTGATGCGCGAAAACAGGCAACCTGAAGGAGACGGCGAAGCGCCATCCCGGCACACACCCATGATGCAGCAGTACCTCGCCATCAAGGCCGGGTACCCGCACACGCTGGTTTTCTACCGCATGGGGGATTTCTACGAGCTGTTCTTCGGCGACGCCGAAAAGGCCGCGCGCCTGCTCGACATCACGCTCACGCAGCGCGGCCAGTCGGCCGGCGAGCCGGTGGTGATGGCCGGCGTGCCGTTCCACTCCATCGACAACTACCTCGCGCGCCTCATCAAGCTCGGCGAATCGGCCGCCATCTGCGAGCAGGTGGGCGACGTGGCCACGGCCAAAGGCCCGGTGGAGCGCAAGGTGGTGCGGGTGGTCACGCCCGGCACGCTGACCGACAGCGAGCTGCTCTCCGACAAGACCGAAGCGGTCCTCATGGCCGTGCACCCGGGCGCGCGCACCGGCGTCGGCCTGGCCTGGATGTCGGTCACCCAGGGCATCGTGTTCCTCGCCCAGTGCGCGAGCGACGAGCTGGCCGACTGGATTCCGCGCATCGCGCCCGGTGAACTGCTCTACAGCGCCGAAGTCACGCCTGCGTTTGAAAAGAACGTGCAGGCGCTCGCGGCCCAGCCGCTGGCCAGTGGCCAGCGCACCGTGGCCGTGCTGCGCCCGGCCTGGGCGTTTGACGGCGCCTTGGGCGAACGCAAGCTGCTCGAACAACTGGGTGCCGCCAGCCTGGCCGCCTGGGACGCGCAGGGCCTGAGCGACGCGCACGCCGCCGCCGCCGCCCTGCTCGACTACGCCGAACACACGCAGGGCCGCGCGCTCAGCCATGTGAAGAGCCTGCGCGTGGCGCGCAGCGACGAGCTGATCGACCTGCCGATCACCACGCGGCGCAACCTCGAACTCACCCACACCCTGCGCGGCGAGACCAGCCCCACGCTGTTCTCCCTGCTCGACGTCTGCCAGACCGGCATGGGCAGCCGGGCGCTGCGCAGCTGGCTGCTGGAGCCGAAACGTGATCGCTCGGAAGCGCGCGCACGGCTCGACGCCATCGGCCTGCTGCGCGGTGGCCTGGGCCAGACGCTGCGCAGCGCGCTGAAGGGCGCGAGCGACGTGGAACGCATCACCGCGCGCACCGCGCTGCGCCAGGTGCGCCCGCGCGAACTGGTCGGCCTGGGTCAGACGCTGGGCCGCGCGCAGCAGCTCGCCCAGGGCCTGCAACACGGCCTGCCCGCGGGCGGACCGGCCCTGCTGCTGCAGATTGCGGCCGACCTCACACCACCCGCCGGCTGCGCCGAGCTTCTGCTGGCCGCGCTGCTGCCCGAGCCGGCCGCGCTGGTGCGCGACGGTGGCGTGATCAACCACGGCTTCGACGCCGACCTCGACGAGTTGCGATCCATACAGACCAACTGCGACGGCTTCCTGATCGACCTCGAAACCCGCGAGCGCGCCCGCACCGGCATCGCCAACCTGCGCGTGCAGTTCAACAAGGTGCACGGCTTCTACATCGAGGTCACGCAGGGCCAGATCGACAAGGTGCCCGACGACTACCGCCGCCGCCAGACGCTGAAAAACGCCGAGCGCTTCATCACCCCCGAGCTCAAGGCCTTCGAAGACAAGGCGCTCAGTGCACAGGAACGAGCACTGGCGCGCGAGAAGTGGCTCTTCGAACACCTGCTGGACGAGCTGCAGGCTTACATCGACCCGCTCACCCGCCTGGCCCGCGCACTGGCCGCGCTGGACGCGCTGTGCGCGCTGGCCGAACGTTCGCTCACGCTCAACTGGAGCGCGCCGCAGTTCGTCGCCGAGCCCTGCATCGAGATCCGCGGTGGCCGCCACCCGGTGGTCGAGGCGCGCCTGAACGAAACCACCGGCGGCAGCTTCATCGCCAACGACACCGTCATGGGCCCGAAACAGCGCATGCAGGTCATCACCGGCCCCAACATGGGCGGCAAGAGCACCTACATGCGCCAGGTGGCGGTGATCGTGCTGCTCGCCAGCATGGGCAGTTACGTGCCGGCGACGGCCTGCCGCCTCGGCCCGATCGACGCCATCCACACCCGCATCGGCGCGGCCGACGACCTGGCCAACGCGCAGTCCACCTTCATGGTCGAGATGACCGAGGCCGCGCAGATCCTGAACGCCGCCACGCCGCAGAGCCTGGTGCTGATGGACGAGATCGGCCGCGGCACCTCCACCTTCGACGGCCTCGCGCTGGCCGGCGGCATCGCCGCGCACCTGCACGACAAGGCCCGGGCCTTCACGCTCTTCGCCACCCACTACTTCGAGCTCACCGAGTTCCCGGCCGGCCACCACGCTGCAGTGAACGTGCACGTGAGCGCGGTCGAGGGCGGCGGCAAGAGCGGCATCGTGTTCCTGCACCAGATCGAACCCGGCCCGGCCAGCCGCAGCTACGGCATACAAGTTGCAAGACTCGCCGGCGTGCCGGCGGCGGTGGTGCAGCACGCGCGCCACGCGCTGGCCGCACTGGAAAGCCAGAGCGAACAGAGCCGCAGCCAGGTGGACCTGTTTGCCCCGCCGCCGCCAAGCGCCGAACCTGAAACCCATCCCTTGCTGGCCGCCTTGCGAGGCATAGATCCCGACGCACTGAGCCCGCGCGAAGCGCTGGACCAGCTCTACCAACTCAAGAAACTCAGCCTGCAACCATGACCTATTGCGTCGCCGTCAAACTCAACGCCGGACTGGTTTTCCTGTCCGACTCGCGCACCAACGCGGGCCTGGACCAGATCAGCACCTTCCGCAAGATGATCGTCTACGAAAAGCCGGGCGAGCGCTTCATGTGCCTGCTCTCCGCCGGCAACCTGAGCATTTCGCAATCGGTGCGCGAGATCCTGCAGGTGGAACAGGTGGAGGACATCGACGGCGGTGAGCCCATCACCATCTGGAACGCCAAGAGCATGTTCGACGCCGCACGCGTGCTCGGCTCGGCGGTGCGCCACGTGTACGAACGCGACGGCGAATCGCTCAAACGCGCCGGCGTGGAGTTCAACGTCTCCATGATCTTCGGCGGCCAGATTCTGGGCGAAGGCATGCGCCTGTTCCAGGTCTATTCGGCGGGCAACTTCATCGAGGCCACGGCCGAGACGCCCTTCTTCCAGGTCGGTGAATCCAAATACGGCAAGCCGGTGCTCGACCGCGTGATCACGCCCGAGACCCCGCTGGACGAGGCCGCCAAGTGCGTGCTGGTGTCCATGGATTCCACGCTCAAGTCCAACCTCTCGGTGGGTCTGCCGCTGGACCTGGCGGTGTACGAGGTCGACCAGCTGCAGAGCGACAAGATCACCTGCATCGACGAAAACAACCCCTACTTCCGCATGGTCCACAACACCTGGGGCCAGAAGCTGCGCGAGGTGTTCGACAGCATCGAGCACCCCACCTGGGACGGTAGCCACACCGAGGTGCCGCTGATCTGCGGCAGCGCGCGCAACCAGCCGCTGAAGAAGATCAGCAACTCCAAAGAGAAACTGATCTGATCAGGCCATGTCCCTGATCATCTTCTCCCACGCCAACAGCTTCCCCGCCAGCACCTACGGCGTGCTCTTCAAGTCGCTGCGCGCGCGCGGCTATGCGGTGCGTGCGCCCGAGAAATTCGGTCACGACCCGGCCTACCCGGTCACCAGCAACTGGCCGCACCTGGTGCAGCAGCTCGCCGATTTCGCGGCTCCGGAGATTGAACGCCACGGCCAGCCGGCCTGGCTGGTCGGTCATTCGCTGGGCGGTTTCCTGAGCCTCATGTGTGCCGCGCGCCACCCGGCACTCGGCGGCCACGGCGTCAAGGGGGTGTTGCTGCTGGACTCGCCCGTGCTGGGCGGCTGGCGCGCCCGGGCGCTGGAACTGGCCAAGCGCACCCAGCTGGTGGGCTCGATCTCGCCCGGCAAGATCAGCCGCAAGCGCCGCAACGCCTGGCCCGATGCGCAGGCCGCTTTCGACCATTTCGCCCACAAGAAGGCCTTCGCCCGCTGGGAACCGCAGGTGCTGCGCGACTACATTGCACACGGCACACACGACGAGACCACCGCACAAGGCACGCGCCGGGTGCTGGGGTTCGAGCGCGATGTCGAAACCGCGATCTACAACACCCTGCCCCACAACCTCGACCGGCTGCTGCGCCGCCACCCCCTGCCGTGCCCGGTGGCCTTCATCGGCGGCACCGAATCGCTGGAGATGAAACAGGTCGGCATGGCCATGACGCACCGGCTGGTGGGCCGGGACCACCCCGAGCGACTGCTCATGGTGGAAGGCAGCCACCTGTTTCCGATGGAAAAGCCCCAGGAAACGGCCGCCACCATCGACGCCGCCCTGCGCAGCCTGGGCGCCTGACCGGGACAAACAGCGAAACTGCACCGGGTTTCCCCTGCTGTCCCCTTCACCGCCCGGACCCCGGCTCCGGTATAAATGGGACAGGCGTGTACCGCACGCTGGCCCCGGCACACCCCACCCACTTCATGACGATCCCTGCGTCAAGCGCCACACCGCCCATCGCTGCCTCGTCGTGGCAGCGCCTGCTCGACTGGGAACCCCAGTCCCGCAGCGCCTGGCAACGCTTCACGGTGGCCATCCTGCTCACCCTGCTGGCGGCCTGGCTGCGTGTTGCCCTGGCACCGGCGGAGTCGGGCGGGCGCTTCATCACGCTCTCGCTGGCCGCGGCCCTGGCCGCGCTCTACGGCGGATTCTCCGCCGGCATGCTCAGCACCCTGCTCGGCATGGTGCTGATCAATTTTTTCCTCGTCAAACCCTACCTGTCGTTCGCGTTCGACAACCCGGGCGAAGCCTTCTGGCTCAACCTCTGGCACCTGCTGACCCAGCTGGTCGTCGTGGGCGCCATCTGGCTCATGCAGCAGAGAAACCAGCATCTGCGGGAAGCCAGCGAGCTGGCCCGCATCAGCCAGCAGCGCTTTCTCGACACCTTCGAACACGCTTCCGCCGGCATCTCGCACGTGGCACTGGACGGCCGGCTGTTGCGGGTGAACGAGACCTTTTGCCGGATGGTCGGCTACACCGCCGACGAACTGTTGTCCATGCGGTTCCAGGATCTCACCCACCCCGGCGACATCGACCCGGATGAAAAGTTCATCAAACAGGCATTGGCAGGCACACGGGACAGCTACGCGCTGGAAAAGCGCTACATCCACAAAGACGGCCACACCGTGTGGGCGCACCTGACCGTGGCGCTGATGCGCCGGCAGGCCGGGCTGCCCGACTATTTCATCTCCGTGGTGCAGGACATCTCCAACGTCAAGGCCGCCGATGAGGCCGTTCGCACCAACGAGCGCCTGATGCGCCAGGCGCAGGCCCTGGCGGGTTTTGCCAGCTGGGAGGCCGACATCGCCGCCGACCGCTTCCGCGCGCTGAGCGGTTCGTTCCAGCGCCTGGGCCTGCCAGGCGCGGAGCTCACTGGCGCGGAGCTGCACAGCTTCACCCACCCCAAGGACCAGCAGCGTCTGGTCCAGGAGTGGATGGACGCGGTGAAAAACACGGGGGCCTACAACTCGACCTACCGCGCCCGCATCGACGGCACCGATCGCTGGTTCAGCGTGCGCGCCGAATTCGAGCGTGACGCCGAAGGCCGGGCCGTGCGCGCCTTTGGCGTCACGCAGGACATCACCGAGCGCAAGCGCGCCGAACACCAGGTGCGTCGCCTCAACACCTCGCTGGAGCAACGCATCCAGGAGCGCACGCGCGACCTCAAGGCCGCCTACGACGAACTGGAGAGCTATTCCTACGCCGTGGCCCACGACCTGCGTTCGCCGTTGCGCATCATCAACGGTTTCGCCCAGGCGTTGGACGAAGACAACCCCGCGCTCGACGACACCAGCAGAAACCACCTGCAGCGCATCATGGGCGCCAGCAAGAAGATGGGCCTGCTCATCGACGGCCTGCTGCAGCTTTCGCAGATCGGTCGCGGCGAAGTGACGTGCCAACCCGTCAACCTCAGCGCCATCGCCACACGCCTGCTGGAAGAACTGACCGCCGAGTCACCGCAAAGATCGGTCTCCTGGTCGGTGGAACCCGATCTGCACGCCTCAGCCGATCCTTCGCTGGTCGATGCCCTGCTGCAGAACCTGTTGCACAACGCCTGGAAATACACCGCCACCACACCGCAGGCACACATCCGGGTGTTCGCCCGCGAGGCGGACGGTCAGACCCACTTCTGCGTGAGCGACAACGGTGCGGGTTTCGACATGAGCCGCGCCGACAAGCTGTTCCAGCCTTTCCAGCGACTGCACCAGCCGCACGAGTTCAGCGGCCTGGGCATCGGTCTGGCCACGGCGCAGCGCATCGTGCAGCGCCACGGCGGCGTGCTCCAGGCCGAGGGCGCGCCCGGTCAGGGGGCCACGTTCTGTTTCACGCTGCCCGGCGAAGCATCGCCAGATTCGCTGCCCTGAGGTGTTTCAAGCTTTCCAGTCGACCCAGCCGAAATGGGCGGTCAGCAGGATCAGCGCACCAAAGGCGATGCGGTACCAGGCGAACGGAACGAAGCTGTGGCTGGCCACGTAGCGCAGCAGCCAGCGGATGCACACCCAGGCGCTGAGGAACGCGAACAGCAGGCCCACGGCAAACAGCGGCAGATCGGCCATCGAAAGCATGTCGCGCGCCTTGTAGAGGCTGTAGGCGCCGGCGCCGATCAGGATCGGGATGCCCAGGAAGAAGCTGAAATCGGTCGCCACCTTGCGCGACAGGCCGAACAGCATGCCGCCGATGATGGTGGAGCCTGAGCGGCTGGTGCCGGGGATCAGGCCGAAGCACTGCGCCAGACCCACCTTCAGCGCGTCCAGCGGGGTCAGGTCGTCCAGATCGTGCACGCGCACACGGGCCTGCTGGCGCCGCTCCGCCCAGAGGATGACAAAGGCCCCCAGGATGAACGCGGTGGCCACCACCGTCGGCGTGAACAGGTGCGCCTTGATGGCCTTGCCGAGCAGCAGGCCCAGCACCACCGCGGGCAGGCAGCCAATGAACACGTTGAGGGTGAAGCGCTGCGCCGTGGGCTGCGAGGCCAGGCCCAGCAGCGTGGCGCGCAGGCGTTGCCAGTACACGATGATCACCGCGAAGATCGCCCCGGTCTGGATCGCGATCTCGAACACCTTGGCCCGCTCGTCGTGGAAATCCAGCAGGCTTCCGGCCAGGATCAGGTGACCGGTGGAAGAGATCGGCAGGAACTCGGTCAGGCCCTCCACAATGCCCATCAGGGCGGCCTTGATCAGCAACACAACATCCATACAGCATCCGGCGCGCGGGGCGCGCGTCACAAAAAAAGAACAGGCCAACCGCTGGCCTGTTCATGGCGTTCTATCGTACCCGCTGGCGCTGCCGCACCCAGCAGGCGGCGCAGGTTCAACGCGGCAAGGGGTCGAGCTGCAGTTCCAGCCCGCCGGGCACCACGCGCAAGGCGCCGGGCTGGTAGCCCCGGCGCCCGACCGCCTCCAGGTCTTCGGGCTTGAGGCGGTGCACCACCAGATCCGGCAGCAAGCCCTGAACCAGCGCACCACCCAGGCGCTTGAAACGCGCCGCATGCGCCGGCGATGCGTCGGGCAGATCCATGTTTTCCAGCCGCACATCGGTGAGCCGCACCGTGTTGTCGACCGGTTCCAGGCGCAGGCCGTAGCTCAGGCTGAGCGTGCCGCGCTGCGTGCGCGTCTCGACCAGCGGCATGCCCACGGTGAAATCCAGCTGGGTGCCGATGCGGTTCTCCGCCGGCATCAGCCGCAGCCTGGGCGTGTCCAGCGTGACGTCGAACAGCTCCAGGTAGCGGTTGCTGCGCGGGAACTGGCGCGCGATCGCCTCCATCAGCTTCTTCTCGGAAATCTTGACCGTGCGCGGGCCCGGTTGCAGGGCCGCGCAGCCGGTCAGTGCCCCGGTGGACAGCGCGCCAGCCACCAGCATCCCGGACCAAAGCAGCTGTCGTCGGACGGTGTCGGGCATTCGGTGTTCCTTGCAATGGGGGTGGGTCGCGCCCATTGTAGGAACACCACGGCCCGCAAGCGGTTCAGGGCTTCAGCGCTTCGACCGCGGCCCAGGTGTCGGCGCGGTGGCGGAACTTGCGCACCAGTCCCTGCTGGTTGAAATACCAGAGGTGGACCTCGTCCGGCTCGGGCACGACACGACCCGTGGCCTTGACCCGGGCCCGGACATCGATGACGCCCACCACGAGGTCGCCCTGCCCCAGGATGGCCTTGGGCGAAAACTCCGTGATCTCGACCTGCTCGGCGAGCACCTGGAAGAACCCGGTCACCGCCGCACGGCCCTTGCGCGGCTGCAGCCAGGGCACCGGCGCGCCGTTGCTGCCGTATTCCCATTCCACGTCCTCGGCCAGGCGCTCCAGGATTTCGGGGATCGCCCCGCGCCCGAACGCCGCGTACATCTGCTCCACGCGTTCCACGTTGTTCATGATCGGTCTCCGGTTGTGAACCACATGCCGCAGAAGCCCGGGCGGCACGACCGGGATCGGCGAGGCGGCCGTTCGGGCCGGCGGCGCCTGTGGACTGCGGCAAAGCGCAGTGCGTCGACAGGGATACAGGCATCCACCATACGGTCGAACCCACCTGCCCGAACAGATGCCCGGGTCTGCACCGGGGTTGTTCCGACCACCGCCTGCCGGCTCTGCCGTCTGCGCCCGCAGGCAGCATTTCACACCCGCATTCCGTCGTTTCATCTCAAGGGGCTCGCGCCCACAAGGGGCCAACGGCACAGTCACGCCACGGTCCCCGCAACGACCGGCCAACCCAGGAGCCACCCATGAACGCCAGCACCTCTTTCTCGCTCTCGCCCGACCAGGAGCGCCTCGCGCAACGGCGCGTCAAGGCCCGCCTGGGCTGGTACACCCACGCCGTCATCTACGTCTGCGTCATCAGCGGCCTGACCGTGCTGGGCTGGTGGCAGGGCCACCTGTGGCCGGTGGCGCCGGCCCTGGGCTGGGGCTTCGGCTTGCTGATGCACGGCCTGGGCGTGTTTGGCTTCGGCGCCGGATCGGACCTGCGCCAGCGGCTGGTGGAGCAGGAACGCCAGCGCCTGTACGCCGCCTCCAACGGAAAACAACCATGACGAACCGCCCCGACCCTTCCATCGCCTGGTGGACCCTCACCCTGCTCTGCCTCGGCGTGGGCGCCTACGCCTGGTTGCTCTACGGCCTGCTGCCCGAGGTGCCGGCCACCGCGCCCGAGTTCCAGGCCAGCTTCGCGCGCCACCACCCCGCCGTGTTCTACGTGCACGTGATGGCCGCCGCCCTGGCGCTGCTGATCGGCCCCTGGCAGTTCCTGCCCGCGCTGCGCGCGCGGCATCCGCGCCTGCACCGCTGGCTCGGCCGCGTCTACCTCGGCGGCGGCGTGCTGGCCGGTGGCGTCTCCGGCCTGCTGCTGGCGCCCAACACCTTCGGTGGCCCGGTGGCCAACCTGGGTTTTGGCGTGCTCGCCCTGATCTGGCTGTTCAGCGGCTGGCGCGCCTACCGCGCCATCCGCCAGAGCCGGGTCGACGAACACCGGCGCTGGATGCTGCGCAACTTTGCGCTCGCCTGCGCGGCCGTGACGCTGCAGCTCTACCTGCCGTTGTCCTTCGTCAGCGGCCTGCCTCTGGCACCGGCCTACGCCGCCATCGCCTGGCTGTGCTGGGTGCCCAACCTGCTCTGGGCCGAGTGGCACATCTGGCGCACCGCGCCAGCGCCCGTCGCAGCCCGGCGGGGTGCTTTCGCAGGCTGAGGTCAGCGTGCCAGAATCGTCCGCGTCCCACCAACGGCTGCTGCTGCCCATGACCCTGCGCCCCGACCCCGCCCTGCTGCGCTGGCTGCCCCCCGACAGCCGCCGCGGCGTGGCGCAGCGCATGGGCATCGTCTGGGCCGTGGCGCTGCTGATCGCGCTGTTCCAGTGGGGTTCGGGCCACAAGAACCACAGCCTCGACGCGGCCCTGGTCTACAGCTACGCCATCAGCACCGCCATCTGGTTCCTCACCGACCCAGGCCGCATCGCACTGCACCGCCTGCTCGGCACGCAGGGGCCGCACTACTGGGGGCTGTCGCTGCGCATGATGGCCTACCTGCTGGCGGGCGTCGTGGTCGGCTACACGCTCGGCACCTTCGTCGGCGATGCCTACACCGGCCACTCCACCTGGGAGCTGCTGACCGTGTCGCCCCTGCGCTTCTTCGGTTTCTGGCTTTCCACGCTGGGCATCAGCCTGGGCTTCCTGTTCAGCTTCTACCAGCGCGCGCGCAACCAGGACCTGCAGCGCCAGGCCACCGAAGCACGGCTCAAGTTGCTGGAAACCCAGCTCGAACCGCACATGCTGTTCAACACCCTGGCCAACCTGCGCGCGCTGATCGCCACCGACCCGCCACGCGCTGTTCACATGCTCGACCGCCTCAACGACTACCTGCGCGCCACGCTGCGTGCCTCGCGCACCGACGGATCGAGCGGCAGCCACACCCTGGCCGACGAGTTCGCCCGTCTGCGCGACTACCTCGAACTCATGGCCGTGCGCATGGGGCCGCGCCTGTCGTACACGCTGGACCTGCCCGAGGCGCTGCAACGGCATCCGGTGCCGCCGCTGTTGCTGCAGCCGCTGGTGGAAAACGCCATCCGACACGGGCTCGAACCCAAGCTCGACGGTGGCCGCATCGACATCCGCGCCCGCACCGACGGCGCCGGGCAGCTGCTGCTGGAAGTGATCGACACCGGTGTCGGCATGGACACCGGCGGTGCCCCACCGAGCGGCAGCGGCTTCGGTCTGTCGCAGGTGCGCGAGCGCGTGGCCAGCCTGCCCGGCGGCGGACGCGTGGACCTGAGCGCGCAACCCGGCCACGGCGCCACGGTGCGCATCCACTTGCCCTTCGTGAACACACCCCAGCCATGAACGCCACCGCCCTCATCGCCGAAGACGAACCGCTGCTGGCCGCGGCGCTGCAGGCCGAACTCGCGCGCGCCTGGCCCGGGCTGCAGTTGCTCGCCACCGTGGGCAACGGTGCGGCCGCGGTGACGCAGACGCTGGCGCTGCAACCGCAGGTGCTGTTTCTCGACATCCGCATGCCCGGCCTGAGCGGCCTGGAAGCCGCCGTGCAGTTGGCCGAAGAATGGCCGGAAGGAGTCCCGGGCGCGGCGCCTTTCCCGGCCATCGTCTTCGTCACCGCCTACGACCAGTACGCCGTGCAAGCCTTCGAAGCGCAGGCGGTGGACTACCTGCTCAAGCCTGTGCAGCCCGAGCGCCTGGCGCGCACGGTGCAGCGCGTGCAGCAGGTGCTGGCGCAGCGCAACCCCGCCGAGGTCGCCGCGCCGCTCGAACACACGCTGACCCAGCTGCGCGCCCTGCTCGCGCCCGCAATGGCGGCCACGCCCAGCGAGCCCCTGCGCGTGATCCAGGCCAGCGTGGGTCAGCAGATCCGGCTGGTGCCGATCGACGAGGTGCTGGTGTTCGAGGCCGCCGACAAATACGTGCGCGTGCTCACCGCCAGCGAAGAGCTGCTGATCCGCACCCCCCTCAAGGACCTCACGCCGCAGCTCGACGCCAGCCTGTTCTGGCAGATCCACCGCGGCACCGTGGTGCGCTCCACCGCGATTCACAGTGTCAGCCGCGACGAAGCCGGCAAGCTCAGCCTGCGTCTGAGAGGGCGCACGGAGTCGTGGCCCGTGAGCCGGCTGTACGCTGGGCAGTTCAAGGCGATGTGAATGCCTGGCCTGTCGGGGTCTTGGTCGATGCGATGCGGGGGAACATCGGTCTTGTTCTCTCTTGCACCTCGCGATGCCAAGGCGTGTGCGCTCAGGCCACATCGCTTGAGTAAGGCGGTCGGTGCTTTGCACCGACTTCCCTGCGATGCTCGCGGCCGTGGCCCGTCGCACAACTCGCTGCGTTCGCTTCGCTCTCTCCGCTCAGACAAGTGCGACAAATCAGTTGACGAAGCGCGCTGCGCGCGCGGCCACGGCCACTGCGCTTCTCGGCGCCTCACACGGCGCGCTGCGGCCTGAGCGCACACGCCTTGGCAGAAAAGGTGTTGGCGCGCCACCGGGGCGTAACCATTCATCTCCTGCTGCGGCAGGCGCTGTCCGGTGGGGGCGATGTTCCGGGGTGGCTGTGTCCGCCAGCCTGGGGCCGGGCGCGCAAGTGCGCGCTTCGTTTCATGCTCGCGGCCATTGTCTGAGCGTAGAGAGCGCAGCGAACGAAGCGAGTTTGGCCGCGCCGGCCCCAGGCTGGTGGGCGCAGCGGAGTCGGCGCAACGCGCCGACCACCCCGGATGAGACCCCCACCGGGCAGCGCTTGTCGCAGCGCAAGGTGACGCACCACCAAGAAAAAACTAAAAACTGCCGGTGAACCGGTACCGCGCCGCCGGGTGCCACATCGCCGCCACCGACGCCACCTGCCCCTGTGAATGCGTCTGCCGGCGCAGCACCAGACACGGCTCCTCGGGCGCCATGTGCAGCATCTCGGCCACATCGCGCGACGGCAAGCAGGCCTCGATGACGAAGCGCACGCCCTGCAGCGGCGCCACGCGCATCAGGTAGGCGTTGGGCGTCTGGCTGGCGAAGTCTTGCGCAAGGTAGTCCGGCGCCACCGACGGGTTGACGTAGCGGTCTTCGACCTGGATCGGCTCGCCGTCCTCGAAGTGCACCACCACCGAATGGAACAGCGGCTGCTCGGCCTTCAGCCCGAACTGCCGCCCCAGCGCCTCGCCGGCCTTGGTGCGTTCGAGCTTATGCAGCTCGCTGCGGTGCACGTGGCCGCGCGCGGCAATCTCCTCGGCGATGTTGCGAATCTCGACCAGCGTGGCCTGGTACTTCTGCTGCGCCACGTAGGTGCCCGAGCCCTGCACCCGCTCCACGATCTGCTCGTCGCTCAGCTCGCGGATCGCGCGGTTCACCGTCATGCGCGACACGCCGAACTTGCGCGCCAGCGCCTCTTCGCCCGGGATCGCCTCGCCCTCCTGCCAGGTGCCGCTCTGGATCTGCGCCAGCACATGCTGCTTCACCCGCAGATAGGCGGGCTTGCGGTCGTCGGCGGCCGCGGCAGGCAAGGGGGTGGAACCGTTCGACATAGGGTTTTTACGGGGGTATCAACCGATGAAGTGGTATTGACAGGAGGGATTATGGCCAGATAAAGTTGTATATACATATCGTAGACAATAATTTCGATATGTATAGCCATACCGCCGAGACAGACCCGAGGAAACCGCCCATGAACACCCGCACCGCCACAGCGTCCAGCCCGCCCGTCCCCGCCGCCGCCTTCCTGCGCCTGCTGGCCTACAGCAGCATCGGCCTGGTGATGTTTTTCCTGCCGCTGGAGATCGCCGGCAAGACCACCATCCTGTTCGACCACGCCGCCACCTACCTCGCGCAGCAGCAGCGCAGCCTGTCGATCGCGCTGGTGCTGGCGCTCATGGCCTGGGGCGCGGCCGCGCCCTTCGCCCGGGGCAGCTGGCGCGCCAGCACCACCACCGCCGTGTTCAGCGTGCTCAAGGTGCTGGGCCTGGTGCTGGCGCTGATGTATCTGTTGAAACTCGGGCCCGCACCGCTGTTCGAAAAGGACATGCTGCCCTTCCTGTTCGACAAGCTCGCGCTCACCGTCGGCCTGATCGTGCCGCTGGGCGCGGTGGCGCTGGCCTTCCTGGTCGGCTTCGGCCTGCTGGAGCTGGTCGGCGTGCTGATGCAGCCCGTCATGCGGCCGATCTGGCGCACGCCGGGCCACTCCGCCATCGACGCCGTGGCCTCCTTCGTCGGCAGCTATTCGGTCGGCCTGCTGATCACCAACCGCGTCTACGTCGAAGGCAAGTACACGGCGCGTGAAGCGGCCATCATCGCCACCGGCTTTTCCACCGTGTCGGCCGCCTTCATGATCATCGTGGCCAAGACGCTGAACCTGATGGACGCGTGGAACTTCTACTTCTGGTCCACCTTCGTGATCGCGTTCGCCGTCACCGCCATCACCGCCTGGCTGCCGCCGATCTCGCGCATGGACAACAGCGGCGGCGTGAGCGACACCCTGCCCGCCGGGCGCAACCGCTGGCAAGCCGCCTGGGACGCCGGCCTGGCCCAGGCCAACGACGCACCACCCCTGTGGCGCGTGCTGCGCGACAACCTGCGCGACGGCCTGGCCATGGCCAGCGCGGTGGTGCCCACCATCCTCGCCGTCGGCCTGATCGGCCTGCTGCTGGCGCGCTACACCCCGGTGTTCGACGTGCTGGGCCTGTTGCTGCTGCCCTTCGTGTGGCTCGGTGGCCTGGCCGAACCGGTGGCCACCAGCAAGGCCCTGGCCTCGGGCCTGGCCGAGATGTTCCTGCCGGCCCTGATGCTCAAGGGCGCCGACCCGGTGGTGCGCTACGTCGCCGCCGTGGTCTCGGTCAGCTCGGTGCTGTTTTTCTCCGGCTCGATCCCCTGCGTGCTGGCCACGCGCATCCCGATCTCGCTGCGCCAGATGGTCGGCGTCTGGTTCGTGCGCACCGCGCTGAGCATCCTGCTCGCCGCCGGCGCCGGCCACATCGCCTTCGCCCAGGGCTGGATCGCCTGATCCCACCCCCTCTTCACCCCACCGATTTCTTCAAGGAGTTCCCCATGAACACCAACACCGACCCCCGCCTCGACCCCACCCGCGTCATCCGTGCGCCGCGCGGCAACACGCTGACCTGCAAGAACTGGATCGCCGAAGCCGCCTACCGCATGATCCAGAACAACCTCGACCCCGAGGTCGCCGAGAACCCGCAGCACCTCGTGGTCTACGGCGGCATCGGCCGCGCCGCGCGCGACTGGGCCTGCTTCGACCAGATACTCGCTTCGCTGAAAGACCTGAACGACGACGAGACCCTGCTGGTGCAATCAGGCAAGCCGGTGGGCGTGTTCAAGACGCATTCGAACGCCCCGCGCGTGCTGATCGCCAACAGCAACCTGGTGCCCAAGTGGGCGAACTGGGAACACTTCAACGAACTCGACCGCAAGGGCCTGTTCATGTACGGCCAGATGACCGCCGGCAGCTGGATCTACATCGGCAGCCAGGGCATCGTGCAGGGCACGTTTGAGACCTTCGTCGAAGCCGGCAAGCAGCACTATGGCAACGATCTCTCGGGCCGCTGGATCCTCACCGCCGGCCTCGGCGGCATGGGCGGCGCGCAGCCGCTGGCGGCCACACTGGCCGGCGCCTGCTCGCTGAACATCGAGTGCCAGCAGAGCAGCATCGACTTCCGCCTGCGCACGCGCTATGTGGACAAGCAGGCGCGCGACATTCACCACGCGCTGGAGCTCATCAAAGAACACACAGCGAAGAAGGAAGCCGTGTCCATCGCCCTGCTGGGCAACGCAGCCGAGGTGCTGCCCGAGCTGGTCAAGCGCGCGAAAGCCGGTGGCATCCGGCCCGACCTGGTCACCGACCAGACCTCGGCGCACGACCTCATCAACGGCTACCTGCCGGTGGGCTGGAGCGTGGCGCAATGGAAGGCTGCGCAGAAAGACCCGGCGCAGCACAAGCGGCTGACAGATGAAGCCGCACAAGGCTGCGCGGTGCACGTGCAGGCCATGCTCGATTTCCAGAGCATGGGCATCCCCACGGTGGACTACGGCAACAACATCCGCCAGGTCGCGTTCGACCAGGGCGTGAAGAACGCGTTCGATTTCCCCGGCTTCGTGCCGGCCTACATCCGCCCCATGTTCTGCGAGGGCAAGGGCCCGTTCCGCTGGGTCGCGCTGTCCGGCGATCCGGAAGACATCTACAAGACCGACGCCAAGATCAAGGAACTGTTCCCGAACAACCACCACACGCACCGCTGGCTCGACATGGCGCGCGAACGCATCGCCTTCCAGGGCCTGCCCGCGCGCATCTGCTGGCTCGGCCTGGGCGAGCGCCACATCGCCGGCCTGGCCTTCAACGAGATGGTGAAGAACGGCGAACTCAAGGCCCCGATCGTGATCGGCCGCGACCACCTCGACACCGGCTCGGTCGCCAGCCCCAACCGCGAGACCGAGGCCATGAAAGACGGCACCGACGCGGTGAGCGACTGGCCGCTGCTCAACGCCCTGCTCAACACCGCCGGCGGCGCCAGCTGGGTCAGCCTGCACCACGGTGGCGGTGTGGGCATGGGTTACTCGCAACACTCGGGCATGGTGATCGTGGCCGACGGCACCGACGCCGCGGCCGAGCGCCTGGCGCGTGTGCTGGTGAACGACTGCGGATCGGGCGTGATGCGCCACGCGGATGCGGGCTATGAGCTGGCGATTGCCACAGCGAAAAAACAAGGGCTCAAGTTGCCCATGATCGGATGACACTTCACACCATGACCACCTCCCTCACCCTCCACCCCGGCCAGATGAGCCTGGCCAATCTGCGCACCGTCTGGCAACAGGCCGTGCGCGTGGAACTCGGCGGCGAAGCCCAGGCCGCCATCGCGGCCTCGGCCGCCGCCATCCACGCCATCGTGCACATAGGCGACGCGGCCTACGGCATCAACACCGGCTTCGGCAAACTCGCCAAGACGCGCATCCCCGACGACCAGCTGGAGCTGCTGCAGCGCAACCTGATCCTGTCGCACTCGGTGGGGACAGGCGAACCCATGAGCGACGCCACCGTGCGCCTCGTGGTGCTGATGAAGGCCGCGAGCCTCTCACGCGGTTATTCGGGCGTGCGCCCGGTCGTGATCGACACCCTGCTCGCCCTGCTCAACGCCGGCATCACGCCGCGCATCCCGGTCAAGGGCTCGGTCGGCGCATCGGGCGACCTCGCGCCGCTGTCGCACATGACGCTGGCCCTGATGGGCGAAGGCGAGGTGCGCATGAACGGCGAGTGGCTGCCCGCCGCTGCGGCGCTGAAAGCCGCCGGCATCAACCCACTCACGCTCGCGGCCAAGGAAGGCCTGGCGCTGATCAACGGCACCCAGGTCTCCACCGCGCTCGCGCTGCATGGCCTGTTCATGGCCGAGCGCCTGCTCGAAGCCGGCACGGTGACCGGCGCGCTCAGCGTGGACGCGGCCAAGGGCAGCGACGCGCCGTTCGACCCGCGCATCCACGCCGTGCGCGGCCAGCCCGGCCAGATCGCCGTGGCCGCCGCCACGCGCGCCTTGCTCGCGGGCAGTCAGATCCGCCTCTCGCATGTGGTGGACGACGAGCGCGTGCAGGACCCCTACAGCCTGCGCTGCCAGCCGCAGGTCATGGGCGCCTGCCGCGACCTCATCAACAACGCCGCGCGCACCCTGCTCACCGAAGCCAACGCCGTCACCGACAACCCGCTGGTGTTCACCGACACCAACGAGGTGCTCTCGGGCGGCAACTTCCACGCCGAGCCGGTGGCCTTCGCGGCCGACACGCTGGCCCTGGCCATCGCCGAGATCGGCGCGATTTCCGAGCGCCGCATCGCGCTGCTGATCGACAGCACGCTGTCGGGACTGCCGCCCTTCCTGGTTGACAACCCCGGCCTCAACAGCGGCTTCATGATCGCCCACGTCACGGCCGCCGCGCTGGCCTCGGAAAACAAGTCGCACGCCCACCCCGCCAGCGTCGACAGCCTGCCCACCAGCGCCAACCAGGAAGACCACGTGAGCATGGCCACCTACGCCGGGCGCCGCCTGGCCGAGATGGCCGACAACACCGCCACCATCCTCGGCATCGAATGGCTGGCCGCCGCACAGGGCGTGGACTTTCACCGCCCGCTCGCCACCTCGCCGCGCCTGGCGCAGGTGCACGCCGCTCTGCGCGCCGAAGTGCCGTTCTACGACAAGGACCGCCTGTTCGCGCCTGATATCGAGGCCGCCCGCCGGCTGGTGCTGGAGGGTGCGGCCGGTGCAGCGCACCAGGACCTCTTCGCTTCCGTCTGGGCGGGCTGAACACGCGATGACCTCCGCGCGCAGCATCACCGTGGACAGCGCCCCGGCCACGCCGTGGCGCAACGGCGGTGGTGTCACGCGCGAGCTGCTGGCCTGGCCGGACCCGGCGGACTGGCGGCTGCGCATCAGCGTGGCCGACATCGCCGCAGACGGTCCGTTCTCGGCCTTCCCCGGCGTGCGCCGCTGGTTCACGCTGCTCTCGGGTGAAGGCGTGGCGCTGGACTTCGCCGAACAATCGCTGGCGCTGCGCCCGGGCGATACGCCATTGGCCTTCGACGGCGCTGCGGCGCCCGGCTGCCGCCTGATGGGCGGCCCGGTGCGCGACCTCAACCTCATGGTTCGCGGCGGCGCGGGCGGCATGGCCACCGTGTCGCCCGGCACCGCCTGGCAAGCGCCCGCTGGCGCCCAGGCCGGCCTGTTCGCGCGCGTGGCCGGCCGCTGGTCCAGCGGCGACCAGCAGCGCTCCCTGCCCGCCCTCAGCCTGCTCTGGTTCGACGCACCACCGCCGGGCGACTGGCGCTTTGAACCGGACGTCCCCGCACCAGCCATTGGCTGGTGGCTGCACCACATTCCCGAAGGCGTGACCCCATGACCACCACCCTCTGGCACAACGCCCGCATCGCCACGCTCGACCCCGCCCACGGCGCCAACGGCTGGGGCCTGATCGAAGACGGCGCCCTGCTCACCGCAGGCGGCCAGATCGCCTGGGTCGGCCGCAACCGCGGCCTGCCGTCACACGCCCGACCCGCTCACGAAATCGACCTCGGCGGCGCGCTGATCACCCCCGGCCTGGTGGACTGTCACACCCATCTGGTCTACGGCGGTCAGCGCGCGGCCGAATTCGAACAGCGCCTGAATGGCGCGAGCTATGAAGCCATTGCGCGCGCCGGTGGCGGCATCCGCTCCAGCGTCGCCGCCACCCGCGCCGCCAGCGAAGAGGCCCTGCTCGCCAGCGCCACGCAGCGCGCCCGCTGCCTCATGGCCGAGGGTGTGACCACGCTGGAAATCAAGTCGGGCTATGGCCTCTCGCTGGAAGCCGAAGCGCGCTGCCTGCGCGTGGCGCGCCGGCTCGGTGTTGATCAGCGCCTGGATGTGAGAACCACTTTCCTCGGCGCCCACGCCCTGCCACCCGAGTTCGAAGGCCGGCCCGACGACTACATCGCCGCCGTCTGCGCCTGGCTGCCCGACCTGCACGCCCAAGGCCTGGTGGACGCGGTGGATGCCTTCTGCGAGCACATCGGCTTCAGCCCCGCACAAACCCGCCGTGTTTTTGAAGCCGCCAAAGCCCTCGGCCTGCCCGTCAAGCTGCACGCCGAGCAGCTGTCCGACCAGGGCGGCGCCGCGCTCGCGGCCTCGTTCGGCGCGCTCTCGTGCGACCACCTCGAACACCTGAGCGAGGCCGGCATCGCGGCCATGAAAGCGGCCGGCACCGTGGCCGTGCTGCTACCGGGCGCGTATTACTTCCTGCGTGAAACCAAGCTGCCGCCCATCGCGGCACTGCGCGCGGCCGGCGTGCCCATGGCCGTGTCCACCGACCACAACCCCGGCACCTCGCCGGGCCTGTCGCTGCTGCTCATGGCGAGCATGGCCTGCACGCTGTTCCGCCTGACGCCGCTCGAAGCGGTGCAGGGCATCACGCTGCACGCCGCGCGCGCGCTCGGCCTGACGGACCGCGGCCAGCTCGCCGCCGGCCAGCGCGCCGACTTCGTGGCCTGGGAGCTGGACCACCCGAACGAACTGGCCTACTGGTTTGGCCGCAACCCCTGCCGCCGCGTGATCGCGGCGGGCCTGGAGCGCACATGAATCCGACAGAAACTTTTGCATGGCGTGGCCGTGACGACGCCGAAGAAACCGGCGTCAGCACCCGCTGGCACCATCGCGTGCAGCCCGCCGCTGCACACAGCACCGGCGGCGTCACGCTGATCGGTTTTGCCGTGGACGCTCGCGCTGCGCGGTGCGCTGGCCAACCTGCCGGTGCTCGGTGAACCGGCGCTCTGGGACGCGGGCGATGTGGGCTGCGCCGACGGCGCGCTCGAAACCGCGCAGGCGCAACTGGGCGAGCGCGTGGCCGAAGCCATGGCGCGCGGCAGCCTGCCGCTGGTGCTCGGCGGTGGCCACGAAATGGCCTGGGGCACGTTCCAGGGCATCGTGCAGGCCCGGCCCGACGCCAGCCGCCTGCTGGTGGTCAACCTCGACGCGCACTTCGACCTGCGCGTGGCCGCCCAGGCCAACTCGGGCACGCCGTTCCGCCAGATGCACGACTGGTGCGCCGAGCGCGGCCAGACCTTCAACTACCGCGTCTTCGGCATCAGCCGCTTCGCCAACACCCAGGCCCTGTTCGACCGCGCCCACGCCATGGGCGTGCGCTACTGGCTCGACGACAGCCTGCAGGACGCCGCCGGCCTGCGCGATGCGCAGCAGGCGCTGGCGATTGACCTCGCGCGCAGCGACGCGGTGTACCTCACGGTGTGTCTGGATGTCTTGCCCGGTGCGCAGGCGCCGGGGGTCTCGGCGCCAGCGCCGCTGGGCGTTCCGCTGGCGCAGGTGGAGCGGCTGATCGATCAGGTGCTGGCGTCGGGCCGCGTGGTCGCGGCCGACATCGCCGAACTCAACCCGTCGCTGGACCGCGATGGCCTCACCGCCCGGGTGGCGGCGCGGCTGGCGGCGCGCATCGCCCGCAGCCGCGGCGCCTGATCGCTCGAAGCAGCCGGTATCTATTCAATAAGCCGATCTGAAAGGACATATGAAGAATGAAATATGATATTCGGTTATCTATTCATATTTTCATTCAATGCCCGCCACCAACCCGCCTGAAAACGCCGCACTGACCCGCCTGCGCGAACTCGGCGGCGTGGCCAGCAGCGCCGAGCTGCAGGCCCGGCTGGGCGTGAGCCAGGCCACCGTGTCGCGGCTGCTCGCGCCGCTGCTGCGCAGTGGCCGGGTGCTCAAGGTGGGGGCCGCGCGCTCTCAGCGTTACCTGCTGCCGCGCGCCATCGAAGGCGTGGGCAGCGAAGTGCCCATGATGCGGGTGGACGCACAAGGCCGGGCCAGCCCCTTCGGCCGCATGGTGCCGCTGCCCGGCGGGCGCTTCTGGGTCGACGAGGTCGACGGCCTGAGCCAGCTGCACGACGGCCTGCCCTGGTTCCTGAACGACATGCGCCCGCAGGGCTTCATGGGCCGCACCTTCGCGCTCGCCCACCCCGAGCTGCGCCTGCCCGACGACCTGCGCTACTGGAGCGATGACGACGTATTGAAGGCGCTGGTGCAGGCCGGCGACGACCTGCCCGGCAACCTGATCGTCGGCCAGCCCGCGTTCGAGCGCTTCCACACGCTCGCGCAGCGCGCCTCGCGCGTGAGCGACCCCGAGCTTGAGTACCCGGCGCTCGCCGAGCAGGCCATGCAGGGCACGCTGCCCGGCTCGTCGGCAGGCGGCGAACAGCCCAAGTTCTGCACCGTGTTCAACGGGCAGGCGGTGATCGTGAAGTTTTCGCCCGCGGGCGATGCCCCGGCCGACCAGCGGATGCGCGACCTGCTGGTCTGTGAACACCTGGCGCTGCACACGCTGGCGCAGGCTGGCCTGCCGGCGGCGCAAACGCGCATCGTGGCGGCGGGTGGTCGGGTGTTTCTGGAAGCGCAGCGTTTCGACCGCACGGCGCGTGGCCGCATCGGCATGGTCTCGCTGCTGGTCTACGACTCGGAATACGTGGGCCAGATCGACGACTGGGCCGCCACCTCGCTGCGCATGGTGCAGCGGGGCCTGCTGACCGAAGAAGACGCCAGCCACCTGCGCGTGCTCGAAGCCTATGGCGCGCTGATCGCGAACACCGATCGTCACTACGGCAACATATCTTTGCTTCTGGACAACGACGACTGGCGCCTCTCGCCCACCTACGACATGCTGCCCATGCTGTACGCGCCGGTGAACGGCGAACTGGTCGAGCGCCGTTTCAGCGAACGGCCCCTGCACCCCACGGCCAACACCCTGGCCGAATGGCCGCAGGCCCGTGAACTGGCCCTGCGGTTCTGGGCTGCGGCGGCGAGCGACGCCCGCATTTCAGAGGGCTTTCGCGCCACCGCCCGGGCCAACCACGGCACGCTGCGCCAGCTCTGAGCGGCTGGGCGCAGCGGGCCCGTCAGTCTTCAGCGGCGGCGGTCGTCGTCGTCCCAGCGACCATCACGGTGGTCGTGGCGGTCATGGCGCCAATCGCGGCGGTCGTGGCGGCGGTCATGGCGCCAGTGTCGGCGGTCGTCCCAGCGCGGACCGTAGCCCCGGCCCGGGTGGCCCGGGTAGTAATACACCGGCGCTGGCGCCACCACCACCGGCCGCACGTAAGGGTACGGATACGGCTGGTGCTGGATCACATAGGGCTGGTAATACACCGGCGGTGCGTTCGTCACACCCACGGCCACACCGGGGGCGTGCAACCCGATTGAGAATTGGACGTTGTCGCGCGCTTGCGCGGTACCGGTGGTGGCGGCCCAGCCGGCGGCAGCCAGCGCCAACAGCGCCAGACCCTTGGCCAGTCCCGAGCTGCGGCCCCATGGCGTTTTGAAAGTCATCGTGTTCATCGTGGTTGCTCCTGTTGACGGTGCCTGTCTGGTCACCGTGTGTCTATTACAGGAGAATCATCCGCGTTCTGTACCGCATGCACAGTCAAAGACGTTGCCAAAAGTAACGCACGACCGTCAGAAAGGGAGGTAAAAAATGACCGACATCACCACACGGCCGCAGGAAGTGCTCGACTTCTGGTTCGGCGACGGCCTGCTTCGCGACTGGCCCACCAGCGACCGCAATGCGCTGTGGTTCGGCGGTGGCGCCGCGCAGGACGCGCTGATCACGCAAAACTTCGGCGCCCTGGTCGAGAGCGCACTCGGCGGCGGGCTCCACGACTGGGAGGCGCAACTGGCGTCGCGCCTCGCGCTCATCGTGGTGCTCGACCAGTTCACCCGCAATATCTTCCGCGGTCAGGCACGCGCCTTTGCCGGCGACGGCCGCGCGCAGCAGCTCGTGCTGCAGTCCCTCGCGCTGGCGCAAGACGCCGAACTCCCGCGCGTGGGCCGCGTGTTCCTCTACATGCCGCTCATGCACGCCGAGCGGCTGGAGCTGCAGGACGAATGCGTCGCCCGCTTCACCCACCTGCTCGCCACCACCACGCCCGAGCTGCGCGACACGCTGGCCGGCAACCTGCGCTACGCCTACCAGCACCACGACATCATCAAGAAATTCGGCCGCTTCCCGCACCGCAACGCCGCGCTCGGCCGCGTGAGCACGCCCGAAGAAGAAGCCTTCCTGAAAGACGGCCCGCGCTTCGGCCAGTGAAGGCGCGCGGTGCTATCGTGGCGAGCCCCCTGGCCCACGCAACCGACGCCATGCCGAACACCCTGGTCATCCACGCCCACCCGCACCCGCGCCGCTCGCTCGTCACGCAGCGGCTCCGGCGCGTCTTTGACAACGCGCCCGACACCACCGTGCGTTCGCTCTACGAGCTCTACCCCGACTTCGACATCGACGCCACCGCCGAGCGCGAAGCGCTTGCGGGCGCGCAACTCGTGGTGTGGCTCACGCCGATCCACTGGTACAGCGTGCCCTCGCTGATGAAGCACTGGTTTGACCAGGTGCTGGTGCACGGCTGGGCCTATGGCGACGGCGGCAACGCCCTGCGCGGCAAGACCGTCTGGTGGGTCGCCAGCGCCGGCGCCAGCGCGTCGGCCTACACACCCGGCGGTGAACACGGCCGCCCCTTCGCCGACTTCATCGCGCCCATCGAACAGACCGCCCGCTACTGCGGCATGCACTGGCTGCCGCCCTACGTGGTGCACGCCGGTCACATGGTCAGCGACGCCGAGCGCGAGGCCAGCTGCGCCCCGCTGGTGCAGCACCTGCAAGCCCACCGCAGCGCGCTCGCCCTGTCCACCGCCGAAGGGGCCGCAGCATGACCCAGGGCATCCTGTTCCTGCTCGCCGCGCTGGTGTTCGTGCCGATCGCGGTGAAGCTCGGCCTGGGCTCGGTGCTCGGCTATCTGGTGGCCGGCATCGTGATCGGGCCGGTGGGTTTTGCGCTGGTGAGCGACCCGGCCGCCATCCTGCATGTGTCCGAGCTCGGCGTGGTGCTGATGCTCTTCGTCATCGGGCTGGAACTGGAACCCAAGCGCCTGTGGGCCATGCGCGCGGCCGTGTTCGGCGGCGGCGCGCTGCAGATGCTGCTTTGCGCCGCGCTGCTGTTCCCTCTCGGCCTGATGCTGGGCTGGACCTGGCAGGCCGCGCTGGTGGGCAGCCTGGCGATGGCGCTTTCCAGCACCGCCATCGTCGTCGGCCTCCTGCAGGAGCGTCACCTCATGGCCGTGCCCGTGGGGCGCAACGGCTTTTCGATGCTGCTGTTCCAGGACATCGCGGCCATCCCGCTGCTGGGTCTGGCCGCGGCGCTGGGCACACAGTCCGCGCCCGACGTGAACGCGGGCCATGGCAGCGGCGGGCCGTTGCTGCAGATCGCCGCCGTGGTGGGCGTCGTGCTGGCGGGCCGCTACGTGGCCTACCCCGCCATGCGCTTCATCGCGCGCATGCAGGTGCGCGAGCTGTTCACCGGCTTTGCGCTGCTGCTGGTGCTGGGCGTGGCCCTGCTGATGCAGACCGTGGGCCTGTCCATGGGACTGGGCGCCTTCCTGGCCGGTGTGCTGCTGGCCAGCTCCGAATACCGCCACGCGCTGGAGAGCGACATCCTGCCGTTCAAGGGCCTGCTGCTCGGCCTGTTTTTCATCGCGGTCGGCATGAGCATGCAGCTCGGCCTGGTGCTCACGGCGCCGCTGCAGGTGGGCCTGGGGCTGGTGCTGGTGGTGGCGTTGAAGGCGCTGGGCCTGTGGCTGCTCGGCCGCGCGGTCGGCCTGCGCGGCAGCCAGCGCAAGCTGCTCGCCGTGCTGCTTTCACAGGTGGGCGAGTTTGCGTTCGTGGTGCTGGCCGCGGCCAAGGCCTCGGCGGTCATGCCCGCGGCCGATGCCGACCTGCTCACCCTCATTGCCGCGCTGTCCATGGTGAGCACGCCCTTGCTGCTGATCGCCTACGACCGTTGGGGCTGCCCCGAAAGCGAGACCCGCCCCGCCGACACCATCGAAGACGAACACCCGCCCGTGTTGCTCGCCGGCTTCGGCCGCTACGGCCAGATCGTGGCGCGCGTGCTGCTGAGCGCGGGCATCAGGCCCACCGTGATCGACCACGACGCCGACACGGTGGATTCCGCGCGGCGCTTCGGCTTCAAGGTGTATTTCGGCGACGCCACCCAGCCCGACCTGCTGCACGCCGCCGGCATCGCCCACGCGCAGGCGGTGGTGATCGCCATCGACGACCCGGTGCAGTCCAACCAGCTGGTGCACGAGCTGCGCCAGTCACACCCGAACCTGCCCATCCTCGCCCGCGCCTACGACGCCGTGCACGCCATGGAGCTGGAAGAAGCCGAGGTGCACCACGTGCAGCGCGAAGTGTTCGAAAGCTCGCTGCGCAGCGCGCGCGCCACGCTGGAGCTGCTGGGCTTTGACCGCTTCCAGGCGCGCGAACTGGCCGACGACTTCCGCCGCTATTCGAACCACTTCCTGAAAGCCGCGCGCGCCAGCCGGCACGATGAAGACGACTTCGTGCAGCGGGTGCGCGAGTCGCGGGAACAGTTTGAGAAACAGATGCAGCAGGACCTGCAACGCCAGGCCGGCCAACGCGCCGGGACCGGCTGGATCCAAAGTGACTAGGGCCTGTTCACACGGCTTTTCCTAGGCGTGGCCGAGCACCAGCAGCGTCAGCGCCGCCCCCACCAAGGCGGCTATCAACAGCGCCAGCACCTGCATCGGCACCGAACGCTCGACCGGCGCCGGCGCGAGTTCGGCGGCCTCCGTGCGGCTCCAGGGAATGCCCTCCACATCCGTGCCCTCTGACCGCGGTTCACCCGCGCCCACCCGCGTGGGGCTGCCGGGCAAGGCCCAGCTCGCCCACAGCGCATGGGCCTGCGCCGGCACGATGGCGCCCTGGTTGACCGCGTTCTCCACGTCGGACCAGCCCAGCTGCACACGCACCGACGGCAGGAAAACATCCTCCATCTGGGTCGCTTCCCAATGCGTCTGCTCGTCCATCATCACCGTGTCCGGGTTGTCCGTGTTCATTCTTTTTGCAACCTTTTTCATTCGTCCTCAGGCCAGACCCGACGATAGCGGAAAACGCCCGCCACTGGCACCCGGATGAACGCCCCTCGTCGGCTGTCCCGGGGCGCACCCGCGGCATATTGCACACCGCAGACGATTGTGGGCTCCAAAAGCCGGCTTTATGTGACACCTGCATGGCGCCCGCCGCGCGCGGCATAACCTGCCCCGCGCCCTTTCTAGAATGCGCCATGACCCCGCCCCTGCCCGCCCTGCTCGACCAGATCCACACCGAAGCCCAGGCCCTCTACGGCAAGGGCCGCGTGGCCGACTACATCCCCGCGCTGGGCGAAGTGCCGCCGCGCCAGTTCGGCATGGCCGTGGCGCTGGTCAGCGGCGAAAGCCACACCGTGGGCGATGCGCAAGTGCCTTTCTCGCTGCAGAGCATCACCAAACTCTTCACCTTCGTCATCGCCCTCAAGCTCATGGGCGAAGGCCTCTGGCAGCGCGTGGGCCGCGAGCCCTCGGGCGCGGCGTTCAACTCCATCGTGCAGCTCGAAACCGAAAACGGCATCCCGCGCAATCCGTTCATCAACGCCGGCGCGCTGGTCATCACCGACATCCTCACCAGCCGCTACGCGCACCTCGACTACGCCCTGCTCGGCGCCCTGCGCCGCCTGGCCGACGAGCCCAACCTGCACTGGAACCCGCGCGTGGCCAAGAGCGAGCGCGACACCGCCCACCGCAACATGGCCATGGCCTACTTCATGAAGAGCCACGGCAACTTCCAGAACGCGCCCGAGCTGGTGCTCGACAACTACTGCCGCCAGTGCGCCACCGAGATGAACTGCCAGCAGCTCGCCCAGGCCACGCTCTTCCTCGCCAACGGCGGGCGCGACCTCGCCATGGACGGCCAGCCCGACGAACTGTTCCTGGGTGCCGACGACACCCGGCGCGTCAACGCCCTGCTGCTCACCTGCGGCGCCTACGACGCCGCGGGTGACTTCGCCTACCGCATCGGCCTGCCGGTGAAAACCGGCGTGGGCGGCGGCATCGTGGCCGTGGTGCCCGGCGTGGGCACGGTGGCCGTGTGGTCGCCCGAACTCGACGCCAAAGGCAACTCGGTGCTCGGCGCCTTCGCGCTGGAGCGGCTGGTGGCACTCACCGGCTGGGGCCACACCACGCTCTGACGCCTGCGCGGCCTGGCCCGGGGCGAAACGGGGGGTTCTGGACTTTGTTCACTGCTTTATGTAGCAGAATGAACTACAAAATTTCAAAACCCTTCGCCATGCAAAGCCCCAGCCACCCGACCCTTGCCCGCCTTTCTGCGCTGCCTGTCACCGCGCTCCTGGCCCTGACCGTGACCGTGAGCGCTTGCGCCGCCGGCCCCAAGGCAGCCCCAACCGCCACCCCCGTCACCCACCACTGCAAGCCCCAGGAAACCGTGGGCTTCTCCTGCGAGCTGCAAGACCGGCGGGTGCTGTCGTTGTGCGGATCGTCGGATTTCGACCAATTCAAGGGGGAGGCCAAGGACAACCCCGGGTATGCCTATGTCGCCATTGGCACAAAGCAGGGCCAAGTGCAGTTCACCTACCCCCCCAACCCCGAGGACTACAAAAAGCACATGTATTTCTGGGTGTCCATATCCGCGTGGCCTCACATGTTTGTGGCAACGGACAAAGGGTCGTTTATGCACTTCAGCCTGGATATCGAGTCACCAGCCGATGCAAATCCAGAGAACGCGCCTGAAGGCTGGCCACTGAGCGCAATCAAAAGCGGGTCGCTCTGCGCCCGCCGGATCAACCGGGACCACATTGATTCCTACATGGCTCAGATGATCAACAAGGCTGATTGGGAACGCTCCCGCAACAAAAGCACAGGCCAATGACGCCGGAGGTTGAACCATGGCGAACCCGGACATCCCTCACCTGAACAGCGAACAGCAACGCCAGCGCGCAGAAGCGCTTCTGGTGACGGCCTACCTCAGCGGCATCACCGACCCGCGCGAGCTGGCCAACTTCATGGGGCAGGTGCAGCATGAGAGCCAGAACTTCACGCGACTGGAGGAGAACCTCAACTACAGCGGCAGCCGTTTGTATGACGTGTTCCCAAAGCGCAATGGTTTGACGCGCGAAGGCGCTCAATCCATCGCCAACATACGGGACAGAACTGAACGGCAACATGCCGTGGCAGAGCAGGTATACGGAGGCGAATGGGGGAAAGCCGGCCTGGGCAACACCGAGGCAGGCGATGCGTTCACCTTCCGGGGGCGCGGCTACATACAACTCACGGGCAGGAGCAACTACACCGACTCTGGCCCGAAGCTGGGACTGGATCTGGTGCGCCACCCGGAGCTGGCCGCCAATCAGCAAAACGCCGAACGGATTGCGGTTCAGTACTGGAAAGACAACGTCCAACCCGTGCGCAGCGCCCGCACCGACGCCACCCAAGCCGGCTCCATCATCAACACCGGCGGCATCGGGGGCGAAGTCAAAGGCCTTCCCGAACGCCAAGCCAACGCCGCCGCCTGGGAAAGCAATCTGAATCAGGGCTATCTCGAAGCAGCCCTAAAACGCCACCCACAGGCGCAGGTAACCGCCGCCGCGGACCCGCTCAACCAGCCCCTGCAACTCAAACCCACCCACCAGCTCTCCCCCCAAAGCCTGCAGCTGATCCAGCAGAGCGAGCAACAAGTCCGCGCCATCGCCGACCGCCACCAGTTGCCCTGGAACCCCGGCCTGGACAACACCGTGCACGCCGTGGCCCAACAGGCCCGCGAGCAGGGCCTGACCGGCATCACCCACATGAAGGTCCAAAACGGCCAGATCCGGTTCGCCCAGCACGACGGCTACGCCCTCCGGGAGGGCCAGCTGGACGCCCGCTCGGCCGCCAACACCGACGCGCGCGCGTCCCTCACCCGCATGGCGCAGGCCGACCAACGCCCGGCGCACGGCAGTGCCTTCAGCGCCACACCGGCCCGCGCCGCAGAATCGCCCACCATGACGATGTGACGGCGCCCCTAGAATGGGCGAATGAGCTCCAACACACCTCCATCCCCGTCTAAAAACAACGCTGCCGCCCCCAATGCCGAGGGCGAGCACAAGGTCAGCAACTTCCTGCGACAGATCATCGAAAACGATCTGGAAAAAGGCACTTACGCAGGCCGCCGCTGGGCCGGCACCCCGGGCGACGCCGCCCACCACGCCGCCGGCCAGCCCGACCCGGCCAAGATCCGCACCCGCTTCCCCCCCGAGCCCAACGGCTACCTGCACATCGGCCACGCCAAGAGCATCTGCCTCAACTTTGGCCTGGCGCGCGACTACGGCGGCGTCTGCCACATGCGCTTTGACGACACCAACCCCGAGAAGGAAGACACTGAATACGTCAACTCCATCCTCGACGCGGTGCAGTGGCTCGGCTTCAACTGGGAAGCCAACGGCCAGAGCCACCTGTTCCAGGCCAGCGACTACTTCGACTTCATGTACCGCGCGGCGGAATACCTGATCACCGCCGGCCACGCCTATGTGGACGAACAGACCGCCGAACAGATGCGCGCCGCCCGCGGCGACTTCGGCAAACCCGGCGTGGACAGCCCGTTCCGCAGCCGCACGCCCGCCGAGAACCTGGCCCGCTTCCGCGAAATGCGCGACGGCGCGCACGAAGACGGCAGCATGGTGCTGCGCGCCAAGATCGACATGGCCTCGCCCAACATCAACATGCGCGACCCGGCCATCTACCGCATCCGCCGCGCCACGCACCACAACACCGGCGACAAGTGGTGCATCTACCCCATGTACACCTTTGCGCACCCCATCGAAGACGCACTGGAGCAGATCACCCACAGCATCTGCACGCTGGAGTTTGAAGACCAGCGCCCGTTTTACGACTGGCTGATGGACCGCCTGTGCGAAGGCGGCCTGCTCGCCCACCCCGCGCCGCACCAGTACGAATTTGCCCGCCTCAACCTCACCTACGTCATCACCAGCAAGCGCAAGCTCGCGCAGCTCGTGTACGACCACAAGGTCAGCGGCTGGGACGACCCGCGCATGCCCACCATCGTCGGCCTGCGCCGCCGCGGCTACACGCCCGAAAGCATCCAGCTCTTTGCCGAACGCATCGGCGTCACCAAGAGCGACTCCTGGATCGACTACAGCACGCTCGAAGGCTGCCTGCGCGAAGACCTGGAAAACAAGGCCCACCGCGGCATGGCCGTGCTCGACCCCGTCAAGTTGGTGCTCACCAACTGGGCCGAGGCCTTCGGCGCTGACGACTACACCGAAGACTGCACCCAGCCCGCCCTGCCCCACCACGCCGTGCCCGAAGGCCAGACCCCGCCGCCCGACCGCGTGTTCAAGATCGGCAAGGAAGTGTGGATCGAACGCGAAGACTTCGAAGAAGTGCCGCCCAAGGGCTACAAGCGCCTGTTCCCCGGCAACGTGGTGCGCCTCAAAGGCGGCTACGTCATCGAATGCACCGGCTGCGCCAAGGACGCGAACGGCACCGTGACCGAAGTGCACGCCAAGGTGATCCCCGGCACCAAGAGCGGCACCCCCGGCGCCGACATCGTGAAAGCCAAAGCCGCCATCACCTGGGTGAGCGTGGCCAGCGGCGTGAGCGCCGAAGTGCGCCTGTACGACCGCCTGTTCAGCGACCCCAACCCCGACGCCGGCGGCAAAGACTTCATCGAAGCCCTGAACCCCAACAGCCTCAAGGTGGTCACCGCCTACGTGGAGCCCTCACTGGCCTCCGCCCAGCCGGATCAGAAATTCCAGTTCGAGCGGTTTGGGTATTTTGTGGCGGATCGGGTGGATCACGTGGCTGGGAGCAAGCCGGTGTTCAATCGGGTTACGGGGTTGAAGGATTCGTGGGCGAAGTAACAAAACAGCTTTTTCTCAACTAAAAACCCGGTGTTGCTATTCGCAACACCGGGTTTTTTATTGAATAAAAGTTGCCAACGCATAAAACCTCTGCCAAACACCCAACATCCTTCTAAAAAATTAAAAATTAACCAATGAGGAAAATATTAATCTTTACTTCTCCAATCCTTGGTATACAGCAAATTATTATGACTCAAACGAATCACCATAAATTTAGCCAGCAGTCGCTCAGTCAGAGAACCATATTTTTTCGCCTCATCGAAAGACAAGAATATCTGCCTTCGTTTTACAGACGCCAAAATTCTTAGGATTCGAATAGTGGCAGGAACTTCAATATTCTTATAGATTATTGAGTCATGAATGAAGAATGGTAATTTTGTCAGAGAAAGCATAGCAACATCGAACCCTACTAGTCCAGCATACGTCTTCCCGGTCCCAGTATCATCGGGAGATATAAAACTATATGAGCTCGGGCTCTTGAGTCGCAATTCTGAACTATTCCGTCGCGGCCCATATACAACTTTATTAAATGCCGCAAGTTTTGAATTAATGCCACCCTCAATACTCAAAAATATGTTTTCAAATATTGAGTTCAATCTTTGATTAGAACTCTTTATTTCAGCATCCAACTGCGCCTTATGATCATAGTATCCATTTTCCAACGCAGCCCTATCAGTCTTCTCTTTCAAGTCAAGGACTTTTTGAAACAGATCATCCGGCACACCTTTAGAGCGTAAAGCAATTTGAACTTCATCATCCAGTGCAGACAACTCTTTGCCAACAGTTTTTTCGTGATCTACCGCGGAGATCAATTCCTCTTTTAGTTCCCTCTTAACAATGCCGCCAATTTGATGATGAAACGCCTCAACCCTTTCAATTCTTTCAACATTGACGCCGGGAAAAAACTCCTTCACGAGTGCAATGTTGGCAGACAATCTCGGCGTGATACCTGAAATCTCCCTCTGGAGTCTTCTGATTTTATTTTGAAGATCAGTCCTCAAAATGCCAAGCTCATTCTTGCGTAGCTGAATTTTTTTCAGATTTTCATCAAACAGAGTTTCATATACAGAGAGGGCTCCGCCAAAGCCTTGTTTTAACCTTTCAATCTGAACTACTCCATCAGCAATAGTTCCACCATTCTCCTTGTATTGAGTCTTGTTGACACTAGGAATGAGCTCGGCCTTCATTGAGTCAGAAACTAGCTTTCTTCTATCCCGCTGTTTTTCAAGCGTCTTTTTCTCAGCGCTAATTTCATCGCTCCGCTCAAAAAGATCAATTAGTCGACCAACCGCTATGCTCATTGACTCTTGAACATCCCCATCAAACGGGTGATCCGGTCCAATTCACCCTTACCCCAGATTCGAGCGAATGGACTGACCAGCGAGCGAAACGAGCCCTCAGACCCGTCAAGTCCATAAGAATTCTTTAGCCATTCGCGAAACTCTTTGATTGATTGTTCACCTTGCCGGGCATAATCTTTATCACACCTGAACACCAAACTTGATTGGTCTGTAGATCGCGAAAAATGATATATAACACCAGCAAACTGAAAGGCAAAGTCATAGTGGTGATGCCCCAGAGCCTTTATCACACCTGCCTTGTCATCCGTAAGACTGTCTCCTCCAAATGAAAAATCAATGACCATTAACGCCGTAGATTTTCCGATCGAGTTCTTTGCATCGTCATCACCTAATACAACATTTAGACCCTCATGGAATGAGATCTTCGATTGTCGAAAAAATGAGCAAGCTATTTCTTTAAGCATACACAACCACTCCAGAATCAACCTCAACATCAAGAACGTCTAAAACATACAAAACATCCATTGCATGCAAAAATTCGGCTGCGTCGTAAAACTCATCTTTCGTTCGGAGAAATATATCTAAGACCGTCTCTCCGTCGTTCCTGTTGAGCAAGATGTTCTTCATCTTGAAAATAGTGGACTCTTCAAGCCGGGTAAATTTAGTTGGGATCAACATCAAAGACCTCGCAGTTTTGGACAAAGAATGATGTCAACACCTTTGCAGCAAGTATTGGCTTTCCCGCTCTGTCACTTATCCATTGAGCAACATAATTAAAGACCAAATCTTTATTTCCTGGATTTTGCTTGCTCATTTCCAAGTAAAAAGTCTTTATTTGATTCTGCAAAATTCTAACAGCGACTTGGTCTTGTTGCTCAAGAAAACGCAAATGATCTCGAATTCTCACGTAAAAGCTGATGGCATTCTGTTTGATCTCGTGTTTTTGAAGTGGACTCATTCCGGTCTTCAGCTTCTTATCAACAGTCGCCACATCAAAATTCGGAGACCCTAAGTTCAAATCATCAAAATCAAATCCAACTATCGCATCCAGAATTTCACACACCTCTGATTGAATGACATATTGAGATGCAGTTAGCTTTGCCTTACTAACATCCAAGAAGTCATCTTTTATTTTTTGCAGCTTAGCTAACTCAGCAAGCTTAAAGTCCTTGTCGTACCTAGTGTGACATGTGGGACAAAGCGCAATAACATTCTCCAAGGAATTCAAATCAGTGGGCACCGGGTAACCAGTCAGAGCTTGCGCCTGCGCCGCTGTTGGATTCAATGGGTAAATGTGCGCAACCTCATATCCCTTCTTTGGCTTATTCGACCCGGGCTTTTTGAACAAAATAGGCATCATGCAGAGCGGGCAAGCTCCTTTTGTTTCCGCGTAGAGAATGCTGTGCTCTTCGTCACTATAGATATCTCTTTTATTTGCCATTCAAAATCCTACCCAGCGTTGTGATTGATACGGATCGAAAATTAAAACCGAACTTTGGTCAACGAATCCTATGAGAAATTACAGAGTTTAGCTATCGAATCGGTAGCTTGATCAAAAAGCACGCTCATCCAACCATCTCCCATTTGTCGTTTGGATTGCTGTACAGGAACGGTACACCGCCTTCACGGCTGGTTTCCTTTACCCAAAGTCGAAATTGTGTGCCCACAGGCGCCGACTCACGCATCGCGCGAGAGCATTCAACGCGCATCGTTGTAGGAAACCCCTGACCAGCAACCGGGCGAACTCGAATCTTGGCTGATGACGACTCGCCTCCTGCACGAAACGTTTCAACGATCACAAACATATGAACTTCCCTTCAGCGTTGATCGATTGCTAGTCAGGTACCCGGTCTGTTTCTCATGCGGCCAACCGTTGCCCAAACCGCCCGTCCCCACCCAACCCGATGATCAGCCGCTGCGTGGCCCGCGTGGCGCCCACGTAGAACAGCTTGGCTTCTTCGCGCTCGTCTTCGCCCGGGGCGGGCGTATGGCCCGCGCCCACCAACGCCACCACCGGGAACTCCAGCCCTTTGCTGGCGTGCATGGTCAGCACCTTGATGGTGTCGGCCGCCGGGTCGAAGCTGCCCCCGCCTTTGCGCACCTGGTGCGGCACGCCGCGCAGGGCAAGCACGTCGACGCACAGGTCCATCTCGCTTCAGTGTCTGAAGGTATCGGGGTCAGGCTTCAACCAGCGGCACTCAGGGCTTGGTGCGTCCCTGGTTCGCTGTTGGGCTGACCCGGGCCTCGTAGCCGCCTGGCCCGCCGGTGACGGTGTAGGTCATGTAGCGGATATTGCCGTTGATGGAGACGGTCAAAGTACTGTCTGTTCTTTCAACAATGGTGCCCTTGGCCCCTTCGCAGTAGCCCGAGGTGCAATAGGTTTCCCAAGCTTGGTTCACCGCCTGATCGCGAGGATTGGGCGGCGCGGCTGATACACAGGCGGCGAGCAAAAAGGCACTGAGCGTCGCAAACGAAAACCAAGTAGCCGTTTTTTTCATGATCTGTACTCCAGATGGGTGTGAACTCACGGATGACATAGGGATCGCATCTCGGGTGAATGATTAGGACGGGCGGACGAACAAACAGTATCAGCTAGCCATCACTTCTTCGATATCAGAAGCGGAGAAGTTCAGAATTTTTCCGATCTGCTTGATATAGAGCTTTTCGGTGATATGAAAGCGCCCATCCAGTTTTGCCAAGAGGGTCAGGTTGACCAGTAGTGCAATAGCTTCATCTGGTGACCTCTCTAGCGATTTGATGTCGAAGTATTGACTTTCAAGATTGCCTAGACTTGAGATTAAATCGATTTTTTCACCGTGCGTGATGTCCGCTTTATCGATGAAATTTCCAATAAATTCACTCTCCAAATCATCCACTTGGCCATCAATTTTCGCCAGATTGATTAAAATTTGAATTTTTGCATATTCGCTGGAACGAGCTTCATTATTATTCTCTTCTGCGGATATATCCAGAGGTGTGATTAGCTCGATGTCGGTGACATCGTCATTTTGTACAATTTGTTTACTAAAGAGCTCTTTGGACTTATTCCCGATTTTCCTTGTCATGTAGTTGGACCACGCGGCCATCGCTGCGGCACCCACCCCTGGAAGCCACTTGCTGATGGCCGACTTCAGGGCCTGCTGAGTGATTTTTCCACCCAAAATAACAATCAGCTTCTGAAACACTTGTAAGCTTGCCCGCTTCACTAAGAGCTTGCTACCCTGAACTACTAGCAGCCCTCCGGCGGAGGTGCCCATTGCGGAAACGAACACAGCGGCTAGAAGCTCTTTGGTGATAGCCTCTTTTTGACCATGTGCAGCAGCAACGTCATAAATCAATCGAATTTGATTTCTCGTGACCAATACTAACTCGGGGACAATGGCAAGCATTCCAATCGGCCCTGGAACCAAGCTTGAGCCACCCGATATGGCCGCATTAGCCAAAGCCGATGATCTTACAATTGAATCGATCGAGTCAAGGTTTGGAATCTTTCCAGGGTTTTCCTGATAATACTTATTTCTCTCAATAATTACTGCATCAAACGCACTCTCAAGATTTTCGGTAATTTTCGCTTGAATATTTTGCGTAGCGGATTGTTTGTTAGTCATAAGTATCGGGATTTTAGATAATATATTTGCCGCAATAGCTACGAATGTAACTAGGATTTTGGACTGTGTTCTTGCTAGTCTAAAATGTTTGGGGTCAGACTCCAATTCATCACAAAAGGCATCATCGCGAAACTCGCTTCATGCGAATCTGCATGTTGTTGAGTACGACCCCGTCAGGTCGAGTGAATGGCACATCTTTTGTCTCGACGTAGCCCAAAGTTCGCACTAAGTCGCTCAGCTTCTTAAAGCCAAAGTTGCGGGAGTCGAAAGATGGGTCGATTTTCCCGATGTAGCCGCCCACCCCACCCAGGGGTGCCCAGCCATCCTCTCTCGCATTGGCATCAATTGCCGCAATCACCAGCGGTTGAACCACGGCAATCTCAGTTGCGGGCACTGCACTTGGCTCTGCCTCGGGTGTTTCAGCAGGTTTCAGCTTGAGAATTTCTGTGTAAATGAACTTGTCGCATGCCGCGACGAAAGGTTCGGGCGTATGCCGTTCACCAAACCCATATACCGCCAAGCCTGCCTCTCGAATGCGAGTGGCCAAGCGAGTGAAGTCGCTGTCCGACGACACCAAGCAGAATCCATCAACAAGGCCCGCGTGCAGAACATCCATCGCGTCGATGATGAGCGCTGAATCAGTCGCGTTCTTGCCTGTGGTGTAGCGGAACTGCTGCATGGGCTGAATAGCGTTGGCATGGAGTACGTTCTTCCACTGCTGCAGATTGGGCGTTGTCCAATCACCGTAAGCCCGCTTGATGGTGGCGGTGCCGTAGCGCGAGACCTCCGACATGAGTTCGTGCACCAGCGACGCTTGCGCGTTGTCGGCATCGATCATCACTGCCAGCCGCTCGTTGTTTGGCTTTGTTGCCATCTTCGTTTTCCCCCTTTGTCTTCTTTGAAATCGCTCAGACAGCAAAGCGGTTTGCAAACTGCCCGCTGCCACCCAACCCAATGATCAGCCGCTGCGTGGCCCGGGTCGCGCCCACGTAAAACAGCTTGGCTTCTTCGCGCTCGTCTTCACCCGGGGCGGGCATGTGGCCGGCGCCCACCAGCGCCACCACCGGGAACTCCAGCCCTTTGCTGGCGTGCATGGTCAGCACCTTGATGGTGTCGGCGGCCGGGTCGAAGCTGCCCGCGCCTTTGCGCACCTGGTGCGGCAGGCCGCGCTGGCGCAACACGCCGGCGCATTGATCCATCTCGCTGTAGTGCCGGCAGATGATGGCCATGTCGCCCCAGGCGTGGCCTTCCTGGTGGGCGGAGCCCAGGAGCTCGGCCACGCGCGTGGCTTCGGCCCGCAGGCTGGGCAGGCGGATGATGAGCGGCGCCTCGCCGTCGCGCCCGCAGCTCACGGGCTTGAGCATGGGGATGCCGTCTTCGTCTTTGTCTTCGGCGGTCAACAGGTCAGCGGCCACGAGGCTGGCGGTTTGCAGAATCTGCCGCGTGTTGCGGTAGTTGATCTTGAGGATGGTGGTGCGCCCCTGCGCCTGGATGCCCACGCTCTTGAAGCTGAACTGCTTGCTGCGGCTGCGCTCGTAGATGCTCTGCGCGTCGTCGTACAGCACGAGCAGGCTGTTGGTGGCGGGGTCCACCATCTGCGTGATGAGCCTGAGCCACTCGGGCGCGAAGTCGTGGCCTTCGTCGATGAGCACGGCCTGGTATTGCCCGCTGGGGATCTGGCGGCGGTCCACACCGCTGATGACGCGCTGGACCATGTCGGCCATCTTGTCTTTGACCGACTGGTTGTTGGCGGGCAGGGTCTGGCCAAAGGCGACGAGCTGGTCGCGGCACCATTTGTGAAAGTGAACGGCGTGCACGCGGTCGGCAATGCCTTTGGCGGCCATCACGCGGGCGAGCTGCTTGGCCAGCGGCTCGTTGTAGCAAAGCATGAGGATGGGTTTGCTGGCCGCGGTGTGGGCCTTGGCCAGGTGCTCGGCGCGGTAGGCCAGCAGCATGGTCTTGCCCGAGCCGGCCACGCCGTGGATGACGCGGTGCCCGTCGCCCAGGCTGCGCGCCAGCTGCTCTTGCTGGATGTCCATCACACGCATGATGCTGGGCAGGTCGGCGGCCTCGTCGCCCGCATCGGCGGCGAACAGACTTTCCTGGGTGCTGACCCGCACTTCAGGAAACATGATCCAGCGCACGCGGTCCAGCTGCGGCAGCGACATGACGCCGCCCATCATGAATGGGAACATGTCCCACAGGCGGCTTTGCAGCGCCTCCGGGTCGACGTGTTCGCCCATCTCGTCCTGGCAGACCACGCGGTGCGGCTCGATGGCGTGGGCGAGTTCGGCTTTGTCGAACTGCACGCGGGTGATGTTGGGCAGCACCACGCCGTAGCTCCACGGAAAAGCCAGCTTGCCCTGGTGCCGGCCTTCGGGCTGCACCAGTTGCGGGTCGCGCTCCAGTGCCTTGACCACCTGGTGCGCGTACTGCCGCGCCTGCTCCAGCGGGTTGGCAATGGTCTTGGGGCCGTTGTCGCCGTGGATGTCCCAGGTCTGTTTGTTGGCCTGGATGAGGGTGGAGAACCGGAAGTCCTTGACCTCCAGGATCAGGATGCCCCGGCGCGGGTGCATGACCACAAAGTCCGGGTGCTGGTGCTTGGGGCCGACGGCCACGTCGTACCAGAGCAGGTAGTCGGCATCGAGCTTGTCTTCAAGCCGATCTGCGGTGCGGCGCTCGCCCGGAGTCATGCGCGAGACGCAGCTGCCGAGGGCTGGTATCAGTGTGGCCATGAGTTGTAAGTATTTGCTTCCCTGGGGCGGATGATGCCGCAAGTGCTGGCACACAATCTGGACGACCTGCCAATTTCAGCCGCAAGGCTCGGGCGGGTGATGTTGTATGCGGAGGCAAGAAGGGTGAATGTCGGGGCACATATCACTCTCTTGAAATTATCAGAACGGATATAAAATGAAACGCATCCAGTGGCTGGGAACCAGTCTCAATGTGGTCAGGGAGTTTCCTGAAGACGCACGCGCGGCGGTGGGTACGGAGCTGAGGCAAGTTCAGAACGGGTTGATGCCCAGCGACTTCAAGCCCATGCCCACTGTGGGTGGTGGCGCCTTCGAGATCAGGGTCCGTGCGGGCAATCAGTACCGGGTGATCTATGTGGCCAAGTTCGCGGAGGCGGTGTACGTGCTGCACGCGTTCGTGAAGAAGACGCAGAAGACCGCACCGCCCGACCTGGAGTTGGCCCAAAGCCGCTACGCGGCGCTGTTGAATGCAAGAAAGGAAGGCAAGAAGCCATGAGCAAGAAGCTGAATGTGGTGGTGGGCAGCGACAACGTGTTCCACGACTTGGGCTTTGCCGAGCCCGCGGCGCAAAACCTGTTGCTGCGCGCCGATCTGGTGGCGCACATCCGCAAGGTGATCGCCAAGCTCGGCATCACCCAGGCCGAAGCCGCCCAGCGCGCGGGCGTGAGCCAGCCGCGCATGAACGATCTGGTGAAAGGCCGCACCCACAAGTTCACGCTGGACGCGCTGGTGAACGTGGCGGCGCAGCTGGGCTACACGGTCAAGCTGTCGGTGAAGAAGGCGGCTTGAACCATTGCCGATGGACCACGGATACCTGAGTAAACATGCAACTGAAGTCGTCCACAGAGGAAGCGCCCATGCCCATCACCGCAAAATCATTGCGCGAACAGGCGCTGCAGCTCCCGCCAGATGAGCGCCTGGCGCTGGTGGATCAGCTCCTGGACACACTGGATGAGCCGGACGCTACTCTGGATGCCATGTGGGCGAAAGAGGCTGAATCGCGGCTGGCCGCCTACCGCCGAGGGGAGATTCAGGTGGCGTCCTTGTCAGACGTGATTGCGAAGTACCAAGTCAATTCCAGTTCGGCATGAACGTCCGCAAGTCGCATCAACGGGGGTCACCCGCATTCAGACGGCCAGGAGAGCGACATGAACAACCGTTTTTTGACCATCACCCTGCAGCCTGACTGGCAAGCCGGCCTGCGCGCAGCGGCTGTGGCTGCGCAGAAAGGCACTTACCAGGGTGAGGTGCTGAACTTCGAGAGCCCGGGTCATTTCTTCGGCATGCTGACCGAAAAACGCTGGGAGCTGGTGCGCACCGCGCAAGGCAAGGGTGAGCTGTCGGTGCGCGAGCTGGCCCGCCAGGTGGGGCGCGATGTGAAGCGGGTGCATGAAGACGTGGTCGCGCTGGCTGAGCTGGGCCTGCTGGAGCGCACCGAAGCCGGGGGCGTGGTGTGCCCTTTTGCGTCGCTGCACATCGACATGCATTTGAAGGCGGCTTGAGCGCCGCAGACAAATGCGTCAGTGCAGCGTATTCGCCATGATCTGGTGCATTTCCTGCTCCAGACCCTGCGACGGAATGACGACCATCTGCTTGCCGCCGAATTCGGCCGAGTAGCGCGGCGTTTCGCTGGCGTGCTGGTAGGCCTCGCCGAGCCGCACAATCATCTTGCCGACTTCGACTTGCGTCAGATGGTGTTCTTCGGCGAATTCCTTGAGGCCGGTGACCTTGCCATCGTGAATCCAGGCAATGCCAAAGTTCTTGGGTGGCTTGCCGAGGAATACAAAGGCTTCGTGCTCTGCCGGAACCACTTCGAGGTGGTCATGCACCTTGTGCGCCAGCTCTTCCAGCGGCGCTTTCATTTCATCGAGCTGGGCCAGCGCCTCGTTGCCAGCCGGCAGCGGCGGATAGTCCACCTTGCCGCCAAAAAACTTGTCCAGTAGTCCCATGTTGTTCTCCTTTCAGAAGAATAAAAGAGAGCCTGACAACTGCCCGCGGGCGCGGAGCGGGAGGGCACAGAGAGGGCGGAGAGGTCGCCAGACGGTTTCACCATAGACCATCAGGGCGATTTTTTCAAACCGGATCGATGAAATGGTTTTTCAAAGGCCCGCTGGCCGGCCCGGTATGTTGGCGCTGTAGATCAACTCCACCGTGGCGCCGTCGACCATCTGGAGCTGCACCGTCATGCGCCTGAACGCCCACTTGAGGTCGACCGTACCGGGCGCCGCATTCTCCCGCGCCTTGGTGCTGATGGGCAGGCCGTAGCGCGCGCGCAGCGAGGTCTGCAAGGCCCGCAGCAGCGCCTGGGTGCGCTCGCGGGTGCCGGGCTGGGCGCGCAGGTGAATGCGCTGCAGGCGCTCGGACTCGAAATGGAAGGTGGCGGCGAAGTCCTCGTCCGCAATCGGCGTGCTCGGGATTTCGAGCAAGGCGCTGCGGTCCGCCGCGCGCTGGCTGGGTGAGGTTTCGCGGGCGTCGGGCATCAGGGCGCGGATCTCGGCCGGGCTGGCGAGCATCGGTGCGTCGCGCCACAGGGTCTGGGCCGACACACCCAAGGCCATGCCGGCCAGCACGAGAAAGGTCAGGAAGTGCTTCATGGCGCCAAGTGTGACGCAACCGCCCGGTTCCGTTCAGGTCAGTGCTTGAGCACCTGTCGGATGGTGGCGGCCAGTTCGCTGGCCACGAATTTGGCCACGTAGGCGTCGGCGCCCACGGAGCTCACGTGCGCTTCGTTGGCCGTGCCCGTCAGGGACGAATGGATCACCACCGGGATCGATTTGAAGCGCGGGTCCTGCTTGATGTTGCGCGTCAGCGTGAAGCCGTCCATCACCGGCATTTCCAGATCGGTCAGCACCAGCGCCACTTTGTCGTGGGCGGTTTTGCCTTCGGCATGGGCCTCTTCTTCAATCGCCTGCAGACGGTCCCAGGCTTCCTGGCCGGTCTTGGTCATGACGTAGGGCGCGCCCATCGCGCCCAGCCCTTGTTCGATCATCATGCGCGCCACCGGCGAGTCGTCGGCCGCGAGGATGATCGAGCCCTCGGGCAGGTGCACCGCAGTGCCCACCGACTGCGGGGTGATGGCTTCCTGCGCGGTGGGCATGACGTTGCGCAGGATCTGCTCCACGTCCAGCACCTGGACCAGGCGGCCCTTTTCAGCATCGCCGTCGAGCTTGGCGATGCTGGTCACCAGACCGCCGCCATTGCCTTCTGCGGCCAGCACGTTGCCCCATTCGAGCCGCACGATCTCGGCCACCTCTTCAACGGCAAAGGCCTGGGTGGTCCGGGCGAATTCGGTCACCATCAGGATAGTGAGCCCGCGTCGGGGTACGCAGCCCACCACAGCGGGCAGGTCGATCACGGGGATGATCTGCCCGCGAATGTTGGCAACGCCGAGTACGTGGGCCGGTGCGTTCGCGATGGCGGTGATGGTCGGCATGACCAGGATTTCGCGCACCTTGAAGACGTTGATGCCAAACAGTTCGCGGCGGTCCGTACCCGGCGCTTCGCCCAGACGGAACAGCATCAGTTCAAACTTGTTGCTGCCTGTGAGGTTGGTGCGCTCTTCGATGTCGTGCAACGCGGTGGTCATGTGAGGGGATGCTCCAGTTTTAGGTTCTCACAGGATATGGGCAGAGGCCATTTGCCAAAGCGCACATGAGCCCCGCAAATGCTCCGCAGTTTGGGTTTTAGCTGGCAGGGCGACAATGTGTCCATCAACCGCGTGACGCCTCAAGCTGGAGCCTGCATGCCCCGCCCCCACCACCACGTCTACGTGGTCGAACTCTCCAAAGACGTGCTGCAGGAACGCAAATTCCGCAAGTGCAACCCCGGCTATGTGGACGGCAAACCCTGCGTCTACGTGGGCATGACCGGGCTGGACCCGGATGTGCGCTTTGACAAACACAAGGCCGGCATCCAGGCCAATGCCTACGTTCAGAAATACGGCCTGCGCCTGCTGCCCGACCTGTACGAGGGCTTCAACCCAATGCGCTACGAGGACGCGCAGGAGCGCGAGGTGGAGATCGGCATCGACCTGCGCTCGGCCGGGTTTGGGGTGTGGCAGGCCTGACGGCTGACGCAGGTTTTCTGCCTGATGGATACTCCCGGGTGTAGCTGCGTGTGGATCTCATGCCACCGAGCCGGCTTTCCAACCCAAGGAGATGTATGGACTTTTCAGGATTTTTTCAGCAGTACTGGCCGCTCTTGCTGGTGGCGCTGTGGTTTGGCTACAAGTGGTGGAGCGCACGAAGGGTGGTGGCGATGTTGCCGGAGCTCAAGCGAAATGGCGCCATGCTGGTCGACGTCCGTTCCGAGGCGGAGTTCGCTGGCGGGAACGCCCCGGGGTCGGTCAACATCCCGCTGCCGGCGCTGGGAAGCCGGCTCAAGGAAATCCCCAGCTCGGCACCCGTGGTGCTGTGCTGCGCCAGCGGAACGCGCAGCGGGATGGCGAAGATGATGCTGAAGAAGAACGGCTATGGCCAGGTCTTCAACATCGGCAAGTGGACCAACCTGTTGCGCTGAGGGCTTGGCCCCGGGGGTCCGCTGGAAGTCAGGCCCTGTGTCTGCTGCCCGACTGACCCCATCTGCATGCACCAAGGGCATGGATGCGCTTCGCTCGCTTGACGGTTCGCAAGGTGCATGGAGCGCCTGAGGGCCATCCTGCAGGTTCCCCCTTCAGGAGCACACCATGAAACTGTCTTATATGGCCAGCCTGGCCGCCTTGTTCATAGCCTTGCCCGCAGCGGCCCAGCCATCCACGCGCCCCATGGGGCCGGGACCCATGCCCGTCTTCGCCGACTTCGATGGCAACGGCGACGGCCGCATCACCGAGCAGGAGTTCATCGACGCCCGCAGCAAGCGCATCGCCGAGCGCGCCAGCGAAGGCCGCGCCATGCGCGGTCTGAGCCAGGCGCTGGACTTCAAGGAGATCGACACCCATGGCGACGGTGGCCTCAGCCGCGAAGAGTTCGATGCGAACCAGATGCGCCACTTCCAGAATCGTCCCATGCCGCCAGCACGTTGAACACGAACTTTGGCAGGTTTGGGGGTGGCAACCGTAGTGGTGCGTCCCGCCACTGGATCGGACGCGTCCAATCTACAATTATTTGTTTCTCATACTTGACAAATATCTATATTTGAACAAAATGAGAAACAAATGCCAGCCAAACCACCACTCTCCTCCGAACAAAGCGCCGCCCAGCTGCATGCGCTGGGCGAGCAGCTTCGTGCGCGCCGCAAGGTCCTGCGGGTGAGCAGCACAGCGGCTGCAGAGGCGGCGGGCATGTCGCGCGTGACGCTGCACCGGATTGAAAAAGGCGAGCCGTCGGTGACGGCGGGCGCCTGGGCCAATGCGATGGCCGCACTGGGCATGAAGCTGCTGGCGCGCAACGACGAGGACACCGATGCCACGGGCGGAAGCCCCCAGCCAAAGGAGCTGGCCGACTGGATACCGGTGCGCGTGCGCCTGGCTGACTACCCGCAGCTGAAGGCACTGGCCTGGCAGGTGCACGGCACCGACACGCTCACGCCCATGGAGGCCCTGGGCATTTATGAGCGCAATGCGCGCCATCTGGACACGGCGGCCATGTTGCCAGCCGAGCTGGCGCTGCTGCAGGCGCTGCGCACGGGTCTGGGTGGTGGTTCTGCGGTCGTAGGTACACCCGATGTTTGAACGCCCGCACCACCAGCGCATTGCACATGTGCTGGCCGCGCTGGACGGCGAGGTGCTGCGCCAGCATGGCTGCCTGTTTGGCGGCGGTACCTGCATCGCCCTGCGCCACGGCGAATACCGCGAGTCGGTGGACATCGATTTCCTGGTGTCAGACGCTGCAGGCTACCGCGAACTGCGGCAGTTGCTCACGGGCATCGAGGGCATCAACGCCGTGGTTCGGACAGGCGCTCAACCGCTGGTGATGTTGCGCGAGGTGAGGGCCGATCAGTACGGCCTGCGCACGGTGCTGCAGATGGACGGCCAGGCCATCAAGTTCGAAATCGTACGCGAGGCACGCATCGAGCTGGAAGCGCCGGGCAAGGACGATGTGGTTTGCGGCATCGGTACGCTCACGCCGCTGGATCTGGCCACATCCAAGCTGCTGGCCAATTCGGACCGGCAGGCGGATGACGGCGTGTTCAGCCGCGACGTGATCGACCTGGCGATGATGGGCCAGCGCTTGCCGGCGTTGCGTTTGGCGTTGGCCAAGGCACAACAGGCCTATGGCCCCGCGGTGTCGCGCGATCTGGGCAAGGCCATCGACCGCCTGCAAGAACGCCACGGCTGGCTGGAGCGCTGCATGCAGGCCATGGCGATAACCCTGCCCAAGGCGGTGCTCTGGCAAAAGATTCGCGCCCTGCGCAAATTGTTGAAGCCGGTCTGAAAAGCTGAACGCCACCGCTCGAAACAAGCCGAGCGCTTCAGTGCGTGGCGCCACCAGCCAGCAGTGTGTCTTGTGGAGTAGTCAGTGCGGCGCGCACCGCCACGCGCAGACCCCGCACCACGTCGTCCAGCGCCATGCTGGGTGTGCCCTGCTCGGGCAGCCAGGGCACGTGCACGAAGCCGCCGCGCGTGTGGCGCAGTTCGGGGTTGGCGGCGATGGTGTGCATGAGGCCGTAGAACACGTGGTTGCAGACGAAAGTGCCCGCGGTCTGTGACACCTCGGCGGGCAGGCCTTCGCGCTGCAGCGCGGCGAGCATGGCCTTGATGGGCAGGGTGCTGAAATAGGCGGCGGGTGCGCCGGGCGCCACGGGCGCGTCGATGGGCTGGGCCCCGGCGTTGTCGGGGATGGGGGCGTCATCCACGTTGATGGCGATGCGCTCCAGCGAGAGGGCGCTGCGGCCACCGGCCTGCCCCACGCAGATCACCAGCGCGGGCTGGTGCTTGACCAGCAGCACGTGCAGCGCGCGCAGGGCTTCACCAAACACGGTGGGCAACTGGGCCGCCACCACCGCATGCCCTGCCATCTGCCGGCCATGCAGCGCACGCACGGCGAGCCAGCTGGGGTTGATGGCATCGCCACCGAAGGCGTCGAAGCCCGTGAGCAGCACGCGGGGCCGGGAGGGGCGGGTTGGGGTGTACATGCGCGGCAGGGTGTGTCAGGCTGGCAAGGATATGCTGATCAGGCAGGAGCGCCAGGGGCGCGTCACCCGAAGGAGTTTTCATGGCAACCCGCAAGAAACCGGCCACCAAGGTCGAACCGCCCGAGGATTCGGGCTCCCACCTGATCAGCCAGGCGATCCTGTCGCTGGTGGGCCAGGTGCCCAGCTCGAAGGAGCGCAAGAGCCAGACGCCCGCGGACGATGCGCGCAAGAAGGCCAACGCCGCGGCGGCCAAGGCGGCGCTGGCGGCTGGCGCGCTGGCGCTGCCGCCGGGTCCGCTGGGCTGGTTGACGCTGTTGCCCGAAATGGTGGGGGTCTGGAAGATCCAGAAGCAGCTGGTGGCCGACCTGGCGGCCCTGTACGGCCAGCGATCCACGCTGACGTCCGAGCAGGTGGTGTATTGCCTGTTCCAGCACACGGCGGCGCAGGGCGTGCGCGATCTGGTGGTGCGCGTGGGCCAGCGCACGCTGGTGCGGCGCGCTTCGCCGATGCTGATCCGCGCGATCACGCGGCGCATCGGCACAAAGCTGGCGCAGCGGCTGCTGGGCAAGGGCGTGGCGCGCTGGGTGCCGATCGTGGGCGCGGTGGGTGTGGGTGCCTACGCGTATGTCGACACGGCACAGGTGGCGGCCACGGCGATCGACCTGTTCGATGGCGTGATCGAGGTGGAGGCGGTGGAGGTCTGATCGACAGGGCTCCACGCTCGAAAGCCTTGGCGCGTCAGCGCTGCGCGAGCACGAAGTCGATGGCCGCGCACACCGCCGCGGCCTGCGCGGCGTTGCACTGCTCGGGCGTCGCCCGCGGGCTGTCGGGGTAGACCTCGGTGGTCGTGGTGTAGCGGGCGCCCGTGATGCTGGCGCACAGGCCGAGCGACTTCAGCGGGTAGCGGATCACGCCGCGGTCGAACTGGGGCGAGCCGATGAGGCCGCCCTGGGCATCGGACGGCGCGATGTGTGTGACGCGCTCCACCGCCGCGATGATGGCCTGCTGGAATTCGGGCTGCGGGTTCTCGGTGTCGTCCACGAGGTAGAAGCCGTCTGGGATGTGCACGGGGGTGTAGGGCACACCATCGCGCGCCGCCTTCGCCGGGCTGAACTCCGACGCATCGGTGTCGGTGGTTTCGTGCAGGTCGATGTGCACGGCAAACTGGCCCAGCAAGGGCGCCACCAGCCGCATCAGCGCGGCGGATTCCTGCGCCGCGCTGGGTTCCTTGAACGAGCGGTTCGGGTCGATGGCGTCGAAGTTCCAGCGGTGGATGCGTTCGTAGCCCCACGGGCTCACGCAGGGCGCTACCAGCAGGTTCACCCGGCCGGCGTAGACCTCGGCGTGCTGGTCCAGAAAATCCAGCGCACCGTGCACGCCGCTGGTCTCGTAGCCGTGCACGCCACCCGTCACGAGCACGCCCGGCAGGCCGGCTTGCCATTCAAGGCTCTGCAGGGCAAAGAGCGGATACACATCGCTCCCATACAACACCTCCCCATAGGGCAACACCTCGAAGCGCGCACGCAGCCGCTCGAACACGGTCAGCACATCATCGGCGTAGCTGCGCTGGCGCACCAGCTGCGCGCGCCAGGCGGCCACTTCAGCGGGTCCCCAGGCCTGGCCGGGGGTGCCGATGGGATAGAAGGCTGGATGGGTCATGGGTGGTGTTTCCGTCTTTGGCCAGGGCACTCAGGGCTTGGCCACACGCTGGCGGATGTCTTTCAGCTTGGCCTGCAAACGCCGCTGGTTGTCCGGGCCGGTGCGCAGCAGCATCTTTCGCCCGGCCGACAGGGACTCCAGGGCCGGGTCGGCCAGTTCGTAGCGCACCCAGGGGCGCGTTGACGGGACGGTGCCTTTGACGTCCACGAGGGTGACGGCCAGCGGTTCGGTGGGCACCGGTGTGGCGATCAGGTGGTCGAGCACCTGGACCAGCCGGTCGTTGAAATAGCGGCCCGGAAAGCCCAGCTCTTCGTAGGCCTGCTGAAACAGGGGGTAGAGGCTGCGGTACAGGTCCACGGCCTTGCCGGTGTCCACCGATTCGATCATCAGCACCAGCGGCACATAACGCTGGCTGTTGCCGGGGTGGATGGTATCAACGCCGTTCTCACCGCGTTGCGTGGTGAAACGCTGGGGCGTGGGGATGACGGGCCAGACCATCACCGGCGCCTGCGAGCGCGCCAGGTTATCCACCGTGGCCACCGCCCGCCGCACGAAGCCGTCGAGCTGCAGGAAAGTGAGCAGGTTCTTGCGGCTGAGCAAGCCCGAGAGCAACCCGCTGACGTGTTCGTCGGAGCCGTCCAGCGCGGGCAGCGCGGTGGGCTCGCTGGCGGCATCGGCCACCGGCGCCTCGACGGGGTGCTCAATGGCGGGGGCTGTGGGCTCGGGGACCGCGGGCGCAGGTGGCGCTTCCGGTGCGGCGGCCGAGGGCGCAGCGACCGGGGCCAACGGCGCCTGCACGGGTTTGAAGTGCTGCCAGCCGAAGTAGCCCGCCACGGCGAGCGCGACCAGGGCAGCGATGAGTACGGGGAGCCGGGAAGTCGGTGGGTTCATGCCTCGTCACCTGGTTGGTGGTTGGGAGGCTGCCCATCCTACACCGCGGTTTTCATGAGCCAGCGCTGGCGCGCAAGCTTGCGCACAGCGGCCGTCTATGAACGGCACAACAAAATTTCGCATGGTTTACATGAATCGGGAAGAATCGGAGCCACTGCGAAAACCCCGAACCAGCATGAACTTCACCGAGCGACTCAAGACCCTGCCCGCCACCCACCACCTCGCCGCGCTGCAACTGCTGGACGCCCACGGCGCGGTGTTGGCCACGATTGAAAACAGGCCGGGCCAGACCGGTTCGCTGGCGGTGTACGCCGCCCTGGCCGCGATGCACGGCGGCCGCATCACGCCCGAAGCCGCGGCGCTGGGGCTGGACTGGTACGCCGAGCACACCTCCGATGCGCGCACGCACCCGGGCAAACACCCGAACATCGACCGCCTGCTGGTCTGGGCACAAGGCACGGCGAGCTACGCGGTGCGGCCGGTGCCAGCGGCAAGCGCCTGAGGTTGCGTTCAGTCAGCCCAGCTGACCACAGGGCCGAGCCTGCGTTCGGCCAGGAACACGGCCTCGCGCAGCGAGAGGGCCGCGCCGCCGTCCAGCCAGGGCACGGGCGTGTGGGGTTTGTCGAAGCGGATGTAGAAACACTCCACGGCGTGATCGGTGGCGAGTTCGGGCGGGTCGTCGGCGTTGCCGGTACCAAACAAGGTGTGGTGGCGCACGATGCGCACATGGCAGGTGGTCACGCCGCCGTAAAACCACAGCCCTTGCTTGACGGGTGAAAGTTGGTCAACGTCGTTCATGTCGCTGCCCCTTTGAGAGTGAACACCGGAGACGCCAGCCGTGCCACCAGGCGCCTGGCTTTGCGGACCATGATAGGCACAGGTGGCTGTTGCGCCAAGGTGGCTTTCACCCGGCTTGTCGAAACCGGCCACCCCCGTTCGTCGTACCCTTGTGGACGCGCGAGCTGACTGCAGCACCGTCCCGCATCCATCGAACCGCCACCCAGGAGATTCCCCATGACCACCGGCACCGTCACCCTGCACCGCGTCTTGACCGCACCGCCCGAACGCGTCTACCGCGCCTTCCTCGACCCCGACGCGATGGCCAAATGGCTGCCGCCGCACGGCTTCACCGGCCGCGTGCTGGAAATGGACGCGAAGGTGGGCGGCGTCTACCGCATGCAGTTCACCAACCTGAGCAGCGGCCACGTGCACGCCTTTGGCGGCAAGTACCTGGAGCTGGTGCCCAACGAGCGCATCGTGAACACCGACGTGTTCGACGACCCGAACCTGCCCGGCCAGATGATCACCACCATCACGCTCAAGGCGGTGTCGGTGGGCACGGAGCTGACCGCGGTGCAGCAGGGCATTCCGGCCATGATCCCCACCGAAGCCTGCTACCTGGGCTGGCAGCAGTCGCTGCAGTTGCTGGCGCTGCTGGTGGAGCCGGAGATTCCGGGCTGAGCGCGGTCCCGCCCGCGTTTCAGCGCGCGGTCATCGCCAGCGCCTGCAGGCGCTGGTGCGGCTCGCTGGCCCAGTCCAGCGGCAGCTGCTGCCGGATGCTGAGGTAGTGGTCGGTGAACACGTCGAGCCAGGCGGCGAGCGTGTCGGCGGCACGCTGTTCTCCGGCCAGTTCGAAACACAGCGCGGCCACTTCGGAGGTGCAGAAGTGGTGCTCATGCGTGGAGCGGCGCAGCCGGTAGTTGGACACCTGTTCGGGGTGCAGGCTGAGCACGGGCAGGCGGTCCAGATACGGGCTCTTGCGAAACATCTTGCGCGCCTCGGACCAGGTGCCGTCGAGCAGGATGAACAGCGGGCGCTTGCCGCCCTGCCCGGCTTCCTGGTCCTCGGCAGGCGGCAGCGCGGTCAGCACACGCCCGGGTTCCACGTAGTCACCGGGGAACACCACATAGGGTTGCCACTGCGGATCGGCCAGCAGCGCCAGCAGCGCCGGGTCCACCGCGGTGCGGGCCCAGCCGAAGGCCCAGGTGTCGGCCACCACGTCGGCGATCAGCCAGCCGGTGTTGCTGGGCTTGAGCGCTTCGATGTCGCCCATGATCAGGCACACGCCCGCTCGGGTGGGCACCTGCGGGCGCAGCGCGCAGATGCAGTGGCTGGCAACGAGGCGGCAGCAGGGGCAGCGCCCCAGACCGGAGCCGCGGGCCACGTAGGGCTTGGAGCTGACGGCCAGGCGGGCGGTGCGCAGGCGCGAGACGGCGTGAGCGTTCACTGGAGTACCTTCGCCCCGCGGGCTGCGGTGCGAGCTGGCTTGGGAACGGCCCGGCGCGGCGCTCATGCGGTGCACCCGGGCGGGGTGAAGGTGAAGGGGCGGGACATGCAGGGACTGTATGCCAGCCGGAGCGGCAGCGCCCGGTGGCGTCTCTCGCCTTCTCAGGCCCGGGCTCTTTCGCGCGCGGCCACCAGCAGACCCGTGAGCAGGCACACGCCACCGGCCAGCTGGCTGGCGCTGAGCGTGCGGCCGTAGACGAGGGCGTCGAAAGCCACGGCGCTGGCCGGGTACACGAACTGCAGCACGGCCATGCGCCCGGCCGACAGGCGCGCCACGCCGCCATACACCAGCACATAGGCCAGACCGGTGTGCACCACCCCCATGCCCGCCAGCCAGCCCCAGGCGGGCCCGGGCGCCGGCCAGCCCTGCGTGAGCGGCCACCACAGCAGCGCCACGGTTCCGGCCACGCATTGCCACCAGGCCATGACCAATGCGCTGGCGCCGGTGGCACGGCGCAGCAGCAATGGGGCCACGGCGTAGGCCAGCGCGGCGCCGAGCGCGAGCGCGATGCCCTGCAGGTAGCGCGCGTCGGCGCTCTGGTGCCCGAACGCGTGGTCCAGCCCGCCGGTGGCCAGGCCCAGACCGAGCAGCGCCACCAGGGCGGCGCCCCACTGGCGGCGGCTCACGCGCTCGCCCAGCCAGAGCGTGCCCGCCACCATGATGAGGAAGGGTTGCACATGCACCACCAGCGTGGCCACCGACATGGACGTGCGCGGCACGGCCTCGAAGAACAGGGTCCAGCTGAGCACCATGAACAATCCGCCCGAGATGGCCAGCGCGGCATCGCGTCGGCTCAGCAACAGTTCACCCCAGCGGCGCGAGAGCGCGAACCACAGGGTGAGCGCGAGCAGCCCGAAGGCGCAGCGGAACCACACGGCGGTGAGCGCGGGCTGGCCGGCTTCTTCGATGAAGATGCCGAGCGTGCCCAGCAGCAGGCCGCCGCTGACCATGAGCCACTGGCCCTGCGTTTCACGCTCGCGATGCGTGGCCGTGAAGGCAGGGGGGCCGGTGAAGGCCGGGGCGTTTTGCGAATTCATGGGCCGATGTTCCCGGGATCGCATGAACGGGTAAAGCGGATAATTCACATTCCATTCATTCGATAATCGAATTCAATCAAAACGCCCATGGCCCGCACCGACCTGCAGATGGACTGGCTCCGCGCCTTTGTGGCGGTGGTGGACAACGGTTCGCTTTCGGCGGCGGCGCCGCAGGTGCACCGTTCGCAATCGGCGGTGAGCATGCAGTTGCTGAAGCTGGAAGAAGCCGTGGGCGGCGCGGTGCTGCGCCGCGGACCGCGGCACCTGAGCCTCACACCGCTGGGCACCGAGCTGCTGGGCTATGCGCGGCGCATCCTGGCGCTGCACGGCGAAGCGCTGACGGCGCTCACCGGCCCCACGCTCTCGGGCCAGGTGCGCCTGGGCGTGCCCGATGACTACGCCGCCAGCTACCTCACGCCGGTGCTGCGCAGTTACGCGGCACGCCACGCGGCGGTGGAGATCGTGCTGGACTGCGAACAGTCCACCTCGCTCATTCCCAAGGTGCAACGCGGCGAACTGGACCTGGCGCTGGTCTCGCGCGACCACCAGCGTCGCGGCACCCTGCTCTTTCACGAGCCGCTGGTGTGGATCGGGGCGCCCCAGTTCGAGGTCTGGCGCAACACGCCGCTGCCGATCGCGGTGTACGAGCCCAGCAGCCTGGCGCGGCGCTCGACCATCGCGGCGCTGGAGGCGCAGGGGCGCGCCTACCGGGTGGTCTACAACAGCTCCAGCCTGCCCGGTCAGCTGGCGGCGGTGGAAAGTGGGTTGGCGATCGCGGTGCTCACGCGCTGCAGCGCGCCGCCGCACCTGGTGATCCTGGGGGAGCGCCAGGGCTTGCCACCGCTCGATGCCATGGCGGTGGCGGTCTACCGCAGCAAGGCCTCGCGCACGAACCCGGCGGTGGATGCACTCCACGAGCTGGTGTTGCAGACCCTGAGCAAGCCCGCCTGAGCGGTGATGGGGCCTCCTGCGCGTCGCGTGCGCAAACAACCCGGATCTGCCATCATGCCGCGCATGAACGACGCCACCACCCCTCCCCCCGACACCGTCATCCACGGCTGGCACGCCCACGTGTATTTCAACGCCGACACGCTGGCGCAGGCGCGCACGCTGTGCGAAGCGGCCGCCGCCCGGTTCCCGCTGAAGATGGGCCGCGTGCACGAGAAGCCGGTGGGCCCGCACCCGGACTGGAGCTGCCAGCTGGCCTTCAAGGCCGCCCTGTTCGCCGACGTGATCCCCTGGCTGACGCTGCACCGCGGCGGTCTGGTGGTGTTCATCCACCCGATCACCGGCAACGATCTGGTGGACCACCGCGACCGCGCGCTGTGGATGGGCGCGGTGCGCCCGCTGGACCTGAACGTGTTGCCCGAGCGCTCGGTGACCTACGACCTGTAAGCCTTGAAGCAGCCCATGAACATCACCTCGCTTGAAGCGCTGCGCGCGCTGTACGACCCGGTGCGCGAGCGCTCGGCCCTGAAAGAACTGCCGCAGCTGGACGTGCACGCCACGCGCTTCATCGGCCTCTCGCCGCTGGTGGTGTTGTCGAGCGCCGGGGCGAACGGCGCGCTGGACGCGTCGCCGCGCGGCGGTGAGCCGGGCTTCGTGAAAGTGCTGGATCCGCAGACGCTGCTGATCCCCGACGCGCCGGGCAACAACCGGCTCGACACGCTGGAAAACATCGTGCAGACCGGCCAGATCGGCCTGCTGTTCCTGGTGCCGGGCATGGACGAGACGCTGCGCGTGAACGGCCGCGCGATGCTCACCACCGACGAGGCCGACCGGGAGCGCTGCACCGACGCGCGCCGTGTGCCCAAACTCGTGATCCGCGTGACGGTGCAGGCGTCCTACCTGCACTGCGCCAAGGCGCTGATGCGTTCTTCCCTCTGGGACGCGGGCCGCCAGGTGGAGCGCTCGGTGATGCCGAGCATGGGCGAGATGCTGCGCGACCAGATCGGCGACCGCCTGAGCGCGGACGCGCCGGTGGAGACACAGGCGCAGATGCTGGAGCGCTACCGGCAGACCTTGTGAGACTGCTCCACCCGATCCCGCGGCCCCTTGGTCCGCCTGTTCCGCCTGTTCCGTTCACGGACACCTGCTGTGGAACGGCACAGGTGCCTGGCGACCCCGCGACGCGCACCCGCAGATAAAAAGCGCCATCAAATCAGGGACGTTCTCATATTGAGAAAAACCTTGGCGAATCCGTGCGCGATGGCATGGAAATTGACTCGTTGGCCACGCCTGTCCTTTTTGGGACGGGCGTTTTTTTATTCCACCAACGAGGAGACATCAATGACTTTGTTATTTGCACTGGCCATTTCCATCGGCCTGCTGGCCGTCGCCGCCACCTGGCTGTTTTTTGGGCCACTGGCCGCTTTTCAGATGCAGGTGTGGCAAGCCTTCGTGGCCTGGGCCAGCTTCTTTCACAACGGCGGCAAATCGGATGGCCTGGTGAAGACCGTGGTCTGCATGTCGTTTGGTGCGCTGGTGGGCATGGCCTCGGTGATGCTGATCGGGTCGCTGGGCGCGCTGGGTGGCCTCGCGGCACCCGTGGCGGTGGGCCTGGGTGCGGCGGTGATTGTGCTGGCGGCGCACCTGCCGTTTCTGTCGACCATCCCGTCCAGCGTGTACGGCTTCGCCAGCGTCGCCGGCCTGATCCTGCTGGGCAAGGACATGACACCCACGGCCGCGATCCTGCCCACCATCCTGTCGATCGCCGTGGGTGCGGGTTTTGGCTGGTTGTCTGAGCAGTTGGCCGGCAAAATGACCAAGCCCGCCTGAACGGGCACGCACAAACCCCGGGCGGGGGAAGGTGATCCCGCCCAATATGAAAAAGCGTGACAAAACGGGGGGGCACATCCCCCCCGGACTCCACGGGCAGCGCCGCCATAATCGGCCGCATGCCTGTTTCTGAAATCGCCATCTGGTCGGCCATGCTCGGAGGTCTGTTGACGCTGGCGGCGCTGGCGCTGGGCGACGCACTGGGCAGCCGCAGCCGGGGCTCCATACGCAACCTGCTGTTCGTGGTGCTCACCGGCGCGAGCTGCGTGGTCATGACGGGTTTGCCCGAGGCCTTGTTTCCGTTTCTGCCCGGGCACCCGCTGATGGTGCTCAAGGCCAGCCTGGGGCCGCTGGCGGGTGGTGTGGCCCTGTATTACCTGGGCAGCTGGCTGGGCGGGGAGCGCGAAGACCCGCTGGTGCACCGCCTGACCGCCTGGGGCGGCGCTGCCGTGTTCCTGGCCGCGGTGGTGCTGGCGCTGCTGGCCAGCCAGGTGTCCAGCGACCAGTTCCGCCCGGTGCTGCTGGCGGCGGCGGTGGTCAACATGGTGCCGGTGTTGCTGGCGATGGTCGCGGTCATCCGGGCCACCCGGCGGGGCGACCCGCTGGCGCGCTGGATGTTGCTGGCGATCGTGTGCCTGGCGGCCATGGTGAGCGGCCTTTACCTGCGCGGCCTGGACGCACCGGGCCTGGGCTCGGGCTTCTGGTTGTTCACGGCCGTGATCACCATGGTGTATTTCCTCGCGGCCACGGTGCTGGGCATTTTGCGCAACCGGCACAACCGCAAACTGGCCCGCCTCTCACGCGTGCAACAGGGCGCCGACCCGGTCACCGGGCTCCACACCGGTTCGGCCCTGATCGCCGAGGTGGAACACGTGTTCTGGCGCACCGCCCGTCAGCAGGGCGAGTGCTCGGTGATCTGCGTGAACGTGAGCAACCTCTACGAGCTGACCGATTCGGCCGGGCCGGGTGTGGAACACCAGATCCTGGTGACGCTGGCGGCGCGCGTGCGCCGTGCCGCCGGTTTTCGCTGTGTGGTGGGTCAGTACCACCCGCGCTGTTTTGTGGTGGTGATGTTCACCGACAAACACGCCGCACCGCTGAACGAGACGCTGGCCCATCTGCGGTTCATGGTCGGTGAGTCGCTGTCGGTGGTGGATGAAAAACAGGTGCACCACACGTTCCAGCCGCGCCTGGGCATCGGGGTCGTCACGCACGCGCCCGCACACGCCAAGCCGATGGACATCCTCAACGAGGCCGAGCGCCTGGCGCTGGCGCAAATCGCCAACTGGTCCCGCCCTCAGGGACCCGATGCGACCACCGAGCACGAGATCGTGACCGCGCCGCAACCACTGCGCTGAGGCGCGCGGACAACTACTTTTTTTCGACCGGGTTCGCCGTCAGCCAGTTGGCCGGGTAGGCGCGCAGGAACTCGCGCGCCTTCTCGGGGTGGGCGGCGTTGAGCCAGGCGTCGTAGCCCCCTTCGTTCAACACCGCGGGCATGCGTTTTTCGCTGCCGGGCTGCTGGTAGCGGTGCATCAGGGCGTGGCTGTTGGCGTTGACGGTGAGCAGGGTGTAGCTGACGATGGTTTCGCCGCCGGCGCCGGTCCAGCTTTCCCACAGGCCCGCCACGCCCATGGGCTGACCGTCGACACGGCTGATGCGCGTGGGCACGGCCTTGCCGCTGCGAAAGTCGTCTTCAAAAAACGCCATCATCGGCACGATGCAACGCTGCCCGGCAAGCCAGGCTTCGCGCAGGTTGTTGGAGGTGGTCACGGTTTCCGAGCGCGCGTTGACCAGCTTGGGCGAACGCAGCTTGGCGTCCGACGCCGATTTCACCCAGCGCGGCACCAGGCCGAACTGGCCGACCACGAGCTCGCGCACCAGCGGGGGCGATGGCTGTGGTTCCTGCGGTTCCGCCGGTTCCACAGGTTCGGCCACAGCAGCGGCCGCCTTGCGGATGAACACCCCGGGCATGCGCGGCCAGAGTTCGTGCCCCACAGGAGAATCGGGGGCCTCGACATGGAAAACATCGGGAAAAAAGGAGGCGAGCCGCAGGCTCTCGGTATGAACGGTCATGCGGCCATGCTAGCCGACCACGCGCCGCACCACCCGCGGCGCACCACCGGTCCGATCGGTGGCATGCTCGGCGTGCCCGATCTTCCAACCAGCGCACCCGCCTCCCATGCTTCAGAACCCCCTTGTGCCACCAGCTCTGTCGACCCGCTCCCGCCGCTCCGTGGTGCGGGGGGCCGCGGGCGCCGTGGGGCTTCTGCTGTTGGGAAACTGGCGCCTGGCCTCAGGGGCCGGGGAAGCGGCGACCGAGGCGAACCTGCCCCAGGTGGCGCCGGTGCCGGGCGGCATCGTTCGCCTTTCGCTGGGGCCGTCGCAGGAGCGTCCCCGGGCCTGGGCGGGCGAGGTCCCTCTGCTGGTGCTGGGTGACCCGATCGAATGGTCTGCGCTGGTGGGCATCCCGCTGTCGGCCACGCCGGGCGAGGCGCGCATCGTGGTGCAGATCGACGGCCAGGCGCCGCGCGAACAGGCCTACACGGTGGTGCCCAAGCGCTACGCCGAGCAGCGCCTGACGGTCGAGCCGAAGACGGTGGACCTCTCACCCCAGGACCTGGCGCGTTTCGAGCGCGAGCGCGACCACCAGCAGACGGTGATCACCGCGTTCAGCGAACCGCTGCCGGCGAGCCTGCGCATGCGGGTGCCCACGCCAGGGCCGCGCTCCAGTTCCTTCGGGCTGCGGCGTGTGTTCAACGGCCAGTCGCGCAATCCGCACAGTGGCATGGACATCGCCGCACCCAGCGGCACCCCGGTGGTGGCGCCGCTGGCGGGCCGGGTGATCGACACCGGTGACTACTTCTTCAACGGCCAGACGGTCTGGCTCGACCACGGTGGCGGCCTGTTGAGCATGGTGTGCCACCTGAGCGCGATCGACGTGGCAACCGGCGATGTGCTGGACGCGGGCCAGCGCCTGGGCGCCGTGGGCGCCACCGGCCGTGTCACCGGGCCGCACCTGCATTGGGGCGTGATGCTCAACCGAGCCATGGTGGACCCGGCGCTGCTGCTCGCCGAATGACGGACCGCGCCCGACCATGCTGATCCGCTTCAACAAGCCCTACGGGGTGCTCAGCCAGTTCACGCCCGAGGGGCGCTGGCGCGGGCTCAAAGACTTCATCGACCGGCCCGGCGTGTACGTGGCCGGCCGGCTGGACGCCGACAGCGAAGGCCTGCTGCTGCTCACCGACGACGGCCAGGAACAGGCGCGCATCGCCGACCCGCGCCACAAGATGGAGAAAACCTACTGGGTGCAGGTGGAAGGTGTGCCCGACGAAGCCGCGCTGGCCGCCCTGCGCCGCGGCGTGACGCTCAACGACGGCCCCACCCTGCCGGCGCGCGCCCGCGCCATGCCGGAGCCGCCAGGGCTGTGGGAACGCGACCCGCCGATCCGTGTGCGCAAGGCGGTGCCCACGGCCTGGATCGAGCTGGTGATTCGCGAAGGCCGCAACCGCCAGGTGCGTCGCATGACGGCGGCGGTGGGTTTCCCCACGCTGCGCCTGATCCGCGCTGCCATCGGGCCCCACAACCTCGACGGACTGGCACCGGGCACCTGGCGCTGAATCGCCGGCCGGCGACCCGCCAGGAGCCCGGTCTGGCCAGAAACACCCGCGGTCAGGTACCCTGCACCACACCCCGGTATGTTCGACAGCGGACAGATCGCACCGGGTTGGCCCCCTACACTGGGGCCCGACGAAAAACCGCAAAGGACTGCCCATGCCCTCCCGCTGGCGACACACCGAACGCCACCGAACCGACCGCATCGGCTGGCTGCGCGCCGCCGTGCTCGGCGCCAACGACGGCATCGTCTCCACCGCCAGCCTGGTGCTGGGTGTGGCGGCGGCGAGCGCCGACCACAGCAGCATCCTGCTGACCGGGGTCGCCGGGCTGGTCGCGGGCGCCATGTCGATGGCCGCGGGAGAGTATGTGTCGGTGCATTCGCAGGCCGACACCGAGGGGGCCGACCTGGCCCGCGAGCAGGCCGAACTCGATGCCGACCCGGCCGCCGAACACCGTGAACTCAGCGCCATCTACGCCGGGCGCGGGCTGGACGCCGAACTGTCCCGGCAAGTGGCCACCCAGCTCATGGCACACGACGCACTGGGCGCCCATGCGCGCGACGAACTGGGCATTTCAGACACCCTGAGCGCGCGGCCGGTGCAGGCCGCGCTGGCCTCCGCCGCCAGCTTCGCAGCGGGTGCGGCACTGCCGCTGGCGGTGACGGCGCTGGTGCCCGGGCCGGGCCTGATCGGCTGGGTGGCCGCCACCTCGCTGCTGTTCCTTGCCCTGCTCGGCGCCCTGGCCGCACGCGCCGGCGGTGCCCGCATGGGCCTGGGCGCCTGGCGCGTGTGCTTCTGGGGGGCGCTGGCCATGGCCATCACGGCCGGTGTGGGCGCCCTGTTTGGCGCTGTGGTCTGAACCGCCTCTTCAGAAATACCGAACCAGCCATGAACCCCACCTCGCCACCACCCCCCCGCAACGCGACCGCCACGGTGGACCCGCTGTTCCTGGCCGCGCCGCGCGTGTCCACCTTCCTGCGCAGCTACGCGCTCACCAACGCCAGCGGTTTCTTCTTCCAGCGCGACGAGCGCCTCTACCTCGTCACCAGCCGCCATGTGGTGATCGACGAAGCCACCAGCCACCTGCCCGACCGGCTGGAGATCGAGGTGCACCTGGACGCCAGCAACCTCACCCGCTCGACCGGGTTTTCGATGCTGCTCTACAACCAGGGCGCGGCGGTGTGGCGCCAGGGCCGCGACGGCGGCAGCGAGATCGACGTCGCCGTGCTGGAGCTGGACCGCAGCCAGCTGCCGGCCGGCGCGATCATCCGCGCCTTCACCCCGGCCCACCTGCAGACTTCGTTTGCCAGCGTGCCGGTGGACGCCTCGCTGCTGGTGGTCGGTTTTCCGCTCGGCTTTCACGACGCCGTGCACCACCTGCCGGTGGTGCGCCAGGCGGCAATCGCTTCGCCCTATGGCATCCGCTTCCAGGGGCAGGGCTTCTTCCTGACCGACGCGCGCACCCACCGCGGCACCAGCGGCGCGGCGGTGGTGATGCGCGACACCGCGCCCACCCCCGAGACGGCCGAGTTGCCCTGGAAGCTGCTGGGCGTGCATTCGTCGCGCATGGACATGGGCAACCGCGACCGCGTGCTCGACGAGTCGCTGGGCCTGAACTGCGCCTGGTACGCCGACATCCTGCTGACCCTGACCACGCCCCGAACCACCAGCGACCCGGGCTGACCGCCGATCAGAGGTTCCCGAACGCCACCCTGCGGTACTGGCTGAATGCCAGTGCCTGGTGATAAATTGCCAGATTGCCCCGCCCCCCAGCAACCCCCATGGCCACCCTGCCGTTCAGTCCCGCCGCCGACCGCAACAAGCAACCGATTCTGGAAGCCTTGCGCGAGCTGCTGCCGGCCCGGGGCCGGGCGCTGGAGATCGCCTCGGGCACCGGACAACACGCCGCCTGGCTGGGCGCCGGCCTTCCCGGCTGGGAGTGGCAACCCACCGAAGCGAACAGCACCGCCCTGCCCACCATCGCGGCCTGGGTGCGGCAGGCCGGGGCCAGCAACGTGCGCCCGCCCTGTCTGCTCGACGTCATGGAGCCGCAGTGGCCGAGCGACGAAGAGACCCTGGCCAGCGCTTTCGCGCGGCCCTTTGACGCCATCTTCTGCGCCAACATGCTGCACATCTCGCCCTGGACCGCCTGCAAGGCGCTCATGCAGGGCGCACGCCGCCATCTCGCAGCCGACAGTGGCCTGCTGCTGATCTACGGCCCGTTCCTGGAACACGGTGTGCCCACCTCGCCGGGCAATCGGGACTTCGACGCCAGCCTGCGCACGCAGAACCCGGTCTGGGGCCTGCGCCAGCGCGAAGCGGTGGAAGAAGAAGCCACACGTTGCGGACTGCGCCTGCGCCAGCGGCTCGCCATGCCGGCGAACAACCTGCTGCTGGTGTTCGGGTTTCACTGACCCCGGTGCGTCCACCCGGCGGGCCGAAGCCCGGCCGGAACTTCGGGCCGCACGGGCCGCTCCCAAACAGGCCGTCTTTTGAAGCAGGCTCCGCATGCACCCACCGCACCCGCTTTCGCCAGCCCCGGTCGCACCGGACCGCCGCCGCTGGCTGGCCGCTTCGGCGCTCGCCGCTGGCCTGCCCGCCTGGGCCACACGCGCCGCGGCACAGCCCGCGCAAAGCCTCCTGACCCGCCCCATTCCCGCCAGCGGCGAAGCGCTGCCGGTGGTGGGGCTGGGCAGCTGGATCACCTTCAACGTGGGCAACGACCCGGTGGCGCGCGATGCGCGTGCCGAGGTGGTGCGCGCTTTTTTCGCCGAGGGCGGGCGCCTGATCGACAGCTCGCCCATGTACGGCTCCTCGCAACCGGTGATTGGCCATGCGCTGGCGAAACTGGGCCACCCGGCCACGCTGTTTTCTGCCGAAAAGGTGTGGGTGGGTGACGCGGCACGCGGGGCCGGGCAGATGGCCGCTTCGCGGGCGCACTGGGGCGTGCCGCGCTTCGACCTGATGCAGGTGCACAACCTGCTGGCCTGGGAGGAACACCTGCCGCGGCTGCAGGCGATGAAGGCCGCGGGGCAGCTTCGCTACGTCGGCATCAGCACCTCCGAAGGCCGCCGCCACGCCGAGCTGGAGCGCATCCTGCGCACGCAAGCGATCGACTTCGTGCAGCTCACCTACAACCTGCTGGACCGCGAGGCCGAGCGGCGCCTGTTGCCGCTGGCGCAGGAACGGCGCATCGCCGTGATCGTGAACCGGCCGTTCCGCCAGGGGGATCTGCTGGACCAGCTGCGCGGCCACCCGCTGCCGGGCTGGTCGCGCGAGATCGATTGCGACAGCTGGGCGCAGGTGGCGCTGAAATTCGTGGTGTCGCACCCGGCCGTCACCTGCGCCATTCCCGCCACCAGCCAGGTGGCCCATCTGCGGCAGAACATGGGCGCGGCGCGCGGACGCCTGCCCGACGCCACCCTGCGCGCGCGCATGGCGCGGGACGTGGCGGCGCTGTGAACACCCACGCGCTGCACGGCACAGCCACCCCGAGCCAGCCATGAGCGAATGGTGGACCTACCGACCGGCCGATCTGCTGATGTTCGCGCCGCGCACCTATTGGCGCCTGTTCGAGCTGCAGAATCAGGCGCTCTGGCCCATGCCGTTGCTGACCACGCTGGTCTTTCTGGCCGTGGGCCTCGGCCTGCTGCGGCGCAACGACACCGCGCTGCGGGCGGGCATCGCGGCGCTGGCGTTGTGCTGGGCGCTGGTGGCCTGGAGTTTTCACCTGCAGCGCTACGCGCCCATCAACCCGGTGGCCACGGTGTCGGCCGGCGTCTTCGCCGTGCAGGCGCTCGGTCTGCTCGCACTGGCGGGCTCCGGCGGTCTGCGCACCACGGCCCACCCCCTGCGCTGCGAGATCGGCCTCGGCTTGCTGGCCTGGGCGCTGCTGCTGTACCCGCTGCACGCACTGGTCGCGGGCCGTTCGCTGGTGCAGGCCGAGGTGTTTGGTTTTGCGCCCGACCCGACGGCGATCGGCAGCCTGGGTCTGCTGCTGTGCGCGGACGCGAAAGGACGCTTCGCGCGCGGGCTCCTGGGTGCGCTGCAGGGGGTGGCGGTCGCCTGGTGCGTCGTCAGCGCGGCCACTTTGTGGACCATGGCGTCACAACAGGGCTGGGTGCCCTTGATCGCCGCCGTGATCGCGCTGGCCGTGCGCTGGCACTGGCCCCACCCATGGGACCGGCGGCCAACGGGCATCGCCAGCCGCCGATGAAGGGCGCTGGCGTGCCGCGATCCGGTTATCTGGGTGCGGGCATCGGCGCTGGCATGGGGGCTTGCATCGGCGCTTGCATGGGGGCCTGCATTGGCGCCGGCGCCGGAACCACGGTCACCAGTTCCCGCAACACACCGCCGGCGGCCACGGAACCCGTTTCATTGCCTTCGCCCCGCGCCCTGCGCTCGCAGAGCATCTTGTCGTCGGGCGGCAGATCCTTGCAACGCTGGAGAGCGTTGCGGGCCAGCTCTTCGGGCGAGGTCCCGGTCGACCGACGGCCCTTCAGGGCTTCGGCGCGCACCGCACCGGCCTCGCGCAGGCAGGCCGTGCGTTCGTGCATCGATGCACTGTCGAGACAGGCGGCGCGGTCTTGCTGGTAGGCCGCATCGATCGCCGAGCGCGACTGCGCGGAAGCGCCAGGCGACAACATGAGCAGGGCAGCGGTGGCCAGCAGACCGCGGGTCATGGGATGGGACAAGAGGGACATACGGTCTCCTTTGGAACAGGGATGAAAGCGTGCGGTGGCGAGCCACCGCATCACCGGAACAAGGTAACGCCCGCGCGGCGTTCCGTCTGTGCACCAGCGCACAGTGCACGGCAAACGCCGAGCCGCCCGCAGCGGCGGTTCAGGAAGGCATGGCATGTGTGACTGGCGGCGCCTGGAACCCGAACACCTGCTGCAGCGATTTGTGTTCCGGCAACACGTAAATCACGGCATGCCGGCCCGAAAACATCGGGCGGATGTGCGCGTCGTAAAAGTCGGCCGGCACGTTGATGCAGCCGTACGAGATGCGCTTGTCGGCGACGGAGGGCGACGCGAGCCGCTCCAGCCGGCGCTCGGTGGGTTGGGTGGTGCGAACCCGGTGCATCGACACGGCGGCACCGTGATCGACCCACACCACGTCTTCGCCGGTGTGGTTGCGGCCTGACATGCCCAGGAAGCGACCCGCGGGCGTGGTGCGCTCCTCGGGCCTGACCTCGGCGATGGGCCGCGAGCCGATGCCCGGCACGGAGTCGTCGCCCGGCGCCGAGCCCAGCAAGACCGGCGTGGCATCGCGCAGGCGCGCCGCCGCGTCAAACACATAGAGCCGGGCCGCCTTCTTGTCGATGACGACAAACGGCTGGCCACGGTGGTCGCGGGTACCGGCCACCCAGTGGACCACCTGGCGGGTCTCGGTCGAGGCCCCGGTGGTGCCCAAGTCGGGCAGCAGGCCCGCGCTGACCGGAGCGGCCTGCAGCGAGACCCGGTGCGCCGGCGGCATCACCAGCGCCAGGATGGCGACGCCGGCCAGCACACCGCGCTGGATGTCCTCGATCAGGCTCGGGCGGACCGCGTCCGGCGGTCCGGGCGATGGGGTCTGCGCAGAGCTGCCCATGGTGGAACGGCGGGTCACGCCAGATCGAAACGGATCGACCTGGCGCGCCCTTCCCTCGGGTCAGTTGCGGTCGGCGCGGATCACCGGTTCGCTCATCTCGGCGGCGGGGGCCGCGGCGTCCGGTGCGGGTGTGGCGGCGGTGGTGTCCGCAGGCGTGGTCATGGGTGTTTGCGCCTCGGCGGCCGGTGCGGGTGCGGTCTGGGCGTAGGCCCAGCCCACGGCGCCCACAATGGCCAGGGCGGTCACCGATGAGGTGAGAAGTCTGGATGCGGTCATGACAGTTTCCTTCAGCGTTGCTGCACGTGGCAGGGGAATGGTGAAACCCGCCGGAAAAACCGGTTGGGTTCCGCTTGGAACCGGTCATGGGGGCGTGGTTCGCTCCGAACAAAGGTCGTTACGCGTGGTTCGTTTTGAACAACGGGACTTACATAAAAGTACACAGCCAGCGCGGTGCGAACCGCCCCTCGTCATCAATACTCGGGATGAAGGTCCGGTCTTGTTCCAGGCGCCCACCGCTGGACAACCGGAGGGGTCAAGAATGGCCGCATCACATCCCGAGGGCATCGCAGATGGCACAAACCGCACGCATTGTTGGAAAGGTCGAGTACCGCGAAGGCGACGGCCCGAACATCGCCATCCGCCCTGGACCGGTGGAGGTGGTTCAGGGGCTGAACGACGTCACGCTGAGCTGGGTCGATGAAGAGACCCACGGCGTGGCGGCGATGCCCCTGGCCGATTTCAAGCGCTACGTGGCCGAAGGCCAGATCCGCCTGGACGCCTGACCCGGGTCATTGCGCCTCTGCGACCCGCCGGGTTGCCCGCGAGGTCGCTTCGGTCGCCTGAGCACGCCGCAGGAACCCACGGTTGACGGGGCTGTGCGGCCGCAGCGCCAGGCGTTCGTGGGCCAGGGCTTCGGCCATGCCGGTCTGGCCCGCGCGCAGGGCGGACTCGGTCAGCGTCCAGTCGATGATGTCGCGTTGCGCGTGGCTGCCGCCGAAGCGGTTGGCGATGTGCCGCGCGCGGTAGAGGTGTTGCACCGCGCGCTCGTGCTCGCCGCGCCAGTGGGCGACAAAACCTTCGATCAGGTCGTGCCCGGTGTCGGCCGCCCAGCGCGAGACCTCGCTGCTGCCGTCGGCGCTGCGCATGGCGTCGCGCAGGCGCCGCACATCGTGTGCGCGGTCGGCGCCCAGGTAGGCCATCACCGCGTGCCAGTCGTTGAACGGGTAGAGGCGGCCGTCGGCGTGTGCGTCCCAGGTCTGCGCCAGCTCGGTCCAGCGCCCGCCCACGTCCACCCCCGCGAGCTGCAGGCGCCACAGCAGGGCCGAGGCGTCCACCAGGTCCAGCACCACGGCGCTGGGCGTCTGGCGCACGGTGCCGTCGTAGAGCGCGAGCACGGCGTCCGTCTGGCCCAGTTCCAGGTGGCAGAGCGCGCCGTGCCAGGCGTTGTGCACCTTGAAGAAGTTGTCATCGCCCGCCCAGTAGGGCTGGCGCGCGGTCATCCAGCCGATGCCGTCCTGCGCGCGGCCCTGCATTTCCATCACGTGCGCCACCGCGTGGTGCGCCCAGCAGTCCAGCGGCTGCGCATCGAGCGCCTCGCGCCCCACCGCTTCAGCGCGTGCGTAGTCGCCACATTCTTCGAGGCCGAACGCGTACATGCCCAACACGATGGCGTGGCCCGGCATGTCGGCCGACCAGTGCGGCAGCACGCGCGCGATGCGGTCGCGCAGGTTGCGCGCGCTGGCGCGGTAGAAGTCGATCAGGTGCCCGGCCTGCAGCGCCACGATGTCATAAGGGTGCTGCACGTTGTGCCGGTCCATGGCCAGGGCGGCCTCGGTCCATTCGCCCTGCAGCACGCGCTGGATCACCGCGACGTGCGAGGCTTCGCGTTCGTTCATCGGCAGTTGCCGGAGCGTCTGCATCGCTTCCTGCGCCATGGCGACGGCACCGGGCTCGGTGGCCAGCGCCAGCAGGTGGGCCTGGAGGATGTGCGCCATGGCAAACCGCGGCGCGGCAGCGGTGGCCTGCGCCAGGCGGGCCATGGGGTCGCCGCGGTAGAGCTGGAAGGCCGTGACGGCCTGTTCGTAGAAGGTCAAGGCTTCGGTGGTGGCGCCGCTCAACGCGTGGCCCTGGGTGTCGGTGATCATGAAGAGGCTCCTGGTGTGTCTCACTGTTTGCCGGCCCTCATGGCAACGGGCTGCTGGCCGGTGTTGCGCCTGCGGGGCCGGTGGAGGTACTCTAGAAGTTCGCCGGCGCGCGGACAATGTCCAGGGCGCCGGCATTTGTCGCCGAAACGCCGCCATGCTGGAACCGCGCCCCGCCGATCCCCTGACCGACATCCTGCGCGCCATGCGCCTGACCGGTGGCGTGTTTCTGGAAGCGGCCTTCACCGCGCCGTGGTGCGTGGTGTCCCGGGTGTCGCCCGAGGACTGCGCGGGCTACCTGCCACTGCCGCGCCACATCATTGCCTACCATTTCGTGTGCGAGGGCGAGCTCTCGGTGGGTGTGGACGGGGCAGCGCCGGTCACCGCGCGCCGCGGCGAGATCGTGATCCTGCCGCGCAACGACCACCACCTGCTCGGCAGCGATCTGGACATGGCGCCGATCGATGTGAACGACCTGTTCGAACCCGGCGACGCCAGCCGGCCCGGGCGCCTGGTCTATGGCACGACCGCCACCGCGGACACGCGCTTCTTCTGCGGCTTCCTGTCGCACAACCAGCCGGACGACCCGCTCATCAGCGCCCTGCCCCGCGTGCTCAAGTCGCGGATGGAGGACGCGGCCGCGAGCGACTGGGTCGAGAGTTCGTTGCGCTTCGCCTCGCGCCGGCCAACGCCGGACGAGAAGCTGTCGCCGGCCGTGCTCGGCAAGCTGGCCGAGCTGCTGTTCATCGAGGCGGTGCGCCAGTACCTGCAGGACGACCCCGCCACCACCGGCAGCGGCTGGATCGCCGGGCTGCGCGACCCCCGCGTGGGCCGCGCCCTGGCCCTGCTGCACGGCCAGCGGGACCGCGCCTGGACCACCGAAGACCTGGCGCGCGAGGTGGGGCTGTCGCGCTCGGCCTTTGCCGAACGCTTCACCGGTCTGGTGGGCGATCCGCCCATGCGCTACCTGGGCAAGTGGCGCCTGCAGCACGCGGCGCGGCGCCTGCTGGAAACCACCGAGCCCATCGCGCGCATCGCCGGGGAAGCGGGCTACGAGTCCGAGCCGGCGTTCCACCGCGCCTTCAAGCGCGAACACCGGATGACGCCCGCCAGTTGGCGGAAACAACACGCGATGGCCGGCGACGCCTGAACCGGCTGCACGCCAACACGGCGGGCTCGTTCAGCGGTCCAGGGCGTCGAGCTGGCTGGCGATCTCGCCCATCTCAGGTCGCGCGGCCGGGTCGGTGTGCAGGCAGGCGGTGGCGAGACCGGCCAGACGGTCCAGCGTCGGCGATGCCGTGGCGCCAGCGCCCTGCGCATGGGCCACCAGTTCCTCCAGCAGGCAGCCGAAAGCGCGCACGTCCAGCGCCAGCAGGGCGCGGCGCAGCGCGGGCTGGTCGTCGGGCAGCAGCGTCGCACCGCCGAGATCGCTGAGCATGGCGTCGCCGCTGACCGGGTTCCAGAGGATGTTATGGGCGTAGAAATCGCCGTGCATCACGCCGCGCTGGTGCAGGTGGGTCAGCGCGCTGGCCATGGTGCGGGCCACACGCAGCGCGGCGCCGGCGGGCAGGGTGAAGCCGGGCGCGTACACGTCGCGTGTGCAGCTGTCGAAGCTGGGCGGGCCGGCGAGGTTCACCAGCTCGGGCGGCAGCAGCGGCAGCAACATGCCGCGCGCACCTTCGGGGTGCTCGCCCAGCTCGGCGCTGGGCGTGCACAACGCCGGGTGTTGCCCTGCGGCCTGGCAGGCGGCGAGTTCGTGTTCGGGCAGGCCGTCGCTGGTGACCGCTCCCTTGAACAGCTTGAGCGCCAGCGCTTCGCCCGCTGCGTCTTCGAGGTGCACTCGGTGAATGTGGCCGGAAGCGCCCTCGCCCAACCGCTCGGCCATGCGCAGCCGGCCCCAGGCGATGCGGGGCAGCGGCGCGGGTGCCGCGCGGTGCCAACCCAGCGGGTTGCCCGCCAGGGCGAGCCAGGCCAGGCGCGGCAGTCCGGTGAGCCAGCCGGGCAGCGTGCTGAAGCGGTTGGCCGACAGGCGCAGCAGCTCCAGCCGCTGCGCGTTGGCCAGCCCCGGCGGCAGTGCGTCGAGGCGGTTGCCCGCGAGCATGAGCTTCTGCAGCGCCGGGCGCTGGCCCAGTTCGGCGGGCAGCTGTTCGATGGCGTTGTCGGTCAGGATGAGCCAGCGCAGCTTGGTCGGCAGCGCCGCAGCGGGCACGTGCTGAATGCGGTTGGCCTTGAAGCCGACCATCTCCAGCGCCGCGCAGTCGCCCAGCGATGCGGGCAGGTGGGTGAAATGGTTGCTGGAGCAGAAAACGATCTTCAGCCGGTGCAGGCGTCCCAGGTCGGGCGGCAGTTCGCGCAGGCGGTTGCCGGTGAGGTTGAGAATTTCCAGCGTGTCGGCCAGGCCGAACACCTCGGGGGGCAGTTCGGTCAGGCCGCAGCTCAGGTCGAGCCGGCGCGTGCCGGCGAGCGCGCCGCTGCGCAGTTGTTCCAGGGTGTGCATGCAGGTGGACGGTGTAGGACCGCCCGGGTGGGCCGGGCGAAACGCCTGATTATCGAAGCCGGGCGGTCTCAGCGCGCGTTGGCGTTCTCAGGGCGGGTCGGCGTCGGGCTGGTAGACCAGCAGCTCGCCGGGCTGGCACTGCAGGTACTCGCAGATCTTCTCCAGCGTATCGAAGCGCACGCCCTTGACCTTGCCCTGCTTGAGCAGGGACATGTTGGCTTCGGTGATGCCGACGAATTCGGCCAGGTCTTTAGACTTGACCTTGCGCCGCGCGAGCATGACGTCGAGTTGAACCACGATGGCCATCAGACGAAGCCCTCGTTTTCCTCGGCCAGCGCCTGCCCCTGGCCGATGACCGCCGCCATGAGCCACACCAGGCCGGCGAAGAAGAAGGTGAACAGGTGGTTGGAGCCGATGCCCAGCGCGAGGTGGCGCATGCCCGGCGGGTTGTGCAGCGTGAGCAGCACCGAGGTGGCGGCGGACGCGACGATGGCGGCCAGCGCGGCCGCGGCCACCCAGCCCGCGAAACGGCGCAGCAGGTCGGTGGCCTGCTCGGTGAACACCTGGCCCTGCGCAAACTGCTCAAAGCAGCGCTTGGCCTGCCACAGGCCCACGAGCAGCAGGGCCAGCGGCAGCCCCATGACCCCCGCGCCCACCAGCCGCTGCCAGGGCTGCAGGGGCGCACCGATGGCCGAAGCGGGCAGGTTGGCGTGGCTGGCCAGCTGCTCGCCGCCGGCCACGGCCCAGTACCCCACCAGCGCCGCCGGCAGCAGAAGGATCAGGGCCCAGCAGGCCCAGACCATGAGCCGGCTGGTGCGGCGGACATGTCGCAGCGGGTCGGCCGGGTGGAGGGTGCGGTGGTTGCGGTGGGTGGGATGCATGCTGGACTCTCTTGACATGAGGAGATGGGTCGAATGAATGGAGTGATTGTTGATTGACAATAAATTATTGTTTTACGACAATTTATTCTCGTTCAACAAACTCTGTCAAGCCCCATGAAGCGATTTTTCACCTGTCTGGTCCTGTCGGCGGCGCTGGCCGGCTGCGGCGGCATTCCCCTGCGTTCCCTGCCCCGCCTGGTGCAGTTGTCCGAGTCCTTGCTGGAGGCCAACCCGGCCGAGTTCATGGTGGCGCTGCAGGTGGACGCGCGGCTGGTGCCGCCGCCGGGCGCCGTGCCCCTGCTGGTCGTGAAGATCACACCGCGCGAGCCCGGCGCGTTTGAACCCGTCGACAAAAAACTCCCGCTGCAGCTGGCCGTGGCGTCGAGCGCCACGCTGGGTCTGAAGGCACCACCGGCCGGGCGGCGCTGGCTGCTCTACAGCATGCCCCCGGCCACGCAGGCCGAGCTGCGGCGCGTGCAGGCCCTCGTGCGGCAGGCGCAGGCCGCACCCGACAAGAAACGCGGCGGCAGCCTGGGCGTGGGGGTGGAGCAGGACTCGCTGGCGGTCACCGACCCGGCGCTGTCCCGCACCCGCTGGGACACCTGGCTGCGGGTGCGCCAGAGCGAGGGCTTTTTCGAGGTCTGGTCCGGCACGCCCGAGCAACTGCGCCAGGCGGCGCAGAAGCGCTGAGCCTCGGCCGACACCCCCGCGACGTGCACCGGGATGGCCTGAAACGGGCCGCGCGCAACGCCACCGGGGTCTTGCCGCCGGCGTCCGACGCGCCGCAAAGCGCCACGGATAATCGGCGCCCATGGATTCCACTCTTTCCCTCTTCCCCCTGGGCTGGCAGCACTACCTGCTGGGCGGCCTTTTCATTGGCGCTGGCGTGGCGCTGCTGTTCGTGTTCACCGGCCTCGTGGGCGGCATGAGCTCGGTGTTTTCCTCCACCTGGTCTTACCTGCTGCGCCAGCCCTACTTCCAGCAGGCGCGCTACACCGGCTCGCGCGGCTGGCGTCTGGTCTACGCGGCCGGGCTGGTGCTCGGTGCGCTGGTGTGGTGGCTGGGCTTTTCCGACGGCACGCCACTCACCACCGAAGTCCCGGTGTGGGCCCTGCTGGTGGGCGGCTTTCTGGTGGGCTATGGCGCGCGGCTGGGCAACGGCTGCACCTCGGGCCACGGCATCTGCGGCCTGGGCTCGCTGCAATGGCCTTCTCTGCTGGCGGTGCTGACCTTCATGGCCACGGCCTTCATCACGGCCAACCTCGCTGCGGGGTGGATGGCATGAGCACAGCACAGAAGATGACGCTGGGCCAGTTCCTCGCCGTGCTCGCGGGTGGCGCGCTGTTCGGCTTTGGCCTGGCGCTTTCCACCATGGTGCGGCCCGAGGTGGTGCTGAGCTTCCTGCGTTTCCAGGACTTCGGACTGATGCTGGTCATGGGCGGCGCGGTGGCGGTGACGCTGCTGGCCTACCTGCTGTTGCCCCGCCTGCTGGGGCAGCCCCTGCTGGGCGGCTATTTCCACCAGCATGTGGCGCACTGGAACCGCGACACGCTGGTCGGCTCGGCGCTGTTTGGCGTCGGTTGGGGTCTGTGCGGCGTGTGCCCCGGACCGGCCATCGCGGGCCTGGGCACCGGCAACTGGAGCCTGCTGTGGGCGCTGGCCGGCATCGCCCTCGGCGCGCTGGTGCAGGGCCTGCGGGCGAAAGCCTGACCTGCTCACCCCGCGGCGCGGAACCAAAGCATGGCCGCGCAGCTCCACCTGTCCCCAACCCATCGCATTCAGCCACCATGCTCAGAACCCTGAAAGACCTGTTCGATGCCTTCACCGCCCCACCGGCCGGCCAGTCGCCCGCCGATGAGGCGCACGCCCTGCAGCTGGCCACGGCGGTGCTGCTGGTCGAGGTGATGCGGGCCGATCCGGCCATCAACGACGCGGAACGGGACGCGGTGCTGCTCGCGCTGCGCGGCAAGTTCTCGCTCCGCGACGACGAGCTGGAGCGCCTGCTGGAGCTGGCCCATGAAACCGCCCACACCGCCTACGACTACCAGCGCTTCACCAGCCTGCTCAACGAGCGCTTCACGCAGGCGCAGAAGATTCAGGTGGTCGAGGCGATGTGGCAGGTTGCGTACGCCGACGACCACCTGGACGCACACGAAAACCACGTCATCAGCAAGGTGGCCGGTCTGCTGCACGTGACACACGGCGAATACATCGCGGCCAAGATGCGCGCCCGGGAAGCGGCCCAGCCGGCGCCCTGAGGCGGCCAGGCGAACAACTGGCTACCCGGCTTTGCATGTTGAGCGTCGCGCCTTTACCCGGGCGACACAAGCGGCTGTCAGGATTCGCTCACCCCAACCCACCGGAGTTATCCATGACATCCAGAACCCTCATCAGTGCCCTTGTGGCCGCCACGCTCGGCCTCGGCTCGCTGTCGGCCTTTGCCCAGTCGAACGACCGGCGCACCGACAGGCACACCGATGTGCGCGTCGTCGTGCAACCGGTCCAGCACGTCGAGCGGCGCGACGACCGCCGCGATGACCGCTTTGAACGCAGGGAGGACCGCCGTGATGACCGATTCGACCGCCGCAACGACCGTCGCAATGACCGCTTCGACCGCCGGGACGACCGCCGCGATGCACGCAACGACCGGGACTTCCGGCACCACCGCTACTACAACGCGCGCAGCCCCGAGTTCCGCCGCGGTCACTACATCCCCTATGAGTACCGCCATCGCCAGTACTACGTGGTGGACCACCGTGGACACCGCCTGGCACCACCCCCGCGGGGTCACCAGTGGGTGCAGGTGGGCTCCGACTACGTGCTGATCGCGATCACGACCGGCCTGATCGCCAACATCATCCTGAACCACTGACACCCGCCTGGGCATCGGGGGCCACGCCCCCGGTGTCCGATGTCTGCGATGATGGCGGCCTCGCCGGGCCACACCTCGCCAAAACCATGATCTTCAGACACCTCTCTCTCGCCGTTCTGGCCTCGTCCACGCTGCTGCTCGCGGCGTGCTCCAAAGAAGAGGCCGCTGCGCCGGCCGTGTCCACCGTGGCGCCGGCCCAGGCCTACGACGCGGTCGCCGCCAGCGCCAAGGGCTTCACCGTGGGCGCGCTGATGGGCGCCAACCCGGTCTACGTGCTCTTCGACCCACAGTGCCCGCATTGCAGCCAGCTCTGGAAAGCCAGCCAGCCGCTCAACACCAAGGTGAAGTTCATCTGGGTGCCGGTGGCCATCATCGGTCCCAAGAGCCTGCCGCAAGGTGCCGCACTCATGCAGTCCAGCGACCCCGTGCAGGCCATGAGCGCCCACGAAGCATCGCTGCTCGCCGGACAAGGCGGCATGTCGGCTTCGGCGAATGTGCCCGCCGACGTGGAGGCAGCGATCAAGTCCAACACGCAGTTGCTCGACAGCCTGGGCGCCGACTCGGTGCCCTTCATCGTGGCCAAGAACGCGCGCAACGGTCAGGTGGTGACCAAGGCCGGCGCGATGGCCACGCCAGCGCTGGCAGAACTGCTCGGCGTGTCGGCCCCCTGATGCGGCCGCCCGGTCTGCCAGCAGGGGCGCTGGTCGCTTAACATTGGCGTCTACCCGCCGCGCACAGCGGTCACCAACGGAGATCCCCATGGGCAAAGAACAACGCAACGAAAAGCTGTCGAAAAAACCGAAGAAGGACACATCGGCGCCCAAAGGCCCGTCCACTTCGGACCGCCCGACGCCACCCGTCACGGCCGTGTTGCCGCGCGGCAAAGAGAAGAACAAGTGACCCGGGCTTTCGCATGAAAGCCACCTGGAACGGCGTCGTCGTGGCCGAAAGCGACGACACGGTGATCGAGGAAGGCAACCACTACTTCCCCGAAAGCGCCCTCAACCGCGCCTACGTCACCTTCAGCAACCACCGCACCAGTTGTCCCTGGAAGGGCCAGGCGAGCTATTACTCGCTGCTGGTCAATGGCGAACTCAACGCCGACGCCGCCTGGTACTACCCGGACCCGAAACCCGAAGCGGAACACATCCGCGGCCGCGTGGCGTTCTGGAAGGGCGTGAAGGTCGAAGCCTGACGGGACCCTGTCACCTGCGCCCTGCAGCGCCAGGGGTTCTAGCCGGCCTTGAACCGGGGCCAGCGCTGCAGCAAGGCGCTCAGGGCTTCGCGATGGACCGGTTTTCTCAGATGGCCCAGCGTGTTCAGGCCGTGCGCGCGTGCCAGCCGTTCGGCCGTGTCGATCACCCGCGGATCGGGCCCCACCACCAGGGCCAGGGCGCCGGCATAGTGGATGTGCGCCAGGTGGCCGATCAGTTCAACACCGTCCATGTGGGGCATGTTGAGGTCGATCAGCAACAACACCGGCGTGGTATCGACCAGGTCCAGGCGCTCCAGCAAACTGCCGCCTTCGGTGAAGCGCTCGCTCCCGTGCACGCCCAGCGCCTGCAGCTGCTGCTGCAAGGCGTCGAGCTGCACAGGATCGTCGTCCACACAGATCACCCGCCCCACCGGATCGCCACCGCCGGTTTGCAGATGGCGGAAATGCCGGTGCACCGCATCCACCGCTTCACCCAGCCCGGGCATCAGGCGGTGAACGGCTGCACCGTCGTTGTCGCGCCCGGCGGTCTCCATGCCCTCGAACTGCTGGCCCACGCCCAGCGCCCCCACCGCTCGCGATGACGACTTCAGGCGGTGGGCGGTCATGCCCACGGCGCGCCAGTCTTCCGCGGCGACGGCGTGGGCGATTTCGGCCATGGCGGCGTCCAGGCTGCCGAGGTAGCGCTGGCGCAGTTCCAGCTGCACATCGGCTTCCGGTCCGACCAGGCGCTCCAGCGCCTGGTCATCAAACGCCGGCCTGTCGGTGCCGGGTGGCGGCGCTGCAAACCCGTTGGGCGTCGAAGCGGGCGGCGGCGGTGCGGCACTGGGCGCCGAGGTCTGTGTCAGCCAGTAGCGCAGCGTGTCCTGCAGCAGTGTCAGGGGCACGGGCTTGCTCAGGTAGCCGTCCATGCCCGCGGCCAGATACCGCCCGTCTTCGCTGCCCATCTGGTTGGCGGTGAGGGCGATCACGGGCAGGCGCCGGCCCGGGGCTTCCTCGCGGCGGATCGCGGCGGTGAGATCAAACCCGTTGAGCAGGGGCATGTGCAGGTCGGTGAGCAGCAGGCCGTAGCGCGCCGGGTCGGCGCGCCAGCACGCCAGCGCCTCTTCGCCATCGCCCACCTGCTCCGAGGCCAGGCCCATCAGGTCGAGCTGATGACCGATCACCTTGCGGTTGATCAGGTTGTCTTCGGCGACCAGGATGACGCGGCCCTGTGCCACCGCGAGACCACGGTCGACGGCGTCGTGGCTGGGCACGAAGGCGGCTTGCTCGGGCTCGGACAACAGGTCGGGCAACTCGCGCCCCGTGGCCAGCAGCACCGCGCGCAACAGCTGCATGCAGCGCAGCCCTTCGCCATCGAGCTCCACGCGCCCGGGCCCGAGTGTGCGCAGCTCGGTCTGCATGCCGCGGCACACCTCCACGCGGGGCAGGAGGGTGACCAGTGCACCGTCGGTCTCGGCACCCGGCGCCATCAGCCCGCGGTCCAGGATCCACACCACGTTCTCGCCGGCGTTCACCGCCGGCCCGGGCAGCGTGTCGTGGACCGTGGCCGTGCCGCCCGCGGCCACCACGTAGGTGGCCCAGTCGCTGGCCCGCTCGGGGTCATCGAGCCAGAGATGACAGTGCAGGCCGTTCAGTTCGGTGCGCCGGTGCGCGCCGGGCACACCGGTCAGGGGCAGGTCGACGCAGAAGACCGCGCCCGCCCCGGGCTCGCTTTGCACACCGATCGAGCCGCCCATGGCGTCCACCAGCCGCTGGCAGATGACGAGCCCCAGACCGGTGCCGCCGTAGGTGCGTGTGGTGGCGGCTTCGCCCTGCACAAACGGTTGGAAAATGCGCCGCTGCACCTCCTCGGACATGCCGATGCCGTTGTCCGACACCACCAGACGAACACCCCCGCCGGGGGCCGGCAGCGCGCGCAGGGAGACGCGGCCGGGGCGGCCGAGGTCGGCAGAAAACTTGATCGCGTTGCCCACCAGGTTGAGAACGATCTGGCGGATGCGGGCAGCGTCGCCCAGCACCTGCGGGGGCAACGCCGGGTCGACGAAGGCGTGCAGCCGCACGTCGCGCGCCGACGCCATCGGGCTGAGCACATCGCTGGCTTTCTCCACCAGGCTGCGCAGCACCACCGGCACACACTCCAGCTCCAGGCGACCGGCTTCGATTTTGGAGAAATCCAGGATGTCGTCGATCAGGGTCAGCAACACGAAGGCGGACTCGCGCAGCGTGTCGGTGAGGTCCTTCTGGTGCGGTGTGAGGCCGGTTTCGCGCAACACGTCGGCCAGCCCGATCACGCCGTTCATGGGCGTGCGGATCTCGTGGCTCATGGTGGCCAGGAACGCGCTCTTGGCCGCGCTCGCCATCTCGGCGGAGCGGCGCGCGCGTTCCAGCTCGCCGGTGCGCTGTTCCACCAGTTCTTCGAGGTGGTTGCGGTAGCGCTCCAGATCCTCGGACATGCGCCGCTTCTCGGTGATGTCTTCTTTCACCGCGAGGTAGTTGGTGATGCGCCCGTCGGGACCGCGCACCGGTGAGATCACCGCGTATTCGATGTAGTGGCTGCCGTCCTTGCGCCGGTTGCTGAGGAAACCGCGCCAAGGCTGGCCGGCCTGCAGGCGGGCCCAGAGTTTGCGGTAGCGGCTACGGGGTGTCATGCCCGACTGCAGCAGCCGCGAGTTGCGGCCCAGCAGCTCTTCACGCGAGTAGCCCGAGGAGCGTGTCGCGGCCTCGTTGACGTATTCGATGTTGGCGGCCAGATCGGTGATGACGATGGACTCCGAAGCCTGCTCGGCCGCCATCGACAGCTTGCGCAGCCAGCCTTCGTCCTCGCGGCGGCGGCTGATGTCGCGCAAGACCCGCATCTGGTTCCCGTCGTCCAGCGCTGTGATCACCTCTTCAAAACAGCGCATCTCGCCATCGGGGTGCCAGTAGTCCCGCTCGGTGCCCTGCGCGCCATTGACCCGTTGAAACGAATCGCCGTCGGGGGACGACCCACCGGGCGCGCCGACAAACAGGCGCTTGATGGACCGGTTGCTCAGCTCGGCCGCGCTGCGCCCGAGCAGCCGCTCGGCCTGCGGATTGACATCGAGAATGCGCTCCTCTGAATCGACGATCAGGACGCCGAAAGGCAATTGTTTGAAGACCTGGTTGCGCGCCTGCCTGGCCACCTGCCGTTCGGTGACGTCAAACATCACGCCGTTGACGATCATGCCCGGGCCGTTGGCCGGCATCTCGACGCGGACCACGTCCTCGATGTGCCGCCACCCGCCGGACGCATGGCGCAGCCGGTAACGCAGCGCAAAAGGCTCGCCCGCCTCCAGGCCTTCCGCCTGTTCGTCGAGCACGCGTTCGCGGTCATCGGGGTGCAGGGCACGCAACCAGGCATCGGGCTGCTCCAGCCACTGCTCGGGGGTGTAGCCCAGGTCGCGGATGCGTGGGCTCACATAGGGTGTCGAAGGGGCACCGTCGAGCACATCGCGGTAGACGATGCCGGGCAGGTGTTCCGCCAGTTGCCGGAACGCCGCCTCGCGCTGCAGCAGTTGCTCCTGCTGGCTCTGGCTCGCGAGCCAGTGTTCGATGGCCTGCGCCATGTCGAGCATCAGCCCCCGTTCTTCGGCGTCCAGCGTGCGCGGTTGCCGGTCCATGACGCACAGGACCCCGACCTTGCGACCGCCGTGCCGGATCGGCGCACCCGCAAAAAACACCAGACCCAGGGCACCCGTGACGCTGGCGTCGGATGCAAAGCGCGCATCGAGCCGGATGTCGGGCAAAACCAGCACGTCGTGGTCGGGCACGGCGTGGGTGTAGGCCGGCAACCCGACGTCGGACCCACCGTGTTCGATCCCATGGCCGGCCTTGAACCACTGGCGATCCTCATCCACCAGGCTGACCAGTGCCATCGGGCTGCGCAGCGCGTGCGCAGCGACGCGAACGATGTCGTTCAGCGACTGGTCCTGCGTCGTGCGCAGCACACCCCGCGTGCGCATGAACGACAGCTGGGACAACTCGGCGACGGGCAACAAGGTGGTCACGGTACGGAAAGAGATCGGTGGGCATCCGCGCGGCGGACGGCATCGCCGCCGGAAACCATCACGAAGCGTGATGGTGTGCCATGAATATGCGATGAAAATCCCTGCCTGGATGTAGGGAGTTCTGCATACAAGTCGTTACACGCGGACGGATGCGTGACTTTTTCCCTGCAAACCGCGGTGCCGGTCGACCGGGGCACTCACATCTCGTCGGCGCTGATCAGGCCTTCGCGGATCGCCAGGCGCACCAGGGCCGGCACATCCGACACTTCCAGTTTGCCCATCAGGCGGCTGCGGTAAGAGTCCACGGTCTTGGGTGAGAGGTGCAGCAGCTCGGCGATGGCGTTGCTGGAATGACCACGCACCACCAGCAGGATGATCTGTCGCTCGCGGGCCGACAGCTGGCCCAGCGCACCCGGCCGCAGCGTCTGGGTCAGCGCCTTGGCGGCCAGTTCGTCCACGCCGGGGCCGAGGTAACGGCCCTCGCGCACCACGGTGCCCACGGCGGCCAGCACCGTCGATGCGGGCGAGCCCTTGAGCACATAGCCGGCCGCCCCCATGCGCAGGGCCTCGGCCACGTGGTGCGGCTGGGCCGACATGGTGAGCACGATGGTGCGCGTGGCGAGCTTGCGCCGCGGCAGTTGTTCCAGCAGTTCCAGCCCCGAACGTTTGCCCAGGTTCAGGTCGAGCAGCAGCACCCCGGGCGTCAGGCGCTGGATGTCGGCCAGCGCGATGGTGGGGTCGTCGGATTCCCCCACCACGCGATGACCGCCGTGCTCCAGCACCACCCGCAGGCCGTCGCGCATGAGCGCGTGGTCGTCAACGAGGTAGATGTCGCTCACTGAATGACCCTCCGCCCTTCGCCCTGCGGGCTGCGGTGCGAGCTGGCTTGGGAACGGCCCGGCGCGGCGCTCATGGCGTGGCCACTTCCCGCGTGAGCTCCACCACCGTGCCACCCGCCGCCCCGCGCTCCACCAGCAGGTCCGCGCCAATGGCCGCCGCCCGTTCGCGCATGCCGACGATGCCCAGGTGTCCGGGGCGCCCCTGCAGGTCATCGTCTTCAATGCCCTTGCCGTTGTCCTCGATCCGCATGCGCAGATGCCCGGCGTCGCCGTCGAGCGACACCCTCACCCTCGTGGCCTGGGCGTGCCGCACGGCGTTGCCGATGGCTTCGCGCGCGATCATGAAAGCGGCGTATTCCACCGCATCGGTCCAGCGGATGCCGCGCACCGAGGTGCCCAGCTCCAGCTCGACCGCCAGCCCCAGGTCGCTGGCGGGCGAAGCGCGCAGTTCGTTGTCCAGCGCCGCGGCGAGGCCCTGGTCTTCCAGCAGGGGGGGGCGCATCTCGCGCAACACATCGCGCACGTGGGCGATGGCACTGTCGAGCATGCCGGAGGCCTTCGCCAGAGGCCCGGACGCCGCGTTCTGCGCCGGGCCCGGGCGCGCCATGGCCACGTCCAGGTACAGCCGCGCGCTGCTGAGCTGCTGGCCGAGCTGGTCGTGCAGCGACTGGGCGATGCGCCGCGTCGTGAAGCGCTCCTGCGCCATCAGCCGCTGGGACAGATCGGACAAGGTCGCCTTCGACTGCTGCAGTTCATGTTCGGCCTGCTTGCGCGCCGTGATGTCGGTGATGTAGCCGGCGACATGGTCTCCGGCGGGGTACAAGCGCACCTCCAGCCACAGGCCCCAGGGCTGGTACCAGTCTTCCACCACCTCGGATCGTCCACTTTCGCGCGCGCGCCAGTACGCGGCCTCGAAACGTGTTCCCCGGGAATCGGGAAACACGTCCCAGACGATGTGACCCAGCATGTCCTGAGGAGACGCCACGCCCACCAGGCGGGCGGCCCGGTCGTTGGCATACACCAGGCGCTGATCGGGTCCGGCCGACACGAAGGCGTCGGTCACGCGGCTGAGCACGTCCTGCAGCAGCCTGTGGGCGGCGTCGCGCTCCAGCTCCACCCGCTGCTTGGCGGTCACATCGTTGATCAGGCCGATCCGGGCCGAGCGCCCTTCAAATTCGATGTTGCGCCCGGTGATCTCCACGTCAATCACGCGACCGTCCTTCAGCCGGTGGGGCCAGGGGCCAGTGACCTGGTGTGCCACGGAAGGTGCCTTCAGCTTCGCCTCCATGATGCGCTCCAACCCGTTCACCAGATCGGGCGGCGCCACCACCGGCAGGCGCATCGACAGGAACTCATCGCGGCTGTAGCCGTAGTGCGCCACGGCGGCGTCGTTGACGGCGAGGAACTCCAGCGTCTCCAGATCGAGCACCCACATCGGCTGCGGGTTGTTCTCGAACAGCAGCCGGTATCGCTTTTCGCTCTCCTGCAACTGACGCCGCACCGTCACCATGTCCGTGATGTCGCGGGCCATGCCGAACACACCGATGGTGCCGGTCTCATCGCGCAAGGGGCCCTTGATCGAATTGAAGGTGCGACGACCTTCGCTGGTATCGACCTCGTACTCCAGGGTCTCGATACGGCCCTCGCGCATGATGCGGCGCTCGTCCTCCCAGATCTTGTCGGCCTGTTCGACGGGCAGCAGATCCTGGATCCGCAAACCCAGCATCGGCGTCACGCCCTTGCCGACCATGCGCTCGGTTTCCTGGTTGACCAGCAGATAGCGCCCCTGCCGGTCCTTGGCAAAGATCGCATCGGGCGAGCTGTCCATCCAGGCCTGCAGCAGGGCCGCGGTTTGCGCCTCCCGCCGCAGGGCCTCCAGCTCGACTTCGGCCAGCCGCTGCATGCGCGCGTGCACGCGCCGGAGGAACAGGAACAGCAGTCCGGTGGTCACCAGCACGAACAGCAGGCCTTTCCAGGCCTGGGCCGCGGCGAGCAACTCGATGTTCTCGAACAGCAGCTCCACCAGTGCGTCGGACCACAGGATCCAGAGCACGGCCACCACGCCGTAGCCGGCGACCACGCGGCCAAAAGGGGCGAATGAGGAGGCGCTCATGGGCGGTGTATGGGTTGAAGGCATGGTTGGGACCGGGGTTCCGGCGGTACCGAAAGCTGCGCCATTTTCGCTGTTGGACGGCCTCCGCGGACGCGTGGTCTTCCGAGAGGGTATCGGCCGCGCGCACCAGCGACTTGAAGCCTGCGCCACCAGCGCCATGGGCAGTGACTACACTGCATGCCTTCTGCGCTCCGGTTTCGCCATGGATATCTTCACACTCAGCCTGCTGGCCTTTGCCGGTGCCTTCATCCTCAAGACCACAGACCAGCGCCAGCGCATCCTGCTGCTGGGGCGCCATCTCGGCCAGTTCCAGATCGAAAAACTGATGGAACGCCTGAGCGAGGGCTACATGCGGGCACTGAGCGAAAAAGACCCCGAGCGCCGCCAGCAGATCTGGCAACTGCAGGCGTCCACCGAAGCCTCGTTGGCCAGCCAGTTCCAGCGCTTCGCCGCTGGTCTGGCCAAGGACGCGGCCGCACCGTTCCGCGTCAACCGCATCGCCCTGCCCTACGCCGACCGCTGGTTGCCGGGCGCCAGTTTCGACCTGCGTGAAGCCATGCGCATCCACGCCCGCGGCATCCAGCAAACGGTGGACAACACGGCGCAACGCAGCGAACGCGACCGCGCCTACACCCTGCTGGCCGAGCTGTACCTGATGCAGCACACCTGCCACTGGTATTGCCGGACCCGCGCGACCGCCTCCGCGCGCGTGCTCGCCCGCCACCAGACGCCGTATGCCCAACTGGTGGCCTCGGTGTCGCCGGAAACGCGCCAGGCCTACAGCGAGCTGGTGGGATTCAAGGGCTGAGCTCGTCGTCACCGTCCCCCGGTGACAGGCGGGCCATGGCTTCGTCCAGCAAGCTGTGCAGGGCCACCACGCGCTCCACGCCGAGCGCCCGGTTGATGCCCTCTTGCGCCACACGCCAGCGCCGCTGGGCCTCGGCCCGCTTGGCCTGACCGGCCTCGGTGGCGCTGATCAGGTGGCTGCGCGCGTCGACACCCGGCCCCACCGCCAGCCAGCCCGCGGCCACCAGCGGCTGCAGGTTGCGCGACAGGGTGGAGGTGCTGACCTTCATTTCGGCGGCCAGGTCCACGGCCCGGATCGGCCCGAGCTTGACCACGTAGGACAGCAGCGAATACTGCGTGCCCTTCAGCCCCGACTTGCCCACCTCGCTGTCGTAGTGCTGCGCCACGCGGCGCATCAGCTGGCGCAGCTTGAGGTTGGTGCAGCCCTGCGGCTTGACCGCAGCGCCTGTGGGGTTTGACGCGGTGGTGACAGGGTTCATGCGGTTGATTGTATCTACAATTAATGCATATACAACTGTTATGGAGCACCCATGAGCGCCAACGACAACCTGGAAACCTGGCTGGCCCAGGAGCAAGAAATTCAGCAGCGCCTGGCCGCCGGCCCCGGGCCCGGTGTGGCCCGACCCGAACAGATCGCCGGCAAGACCGGTCTGGAAGTGATGCAGGCTTTGCTGCAGGGCGAAATTCCCTATGCCGCCATCGCCCAGACGCTGGACTTCCTGATCGTCGAAGTGGGCGACGGCAGCGCCATCTTCCAGGGCACGCCGGGCCCGCAGCATTTCAACCCCATGGGCACGGTGCACGGCGGCTGGTTCGCCACCCTGCTCGACTCCGCGCTGGGCTGCGCGGTGCACACCAAGATGCCGCCCGGCCGCGCCTACACCACCGCCGAGCTCAGCGTGAACATCGTGCGCGCCCTCACGCCCAAGGTGCCGCGCGTGCGCGCCATCGGCCGCGTGATCCACTGTGGCCGCCAGCTCGCCACCGCCGAGGCGCAACTGGTCGGGCCCGACGGCACGCTCTACGCCCATGCCACCACGACCTGCCTGGTATTCGACCTGCAGCACAAACCCGCGGGCGGTGCGACGACATAATCGCGGTCCACGAACCGACCCGAGAGAACCCGACATGCGATTCCTTCACACCATGCTGCGCGTGGGCAACCTGCAGCGCTCGATCGACTTCTACACCCAGGTGATGGGCATGCAACTGCTGCGTACCTCGGAGAACCCGGAGTACAAATATTCGCTGGCCTTTCTGGGCTTTGAGGGTGGCAACCCCGGCCAGGCAGAGATCGAACTCACCTGGAACTGGGGCACCGACAGCTACGACATGGGCACGGCCTATGGCCACATCGCCCTGGGCGTGCCCGACGCCTACGCCGCCTGCGAAAAGATCAAGGCCGCGGGCGGCAACGTCACGCGCGAGGCCGGCCCGGTCAAAGGCGGCAGCACCGTGATCGCCTTCGTGACCGACCCCGACGGTTACAAGATCGAGCTGATCCAGCGCGCGGAAACCGAAGGCGGTGCCGGCTTGCGCTGATGCGCAGCCTGCACTGCAGGCGCCCACAAAAAAGCCCGGACTGCCGGGCTTTTTTTTGCGGGCGCGAGACACGAGGATCAGTCGACGATCATCACTTCCACGCGGCGGGCTTCGGCGTCGTTGCCGGTGCCGGTGGCTTCTTCGGGTTTCTTGAGTTCCAGCGAAGCGGCGGCCACGCCAGCGCCCACCAAGGCGTCGCGCACCGAGAGGGCGCGCTTCTTGGCCAGCTCGGCGTTCTGGGCCGGGTTGCCGGTGGCGTCGTGGAAGCCGGACAAGACCAGGCGCTTGCCCCCCTTGGCGGCGGCGATCGCATCGCCCAGCGCGTCCAGCGCGCCGGAAGCCAGGTCGGCTTTTCCGGAGGCGAAGTAGAACGTGACCACGCCGTTTTCGATCACCACGCTGGCGTCGTCGGCCACCATCGGGACAACGGCGGCGGGTGCGGCGCTGACGGGTGCATCGGCGGCGGCTGGCGCGTCGGCAACGGGCGCGGCCACCACAGCGGTTGCCGCGGCGCTGCCGGTGCCACGGGCTTTCTGGATGCCGAAGCCCACCGACAGGCCCACGGCCAGCAACACGGCAGCTATCAACACCGCCGCGACGACGCGGCCTTCCTGATCGTCATCTTGAGAAGACATGGTCAAACACTCCCTGAAAAACAATGGGCAAGAGAAAATCGGCACTGTTCGCAGCCGGCCAGGGCAATGACCCCCAAGGCCTGTGCGACCAACCCCGCATTCTAAATGGCCCCACCTGACATGCATCCTGCCCAAAGCATCCCCCGAGCCCGCCGACCCGACACCTGGGACCCGGCCCGCCGCGACGGCGCCCGGATGATGGCCGACACCCTGGCCGAATGGCGCAGCCAGGGGCCCACGCCCGACCTGTGGGTGTTCGGCTACGCCTCACTGGTCTGGCGGCCCGAGTTCGACGCCGCCGAACAGCGCCTGGCCCGGGTGCACGGCTACCACCGCTGCCTGCAGATGTGGAGCCGGGTCAACCGCGGCACACCCGAGCGGCCCGGCCTGGTGTTCGCGCTGATGAGCGGCGGCAGCTGCACGGGACTGGCACTGCGGGTGCCCCACACCCAGGTTGAGGCGCTGTTTCCCACGCTCTGGGCGCGCGAAATGCCCAACCCCGTGTACGACCCGAAGTGGCTGCACTGCCAGACCGCACAAGGCCCGGTGCAGGCGCTGGCCTTCACGCTGTCGCGCCGCAGCCCCAACTACACCGGCACGCTCGACGACGAACGCTACCGCGACATCTTCACGCACTGCCGAGGGCGCTACGGCAGCACGCTGGACTACGCCCGCCAGACGCTGCACGGCCTGCGCGCCCACGGCATCGAAGACCACGCGCTGGAGCGCCTGCTGCGGCTGGCCCCGCCCGAAGCAGCCGATTGACCGCGCGCAAGCACCACGCTCCCCTGGCTGCCTATACTGGCCGCATGAACATCGCCGACCTGCGCAAAAGCTACGAAAAAGCCGAACTCAGCGAATCCGCTTCCCAGGCCGATCCGCTCAAGCAGTTTGACCAGTGGCTCACCGAAGCCATCCACAGCGAAGTGCCCGAACCCAACGCCATGACGCTGGCCACCGTGGGCTCCGACCTGCGGCCGAGCACGCGCGTGGTGCTGATCAAGGGCTACGACGAACAGGGCATCGTCTGGTACACCAACTACCAGAGCCAGAAAGGCCGCGAGCTGGCCGGCAACCCATACGCCGCGCTGCAGTTCCACTGGGTTGAGCTGGAACGCGTGGTGCGCATCGAAGGCCTCGTCGAAAAGGTGAGCGACGCCGAGAGCGATGAATACTTCAAGAGCCGTCCGCTCGACAGCCGCATCGGCGCCTGGGCCAGTCCGCAGAGCGAGGTGATCGAGAGCCGCACCGTGCTGGTGACCAACGCCGCGAAATACGGCGCGCAGTTCCTGCTGCAGCCCCCGCGCCCGCCGCACTGGGGCGGCTACCGCCTCAAACCCGACAACTGGCAGTTCTGGCAAGGCCGCAAGAGCCGGTTGCACGACCGGTTGCGCTACACGCTGCAAGGCGATGGCGGTTGGCTGCGGGAGCGGCTGGCGCCCTGAACGGAGCACCCCCCGCGCCGCTTCGCGTCACCCCCCTCAAGGGGGGCGATGCCTGTGGCCGGGCAAAGCCCGTTCCACGGCATCCTGGGTTCGGGCACGCGCTCCGGCTGCGGCCTCACATGCGCTGGATGCCTTGGCCTGATACCGCGGCCAGTGCTTCGTCAGTCACCCGCTCGGGTGCAATTTCAGATAGCGGTACCAAAACAAACGCCCGCTCCCCCATGCGAGGGTGCGGCACGGTCAGCGTTGGCGAATGGATGCGCGCGCTGCCGTACAGCAGCAGGTCCAGGTCCAGCGTGCGCGGCGCGTTGCGGTAGGGACGCTCTCGCCCGGCGCCCTGCTCGATCGCTTGCAGGGCGGTGAGCAGATCGGGTGCGGTGAGCGTGGTGGCGATCTCGGCCACCGCGTTGAGGTAGTCCGGGCCGCTGGAGTCGATGGGCGCGGTGCGGTACAGGCTGGAGGCCCTCACCAGCCGGACGCCCGGGGTTTCAGACAAGCGCTGCAAGGCTTCTCGCAAGGCCTGCGCCGGATCGCCGAGGTTGGCGCCCAGCGCCACAAAGGCCGTAACTTCAGCGCGCTGTGGCATGCCCAAGGCCTGCACGGATCGAGATCAGTCGCCGGAACCTTCGGTGGCGCCGCCCTGCCCGGCCGCACCACCTGCGCCACCGGGTTTGCGACGGCGGCGGCGGCGCTTCTTGGCGGGTGCCGTGCCATCGGCGGAGGCGCCCGCTTCGGCTGGCGCGTTGTCGTCGTCGCCGTCTTCGTCGTTGTCAGCCTCACCCGCCGTCCGGAAGCGTGTATCCGGCTCGGTCGCGCTGGCCGGGTGATCGGCATCGCTGCGCTTCACGCGGCGCGCGCCGCCAGCTCCGCCTTTGGGCTGGTTGACCTTGCGCTGCGCATCCACCATGTCTTCGCGGATTTCGTCGCTGGCGTTCTGGAAGGTCTCCCACCAGTGGGCGAGTTCTTCTTCGATTTCACCCACCTGGGCGCGCAGGCGCAGGAAGTCGAAGCCGGCGCGGAAGCGCGCCTGGTCCACCAGGCTGAACGGCGATGTGCCCACGCGCTTGTCAAAGCGCGGCTGCATCATCCAGATCTCGCGCATGTCGGCGCCCAGCTTGCCGCGGCCCGACACGTCACCAATGCGGGACTCGAACACCTCGTCCACGGCGTCCTGCAGGGCGCCAAACGCCGGCGGCGGTCGCTGGTTGCCGCGCGGCTGCAGGCGCTGACTCCAGCCCTTGCGCACATCGGCCCACAACACGCAGGCCAGCAGGAAGCTCGGCGCCACCGGCTTGTTCTCGCCCACGCGGCGGTCGGTGTCCTGCAGGGCCAGTTTCACGAACGGATCGTCGGCGCGCTCCACCACCACGTCGAGCAACGGGTAAATGCCGGTATTCAGCCCCAAGGCCCGGAGCTGCTCGACGCTGGCCAGCGAATGCCCGGTCTGCAGCAGCTTGAGCATTTCGTCGAACAGGCGGCTCTGCGGCACGTCGGCCAGCAGCTTGTGCGAGGAAGCCAGCGGCGCCAGGGTCTTGGCGTCGAACTTGAAGCCCAGGCCGCTCAGCTTGGCGGCAAAACGCACGGCGCGGATGATGCGCACCGGGTCTTCGCGGTAGCGCGTGGCGGCGTCGCCGATCATGCGCAGGGTGAGCTTCTTGGCGTCGCGAATGCCGTTGTGGAAATCGACCACGACCTGGGATTCCGGGTCGTAATACATGGCGTTGATGGAGAAGTCGCGGCGCGCCGCGTCCTGCTCGATCGGGCCCCAGACGTTGTCGCGCAGCACACGCCCGCTGGCGTCCACCGCGTGTTTCATGCTGGCGAGCTCACCCTTGCTGGTGCGCTCGTTGCCACTCACCTGCTCGGCGTCGGCGCTGTCGAGGTAGGCGCGGAAGGTCGAGACTTCGATCATCTCGTGCTCGCGGCCACGGCCATAGACCACGTGCACGATGCGGAAACGCCGCCCGATGATGAAGGCGCGGCGGAACAGGCTCTTCACCTGCTCGGGCGTGGCGCTGGTGGCGACGTCGAAGTCTTTCGGACGCAGGCCGAGCAACAGGTCGCGCACCGCGCCGCCCACAATGTAGGCCTCGAACCCGGCCTGCTTGAGCGTGTGCACCACGTCCAGCGCGCGCTGGTCCACCAGGCTGCGGTCGATGCCGTGCACCGACACCGGCACGTCTTCGCGTTTGCCGAACTTGGAGGTCTTGCTGCTCTTGGCGCCACTGGCTTTGCCGAGCAGCTTGTCGATGAATTTTTTGATCATTCGAATAGGTTCAGGATGCGCCAGCCCCGCTCGCTGGCGATGGGCCGGAGCCGGGCGTCCGGGTTGGTCGCGACGGGCTCGTGCACTTTTTCCAGCAGCGGCAGGTCGTTGATGGAGTCGCTGTAGAAGGTGCTGTGCGCCACGCTGGCCCAGGAATGGCCGCGCGCAGCCAGCCATTGTTCCACACGCGCGACCTTGCCCTCGCGAAACGACGGCGTGCCCCGGATCGCACCGGTGGGTTCACCCTGCGCATCGCGCTCCAGATCGATGGCGATCAACTCGTCCACCCCGAAGGCTTCGGCGATCGGACGGGTGACGAATTCGTTGGTGGCGGTGACGATGATCACCGTGTCGCCGGCGTCCTGGTGCTGGCGCACGAGATCGAAAGCAACGGGTTTCATGGCAGGGCGGATCACCTCGTCCATGAAGCGGCGGTGCGCGGCGTCGGATTTTTGAGCGCCGTGCTCGGCCAGGGGCGCCACGGAGAAACGGATGTATTCGTGGATGTCCAGCGTGCCGGCCTTGTACTGCTCGTAAAAGGCGTCGTTCGCCCGGGTGTGGGTTTCGGCATCGCGCCAGCCCAGTGTCACGGTGAACTGACCCCAGGAATAGTCGGAATCGATGGGGATGAGGGTGTGATCGAGGTCAAAGAGTGCGAGGCGCATCGGGTGTCATTCGTTTTCCAGCATGGATTTGATCAGCGGGATGGTGATCGCGCGCTGGGTGCGCAGGGCGTAGGCATCGAGCTGGTCGAGCAGCATCATCAGGCTGGAGAGGTCGCGCGAGAAGCGTGTGAGCATGAAGTCCATGACCTCGTCGCTGAGGAACACGCCGCGCTCGTCGGCCGCCCGGCGCAGCACGGCGCGGCGCTCGGTCTCGCCCAGCGCGTGCAGCTGGAACACATGGCCCCAGCCGAGCCGGGTGCGCAGGTCTTCGCGCAGCTGCAGGTCGGCCGGCGGCCGGTCGGCGGCGGCCAGCACCCAGCGCGCCGGCCCGTGAGCCGGGCTCTGGGCGTTGACAAACCAGTTGAATGCGGCGGCCTGCTGCTCGGCGGTGTAGAGCTGGCAGTCGTCGAGCAACACCACCTCCCAGTGTTCGTCGTATTCGGCGGGGTGCAACGTGGCGGCGTCGATCCAGCCCACCCGGCTGCCGTGGTCGCGCAGGGCTTCGCGCACCGCGCGCAGCAGGTGCGTCTTGCCGCTGCCGCCCTCGCCCCACAGGAAGGTGGGCACGGGCGAGCGCAGCGGGTTGTCGGCCCACAGGCGCAGGTGGGCCAGCGCGGCTTCGTTGCCCGCGGCCACAAAGTTGGCCAGCGTGGGCACGGGCGCCAGGCCAATGTCCAGCGCCATCTGTTTCATGGGGGGATGACCGCTGCTCATGCCGTTCCATCCTGCCCGGGCATGGGGTTGGCCGCTGACGGCTGCCCCGCGCCCTCCAGGTAGAGCTCACTGGACAGGTAGCGGCTCTTGGCCCGGCGGATCGCCACCAGCAACACCGCGCTGGCCGGCAAGGCAATCAGCACGCCCACGAAGCCAAACAGGTGCCCAAAGGCCATCAGGGCAAAAATGACGGCGATGGGGTGCAGGCCGATGCGTTCGCCCAGCAGCCGCGGCGTGACGTACATGCTCTCGACCACCTGGCCGACGGTGTACACCGCCGCCACCAGCGCCACGCCCAGCAGCGCCTGAAACTGCAGCACGGCCGCCAGCAGGCCCATGACCAGCCCCAGACCAAAGCCCAGGTAGGGAATGAACACGGCCAGCCCGGTGAAGACCCCGATGGGCAAGGCGAGCTTCAGACCCACCAGGGCCAGCCCCACGGTGTAGAACACCGCCAGCACCCCCATCACCAGCAACTGCCCACGCAGGTACTGCCCGAGCACGGCATCGGTTTCGTCCAGAAAACCCTGCACCGCCGCACGCCAGCGCGGCGGGATCAGGCCCTTGCTGCGTTCGACCAGATTGGCCCAGTCGAGCAGCAGGTAATAGGCCACGATGGGCGCCAGGATCAGATTGCCAAACACGGCAGCGAGCGCACTGCCACCGATGCGCAGCGACGACAGCAGACCCTGGATGAGTTCACTTTCGTGGCCGGTGATGAGTTCCTGCATCCAGCCGCGCACCAGCGACACGTCCACCTGCAGATCGACCCCGAAACGGGCCAGCAGCGGCACCAGCCGGGTGTTGACACTGTCCAGCAGCGCCGGCACCTGATCCTTGAGCAGGGGCACCTGCTTGGTGATCACCGGCACGATCAGCAACACCACAGCCAGCATCACCAGCGACAGCATCGTGATGGCCAGGCCGGCGCCGAGCCAGCGCGGGATGCGCCGCGCGTGCAGCCGCTCGACCAGCGGGTGCAGCGCATAGGCCAGCACGGCGGCCAGCAGAAAAGGCATGAGCACCGGTGCCAGCAGCGACAGCAGCAGCCAGCTCACCAGCGCGATGGCGGCCCACGAAGCGACACGGATCTGGTTGGGCGTGAAAGTCATGAACAGGTGTGTCGGGGGTGAACGATCGGGCTGCAGGGGCAAACCCTTAAAATCTGGGGCAAATTCTAGTCCGCCACCCCGGGTGGACCCGCAACCGACCGCCAAACCCCGCTGCCCCACCTTGGTGGAGGCTGCTCCATCGACGTTTTCCCCGTCCCAACGCCCGGCCCCGCCGCCGGCACACGCACCCCATGACCTCCAGCAACACTCCCCTTTCCTACAAAGACGCCGGCGTTGACATCGTCGCGGGCGACGCGCTCGTCGAACGCATCAAGCCGCTGGCGAAGAAGACCATGCGCGAAGGCGTGCTGGCCGGTATCGGCGGTTTTGGCGCGCTGTTTGAAGTGCCCAAGCGCTACAAAGAGCCGGTGCTGGTGTCGGGCACCGATGGCGTGGGCACCAAGCTCAAGCTGGCTTTTGAATGGAACATGCACGACACCGTGGGCATCGACCTGGTCGGCATGAGCGTGAACGACGTGCTGGTGCAAGGCGCCGAGCCGCTGTTCTTTCTCGACTACTTCGCCTGCGGCAAGCTGGACGTGGACACCGCCGCGGCCGTGGTCGGCGGTATTGCCCTGGGTTGTGAACTCTCGGGCTGCGCGCTGATCGGCGGCGAAACCGCCGAGATGCCCGGCATGTACCCGGCCGGCGAATACGACCTGGCCGGTTTCTGCGTCGGCGCCGTCGAGAAGGCCAAGATCCTCACCGGCCAGAGCGTGAAGCCCGGCGACGTGGTGCTGGGCCTGGCCTCGCACGGCGTGCATTCCAACGGCTTCTCGCTGGTGCGCAAGTGCATCGAACGCGCCGGCAGCGACCTGCCGGCCACGCTGGACGGCCAGCCGTTCAAGCAGGCCATCATGGCGCCCACCCGCCTCTACGTGAAGAACGTGCTGGCCACCCTCGCGAAGCACCCCGTCAAGGCCCTGGCCCACATCACCGGCGGCGGCCTGCTGGAGAACATCCCGCGCGTGCTGCCCGAGGGCACGGCTGCCCACCTGAAGAAAGGCAGCTGGCCGCAGACCGAGCTGTTCGCCTGGCTGCAGAAGACGGCCGGCATCGACGACATCGAGATGAACCGCACTTTCAACAACGGCATCGGCATGGTGGTGGTGATCGCCGCCGAGGAAGCCGCCGCCTGTGCCGCCACGCTGCGCGAGCTGGGTGAGACGGTGTATCAGATCGGCGTGATCGCAGCCCAGGGCGAGGGTGCGGCCGTCACGGTGAACTGAAGCCACCCCGCTTCGTGCTCAGGAAGGCCCGGCAACGGGCCTTCGCCGTTTCCGGGACCCAACACAACCAGGGAGCGAAGTGTCCGAAAATTCCCTGTCCATGACGACTGTCATGGGCATCTGGAAGACAATGGTCTTGTCCTGAAATGATCGGTTCCTGTCTGGCACCGAGCAGACACCCGTACCGGCCATCGGCATGATCAAGGCTTCAACAACCCCGACGGAGCCCCCATGAAAACCGCCCTGCTGGTCATCGACGTGCAAGAGTCCTTCCGCCACCGCCCCTTCTTCACCGAACGGGACCTGCCCGCCTACCTGGCCGCGCAGAACGCGCTCATCGCAGGCGCCCAGGCGGTTGGCATGCCCATCGTTCGCATCTTCCACGTGGACGGGCCGCAGGTTCCGCAAAACCCCTTCTCGCTGGAGTCGGGCGCCGTGCGGCCGCTGGACGGGCTGGCGCCCTTTGAAGCCGCCGCGACCTTCCACAAGTCGCGCCACAGTGCGCTCGTGGGCACCGGGCTGGAGGTTTGGCTGAACCGGAATGCCGTCCAGCGCCTGATCGTCAGCGGCATCCGCACCGAACAGTGCTGCGAAACCACCACCCGGCACGCGGCCGATCTCGGCTACACGGTGGACTTCGTGACCGACGCCACGCTGACCTTTGACATGGTGCAGCCCGACGGCACGCCGCTGCCGGCCGCCGACATCACGGCCCGTACGGCCACGGTGCTGAAAGACCGCTTCGCGCGCCTGTGCAGCGTGGCCGAAGCGGTAGCGCAACACTCATGAGCATCGCAACACTGACGGTGGCGATCCTGGCCTTCGATGAGGTCGAGGCGCTGGACTTGGCGGGTCCTTACGAGGTGTTCACCACCGCGAGTCGCATGGCCTTGCGCGAAAGGCCTTCAGACCCGGCACCGTTCGCGGTGTTCAGCGTGGCACGCGAGCGCCAGCCCGTGCACGCCCGCGCTGGTTTGACCCTGCTGCCCGACCACGGTTTTTCCGATACACCGCCGGTGCATGTGCTGATCGTGCCGGGCGGTGTCGTGGACGGGGCCATGCGCTGCGCCGAGACTTTGCGCTGGGTGGCGCTGGCCAGCGAACGCGCGCAACTGACGGCCTCGGTCTGCACCGGTGCCTTCGTGCTCGCGGCCAGCGGCGTGCTCACCGGCGGCCCCGTCACCACCCATTGGGAAGACCAGACCGACCTGGCCCGAGCCTTCCCTTCGCTGGACGTGAAAGCGGGCGTGCGCTGGGTCGATCAGGGCCGGATCGTCACCTCCGGCGGCATCAGCGCCGGGATCGACATGAGCCTGCACCTGGTGGCGCGGCTCGCGGGCGAAGCGCTGGCCCTGCGCACCGCGCGGCAGATGGAGTTCCAGTGGACGCGAACGTGAGCGGGCCGATCCGCGTGTCCTTCGTGCTGCTGCCGGGCAGCCTGATCCTCGACTGGGCGGGTCCGGCCGAGGCGTTGCGCATCGCCAACCAGTGCCTGCAGGCCAGCGGCCAACCCGCCGCGTTTGATCTGCGGTTCATCGGTCCGCAGGCGCAGGCCACCAGCTCCGTGGGCGCCTGCATCAGCGGCATCGAACCCCTGCCCGATAGGGTTTCCGAGGCTCCGTCCGCACCCCACTGGGTGGTGTTGCTCGGTCAGCCCGGCGACACCGTCGACGTGCGCAGCCCAGGCGTGCCGGAGCTGCTGCACTGGCTGCGTGGGCTGCGGCTGCAGGCAGGTCTGCTGGAGCTTGTCACGGTGTGCGCGGGCGCGATCCTCGCCGCACACGCCGGCCTGCTCGACGGCCACCGGGCAACCACGCACCACCACCACCTCGACGAATTGCGCCAGGTGGCGCCGCGCTGCGACGCGGTGGCCAACCGGGTGTTCGTGCTCGACGGTGCGGTCAGCAGCAGCGCGGGCGTGACCACCGGCATCGACCTGTTCCTGCACCGCATCGCGGCGGTCTGTGGCCCGGCGCTCGCGGCCCGCGTGGCGCAGACCATGGTCGTCGCGCTGCGGCGCGGCCCCGGCGACCCGGAGCTGTCGCCTTTCCTGCGCCACCGCGCCCACCTGCATCCGGCCATCCACCGGGTGCAGGACGCCATCGGCCAGCAACCGCAGGCCGACTGGTCGCTGCAGCGCATGGCCGAGGTGGCCTGCACCTCGCCGCGCCACCTCGCGCGCCTGTTCATCACCCACGCGGGCATTGCCCCGCTGGCCTACCTGCGCAGCATCCGGCTCGATCTGGCCGACGCCGCGCTGCGATCGGGCCACAGCGTCACGCTGGCCGCCGAGCTCGCCGGCTTCAGCTCCGACACCCAGCTGCGCCGCACCTGGCACCAGCTCGGCAAGGCGGGCTCACCCGCGCACCGCGGCCACTGAGCCTGGAAACGGCCGTTGTCCAGGCTGATTACAGCAACACCTCAGACGGCAGCACATGCACCCCTGGCGTGGCGGCCAGCGCGGCCTGCAGCAGGTGGTGCGCGATGCGCTGGGCGGGGACCACGCGGTAACGCCGCGGCAACAGCGGCTGCACCCACTGGGAGATGCGCACCGCGAGCTGTTCGGCCGGCCGGCTCTCCAGCCGCACGCCCCCGATCAGGCCCGGGCGCACCAGTGTGAGCGAGGGGTAGCCCACGGCCTGCAGATCGCGCTCGGTCTCGCCCTTGGTGCGGGTATAAAAAACGCGCGAGGCCGCGTCCGCGCCCAGGGCCGAGTTGAAGGCAAAGGCCCGCGCGCCGTGGCGCCGCGCGAGGTAAGCCACCTCCAGCGGGTGGTCGTGGTCCACCTTGTAGAAAGCGGCCTGTGAGCCGGCCTTGGCGATGGTGGTGCCCAGGGTGCAGACCACGGCGTCCACCGCCCACCAGTCGGCGTCTTCGGGCAGGCGCTCGAAGTCCACCAGCGGATTGAGCAGCTTGGGGTGCGGCGCCAGCGCCTTGCGGGTCGGGGCGACCACCTGGGCCACAACTGGGTCGGCCAGGGCCTGCTGCAGCACGGCCTGCCCCACCAGGCCGGTGGCACCGACCAGCATCAGACGCGTCATCCGCGGCAGCTCAGTTCAACGCGCGGCGCAGTTCCTGCAGCCGGCGGTCCATGGCGTCGCGATCGAGCGCGTCGTCGGTGTGGGCGATGTAGATTTCCAGATCGCTCACCGCAAGGCGGGCGTCACCCATTTCGGCCCAGGCCAGGCCCCGGTCGCGGTACTCCGTCCAGGCATCGGGCAGCAGCACGAGCAGGCGGTCCTGCACCGCGATCAGGCGCAGCCAGTCTTCCTGCGTGCGGTGGATCTCTTTCAGGTTGCGCAACATGCGCGAGAGGATTTCGCGCGATGGCGCCGCCTGCAGGTAGAGGCCGACCGGCACGTCGAAATCGTCCACCAGTCCGTTGCGCCGCTTGTAGGGCTCCAGCCGCTCGGACAGGTCTTCGCGGCTGAGCGACTGGCCGGTGAACGGATCGATCACCACCTGGCCATTGGGCAGGTTGACCTTCACCATGAAATGCCCGGGGAAGTTGACGCCCCGCGCCTTCAGGCCCAGGCCCTGCGCCAGCTCCAGCCAGAGCACACCCAGGGTGATGGGGATGCCGCGCCGGGTCCGGAGCACCGCGTTGAGGTAGCTGTTGTCGGGGTCGTAGTAATTGTTGACGTTGCCGCCAAACCCCATGTCGCGAAAGAAAAACTGGTTGAGCGCCCGCAGCCGCTGCAGCGGGTCGGTGGCGTCGTCGCAGCGTCGGCGCACGCGGGCCAGCAACTGGTCCACGTCGCCCAGCACTTCCTGCACATCCATCTCGGGGTATTCGTCCTGCGCGATGGCGGTGGCGGCTTCCAGCAACGGCAAGCCGTCATCGTCGGCCACCAGCGCGGCGAAGTAGCCCAGGGGCGTGGGCGTGGGGAATTCAAAGGCTGAAGGCATGGTCAGGGCGGCGGGCAGACCGCTGAACGGCGGGGTGCCGGTGCAGCGGATTTCATTTTCGGACGAATTGGCGAAGTTTCAAACCGGCCACGGTCAGGCTCAGGAAATAGACCAGGGCAGCGCCCACCACGCACAGGGCCAGCAGGCCCACGCGCTGTAGCAACTGACCCTCGAACCCCAGCCAGTTGAAGTGCGCGGCAGACCACATCAGGAACACGGACATCAGCGCGCTGGCGGCGACCACCTGCAGGGCAAAACGCGCCCAGCCGGGTGTGGGCGTGTAGGCCCCGCGGCGCAGCAGGCCGATCAACAGCCACAGCGCGTTCACCATGGCCCCGATGCCGATGGCCAGCGCCAGCCCGGCGTGGGCCAGGTAAGGCACGAACAACAGGTTCATCAACTGGGTCAGCAGCAGCACCACCACCGCGATCTTCACCGGCGTGCGGATGTCCTGGCGGGCGTAAAAGCCGGGCGCCAACACCTTGATGGCGATCAGCCCGATCAGCCCGGCACCGTAGCCCATCAGGGCACCGGTGGTCTGCTGCACGTCGGCCGCGGTGAAGGCACCGTAGTGGTAGAGCACGGCCACCAGCGGTTTGGCAAAAGTCAGCAACGCCACCGCGCAGGGCACCGCCAGCAGCACCACCAGACGCAGACCCCAGTCGAGCAGGTTGCTGTAGCGCTGGGCATCTTCGGCCGCTTTGGCGGCCGCCAGCTGGGGCAGCAGCACCACGCCCAGCGCCACGCCCAGCATGGCGGTGGGAAATTCCATCAGGCGGTCGGCGTAGGTGAGCCAGCTCACACTGCCGGTGGCCAGGTGCGAAGCGATCTGGGTGTTGATCAACAGCGAAATCTGCGCCACGCTGACCCCCAGCAGGGCCGGCAGCATCAGCGTGGTCACGCGGCGCGTGCCGGGGTGGTTCCAGGCGGTTTTCAGCGACGACCAGCGCAAACGGATGCGCGGCATCATGCCCAGCCGCAGCAAGACCGGGATCTGCACGCCCAGCTGCAACGCACCGCCCAGCAACACCCCGCCCGCCATGGCGTAGATGGGCTGGATGCCCAGGCTCTTGAACCAGGGTGCGCCCCAGTACGCGGCCGTGATCATGGCCACGTTGAGCAGCACCGGCGTGGCCGCCGGCACAGCAAAGCGCTTCCAGGTGTTCAGGATGCCGGCCGACAGCGCCACAAACGACATGAAGGCGATGTAGGGGAACATCCAGCGCGTCATGAAAACGGCGGCCTCGAAGCCGTCAGGGCTCTGTTTCAGGCCGCTGGCCATGGCCCAGACCAGCACCGGTGCCCCGGCCACGCCCAGCACGCAGGTAGCGGTCAGCGCCCAGGCCAGCACGGTGGCGATCTGGTCCACCATCTGGCGGGTGGCGGCGTCGCCCTCCTTTTCGCGCACACCGGCCAGCACCGGCACGAACGCCTGGCTGAACGCGCCTTCGGCAAACAGCCGGCGCAGCAGGTTGGGAATGCGGAAAGCGACGTTGAACGCGTCGGTCAGGGCGCTGGCACCAAAGGTGGACGCCATCAGCAGTTCGCGCACCAGCCCGGTGATGCGTGAGGCCAGCGTCAGCAGGGAGACCAGGGAGGCGGATTTGAACAGGGACACGGCCGCCAGTGTAACCATGCGCACCCCACGCCCGGCAGAGACGCTACCCAGGCAGGCGGCGCCATGCTAAAATCGCGGGCTTTGCTGGGCATCATCCCCAAACATCTGAAGGAAATTCACCATGGCAACCAAGCCGAAGAAAAAGAACCCCCGTCTGGCATCTGGCCGCAAACGCGTCCGCCAGGACATCAAGATCAACGCCGCGAACACCTCGCTGCGCTCCAAATACCGCACCGCCGTCAAGAACGTTGAAAAAGCGGTTCTGGCCGGCGACAAGACCAAGGCCACCGAACTCTTCGCCAAAATGCAAGGCGTTGTGGACATCATTGCCGACAAGGGCATCTTCCACAAAAACAAGGCCGCTCGCGACAAGAGCCGCCTGTCCGCCAAGGTCAAGGCACTGGCACTCGCCACCGCCTGACCACCCCACCGGCCTGATCCGTCAGGCCACCAGCCCGGACCCCCTCGGGGTCTGCCGTTTGAAACGGGTGCGCTGCCAGCAAAGAAAAGCAAAAAACCGCCTTCGGGCGGTTTTTTGTTGCCTGTCCAATGCTCAAGTGACGTGGGTCAGGTGGTTCAGGGTTTTGCGGCCGGCTCCGGCAGCACGCAGCCTTCGGACACCTGCAGGTCGTTGTCGCGCGCAAAGTGCATGACGAAGTCCCAGGCCATGGGTTCGGCTTCGCGCAGATCGGTGTGCACGATGACGACTTTCACGCCGTTCATGACCGTGGGCACGCACCAGGGCGAATACGCAATGTGGCTGCCCTGCCGGACCACGCCGCCGCCGGGGCGGAACTGACTCATCACGCCGGCCAGACGTTCGGCCCAGTCGCTGGGGCGAAAGGTGCGGCCACTGCGTGTGACGCCCTGGATGAACACTTGTTTGGCAGTCGGTGAAACCATCGGGGAAGCCTTCGGATGGAGGGCCCTGGAAGGGACGCATGGCCACCGCCAGACCGAGGATCGCTGGCCGGGGTGGATGGCAGGTATTCTATCTTATATAAGACCTGAACTCAGGGATAACCCGGGGCTCCGGTCGGTTGACCACAGGCTGCCATGGCTTCATGACAGCGATGCGGAACAAGCAATGATGATGCCCGCTCCTGCCCCTAAAATCGCTTTTCAACGGCTCAACCTTCGTTGAGCCGCTTTCTTTTGGCCCTTCCCACCGGAGTCCCGCATGAATGCCGCCGCCACCGCCGTCCCCTCGTCGCCCCACGTGATGAACACCTACGGCCGCCTGCCGATCGCGATGTCGCATGGCCGAGGCTGCCGCGTCTGGGACGTGAACGGCAAGGAGTACCTGGACGCGCTGGCCGGCATCGCCGTCAACACCCTGGGCCACGCCCACCCCAAACTGGTGCCCGCGCTGCAGGACCAGGTGGCCAAGCTGATCCACTCGAGCAACTACTACCACGTACCCAACCAGGAAGTGCTGGCCCGGATGCTGGTGGAACGTTCGGGCATGACCAACGTGTTCTTCTGCAGCTCCGGCCTGGAGGCCAACGAGGCCGCGCTGAAACTGGCGCGTAAGTACGGCCACGACAAGGGCATCGAACGCCCGGAGATCGTGGTCTACGAAAAAGCCTTCCACGGTCGCAGCATCGCCACGCTCTCAGCCACCGGCAACCCCAAGGTGCAGGCCGGCTTCGGCCCGCTGGTCGAAGGCTTCATCCGCGTGCCGCTCAACGACATCGAAGCCCTGAAGAAAGCCACCGTGGGCAACCCCAACGTGGTGGCGGTGTTCTTCGAGACCATCCAGGGCGAAGGCGGCGTGAACCCGATGCGCGCGCAGTACCTGCAGGAGGTGCGCGCGCTGTGCGACGCGCAGGACTGGTTGCTGATGATCGACGAGGTGCAGTGCGGCATGGGCCGCACCGGCAAGTGGTTCGCCCACCAGTGGGCCGGCATCCAGCCCGACGTGATGCCGCTGGCCAAGGGCCTGGGCTCGGGCGTGCCCATCGGCGCGGTGGTGGCCGGCCCCAAGGCCGCGAACATCTTCCAGCCGGGCAACCACGGCACCACCTTCGGCGGCAACCCGCTGGCCATGCGCGCCGGGGTGGAGACCATCCGCATCATGGAAGAAGAGGGCCTGCTGGAAAACGCGGCCACCGTGGGCGCGCACCTGCGCGGCCGGCTCGAAGCCGCCCTGCTGGGCAAGCCGGGCGTGAAAGACATCCGTGGCCAGGGCCTGATGCTCGGCATCGAGCTGGACAAGCCCTGCGGCGTGATCACACAGCGCGCGGCCGACGCCGGCCTGCTGCTCTCGGTCACGGCCGACAGCGTGATCCGCCTGGTGCCGCCGCTGATCATGACCACCGCCGAGGCCGACGAAGTCGCGGCCATCCTGTTGCCGATCATTGCTGCATTCCTGGCAGAAAACGCATGAACCTCCGCCACTACCTCCAGTTCAAGGACCTGAGCGCCGACGAGTACGCCTACCTGCTCACGCGCGCCGCCTTCATCAAGCAGAAATTCAAGGCCGTCGAAAAGCACCAGCCGTTCGCCGATCCCGACCGCACGCTGGCCATGATCTTCGAGAAGGCCAGCACGCGCACGCGCGTGAGCTTCGAGGCCGGCATGTACCAGCTCGGCGGCTCGGTGGTGCACCTGACCACGGGCGACAGCCAGCTCGGCCGCGCCGAACCGATCGAAGACAGCGCCAAGGTCATCAGCCGCATGGTGGACCTGGTGATGATCCGCACCTACGAACAGAGCAAGCTGGAGCGCTTCGCGACGCACTCGCGCGTGCCGGTCATCAACGGCCTGACCAACGAGTTCCACCCCTGCCAGATCCTGGCCGACCTGTTCACGATGGTCGAGTACCGACCAGCCGCCAGCGGCAACCCGCTGGATGCCCTCAAGGGCAAGGTCGTGGCCTGGGTCGGTGACGGCAACAACATGGCCAACACCTGGCTGCAGGCGGCCGAGCTGCTGGGCTTCACGGTGCACGTGAGCACGCCCAGCGGCTACGAGGTCGACCCGAAGCTCGCCGGCGTCTCCAACCCGACCTGCTACAAGGTGTTCAAGGACCCGAAGGAAGCCTGCAAAGGCGCCGACCTGGTGACCACCGACGTCTGGACCAGCATGGGCTACGAAGCCGAAAACGAGGTGCGCCGCGCCGCGTTCGCAAAATGGTGCGTGGACGAAGCGATGATGGCCGTGGCCAAACCCGACGCGCTCTTCATGCACTGCCTGCCCGCGCACCGCGGCGAAGAGGTGAGCGCCGAAGTCATCGACGGCCCGCAATCGGTCGTCTGGGACGAGGCGGAGAACCGCATGCACGTGCAGAAGGCGCTGATGGAATACCTGCTGCTGGGGCGCCTGGCCTGATGCGCCGGGCCAGCGCAGCGCGGTCATGAGCGCCGCCCGGCCATTCCGAAGGCAGTGCGCACGGAGGGTCGTCCAGTGAGCGCCTGCACGGCCTGCGGTGCCTGCTGCGCGAGCTTTCGCGTGGACTTCTCGGTCCACGAGACACAGGCCGAAGGGGGCAGCGTGCCCGACGGGCTCGCCGTCACGGTCACCGACACCATCAGCCGCATGCGCGGCACCGACCACGGGCAACCCCGTTGCGCGGCGCTGTCGGGCCGCATCGGCGAACGAGCCATGTGCGGCATCTACGAGTGGCGACCCAACCCCTGCCGCGAGTTCGAAGAGGGCAGCGACGCCTGCGCCCAGGCGCGCCGCCGCCATGGCCTGCCGCCGCTGGGTGACTCGCCGGAACACTGAACATGCAAGCCCTGCTCGACACCATCGCCAGGATGGTCATGCCCACCGATGCCCAGCGCGTCTTCCACGGCCGGGGTGGCCTGCACCCGGGCTGTGAAGCCTGGACGCTGGATGCCTACCCGCCGGTGTGGGTGCTGACCAAATTTGGAGAGGCCAGCGACGACGAACTGGCCACGGTGTCGGCCGCACTCGCCGCGCGCCACGAACTGCTCGCACCCGGTGAGCCGCTGAACTGGGTGTTCCAGAGCCGGCACGAGGGCCGCAGCGAAACCCGGCTGAAGGCCGGCAGCGTGCCCGAACCCCACGTGGTGACCGAACGCGGTGCGCGCTACCTGGTGCACGTGCTCAAAGGGCAGAACCACGGCCTGTTTCTCGACATGGCCGAAGGGCGCCAGTGGGTGCGCGAACACGCCGCGGGCGCCAAGGTGCTCAACCTGTTTGCCTACACCTGCGCCTTCTCGGTGGCGGCGCTGCAGGGCGGCGCGAAGCAGGTGGTCAACGTGGACATGAGCGCGGGGGCCATCGCCATCGGACAACAGAACCACGCGCTCAACGGCCTGCAGGCCGGCGCCAGCTTCCTGGCCCACGACATCTTCAAGACCTGGGGCAAGCTCACGCGATCAGGGCCTTACCACCTCATCGTCGTGGACCCGCCGAGCTACCAGAAAGGCAGTTTCGTCGCCACGAAGGACTACGCCCGCCTCATGCGCCGCCTGCCGGACCTGCTGCGGCCCGACGGCGAGGTGCTGCTGTGTCTCAACGCGCCCGAGCTGGACACCGCGTTTCTGCAGAACCCGATGCGCGAAGCCGCGCCCGAACTGATATTCGTTGAACGCCTGTCCAACCCGGCCAGCTTCGCCGACGTGTCACCCGAGCGCGCCCTCAAGGTGCTGCGTTACCGGGCGCCCGGGCTGGATGCGCCTCGCGCTCAGACCCGGGGTTTGCCGGACGGGCAACCCGAGCAGGCCGAGCAGGCACCGCAAGCACCCGGAGGCTGACCACCCCCGGTGTTCCCGCTGGCCTCACCCGCGGTGCCCCGTTGCAGCCAGCGCCGCAGGCTCGGCCGCAGCACATACGCCAGCGCCACCAGCACACACACGCCGACGATGAGGCCCTGAACGCTCACGGGGTTACCTCCGCGCTTCGCACTGCGGTGCGAGCTCCCTTCGGAACGGTCGGGCGGGAGCTCATGTGGCGCCCCATGCCCCGGCGACCCGGTAGGTGATCCAGGCCATCAGGTAGGCCAGTGCAAACAGGTAGGCCGCCACCCCCAAGGCATGGCGCCAGCGCCCGGTTTCACGCCGCACCGCCGCCAGCATGGCCACGCACTGCGGCGCATAGACAAACCACACCAGCAACGCCAGCGCCGTGGGCAAGGTCCATTGTTCGGCGATCAGGGCGCCCAGGGCCTCGTGCACTTGCTCACCTTGAGCGGACAAGGCGTAGACAGTGCCCAGGGCCGCCACCACGACCTCGCGCGCCGCCATCGCCGGGATCAGCGCCACCACGATGCGCCAGTCAAAACCCAGCGGCGCGAACAGGGGCTCCAGCACGCCACCCAGGCGGCCGGCGAAGCTGTGCGCCACGGCTGACCCTGTGAATCCCTCGGGGGCCGCCGGGTAGCTGGAGAGAAACCACAGCAGCACCATGAGCGCCAGGATGATGCCGCCGACCCGGCGCACAAAAATCAGCCCCCGCTCCCAGAGACCACGCGCGATGTTGCGCGCGCTCGGCCAGCGGTAGGCCGGCAGCTCCATCAGCAGCGGCGTGGGCTGGCCCTTGCCGCTGTGGCGAGACACCACGTAAGCCACGAGCATCGCGCTGACGATGCCCATGACGTACAGCGCAAACAGCACGAGCCCCTGCAGGTTGAACAGCCCCCCTACCGTGCGCTGCGGGATGAAAGCGCCGATCAACAAGGCGTACACCGGTAGCCGCGCCGAGCAGGTCATCAGCGGGGCCACCAGGATGGTCAGCCAGCGGTCACGCCAGTGGGTGATGGTGCGTGTGGCCATGATGCCGGGCACGGCGCAGGCAAAGCTGGACAGCAGCGGAATGAAGGAGCGGCCCGAGAGCCCCACCAGCCCCATCCAGCGGTCCATGAGAAACGCCGCGCGCGGCAGGTAGCCCGAGTCCTCCAGCACGAAGATGAAGAAAAACAGGATCAGGATCTGCGGCAGGAACACCAGCACACCGCCCACGCCCGCGATCACGCCGTCAACCAGCAGGCTGCGCAGCGGACCGTCGCTCATGTGCGTGGCCACCTGCTGGCCCATCAAACCGATGCCCGCTTCAATCGCGTCCATCGGCCAGGCCGCCCAGGCAAACACCGCCTGGAACATGAACAGCAGCAACAGCGCCAGCAAGGCCATGCCCCACAGCGGGTGCAGCGCAAAGCGGTCGATGCGGTCGCTCAGGCCCCAGCGCTTCGCAGGCACCTGCAGGGTCAGCGCCAGCAGTTCGCGCACCCGCTGGTTGAGCGCCACCGGGTCCACCCCGCCGGCGTCGGCCGCGGCAGGCAACGGTGCGGCAAGCCCCTGGGTGAACAGGGCATCCAGTTGCTCCAGCAAGGCGCGCGCGCCGTCTTTCTGCACGCTCACGGCGGGCACCACCGGCATGCCCAGTTCAGCGGCCAGCGCCACGGTGTCGATGCGCATGCCCTGCGCCTGCGCCACGTCGGCCATGTTGAGCACCAGCACCATGGGCAGTCCCTGCGCCTGGGCTTCCAGCACCAGCCGCAGGTTGAGCTGCAGGTGCGTGGCATCGACGACGCAGACGAGCAGATCGGGTCGGGCCTCACCGGCCAGCCGCCCCTGCACCACGTCGCGCGTGACCTGCTCGTCCTGGCTCAGCGGGTCCAGGCTGTAGGTGCCCGGCAGGTCCAGCAGTTGCGCGCGCCGTCCCTGCGGCGTGGTCAGCCAGCCCTGCTTGCGTTCGACGGTCACGCCCGCGTAGTTGGCCACCTTCTGCCGGTGGCCGGTGAGCAGGTTGAACAGCGCGGTTTTGCCGCAGTTCGGGTTGCCGAGCAGGGCCAGCCGGGGAGCCGCGGCGCTCATACTTTTACGGCCCACCGCACCTGCAGCAACGCCGCTTCGTGAGCGCGCAGGGCAAAGGTGGACTGCCCCACACGCACCGCGATCGGCCCGCCGCGCAGCCAGCCCCGCGACACCACCCGAACCGATTCGCCGGGCAGGAACCCGATCTCTGCCATCCGGCGCAAGGTCTTGCGGCTGTCGTCGTCGCGCGCCGGAGCAAAGGCCTGCAACACGCCCGGCGTGTGCAGCGGCCCCTGGTGCAATGCACTCACCCGATCGGCAGGCGCCAGATCATCGTCAACGGGCAAAGGCCAGGAAACCGCTTGGGGAGTGGAGAGGGACACGGTCACATCCATGAATGAACAGAAGTGTGCAGAGCGTACACAAACGAGATTGGTTCTCATTTGCTTTAAATCAAACTTTCACAAAAACCCGGAACGGCACAGGGCATCCTGTCTGGTGGTGTGAATGCCCTATTTTGTTTAGACCTAAAATAATTTCCCTCCGTTGGAAATAACCGACACCATGGTTTTTTCACCGGTGCTACCTTCGCCGGACCATGAAAAAGCTCTGGGACATTTCCCCTCCCGTCAACGCCAGCACGCCGGTTTTCCCGGGCGATACGGCCTACGCCCAGCAGTGGGTGGCGAGCATCGAACCGGGCTGCCCGGTCAACGTGAGCGCCATCACGCTCTCGCCCCACGTGGGCGCACACGCCGACGCCCCGCTGCACTACGACCCCGCGGGCGCCGCCATCGGCGCGGTCGATCTCGACGCCTTTCTCGGTCCGTGCCGCGTGATCCACGCCATCGGTTGCGGCCCCTTGGTGCGGCCGGAACACCTGGCTCACGCGCTTGACCGGCTTCCACCTCGCGTGCTGGTGCGGGTCTACGAACACATGCCGCAAGACCGCTTTGACAACGCCCTGCCGGCTTTTGCCCCGGAAACGGTTGCACTGCTGGCCGACCGCGGCGTGAAGCTCATCGGCATCGACAGCGCCAGCATCGACCCCGCCGACAGCAAGACACTGGAGAGCCACCAGGTGATCCGCCACCGCGGCCTGCGCGTGCTGGAAAACCTGCTGCTCGACGATGTGCCCGAAGGCGACTACGAGCTTATCGCCCTGCCCCTGAAACTGACCACCGCCGACGCCAGCCCGGTGCGCGCCGTGCTTCGTGAACTGTGATTACCCCAGGAGACAAAAATCCATGACCACCCTTCAAGACTGCCAACAGCTCGATGCCCAGGATCCGCTGCGCGACCTGCGCGACCTCTTCACCCTCCCCGATGCCACCATCTACCTCGACGGCAACTCGCTCGGCGTGATGCCCGCCGCCGCCCCGGCCCGCGTGGCCGACGTCGTGACCCGCGAGTGGGGCACCGACCTGATCCAGAGCTGGAACAAGAACGGCTGGTTCGCCATGCCGCAGAAGGTGGGTGACAAGATCGCGCGCCTGATCGGCGCCGCACCGGGCACCGTGGTGGCCACCGACAGCACCTCCGTCAACCTGTTCAAGGTGCTCTCGGCCGCGCTGCACCTGGCCGCAGCCGACGCACCACAGCGCCAACGCATCGTGAGCGAGCGCAGCAACTTTCCGACCGACCTCTACATCGCCGAAGCGCTGTGCAAGGAACGCGGCTACGAGCTGGTGCTGGTCGAGCCCGAGGAGATCGCAGGCGCGCTGAACGATCAGGTCGCGGTCCTGATGCTGACCCACGTGAACTACCGCACCGGCGCCCTGCACGACATGCCCGCCGTGACCGCAGCCGCCCACGCCGCCGGCGCACTCATGGTCTGGGACCTGGCGCACAGCGCAGGCGCGGTGCCGGTGGACCTGACGGGCGCTGGCGCCGACTACGCGGTCGGCTGCGGCTACAAATACCTCAACGGCGGCCCCGGTGCGCCTGCCTTCGTGTGGGTCAACCCGAAACACGCCGACCGTTTCTGGCAACCGCTGGCCGGCTGGTGGGGCCATGCCACCCCGTTCGAATTCACGCCCGACTACCGCCCCGCGCCGGGCATCACGCGCTACCAGTGCGGCACCCAGCCCATGATCAGCCTGGCGGCGCTGGAGTGCGGCGTGGACACGCTGCTCGCGGCCGAAGCCCAGGGCGGCATGACGGCGCTGCGCAGCAAGTCGCTCGCGCTGACCGACCTGTTCATCCAGCTCGTCGAAGAACGCTGCGCGGGTCATGGCCTGGGTCTGGCGACGCCTCGCGAACATGCGCAGCGCGGTTCACAGGTTTGCCTCACCCGAGACGAAGGCGCCTACGCCATCGTGCAGGCGCTGATCGCGCGCGGCGTGGTGGGCGACTACCGCGCCGGCGATGGGGGCCGCCACAAGGACATCCTGCGCTTCGGCTTCACGCCGCTGTACATCGGGTTTGTGGATGTCTGGAACGCGGTCGAACACCTGAAGCAGGTGCTCGAAACAGCGGAGTGGAAACGACCAGAGTTCAACCGCAAACACGCCGTGACATGAAGCACCCCCTGCGCCGCTTCGCGTCTTCCCCCTCCAGGGGGACCACGCCAGCGGCCCGGCAAAGCCGGTTCCGCGGCGTGTGCTGGACCGCGCTCCCCTCTATCGACAAGGATCTTTCATGACCTGCCCCCACCACAACACCAGCGCCCCGACCTCGGCCACCGAAGCCATCGTCGCCGAAGAAAAGGCCCAGCTCGACTTCAGCCGCGACATGAGCTACGGCGACTACCTGCAGCTCGACGCCATCCTCAGCGCACAGAAACCGCTCTCGCCCGCTCACGACGAACTGCTGTTCATCGTGCAGCACCAGACCAGCGAGCTGTGGATGAAGCTCATGCTGCACGAGCTCACCGCCGCGGTGAAAAACATCGCCGAGGACGAACTCAACGCCGCCTTCAAACAGCTCGCGCGCGTGAGCAAGATCATGGAACAGCTGGTGCACGCCTGGGACGTGCTGGCCACCATGACGCCACCCGAATACAGCGCCATCCGGCCCTACCTCGCCAACTCCAGCGGCTTCCAGAGCTTCCAGTACCGCTGCATCGAATTCGCGCTCGGCAACAAGAACGCCGCCATGCTCAAACCCCACGCACACAGCCCCGAGCGGCTGGCGATGGTGCAGACCGCCTTTGAGGCCCCATCGCTGTACGACGAGGCCCTGCGCCTGCTCGCGCGCCGCGGCATCGCCGTGCCGGCGAGCCATACGCAACGCGACTGGACGAAGCCTTATGAGTCCAGCGATGCGGTGGAACAGGCCTGGCTGCAGGTCTACCGCAACCCCAGGGAACACTGGGACCTGTACCAGCTGGGCGAAGAACTCACCGACCTCGAAGACGCCTTCCGCCTCTGGCGCTTCCGCCACGTGACCACGGTCGAACGCGTGATCGGTTTCAAGCGCGGCACCGGCGGCACGGGCGGCGTGAGCTACCTGCGCAAGATGCTGGACGTGGTTCTCTTTCCGGAAATCTGGAAGCTCCGAACAGACTTGTGAAGGTTCCGGCCTGCGGCATCATGGCGCCATGAACGCTCCCACGCTCGCCGACCTGCGCCGCTACGCCGTGGCCCGCAGCCTCTTCACTCCCACCACCCTGCCCAAGGCCATCGAACGGTTGGGTTTTGTGCAGGCAGACCCGATCCGTTCACCGGCCCGCGCGCAGGACCTGACGCTGCGCCACCGGGTCAAGGCGTACCGGGTGGGCGATCTGGAGCGGCACTACCCGCGGCTGGCGGTGGAAGAGGATTTTTTCGTCAACTACGGCTTCGTCACGCCCACGCTGCACGCCCGCATGCACCCGCGCACCGCGCGCGCCGAGTGGCCGCCCGAGCGCATGGCGCAAGCCCAGGCGGTGTGGGCCTTCGTTCAGGAGCGCGGCGAAGTCCACCCGCGCGAGGTGGACGCGCATTTCGCACACGGCCACACCACCAACGGCTTCGGGGGCCAGTCCAAAGCCAGCACCCAGCTGCTCGACGGCATGCACTACCGCGGCTGGCTGCGCGTGGCCCGGCGCGCGAACGGCACCCGGCTGTACGCGGTGCACACCCCGCAGGAAGCGCCTGCCGACGTGCCCGCCACGCTGGACGCGCTGGTGGACACCCTGGTGGCGAAGTACGCCCCGCTGCCCTCGCCCGGCCTGCGCCAGCTGGTGGGCCTGTTGCAGCACGCCGTGCCGCAGTGGAAGGGCCAGTTGCGTCCGGCGCTGCAGCGCGCCTGCGCGCGGCTGCCGCACGCTGAAGTGGGCGGCACGACCTGGTACTGGCCCGAGGAAGAAGACCCGCGTTCGCGCCGCTGGAGAGCGCCCGAGGGTGTGCGCCTGCTGGCGCCGTTCGACCCGGTGGTCTGGGACCGCGACCGTTTCGAACGCCTGTGGGATTGGGCCTACCGTTTTGAGGCCTACACACCGCCAGCCAAGCGCGTGCGCGGCTACTACGCCATGCCGCTGCTGTGGCGCGACCAGGTCATTGGGTGGGGCAACCTGTCGGTGGAAGGTGGGCTCCTGCGTTCGGACCTGGGTTTCGTGCACGGGCAGGCGCCCGAGGACGCCGAGTTCCGCGAAGCGTTGGACACCGAGATGTCGGCCATGGCCACCTGCCTGGGCGTCGAGCGGAATTGAACCGGTCGGGGGATCAGGGTTTTATGTTGTTCTTCTGAATCACCTCGGCCATCGCGGCCGTGTCCTTGCGGATGCGATTGGCCAGGCCTTCGGGCGAGGTGCCCGCCACCTGCCAGCCCTGGGCCAGGATCTTCTGCCGTATCTCGGGCCGGCGAACGATGTCGGCCAGCAACACCGCGAGCCGGTTCACGTGCGCCTTGGGCAGGCTGTTGGGCGCGGCCACGGCGTTCCAGATTTCCAGCTGCAAGTCCTTCACACCGGCCTCGGCCAGGCTGGGCACGTCGGGCACCACGCTGCTGCGCCCGGCCGAGGTCACGCCGATGGCCTTGAGCTTGCCCGCGCGCACCTGGGCCATGGCCAGGCCCGGCGGCAGCAGCGACATCTGGATCTGCGCGCCGAGCAGCGCGGTGATGACCTGCGGGTTGCCCGGGTAGGGCACGTGCACCGGCGCGATGCCGGCGCGCGATTTGATGAGCTCCATGCCCAGGTGGGCCACCGTGCCCACGCCCGGCGTGCCGTAGTTCCAGCGGTCGCCCGACTCGCGCGCGGCGGCGAAGAAAGCGGCGCCGCTGGTGGCGGTGTCGCCCGGCACGCTGAGCACCAGGGGCGCCACGGCGAGCAGCGAGACCGGCGTCAGGTCGGCGAGCGGGTCGTAGGGGGTGGCCGGGTTGAGGATCTTGGCGATCGTCAGGTTGCCGTTGATCATGAGGCCGATGGTGTGGTCGTCGGTGGCACGGGCCACCTGGCTGGCCGCGATGTTGCCACCCGCGCCCGCTTTGTTTTCCACCACCACCGGCTGACCCAGTGCCTGCGACAGCGGCTCGGCGATCAGGCGCGCCATCAGGTCGGGTGACGAGCCGGCCGGGAAACCGACCACCATCTTCAACGGCTTGCTGGGCCAGGGGGTCTGGGCGAACACGGTGGACACACCGCAGGCCATGGCGATGGCGGCGGCGATGACATGGCGGCGTTGGGGTTGGAACATGCGTCGATTCCTCAAGGTGAACAACAGGCCCGCAGATTAACAGGCGAGGTGCTGCACCAGCGCGCCCGCTCACACCGCAGGACTGACCTTTTGCAGGGCGCGGCCGCGTTGTATCGAACCGGCGCGACATGCCCCACCCAGGATGCGGTGGAACCGGCTCCGCCGGGCCACTCGCATCGCCCCCTGGGGGGGTGACGCCGCAGGCGGCGCGGGGGGGTTTACACAGGTACAGGCGGCCCGCGGTAGAGCCAGGGGTTGTCCAGCAGGTTTTCACCCAGCAGGCCCATGGCGGTGTTGCGCCCCCAGCGCAGCAAGCCGTCGGCGTGGAAGATGGTGCCGTTGCGCTGCGAGCGGCTTTGCACACGGGCGTTGCGTTGCCAGCGGGTCTGCGCATACCGCGCAAACAGGGCTGGCCAGTCCACAGGTTCGGCCACGGGCTGCGTCTGCAGCAGCCGGCCGAGCGTCCAGGCGTCTTCGATCGCCATGGCCGCACCCTGCGCGAGGTAGGGTCGCAAGGGGTGCGCGGCGTCGCCGAGCAGGGCCACGCGCCCCTGCGCATGTTCCTGCGCACTGGCCACGGGTGCGCGGTCGTTCAGGGCCCAGAGCTTCCAGTCGGTCACCGCACCCAGCATGTCCTTGAGGTCGCCGCACACCGGGCCCAGCGCGCGCTGCAGGTCGGCGCTGCGCGCCTCGTGGCTCCAGCTCTGCGGATCGCTGCCGGGCGGGCCACCATGGCCTTGCCCGAGCACGCCGTGCACCACCGCCACGACGTTGAACCACTCCCCGCGCTTGACCGGGTAATGCACCACATGCAGCTGAGGCCCCAGCCAGGCGGTCACGCACGAAGCACGCAAGGCCGCAGGCAGGTCTGTTGCGCGCACCATGCCGCGGTAGGCCAGGTGGCCACTCACGCGCACCGGGTGGGCGCCCAGCATCTGGGTGCGCACCCGGCTCCACAAACCGTCGGCCCCAACCAGTGCCGCGCCCTGGAACACCGAGTCGTCTTCGCAGGTGGCGCGCACCGAGACCTGGGTCGGCTCGTACGCCGTCAGGCGTGCGCCCAGGTGCAGGCGCACGGCGTCCTGGCGTTGCACGGCCTGCAACAGCAGTTCGTGGAGGTCGGCGCGGTGGATGGTGGCGTAGGGTTGGCCGTAGCGGGCGCGGATCATGGCGCCCAGCCGCAGGCGACCCAGGTGCACACCCCGGTGGGCGTCACGCACCCGGAGTTCGTCGGGGAAAGCGGCGCGGGCGTGCAATTCGTCGATCAGGCCCCAGTCGTCCAGCACGCGCACCGCGTTCGGACCGAGCTGCAAGCCGGCGCCCACTTCACCCAGGGCACCCGATTGCTCCATCACATCGACCGAGGCACCCGTCCTCGCCAGCGCCAATGCACAGGCCAGCCCACCGATGCCACCCCCCGCCACCAAGACATGCGTATTCATCGGCGCATTTTGCCGTGCGCCCAGTCCCGGTCTTTTGACACAGCGCAGGAATCGGCTGCGCTGGCGCGCTGCCCGGGCCAGCGCAGCGGGGCTACAGCACGCGGTTGAACCAGTAAAGCGACAGGCCCGAGGCGAGCAGCACCAGCAGTGCGGCCACCAGCGCCAGCAGGCCCGAGATCTCGGTTTCCTTTTTCTCCACCGTGAGCCGCGTGCTCAGGGTCTCGTAGACCTTCTTCAGGTTCTCGGCGGTTCCGGCGTAGAAGTACTCGCCCTGGGTCGTGCGGGCGACTTCCTTGAGGGTGTCTTCGTCCAGCCGCACCCGCATGGACCAGCCTTCAAAACCGATCACCTCGCCGCTCACGGTGCCCACGCCCACGGTGTACACGCGCACCCCCCGGTCAGCGGCCATCTTGGTGGCCTCCTCCGTGTCCACGCCGGTGGTGCGCTGGCCGTCGGTGAGCAGGATGATGGCGGCCGAGGTGTAGGAGCCGGGGGGCACCGGTTCGAACGCTTTCTTCTCGGTCTGGGGCTGGTCGATGGCGCGACCCTGGGGCGCAAACGGATCGTTGTGGCGTCCAAAGGTCATGTTGCCCAGGTCGATGCCCTGGTCCGGGAACAGCTCCGAGAGCGCCACCACGATGGCACTGCCGATGGCGGTGGCGCGCTGCAGCTGGAACTTGTCGATCGCGGTCACCAGGTCTTCGCGGCTGAGCGTGATGGGTTGCACCACCTGCGCCGTGCCCGCAAAGGCCACGATGCCGACGCGCACGTGGCGCGGCAACTCGGCCAGAAAAGCCTTGGCGGCGTTCTGCGAAGCGACCAGTCGGTTCGGCTCCACATCGGTGGCGCGCATGCTGCCCGACACATCCATGGCGAGGATGATGGTCTGCTGGGTCGACGGCAGCAGGATGGTCGCCATGGGCCGGGCCGAGGCCAGCAGCATGGCGGCAAAGGCGAACAGCAGCAGCACCGGCGGCACGTGCCGGCGCCAGCCCGGGCCTTTGCCCATGGCCTCGCGCACGATGGACAGGCTGGCAAAACGCAGGGCCGTCTGCCGGCGCCGCCGCAGCAGCCACCAGTACAGCAACACCAGCAGCGGCAGGATCAGCAGCAGCCAGAGCAACTGGGGCCATAGAAAGGACACCGGCGACTGGGCCAGCAGGGCGTTGAGGCTGTTCATGCGCGTGCTCCGAGGTGCGCCGGCAACGGGCGGCGCGGTTGGGCGCGGCGCTTGCGCATGTCCACAAAACGCAGGACGGCGTCGGCCAGGTCGTCGTCGGTGGCGAGCTCCAGGGTGTCCACGCCCGCGCGGGTCAGGCTCTCGCGCAGCTGGGCTTCGCGCTGCGCGGCGATGCGGGCAAAGCGCTGGCGAAAGCCGCTGTCGTGCGTGTCGACCAGCAGTTGCTCGCCGGTTTCGGCGTCGCGCACGGTGACCAGCCCCAGGTCGGGCAGGTTCAGTTCCAGCGGGTCGAGCAGGCGCACGGCCACCACATCGTGGCGCCGCGCGAGTTCACCCAGCGGTTGCTCCCAGCCGGGTTCGCTGATGAAGTCGGACACCACGAACACCGTGCAGCGCTGGCGCACGGTGTGGGTGGCGGCGCGCAGCAGGTCGGCCAGGCGGGTCGTGCCGTCTTTGCCAGCTGTCTTGCTGCCCGAGAGGGCCGGGGGGCGACGGATCATCTGCATCAGTTGCAGCACCTGGTTGCGCCCACCGCGCGCAGGCAGCACCGCGTCCACCACCGGTTGACCACGCGAACCGTACAGCACCGCGCCCACGCGGTTGCCGTGGCGGCTGATCAGTCGCGCGAGCACCGCCACGAAGCCCAGCAGCACCTGGCTCTTGCGCTGCTCGCCCGAGCCGAAATCCACCGAAGGGCTCAAGTCGAGCAGGAACCAGGCCGCCATCTCGCGGTCTTCGGTGAACACGCGCACATGCGGCGTCTGCAGCCGCGCGGTGACGTTCCAGTCGATGTGGCGCACGTCGTCGTGGTGCTGGTATTCGCGCAGGTCGGCCAGGTCCAGGCCACTGCCGCGCATGAGCGTGCGGTAGTCACCCTGCAGCAAACCATCAAGCCGGCGGATCACGGTCCACTCCAGCTCGCGCAGCAGCGCGTCGGCCCGCGCCGCCTGCGCGACCACCGGCGGCTCAGGGGCTTGGGAACGGGATTTGAACAGGCCGAACAACATGGTGGTGCCTCTGTTTCAGGCGGCCTTTTTCTCGTGCTCCAGCGGCTTGGCTGGCGGTGTGACGGTGTCCATGATGCGGGCAATCAGCGCATCGCTGTCCAGCCCCTCGGAGAGGCCCTCGTACGACAGCACGATGCGGTGGCGCAGCACGTCGGGCACCAGATCGCTCATGTCTTCGGGCAACGCGTAGTTGCGCCCGCGCAGCATGGCCAGCGCGCGCGCGCCCTCCACCAGGCCGATGGTGGCGCGCGGGCTGGCGCCGTAGGTGATGAAGCGCGCTGTGTCTTTCAGGCCGTGTTTCTCGGGCGTGCGCGTGGCCGACACGAGCCGCACCGCGTACTGCACCAGCGCCGGGTCCACATAGACCTGGCGGCACAGCGCCTGCAGTGCGGCGAGCTGCTCGGTGGTGGCCACCGCCTGCACCTGCACGGCCGGACCGGTCACGCGCTCGACGATGACGAACTCCTCTTCGTCGGTCGGGTAGTCCACCAGCACCTTCATCATGAAGCGGTCGACCTGGGCCTCGGGCAGCGGGTAAGTGCCTTCGGTCTCGATCGGGTTCTGCGTCGCCATCACCAGGAACGGGCTGGGCACCTTGTGCGACTCGCCGGCGATCGTGACCTGCCGCTCCTGCATCACCTCCAGCAGCGCGCTCTGCACCTTGGCCGGCGCGCGGTTGATCTCGTCGGCCAGCAGCAGGTTGGCAAACACCGGGCCGAGCGCGGTGCTGAAGTCGCCTGTTTTCTGGTTGTAGATGCGCGTGCCCACCAGATCGGCCGGCACCAGGTCGGGCGTGAACTGGATGCGCTTGAACTGCCCCTGCACCACGCTGGCCAGCGTCTTCACGGTCAGCGTCTTGGCCAGCCCGGGCACGCCCTCCACCAGCAGGTGGCCCTGCGCCAGCATGGCCACCATGACGCGCTCCAGAAAGCGGTCCTGGCCGACCACCACGCGCTTCACTTCGTACAGGATCTGCTCCATGAGCTGGGCGGTGTCGGGGGCGTTGTTGTCGCTCATGAAGCACTCCTGTTCAGAATGGGGGAAGACCGACGGCGCCGGCAGCGCTTTCAATCGGCACGGCAAAGCCGATACCGACAAAGGTGCGGTGGTTGGTGGGGTTGAGGATGCCGGTGACGATGCCGACCACCTCGCCGTCCATGGTGACCAGCGGCCCGCCGGAATTGCCCGGGTTCGCCGCCGCGTCGAACTGGATCAGGTTGTCGATCTCCTGTTCGCCTTCGGGCGACTTGAAGGCACGACCCAGCCCGGATATGACACCCGCTGAGGTGGAAGGGCCGATGCCGAACGGAAAGCCCACTGCCACCACGTGGTCACCCGCCACCAGGTCCCCGGTGCTGCGCAGGGTGGCGGCGTGCAGGTCGTCGGGAATGGTGTGGGCCTGCAGCACGGCCAGGTCGTTTTCCGCCTGCACACCGGTCACGGTGGCCGCCGATTCGGAGCCGTCGGCAAACACCAGTTTGACGGTCTGCGCAGACTGCACCACGTGCAGGTTGGTCAGGATGACGCCCTTGTCGAGGATCACCACGCCGGTGCCCACGCCGTGTTCCACCTCTTCGCCCTTTTTGTCCTTCACGAAAGACATCACGCGGACCACGGCGGGGCGGATCTTCTCGGCCGCACGCGCCGCCGCCGAGGGCAGGTTCTGGGTGGTGAGCGTGCGCAGCACCGCGGCATCGATGTCTTTCTGCGTCAGCGCCCTGGCGCCCACCGGGCCTTGCGTCCAGATGCTGGCCAGCAACAGCGCACCGAGCAGGGCCAGCGCAGCCCACATCACGCGCGGGTTGATCGCTGCACGGGCCAGGCCGGCACGCCAGCCGCGCCGGGCAACCCGGATGGGCATGGGCCCAGACACAGGAGCGTCAGCGCTCCCGGATTCAACCGCATCCGCCGGGCGCCCGCCCGCTGGCGCAGGGCCGGCGCGGGCCGATCGGCTGTAGAGGGCAGGCTTGCGCACGGCGGCTCCTGAAACGCTGGGGGCGATGTGGCACATCATGCCGCGTTGCGGCGCGTGGCTCAAGCTCCCAGCAGTTGCCTGAGCACGTAGGGGAGGATTCCGCCCGCGCGGTAATAGTTCACTTCCACCGGCGTGTCGATGCGCAGTGTGAGCGCGACCTCGCTGCGCTGCCCGTCGGGGCGCGTGATCACCATCGTGGCCTCGCTCTGCGGCAGCAGTTGCGGGTGGGGCAACACGTCGATCCGCTCCTCGCCGGTGAGCCCCAGGCGCTCCCAGCTGTCGCCGGGTTTGAACTGCAGCGGCAGCACGCCCATGCCCACCAGGTTGCTGCGGTGGATGCGCTCGAAGCTGCGCGCCACCACCGCCTTGATGCCCAGCAGCTGCGTGCCCTTGGCCGCCCAGTCGCGGCTGGAACCGGTGCCGTATTCCTCGCCCGCGAACACCACGGTGGGCAGGCCCGCGGCCTGGTAGCGCATGGCGGCGTCGAAGATGCTCATCTTCTCCGCCGCACCGCCGCCCTGGTACAGCGTCCAGCCGCCCTCCTCGCGCGAGCCGTCGGGGCCCGGCGGCAGCATCAGGTTCTTGATGCGCACGTTGGCAAAGGTGCCGCGCATCATCACCTCGTGGTGGCCGCGGCGCGCGCCGTAGCTGTTGAAGTCGGCCTTCAGCACGCCACGCGCCAGCAGCCACTGTCCCGCGGGCGAGCGCTCCTGGATCGAGCCCGCGGGGGAAATGTGGTCGGTGGTGATGGAGTCGCCGAACAGGGCCATGACGCGCGCGCCGCGCACGGCCGGGGCCTGCTCGGCCGGCTGGGTCAGTTCAAAGTGTTCGAAGAACGGCGGCTCGGCGATGTAGGAGCTGACCGGCCAGGTGTAGGCGTTGCCGCTCACGCCATGGATGCGTTCCCAGAGCTTGCCAGGCTCGGTGGCGACCCGCGCGTAGTTCTCGCGGTAGGCCTTGCCGTTCATCGCGAACCGCATCAGCTTGTGGATCTCGTCGCTGGTCGGCCAGACGTCGCCCAGGTACACCGGCTTGCCGCCCTTGCCCAGCCCCAGCGGTTCGGTCATGAGGTCTTTCATGACGTTGCCCGCGATGGCATAGGCCACCACCAGCGGGGGGCTGGCCAGGAAGTTGGCCTTGAGGTTGGGGTGGATGCGCGCCTCGAAGTTGCGGTTGCCCGAGAGCACGGCCGCGCACACCAGATCGTTCTGCGTGATCACGGCGTTGAGCTCGGGCGTGAGGTCGCCGGCGTTGCCGATGCAGGTGGTGCAGCCATAGCCCGCGAGCGAAAAACCCAGCTTCTCCAGGTAGGGCAGCAGGCCGGTGGCCGTGAGGTATTCGGTGACGATGCGCGAGCCCGGGGCCAGCGAGGTCTTGATGTGCGGCTGCACCTTCAGGCCAGCCTCCACCGCCTTCTTCGCCAGCAGGCCGGCGGCCAGCAGCACGCCGGGGTTGCTGGTGTTGGTGCAGCTGGTGATGGCGGCGATCAGCACGTCGCCGTTGCCGATGGACAGCTTTTTCAGCACGGCGTGCGACTGCGGCTCGGCCCCGGCATGGGCCGTGGCGCGCGCTGGCTTGTTGGCCTCCATCTCGGCCACGAAGCGCGGTGCGCCGGCCGGGGTGGGTGTCGCCTTCTCGGGCGCCGGGGGGTCGGCCGGTTCGCCCAGCTCGGGCTGGTAGCGCGTGAGCAGCAATTCGGCCGGGCGGTTGAAGCCGTTCTGTGCGTTGGGTTTGCTGAAGAGATCGGCGAACTGCTGCGCCACCTGGCCGAGTTCGATGCGGTCCTGCGGGCGCTTGGGGCCGGCCAGGCTGGGCGTGACCTGGCCCAGATCGAGCCGGACCACCTGCGAATAATGAATATCGCCCGAGGCCTGCGAAGCCCCCGCGGCGCCGGGCACGCCGAACAGGCCCTGGGCGCGGAAGTAGGCCTCGAAGGCTTCGATCTCGGCCTTGCTGCGGCCGGTGCCACGGAAATAGTCGAGCGTCTTGTCGTCCACCGGGAAAAAGCCCATGGTGGCGCCGTATTCGGGCGCCATGTTGGCAATCGTCGCGCGGTCGGGCAGCGCGAGCGAGGCCGTGCCTTCGCCGAAGAACTCGACGAACTTGCCCACCACCTTGTGGCTGCGCAGGATCTCGGTCACGGTGAGCACCAGGTCGGTCGCGGTGCAGCCTTCGCGCAGGCGGCCGGTGAGCTCGAAGCCCACCACGTCGGGCGTGAGGAAGTACACCGGCTGACCCAGCATGGCGGCCTCGGCCTCGATGCCACCCACGCCCCAGCCCACCACGCCGATGCCGTTGATCATGGTGGTGTGGCTGTCGGTACCCACCAGGGTGTCGGGGTAGTACAGGCCGCCCTTCAGGTGCACGCCGCGCGCCAGGTACTCCAGGTTCACCTGGTGCACGATGCCGAAGCCCGGCGGCACCACGCCAAAGGTGTCAAAAGCCTGCATGCCCCATTTCATGAACTCGTAGCGCTCGCGGTTGCGCTGGAATTCCAGCTTCATGTTGAGGTCCAGCGCGTTCTTCGTGCCGTAGTAGTCGACCATCACCGAGTGGTCCACCACCAGGTCCACCGGCACCAGCGGCTCGATGCGTTTGGGGTCCTTGCCCAGGCGCTGGGCCACGCTGCGCATCGCCGCGAGATCGGCCAGCAGCGGCACGCCGGTGAAGTCCTGCAGTACCACACGCGCCACGGTGAACGGGATCTCCTGTGTGCGCGCCGCGCTCGGCTGCCACTGCGCGAGCTGCGCCACATGTTCCGGCGTCACACGCTCGCCATCGCAGTGCCGCAGCACGCTTTCCAGCACGATGCGCAGCGACACCGGCAGGTATTTCACCCCCGGGTACTGTTTCGCCAGCGCCGGCAGCGAATAGAAACGGCCGCTTTTGCCCGAGGCGGTCTTGAAGGTCTTGACCGTGGATGCGAACGGATGGGCGTAGACGGCGCTGGGGGACATGCCTGGCTCCTGAGGGAATCGTCGGTGGAAACTCGGGCCATTCTGTCAGCAGCCTGTTTCACCGTGCTGCCAGTAATGGCATGTCGCGCGGTCGTGCGTCCGCCGGCCTGGCCCGGTCGGCAGCGCGCCCAGGTCGGCGACCGCCCGGGTCGGGCGTGCGCCTGGGCAGGACAAAACCGAATCAGTTCCGGCCGCGGTTGTGCTCTTCGTCCTTGGGCTTGCGTCCCGGATCCTTGCGGGACGGCGGTGCGGCGCGACAGCCCGGTGAACCGGGTTCGCAGGCCTGGGCGGACCGATCGTTCTTCGACGGCTGCCGCTGGGACGGCCCGTCGTTGGAGCGCCGATCGTTGTCGGAGCGCGGCCCGATGCGGGCCGGCTGCTCGCGCGAAGACTCACGGCGCGAATCGGGGCGCGCGTCAGGCTCGACACGCCGCTGCAACACCGGTGCCGGGGCTTTCAGGTGCTGGCGCGACACCGCCTCGCGGGGCACGTACCGGTCGTGCTCCGAGCGGATCGTGCGCTGTTGCTCGACCGCGCGGGGATAGCGGTCGCCGGGGTATTTCTGCTGGTAGCGCGGCAACGGGGCCGCGGCGGGTGTCTTGCGGCGGTCCCAGCGGTCCCATCCGGGTCGGCGCTGCGCCCAGTCACGCCCCCAGTGTTCGTCCCACCGGGGCGGCGCGTCCGCGCGCCAGCCGCTGAAGTAGCTGGGCGGGTGGCGGTAATAACGCACGGGGATGCGCAGCACGAACAGGGGCACGTAGTCCCGGCTGGTCAGCTCCCAGGGGCCGTTGTACCAGCTGCTGGCGTACCAGTTGTCGTCGGTGTAGACCCAGTACAGGCCATCGTAGAAAAAGTAGTTGGCGCTCGCCTGGGGGTCGTAATAGACCGGGTACCCGGGCACCACGACCAGCGTCGGGTACGAAGGCACGTTCACCCCGATCTGGATACCCACACTGACCTGCGCGTGCAGCGCCGTGGCGGGAAGAATGGACAGCGCCAGCGCGATGCCCAGGGTGCGAAGCGAGGTGTTCATGCGAGCCCCTTTGAATTCAAGACAACCGGGCGCAGTCACCTCCAGGGTGACCAGAGGCCTGTTCACCCCATTTTCAGGTTTGAACAGGCCCGTTGAAGGCCGTCAGATGCGGCCCATCAGCAGCAGCACCACCAGGATGATCAACACCAGGCCCAGCCCGCCGCTGGGACCGTAGCCCCAGCCTTTGCTGTGTGGCCAGGTCGGGAAGGCGCCGATCAACATCAGGATCAAGACGATGAGAAGGATGGTTCCGAGGCCCATGGCAGTCTCCTTGTATGACGTGGAAAAGACTCAGTTCGCGGGCGCCGCAGGACGGGGCACCACGATGACGGTGTCGCCGGTCTTGCCGGTATCGCCCGTGCTGCCTGTATTGCCCTGCGCGCCGGTGTCACCCGTGCTGCCCGTGTTGCCCTGTGCGCCTGTATCGCCGGTGCTGCCTGTACTGCCGGTGTTGCCTGTGAAGCCTTGATCGCCGGTGGCGCCGGTGGCACCCTTCGCACCGGATTCGCCAGCAGGACCGGCGGGGCCGGGCACCGTGACGGTGGCGGGCGGCGTGTTGACCACCACAGGTTCGCGGTCACAGGCGGCCAGACCGATTGTGGACAGAAGCGCCAGCAGCAAGAGGGAGTTTTTCATGGGGATTCCTTGAGTGTCAACGGGTGTGGTTCGTGCGGTTGCACCGCTCACACGGATCACCGGTTGGACCAAACTGTCCAATCGGCATGAACCGAGCGTAGCGACCGCTTCGCACCGGGTCTGTGCGCTGGCGAACACGGGCCCGAATTCAGGGCCGCAACCGCCGGTTTGCGGGACAATTCGGGGGTGAACCCCAAAGCCCCCGAACTCCTGCTCCCCGCCGGCACGCTGCAACGCATGCGCGCCGCCTACGACTTTGGCGCCGATGCCGTGTACGCCGGGCAACCGCGCTACTCCTTGCGCGCGCGCAATAACGAGTTCCGCATGGAACAGATCGCACAGGGCATTGAAGAAGCCCACGCGCGTGGCAAAAAATTCTTCGTCACCAGCAACCTGATCGCCCACAACGACAAGCTGCGCACCTACCTGCGCGACCTGCAGCCGGTGGTGGAGCTGCGGCCCGACGCGCTCATCATGGCCGACGCCGGCCTGATCATGCTGGTGCGCGAGCAGATGGAGAAAGGCCTCTGGCCCGAGGTGCCGATCCACCTCTCGGTGCAGGCCAACACCACCAACAGCGCGGCGGTGAAGTTCTGGCAGAAACAGGGCGTGAGCCGCATCATCCTCTCGCGCGAGCTCAGCCTTGATGAAGTGGCCGCGATCCGCAACGACTGCCCGGACATCGAGCTCGAAGTCTTCGTGCACGGCGCGCTGTGCATCGCGTATTCGGGCCGCTGTCTGCTCAGCGGCTACTTCAACCGCCGCGACCCCAACCAGGGCACCTGCACCAACGCCTGCCGCTGGGAATACAAGACCCAGGCCGCGACCACCGACACCGACACGGGTGAAGCCGTTCCGCTGGTCCAGCTCGACGGCTTCAACTTCGCGCAGGAAGACGAAGAAGCGGCGAGCGCCTTCTCCACCGTGGGCAACGGCCAACGCCACCCCGAGGCCAACAAGGTCTGGCTGATCGAAGAAGCCGGCCGCCCGGGCGAGCTCATGCCCATCATGGAAGACGAGCACGGCACCTACATCATGAACAGCAAGGACCTGCGCGCCGTCGAGCACGTGGGCAAGCTGGCGGCCATGGGCATCGACTCGCTCAAGATCGAGGGCCGCACCAAGAGCCACTACTACGTGGCGCGCACCGCGCAGGTCTACCGCCGCGCCATCGACGACGCCGTGGCCGGCAAGCCCTTCAACCCCGAGCTGCTGCTGGAGCTGGAAGGCCTGTCCAACCGCGGCTACACCGGCGGCCTGATGGAGCGCCGCCCGGCGCAGGACTACCAGAACTACATCACCGGCCACTCGGCCAGCCAGCGCAGCCAGTTCGTGGGCGAGGTGCTGCAGGTGCGCGAAGACGGCTGGACCGAGGTCGAGGCCAAGAACCGCTTCGCCGTGGGCGACCGGCTCGAAGTGATCCACCCGAGCGGCAACCGCGTCGTGCAGCTCGACGCCATGCGCAACCAGGACGGCGAGGCCATCGAGGTCGCGCAGGGCAGCCCGATCCGCGTCTGGGTGCCGCTGGGAGCGCCGACCGAAGGCGCACTGATCGCGCGGTTGATCTGAGTTCGAGGGGTCAGGCGACCGCCAGGCTCTGCGCCTGACGGCTGCCGGCCCACTCCAGCTCGGCCAGCCCGAACACGAACGCCGCCTGCAGCAGCACCCACACCGCGCCCAGCGTGGTGAGCGCCAGGCCGGCGCCCCAGACCGCCCACACGCTGGCGGCCACCCACAGGAAATTGCCCGCCGCAAGCAGGCGCACGCCCGCCGCCGGAGGCCGGGTCCGCGACGCCAGCGCGCCCGACAGCAGCGCCGCGCCACAGACGATCACGCCCGACACCTGCAGCCAGGCCAGGGGCAGGCCCAGCCACTCGGACAACAGGTCTGAAAACCCGAAATGGGCCACGGCCATGCCCAGGCCGCTGGCGGCGTCCAGCCAGAGCACGCGACGCAACGCAGAAACCGACAGATTCAACATGGTGAACTCCTTGAAGGGGTTGAAAGGAAGGAACGGGAGCCGCCATGCTCGGCCCGCGCCCGCACCGGGTCCATGACCCCGCAGGTCATGGACCGTCGGCGCGCCCGCTCTACCATGTGCCCATGCACGCGCCCACCGCCCTCGCCGCTCCACCCACGCGCCGCACCAGCGTCGGCGACCACCTGCGCCACTGGCGCCAGCTGCGCCGCCTGAGCCAGCTCGACCTCGCGGCCGAGGCCGAACTGTCCACGCGCCACCTGAGCTGCGTGGAAACCGGCAAGGCCAGCCCCAGCCGCGAGCTGGTGCTGCGGCTGTGCGAGCGGCTGGCGGTGCCGCTGCGCGAGCGCAACGCCTGGCTGGTGGCGGCGGGTTACGCGCCCATGTACCGGGAGCACGCCATGGACGACCCCAGCATGCTGGCCGCGCGACGCGCCGTGCAGCACATCCTGGACAGCCACCAACCCTGGCCCGCCGTGGCCTTTGACCGGCACTGGAACCTGGTGATGGCCAACCGCATGGTCGCGCCGCTGCTGGCCGGCGTGGCGCCCGAGCTGCTGCAGGGGCCCGTCAACCTGCTGCGCATCAGCCTGCACCCGGGCGGCCTGGCGCCGCGCATCGCCAACCTCAACCAGTGGCGCGAACACCTGTTTGCCCGCCTGCGCCAGCAGATCCACCAGACCGGCGACGAAGGGCTGGCCGACCTGCTGACCGAGCTGATGGCCTACCCGGCCCAGCCCGCTGACGCCGCGCAGCTCCTCGACGGCGAACACCCCGGCGTGCTCATGCCATTTTTGTTCCAGACGCCGGGCGGCACGCTGCACCTCATCAGCACCACCACCGTGTTCGGCTCGCCGGTGGACATCACCCTGCAGGAACTGGCGCTCGAAACCTTCTTCCCCGGCGACGAAGCCACGGCCGACGCCTTGCGCGCGATGGCCGCTGGGCTCGGCAACTGAGGGTTTGTGGCAGATCGTGTGGAAGCAGGCCCGGCAGCGCCTCCCAACCGGTCCCCTTGAACGGCGCTCAGCTTTTCTCTGCCCCGGTCGATACAGTGATTCAAGACCACCCGGCACGGTGCGGCGGTGGCCAACGGACCGCAGGAAAGGCTGGATCGTGCTTTCGTGGGAATGGATGGCCCCGTTCTGGTCGGCGTTCATCGTCGAGGCGAACGGGGTCGTGTTCCTGAACCTGCCGGAGTCCCAGCTGCCGGGCCTCAAGGACCAACAAACCCACCTGCGGTGATCGCATGACAACCCCCACCTTCCGCCCCGTCCGTCGCCTGCTCCTGGGCGTTTTGTGCAGCGTGCTGCCCATCGCCTTCGCCGGCACCAGCGACGAAGTGGCACCACCCGACTGGGACCTTTCGAAGGACGGCAGCCTGATTCTCCACCGCAGCGCCCGCGTGGCCTGGCCCCGCTGCGTGGAGGGCATGCAATGGAGCGGCCAGCGTTGCACCGGCCAGGCCTTGCAGCTCGACCACGCCGAAGCGCTTGCGCGGGTCAAGGCGCGCGAGAAGGCCGAAGGCATGGCCTGGCGCCTGCCCCACATGAAAGAGCTGCAGCAACTGGCCCACCAGAACACCCGCCCTGCCCCGGCGGGACAGACGCTGTTGCCAGCGGTCGGTCAAGGCTGGAGCTGGACCGCCTCGACCACCATCAGCACCCCGTCGTTCAACACCTACAGCTACAACAACATCCAGCGCGGCCTGAACGGACAGAACACGAACCAGATGAAGTTCCTGCACGGCTGGGCCGTGAACACCGCCACGGTGCAGGCCCAAGACGACGTGCTCAAACGCAGCAAATTGCTGGTGCGGCTCGTGCGGCCGTGGACGGAATAGCCCCCGCAGCGCCCGCCCGGTGCCAGAATCTGGCCACCGCAGCCCCTGCGCAGCCAGCACCACGCCCGCCCCACGCCCCATGAGCCCGACCCCCGCCATCGCCTCGGCCATCCTCTCGCAGCTCGCGGCCATCGCGCAGCGGCACCCCGCGCCCCGGGTGCGCCGTCTGCACGTGCCCCGCCGACCCGATACCGCGGGCGTCGCGGGTGGGCACGACGCCGAGTTCTGTGCCATCGAACTGGAAGACGGCGGATTTGGCCTGTCCTATGTGTTGCTGGGCGACACGCTGGCCGCGCTGCTGCGCGCGCACGGCGACGGCGACCTGCCCTTGCAGGGCGCAGACCCGCTGGCCCTCGCGCAAGGCCTGACCGGTGGCAGCGCGGTCGAGCGCGCCATTGCACTGGCCGCCGTCAACGCCCTGACCGACTCGGTCTGGCGCCGGGTGGGCTACGAGCCACCGCCCGCGGGCAATTCGCTCGGCGACGTGCAACTGACCGCGCAGGACCACCTGGGCATGATCGGTTTTTTTCCGCCGCTGGTGAAACGCGTGGCCGAGGCCGGCGGGCGGCTCTCGGTGGTGGAAATGAACGCCGAGATGGTCGCGCGCCAGCGCGAGCGTTTCCCGAACGTGCACATCACGCTGGACCGCGCCGACCTCGCCCCCTGCAACGTGGTCGTGGGCACCTCGACCATGTTGCTCAACGACACGCTGGACGCCATGCTCGCCGCGGCGCCGAACGCGAAGCGCTTCGCGGTGATCGGCCCTTCGGCCGGGCTGTGGCCGGATGCCCTGTTCGAGCGCGGTGTCACGCTGCTGGGCGGCACGCGGGTGACCGATCCCGGGGCCTTCAGCGAAGCCATGGCCGTGGGCGCATCGTGGAGTGAAGCCACACGCAAGTTCGCCATTGCGCGCGACGGCTGGCCGGGCTGGCGCACGCTGACCGGCCTGCCCTGACCAACCCCTGCCGGCCCGCATCCACCGCGGCCCGCACCGCAACGGCACCTACAGCCAGCCGGGCCAGGGCCTTGTCCGAGGCTTCGCTGATGGGGCGCTGCCAATCCTTGTCCTGCGCCACCCAGGCATCGGCCAGCCGGCTGGGCACGAGGGCGGCCAGCTCGTTGGCGATCAGAAGCGCCCGGCCCGGTGCTCCCGGGCCGCCTGCAGCGCCTGCGCCACCGCCACCGCCGATGCGGCCCCGGGCAGACCCGGCGTCAGCCGGACCGAGGGCCCGGAGGCCGCCTCGCGGGCATGCAGCGCGTGAAACGCCGTCGTGGCCCGTCCGCTGCTTTGTGTGTAGAGCAGCTTGTGGAACAGGTGATCGAGCGACGCCAGCGGGAACACCCGCGTCCGGCGCCACATCCAGGACGCCAGCTCCCGCTCCACACCGTCGTCGCGCACCCGCAGGCGCCATTGCCGTGTACCCGCGTGCAATACAAACAGCAGCAGGAACGCCACTCCCCACCAGAGGCAGGAGCCCAGCGCATCGGACCAGGAAGCGCGTGGACCCGACGTCCACCGCAGCCCCGAGAGAACCACCACCGGCACCATCGCCAACGCGGCCGCCCAGCGCCACCCGCTCTGCCGGAACCGCATCTCCCAGGCATCGGATTGCTCGACCACCTGGACCTGGTCCGGCCATGGCAGTGGCGATGAAGCATCGCCGGCCGACCACCCTTCGTGGCGCGGCGGAATCGCCTCCTCGTGCCCCCAGAGCGCCCGGCGGTCAAACCGGTCGGGCGCTGCCATCGGGTGGCCCGCAGACCGGGCTGGCGTCTCCTGAACCGGCACGTCGTACGACACCTCGACAGCCCCCTCCGCGGTCAGGATTTCCAGCCGCCAGTCGACCCGTTCCCCCGAGCGCCGGCCGCCGTGCGTGGGCGCATCGGCGGGCAGCTCGAAGCGCGCGTGCCACCGCTCGCCGCCGGCCATGTCCGGCATCGCCGTCGCAGCCCGCTCAAAGGCCTCCACCTGCCGTTCCTGGGTGCCGGAGCCGGAATCGTCCACCCGGTACTGCGCGAGCCGCAGCCGCCGGCCAGCAGGCGCTGAGTTCTGCAGCGCGCGGGACGCCAGCGCCAGCTCCACCTCGAAGGACTCCCCGGCCTGGGGACTGGCCGGTACGAAGCGGACCGAGGTCCCGGCAAAGCGCCACGCCAGCACAGACTGCCGCCAGGCCAGCGTGAGCAGGCCGATACCGATCACCACGAAGACCGACACAAAGACCTTGGCCCACCAGGGCGAACCGCCCATCCAGAACAGCGCCGCCATCGGAAACGAGATGCCGCACCAGAACAGCGCAAAAACCCAGAGCACGCGCTGGCTGCGGCTGGCCGAACTCCGGGCGACGGCGGCATCCAACACGCCGCCATCACGCCCCGACAGCGCGCGCCAGAACACCCACAAGGCCCCCAGGCCAACGCCCGTGAACACCAGCGCAAACGGCAGGTGGAAGATGGTCTTGGCCCAGCGGATGTGAGGATCCAGCACCGACCTCGTCGGGTCTGCGGGGTCCACCCAGACCGTGACCGGTTGACCCCGGTCCCGGGCCGAACTCAGGCGCGCGTGCCATTGCTGGTGCCAGTCCCCGATGTTGTCCGAACCGGCTGCCGGGTCCAGCCCGACGCGGGAGGATTCGTGGGTGCGGCCAGCGGCTGTGTACCGGTAGCGGGCCTGGACCGCATAGGTGGTGCTGTCGCTGCCCTGGTTCGATGTGAGCTGGCTCGACAGCACCTCGGCCGGCACCGCCTGCCAGGACCGGACCTCCCAGGCGGCGCTCATCGTGCGGGCCAGTGGCAGCACGCCGAAATACAGCCCGCCACCGCCAAACGCCAGGGCAAACACCGCGCTGAACAGCAGGGTGCCCAGCCGCGCTGCGATGCTCCATGGCGCCTGTGATGTCCTCATGCGGTCAGCATAACAAGGCGCCTGCGCTCGCCGGGATGGCGACGCATCGGCAAAAAAAAACGGCCCCGGAGGGCCGTTCTCAATCGCTCAGCGCGTGGACGATCAAGCCGTCACGCCCTTGGCGGTTTCTGCGTACTCTTCGATCTGGTCGAAGTTCAGGTACTGGTAGATCTTGCTGCCGTCCTTGTTGATCACGCCCATGTCGGCCTGGTATTCGGCCACGGTGGGAATGCGGCCGATCTTGGAGGCGATGGCGGCCAGCTCGGCCGAGGCCAGGTACACAAACGTGTTCTTGCCCAGGCGGTTCGGGAAGTTGCGGGTCGAGGTGGAGACCACGGTCGCGCCTTCACGCACCTGCGCCTGGTTGCCCATGCACAGCGAGCAGCCCGGCATTTCGGTGCGGGCACCGGCGGCACCGAAGACGCCGTAGTGGCCTTCCTTGGTCAGCTCCGAAGCGTCCATCTTGGTCGGCGGGGCGATCCACAGCTTGACCGGGATGTCGCGCTTGCCTTCGAGCAGCTTGGAGGCGGCGCGGAAGTGACCGATGTTGGTCATGCAGGAGCCGATGAACACTTCGTCGATCTTGGCGCCAGCAACTTCGCTCAGCAGCTTGGCGTCGTCCGGGTCGTTCGGGCAGCACAGCACAGGCTCGGTCAGTTCGTTCAGGTCGATCTCGATCACGGCCGCGTATTCGGCGTCCTTGTCGGCTTCGAGCAGGCTCGGATTGGCCAGCCAGGCTTCGACTTTCTCGATGCGGCGCTGCAGCGTGCGCGCGTCGGCGTAACCGTCGGCGATCATGTTCTTCATCAGCACGATGTTGCTGGTGAGGTATTCCTTGATCGGAGCGGGGTTCAGCTTCACGGTGCAACCAGCGGCCGAGCGCTCAGCGGAAGCGTCGGACAGCTCGAACGCCTGTTCGACCTTCAGGTCGGGCAGGCCTTCGATTTCCAGGATGCGGCCGGAGAACACGTTCTTCTTGCCGGCCTTGGCCACGGTCAGCAGACCGGCCTTGATGGCGTACAGCGGAATGGCGTGCACGAGGTCGCGCAGCGTGATGCCGGGCTGCATCGTGCCCTTGAAGCGCACCAGCACCGATTCGGGCATGTCCAGCGGCATCACGCCGGTGGCGGCGCCGAAGGCCACGAGGCCGGAACCGGCGGGGAAAGAAATGCCGATCGGGAAGCGGGTGTGCGAGTCACCGCCGGTGCCCACGGTGTCGGGCAGCAGCAGGCGGTTGAGCCAGCTGTGGATCACGCCGTCGCCCGGGCGCAGGGCCACGCCGCCACGGCTGGAGATGAACTTGGGCAGTTCGCGGTGCGTCTTCACGTCGACCGGCTTCGGGTAGGCCGCGGTGTGACAGAAGGACTGCATCACCAGGTCGGCGCTGAAGCCCAGGCAGGCCAGGTCTTTCAGCTCGTCGCGCGTCATCGGGCCGGTGGTGTCCTGCGAACCCACGGTGGTCATCTTCGGCTCGCAGTAGGTGCCGGGGCGCACGCCCTGGCCTTCCGGCAGGCCGACCGCGCGGCCGACCATCTTCTGCGCCAGCGTGAAGCCGGCTTTGGTCGCCACGGGTGTGGTCGGCAGGCGGAACAGCGTTGAGGCGGGCAGCCCCAGGAACTCGCGTGCCTTGGCGGTGAGCGAACGGCCGATGATCAGGTTGATACGGCCGCCTGCACGCACTTCGTCGAACAGCACGTCGCTCTTGAGCTTGAACTCGACCACGGTTTCGCCGTTGCGCACGATCTTGCCGTCGTAGGGCATCACGTCAACGACGTCGCCCATTTCCAGCTTGGACACGTCCACTTCGATCGGCAGCGAGCCCGAGTCTTCCTGGGTGTTGAAGAAGATGGGGGCGATCTTGCCGCCCAGCGTGACGCCGCCGAAGCGCTTGTTCGGCACGAACGGGATGTCTTGACCCGTGGCCCAGATCACGCTGTTGGTGGCGGACTTGCGCGAAGAGCCAGTGCCCACCACGTCGCCCACGTAGGCCACGAGGTGGCCCTTCTTCTTCAGGTCTTCGATGAACTGCATCGGGCCGCGCTTGCCGTCTTCTTCGGGCTTGAAGGCAGCGCCTTCGCGGGTGTTCTTCAGCATCGCCAGGTAGTGCAGCGGGATGTCGGGGCGGCTCCAGGCGTCGGGCGCGGGCGACAGGTCGTCGGTGTTGGTTTCGCCCGGCACCTTGAACACGGTGACGGTGATTTTCTTGTCGACTTCGGGGCGGCTGGTGAACCACTCGCCGTCGGCCCAGCTCTGCATCACGTCCTTGGCATGGGCGTTGCCGGCCTTGGCTTTTTCGGCGACGTCGTTGAAGAAGTCGAACATCAGCAACGTCTTCTTCAGCGCGGCGGCGGCCACGGCGGCGACTTCGGCGTCGTCCAGCAGCTCGATCAGCGGGTGCACGTTGTAGCCGCCCACCATGGTGCCGAGCAGCTCGGTGGCCTTGGCCTTGGAGATCAGACCGACCTTTTCATCGCCGTGGGCGACCGCAGCCAGGAACGAGGCCTTGACCTTGGCCGCATCGTCCACGCCCGGGGGCACGCGGTGCGTGAGCAGGTCCATCAGGAACGCGTCTTCACCGGCCGGCGGGGCCTTGATCAGTTCGATCAGGTCGGCGACCTGCTTGGCTTCAAGCGGCAGCGGCGGAATGCCCAGGGCGGCGCGTTCGGCAGCGTGGGCGCGGTAGTCGGTCAGGAAGGTCGACATGGTTTTCTCCAGAGGGGTGGGGAAGGAACTGTTATGGGGGAAAACAGGGTGCGTGGGGACCAAGCAAACTCAGTGCCGCACGGCTTGGACCGCCGCCAGGGGCGCCGGTGGGGCTGATTCGAACCAGTGGCGCACGGATTCGGGCACGGCATGCCCGGTCTGGTGCGCCCGTTCGAGCACCTGCCAGTAGAAGCGGTAACTCGCACGGTCGTGCAGACGGCCGTCGAACTGCACCGGGGCCCAGTCGGCGGCAGCGGCGCGTTCGATGATGCCGGCAGCCGTGTGGATCTCGCGGTCTTCGGGCGCAAACGCGGCCAGGATCGGCCGGATCTGGTCCGGGTGGATGCTCCACATGCGGGTGTAGCCGAGTTCGCGGGCGGCCTTGTGCGCAGCGGTCTGCAACGCGGCCGGGTCCTTGAACTCGGTGACCACGTTGTGCGAGGGCACCTTGCCGTGTGCGTGGCAGGCCGAAGCGATCTCGATCTTGGCGCGCAGCACCAGCGGGTGGCTGAATTGACCGGTCACGCCCATGCCATCGGCCGGGATCGCGCCACCATGGGCCGACACAAAATCCATCAGGCCGAAGCTGAGCGACTGCACGCGCGGGTGCGCGGCGATGTCAAAGGCGCGGTGCACCGCGGCGGGCGACTCGATCAGCACATGCAACGGGAGTGAGGTCGCACCGGCGGCGTCCATGGCCGCGACAGCACGCTGCACATCGGCCACCGACTCGACCTTGGGCACCATCAGGTGCGTCAGGCGGGATGCGGCCTGGCCCGCGATGGTGGACACATCGGCGTCGAACGCCGGGTGGTCCACCGGGTGCACGCGCACGGCCACGCGGGCTTCGGGCGCGGCGGCCAGGGCCAGTCCGGTCACCAGCGCCGCGTGATCGGCCTCGCCGCCCACGGGCGCACCGTCTTCGCAATCCAGCGTGACGTCAAAGACACAGGTACCGAACTCGGCCGTCATCTCGGCCTGCAAATGCAGGCTCTTTCGCATCCGCAACTCCACCCCGCTGTAGTGGTCGCAGACCGGCAGCGCGAACGCGCCGGCCTGGGCACCGAGGAGGATGTCGCGCGGATGGATCACGCCGTGGTTACCAACGGGTTACAGCAGGTGCTTGACGCCGTCCTGCTCGCCCTGCAGCTCGGCCAGGGTCTTGTTGATGCACTCTTGCGAGAAGGCGTCGATGTCCAGGCCTTCGACCACGGTGTATTCGCCGTTGGCACAGGTGACCGGGAAGCCGAACATGACTTCCTTGGGGATGCCGTACCAGCCTTGCGACGGGATGCCCATCGTGACCCATTCGCCGTTGGTGCCCAGGGCCCAGTCGCGCATGTGGTCGATGGCGGCGTTGGCGGCCGAGGCGGCGGAGCTCAGGCCACGTGCTTCGATGATGGCCGCGCCGCGCTTGCCGACGGTGGGCAGGAACACGTCCTTGTTCCAGACCTGGTCGTTGATCATGTCCTTGACCGAAGCGCCGTCGATGGTGGCGAAGCGGTAGTCGGCGTACATCGTGGGCGAGTGGTTGCCCCACACGGCCAGCTTCTTGATGGACGACACGGCCTTGCCGGTTTTGGCGGCCAGCTGGCTGGCGGCACGGTTGTGGTCCAGACGCAGCATGGCGGTGAAGTTGCCCGGCTTCAGATCGGGGGCGGCCTTCATGGCGATGTAGGCGTTGGTGTTGGCGGGGTTGCCGACCACCAGCACCTTGACGTCGCGCGAAGCGACGGCGTTGAGTGCCTTGCCCTGGGTCGTGAAGATGGCGCCGTTGATGGCGAGCAGCTCGGCACGCTCCATGCCGGGGCCGCGCGGACGCGAGCCCACCAGCAGCGCGTAGTCGGTGTCCTTGAAGGCGGTCATCGGATCGCTGTGGGCTTCCATGCCAGCCAGCAGCGGGAAGGCGCAGTCTTCCAATTCCATCATCACGCCCTTGAGCGCCTTCTGGGCCTTCTCGTCGGGGATTTCCAGCAGTTGCAGGATCACAGGCTGGTCTTTGCCCAGCATTTCGCCCGAGGCGATGCGGAACAACAGGGCGTAACCAATTTGACCTGCGGCACCGGTGACGGCAACACGAACGGGCTTCTTGCTCATGGTGAAAACTCCAGAAAAGGACGTTGGATAAATGAAAAGCGGACGGGACGAACCCCGAGTCCGGGACCTCACAAAGCGCGGGTAAACCCGCAAACCGTGAATCAGGCTCAGCCTTGGAGTGTACCCTCGCAAACCCTGATTGGTCAATTTGTCTTATGTCTTATATAAGATATCATTGACCTCGTCGCCGGACACCCACGGTGACACCATCGAGTTCACAAAACCATGGCAACCCCACCCGCCTTTCTGCCCGATCCGTCATCAATGGACACCCGATCCACAGGGGATCCGGGTGCACAGAACAGCGGCGACGCCATCGGTTCACCCGGTCAGGGCGCCCCTGCGTTCAGCCCGCTGTACCAGCAGATCAAGACCCTGATCCTGCGCAGCCTGCAGGCCGGCGAGTGGAAACCGGGCGACATGATTCCCAGCGAGTTCGACCTGGCCGCGCGCTACCGGGTGAGCCAGGGCACGGTGCGCAAGGCCATCGACGAACTTGCCACCGACAACCTGCTCGTGCGCCGCCAGGGCAAGGGCACCTTCGTGGCGACCCACGCCGAACAACACATCCAGTACCGCTTTCTGCGCCTGTTGCCCGACACCGGCACGCTGGAGGCCCAGGGACCCGCCGAGCGGCGCATCATCGAGTGCCGCCGTCTGCGCGCACCGGCGGAAGTCGCGCGCCAGCTCGCCTTGCGCACCGGCGATCCGGTGCTGCAGGTCCGCCGGGTGCTGGCTTTCGGCGGCACGCCGGCCATTCTGGAAGACCTGTGGTTGCCCGGAACAGCCTTCAAGGGACTCACGCTGGAAACGCTGGCCGAAGACAAGGGCCCCATGTATGCGCTGTTCGAGACCCAGTTCGGCGTGCGCATGGTGAGGGCCGTCGAAAAGCTCAAGGCGGTCAACGCCGATGCCGATACCGCGGGCTGGCTCGACATCGAAGCCGGGCATGCCCTGCTCAGTGTCGAACGGCTGGCCTACACCTACAACGATGTGCCCATGGAACTGCGCCGCGGCCTCTACCGCACGGAAACCCGGCACTACCACAACGAATTGAGCTGAGTGCCATGGTCTGCATCACCATCAACACCCGCCACACTCGCCCAGTGTCAGGCAACGGTATGCTGCGTTGCAATAGAATTTGCGGGCCCGTGGTCTGAGTTACCAACGAGTTACAAGAAACCTTCCAACCTCCCTGCATCCTCACCGGAAGAAAGCCCACCATGACCGAGTTGACCAAGAAGCGGCCCGAATTCCGCAACATCAACGCCTTCACAGACCTGACCACCTACCGCCTGCCACTGGCGGGTTGGGTGTCGATCCTGCACCGCGCCAGCGGTGGCCTGATGTTCATCCTGTTGCCGCTGATCGTCTGGCTGTTCGACACCTCGGTGTCGTCCGAGCTGTCCTTTGAACGCTTCAGCGCGGCCTTCGCCGCTGGCATCGGTTTCGTGCCGGGCTGGTTCTTCAAGCTGGTCGTGCTCGCCATCATCTGGGCCTACCTGCACCACCTGATCGCCGGCCTGCGCCACCTGTACATGGACGTGGCCCACGCCGTCAGCAAAGAGTTCGGCAAATCGTCCGCCATCGTCACGCTGGCCCTGAGCATCGGCCTCACGCTGGTCCTGGGCGCCAAGCTGTTCGGCCTGTACTGAGCACGGTCATCAAGAGGAACAACCCCATGTCTGTCAACTTCGGTTCCAAGCGCGTCGTCACCGGCGCCCACTACGGCCTGCGCGACTGGCTCGCCCAGCGCGTCACCGGCGGCCTCGTCGCCCTCTTCACGTTCATCGTGCTCGCGCAGGTGATTTTTTCCAGCGGCCCCATGGGCTACGAAACCTGGGCCGGCATCTTCGCTGCCCAGTGGATGAAGGCCCTGACCTTTGTCGTGTTCGTGGCCCTGGCTTGGCACGTCTGGTTCGGCATGCGCGACATCTGGATGGACTACGTCAAGCCCGCCGGCATCCGCCTTGTGCTGCACATCTTCACCATCGTCTGGCTCGTGGCCTGTCTGGGCTGGGCTGTTCAAGTTCTCTGGAGGCTCTGAAGCCATGACCGTTACTGCAAATCTCCCCAAGCGCCAATTTGACGTCGTGATCGTCGGCGCCGGCGGCTCCGGCATGCGCGCCTCGCTGCAACTCGCCCGCGCCGGCCTGAAAGTGGCCGTGCTCTCCAAAGTGTTCCCGACCCGTTCGCACACCGTGGCGGCCCAGGGCGGCGTGTCCGCCTCGCTCGGCAACATGAGCGAAGACAACTGGCACTACCACTTCTACGACACCATCAAGGGTTCCGACTGGCTGGGCGACCAGGATGCGATCGAGTTCATGTGCCGCGAAGCGCCCAAGGTGGTCTACGAGCTCGAGCACTTCGGCATGCCGTTCGACCGCAACCCCGACGGCACGATCTACCAGCGCCCCTTCGGCGGTCACACCGCCAACTACGGTGAAAAGCCCGTGCAGCGCGCCTGCGCCGCAGCCGACCGCACCGGCCACGCCATGCTGCACACCCTGTACCAGCAGAACGTGCAGGCCCGCACCACCTTCTTCGTCGAATGGATGGCGCTCGACCTGATCCGCGACGCCGACGGCGACGTGATCGGCGTGACCGCGCTGGAAATGGAAACCGGCGAGACCTACATCCTCGAAGCCAAGCAGACCCTGCTGGCCACGGGTGGCGCAGGCCGCATCTTCGCCGCCTCCACCAACGCCTTCATCAACACCGGCGACGGCCTGGGCATGGCGGCGCGTGCTGGTGTGCCGCTGCAGGACATGGAGTTCTGGCAATTCCACCCCACCGGCGTGGCCGGCGCGGGCGTGCTGCTGACCGAAGGCTGCCGCGGCGAAGGCGCGATCCTGCTCAACAGCGAAGGCGAACGTTTCATGGAGCGCTACGCGCCCACCCTGAAGGATCTGGCCCCGCGCGACTTCGTTTCGCGCTGCATGGACCAGGAAATCAAGGAAGGCCGTGGCTGCGGTCCCAACAAGGACTACGTGCTGATGAAGCTCGACCACTTGGGCGCCGAAACGATCCGCAAGCGCCTGCCCTCGGTGGAAGAAATCGGCCACAACTTTGCCAACGTCGACATCACGCGCGAACCGATCCCCGTGGTGCCCACCATCCACTACCAGATGGGTGGCATCCCGACCAACATCAACGGCCAAGTCGTCACGCCCGATGGCAGCGGCTCGCAAAAAATCGTCAACGGCCTCTACGCTGTCGGCGAATGCGCCTGCGTGTCGGTGCACGGCGCCAACCGCCTGGGCACGAACTCGCTGCTGGACCTGCTGGTGTTCGGTCGCGCCGCCGGCAACCACATCGTCGAGAACAACAACAAGCTTCAGGCGCACAAACCCCTGCCCGCCGACGCCGCCGACAAGACCCTGGCCCGCCTCGCGCGCCTGGATGCATCGAGCGAAGGCGAATACGCCCAGGACGTGGCCAACGACATGCGCGCCATCATGCAGCAGCACGCGGGCGTGTTCCGCACCCAGGCCAGCATGGACGAAGGCGTCACCAAGATCAACGCCCTGCGCTCGCGCGTGGCCAAGATCACCCTGGGTGACAAGTCCAAGGTGTTCAACACGGCACGCATCGAAGCGCTGGAAGTGGACAACCTGATGGAAGTGGCGCAAGCCACCATGACCTCGGCCGCGGCCCGCAAGGAATGCCGCGGTGCGCACACCGTGAACGACTACGAGCGCCCCGCCGACGACGCCCAGTTCCCGCTGGGTCGCAACGACGCCGAGTGGATGAAGCACACGCTGTGGGACAGCGCCACCAACAGCCTGTCGTACAAGCCCGTCAACTTGAAGCCGCTGACCGTGGAGTCGGTGCCCCCGAAGGTTCGCACCTTCTAAGCACCCACCCAGAACCGAACCAGCCCGGAGAAAAAACACCATGGCCCTTCGCACATTCAAGATCTACCGCTACGACCCGGAAAAAGACGCCAAGCCCTACATGCAGACCATCGAGGTCGAGCTGGACGGCCACGAGCGCATGCTGCTGGACGCGCTGATGAAACTCAAGAAGGTCGATCCTTCGATCTCGTTCCGCCGCTCCTGCCGCGAAGGCGTCTGCGGCTCGGACGCGATGAACATCAATGGCAAGAACGGTCTGGCCTGCCTGACCAACATGAACACCCTGCCCGGCGTGATCACGCTCAAGCCGCTGCCAGGCCTGCCGGTGGTGCGCGACCTGATCGTGGACATGACGCTGTTCTTCAAGCAGTACAACAGCATCAAGCCCTACCTGATCAACGACACGCCGCCGCCCCAGACCGAGCGCCTGCAGAGTCCTGAAGAGCGCGAAGAGCTCAACGGTCTGTACGAGTGCATCCTGTGCGCCAGCTGCTCGACCAGCTGCCCCAGCTTCTGGTGGAACCCCGACAAGTTTGTCGGCCCGGCCGGCCTGCTCCAAGCCTACCGCTTCATTGCCGACAGCCGCGACGAAGCCACCAGCGAGCGCCTGGACAACCTGGAAGACCCGTACCGCCTGTTCCGCTGCCACACCATCATGAACTGTGTGGACGTCTGCCCCAAGGGACTGAACCCCACGAAGGCCATTGGCAAGATCAAGGAAATGATGGTGATGCGCTCGATCTGAGCGCAGCGCCCGAACCACTATGGATGCCAGCACCTGTGACGCCCTGCTCGATCAACGCGCTCTGAGCAAGCTGCGCTGGCGCTGCCGCCGTGGACTGCTCGAAAACGACCTGTTCATTGACAGCTTCTTCGCCAGGCACGAATCTGGCTTGACTGTCAGGCAGGCTGAAGCTCTGGGGGTTTTAATGGATTTGTCCGACAACGATCTGCTCGATCTGTTGCTGGGAAGAAAGCCACCCCAAGGCGAGCTGGCCCGTGACGACGTCACGCACGTATTGGGCATGCTTCGCGCAGCCCGGCTACCCGTTTAAGCCCCTCAAAAGGAAACCGAATGAAACTCGTAGACAACAAAGCCACCTTGTCGTTCTCCAACGGCAGCCCCAGCGTCGATATGCCGGTGTATGCCGGCAGCATCGGTCCGGACGTGATTGACATCCGCAAGCTGTACGCACAGACCGGCATGTTCACCTACGACCCCGGCTTCCTGTCCACCGCGTCCTGCCAGTCGGCCATCACCTACATCGATGGCGACAAGGGCGAATTGCTGTATCGTGGCTACCCCATCGAACAGCTCGCCACCAACTGCGACTACCTCGACACCTGCTACCTGCTGCTCAACGGTGATCTGCCGAACGACAAGCAACGCGGCGACTTCCACAAGCTCGTGATCAACCACACCATGGTCAACGAGCAGATGCAGTTCTTCCTGCGTGGCTTCCGCCGCGATGCCCACCCCATGGCCGTGCTGACCGGCCTGGTGGGTGGTCTGTCGGCCTTCTACCACGACAGCACCGACATCAACAACCCGGAGCACCGCCACGTCGCGGCCATCCGCCTGATCGCCAAGATGCCCACCCTGGTGGCCATGGCCTACAAGTACGGCGTGGGCCAGCCCTACATGTACCCGAAAAACGACCTGAGCTACTCGGGCAACTTCCTGCGCATGATGTTCGGCACCCCGTGCGAGGAGTACAAAGTCAACCCGGTGCTCGAACGCGCACTGGACCGCATCTTCATCCTGCACGCCGACCACGAGCAGAACGCCTCCACCTCCACCGTGCGCCTGTGCGGTTCGTCGGGCACCAACCCGTTTGCCGCCATCGCTGCCGGCGTGGCCTGCCTCTGGGGCCCCGCTCACGGCGGCGCCAACGAAGCCTGCCTGAACATGCTGGAAGACATCCAGCGCCAGGGCGGCGTGGCCAAGGTCGGCGAGTTCATGGAAAAGGTCAAGGACAAGAACTCCGGCGTGAAGCTGATGGGCTTCGGTCACCGCGTCTACAAGAACTACGATCCCCGCGCCAAGCTGATGCAGGAAACCTGCGACGAAGTGCTGAAGGAACTGGGTCTGGAAAACGACCCCCTGTTCAAGCTGGCCAAGGAACTGGAGCGCATTGCCCTGGAAGACGAGTACTTTGTCTCGCGCAAGCTGTACCCGAACGTGGACTTCTATTCCGGCATCGTGCAGCGCGCCATCGGCATCCCGGTGAACCTGTTCACCGGCATCTTCGCCCTGGCCCGCACCGTCGGCTGGATCGCCCAGCTCAACGAAATGATCAGCGACCCCGAGTACAAGATCGGCCGTCCGCGCCAGCTGTTCACGGGCGCCGAGCGCCGCGACGTCCCCGCTGGTTTCAAGCGATAACCCCCGAGCCGCCTGCGGCGTCTCCCTTCCAGGAAGCGCCAGCAGGGCCTGGCAGAGCCGGTTCCGCGCCGGCCTCGTCACCATCACAAAACCCGCCATCGGCGGGTTTTGTTTTGGCGGGGTCACCCATCGCAAAATGCGATGATCAACCTGCGAACAAGGTGAGAAAATTGGCAACTCATCGTCATTCACGACGAGTCAGCCATGAACACCCCGGACCGCAGCTTCACCCGCCGCCTCGACCTCACCTCGCTCCAGCTCTTTGTGGCGGTGTGCGAGCGCGGCAGCATCGGCAAGGCGGCCGAGCAGGAATTCATGGCCACCTCGGCCGTGAGCAAGCGCCTCTCCGATCTTGAAAGCGCCGTGGGCACCACCCTGCTTTACCGCCATGCCCGGGGCGCCAGCCCCACGCCCGCCGGCCAGAGCCTGCTCCACCACGCGCGCTCGGTGCTCTTCAGCCTGGACAAGATGCAGGGCGAGCTGTCTGAATACGCCGATGGTGTGCGTGGTCATGTGCGCATGCACGCCAACATCTCGGCCATCGTCCAGTTCCTGCCCGAGGACCTGGGCAGCTTCACCCGCCTGCACGACCAGGTCAAGATCGATCTGGAGGAACACCTGTCCAGCGAGGTGGTGCGGGCCGTGCAGGAAGGCGCGGCCGATCTGGGCATCTGCCACACGGGGGTGAGCGGCCCCCTGCCCGACCTGCAGACCCGCCCCTACCGGCAGGACCAGCTGGTGCTGATCGTTCCGCAGGTGCACCCCCTCGCGGGCGAGGAACAACTGGCCTTTGCCGACAGCCTCGACTGGGATCATGTGGGACTGCACGCCAACAGTTCCATCTACCAGGCCATGCACCAGGCCGCCACCACCGCCGGCCGCGGCATCCGGCTGCGCATCCGGGTCACCGGGCTGGACGCCATGTGCCGCATGATCCACAACGGTCTGGGCGTCGGCCTGATGCCCCGGCGTGCTTTCGAGCTGATGCACGGCGTGGGCGAGCTCACCTGTGTGGCGCTGACCGATGACTGGGCCACCCGGCAGATCGACCTGGTGGCCCGCGATTTTTCAACCTTGCCCGTCACCGCCCGGCTGCTCGTTGCCCACCTGGGCGAGCAGTCCGGGCAACACACCGTTACAGACCCCCACGCATAAAATTCCATCAGCAAAGGAACCCCACCCATGGCACGCACGCTCTACGACAAGATCTGGGACGAACACGTCGTCCACACCGAGGAGGATGGCACGTCCGTCCTCTACATCGACCGCCACCTCGTGCACGAAGTGACCAGCCCGCAGGCGTTTGAAGGCCTGCGCCAGGCGGGCCGCAAGGTCTGGCGCGTGAGTTCGATCGTGGCCACCGCCGACCACAACACGCCCACCACCGGTTGGGAACAGGGCTACGACGGCATCACCGACCCGATCAGCAAGGAACAGATCACCACGCTGAACGACAACATCGCCGAATTCGGCGCGGCGGCTTTCTTCCCCTTCATGTCCCAACGCCAGGGCATCGTGCACGTGATCGGCCCGGAGAACGGCGCCACCCTGCCCGGCATGACGGTGGTCTGCGGCGACAGCCACACCAGCACCCACGGGGCGTTTGGCGCACTCGCGCACGGCATCGGTACCAGCGAGGTCGAGCACGTCATGGCGACGCAGACCCTGCTGGCCAAGAAGGCCAAGAACATGCTGGTGCGCGTGGACGGGCAACTCGCCAAGGGCGTGACCGCCAAGGACATCGTGCTGGCCATCATTGGCAAGATCGGCACCGCGGGCGGCACCGGCTACACCATCGAATTCGGCGGCAGCGCGATCCGCGCCCTGTCGATGGAAGGCCGCATGACGGTGTGCAACATGGCCATCGAAGGCGGTGCCCGCGCGGGTCTGGTGGCGGTGGATGAAAAAACCATCGAATACGTCAAGGGTCGCCCGCTCTCCCCCACCGGCGTGGAATGGGAGCAGGCCGTGGCCTACTGGAAGGGTCTGCAATCCGACGCCGATGCGAAGTTCGATGCCGTGGTGGAGCTGGACGCCAGCAGCATCGTGCCGCAGGTCACGTGGGGCACCTCGCCCGAGATGGTGCTTGGCGTGGACGCCCGCGTGCCCGATCCCGAGAAGGAAAAAGACCCGAACAAGCGCGGCGCCATTGAGCGTGCGCTCACCTACATGGCGCTGGAGCCGGGCAAGGCCCTGAACGACATCTTTGTGGACAAGGTGTTCATCGGCTCCTGCACCAACAGCCGCATCGAAGACATGCGCGAGGCCGCAGCGGTGGTGAAGAAGCTGGGCCAGAAAGTGGCCAAAAACATCAAGCTGGCGATGGTCGTTCCCGGCTCCGGTCTGGTCAAGGAACAGGCCGAGCGCGAAGGCCTGCACGAGATCTTCAAGGCTGCCGGCTTCGAGTGGCGTGAACCCGGCTGCTCGATGTGCCTGGCCATGAACGCCGACCGGCTGGAACCCGGCGAACGCTGCGCCTCCACCAGCAACCGCAACTTCGAAGGCCGCCAGGGCGCTGGTGGCCGCACCCACCTGGTTTCCCCAGCGATGGCCGCCGCCGCAGCGATCCATGGCCATTTCATTGACGTGCGCACCATCGCCTGATCCTCCGTCCCGAGTCCTCATCAAGGAGTCCTCACATGTCCTCGACCAAACCCCTGCTCACCCTGCTGGCCACCGGAGCCCTGATGTCCCTGGCCGCCTGCAACACCGTGCAAGGCGTCAAACAGGACGCGCACGTGGTCAAAGACAAGGCCGTGGAAGTCAAGGACGCGGTCGTTGACAAGGCCATTGAGATCAAGGACAAGACCGTCGAAGGCGGCAAGGCCGCTGGTCAGGCCGTCGGCTCCGGGCTGGAGAAGGCTGGCGACGCCGTCAAGGACGCGACCCACTGAGGCCAGCCCAGCAACACACCCCACACCATCATGCAGAAATTCACCATTCACCAGGGCCTCGTGGCCCCCATGGACCGCGAGAACGTCGACACCGACGCCATCATCCCCAAGCAGTTCCTCAAGTCGATCCGCAAGACCGGCTTTGGTCCCAACCTGTTCGACGAGTGGCGCTACCTGGACAAGGGCGAGCCCGGCCAGGACCCCGCCACACGCCAACCGAACCCGGACTTCGTGCTGAACCAGCCGCGCTACGCTGGCGCCTCGGTGCTGCTGACCCGCAAGAACTTCGGCTGCGGCTCCAGCCGCGAACACGCGCCCTGGGCCATCGACCAGTACGGCTTTCGTGCCGTCATTGCACCGAGCTACGCCGACATCTTCTTCAACAACTGTTTCAAGAACGGTCTGCTGCCCATCGTGCTGCCCGAGGCCACGGTCGCCCAGCTGTTCGACGAGGTGTATGCCTTCCCGGGCTACCAGCTGACGATCGACCTGGAGCGCCAGGTGATCGTGAAACCTCAAGGCGAAGAAATCCCGTTCGAGGTGCAGGCCTTCCGCAAGTATTGCCTGCTCAACGGGCTCGACGACATCGGCCTGACCTTGCGCCACAAGGACAAGATACAAGCCTTCGAAGCCCAGCGTCTTGCAACGAAACCGTGGCTCGCCCACACCATGGTGTCCTGATCGGACACCCCATCAACTCCAGACATTCATCTCATGAAAATCGCAGTTCTCCCGGGTGACGGCATCGGCACCGAAATCGTGGCCGAAGCGGTCAAGGTGCTCAAGGCACTCGACCTCCCCTTCGAAATGGAATCGGCCCTGGTGGGCGGTGCCGCCTACGAGGCACACGGCCATCCACTGCCCGAGTCCACGCTCAACCTGGCCAAGGCGGCCGACGCCATCCTGTTCGGCGCCGTCGGCGACTGGAAGTACGACAAGCTCGACCGCCCCTTGCGCCCCGAGCAGGCCATCCTGGGCCTACGCAAACACCTGGGCCTGTTCGCCAACTTCCGTCCCGCCATCTGCTACGAGCAGCTGGTGGGAGCGTCCAGCCTCAAGCCCGAGCTGATCGCGGGCCTGGACATCCTCATCATCCGCGAGCTCACCGGCGACATCTACTTCGGCCAGCCGCGCGGCCGCCGCGTGGCCACCGACGGCCATTTCCCCGGTGCCGAAGAAGCCTTCGACACCATGCGCTACAGCAAGCCGGAGATCGAACGCATCGCCCATGTGGCCTTCCAGGCCGCGCGCAAGCGCAACAAGAAAGTCACCAGCGTGGACAAGGCCAACGTGCTGGAGACCTTCCAGTTCTGGAAAGACGTGGTCACCGAGGTGCACGCCCAGTACCCCGACGTGGAACTGCAGCACATGTACGTGGACAACGCCGCGATGCAACTCGTCAAGGCGCCCAAGGCCTTTGACGTGGTCGTCACCGGCAACATGTTCGGCGACATCCTGAGCGACGAAGCCTCCATGCTCACCGGCTCCATCGGCATGCTGCCCTCGGCCTCGCTGAACTCGAAAAACCAGGGCCTGTACGAGCCCAGCCACGGCAGCGCGCCCGACATCGCCGGCAAGGGTGTGGCCAACCCGCTGGCCACCATCCTGAGCGCGGCCATGATGCTGCGCTTCAGCCTGAACCAGGAAGCCGCTGCGCAACGCATCGAAGCCGCCGTGCAAAAGGTGCTGGTGCAAGGCCTGCGCACGCCCGACATCTACAGCGAAGGCACCACCAAGGTGGGCACCGCACAGATGGGCGACGCGGTGGTCAAGGCGCTGGGCTGATCGCACAGCGCCAGACACAGGCAGCCCGCAGGCTGCCTTTTTTGTGCCCGCGTGTCAGTTTCGCCCAAGCGGCCATCCGGTACAATCTCCACCCATGTTTGCCGCCCACCCGTTCAACCCGAACAAAGCACCCGCCGCCCTGGCCGGTGTGGTCGTGCGCGCAATCACCATCAAAACCACGACCATTAAGGGCTGATCCAGCCTGGTTCGTCGTGCGCCCTCCCCGGCCAGACGAGCCGGGCAAGTCGGTCTGGTCTGGACCTGTTTTATCTACTTGAAAGGGCGTTTGAAATGAGCAAGTTGGTTGGTTTGGTCGGCTGGCGCGGCATGGTTGGCTCGGTGTTGATGGATCGCATGGTCGCGGAAAGCGACTTCGACCTGATCGAGCCGCTGTTCTTCTCCACCTCGAACGCCGGCGGCAAGGCTCCGGCGATGGCGAAAAACGAAACCACGCTGCAGGACGCGCACGACATCGCGGCACTCCAGCGCTGCGACATCATCATCACCGCCCAGGGCGGCGACTACACCAGTGAGGTCTTCCCCAAGCTGCGCGCCGCAGGCTGGAACGGCCACTGGATCGACGCCGCCTCCACGCTGCGCATGGAAAAGGATGCCGTGATCATCCTGGACCCGGTGAACATGCCGGTGATCAAGGTCGCGCTGGCCAACGGTGGCAAGAACTGGGTTGGCGGCAACTGCACCGTGAGCTGCATGCTGATGGGCGTGGGTGCGCTGTACAAAGCCGGGCTGGTGGAGTGGATGAGCACCCAGACCTACCAGGCGGCATCCGGTGGTGGCGCCCAGCACATGCGCGAACTGCTGACGCAGTACGGCACGCTGAACGCCGAAGTGAAAGCCTTGCTGGACGACCCCAAGAGCGCCATCCTGGAGATCGACCGCAAGGTGATCGCCAAGCAGCGCAGCCTGACCGGCGCCGAGACGGCCAACTTCGGCGTGCCGCTGGGTGGTTCGCTGATCCCCTGGATCGACAAGGACCTGGGCAACGGCATGTCCAAGGAAGAGTGGAAGGGCATGGCCGAAACCAACAAGATTCTCGGCATGGGTGAGGGCTTCGGCTCGGCCGCCATCCCGGTGGACGGTTTCTGCGTGCGCGTGGGTGCGATGCGCTGCCACAGCCAGGCGCTGACCTTCAAGCTCAAGAAAGACGTGCCGACTGCCGATATCGAGGCCATGATCGCTGCAGACAATCAGTGGGTCAAAGTGGTGCCCAACACCCGCGAAGCCACCATCAAGGACCTGACGCCCGTGGCGGTCACCGGCACCATGACGATTCCTGTGGGTCGTATCCGCAAGCTGGCCATGGGCCCGGAATACGTGGGCGCCTTCACCATCGGCGACCAGTTGTTGTGGGGCGCTGCCGAACCGCTGCGCCGCATGCTGCGTATCCTGCTGGACGCCTGAGTTCGCGATGGGAGGAACGGTTGTGGCCCTCCACCAAGGTCCACTTCCCGTTGTGCAACAACAACGTCCGCGGGGGTTGAACGCGCGCCACACGCAAGCCGGGAAACTCAAGCGAATTCTCAGCTTGTCACCGTAATGCGTTGATGTTATGGTCAATTCTCGGTTTTTTACGTCGAGGTCAACGTGCCAATTCACACCCGCCACACACCATCCATCCGAACCTGCGCCACCGCCGGCGATACCGGTTCAAAAGGACTTGCGCGGTTACACGCCATAGCGGCCGCGGTGGTTTTGTGCACCGGCCTGCTGCAGGCCAGCGATGCTCAAGCCTTGGCATTGGGGCGCATGGTGGTGCAATCGGCGTTGGGGGAGCCTCTTCGAGCCGAGGTTGATGTGCTTGAAATCACGGCGGAGGAATCGGCCAGTCTGCGTGTGGGCCTGGCCGCAGCAGGCGCGTTCCGCGCAGCCGGCATGGACTTCAATGCTGCGCTGGCCGACCTCCAGGTCGTTCTGCAGCGCCGCCCCGATGGCCGCGCTTTCCTGCGCCTGACAGGCAGCCGCCCAGTCAATGAGCCTTTCATGGACATGATCCTGGAGGCCAACTGGGCATCGGGCCGCATTGTGCGCGACTACACGCTGTTGTTTGACCCCCCCAACCTGCGCCCGCCCGTGCCAGCACCTTTGGCGCCCGCAGTGACAGCACAGACGACGCCTGCACCGGTCACTCCGCCTGCGGCGCCATCGACCGCGGCCGTCCGGCCACCAGAGGCTGTCTCTGCACCGGTCGCCCGCGCACCAGCCCCCGCCCCTGCCCCGCGTCCGGCCGCACCGACATCTGCCGCGCCCGATGCCGACGCTGGCACCGCCGAGCGTGTGCGGGTCAAGGCAGGTGACACCGCTGGACGCATTGCGGCCAGCAACCTGCCCGCCAATGTGTCGCTTGATCAGATGCTCGTGGCCATGTTGCGGGCCAACCCCAATGCCTTCATTGGCGGCAACATCAACCGAATCAAGGCGGGTTCCCTGGTGGAGCTGCCCGATGAGACGGCTGCAGCAGCCACGCCAAGCGGCGAGGCGCGCCAGATCATCGCAGCGCAGAGCAGCGATTTCAATGAGTTCCGCCGTCGACTGGCGAGCCGCGTCCCCGCAGCCGAGGTCGCCGCCGCAGACCGGCAAGCCGCGGGTCGTGTGCAGGCCGAAGTCCAGGACCAGAAGCCAGCGCCTGCAACCCAGGACAAGCTGACGCTGTCCAAGGGTGCCGCGCCAGGTCAGTCCGCACCGGAAGCCAAGATCGCTGAGGAACGTCGCGCAGGCGAAGCGTCAACCCGGGTCGCTGAACTCTCCCGCAACATTGAAGAGCTGAACAAGATCGCTCCAGCCGCGGCGCCAACGGCCGCCGCTGGCAGCGCTCCGGCTGCGCCGGACGCGTCGAAGCCGGCGGCGGTTACCCCGGAAGTGGTTGCAACGCCTGCAGTGACACCTGCGCCCGCGACCCCCACTGCACCCGTTGAACCACCGGCGCCGCCCGTTGCACAAACACCTGCGCCAGCACCCGCGCCCAAACCCGCTGCACCGATGCCTGTTCCGGCAGTCGATGAACCTTCCTTCATGGGACAGTTGCTCGGCAACCCATTCGTGCTGCCTGCGGCCGGTGGATTGCTCGCACTGCTCGCAGGTCTGGGCCTGTACCGCATGCGCCAGCGCAAGAAGACGTCCGCCGCGGACAGCTCCTTCCTCGAAAGCCGGCTGCAACCCGACTCGTTCTTTGGCTCCAGCGGTGGTCAGCGCATCGACACCGCCGAAGCGTCGGCCTCCGGCTCTTCCATGGTGTACTCGCCCAGCCAACTGGACGCCGCGGGTGACGTGGATCCGGTTGCCGAGGCCGACGTCTACCTGGCCTACGGTCGCGACCTTCAGGCCGAAGAGATCCTCAAGGAGGCCATGCGCAGCACCCCCACACGCGTGGCTATCCACAACAAGTTGCTGGAGATCTACGCCAAGCGCCGGGACACCAAGGCTTTTGAAGTGGTGGCCACCGAAGCCTACGGTCTCACCCAGGGGCAAGGGGCTGAGTGGGAACACGCCTGCGGTCTGGGCAAAGAACTGGATCCGAACAATCCGCTGTACCAGCCTGGCGGCAGTCCGGCGGCCAAACCGGGCGCAGTTGTTGCAGGTAGCGCCAACACGATTCCCTTTGGCAACAGCACGCTCTCACAACACACCACCCCCGGGGCACCCATCGGCGCCGACGCTGACGCCGACCTCGGTCTTGACCTTGATCTGGACATCGGGCTGGATGAACCTTCGGCACCGGCCGAACTGCAAATGCCCGCCCGGGTGGAAGCCCAGATGTCCAGCCTGGACGATCTGGCGCAAACGGAGGCGCTCACCAGCGCCCCCGGCGAGGTCAGCGATCTGGCCTCCCGTCCGATGGACTTTGACCTGGATTTCCCCTCGGAGCCTGTGCCTTTGTCGTCGCCAGCGCCAACGGCGAAACCCGTGGTCGCGTCGGCGGAACAGTCCACATTTGACGACAGCGAAGTGCTGCCGGCGTTCGATTTTGATGAACCCTCGTCGCCATCGGTCCAGAGCAGCAACGGACAGGACCACGGCACATCCACAGCCCATCCGCCCACGGCCGAACTGCTGTCCTTTGACCTGAGCGACATTGAACTGGAGTTGAGTGAGCCTGAGCCAGCCACGGGTGAAGAACCCAACAGACTGAGTGCGGAAAATCCGCTGGAAACCAAGCTGTCCCTGGCCGAAGAGTTCCGGGCCATCGGTGACCTTGAAGGCGCGCGATCACTGGCCGAAGAAGTGTTGGCCGAAGCCTCCGGCACTCTGCGAACCAAGGCAGGCACCTTCCTGGCCGACCTCGCCTGACACAAGCCCGCGGTCTGCATTCACCTTTGATCACGGCCACATCTGTCGGCGCTTCACCCCATGAAGCGCCGTCTGTGCGTATCGCGCTGGGGGTCAGCTACCACGGCCATGCCTACGATGGCTGGCAGAGTCAACCCAGCGGCCGCACGGTGCAGGACCGGCTGGAACGGGCTCTGACCGAATTCACAGCGCTCGACAAAGTCAGCACGCTGTGTGCCGGACGCACCGATGCCGGCGTGCACGGACTCATGCAGGTGGTGCATTTCGACACCCCGGTCGTCCGACCGGACAACGCCTGGGTGCGCGGCACCAACCGCTTTCTGCCACCCGACATTGCCGTGCAATGGGCGCAACGCGTGCCAGCCAGCTTTCACGCCCGTGCCAGCGCCCGCTCGCGCCGCTACGCCTATGTGCTGCTTGAATCCCCGGTCAGACCCAGCATCGACCATGGCCAGGTGGGCTGGGTGTTCCGGCCGCTTCAGCTTGAATCCATGCAGCAGGCGGCGCAGGCGCTGGTGGGTGAACACGACTTCACCTCGTTTCGGGCCTCGGCATGCCAGGCTCACAGCCCCGTCAAGCTGATGCAACGCATCGACATCACGCGGCGCGGCGCCTACTGGCGCTTCGAGTTCGAAGCATCCGCCTTCCTGCACCACATGATCCGCAACATCATGGGCTGCCTGATCGCCATTGGCAGCGGCAACCGCCCGGTGGGCTGGATGGCCGAGGTGCTGGCGGCGAAAAGCCGCGACGCGGCGGCGCCCACCTTCTCCCCGGACGGGCTGTATTTTCTGGGTCCCGTGTACGATCAATCGCTGGGCCTGCCCACGCGCACACCGGCGTTCGACTGGCTTCCCTGACCCACCCCCGCGGCGCTTCGCGCCACCCCCTCAAGGGGGCGACACTGGCGGCCCGGCAAAGCCGGTTCCGCGGTGTCCTTGAACAAGTCACTTCTGCTGATGAAACCCTTTCGAACTCGCATCAAGATCTGTGGCCTGACTCGCGAATCCGACGTGGACACCGCCGTCCAGGCCGGTGCGGACGCGGTCGGTTTCGTGCTCTACCCCCAGAGCCCGCGCTTCGTCTTGCCGGAGCGTGCTGGTGAACTGGCGTGCTGCTTGCCGGCTTTCGTCACACCGGTGCTGTTGTTCGTGAACGCCAGCCCCGAATTCATCGCCCAGGGTACTGCTGCCGTGCCCAATGCCCTGCTGCAATTCCACGGCGACGAAACACCCGATGACTGTCTGGCCACTGGCCGCCCGTTCCTGCGCGCGGCGCGCATACCCACCGGCCCCGCCGGGGCGGGCTTTGATCTCCTAAAATACGCGCAAGACTTTTCTGCCGCCCAGGCTATCTTGCTCGACGCCCATGTCGAGGGTTTTGGCGGCGGAGGTCAATCATTCGACTGGAACGCTTTCCCTTGGTCACATCCGCTTCTAAACGCCAGCTCTCGCCTCGTTTTGTCTGGTGGACTCACGCCTGCAAACGTGATCGATGGCATCAGCCGCGTACGGCCCTGGGCCGTTGACGTGAGTTCCGGCGTCGAGGTGTCGAAAGGCATCAAGGACGCCGACAAGATCCACGCATTCGTCGCCGCCGTGCGCGCGGCCGACACCCTCTTATCGCGTCCGAGCTGAGCCCGTTTCCGGGTCGCTCGGGCCATTAAACCGAGACACCCCATGGACACCTACCAGCAACCCGACGCCCGCGGCCACTTTGGCATCTACGGTGGCAGTTTCGTGAGCGAGACGCTCACGCACGCCATCAACGAGCTCAAGGCCGCCTATGCGAAATACCAGCACGACCCCGAGTTCCTAGCCGAATTCAAGAGCGAACTCGCGCACTTCGTGGGCCGCCCTTCTCCGGTCTACCACGCCGCGCGCATGAGCCGCGAGCAAGGTGGCGCGCAGATCTTCCTGAAGCGCGAAGACCTGAACCACACCGGCGCCCACAAGGTCAACAACACCATCGGCCAGGCCATGCTCGCCAAGCGCATGGGCAAGCCGCGTGTGATCGCCGAAACCGGCGCCGGCCAACACGGCGTAGCCACCGCCACCATCTGCGCCCGCTACGGCCTGGAATGTGTGGTCTACATGGGCAGCGAAGACGTCAAGCGCCAGAGCCCCAACGTCTACCGCATGAAGCTGCTCGGTGCCACCGTGGTGCCGGTGGAGAGCGGCAGCAAGACGCTGAAAGACGCGCTCAACGAAGCCATGCGCGACTGGGTCGCCAACGTGGACAACACCTTCTACATCATCGGCACCGTGGCCGGCCCACACCCCTACCCGATGATGGTGCGCGACTTCCAGAGCGTGATCGGCGAAGAATGCCTGGTGCAGATGCCGGAGATGCTCAAGGCCGCCGGTTGCTCGGGCGAACAGCCCGATGTGGTGGTCGCCTGCGTGGGCGGCGGCAGCAACGCCATGGGCATCTTCTACCCGTACATCGACCACGCCGCCACGCGCCTGATCGGCGTGGAAGCGGCGGGCGAAGGCCTGGAGAGCGGCAAACACTCGGCCTCGCTGCAGAAAGGCAGCCCCGGCGTGCTGCACGGCAACCGCACCTATGTGCTGCAGGACGACAACGGCCAGGTCACCGAAACGCACAGCGTCAGCGCGGGTCTGGACTACCCCGGCGTCGGCCCTGAGCATGCGTTCCTGAAAGACATTGGCCGTGCCGAATACGTCGGCATCACCGACAAAGAAGCACTGGAGGCCTTCCACTATCTGTGCCGCACCGAGGGCATCATTCCCGCGCTGGAATCGAGCCATGCCGTGGCCTACGCCATGAAGCTGGCCAGGACCATGAAGCCCACACAATCGATCCTGGTCAACCTCTCCGGTCGGGGCGACAAGGACATCGGCACCGTGGCCGACCTGTCGAATGCCGATTTTTATTGCCGACCGAGCTGCCGTGGGCAGTCCGTCAAAGGCGGCATGGACACCGCCACCATCAAGGTGACCAAATGAGCCGTATCGAAAATACCTTCGCCGAATTGAAGGCGCAAAACCGCAAGGCACTGATCCCCTTCGTCACCGCCGGCTTCCCGTATGCCGACATCACGCCCGATCTCATGCACGGCATGGTGGAAGCTGGCGCCGACGTGATCGAACTGGGCGTGCCGTTCTCCGACCCGTCGGCCGACGGCCCGGTGATCCAGAAGGCGGGCGACCGCGCGCTGGCGCTGGGCATCGGACTGACCCAGGTCATCGCCATGGTGAAAACCTTCCGCGAACGCAACGCCACCACGCCCGTGGTGTTGATGGGTTACGCCAACCCGATCGAGCGCTACGACCAGAAACACGGCGTCGGCAGCTTCGTGCGCGATGCCTCGGCTGCGGGCGTGGACGGCGTGCTGGTGGTGGACTACCCGCCGGAAGAATGCGAGGACTTCGCCGCCGCCCTGCGTGCCGCCCACATGGACCTGATCTTCCTGCTGGCACCCACCAGCACCGACGAGCGCATGGCGCAGGTGGCACGCGTGGCCAGCGGCTACGTGTACTACGTGTCGCTCAAGGGCGTGACCGGCGCTGGCACGCTGGACGTGGGCCAGGTTGAAGCCATGCTGCCGCGCATCCGCGCGCATGTGAGCATCCCGGTGGGCGTGGGCTTTGGCATCCGCGACGCCGAAACCGCCAAGGCCATCGGCAGGACCGCCGACGCGGTGGTGATCGGCAGCAAGATCATCCAGCTGATCGAGAACGAACCACATGAAAAAGTGGTGACGGTCGCCATGCATTTCCTGCGCACCATACGAAAAGCGCTGGACGCATAATTCGACCACTTCGCCGGGCCACCCGTGCCCGGCAACCAGCGAAGGAGACCCTATGTCCTGGCTCGAAAAACTGCTCCCTCCCAAAATCACCCACACCGACCCGACCGAGCGCCGCAGCGTGCCTGAGGGCCTGTGGATCAAGTGTCCGAGCTGCGAGGCCGTGCTCTACAAGACCGATCTGGAAAAAAACCAGAACGTCTGCCCGCACTGCAGCCACCACCACCGCATCGGTGCGCGCGCGCGCCTCAACGCCTTCATGGACGCCGAAGGCCGTTATGAAATCGGTCAGGAGGTGCTGCCGGTCGACGCCCTGAAGTTCAAGGACAGCCGCAAGTACCCTGAGCGGCTGAAAGAAGCGCTGGAGACCACGGGTGAAACCGACGCGCTGGTCGTCATCGGTGGTGCGGTGCAAGGCGTCAGCCTGGTGGCGGCCTGCTTCGAGTTCGACTTCATGGGCGGCTCCATGGGCTCGGTGGTGGGTGAGCGTTTCGTTCGCGGCGTCGAGGAAGCCATTGCCCAGAAAGTGCCCTTCGTCTGCTTCACCGCCACCGGCGGCGCGCGCATGCAGGAAGGTCTGCTCTCGCTGATGCAGATGGCCAAGACCAACGCCGCGCTCACCCGTCTGGCCAAGAAGGGCCTGCCCTACATCAGCGTGCTGACCGACCCGACCATGGGCGGCGTGTCGGCCGGCTTCGCCTTCGTGGGCGACGTGGTGATCGCCGAACCCAAGGCGCTGATCGGCTTTGCCGGCCCACGCGTGATCGAGAACACCGTGCGCGTAAAGTTGCCCGAAGGCTTCCAGCGCGCTGAGTTCCTGATCACCAAGGGCGCGGTCGACTTCATCTGCGACCGGCGCGAACTGCGTGCCACGGTGGCCAGTTGCCTCGCCATGCTGCAGCGCCAGAGTGCCGACGCGGTGGTTGCCGATTGAAGGAACCACCGGAGGCAGCCCCGCTGGCGCTGTCGCAACTGCCCCTGTTTCCGCTGCAGACCGTCCTGTTTCCCGGCGGCTGGATGCCCTTGCGCATTTTTGAGGTGCGCTACCTCGACATGATCAGCCGTTGCCACAAGGCCGGTGCGCCTTTTGGCGTGGTCTGCCTGTCCGAAGGCAGCGAAGTGCGGCGCATCGATCCCAAGGCCCCGCCCCACGGCGATGCTTTTGAACGCGAGGTGTTTTACCCGGTGGGCACACTGGCGCGCATCGAACAGCTGGAGCGGCCGCAGCCCGGACTGCTGGTGATTCACTGCCGCGGCCTGCAACGCTTTCATGTGACCGCCAGCCACCAACTGCCGCACGGCCTGTGGGTGAGCGACGTGCAACTTGACGACACAGAACCTGTGATCCCCGTGCCCGAACATCTCGTGCCCACGCGCGATGCGCTGCAGCGCCTGCTGCACAACCTGCAGGAACGCGAGCCCGACGACATGAACGAGCTGCCGTTGCAACCGCCCTACCAGTGGGACGACAGCGGCTGGGTGGCCAACCGCTGGGCCGAGCTCCTGCCCGCACCGGCCGAACTCAAACACCGGCTGATGACGCTGGACAACCCGATGCTGCGCCTCGAATTGATTTCGGATCTGCTCGACAAACTCGGCGTCGAGCGCTGAACCTGCCGCGCAGCGGCGCAGGGGGTTATGGCAAAGTGCCCAGCGCGTGCATGTAGCGCTCGCTGACCATCAGCGTGTCCCAGTACATGCCCGCAGCGCGCGGCAGCAGCGCAAGACGGCGTTCTTCGCTGGCGGGGTTGGGCTGCCAGTGGCCCTCGATCACCGCTTTGGACAGGTCTTCAATGGCGGCATCGATCGGCGCTCCGCCTTCCACCACCGACTGGTTGCACAACACCACCATGTCACCACCCGCGGTGAGTGCGGCCAGCGCGGCTTCGGCGAAGCTCACGTCGCGCCCGTCGATGTGGCGCGCCGCTTCCATGCTGAGGTCGTCGCTGAAGATGGCGCCGGTGAAACCCAGCTGGTGGCGAAGAACGTCCTGCAACCAGCGCTGCGAAAACCCGGCTGGCCGAGCGTCCACCTTGGGATAGATCACATGAGCTGGCATCACGGCTTGCAGGCTGCTGGAGAGCCAACCGTAGGGCGCGGCGTCTTCGGCCAGGATGACCTTGAGGCTGCGGTTATCGACTGGAATCGCCAGGTGCGAATCCGCCTTGACGAATCCATGGCCGGGGAAGTGCTTGCCGCAGTTGCCCATGCCGCTCTGCTGCAGGCCCAACATCAGGGACTGGGCCAGCAGGGTGACCACGCGCGGATCGCGCGCGAAGGCGCGGTCGCCGATGACCGAGCTTTCGCCGTAATCCAGATCCAGCACCGGGGCAAAGCTCAGGTCCACGCCACAGGCACGCAACTCGGCTCCCAGCACATAGCCAGCGGCCGTGGCGGCGTTGGTCGCGCGCATCGCGGGGCCACCCTCGCCTTCGCCCTTCTTCGGCGCCGACAGCCACAGCGCGCCGAAAGCGGCCATGGGCGGCAGGTGCGTGAAACCGTCGGTGCGAAAGCGCTGCACGCGCCCGCCTTCGTGATCCACCGCAATCAGCAGGTCGGGCCGCACGGCCTTGATCTGGCGGCACAGCCGGGTCAGCTGCGCGCGGTCCTGCCAGTTGCGGGCAAACAGGATGACACCGCCCACCAGGGGATGGGCCAGGCGCTGGCGTTCGGCGGTGGTGAGGCTGTGGCCAGCGACATCGATGATGAGTGGGGCGTGTTGGTGCATTTTTTGGAGGCAGGTGGTCAGGTTTCGTGGACAGGTCGCCCGGAGACGGCACCCGCCGGTGGGGTGTGGGCATCGTCCTTCTCAACCACCACGAAGCTGGCGGCGTAGTCGGTCTCGTCGGTCACGGTCACATGGGCACGCAATCCCTGCGCTTCAAACCAGGTCTTGAGATCGTCGTGCAACACGATCACGGGCTGGCCGCTGGGCAGGTTGGCGATTTCACAGCGCCGCCAGGTCATGGGCAAACGCATGCCCAGACCAATGGCCTTGGAAAACGCTTCCTTGGCAGAAAAACGCGTCGCGAGGTAGCTCAGGCCGCGGTGCGGCCATCGCGCGCTGCGCCGCTGCCAGACGAGGAATTCGGCGTCGCTGAGCACCTTGCGTGCGAACCGCTCACCCTGGCGTTCGAAGGTCGCCGAGATGCGTCGGATGTCGCAGATATCGGTACCAATGCCGAAGATCATGGGCGGGTCAGGCGAACGCCTCGTGAATGCAACGGTTGTACTCGGCGATGGTGGCGGCGTAGCCCAGCTCCAGCGCATCGGCGATCAACGCGTGACCGATCGACACCTCGCTCACGCCCGGTACAGCGCGCAGGAAAGCCGTGAGGTTGTCACGGTTGAGGTCGTGCCCGGCGTTGACACCGAGGCCCGCATCCAGAGCGGCCTGCGCGGCGGCGCGAAAGCGTTCGAGCTGCGCAGCGCGTTCAGGCGTGTGCCATGCGGCGGCGTAGGGTTCAGTGTAGAGCTCCACCCGGTCCGCACCCACGGCTTTGGCCGCGGCCATCTGCGCGGGGTCGGCGTCCATGAACAGGCTCACGCGCGCGCCCAAGGCACGGGCTTCGGCCACGACGGCCTGAAGGCGCTCGGCATCCTGCGGGAAGGTCCAGCCGTGATCGCTGGTGAACTGGCCTTCGCTGTCGGGCACGAAGGTCAGCTGGTGCAGCGGCAGGCCCTTCGCCTTCACCTCGCGCGCGACATCCATGAGGTTGTGAAACGGGTTGCCTTCGATATTGTATTCGCGATCGGGCCAGGCCTTGAGCAGTTCCGCCAGATCGAACACATCGTGGGGCCGGATGTGGCGTTCATCCGGACGGGGATGCACGGTGATGCCGTGTGCCCCGGCCTGCAGGCACAAGCTGGCCGCCCGAGTGACCGACGGGATACCCAGGTGCCGGGTGTTGCGCACCAGGGCGACCTTGTTGAGGTTGACCGACAGCGCGGTGCGGGAAATGGAAGCCGTGGTCATGGCGTGGTCTGGAAGTTGGTGGAGGCCGCTTCGGGCGATGCCCGAGGCCGGCCCATGGCCTGCACATCCAGCATCAGCTGACGGGTCTTGAACACCCGCACGCCGCTATGGTAGTGCAGCAGGTTGCGCAACTGCGGCTGCAGCGCCTGCTGGCAACCGACACAAGCGCGCAGGGTGGCGATGAGGGGATCGGCCTCGTCCAGGGCGATCTGGAGCGAGCACCACTGCTCCCCGGACAGTGCATGGGCATCGTCGCCATGCGCCACACGCAGACCACTCTCCGGACCCAGCACGTAAAACACCCCGTCCTGCAAGGCCGCCAGCGTATTGCCCTCGTGCGCCAGATCGGGCAGCAGGCCGATGTCGCGCAACAGCAGCAACTCGAACGCGCGCAGGATGAGCTGTTGGGCATCGGCCCGCTCCGCCAGCAACTGCACCGCCAGGGTGTAGTGGTCGTACAAGGCGGCGTGCGGATCGTCACGGGCCAGCAGGCGCATGAGCAGTTCGTTGAGATAACAGCCGGAAAGCAGCGCTTCGCCGGTGGGCATGACATGCCCGCCCTGCCACTGGGCGGATTTGAGCGTGCGCACCTCGGCGTCACCGCCCCAGCTCAGGTGCAGCGGTTGCAACGGCAGCAGCACCGGGCGGAACTGGGAGGTGGGTCGTTTGACCCCTTTGGCCACCAGCGCAATCCGGCCATGGTGGCGTGTGAACACTTCCAGCACCAGGCTGGACTCGCTCCAGTCGTAGCGGTGCAGGACGAAAGCAGGTTCTTCAGAAAACCGGCGCGTGGCCATGGTTCGCTTGCGGAGACTTCACTCGTAGCCAAACGAGCGCACGCGCGCATCGTCATCGGCCCAGCCCGAACGCACTTTGACCCACAACTCCAGAAACACCTTGCAATCCCAGAGTTTCTCCAGTTCCTGACGCGCCTCGGTGCCTATGCGCTTGAGCTTCTCGCCCTTGTCGCCGATCACCATGCCCTTGTGACCATCGCGCTCCACCACGATGGTGGCTGCGATGCGCCTGAGCTGACCTTCCTGCTCGAACTTGTCGATGATGACGGTAGAGGTGTAGGGCAGCTCGTCGCCGGTCAGGCGGAAGAGCTTTTCGCGCACCATCTCGCTGGCCATGAAGCGCTCGCTGCGGTCGGTGAGCTCTTCGGGATCGTGCATCCAGGGTTGCTGCGGCAGGTATTTCTCACAGATAGCAAACAGGCGCTGGATGTCCTTGGTGTTCTTGGCCGACATCGGCACGAACTCGGCAAACGCGTGGCGCTCCTGCATGGAGCGCAGCCAGGGTGCGAGGTCGCCACGCCTGTGCACCAGATCGAACTTGTTGGCCAGCAGCACCACGGGCACGTTCGCCGGCAGGAGGTCCAGCACCTTGGCATCGGCCAGGTTGAAATGCCCGGCTTCCACCACGAACAGGATCAGGTCCACATCGTTCACCGCGCCGAGCACAGTTTTGTTGAGTGCCCGGTTCAGCGCATTGCCATGCCGGGTCTGGAACCCCGGCGTGTCCACGAACACGAACTGCGTCGGCCCGACGGTGCGGTATCCGGTGATGCGGTGCCGTGTGGTTTGCGCCTTGCGCGAGGTGATGCTGACTTTCTGGCCCACCAAGGCATTGAGCAGGGTCGATTTGCCCACGTTGGGCTTGCCCACGATGGCCACAAAGCCGCAGTGTTGAGCCGCCGGTTCAACAGGCACAGGCTCGAGCACCGCCGCCTCGGGCTCGGCTGATTCAGCCTCGCCGGGTTTCCCCAGGGCCCGGGCCAGCATGGCGTCGAGCTCAGGATTGGCAACGGCCTCGATAGGCTGTGATGGTGCGGACTTGGGAGGGGATTTTCGGGACATGGATTCGTGCCGGCGGGTCAACGCCAGGAGCAAAGTGGGAAACAGCGCAAGCGGCGTGTTTCAGAAACGGTGGGGCGGGTCACTCCGCCATGAGGTGCTGCAACATGGCCGCCGCTGCGGCCTGCTCACCCGCGCGACGTGAAGCACCGATGCCGCGTTCGCTGCGGCCGGTTTCCGTCACGGTGCATTCGACATCAAACGTCTGTTTATGGGCTTCACCCAGGGTGGCCACCACGCGGTAGACCGGGAGTTTCATTTTGCGCGCCTGCAGCCACTCCTGCAATTCGGTCTTCGGGTCCTTGCCCATGGCGCTCATCTGGGCATTCAGTTCGACATCGCCGTAGAGCCTGCGCACCATCGCGGCAGCAACCTCAAACCCCGCATCCAGGTACACCGCGCCGATGATGGCTTCAAGCGCATCGGCCAGGATCGACGGCCGCTTGTGGCCCCCTGAGCGCTTTTCACCATCGCCAAGGCGCAGACAAGCGGAGAGCCCGAGCACGGATGCGATCTGGAACAGCGTGTCCTGCTTGACCAGGTTCGCCCGCACCCGCGAGAGATCGCCCTCGGGCAACTGGCTGAGTTTTTCGAACAACAGGCCAGAAATGGCCAGATTGAGCACCGAGTCGCCCAGAAACTCCAGGCGCTCGTTGTGGTCGGATGTGAAGCTGCGGTGCGTCAGCGCTCGCTCCAGCAGACGCGGGTTGGCAAATGGGTGCTGGAGGCGCTTTTGCAGCGCGATGAGTTCCGGGTTCAAATCAGGCAGCACCCTTTGCACAAGGCCCTGCTCACTTGGAGCTGCCCGTGTACTTCATCACCAGGTAGGCCGGACCCATCAGTGGGATTTCGCGCTGGTAGTCGAATGAAACCACCACCCGGTCACCCTGCTTGCTCACTTCCAGGTCCTTGCCGGTGATGGTGGTGATGTCATCTATCGTGGCTGCCTTGTCAAAAATGCTGCGCACCTCGGCCACGGTGGTGCCCTCTGATGCCTTTTGAACCGCTTTCTCCACCGCCATGAACTCGATATAGGTGGGCACAAACTGCGCGAAGATCACGCCCGCAAAGGCCAGCAGGATGCCGACGATCAGCAAACCAAAAAATGTCAAGCCTTGTTGCCCTTGCTTCAGTTTCATGGTTCTTTTCTCCAAAGATGGTCAAACTCACTCAAACGATCCGATGCGCCCAAGATCCCCGAAATTCATCCAGACAAAAAAGGCCTTGCCCACAATGTTGGCCTCGGGCACAAAGCCCCAGTAGCGCGAATCCAGGGAATTGTCCCGATTGTCGCCCATCATGAAATAGTGCCCGTCAGGCACTTTACAGACCACACCCTCCACCGAGTAGCGGCAGTTGTCCTTGTAGGCGAACTCCGTGGTGCCCGAGACGAAAGCCGGCCGGTCCTCGTCATTCAGGGTCTTGTAGTTCCGCCCTCCCAGGCTTTCCCCGAACTGTTTGGCGTACCTCATGACATCGCTGTCAAAAAACTCGGGCTCCTGGCTCCGCGGCACGGGCTGCCCGTTGATACTCAGTTGCTTGTTGAGATAGGCCACTTCATCGCCAGGAACACCCACCACTCGCTTGATGTAATCCAGACTGGGTTGCGGGGGATAGCGGAACACCATCACATCGCCACGCTGCGGCTCGTTGTTCGCGATCACCTTGGTGTTGAACACGGGCAGGCGGATGCCGTAGTGGAATTTGTTCACCAGGATCAGGTCACCCACGCGCAAGGTGGGGATCATGGAGCCGGACGGAATCTTGAACGGCTCGAACAGGAACGAACGCAGCACAAACACAGCCAGGATCACGGGGAACAGGCCTGCCGTCCAGTCCAGCCACCACGGCTGCATCAGCAACCGCTGGCGAGCAGGTTCCATGTCGACATCGGTCCCGCCAAAGCCTTGTTGCTGCAGGGCCGCGGCGCGGTCACCTTGAGCTTGCTGCAAGCGCTGCGCATCGCGCTGGCGCTGCGGCAGGAAAACCAGCTTCTCGGCCACCCAGTACAAACCGGTGATGACCGTGGCCAGCATCAGCAACAGGGCGAAGTTGCCTTCGACATAACCAAAGAAAAATGCCCCCGCATAAGCGGCAAAGGCGGCCAGGACCACCGCCGTGATCGCACTCATCGTGGATTGCATCAGTCTTGCACCTGCAAAATCGCGAGGAAAGCCTCTTGGGGCACTTCAACCGAGCCAATCTGTTTCATGCGCTTCTTGCCTGCTTTTTGTTTCTCAAGGAGTTTGCGTTTGCGGCTGATGTCGCCACCGTAACATTTTGCCAGCACGTTCTTGCGCAACGCCTTGATGGTTTCGCGCGCGATCACATTGCCACCGATGGCCGCCTGGATTGCCACGTCAAACATCTGGCGGCTGATGATCTCGCGCATCTTGGCCACCACGGCACGACCCCGGTATTGCGATTGCGAGCGGTGCACGATGATGGACAGCGCATCGACCTTCTCGCCGTTGAGCAGGATGTCGACCTTGACCACATCGGCCGCGCGGTACTCCTTGAACTCATAGTCCATCGACGCGTAGCCACGGCTCACCGATTTGAGCTTGTCGAAGAAGTCCAGCACGATTTCTCCCAACGGCATGTCGTAGGTCAGCATGACCTGTTTGCCGTGGTAGGCCATGTTGAGCTGCATGCCGCGCTTCTGGTTGGCGAGCGTCATGACCGCGCCGACGTATTCCTGTGGCATGTAGAGATGCACGGTCACGATGGGCTCGCGAATCTCTTCCAGCCGGCCCTGGTCGGGCATCTTGGACGGGTTCTCGACCATGATGACCTCGCCATCGGGCTTGACCACCTGGTAGACCACGCTCGGCGCGGTGGTGATCAAGTCCTGATCGAACTCGCGCTCCAGCCGCTCCTGCACGATCTCCATGTGCAGCAGGCCCAGAAAGCCACAGCGGAAGCCAAAGCCCAGCGCCTGCGACACCTCGGGCTCGTACATCAGCGCGGCGTCGTTGAGCTTGAGTTTTTCCAGCGCGTCGCGAAGGCCGTCGTACTGGTTCGCCTCAGTCGGGTACAGACCGGCAAACACCTGTGGCTGCACTTCCTTGAAACCGGGCAGCGCCTCTTCGGCCGGACCGAGGTTGTTGGGCAGCTTCTTTTCCAGCGTGATGGTGTCGCCCACCTTGGCCGCCTGCAGCTCCTTGATGCCTGCAATGATGTAGCCCACCTCACCGGCCTTGAGCGCGTCTCTCGGTTCGTTACCGGGCGTGAAAACACCCAGGTTGTCGGCGTTGTAGACGGTATTGGTGGCCATCATCTTGAACCGCTCGCCCTTGAGCAGCTGACCGTCGACCACGCGCACGAGCATCACCACGCCCACATAGGCGTCGTACCAACTGTCCACAATCATGGCGCGCAGCGGTGCGTTGGGATTGCCCTTGGGCGCCGGTATGCGCGCAACGACGGCCTCCAGGATGTCTTCCACACCCATGCCACTTTTGGCCGAACAGGGAATGGCGTCGGTCGCGTCGATGCCGATCACGTCTTCGATCTCGCTCTTGGCATTTTCGGGATCGGCGTTGGGCAGGTCCATCTTGTTGAGCACCGGCACCACCTCCACACCCAGGTCGAGCGCGGTGTAGCAGTTGGCCACGGTCTGCGCCTCAACGCCCTGGCTGGCGTCCACCACCAGCAGCGCACCTTCGCAGGCTGAGAGGGAGCGGCTCACTTCATAGGAGAAGTCCACGTGACCCGGTGTGTCGATCAGATTCAGGTTGTAGACCTGCCCGTCGCGCGCCTTGTATTGGAGCGCGGCGGTCTGCGCCTTGATGGTGATGCCACGCTCCTTCTCGATGTCCATCGAGTCCAGCACCTGCTCGCTCATCTCGCGATCGGACAGGCCGCCACAGAGGGAAATGATGCGGTCGGCCAGCGTGGACTTGCCGTGATCGATGTGCGCGATGATCGAAAAATTGCGGATGTGGTTCATCAAGAAAAACAGCTCTACCAGGGGAACAAAGTGCCCACGCACAAGGCTGCGGGGAACCATAAAAAAGGGCGCGTCAGCTGTTGACGCGCCCATAACCAACAATCAATGGCAACTGCGATAGTTGGGACTTCATTGTAGGCAAAAAGCCCGGAATTCAAACCCGACAAACGCTCACCGAGACTTGTTGCAGCGCAGCAACATGAAACTTATCCACAATTCATTCACAGGAAATTCGGTGCTCTTGTGAAGCATCTGTGGATGACCGAAGCCATTCGGGCGCGATTCTCACATCGTGGACCGATGCGGTGCCTCGACGACGGAATCGATCCGGAACTGGCCCGATTTTATCGAATTCGGTCAGGAGAAACCGGGGAATGGTGAGTAATCACTCACAACGATGGTGGGCAGACCGGGTACTTCGGCAGACAAGCGGTGTGTGGCGTGCCAGCCACCCCAACCCACAAGCCCTAAATCCCATAAAGATCAGTGGGTTTTTGGCCTCAATTGGGGTGGATTCGAGTTTCGCCCGGCCTCATCGACTCGGGCGGATCACCGCGTACTGTGCCCAATCGCCGCGACGGAACAGCACATTGACCGGGCGTGACTTGTCAAGTTTCACCAGCGCGGCCTCGAGTTCAGCGACGTTGCCGGTGTCCGTGTTGGCGACGGCAACGATCACATCGCCTTCGCGCAAGCCAGCGCGCGCAGCCGGCCCTTCAGCGCTCTCCACGCGCACACCACTCTTGAGGTTCAGCTCTTTCTTGAGCGCCGGGGTGAGATCGGAGAGCGTCAAACCCAGCGCCTTGGCTGTCCCCGCTGGCTGTGGCTTGGCGGGCTCGGGCGCCGACGGGCGCGAGGCTGCGCGCTCGGGCTCCAGCTCGGCCACCGTGATGCTCAGCTCGCGTTGCGAACCGCGACGGAACACCGTCATACGACTCTTGCTGCCGGGTCGCGTATTGCCCACCAGCCGTGGCAGGTCCACCGACTTGTCGATCTCAGTGCCATCGAAACGCAGGATGATGTCACCCGGCTCCAAACCCGCTTTGGCTGCTGGCGAATCGTTTTCGACACCGCGCACCAAGGCGCCCCGAGGCCGCCCCAGGCCAATGGACTCGGCCACTTCCTTGCTGACCTGATCGATCTGCACACCGATGCGCCCCCGAGTCACGCGCCCGGTCGCACGGAGCTGGTCGGACACGCGCACCGCCTCATCGATCGGGATGGCAAACGAAATCCCCTGGAACCCCCCCGAGCGTGAATAGATCTGGCTGTTGATGCCCACCACCTCACCCCGCATGTTGATGAGCGGACCACCCGAGTTGCCGGGATTGATCGCCACGTCGGTCTGGATGAAGGGCAGGAAGTCCCCTGTGTCACGCTTCTTGGCACTCACGATGCCGGCGGTCACCGAATTCTCAAGTCCAAAGGGCGACCCGATGGCCATCACCCATTCGCCGACGCGAAGACGGTTCACGTCACCGATCTTCACGGCACTCAGACCACTTGCCTCGATCTTGACCACCGCCACATCGGTGCGCTTGTCAGTACCCACCACCTTGGCCTTGAACTCACGCTTGTCCGGCAGGGTGACAATCAGCTCGTCAGCGCCTTCCACCACATGCGCGTTGGTCATGATCAGCCCGTCACTGCTGAGAATGAAGCCCGAGCCCACACCGCGAGGCTGCGCCTCTTCGGACGGACCCCGTTCCGCACGCGGGCCGCGAGGCGTCACGCCGGGTGGGATGGGAATCCCAAACCGGCGGAAGAACTCCAGCATCTGCTCATCTGTTCCGGATGCCCCTTCTTCAGGAACACTGGCGCGCTCCAGCGTGCGGATGTTCACCACCGAGGGCCCAACCAGATCGACCAGATCGGTGAAATCAGGCAAGCCACGCACACTGGGCGCGGAGAAGACGCCTTGTGCGGACAACGGCACAGGCGACAACAGCGCCATGGCGCCGGCCAGCGCCACCATCCCTGCGGTGGCCACGCTAACGAAGGGAGTGCGATTCGATTTACTGAATGTCATGTTGATCCTGTTCAGACGGGCAAAACAGCTGAAAACACAAGGGCAAAGGGAACATCCGGGTGCCCGCTCCAACGGGCCGATACTTCAACGCGTTCGCTGAAGTGCCTGGGCGAACCGCTGAAGGGTGACCGGTGGCACTTCCCCCAGGACGGTCAACCAATGGTTGCCCAGTCGCATGCCCAGCGAATGGGTGGCGCCCATCACGGCGCTGGTTTCAGCGCCATGCCGGCGTGCGTCGAGTGGCTCGACAAACAGGGAGACCGAAGCCAGCCCGTCCGAAAAAATGCACTGCATCGGCACGGAAGAAACTTCGTTGGCCTCACCGGCATCCCGGGTGTGGCAGCTCATGCGCAGGAAGCCTGGAACCACATCCTTGAATTGCCATCCTTCGGCCTCGGGCGTGGTCTTTTTCACCACCGGTCGATACACCTCATAGCCGCGGGTGTCTTTCATCATCTTGCGCAGCTTGTCCATGCGCACGGGTGCATCCAGCTGGAGTTCGGAATAGGCGAGCTGCTCCAGCACGACATCCTTTTCACCCAAGGTCTGCAGCTTCACGACCAGACCGGTTTTCTGTTCAGACCAGATACGAAAGCCAAACCGCAAAGGGTCTCTGGGGAGAATCTCGACCACATCGGCCAGATGCCCGGCCACACGCTGCACCCCAGTTTCACGCACCTCGTAGTATTTGGGAATGGCGTTGGCGGGCGTGCGCAACAAATCGGGAAACAACCCCAGCGACTCGCGCTCCTCGATCCACGCGGTTTTGGCGTCGGGAACAAAGGTGATCACTTCGTTGTTGCGGCGGATGGTGGTCCGTGGTGCGCCGGTGAGCGTCTCGATGCGCTCCATCTGCTGCACGCCATCACAGACATGCCAGATGCGCGAGGCCGACATCACCGAGCCCGCCGACACCACCAAGGTGCCGGTGTAGGCCCGCTGCCGCGATGCTTCCTGCATTCGGACGAGCCACTCATTGACACTGCGCGTCGGCACCGCGGCCCCACCCTGCGACTGTGCCTGCACCAAGGGCTGCCAGAGTCCCAAGACCAGCGCCACCAGGACCAGCCCGGACCAAGGTTGCAGCCGTGCACCCCGACCTGAACAGGTCCGGGATGGGGCCACGCCACGCGACAGAAGCCGACCGAACGACAGGTGAGAAACCATGTGCATCAGCGCTGCGGAGCGGTGTCGTAGGTGGCGTTGCGCAGGAAGCCCGCCGGCATCTGCAGCGCAGACATGCCGCCATACTGCCGATGCTCCGCCAGCATCTGCTCAAGCCGCGCATCGCGAATCAAGATGCCCTGCCCGGTGCTCACCGCCACATTGGTTGACCCGGTATCAGAGGCGGCAACCACCGGTTTCGCCGGATCTGTGGGTGGTGCGACCTGCGCCAGCTGGGGCCCTGAAACGGCTGGGTCACCCGGAACCGATGCCCCCTGAATCACGCTCCAGCTCACGGCAACAACGGCCGCCAGGGAGGCCAGACCCGCCGCCATCTTCCAGCGCATCACCGGGTCGTTCGCCGCCGCTCCACGCACCTGAGCCATCACGACCGGGCTCGCTGGCCGGCTCTGGGGCCGCTCGGCAAGCTGGAGTCGCGCACTGATACCGGCCACAAAGGCCTGCGGCGCGACGTTCGACACGGCAGGCGCCGTGCCACGCAGCACATCGCCAATCACCTGGTAGGCATGCCAATCGGCGTGCAGCTCGGAACGGTGGTCGGCATCGGCCAGAAGGGCGTCCAGCTCGTCCGCACCGATCTCACCATCGGTCAACGCAGACAGTGCACCCGCCAGATCGCTATCCGGATCGGAATGAAATGGCACACCAACCCTCGCAGGTTGGCGCACATTCACGTTGTCTTGTTCGGCATTCATGGTTGACATCCAAAAAACTCAAGGGTTCAAGCCCCGTTCACACCGCACCGTATTCGGCATCACCAGCGTTTGCCGGACTGGCGCTCCAGCATCGGTTTGATGCGGCCCGATATCGCTTCGCGCGCCCGGAAGATGCGAGAACGCACCGTACCGATGGGGCAATCCAGTGCCAGCGCAATCTCTTCGTAGCTCAAACCGTCCATTTCCCGCAAGCTGATCGCCATGCGCAACTCTTCCGGCAAAGCGTCCATGGCAGCGTTCACCGCCTCGGCAATTTCCTTGCTGGCCAACACCGCTTCGGGCGTCTCGTGATCAACCGCGTTGGAATTTAGTTCGCGTTCGGAGGAGGAAGTTTCATCATCCTCCGCTGATTTCATCTGGGACTGGAAGATCAGCGGGTCGCGCTTGAGTTCCAGCAGCTGCTTTTTCGCCGTGTTGACGGCGATCCGGTAAAGCCAGGTGTAGAACTGGGCGTCACCCCGAAACTGCGCCAGCGCCCGGTAGGCCCGGATGAAGGTCTCCTGGGCGATATCCTGCACCAGATCAACATCGCGCACCATGCGCCCGATCAGGCGCTCCACCCTTCTCTGGTATTTGATGACCAGCAGCTCGAACGCGCGCTGCTCCCCGGCAAGCGTGCGTTGCACCAGCATGACATCGCTGTCGGGCGGCGGGGGGGCGGTGTGATCTTCGGGTTGTGTCATGCGGCAGGAGCGGGCCGCAGAAATATACCCCAAGCCTGACGATGCCTGAGCGCACGGTCACGCGGGACAGGGAAGTCATGGTTCCGGCAAGGTCGGAACGCGCTGCAATCGGTCATTGGATCGCACAGCCCTGCCGCTGGTGCGCCATCAACGCACGACGAAATTCGTTCCAGCGCAAAGGATCGCGAGCCCGCTCGACCCAGGCCCAGCTGCTGGCGGCGTCCGGGTTGTGCAAACGCAGCAGCACATGGTCTTGCAGATCCAGCACGGCATCGACCCGTAGCAAAGTCACACCGTCTTTGTATGCCTCGCTGTGCCAGACCCAGGCACCTGCAAGGGACGGTCCGACCACTGAATCGGCCAGCGCATCCCACCGCAACAAACCTTCCGGTGTTCGCTGCCAGCTCCACGTGGCGAAGCCCATCCAGAGCAGCCACAAGACAACGCCCGTCATGAGACCACCCGCCTCGGCGGTGGTTCCGCTCACCCACCATCCGCCGGCCACAGCCGCCAAACCCGATGCTCCCAGGCCCAGCATCCACCAGCGGTACAAAGCACAACGCCCCACCGGATACCGAACCGATGGGGCGTTGCGCATGATCAGGCCGTCAGAGCCCTATGGCTGTCAGCAGGCTCAGACGCGTTTGAAGACCAGCGTTCCGTTGGTGCCACCAAAACCAAAGTTGTTCTTCATGGCGAAGTCGATCCTCATGTCACGCGCGACGTTGGCGCAGTAATCGAGATCGCACTCGGGATCCTGATTGAAGATGTTGATGGTTGGCGGACTCTTCTGCTCTTTCAGCGCCAGGATGGTGAACACGCTCTCGATACCACCAGCACCGCCCAGGAGGTGCCCGGTCATGGACTTGGTCGAGTTCACCACCGTCTTCTTGGCGTGATCACCCAACGCGGCCTTGATGGCGTTGGTCTCGTTCACATCACCGAGCGGCGTGGATGTGCCATGGGCATTGAGATAGTCCACCTGATCGGCATTCACACCCGCGTTGCGCAAGGCATTGATCATGGCGCGGCGTGGGCCGTCCATGTTGGGCGCCGTCATGTGACCCGCGTCAGCGCTCATGCCGTAGCCGACCAGTTCGGCATAAATCTTGGCACCACGTGCTTTGGCGTGCTCGTACTCTTCCAGCACCACCACACCCGCACCTTCGCCCAGAACAAAACCGTCACGGTCCTTGTCCCAGGGGCGGGACGCCGTGGAGGGATCGTCGTTGCGGGTGGACAGCGCACGCATGGACGCGAAACCACCCACTCCCAATGGCGAAACGGTGGCTTCGGAGCCGCCGGCCACGATCACGTCGGCGTCGCCGTACTCGATCTTGCGCGCGCCTTCACCGATGCAATGCAACCCGGTGGTACAGGCGGTGACGACCGCGAGGTTGGGTCCTTTGAAGCCGAAGCGTATCGATACATGACCCGAGATCATGTTGATGATGGAGGCCGGCACAAAGAAGGGCGAAATGCGGCGGGCGCCGCGGTTCGTGAACTCGGTGTGCGTCTCTTCGATCATCGGCAGGCCACCGATCCCGGAGCCAATGATGCATCCGATCCGGGTGGCTTCTTCCTCCCCCAGCGCATCGCCCGTGGGCAGACCGGCATCAGCAACCGCCTGAGAGGCCGCAGCGATACCGAAATGGATGAACGTATCCATCGTGCGCGCTTCTTTCGAAGACATGTACGACTCGACACTGAAGCCCTTGACCTCGCCTGCGATCTGGCAGGAAAAGCTGGACGCGTCAAACTTGGTGATGCGATCGATGCCGGGCTTCCCGGCAAGAATGTTGGCCCAGGACTCAGACACCGTGTTACCCACGGGGCTGATGCAACCCAGGCCGGTCACGACAACGCGACGACGACTCATTGAATTCCCCCACGCATCAGAGTGCGTGAAATGCAATGCCCTCCCCGGGGAGCCAGACCCCAAGGGAAGACCCTGCGTTGGACCATGAAGGATCAGGCCTTCTGGTGCGCCATGGCGTAGTCGATGGCGTTTTGCACCGTGGTGATCTTCTCTGCGTCTTCGTCCGGGATCTCGATACCGAATTCGTCTTCCAGGGCCATCACGAGTTCCACCGTGTCGAGCGAGTCGGCGCCCAGATCGGCCACGAACGATTTTTCATGGGTGACCTGGCCTTCTTCCACACCGAGTTGTTCGGCAATGATTTTCTTAACACGTGCTTCGATATCGCTCATAAGTCCCTCTGAGGGTGGTTGGATGACAGACCGTCATTTTAGCCGGGCTAGGGAGAGGCCCCTAGGCGGCCCGCCGGACGGCTTTGTCGGCGTCGAAAATGGAATGGGATGCCTTGCCCGTCAGGACATGAACATGCCACCGTTGACATGCAATTCCTGACCGGTGACATATGCGGCCTGAGGGCTCGCAAGGTACGCCACAGCGTGCGCAATGTCGGCCGGTTTGCCCAGATGACCCAGCGGGATCTGGACCAGCAGCGCCTTTTGCTGCTCTTCCGGCAATGTTGCCGTCATGTCGGTTTCGATGAACCCCGGCGCCACGCAATTGACCGTGATGTTGCGGCTGCCCAGCTCACGGGCCAGCGCGCGCGTCATGCCCGCCACACCGGCCTTGGCCGCCGCGTAGTTGGCTTGTCCGGGGTTGCCCGATGCGCCCACCACGCTGGTGATGCTGATGATGCGGCCATAGCGCTGCTTCATCATGGGACGGATCACGGCGCGGCTCATGCGGAACACGGCCTTCAGGTTGGTGTCGAGCACGGCATCCCAGTCATCGTCCTTGAGGCGCATGGCCAGCATGTCGCGCGTGATGCCGGCGTTGTTCACCAGCACCTGCAGTCCACCATGCGTCTTGGTGATGTCATCGATCAGCGCCTCTGCGGCAGCGACGTTGTTCACATCCAGCGTTGCGCCGCGGCAGCCTGCAGCGGCTCCGGGCACACCCGCGAGCGCCTGCGAGATCTTGGCGGCGCCTTCGTCGCTGGTGGCGGTTCCGATCACGATCAGTCCGCGCGCCACCAGTTCGTGGGCAATGGCCGCACCGATACCGCGCGTTGCACCCGTGACCAGGGCCACCTGGCCCGCAAATTTGATTTCAGACATGTCTTGGTTCTCCGAACGTCAGGCCAGCAGGTTCTTCACTTCGGCCAGTGAAGCCGGATCGTAGAGCGCGGCACCTGTCAGACCCGCATCGATGCGCTTGACCATGCCGGCCAGCACCTTGCCGGGGCCGCATTCCACCAGCGTTGTGAGACCGCGCTCCCGGATGGCGCTCACACATTCAACCCAACGGACCGGCCCGAAAGCCTGGCGGTACAGCGCATCGCGGATGCGATCCGCATCGGTTTCCACAGCGACGTCGATGTTGTTGACCAAGGGAATCAGAGGCGCAGCAAAAGCTGTTGCAGCCAGCTGTTCTTTCAGCTTGTCCGCCGCAGGCTTCATGAGGCTGGAGTGGAACGGCGCAGAAACCGGCAGCGACAGCGCGCGCTTGGCACCGTTGGCCTTGAGGACCTCGCAGGCCTTTTCGACCGCCGCCTTGCTGCCGGCAATCACGGTCTGGGCTGGATCGTTGAAGTTCACCGCCTCCACAACCTCCAGGCTGGCGCCACCGAACGTGGCCTGTGCCTCCGCACAACCCGCAATAACCTTCGCCGCATCCATGCCCAGGATGGCCGCCATCGCACCGGTTCCCACAGGCACCGCTTCCTGCATCGCCGCCGCCCGGAAGCGAACCAGTGGGGTTGCCTGCGCCAGACTCAAGACACCAGAGGCCACGAGCGCCGAATACTCGCCCAGTGAATGCCCGGCAACCACCGCAGGGGCTGCGCCACCTTCGGCGCCCCAGACGCGCCAGGCGGCCACGCCCGCCACCAGCATCACCGGCTGGGTGTTGGTGGTCAGGCCCAGCGCTTCCTTGGGGCCTTCATGGATCAGATGCGCCAGATCCTCGCCCAAGGCATCCGATGCCTCCTGCAAGGTTTCGCGCACGGCAGGGTGGTCACCCCAGGCGTCCAGCATGCCCACAGATTGGGAACCCTGGCCCGGAAAGAGAAATGCAAAAGAAGTCATGACAATGCTGAACGGTAAATGGGGCGTCTGACCGGCTTGGCGGCAGACAGACCCAAAAATTCAAAGATCGAGCAACACGGCGCCCCATGTGAAGCCGCCGCCGACGCCTTCGAGCAAAAGGGTGTCGCCCTTTTTCACCTGACCAGCACGCACCGCATGGTCGAGAGCCAGCGGGATCGATGCCGCCGAGGTGTTGCCCTGCTCGTCCACCGTCACCACCACCTTGTCCATGGGCAGCTTCAGTTTCCGTGCCGTACTCTGCATGATCCGGATGTTGGCCTGGTGAGGAATCAGCCAGTCGATATCGGCCTCGCTGCGCCCCGCCTTGGTCAGCACAGCCCGCGCAGTGTCCTCCAGCACACCCACCGCCAGCTTGAACACCGCCTGCCCATCCATCTTGAGCAGTGGGTCCCCGAGAACCTTGCCGCCAGACACATGCCCCGGCACACACAGGATGCCGGCGTGTTTTCCGTCCGCATGGATATCGGTAGCCAGAATGCCGGGAACATCGCTGGCCTCCAGCACGACCGCTCCCGCGCCGTCTCCGAACAGCACACAGGTGGTCCTGTCGCTGAAGTCGAGCAAACGGGAAAACACTTCAGCACCGACCACCAGCGCCTTTTTTGCGGTGCCCGTGCGAATCATCGCGTCAGCCACCGTGAGGCCGTAAATAAAGCCGCTGCAAACGGCCTGCACGTCAAACACAGGACACCCCGAGATGCCCAGTTTGTGTTGCAGGATGGCCGCCGTGGACGGGAACACCATGTCCGGTGTCGACGTGGCCACGATGATCAGATCGATTTCGTTGCCATCCACCCCCGCGGCATCCATGGCCTTTCGACAGGCCTCGGCGGCCATGTCGCTGGCAAAAACGCCGTCAGCGACGAAATGGCGCGCCCGGATACCGGTGCGCTCGACAATCCACTCGTCGCTCGTCTCGACCCCGCCGGCGGCCAGTCGTTCGACCATGTCGGCATTGGTCAGACGCAGGGGCGGCAGGTAGCTGCCAGTGCCGGAAATGCGGGCGTAGCGTGTCATGCTGGTGAAGGGTGAGCGAATTAGAGGGTGGGAATGCTTTTGATCTCGCTGGGAACCCCGGCTGGCGACAGCAAGGGCGCAGCGTGGGCAATGCGTTCCTGCACACTGCTCAGCAAACCATTATGGGCCGCATCATAAGCCCGCCCCAGCGCTTGCTCGAAAGCGAAGGCATCGGCCGATCCATGGCTCTTGAAAACAAGCCCGCGCAGACCCAACAGTGCAGCACCATTGTATCGACGGTGATCCACCCGCTTTTTAAACGATGATAAGACCGGATAGGCAATGATCGCTGCCATTTTCGTGAGAATGTTCTTTGAGAACGCTTCACGGATGAGGCCACTGATCATCGTGGCCAGACCTTCGCTGGCCTTGAGCGCCACATTGCCCACAAAACCATCGCACACCACGATGTCGGCGCTGCCCTTGAAGATGTCATCGCCCTCCACGTTGCCGAAGAAATTCAGATCACCGGTGTTCGCCGCATTTCGCAACAGGACACCCGCTTTTTTGATGACATCGCTGCCTTTGATCACTTCTTCACCGACGTTGAGCAAACCCACGGTGGGTTCGGGCTTGCCGGTGATCGCGACCACCAGAGCCGACCCCATGACAGCAAACTGCAACAAATGCTCGGCCGTGCAATCCACGTTGGCGCCCAGATCCAGGACCGTGGTCGCGCCACCGCGTGCGTTGGGCAACTGGCTGGCAATCGCCGGCCGGTCAATGCCCTCAAGGGTCTTGAGCAGGTAGCGGGAAATGGCCATGAGCGCACCCGTGTTGCCGGCCGACACCGCCGCTTGCGCAGCTCCATCCTTGACCTGCTGGATCGCGACCCGCATGGAAGAATCTTTCTTCTTGCGCAGCGCAACTTCAATCGGATCGTCCATGGCGACCACTTCGCTGGCGGGCACCACGCGACAGCGCACGTTGTTGAGCAGCTGAGGCCGGGCCTTCTTCAACACCTCGGGCTGACCCACGAGCAGCAGGTGGGCCTGCGGATGGCTGGCCAAAAAGGCCTCACAGGCCGGCAAGGTCACCCCCACACCAACGTCTCCACCCATGCAATCCACAGCAACGGTGATCATGCAAACTTCTCAGTGGTGGCGCCCCAGACGCCACAAGAATGAAAAAAGCCCGCATGGCACATGCGGGCCTGTTCAAGAACAGCGGTCACCACCCCGGACGCGGTATCGCGACGGGGTCGGAGACCCGCCGTCACTTTAGGCTTCGGACTTGTTCTTCAGTACCTGGCGGCCACGGTAGAAACCGTTGGGGCTGATGTGGTGACGCAGGTGCACTTCACCGGTGGTCGGCTCAACGGCAATGCCGGGCACGTTCAGCGCGTTGTGCGAGCGGTGCATGCCGCGCTTGGAAGGGGACTTTTTGTTTTGCTGGACGGCCATGGTGGGCTCCTGAATTCAATAGGGTCAATCGGGGTGCGCCTAGGGTTCGCCTACCACCATATTCGTGTACACCGTACACCTCACAGTGAAATCGATACCAGCGCAAAGCCAAGCATTATAGCCCGAAGATCCCCCTGCGTCACTTTTTCAGGCGGGACAACGCCGCAAACGGGTGCGGGCGCTGTTCTTCTACAGGGCCGTCTGCGGCGGCCACATCGCCGGACTGCATGGACACCGGCACCGGACAGGCGTCGTGCATCGGCACCAGCGGCAACGCCATCAACAGCTCATCTTCCAGCAATTCATACAGGCTGGGACGCGGCTCCAGCGGCAACAGGTCTTCTTCGCAGTCATTGTCTTCTGCCGCGGCCGTGGCTTCGTCGGCCACGAACCGAAACCAGCGATCCACCTGAAGCGGGGCTTCCACCGCTCCCAGACAACGCTGGCAGGTCAAGGGCGCCACCGTTTCCGCCCGCAAATGAAGCCACACTGCAGGCTCGCCCCCCCCGGATGCCGCACGCAAAGCGCCATGCGCCTGCCAATGGACACCCGGCAGATCGGCCGCGCCGCTCTCGGGGTGCAACTCGTCTTTCAGGCGCTCAAACAGCCCCATCGGGTCGTCCGCAGTCACACTGGCACCGGCCTGGGCAAAAGCTCGCACGTCCAGCCGGACCGGGTTCCACGCAGTGTTCGGATTCGGTTTCATGGAGGGCAGTGTAAAAGAATGCGGGGACAATACCGGCATGCCCTTGCACATGCCCACCCCTGAAAACCACTCGAAGAAGCGCCTGATTCTGGGCTCCACGTCGCCCTACCGGCGCGAATTGCTGGCGCGACTGGGCATCGCCTTTGATGTCGAACGCCCTGAGGTCGATGAAACCCCGCAACCGGGCGAAAAGCCCGCCGCACTGGCCATGCGTCTGGCACTGGCCAAGGCGCGCGAGGTGGCCCGGCACCACCCCGAAGCGGTGGTGATCGGTAGCGACCAGGTCGCCGACCTGGACGGCGAACCCCTGGGCAAACCCGGCAATCACGAGCGCGCGGTCGACCAGCTTCGCCGAATGAGCGGCCAGACGGTGGTTTTCCAGACTGCGGTGGCCGTGGTGTGCCTGTCCAGCGGTTTTGAGCAGAGCGATCTGGCCGCCGTCCAGGTGGCATTTCGCACACTGACCGAGGCGGAAATCGAGCACTACCTGCGGACCGAGCAGCCCTACGACTGCGCGGGCAGTGCCAAGAGTGAAGGCCTGGGCATCGCCTTGCTGGAACGCATTGAAAACGACGATCCGACCGCGTTGGTCGGCCTGCCACTGATCCGCACCTGCCGAATGATCCGCGCTGCGGGAGTACCCATTCTGTGAAGCCAGCGCAACCCACGCCCGGTACGCTGTATCTGGTGCCCACACCGTTGGACTTTGGCTGCCTGCCGGAAGGTGCGCATCCCGCACCCATCACCGAATGTCTGCCGATCGAAACGGTGGCGGTCGCGGCGCGGCTGACCCACTGGATCAGCGAAAACGCCAAGAGCACACGCGCCTTTCTCAAGCGTGTGGAAGCGGTGAACGGGCTCGCCGCACCGCTACAAGCCCAGACCATCGTCGAACTCCCCCGGCAGGCGCACAAAAAAGGCGACCACACCCCGGCCGCAGAGGGCGACAGCCAGGCCAAGGCCCTGCTCGCACCGGCATTGCTGGGCCACGACATTGGCCTGGTCAGTGAAGCCGGCATGCCTGCCATTGCCGATCCCGGCAGCTCTGTGGTGCGCGCTGCACACACCCTGGGCATGCCGGTGGTGCCCCTCGTCGGTCCGGTATCGCTGATGCTGGCCCTGGCGGCCAGCGGACTGAATGGACAGGGATTTGCTTTCGTGGGCTACGTGCCTCAGGAAGCCACCGAGCGCACCAAACGCCTGCGCGAACTGGAAGCGCTGGCCTTGAAAACCGGGCAGACCCAGATCCTGATCGAAACGCCTTACCGCAATGCAGCCCTGCTGCAGGCCTTGCTGCAGACCCTGCACCCGCACACGCGGCTGGCCGTCAGTTGCGGTCTCATGTTGCCGCAACAGGTCACCCGCAGTGCCCTGGCGAACGAGTGGAAGAGCCGATCACTTCTGCAGGGCATGCCCCTGGACGCGCCGGCGGTCTTCCTCATCGGCCGTTGAGGAGCGCTCGACGCCCCCCCCTCCCAAGGTCAGCCCAGCGCCTTGACCATGTGGGCACGGACCGCTTCGCGCAGCGACGGATCGGCCAGCGCCAGGTCGATGGTCGCTTCTAGAAAACCCGTCTTGCTGCCGCAGTCGTAACGCCGACCTTCGTAGCGGTAGGCGTACACCTTCTCGGTGCCAATCAGCGCCGCAATGCCATCGGTGAGCTGGATCTCGCCCCCCGCACCACGGGGTTGGCGTCGGATGCTTTCAAACACGGCGGGCGTGAGGATGTAACGCCCGGCCACAGCCAGGGTGGACGGCGCCACTTCGGGCACGGGCTTTTCCACCATGCCGAACACCTCGGCCATCGCCTCGTTGACGCCATGTACATCGACCACACCATAGCGCCGGGTGTCCTCGCGCGGCACGTCCTGCACCGCCAGCACCGTCCCGGGGCTTTTTTCGTAGGCCGCCACCATCTGCTGCAACACCGAAGGGCCGCCCGACAGACCCACCATCAGGTCGTCGGCGAGCAACACGGCAAACGGGTCATTGCCCACCACGCGCTCAGCGCACAGCACCGCATGACCCAGGCCCAGCGGGCGCGGCTGGCGGATGAACACGCAATCCATGTCATCGGGCTTGATGTCGTGTACCAGCTTGAGCAGGTCGGCCTTGTTACCACGCTCCAGTTCGTGTTCCAGCTCGAAAGCCGCATCGTAGTGGTCGCCGATGGCCCGCTTGTGGCGCCCGGTGATGAAGATCATTTCGCGGATGCCCGCCGCGTAGGCCTCGTCCACCGCGTACTGGATCAGCGGCTTGTCCACCACCGGCAGCATTTCCTTGGGGATGGCTTTGGTGGCCGGCAGGAATCGGGTGCCCAGGCCACCGACGGGAAAAACAGCTTTTTCAATTTTCATAATCACCCTGTTCACTGATTGGAGTTGAGTCAATAACCTACTTGAATTGCAATCCGCTCGAGCGGGCCGCCAGGTACATGCCCTCGCCGACGCTGGCACCCAGCTGCCGGGCCAGGCGCATCCCCAGATTCTCGCGCTGCGTGTAGTCCACCACTTCTTCGGCCTTGACCACCTCGCGCGCCACGTAATCGAGACTGCCCAGCCCATCGACGAGCCCCAGCGCGATCGCCTTCTGACCGCTCCAGACCAGGCCGCTGAAGGTGTCCGGCGTCTCCTTGAGCCGGTCGCCACGCCCGGCCCGCACGACGGTGATGAACTGGCTGTGAATCTCGCCGAGCATGGACTGGATATAGGCGGTCTGTTCCGCATCCTGCGGACTGAAGGGATCGAGCATGGCCTTGTTGGCGCCCGCCGTCATCAGGCGGCGCTCGACGCCCAGCTTGTCCATCAAGCCAGTGAAGCCGAAACCATCCATCAGCACGCCGATGCTGCCCACCAGACTGGCCTTGTCCACATAGATGTTGTCAGCGGCGGCGGCAATGTAGTAGGCGGCCGAGGCGCAGGTTTCTTCCACCACCGCATAGACCTTCTTGTTGTGCAGCGCCTTGAGCCGGGTGATCTCGTCGTTGATGATGCCGGCCTGCACCGGACTGCCACCGGGCGAATCGATGAGCAAAACGACGGCTTGTGCGCCAGCGTCTTCAAAAGCCGCATTCAGCGAAGTGACCACGTTGTCGGCACTGGCCTCGGCACCGGCCGCAATTTCGCCCCGAATCTCGATCAGCGCTGTGTGGGGCGTACTCACGGACGCAACGCCAGCGTCCGAGCGGAACACCATCCACAGCACCGCACCGGCCAGCAGCAGCCACATCAGCCGCCAGAAAACGGTCCAGCGTCGCGCCGCGCGCTGCTCCGCCAGGGCGGCAAACGCCAGTTTTTCCAGCGTCGCGCGCTCCCAGCCCACGTCGGAGCGGTGCCCGGTAGCGCCTGGAGATGGTGTTCCCACCAGATCGTCATTCATGTTTCGAAGCTCTCAAAATAAGGGCGGTTTCAACAGGTATTGTGACCGCCAGTGCACGACGCCATCGCGCTCGACCAGTCCGATCTTGATCAGCCCGCCGCGGCAGGGATCGCCGCGACAGGCACCGGTGGTGGGTTCGTAGATGGCGCCGTGGCTGGCGCAGATCAGCCAGCGGCCACTGTCGTCAAAAAAGCGGTCCGGCTGCCAGTCCATTTCCATCGCAACGTGGGCACAACGGTTGAGGTAGGCGTGTGCTTCGCCCTGGTACCGAATGGCAAAAGCCCGACAGGTCTGCCCGGCGTAAACCACATCGAACGACACAGCCAATCCCGAGTCCACGAGATCACGGCTGTTGCACAACGGATGGAGAGGATCCTGCTCCGACGCGTCCATGCGAGGCAACCGCTTCAGGCGTTGGCTGCGAGCCAGTCGCGCAGTTCCTGCACCGAATGCGCCACGTGCAGGGGTGAAAACTCGGCAAAGGTGCCCGGTTCGTGAGCCCCGTAGCTGACGCCCACGCTCGCGCAGCCGGCGTTGAGCGCCATCTGGAGGTCGTGCGTGGTGTCGCCAATCATCAGCGTGCGCGCGGGATCGACCCCGAACTCTCCCATCAGCTCGTGCAGCATGAGCGGGCTGGGTTTGCCTGCGGTTTCGTCCGCTGTGCGCGAGCCGTCAAAGACACCGTGCAATTCCACCGTTCGCAGGGCGGTGTCCAACCCTTGGCGGCTCTTGCCCGTAGCCACCGTCAACCAGTGGTGCCTCTGTTTGAGCTCGGCCAAAAGCGGCAGGACGCCTTCAAAGAGGCTGATGTCGTTTTGGTGTTGCTGGTAGTGGTACCGGTAGCGCTCGCCGAGCAAAGGATATTGAGAAGGCGGCACATCGGGTGCTGCGTGAGCCAGCGCCTGCATCAGACCCATGCCGATCACATAACTGGCCGCCTGATCGGTGGGCAGGCGACCACCCACGTCCGTCACAGCAGCCTGGATGCACCGCACGATGAGGGCGGTGGAGTCAAAAAGCGTGCCATCCCAGTCGAAGGCAATCAGGTCAAATTGGCGCGGGCGCATGCGGCTGAAAAAAGTTTGAGACGGGTTTGCATTATCGATGCCCCGCATGACGACACGATGGCGTCGGACCACCGCTTTTCCCGAGCTGGGGCGATACAAAGAACAAAGGCACCCGAAGGTGCCTTTGCCAAAGCCGTATCCGGATGATCAGATGCGGAAGTCTTCGATGCTCTTGCCCGATGCCAGCACGGCGCGCACCCACTCGGGCTTGCGGCCCGGACCACCCGCCCAGAGCTCCCCCTGAGGGCCACGGAATTTTGCCACGGCGGTGGATTTGGACTTGGCAGGCTTCTTGCCGCCCGATGCACCGCCCAGATCGGCCACCGTGATGCCAAATTGTTTCATTTTGGCTTTGATGTCGGCGATCGTCGAAGCGAGTTCGCTTTTGCGGGCTTCTTCTGCCTGTGCCATCAAAGCCTGTGCCTGCGCCATGAGTTCTGCGTAATTTGCCATTGATCGTCCTTTTGAGTTTGCGGATTGTCTTGGTATGGATTCTGCATCCCAACGATGCAGGTTCTATTGTATAGGGTTATGACGCTGGATGCAGCGTATCAGGCAGCCAGTTTTTTAATTCCGGCGGCAATTCCGAATACAACTCGACACTTTCACCGCTAATCGGGTGCGTCAGCCGCAACCGCCAGGCGTGCAGAAACATGCGCTTGAGGCCCACGCGGCTCAATTGCCGATTGATTTCGAAGTCACCGTATTTGTCATCCCCAGCAATCGGATGACCGGCATGCGCCAGGTGAACACGGATCTGATGGGTGCGTCCGGTCTTGATGGTCACCTCCAGGAGACTGAAGCCGTCGGGGCATGCGGTCGCCAGGGCCGCAGGCGCAGGCATGCGACCGGCGACCTTGATCAGCGAGACCGAACGCATGCCGTCGGGATCATCGGGGCTCACCACTTTCACCCGCCGCTCGCCATCGGGCAACAGGTATTTGTGCAGTGGCTGGTCCAGCACCTTGAGGCGCGCTGGCCAGACCCCTTTGACCAAGGCCAGATAGGTTTTCCCGGTTTCCCGCTCCCGGAATTGATCCTGCAGGCCTTTGAGGGCCGATTTCTTCTTGGCAATCAGCAGCAGGCCGCTGGTTTCGCGGTCCAGCCGGTGCACCAATTCGAGCAAACGCGCGGCGGGGCGAGCCTGCCGCATTTGCTCGATCACGCCAAAGCTCACCCCGCTGCCACCGTGCACCGCCACCCCGGCAGGCTTGTCAATGGCCATGAACGCGTCATCTTCATAAATCACGGGGAATTCGCGGGCGGGCGCCGGATTGGCCGCTTTTTCTTCCACACGTTCAGACAACCGGATCGGCGGAATACGCAACACGTCGCCCGCGGCCACCCGGTCATCAGCCCCGACGCGCCCCTTGTTTCGCCGCACCTCGCCCGAACGGATGATGCGGTAGATGTGCGTTTTCGGCACGCCCTTGAGCAATCGAATGAGAAAATTGTCCAGCCGCTGGCCGGCCGATTCTTCGTCAACAGTGAGGAATTGGACCGCCGCGGCGGTCTGGACAGATGGCTTGGCGTTCAAGGAAAACCCGCTGGAAATACCGGCCCCATGGACAGTGGGAGCACACTATAATGTGCTGTGCCAGTCGTGTGCTGTAAGTGATTGATTTCCTTGAGTTTAAGGCAGTCACCGCAGGCAGGCTCCTCCTGCCCCAGAGGCCGGGGACCCGATTGGCCACAAGTTGCCTCCCGCTGCACCCTGTACCGGCGCCCGCTCCCGAAGCCCTCTCTGAAGAGGCTGGAGCCGCACCGGTCAGGTTGAAGCAGCGGGCGAATCCGTGAGAAAAACTGCGAACCCGAAAACGGAATACCCCAATCGGCCAGCCACGTTCCCGAGAAGCCACCGGCACTCGGTGGATTGGCTGGTTGAGGATGAAGTGAAGCCAGAGACATCACCGGCAAGATCCATGTCGTCGACAGCCATCAAGCCTTCCCTGCTCACCCAAGTCCACGCGCCTACGCCCTGACCCGGCGGTTCAACGCGGCACACACAGCGTGCCCCGTTCCGAACGCTCCCGATCACCTGGCCAACACCGGGTGGGTACCGGGTCGGTGGCTCTCCGGCAATTCCTCCCCCCGTTCGCGCTTTTCCGCTGGTTCACGGCAGGTCGGCGCCTGGGTTCAACCCGGCGCCATGTCAGTGTCAGACCGAAGGAAACGCATCATGAAACGCATGCTGATCAACGCCACGCAGGCCGAAGAGCGCCGCCTGGCGATCGTGGACGGGCAGAAACTGCTCGACTACGAAATCGAAATCGAAGGGCGCGAACAGCGCAAGGGCAATATCTACAAGGCCGTCGTCACGCGCGTCGAGCCGTCGCTTGAAGCCTGCTTCGTCGACTACGGCGAAGACCGCCACGGCTTCCTGCCGTTCAAGGAAATTTCGCGCCAGTATTTCGCTGCGGGCGTGCCGGTCAACCAGGCCCGCATCAACGACGTGATCCGCGAAGGCCAGGAGCTGCTGGTCCAGGTCGAAAAGGAAGAGCGCGGCAACAAGGGCGCAGCCCTCACGACCTTCGTCAGCCTGGCTGGCCGCTACGTGGTGCTGATGCCCAACAACCCGCGCGGCGGTGGCGTGAGCCGCCGCATCGAGGGCGAAGACCGCCAGGAGCTCAAGCAGGCGCTCGACCAACTCGAATACCCCAACGGCATGAGCATCATCGCGCGCACCGCCGGTATCGGCCGTGAAGCGCCCGAACTGCAGTGGGACCTGAACTACCTGCTGAAATTGTGGACCGCCATCGACGGCGCCGCCCAGGGCGGCAAGGGCGCCTACCTGATCTACCAGGAATCCAGCCTGGTGATCCGTGCCATCCGCGACTACTTCAACAGCGACATCGGCGAGATCCTGATCGACACCGACGACATCTTTGAACAGGCGCACCAGTTCATGAGCCACGTGATGCCCGAGCACGGGCACCGCGTGAAGCGCTACCGCGACGACGCACCGCTGTTCAGCCGTTTTCAGATCGAACACCAGATCGAAACCGCTTACAGCCGCACGGTGAACCTGCCCTCCGGCGGCGCCATCGTGATCGACCAGACCGAAGCCCTGGTGGCGGTGGATGTGAACTCGGCGCGCGCCATCAAGGGCGGCGACATCGAGGAAACCGCGACCCGCACCAACCTGGAAGCCGCCGACGAAGTGGCGCGCCAGGCCCGCCTGCGCGATCTGGGCGGTCTAATCGTGATCGACTTCATCGACATGGACGAGTCGAAGAACCGCCGCGAAGTCGAGAACCGCCTGCGCGACGCGCTGCGCCAGGACCGTGCCCGCGTGCAGTTCGGCTCCATCAGCAAGTTCGGCCTGCTCGAAATGAGCCGCCAGCGCCTCAAGCCCATGCTCAGCGAAGGCTCGTCCATCCCCTGCCCGCGCTGCGGTGGCTCGGGCCACATCCGCGACACGGAAAGCTCGGCGCTGCAGATCCTGCGCATCATCCAGGAAGAGTCGCTCAAGGACAGCACGGCCGCCGTGCTGGTGCAGGTGCCGGTCGAAGTGGCCAGCTTCCTGCTGAACGAGAAGCGCACCGAGATCACCAAGATCGAACTCAAGCAACGCATCAACGTGCTGCTGGTGCCCAACAAGTCGCTCGACACGCCCAACTACAAGCTGGAACGCCTGAAGCACGACGACCCGCGCCTGGACAACCTCGACGCCAGCTACAAGCTCGCTGACGAACCCGACGAAGCCACCGGCTTCACGCGCCGCAGCCAGGAGCGCACCAACAAGCAGGAACCGGTGATCAAGGGCGTGCTGCCCGACGGTCCGGCGCCTGTGGCCGCACCCAAGCCGGAAGCGCCTGTTGCGACTCCGGTGGTCGCACCCGTTGCCGCAGCGCCCGTGGCCAAGGTGGCTGCACCGGCTGAAAAGGGTTTCTTCGGTTGGCTCAAGAGCCTGTTTGGCGGTGGTGATGCGCCCGTGGTCACGGCACCGCCGGTGGCTGCACCCGATGCCAAGACCGCTGAGCGCAACGAGCAGCGCCCCGACGGGCGCCGCGAAGGCGGTCGCGACAGCCGTGGCCGTGGTGGTCGCAATGGCAACGAAGGCCGCGCGCCGCGTGAAGGCCGTGAAGGTCGCGAAGCCGGCCGCAACACGCGGGGTGGCGAAGGCCGCAACGTGGAAGGCCGCCCAGAAGGCCGCGAAAGCCGTGAGGGCCGTGAAGGCGCCCGTCGCAACGAAGGTCGGGTGGACGGTCGCGGCGAGGCACGTGGCGAACCGCGTGGTGAATCGCGCAATGGCGGTCGTCGTGACAACCGCCGTGATGCGGCCCCGCTGGACCAGACCCAGGGCACCGAAGTGTTGCTGAATGCCGCGCCGGCGGCGACTGGCGAGACGCCCGACATGGCCGAAGGCCAGCGCCGCGAGCGCCGTCCGCGCAACGACAACCGCCGCCGCCCCCAGGGTGCGGAAGGCGTTGAGGTCGCGCAGCAGGGTGGCATGGACAACGCAGCGCCGCGCCTGGAACCGGACGCCCGTGCCAGCGGCGCAGAAATGCCCGCGGCCGAAGGTGATGCCGACAACGGTGGCCAACGCGCACCCCGCGAACGCCGCAGCCGCGACCGCTATGGCCGTGACCGCCGCGAGCGCGCTCCGCGCGATGCGGCCGAGCAGGGTTCCGAGACCGAAGCCGCGCCAGCGATGTCTGTGGCGTCGGTGGATGAGGTGGCCACCGAAGCACCCGTTCGCAGCAGCTACTTCAGCCTGCCGGTGGAGAGCAGCCCGGTCGCGGTCGAAGAAGTGGTGGCCGAAGTCACACCCGTCGTGATCGAACCCGTGCCGGTGCTCGCCACGCCAGCTCCCCGGCCCGTGGTAGCCCCCGACGTGCGGAAGAGCGTGCCCGCAGCGGCACCCGCAACCCGCGGTCTGCCCAAGGTAGAGCCCTACACGGTGTCGATCGACGAGTTGAACCAGGTGGCGGCAGCCAGTGGCCTGGAGTGGATCAATTCCGATACCGACAAGGTGGCCCAGGTACAGGCAGCGATCGCCGCCGAACCCAAACCCATCCACGTGCCGCGCGAGATCAAACCCGCGGTGGTTCTGGACGAAGGCCCGCTGGTGCTGGTGGAAACGCGCAAGGACCTGCGCAGCATGCCGCTGCCGTTTGAAACCCAGTGACGGGGTGAATGGCCGCGGGTAACCGCGGTCTGATCCAACAAAAAACGCCGGCTTCAAGCCGGCGTTCCTGTTTCTGACTGACTGTCTGTCTCTGGTGATGGCCGTAGCGGACCGCCCACCACGTCAACCTGTGTGGCACCCCGCCACCCGAGCCCCTCAGTCCAGCAAGGCGGCCTTTTTCCAGGCCGCCTGGGCGGCAGCGACGTCGCCGCGCTCTTCGGCCAGGGCCGCGAGCGAGCGCCAGGTTCGTCGCAGCAGGGACGGCTCGGCCAGGCTGTGGCTGGCCTGCCCGAGCAACTGGGCGGCCTTGCCCCAGAGCTGGCGCTGCATGAAAGCCTGGCCGGTCAGGTACTGGAGGTAAGCGTTGTTGGGTAGCTGGCGCTGTGCCTGCTCCAGCCGCGCGAGCCAGGTGGCATCAAGCTGGGCCAGTCCGGGCTCCATCGCGCGCACCAGCTGGCGCTGCTGCGCGGCATCCAGCTCGGCAAACTTGTTCCACACCGGCTCCAGCCAGCTGAGCACCAGCGCCGTGGTGGACGCCTGGTCCCCATCCACAGGTTCGCCGGGTTGCATGCCCAAATGGTTCGCGCGCTGGGCCGCCGCCAGAGCCAGCTCGGGCATGGCGCGCTCACTGGCATCCAGACGGCTCCAGAGCGCCTGCAGCTGCGAGAGATCGTGCGATTCACCCAGGGCATCGAGTGCCAGCCCGCGCACGATGCTGCGCGAAGCATCCGGGGAAAACGCGCGGTGCTTGGCCAGCACCCGGGCCGTTTCCAGCGCTTCACTGGTGGCCCCACCCAGGCGGGCAATGCGCAACTTCAGACGCAGCGCCTGGATGCGACGCGCCGCACCTTGCGGCAGCTCGGCCAGGCGGCTTCGTGCGGCGTTGGCGTCACGGTCCTCGACCGCCCAGCGAACCGCGCGCAGCAACGCGCCTTCGTGGGCCTCGGGTGCGCTCCTGGCGAGCCTGGGATGCAGTGCCGATTGCAGGTGTTCGTCTCTGGCCTTGCGGTTTTGCAGCGACTGCGCGCTCTCGGCGACCAGCAAATGGGCCAGCAACAGCAACTGGTGCCGCCGGGGCCACTGGGCCGACGGCAAGGCATTGAGCTGTTCGAGCGCTGCCAGTCCCGCGGCCTGCGAACGCACAAAACGACCCGACAGCTGATACGACAAAGCGTCGAGCACCGACCCGACAGCCGCACGCTCCACCTGCTGTGCCCGCCAGCGCTGGGCCTGCGCCGGCAACTCACGCAACACATTGATGGCCCTGAGTGCGAGGTACACCAGCACAAAGCCGGCGATCAGGCAGAACACCACAAAGTTGAACGAGACATCAAAACGGTACGGCGGCCAGAACAGCGTGACCATGGCCTGGTTGTGGCCCACCAGCAGCGCCAGCGCCACCGCCAGCGCACCGAGTCCCAGCAGCCAGAACACGCTGCGCATGGCACCCCCCTGCTTGTGATCGGTCATCACCGGCCTCCCGCGGCTGCGGCCAGGGCCGCGAGGCTTTCGTCGGGTCGCGGCAGCTCAACCGTCGACAGCTCGGTCCGCAGTTGGCCCAGGGTCTTCTGCGCCGCCATCACCTGGGGCGCCGTGGTGTCAAAGTACCGACCCAGCGCCGCTTCGGTGGATTTCAGGTCGGCCTCGACGGCGTTGAGCTGACGGCTCATCAAACCAAGCCGCGCATTGAGCAGCCGGAGCTTGATGTTTTCCCGCAGGAAGAAAGCCTGCTCGGGGGCGAGCAGCGCGGCCTCCGGTCTGTCAATGCGGCTGACGCGCACCAGTTCACGACCGCTTCGTGTCACATCGGTCCAGACGCGCTGCCAGAACGATGACCAGGCCTCGGAAACACGCGACCAGCCGCTGTCCTGCACAGGCTGGGAGGGTTCCGCCGGATCCGGAGCCTCGGCTTTGGCAGCGGGCGGGCGCACGGCCCCCTTGCCGGGCGCGCCAATCGGCGCCGGTCGGGCTTTGTTGCTGGCCGTCTTCACACCGACGTCGTTCTGCACCGGCCAATCGTCCACCTGGCGGGCCAGCTCATCCACCCGCAACACCAGCGTGGGCACATCGGTCAGCGCGGCACCCCGGATGCGTTCGATGTCTCGCTGGATGGCGCGCTGCACCGGATTCAGGCGCGGCTGCGCGGCCCTGGCGATGCGCTGATCGGCGGCCTGCAAGGCCGACACCAAGGGCTGCACACTGCCCGTGAGCTGGGTCTGCTGAAACCCGAGCCGCAGAGCCGATTCAATGTCCTGCACCAAGTTGTCATCGCGGGAACGCGAAAGCGCCAGCATGAGTTCTTCGAGCTGGCTGCGCTGCAAGGTCACTTCGGACAATTTGATCTCGGCCACCGCCAGGCGCGCCTGCAGTTCCTGCGTGAGAGCCTCCGCCTGTTTCGCCACGGTGCGCACCTCCACCGCTTGCTCCGTGCTGTCCTGGCTGCGCCGCGCCAGCTCCTGCTGCGTGAACCCGAGCTTCTGCCAGATCAGGCCGGCCAGCACCAGCGAGAGTGCGGCCACCACAAGCGCCAGCACCGACATCCAAGACAGCGGATGGCGGGCGTGCACCACCGGTGGCGCAACCACGGGCGCAACTCCCCCCACCGCCGCGGCGGACGCCTCTTTGACTGGGCTTGGGGGACTGTCGGGGGTATCTGGGTTCATGCGGGACTCCAGTTCGATTCTAGGGCCCGCAACACGTCTGGCAAGGCGGGCCGGGTTTCGATCACACGGCCAAAACCGGCGGCCTTCGCACTGGCAGCGATGCGGGGATGGGTGGCGATGGCGCAGGCAAGCGTCCAGTCTGTGTGGGGTGCGGCCGTTACCAGGTGGTTGACCGCCTCCGAACTGCTGAACAGCCAGGCGCTGCCGGCGGATGCCGCGGCACGGGCCACCGCCGCCTGCGCAGCCGTCCAGCGAGGGGCCGACCGCTCGTAGGCTACGCAGCTTTCCACACGGGCACCGGCGGCTTCACATTGCTGGATCAACCAGTCGCGGCCGTTGCCGGCGTGACGGTTTTGCGGTGGTGGCGATGCTGCCATTGCGGCCCCTTCGGGCGAAGCGCCCCTGACCACCAGGATGCGCCGGCCCGCTCGCACCTGTGGCGCCACCACCGGCCACAGCGCTTCGGAGTCGAACTGCCCGGCATCAGTCGGAGGCGAATCGATGCGCGTTGCGCCCAGTCCCAGACCGCTCAGCGCCTGGGCCAGCACGCGTGCGGTGCCCGGACCGGGCGCCCAGAACCGGGTGCCGCGATCGGGCCGTGTGGGTGGTCGCACATCCCGCGCAAAAAAATGGCCGACAGCGGCCCCGCTCACAAAGAGCAAGGCGTCCATGTCCAGCCAGTGGGCGCGCCAATGCCGCAACAAGGCCAAGGTCGCTGCGTCCTGTGGTTCCGCGATGTCGATCAGGGGCAGCGCCTGGGCCGGCCAGCCCTGCGCCTGCAAGGCCTGCACCCAACTCGCCGCTTCGGCCGCGGGGCGGGTCACGATGAGCCGCTCCAGCGGGCTCACAACGGGCGCCGTGCCGGGCACACCAGACAAGGCGTCAAGCCCCCGCCGCTGGCGGCCGGGCGCCGGCTGCACGCAGGGCCTGCGCCACACGCTGCCCCAGGGCTTCGGCCTGCTCGAGTGTCTGCACATCGGCCTGATCACTCACCTGCACCAAGGACAACGCACCTTCCGGGTCCCCCCAGGCCGAGCGCAACACCAGCTGGCCGGCGTCACCGCCAGTCCACTCGGCGTAGGCCGCCAGCGGCATCGAGCAGCTGCCGCCCATGGCGCGCGACACCGTGCGCTCAGCGGCCACCCGCAGCCAGGTGGGCATGTGCACCAGCGGCTTCAGGGCATCCACCAGATCGCTGCGATCCGCGCGCACTTCGATACCGAGCGCGCCCTGGCCGGCAGCAGGCAACGAGTCGGTGGGTTCAAAAATGTGGCGGATGCGCTCGCCCAGTCCCAGGCGTTTCAGGCCGGCAGAAGCCAGCACGATCGCGTGGTACTGGCCCTCGTCCAGTTTGCGCAGGCGCGTGTCCAGATTGCCCCGCAGCGGCTCGATGCGCACGTCGCTGCGGCCCAGCGCGTCCAGCGCTGCCCGCAACAACACCAGCCGGCGCAGGCTGGAGGTGCCGACCACGGCCCCCTCGGGCAACTCGGCCAGCGTCGCACAGCCGGGCGACACCCAGGCGTCGCGCGGGTCTTCGCGCTCCATCACGCAGGCCAGCGCAAACCCCGCGGGCAGGTCCATGGGCACATCCTTGAGCGAGTGCACGGCGATGTCGGCGCGGCCCTCATCCAGCGCCACCTCCAGTTCCTTCACGAACAGCCCCTTGCCGCCCACCTTGGAGAGACTGCGGTCCAGGATCTGGTCACCCAGGGTCGTCATGCCCAGCAACTCGACGCGATGGCCCAAGTCTTGCAAGAGGGCCTTGACGTGTTCGGCCTGCCACAACGCCAGACGGCTTTCGCGCGTGGCGATGGTGATGGACAGCGCGGAGGAGGGGTTTGAAATGGCCACGATGAAGATTCAAAAAAAGATCAAGCGCCCGGCCTGCGCCGGGAGCGTTTTCGTACCCGCTTGGTAACGGGAAAAGCAACTTTGGATGCTAGCATGACCCCTGCCCAAAAAATCAGCAACCCAAGCCTCAGCGCACCCCTGCCCACCATGAGCCGAACGCCTGCCCGATCCGCCGCCCCGTCCAACCGCTCAGGTGCCGGACGTGCCAAGTCCGGCCCCGACAAAGACCAACCCCTGATCGACGACATCCGCCTGCTGGGTCGTGTGCTGGGTGACGTGATCCGCGAGCAGGAAGGCCAGGCCGCCTACGACCTGATCGAGCAGATCCGCCAGCTTTCGGTGGCCTTCCGCCGCCACGCCGACCAGGACGCCGACAAGGCGCTGAAGAAGCTGCTCAAAGGCCTCTCGGGCCAGCAGACGGTGAGCGTGATCCGCGCCTTCACCTACTTCAGCCACCTGGCCAACCTGGCCGAAGACCGCCACCACATCCGCCGCCGCGCGGTGCACGACCGCGCCGGCGACCTGCAGGAGGGCAGCCTGGCCATGACCCTGCAGCGCCTGAAAAAGGCCGGCATCGCGCCGTCCGACGTGGTGCGCACGCTGGCCGCGGCCCACATCTCGCCGGTGCTCACCGCGCACCCCACCGAGGTGCAGCGCAAGAGCATTCTGGATGCCGAGCGCGCCATCGCCCACCTGCTGGCCGAACGCGAGCAGTTGCTGCCGCGCGACCACGCCGACTTCGAAGCGCAGCTGCGCGCCCGCGTGACGCAGCTCTGGCAAACGCGCCTGCTGCGCTTCACCAAGCTCACCGTGGCCGACGAAATCGAAAACGCACTGAGCTATTACCAGGCCACCTTCCTGTCGGAGATCCCGCGCATCTACCGCGACCTCGAAGAAGGCCTGGAAGATCAGGACGTGGCGCCCTTCCTGCGCATGGGCCAGTGGATCGGCGGCGACCGCGACGGCAACCCCAACGTGACCGCGCAGACCCTGGAGCTGGCGCTGCACAGCCAGGCCGACCTGGTGCTGCGCCACCACCTCACACAACTGCACCACCTGGGTGCCGAGCTGTCGGTGTCGGCCATGCTCGCGAGCGTGAGCCCGGCCATGAAGGCACTGGCCGAGCGCTCTCCCGATCAGAACGCCCACCGCCAGGACGAACCCTACCGGCGCGCGCTCACCGGCATGTACGCCCGCCTGGCCGCCACGCTGACCGCGCTGACCGGCGGAGAAGCCGCGCGCCACGCGGTCGCGCCGCAAGACGCTTACCCCAGCGCCGCCGACCTGCTGGCCGATCTGCGCACCATTGAAGCCTCGCTGGTGGCGAACCACGGCGCGGCGCTCACCCGCTCCCGCCTGCGCCCGCTGATCCGCGCGGTGCAGGTGTTCGGCTTCCACCTGGCCACCATCGACCTGCGCCAAAGCTCGGACAAACACGAGGAAGTGGTGGCCGAATTGCTGGCCACGGCGCGCATCGAGGCGGACTACAGCGCGCTCGACGAAATGGGCAAACGCGCGGTGCTGCTGCGCCAGCTGAACGACGCGCGGCCCCTGCGCGTGCCCGGCACGCCCTACTCGGCCCACACCCTGGACGAACTGGCCATCTTCGATACCGCGCGCAGCGGCCGCAAACGATTCGGCGCTCAGGCCATCCGCCACGCCATCATCAGCCACACCGAAACCGTGAGCGACCTGCTCGAAGTGCTGCTGCTGCAGAAAGAAGCGGGCCTGATGCGCGGCCTGCTCGCCGAAGACGCGGTGGCCGACCTGATCGTGGTGCCGCTGTTCGAAACCATCGAAGACCTGCGCAACGCCGCACCCATCATGCGCGACTACTACGCCCTGCCCGGCGTGCGCGCCATGGTGCACCGCGGGCTGCACGACGGTTACTGCGAGCAGGACATCATGCTCGGCTACTCGGACAGCAACAAGGACGGCGGCATCTTCACCAGCAACTGGGAGCTGTACCGCGCCGAGATCGCGCTCGTGGAGCTGTTCGATTCGCTCAACAAGGACCACGAGAAAACGATCCAGCTGCGCATGTTCCACGGCCGCGGCGGCACGGTGGGCCGTGGCGGTGGTCCGAGCTACCAGGCCATCCTGGCCCAGCCCCCCGGCACGGTGCGCGGCCAGATCCGCCTGACCGAACAGGGCGAGGTGATCGGCTCCAAATACGCCAACCCCGAGATCGGTCGGCGCAACCTGGAAACCCTGGTCGCCGCCACGCTGGAGGCCACGCTGCTGCAGGCCACGCGCAACGCCCCCAAAGCCTTCCTCGACACCGCGGCCGAGCTCTCGACCGCAAGCATGGCCGCTTACCGCGCCCTGGTCTACGACACCCCGCGCTTTGCCGAATATTTCTTCGCCGCCACGCCGATCCGTGAGATCGCCGAACTCAACATCGGCTCGCGTCCGGCCTCGCGCAAGGCCACGCAGAAGATCGAAGACCTGCGCGCCATTCCCTGGGGCTTCAGCTGGGGCCAGTGCCGCCTGACACTGCCGGGCTGGTACGGCTTTGGCTCGGCGGTGCACAGCTTCCTGCACAAGGATGGCCCCAAGGGGGTGGCCAAGCAAAAGGCGCAGCTGCAGAAAATGGTGAAGCAATGGCCGTTTTTCAGCACCCTGCTCTCCAACATGGACATGGTGATGGCCAAAAGCGATCTCGCGCTCGCCACGCGCTATGCCGAGCTGGTCGAAGACAAGCGCCTGCGCACCAAGGTGTTCACCGCCATTGAAGCGGAATGGCACCGCACGGCCGATGCGCTGGCGCTGATCACGGGCGAGAAGCAGCGCCTGGTCAACAACGCCGCACTGCAGCGATCCATGCGCCACCGCTTCCCCTACATCGACCCGCTGCACCACCTGCAGGTCGAACTGGTGCGCCGCTACCGGGCGGGTGAGAACCACGCGGACCGCGACGAAAAGGTTCGCCGCGGCATCCACATCTCGATCAACGGCATCGCGGCCGGGCTGCGGAACACTGGATAACCCCCCCGCGCCGCCTGCGGCGTCACTCCCCTGAGGGGGGCAACACCAGCGGCCGGGCAAAGCCCGTTCCGCGGTGTTCTGGGTTGGAGTCACCTCTGCTGTTACGGGGTTTGCTGGTCCGTTCTGCGCGTTGAACCCTTCAAACCTAAAATGAAGCCGTGACCCACATCCTCAACGCCGATCTCCATTGCCATTCCGTCGTCTCTGACGGCACCCTCAAACCCGAGGAACTGGCGCAGCGTGCCAAAGCCAACGGCGTGGAACTCTGGTCACTGACCGACCACGACGAGATCGGGGGCCAGGACCGGGCCATCGCCGCCGCGCGACAGGCGGGGTTGCCCTACCTCACCGGTGCAGAAGTGTCCGTGACCTTCGCCAACGTCACCGTGCACATCCTGGGCCTGGGTTTCGACCACGCCAACCCGGCGCTGGTCGAAGGCCTGCGCCACACCCGTGGCGGGCGCGAGCAGCGTGCGCGCGCCATGAGCGACGACCTGGCGCGCGTGGGCATCCCGGGCGTCTACGAAGGCGCACTCAAATACGTCGGCAACCCGGAACTGATCTCACGCTCGCACTTCGCGCGCTACATCGTGGAGGCGGGCTATAGCACCGACACCAATGCCGTGTTCCGGAAATACCTGGCCGAAGGCAAACCCGGTTACGTGCCGCACCGATGGGCCACCCTGCGCGACGCCGTGGGCTGGATCACGGGTGCCGGAGGTGTGGCCGTGATCGCCCACCCCGGCCGCTACAACCTCACCGCCAACGAAGAGTTCGCGCTCTTCTCCGAATTCAAGGCCCACGGCGGTCAGGGCGTGGAGGTGGTGACCGGCGCCCACGGGCCGGCCGACTATGTCAAATACGCGGGGTTCTGCAGCGAGTTCGAACTGCTCGCCTCACGTGGCAGCGACTTCCACAGCCCGACCGAAAGCCACACCGATCTGGGCAAGCTGCCCGACCTGCCGGGCAGCGTCACACCGGTGTGGGAGCAGCTCGCAGCGCGTTTCCACTGATGAGCGCCGCCGTTGCCCGACCCGGCGCGCAGGCCGCGTTGGGCATCACGTTCCTGGTGATGGCGGTGGCCTGCTTCGCGGTGCTGGACACCGCGGTCAAGTACGTCGGTGCCTACGTGCCCATCCTGGTGGCGGTCTGGTTCCGCTACGTGTTCCAGGCCGTGGCGGTCAGCACCGTCATGCTCCCCATGCGCGGACGCAGCCTGCTGCTCACCCGGCACCCGCGCTTCCAGGTGCTGCGCGGTTGTCTGCTGCTGATGGTCAGCGTGCTGTCGTTCATCAGCGTGCAATACATGCCCGTGGGCGAATTCACCGCCTTTGTCATGACCACGCCGCTGGTGGTCACCCTGCTGGCGGCGCTGTTCCTGAAAGAGCGCGTCGCACCCATGCGCTGGGCCCTGGTGGGTGGCGGTTTCGTGGGTGCCCTGCTGGTGTTCCAGCCGGGTGGTGACGTGATCGGCTGGGCCAGCCTGTTGCCGTTGCTGATGGTGGTCACCTATGCCTGGTTCCAGATCCTCACCAGCCAGATGGCACGCACCGAAGACCCGATGACCATGCACTTTTACACCGGCTGGGTTGGCGCACTGGTGGCCACTGCGATTCTGCCCCTGGTCTGGCAAACCATCCCGGACACCAACACCTTCGCCCTGCTCTGCCTGGTGGGCCTAATGGGCACGGTCGGTCACTTTCTGCTCATCCTCGCGTTCGCGCGCGCGCCAGCGTCCACACTCACGCCTTACCTGTACACCCAGATCGGGTTTGCCATGTTGTGCGGCTGGCTGGTGTTCAACCACATTCCGGGTCGGCTGGAACTGACCGGCATCGTGCTCATCGTGGTCTGCGGTGCCACCGCCAGCTGGATCACCGCGCGCGAACACCGCCTGCCCGTGGAACCACCCGAGGCCTGAACCAGCGGTGCCGTGGTTGTGCCCACGGGCCGCGCACAATACGCACCATGTCCCAGTATTTCGAAGTCCATCCCGAGAACCCGCAACCCCGGCTGCTCAAGCAGGCGGTGCAACTGCTCGAACGGGGCGGCGTGCTGGCGGTACCCACCGACTCCAGCTACGCGCTGGTCTGCCACATTGACGACAAGGCTGCGGCCGACCGGCTGCGCCGCATCCGCCAGGTCGACGACAAACACCACCTCACCCTGCTTTGCCGCGACCTGAGCGAGCTCGCCAGCTACGCCAAGGTGGACAACCGCCAGTACCGCCTGCTCAAGCAGGCCACGCCGGGCCCCTTCACCTTCATCCTCGAAGCCAGCAAGGAGGTGCCGCGCCGACTGAGCCACCCCTCGCGCAAGACGATTGGCCTGCGCGTGCCGGACCACAACGCCCTGCTGGCCTTGCTGGACCTGCACAACGGCCCCCTGCTGGCCACCACGCTGATCCCGCCCGGCGAGGCGCATCCCCTCAACGATGCGCAGGACATCCGCGATCGTTTCGAACACGATCTCGCTGGCGTCATCGATGCCGGGGCCTGTCCGCTCGAACCCACGACCGTCGTCGATCTCACGCCCATGGGCACGGGCGGAGAACCCGAGCTGGTGCGCGAAGGGCGCGGGTCGCTGGCCACACTGGGCCTGTAAACCCGATACCTGCGCCGCGGGGCCCTGCAGCCACGGGCACCGCACCCCATCTGGGACAATAGGTCTTTTCCCGCCCAACGCCCCTCATGGATTTCGCCCAGATCATTCAAACCGTTGCCCTGTACGCCCTGCCGGTGCTGTTTGCCATCACGGTGCACGAAGCCGCTCACGGCTATGCGGCAAGGCACTTCGGCGACAACACCGCCCACATGCTGGGCCGCATCACGCTCAACCCGCTCAAACACATCGACCCGGTCGGCACGATCGCGATGCCGCTGTTGCTGTACTTCGCCACCTCGGGCGCCTTCCTGTTTGGTTACGCCAAGCCGGTCCCGGTGAATTTCGGGCGCTTGCGCAACCCGAAACGCGACATGGTCTGGGTCGCCCTGGCCGGCCCGGGCGCCAACCTGGTGCAGGCGGTGATGTGGACCGTGGGCCTGTACCTGCTGGTGGCCGCCGGGGTAGAAGAACGCTTCTTCCTGGAGATGTGCCGCGCCGGCGTGCTGGTGAATCTGGTGATGTTTGCCTTCAACCTGTTTCCGCTGCCACCGCTGGACGGCGGGCGCATTCTGGTGGGCCTGCTGCCCAACCACCTCGCTTACCCGGTCTCGCGTGTCGAACCCTGGGGCTTCTTCATCGTGATGGCCCTGGTCATCACCGGCGTCGTGGGCAACCTCTGGCTGCGCCCGCTGATGATGTTCACCGGTGGCGCGATCGAGTTGCTGCTGACGCCGCTGCGCTTCCTGCTGTTTTAATTCCAGACCTTCTTGTTCATGAGCACCCAACGCGTCCTCACCGGCATCACCACTTCGGGCACACCGCACCTGGGCAACTACGTGGGCGCCGTCCGCCCCACGGTGCGCGCCAGCCGCCTGGCCGCGGTCGAGAGCTTCTACTTCCTGGCCGACTACCATGCGCTGATCAAGGTCGGTGACCCAGCGCGCGTGCAGCGTTCCACGCTGGAAATCGCCGCCACCTGGCTGGCCTGCGGCCTGAACCCGGAGAAGGTCACGTTCTACCGCCAGTCCGACATCCCCGAGATCCCCGAACTCACCTGGCTGCTCACCTGCGTGACCGGCAAGGGCCTGCTCAACCGGGCCCACGCCTACAAGGCCTCGGTCGACAAGAACACCGCCAGCGGCGACGAGCCCGACAACGGGGTCACCGCCGGCCTCTTCATGTACCCGGTGCTGATGGCGGCCGACATCCTGATGTTCAACGCCCACCAGGTGCCGGTGGGCCGGGACCAGATCCAACACATCGAGATGGCGCGCGACATCGCGTCCAGCTTCAACCACCTCTACGGCGAACACTTCACCCTGCCCGAAGCGGCGATTGAAGACCACGTGGCCACCCTGCCCGGGCTCGACGGCCGCAAGATGAGCAAGAGCTACGACAACACCATTCCGTTGTTTGCCCCCAAGGAACAGTTGCGCAAGCTCATCATGGGCATCGTCACCGACTCGCGCACGCCCGGCGAGCCCAAGGACACCCAGGGCTCGGCCCTTTTCCAGCTCTACCAGGCCTTTGCCAGCGCTGAAGAGACCGCCGTTCTGGCCAAGGCCTACGCCGACGGCATCGCTTGGGGCGACGCCAAGCAGTTGCTGTTCGAACGCCTGGACGCGGAAATCGCCCCCATGCGCACCATCTACGACGAACTGATCCAGGACCCGGGAAAAATCGAACGCACGCTGCAAGCCGGTGCACACAAGGCGCGCGCCATCGCCACACCGTTCACTGCGCGGCTGCGCCATGCGGTGGGCCTTCGCCCGCTGGACAGCCGGCCGACCGCGACCAAGGCGACCAAAGCCTCTCGGGCGGCGGCACCCAGCTTCAAGCAATACCGGGAACAGGACGGCCAGTTCTATTTCAAGCTGCTCGACGCCCAAGGCCACCTGCTGCTGCAAAGCACCGGCTTTGCGTCGCCGCGGGAAGCGGCACAAACGGTCACCCGTTTGCAGCAGCAAGGTGCTGGCGCCATCGCCGAACTGCAAAGCCAGCTGATCGTGGCGGCCGATCCGCAGGTGCTGGCACAGGCCCTCGGTTGGTTTTCAACGCCAGCTGACTGACACCGCCGACCGGGTTACACATTCGCGAACCTGCGACAATAGCGGTCGGGAGCGAACGCCCACCAGGCACGACCCCAACAAGGCAGCACACCGCGGTGTTTACCGAGTTCCCAACTTCATGGAACCCGGGCATCAAAAACTAAAAACAAGGTGTACAAAAGTGCGCTTTTTGCTATCGCCAAAAGCTGCCAATGCCGATATGCTGTCACTCTGAATACAAAACTTAAACAGCACATCCTGCCATGAGTATCTTTGTCATTGACGATCATCCGCTGATGCGCGAGGCAGTCGTCATGCTTCTGCGTCGTCTCCGGTCTTCCACCCAGGTGGTTGAACTGGAGCGACTGGCCACCGTGAGCAAGGCGATCGCTGAACACGGGGAGCCTGAGCTGGTCTGCCTCGACCTGAAGCTGCCCGACACCCACGGCGTTTCCGGTGTGCGCGAAGTGCGCCAGATGCTGCCCGACACATCGCTGATCGTGCTGTCCGCGTCGCCAGCTTCCGACTACGAAGACCTGGCCCGGGAAGCGGGTGCCGATGCCTACGTCGAAAAATCGGCCGGTGCCGCCCAGATCGGCAAGGTGCTGCGCGAATTCCTGACCGAAGAACCCGAAGACGAAAACGCACCCACCATTCCTGAGAAGCTGTCCAAACGGCAGAAGCAGTTGCTCGTCATGCTGGACCGCGGACTGTCCAACCGCGACATCGCCGAACAACTGCAGATCAGCGAACACACCGTCAAGGTGCACCTGTGGCGCCTGTTCCGCCGCCTCAACGTCAAGAGCCGCTCTCAGGCCAGCCATCTGGCGCGCACCGCGGGCCTGCTCGACCTCTGAGCTTCGCTGGTATCCCCTGAAGCGGGCTGCTTCAGCCGGAAGCCTGTGCCGCCGACCCCGGCACCACGACATCCGGTGTTGTCGCGGTCTCCAGCGCTGACTTCTCTGACTTCTGCGTGTAGGCGGGCAGCAGCACACGAAATACACTGCCCCGCTCCGCTTCGGAGGACAGCGCCAGCTGGTAACCCATCAGCGTGGTCAGCTTGGAAACGATGGTCAGGCCCAGACCCAGACTGTCTTCGGTTCCCTGGTGTTGCGACACCCTGAAGAACTCCTGAAAAATCGCCTGCTGGTGTTCGCGCGCAATCCCCACACCGGTGTCCCAGACTTCAAAGACCAGCACGTCCTCCCGGCGCCTCAGGCCCAGCAGCACGCCACCGCGCCGCGTGTGACGAAACGCGTTCGACAACAGATTGCCCAGAATCCGGCGCAACACCACCGGATCGGCCCACAGGGTCGTGGGCTTGGCATAGGTCCTGAACTTGAGAGACTTGCCCGCCGCAACGGGCTCAAACTGCGTGGCCAGCTCGGCGAAAAGCTGCAACACGTCGACGTTCTGCAAGCGCACCTTGTAGTTGCCCGCATCGATGCGTGTCAGGTCAAACAACGAGTCAAACAGCTCGTTGATGGCCCGGGTCGATTGAAGTATCCGTGGCGAGATATCGCGCGCCATCTCCGGCTCGGTGGCCAGCCAGTCTGCGTACAGGCTCAGGGCATGCACCGGCTGACGCAGGTCGTGAGCAGCCGAGGCCAGAAACCGGTTCTTGGTCGCGACGGCCCGGATCGAAGCGCGCGTCTGCTGGGTCAGCGAATCGATCAGCTCCTGGTTGGAAAACTGCAGTTCGAAACTGGCGCGGTAGATCTGATGCAGGCGATTCCCCGCCACCAGCAAAAGCCACCAGAACACCATCAGCAAAGCCATCAAAGCCAGGCTCTGCTCCGCCATGGGTGTTGGATCGGTGGCCCGCAAGGTGTTGAGCGCAAGGCCCAGGAAGACCGAGAGCACGAGCGCATGCACATACCGGCGAAACACCGGCAAATAGGCACTGAAGGCCGTCAAGGTGAGCAAGCCCTGCCCCAGCACCACGATGCCGCAGACGAACTGCGTCGCCGGACTGGCCTTCAGATAGCTCAGCATCACCCCGCCACCCCAGAGGAAACCCATGACACCCCAGGTCCACTGGTAGCGCTCGACAAACGCCATGCGCTGCGGCCCTTCGGAGCTGTCGTAGCGCAACTGGTAGATCCCGATCAGCCGGTAGCGGTAGACCAGCATGGTCACCAAAAGCCCCGTCCAGATCAGCAAGGAAACAAAGTCCACCTCACCGGCCATCATGAAAATCAACACCGGCAGCGCCAATGTCGCCGCCAGCAGCGATGGGACCATGTTGTCCATCAGGACCCCGATCAACTGGGCGTTCACCCACTGGTCTCTCACCTCGGGCGAAGCGGGCAGATGCTGGTGGGTCGCGGGTTGGGTGTCGACAAGCATGAATAACCACGAACAGACGGTGGACCATTGTCACACCGGAAGGCCTGAAAAATGCAGCGCCCGTCTCCTGCTAGAATACTGAGCTTCGACGCGGAGAGGTGGCAGAGTGGTCGAATGCACCGGATTCGAAATCCGGCGTACAGTTTCAACTGTACCGAGGGTTCGAATCCCTCCTTCTCCGCCACAGACAGGTTTCCGGACTTCCCAAGGAGTCCACAAGACCACCCACAAGCCCCGTACTCCGGGGCTTTTGTGTTTCTGGATGTCCCCCGGTGTCCGCTCAGCCAGCGCTTTCATGGAGACACATCGGGGACACAAACAAAAAAATCCCCTTCACAGCCGCGCCGCGAGGGGATTTTTTGCTGGTGACTCAGCGCCCCACGGGTGCTCAGCTGTCGTTGGCCAGCAGGCGGAAGCCTTTGCCGCGCATGCAATGCGCCACCATGAGTTCCTGTTCCGATTTGGCGACCTTGTTCAGGCCCACCTGAAAACGGCACTCTGACAACTGGGTGTAGGTGTCATCCGAGGAGACGTTGGGCTTGGCCCAAAAGGGTTTCGAAGATGCACAACCCGCGAGCACCAGCACCGCGATCAGCATCCCTGCGTTCTTGATCATCAAAATTCCTTGGAGAATAAACAGGCGGGGGGAGCATATCAAACGCGCCATCCGCCTGTTCACGCCAGGGGCATATCGATCAGGCGGCTATGCCTGGATTGCCCTGCATGCCTTCCACTTTGGGGGTGTTGAGCTTGCGCGTGGTGATGGTTTTGTGGCTCTTGAAATAGGTCTCCATCACGTCCCAGATCGGCTCGCCCTTGGCACCTTCGGCCACCGGCGCCCAGCCGGCCACCTTGTAGGTCTTGCCCGCTTCGATGGTCTTGCCCTTGAGCATCATGTTGCTGATGCGCTTGCCCGAGCCGGCCTTGGGGTCGCAGGTGTAGGCCAGACCGCCCACGCGCACCATGTCGCCGCCCTGCTGGTAGTAGGGGTCGGGGTTGAACAGGTTGTCGCAGACGTCTTCCAGCACGGTCTTGATGGTCTCGCCGCTCATTTCGGTGAGCGTGCTGGTCGGGTAGGTGATCGCCACCTGGTCCATCATGAGTTCGCGCGTGATCGCCTGGCCCGGCAGGATGGTGGTACCCCAGCGGAAGCCGGGCGAGAACGCCATGTCGGCGCCCTTGACTTCCATCAGCGCGTCGACGATGAGCTGGTCCCACGAGCCGTTGAAGTTGCCGCGGCGGTACAGCAGGCCTTCGGACACGGCGAGCTTCTCGTCCAGCTTGGCCTTGTAGGGCGCGCGCACCTTGTCGATGTAGGTCTGCATTTCGGTATCGGCCGGCAGCAGGTTGGCGAACACGGGCAGCAACTTGTAGCGGAAGTCCTGCACCTTGCCACCGCGCACGTCGAAGTCGAGCACGCCGAGGAACTTGCTGTTGGAGCCGGCGTTGGTCACCAGGGTCTGGCCCTTGGCGTTTTTCACCACGATGGGCGCGGGCATGCCATCGTGCGTGTGGCCGCCGAGAATGGCGTCGATGCCGGTCACGCGCGAGGCCATCTTGATGTCCACGTCCATGCCGTTGTGCGAGATCACGACCACCGCCTGCGCGCCCTTGGAGCGCGCCTCGTCCACCATCTTCTGCATGTTCTCGTCCTGGATACCGAAGGTCCAGTTCGACACCATGTAACCGGGGTTGGCGATGGGCGTGTAGGGGAAAGCCTGACCGATCACGGCCACCGGCACGCCGTTCATTTCCTTGATGACGTAGGGTTTGAAAACCGGGTCACCGAAGTCGTTGGTCTTGACGTTCTGCGCCAGGAAGTCGAGCTTGCCGGCAAAGTCCTTCTCGACGATCTCCTGCACGCGCTTTTCGCCCAACGTGAATTCCCAGTGCGGGCACATGGCGTTCACGCCCAGCAGCTTGCAGGCGTCGACCATGTCCTGGCCATTGGTCCAGAGCGCGGTGGCACTGCCCTGCCAGGTGTCGCCACCGTCGAGCAGCATGGCGTAGGGGCGGCTGGCACGCATCTGCTTGATCAGCGTGGCCAGGTGCGCGAAACCGCCGACCTTGCCGTAGGTCTTGGCTGCGCTTTCGAAATTCAGGTAGGTGAAGGCATGGGCCTCGGGGGTCCCGGGGCGGATCTTGAAGTGCTTGAGCAGGCTCTCGCCCACGATGTGCGGTGGGCGGCCCACGGCTTCGGCCACGCCCAGGTTCACATTGGGCTCGCGGAAGTAGATCGGCATCAGCTGCGCATGGCAGTCGGTGAAGTGCAGGAAGCTGACGTTGCCGAACTTGGGCAGGTCGTACATCGCCTGGCCCGCGCCGGGCTTGCCGGCCAGCACATCCTTGTGGTCCAGAGCCATGCCGCCCGCGCTGGCCACGGCGAGCACCTGCATGAATTCACGACGACTGAAGCTCATAAACATTCCTTAACAATTGATTGCTGATATTTGCGCCAAATTTTTTTGCCGACATCCTGCTCCCGGTTCATCACCGGGAGCAGGCCGCACCACAGGTCAGGCGTCCTGTGGGCGTGGTTTTCTCTACTTGTTGACGGGCGATGCAGGGTCCAGCAACAGCGCCATCACGTCCTTGATGTTGTTTTCGCTCAGGATGCCCTTGTGGCCAGCGCGCGGCATTTGCGAGCAGGCGTTGTAGGCACGCGCGTTCCACAGCTTGCCCCAGGTGTATTCCACGATCGCCTTGGCCGCCGGGCTGTTGGGGTCGGTCACGCCCCGGGTCTTGCCGTAGTTGTACAGGCTTGGTCCCAGGTTGCCAAAGGAAATCTCTTCCTTGCTGATCTGGTGGCAGTTGTAGCAGTTGCCACCGTTGACGGTCTTGGCATCATCGGACCAGGTCAGACCGCGTCCGCTCTGTGCAATTTTCTCGCCCGCCTTCCAGTCGCCCAGGAACTTGCCGTCGCTGGGCATCTTGACGGTCTTGAGTTCGGCGGCTTCGATGGCCTTGGTGGTTTTCTCGTCCAGGGGCTTGCCGGCCACGTCGGCCGCGCTGCACAGGCGGTTGGCTTCGTCCTGCTTGAGGTTGTCAAGGCTCACGATGCCTTTGGGCTGAAACGACGAGGCCACCACGGCGGCGGCGGCCTTGTCGTAGTCGTTGCCAGCGGGCGAAGCCGAGCAAGCGGCCAGCACCACGGCAACCAGGGGCAGAACGGCGTAGGTCATGGTTTTTTTCATGTCGTGGTCTCCTGTTCAGCGCTTGATGGCCGGCACGATGGACTCGGCGCCTTTGGAATTGACGCCCATGTAGACGCCCAGAGCGATGGTGGCATCGCTGCCAAACTTGGGCTCGGGAAAGCGCTGCTGACGGTAGCAGTCGTTCAGACGGTGTTGCATGGACCACATCTGGGAATTGGACACGCGGTAGGCCGGCCAGGCCGCAAAGCCGATGCCGTCGCCGGGGTTCTTGGTCAGGTTGGGAAGGTCTTGCAGACGGATGCGTCCACCGTCGACACCATGGCAGGATGAGCACGCAAAATCGTGCGGGCCACCACGCTGGAAGAACAGGCGCTTGCCCACTTCATACATGGTCTTTTCCTGATCGGTGGCCTGAGGCAGGTTGAAGCGCATGCCTTTGGAAGCCGTGGCCACATAGGTGGTGATGGCAACCAGGTTGGCCTTCTCGCCCTTGCCGAACGGCGTCTTGGCGATGTCTTCGCCCTTGAAGCCCTGCAGGGTCTCCATGCAGGTGATGAGGCGGGTTTCCAGATCCTGAACCCGACCGGTGTCCTTGAAATAGCGGGGCAACTCGACGAAGGCACCCTTGATGACCCCCGGACCCTTGCCCAGGTCACACTGTTCCAGCGAGGCGTTTTTTGGACCACGCTTCTGCTTCCAGAGCTCTTCGCCCTTCATTTCGAACAGTTCGGCCGGATTGCCATCCTGCAGCATCTCACGGTACTTGGCGATGCCATCGAGCGCGGCATTGCCCTGGGCAGACGCTGCACCAGCACCCAGGGTCAGTGCGACGGCCACAACAGCGCTGCGGTAAACCACGGCTTGTTTCATCTGGGGGTCTCCTTCTTTTGCAGTGAAAAATCAAAAAACGGCCAGCACCTTGCGTGGCTGGCCGTCTCTTGCCCGCGCCCTGTCAGGCGATGGCAGCTTCGTCGGTGCGGGAGTCGCCCTTGCTGTCGGTCCACTTCACCACGACTTTGTCACCCTTGGCGCCGCCCTTGAACTTGAAGGACAGGAAGGGGTTCTGCGACACCGAGCCACTGAACATGGCCTTGAGCACGGTCTTGCCGGCGCTGGTGGCTTCCACATCCTTGATGAAGTGGGCGGGGATGAGGGCGCCGGCCGCGTCTTTGCGGGTACCGGGTTCCATGGGGTGGGACATGAGCACGCGAACGGTGGTTTCGTCGCCAGCGAGGGCGGCACGGATGCGCATCGGATCAGCCATGATGGACTCCTATCAATTCAAAAAATATGGTTTGCGGGGTTGTGTGGTGTGAGCTCGGGGCGATCAGCCGCCGCAGCCACCCAGCGTCACTTTGGTTTCTTTGGAAGCCGAGAACAGCTTGCCATCGGCCTTGACCACGGCCACCACGTTGGTGCTCTGGCCCATCTTCAGACGGGTCTGCACATCGGCAGCGGTGCCGGCGGGGATCATGAAAGCGCACGACAGCGGGGTCGGGTTCTTCTCGACGATGAGGTACATCTCGGTCGTGTTGGGCAGCTTGCTGGTGGCGCCGACGGGCACGACAGCGCCGTTCTCAGCGATGTCGGGCGACACCACGGAAACCTGATCGCTGGCGGCAGCGGTACCACCGATGGCCTTGAGGGCATCTTCCAGCGTCTTGACCTGGAAGCTGGCGTGGTCCACGGCGGCCTGGGCCTGGCTCTGGGTCACGAGGCCCAGGGCGATCAGGGAGGCGAACGCGCCGGTGGACTTGATGGCTGTGCGACGGGAACTGTTCATGGGGAACTCCTGAAAAAAAGTGGGGGTGAGTTTACTTATCGGGGGCACCGGCCAGCACCCAGGCGGCGAGCAGCTTGAGCTCGTCGTCTTTGAGTGCCGGTTGGGGTGGCATGGGCACAGGACCGTACAGGCCGGAACCGCCAGACTTGATGCGCGCTGCCACTGTGGCTTCGGCGTTGGCCTGACCCTTGTGCTTGGCGGCCACATCCTTGTAGGCGGGGCCCACCAGTTTCTTGTCCGCAGCATGGCAGGCCAGGCAAGCGCTCTTGGACGCGAGTGCCTTGGCGGCGGCGGCGTCCATGGCATGAGCACCTGCGGTGATCAGCAGGGCCGCAGCGGCGAGGACAACCTGTTTGAAATCCATCTTCATAGCTTAGGGTCTCCTTGGTAAAAAACGTATGGGGTTAACGATTAAATGCGCATATTTGGAGGAACGAGCGGAGCAGTCACCTCCGCGGCGAACGCAGGTGGGTTGATTTCGGTTTATTTCGCGCCCTCCACAATCCACTTGGCAAGGGTCTTGGCATCGGCCGCCGAGAGCTGGTCCTGGGCCGGCATGGGCACGGCCCCCCAGACACCCGAACCACCCGACTTGATCTTGCCTTCCAGGTAGGTCTCGGCGTCGGCCTTGCCCTTGTATTTGGCAGAGATTTCGTTGAAGCCCGGGCCGACGATCTTGCTCTTCAAGCCGTGGCAGGCCGTGCAGGCATTGGTGTTCAGCATGCCTTTGGCATCCGCGCCGCCTGAGGCCGTGCGGGCGGCCACCACCACCGGTGCCGCGGCCGACGAACCCACCAGACCCTTGGGCGCTGGCTTGGTGGTGTCGGTACCACGCACCGGGCCGATCACGCGGTTCTGCTCCTGGATGTTGCCGTGGGCGTCGCGGGCAAAGTCCGGCAGGAAAGAATGCACTTTGGGATCGACCGAGCAGTCCTTCATGCAGGCCACATTCTTCACATCGCCCTTGCCATTCGCTTTCCACAGCGGCTCGTAGAACACCATGCCATTGCGGTTGGGCATCCGCTTTTGCACCTCGGCGATGTTCTTGTCGGTCAGGGTGAAGTCCGCCGGAACGATCTCGGCCAGGCTCAGCAGGTAGGCCGTCACGCCATAGACCTCGTTGGTGGTGAGCGTCTTGGGCGCGTTCCAGGGCATGGCGCGGTTGATGTAGTCCCAGATCGTGGAGACCGTGGCCACCTTCATGATGGTGGTCTTCTGGGGCGAAATGCTTTTGCCCTCTTCCAGGCCCTTCACGCGGCCGTTCTTGATGTCGTCCTTGGTGGTGCCGCCGATGATGGGCGTGAACACTTCGTTGGACTCGCCGAAGCTGCCATGGCAAGACGCACACTTCACTTCCCAGACCGCTTCGCCCTGCGAGACGCTGCCCGCACCAGCCGGCAGGCCTTTGAAGTCCGGGCGCACATCGATGTCCCAGGCCTTCACCTCGGCGGCGGTGGCGTCACGGCCCATGTTGTGCCACGGCGCGGTCTGCGCAAAAGCAGTACCCAGCGAGAGCGCAGCCGCCAGAACAACGGCATTCGTCGAAAGTTTAAAAATGGATTTCATCAGTACACCTGCACGTTGGAGACTTCACCGTTTTCAGACACCAGCCAGCTCTGGATGGCGTTCTGGTGATAGACAGACTTGGTGCCGCGCACGGCACGCAGCTGGTTGATCTTGGGCTGCACATAACCGGTGCTGTCGACGGCACGGGCTTGCAGGATGGCGGGCTTGCCGTCCCAGACCCAGTCGATGTTGAAACGGGTCAGCGCCTTGGGCAGCACCGGGCCTTCGATGCGCGCGGTGCGCCAGTTGCGGCCACCATCCACGCTCACGTCCACGCGCTTGATCGCACCGCGGCCCGACCAGGCCAGGCCGGTCACGTTGTAGTAGCCCTTGTCCAGCAGGGTCTGGCCGGCCGAGGGTGTGGTGATGACCGACTTGCACTCCTGGATGCCGGTGTACTGGCGGTGCGTGCCATCGGGCATGTGATCGATGTAGTGCACCGCCTCGTCCTTGGTGGCGTACCGCTGATCGCCCACTTCGATGCGGCGCAGGTACTTGACCCAGCTCACACCCTGCACACCCGGCACCACCAGGCGCAGCGGGTAACCATTCTCCGGGCGCAGCATCTCGCCGTTCATGGCCCAGGCGACGATGCAGTCGTCCATGGCGCGTTCGATGTCGATGGTGCGGGTCATGGAAGAACCGTCGGCACCTTCGGCCAGCACGAACTTGGCGGCCTTCTTGTCGTAACCACACATTTCCAGCAGCGTGGACAGCAGCACGCCGGTGAATTCGGAGCAGCTGACCATGCCGTGCGTGTACTGCACGGTGGGCACGGCCACGTTGCCCCATTCGGTGGCGGTGTTGGCACCGCACTCGATGAAGTGGATGCGCGATACGCTGGGCAGGCGCATCAGGTCGTCCATGGTGAAGACGCGCTGGCGTTTCACGAGGCCGTTGATCATCAGGCGGTGTTTGGAGGGATCGATATCCCACCAGCCCTGGTGGTGGCGTTCGAAGTGCAGGCCGCTGGGCGTGATGATGCCGAACAGGCCCTGCAGCGGCGTGAAGCTCACCGAAGCCTGGTCCACGCGGGTCAGACCCGGGCTCTGGCGGCGCTGCAGGTTGGCTTCCCATTTGCTGGGTTTGCCATAGCCGTCGGTCACCACCGACTGGCCCAGCCCTGTGCTGTGCTCGGGCAACTTCAGAATCGCTTCTTCACCGTCAGCTGCCATGGCCCGGGTGGCCGCGCCCGCCGACGCGGCGACGCCGGCGCCCATGGCCAGTGCTTTGCCCATGAAGCTGCGGCGCGCCTTGCGCGCCTGTTCGAGCTTTTCGGGACTCAGAAAATTTTCGGGCGCGGGGATCACGCGTCCAATCACTTCGCTCAGGTCTTTAGACACTTGCTTTTTCCTTCTGGTTGGCGGGGGGATTGCGTTTGGCCCTGGTTTTGACCTTGGGGCTTTGGCGCGGGGTCATGTCTTCAACAAAATGGTTGAAACTCTCACGGGAAACGGATGCGCTGTCGGCTCGACTGGCCACCTGGGTCGACACCGTGCGACACAGCTCGATGTACATGGGGTCAGCCACCTTGTAAAAAATCTGGGTACCCTCGCGGCGGCGCGACAGCATGCCGGCCTGGTACATCAGGCCGAGATGGCGGGACACATTGGCCTGCGCCAGCGCGGTCACCTTGATGATCTCGTTGACGCACTTTTCTTCCTGACACAGCGCGTGCAAGATGCGCAGCCGCGTAGGCTCGCCGAGCACGCTGAAATAGCGCGCCACGGACTCAAAAACCTCGTGCATGTCATCCACCGGTTGGTCTCCAGATTCGTTTGACTTTGATCAATCAACTATATGATTGAATGCCTATATACAGATTAGTGTAAACCCGAATCCTCGCACTTTTCTGACAAATGGCACCCCGCACCGGGTTCCAAAGCGGGCACCCGTGCAAACGCCTCGCCCGCCAAAAAACCCTTACGGGTCACTGACTTATCGGTCCAAATGCAGACCAAATCTGATAGGGTTTTTACGGTTTGGAGGGCCAGATCACGGTGCTAGGATCAATCATCTAAATATGCGGAAGTACTGATGCTTTGCGCGCCAGAACACCCCCTGCTACAGTTTTAGATGGTGTTTTTCCCAACCACTCTTCTGGAGGTGACGATGATCAAAACAATGAAATGGCTGGCTGTGGGTGCGCTGAGTGCAGCGGCTTTGGGGGCGCAGGCCGAAGTGAGTCAGGTGCGCGCGTGGGCCGCGGCCTGTGCCAACTGCCACGGCACCATGGGCAAGGCCGAGACGGGCAATGAGTCGCTGGCCGGCAAGGACAAGGACGAGCTGATCCAGAAGATGATGGACTTCAAGACCGGCCGCAAGCCCGCCACCATCATGCACCAGCTGACCAAGGGCTACTCCGACGAGCAGCTCCAGCAATTGGCCGCCTACTTCGCCAGCCTGAAAAAATAAGGAGCCCCAACATGCAACGTCGTCAATTTGTACAAACGCTGGGCGCCGGTTCGGCGGTGGCCGGTCTGGGCTTGCTGGGTGGCTGTGCTGCCGGGGGCGCCAGTGGCGCGAAGGTCATCGTCGTCGGAGGCGGCTACGGTGGCGCCACCGCCGCCAAATACGTGCGACTGTTCTCCGACTACGGCATCAACGTCACGCTGATCGAGCCGAATCCGGCTTTCGTCTCCTGCCCGATTTCCAACCTGGTGATCCAGGGCAGCAAGACCATCGCCGACATCACCACCCCCTACGACAACCTGGAAAAGCGCCACGGCGTGAAAGTCGTGCGCGACATGGTCGCCAGCATCGACGCTGAGAAGCGCATGGTGAAACTCGCCAGCGGCGGCGAACTGCCGTATGACCGCCTGATCCTCTCGCCCGGTATCGACTTCATGTGGGACACCCTGCCCGGCATGGCCAAGCCCGGTGCGCAAGACAAGGTGCTGCACGCCTGGAAAGCCGGCGCCCAGACCGTGGCGCTGCGCAAACAGCTCGAAGCCATGCCCGACGGTGGCGTGTATGCGCTCTCGATCCCGCTCGCGCCGTACCGCTGCCCGCCCGGCCCCTACGAGCGCGCCTGCATGGTCGCCAACTACTTCAAGAAGGCCAAGCCCAAGAGCAAGGTCGTGATCTTCGACGCCAACGACGACATCCAGTCCAAGAAGGGCCTGTTCATGAAGGCCTGGAAGGACCATTACGACGGCATGATCGAGTACCGCCCCAAGCACAAGGTGGTCGACGTGGACGCGGCCACCAACACGCTGAAATTCGAGTTCAACGACGACTTCAAGGCCGGTGTCGCCAACGTGGTGCCCAGCATGCGCGCTGGCGCCATCGCCGTCACCACCGGCCTGGCCACCGCCAACAACCGCTGGTGCGATGTCGACTTCCTCACCTTCGAATCCAAGGCCAGGAAGAACATCCACGTGCTCGGCGACTCGATCCAGATCGCGCCCGGCATGCCCAAGTCCGGCCACATGGCCAACCAGCACGGCAAGACCTGTGCCGCGGCCGTGGTGGCTCTGCTGGAAGGCAAGGAGCCGCTCTCGCTGCCGATCTACGCCAACACCTGCTACAGCTTCGTGACCGACGAAGACGTGGTGCACGTGGCCAGCGTGCACCGTTACGACGCCGAGAAGAAGACCATGCTCACGGTGCCTGGCTCGGGCGGTGTGTCGGTGGCGGCCAGCGAACTCGAAGGCCGCTATGCCCACGCCTGGGCACGCAACATCTGGGCTGACACCTTGGCTTGACCCCCCGCGCCGCCTGCGGCGTCACCCCCCTGGAAGGGGGGCGCAGCCAGCGACCCGACAAAGCCGGTTCCGCGGCTGCCGCCGGCGGCGTGCCCTCTCCTCTTCATCCTGTCCGGACATGAACGCTCGCCTTTCGCCCCTGAACACCGTCCGCACGACATTCACGTTGGCCGTGGCGCTCCTTTTCTCGATGAGTGCCTTCGCTCAGGCCGACGAGGCCCGTGCCAAGAAGATCGCGGGCGGCTCCTGCTTCCTGTGCCACGGAGCGCAGGGTGAGTCCACCAGCGAGGTGTTTCCGCGTCTGGCCGGACAGCACGCCGAGTACATCGCCAAGCAGCTCACGGCTTTCAAGAGTGGCCAACGCAAGAGCACCGCCATGGTCGAGATGGTGAGCAAGCTCACGCCCGACGAGATGCTGGCGCTGGGCAAGTACTACGAGAAGATGTCGATCCCGCGCGAGGAGCCCAAGGACCCGCAACTCGCCGCCATGGGCCGCTACATCTTTCACAACGGCAACAAGTTCAGCGGCGTGCCAGCCTGTGTGAACTGCCACGGTACCAACGCCGAGGGCGCAGCCAACCTGCCCCGACTGGCGACCCAGTTCTCAGGCTACATCCACACCCAGCTGAAATCGTTCAACAAGCGCGACCGCACGAACGACAACGCGGTGATGCATGTGGTGGCGGAGAAGATGACGGAGCTGGAGATGGCGGCTGTTGCTGAGTACGTCAGCAGCAAGTAGAGGTTCCCCCCTGCGCCGCTGTGCGGCTTCCCCCCAGGAGGACCACGCCCTTGGACTGGCGAAGCCGGATCTTCGGCGTGTGCTGGGCGGGCTTCCCTTCTTTGGCAGACAGATTTACCCTCCCCCCGCGCCGCGCTTTCAGCGCGTCACCCCCCAAGGGGCGATGCGAGTGGCCCGGCGAAGCCGGTTCCACCGCATCCTGGGTTGGGACATTTCGCGCCGGAGGGGCTGTCGCTGCTCCCTCGCGATTGGCTCAGGCCACCTTGGCGGCGAGCTCACCTTTGTCGTAGCGCTTCTGCATCGTCTCCAGGCTGTGCACCTGGGTGATCTTGCTGGCCATGCCGGCGGCACCGAAGGCCTCGTAGCGTGCTGCACAGATCGCCTGCATCGCCTTGGTGGCTTCCTTGTAGAACTTGCGCGGGTCGAAGTTCTTGCGGTCTTCGGCCAGGTGCTTGCGGATCGCGCCGGTGCTGGCCATGCGCAGGTCGGTGTCGATGTTGACCTTGCGCACGCCGTTCCGGATGCCTTCCACGATCTCTTCCACCGGCACGCCGTAGGTGACGCCCATGTCGCCACCGTACTGGTTGATGATGGCCAGCCAGTCTTCCGGCACGCTGGACGAACCGTGCATCACCAGGTGCACGTTGGGAATGCGCTGGTGGATCTCTTTCACGCGGTCGATGCGCAACACCTTGCCGCTGGGCTTGCTGCTGAACTTGTAGGCGCCGTGGCTGGTGCCGATGGCGATGGCCAGCGCGTCCACCTGGGTCTTGCTCACGAAGTCCGCGGCTTCGTCGGGGTCGGTCAGCAGCATGGAGTGGTCCATCTCGCCTTCGGCGCCGTGGCCGTCCTCTTCGCCGGCCTTGCCGGTTTCCAGCGAACCCAGGCAACCGAGTTCACCTTCGACCGACACGCCGCAGGCGTGGGCCAGGTCCACCACCTGCTTGGTGGTATTGACGTTGTACTCGTAGCTCGACGGCGTCTTGCCGTCGGCCAGCAGGCTGCCGTCCATCATCACCGAGCTGAAGCCCGACTGGATGGAGCGGAAACAGATGGCGGGCGCGGCGCCGTGGTCCTGGTGCATGCAGACGGGGATGTGGGGGTACATCTCGATCGCGGCCGAGATCAGATGGCGCAGGAAGGGCTCGCCCGCATACGAGCGCGCACCGGCCGATCCCTGCAGGATCACGGGGCTGTTCACCTTGTCGGCCGCCTGCATGATGGCCTGCACCTGCTCCATGTTGTTGACGTTGAAGGCCGGCAGGCCGTAGTTGTGCTCGGCGGCGTGGTCGAGCAGCTGGCGAAGGGAGATGAGTGCCATGGGGAATTTCCTTGGAAAGATGAGTTGAAGTCGGAAATCAGGGGGTCTCGGCTCTGCGCGCCAACACCTCGAAGGCCGGTAGTGTCTTGCCCTCCAGCACTTCGAGGAAGGCGCCACCACCGGTGGAGATGTAACCCACGTCCTTCTCGATGCCGTACTTGGCGATCGCCGCCAAGGTGTCGCCACCACCGGCGATGCTGAAGGCGCTGCTCTCGGCGATCGCGTGCGCGATGACCTTGGTGCCGTTCTCGAAGGCGGCGAACTCGAACACGCCCACCGGGCCGTTCCAGACGATGGTGCCGGCCTTCTTGAGTTGTTCGGCCAGCAGCTGCGCGGTCTCAGGGCCGATGTCCAGGATCAGGTCGTCGTCGGCCACGTCGGTGGCGGCCTTGACCGTGGCCACTGCGTCGGGGCTGAAGCTCTTGGCGCAGACCACGTCGGTCGGGATCGGCACCGCCGCGCCGCGCGCTTTCATGGCGTCGATCACGGCTTTGGCTTCGCCGATCAGGTCGGGTTCGGCCAGGCTCTTGCCGATCTTCAGACCGGCGGCGAGCATGAAGGTGTTGGCGATGCCGCCGCCAACGATCAGGCCGTCCACGTTTTTCGCCAGCGCCTGCAGGATGGTGAGCTTGGTGCTCACCTTGCTGCCGGCGACGATGGCGATCAGCGGGCGCTTCGGGTTGGCCAGGGCCTTGCCGATGGCGTCCATCTCGGCGGCGAGCAGCGGGCCGGCGCAGGCGATCGGCGCGGTCTCGGCGATGCCGTAGGTGCTGCCTTCGGCGCGGTGTGCGGTGCCGAAGGCGTCGTGCACGAAGATGTCGCACAAGGCACCGAGCTTCTGGGCGAGTTCGGGGCTGTTCTTCTTCTCGCCTTTGTTCAGACGGCAGTTCTCCAGCATCACCACCTCACCGGGCGCCACGGAGAAGTCGCCGTCCACCCAGTTGGCGACGACGCGGATGTTGCGACCCATGAGCTGGCCCATGCGGGCCGCGACAGGAGTCAATGAGTCGGCAGGTTTGAATTCGCCTTCGGTAGGACGGCCCAGGTGCGAGGTCACCATGACGGCGGCACCGGCGTCCAGCGCCATCTGGATCGCGGGGATGCTGGCGCGGATGCGCGTGTCTTCGGTGATGTTGCCCGCGTCGTCCTGCGGCACGTTGAGGTCGGCGCGGATGAAGATACGTTTGCCGCTGGCAAAGCCGCTGGCACACACGTCGCTGAATCGGAGGAATTTCATGGCGATCACCCGGATCAGTTGCGACCAACGTGCTGCACGAAGCGCATCATGTTGCAGGTGTAGCCGTACTCGTTGTCGTACCAGGCCACGACCTTGACGAAGGTGCTGTCCAGCGCGATGCCGGCTTCGGCGTCGAAGATGGAGGGCATGGAGCAGCCGCGGAAGTCGGTGGACACCACCTTGTCGCTGGTGTAGCCCAGCACGCCCTTGAGCGCCCCTTCCGAAGCCGCCTTCATGGCCTTGCAGATGTCTTCGTAGCTGGCTTCCTGGTTCAGCTCGACGGTCAGGTCCACCACCGACACGTCGGAGGTGGGCACGCGGAAGGCCATGCCGGTAAGCTTCTTGTTCAGCTCGGGGAGCACCACGCCCACAGCCTTGGCCGCGCCAGTGGACGAGGGAATGATGTTCTCCAGGATGCCGCGGCCGCCGCGCCAGTCTTTGCTGGAGGGGCCGTCCACGGTCTTCTGCGTCGCGGTGGCGGCGTGCACGGTGGTCATCAGGCCGCGCTTGATGCCGAAGCTGTCGTTCAGCACCTTGGCCACGGGGGCCAGGCAGTTGGTGGTGCAGGACGCCGCGGAGACGATGGCCTCGCCCGCGTACTTGGCGTGGTTCACGCCGTAGACGAACATCGGTGTCGCATCCTTCGAAGGCGCGGACTGCACCACCTTTTTCGCACCGGCATCAATGTGCTTCTGGCAGGTATCGCCGGTCAGGAAGAAGCCAGTGGACTCGACCACGACGTCGGCACCGATCTCATTCCACTTCAGGTTGGCCGGGTCCTTCTCGGCGGTCAGGCGGATTTTCTTGCCGTTGACGACAAGGTGGTTGCCCTCGACAGCCACTGTGCCCTTGAAACGACCGTGTACGCTGTCGTACTGCAGCATGTAGGCCAGGTACTCGGGCTCCAGCAGGTCGTTGATGCCGACGACCACGATGTCCTTGAATTCGGCTTCCTTCGTGACAGCGCGGAACACCATGCGCCCGATGCGCCCGAAGCCGTTGATACCGATCTTGATGGTCATGAGAAATCTACCTTTGAAGTGAGGAATAAAGAAATGGCGTTCAGCGGCGGGCTGTGGAGTGTCAACCCGCCTACTGGGTGGTCAACGCCGAAAAGTCGGGGATCACGCGGTCGGGGTTGCAGGCCTCGATGGGCTCACCCATGTTGTAGCCATAGGGCAGCGCCCAGACGGCGATGCCCGCGTTGCGCGCGGTGGCCACGTCGATGCTGGAGTCGCCCACGAACAGCGCACGATCGCTGCTCATGCCGAATTGCTTCAGGCAATCGGTGATACCGGCCGGGTTGGGCTTCTTCACCGGCAAGGTGTCGCCGCTGATGACGCGGTCGAACAGGGGTGCCATCTGGTGCGCATCGAGCACCGTCTGGGTGTAACGCCCTTCCTTGTTGGTCATCACCACCAGCTTCACGCCCGCAGCGCGCAGCACCTGCAGGGTTTCGCGCACGTGCGGGTAGAGGTGGCTGCGCGTGCCGCAGCGCTGCTGATAGTGCTTGCCGAACTCGTGCTCGATGAGCTTGAAGCTGTCGGACTGGCGCACCGTGTCGGCCGTGGTGTCACCGGTGAAGGCGAGCGCCTGGATCAGCAGCTCGCGCGTGCCGTGGCCGATCCAGTCGTTCACCTGCTGCTGCGTCACCAGCGGCAGCTGAAACTGGGTGAGCGTGTCGTTGACCGCGTCGGCGATCTCGGGGGCTGTCTCGATCAGCGTGCCGTCGAGGTCGAACAGGATGAGGTCGTAGGGATAAGAGGTACTCACATCAGGCACTCAGGTTCGATGAGGGGAAGCTGGCCCAGAAGCGCCGCGGAACTGGCTTTGCCAGGCCGCAGGCGCTGCCCCTTGAGGGGCGGAGCGCAGCGACGGGGGTGGTTCAGTGCGATCCGGGGACGATGTGCTCGGGCAACGCCTCTTCGCGGCGGTGCGCCGCGCGGTGCACCAGGGTGCGCACGGCATCGCACACGCGCGCGCTGGTGATGCCGAAGTGCTGGTACAGGTCTTTCGCCGGCGCGGATTCGCCAAACGTCGCAATACCCACCACCACACCGGTACGGCCGACATATTTGCGCCAGAAGTCCGGGTGCGCAGCCTCCACCGCCACCGTGGGCAGGGCCAGCGGCAGCACCATGTCCTGGTAGGCCTCGGACTGGCGGTCAAACACGTTGCTGCTGGGCATGGACACCACGCGGGTGCTGATGCCTTCGGCAGCGAGCGCTGCATGGGCTTCCATCGCCAGCGAGGTTTCGGAACCCGTGGCCAGGATCACCGCCTTCGGGTGCTTGCCCTCGGCCAGCACGTAGCCACCCTTGCGGATCTTCGCGACCATGGACACGTCGCTCAGGCGCGGCAGATTCTGGCGCGAGAGGCAAAGCGCGCTCGGGCCGTCACGGCGTTCGATGGCGCAGGCCCAGGCCACGGCGGTCTCCAGGCCATCGGCCGGGCGCCACACGTCCAGGCCGGGAATGAGGCGCAGGCTGGGCACGTGCTCAACGCTCTGGTGCGTTGGTCCGTCTTCGCCGAGGCCGATGGAGTCGTGCGTGAACACGTGGATCACGCGTTGCTTCATCAGCGCGGCCATGCGGATCGCGTTGCGGCTGTAGTCGGAGAACGTGAGGAAGGTGCCACCGTAAGGGATGTAGCCGCCGTGCAGCGCAATGCCGTTCATGATCGCGGCCATGCCGAACTCGCGGACGCCGTAGCTCATGTGGTTGCCCCAGGCGTCGCGCCCGGCCTTCACGCAACCTTTGAAGTTGGTGAGGTTGGAACCGGTCAGGTCGGCGCTGCCGCCGAAGAATTCGGGCACCAGCGGTGCCAGCACGTCGAGGGCGTTCTGGCTGGACTTCCGGGTGGCGAAAGCGTCGGTCTTGGCGGCGATGGCTTCCAGCACCTCGGGCAGTTTGTCGGCGAACGCGGGCAGCAGATCACCGGCCATGCGGCGCTCGAACTCGGCCGCTTCCAGCGGGTACTGCGCGCGGTAGGCCTCGAAGCGTTCGCGCCAGGCGCGTTCGGCCGCAGCGCCGCGCTCGGTGGCGTTCCAGGCGGAGGCGATCTCGGCCGGAATCTCGAACGGTGGTGCGGTCCAGCCCAGTTGCTCGCGGGTGGCCTGCACCTCGGCCGCACCCAGCGCAGCGCCGTGCACGTCGTGCGTGCCGGCCTTGTTGGGCGAGCCCATGCCGATCACGGTCTTGCAGCAGATCAGCGTGGGTTTGCCGTGGGGCAACACACCCTGCTTCTTCGCCTCCAGCAGTGCGGCTTCGATGGCGGCGGGGTTGTGGCCGTCCACGTTGGGGATCACGTGCCAGCCGTAGGCGTCGAAGCGCTTGGGCGTGTCGTCGGTGAACCAGCCTTCGACGTGGCCGTCGATGGAGATGCCGTTGTCGTCGTAGAACGCCACCAGTTTCGAGAGGCGCAGCGTGCCGGCGAGTGCGCAGGCCTCGTGGCTGATGCCTTCCATCATGCAGCCGTCACCGAGGAACGCGTAGGTGAAGTGGTCGACGATGTGGTGGCTGACGGTTTCGTCTTCGCGGTTGAACTCCTGAGCAAGCAGCTTCTCGGCCAGCGCCATGCCCACGGCGTTGGTGATGCCCTGGCCCAGCGGGCCGGTGGTGGTTTCCACACCGGGGGTGATGCCCACTTCGGGGTGGCCTGCGGTCTTGCTGTGCAGCTGGCGGAAATTCTTCAGCTCGCTCATCGGCAGGTCGTAGCCGGTGAGGTGCAGCAGCGCGTAGATCAGCATCGAGCCGTGGCCGTTGGACAGCACGAAACGGTCGCGGTCGGGCCAGTGCGGGTTGCCCGGGTTGTGCTTCAAGTGGCGGTTCCACAGCACCTCGGCAATGTCGGCCATGCCCATGGGCGCGCCGGGGTGGCCGGACTTGGCCTTTTCCACCGCGTCCACGGCGAGCATGCGGATGGCGTTCGCCATCTGGCGGGCGAGTTCGGGGTTGGGAGTTGTCGTCATGGTGTGTCCTCGTGACGGATGTTTGTCTCGTGTCTCAATGGCCGGTCGAGTGAAGTGACTCCGACCGGGAACGCGGTGGAGCCGGCTTTGCCGGGCCACTCGCGTTGCCCCCTGGGGGGTGACGCGCCCCTGGGCGCGGCGCGGGGGGGTCAATTCATGACGCGCTTCTTGCGTTCCACCATCCGCCAGATGAACGGCGTGAAGATCAGCTGCATTGCCAGCTCCATCTTCCCGCCCGGCACCACGATGGTGTTGGCACGGCTCATCATGGAACCGTTGATCATGTTGAGCAGGTACTGGAAGTCGATGCCCTTGGGCTGGGCAAAACGGATCACCACCATGCTCTCGTCGGCGGTGGGCACGTCGCGCGCCACGAAGGGGTTGCTGGTGTCCACGATCGGCACACGCTGGAAGTTCACGTGCGTGTGCTGGAACTGCGGGGTGATGTAGTTCACGTAGTCGGGCATGCGGCGCAGGATGGTGTCGGTCACCGCGTCGGCGCTGTAGCCGCGCATGTTCTTGTCGCGGTAGAGCTTCTGGATCCACTCCAGGTTGATCACGGGCACCACGCCGACCAGCAGATCCGGGTACTGCGCCACGTTGTGCTCGGGCGTGACCACGGCGCCGTGCAGGCCTTCGTAGAACAACATGTCGGTGCCCTGGGGCAGGTCTTCCCAGGCGGTGAACGTGCCCGGTTCCTGCTTGTAGGGCGCTGCCTCTTCGGCGTTGTGCAGGTATTTGCGGCACTTACCCTGGCCGGTTTCGCTGTAGGTGCGGAACAGGTTCTCGATCTCCCCGAACAGGTTGGCCTCGGCGCCGAAGTGGCTGAAGTTGTTGTTGCCGGCTCTCTCGGCCTCAGCCGCCTTGACCTTCATTTCCTTGCGGTCGTAGCGGTGGAAACTGTCGCCCTCGATGATGCCGGCGGTCACGTTCTCGCGGCGGAAGATGTTCTGGAAGGTGCGGGTGACGGTGGACGTACCTGCGCCCGACGAGCCCGTGATGGCGATGATGGGATGGCGTTCAGACATGAAGTTCTCCAAAAAACAAAATCAGTTCAGCAGAGGGGAAGCTCACCAAGGGCGCCGCGGAACCGGCTTTGCCGGGTCGCCAGTGCCGCCCCCTTGAGGGGGTGACGCGCCCTTGGGCGCGGCGCGGTAGTGGTCAATCCCTGAAAAGGGAGCGCTCGGCAAACAGCGGATTCGCGTCGTCCTTGTAGGCGCCTGGCTCGCGGTGGTAACGCTCGATGCGCTCCACTTCGTTCTTGCTGCCGAACACCAGGCCGATGCGCTGGTGCAGCGCGGTGGGCTGCACAGTCAGCATGGGCTCGCGGCCGGTGCTGGCGCGGCCGCCAGCCTGTTCGATGATCATGCCCACCGGGTTGGCTTCGTAGAGCAGGCGCAGGCGGCCGTGCTTGGCGGCGTCCTTGGTATCGCGCGGGTACATGAAAATCCCACCGCGCATGAGGATGCGGTGTGCCTCGGCCACCATGCTGGCGATCCAGCGCATGTTGAAGTCCTTGCCTCGTGCGCCGGTCTTGCCTGCCAAGCACTCGTCCACGTAGCGCTTGACCGGCGCTTCCCAGAAGCGGCTGTTGGAGGCGTTGATGGCGAACTCGTGCGTGTCTTCGGGGATCTGCATGTTCGGGTGCGTCAGCATGAACTGGCCCAGGTTCGGGTCCAGCGTGAAGCCGGCCACGCCATTGCCCACGGTGAGCACCAGCATGGTGGTGGGGCCGTAGAGCGCATAGCCGGCGGCGAGTTGCTCGGTGCCGGGCTGCAGGAAGTCGGCCTCGACCACGTCGCGCCCGCTGTCGATCACGTCCTGCGGCGCGCGCAGCACGCTGAAGATGCTGCCGACCGTGACGTTCACGTCGATGTTGCTGGAGCCGTCGAGCGGGTCGAACACCAGCATGTATTTGCCGCGCTGCATGGTGGCCGGGATCTGGTAGGGGTGGTCCATCTCTTCGGACGCCATGCCCGCGAGGTGACCGCCCCACTCGGTCATCTGCGTGAAGTATTCGTTGCTGATGACGTCGAGCTTCTTCTGCTCTTCACCCTGCACGTTGACGCTGGTCGTGACGTCGGGCGCGGGCTGGCCGAGCATGCTGCCGAGGTCACCAAAGGCCACCGTGCGCGCGATGGCCTTGCAGGCCAGCGCCACGTCGAGCAGCAGCGCGTTGAAGTCACCACTGGCGCTGGGAAAGCGGCGGCGTTGTTCGATCAGGTATTGCGTGAGGGTGAAGCGGCGGCGCGTGGTCATGGAGGGCTTTCGGGAAGTTGCAGAATTCGTTGGGTGGTGGCGCCGTGCTTCAGGCGCTGGCGTTCTTGCGGAGCTGCTTCATGACGGTGTGGTAGCCACCGTTGTTGTCGGGCGCACCAAACACGGCGCTGCCGGCCACCAGGGTGTCGGCACCCGCGGCCACGATCTCGCCGATGTTGTCGACCTTCACGCCGCCGTCCACTTCGAGCCAGATGGTCTGGCCGCCGTTGGCCATGTGGGTGTCGATGCGCTGGCGGGCTTCGAGCAGTTTCGGCAAGGTGCCGGGGATGAACTTCTGCCCGCCAAAACCGGGGTTCACGCTCATGAGCAGCACCACGTCAAGTTTGTCCATCACGTGGTCCATCAGCGACAACGGTGTGGCCGGGTTGAACACCAGGCCGGCCTTGCAGCCGTGGTCGCGGATCAGCTGCAGCGTGCGGTCGACATGGCGGCTGGCTTCGGGGTGGAAGGTGATGATGTTGGCGCCGGCCTTGGCAAACAGCGGGATCAGCGCGTCCACCGGCTCGACCATGAGGTGCACGTCGATCCCGATCTTCACGTGCGGACGGATCGCCTCGCAGACCAGCGGGCCGATGGTGAGGTTGGGCACGTAGTGGTTGTCCATCACGTCAAAGTGCACCAGGTCGGCCCCGGCGGCCTCGATGGCGCGCACTTCTTCACCCAGGCGGGAAAAGTCGGCAGACAGGATGGAAGGAGCGATGCGGATGGTCATGGGAAGCCTGGAAATTGAAGAGAAGGATCGCGGGGCGTTTCAGCGGTTGTGCCATTCCCTGAGCCGCGCCACATTGACCTGGCTCAGGTCGGGCACGACGCGCAACGCGCCCTTGAAATCGTGGTGGGCGGTGAAGCTGTTGGGGGTGATGACCGTGTCGAGCCCGGCGGCGGTGGCGGCGCGCAGGCCGTTGGACGAGTCTTCGAAGGCCACGCAGTCGGCCGCGCGCATGCCCATGTCGGCCAGTACCTTCATGTAGACCTGCGGGTTCGGTTTCTTGATCGGTGCGTTGCTCGCATCGCCAACGGCCAGGAAATGCGAGCGCCAGTCCAGGCCGATGGCCGAGCGCATCAGCGCGGCAATGTTGACCGGCGAGGTGGTGGTGGCAATGGCCAGCTGCAGGCCCTGGGCACGCGCTTCGCTCATGAGCGCCAGCACGCCCGGGCGCAGTGTCACGGCGCCGCTGTTGACGGCGTTTTCGTAGTACGCGGTCTTGATCTCGTGCAGGCGGTTGATGGTGTCGGTGAGCGCACCGGCGTCCACCTCTTTCATGTCGGGGTCCACCGTGCGCCAGTGGTGCAGCATGCGCTCCTTGCCGCCCGAAATGTCGAGCAGCTGGGTGTACTGTTCGGTGCTCCAGTGCCAGTCCAGGCCCTCTTGCCGGAAGGCGTGGTTGAACGCTTCCAGGTGCACGCTTTCCGTGTCGGCCAGGGTGCCATCGACATCAAAAATCAGGGCGTTCAGCATGGATTCACCTGTTCAGAAACCCCGGAAACACGGGGTGATGAACGGACTATAGGGATGGACTTAAATAAGGTAAATTCACGATTTATTGAAATTCAGTTAAGTGATCACTTAATGAAGAACGCCACCTTCCGCCAACTCAGGGTTTTCACTGAGGTCGCCAAACACCTGAGTTTTGCCCGGGCCGCCGAGGTTTTGCACCTCACGCCACCGGCCGTGACCATGCAGGTCAAGGAACTGGAGGGGCACGTGGGCCTGCCCCTGTTCGAGCGCAACGGGCGCCAGGTGGCCCTGACCACGGCGGGCGAATACATGCTGGTCTACGCGCGCAAGGTGATCGCCACCCTCAAGGACGCCGAAGACGCGGCCGCGCGGCTGCAGCGGCTGGAGGTGGGCACGCTGACCATTGGCATGGTCAGCACGGCGAAATACTTCCTCCCGAGGCTGCTGGCCGAGTTCCAGCACGAACACGAGGGGGTGGAAATCCGGCTCGCCGTGGGCAACCGGGAGCAGCTGGTGAAGATGCTGCACGGCAACGAGGTGGACATCGCCGTCATGGGCCGCCCGCCCAAGGAACTGGCCACGCGGGCCGAACCCTTTGCCGCGCACCCGCATGTGTTCGTGGCGCCCACCGACCACCCTCTTCTCAAGGTGGGTCATCCCACGGTGGACAGCCTGCGGCCCTACGGCTTCATCCTGCGCGAGCGTGGTTCTGGCACGCGCGCCGCGATGGAAAAATTTCTGGAGACGTCGCGCATGGAGCCGCGCGTGGTGATGGAGATGGCCAGCAACGAAACCATCAAGCAGGCCGTGATGGCCGGCATGGGCATCAGTTTCCTGTCGCTGCACACCATCGGTCTGGAGCTGGAGCACGGACTGATCGCGACGCTGGACGTGGAAGGCACACCCATCATCCGCGCCTGGAACGTGGTGCACACCTTGTCCAAGCTGCTGTCGCCCGCGGCCGAAGCGTTCCGTTATTTCATGCTGGAGCGGGCCGAGAGCCACCTGGCCGAAAAATACGGCAGCCTGCTCAAGCTGCCGCCCGCGCCGTCCGTGGGGTGAACGGCGGGGCACCACCGCTCTGACGGACCCGCCAGAACGGTGATGACGCTGCCTTTCGTCAGAACTTGTAGCCGACCCCGACCGTCACACCCTTGAGGGTGGTGTCGTCCTTGTCGTGGTAGGTCATGTAGTCGGCGTTGAGCGAGAGCGCGCTGTTGAGCTTGTAGCTCGCGCCGAGGCCATAGGCCACCGAGGTGGCGCTGTCGGTCTCGTTGCCGACGGAGAGCTTGGTGCGTGCCGCACCCAGGCGACCGAAGAGCTCCAGTCCTTCGACCACCTCGATCTTGGGCTTGACGAAGACACCGACCATGTTGTCCACCTCGGCCTTGACACCGGAATTGATGCCGTTCACCTTCACGGACGAGTCCTGCGCGCTGAGACCAAGCATGCCCTCGACGGCCAGGTTGTTGCTCAGCTCATAGCCGATGATGCCGCGCACGTTGGACGGTTTGGAGGAGAAATCGAGACCACCGACACTGCTTTCCAGCTTCAGCGGCGTGTAGCCGACTTCGCCGTACAGGCCCTCGGCTTGAACAGAAGCGGAGGCAGCGGCGAGCGTGGCCACGGCGAACAAAGGAATCAGGCGTTTCATGAACACTCCTTGAGCGTTGTTGAGGAAGCCCCAGTCTAGGGACGAACCTGCGCGAAAACGCCGCATGTGTTCAAGCGTTACCTGCTTTACGGAAGCGACGCAGTCGCAACGGCTGCTCACCTCAGCGGGGACCGTGGCCAGGCATGTGGGCGCCCACGTGCACTTCCCCGCGCGCCTCGGCGAGCTCGACCTGGCGCTGCCGTTCGGCCAGCTGGGCCTTTTGTTCGGGGCTGCGCTGGTCGTGGCAATGGGCACAGCTCACGCCCTTGACGTAGTGCTCCGAGGCTTTGTCCTCCGCGTCCAGCGGCCAGCGGCAGGACCGGCAGAGCTCGTGCGGACCGGTCTGCAGGCCGTGGCCCACGCTCACGCGTTCATCAAACACAAAACACTCGCCCTCCCAGGTGCTCTGTTCGGGAGGCACCTCTTCCAGGTACTTGAGGATGCCGCCTTCCAGGTGGTAGACCTCTTCAAACCCGTGCATCTTCATCAACGCCGTGGACTTCTCGCAGCGGATGCCGCCGGTGCAGAACATCGCCACGCGGGGTTTCTTCTCGCCCTGCAAGGCGGGCTGGGCATCGAGCCAGGCGGGCAGCTCGGTGAAGGTCTTGATGTTCGGGTTGATCGCGCCCTGAAAACTGCCGATGGCAACCTCGTAGTCGTTGCGGGTGTCGATGAGCAGCACGTCCGGGTCGGCCACCAGGGCGTTCCAGTCCTGGGGTTTGACGTACTGGCCCACGGTCTTGTTCGGGTCCAGCCCAGGCACGCGCAAGGTGACGATTTCCTTTTTCAGGCGCACCTTCATGCGCAGGAAAGGCGGCTTGTGGGCCCAGGCCTCCTTGTGTTGCAGCGTCGCCAGGCGGGGATCGGCCCGCAGGTGCGCCAGCACCGCGCGCACGCCCGGCTCCAGGCCTGCGATGGTGCCGTTGATGCCTTCGCTCGCCAGCAGCAGCGTGCCCTTGACCTGGTGCGCCTCGCAACAGGCTTGCAGCGGTTCGCGCAGCGCCTCGAAATCGGGCAGGTCCACGAATTTGTAGAGGGCGGCGGTGAGGTAGCGCGGGGCAGATTCCATGGGCGGAATTATCCCCTCGCACCCGGCCCGCCCTACAACGCCTCGATGCGCGAAAGGTCGGGGCGCTCCAGCCACTGTGCGAACTCGTCGGCGAGTTGCGCGGCGGCAGCGGTGGCACCGCTCCAGACGCGCTGGCGGCTGTTGATGTCCTGGCCGTAGTGCGTGAAGTCGCTGCGGTCGGGCAGTTTGCCGTTGGGCAGGGTCTTGACCCAGGCCGGGTCGGGCGCGATCACCACCATGTGGTCCAGCGCCGGGCTGGAGCGGTGGCGGCGCTTCCAGGACTTGTCGAGCCAGCCGGGCACCACCGCCTGCTGGAAATGCGGGTAGAGCACGAGCGGCGCCGCCGGGTTGCTGCGGTAGCGCAGGTGCAGGTGGTAGTCGGTGATGCCGCCGTCCCAATAGGGCCCCGGTGGCGCACCCGCAATGCCTTGCACGGGCTGGAGCATGAAGGGAATCGAGCAACTGGCCTGCAGCGCGTCCATGAAGTTGTCTTCGCGCAAGGGCGCCTGGCGCGTGCGAAGGTCGGCCGTTTCGAACGGGAGCATGGCATCTGCCCTGGAGACTGGGTCAGCGACCGGCGTCGAGAACACGACACGCTCCAGCCAGCCACCCAGCGCCCGGCGATGCACGGCGTTGGCCATGAACGCACCCAGGTAACCCAGCGGTGTTCGCCATGGCCCGTCGCCCGCGAGCAGGCGGCGCCCCCGCGAGGCAACGACGTGCAGCTGGTAGCGCGGGTGCTGCAGCACCTCACCGACGCGCCCGCCGAAAAAGGCCTGCAGGTTGCCGCGGAAATGGCGACTGATCTGTGCCGCCGTCGCGCGCTTCTGGCCGGACGGCAAGGCGATGTGTTGGGCAATGTAATCGCGCTCCAGCCGTTCCAGCGCGCTGGCGGTGCCCTGCAGGCAGGCGGTGGCCATGCGCCAGGCGCCGATCGAAGCGCCCACCAGATGCACCGGTTGAGCGCTCTGGGTCAGCCAGTGACCAAAAATGAAACGGTCCAGTGGCCCCAGTATCAGGCCCTTGGGGCCTCCGGCTGCGGCCGGCACCGTGCCCACGTCCTGCGGGCGCAGGCCGTGCTGTTCGATGTGTTGCCGTGCCTTGGGGCCGGCATAAAGGCGGAGCGCTTGCATAGGGCCACGATTGTCTCGCAGCCGGCGATCATCGGACGCCAGGAAGGATCAATGCCCCTGGGTCACGGTTTCGGCTTCTTCGGGCTCTTCCACCTCGCGCGTGAGTGAGGGGATTTCTTCACCGATCACGGTATCGGGATCGATGCCGAGCACCAGCCCCACGGGATCGGGGTAGGTGTTGATCAGGCCTTCGCTGCCGATGGCCAGCTCTTCGGCGCGGGCGCGCCACGATGCGATGTGGATCACGCCAGCGATGGGTTCGTACACATCGTTGTCGAACGGTGCCACCTGGTGCTCGATCGCGTTGATCATCTTCTTGGGGAAACGCCACTCCCGCGCCAGCGCGGCGCCCGCCTCGGCGTAGCTGTAGCCGAACAGGCCTTTTTCAGCGCGAGCGCGCTTGAGGTCGAGCATGTGCATGCTGCGGTCCAGATCGAGCATCGCCTCGGGCATGCCGACGTGCATCATCAGCTCGCCGATGCCGTGCACCAGTCCTGCGGTGAAGGCGGTGTTTTCGTCGATCTTGATCGGCAGCGCGATGTAGCGCGAGAGGTTGGCCACGTTGAGGCTGTAGCGCCAGAACTGGTTGAGGTTGATCCCGCCCACGCAGTGAAAGCCTTCGCCCATGGCCGCGCCGATCACCAGCGCCCGCACCTTGATCAGGCCCATCACATTGATGGCATCGCGCGCTGTGGCCACGGAACGGTGCAGGCCGAAGAAGGCCGAGTTCGCCATCTTCAGCAGCTTGGCCGTGAGCACCGGGTCGTCTTCGATGTAGGCCGCCGCCTGGAACAGATCGACCTCTTCCTGATTGAACGTGTCCATCAGTTTGCGAACCACCTTGGGGGCGGACGGCAGCGCCTGGGGCTGCTTGAGAAGTTTGTCGAGCTGCATGGTGACCTGCCAGTGGGTTGGGTTGAAACTCAAAAAGGGTCGGTATGTCTGCTATCGGCTGTTGGCGGCAGGACTGGAGCGGTTTTGCTGGCTTCAGTCCACAAAGGCGCCCAGCGCCTGACTGAACGACCATTCGGAAGGGTCTTTGCCGAGCACACTGTCCAGGTCCAGGCCCAGGGTGAGGCCGACCATGTCCGGAAACGTGGCCACCAGACCGCTGTTGTCCAGTTGCAGCTCTTCGGCCCGTGCGCGCCACGAAGCCAGGTGCAGCAGACCCGCCAGCGGGTCGTAGGCCTCACCCTCGAACGGGCTCACCTGGTTGGCCAATGCAGAGACCATCTCGGACGGAAACTGCCACTTCTCCACCATGCCCGCGCCCACCTCGGCGTAGCTGTAGCCAAATGCCGCCATCTCCGCCGAAGCACGCTGGAGATCCAGCGGAGGTGTCCCCATGTCCACCGGACCGATTTCGTCGGGCATGGCGATGTGCATGATCAGGATGCCGATGCCGTGAATCAGGCCGGCGGTGAAGGCATTGCCCTCGTTCTGGTGCAGCAGGCCGGCCAGCGAGCGGGCGATTTCAGCCGAGCGCAGGCTGTAGCGCCAGAACTGTTTGAGGTCGATGCCGGGCACGTTCTTGAAACTGGAGCCCAGCGCGGCGGCCATGACGAGCGAGCGCACATGGGTGAGCCCGAGCAGCGCCACCGCTTCGTCGGCGCTGCCGATCTTGCGGCTGACACGGAAAAAAGCCGAGTTGGACAGGCGTAGCACCCGCGTGGTGAGCGCCGGATCGCGGCTGATGAGGTCCCCCACCCGCCTGGGGTTGGGGTCCTCCTTGTTCATCTCGGCCAACAGATCCGAAACGGTGCGCGGCATCGCCGGCAGGGCGCGGGGGTAGTTGAGCAGGGCTTCGAGTTGCATGGCGAAGGGAAGTCCGTGAAATGAAAAGGTGTGTGACTGCCTTCCATATCGGCCCTCCGTCCGCCAACTTGAGCCCCGGAATACCCGGCCTCCGGGGTTGGATTCAGCCCTTTTTCATGCCCTGCAGGCGCGCAAACGCCGAGGCCATGGCCGAGGCCGGCTGCGCGGACGAGGTCCCCGCGCTGACCGGGCGCCCCCCGCGGGGTCCTGAACGGGCCGGTTCAAACCTGTTGTCACGCGGCGCCCCGCCCTCCCGC
>NZ_VYGV01000007.1:0-120538 GCF_013387465.1 Hydrogenophaga aromaticivorans | reverse complement strand
GCCCAGAACGGCCCGGGGCATCACCCAGCTTCATGGACAGACCGATGCGCTTGCGCGCCACGTCCACTTCCATCACCTTGACCTTGACAATGTCGCCGGTCTTGACCACCTCTCGCGCGTCGTTGACGAACTTGTGCGCCAGTTGGCTCACATGGACCAGACCGTCCTGGTGCACACCCAGATCGATGAACGCCCCGAACTGGGCGACGTTGCTGACCGTACCCTCCAGGATCATGCCTTCGCGCAGGTCATTGATGTCGTCCACACCGTCGTTGAAACGCGCCACCTGGAAATCCGGGCGCGGATCGCGGCCGGGCTTTTCCAGCTCGGAGAAGATGTCTTTCACCGTGATGACACCAAATTTTTCATTGGCGAACAGCTCGGGACGCAGCGTCTTGAGCATGTCGGCGCGGCCCATGAGCGCGGCCACCGGCTGGCCAGTCTGGGCCATGATCTGCTCGACCACCGGATAGGTTTCCGGGTGCACACCGGTCATGTCCAGCGGGTTGTCGCCGCCGCGGATGCGCAGGAAGCCCGCGCTTTGTTCGAAGGTCTTGGCACCCAGGCCGGTCACGTCCAGCAATTGCTGGCGGTTCCTGAACGCGCCGTTGGCCTCTCGCCAGCGCACCACCGATTTCGCCACCGTGGCCGAGAGGCCCGAAACGCGCGACAGCAGCGGCACGCTGGCGGTGTTGAGGTCCACGCCCACACCGTTCACACAGTCTTCGACCACCGCTTCCAGCGTGCGCGCGAGTTCGCTCTGGTTCACGTCGTGCTGGTACTGGCCCACGCCAATGCTCTTGGGGTCGATCTTCACCAGCTCGGCCAGCGGGTCCTGCAGGCGGCGCGCGATGGAAGCGGCACCGCGCAGGCTCACGTCCACGTCGGGCATTTCCTGCGAGGCGAATTCGCTCGCGGAATACACCGAAGCGCCCGCCTCGCTCACCACCACCTTCTGCATGCCGTGGCAAGGGTGGCTGGCATCGGTGCCCTTCTGGATCAGCTTGATCAGGTCGGCGGCCAGTTTGTCGGTCTCGCGGCTGGCGGTGCCGTTGCCAATGGCGATCAGGCTCACGCCGTGCTTCTCGCACAGTTGGGCCAGGGTGTGCAGCGAGCCGTCCCAGTCGCGCCGGGGTTCGTGCGGGTACACGGTGGACGTGTCCACCAGCTTGCCGGTGGCGTCCACCACCGCCACTTTCACGCCGGTGCGGATGCCCGGGTCCAGCCCCATCACGACGCGCGGGCCGGCGGGTGCGGCCAGCAGCAGGTCGCGCAGGTTGTCGGCAAACACCTTGATCGCCACCGCTTCGGCGCTCTCGCGCAGGCGGGCGAACAGGTCGCGCTCGCTGGACAGGCTGAGCTTGACGCGCCAGGTCCAGGCCACGCACTTGCGCAGCAGGTCGTCGGCCTTGCGGCCCTGGTGGCTCCAGCGCAGGTGCAGCGCGATGCGGCCTTCGGCCAGCGACACCGTGGGCGCCGGCTTGCCGCTGGCGGTGAGCACGGCTTCCGGCTCGGGCAGCACCAGCTTGGCATCCAGGATCTCCAGCGAGCGGCCGCGGAACACCGCCAGGGCGCGGTGCGAGGGCACGCGGCTGATCGGTTCGTCGTAGTCAAAGTAATCGCGGAACTTGGCCACGTCGGGGTGGTTTTCATCCTTGCCCGCCACCAGCTTGCTCTGGAGCAGGCCTTCGGTCCAGAGCCACTCGCGCAGGCTCTGCAGCAACGCCGCGTCTTCGGCCCAGCGTTCACTCAGGATGTCGCGCACGCCGTCGAGCACGGCGGGCACGGTGGAAAAATCGGCACCCGGTTTGCCGTCGTCCAGCACCTCGGGCGGCTTCGTGAAGGCCGCGGCCTCGGCCATCGGGTCCAGTGTCGGGTCGGCAAACAGCTTGTCGGCCAGCGGCTCGATGCCGAACTCGCGCGCGATCTGGCCTTTGGTCCGGCGCTTCTGCTTGAACGGCAGGTACAGGTCTTCCAACTCCTGCTTGGTGGGCGCGGCGGCGACGGCCGCTCGCAGCGCGGGTGTCAGCTTGCCCTGCTCGTCGATGCTTTTCAGCACGGTCGCGCGCCGGTCTTCGAGCTCACGCAAATAGCCCAGGCGGTATTCGAGCTCGCGCAGCTGGATGTCGTCCAGGCCGCCGGTGGCTTCCTTGCGGTAGCGCGCGATGAAGGGCACGGTGGAGCCCCCGTCGAGCAGCTCCACAGCCGCCTTGACCTGATGAACGCCGACCCGGATTTCCTGCGCGATCTGCGCGATGATGGTGTGCATGTGACCCCTGTCGTCCTGCCCGCACGGTGGCGGGGCTTCAAGAAGGGGCGCAGTTTGCCACAAGCCGGACGGCTCTCGCGCCAATGGGCACCCCGTTCCGACACTGGAACGGTGTACAGGGCCACGGGTGTCGCGGCTAAGGGGCCGGACGCGACGAAACTTCCGATGATGGAGCTTGTGCCACCTCCACCGGCAGCGGCCGGAAGGCCGGGTCCGGGCAGGGCAACCTCAGAAAAACGCGCGTGCCCTGGCCGGGTGTGCTTTCGATCTCCAGCGTGCCCCCCACATTCATGGCCCGGCGCTGCATGCCGGCCAGCCCTTTGCTCCGGGCCGCCTGACGCCGTCGGCGGTCGTCAAAACCCTTCCCGTTGTCCGCGATGGTCAACTCAATGCGGCGGCCCGTTTCATCGTATTCACACACCACACGGATCTCGGTCGCCTGGGCATGGCGCATCACGTTGGCAATCGCCTCCTGCGCAATCTTGAGAAGTTGTGTGACGGCGTGCGGCGACAGCTGCCCCATGGCCGGACTGTCTTCGATGTCCCACACCATGAGGATTCCCGTGCGGTCCAGACAGGGCTGAACCCGGTAGCGCAGCATGGCCAGCGCTTCAAGCGGATGAGTCACGTCTTCGTACAGGCCGTCCACCATGATCTTGAGGTCCAGCAGGCACTGCTCCAGCGACAATGCCAGCGCCCTCTGCTCCGGGTCCCGCGCATCGAGCGAGGAAAGGATCGCCACCAGGTGGGCGCCCACGCCATCGTGCACGTCCTGGGCAATGCGCTGTCGCTCCTCATGACCGCTCTCTTCTTCGGCGGCGGCTGAGTGTTGAAACGGGACACCCCGGCCTCCGAACCGCCCGGACAACATCCACCAGACGCAGACCAGTGCGGCCGGATAGGTATACGCACCCGCCGAAGCCAGCCACGGAACCGCCGCCACAGGCCATACGGCAACCAGGGCACACAGCATCAACAATGCCGACAACAGAAATCGCCCCCAGGCCACAGCCCGCGGGCGGCGCAGGAGCGGTCGCACAAGCACGACCAGCAACACGCCCACAAAAATGAAATTGAACACCCGCCAGACGGTCAACCAGACGTCCAGCGAGGTTGCAGCCCAGAGCCACAGCGACAACACACCGCCCAACGCCTGCGTCCCAACGAGGCCCCACAAGCGTTGCGAAGACAGGGGCACACCGATCAGCACGAGCACGGTGGCCGCCGAGAGGCACACCTGGAGTCCGATGCGCTCGACGAACATGTCGACGGCGTCGGGTGGCTCGTCGGCGAAGCGGCCGATCCACAACATGTACACCACCCAGGCCAGCAATCCGTAGGCCATGGCCACGTCAGCGCGCTTGCTCTCGCGCCCGCCGCCGTAAACCGTCAGGAATCCAACGGTCAGCGTGACCGAGAACAGTCCGACCAGGGGTCCGATATGGTGCGACGACATGCTGGACCTGGTTGCATTCTGCGTTCAGGTCGACCGGCTCAGGCCGGGTCAGATCAACCTCTGGTGCGCCGCCAGATTAACCGCCTGCGCACGCGACTTGACGTGCAGCTTGCGGTAGATGTTGCGAATGTGGGTGTTGACCGTCTGCACGCTGAGCGAGAGCTTGGTCGCGATCTCGGCACTGGTGTGCCCCACCGACACCAGCCTGAGCACCTCGCGTTCCCGTTCCGACAAAGCCTGACGTACCGAACCATCACGTTCCGAAGTCGGAAGATGCGACATCGGTTGCTCCAGTTTCTGGAGCAAGCGACGCGCCAGGCTGGGCGTGATGGATGCGCCACCGTTGAACACCTGGAGCACCGCCTGCGTGAAGCTGCCGAACCAGGAGTTCTTGACCAGATAGCCGGTGGCGCCGAGCTCAAAAGCGCGCATGGCACGGACTTCGTCGTCCATGATCGAGACCACGATCGCCTCGGCCTGGGGCCTCACCTGCTTCATGTGCTCGATCAGGTCAAAGCCCGAACCGTCACCCAGGTTCAGGTCGACGATCATCACGTCGAACTCGCACATGGAAACCAGCCTGCGCCCTTCCCGCAGGCCATCGGCCTGCCCGACCATGTCGATGCGCATGTCCGACACCAGCTCACCCGCGATCACACGCCGGATGTGGGGGTCGTCATCGATGAGGATCACACGCACTGGCCGACCCGGTTCACTGGCCAGGAAGTCGGGCCACATGGAAGGCTGAAAAGCACGGGAGTCCGGGGGATCCCGCTCCGGCTTGCGGATACCAAAGGCACTGGTCAGTGCGTCTGCGAAGAATGGGGCGTTTTTCATGAGTCCTCCAGGAACTCGTTCAGGCAAACATTTTCACAATCAACCGGCATCGCGGCGCAGTGACCCTGTCTCCTCCTGTGGAGTCAATGGAGTTCCCCGCACCTATGAACTTGAGCGCTTAAGGTAAGCTGAAATGAAACAAAATGCCATCAATACTCTCCCTCAAGCAGAGGATGGTTACAATTTTTAACAGCGGGAGACGTGACGCTGTGCACAAAAGCAAAAAAAGCCCCTTCTTGCGATGGGGCTTAAAGGGTCAGTAAGGCCTGACCGTCGGGGAATCCCGGTTGTTGTCAGGCGAGGATGAAGTCCTGCTGGGTCACCGTGGCGGCGTTGACACCCACCAGCGTGATGCTGTCAGCCCCGATGTCGATCAAGGTGTCAACCCCGACCGCCGAGATCACCACGTTGACCCCGAAGTTGCCCGCGGTGATACCCAGCGCCGAGATGTTCAGGAGGTCCTGGCCACTCGCCGGGTTGGCATCGAACCCGGTGATGACGTCCTGCCCAAAGCCGCTGCCGAACACGAAGATGTCGTTCCCGGCCCCTCCCGCCATGCTGTCGTCACCTGCTCCTCCGTTGAGGGTGTCGTTACCGCCATTGCCGACGAGCGTGTCGTTGCCATCCAGCCCCAGGAGCTGGTTGGCCTGCGCATTGCCCGTCAGCACGTTGTCGGAGGCGTTGCCTGTTCCGTTGCTGTTCGTGCCGTTCCGCAAGATCAGGTTCTCCACGTTGGCGCTGAGCGTGTAGCTGGCCGCCGAATCCACCGTGTCGATGCCCCCACCCGCCAGCTCCACCACGACATCAGCGGTCACGTTGACGAGATAGAGGTCGTCCCCGGTGCCTCCTGTCAACAGGTCCACCCCGATCCCACCGCCGAGTGTGTCGTTACCCGCACCACCCTCCACCGTGTCATTGCCCTGGCCTGCGGCGATGTTGTCGTTGCCGTCGCCTCCCAGGATCTGGTTCGCCGAGGTATTGCCCGTGAGCGTGGCACCCACGGCGTTGGTGGACACCAGGTTCTCGACGTTGGCGCTCAGCGTGTAAGCCGTTCCACTGGAGATCACGGTATCGGTGCCACCACCCACCGCTTCCGTGATCACGTCACCCGCGCTGTTGACGTGGTAGGTGTCGTCGCCGGCACCACCGGCCATGGTGTCGTTGCCAGCGCCTCCGTCCAGCGTGTCGTTGCCGCCCAGCCCCTGGAGCTGGTTGGCCTGGCCATTGCCCGTCAGCACGTTGTCGGAGGCGTTGCCCGTGCCATTGATGTTCGCGCCTTCGCGCAAGATCAGGTTCTCCACGTTGGCGCTGAGCGTGTAGTTGGCCGCTGCCGAATCCACCGTGTCGATGCCCTCATCGGTCTGCTCCACCACGACATCGGCGGTGTCATTGACGAGATAGAGGTCGTCGCCGGTGCCACCGGTCATCAGGTCCACGCCAATCCCGCCTTGGAGCGTGTCATTGCCCGCACCACCTTCGAGTGTGTCGTTGCCCCCCAGTCCCTGAATGAAGTCCGGCAGCTCCGTTCCGATCAGCGTATTGGCCGCACCGGTTCCAGTGATGCTGTTGAAAGCCGCCACCAAGTCTGTAGCGTCGGAAAACACCGTCTCAAGGGTTCCAAAGCCATCTGTATACGAGGCCGCCACGCGAAGACGCGCACCGACTTCGGACACAGCGTAGGCCGCACCGGTTGCACCGACGATGTCGTCCCAGGTGGCACCGTCGTCGTTGGACACCTGCCACTGGTAAGCCACCGCGCCCAAGCCTTGCTCATCGGCCAGGGAGTTGCTGGCAGTCAGGACCTGGGTGAGCACAGGTGTGGTGTCGTCGATGGACACGCTGCCCGTGGGCAAGGTGTTGATGAAAGACACGGCCTCAGTCGCGGCGGAAAACACCGTCTCAGGGGTCCCAAAACCGTCCACATAGGAAGCGGCCACGCGCAGCGGCATGCCGTTCTGGCTGAAGCTCACAGTGAAAGTAGCCTGGTTGGCACCAGCTACGTCGACCCAGTCCGTGCCGTCGAACACCTGCCACTGATAGCTCACCACACCCATGCCATTGGCATCGTTCAAGGTGTTGCTGGCCGTCAGGATCTCGTTGACCAACGGTGTGGTGTCGTCAATGCTCACACCCCCGGTGGGCGCATTGTTGATGAAAGTCACCGCATCCGTCGGACCGGAGAACACCGTTTCATTCGTTCCCTGGCCATCCAGGTAAGAAGCCGCTGCCCGCAGCAGCGCGCCGTTCTGGGCGAAGCTCACAGTGAAAGAGTCCGCCGTGGCGCCGGCAATGTCGGTCCAGATGGTGCCGTCAGTGGACATCTGCCACTGATAGCCCACCGTGCCCACGCCATCGGCGTCTGCCAGGGTGTTGCTGGCCGTCAGGATCTCGTTGACCAGAGGCGTTGTGTCATCAATGCTCACAGCGCCAGTGGGCAGGTCGTTGATGTTGCTCACAGGTGCGGTAACGTCCGAGATCACGGTCTCTACGTAGCCAAAGCCATCCGTGTACGTGGCCACCGCACGCAGCACCCCGCCGACGTGCGCATCGCCCGGCACAAAGGTCTGTTCGTTCCCCACGTCGACCCAGACCTCACTGCCCACCGGGCCGGTAAGCATCTGCCAGGTGAACGTCATGGGCCCCAGTCCGTTGACGTCACTGAACTGCACCGATGCAAACAGCGTCTCGTCCTCCTGCACGAGTCCCGTGATGAGCAGGGGCCCGTCCGGCAGCGTATTGGGGCCTCCGATCACCAGCTCCGTCCCGTCCCCGAACACCAGACGCTCGATGTTGAACAGGCGATCGGTGCCATCAAAGGTACCGTTGTTGCCGCCGCCGACCGGCGCGGCACCCACCAAGTGCGTCACCGTCCATGAACCATCGATGGCGTTTCTCTCGGTGAGGTACTCGTCAAAATTGCCACGGTAGAACGCTGTGTCGGTACCCGTGTTGTCCGGGTCCCCATCGAGGATCTCACGCACGATGCTCAGTTGCCCCGGGTTGAGGGTGCGATCCAGCATCAGGCTGTTGAGTGGGCGCCCGCCGAACAGCACCTCGCCAGTCAGGTGGTCATAGACCTGACCATTCAGGGTATCGGCTGTGGCCGTGGGATGGTCCGTCACGCCGCTGACAGCCAGTCGCACGTTGAGCCACCTGTCACCATCGATGATGTCGTTCCCGGCTTTGCCCAGGAAGGTGTCGCTGCCGCCACCACCGAGCAAAATATCGGCCGCTGTGTCATCCACGAAGGAGGCCGTCGTGTCGCCCGTTCGGGTCACTGCGGCCTCGTCCATCACCACCACGGTCTTGGTCTCACCCGCCCAGGTAACTTGAACCCGGTCCAGATGCGCTACCAAAGCATCGAAGCCATCGATGCGATCCACGGCGGACTGCAGCAGTGTGTTGGAGAAGGACTCCCATTTGTCGAACTCGTCGAATTCGGCAGCGGCACCGCCCACACCGTTGGCCCCCGTGACCACCTGGCGGCCGGTCAGCACATCATCATGCACCCAGCCCGAGAGACCTTCGACCAGATCGAAACGGTCGCGCAGGATGACCGCCTCCTGGTTGACGAAGATCGGGATGCCCAGGTCCGAGTCGGCCCCGTTGGGATCCCCCTTGTGGACGGCCCAGTCAAAGCCGGCCATGCCGTTGCTGCGCTGGATGCCGGAGCTCTGGAACATGATGTCGTCACCCGACTCACCGTCGTAGTCGGTGTCGTTGCCCTGGCCGTTGAGCACATCGTGGCCCACGATCGGGCTGTTGAAGAACAGCTCCGAGTTTTCGCCGGCCAGCGTGTCAAAGCCCTCACCGCCTTCGAGCCAGTCATTGCCTTCGTTGCCCAGCAACAAATCGCCGCCGTTGTTGCCGAGCACGAAGTCGTCGCCCTCGCCCGCAAACACCTCCTGGGTGTCCGGACCGGTCATGATGAAGTCGTTGCCTCGACCGCCGAAGCCCAGCACGATTCCCGAACCCATGTGGATCACGTCGTTGCCATCGTCGCCAAACAGGAAGTCGTCACCACCGAGGTTGGTGATGATGTCGTCACCGTCGCCGCCGTACACCTTGTCGGCCTCGTAGCCACCGTCAAGCCGGTCGTTGCCCCCATCACCCCACAGGGTGTCGATGCCCAGGCCACCGACCAGCGTGTCGCTCAGTTCCGAGCCACCGAGCACGATGTGGTCCGCGCCGTTGTATTGCAGGAAGTGGTTGTTGCTGTCCTCGGCGTTGAAACCGGTGCGGATGAACAGCGGTTTGATGATGTCCAGGACCGGGTTGCCCCAGGTCGGGTCGTCGCCGATCTGTACCGCCTGGACCACTTCCAGGATAGCGTTGGGTGTGTCGAAAATCAGACCCGGGATGTGCCCCTGACCGGTCTCGCCCAGGTCGGTGTTGCGCATCACCATGGCCGCGAAGCTGTTGCCTTCGAGCTGGTTCAGCAGGTTCATGCCCTGCGTGCGGCTCAGGTAGTAGAAGCGGTCGCCGTTCTGCAGATTTTCCATCTGCGACTCGAACACGAAGTTGAAGGTGGCGCCCAGCATGCCGCCGAACTCCTGCTTCTCTTCGGCCAGACCGCCGATCCAGAAGTCCACCAGGTTCAAGCCGGTTTCAACACCCGCCCAGCTGCCGGTGCTGTTGAGGTAGTCCAGGCGGTCCGCTGGCGCGCCCTCGCCGCCGGTCACCAGCAGCATGGCGGCATCGCGCTTGGCATCGACCGTGGTCGCGGATGTGACGCTGGTGTGGGTGCCATAGGCCGCGATGAAGTTGATCACCGACATCGGGTTCTTCATGTGGGTCGCAAAATCCGTCCAGCTCGTGTAAGGCGTGAGCCGCGAATCGCCAGTGGCTTCGAAGAACTGGGCACGGGCATTGTTCAGCGAGGGCACACCCGTGTCACGGCCGCGTGCAATGTTCAAGGCACCCAGGTCCAGCGGAAGCCCGACCAGGTTGTTGCGCAAGGCATCGGTCACGAACTCGTCGATCTCGTTGCCAACCTGTTTGGTCATGCCGCGGATGATCTGACCTGCCGCCACTTCAGCCGTCACAGCGCCGTCCTGGTCGAATTCAACCGGGTTCAGGAACGCCTCGATCAGGCCAATGTGTTCCCCACCCACAACGTTGTTGGCCGCGTCCAGCCTGTCCACGGTTTCGGTGAGCATGGAGTGGCCAAACCGGTACACCACGTGAGCAAATTCGGCCACGATGGCGGGATCCAGATCGGGCGACGCCGAGAACACGAACGGATCGATGGCGGGCTGCACCTTGCGCGCGAACTCCTCGAACACCAGGTGCTGGTATTCCATCTCGGTGACGAAGCGGCCCGCCTGGAACAGGCGCTCGCCGTTCCAGACCAGCGCATCGATTTCCGGCTGAGTGGCAGGAACCGCACCGACCGGAACCAGCAACCAGTCGTTGAGCGTGCCGAGGTCCCCGCTGTTCAGGATGGTCTGCTTGTAGTCCTCCACCAGGCGGTTGTGTTCCGAGTGAAACACGGTGTGCACGGTGGTCAGGCCGATGTTTTCGTTGCCGCGTCCGTCACCGGTGATGTAGTGGCGGTCCAGCAGTTCGTTGTCGTAGGTGGACGCATCGCCGTCATCGACCATCAGGTCGTCGGCGTCGGCCACCTGGGCGACCTTGGCGGTCGCGGGGTTGCCATCATCGTCGTAAAAGCCCGGGGCCGCGTGGTGGGCAATGTCATCCAGAAAGGCATGGCCCGTGCGCAGCGCGCCCACAGCAGACGGACTGACGGGCGCGAGCGGGTCCCCCTCAACCACGATATCGTCTTCCGTGTTGGCCACGCCATCCACACCGACACCCGTGATGATCTGGGCGTAGCCGTTGGCGCCCGGAATGAACTTGCCGTAGGGGTCGGTGCGCAGCAGCGGCACGTTGAGCACATCGAAATCGTCGAGCGCGATGCCCAGCATGCTGATCGCCTGGGCCTTCACCTCGGCCCAGTTGGCAATGCCTCCGTTGGCGCCATCCAGCAGGTGCCCGGTGGCGATCGTCGCACCCGTCACCGGGTGTTCCATGTATTCGCGCAGGAACACCTGGTGCGACGCGTGCGAGGTGTAGGTCTGGTTCTGGTCCACGAACGGTGTCGTGGTGTTGATGGTTTCGTGGGTCTGGTCGTCCGCTGTTCCCATGATGCCGTCAGCGCCCGCCGTGGTCACGGTGGCTGCGCGGGTCAGCGCCATGAAGTTCGGACCACCCTCCACGTAGAGCGGATCGTCCGGCTGCAGAGGGATGTAGACCGTGCCATTGCCCGCCTTGGGAATCAGGTCCAGCCCGTGGTCAAAGAACTGGCCGAACAGGGTCATCCAGCCGTTGAACGATGGCGAAAGCCCGATGTCGGGCGACAGGTTCTCGATGGTGATGCTGCCGTTGGCGGAGATGTCAAGACCCTTCGATTCCGCCAGAAGAAGACGCGCCGCCGGATCGGCCACCGCCAGGATTTCTGCGGTATCGGCCATCGGATCGGCCGAGCCAGCGAGCTCCAGGGCCTTGAAGATGGCGGAGAAATTGCCCAGCGTCTGGTCCGAGATCAGGTTGCTGATGATGCGCGGGTCGGCATCGGCGACGCTGATGTGGGAGTCGTAGTTGGTGTTGGTGATGATCGGCGCGCCCGAGCCTTCGGGGCCCAGGGGCATCACGTCCCCGTCGGCGTCGTTCAGAAACTCGGGCTCCAGCAGACGGGGCATGACCTGGTCCGCCGCGCCCAGCAACTCCTGGCCCGGCAGGAGGCTGTTGTAACTGCCATCCACGGTGCGCAGGCCCGATGGCAACAAGGCGCTGATGGGCGTGCCGTCCGGGTGCGCCATGACGCCGGTGGCTGCGTGGTATTCGGCGATGCGGATCTGCTCGAGAATTTTCTCGAGGTCGCCGAGGGTGACGGTGAAGTTGGCGGGTTTGGTGGCCATGATGTTTCTCCAGAAATTCGCGGGGTTCGAGGGGCTTGGGGTTTACGCACAGGTCCGTTTGACAGGACCCGTGGGCGGTGGCCGCTCGAGATGGATGTGGACAAAGTCCTGGAGCGTGACGACGGTGTTCATGCGATTCCCCTAGGTCTGCCTGGCCGACCCGCCAGGTGGGCTGCAACACATATGTTTCAAGTTGTGCTGCGGTTGGAATCAGTGTCACGAGCGTCACCTTTGGTATCAATACCGAGTCCGCCATACCTAAATATGCGTACTCCATGCGTCTGAACTGACGCAATACGTCTTACAAAATCTCTTTGTTTTCAAGATCTTGCGTCGCACTCTTCGAAAATCATCGAGGAGCGATATACAGATTGACCGATATCAAAACTGGTGAAATCAGAATGTTTCATATGTATTTTTTTGTAACTTTTTCGATCTCCAAAAGGTCCAGCAGACGGGCCGATCCCACCCCTTTGATACACATGGGTTTCCAGTCGTGATTTTTTTCACAACACATACCTGACGGGGTTACTGGCAGCCGGTCTTTGCCAAAGCCCACCGATCACCACGGCACAACGCTGGAACAAAAAAAGCCCCCTCAATGAGGGGGCTTTGAAAGGTCAGGAAGACCTGACCGTCGGGGAATCCCGGTTGTTGTCAGGCGAGGATGAAGTCCTGCTGGGTCACCGTGGCGGCGTTGACACCCACCAGCGTGATGCTGTCAGCCCCGATGTCGATCAAGGTGTCAACCCCGACCGCCGAGATCACCACGTTGACCCCGAAGTTGCCCGCGGTGATACCCAGCGCCGAGATGTTCAGGAGGTCCTGGCCACTCGCCGGGTTGGCATCGAACCCGGTGATGACGTCCTGCCCAAAGCCGCTGCCGAACACGAAGATGTCGTTCCCGGCCCCTCCCGCCATGCTGTCGTCACCTGCTCCTCCGTTGAGGGTGTCGTTACCGCCATTGCCGACGAGCGTGTCGTTGCCATCCAGCCCCAGGAGCTGGTTGGCCTGCGCATTGCCCGTCAGCACGTTGTCGGAGGCGTTGCCTGTTCCGTTGCTGTTCGTGCCGTTCCGCAAGATCAGGTTCTCCACGTTGGCGCTGAGCGTGTAGCTGGCCGCCGAATCCACCGTGTCGATGCCCCCACCCGCCAGCTCCACCACGACATCAGCGGTCACGTTGACGAGATAGAGGTCGTCCCCGGTGCCTCCTGTCAACAGGTCCACCCCGATCCCACCGCCGAGTGTGTCGTTACCCGCACCACCCTCCACCGTGTCATTGCCCTGGCCTGCGGCGATGTTGTCGTTGCCGTCGCCTCCCAGGATCTGGTTCGCCGAGGTATTGCCCGTGAGCGTGGCACCCACGGCGTTGGTGGACACCAGGTTCTCCAGGGTGGCTCCCAGCGTGTAGGCCGTGCCGCTGGAGATCACGGTATCGGTGCCACCACCCGCCGCTTCCGTGATCACATCACCGGTGCTGTCCACGTGGTAGGTGTCGTTGCCGGCACCGCCTGTCATGGTGTCATTGCCAGCGCCGCCGGCCAATGTGTCGTTGCCGGTTCCACCAAAGATGGCGTTGTTCAGCGCATTGCCCGTACCGGCAAAGCTCCCCACGCCAGTGAAACGCAGGATCTCGACCTGATCGGCCAGCGTGTACGCGGCCAGCGTGGTGCGCACTTCGTCTGCACCGCCTCCGGCCAACTCGGTCACCTGATCACCCGCATCGTCCACGAAGTACAAGTCGTTGCCCATGCCACCCACCATGCTGTCGGCACCCGTGCCGCCATTGAGGGTGTCGTTGCCAGCGTTGCCGATGAGCGTGTCGTTGCCGTCCAGGCCGGAGAGCAGGTTGGCCCCTTCGTTGCCCGTCAGCAGGTTGTCGGAGGCGTTGCCGGTGCCGTTGATGTTGCCAAAGCCACTGCGCAAGATCAGATTCTCCACGTTGGCGCTGAGCGTGTAGGTAGCCGCCGAATCCACCGTGTCGATGCCTTCATCGGCCAGCTCCACCACCACATCAGCTGTCACATTGACGAGGTAGAGATCGTCCCCGGTGCCGCCCACCATCGAGTCCACCCCCACCCCGCCCTGGAGCGTGTCGTTGCCAGCACCGCCGATCAACGTGTCGTTGCCACCGAACGCCTGAATGAAGTCCGGGAGCTCCGTTCCGATCAGCGTATTGGCCGCACCGGTTCCAGTGATGCTGTTGAAAGCCGCCACGATGCCTGTCGCGGCGGAAAACACCGTCTCAAGGGTTCCCAGGCCATCTGTATACGAGGCCGCCACGCGCAGGCGCGCACCGACCTCGGTCACGGCGTAGGTCGACCCGGTCGCACCGACAATGTCGTCCCAGGTGGCGCCGTTGTCGTTGGACACCTGCCACTGGTAAGCCACCGTACCCAGCCCATCGGCATCGGCCAGTGTGTCGCTGGCCGTCAGGACCTGGGTGAGCACAGGCGTGGTGTCGTCGATGAGCACGACGCCTGTGGGCACGGTGTTGATGAAGCTCACCACCTCGGTCGCAGCGGAGAACACCGTCTCAAGCGTCCCCAGTCCGTCCTCATACGAAGCCGCCACGCGCAGGATGGCACCGATCTGAGCCGGGGTCACGACGAAGCTGGGTTCGATGGCGTCAAGAATGTCCTCCCAGGTTGCACCACCGTCGGTGGACACCTGCCACTGGTAGCTCACCACGCCCAGGCCATTCGCGTCAGCCAGGGTGTTGCTGGCTGTCAAGGTCTCGCCCAGCAACGGCGTGGTGTCGTCGATGAGCACGGCCCCTGTGGGCAAGGCGTTCACGGCAAAGGTCGGGAACGAGCGCACTTCCTCCAGCACGCCCTGCGCATCTTCGTACACCCCCCGGACACGCAGGGACAACCCGGCAAGGTCCGGCGTCACCGTGAAGGTGGTGCCGGTCGCCAGCTGGGCGCCCACACCGGTCTGGGTCATGATGTCCTGGAAGAACCCGGTTCCAAAGTCCGCCTGCCAGTAGTAGGTGAGCGGTCCGGGAATGACCCCGCCCGGGTTGTCCGCATCCGTCACGTCTTCGGCCGAGACCCTCAGCACCTGGCCCGTAGCAGGTTCGAATTCAAAGTCACCGGTCACGTCATCCAGGATGAACAACAAGCCTTCTGGCTCCGCGTTGAGCCCATCCGCCAGCACGATGGTCTCGTCGGCAAAGCGCAGCCGTTCGATACCGGTCAACCGGTCGGTGCCATCGATGCCCGCGCCGGCCACACCGTCCAGGACGTGCGCGACCGTGGTGACGCCGCCCACCGTGCTGATGTCGTAGTCCCCGCTGTTGCCGGTGAACACCGCGGTGTCGAAGTTGAATCCGCCGCTGCCCTCCAGGATCTCGCGCACGATCACCAGCTGACCCGGGTTGTAGGTGCCGGCCAACATGAGCGGCACCATGGGCCGCATGCTGTCGAAGCTGGCGATCTCGGCTCCGGTGCCGTCGTTGTTGGCGCGCACGCTGATGCGCACGTTGAGCCACATGTCACCGTCTATCAGGTCGTCGCCGCCCCGCCCTTCGATCACATCGCTGCCGTCGCCGCCGAGGATGATGTTGCCGGCGCCAAAACTGTCATCGGCATTCCCGGCGGTGCCGTCCGCACCGTTGCCGGCGTCTCCGACAAAGTCGCGCAGGCCGCTGACGAGGTCGAAGTTGGTCAGCACGCTGCCCTGGGCGCCGGCGTTTGGAATCGAGAGTGCATCGGCATCGTCACCGCGCAGGTAGTCACTCTGGGCCGATCCCGAGAGCCCCTCCACCTCGGCAAACCGCGCAATGACGCCGGCGGCCACCGGGATCGGTCCGACGTCGAAGGCCCGCACGCTCAGGTCCATGCTGACCCCGAAGTCCTCGTCCTTGAAGGTCGCCCAGTCGAAGCCGGAGGCGCCCAGGTACTTGTCGCCGGGGCCGCTGCTGCCGACCATGATGTCGTCGCCACCTTCGCCATTCATGATGTCGGCCAGGCCGCTGCCCAGATAGACGTCGTTGCCGACAATCATGTCCAGTCCGAGCGGGTCGAAGTTGTCGCCGGGGCTGCCGTCGAGCAGGCCGCCTTCGAGCCAGTCGTCGCCCTCGTTGCCCATGTTCTGCTCGACGCCATCGCTTCCCAGCATGAAGTCGTTGCCCGGGCCACCGAAGGCTTCGCCGCCGTCTTCGCCGTTGACGATGAAGTCGTTGCCGAAGCCGCCGAGGATCAGGTTGAACAGGCCGTTGCCGGCGTGGATGACGTCGTTGCCGTCGTCGCCCTGGATGTTGTCGTCGCCACCGAGGTCGGTGATGATGTCGTCGCCGGCGCCGCCGCGGATCGCGTCGTTGCCGTCGCCGCCTTCGATGCGGTCGTTGCCGGCATCACCCCAGAACGAGTCGTCGCCGATGCCCCCGATCAGGGTGTCGTCGCCGTCGGTGCCACCCAGCACCACGTGGTCACCGCCGGTGTACTGCAGGTAATTGGTGTCAAGGCCCAGCGTGCTGGGGTCGTCGCGGATCACCAGCGGCACCAGGGGGTTGTCGCCCACCGGGTCGCTGCTGCCGGTGGGGTCGTCGTCGAGGCTCTCGTCCACGACGGTCAGCGGGTCGTCCCCGAGCACACCGTCCGGGCCGGCCATCACGCTCTGGTTGAACTGCCGCGACTGGTCCACCTCCAGCATCAGGTTGGTCTGGAAGATCAGGGCCGGCAGGTGGGCGATGTCGGTCGCCGCCATCACCATCTTGGCGAAGGAGTTGTTCTCCAGCTCGGTCACGAAGTTCAGACCGGCCGAGCGCTCCAGGTAGTAGAAGCGGTCGGCGTTCTGCAGCTTCTCCATCTGCTCTTCAAACACGAAGTTGAAGGTGGAGCCCAGCATGCCACCAAACGGCGTCTTGGCTTCGGCGAGACCGCCGATCCAGAAGTCGACCAGGTTGAGGCCGGTTTCCAGCGTGCCCCAGGCGCCCTGGCTCATGAGGAAGTCCAGGCGATCGGCCGGCGCCCCAGTACCCCCCAGCACGATCAGGCTGGCGGCAGCGCGCTTGCCTTCCATCGTGGTTGCCGATGTGATCGAGCCGTGCGTGCCGTAGGCCGCGATGAAGTTCACCAGCGACTCGGGGTGCTTGATGTGCTGCACAAACTCGAACCAGCTCTCGTAGGGCTTGAGCACGCTGTTGCCCGTGGCTTCGTAGAACTGGGTCCTGGCGGCGTTCAGTGATGGAATGCCGGTGTCACGGCCACGCGCGAGGTTGATCGCGGGCAGGTCCAGCGGCAAGCCGAGCAGGTTGTTGCGCAAGGCTTCGGTCACGAACTCGTCGATCTCGTTGCCCACCTGGCGCGTCAGCCCGCGGATGATGGCGCCGGCCGCCTCCTCCGGTGTCGGTCCGCTGGCGGCAAAAGCCAGCGGGTTGAGGAAGGCGTCGATCAGGCCGATCTCGCTGTTCACGTAGTTGGCATCCAGCCGGTCGATGGTTTCGGTGAGCATCGAGTGGCCGAAGCGGTACACCGTGTGCGCGAACTCGGCCACGATCGACGGGTCGATCTCGGTCTGGTAGTTCTGCAGGTTGGGGATGAACGGATCGATGCCCGGCTGGATGGTGCGCGCAAACTCCTCGAACACCAGGTGCTGGTACTGCATCTCGGTGCCGAACTTCGCGGCCTGGAACAGGCGTTCGCCGTTCCACACCAGGGTGGTCAGGTCGGTTGGCACCTCCGTCACCGGGTTCAGCAGCCACTCATTGAGGAAGCTCACATCGCCGCCGCGTGCCGTGTCGAGCACCACATCCTTGGTGTGTTCGACCAGGCGGTTGTGTTCGTGGTGGAAGACGTGGTGCACCGCGGTCAGGCCGATGTTTTCATTGACCCGGCCGTCGCCAGCGATGTAGTGCGCGTCCAGCAACTCGTTGTCGTATTCGCCAGCCCCCACGGGGTTGCCCGCCGTGGTGTCGGCGTCGGCCGCCAGCGGAGCACCGGTCTGGCCGTTCACCGGGCTGGCGGTGTGGGCAATATCGTCCAGAAAGGCGTGGCCCGTGCGCACCGCGCCGACCAGGCTGATGCCCAGCCCGCCATTTGCGCTGGGATCACCTTCCACCAGCACATTGCCCGGCATCACCACCTGCGGGAAGCCGTTGGGGCCGCGGATGAACATGCCGTATTGATCGGTGGCCAGCAGCGGCACGCTGAAGACGTCGGCATCGGTGAGGTTGATGCCCAGGATGTCGCGCGCCTGCGCCTTCACCACCGCCCAGGTCGCCATGCCGCCGAGGATCACGTCGTCCCCGGTCCCATAGAGGCCGTCGCCCCCCAGGTCCCGGTTGACGATCAGGCCGCCGGTGGCCTGCGGCCGGCCATTGGCGTCGAATTCGTAGGCGCGCAAGAACACCTGGTGGGACGGGTGAGAACTGTAGGTCTGGTTCTGGTCGACGAAAGGCGAGGTGGTGTTGGTGTGTTCATGGATGTCGTCGGCCGTGCCCAGAACACCATCGGCTCCGGGCTGGTTGGTGGCGCGCGTCACCACCATGAAGTTGGTGCTGCCTCCCTCGACATACAGCGGGTCATCGGGTTGCAGCGGAATGAACACCGTGCCGTTGCCGCCCTTGGTCACCAGATCCAGGCCGTGGTCGAAGAACTGGCCGAAGAAGGTCATCCAGGCGTTGAACGGAGCGGAGAGTCCTTCGTCCGGCGCCGTGTTCGGGATGAAGAAGGTATCGAACGGTGTGCCGTCGGCGCGTGTGCCGCTCACCAGTCCCGCACCGTCCACCCCGGCCGCAGCAGCCACGGCCGCCGGGTTGTTTGCGGTCTGGTCGACGATCAGGTTGCTGATGGTGCGGGGGTCGGAATCGACCACGCTGGCAGACAAGCCATAGTTGTTGTTGCTGATCAGCCCGCCGGGGGCGGGACCATTGGCATCGAAGGGTGCGTCATCGCCCTCGTTGCGAAAGTCGGGCTCCAGCAATCGCGGGAAGGTGTTGTCGGAAGCGCCGAACTCGGTCTGGCCCTGCACCAGGTTGTTGAACGAGCCGTCCACCGTTCGCAGGCCTTGCGCCATGCGCGGGTTGTCTACCAGGTCGAGCAGGTCTTCACCCGCCGCGTGCCGCTCCGCAATCTTGATCTGCGCCAGGATGAATTGCAGGTCGGAGCCGATGTAATGGATGCCGGGACTGACGATGCCGTCCTGCGGCCCATTCAACAACGGCGCGGGAGCTGGTGGCGGCGTACCGTCATCGACGGTGGACGTGGCGTCCGAGAACACGGTTTCCAGCACACCATTGCCATCCTGGTAATGCGCTTTCACGCGCAAGGCCAGGCCTTCCAGATCCGCGGTCACGGTGAAGCTCGCACCCAGCGCGGTCGGTGCGCCGCCGTTGGGGCCGGCGATGTCGCGGAACAGGCCACTGCCCGCCACCGTTTCCGCCTGCCAGATATAGCTCACGGGGTTCGTGAGGCCATCGCCATCGACCACGCTGCCCAGGTTGACGGTGAGCGTCTGCCCCACGACCGGCGTGGTATCCGACACCGCGAGCAGGCCCGTGGGCTCGGTGTTGGTGCCCGAGAGCAGCACCGTGCCGTTGTTGAACTGCAGGCGTTCGATGTTGGTCAGCCGGTCGACGCCATCCGACAGGAGCCCGCCACCGACGTTGGGGTCCACGTTGTGGGTGACCGTGGTCACCCCGCCCACCGTCTCCACGGTGTAGTCGGCGATGTTGCCGGAGAACACCGCCGTGTCGTAGCTTGTGTCGCCCGTGAGGATCTCGCGCTGGATCACCAGTTGGCCGGGGTTGATGGTGCCGGCCAACATGAACGGGATCAGGGGCACCATGCTGTCGTAGGTGGCGATCTCGGGTCCTGAGCCGTCGATGTTCTGGCGCACGCTGATGCGCACGTTGAGCCAGCGGTCACCATCGATGATGTCGTTGCCGCCGCGGCCTTCGAGGATGTCGCTGCCCGAACCGCCGAGGATTATGTTGCCGGCATCGAACTGGTCGTCCGCGTTGCCGGTGATCCCGTCGGCGCCCGCGGCGGCCGATCCCAGGAAGGCTCGCAAGTTGGTGATGAGGTCGAGGTTGGTCAGCACGCTGCCGTTGAAGCCGGCCAGCGCGATCTGGGCCGCATCGGCGTTGTCGCCCCGCAGGATGTCGGCATGGGTCGATCCGGACAGACCTTCGACTTGCGCGAACCGGGCGCCCACGGCGGCGGACGATGCCGGTATGGGTGCGGCATTGAACGCGCTCTTGAACATGTCGGCGTTGACACCGGCGATGTCATTCTTGAAAGTGACCCAGTCGAAGCCGGACATGCCGTCGTATTTGTCCGGCCCTTCGCTGCCCACGATGATGTCGTCACCGCCCTCGCCCAGGGCTTCGTCAAAGCCGCCGTCACCGATGAAGACGTCGTGACCAATCACCTTGTCCTGGTTGAAGGGGTCGAAGTTGTCGCCCGCGGCACCGTCCTGCAGGCCGAGTTCGATCCAGTCGTTGCCTTCGTTGCCGAAGGGGAAAGCGTCCAGCTTTGAGCCCAGGATGAAGTCGTCGCCGGTGCCGGCAAAGGTCTCTGTTTCGTCTTCGCCGGTGATGATGAAGTCCTTGCCCGGACCGGCCAGGATGAGGTTGACGCCCGCGCCGCCACTGATGACGTCGTTGCCTTCGTCCCCCTTGATGACGTCGTCGCCGCCCATGTCGGTGATGATGTCGTGGCCCGCACCGGCTTCGATCAGGTCGTTGCCGTGGCCACCCTCGATGCGGTCGTTGCCCTCGTCACCCCAGATGGTGTCGTCGCCGATGCTGGCGATGAGGATGTCATTGCCGCTGGTGCCCCCCAGCACCACGTGTTCGTCACCGGTGTACTGCAGGTAGTTGGCGTCCGTGCCGGGCGTTGCCGGGTTGTTGCGGATGACCAGGGGCACCAGCCCGTCGCCCACAGGGTCGGCAGCGCCGAGGTCGCCGTTGAACTGGACACTCTGGTTCACTTCCAGAATCAGACCGGGCGTCTGGAACACCAGGGCCGGCAGGTGCACCGTGTCGGTGTTCTGCATGATCAGCTTGGCGAACGAGTTGTTCTCCAGCTCGGACAGGAGATTGGACCCCGCCAGGCGGTGCAGGTAATACAGGCGGTCGCCGTTCTGCAGGGCCTCGAGCTGGGTTTCAAACACAAAGTTGAAGGTGGAGCCCAGCATGCCACCAAAGGGCATCTTGGCTTCGGCCAGACCACCGATCCAGAAATCCACATCGTCCAGACCGGTGGTGGTCACGCCGTCAACACCACTGGCCCAGGCACCGGTGCTGTGCAGGAAGTCCATGCGGTCGGCCGGCTCGCCAGCACCGCCCAGCACCAGCAGCGCGGCCGCGGTGCGTTTGTCTTCCATCGTGGTGGCCGTGGTGATGCTGCCATGCGTGCCGTAGGCGGCAATGAAGTTGATCAGCGACTCGGGGTGTTTCATGAATTGCACGAAGTCGGCCCAGCTCTCGTAGGGACGCAGCTGGTTGTCGCCCGTGCCTTCATAGAACGTGCGCCGCGCAGCGTTCAGCGAAGGGATGCCGGTGTCGCGGCCACGCGCGAGGTTGATCGCGGGCAGGTCCAGCGGCAGACCGAGCAGGTTGTTGCGCAGCGCCTCGGTCACGAACTCGTCGATCTCATTGCCCACCTGGCGCGTCACACCGCGCACGATGGCACCGGCGGCCTCGTCGGGCGTGGCGCCGCTGGCCGCGAACTCCAGCGGGTTCAGGAAGGCCTGGATCAGACCGATTTCGCTCGAGCCATAGTTCGGGTCGAGGCGGTCGATGGTCTCCGTCAGCATGGAGTGACCGAAGCGGTACACCGTGTGCGCGAACTCGGCCACGATGGACGGATCGACCGTGTCGTCGAAGTCCAGGAACGCATCGACGTTGGGCTGGATGGTGCGCGCGAACTCCTCGAACACCAGGTGCTGGTACTGCATCTCGGTGCCGAACTTGGCGGCCTGGAACAGGCGCTCGCCGTTCCACACCAGCGTGGACGGGTCGGCCGGGATAGCGGCCACGGGCGTGAGCAACCAGTTGTTCAGAAAGGCCACATCGCCCGAGTCCAGCAGCAGCTGCTTGGTGTGCTCCACGAGCCGGTTGTGCTCGGAGTGAAACACGTGGTGCACGGCGGTCAGGCCGATGTTTTCGTTGACCCGGCCGTCGCCAGCGATGTAGTGCGCGTCCAGCAGCTCGTTGTCGTAAGTGCCGGGTTCGCTCAGGCCCACCGCGCTGTCGGAGTCGGCCGACAGCGGCAGGCCTGTCTGGGCATCGCGGGGGCTGGCAGCATGGGCGATGTCGTCCAGGAAACCGTGACCGGTGCTCACCGCGTTGGCCAGGCTGACCTGTGCGGCTGGGTTGCCTTCGACCAGGGTGTCGTCCTGCATGACCACCTGCGGGAAGCCATTGGGCCCGCGGATGAACATGCCGTATTGATCGGTGGCCAGCAGCGGCACGCTGAAGACGTCGGCATCGGTGAGATTGATGCCCAGGATGTCGCGCGCCTGCGCCTTCACCACCGCCCAGGTCGCCATGCCACCAAGCACCACGTCGTCCGTGGTGCCGTAGATGCCGTCGGCCCCCAGGTCCCGGTTGACGATCAGGCCGCCGGTGGCCTGCGGTTCGCCGTTGGCGTCGAATTCGTAGGCGCGCAAGAACACCTGGTGGGACGGGTGAGAACTGTAGGTCTGGTTCTGGTCGACGAACGGCGAGGTGGTGTTGGTGTGTTCGTGGATGTCGTCGGCCGTGCCCAGGGTGCCATCCGGACCGGGCAGATTGGTGGCGCGGGTCACCACCATGAAGTTGGTGCTGCCACCCTCGACATACAGCGGGTCATCGGGTTGCAGCGGGATGAACACCGTGCCGCTGCCGCCCTTGGTCACCAGGGAGAGACCGTGGTCAAAAAACTGGCCGAAGAAGGTCATCCACGCATTGAAGGGCGCCGACAGGCCTTCGTCGGGCGAGGTGTTCGGCAAAAAGAAGGTCTGGAAGGGTGTGCCGTCGGCCCGCAGGCCGTTCACCAGTTCCGCACCGTCCTTCAGCACATCGTCCAGGCTTTCATCAACGTCCAGCGTGTTCGGGTCGTCGCCCAGGATGCCGTCCACCCCCGCATCGAAGGCCGCGGCGTACGCCGCGGGGTTGCTGGCGGTCTGGTCGGAGATCAGGTTGCTGATGGTGCGGGGGTCGGAATCGACCACCAGGCCACTGGTCTGGGTGTAAGAGGTGCCCGCCTCGGCATCCATGAAGTCCGGTTCCAGCAGCCGGGGAAAGGTGTTGTCGGCGGCACCGAACTCGGTCTGGTCCGGGATCAGCTGGTTGAAGGAGCCATCAACGGTTCGCAGTCCGAAAGACACTTCCGTGTTCGGAACAAGTGTCACCAAAGGTTCCCCAGCCGCATGCCGCTCTGCGATCAGGATCTGTTCCAGGATGAATTCCAGATCCGATTTGATGTACGAGGCCATTTTCAGCTCCTTTGCGCGCCAGCCACGCTAATATGAACAATCAAAAACAATAAACAACAGAAAGCTATCGACCCTGCGGTCCATTCGACCCGGGATCGTTTTTATTACGAAATAAAATGCAAATTCCCCACCAATCCGAACGCCATGATGGATGCATTCGGCTATCGGGTATCTTCTTCGACGGGCTTTTAAGCCGTTGTTATCAGCCAGAAACGTTTGACCGTCGTAGGCAATCAAGACCCCCTGGAAACCGAATCCGCTGGACTCGGGGAATTCGCCAGCTGCTTCCGCCAGCGTCCAATGGGTCTATCGTCAACCGGCATTCGCATCCCCCACAGACGCTCTGTGGGTTGATGCGGTTATTGCCGTTCTGCCGGGCTTCCCGCCTAGGGTCGCGGCATCCACACACTTGTTTCAATATGTGCCGCGATGGGGAGAGTGTGAGATGGGTCTCTTAAGGCTTCAATACCCAATATGCCTCCCACCTTGACACCGTTGCGCCACCCACTGTCTTCCGGATTGATGAGCGTGTTTTCCTTGTAATTCAAGCCTCTGAGCAACTTGTGTAACAGTTCATCTGCATTTGTGGACCCTCAGAGCAACCGGAAAAACTGGGTAGTGTGATTTTGCATCAAATGTTTCAAAGTGTAATAGTGCGCGTTCATTGGAGGTCATTTGATCGATCTCGGACCACCAATGAATACCCAACTCGCGATAAAAAAACCATCCCGACAATATGGCTTTAAACCATGCGGATGGCCTGGTATATCCATGCAGGATGGCAAATACCAACAAGGCCAGAAAGGCCTATGAATAGCGTGGTTTTTTGTATTTCGATTGTTTCAGGTGGAGAACCTGAATCGAATGCAACAGAGCCCGCGCGGCCAAAAACAACGCCCGCAAAGACCCGCTCCTGGTGGGAGATGGCGAATCAGGCGACTGAACGCGTCGCCATGGGCATCAAGGGCAGCGTGAGCTCGACGCAGGTGCCCTGACCGGGTTCACTCACGATGTCCAGCCGTGCGCCCATGGCCGACGCCCGGCGCTGCATGCCCGCCAGACCGTTGCCCACGCCAGCACCCTCACCTTGTTCCAGTCCCCGTCCATCGTCCCGGATCGAGAGAAACAAGGCGTGCGAGTCGGGCAGGTAGCGACAGCTCACCCACACCGTGGTCGCTTGCGAATGCCGCATGACGTTGGCCAGGCACTCCTGCGTGATGCGCAGGACCTGCCGGCTGCGCTCGTGGCACACCTGCTCCAAAGGCCCGTCCACATCCACCGCCCACACCATGCGGATGCCCAGCTGGTCCAGCGCATGCTGCACGCGGTAGCGCAGGCGGGCCAGCGAATCAATGACACTTTCGCCCCTGTCCTCGATCGCGTCCACCAGAAGCTTGATGTCCACGAGACATTGCTCCAGGGCCGACGCCATCTCCCGCTGCTGGGGCACGCTGCGGTCCAGGGCCGAGAGCAGGCTCACGATCTGGGAGCCCACGCCATCGTGCAGTTCCCGGGCAATGCGGCTGCGCTCCTGGGCCACCACATCGGCAGGTCCCGCGTCAGATCCCGGGCCCGGAAGGGGCTCCTGGCTGCCTTCGCCGGGGTCCTGCAGGCGGTCCGTGGTCAAGGCCCCGTCCCACCGCGGAGCGCCTCCCCTGACACCCACACGCCCCGTGATCAGCATCCACATCATCAGCAGGTAGCCCGCAAAGACGTAATGCGTCCAGGTGACGGCCAGGTCCCACGCCTGGGCAGAGACCATGTCGTTCAGCCCGATGCCCAGGGCCAGCAGGCTGGCCCCGAACACCAGCCAGGCATGCAGTCCACCGCTGCGAAGCAGGTGCTGGCGCAATGCGAAAAACATGCCGGCAAAGAACACCACATTGAACACCTTCCACGCCAGGTAGCTGAGGTCGTTCCCCGCGGGGCCGCCAAAGCTCCACGCCAGCAGCGCCAGACCCGTGACGGCGTAAGCCAGCCAGAGCGCTCGCGCCCGCGCCGACGGTGCCGAGATGCTGACCAGCAGCAGATAGGCGACCGCGGCCACGGCCAGCTGGTAAGCGATGTGGATCGCCAGGCCCGAGACATCGGTATGGCTGGCCACACCCGACCAGGCCGCGATCAACGCGAGCACGAGCCAGATCAGCGCATTGACCACCATGGCCAAGTCTTGCGGTCGGCGTTCGCCAGGTTCTGCGCGGTATGGCAGTTTCACGGTGGCGACCACTGCGATCAGCCCCGCCAGCACACTCAACGCCCAGGTGGCGTGTTGCAAGAGCCGGGCCGGCGCCAGCCCTTCCTCAAGAAAGCGGGGTGCCACGATCTCCACGAGGGCCGACAGCGTCAACGCGAGCACCGAAGCCGCCCAGATGCGGGTCCCCGGGCTCGTGACGCTGCTCAGCATGGGCCATCGCAGCCGGTGTGTGCAATGCGCCTCATATCAATCCACGATCGGTGGCGTAGCTGACGGCCTGCGCGCGGTTCTTGACCTGCAGCTTGCTGTAGATGTTGCGCACATGCGCGTTCACGGTCCGCAGGCTGATGCCGAGCCGCCCCCCGATCTCGGCACTGGTGTAGCCCGAGGCCACCATCTTCAACACGTCGCGCTCGCGGCTGGACAGCTTCGTTCGGTTGACGGGGCCCGTTTGCCCGGCATCGCGCTGATCCAGCCGGTGCAACAGGCGCCGCGCCAGACTCGGTGTGATCGAAGCGCCCCCATTGACCACCTGGAGCACCGCCTGCGGGAAGTTGCCGAACCAGGCGTTCTTGAGCAGGTAGCCCGTGGCGCCCAGCTCAAAGGCATGCAGCACCTGCGGTTCGTCTTCGATGGCGGAGATCACCACCACTTCGACTCCCGGTCGGCTTCGTTTGGCAAGTTCGATCAGGTCGAACCCCGTGCCATCGCCCAGGTTGAGGTCCACCAGCAGCACATCGAACGCATGCTGGGCGATCTTGCGGCGCCCCTCGCGCACACTGCCCGCCTGGTCGACCAGGGTGATCCGGTCATCGGCCAACAACTCTTGCGCCATCACATGACGCACCAGCGGGTCGTCGTCCACCAGCAGAACCCGCGCCGGTTGTTCCGCCTGCCCCACCAGAAAGTCCGGCCAGATCGAGGGCGGGTTGTCGCGCATCGCAAAGGCGTTGCCTGAACGGTTCAACAAAGCCATCTGTTTGGCACCCCATGGCGTCGATGGCGCGTCGGTCGTGGTCGTTGCTTCCATACATCCCTCTCACGGTGATTGTTTCAAGCATGGTTTCACCGACTCAAATTAGAACGAAATTTTTCGCCTTGCAGTTGCATATGCTCAATGCGGGGCCATTGGCTTTCATCCTTTTTGAGGACCGCCCCATGCCCTTCGCTGCCTGTTCGCCGTTCCGTCGCCCGCGCTGGCACCCTCAACCGGGTTCGCTTCTGGTCCAAGGGTCCGCGGCGTATGACGCCTCAGATCAACCCACGATCGGTGGCGTAGCTGACGGCCTGCGCGCGGGTCTTGACCTGCAGCTTGCTGTAGATGCTGCGCACATGCGCGTTCACGGTCCGCACGCTGATGCCGAGCCGCCCCCCGATCTCGGCACTGGTGTAGCCCGAGGCCACCATCTTCAACACGTCGCGCTCACGGCTGGAGAGCTTCATGCGGTTGACGGGGCCCGTTTGCCCGGCATCGCGCTGATCCAGCCGGTGCAACAGGCGCCGCGCCAGACTCGGTGTGATCGAAGCGCCCCCATTGACCACCTGAAGCACCGCCTGCGGGAAATTGCCGAACCAGGAGTTCTTGATCAGGTAGCCCGTGGCGCCCAGCTCAAAGGCATGCAGCACCTGCGGTTCGTCTTCGATGGCGGAGATCACCACCACTTCGACTCCCGGCCGGCTTCGTTTGGCAAGTTCGATCAGATCGAACCCCGTGCCATCGCCCAGGTTGAGGTCCACCAGCAGCACGTCGAACTCATGCAGGGCGATCTTGCGGCGCGCCTCGCGCACACTGCCCGCCTGGGCAACCAAGGTGATCCGGTCATCGGCCAACAACTCTTGCGCCATCACATGACGCACCAGCGGGTCGTCGTCCACCAGCAGAACCCGCGCCGGTTGTTCCGTCTGCCCCACCAGAAAGTCCGGCCAGATCGAGGGCGGGTTGTCGCGCATCGCAAAGGCGCTGCCTGCGGCGCGGGATGGGGGTCGCTGACCCGCCTCCGACGTCGGATCGAATTTGCTGAAACTCTCCATGAATGCCCCCTTGGGTGCTGCTGGCCTGACCAGGTAAACAGCCGTGTTGGACGCTACAAAATCTTTTTGTTACGAAGCCAGCGAGCCAAAGGACCCCGTTTTCGTGTGCTTTTGGCCTCACTGAAACAGCGAATTTGATACAGACCGATGTATTTTTACATCTTAATTTCGCAATGTTTCTTATGTTTCATTTAGAAACTAGTTACTTCTTACCCCCTCGTGCAGCCCCTTCAGAACGTTCAGAAACCGCAGATTCCGGGCGCTGACAAGGGATCAGGGCAACCCTGGCATGTGGACACACCCCGACAAATGCAGTAGTCATTTGTGACGCTGGTTGCAATTTCGTCCCCTGCCCACACTGGAGCCAGACAACGCCAGACGGGTCATCAAAGTCCTCCAGGACCGCATGCCCAACCGGTCGCGTCGATCAGGCTGGTGGCCAGGAATTCTCCGAACCACCGGGGAAATGTGAACCAACTTTTTTGAGGAACCATCATGAAAAAGCTTGCCATCATCGCTTTCGCAGCCCTTGCCACTTCTGCCTTCGCAGGCGGCGGCGGTGGCGGCGGCGGGGACACTTGCTCGGAATGCCCGGAAATCGTCATCGACGGTACGTCGGTCCAGGTCGTTGCGGCCACCTCTTCGCTCTTCATGAACCTGGCCGAGGGCAAAGACGCCTATGCACAGCAAAACGTGTCGAGCAACTCCGGCAACGTGACGGTCGAAGACGGCGCGGAGTCGGTGCAGCTGACCGCCACGCGTGGCTCGGTCGTGGCCAACCTCGCCCTGGGTGAGGAAGCCTACGCCAGCCAGAACGTGTCGTCCAACATTGGCAACGTGAACATTGCTGGTACGTCGTGGCAAATCACCGCACTGGACCAATCGGGCGTCGTCAACGTCGCGACGGCAGGTACCAAGGCGATCCAGAACATCGCCAGCAACAACGGCTGCGTGGCTTGCAAGCCGACGGCCGCAAGCCACGGCGGCCCCGGCCACTGAACGTCCCCCTGCTCCAACGCCCCCTGCCTCTGTGCGGGGGGCGCTGTCTTCTGATTCCATGACTTCAGGAGGACAACAATGAAAAGCGTTCCGATGCGAGCGGTGAAATGGCTGCTGGCCATCACCATGACCAACCTGCTCTACGCCCAGATCGCGCACAGCGCTCCGGGTGAAGACACGATTCAACTGAACGGCCCCGTCAAGTACGTGGCCATGCCCGGCGCGCCACGGCAGCAGTCAGCCGGCATGGACGGCCCGACCGACATTCCGGCCTGGATGCGTGCACGCATCAACCGCTACGTGGCCAAGGCCTTTTCCGCGACCGCGGAAGATGGATCCATCTACACCGACAACGATGTGGTGACGACGGTCCAGACAGAAGGCTTGCGAAAAACCTGCGTTCAGGAAGTCGGATCCAACACCGTTCCCGCTGGCGACAGCCTGGGTTCGCGCTACGGACCGCAGGCACAGGATCAGGTTGTGGTTCTGCGCGGCGACCTGGTCAACGTCTGCCGATAAAACGAAAACACCCAGAGGGCGAGGACATCATGGACATCCTGCACATTGGCACCCGGGCACTGCGTCAACCAGGGCGACGCCTGATCGCATCACTGCTGGCAACCGCGCTGCTGATGAGCGGCTGCTCCACACCCATGGATGCCCGCAAGGACGCCAGCTACCAGTCCCATGCCCATGCGCTGGACCGTCCGGCCACCCGGCCAGTGCGTTCACTGTCGAGCTTCTCGGACTCGCTCATGTGCATGGACCGGCTTTTCCGTGATGCCCAGATCCCCACCACCCTGATCACCAGCAAACAGATCCCCGATTTTTCCGGGCGCGTCCCGGTCGCGACCAAGGACATGATCATCACCGCCATCTCGCAGATGTCACGCCTGAGCAATGCGTTCAGGTACGTCGACTTCGAGGTGGACATTGCCCGCCAGGACACGGTGCAGAACCTCACCACCATCCTGCTCAACAACAACCAGATCCGGCTGCAGCGCCCGGCGCTGTATGTCTCGGGGGCGGTGGCCTTCGTCGACCAGAACGTGATCAACAACCGTTTCGACGTCGGCACCTCGGCCTCGCGCCTGGAGACCGGCTACAGCCGGGACAAGAGCGCCACCATCATCGGCATGGAGCTGCACCTGGGTGACTTCCGCTCCCGCACGCTCATTCCGGGGCTCGATTCGGCCAACGAAGTGATCGTTGGTTCTGGGGGGCAGGGACTGGACCTCGCGGGTCGCATCGGCGACTACGGCTGGCAATTCAACGTCGGGCGCGACTACACCCAGGGCTCGGGTGCCGCCGTGCGTACCCTGGTCGAACTGGCCATGATCGAGCTGGCCGGCAAGTGGGCACGCGTGCCCTACTGGCAATGCCTGACACTGGAGCAGAACCACCCGGACTTCCAGCGCCAGCTGCGCGACTGGCACGACGAAGGCGCGACGGCGGTGCAGCAGGCGCTGGTGATGAAGTCGCTTCGCAGCGGCGGCTACCTGACCACGGAGACCATGAAACTGCCGGTCAACCACCCCACCGTGCGTGCCGCCATCGCCAAGTACCAGGCCGACCAGGGCATGGTGGTCACCGGCGTGGTGGATTTCATGACCTACGAACGGGCCCTCAGAAACTACGTGACCCTGGGTGACAAGGGCCAGTTGCTGCGCGTGGGCTGGAACACGGGCAACACCGAGCCCGCGATCCCCAGCGTGGCCGATGGCCAGGTCACCGCGGCCCCCACGGGCCCCGCGCTGGGCGCAGAAGCCGACCCGCTGCACCTGAACCTGCAGATCGAGAACCTGGTGGCCGACAAGACGGTGTTCGAGCAGGGCACGCAGATCTTCCTCTCGGCCACGGTGTCGCGCGCTTCTCACCTCTACTGCTACATGCAGGCTTCGAACGGCGGCATGGTCCGGCTGCTGCCCAACGCGACCAACCCCTCGTCGCTGGTGTCGGCCAACCAGACCGTGCGCATCCCCGACTGGATGGTGCCCAGCCCCGGCTTTGTGCTGGACGCCGGCCAGCCGGGCGAAGAGGCGGTGATGTGTTTCGCCACGGGCGAAGACGTGCTGCCCCGCCTGCCCGAGAACATGCAGGCGCCGGGTCTGGCGGTGATCGCCGGCATGAGCGGCATGGACAGCGTCGAAGCCGCGTTCAGCCAGGCCACCGAAGGCGGCATGCCGGTCGCGAAGCAGCGCATGCAGTGGCGCGTGACGCCCAAGCGTGTTGTGCCGGTGGCGGCCCCCGCACCAGCGCCAGCTTCAGCCGCAGCGGCAAAGCGTTGAGCCGGCAGGCCGCGCAACGGCACCCCATCGGCTTCGAACGGCATCCCATGGGACCCGCGTCCACCGCCCGCAGCGGCGCACAACCGGCACGCTGGCTTCGGTCCGCCCTTGCCTCGTTGCTGCTCTCGGCGGTGGTCCCGCTCGCCCTGGCCACCGGACCCGTCCCCGCTGCAGCGCCGATCAGAGCGGAACCCATGGAGGTCGCGCCGATCGAGGCCGCACCCATTCCATCTGAACCCATCGAGGTCACACCACTGCACCAGGCGCCGATCCGCCTGCCGGACGCGCCCGACGCGGCGGTGCTGGCCGAACTCGATGCCTTGCGCCGGATCGCCACCGGCCGCACGGGCGCGGCCGGACAGGCGGCCTGGCAACTGGGCCTCATCCACCTGCACGGTGCCGGTGTGCCGCAGGACAGTGGCGAGGCGAAGAAGTGGTTCGAACGGGCACACCAGCAGAACACCAGCATCGCCCTGGCCGGGCTCGCCTGGTGCGAGATCGACGGTTGCCAGGGTCCGGCCAACCCGGCGGCGGCCCGCCAGTGGCTGGCGCAGCTGCGCCGCACCCACCTGCCCCGCGCCCAGTACCTCGAATGGCTGGTGGCCGCCCGTCTCGCGCCCCTGCGCCTGGCCCGGCCGGGCGTGGACACCGACGCCATCGACGAACCGCTCCCGGCGAGAGCCCTGCTGCAGCGTGCGGCACGGGCCGGCGACGTGCATGCCCTGATCGAACTCGGCATGGAGAGCGTGGCGGCCGGGCGCGACACCGAAGCGCTGCAGTACTTCCGCGCCGCTGCGCCGAAATCGGCCGTGGCGGGCGTCAACGCCGCCATCGTGGCCGACCAGTTGCAGATCCCACGGAGGCCCCAGCCCGATGCATCGCGCCTGCCGCTGGAACTGCTGAACCAGGCCCGGCGCCACCACCGGGGAGAAGGCACGCCGGTCAACTACACCGAAGCCATCCGCTACTACCGCCTCGCCGAAGCACAGGGCAGCGCCGAAGCCCGGCGCATGCTGGCCCTGATCTTTTCCCGCCCGCTGGTCGACGGGGGCCTGGATGTGGCCTGGATCAAACAGCTCGGCGAACTGGACCTGTCACAGGAAACGCCCAGCCGGCGCGCGGGCGGCGGCCAGCGCCAGTTGCAGCGCGAAGCCACGCCACTGATCGACTTCCTGCCCGAAGCCTGGCGCAACCGCATGCCATGACAAGGCGCGGCGCGGCGCGAACACCGTGCACGGCCCCCCCCGCAGGGCCACCCCGATCTCGGGCTGTTCGGCCAACGAGGCTTCTTCAGGGTTGCGCTGTTCGACGACACAGCCCAAGCGCGGGCGCACCTTGCCCAGGACCGCCGCACACCCGGCTGCGCAGGACCCCGCCTGAAGATTCAGAAAAGGTCTGGCTTCAATCGCCACTCTGTTCAGGGACAGACGGCTTCGACGTTGTTGCCGTCGGGATCGATCAGGAAGGCAGCGTAATAGGTCGGGCTGTAGTCGGGGCGTGGACCGGGGCCGCCGTTGTCCTTGGCGCCTGCCTTCAGGCCCGCCTGGTAGAAGGCGTCCACCGCCTGGTGGTCGGGGGCGCGGAATGCGATGTGTGTGCCCGGGCCCTGCACGCCCTGGGCGCCCCGGGCCGCGTAGAGCCACAGCGCGGGCGCGCCTTTCGGGCCCAGGCCGGCGCAGGTGTCGTCGTGGGAACCCAGCTCGTGGCCGAGTGGGGCGAGCGCGGCTTCGTAGAAGCGGATGCTCGCGGCGAGGTCTTGGACGTTCAGTCCGATGTGGTCAATCATGGTGATGACTTCCTGTTCAATGGGTGGATCAGGCGGTCATCGTCGATCAGGGCGGCCACGCGGTCTTGGAGAATCTTGCGGTCCTTCTTCAGGCCGGTTCGGGCGGCCTGGCGAAAGCCGCGCGGCGACACGCCGGCCGCGCGGTGGAAGCTGCGCACGAAGTTGCTGAGATCGGCAAAACCCACCTCCAGGGCCACGTCGGTCACAGGGCTGTCGCCGTCGGCCAGCAGCTGCGCCGCGTGGCGCAGCCGCGAACGCACCAGGTACTGGTGCGGTGTGACGCCGAGCACGCGCGAGAACAGCCGCAGGAAATGAAACGGGCTCAAGGCCACTTCGCCGGCCGCCCGGTCCAGGTCGATGTCCTCGTGCGAATGGGCGGCGATCCACATCGCGGCTTCCACGGCGCGGCGCCGGTCGCGCCCGGTGGTTGGCTGCGGCGAGCGGGTGCGGCCCGCCACGACGTCCACGAAGCGCGACGCGAACCACAGGCCCACTTCGTCCAGACCGGCATCGCTGCGGCCGCTGGCGACCGCCTGCGCGAGCTCACCCAGCACCATGAGTTCTGGCAGCGGCGGCAGACCACCGGTGCGCCAGGTGGCCTGGTCGCCGCCGACCAGATCGACGAAGCCGGGCGAGAGGTGAAAGGCCAGGCATTCGTCGCCGCAGACGTGGTGGTCGTGTGTGCACATGAACTCGTCGCCCGGGTGGCCCACCAGCACCGAGCCGGCCACCAGCTCGTACGACGCGCCACGCACCCGGTAGCCGAAGCTCCCTTTGCGCACGTAGGAGACCGAGTGGTCGGTGTGCAGCTCGGTGAAGGGTTGCTCGGCCGGGCCAGCGCTGCAGCGGTAGTCCACCACGCGGATGGCGCCCGACAGCCGCTCGGTGGCGGTGATCACGCACCGTCTCCGTCGAACAGGCCGGGCTCGCCGCCGATCTGCGCGCCTTCGATCTGCAGCATGCGCAGCTTGGTCGCCACGCCGCCGCGGGCCGAGAAGCCGCCCGAGCGGGCGCCCGCCGCCAGCACGCGGTGGCAGGGCACGACCGGGGCAAACGGGTTGTGGCCCAGGGCCTGCCCCACGGCGCGCGCCAGGCCGGCATCGCCCAGGGCCTGGGCCATCTCGCCGTAGGTGCGGGTCTGGCCGGGGGGTATCGCGCGGGCCATCGCATAGACCTCGCGCTGGAACGGGGTGAGGCGTGTCATGTCGAGCGGAACCTCGCGCAGGTCCCTCGCCTCGCCCATCAACAACGCCTGGATGCCTTCGATGGCGGCCTGCACGGTCGCCGGCGGCGGGCTCAGTTCGGGCAGCGGCGGCAAGCCTACCAATAACCGCGCGCGGGTTCGGGCCGCGTCGGCCTCGGGCAACTGCACCGCGACCACGCCTCCCTGCCCCCAGGCGATGCCGCAGACACCGATGGCGGTGTCGAACAGGGTGTGGCCGCCGTCACCCATGGCCGTCCCGGTCTGTCTCACACGGCGCGCAGCGCGGCGCGCAAACCCACACCGATCTCGGGTCGTTCGAGGAAAGGGTCGGCCGGGTTGGTCTGGTTGACGATGCCTTCCATGCGCGCGCGCACGTTGCCCAGCGCCTTGGGGTGGCTGAAGATGTAGAACTGGTCGGCAGCGATGGCGTCGAACACCTTCTGCCCCACCTCGGCCGCCGTGACCTTGCCCGAGCTCACGGCCTTGTCGCTCATGGCCTGCCCGATCAGCTGGCTCTGCGTGGCTTTTTCATCGACCAGTCCGGCGGGTTTGTTGCGGTGGCTCTGGCTGATGCCGGTGGGCACGAAGTACGGGCACAACACGCTGGCGCTGATCTGGTCGCTCACCAGCTTGAGGTCCTGGTACAGCGTCTCGGTGAGGCTCACCACCGCGTGTTTGCTCACGTTGTAGATGCCCATGTTGGGCGGCGTGAGCAGGCCGGCCATGCTCGCGGTGTTGACGATGTGGCCCTGGAACGCTGGGTCGGCTTTCGCAGCGGCCAGCATCAGCGGGGTGAACAGGCGCACGCCATGGATCACGCCCCAGAGGTTCACGCCCAGCACCCACTCCCAGTCTTTCACCGAGTTTTCCCAGACCAGGCCGCCCGAGCCCACGCCCGCGTTGTTGAACACGAAGTGCGGCGCGCCGAAACGCTGCACCACGTCGGCGGCCAGCGCCTCCATCTGTTCGGCGCTGGACACGTCCACGCGCTTGGCGAGCACGGGCGCACCCGCCGCCGTCATTTCCGCGGCGGCCTGGTCCAGCGCATCCTGCTGCACGTCCACCAGCACGAGGTTCATGCCGAGCTGGGCGCCGATGCGCGCGCATTCGAGCCCGAAGCCCGAGCCAGCGCCCGTCAATACCGCCGTCTTGCCTTTGAAATCTGAAATCATGGTTTTGTCTCCTGGATGTTTGGGGGTTTCAGCGACGGATCATTTCCAGATGGGGAATGCCGTCTTCGATGTAGGGCTTGTCGTCGGACACAAAGCCGTGCGCGTTGTAGAAACGTTCCAGGTGCGCCTGTGCACCGATGCGGATGGGCTGCACGCCCCAGAGGCTGTGCAGCATGCGGATGGACTCGGCCATCAGCGCGTGTCCCATGCCGGTGCCGCGGGTGATGGGTGCGGTGACCACGCGGCCGATGCTCGCCTCGGCGTACTTGAGGCCGGCCGGGACGAGCCGCGTGTACGCGAGCAGTTGTGGTTGACCATCCGGGCCGCTGGTTTCGCCGCCGGGCCGCCCCAAGGCGAAATGCGCCCCTTCGGGGGGCAACGAACCGCGCGCAGCGGGGAGTGTGGGGGCAAAAGTCTCGCCCAGCAGATGCATGCAGTCGGCATCGGCGCCGTCCAGGTCCTGGAACGCGCAGGCCTGCTCGACCACGAACACCGCGCTGCGCAGCTGGAGCAGCGCGTACAGCGTGCGCGGCAGCAGTGCGTCAAACGGCAGGCAGCGCCACGTCACCGGGATCGAAGCGGACCGGCTCAAGCGCGCACCTCCCGGAGCACAAAGCCGATGCGCGGGAAATGCACATGCAGCCGGCCGGCGCGCTCGTCGCTGCGTTCCAGCGTGTAGTGCGTGCGCGAGGCCGCGCGCAGGATGCCCTCGGTGGGTTCCTGGCCAAAGCTCTCGGCCGCCACCGTGACGCGGCTGCCCAGCGGGATGCCGTGCTCGTCCTGGAACGCTTCGTCGTGCAACGGGGCCGGTTCGGCCGCCGCCGCGATGGCGATGGCTTCGGTGGACGAGAGCTTGGCCAGGTGGCCGTGACCGAAGGCGGCCATGCGGTCCATCCAGGCCAGCACGTCGGGCGTGGCGTCCAGGATGCCGGCCAGGCTCGGGTTGATCACGCGCGTGAACCACAGCGGGTGGTAGGCCGCAAAGTCGGCCACGCAAGGGGCCGCGCCCAGCAGGAAGGGCTGTTCGTGCAACATGTTGGCCAGGCGGCGCAGGTAGCTGCGGTAGGCGGCCGTGGCGTCGCCCGCGCGCAAGCTGGTCATGCCCGCACGCATGGCCGAACGGTCGGCAGCGAAGGCCTGACCCACCTCGGGCGGCTGGTTGGCAAACAGGGCCGCGGCGCCCTTGGGGCTGAGGGTGTAGGCCATGGCGGCCCAGAACAGCGTGCTGTCGGCCCACTGGGCCAGCACGCGGGCGATGCCTTTGTTGTGTTCGGGGTAAAGCGTGGGAGCGGGCTGGCGGTGTTCGAGCACGTCGCAGATCAGCGCGGTGTCGCAATAGATGTCGGCACCGATCTGCAGAAACGGCGTGCGCCGGTAACCGCCGGTCAGCGCCACCACATCGGGCTTGGGCATCACGCTGGGAATCAGCACGCTTTTCCAGGCCAGCTGCTTGTGGCCCAGGATCAGCCGCACCTTCTCCGAGAAGGGCGACATGGGGTAGTGGTGCAGGATCAGGTCGGCCATCGGTCTCTCCAGAATTCAGCGCGGTTGGGCTCTTTGAATGATGGCATCGAAGTCGACGCCCGCGCCCAATGATCCGAAGCTGTGGCCCCAGTGACCGGCCAGGCGTGAATCGCAGAAGGCACCGAACACGGCGCCCGGCGCGGTCTGTGCCAGCAGCGCCGCCTGCACGGCCAACGCCACGTCCTGCGCCAGTCGGCGCGCTTCCATCTCGGTGGCCATCTGCTCGACGCGGGTCGGCAGACTTTCGGCCAGGTGGTCCAGCGCCGCATGCATGCCTCTGGCGGGAGCCAGCTCTTGCGCCAGCGCGGCGGCGGCATCGGCCTTGCGCAGGGCGCGTAGCAAGTCCAGCGCCATGATGTTGCCCGCGCCTTCCCAGATGCTGTTGACCGGCATCTCGCGGTAGATGCGCGCCATGATGCCCTCGCCACCCTCTTCCACGTAACCGTTGCCGCCGAGGCATTCCATGGCTTCTTCAGCGAAATGGCTGCCGCGCTTGCAGATCCAGAACTTGGCCACGGGCGTGAGCAGGCGCTGCATCGCGCGCTCGTGTTCATCCTCCGGGCGGTCGAAGCTGCGCGCCAGCCGCAGCGCCAGCGCCGTGGACGCCTCGGACTCCAGCGCCAGATCGGCCAGCACGTTCTTCATCAGCGGCTGGTCGATCAGCTTCTTGCCAAAGGCGCTGCGCTGACCCGTGTGGTTCAGCGCAAGGGACAGCGCCTGGCGCATCAGGCCGCTGGTGCCCAGCGCGCAATCGAGCCGCGTCATCGTGCCCATGGCCAGGATCTGCGGCACGCCGCGGCCCTCTTCGCCCACCAGCCACGCGGTGGCGCCCGCGAACTCCACTTCCGAGCTCGCGTTGGCCTTGTTGCCCAGCTTGTCCTTCAGGCGCTGGATGAAGAGCTGATTCAGCGTTCCATCGGGCAGCACGCGCGGCAGAAACAGGCAACTCAAACCGCTGGGTGTCTGCGCGAGGATCAGGAAGGCGTCGCACATGGGGGCCGAGAAGAACCACTTGTGGCCGGTCACGCTGAAGCGCTGGCCCCAGTGATCGCTGCCGGTCGGCACCGCCTGCGTCGTGTTGGCGCGCACGTCCGAGCCGCCCTGTTTCTCGGTCATGCCCATGCCCATGGTCACGCCGGCCTTGTCTTTCCAGAGCTTGAGCGCCGGGTCGTAGCCGCGGCTGGTGAGCTGCGGTGCCCAGTCGGTGTAGATGGCGGGGTTGTCGCGCAGCGCGGGCGTGACCGCGTAGCTCATGGAGATCGGGCAGAGCATGGAAGGTTCCAGCTCGGTGAAGAGCATGAAGCCAGCGGCCCTCGATAGGTGTGGGCTGGGGTGAGGGCTGCCCCAAGGTGTGCCGTGCAACCCAGCGGCGGTGGCCGCCGTCATCAGCGCGTGGTAGCTCGGATGGAACTCCACCTGGTCGATGCGGTGACCGAAACGGTCGTGACTTTTGAGCTGCGGCGTGAACACGTTGGCCAGCCGCGCGTGGGTCTGCATCTCGGCACTGCCCAGCGCAGAGCCCAACGCATGCAGGTGGGCTGTGTCCAGCGCGGGCGCGTTGAACTTCAATGCCGCACCGAGCGCCTGATTTCCAGCAAACAGGTTGTAGTCAACCAGCGGTTCCACCTGATTGAACACTTCATGGGTAGCACTCATGAAAACTCCTCAAAAAGAAGCGGTGTACTCAACCCAGGCCGCCGCGGAACCGGCTTTGCCGGGCCGCCAGCGGCGCCCCCTTGAGGGGGTCGCGCGCAGCGCGGCGGGGGTGTTACAGCTTCACAAGCTGCTTGCCAAAGTTCTTGCCCTTGAGCAGACCCAGGAAAGCCTCGGGCGCGTTCTCGAGACCCTGCGCAATCGTCTCGCGCGGGCGCAGCTTGCCGGTGGCGACCAGCGTGCCCAACTCGGTCAATGCTTCGGGCCAGACTTCCATGTGTTCGCTGACGATGAAGCCTTCGATCTTGAGGCGGTTCACCAGGATCAGCGCCGGGTTGGTCAACGGCAGCGGCGCGCCGTCGTAGCCGGCGATCATCCCGCAGACCGCAATGCGGCCGAAGGCGTTCATGCGCAGCAGCACGGCGTCGAGAATCATGCCGCCCACGTTTTCAAAGTACCCATCAATGCCGTTCGGACAGGCTTCCTTGAGCGCCTTCGCCAGCGAGTACATGTCCTTGTGCTGCTTGTAGTCGATGCAGGCGTCAAAGCCCAGCTCTTCGACCGCGTACTTGCATTTGTCGGGTCCGCCGGCGATGCCCACTGCGCGGCAACCGCGCGCCTTGGCCAGCGCGCCGTAGGCACTGCCGACCGCGCCCGTGGCGGCGCTGATGACCACCGTGTCACCGGCCTTGGGGTTGATGATCTTGACCAGCCCGTACCAGGCGGTCACGCCCGGCATGCCGACCGCGCCGAGGTAGTAGGACAGCGGCACGTGCGTGGTGTCCACCTTGCGCAGCGCGCCCGGCTGGTTCGCATCGACCACGCTGTATTGCTGCCAACCACCCATGCCGACGACCTGGTCGCCGGTCTTGAACTTGGGGTGCTTCGACTCCACCACTTCGCCCACGGTGCCGCCGATCATGACCTCGCCCAGCGGCTGTGACGCCGCGTAGCTCTTGCTGTCGTTCATGCGGCCACGCATGTAAGGGTCCAGGCTCAGGTAGTGGTGTTTCACGAGCACCTGGCCGTCGGCCAGGGCGGGCGTCTCGGTGGTCACGAGCTTGAAGTTGCCGACGGTGGCTTCGCCTTGCGGGCGGTTGTCGAGCAGGATCTGTTGGTTGCTGGGCATGGGAAATGTCTCCGGGGTGTTGTTCAGGCAAGAGGGCGGCGCAGCGTGGGCAGGCCGACGCCGGCGGCATCGAAGCCGCCGTCGACCGCCAGCACCTGGCCGTTGATGTAGCTCGCTTCCGGGCTGCACAGGAAGCCGACCGCGTTGGCGATCTCTTCCATTTGCCCATAGCGCGCGAGCGGGATGGTGTCGTGGTAGTCGGCGCGGATGGCGGGTGTGTGCACCTTCTTCGCCATCTCGGTCTCGACCGGGCCGGGCGCGATGGCGTTGACGCGGATGCCGGCGTTGCCGTACTCCACGGCCTGCTGGCGGGTGAGGTGGATCAGCGCGGCCTTGGAGGTGCCGTAGGCCACGCGCAGCGTGCTGGCGCGCAGACCCGAGATGGACGCGATGTTGACCACCGCACCACCGCCGTTCTTCAACATCAGCGGTGCGCAGGCCTGCACGCACAGGAAGGGTCCATCGAGGTTGGTCGCCATGACCCAGCGCCATTCGTCAAAGCTGGTGTCACCGATCGGCTTGAAGGTGGCGACGCCCGCGTTGTTGACCAGCGCGTCGAGCCGCCCGAAATCCGATTCGATGCGCTGCACGGCGGCGGCCACCTGCGCCGGGTCGGACACGTCGCCGTGGATCACCAGCAGGTGGTCCGCGCGCTCACCCAGTTCCTGGCGCAGCGTGGCTTCGGTGGCGGTCAGTGTCGGCGCGTCGTTGTCGATCACGGCGACGCGGTAGCCCTGGTGGAAGAACCAGCGGGCGATGGCCAGGCCGATGCCGCGGGCGGCCCCGGTGACGAAGGCGACAGGAGGGTGCAAGGAGGTCATCAGTCGGTCTTCAGGGTGTTCAATGCGTTGGTGGACTTGCCCACCGGCAGGCGCGGCACGAACTTGAAGGTGCCGGTGGCGTGGGCGCAGAGCTTGCCCTCGGCGTCGAAGATGCTGCCTTCGGTGAAGGCCATGGTGGCGGTGCGGTGCAGCAGCTTGCCTTTGGCCAGCAGCGACCCCTTGGCCGCGCGCATGAAGCTGGTCTTCATCTCGATGGTGACGCAGCCCATGGCCGGCTCCACCGAGCGCGCCGCGTGCGCCATCACCACGTCGAGCAGGGTCATGCTGGCGCCGCCGTGCACCACGTTGAAGGAGTTTTCATGCTCGGGCCTGGGCGCGAAAGCGATCTCCGCCTCGCCGCCTTCGAACTTCTGCAGTTCGAAGCCGAGCAGTTCGACAAAAGGAATGTGAACCGAGAACTCCACTCAACCTCCTGTGATGACCGATACGCCACCATCCACCGCCAGCCACTGGCCCGTGATGTGTTTGCCGGCGTCCGACGCGTAGAGCACGGTCAGGCCCTTGAGGTCTTCGTCGTCGCCCAGGCGGCGCAAGGGCGCGTGCGAGGCCAGCTTCTCTTCGCCCATGGCCTTCAAGGTGCCCTGCGTCATCTTGCTCGGGAAGAAGCCCGGGCAGATGGCGTTGACGCGGATGCCATGTTCGCCCCACTCGGCGGCGAGCGCACGGGTGAAGTTGATCACCGCGCCCTTGGAGGTGTTGTAAGCAATCGTCTTCATGCCCGAGGGGTTGCCGCCCAGGCCGGCGATGCTGGCGGTGTTGATGATGCTGCCCGCGCGGCGCGGAATCATGCTCGCCTTGGCGATCAGCTGGCTCAGCAGGAAGTAGCTGCGCACGTTGAGGTTCATCACCTTGTCCCAGGCTTCGAGCGGGTGGTCTTCGGCTGGTGCGCCCCAGGCGGCGCCGGCGTTGTTGATCAGGATGTCCACCTCGCCGACACGCTGCAGGGTTTCGCTGGTGAGGCGGCGGATGTCTTCTTCGAGCGAGCAGTCGGCGGCGATCCAGCGCGCGTCGATGCCGGCGGCCTGCAGTTCGGCCGTGGCCTCTTCGAGGTCGGTGGCCTTGCGCGAGCTGATCACCACGCGGGCACCGGCCTCGCCGAGCGCGTGGGCCATCTGCAGGCCCAGGCCGCGCGAGCCGCCGGTGACGAGCGCCGTCTTGCCTTTGAGATCGAAGAGTTGCTGGATGTTTCGGGTCATGGGGTGTCTCCTGTGGATGGTTGATCAGAAAGCGGCTTCGGGCAGGCTGGCGCAGGTCTGGTCGCGCGCGCTCACCACCTGCAGCCAGGCGCCGATTTTCGGCAGTTCGTAGTGGAAAAAATAACGCATGGCACCCAGGCGCCCGGTGCGCGCAGGCGATTCAGCCGAGGCCTGCGCCGCGAGCGCCACGTCGAGCCAGATCCAGGCCAGCACGGTGTGACCAAAGGCCTGCAGGTAGGGCACGGCGTTGGCCAGGGCGTCGCCTGGGCTGCCGGTGGCCCAGGCGGCTTTCGTCGCCGCGCCCACCTGCGCCAGTGCCTGACCCAGCGCGTTGGCGTGCGCCGCGAGTTCGGGAACCTGGATTCCGCGTTCGATGGTGGCGTTGATGCGGCCGGCCAGCAGCTGCAGGCCCTTGCCGTTTTCCATCAGCACCTTGCGACCCAGCAGGTCCATGCCCTGAATGCCGTGTGTGCCCTCGTGGATCATGTTGAGGCGGTTGTCGCGCCAGTACTGCTCCACCGGGAAATCACGCGTGTAGCCGTAGCCGCCGTGCACCTGGATCGCCAGCGAGTTGGCTTCGAGGCACCACTCGCTGGGCCAGCTCTTGGCGATGGGTGTGAGCACCTCCAGCAGCAGGCGCGCGTCGTCGGCCGCTTGCGCGTCGCCGGTGTGCTGTTCGTCCACCAGGCGGGCGCAATAGAGTTCCAGCGCCAGCGCGCCTTCGCAGTAGCTCTTCTGCGCCAGCAACATGCGCTTCACGTCGGCGTGTTCGATGATGCGCACCTGCGGTGCAGCGGCATCCTTTCCGCCCGTTGAAACAGGCCGGCCTTGTGGCCGGTTCTTCGCGTAGTCCAGCGACGCGTGGTAGCCCGCCATGCCGAGCATGGTGGCCGCCATGCCGACACCGATGCGGGCCTCGTTCATCATGTGGAACATGCACTGCAGGCCCCGGCCGGGCTGGCCGACCAGGTAGCCCACCGCGCCGGCTTCACCGCGCACCGGGTACTTGCCTTCGCCAAAATTCAGCAACGTGTTGGTCGTTCCGCGCCAGCCACATTTGTGGTTCAGGCCGGCCAGCGCCACGTCGTTGCGTTCACCGGTCAGCTGGCCTTCGGTGTCCACCAGCTTCTTGGGCACGATGAAGAGCGAGATGCCTTTGACACCCGGGACCAGCTTGCCGTGTTCGTCGGGAATCTTGGCCAGCACCAGGTGGATGATGTTCTCGGTCAGCTCGTGTTCACCGGCCGAGATCCACATCTTGTTGCCGCGCAGGCGGTAGCGTGGGCCGAGCGGGTCGTTCTCAAAACCATCGCCGTCCGGCAGCGCCCGCGTCATCACGTCGCTGAGTGACGAACCGGCCTGCGGTTCGCTCAGGCACATGGTGCCGGAGAAGCGGCCGCTGAACTCGTTGAGCGCGAACACGCGCTGCTGCGCTTCGGTGCCGTGTTTCATCAGCAGGTTGGCGTTGCCCGTGGTGAGCATGCCGCTGCCGATGCTCACCGAGGCCATGGCGAAGAAGGCGTTGGCCGAAGCCTCTACCGTGTAGGGCAGCTGCATGCCGCCCACTTCGTAGTCCTGCGCGGCGCTCAACATGCCGCTCCCGGCATAGGCCTTTTGCGCGTCGTGCGTGGCCTGCGGCAGGATCACGCGCTCGCCGTCGAAATGCGGCTCCTGCGTATCCACCAGGCGGTTGAAGGGCGCGTACTTCTCGCGTGCGATGCGCTCGCAGGTGTCGAGCACGGCGTCGAAGGTTTCGCGGCTGTGGTCGGCAAAACGTTCGCGCAACCGCAGCGACTCCACACCGAGCCACTGGTGGAGCAAAAAATCAAGGGTGGGACGCAGACTCATGGAACTCCTCAACCAGGGAGCGCCAACTGTAATGCGCTCAGGCGCGCAGACTTGACCCCTGCATGACAGCGCGCGGCGTTTTCAGGGTTTCCACGGGGAGCTCGCCGAAGCGGCGCTGGTACTGCGCCGCGAAGTGGCCCATGTGCAGGAAACCGTGCTCGGCGGCCACCTGCGTCACCGCCACGCCGGCCGGCGCCTGACTGGCGGCCCGGCGCAGCACCTCACGCACCTTGTCCAGGCGCAGGTTGCGCCAATACACCATGGGCGACTCGCCGGTGTGGGCGACGAAGGCCTGCTGCAGGCTGCGCGCGTTCACGTGCAAATGACCACACAGGTCGGCGAGCGTCAATGGCCGTTTCACGTTGGCCTGCATGAAGTCCTGCGCCCGTCGCACGGCGCGGGGCAGCAGCGGTCGGCGAGCGTCCCCGGACAAGGCTTCGCTGTAGTTGTGGGGCGCCTGCAGCAGCAAGACGTTGAGCAGGTAGGCCTCGGCCTGCTGAGCCAGGGCGGAACCGGCGAACCCGCCGTCCCCCTCCAGGGTGTCCGCCAGGTAGCGCACAAAACCGGCCAGTGGCGCCAGCGCCGGCGTGTCCATCGCCAGGCCCAGCCCGAACACAAGCGGCCGGTGCACGGCCGTTTGCGCCAGCTGCTCCACCTGCCGCACCACGGCGCCTTGCGAAATGCGCAGGATCAGGTGCGGGCTGTCGTCGGCCCAGCGCATCTTCAGGTATTCGCTGGGGGACGGCAGGGAGGCCATGCCCTGCCCGGCCGTGACGTGTTGCCCGCCGCAACTCACCTCGGCACTGCCACGCAAGGGCAGTTGCAGCAAGTAGAAGCTGCCGAGCTGCCCCGGTTCGATGTCGACCGCCGGACCGTACTGCACGTAGTTGAGGCTGACGTCGTGAAACACCGGCGCGCTGTGGTGGCGCGCATCGAGCACCACGATGGGTCCACAGGGTTGAAGCACATGCGGGCAAAACACGCGAGCCACCGACTCGCGCGCCTCGTCCACATCCCGCGTGTGAAACAGCGCGTGGCTGGCCAGCGGGTAACGGTAGGGCGACAACATGGCGCACAAGCTAGCAAAACACGCGCCGGTCTGCTACGGGACTTTCCCGCGTCGATGCGCCATGACAGGGCATGCCCGCGAATTTCTCGTTTTTGGGACAGTGGCTGCGCAAACGGGATGCCGCCAGAGCCTGTCGGTTTCTACATTGGCCCCAACCGCCATACGCGGCGTGATTCAAAACCAGGAGACCCCATGTCCAAAGCCACTTTTCTCGGTCTGTCCGGCAAAGCCGCCATCGTCACCGGCGGCGCCACCCTCATCGGCGCCGCCGTGGTGCGGGCCCTGCACGCCCAGGGTGTTCGCGTCACGCTCGCCGACATCGACGGCGCTGGCGGCCAGGCCGTGGCCGATGGCTGCGGTGAAGGCGTGTGGTTCCGCGCCACCGACATCACCGACGACGCCCAGGTGGGTGCCTGCGCGGACGAGACCGCCGCGCGCTTCGGCGGAGTCGACTTCCTCGTCAACCTGGCCTGCTCGTACGTGGACGACGGGCTGCGGTCGGGCCGCGCCGACTGGCACAAAGCCCTGGACGTGAATGTGGTCAGCGCGGTGATGATGCTCAAGGCGGTGCACCCGCACATGCAGCGGGCCGGACGCGGCGCGGTGGTCAACTTCACCAGCATCTCCTCCGGCGTGGCGCAAACCGGCCGCTGGCTCTACCCGGTCAGCAAGGCCGCGCTGGTGCAGCTGACGCGCAACATGGCCATGGACCTGGCACCCGATCACATCCGGGTCAACAGCGTGTCGCCCGGCTGGACCTGGTCGGCCATCATGAACCAGCTGACCCACGGCGACCGCGCCAAGACCGACCGCGTGGCCGCCCCCTTCCACCTGTTGAAGCGCGTCGGCGACCCCGACGAAGTGGCCCAGGTGGTGCTGTTCCTGTGCTCGGACCACGCCAGCTTCGTCACCGGCGCCGACTACGCCGTCGACGGCGGTTATTCGGCGATGGGCCCGGAATCGCACGAACCGGCCATCCCCAAGCTGATGGACTGAACCCCGCTTTCCCCCACACCACAAGGAGACACCACCATGCGCAAGATCATGATCGTCGGCGCCGGCCAGGCCGGGCTGCAACTGGGCATCAGCCTGCTCCAGCGCGGCTACCGCGTCAGCATCACCAGCAACCGCACACCCGAGGACCTGCGCACCGGCAAGGTGCTGTCCAGCCAGTGCATGTTCCACGACAGCCTGCAGCTCGAACGCGACCGCGGACTCAACTTCTGGGAACAAGACTGCCCGCCGGTCGAGGGCATCTCGTTCACCGTGCCCCACCCCGAGCTGCCCGGCGAAAAGGCCATGAGCTGGGGCCACCGCCTGGACCACAAGGCGCAGTCGGTCGACCAGCGCGTGAAGGTGCCCGGCTGGATGGCCGAGTTCAGCCGCCTGGGCGGCGAGCTGCTGATGCACGAAGCCGTCATGGACGATCTGGAGCGCTGGACGCAGGACCACGATCTCGTGATCGTGGCCGCCGGCAAGGGCGCGATCGCCCAGATGTTCCAGCGCGACGCCAGCCGCAGCCCCTACGACAAGCCGCAGCGCGCCCTGGCGCTGACCTATGTGCACGGCATGGCGCCCCGCCCCGAGTACTCGGCCGTCAACTTCAACCTCATCCCTGGTGTCGGCGAGTACTTCGTGTTCCCGGCGCTGACCGTCAGTGGTCCCTGCGAGATCATGGTGTTCGAGGGCGTGCCCGGTGGTCCCATGGACTGCTGGGCCGATGTGGCAACGCCGGCCCAGCACCTGGCCCGGTCCAAAGAGATACTGACCAAGTTCCTGCCCTGGGAAGCGGCCCGCTGCACACAGGTGGAATTGACCGACGCCAACGGCATCCTCGCCGGGCGATTCGCCCCCACGGTGCGCCAGCCGGTGGGCCAGCTGCCCTGCGGCCGGGTGGTTATGGGCATGGCCGACGCGGTGATGCTCAACGACCCCATCACCGGCCAGGGCTCCAACAACGCGGCCAAGTTTGCGAACGCGATGGAACGGGCGATCGTGGCGCACGGTGACAGGCCCTTTGACGCCACCTTCATGCAGCAGACCTTCGAGGACTTCTGGGCCAGTTACGGCCACTTCGCCACCGACTGGACCAACGCCTTGCTGTCGCCGCCGCCACCCCACGTGCTCAAGGTGCTGGGCGCTGCCTGTGGAGAACCCCGGGTGGCCCGTCGCATCGCCAACGGCTTCAACAACCCGACCGACTTCGTGAACTTCTTCATGACACCGGACAAGGTCGACGCCTACCTGGAAGCGGTGCCAGCATGAGCGCCGCGCCGGGCCGCCCCAAGCAAGCTCGCACCGCAGCTCGAAGAGCGGAGGTATTCCAGTGACCGCGGCAGAACTGGGCACCCTGCCCCCCTTGCAGGCCCTGCGCCACAGCGCCAGCCTGCCGCTGTCCGACTTCCGCCTGGCCATGCGCCGCCTGACCGGCGCCGTGACCCTGGTGGCCACCCACGATGGCCAGACCCTGGCCGGCCTGACCGCCACCGCCGTCACCTCCTTCTCCGCCGAACCTGCGCGGCTGCTGGCCTGCGTCAACCTCAAGGGCTCGACCTTCCGCGCCATCGCGGAAAGCCGGCGCATGAGCGTGAACCTGCTGGCCTACCGCCACCTCGACCTGGCGCAGCAGTTCGGCGGCGCGCCGACCCCGCAGGCGCAACGCTTCGAGCCCGGCCGCTGGGGCACGCTGGCCACCGGCGCGCCGGTGCTGCTGGACGCCCTGGCCGTGTTCGACTGCGTTGTCGACGAAATGATGGTGGCCCACAGCCACGCCGCCATGATCGGCGAGATCAAGGCGGTGCTGCTGAGCCCCCGCAACGAAGCGCCACTGCTGTACTCGGACGGCCAATACACCACCCTCGCAGACCTCGGAGAAACCGCATGACATCCACCGCCCCAACCATCCGCATCCCGGCCAACGACGGCAGCGGTTCTTTCGACGCCTACCTCGCCCTGCCACCCTCGGGCCATGGCCCCGGCATCGTGCTCGCGCAGGAAATCTTTGGCGTCAACGCCACCATGCGCGCCGTGGCCGACCACTACGCCGAAGAAGGTTATGTGGTGCTGGTGCCCGACCTGTTCTGGCGCCAGCAGCCCGGCATCCAGCTGGGCTACACCGAGGCCGATTTCCAGCGCGCCTTCGGCCTGTACCAGGGCTTTGATGAGACCCTGGGCGTGGCCGACATCCAGGCCAGCCTGAACGCGCTGCGCCAGCGCCCCGAGTGTTCGGGCCAGGCCGGTGTGCTGGGCTTCTGCCTGGGCGGCAAGCTGGCCTACTTGGCGGCCTGCCACACCGATGCCGATGTGGCCGTGGGCTACTACGGCGTGGGCATTGAAAAGGCGCTGGACGACGCCAAGAGCCTGCGCGGCCGACTGGTGCTGCACATCGCCGAAAACGACGCTTTCTGCCCGCCCGAGGCACGCGCCGAGATCCTGGCCGCGCTGTCGGGCCGCGAGCAGACCGAGCTGTACGTGTACCCCGGTGTGGACCATGCATTCGCCCGCTTGGGCGGTGACCACTTTCACAAGCCCTCGGCGCTGATGGCACACCAGCGCAGCGTGGCCGCCTTCAAGGCCGCCATGGGGCCCCACCCCGACTTCTCCGCCCTGTGGGACAAGCACTGCGAACACGAGTTCGCCACCCGCGACGTGGCCGCCACCATGGCCACCATGGTGGCCGAGCCGTACGTGAACCACATTCCCACCATGACCGGCGGCGTGGGCCACACCATGCTGTCGCGCTTCTACCAGCACCACTTCGTCAACAGCAACCCACCCGACACCACGCTGGTGCCGATCTCACGCACCATCGGCGCGACCCAGATCGTCGACGAGCTGCTGTTCTGCTTCACCCACACCTGCGAGATCGACTGGATGCTGCCGGGCATCGCGCCCACCGGCAGACGCGTCGAAATTCCCCTGGTGGCCATCGTCAAGTTCCGGGGCGACAAGCTCTACCACGAACACATCTACTGGGACCAGGCCAGCGTGCTGGTGCAGATCGGCCAACTCGACCCGACCGGTCTGCCGGTGGCCGGCATCGAAACCGCGCGCAAGCTGCTGGACGAACACCTGCCGTCCAACACCTTGATGGCGAGCTGGGCCCGGTCGGCGCCCTGACGAACACCCCCGCGCCGGCGTCGGGGTTCCCGGTGCTTATTGCGGCTCGATCTTCGCGTCCTTGATCGCCTTGGCCCACTTGGCGGTCTCGGCCACGCTGCGCTTGGCCAGGTCGGCGGGGGTGCCGGGTTCGACCGCGAAGCCGATGCCCGCGAAGCGGTCCTGGATCTCCTTGCTGTTCGCCGCTTCGTTCACCGCCTTGTTGAGCTTGGCCACGATGTCGGGCGGCGTTCCAGCGGGAGCGAACACGGCGAAATAGGCGATCAGTTCGTAGTCTTTCAAGCCCAGCGCTTCGTTAACCGTCGGCAGTTCGGGCACGGCCGGCGAGCGCTTGGACGACGTCACCGCCAGGCCGCGCACCTTGCCCGCTTTCACCTGCGGCAGCATCACCGCGAAGTCGGCGCTGAACATCTGCACCACGCCACCGATCAGGTCGGTCATGGCAGCCGGGCCGCTCTTGTAGGGCACGTTGGCGAGCTGGATGCCGGCCATGCCCGCCATCATCTCGGTGGACACCAGCTGCGAGGTGCTGGCACTGGCGAAGTTGATGCTGCCCGGCTTGGCCTTGGCCATGTCCACCAGCTCCTTCAGCGTCTTGGCCGGCACGTCGTTGTTGACCGCCATGATCAGCGGCACCGAGCCCATGTAGGCCACCGGTGCGAAGGCGGTGTCCTGGTCGTAGGGCAGCTTCTTCATCAGGCTCTTGAGCGCGGCGTTGGTGCTGTTGGTGCCGATCAGGATGGTGTAGCCGTCGGGTGCGGCCTTGGCCACCGCGTCGGCGCCCAGCAGGCCGTTGGCGCCGGGCTTGTTGTCGACCACGATGGTCTGCCCCAGCGACTCCTGCATCTTCAGCGCGAAGGCCCGGCCGATGGTGTCGGTGGCACTGCCGGCGGCAAAAGGCACGACCGCCTTGATCGGCCGGTCGGGGTAGGCCTGGGCCAGGGCGGTGGATGAACACACCAGCGCGGCAGCGGTGGTGGCGAGCAATCGGAACACAGAACGCATCAGAGTCTCCTTCGGTTGGTTTTGAAAAGGCGGGGTCAGTGTAGGGCTCAGAGCGGCAGATCCAGCACGGCGGCACTCAGGGTTTTGCCGTGGGCGTCAAGGGCCAGCGAACGCGTGACGCCGCCGCCCAGGGCGTCGAACATCACGAAATGCACCGCCGCGAGATCGGGCAAGGTGTAGCGTTGCACCGGGCCCTGCACCACGCCGGCAAAGTGGGCCTGCACACGCTCGGCGCTGAGCAGGCGCTCCATCTCCGGGTAGTCCTTCGGATCCAGCGCGATCACGCTGAGCGTGGCGCGGTTGCCCTTGTCGCCCGAGCGGGCCAGCGCGATGTCGCGCAGTGTGCGGTGGGGGGATGCTTTTCTGGACGGTGCTGTCATGTCAACCTTCCGCGCTCAGTTCGAGGATGTCGCAGCGGGCATGTACCGCCGAACGCGGCACCAGGGCCGAAGCGGCTGCGATCACCTCGCGCACGGACTGTGTCACACCGCCGCCGCCGGCCGGTCCGTTGAGGTAGAGCGCTTCCACTTCCTGGCCCACGGCTTCGGCCTGCGCGCGCGTTGCGCAGCGCACCGCCAGCCGCACGCGCACCTCGTAGGGTTCGCGGTCCGCGCCCAGTTGCGGGCCATGCATGGCGTTCACACCGATCAGCTCGGCGCGGTGTTCCAGACCAGCGAGACCGTGGGACAGCGCAGCGTCTTGCAACCGGTGCCGCAGGATGGAGAGCGCCAGTTCCCCACGCGCCCGCGCACCCGGGCCTGCGTACGAAATCTGCCCCTCGCCGATGAAGCCGTCGCGGTAACCCAGCGTGGCTTTCATTTGCTCGGGGCGCGCCTGACCGCTGGCGCCCTGCGCCTGCACCCGGTCGGATTCGAGCTGTGTGAAACGGACCTTTGAAAAGTCGCCCACCACATCGGCCTGCAGGTAGTGCGCCGGGTCTTCCACTTCGTAGAGCAGTTGCGCGGTGCAGCTGAGCCGGTCCACGCGCCCGCCGGTGCCCGGCAGTTTGGTGATGACCGCGCTGCCATCGGCAGACACCTCGGCCAGCGGGAAACCGACGCGGTGCAGATCGGGCACGTCCACATGGCCGGGATCGGCCAGGTAACCACCACTGACCTGGGCCGCACATTCGAGCAGATGTCCGACCAGCAGGCCCTGACCCAGGTGATGCCAGTCGTCCGCGGCCCAGCCGAAGTGGGCCATGAGCGGCGCCACAAAGAGCGACGGGTCGGCCACGCGTCCGGTGATGATCACGTTCACGTCGGCCTGCAGCGCGGGCAACAAGGCGTCGGCGCCGAGGTAGGCGTTGGCCGAGATCAGGCGGCCGTCCAGCGAACGCACGGTGTCGGGCGAATCCATCAGCGGCACGTCGTTCGCCAACATCCAGGGCAGCACGTCGTCGCCCGTCACCACCGCCACGCGCAGGCGCGGCAGGCCCAGTTCGCGCGCAACGTCCAGCACGGCCTGCCCGGCCGCCATCGGGTTCGCCGCGCCCATGTTGGTGATGATGGTCACGCCGTTGCGCACACAGGCCGGCAGCACCGCGCGCATGCGCGCCTGGAGCATCGGGTCGTAGCCGGCCTGTGGATCGTGGGCGCGGCGCAGCTGGGCCAGGGCGATGGTGCGTTCGGCCAGGCACTCGAAGACCAGGGCGTCGAGCTCGCCCCGTTCGGCCAGGTCCAGCGCCGGGTCGATGCGGTCACCGGCGTAGCCGGCACCGGAGCCGATGCGGTAAGGATTCATCGGGGCAGTATGGTGCGAAGCGCGCGCGGTGGACATGGGGTGAACCCCGGCACCGGCGCTCGCTCAAGCCGGTGATGCCGGCAGCGCGGCGATCGTGCCCTGCGCCACCGCGCAGAGTTTTTCTTCTCCGTCTTTCACCACGAACACGTCGCAGCGGCAGACCGCCTGCGACTTGCCGGTGTGCACGGCTTCGGCGCGCGCGATCAGGCGCTCGCCGATAGCCGGACGCAGGTAGTTGATCTTGAACTCGGCCGTCACCACCGGCACCCGCAGCGCCGTGCCGCCCGCGTAGGTGAGCGCGTTGTCGGCCGCGTAGCTGAGCACGCCACCGTGCACGAAGCCATGTTGCTGTTTGACCGCTTCCGTGATCGGGACGTGCAGCTCGCAGCGTCCCGGCGAGAGCGCCACCAGCTCGGCCCCGATGAGCTGGGAGAAAGGCTGCGAGGCCAGGACCTCGCGACCCATCGCCAGAAACACCTCGGGGCTGACGGTGACGTCGCTCACCGGAAGTCCTTACAAGACTTCGAAGATGCCGGCAGCACCCATGCCACCGCCGATGCACATGGTCACGCAGACGCGCTTGGCGCCGCGGCGTTTGCCTTCGATCAGCGCGTGGCCGGTCAGGCGCTGGCCCGACACGCCGTAGGGGTGGCCCACGGCGATGGCGCCGCCGTTCACGTTGAGCTTGTCGTGCGGAATGCCCAGCTTGTCGCGGCAGTAGATCACCTGCACGGCGAAGGCTTCGTTGAGCTCCCAGAGGTCGATGTCGCTCACCTTCAGGCCCAGGCGCGCGAGCACCTTGGGGATGGCGAACACCGGGCCGATGCCCATTTCGTCGGGCTCGCAACCCGCGACGGCAAAGCCCAGGAAACGGCCCAGCGGCTGCAGGCCACGCTTCTCGGCGAGGGTCTCGTCCATCACCACGCAGGCCCCTGCGCCGTCGCTGAACTGGCTGGCATTGCCGGCCGAGATCAGGCCGCCCGGCAGCGCCGAGCGCAGGCCGTGGATGCCTTCAAACGTGGTGCCGGCGCGGATGCCTTCGTCGTTCTCGACCGTGACCTGCCTGGTCATCAGGCCCATGACCTTGTCGGCCACGCCGGCGGTCACGGTGATGGGGGCGATCTCGGCCTTGAACAGACCGGCTTCCAGCGCGGCCGTGGCCTTCTGCTGGCTGGCGGCACCGTACTCGTCCATGGCGTCGCGGCCGATGCCGTAGCGCTTGGCCACCTGTTCGGCGGTCTGCAGCATGTTCCAGTAGATCTCGGGCTTCTGCTTCTGCAGCGCCGGGTCCACCAGCATGTGCTGGTTCATCTCCTGCTGCACGCAGGAGATGCTTTCCACACCACCGGCCACGTAGACCGAGCCTTCGCCCGCGATGATGCGCTGCGCGGCCAGGGCGATGGTCTGCAAGCCGGATGAGCAGAAGCGGTTGACGGTCATGCCCGAAACGGTGATGGGCAGGCCGGCTTTCAGCGCGATCTGGCGCGCGATGTTGGCGCCGGTCGCGCCCTCGGGGTTGGCGCAACCCATGATCACGTCTTCGACTTCAGCGGCGTCGATGCCGGCGCGCTGCACGGCGTGCTGCACGGCGTGGCCGCCGAGCGTGGCGCCATGGGTCATGTTGAAGGCGCCCTTCCAGCTCTTGGCCAGGGGCGTGCGGGCGGTGGAAACAATGACGGCGTTGGTCATGGCAAGTTCCTAATCTTGTTCGGTGTACGGACGGGGCGGATCAGAAGGTTTTGCCTTCGGCAGCCAATTTGGCGAGCAAGGGAGCGGGCTCCCAGAACTTCGCATCGTCCAGCGGGTTCTTCGCAAAGCGCTTCATGGCCTGGACCACGTTGAACAGGCCGACTTCGTTGGCGTAGTTCAGCGGGCCGCCGCGGTAGACCGGGAAGCCGTAGCCGAAGATGTAGACCACGTCGATGTCGCTGGCTTTGTTGGCAATGCCTTCTTCGAGGATGTGCGCGGCTTCGTTCACCAGCGAGAACACCAGGCGCTGCACGATCTCTTCGTCCGAAATCTTGCGCGGTGTGATGCCGGCGGCGGCGCGGTGGTCCTCGATCATCTTGACCACTTCGGCGTTCGGGATCGCGTCGCGCTTGCCCGGCACGTAGTCGTACCAGCCGGCGCCGGTCTTCTGGCCGAAGCGGCCCTTCTCGCACAGCAGGTCGGCGGTCTTGCTGTACTTCATGTCCGGCTTTTCCTGGTAGCGGCGCTTGCGGATCGCCCAGCCGATGTCGTTGCCGGCCAGGTCGCCCATGCGGAACGGGCCCATGGCGAAACCGAACTTCTCGATCGCCTTGTCCACCTGTGCGGGCGTGCAGCCTTCGTCGAGCAGGAAGCCACCCTGGCGGCCGTACTGTTCGATCATGCGGTTGCCGATGAAGCCGTCGCAGACGCCGGACACGACCGCCGTCTTCTTGATCTTCTTGGCCACCGCCATCACGGTGGCCAGCACGTCCTTGGCGGTCGCGTCACCGCGCACCACTTCCAGCAGCTTCATCACGTTGGCGGGGCTGAAGAAGTGCATGCCCACCACGTCCTGCGGGCGCTTGGTGAAGTTGGCGATCTTGTTGACGTCCAGCGTCGAGGTGTTGGAGGCCAGGATGGCACCCGGCTTCATCACGCGATCGAGTTCCTTGAACACGGCTTCCTTGACGCCGATCTCTTCGAACACGGCCTCGATCACCAGGTCGGCCGCTCCCAGGTCGTCGTAGCTCAGCGTGGTGCTCAGCAGGCTCATGCGCTGCTCGTACTTGTCCTGCTTGAGCTTGCCCTTCTTGACCTGGGCTTCGTAGTTCTTGCGGATGGTGGCGATGCCGCGGTCGAGCGCTTCCTGCTTCATCTCCAGCATCTTCACCGGGATGCCGGCGTTGAGGAAGTTCATGGCAATGCCGCCGCCCATGGTGCCGGCACCGATCACGGCGACCGACTCGATGCTGCGCTTGGCCGTGTCTTCCGGCACATCGGGAATCTTGCTGGCGGCGCGCTCGGCCACGAACAGGTGGCGCAGCGAACGGCACTCGGGCGTCCACATCAGGTTGATGAAGATCTCGCGCTCGAAGGCCATGCCGTCGTTGAACTTCTTCTGGGTCGCGGCTTCCACCGCGTCCACGCACTTGGCGGGCGCCGGGAAATTCTTCGCCATGCCCTTGACCATGTTGCGCGCGAACTGGAAGTAGGCCTCGCCGTTGGGGTGTTTGCAGGGCAGGTTGCGCACCAGCGGGAAGGCCGAACCGTCGGCGTGTTTCGCGGCCATCTCGCGGGCGAAGGCCAGGGCCTCTTCGGCCAGCGACTCGGGCGATGCGGACAGCTTGTCGAACAGCTTCTGGCCAGGCACCTGCGCGAGCGTTTCGCTCTTCACCGGCTCGCCGCTGACGATCATGTTCAGCGCCACTTCGACGCCCAGCACGCGCGGCAGGCGCTGCGTGCCGCCGGCGCCAGGAATCAGGCCCAGCTTCACCTCGGGCAGGGCCACGTTGCAGCCCGGCGCGGCGATGCGGTAGTGCGCGCCCAATGCCAGCTCCAGGCCGCCGCCCATGGCCACGCTGTGCACGGCCGCGATCACCGGCTTGGTGGTGTTTTCCACGCGGATGATCACGGACAGCAGGTTGGGCTCCTGGATCGCCTTGGGCGAACCGAACTCGCGGATGTCGGCACCGCCCGAAAACGCCTTGCCGGCGCCGGTCAGCACGACGGCCTTGACCGCCGCATCGTTCTCGGCTTTCTCCAGCCCTTCGACGATGGCCTGGCGGGTGGACAAGCCCAGACCGTTCACCGGCGGGTTGTTCAGCGTGATGACGGCGACATCGCCGTGGACCTGGTACTCAGCGGTCATGGAATCTCCTCTGTGTGGATCGGGAAAGGGGCACGCCCGAAAAAACGAACGGTCGTGCGATTCTAGGGATTTTGTGCGGTGCGGCAAGCGCCGCTTGTCGCGAGTGGGTCAGACCTCAAGCCATTCCTTGCGTGTGTACGGATCGGCGCGCAAGCTCTCCGGCGTGCCATGGAACACGATGCTGCCGTGGCCCATGACCAGCGCGCGGTCCGAGATCGCCATGGCGATGGTGAGCTTCTGTTCGATCAGCAGCACCGACACACCGCGGGACTTGAGCTTCTGCAGGTATTCGCCCACCAGCTCCACGATCTTGGGCGCCAGGCCCTCTGTGGGTTCGTCGATGATGATCAGGTCGGGGTCGCCCATGAGCGTGCGGCACAGCGTGAGCATCTGCTGCTCGCCACCCGACAGCACACCCGCCTCGGTGTGTTCCCGCTCCTTCAGCCGCGGGAACATCGCGTACATGTCGTTGAAGCTCCAGCGCACATCCTTGCCCTTGCTTTTTTGTCCGAGCAGCAGGTTCTGGTGCACGGTGAGCTTGGGGAAGATGTCGCGGTTTTCCGGCACGTAGCCCAGGCCCAGGTGCGCAATTTCGAAGGGTTTCTTGCCCTGGATGGACTGCCCCTTCCAGTCGATGCTGCCTTCGCAGTCGACCAGGCCCATGATGGCCTTGGCGGTCGTGGAACGGCCCGAACCGTTGCGCCCCAGCAGCGCCACGATCTCGCCCTGCCCGACGTCGAACGAGACGCCGTGCAGCACATGGCTCTTGCCGTAGTAAGCGTGGAGGTTTTCGATTTTCAGCATGCTGCGGTCCTCCTCAGTGTCCGACCGATGCGGCTTGTTCATCGGCCAGCACCGATCCCAGATAAGCCTCCTGCACCTTGGGATTCGCGCGCACCGCCTCGGGTGTGTCGAAGGCGATCACCTCGCCGTAGACCACCACCGCGATCTTGTCGGCCAGGCCGAAGACCACACCCATGTCGTGCTCCACCGTCAGCAGGGTCTTGCCCACCGTGACTTCGCGGATCAGGTCGATGAAGCGGCTGGTTTCGCTCTTGCTCATGCCGGCCGTGGGTTCGTCGAGCAGGATCACGTTGGCGCCGCCGGCGATGGTGATGCCGATCTCCAGCGCGCGCTGCTCGGCGTAGGTCAGGTTCATCGCCAGGGTGTCGTGTTTCTTGTCGAGCCGGATCATGCGCATCAGCTCTTCGGCGCGCTCATTGGCGTCGTCCATGCCGGCGAGGAAGCGGAACAGCGTGTAGCGGTAGCCCAGGCTCCAGAGCACGCCACAGCGCAGGTTCTCGAACACGCTGAGCTTGGGGAAGATGTTGGTGATCTGGAAGCTGCGCGAGAGACCCAGGCGGTTGATCTCGAAGGGCCTCTTGCCGTCGATGCGCGTGCCGTTGAGCAGCACCTCGCCGCTGCTGGGTTCGAAGCGGCCCGAGATCAGGTTGAACAGCGTGGACTTGCCGGCACCGTTGGGGCCGATGATGGCCACGCGCTCGCCGGGGCGCACCGCGAGGTCCACGCCGCGGATGATCTCGGTCTTGCCGAAGCGCTTGCGCAGATCGCGCAGCTCCAGCGCGTAGCCACCCGCGTGCACGTGGCTCATGGCCTGTTCAAAACGCGCGGGGTCGGTTGTGGATGTGGCGCTGCTCATTGGGTCTCCCGGCGCTTGATTTCTTTTTCGATGTCGGTCTGGATCGCGGCCCACTGGGCGCTGAACTGGCGCCGCGTGAGCTCGAAGATGCCCAGGCCGGTCAGCGTCACGAAGGCGGCGCCGAACCAGCTGCCGGCGGTCTTGGAATGCAGCTCCATGCCGAGGTATTTCACCGAGTCGCCCATCGCCGCGTCGAGCTGCAGGTGGTAGATCATTTCGACCATCGCACCGCCCCCGAGCAGGACCACCAGCGCGGTCACGCCCAGCGCCAGGTAGGCCACCCAGACTTCGCGCAGCTTGCCGAACGACGCCACGCGCAGGTTCATCATGATCAGGCTGGCGATGCCGCCCGGCGCGTACATCACCATGAACAGGAACACCAGCCCGAGGTAGAGCAGCCAGGCCTTGGTCAGCTCCGACAGCAGCACAAAGGCCAGCACCATCAGGATGCCGCCGATGATGGGGCCGAAGAAGAAGGTCGCGCCACCCAGGAAGGTGAACAGCAGGTAGCCGCCCGAACGCGCCGCGCCCACCACCTCGGCCGTCACGATCTCGAAGTTCAGCGCGCCCAGACCACCCGCCACGCCGGCGAAGAAGCCCGCGATCATGAAGGCCAGATACCGCACCTTCTGCGTGTTGTAGCCGATGAACTCGACGCGCTCCGGGTTGTCGCGCACGGCGTTCAGGATGCGGCCCAGCGGGGTGCGCGTGAACGCAAACATGAGGCCCACGCAGACGAAGGTGTAGACCGCGATGAGGTAATACACCTGGATCGGCGGGCCGAAGCTGATGCCCATGAGCGGGTCGCCCACCACGCGGTTGCCCGACACGCCCGCTTCGCCGCCGAAGAACTCCGAGAACATCAGCGACATCGCGAACACCAGCTCGGCCATGCCCAGGGTGATCATGGCAAACGGCGTGCCGGCCTTCTTGGTGGTCACGTAGCCGAACAGCACCGCAAAGAACAGCCCCGCCACGCCGCCCACCAGCGGCACCAGGCTCACCGGGATGGGGATCTGGCCATCGGTTGCGGCGTTGAGCGCGTGCATCGCCATGTACGAGCCCAGGCCGGTGTAGACCGCGTGCCCGAAGCTCAGCATGCCGCCCTGCCCCAGCAGGATGTTGTAGGACAGGCAGGCGATGATGGCGATGCCCATCTGCGAGAGCATGGTCACCGAGAGGTTGCTGCCGAACACCAGCGGCGCGAACACCAGCACCAGCGCAAACAGCGACCAGACGATCCAGCGGCCGACGTTAAGGGGTTTGAATTCGTAATACTGTTTTGACATGGTCGGTCAACCTTCGCGGGTCCCCAGCAAGCCCTTGGGGCGGAAGATCAGGATCAGCACCAGGAACAGGTAGGGCAGGATCGGCGCCACCTGCGACAGGGTGAGCTTGAGCACCGAGTTCTCCCTCATGGCGTCCGAGGCCTGCACACCCAACTGCTCCACCAGGTGGATGAACGAATAGTCCAGCCCCACGGCGAAGGTCTGGATCACGCCGATCAGCAGCGAGGCCAGGAAGGCGCCGGAGAGCGAGCCCATGCCGCCCACCACCACCACGACAAAGATCACCGAACCCACCGTGGCGGCCATGTTGGGCTCGGTCACGAAGGTGCTGCCGCCGATCACGCCGGCCAGACCGGCCAGGCCGGTGCCGGCGCCGAACACCAGCATCAGCACGCGCGGCACGTTGTGGCCCAGGCTCTCCACCATTTCGGGGTGGGTCAGCGCGGCCTGGATGATCAGGCCGATGCGCGTGCGGGTCAGCAGCAGCCAGAGCGCCACCAGCATCAGGATCGCCACCAGCATCATGAAAGCGCGCGTGGCCGGGAACGGCGAGCAGATCACACCCGCGCCGGCGCAGACCTCGCTGCCGACAGCGCCCCAGAACATCTCCAGCGTGTCGTTGGCGTGGTGCACCAGGGTGAAGGCCGGGCCGCGCAGCACTTCGGGGGGTACGAACTCCACCGCCGTGCGGCCCCAGATCAGCTGCACCAGCTCCAGGATGATGTAGGACAGGCCAAAGGTCACCAGCAGCTCGGGCACATGGCCGAACTTGTGCACCTTGCGCAGGGTCAGCCGTTCAAACAGCGCACCCAGCGCCCCCACCACCAGCGGCGCCACAAACAGCCCCGGCCAGAAGCCCACCAGCTGGGCGATCGAATAGCCGATGTAGGCGCCCAGCATGTAGAAGCTGGCGTGCGCAAAATTCAGCACCCCCATCATGCTGAAGATGAGGGTGAGTCCCGAGCTCAACAGAAACAGCAGCAAGCCGTAGCTGACGCCGTTGAGCATGGAGATGATGATGAACTCCATGGATCCTGCCTTTCGAGGGCGAAACGTGGGGGAGGGGTGAACAGGTGGGAGCGGAGGACGAGTATGACCCGTCAGAAGTGCCCACCGCAGCAGCGGTAGGGCAACTCAGCAACCCCGCAAATGAAGCAGTCCAGCCACCTGTCCGGAGCGAAATGCCCGGAACCCAGAACGCGGCGGAACCGGCTCCGCCGGGCCGCACCGCGTTGTCCCCTTGAGGGGGTCGCGCGCAGCGCGGCGGGGGTGGGTCATTTACCCAGGTCGCTTCATCTGGCAGCTCGTCGGCGTGCTCGACACGAAGGCCGGGAATTCCTTCACCGGGGCCAGCGTCATGCCGGTGTTTTCCGGGCTGTAGGGGTACTTCTGGTCGGCCTTCTGCCAGACCGTGAGGAACAGCGCCTGCTGCAGCTGGTGGTCGAGCTTGCGCATCTCCACCTCGCCGTTGAAGTTCTTGACCTTGATGCCCTCCATGGCGGCGGCCACCTTCACCGGGTCGGTCGACTTGGCCTTGGCCATGGCCGCACCCAGCACGTTGAACGCCGTCGGGATGGCGCCGGTGTACATGTCGTCCTTGTACTTGGCCTTGAAGTCGTCGCCCCACTTGCCCATGTCGCCGCCCATGTTGTAGTGCTGGTAGGCCACCTGGAACACACGGCCTTCGCCACCCGTGCCGAGCGCGGTCGGGGTGCCGGTCACGCCGGTGTAGTAGGTGTAGAACTTGCCGGTGTAGCCGCCTTCGTTGGCGGCCTTGATCAGCAGCGCCAGGTCGGAGCCCCAGTTGCCGGTGATCACGGTGTCGGCGCCCGAGGCCTTGATCTTGGCGATGTAGGGCGCGAAGTCGCGCACCTGGGCCAGCGGGTGCAGGTCTTCGCCCACCACCTTCACATCCGGGCGCTTGCGGGCCAGGTTTTCCTTGGCGAACTTGGCCACCTGCTGGCCGTGCGAATAGTTCTGGTTGAGCAGGTAGACGCTCTTGACGTCCTTCTGGTCCTTCATGAAGGTGGTCATGGCCTCCATCTTCATGGAGGTGTCGGCGTCAAAGCGGAAGTGCCAGTAGCTGCACTTGCTGTTGGTGAAATCGGGGTCCACGGCGGCGTAGTTCAGGAAGATCACTTCCTTGCCCGGGTTGCGCTCGTTGTGCTTGTTGACCGCGTCGATCAGCGCGCCGGCCACTGAAGAACCGTTGCCCTGGGTGATGTAGCGCACGCCCTGGTCCAGCGCGGCCTTGAAGGCGTTCAGGCTTTCGGCCGGGCTGAGCTTGTTGTCAAACGCCACCATCTCGAACTTCACACCGGCCGGGTTGCTGGCGCTGAACTTTTCGGCGAAATATTGCCAGCTGCGCAGCTGGTTCATGCCCACCGGGCCCATCAGGCCGGTCTGCGGGTCGATCAACGCGATCTTGACCGTCTCGCCCTTCTGGGCATGGGCGCTGAGCAGGGTCAGCGACAGGGCGGCGATGGCAACGGATTTCAAGGCAAACGACATGACTGGGTCTCCTGAAGGTGGAAAACCTTAGCGTAGCCTGACAGTCCAGCAAACCCCTCAGGGATTGCCCCTAGCAGCTATCGCGCAGGCGACTGTGCGCTCGCACAAACCTAGCATCCGACAGACGGCACAAGCCCGCTGCCGCGGTTCGCACGGGCAGGTGTGACCACCGATCCGGGGTCAAGGCCGCTGCATGCGGCAGCTCGTGGGCCCGCTGATTTCCGAAGCGCTCATGTAGCGCACCGGCGCAAAGGTGTAGCCCGTTTCCTCGGCATCGCGCGGATACCGCTCATCCACCTTTTGCCAGCGTGAGACATAGAGGCCCTGCTGCAGCTGGTGGTCGTCGGCGCGCATCTGCACCGGTCCGCTGAACCCCGGAAACACCATGCCGCTCAGGCGCACCGCCACCTGGGCCGCGTCGGTCGTCTTGGCCTGGCTCATCGCCTGCAGCAGCATCGCCGTGCCGTCGAACGCGGCGTACACCACCAGGTCTTCACCGTAGCGGCGGCGGAACGCGGTGGCCAGCGGGGCGATATCGCCCGCCTGGTTGGTGTGGTTGTTGGCCACCTGGTACACCGGCAGGCGGCCGTCGCCCGAGGCCAGCAGCTCGGGCACACCCTTGAGCATCGGGTAGTAGGCGTAGAGCGGCAACGTGACGCCCTGCTTCTGCATCGCCTTCACCAGCCCCCGCAGGTCGGCGCCCCAGTTGCCCGTGACCACGGCCTGCGCGCCGGACTCGGCGATCCGCCGCACATAGGGCCCAAAATCCTGGCCCACGAACGCCGTGTGCAGCTCATCGCCCACGATCTGGATATCGGGGCGCTCCTGCGTCAGCGCCTCGCGGAAGTAACGCGAGAACTGCTGCCCATGGGCGTAGTTCTGGTTCAGCAGGTACACGCTTTTCAGCGCGGACTGCGAGGCCATGAAGAGCGCCAGCGCGCGCGTCTTCATGGTCGTGTCGGCGTCGACTCGGAAGTGCCAGAAGCTGCACAGGTCGTTGGTCAGCGCCGGGTCCATGGCCGCGTAGTTGATGTAGAGCACCGCCTGCTCAGGGTGGCGCGTGTTGTGCCGCGTCACCGCATCGGAGATCGCCGCCGCCACCCCGGAGCCGTTGCCCTGCACGACGTAGCGAAAGCCCTGGTCGATGGCGGCCTTGAGCGCGTCCAGGCTTTCCTTGGGCGAACCCTTGTTGTCAAAGCCCGCCACCACGAACCGCACGCCCGCCGGGTTGCCCGGGCCGGCCAGCTGCTCGGCCATGAACTGCCAACTGCGCAGGCTGTTGCGGCCGATGTCGGCCGCCGGGCCGGAGAGCGGATCGATGAAGGCGATGCGCACCACCTTCTGCGGCGCATCGGCGGCCCAGGCCGGTCCGCCCAGGCCCGCCCAGGCGAACGCGCCCAGCACCGCCAGCCGCCGCAGCCAGCGCCGCACGCCCGACGAACGCGCTCCACCCGACATCAGAGGCCCGGCAACACGTAGTCCTTGAGCTGCTGGCGCAGCGTCATCTTCTGCATTTTGCCGGTGGCGCCCAGCGGGATCGCGTCCACAAACACCACATCGTCCGGGATCTGCCACTTGGCGATCTTGCCTTCGTAGAACGCCAGCAACTGCTCGCGCGTCACCTCGGCGCCGGGCTTCTTCATCACCACCACGATAGGGCGCTCGTCCCACTTGGGGTGCTTCATGCCAACGCAGGCCGCCATGGCCACGGCCGGGTGCGCCATGGCGATGTTTTCCACGTCAATGGAGCTGATCCACTCGCCGCCGGACTTGATCACGTCCTTGCTGCGGTCGGTGATCTGCATGAAGCCGTCGGCGTCGATGGTGGCCACGTCACCAGTGGGGAACCAGCCCTTGCCCGCCGCGTCGTATTGCAGCGGGTCACCGCCCTCGCCCTTGAAGTAGCTGGCGATGATCCACGGCCCGCGCACCAGCAGGTCGCCGTAGGCCTTGCCATCCCAGGGCAGTTCGTCACCGGCCTCGTTGACGATCTTCATGTCCACACCAAACACGCTGCGGCCCTGCTTCAGGCGCACCTTGAGCTGGTCTTCGGGCGACAGCGCGAGCTGCGCGTTCTTCAGCGTGCAGACCGTGCCCAGCGGCGACATTTCGGTCATGCCCCAGGCGTGCAGCACCTCCACGCCGTAGGTGTCGTTGAAGGCGTTGATCATGGCCGGCGGGCAGGCCGAGCCGCCGATCACCGTGCGCTTCATGGTGGAGAAACGCAGGTCGTTCTGCTGCATGTGGCCCAGCAGCATCTGCCACACCGTGGGCACGCCCGCGGCCATGCTCACCTTTTCGGATTCGATCAGTTCGTAGACCGACTTGCCGTCCATCGCCGGCCCGGGGAACACCAGCTTGCAGCCCACCGCCGCGGCCGAATACGGCAGGCCCCAGGCGTTGACGTGGAACATCGGCACCACCGGCAGGATGCTGTCGCGCGCCGAGCAGCCCAGCGCGTCGGGCAGCGCCGCGCCGTACGCGTGCAGCAGGGTGGAGCGGTGCGAATACAGCGCGGCCTTGGGGTTGCCCGTGGTGCCGCTCGTGTAGCACATGCTCGATGCGCTGTTTTCGTCCAGGTCGGGCCAGAGGTATTTTTCCGGCTGACTGCCCATCCAGGCCTCGTAGCTCACCAGCCCGGGCAGGCCGCTGTCGGCCGGCAGCTTGTCGGCGTCGCACAGCGCGATCCAGTGTTTCACCCCCGGGCACTTGCCCACCACCGCCTTCACCAGCGGCAGGAAGGTCATGTCGAAGCAGATCGCGCGGTCGTCGGCGTGGTTGACGATCCAGGCCAGCTGTTCGGGGTGCAGGCGCGGGTTCAGCGTGTGCAGCACGCGGCCGGTGCCGCTGACGCCGAAATACAGCTCCAGGTGGCGGTAGCCGTTCCAGGCCAGCGTGGCCACGCGGTCACCGAAGGCGAGGTGCAGGCTGTCCAGCGCGTTGGCCACCTGGCGCGCACGCCGGGAGACCTGCCCCCAGCTGCTGCGGTGGATGTCGCCTTCGACGCGACGGGAAACGATTTCGGTGCTGCCGTGGTGGCGCTCGGCGTGCGTGATGAGCGAAGAAATCAGCAACGGTTGGCTTTGCATTTGTCCCAGCATGGGGTTCTCCTTGAGTGTCTTGCTGAAAAAACGAACGGTCGTGCGTTTAATTCACCCAGCATCATGCCTCAACAACGCACGCTGGCCGTAGCGGGTTGCCCCGTATAGCCCACCCGGGTGTGGGTGCAAGTCGTCCCGGTGACAATGCGCCGCATGACCCTGCCCCATGCCCTGCCGCCCGCGCCCGCCACCGAAACACCGACCGGCTGGACGCACCGCTTCGCCGGCCTCGGCCGCGAGTTCTACACCGAGCTGCGCCCCACGCCCCTGCCCGCCCCCTACTGGGTCGGCCGCAACCCGGCGCTGGCGCGCGAACTCGGGCTGCGCGACGACTGGATGGCCAGCGACGAAGCCCTGCAGGCCTTCACCGGCAACCAGCTGCTGCCCGGCATGCGCCCGCTTGCCAGTGTCTACAGCGGCCACCAGTTTGGCCAGTGGGCCGGCCAGCTGGGCGACGGGCGGGCGATCCTGCTCGGCGAACTCGCCGGCACCGATGGCCCGCAAGAAATCCAGCTCAAGGGCGCCGGGCTCACGCCCTATTCGCGCATGGGCGACGGCCGCGCCGTGCTGCGCAGCTCCATCCGCGAATTCCTCTGCAGCGAAGCCATGCACGCGCTGGGCATCCCCACCAGCCGGGCGCTGTGTGTCACCGGGTCCGACCAGCCGGTGCGTCGCGAAGAAATCGAAACCGCGGCCGTCGTCACGCGCGTGGCGCCCAGCTTCATCCGCTTCGGCCACTTCGAACACTTTTCGCACAGCGGGCAACACGCGCAACTGCGCACGCTGGCCGATTTCGTCATCGACCAGTTCTACCCGGACTGCCGCGCCCTGCCCGGCAACGTCTACGCCAACCTGCTCGAAGCCGTGAGCGCGCGCACCGCCGAGATGGTCGCGCAGTGGCAAGCCGTGGGCTTCTGCCACGGCGTGATGAACACCGACAACATGAGCATCCTGGGCCTGACCATCGACTACGGCCCGTTCCAGTTCCTCGACGCCTACAACCCGCGCCACATCTGCAACCACAGCGACAGCGCCGGGCGCTACCGCTACATGCGCCAGCCCGGCATCGCGCACTGGAACCTGTATTGCCTGGGCCAGGCCCTGCTGCCACTGATGGAAGACCCGCAACAGGCGCTGGACGCGCTCGAACCCTACAAGGCCCTGTTCCCCGCGGCGTTGCAGCGGCGCATGGGCGCCAAGCTCGGCCTCGGCACCGTGATGGCCGGCGACGAAGCGCTCACCGAGCAGCTGATGGCGCTCATGGCGCAGGACGCGGTGGACTTCACGCTCTTCTGGCGCCGCCTCTCGAACGCCGTGGCCGGCTTTGCGGAACCGGGCGCGGGCGCCGCGGCAGCCAGCGCGGCCATCGAGCCGGTGCGCGACCTGTTCCTGCAGCGCGAAGCCTTTGACGCCTGGGCCCTGCAGTGGCGCGGGCGGCTGCAGAGCCAGCCCGGTTTTGACGCCCGCCTCACCCAGGTGCTGATGCTCTCGACCAACCCGCACGTGGTGCTGCGCAACCACCTCGGCGAGATCGCCATCCAGCGCGCCCGCGAGGGCGACTTCTCGGCCCTGCAGCGCCTGCAGACCGCGCTGGAAACCCCGTTCACCGAGCTGCCCGGCCACGACGACCTGGCCGACTTTCCGCCCGACTGGGCGGCCCACATCGAAATCAGCTGTTCATCGTGAAGGACCCCTCCATGACGTTCCCCATCCAGAAAACCGATGCCGAGTGGCGCGCCCTGCTGGCTGAAAAAGGCGCCGAACCCGCCGCCTTCGAAGTGACCCGCCACGCCCACACCGAGCGCCCGTTCACCGGCAAATACGAAGAAGTCTGGGCCGACGGCAGCTACCACTGCATCTGCTGCGGCAACCACCTGTTTGACGCCGGCACCAAGTTCGACGCCGGCTGCGGCTGGCCCAGTTTCTGGAAGGCCATCCCCGGCGCCATCACCGAGATCACCGACCGCAGCCACGGCATGGCGCGCGTTGAAACCGTGTGCAGCCAGTGCGGCGCGCACCTGGGCCACGTGTTCGAAGATGGCCCGGCGCCCTCGGGCCTGCGCTACTGCATGAACTCCGCTTCGCTGGAACACCAGCCAGAGTAAAGGAAACACCCCCCGCGTCGCCTTCGGCGCCTCCCCCCCCTCTGGCGCCTTCGGCTTGGAGGGGGGGCGATACCTTGGGCCGGCAAAGCCGGACCCTCGGTCTCCCTGGGTTGAGGTTGTTTCATGCGCTGCGGGTCACGCGCCGGCGTGGTGTCCAATAGCCACATGAGCACCGCTTCGACCCCACCCTCAGCACCCGCCGCCGTGCACCTGGAAGACCGCCTCACCGAACTGGAGATCAAGGCCAGCTACGCCGACGACCTGCTCGACACGCTCAACGCCGTGGTCGCGCGCCAGCAGGAGCAGATCGACCTGTTGCTGCGCGAGCTCGGCCACCTGCGCCGCCAAGGCGCTGACGAGGGCTCAGCGCCCGCGCGCAACCTACGCGACGAGCTGCCGCCCCACTACTGAACCGAACCATGGACATCCTGGCGCACGGGTTGTGGGCGGGTGCCGGCCTGGTGGCGTTGTCGAACGCCGGGCCGGTGAACAAACCCACCCTGGCCTGGGCGGTAACGCTGGCGGTGGTGCCCGACGTGGTGCACACGCTGCCCGTGGCGGCCTGGGCCGTGATCAACGGCACGCCAGGCGAATGGCTCCAATACGCCACCGCGGCCCCGGGCGGCGAACCCGATTTCCCGGCCTGGGTGGCCTTCTGGTCGCACCAGGTGCACTGCGTGTTTCACAGCGCGCTGGTGGCCGCCGCGGTGACGGCCCTGCTCTGGGTCTGGCTGCGCCGGCTCTGGCTGCCCCTGCTGGGCTGGTGGTCACACATCGTGATCGACGTGTTCACCCACTCGGCCGACTTCTTCCCCTCGCCCGTTTTCTACCCCATCACCTACTGGGGCTTCGACGGCATCGCGTGGAACGAGCCCTGGTTCATGGCGCTGAACTACGCCGCCCTGCTGGGCGTCGGCGTCTGGCTGTGGCGCAGGCGCCGCGCCTGAACCCGCTCAGGCCACCGCGGCCACGGCCACCGGGCTCGCGGCGCTGACCACCGGCTCGATCGGCGCGTAATCGCCCAGACCTTCGGGCCAGGGCGTGAGGATCTCGAAACCGGTTTCCGTCACCGCCACCATGTGTTCCCACTGCGCCGAAAGCGAGCGATCGCGCGTGACCACCGTCCAGCCGTCCGACAGCTCCTTGGTCTCGCGCTTACCCGCGTTGATCATGGGCTCCACCGTGAACACCATGCCCGGCGCCAGCTTCAGGCCCGTGTTGCGCTGGCCGTAGTGCAAGACCTGCGGCTCGTCGTGGTAGATCTGCCCGATGCCGTGGCCGCAGTACTCGCGCACCACGCTGAACCCCGCCGCGTGCGCCACCGTCTGGATCGCGTGGCCCACATCGCCCAGCGTCGCGCCCGGGCGCACCTGCTGGATGCCCGCGCGCATCGCCTCGTAGGTCGTGCGCACCAGGCGCTTGGCCAGAATGCCCGGCTCACCCACGCAATACATGCGGCTCGTGTCGCCGAACCAGCCGTCCTTGATCAGCGCCACGTCGATGTTGACGATGTCGCCGTCCTTCAGCTTCTTGTCGGACGGGATGCCGTGGCAGATCACGTGGTTCACCGAAGCGCAGATCGTTTTCGGGTAGCCGTGGTAACCGATGTTGGCCGGCACCGCCTTCAGCTCGTTCACGATGTGGTCGTGGCACAGCCGGTCCAGCTCGTCCGTGGTCACGCCGGGTTTCACGTGTTCGCCGATCATGCGCAACACGTCGGCGGCCAGTTGCCCGGCGCGCCGGGCCATGTCGATCTCGGCCGGCGTCCTGATGCTCACGCCCTTCTTGCCGCCCGTCATGCCGCCTTCTCCAGGCCGGCGGGCGGCACGCTCCTGAGACCGGGCGTCACGGGCGCCTGCCGCTCCGTTTCGATCAGCAGCTGGCAGATCTCGCCGTGGCACAGCGTCGGGTTCAGCTCCGACAACATGCCCACGCGCAGCCAGTGTTCGGCCTGCGCGTTCATGGAGCGGCTCAGCGCCCCACTGGTCAGACGCAGGTTTTCATGCATCTGCTCTGAAATCTTGATGATGCCCATGGTGAGCCTCCTTGTATACGGTTTGTAGCTGGTTCGTATATTACCAAGGGTGAAGGTGGTCGGTGCATGGGCCAGGTGAACAGCCCCTGGGTGTGCGGGTTTTTTGCCTGGGGAGCGGCGCCAGGCGCGTCTGTCTCGGCCCACCGGCAGTGGATTAGGCTACGCTGATGCGAATGAACATCCTGCCCGATGGCTGCCCCCATGCCTGACATCGACCGCCTGCGTTTCCTGTGGCAACGCCTGCGCCAGCATCTGTGGTGGCAGCCGGCTATCTGGAGCTTGGCGGCTGTGCTGGCTGCGTTGGGGTCGGCACTGGCCGATGCCTGGGTCCCGGTCGAATGGCTGCCACCGCTGCAGGAAGGCCTGGTGTCCGACCTGCTGCGCATCATGGCCACCAGCATGCTGGCGGTCAGTACATTTTCCTTGTCTGTGCTGGCCAGCGCATATGCCTCGGCGGCCAATGCGGGCACACCGCGCGCCACCCGGCTGGTGGTGGCCGACCCGCAGTCACAGAGAGCGGTGGCGGTTTTCATGGCGTCGTTCATCTTCGCCATCGTCGGCGTGGTGGCGATGGGCACAGGCCGCTATGGGCCGGCTGGGCGCATGGCACTGTTCGTCTGCGCCGTGGTCGTGCTGGCCTGGGTGGTGGTGGCCTTCATGCGCTACATCGACGTGCTGTCGCGCATCGGACGCGTGTCACACACCATCGCAACGGTGGAGCGCGCCACCCTGGCGGCCTTGCAGCAGGCGGTGCGGCGGCCACTGGCCGGTGCGGTGATGGCGGCATCGGCGGGCGCGGGCGCACGGCCGGTGATGGCGCAATGGACCGGCCATGTGCAGTTCGTCGATGTCGAAGCCCTGCAGCATCTGGCGCAGCGGCTTGACGCGCAGGTACATATTGCTGCGCCCGTCGGTGACCTGGTGCATCCGAGTGCGCCTCTGGCCTGGCTGCGGGCACCGGATGCCGCAGACGACGAAGCCACTCTGGCAGAACTGCGCCGGGCCTTTGTGATCGGTCCCGAGCGGAGCATCGAGCAGGACGCGGCCTATGGCCTGATCGTGCTGGCCGAGATTGCCGAGCGTGCGCTGTCGCCCTCGGTCAACGATCCGGGCACGGCGATCGCCGTGATCGGCAGCCAGGCGCGGCTGATGATCGCAGGGCTGGCGGAGGTGCCGGATTCGGGCGCGCCACGCTATGACCGTGTCAGCACCCCGGCCAGTCGACCTGAGGCGCTGGTGGCCCTGGCCTTCGAGCCCATCGCGCGCTGCGCCACCCGACAGACCGAGGTGATGGTGCAGTTGCTGCACCACCTGGACGCGCTGTGCAGGAACGCCCCATCGGGCTTCGGCGCAGCGGGGCGAGACTTGGTACAGCGGGTGCTTGCGCGCGCCGAACGAGGGGGCGCCGACCAAGAGGACCTTGCCCGCTGGCAGGAGGAGGCGCGCCGTCTGGGCCTGCTGGACGGGGGCGGGCAATGACGCCCCTTCCAGCCCTGGGTCTCGCCAACCAGCCGAATCAGACTGCGTCGCAATCTGGAATCAGGCGGTCGTATTCCTTCTTTACCACCCGATAGCACTCGCAAGTGCGTTCCTCCAGCCTGGGCCGGTCCAGCACCCAGATGTGGCCGCGCGCGTAGCTGATCAGCCCATCGGCCTGCAATTTGTGCGCCGCTTCGGTGATGCTCACGCGGCGCACGCCCAGCTTGCTGGCGATCAGCTCCTGCGTCATCACCACTTCGTTGCCGGGCAAACGATCCAGGCTGAGCAACAGCCATCGGCTGAGCTGCATTTCCAGCGAATGGTGGCGATTGCACACCGCGGTCTGGCTCATCTGCGTGATCAGGGCTTGGGCGAAGCGCAGGCTCCGGTGCCTGACCGGGATGGAACGCTCGAACTCACGCTTGAACGCATCGGCACGCAGCCGGCAACCCATGCCGGCGCTTTGCACCACGGCACGGCTCGGCGTGGAGCCGCCGCCCATGTAGATGCAGACGCCCAGCAGGCCCTCAAAACCGACCACCGCGATCTCTGCCGATGAGCCGTCATCCAACGAATAGAGCAACGAGATGATCGCGCTGGTGGGAAAGTACACGAAGGTCTGCTGCGCACCGGACTCGTAGAGCACCTTGCCCAGTGGCAGGTCGACCAGCTCAAGCTGGGGCTCCCAACGTTGCCATTCGGCATCGGGCAAACATGCCAACAGCTTGTTGTCGCGTGGGTTGAATGGTTCCATCCTGCGCTCCCTCCCCATGTTTTTCGACCGAAATCGCGAGTACACGGGAGGACAAGCGCCCCTTGGTTGAGCAAACTCAAATCGGCTGGGACGATGGACACGGTTTACATATCATTACGCGATCGAGGTCGTCGAACTGTGTCGACAGACAGCCAAATCGCAGGCCGTGCCAGCCAGCTTCTCAATCGACCCAAACAGTGGTGTTAGGACGGCATGCCAAGCCACCCCGTCATTTCCCTGATTCCGCCTGCTCCAGCTGTTTGGCCCGCTCGGCGGCCAGATCATTGACGTACCCCTCCACCTGCCGTTCAAACCCGGGCACATCCTGCGGCCTCACGGGCACAGCGGGAACAGCCATATCCGAAATGGCCTCCGGCTTCTGAACCTGGGCGGGCGCGCCGCCGTCCAGTTGGCGGGCCACGAGAAGACCCACCACCAGAAGCGCCAACAACAAAGCCACCATTCTCATGAGACCCCCCTCCTTCAACGTCATCGAGTTTTCGAACCGGGGGAGGCGGCGCGGTGCGCTGTAGCGCACTGCACAGACAGCCAGGTCATCTCAGCGATGCCAAGTGCGCCGCCAGCGACTCGATCTCGGCGTTGCTGAGGTTGGCCAAGAGCGGATCCGGCTTCGCGGCGGTTCCGTGCGACCGGGTGCCGCCCCGCATCAGCTGCAATGACCAAACGGTGTAACGCGCCTTTTGCCCAGCGAGCCGTGCCGCGCCGGCGTTCGTCCCCTGCAACGCCGGACCGTGGCAGTCAGCGCATCGCAAGCGATCGGCCAACGCGCGGCCGGCATCGCTACCGGCCGATTCCGGGGCGCGCGGGGGCAGCAATGCTGCGTAGTACTCGGCGAGGTCGTTGACATCCTGCTCGCTCAACTCCTCTGCAAGGCTCACCATCACCGGGGCGGTGCGCTTGCGTTCGCGGAAGGCACGCCACTGCGCAATGAAGGCGGCTTTTGGCTGCCCTTCGAGCAGCGGTAGCGTGGCGTGGATCGTTTCCGTTGACGAGTGGCAGGAGACGCAGCGCGCGGCGGCGAGCCGTTCGCCAGCTGCCGGGTCGCCGGCCGCCGTGCCGTGCGCGACCAGCAGGCATCCTGAAAGCGCAGCGGCAGTAACTGCGCGTCGAGCACGACCAGAGATCATGGCGAGTTCTCCCGTCCCTCTCGATGGAAGGGCTTGGCGCCACTGCTGCACGAGCCTCGCTTCGAACTTTGACATTCGGTTTGCTGTCATGGCGTTCTCCTGTATGCGACGGCACGCTGACTTGGCGGGGCATTCTTGCCATACGACGCTATGCCACCGAGCACTTTCGAACGGTTTCAAACGTTCTTGTTGTTATCTCTTTGCCAAATGTCCTTTCGAGCAAAACCATGAAAGCAGGGCCTTGCTCGTTTGGCACATAGGCCGAGAAAACTTCAGTGCGCTCCAGCTTGAGGATCGAGGCTTGCGACTTCTCGATGGGCAGCTTGATCTGCTCTTCATGTGGCTTGCGCAGGAAGGTGATGACTGGTTTTGCGTTTGCAGGTAAGTCGAACTCAGCGAATGGCGCGCGTTCAACAAGCAACTGAAGGAAGGAAGAGGGTCTGACAATGGTCTGGAATTTCTTTCCAAGGTGTTTTTCCATTGCCGCTTCTGCCGTCTTTTCCAGGATGGGAACGATTGCTGGGCTCGCCGAAAACGCCACGTTTCCACTGGACAACAGCGTCTTGACATCACGAAATCCCGCGGCTTCGAAGCAGCGTTTCAGCTCTGGCATCTTGCAATTCATCGGGCTGACACCCCGAAGGAAAGCTACATAGCGCTGCATGGGAGCTCCAAGATTCCAAAGAATTTGCAGACCCCCGTCATTTCCCCGATTCCGCCTGCTCCAACTGTTTCGCCTGCTCGGCGGCCAGATCATTGACGTATCCCTCCACTTGCTGCTCAAACTTGGGCACATCCTGAGGTCTTGAGGGAACAACGGGAACAGCCACATCCGAAATGGCCTCCGGCTTCTGAACCTGGGCGGGCGCGCCGCCGCCCAATTGACGGGCAACGAGAAGGCCCGCCACCAGAAGCGCCAACAACAAAGCCACCATTCTCATGAGAACCCACCTCTTTCAACGTCATCGAGTTTTCGAACCGGGCAGAACGCTACTCGATCATCGTGCCTGATCGCCACTTCGCCAAGGCCGCGTGTGTCGCCCTGTAGCCCGCTTCGATGGCCTGCTCTTGCGAGGCCCGGTCGGACATGCCCGGAACCGCCACAACGGGGGCGACCAACACGTCCGCCTCGGCCATTTCCGGCGCGGCGATCAGGCAGCTCTGGGATTGCATGACTTTGCCGAGCACGGCCGGCACGTTCACGGCGGTGGCCCGGGGGCTCTGGCAGTAGATGTCGACCGCGACAACGACGTCCGCGCCCATGGCCCGGGCGAACCGGACCGGCACCAGGCTGGTGATGCCACCGTCGATCAGGTGCCCGCCGGGGTAGGCCACCGGCACCTGCATCCCCGGCACGGCGGAAGACGCCTGTATGACCCGCCCGGCCGAGCCGTTGTCCAGCAGCATGGGCTGCGCGCTCTGCAGGTCGGTGGCGACGGCGGCGAAGCGGATGGGGAAGTCCTCGATCCGGGTGTCGCCGATGAGGGCGTTGGCCCAGTTCGCGAGCTTGTCGCCCCGGATGAACCCGCCGCTTTGCCAGGTGAAGTCGAGCAAGGACGACACCTTCACGCCGAGCGCGGCCTGCTGGATCTGCTCGACGCTCATGCCGCTGGCGTAGGCCGCGCCCACCACGGAGCCTGCCGACGTGCCGACCACGATGTCGGGGCGCATACCGGCTTCTTCGAGTGCCCGCAAGGCACCCACGTGCGCAAACCCGCGCAGCCCGCCGCCGCCCAAGGCGAGCGCGACCGTGGGGCGCTGCCCGCGGGCTGGCGCGGTGCGTTGCACGTCGGACAGCGTTTGCGGGTGCAGGTCGGCGGGCGCGGGCTGCCTGGGGGAGGCGCAGCCCATCGTCAGCAGCAACGCCACGAGGGGGGCTGCCCATGGGGCATGGGTTTTCAGGTGGGTTTTCATGACGGCTCGCTCGGGCATCACAAGGCGGCGCTGTGCTCGCGGGCCGCTCCCGCGAACAACGGGTTGCGCGCCGCCAGCGCCACCGCATCGGCGCCGGCCGGGTAGCGCAGCTGGGGCGAGGCGTCGTTCGCGGCCAGCCAGACGGCTTCGGCCACGTCCCGTTCGCTCGTGGTGGCGGCGGGCTGGCCCAGCGTGGCGAAAACGGATTGGGCGTAGGGCACATAGGCCTCGGGGACCAGGCCCTGCATGCGCTCGGCGCCGTTGGCCGTGAACCGGGTGGTGGGCGCATAGCCCGGCTGGACGAGTTTCACGCACACGTTGAAGGCCTCCAGCTCAAACGCCAGCGAGGCGGTGAACCCTTCGATGGCGGTCTTGCTCGCGGTGTAGGCGGCCACCAGCGGCATGGGGGCCAGCGTGGCGCTGGAGGTCACGTTCACCACCAGGCCGGCGCGGCGGGCGCGAAACTGCGGCAGCACCGCCTGGGTCATGGCCATGGTGCCGAAGGTGTTGGTTTCAAAAATGTCGCGCACCGTCGCCATGGGCGTGGCTTCGAAGGCGCCGAAGAGGCCGAGGCCGGCGTTGTTGACCAGCACGTCGATGGGGCCTGCGGCCTCCAGCGTGCGGGCGATGCTTTCGGGCCGGGTCACGTCCAGCGGCAACACCTGCAGGCGGTGCGACACGGGCAGCAGGTCGCTGCGCGGGCTGCGCATGGTGGCCACCACCTTCCAGCCTTGGGCGTGGAAGTGGCGGGCGGTTTCGAGGCCGTAGCCGGAAGAGCAGCCGGTGATCAGAACGGTTTTCATGTCAGAACTCCTGGTGGTTCGGTTGAGGGATGGCGCAACGATACCGGCCAGAAGCCGGATCTAATACAATCAGTAGTCCACATTTAATTTGCAGGAGTCCGGCCATGATCGATCCCCTCGCCGAAGTCATTGCCCTGATGCGACCGCGCGCGGTGTTCTCCAAGGTGATCAGCGGGGCGGGCGCTTGGGCGGTGCGCTACTCGGCTTTCGGCCAGCCGAGCTTTTGCACCATGCTGGAGGGGGACTGCGTGCTGGCGGTGGACCAGCAGGCGCCCGTCACCCTGGAAGCGGGTGACTTCGTGCTGATGCCGGCCACACCCGGTTTCACGCTTTCGGGCCTGGAGCCCGCGGTGCCGGTGTTCCTGGACCCCAGGGACACACAGGGATCGGCGGCCGAGCTGCGCCATGGGCGGCAGGACGGGCCGCCCGAAGTGCGCATGCTGGGCGGCTATTTCGAGTTCGACTCACCCGATGCCGCGCTGCTGGTGTCGCTGCTGCCGGTGTTGCTGCACGTGCGTGGCATCGAGCGCCTGTCGGTGCTGGTGAAGCTGGTCCGGGAAGAGTCGCTCGACACGCGGCCAGGGCGTGAGCTGGTGCTGGGCCGGCTGGTGGAGCTGCTGCTGATCGAGGCGCTGCGCTCGACCACGGGGGACAGCGCCCCACCCGGTCTGCTGCGCGGGCTGGCCGACGCGCGGGTGGCCGTGGGGCTGCGCCTGATGCATGGCGCACCCGCGCACACCTGGACGGTGGATGCGCTGGCCCGGGAGGCCGCGCTGTCGCGCTCAACGTTCTTCGAACGGTTCTCGCGCGCCGTCGGTCTGCCGCCCATGGAGTACCTGCTGGCGTGGCGCATGGCGCTGGCCAAGGACCTGCTGAGCCGCAGCGGCGTGGCCATCGCCGAGGTGGCCGAGCGGGTGGGCTACAGCTCGGCCAGCACCTTCAGCACAGCCTTCAGCCGCCACGTCGGGCAGCCACCCGGCCGCTATGCGCGCCAACACTAGGCCAGGCGACGGCGCCCCTCATTCGCGCCCCTCTACAATTCGCGCCCCCAAGCCATTTCCCCGAACCCCGACTTCATGAACATCACTGTCAACCCGGACCTCAAAGCCTATATCGACCCCTTGACCCCGGAGGAACACGAGGCGCTGGAGCGCAGCATCCTGGCCGAGGGCTGCCGCGATGCGCTGGTGCTCTGGGGCGATGTGCTGGTGGACGGGCACAACCGCTACGGCATCTGCCAGAAACACGGCCTGCCCTTCGAGACGGTGCAGAACCCGCGCTTCCAGTCCATGGAGGACGTGCACCTGTGGATGATCGACCAGCACCTGGGGCGGCGCAGCGTGTCGGACTTCCAGCGCGGCGTGCTGGCGCTGCGCAAGCGCGAAATCATCGCCGAGCGGCGCGCCCGGTTTCTGGCCGCGCCGCGCGAGGATGCCCAGCCCGAGCCGGCCGAGCAGGATGCGCCTTCAGCCCAGCCGGCGGCCACAGCGGCCGTGCCCGAGCCCCGGCCGTTGAACAGCCGCGAAGACATCGCCAAAGCGGCGCGGCTCAGCAGCAGCCAGGTGGTGATGATCGAAAAGATCCAGAAGCAGGCCGAGCCCGAGCTGGTGGCGGCGTTGAAGTCCGGGGCGATCTCGCTCAACGCAGCCGCCGCGGTGGCCAGCCTGCCGGCCGAAGAGCAGAAGGCCGCCGCGCTGGCCGGCAAGGACGAGCTCAAGCTGGCGGCCAAGCGGGTGCGCGACGCGAAGCGCAAACCGTCGGAAGCGGCGCCCGAGCAACCGGCCGATCAGCCGGCCGACGTCGCGGGCGATGAACTGCAGCGCTTGCGTGCCCAGGTCAGCGAGTTGCAGGCGGAAAACGCGGCGCTGCGTCAGCAGCTGGAGGCGCTGAGCGCCCTGCCCGTGGCCTGAACGGAGCCGCCGTCCAGCGCGGCGATCAGGGCCATGGCCTGCGGCCATTCGCCAAATCCCGAAGCGGGGTTGAGATGCCCGACCGCGCCGAGGTCCACCGTGCGGCTGCCCCAGTCGCGCGCCAGGGCTTGCACCCGGTCCAGCGCGGCCAGCGGGTCGTCCTGGCTGGAGGCCACGAGCGAGGGAAACGGCAGGCGCTGGCGCGGCACAGGGAACCAGCCGGCGGCGCGCAGGGCGTCGATGGCGGGATACCCGGCCGGCAGCGGGGTGTCGAAATCCGGCGGCACGGCCAGCAGGGCGCCACGCACACGCCCGGCCTGGCCGGTCTGCGCGGCCCAGTGCGCCACGGCCAGGCAGCCACCGCTGTGCGCCACGATGACCACCGGGCCAACGATGGCGCTCAGCGCCTGCTCGATGGCTTCAACGCGGGCCGCGCAGTCCAGCGCTTCGCGGCCCATGGGCGGCACGCTGTGCGCACCCGGCAGTTGCGCGGCCAGCAGGGTCTGCCAGTGTTCGGCGACGTGGTCGCGCAGGCCGGGCACGATGAGGACGGTGCTGGGGGTGCCCATGTGCGTGCGCTCCCGCTTCAGGCGACCTTGAGTTGCGGCGCGGCGCGCTGCAACACCGGGCGGTTGGGCGCGAAGCCGTTGGCGGCCAGGGTTTCGTCGGCGTCTTTGTAGAAGGTGCCGATCTTGTAGATGGCGCGCGCTTCCTGGCCGTTGGCCACGGGGCGGCCGAATTCCCCGGCGATGCGCACCAGCTGTTCGATCTGTTCCACGGTGCCCATCTTGCGCGAGCGGTCCTGCGTCCAGATGTTGTCTTCGATGCCGCAGCGCACATGCAGCCCCATGGCGATGGCCATCATGTTGAGCGGCAGCACGTTGAGCATGGACGACTCCAGCGTGAGCACCGAGCCGTCGGGGCAGCCGCGCACGAAGTTGGCGAGGTTGTAGACGTTGGGCTGGTCGAAGCCGCCGCCGATGGCGACCCAGGTAAGGATCAGCGGCACGTTGCACACGCCGCGGCGCATCATGCGCTCCACCGTTTCCAGCTGCGTGATGTTGGCGAGCTGGAAGTGCGTCTGGATGCCTTTTTCAGACAGGCGGCGGATGTGTTCCTCGACCCATTCCGGGCCGGCGGGAATCGTCATCTCGCGGTAGGCGTGGAACATGGCCGGTTCGGCGAGCGAGGTGCCGGCGATGTCGGCCTCGACCATCTGTTCGACCACGTTCATCTGGTTGGAGTTGATGGCAATGGTCACCTGGTCGGGCGTGGGCGTGAGCTCGGCCAGCATGTGGCGCGTGTCGTCGCTCAGCCACTTGGCGGTCTCGCCATCGCCCTCGGGAGCGAAGCTGATCGAGCCGCCCACCTGGATGATCATGTCGGGCACGCGGGCGCGCACGCCGGCGATGAGCTCGTTGAACTTGGACAGGCGCTTGCTGCCTTTGCCATCGAGTTCACGCACGTGCAGGTGCAGCACGGTGGCACCGGCGTTGTAGCAGTCCACCGCTTTCTGGATCTGCTGCTCCATGGTCACGGCGATGTCTTCGGGGAAATCCGAGGGCATCCACTCGGGGCCGTAGGGAGCGCAGGTGATGACGAGCTTGGGCTGGTTTTCGGGGAAGTTGGCGCCGTCGAGGAAGTGCATGGTGGGTCTCCGGGAGTTCGGTTTGAAACGGGGTGTGAGGGCTGGGGTGTCGGGGCTCAGAAGGGTTTGTCGCCGATGATTCCGGCGCGCTCCATCTTTCGGTGGCAGGGCGGGTAGTCCATGACGGCGTAGTGCTGCGTGGCGCGGTTGTCCCAGATCGCCATGCTGTTGGGCTGCCAGCGCCAGCGCACCTGGTATTCGGGGATCAGCGCCTGGTTGATCAGGTACTGCAGCAGCGCGCTGGCGCCCTGCGTGTAGTCCTGGCCCACGCGCACGTTCTCGGGCGTGTGGAAGTTGGTGAAGTGCGTGGTGAAGGCGTTGACGAACAGCACCTTCTCGCCGGTCTCGGGGTGGGTGCGCACGACGGGGTGTTCGGGGTCGGGGAACTGGGCCTTGAGCGCGAGGCGCTTCTCGATCGGCATGGCGGCGCCGAAGCTGGCTTCGATGCTGTGGCGCGCGCGCAGGTGGGCAATCTGCGCCTTCACGGCTTCGGGCAGGCGCTCGTAGGCCAGCGCCATGTTGGCCCACATGGTGTCGCCGCCCACGGGCGGGCATTCGATGCAGCGCAGCACGCAGCCCATGGGCGGGGCTTCGCGCCAGGTGGCGTCGGTGTGCCAGGAGTTTTCGTAGCGGTCGTTGGGTGCGTCGGGCGTCTTGTAGATGCGCACCAGGCCGGGGTGTTCCGGGTCGCTGCCGGCCACGGGGTGGTCTTCGAGCTCGCCGAAGCGACGCGCAAAGGCCACGTGCTCGGCGCGGCTGATGGTCTGGTCGCGCAGGAACAGCACCTTGTGTTTCAGCAGCGCGGCCTTGATGTCGGCGAACAGGCCGTCGTCGCGCGCGGCGTCGGCCAGGTTCACGCCGGTCAGCTCGGCGCCGATGGCGCAGGTGAGTTGTTCGACTTTCATGGACTTGTCTCCTTCTCTTGTGGGGCCGGTGCTCAGATCACGAAGACCGACGAGCCGGTGGTCTTGCGCGATTCGAGGTCGCGGTGGGCCTGCTGCGCTTCTTCGAGCGTGTAGCGCTGGTGGATGTCGATCCGGATGCGCCCGGCCGCCACATGGCCGAACACCTCGGCGGCGAGTGCGGCTTTTTCGGCCGGGTCGGCGATGTAGTCGGCCAGCGCCGGGCGCGTGAGGTAGAGCGAGCCTTTCATGGCCAGCAGGTTGGGGTTGAAGCCGTCGATGGGGCCGCTGGCCGTGCCCACGCAGACCATCAGCCCGCGGCGCTTGAGCGAGTCGAGTGAGGCCATGAAGGTGGTCTTGCCCACGCTGTCGAACACCACGTCCACGCCCTTGCCGCCGGTGAGATCCTTCACCCGGGCGGCCACGTCTTCGTGGCTGTAGTTGATGGTGTGGGTGCAGCCGTGGGCCTTGGCCACCTCGGCCTTTTCATCGGTGGACACGGTGCCGATCACGGTGATGCCCAGCAGCTTGGCCCACTGCGACACGATCAGGCCCACACCGCCGGCCGCCGCGTGCAGCAGCAGCGTGTCGCCGGCCTTGAACGGGTGGATGCGGCGCATCAGGTAGGCCGAGGTGAGGCCGCGCATGGTCATGGCGGCGGCGGTCTCGAAGCCGATCGATTCGGGCAGCTGGATCAGCGGCGCAGCGGCGATGAGGCGGGAGGTAGCGTAGGCGCCCAGGGTGTTGAGAAAGCCGGTGTAGGTGACGCGGTCGCCCACGGCGACGTGGGTGACATCGGGACCGATGGCTTCCACCACGCCGGCCGCTTCCACGCCCATGCCGGCGGGCAGGGGCATCGGGTAGGTGCCGTTGCGGAAATAGGTGTCGGCGTAGTTCAGGCCGACGGCGGCGTGGCGCAGGCGGACCTGGCCCGGGCCGGGGTCGCCGACTTCAACCTGTTCGAGCTCCAGCACTTCGGGGCCGCCGGTGCGGTGCATGCGGATGGCTGTGGCCATGGGGTTGTCTCCTTCGTGTGTTCGGGGTACCGGGTGTCCGGACCATGGAACGCATCGTAGGAGTCACCCCCGCATCGTGCTTGTCAATCTGGGACTTTGATTTGCGAATGTGGGACAGTCATGGAATACCCTGACGCACCCGCGCTTTCGCTTTCTCCTGTGTCCGCCAGGCGGTGACGCTGCAGCCAAAGGTGCTGCGGAACCAGTGCGAGAACGCCGCGGGCGCGGCAAAGCCCAGCAGCAGAGCCACTTCGGCCAATGGCAGGTCGCTGTCCTGCACCTGGCGCATCACCAGCTCGGAGCGCACCGACTGCAGCAGCGTGGCAAAGGTTTCGCCTTCCTTGGCCAGGTGGCGGTGGATGGTGCGGCGGTCCACGCCCAGGTGCTGCGCCACCTGCTGCGAGGTGCAGCGCCCGCCGGGCAGCAGCGCGGCGATGAGCTGGCGCACGGTGGCCTGGGTGCTCTGGTGCTGGCCGGAGAGCGCGCGGTCGAGGTACTGCCGCGCAAAGCGCGCCATCTCGGGGTTGGCGCCCTGCTGCGGCACCAGCAGGTCGGCCGCGTTGCAGACGATGCCGTTGAACTCGCTGTTGAAGTCCACCGCGGTGCCGAAGAAGGCGCGGTGCGCGCTGGCGTCGCGCGGCGGCCGGTGGTTGAAACACACACGCACCGGCTTCCACTGCGGCCCCAGCAGCTCGCGCACGATGCGGTACATGACGCCCACCGCTAGCTCCATCGACTGGCGCGTGCTGGCGGTCTGCGCGACCAGGATCTCTTCACGGATCACGAGCAGCTTGCCGTGCTCCTCGATACGGGTGAGCAGCGAGGCGTTGAGCAGGCGCAGGTAGCGACAGAGGGTGTCGAGCGCGGCGCGCGCGGTGGGCTCTTCCTTCAGCACCAGGCTGATGGGGCCAAGGTTGGAGAGCTGGCGCCGGCCGGCCAGGCGCAGCGCAAAATCTTCCACGCCGCTGGCCTGCGCGCTGTCTTCGAGCAGGGCGCGAACCGCCACGGTGCTGAGCGGCGTTTCGGGGTCTTCCAGGCTGCGCGGCGAGAGCCCGGCGCGGCGCAACATGGCGTGGGCATCGAGCCCCACCGACTGCGCGAGATCGAGGTAGCCCGCCAGGCTGGCGCTGCGCACGACGGGCACGTAGGGGTAATCCATGAATGTCCCAATATCGAAAATGGGTGTCCCAAATTATCAAGCATGGTGGTGGGCCGAATCCTAGTATTCACCCCACGGTCCAGCACAGAGACCGCATGGGACCCGCACCGCGGTCCGCATCCCCACAGATAGGAGACAACGCATGACCTTCCACTTCAGCACCCCGCTGCGCCGCACCCTGTGTGCCGCCGCCCTCACCCTCGCCTTGCCGGCCGCCATGGCCTGGACCGACAAGCCCATCCGCATGATCGTGCCGGCGCCGGCCGGCGGCACCATGGACGTGGTGGCCCGCATCGTGGCCGACCAGCTGTCGGTGGAGACCGGTCAGCCGGTGGTGGTGGAAAACCGTGCCGGTGCCGGTGGCGCCATCGCCGTGCAGGCCATGATCGCGGCGCCGGCCGATGGCAGCACCATCATGATGACGGCGAGCAACATCCTGACCGAGATCCCGCACGTGATGAAGACGGCGTTTGACCCGCTCAAGGACGTGAAGCCAGTGACCGCCATCGCCCGCGCCAGCATGGTGATGATCGGCGCGCCCAACGTGCCGGCCAAAGACGTCAAGGGCGTGGTCGCCTGGGTGAAGGCCAACCCGGGCAAGGTGAACTTCGCGTCGTACAGCACCGGCACCAGCTCGCACTACGCCGGCATGATCCTGAACCAGAAGGCCGGGCTGGACATGCAGCACGTGCCCTTCGCCGGCTCGCCGCCCGCGCTGGCCCAGGTGATGGGCAGCCAGATCCCGCTGATGTTCGACGGCCTGGCCACCGCGCGCAACATGATCACGGCGGGCAAGGTGCAGGCTTTCGGCGTGGCGTCAAAGAAGCGTTCGCAGCACCTGCCCAACGTGCCCACGCTGGCCGAACAGGGCTACCCCGAGCTCGACTTCAGCAACTGGGTCGGCATCATCGTCGCGGCCGGCGTGCCCACCGCCCTGGTGGAGAAGATCAACACCGCGGTGGACAAGGCCGCGGCCGCCCCCAAGGTGCGCGACCGCCTGCTCGGCGCCGGCTTCGACCTCGGTGGCGACGAGACCGCCGAGCAGATGGCGAAATCGCTGCGCGCGGACTTCGAGCGCAACGCCGGCATCGTCAAGACCTTCGACATCAAGATCAACCAGTGAAGCACTGAGCTGAACCCGGCGCCGCCGCCTCCGCGCTCACGCGGCGCCCCACCCACCCCCCACGTATTCCTTGTCAGCGGGCCTGTGCCCGCGGGCCAGGCCTTCGTGCGCGACATCGGCCCGCCCGGCTCGCGCTGACCCGCTGCATTTCCGTCTCCACCCACCCCCGAGGAACCAGAAGATGAACACCCCGAAGCACCCCACCCTACCCGCCCAGGCCCCTCGCACCAGCGCAGCCCCGGTCCTGATGTCGCACAAAACCTGGCTCGCGGCGGCCCTGTTGATGGGCAGCGCGCCCTGGGCCGTGGCGCAGGATTCCACCGTGACCCTGTTCGGCACCGTGGCCGCGTCGGCCCTGAACCTCAGCCACCAGGCCAACGGCACGGGCACCCGCCTGGTGAGCGGCCCGTGGACGGCGCCCTCCTACGGCCTGCGCGGCAGCGAAGCGCTGGGCGGCGGGCTGACAGCGAGCTTCCGCCTGGAGTCTTCGCTGGACCTGCCCACGGGGGGCGCCGGCCGCACCGTGCTGGGCAGCGCCAAACACTTCGACAAGGCCGCCTGGGTGGGCCTGGGCAATCAGCAGCTCAACCTGACCGCCGGGCGCCAGCTGCACGCGGGCATCGACCGCATCGCCGAGACGCTGGACGTGTTCCACGCCAACGCCGACGGCAAGCTGCTGTTGTCCATCCTGGCGCTCAACGCCACCAACACCTTCGGCGGGTTTGACACCCGGGTGGACGACGCCGTGAAGCTGCGCGCGCAGCTGCCCGGCGGCGTGAAGCTGGGCGTCAGCCACGCCTTTGCCAGCGCGGGCCGCGTCGGTCGCAGCCAGTCGATGGACCTGGGCCTGCAGACCCCCGGCTACGGCCTGGGCGCCTACGTGCTGCGCTACAACAGCGACGGCACCCAGCTGCAGCAGAACACCTGGGGCCTGGGCGGCAACGTGCTGGTGGGGTCGGCCCGCCTGTACGCGCACTACATGGACGCCACGCACGACAAGTCGGCCGGCGGCGCCACCGAGCAGAACAACCAGGTCTGGGGTCTGGGCGTGGCCATGCCGATCACGCCCGCACTGTCCATGAAGGCCGCCTACTACCGCGACAGCGCCAGCTCGGTCGGTGGCACGGCGGGCCGCGAAGGCCAGCGCAGCACCGTGGCGCTGATGGGCGACTACGCGTTTTCCAAGCGCACCAGCCTGAACTTCGGCGTGTTCCGCCACAGCCTCTCGGGCGCGCTGGCAGCCGACCCGACCAGCCTGGCCGTGCTCGGCCTGATCGATCCGGCCACGCGCAACGTGAGCGGCAGCGCAACGACGGGCGTGGCCGTCGGTCTCAACCACCGGTTCTGAACCATGCACGGCCAAATGATGCAGCAGCCGCTGCTGATCGCTTCGCTGCTGCGCCACGCCGAGCGCCACCACGGCGCGCAGGAAGTGGTGTCGCGCCGGGTGGAGGGCGACATCCACCGCTGCACCTACGCCGAGCTCGCCGCGCGCTCGCGCCGTCTGGCCCAGGCCCTGGCCGCGCTGGGCGTCGGCAACGGCGACCGCGTGGGCACCATCGCCTGGAACGGCTACCGCCACCTGGAGCTGTACTACGCGGTCTCGGGTTCGGGCGCGGTGCTGCACACGCTCAACCCGCGCCTGCACGCCGACCAGCTGGTCTGGATCGCCGACCACGCGGAAGACCAGGTGTTGTGTTTCGACCTGAGCTTCCTGCCACTGGTGGAAGCGGTGGCTTCGCGCCTGGCCACGGTGAAGCATTTCGTGCTGTTGACCGATCGCGGCCACATGCCTGCGGCGTCGAAGATCCCGGGCCTGCTCTGCTACGAAGACCTGATCGCTTCGCAGGCCGATGACCGCTTCGACTGGCCCGAATTCGACGAGCAGACCGCGTCCAGCCTTTGCTACACCAGCGGCACCACCGGTCACCCCAAGGGCGTGCTCTACAGCCACCGCTCCACGGTGCTGCACACCATGGCCTCGGCGCTGCCCGACGCGCTCAACATCAGCGCCCGCGACGTGGTGCTGCCCGTGGTGCCGATGTTCCATGTGAACGCCTGGGGCCTGCCGTATTCGGCCTGCCTGGTGGGCGCCAAGCTGGTGTTCCCCGGCCCGGGCCTGGACGGCAAGAGCCTGCACGAACTGTTCGAGTCCGAAGGCGTCACCGTCTCGGCCGGTGTGCCCACCGTGTGGCAAGGCCTGCTGGCGCATGTGACCATCAACGGCTTGAAGTTCAGCACCATGCGCCGCACCATCATCGGTGGCTCGGCCTGCCCGCCGGCCATGATGAGCGCCTTCGAAGACACCCATGGCGTGCAGGTCATCCACGCCTGGGGCATGACCGAACTCAGCCCCATCGGCACGGTGGGCATCCTCAAAGGCCCGCAGCTGAAGCTCCCGGTCGAACAGCGCCGCGCCATCCAGGCCAAGCAGGGCCGCTCGGTGTTCGGCATCGACATGAAGATCGTCGGCGAAGACGGTCATGAACGGCCCTGGGACGGCCAGGCGAGTGGCGAGCTGCTGGTGCGCGGGCACTGGGTGGTGGACCGCTACATCCAGGGCGACCGGAGCCCCCTGATCAATGGCTGGTTCCCCACCGGCGACGTGGCCACCATCGACGCCGATGGCTTCATGAACATCACCGACCGCGCCAAGGACGTGATCAAGTCCGGTGGCGAATGGATCGGCTCGATCGACATCGAGAACATCGCCATGGCGCACCCCGCCGTGTTGATGGCCGCCTGCATCGCGGCGCGCCACCCCAAGTGGGACGAGCGCCCGCTGCTGGTGGTGGTGAAGAAACCCGGTGCCGAACTCGCGCGCGACGCCCTGCTCGGCTTCTTTGAGGGCAAGATCGCCAAATGGTGGACACCGGACGACGTGGTGTTTGTCGACGCGATCCCGCTCGGTGCCACCGGCAAGATGCTCAAGCACCGCTTGCGTGAGCAGTTCCAGGACCATCTGCTGCCCCAGGGCTGAAACACCATGACCGACCTGCAAGCCCGTGTGAAACCCCTGCTGCCCGGACTGGCCATCAGCGCTGTGGTGGCCGTGGCGGCCATGTTCCTGGCCGAACACTACGGCGCGCCGGTCATGCTGTTCGCCCTGCTGCTGGGCATGGCACTGAATTTCCTGACGCAGGAAGAAGGCGGGCAGGCCACCCGCAGCGCCGCCGGCATCGACTTCGTCGCCCGGCAGGTGCTGCGCCTGGGCGTCGCGCTCTTGGGCCTGCGCATCACGGCCGACCAGGTGCTGTCGCTGGGCTGGCAGCCGGTGGCCATGGTGGTGCTGGCGGTGGCACTGACCATTGGCGTGGGCATCGTGCTCGCCAGGTTGATGGGCTTCCAGATGTTCTTCGGCCTGCTCACCGGCGGCGCGGTCGCCATCTGCGGCGCGTCGGCCGCGCTTGCCCTGTCGGCCGCCATGCCCCAGCACCCGCGCAAAGGGCAGGCCACGCTGTTCACCGTGATCGGCGTCAGCACGCTGTCCACGCTGGCGATGGTGCTCTACCCCATGGTCACGAATGCGCTGGGCATGGACGCGGTGGCGGCCGGCTACTTCATCGGCGGCACCATCCACGACGTAGCGCAGGTGGTGGGCGCGGGCTACAGCCTGTCGCACGAGGCGGGCGACGCGGCCACACTGGTCAAGCTCATCCGGGTGGCGATGCTGCTGCCCGTCATCGCGTTGGCCGCGCTGCTGACGCGCCGGCAGATGCTGGCCAACGGCGAAGCCATGAGCGGACCGCGTCCGCCGCTGCTGCCCTGGTTTGCGGTGGCCTTCGCGCTGCTGGTGGTGGTCAACAGCACGGGCTGGTTGCCGGCCGCGCTGGTCGGTGCGGGCAAGAGCGCTTCGCAGTGGTGCCTGATCGCCTCGATGGCGGCCATCGGCATGAAGACGCACCTGAAGGACATCCTCACCGTGGGCTGGAAACCGGTGGCGCTGATGGTGCTGGAAACGGTGTTCCTGGCCGCGCTGTTCTACGGCCTGTTGCAGACCCTGGATTGAGCACCCCATGACGGACTGGGTGGACGCAGGGGATGCCAGCCGGCTCGACGCCGCAGGCCGCACGCTGGTGCGCATCCAGGGCCATCAGATCGTGGTGTTTCGCAGCGCCGACACCTTGCACGCCATCGACGACAGCTGCCCGCACAGCGGCGCCTCGCTGTGCACGGGCCGGCTCGACGACAGCGGCCACGTCAAGTGCCCCGCGCACGGCCTGCGGTTTCGCCTGTCCGACGGCCGCATGGCGGGCTCGCCCAAGGGCGCCGCCGCGTTGACCGCGCGTGTCTACCCGGTGCGCGTGAGCGACGGGGTGATCCAGATCCAGCTGGGTGGTGACGGCGGCTGAGTCCCGGGTCAGCGGGTCCAGTGGCTTCGCCGACCTGTGTACGCCGGCGTACAGACCACCCCTGGCCGTGCGAGCAGTCTTGGTCGCACGCCGCACTGGCGGCGCGATCCACTTTCAGGAGACTCTCATGAAAAAGTTCTTGATCGCCGTGCTGGCCATGTTGACCGTGGCGTTCGCACTCCCGCTGCAGGCCGCTTCCGACACCGAGAAGAGCCTGTACGAACGCCTTGGCGGTGTCTTCGCCATCGCCGCCGTGATGGACCACTTCAGCGATGCGGTGGTGCAAAACCCCATCGTGGGAAAGACATCAAAAAACCCGGCCCTCAGGGAATGGCACACGAAGAACCTGGGCCGGTTGCCCGGCCTCAAGTTCGAGCGAACCCTGTGGGTCTGCGAGGTCACCGGTGGGCCGTTCAAATATTCGGCCACGAAGCCGGGCAAAACCCATCTGGGCCTTGAGGTGGCCCACCGTGACCTCAAGATCTCTCCAGAAGAGTTCGACGAGGTGGCGGCCGAACTGGGACGCAGCCTGGACTTTGCCAAAGTTCCTGCCCGTGAGAAGGGCGAGGTGCTGGCCGCCTTCGCCGCGCACAAGAACGAGGTCACGGCGGGCCACAAGGCGAAGTGATTTTGGGCTGGCCAGCGCTCAGGCCCCTGCCCGTCACTGAAAGCCCAAGGTGTCGTTCTAAAGGCTGGGCCTTGCCGCTCAGACGCATGACGCATGAGGCGTGGGCGCTGACGCCGTTCTCATCGTTGTGCAAGCGGGCGTCGGGTGCGCTGGGATCGAGTTGGTTGTCGATCCGGTGATCGAGTTCGAAGTCTGTGTACGCGCCCGCACAGTCAAGCCGCTTTTTCTGGCGCGTACTGGCGCCACTGTTTGCCGGATCGTGTCCTCACGCGACGGTGCGACGAACAGGGTAGGCGCTGGGTTCCTGGAACACCTGACGCTCAGCGTCCAGCGTGAGAAAGGAAGCCTCATGAACACCCCATCTGTCCTGCCGCGCGCGGCCTGTGACCCGGCAGCCTGCGCCTTTCTGCTGCGATTCCTGTCCCACGATGGCCGTGGTCAAGATGTCACCGTGCCCTGCGACGAAGCCGGCAACGTTGACATGAACGCCCTGACTGAGCACTTGCGCAACACCTACCTGGGCGCGCGCGCCATGGTCGGTCGTGACTATTCGTCCCCCACGGTGCAGACCGCGCCTTCGGACCCGGACCACCACGAGCCCCTGCTGCGGCCCTGTGCGACCTGACGAACAGCCCGTTCACCGGCCCTGGCCAGCGCTCACGCCGCGGCCCGAAACTGCTTGGCCGCAAAAGCCCAGACCATGCGCGACGCATCCGGCCCCTGGCCGTCGCTGAAGGCCTTGCTCGCGAGGCCTCCGCTCCAGGCGTGAGCCAATTTGCTCACGGCGACCAGCGTCGCCACGGTGCTACCCTTGCGTTTGAAATCGGTGACCGCCATCGGGTAACGCTTGCCCCGTTGCACGCTGCGCGCCTCGCTCGCCTTCGCCCCCGCTGCGTGGGCCCAGACCTGCGCCGCGGCCTGTCCGTTTTTGGGCGAGACCACGGCGTCGGCGTCACCGTGGATCACCAGCAGGGGTGGCCAGTGGGCCTCCATCGCGTTCGGCGTGGTCATCAACGGGGTCGTCACGCGATGGCCGTGCATGGCGCCCAGCGCCGACAGGGTGGAGTGCGCGGTGCCGGGTGGAATGCCCGAGTGCATGACGACGGCCTTGAAACGCCCCGGGTGCCGGGTGACCAGCAAGGCGGCCATGCTCGCACCGGCCGACAGGCCGGCGATGGCGATGCGCGCCCGGTCCACCGGATGCAACAGGCAGACCTGATCGACCGCCTGCATGATCAAGGCGGCTTCGCCATAGGCACGGCCGGTCTTGGTGTCGAACCAGTTCCAGCAACCCTGCCCGTTGGCGAGCCGGTCCTGCTCGGGGTAGAGCACCAGAAAACGTTCGCGCATCGCGATGCGGTTCATGCGCGTGCTCGCGGCGAAGCTGTTGGCGTCCTGACCGCAGCCGTGCAGCATCACCACCAGCGGCAGCTTCTCGCCAAACTCGACCCCCGGCGGCCGGTAGACCCTGAAGCGCCGGGCGCCGGCCGCGCCCATGACGACGCCGGGAATCCACGCGCCGGCACCGGGTGGCGGCGTGCGCTTGGCCACCGTGGGCTTCAGGGTTTTCTTGAGCGCCCGGGTACTGGAAGCGGTGGCGAGTCGTGTCATCGCCTTGAGGCTGCGCTCGAAGCTTTTGGCCCAAGCGGACGGGCGTGATCGTTTTTTCATTCGGATCATTCTGCATGGCCCTTCGCATCCGTTGCGGGTTGCACGCTGGTGCCAGCATCGATCCGTAGGGGTATGCAAAAACCAGCCCACTTCGCGGCCAGGGTCATGAAGTTTTTCTGGATTGCCCGCAAGGGGCGTCACGGCCTTTCGGTGCTTCGGTTGACGCGAAGCAGTGTGCGAAAGCGAACAGACCTCCCTGGCTCGTGTCCTTACGGTCCGCCTTGCGTAAAGCACGAGGTGACGGAAGTCCCGGCACCCGTCTCGCTCTTCGCCGAAAGGAGTTCCGATGGCCATTACCTCCACAGCAAACGCTGAAGACCTGGCCCGCGCCCGCGTGCTCCGGGGCAGCATCGCCGACAACACGAGGCCGCTCAGCAGCGCCGTCTCGTGGGGCGCCATCGCCGCGGGCGGGGCCGCCGCCGCTTCGCTGTCCCTGATCCTGCTGATCCTCGGTGTCGGGCTCGGCCTGTCTTCCGTGTCGCCCTGGGCCCAGGATGGTTTGAGCGCAGCGACCCTCGGTGTCTCGACCATCGTGTGGCTGACGCTCACGCAATTGTTGGCGTCGGGGATGGGCGGCTACCTCGCCGGCCGCCTGCGCACCAAGTGGACCGATGCGCGCACCGACGAGGTGTACTTCCGCGACACCGCCCACGGCTTTCTGGCCTGGGCCGTGGCAACGATAGCCACCGCCGCGCTGCTGACCTCGGTCATCGGCTCGATCATTGGCGGTGGTGTGCAGGCTGGCGCCCAGGTGGTCGGTGGCGTTGCCAGCACGGCCAGCTCCGCCGTCGGGAGCGCCGCGGCCTCGGCAGGCATGGGGCGGGACGACGAAGGCGGTCCGATGGGCTACTTTGTCGACTCGCTGTTCCGGCGTGATGCAGCCACCGCTGCACCCGTCATGGGAACCGATGGCATGCAAGTCGACACTGCGGCCAGTGAACGCGCCTCTGGCAGGGACACGGCCGAGGTCAGCCGGATCTTCATGAACGTCAGCCGCTCGGAGCCTCTGCCACCCGAAGACATCCGTCACGTGGGCCAGATCGTGGCCCAGCGCACCGGTCTGTCGCAGCCCGAGGCCGAGAGACGGGTCTCTGAGGTCTACGCCAAGGCGCAGGCCAAGTTGACCGACGCGGAAGTGGCTGCGCGTGAGACGGCCGACACGGCGCGCAAGGCCTCTGCCTACAGCGCGCTCTGGCTGTTCGTTTCGCTGCTCGTCGGCGCATTCGTCGCCAGCCTGGCCGCCACGTTCGGTGGTCGGCGCCGCGACGCCTGAACCCTGTTTTCCCACAAGCCCAAGGAGGCCACCATGCGATCCCTGCTCTTGCTGTTTCTCGGCATCCCCATCCCGATCATCATTTTGATCGCCCTGTTCACGTAGTCACCGTACATCTTCCCCCCCAACCTGTCAAAGGACTTCCCATGACCACCACCACCAAGACCACTGCCCCCGCACCGAAGGACGCCATCGCCATGCTCAAAGCCGACCACACGGCCGTTAGCGAGATGTTTGCCGAATACGAAAAGAGCCGTTCGATCCCGAAGAAGAAGGCCCTGGTCGCCGAGATCTGCACGGCGCTCAGCGTGCATGCACAGATCGAAGAAGAAATCTTCTATCCCGCCGTGAAGGCGGCGCTGAAGGACAAGCTGCTGGTGCCCGAAGCCACGGTCGAGCACACCAGTGTGAAGGACCTGATCGCACAGATCGAAGGCCTCGAGCCCGACGGCGAGATGTACGACGCCAAGGTCAAGGTGCTGTCGGAATACGTGAAGCACCACGTCAAGGAAGAGCAGAACGAGATGTTCCCCAAGGCCAAGTCCTCGTCGCTGGACATGGACGATCTGGGTGCACAAATGGCCGCCCGCAAGGACGAACTGCTGGCCCTGACCGCTTGAACGACCGCAGGAGCCCGACATGAATGAACCCTTGCAACCCCATGCCGCACCGCCCGTCCCCTGGGTCACCAGTGACCACCACGAGCGTGTGCCCGACACCTCGATGTTGCCGGGGTCTGAGAAAGCCCCGCCAGCGGCCGTTGCCTCTTTGAACCGGGTTGTGCACGCGGCGCACGATGCCGTTGATCGCCTCGCCGGCAGCGCGGCGCCCAAGGTCAGGCAACTGGGCGAAAGCCTGTCAGGCGCTGAAGCGAGCTTGCGCGAGACCGCTCACCAGATGGGCACCACCCGCGACGAATGGGCCGAGGCCTTGCGGGGCACGGTCAGGCGTCATCCGCTGTCTGCGGTGGCCGCCGCGATGGCGCTGGGCGCGCTGATCGTGCGCGTCAGGCGCTGACGCTTGTCCCGGTCTGCGGTCCTTGAAAACCATGGCCGCCACGAGGCGGCCATGGAGCGGGTCCGCTCCCTGTGCGAAACCCGAGCTTCACCGAAGAAAACACACGCCTTGCACATGGCACGGACCACCGGAACTGCCGGCGCTCGCTGAGTCCTTCCCCGTCAAACATCGAAAGCGCACCATGTCCAATCCCTGGCTGAAGAAAAACCCGTTCATGAGCATGTGGCTGAGCACGGCGAACAGCGTGGCCGGTTCGATGCGTGGCCAGGCCACCGCAGAGGCGAAGCGGCAGGTAAACGCCGCCATCGCCGAGGCAGCCCGCGAGAACCTGAAGGTCTGGAACGCCGCCGTCAAGCCCGCCGCCGCCAAACCCGCGGCCCGAACCAAGCGGACGCGATGATCGCTTCTCGCCACACCCCTGCAGGCAAGGCAACGCCGCACCGTCCCGATAGAAGGTGACGCCGATGGCACGCTGGCCCCGATGGATCGTGGTCGCCGGTGCCGCAACCGGCCTGGCCCTGGTCGGCGCCGTGGTCGCGTCGAACTTCATCGGTGGCGAGAAGAAGATCCAGCGTCACATCACGCGCCTCTACTCGCTCGACGACCCGCGTTTCATGGATGAGCTGGGCGTTCTCCTGGGGCCGCCGTTCCTGGCCGGAACACGCGTGCAGGCCCTGTTGAACGGTGAACAGATCTTCCCGCCGATGCTCGCGGCCATCCGTGGCGCGGAGCGGTCGATCACCTTCGAAACCTACATCTACTGGTCGGGCGACATCGGCCGCCAGTTCGCCGAGGCCCTGGCAGAGCGCGCCCGCCAGGGCGTGAAGGTCCACGTGCTGCTCGACTGGGTGGGCAGCGTCAAGATGGACGACAGCCTGCTGGCCGTGATGACGCAAGCCGGCGTCCAGGTGAAGCGCTTTCATCCCCCGCACTGGTCGCATCTCGGGCGCATGAACAACCGCACCCACCGCAAGCTGCTGATCGTCGACGGCCGTGTCGGGTTCACGGGTGGCGTCGGCGTGGCGCCGCAATGGACGGGCCGCGCGCAGGACCCCGAGCACTGGCGCGACACCCACTTCGCGGTGGAAGGCCCGGTCGTCGCGCAGATGCAGTCGGTGTTCATCGACAACTGGATCAAGGTGACGGGCGACGTGTTGCATGGCCCGGACTACTTCCCCACCCTGGCACCGGCCGGCCCCGGTCGGGCACAGATGTTCAGCAGTTCACCGAGCGGCGGCAGCGAGAGCATGCAGCTGATGTACCTGCTGTCGGTGACCGCGGCGTCGCGGTCGATCGACCTCTCGGCGTCGTACTTCGTGCCCGACGCGCTGACACTGCAGGCCCTCGTGGCCGCGATGCAGCGCGGCGTCAGGCTGCGCATCATCGTGCCGGGCAAGCACATCGACAGCGAGACCGTTCGCAAGGCCTCGCGGGCCACCTGGGGGCCGCTGCTCGCGGCCGGCGCCGTCATCGCGGAATACACGCCCACCATGTACCACTGCAAGGTGATGATCGTCGACGGCATGCTGGTCTCGGTGGGTTCGACGAACTTCGACAACCGCTCCTTCCGGCTCAACGACGAAGCGACGCTGAACGTCGTCGACAAGGCCTTCGCGAGCGCGCAGACCGCCACCTTCGAAGACGACCTCGCGAAGTCCCACCGGGTGACCCACTCGGCGTGGCTGGCGCGCCCCCTGCGCGAGCGCCTGGGTGAAACGCTGGCTTCCTTGCTGGGCACGCAGTTGTGAGCCGTGTCGATCAGCACGCGCTGGGTCCTGGCGGTCGCGGAAACGTTCGGTTCCGCACAGACGCGAACCCTGCCGGCGCAGAGCATGGCCCCCTTCGTGAACCATTTCCAGCGTGGCACCGCGCGCTCAAGCCCATGAAACAACTGGCCACCGATGCCGTTCAATACCCTTCCCTGGCCATGCTGGGCGTGGAGCCCTTTCGTGCTGCGATGGAGTTCGCCTGGCACACATTCACCAAGTCGGACGGCGCGAAACCCGGTGACGGGCATCCGGTCGTGATCTTCCCGGGCCTGGGCGCGGACGGGACCTCGGTGGCCACCTTGCGTGCGCACTGCCGTTCGCTCGGCTACGACGCGTTCGACTGGGGCCAGGGCTTGAATGCCGGCCCGCAGGGTGATCTCGACACCTGGCTGCAGGGCCTGAAGGCCAGGCTGGAGGATCGGCTCGCCGGCCACAGCCAGCCGGCCACGCTGATCGGCTGGAGCCTGGGCGGCATCTACGCGCGCGAAATCGGCAAGCTGATGGCACCGCGCGTCCGGCAGGTGATCACCATCGCAACGCCCTTCAACGCTGGAGCCGACCACAACAACGTCGACTGGCTCCTGCGCTTGCTGGGAGGCAGTTCGCCGGCGATGGACCCGGCGCTGAGCCGGCGCCTGCGCACACCGCCCCCACTGCGCACCACCTCGATCTACAGCCGGTCGGATGGCGTGGTGGCGTGGCAGACCTGCCGGCACGACAAACGGTCGAGCCTCGTGCAGGAGATCGAGGTCGACGGCAGCCATATCGGCATGGGCTGGAACCGGGATGTGCTGGCGGCGGTCGCCGACCGCCTCCATCAGGCATCCGGGGCATGGCGCCGGTATGTGCGCGCGCCATGAGCCGATGCCACAACCACCCACCCTTTCAACGAGCCCACCAACCGAGGAACCGCATGAACACACCATTGACCTTGATCGCGCTCTGCGCATCTGTGATGTTGCTGGTCGCCTGCGACAAGACCACGCCCGCCCCTCCGACACCCATGCTCACCCAGCCCTTGGAGGCCAAACCCAGTGCAACAACAGACGCTGTCGTCCAGCCGTCGGTGCCTTCTGCCGGGACGGTCTTGCCGCCCGTGAACGCTGGCCCAGCGGACCCGGCACAGGGGGAAACGGACGGCACGAGGAAGCCGAAGCAGGAATCCGAAGAGAAGCTGTTGCCCGGGCAGAACAACGATCACTCGGCACCGCTCAGCCCGGCGGTCAAGTGAGTCGGCTCACCCATCACCCCATCGAGGTAACCCCATGTCCCCCAACCCCAGAACCCGGCGTCCCATCGGCCGCCAGCAGCCCACACCGCAGCGTGGCGCGAAACCGCCCAGGTTGAACCCCGACATGCCGCTGCCTCACGAACGCGACCAGTCGATCGACGCCACGGCCCAGGCGCCCGACCCCCAGATGGTCCAGGCCCAGCGCGACATCGACGCCGGCCTGGTCGACACCGACATGCGTGCGACCCCCGGCCTGGACGCAAAGCGCCGCGCCCGCCTGGTGCCCGGCCCGGGTGGCAAGCCGCCACCGTCGGACGGCTGATTCCCCCGCAGGCGAAGACGCCTGCGCATTTTTTTACCTTTCACGTCAAGAGGTCCCCCATGAAGTCCACACCCAAGGTCAAGAGCGCTGGCGACCCGCGGGCCAAGAGCCCCCCGCAGGCGGAACAGCGTGCCGCCGCACAGGCGCTCGCCGCAGCGATGCCCCACAACGCCAACAAGGCGCTGGATTTCGGCCGCGAGAACGCCGTCACGCCGCCGCCCGGCGCCACCGTGTCCAGCGACTCGCCCACGGCGTCGGCCAGCACGCTGAGCGAGGTCAACGTGTCGGCCAAGAGCAGCCACCTGGATGGCGCACGCTCGGACGCCTCGGGCCAGGTGCTGACCACGAACCAGGGCGTGGCCATCGGCGACAACCAGAACTCGCTCAAGGCCGGGCTGCGTGGCCCGACGCTGCTCGAAGACTTCATCCTGCGCGAGAAGATCACGCACTTCGACCACGAGCGCATCCCCGAGCGCATCGTGCACGCGCGCGGCTCCGCGGCGCACGGTTTCTTCGAGGCCTACGAGCCGATGACGGCGTTCACGCGCGCCGCGCCGTTCCAGGCCGCCGGCAAGATCACGCCGGTGTTCACGCGCTTCTCGACGGTCGCCGGCGAACGCGGCTCGACCGACACCGCACGCGACATTCGCGGCTTCGCCGTCAAGTTCTACACCGACGAAGGCAACTGGGACCTGGTGGGCAACAACATCCCGGTGTTCTTCATCCAGGACGCGATGAAGTTCCCCGACCTCGTGCACGCGGTGAAGCCCGAGCCGCACCACGGCATGCCGCAGGCCGCCTCGGCGCACGACACCTTCTGGGACTTCGCCTCGCTCAGCCCCGAGACCACACACACGCTGATGTGGGTGATGTCGGACCGCGGCATTCCGCGCAGCCTGCGCATGATCCAGGGCTTCGGCGTACACACCTACCGCCTGGTCAACGCGGCGGGCGAGTCGCACTTCGTCAAGTTCCACTGGACCCCCAAGCTCGGCACGCACTCGCTGGTGTGGGACGAGGCGGTCAAGATCTCCGGCGCCGACTCCGACTTCCACCGCCGCGACCTCTGGGAAGCGATCGAAGCGGGCGAGTACCCCGAGTGGGAACTCGGCCTGCAGATCTTCACCGAGGCGCAGGCCGAAGCCTTCAGCTTCGACGTGCTCGACGCCACCAAGCTGATCCCCGAAGAGCTGGTGCCCGTGACGCCGGTGGGCCGCATGGTGCTCAACCGCAACCCGGACAACTTCTTCGCCGAGACCGAGCAGGTGGCCTTCTGCACCGCGCACGTGGTGCCGGGCATCGACTTCAGCAACGATCCCCTGCTCGCCGGGCGCATGCACTCCTACATCGACACGCAGATCACGCGACTGGGCGGCGCCAACTTCCACGAGATCCCCATCAACGCGCCGATCAAGCCGCCGCAGAACAACCAGCGCGACGGGCTGCACCGCCAGGCCATCCCGCGCGGCCGGGTCGCGTACGAGCCCAATTCGCTGGGCGGGGGTTGCCCCTTCCAGGCCGGCGCTGCGGGCTTCGTCTCGTTCCCGCAGCCACTGGAAGGCGACAAGCTGCGCGGCAAGCCCGAGAAGTTTGCCGACCACTACACCCAGGCCACGCTCTTCTACGAGAGCCAGACCGCCATCGAGAAGGCCCACATCGCGGGCGGCTTCCGCTTCGAGCTGAGCAAGCTCACGGTGCCGGCGATCCGCGAGCGCATGGTGTCGTCGCTGGTCAACGTGTCCGAAGAACTCGCCGCCACCGTTGCCGCGGGGCTGGGCATCGCCGTGCCCAAGGCCATGCCGAAGGCGCTGGCACATCCCACGGCGCCCGAGGTCACCACGTCGGCCGCGCTGTCACTGATGGCACTGCCGGGCGACGGCGGCATCCGCTCGCGCAGCGTCGCCATCCTGGTGGCCGATGGCGTGGACGGCAAGTCGGTGGCCACCGCGCAAGCGGCGCTGCGGGCCGCCGGTGCGCAGGTGCACCTGATCGCACCGCGCCTGGGGCCGGTGAATCCCGCCAGCGGCGAGCCGTTCGACGCCACCGGGACGCTGGAGAACTCGCCCCCCGTGCTGTTCGATGGCGTCGTGCTGCCCGACGGTGCCGCCGGTGTGAAGGCGCTCGCTGCGCTGATCGAGGTGATGGACTTCATCTCGAACCAGCACCGGCATGGCAAGACCCTGCTCGCGCTCGGGGCCTCGAAGGCGCTGATCGAACAGGCGGGCGCTTCGCCGACGCTGGCGAGCGGCGAAGCCGATCCGGGCATGGTGATCGGTGCCGCCGCCAAGACAGCCCCTGCGGTGGCGGACTTCATCACCGCGCTGGGCAGACACCGCCATCCCGAACGCGAAGCGGGTGCGCTGGCGCCCTGAGCGAGGCACCGGCTGTCGCCGTCACGGGCCTATCGCTGGTCGAGAAACGCGTGAACCGCTCGCAGCTCGATCTCAAAATCGGCCATCAGCGGATCGAGCACCGAGATGTGTGGCGAGGGGTGTGTGACGGCGGTGGCTTCGATGTCGGCGCAGATCTGCCCGAGGCGCGCCGCGCCAATGGCCCGTGCGGTCGACTTCAGCTTGTGGGCGAGATCCGACATGGTCTGCACTTCACCGCCGGCGTGGGCCTGGGCCATCGCCAGCGCCGAGCCCGCCGTGCCCGCCCGAAAGGCCGCCAGCACGTCCTGCACCCCCTGCGGGTCATCGCCGAGCAAATCGGCCAGCACGCCGAGGTCGACCGGTGGCGATGCGGTGGACGACGCCACCTCGTCGGCCGCGGCCCCGCTCGACGGCGTTGACGTGGGCTGCAGCCAGGCATCGATGGTCGACTTCAGCTGCGCCAGGCGAACCGGCTTGCTCAGGTAGACGTCCATGCCGGCCTGGTGGCAGCGCAGTTCTTCCTCGCGCAGGGCGTTCGCGGTCAAGGCGATGATGGGCATGCGCGGACCACCGCCCTCCTCGGCCCGCACCGCGGCGGCCAGCGTGTAGCCGTCCATGATCGGCATGTGCAGGTCGGTCAGCAGCAGCGCATGGCCCCGCTGGCGCCAGCAGGCCAGGGCCTCGGCGCCGTTGGCCACCATCTCGGAGCGGTAACCGAGCAGCGAGAGCTGCTGGGCCAGCACCCGCTGGTTGATCTCGTTGTCTTCGGCCACCAGAATCAACGGTTTCGCTTCGTGGCGGCTCGCATCAGGCTGCGGCGCCGCATGCCGCGGGACAGTGGCGGCGTCCACGCCGGCGGGCGGCGGCTCGACCGGTGCCTCCGCCGGCTGGAGCCGGCCCGCCAGGGCCACGCAGTGCAGGAATTTGGCGCGGTGCAGGCATTCACCGTACAGCCACATCGGGTCCGACGTTTGCCGGCGCGGCCGGCGCTGGCTGCCCCGCTCGATGACAACAAAAGCCGGCACCAGCTCGGGGCGCTCCGACCCGACGGCACGGCAGGCCGCGAGCATCGGGTCGCTGCCTTCGGTGGCGTCTTTGGCGTCGGCGATGACGACAACGCACCGACCCGGGTCAACACGGCGCAACCAGGCCTGGGCCTGCGCCACGGTCTGCAGGCAGGTCGTGGCGGCGCCCGCGTGGATCAGGTAGTCGGCCAGGTCGGCGGCCGGACCGGCGGCAGCGCCGACCACCAGGCAGGGCAGCCCCGCCAGCGGCTGCGGCATCGGGATGGGATTCGGGTCGTTGTCGGCCGGCACCCGCACGATGGGCAGGCGCACCGTGAAGGTCGACCCCTCGCCCGCCGCACTGCGCACCGCCACTTCGCCCCCCATCAGCGTCAGCAGGCGGTGCGAAATGCTAAGCCCCAGCCCGGTGCCGCCAAAGCGCCGGGTGGTGCTGGCGTCGGCCTGGGTGAACGGCGAGAACAGGCGGGCCTGGGTGTCGGCGTCCATGCCGATGCCGTTGTCGGACACCTCCAGCGCCAGCGTGTCGTCGCCGGCCGGGCCGGCCAGGCGCAGGGCGCGCAAGGACACCGAGCCGGGGCGCGACAGCCCGTGGCTGAACTTGATCGCGTTGCCGACCAGGTTCATCAGCACCTGGCGCAGCCGCGCGGCGTCGCCCAGCATGCCTGGCGGCAGGCGCGGGTCGGTGTACAGGTGAAGGCCGACACCCTGGTTCACGGCCAGCGGGTACAGGGCATCGCTGACCCCCTCGACCACCGCCGTCACGTCCATCGGCTCGTGATCGATGTCGAACTGGCCGGCTTCGATCTTCGAGAAGTCCAGCACGTCGTCGACGATGGCCATCAGCGCGTAGGCCGATTCGCGCGCGGTCTTCACCAGCTCGCGCTGTTCCGGGTCCAGACGGCCCTCTTCCAGCACGTCAATCATGCCGACCACGCCGTTCATCGGCGTGCGGATCTCGTGACTCATGGTCGCGAGGAAAGCGGACTTGGCGCGGTTGGCCTGCTCGGCCAGCTCACGCGCCTGCTCCAGTTCCAGGGTGCGGTGGCGCACCCGCTCTTCGAGCCCGGCGTTCAGCTCAAGCAGCGCCTGTTCGCTGCGGCGGCGTTCGCTGATGTCGCGTATGACGGAGACGAAGTGCGTGAAGCCCTCGCCGGCCGTGGCCACCGGTGTGATGTCGATCTCGACGGCGTACTCCCGACCATCCTTGGTGGTCCGCATCAGCTCGGCGTGCACCGGCGCGAAACGGTCGACCGCGTCGCGGATACGCGCCAGCTCGGCCGCGTCCGTCGAGGGGCCGTCGAGCAAGCCGGGGGACCGGCCGATCACATCCTCCCGCGCGTAGCCGGTCAGGCGCATGAAGGCATCGTTGACGAACACGATGCGCCGGCCGTGCTGCAGTTCAGGTGCCGGCTCGGTGATGATGACGACGTCGTTCAACTGCGCCACGCTGGCTTCGAGCAGATTCAGCTGCTGACGCGCTGCGCGGGTGGCGGTGACGTCGCGGAAGTACACCGACAGCCCGTCGTCCGTCGGGTGGCAGTCGACGCCGAACCAGGCCTGCAACGCCGGGTAAAAGGCCTCGAAGGTGACCCCCGTTTCACCGCCCATCGCACGCTGGTAACAGCGGTCGAAGACCGTGCCCACCCCCTCGGGGTAGATGTCCCACAGCACGCGCCCGAGCATGGTGTCGCGCGCGCGCGCCCACAGGCGCTCGGCCTCGCGGTTGATGTAGGTGAAGCGCCAGTCGCGGTCGACGGTGAAGAAAGCGTCGCTGATGCTTTCGAGCGTGTTGCTCAGCCGTTGCGCCAGCTTCTGCGTCTCCAGCGCCGCCAGCTTGCGCTCGGTGATGTCCTGCAGCGCGCCCTGGATGCGCACGATGCGGCCCTCGGCGTCGCGCACCGCTTCGCCGATGGTGCGCACCCAGAAACGGCGTCCGGTGGCCGATACCTTCTCGGCCTCCAGGTCGTAGGGCGTGCCGGACGCGATGCAGCGCTGGACGGCGGCCTGGACAGCGGCGCGGTGCTCGGGGGCGAAGGCGGCCAGGCCCTGCTCCATCGAGGGCGAATAGCCGGCCGGTTCGTCGTGCAGGCCGGCAACCATGTCGGACCAGTGCAGGCGCCTCTGAACCACGTCGAAGGTCCAGCCGCCGACCTTGGCGCTGCGGCCCGCCATGTCGAGCATCGCCTTGCTGTCGCGCAGTGCCTGCTCGGCCAGCCTCTCGTCGGTGATGTCGCGGGCGACGCCGATGACGCCGATCACCTCGCCCCGGGCGTTGCGGTAGGGCGCACGCGTCGATTTGAAGATGCGCCGGCCGCTCACACCGGTGAGCCACTTCTCGGAGGTGTGCACCTCGCCCGTTGCGAACAGCGTGCGGTCGTTCTCGACGATCTGCGCGGCCTCCGCGGCGTCGTACAGGTCCCGGTCGTCGCAGCCCAGGATCTGTTCGACCGTGCGACCGGTGAAATCGGCCAGGGCTTTGTTGCAGAGCAGATACCGACCCTGCAGGTCCTTGACGCAGACAACGTCGGGCGTGCCGTCGGCCACGGCTTGCAGCAGTTCCGCACTGCGAAGGGAGGCCTGCTCGGCCCGCAACGCGGCGGCCACCGCCGGGTTCCGGGCTGCGAGCAGCAGGTTGCTGCCAGCCCGGTTGGCCACGGTGTCGATTTCATCCGCTGTCAGGGCCTGCAGCTGCTGCTCCACATCGTGCAGGGTGTCGACGAGCGCCGCGATGCGCGCCTGTCGGCTGGGGTTGGCGTCAGAGGGCAACACCGGCATCACAGGACGCTACGCGGCAGGCTCAGGGCACGCGCGGGGTTCGCGGCATTGCCAGCGGTGCACCGCCGGCGCCAGTGATCAGCGGGCGCGGTCATGCCTTCGCCGCGAGCGCCCTGTGCGCTGGCGGTGGTGGCATGGCGGTCGTGGCGGGAGAGAGCGGTGCGGTCATGGGGTTGTTTGCAGGAAATCGAACGCGTCGGTCTGGCCGAGCATCTTGGTTTCAGCGGTCAGCGTTGCAGGTCACGCAGGCTACACAGAAAACCACGGAGTGTAGGGATGCACCGTCGAAAGCCCCCTACGCAGCCGGACCTGTTGGCCATGATCACCGCCCGGCGCACCGGATGCGACGCGCATGCCGGGGCGTGGTCAACACCCGGCAGAGCAGGGAGCGCATGAACGCACCGCCATCGACGACCAGGACCATCGGGGACTCGGGGCACGCCGTCTGCGGGGGATGAAGCGGGTGGGAGGGGCGAACCCCTTGCATGACGGACTGTTGCCCTCACTATGGCGCGCGCGCCCGCCCGCGTCTGTGCGACAGCACACCCACCCCGGGCCCTGGGGTGTGCGCAACCGCACAGACCGGGGGCAACGGCGGGTGAATGATGTCCTTTCCAGCCTCGGATACCCGCTTCCAGGCGCCCTCGCCCACCCTGAAAGGCCCGTTCCATGAACCGCCTCGCTGACCTGCCCGTCACCTCCCAACCGCCTGTCCTGGCTTCGATCCCGGTCCAGTCGCCCGTGCCCGGGCCCTGGCCCGAACCCGAGCCGTCCCTGCCGCCGGGGCAAGCGCCGTCACCCGATGGCGTGCCGCTGCCCCTGGAACCGCTGGACATACCGCCTCAGATCCCGCCCGAGATCCGCGAGCCGCACCAGCCCGGCGAACACCTCCCCCTCAGCACCGACCCGGGCCTTTTCACCCCCAACGCGTCACTGACGCACAGGAGCCCATCATGAATCCATCCACTTCTCCTCTGGCAAAGCCGGTCCCGCTTGACGGCGACCTCGCCGAGCAGGCCCGTCCCGGCCACGGCATTCCGTCGCAGGACCTGAACCCCGCAGCCCAGTCCCTGCTGAACCCCGAGGAGGCCCAGCGCGAGGCCAACTCGGTGCTGACGGGCGGCGGCGTGGTGGCCGGTGCGGCCGCCGGTGTGGCCATCGGCAGCGTGGTCGCCGGCCCCGTGGGTGCGGTGGTGGGTGGCACGGTGGGGGCTGTTGCGGGCGCCCTGGGTGGCGCCGCGGCCGGTGGCCTGGTGAGCCCCGAGGAATCGGGCCCCGCCGAGAAACCCGCCGCAACGGGCACGACCCAACTCAACCTGGAGAAGACAATGCAACGACTCAAAGACGTGATGAGCCACGACGTGCAGGTGATCGGCCCCGACGCGACGCTCCGGGAGGCCGCAGCCCGGATGCGGGACCAGGGCTTCGGGATGCTTCCCGTGGGCGAGAACGACCGCATGATCGGCGCGGTGACCGACCGCGACATCGCCGTGCGGGCCGTCGCCGAAGGCAAGGACGGCGACACGCTGGTCCGCGACGTGATGTCGAATGACGTGATCTGGTGCTATGACGACGACACCGTGGAGAAAGGCGCCGACACGATGAGCAAGTGCCAGGTCCGGCGCCTGCCGGTGGTGAACCGCGAAAAGCGCCTGGTGGGCATCGTCTCGCTCGGCGACTTTGCCGTCGCAGCCGACGACATCCAGCCCACCGCTGACGCACTGGTCGGCATCTCGCAACCCTAGGCCCCTGGCCACGGGCACGGTCGGCCGATCCGGCTGACCTGTGCCCAGACTCCGGGTGTTTTCATGTCTGTGCTCGACATCGTCACGGCCACCTTGCGTGCCGAGTTCTCCGATCTGCTGCAGGTTGAGCAGGTCACGCGCGTGACCGCGCGTCTGGCCGTGGCCCTGTTGCTGGGGGCGGTGATCGGCTGGGACCGCGAGCGCCGCGATGCCGATGCCGGTCTGCGCACCCACATGCTGGTGTCGCTGGGGGCCGCGCTCTTCGTGCTGGTTCCCGCAGAGGCGGGCATGGGCGCCGACGCGCTGAGCCGCGTCGTCCAGGGCATCGTCGCCGGCATCGGATTTCTCGGCGCGGGCGCCGTGCTGAAGATGGGCAACGAAGGCCGCATCCACGGCTTGACCACGGCGGCCACCATCTGGGCCACGGCGGCGGTGGGCATGTCGGCCGGCCTGGGGCGCGAAGGCACGGCCCTGCTGGCCACCGCGTTCATCCTGCTGGTGCTGATCGGGCTCAGGCGCCTCGAAGTGCGCAAGGCGCACAAGGCCTCCCGGTTGATCGCCTTGCCGAAGGTCGGCACCGATGACGCCATCGCCACCGGACGGAGGGTCGATCGGTATTGACCGTGACCTGCGGCTGCGTGGTGCAGGTGGTCAGCCCGGTCGCTGTGGAATGGCCGGTGGCGGGGCGACGGGCTTGGGCTTGCCACGTTGCGCAAACACCCACGTGAACTCCGCACCGAGCAGGAAGACCTGCGCCGAGTAGTACACCCACAGCAGCAGCACCACCAGCGACGATGCGGCGCCGAACACCGAGGCCACCGCGCTGCGGCCGATGTACAGGCCGATCAGCGTCTTGCCGACCGTGAACAACAGGGCAGTGATGAGGGCGCCGATCCACACGTCGCGCCAGGCGACATGGGTCCTGGGCATCCACTTGTAGATCATCGCAAACACCGCGGTGATGAACGCCAGCGTCAACACAAAGTTGACGGCATCGGCCACCACCGCGAACTCGCCGAACCAGGGCGCCCACCATTTGCCCAGCGCGGCCATCAAGGCGCTGAGCACCAGTGAAACCAGGAGCAGGAAGCCGATGCCCAGGACCAGCCCGAGCGAGAGCAGGCGCACCCGGAAGAAGTCCCGCACACCATTGAAGTCGGGACGGGGCGGCACCTGCCAGATGCGGTCCATGGCGTTCTGCAGTTCGACAAACACGGTGGTGGCACCGACCAGCAACGTGCCCAGCCCCACCAGCATGCCCACCAGGCTCGCGGCGGGCTTGTTCAGGCTCTCGAGCACCGTGTTCAGGGTGGTGGCGCTGTCCTCGCCCACCATCAGGGAAATCTGCGCAAAGATCTCCGCCCGGGCAGCCGCTTCGCCAAAGAAAAAACCGGCGACCGAAATGACGATCAGCAGCAACGGCGCGATCGAGAAGAGCGTGTAGAAAGCGAGTGCTGCACCCATGCTGGGCGCGTAATCGTCGAGCCACGCGTTCACCGTCGAGGTGAGCAGGCGCCAGATCATCCAGGCTACCGATCAGTGGGTTGGCGTCAAGAAACACCCGCACGCACAGGCCGGGCAGGCTCCGAAATTTCGGCCAGGGTGAACCCCGCCATTTCAGGGTCCGACCTGGCCGCCAGGTCGCCCAGCGAGAGCATGCCCACGAGCCGCTCGGCACCGTCCAGCACTGGCAGCCGACGGATCTGTGACGCCTGCATCTTCGCGATCACTTCTTCAAGCCCCTCATGTTCAAAAACGCACTCCACCTGTTCCGTCATCAACTCGCTGAGCAGGGTGGTGGCCATCGGCATCTCCAGCGCGACGCCGCGCACCACGATGTCGCGGTCGGTGATCACGCCCATCACGCGCGCGCCTTCAACGATCGGCAATGCGCCGACGTTCAGTGCCTCCATGGCCTTGGCAGCAAGCAACACCGTGTCTTGCGGCGACATGGAACGCACGTCTCGGGTCATCACGTCTTTGACTTGTTGCATGGCTGGCTTCCTGTCTGGATTGAACGTCGGACCGAGGCAGCAGGTGCTCAACAGTCCAAGCAGGTGAAACAGGTTCGTTGGTCACTCATGAAATTTTGCTCCTCCATTCGGAGTCGCGCGGAGGCCGCGAGTGCAAATTGTTGAATGACAGTCTTGTTGGCGTCGGTGCGATGGCACACAGAACTTGGGCAAGGGGAGCCCCTCAGCCTTGGTGGCTCTGGGTCATGCGCTCGCAGTATTCGCGCATCTGCTCAGGCAGATCTTCCGGGCACAGGCCGCAGTGGCGGTTGCCGGGCACTGCATGGTCGATGAACTTGGGGTACGGCAGGTCGAGCCCGGCCATGAGAGTCGTGAACTCTTCCAGCGTCCGGCCCTGCCCCAGGCGCGGATTGCGGCTCTTCTCCTGGCCGATCGTTGAAACGCGACGTTGCTCGTAGTCGTGCGCCGGATAGACCAGCACGTCATCGGGCAGGGCGAACAGCTTCCCGGTCACGCTCTGGTAGAGGGCTGTGGCGTCGCCGTTCTGGAAGTCGGTGCGGCCGCAGCCGTCGATCAGCAAGGCGTCCCCGCTGAAAAGGCGATCACTGCCGTGGTCGATGCACCGGTAGGCGAAGTGGCTGTCGGTGTGGCCGGGTGTGTGCAGCGGGTTCACGGTGATGCCACCGAGTTGCAGCGGTGTGCCCTCCTCGATGCCCACGTCGACACAGGGCAGACCGTCCATCGCGGGCGCGGCGATCTGGCTGCCGACGCGCTGCTTCCACTGCAGCGCCGCGGTGATGTGATCGGCGTGGATGTGGGTGTCGAGCGTTAGCGCCAGCGTGAGCCGCAGCGACTGCAACACCTGCAAGTCGCGGTCGATGGCGTTGACCACCGGGTCGATCAGCATCGCCTGCCCTGTGGTCTCGCAGGCCAGCAGGTAGGTGTAGGTGCTGGACACGGGTTCAAACAGTTGCCTGAAGATCATGGTCGGCTTTCCTTCAACGGCTTGAATGGCTTCGGCGGGCCGCTGGCGCCGAGCACTTGGCCCGCCACCTCACGGCCGTACATCGAATCTTCGGTGGCGTGGAACGCCTGCCGTGTGTCCTGCACGCTGCCGGTGTAACGCGGGTCCTGCGGCCGCTCGTGGCTGGTCATGTACAGCGCCACGTCCCACGCCTGCTGGTCGGTCAGCGTGCCGGGCAGGCCCAGCGGCATGTTGGCTTTGACGAAGGCGGCTGCGTTGCTGATACGCCCCATGCCGGCACCCCAGTTGAACGAATCCGCCCCCCAGAGCGCCGGGAACACCGCGTAGCCGTCCTGTGTGCGCTGCCCTGCGCCATCGGCGCCGTGGCAGAGCACGCAGTTCTCGGCGTAGACCTTTTCGCCGCGGACGAAGTCGGCCTTTTGTGCTGGCGGGGCGAGCGCCGGGTAGCCGCGGCCCGCGATCTTCGGGTCGAGCGGTGCGCCGGATGCGAGCCAATACGCGTAGCTCTCCAGCGCCACCAGCTCGGGCGCGCCGAGCGGCGGTGCCCGTCCGTTCATGCTGTACTCGAAACAGCCTTGCAACCGTTGCTGGAACGTGGTGACGCTTTTGGTCTTGCTGCGGTAGGCGGGGTAGCTCACGAACGCGGCCCACAGCGGTGACGAATCCGCCAGACGCCCGGCGTCGAGGTGGCAACTGACGCAGCGCAGGCTGTTGCCGACATACGCACGCGCGGCGCGGGGCGTATCGATGAAGATTTCGCGGCCGCGACGGATCACGTCACCGAACTCGCCCGCCGGTATCTCGGACTCCAGCGGCGGCTGGAACACCACGTCCGCGCCGGCCGTGGCTGCCGGCGCCGTGAGTTCGGCTCGCGGTGGATCCCCCACCAGGTCATTCGATGCTCGCGGCGCGGGTGCGGCCACGCCGGGCCGGGCGCTTTCCCGCTTGGTGGCCCATCGTTCGCTGTAGGCCTGCATGCCGAAGTAGTGAAACACCCCGCCCGCATAGAGGCCGACGCCGATCAGCAGCACCGCCAGTGCGCCGCCGACGTAGAGCCGTTGACGTGCCGTGATCATCGCGCGGCCCTCGATGGCAGCGAAGCATAGTGATCGGCCACGGCGCGCACCTCGGCTTCCGACAGCTTCTTGGCGACGTCGGCCATCAGCCCCATCGGGCCAGGCGGTCGTGCGCCGGTTTTCCATGCCGTCAACTGGTTGGCGAGATAGGTCGCGCTCTGCCCCACCAAGGCCGGGAAGTCCGGGCCCACGCCGCGCCCCCCCGGGCCGTGACATTGCTCGCACGCGGGCAGCTTGTCGGCCCAGCGGCCGCGCGTGGCCAGGGTGGCGCCGACCGAGGCAGGCGCCGGCGCCGCCGCAGTGGCTTGCGGGGAAGCAGTGGGCGGGGCTCCGGCCGGTGCAGCGGGAGCGGGCAACGCGGCGTAATACGCAGACACCTCAGCCCCATCGGCAAGCGACAGGGCCTTGGCGATCGGCATCATCACGTCGTTGACCCGCGTGCCGTCCGCGAAGGCGGCGAGCTGGCGTTGCAGGTAGGTCGCACCCAGACCGGCCAGGCGTGGAAAACCGGCCTGCGCGACGCCCTCGCCGGCAGCGCCATGGCAGGTCTGGCAGGCCGGTGCAGCCCCAAGGCCCGTTTTGGCGATCGCCGCGCCGTCGGCATGACAGCTGACGCTCAGCATCAGGCCCAGGCCGAGTCCGAGAATCCACCTACCTGCGTTCATGTTCGGACTCCTTGGGCAAGTTTCGCCCGCTTGGCGTGATGCATCGACCGTTGCGACAGTGCGGATTTCATGGGTGGGGTTGGGAAGTGCCATGCCCATTGCATGGGCAGCGCACTGAACGGTAGTGTCCCGACGAAGGCGGGTCTGTGGGGTGGCGCACACAACCGTGGCCGCCATGGGCATGGCGAGGCGGCCTGTTCGTCGTGGCGCAGCTGGCGCCCCGAAGGGTCCGCCCGGTCAGACCGCCACCACGCTGCCGCGCCGGCTGCCGCGCACCTGGGTGCCGCGCGCGAACTACCGTGGAGATCGGCGGATGGGTGGGCACGATGTTCCACAGGTGCTGCATCGTCACATCGCCGGGCAGGATCGGTGCACCGTAGCGCCAGCCGTTGGAGAACGCCAGGCGCGTGCCCGCCGCGACAGCGATGGCGTCGAGCCGCGCGTTGTCCATCGACGCTTCGAGCGAGGTCGCACTGTCGAGCGGGCTGTGCACCCGCCCGACCACCTGGTCGAGGAAGTCGCGGTGCGGTGCGACGGTCTCCGCCACCCGCTGGGCCATCTCTGGGTCGGGTTCGATCTGTTCATCGACGCAGATCAATTGATGTCGCACGTCGATGACCTGGCCACCTTCCACCATGAGGTCCAGCCAGCCGGCCGACAAACGAGCCGTGGCAGCCCGACTGGATGATCGGCGTGCGGCCCACCCAGACCGGGCGGTAGAGCCGGTTGTGGGGTGCGAAAGCACCACCACCAGATCCACCTTGTCAACGCTGCGCAGTCTGTCGATGTGGCCCGGGAGCTCAGTCTTGCCCAGCGCGAAGCGCACCCCTTCGGAGAAGCTCGGCGGCATGCCCTTGTCGACGATGTTCGACGCGATACCGATGATGCCGATGCGCAAGCCGCCGAGCTCGATCACGCAGTTCGGATCGAAGACGGGCTGGCCAGACACCTTGTCGCAGATGTTGATCGCCAGCGCCGGATAGGTCAGCCCGGCAGCGAGCTTTCGCACCTGCGCAGGCCCGTAGGCGAACTCCCAGTGCAGTGTCATCGCGTCGAATTCGAGCGCGTTCATCAGCGGCAGCATCGCCTCGCCCCGGGACTGACCAGCGACGAAGGTGCCGTGGAAGGTGTCGCCGTGGTCCAGCGCCAGCACGGCACCCGGGCGCTCAGCGCGCACCCGCTTGAAGATACGGGCGATGCGCCTCTGTGCGGTGGTGAACCCGGTGAAGTTCGGAGAACCTGCCGATGGCCCGGTGTTCAGCGCGGCCCGAAGATGCCGGCCAGGTCGGACTCCGGCGCGCCCTGGCGCATCTGCACGCTGCCCTTGCTGTCCTTCCACACCAGCGCCGGGGTCGCTTGCAGGCCGTAGGTTGACATCAGGGCCGCGTTCGCCTCCAGCTGAGAAGCCAAAGCGGCAGGAATGACCGCCAGCGGTTTCAGGCTGTCGTCACCGAGGGGCTTGGGTCGCCCGCTGGCCAGGGTCTTCGCATTCGAAGCGACGTGCGCACGTTCATGAGCATCCAGCGCGGCAGCCGGCTGCCTGGCACCCAGCAAAGCAGCCGCCTTGCCGGCGCTGGTCGGCGTCAGGATGCCGACCATGACGTGACGCAACTGCACCTTGCCCGCATCGACCCACGGTCGTGCGTCGGCCCACAGCTTGTTGCAGTAGGGGCAGTTCGGATCGGTGAACACATAGACCGTTCTCGGCGCGTCTTCGCGGCCGTCGGCGATCCAGTGGCTCTTGGCGAGCTGGCCCCAGATCGACTCGGCCATCGGCTGGGCGACGGCCTTTTCCAGGGCGCTCGGGGTGAGGTTCCTGCCGGTGGCGTCGAACAACGATCCGGCGATCACGTGTTTGCCGTCGGGCGTCAGGTACAGGGCGATCGGTTCGGTGCCCGCGTGCGCGGCGTAGGCGGTCATCCCGCCCGGGCTCGGAAACGTGCCGACTATGCTCAGCCCCTTTTTCTGCAGGGCCTGAAGCGGTGCGGGAAGCGGTGGGGCTGCGAAGGCCAGCGAGGCAGCAGCCGATGCGAGGGCGATCAGAACGACCACGGTCGAGGTCACGATGACCGACGGTCGGCGTTGCACGGCGGAAGGGATAGTCAGATGGTTCATTGCGTGGTGGGTTGCTGTTTCGGGGGTGAGGCGGCGCGAAGACGGGTCAGGCGCTGGGTGAGCGTGGCTTGTGACAACTCTCCGATGCGGGTATCGGCCAGCCTTCCTTCCGCATCGAAGAACAGGGTGGTCGGCAAGGCGCGGTGGCCCAGCGCAGCGCCGGTTTGATGCTGCGGATCGACCAGCACATGGCGCAGCACCAGGCTGTGTCGGTCCAGGAAGGCGGCAATCGTGCGGGGCTCTTCGCCCTGGTTGACGAAGACGATGTTCACGTCCGGGTTGGACGCCTGTGCTTGCTGCATCACCGGCATCTCGCGCTGGCAAGGCGGGCACCAGGTGGCCCACAGGTTGACCACGGTGGGCTTGCCAGCGAAGCTGGCGAGCGCCACGGGCCGGCCGTCCAGCGAACGCAGGGTCAGTGGCGGCAAGGGCGCTGCCGAGGACGCCATCAGGAACGTTACGACGCCACCAAGCAACAGCACCATGCCAGTGGTCAAAACAGCGGCGAGCACGGGTTTGCGCAGGTCGGTCTGTCGGAACGCCCGTTGCAGTCCGAACAGCAAGGCCACCACAAGGCCCGCTGCCGGCTCCCAGCCACCGTCGCGGACGTCGAGGATGCTCAGCGGGAGCTCCAGATACTGTTCGCGCCATTGCCAGACGAAGGCGAGTCGCGCCGCGACCAGGCCGACGAGCAGCATGTGCGTCAGCGTCGGCTCGACCTCGGTGCCCGCGGACCGCGCCAGCCGCCGCGCGACGAATCCGCCGAGCGTGATGGCCAGCAAGGTCAGCAGCAGCGAATACGGCAACGACAGCGGACCGATCTGCAGGGCCTGGTTCATGTCGGTTCCTCCATGCCGGGCGTTCTTGAAGGCGGCTGTCGCTGCAGGAACTGTTCGACGGTGAACTCACCGACCAGGCGGGCGTCGCGCCGCTCGCGCCCGGCGTCATCGAACAGCATCACGGTCGGCGGGCCGATCACCTGGTGGGCGCGCATCAGTTCCCGCTGGCGCGCGTCGTTGGCGGTCACGTCGGCACGCAGCAGCAGCACGCCGGCCAGCGAGCGCTGCACGCGGGGATCGCCGAAGACATCCTTCTCGATGGCCTTGCAGGAAACGCACCAGTCGGCATAGAAGTCCACGAGGGTGGGTTGCCCCGCGGCCCGCGCGGCCGCGAGCCGGTCCTGGAGTTCGGATTCGCTGGCGATCGCTTCGAACCGCAAGCCCGTCGTCGCTTGCTCAATACCTTTGGCCGACGCTGCGGCGAACGTCAGCGGCCGCCAGGGATCCCCGGCGCCGCCTGCCGCGCCAAGCACCATCGCGCTGCCCCAGAGGCCGGCCAGAACCGCGAGCGTGCGGGTCGCGAGTCGCAGCGGCGACTCGCTGGCAGCGACGGTCGAGGCGCTGCGCGAAGCCGCATGAACCAGTGTCACCGCGACCGCCAGCAGCAGCGCACCCCACATCAGCAAGGCGGCCGGTTCCGGCACCACGCGTTCGAACATCCACACCGCCGTGCCCAGCAGCAGGAAGCCCAGCGCGCCCTTCACGCGGTCCATCCAGGGCCCCGGCTTGGGCAGGAAACGCGAACCCAGCGTACCCGCGATCACCAGCGGCGCGCCCATGCCCAGGCCCAGTGCCGCCAGCAACAACGCGCCCTGGACCACGTTGCCACTCTGGGCGATGTAGAGCAGCGCACCCGCCAGCGGCGCTGTCATGCAAGGCCCGACGAGCAGTGCCGACAGCACACCCATGGCCCCCGCACCGGGCAGCGATCCGCCGCGAAGGCCGCGGCTCGCACCATCGAGTCTGTCGCGCAGGCGGGCCGGCAACTGCAAGGTGAAGACGCCGAACATGCCGAGGGCGAGCACCACGTAGACGCCGCCCAGAACGAGCACCGTCCAGCGGTTCTGCAGCATCGCCTGCAGGTTCGCACCCGCGAGCGCAGCCGCCACGCCCAGGGCCGAATAGGTCGCTGCCATCGGCAGCACGAACGCCATCGACAGCGCGAACGCGCGCCGCGGAGGCGCCTGGCTGCCCACCACGATGCCGGAGACGATGGGCAACATCGGCAGCACACAGGGCGTGAACGCGAGCGCGATGCCGAGCAGGAAGAAGAGCGGCAAGGTCCAGCCGAGCGAGCGTTCGCCCAGCCACTGCGTGATCTGGGTGTCGCTGCCAGAAACGCTGTTCCACAGGCTGGTGGCGCCTGGCTCTCGCGGCCGTGCCGCCGGCTCAGCGGGTGCTGTGATGGCGGTGACCGCCGACAGGCTGGCGACCTGGATCGTCTCCGTCTGCGGCGGATAACACAGCCCCGCGTCGGCGCAGCCTTGCCAGGTCACTTCGAGTGCGGAGGCACCGGCATGCGCCACCTTCACCGTGACTGCGTCGTGGTACACGTCCATCTCGCCGAAGTTGGGGTCGTCCTTGCGGACACCGGGCGGGCGTTCGGCCTCCACGGGGCTCCCGGACGGGGATGCCGTGACCGCCATGCGGTCGCGGTACAGGTAGTAGCCCGGCGCAATGGACCAGGTCAGCTGCAGCCCGCCGGCGTCGGACTTCGTGGCCGCCAGTCGAAAGGCCTGCTCGGGCTGCAGGAACTCTTCGGCGGCGTGAGCCGGCACGGCCACGCCCCACAGCAGCACCAGGGCGGCGAGCGCAGCGCGCAGGCTGCTTCGAAAGCGATCGGGAAGGTCGGGCATGGGCTGGGGTCGGAGCGTGACGGGGTGTCACCGGAGGGCCATCCTTGAATACCGCGATTAAGGCGGCGTTAACGACCCTCCTGGTCTGTCACCACCCGCTCTTCGCACCCCCAGCCACCATAATCGCGCCATGGATTTCATCGGCCCCTGCGGAAACAGCCGTGCACGTCTTGCTGATTGAAGACGACCGTCTCGTTGCCAGTGGCATCGTCGCCGGGCTGCGCTTGCTCGGCGTGACCGTGGATCACGTCGACACCGCCGCGAAGGCGCGTGCGGCGCTCGGCACGTCGCACTTCGATGTCTGCGTGCTCGATCTGGGCCTCCCCGACGAAGACGGCATGGCGGTGCTCGCGCGCTGGCGCGCCCAGGGGCAGTCGATCCCGGTGCTCGTGCTGACGGCGCGCGATGCGCTCGAACACCGCGTCGCGGGCCTGCGGGCCGGCGCCGACGATTACCTGCTCAAGCCCTTCGAGCTCGACGAACTGGTGGCCCGGCTGCACGCGCTGGTGCGCCGCGCCAGCGGCCGCAGCAGCGACCTCGTCGAACACGGCAACCTCTCTTTCAGCGCTTCCAGCGCCGAGGTTCGGCTGCATGGTGTGCGGGTCGAGCTGTCGCGGCGCGAGCTGGCGTTGTTGCGCGCGCTGCTGCAGAACCCTGGCCGCATCCTGAGCCTGGAGCAACTCCAGGCCAGCCTCTACGGCTTCGATACCGACGTGGAAAGCAACGCCGTGAACGTGCACATCCACCACCTGCGCCGCAAGCTCGGTCCCACCATTGTCGAAACGGTGCGCGGCCTGGGCTACCGGCTGGGCGAGGCAGCCGCGGCCGCTGGCGAGGACCCGCGGTGACGCTGCGCCTGCGCCTGGTCGCCATCATCGGCTTGTCACTGACGCTGCTGTGGAGCGTCGTCGCGGTGTGGATGTTCATGGATGTGCGTGAGCAGCTGCGCAACGCCTTGGACGAGCGGCTGGCGGCCTCGGCGCGCATGGTGGCCGGCTTGGTCGCGCGCCTTCCAGCGGAGCGCCTGCAGGTCAGCGGCCCCCCGGTGCTGCCGCTCGATGTGATCGCGCGCGACGGCCTGGCGTGTGAGGTCAGCCTGGTTCGCGGCGAGGTGGCGGTCCAGCCGATCGCGCGCACCGCCACCAGCCCCGGCCTTGAAGGTGCGTCGCTGGGCTACAGCACCTCTGTCTACGGCGGCAAACCCTGGCGCACCTACGTGCTGCAAGTCGGCGAGGTGCGCATTGCCACCGCCGACCGCACGGATGCGCGCGAAGACCTGCTGCGCGAGATTGCGCTCTCCGCAGCGGTACCGTTCGCCGTGGCGATGGCGGGCAGCCTGGTGCTGCTGTGGATCGGTGTCGGGCGGGGCCTCGCACCGATCGAACGGGTGCGCAGGGTGCTGCTGGACCGGCGCGCGGATGCCGAAGCGCCGTTGCCCGCCATCGATGCGCCGCCCGAACTGCAGCCACTGATCGACACCATCGGCCACCTGCTGGTGCGCGTGCAGGACGCGATCGAACGCGAGCGGCGCTTCACCGACGACGCCGCGCACGAGCTGCGAACACCGCTGACCGCCATCAAGACGCATCTGCAGGTGTTGCGCCTGGCGTGCGGCGAATCGGGTTTGCATGGCGCCGCGGGCGAGGCGCTGGCGAATGCGCAGGAGGGCGTCGCGCGGCTGCACCGCACGCTCGAACAGCTGTTGTTGCTGGCCCGGCTCGAAGGCGCGGCAATCCCCGAGTCGCCACAGCGGGTCGATGTGATGCATGCAGCGCGGCAGGCGATCGACGACGCGTCGGCCGGCGTCGCGCAGGGCGTTGCATCCAGTGGACCGCGCGTCGAGTTGCAGGCAGCATCATCGGCCGCATCGCTCGCGGTGCCCGAGGCCTTGCTGGTCTCTGCTTTGCGCAACCTGCTCGACAACGCCCTGCGCCATTCACCCAGGCCCGGCTCGGTCGCGCTGCGGATCGAAGGGCTACCAGGTCAGGTGGCGTTCTGCGTGCTCGACGAAGGACCGGGCATGAGCGCTGCCGAACGGGCACAAGCGGCGCAGCGGTTCTGGCGACGCGGCAACGGCGGTGCGGATGGCAATACCGGCAGCGGCCTGGGCCTTTCCATCGTCGACGCCATCGCGAGGCGCTATGGCGGCGAGTTGCACCTGGCGCCGCGCGCGGTTGCGGGCATGGAAGCCCGGTTGTGTTTTCCGGCCGAACGGTGTGAGCGTCCCTGAACCAGTGCAACTGCCGACGAAGCGCATTCCGAGGACGGACTCACACCCTCCAGTGCATACGATGGCTCAAAACCGGGCCTGGCCCGATTCCTCCAGCCGCACGGCCGGCTCTGTCTGCGCCAACGTCATCCACACATGAAACGGCAGGCGCTCGATGGCGCGGCGCGGCGCTTCGCGGGCGATGCTGAGTTCGCCGTCGCGGGCGTACATCACACCGCATTCGGGCGGCACCTCTTCGGGCTGTGCAATGGGCCGGCCCCTGGCGTCGTGCCCGAGCACGTACCAGCAGGCGCTGGCCATCTCCAGGTAGGCGGCGCGCTTGGCGGGTTTCTTCAGGTCGCCCAGCAGGTCGGCACGGCTGACCTTGATCTCGTGCACCACCGGCTCCAGGTAGGACTCGACGGAGCTGCGGCGGATGGAAAACACATCGGGACAGGCCATGCACCAGGCGTGTTGTGGCTCGTTGGGGTGGGTGGTCGCTTCGGATTCAAAAACCGCCAGCTGCGCAGCCCAGCCGGGCGCGGGCTCCGCCGCCATCGGTGCTGCGGCTTCGCCCAGCAGCAGCGCGCGCGGCAGCGGCACGCGCAGCATCAACCCGCGCCAGGCCAGGCGGCCCGCTCGCGTCATGGCCACCGCGACCTGCTCGACCAGGGCCTCGTGCGGCGTGCGCGCGGCCTTGTTGCTGGCGAACACGCGCGCCAGCGTCTGGATGCCAGCGTCGGTCACGCGCAGGGTTTCATGGCCGTCGGCGGACACCCGGCGCTCCAGCAGGCCGGCCGCCAGCAGCTCGACCTCGACCATGTCGGCGCAGGGCCAGCCGGCCGAGCGGTAGATGTCGCGCAGGCGCCGGTGGTGCTGGCGGTTGAGCGGGGGCGGTTCGGGGGAAAAGGCGGACTCCATGAACTGACTATATATCCAGTACCATGCCCCTCACAAGATGAGCCCGACCGAGCACACCGCCACGCCCCGACTGGTTGACGAAGCCGCCGCCGACGCTCCGCTGGGCGCCGTGGCGGTGCGCACGCTGTGCGATTTCGCGGCGCGCCGCGGCGACCTGGATCTGCGCTTCACGCCCTCGCCTTCCGGCAGCGAAGGCGTGGCCGGCCATGGCGAGGTGACGTCGCGTCGCGGCGCGGGTTACCAGCGCGAGGTGCCGCTGGCCAGCCAGTGGCACGGCCTGCGCGTGCAGGGCCGGGCGGACGGCTGGGACGCCAGCGTGATGCGCCTGGAAGAGATCAAGACGCACCGCGGCGACGCCGCGCTGATCGCGGACAACGCGCGCGCGCTGCACTGGGCGCAGGCCCGGGTCTACGGCTGGATGTTGTGCGAACAGCTCGGGCTGGAGCGCATCGAGCTGGTGCTGGTGTACTTCAACATCGACACCGGCCAGGAAACGCCGCTGTCGGAAACCCAGAGCGCCAGCGCCCTGCGCGCGCACTTCGAAGACCTGTGCGAACGCTACAGCGGCTGGGCCCGGCAGGAGCGCGCTCACCGCGCCGCGCGCGACACCGCACTGCGCGCCCTTGCCTTCCCCTTCCCCGAATTCCGCGCCGGCCAGCGGGCGCTGGCCGAGGCCGTCTACCGCGCCCACGCGGCGGGGCGTGTGCTCATGGCGCAGGCGCCCACCGGCATCGGCAAGACGGCGGCCACGTTGTTCGCCGCGCTCAAGGCCGCGCCTGCGCAAGGGCTGGACAAGCTCTTCTACCTCACCGCGCGCACCACCGGCCGCCAGCTCGCGCTGGACGCGCTGGCGCGGCTCGGCGCTGCCGGGCAAGCGCCCGCACGCCCGGTGCTGCCGTTGCGCGTGCTCGAACGCGTGGCGCGCGACAAGGCCTGCGAACACCCGGACAAGGCCTGCCACGGCGAATCCTGCCCGCTCGCGCGTGGCTTCTATGACCGCCTGCCCGCGGCCCGCGCCGCCGCAGCGCAGGCCGGCTGGCTGGACAAAGCCGCGCTGCGCGAACTGGCGCTGGAACACAGCGTGTGCCCCTACTACCTGGGGCAGGAGATGCTGCGCTGGAGCGATGTGGCCGTGGGCGACGTGAACCACTTCTTCGACCTCGGCGCCCACTGGCACGGCCTCACGCTCGAACACGGCTGGCAGAGCGCGCTGCTGGTGGACGAGGCGCACAACCTGATCGAACGCGCCCGCGCCATGTACAGCGCCCAGCTCGACCCGATGGCCTTCCAGGCGCTGCGCCGCAACGCGCCACCCGCGCTGAAAACGGGTCTCGACCGGCTGCACCGCCAGTGGAACGCGCTGGCGCGGGAACAGGTGAGCGAATTCACGGTATTGCCCGAGCCCCCGGGCGCGTTCAACGCCGCGCTGCAACAGCTCTGCGGCGAGATCGGCGACCACCTGGCGCTGCACCCGCAAGACGCCGCGGGTGGCACGCTGCAGACCTGGTTCTTCGATGCGCTGCACTTCCAGCGTGTGGCCGAACTGCATGGCGACCACAGCCTCTGCGACCTCACGCGCACGCCCCACCCCGCGCCGGGCACGCGCGTGGCGCAGCCGCTGATCAGCCTGCGCAATCTGGTGCCCGGCCCGCTGCTGCAGGACCGCTGGAGCGCCGTGCGCGGCGCCACGCTGTTCTCGGCCACGCTCGCGCCCATGGACTACGTGGCCGACCTGCTGGGCCTGCCGGCCTACACCCTGCGCGTGGACGTGCCCTCGCCGTTTGCCGGCGAACAGCTCGCGGTGCGCGTGGCGCCGCACATCTCCACCCGCTGGACCGACCGGCTGGCATCGCTCACGCCCATGGCCGACACCATGGCGGCGCAGTTTGCGGCCGAGCCCGGCAACTACCTCGCGTTTTTCAGCAGCTTCGACTACCTGGCGCAGGCGCTCGACCGGCTGCAGCAGCGCCACCCGGCCATCCCGGTCTGGGTGCAGTCGCGCGGCATGGGCGAGCCCGAGCGCGAGGCCTTCATCGCCCGCTTCACCGACAGCGGCCAGGGCATCGGTTTTGCGGTGCTCGGCGGTGCGTTCGGCGAGGGCATCGACCTGCCCGGGCGCCGGCTCATCGGCGCCTTCATCGCCACGCTGGGTCTGCCGCAGGTGAACCCGGCGAACGAACAGCTCAAGTCCCGCCTGCAGGCGAAGTTTGGCCGCGGCTACGACTACGCCTACCTGTTCCCCGGCGTGCAGAGGGTGGTGCAGGCCGCGGGCCGCGTGATCCGCAGCGAGCAGGACCACGGCACGGTCTGGCTGCTCGACGACCGCTACGCCCGCGCCGAGGTGCGGCGGCTGCTGCCGGCGTGGTGGGTCATCGACCGCCGTCCCGTGGGCTGAGTCCCCGGCGATCAGACCCGCGGCTGCGCGTCGACCTGGCCCCGCAGCCACTGCGCCAGATCGCTGAGCACCTGTCCGCCCAGCGGCGACACCGCGGTGAAGTGGATGCAGGCGTGGATGCCGTCCGGGTAGTGGCGGTGCTCGGTGGCCACGCCCGCCTGCTGGATGCGCTGCGCCAGCGCGTGGCCTTCGTCGCGCAGCGGGTCGTGGCCCATGGTGGCGACCCAGCTCGGCGGCAGCGTGGCCAGTGTGGGCGCGCTCAGCAAGGCGAAGTCCGGGTGCCGGGTGAGTTCGCTGCGGCCACCCAGGTAGCTGTCGATGAACCATTGCATGACGCCGAGGGTGAGGAACTTGCCCTCGCCGTTCTCGGCCATCGAGGCGCTGGGCTCGCTGTGGTGCTGCGCCACCGGGTAGATCAGGCCCAGGGCGCGCGGCGTGATCGTGCCGGCCGTGTGCAGGCAGGCGACGGTGGCCAGCTGGGCCCCCGCGCTGTCGCCCGCCAGGGCGATGCGCGACGGATCGGCGCGCAGCTCGCGCGCATGCGTGGCCAGCCATTGCAGCGCGCAGACCACGTCTTGCACGGCGGCGGGAAACGGGTGCTCGGGCGCGAGCCGGTAGTCCACCGCCACCACCACGGCGCCCACGTCGTGGCACAGGGTGCGGCACACCGCGTCGTGGGTCTCGAGGTCGCCGATCACGAAGCCACCGCCGTGCACGTAAAGCAGCGCGGGCAGTGACCCGGAAACATCGGGGTGGTAGATGCGCAGCTGGAGCGACCCGCCGGGGCCCGGGATGCTGCGGTCTTCCGTGGCCACAGCGGGCGGCGGCAGGCCCAGGCCCGCGGCCAGATCGCGGTAGATCTGGCGCCCGATCTCGAGCGGCAGCGACTCCAGCGGCGGGTTGCCCTGCGCGGCGGCCTGGGCCAGAAAGCTGGCGAGGCCGGGGTCCATGGGGGCACGGGGGAGCGTGGTGGTGACGGTCATGGTGTTCTCTGTTGGGGGGCAAAAAAAGACGCTCAGGCGCTCAGGCCGCAGCGGGTTCGGGATGCGGCGCGGGCGCCTCGGTCGCTGGCGTGCGAGTGGCCCGGGCGGCGGGCAGCAGGAAGTGCGCGAGCGCGGGCAGCAGCACCAGCGCACCCACCATGTTCCAGACGAACATGAAGGCCAGCAGGATGCCCATGTCGGCCTGGAACTTGATGGGCGAAAACGCCCAGGTGCCCACGGCCAGCGCCAGCGTCACGCCGGTGAGCATCACCACGCGGCCGGTGAACTGCAGCGCGTGCGCATACGCGTCGGCCAGGCTGGCGCCGGCGCGCAGCCGGGTGAGCGTGACGCTGAGCACGTAGAGCGCGTAGTCCACACCAATGCCCACGCCCAGCGCGATCACCGGCAGCGTGGCCACCTTCACGCCCATGCCCAGACCGACCATCAGCGCTTCGCACAGGATGGAGGTGAGCATCAGCGGCAGCACCGCCACGATCACCGCGCGCCAGGAGCGGAAGGTGATCCAGCACAGGATCACCACCGCGGCGTAGACCCACAGCAGCATCTCGCGCATGGCCTGGCGCACCACGATGTTGGTGGCCGCGTCGATGCCGGCGCTGCCCGCGGCGAGCTTGAAGGTCAGCTCGGACGAGTCGTTTTCGGCCTTGAAGCGTTCCACCTCGGCCACCACGCGTTCCAGCGTTTCGGCCTTGTGGTCTTTCAGGTAGACGTAGAGCGCCAGGAACGAGCAGCTCTGGTTGAACAGCTCGCGCGGCGCGCGGGTCTGCACACCGCCCAGGGCGCTTTCGTTGGGCAGCAGCTCGAACCACTTCAGGTGCCCTTCGTTGTAGCCCACCATGGCCAGCTTGGACAGCGCGGCCATGGAGTTGGTGGACTCCACCCCGGGCAGTTGTTCCAGCTGCCAGGCCAGCGCGTCCAGCGTGGACAGCGCGGCGTAGCTGGTGCAGCGGTCGGGCGGCGTGGTGGCCATCACGGTCAGGATGTCGGTGCTGGCCGCGTAGTGTGAGATCAGGTAGGCGTTGTCCTGGTTGTAGCGCGAATCCGGACGCATCTCGGGCGCACCCGGGTCGAGGTCGCCGATGGACAGGTGCAGGCTCACCGCGAAGCCCGCCGCGGCCAGCAGCGCACCCGTGCCCACCGCGATGGCGGCGGCGGGCTGCCGGGTGAAGCGTGTCAGGCCCGACCACAGCCACGAGCGCTGCAAAGCCTGGGCCGAGTCCGCGCGCAGGCTGCGCGCGGCCGCCTTGGGGCTCACGCCCACATAGGACAGCAGGATGGGCAGCAGCAACAGGTTGGTCACGATCAGCATGGCCACGCCGATGCTGGCGATCAGCGCCAGGTCCTGGATCACCTTGATCTGGATGATGAACAGCACCGCGAAGCCCACGGCGTCGCACAGCAGCGCGGTGGCGCCGGCCACGATCAGGCGGCGGAAGGTGTAGCGCGCGGCCACCACGCGGTGCGTGCCGCGCCCGATGTCCTGCATGATGCCGTTCATCTTCTGCGCGCCGTGGCTCATGCCGATGGCGAACACCAGGAAGGGCACCAGCACCGAATACGGATCGAGCTCGAAGCCCAGGAGTGCCAGCGTACCGAACTGCCAGACCACCGCCACCAGCGAACACGCCACCACCAGCGCCGTGCTGCGCTTGCAGTGCGTGTAGCCGTAGAGCAGGGCCGTGGTGATGGCCAGCGCCAGCAGGAAGAACAGCAGCACCTGCTGCAGGCCTTCGATCAGGTCGCCCACCACCTTGGCAAAACCGGTCACGCGGATCTGCAGCGCATCGCTGTCGTAGCGCGCGCGCAGCGCCTCGATCTGGCGCGAGAGGTCGCCGTAGTCCAGTGCCTGGCCGGTCTCGGGGTGACGGTCCAGCAGCGGCACGAAGACGATGCTGGACTTGAAGTCGCCCGCGACCAGCTGGCCGATCTCGCCCGAGCGCTCCACGTTGGCGCGCAGCTCGGCCAGGCTTTGCGGCGAGCCGTCGAAGGCATCGGGGACCACCGGCCCGCCATCCAGGCCCTCTTCGGTCACGGCCACCCAGCGCGTGTTGGAGGTCCAGAGCGACTTCATGAACGGGCGATCCACCCCGGGCAGCAGGAAGATCTCGTCGTTGAGCTTCTGCAGCGTCTCCAGGTACTGCCGGTCGAAGATCGTGCCCTGCTTGGCCTGCACCACCAGGCGCAGCGCGTTGGTCTGCCCGGCCAGGTCGTCCTTGTGCGCCAGGAAGTTGGCGATGTAGGGGTGGCCGGTGGGGATGGTCTTCTCGAAGCTGGCATTGAGCTGCAGCCGCGTGGCCTGCCAGCCCAGCACCAGGGTGAGCAGCAGGCTCAGCAGCAGCACCCAGGGCCGGTGGTTGAAGAAGGCGCGTTCGATGACCGAGCCCGAGGCCGGGTCAAAGTCCTCCAGCCGCGTGACGACGGGCTGGGCGTCGAGGGGGGAATCGTGGTTCATGGAAACGGGTTCACTCGATGGGCAATGAAGTCAGGCGGCGCATGCCGCGCAGGCTGGCCAGGACCAGGGCGCCGTCGGCGGCCAGGGCGGCACCGGCGATGGGCACGGATTCGCGCACGGGCAGGCGGCGTAGGGCGGCGGCATCGGGTGGTGCGATCAACACCTCGCCGACCTGGCTGACCAGCACGAAGCCGCCGTTGGGCAACACGGCGCTGGCCCCCAGCGAGGCGGCGGTCTGGCTCTCCAGCCGCTCCCAGCGCGCCGCGCCGGGGCCGGCGCGGTAGGCCGAACCGCGCAGCCCGTGGGCAACCAGGTGGCCGCCCGGGGTTTGCAGCAGGCCGAGGAAGCTGCCCTTGTAGGGCGATGGCAGGGCCTCGAAGCTGGCACCGTTATCGACCGAGCGCATCAGCAGGCCCTGCTCGCCGGCCACGACCAGCTGGCCAGCCGTGGCCCGCAGGCCGTAGAGGTGCAGGCCCTGCGGGTTGGCCGCTCGCGCCGGCAGCGGCTGCCAGGATTTGCCGCCGTCCGCCGTGGCGAACAGCAGCCCATAGGCGCCCGCGGCAAAGCCGCGCTGCGCGTCGATGAAGTTCAGGTCGAAGAAGGGCTTGTCCGGGCCTTCGTCCACCAGGGCCTGTGCGTCGGCCATGCGGGGTCTCCTTCTATATACAAGTGTGTGCGGTCAGATGAAGCGGAAGCACAGGCAGCCGAGCGGGCCGTAATCGGCCTCGAACAGGTCGCCGGCTTTGGCCGCCACTGGCCGCG
>NZ_VYGV01000016.1:708837-803412 GCF_013387465.1 Hydrogenophaga aromaticivorans | reverse complement strand
CCGCCGCCGATGCCCAGCAGGCCGGCGGCGAAGCCCCCCGCGATGCCGAGAGCGAGGTAGGCGGGCAGCCAGGTCAGCAGTTCGGCGCTCAGCATGGGACACCGCCTTGCGTGGCGCGGACCGGCCCCTGGGGGCGGATTTCGGCGGCTTTGTTTGATCCAAACGGCATTCTGTATCCTTGTGAAGAAATAAAATTGAAAAAGGGTCGCTTCCCGGCGGCCCGCCCAACCCGAGACACCCGCAGCACCCCATGGACACACACATCAAGGCAACGACCCTGGGCGCCAACCACTCGCCACTGACCGAGCTGGTGGTGAGCGCGCTGCGCGAGCGCATCCTGTCCGGCGGCGTGCCGCCCGGTGAGCGGCTGGTCGAAGGCAAGCTGTCCGAGGAACTGGGGGTGTCGCGCATGCCGGTGCGCGAGGCGCTGCGCCAGCTGGCGGCCGAAGGTCTGGTGACCATCGAGCCGCGCCGGGGTGCGTCGGTGACGAGCTTCAGCCCGCAACAGATGCGCGAACTGGTCGAGGTGCGCGCCACGCTGGAGGGCCTCAACGCCAAGCTGGCGGCGCAGCGGCACGACGACCAGCAGATCGCCGAGATGGAGCGCATCCTCGAAGAGGGCACGCGGGTGTCCCAGAGCGGTGCGGACGACGCTGTCATGCTGATGATGAACCAGCGTTTTCACGACGCCCTGGGCAGCATCGCAGCCAACTCGATCCTGCAGGACATCATGCGTTCGCTGCGCGACCGCACCGCCCTGCTGTTCGCACCGCTCAACCGCGCGCGCGGCCCGCAGAACTGGGACGAACACGCCGCCATCCTGCGCGCCGTGATCAACGGCGACGCCGAACTGGCCTCGCTGCTGGCCATGCGCCACGTCTACAACGCGGCGCAGATGGAGCCTTGAGAGGCCCCGCGACCGCTGGCGCTGTTTCATGCGCCCGCCTGAACGCGTTGCCAGGCCAGCCCGGCCAGGGCCACGTCTTCCAGGCCCACCCCCACCGATTTGTAGAGCGTGATCTCGTCGTCGCTCTGGCGGCCGGGCGATGCGCCCGTGACCAGCGCCCCGAGCTCGACCAGCTTCTCGGGCGACACCAGACCGGGCCGGGCCAGCACCAGGTCACCGGCTTCGCGCAGGGTCTGGGGCAACCATTCCACTGCGATCCGGGCGGCGCGTTCCAGGGCGCGGTCGTCCAGTTCGCGGGTGTGGGGCAGGCTGGAGCCGATGGCCGCCACAAAGCAGCCCGGCTCAAGCTGGTCGCCCGAAAACAGCGGCGTGGTCGAGCGCGAGGCGGTCACCACGATGTCGGCCCCGGCCACGGTTTCCGCCGCGTCGCACAGCCGCACCGGCGTGCCGCACTGGCGTTGCAGGTCCGCCGCCAGGCCCGGCAGGGCATAGGGATCGCAGACCCGGATTTCTTCGAGGTCAAAGGCTTGTGCCATCTGGATCGCGTGGGCCCGGCCCTGCACACCGGCACCGAACAGCGCCATCTGGCGCGCGCCCGGGCGGGCCAGGTGGCGTGCGGCGATCAGGGAGCAGGCGGCGGTGCGCAGGCGGGTGATGGCGCCGGCGTCGAAGGACGCCAGGGCACGGCCATCCTCGGTGGAGAACAGCACGATCACGAAGGTGAACTGGCCCTGGATCGTGGTGTAGACCTTGGCGCCCGCCACCTTCTGCTCCGGAATGACCGCGCCCAGCGTGGACAGCTTGACGCCCTGGGCCTCGGTCCGGATGCGCTCCTGCATCGCGGCCTGGCCGTGGCCAAAGCTGCGGAAGGCGTCGAGCAGCACCTGCCGGGCGTCTTGCGGGCTCACGGCCGCGTCGATCATGTCGTCGGTGATGTGTTGCATGGTGCGTAGGTCGGGTTGAAAGGATCGGGAGGGGTCAATGGCGGGTCAGCGTCTGCACCAGGATGCCCAGCGCGCCAAAGGCGGCCAGACCCAGCAGCATCGGTCGCAGCGATTGCTGGCGCATCAGGAATTTGATGCGGCCGGAGAGCACGAAGCCCGCCACCATCCAGGGCATGAGCAGGGCGCTGAGCCAGAGCTCGGGTGCGCCCATGCGCCCCACCATCGACAGCGCCACCAGGGACAGCGCCGCGCCGATGAAGAACACCGCGCCCAGCGTGCCGCGCAGCCGGTTGGCCGGCAGGTGCTGCATGGCGATGGCGAACGGCGGCGCGCCGGCCGAGGTGATGGTGCCCATGAGGCCGGAGGCCATGCCCGCCAGCGTGGTGTTGCGGCCGCTGTGCGCCACCCGCCAGCCCTTGAGGCTCAGGGCCACACCGGTCAGGATCAGCGCCGCGAACAGCAGCGACAGGGTCTGCACCGGCAGCCAGGCCAGGCAGAGCGCGGCCAGCGCGGTGCCCAGCACCCGCCCGGCGATCGCCTGCCCCGCGGTGCGCCACTCGATGGCGTGGAACTCGCGCAGGCCGGTCATCAGGGCCAGCGGGCAGCTCAGGGCCAGCAGCGGACCGGGCACCAGCTCGGGGAACAGCAGCGCGGCAATGGGTGCACAGAACATCGCGAAGCCCAGCCCGCTCACGCCCTGCAGGCAGGCGCCGATCAGCACCATGGCGCCCATGCCGAGGTAGGTCACCCCGTCCAGCCCCACGGGCAGCAGACCCGTAGCGATGCCGCTCATTGGACTACCCTCCGCGCTGCGCACTGCGGGGCTAAGCGCCTTCGGAACGGCCGGGCGGCGCTCATGGACTTACCAGGACACCGCGATGTCGCCGCGGATGAAGGTCTGGCAGGCCATGCGGTAGCCGTCGGCCAGTTGTTCGTCGTTCAGGTGCTTGCGTTCCTTGGCCTTCACCTCGTCGGTGTGCTCCAGGCCGCGTTCGATGCGGCACTTGCAGGTGCCGCACAGGCCACCGCCGCACTTGAACGGGATGCCGCCTTTTTCGCGCAGCGAGACCCGCAACAGGTTGCTGTTGTCCGGCGCCTCGACCCGCTTGTTGTCGTTGGAGATGAAGGTGACCTGGATCATGCGGCCACCGGCACCGGGCGGTTGAAGTCGGCCACGTCGCGCGGCACCAGGGTGGTGTCCATGTCGCCGAAGGCGCAGAGGTACTGGAGTTCGCGGCGCGCGCCTTCGATCTCGTGGAATTTTTCAAGGAACTTCGAGGGCACATCGTTGACGGTGACCGGCTCGGTTTCGTCGACGATGCGCACGCGGGTCTCACCGCTGATTTCGGCAATCAGAAAGCGCGCGCGCGTCCGCCCGTAGAAAACGTAGTCATAGGCTTCGACGGGTTTCAGGTCAGGCCCGACTTCCGTTCTGAATTGGCCGGGCTTGGTGGTCAGGATCACATACATGGTGGTTCGGCTCCAGGTGGGGTGATGGGGTCGGTGAAGGTGGGTGGTCCGGTGTTGGCGCAGCCAGAGACGCTCAGTCCTGCGTCAGCTCGATGTCGTGCTCCAGCCAGAGCTGGCAGGCCAGCCGGTAGCCCTCGTTCAGGCGCTCCCCCAGCTGCTTCTTCTCTTTCCAGTTCGGTGGCGGCAGGTGTTCGGCACCGGCGATCACCCGGGTGGCGCACTTGGCGCACTTGCCCATGCCGCACTCGTACTGGAGGTTGGGATACGGAAACTGCTTGATGCCGGCGCGCACCACGAGGTTGGTGTTGGGCCTGACCTCGTCCTGGAAGGTCTGACCGTGCTTGTGAAGGATGACGACAGGCATGGGTATCTCGCTGTGGGGTGGGTCTGCTGCGGCGCTCTCGATGGAATGAAGTATACTGTATACCGTCAACAATGATGCGTCAAGTGCCTTCATCGCGGGCTTCAAGACCCTGCCAGTCGGGCGCTGAGCCGAGAAACCCCGGGGATTTCTGGAATTTTCAGATTTTCGGTTGACGTCACATTGTTTTCTGTATATTGTATACCGTGTTGACGGTCAAAGCACCCGACCCGAAGCGTCCGACATCCCTTTTCCGCCACCCCCATCAAGGAGCCTCTCATGAGCACGCCGATGAACCGAGACGAACTGCGCAGCGCCCTGGAGAACGCCATCCAGGGCAAGAGCGCCAACAAATCCCCCTTCAGCCTGGCCTGGGCCGAAGGCAGCCTCAGCCGCGAACACCTCGCACGCTGGGCCGAGAACCACTACCACTACGTCGGCCCCTTCGCCGACTACCTGGCCTACATCTACGCCCGCACCCCCGACCACATGACCGACGCCAAGGACTTCCTGCTGGCCAACATGTACGAAGAAGAGATCGGCGGGGACCGCCACACCGACCTGCTGATCCGCTTCGCCGAGGCCTGCGGCACCACCCGCGCGCGCGTGACCGACCAGGAGAACATGTCGCCCACCACGCGCGCCCTGCAGAGCTGGTGCTACGCCGTGGCCATGCGCGAAGACCCGGTGGTGGCTGTCGCCGGTCTGGTCGTGGGCCTGGAGTCCCAGGTGCCTTCGATCTACCGCAAGCAGACCCCCACGCTGCGCGACAAGTACGGCTTCAGCGATGAAGAGGTCGAGTTCTTCGACCTGCACATCGTCTCCGACGAGATCCACGGCGAGCGCGGCTACCAGATCGTGCTGGAGCACGCCACCACGGTGGAGATGCAGCAGCGCTGCATCAAGATCTGTGAGGTCGGTGCCCAGATGCGCCTGCTCTACACCACCGCGCTCTACAACGACTACGTCGCCCCCGAGCTGGCCCTGGCCGCCTGAAGTGAAACCCCCGCGCAGCGCTGGGCGCTGCGCCTTCTCCCGTCGTCTGTCACCTACCCCGGGGACCCGTCCCCGCCCCGCACCATGAGCACCCCTGTCGAAGAGTTCTTCAACCACATCAACGGCGAATGGGTCCGCAGCCGCAGCGGGCGCACGTTCGACAACATCAACCCGGCCGACACCCGCGAGAACCTGGGCCGCTTCCAGGCTTCGGCCTCGGCCGACGCCGAAGCCGCCGTGGGCGCGGCCGCCGCGGCCTTCGAGGGCTGGCGCAAGACCCCCATCAGCCAGCGCGCCAAGGTCCTGAACAAGGCGGCCGATTACCTGGAAGCGAACGCCGATCGTTTTGGCGAGGAGCTAACGCGCGAGGAAGGCAAGTCCAAGGCCCTGGGGCGCGACGAGTTCCTGCGCGCCGCGCAGACCTTCCGCTTCTACGCCATGGAGAGCCAGACCTTCGGGGGTGAGACCTACCCGCAGGACGACCCGGAGATGCAGGTCTACAGCCAGCGCGAGCCGCTGGGCGTGGTGACCGTCATCTCGCCCTGGAACTTCCCCGCCTCCATCCCCGCGCGCAAGATCGCCCCGGCCCTGGCCATGGGCAACACGGTGGTCTTCAAGCCTTCGTCGGACGCGCCGCTTTCGGGCCTGCGCCTGACCGAGGCGCTGGTGCAGGCCGGCCTGCCCAAAGGGGTGCTGAACTTCATCACCGGGCGCGCCGGTGACGTGGGCCCGATCATCACGACCTCGCGCGCGATCTGCGCCATCTCCTTCACCGGCTCCACGCAGGCGGGCATGCACATCCAGCGCACGGTGCACCTGACCACGCGCCTGCAGATGGAGCTCGGTGGCAAGAACCCGCTGATCGTGATGGAGGATGCCGATCTGGACCTGGCGGTGGACCTGGCGGTCAAGGGCGGCTTCTCGCTCACCGGCCAGGCCTGCACGGGCACCAGCCGCCTGATCGTGGTGAGCGCGGTCAAGGCCGCCTTCACACAGAAGCTGCTGGCGCGTGTGCAGCAGCTCAAGATCGGCAGCGGCCTGACGCCGGGCATGGACCTGGGGCCGCTGGCGACCGAGAAGCAGTTGCAGACGGTGCTCTCCTACATCGAGATCGGCCAGGGCGAGGCCACGCTGCTGTGCGGCGGCGAGCGCCTGAGCGGCGGGGTCTACGAGCACGGGTATTACATCTCGCCGGCGGTGTTTGACGGCGTGAAGCCAACCATGCGCATTGCGCGCGAGGAGATCTTCGGCCCGGTGCTGGCGATCATCGAGGCGAGCGACTTCACGGACGCGATGGCCAAGGCCAATGACAGCGAGTACGGCCTCTCGGCGGCGATCGCCACGCGCAACCCGAAGTACATGCACGACTTCGCGCAGAACATCCAGTCGGGCACGGTCAAGATCAACCGCACCACCACCGGCAACCTGGTCAACGCGCCCTTTGGCGGCGTCAAGAACTCCAGCACCTCCACCTTCCGCGAGTCCGGCAGGGTCGGCATGGAGTTCTTCACACAGACCAAGATCGTCTACCGCGCCGCTTGATCCCCCTTTCTTTCAAATCCCGGAAAAACCCATGAAAACCGCACTCAAACTCCAACTCGACGAAGCCCGCCTGATGGTCCGCGCCGCCCTGGTCAAGGCCCAGGACATCAACGTGCTGGAAACCATCTGCATCACCGACGAAGGCGGTTTTCCGCTGGTGATGGAACGCATGGACGGCGCCCGCGTGACCGGCCCGCAGATCGCCTGGAACAAGGCCTTCACCGCCGCCGGCCACAAGCGCTCGACACACCTCTTCAACACCGCGCCCAACGGCCCTGCCCTGCCCGGCAACGAGGCCTTCGGCATCCAGTGGAGCTTTGAAGGCAAGTTCGCCGTCTTCGTCGGTGGCTTCCCCATCGTCGTCAACGGCGAAGTGGTGGGCGGTGTGGGCCTGAGCGGTGGCAATGGCGAACAGGACACCGCGTGTGGCCTGGCCGCCCTGCAGGCGCTGAAAGACGCGCTGGCCGCCAGCGGCCACGAGGTCATGGTCCAGGCCGACATCAAGAAATAAGCCCCCGCAGTCTTCGACGGAGTCGAGCATGAACCACCGTGTTGTCTGGCTGGAAACCGGCCAGTCTTTTGAAGTTGCTGCTGGCGAGGCGGTGCTGGAGGCCGCGCTGCGCGGCGAGATCGCCCTGCCGCACGAATGCCAGTTCGGCGGTTGCGGCACCTGCCGCATCAAGCTGGTGGAAGGCGCCGTGGGCTACACCAGCGAAGATGGCGAGGCCGGCGAACTGCCCATGGGCCTGAGCCCCGAAGAGGCCGAGGCCGGTTTCGCCCTGGCCTGCCAGGCGCGGCCCAGCAGCGATCTGGTGATCAGTGTCGCGCCGCCGCTGGCCTGCTCCAGCCCCACCTTGCTGAGCGCGACGGTGGAAGGCGTGCAAGCGCTGACGCCCGACGTGACGCACCTGCGCCTGCGCCTGCCGGAAGACGTCGAGCTGGTCTACCGACCCGGCCAGTACATGAACGTGCAGCTCGGCGACGGCCGCCACCGCAGCTTTTCGATGGCCTCCCGGCCCAACGGCGGCACGGTGGACTTCCACGTGCGCCGCATCCCCGGCGGCACCTTCACCGAGCAACAAATCGCCACGCTGCGCGCAGGCCAGACGCTGGACGTGGAGATACCGCACGGCAACTTCTGCTTCCACGCCGAGGACTACCGCCCGCTGGTGATGGTCGCCACCGGCACCGGACTCGCGCCCATCAAGAGCATGCTCGAAGCCCTGATGGACGACGAGGACTGCCCACCGGTGAGCCTCTACTGGGGCATGCGCACCGAGGCCGACCTGTACCTGCACGACGAGATCCAGACCTGGGCCGACCGCCTCTACGAGTTCCAGTACGTGCCGGTGCTCTCGCGCGCCAGCGACAGCTGGACCGGGCGCCGCGGTTACGTGCAGGACGCCGTACTGGCCGACCTGCCCGACCTGTCGGAGCACGCGATCTACCTGTGTGGCTCGCCCACCATGATCGCCGACGCCAAGGTCGCCTTTGCGGCCCGGGGCGCGAGCATGGACCACCTCTACGCCGACAGCTTCGTGTTCCAGATGGTCTGAGCGGCGCAACGCGGCCCACGGGCGCGGCACCAGCCACGCCCGTGTTCCAGCCGCATCCCTGACAAGTCGGCCGCCGCACAGCGCCAGCGCGGCCTGAACACCCCACACGGATTCCCCACACAGGTCCCCGCCAACGGCGGTGGATCGGCTCGCGCCTACGCGCCCCTTCGGTACACCCGAGGCCCGGCCTCCCCACGCCTTCAGAACCTGCCCTGCATTTTTTTTTCGGATGCGGCTGTAAGGATCGTTCAGACGCGGCGACTACCTCCCTGCAAGCCATTCACGTTGGCTGGCACCCGTCGCTTCCCAACACGTTTTATCTGGAGATCACCATGAGCAACACCATCACCCGCCGCAACGCCGCCCGCATCGCATCCGGCACCGCCCTGGCTTTCGCCATGGGCGCGGCCCTGACGCTGGCCGCCAGCCCGGCCGCCGCCCAGATGGCCGACAAAGAGAAATGTTTCGGCGTCGCCCTCAAGGGCAAGAACGACTGCGCCGCCGGCCCCGGCACCACCTGCGCCGGCACCTCCAAGATGGACCACCAGGGCAACGCCTGGTCGCTGGTGCCCAAGGGCAGCTGCGAGAAAACCGCATCGCCCACATCGTCCACCGGCTTTGGCCAGCTCGCCGCCTTCAAGGAAAAAATGTCCTGATCCCAGCGGGCGCGATCGTCGGACACCAGAGACCCCACCATGAGCCCTCACGCTGCATCACCGTTGGGCTCCACGCCGCCGGTCGCGCCCAACCGCTCCCACCAGCCCGGCAGCCTCGCGCTGCCCCACCGGGCCGGGCTCGGCCTCAAACCCGAGCACTTTCAGCACATCCATGCGCACCAGCCCGACCTGGGTTTCTTTGAAGTGCATGCAGAGAACTACCTGGTGGCCGGGGGTCCCCTGCATCACCACCTCACCCGCATCCGCGAGCACTACCCCTTGAGCCTGCACGGCGTGGGCCTGTCCATCGGCGGCGAAGACCCGCTCGATGCCGACCACCTGGAAGCCGTGGCCCGGCTGGTGGAACGCTACCAGCCCGCCGTGTTTTCCGAACACCTGGCCTGGTCCAGCCACGGCGGTGTGTTCTTCAACGACCTGCTGCCCCTGCCCTACAACGGGCCCACGCTGCAGCGCGTGTGCGACCACATTCACCAGGTGCAGGCCCGGCTGGGCCGCAGCCTGCTGCTGGAGAATCCCTCGACCTACGTGGCCTTCGCCAGCTCCACCTGGAGCGAAGGCGACTTTCTGCGTGAGGTGGTCCAGCGCACCGGCTGCGGCCTGCTGCTGGACGTCAACAACGTCTATGTTTCGAGCACCAACCACGGCCTCAACCCCCTGCGCAGCCTGTGCGAGCTCCCCTGCCACGCCACCGGCGAAATCCACCTGGCCGGTTTTGCCGAAGACCTGGACAGCGCGGGTGACCGCCTGCTGATCGACACCCACGGTTCCCCGGTGGCCGAAGCGGTCTGGGCGCTGTACGAAGCCGCCCTGGCCATCACCGGCCCGAAGCCGACCCTGATCGAACGCGACAACGACCTGCCCGCCTTCGAGGTCTTGCTGGGCGAAGCGCGCACGGCCGAACAACGCCTGCTGGCCACCACCCATGCGGCGTCGAAACCCACCCAACCCGGCCCCTGCACGCGCACCCGTTACGCCCCCGCGCAGGAGGCCGTCACATGAACACGCAACACACCTGGGCGCAGGCCCTGCTCGACCCGGCGCTGACCGTGCCCAACGGCCTCGTCACCTGGAACCACAGCGACCCCTGGCTGTCTACCGCAACAACGTGGTGGTCTCGCTGGTGGACGCGCTGGCCCAGACCTTCCCGGTCACGCAACAGCTGGTGGGTGAAGACTTCTTCCGCGCCATGGCCCAGGTCTTTGTGCGTGCCCACCCGCCCCGCACCCGGGTGCTCGCCCACTACGGCGACGAACTGCCCGGGTTCATCGCGCGGTTCCCGCCGGCCGCTGGCCTGCCCTACCTGGCCGACGTGGCGCGGCTCGAATGGCAACGCCTGCAGGCCCTGCACGCCGCCGATGCGCAGCCCCTCGATGCCACCAGCCTCTCGGCCCTGCTGCAGGACGCCGACGCCCTGCCCTCACTGTGCTGGCAGTTGGCGCCCAGCCTGCACCTGCTGAGCTCGCCGCACGCGGCCGTATCGATCTGGGCCGCGCACAAGGAGGACAGCGGCATCGCGCTCGGAGGCGTCGATCTGGCGCAGGCCGAATGTGCCCTGGTCTTTCGCAGCGGGTGGGATGTGATGGTGCTGCAGACCACCCCCGGCATGGCCGCGCTGGTCGAGGGCCTGCTGGAAAACGCCCTCTTTGGCGAGGCCATCGACCAGGCCTTTGTTGCAGAACCCGGATTCGATCTTTCACAGGCGCTGGCCGCCCTGATCCGCCATCAACTGTTGATCGGCGCGGAACTTCCCCATTGAGCCCTCCGCTGTCCTCAGCCAAAACCCCCAGGAGCCATGATGAACACGCTCACCACCACCGAAGGCGCTGCGCCTGGCAGCACGATCCCGCGCCTGACCACCCTGCTTCACCGCGTGCACAGCGCGATGGGCCACTTGCCCAACACGCTGCTGGCCTTCATCGCGCGCTTTTCCATCGCCGCCGTGTTCTGGAAGTCGGGCCAGACCAAGATCGAAGGCCTGGCCATCGACATCGTCAGTGGCGAGTTCACGCTGGGCATCCCCCGCCTGTCCGACAACGCGGTGTTCCTGTTCAAGGAGGAATACCAGTTGCCCCTGCTGCCGCCCGAGCTGGGCGCCACCCTGGCCGCGCTGGGCGAACACATCCTGCCCCTCTTCATCCTGCTCGGTCTGGCCACCCGCCTCTCGGCCCTGGGCCTGCTGGGCATGACGCTGGTGATCCAGCTCTTCGTCTACCCCGACGCCTACGCCACCCACGGCACCTGGGCCGCGGTGCTGCTCTACCTGATGGCGCACGGCCCGGGCCAGCTGTCGCTCGACGCCTGGATCGCGAAGCGCCACCCGGTCTGATACCACCACGGGTCACACCGCCCATCCAGGCGGCTTGTTTGCGCGCCAACCTATGATCAACGGGAACAGCCCTACACAGGTTCCCATGCAAGCCTCTGAACAACCCATCCTGCGCGACCTGGTGCTCGTCGGCGGCGGCCACAGCCACGTGGTCGTGCTGCGCATGCTGGCCATGCAGCCCGAGCCGGGCCTGCGCATCACGCTCATCTGCACCGACATCGATACGCCCTACTCCGGCATGTTGCCGGGCTACATCTCGGGCCACTACAGCTTTGACGACGTGCACATCGACCTGGGCCGCCTGGCGGCGTTCGCCGGGGCGCGCTTCATCCACGGCGAGGTGACGGGCCTGGACCGCGCCAACCAGCGTGTGCTGCTGCGCGACCGGCCTTCGGTGCCCTACGACCTGCTGTCCATCAACACCGGCTCCACGCCCAAGGTGCGACAGGTGGACGGCGCGCTGGCGAACACCGTGCCGGTCAAACCCATCGCCCATTTCAACCAGCGCTGGTTGCAGCTGCTGGACCGCGTGCGCGGGCTGCACAGCCGCTTCACGATCGCGGTGGTGGGCGGTGGCGCGGGCGGTGTGGAGCTGGTGCTGTCGGTGCAGTTCCGGCTGCGCAACGAGCTGCAGAAGCTCGGCCGCAACCCCGACCTGCTGCGCTTCGTGCTGCTCACGGCGGGCGACACTCTTCTGCCAACCCACAACCCCGGGGTTCGTGCGCGCTTTGCCCGCGTGCTGAAAGAGCGCCACGTGGCCGTGCACACCCGCGCCGAGGTGACGCAGGTTTCGCCCGGCTGCCTGCACACGCAGGACGGCCGCACCTTCGACGCCGACGAAACCCTGTGGGTCACACAAGCCGGTGGCCCGGTCTGGCTTCAAAGCACCGGCCTGGCGCTCGATGAACACGGGTTCATCCAGGTCAATCAACAACTGCAGACGCTGGGCGACCCGAAGATCTTTGCCGCGGGCGACGTGGCCTCCTTCACGGCCCGCCCGCTGGAGAAGGCCGGTGTGTTCGCGGTGCGCATGGGCCCGCCGCTGGCGAAAAACCTGCGCCTGAGCCTGCGCGGCCAGCCCCTGGTGGCCTACAACCCGCAGCAACGCTGGCTGGCGCTGATCTCCACCGGCGACCGCTACGCCGTGGCCTCGCGCGGCGCCATCGGCTTTGCCGGAAACTGGGTCTGGACCTGGAAGGACTGGATCGACCGCCGCTTCATGCGCAAGTTCACCGAGCTGCCGGCGATGGCGGATGCCAGCCCGGCCAGCGCAACACCCGCCAGCAGCTTGGTGCTGAGCGCCGAAGAATCGCGCCAGGCGATCTCGGCGATTGCCATGCGCTGCGGCGGCTGCGGTGCCAAAGTGGGCGCCAGCATCCTGACCCGCGCACTGGGCAGCCTGCAACCGGTCGAGCGCGACGACGTGCTGATCGGCCTGCACGCGCCCGACGACGCCGCCGTGGTGCGCGTGCCGCCGGGCAAGGCCATGGTGCACACGGTGGACTTCTTCCGCAGCTTCATCGACGACCCTTACCTGTTCGGCCAGGTCGCGGCCAACCACGCGCTGGGCGACATCTTCGCCATGGGCGCCGAGCCGCAGTCCGCCACGGCCATCGCCACCGTGCCGCCGGGCCTGGAGGCCAAGGTGGAAGACCTGCTGCTGCAGATGATGACCGGCGCGGTCGAGGTGCTCAACGCCGCGGGTTGCGCCCTGGTCGGCGGCCACACCGGCGAGGGGCGCGAGCTGGCGCTGGGCTTTGCCATCAACGGCCTGATCGACGAGCAGATGGACGGCGTCATGCGCAAGGGCGGCATGTTGCCCGGCGACGTACTGCTGCTCAGCAAACCCATCGGCACCGGCACGCTGTTCGCGGCCCACGCGCGGCACGCGGCCAAAGGCCGCTGGATCGACGCCGCGCTGAAATCGATGGTCGTGTCCAACCAGGCCGGCGCCCGCATCCTGCGCCAGCACGGCGCCACCGCCTGCACCGACCTGACCGGCTTCGGCCTGCTCGGGCACCTGGTGGAAATGACGCGCCCCTCGGGCGTGGACGCCGAGCTGCAGCTGAGCGCCCTGCCCTTGCTCGACGGCGCGGTGGAATGCGTGGAGGCGGGCATCGTGAGTTCGCTGCAGCCGGCCAATGTGCGCCTGCGCCGCGCGCTGCGCAACGCCGAAGACTTCGTGAACGACCCGCGCTACCCGCTGCTGTTCGACCCGCAAACCGCCGGTGGTCTGCTGGCGAGCGTGCCGGCCGACCGGGCCGCTGATTGCATCCGCGCCCTGAAGGCATCGGGCTACCCGCAGACCGCTGCCATTGGCCGCATCCGCGGCGCTTCCGACGCGCTGGAGCCGGTGGTGCTCACGCCGTGATGGCGCGCATCAGTCTGGTGGACCCTGCCACTGGTGGATGTCCAGCACCCGCCCACCGGGCGGCACGTCGTCCGGGTCGTGCGTGACCAGCAAGGTGGGGATGCGCTGACGCGCGATCTGCTCGAACACGAAGCCCCGGAACTGCGTGCGCAGCTCGGCATCGAGCCTCGAAAACGGTTCGTCCAGCAGCAACGCGTCGGGCTCGGCCAGCAAGGCGCGCATGAGGCTCACGCGGGCGCGCTGGCCGCCCGAGAGCGTGGCGGGATCGCGGTCGTGGAAGCCGTCCAGCCCGATCTCGCGCAGCGTCTGTTCCACCCGCGCGCGGCGAGCGGCGGCGCCCTGGAGCGCGGCTGGCAAAGCGAAGGCCAGGTTCTGGCCCACGCTCAGGTGCGGAAACAGCAGGTCGTCCTGAAACAGGATGCCGACGCCCCGGGCTTCCACCGGCAACTGGTCGCGCCGCTGGCCGTCCAGCCACAGCTCGCCGCTGGCCTGGAAGGCCGGGTCCAGATCGCCCACCAGCCAGTTGAGCAGCGTGGACTTGCCCGAGCCAGACGCCCCGGTCACCGTCGCGATGTCGCCCGGTTCGACCTGCAGGTTCAGACCCACGATCAGCGCGTTCGGGCCCTGGGTGATGGTGAGGTTCCGTATTTCAAACATGTCAACGCAAACCTTTCCGGCAACGGCCGGCCCAAAAAGAGAGCAGCGCCGCCAGGCCGAAGCCCAGCAGCGGCAGCGCGATCTGCAGCATCGCCTGCACGGCCAGCACGCGGCGGTTGCCGCCAGCGCTCAGGGCCACGGCTTCGGTGGTCACCGTGACAAAACGCCCGCCGCCCGCAAACAGGGTCGGCAGGTACTGCGCCACGCTCACCGCAAAACCCACGGCCAGCGCGGCCAATATGGGCTTCAACAGCATCGGCCATTTCACGCGCAGGCAGGCCCCCAGCGGCGAAGCCCCGAGCGCCCGCGCGGTGGTCATGAGGCGGCGATCAAAAGCGCGGTACGGCCCGATCAGCGTGAGCACCATGTAGGGCAGCACCCATAGCAGGTGGCTCCACACCAGGCCCAGCGCGGTGCCGTCCACCTGCAACTGCAACAAGGCCGCGTACTGCGCCGCCACCAGCGGCAGGGTGGGAATGATCAGCGGCACATACAACACGGCGTTGACCCGCTGCGGCCCCCACTCCAGCCAGAGCAGCGCCGCCGGCAGGCACAGCAGCACGGCCGCCGCACCGAGCCACAGCGTGGTCCAGAACGGCGCCCAGTCGGCCTGCCGCCAGGTCTGCAGCGACAGCGATTCGGGCCACAGCGCGGGGAAGAACCAGCTCTCGGCCAGCGACCACACCAGCAGCACCGCCACCACCGCATAGCCGATCAGCAGCAAGGGCAGGTGCAGCCCCACGCGGGCAGGTCGGGGCGCGGGTCGGCGCTCGCCCGCCGGGTAGGCCGCGCGGTGCACGGTGTGGCGCCACAGCCAGCGCGCAGCGCCCGCCCCCAGCAGGAACAGCGCCAGCAGCACCAGCGACGCGGCGCCGCCCTGGGCCTGCATCGCGGCATCGGGATCGATGAGCCACTGCCAGATCAGCACGGCCAGGGTGGGCGGTGTGCCCGGCCCCAGGATCACCGCCATGTCCACCACCGACAGACCGTAGGCCCACACGGCGGCCAGCGGCCAGCCCAGGCGCGGCAGCAAACGCGGCCACAACACCCGGCGCCAGGCCTGCACCCGGCTGTAGCCGAGCGAGCGGGCCACGACCATGTGGCGCTGCACCTGCTGCTCGCCCAGCACCGCGACCAGCACCCACAACAGAAACCAGCTCTCCTTGATGCCCAGCGCCAGCGCCAGGCTTAGGCCATAGGGGTCCTGCACCGTGATCCAGGCGGGCGGCTCGGCCCAGCCCAGCCCCTGGGCCAGCGCGCGCGCCAGCCAGCCCGATGGCGACAGCAGGAAAAACAGGCCCACCGCAAAGGCCGCGTGCGGCACCGACAGCAACAACGGCATGCGCCGTTGCAGGTCGGCCCAGCGACGGCTGGGGTAGTACAGGGTGGCGAGCACGGCCGCGATCGCCACGCCCAGCGCGGTCCCCAGCAGGGCCGACAGCAGGGTGGCCTGCAGGGCCTGGGGCCACTGGGCGTCGACCCAAAGGGCCTGCCAGACAGCGGCATCCAGCGTGGGCGCGAGCGCCCAGTAGAGCCCGGGCAACAAGGGCCCGAGGATCAGCGCCACCGGCAGAGCGGCCAGCCACAGTGCCGACGGCCGCCGCCCGTGGCCCGATGGCCCCTGCGGTGCCAGGCGACGGATCAGCGTGCGCCGTACCGCTTCAGCCACTCGGCCTCCAGCGCCTCCACCCAGCTGGCGTGGGGCTCGGCGAGCGTGGGCACGGCCTCGGCCAGTGCGCCGGGCGCGGTCTTGCGCATGGTGGCCTGCAGGGCGGCGGGCAGCTTGGCCATGTCGAGCACGCTGGGGTCGCCCCAGACCGCCACGTCGGCCTTGCGGGCCTGGGCTTCGGGCGACAGCAGGAAGTTGGCCACCACCTGGGCGCCGGCCCGGGCCTTGGCGTTGACCGGGATGGCGACAAAGTGCACGTTGCCGAGGGTGCCGCCCGTGAAGCCGAAGCTGTAGGCCGTGGCGGGCAGCTGGCGTGTGGTGATCAGGTTGGCCGCTTCGTTGGGGTTGAAGGTCAGCGAGAGCTTGAGCTCGCCATCGGCCAGCATGCGGTGCATTTCAGCGGCGCTGGCCGGGAAGGTCTTGCCGCCGCGCCAGAGCTGCGGGTGCAGTTGGTCCAGATAGGCCCACAGCGGCGCCGTGGCCGAGGCGAAGCTGGCGGTCGACACCGGCGCCTGCAGCGCCTTGCGGTCGGGCGCGAGTTCGATCAGCACCTGCTTGACGAAGGTGGTGCCGTGAAAGTCGGGCAGCTTGGGGTAGCTCACGCGGCCCGGGTTGGCTTGGGCAAACGCCAGCAGCTCGGCCGCCGAACGCGGCGGTGTGGGCGTTCTGGCCTTGTCGGCGATGAAGGTCAGCTGCGCCGTGCCCCAGGGCGCTTCAAAACCTTCGGTGGGCACCGAGAAGTCGCTGCGCACGGGTTTGTTCAGGTCCACCGCACCCCAGTTGGGCAGGCTCTCGGCCCAGGGGCCGAACAGCAGACCGCCCTGCTTCAGGTTGCGGAAGTTTTCGCCGTTGACCCAGATCAGGTCGACCGAGCCGTCGGTGCGGCGCCCGGCGGCCACTTCAGTCTGCACCCGTTTGACCACCTCGGCCGCGTCCGTCACCTTGACATGGCGCAGCTCCACGCCGTAGCGGCCTTTGACCTGCTGCGCCACCCAGCCGATGTAGGCGTTCGTCGCCTCGCTGCCGCCCCAGGCGTTGAAGTACACCGTCTGGCCCCTGGCATCGGCCTCGACTTTGGCCCAGTCGGCGTGCGCCGCGAAGGGGATCGACAGGCTCAGCGCCAGGGTGGCGAGGGGCAAGCATTTCATGTGCAAGGACTCCGGAAGCAAAGAGGTCAAGCCCATAGTCGGGCGAAGCCGTCAAAGCTGTTCTCAACAATTAAAGTCGAAAACTGAACTCTAGGATTCATGCGGGCTGCGAAGGCATGAGCCAGAAGCACAGCAGGGACAAAGTCGAAAACTACCGAGGATAAAACATCCTCGCCCAGCAAACTTCGTCAAATAAAGTCGAAAACTCTCTGATTCACAAAACGGGCGCCTTGGGGAGTATCGGTGAGCATGCTGAAGCAGCCCCATACAGAGCCCAATCGGCAAATGCCCGCCATCCACAAGAGCTCCAAGTACGGCTTTGCAGCGGTTGCTGTCGGTCGCGGCCGTGACCTGAGTTCACGGTGCCTGGCACAAAGCTGTCATTGGCTCACCCAGCAGCGCGGCAGCATCGATGACCGGTATCGAGGGAGCTGCAGTCATGGTCTAGCACACGTCTCCCCATGAACGGGCACGACCCTACGCCTACCTGCGCGATGTCATGGCACGCCTGCCCATGCAGCCCGCCACCCAGATCGGCGAGCTGCTGCCATACCGCTGGCAGTCAGCCTGACAGCGCATATTCAGATACACGACCGCGCCCCGCAGTCAAGATGGGATCGCCGCGCGATTACGGGCGTCCTACAACCCTTAACTTAAGTCGGCCTACAGGCGAACAGTTGCCCCTCGGTCCCATGCCCCACGGCTGCATGGAATCCAAGTTCCATACCTAGGCAATTTTCTGACTTACGCTATGCGCCAAACCCAGGAAGGTCGAGATCAGAGGAGCTTGATGCCGCTCCTTTCTACAGATGAAGTGCACCTGTGTCGCCATGCTGGTGTCTGAAATAGTTAACTTAACAAGGCGAGGATCTGGCCTGTAGGCTGTTTCCGCCACGACGCCTAGGCCCAGCCCCTCCGCCACCGCCTCTCGAACGGACTCGCGGCTGCCCATCTCCAGAGCCACCTGCACCTCGACGCCTCGCTCCTTTAGTTCTTGTTCAAACACGCGTCTGGTCGTCGATCCTTCCTCTCGGATGACGAACCTCTGACCCTGCAGATCACGCAGTTTGAGAGTGGCCCGTTGCGCGAGTGAGTGTTGGGTGTTGCCGAATATCACCAATCGCTGGGTACGGTAAGCCGCGCCAAATAGATCTGGGTGAGCGACGTGATTGAGCACCATGCCCACGTCTCCCTGGTAGTCAAGAATCTTTTCGGTGATGGTTCGCGAGTCGCCTACGCCAACAGCCACGTTGACCTGGGGGAACTGTTTCATGAACAGCTTCAACACGGGCAGCACGTTGTGCGGCCCGATGGCATGGATGACCAGTCGCCCTACGTATTGATTTTTCGCAGCAGCGAGCAGTGCGTGCGCATCTTCCTCGCCACTGAAGGTACGCCGGGTGTAGTTCAACAGAGTGCGTCCAAAGGACGTGAGTTCAAGCCGCCGTCCGCGCCGATGAAAAAGCTCCACGCCGAAGTCGACCTCCAGGCGCTGTATGTGTGAAGAAACAGTCGGTTGTTGAATAGCGAGCACTCTCGCGGCAGCGGTCATGCTGCCGGCTCGGGCCGTTGCGTCAAAGGCCTTCAAGGCTGCGAGGAGGCTGAGTCCAGACATTGATGTGATCTATGGGTGCCCTCATTTTTAGGGATGAAAGTTTCATATTCATGACACCTTGGTCACCCAGACTTGAGCTGTGCTTCCACTGAAGCTGTTTCTTCCAGAACCTCCTCTTTCCCGAGAGATACCTCTGACCACTTGAGTCCTGGTGTGCGTCTAGCGCACCACAACAAATGAAACCGAGCTATGAAAACTGCAATTCGCGAGAGCCATCTGAGCTTGCGGGGTATCACGGTGACCTATGCCGATGGTCACACAGCGCTTGCGCCCACCTCGCTGGAGGTACAGCATGGCGGGTTCCTTGTGCTGCTGGGCGCGTCGGGCGCGGGAAAGTCAACGCTGCTGCGCAGCATCAATGGCTTGGTTAGCCCCACAGACGGAGAGGTGTCGGTGGCCGATCTGCCGGGCGGCACCGTCTCAAAACGCAACCTTCTTGAGCATCGGCGCCACTGCGGCATGGTGTTCCAGCAGCACCACCTGATCGGGCGGCAAAGCGTGCTGGCCAATGTGTTGATGGGCAAGCTCGCCACCCGCGGATCTCTGGCGTCGTTGTGGCCTTGGAGCAAGGCTGACAAGCTGGAGGCGCTGGCGGCCATTGACCGCGTAGGCCTGCTTGAGAAAGCCCTAGCACGGGCAGACACCTTGTCTGGTGGGCAACAACAACGCATTGGCATTGCGCGTGCCTTGGTGCAAAAGCCCCGCCTGCTGCTGGCCGATGAGCCGGTGGCCAGCCTCGACCCGGCGACCGCGCAGAGTGTGTTGACCCTGCTTCACGACATCTGCAAGAAAGACCGACTCACGGCCATCGTGAGTCTGCATCAAGTCAACCTCGCGCGCATGTTCGCCGACCGCATTGTGGGCCTTCGCCAGGGCCAGGTGGTGTTCGACGGGACAGCAGCGCAGTTGACGGAAGAAGCCCAGTCTGCCCTGTACGCGAAGTCGTCACCTGTCGAACCGTCCCGTTCTTCCTCACCTGCCAACATGGGCAGTCAATTTGATTCCCCCTCTCAATCCAAGGAGTTTTTACCGTGCTGAATCGTCGCCGTTTCCAATTTATCGCTGCCGTCACTTTGGCCGCCCTGTTGCCACTTGGCGCCCATGCCGAGGGCAAAAATCCTTCCAAGCTTCGCGTTGCACTGTTGCCGGACGAAAACGCCGCCACCATCATTCAGAACGCACAGCCTCTGAAGCGGTACCTGGAACAGACCCTGAAGAAGGAAATAGAGATTACGGTGACTACGGACTACTCGTCGATGATTGAAGCCATGCGCTTTGGCCGCATCGAGGTGGCCTACTTTGGACCGTTCTCTTACGTACTGGCCAAGTCCAAGGCGCCCAACATTGAGCCTTTTGCCGTTGGCGTGGAGCGCGGCTCTCCGACCTACCAGTCGGTTCTCATTGCCACGGCGGGCGGCCCGGTGAAGACGCTGGCTGACGTTCGAGGAAAGCCGTTTGGCTTTGGCGACCAGGCTTCAACGTCCAGCCACCTCGCACCGCGCGCGCACCTGCTCAAGAACTACAAGCTTGACGGTGAGACCGACTACCGCCCCGTTTACCTGGGCACGCATGACGCCGTGGCCCGAGCCGTTCAGGCAGGGCAAATTCCGGCTGGCGCGTTGTCAAAACCCATTCTGGACAACCTCATCGCCAAGGGCACGGTGGATGCCAACAAGATCGTGCAACTCGAACTGTCAGCTCCCATTCCAAACTACCCCATCGCGATGCAGGGCAACCTCACGCCCGAGTTGAAAGCAGCCATCCGTGCAGCCTTTCTTGAGATGAAGGACGCCGAGATTCTCAAGTCATTCCGTGTGCAGGCCTTTGCCGCGACCGATGACAAGGCCTACGACGTTCTGCGTGACACCGCACAAATTCTGAAGCTTGATCTGGGGCGCATGCAGTGACGTCTGTTGCTCTGGAATCCATAGTTGCCATCGACGGACAGCAGCGACTCAAACGGCTGGGCGCCGCCTGTGTCGTTCTGTTCGTCTGTGTGGTGGCTTTGTATGTCACCGGCTTCTTTGACGCGCAGCGTTTCATCGAAGGCGGCCCAGCGATTCAGCAGTTGGCCTCAGAGATGGTGCCGCCGAATTTCGAGCGCTGGGAGCACTGGGTCATTCCATTGCGTGACACCTTAGCCATGTCGATCGCAGGCACGGCGCTGACCGTTCTGGCGTCGTTGCCGCTGGCCCTGGTGGCGGCGCCCAACACCGCGCCGAATGCGGTGGTTGGGCGAATCGTCAGAACCATCTTGGCTGCATTTCGGTCTGTGCCTGAAATCATCCTGGGCATTCTGTTCGTCGCGGCCGTGGGCTTTGGGGCATTGCCTGGTGTGCTGGCGTTGGCCCTGCATTCCACGGGCATGGTGGCCAAGTTCTACGCCGAAGCCATAGAGCACGTGGACCCGAAACCTCTGGAGGCCGCTAAGGCCGCGGGCGCAAGCCGGTTTCAGGTCATCACCCATGCTGTGTTACCGCAGGTTTTGCCCCAGTTGGCGGACATCACCATCTACCGATGGGAATATCACTTTCGCGCATCGGCAGTGATGGGCATCGTGGGTGCGGGCGGCATTGGCTTCGAACTCATGGCAGCTCTGCGCCTGATCAAGTACGACGAGGTCTCCGCCATTTTGCTGTCCATCCTCATATGCGTGCTCGTGGTCGACGGCATTGGGTCGGCGCTTCGCAAACATCTGAAATAGAAAGAGAGAGGAAGGTAATGATGCCGAAAATTGTGGTGACGCAGCCCATCCATGAAGCAGTTCTGGCGCGTCTTCGATCCGCCGGTGATGTAGTGATGAATCAAGGGCCTGAGCCCTGGAGCGAGGAAGAGCTTTACCTCCACCTGAAGGACGCCGACGCCATGATGGCGTTCATGCCTGACCGGGTAAACAGGCGAACTTTGTTGAACGCTCCACGGCTCAAGACCATCGCTTGCGCATTGAAAGGGTATGACAATTTTGACCTGATGGCCTGTGCACAAGCGGGGGTCAGCGTGAGCTTTGTGCCAGACCTTCTGACAGAGCCCACGGCAGAGCTGGCCATCGGTCTGGCCATTGCCGCTGCGCGTCACGTGCTCGCTGGTGACACCCGTATTCGCAGGGGCTACGCCGGCTGGCGTCCTCAGCTGTATGGAATAGGTCTGCACGGCTCGGTCGTGTCGGTCGTTGGCCTGGGCGCCGTGGGACGGGCCATCGTTGACCGCCTCTGCGGATTTGGGTGCGCTCAACTGCTGGGCGTGGACCCGCATGGTGATGACGAACGCCTGACCATGGTGAGCCTGGGTGAGGCCCTGTCGCAATCCGACTATGTCATTCTGGCCGTTCCGCTGCTGGACGTAACGCGTCACCTCGTCAATGACACCATGCTTGAAGGTGTTCGGCGGGGGCAGATCCTGGTCAACATTGGGCGAGGCTCGGTTGTGGACGAGGCTGCCGTGGCACGGGCGCTCAAGGACGAGCGCCTGGGTGCCTACGCCGCCGATGTGTACGAGATGGAAGACTGGCTGCTGGCAGACCGTCCACGCCAGATTCATCCGGAACTCTTGCAACACCCCTCCACGGTTTTCACACCCCACATTGGTTCGGCGGTGAAGAAGGTTCGCCGAGCCATCGAGTTGCAGGCTGCTGAAAATTTGCTCGTTGCGTTAAATGGTAATGAGCCGCTTGCACACTACGAGGCATCGCACCGAGCGGCTCATGTGGCAGCTTCGCACTGCTCGGTGCAGCCATGAGGTCACCACACCAGAGAATGCTTTTGGACGTTCTATGGTTCTGGCCGATCTAATTCTTTGAGAAGACCTTGGCTACGTGTTTCGGACCCGCGGGCCAACTGCGGATGCTCTTCGCAATGGTTCCGATAAGCCGTGCCGCCAAGTATCCGGGGTGGGATTCCCCCGGTTTCTCGGACGGTTTTCTGGGATCGTTGCCTACATCAACACCGACCGCAGCGGGTCGGGAGAACCAATTCATCCTTGGTGTGATCAGTTGCTCCTGCTACCTTGCCCGGCTCGCATCAATAGAGTGACCGGTCTGAGCAACAAAGCGGTCGCTTGAGACCCTGCTCGGCCAATGACCAGTTGCGCAACACGCGAACTTTCAGGCGTTAGGTTCGAGTGTCGGAGATCAGCCTGAAACGGTCGGAAAGGCACGCAATCTGACTTGCAGTTCCTGAGCGGTAGTTCACTCAGACCCGACCAAAGTCGATCAAGGCTGAAGGTGGTCATACCCCTAGGTGTATGCAAGGAGAGTACAAAAAAACCATCAAATCGGTCTACGACTTTATTGGACGGTTTACGACTTTAATGGACGGTTTACGACTTTATTTGCACGGAATAAAAGCTTACAGCTTCGCACCCAGACTCACTCCACCGTGACGCTCTTGGCCAGGTTTCGGGGCTTGTCCACATCCGTCCCCTTGGCCAGCGCCGTGTGGTACGCCAGCAGCTGCAGCGGCACCACGTGCAGGATGGGGCTGAGCGCGCCGTAGTGTTCGGGCATGCGGATGACGTGGATGCCTTCGCTGCTGCCGATGCGGGTGTCGGCATCGGCGAGCACATAGAGCACGCCGCCGCGCGCGCGCACCTCCTGCATGTTGCTCTTGAGCTTCTCAAGCAGCGTGTCGTTGGGCGCCACGGTCACCACTGGCATGGCGCTGGTCACGAGCGCGAGCGGGCCGTGCTTGAGTTCACCGGCCGGGTAGGCTTCGGCGTGGATGTAGCTGATTTCCTTGAGCTTCAAGGCGCCTTCGAGTGCGATCGGGTAGTGCAGGCCGCGACCGAGGAACAGCGCGTTGTCCATGCGCGCGAAGTCTTCGGCCCAGCTGATCACCTGGGGCTCCAGCGCCAGCACGGCCTGCAGCGCCACGGGGAGGTGGCGCATGGCTTTCAGGTGCTGCGCCTCCTGTTCGTCGCTCAGGTGGCCGCGCACCTGGGCCAGCGCCAGCGTGAGCAGGAACAGACCGGCGAGCTGCGTCGTGAAGGCCTTGGTGGAGGCCACGCCGATCTCCACCCCCGCGCGGGTGATGTAGGCCAGTTCGCATTCGCGCACCATGGCGCTGGTGGCCACGTTGCAGATCGTCAGCGTGTGCTTCATGCCCAGACCCTGCGCGTGACGCAGCGCGGCCAGGGTGTCGGCGGTCTCGCCGCTTTGCGTGATGGTGACGACCAGGGTGCGCGGGTTGGGCACGCTGGTGCGGTAGCGGTATTCGCTCGCCACCTCGACCTGCGTCGGCATCTTGGCGATGTCTTCCAGCCAGTATTTCGCCGTGCAGCCGCTGTAGTAGCTGGTGCCGCAGGCTAGGATGAGCACGTTGTCGATGTCCTTGAAGATGCGCCAGGCACCGTCGCCGAACAGCTCGGGCGTGATGCCACCCACGCCTTCGAGCGTGTCGCCGATGGCGCGTGGCTGCTCGAAGATTTCCTTCTGCATGTAGTGGCGGTAGGGACCGAGCTCGGCCGCGCCGCTGTGCGCGTGCACGGTTTTCACCGGGCGCTGGGTGGTGTCAAAACTGCGGCCTTGCCCGTCGGTCACCCAGTAACGGCCGAGCTGCAGGTCCACCAGATCGCCCTCTTCCAGGTAGACGATCTGGTCGGTCACGCCGGCCAGGGCCATGGCGTCGCTGGCCAGGAAGTGCTCCTGCCCGCCCTCGCCCACACCCAGAATCAGCGGCGAACCGGCGCGTGCGCCGACCACGCGGTGCGGCTCGTCCTTGTGGAACACCGCCAGCGCATAGGCACCGTGCAACTGCGCCACCGCCGCCTGCAAGGCCGCGAACACGTCACCTTCGTAGAGCGAGTCGATCAGGTGCGCGATGACTTCGGTGTCGGTCTGGCTCTCGAACACATAGCCCTTGGCCTGCAGGGCGACGCGAAGTTCGTCGTGGTTCTCGATGATGCCGTTGTGCACCAGCGCGACGCGGCCGGCCGTGCCATCGGTGGAACTGTGCCCGGGGCCGTGGCTGAAGTGCGGATGGGCGTTGTGCACGGCGGGCGCGCCGTGGGTTGCCCAGCGCGTGTGGGCGATGCCGGTGCCGCTGGCGATGGACTCCAGCTTCACCTGCTCGATCAGTTCGGCCACGCGGGCGGTGCTGCGCGCGCGCTGCAGGCCGCCCGTGTGCACCGCCACACCGCAGGAGTCGTAACCGCGGTATTCCAGCCGCTGCAAACCCTGAACCAGCACGGGGACGACATCACGCCCCGAAACCCCTGCCACGATGCCACACATATCGGTCTCCAGACACATCAGAAAGGTGCGATGCTACCGAGTCGCGCAGGAAATTAATGACCAATTACTTGACTAAAACAACCTAAAATTTCACAAACTGACATTAATAGTCATTTCGATCATAAAGAAACAAATTATGGAATCTGATTTCATTGACGAAGCCGACTGGCGCCTGCTGGACCTGTTGCAGACCGACGCTTCGATGAGCAACCAGACCCTGGCGGGGCTGGCCCACGTCTCGCCCCCGACCAGCCTGCGTCGCATCAAGCGCTTGAAACAGCTCGGCCTGATCGAGAAGCAGGTGGCGCTGCTCAGCCCTGACCGACTGGCCGCTTCGACGGGCCACGGCCTCACGGCCCTGCTGGAGATCACCCTGGAACGCCAGGGCGCCGAACACCTGGATGCGTTCGAGACCCGCGCCGTGGCCGAGGCCGCCGTGCAGCAGTGTTACCGCGTGAGCCCGGGGCCCGACTTCATGCTGGTCGTGCACACGCCCGACATGCCCGGCTATCTCGCGCTCGCCCAGCGCCTGTTCACCAGCGATGCCAACGTGCGCAACGTGAAGGCCTTCTTCAGCATCAAGCGCGCCAAGTTCGATCCCCGCCTGCCCCTTCCCTTGCGCGCCCAACCCGCAGACAATAGGTAACAAAGCGTTCACTGTAGCAATTTGTGACTACAGAATCCTAAAATGACAGCTCAAAAAATAATCGGCTGTCACATTTGGAGGTTGCATGTTCCCACTCTGGATCGCATTCATGATCGCCCTGGCCCTGGTGGGCCTGGGTGTCTGGGCTTATAGGCGGTATGCGCCTCAGCCCTCGGGTCGGGAAGATCGCTACACGCCGGAACGCATCCTCACGCCCGAGCAGGTCGCCATGCTGGACTACCTGCACGACACCTTTCCCGGGCAGGTCGTGTTGCCCCAGGTGAAGCTCAAGGACATGCTCTCCATCCGGCGCGCCACCGATCGCCGGCGCGCTGAGGAGCGCCTGGCCAGGCAGCAGGTGGACTTCGTGGTCTGCGGCCAGGACGGCCGGCCCATGTTTGCGTTCGACATCGAGCAGTACCACCTGAGCAACGCCAAGGCCAAGACCCACCAGGTGAAGATGAAGAACCGCATTCTCAAGACCGCGGGTGTGCGTTTCCTTTTTCTCAAAAACGGCATCCACCGCATGCCCTCGCCCAGCGAGTTCCGCAAGCAGCTGGACCTGGCCGCCCTGCCCCAGCCCATCCCGAAGGAAGCGAGCGAGCCCGAGAGCGTACGCCAGCAGCTGGAGTCGAAGTTTTCGGAGTTCGACCAGATCTTCCCTGCGACCGGCTTTCGCGATTCGGAGGTCATGGGCATGAGCGGCCTGATGGACTTGGGCAACGAAGACAGCGACCGGCAAGCCCGGCAGCGCTCTGCCGTACGCCATCGGGCCTGATCGGTAGACGGCCCCGCCTCTCAGTCTCAGGGCTTTTTCTTCGCCGGGCGCTGCCAGTTGGGCAACGTCACCTGTTTGCCGCGGGCAATGGCCAGGCTGCCGGGCGGTGTGTCCTTGGTGATGGTCGACCCCCCGCCCACCGTGCCGCCAGCGCCGAGGGTGACCGGCGCCACCAGCACGCAGTTGCTGCCCACGTGCACGTCGGCTTCGATCACGGTGCGGTGCTTGTTGGCGCCGTCGTAGTTGGCGGTGATGCTGCCCGCACCGTAGTTCACCCGCTCGCCCACGGTGGCGTCGCCCAGATAGGCCAGGTGGTTGGCCTTGGCGCCCGCGGCCAGGGTGCTGTTCTTCACCTCGACGAAGTTGCCGATGTGCACCTCGGCGCCCAGCCGCGCACCCGGGCGCAGGCGCGCAAACGGCCCGATCAGCGAACCCGGCCCCACGCTCACCCCGAGCTTCTCGCCATCGATGTGGGTGAAAGGGTGGATCACCGCGCCCGCTTCGATCACCGCGTTGGCGATCACGCAGTTCGCCCCGATGCGCACGCCGTCAGCCAGCGACACCTGGCCATCGAACACGCAGTTGACGTCGATCTCCACGTCCTGGCCGCACACCAGCGCGCCCCGAACGTCCAGCCGCGCCGGGTCGGCCAGGCGCACACCTTGCTCCATCAGCGCCTCGGCCACCCGCCGCTGGTGGGCGCGCTCCAGTTCGGCCAGCTGCAGCGGGCTGTTCACGCCCGCCACCTGCACCGCGTCGGCGATGCGGTGCGCCTGCACGCTCAGGCCATCGCCCACGGCGAACTTCACCACGTCGGTCAGGTAGTACTCGCCCTGGGCGTTCTGGTTGTCCAGCCGCGCCAGCCAGCCTTTGAGCAGCCGCGTTGGCACGGCCATGATGCCGCTGTAGATCTCGGTGATGGCGCGCTGGGCTTCGCTGGCGTCCTTGTGCTCCACGATGGCTTGCACCGAGCCGTCGGCCGATCGCACGATGCGGCCATAGCCGGTGGGGTCGGGCATGTCCAGCGTGAGCAAGGCCATCCGCTCGCCCGCGCACAGGTCGAGCAACGCCTGCAGCGTCTCGGGCCGGGTCAGCGGCACGTCGCCCGACAACACCAGGGTCACGCCGTCGTCCGGCAGCACCGGGGCGGCCTGCTGCACCGCGTGGCCGGTGCCCAGCTGCGGCGCCTGGCGCACGAATTTCAGCTGCGTGCCACCCGCTGGCGCATGCAGACCGGCTTCGACCCGCTCGGCGCCGTGGCCGGTGATCACCACCACCGAGCGCGCCGAAAGCCGCGCCGCCGTGTCGATCACATGCTGGGCCAGAGCGCGCCCGCCCAATCGGTGCAACACTTTGGGCAACTGGCTCTTCATGCGCGTGCCCTTGCCGGCCGCCATCACCACCACATCCACTGGGAACGACATGAACACCTCTGTTGGGGAAAGTTGGCGCAGCCAGCTGGCGGGCGCTTGTCAGCCGGGCATTATCGCCGTGCGGGTCGGGCGGCTGGCCATGGTGCTGACCCTTGGCCTGGCTCTGGCGGCCTGCAGCACGCTGCGACTGGGTTACAGCCAGGGCCCCAACCTCACCTACTGGTGGCTCGACAGCCACGTGGATTTCGACAACGGCCAGTCGGCCCGCGTGCGCGAAGACATCGACGGGCTGTTCGCCTGGCACCGCAGCAGCGAGCTGCCCGCCTATGCCGATCTGCTGCGCCGCTGGCAACGCATGGCTCCGCTGGACCTCACGGCGAGCCAGGCCTGCGGCGAGTTCGACACCGTGCGCGCTCGCTTCAACACCGTGCTGGAGCGCAGCGTCGACCCCCTGGCCCGGCTGGCGCTGCAGCTCAGCCCCGCCCAGCTCGACCACCTGGAGCGCCACCACCGCAAGAGCAACCAGACCTTCGAGAAAGACTTTCTGCAGGGCAGCCCCGAGCAGCGGCTGGACCGCCGCCTGGAGCGTGCCATCGAACGCTATGAGCGACTGTATGGCCCCTTGACCCCCGCCCAGCAATCGCTGGTGCGCGAGCAGCTGCAACGCTCCCCCTGGGACCCACAACGCACCCAGGCCGAGCGCGAGCGCCGGCAGGCCGACCAGCTGCAGACCGTGCGCCGGGCCCAGGCCAACCCGTCGGCCGCGGCCCAGGCGGTGCGCGACCTCATGATCCGCATCACCACCTCGCCCACGCCGGGCTACAACACCTACAACCAGCAGCTGGTGCAGAGCGGCTGCGCCCAGTTCGCCAACCTGCACAACAGCACCACGCCCGCGCAGCGCGCCCACGCGGTGCAGACGCTGCAGACCTACCAGGACGACCTGCGCGCACTGGCTGGAGCGCTCTGAGGCCCGCCGGCCGGCCAGGCACCAGAACGGGAACCGCGGCGCCACCTGCTGAACGCTTGTGGTGCGCCTAGCCGGTTTTTGGCCGTCCGGCGCACAAGTCTGGCGCACCAAACTTGCATACAAGACTGGTATGGCCATGGCACGGAATTCGCATGGAAGCAAGCCACAAAGGTTGTTTCCATGGTCAGCTCCACCGACATCGCCCAACGCATCATCGAAGCCATCCTGGCGCAGCGCCTCGCCCCCGGCACCCGCCTGGGCGAGCAGAGCCTCTCGATGCTGTTCGACTGCAGCCGCACCCTGGTGCGCGAGGCGCTGGTGCGCCTGGCCACGCGCGGCATCGTCACCGTCAGCTCGCGCCGCGGCTGGTACGTGGTGCAGCCTTCGCACGACGAAGCACGTGAGGCTTTCGAGGCGCGTCGCGTCATCGAGACCGGCCTGATCCGCCGCACCGGCCCGGTGGACAAGGCCGCGGTCAAACGCCTGAAGCAACACCTCAAGCGCGAGCAGGACGCGCTCAAGGGCGACGACGTGGGCCAGCGCAGCTACCTGCTGGGCGACTTCCATGTCTGTCTGGCCGAATGCCTGGGCAACCAGCTGCTGGCCGACACGCTGCGCGACTACACCGCCCGCACCACGCTGATCGCCATGCTTTACCAGAGCACGCACGACGCGGTGCAGTCGTGCCAGGACCACGTGGCCATCGTCGAAGCGCTGGCGCGCGGCGACACCGCCGAGGCCGAGCGCCTGATGGAAGAACACATCGGCCAGGTGCAGGCCGCCTTGCGCCTGGCACCGGCCAACGACCCGCTGGCCAACCTGCGCGAAGCGCTGGCCCCGCTCTCCCCGGCACCGCGCGCCCGCAAAGGCCGCGCGGCCGCCAAAGACCCCTCCCACCCCGCCCCCGAAACCTACCTAGGAAGCTTGTTATGAAGACCACCAAACGCCTGTTTCTCGCCACCGCCGTTGCGTTCGGCGCATTCGCCAGCCTGGGCACCGCGCAGGCCCAGACCGCGCTCGACGACGTGATGAAGGCCAAGACCATCAAGATCGCCATCCCGACCGACTTCCCGCCCTACGGCTTCGTCGGCACCGACCTGCAGCCCCAGGGACTGGATGTCGACACCGCCAAACTGATCGCCAGCAAGCTCGGCGTGAAGGTCGAACTGGTGCCCGTGACCAGCGCCAACCGCATCCCCTACCTGCAGACCCGGAAGGCCGACCTCGTCATCTCGACCCTGGGCAAGAACGCCGAGCGTCTGGCGGTGATCGACTTCACCGCCGCCTACTCGCCCTTCTTCCAGGCCGTGTTCGCGCCCAAGTCGCTCACGGTCGCCAGCTTTGCCGACCTCGCCGGCAAAACCATCGGCGTGACCCGTGGCGCCATCGAAGACCAGGAACTCACCAAGCTCGCGCCGCCCACCGCCGACGTGAAGCGCTTCGAAGACAACAACGCCACCGTCTCGGCCTTCGTCTCGGGCCAGACCCAGCTCATCGCCACCGGCGCTTCGGTGGCCGGCAACATGATGGCGCGCAACCCGCAACTGGGCGCCGAATACAAGCTGCTGCTGAAAGACAGCCCCAACTTCATCGGCGTGGCCAAGGGCGAAGACGCGCTGCGCCTGAAGGTGAACGAGATCATCATCGCGGCCAAGAAGTCGGGCGAGATCGATGCGCTGGCGAAGAAGTGGCTGGGCCGTCCCGCTGGCACCTTGCCCGAATAAGGTCTCGGCGATTGCTGCGAGAGCGCCATGCGCATCGAATTCGACTTCATCGCCGTGCTGCTGCAGTGGCCGCTGCTCGCCAAGGGCGTGCTCTGGACGCTGGGCCTGACCGCCATCTCGGCCGTGATCGGCCTGCTGGTGGGCACGCTCTGCGCCTGGGCGCGCAGCAGCGGCCCGCTGTGGCTGCGCTGGGTGGTGGGCAGCTATGTGGAACTGATCCGCAACACGCCCTTCATCGTGCAGCTGTTCTTCGTCTTCTTCGGCCTGCCCGCCGCGGGCGTGAAGCTGGCGCCCGAGACCGCGTCGGTGATCGCGATGGTGATCAACCTCGGCGCCTACGCGGCCGAGATCATCCGCGCCGGCATCGAGGCCACGCCCAAAGGCCAGTTCGAAGCCGCGGCCAGCCTGGCGCTCTCCAGACTGCAGACCTTCCGCTACGTGGTGCTGCCGCCAGCGCTGCAGAAAGTGTGGCCCGCGCTCACCAGCCAGATCATCATCGTGATGCTGGGCTCGGCCGTCTGCGGTCAGATCTCCACCGAAGAACTCAGCTACGCGGCCAACCTGATCCAGAGCCGCAACTTCCGCGCCTTCGAGGCCTTCATCATCGCGACCGGCATCTACCTGCTGCTGTCGGTGGGCGTGCGCGCCCTGCTGAACTGGGCTGGCCCGCGTTACCTGTTCGGAGGTCGCCGTGGTTGATTTTTCTTTGTGGGACATCTTCCGCAACCTGCTGCTGGCCGCGCGCTGGACGGTGGGCCTGTCGCTGATCGCCTTCATCGGCGGTGGCCTGGTCGGCCTGGCCCTGCTGGTGGCGCGCACCGCGCGCTGGCCCGGCGCCGAGCGCCTCACCGCCGGCTACGTGCAGCTGTTCCAGGGCACGCCGCTGCTGATGCAGTTGTTCCTGGCCTACTTCGGCCTCGCGCTGTTTGGTGTGGACACCTCGGCCTGGATGGCCGCGGCCGTGGCGCTCACGCTCTACACCAGCGCCTTCCTGGTCGAGATCTGGCGCGGCTGCGTGGCCGCCGTGCCCAAGGGCCAGTGGGAGGCAGCGCAGAGTCTGGCGCTGAGCTTTGGCGAGCAACTGCGCCACGTGATCCTGCCGCAGGCCACGCGCATCGCCATCGCGCCCACCGTCGGTTTCCTGGTGCAGGTCGTCAAAGGCACGGCGCTGGCCTCGGTGATCGGCTTCGTCGAGCTCACCAAGGCCGGCACCATGATCACCAACGCCACCTTCCAGCCCTTCCTGGTCTACAGCTGCGTGGCCCTTCTGTACTTTGCGCTGTGCTTCCCTGTGAGCCTGTATGCGCGTTCCCTGGAAAGGAAAATGAATGTCTCCCGTTGAAGCCATCGCGGAATCAGCTGCGGCAAAGACCTCCGCCAGCCCCATCGTCGACATCCACCAGCTGCGCAAATCCTACGGCAGCAACGAGGTGCTCAAGGGCATCGATCTGCAGGTCAAACCCGGCGAGGTGATCGCCATCATCGGCAAGAGCGGCTCTGGCAAGAGCACGCTGCTGCGCTGCATCAACGGACTGGAGGTGTTCCAGTCCGGCAGCCTGAGCGTGGACGGCCAGCCGCTGCTGCACGGCAACGCCGCCGCCATGCGCGAATTGCGCCAGCACGTGGGCATGATCTTCCAGAACTTCAACCTGTTCCCGCACCTGAGCGTGGGCAAGAACGTGATGCTCGCGCCCGGCCTGGTGAAGAAGACCGACAGCGCCGCCGGTGAAACCAAGGCGCGTCAGCTATTGGACCGTGTGGGCCTGGGCGAGAAGTTCGACGCCTTCCCCGACCAGCTCTCCGGCGGCCAGCAGCAGCGCGTGGCGATCGCGCGTGCGCTGGCGATGGAGCCCAGCGTGCTGCTCTGCGACGAGATCACCTCCGCCCTCGACCCCGAACTCGTGGGCGAGGTGCTGCGGGTGGTGGAGTCGCTGGCCGACGAGGGCATGACGCTGCTGATGGTCACGCACGAGATGAACTTTGCCCGCAAGGTCAGCGACCGCGTGATCTTCATGCACCAGGGGCGCGTGCACGAGATGGGTCCACCGGCCAAGCTCTTTGGGTCACCAGAAACGCCCGAATTGCAGCAGTTCCTTTCGTCGATTCACTGACCCCCGCGCCGCCTTCGGCGTCACCCCCAAGGGCGGCACTGGCGGCCCGGCAAAGCCGGTTCCGCGGTGCCCTGCGCTGGGGTGGCTTCAATCGTTGCGGGTCGCGCGCCGGGGAATGCACCCAGGTGCAATGCTTCAGCCAGCCCAGCGCATCCAGCCCCACACCACCGCCAGCGTGGCCAAGGTCACCGGAATCCCGGTAAGCGCGTGCTGCTTCCAGTCGAGGGCAATGCCCTGCTTCGACGCGAGATCGGCCACGATCAGGTTGGCGATCGAGCCCACCAGCAGCAGGTTGCCCGCGAAGGTGCTCACCAGCGCGAGCATCACGCCCGCTTCGCTGGCGTTGGCGCCCAGGTGCGGCAGCAGCAGCATCACGGCCGGCACGTTGGACACCAGGTTGGACAAAGCCACGCCCAGCACCAGCAAGGCGCCGGGCTCGGTGAGGTGCATGCCCTGCGTCGCCAGCCAGGCCACCGCCTCGGCCGCGAGGCCCGTGCTCTCGAAGGCGTGGTTCACCACGAACAGGCCGATGAACAGCAGCAGCAACTGCCAGTCCACGAAGCCCATGACGTCGGCCGAGTGGAACCGGCGGCTCAGCAGCAGCACACCCGCCCCCACCAGCGCGGCCACATCACGCGGCCAGTCGGTGAACAGGAACACCCCCACCAGCGCCAGTGCCACGGTCAGGCCCTTGGCGGTCTGCCAGCGGTCAAACGGTGGCTCGTCGTCCGTGGACACGTGCACCCCCGCGGGGCTGCGCAACTCGCTGGCACCGGCCCGAGCGCCTGGCCCAAAAGCCAGCCACAGCCACAACAGCGCGAGGCTGATGCCCACCGGCGCCAGCGCCTGGCGCAGGTAGTCGGCAAAGTGCAGCTGCAGCACCGAACCGATCAGCATGTTCTGCGGGTTGCCGATCAGCGTGGCGGCCGATCCGATGTTGGCCGCGCAGGCCAGGCCGATCAGGAACGGCAGCGGATTCAGCCCGCGCTGCAGGCACAGACGCGCCACCACCGGCGTCATGGCCAGACACACCACGTCGTTGGAGAAAACGGCCGACAAGCCACTGGCGACGCCGATCAGCACCGCCTGCAGGCCCGCACGCGACAGCGGCAGCGCGCCCACACGGCGCGTGACCTCGGTGTAGAAGCCGCCCAGCCGCATCTGAGCCGACACCACCATGAAGGCGAACAGCAGCACGATGGTGGGCAGGTCCACCGCGCGCGCGGCGTCTTCCACCGGCAGACCGGTGAGTGCGATCACCGCGATGGCGCCCAGCAGGGCCACGCCCGAGCGGTCCAGCTTCAGGCGCGGCAGGCCGCCGAGGAACATGCCCAGATACACCGTGGCAAAGACGGCAACGATGCCCCAGTCGGTGGCGTTGTGGTTCATGAAAACAGCAGGAAATTCAGTGAAGCGCGCATCCGCGCACGGCCAACCATGGTCAGCCGCTCAGGGCGCGGCCGGCAGCAGCCGCAGCGCGCCGTACCAGGCCTGCGCCTGGCTGCGGGTGTTGTCGGTGTCGGTCATCAGCGCCACCGACAGCAGCGGCCCGGGCTCCTCGCCAAACACCTGGACAAAATCGGCCCGCACATCGCGCTCGTGATCGCGCCACTGTCCCAGGTGATGCGTACCGGAATCCAGCACCAGCTTGCGCACGCGATCGGTTCGGGAATTGTTCAACACCGTGCCCGGGGCATGGGCATCGCTCCAGACGTAGACGAGCGTGGCGTAAGGCAGGTCCTCGCCGGTCAGCAGACGGCTCATCTCCGACAAGCGGTGCACGCGCGGTGAAAGGCGGCTGCGGTCGCCATCGAAGCTGAGCAGCACCCGAACCACGGCGTCGTCGCGCCGCCCCTGCGCCACATCCTCGGTCGGCGGCAAGGCATCGGCCGTCCAGGCGAACGACAGTCGCCCCACCGCGGGCAGGGCCGGTTCCATGCGCTGGCGCAGGATGCTCACGGAACTGCTCGCCTGCACACGCAGCGCCTCCCGGCCCGCGTGGTGCACCGGCTCAAACGGCGTGAACGTTTTGCCTGGCATGGGAAACACCGTCCAACCGGTCTGGGTCGAAGGGGTTTTCAGCAAGCGCTGGGCCGCCCGCCGCAAGCCGGCGCTTTCCTCGGGCGGGGTGGACAGCGCGGGCGGATCGAATGTCTCAGCCGGCGGGGCGGACACCGGCCCTTTCGAGGCACAGCCCGAGAGAAACCCCGCCAGCGCCAGGCACACCGCCGCGGCGCGGGTGGCAGCGCGGGCGCCAACAGACTGGAACGGACAAGGTGCCTGCGTCATCGTGAGATCGGGGAATGTGAAGCTGGCGCATGGTAGCAGCGCACAGGCCTGGCGATTCACACTCTTGACAACCGGGACGCATCGGGCACCCAATAGCGAACAGGCCCGCTGAAGGCACACATTCATTTCCAGCTCCGCCCATGAAACACCCTCGCACCTTCAAACTGTTCCTGGCAGGCCTGCTGGCCCTGGCGCTGGCCGGGTGTCTGCCCATTCCGGTGATCGACCTGGATCAAACCACGGTGGAAGCAGGCGAAAGCTTCACCGTGGACGGCTCGGGCACGGTGGTGTCCAATGTGCCCGAGGGCACGGTCGTGGCGTCCTACGCCTGGGACTTCGGCGATGGCGAAAAGGGCCAGGGCGAGCAGGTGGATCACGTCTACGACGAGCCGGGTGAATACACCATCACCCTGACCGTGACCGACAGCGCCGGCCGTGTGGCCGAAGCGGAGCAACCGGTGACGGTGAAGCCGGCGAGCGCAACAGACACCACCACCGATACCACCGAAACAACCTCCACCACCGGGACGACTGCCACGACCCAATAGCGGCGGAGTTGTCTGGCCATCCCAAAAAAGAAACCCGCTTCGGCGGGTTTCTTTTTGTCTTCGAGCGTGCCCCGCTCAGCCCTGCAAGGACTTCCACATTTCCATGTCGCGCTCGGCGGTCCAGATGCGCGGGTTCTTGATGCCGCTGGCTTCGTCGTAGGCGCGGCTGACGTCGAACGGCAGGCAGTGTTCGTAGATGAACACCTGGCCGAACACCGGGTCCATGCTCTTGCGGGTGTGGGCCATGGCGGCCTTCAGGTCCATGCCGGCGGCGGCTGCTTCCTTGCCGGCCTGGAACAGGGTGGTGACCCAGCGCTTCGTGTAGTCCAGCGCCTTGTTCACGTCGGCGTTGCCCTTCATGGCTTCGCCGCGGCCGGGCACGATGTACTCGGCCTGGAGCGCGCGCAGGGCTTCGAGCGTGGCGGGCCACTCTTCGAGCTGGGCGTCGCCGGTGTAGACGCCGGCTTGGTATTCCACCAGGTCGCCGCTGAACAGCACCTTCTCTTCTTCCACCCAGGCGATGGTGTCACCGCGCGTGTGGCCGTAGCCGGGGCTCCAGATCTGCACCACGACACCGCCGAGGTTGATCGACAGCTTGCCCGGCTTCTCGCCCTTGGTGGGGTCACCGCCGCCAATCACCATGCTCGGCCAGGTCAGGCCCGGCACGCTGTCGGCACCGCGGAACAGGCGCGGGAAGCGCTCCATCTCGCTCTGCATGTCCTGCGCGCCGCGCTCGCGGATCAGCTCCAGCGTGCCCTGGCTGGCGATGATCTCGGTCGCGCCTTCGGCAAAGTAGGCGCTGGCGCCTAGCACGCGCACCGCGTGGTAATGCGTGAGCAGCACGTACTTGATCGGCTTGTCGGACACGGTGCGGATCTGCTTGATCAGGTCGCGCGCCATGGCCGGCGTGGCGGTGGCGTCGCTGACCATGATGAAGTCGTCGCCGATGATGACGCCCGAGTTCGGGTCTCCCTCGGCGGTGTAGGCCCAGCAGTGCGGGCTGAGCTGTTCAAAGGTGATCTTTTTGTCTTCCAGGTCGGCCTGGGAGGCGAAGGCTTTGCTCATGGGGGTCTCCTGTGGGGGGTCGGCTGCGCAGATCGGCAAACAGACCAATTTTAACTAAACGAAATCAATTACGAATAAGTAAACCAATATCCCTGTGAAATGCTGGGACTCACCCGGCCAAACCCTTCTCCAGAACAGCCACCACCTCGTCGGCAAAGGCGGCGTAACTCATGGCCCCGCCCGGGCGCAGCCAGGTGAAGGTCCAGTTGATCATGCCGAAAACCATCATGGTCAGCGCGGTCTGGTTCGCGGGTGTGACGCGCTCGGGGTAGGCGCGTTTGAGAAAGCGGGTGAAGGCGGCCACGACATCGCGCTGGCGGTTGAGGATGAGTTCGCGCTGGGTATCGCCGAGGAACTTGGTGTCGGACAGCAGCGCCACATGGCGCGTGGCCGAGCTTTCGTACTCCGAGAGAAAGGCGCGCACCAACTCGTTCAGGGCATCGCGCTCGCTCAGGTTCTTGCGCTGGGCGCGGGCTTCCGATTCGCCGATCAGCGCCAGCAGCCGCTGGGTGTAGCGGTCCAGCAGGTCGAACAGGATCGCTTCCTTGCTCTCGTAGTAGTGGTAGAGCCGCGCCTTGCTGGTGCCGCAGGCGGTGGCGATGTGGTTCATGCTCGCAGCGGGGAAACTCTGCTGCGCGAAGCACTGCGCCGCCACGTCGAGGATTTCTTCGCGCTTGAGGTCGTGGGAAGCTGATTTCGGTCTCGCCATTCGGACATTGTCCCACCCGTGCCCCAGGCTGGCATCACTGAGTACGATGCACCCATGGCCACCAGACCCATCACCGATCCGTTTGTCCTGCACGCCTGCGAGCTGCTGTCCTGCCTGGGCCCGTGCAAGGCCACGCGCATGTTCGGGGGTTTTGGGCTGTCGGTGGATGGCATGAACGTGGCGATCATTGCCTGGGACACCCTGTTCCTCAAGACCAACGCCGAAACCGAACCCCAGTGGCTGGCGGCGGGTGGGCGACCGTTCCAGTACGAGGCGAAGGGCAAGTCCATGCGCCTGCACTACCACACGCCGCCCGAGGACGCGCTGGAATCGCCCGCGCTGATGGCGCCCTGGGCCCGGCTGGCGCTGGGCGCTGCGGTGGCGGCGCGCAAGCCGGCACCGCAGCGCAAAAAGCCCTCCGCACGCTAGGGCCCGTTAACACTATTTTTCCAAGTGCGAATGGGTTGAAAACAGCGCCAATCTAGGCGCGCGACGACGGCCAGACTGGATGTCTGGCCTAGGAGTGCAACAACGAGTGGCGCTGTTTTCAACCCATTCCCTTCGGGTTGCGGCCAAAAAGGCCATGCGCGGCGTTGCGAAGCCTGGCCGGGGGGACGACCCCGGCTGCGTTTCGCGCCTTGCGCATGGCCTTTTTGATCCGCAACGCATCTTGGAATAATAGTGTTAACAGGCCCTAGCGGCCTGCTTGGGCAGGCACTGGCTGTGCCCGGCTCACCAGTGCCCGGCCTCGTACGGGCCCAGCACCCGTCCCCGGCCGGCCGTCAGGTACTCGCTGTAGCCGAGCAGGCCCCGCAGCACGCGAGCCGTTGCCACACCGGCCTGCCCCAGTGCCGCACCCAGCTCGCGGGTGGGCGACACCACCTCGCGGGCGAAGCGGCTGGGGGCCGCCGACGCCGCGGCGTCGGACCAGTCGAAATGCACCGGCCCGGTGTCGCCGGGGGCCGCGACCGGCTCCATGACCAAACGCGCACCGGCCGGCACGGCCAGCACGTCGCCGGGACCGAGGAACCGGTCGCCCTGCTCGTTCAGGGCGCCCTCGTAGGGGCCACCCAGGGTCACCCAGACCTGGCCGCAGAAGATGCGCAGCACGGCGGTTTTCTTCGGGCTCAGGCTCATGGCGTGGCCGGGGTGCAGTCGCCAGCTGCCGATGGCGGCGCAGCGGGCGGAAAGAGAAGCAGCGGGGTGTGACATACGGTTCTCCAGTGGCATCAACACGGGTGCCATCTTCCCGCCGCGACGTCCAGCCGTCCAATGAAATGGGGGTAAGCTATTGATTCCGTTATCGCATCAATCCAGAGGACCCGGCCATGTCGCTTCCCGCCAGCCATCCCCGCACCCGCCCGATCTCGGCCGGCCACCTGCGCGCCTTTGACGCCGTGGCGCGGCACCTGAACTTCCGCGCCGCCGCCGAGGAGCTTTCGCTCACGCAGAGTGCGGTCAGCCGGCAGATCCAGGCGCTGGAAGACGAGGTCGGCACCGCGCTCTTCCTGCGCCACACGCGCGCGGTGGAACTCACCAGCGCGGGCTCGCAACTGCTGCGCGCCGCGGGCATGGCGCTGGAGCGCATTGATGCGGCGGTGCGGCAGATCCGCCAGAGCGCCGGGCGCAAGAGCGTGGCCATCACCACCTGGGCGTCGTTCGCTTCGATGTGGCTGATCCCGCGGCTCGAGGCCTTCCAGCGCGAGCACCCGGACATCGACATCCGCATCGACGCGTCCGACGTGGCGGTGGACCTGAGCACCGCCGATGTGGACCTGGCGTTGCGCTACGCGGTGCCGCAGGCCATGCCGGCCGGTGCGATCCGCCTGTTTGGCGAGCAGCTCACGCCCGTGGCCAGCCCCTGGCTGTTGAAGGAACACCGCATCAAACGGCTGGAGGACCTGGCCCAGGTCACGCTGATCGAAGCCGGCGACGCGCACCGCACGCGCCATCTGGAATGGCTGACCTGGCAGCGCTGGCTGGACACCTTCGCCGGCGCCACAGCGCCCGCCGCGACCGGCAAGGGCCAGCCGGGAGGGCCGTCCCGCGCGGTCAAGAGCAAGCTCACACCGCAACGCTGGCTGTACTTCAACTACGCGCACCAGATCGTGCAGGCCGCGCTCACCGGCCAGGGCGTGGCGCTGGCGCGGCTGCCGCTGGTGGCCGAGAGCCTGGCCAGCGGCGACCTGGTGGAGCCGCTGCCGCAGATGCGCATGGACTCGCCCCTGGTCTACTGGCTGGTGGTGGCGCCGCGCAGCGTGGTGCGCCCGGAGGTGAAAGCCTTCTGCGACTGGCTGCAGGTGCAGGCCGCAGAAACGCGCCAGGCGATCGGCGACGTGCCGGACCCCGATACCGTGGACCATATAGATTGACCCCCCTGCGCCGCTGCGCGGCTTCCCCCCAGGGGGACCACGCCCTTGGACCGGCGGAGCCGGATCTTCGGCGTGTGCTGGTAGCGGCCCCCTCGCCTGCACCGTTTGTGGTGCCATGAGGCCCTCTCTCTTTCAGGCAGACTTCGTGCCTTTTTCTTCATCTTCATGAGCACGCCCTCCCAACACGCCGCCGGCAACCTGCGCAGCATCGTCAACATGCTGCTGGCGGTGATGTTTTTTGCGCTCATGGACGCGGTGCTCAAGACGCTGTCGGGCCACTACCCGCCGCTGCAGATCGCCTGCCTGCGCGGGGCGACCGCCCTGCCGCTGGTGCTGGCCTGGATCCAGTGGCGCCGCGGCTGGCACACGCTGCGTCAGCTGCGATGGTCGCTGCACATCCTGCGCGGCTGCCTCGGTATCACCATGCTGGCGCTGTTCACCCGCGGCGTGAGCGAACTGCCGCTGTCGGCCACCTACACGCTGTTCTTCATCGCGCCGATGCTGATCACCGCGCTGTCGGTGCCGGTGCTGAAGGAGCGCGTGCCCAAGGCGCACTGGTGGGCGATTGCCGCCGGCTTCGGCGGCGTGCTGGTCGCCCTGCGGCCCAGCGGTGAAGAGCTGCAGGCCGGCTTCGTGACCGTGGGGGGACTGGCCGTGCTCGCCGCCGCGCTGTGTTACGCCGTGGCGGCGGTGGCGGGCCGGCTGGTGAGCCGCACCGACAGCAGCGAAAGCATGATCCTCACCATGATGGTGTTCATGACCGTGGGCGGTGGCCTGCTCGCCGCGCCGCACTGGGTGCCGGTGTCGCTCGAACATGCCGGCCTGCTGCTGGCGCTGGCGGTCACCGGCTTCCTGGGCCAGCTGACCATCAACGAGGCCTTCCGCCACGGTCAGGCTTCGGCCGTGGCACCGTTCGAATACACCGCCCTGGCCTGGGGCGTGGGGCTGGACTGGCTGGTGTGGCAGACGCTGCCGGCCTCGCACACCTGGCTGGGCGCGGCCATCATCGTGGGCAGCGGCCTGTATCTGGTGCGGCGCGAAAAGCGCATCAGCGAAGTGCACGCCAACGCCGAGCACCCCTGATCACGAAAGGCCAGTGCGACTTCTCCGGAGCACGTGCCCTCATCCAGGGCACCCGTGAAGCGGGCTTCGCCCGGCCACAAGGTGTGTCCCCCTCGAAGCGCCGAAGGCGCGCCACTGAGGGGGCTGAGGACCGCGGCTCCCAAGCCTGCCTGCGCAGGCTTGGACGGGACGAAGAGGCATCGGCTCTGACGATGCCGCGGCCTGCAAGGCGGGCGTCAGCCGCGCAAGGGGTGAACCACACCCGTATCGGACAAGATGGCGTCCAGCGGCACGTCGTGGATCTCCGGCATCAGGTCGGGCACGTAGGCGAAGTCGTAACCCAGACCGACGGTAAAAGGTTTGGGCTGCAGGCTGGCGAGCGTGCGGTCGTAGAAACCACCGCCGTAGCCGAGCCGGTAACCGCCCGGACCAAAGCCCACACAGGGCACGAAGATCAGCGTGGGCACCACGATCTCGGTGTCTTTCGGCTTCGGAATGCCGTAGGCGTCTTCTTCCATCGGGCAGCCCGGGTACCAGGTGTAGAAGGTGAGCGTCTTGTCCACCTTGTTCACCACCGGCAGGCCGATGCGGCGGTGTTTCTGGGCGCCCTGCGCGTCCTCCTCCAGACCCGCTTCCTGCCAGCGGAACAGCGCGGGCAGCGGATCGAACTCACCCTTGATCGGCCAGTAGGCGCCGATGATGGCGTCGGGCCGCTCGATCAACCAGACGCGCATGACCCGCTGCAGCAGGTCGTTGCGCCAGGCGCGATCGGCCAGATTCTGCCGTTTGTCGATCAGGCGTTTTCGCCAGGCGGCTTTGCTGCCCTCCACAGGCTGGACAAGGTTTTCTGAGGCACTCGGAAGTTCTTTGTTGTCCATAATCGACGCATGAAACTGGGAAGCATGAAACAGGGTCTTGTGATCATTATGGCCGCGCTGCTGCTGCAGGGTGCGGCCTGGGCACAAGGCAGCGCCGATGCAACCCTGCTGGCCATGCGCGACGCCTTCCGGCGCAACAACACCAGCGAGCTCGACGCGCTGCTGCCGGAGGTCCGTGGTCATGCGCTGGAACCGCTGGCCCGCTACTGGACCATCCAGTCCCGTTTGGAGACCAGCGCTCCGCAAGACATCCGCAACGCCCTGGCGCAGATGGCCGGCACCTACTGGGAAGACCGCCTGCGCAACGACTGGCTGCTGCATCTCGGCAAAACCCGCGACTGGACGAACTTCGAAGCCGAGCTGCCGCACTACCGCATGAACGACGACCCGCAGGTCCAGTGTTATGCGCTCATGCTCGATGCCGCGGCCCGGCGCAGGCCCGCCGACGAAGCGGCGCGTCAGACCGCGTTGCGCTGGCATGCCCAGCCCGACGCCGACGACGGTTGCGCCATTGCGGCCCAGGCCTTTCTGAACAGCGGTCACCTCGCACCCGAAGTGGCCTGGCAGCGTGCCCGCCTGGCGCTCGACGCCAACAAGCCGCGCGCAGCGATCCAGGCGGTCGCCCTGCTCGATCCGGAGTGGGTGCCCATTCTGGAATCCATCATCCGGAACCCGGCCGCCTACCTCGACGACAAGTTCACCGCCATCCGGCCCCGCACCAAGGAACTGGTGACCCTCGCCGCGATCCGGCTGGCCGCCAACGATCCCGCCGCGGCCGCGGAGGCGATGCACCTCAAACGCTGGGTGGCCCAGCTCAACCAGGAGGAGCGCAGCTGGGCCTGGGGTGTGATCGGCCGCCGGGCGGCCCGGAAGCTGCAGCCCGAAGCGCTGGCGTATTTTGTCAACGGGCAAGACCAGCACATGCACGACGAGCACCTGGCCTGGAAAGCGCGCGCGGGCCTGCGCGCGGGCGCCTGGGGCCATGTGCGCGACGCCATCGCGGCCATGAGCGAGGCCCGGCGCCAGCAGCCGGTCTGGGTGTACTGGCGGGCCCGGGCGATCCTGGCGCTGCGCGAGCCCGACGCCATCGCCGCCACGGCGCAGGCGCGGGAACTGTTGGGCAGCATCGCCTCGACGCGCGGCTTTCACGAACAGCTGGCGCTCGAAGCGCTGGGCCGCTCCGTGGTGGTGCCGCCGCCCCCGGCGCCCGTGACCGAAACGGAGATGGCCGCCGCGATGCAAAACCCCGGCCTGCAGCGCGCGCTCACCGCCATGCGCCTGGGCCTGCGCAGCGAAGGCGTGCGCGAGTGGAACTACAGCGTGGGCCTGCACACGCCGGGCGGCATGGGCGAACGCGAGTTGCTGGCCGCGGCCCGCCTCGCCTGCCAGAACGGCGTCTGGGACCGCTGCATCAACACCAGCCTGCGCACCGCCCTGGCCGAAGACCATGTCCAGCGCTTTCCCATGCCGTTCCAGCGCGAGGTGGTGCAGCGGGCCAACAGCATCGGACTGGACCCGGCCTACGTCTACGGCCTGATCCGGCAGGAGAGCCGCTTCGTGACCGACGCGCGTTCCGGAGTCGGTGCCTCGGGCCTGATGCAGGTGATGCCCGCCACGGCGCGCTGGACCGCCCGCAAGATCGGCCTGACCGATTTCCGACCGCACCACATCACCGACCGCGACACCAACATCGCCATCGGAACGGCCTACCTGAAGTTTGCGCTCGATGACTTTGAAGGCTCGCTGCCCCTGGCCGCCGCGGCCTACAACGCCGGGCCCGGCCGCTCGCGCACCTGGCGCGAAGGCCCGGTGCTCGACGGCGACATCTGGACCGAAAACATCCCGTTCGACGAAACGCGCGACTACGTGCAGAAGGTGCTCGCCAACACCACGACCTACGCAGCGATCCTCACCGGTCAACCCCAATCGCTGCGCTCGCGCCTGGGGACCGTCGGTCCGCGCGCGACCGCCGCCCCTGTCAACACCGATCTGCCCTGAACCGACCGAGATCCCCCTTTTGAAAAACGCCCTCATCCTTGGAGGCACCGGCTTTGTCGGTCGTCACGTCTGCGAAAAACTGCAGCGCGAGGGCTGGCACATCACGGTGCCCACGCGGCGTGCGATCAACGCCAGCGCCGTCCAGCACCTGCCGGGCCTGACCGTGATCGAAGCGGATGTGCACGACGAGGCGGTACTGACACGCCTGCTGCCCGGCCACGACGTGGTGGTCAACCTCGTGGCCATCCTGCACGGCAGCGAAGCCGCCTTTGAACGCACCCACGTCGAGCTGCCCGCCAAGCTGGCCCGAGCCTGCGTGGCCAGCGGCGTGCGCCGCGTGGTGCATGTGAGCGCCCTGGGCGTGAGCGCGGAAAGCCCTTCGCGGTACCAGCGCAGCAAAGCCCGCGGCGAAGCCTTGCTGCGCGCCGCCGATCTCGACCTGAGCGTCCTGCGCCCGAGCGTGATCTTCGGTGCGGGCGACCGCTTCCTCAACCTGTTTGCGCAGTTGCAGGCGGTGTTTCCCGTGATGCCGCTGGCGGGCGCCCAAGCGCGCTTCCAGCCCGTGTGGGTGGAAGATGTGGCCAGCGCCGTGGTCGCCTGCGCAAAAGACAGCGGCCTGCCCCGCAGCAGCGTGGGCCAGACCTATGAATGCGCCGGGCCCGACGTGCTCACGCTGGCCGATCTGGTCCGCCTGGCGGGCCGTTTCGGCAGCCGCCAGCGCCCCATTCTCCCGCTGCCCATGGCGATCGGCCGGCTGCAGGCGCTGATGATGGAACTGGCCCCGGGCGAACCGCTGATGAGCCGCGACAACCTGGACGCCATGTCGGTCGACAACGTGGCCAGCGGCCAGTTCCCCGGCCTGGTGGACCTGGGCATCCGGCCCGCCGCCGTGGCGGCGGTGGCGCCCACCTACCTGGGCGGTCACAACAGCCGCAGCCGGCTGCTGGCCCTGCGTCGCCGCTGAGCGGCCACAACAAAAAAACCGCAAGGGTCTTGCAACCCTTGCGGTCGATCGACTGGCCTCTCAGACCAGGATCAGAACTTGGAGCCCTGTCAGAACTCGCCCTTGGAGGCGCGCTGCATCATTTCCCAGATGGTGTCGCGCACGGCCTGGGCTTCTTCCTTCAGCGGGGAAGGCAGCTTGCGGCCCATCTTGACCATCATGTCCATGTTCAGGGTGTAGAGCCAGAGGCTGCCGTCGTCGTGTTCGACCACACTGACGCGGCAAGGCAGGTAGGCCGACATGTGCGGGCTGAAGTCCACCATCTTGCGGGCGGTGGCCGGGCTGCAGTACGAATACACCGTCAGCAGCTTCTCTTTCTTGCCGGAACGGGCTTCCAGTTCCTTGGACAACGGCAGAACGCCCACATCGCGCATGTTGCGTTCCACGGCCACGATCTTCAGGATTTCCTCGACGTCTTTTGCGCTCACGCCGGCCTTGACTTTCGCTTCCCAGGTCGTGGCCACGGCAATGTCGCCTTCGGCTTCCACCCAGCGGTCCCACATGCGCGAAGCCTCGGAGCCGGCGCCGTCTTCGAGTTTCCCCAGGGTGGAGATGGTGCCGCAGCCGGTGGTGGCGAGCAGGGTGATGCCCATGGCCAGGGCGATGGAAAAACGCTTCCAGATTTGCATGTGAGGATCCTCTTGTGTTGATGGGTGCAGGGCTGGTGCTTGATATTTATCAACACACCACGGAACGAAAGTTAGCCGGACGGGTCCGTTTCGTCATCGGTGACTACCCTAGGGGGTAGGGTAATCAGGTGGATTACCACGGCATCAGGGATGACCAGCGGTCCCGGTGTGTGTTTTTTTGGCAAACTCTCACCAACACCACATTCCGAGGAAACACCATGGCAACCGCCAAATCGAAGCCTGCAACCAGCAGCACCCCCGCGCCCTCGTCCGCCTCGGTCTACCGGTCGGAGCACCAGCGTGACGTGATCAACCGCCTCAAACGCATCGAGGGCCAGGTGCGCGGCCTGATCGACATGGTGGAGAAGGGCCGCCCCTGTGAAGACGTGGCACAGCAGATGTCCGCTGCGCGCAAGGCCATGGACAAGGCCTTCTACCGCATGATGGCCTGCTCGGTCATGGAGGCGGTATCCGTCTCCGAATCCGAGGACGTCACCATGCGCGAGGTCGAGCGCTCGACCCGCATCCTGGAAAAATACGCCTGATTTGACCCACCCCCGCCGCGCTGCGCGCGACCCCCTCAAGGGGGCGATGCGAGTGGCCCGGCGAAGCCGGCTCCACCGCATCCTGGTTGGGGGCACTTCTCGCCGGTGGCTGCCGATGGTTCTCAAACTGAACCGATGCGTGCGAATCAATCCGGCGACCCTTTGGCATCAATCGGCGGCTGCCGGCCACTTACCATGAGGCCTCACACACGGAGATCTTCATGGCACTGCAGCTGTACATCGGCAACAAGAACTACTCGTCCTGGTCCATGCGCCCCTGGGTGCTGATGACGCAGGCGGGCATCCCGTTCGAGGAAATCATGGTCCGGTTCGACTCGTTCGAGTCCGACTCGGCCTTCAAAAAAGCCCTGCGCGGCCTCAACCCCGTGGGCAAGGTGCCCGTGCTGGTGGACGAGGGCTTCGCGGTCTGGGACACGCTGGCGATCGGCGAGTACCTGGCCGAGCGCTTCCCCGACAAACGACTCTGGCCCGTGGACGCCCGGGACCGTGCCCGCGCGCGCAGCGTCTGCGCCGAGATGCACAGCGGCTTTGGCGCGCTGCGCAGCCATTGCCCCATGAACATCGAGGCGGCGCTGACCGACACCGGCCGCCTGATCTGGCGCGACCAGGCGGCGGTGCGTGCCGACATGGCACGGCTGTGCGGCCTGTGGGGCGAGCTGCTGGCGGCCCAGCCCGAAAAAATGCCCGATGGCAGCGCGCCCCTGCTGTTCGGCCATTTCAGCATCGCCGACGCCTACTTCGCCCCGGTGTGCATGCGCATCAAGACCTATGGCCTGCCGCTGCCCGCCGACCTGCAGGCCTACGTGGAACGTGTGGCCGCCCTGCCCGGGGTGAAGGCCTGGATCGACGGTGCGCTGGCCGAACACGATTTCCTCGATTTCGAAGAACCCTACCGCCTGGGGCGCTGAGCGCTTCCCCCTAAACTTCGCCCATGGACATTTACCTCGTGGGCGGTGCGGTGCGTGACGCCTTGATGGCGCGCGACGCTGACGCAGCCGCTTCGTCGCATGTGGACCGCGACTGGGTGGTCGTCGGCGCCACACCCGAAGCCATGGCCGCGCAGGGTTTCCTGCCCGTCGGGCGCGACTTCCCGGTGTTCCTGCACCCGCAGACGCGCGAGGAATACGCGCTCGCCCGCACCGAGCGCAAGACCGCGCCCGGCTACCACGGCTTTCACTTCCACACCGATCCGGGTGTCACGCTCGAAGACGATCTGGCCCGGCGCGACCTCACCATCAACGCCATGGCCGTCGCGGCCACCGATGCCGAAGACCCCGCCAGCGCCCGGCTAATCGACCCGCATGGCGGACTGCGCGACCTGCGCGAGCGGGTGCTGCGCCACGTCACCGGGGCCTTCGGCGAAGACCCGGTGCGCATCCTGCGGCTCGCGCGCTTCGCGGCCCGCTTCCCCGACTTTTCGGTGGCCCCCGAAACCCGGGCGCTGATGCGCCAGATGGTGGAACACGGCGAAGTGGACCACCTGGTGGCCGAGCGCGTCTGGCAGGAACTCTCACGCGGCCTCATGGAGCAACGGCCCAGCCGCATGTTCGAGGTGCTGCGTGATTGCGGCGCGCTGCAGCGCCTGTTGCCCGAAGTGGACCGGCTCTGGGGCGTGCCGCAGCGCGCCGACCACCACCCCGAGATCGACACCGGCGTGCACCTGATGATGGTGCTCGACATGAGCGCGTTGCTCGGTGCTTCGCTGCCGGTGCGCTTTGCCTGCCTGTGCCACGACCTCGGCAAGGGCACCACGCCCGCCGACGTGCTGCCGCGCCACATCGGCCATGAGGAGCGCAGCGCGCGGCTGCTGCGCGGCCTGTGCGAGCGCTGGCGCGTGCCCGTGGAATGCCGCGAGCTCGCCGACGTGGTCGCCCGCGAACACGGCAACCTCCACCGCAGCGCCGGCCTCGGCGCGGCGGCCCTGGTCCGCCTGCTCGAACGCTGCGATGCCTTCCGCAAGCCGGCCCGCTTTCTCGACATCGTGCTGGCGTGCGAATGCGATGCGCGGGGCCGGCTCGGCCACGCCGGCGACGCCTACCTGCAGCGAGAACGCCTGCTCCCGGCACTGCAGGCGGCCCGCTCGGTGGTCACGGCCGACATTGCCGCGCAGGCCCAGGCCCGGGGCTTGAAGGGCCCGGACGTGGGGACCCTGATCCACCGCGCCCGCGTCACCGAAGTGGCGAAGGCCTTGGGCGAAGGCGCCCTGGACCGCACCCCCTGAAAAAGCCCAGCCGGTGTGTCAAGCCGGCTCGAAGTCCCGCACCCGGCGGGTCGGACAAACCCCCGACGTGTGACAAGCGGCACCGGGTCTGTTACGGTCAGAGGCTGATGAGCACATTACCTAGCCTGCTGGTGGGGCCATGCGCCCTGTTTCTTGATTTCGACGGCACGCTGGCCGAACTCGCACCCCGGCCCGACGAGGTGGTGGTTCCGCGCGAACTCGTGGCGCTGCTGGAACGGCTGCACACCCAGCTGGACGGCGCGCTGGCACTGGTCACCGGCCGCGCGCAGGCGGACATCGACCCCTTTCTTGCCCCCCTGCTGCTGCCGGCGGCGTTCGAACACGGCGCCGTGCGCCGGTCGCGCCTGGGCACCACGTCCACCGACCAACGCCCCGATCTCGGCCCCGTGCTGGCCGCCGCGCAGGCGCTGGCGGCCCACCATCCGGGCCTGCTCGTGGAACACAAGAAGACCGCCGTCGCCCTGCACTTCCGGCTGGCGCCCGAGCTGGACGCCGAATGCACCGCGGTCATGACGGCTGCCATCCGGCACGACCCCGATCTGCAGCTGCTGCGCGGCAAGGCCGTGGTGGAGGTCAAGTCCGCCCATGTGGGCAAGGGCCTGGCCATCGCCGCCTTCATGGCCGAGCCCCCGTTCAAAGGACGCCAGCCGGTGTTTGCCGGTGATGACGTGACCGACGAGTCCGGCTTCGACGTGGTTCAGCGACTCGGCGGTGCGGGCATCAAGGTGGGCGAGGGCCCGAGCTGCGCCACCCACCGCATCGCCCACCCGCAGGCCCTGCACCAATGGCTGCGCAACGCCACCCAAAACACCCCTGACACCACACCGTGATGAACCCACCCACCACCACCGAACACCCCGCCCACACCGGATTTGCCGCGCCCGCGGCCCCCTCCCTGTCGCTCGGCGTGGTGGGCAATTGCGCCTTCAGCGCCCTGATCGATCCGCACGGGCGCGTGGTCTGGAGCTGCCTGCCCCGCTTTGACGGCGATCCGGTGTTTCACGCGCTGCTCGGCGGCGAAGACGGTGCGGGCGCGTTCGCGATCGAAATCGAACACCTGGACAAAGCCCGGCAGTACTACGACCCCAACACCGCCGTGCTGCACACCGAGCTCTGGGACACCCAGGGTCAGGGCATTCTCATCACCGACTTTGCGCCCCGCTTCCCTTCGCGCGGCCGCTTTTTCCGCCCCACCATGCTGGTGCGCCGCGTGCGCCCGCTCCAGGGCGCGCCGCGTGTGCGCGTGTCGCTCACACCACGCTTCAACTGGGGCGCCGAGATGCCCACCATCACCTCGGGCAGCAACCACATCCGCTACGTCGGTGAGCAGCAGACCCTGCGGCTGCACACCGACGCCTCGGTGTCCCATGTGCTGAGCCAGCAGCCCTTCCTGCTCACACGCGAACTCAACTTCCTGCTGGGTCCCGACGAAACCCTGGAGGGCGGCGTGGGCGAGACGGCGCGGCATTTCGAACAGGAGACCCTGACCTACTGGCGCGGATGGAGCCAGCGCCTGGCGCTGCCGCTGGAGTGGCAGGAGGCGGTGATCCGCGCCGCCATCACACTCAAGCTCTCGATGTTCGAGGACACCGGCGCCATCGTTGCGGCCATGACCACCAGCATCCCCGAAGCACCGGGCACGCAGCGCAACTGGGACTACCGCTATTGCTGGCTGCGCGACGCCTTCTTCGTCGTGCGCGCGCTCAACAGCCTGGCCGAAGTCGGCACCATGGAGGACTACCTGCGCTGGCTGTCCAACGCCGTGGTCGGCTCCAACGGCGGCCACGTGCAGCCGCTGTTCGGCATCGGGCTGGAGCGCGATCTGCCCGAGCGCATCTGCAAGAACCTGCCGGGTTACCGCGGCATGGGACCGGTGCGCGTGGGCAACCAGGCGCACGAACATTTCCAGCACGACGTCTACGGCAACATCGTGCTCGGTGCGGCCCAGGCCTTTCACGACCGGCGCCTGCTCAACCCGGCGGGGCTGGCCGAGTTCAAGCAGCTCGAAGCCGCGGGTGAAAAGGCCGTGCTCATCTTCGACCAGCCCGATGCAGGCATGTGGGAGCTGCGCACCCGCGCCCGCGTGCACACCTCGTCGGCCCTGATGTGCTGGGCCGCCTGCGACCGGCTGGCCAAGATCGCCTTGACCCTGCAGCAGGGCGAACGGGCCGCCTACTGGCAACAACACGCCCGCGCCATGCGCGAGCGCATCCTGCGCGAGTCCTGGAGTGAAGAGCGCCAGGCCTTCGCCGCGGCCTTTGGTGCCCACGACCTCGACGCCAGCGTGCTGCTGATGGCGGAGGTGGGCTTCATCGACCCGATGGACCCGCGCTTCATCGCCACCCTCGATGCACTGGAAAAAAACCTGTGCGACGGCCCCTACATGCGCCGCTACGACGCCGCCGACGATTTCGGCAAACCCGAGGTGGCCTTCAACATCTGCACCTTCTGGCGCATCGACGCCCTGGCGCGCGTCGGCCGTGTCGACGAAGCCCGCGCCATCTTTGAAACCATGCTGCGCGCACGCAACCCGCTGGGCATGCTCTCCGAAGACACCCACGCCACCACCGGCGAGATGTGGGGCAACTACCCGCAAACCTATTCGATGGTGGGCATCATCAACGCGGCCGTCCGCCTCTCGGCGGCCTGGGACACGGTGATTTAAATGAGCCGCCTCGTCGTTGTCTCCAACCGACTCGCCGATCCGCGCAAGACCGCCTCGGGCGGGCTGGCCGTGGCACTGGGCCAGGCGCTGCAGGCCTCGGGCGGACTCTGGTTCGGCTGGAGCGGCAAGGTGGTGGAAGACGGCACGCCCGGCGAAGGCGATGTGCACCTGCAGACCGCCGGCCCGGTGCAGCTGGCCACGGTGGACCTGAGCCGCGAAGACCACGACAGTTATTACCTGGGCTACAGCAACGGCGTGCTCTGGCCGGTGTTCCATTACCGGCTCGACCTGGCCGATTTCGACGCCGGGTTCATCGGCGGCTACCGGCGGGTCAACCAGATGTTTGCGCACAAGCTGGCGGCGCTCCTGCGGCCCGACGACGTGATCTGGGTGCACGACTACCACCTGATTCCGCTGGCCGCCGAGCTGCGCAACATGGGCTGCCAGCAGCGCATGGGGTTTTTCCTGCACATTCCCCTGCCGCCGCCCCTGATCCTGGCCGCCGTGCCGGAACACGAATGGTTGATGCGTTCGCTGTTCGCCTACGACCTGGTGGGCTTCCAGAGCGAGGCCGACGTGGCCCATTTTTCGCGCTACGTGGGCACCGAAACCTCGGCCGACATCCTGGGCGAACATGAGTTCCGGGCCTTCGGCAAGACCCTGCAGGTGCAGGCGTTCCCGATCGGCATCGACGTGGATGAGTTCACGGCCCTCGGTCGGGGCCAGGAAGCCATCGACATGTACGAGCAGATGCGCGACGAATATTCACGCCGGCGCCTGTTGCTGGGCGTGGAGCGCATGGACTACTCCAAGGGCCTGCCGCAGCGCATCAAGGCCTTTCGCCAGTTGCTGCAGAACTACCCGGAAAACCTCGGCAGCGCCACGCTGATCCAGATCGCGGCGCCCAGCCGCGAGTCGGTCGATGCCTACGCCGCGCTGCGCCAGGAGCTGGAGAGCCTGTGTGGTTCGGTCAATGGCGACTTCGGTGAACTCGACTGGATGCCGGTGCGCTACATCCACCGCAGCGTGGCGCGCAAGCGCCTGCCCGGCCTGTACCGCGCGGCCAGCGTGGCGCTGGTGACGCCACTGCGCGACGGCATGAACCTGGTGGCCAAGGAGTTCATCGCCGCGCAGGACCCCGAGGATCCCGGCGTGCTGGTGCTGTCGCGCTTTGCCGGCGCGGCGGAGCAGATGCGCGACGCCCTGCTGGTGAACCCCTACGACACCACCCGCACGGCCGAGACCATGCAGCGTGCGCTGCAGATGCCGCTGGAAGAACGCCAGCGGCGCCACCGGGCCTTGCTGCAGCAGATCCGCGAGCAGGACGTGCACTGGTGGCGCCAGCGCTTCCTGAACGCACTCAACGCCGTGTGAAGTGAACACCCCCGCAGCGCTTCGCGCTACCCCCTCAAAGGGGGCGGCACTGGCCGTCCGGCAAACCGGCCCGGCGGTGCCCTGGTTGACTCCGTGGGGCCTTTTTCACAACCCTTCTGGAGGAACACCCATGAACGGCAACATCCTGGACCTCGCCACCCGCTGGTGGATCGGCCTCGGCAGCGCCGCCACCACCCTGCTGCGCGTGACCCTCATCCTCATCGCCGCCTGGCTGCTGATCGCCGTCCTGCAGCGCGCCATACGGACGCTGCGCGAACGCATCGCCAGCCGCATGGACGACCGAGAGTCCACCAAACGCGCCGAAACCCTGGGCCGCGTTTTCCGCTACCTGGTCGGGGTGGTGGTGAGCCTGATCGCCGGCATGCTGGTGCTTTCCGAAGTGGGGGTGTCGGTCGCGCCCATCCTGGGTGCGGCGGGCGTGGTCGGTCTGGCGGTGGGCTTTGGCGCCCAGAGTCTGGTCAAGGATTTTTTCACCGGCTTCTTCATCCTGCTGGAAAACCAGATCCGGCAAGGCGACGTGGTCAAGCTGGGCGAACACGCCGGCCTGGTGGAGGAGATCACGCTGCGCTACGTGCAGCTGCGCGACTACGACGGCAACGTGCACTACGTGCCCAACGGCCACATCAGCACCGTGATCAACATGACGCGCGGCTTCAGCAACGCGGTGATGGACATCGGCGTGGCCTACCGCGAGAACGTGGACGAGGTGATGCGGGTCATGGCCGACGTGGCCCGGGCCATGCGCACCGACCCGATCCTCGGCGCCAGCATCACCGACGACCTGGAGATCGCCGGGGTCGAGTCCTGGGCCGAATCGGCGGTGGTGATCCGCTGCCGTTTTCGTTGCCTGCCGCTGGAACAGTGGAACGTGAAGCGCGAATACCTGCGCCGCCTGAAGGCCGCCTTCGATGCCGCCGGCATCGAGATCCCCTACCCGCACCTCACCGTGTACGCAGGCCAGGACCCGACGGGCAAGGCCCCCGCGTTTCAGGTGCGTCCGCTCGAAGCGGCCTGAACGTCCGCGCGCCAGGCGGGGCGGCTAAACTGACCGCATGGCCCACCTGCTGATTGTTGAAGACGACGAACTGCTGCGCGATGCGCTCGGCGCCCAGCTCGGGCAGGCGGGACACCGCATCACCACCGCGGCCGACGGCGCCGAGGCACTGGAGCTGCTGGCCCTGCAGGGTTTCGACGGCGTGGTGCTCGACCTCGGCCTGCCGCTGGTCGACGGCCTGACCGTGCTGCGCCGCCTGCGCCAGCGCCTGCCCGCCCTGCCGGTGCTGATCCTCACCGCGCGCGACGGCGTCGAAGACCGCGTCGAAGGCCTGAACGCGGGCGCCGACGACTACCTCACCAAACCCTTCAACCGCGACGAACTGCTGGCCCGCCTGCAGGCCCTGCTGCGCCGCGCCAGCCTGCCCGCGTTCGGCGTCAACACCGCACCCGCGCCGTCCGTGCCGACGGCCGGCAACCTGCGGCTGGACCCGCAGTTGCCGCGCGCCTGGCTGGGCAACGAAGCCATCGACCTGACGCAGCGCGAATGGGTGTTGCTCGACCTGCTGGTGCGCCACAGCGGCCAGGTGGTGAGCCGCGAAGACGTGCTCGCCGCCTGGCAGTCCGAGCCGGCCGAGACGGGTGGCGTGGCCTCGAACGCGCTGGAGGTCTATGTGCACCGCCTGCGCCGCAAGCTCAGCGGCTCGACGCTGAACATCCGCAACATCCGCGGTCTGGGCTACCTGCTGGAGTCGGCCGGCGCGCCATGATCGCTCCGTCGCGCCTGTCCCTGCGCCGCCAGTTGCTGTTGTGGCTGTTGCTGCCGCAGCTGGTGCTCTGGGCCGGCGGCGGTTTGCTGGCCTACCGCTTCGCCCTGTCTTACGTCGAGAAGGGCATCGACCAATCGCTCACGCAATCGGTGCGGGCGCTGGCGCGCCAGGTCAAGCCTGTCGGTTCGGGCCTGCTGATCGACTTCCCCAAGGCCGCGCAAGACGTGCTGGAGCAGGACCCTGACGACCGCATCAGCTACATGGTGTCGTCGCCGCCGGGCCAGTTCCTGCTCGGCAACCAGCGTCTGCCACCGCCGCCCCACCCGCCGCTGGTGGCCGGCGACCCGGTGTTCTACGGCAGCATGCTCGACGGCCGGCCACTGCGCATCGTGGCGCTGGACGTGAGCTATGGCGAGGCCAGCGCGCCGCAGATCCTGCGCGTGCAGGTCGGCAAGGGCCTGGCGGTGCAGCAGCGCATCGCGCGCGAGCTCGTGGCCGACATGCTGGTGCCGCTGCTGGCGCTGGGCGTGTTGCTGAGCCTGCTGGTGTATGGCGGCATCCGGCGCGGCCTGGCCCCACTGACCCGCCTGACGGCGCAGCTGGAAAACCGCTCGGTCAACGCGCTCTCGCCCATCGGCATGACGCAGGCGCCGAGCGAGGTGCACGCGCTGGTGCTGGCCATCAACGGCCTGCTGGGCGAGGTGGCGCGCAGTGTGCAGCAGGAGAAACGTTTCATCAACGACGCCGCCCACCAGCTGCGCACGCCGCTGGCCGGGCTGATCAGCCAGGTGGAACTGGCCCAGCGCCAGACCAGCGAGGCGGGCGTGGCCGAGCGCCTGTCCAAGGTGCGCACCGGCGCCGAGCGCAGCGCCCACCTGGTGCACCAGCTGCTGACCCTGGCCCGCACCGAAACCCAGGCCCGCCGCGAACCGCTGGACCTGGCCACGCTGGCGCGCGAAGTGGCGCGCGAATGGACGCCACGCGCGCTCGCCGCCGGCATGGACCTGGGCTACGAGGGCGAAGACCACCTGACCATTCAGGGCGATGCCCTGCAACTGCGCGAAGCCCTGAGCAACCTGATCGACAACGCGTTGCGCTACACCCCGCGCGGCAGCAGCATCACCCTGCGCGTGAGCCAGGGCAGCGACGGCGCGCACCTTGCGGTGGACGACAACGGACCGGGCCTGAACCCCGACGACATGGCGCACGTGTTCCAGCGCTTCTGGCGCGGCAGCCAGCAACCCGGCGGCTGCGGCCTGGGCCTGGCCATCGTGCAAGAGATCGCCCGCCGCCACGGCGGTGAAGCCACGGTGACGCAGTTGCAGCCGCAGGGACTGAGGATTCGGTTGCGGCTGGTGTGAGCGGCTGAGAACGGCACCGGGAGGGGAGAGCCCTCACCCCTGCCCTCTCCCAGAGGGAGAGGGAGGAAGGCACGCAAGCCTGAAAGGGAGTCCGCGCCCGATCCCGATTTCGATTTCGCTCCCTCCCCCAACGCCGTGTGGCCGGGCTGAGCAGCGCAGGGGCGCCCGGAAAAGGGGCGCGCATGTTTGAGCGCAGCGAGTTTGCGCGCACCCCGGGCGAACCGAGCAGCGCAAGGAAGCCCGCAGGGCCCCGGACTTCGGCTCGCCTTTTCTTTGCTTACTTTCTTTTGGCGAAGCAAAAGAAAGTGAGTCGGCCGCCGGGCCGAGCCCCGGCCAAACCCCTCAGAGGAAGAAGAGGTCAGGGCGCGTGATGCCCATCCATCTCCTTGAGACGCACACCCGAGCTGTGGTCAAACCAGTTGTTGTGCCGCCCGCTCACCGTCATGCCCGCCGTGTCTCCCACCTGGATCTTGGTGTTCGCCGGTGCCCGCACCGTCATCAGCCCCACGGCGGTCTTGATCACCACATAGGTGTCGGCACCGGTCGGTTCCACTAGAACCACCTGGCCGCGCCAGGGCGCGTCGTCGCTCAGGTGGATGTGTTCGGGCCGCTGGCCCAGCGTCACCTGCTGCACGTCCGGGCAAGGCAGGTCCAGCGAGCCGCCTTCGAACACGAACTTGCCACTGTCGCCCGAGCGCTCCACCTGGCCGGGAATGAAGTTCATGGTGGGCGAGCCGATGAAGCCCGCCACATAGGTGTTGCTCGGGCGGCGGTAGATCTCGTCGGGTGTGTCGATCTGCTGCAGGATGCCGTCCTTCATCACCGCGATGCGGCTGCCCAGCGTCATGGCCTCGATCTGGTCGTGCGTCACGTACACCGTGGTGATGCCGCTCAGGTGGTGCAGGCGCTTGATCTCGGCGCGCATTTCCACGCGCAGCTTGGCGTCCAGGTTGGACAGCGGCTCGTCAAACAAAAACAGCTGCGGGTCGCGCGCCAGGGCCCGGCCCATGGCCACGCGCTGGCGCTGGCCGCCCGAGAGCTGGGCCGGGCGGCGGTCCAGCAGGTGCTGGATCTGCAGCATGCCCGCCACCTCGTGGATGCGCTTGTCGCGATCGGCCTTGGGCACCTTGCGCATCTCCAGCGCGAAGCCGATGTTGTCGGCCACCGTCATGGTCGGGTAGAGCGCGTAGCTCTGGAACACCATGGCGATGTCGCGCTGGGCGGGCGGCATGCCGATCACGTTCTTGCCCGCGATGTGCAGCTCGCCTTCGGTCGGTTCTTCGAGCCCCGCAATGATGTTGAGCAGGGTGGACTTGCCGCAGCCCGAGGGGCCGACCAGGATCAGGAACTCGCCCGGCTCGACGTCGATGTCGATGCGCTTGAGCACCTCGACCGCCTTGTCGCCTTTGCCAAACGCCTTGCGGATGCCCTTGATGTGCAGAGAAGAAGCCATTGTTTTTATCCTTTCACGGCGCCAGCCGTGAGGCCTTTGAGGAAATACTGACCTGCCAGCACATACACCAGCATGGTGGGCAGACCGGCGATGATGGCCGCGGCCATGTCCACGTTGTAGTTCTTGACGCTGCTGGTGGTGTTGGCCATGTTGTTCAATCCCACGGTGATGGGTTTGCTGTCGGCGCCGCTGAAGGCCACACCGAACAGGAAGTCGTTCCAGATGTTGGTGAACTGCCAGATCAGCGTGACCATCATGATGGGCGTGGACATGGGCAGCACGATGCGCCAGAAGATGCGCCAGAAGCCCGCGCCGTCGATGCGCGCGGCGTTCACCAGCTCGCGCGGCACGGCGGTGTAGTAGTTGCGGAAGAACAGCGTGGTCCCGGCCATGCCGGCCAGGCAGTGCACCAGCACCAGCCCGGCGATCGAACTGGACAGGCCCAGGTAACCCAGCACCTGGCTCATGGGCAGCAGCACCACCTGGAACGGCATGAACACGCCGAACAGCAGGAAACCGAACAGCACCTCGGATCCGCGGAATTTCCACATGCTCAGCACGTAGCCGTTGACCGCGCCCCAGGCGGTGGAGATCAGCACCGCGGGCACGGCCATGAACACCGAGTTCCAGAAATACGGCTGCAATCCCCGGCAATCGACACCGGTGCAGGCGCTGTTCCAGGCCAGGTGCCAGGCATCCGGGTTCAGACTCTGTGGCAGGCTCAGCAGGTTGCCGCTGCGGATCTCGGCGGCGTCCTTGAACGAGGTGACCAGCATCACGTACATCGGCGCGAGGAAGAACAGCGCGGCCACCAGCAGCACGCCATAGACCACGACGCGCCCGAAAGAGAAGGGTTTAGCGGTCATGAGGTTTCGCCCTGAGTTCGCTGTAGAGGTACGGCACCACGATCGCCGCCACGGTGGCCAGCATCATGGTCGCGCTGGCCGCACCCAGACCGATCTGGCCGCGCGTGAAGCTCATGGTGTACATGAAGGTGGCGGGCACGTCGGTGGCGAAACCGGGGCCACCGGCGGTGAGCGCCATCACCAGGTCGAAGCTCTTGATCGACAGGTGCGAGAGCACCAGGATGGTGGAAAACACCACCGGGCGCAGGATGGGCAGGATGATGCGCCAGTAGATCAGCGGCAGCGAGGCACCGTCGATCTGCGCGGCCTTGATGATGCTGTCGTCGATGCCGCGCAGGCCGGCGAGGAACAGCGCCATCGCAAACCCGGCCGACTGCCAGATGCCCGCGATCACCACGCAGTAGATCGCAAATTCGGACTGCACCAGCCAATCGAAACTGAAGCTGGCCCAGCCCAGGTCGTGCATGAGTTTTTCCAGCCCGAGGCTGGGGTTGAGAATCCATTTCCAGGCGGTGCCGGTCACGATGAACGACAAGGCCATGGGGTAGAGGAACACGGTGCGCAACACGCCTTCGGCACGCACTTTCTGGTCCAGAAAGATGGCCAGCACCATGCCCAGCGCCATCGAGCCGCCCACGTACAGCAGGCTGAAGATGCCCAGGTTCTTCAAGGCCACGGTCCAGCGGTCCATGTCCCAGAGTTGCCGGTACTGCGCAAGTCCCACGAACTCGTCGTAGTTGGGCAGCATGCGCGAGCCGGTGACGGACAGCACGCCGTTCCAGATCATGAAGCCGTAGATGAACGCAAAACCGAACACGAAGGCCGGAGCGATCACCAGCTTGGGCAGCAGGTTTTCAAAAGATTTCATGGGGTGCATTCAAAGACAACCCCATCCGCAGGGGATGGGGTTGTGGGCACGCGGCGGGTGAACGCTTATTTGGTCGCAGCGGCTTTGGCGATGTTCTTCACACCGTCGGCCACCGAGATCTTGTCGTCGTTCCAGAACTGGCTGACGGCGTCCTTGATGGCGCCTTCGGCCGCGGGGCTGACGGCCATGCCGTGGGCGATTGAGGGCACCAGACCACCGGCCTTGGCGGTGGCCACGAAGTCCGCGGCCGAGAGCTTGGCGCAATCGTCGAACTTGCTCATGTCGTGGCCCAGACGCACCGGGATGGAACCCTTGTTCTGGTTGAACACTTCCTGGAACTCGGGGCTCAGGATGGCGGAGGCCAGGTCGGCCTGGCCCTTCTGCGCGGCCTCGTCCTTCAGCTTGAACATGATGAAGGAGTCCACGTTGAAGGTGTAGGCGTTGGCGGTGCCCGGCGCAGCCGCGCACAGGAAACCTTCGCCCGGCTTCTGGCCCGCGGCGGTGAACTCGCCCTTGGCCCAGTCGCCCATGAACTGGAAGCCAGCCTTGCCCTGGATCACCATGGCGGTGGTCATGTTCCAGTCGCGGCCCGAGGAAGCGTCGTCCACATAGCCCTTGAGCTTGCGGAAGGTCGTCACGGCCTTGGTCATGGTCGGGCTGGTGAGCGCCGCCGGGTCGAGCTTGACGAGTGCCTTGTCGTAAAACTCGGCACCGCCCACACCCAGCACCACCGACTCGAACACGGTGAAGTCCTGCCAGTTCTGGCCACCGTGGGCCAGCGCGATGTTGCCGGACTTCTTGATCTTGTCGGCCGCGACGAAGAACTCGTCCCAGGTCTTGGGCATGCCCGCGACGCCAGCCTTCTTCAGCACTTCGGGGTTGGCCCACATCCAGTTGACGCGGTGCACATTGACCGGTGCGGCCACGTAGTGACCATCGGCCTTCATCACGTCGGCCACCACCTTGGGCAGCAGCTCGTCCCACTTCTCGGGGCCGGCCACGTTGTCGATGTTGGCCAGCATGCCTTCCTTGGCCCATTCCTGGATCGCCGGACCCTTGACCTGCGCTGCCGTGGGCGGGTTGCCCGAAACGGCGCGGCTCTTGAGCACGGTCATGGCGTTTTCACCGCCACCACCGGCCACGGCGAAATCCTTCCACTCGTAGCCCTTGGCTTCGAGCATGCCCTTGAGCTCGGCGGCCGACTTGGCCTCGCCGCCCGAAGTCCAGTAGTGCAGCACTTCCACCGCGGTCTTGGCGGGTGCGGGCGCAGCGGCCGGCGCCGGCGTGGCGGCGACTGGAGCAGCCTCTTCTTTTTTGCCGCAGGCGGTGGCGAGCAGGGCAGCGACCAGCGCGGCACCAAAGGTGTAAGTGAACTTCATGGGTTGTCTCCGTTGGATGGCCTGCGGCCCGGTTGTGGTTGGCCCGGCGCGGGCTGCACCGAGGATGTTAATTTTTCATTAATTAATTAACACCAGCCATCCGTGGAAACCCCTAGGAGTGTGCTCAGTGGCTGTCCAGTGCACGCGCCGCACCCAGCAAGGCGGGCGATTGTTTCGAAGTGATCACCCACACGGGGATGTCGGCCAGCAGGCCGTGGAACCGGCCCTTGGACTCGAATCGCGTCCGGAACGGTGAACTTTCGAACCAGGCGCCCAGCCGCGGCACGATGCCGCCGCCGATGTAGACCCCGCCGCGCGCACCGAGCGTGAGCGCCAGGTTGCCGGCCACCGAGCCCAGCATGGCGCAAAAGAGGTTCAGTGCTTCCAGCGCCTGCGGGTTTCCGGCGTTCAGGGCCGCCTCGCTCACGTCGGCCGCACTGGCCGCGCCACCCGGCACCACGCCATCGGCCTCGCAGAGCAGGCCGTAGGTGTCCAGGATGCCTTGGCCGCTGCACACGCGCTCGGCCGAACAACGGCCGTAGCGGCGCGCCAGGCCGTCCATCACCAGGCGTTCGCGCGCCGTCACGGCCGGCAGCGTGACGTGCCCGCCCTCGCCTTCCAGCGGTACCCAGCCCGCCAGGCCGTTGGGCAGCAGGCCCGACACCCCCAGCCCCGTGCCGGCGCCGACCAGACCGATGGCGGCACCGGGCATGGCCGCGCCACCGCCGACCTGGCGCAGCTCCTGCGCCGGCAGATCCGGCAACGCCAGCGCCAGCGCGGTGAAGTCGTTGAGCAGGCGCAGTGTGTTGAAGCCGAACTCGGCCTTCACCGCCGACTGCGAAAACGACCAGTGGTGGTTGGTCATGCGGATCTGGTCACCGGTGATCGGGTTGGCGATGGCGATCGCCACCGCGTCCGGCGTGCCGTGGCCGAGGTCGTTCAGGTAGACGCGGATCGCGTCCTGCAGGGTGGCGTATTCGGCGCAGGGCAATACGCGCACGTCGGTGATCGGTTCACCGGGGCCGTATTGCCAGGCGAAGCGGGCGTTGGTGCCGCCCACGTCGGCGAGCAGTCGGGCGCGGAGGAGTCCGCTGGTCGGGTTTGGCATGTGATCGGTTCCACAAAGTCGGCCCGGAACAGTACCCCATGACGGCCCCGGTGCGAAGTGGTCCGGATTATGCCGGACATGTAACTCAGTTACATGAATGTCAGAGTGGGTGGAACGGCTTTGCCGCCGCGGCCGTCGCTCCAGCGTTCAGACGCGCTGCGAACGCGCCCAGCGCACGATGTCGGCAGCCCCCATGGCGCCGGGCTGGCGCGCGACCTCGCGGCCGTTCACGAACAGCGCCAGCGTCGGGATGCTGCGGATGTTGAAGCGTGCGGCGAGGGCCTGCGCCTCTTCGGTGTTGACCTTGGCCAGGCGCATGCCCGGCTCCAGCTGCTGCGCGGCCTGCTCGAATGCCGGCGCCATCGCGCGGCAGGGGCCGCACCAGGGTGCCCAGAAATCGACCAGCACCGGCACCTGCGAGCGCGCAATGTGTTTTTCAAACGCTGCTTCGTCCAGCGGCACCGGGTGGCCGGTGAACAGGGGCTGGTGGCATTTGCCGCAATCGGGCGCGGCCGAGAGGTCGGCGCTGGCGATGCGGTTGGTGGTGTGGCAGTGGGGGCAGACGATGTGCAGGGATGCTGTGGACATGCGAAGGGCTCCAGTCGGTCGGGATGCCTGACAGATGGATGCGGCTGCGCCCATTTCAAGACACCCCAAGGGGTATACCGTCGCTCAGATGAGCTGGCCGATCAGGCTGGCCACGAAGCTCAGCAGGATGGTGGTGGTGATCGGCAGGAACCACTCGCGGCCAAAAGCCCTGAAATGCAGGTCACCCGGCAGTTTGCCGAAACCCAGCTTCTGCAGCAGCGGCGTGAACCAGCTGATCAGCAGCAGCGCCAGGAAGATGACGATCATCCAGCGGATCATGGCGACGTCCTGTTCATAAACGGTGTGTGCGGTCGCCGGAGGCGAAACCCATGGGAACCCAGCCTTCCGCGCTTTCTGCGGGCGCCAGCGCGATCACCTTGAACAGCTCGCCCATCTCGTGTTCGTTCACCAGCTTGCCGAGCATCGCGTTCTCGCGCGGGCCGGCGTCTTTCGCAACGTCCAGCAGGCCCGCGTTGATCAGGAAGCGGCCTTGCGAGGTGTAACCCAGCACGCTCATGCCGGCGTCCTGCGCGGCGAGCGCGATGCCGGTGAAGTTGACGTGCGCGGTGATGTCCTTTTCACCCACGTCGGCCAGCGGGTCGTCGTCGCTCCGGTGCGCCCGGTGACAGATCAGCGTGCCCATGTGGCGCTGCGGGTGGTAGTACTCGGCCTCCGGGAAGCCGTAGTCGATGAAAAACGCCGCACCGCGTTGCAGCCGGTCGGCCAGCGTGCGGATGAAGGCTTCGGCCTGCGGGTGGATTTCGGTCAGGTAGTTGTGCGGGCCTTCGATGGCCAGCGGCGGGCGCAGGTCGGTGGGCCGCTCGGCCCAGGCCAGCGCACCGACTTCGGACAGCACCACACCACGCTCGTGCCAGCGGCCATCGGCCTGCCCGCCGATGCGCACCAGCAGTTGCACCGGCATCGCGTCCAGCACCTCGTTGCCCAGCACCACGCCTTCAAACCGCTCGGGAAGCTGATCGATCCACCGCACACGGTCCGCATGCTTCGCCAGTGTGGCGCGCTGCCGCTCGCGCAGGCTGCCCGAGAGATCCACGATGGTGTAACGGCGCGGTGCCTGGCCCAGGGCAGCCAGCGCGTCCAGCACCTGCAGCGCCAGCGCGCCGGTGCCGGCGCCGAATTCCCACACCTCATCGGTGCCGGTGGCGACCAACGCCTGCGCCACCTGTCGCGCCAGCGTGTGGCCGAACAGCGGACTCAGTTCGGGTGCGGTCACGAAGTCGCTGCCCTGCCCGGCCACGCCTTCGGGCATCTGGCCGAACTTGGGCTTCTGGTTGGCGTAATAGCCCAGTCCCGGCTCGTACAGCGCCATGGCCATGAATCGGTCGAACGGCAGCCAGCCGCCCGACGCGTGGATGACCTCGCGCAGGCGCGCCAACAGGGCGCTCGTTAAACTTGACGGTTCGCTCACAGATTCGGTTTTCACCCCGCCATTGTCCGCCATGCCCAGCGCCACGCCCTCTTCGCCACCCGCCCCGCGCACCGTGCTGATCACGGGCGCGGGCAAGCGCCTGGGCCGCGAGATCGCGCTCACACTGGCACGCGGTGGCTGGAACGTGGCGGTGCACCACCGCCGGTCGGTGGCCGAAGCGCAGCAGACCGCAGCCGACTGCGACGCGCTCAGCGGCCGCGCCGGCAGTGCCGCGCCCTTCTGCGCCGACCTCGGCGACGAGACCAGCGTGCGCTCGCTGCTGCCCGCCGTCGTGGCGCACTTCGGCCAGGTCGATGCGGTGGTCAACAACGCCTCGCTGTTCGAACACGACAGCGCGCAGAGCTTTGGCTTCGCCGCGATGGACCAGCACCTGCACACCAACACCGGCGCCGCGATCCTGCTCGCGCAGGCGCTGCACGCCCACCTGCAGGACAGCGGGCGCGATGGCGCGGTGGTCAACCTGCTGGACCAGAAACTCTGGAACCAGAACCCCGATTTTTTCAGCTACACGCTGTCCAAGGCCGCGCTCGAAGCCGCCAACACCATGCTCGCCATGGCGCTGGCGCCGCGCGTGCGTGTGGTCGGCGTGGCGCCCGGGCTCACGCTCACGAGCCATCTCTTGAGCGACGAGAAGTTCCAGGCGCTGCACCGGCAGTCGCCGCTGGGCCGCTCGTCCACCCCCGAAGACGTGGCCGCAACCGTGGCCTTTGCGCTGGCCAACCGTTCCATCACCGGCACCACGCTGCTGGTCGACGGCGGCCAGCACCTGATGCGCTTCGAACGCGATTTTTCGCTGATGTAAACCGGCCGCCCTGGCCCAGACCCATGACCACACCCTACGCGCCGCAGGCCGGCACCCAGATCCTGGCCCTCACCGGCCTGCGCTTCGACGCCAACCTCGGCATCCTGGACCACGAGAAGACCAGCCCGCAGCCGATCCAGGTGGACGCCGAACTCAACCAGGGCACCCAGCCGCTGCTGCCGCACGACGACGACATCAACCACGTGCTCGACTACCGCAAGGTGCGCCAGATCATCATCGACGAGTGCACCGCCGAACACGTGAACCTGCTGGAGAGCCTGATCGGCAAGCTCACGCGCCGGCTCATGCAGCTGCCGGGCGTGATCGGCGTGCGCGTGAAGATCGCCAAGCTCGAAATTTTTGAGGACTGCGAGGTCGCCATCCGCATGGAAAGCGGTCAATGGTGACCAGCGACGGAGAGCCATGAAAAAGGGCCCCTTGCGGGGCCCTTTGGCTTCAGGAAGCCGGAACCGGCATCACTTGAAGTTGTACTGGACGCCAACGCCCAGGTACACCAGCTCTTTCCAGGAGCGGGCTTCGTCAGAGCTCTTCTTCACGAACATGTCCAGGTCGCTGCGCAGCGACAGGTTCTGGCTCAGGGCGTGCGTCAGGCCCAGACCCAGGGTCGGGCGGGTCTGAGAGCCTGCGACATCACCCGTGTGCTTCACGCTGGCGATACCGGCTTTGCCGAACAGGCGGGTGGCTTCGCTCAGGTTCTGGCCCACCGTGGCGCGCAGGCCCAGTGCACGGACCTTGGACTCGACGCCGTTCTCGAAGACATGGCCGCTGCCGAACTGGGCAAAGGCTTCAGCGCCCCAGAGCTTGTTGAACTGGTAACCCACGCCGCCCTGCAGGGCCAGTTTGGTGTCGTGGTCGTTGAACTGGGCGAAGCCGTCGATCGGGCCATTGCCGATGAGGTCGCGCTGGGCACCCAGGGTACCGAACACATACGGAAACGACACGGCTTCGGCGGCCTTCAGCACGGGTGCGGGTGCGGGAGCTGGCACGGGTGCCGGGGCAGCCACGACCGGTGCGGGTGCCGGGGCCGGAGCGGCCACAGGGACCGGGGCCACAGCCACCGGCGTCGGACGCGGCAGCAGGTCGGAGAAGTGGTTGTCGCACTGGCGCATGGTCACGCGGACAACGTTGCCATCCTTGTTCTTGTAGGCGTTGATTTCCAACGTCGGGCTGAAGGGGATCCATTTGCCCTGCAGCGCCTTGCTCACGCCGCCGCGACCGCGGGCCGTGGCCACGCCCTTGTCGCAGGCACCCTTGCTGTAGCTGGGGCTCAGGTCCTTGAGCAGCATCGGAGCCACCGAGACCTCACCGGCCTGCAGCTTCGGCTTCTGCTGGGTCTGGGGCTTGTAGAACTTGGCCTTGCCGCTCTCGATCGCGGCGTCACACGCCTCGGGAGTGGCGTAACCGACGTTGCCGTCACGGTCGGTGGTCATGCTGGCGGACTGCGCGGCGGCAATAGAGGCGAAGGAAACCAGCATGGAAGCCAGGGCAACCCGATGAAAAGCAAAAGACATACAAGAGACTCCAAATAAAATCGTCGATTCGCTGCCCGATGCCGTGGCAACGGGAATAGCACACCCAGTGTGCCTTTTGAATGATGTTGATCCGTGACCAACCCACATATCCGAGGTTTGACACCCCCCGGATTGTGCGTTGCAGCATACATCAATGTTTCCCCTGTTGCTTTTGACGCAACACCTGACCGCAAAGCCCGAGACCCAGCGCCATGAACCCCGAAAAACTCGCCCACGAAAACCACAAGCTGGAAAAGCGTCTTTGCCGCGAGGTCGGCCGCGCCATCGTGGACTTCAACATGATCGAAGCCGGCGACCGGGTGATGGTCTGCGTCTCGGGGGGCAAGGACAGTTATGGCCTGCTCGACATCCTGATGAAGCTGCAGGCGCGTGCGCCCATCGACTTCGAGATCATCGCGGTCAACCTCGACCAGAAACAGCCCGGCTTCCCCGACCACATCCTGCCCGAGTACCTGGGCAGGCTCGGCGTGAAGCACCACATCGAAACGCAGGACACCTACTCCATCGTCAAGAAGGTGATCCCCGAAGGCAAGACCATGTGCAGCCTGTGCAGCCGACTGCGCCGCGGTATCCTGTACCGCGTGGCCAAGGAGCTGGGCGCGACCAAGATCGCGCTGGGCCACCACCGCGACGACATGCTGCAGACGCTGTTCCTCAACATGTTCTTCGGCGGCAAGCTCAAGGGCATGCCGGCCAAGCTGGTGAGCGACAACGGCGAGTTCATGGTGATCCGCCCGCTGGCCTACGTGCCGGAGAAAGACCTGATCCGCTGGGCCGAGGTCAGGCAATTTCCCATCATTCCCTGCACGCTCTGCGGCAGCCAGGAAAACCTGCAGCGCAAGCAGGTGGGCAACCTGCTGCGCGACTGGGACAAGAAGTTTCCTGGCCGGCTGGAGAACATGCTCACCGCGCTGCAGAACGTGGTGCCCAGCCATTTGATGGACCGCAAGCTGTTCCCGTTCGAGTCCATCGAAGTCACTGGCGAGGCCGATGAAGACGGCGACAAGGCGTTTGACGAAGAACCCTTGCCGGAGCCCGTTCCGCCCACGACCGACGACGAAACCGGGAACGAAGTGCCGGCCCGCGCGGTCATACCGATCGCCGCGCACTGAGACCGCGGGTCCGCCCCGCGCGGACGCGGCGCAATCCACTGCACAGGAGACGTGTCCATGCACCCCAACCACACTTCAGACCCACAGCGCGTTGCCGTGCGCTGGCGCGGCCTGCTGGCGGCCCTGAGCGTTCTGGTGCTGGGCGGCTGCGCCAGCGTCTACCGGGTGGACAACGCGGTGGAGAGTTTCCCCCGCTGGAACGATGTCGCTGGCGGAACCCGTTTGGCCGTTGCAGCGCCGCAGCGACCACAAACCTACCGCTTTGACCGACTGCCGTCCCAAACCGAAGGCCACCAGGCAGCCGGACAGGACCGGCTGGAAGAACTGGCCCGCACCGCATTGGGCAAGGTCGGCTGGCATCAGGCCGATGGCGGTGCGCCCCCGTCCTGGACGGTACAGGTCAGCGCCAGTTCGTTGCGACTGCCACACGCGCCCTGGGAAGACCCGTGGGACCACCACTGGGGTGCATTCGGCATGTTTGGCCGTGGTCACGTGATCACCGGCAGCGGTCAGATCATCTGGTCGCCGATGTTTTTGCACACGGACTGGCCGTACTACCAGCGCAAGGTGTCTTTGCTGATCCGTCACGCCGGTAGCCAGCAGGTGGTCTATGAAACGCACGCCGCGCACGAGGGCCGCTGGAACAGCACCCCCGAACTCTGGAGCGCCATGCTCGACGCGGCCCTGCAGGGTTTCCCCACGCCACCAGCCGGCGTGCGACAGGTCAACATCGACGTTCCGCGCTGAAGAACGAGGCCCCCGAGGGGAGCGATTCAAGCCTGGGGCGGCCCCCCTGGTGAGTGTTGTTGCACGCTAGCGCGCTTCAGGCCTCCAGCAACTGCCGGATGGCCGCGCCCAGCGCTTCCATGCTGTCCTGTTTGCCCAGCACCTCGTTCACGCCCGCCGCCGCGGCCTCGGCCAGCAATTCGTCGCTGACATGCCCTGAAACGATGGCGATGCGCAGGCCCGGGCGCAGGCGGCGGATGGCCCGCGCCACCTCCACGCCCGACAGGCCGGGCATGTTCTGGTCGGTCACCACGAGATCGACCGGCTCGTCGTGGGCGCGCAGCCAGGCCAGCGCGGTTTCGCCCGACTCGAAGGTGCTGACCCGAAAGCCCTGCTTGCGCAACAACCGCCCGACGAGAAACACCATGGCCTCGTAGTCGTCGATGTAAACCACGTGACGCCCGCTGGCCTCGGACACCGGCGCTTCGGGAGCGGGCGCCCGTTCGGGCTGCAGCGTCCCGGTCTCCCCGGCCAGCGGCAGGTAGATGTCAAAGCGCGTGCCGGCGCCGGGCCGGCTGTGCACCGCGATCGCGCCCCGGTGCGCCTTGACAATGCCGTGCACCACCGCCAGGCCCAGCCCCGTGCCGGCCCCCGGCGGCTTGGTAGTGAAAAAGGGTTCGAACAGGCGCCGCCGGGTCTCGGCGCTCATGCCCGGCCCGTCGTCGGTGACGCTCAGACACGCATAGGCCCCCGGCGGCAGATCCCCCAGCTGCAGCGCCTGCGCCGCGTCCACCTGTCGGGCTTCCAGCGCCACGAAGATGTCGCCAGGGCGGCCTTCGAGCGCCTGCCAGGCGTTGGTGCAGAGGTTGATCAGCACCTGCTGCACCTGCGTGGCATCTGCCAGCACCACGAGCGATGCCTCGGGCAGTCGCGTGTCCATGCGCACGCCGGCGGGCAGCAACGAGCGCAGCAGGCCCAGCGCTTCCAGCAGCAGCGGTGTGAGCGGTTGCAGCTGCATGGCCTGGGTCTGGCGCCGGCTGAAGGTGAGGATCTGCTGCACCAGCTGGCGCGCGCGGATCGCGGCGCGGCTGATTTCCTGCAGGCTTTCCTGCGCCAGGTGATCGGGCCCCACGTCTTCGCGCGCCAGGGCCAGGTTGCCCAGAATCGCCGCAAGCAGGTTGTTGAAATCGTGTGCAACACCACCGGCCAGCGTGCCGATCGCTTCCATCTTCTGCGATTCACGCAGCTGCGCTTCGAGCAGGCGCTGCTGCGCCTCGGCCTGCTTGAGTTCGGTGATGTCGGTGTGCGTGCCCACCATGCGCAGCGGCGCTCCCGCCGCGTCGCGCGCGATCACCATGCCGCGCGACAGCACCCATTTCCAGCCGCCGTCCTTGCAGCGCACGCGGTGTTCGTTGCGATACACCGGTGTGCGGCCATCGAAGTGCGCCTGCCGGTCGGCCAGCATCTGCGCCACGTCGTCGGGGTGGGTCCGGCTGTCCAGCGCCTCGGCCAGGTGGGTGATCTCGCCTTCGGCGAAGCCGAACATGGCCAGGATGCGGCTGGAGAAAAACTCTTCCCCGGTCGCGATGTTCCAGTCCCAGACCCCGTCGCCTGCGCTTTCCAGCGCCAGCTTCCAGAGCGCTTCGTTCTCACGCAAGGCCGCTTCGGCGGCCTTGCGTTCGGTGATGTCGAGCAAGACGCCCACCCGCAGGAAACCGTCGGCATCGGAAGACACGGTGCAGGATCGGCGAAACACCCACTTGATCTGCCCATCGGGTAACACGATGCGGAACTCGCCCCCGAGCTCGACGGGCCCCTGGCTGATCTTCTGCATGTCCTCTTCGATCCGCGACGCATCCTCGGGATGCCGGTGGCGCGCGATCAGCATCGGGTCGCGTATCAGATCCTCCGGACCAAAACCGTAGATGTCGCGAACGCCCGAACTCACAAAACGGTAGCTGCGCTGCCCGGCGGGTGTCACATGCACCACGAAGACCATGCCCGGTATCTGCGAGGTGATCAGGCGCAGCTGTTCCTCGCTCTGGCGCAGTGCCAGCTGGGCAAGCGTGCCTTCGGTGATGTCTTCGACCGTACCTTCGTAGTACAGCAGCTGCCCACCGGCATCGCGAACCGCGTGGGCGTTTTCGCTGATCCACAGGTGCTGGCCCCCCTGGTGGCGCGACACCTCGGACACGAATCCCTGCACGAAGCCGTCACGCTCCAGCCGGCGGTGAAACTCGCCGCGCCGCCCCGGCACCACATACCAGTCGGAGGAGATGCGGTTGACGTTCTCCAGCATCGCTGCTTCGGAAGCGTAGCCATTGAGCTTCACCAGCGCCGGGTTGGCGCGCAGCATCACACCGTCGGACGAACTGCGGTAGGCACCGATGGGCAGGAAGTTGAACAGCGTGGAGAAATCCCCGAGCGGCGCTGAGGGAGACGGCATCATGCGGCGATTGTGTCGCAAAGCACCCGATGCCCCGCACGAGCCGGGGCATCTTCCGTGCGGTTTTGCAGACCGGGGCCAACCCGGTACAGTGCGCCCTGTTGACCGCCCCAACCGAACAGGACCCCCATTTGAAAGTCACCCGCATCCTGGCCGTGCGCCACGGTGAAACCGCCTGGAACCGCGACACCCGCATCCAGGGCCACACCGACATCGACCTGAACGAACACGGCCGCTGGCAGGCGGCCCAGCTCGCGCAGGCGCTGGCCGACGAACCCATCGACGCGTTCTACGCCAGCGATCTCAGCCGGGCGCTGGAAACCGCGCAGGCCGTCGCGCGCCGGCACGACAAGCCGGTGCACACGCACACCGGCCTGCGCGAGCGCTGCTTCGGCCGCTTCGAGGGCCACACATGGGCCGAGCTCGAAGCCCGCTACCCGGAAGAATCCACCGCCTGGCGCAAACGCGTGCCCGACTTCGCGCCGCCCGGCGGCGAGTCGCTGCTGCAGCTGCAGGACCGCGTGGTGCGCGCGGTGAACGAGCTGGCCGCGCGCCACCCCGGCGAGCAGATCCTCGTGGCGGTGCATGGCGGCGTGCTCGACATCCTCTACCGCGCCGCCACCCGGCTGGAACTGCAGGCACCGCGCAGCTGGGAACTGACCAACACCGCCATCAACCGCCTGCTCTGGACGCCCGAGGGCCTGGGTCTGGTGGGCTGGGCCGACACCGGGCACCTGACCACCGGCAACGGCGCGCTCGATGAACAGACGGCTTGAGCAGGCCCAGGCCTGCGTGGGCCAGGGTGTGGCGGCCATCGACACGCCGGCGCTGGTGATCGACCTCGATGCGATGGAGCGCAACCTGGCGCGCATGGCGGCCTTCGCGGTCGGGCGCGGCCTGCGCCTGCGGCCACACGCCAAGATGCACAAGAGCGCCGAACTCGCGAAGCGGCAGGTGGCGCACGGCGCCGTGGGCGTGTGCGTGCAGAAGACCGACGAGGCGCTGGCCCTGGCCCACGCCGGCGTGCACGACATCTTCATCAGCAACGAGGTGATCGCGCCGGCCAAGCTGGCGCGGCTGGCGGCGGCGCTGCGCGACCTGCCCACGCGCTTTGCCATCGCGGTGGACAGCGCCCTGGGCATCACGCGCCTGGCGCAGGCGCTCGATGCGGCGGGCGTGCATGCGCCGAACGCCATCGACGTGTTCATCGAAATCGACGTCGGCCAGGGCCGCTGCGGTGTCGCGCCGGGCGAGGCCGCGGTGCCGCTGGCGCGGCAGATCGCGCAGCACCCCGCCCTGCGTTTCGCCGGTCTGCAGGCCTACCACGGCAGCGCCCAGCACCAGCGCACGCCGGCCGAACGCCGCATCGCCATCGAGGGCGCCACGCAGGCGGTGGTCCGCAGCCGCGATGCACTGGCCGCGGCGGGCTTCAGCGTGCCGCTGGTCACGGGCGCGGGCACCGGCAGCTTCGTGCTGGAAGCCGCCAGCGGCGTCTGGGGCGAGCTGCAGGCCGGGTCCTACCTGTTCATGGATGCCGACTACGCGGGCAACCAGAACGAAGCGGACGCCCCGATGTTTGAACACGCGCTGTTCGTCAAGAGCCAGGTCATGAGCCGCCGCGAAAACCACGCCGTCTGCGACGCCGGCCACAAGAGCCACGCCATCGACAGCGGCCTGCCAGCGGTCGCCTGGCCCACCGGCCTGGTGTTCGCCAACGGTGGCGACGAACACGGCATCCTGCGCGCCGCCGCGCCCGGCACAGCCCTGCCCGAACTGGGCGAAACCGTGTGGCTGATCCCGGGCCACTGCGACCCCACGGTGAACCTGCACGACTTTGCGTTCGGTGTGGTCGGCGGCCTGGCGGCCGGGCGGGTGGAACGCCTGATCAGGGTTGACGCCAGAGCAGCCCTGGGCTGAATCCCACCAGAATGGCGGGCATGTCGCCCAGCCAGATCATCGTCCTCGCCACCCCGGTCTTTCTGGCCCTCATCGCCCTCGAATGGATGGTCGGCCTGCGCCGTGGCCGCAACACCTACCGCTTCGACGACGCCCTGAACAGCATCTCGCTGGGCATGCTGAGCCAGGCCAGCGTGGTGTTTGTGCCGCTGCTGAAGATCGGCATCTACACGGCAGTGTTCAGCAGCCTGTCTCTTGTCCCGGACACCGGCTTCTGGACCACCCTGCCCGGCTGGCTGCTGGCGCTGCTGTTCTACGACTTTCTCTACTACTGGAACCACCGCCTCGGCCACACGGTGGGCATCTTCTGGGCCGCGCACGTGGTGCACCACCAGAGCCAGGACTACAACCTCTCGACCGCCCTCCGACAGCCGAGCAGCTACCCGCTGCTCGGCTGGGTGTTCTACCTGCCGATGGCGCTGGCCGGTGTGCCGCCGCTGGTGTTCGCCGTGGTCGCGCTCATCGACCTGCTCTACCAGTTCTGGATCCACACCGGGCAGATCGGCAGCCTGGGCTGGTTCGACCGCTGGTTCGCCTCACCGTCCAACCACCGCGTGCACCACGCGGTGAACGACCGCTACGTGGACAAAAACTACGGCGGCATCCTGATGTTGTGGGACCACCTCTTCGGCAGCTTCGAACCCGAAGACCCGCGCGAGCCCTGCGTCTACGGCACGCGCAGCCCGCTCAACAGCTGGGACCCGCTGTGGGCCAATGCCGAGGTGTACACCGCGCTGGCCCGCGACAGCTGGCACACCCGGCATTGGGCCGACAAGCTGCGCGTGTGGTTGAAACCACCGGGCTGGCGGCCGTCCGACGTGGCGGCTGCATTCCCCAAACCGCCCTTTGACATCACCACCGTCAAGACCTACGCACCGCCCGTCACCCGCCCGGTGAAGGTCTTCGCGGCGTGGCAGTTCGTGGCCTTGCTGGGCGGCGTGGCGGCCTTTCTCTGGCGCGCCGACACCGCCGCGCTGTCGCACAACCTGGCGTGGTTCAGCGCCCTGTTCTCCGGCCTGTGGGCCGTGGGCGCGTTGCTGCAGGGGCGCATCAGCCGGGGCGAGGTGTTGCTGATCGAATGCGCCGCGCTGTCGATGGCCAGCGCCGCCACCGGCTGGACGGCGGCGCACCTCGTCTTCAAGCCACTGACCATGGTCGTGGCCCTGGCGGTGGTGATCGTGGCAAAACGCGCCCGCGCCCACGGTGTGCGCGGCGCGCCCTGGCTGCTCGCAGCCCTCGCCGCGTCGCTCGCGGGCGATGTGTTCCTCATGCTCGACGGCCTGTTCATCCCCGGGTTGGCGGCCTTCCTGCTGGCGCACATCGCCTACATCGCGCTGTTCCGCCAGGGCGTGCCCTGGCTGGCGAACCGGTCCGCCGCGTGGGGCGTGGCCGCGGTCGGGCTGGGTATGTACACCGTGCTCTGGTTCGGCGGCCTGCCACCCGGCCTGCGCGGGCCCGTGGCCGCCTATGTGCTGGCGATCGGCCTGATGGCGGCGCAGGCCCTGGGCCGCGCCAGCGTGCAGCGCGACGGCCCGTCCTTGGTGGTGGCCGTGGGCGCCGCGTGTTTCATGCTCAGCGACGCGCTGCTGGCGATCAACCGTTTCGTGAGCCCGCTGCCGATGTCGGCCTTCTGGGTGCTGGGCAGCTACTACGCGGCACAGTGCCTGATTGTGATGGGTGTGCTGCGCGGCGCCGCCATCGCCTTGAAGGCCAATCGGTATCCGCTACTCAGGGCACCGGAGCGACACCCCGACGCATGAAATGGTGCCGCCCAGGGCACCGCCGGGCCGGCTTTGCCGGACGGCCAGTGCCGCCCTCTGGAGGGGGTCGCGCGAAGCGCTGCGGGGGTGCGTCTATTCAAGGCGCGTAGACCCGGGCCTCCAGGCCCAGCGCCCGCACCTTCTGCGCAGCCGCCTCGGCATCTTCGCGACGGTCGAACGGCCCCACCCGCACGCGGGTGAGCGGCCCCCGCGCCGACTCGACCGGGTCGTCCAGCACCGGCAGGCCCGCTCCGGACAGCCGTTCCTTCGCCCGTTCGGCGTTGGCCGCCACGGAAAACAAGCCGACGTTGACCCCGAAACCCCGGACCCGGGGGCGAACGCCCGACAGATCGGGATCGGGCAGAACCCGCTCCGCAGCCGGCTCGACCGCAGGGCTTTCGATCACGGGCACCAGCTTGTCCACCACCGGCGACGCGGCGGTCTGCTCGGGCGCTGGCGCTGGCGCGGGCATGGCGACCGGGCTGATGGACGGCGGCGGTGTCGACCGAAGCAAGGCTGCGCTGGCTGGCTCGTCGGGCTCCGCCGTCCCGCGCAACAGCTGTCCGGCCCCCCAGACCAGCAGCACCACCGAGAGCGCCGCCAGCGCCGACAACACATACCCCCGCGGACGCCACACAAACACCGAACGCTCCAGGTGTTCCAGGGCCTCTTTGAAGGTGTCGGCATCCTCCACGGCGGCCACCGTGCGCTGGCGCAAGCCGCCGTGCAGCCAGGCCACACCCCACAGCCCGGGCACGGCGCACCACAGCACAGCGACCGCCACCGCCATCCCGAAACGCACGCCCATCGGCACACCGTCCGCGCGCGCCCACAACCAGCCCAGCGCACCCGCCCCGGCGACCGTCAGGATGGACTGGACCAGCACGGCGTCCCACAGGCGCCAGTACACCAGCCAGGCCAGGTTGCCCAGCGCCGCGCGCGGGCTCCAGACCAGCCCCGAGCGCCCCCGTTCTTCGAATCGCGCCAGGATGGGCAGGTAGACACGGGCTGCAGACGGGCCCAGCGCGGCACGCAACAACGCTTCGGTGCCGGACGGCATCCCGTTGGCGTGGTCCACCCCGGCTGGCACGTCAGCTCGCGTCCGGGAACAGGTGATCGCCCGACTGCGGCGGCGCCACACCCAGGTGCCGGTAGGCCGCCAGCGTGGCGATGCGCCCGCGCGGCGTGCGCTGCAGAAACCCCTGCTGGATCAGGTAGGGCTCGATCACGTCTTCGATGGTGTCGCGCTCTTCGCCGATGCTGGCGGCGATGTTGTCCAGCCCCACCGGCCCGCCGTCGAAGCGGTGGATCACGGCTTCGAGCAGCTTGCGGTCCATCAGGTCGAAGCCTTGCGGATCGACGTCGAGCATGGCCAGCGCGCGGTTGGCCATGTCCAACGTGATGGTGCCGCGGCCCTTGACCTCGGCGTAGTCGCGCACGCGGCGCAGCAGCCGGTTGGCAATGCGCGGCGTGCCGCGCGAACGGCGCGCGATCTCGAAGCCACCCTCGGGATCCATCGGTGCGTTCAGCAGGCCCGCGCTGCGCTTGACGATGCGCCCCAGCTCCTCGGCGGTGTAGAACTCCAGCCGCGCCACGATGCCGAAGCGGTCGCGCAGCGGGTTGGTCAGCATGCCGGCGCGCGTGGTGGCGCCGACGAGCGTGAACGGTTGCAGGTCCAGTTTGATGCTGCGCGCCGCCGGACCCTCGCCGATCATGATGTCGATCTGGTAGTCCTCCAGCGCGGGGTAGAGGATTTCCTCGACGACCGGGCTGAGCCGGTGGATCTCGTCGATGAACAGCACGTCGTTGGCCTCGAGGTTGGTCAGCAGCGCCGCCAGGTCCTTGGGTTTTTCCAGCACCGGCCCGCTGGTCTGGCGCAGGTTCACGCCCAGCTCCTGCGCGATGATGTGGCTGAGCGTCGTCTTGCCCAACCCCGGCGGGCCGAACAGCAGCACGTGGTCCAGCGCCTCGTTGCGTTTTTTGGCCGCGCCGATGAAGATTTCCAGTTGCTCACGCACCTTCTGCTGGCCCACGTATTCGTCCAGCAGCTTGGGCCGCAGCGCGCGCTCGATCGCCTCTTCCTTCGGCGAAGCCGGGGCGGCGGAGACCACGCGCGGCGTGGGAGCGAAATCGTCGGTCTGGATGGTCACGGCGGGGCGGCGATGGGGTGGCGGGGCAACGGCCATTGACTATACAGGCCAGCCCGGCTGGCTCAAGTCAAGCCGCGGCGCGGCCGATACAGCGGGGAACGCTCCCAACGCCTGCGGCCCGGTCACCCCGGTCCACCCTGCCATGCCCCACCGTCCCGCACCCGCCACCGCCTTGCGCGCCCTGCTCGCCGCCCTCTGCGCCTGCGGCGCTGCAAGCGTGTTCGCCGCCGACCCGGCCCCGTCGCACGCCCCCGCCAGCACCCCACCGGTGGTGCCGGCCCACGCCGCACCGCCGGCATCCGGCAACCCCCAGGCGGTGATCGACCGGATCAAGGCGGCCATCGAAAGCCGGCAGGGTCCCAACAAGGTGCACGTCATCGTCGGTGAATCAGCGGGTCCGCCGCCACACGCCGCTGCGGCAGACAGCGCAACGGCCCATGCCCAGCCCCGCAAGCCCCGCCCGCACAAGGCGCCAGCGCCATCGGGCCATGCACCGGCCGCCGGCGGACACGAGGTCCACTGGAGCTACGCGGGCCCACAAGGCCCCGAACACTGGGCCGAGATGAAGCCCGAATTCGGCGCCTGCGCCACGGGCCAGCGCCAGTCACCGGTGCACATCGACGAGGCCGGCACCCTGCAAGGTCCCGCCGAACCGCTGCTCTTCAACCACCAGCCCAGCGGCGGCAGCGTGATCAACAACGGCCACACCATCCAGGTCGACCTGGATGGTGGCAACACGCTGACCGTGCGCGGCTCCACCTACCGGCTGCTGCAGTTCCACTTCCACCACCCGGCGGAGGAGAAGGTGAACCACAAGGGTTTTGCCATGGTCGCGCACCTGGTGCACCAGAACGACCAGGGCCGGGTCGCCGTGGTGGCGGTGCTGATCGACCCGGGCGCCGCCAACGATCTGGTGCACAAGGTCTGGACCCACATGCCGCTGGACACCGGCGACCGCGTGCCCCTGCCCGCCGGTCTGATCGACATGAAAGACCTGCTGCCGCAGGACCAGCGCTACTACCAGTTCATGGGTTCACTCACCACACCGCCCTGCACCGAAGGTGTGTTGTGGATGGTGCTCAAGCAACCCGTGACCGTGAGCCGCGATCAATTGAAGCTGTTCGCCCGGCTGTTCCCGATGAACGCCCGGCCGGTACAGGCGCTCAACGGGCGGGTGGTGCGGGACGCTCAGTAAAGTTGTTCCCCCCAAAGCGTCCCTCGCCTTGCCGCCGACCGGGACCGCTGCTGCTGTGCGGGCCTGCTTCACCAGCGGCCTCAGCGCATCATTGCATGCCGCTGCCCACCCTCGGCGCCGAGCAGTGTGGCCGCCTCTTGCGCCGACACCAAAGCAACGGCACCGCCCCGGTAGATCTGCTGGTGCAGCGCTGGAATCGTGTTCAGGACATGCGCGTCGCGGAAATACACGACCACGTACGCATCGGGATGCCCCTTCAGCCAGGCCAGCTGCTGCGCCGGGTCGTCACCCAGCTCGACCAGGGGCGCCTCCAGACGCCCCAGGAACTGGTATTGCGCGTGGTAGCCCTGCAGATTCACCACCGTCGCGCCCTGTTGCTGGACCTTGCGAATCGCCTGCGCCATGGGCTTGATGTCGTACAGCGGTTCGATGGCGGGCTGTGCCGAGATCAGCGTGAGGGAAAGCGCAAGGGCGCTCAGGAGCGCGAGCGCAACGGATGGCTGACATCCGCGCCGCACCGCCTGCCAGGCGACCAGCGCAGCCACGCAGATCAGTACCCCCGGCCAGACCAGCGGCAGAGCCGCCAACCCGTCCAACCGTGCCCTGAAAACGCCAGCGCCGGCCAGCGCCAGCAGCACGCCCAGGAGCGCGACCAACAGCACAGGCAGCACCACCCGGCGCGCCGGTCGCGCGACCAGACCCCGCGCGGCCAGCATGGCGAACGCCGGAAACAGCGGAATCAGGTAATGCTGCTGCTTGCCACTGACGAGGGAAAAGGCGATGAGCACCGGCAGCAGCCAGGCCAGACAAAAACGTGCGCCGCGGTCCAGCCCTTCGCGCTTCAGGCCGGCCAGCGCGCGCCACAGGTCGGGCCAGACGAACCAGGGGAACAGCAGCAGCGGCAACATCGGCAGGTACCACCAAATGGGCTGCTTGTGCGCGAAAGACGCGACCATGCGGTTGGCGGTCTGGCCCCAGAAAATGGCGTTGCGGTAGGCCTTCCCGCCCGACAGGCCCGCCGGAATGGCCCAAGCCAGTGCGATGACCGCACCCAACAGCAGCGCCAGCACCACACCACCGAACCAGCGCCGCCGGGTCAGACCGGGGTTCCACCACGGCGCCAACAGCGTGATGGGCAAGAGGTGCAGCAGGATCACCGGCCCCTTGGTCAGCGCCCCCATCCCGATCGCCACCCCCAGCCCGGCAAAGCCCCAGCGCCGGCCATCGGCCGCCGCCAGCACGCCGTGCATGCCCACCAGCACCCAGAACGCCAGCAGCACATCGAACATGGTGGTGGTGGAGAACAGCATCCACCACAAGCTGGTGGTCAGCATCAGTGCAGACAAGCCGGCTGTGGCGGGCTGCTGTGGCCACAGCCGGCGCGCCAGCAGGAACACCAGACCCGATGCCCCGGCCGAGAACAGGGGAGCCACCAGGCGTGGCCACCATTCGTTGATGCCAAACAACGCCCAGCCGACGTGGAACATCCAGAAGAAGAACGGGGGTTTGTGGCTGTAAGGCTCGCCATTCTTGAACGGCACCAGGAAATCGCCGCGCAGCCACATCTCCCACGCCGCACCCACGTAGCGCGTCTCATCAATCGGGGTCAGGGTCCTCGTCAACAGGACCACGGCAGCGAGGACCGCCAGCACCAGCCAGCTCAGCCACAGCAGACGCCGGCCGGACGCCTCAGAATCCCAGAACTGGTTCATGAGGTTCCGTTTCGTTCTCGCCCAACAGCGCCAACGAATCGGTATTGGCCTGTTCATTCTTGGCGCAAACCACCAAAGACAGTCTGCAGTGAAACGCGCAGTTGGGCATGAATCCAGTCTACTGATTCAAGCTTAAACAACCTTAAGGCGAGGCCGAACAAACCAACGAATTGCGCCGACGGCCCACCGGGCATCGTGGTGGTTTTTTTATCCCGCCTGTTGCACCGGGGGTATGAAACCGTCCCTCACTTCGCCAGCGCCTTCAGCGCCAGCTTGATGCCTTCGCTCACCCCCACATCCGCCGGCAGGGCTTTCAGCGCGGCCGCCGCGTCCTTCTCGTTGTAGCCCAGCGCCATCAGCGCCTGCTGGATGTCGCTCTGCGCGTCGCTGCGCGCCAGGCCGGCACCGGGCAGGTTGAGGTCGGCGCCGAGCTTGCCCTTGAGTTCGAGCAGCAGGCGCTCGGCGGTCTTCTTGCCGATGCCCGGCACCTTGACGATGCGGCCGGCTTCCTGGGCGGTCACGGCCTGCGCCAGTTCGGCCACCGAGAGGCCCGAGAGCACCGAAAGCGCCGTGCGCGGGCCGATGCCGCTGATCTTGACCAGCTGGCGGAACGCCTCGCGCTCCGCAGCGCTGCCAAAGCCGTAGAGCAGTTGTGCGTCTTCGCGCACCACGAAGTGCGTGAGCAGCGCCACTTTTTCGCCCAGCGAGGGCAGGTTGTAGAAGGTGCTCATCGGCACGTCCACCTCGTAGCCGACGCCGTGGCAGTCGATCAGGATCTGGGGCGGATTTTTCTCCAGCAGCGTGCCGGTCAATTTGCCTATCATTGGGGTTTCTTTCACAGATGGTCGTTCGCCGGGCCGCCCCAAGAACGACCGCCCCCCTCGGGGGGCCTGGCGCAGCCAGGTCAGGGGGCTCACATTATTCTGGATTATCGGTTTGATCCTCCGCCACACCTTCTCCCCGCCCGACAACCTGCGCATGGGTCACCTCTGCGGGCCCATGGACAGCCACATCCGCAGCATCGAGGCGGGCCTGCAGGTCAAGGTGGCGCACCGCTTCGAGCAGTTCCGCATCGAAGGCCCCAAGGCCAAGGCCAACCAGGCGCTGGAGACCCTGCAGGCGCTGTACGAGATGGCGAAGAAGCCGATCCCGGCCGAAACCGTGCAGCTGATGCTGAGCGGCGACACGGCGCTGGCCGAGCCGGGCGACGGCGCGCTGGCGATGCAGACGCGGCGCGGCGAGGTGCGCGGGCGCACGCCGGCCCAGACGCGCTACCTGGAAAACATGGCCACGCACGACATCACCTTCGGCATCGGCCCGGCCGGCACCGGCAAGACCTACCTCGCCGTGGCCTGCGCCGTGGACGCGCTGGAGCGCAGCGCGGTACAGCGCATCGTGCTCACCCGCCCGGCGGTGGAAGCGGGCGAAAAACTCGGCTTCCTGCCCGGCGATCTGGGCCAGAAGGTGGACCCGTACCTGCGCCCGCTGTACGACGCGCTGCACGACCTGATGGGCTTCGACAAGGTGCAGAAGGCCTTCGAACGCCAGCAGATCGAGATCGCGCCGCTGGCCTTCATGCGCGGGCGCACGCTCAACCACGCTTTCGTGATCCTGGACGAGGCGCAGAACACCACCGTCGAGCAGATGAAGATGTTCCTCACCCGCATCGGTTTCGGCAGCAAGGCCGTGGTCACCGGCGACGTGAGCCAGATCGACCTGCCGCGCACCGAGCTCAGTGGCCTGATCGACGCCGAGCGCGTGCTCAAGCGCGTGCAGGGCATCGCCATCACGCGCCTGAGCAGCGCCGACGTGGTGCGGCACCCGCTGGTGGCGCGCATCGTGGACGCCTACGACGCGCGCAGCAGCGAGGCCGACGATCGGCTGCCGCCGCTGCCCAAACGCGTGCGCCGCAAAGCCACCTGATCACACCATGACCCTGCCCTCATTGAGTCTCTCCCTGCAGTTCGGCGCGCTGGCCGATGCCGCCCTCCACCGCGCCGCGCTGCCGCGCCACACCGTCGCCCGCTGTATCCGCCACGCGCTGGAGACCGACGCGGAAATCACCGTGCGCATCGTGGATGCCGAAGAAGGCCAGGCCCTGAACCGCGACTACCGCGGCAAGGACTACGCCACCAACGTGCTGACCTTCGACTACGCAACCGACCCCCTGGTGATGGCCGATCTGGTGCTCTGCGCGCCGGTCGTGGCACGCGAGGCCGCCGAGCTGAAGAAACCGCTGGCCGAACACTACGCCCACCTGCTGGTGCACGGCACCCTGCACGCGCAGGGCTGGGACCACGAGACCAGCGAGGCCGACGCCGAAGCGATGGAGGCGCGCGAGACGGCGATCCTGGCCGGGCTGGGGCAGCCGAACCCTTACGCGGCCTGAACCACGCGCAGCCCCTGGGCCTCGATCTCCACCAGCAACTCGCTGCGGCAGACGTCGGCCTGCAGGTACAGGGTTTCAGCGCTGGCCACGCGCCCGGCCATCTCGGCCCTCACCGCGCCCAGGTCGGCCGCGTGGCGGATGTAGACCCGGTAGCTCAGATCGGCGAGCGCAAAGGCCCCCCGGGGACTGAGGCGCTGCGCCTCGGCCAGCACGGCCTCGATGTTGTCCAGGCTCTCGCGGGTCTGTGCGGCCACGTCGCCCAGGTGCACGCTCTGGTGCCCGACGATGCTCGCCGTGCCGGAAATGAACAGCAGTTCCTGTCCCGGCGGATAGACCAGGGCGGCGCGTGAAAAAGTCGGGCTGCGCGGTCCGTACTCGCCGGGATACAGAAAGGCGCTGACCTGGCGCGGGTTCTCCACCGGCACGGCCGGCGTGGACCCGGCCAGAAAAGCGACCGACAGCGGGCCGGAGCGCACCCCCAGTGCACAGGCCGCCGGCACCCGGCCCACCACGCAGCGCGACGCGCCCTCGAACGCCTGGGCGCGGCCCAGGTTGAACTGCCGGTAACGCTCCAGGCCCTGTTGGTCCTGGTTGATGTCGGCCATGTAGTTCCAGAGCCGCCACAGGTGCGGCAGGCCCTGGGCATCGAGCAGGCGAAAGAGGCGGGCATACGCGGCTTCGCTGGCGGCCTGCAGCCCGACGTCCGGGCCCTCGTCGATCTCGATCACGCCAAACAGCTGATCGCCCTGGCGCCGCCAGCGGATGCCCTCGCTCTCGCCCGCCAGCGGCGGACTGTCCACCAGCCAGGCCTCGTGCCACGGTGTGCTGCCCGCGCCCAGCAGGGGCGCGCGCAGCGGCTGCAGCGGCCAGGCCGGCGTTGCGCCGTTCCAGGGCTCCCCCACCAGGCTCTCGCCCAGCACGTGACCGGCAGCGACGGGGTTCGCGGAAGAATGAAAAATCAGGGCCATGCCACTCAGCTCATGTTCAAGGGAATGGTCACCGGGCCGTCGTTGACCAGGTGCACCTGCATGTCGGCGCCAAAGCGCCCGGTCTGCACCACCGGGTGCTGCGCCCGAGCCGCTTCGACAAAGCGGTCGTACAGCGCTTCGCCCAGACCCGGCGGCGCGGCAGCGGAGAAACCGGGCCGGTTGCCACTCTTCGTGTCGGCCGCCAGGGTGAACTGGCTCACGACCAGCAGGCCACCGCCCACGTCCTGCACGCTGCGGTTCATCTTGCCGGCTTCGTCGCTGAAGATGCGCAGCTTCAGGATCTTGGCCAGCAGCTTCTGGCCCACGGCCTCGGTGTCGTCCGGTTCGGCGCACACCAGCACCAGCAGGCCGGCGCCGATCTGGCCCACGGTTTCACCCGCAATCACCACGCGGGCTTCGCTCACGCGCTGCAACAGGGCGATCAAATCAGATCCTTGGGGTCGTCGAAGTGGGCTTCCACATCGCTGGGCAACAACTGGATCGACGCGCGCAAGCCGGGCACGGCGCTCATCAGCGCTTGTTCGACGCTGGCGCGAACGGCTGCAGACCGCCCCAGCGACCAGCTCGCGGGCATGTGCATGTGCATGTCCACAAAGCGGCGCTGGCCGGCCTTGCGGGTACTGACATGGTCGAAACGGATGATGGACGCTTCGTCGCGCTGGCTCGCGAAACCATCGAGCGTCTGCTGAATGGTGGCCATGACCTCGGGCTCCACCGCTTCGTCCATCAGCCCCTGCGACGAACGCCACATCAGATGAAAGCCCTCCTTCAGGATGTTCAGCGCCACGCCGATGGCGACCACCGGATCGAGCCAGAGCCAGCCGGTGAAGTGCACCAGCGCGATGCCGACCACCACGCCGGCCGAGGTCCAGACGTCGGTGATCAGGTGTTTGGCATCGGCTTCCAGTGCGATGGACCGGTGCTGTTTGGCCGCGCGGAACATCACCCAGGCCAGCAGCCCGTTGAGCGCCGAACTGGCCACCGACAGCGCCAGACCCCAGCCCACCTGCTCGATGGGTTGCGGGTCGAGCAATCGGTGCACCGCCGTCCAGACGATGCCCAGCGCCGCCACAATGATCAGGATGCCCTCGAAGCCGGACGAAAAATACTCGGCCTTGTGGTGACCATAAGGGTGCTCTTCATCGGCCGGGCGGGCGGCGATGGTCACCATCACGAGGCCGAAAATGGCGCTCGCCAGGTTCACCAGCGACTCCATCGCATCCGACAGCAGCCCCACCGAATCGGTGACCACCCAGGCCAGGGTCTTGAGCGTGATGGTGACGAGTGCGACCACCACGGACGCCATGAGCAGGCGCCGGGGGGTGAGAAATCGGGAGTCCAGAATCATCCGCCCATTGTCGCCGAGGCTCACGGGCGTTCCGAGCCTCCCAAGAGCAGACCCCAACGGCCTCAGGATGTAACCAGCGGGTTCCCGTTCGGTGCCAGAATGCCCCAACAGCGTGCCTCCCATGAACCCACCACCCACCTCCCCCACCCCTCCCGGCGCGCTCACCAGTTTCTGGATCGGCGAGACCGACGCCTGGCTGCTGGCCGAAGGCAAACACCTGCGGCCCTGGCAGAAGCTCGGCGCCCACACCACCGAGATGGACGGCGTGGCGGGCACGGCGTTCGCGGTCTGGGCGCCCCATGCGCGCCACGTGGGCCTGACCGGTGACTTCAACGGCTGGCAGCCCCAGCCCATGCGGTTTCGCCCCGAGTGCGGCGTGTGGGAGCTGTTCGTGCCCGGTGCCGGCGTGGGCGCCTGGTACAAGTTCGATGTGCAGGGCGCCGACGGCCGGCACGTGATGAAGACCGACCCCTACGCGCGTGAAACCGAGCTGCCCCCGGGCAACGCCGCGCGCGTGTGCGAACCGCTGCGGGCCGCACCGGCGCCGGCCGCGACCCACACCCGCCCCGCCACGCCCATGGCCATCTATGAAGTGCACCCCGGTTCGTGGAAGCGCCCCGAGGGGCCACACACCCTGCCGACCTGGGACGATCTCGCCACCCACCTCGTGCCCTACGCCGCCGGCCTGGGCTTCACCCACCTGGAACTGCTGCCGGTCAGCGAACACCCGTTCTACGCCTCCTGGGGCTACCAGCCCACCGGCCTGTATTCGCCCACCGCGCGCCACGGCTCGCCCGAAGCCTTTCGCCGCTTCGTGGACGCGGCCCACGCCGCCGGCCTGAAGATCATCCTGGACTGGGTGCCGGCCCACTTCCCCGCCGACGAACACGCGCTGGCGCGCTTCGACGGCACCGCGCTGTACGAGCACGCCGACCCGCGCGAGGGATTCCACCGCGACTGGAACACGCTCATCTACAACTTCGGCCGCTTCGAGGTGCGCAACTTCCTGGTCGGCAACGCGCTGTTCTGGGTCGAGCAGTACGGCATCGACGGCCTGCGCGTGGACGCGGTCGCCTCCATGCTCTACCGCGACTACAGCCGCCCGGCCGGCGAGTGGATTCCCAACCGCGACGGCGGACGCGAGAACTACGAGGCCATCGCCTTCCTGCGCGAGGTGCACGAGGTGCTGCAGCGCGAAGCGCCGCAGGCCACCACCATCGCCGAAGAATCCACCGCCTTCCCGCGCGTGACCGGCGCCGTGGCCGAGGGCGGCCTGGGCTTCGACCACAAATGGAACATGGGCTGGATGCACGACACCCTGGCCTATTTTTCGATGGACCCGGTGCACCGCCGCTGGCACCACAACAAGCTCACCTTCGCGATGATGTACGCCTGGAGCGAAGACTATTGCCTGCCGCTCTCGCACGACGAGGTGGTGCACGGCAAGGGCTCGCTGCTGGGCAAGATGGCCGGTGACCGCTGGCAGCAGCTCGCCAACCTGCGCGCCCTCTACGCCTGGATGTACGCCCACCCCGGCAAGAAGCTGCTCTTCATGGGCGCCGAACTGGCCCAGCCGACTGAGTGGGACCACGACAGCGAACTGCCCTGGCACCTGCTGGGCGACCCGGCCCACGCCGGCGTGCAGCGCCTGGTGGGCGACCTCAACCAGGCTTACCGCGCACAACCGGCGCTGCACGCGCGCGACACCGACCCGCACAGCTTCCAGTGGCTGGTGGTGGACGATGCCGAACACTCGGTGCTCGCCTTCACGCGCTATGGCCAGCAGCTGGAGGACACCGTGGTGGTGATCGCCAACCTCACGCCCATGGTGCGCCACGGCTACCGCGTGGGTCTGCCCCACGCCGGTCGCTGGCAAGAGCGGCTCAACACCGATTCGACCCACTACGGCGGCAGCAACGTGGGCAACCACGGCAACGTGCTGGCCGAAGACGTGCCCCTGCACGGCCAGCACTGGTCGGCGGCGTTCACGCTGCCGCCACTGGCGGTGTTGTGGCTGAAGCCTGAGTCCACGAGAACATGAGCCCGGCTCACCTCGCCCCGGCGTTGGGTGCGCACCTGCACGAGCAAAACGGGCAAAGCGGTGTGCAGTTTGCCGTCTGGGCACCGCAGGCCGAAGGCCTTGAGGTGTGCCTGTTTGACAGCGCCCCCGGCCCCGAGACACAGCGCATCGTGCTGGCCCATGTCGGCAACGGCATCTGGCAGGCCTTCGTGCCGGGCCTGAGCGCCGGCCAGCTGTATGGCCTGCGTGCGCACGGCCCCTGGGCGCCGGAAGCGGGCCACCGCTTCAACCCGGCCCGCCTGCTGCTCGACCCCTGGGCCCTGGCCCTGGTGGGCGGTACCGAACGGCTGGCGCTGCAGGCTGGTCACACGGTGGCCGACCCGCTGAAACCCGACCAGCCCTGGGCAGAGCACCGGCCGGCCCCGCAGGACAACGCCGCGGCCATGCCGAAATGTGTGGTGCTGGATGCCCAGGCCGAACTCGAGGCGGGCCACGCCATCGCGCCGCGCCCGGTGATCGCCGGTGAGCGGGTGTTCATTTACGAAGCCCACGTGAAGGCACTGACCCGGCTGCACCCCGAAGTGCCCGAGGCGCAGCGCGGCAGCTACGCCGCCCTCGCCCACCCGGCCGTGACCGCCCACCTGCAGCGCCTGGGCATCACCACCGTCTGCCTGCTGCCGGTGCACCAGCACATCAGCGAGCGCCACCTGCTGGCGCGCGGCCTGGTCAACCACTGGGGTTACAACACGCTCAACGCCTTTGCGCCCGAACCCGGCTACGCGGCCGCCACCGGCGGCACGGATCCGGCCAACCCCGAGCAAGCCGCTGCCGTGCGCGCCGAGTTCCGCTTCATGGTGGACGCGCTGCACCGCGCCGGCATCGAGGTCGTGCTCGACGTGGTGTTCAACCACACCGCCGAGAGCGACCTCGACGGCCCCACGCTCAGCTGGCGCGGCCTGGGCCAGAACGCCTGGTACGTCATGGGCGAACACGGCCTGCCGCACAACTTCAGCGGCTGCGGCAACAGCCTCAACGTGAGCGAGCCGCGCGTGCTGCAGTGGGTGATGGACAGCCTGCGCTGGTGGGTCCAGGCCTATGGCGTGGACGGGTTCCGCTTCGACTTGGCTGTTTCGCTGGGTCGCGTCGCCGCACTCGACCACGCCTTCCATCCGCACGCACCCCTGCTCAATGCCATGGCGCAAGACCCGGTGCTGCGCCACGTGCGCCTGATCGCCGAGCCCTGGGACATCGGCCCCAACGGCTACCACTGCGGCGGTTTCGCACCCGGCTGGCTGGAGTGGAACGACCGCTTCCGCGACGGCGTGCGCGCCTTCTGGCTCGGCCACCACGCCTCGCTCGGCGAACTCGCCAGCCGTGTCTGCGCCAGCAGCGACCTGTTCAACCACCAGGGCCGGCTGCCCGCGGCCAGCGTGAACCTGCTGACCGCGCACGACGGCTACACCCTGGCCGACCTCACCGCCTATGCGCACAAACACAACGCCGCCAACGGTGAAGACAACCGCGATGGCCACAGCCACAACCTGAGCGCCAACGCCGGCGTGGAAGGCCCCAGCGACGACCCGCTGGTGCAGCACCGGCGCGGCCTCTGGCGCCGCGCCCTGCTGGCCACTTTGTTCTGCGCCCAGGGCACGCCGCAGCTGCTGGCCGGCGACGAACTCGGCCACAGCCAGCAAGGCAACAACAACAGCTACTGCCAGGACAACCCCATCACCTGGCTCGATTGGCCGCAGGCCGACGGCGAGCTGCCCGGCTTCGTGGCCGGCCTCGCCGCGCTGCGCCGCCTGCACCCGGGCTTGCGCCATGCGCGCTGGTTCAGCGGCCAGCCCACGGTGAAAGGCGGCCCGGCCGACATCCACTGGCTGCACGGTGACGGCCAGGCCATGCACGCCGAGGCCTGGCACAACAGCCAGCATTGCACCCTGGGCGCGGTGATCACCGTGGGAGAGGCTGGCCAGCCACCCGCCGAACGCCTGCTGATGGTCTGGCACGCCGGTCGCGGCCACACCACGCTGGCACTGCCACCCGGCACCTGGTCGCTGCGGCTGGACAGCGCCCGCGCCTTCGTGGCGCTGAATGAAGCCGCAGGCGAGCCCGTGACCGGCCGGCTGCACTGTGCCGAGGCCCGGATTTGTGTGCTGGTCCAGAGTTTGCAAGGCTGATGCCCCACACCCGCACCACGCCATGAACCACCACCCCAGCGACCTGCTCACGCGCCGCACCAGCGGCGTGCTGCTGCACATCACCAGCCTGCCCGGCCCCCACGGCTCGGGCGACCTGGGCCCTGCCGCGCGCCACTTCGTCGACTGGCTCGCTTCGGCCGGCCAGTCGATCTGGCAGATCCTGCCGCTCTCGCCGGCCGGCCCGGGCAACTCGCCCTACCAGAGCGTCTCGGCCTTCGCCGGCAGTCCGCTGATGGTGGACCTGGACGACCTCGTGCACCTGGGCTGGCTGCCCTGGATGGCGCGCAAGGGCTTTGACCACCACCATTGCGATTTCGAGCGCGTCGCGCCCTACCGCATGGCCTGCCTGCGCAAGGCCTGGGACGGCTTCAGCCAGCGCGCCACCGATGTCTGCCGCGAGGCCCTGGCCGCGTTCTGCGCCGAACAGGCCCACTGGCTTGACGACTACGCCCTGTTCATGGTGCTCGACGAGCGCCACGGCGGCCCCTGGTCGCTCTGGCCGGAGCCGCTGGCGCGGCGCGAGAGCGCTGCGCTGGACGCGGTGCGCGAGCAGTCGGTGCACGCGCTGGGTTTCTGGCGCTTCGTGCAGTGGCGCTTCTGGGTCCAGTGGCAGAACCTGCGCAGCTACGCGCGCGAACGCGGTGTGCAGATGGTGGGCGACGCGCCGATCTTCGTCGCGCACCACAGCGCCGACGTCTGGGCCCACGCCGACCAGTTCCTGCTCGACGAGCAGATGGAACCCGCCGTGGTGGCCGGTGTGCCGCCCGACTATTTCAGCGCCACCGGCCAGCGCTGGGGCAACCCGCTCTACAACTGGGAAGCCATGGCGCACCGCGGTTACCGCTGGTGGAAAGACCGGCTGGCCCACCTTTTCCAGCAGGTCGACGTGGTGCGGCTGGACCACTTCCGCGGCTTCGAGGCGCATTGGGAAATCCCGGCCAGCGAACCCACCGCCGTGGCCGGTCAGTGGCAGCCCGGCCCGGGGCTGGCATTCTTCAAGGCCATCGAAGACGAGCTGGGCCAACTGCCCATCATTGCCGAAGACCTGGGACTGATCACGCCCGAAGTGACCGCGCTGCGCGAGGCCTGCGGTTTCCCGGGCATGCGCATCCTGCAGTTCGCCTTTGGCAGCGGCCCGGCCAACCCCTACCTGCCGCACAACCTGGAGCGCCAGACCGTGGCCTACACCGGCACGCACGACAACGAAACCACCGTGGGCTGGTGGAACAGCGCGATGGCGGGTGAAAAGACCTCGGCGCGGGCTTATCTGGGCTACTGTGTGGACACCGAGCCCAACTGGACCCTGATCAACGCCTTGTCGATGTCGGTCGCCAACACCCTGGTGGTGCCGTTCCAGGACGTGCTGGGCCTGGACACCCGGCACCGCATGAACACGCCTGGCCTGGCCACCGGCTGCTGGGAGTGGCGCTTCGACTGGAGCCAGGTGAACCACGAACCCGCCGAACGCCTGGCGGCCATGACGAAAGCTCACGGACGCTGGCCCCACCCCTGAATTCCCCGCCTTTCAACACGACAGGAGACACGCATGGAAAAGCCCAACCCCCAGCAACTGGCCAAACGCACCATCGCCCTCGTGCTCGCCGGCGGACGAGGTTCGCGCCTGCACGCGCTGACCGACCGCCGCGCCAAGCCCGCGGTGTACTTCGGCGGCAAGTTCCGCATCATCGACTTCGCACTCTCCAACTGCCTGAACTCGGGCGTGCGCCGCATCGGCGTGGTGACGCAATACAAGTCGCACAGCCTGTTGCGCCACCTGCAGCGCGGCTGGAGCTTCCTGCGCAACGAGTTCAACGAATTCATCGATCTGCTGCCCGCGCAACAGCGCATGGGCGACGAAAGCTGGTACCTGGGCACGGCCGACGCGGTCTACCAGAACCTGGACATCCTGCGCGCCCACAAGCCCGAGTACATCCTGGTGCTCGCCGGCGACCACATCTACAAGATGGACTACTCGGGCCTGATCGCCGACCACGTGGCGCAGGGCAAAAAATGCACCGTCGGCTGCATCGAGGTGCCGCGTGCCGAGGCCAGCGCCTTTGGCGTGATGGCCATCGACACCGAGCGGCGCATCATCGGTTTTCTGGAAAAGCCGGCCGACCCACCCGCCATGCCGGGCAAGCCCGATGTGGCGCTGGCCAGCATGGGCATCTATGTGTTCGACGCGCAGCACCTCTTTGAAGCCCTCGAAAAGGACGCGGCCACGCCCGGCTCCAGCCGCGATTTCGGCAAGGACCTGATCCCGGCCATGGTGGCCGCAGGCGATGCGGTGGCCCACCCCTTCGGCATGTCCTGCGTCAAGAGCTCACCCGAAGCCCCCGCCTACTGGCGCGACGTCGGCACGGTGGACGCCTACTGGGCCGCCAACATCGACCTCACCGGCACCCTGCCCGAACTCGACATGTACGACCGCGAATGGCCGATCTGGACCTACCAGGAGCAGCTCGCCCCCGCCAAGTTCGTGTTCGACGACGACGACGGTCGCCGCGGCATGGCGGTGGACTCGCTGGTCTCCGGCGGCTGCATCATTTCGGGCGCCTCGGTGCGCCGTTCGGTGCTGTTCTCCAAGGTGCGGCTGCACTCCTTCGCCACGATCGAAGAATCCGTGCTGCTGCCCGAGGTGGACGTGGGCCGCCACTGCCAGTTGCGCAAGGTGGTGATCGACAACGGCTGCGTCATCCCCGACGGCATGCAGATCGGCTTCGATGCGGCTGAAGACGCGCGCCGTTTCTTCCGCACCGACAGCGGCGTGGTGCTGGTCACGCGCGACATGCTTGAAGCCCTGAAATGAGTCTGCGCGTCCTTTACGTCTGTTCCGAGGTCTACCCGCTGCTCAAGACCGGCGGGCTGGCCGATGTGAGTGCGGGTCTGCCGCCGGCCCTGGCGGCCGCGGGTGCCGACGTGCGCCTGCTGCTGCCCGCCTTTCCGTCCATCGTGGCGGGTGTGACGCCGGAAGGCCCCGCCCTGCCGGTGCCCGCGGGCGGTGCGCCCGGCCTGCCCTGGGACCTGGGCCCTCGGGCCGACACCGCGGCCGGCCCCGAGCCCTGGCTGCGGGCCGGGCGCATGGGCGCACATGGCCAGCCGGTGCTGCTGCTGCACGCGCCCGGCCTGTTCGACCGCGGCGGCAACCCCTACCTCGACGCCAGCGGCCAGCCCTGGCCCGACAGCGCGCAGCAGTTCGCCTGGCTGGGCTGGGCTGCGGCCCTGCTCGGCACCGGTCTGGACCCCACCTGGTGCCCCGACGTGGTGCACGGCCACGACTGGCACACCGGCCTGGCCTTCGCCTACCTGCACCAGCTGCCCCCTTCCGGGCAGCGCCGACCCGCCACGGTCTTCACCATCCACAACCTGGCCTACCAGGGCGTGTTCGACGCGGCCCTGCGCGGTCCCCTGGGCCTGCCCGATGCGCTGTTCCACCTCGACGGGCTGGAATTCCACGGCCTCGTGTCCTTCATGAAAGCGGGCCTGTTGTACAGCGATGCCATCACCACGGTCAGCCCCACCTACGCCCGTGAAATCACCGGGCCCGAACAGGGTTGCGGACTCGACGGGGTGCTGCGCGCGCGTCAGGCGGTGCTGAGCGGCATCCTCAACGGCGTGGACGACGCGGTCTGGAACCCGGATGCCGACCCGCTGGTCAAACCCGGCTTCAGCGCCACACGCCTGGCCGGCAAAGCCAAAGCCAAGGCCCGGCTGCAAAAGACCCTCGGGCTGGAGAAACAGCCGGACGCCCTGCTGTTCGCCGTCGTCAGCCGCCTCACCGAACAGAAGGGCCTGCACCTGCTGCCGGCCGTGGTGGACGAGTTGGTGCAGCGCGGTGGCCAGCTCGCCGTGCTGGGCGCGGGCGATGCGGCCATCGAAGCCGCGCTGCAGAACTGCGCAGAACGCCACCCGGGGCAGGTGGCCCTGCGCGTGGGCTACGACGAGGCGCTGGCGCACGGCATCATCGCCGGCGCCGACGTGATCCTGCTGCCCTCGCGCTTCGAACCCTGCGGCCTGACCCAACTCTACGGCCTGCGCTACGGCACGCTGCCACTGGTGCGCGCCGTGGGCGGCCTGGCCGACACCGTGACCGACTGCAGCCTCGAAAACCTGGACGACGGCAGCGCCAGCGGCTTCGTGTTCCACGAGCTGACCGTGGCCGATCTGTCGTCCGCGCTGCGGCGCGCCTTTGCCCTGCAGCGCCGTCCGGCCGACTGGCTGGCCGTGCAGCGCCACGCCATGGCGCTGCGCTTCGACTGGGCCCGCGCCGCCCGCGACTACCTGCGGGTCTACGAAACCGCGCTGGCCCCCACCACCGATGGCACGCGTTCTGCTTGAACCCGAAACGCCACACCTTCCGCTCGCTCCCGACCTGCCGACACCACCGCCATGCCCAACGCCCTGCTCACACCCACCCACGGCACAGCCACTGCGCCGTTCGAATACGACCACCTGGACAACACCGTCGACGCGCTGCGCAAGTCGATCGCCAACCGGCTGGTCTACGCGGTCGGCAAAGACCTGCGCTCGGCCACCCGGCGCGACTGGCTGTTCGCGCTGTTCCACGCCGTGCGCGACCGCACCATGGACCGCTGGCGCGAGACCCTGGCCACGGCGCAGGACAGCGACGCCAAGCGCGTGTATTACCTCTCGCTGGAGTTTCTGACCGGCCGTGCGCTGACCAACGCGCTGCTCGCGGTCGGCATCTACGACGCCGCCAAGGAAGCCTGCACCCAGCTCGGCGCCGACTTCGACGCGCTGATCGACCTCGAAACCGATGCCGGCCTCGGCAACGGCGGCCTGGGCCGGCTCGCGGCCTGTTTCCTCGATTCCATGGCCACCGTGGGCCTGCCCGGCATGGGCTACGGCATCCGCTACGACTACGGCATGTTCGCGCAGCGCATCGTCGACGGCCGCCAGGTCGAAGAGCCCGACTACTGGCTGGTCAACGGCAACCCCTGGGAATTCATGCGGCCCGAGTTCAGCTATCCGGTGCAGTTCGGTGGCCGGCTGGTGCAGGAAGGTGACCACGTGCGCTGGGTCGACACCGACGACGTGATCGCCACCGCCTACGACAGCGGCGTGCCCGGCCACGAGCTCAGCAGCGTGTCGACCCTGCGCCTGTGGACCGCGCGCGCCACCAGCGGCATCAACCTCGACGCCTTCAACAAGGGCGACTACATGCGCGCCGTCGAGGCCAAGAACGAGTCGGAAAACGTCTCGCGCGTGCTCTACCCCGACGACTCCACCGAACACGGCAAGGAACTGCGACTGCGCCAGGAATACTTCTTCGTCAGCGCCTCGCTGCAGGACATCGTTCGCCGCTACCTCAAGAGCCACGGCAGCTTCGACCAGCTGGCCGACAAGGTGGCCATCCACCTCAACGACACGCACCCGGCGCTGGCCGTTCCCGAGCTCATGCGCATCCTGGTGGATGAACACCGGCTCGAATGGGACGCCGCGTGGGACCTGTGCCAGCGCATCTTCAGCTACACCAACCACACGCTGATGCAGGAAGCGCTGGAGACCTGGCCGGTGGACCTGATGGGGCGCCTGCTGCCGCGCCACCTGCGCATCATCTACGACCTCAACGCGCGTTTCCTGGCCGAGGTGCACGACCGTTTCCCCAACGACAACGACTTGTTGCGCCGCGTCTCGCTGATCGACGAACGCGGGCAGCGCCGCGTGCGCATGGCGTCGCTCTCGGTGCTGGCCAGCCACAAGGTCAACGGCGTGTCGGCACTGCACAGCAACCTGATGGTGGAGACCATCTTTGCCGACTTCGCCAAGATCTGGCCCGAACGCTTCTGCAACAAGACCAACGGCATCACGCCGCGGCGCTGGCTCTCGCAGGCCAACCGCCCGCTGTCGGCGCTGATCGACGCGCGCATCGGCAGCACCTGGCGGCGCAACCTCGACGAGCTCAGCGCGCTGCGCGAACTCGCGGCCGACCCCGAGTTCAACAGCGCCTTCCGCCTCGCCAAGGCGCAGAACAAGAAGCGCCTGGCCGAACGCATCGCGCAGGAAACCGGCGTGATCGTCAACCCCGAGAGCCTGTTCGACGTGCAGATCAAGCGCATGCACGAATACAAGCGCCAGCTGCTCAACGTGCTGCACGTGGTCACGCGCTACCAGCAGATCCTCGCACACCCGAACGCCAACTGGGTGCCACGCACGGTGATCTTTGGTGGCAAGGCCGCGTCGGCCTACTACATGGCCAAGCTGGTGATCAAGCTCATCAACGACGTGGCGCGCACGGTCAACAACGACAAGCGCATCGGCGACAAGCTCAAGGTGGTGTTCATGCCGAACTACCGCGTGTCGCTGGCCGAGGTCATCATCCCGGCGGCCGACCTGTCCGAGCAGATCTCCACCGCCGGCACCGAAGCCTCGGGTACCGGCAACATGAAGTTCGCGCTCAACGGTGCGCTGACCATCGGCACCTGGGACGGCGCCAACATCGAGATCGCCGAGAACGTGGGCCTGGACCACATCTTCATCTTCGGCCTGCGCACCGAGCAGGTCGCCGCCTTGCGCGCCAGCGGCTACAACCCGCGCCGCTACTACGACCACAACTACGACCTGAAGACCGCCATCGACCGCATCGCCGAAGGCGCCTTCAGTCCGGAAGAGCCCGGCCGTTTCCACGACATCACGCGCACGCTGCTCGAATCCGATTACTACCTGCTGCTGGCCGACTACGGCGACTACCTGGCGGCGCAGGGCAAGGTGGACGAGCTCTACCGCCGCCCCACCGAGTGGACGCGCCACGCGATCATGAACGTGGCCGGCATGGGCACCTTCTCGTCGGACCGAACGATCCGCGAGTACGCCGACCAGATCTGGAACGTGAAGCCGCTGTTTGAGTAAATCGCCTTGCGGTCCGCGCCCAAGTCGGCACGGATCGGGGCTGCGCCGCTGCGGGGGCGGTGCGCGTGCCAGAATCTGCCGCATGGGTGAATCGTGGCGTGGTAGGCGGTGGTGGTGGCTGGGCGGCACGCTGTTGGCAGCGGCCGGCGCGGTGCTGATTGCGCGCCAGTCCATCGACACGCAACGTGCTCTGTTCGAAACAGACGCCCGCATCGTTCACCGGCTGCTGAGCCAGCAGGCGGTCCAGCACGACGCCATCCTCGACACCCTGGCCCTGCTGCAACCCGGCCCATCGGCGCCGGGCACAACAGCCAACGAGCAGCGCCTGCCCGCACTCTATCCACACATCCTCGCGGTGCAGCGCCGCGACCGTGACCAGGCCTGGCCCGACGGCGCACTGACCGCTGCGGAAACCACCTCGCAGCGCGACCGTCGGGCCGTGATCGCGGCGGCCAGCGATGGGGACCCCGACCGCTACCGGCTGGTATTGGCGGCCGAACCCACCAGCTACGCGTTGACCCTCTCGGTGCGTGGCATGGTGCCCTGGACCGAATGGCCCATGCAACCCGACAACAGCCCGGTGCGGATCTCGCTCGCGCTGGGGGAACAGCGCGTGGACCTGCAGGCCGGGGACACCGCCGCGCTCGACGCCGGACAAGGCTGGCGTTTCAGCTTCCACAAGCCCCTGGCCGCGGCGAGCCAGCCGTTCGAGGTCGTGGCCGAACGGCAACTGGGCTGGTCGCAACTGCCCTGGGTCCGCATGGCGGGCTGGACCGCCGCGGTGGCCGCCGTGCTCGCCCTGGTGGCCCAGGTGCAAGGCCTGCGCACCGCACGCCGCCGCGCCGAGGCGTTGCTGCGCCTGGGCCAGGTTGCGCGCCTCAACACCCTGGGCGAACTCGCCGCCGGCATGGCGCACGAACTCAATCAGCCGCTCACCGCAGTGCTGGCCAACACGCAGGCCGCACAGCGCCTGCTGGCCGACGATCCTCCCGAACTGGACACCGCGCGCGGCGCGATGGCGC
>NZ_VYGV01000016.1:540445-708827 GCF_013387465.1 Hydrogenophaga aromaticivorans | reverse complement strand
GCGCAGGCCGCCGCGCAGGCCCGGCGCGCCGCCGATGTGGTGGGGCGACTGCGCGCAGCGGTGGCGCAGCCCCAACGCCCGGATGCAACGATCACGGACCACGAGGTGGATCTGGCCGATGCACTGCGGCGCGCGCTGCACCTGCTTGAACCCGAATGCCGACGCCGCGGCGTGGTGCCCGAGTTGCAAGCGCCCGACGCGGTTCGCGTGATCGCCGACCCTGTGGCCGTGGACCAGATCGTGCACAACCTGCTGACGAACGCGCTGCAGGCAATGGACGCTGTGGACCCGGCACAACGCACACTACGCCTGACAGTGCAGCGCCTGGATGACGCGGGCGAACTCCGGGTCGCTGACCAAGGAACAGGCATTGCGCCCGAGTTGCTGCCACGCCTGTTCGAACCCTTCTTCTCCACGCGCGAGGGCGGGCTGGGCCTGGGTCTGTCGCTGTGTGAAACGCTGGCTCAGGGCATGGGCGGCACCCTGTCCGCTGCGAACCGGCCCGGCGGCGGAGCGGTCTTCACGCTGCGCTTGCCCTTGCAGGAGCCCACATGAACACGCTCTCGCCGACGGTCCACCTGATCGACGACGACGCGGCCGTGCGCGAGAGCCTGGCGCTGCTGATCGGCACCGTAGGCCTGCGCGTCATCCCCTGGGCCGACCCACAGGCTTTTCTGAGCGCCTTCGACCGCGAGGTGATCGGCGCCATCGTGCTGGATGTGCGCATGCCTGGCATCAGTGGTCTGACGGTGCTCGACACCCTGGTCGCGCAGGGCGTGGACCAGCCGGTGATCATGCTCACCGGCCACGGCACGGTGGACATGTGCCGCCGCGCCTTCAAGGCGGGCGCGGCCGAGTTCCTGGAGAAGCCGGTCAACGACGAGTTGCTGATCGAGGCGCTGCAGAACGCGGTGCGCCAGCATGTTCGTTCGCGCGAGCACCAACTGGCCGACCGCGAAGCGCGCGAACGTTACGCGCAGCTCTCCGAACGCGAACGCGAGGTGCTGGGCCTGATCGTGGCGGGCCTGACCAACAAGGAGATCGGCCGCGCGCTCGATCTCTCGCCTCGCACGGTAGAAACGCACCGCGCCAACCTGTTTGCCAAGCTGCAGGCCGAATCGCTGGCGCAGTTGATCCGCCGCTACACAGCGCTGGTCGACGAACACGACGCATGCTGAGTCGGCCCCACGGTTCCAGCCACTCCGTAGTTCTACGGAGCCCCGCGCGTAGCCCTCCGAATGGTGCGAAATGGCGCAAATTTCTACAGTTCTCCCACGGTTGATTCAACCGCATCACCCCAAGGAGAACCCCATGAAAGCCACCGTTTTTGCATCCACCCTCGCCCTGTCCCTGATCGCCAGCGTCGCCAACGCGCAAGCCGTGCGCACCGAAAAGAACATGTCGCTCGAACTGGCCAGCCAGATCGCCGCCGCCACCGTCGCGTCGTGCAGTGCCAGCGGCTACAACGTGACCGCCGCCGTGGTGGACCGCGCCGGCCACCTGCGCGCCCTGCAGCGGGCCGACAACGCCGGCCCGCACACCTTGGGCGCTGCGCAAGGCAAGGCCTACACATCGGCCTCGGCCCGCAACACCACCGCAGCCATGCTGGAAAACGTGCAGAAGAACCCCGGCGCCGCGACGCTGGTGGACATCCCGGGCTTCCTGGTGCTGGGCGGTGGCGTGCCGGTGAAGGTGGGCAACGAAGTCATCGGTGCGGTCGGCGTAGGCGGTGCACCCGGCGGCCATCTGGACGAGCAATGCGCGAACGCGGGCATCGCCAAAGTGGCCGAGCTGTTGAAATGAAAACGCTGTTACTGGCCCTCTCGCTGGCTTTGGCTGACGAGTCAGTCCAGGCCCAGGTCGCGCCCAGCGCGGTCGAAGCAGCGGCCTACACGGGCCTGCACATGGCTGCGCAGAAAGGGGACGTGGCCAAGATCCAGCGTCTGGTTGCTTCCGGCGCGCCACCGAATGCCACCGACAGCCACGGGCGCACCCCGCTGCACGTGGCCACGTTCGCCCGGCAGCGCGATGCGATCCGGGCGCTGGTGAAGGCCGGTGCCGATCTGAACCAGCTGGAAAACGACCGCTACGACGTCGTGACCATCGCTTCGGTGGCCGACGACGAGGAGACGCTGAAGGTCTTGCTGCAGTTGGGCGCAAGCGCGAAGCAGGTGACCAGCCGCTACGATGGCACGGCCCTGATCGCAGCGGCCCACCTGGGACACGACGGGGTGGTGCGGCAGCTGATCGCGGCCGGCGCGCCACTGGACCATGTGAACAACCTGCACTGGACGGCGGTGATCGAGTCCATCGTGCTGGGCGACGGCGGCGCGCGACACCAGGCGACGCTGAAGGCGCTGATCGATGCCGGGGCCAATCTGCAGCTGGCGGACCGCAGCGGTCAGACGCCTCTTGCGCTGGCCAAGGCTCGCGGTTATCCAGCGATGGTGTCGATGCTGGAAAAGGCCGGGGCTCGGTAAGCCTCTCGCTCTCCAACATTGCCTCAAGGAACGAGCGCCAGCGCTGACCGGCTACGCTCATGTCCCCCGGCTTGGGCTGCGCCCAAGCCTCCTCCTTTACTTCGCTGCGCCGGTCACCACCGTCACTCGTTCCGCCCACACGCAGGCACGCACACCGTCGCACGCCACCATCACTTTGGATCGGGGTGACAGCGCGTTCTGTGCAGTGAGGTCAAGGAGGAGGACCGGTGCAGCCGGTCCGGGGGACACGAACGGAACAGAGCGCGCTGGCGCCCCGATCCCGCGAGGTGCAGGCTTATGAAAGCGTGACGCGAGCAAACTTCCGCTTGCCCACCTGCACCACATACACACCAGCACCCAGTTTCAGACCCTTGTCGCTGACCACAACCGAATCGATGCGCACACCGCCGCCATCGATCAACCGGTTGCCCTCGCCGTTGGACGCTACCAGCCCCGCCGCATTCAGCAGTGCCGCAATGCCCATGGGCGCACCCGACAACGACACCTCGGGAATCTGATCCGGCACACCGCCCTTGCTGCGGTTGATGAAGTCCTGCTCCGCCACATCCGCCGCCGCCGCGCTGTGGAAACGCGCCGTGATCTCCTTGGCCAGCATCACCTTGGCGTCCTTGGGGTTGCGCCCGCCGGCCACTTCCTGCTTCAGCGCCTCGATCTCGGCCAGCGACTTGAACGACAGCAGCGTGTACCAGCGCCACATCAGCGTGTCCGAAATGCTCAACACCTTGGCGAACATGGTGTTGGGCTCTTCGGTGATGCCGATGTAGTTGTTCTTGGACTTCGACATCTTCTCGACGCCGTCCAGGCCTTCGAGCAGTGGCATGGTCAGGATGCACTGCGGCTCCTGGCCGTATTCCTGCTGCAGGTGGCGGCCCATCAGCAGGTTGAACTTCTGGTCCGTGCCGCCCAACTCCAGATCGCTCTTCAACGCCACCGAGTCGTAACCCTGCATCAGCGGGTACAGGAACTCGTGCACGCTGATCGGCGTGCCGGCCTTGAAACGGTCGTGAAAGTCGTTGCGCTCCATCATGCGCGCCACGGTGTACTTGGCGGCCAGCTGGATCATGCCCATCGAACCCAGCGGCAGACTCCACTCGCTGTTGTAGCGGATCTCGGTCTTCGCCGGGTCCAGCACCAGACTGGCCTGCTTGTAGTAGGTCTCGGCGTTGGCCTTGATCTGCTCGGGGGTCAGCGGTGGGCGCGTGTTGTTGCGCCCGGACGGGTCGCCGATCAGGCTGGTGAAGTCGCCGATCAGGAAAATCACCTGGTGCCCCAGGTCCTGCAGCTGGCGCATCTTGTTCAGCACCACGGTGTGGCCGATGTGGATGTCGGGCGCGGTCGGGTCCAGGCCGAGCTTGATGCGCAGCGGCACACCGGTGGCTTCGGACCTCGCCAGTTTCTTCACCCAGTCGTCCTGGGGAATCAGTTCTTCGATGCCCCGCAGGGTCACCGCCAGTGCCTCGCGCACACCGTCTGTCGGCTGGACCGCCTCCGAGGTGGGTTTCTGAACACCTTTTGTTTCGTTAAGGCTGTGATTCATAAGGGTTTTTTCAGATGCAACAGCCCTGGAACTGGCTATACTTTTGGTTTCCGAGCGTGGATTTTAGTGGTCCTGCCCCCGAGCGTCCCGGCGAGACGCAGCCCGCAGCTCCGCGGGAGGGCCCGTGTCCTGCTTCTGGTCCCTTTTTCTTCTTTGATTGCGTGCCGCTCCGGTGGCCCGCCCGCTGGAACCGTACCTTGATTTCAAACCGCCCGGACTCGCTGCCCCAGCTTGCACGCTCTTCCTCCAGCCTCCTGGTCCGTGGCCTGACCCGGTATCCCCGCCGCATCATGCTCGGCGTGGGTGCGGTTTTGCTGGGCACCGGCGTCACCGCGTTTGGCATCGCACCACTGGCCCCCGATGCCGCCAACCTGCCTGTGCGGCAAGTGATCGAGGCACTGGACACGGCCCCCCTGGGTGCCCCGCTGCTCAACGATCTTTCTGTGCCCGCCGCGTCGCTCACGCTGTTCCGCAGCGACCAGGTGCGTCGCGATGACACCGCCCAGAGCCTGTTGCAGCGCCTCGGTGTGGCCGACTCGGCGGCCCTGGCGTTTCTGCGCGACGACGCCACGGCGCGCCAGTTGTTCACTGGCCGCCCCGGCAAGCTGGTCACCGTGGAAACCAACGACCGCCACGAACTGCAGCGCCTGAGCGCACGTTGGCTGCCCGACGACGAGCGCCAGTTCCAGCGCCTGGTGATCACCAGCGGCCCGCAGGGCTACAACGTGCAACTCGAAACCGCCGAACTCACGCCCAGCGTCCGCCTGGCCGGCGGCGTCATCAACAGCTCGCTGTTTGCCGCCACCGACGCCATCGGCCTGCCCGACAGCGTGGCGGTGCAACTGGCCGAGATCTTCGCGTCCGACATCGACTTCCGTCGCAACCTGCGCCAGGGTGATCACTTCAGCGTGGTCTACGAAAGCCTGGAAGCCGACGGCGAAACCATGCGTGCGGGTCGGGTGCTCAGCGCCGAATTCGTCAACGACGGGCAAAAACACGAAGCCATCTGGTTCGAGGAACCCGGTCAGAAGGGGGCCTATTACGGCTTCGATGGCCAAAGTTCGCGCAAATCCTACCTGGGTTCACCGCTGGAGTTTTCCCGCGTCAGCAGCGGCTACGGCATGCGCTTCCACCCCATCTCGGGCAAGCAGAAAGCCCACTTGGGCGTGGACTACGCCGCCCCCACCGGAACGCCCGTGCGCACCATCGGTGACGGCGTGGTCACCTTTGCAGGCTGGCAACGCGGCTACGGCAACGTGATCGAGGTCACCCACCGCGATGCCCAGTCCACCCTCTTTGCCCACCTGAGCCGCATCGATGTCCGCAAGGGGCAGAAAGTGTCGCAGGGCGACCGCCTGGGCGCAGTGGGCTCCACCGGTGCCTCGACCGGCCCGCACCTGCACTTCGAATTCCGCGACCGGGGCGTGCACCGGGACCCGCTGGAAATTGCCCGTCAGAGCGAAAACATTCCGGTGAGCCCGACGTTCCGCGCCCGCTTTGAAGCGGTGGCGCAGTCGCAGCGGCAACACCTCGCCGCAGCGGCCACGGTCCAGCAGGCCAGCGCTGAATAAGCCACCGTCCGGCGATCTTCCCCTCAAACAAAAAAGCCCTGCGAGAAATCGCAGGGCTTTTTTTCTGGCCGGGACGCCACCGATCGAATCGGTGGATCCCGAGCGCACGGATCAGAGTTTCTGCAGCGCGTCGATGCGTTCTTCCATCGGCGGGTGGGTCGAGAACAGCTTGCCCAGGCCACCGGTGATGCCCATGGCCTGCATGGTTTTGGGCAACTCGCCGGGGGTCAGGCCGCCCAGGCGGGCCAGCGCGTTGATCATGGGCTGCTTGCGGCCCATCAGGCTGGCGGCTCCGGCGTCGGCGCGGAACTCGCGCTGGCGGCTGAACCAGGCCACGATGATGGCGGCCAGGAAGCCCAGCACGATGTCCATCACGATGGTGGTCACCATGTAGCCGATGCCCGGGCCGGAGTTGTTGTCGCTGCCGCGGCGCAGGAAGCTGTCCACCGCGTAGCCGATCACACGGCTCAGGAACACCACGAAGGTGTTCATCACGCCCTGGATCAGCGTCATGGTCACCATGTCACCGTTGGCCACGTGGGCCACCTCGTGACCGATCACGGCCTCGACCTCGTCCCGCGTCATGCCCTGCAGCAGGCCGGTGGATACCGCCACCAGGGCCGAGTTCTTGAAGGCACCGGTGGCGAACGCATTGGGCGCGCCGTCGTAGATCGCGACTTCGGGCATGCCGATGCCGGCCTTCTCGGCAAACTTCTGCACCGTCTGCACGATCCAGGCCTCGTCGGCGTTCTGCGGCTGGTTGATGATGCGCGCGCCGGTGCTCATCTTGGCCATCGTCTTGCTCATCAGCAGGGAGATGATGGCGCCCCCAAAACCGATCACGAGCGAGAACCCGGCCAGTGCCGTCATGTCCAGCCCGTTGGCGGTGAGGAAACGGTCCACCCCCAGGATGCGGGTGGTGACCAGCAGCACCGCCATGACGGCGAAGTTGGTCAGGACAAACAACAGGATGCGTTTCATGCAATCTCCAGGGAAGGGAACAACGGGCAAATCATAGTGGGGGCGGCAGACACCGATTTCAAGCTGGGGCCATGTTTGGGCTCAAACCTGCGGCAGCAGGTAACGCCGCTCCCAGGCGCTGATCTCGTTCAGAAAATGGTCGTGCTCCAGCGCCTTCACCGCCAGGTAACCGCGCACGAAGCGCTCGCCCAGCAGGCGCGGCGCGTGCTCGCTGGCTGCCATTTGTTCGTGGGCGGTGTCAAAAGTTCGCGGCAGACCACGCGCCTGGGCATAACCATTGCCCTCCACGGGCGCCGTGGGCTGCACCTTGCCTTCCATGCCGGCCAGCCCGGCGGCCAGCGTGGCGGCCATGGCCAGGTAGGGGTTGGCATCGGCGCCCGCCAGGCGGTTTTCCACCCGGCGTGCCACGGGAGCACTCACGGGCACGCGCAGGCCGGCTGTGCGGTTGTCGTAGCCCCACTGCACATTGGTCGGCGCCTGGCTGCCGGCCACGTAGCGGCGGTAGCTGTTGACGGTGGGCGCGTAGATCAGCATCAGGTCCGGCGTGCAGCTCTGCAGGCCACCGAGGTAGTGGAAGAAGGCCTCGCTGGCCGAGCCGTCGGCGTTGCTGAACACATTGCGCCCCTGCGCGTCCACCACGCTCTGGTGCAGGTGCATGGAGCTGCCGGCCTGGCCCGCAATGGGTTTGGCCATGAAGACGGCGTTGAGACCGTGCTGCAAAGCGATCTCGCGCGCGGCGGTCTTGAACAGGAAGGCCTGGTCGGCCACCGCCACCGGGTCGCCGTGCAGCAGGTTGATCTCGTACTGGTTCTCGCCCACCTCGTGCAGCCAGGTGTCGGCACGGATGCCCAGGCCGTCGATGGCGGCATGAAAGGCATCCCAGAACGGCGCCAGCTCGTTGAGTGCGTTCAGGCTGAAAGCCGACTGACCCACCTCGGGGCGACCGCCCTTGCCGGTGGGTGAGGCCAGCGGCAGGGCTGGGTCGGTCATGGCGGCGGTCAGGTAGAACTCGATCTCGGGCGCGATCACCGGCGTGAGGCCCAACACGGTGTAACGCGCCACCACGTTCTTCAGCACCGAGCGCGGCGCGAATTCGCACAGGCTGCCGTCCATCTCGTAGGCATCGTGCACCGCCAGGTAGCGCGGCGTGCTGGCCCAGGGCGAGCGCTTGAGCGTGGCGAGGTCGGGCATCAGGCGCACGTCCGGGTCGCTGTCCGGGAAGACCGGGTCGTAGCTGTATTCGCCCGTCACGCACTGCATGGGGATGGCCTGGCAGATGCGCAGTTCGCCGCCCGCTGCAAAGCTGGCCGCGGGCATGAGCTTGCCGCGCGGGTAGCCGGTGACGTCGGCAAACAGGCATTCCACGTCGCGCACGCCGCTGGCTTTGAAATGGGCGGCGAGCTGGGCGCGGTCGGCGTTCTGCGACAGCTTGAGGTGAGACCACGAAGGGGAAACGGGCAAGGTCATGGGTTGTCCAGCAAAACAAACGGGAGCGCCGTCGGCGGACGGCGCAGCGCGCCTGGGGCGAAACACGCCGGCGTCGGTGTAATACGCGGGGTCTTCATTGGCGGGCCACCAGCCCGGCACCCCCAGCACGGGCAGGGGCGTGAACGGCTTGGCACCCAGCCCGGCGGCCGTCAAACGACCGGCCAGCCAGGCGTCCCAAGCCGCCAGATCGTCCCCCAGGGCCAGCGGCACCGGCTCGCGATACACATGGCCGGTGATGGACTTGTAGGGGGCCACCAGCTTTTCGGTCAGCGCGTGACCAAACAGTACCAGCCGCGCCTGTGCCCACAGGGGCCGCAGCGCCACGAAGAGGCGGGTCCATTCGCGCGCGATCAGCGCCTCCCAGAGCTCTTCAGGGGCCTGCAACAGCACCGCGTTTTCATCAAACAGGGTGATCGCATCGCGCACCGGCCCACGCACCTGACCGACGCCGGCCTTCGCGATTTCAGTCGCCTGCAGGCGGTTGAGCAGGCGCTTGGTGGCGGGGAAGCGCATCCACACCAGACCGTTGAAAAAATCGTGCAGGCCTTCGCGCGTGGGCACGCTGCCGGTGTCGAAGATGAACCGCTCGTAGGCCACGCCCTCAGGCAGATCGGTCTGCGGCACAAAGCGCGGGCCAGCGGTGCCGATGCGCTGCGTCAGCGCCTGCGGCAGCGGAACACCCTGTTCACAGGCGCCGCGCACCGACGCGCCGTCTTCAGCGAACGGCGCGTTCCAGGGCTGAGACCAGTCGGGCGCCGGCCAGGTCTGCACCGCCTCGGAGAACGCGCACATGGACTCAGGCGATCAATTTCCAGGGCAAGGCTTCACCCGACCGCAGGGGCTTGAGTTCGGCCTCGCCAAACGCAAAGCTCTCCGGCGGCGTCCAGCTTTCGCGCTTCAGGGTGATGGTGCCGGTGTTGCGCGGCAGGCCGTAAAAATCGGCGCCAAAGAAACTGGCAAAACCCTCCAGCTTGTCGAGCGCGCTCGCCGCGTCGAAGGCCTCGGCGTACATCTCGATGGCGGCGTGGGCGGTGTAGCAGCCGGCGCAGCCGGTGGCGTGTTCCTTCAGGTGGGCCGGGTGCGGCGCGCTGTCGGTACCGAGGAAGAACTTGGGGCTGCCACCGGTGGCCGCGGCCACCAGGGCCTGGCGGTGGGTTTCGCGCTTGAGCACCGGCAGGCAATACCAGTGCGGGCGGATGCCACCGGTGAAGATGGCGTTGCGGTTGTAAAGCAGGTGGTGCGCGGTGAGGGTGGCACCCAGGTACTGGTCCGACTCGGCCACGTATTGCGCGGCTTCTTTCGTCGTGATGTGCTCCATCACGATCTTGAGCTCGGGGAAGTCCTTGCGCAACGGCTGCAGTTGCTGCTCGATGAACACGGCCTCGCGGTCGAACAGGTCGATGTCGGGACTGGTCACTTCGCCGTGCACCAGCAGCAGCATGCCGGCCTTCTGCATGGCTTCCAGCGTTTTGTAGGTCTTGCGGATGTCGGTCACGCCGGCGTCGCTGTTGGTGGTGGCGCCGGCCGGGTAGAGCTTGGCGGCGACCACGCCGGCGTCTTTGGCGCGGGCGATCTCGTCGGCCGGCAGGTTGTCGGTCAGGTACAGCGTCATCAGCGGCTCGAAGGCCACGCCCGCGGGCACGGCGGCGCGGATGCGATCGGCGTAGGCCAGGGCCTGGGCCGCGGTGGTCACCGGCGGCTTGAGGTTGGGCATGATGATCGCGCGGCCGAACTGGGCGGCCGTGTGCGGCACCACGGTGTGCAGGGCCTCGCCGTCGCGCACGTGCAGGTGCCAGTCGTCGGGGCGGGTGATGGTGAGGGTTTGAGCTGGGGCGTTCATGAAGGAATTGTCCCACCCCCGCGCCGCCTTCGGCGTCACCCCCTCACGGTGGCGCCGCCAGCGGCCCGGCAAGGCCGGTTCCGCGGCTGCCTTGGCTGGCGCCCTGGCAACGCGAGCAGGATCCTCAGGCCTTGGCCGTAGCGGCCAGGTGTTTTTCCAGATCGTTCCAGAACGCATCCACCGAGCCTTTGGCCTTGCGCGTGCCCGGCCGCTCACGGTAGATGCGGATGTCCAGCGCGGTATCGAGGCCCTGCCCGGCACTCACCAGGCGCTTGCCGCGCAGTTCGCGGCGCACGGCGCTGGCCGGCAGGAAGGCGATGCCATGGCCTTCGAGCGCCATGGCCTTGAGGCCTTCGGCCATGTCGGTTTCGTAGATGCGGTCCAGGTGCACCGGCGCGGTGCTCTGCTTGAGCATCTGCTCCACGGCGCGCCCCATGTAGGCGCCGGGCGCATAGGCCAGGTAGGGCAGCGGATGCGCCACCGTGCCCGGCAGCGTGTACAGCGGTTCACCCTGTTCGTTGGGTTTGACATAGGGCGACAGCGTCTCGCGACCCAGCGGCAGCATCTCGTAGCGCGCGGCGTCCAGCTGGATCGGCTGCGAGGTGTGGTGGTAGGCGATCAGCAGGTCGCAGCTGCCTTCGACCAGACGCATCACGGCGTCGTGCACGTTGAGCGCAATCAGCCGGCTCTTGATCGGACCGCAGCTCTCGCGCAGGCTGGAGAGCCAGGCCGGAAAGAAGGTGAAGGCCAGCGTGTGCGGCACCGCGAACTCGATCACGTCTTGCGCCGCGGCCGTGTGGGCCCTGAGCATGGCGCGCGTGGTCTGCAGCGCCTGCAGGGTTTCCAGCGCCTGCTCGTAGAGCGTCTGACCCGCGGGCGTGAGGCGGGTGGGGTAGGACGACCGGTCCACCAGATCGGTGCCGGCCCAGGCTTCGAGCGACTGGATGCGGCGCGAGAACGCGGGCTGGGTGACGTGGCGCAGCTGCGCCGAACGGCTGAAGCTGCGGGTTTCAGCCAGGCTCACAAAATCTTCCAGCCACTTGGTTTCCATGGCCGCGGATTATGCGCGCGGGTGAATTCCGGTGTTGTTTGACGCTTTGCGGTCTTGGGCATCCGTTACGATAGCAGGTACCTAGGGTTAACCCTTATCTCTGATCCCATGACACAGAACCCGCCCGATATCCGCCCGTCCCGCATCGCCCACGCCGGCCTGCGCCAGAAAATCATGTCGGCCGAGGCCGCCGCCGCCCTCATCGAAAACGGTGACCACGTGGGCATGAGCGGCTTCACCGGCGCCGGCTACCCGAAAGCGATCCCGCTCGCCCTGGCCCGCCACATCCAGGCCCACCACGATGCCGGCAAGGCATTCCGCATCGGCGTCTGGACCGGTGCCTCCACCGCGCCCGAGCTCGACGGCGCACTGGCCAAAGTCGGCGGCATGGACATGCGCCTGCCCTACCAGTCCGACCCGACCTGCCGCGCGCGCATCAACGACGGCGAGATGGCCTACATGGACATCCACCTCTCGCACGTGGCGCAGTACGTGTGGTTCGGCTTTCTGGGCAAGCTCAACGTGGCGGTGATCGAGGTCGCGGGCATCCTGGAAGACGGTCGCCTGATCCCGGCCACCTCGGTGGGCAACAACAAGACCTGGCTGGACCAGGCCGACAAGGTCATCCTGGAGGTCAACCACGGCCACAGCCTGGGCCTGGAAGGCATGCACGACATCTACTACGGCACCGAGCGCCCGCCGCACCGCAAGCCGATCCCCATGACCCACGCGGGTGACCGCATCGGCGAGCCCTACCTGCGTTGCGACCCGGCCAAGGTGATCGCCATCGTCGAGACCCAGCTGCCCGACCGCGACACGCGCTTCTCGGCGCCCGACGAGCCGTCGAAACGCATCGCCGGCCACCTGATGGACTTCCTGCAGGACGAAGTGGCACAAGGCCGCCTGCCGCCCGAGCTGCTGCCGCTGCAGTCGGGCGTGGGCAACATCGCCAACGCCGTGATGGAAAGCCTGAACGAAGGCCCGTTCAACGATCTGCAGGGTTACACCGAGGTGCTGCAGGACGGCATGCTGGCCATGCTCAAGTCCGGCAAGATGGCCATGGCCTCGTCCACCGCACTCTCGTTCTCGGCGCCGGTCATGGAAGAGTTCCTCGCCAACCTCGACTTCTACCGCGAGCGCATCGTGCTGCGGCCGCAGGAGATCAGCAACCACCCCGAGGTGATCCGCCGCTTGGGCATCATTGCCATGAACGGCATGATCGAGGCCGACCTCTACGGCAACGTGAACTCCACCCACGTGATGGGCACGCGCATCATGAACGGCATCGGCGGCTCGGGCGACTTCGCGCGCAACGCCTATCTCTCGGTGTTCATGACGCCGTCCACCGCCAAGGGCGGCAGCATCAGCTGCATCGTGCCCATGGTCAGCCACGTGGACCACACCGAACACGACGTGCAGATCGTCGTCACCGAACAGGGCCTGGCCGACCTGCGCGGCCTGTCACCGCGCCAGCGTTCGCGCCGCATCATCGAACGCTGCGCCCACCCGGATTTCAGGCCCGCGCTGCTCGACTACGTGGAACGCAGCGAGGCCAACGCCCGCGCCGGCCATGGCGGCATGCACACGCCGCACCTGCTGGACGAAGCGCTGTCGTGGCACAACCGGTATGAGCAGACGGGGAAAATGCTGGCGGACTGAGCGAAGCGAGTTCAGCCCGACCCCGCTCGACGCGAGCAGCGCAAGGCACCGCGCAGCGGCCCGGACTTCGGCCCACAAAAGCCACGAGAGAAGAATCAGTCAGTCCGTCCCAGACTGCTGCAAAGCCCACATCCCGGCGTAGACGCCTCCGGCAGACACCAGCTGCGAGTGCGTGCCCCGCTCAACGATCTCCCCATTGACCAACACCAGGATCTCGTGGGCATCCACCACCGTCGACAAGCGGTGCGCAATCACCAGTGAGGTCTTGTTCCGCGCCGCACTTTTCAACTCCGCCTGGATCGCCCGCTCGTTCGCCGAATCCAGCGCCGAGGTCGCCTCGTCAAAGATCACGATCGGCGGGTTCTTCAGCAGCGTGCGCGCAATCGCCACCCGCTGCTTCTCGCCACCCGAGAGCTTCAAGCCGCGCTCGCCCACCGTGGTGGCATAACCCAGCGGCAGCTTCTGGATGAAGCTGTGGATGTGCGCCGCCTGCGCCGCGGCCACCGCGGCCTCGTGACCCGCCTCGGGCCGGCCGTAGAGGATGTTGTATTCGATGGTGTCGTTGAACAGCACCGTGTCCTGCGGCACGATGCCGATGGCCTGGCGCACGCTGGACTGGGTGACTTCGCGGATGTCCTGGCCGTTGATGAGGATGCGCCCGCCGCCATGCGGCCCGCCCGGCTCGTGGTTGCTCACGTCGTAAAAGCGGTAGAGCAAGCGGGCCAGCGTGCTCTTGCCCGAGCCCGAGGGCCCGACCACCGCCACCGTCTTGCCGGCCGGGATGTGAAAGCTGATGCCGTGCAGGATCTCGCGCGCCGGCTCGTAGGAGAAGCGCACGTTCTCGAATTGGACCGAAGGCGGACCGTCGAGCACCAGGTCCTGCGCACCCGGCTGGTCGGCGATTTCGCGTTCCTTCTCCAACAGCACGAACATCTTGTCCAGGTCGGTCAGGCTCTGCTTGATCTCGCGGTAGAGCACGCCCAGGAAACCCAGCGGGATGTAGAGCTGGATCATGAAGGCGTTGACCATCACCAGATCGCCCAGCGTCATGCGGCCCTCGGCCACGCCCTGCGTCGCGCGCCAGAGCATGAGCACCAGCGCGATCGCGATCACGAGTTGCTGCCCGGCGTTCAGCAGCGACAGCGTGGTCTGGCTCTTGATACGCGCGCGGCGCAGCTTCTCCAGCGCTTCGTCGTAGCGGCGCGCCTCGAAAGCCTCGTTGTTGAAGTACTTGACCGTTTCGTAGTTGAGCAGCGAGTCGATGGCGCGCGTCTGGCTGGTGGACTCCAGCTCGTTCATCTCACGCCGGAACTTGGTGCGCCATTCGGTCACCGTCACGGTGAAGGTCACGTAGAGCACCAGCGCCACCAGCGTGATCCACACGTAGCCCATGTCGAACTTGGTGCCCAGCAGCGTGAGCACCATGATCACTTCGATCAGCGTCGGGAAGATGCTGTAGAGCGAATACGAAATCAGCGACTGCACGCCGCGTGTGCCGCGTTCGATGTCGCGCGTCATGCCGCCGGTCTGGCGCTCCAGGTGGAAGCGCAGGCTGAGCGCGTGCAGGTGCCCGAACACCTGCAGCGCAATGCTGCGCGTGGCGCCCTCGGTGGCCTTGGCGAACACCAGTTCGCGCAATTCGGTGAACACGGTCGTGGACAGGCGCAGCAGCCCGTAGGCCACGATCAGGCCCAGCGGCACCACCAGCAGCGCCTCGACGCTGCCGGGTTTGATCGTCATCGCGTCCACCAGCTCCTTGAGCAACAGCGGCACGCCCACGTTGGCCATCTTGGCCCCCACCATGAACGCCAGCGCAAAGCCCACCCGCCACTTGTATTGCCACAGGTAGGGCAACAGGCGCGAGAGCGTGGCCCAGTCGGAGCGGCGCGGGGCCGGCGCAGCCCCGGGGGCGGGCGCCGCCGGCAGTGGCATGGAAACACGGGATGAGTGGGGGCGCATGCGGGACAATCGGGCAATCGTTGATTCAGAGATTGTGCCCATGTCCACCGAAACAAGCCCCCGCCCACAAACCACCCTGCCCCTGGACCGCGAGCTGGTGCTCAAAGTGATCCCCATGCCGGCCGACTGCAACGCCAACGGCGACATCTTTGGCGGCTGGGTCATGGCCCAGGTGGACCTGGCGGGCGCGGTGGTGCCGGCCCGCTATTGCCGGGACCGCATGGTCACCGTGGCGGTGAACCAGTTCATCTTCAAGCAGCCGGTGCGCGTGGGCGACATCCTGAGCTTCTTCGCCCACGTCACACGCATCGGAAACACCTCGATCACCGTGCAGGTCGAGGTGTTCGCCGAGCGCTTTGGCACACAGGGCCAGTACGCGAAGGTCACCGAGGCCAGCCTGACCTACGTCGCCGTCGACCATGAAGGCCGGCCACAGCAGATTCCCCGCGATGGGCTTCAGCAACCCACCTGATCCGATCCGAGCCAGGTCTCGAAAAGGTCAGGCTAAGATTGTCCATGGACAAACGCTTTCCATGGAGCCACGAACCCGATGCCACCTGAACCCAAAGCCGCCAGACAGCCCGCCGCACCGGTGAAAAAGAGCGTGCGCGTGCGCGATGTGCCGGCGGTGACACGGTCCATCGCCATCCTGCGGCTGCTGGGGCGAACCAACCAGGCCATGGGCGTCAAGGCCATCGCCGACGAGCTGGGCCTGGTGCCCAGCACCTGCCTGCACATCCTGCGGGTGCTGGTGAGCGAAGAACTGGTGAAACTGGAACCCGGCACCAAACACTATGCCCTTGGCAGCGGCATGATCAGCCTGGCGCGCAGCGTGCTCAAAGGGGGCAGTTTTGCCCAGCTGGCCCAGCCGGGGCTCGACCGGCTCGCGTCTGCCTACGGTGTGACGGCGATGGGCGTTGAAGTGACGCCCAAGCAGACGGTGGTGGTGCTGGCCCTGTCGAAGTCGGACCAGCCTTTCCGCGTGCACACCGACGTTGGCAGCCAGTTCTCGTCCCTGGTGAGCGCCACCGGGCGCCTGATCGCCGCCTACAGCGGTGAAAACTGGACCCTGCTGCGCAAAAAGTTCGGCGCCATCGAGTGGGACAAAGCCCCGAGCTTTGCCCAGTGGAAAAAGGAGGTCGAAGAAACCCGGGTTCGGGGCTGGAGCGTGGACCGCGACAACTTCATGAGCGGTATCACGGTCGTGGCGGTGCCGATCTTCGAGCCATCGGGCCGGCTCATGCACACGCTGGTGGCTGTCGGCCTGTCCAGCCAGCTGCATGCGACCGCCACGTCGCAACTGGCGGCCGCGATGCAGCGGGAAGCCCGGTCGGTCGCGGACCTGCTGCTCGACCGACACTGACCCCCCGTGGCCAGTTGCGCCCGGGACCGATCTCAATCGAGCCGGATCTCTGCGCGCTTGATCACTGGCTCCCACTTCTTGCGCTCGGCATTCGCGAAGTCGGCCAGTTGCGTGGCCGTCCCGCCCGCGGGGTCGAAGCCCAGATCCAGCAGCCGCTGGCGGGTTTCAGGACGCATCAGCACCTTGTTGATGGCCGCGTTCAAGGTGTTGACGATCGCCGGCGGCGTGCCCTTGGGGGCATAGAGGGCGTTCCAGGCCACCACCTCGAAACCGGTGAACCCCTGCTCCGCCACGGTCTTGGCGCCCGGGACCAGACCGCTGGGCTGGGCAGAAGTCACCCCCAGAGCGCGTACCTTGCCGGATGCCAGGTGGGGCCGCAAGGCCGTCGGGGTATCGATGATCGCCGGGAGTTGCCCGCCCAGCAGGTCGGTCATGGCGTTGCCCGAACCCTTGTATGGAATACCGAAAAGATCCACCGAGGAGCGGTCCTTCAGCAACTCAAGCACCAGCCGCGCTGTGGTGCTGGGCATGGCGATATCGGCGCTGCGCGGCTTGCTTTTCGACAGGCTCACCAGTTCGGCGGCCGAGGTGATCGGCGAAGCGCTGTTCACCGCCATCACCATGGGGAAGGTGCCGACCAGCGCGATCGGCTCGAAGTCCAGCGCCGCATCAAACGGCAGCTTGCTGTACAGGAACTGGTTGAGCACATGGGTGGCGTTGGTGCCCATGGTCAGCGTGTAACCGTCTGGCGCGGCCTGCTTGGCCAGTTCGGTGCCCAGGTTGCCCCCGGCGCCCGCCTTGTTTTCGATCACGATGGGCTGGCCCAGGTCGCTCGACAACTGGGTGGCGAGGTATCGCGTGGCGATGTCCGTGCCCTGCCCCGCGGCGTAGGCAACGATGATCTTGATGGGCCGCGACGGGTAGGTCTGTGCGTGGGCGGCCACGGCGGTCGTCAGCGCACAGGCAGCGGTGATGAGAACTTTGAATATACGCATGGTGCTTGTCTCCTTCTATTGTGATAGCCAAATTGGCCGCTAGCTTCTGGGTCCGGGGGCGGCACCCATTTCTCGTAAACGTTGGCGGTCTTCCTTTGCATAGCCGAGCCCGGCCAGGATGGTTTCGGTGTCTTGGGCAAAGCCGGGGGGGCGCGCGCCCGGAGCGCCCGGGGTCCCGAGCAGCCTCATGGGGGAACGCAGGCCGGTGTAGTTCTCTCGGCGGACGACGATGTCGCGGTGTTCGCAGTGCGCGTGCGCGAGCGCCTGCGGCACCGAATTCACCGCGCCGGCCGGCACCCCCGCCCGCATGAGCGCTTCGCACAAGGGCCCGCACGGCCGGTCTGCGATGGCCGCCTCGATCACCGCTTTCAGCGCGGCGCGGTGGCCCACGCGCAGGCTGTTGGAGGCAAAACGCGCGTCGTCCGGCAGGTCGGGCAACCCCAGGCAGACGCCCAGGCGGCGAAACTGCGCGTCGTTCAGGATGCCGATGAACAGCTCCCCGTCCTGCGCCCTGAACTTGTCGTACGGGGCGATGTTCGGGTGCGCACTGCCCAGCAACCGAGGCGAGTCCTTCGAGGCGAACCAGTTGGACGCGTGCGGCAGCAGCAGGCTGAGGGCCGTGTCGTACAGCGTGGCCTCCACCCGCTGCCCCTGCCCGCTGGCGTGCCGGGCCTGCAGCGCCATGAGGATGCCGGTCAGGGCGACGTAGCCTGTGAGGTGGTCCACGATGGGCATGCCCACCCGCGTCGTGCCGCTGCACTCGTCGCCGTTGATGCTCATCAGACCGCACATCGCCTGCAGCACGGCGTCGTAACCCGGCAGCCCGCCGAGCGGGCCGTCGTTGCCGAAGCCGGTGATGCTGCAGTGGATGAGCCGGGGGTAACGCGCCGACAGCGTCTGCTCATAGCCCAGCCCCCAGCGCTCCAGCGTGCCCGGCAGGAAGTTCTCGACCAGCACGTCTGCGTCGGCCAGCAGGCGGTGGAGCACGTCCTGCGCCTCCGGCTTCGACAGATCGAGGCTGATCGCCTGTTTGCCCCGGTTGAGCGCGAGGAAATACGCCGCATCGCCGTCGCCGTCGAACGGCGGCCCGAGGCCCCGGGTCTCGTCGCCCGAAGGCGGCTCGACCTTGACCACCTGGGCGCCGTGATCCGCCAGCATCTGGGTGCACAGCGGTCCCGCCAGCACCCGGGTGAGGTCAACGACCTTCACTCCTTTCAGTGCGCCACTGGCGGTGGTGGTCATGACGTTCAGCCTTTCGAGGGCAGGATGACGATGCCGCTGCCGACGACAGAGAGTTCGTCGTTCTGGTTGCGGGCTTCCTGCTCGATTTCCACCATGTGCTGGCCGTTCTCGATGAACTTGCGCTTGACCTTGGCCTTGATGAACAGCAGGTCACCCTCGGGGTTGTGGCGGCGGATCTTGCAGCTGGCCTTGTGCAGGAAGCCGGCATCACCGATCCAGTTGGTGAGCTGGTGCGTGAGCCACGAGGTGCGCTCCGGACCGTAGTCGTAGGCACCGGGCGCGCCCACTTCCAGCGCGAAGTCTTCTTCCCAGTGCACACGCTCCGGGCAGTCGGGGATGCCGAAGCGGTTCTTGATACCGACGCCCGGGTGCTGGTCGATGAGCTTCCAGGCCAGCTTGTTGGCACGGATGTAGAGGCCGCCCCAGCCCTGGGCGTAGGCGATGAAGCCGGTAACGGTCATCGGGCCCTTGAACATCACAGGCAGGGCTTCGCCTTCCTTGACGTCTTCCCAGTAGCGGGGCGTGGCACCACGGATTTCTTCGTCGCGGTACAGCTGGTAGGCCTCGCCCAGCTCTTCATCGGTGTAGCGGCGCGGCGCGCTCGACCGGACCTCGGTGTACTTGGTGCCCTGCTCGCGGGCGTGGTCGCGCTCGGTGCGGAAACACCAGCTGTCGGCTTCGGCCACCTTGTCACCGGTCTGGTTGAAGAAGTCCACGTGGTAGGTCTGCTGGACGGCACGACCGGCGAAGCGGGTCTGGTGTTCGACCAGGTCTTTCAGGTGGGCTTCGGTGTGGATCTCGTCGTTGCGGTGCACCGGCTTGTGCCAGGTCCAGTCGGCACCCGACCACATGGCGTGTACGCCCGGCAGGCCGCCGACATAACCGGAGACGATGCGGCTGGTCGAAAACAGGAAGCTGGGCAGCGCCACGATGCCGCCGTAGTGGCTCTTGGCCGCGTAGTCGGGGTCGCACCAGAGCGGGTTGTCGTCGCCGATGCCGTGGGCATAGTGGCGGATGTTGTCGCGTGTGGCCTCGTGGCACCAGGGTTCGACGGTGTGGCCAATCTTGATGCCGATGCGCTCGCGCAACTCGTCGAGGCCGCTTTCGGTGATCTTGGGAAACTGGCGCGATTCGGTACTGGACATGTTTTCTCCTGGGGTGGTTGGGTGAAAGGGTGAATGAATGGGGTGGGAGATCAGTTCGTTGTCGCTACCGCGGCGGCGAGCTCCTGCTCGCGCAGCTTCTTGCGGTGCACTTTTCCGGCGGGGGTCTTGGGCAGCTCGGGCACGACGGCCACGTGGCGCGGGTATTCGTGCTGGCTCAGCTTGTGGCGCACCAGGTCCTGGATCTCTTCGGTGAAGGCCTCGGACTCGGGCCGGGCGCTCACGACAAAAGCCTTGACCACCTGTCCGCGCACGGCGTCGGGCACGCCGATGGCGGCCGCTTCCAGCACGTCGGGATGCATCAGGATCACGTTCTCGATCTCGACCGCGCTCATGGTCCAGCCGGCCGAGATGATCACGTCGTCGGCCCGGCCACCGTGGTGGAAATAGCCCGCACTGTCGATGCGACCCAAGTCCTTGGTGGGGATCCACTGGCCACGACGCTGGACCATCAATTGCCCGGTAGTGCCGACGGGACACAGCTGGCCGTCGACGTCGTGCACCTCCACCCGGGTGCCAGGCACGGGCTTGCCTAGCGAGCCGCGTTTCACCCGGAAATCCGACGCGCCCGGGTAGCTGACCAACACCACACCGATCTCGGTGGTGCCGTACATGCTGCAGACCTCCAGGCCAAAGGTCTGGTGCACGAAGTTCGCGGTCTCGTCGTCGATGGGCTCGCCGGTGAACGACAGCTTCTCGATGGCGTAGGTGTAGCGGTCGGCGACACCGCTGTTCTTCATCATGCGGTAGTGCGTGGCCGCGGCCGACATGTTGGTGAAGCGGTGCTCCGAAAGGGCCTGCAGCAGCCGCTCGGGCTTGAAGCGCCCGCTGTAGGCACCAACCGTCAGGCCGAGGGCCAGCGGTGCCAGCGTGCCGTGCCACAGCCCATGCCCCCAGGCCGGCGACGAGGGGCAGAAGAAGCGGTCACCCGGGCGCAGACCGGTGCCGTACAGCGCCGCCACCATCAGGGTGACCAGGGCGCGGTGCGAGTGCTTGACGGCGTCGGGCAGTTCGCGGGTGGTGCCCGAGGTGTACTGGAAAACAGCCAGATCGTCGGCCCGCGTCTTCACTTCAAAGGTCGAGGGCAGGTGCTGGATGGACGACAGGAAGTCGACGTTGAAGATCAGCACGCCATCGCCAACGATGGACCGCGCCACCGCCTGCTTCTCGTCGTTGGTCACCAGCAGCGCCGGCTGGCAATCGTTGACGCGCAGCCGGATGCCGTCGGGGCCGAACAGCGTGAACAGCGGCACCGCGATCGCGCCGCTCTTGATAACACCGAACATGGCGACATAGAACGCCCGCGAGGGCTCCAGCATGATCGCCACGCGCTGGCCGGGCTGAATGCCCAGCGCCACCAGGTGGTGGGCAAAACGCGAGGAATCCTCGGCCAGTTCTTTGAAGGTGATGACCTCGTCGGCGCCTTCGGCGTTCACCACGATCAGCGCCTCTTTCCCGGAGGTGGCGTAACGGTCCACGCACTCGTGGCCCATGTTCAGGTGTTCGCGGTTGCCATCAAAAAGTTCCCACAACTTGTCGTTGGAGAAGTGCACCTGGGCATCGGCGTAGCTGGTGTAGTCGGTCAGTTTTTTCATGGTGTTCGTCGTTCGTCTGGTGTGGATGAATTCTTGTCGTGTTTTTATTTTTTGTCAAATAGCACATATATTTGTACATAGACAATTATTAAAAAGACAAAAAAATGGCAGAAGTGCCACCATCCATAACAGGCGTCACCAGGGTTGAACAGGCTTCAGCCTGGACAGGAAAATCGCGTCGTAAAGGTTCAAAACTCCCTCATGACTGAGGGGGCATGGGCGTGATGCCCGTGGCATCGGGCGAAGCGTTTCTCAACGCGGCCGAAGGCCACGAAGGCTCACTGGGCGGGTGTGGTCCGCAGCATTTTCATGATGGCTCGGGCCGCCAACACAGGCCGGTCGTCGACCTGCACCGTGCCCTCCATGAAAACCAGGCTGCTGGTGCGGGCCGTGATGCTCGCCCGGGCCAACGCGAACTGTCCCGCGCGCACCTCGGCCAGAAAGTGCGTATCGAGCTGCACAGTCACGCATGGCGTGCGCTCGCAAGCCTCCCAGGCCACCGTGCTCAGCACATGGTCGATCAGGGTGCTCAAGGCACCGCCGTGCACCACACCGGCGGGGTTCAGATGCTGCTCTTCGGCGAGCAGTCCATACACCCAGCCCGACCCCTCGCGACGCGTCCACAAAGGTCCGGCACGCCCCATGAAGCCACCCAGTTGACGGGGCTTCCAGCCTTGCTCCTGCAAGCGATCAACCAGCTCTGAATTCGGCATGAGACCCTCTTTCTGGTGACATGGGACGGGGCGATCCATACCGGAGTCATGGATTCACTGATGCAAATATATTGTATGGAAACAATTTTTCAAGACAACCCAGACGGGTACCAGACCGGCCTCTTGACACCCATCCAACGTTCACCGACTCGACCCAGGACCATGCTGTGGACCGCATGGTCCATGTCGTCGGGAACCATTGGTGGAGTTGCGGCGCAAGGCCGCTCCAGCGTGCGAGTTCAGCGCCAGCGCGAACGCCAGGTCTCGTAGATGCGCCGGGCCAGCCTCTCGCTGCCCGCCTGGTGCCGGGCGGTGGCGGCCTGCATGCCGGCCGGGTCCTGCACGCTGTCCCGGTGCAGCAGCACCTGAACCGGATAGGCCTGGCCCGGGTGCTCCAGCCAGTCGGCGATCTTGGCCGGCGTGATCTCGATGTGGAACTGCATTGCGAGGTGCTGTCGCAGGGCGAAAGCCTGGTGGGCACAGGCGGGTGAACTGGCCAACAGCTCGGCGCCGGGTGGCAGCTCGACAAAGCTGTCGTGGTGCCACTGGTAGACCGTGGCCTCGGTCTGCTCGCCCAGCCAGGCGCGGGCGGCGTCGCTGCTGTTGTGGCGGATCGGCAGCCAGCCGATCTCGGGCTGTGCCAGGGTCTCGACGCGACCACCGAATGCGCGCGCCATGAGCTGGCCGCCCAGGCAATGGCCGATGACAGGGATGCCCAGCGCGTCGGCCTCGCGGATCAGCACTTCAGCCTGCCGCAGCGAGGGGCGATCGTCGTTGGCGCTCCAGGCGCCGCCCAGCACGGCCAGGCCTTGGAGGCCCTGCACCGACCCCGGGTAGGCGTCGCCGGCTTCGGTGCACAGCACCTGCCAGCGCAGACCCTGTTCGCCGAGCCACTGGCCCAGGTAACCCGGGCCGTCTTCGTTCAGGTGCTGCAGCACCAGCACGTCGGCGTTGTGAATCGGAGATGGGTTCATGGCACCCATGATGGGCTGGCGAGAGCCCGCGTGGGGGACCAATCGGGTGGTGATGGCGGGAGCCGCCGAGGCAACCGGACCGTCAGAACCGGCCGTGGCGCCCCTGCCCTTGCGCGAAGCGCGTGGCGCCCTCCAGCGCGTCGGGGATGCGCGCCTTGCCGCGTTGCCATTCCTGCTGCAGGGCTTCGCCCAGCGGCAGATCTCCCTGTGCGTACGCGCTTTCGCGGTCGGCGCGCATCGTGGCCTGCGGGAAGGCGGCGAGCTGTTGTGCGAGTCTGATGGCGGCTTCGCGTGCGGTCCCGGTGGGCACGACGCGGTTCGCCAGGCCCATCTGCAGCGCTTCAGCGGCTTCCACCGGGCGGCCGGTGAGGATCAGGTCCATGGCGTGGCCCATGCCGATCAGGCGCGGCAGGCGCACGGTGCCGCCGTCGATCAGTGGCACGCCGAAGCGCCGGCAATAGACGCCGAAGTAGGCGTCGGCCTCCATCACGCGCAGGTCGCACCAGAGCGCCAGCTCCATGCCGCCGGCCACGGCCGCGCCGCTCACCGCGGCGATCACCGGCTTGGACAGGCGCAGGCGCGATGGGCCCATGGGGCCGAGGGCGCGCGGGTCGTCCGCATCGAAGTCGAGCTGGTCCAGCCCACCGGATTCCCCCGATGCGGCCAGGCGAGCGCCGTACTGCAGGTCCCAGCCGGCGCAGAAGTGGCCGTTGGCGCCATGGAACACCGCCACCTTCGCGGCCGGGTCGTCTTCGAAGGCCAGGAAGGCGGCGTGCAGGGCCTGTGCGGTGGCGCTGTCCACAGCGTTGCGGACCTCGGGGCGGTTCAGGGTGACGATCCAGATGTCGCCCTGTTGTTCGGTGGTGACGGGGGATGGGTTCATTTCATGCCTTCCAGCGGGTTGGCGGGCGGGCCCTCACCCCTGCCCTCTCCCAGGGGGAGAAGGAGGAACATCGCCCCACCAGCCCACGCGCGGCGCCTCCAGCGCCTCGGCCAACTCGGCCTCCGTCACCACGATCTCCAGCCGCAGCAGCGCGCCCGCCATGGCCTTGCCCAGGTTGTCCAGCCGCAGATTGCGCGCGCCGCCACCCTGCAGCGCACCGCGCAACACGAACTTCAGCGCCAGGATGTTGGGCAGCGCCCAGGCGTCCACCTCCCCCGGCAACCAGGGTGCGAAGTGCGCGCGCACGCGCTCGGCCGTGACCTCGCGCTCGATCAGGCGGTAGCCCGCCAGGTTCCAGGCGAAGAGACCGAAGTCCACCCAGTCGGCCTTGTCGCCGCTGCGCGCGTGGGCGATGCGGGCCAGGGGAATACGCAAGGTTTGGCTCATGGGGCACCTCCCAACACGTCGACCTGGATGCTCGGCTCCACCAGCGCCCGCGGAATCAGCGTGGGCCAGATGCCCAGCAGTTCGCTGGTGTTGTGCAGGCCGTTGAAGCCGCAGGTGTAGGCCGGGCCGCTCAGGGCCAGCCAAGGGAACAGGCGACCGAAACCATCGGCGGCGGCCTTCGACGGGGTGCGCAGCACCAGCCGGGTCCAGATTTCGTTCATCGCATTGAGTGCGCCGGCATCGGGCAGCGGTGCCAGTGCACCGTGTGCCGAATTGAGACCCGGGTATTCCACGAACAGCTCGTCGTGCGGGATGCGTCTGTCCTGCAGCAACTGGCGGATGGTGGCGGTGGCGGCCTGCGCCTTGTCCCAGGCGTCGGGCCACGAGAAGCCCCAGGTCACTTCGGCCTTGAAGCCATCGCGGTAACCCGCCACCACCTTGAGCATCGGCCCCGGCGCCTGGCCGCGCGCGCCGGTCAGGCGCACGCGGTCGTGGCCTTCGTCGTGCAGCACGATCTGGCCCATGTCGAGCACCACGTCGGGCGAGTGGTAGGCGTGCGGGTTGTGCACCTCGTAGAGCAGTTGCTGGCGCACGGTGTCGAAGTTGATGCGCCCGCCCGTGCCCGGCGCCTTGGTGATCAGGGCCGTGCCGTCTTCCCAGACCTCGGCGATGGGATATCCGATGTGCGCCAGGTCGGGAATGTCTTTCCAGGCGCCCTGGCTGCCGAAGTTGCCGCCGCTGCCCTGGCCCGAACACTCCAGCAGATGCCCCACGGTGAGGCCTTGGGCCAGGCGGTTCAGGTCTTGCGGCTCGGTGGCGCCGCCGAGCGCCCAGCCCAGGCCGTGCACCAGCGGCCCGAGGAAGAGCGCGGCGTCGGCCACGCGGCCGGTGATCACGATGTCGGCCCCGGCGTCCAGCGCCTGCACGATGGGCGCCGCGCCCAGGTAGGCGTTGCCGAACACCAGCCGTTCGCGCACCTGTGAAACCGGTTCGCCCGTGAACAGGTGGGCCAGTTCATCGGCAGGCGTCGAAGCGTCCTGCAGGCGCGGCAACACGTCGTCCCCCGTCACCACCGCGATGCGCGCGGGCCAGCCCTTGGCCGTGAACGCGGCCAGCACCGCCTGCGCCGCACCCATCGGGTTCAGGCCGCCCGCGTTGCAGACGAAGCGCACGCCGCGCTCGCGCATCAGTGGCCACAGGCGCAGCAGCATGGGCACCACGTCGCGCGCGTAACCCAGCGACGGGTCGCGCTGGCGGTCCTTCTGCAGGATGGCGAGCGTGAGTTCGGCCAGGTGGTCGCTGGCGACGAACTGCACGCCGCCGCGCTCGATGCTCGCGGTCACCGGTTCCCAGTTGTCGCCGTAAAAGCCGAGGCCGGCGCCGATGCGGATGGACTTCATGAAGGTCGGAAAGTGGGTGGGGACCACAGGATACGTCGACCCGATCATTTTGCAAAGCAAACGCTCTGCAAAAATAAAATGCTGCACCGCAAGGCAAGGCGCCTGCGCGACTGTGGATCGGGTCAACCCCTAGCGCCAGTGTCAACCCTGGCAGCTATAAACACCCCACCCCGTCGGGTTGACGCGTCTCACAGCCTGCAGCAGCAGCCGGGAGGACAAGGGCATCCGACTCACAGGAGAACCGCGTGCAACTGCTGCAACTGCTCATCAGCGGTGTGGCCCAGGGCTGTATCTACGGACTCATTGCCCTGGGTTTCGTGCTGATCTACAAGGCCACCGAAACGGTGAGCTTTGCCCAGGGCGACCTCATGATGGTTGGCGCGTTCGGCGGTCTGGCCACCATGACGATGCTCGGCTTCCCGTTCTGGCTGTCGGTGCCCGCCGCCGTTGTCGCCATGGGTTTGTTTGGCGTGGTGCTGGAGCGCCTGGTGATCCGCCCCATCCTGGGCCAGCCGGCGTTCTCCATCGTCATGCTCACCATCGGTGTCGGCTACGTGCTGCGTGGCCTGATCACCATGATCCCCAACATCGGCACCGACACCCACACCCTGCCCGTGCCCTACGCGGGCGAGGTGCTGCGGCTGGGCGCGCTGGTGGTGTCGGCTGAGCAGATCGTGGTGATCGGGGTCACCGGCGTGTTGTGTGCCGGGCTGTTCGCGATGTTCCGCTATTCGAAGCTGGGCGTGGCCATGCAGGCGTCGTCGCAGAACCAGCTCGCGGCCTACTACATGGGCATCCCGGTCAAGCGGCTCAACGGCCTGGTGTGGGGACTGGCCGCGGGCGTGGCGGCCTTTGCCGGCTTGCTGCTGGCACCCATCACCTTCGTGCACGCCAACATGGGTTTCATCGGCCTGAAAGCCTTCCCCGCTGCGGTGGTGGGCGGCTTCGGCAGCCTGCCCGGCGCCATCGTCGGCGGACTGATCATCGGCATCGTGGAAGCGCTCTCGGGCTTCTACCTGCCCGAAGGTTTCAAGGACATCGCGCCCTACATCGTGGTGCTGCTGATGCTGGTGCTGAAACCGAACGGCCTGTTCGGAGAGACGCTCAGGAAAAAGGTCTGAACAGATGCGCTTCATTTTCAAGACCGACTACAACCAGGACATCCAGCTCGCCAAACACGGCGGGCATGTGTTCTGGTACAGCCTGCTGGGCCTGTTCCTGCTGGTGGCGCCCTGGGTGATCGAAGAGTACTGGCTGGCACAACTCACCTTTGTGCTGATCTACGCCGTAGTGGGCCTGGGGCTGATGCTGCTGGCGGGCTTCACCGGCCTGTTCTCGCTCGGCCACGCGGCGTTCCTCGGCGTCGGCGCCTACACCGAGACGGTGATGGTCAACGCCGGTGTGCCCTTTCCGATCGCGATGGCCTGCGCCGGCCTGCTGGCCGCGGCGGTGGGCATGGTCGTGGGCCTGCCGGCGCTGCGCGTCAAGGGCATCTACCTCGGCATGGCCACGCTGGCTTTCGGCTTCATCGTCGAAGAAGCCATGGCGCGCTGGGAAAGCGTGACCGGCGGCAACTCGGGGCTGTCGGTGATGCCGCCGTCGATGTTCGGCTGGGAGCTGGATTCCACCAACGAGTTCTATTTTCTCTGCCTCGTGGTCACGGTGCTCGCCACACTGGCCATCGTCAACCTGATGCGCTCCAGCACCGGCCGCGCCTTCGTCGCCATCCGCGATTCGGAGATTTCTGCGCAGAGCATGGGCATCCACCTGGCGCGCTACAAGACGCTGTCGTTCGCGCTGTCGGCCTCCCTGGCCGGCATCGGCGGCGCGCTCTACGCGCACAAGATCCAGTTCCTCTCACCCGAGCAGTTCAGCATCATCCAGTCGATCGACCTGCTGCTCATGGTGGTGATCGGCGGCCTGGGCTCGATCCACGGCGCCTTCCTCGGCGCGATCTTCCTGATCGTCATGCCGCAGCTCATCGCACTGGGCAAGGACTACCTGCCCGACGCCATCGGCCAGGCCGCGGGCCTGCAGGGCACCGTGTATGGCCTGGTGCTGATCGCCTTCGTGCTGTTCGAACCCATGGGCCTGTACGGCCGCTGGCTCAAGGTGCGCGCCTACATCCAGCTGTTCCCGTTCTACCGGCGCGGCATGTTCAAGCGCCAGAAGACCTTCCAGAAATCCGACAGACTGAAATGACCGACGACATCCTTCTCTCGGCCCAAAACCTCAGCGTGCGCTTCGGCGGCGTGCTGGCGGTGAACAACGTGAGCTTCGATGTGAAGCGCGGCGAGGTGTTCACGCTGATCGGCCCCAACGGCGCGGGCAAGACGACGGTGTTCAACCTGATCAGCCGCATCTACACACCCACCACCGGCACCATCGACTACGCCGGCCCGGACGGCACGCTCAAGCTCACCGAGCAGCCACCGCACCGCATCGCGCGCCTGGGCATCGCGCGCACCTTCCAGAACATCGAACTGTTTGAACACGCGACCGTGTTGCAGAACCTGCTGATCGGCCGCCACACCCACCGCCGCACCGGCCTGTGGAGTGAGCTGCTGTTCACCGGCAAGACGCGCGCCGCCGAGATCGAGGCGCGCGCCAAGGTCGAGCAGGTGATCGATTTCCTGGACCTGCAGCACCACCGCGAATCGCTGGTGGCCGGCCTGCCGTACGGCGTTCGCAAGGTGGTGGAACTGGCCCGCGCGCTGTGCACCGAGCCCAAGCTGCTGCTGCTTGACGAGCCGTCTTCCGGGCTGAACGTGGAGGAGACCGAAGACATGGCGTTCTGGATCGCCGACATCAAGAACGATCTGGGCATCACGGTGCTGATGGTCGAACACGACATGTCGCTGGTGTCCAAAGTGTCCGACCGCGTGCTCGCCATGAGCATGGGCGAAGAACTCGCCACCGGCACACCGGCCGAGGTGCAGAACCACCCGGGCGTGATCGAGGCCTACCTCGGCACGGTGGACGACGTGTCCAGCCTGCGCCGCGAGAACCAGGCGGAGGTGCAAGCATGAGAACCGCCGGGCCGCCCCAAGGTTCTCAAGCCCCCTTGGGGGGCAGCGCAGTACGCGCAGCGACAAGCCCCGGCGCGTGCGCTAGCACGCGACGCAAGGGGGCAACATCACTATGACCGCGCCGATCACCGACAACGCGGTGTTGAAACTGCTCAACGTCGAGAGCGCCTACGGCCCGATCAAGGCGATCCGCGGCGTGAGCCTGCAGGTGCGCCGCAGCGAAATCGCCACCGTGCTGGGCAGCAACGGCGCCGGCAAGACCACCATCCTCAAGACCATCAGCGGCATCATCGATCCGCGCAAGGGCAGCATCGAGTTCAAGGGCGAGAACATCACCGCGCAGGACCCGGCCGACATCGTGCAACTGGGCCTGAGCCATGTGCCCGAGGGGCGCGAGGTGTTCCCCCTGCTCTCGGTGCGCGACAACCTGCTGATGGGCGCCTACACCCGCAAGGACCGCGACGGCGTGGCGCGCGACATGGAGCTGGTGTTTGGCTACTTCCCCATCCTGCGCGAGCGCGCCGCGCAAGACGCCGGCCTGCTCTCGGGCGGCCAGCAGCAGATGCTGGCGATCAGCCGCGCGCTCATGGCCAACCCCGACCTGATCCTGCTCGACGAACCCAGCCTGGGGCTCTCGCCGAAGCTGACGAAAGAGATTTTCGAGATCGTGGTGCGCATCAACCGCGAGCGCGGCACCACCATCCTGCTGGTGGAGCAGAACGCCAACATGGCGCTCAACGCGTCCGATTACGGCTACGTGCTGGAGAACGGCCGCATCGTGATGGAAGACACCTGCGCCCACCTGCGCGAGAAGGACGACATCAAGGAGTTCTACCTCGGCATGAAGGAAGAAGGCGTGCGCGCCGACCGGCGCTGGAAAAAGAAGAAGAACTGGAGATGACTTTGGAACACCCCCGCAGCGCTTCGCGCTACCCCCTCAAGGGGGCAACGCGGTGCGGCCCGGCAAAGCCGGTTCCGCCGCGTTCTGAGTTCGTGCACTTCGCTCCGGAGAAAAGTTGACATGAGCTACCTCTGGGATCTGTCCCACATCCGCCCTCAACCAGAGGTCGTGCTGCCGGGCGACACCATTCCCGCGATGTTCTGGAACGCGGTGCAAAAGCGCGGCCCCACCGTCTGGATGCGGCAAAAGGAGTTCGGCATCTGGCGCAGCTGGACCTGGAACCAGACCGCCGAAGCGGTGCGCGAAATTTCCCACGGCCTGATGGCGCTGGGCTTCGCCGCGCGAGAGACCGCGTCCGTCCTCTCCAACACCACGGTCGAATGGGTGCTGGCCGATCTGGCGGTGCTGAGCGCGGGCGGCGTGTCCAACGGCATCTACCCCACCGACGCGGCCGATCAGGTGCAGTTTCTCTGCGAGGACTCGGGCACCACCGTGCTGTTCGTGGAAGACGACGAACAGCTCGACAAGGTGCTGGAGGTGCGCCAGCACCTGCCGCGGCTGAAGAAGATCGTGGTCTTCGACATGGAGGGCCTGCACGAGCTGAACGATCCGCAGGTCATCAGCCTGAACGCGCTGCGCGAGCTCGGCCGCACCCACGCCAAGACCCACGCGGGCGAAATGGAGACCCGGGTGGCGGCCTGCCGGCCACAAGACCTGGCCATCCTGGTCTACACCTCGGGCACCACCGGCAAACCCAAGGGCGCCATGCACAGCCACCGCGGCCTGGTCTACACCGTGCACGGCTACAACACGCTGATCGCGCGCGACGAACACGACGAGTGCATGTGTTTCCTGCCGCTGTGCCACATCGCCGAGCGCATGGGCGGCGAGTATTTTTCGCTCTACACCGGCGCGAAACTCAACTTCGTGGAGAACCCCGAGACCGTGCCGGAAAACGTGCGCGAGATCGCCCCCACGGTGTTCACCGCGGTGCCGCGCGTGTGGGAGAAGTTCTATTCGGGCGTGATGATCACGCTCAAGGAAGCCAGCCAGCTGCAGCAGGCCGCCTACGCCTGGGCCATCGGGATCGGCCAGCGCGTGGCCGAGCTGGTGATGACGGGGCAGCCGGTGCCCGGCAGCCTGCGCCTGCGGTTCCGGCTGGCGCGCCTGCTGGTGCTGGACAACGTGCGCAAGCTCATCGGCATCCACCGCGCGCGCTTCCTCGTCACCGGCGCCGCGCCCATCTCGCCCGACCTGGTGCGCTGGTACCTGGCGCTGGGTGTGCCGATGCTGGAGGTCTGGGGCATGACCGAGACCTGCGGCGCTTCCACCGGCATCCCGGCCGACCGCATCAAGCCCGGCTCGATCGGGCCGGCAGCCAGCTACAACGAGGTGCGGCTCGACCCGCAGACCAGCGAGATCCTAGTGCGCGGCCCCAACGTGTTCATGGGCTACCTGAACCTGCCCGAGAAGACCGCCGAGACGATCGACGCCGACGGCTGGCTGCACACGGGCGATGTGGGCGTGGCCGACGAGGAAGGGTTTTTCCGCATCACCGACCGCATGAAAGACATCATCATCACCGCAGGGGGCAAGAACATCACGCCCAGCGAGCTGGAGAACGAACTGAAGTTCTCGCCCTACGTGACCGACGCTGTGGTGATCGGCGACAAGCGGGCCTACCTCACCGTGATCATCATGATCGACCAGGAGAACGTGGAGAAATATGCGCAGGACAACGACGTGCCGTTTTCCAACTACGCCAGCCTCACCCGCGCGCCCGAGGTGCAGGCGCTGATCCAGGCCGAAATCGACCGCGTCAACAAGAAGTTTGCCCGCGTCGAACAGATCAAGAAATTCTTCCTGCTCGACACCCAGCTCAGCGCCGAAGACGAAGAACTGACCCCGACCATGAAGCTCAAACGCAAACTGGTGCAGCAGAAATACGCGGGCCAGATCGACGCCATGTACAGCTGACCCCGAGCCACCGACCCTTCACCACAACCACGACCACCCCAAGGAGACAAGCCCCATGAAAACCCGACTTCCCCTGCTCGGCACCGCCCTGGTGCTGGCCTCCAGCGCCGTGTTCGCCCAGTCACAAGGCGTGAGCAAGGACGAGATCGTCATCGGCTCGATCCAGGACCTCTCTGGCCCCATCGCCGGCTTTGGCAAGCAGGTGCGCCTGGGCATGATGCTGCGCGTGGACGAGGCCAACGAACAGGGCGGCGTCAACGGGCGCAAGGTCAAGCTGCTGGTGGAAGACTCGGCCTACGACCCGCGCCGCGCCGTGCTCGCCGCGCAGAAGCTCGTGAACCAGGACAAGATCTTTGCCATGGTCGGCCACATCGGCACCGCGCAGAACATGGCCGCCATGCCGGTGCAGTTCCAGAAGAACGTGATCAACTTCTTCCCGGTCACCGCCGCGCGCGAGATGTACGAGCCCTTCCACAAGCTCAAGTACAGCTTCGCCGCCACCTACTTCGACCAGATGAAGATCGCCGTGCCCAAGCTGGTGAAGGACAAGGGCGCCAAGAAGGTCTGCACCATGTACCAGGACGACGAGTTCGGCCTCGAAGTCAAACGCGGCGCCGAAGAAGGCCTGAAGTCCATCGGCATGACGCTGGCCGCCGAAACCTCGTACAAACGCGGCGCCACCGACTTTGCCTCGCAGATGCAGAAGCTGGCCGCCGAGCAGTGCGACATGGTCGTGCTCGGCACCATCATCCGCGAGACCATTGGCGGCATCGCCACCGCCAAGCGCCTGGGCTTCAACCCCACCTTCATCGGCTCCAGCGCGGCCTACACCGACCTGATCCACAAACTCGGCGGCCCGGCCATGAACGGCCTCTACGCCACCATGACGGTGCAGAACCCCTACACCGACGAGGCCTCGCAGCCGATCCGCTTCTGGGCCAACAAGTACAAGACCAAATTCAACGAAGACCCGACCGTGTTCTCGATCTACGGCTACAACGCGGTGGACACCTTCCTGAAAGCCGCCGGCAAGGCCGGCCCCGGCCTCACCACCGACAGCTTCATCAAGGCCATGGACACCATGAAGGTGCCACCCGACATCTTCGGCGGTGCCGAGCAGACCTTCAGCCCCACCAAACGTCTGGGCAGCAACGCCACGCGCCTGTCGCAGCTGCAGGAAAACCGCTGGAAAGTGGTCTCCGACTACATGCAGATCTCGCAGTAAATCGCTCAACGGATCCCACGCCGCCTGCTTGCCAGGCCATGCGTGACAGCCGCCACGCCCCGTGCGTGAGCGGCTTTTTTTCTGCCACCGAACCAACCCGCCCATGAGCATCAACGCAACCGCCGCCGGCCTGCTGGCCGATGCCCTGCTCACGCTGCACGTGGGCGTGGTGGTGTTCGTGGTCGGTTTGTTGCCGCTGGTGCTCATCGGCGGCGCGCTGGGCTGGCGCTGGGTGCACCACCGGGGCCTGCGTTTCATCCATCTGGGGCTGATCCTGTACATCGCCGCCCAGACCTGGCTTGGCCAGCTCTGCCCGCTGACCGTGTGGGAGCAGGACCTGCGTCGCCTGGCCGGACAAGGCGGCTACCGCGAGGGCTTCATCGAACACTGGCTCTCGCGCCTGCTGTACTGGGAGGCGCCCTGGTGGGTGTTTGAGGCCGCCTACACCTCGTTTGCGGTGCTGATGGCCGTGGCCTGGTGGTGGGTGCGGCCGGAGGTCCGCAAAGCGCATTGATGGACGGGCGGCTGGGAAACCACCCGCCGCCAGGCGCCGTCATTTGCGGCGCGACAGTCTTTGACCGCTCCGGATCGGCATGGGACCCGGCCAACCGCAGCCACAGCCCTAGCTGGACGACGGAGGCGCCAGGAGCACCAGCAAAAATCGCCCCGAAGGCACCTCTCGACCGGCGGAGCACAGGAGTTTCCGAACGACGCCGCCCTGGGGCAACAACTGCAACTCGCGGGTCTCGGGCACAGCGCCACTCCGTGCCAGCGTGAGCATCTTCTGCAGTTGTTCGCTGCTGGGCGCCGAAAGGAAGCTGGAGAGCGGTCGGCCCAGCAGATCATGGCTCGCCGCACCCAGCAGCCGGGCGCCCGCCAGGTTGATTTCGCACAGCACGGAGGCCTCGTCAACGACCAGGAACGCTGCCGGCGCCCGCTCAACGCGGGCCGTCTGGCGGATCAGGTCGCTCTCCAGCTCCACACGGGAACAGCGAAGTTCCTCGTGCTGCATCTCCACTTCGACCTGGTGGACCTGGAGCTCGTGCAGCAGGGCAAGGGCATCACCGGCTGTGGACGGCGAAGACGCGAGCTTGAACAACACCGCCATCGCCTCCGATGTGCTGGCACGCGAGAGATCGCTTCGCATGCCGTTCGTCAGTTTCGTGGTCGCCCGCTCGCGCAAGCTCGACAGATAGGAAGAGGTTTCAACAAGTTGTGACATGAGTACTTCCAGAAGTTGTCGTCTCGACAGGGGGTGACTGCACTCTACTCCTTGCGAAGGCGTGCCTCGAGTTTTTTGGCGGTGGTGATATCGATCAGCGTGATGACCACGCCCTGGATGGTGTCGGCCAGTGTCCGGTAGGGCTTGATTCGCACCAGGAACCAGAGTCCATCGGAGGTCGTGATCTCTTTTTCGGTCAGTGTCAGCGTCTTCAGCGTCTGTCTGGCGTCATCGTTGAGCGTGGGGTAGTTCAGCGTGCTGGCCAGATCGGTCAGCGGCCGGCCGATGTCCCCTTCTCGCAAGTGGATGATGCGTGTGACCTGCTCGGTATAACGGCGCACATTCAAAGCGCTGTCAAGGAACAGCGTGGCAATGTCGGTGCTGTTGAGCAGGTTTTGCATGTCGCTCTGCGCAAGAGCGAGGTCGTCCAGTTTCGTCTGCAGCTCCTGGTTCAGCGTCTGAAGCTCCTCGTTCATCGACTGCGACTCTTCCTTGGAGGTGGTCAGTTCTTCGTTGGCCGACTGCAGTTCCTCGTTGGTTGACTGCAACTCTTCGTTGGCCGCCTGCAGCTCTTCAGCGGAAGCCCCCATTTCCTGGCGCAAGGCGTGGATCTCGTCCTTGCAGCGCTGCAACTCTTCGATCATGTGCGGGTCAGCCACCCCCTCCGGGACCCTGCGCCTGCGCTTGGCCGGGGGTGGCGCAAGCACATCGTGAAAAACGATCATGACCAGGCCCGCCAGGGCATGGGGTTCCTGCATCAGCTTGACGGTCACATCCAGCGAGGATTGCGCCGTTTCATCCCCCAACCGAAGACCACGCACCTCCACACGGCCTTTGTCCTGGATGGCTTGCCGCAGCGCGGCCGCAATCTGCGTCCGGATGGTGGGCCGGGCCATCACATGGATGTTCCAGTTGGCCTTCCCGGATGCGGGCTCCAGGTACTTGCCCACGCGGCCATTGATATAGACGACGTCGCCCTGGTCGTTGACCAGCACGGCGGCGGGGGAGAACTCTTGAAGCAGCGCTTGCTCAGCATGGGTCTGCAGATTGACGGGAAGCACAGTCGAAGGGGACACCTTGAACTCCTGGGAAGGCCGGTTCTTCGCCCGGGGAGGGCTGGTCGGAAAGTACACCGAACCAGCGTTGACAGGACTTTCGCTGCGCCAATAGAGCCGGGACTTCGGGTTGATCGGCGTGAAGAGCGCATGCGAGTTGCCCGTGGTCTCGGAGCCTCCCAGCAACAGCGCGCCGCCCGGCCGCAAGCTGTAGCTGAAGAGTGGCATCAGGCGACTCTGCAGTGCCGCATTGAAATAGATCATCAAGTTTCGGCACGAGAGCAGGTCCAGCTTGGTGAACGGCGGGTCGAGAATCACGTCGTGCTGCGCGAACAGCACCATTTCCCGGATCTCGCTGTTGATCAGAAAACCACTCCCCTGCGCCGTGAAGAACCTGCCCAGCCGGGTTGGTCCCACCTCGCCCGCGATACTCTGCGGATAGTGGCCTTTGCGGGCTGCGTTGATGGCGTCGGCGCTCAGGTCGGTGGCAAAAATCTGCAGCGAATGGCTCTCAGATCCAGAAGATTCTGCAACCGCTTCCTTGAAGATCATGGCCAGGGAGTAAGCCTCTTCGCCCGTGGAGCATCCCACCACCCAGGCCCGAAGGCGGGTTCCCTGCGGGCAGCGCGCCAGCAGGGCAGGCATGACCACGTCCTTGACCTCCTGCCAGACCGAAGGATCGCGGAAGAAACTGGTCACGCCGATGAGCATCTCCTTGAAGAGCAGATCCAGTTCCTGCGGGTTCTCCCTCACGAACTTTTCATACGCGTCATAGGTGGTCAGGCCGTGCACGCCCAGACGTCGCTGGATGCGTCGGCGCAGCGTGCTGGGCTTGTAGTCCGAGAGGTCGTGTTTGCTGCGCTCTTTCAGCAAACGCAGGATCGATCCCAGCGCTTGCGCACCGGCGTCATCGTCGTCCTCGGGCAACGAGGGCGTGCCGTTCTTCTCTTCGATGACGCGAACGATGCGATCGGGCAGTTCGGAAGCCAGGCCGATGATGTCGACGCAGCCCGCGGCGATGGCACTCTGGGGCATGGAGTCGAACTGCGCCGACTCAGGCAACTGCGCCAGCGTCAAACCGCCCTGCGACTTGATAGCCTGCAAACCCAGGGTGCCGTCCGACCCCATACCGGACAGCACCACGCCAATCGACTGTTCTCCCTGGTCGCGCGCGAGCGATGAAAAAAACAGATCGATGGGCAGTCTCATGCCCCGGGGCTGAGCAGGTTCTGCCAGGTGCAACAGCCCCCCCGCCACGGTCAGCTCCTTGTTCGGCGGAATCACGTAGACGACGTCCGGCTCAAGACGCATCGTGTCGGTTGCCTCGAGCACCGGCATGACCGTTGAGCGCTGCAAAAGTTCAACGAGCATCGCCTTCTGCGTGGGATCCAGATGCTGGACAACGACGTAGGCCAGACCACTCAACGGTGGGACATGCGCCAGGAACTGCTCGAGCACGATCAGTCCCCCGGCCGACGCACCCAGACCCACGGCACGCACGGCACTTGAACTGCGTGCGCCGATACCTTGGCTTGGGGTTTGGCTCATGCCCGATTATCGGGGCACCCTCGCAACGGGACAGCTGGCTAGGGCTGGGGTGAACACAAGTCGCCCAATGCTCGGACTCAAGAAGATGGTGGGTAGTATTCACGGGGCCCAAAAAAGAATACAACGCAACATCCGCGCAGTGTCCCGCGACAACAGGCATTCGAGGCAACCCAATTGACCGATCCCGTCGACCCGCGCCAGAACCAGCTGCTGGCTTCGCTGCCGGATGCCGAGTGGCTTCGTTGGCAGCCTCAGCTTGAACTTTGCAAAATGCCGCTGGGCGAGGTGCTCTACGAATCCGGGGCGTCTCTTCATTACGTTTACTTCCCCACCAACGCCATTGTTTCGCTGCTGTATGTGCTGGAGGACGGCTCCTCGGCGGAAATAGCGGTGGTCGGTCAAGAGGGCGTGGTGGGTATCGCCATCTTCATGGGCGGCGGTTCCACACCGAACCAGGCCGTGGTGCAAAGCGCGGGCATGGGTTACCGACTGCACGCTGATGCCATCAAGGCCGAGTTCGAGCGCTCGATCCCGGTGATGCACCTGATGCTGCGCTTCACCCAGGCGCTGATCACCCAAATGAGCCAGACAGCGGTGTGCAACCGCCACCACTCGGTGGACCAGCAGCTCTGCCGCTGGCTGCTGCTCAGCCTGGATCGCCTGTCTGGCGACGAGCTGGTGATGACACACCATCTGATCTCCAACATGCTGGGCGTGCGCCGTGAGGGCGTCACCGAAGCGGCGCGCAAGCTGCAGGAGAGTGGCCTTATCCGCTATGCCCGAGGTCGGATATCGGTGCTGGACCGCCCGGGCCTGGAACGACGTGTGTGCGAGTGCTACAGCGTGGTCAAGAATGAATACGACCGCCTGCTGCCGAGTCGGGTGGCGGTATGAACCGGTTGTTGCTGCCGCCGTTTGTCGCGTTGCGGAACGGTGGTGATCATGTCGAAACGAGGAAGGCGCAGTGACGCCAGGGGTCCCGGGGTCGCACGTCTGTCCCGCTGCAGGAGAACCCAGATGATCAGCAAGAACACGATTTGTCTCTGGTACGACGGCGCCGCGTTGGACGCCGCCAAGTTCTATGCCGAGACCTTTCCGGACGGCGCGGTGGGAGCGGTCCTTCGTGCGCCTGGCGACTATCCCTCGGGCAAGCAGGGCGATGTCCTGACGGTCGGGTTCACGGTGATGGGCATCCCGTGTCTCGGACTGAACGGCGGGCCGGCGTTCAGGCACAGCGAGGCTTTCTCGTTCCAGGTGGCGACCGACGACCAGGCCGAAACGGACCGTCTGTGGAACGCGATTGTCGGCAACGGTGGCCAGGAGAGTGCATGCGGCTGGTGTAAGGACAAGTGGGGACTGTCGTGGCAGATCACGCCACGCGCCCTGACGGCCGCGATCACCGACCCCGATCCGGCGGCGGCCAGGCGCGCGTTCGAGGCCATGATGGAGATGACCAAGATCGACATCGCAGCGGTCGAAGCGGCCCGGCGTGGCTGACGCAGCTGGATGCCGGTCCGTCACCGTCATTGTGACGGGGCGCTGGCTGGCGAAACCAAGCACTCAACATCCGCCAACCCGACGCGCCTCCACCTCGAACGGGTTGTCCCAATAGGCATCCCGCCCCCGCACCCACTGCCAGGCCCCGGCCAACAGGTACGCCGGCAGAAACAGCGGGCCCCAGCGCTCGCACTGCCGCACATGCACCAGCTCGTGCGCACGCAGGCGCTCCAGATCCTGCGCATGGGTGCCCAGGATCACGTGGCCGAAGGTGATGGCGGCGAAGGACCAGCGGTGCCGGGGCAGCCGGCGCAGGGCAGCGATTTCGAGCACGCCGTCCACCCGCCGGAAACGTGCGCCCAGCGGGAGCAGCAGCAACCCGAGCAACAGACCGATGAGGGTGTTGGGCGAGGCCCAGAGCCACAGCGCCCAGCGCGCAAGGCGGCTCCTTTTCATGGCATCACGACACGATGTACGCACCCGAGCCACAGGACAGCAGCTTGCCGTCCGGGCCGAGGAATTCCATGCGCGTACTCGCGACGCGCGAGCCCAGGCGCATGACTTCGGCGCGCAGTTCGAAGAACTCGCCGATGCCGGGGCGCAGGTAGTCGATGCGCAGGTCGATGGTGCCGAGCTTGGCGAAGCGGTGCAGGCGCTGATCGGGCGACTCGTCCATGTGGCGCGCGCCGATGGCGGCCATGCAGGCCAGGCCACCCATGGCGTCGAGTCCGGCGCTGATGACGCCGCCGTGGATGCGGTTGTAGCTGTAGTGGCCCACGAGCTGCGGCTTCATGTCGATGCGCGCGGTCACGCGCTCGGGTAGCAGGCTGGTGATCTTCAGGCCGAGCACCTGGTTGAAGACGATTTTTTCTTCGAAGATGGCTTTGAGGCCGGCGATGAACTCGGGTTCGAATTCGGCGGGGATCGGGGGTGGGGTTCGCATCGGGTCATTGTGGCCGATGTGGCTGGCGGGCACACCCTCCGGGCCGCGTGGCGAGCTGGTCCGGGTGTCGCGCACAGGTCAGCGCGGCGGGGGGCCCATCAAGCAGTCTGGGGCCCCAGAGTGAAGCCGATCTGCGTCACCCGGTCCTGCGAGCGGGCAAAGGTGTCGCCGGCGTGCATGCGGGCGATGGCCGCCACGATGGCCAGGCCCAGACCGTGGTGAATTTCTTCGTTGCAGCAACGCGCTGCGTCGGCCCGGAAGAAGCGGTCGAACAGGTGGGGCAGGTGCTGCGGCTCGATCGCCGGCCCCCGGTTTTCGACCACCACCTGCACACCCCGCCCTTCGGTCCCGGTGTCGGGTTCGATGCGCACCTGCACGGTTGAACCGGGTTCGGCAAAGCGCGAGGCGTTGCCCATCAGGTTGGACATGGCCCGCTTGACCAGGGAGGCGTCGACCGCGACGCGGGCATCGCCCACCACCGACAGGCGCAGCCCCGCTTCGTCCAGCACGCCTTCGTGGAACTCGGCCACCTGGTGCGCGAGCTCGGCCAGGCTCACGGGTTCGCTGCGCCGGGCGACCGCGCCGCGGTCGGCCTGCGAGAGAAACAGCATGTCGTTGACGATGGCCGAGAGGCGCTGCATTTCTTCGAGGTTGGACGCCAGCGTGTCGCGCAGCGAATCGGCGCTGCGCTCGCGCGACAGCGCCACTTCGGTCTGGCCGATCAGGGCCGTCAGGGGCGTGCGCAGTTCGTGCGCCACGTCGGCGTTGAAAGCTTCGAGCTGCTCGTAGGCTCCCTGCAGCCGGTCCATCAGGGCGTTGAACTGCGCCACCCAGGGATCGAGCTCCTTGGACGAACGCTCCACCACCAGGCGCTGGTCGAGCCGCCGCGGCGAGATGGCGTCCATCTGCCGGGCCAGCGAGAGCAGCGGACGCAGCTCGCGGCGCACCAGCCACTGGATCGCGAAACCGGCCGCGGCGGAGCCGAACAGCGTGGTCATGAGCAGGGTGATGATGGCTTCGCGCTGGATGCGGTGGTCGTGTGTGGTGTCCATCTCCAGCAGCACGCGCACCTTGCCGCCGACCATGCGTTCGGCCGGCACCTCGAACGCCAGGCTGCGGCTGTGCGCGAACGGGGCCACGTCGTCGCGGAAGAGTTCGGTGCCGTCGCCGCGCCACAGCTGCATCCGGGTGGAGGAGCGCACGGGGTCGAACAGGGTCATGCGCTGGAGCAGGCCGGCTTCGCCGCTTTCGCAGGCGATGCCGATCGCCTTGGTCAGCGACTGGCCTTTCTCCTGCAGCGATTCGAGCTGGTCCACTTCCATGCGCATGGCGATGGCGGAATATTTGGCGACGCTGAGCACGCCCAGGGCCACAAACATCAGCAGGGCCATGGCGCGCGAGAGGCGGCGCGCGATGGAGGGTCCACACTGCAGCGGCAGGCAGCGATCGGTGGGCGGGACCGGGGGCTCGATGGCGGGCCGGGTGAGCGAGGTGGGGAGGTTCATTCGGCGCGCTCCTCCAGCACATAGCCCATGCCGCGCACGGTGTGCAGCAGGCGGCTCGGGAACGGGTCGTCGAGTTTGGCGCGCAGGCGGCGCACCGCCACCTCCACCACGTTGGTGTCGGAATCGAAGTGCATGTCCCAGACCTGTTCGGCCAGCGTGGTGCGCGACAGGATCTGGCCGCGCCGGCGCATGAGCAGTGCGAGCAGGTTGAACTCCTTGGCGGTCAGGTCCAGCCGTTGTGCGCCCCGCGTGCAGCGGCGTGAGACGAGGTCCACCTCCAGGTCGGCCAGGCGCAACACGGTGGCCGACTGCGTGGTCGCGAAAGCGCCGCGCCGCAGCAGCGCGCCCATGCGCGCGAGCAGTTCGGAGAAAGCGAAGGGCTTGACGAGGTAGTCGTCCGCGCCGCCCTCCAGGCCCTTGACCCGGTCTTCGATCTTGTCGCGCGCCGTCAGCATCAGCACGGGCGTCTTGCTGTCCTGAGCGCGCAGCGCCGACAGCACGCCGTAGCCGTCGACACCGGGCAGCATCACATCGAGCAGCATGAGGTCGTAGCTGCCGCCGGTGGCCAGGCGGCGACCTTCGATGCCGTCGCGCGCGACGTCCACGACGTAGCCGTTTTCACTGAGGCCCTGGTGCAGGTACTGCACGAGTTTGGGTTCGTCTTCGACGACAAGGACACGCATCGCTGGGCTCATGGGGGTGGATCGATCAGGTGGGAATGGTCGCACACACCGGTGATCTGCTGGATGACAACTTTGTAATCTGGCGGTTCGGAAACCGTGAGTTTGGGTGTCAAGAATTCATCTCCAGGGAAGGCACAACGGCTTTCCCGTCGAAGCCAGCCCAACCGGCTTTGACCCACCGTTCCAACGCCCACAAGGAGTTTCACCATGAACCGCAACCACGTATCCGCCATCGCCGCCGCCCTGATCGCTCTGAGCGCCACCCAGGTGTTCGCCGCCGACGGCCCCAAGACCCGCGACCAGGTGCGCGCCGAACTCGCCGAAGCGATCCGCACCGGCAACATGCCCGCCAACGGCGAATCCGGCGTCCTGCTCAACCAGGTGAACCCGGGGCGCTACGCCCCCCAGAACATGGAAGCGGGCAAAACCCGCGCCGAAGTCAAGGCCGAACTGATGGAAGCCCTGCGCACCGGTGACGTGTTGGCCAACAACGAAACGGGCGAGAAGCTGAAAGACCTGTACCCCGGCCTCTACCCCACCAGCCACACCGTCAGCGCACAGGCCGCCAGCCAGCTCAACGCCACGCGCTGATTTTCAAAGGCCGAGCTGGCGCGCGGCCAGTTCTTTCATGATCTCTTCGGCGCCGCCGCCGATCATCATGACCTTGACCTCGCGGTAGACGCGCTCGCTCACGGTGCCGCGCATGAAGCCCATGCCGCCGAGGATCTGCACGGCGGCGTCGGCACAGAACTGCATGGTCTGCGTGGCGTGATTTTTCAGCAGACACACCTGGGCCACCCATTCCGGCCCGGTGTCGCCCGCGTCGGCGCGCGCGCCCATCGCATCCACCCAGGCCTGGGTGGATGCGATGCGCATCTGCATGTCCATGAGCTTGTGCCGGATCACCTGGCGCTCGATCAGCGGCACGCCAAAGGTCTGGCGCTGGCGCGCCCAGGCCAGCGCCTCGTCGTAACAGGCCTCGGCAAAACCGAGCGCCATGGCGGCCAGCGCCAGGCGCTCGCCATTGAAGTTGCCCATGATCATGCGAAAGCCCGCGCCCTCTTCGCCCAGGCGGTAGCGCGCGGGCACGCGCAGACCGTCGAAGCGCAGGTGTGCGGTGTCGGAGCAGAGCCAGCCCATCTTCTGCAGCGGCGTGCGCGAGACGCCTTTCGCGTCGCAAGGCACGGCGATCATGGAAAGGCCGCTGGCGCCTTTGCTCTTCAAGTCGGTTCTGACGGCCAGCGTGATCCAGTCGCAGCGCATGCCCGAGGTGATGAACACCTTTTCACCGTCGATCACGTAGTCGCCGCCGTCGAGCCGCGCGGTGCAACGCAGGCCCGCGACGTCGGAGCCCCCACCGGGTTCGGTGATGCCCAGCGCAGCGATCTGTTCGCCGCGCAGCACGGGCGGAACGATTTCGGTCTGCTGCTCGGCCGTGCCGTGCGCGAGCACCGGGGGCAGGCCGATGTTGTGTGAAAACAGGCTGGCCATCACGCCGCCGCTGCCGCCCCAGCGCGCCAGCGTCTGCGACATGGCGTTGCGCACCGACCAAGGCGCGGGGGTGCCGCCCAGCGCCTCGGGGTAGCCCAGGCCGAGCAGGCCCAGCTCAGCCGCCCGCGTGTAAAGCGCGCGCGGCACCTCGCCCGCTTCGTCCCAGGCGTTCACGTTCGGCGCGATCGCCTGGGTGGCGAAACGCTTCACGGTGTCGAGCAACGCGGAGCGGTCTTCCGCGCTGAAGTCGGGGGTCGGTTGAGGGTTCATCACAGGAAGGTGGCGAGCAGTTGACCGGGAGCCACCTGCTGACCCGGCGCCACGTTCAGGCTTTCGATCACCGTGTCGCGCGGCGCGTGCAGGGTGTGCTCCAGCTTCATGGACTCGATCACCAGCAGCGGCGCGCCGCGCGCCACCGTCTGCCCGGTCTGCACATGCAGGGCGATCAGCTTGCCGTTGAAGGGGGCGCGCAGCTCGCGCGCAGCGCTGGCGCCCCCCGCGGCTTCGCGGGGCGCAAAACCCAGATCGTCGAGCCAGAGTTCGGTGGCGGTGCCACCCGGCAGGTCACCGCCCGCGAGTTGCACATGCCAGCGCGGCACACCGGCGCTGGGGTCGACCGCCACGGCCCGGGCGCTCCAGCCGACCCCGTCGAGCACGATGCGCTGGCCGCTGACCTGTGCCTCGTGCACCCGGTCGCCCTGGATCACGCGCACGCGGCCCTGGCCGGTTTCCTGCACCAGCCACTCTTGCACCTTGCTGCCCAGGCGCAGCCGCAGGTGGCGCGGGTGGGGGCTGGCCAAGGCGACGGCCGGCGGCTGGCCGGCGTACAGCAGGGCCAGCGCGGCCACCCCCTCGGCGCTGGCCGTGGCCTGCAGGCGGGTGCGCAGCGCGTCGCCGTGTTCGACCAGAAAGGGAATGCGCGCACCGCCCTCGGCAAACACCGGGTGCCACAGGCAGGCCGCGAGGAAGGCGCGGTTGGTCGGCAGGCCGAGCACCTGCGTGGCGCCCAGCGCGTGCGCCAGGCGGTGAATGGCCTCGGCGCGCGTGGGCGCGTGGGCGATGAGCTTGCCCAGCAGGGCGTCGTAGTGCGGCGTGACGGTGCTGCCGGTTTCCAGCGCGTGGTCAAAACGCAAGCCAGGCGCCATGAGATCGGGTTCGGCGAAGTGGCGCACGCGACCGGTGTGCGGCGTGTGGTGATCGTCTTCGGCGCACAGGCGCACTTCGATGGCGTGGCCGCTGAAGCGCACCTGTTCCTGCGTCAGCGGCAGCGGCTCGCCGCGCGCGATGCGCAGCTGCCACTCGACAAGGTCGAGGCCGGTGATCATTTCGGTGACCGGGTGTTCGACCTGCAGGCGCGTGTTCATCTCCATCAGATAGAAGTGACCGACTCCCTCTCCCTCTGGGAGAGGGTTGGGGTGAGGGCTTTCCCCGCCCCCATCCTCCAGCAAAAACTCCACGGTCCCCGCCCCCACATACCCCGCCGCCTGCGCCAGCGCCACCGCGCACCGGCCCAGCTCGGCGCGCAGCGCGGGCGACACCGCGGGGCTGGGTGATTCTTCGATGATCTTCTGATGGCGGCGCTGCACCGAGCAGTCGCGTTCGCCGAGGTGGATGCAGTGCCCGTGCGCGTCGGCGAACACCTGCACCTCCACATGGCGCGGCGCGAGCAAGGCGCGCTCGATCAGCAGGTCGCCGTTGCCGAAACCCGAGAGCGCTTCCGAGCGCGCGCTGTGCAGCGCCGGCAACAATTGCGCGGCGTCGTGCACCAGGCGCATACCACGCCCGCCGCCGCCCGCCACGGCCTTGACCATGAGCGGAAAGCCGATGCGCTGCGCCTCGGCAATGAAGGTCTGATCGCGCTGGTCTGCACCGAAGTAACCGGGCAGACAGGGCACGCCCTGCTGACCGGCCAGCGCCTTGGCCGCGGACTTGCTGCCCAGCGCGCGGATGGCAGCCGGCGGTGGTCCGACCCAGGTCAGCCCGGCGTCGATCACGGCCTGGGCGAAGTGTGCGTTTTCACTCAGAAAGCCGTAGCCGGGGTGCACGGCGTCGGCGCCGGTGGCGCGCGCGGCTTCGAGCAGCTTGTCCATGCGCAGGTAGGAGTCGGCCGAAGCCAGGCCGCCGAGCGCGAACGAGGTGCCCGCTTCGCGCACGTGCATCGCGTCGCGGTCGGCGTCGGAATACACGGCCACGGTGGCGATGCCCAAGGCGTGGGCTGTACGGATCACCCGGCGGGATATCTCTCCCCGGTTCGCGATCAGCAGTTTTTTCATGCGGTGCCATCCTTCGATCCGGCGCCGGGCCACCCCAAGCCGGATCCGCCCCCTTGGGGGGCAGCGACCCGCGCAGCGGTGGAGCGTAGGGGTACATCCACCCACGGCGCGGGCTGCTTCTTCGCGAAGGCGGACAGACCGGCTGCGGCTTCTGGCCCACGCAGCGCGGCGGCGAACGCGATGGCGGCTTCGCTGCGCAGGTCGGGCGCCTTGTCGCGCAGGCGGTGCAGGAGCTGTTTGGTGGCGGTGATCGCGCCCGGGGCCGCAGCGCTGAAAGTCCGCACCGCCTCGACCACGGCCGCGTCGAGCGCGCCGTCGGCCACCACGGTGTTCACCAGGCCCGCAGCCTGAGCCTGCGCGGCGCTCCAGCGCGCGCCGCTCAGCAGGCACTGCCGCGCCACCGCGTCGCCCAGCCGCTGCCACACGAAGGGTGCGATCTGCGCCGGCGGCAGGCCGAGCGTGACCTCGGGCGTGGCGAAGACCGAGCGCTCGGTGGCGATCACGAGATCGGCGCAGCACACCAGGCCGAAGCCGCCGCCCATGGCAGGTCCGTCCACTGCGATGACCAGCCATTGGGGCAGCTCGGTGAGCGCGTGCAACACGTCGCCGAAACCGCGGTTCATGGCGATCAGCGGGTCGTCTTCACCGGGCTGCAGCGGTTGGCCGATGGCATTGGCAAAACCGCCCAGGCTGCCGCCGGCGCTGAAGGCGCCGCCCGCGCCGGTGAGCACGATGCCGCGCAGGGTGGTGTCCTGCTTGGCGCGCAGGCAGGCTTCGAACAGTGCCAGCACCAGGGTGTCGGAAAGGGCGTTGCGCGAGGCGGGGTCGTTGAGCGTCCAGTGTTCGACGTCGTGGTGACGGGTGGTCTCGAAGGGGGTGGTCATGATTGGCTGTCCTGTGAGGTGTTGGCGGGGGAGCCCCCACCCCTGCCCTCCCCCAGAGGGGGAGGGAGAAAGACGGAAAGTGCGGCATTGACTCCCTCCCCCTCTGGGGGAGGGTTGGGGTGGGGGCCCGCGAGCAGCAGCTTCACTTCACCGCCCTCTTCGATATCCCCATCGTCTTGGCAAGGATGCCCAGCATCACCTCATCCGCCCCACCACCAATCGACGCCAGCCGCCCGTCGCGGAACATGCGCGAGACCTTGTTTTCCCACGTGTAGCCCATGCCGCCCCAGAACTGCAGGCAGGTGTCGGGCACCAGCCTGTTGAGCCGGCCAGCTTTCAGCTTGGCCATGGTCGCCCACTCGGTCACGTCCTCGCCGGCCACGTAGTGTTCACACGCCTGGTAGGTCAGCGCGCGCAGGCTCTCGACCTCGGTCTTCATCTCGGCCAGCTTGAACTGCACCCACTGCTGGTCGGCCAGCGTGGCGCCGAAGAGCTGGCGCTCCTGCGCGTAGTCCACCGTCCACTGGATGCAGTTGGTGAGGCTCTGCAGGCAGCTCGCCGCCGCCCACAGGCGCTCCTCCTGGAACTGCTGCATCTGGTAAATGAAGCCCGAGCCCTCGGCGCCGATGCGGTAGCGCTGCGGCACACGCACCTCGTCGAAGAACAGCAGGCCGGTGTCGCTGCTGTTCATGCCGATCTTCCTGATCTTCTGGCCGACCTCGAAGCCTTTGACGGTCTTGCCGTTCTCGCGCAGCGGCACCATCACCAGGCTCTTGTTTTTGTGCGCGGGGCCGTCGCTGGTGTTGACCAGCATGCACATCCAGTCGGCCTGCAGGCTGTTGGTGATCCACATCTTCTGACCGCTGATGACGTAGTCGTCGCCGTCCTTGCGCGCCACGGTCTTGATGGCCGAGACATCGCTGCCCGCGCCGGGCTCGCTCACGCCGATGCAGCCCACCATGTCACCCGCGATGGCGGGCGCGAGGAACTGGGCGCGCAACTCGTCGCTGCCGAAGCGCGCCAACGCGGGCGTGGCCATGTCGGTCTGCACGCCGATGGCCATGGGCACGCCACCGCAGTGGATGTGGCCCAGCGTCTCGGCCATGGCCAGGCTGTACGAATAGTCCAGCCCCGCGCCGCCAAAGGCCTCGGGCTTGGTCAGGCCCAGCAAGCCGAGCTGGCCCAGTCCTTTGAAGACCTCGTGCGCCGGGAAGATCTCGGCGGACTCCCATTCGTCCACATGCGGGTTGATGTGCTCGTCGATGTAGCGCTTGAGCGTGGCCTGGATTTCGCGGTGTTCGTGGGTGAACTGCATGGCTGTCTCCTGTTGTGTGGGGTCACATGCGCGCCACGCCGAACTGCATCGGCCTGGGCTGGCGCGCCGCCGCTTCGGCGCAGGTGTCGAGGCAGAAGCTCAGCACGGCGCGCGTGTCGCGCGGGTCGATCACGCCATCGTCAAGCACCAGGCCGCTGGTGTGGAACGCGTCGGCCTGGCTTTCGAACACGTGGACGATCTGGTCAAACTGCGCCTGCATCTGCGCCTTCACTTCGGGCGTATCGGTCGGGAGGCCTTTGCGCGCCATGCCGGCTTCGGCCACGATGCGCATGGTGCGCGCGGCCTGCTCGCCGCCCATCACCGCGGTGCGCGCGTTGGGCCAGCTGAACAGGAAGCGCGGCGCGTAGCCACGGCCGCACATGCCGTAGTTGCCGGCGCCGAACGACGCCCCGCACTGGATGGTGATCTGCGGCACGGTGGCGTTGGTCACAGCCTGGATCATCTTGCTGCCGTGTTTGATCATGCCGGCCTGCTCGCTCTCCTTGCCGACCATATAGCCGGTGGTGTTCTGCAGGTAGACGATGGGGTGGCCGAGCTGGCACATCCACTGGATGAAGTGCGTGGCCTTGTTGGCGCCGGCCACGTCGATGGGGCCGTTGTTGCTGATGAGGCCCACCGCATGGCCGCCGATGCGGGCTTGCACGCAGACGGTGGCGGCGCCGTAGAGCGGTTTGAATTCGAGGATGTCGGAGGCGTCGGTGATGCGCAGCAGGACTTCGCGCATGTCGACGGGTTCGCGGTGGTGCTGGGGCATGAGGGACAGCAGGTCTTCGGCTTCGTGGAGGGGTTGGCGGGGGGAGCCCCCACCCCTGCCCTCCCCCAGAGGGGGAGGGAGTGAAGAGGCGCCCGGGTATTCAGGCTCCCTCCCCCCCTGGGGGTGGGTTGGGGTGGGGGCCCACGCCACCCAACCCAGCTGCCCCACCACCTGCCGAGCAATCCCAAGCGCCTCCCGGTCGTCCTCCGCCAGGTACTCCCCCAACCCCGACACACCGGTGTGCATCTCGGCCCCACCCAGCTCCTCTTCAGTCGCCACCTCGCCGGTCGCAGCCATCAACAGCGGCGGCCCGGCGAGGAACGCCCGCGAGCGCCCGCGCACCATGATCACCACATCGCTCAAACCGGGCATGTAGGCGCCACCCGCCGTGCCCGAGCCGTGCTGCACGGTGATCACCGGCAGACCGGCGGCCGAGAGGCGCGCGAGGTTGCGGAACAGCGCACCGCCGAGCACGAAGCCTTCGACCTGGTATTTGGTGAGGTTGGCGCCCGCGCTTTCCACCAGGTGCACGAAGGGCAGCTTCTGTTCCAGCGCGATCGCCTGCACGCGCAGGATCTTCTCCAGACCGCGCGGCTGGATGGCGCCGGCCTCGATGCCCGAATCGCTCGCCACCACCATGCAGCGCACACCGTTGATGAAACCGATGCCGGCCACGACGCCGCCGCCGGGCACGGACTTGTCCGGGTCTTTGGTGTCCTGCAGGAAACCGGCGAGCGAACACAGCGGCAGGAACGGCGCGCCCGGGTCGAGCAGCAGGCCGATGCGCTCGCGCGGCAGCAACTGGCCACGCTTGTCGAACACCGGCCGGGATTTCGCCGAGGCCTGGGCGGCGCGGTCTTCGAGCGCACGCAGATGGGCGATGCGCGCGAGCATGGCTTCCCGGCGCTGCGCGGCTTGCTCGCTGTGGGGATTGAAGCTGGATTGAAAGCTCATGTCTGAAACACCTTGGGCGTCACATACCGGTGAAACCCTTCAAACGGCTTCACCGCATCTCGCCCCTGCACGTCCACCGGTGCCGCCACCTGGCCCCAGCCCATGCGCACCTGCGGCCGTGCACCGTCCACGCGCAGCACCGTGCCGCTGATGAAACTGGCCGCGGGCGAGAGCAGGAACACGATGGCCGCCGACGTTTCCGCCTCGTTGCCGAAACGCCCGGCCGGCACGGTGGTGCGCATCTCCCGCAGCATCGCCCCGGCTTCGGGCGGGTAATGGTCCATGCCGCTCGAAGCGATGTAGCCCGGCGCGACCGCGTTCACGCGCACGCCGCTCTTGGCCCACTCCAGTGCCGCGGTTTCGGTGAAGCTCACCATGCCCGCGCGCGCCGCGCCACTGTGGCCCATGCCCGGCATCGAGCCCCAGATGTCGGCCACGATGTTGACGATGGCGCCACCCTGCGCCTGCATGCTCTGCAGATAACACTCGCGTGCCACCAAGAAGCCGCCGGTGAGGTTGGTGTCGATCACCGCCTGCCAGCCCTTGGCGCTGATCTGTTCCAGCGGCGTGATGTACTGGCCACCCGCGTTGTTCACCAGGCCATCGATGCGCCCGTGGGCGGTCACGATGGCCGCGACCATGTGGCGCACCGCGTCTTCCTGCCGGATGTCGCAGGCGTGGAAACTCGCGTGTCCGCCATCGGCCACGATCTCGTCCGCCGTGGCCTGCAGCTTGTCGGGTTTGCGCCCCACCAGCACCACATGGGCCCCCAGGCTGGCAAGTTCGTGCGCGGTGCAGCGGCCGATGCCCGATCCGCCACCGGTGACCAGCACCACCTGCCCGGCCAGCAGGTCCGACGCAAACACGGAACGGTAGCCCGTCTTCATGGCAGGTCCTTCAGAAACAGCAACAGCGTGGTCTGCGTTAGGTCGTCCAGCGAAGCCTGGCGGCCCGGATCGAACCACTGCACCGACCAGTTCAAGGCACCAAACAGCATCAGCCGCGCCAGCCCCGGCTCACCCTTCAGCTCGCCACTGGCGTGCAGCGCCTGCAACACCGGCACCCAGGCCGCTTCGTAGTCGGCCTTCAGGCGGTTGACTTCGCTGCGCTGCGCCTCGGACAGCGAACGCCATTCGTACAACATCACCGGGATGAAGTCGCTGTCGGGTCCGAGCAGCACCTCCAGGTGGTTGCGCACCAGCACCCGCAGGCACTCGCGCGCGCTCAGCGTCTGCCCGGCCGCAGCGCCCGCCGCGGCCGCGCTGTCCATGGCTGCCGTCTGTCGCCGCAGCGCGCTCTGCATGCCCTCGTGCATCACGCCGGCGAGCAGGGCTTCCTTGTTTTCAAAATGGTAGAAGGGCGAGCCCGACCGCATGCCGGCGGCGGTGGCGATGTCGCGCGTGCTGGTCGCGGCAAATCCGTACTGGCGAAACAGCTTCGCCGCCGCACGCATCAAGGCCTGGCGGCGGTTGCCGTCGTCGCGTTCGTCTTCGGATTTCCGGGGCCGGCCGCGGGAGCGGCGGGGTTGGTCGGTCTCGGAAGGCTGGGCGTTGTCGGTGTCCATGGGGCGCAACCATATCAGCCCGTCCTATTTTTAACAAGCATATGCTCTGTAAAAATACGGCATCCAGCCACCCTGCCCAACCGCACCCACCCAGCGTCGGCGCCGGAGGGCTGCGGCTGGTGATAATGAAACGCCCGCGGTCCCGACAGCGGGCGCACCCCGAACACCGCGCCAACGCGCCCCGAAACAGACCATGACCGCCTCGGGATCCCTGTCTGCCCTTTCTCCGACGATTCGCGCCATCGCCTGCCTGGCGCTGGCCGGCGGCGTGCACCAGGCCACGCCCGGCCCCGAGGCCTTGCGCGCGGGCCTGGCCCTGTTCGCCCTGATTGGCGGCCTGTGGATGACGCAGGCGCTGCACCTGAGCGTGACCGCGTTGCTGGTGCCGCTGCTGGCGGTGGTCGCAGGACTCATGTCCCTGCGCGAGGCCCTGGCTTCGTTTGCCCACCCGATCATCTTTCTGTTCCTGGGCGGCTTCGCGCTGGCCGCGGCGCTGCAGCAACAAGGTCTGGACCGCGCGCTGGCGCACACCGTGTTGCGCCTGGCCGCCGGGCGCCGGGCACTCGCGGTGGGCCTCCTGTTTGGCCTCACCGCCCTGCTGTCCATGTGGATCAGCAACACCGCCACAGCCGCCATGATGCTGCCGATGGCGCTGGGCCTGCTGCACACACAGGACGGCGCCGACGACGTGGGCCCACGCGAGCGCGCCTTCGTGCTGCTGGGCGTGGCCTACAGCGCCAGCATCGGCGGCATCGGCACCCTGGTGGGCAGCCCGCCCAACGCCATCGCCGCCGCGCAGGCGGGCATCGGCTTCGTCGAGTGGATGCGCTTCGGCGTGCCTCTGGTGCTGCTGTTGCTGCCCCTGATGGCCGGTGTGCTCTTCCTGTTGCTGCGCCCGCGCCTGCGGGGTCGGCTCGCGCTCGACCGCGAAGCTTTTGAATGGACCGCCGGGCGGCGGACCACGCTGCTCATCTTCGCGCTCACCGCGGCGGGCTGGATGGCCGCCGAGCCGCTGGGCCGCGCGCTGGGCATCGCCGCCGACATGGACAGCTGGATCGCCGTGGCCGCCATCGTGGCGCTGGTGGCCACGCGGGTGATGGACTGGGAGACCGTCGAGCGCCAGACGCACTGGGGCGTGCTGCTGCTGTTCGGGGGTGGTCTCGCGCTCAGCCAGGTCATGCAGGCCAGCGGCGCCAGCCGCTTCCTCGCCGATGGGCTGGTGGCCGCCATGCACGGCGCGTCCACGCTGTGGCTGCTGCTCGGGGTGGTGAGCTTCGTGGTCTTCCTCACCGAACTGGTCAGCAACACCGCCAGCGCCGCGCTGATGGTGCCGATCTTCCTGGGTGTGGCGCAGGTGCTCGGCCTGCCCGCGCCGCTGCTCGCGGCCGCCATCGCGGTGTCGGCGTCGTGTGCCTTCATGCTGCCGGTGGCCACACCGCCCAACGCCATCGTCTTTGCTACGGACCAGGTCCCGCAGGCCACGATGATGCGCTGCGGCCTGGTGCTCAACCTGGTCTGCATCGCCGTGATCGTGGTCGTGGCGTCGGCGGTGTTTTCATGAGCACAGCGCCGGGCCGCCCCAAGCCAGCTCGCACCGCAGTGCGCAGCACGGCGGTTTCCCGATGAGCAGCATCTGGCATTCGCTGAGCCTGCTGGCGGGTGGCCTTGGCCTGTTCCTGCTGGGCATGGGCATGATGACCGACGGCCTCAAGCAGGCCGCGGGCCAGGCGCTGCACAACATCCTCGCCAACGCCACCCGCACGCGCTGGCACGCGCTGGGTTCGGGTGCGCTCGTGACGGCGATGGTGCAGTCGTCCAGCGCCGTCACGGTGGCCGCCATCGGCTTCATCAACGCCGGCCTGCTCGGGCTCGCACCGGCGCTGTGGGTGCTGTTCGGCGCCAACATCGGCTCCACCATGACGGGCTGGCTGGTGGCGCTGGTGGGGCTCAAGTTCAAGATCGAAGCGTTTGCGCTGCCGCTGGTGGGGGTGGGCATGCTGATGCGTCTGACCGGCGCCAGCCAACGCCGCGGCGCCATCGGCACCGCCGTGGCCGGCTTTGGCCTGCTGTTCCTCGGCATCGGCCTGCTGCAGGAGTCGTTCAACGGCATCGCGGGGCAGATCACCCTGCCCCAGGGCGACGGCGTGCAGGCCGTGCTGGCGCAAGTGGTGATCGGCCTGCTGATGACGGTGCTGATGCAGTCGTCGGCCGCCTCGATGGCGATTGCCCTGACCGCGGCACAGGGCGGCCTGCTCGATGCCCAGGGGGCCGCGGCCGTGGTGATCGGCGCCAACATCGGCACCACCGTCACCGCGCTGCTGGCCGCCATCGGTGCCACGCCCAACGCGCGCCGCGCCGCCGCCGCACACGTGATCTTCAACGTCGTCACCGCCTGTGTCGCGCTCGCGTTGTTGCCCTGGCTGATCGGCGCGCTGGCCAGCGCCCGTGACGCGCTCGGTCTGTCCGCCGACCCCGCCGCCATGCTGGCGCTGTTCCACACCACCTTCAACGTGCTGGGGGTGGTCCTGATGTGGCCGCTGACCGACGGGCTCACGCGCTGGCTGCTGCAGCGCTTTCGCGCCCGCGAGGAAGACGAAGCCCAGCCGCGTTATCTCGACGACAACGTGCTGGCCGTTCCGGCCCTGGCGCTGGACGCGCTGGAGCGCGAGGTGGCGCGCTTCGGCCAGCTCTGCGTGCGCATCGCGGGCGCGGTGCTCACGGGCGCGGCGCCGGTCGCGCTGGTGGGCGACCGCTCCGCCATGACGCAGCTCGATGCGGCCGTGGAGTCGTTTGCCGAACGCCTGAGCCGCCTGGCGCTCTCCAAGGTGGCCAGCGAGCGCCTGGCCGAGTTGCTGCGCATCCACCGCTACTACAAAACCTGCGCCGACCAGGCACAGACCGCCGCGCCCCTGCAGGCACCCGTCGACCCGGCCCTGGCGACGCACCAGCAGACCTTTGTGGCGGCGCTGCAGCAGCTCTTCACACAGCAGGACACGGAGTCCGTGGCGAACGGTGACGCGCCCGTGGTCGACGTGGTCCCGATGGAGCTGGCCTACCAGAACCTGAAGGCCGCGGTGCTGGTGTCTGCGGCGGCAGGCGCGCTCCCGCTGTCACAGATGGAGACGGCGCTGGGCCAGTACAGCGCGCTGCGCCGCGCGGCCCAGCAGGCGGCCAAGGCGCGTGAACACCTGCACCACCATCACGCGGCCTGACGGCGCCTCCGCCGGGCGCGCCCCGGTGTGTCAGGGCGAGGCGCTGACGCGCCAGACCACGTTGCCCACGTCGTCGGCCACCAGCAACGCGCCCTGCCCGTCCATCGCCACGCCCACCGGTCGCCCCTGGGCTTCGCCGCTGGCGTTCAGGAAGCCGCTCAACACGTCGCGGGCCGGACCCGACGGCTGGCCACCACTGAAAGGCACGAAGACCACCGTGTAGCCGCTGTGCGGGCGCCGGTTCCACGAGCCGTGCTGCCCGATGAACATGCCGTCGGTGAACGGCGCGGGCAGGCGGCTGCCGACGGCGGACGCCAGGCCCAGCGGCGCGACGTGCGCGCCCAGCGCAAAGTCGGGCACGACTGCCTTGGCCACCTGGTCGGGCGCGGGCGGCTTGACGCGGGTGTCCACCCGCTGGCCGTAGTAGCTGTAAGGCCAGCCGTAGAAGGCGCCGTCGCGCACCGAGGTCAGGTAGTCGGGCACCAGGTCGCTGCCAAGTTCGTCGCGCTCGTTGACCACCGCCCACAACGTGCGGCCGCTGGCGTCCCAGGCCAGGCCGACCGGGTTGCGCAGGCCCGAGGCAAAGACGCGGTGCGCGCCGGTGCGCGCATCCACCTCCCAGACCGCGGCCCGGCCTTCTTCGGCCGCCATGCCGTTCTCGCCGATGTTGCTGTTCGACCCAACGCCCACGTACAGGCGCTGGCCGTCCGGGCTGGCGATCAGGCTCTTTGTCCAGTGGTGGTTGATCGGCCCGCCGGGCAGGGCCAGCAGCTGGGCGCCGGCGGCGCTGATGGTGGTGTCACCCCGGCGGTACGGGAACGCCAGCACCGCGTCGGCGTTGGCCACGAACAGGCGTTCGCCCACCAGAGCCATGCCAAACGGCGAGTACAGGCCGTCGAGGAACACGGAGCGCACATCGGCCACGCCGTCGCCATCGGTGTCGCGCAGCAGGGTGATGCGGTTGGCGCTCGGCACGGCCGCGCCCGCGCGTTTCATGGCCTGGCCCTTCACCCAGGCCTTGATGCCCTTGGACGCACCGGGCTTGGGCGGCGCGTTGGTTTCGGCCACCAGCACATCGCCATTGGGCAACACCAGCAGCCAGCGTGGGTGGTCCAGGTCGCGGGCAAAAGCCTGCACCCGCAGGCCCCGGGCCGGGGTCGGCATGGTGTCGGCCGGCCAGCCCCGCGCCGGTGCGATGTTGACCGTGGGGATCAGTGCCCGGCTGGGCGTCGGCAGCGCGGGGTTGTTGCCCGAGCCCTCGGCGACGGTGAAGCGTGCCGGCTCGGCGCAGGCACCCAGCGCGAGCAGCGCGGCGGTGCCTGTCGCTTTCCATACAGCGCGAACGGCGGAAGTGGTGTGGCTCATGGTGTGTCTCCTGTACCTGTGGTCTCAAGCGCCCCAGTGGCGGTGCTGGCCGATGGCGGTGAGCACCGCTGCCAGAAATGCGGCACCCACATCGTCCGAGGCATCCACCAGCACGCCGGGCAACGCCGGGTCCACGCCGGCCGCTGCGATCAGGTTTGCGCTGTTGCCCGACGCGGCCACGGTCTTGCCGTGGCGGCAGGCCTGCTCCACGGCGCGCAGCGCCCGCGCATCGCCGGCCAGCCCCTCGGCACCGGCCACCATGGGCGGCAGGTAGAGCGCGTCGAACAGCACCGAAGGGGCGTTGTCCAGCGTGGCGTCCACGGCCAGGGGCTCGCCATCGGCGCACCGCACGGGGCACAGCGTCGGCCCGACCCGCGTGGACATCGCGCCCGCCGCCGCCAGCGCCTCTTGAACGGCCCGCACCGCAGCGCCGCTCACGCCATCGGCCACCAGGATGGCGACCTTGCGCGTGGCGATGCCGGCGCTTTGTGCAACGACCATGCTGAGCGACGGTGACGGCGCGAGGTCGGCGCTGGCCGGCCCTTCGCGGTAGCCCGGCCAGGCGGTGGCCGCGGCCTTGTCGGGCGGCTGGGTACCCAGCGCGGCGCCGACGCGCTGCGCGAGATCGGCGTCCACATGGGCCAGCGTGTCCACCATGCGCTGGCGGATCGCGGGCGTCTGCAGCTTGGAGAGTTCAAACTGGAACGCGGCCACCAGGTGCGCCTGTTCGGGCGCCGACTGGCTGACCCAGAACAGCCGGGCCTGCGCATAGTGGTCGTCGAACGAGGCGCTGCGCGCGCGTTGCTTGGGCGGCTCCAGCGCCTCGGGGTGGCTGGTGAAGCCCGTCGGGCCCACCGGGTCGAAGCTGCGGCCGTCGACGCGGAACTCCTCGCCATTGGCGAGCGTGTTGGGCTCGTAGGCCACGCGCCCGGTGCCGATGTACTGGCGGTGCATGCCGTCGCGCTGGAAGTTGTGCATCGGGCACACGCCCTTGTTGATCGGCAGCTCGTGGAAGTTGGCGCCGCCCAGGCGCGAGAGCTGGGTGTCGGTGTACGAGAACAGCCGCCCCTGCAGCAGCGGGTCGTTGGAGAAGTCGATGCCCGGCACCAGGTGGCCGGGGTGGAATGCCACCTGCTCGGTCTCGGCAAAGAAGTTGTCGGGGTTGCGGTTCAGCACCAGGCGCCCGATGCGGCGCACCGGCACCAGCTCTTCGGGGATCAGCTTGGTGGGATCGAGCAGGTCGAAGGCGAAGCGGTGTTCGTCGGCCTCGGGCACCACCTGCACGCCCAGCTCCCACTCGGGGAACTGGCCGCTGGCGATGGCTTCCCAGAGGTCGCGGCGGTGGAAATCGGCGTCCTGGCCTGCCAGCGCCTGCGCTTCGTCCCAGGTCAGCGCGTGCACGCCGAGCCTGGGCTTCCAGTGGAACTTGACAAAGCTCGACGCGCCGTGTGCGTTCACAAAGCGGAAGGTGTGCACGCCGAAGCCTTCCATCATGCGCAGGCTGCGCGGGATGCCGCGGTCCGACATCACCCACATCAGCATGTGCGTGGTCTCGGGCATGAGCGTGACGAAGTCCCAGAAGGTGTCGTGCGCGCTGGCCGCCTGAGGCATCTCGCTGTCGGGCTCGGGCTTGACGGCGTGGATCAGGTCGGGGAACTTGATCGCGTCCTGGATGAAGAACACCGGGATGTTGTTGCCCACCAAATCGCAGTTGCCCTCGGGCGTGTAGAACTTCACCGCGAAGCCGCGCGCATCGCGCACCGTGTCGGCCGAGCCGCGCGAGCCTGCCACGGTGGAGAAGCGCACGAACACCGGCGTCTGCACCGTCGGGTCGCACAGGAAACCGGCGCGGGTGATCGCGGCCTCGCTCTGGTAGACCTCGAAGAAGCCGTGGGCGCCCGCGCCGCGCGCGTGCACCGCGCGCTCGGGGATGCGCTCGTGGTCGAAGTGGGTGATCTTCTCGCGCAGGATGAAGTCTTCCAGCAGCGTGGGCCCGCGCGCGCCGGCCTTGAGCGAGTTGTGGTTGTCGCTCAGCAAGAGGCCCTGGTTGGTCGTGAGGCGATCCAGCGGCGGCGTCAGTGCCTGCGCCATCGCCTGCTGCTTCACGCCCTCGCGGGGCACGGGAACGGACGGTTTGGACATGAAAACCCTCGGGTTGGTGGGCAGCGCGGTGGCGCCACCGAGAAAACAATTTCCCACCCGGGATGCCGCACGTCGGTGCGGTACCGAACACGCAACGGCTTGGAATGTTCGTCAGCAGACAGACGCTGACCGCGCGCCTGACAACACTGCGGTTTTTCCACCGTGAAAGGCCATGCCATGAACACCGTCGAAACCACCGACAAAACCCGCCTCTACGTCAAGGACTGGGGCGAGGGACCGCCCGTGATCCTGATCCACGGCTGGCCGCTGTCGTCCGACAGCTGGGACGACCAGGCCATGGCCATCGCCGAGGCGGGCCACCGCGTGATCGCCTACGACCGTCGCGGTTTTGGCCGCTCCACCCAGCCCTGGAGCGGCTACGACTACGACACCCTGGCCGACGATCTGGCCGCCGTGATCCAGCAGAGCGGCGCACAGGACGCGACCCTGGTCGGCTTCTCCATGGGCGGCGGCGAGGTGGCGCGCTACATGGCGCGACACAGCGGCCAATCGGTCGCGAAGTGTGCGCTGCTGTCGTCCATCCTGCCCTTCCGCCTGAAGACCGACGACAACCCCGCCGGCACCGAGCAGGCTGCGTTCGACCAGACGGCCGAAGCCCTGAAGACCGACCGGACGCATTTTTTCACCGGCTTCTTCAAGACCTTCTTCGGCGAAGACTCGGAAGAACGCCCCGTCAGCGCCGAGCTGCTGGAATGGGCGCGCGGCATCGCCCTGCAGGCCAGCCTGAAGGCCACCATCGAATGCATGCGCTCGTTCTCGTCGACCGACTTCCGAGGTGACCTGCACGCCTTCACCGTGCCCACGCTGATCATCCACGGCACCGCCGACAAGACCGTTCCGATCGCCGCCTCCAGCCGGATTGCCGCGCAGGGCATCGCCCAGAGCACCCTGATCGAATACGACAGCGCACCGCACGGCCTGTTCGCCACCGACAAGGAGCGGCTGACCAGCGACCTGCTCGCCTTTCTGGCGCGCAAGGCCTGAAGGGCAACGGGACGGGCCAGGGTTCCGATGAGCCCTTGGCCCGGACGTGCGAAAGGGCTGCAACCTCTCGGCTGCAGCCCTGGTTTCATTCAGCAGATCGCTGTCAGACGCGGCCGTCCGAATACGGCGTCACGCCGTAGTAGTCGTGGATTTCCTTGCTCCAGGTCGCATCGGCCATGTCGGGCCACTGGTCCTTGTCGAATCCGGGTGCACTTTCCAGCCGGTCTTTTTCGACGTCGAGCACAAAGCGCTTGTTGGCGGTGTCCAGCGTCAGCGCGTGCCAGGGCACGGCGAACAGCTTGTCACCCATGCCCATGAAGCCGCCATACGACAGCACGGCGTAGGCCACCCGGCCGGTGCCCATGTCGAGCATGATTTCCTTGATGTCGCCCAGGTCTTCGTCCTGGCGATTGAAGACGTCGTTGCCGTCGAGCGTGTTGGCGCCCATCAGCCCGGGGCCGGGGCCGGGGCCGCCGTCGGTCCGGCTCTTGTACATGCCGTAAGTGTCTTGCTCTTGGTAGTTCATGGGAGTGTCCTTGGTCTCACCAGCAAGGCCATTGGCGGGAGCAGGATGCACCGCCTGTTGCTGGGCATTCAGAATAGGCAGCGGATGGGCCGGGGTCTGTGCACCAGCGCACATGCCGCGGCTCACGACTCCAGCACGCCTTCGACGTACAGCATGCGCACCAGCACCATCGCCACCACCATCAGCGGCGAGGCGAGGATCACGCCCGGCAGGCCAAACAGCAGACCGAAGATGACCGCTGCCGTGATGCCCAGCACCGGCGGCAGCTCCACCGCCCAGCGCTGCACCACCGGCATCAGCAGGTTGCCCTCGATCTGCTGGATCACCACGCACAGGATCGCCACGTACAGCGCCAGTTCCGGCCCCTGCATGAAGGCCAGCAACACCGCCAGCACGCCCGACGCGATCGGGCCGAAAAACGGAATGAAGGCCAGCGCACCGGCCACCAGGCCCAGCGTCAGCGCCAGCGGCAGGCCCAGCAGCGCCAGACCAATCGCCGTGGAGGTGCCGACGAACAGCATCGAGATGCCTTGCCCCAGCAGCCAGCGCGACAGCGCGTGCCCGCTGGCGAGCAGCGCGTCGTCAACCCGGCCGCGGTAGGCCGGCGGCACCAGCCGCACCAGGCCTTCGCGGTACATCAGCGGGTCGCTCGCAAGGTACACCCCGACCACCAGCACCAGGCCGATGCCGCCCACGGCGCTCAGCGCCTGGGTCGCCGCCACGGCCACGCTGGCCCAGGGCACATCGTCCGCGTTCGTGCCGCGCCACACCTTCCACAGCGCCTCGCCGATGGTGCGCTCCCGGGCCCAGCTCACGAGCTTGGCGATCGCCGCCGGCAGCTTGCGGGCCAGGTCATCGAACTGCTCCACCAGACGGTCGCCCACCAGCCAGGAACCGAGCACGATGCCGACCACCGCCAGCGTGACCGCGACACCGACCGCCAGCCGGGGCGGCAGGCGCAGGTAGCGCCCCAGCGGCTGGGCCAGGGCCCGCAAGGCCACCGCCACGATGACGGCCCCGAAGAGCATCAGCAGCAGGTCCGACAGCCGGAACGCCAGCAGCACCAGGGCGCCCAGGAACAGGACCAGGGCCATGGGCCGGATGTAGCCGATGCGGGGCGGTGGGGCGGGCATCAGCGAGGGAGGCGGGAGCTCGTTGCGTGTGTTCATGGCGCGTTTCTGGGTGGGCAAAGCGGGTCTGACCGCAGTCTGCATCATCCACCCGCCGCCGTCTGTCTGACAGCGCACCGAATACGCGCCGCGTCGAAGTCTGCTCAGCCGCGGCTGTAGGCCAGGCCCGAGGCCACACCGCCAAACAGGTCGCCCACCACCAGTTCCACACCCGCGAACTCGGCCTGCAGGGCCTGCTGGAACGGGCGCAGGGCGGACGATCCGCCGGTGAGGTAGATCGCGTCCAGGGCGCCATCGGTCAGCCCCGCGCGCTGCACACACTCGCGCGCGCAGGCCACCGTGCGCGCCAGCAAGACCGCCAGGTGGTCGCGCATGTCGGCCGGTGTGAGTGAAGCGCTCAGACCGGCTTCGACGAAAGACAGCTCAACCGCCGATGCCGCGTCGTCCTGCGAGCAGCGGATCTTGGCCAGCTCCACCTCGTGGGCGATGCGGTGGCCGTCGTGGTGCTTGAGCACCTTCATGAGCCGCTCGTGCAAGCGCGTGTCGGTGTAGTTGACGCGCAGCGACTGCGCCTGGCTCATCGCCCGGGGCAGGTAGAGCCACTGGATCAGGTGCCAGGTGGAGAGGTCAAAAAAGATCCGGCTCGGCACCTCGCGCTGCTGCGGCCCCAGGTGGCGGTGGCCCAGCAGCGGCATCACCCGCTCCAGGCTGAGCTTCTGGTCAAAGTCGGTGCCGCCGATGTGCACGCCGGTCGTGGCCAGCACGTCGCCACTGCGGTCGGCCCGCGCCATGCGGTCCGGCCCCAGCCGCACGACGGTGAAGTCCGAGGTGCCGCCGCCCAGGTCCACCACCAGCACCGTGGCCTCGCGTGTCAGCCGCCGCTCGTAGTCCAGCGCCGCGGCGATCGGTTCCAGCTGGAACGACACCTCGTCAAAGCCGACCGACATCGCCGCCTCCTGCAGCGAGCGCTGCGCCAGCGCATCGCGCTCGGGGTCGTCGTCGACAAAATGCACCGGCCGGCCCATCACCACGCGCGAGGGCGCCTCGCCCAGCGCCCGGTCGGCGCGATCGCGCAACTCGGAGAGGAACGTGGCCACGATGTCCTGGAAGCTGATCTGCTTGTGGTTGACCTCGGTCTTCTCCTGCAGCAGCGGACTGCCCAGCAGGCTCTTGAGCGAACGCATCAGGCGGCCCTCGGTGCCGCTCAGGTACTGCGCCACCGCGTCGCGGCCAAAGTGCGTGAGGTGGTCCTCGGCGTTGAAGAACACGGCGGTGGGCATGGCCAGCGCCTCGCCTTCCAGCGGAATCAGGCGCGCAAGGCCCTGGGGTTCGGCCCAGGACACCGCCGAATTGGAGGTGCCAAAGTCAATGCCGAGGGTGCCGTGGGGCGATGGGGTCATGGGAGAGAATGGGGAAGGCAGATGGCCGGAACGCAAGGCCCGGCAAGGCGGGGCGGGAGAACACCCCGTCCGGAAGACCGGCGATTTTGCCAGCTTGCGGGTGCCCGCGTTTGCACCCGCGACGCTCACACCAGGCGCCAGGCCTGAAACCTCCTGTTTTTACGAAACAAACGTCCACATATTTCTGATTTTTCTTGAAGCAGAACCCGCCTACTCTCTGCCGGTTCAAATCCCTTTCACAGGAGACCCCATGAAAAAGACCCTTTCCCTTCTGGCCATGGTATTTGCCATCGGCCTGTCCTCCGTGGCCATGGACGCCGAAGCCCGGCGCATCGGCAGCGGCAAGTCCTTTGGCATGCAGCGCCAGAGCGCACCGCCCGCCAAGGCCCCCAACGCCACACCGGCCCAGACACCCGCCAACGCCGCAGCACCCGCTGCCGCTGCCGGCGCCCCAGCTGCTGCCGCCGCGTCCACCCGCAGCAAGTGGATGGGCCCGATCGCCGGCCTCGCCGCCGGCCTGGGCCTGGCCGCGCTCGCCTCGCACCTCGGCTTCGGTGAAGGCCTGGCCAACATGCTGATGATCGGTCTGCTGGTGATGGCCGCCATCGCGGTGGTCGGCTTCATCATGCGCAAGCGCGCCGCCGCGGCCCAGGGTGGCTCGGGTGGCATGGCTTACGCGGGTGCCGGTGCCGCCGGTTCGCGTCCGCAGACGCCTTCGGCCTTCAAGACGCCCATGCCAGACGCCAGCAACGGCGCCGGCTACAGCCAGGGTGGCTCCATGATTGGCTCCGCACTCGGCGGCCAGGCACAGACGGCCAGCGTCATCCCGGCCGACTTTGACGTCGCCGCCTTCGTGCGCAACGCCAAGGTCAACTTCATCCGCCTGCAAGCCGCCAACGACGCGGGCAACCTCGACGACATCCGCGCCTTCACCACGCCGGAGATGTTTGCCGAGATCCAGATGGACATCCGCGAGCGCAACGGCGCCACGCAGGAAACCCGCGTGCTCGACCTCGAAGCCAGCGTGCTGGAAGTGGCCGAAGAAGACGCCATCTACGTGGTCAGCACGCACTTCACCGGCCGCGTGCAGGAAGACGGCGCCGAACCCGAAGACATCAACGAAGTCTGGCACCTGACCAAGCCCCGCCAAGGCAGCGGCGGCTGGGTGCTGGCCGGCATTCAACAAAGCGCCTGACCCGCACAAGTTTCCCGAACTCCTCATTGCCCCGGCCCACGCGCCGGGGTTTTTTTTGTCTGATTCAGGCTGCCGCCTTCTCCCCCGGCAGCGCCGCCTTGTAAACCGAATTCTTCGGCGCGGCCATCAGCCGGCGCAGCATGGGTTCGAAGTGGCGCAGCGGCAGCGCGTCCATGGCCGGGTCGAAGGCCGGGTTGTCGTAGCGTTCGACGAATTCGGCCGCGCGGTCGTAGTGGGGGTGGTCCCTGAACATGTCGCGCATGTTGCGGTCCAGGCCGATGTGGTGGAAGAAGTTGTAGCCCTGGAAGATGCCGTGGTTCTGCACCATCCACAGGTTCTCTTCGCTGACGAAGGGTTTGAGGATGGCGGCGGCGATGTCCGGGTGGTTGAAGCTGCCGAGGGTGTCGCCGATGTCGTGCAGCAGCGCGCACACCACGTATTCCTCGTCGCGTCCGTCCTTGAACGCGAGCGTCGCGGTCTGCAGGCTGTGCGTGAGGCGGTCGACGGGGAAACCGCCGTGGTCGCCGTCGAGCAGCTTCAGGTGGGCGAGCACGCGGTCGGGCAGCGATTTCGCCATCGCCATGGCTTCCGGCAGGATGCAGGCCCAGTCCTGCTGGGTGCTTTGTTCCATGCGTTTGAAGGTGGCTCGAGGTGTTTGCATGAGGGGCTCCTGTGGTTGCGGCGGCCATGCTGTCTGAAAGAACGGCGGCCTGCAAGAGGCGGCTGTCACCGCAGCGCCGCCGCTCAATCCATCGGCCAGGGCAGATCGCCTGGCGTGCGGACTCCGTGAGGCTCGGCCTCGGGCACCGGGACGCCCCGCCCCGCGCCCACCGCGCGCCACCAGGGTTGCACCGCGCGCTGCTCGGCGGGCTCGACCGCTTCACCCAGCCGGGGCATGAGCAGCAGTTCGCGCGGTGAGGCGAGCTGGAGCAGGGTTTCGGCGGGCTGGTCCCAGGCGTGCATGGCGAGGCTGAAGGTGCCCCAGTGCACCGGCAGGAAGGCGCCACCGCCGAGCAGCTGGTGGGCCTTGAGCGCGTTCTCGGGGCCGAGGTGGATGTCGCCCCACGCGGGGTGGAAGGCGCCGACTTCGAGCATCACGAGATCAAACGGGCCGAGGCGTTCGCGGATGAGCGCGTATTCGCTGGTGAGGCCGGTGTCGCCGCTGAAGAACACGGCGTGGCGCTCGCTGCGCAGGATCATGGACGACCAGAGCGTGGCGTTGCGGTCTTTGAAGCCGCGCCCTGAAAAGTGCTGCGAGGGCGCGGCGGTGACGCTGAGGCCGGTGCCGGGCACGCGGTGGGTTTCCCACCAGTCGAGCTCGGTGATGCGCTCGGGCGCGATGCCCCAGGCCTGCAGGTGCGCGCCGACGCCGAGCGAGGTGACGAAGGGCACATTGCTGCGGCGGGCCAGGGCGTGGATGGTGGGGTAGTCGAGGTGGTCGTAGTGGTCGTGCGAGATCACGACGACGTCCACCTCGGGCATCTCGCGCAGGCGCAGCGGCACGGGCTGGAAGCGTTTGGGGCCGAGCAGGCGAAAGGGCGAGGCGCGCGTGCCCCAGACCGGGTCGGTGAGCACGCGGTGGCCGTCCATCTCCAGCAGCACGGTGGAGTGGCCGAGCCAGGTGGCGCGCAGGCCGCTGGCGCTGGGGCGGCCCCAGGCCTCGCGCGGGTCCACCGACGGCAGCGGCGCACCGGGCACGCGGCGGTTGCCGTTGGACAGAAACTCGCGCAGCGTGGGCCGGGGTACCGTGAGGTCGCGCAGGCCGGGCGCGACGGGGTGCATGTTGCGAAAGCCAAGGCCCGCCCAGCGTGGCGAGGCCATCATGCGTTCGAGGCGGGCGCCCTGGGCGCGTTTGCCAAAGGAGTTCATGCACGGGCTCGGTGGTGAAGTGGAGCACCATTGTCGGCACCTGCAGGTCTTGCGGCGAGCCGTGGGGCAAAAGCCCTTTGTGGCCGCACCGCGCCCGCGAAAGCAGCGCCAAACAAATGGCCGATCTTGTTTGACGAAACGGCTTCCTCCGGCGGCGTCCGGCGCGTAACCTGATGGCACGCCAACAAGATCTGTGCCCATGAACACCCCGAACGATCCCACCACCGGAGCCCCTGTGCCAGAAAGGCTGCTCGCCGCCGCCAAGATCTGTTTCCTCGCCGACGACTACCACCAGGTGAGCACGCGCCGCATCGCCGAAATGGCGGGGGTCAACGTCTCGATGATCGGCTACTACTTCGGCAACAAGGAGGGGCTGTACGAGGAAATGATCCGCGCCACGCTCAACCCCTTGCTGGAGGTACTGGACAACAACATGCTCGCTTCTCTCGATGGCTTCACCGGCTACCTGCAGCTGTATTACCAGACCATGCTGGCTGCGCCAGAGTTTCCCAAGCTGATCCTCAAGGTGCTGGCACTCAAGCATGGGCCGGGCCGTCGCTTCATCCGCCAGTTGCTGGAGCGCGGACGAACGCAGGGCGCCAGGCGCGTGGTCGACCTTCAGCAAAGCGGCCAGCTCAGCGCAGCGGTGGACCCCGACGTGTTGCGCATGAGTTTCGTGAGTCTGGCGATGACGCCGCTGCTGCTCAAGGAAGTGTTCGAGGAACAGATGGAGCGGCCCATGGATGCGGCGTTTCTGGAGCGACTGGCACTGTTCAACGGACAGTTGATCGCGGGTGGCCTGGCTTCGCTGGTCCCGTCGACACCGGGCACCGAGGGAGACCCCGCATGACGCTGCAACGCCAACGCCTGGCCGCCCGTGTGTTTGACCAGGCCATGCGCTTCTCGGCCTTTCTGCAGGCCTGGCCGCAGCGCCTGACGCCGGCCCCGTTTCGACTGCTGCAGATCGGCTCGGCCTTTTGGCAATCGCGGGCGCTGCACGCGGCGGCCCAGCTCGACCTCGCGACCGTGCTGGGCGACCGGCGCATGGCTGCGGAGGCGCTGGCCGGGGAGGTGGGCGTACAGGCCGACGCGCTGGCGCGGCTGTTGCGCTTTCTCGCCGCGATGGGGGTGTTTGAAGAAGTCGGCCCGGCCACCTACCGCAACAACAAGCTCTCCAGCGCCTTGCGCACCGACCACAGGGACAACGTCCGCGCCATGGTGCTGATGCACAACTCGCCCGAGATGAGCCGGCCCTGGTTCGAGCAGTTGGAGAACGGGCTGCGCAGCGGTTTACCGCCATTCAGGCTGACGCACGGCGCCGACCTTTACGACCACATGGACGCGCACCCGGCTTTTGAAGCGCTGTTTGCCGAGGCGATGGACCGGGTAGAGGCGCTTACTGGCGACAGCTTCGCAACCAGCTTTGACTGGCGCGCCTTCGACCGTGTGATCGACGTGGGCGGCTCCAATGGAAGCAAGTCGATGACCATCCTGAAACACCACCCACACCTGAAAGCGCTGGTGGTGGACCGGGCCGGCACCATCGCGGCGGCACAAACCTTCTGGCGCGCGCAGCCGCACAGCGCCGCACTCACCGAGCGCTTGTCGCGCACAGTATTCGAGGCGGGGGATGTGTTCGGCGCGCTGCCGGTGGCCACTGGAGGGCGCGAGGCTTACCTGATGAGCGCCGTGCTGCATGGTTTTGACGACTCGATGGCCGAGCGAGCGCTGCGCAACGTGGCCGCCGCAGCGCGCCCGGGCGAGGCGTCCATCGTGCTGCTGGAGATGGTGATGCCGGACCACCACGCCGACATCGGCGCGGCGTCTTTCGACATGCAGATGTTCATGGGAACGCCTGGCCGGGAACGCACCCGGGCGGAATGTGACACGCTGTTTGAACGCAGCAGCGTGCGGCTGGTCGAGACGGTGCACCTACCTTCGTTTGGCAAGATGATGGTGCTTCAGCCCTTGCCCGGCTGAGCCGCGTCGGCGCGCGCCCGCATCAGCGCGCTTTCACGCCGATTGGATGTCTGCTCGGCCGCGCGCACGAAGGCGGCGTGCGCTTCCTCCCCGCGCCCGATCTTCTCCAGCAAATCGCCCCGCACCGCGTGCAGCCAAGGGTAACGCTGCAGGGCCTTGTCCTGCAGCAGCGTCTCGACGATGGCGAGGCCGGCGGCCGGGCTTTCGGCCATGCCCACGGCGACCGCGCGGTTGAGTTCGACAACAGGCGAGGGCGCCACCTGCATCAGCTGGGCGTAAAGCGCGGCGATGCGCGGCCAGTCGGTGGCGTCGGCGGTGGGCGAGCGCGCGTGGCAGGCGGCGATCTGGGCCTGCAGGCGGTAGTTGCCCGGCGGCTGGCCCAGCGCTTCGGCGCGCGCCAGCGCGGCCAGGCCGCGGCGCACCAGCAGGCGGTCCCAGCGGGCGCGGTTCTGCTGGTTGAGCAGTACGGGGTCGCCTTGCGCATCGGTGCGCGCAGCAGTGCGCGAGGCCTGGATCTCCATCAGCGCCACGAGGCCGTGCACTTCCGCCTGATCGGGGGCCAGCTCGGCGAGCATGCGGCCCAGACGCAGGGCTTCGTTGCAGAGCTCAGGGCGCATCCAGTCGCTGCCGCTGGTGGCCGTGTAGCCCTCGTTGAACACCAGGTACACCACTTCGAGCACCGAGCCCAGGCGCTCGGCCAGTTGCCCGCCCCGCGGCACTTCAAAAGGCACGCTCGCGTCGGCCAGCGTGCGCTTGGCGCGCACGATGCGCTGCGCGATGGTGGCTTCGGGCACGAGGAAGGCGCGCGCGATCTCGTGCGTGGTGAGGCCGCCGAGCAGCTTGAGCGTGAGTGCCACGCGCGCGTCGGTGGAGAGCACCGGGTGGCAGGCGGTGAAGATGAGGCGCAGCAGGTCGTCGCCGATGTCGTCCTGCCGCGCGGCGTCGAGTGCGTCGACGAAGTCGGGCACGGTGAGCGCACCCAGCGCTTCGAGGTCGCGCGCGATGTCTTCGTGCCGCGCGTCGGCCATCTGGCGGTGCCGCAGCGCGTCGAGCGCGCGGTTTTTCGCGGTGGTCATGAGCCAGGCGCCGGGGTTGTTCGGCACGCCGTCTTTCGGCCAGTGTTCCAGCGCGGCCACCAGCGCGTCCTGCGCCAGTTCTTCGGCCAGGCCGAGATCGCGCACACGCCGCGCCACGGCGGCGACGATGCGGGCGGACTCGATGCGCCAGACGGTGGCGATGGTTTGGTGGACGGCGGAATGCACGGGCAGGAGCTTACTGCGGGGGTCGTGGGAGAACCCTCACCCCGGCCCTCTCCCGCGTTCGGGAGAGGGAGATTCGCACTCACATCTGCTCGGGCGCGGCCGCTTCGTCCATCCAGAACACTTCCCACTGGTGGCCGTCGAGGTCGGCAAAACCGTGCTGGAACATGAAGCCGTGGTCCTGCGGCGGGTTGGGGGTGGTGGCGCCAGCGGCCACGGCCTTGCGCACCACCTCTTCGGCCTCGGCGCGGCTGTCGACCGACAGGGCGATCAGCACCTCGGTGGCCTTGTGCGCATCGCTGACGGGCTTCTTGGTGAAGCCCTGGAAGAAGGGCTCGACCAGCAGCATGGCGTAGAAGTTTTCGCCGATTTCGAGGCAGGCGCCCTGCTCGTTGGTGAAGCGCTGGTTGAACGTGAGGCCCAGGGCCTTGAAGAAGGCCTGCGAACGGGCCATGTCCTTGATGGGCAGGTTGACGAAGATCTGGCGGAACATGGTGGTCTCTCCTGGTGGGTGGGGTGTGGGGTGATCAGGCCTGCTCGGCCAGGGCCTTCAGGTGGGACAACCCCGCCTCGAAGTCCTTGCCAATCATCTGGTCCATGCTGAAGAAGATGCCCATCACCCTGGCGATGAAGGGGCTCGGGCCGTGCATGGCCCAGGTGACGCGGGTCGCACCGCCTTCGGGCACCAGGCTGAACGTGACGACGTTGTGGCCTTCGAAAGGTTCGAACATGTCGAGCTGCATGGTGACCGCCGACGGTTCGGTGGACGTGGTGATACCGATGCGCCCCTTGCCGACTTCCTTGTTGCCCTGGAAATCGAACACCGCGCCGGGGCCCGCGGCCGGGCCGCTGTAGGTGCCCTGCATGGCCGGGTCCTTGCGGTTGTAGGGGTTCCAGGTGTTGAAACGGTGCAGGTCGTTGATGAGCGGAAACAGCTTCGCGGCGGGCGCGGCAACGGTGGTGGAACGCTCGACGCGGAAGCTGTCAGGCCGGGTGGCGGCGTAGGCCAGCAGCAGGCCGATGGCCGCCACGGTGATGAGGGCGAGAGACTTGATCACGGCGGCACCTCCTCAGGCTTTCTGGTTCGCTTCCATCTGCTTGAACTTGTCCAGCGCCTCGCTGGGCGGGAACTCGTCAAGCTCGATGAGCTGGCGCAGCTCGATCACGGCTGGCTTGCCACGACCCGCGGGGTTGGGAAAGCGGCGGCTCCATTCCATGGCCTCTTCGCGCGAGCGCACCTGGATCAGGGTGTAGCCGGCGATCAGTTCCTTGGCCTCGGCGAAGGGGCCGTCGACGACGCGCTGGCCCGAAGCGTCGTAGTGGATGCGCCAGCCGGTGCGGCTGGGGTGCAGGCCGCTGCCGTCGAGCAGCACGCCGGCGCGCGCCAGTTCCTCGTGGTACGCGGCCATCTCGGCCATCAGTTCCTCGGGGGCTTCGGGTGTGACTTCGGCCTCGAACTCGGGGCAGGACTTGACGATGATCATGAATCGCATGGGGTTCTCCTGGAAGGGGTCAGGCCGGGGTTTCACAGACGGTCTTGAGGGACTGCAGCGCCTTCGGCCAGGTCTGCGCCATCCAGTCCTCGTAGGTGCCGAACACGTCGCAATCGACACGCACGCGGGTGCCGCCCGCCTCGTCGCTGAAGGTGTAGTTTTCAAAACACGGATCCCAGGCGCGCACCGCTTCGCTGCTGGCGTCTTCGACACCCTTGTCGATCATGCCCAGGTGCCGGATCGAGACGAACTCGGCCGGCCGGTGCGCCGCGATCTCGGCAACCATGCCCTGTTCACTCGGGCCGAGGAAGCGGATGGTCTGGCCCTGATCCCATGAACCCTTGTAGCGCGAGCCTTCACAGAAGGTGGCGGTCCACTGTTCGTAGGTGGGTGAATGCAGCATGGTGCGCCACACGTGCTCGCGCGGCGCGTTGATCAGGATGTCGAAGTGCAGGGTTTTCATGGCGATCTCCTGTGGGGGTTCACGGTGTGCCGGCGTAGGCGCGTTCGAGCGCGGCGATGTCGAGCTTGCGCATCTGCCTCATGGCGGTGGTCATGCGCTGCCGGGCCGGGCTGGGCGGCTCTTCCATGCGCTCCATGAAGCGCTGCGGCACGATCTGCCAGGAGACGCCCCAGCGGTCCACCAGCCAGCCGCACATCTCGGCCTCGGGCACGGCCGACAGCGCCGACCAGCAGCGGTCCACCTCGGCCTGGTCGGCACAGCTCACGACCAGCGAAGCGGCGGGCGAGAGTGTGAAATGCGGGCCGCCGTTGAGCAGGGACAGCGCATGGCCATCGAGTTCCAGGGTCACCAGCATCGCCGCGCCCTCGGGCATGGGGTCGCCGGTGCCGTAGTGCAGCACGCTGGTGATGCGGGAATTGGGAAACAGCGCGGTGTAGAAGCGGGCGGCTTCTTCGGCCTGTGTGGCAAACCACAGGCAGGTGTGGATGCGGGGCTTCATGCACAAGACTCCTGTTCGTCGACGCGGGCGGCGGCGGATTTGTCGGGCCTCACGCGAAGCCGGTTCAACGGCTTCTGTGGGTACGACGAAACAGGTTGGGCGTTTTCGACGGCGCCCGCCTAGGTAGAAACCCGAGGATCAAACTTTCAGGCCTGGCTCTCGTCGAAACAGGGCGCGAGCGGGCGCACCTCGACCGTGGCCCACTGTGCGGCGGGGCAGCGCTGGGCGATGGCGATGGCTTCTTCGCGGTCCACGTTCTGCAACAGAAAGAAGCCGCCGATCATTTCCTTGGCTTCGGCAAACGGGCCGTCCAGCACCTGCGCATGCCCCCCGGCCTGGCTCACGCGCACCGCGCTCGACAGCCCGGCGAGCGACTCCACCGCCTTGAGCTTGCCGTCGGCCGCAAGCTCCTCGCCGAAGGCCTGCATGGCGGCGTAGGCGGCGCGGCCTTCGGCTTCGGTGCGGGTGGCGCGCTGGCCAACCGGTTCGTGGATCAGGAGCATGTAGGACATGGCGGAGCCTTTCGATGAACGAGAGGGCGATGCTACACAGACGGCCCGGGTGGCGCAGCAGACCTGGCAAGACCCCTCGACGCCTCTCAGGTCAAGGGTTGAGCGCCCCTATCGCCTCATGGCTCAACCCTCGCAGAGTGTTGAGTCTCCTCAAACCTCTGGTCGGCTCAGGTTGAGCTTGGTACCAAGCCACCCATCAAGCGCATCAACGCGTACAAAATCTGCGTGTACGTCGTACGGTGGGTGCTTGAGCCACCAAGAGATATCTCTACAAATGTAGACGTCTTGAAACTCTGCATCTGTCCCGCTCTGGCTGTCAGGCCATTGAAGCAACTCCCTAAGCCGATGAACATTTTTTGTCAAAAAGCAATGGCGGCGTTCAATCTTTGAAAACTGACCATGGTCTTCGCCTCGGCCGAAGACGCGCTCCCTCAAGCGCCGCGCGTCCTTGAGGCAAAACGGGGGTTGGTTGTACTTGCATTCGCCCGCGATCCAGAGGTTCCTCTCTGGCCAGTATGCAAGCACATCGAAGTCCCCGACATCATCAAACCCATCCTTAGGAAACCGACGGCGAAAATCAATTCCGTGCATCACAAACTGGCCATGCCGTCGAAAGATCTCATGCGCTCGCACCTCCAGGAGCTTCTCGATTCCCTCTTTGATGCCGCGAACAACTTTTGCAACCGCCGGCCAGTGGAATTCCGCGGGTAGATACCCGTTGACGATGCTGCCTACCCAAATCGATTGCGCCCGGTCTGCTGTCGCGGCCCCCCAAGCCAGAACATCATGATCAATCTGGATCAGAGGACGGATGAGATAGCGTTGCACACGTTTGGAATGCTCCCAAATTGGTACATCTGGCTCATCCTCCGTCTTTCCGGCGAGGCGGCGAACACCGGCGGGGTCTAGTGTCAGGAACGCGATGACTTTCTCTGAGACACCTTCAGGAAACGACGGTAGACGCTCGCGCACTCGTTCAGCAATCAAGGCTGGCGACGCAGCGTAGCCGAAACGAAGCTCATCGTCGCCGCCGGCCGAGTACCAGTGAGAGAGCACCTGGAGCACTTGGCTCATGTGCGTGAGGGAGAAACCAAGATCTGCACTAAGTGCTTCATCAAGCTGGTCCCAGTCCCTGGCACTGTCCTGATCGGAGTTCACCTCATCGATCTCCGACAACCCGATTCCTAGCCTTGCACTTGCGACGTCTTGAAGATACTGCTGCTCCTTTGAGTCGCGGTCTTCGGCAAAAAAAACCGTGGGTACAAAGGCGGTATCTAGTTCAATTCCACCAACATCGATCCCGTTGTGGAGTGTGTCGCTTGCACCATATAGGACCGATAGCCAGTCAATACGTGCAATCAGTTGAACAACCTCTGGGACAGTCGGTAGCATTTCGCCTTGCATCGAGGAACTGACGCAGCACTCCAGCAAGTAGCGATAGTTCCGAACCATGCCGGTGTACCTGTCATACGCTTCAGCGAGTCGACTGGATCGATCGAAGGAAACCTGATGACTCAGACTCAACTTCAACCTAGCCACCTCAAACTGGTACTTCGTGGTCAACTCGTCGTGCTGAGCGATACAAATCTGTAGCAGCTGCTTTCGATCAAAACGCGAGATCTTTGCATGCAGCTCATTTCGCATCGCGTCCCGCGCGGAGTTCATGATGTGCTTGGCCGGCTCAAGCTCATAGCGTGCTGGAGCGACAACCCCTTGCTGCTTGAAGACAAAGGCTAGCTCTTTGCGGGCGAGCTTGAATTGAGCTGCCTCTGGAAGGTCTGGATTCGCATAGTCGGGCACGTCAAAAGGTCGATCGGTGCTGCGCAGTGTGAATCGGGGTTGTCGTTTTTTGGTCGCGCGTAGCGACTCCAAGACGCTTTCATCACAACTAAAGCCAAGCAGCGATGAAAACCCAGTAGCCAATTCAATTGCACATTCGGCTTCAAATGTCGCGTCTGCGGCGCTATTGAGTCCTGAGCTGAGCCGGGAGAGGTTCACTTTCACCGCAAAGACAAACTTCTCAGACGCACCTGAGACGAGCCTCAAACTTGTGGCCAAAGGTCGCGCCGCCCGTCTCTCAGTCTCTTTCTCGTCATCTCTCACAGGGAGCGTCTGCAGATCCATTTCACAGCGGATCACGACCTGAGATCGATGGAATAGTTCAAGCTTTTCAAGTAGAGAACTACGCTGTGTGCATGAGTCAGCGACACAATGAACAAACAACTCTAGAAGCGGTCCGTTCACGTAGTCGGGGCTTGATCCGACATCCATACAGGCTTGCACCACACACGGGCCAACACCGCCAGACCACGCAAGCGCGAATGGTCCTTTGGTCTTCATAGAGGTGAGACCGTCTTCCTTCTTGTCCACAACCCAGGTCTGCAGATCATCCGGAAATCTATGCGGGGCGGATGCCCAGAAGGCCCTGAGCTCCTTAAAGCGCCAACTGGAATTCCAGTGCGGGTCGATGTGTATCCAGTCGGGCGACTCAGCACCTTCTACCAAGACGCCGTGACTGTCGCGGAAGGCTGCAAGGTGATCAATGAGACCAACCATGCCACCTGCGGTGGACTCGATATCGTCCAGGAAGGAAATGAACGTATCCAGCTCGCCGCAGTTCTTGAGTGAGTCAAAAAGGGACACAAAGTCTGGTAACCCAATGACCCGAGTACGCAGGTCTTCCAACCCAAGGAATGAGGGCTGAGTGCTTACCTGCGCGATGACAGCCATGATTTGGATGCTGCTGGACCTTGGGAAATCTCCTGTGTCATTGCGAAGCTCCAGTATCTGTCTCTGGACAGGAAGCATCAGTGCCCAACGCTCACTGTCGTCTACCAACCGATTGAACCAACGCTCAATCTGCCCCAGCTTCGGTAGATCATCGAAGTTGATTGGCAATATGAAGTAGAGCTTGCCTGCAGACCGAATAACAGCAGCAATTTGTCGATCGAATTGATGTGACGTCCCAATCAAATTGGCGGGGCCGACGACGACATCATGTTCTCGCAGCCTGTGCGACAGAAACTGTCCAAGTCGTCCGGCCAGTTTCCCCAAATCGTCCGTGCTGAGAGCGCTGGCCTGCTCCTGCCAGAGATCGATGACCACGCTGGATACGGCGCGTGGAGCAATTGGAAGGTATGTTTCCCCCACTTGTACCAGGACCATCGGCAAGGCAGTACCCATAATGATCGCATCACTGAAGCTCTCCGAAGAGTCGGGAGCTTTTAGCACTCCAAACTCCAAGCCAAGTGCTCTGCTTGTGCCGTCAACGCGGGGCTGGATGGCAGCGTAGGTGGACAGCAAGGCCTCGCGACATGAGAACCAGAAAACATCTGGTGGGACCTCTAGATGCCCTGGATCAACAAGGTCATCTCGACCTACGATAGAACTGTCGATTGCTTCAAGGATGTGCGCTTGCATGGCAATGGCAAGATTCATGTCGGCCATGGCAACTGGATGCTCCGCTCGCAAGAGCCTGAACGCCTCAATGAAGTCCGGAATCCTCTCGACACTGCCGCCGTAGAAGATGCGCTGAAATCCAGTCGCGCCAGCCACCCGGATATCGCCCCAGTCTGCGTCCGGGACGAAGTCCTCAAGCATGGGGAATCTAGGCAGCAACAGCCTCAGCCCATCGAGGAAATCAACAAGTTCGTTGTACGTCACGATGGGACGAAGAGCCTGATACTCGCGCAGAGGGATGCTCAGAGCAATGAGCATCGCCAAGCTGTGTTTCACTTGACTTGATCGGTTGGGTTGCCAGAGGTCTGACACACCCAAGGCAAGGATGACGTCGTAGGCGCCGAACTGCAAGAGGTAAACCCTCAGCTCCGCCAGTTGTTCACAGAATCGCGTGTCTCTGGAACGTTGTTTGGGTTGCGGAGGCTGGACGCCAACAGCCGAAACGGCTGTTTGTGCTACACGTTTCTCGCGCTTCAAGCGCGATTTCTTCCCCATGATCGGTTCCTCTGCGCGTCAATCGCTGTTAACGCTTTGTGATTGAAGGTGCTAACCCAGCAAAAAAACTGTACCGGGCGGCGTTGCGAGTCTCATTGCCCGCGAGCGTTTGTTCATCGTCCCACAACCTGACCCACGCAATTGCAGTCAGATAGCCAGCCAATGTTCCACATCAAAACTGAGGCCATGCAACAAGTCCACGTCTGACCTTGATCGAATGAAATGATCAGGTGCTACCGACAGTGCGGAAGGCATTGAAGTTTGCACGACATTGAGCAATGCAGTAGCACCTGCCATGGCATATATGTAGCCACAACCATATGTCGGCCATCGTGGGGGTCCGAATGCGCTTGTCGGCAAGAGAAAATGGCACCCTCATTCAACGCGCACCAGAACGCACGCCCCATGCTGACGATCCGCCCAGCCACCCCCGCCGACGATGACAGCCTCTGGCAGATCATGGAGCCGATCATCCGCGCGGGCGAAACCTACGACTTCCCGCGCGACACCCGTCGGGAGGCCGCCCTGGCCGCCTGGCTGGCGCCTGGCTTCCAGTGTTTTGTGGCCGAAGACGGGCAGCGGGTGCTGGGCACGTATGTGCTGCACCCGAACCGCCAGGGCGGCGGGTCGCACGTGGCGAATTGCGGCTACATGACGGCGGCCGATGCCACGGGCCAAGGGGTGGCGCGCGCCATGTGTGCGCACTCGCTGGACACGGCGCGGGCGCAGGGTTTCCGGGCGATGCAGTTCAACTTCGTGATCGCGAGCAACCACCGGGCCGTGAAGCTGTGGACCGGCATGGGGTTCGAGACCGTGGGCCGCCTGCCGGGGGCGTTTCTGCACCCCGTGCACGGCTACACCGACGCGCTGGTGATGTTTCAGCGCCTGTGAAGCCGGGCGCGAACGCGCCGCGCCATCAACGTGACTTTTCGACCGGTGGCGAAGCCGACGGCGAACGGGGCGCGCCCGCTGCGGCAGGCGGGTTGCACGGGTCCTTGGCTTCGCCGCTGCCGGTTTCGAGCAGCGGCAGGATGGCCGCCGCAGGACCGGCCACGGCCCCCAGGGCCAGCGCTCCCAGCACACGCCCGACCAACCCCTTCGGTTCGATGCCCACGGCCGGGTCTGCCAGCGTTCCGGTGATGGTGACGGGCGTTCTCAGGGACAGCAGCGACCAGTCTTTGGGCCGCGTGACCACGTGCAGGTTCAGCGATTCGTCGCGCAGGCTGACCTGGCCGGTGATCCACATCGTGCTGTCCTTGTTGTCCATCACGGCCAGGGTGGGTTTGATGAGGCCGTTGCGCGCCACCAGATCGAACCGCGCGCAGCGCAGGGGCAGCGGGCGGTCGCCGGTGATCACCACCTCCAGGGCCTGCGCGAGGTCGAGGCCCATGGCTTCGGTGATCAGGTGCGACAGGGTGCCTTCGCGCAGCCTGAGGTGCAGCGGGCCGTCGGCCGAGCCCAGGATGGCCGCCGTCGAATTGCCGGCACCCCGCAGGTGCAGGTTGCCGGAGAGCACGCCCGTGAGGTAGGCCTGCACCGACTGCTCTCCGCCCTGACGTGCCTCCTTGCGCTCGCGTTTGAGCGCGGCCGTTGCGGTGGCCGGCGGGGCCTTGCCTTCGGCCGAATCGGGCCGCAGCCCCCTGATCCAGCCGGCCATGTCGATGCCTTCGAACGCGAGGCGGGCTTCCCATTTCGCGGGGTTGGCGTTGCTGTCCAGCGCCGTCATGCCCTGGACCTGTCCGCCCGACACCACGGCCTGCAAGTCCTCCAGCCGCAGCACGCCACCGTCCAGGCGCACGCGGGTTTTCAGCTGGCGCAAGGGCGCCATGGCCTGGGTACCGAAGTCCAGCTCCTGGATGGCCATCTGCACATCGGCGTCCATGGCTTTCAGCGAGGGCAGGTCGAAGCGGCGTTGCGGCAGTGCGTGGCCCGAGGGCGTGTCGGCAGGAGCCGCCGTGCCCGCCTTTCGGTTCCCGCCGATGGCGGGTCCCAGATCGGCCAGCGCGAGTTTGGGGCCGGTGATCGTGCCGGTCAGGCGCGGCGGCTGGGTGCGCTGCTGGTATTGCATATCGCCCTGGAGGCGGCTGCTGCCGATGTGGGCGCGCGTCGTCTTCAGCCGCCAGACGCCGGCGTCCTGCTGCAGTTCGCCGCGCAGATCGAACGCCGGTGTTCGCGGCAGGGTCAGCCCCAGGGGTTTGCCCACGTCCGCCAGCGAGGGGCCGGCCACTTCCACCCTGCCCTGCATGCGCGGCGTGCCCAGCAGCGAAGCGGCCTGGCCGTCGAACAGCACGCGCGTGGACGCGACGGTGCCCTTGATCCTGACCGGCACCCAGGGGGCGTCGGCAGCGATGTCCGGGTCCTGCAGCAAGGGCAAGGTGCTGCCGGCGCGCACCTCCAGCTTGAGCGGCAGGGCGCGGTAGCGCCCGGTGAGCGAGGCCTGGTAGCCCGCGCCAGGGCCGCTCGCGGCGCTGCCTTCGCTGCCCCGCACCTGCACGGCCACGTCCGCATCCTGCATCGCATCGACCCATGCGATCTGTCCCTGGCTCACGGTCAGGTTCCCGAAGCTGGGCAACGCCGCCTCGACCGAAGCGTCGGCTTCTTTCGGGGACGTTTCTCTGGCACCCAGCTGCCAGTTGGCCAGGCCATCGGCGTTGCGCACCAGATGCGCGTCGAGCACGTCGGCACGCAGCGCCTGCAGGTGCAGGGTGTCACCGCGCCGCCAGCGCCACACATCGCCCCAGCGCCAGGCCAGGGTGGCGCGTTGCGCGTCCAGCAGGTGCGGCGCCTTGAAGCGGGGATCGGAGGCGATGCGCAGGTGTTCGACTTCCAGGCGCGGCCGCCAGATGAGATGCAGATTCACCGCGCCCTGCAACTGAACGGCCACGCCAGCACCGCGCGCCAAGGCGCGCTCCAGCGGCTGTCGCAAGAACGGCCAGCCGGCCACTTCGCCCGCAACGACCATGGCCACCAGCAGACCGACCACACCCGCCGATGCCCACACGGCGGGCCGACGGGTCCATGTCAATCGGTCCCGCGCGGGCACGGAAGGAGGCGGCGGAGGGGGAACATGGGGCAATGTATTCACATGGGTTGGAACAGCGCCAGGGGCGCACAGTTCCGGCTTGATCATAGAAGCCGGCGTCTCTTCTTTTCGTTCGCCAACGCACAGACAGCGCCGTCGATAGAATCCGAAACTCCAACGATGAGCAGGTTCTTTCATGCGCCAGGCCCCCAATGGAAATGCCTCGTCGGACACGATGGAGGCGAGTGACGAGACACGGGCCCCTGGTGCACGCTGGCTCTCGAAGGGCGAGGCGTGGGTGCTGGAGCTCAGCGGTGAATGGCGCGGGCACCGCGGCGCCTTGCCCGACCTGCCGGCCCCGGACATCGTGGGCCCGGTGGCGGTGACCGCCTCCGCGCTGCAGTCCTGGGATGCCGTGCTCGCGGGGCGCTTGTGGCAACAGCTGGACCCGCTCATGCGCCGCTCGGTGTCGGTCGATCTGAACGGTTTGCCCCAGGGCCTGCAAGAGGTCCTGGCACTGGCCTTGAATGCGGCGCCACCCGCAACAGAGACCCCCGATCCCCAGCCGCCCGGGCCCGTGACCCGTGTGGGCACTCGCGTCATCGACGCCTGGAACTCGCGCCACGAGAGCCTGACCTTCGTGGGTGAAGTGCTGCTCTCGCTGGGCCGCTGGATGCGCGGGGCCAGCGACATGCGGGCATCGGACCTGATGTGGCAGATCGAACAGACCGGGCCGCGCAGCCTGCCCATCGTGGCCCTGGTGAGTTTTCTCGTGGGCCTGATCGTGGCCTACATGGGCGCCGCACAGCTGCAGCGCTTTGGTGCCCAGACCTACATTGCCGACCTGGTCACCGTGGGTGTGGTGCGCGAGGTGGCGGCCTTGCTGGTGGGCATCGTGCTGGCCGGGCGCGTGGGCGCGGCTTTTGCGGCGCAGATCGGCAGCATGCGCGCCAACGAAGAGATTGATGCCCTCACCACCCTCGGCGTGAACCCGTTCGACTTTCTGGTGCTGCCCCGCGTGCTGGCGCTGCTCATCGTGGGACCCATGCTCACCGCCTTTGGTGCGCTGGTGGGCATGGGGGTGGGCTGGCTGGTGGCCGTGGTCATCTACGGTGTCACGCCGCTCGAATACGTGTACGCCAGCGTGGATTCGCTGACCCTGCCCCACGTGCTGGTGGGTCTGATCAAGGGCACGGTGTACGCCGTGCTGGTGGCCCTGGCCGGCTGCCTGCAGGGCATGTCGGCCGGGCGCAGCGCGCAGGCGGTGGGCGACGCCACCACCGCATCGGTGGTACAAGCGATCGTCTGGATCGTCGTGGCCGCCTCCGTGCTCACCGTGGTGTTCCAGCGCCTGGATTTCTGATGACCGACATTGCCCACCCGCCCCACGTCGAAGAACCGGCCCGCGCCGTCCAGCCCGCCGCGCAGGCCCCATTGGTGCGGGTGCGCGAACTCACCATGGCCTTCGGCGACAACGTGGTTCAGCGCGACCTCACGTTCGATGTGCTGCCCGGCGAGGTGCTGGCCATTGCCGGCGGCAGCGGCTGCGGCAAGAGCACGCTGATGCGCCACCTCATCGGCCTGCAGGTGCCGGCGGCGGGCCAGGTGTTCTACGGCGACCGCGACCTGTACGCCGCGGACGCCGCATCCCGGCGCACGCTGATGCAGGCGTTCGGCGTCACCTTCCAGGCCGGCGCTTTGTGGAGCAGCATGACCGTGGGCGAAAACGTGATGCTGCCGATGCAGGTGTTCACCGACATGAGCGCCGCCGAATGCGAACAGGAGGCCCGTTTCAAACTGGCGCTGGTTGGGCTGGCCGGCAGCTTCGACGTGGAGCCCGCCACGCTCAGCGGCGGCATGAAGAAACGCGCCGCCATTGCGCGGGCGCTGGCCCTGAACCCGCCCTTGCTGTTTCTGGACGAGCCCTCCGCGGGCCTGGACCCACTGACCTCGGCGAACCTGGACGAGCTCATCCAGCACCTGCGCGACGACCTGGGCACCACGGTCGTGATGGTCAGTCACGAGCTGGACAGCATCTTTGCCCTGGCCGATCGCCTGTTGTTCCTCGACGCCCAGACGCGCACCATGACCGCGCTGGGACCGCCGCGCGATCTGCTGCGCGAAGGCCCGGAGGGCGTTCAGCTGTTCCTGCGTCGCGGTGCGGCGCCGGAAGAAAAGGAACACGCATGAAACGCAAGGCCAACGCCACGCTGATCGGGGCCTTCGTGGTGGCCGGCCTGGCCTTGATCGCCACCGCCATCATTGCCCTCGCGGGCAACCGCTTTTTCACCAGCCAGGAGCGCGTCGTCATGCATTTCAGTGGTTCGGTGTATGGCTTGCAGGTGGGAGCGCCCGTTGTGTTCCGCGGCGTGCGGGTCGGCAGTGTCGAATCGATCGAGGTGTTCTACGACCGCGCCAGCGACAGCTTCTCCATTCCCGTGGTCGCCGCGCTCGACAGCAATGCCGTCGGCGGGCTCGACGGCAAGCGCGCCGATGTGGATGTGGGCCTGGCCCTGCCAGCCCTGATCAAGCGGGGACTGAGCGCGCAACTGGCCACGCAGAGTCTGCTCACCGGCCTGATGTATGTGGACCTCGATCTGCGTCCGCAGCGCGAGAGCAGCCTGCGGGGCACCTACCAGGGACTCACCGAAGTCCCCACCACGGCCACCGCCATCCAGAACCTCCGGGAGCAGTTCGAAGGCATGGACTTTCGCGCCATCGCCGACGACCTGTCGGCCATTGCGTCCTCGGCCCGGGCCATCGTGTCGGGCCCGCAGCTCAAGCAGGCCCTGGGCGACCTGGCCGCGATCACCGCGTCGTTCAAGCGCATGTCGTCGCGCCTGGACCAGCGCATGGACCCGCTGGCCAATGAATTGCAGCGCTCGCTGGTCGCCACGCGCGAAGCCATGGACGCCGTGGGAGCGTCCGCGCGGTCGGTGAACCAGAGCGCCGCCGGGGTGGGGCGCACATCGGCTCGCGTGTCCGAGCTGCTGGCGCCCGACGCGCCGCTGGTGACCAATTTGCAACGGGCCGCCGACGAGGTGGGGCGCACCGCGGCAGCGCTGCGCGAAGCCACCGCGGGTGACTCGGCACTCATGGTCGGTGCCGACAAGGCCTTGGAAGATCTGTCCCGCGCCGCCCGCGCGCTGCGCGACCTGGCCGAAACGCTGGAGCAGCAGCCGGACGCGTTGCTGCGCGGCCGGGAGGAGAAGCCATGAAACGCCGACTCGCACTGACGGGACTGGCCGGCCTGGGGGTGACACCCTGGCTGTTGACGGCGTGTGCCCGCCCGCCGGTGGCCACGCACTGGTACGAATTGCGCAGCCCGCCACCGGGTCCGGTGCCCGCCGCGCGTGCAGGCGACGGGGCATTGTGGGAGGTGGCCAGCACGGTGGTGTTGCCGGGTGCCCTGGACCGCGAAACGCTGGTGGTCGCCAGCGGCGCGGCCAGCCTGCAACCGCTGACCGGCCACCGCTGGGTGGAACCGCTGCGCGACGCCATCCCGCGCCTGCTGGTGGCCGATCTGGCGGTATTGCGCGGACCGGGACTGGTCTGGCGAGCCCCCGTGCCGCCCGGGGTGAACCCCGCCCGGCGCTTGCGGGTGGAGATCGTCACGCTGATGGCCGACACCGGGCGCCAGACGCTGCGCCTGCAGGCGCGCTGGTGGCTGACCGACTCCCGCCCGAACGGCGCCGCGCCGGGGCTGGGTCAGGCCGATGTTCACATCCCGCTGGCCGATGCATCGGTCGATGCGCTGGCCGCCGCGCACCGGCTGGCGCTGTGGCAGCTCGCGGTGCGCATCGTCGAATCAGCGCCGGTGTAGAAAACCTCAGACCTTCGAGAAGTCCGGCTTGCGCCGTTCCATGAAAGCGCCGAAGGCCTCTTTGGCGGCCGGCTCGCCGAGCATGCGGCCGAAGCTGACGCCCTCTTCGGCCATCTGCGCCATCACCAGCTGACTCTGGCTTTTTTTCATCAGGCGCTTGGTCTCGATCAGCGAGCTGATCGGCTTGGCCGCAAGCCTGCGGGCCACAGCCTGCGCGTAACCCGCGGCCTCCATGGGCGGCAGCACGCGGTTGACCAGCCCGACTTCGAGCGCGGCCTCGGCCATGAAGGGCTCGCCCAGCAGCAGCGCCTCGGCCGCGCGGTGGTAGCCCAGCATTTGCGGCACCAGCAGGCTCGACGCCGCTTCGGGACACAGGCCGAGGTTGACGAAGGGCATGGAGAAGGCCGCGTTGTCGCCCGCGTAGACCAGATCGCAGTGGAACAGCAGCGTGGTGCCGATGCCCACGGCCGGGCCACACACCACGGCGAGCGCGGGCTTGCTGAACTGCGCGATGCCGCGCAGGAAACGGAACACCGGCGAGTCCTGCGTCGCGGGCGGGTTGTTCAAGAAGTCGCCGATGTCGTTGCCGGCGCTGAAGGTGGTCTCGTTGCCCTGGAACAGCACGCAGCGCACGGCCGGGTCGGCATCGGCGGCTTCCAGCGCGTCGGCCAGCGCCGCGTACATCGCGGCGGTGATGGAGTTTTTCTTGTCGGGGCGGTTGAAGGTCAGCGTGGTGACGCCGGCTTCGGTGTGGACGAGGATGTCGCTCATGGGCTTGTGCTGGGTTGGGTTGCGGCCGTGCGCCGAAAAGGGCGCCAAGTTAACACGATTGCCGCGCGGTGTCTGGAGTGCCATGCCCAGTCGGTGACAGGCGCCTACACTCCGGAGATCAACGAGAAAGCCCGCGCCCCGCCATGTTGTCCACACGCCCGCTCGCTGTCCTGTGTCTGTCGCTGGCCCTGCTGGCCGGGCTCTGGCCGGTGCAGGCCGTTGCGGCCGACACGGGCCCCACCACCGCCCCGCCACGACCCCGCGTGGGCCTGGTGCTTTCGGGCGGCGGCGCGCGCGGGCTGTCGCACGTCGGCGTGCTCAAGGTGCTGGAGGCGGCCCGCGTGCCGGTGGACCTGATCGTCGGCACCTCGATGGGCGCGATCATCGGTGGGCTGTACGCCAGCGGCATGACGGCCGACGAACTGGAGCGCGAGATCCTGGCGCTGGAATGGGGCAGCCTCTTCGACTCGCGCGAGCCGCGCCAGCTGCTGTCGCAGCGGCGCAAGGAAGAAGACCTGGAGCTTTCTCCCGTGTTGCGGCTGGGCTTTCGCGATGGCGAATTCCGCCTGCCCACGGGCGCGGTGTCGACGCGGGCGCTGGAAACCATGCTGCGCCGCTACACCCTGCCCGCGCGACACCGGGCCAGCTTCGACGGCCTGCCGACGCCGTTTCGCGCCGTGGCCACCGACATGGAGACCGGCCAGGCCGTGGTGATGGACCACGGCGACCTCGCCGCGGCCTTGCGCGCGAGCATGTCGGTGCCGGGCGTGTTCTCCCCGCTGGAGCTCGACGGCCGCATCCTGGGCGACGGCGGGCTGGTGAACAACCTGCCGGTGGACGTGGCGCGGCGCATGGGGGCGGACGTGATCATCGCGGTGAGCATCGGCACGCCGCTGGCGGGCCGCGAAACGCTGGGCAGCCTGCTGGGCATCACGACGCAGATGGTCAACATCCTGACCGAGCAGAACGTGCAGTCCAGCATCGCCACCCTGACCACGCAGGACCTGCTGCTGCAGCCACCGCTGGGCACGCTGAATTCGGCCAACTTCAACCGGGCGCCCGAACTCGTGCGGCTCGGCACCGAATACGCCGAGTCGGTGCGCGAAGCGTTGAACCGCTTTGCGGTCAGCCCGGCGCAGTACGCCGACTGGGTCGCGCAGCGCCAGGCCGTGGCCGATACCGGGGTGACCACGGCGGGCAGCGTGGGCGCGCTGCGCTTCGAGGGTGTGGACGCTTCTCGGGCCCAGCGGCTGTCGCAGATGGTGGAGAGCGAACCCGGTCAGCCGATCGATCTGGCGCGCATCGAAGACGACGTGCAGCAGTTGGCGGCCACGGGCGACTACGAGCAGGTGGACTACCGGCTGGAGCGCATCGGCAGCAGCCGCGACGAAGCGCTGGTGGTGCGGCTGCGCGAGAACCGCTGGGGCCCCAACTATTTCCGGCTCGGACTCGACCTGCGCACCGATTTCGATGGCCAGGGCGCGTTCAACCTGCGCCTGAGCCACAACCGGCACTGGGTCAACCGGCGCGGCGCCGAGTGGCGCAACCGCTTCCAGCTGGGCGAGACGCTGGGCGCGTTCACCGAGTTCTACCAGCCGCTGGACCGGCGCGCCAACTGGTTCGTGTCGGCCTGGGCCGACGCCAGCCTGAAGCGCGTGGACGTGTTCGATGCCGAAGGCCAGCAAGTCGCCACCGGCAAGCGCCGCGGGCTGCAGGTGGGTGCCGACATCGGCTGGCCCATCGGCCTGCAGGGCAGCCTGGGCGAACTGCGGCTGGGCCTGGTGGGCAGCGCGCGCCGCGCCGCGCCCGACCTGGTGAGCAGCAGCGTGGCGGACCAGTCGCTGGGCCTGTCCACCCAGCGCTGGCGCGAAACCGGCCTGCACGCCGCGCTGATCTCGGACCAGCTGGACTACGCCAACTTCCCGTCGAGCGGCTACCGCTTCAAGGGCGACGTGGTTTTTGGCCGCTTGCGCAACAGCGGCAACAGCTCCGAATTCGTGCGGCTGGACAGCAGCTTCACGGCGGTGCGCTCGTGGGGCGAGCACACCTTCAACCTGGGCGCCCGGCTGGCCTACGTCAACCAGATTCCACTGGGCGCGCTGGACGAATACTCGCTGGGCGGTTTCCAGAACCTCTCGGGCTACCGCGTGGGCCAGGTGGCGGGCAACCACCTGCTGTTCGGCCGCATCACCTACTACCGGCGCATGCCCTGGAACGTGGGCGTGGCCCGCGCGGTGTTTGCCGGTGGCTCGCTGGAAGCCGGCAACGCCTGGCTGCAACGCAGCGACATCAGCTTCAAGGGGCTGCGCACCGGCTCCAGCCTGTTCATCGGCGCGGACACCGGGGTGGGACCGTTCTACCTGAGCCTGGTGCACGCCGCGCGGGGCTACACGGGGCTGTACCTGCTGCTGGGGCGGCCGTAGGACTCGCTCAGGGGCGGCGCGTAGTGAATCTGGACGGAGCGCAGTGCCCCCCGCAGGGACACCGCGGAACCGGCTTTGCCGGGCCGCTGGTGTCCGCCCCCTTTCAGGGGGTGACGCGCTGCCAGCGCGGCGCGGGGGTGGGTCGTCAGACCCTTTCGAACACTCCCGCGGCGCCCTGCCCCATCCCCACGCACATCGTGACCATGCCGTACTTCTTGTTGTGGCGGCGCAGCGCGTGCACCACGGTCGCGGCGCGGATGGCGCCGGTGGCGCCCAGCGGATGGCCCAGCGCGATGGCGCCACCCATGGGGTTGACCTTGGCCGGGTCCAGGCCGAGCGTGTTCATGACGGCCAGCGACTGCGCGGCAAACGCTTCGTTGAGTTCGAACCAGTCGATGTCGTCCTGCTTCAGGCCCGCGTTCTTCAGTGCGGCCGGAATCGCCTCGACCGGGCCGATGCCCATGAGGTGCGGCGGCACGCCACGCGAGGCGTAGCTCACGAAGCGGGCCAGCGGCGTGAGGTTGTAGCGCTTCAAGGCAGCCTCGCTCACCAGGATCAGCGCACCCGCGCCGTCGCTGGTCTGCGAGCTGTTGCCGGCGGTCACCGAACCCCGAGCGGCGAACACGGTGCGCAGCTTGGCCAGGCCTTCGAGCGAGGTGTCGGGGCGCGCGCCTTCGTCCAGGCTGATGATGCGGCTCGTGGTGCTGACTTCGGCGGTCTCCAGGTCCACGCTGCGGTCGGTCACTTCCACCGGCGTGATCTCGTCGGTGAACTCGCCGTTCTTCATCGCGATCACGGCGCGCTGGTGCGACTGCACGGCGAACGCGTCCTGCGCGTCGCGCGACACCTTCCACTGCTGCGCCACCTTCTCGGCCGTCAGGCCCATGCCGTAGGCGATGCCGTAGCTCTCCACGTCGTCGGTGTTGCGGAAGATGGTGGGCGACAGGCTGGGCGTGTTGCCCATCATGGGCACCATGCTCATGCTCTCGGTGCCGGCGGCGATCATCACGTCGGCCTCGCCCACACGGATGCGGTCGGCCGCCATCTGCACGGCCGACAGGCCGGAGGCGCAGAAGCGGTTGACGGTGATGCCGCCCACCGAGTTGGGCAGGCCGGCCAGGATGGCGCCGATGCGCGCCACGTTCAGGCCTTGTTGCGCCTCGGGAATGGCGCAACCGCAGATCACGTCTTCCACGGCCTTCGGGTCCAGGCCCGGCACCTGGGCCATGGCCGAACGCAAGGCGTGGGCCAGCAGGTCGTCCGGGCGCAGGTGCTTGAACGAACCCTTGTGCGAACGGCCGATGGGGGTGCGGGTGGCGGCGACGATGTAGGCGTCTTGAATTTGTTTGCTCATGTCGTGTCCTTAGTTGCGGACCGGCTTGCCGGTGTTCAGCATGCCGAGGATGCGTTCTTGTGTCTTGGGGTGCACGATCAGCGAGCAGAAGGCCTGGCGCTCCAGCGTCATCAAATATTCCTCGCTGACCAGCGTGCCCGGATAGACGTCACCCCCCGTCACCACGCCCGCGATCAGCGAGGCGATGTGGAAGTCGTGCTGGCTGATGAAGCCGCCGTCGCGCATGTTGACCAGGCTGCCCAGGATGGTGGCCTTGCCGTCGCGCCCGGCCACCGGGAACAGGCGCTTGTGCGGTGCGCGGTAGCCGCCGTTGAACAGGCTCTTCGCTTCGTTGATGGCCACGAACAGCAGCTCGTCCTTGTGCGGCACGATCACGTCGGAGTGCAGCACGTAGCCCAGCTTGCGGGATTCCAGAGCGCTCGTGCCGACCTTGGCCATGGCCGCGGCGGTGAAGCCTTCGGTGAGGAAGGGCAGCAGGTCTTTGCCGGTCGAGGTTTCGGCGTTTTCGGCCGCGCGGCGGGCGATGTAGGTCAGGCCGCCGGCGCCGGGCACCAGGCCCACGCCGACTTCCACCAGACCGATGTAGCTTTCCATGTGCACCACGCGGCGCGCGCTGTACACGGCCAGCTCGCAGCCACCGCCCAGGGCCAGGCCACGCACGGCCGAGACCACCGGCACATTCGCATAGCGCAGGCGCAGCATGGTCTGCTGCATGAAGCCTTCGGCGTCTTCGATGGCGCTCACGCCCACCGCCATGAAGGCGGGCAGCATGGCCTGCAGGTCGGCGCCTGCGCTGAAGGGCTCGTCGCCCGACCAGACCACCAGACCCTGGTATTCCCGCTCGGCCAGGTCCACGGCGCTCATCAGGCCTTCGCAGACCTCGGGGCTGATGGCGTGCATCTTGGTCTTGATGCTGGCGATCAGCACGTCACCGTCGAGCGACCAGATGCGGATGGCGTCGTTCTCTTCGATGGTGGTGCCGGCGGTCTCGAACTTCGGCCCGGCTTCGCCCAGCAGCAGCTCGGGGAAGTGCTGGCGCTGGTACACCGGCAGTTGCAGGCGGCCCTGGAACTCACCTTTGCTGGGGTTCCACGAACCCTGCGCGGTGTGCACGCCGCCGGCCTCGGCCACCGGGCCTTTGAACACCCACTCGGGCAGCGGCGCTTTGGAGAGCGCCTTGCCGGCATCGATGTCTTCCTGGATCATCTTCGCGACTTCGAGCCAGCCGGCTTCTTGCCAGAGTTCGAACGGGCCCTGCTTCATGCCGAAGCCCCAGCGCATGGCCTGATCGACGTCGCGCGCGGTCTCGGCAATGGTGGCCAGGTGCACGGCGGCGTAGTGGAAACTGTTGCGCAGGATCGCCCAGAGGAACTGGCCCTGCGGGCCTTCGGCGTTGCGCAAGAGCCTCAGGCGCTCGGCGGCCGGGCGCTTGAGCATGCGGCCATAGACCTCGTCAGCCTTTTCGCCGGCGGGCACGTACTCACCACTCTCCAGATCGAAGCGCTGGATGTCGCGCCCGACCTTCTTGAAGAACCCGGCCTTGGCCTTCTGGCCCAGGTTCCCCATCTCGATCAGCTTGGCCAGCACCGGCGGTGTGCCGAAGCTGCCGTAGAACGGGTCGGTCTGCTCGTTCAGGTTGTCCTGCAGCGTCTTGACCACGTGGGCCATGGTGTCCAGGCCCACCACGTCGGCGGTGCGGAAGGTGCCGCTGCTGGCACGGCCCAGGCGCTTGCCGGTCAGGTCGTCCACCACGTCGTAGGTGAGGCCGAAGTTCTCCACCTCTTTCATCGTGGCCAGCATGCCGGCGATGCCGATGCGGTTGGCCACAAAGTTGGGCGTGTCCTTGGCGCGCACCACGCCCTTGCCCAGGCCGCTGGTGACAAAGGTTTCCAGGTCGTCGAGGATCTGCGGCTCGGTGGTGGGCGTGGCGATCAGTTCCACCAGCGTCATGTAGCGCGGCGGGTTGAAGAAGTGGATGCCGCAGAAGCGCGGCTTGATCGCTTCGGGCAGCACTTCGCCGAGCTTGGTGATCGACAGGCCCGAGGTGTTGGACGCGACGATGGCGTGCGGCGCGATGAAGGGCGCGATCTTCGTGTACAGGTCGAGCTTCCAGTCCATGCGCTCGGCGATGGCCTCGATGATCAGGTCGCAGTCCTTCAACTGCTCCATGTGCTCTTCGTAGTTGGCCTGGCCGATCAGGTCGGCGTCGGCCGCCACGCCCAGGGGCGAGGGCTTGAGCTTCTTGAGGTTCTCGACCGCGCGGGTGACGATGCCGTTCTTCGCGCCTTCCTTGGCCGGCAGGTCAAACAGCACCACCGGCACCTTGACGTTGACCAGGTGCGCAGCGATCTGCGCGCCCATCACGCCCGCGCCGAGCACGGCGACTTTTTTTACTTGAAATCGGTTCATTGGTTTTCCATGCAGAAAAAGGGGGATGCGGTCATTCCACGCGCTGCCAGATCTGGGTTCGGTAGAACGGGCCGATGTAGCCACGCACCTGCAGCTTCTTGCCGCCTTCGATGGGCGTCATGCGCAGGGTGTAGTTCTTGCCGTTTTCGGGATCGAGGATCTTGCCGTCTTCCCACACCGCATCCGTGGCGGATTTCTTCGCGCCGCGGATGATTTCCATGCCGACCTTGGGCTGGTCCTTGCGGTCGTCGGTGCAGGCGGTGCAGGTGGGCTCGCTGCCCTTGGTGAGCGACTTCTCGATCCGGCCCGTGAGCACACCCGCCGCGCTGGTCACGATGCGGATCTCGGCCTTGGCCTCACCGGTCTTGTCGTCGATGTTGCGCCACAGGCCTTCAGGCGTCATCTGCGCAAAAGCCATCGTCGAGGCCAACGACAGCAGAGCAGGCAGGGTCTTGATCATGAGAGTCTCCTTCGAGCGAAAAGACTGATTCCAGAAACACCGCGGAACCGGCTCCGCCGGGCCGCTGGTGTTGTCCCCCCTTGGGGGGAAGCCGCGAAGCGGCGCAGGGGGGTCATGCCAGCGCTGCGTCGGTGTCCATCAACACCTTCGAACCGGCGCGTGCCGTGCGCATCAGCGTCGCGGTCTCGGGGAACAGCTTGGCGAAGTAGAACCGCGCGGTCTGCAGCTTGGCCACGTAGAACGGGTCGGTGTTGCCAGCGGCGATCTCGCGCAGCGCCACCTGCGCCATGCGGGCCCAGAAGTAGCCGAACACCAGGTGGCCGGCCACGCGCAGGTAGTCCACCGCGGCGGCGCCCACTTCGTCGGCGTTCTGCAAGCCCTTGAAGCCGATCTCGGTGGTGAACTTGGTGATCTGCTCGCCGAGCACAGCCAGCGGGTTGATGAACTCGGCCATCTTCTCGTTGACGCCCTCTTCCATCACCAGCGCACCCACCAGCTTGCCGAACTTCTTGAGCGTGGCGCCGTTGTTGCCCAGCACCTTGCGGCCCAGCAGGTCCAGGCTCTGGATGGTGTTGGTGCCTTCGTAGATCATGTTGATGCGGGCATCGCGCACGAACTGCTCCATGCCCCATTCCTTGATGTAGCCGTGGCCGCCAAACACCTGCTGGCACTGGGTGGCGGCGTTGTAGCCGTTGTCGGTCAGGAAGGCCTTGGTGATGGGCGTGAGCAGCGAGAGCATCTCGTCGCTGTCCTTGCGCACTTTTTCGTCCGGGTGGTTGTGTGCTTTTTCCAGCAGCACCGAGCTGTAGATGGCCAGTGCGCGGCCGCCTTCGGCGTAGGCCTTGGCGGTGAGCAGCATGCGGCGCACGTCGGGGTGCACGATGATCGGATCGGCCGGCTTGTCCTTGGCCTTGGGGCCGGTCAGGCTGCGCATCTGGATGCGGTCCTTGGCGTAGGCCAGGGCGTTCTGGTAAGCCACTTCGGTCAGGCCCAGCGACTGGTTGCCCACGCCCAGGCGCGCGGCGTTCATCATCACGAACATGGCCTGCATGCCCTTGTTGGGCTGGCCCACCAGGGTGCCGATGGCGCCGTCGATCACGATCTGCGCCGTGGCGTTGCCGTGGATACCCATCTTGTGCTCCAGGCCGCCACAGTAGATGCCATTGCGCTCGCCGAGCGAGCCGTCGGCCTTGACGTGGAATTTCGGCACGATGAACAGGCTCACGCCCTTGATGCCGGGAGGCGCGTCGGGCAGGCGGGCCAGCACCAGGTGGATGATGTTGTCGGCCATGTCGTGTTCACCGGCGCTGATGAAGATCTTGTTGCCGGTGATCTTGTAGGTGCCGTCGGCCAGCGGTTCGGCCTTGGTGCGCATCAGGCCCAGGTCGGTGCCACAGTGCGGCTCGGTCAGGCACATGGTGCCGGTCCATTCGCCGCTGGTCATCTTGGGCAGGTAGGTGTCTTTCTGCGCGTCGGTGCCGTAGGTGTGCAGCGCAGCGTAGGCGCCGTGCGTGAGGCCGGGGTACATGGTCCAGGCCTGGTTGGCCGAGTTCATCATTTCATACAGGCACTGGTTGACCACCAGCGGCAGGCCCTGGCCGCCGTAGGCCGGATCACAGCTCAGCGCCGCCCAGCCACCTTCCACGTAGGTCTTGTAGGCTTCCTTGAAGCCGGTCGGGGTCTTGACTTCATGGGTCTCGCGATCGAGCTGGCAACCCTCGGTGTCACCGCTGATGTTCAGCGGAAAGATCACCTGCGAGGCGAACTTGCCGGCTTCTTCGAGCACGGCATTGATGGTCTCGACATCCACCTCGGCGTGTTGCGGCATGGACTGGAACTCGGCGGTCACGTTGAGCACTTCGTGCATCACGAACTGCATGTCGCGCAGGGGCGGGTTGTAGACGGGCATGGGAAAACTCCTGTGTGGGGTTTGTGAAGAAAAGGCGTTGTCTGGGTTCAGCCCTGGGTCGCAACCCGGGTGGTCTTGCGCGATCGGGCTGGCGGGGTTGTTTCCGGAACGGGCGTGGCCGCGGTGCTGAAGCGGCCCACGATGCCGTCAAAGGCCGTCAGCGCGCGCTGCAGCGAATCCGGACTGCCGAGGAACCGCGCCTCGTAGTGCAGCGCGAGGATGAGCGCATGGATTTCAAAGGCCATCTGGGCCGCATCGGTGCCCGGGTGCAGGTGGCCCTCGGCCACGGCCATTTCGATGGCGCGGCGCATGGCCGACAGCCAGGTGTTGACCGAGCCCGCCAGCGCGTCGCGCACCGGGCCGGGCCGGTCTTCGAACTGCACCGCGCCACTGATGTAGATGCAGCCCGAGTCGATCTCGACCGAAGTGCGCTTCATCCAGTTGTCGAACATCGCACGCAACCGGGGCAGGCCGCGGGCAAAGGCCATGGCCGGATAGAACACCTCGTCCTCAAAACGCGCGTGGTACTCGCGCACCACGGAGATCTGCAACTCTTCGCGCGAGCCGAAGTGGGCGAACACGCCCGACTTGCTCATCTGCATGACTTCGGCCAGCGCGCCGATGGACAGGCCTTCCAGGCCGATCTGCGTCGCCAGCCCGAGGGCGGCATCCACGATGGCGGCCTTGGTCTGCTGGCCTTTTTGCAGCGGCCGGGCGGCACTGTCGCTGCGAAGGCGTTTGGCGGGAGGTTGTGAACTCATGCTGCGGGGCCGGGTGATGGCAAAAGGAATGGGCAAAAAAAACAGACCGGCGATAAATCGAACGGTCGTGCTATTTTTACCGCAAAACCCGGCCAATGCACGGTCCTGCAGGACTTTGTGGGGGAATTGTTTAGGTGCCGTTCCCTAAACGACACCGATGCATGCCAGCGGTTCGGGTTAACCCGAACCGCTCGCCGAGCGAGCGGTCACAGACGGCCGTCGGGCAGCAGCAGGCGCAGGCTGTGTTCCAGATTCTCGTTGGGCGAGCGCTTGAATCCGCTGCGGGCAAAGCGCTGCAGTCGGCCCATGCAGAAGGCCGTGACCACCGATGCGTCGGCCTGCGCATCCACGGTGGGTGTGGTCGCTCCGGCCACCACGGCAACCTCGCGCAGGTTCTGGCGCAGGGCCGATTCGATCTTGTCGAAGAACAGGTTCATGCGCTGCTGCAGGCGCTCGTTTTCGTACACCAGCGCGTCGCCCACCATGACGCGCGTCATGCCGGGGTTCTTCTCACCAAACTGCAACAGCAGGGCCACGAGCTTGCGCGAACGCGCCATGGCATCGGGCTCTCGTTCACCCAGCTGGTTGACCAGACCGAACACCGACTGCTCGATGAACTCGATCAGGCCTTCGAACATCTGCGCCTTGCTGGCGAAGTGGCGGTAGAGCGCAGCCTCGCTCACATCCAGTCGTGCCGCCAGCGCGGCCGTGGTGACGCGCTCGGCACCCGGCTGCTCCAGCATGGCGGCCAGCGCGTGCAGGATCTGCACCCGACGCTCGCCCGGCTTGGGGCGCTTGCGACCATTGCCCTCAACGCCTCCAGCAACATCGGTAGAGACATCGGCCGTCAGGTCGGCCATGGGCAATGGAGCGCTGGAAGTCATGGGCGGTCGGTCCGTCGTTTGTCGGCTGGAGGCCGTTGGCGCGGCCCGGTGTTTGTCATCCCTTGTTTCATTTTCTCACAGCCTTCCCGCCGGCCTCCCGGCTGCCCGTCGTGGATTCAGTGGGAGCGGATCATGGTGCCGAACGGCTGGTTGCCCAGCACCTCCAGCAGCAGCGCATGCGGCACGCGGCCATCGATGATGTGCACCGCGTTGACACCGCTCTTGGCCGCGTCCAGCGCACCGGCGATCTTGGGGATCATGCCGCCGCTGATCGTGCCGTCTTCCACCAGTTCGTCGATGCGGCGCGGCGTGAGTTCGGTGAAGAGCTGGCCCTCCTTGTCCAGCACACCGGGGATGTTGGTCAGCATCAGCAGCTTCTCGGCCTGCAGCACGGTGGCGAGCTTGGCGGCGACCACGTCGGCATTGATGTTGTAGCTCTCGTTGTTCTCGCCAAAACCGATCGGGCTGACGACGGGAATGAAGGCGTCGTCCTGCAAGGCCTTCACCACGCTCGGGTCCACGCTCACGATGTCGCCGACCTGGCCCACGTCGTGTTCCACCTTCGGGTCTTTCTGGTCCGACAGGCGCAGCTTCTGCGCGCGGATCATGGCGCCATCGCGCCCGGTCAGACCCACGGCCTTGCCACCGGCCGCGTTGATCAGGCCCACGATGTCCTGCTGCACTTCACCACCGAGCACCCACTCCACCACCTCCATGGTCTCGGCGTCGGTCACGCGCATGCCCTGGATGAACTGCCCCTTCTTGCCCAGGCGCTGCAGCAGCGTCTCGATCTGCGGACCGCCGCCGTGCACGACGACCGGGTTGATGCCCACCAGCTTGAGCAGCACCACGTCCTCGGCAAAGTCCTGCTGCAGAGCCGGGTCGGTCATGGCGTTGCCGCCGTACTTGATGACCATGGTCTTGCCGTGGTACTTGCGGATGTAGGGCAAGGCCTGGGCCAGGATTTCGGCTTTTTCTCTGGGCTGGATGTGGGAGAGGTCGACGGGGGTGTGGGTGGTCATGTTCGGGTTCCCGGTGGGGCTGTTCGGTTGGCAAATTGTAGGCTTCGTGTTCAGCCTTTTTTGCGCCTGTGGCGTGCCGGGTCGCGCCCCGGCGGCGCCTCACTTTCTTTTGCTTCGCCAAAAGAAAGTAAGCAAAGAAAAGGCGAGCCGGATGCGCTGTCCCTCCGCTTCGCTGCGGGCACGGGCGGGATGCGGGCGCGGGAACATGCTCTCCGGCTGCCTTGTTGGTGTTGCCCTCACCCCTGCCCTCTCCCAAAGGGAGAGGGAGAAAGAGGGGGGAGTCCGATCCCGATCCCGACTCCGCTTGTTGCCGTGTGGCCGGGCTGAGCAGCGCAGGGGCGAGCGGATCAGGGCGGGCGTTGTTTGAGCGAAGCGAGTTCAGCCCGACCCCGCTCGACGCGAGCAGCGCAAGGCACCGCGCAGCGGCCCGGACTTCGGCTCGCCTTTTCTTTGCCTTCTTTCTTTTGGCGAAGCAAAAGAAAGAAGGTCGGCCGCCGGGCCGAGACCCGGCCAAACAAAGCCTCAGGAAACCACAAAACCTAGAAGTGAATCCCCCGCATCATCTGCTGCATGGCCACAGCCTCCGGCGACAGCTGCGGCTTCGCCCCCTTCTCGCCCTTGGCAGCCGAAGAATCCGGGAACATGCGGAAGCTGGTGTTCATCACGATCTGCGCCACCCGCGGCACGAACGCGTGAAGCACCTGCCCCGTCACGCCCAGGCGCGTCGCAATGCGCACCGGCTTGAAGATGCAGGCCTGCGCGATCATGTCGGCCGCTTCTTCCGGTGCCAGCGTCGGCACGTTCTTGTAGATCTGCGTCGGCGCGATCATGGGCGTGCGCACCAGCGGCATGTTGATGGTGGTGAAGCTGATGCCCTGGTCGGCGAACTCGCTGGAGGCGCAACGCGTCCACGCATCCAGCGCAGCCTTGCTGGCCACGTAGGCGCTGAAGCGCGGCGCGTTGGTCAGCACGCCGATGGAGCTGATGTTGACCACATGCCCCTTGCGCTTGGCCACCATGCCCGGCAGCAGGCCCATGGTCACGCGCAGGCAGCCGAAGTAGTTGAGCTGCATGGTGCGCTCGAAGTCGTGGAAGCGGTCGTAGCTGCCTTCGATGGCGCGGCGGATCGAACGGCCGGCGTTGTTGATCAGGAAATCGACGCCACCGTGGTTGGCGATCAGCAGCTGCACGAAGCGGTCCGCGTCGGCCATGTCGGCGATGTCGGCCGGGTAGGCGATGAACTGGTAGCCCTTGCCCTTGGCTTCCTTGCAGGCCTCGTCCAGCTTGTCCTGGTCGCGCCCGCAGATGAGGGTGATGGCGCCGGCCTCGGCGAACTTGTGCGCTGCCGCCAGACCAATGCCCGAGCTGCCGCCCGTGACCAGCACCACCTTGCCCGTCACCGTGCCCTTGAGGCTGCGGTCGATGTGCAGGTCGGGGTCGAGGTGGCGTTCCCAGTAGTCCCAGAGCCGCCAGGCGTAGTCCTTGAGGTTGGGGCATTCGATGCCGCTGCCCTTGAGCGCGGCCAGCGTGTCGCGGCAGTCGAAGCGCGTCGGGTAGTTGACGAAGTTCATCATGTCCTCGGGCAATCCGAGGTCCTGCATGATGGCGCGGTAGACGCGGCGCACCGGTGCCAGCGCCATCAGACCCTTCTTCACGCTCTTCGGGATGAAGCCCATCAGCGCAGCGTTGATGAACAGGTTCATCTTGGGCGCGTGGGCCGCTTTGCTCAAGATGTCGAGCACATCGCCCACGCGGTAGCCCATCGGGTCGACCAGGTGGAAGCAGGCGCCGCTGCCGCGCTTCTGGTGGCTGATGTGGTCCAGCGCGTCGACCACGAAGTCCACCGGCACGATGTTGATGCGCCCGCCCTCCAGCCCCACGCTGGGCATCCACGGCGGCAGGATCTGGCGCATGCGCTGGATCAGCTTGAAGAAGTAGTAGGGCCCGTCGATCTTGTCCATCTCGCCGGTGCGACTGTCACCCACCACCAGCGCCGGGCGGTACACGCTCCAGGGCACTTTGCATTCGGTGCGCACGATCTTTTCGCTCTCGTGCTTGGTCATGAAATACGGGTGGTCGATGTTCTCGGCCTCGTCAAACATGTCTTCGCGAAACACGCCTTCGTACAGGCCCGCAGCGGCAATCGACGACACGTGGTGGAAGTGCTTCGCGCCGATGGCCTTGGCCAGTTCCACCGTGTTGCGGGTGCCGTCGATGTTGACGGCGATCTGGCTCTCGGCGTCCGCCTCCAGGTCGTAGACGGCAGCGAGGTGGTAGAAGTGATCGATCTGGCCCTTCAGCGCCTTGATGTCGTCGGAGCTCACGCCGAGCTTCTTCGCCGTCAGGTCACCAAACACCGGCACCACGCGCGCGGCACCCGCACCCCAGAATTCGCGCAGATCCGCCACCTTGGCTTCGCTCGACGGGCGGATCAGGAAATGCACCACCGAGCCCTTGCGCTCCAGCAGTTTCTTGACGAGCCGCTTGCCGATGAAACCGGTGGCGCCGGTGACGAAATAATGCATGGAGTTCTCCTGCCTGGGGTGTTGCACAAGGGATGGAATCAGCCCGCCATTCTTCACCACGCGCTGGCGCCACCGATTCCGCACAAACCCGCGGGACCCGCCCCGGGGTTTAGTTGGCCCCCTCTACACAGCGCCCGTGTGGGCGCCGTACAGTGCTCACACGGTAACCGGCTTGCTTAGCCCGTTGCCCCCTGTCAACCCACACCGGAGTCGCCCCATGGTCAAGAAAATCCAGAAATCCACCACCGCATCCAAAGCCGCTGCAGGCGCCAGTTCACCGCTGTCGGGCGCCATCAAGGACTCTGCCCAGCAGATCTGGCTGGCCGGGCTGGGCGCCTTCTCCAAGGCCCAGGCCGAAGGCGGCAAGGCCTTCGAATCCCTGGTCAAGGAGGGCCTGTCGATCCAGCGCAAGACACAGGCTGTCGCCGAAGAGCGCATCTCCGAAGCCACCAACCGGGTGTCCGGCATGGCCACTGAAATTTCCTCGAAGGCGGCCGGCCAGTGGGACAAGCTGGAAAACATTTTTGAAGACCGCGTGGCCAAGGCGCTGAACAAGCTGGGCGTGCCTTCGGCGCGTGACATCGAAACGCTGATGGAGCGCATCGACGAACTCAACCGCCACGTGCAGCGCCTGAGCACCAAAGCCCCCGCAGCGAAGGCGGCGCGCAAAGCCGCTCCGGTCAAGGCTGCCACGCCCGCACCGCGCAAAACCGCCGCGCGCAAGACCGCCGTCAAGTCCAAAGCCTGATGCAAACGCTGGGGCCATCCAGCCCGGCACAAACGGGGCGCACAGCGCCCCTTTTTTTCGTCTGCGCTTCGTGCTGCAATGCAGCATGAAACGCAGGCTTGGCGCTCTACACTCGAACGCATGACCACCACCCGCAAAGTCCACCGTTCCAGCGCTGCCCGCAAGACCCGACCGCGGTTGGCACTGGCGCTGGCTGGTGGCGGGCCGCTCGGTGCGATCTACGAAATCGGTGCCCTGTGTGCGCTCGACGACAGTCTGCAAGGCATCGATTTCAATGGATGTGACCACTACGTGGGTGTCTCGGCCGGCGGCTTCATCGCAGCGGGCCTGGCCAACGGGCTGACACCCCGCCAGCTCTGCGAGGCGTTCATCGAAGACCGCCCCACGGACGAAAATTTCGACACCGCCTGGCTGATCAAGCCGGCCTGGGCCGAACTCGGCGGCCGCCTCCAGCGCCTGCCGGGTCTGCTGGGCAGCGCCCTCTGGGCCTGGGCCGCGCAGGGCAAGCCCCTGACCCAGGCGCTGGAGCGGCTGGGCGCGGCATTGCCCACCGGCGTGTTTGACAACGAGGACATCCACCGCCAGGTCGAACGCCTGTTCAGCCGCGAAGGCCGCAGCAACGACTTCCGCCAGCTGCGTGCGCGCCTGACGCTGGTCGCCACCGAGCTCGACACCGGCGACGCCGCGCCCTTTGGCCGCCCGGGCTGGGACCACGTGCCGATCTCGCGCGCGATCCAGGCCAGTGCCGCCCTGCCCGGTCTGTTTCCGCCGGTGGTCATCGACGGCAAACACTATGTGGACGGCGCGCTCAAGAAAACGCTGCACGCCACCGTGGCGCTGGACGAGGGCGTGGATCTGCTGATCTGCCTGAACCCGCTGGTGCCATTTCGCGCAGGGCCACACGCCGAACCCACCGCCAGCGGCCAGCAGCGCATTCCTTCGTTGATCGAAGGCGGGCTGCCCACCGTGATGAGCCAGACCTTCCGCTCCATGATCCATTCGCGCCTGGAGCTGGGATTCAAGCAGTACGAACGCAGCTACCCGGACACCGACATCGTGCTGATCGAACCCGACCAGCGCGATGCCGAGCTGTTTTTTGCCAACACCTTCAGCTACCGCCAGCGCCGCGAACTCGCCGAACACGCCTACCAGCAGACGCGACAGATGCTGCGCGACCGCCAGGCCCAGCTGGCGCCCAAGCTGCAGCGCCATGGCATCCGCATCGACCAGGCCGCCCTGGACGACACCGAGCGGCACCTGCTCCGGCCGGTGCCACCCGCTGCCGACCGCCCCACCACCCGCGCCGTGGAACGGCTGCACGCCACGCTCGACCAGCTGCAGCAGCAGCTGTCCCGGCGACCTGCCCGGGCCTGATCCATGGCCATCAAAAAGCCCCCGCGCCGCACCGCCGAACGCATCCTGGAGGTGACGCTGGAGCTGTTCAACCGTTTCGGCGAGCCCAATGTCTCGACCACCCTGATTTCGGCCGAACTCGGCATCAGCCCGGGCAACCTGTACTACCACTACCCCGCCAAAGACGAACTGATCAACTCGCTGTTCGAGCGCTATGAACACGCGCTCAACGAACTGCTGGGCGCGGGCGACGGCGTGCGCAACGTGGAAGACGCCTGGTTCTTCCTGCACTCGCTGTTCGAGATCATCTGGGCCTACCGCTTTCTCTACCGCGACCTCAACGACCTGCTGTCCAAGAACCGCCTGCTGGAGACCCGCTTCCAGGGGGTGCTGAAAAACAAGACGCGCGCCATCCGCGCCCTGCTCTCGGGCATGAGCCGCAGCGGTGCGCTGGACATCGATGCGCGCGAACTCGAACCCACCGCCAACTGCATGGTGGTGGTGCTGACCTACTGGCTGAGCTTCGAGTACGTGCGCGACCCGCGCAACGCGCTGGAACCCGACAACGCGCAACAGGCGCTGTTGCGCGGTGCGCAGCACGTGCTCAACCTGCTCGCGCCCTACCTGGAAGCCGGTCAGCGGCAGCACCTGCTGGAACTCACCGGTGCCTACAACGGCACCACCACCTGAACACACGGCAAGGACAGTCCCCCATGACACCCTGGACCCCTTGCCCCTACGCCGGCATCTACCGACACGACGGCGACAGCCTCGTCCGCCACTGGGCCCGACTGCACGCCGGCGATGCCGAGCCGATGCCGACCGACCCGGCCCTGCTGGACGCCTGGGCGCTGTACCACAACGGTGAATTCGAACGCGCCGTGCACGCCGGTCTGGCCGCGGGTGGCGATGGCCTGGTGCTGGCCAACAAGGCCGCCTGCATCTACGCGAACTACGTCGAACCCGGCGAGCAGACCCGCCTGCAGCTGCTGGTCAGCGCCGCCGAACGGGCCCAGGCGCACCAGGCCAGCGCGCCGCGCAACGCCAACGCCTGGTACTGGCAGGGCTACGCGCTGGGTCGCTACAGCCAGGGTGTCAACGTGGCCAAGGCGCTCGCCAAGGGTCTGGGCGGCAAGGTGCGCCAGGCCCTGCAGACCACGATCGAACTCGCGCCGAACCACGCCGACGCCCACCTCGCGCTGGCCAACTACCACGCCGAAGTGATCGACAAGGTCGGCGAGCTGATCGGCAGCATGACCCATGGCGCGCGCAAGGACACCGGCCTGGCGCTCTACCGCAAAGCCCTGGCGTTGAACCCGGACTCCGCCATCACGCTCCACGAGTACGCCAACGGCCTGCTGATGCTCGAAGGCGCGCGCGCGCTCGAAGAAGCGACCCGCCTGCGCGAACGCGCCGCGGCGTTCGAGCCGCTGGACGCGATGGAGCGCCTGTATGTGGAAGCCAACCGGATGGCCCTCGAAGACTGACCTTCAGGCTGAGGCCAGTCCATCCACCGCCTGAAACAGGGCCTGCCGCCCCTGACCCACGATCTGCGTGCGCCAGGCGTCCGTGTCCACGTAGAACGCGTCTTTCATGCGCTGGTGAATCGCGGCCCGCAGCGCCGCAGGCGCTTCGGGATGTCGGTTCAACCAGTGGTCGCCGCGCAGCGCGTTGATCACTTCCATGATGGGCACGGTGCCGTACTCCAGGGCGATGCCGGTGTATTCGGCCTGTGGACACTCTTCGTACATCGCGCCCCACATCAGGCCGGTGAGCAGCGCCGACGTTGACGACCCGTCGTAGATCGAGGTCACGGGCGTCTCACCGTTGCTGCCCCACCAGGCCCGGGCGCGCTGCAAGGCCGCGGCATCGTCGCGGCAGGCAAAGATGCGCTCACCCACGCCGCATGGCCCGAGGCCGGTGTGCAGGTCGATCCAGGCGATGTGGCGCGCCAGCTGGGCGTGGTTGCGCAAGACCTGGCGCAGGGTCTGGTTGCTCCAGGTGGGCGCGGTGCCGCCAAAAAACAGGCCATCGGCAAATGCATGCTGCCCCTGCGACACCGCGGCCTGGTAAGCCGTCTCGCCGTGAAGGGCGATCCAGCTGTCGATCGCGGCCGCGTTGTCCGGACCCGGCGGCCATTCGGGCGGCAGCAGCAGATCGTGCAGCCCGGCGTAGGCCGTGTTCACCGGCAGCGGCTGGCTGAAATCCTGGAAGTTGCGGTTGAGATCGACGTTTTCGTTCGTCACGCGGCGCAGGTGCGAAAAGCCGTAGGGGTTGAGCGCGTGGATGTAGAGCACCGCGACCCCGGCCTCGCGTGCGTGCTGGCGCCAGGCCTGATCGTGGGTCGCGTAGACCTGCACCCCGGAGCCGCAAAAGCCCTCGGCCCCGTGACAGGCGCTGCTGACGATGAGCAGGCGCTCGGCATCGGGTGAGCCATCGAGCGCCAGGTCCATGGCCAGGGTTTCGCCGTCGCGACCGGGCAAGGGATGGTTGTGGCTGCGGATAGCCATGCCGGCCGCGGCAGCCCCTTCCAGAAACAGCACCCGGGCACGGGCGTACGACGGGGCAAAAGCGGCCTGGATATCGATCATGCGGACACCCCGGTGCGCGGCTGGGCCAGCCACTGTTCGGCCAGCCGGACCCAGTAGGTCGCCCCGAGCGGAATCAGGTCGTCGTTGAAATCGTAGTGCGGGTTGTGCAGCATGCACGGCCCCACATCGTGGCCGCCGCCTTCGTAGCCCGCGCGGTGCTCGCCATCCCCGTTGGCGATGAACACATAACAGCCCGGCCGCGCCTGCAGCATGTAGGCGAAGTCTTCGGCGCCCATGGTCGGCTCCTGGTCGAGCACGCACTCAGCGCCGACGATGTCGGCCATGACGGCGCGGGCAAAGGCCGTTTCGGCCGGGTGGTTGACGGTCGGCGGGTAGTTGCGGTTGAAGCGGAACTCGCAGGTGGCACCAAAGGCCGCGCAGGTGTGTTCGGCGATTTCCCGCATGCGGCGCTCGATCAGGTCGAGCACCTCGAAGGTGAAGGTGCGCACCGTCCCGCGGATCTCGCAGCTGTCGGGCACCACGTTGTTGGCCTCGCCGGTGTGGACCATGGTCACCGAGATCACGCCGGCATCGACCGGCTTCTTGTTGCGCGTGATGATGGTCTGGAAGGCCATCACCATCTGGCAGGCCACCGGCACCGGATCGATGCCGTTGTGCGGCAGCGCCGCGTGTGATCCCTTGCCCCGGATCACGATGCAGAAGTCGTTGCTCGACGCCATGACCGGCCCCGTGCTCGCGGCGAACGTGCCCACGGGAAGACCCGGCCAGTTGTGCATGCCGAACACCGCCTCGACCGGGAATTGTTCGAACAGGCCGTCCTTGATCATTTCGCGCGCACCGCCGCCGCCTTCTTCGGCGGGCTGGAAGATCAGGTAGACCGTGCCATCAAAATCGCGGTGTTGCGCCAGATGCTGCCCGGCGGCGAGCAGCATCGCGGTGTGGCCATCGTGGCCGCAGGCGTGCATCTTGCCGGCGTGCTGGCTCTTGTGCGCAAAGTGGTTGTGCTCCTGCATGGGCAGGGCGTCCATGTCGGCGCGCAGGCCGATGGCCTTGCCACAGGCGCCGCCGTCGCGCCCGTGCACGGTGCCGACCACCCCGGTCGTGCCCATGCCGCGGTGCACCGGGATGCCCCACTCGGTGAGTTTCTGCGCCACCACGTCGGCGGTGCGCACCTCTTCAAAACAGAGTTCCGGGTGGGCGTGGATGTCGCGCCGCAGGCTGGCGATGCTGGCCGCCTGGGTCAGGATGGAGTCGAGGAGTTTCATGCGAACCTCTGTGGCCGCCCGCGGCGGCACTGGAGTCAAAAGCGCATCCTACCCAAGACCCGGCGCCCGGACAGACCCGCAGGTGCCAGTCCCCCTCCCGACAGGGGGCAAGTGGCACCCGCCATGCAGTCAGCGGCGCACGCGCCCGTCTTCGGTCAGCAAGGTCATTTCGACAAACCGCGAGCCGGTGTGCTTTTTCGGCCCGAAGTCCACCGAGAAGCCGCCCAGCTGCAGGTTCTGTATGCCCTGCACTGCGGTGATGAAGCCCTCGCGCGTCAGGTTGCGCCCGGCGCGACGCACCCCCTCGGCAAACACCTTGGCCGCCACGAAGCCTTCCATGCCGGAGTAGTTGGGCGCCACGCCGCGCTTGTCTTTGAGCGCCGCCAGGTATTCCCCCGAGATCGCCTGTGCCGCCGAATACGGAAAGGGCATCACCTGGCTGACCACCACGCCGCGCGCCTCCGACCCCAGCTCGTCCAGCAGCGCCTGGGTGCCCACGAAGGACAGGTTGTAGAAGTTGCCGGTGAACCCCTGGCGGCGCGCCAGACGGATGAAGGTCGCACAGGGTTTGTAGGCGCTGATCTGCACGATGGCCTCGGGCTTGGCCGCGAGGATGTCTTTCAGCGACTGGGCCACATCGGTGCTGCCACGCTCCACGGTGCCCACCGCCACGGGCGCCAAGTCGAGTGCCTTGAGTGCGTTCGTCACGCCTTCCAGGCCGGTCTTGCCGTAGGCATCGTTCTGGTAAAAAACCGCGATCTTCTTGATGCCGACCGACGTGGTCTGGCGCACGATGGCGTCCGTTTCGTCAAAGTACGAGGCCCGCACATGAATGGCGTAGCGGTTGAAGGGTTCGCGCAGGGCCTGGGCACCGGTGAACGGGGCGAAGAACGGGATCTTGGCCTCGGTGGCCAGCGGCAGCGCCACCAGGCTGGTGGGCGTTCCAACGTAACCGAACAGGGCGAACACGCCGTCCTGGATGAACTGCCGGGTGTTGGCCGCGCAGCGTTCGGGGTCGTAGCTGTCGTCCAATCGCGCGATCTCGATGCGCCGCCCGTTGACCCCGCCGCGCGCGTTCAGGGCGTCAAAATGCAGTTGCGCCCCGAGGAAATACTGCAGGCCCAGCTGCACGGCGGCGCCGCTGAACGGCGCCGACTGCCCGAGCACGATGCGGTTGTCGCTGACCCCCGCGCTTTGCGCCTGGGCGGCAACACCCCAGGAAGCCAGGGCCGAAGAACCCACGAGTTTGCACACGGTAGAAAGGGCCTGGCGACGCTGCATGCGGAATCTCCTGATATGCTGATTTGAGGCAGTTTCTGCTCAGCAAAAACCGTGCTCAACGGGACAGCCAGCGTACAACATTTTTTTACATCCATGATCGACACCCCGACCCACGGCGGCGGCGGCCCGACGAACCCGGCGGACACCGTGGTGCGCGGCGCCTGTCCACACGACTGCCCCGACACCTGCGCCCTGCTGACCACGGTCCACAACGGTGTGGCTCTGCGTGTGCAGGGCAACCCGGCGCACCGGCACACCGATGGTGCGCTGTGCACCAAGGTTTCGCGCTACACCGAACGCAGCTACCACCCCGAGCGCATCCTGCAGCCGCTCAAGCGGGTCGGCCCCAAAGGCAGCGGCCAGTTCGCTCCGGTGGGCTGGGACGAGGCGCTGGACGACATCGCGGCACGCCTGAAGGCCATCGCCGCGCGCGACCCGGAGGCCATCCTGCCCTACAGCTACGCCGGCACCATGGGCCAGGTGCAGGGCGAAGGCATGGCCGCGCGCTTCTTCCACCAGCTCGGCGCCTCGCACCTGGAGCGCACCATCTGTGCGGCCGCGGGCGGCGAAGGCCTGGTCACCACCCTGGGCGCCAAGGTCGGCATGAAGGTCGAGTTTTTCGTCGAAGCGAAGCTCATCGTCATCTGGGGCAGCAACTCGATCGCCAGCAACCTGCACTTCTGGCGCCTGGCGCAGCAGGCCAAGCGCGACGGCGCGCGCCTGGTCTGCATCGACCCGCGCCGCAGCGAGACCGCCGACAAGTGCCACGAACACATCGCCCTGCGCCCCGGCACCGACGCCGCGCTGGCGCTGGCGCTGATGCACGAGCTGATCACCCACGACTGGCTGGACCACGACTACATCGCGCAGCACACGCTGGGCTGGGACGCGCTGCGCGAGCGCGCCCTGCAATGGCCGCCCGAGCGCGCTGCCGAGGTCTGCGGCATCCCGGTGCAGCAGATCATCGATCTGGCGCGCGCCTACGGCACCACAAAGCCCGCCGCGATCCGCCTGAACTACGGTATGCAGCGTGTGCGCGGCGGCGGCAACGCGGTGCGGGCCATCGCCTGCCTGCCCGCGCTGGTGGGCGCCTGGCGCCACCGCGCCGGCGGCCTGCTGCTGTCGGCCTCGGGGCATTTCCCCGTCCAGCGCGCCGCACTGCACCGGCCCGACCTCCTGGCCGGCCGCCAGCCGCGCACCATCAACATGATCACCATCGGCGACGATCTGCTGCGCGACAGCTCGCCCGCATTCGGCCCGAAGATCGAAGCGCTGATCGTCTACAACAGCAACCCGGTGGCGGTGGCGCCCGAGTCGGGCCAGGTCGTGAAGGGCTTTGAACGCGAGGACCTGTTCACTGTGGTGCTCGAACACTTCCTGACCGACACCGCCGACCACGCCGACTACATCCTGCCCGCCACCACCCAGCTGGAGCACTGGGACGTCCACGCCAGCTACGGCCACACCGACGTGTTGCTCAACCGCCCGGCGATCGAACCACTGGGCCAGGCGCGCAGCAACACCGACGTCTTCCGCGCACTGGCCGCCCGCCTGGGCTTTGACGATCCCTGTTTCAGCGACAGCGATGAAACCCTGTGCCGCACGGCGTTTGGCGACCAGGTGGATTTCCAGACGCTGCTCGACCAGGGCTTTGCCACCCTGCCCCTGCCCGACGCGCCCTTTGCCCAGGGCGGTTTCCCCACACCCTCGGGCCGCTGCACCTTCTTCAACGCCGGGCTGGCTGCGATGGGGCTGGACGGCCTGCCCGACCACCTGCCCAATTTCGAGACCCCGGGCAGCAGCGAGCGCTACCCCCTGGCCATGATCTCGCCGCCGGCGCGCAACTTCCTCAACTCCACCTTCGTCAACGTCAAAAGCCTGCGCGACATCGAGGGTGAACCGGTGCTGGAACTGCACGCCGCCGACGCGGCGGCCCGTGGCATCCAGAGCGGTCAGGTGGTGCGCGTGTTCAACGACCGTGGTGAATATCTCTGCAAGGCCGAAGTCTCGAAGCGCGCCCGGCCCGGTGTGGTCAACGGCCTGGGCATCTGGTGGCGCAAGCTCGGCCTGGCCGGCACCAACGTCAACCAGCTCACCAGCCAGCACGTGACCGACCTGGGGCGCGGACCGGTGTTCTACGACTGTCTGGTCGAGGTCGAGCCCGCGGCCAGCCCGACCTGAAAGCCCCGGCCATGTTGCGCAACCGCCCACTGACCGCCGCCCTGGCCGCTGCGCTCACCTGGGCGCTGAGCGGTTGCGCCGGCCCGGCCAGCGGCGCGGGCTACTACTGGCAATCGGTTTCCGGACACCTGCGGTTGATGGGCGCTGCCCGTCCCCTGCACGACTGGATCGAAGACGCACAGACCCCCGCAGAGCTGCGCCAGCGCCTGCAACTCGCCCAGCGCATGCGCCGCTTCGCCGTCGACGCGCTGGCCCTGCCCGACAACACCAGCTACCAGCGCTACGCCGACCTGCAGCGCCGCGCCGCGGTCTACAACGTCGTGGCCGCACCCGAGTTGTCGCTCACGCTGAAGCAATGGTGCTTTCCGGTCGCGGGCTGCGTGGGCTACCGGGGCTATTTCAACGAAAGCGATGCGAAGGCCTTTGCGGCCAGCCTGTCCGACGGCCCCATGGATGTGGCGGTGTATCCGGTGCTGGCCTATTCCACGCTGGGCTGGATGAACTGGGCCGGCGGCGACCCTTTGCTCAACACCTTCATCGCCTATCCCGAAGGCGAACTCGCCCGCATCCTGTTTCACGAACTGGCGCACCAGGTGGTCTACGTGGCCGGCGACACCGCGTTCAACGAGTCCTTCGCGACCGCGGTGGAGCGGCTCGGGGGCGCACGCTGGCTGACGCAGGCGGGTGAAAAGGCGCAACGGGAATACGCGGCCTTCGACGCCCGGCGCCAGGCTTTCCGCGCACTCACACGCGACACGCGCGAGCGCCTGCAGGCGATCTTTGAAGACGTGAACACCACCGCCGACCAGAAGCGCCAGCTCAAGGCCGGGGAGATGACGCGGTTCCACACGCGCTACGCCGAGCTTCGGCAACACTGGGCGGGCTACCGGGGCTACGACGCCTGGGTGGCGCGGGCCAACAACGCCAGCTTTGGCGCGCAGGCCGCCTACGACGACCTCGTGCCCGGCTTCGAAGCCCTGTTCGAGCGCGAAGGCCGGGACTTCACCCGGTTTTATGATGCGGTGCGCACACTGGCCAGTCAGACGCCCGAACAACGCCTGGCCGCGTTGACCGACCTGGCGCCCGCCCTGCGGGCCGCAGTGCCCGCGCCAACCACAACCCCTTGAGCAGGAACGTCCATGGCCGACATTCACATCCAACGCAACCACCAACTGGGCCTGAAGGGCGCGCGCAAAGTGGCCTGGAAATGGGCCGAGCAGGCCGAAGCCGAGTTCGACATGAGCTGCACCTACGAAGAAGGTGGCGACTGCGACGAAGTGCAGTTCAGCCGCACCGGCGTCAAAGGCTCGCTCAAGGTGACCGACGACCACTTCGAACTCGATGCCCAGCTGGGTTTCCTGCTCGGCGCGTTCAAGGACCGCATCGAGGGCGAGATCGTGAAGAACCTCGACGAACTGCTGGCCGCCAAAAAAACCGCCAGCAAATCAGCAGCCAAAAAGAAAAAGGCCTGAGCGCGCTGGCGCTCAGGCCTTCTTTTCGGTTGCACTATCTAACGATGGTGGCTTTTCACGCCAAAGATTCGATCAGGTCGATGTACTGCTGCATCGCGTCGTCCGACGACGTGCCCTTGCAGTTGTTCCAGGCGTCCCATTTGGCGCGCCCCACCATGTCACCAAAGCCCGGCTTCTTCTCGGCGTTGTCCCCGGTGGTTGCCTGCTTGTACAGGGCGTAGATCTTGAGCAGGGTGGCGTTGTCGGGCCGCTCGCTCAGGTTCTTGGAGTTGGCCACGGCGGCTTCGAATCGGGTCTTGAGGTCGGACATGCGGAGGCTCCTTCTGGTTTTGAATCGCCCTGAAACCGGCATTGGCCTTAGGGCAGGCCCGGTATCTTACGTTCCGGTCTGCCGTCAGAATAGACGTTTCCACCCATAACAAGCCCCGCCACCGCGCCCCCCGATGAGCGCCCATGGCACGGGATCCGAGGAGATCACATGGTCCAGCGCGTCACACGCAAGGCCGCCCCCACCGTCGCTGCGCCGGACCAACCCCGGGCGAGGCCGGCACCACAGAAGGCCACGCCGACGCTGGCCAGCGCCCTGGGTCTCGAAGGCGAGCGCATGAGCAAGGTCGACACGGCCTGGCTGCGCATGGATTCACCCTCCAACCTGATGATGATCGTGGGCGTGTGGATCCTGCGGCCGGGCATCACCTTGGCCGCACTGAGCGAACGCGTGCGCGATCGCCTGCTGCCCTACAACCGCTTTGTGCAGATCGCCCGCCAGGACGCCGCGGGCGCCCACTGGCTCGACGACCCGGACTTCCAGCTCGAACGCCACGTGCGCACGCACAAACTCCCACTCCGGAAGGGCCTCAGCGAGCAGAGCAACCTGCAGGCGCGCGTGGCCGAACTGGCCATGCAGCCGCTGGACCACGACCACCCGCTGTGGCAGTTCGAGCTGATCGAGTCCTACGAAGGCGGTTCCGCACTGATCGCCCGTATCCACCATTGCATCGCCGACGGCATCGCGCTGATCAGCGTGATGATGAGCCTGGTCGATGGCGGCGGCCTGCCGCCCAGGCGATCCCGCCGCAAGCCCGCTGTGGAGGGCGTGGATGCGGCCGGCGACTGGTTGGCTGAATCCCTGATCCGCCCGCTGGGCGATCTCACGGCGAAGGCGCTGGAGGTGGCGGGAGGCAGCGCCGCCAAGTCGTTTTCGATGCTCGCCTCGCCGCAGCAAAGCCTCAGCGACACTCTGGACCAGGCGGTGGATCTGGCGCGCATGGGTGGCCAGCTCGCCAGCGATCTGGCGGCGCTGGCGCTGATGCCCGACGACTCGCCCACCCGGCTCAAGGGTCAACCAGGCCACGCCAAGCGGGTGGCCTGGTGCCAGCCGATCCCGCTGGACGAGGTCAAGGCGATCGGCAAGGCGCTGAACTGCTCGGTCAACGACGTGCTGCTGAGCTGCGTGGCCGGTGCGATCGGCGCGTATCTGCGGGGCCACGGCGACAACACCGCGGGCCAGGAGATCCGGGCCATGGTGCCGATCAACCTGCGCAGCCTCGAAGACGCCTGGAAACTGGGCAACCACTTCGGCCTGGTGCCACTGGTCCTGCCCATCGGGCTGGACAACCCCGTCGAGCGGCTGTTTGCGGTGCGCTCGCGGATGAACGCGCTCAAGGGCAGCCTGCAACCGCTGCTGACGTTTGGCCTGTTGTCGGTGGCGGGCTTGCTGATCAAACCGGCGCAGGACGCGCTGCTCGCGCTGTTCGGCCGCAAGACCACCGCGGTGATGACCAACGTGCCCGGCCCGGCGACCAAGCTGCAACTGTGTGGCGCCACGCTGGAGCAGACCATGTTCTGGGTACCGCAGACGGGCACCGTGGGTCTCGGGGTGTCGATCCTGAGCTACGGCGGTGGCGTGCAGTTCGGCGTGATATCGGACACCACGCTTTGCCCCGACCCGCAGCGCATCATCGACGCCTTCGAACCCGAGTTTGCGAAGCTGCTCGCGCTCACGCTGATGCTCCCATGGGGAGACACTTAACCCCCCCGCGCCGCCTTCGGCGTCACCCCCCCGGAGGGGCGATGCGAGTGGCCCGGCAAAGCCGGTTCCACCGCATCCTGGGCCAGGGCACGCACGCCGGAGGAGCATAGGAACAAGCGAGGGGGAGTTCATCCCAGGGCACCGCGGAACCGGCTTTGCCGGGCCGCCAGTGCCGCCCCCAGGGGGTGACGCCGAAGGCGGCGCGGGGGGAATCGATCCCTGCGGCGCGGGGGGTTACGTTAAACGTCGGTCGGCCACTTCCAGCAAGCCGTCAAAGATCAGGCTGTCGACCAGCTCGAAGGGGATGGACATGCTGGGCGCCATCTTCCAGCCGGCGCCACCGGTCATGTAGGCCACGGGCGGTTCGCCGCAGTGGCGCTGCAGGTTCTCCACCATGCGTTGCACCGCGCCCGCGATGGCAAACGTGCCGCCGCTGGTGAGCGCGTCGCTGGTGTTGGTGGGAAAGTCACGCACTTCGCCGGTGGGCACGTGCAGACCGGCCGTGCCGGACTCCAGCGCGCGCAGCATGATGCCGTGGCCCGGCAGGATGATGCCGCCGAGAAACCGGCCCTCGGTGTCGATGGCCTCCACGGTCACAGCGGTGCCCACCATCACCACCACACACGGCCGAGCAGGTCCTTGCGAGAGCAGGCGCTGGCGCGCGCCGATCATGGCGACCCAGCGGTCGGAGCCGAGCCGCGCAGGGTGGTCGTAGCCATTGACCAGGCCCGCCTCCTCGCTGCTGGAAATCACCCACTGCGGACTCACATCCCACAGTTCCAGCTGTTCCTGCACGCGCTGCTTGACCGCGTCACCGGCCACGATGCAGCCGACCACCCAGCTGGGCGCCGGCAGATCGCTCCAGTCGCCATCGGCCAGTTTTTCAATGTTCTCCAGGAACTGGGCGCCGTGCGCCAGCAAACGGGCACCCACGCGAGGGGCGTCGTACAGCGCCCATTTCAGACGGGTGTTCCCAACATCCAGGGCCAGAAAAGTCATGGGCGCATTATGACCAAGCGCGAACACCGCTCATGCGGCATCGCACCATGGGGCAAAGTCCAGCCACGAAAGACGCTCGGCCGTTCAGATCAGGCCGATCCAGCAGGCCCGCTGCACGGCGGCGAGCTTGTTGTCGGTCTGCAGTTTGGCCATGGCATTGGCCAGGTGGTAATTCACCGTGCGCTCGGAACAGTCCATGCGCAACGCGGTCTCGCGCGCGGTCAGGCCCTCGAAGGCCAGGTTCAGGCTTTCCTGCTCGCGCGGGCTCAGGCAGAGCCGCTGTTCGGCAATGGCACGTCGGAGCATGGGCCAGATGTTGAAGGCCGACCAAGCCAGCTCGGCGGCCTCGGACCGCCCGGCAAAGGCCCGCGGGCTGAACATGAAACATTCGAACGTTCGCCCTGCCGGCAGGCTGAACGCAACGCGCACCAGCGTGCGGTGGCCGTGGGCCAGCCACAGACGGCGCCAGCGGCCGGCCTGCTCGGCGTAAGCCGATTTGGAGATGTCCTGCCAGGCCACCAGGGGTGCATCGCTGTCGCGCCAGCCGGCACCAAAATCGCTGCTCTCCGCCAGTGCCTGTGCAGCCCCCAGCAAGCGGGGCGGATGCACCGCCAGCACCTGGCGGTCTTCCCGTCCGCCCAAGGGATTGGGACCGAGCACCACCACCGCGTCCACACCCTGGTCAGCCAGCGCACAGATCCAGTCCGCGAGGATCGCATCCACACTCACACTGTCAAAGTTGACAGGCAGGGTCATGATTGAAAGCCCTTCCCAGCATGGACAATCGGGCCACACCGCACCTGCCCTCTGCGAGGGAGTGAATGCGGATGCTGCAAGGAGAACATGTTGTCGTTGGATCGTTTGTGGGTTCACAGTGCCAGAGCCCGGCTTTGGCGCTGGCTGTTGGGCGAGTTCGTCCATGCCCCTATCGAGCCTATTTTGCACCCATCGGCCACCCGGCTTCGATGGGCCGGTTTCTCGGTATTTTTTGGCAATCTGATTTTTTACGCGATCTGGACGGTTGTCGTGCGGCAACCCTATGAGAGCCTGTTCCTGAGGATCGTTGCCGCCTGTTCGGGGGCCCTGCTGTTCTTGCCCATCATCTCGCGAGACGCCAGCTCTTACCGGGGCGCCTGGCTGTATTCCGCCGTCTGCTGGCTGGTCATGCCCGTTTTCTTCTTCTGGATGTACTGGATGAATGGCGGCAATGCGGTCTGGCTCGCCAGCATCAGCGCCATGTTCCTCATCTATTACCACATGACCGACTGGCGGCTGGCCACGGTGGGCAGCACGACAGGCGCCCTGCTCAGTTGGCTGGTCTTCAACGCACTGCGCGCACCCGTCGAAGCATCAGCCAGTTTCTCCATTGAGAACCTGGTGGTGATCGGCTTTGCCTGGGGCACCGCTTTTGTGCTGGGCTTCTCGAGCGCCAACCTGCGCCGCACCCGTCTGATCAACACCCTGAGCACCATGGCCGTGATGGCGCACGAGCTGCGCACGCCCTTGGCCACGGTGGACCTGCTGGGCGACGTGCTGCGCAACCAGGCCCAGCACGAGATGCCCGAACAAAAGCAGAAGAAGATCGAAGACCTCGCGACCCGTCTGCAAAACCTGGTGCGCAGCATGAACCGGCAGATCGACACCCAGATCTCCAACGCCCAGTTGCTGCGCCTGCCCAACGAGAAGTCCCCCGTCCATGCGGCGGAACTGGTGCGGGATGTGGTGGCCAACTACCCCTACCGTTCCTCGCATGAACGGGATTGTGTGGAGGTGTTTGTTCAGCAGGACTTCTGCTTCATGGGTTCGCGGGCCCTGTTTTCACAGCTGCTGAGCAACCTGATCAAGAACGCCCTGTATTCGCTGGCGGCGTCCAGCCACGCGTCACATCCCGGTGACCTGCGCATCACGGTGGGCGTGTACCACGGCAAGGGCCGGCTGGCGGTGGCCGACAAAGGCCTGGGCATTCCCCATGAACACCAGCAGCGCATCTTCGAACCTTTTTTCTCCACCCAGACGGGCGTGGGCAGTGGCCTGGGCCTGACCTTCTGCAAGAACGTGGTGGAGACCGCCAAGGGACACATCGGCGTTTTTTCCGAGCCCGGCGAGGGCGCGGTCTTCGTGATCGACCTGCCCCTGCACACCGCCACGGCGCCTGAGCGCGCCCCACCTTCCTGACAAACACCATGGCCCTCAAGCTTCCCCTCTACCACCGTTCGGGCAGCCTGCTGTTCCTGGACGACGACCTCGACTACCTGGAAATGCTGGGCATGGTGCTGCCCAGCCACCTGCAGGTCGAGCTCTACTGCCGCCCTTCGGGTTTTGGCGAGCGCATGCGCGACGAGCCCGCCCGCTGGGAGGCCGACGCCGGCATGCACCTGCAGATGATCGAACGCTGGCGACGCGGACAGGCCCTCATTCCCCAGGTGCTGCGCTACTGGGCCGCCAGCACCGCCCGCTACCAGCTCGCCCAGGTCTGCGTGGTGGACTACGCCATGCCCGGCACCGATGGTCTGAAAGTGCTCACCACGCTGCTGGACTGGCCCGGCGCACGCGTGCTGCTCACCGGGCAGGCCGACGAGCAGGTCGCCATTCAGGCGTTCAACAGCGGCCTCATCGACCAGTTCATCCCCAAGCAGACCGCCGACATCACCGGTCGACTGCTGACGGCCCTGGCGAAACTGATCCACGCCCCGCACCCCCGGCTCAACACGCTCTGGCGCGCCGTCCTCAATCCCTCACAGCAATCGCTGCTGCAGGTTCCGTCGATCGCCACCGCGCTCAAGGCCTACGCCGTGAAGCACTGGATCGAGTACGTGGTTCTGGGCGAGCCGTTCGGTCTGCTCGGCCTGGATGTGTCCGGCCGCTGCGAGTGGCTGCAACTGGAACCGACCAACGGACTGCCCGATCTGGCAGAACTGGCCACCTCCGCGGGTCTCGGTTTTGACGTGGCGCGCGCCGTTGGCGAGGGGCGTCTGCTGCCCGCGGTGGAGCTGCACCAGCAACTGGGTCTGCATGGCGCCATCCGCACCGCGCTCTCCTTAAATGTGGGCGACGATGGACTGCTCAAGGCGGCGAGTTTCAAGCTGGCAGAGGCCGACCTGCCGCAGTCCATCTACCCGTACCACAACTTCCTGGATGTCCAGGGTGCGCGCAAGATTCAGGACGCCTGAGTGGCCGCGCCCCGGGCTCGCCGCGCGACCGGCCAGTCCCAGGGCTTGACCAGCGGCGCGATCTCGCGCGCCGCCTCGGCGACGTGGTCCAGCTCGGCGTCGGTCAGTGCCGCGCTCAAGGTCAGTCGCACGATGGAACGGTTGCGCGCCGTGGCGGGGGCGCAGAAGACCGCACCAAAGATGCCCCGTTCTTCCAGCAGGTCCCGCAGCACCAGCGTGTCCGGCTCGGGCCCCGCTTCCAGGGCGATGATCTGCTCGGTGCCCTGGTGCACCGGAAACCCCTGGTCGATGAAGTCCTGGCGCATCCTGAGCGAGTGGCGATGCAGACGCTCACGCTCGGCATCGCAGCCCTTGATCACATCCAGGGTGGCATTGAGCGCGGCCACTTCGTGCGGCAACAGGCACGAACTGAAGATGTTGTGGTGGCTGGTGCTCAGGATGTAGTTGCGCAGGCCGGTCGGTATGTTGAAGTACCCCGCGCGCCCGGCAAACGCCTTGGCCAGGCTGGCCGTGATGAAGTGCACCCGGCTGGAGAGCCCCAGTTCGACACACAGACCGGCCCCGCCAGGCCCGTGCGTGCCGAGCGAGTGCGACTCGTCCACCAGGATCATGCAGCCGCCCGCTTCGGCCAGGTCCACCAGGTCCGTCAAGGGCGCCACGGACCCGGTGGTGCTGTAGACCGAATCCACCACCACGAGACCACCCCCATGTTTGCCGATCAGGCGGCGCAGGTGATCCACATCGTTGTGCCGGAACGGATGGGTCGGGGCATTCGCCCGGCGTGCGCCTTCCCAGAGCGAGGTGTGGGCCAGCATGTCGATGTAGACCGGCGTCTGTTCGTCCGCGATGCACTGGAGCAGGCCCACGTTGGCCGCATAACCGGATTGGCACAACACCCCGTCGTCCTTGCCGATCCATGCGGCCATCTTCTTTTCAAACGCGCGCACGGGGTGGCTCTCCAGCAGGAACGAGCCAGACTGGATGACGAACTCCCCATCCTGACGAATCGCCGCCACTTGCGCAGCGACGATGGCCGGATGTCCCGTCACGCTCAGGTAGTCGTTGCTGTTCAGGCGGACCGCATTCGATCCCGGGTCGCGTCCGTGGACCAGCGATCGGCCGCCCCATTGCTGGTTCCAGCGCTGAATGAAATCGCGCTCGATGCGATCGCAAAGGTGGGCCGAGAAGGCCGGGTTGATGGCCGTTGGGGTGCGGGTGAGCTCAAGCGTTTCCATGGGGATATCCTTTCGAGAAAGAAAATCCCATTGAAAAAAGAAATGTGTGACGAACGGCACGACACCTGTCAGGTCTGACAGGTCTTGTTACGCTTTTTTCTCAAGTTTGATGGAGATCTGCCGACCAGCGGTCGCATCCCACCCACCGCCGCACCCGGGCAGCTGCCGTGCAACGGTCGGGGTCAGTTCTGCCGCCAGGGCAGGCCGTGGTGACGCCAACCGCCCTTGAGCCCCCGGTGGGCGTGGGCATCCGGGTCGCCCTCGAAGCCCTCCAGGATGTTGTAGGCCTCGAAGCCCAGCTCGGTCGCGCGCTTGGCCGCCGCGATGGAGCGCACGCCGCTGCGGCACAGCAACACCAGTTTTTTTCCTGGGTCAATGCTGCCCAACTGCTGGTCAAACCCCGGGTTCATCGTCATGCCAGGCCACTGCTTCCAGGCCACCGGCACCGCGCCCGGCACGAACCCGACCCATTCGCGCTCGGCGTCGCTGCGCACGTCCACCAGCACCGCCTCGCCGGCCTGCACCCACTGCCACGCCAGCTGCGGCGAGACATCGCCCGCGTAGCTGCCCTGGTGCGCCGCCGCCACCGGGCGGGGCTGCAGCAGCAACGCGCCATCCACATCGTGGCGCAGGCCCGAACTGAGGTTGGCCGGCACGGCCTCGTCGATGCGCCGCGGCTTGGGCAACTGCAAGGCCTCCATGATCGCGACGAACTCCGCCTCGCTCTTGCCCGCCACGCGGGCGTTGCCTTTCTTTTCCTGACCGATCGTGGAATGCGTGCGGCCCTGGTAGTCGTGGCCGGGCCAGACGGTGGTGGCATCGGGCAAGGCAAACAGCACCTCGGTCAGGCTGCGGTACAGGTCGCTCGCGCTGCCGGACTGGAAGTCGGTGCGACCGCAGCCGTTGATGAGCAGGGTGTCGCCGGTGAAGACGTGGTCGCGCCACACGTAGCTCATGCTGCCGGCGGTGTGACCCGGGGTGTGCAGGGCCTGCAGGCGCTCCCCGCCAAACGGCAACGTGTCACCGTGTTGCAGCTGCATGCCCGCGGTGCCGATGCCGCAGCCTTGCGGCGCGGCCGTGCGGGCACCGGCCAGTTCGGCCAGTTGGCCGGCGCTGGTGATGTGGTCGGCGTGGGCGTGGGTCTCCACCGTCCAGACCAGCTTCAGGCCGTACTCGCGCAGAACGGCCAGGTCGCGCTCGATCTGCTCGTCCACCGGGTCGATGATGAGCGCATCGCGCGTGACCTGGTCAAACAGCACATAGGTGTAGGTGCTGGAAGCGGGGTCAAACAGCTGGATCGGTTTCATGGAAATCTCCTGGGGTTCTGAACCACAGTGGGGTCAGGAAAAGCGCGCCAGCATGTCGGCCACGTCGTCTGCCGGCAGGTCACCCTGTGCAATGACACAGCCGACCATGGTGAAAAAGGTCTTGTCCAGCGCCTTGCGCGCCGCCGCCAGCTGCTGGGCCACTTTCTCGCAGTCGGCGTCGGTTTCAAGCAGCTTCTGGATCCCGCGCAGCTGGCCCTCGACACGCTTGAGTCGGAGCACCAGGGCGCGTTTGCGTTCGGGATCGTGGACGGTTGTCATGTCGGTTCCTGTGGAAAACGGGGTTTTCGCCCCCCGGGGCCGCATCACCGCATGGCCCTGCACATACCCCAACAAGTATTGTAGTGAGCACCATCCCGCCCCTCGCCAAGGGGGGGCATTCTGGCGCGACCCCCTCAAGACCGACCTGCTCCGGCCCCAGAAATCCTTGTGAAATCAAGTCCTTTGCGTCACGCACACGACAACCGTTGGTGGAAACCCTGCAGCACGTCGCGGGTGCACGGCGCATGATGAAACGCCTTTTTACAACCACTGGAGACATTCGATGAGCGAGAAAAAGCCTGCCCCTTCACGCCGCAACATGATCAAAGGTGCGGCCGTTGCTGCGGGTGCCCTGTCGGTGCCCATGATCGCCACGGCGCAAACGACCAGCCTGCGCTTTCAGAGCACCTGGCCGTCGAAGGACATCTTTCACGAATACGCCACCGACTTCGCCAAGAAGGTCAATGACATGGCCGGTGGCAAGCTGAAGATCGAGGTGCTGCCCGCCGGTGCGGTGGTACCGGCCTTCCAGTTGCTGGAGGCGGTGGCCAAAGGCACGCTGGACGGCGGCCATGGCGTGGTGGCCTACCACTACGGCAAGAACTCGGCCCTGGCCCTGTGGGGCTCCGGCCCGGCCTTCGGCATGGACCCCAACATGCTGCTGGCCTGGCACAACTACGGCGGCGGCAAGGCCCTGCTGGAAGAGATCTACAAGAGCCTGAGCCTGGACGTGGTGTCCTACCTGTATGGCCCCATGCCAACCCAGCCCTTCGGCTGGTTCAAGAAGCCGATCGCCAAAGCCGACGACCTCAAGGGCGTGAAGTTCCGCACCGTGGGCCTGGCGGTGGACATGTACACCGACATGGGCGCAGCGGTAAACCCCCTGCCTGGCGGCGAGATCGTGCCCGCACTGGACCGCGGCCTGATCGATGGCGCCGAATTCAACAACGCGTCGTCCGACAAGCTGCTGGGGTTCCCCGATGTGAGCAAGAACTGCATGCTGCAGAGCTTCCACCAGAGCGGCGAGCAGTTCGAGATCCTGTTCAACAAGGGCAAGCTCGCGGCGTTGCCCACCGAACTCAAGGCCATCATCGACTATGCGGTGCAGGCGGCCAGCGCCGACATGAGCTGGAAAGCGATCCAGCGCAACTCGGAGGACTACATCGAGCTGAAGAAACAGGGCGTGAAGTTCTACAAGACCCCCGACGCCATCCTGCGCGCGCAGCTCGCGGCCTGGGACAAGATCATGGCCAAGAAGGGAGGCGAGAACCCGCTGTTCAAGAAGGTGCTCGACAGCCAGCGCGCCTTTGCCCAGCGTGCCGGCCAGTGGCAGAACGACTACACGGTCGACTTCAAGATGGCCTACAACCACTATTTCGGTAAGGGTGCAAAAAAGAGCTGATCCTTTGCGGGTGCACAGGGGCGCCATCGGCGCCCCTTTCTCTTTCTGTTGGAACACACGATGCAACAATTTCTGTGGACGGTGGACCGCCTTTCGACCGGATTCGGCAAGCTCTGTGCCTGGGCGGTGGTGGGGCTCACCCTGCTGATCAGCTGGGAAGTGTTTTCGCGCTACGTGCTCAACACACCGCACGCCTGGGTGCTGGACGCGCAGATCATGCTGTACGGCCTGCTCTTCATGACCGCTGGCGCCTACACCCTGGCCAAGAACGGCCATGTGCGCGGCGATGTGCTGTACGGTTTCTTCGAGCCACGCACCCAGGCGTCCATCGACCTGGCGCTGTACATCGTGTTCTTCCTGCCCGGCATCGTGGCGCTGACCTGGGCCGGCTGGACTTTCGCCAACGACTCGCTGGCGATCCGCGAACAGACCTTCAACGCCGACCCGTTGCCGATCTACCCCTTCAAGTTCGTGGTGCCCGTGGCCGGTGCCATGCTGCTGCTGCAGGGGCTGGTGGAGATCCTGCGCTGCGTGATCTGCCTGAAAACGGGCGTGTGGCCGACGCGCGAAGAGGACGTGGAAGAAGTCGATGTGGACAAGCTCAAGGAGATGGTCCATGTCAAAGACAGTGACATCGAAAGCCTGGACCGCCTGATCAGCCAGAAAGGTGGCCAGCCATGAAGGCTCGCAAGGAACTCTGGTTTGGCTTCGGGCTGATGGGCCTGATCCTGGCGGGCGTGCTGGCCATGGTGATCAGCGCACCGACCATGACCAACGGCCACTATGGCCTGCTCATGCTCTCGCTGGTGGTCGTGGCCATCATGCTCGGCTTTCCCACCGCGTTCACGCTCATGGGCATGGGCATGCTGTTCGCGTTTTTCGCCTACCACTCGGGCGACCAGACCTCGGCGGGAGCGATCCGGCAGACGCTGGACCTGATGGTGCAGCGCGCGTTTTCGGTGATGAGCAACGACGTGCTGATCTCGATCCCGCTGTTCGTCTTCATGGGCTACCTGGTCGAGCGCGCCAACCTGATCGAGAAGCTGTTCCACAGCCTGCACCTGTCGCTGGCACGGGTGCCCGGCTCGCTCGCAGTGGCCACGCTCGTGACCTGCGCGATCTTCGCCACCGCCACCGGCATCGTGGGCGCGGTGGTCACGCTCATGGGCCTGCTGGCCATGCCGCAGATGCTGCGCGCCGGCTACGACGTTCGGCTGACGGCGGGCTCCATCACCGCCGGCGGCTGCCTGGGCATCCTGATCCCGCCCTCGGTGCTGCTCATCGTCTACGGCGCCACCGCGGGCGTGTCGGTCGTCAAGCTCTACGCTGGCGCCTTTTTCCCCGGTCTCATGCTCGCGGGCCTGTACATCCTGTACGTGATCATCGTCGCCAAGGTCAAACCGACCTGGGCACCGCCCTTGAGCGCCGAACAGCGCATCGTGCCGCTGCCCGCCGCCCTCACGCGCATGGGTGCCACGGGCAATGGCTGGGCTCTGGGCGGTCTCGTCAAAGGCCTGAAGGGCGCCAACAACCACGGTGTGCCCACCGGCTACATGCTGCGCCAGCTGGGCATCGTGTTGCTGCCCGCCCTGTTGTTCGTCACCGTGGCCGTGCTCAGCTACCAGAGCGCCACGCGGGTGGCGGCGGTGGAAACCTACGAAGAACTGCAGCCCATGGGCGCAGGCGCAGCCCCAGAAGCCTCGGGCGACGATGCGGGCGGCCTGGCCGAACCCCCCGTCGAAGAGGAGGGCCTGAGTGAGCCCCCCTCCGCCGATGACGACTTGGCCGAGCCACCTGGCGCCGACAGCGATGCCGTGGCCCTGCCCCCAGGTGCCGAGGCAGACACCCCCGAACCACCTGCCGACAACCTGGCCCTGCCTCCGGGCGCCGAGCCGGCCGCACCGACGGCGTCGGGCACCGAGCCGGCGGCCACCACCCAGTCCGCCTCGCAAGGCTACTGGATCGGCCTGGGCGTGGGCGCGCTGGCGCTCGCGGTCTTCTACGGCATCCTGAGTTACGCGCGGCTCGAAATCTTCAAGATGCTGCTGTCCAGCTTCTTCCCGTTGCTGGTCCTCATCATGTCGGTGCTGGGCTCGATCGTGTTTGGCCTGGCCACGCCCACCGAGGCGGCGGCGGTGGGCGCGCTCGGCGGCTTCCTGCTGGCCGCCGCCTACCGGCAGCTCACCTTCAGCGTGGTGAAGGAAAGCGTGTTCCTCACCGCCAAGACCAGCGCCATGGTGTGCTGGCTGTTTGTCGGCTCGGCCATCTTCTCGGCCGCGTTTGCATTGCTCGGCGGGCAGGCGCTGGTGGAGCAGTGGGTGCTGGGCATGAACCTCAGCAAGACGGAGTTTCTGATCCTGAGCCAGGTGATCATCTTCGTCCTCGGCTGGCCGCTGGAGTGGACCGAGATTATCGTGATCTTCATGCCCATCTTCATCCCGCTGCTGGACAACTTCGGGGTGGACCCGCTGTTCTTCGGTCTGCTGGTGGCGCTGAACCTGCAGACCGCGTTCCTCAGCCCGCCTGTGGCCATGAGCGCGTTCTACCTGAAAGGCGTGGCCCCGAAGCACGTGACACTGAACCAGATCTTTGCCGGCATGCTGCCGTTCATGGGCATCCAGGTGCTGGCGATCGTGCTGCTCTACCTGTTCCCGGCCATCGGCATGTGGCTGCCCGAGGTGCTCTACAAATAGGACCATCGTCTGCGCACCCTGACGCCCAGCCTCGACAGGCTGGGCGTCAGGCGCACCGTTTCCGGGCAAATCGGGTTAACATTACGTTTACGTAAACGTCAACTCTAACGGGTTGACGCCGGGTCGTCACTGATGCACCCTGCCTGCCCAACTCCCGGAGACACCATGCCCAGCCCGAGCGACGTTTCACTGCCCTTCCCGGCCGCAGCGGTCCGAGCCGCCAAGGGCAGTCCCTGGCAAGCCTGGCAGATCGAGCCGGCGGGCAATGGCAAAAACGGGAAGAACGGCAAGGGCCCCTCGCTGGCCTCGTTCAACCCGGGCGCCAAACCTTTTTCCGTCGGCAACAAAAACGCCGACCAGGCCGTGCTGCTGTCTCTGGCCCAGGAAATCGACCGGTTGCAGAACCTGTTCTACGCCGACGGCCGCCACAAGCTGCTGGTGGTCCTGCAGGGCACGGACACCTCGGGCAAGGACGGCACCGTGCGCGGCGTGTTCAGCCAGACCAGCCCGTTGGGCGTGCACACCGTGGGCTGGAAAGCGCCCACCGAGCCCGAGCGAGCGCACGACTACCTCTGGCGCATCCACCAGCAGGTGCCGGCCGCCGGGCACATCACGGTCTTCAACCGCAGCCACTACGAAGACGTGCTGGTGCCGGTGGTCAACCAGTGGATCACGCCCGAGCAGACGCGCCAGCGTTATGCCCACATCAACGACTTCGAACGCCTGCTCGCCGAAACCGGCACCGTGATCCTCAAGTGCATGCTGCACATCGGTTTCGACGAGCAGCGCGAGCGCCTGCAGGAGCGCGTCGACGACCCGGACAAGCACTGGAAATTCAGCCTCGGGGACCTGGATGTGCGCAAGCAATGGCCCGACTACCAGCGCGCCTACGAAGACCTGCTCGGTGCCACCAGCACGCCCTGGGCGCCCTGGACCGTGGTGCCCGCCAATTCCAAGACCCACCGCAACCTGATGATCGCCACCCTGGTGCGCGACACGCTCAAGGCGCTGAACCTGCGCTTTCCGCCCGAAGACACGGCCCTCAAGGGCCTGCGCATCGAATAACGACCCACCAGGGCCTGTTCACACTATTTTTCCAAGATGCGTTGCGGATCAAAAAGGCCATGCGCAAGGCGCGAAATGCAGCCGGGGTCGCCCCCCGGCAAGGCTTCGCAACGCCGCGCATGGCCCTTTTGGCCGCAACCCGAAGGGAATGGGCTGGAAACAGCGCCACTCGTCGTTGCACTCCTAGGCCAGACATCCAGTCTGGCCGTCGTCCTGCGCCTAGATTGGCGCTGTTTCCAACCCATTCGCACTTGGAAAGATAGTGTGAACAGGCCCTAGACCCGCCCGAGAGACAAGACCATGACAGACCTTTCCGCCGACTTCAAGGCCCTGGCCAGCTACCGCCCCACCAACAAGGTGCGCTTCGTCACCGCCGCCAGCCTGTTTGACGGCCACGACGCCGCCATCAACATCATGCGCCGCATCCTGCAGGGCATGGGCACCGAGGTGATCCACCTCGGGCACAACCGCTCGGTCGACGAGGTGGTCACCGCCGCGCTGCAGGAAGACGCGCAGGGCATCGCCATCAGTTCCTACCAGGGCGGTCACGTCGAATATTTCAAGTACATGGTGGACCTGCTCAAGCAACGCGGCGGCGAGCACATCCAGGTGTTCGGTGGCGGCGGCGGCGTGATCGTGCCGGCCGAAATCCGCGAGCTGCACAGCTACGGCGTGGGCCGCATCTACAGCCCGGAAGACGGCCAGCGCATGGGCCTGCAGGGCATGATCGGCGAGATGGTCATGCGTTGCGACCAGGACATCAGCGGCTACGCACCCAAGGCCCTCGAAGCCATCCAGGGCCACCACGAAATGAACTGGCGCGCGCTGGCGCAGCTGATCACGGCGCTGGAGAACGACAAGGCGGACGCGCCCCTGGTCGAGGCCGTACGCAAGGACGCGGCAGGCCGTCAAGTGCCCGTGCTCGGCATCACCGGCACCGGCGGCGCGGGCAAGTCCAGCCTCACCGACGAGCTCATCCGCCGCTTTCGGCTCGACCAGGACGACGCGCTGCGCATCGCCGTGATCTCCATCGACCCCTCGCGCCGCAAGAGCGGCGGCGCGCTGCTGGGCGACCGCATCCGCATGAACGCCATCGGCCCGTGGCAGAAAGGCCAGCGCGTCTACATGCGCAGCCTGGCCACGCGCGACACCAGCAGCGAGATCAGCGCCGCCCTGCCCGACGTGGTGGCGGCCTGCAAGGTGGCGGGCTTCGACCTGATCGTGGTCGAGACCTCAGGGATCGGCCAGGGCGACGCCGCCATCGTGCCGCACGTGGACGTGCCCATGTACGTGATGACCCCCGAGTTCGGCGCCGCCAGCCAGCTGGAAAAAATCGACATGCTGGACTTCGCCGAGTTCGTGGCGATCAACAAGTTCGACCGCAAGGGCGCGGCCGACGCGCTGCGGGACGTCGCCAAGCAGGTGCAGCGCAACCGCGAGGCCTTCACCGTCATGCCCGACCAGATGCCAGTGTTCGGCACCATGGCCGCGCGCTTCAACGACGACGGCGTGACCGCGCTCTACCAGGCGCTCAAGGCGCGCCTGACCGAACTCGGTCTGCCGATGACGGAAGGCATCCTGCCCCGGGTCCACGTGCGCCACAGCACCAACCAGACGCCCATCGTGCCGCCCGCGCGCACGCGCTACCTGGCCGAGATCAGCGACACGGTGCGCGGCTACAAGAAAAAGGCCCGCGAGCAGGCCCGGATCGCACGCGAGATCCAGCAGCTGCGGGCCGCAGCGTCCATGCTGACCGTGGACAAGCCCAACCGCCCCAAAGCCGCCGAAGCCGCCATCGACCTCGCCCAGGCGCGCGAGCTGCAGCAGGAACCGGCTGCGCGCAAGCTGCTCACCCAGTGGCCCGACATGCAGAAGGCCTACGCCGGCGACGAATACGTGGTGAAGATCCGCGACAAGGAAATCCGCACCGCGCTCACCACCAAGAGCCTCTCGGGCACCACCATCCGCAAGGTGGCCCTGCCGCAATACGAAGACCACGGCGAGATCCTCAAGTGGCTGATGCTCGACAACGTGCCGGGCAGCTTCCCCTTCACCGCCGGCACCTTCGCCTTCAAGCGCGAAGGGGAAGACCCGACCCGCATGTTCGCGGGCGAGGGCGATGCCTTCCGCACCAACCGCCGCTTCAAGCTGCTGTCCGAAGGCATGCCCGCCAAGCGCCTGTCCACCGCCTTCGACTCGGTCACGCTGTACGGCAACGACCCCGATCCGCGCCCCGACATCTACGGCAAAGTCGGCAACTCGGGCGTGAGCATCGCCACGCTGGACGACATGAAGGTGCTCTACGGCGGCTTCGATCTCTGCCACCCGGCCACTTCGGTCTCCATGACCATCAACGGGCCGGCACCCAGCATCCTGGCGATGTTCATGAACACCGCCATCGACCAGAGCCTGCACAAGTTCCGCACCGACAACGGTCGCGATCCCACCGACGACGAAACCCAGAAGATCCGCGCCTGGACGCTGGCCAACGTGCGCGGCACGGTGCAGGCCGACATCCTGAAGGAAGACCAGGGCCAGAACACCTGCATCTTCAGCACCGAGTTCTCGCTCAAGGTCATGGGCGACATCGCCGAGTACTTCGTGCACCACGACGTGCGCAACTTCTACTCGGTGTCGATCAGCGGGTACCACATCGCTGAAGCCGGCGCCAACCCGCTCAGCCAGCTGGCGTTCACGCTGTCCAACGGCTTCACCTTCGTCGAAGCCTACCTGGCGCGTGGCATGCACATCGACGACTTCGCGCCCAACCTGAGCTTCTTCTTCAGCAACGGCATGGACCCGGAGTACACCGTGCTGGGCCGCGTCGCACGCCGCATTTGGGCGGTGGCGATGAAGGAACGTTACGGCGCCAACGAGCGCAGCCAGAAACTAAAGTACCACGTGCAGACCAGCGGCCGCAGCCTGCACGCGCAGGAAATCCAGTTCAACGACATCCGCACCACGCTGCAGGCACTGATCGCGATCTACGACAACTGCAACTCGCTGCACACCAACGCGTTCGACGAGGCCATCACCACACCCACTGAAGAATCGGTGCGCCGCGCGATGGCGATCCAGCTCATCATCAACCGCGAGTGGGGTCTGGCGAAGAACGAGAACCCCAACCAGGGTGCCTTCATCATCGACGAGCTGACCGAGCTGGTCGAGGAGGCCGTGCTGAGCGAATTCGAGAAGATCGCCGAACGCGGCGGCGTGCTCGGTGCCATGGAGACCGGCTACCAGCGCAGCAAGATCCAGGAAGAGAGCATGCACTACGAGATGCTCAAGCACACCGGCGAGTACCCCATCATCGGCGTCAACACCTTCCGCAACCCGCAGGGCGACCAGACGCCCGAGAGCATCGAACTGGCGCGATCGACCGACGAAGAAAAACAGTCGCAGCTGCAGCGTCTGCTCGACTTCCACGACCGCCACGCGGCCGAAGCGCCGGCCCAGCTCGCGCGGCTGAAGCAGGCGGTGATCGAGAACAAGAATGTGTTCGAGGTGCTGATGGACGCGGTGCGCGTGTGCTCGCTGGGCCAGATCACCCACGCGCTGTTCGAGGTCGGTGGCCAGTACCGGCGCAACATGTAGATCCCAGGGGTCTGTGGGGCTGTGGCCGGGATGCGTGCGCCACGGTGAAGGGGGTCGGCGTGCCGGTCGGTCCTGCTAGACTGAATCCAGCGCCACGCGACCCCACCACATGCCAACCTTCACGGGTTCCCAGCCGCCCTCCGCACCGCCGTCCCCTGCCGGGCGCACACCTGCTCCACCGGCGGAAACCGGGCCAGCTTCCGAGCGGCAGCTCCTGCACTGGCTGACCGCGTCGACCATCGTTCTGCTGCTGGTGGGCACCATCGCCTTTGCCTGGAAGGAACGCCAGCGCACGCTGGACGAAGCGGGTGACGTGGCGACCCGCCGGGTCACCCGGCTGGTCAAAGATGTCGAGCAGTCCCTGGCCGTGGCCCGCAAGGCCATCGAACAGGCCGAGACCCGGCTGCGGTTGCGTGCACCGGACGGCCCCCCGGACGCCTGGCTGGGCGAGGCGGCAGCCGACCGCGCCGCCCTGCTCTCCACCCTGCCGCTGCCGTTTGAGCTGCATGCGCTGGACCGGGACGGTCACGCCAACGACCTGGTGGCCTTCGGCTCGAACCCGTCACCCAGGGCCATGCCGCCGATACAGCACGACGTCACGTCGCTCCCCCCGGACCGGTGGCATGTGGGCCTCACCCAGGGCCCCCCGCACAACCGCGTGATCCCGCTGATCTGGAAAGCGGCGCCCAACGGCCACGGCATCACCGCCTACGGCGCCGACATCGCCTTCACCCCCCTGCTCAGCCGGCTGGAGGCCGAACGCGCGCCCAACGGCGGCGGCGTGGCCCTGTTCCGCCTGGAGCCCGATGGCGGCGCCACCGTGCTGGCGCGCGCGCCGTATGTCGAAGACCACCTGGGACAAGCCGTCGACCCGGCCCTGGCGCAATTGCTCGCGCGCAACAGACACGGCGTTTTCGACACCGTCGGACAGCTCGATGGCGTTGCACGCCGGGTCGCGTTCCAGCAGCTGAACAACGGCGCCGAACAGCTGGTCATCGTCTACGGCATCCCGACCACCACCGTGCTGGCCAGCTGGTATGGCCAGCTGCCATACCTGCTGGGCGCCTGTGCGCTGCTGACGCTGGCCATGGGCTATGGCAGCACCCGGCTGAGCCGTTCGCTGCGCGCCCTGTCCGACAGCGAGCAGCGCTTCCGGCTCGCGGCCGCTTCCGGCCACGTGTGGGACTGGAACGCGCTGACCCGGGTGCTGGATGTGCCGATAGCGATCTGGAATCGCCTGGGATTGAAGCCCCCGCCGCCGGATCGCGCCCTGCAGGTTTTCACCGACCGGCTGCACCCGGACGACAAGGGTCCCATGCGCGAGGCGCTGATCCGGCACCTGCGCGAGCACCAACCCTTTGCCGAAACCTTCCGGTTGCTCGATGCCTGCGGCGCCTACCGCTGGTTTGAAACACAGGGGCAGGCGTCCTGGAACGAAAGCGGCGAGGCCACCTACATGGCGGGCACCGCGTTCGAAGTCACCGAGCGCCGCTCGCTGGAGGAAGCCCAGCGCCAGACCCTGCACCGGCTGGACACTGTGGCCAACGCGTCACCGGCACTCTTCTGGACCAGTGACCAGAACATGCGCTGCGACTGGGTCAACCAGCGCTGGCTGGAGTTCACGGGTCACCGCCTGGAAGAGGAACTGGATGACAACTGGACCGGCAGCCTGCACCCCGACGACCAGGCGCGTTGCCAGGACACCTACGACCGCGCCTTCGAATCGCGCCAACCCTTTTCCACCGAATTCCGCCTGCTCCGCCACGACGGCAGCTACCGCTGGATGCTCGACCAGGGCATTCCCCGGCACGATGCCGATGGCCACTTCCTCGGCTACATCGGCAGCTGCGTGGACCTGACCGATCTCAAGGCGGCCGAGCAGACCGCCCTGCACCAGCGGCAGCTGCTGGAAAAAATCTTCGATGTGTTGCCCGACCTGTTCTTCCTCCTGGACGACGAAGGCACCATCATCGAGCACCTGGCCAGCGCGGAAAGCCTGCTCTACGCCCCACCCGATCAGTTCGTCGGCAAGCGCGTGCACGAAGTCATGCCGCCCGAATTCGTGACCCCGTTCATGAAGAAGGCGATGGAGACCCGGTCCGGCCAGCTCGTGCGCCACGAATACATGCTGCCTCTGCCCGATGGTCCGCACCATTTCGAGGCCCGGCTGGCGCGCCTGCCCGGCAGCGAACAGTTGATGGCGATCGTGCGCGACATCTCCGATCAGAAGCGGCTCGAAAACGAGCGCGAGCGCCTGAACCATTTCGTGGTGCTGCTGTTCGGCCTGGCCAGCCGGTTCATCAACCTGCCGGTGCCGCAGATGGACGCCGCCATCCACGAGGCACTGGGCGACATGGGCCGATTCGTTTCGGCCGACCGGGCCTACCTGTTCGACTACGACTGGGCCGCCCGAACCCGTTCGAACTCCCACGAGTGGTGTGCCGAAGGCATCGCGTCCGGGCGAGCCCACCTGCAGAACCTGCCGCTGGACGGGGACCCGGACTGGGTGGCCACGCACCAGCGCGGCGACGTGATCCACGTGCCCGACGTCGACACCATGCCCGAGGGCGCCTTGAAGGCGGTGCTGCAAGCCCAGGGCATCCGCAGCCTCATCACCCTGCCCTTGATGGGTCCGGATGCCTGCCTGGGCTATGTGGGTCTGGATTCGGTGCGCCTCCAGCACCGCTACGACGACGAAGAAATCGCCCTGCTCAAACTGTTCGCGCAAATGCTGGTCAACCTCAAGCTTCGCGCCGGCGCCGAGGCCCGGATACGCGAGCTGACCGGGCAACTGGAGCAGAAAGTGACCGAGCGCACCGGCCAGCTGGAGGCCAGTGTCAAGCGCCTGCAGGCGGTCAACCGCGAGCTCGAATCCTTCACCTACTCCGCCTCGCACGACCTGCGCACCCCGCTGCGCGGCATCGAGGGTTTCAGCACCCTGCTGCTGGAAGAACACGGCACCCAGCTCGACAACCAGGGCCGCGAGTACCTGCAGCGCATCCAGCGGGCCACCCTGCACATGTCGCAACTCATCAGCGACCTGCTGGCCTACGCCCGTCTGGAACAGATGACCGAACAGGTCGAACCCGTGGTGCTGGCGGAGCTGGTGCAAGAGGTGGTCCTGCCCTTCCAGGACAGTCTGAACGAGCGGCACGGCCAGCTGCAGGTCGCGGTGCCCGATCACCTGCAAGTGCTGGCCGATCCCAATGGGCTGGCCATGGTCCTGCGCAACCTGGTGGACAACGCCCTGAAGTTCACGCCCGCCGACAGGGCGCCGGAGATCCGCATCGAAGCCCACGAGCAGGATGGTGCCGTCCACCTGCAGGTGACCGACCGCGGCATGGGCTTTGACATGAAGCACCACGATCGTGTCTTCGGCATGTTCCAGCGGCTGCACCGGCAGGACCAGATTCCGGGCACGGGGATCGGTCTGGCCATGGCCCACAAGGCCGTCGAACGCATGGGCGGGCGCATCTGGGCCCACAGCACACCGGGCCAGGGCACCACGTTCCACCTCGAACTGCCGCAGGGTTGATGCCGGTGCCCGTGGGGGTATTGAACGCATCTGTAACGGTTACCCATGGATACGTGTTCCGGTTTTGCTCCCGGTGCATGGTGTGGGCGCTTGAACCACCGGGGGTATCGGCCTGCAATTGCTTACAGATACCCACAACCATAAAAGGGGCATCGGCCTATCTTCTGCAACCAGCAGGCCCACCGTCTGCGCTCAAAGAAAGCCCGACATGTCCCGACATCCCCGACCGCACGGCCTGCTGCTTGCGCTGGCGCTCAGCGCACCCCTGTCCACCCTGGCGCAAACCGCCGTCAGCCCGCCGGGCCGACTGCTGGCCTCGAACTGCTTCCAGTGCCACGGCACCAACGGCCGGGGGCCGGGGTTCGAACGGCTCGCCGGTGAAAGCGCCGACGAGATCTACGACGAACTGCGCGAGATGCGCGCCGAGGGCGCCCGCGAGCGGGGCCGCGACATCATGGTGCGCCACGCACTGGGTTACACCGATGCCCAGTTGCGCCAGCTCGCGCAATGGCTCTCCCAACAACCCCGCTGAGGAGCCGACCATGAACCGACGCGAACTCCTGCAAGCCCTGGCCGCAGCCGGCCTGGGCCATCTGGCCCTCCCGGTGCGTGCCCAGGCCCAGACCACCGATGCCGGCGGCAACCCGCTGGCCATCCCGCCCGCCAGCCCCAAGGCCCGGGTGATCGTGGTTGGTGGTGGCATGGCTGGAACCACCTTTTGCAAGTACATGCGCATGTGGGGCGACGCGGTGGATGTCACGCTGGTCGAACGCTTCGCCAGCTTCCGCTCCCCCATTCTGAGCAACGAACTGCTGGTCGGACGCCGCACGTCGGCCGACCTGACCTTTGGATACACCGCCTTGCGCGACCGCTATGGCGTTCGCGTGATCACCTCTGCGGTGACCGAAGTCGACCCGGTGGCCGCCATCGTGCGCCTCGCCGATGGCCGCACGCTCAGCGGCGACCGCGTGGTGCTGGCCACTGGCATCGAGTTTGACCCGATGCCCGGCCTGACCGACGCCAACGCCATGCCGCACGCCTGGCAAGGTGGGGCACAGGCTGTTCTGCTGAAAAACCAGATGGCCGCCATGCCCGCCAACGGCACCATGGTGCTGACCATTCCCAAGACACCGTACCGCTGCCCCCCCGGGCCGTACGAACGCGCCTGCACCATCGCCGACTGGATGAAGGTCCGCAAACCCCGCGCCAAACTGATCGTGCTCGACGCCAACCCGGACTTCGTCGCGCACAGGGACAACTTCTCCAACGCCTTCTTCGGCCTGCACAGCCAGGTGATCGAATACCACACGGGTGTGGACGTCACCTTTGCCGACGTGGCGCAGAGGACCCTGCACACCAGCACCGGGCAGATCCAGGGTGACGTGATCAACCTCATCCGTCGACAACGGGCTCCCGCCATCGTTCGCCGCGCCGGGCTGGCCACGGCGACAGAACGCCGCTTCGCACCGGTGGACGTGCTCAGCTACGCCAGCACGGTGGCGCCCCGCGTGCACGTGATCGGCGACTCCAGCGCCACCACACAGCCCAAGGCCGGCCACATCGCCAACCAAGAGGCCAAGGTCTGCGCCGATGCGCTGGCGCGCATCTTCGGCGGCGGCCAGCCCGACCCGCAGCCGGTCACCAACTCGGCCTGCTACTCCACCATCACCGCCACCCAGGCGGCCTGGCTCACCGCGGTGTTCCAGTACGACCCGGTGAGCCGGACCATGGTGCCGGCACCCGATTCGTCCGCCGCCTCGGTCGGCTGGGACCGCGAGCACTTCGAAGAAATGGAAGAGTGGTTCGACGCCCTGATGGCCGACAGCTTCGCCTGACCCACGGCGCGCGCCAGGGTGTGACAGGCTCCATGGGTGCACCCTGGCGCGGGGTGCACATCCGTGGCGCTTGCCGCACAATCGCGCCATGCAACTCGACATCAGCCTCATTGGCGTTCCCACCGACATCGGCGCGGGCGCGCGCGGCGCCTCCATGGGCCCCGAAGCCCTGCGCGTGGCCGGCCTTGCGGCCGTGCTGGAAAGCCACGGCCTGCGGGTCACCGACCGCGGCAACCTGAACGGCCCGGCCAACCCCTGGCTGCCCCCGATTGAGGGCTACCGGCACCTGGCGGAAGTGGCGGCGTGGAACCAGGCCCTGCACACGGCCATGCACGCCGAACTCCGCCAGGGCCGACTGCCCATCGTGCTCGGCGGCGATCATTGCCTGGGCATCGGCTCCATCAGCGCCGTCGCCCGGCACTGCCGCGAAACCGGGAAAAAACTGCGCGTGCTCTGGCTCGACGCCCACGCCGACTTCAACACCGCCAGCCTCACGCCCAGCGGCAACATCCACGGCATGCCGGTGGCGGTGCTGTGTGGCCACGGCCCGGAGCCACTCACCGGCATCGGCGGGCAGACACCGGCGATCACTGCCGATGTGGTGCGCCAGATCGGCATCCGCAGCGTGGACGCGGGTGAAAAGCGGCTGGTGCACGAAGCCGGCCTGGAGGTGTTCGACATGCGCTACATCGACGAGATGGGCATGCGCCACACCATGGAGCAGGCGCTCTTGGGCGTGGATGAGAACACCCACCTGCACGTGAGCTTCGACGTCGACTTCCTCGACCCCGAGATCGCGCCCGGCGTGGGCACCACGATCCCCGGTGGCCCGACCTACCGCGAAGCGCAGCTGTGCATGGAAATGATCGCCGACACCGGGCGCCTGGCTTCGCTCGACGTGATGGAACTCAACCCCGCGCTCGATGTGCGCAACCGCACCGCCGAGCTGGCCGTGGACCTGATCGAGAGCCTGTTCGGCAAGTCCACCCTCATGAGGAAGAAGTAGCCTCCCGGACTTTGTCCAGGATGCCGCGGAACTGGCCCTGCCAGGCCGCAGGCATTGCCCCTTGAGGGGCGGAGCCAGCTACACGCAGTGCGCCGGCGATGGGGGTGGGCTCAGCTCTTCCCGACGAGTTCGAGGTGTTCGACAACCGGTGGCTGCAGGAAGAACGGGCCAACGATGCTGCGCCACTCAGCGAATGCGGGTGACTGGCGGAAACCCACGGTGTGGTCTTCCAGCGTGTCCCAGTAAATCATCAGGATGTAGCGGCCGGCGCTCTCGATGCTGCGGTTGACCTTGAAGCCTTTGAAACCCTTGGCCTGGGCGATCACGGTGCTGGCGCCGCGCAGGATGGCGGCTTCGAATTCGGTGGCCTTGGCAGGGTCGATGCGGATGTCGGCGTGTTCAAGAATCATGATGTGGCGCTTTCATAAGAATGGTCTTCCCGGATCATATCGACGGCCTTCTCCGCCATCATGATCACCGGGGCATTGGTGTTGCCGCCCACCACGCTGGGCATGACCGACGCATCCACCACCCGCAAGCCCGCCACGCCGTGCACGCGCAGGCGTGCGTCCACCACCGCCCCCGCATCCGGCCCCATGCGGCAGGTCCCAACCGGGTGGTAGATCGTGTCGGCGTGGAACCGCACGAACTGCTCGATCTGCGCATCGCTCTGCGCCAGCGCCGACGCGCGGGATTCGCGGCCGCCGTGGCGCGCGAGCGCGGGCTGCTGCATCAGCTCGCGCATGCGCTTGAAACCCCGCACCAGACGGGACACGTCGTCCGGGTCCTTCAGAAAGGCCGGATCGATCAGCGGCATCACCTGCGGATCGGCGCTGGCCAGGCGCAGCGTGCCCCGGCTCTTCGGTCGCAACAGGCACACATGGCAGGAATAGCCGTGGCCCAGCACCGTCTTGCGGCCATGGTCCACCAGCTTGCCGACCACGAAGTGCAGTTGCAGATCGGGTATCGCTTCGTCCGGCGCGCTCTTGATGAAGCCGCCCGCCTCGGCGAAGTTGGTGGTCAGCAAGCCGCTGCGGTGGCGCCGCCATTCGAACAGGCCCCGAACCATGCGCGCCACACCGGCCAGGGACAGGCCGAACAGATCGGTCAGCTTCGGCGCGTTCACCACCATCACCACGTCCGGGTGGTCGTGCAGGTTCTCGCCCACGCCGGGCAGCTCGTGCACCACCTGGATACCGTGTTCGGCCAGGTGTGCCGCCGGACCGATGCCCGAGAGCATCAGCAACTGCGGCGAACCGAAGGCGCCTGCGCTCAGCAGCACCTCACCACCGGGGTTGAGCAACAGCGTCTGCAGCGGGCCGCGCCCGCCGTCCGGGCGGTATTCCACACCCTGCGCGCGCGGCTGGCCATCCACGGTTTCCGCGAGCACGCGGGTGGTCAGCGCGTTCGTGATCACTTTCAGGTTGGAGCGCCCCAGGTGCGGCGTGAGGTAGGCCTTGGCGGCGCTGAAGCGCTCACCGTCCTTGTGCGTGACCTGGTAAGCGCCGATGCCCTCTTGCTCCGGACCGTTGAAATCGGCATTGAGCGGGTGGCCCGCCTGCTGGCCGGCTTCGATGAACGAGGGCAGAAACGGGTTCGGCGAACGCAGATCCATCACGTTCAGCGGCCCGCCCTGACCGTGCCACGCGTCGGCGCCACGCTGGTTGTGCTCGGCGCGTTTGAAGTACGGCAGCACATCGGCAAACGACCAGCCCGGGTTGCCCTGGGCGGCCCAGCCGTCGTAGTCGCTGGCGTGGCCGCGGGCGTAGATCATGGCGTTGATGGAGCTGGACCCCCCGAGCACCTTGCCGCGCGGCTGGTAACCGCGCCGGCCGTTCAGGCCGGGTTGCGGCACGGTGGCATAGCCCCAGCCGTTGAGTTCGTATTTCGCCATCACGGCCAGGCCCGCCGGGCAATGGATCAGCACGCTGCTGTCGGGTGGACCGGCTTCCAGCAGGGCCACGCGCACGGCCGGGTCTTCGCTCAGGCGTCCGGCGAGCACACAGCCCGCCGAACCACCGCCCACGACGATGTAGTCGAACATAAGGTCTCCGTTGTCTGGCACGGGGATCGCTGGTGATGCCCCGACCGCTCACGTTGGTGTGGTTGTCTTCGCCGCGCATCCCGGTGCGCGACAATCCGCAGGCAAGTTAGCACAGCGCTGGCCGCACCGGTAGGCGCGCCAGCCTAGTCCCGACGCCTGCGCGACGCAGCCGGGATCGTGGGCGGTGCACGGCCCCGACAAGGGTTCTTCGTCTTTTTTTCAGGAGCATTTCCCTATGAGCAGCATTCAAACCGTGGGCATCATCGGCTCGGGCACCATGGGCAACGGCATCGCCCAGGCCTGCGCCGTCAGTGGCATCCGCGTGGTCATGGTCGACATCGCCCAAGCCGCGGTCGACAAGGGCCTGGCCACCATCGCCGGCAGCCTGGACCGCCTGATCAAGAAAGAGAAGATGACGGCCGACGACAAGGAAGCGGCGCTCGCGCTGATCCAGGGCTCGACGAACTACGACGACCTCAAGGGCGCGCAGCTCGTGATCGAAGCCGCGACCGAAAACGAAGGCCTGAAGGTCAAGATCCTGCAGCAGCTCGACAGCATCCTCGCGCCCGAGGTGATCGTGGCCACCAACACCAGCTCGATCAGCATCACCAAGCTGGCCGCCGCCACGCAGCGGCCTGACCGCTTCATCGGCATGCACTTCTTCAACCCCGTGCCGATGATGGCGCTGGTGGAGATCATCCGCGGCCTGCAGACCAGCGACGCCACGCACGACGCCGTGAAGGCCATGGCCGAAGCGCTGGGCAAGACGCCGATCACGGTGAAGAACGCGCCCGGCTTTGTGGTCAACCGCATCCTCGTGCCCATGATCAACGAAGCCTTCTTCGTGCTCGCCGAAGGGCTGGCGACGCCGGAAGACATCGACGCCGGCATGAAGCTGGGCACCAACCAGCCCATCGGCCCACTGGCGCTGGCCGACATGATCGGCCTGGACGTGTGCCTGGCCGTGATGAACGTCTACATGGCCGAGTACAACGACAGCAAGTACCGCCCGGCGCCGCTGCTCAAAGAAATGGTGGCCGCCGGCTGGCTGGGCCGCAAGACCGGACGCGGGGTGTACACGTACTGACCCCGGGGGCGATGCCATCGGCCCGGCAAGGTCCGTTCCGCGGCATCCAGGACCGGCCATGTGCTTCGAAAATGCCCAGGTGGTGACAGCCCATCGGATGCCCGCTTCGGCGGGCTTTTTGTTTGAGCAAGATCAAGTGGTCCCGGCACGGCACATTTTCATAATGAATCCCATCCAATGATCAGGAGTTCGTCATGTGTGCCGCGCCCGCTTCCATCGCTGTCTTCGAATTCCTCGACTCCACCCACCGCGAGATCCAGGCGCAGATACGTCAGCTGCACGCGCTGGTCGACGCCATCGAATCCCGTGGGCTGAACACGGCCACACGCGAGCAGGCGCGCCGCGTGCTCGACTATTTCAATGGTGAAGCGCGCCAGCACCATCTGGACGAAGAAAAACACATCTTCCCGGCGCTGCTGGGCAGCCAGGACGCCGAGATCGTGCAAGCCACCGAACACCTGATTCAGGACCACGGCTGGCTGGAAGAAAACTGGATCCAGATCGCACCTTCGCTGGAAGCGGCCACCAGTGGCAACCTCTGGTTCGACACGGTGGAATTGCGCCACGCACTGGATGTTTTTGAAGCGCTCTACACGGACCACCTCCTGCTGGAAGAGTCCGTCGCCTACCCGGAGGCGAAGAAGCGGCTCGCCGGCCTCAACACCATTGGCATGGGCCGTGAAATGGCGAAGCGGCGTGCACTCAAGAGCGACGAAGCGCGCGCCAGGCGCTGAGCCACCGGGGGCCCGGCGCAACAGCCCCGGCGCCCACAGGGCGGCCGGGCTGCGCGTAAACTGCCCGGCTCCACAGCAAAGGCCACGATCCCGTTGGCCGAACGGACGAGCATGAGCACTCACGATTTCGATCTCTTTGTCATTGGCGGCGGCAGTGGTGGCGTGCGCGCCGCCCGCATGGCGGCCCAGCGTGGCGCGCGCGTGGCCCTGGCCGAAACCCTCGGCACCGACGGCCTGGGTGGCACCTGCGTCAACGTGGGCTGCATCCCGAAAAAGCTCTACAGCTACGCCGCTCACTACGCCGATGCGGCCCACGAATCCCACGGCTTTGGTTGGGAAGGTCCGGAACCCACCCTCAACTGGGCCACGCTGAAGGCCAACCGCGCCACCGAGATCAGCCGCCTCAACGGCGTCTACGGCAACCTGCTGCGCGGCTCGGGCGTCACGGTCTTCGATGGCTTTGCCCGCCTGCAGGGCGAGCACAGCATCGGCCTGGCCACGATCAACGCCGACGGCAGCCCCGGCCACCAGAATTTCACCGCGAAGCACATCCTGATCGCCACCGGCGGCACGCCCCACGTGCCGCACTTCGTGGGTCGCGAACACGTCATCACCTCCAACGAGATCTTCGATCTGGAACCCTTCCCGCAACGCCTGCTGGTGGTGGGCGGTGGCTACATCGCCTGCGAGTTCGCCTCCATCTTCAACGGCCTGGGCTCGAAGGTCACGCAGCTGTACCGCGGCGAACAGGTGCTGCGCGGTTTTGACGACGAGGTGCGCCACTTCGTCGCCGCCGAGATGGCCAAGTCCGGCGTGGACCTGCGGCTGAACGCCGACGTGGTGGACATCCGCAAGACCGAAGAAGGCCTGCGTGTCGAACTGGAAGGCGGCGCCGTGGTGCTGGCCGACGCCGTGCTGTACGCCACCGGGCGCAAACCCAACGTGCAGGGTCTCGGGCTGGACACCGTCGGCGTGGCCCAGGGCGCGCAGGGTGAGGTGGTCGTCAACGCGCACTACCAGACCAATGTGCCCGGCATCTACGCCGTGGGTGACGTGACCAACCGCGTGCAGCTCACCCCGGTGGCGCTGGGCGAGGCGATGGTGGTGGTGGACCAGCTCTTCGGCGCGGCAGCGGGCAAGACCGCGCGCGAAATGAGTTACGACTTCATCCCCACCGCCGTCTTCACGCACCCCAACATCGGCACCGTGGGCTACAGCGAGGCCGCGGCCCGCGAGAAGTTCGGCCAGGTGACGATCTTCCGCAGCGAGTTCAAGGCCTTGAAGCACACGCTCTCGGGCAGCAGCGAGCGCACGCTGATGAAGATGGTGGTGGACACCGCGAGCGACCGCGTGGTGGGCCTGCACATGGTGGGCGCCGAAGCCGGCGAGATCGTGCAGGGTTTTGCCGTGGCCATGAAGGCCGGCGCGACCAAGGCGGTGTTCGACAGCACCATCGGCATCCACCCGACGGCGGCGGAAGAGTTCGTGACGATGCGCGAACCGACCCGTAACTGAGAACCCCAGGCGATCTCTCCGAGGTCGCCAGCCCGTTCTAGGCGCGCGCCATCCAGTAGATGCCCGCAGCACCGAGCGCCATGTGCAGCCACAGGCCCGGCGCCAGCCAGGCCAGGTAGCGCCAGCCCCCCACGATGCCGGCGGTGGCGCTCTTGCTGCCGGCGTGCACCAGCATGGCCAGCATCACCGCCCACACCGCGGCGCCGCCCGCCGCCGGCCCCCCCGAAGCAAACACCGCGGCCAGCGAGGCGTGCAGGTCGGCCAGCGCCGCCAGCGCCGAGCCCAGCAGCAGGCCCGAAGAACCCAGCCACAGCGTCAGCGCGTGCACCAGCACCTGGATGGCACTGAGCAAAGCGGCCACACCCGCAGCGCCCCAGAGGCTGAACATCCGGTCTTCGTCCGGCACCGTCGGGGCATCGGTGTCGCCGGGCGCTCCGCGCACCATCCACCAGCCCCAGACCAGCGCCAGCAAACCGGCGGCCAGCGACGGCAGCCACAAGACCGGCAGCCAGGCCGGTTGCACGGCGGCGGCGACCAGCAGCACCTGCAACTGGGTGGACACGCAGGACAGCAGGCCACCACCCGCCATCAGCCGCGCGGGCGAACGGCCCTCGCGCGCGGCCAGCCCCAGCGTGGCGATGGTGGCGGTGCTCGACACAAAGCCCGAGGCCAGCGCCGAGAACGCCACCGCGTGGCGCGCCTGCAGCAGGCGGCGGCACAGGTGCGCCAGCGACTGCACCGCCAGCAGCAAGGCCAGCAGCTGCACGATGACGTAGGGGTTGAGCGCCGGTCCCCAGAGCGGCCGGTTGGGCACCAGCGGCAGCGCCATCAGCACCAGCGCGGCCAGCACGATGCCGTCGCGCACTTCGCCCTCGGTCAGCCACTGGCGGGCAAACTGGTGCAGCCGCTCCCGCGCGGCCAGCACCCCGGTCAGGCCCACCGCGAGCGCGGCGGCCAGCGGCAGGCTCTGCGCGCAGAGCACGCCGATCAGGTAGGTCAGCAGCAGGGCAATTTCGGTGGTGGCCCCCGGGTCGTCGGAGCGGTCGCGCCAGTAAGCGACCAGGGCCAGTGCAGCCACCATCGCAGCGCCGGTCACCACCAGCCCCGTCAGCTGCGTGAGCGCCGCGGCGGCACCCACCAGGCTGGTCAGCGCAAAAGTGCGCAGGCCGGCGAACGCCCGCCCCGGACCGGTGCCCTTGCGCCGCTCGCGCTCAATGCCCACCAGCAGGCCGCAACCCAGCGCCGCCGCCAGCACGGCGGCGGCGCCGGCCATGTCGACCGCCGGGTTCAGCGCCGGTGCAGCGGCATCCAGCATGGGTATTCCGGGTGGGGGCAAGGTGTCACGGGGCGGCGCCACAATAGCGGCATGTACAAGACACCCGACTTTACCGCCCCCGTTTTCTACCGCAACCCGGCCGCCGCCCTGGCCCAGGTGCAGCGCATTTACCAGCAGAACATCCACTTCCTGCGCGCGGCCATGCGCGACTTCGTGGCCGGCGCCGATTTCAAGGACGCCCGCGTGCGCGCCTGCTACCCCTTCGTGCGGCTGCACACCCACAGCGTGTCGCACCAGGGCACGGGCCGCCTGAGCTACGGCTTCGTGGCCGGCCCCGGCCGGTTCGAAACCACGATCACGCGACCTGACCTCTACGCCGACTACTTCCTGGAGCAGTTCAGCCTGCTGCTGATCAACCACGGCGGCGAGCTGGAGGTGGGCACCAGCACCCACCCGATTCCCATCCACTTCTCGTTCGCCGAGCACGACCACGTCGAAGGCAGCCTGAGCAGCGAGCGCCGCGCCCTCATGCGCGACGTGTTCGACCTGCCCGACCTGGCCGCCATGGACGACGGCATCGCCAACGGCACGCACGAGCCGCGCCCGGGCGAAGCGCAGCCGCTCTCGCTGTTCACCGCGCCGCGCATCGACTACTCGCTCCAGCGCCTGCGCCACTACACCGGCACCGCGCCCGAGTGGTTCCAGAACTTCGTGCTGTTCACCAACTACCAGTTCTACATCGACGAATTCATCCGGCTCGGCCACGCCGAAATGGCCCGCCCCGACAGCGAATACATCGCCTTCGTCGAACCCGGCAACGTGGTGACACGCCGGGTGGGCCTGGGCGCAGAAGCGGGCGACGAACTCGGCGCCCCGCCCCCCCGGTTGCCGCAAATGCCGGGCTACCACCTCATGCGCGCCGACCGCAGCGGCATCACCATGGTGAACATCGGCGTCGGCCCGGCCAACGCCAAGACCATCACCGACCACATCGCCGTGCTGCGCCCGCACGCCTGGCTCATGATCGGCCACTGCGCCGGACTGCGCAGCAGCCAGCAGCTCGGCGACTACGTGCTCGCCCACGCCTACGTGCGCGAAGACCATGTGCTCGACGAAGAGCTGCCGCTGTGGGTGCCGATTCCCGCGCTGGCCGAAATCCAGCTCGCGCTCGAAGGCGCCGTGGCCGACGTGACCGGCGTGCCGCCGCAGGAGGTGAAACGCATCATGCGCACCGGCACCGTCGCCAGCACCGACAACCGCAACTGGGAACTGCTGCCCGACAACAAGCCCCAGCGGCGTTTCTCGCAATCGCGCGCGGTGGCGCTCGACATGGAGAGCGCCACCATCGCCGCCAACGGCTTCCGTTTCCGCGTGCCCTACGGCACCCTGCTCTGCGTGAGCGACAAGCCGCTGCACGGCGAGATCAAGCTGCCCGGCATGGCCAACCACTTCTACCGCGAGCGCGTCGATCAACACCTGCGCATCGGCATCCGCGCGGTGGAGCGGCTGCGCGAAGGCGGCGCCGCCCAGTTGCACAGCCGCAAGCTGCGCAGCTTCGCCGAGGTGGCGTTCCAGTGAGCGCGGCCCATGAACCGCCTCACCGAGACCCTTCAACAATCCATTGGCGTTGAACTCTGGCTGGCCTCCGTGCTGGCCATCAGCCTGCTCACCCTGCTGGTCGGGCAGGCCGTGCGCACGGCGTTCCTGCAGGCCAACCGCTGGGCGCAGCGCTCGGCCAACCCCTGGGACGAGGCCGTGCTGGGCGCCGCGCGCAAGCCCACGCAGCTGCTGATCTGGCTCATCGGCCTGGGCTGGGTGGCGCGTGCGCTGAATGCGCACTGGAACGAACCCGCGCTGCTGACGGACACCCTGCGATGGCGCGATGTCGGCTTCATCGTCTGCGTGGCCTGGTTCCTGTGGCGGCTCATCGGGCTCGTTTCCCAGACCAGCATCCGGCGCCGCACCGACAGCGGCGAACCCTTCGACCTCACCACCGCGCTCGCCCTGAGCAAGCTGCTGCGCCTGCTGGTGATCGTGGTCACCGCCATCACCGTGGCCCACACCCTGGGTTTCCAGATCGGCGGCCTGCTCGCGCTCGGTGGCGTCGGCGGCATCGCGGTCGGCCTGGCCGCGAAGGACCTGCTGGCCAATTTCTTCGGCGGCCTCACCATCTACCTCGACCGCCCGTTCAGCGTCGGTGACTGGATCCGTTCGCCCGACAAGAGCATCGAAGGCACGGTGGAATACATCAGCTGGCGACACACCCGCATCCGCGCCTTCAACAAGAACCCGATCTACGTGCCCAACGCGGTGTTCACCAGCATCGTGGTCGAGAATCCCTCGCGCATGAGCCACCGGCGCCTGAAAGAAACCCTGGGCCTGCGCTACGACGACTTCGACCAGGTGCAAGCCGTGGTCGACGACATGAGGACCCTGCTGCAGAACCACCCCGGCATCGACAACAGCCAGACCCTGATCGTGAACTTCACCCGCTTCGGCGCCAGTTCGCTCGACATCATGGTCTACGCTTTCACGCTCACCCGCGCCTGGGTGGACTACCAGGCGCTGAAGCAGGAACTGCTGCTCGAATTCGGTCGCATCGTGGCCCGCCACGGGGCCGCCATCGCCTTCCCCACGCAGACGCTGCATGTGGCGACCACCCCCGATCCGGCGCCACCTGACGCACCGGAACCCGGCGCGGCTTGACCCGCCCGCGCCGATGCGACCCACCCGATACCCCACCTGACTTCGGCTTCTTTACCGGAACTTCACCATCCAGTCACGGTCGCTTAAGTTCGTTTGCGCACAATGGCGCACCGGCGTACCCAGTATGCTGAATGAACACCATGAAACTGCTGTCACCGCCCAACGCCCGACCGGTCCGCGGACCAGTCACCCTGATCGCCCTGGCCAGCATCGCCCTGCTGTCCGCCTGCGCCAGCCTGGCACCGGCGGGCGGCGAGCTGCCTGAAACCCCGCTGCCAGCGGCCTGGTCCAGCACCCCGGTCAACGCGGCCGCCGTCCCCTCGCCCACGGCGCTCGCCGGCTGGTGGCAACGCTTCAACGACCCCACCCTCACCACGCTGGTCACGCAGGCGCTGCAGGCCAACACCAGCGTCAAGAGCGCCCAGGCCGCGCTGCTGCAGGCACGCGCGCAGCGCGACGTGCAACAAGCCGGCATGGGCCCCACGCTCAGCGCGTCGACCTCGGCGCAGCGCAGCAAGTCGGGCGACAACGACACCAGCAACCGTTTCCAGGCCGGCTTTGACGCCAGCTGGGAACCCGATATTTTTGGTGGCAACCGCAGCGCGCTGAACGCCAGCGAAGCCGACGCCCGCGCGTCCGAAACCAGCCTGGCCGATGTGCAGGTGTCGCTGGCGGCCGAAGTCGCGGTCACCTACATCGAACTGCGTGGCCTGCAGACGCGGCTGGCGATTGCGCGCAGCAACCTCGCCGCGCAGACCGAAACGCTGCAGATCACGCGCTGGCGCACACAGGCGGGCCTGGCCTCGTCGCTCGATCTGGAGCAGGCCATTGCCTCCAGCGAGCAGACCGCGGCCCAGATCCCGGCGCTGCAGACCAGCATCGCCCAGGCCCTGAGCGGCCTCGCGGTGCTGACCGGACAGGCGCCCGGCACACTGCCCGCCGCGCTGCAGGGCGCGCTGACCACCGCCGCAGCGGTACCCCAGGGCGCGGGCGATCTGGCGCTGGCCTTTCCGGCCGACACGCTGCGCCAGCGCCCCGACGTGCGCACCGCCGAACACCGCATCAGCGCCGCGCTGTCCCGCGTGGCCGCGGCCGATGCCGCGCGCTACCCGAGCTTCCGCCTCAGCGGCTCGCTGGGCCTCTCCGCGCTGACGCTGGGCTCGCTGACCAACGGCGCATCGGTGGTCAACTCGCTGCTGGCCAGCGTGTCGGCGCCGCTGTTCGACGGTGGCGCGGCCCGGGCCCAGGTGCGCTCGCAGGAAGCGGCGCTGGAACAGGCGCGCGTGGCCTACCAGGGCACCGTGATCAGCGCCGTGAAAGACGTGGAAGACGCGCTGGTGGCGCTGCAGGGCGACCGCGAGCGCCTGGTGCGCCTGCAGGCGGCCAGCACCGCCGCGGCCAACGCCGAGCTGCTGGCGCGCCAGCGCTACGAGAGCGGCCTGATCGACTTCCGCTCGGTGCTCGACACCCAGCGCACCCTGCTCTCCACCCAGGACAGCGTGGCCAGCACCCAGGCCACGCTGAGCGCCGACCACGTGCGCCTGTACAAGGCCCTCGGCGGCGGCTGGACGCCCGACGCGCCGTCGGTGGAAGCCACCACCAGCTGAACCCCGAACACCGACACCGAATCGCCATGAGCTCCAAAAAAGACGCCCCCTCCGCCGACCTGCAAAACCTGCTGGGCAGCGACCACCCGCCGCGCTGGTGGCAGCGCAGCTCGCTGTGGATCGGCATTGCCGCGCTCGTCGTCGGGGCTGGCGGCATCGCCTACTGGCAGGCGCAGCAGCAAAGCAAGGCCGCGCCGGTCTACGTGACCGAGCCCCTGAAGACGGGCGACATCACGCTCACGGTGGCCGCCAACGGCACGCTGCAGCCCACGCGCTCGGTCAACATCGGCAGCGAGCTCTCGGGCACCGTCAAACGCGTGCTGGTGGATGTGAACGACCGCATCAAGACCGGCCAGGTGCTGGTGGAGCTGGACACCGCCAAGCTGGTGGACCAGGTGACGCAGTCGCGCGCCGGTCTGGCCTCGGCCCAGGCGCAGCTGGCGCAGGCCAGCGCCACGGTGAAGGAATCGCGCGCCACGCTGGCGCGCTTTGAAGAGGTGGCACGCCTCTCGGGCGGCAAGGTGCCCTCGGCCACCGAGCTCGACAGCGCGAAAGCGGCCGTCGAGCGCGCCGTGGCCATTGAGGCCGCCGCACGCGCCGCCGTCACCGAATCGCGCGCCGCCCTCGCCACCACCGAAACCAACCTGTCCAAGGCCTCGATCCGCTCGCCCATCAACGGCGTGGTGCTCAGCCGCACGGTGGACCCGGGCAACGCCGTGGCCGCCTCGCTGCAGGCCGTGACGCTGTTCTCCGTGGCCGAGGACCTCGCGCAGCTCAAGCTCGACGTGGCGGTGGACGAGGCCGATGTGGGTGCCGTCAAGGTGGACCAGAAAGCCACCTTCACCGTGAGCGCCTTCCCGGCGCGCCGCTACCCGGCCACCATCAACCGCGTGGCCTTTGGTTCCACCAAGACCGACAACGTGGTCACCTACACCACCACGCTCAACGTGGACAACAGCGACCTCAGCCTGCGCCCGGGCATGACGGCGGCTGCCACCATCGTGGCCAAGGAGGCGAAGGGCGTGCTGCTGGTGCCCAACACCGCCTTGCGCTTCTCGCCGGTCAGTGGCAACGGCGCGGCGGCGGCCAACACCAGCATCCTGTCCAAGCTGATGCCACGCCCGCCGCGCTCGAGCACCAAAACCGCCGGCACCGACCCCCGCAGCGGCGGCAAGCGCCAGATCTGGGTGCTGCAGGAGAACCAGCCCGTGGCCATGCAGGTCAAGACCGGCATCAGCGACGGCCGCAACACCGAAGTCAGCGGTGAGGGCCTCTCCGAAGGCATGGCCGTGATCACCGAACAGAGAGCGGCAGGAACCGGCTCATGAGCCCCCACACGCCAGCGCTGCGCGGGTCGTTGCCCCCCGGGGGGGCTGATCCGGCTTGGGGCGGCCCGGCGCCGGACCGATCCACGACAAATATGGACAACCCTCTCATCCGCCTGCGCGGCATCACCAAGACCTACGGCGAAGGCAACACCGCCTTCCAGGCCTTGAAGGGCGTGGACCTGGACATCCACCAGGGCGAGTTCGTCGCCATCATGGGCCCCAGCGGCTCGGGCAAGTCCACCGCCATGAACACGCTGGGCTGTCTCGATGTGCCCACCACGGGCGACTACCTGTTCCGCGGTGTGCACGTGGAAGCGCTCTCGCGCGACGAGCGCGCGCGCCTGCGGCGGCGCTATTTCGGTTTCGTGTTCCAGGGCTTCCACCTGCTGGCGCGCACCTCGGCGCAGGAGAACGTGGAGCTGCCGCTGATCTACCGCGGCGAACCCGCCGCTTCGCGGCACAGCCTGGCCCAGCGCGCGCTGGAAAGGGTGGGCCTCAAGGGCTGGGAGCACCACACGCCGGGCGAACTCTCGGGCGGGCAACAACAGCGTGTGGCGATCGCGCGCGCCATCGTCACCGAGCCGCAGGTGCTGCTGGCCGACGAACCCACCGGCAACCTCGACACCCACCGCAGCCAGGAAATCATGGAACTGCTCTGGCGCCTGAACGCCGAACAGGGCATCACCGTGCTGATGGTCACGCACGAACCCGACATGGCGGCGTATGCCAAACGCATGGTGCGCTTCGTGGACGGGGTGGTCGAGAGCGACGAGCCCAACCCGCATCCTGTGGCGCTGCAAACGGGCGCGGCGCACCAGACCGTGAGCGACGCGGAAGTCTCGGGCATCGCCGGCAAGGAGGCCCCGCATGTGGCTTAACACCCTGTTGCTCGCGCTGCGCTCGATCCGGCGCAACCTGCTGCGATCCTTCCTCACCATCCTCGGCATCGTGATCGGCGTGAGCGCGGTGATCACCATGGTCACCGTCGGCAACGGCGCCACGGCCGCGGTGCAGAACCAGATTTCGGGCCTGGGCACCAACCTGCTGCAGGTGCGCCCCGGCCAGCGCATGGGACCGGGCGGTGGCGGCGGCGGTGCGCCCGCCTTCAAGGAAAGCGACGGCGAAGCCATCGCCGCGCAGATCGGTGGCATCGCCGCCGTCGCGTCCGAAGCGCGCACCGGCTCCGTGCTCGTGGCCAACGGCCGCAACTGGAGCAGCAGCGTGATCGGCAGCACCAACGACTGGCTCACCACCGGCAACTGGAAGCTGGCCGACGGCCGCGCGTTCAGCAACGACGAATTGCGCGCAGGCGGCGCGGTCTGCCTGATCGGTCAGACGGTGCAGCGCGAGCTCTTCGGCAGCACCAGCGCAGTGGGCGCGCAACTGCGCGTCAAGGCGATGAGCTGCGAGGTCATCGGCACGCTGGCCGCCAAGGGCCAGGGTGCTTTCGGCAACGACCAGGACGACATGGTGCTGATGCCGATCAAGACCCTGCAACGCCGCATCGTCGGCCACACGCGGGTCAACACCCTGCTGGTGTCCATGAGCGACGGCGCCGACGCCGCCCGCATCACGGCGACCATCACCCAGCTGCTGCGCGAGCGGCGCAAGCTGGCCGAGAGCGACGAAGACAACTTCAACGTGCTCGACACCAAACAACTCGCCGAAACGCTGTCGGGCACCACCAAGATCATGACCATGCTGCTCGGCGCGGTGGCCGCGGTGAGCCTGCTGGTGGGCGGCATCGGCATCATGAACATCATGCTGGTGAGCGTGACCGAGCGCACGCGCGAAATCGGCCTGCGCCTGGCCATCGGCGCGCTGGAGCGCGAGGTGCTGCTGCAGTTCCTGATCGAGGCCGTGGTGCTGGCCGCGCTCGGCGGACTCATCGGCATCGTGCTGGCCACCATCGCCTCGCTCGGCCTGTCGGCGCTGATGAACGTGCCCTACCAGTTCAACCTGAGCGTGAACGTGCTGAGCTTCGTGTTTTCAGCGGCGATCGGTGTGCTGTTCGGCTACTTCCCGGCGCGGCGCGCGGCGCGGCTGAATCCGATCGATGCGCTGCGCCACGAGTAGATTGGCCCACCCCCGCGCCGCCTGCGGCGTCACCCCCAAGGGGGCGGCACTGGCGGCCCGGCAAAGCCGGTTCCGCGGTGCCCTGGGTGTCAACTCCCCATCCAGCGAGCTGTGCCCCCTAATATGATCGGGCGATGTACGAATCAAGCCTGGGCCCGCGCGGCCTGCTGATCTATTCGCTGGTCCTGCTGGCGCTGCTCGCCCTGTCGGGTTTCCATCCGCTGGAGCTCGACACCTGGGCCCTGGAAGTGGCGCCCGTGATCATCTCCCTGCCCCTGCTCTGGTTCAGCTGGCAGCGTTTTCCGCTCACGCGGCTGGTCTATGCGCTGATCTTCGTGCACGCACTGGTCCTGATGCTGGGCGGCCACTACACCTACGCCAAGGTGCCGCTGGGTTTCTGGATACAGGACTTCATGGGCCTGGCGCGAAACCCCTACGACGGCATCGGCCACCTGGCCCAGGGCTTCGTGCCCGCCCTGGTGGCGCGTGAGCTGCTGCTGCGTCGGACGCCGCTGCGGACGGGACGCTGGCTGTTCGTGATCGTGGTGTGCGTGTGCGGTGCGATCAGCGCGCTCTACGAACTGATCGAATGGGGCGTTGCGGTGGCGATTGGTGCGGGTGCTGACGCCTTCCTGGGCACCCAGGGCGATCCGTGGGACACGCAGAAAGACATGGCACTGGCCTTCATCGGGGCCATCGCTGCGCAGGGGCTGCTGGCGCGCTGGCACGACGCGCAGCTCGCGCGCCTGCCCACTCCCACGAAAGTCAGGCCCGCCGGGGTTTGACTTTCGAGGCCGCGAGCTTGGCCTGCGTGCGCGCGACCTCCACGTCGGCGTCGTGCACCAGCGCCACGCCCATGCGGCGCTTCACAAAGCTCTCGGGTTTGCCGAACAGGCGGATTTCGCTGTTGGGCACGCGCATGGCTTCGTCCACGCCGTCGAACACAATGCCCTGGGCTTCCACCCCGCCGTAGATCACGGCACTGGCGCCCGGGCTCTTGAGGACGGTACTCACCGGCAGGCCGAGGATGGCGCGGGCGTGCAGCTCGAACTCGTTCTGCCATTGCGTGATCATGGTCACCATGCCGGTGTCGTGCGGGCGCGGGCTCACTTCGCTGAACCAGACCTGGTCGCCCTTCACGAACAGCTCCACCCCAAACAGGCCCAGGCCCGAAGGCTGGCCGTCGTGGCCCACGCCCAGGTCGTCCGTCACCGCCTTGGCGATGCGGCGCGACTCGGCCAGCGCGGTCGCCGTCATCGGGTGCGGCTGCCAGCTTTCCACGTAGTCGCCGCTCACCTGCACGTGGCCGATCGGGTCGCAGAAGTGGGTCTCGATCTGGCCGTCGGCACCGAGGGCGCGCACGGTGAGCTGCGTGATCTCGTAGTCGAAATCGATGAAGCCTTCGACGATGATGCGGCCCGGGCCGACGCGGCCGCCCGACATGGCGTAGTCCCACGCAGTCTTCACATCGGCCGGGCCGTCGATCTTGCTCTGGCCCTTGCCCGAGCTGCTCATCACCGGCTTGACGATGCAGGGGTAGCTGATGCCACCGTCGATCGCTGCCTGCAGCTCTTCGAGCGAATCGCAGAACTTGTAGGGGCTGGTCGGCAGGCCCAGCGTTTCGGCAGCCAGGCGGCGGATGCCTTCGCGGTCCATGGTCAGGCGTGCGGCGCGGGCGGTGGGGATCACACGCACCACACCGGCCGCTTCGAGCTCCTGCAGCATGGGCGTGGCAATGGCCTCGATCTCGGGCACCACCAGGTGCGGGCGCTCGGCCTGAATCAGCGCTTTCAACTGCGCCGGGTCGCTCATGGTGATGGTGCGGGCAAAGTGCGCCACCTGCTGGCCCGGCGCGTTGTCGTACCGGTCCACCGCAATGGTTTCAACGCCCAGGCGCTGCAAGGCGATCAGCACCTCTTTGCCCAGCTCGCCGGAGCCGAGCAGCATCACCTTGGTGGCGGAAGGGGACAGGGGGGTGCCGAGGGTGGTCATGGGGTGTCCTGGGAGGTGGTCAAGGCCTGCGGGCAGGTGTCGGGCTCGGCCACCACGGCGCTGCCCATGGCTTCGCCCATGCGCACGCCCTGCCCGGCCAGCCACTGCTGGTTGAAGTGAATGGTGTCTTTCGGCCAGAGCAGCACCACGGTGGAGCCGAGCAGGAAACAGCCCATCTCTTCACCCCGGTCCAGCAGAAAGGCCTTGTCGTCGTAGCGCCACTCGCGCACCTCGCCCGGGCGCGGCGGGTTCACCACGCCGTGCCACACGGTGGCCATGCTGCCGACGATGGTGGCGCCCACCAGCACCTGCACGAAGGGGCGCATCTCGCCGCTCTCGCCGTGCGGCACGTCGAACACGCAGACCACGCGCTCGTTGCGCGCGAACAGGCCGGGCACGCCGCACGCCGTGGTCGGGTTGACGGAAAACAGGTCGCCCGGCACATGGATCATGCGGCGCAGGCGCGCGGCGCTGGGCATGTGGATGCGGTGGTAGTCCCTGGGGCTGAGGTAGAGGGTGGCGAAGGCGCCGTCTTCGAACTGTGCGGCCAGTTCGGCGTCACCGCCCACCAGGGCCTGTGTGCTGTAACTGTGGCCCTTGGCCTGGAAGATCTGGTCTTTTTCGATGGCGCCGAACTGGCTGATCGCGCCGTCCACCGGGCAGACAAAGGCCGCGCGCGCGAGTGGCCGCGCGCCGGGCTTGAGCGCCCGGGTGAAAAATTCGTTGAAGGTGGCGTAACCGCGTGGGTTCGGGTTCGCGGCCTCGGCCATGTTGACGCCGTAACGGCGGATGAACCAGGGGATCACCCTGCGCGTCCACCAGGTCGCCTTCGATCCGGCGCACCAGCCGGCGAACACGGTCAGTGCCCGTTTGGGCAGCAGGTATTGCAGAACAACAGCAGGGGATAAGGACACGGCAAAACGCGTGAAAAGACCGATCGGCCCGGTGCCGGTATTGTAGGCGGCGCCCCTGGAGTCCAAGGCGCGCGGCGGGCGGGCGCGCGGGCACAATGCATTGCATGAGTGCCAACCTCTTCGAATGCCAGCACCTGGCCAAGCGCTATGGCGGCAACACCGTGGTGGACGACCTGTCGTTCAGCATCGCGCCGGGCGAATGCCTGGGCGTGATCGGGCCCAATGGGGCCGGCAAGACCACCACCATCCGCATGTGCCTGGGACTGACCGCGCCGGACGCGGGCCGCATCACCGCCTTTGGCATGGACATGCCGCGCGACGCCCTGGCCATCAAGGCGCTGCTGGGCGTGGTGAGCCAGATCGACACGCTGGACCCGGATTTTTCCTGCGCCGAAAACCTGCTGGTCTACGGCCGCTACTTCGGCATGAGCGCCGCGCAGATCCGCCCGCGCATTCCGCAGTTGCTGGAGTTCGCCGCGCTCTCGCACAAGGCCGACGCCAAACCGGGCGAACTCTCGGGCGGCATGAAGCGGCGCCTGTCGCTGGCGCGCGCGCTGGTGAACGACCCGCGCCTGCTGATGCTCGACGAGCCCACCACCGGGCTGGACCCGCAGGCGCGCCACCTGATGTGGGAGCGCCTGCAACTGCTGCTGCAGCAGGGCAAGAGCATCCTGCTCACCACGCACTTCATGGACGAGGCCGAACGCCTGTGCTCGCGCCTGCTGGTGCTGGACCACGGCCGCAAGATCGCCGAAGGCCGCCCGCGCGAGCTGATCGCGCAGCACCTGGAGCCCGACGTGGTGGAGGTCTACGGCAACGGCGCACTGGCGCTGGCGCAGGCCGAAGAGCACGCCGCGCTGCGGGCACTGGCTGCGCGCGTGGAGGTGAGCGGCGAGACCGTGTTTTTCTACACCGCACAGGCCCTGCCCCTGCTGGCCGCGCTGGGCCAACACCACCAGCTGCGCACGTTGCACCGGCCGGCGAACCTGGAAGACCTGTTTCTGAAACTCACCGGTCGGCAGATCCGCGAGGATGGATGACATGAATACAACAACGTCGCTCCCCGCACCCTCCCACTGGGCGCCCCCTCGCCTGTCCACCCGCTGGTGGCCGGTGTTCCTGCGCAACCTGCTGGTCTGGAAAAAGCTCGCGATTCCCAGCCTGGTGGGCAACATCGCCGAGCCGCTGATGTGGCTGGTGGCGTTCGGCTACGGCATGGGGGCGCTGGTGGGCCAGGTGAGCGTCGCCACGCCACAAGGCAACACGACGGTGCCCTACATCCTTTTCCTGGCCAGCGGCAGCATCTGCATGAGCGCGATGAACGCGGCCAGCTTCGAGGCGCTGTACTCGGCGTTTTCGCGCATGCACGTGCAGAAAACCTGGGACGGCATCATGAACGCACCGGTGAGCCTGGACGACGTGGTGCTGGCCGAAATGTTGTGGGCCGGCTTCAAGGCGCTGTTTTCGGTCACCGCCATCATGGCCGTGATGCTGGGCCTGGGCATCAGCCATTCGCCCAAACTCCTGCTGGCCTGGCCGGTGCTGCTGGGGGTGGGCATCACGTTCTCGTGCATCGCCCTGGTGTTCAACGCCCTGGCCCAGGGCTACGACTTCTTCACCTACTACTTCACGCTGTTCCTGACCCCGATGATGTTCCTCTCCGGGGTCTTCTTCCCGCGGGAGCAGTTGCCCGGGGTGGTGCGTGCGATCTCGGACTGGCTGCCGCTGACCAATGCGGTGGAGCTGGTGCGCCCCCTGTTCATGAATCAGTGGCCCGATCAGGCCTGGCTTCATGCCGCGGTGCTGGTCTTCTATACGGTGGTGGCCTTCTGGCTGGCCCTGGCGCTGACCCGCAAGCGGTTTGCTCGCTGATCAGTGCACCGCCGCCTGGAGCGCCGGCTGGGCTTCGGCGTAGAAGTGGACACCCGAATCCATGAACTCTTCGGCGTCGATCACGGCGTCGTAGTCGCGCAGGGCGATGCGGTCGATGGTGTGGGTCTTGGGGATCAGGGGCTTGTCCAGCGGACGGCAGATGCGCTGGCGCAGGCTGCGCAGCATCTTGCTGTCTTCCATGGCGCTGATCACGGCTTCCGGATCGAGCATGAGGACGAAGGGGTTGAGGCGGCTGTGGATCGAGTTCATGGCGGTGTCCTGCGGAAAAAGGGGTGAATAACAATTCGTTTGTCGATGTGACAAACTGTATTCATCCTGTTTCAAAACGTTAAGTCAGCGCACCCCCAATCACGCTGTAGGTGTTTGCCTGACAAGCCCGGAGATGGGCCGGAATCACCCCGCTTATTCCAGCCCTGTGTCCGTGGCGCAGTGCCAGCCTCAGCCGGGGCCGCTGCGCAAAGCGTCCACGCTCGCACGCACCACACTCTGCACGCTGCCGCTGGCGGCGTATTGCTTGCGCAGGAAACTGGCGTGGTTGCCATCGCGCGCGGCGGTGCGTTCGATCTCGTCCAACGCCACCTGTGAGTTCAGCGCTTCGGCGTGCGACCCCAGGTGGCGCAAGGTGGCCAGGACGTCCTCGCGGATGCTGATCTGCTCGCGCGTCTTGGGGTTGACCATCATGCCGTCGAGCCCGAAGCGGCAGGCCTGGAAGCGGTTGTAGGTGTAGACGAGGTAGTCGTCTTCTTCGGGTGGCGCCTCGGTGCGTTCCAGCAGGTGGCGGCACAGCGCCTGCAGGTAACACGCCAGGCCGGCGGCGCGTTCCACGGTCAGCGGCGTGTCGCACACACGCAGCTCGATCGTGCCGTACTCGGGCTTGGGCCGGATATCCCAGTAGAAGTCTTTCATGGACTTGACCACGCCGGTGCTCTCCATCTTGGTGAAGTACACGTTGGCGAACTCGTCCCAGCTCAGGGTGAAGGGCGCGCGGCCGCTGAGCGGGAAGGCGAACACCGAATTCAGCCGCGCCGAGTCGAACAGCGTGTCCACACCCTGGAAGAACGGCGACGAGGCCGAGAGCGCGATGAAGTGCGGCACGTAGCGGTTGAGCGAGTGCAGCAGGAACAGCGCTTCGTCGGGCGACGCGCAGCCGATGTGCACGTGCTGGCCGAACACGGTGAACTGTTTGGCGAGGTAGCCGTACAGGCCCGAGAGCTGCTCGAAACGCGGCTTGGAGAAGATGCGCTGCTCGAACCAGCGCTGGAACGGGTGCGTGCCACCGCCCGCGATCTCGATGTTGAGCCGGTCGCCCGCTCGCACCAGCGTGTCGCGGATCTCGCGCAGCTGCGCCAGCAGCGGGCCGTGTTCGGTCTGGATGTCGGTCGCGATCTCGATCATGCTCTGCGTCATCTCGGGCGTGACCACGCCCGGGAAGGGCTTGCGCCGCAGCAGCTCCAGCAGGTCGTTGGCACTGCTGGAGAGGTCCATGTCGTAGGTGTTGACGAGCTGCAGTTCCAGCTCCACGCCCATGGTCAGCGACTGCGAGGATTTGAAGGTCTCCAATGGCATCGTTCAGCCCTCTTTCGTGACGTGGGTTTCGTGCGCGGCCATCAGGCTGCGCTGGGTCACCAGCGGCCCGAACAGCTCCTGCACCAGCATCATGCCGGCCATGACCGCCAGCACCTGCCGGGCCGGGTCGAAGCCGTACAGCCGGCTCTGTTCCAGCAGCAGGATGGCAAAGGCCGACATGGGCGTGAGCGCGAGCCCGGTGAGCAGCCCCTTGCGCTCGGTGATGCCCGACAGCCGCGCCGCCGCCAGACTGCAGGCCACCTTGGACGCGGTGCGCACGATGATCAGCGCCAGGCCGAGCAGCATGCCGCCCCAGACATCGGTCCAGTCCAGCAGCGCGGCGATGTAAACGAAGAGAAACACCGTGAGCAGGTCGCCCGCTGTCCCGAAGCCGCGCTGCGCATTGGTCAGGTGCACGCGGCGCTCGCGCGCAACGATGCCGAACGTGAGCGCCGCCAGCAGCGGCGACAGCTTGAGCCCGTAGGCCATGGTGGTGAGCAACACCACCGCCAGCGCAAACACCAGCGTCACGTCGCGCTCCTGGATGCGCTGCGAGCGCAGCAGCCAGGGACCGGCCACGCCCAGCAGCGCGCCCACCGCCACCGATGTGCCCAGCACGTGGATGCTGCCGAACGCCGCCATCACCAGGTCGCCCGAGGTGCTCAGGTGCCAGTAGCCCACCACCAGATTGAGCACGAGCACCGAGACCAGGCAGTTGATCGCGCACAGGTGCATGACGCGCTCGGTCACCTGGCCGGCGCTGCGCAGTTCGTTGGCCACGCGCACGATGCCCGCGGGCGAGGCAGAAACCGACAAGGCCGCGATGATGAGGCGGGTCTCGGTCGGCAGGTCGAACCAACCCGTGGCCAGGTAGACGGCCATGAAGGTGACCACCGATTCCACCAGGCCCAGCGCCAGCACCCAGGGGTTGTGGCGGAACCAGCGCAGGTTGATGCGGTAGCCGAGCTCGAACAGGATCAGCGAAAGCGCCACGTTGGCCAGAAACGGCAGCCCCGGCACGGCGTTGGTGAGACCGGGCAGATCAAACAGGCTTGCCACCAGGCCCACCGCCACATAACTGCTCACGCGCGGCACACTGGCGGCCTCGTGCAGGCGCTCGCCCACAAACCAGGCCAGCAGCAGCACCAGTGGCCAGGCCATGGACTGGAGCAGGAAATTGACATCGGAAAACATGGGCACTCACTCCAGAAAGGGAGCCCGGATGGTAAAGCCCTCGTAAACGCTTGAACACCTGGGTCGGTTACATCCTGCGCATCCCACGGTCTTACCGGAGCGAGGCGTCAATGCTGGGTTCGAGACCGGGCCCCACGGTCACAAATGCCTCATTCTGGTTACATGCGTCTCCAGAGCGCCGCCGCTTTGTGGGTAACATGCCGCATGATCCAAAAATCGCTGAACACCGCCGCCCTGTCCCTTGCACTGCTGCTCACCGCGACCGCTGCAAGCGCACAGGCCCCCACCCCCTCCACCCCGGCCAAAAAGGAGCTGGTCACCCGCCTGCTCAAACTGCAGCAGCCGGGCATCGAATCGCTGGCCCGCACACTGGCTGAGCAGCCCGCGGCCGAGATGCTGGACGGCGCGGCCGTGGCCCTGCGCTCGCGTGTCGCCGCCGACAAGCAGGAGGCCGTGGCCAAAGACATCCAGGCCGATACGAAAAAGTACCTGGATGAAGCCGTGCCGCTGGTGCGCAATCGCGCCATTCAGCTCGCCCCCAGCACCGTGGGCACCGTGCTCGATCAGAAGTTCTCCGAAGACGAGCTGCGCAAGATCGTCACCCTGCTCGAATCGCCGGAATACGCCAAATACCAGCAGCACCTGGGTGAGATGCAGCAGTCGCTGCAGGTCAAGCTCGTGGCCGACACGCGCGGCAACATCGAGACCAAGCTGCGCACGCTCGAACAGTCGATCGGCACACGCCTGGGTGTGAGCACACCAGCGAACGGCAACAAGCCGGCGGTGCCCAAGCCCGCCGGCAAATAAGCGGGCCTCTCCCGCCAGGGAAACAGCCGCTCAGGCGGCGGCTTGCTCGGCGACGCCGAAGCGCGACCGGAGCACCTGCAACCCCAGTTCGTCGAGCACCTGCTGCAGCCGTTCGCCCGCCCGCTCACGCTGGGCGCGGTGACCGGGGCCGGTCTTGCTCGCCAGGATCAGCTCGTTCTTCATCGAGTGTTCCCAACCCACCAGCTCGGTCACGGTCACGCTGTAGCCGTGGGCTTCGAGCTGCAGGCAGCGCAGCACGTTGGTGATCTGGCTGCCGAACTCGCGCGTGTGCAGCGGGTGGCGCCAGAGTTCGGCCAGCGGTGTGCGCGACAGGTTCAGTGCCTTGCTGCTGCGCATCACACTCGCCACCTCGGCCTGGCAACACGGCACCAGCACCATGTGGCGCGCCTGCTTGGCCAGGCCGAAGGCAATCGCGTCATCGGTCGCCGTGTCGCAGGCGTGCAGCGCGGTCACCACGTCGAAGGTCGGCGGCAGGTCCGGGTCGGTCAGCGCCTGCTGCACGGTGGTGGCCAGGAAGCGCATGCGCTCAAAGCCCAGGTGGGCCGCCAGCGCGGCCGACTTCTCCACCAGCTCCGTGCGCGACTCGACGCCGTACACCCAGCCCACCGGCTTGGCCTTGAAAAACAGGTCGTAGAGGATGAAGCCCAGGTACGACTTGCCGGCCCCGTGGTCGGCCAGTGTCACGTCGCCGCGCTCCTTCAGCACCGAGGCCAGCAGCGGCTCGATGAACTGCACCAGGTGGTAGACCTGCTTGAGCTTGCGCCGCGTGTCCTGGTTGAGCTTGCCCTCGCGCGTGAGGATGTGCAGCTCCTTCAGCAGCTCGACCGACTGGCCTTCGCGCAGTTCGGGCAGCTGTTCCTGCAGGGTTTTCTGCGGCGGCTTGTGTGTCTTGGATGGTTTCACGGACGGACCTGCTGGTTCTGGGGTTTGTCTGGGGTGGGCGACGAAGGCCCCATGCGGTCCTGCAAGCTCTGCACCTGGGCACGCAACGCGCGGATTTCTCGCATCAGCTCATGTTCGATCTGCATCTCTTCAGCCACCACTTCGTCTTGCACTTCCTGCTCAACAAAGATCGCCGCCAGCGAAGCCGTCACCAGCGACAGCACCGCCAGCCCCAGCAGCACCACCAACACGGCAAAGGCGCGCCCCGCGGGCGTGCGCGGCACCATGTCGCCATAGCCCACGGTGGCGGCGGTGGTGAATGCCAGCCAAAGGCCGTCCTGCAGCGTGTCGATGCCCGGCTCCAGCAACCAGAAACCGACGCCCCCGATCAGCAGGATCCACAGACACAGCGCGAGCGAATACCAGAGGCCGCGGCGCATGATGTGCAGGCGGCGTTGACGCGATCGTTTCATCGCCCGATTCTGGCACGGGCCACGGGCGACAATGCAGCCATGACCCAGCCCCCCGCCCCTGCAGCCCAGCGCACCACGCACCCTTACACCGCACTCACGCCCGACGTTGTGCAGGACGCCCTGGGCGCCATCGGCCTGTGGAGCGACGGCCGCCTGAGTGCGCTCAACAGCTTTGAGAACCGGGTCTACCAGCTGCACCTGGAAAGCCCGTTCGAGGGCCACGAGCAGGTGGTGGCCAAGTTCTACCGGCCGGAGCGCTGGAGCGATGCGCAGATCGCCGAAGAACACGCCTTCGCCGCCGAGCTGGTGGCGGCCGAAATTCCGGCCGTGCCGCCGCTGGTGGTCAACGGTCAGACGCTGCACCACTTCGGCGGTTTCGCCTTTGCGGTGAGCCCGCGCCGTGGCGGGCGGCGCCCCGAACTGGACGACTTCGAAGTGCTGGAGTGGATCGGCCGTTTTCTGGCGCGCATCCACAGCGTGGGCGCGGCGCGCTCCTTTGCGGCCCGCCCGCCACTGGATGTGGCCGGCTTCGGTCACGAGCCTCGCGACTGGCTGCTGCAGCACCACGCCATTGCGCCCGAGGTGCAGACCGCCTGGACCGCCGCGCTGGAAGAAGCGCTGACGCTGATCGAAACCCACCCGGTGCTGCGCGCGAACCAACCGGCCGATGAAGACGGCATCCGGTGCATCCGCCTGCACGGCGACTGCCACCCCGGCAACATCCTCTGGACGCCCGAGGGCCAGCCCGGCGCCGGCCCGCATTTCGTGGACCTGGACGACGCGCGCACCGGCCCGGCCGTGCAGGACCTCTGGATGCTGCTGAGTGGCGACCGGCGCCAGCAGACCCAGCAGCTCGGCGCGCTGATCGACGGCTACGAACAGTTCCGCCTGTTCGACCGCCGCGAGCTCGCGCTGATCGAGCCCCTGCGCACGCTGCGCCTGATTCACTACAGCGCCTGGATCGCGCGGCGCTGGGAAGACCCGGCCTTCCCGATCAACTTCCCCTGGTTCGGCAGCCGCGACTACTGGCAGGGCCAGGTGGACATGCTGGTGGAGCAGATCGAAGAGATGCAGAACCCGCCTCTCATGGCTTGAGGAAGGCCCACCCCTGCGCCGCGCTTCGCGCGTCACCCCCTCAAGGGGGCGGCACTGGCGGCCCGGCAAAGCCGGTTCCGCGGTGCCCTGGGTAGGGCCATCTCACTCCGGCTTGGCCATTTGTTCAGTATGGTTTTTAGCAATTAAATTGCACACAATTTAATTGACAACTACAGTTCATCCCATGGCCACACGCAACACCCCCCGCAACACCCTGTCCGAGCAGGCCCTGCTGCTGGACAACCAGCTCTGCTTCGCGCTGTATTCGGCCTCGCTGGCCATGACCAAGCTCTACAAACCCCTGCTCGACGAGCTGGGCCTGACCTACCCGCAGTACCTGGCCCTGCTGGTGCTGTGGGAGCAGGACGGCGTGGCCGTGTCGGAACTCGGCGAACGCCTCTACCTCGACTCCGGCACGCTCACACCGCTGCTCAAACGCATGGAGACGGCCGGGCTGGTCACACGGCTGCGCGATGCGACCGACGAGCGCCGCGTGCTGATCCGCCTGACCGCCGACGGCCGAAAACTCAAGACCCGTGCCCAGCGCATTCCGGGCTGCGTGCTGCAGGCCTCGCAATGCGACGTGGCCGAAGCCCTGGCGCTGACCCACCAGGTGCAGACGCTGCGCAACCGCCTCACCGCCTGATCCTGTTTTTTTCACCCCGCTTCGCTGAAGCAACCACCCTCAAAGGAACCCCCATGGCCACCTCCCTCGACAAAGTGCTCTACACCGCCCGTGCCCACACCACCGGCGGCCGTGAAGGCGCTTCGCGCACCGACGACGGTCTGCTCGACATCAAGCTCACCCCGCCCAAAGCCATGGGTGGCGCCGGCACCGCCACCAACCCCGAGCAGCTGTTTGCTGCCGGCTACTCGGCCTGCTTCATGGGCGCGCTCAAGCACGTGGCCAGCATGAAGAAGATCGCCGTGCCAGCCGATGCGTCGATCGACGCCGAAGTGGACATCGGCCCGATCCCGGCCGGCTTCGGCATCGCGGCCCGCCTGGCGGTGAGCCTGCCCGGCCTGGACCGCGCCGTGGCCGAAGACCTGGTGAACACCGCGCACCAGGTTTGCCCCTACTCCAACGCCACCCGCGGCAACATCGACGTGACGCTCACGGTGGTCTGATCCACCGTCCGGATCGGTCGTACCGGCCCCGGGAGCCCCGGGGTCGGTGAACTCAGCCGGGCGAATGGCCGCCCAGGCGCTCCATGGCATCGGCCAGCCAGTCGGCCGGCATGGTGGGCGCTTCCGCCAGCGTCACGCGCCAGCCATCCGCCTGCGCATCGACCTGCGCACGCCCACCCACCCAGAGCAGCCACGCCAGTCCGGCGCATTGCGCGCCCGTGGCGGTTTCGCCCACCGCCGCACCCAGCAGCGCGGTGAAGGCCTCGGCTCCGGGCAACCGGACCGCGTCGCCCAGGCGTTCACCGCCCACCGCCTGCGCCAGCGCGTTCAGGGCCTGTGTGTCATCGTGGCGGGCGCCAAAGTTTTGCAGCCAGTCGCGCACATGCCCGGCCACGCTCGCGCCCCGCCGCGCCTCCGCCTGCTGCAGGTCGGCATGGTCCCACCGGTTCCAGTCCACCGCGGGCGCCACCGGGCCACCGGCCATGGCGGCCTGGGCAAAGCGGTACAACGCGGCTTCGTGGTCCTGCGGCTGCACCGCCGCGCTCACCATCAGCAGCGCGGCCATCCGTTGGGCCAGCAGCTGGCCCTGTTGCGCCAGCAGCTTGTCGTGCAGCAGCTCGTTGCGTTCGGCCCGCAGGTCGGACAGCTCCAGCGCGTTCTTCAGGTCGGCGCGCAGGCTCTCGAGCTCCCAGGGTTTGCTGATGTAGCGGTAGATCTCACCGGTGTTGATCGCATCGATGGCCTCGCCCAGCTCGGAGTAGGCCGTGGTCATCATGCGCACGATGTTGGGGTGGTACTGGCGCGCGTGCCGCAGCAGCTCGGTGCCGCGTTCGCCGGGCATGCGCTGGTCGCAGACCAGCACGGCGATCTCGCCCCCGTGTTCGCGCAACACGGCCCGGCCTTCTTCGACCGAGAGGGCGGTGATCACCGGGGCCAGCGGACCGACCAGCCGCTCGAAATACTTCAGCGCAATGGCTTCGTCGTCAACGTACAGAATTTTTTCGGGTTTCATAGAGGCTCCAAAGCCCGGGTCTGTTCCGGGCACGGGAAAAACAGTGTCACCGTGGCACCCTGCCCCGGCTGGGATTGAACGTGGACCGCTCCGCCGAGTGAGTTCATCACCCGCCGACAGAACACCAGTCCCATGCCGGAACCCCCGGCTTCGGCACGGGTGGTCACGGGCTCATGGGTCAAACGCTGCAGCACGTGCGGGGCAATGCCGGGCCCGGTGTCGCTCACACGAATCACGGCCTGCTCCGGCAAGCCGGGCGCCAGCGCGGCGCGGCCCAGCCCGATGTGCACACGGGGATCATCGGGCAATGCCGAGCGCAAGGCCAGCAGCGCGTTCTTGACCAGGGTGCACAGCACCAGGTACAGCAGATCGCGCCGCCCCGGCAGGTTGAAGTCGGCCGAGAGATCGCAGCACAGCCACCCTGCCTCACCCGCTTCAAACGGGTACTCGTCCCGCACCGCCCCCACCAGATCACTGGCCCGCAGGCTCACCGGCGCATCGCTGCGGTACGCGTCGCGTGCCGTCTGCACAAAGGTGGACACCAGGGACTGCGCGTAGTCGGCGCGCCGCTGGGCGGCCTCCAGCATGAACAGAACGTCGCCCGGCTTGTTCTGCTCGATGAAGGCCATGCCGCCGTCGCCCTCGGGGGCATCGCGGTGCCGTTCGCGCATGGCGGTCAGGTAACCGCGCACCGTGGCCAGCGGCGTGGTGACTTCGTGGGCCAGAAAGCCCAGGGTTTCGCGCAGGGTCGCAGCGCGCTGGTCGATGAGCGCCCGATCGAGCGCGCGCCGCTGGGCGCCGGCCAGGGCATCGCGCAAAGCCTGGCGCGTCGCCGCCTCATCCAGTGGCTTCTCCAGAATCTTCTCCACCTGCCCCTGGTTGACAGCCGCCATGGCAACGTCCTTGTCGGCGCAGGCTGAAACCAGCAGGCGGGCGATGTGTCCGTACAGCCGGCGCACCTCGCCCAGCAGCTCAACCCCGTTGCGCCCCGGCATGCTGTAGTCCGTCAGCAGCACCGCCACCTGTCCGCCGCGCGCAGCGAGCAGGGCCAGTGCCTCATCGACACCTCCGGCCGTCCAGACCACGAACTCGTCGCCATACAGGCGGGCGAACCACTTGCAGGCCTGCGGCTCGTCGTCCACCATGAGCACGGCGTGGGCCGAACCCGCATCCGTGGACGAAACGGCTTGGACAGTGTTCATTCAGGCCTCGGCAGATCAAAAGTGAACGCGGTCCAGGCGCCGGCCTCGCTCTCCACCGCCAGCAAGCCGCCATGGCGCTGCACGATGCCGTAGCTCACGCTCAGACCAAGACCCAGACCGGCCCCGACGTCGCGCGTGGTGAAGAAAGGTTCGAACACGCGCCCGATGTTCTCGGGCAGGATGCCCTGGCCGTTGTCGTGGACCGTCACGCGCAAGCGCCCGCCTTCCGTCTGCACCCGCACGTCGATGCGAGGCTGTTCGCGCTGCGCCTTGGCCAATGCATGGGCCGCATTGCTGAACAGGTTGATCAGCACGCCGATGATGGCCGGCTCGTCGCCCAGCACATGGGTGTCCTGCGGCACCTCGATCGACACCGCCACCCCCTTGAGCTCGTGGCCGGCGAGCCGCTGGGCCGAGCGGATGGCCTGCTCCAGCAGAAAGGGCCGCTGGCTGTTGTCGCCGGGATTCTGGTAAGCGAAGGTCTTCAGGTCGGTGACGATGTTCTGGATGCGCGTCATGCCCTCCTTGGCGTCCACCAGGCTCTCCTTGAGCAGCTCGTCGCTTCTGGCGGCGGGCAGGGTCTGGGCCATGTTGATGGCCATGAGGCTGTAGTTGACCGGGTTGTTCAACTCGTGCAGCAGGCCCGCCGAGAGCGTGCCGATGGCGGCCATTTTTTCGCGCTGCAGCAGTTGGCCCTTGATCTCGACGAGGGCCTTGTTCTGCGCCAGCAGTTCGTCTTTCTGACGCTGCACCTCGGTCTGCAAGGCGTAGGTCTGCCGCCGCTGCCGCTCGCCATACACCGACACCGTGATGGCAATGAGTGAAAAGAAGAGCACAAACATCAGCTGACCAGCGAGAACCGGCCAGTGCTGCACGCCACCGACGCGCAGCACACAGGCCAGGGTATAGGCCAGCATGGTGAAGACGCTGAAAACCAGCGCCTCCAGCAAGGTCAAGGGCAGAAAGATGCTGATGCCCGATACCGCGAGGGTCAGACCGACAAAGTAGATCGAGGCCTCTCCATCGGTGCTGAAGATCATCCAGGCAATCATCAATTGCGGCAGGGCAATCCAGAAGTAGGTGAGCCCCCTGACGTGGCGCAAGCCCCACGAACTGCTGTAGCTCCAAAGCGCGGCCCCGATCAACGCCACCACCACGAGACGCGCCAACCCGAAGTCATGCGAGTGCTCCGGGTAGAAAGCCGCATCCAGCCCGACCCCGCCGGCAACGAGCACCATGGCCAGCACGCAGGTGATCCGGCTGTAATAAACCAGATGCTGGTGTGTGGCCTCTTCGTAGGAAGCAGGCAGTTGGCCAGGGCTCAGGTTACCGGTCATGCCTGGGCGTCACAGCGGTTTGACGGCCTCGGCGAACAGGTTGACGCCCGTCGCATCGGTGTAGGTCTTGACATCGGGCAGCGTGGACGGGAACAGCTTGGTGAGGCCGCCTTCATCCCGGTAGATCAGGTACCACTCCATGAAGTGCTCCATCCAGAAGCGCTCCGGGTTGCTGGAGTGCACGTTGGTCACCAGCAGCGTGCCACCCGGACGCAAATGCCGGTCGAAGTAGGCGATCAGCCGCGCGCAGGCCTTGTCGGCCAGGTAGTCGAACAGACCGGCGCAGTAGATGTAGTCGTACTGCTCGTCCAGCGCAATGCCCTGGTCGCGCGACGAACGCTTGAGCAACTGGTGCACCGACTCGTGGCGCAACGTCACCTTCAGCGGCTCGCGCCCGGCGGCCTGCGCCGTCTCGATCAGCTTCTGGCTCGTGTAGAGCAGGGTTTCGTCGCTGAAGTCCATCAGCACCACGTCCAGGTGGTCCAGTGGCTGGTCGGTGGCGGCCAGGCGTTGCAGCTCGCCCGCCGGCCCGCAGCCCACGTTCAGGATGCGCAGCGGTCGGCCCTGCTCGCGGGCCTGGGCAGCCAGGGCCCGCAGCCGCTCCAGCAGGATGTCCACCCGGTTGCGGTGCGCCTGCGCCACGCTGGACTGGAGGAACACGAAGTTCACCAGTTCGAAGTACGTGCTGGGTCCCTCGCGCGGGTCGCCCAGAATCTGGTTGACCATCTGGTAGTCGCCCGCGTAGCCCAAGGGTTTGGCAAAGGTCCGGTAGACGAAGGGCGCGCGCAACACCAGCGGGTGAATCGCGGACTGTGCGAAGACGCGGTGAGCCGACTCCAGCTCGGGAGGCACCTTGGCGGCTTCTCGCTCGAATCGCACGAGGTATTCGCGCACCGTGCTCATGAGCGGCCGGGCGATCTCGTAAAAAACCTCATCGCGCACGCGACCATGCACGTCCCGCGGCAATCCGGCCGTGATGTCGGCCTGGTCCAGCCAGCGCGTGACTTCGGAAAAGTAGGCGCGCAAATCGTTGACCACCACCTGGTAGGCCTCGCTGATGCGGGAGCGCGACTCCCACTCTTCGACAAACCGGCTCACCGCCTCGGAAACACTGCGTGCGCTGTGACCGATGCCCCCCAGATCGTTCCACTCGTCGATCAGGGCGACCGACACCACCGCCATCAGCCCCGTGTTGAGCAGGCTCACCACCACCGCTTTGCCTTTGTAAATGCTGCGGTCGCCCGAGCGAATGCTCAGATCGCTGAGCACTTCGCTGACCTGCACGATGGAGTACGGGTTGTACACCTCCATCACCAGCGAGCGGCGCTGCAGGCTGGTCAGCGTTCCTCGGGCGGCCTCGCCCTGGCTGTTGCGGAAGGTGACGACAGGATCGAATGGACGCTGGAATTGCACGGTGTGGCCGTTATCAACAAGGAGGGGGCCATGGATGAGGCGCCCCGGAATGAAGTCCCTGTGCGCGAGTGTAGTCATCTCGCGTGGCAGCCGTTGCCGCTGGGCTCCGTGCGCAGATGCCGGGAGCCAGAAAAGAAGAAGCCCATGCCCCCTTTGCAGGGTGCATGGGCCATGCCAATGGGCGGGCCGTGTCAGCCGCGTTTCTGGATCGTGTTGGCCAGATGGCGTTCCCGGAAACGGCGCATCGCCCGGAACAGCACCGGGGGCATGTAGTCCTGCGAGACACGCCAGCGCATGCCACCGATGCTCTCGTGCGGCCGCTCAGCGAAAATCGTGGTGTGGGACTGGTTGGTCTCGTTGGCGGGCCGGCCGTTCGTGTAATAAAAAAGCGCGAGCGACTTGCGCGAGTCGCCATCGGGGCAGGTCAGCGGGTCGGGGTGGCCGTGAAACGTCTTGCTGGTCGGCGAAAAGATCGCCAGGCGGTTGAAGACGGGCAGGATCTTGACCTCGCATTTCGTCACCTCCTGGTCCCACAGCTCCAGACTACCGCCGTACTCTTCCTTCCAGTTCTTGTTCATGTAGAAGATGACGTTGATGCGGCGGTCGAGGAAGTTGGCGTCGTGCTTGTTGAAGTCGGCATGCAGCTTGAGCAGGCCGCCCTTGGGGGTCTGGTGCAAGCCGCCACCGCGCATCGAAGGGTCGGCGATCATGTTGTCGATACCCGTGACCTTTTCCAGGAAACGCAGGAAAGGCGCGGAGTTGAACTGGTACAACATGCTGCGTGTGACCGGCCCGAACTTGGTCTCGTCGACGCAGACCAGCTTCTGCTCGGCCGGGCGGTTGTAGTTGTGCCACTCGATGTCCTGCGCCTTGGGGAACTCGGCGAGCATGGCTTCGGCCACATCCAGTGGCAGGAAGTTGTCGAAAGCCATGTGGTTGAACGGTGTGCCCAACCGGTACTTGGCGGCGCCTTCGGCGGCCATGGCTTCGTACCTGGGGTCGTCAAAAATGAACCGATCACCAAAATCCCACTGCTGCATGCTCAGAACTCCTGAAAAGAACAAACACAACGCACTTCGTTCACAACAGGCGCTCCGCACGGACGATGGGGTTGGATGCTGCTGAACAGCTGGGTGACACCGATGCCGCCCAACCCGGAAGGAATGAAGAAGTACTCAGCCTGAGATTTGAGCATCCAGCCCAGCAGCATGCCGTTGACCAAGATCAAGAGGGGCACAAGTAGCGGCGACTTGCGCCTTGAAGGCCCGCCCGAAATGCCCGCACGAACCGAGCACCGCCGCGTACCTGAGGGCCTTGAACGGGGCGTCCGACAGCACCAGACGCCCACCCACCAGCGGGGAGCTGTGCTGGTGGGTTTTTCTTCTTTTGTGGGCTGGTGTCAGGCCAGCAGTGCGTTCACCCGCTTCACGTAGGCGGCCGGGTCTTCCGGCAGACCGCCTTCGGCCAGCAAGGCCTGGTCAAACAGGATGTGGGCCAGGTCGTCGAAGTGCGCGCTGGTTTCCAGCTTCTTCACCAGCGGGTGCTCGGCGTTCACTTCCAGGATCGGCTGGCTGGTCGGCGCTTGCTGACCGGCGGCCTTGAGCATGCGGGCGAGCTGGTTGGAGAGGTCGCCCTCGCCCACCACCAGACAGGCCGCGGAATCGACCAGGCGCGTGGTCACACGCACGTCCTGCGCCTTGCCTTTCAGCGCTTCCTTGAGCCTGTCCAGCACGGGCTTGAAGGTTTCGGCCGCGGCTTCGGCGGCTTTCTTTTCTGCTTCGTCCTGCAGCGAGCCCAGATCGACCGCGCCCTTGGCCACGCTCTGCAGCGGCGTGCCTTCGAACTCGTGCAGGTGCGAAACGGCCCACTCGTCCACGCGGTCGGCCATCAGCAGAACCTCGATGCCCTTCTTCTTGAACACTTCGAGCTGCGGGCTGTTTTTCGCGGCGGCGATGCTGTCGGCCGTGATGTAGTAGATCGCGGCCTGGCCTTCTTTCATGCGCGCCTTGTAGTCCGCCAGGCTCACGCTCACCGCGTCGCTGGTGGTGCTGGCAAAACGCAGCAGCTTGGCGATCTTCTCGCGGTTGGCGAAGTCTTCGCCCAGGCCTTCTTTCAGCACGGCGCCGAACTCGGCGTAGAAGGCCGAGTACTTGCCGGCCTCCTTCTCGGCCGCGGCCTTGTCTTCTGCTGTCACCACATCGGTCACACCGTCCGCGCCCTCTTCGGCCTTCGGCGCCACGTCCTTCTTCGCCAGGTCTTCCAGCATGGCCAGCACGCGGCGGGTGTTGCCTTCGCGGATCGCCTTCACGTCGCGGCTTTCCTGCAGCAGCTCGCGGCTCACGTTGAGCGGCAGGTCGGCCGAATCGACCACGCCCTTGACCCAGCGCAGGTACGAAGGCATCAGCGCCTCGGCCTCGTCCATGATGAAGACGCGGCGCACGTAGAGCTTGATGCCGGCCTTGCGGTCGCGGTTCCACAGGTCCATCGGCGCCTTGGCCGGGATGTAGAGCAGCTGCGTGTATTCGGTGGCGCCTTCGACGCGGTTGTGGCTCCAGGCCAGCGGGGCGGCCTGGTCGTAGCTGATGTTCTTGTAGAACTCGGCGTACTGCTCGTCGGAGATCTCTTTCTTGCTGCGCGCCCACAGCGCGTTGGCCGAGTTCACCGCCTCCCACTCGGCCTGCTGCACGTATTCGCTCTTTTCGGCGTCCCACTCTTCCTTCTGCATCAGGATCGGCAGGCTGATGTGGTCGGAGTACTTGGTGATCAGCGACTTGAGCTTCCAGTGGCTCAGGTACTCGTGCGCATCGTCGCGCAGGTGCAGGGTGATGGTGGTGCCGCGCGCGGCGCGCTCGATGGCCTCCACCTCGAACTCGCCCGTGCCGCCGCTGGTCCAGCGCACGCCTTCGGCCGCGGGCAGACCGGCACGGCGGCTTTCGACGGTGATCTTGTCGGCCACGATGAAGCCCGAGTAGAAGCCCACGCCGAACTGGCCGATCAGCTGCGCATCCTTCTTCTGGTCACCACTCAGGTGGCTCATGAAATCCTTGGTGCCGCTCTTGGCAATCGTCCCCAGGTGCTCCACCGCTTCGGCCTGGCTCATGCCGATACCGTTGTCGGTGATGGTGATGGTCTTCGCTTCTTTGTCGAAGGCCACGCGCACGTCGAGGTTGGGCGCGTCTTCGAACAGCGCGGCGTTGTTCAGGCCTTCAAAACGCAGCTTGTCGCAGGCGTCCGACGCGTTGGACACCAGCTCGCGCAGGAAGATCTCGGGGTTGGAATACAGCGAATGGGTGACGAGGTGCAGCAGCTGCGCCACCTCGGCCTGGAAAGACAGGGTTTGTTTGCTCATGGGTCTTGAGGGAGATAAAAAACACAGACGCGCCCCGCTGGAGCGCTCACGCAGAGCGTGAATTATGGGCCGCGCGGGATTTTTCAAGCCCCGGGGCTCGGGCAGCGTACCCACCCAACCCGTTCGGGCTGAGTTGGTCGAAGCCCTTTGACGGGCACAGGGCAGAATGTTTCGCGAGGGCAACGCCAGCGATCAGCGCAACCAAGTCACCAGCTGCGCCGCCACCTTGTCGCTGGATAGCAGGTCCAGGTGTCCGGTGCGGTAAACGATGTGCTGGCTGTCCTTTGCAAACACCAGCCGGCGCGCGGGGTCGTCGTGCTGGCCGAGCGCGCTGTTCAGCGGCACCAGGCCGTCGCCCGTCAGCCGGGCGGCCAGCAGGCCGCGCTGGCCCGCCAGCGTCGCGGCCACGGTGAAGCAGGCCACGCCCTCGGGCAGCGGCAGCGGCAGGCGGTGGTCTTCGGATGACCCGAACCGGTCGCGGCCCTGCCAGTCCGCGTCCAGCACATGGCCATGGCGCAGGTCGGTGATACCCGCGCTGCGGATCTTGCCCAGCCGGGCGAACGGCGCCGTGTGTGGCGATGAGGCCAGCAGCAAGTCCACCCCGTGGCCCGCGCGCTCCAGCGGTGCGCCGTGGTGCGGCGTGCCCAGAAACACCAGTTCACGCAGCAGCCCCGGCCAGCGCTGGCCCGCCTCGCGCGCCACCTGCACGGCCGACCGCGCCACCAGCCCACCCATGCTGTGGCCCACGATGGTGATGCGCGCCAGCGGCACCGGCCACGCCGCCGCCAGCCGCTCCAGCAGCAAGGCCAGCTCGCGCCCGTTGGTGGACGTGTGCAGGCCGGAGTTGTAGCGCAGGTAGACCGGCGTGCAGCCCAGCGCCTGCGCCAGAAATTCACCGTGGTCGTGGCCGCTGCGGCGCCACTGCGTGTCGTTCATGCACAGGCCGTGCGCCAGCAGCAACAGGTGCGGGCTGGCCTGTTCGCCCAGCTGCGCCTTCAAGGCCTCCGGTGCCAGCGGCAAGGCCTGCCCGCCTTGCCGAAGCTCCATGGTCTGGGCCAGCGGGTTGCCAAAGCTCTGCAGCCGGTCGCCCAGCACGCCGTTCAGCGCCGCCAGCACCGCCTCGCGCGCGGGCGAAGCCTCGGGGTACGTGGCCGGGTCGTCCACCAGCGGCAGCAGCGCGGCCAGCGCCCCGTCCAGTCCATGGCCCACGATGTGCGCCACGCCACGGATGCCCTGGTAGATCTGTCCCGTGAGGCCACTGGCCTGCTCAGCCGACGCCCCGCTGGACAGCCCCAGCCGCCGACGCACCGACTGGTGCACCCCCTCGGTGATGTTGATCACGCCCTGCGTGGCCTGCGAGGCCAGTTGGGCCGCAGCCCGCAGGTCCGACGGGCGCAGGTGACGCAGCACGGCGCGTTTGGGTTTGTTGGGTGGGGCGGGGGCGGTCATGGGGCATTGTGGACGGTGTGAAATGCTGGCAATGGGGTTGGCTCTCTATACACAGCCAGAGGCCCATCCCGTCGCTTGCAGGCCTATGGCGCGGAAGCCCCGCTTCGCACCACCTCGCCAATAGAACGCGCGCCCGGCGCGTAAGCTGCCATGCCCGCTCCCGCAGCCGCCAGGAAGATCGCGGTCGCGATGAAAGGAAGCACCGTGCGCCGCACAGCCGTGGCCAACCAGTGCTCGGAATCGTCCCCACGAACGTAGCGGTACAAGGCATACGACAGCGCACCGTCCACCAACACCTCGGCCAGCAGCGCTGGCGCGATGTAGATCACGTACAGCGAGGCGAAGGCCAGCCCCACCGCCATCACAACCGCCAGCAGCGGAATCGCCAGCTCGTCGGCTTCCGCGAACGCCCCAGCCGCATCGCTCATATCCGACCCCAGACCTGGGCCGTCGTCCACCGGGGAGCCGACTCCATCAAAGCTGGTACTCGCACCGCCACCGCCAAAATCGCCACCGCCGCCACTTCGGATCGGTGCGACGGCCTCCACGCTGCTGCCGCATCCCGGGCCCGCCCCCCCACTTGACGGAGACGAAAAGTCCGGGACATCAACGTAGTCCTCACGATTGGTCCTGAGCCACAACCAGATCAGGAACAGAAACATGAGGTAGGCCAACAGCACCGCCGTCGGATATCGAACAACCATGCTCTCCACGCCTTGACGCAACAGCAGGAAAGACGAGAGCAACCCGAAAGCCCCTGTCAGTGCCGCGATCAAGGTCATCTGCAAACGAGGGTAGGACTCGGCCTCCAGTTTGCGCCTTGCTTGCAGGATGGCGTGGGAGCGGACAAAGATGTGGTGACGGGGTGGCACTCTTGTCAAAAACCCTCCCCCGCCCCCAGATACCGCCACTGCCCCACCGGCAGATTGCCCAGCACCACATTCCCGATGCGGATGCGCTTCAGGCCCACCACGTGCAGGCCGACCTGTTCGCACATGCGGCGGATCTGGCGCTTCTTGCCTTCCTTCAAAATGAAGCGCAACTGCTCGGGGTTCATCCAGTCCACCTGCGCCGGCTTGAGCGGCTGATCGTCCAGGCTCAGGCCGTGGCGCAGCAAAGCGAGTTTGTCCGCCGGGAAGACGGCCTGCACATCCTGCGTGACCACGCCCGCGCCGTGCGGGCCGTTGGGCGCGTACTGCACGCGCACCAGGTATTCCTTTTCGATGCCGCTGTTTTCGCCGATGAGTTGGCGCGCAATGCGGCCGTCTTGCGTGAGCACGAGCAAGCCGACGGAGTCGATGTCGAGCCGGCCGCAGGGCGCGAGGCCGCGCGTGTGTTCGGGGGCGAAGCGGCGGCCGTCGGCCGGGTGGCGGGCGTCGCCGCGCCACTGGCTGGGCGCGCCGATCAGTGTGGCGGCGGCTTCGTGGCCGTCTTCGGGCTGGCCGCTCACGTAGCCCATGGGCTTGTGCAGCAGGATCGTCACCTGCCCGGCCTGCTGGTGGCGCGCCTGGGGCAACACCTCCACCTTCGCGCCGGGCGCCACGGGCATGCCCATGACGGCCGGCTCTCCGTTGACCAGCACCCAGCCGCGCGCGATCCATTCGTCGGCCTCGCGGCGCGAGCACAGGCCGAGGTCGGCCATGCGTTTGTTGAGCCGCACTTCGCCGCGCACGTTGCCGACGCGGGCGAGGTCGGGCCGGTGCGGCTG
>NZ_VYGV01000016.1:58871-540435 GCF_013387465.1 Hydrogenophaga aromaticivorans | reverse complement strand
CGGGCGCTCGGTGCGTTCGCCTTCGGGGCTGGATCGTTGGGCGCCGTAGCCGGGTGAGGGTTCACGCGGTGGCTTGGGCGCGGAGGCTGAAACGCTCTTGGCGCGGGCCGGGCCGGGCGGGCGCACCGGGGCGCGGCGTGGCGCGAACGGGTCGGCCTTGGATTTCTTCGCAGCGCCCGGGTTGAGCTTGAGCGTGCTGGGCTTTTTGTCGGTGGTCATGGGGGGATCATCCCAGATTGATGCACGGCTGACAGGTTGATGGGGCCGCCGCGCCGGGCCGCCCCAAGCAAGGCCGCGCCCCCTCGGGGGGCAGCGACCCGCGCAGCGGCGGAGTGTGGGGGCTACAGGTCCCCCGAGCGCAGCGCTGGCAGATCCAGCACCCGCACGCCGCCGTATTCGACCCGGATCCAGCCTTTCGCCGTGAGCGCGGCGAGGGCTTCGTTCACGCGCTGGCGCGACAGGCCCACCAGGTAGGCCAGCTCCTGCTGGGTGATGCGCAGGACGCCGCCCACGTTGGGCGAGAGCAGCGGATGGAACAGGGCCGCGAGGTTGCGCGCGACGCGCAGATCGGGGTTGTTCAGGCGGTCGATTTCGCGCGCGGCGATGAACTGGCCGAGCCGCTCGTTGAGCTGGTGCATCACAAAGCGGTTGAAGCCGAGCGAGTGGTCAAGCAGCCAGTCGAAGGTCTCGACCGGCAGGCCGGCCACGCGGCTCTTGCGCAGGGCCTGGATGTTGTAGCGGTATTGCTCGTGTTTGAGCACGGTGCCTTCGCCGAACCAGCCGCCGGGCGCCACGCCGGTGAAGGTGATCACGGGGCCCTGCGAGTCGTCGTTGCTCATCTTGAGCAGGCCATCGACCAGACCGAACCAGTAGGTGACCGGCCGGCCGATGCGGCAGATGAAGTCGCCCGCCTGCGCCTCGCTCACGACGAGTGCGTCTTCGGCCCGTGCGCGTTCGCCCTCGCTCAGGGCCTGCAGCCAGGGGATCTGCGACAGCTCCTGCACGGTGGGGGCGCGGGCACGCTCCCGCAACTGGGAGCCGGTCCGGCTGGGGGTGAAGTTGCTCATGAGCAGTACAACGAACTAGGGAAAGTCCTAGGAGGGCAGACCCTTCAATTGTCGTCGCACCGACAACATAACGTCAAACATCTGCCTAACATCCGCCCCAGAATGATTTGAACGGGTGTGGCTGAACGCCCCCTGGCCCAGCACCGCTGCCCGCCCCGCATCTGGAGACTTGCAATGCAAAACACTTTCCCCCGGCTCCTGCTGGAACACGCGAAACGCCGCCCCACCGCGGCGGCCATGCGCGAGAAGGAATACGGGATCTGGCAGACCACCACCTGGGCCGCGATGGCGCAGCTGGTGGAAGCGGTGGCCTGCGGCCTGCATCAGGCCGGCCTGCAGCGCGGCGAACACATGGTGGTCATCGGCGCCAACCGCCCGCGCCTCTACGCCACGATGCTGGCCGCGCAGTCGCTGGGCGCGATTCCGGTGCCGCTGTACCAGGACGCCGTGGGTGCCGAATGCGTGTTCCCGATCAACAACGCCGAGGTGCGCTTTGCGGTGGTGGAAGACCAGGAGCAGGTCGACAAGATGCTCGAAATCCGCGACCGCTGCCCGCAGCTGACGCACGTGTTCTACGACGATCCGCGCGGCCTGCGCAACTACGACCAGCCCGGTCTGGCGGCGCTGGAAGAACTGATCGGCGCCGGTCAGGCGTTCGCGAAAATCCACACGCAGCTGTTCATCGAACAGGTGGAAATGGCCCAGCCCGATGACGTGGCCGCGATGTTCTTCACCTCGGGCACCACCGGCAACCCCAAGGGCGTGGTGCACACCCACAACACGCTGATCAACCGCGCCGCCGTGGGCGCGCGCTTCGACAAGCTGACCGAAAACGACGAGGTGCTGGCCTACCTGCCCCCGGCCTGGATCGGGCAGAACATCTTCAGCTATGCGCAGTGGCTGGTGGCCGGCTACGTGGTGAACTGCCCCGAGTCGGGCGCCACCGTGACCATCGATCTGAAGGAAGTCGGCCCCACCTACTACTTCGCGCCGCCGCGGGTGTTTGAGGGCCTGCTCACCACCGTGATGATCCGCATGGAAGACGCGGGCACGCTCAAGCGCAAGATGTTCCACGCCTTCATGGACGTGGCGCGCCGTGTCGGTCCGACCAAGATGGACGGCAAGTCGCTCGGCTTCATGGACGGCCTCAAGTACGCGCTGGGCAACCTCTTTGTGTACGGCCCGTTGCGCAACAGCCTGGGCCTGAGTCGCGTGCGCGTGGCGTACACGGCGGGTGAAGCCATCGGCCCCGATCTGTTCAGCTTCTACCGCTCCATCGGCATCAACCTCAAGCAGCTCTACGGCTCGACCGAAACGGCCGTGTTCGTCTGCCTGCAGCCCGACCACGAAGCACGCGCCGACACGGTGGGTGTGCCCTGCGAAGGCGTGGAGATCAAGCTCAGCGACACCGGCGAGATCCTGGTGAAGTCGCCCGGCCTGCTCAAGGAGTACTACAAGAATCCGGCGGCCACGGCCGAGGTGCTGAGCGCCGACGGCTGGTACCACACCAGCGACGCCGGCTTCATCGACGCCAGCGGTCACCTGAAGATCATTGACCGCGTGAAAGACGTGGGCCGCATCAAGGGCGGCGCCAACGACGGCGCCATGTTCGCGCCCAAGTACGTGGAGAACAAGCTCAAGTTCTTCTCGCAGATCAAGGAGGTGGTGGCCTATGGCGACCAGCGCGACCAGGTCTGCGTGATGGTCAACATCGACTTCGAGGCCGTGGGCAACTGGGCCGAGCGCCGCAACCTGCCCTACGCGGGCTACACCGATCTGGCGCAGAAGCCCGAGGTGTACGAGCTGATCCGCGAGTGTGTTGAAAAAGTCAACGCCGACCTGAGCCGCGACGAGCTGCTGGCCGGCAGCCAGATCAGCCGCTTCCTGGTGTTGCACAAGGAGCTCGATGCCGACGACGGCGAACTGACCCGCACCAACAAGGTCCGCCGCGGCTTCATCGCCGACAAATACAGCGTGCTGGTCGACGCCCTCTACGGAGGCAAGACCGAGCAGTACATCGAAACCCAGGTGAAGTTCGAAGACGGCCGCACCGGCAGCGTGAGCGCCACGCTGCAGGTCCGCGATGCCAAGACGTTTGCCCCCGTGAAAGCTGCCGCATGACAAAGAAGATTGGCGACGTCATCCTCGACGTTCAAAACATCAGCCTGCGCTTCGGCGGCGTGAAGGCGCTGACCGACATTTCCTTCAACGTGAAGGAACACGAGGTGCGCGCCATCATCGGCCCCAACGGTGCGGGCAAAAGTTCCATGCTCAACTGCATCAACGGCGTGTATTCGCCGCAAGAAGGCAGCATCAGCTTCCGCGGCCAGACCTTCAAGCACATGAACAGCCGGCAGGTGGCCGAGATGGGCATCGCGCGCACCTTCCAGAACCTGGCGCTGTTCAAGGGCATGAGCGTGATCGACAACATCATGACCGGCCGCAACCTGCGCATCAAGAGCAACCTGTTCCAGCAGGCGTTGCGCCTCGGCGCAGCGCAGCGTGAAGAAGAACAGCACCGCGAGTTCGTCGAACACATCATCGACTTCCTGGAAATCCAGGCCCACCGCAAGACGCCCGTGGGCCAGCTGCCCTACGGCCTGCAAAAGCGTGTGGACCTCGGGCGCGCCCTGGCGATGGAGCCGCAGGTGTTGCTGCTCGACGAGCCCATGGCCGGCATGAACCTGGAAGAAAAGCAGGACATGAGCCGCTTCATCCTCGACGTGAACGACGAGTTCGGCACCACCATCGTGCTGATCGAGCACGACATGGGCGTGGTGATGGACATCTCCGACCGCGTGGTGGTGCTCGACTACGGCAAGAAGATCGGTGACGGCACGCCCGAAGAAGTGCGCAACAACGAAGAAGTCATCAGCGCGTACCTCGGTACGAGCCACTGAACACGGAGACAACAAGATGGCATTCTTTCTTGAAACTTTGCTGGGCGGCCTGATGGCCGGCATGCTCTATTCGCTGGTGGCGCTGGGCTTTGTGCTGATCTACAAGGCTTCGGGCGTCTTCAACTTCGCGCAGGGCGCGATGGTGCTGTTCGCCGCGCTGGCCATGGCCCGCTTTTCCCAGTGGATCCCGGAATGGCTGGGCATGGACAACAAGCTGCTGGGCAACGTGCTCGCGTTCGCTGTGGCGGCCGCCTGCATGTTTGTGCTGGCCTGGCTGATCGAGCGCCTGGTGCTGCGCCACCTGGTGAACCAGGAAGGCGTGACGCTGCTGATGGCGACGCTGGGCATCACCTACTTCCTCGATGGTCTGGGCCAGACCATCTTCGGCTCGGACATCTACCAGATCGACGTCGGCATGCCCAAGGACCCGATCTTCCTGCTCGAAGGCGTGTTCGAAGGCGGCGTGCTGGTGAACCTGGAAGACGTCTATGCGGCCTGCGTGGCGGCCTTGCTGGTCGTGGTGTTGTCGCTGTTCTTCCAGAAGACGAGCACCGGCCGCGCGTTGCGCGCCGTGGCCGACGACCATCAGGCGGCGCAGTCCATCGGCATCCCGCTCAACCGCATCTGGGTCATCGTCTGGTTTGTGGCCGGTATCACGGCGCTGGTGGCCGGGATCATCTGGGGCTCCAAGATGGGCGTGCAGTTCTCGCTCACCACGGTGGCCCTGCGCGCCCTGCCCGTGATCATCCTGGGCGGCCTCACTTCGGTGCCGGGCGCCATCATCGGCGGCCTGATCATCGGCGTGGGCGAGAAGCTCTCCGAGGTCTACATCGGCCCCATGGTCGGTGGCGGCATCGAGATCTGGTTTGCGTATGTGCTGGCCCTTGTCTTCCTTCTCTTCAGGCCTCAAGGCTTGTTCGGAGAAAAAATCATTGACCGCGTCTAAGGAAGAAGCAGATGTTCTATCGTGAAAACGGTCAATTCAAGACCTCCTACCGCGCCGACCAGCAGATCTTTCCGATCGCGCAGGACCGCTGGGCCATCCTCGCGCTGATCGCGTTCGCGTTCATCGGTGTGCCCCTGCTGGCGGACGAGTACATGTTCCGCGCCATCCTGATCCCGTTCCTGATCCTGGCGCTGGCCGCCCTGGGCGTGAACATCCTGGTGGGCTACTGCGGACAGATTTCGCTGGGCTCGGGTGCCTTCATGGCGGTGGGGGCCTACATGGCCTACAACACCTACATCCGCATCGAAGGCATGCCGGTGATCATCGCCCTGCTCTCGGGCGGTTTCTTCGCCACGCTGGTGGGCATGTTCTTCGGCATACCCAGCCTGCGGGTGAAGGGCCTCTACCTGGCGGTGGCCACGCTGGCCGCGCAGTTCTTCTGCGACTGGGCCTTCCTGCGCATCGGCTGGTTCACCAACAACAACGCCTCGGGCTCGGTCTCGGTCTCGAACTTGCAGGTGCTGGGCTTCGCCATCGAAACACCGATGCAGAAATACCTGTTCTGCCTGGCCTTCCTGGTGGTGTTCGGCCTGCTGGCCAAGAACCTGGTGCGCTCGGCCATCGGTCGCGAATGGATGGCGATCCGCGACATGGACGTGGCCGCCGCGGTGATCGGCATCCGCCCGATGTACGCCAAGCTCAGCGCGTTCGCGGTCAGCTCGTTCATCGTCGGTGTGGCCGGCGGTCTCTGGGGCTTCGTGCACCTCGGTTCGTGGGAGCCAGCCGCCTTCTCGATCGACCGCTCGTTCCAGCTGCTGTTCATGGTGATCATCGGTGGCATGGGCTCGATCATGGGCAGCTTCTTCGGCGCCGCCTTCATCGTCGTGTTGCCCATTTTCCTCAACCAGTTTCTGCCCGCGCTGGGCGCGCTGTTTGGTGTGGAGATTTCCACGGCCGGTATCTCGCACACGGAATTCATGGTGTTCGGTGCGCTCATCGTCTGGTTCCTGATCGTGGAGCCCCATGGGCTGGCCAAGCTCTGGAGCATTGGCAAACAGAAGTTGCGGTTGTGGCCTTTCCCGCACTGAGTATGACCACCCCCTGCGCCGCTTCGCGTCTTCCCCCTGGAAGGGGGACGCTCCCTGTGGCCCGGCAAAGCCGGTTCCACGGGCGCTCTGGCGAGGACACGCGCTCCGGTGAAGTCCTTGTTTGCTGACCGTCGGTTTTTTCTGTGTGTGTGTTGTTTGAACGTTCCTTTAGGAGACAAGTGATGAAAATGCGCAATCTGGCTCTCTCGGTAACCATGGCCTGTGCCGCCCTCTCGGGTGCGCTGGTCTCCACCACTGCCATGGCCCAGGCCAAAGAGCAGTTCTTCCCGGTGCTGGTGTACCGCACCGGTGCCTACGCGCCCAACGGCGTGCCCTTCGCCAACGGCTATGTGGACTACCTCAAGCTGGTGAACGCCCGCGGCGGTGTCAACGGCGTGAAGCTGTCGTACGAAGAATGCGAAACCGGCTACGCCACCGACCGCGGCGTGGAGTGCTACGAACGCCTGAAGGGCAAGGGCGCCACGGTGTTCCAGCCGCTGTCCACCGGCATCACCTTCGCGCTGACCGAAAAGGCCCCCAACGACAAGATCCCGCTGATCACCGCCGGTTACGGCCGCAGCGAGTCGGCCGACGGCGGCGTGTTCAAGTGGAACTTCCCGCTGGCCGGCACCTACTGGGTGGCGGGCGACGTGATCATCCAGGACATCGCCAAGAAGCTCGGCGGCGTCGCCAACCTGAAGGGCAAGCACATCGCGCTGGTCTACCACGACAGCCCGTTCGGCAAGGAAGCGATTCCGATCCTGCAGGAACGTGCCGCCATGCACGGCTACAAGCTGACCCTGCTGCCGGTGACCCACCCGGGTGTGGAACAGAAGTCCACCTGGCTGCAGATCCGCCAGAGCCGCCCCGACTACGTCATCAACTGGGGCTGGGGCGTGATGAACTCCACCCTGCTCAAGGAAGCCCAGGCCACCGGCTACCCGCGCGAGAAGATCTACGGTGTGTGGTGGGCCGGTGCCGAACCCGACGTGAAGGACGTGGGCATGGGCGCCAAGGGCTACAACGCCATCACCATGCAACACGGCGCCGAGAAGGGTTCGGCCGTGGTCAAGGAAGTGCTGGAGAAGCTGCACGCCAAGGGCCAGGGCACCGGTCCGAAGGAAGAAGTGGGCGACGTGCTGTACATGCGCGGCCTCTTCAGCGCCATGTTCGCCGTCGAAGGTGTGCGCCAGGCCCAGGAGAAATACGGCAAAGGCAAGGTCATCACCGGCGAGCAGGCTCGCTGGGGCTATGAGAACCTGAACCTGACGCAGGCCAAGCTGGATGCGCTGGGCTTCAAGGGCGTGCTGCGCCCGGTGTCCACCAGCTGCCAGGACCACATGGGCGCCAACTGGGCCCGCATCCACACCTGGGACGGCAGCAAGTGGCAGTTCAGCAGCGACTGGTACCAGGCCGATGAACAGATCATCAAGCCCATGGTCAAGGCCGCGGCCGACAAGTACGCCGCCGAGAAGAAGCTGACCCGGCGCACGGGCCAGGACTGCCAGAGCTGAGCCCACCCCCGCCGCGCTCCGCGCGACCCCCTCAAGGGGGCGATGCCAGCCGTCCGGTAGAGCCGGCCCGGCGGCATCCCTTGCTGGGGCGACCGCGCTCGCGGCGGATGTGTGAAACGTGATCGCGGCTGGTTCGCCAGCCGCCATCCGAAAGGCCGGCTCGCTCGGTCTTTCGAATGGCTCCCAAGGAACACACCATGACGACTCCCAACATCGTTCTCAACGTCAACGGCATCGAGGTCATCTACAACCACGTGATCCTCGTGTTGAAAGGCGTCTCGCTCAACGTGCCCGAGGGCAAGATCGCGGCGCTGCTGGGCGGCAACGGCGCGGGCAAGACGACCACGCTGCGCGCCATCTCCAACCTGCTCAAGGCCGAGCGCGGCGAGGTCACCAAGGGCAGCGTCGAGCTGCGCGGTGAACGCATTGAAAACCTCACGCCCGCCGATCTGGTGAACCGCGGCGTGGTGCAGGTGATGGAGGGGCGGCACTGCTTTGCCCACCTGACCATCGAAGAAAACCTGATGACAGGCTCGTACACGCGCACCGACCGGGCCGAGATCGCGCGCAACCTGGAGAAGGTCTACAACTACTTCCCGCGCCTGAAGACACGCCGCACCTCGCAGGCGGCCTACACCTCGGGCGGCGAGCAGCAGATGTGCGCCATCGGCCGCGCGCTGATGGCCAACCCCAGCGTGGTGCTGCTGGACGAGCCGTCCATGGGCCTGGCGCCGCAGATCGTGGAAGAGGTGTTCGAGATCGTGAAGGACCTCAACACCAAGGAAAAGGTCACCTTCCTGCTGGCCGAGCAGAACACCAACATGGCGCTGAAGTACGCCGACTACGGCTACATCATGGAATCGGGCCGCATCGTGATGGATGGCCTGGCCTCGGACCTGCGCAACAACGAAGACGTCAAAGAGTTCTACCTCGGCATGGGCGGCGGCGAACGCAAGTCGTTCAAAGACGTGAAGAGCTACAAGCGCAGGAAGCGTTGGCTGGCATAAAAGAAGCACCCCCGCGCCGCCTGCGGCGTCACCCCCTCAAGGGGGCAACGCGAGTGGCCCGGCGAAGCCGGTTCCACCGCGTTCTGAATTGAAGACATCTCACTCTCACTTTTGTGGTTCTCGCTATGACCGACTTCTTCGACGCACTGGAAACCCGATCGCCCGCTGAACGCGAAGCCACTCAGATGGCCGCACTGCCCGGTCAGCTGGCCCACGCCAAACAGAACAGCGCGGCCTTCGCCGACATCCTGCGCGACATCGACGTCTCGGCCATCAACAGCCGCGCCGCGCTGACCCGCATTCCGGTCACGCGCAAGAGCGAGCTGCTGGAGCGCCAGAAGGCCAAGCGGCAGCACGACGTTTTTGGTGGCTTCTCGGCGCTGGTGCGGGGCCCGGCCATGTCGCGGGTCTTCGCGTCGCCGGGTCCGATCTACGAACCCGAAGGCGCCACCCGGGATTACTGGCGCGCCGGCCGCGCCCTGTTCGCCGCGGGCTTTCGCTCTGGCGAGCTGGTGCACAACAGCTTCAGCTACCACATGACGCCGGGCGCGTTCATCCTGGAGTCGGGCGCGCACGCGGTGGGCTGCACCGTGTTCCCGGCCGGCACCGGCCAGACCGAGCAGCAGCTCGAAGCGATGGTGGACCTCAAGCCCGATGCCTACACCGGCACACCGAGCTTCCTGCGCATCCTGCTGGAGAAAGCTGCCGAGGCCGGCATTCCGCTGCCCAGTCTGACCAAGGCCTCGGTCGGCGGCGAGGCTTGCCCGCCGAGCCTGACCGCCTGGTTCAAGGAACGCGGCGTGGAGGTGTACCAGACCTACGCCACCGCCGACCTCGGTCTGGTGGCCTACGAGACCACCGCGCGCGAAGGCCTGGTGCTCGATGAAGGCGTGATCGTGGAGATCGTGCGCCCGGGCACCGGCACGCCTGTGGCCGATGGCGAGGTGGGCGAACTGGTGGTGACTTCGCTCAACCCGGCCTACCCATTGATCCGTTTTGGCACCGGTGACCTGTCGGCGATCCTGAGCGGCACCTGCCCCACCGGCCGCACCGCCCCACGCATCAAGGGCTGGATGGGCCGCGCCGACCAGACCACCAAGATCAAGGGCATGTTTGTGCACCCCTCGCAGGTGGCCGAGATCACGCGCCGCTTTCCGCAGGTGCAGAAGGCCCGGCTGGTGGTCAGCGGTGAAATGGCCAACGACCAGATGTGTCTGCAGGTCGAAGCGGTGGAGGTGAACGACGGCCTGCGCGAACAACTGGAAACCGCCATCCGCGAGGTGACCAAGTTGCGTGGTCAGGTGCAGGTGGTGCGACCGGGCAGCCTGCCCAACGACGGCAAAGTGATCGAGGACGCGCGCAGCTACCAATGAGCCGCGGCCCCGCGGCAAAGGGTTTACCCCGTGTAGTTGGCTAAGTAATTTCCGCGATTTTTCCACCAGAGGGCCGGGCTACCATGAACGCGTTGTTCAACCCCCATGGAGTTCACATGAAACAGATCCTGGCCTTCGCCCTGACCGCTGCGGTTTCGGCCGGCGCGTTCGCCCAAGCTTTCCCCAGCAAGCCCATCACGCTGGTGGTGCCTTTCGCGGCTGGCGGCCCGACCGATCTGGTCGCTCGCCAGCTCGCCGAAGCCCTGCGCAAGCCCCTGGGCGGCGCCACGGTGGTGGTTGAAAACGCGGCCGGCGCCGGTGGCACGATCGGTGCAGCCAAGGTGGCCCGTGCCGCACCCGATGGTCACACCCTGCTGGTCTGGCACATCGGCATGGCCGCCACTGCCGGCCTGTACCGCAAGCTGCCCTACAAGCCGCTGGAAGACTTCGAGTACCTCGGCATGATCAACGACGTGCCCATGACCCTGCTGGGCGCACCCAAGCTGCCGGCCAACACCTACCGCGACTTCGAGAACTACATCAAGGCCAATGGCGGCAAGCTCAACCTGGCCCACGCGGGTCTGGGATCCGCCTCGCATCTGTGCGGTCTGATGTGGCAGTCGGCGATGAAACTGGACAAGTCCATGACCACCATTGCCTACCGCGGCACGGGTCCGGCCATGAACGATCTGATCGGTGGTCAGGTCGACGTGATGTGCGACCAGACCACCAACACCACGAGCCAGATCGAAGCCGGTCGCGTCAAGGCCTTCGCCGTCACCACGGCCAAGCCGCTGTCGGGTCACAAGCTGCTCAAGGACTACCCGTCGCTGCAGGACATGGGCCTCAAAGGCTTCAACCTGACCATCTGGCACGCCATGTACGCCCCGAAGGGTACGCCGCCCGAGGTGACCAAGAAGCTCAACGACGCGCTGCAGGCCGCCCTGAAAGATCCCGAGTTCATCAAGCGGCAACAGGACCTGGGTGCCATGGTCGTGAGTGACGCCCGCGTGACCCCGGCGGGTCACAAAGCCTTTGTGGCCGGCGAGATCACCAAGCTCAAGACCGCCATCGAGGCCGCCGGCCAGTTCGCCGACTGACCGTTGGTCACCCCTGCGGCGCTCTGCGCCGTCCCCTCCAGGGGACGATGCCTGTGGCCCGGCAGAGCCGGTTCCACGGCATCCACTGGGTCAGGGCACGCGCACCGGAGAGACGAGGTGGCGGCATGATCCCGATGAGGGTGGTGGACTCCATCACCGAATTGCAGCCCGCCGACGCGGGCTGCATTGCTTTGAGTGGTTCGCATGGGGGTTTGAGTTCGGCCCGCTATGCGCTGGCCGTGCGGCCGCTGCTGTCGGTGTTCAACGACGCGGGTGTGGGCAAAGACGCGGCGGGCGTCGCCGGCCTGGCGCTCTTGCAGGTCCAGGGGCTGGCCGCCTGCACGGTGTCGCATACGAGCGCCTGCATCGGACAGGCCGCTTCTACACTGGCCTGCGGCGTGGTCAGCCACGCCAACGAAGCGGCACGCGCGCTGGGCATCGTGACGGGTCTGCCCCTGCGGCCGCAATTGCAGACAACCTTCAGGAGACACCCATGCGCGCCAGCCCCCGACAACCCACCCACCGTGCCCGACGCCGACTGCTGATGGCCCTGGGCGCCGCCGCGCTGGTGCTGCCGGGCCTGGTCGCCGCGCAGGGCGCGTGGCCGTCCAAGCCGGTGCGCATCGTGGTGCCCTTTGCCCCGGGCGGAACCACCGACATCCTCGCCCGCGTCCTGGCACCCGAGCTGAGCAAAGCCCTGGGGCAGCCCTTCGTGGTGGACAACCGGGGTGGCGCTGGCGGCAACATTGGCGCGGAAATCGTGGCCAAGTCGGCTGGCGACGGCCACACCCTGCTCATGGGCACCGTCGGCACGCACGGCATCAACAAGTCGCTCTACGCCAGCCTGCCCTACGATCCGCAAAAAGACTTTGCACCCATCACCCTGGTGGCCGGGGTGCCCAACGTGATGGTCATGAACTCAAAGAGAGCGCAGGAGCTGGGCATCCAGTCGGTGCCGGATTTCGTGCGCTACGCCAAAGCCCACCCGGGCCAGCTCAACATGGCGTCCAGCGGCAATGGCACCTCCATCCACCTCGCGGGCGAGCTGTTCAAGGCGCGCACGGGAATCTTCATGACCCACATCCCCTACCGGGGGTCCGGCCCGGCCCTGAAGGACCTGATCGGGGGACAGATGGACGTGATGTTCGACAACCTGCCCTCGGCCATGCCCCACATCAGATCGGGCAGCCTCAAGGCGTTCGCGGTGACCAGCGCGGTGCGCTCGGACAGCATGCCCGAGCTGCCCACAGTGGCCGAAGCCGGCGCCCTGCCAGGTTTTGAAGCCAGTTCCTGGTTCGGCCTGCTCGCGCCCGTGGGCACACCTCCCGAGATCGTCAACCGCCTGCAGCAGGAGACATCAAAGGCGCTCAACCTGCCTGCGGTGAAAGAACGCCTGCTGTCGCTCGGGGCCATCCCCGGCGGCGACACGCCGCCAGCGTTTGCCCGCCAGATCGATGCCGAGATCGACAAATGGGCCGCGGTGGTCAAAGCCTCGGGCGCGAAGGTGGACTGACCCGCCCCCTCGGGGGACAGCGACCCGCGCAGCGGTGGAGCCCCGGTCCGCGCTGCCAAGCGCGGGACGCAGGGGGGCTACAGCCTCACACCCCCCAGACGATGTCCACCTTCGCCTGCTCGCAGCGCTTGAGCATCTCGATAAACGGTGCGCTGCGCATGCGCAGGCTCACCGTCTCGAATTCCGGTGGCACCTCACCCTGCGCAGCGGCTTCTTCCTTCAGCCGCTTGTGCTCGGCCTCTTCGGCCACGATCGCGTCCTGCAGCGCCCGGACCGCCGCGGCCATCTGATCGGGCTGCACGATGCCGGGGCCCGAAGGGTCTTTGCCCAGGATTTCCAGGATGCGTTTGCCATGCGGTTGCAGCATGACGAGATCGCCGGTTTCACGTGATTTAAAGCGGTACAGGGACATGATTGCCTCCTTGGGTTGATGGTTCATTCTTGCACCAACCGCCCAGCCGGACCACCGTTTGGGTCAACAGCATGCGGGTTTTCCCGATTGGATGAATTTAATTCAGGCCTAAACTAATTAGGCATGAACACCCCACTTCCAGCGCTGCGGCGCATCCTGTGCATCGGCGGCGGCCCGGCGGGCCTCTATTTCGGCCTGCTCATGAAGCGCCGCTACCCGGACCTGCAGGTCACGGTGGTCGAGCGCAACCGGCCGTTCGACACCTTTGGCTGGGGGGTGGTGTTTTCTGACCAGACGCTGCAGAACCTGAAGCGCGCCGACCCGGAGTCGGCGCAGCAGATGGCCGACGCCTTCAACCACTGGGACGACATCGAAGTCTTCTACAAAGACCGCAGCGTGCGCTCCACCGGTCATGGCTTCATCGGCATCGGCCGCAAGCGCCTGCTCAACATCCTGCAGGAACGTTGCCTGGCGCTGGGTGTGGATCTGGTGTTCGAAACCGACGTAACCGACGACCAGGCGCTCGCTCAGCAGTACAACGCCGACCTCGTGATCGCCAGCGACGGCCTCAACAGCCGCATCCGCACGCGCTACGAAAACACTTACCAGCCCGACATCGACACGCGCAAATGCCGCTTCGTCTGGCTCGGCACCCAGAAGACCTTTGACGCCTTCACGTTTGCATTCGAACAGACCGAACACGGCTGGTTTCAGGCCCACGCCTACAAGTTTGACGATCAAACCTCGACCTTCATCGTCGAAACGCCGGAAGATGTGTGGCAAACCCACGGCCTTGAACACATGAGTCAGGAGGAAGGTGTGGCTTTCTGCGAAAAGCTGTTCGCGAGATACCTCGATGGCAACCCCCTCATCAGCAACGCCAAACACCTGCGCGGCTCGGCCAACTGGATCCGCTTTCCGCGCGTGATCTGCCAGACCTGGGTGCACTGGCAGGACATTGCCGGCAAGCCCACGCCCATCGTGCTCATGGGCGACGCGGCCCACACGGCCCACTTCTCCATCGGCAGCGGCACCAAGCTCGCGCTGGAAGACGCGATCGACCTGGCCGACGAATTCCGCGATGCGGCTGGGCGCAGCGAATCGATGGAGGAAGTGCTGAAAGGCTACGAGGCACGCCGCAGCGTGGAGGTGCTGAAGATCCAGAACGCCGCGCGCAACTCCACCGAGTGGTTTGAGAACGTGGACCGCTACACCGGCATGGACATCCAGCAGTTCGCCTACTCGCTGCTCACGCGCAGCCAGCGCATCAGCCACGAAAACCTGCGCCTGCGCGATCCGCAGTGGCTCGAAGGTTATGAAGCCTGGCTGGAGCACCAGGCCCGGCCTGGTGCCACCGTCGGCCGCCATCCCACGCCACCCATGCTGCTGCCGCTGACCGTGCGCGGACTGACGCTCAAGAACCGCATCGTCGTCTCGCCCATGGCGCAATACAGTGCAACCGACGGCGTGGCGGGCGACTACCACCTGGTGCACCTGGGCGCGCGCGCCATGGGCGGCGCGGCCCTGGTGATGGTGGAAATGACCAGTCCCACGCCCGAAGGCCGCATCACCCCGGGTTGCCCCGGCCTGTGGAACGACGAACAACAGGCGGCCTTCGCGCGCATCGCGGATTTCGTGCACACCCGCAGCAGCGCAAAGATCGGCCTCCAGCTCGGCCACAGCGGTGCCAAGGGTTCGACCCAGCTCGGCTGGGAACAGATCGACGAACCGCTGCCCGCCGGCAACTGGCCTCTGCTCTCGGCCAGCGCCCTGCCCTACGGTCCGCAGAACCAGGTGCCGCGCGCCATGACCCGCGCCGACATGGACGCCATGACGGCGGCCTTTGTCGAGTCCACCCGGCGCGCCGCCGCCGCGGGTTTCGACTGGCTCGAACTGCACTGCGCCCACGGCTACCTGCTCTCGGCCTTCATCTGCCCGCTAACCAATGAGCGCACCGACGACTACGGTGGCTCGCTGGACAACCGCTGCCGCTACCCGCTGGAGGTGTTTGCCGCCATGCGCGCGGTGTGGCCGGCCGACAAACCCATGAGCGTGCGGATCTCGGCACACGACTGGGCACCCGGCGGCAACACGCCCGACGACGCGGTGGCCATGGCCCGGCTGTTCAAGGCCGCCGGCTGCGACGTGATCGACGTGTCTTCGGGTCAGACCACGCGCCAGGCCAAACCGGTCTATGGCCGCATGTACCAGACACCGTTCGCCGACCGCGTGCGCAACGAAGCCGGCATCCTGACCATGGCCGTGGGCGCCATCACCGAGGCCGACCACGCCAACAGCATCATCGGCGCCGGCCGCGCCGACCTCTGCGCCGTGGCCCGGGCCCACCTGGCCGACCCGGCCTGGACGCTGCACGAAGCGGCCAAACTGCAGACCCGCGCCATTGAATGGCCGCGCCCCTACGAAAGCGGGCGCGACCAGCTCTACCGCGAGGTCGCGCGCCAGCAGACCTTGCAAGGCAGCGTCGCCACACCGGACCCCGCCGAGGCCCCATGAGCATGAACCCCGACACCCTCGATCTCGAAGCCCGCGCCCACAGCGAACACGCGCACGAACTGCGTCTGTGGCTACGGCTGCTGACCTGCTCGCAGCTGATCGAAAAACGCGTGCGCACGGGCCTGCGGGAAAACTTCGACACCACCCTGCCGCGCTTCGACCTCATGGCCCAACTGGAACGCCACCCCGAGGGCCTGAAGATGAAGGAGCTCTCGCACCGGCTCATGGTCACGGGGGGCAACGTCACCGGCATCACCGACCAGCTGGTGGCCGAAGGTCTGGTGGAACGCATGGGCGTCGATGGCGACCGGCGCGCCTTTCGCGTTCGACTGACCGACCACGGCCGTGAGCAGTTTGTCGACATGGCCCGGCAACACGAACAATGGATCGTGGCAGCCTTTGAAGGCCTGAGCGCCCGCGATCTCGACAACCTGCACAAACTGCTGGGCAAGGTCAAACAACACCAGCTCGACATCAACCAGGGGGGCGAATGACCCCCCTGCGCCGCTTCGCGTCTTCCCCCCAATGGGGGACCACACCCACGGCCTGGCAAAGCCAGTTCCGTGGTGTGTCTTGTGCAGACACTCACGCCGGAAAGGCTTTTGCAGAATGAAACACCCTATTCCAGACCACAACCCCATGCGTGGCCAGTACAGCGCCATGGCCGACACCACGCCTCAACACTTTGCCCTCAACGTCAGCGAAGGCGTGGCCACCGTCACGCTCAACCGCCCCGAGCGCAAGAACCCGCTGACGTTCGATTCCTACGCCGAGTTGCGCGACTGGTTCCTGGCTCTGCAGCGCGCCACCGACATCAAGGCCGTGGTGCTCACCGGCGCAGGCAACAACTTCTGCTCGGGCGGCGACGTGCACGAAATCATCGGCCCGCTCACGAAGATGAGCATGCCCGAGCTGCTGGCCTTCACCCGCATGACGGGCGCGCTGGTGAGCGCCATGCGCGCCTGCCCGCAGCCCATCGTGGCCGCGCTGGACGGCGTGTGCGCGGGGGCCGGCGCGATGATGGCCCTGGCCTCGGACCTGCGCCTGGGTACGCCCTCCGCCACCGTGGCCTTCCTGTTCACCCGCGTCGGCCTGGCCGGTGCCGACATGGGCGCCTGCGCCTTGCTGCCGCGCATGATCGGCCAGGGCCGGGCGAGCGAGCTGCTGTTCACCGGCCGCGCCATGTCGGCCACCGAAGGCCACGCCTGGGGCTTCTTCAACGCGCTGCACGACAGCGCCGCGCTGTTGCCCGCCGCCCACAAGCTCGCGGCCCAGCTCGCCCAAGGCCCCACCTTCGCCCACGGCATGACCAAGACCATGCTGCACCAGGAGTGGGCCATGACGCTGGACCAGGCCATCGAAGCCGAAGCCCAGGCCCAGGCCATCTGCATGCAGACACAGGACTTCCGGCGCGCGTACGAGGCGTTTGCAGCCAAACAGCGCCCCGTTTTTGAGGGCGACTGAGATGGTCGCCTTCGAACACCCCCACCCGCACGGTGCGCTGGCGCCGACCGCGCACCTCGAACTGCCTTTCTTCGACGACGCCCACCGCGCACTCGCCAACGGCCTCGTGGCCTGGACGCACGAACAGAAGGTGGGCGAGTCCGACGACCGCGCCGCCTGCAAAGAGTGGGTGCAGCGCCTGGGTGCGGCCGGCTGGCTGCGTTACTGCGTGCCCGAGGCCCACGGCGGCGCCTTGCCTGCACTCGATTCGCGCGCGCTGGTGATCCTGCGCGAGACCCTGGCCTACCACTCCCCCCTGGCCGACTTCGCCTTCGCCATGCAGGGACTGGGCAGCGGCGCCATCACGCTCGCCGGCACGCCAGCGCAGCAGGCCCGCTACCTGAGCGCGGTGGCCACGGGCGAGAAGATCGCTGCGTTTGCGCTCAGCGAGCCGGAAGCCGGCTCCGATGTGGCCGCCATGGCCACGCAGGCGGTGCAGACCGGCAGCGGCTGGGCGCTCAACGGCTGCAAAACCTGGATCAGCAACGGCGATCTGGCCGACTTCTATGTGGTGTTTGCCAAGACCGACCCCGGCGCGGGTGCGCGCGGCATCAGCGCCTTCATCGTGGACGCCGGCACACCGGGCCTGGACAGCAGCGCGCACATCCAGGTCATGGCACCGCACCCGCTGGCCACCCTGGCATTCAACAACTGCGCGGTGGGCACAGATGCCCTGCTTGGCCCCGTCAACGGCGGTTTCAAACTCGCCATGCGGACGCTCGACATCTTCCGCGCCTCGGTGGCAGCGGCCGCACTGGGCATGGCGCGTCGTGCGTTTGCCGAAGCCGTGACCCACGCCAAGACCCGCAAGATGTTCGGCCAGACCCTGGGGGACTTCCAGCTCACGCAGGCGAAGCTCGGCGAGATGAGCGCACTTATTGACGCCGCCGCCCTGTTGACCTACCGCGCCGCCTGGCAACGCGACTGCAGCGCCACCCAGGGCGCGGGCACACCAGCCTACACCGCAGCGGCCGCCAGCGCCAAGCTCACCGCCACCGAGAACGCCCAGCGCGTGATCGACATGGCGCTGCAGATGTTCGGCGGACGCGGCGTGCAGGTGGGCCAGACCATCGAGCACCTCTACCGCGACATCCGTTCGCTGCGCATTTACGAAGGCGCGAGCGAGGTGCAGTTGCTCATCCTCGGCAAAAACGCATTGAAATGAAACACCCCCGCCGCGCTTCGCGCGCCCTCCATAAGTGGGCAATGCCTGTGCCCCGGCCAAGCCGGTTCCGCGGCATTCCCAGGTTTGGGCATGACGCGCCGATCGCGAATGCAGACTGAGTACAGGAGACCCACATGCCATCTGCACAAACTGATCGATTCGTTCACGACCGCCTGCCCCCGCCCGAACAGTGGCCGGAGCTGCGCTACGACCTGCCCGAGTTGCAGTTGCCCGCGCAACTCAACGCGGTACAGACCCTGTTTGACCGCGCCTTCGCCCAGGGGCATGCCCATCGACCGCTGTTTCGCAGCGACGAACGCACGCTCACCTACGCCGAGGCCCGCGCTGAAGTGAACCGGATGGCCCATGTGCTGACGCACGATCTGGGACTGATCCCCGGCAACCGCGTGCTGCTGCGGGGTGGCAACTCCATCGCCATGGCGCTGGCCTGGCTCGCCGTCGTGCAGTCCGGCCTGATCGCCGTGGCCACGATGCCGCTGTTGCGCGCGGTGGAACTGCAAGCCGTCATCGCCAAGGCCCGGCCCAGTGCCGCGCTGTGCGATGTGAAGCTGCAGGACGAACTCAGGACCGCGCTGGCCGCCGACCCCGACACTGCGCCCCTGCCCGTGCGCCTGTTCAACACTGGCGATGCTGAAGTGGTACTGCCCGATTCACTGGAAGCCCTGGCGCGCCACCAACCCGCCGACGCCACACCGCCCTGCCCAACGAGCAGCGATGACATCGCCCTGCTGGCCTTCACCTCGGGCACCACCGGTAAACCCAAGGCCGCCGTGCACACCCACCGCGACCTGATCGCGGCCTGCGAGACCTGGCCGCGCCACGTGTTGCGTGCCACACCCGACGACATCGTCATGGGCTCGCCCCCGCTGGCGTTCACCTTTGGCCTGGGTGGCCTGCTGGTGTTCCCCATGTACGCGGGCGCGTCGGTCTATTTCCCCAGCATCCCCTACACGCCCGAGGCGATGGTGGTGCTGATGAACCGGGTCGGTGCCACCATCTGCTACACCGCACCCACCTTCTACCGCCAGATGGCAGCGTTCGCCCGCCAGCATGGCGTGGGGCGGTTGCGCCTCAGCGTGAGCGCCGGCGAGGGCCTGCCCGACGCCACACGGCAGCTGTGGAAAGAAGCCAGTGGTCTGGAGATGCTGGACGGCATCGGTGCCACCGAGATGTTCCACATCTTCATCTCCTCCGCGCCCGAAAGCGTCAAGCGGGGCGCCATTGGCCAGGTCGTTCCCGGCTACGAAGCCCGGATCGTGGATGAGACGGGCCAGGAAGTCCCCCGAGGCCAGGTGGGTCGGCTGGCGGTCAAAGGTCCGACCGGCTGCCGCTACCTCGACGATGTGCGGCAGGCGCAATACGTGCAGGCTGGCTGGAATTTTCCCGGCGATGCCTTCAGCCAGGACGCCGACGGTTATTTCACCTACCAGGCCCGCACCGACGACATGATCATCACCGCCGGCTACAACGTGGCCGGCCCCGAGGTTGAAGCCGCCTTGCTGCAACACCCCGCGGTCGCCGAATGTGGCGTGGTCGGACGCCCCGATGACGAACGCGGCATGGTGATCGTGGCCTACGTGGTGCTCAAGCCCGGCGAGACCGCCGACGCCGCGCAGATCAAGGCACTGCAGGACCATGTGAAGCACACACTCGCACCCTACAAATACCCCCGCGACGTGCTCTTTGTGTCGCAGCTCCCGCGCACCGAAACGGGAAAGTTGCAGCGATTCGCGCTGCGCAAGCTTGCCGCTGAAGCCCGTGCCTGAACAGGGCAACGGTCAGATCCCCTCAACCCAACGACTTCAACCCCATCCATGAAACGACTGCAACCGCCCGGCTGGGCCACCCCCAAGGGATACGCGAACGGCGTGGCGGCTCGCGGCACGCTGGTGTTTGTCGGTGGGCAAATCGGCTGGAATGCCGAACAGGTGTTCGAGTCCGACGACTTCATCGCCCAGACCCGCCAGGCGCTGATGAACATTCATGCCGTGCTTGCCTGCGCGGGCGCTGGTCCCGAACACATGGTGCGCATGACCTGGTACATCGTCGACCGCGAGGAGTACAACACCCGGCTGCGTGAACTGGGCACCGTGTACCGCGAGGTGATGGGGAAAAATTTCCCGGCCATGACCTGCGTGGAGGTGAGCGCTCTGGTGGAAGAGCGGGCCCAGATCGAGATCGAAGTGACCGCGGTGCTGCCGGACTGATTCCGCCGGCGACCGGCGATCCACACGAGGCACGAACAGTAGCAACATAGCCCGCTGACGCGGGCTATGTTGAGGAACTCTGGCAGTTCCGGATGGGCGGATTCACTCCGGAACGATGCCTGCGTTCTTGGCCACTTGTTTCCAGGTTTTCAAGTCGGTCTCAATGCGAGATTTCATTACCGATGCTGATTCGAACTGCGCGCTGAAGCCTATTGCCTGCAGCTTCTTTTGGAGTTGCGGATCGGCCAAAGATTGGGCGAGAACGTCGCTGAGGAAGCTCATCACTTGCGGGGGAGTCTTGGAGGGTGCCATCAACCCATGCCAGATGGAAACCTCAAATCCGGACAACAATTCAGCGGCAGAGGGCACCTCCCGCTGCACTTCAGATCGCTTGGCTTCCATGGTGGCCAACAGATTCAACCTTCCCGACTTGACCATGTCATTTACAGATTGTGGTGTCGACACCAGCAATGGCACATGCCCACCCAACACGTCTGTGAGTGCGGGGCCAGCGCCTTTGTAGGGCACATGCATCAGTTGTCCACCCAAGCGCGAGGTGAACAACTCCATCGCAAAGTGGTGGGGGGTGCCCGTGCCAGGTGTGGCGTAGGACAGCTGCTTGCTACCACCCTTGATCTGCGCGGCCAGAGCGGCGAGCGAATTGATGTTTGACGTTGGGTTCGCCAACACCCATAGTGGCGCCGTGGCAATTAACCCGACAGGGGCCAGATCGGACTGAACATCAAATGGCAGCGTCTTGTACAAAAACGGGTTGACCACCACCGTGTTGGCAACGTGGACAAGCGTGTAACCGTCGGCCGGAGCTTTTGCCACGAAGTCTGTCCCAATGTTTCCGCCCGCTCCCGTGCGATTCTCCACCACGATGGGCTGCCCCAATCGTTTGGACATGTTCTCTGCCAGCAGGCGGGCTACCGCGTCGTTACCGCCCCCAGCAGCAAATGGCACGATCAGACGCATTGCTTTGGAGGGAAATTTTTCCTGGCTGAATGCGTTGTGAGTGTGCAATGCCATGGATGCGAACATGGCAGCAGCAATGAGGGAATGGATCAGGCGCATGGTGTCTCCTTGGAGTTCTGACGGTGGGCAAGGCGGAAAATACAAAAAGCGGTTCAAGCCCTAGCAACTGGCTCACCCAGCACTGCGGCTACTCGTGGAAAAAGCTCCATCGCGTTGCGGTGCGCAAGTGCGGACTGACGCTCTCTGTTCCAGTCGAGTTTTTCAACACCAGTCACTGTCGATTGCATTTGATCGCTGGGGCCGAATGGATAGTCGGTACCGAACAGCAGGCGGCTCGCGGGGACCGCCATGGCCAGCGCTGTCATTGCCGTGGCGTTTACCGACAGTGCGCAGTCGAAATACAGCTTGCCCAGTTCGACGCCGAACCCATTAGGTATGTGTTCTCGAAGTGCGGGATTGTTCGTGGTCAGTGTCTCAATGCGACCGCTCAGATAGGGCATGGCTCCGCCGGCGTGGGAAAAAATCCAGCGGATGTCCGGATATTTCGATAGGGTGCCACCGAAGACCAGCGACGCAAGCGTTCGCGTCGTATCAAATGGGAACTCCAGAGTGGAAGCGGACAGGCGGTCGATGGTCACCTCGTTGTAAGGTGATGTGGGGTGTACAAATACCGTGGCTTTTCTTCGGTTCAGCTCTTGATGAAGTGGAGCGAAGCGGTTTTCGCCCAAGTAATGCCCGTCCCAGTTGCTCAGCAGACAGACCCCATCGCTGCGGAGCGTGTCCATCGCGTGCACCAGCTCTTGCAGGGACGCATGGATATCCGCCATGGGTAAAGAAGCGAACATGCCGAATCGTCGGGGATGCTGGCTGCAGAGTTCTGCTGCGAAGTCGTTGCACCAGCGCGCAGTGGTCGCTTGCGCTTCTGCGGTTAACCCTCGAAATCCTGGCGATGACACCGAAGTGATCGCCATCTGGATACCGGCCTTGTCCATGCCCTCGATGGCCGCGTTGACGCTCCAGGGGGGCACCTTGCCGGAGGAACCTTGTTGACCGATAGCCTTTGCGCCAACAGCGCGCACATAGGGTTCAGGCAGGATGTGATGGTGAACATCAACATAGCGGGGGGGCGTGCTGGGCATGGGTAGGCATATCAAAAAGTGGTGTCTCGACTCTAGGTGTCCGTGACTCGCTGGGATAGATGAAAATTTATGCTCTGTGATAACCAATGGCTTTCACCATTCGCCCTATGAAGATGCATCAGATTCGTGATTTCATCGCAGTCGCCAACACGGGAAGCCTTCGCTCTGCAGCCCGCAGCCTGAACCTGGCACAACCTACATTGAGCAAGAGCATTCGCCAGCTTGAAGAGGACCTTGGTGCCGTGCTGATCAACCGCAGCGCCAAAGGAGTGAGCCTGACCCCATCGGGCGCGGCCTTCCTCGTTCGCGCCGAACTGGCCTGGCATGAGCTGGACAGGGGAAAGAACGAAGTGAATCAACTGTCACGAAGTGGACGAAGCACCGTCGCTATCGGAGTGTCGGGCGCACCATCCCTCATCGGCTTAGCTGATGCGATGAGGACGTTCCGAAAGGAGATGCCTGATGTCTACGTTCGCGTGACGACTGGCAATTTCCCATCGGTCCTGCCCGAACTCCAGGCAGGTACCCTGGATTTTTCCATTGGCCCTCGCCCGACCTTCGGCCTTGGTGAGGCATTTCTGGTGTCAACCATCCTCAAAGAGACTCGGGTGGTGGTCTGCAGTCGCAAGCACCCGCTGCGGCATGCCCAGAGCCTGCGACAGCTCATCAATGCCGACTGGGTGCTGACGGGCGCCACAGGACAGCCTATGCGGGAATATGAACGCTTTTTCTCAGCACATGGTTTGAACGCGCCCACACCTGTGATGCAGTGCGAATATGTCACCGCCTTGCTAGCTCTGTTGGCCGGCAACGACCTGCTGGCCCTGCTGCCAGATCAGTGGGTGAACTCTGGCGTGACCAATGGGTTGTTACAGAAGGTGCCGATACAGGAGAGGGCGACGGAAACCGAAATCTGCTTGGTTCACCGCAGTGCATCAAGCCTCACACCAGCAGCGAGGCACTTGCTCAAGCTATTAAAACGAGAGTTTGAATACCATCGCAATCGAAACCCGTGAGCGACTAATTGTGAAGAGTCAAGAGGTTGTTTGCTGAGGCGGAGAGTCTGGACATGGGGGGTTGGCCGCCGATACCGCTGTGTGGCCGGTGCCAGTTGTAGTGCTGCAGCCAGCTGGTCAGCGCCTGCGTGCGGTGCTCCGAGTTCTGGTATGTCCAACCGTAGGCCCACTCGCGCAGGGCCGATTGAATGAAGTGCTCGGCCTTCCCGTTGGTCTGCTGCCGGTAGGCTCGGGTGAACTTGTGAACGATGCCCAGCGCCTGGCAGGCCCGAGCGAACTCGCGGGAGCGAAACGCAGCGCCGTTGTCGACCGCATCGCGAAGGAATCGCACCGCCTGCGGCGTCTTCTCATCCGGGTGCATGGCCGTAAAGGCGATTCAGGCATGGTCGTCAATTGAACCGCCTACATGGTCCGCCCATGTTGGCAACGGATTGACTTGACCCGGCGATTTCACGCACCGTCATTTGCTTGTACGTAGACCGAAATCTACCCAATGGGCATGACCATCGGAGCGATTCTGGCGAGTACCCAAAGGTCACAAACCGAACTCGGCCTGGCTGTGACGGCACAGACCTCGTCACAAACCTCGACACAAACAAAAAAGCCCACGTTACCGTGGGCTTTTTGACAAGCTAAGTGCTTGATTTTATTGGTTGCGGAGGCAAGATTTGAACTTGCGACCTTTGGGTTATGAGCCCAACGAGCTACCAGGCTGCTCCACTCCGCGTCAAGCCTTGTATTCTATCACGCTTTAGCGTCATCTGCCGCTGGGGCGGCATCTTCTGCGCGGTCCACCAGTTCGACCAACGCCATGGGTGCATTGTCACCCACGCGGTACCCCATTTTCAGGATGCGGGTATAGCCACCGGGACGTGCAGCAAAGCGCGGGCCGAGTTCGTTGAACAGCTTGACGACCACATCGCGGTCGCGCAGACGGTCAAACGCCAGGCGGCGGTTGGCCACAGTGGCCACTTTGGCCAGGGTGATCATGGGTTCAACCACGCGGCGCAGCTCTTTGGCCTTGGGCACCGTGGTCTTGATGACTTCGTGCGTGAGCAGCGAGTTCATCATGTTGCGCAGCATGGCGAGGCGGTGCTCGCTGGTGCGGTTGAGTTTGCGAAGTCCGTGTCCGTGACGCATGGTAATTTCCTTTCAGTGTTTTGCCCCCAGCCGTGTCAGGTACTGGGAGTTCGTCAGACGTTGATCGACGAGTTCAGTGCTTGTCGAGACCAGCCGGCGGCCAGTTTTCAAGCTTCATACCCAAGGTCAGGCCACGCGATGCGAGCACTTCCTTGATTTCGTTGAGCGACTTGCGACCCAGGTTGGGGGTCTTGAGCAGCTCGTTCTCGGTGCGCTGGATCAGGTCACCGATGTAATAGATGTTCTCGGCCTTGAGGCAGTTGGCCGAACGCACGGTGAGTTCGAGCTCGTCCACCGGACGCAACAGGATTGGATCAAACTGCTGCGAACTGCGCTGGGCAGGGGCGTCGAATGCCGACAATTCCACGCCTTCGAGCTGAGCGAACACCGCCAGCTGTTCCACAAGGATCTTGGCCGAAGCACGAACGGCTTCTTCCGGACCGATGGAACCGTTGGTTTCAATTTCCAGAACCAGCTTGTCGAGGTCGGTACGCTGCTCAACGCGGGCGCTTTCGACGGTGTAGCTCACGCGCCTCACAGGCGAGAACGAAGCGTCGAGCACGATACGGCCCAGTGAACGCGACTGGTCATCGTTGCGGCGCAGGCTGCCCGGCACATAACCACGGCCTTTTTCGACCTTGATCTGCATGTCCAGCTTGGCGCCGGCCGACAGGGTGGCAATGACGTGACCGGGGTTGACGATCTCGACGTCGTGCGGCGTCTGGATGTCAGCCGCCGTGACCAAGCCTTCGCCATCCTTGCGCAGGCTCAGGGTCACTTCGTCGCGGTTGTGGAGCTTGAAAACCACGCCCTTGAGGTTCAGCAACATGTTGACGACGTCTTCCTGCACGCCATCAATGGAAGAGTACTCGTGCACCACGCCCGCGATGGTGACTTCGGTGGGCGCGTGGCCCGTCATGGAAGACAGCAGCACGCGACGCAGCGCATTGCCCAGCGTGTGACCGTAGCCACGCTCAAAGGGCTCCAGGGTCACTTTGGCGCGATTGGTCGAAATTTGCTCGACGTTGATGGTTTTGGGCTTGAGCAGATTGTTCAGCATTCAGACTTCCTTCAGTACCCTCGGCTCGTTACACCGATAAGGCAGACGGAGCATGGCCCGGCCGCTGCCATGAAGCAGTGACCGGGAACGAAATTAACGGGAATACAGTTCGACGATCAGCGATTCGTTGACATCGGAGGCGAATTCGTCGCGGTCGGGCGACTTCTTGAAAACGCCTTCAGCCTTGTCGACGGACACGTCGACCCAGGCCGGGAAACCGATCTGCTTGGCCAGTTCCAGCGCTTCGATCACGCGGGCCTGCTTCTTCGACTTCTCGCGCACGGCGATGACATCACCGGCCTTCACCGAGTAAGAAGGAATGTTGACCGACTGGCCATTGACGGTGATCGCCTTGTGCGACACGATCTGGCGCGCTTCAGCGCGGGTCGAGGCAAAACCCATGCGGAACACCACGTTGTCGAGACGTGCTTCGAGCAGGAACAACAGGTTGGCGCCGGTGTTGCCACGGCGGCGATCGGCTTCCGCGAAGTAACGGCGGAACTGGCGCTCCAGCACACCGTAGGTGCGCTTGACCTTTTGCTTCTCGCGCAGCTGCAGGCCGAAATCGGAGGTGCGCTGACCCGAGGTGCGGCCGTGCTGGCCGGGCTTGGAGTCGAACTTGGCCTTGTCGCTGATGGAGCGGCGGGCGCTCTTGAGCAACAGGTCAGAGCCTTCACGGCGGGAAAGTTTGGCCTTGGGGCCGAGGTAACGTGCCACGTTGGGTTCCTTGAGTTATCTGCCACAACCGGCATCGCGAAGATGCCATTGCGGGAGCCATTCCCTGCATGGGATGGCGGTGGGCTTAGCAAAAAATGCCACCGCAGAAACTGCGGTGGCGCTGAGAAAAGCTTTTGAGTATACCGCGCTCGGCGGTACGGCGTCAGATGCGACGGCGCTTCTGCGGGCGGCAGCCGTTGTGAGGCACGGGCGTCACGTCGGCGATCGAGTTGATGCGGATGCCGAGGGCACCCAGAGCACGAACCGAAGATTCACGACCAGGACCTGGGCCCTTGATCTCGACGTCCAGGTTCTTGATGCCCTGCTCGATGGCAGCACGACCAGCCACCTCGGAAGCCACCTGGGCGGCAAAGGGCGTCGACTTGCGCGAGCCTTTGAAACCCTGACCACCCGACGAAGCCCAGGACAATGCGTTGCCCTGGCGGTCGGTGATGGTGATGATGGTGTTGTTGAACGAAGCGTGCACGTGGGCAATGCCGTCGGCAATGTTCTTGCGGACTTTCTTGCGAACGCGTGCGGATGCGGCGCTGTTGGGTGACTTAGCCATGAGGGTCCTTCAAACCGTTTATTTCTTCAGCGACTGGGCTGCCTTGCGCGGTCCCTTGCGGGTGCGGGCATTGGTCTTGGTGCGCTGACCACGCACTGGCAGGCCACGGCGATGGCGGAAACCACGGTAGCAACCAATGTCCATCAAACGCTTGATGTTCATGGTCGTTTCGCGGCGCAGATCGCCTTCGATCGTGAAAACGCCAACCTGGTCGCGAACTTTTTCGAGTTCCGCGTCGGTCAGGTCCTTGATTTTCTTGGCGTAGTCGATACCGCAAGCTTCGCAAATCTTGCGAGCGCGGGTACGGCCAATGCCAAAAATTGCCGTCAAGCCGATTTCGGCGTGCTTGTGCGGCGGAATGTTGATGCCTGCAATACGAGCCATGATGTTCCTCTAAACGAACCGATCAGCCTTGACGCTGCTTGTGACGGGGGTCGGTGCAGATGACCCGCACAATCCCGTGACGCTTGATGATCTTACAGTTGCGGCACATTTTCTTGACCGAAGCTGAAACTCTCATAGTTTTCTCCTAGATATTCCAAAAATTCTCAAAACAACCGCTCGTTACTTCGATCGAAAAACAATCCGTGCCCGGGTCAAGTCGTAGGGCGTGAGCTCCACTTTGACCTTGTCCCCTGGCAGGATGCGGATGTAATGCATCCGCATCTTCCCTGAGATATGCCCCAAGACCACATGGCCGTTTTCCAGCTTGACCCTGAAAGTTGCGTTGGGCAGGTTTTCAATCACCTCGCCCTGCATCTCGATCACATCGTCCTTGGACATACGACTGAATCAGTTGCCGACGGAGGTCTTGAAGTTGGCCTTTTTCAGCAGCGATTCATATTGCTGCGACATCATGTAGTTTTGCACCTGGGCCATGAAGTCCATGGTGACCACCACAATGATCAGTAGAGAGGTACCGCCAAAATAGAACGGCACGTTGTATTTCAAAATCAGAAACTCTGGCAACAGACACACGGCGGTGATGTAGATCGCACCGACAAAAGTCAGTCGCAACAGAATCTTGTCGATATAGCGCGCGGTCTGGTCACCCGGACGAATGCCCGGAATGAATGCGCCGCTCTTCTTCAGGTTGTCCGCCGTTTCGCGGCTGTTGAACACCAGAGCGGTGTAGAAGAAGCAGAAAAAGATGATCGCAGCAGCGTACAGGCCCACATAGATCGGCTGACCTGGAGACAAGGCCGAAGCAATGTCGCGCAACCAGCGTGTGGAGTCACCCGTGCTCACCCAGCTCACGATGGTCGTGGGCAACAGGATGATGCTCGATGCGAAGATCGGCGGAATCACGCCAGCCATGTTCAGCTTGAGCGGCAGGTGGGACGACTGGCCGCCATACACCTTGTTGCCAACCTGACGGCGAGCGTAGTTCACAAGAATCTTGCGCTGACCACGTTCGACGAACACCACGAAGTAGGTCACCAGAACCACCAGGGCGATGATGAGCAGCGACACCAGGATGTTCATCGCACCCGTGCGCACCAGTTCCAGCAGCCCGCCAATGGCGCTCGGCAGCCCGGCGGCAATGCCGGCGAAGATCAGGATCGAGATGCCGTTGCCCAAGCCGCGCTCGGTGATCTGCTCACCCAGCCACATCAGGAACATCGTGCCCGCGACCAGACTGACCACCGCCGTCAGACGGAAGGCCATGCCGGGATCGATCACGAGTCCCTGCTGCCCTTCCAGCGCCAAGGCAATGCCCATGGCCTGGAAGATGGCCAGCCCGAGCGTGCCATAACGGGTGTACGAGGTGATCTTGCGGCGACCGGCTTCGCCTTCTTTCTTCAGCTGCTCAAACGTGGGAACCACGTAGGTCATGAGCTGCATGATGATGGAAGCGGAGATGTACGGCATGATCCCCAGCGCAAACACGGTGAACCGTGACAAGGCGCCGCCAGAGAACATGTTGAACAGACTCAGAATGCCGCCCGCCTGGCCTTTGAACAACTGTTCCAGTTGCGCAGGGTCGATCCCGGGCACGGGAATGTGTGCCCCGATGCGGTAAACCACCAAGGCCAGCAACAGGAACACCAGTCGGCGACGCAGGTCGCCGAACTTGCCTGTTTTGGCCAGAGTTGCGGATCCAGTTGCCACAGCTTGCCTTCGCTTGTGTCCGGTCAGACCAGCGAGCCGCCAGCGGCTTCGATCGCCTGCTTCGCACCGGCGGTTGCGCCGATGTTCTTCAGGGTCACGGCACGGGTGATTTCACCGGTCTTGATGACCTTGACGCGCTTGGCCAGGTTGGCCACCAGGCCCGCCTGCTTCAGCACCAGGATATCGACTTCAGCCACGTCGAGCGCACTGATGTCTGTCAGGGTCACTTCAGCGTTGAACTGAAGCAGGGCCGACTTGAAGCCACGCTTGGGCAGACGGCGTTGCATAGGCATCTGACCGCCTTCGAAGCCCACCTTGTGGTAGCCACCCGAACGCGATTTCTGGCCCTTGTGACCACGACCAGCGGTTTTACCCAGGCCGGAGCCGATGCCACGACCGACACGACGCTTGGCGTGCTTGGCGCCTTCTTGGGGCTTGATGCTATTGAGTTCCATGTCTTGCGACTCCGGTTCAGAGTACCTTGACCAGGTAGCTGATCTTGTTGATCATGCCGCGCACGGCAGGCGTATCCTGCAGTTCGCTGGTGCTGTTGAGCTTGCGCAGGCCCAGGCCGCGCACGGTGTCGCGGTGGGATTGCTTGGTACCAATGGGGCTGCGCACCAGTTGGACCTTGACGGTGTTTTGTGTGGTCATGATCGCTCCAATCAGCCCAGGATGTCTTCGACCGACTTGCCGCGCTTGGCGGCCACGTCGGCGGGCGTGGTCGAGTTCTTCAGTGCGTCCAGCGTGGCGCGCACCAGGTTGTAGGGGTTGCTCGAGCCATGGCTCTTGGCCACGACGTCGGTGATGCCCAGAACTTCAAACACTGCGCGCATCGGGCCGCCAGCGATGATGCCGGTACCCTTGGAAGCGGGCAGCATCATGACGTTGGAAGCGCCGTGTTCGCCGTGCACGCTGTGGTGCAGGGAACCGTTCTTCAACGACACCTTGATCATGTTGCGGCGGGCCTTTTCCATGGCCTTTTGCACAGCCACCGGAACTTCTTTGGCCTTGCCTTTGCCCATGCCGACGCGACCATCGCCATCGCCGACCACGGTGAGCGCTGCGAAGCCGAGAATGCGACCGCCCTTGACCACTTTGGTCACGCGGTTGATCGCGATCATCTTCTCGCGCAGACCGTCGTCACTCGCTTCGTTTTTTACATTAGCCGTAAATTTAGCCATTTTGTGTATTCCGTTTGATCAGAACTGCAGACCGGCTTCGCGGGCCGCGTCTGCAAGGGCTTTCACCCGGCCGTGGTAGGCAAAACCGGAACGGTCAAACGCCACCTTCTCGATGCCAGCGGCCTTGGCCTTTTCAGCGATGCGCTTGCCGACCAGTTGCGCTGCAGCGGTGTTGCCACCCTTGCCAGCGCCACCGATCTGGGCCCGCACTTCGGCTTCGGCCGTGGAGGCAGAGGCCAGCACCTTGGCGCCGTCGTCGGAGATGACGTTGGCGTAGATGTGCAGGTTGGTGCGGTTCACGGTCAGGCGGACGGCGCCTTGCTGCGCAATGCGGATGCGCGTCTGACGTGCCCGGCGGAGACGTTGCTCTTTTTTCGTCAACATGATCCTGATCCTTATTTCTTCTTGGTTTCCTTGATCACGACCTTCTCATCCGCGTAACGGATGCCCTTGCCCTTGTAGGGCTCGGGAGGGCGCACAGCGCGCACTTCGGAAGCGATCTGGCCCACGCGTTGACGATCAGAACCCTTGATCAGGATTTCGGTCGGCGTCGGGGTTTCCACCTTGATACCAGCAGGCATGTCCATCACCACAGGGTGGGAGTAGCCGACGGTGAGGTTGAGCTTGGTCCCCTGAGCCTGGGCCTTGTAGCCCACGCCGAGCAGGGTGAGCTTCTTCTCGAAGCCCTTGCTCACACCATTGACCATGTTGTTCACCAGCTGACGCATGGTGCCGGACATGGCATTGGCTTCGCGGGACTCGTTCACCGGGGTGAACGACAGCGAGCCAGCGTTGTTTTCAACTTTCACCAGCGCGTTTTGCGCCAGCGCCAGGGCACCCAGTGCACCCTTGACGTTGATCAGGTCGTCTTTGACGGCCACTTCCACCCCAGCTGGGACGGTGACCGGCAGTTTACCAATACGTGACATTCAGTTGCTCCTCAATGCCCGCATCAGGCGACGTAACACAGGACTTCACCACCGACACCGGTAGCGCGCGCCTTGCGGTCGGTCATCACACCCTGCGGCGTGGTGACAATGGCCACACCCAGACCGTTCTGGACCTGGGGGATGGCGTTTCGGCCGCGGTAAACACGCAGGCCAGGACGGCTGACGCGCTCGATGCGCTCGATCACCGGACGGCCAGCGTAGTACTTGAGAGCGATTTCGAGTTCGCTCTTGCCGTCATTGCTCTTGACCTGGAATCCGTCGATGTAACCCTCGTCCTTCAGGACTTGGGCAATCGCGGCTTTGACCTTGGAGGCCGGCATCGTTACGCTGGCCTTTTCGACCATCTGCGCGTTGCGGATGCGGGTCAACATGTCAGCGATAGGATCACTCATGCTCATTTGTGGTTCTCCTAGGGCTTACCAGCTGGCTTTGGTGATGCCGGGGATTTCACCGGCAAACGCCATTTCACGGACCTTGGCGCGAGCCAGGCCGAAGTGGGCGAAGGTGCCACGCGGACGACCGGTGATCTCGCAGCGGTTGCGCTGGCGGGTCGGGTTCGCGTTGCGAGGCATTTTTTGCAGCGCCAGACGGGCTGCATCACGCTCTTCGTCAGAGTGCTTTGCGCTGGTCGACACCGACTTCAGCTCAGCGTATTTTTTGGCGAACTTGGCCGCGAGTTTTTCGCGCTTGAGTTCACGTTGCAGTAGTGCTTGTTTAGCCACGCGCCACCTCAGTTCTTGAACGGGAAACGGAAACCAACCAGCAGAGCCTTGCACTCTTCGTCGTTCTTGGCGGTTGTCGTGATGCTGATGTTGAGGCCGCGCAAGGCATCAACCTTGTCGTACTCGATCTCAGGGAAGATGATCTGCTCTTTGACGCCGATGTTGTAGTTACCACGGCCGTCAAACGCCTTGCCGGAAATACCACGGAAGTCACGCACCCGGGGCAGCGCCACGGTGACGAAACGGTCGAGGAATTCGTACATGCGGGCACCGCGCAGGGTCACCATGCAACCGATGGGCTGCTGCTCGCGGATCTTGAAACCCGCGATGGCCTTGCGGGCCTTGGTCACCACCGGCTTCTGGCCAGCGATCTTGGTCAGATCGCCCACGGCGTTGTCCATGACCTTCTTGTCGGCAACCGCCTCGCTCACACCCATGTTGAGCGTGATCTTGGTGATGCGGGGCACTTCCATGACCGACTTGTAGCCGAATTTTTCGACCAAAGAAGGCGCGATCTTGTCGCGGTAGATTTCTTGCAAGCGTGTCATGTTCAGGCCGCCTTGATTTCTTCGCCACTGGACTTGAAGACGCGCGTTTTCTTGCCGTCAGCCAGGAGCTTGATGCCCACACGATCCGCCTTGCCCGTGGCGCCATTGAAAATGGCCACGTTGGACTGGTGGATCGGCATGGTTTTCTCGATGATGCCGCCGGTGATGCCCTTCATGGGGTTCGGCTTGGCATGCTTCTTCACGATGTTGACGCCCTCGACCACCAGCTTGCTGTCGTCGGCGCGCAGCACAACCTTGCCGCGCTTGCCCTTGTCGCGACCGGCAATCACGATGACTTCATCGCCACTACGAATCTTGTTCATGATGATTCCTCAGAGAACCTCGGGTGCCAGCGACACGATCTTCATGAACTTCTCGGTGCGCAGCTCGCGCGTCACCGGTCCGAAGATGCGGGTGCCGATAGGCTCCAGCTTGGCGTTAAGCAACACGGCAGCGTTGCCGTCGAATTTGATCAGAGCGCCGTCCTGACGACGGATGCCCTTGGCGGTGCGAACCACCACAGCGTTGTACACCTCGCCTTTTTTGACGCGGCCACGCGGCGCTGCTTCCTTGATGCTGACCTTGATGACATCACCCACGCTGGCGTAGCGGCGCTTGGAGCCGCCCAGCACTTTGATGCACATCACGGACTTGGCGCCCGTGTTGTCAGCAACATCGAGTCGAGATTGCGTTTGAATCATTTGATTTAAGTCCCAACTTGAATCCCCCCAGCCACCACGGCCGGGAGTGATCAGTCTTGGGCCCGTCGTTGCCAGCCGCGTCAACCCTGCAGACCTGCTGCAGAGTGGACACAACCCGCGTCGGTGGGCGGATAACTTCGCTTTTTTACAGCGAAGCCGCAGATTATTGCACTACACCTTTGGCTTGTCAACCGGCTTTTGCGCGAAAACGGCGGTGCGGCTCGGCAAGTAGTGGTCGCACAGCGACAGAAAGCGGTCGAGCGCCGGGTCCGCGGCCTGCTCCTGGGCCAGGATCGCGGCAACATCGGGCGCCATGCCCGCCGCGGCCCGGGCGTCGAGGAACAGGACCCGCCAGCGTCGGGCCAACACATCTTCCACGGTGTGGGCGTGCTCATGGCGTACGGCGTAACGCACCATGGCCTCGGTCAGTCCCATGCCCAGGGATCGGTCGTGTCCCGGGCAGTCCAGCACCCGCTGCTTCTCCGTTCCATACAGATGCAGACCTGGCGGGGCGCAGATCGGCGTGGCCGGCGCTTCGGGCCCGGGGGCACCCAGCAGCGTGTGGTGTTCGCTCAAGCCACCAGGGCGCCGGGGCAGCAGTCCGCTGGCGAAGCAGCGGTCCAGCACATCGTCAGCCATGGCCCGGTAGGTGGTCCATTTACCGCCCGTGACGGTGACCAGCCCATTGGCGTCCACCACGATGGTGTGTTCGCGCGACAGGACCTTGGTGCCGCCCGCGGTGGTTTCCGGGGGCGCCACCAGCGGGCGCAAGCCCACCCAGATGCTGCGGATGTCCGCCCGGGTGACCGGGCGGCTCAGCACGTGGCCGGCCTCGCTCAGGATGAAATCCAGTTCCTCGGCGAAGGCATCGGGTTCGCGGGGCAGGTCCTGGCGCGGCGTGTCCGTGGTGCCGAGCACCAATTTGCCCAGCCAGGGCACGGCAAACAGCACCCGGCCATCGCGCGTCTTGGGCACCAGCAGCGCGTGGTCGCCCGGCAGGAACTCGCGGTCCACCACCACGTGCACACCCTGGCTCGGGCTCACCATGCGCTGGGGCGCGTCTTGGGCGCTGGCGCCGCTGGAATGGGCCCGCAGCTCGTCGACCCAGACGCCGGTGGCGTTGACCACGCATCGGGCCCGCACTTTGTAGAGCTCTTCAGAAAAGCGATCGCTCACATCGAGTTCGGAGACCGGGTGGCCGGCGCCGTCCAGACGACGCACCGCCGTGACCCGGGCGTAGTTCAACACCCGCGCGCCCGCGACTTCGGCGGTGCGCGCCAAGGCCAGGGCCAGCCGGGCGTCGTCGAACTGACCGTCCCAGTACTGCACGCCGCCGTGCAGCCCCTGGGGATTCACCCCCGGCAAGGCCTCCAGGGTCTGCCGGCGGTTCAGGAATGCGGTGCGGCCCAGCCCGGCGCGTCCGGCCATCAGGTCGTACAGCTTGAGCCCCACGCCGTAGAAGGGGGTCTGCCACCAGCCGTAGGATGGCATGACAAAGGGCAGCGGCTGCGCCAGGTGGGGCGCGATGCGCAGCACCGTGGCGCGCTCGGCCAGCGCCTCGCGCACCAGGGCCACATTGCCCTGCGCCAGGTAACGCACCCCGCCGTGCAGCAGTTTGGTGGAACGGGAAGAGGTGCCGCCGGCGAAGTCGTGCGACTCCAGCAGCACCACGGAGAAGCCGCGCAGCGCGGCATCCAGCGCCACCCCGAGTCCGGTGGCGCCGCCGCCCACCACCGCCAGATCAAACAGGGGGGTACCGGACAGCGATTGGAGCAGTTCTGCGCGTTTCATGGTGTTGGGGGTGGCCCCTTGCACCGGTTCGGCACAAGGGGCGGTTGCGACTCGATCGTTCAGGCGTCCTCAGCGGACCTTGCCGTTCTTCCAGGCGTTGAGCAGCTGGTCGTAGGCGATGGTTTCACCCTTGGGTTTCTCGTTGGCCAGCTTCGCCCACGGTGCGCCCTTGTCGCTCAACCACTTCTTCGGGTCTTCCTTCTTGTTGAGCTTGGGCGCGCAGCGGTCCATGCCGGCGCGTTCCAGACGGGCCATCACCTGGTCCATCTGTTCGGCCAGGTTGTCCATGGCCTGCTGGGGCGTTTTCTCGGCGGTCACGGCCTGGGCCACGTTCTGCCACCAGAGCTGGGCCAGCTTGGGGTAGTCGGGCACGTTGGTGCCAGTGGGCGTCCAGGCCACACGCGCCGGGCTGCGGTAGAACTCGACCAGGCCACCGAGCTTGGGCGCCATGTCGGTCATGGCCTTGCTCTGGATGTCGGACTCGCGGATCGGGGTCAGGCCGACGATGGTCTTCTTGAGCGAGGTGGTCTTGGCCGTCACGAACTGCGCGTAGAGCCAGGCAGCCGCGGTCTTGTTCTCGTCGTGCTTCTCGAAGAAGGTCCACGAGCCCACGTCCTGGTAGCCGTTCTGCATGCCCTGCTTCCAGTACGGGCCGTTGGGGCCGGGTGCCATGCGCCACTTCGGCGTGCCGTCGGCGTTCACCACCGGCAGACCCTTCTTGGTCATGTCGGCGGTGAAGGCGGTGTACCAGAAGATCTGCTGGGCAATCTGGCCCTGGGCCGGCACGGGGCCGGCTTCGCCGAAGGTCATGCCGCTGGCTTCTTTCGGCGCGTACTTCTTCATCCAGTCCACGTACTTGGTGAGCGCGTAGACGGCGGCCGGCGAGTTGGTGGCGCCACCGCGCGAGACGCTCGCGCCCAGCGGCGTGCAGCCGTCGGCCGAGGCGCGGATGCCCCACTCGTCGACCGGCTTGCCGTTGGGGATGCCGATGTCGGCGGTGCCGGCCATCGACAGCCAGGCGTCGGTGAAACGCCAGCCCAGTGACGGGTCTTTCTTGCCGTAGTCCATGTGGCCATAGATCGGCTTGCCGTCGATGGTCTTCACGTCTTCGCTGAAGAAGGCGGCGATGTCTTCGTAGGCGCTCCAGTTCAGCGGCACGCCCAGGTCGTAACCGTACTTGGCCTTGAACTTGTCCTTCAGGTCCTGGCGCGCGAACAGGTCGGCGCGGAACCAGTACAGGTTGGCGAACTGCTGGTCGGGCAGCTGGTAGAGCTTCTTGTCGGGGCCGGTGGTGAAGCTGGTTCCGATGAAGTCCTTGATGTCCAGCCCGGGGTTCGTGTATTCCTTGCCCTTGCCCGACATGTAGTCGGTCAGGTTCATGATCTTGCCGTAGCGGTAGTGCGTACCGATCAGATCCGAATCGCTGATCCAGCCGTCGTAGATCGACTTGCCCGACTGCATCGAGGTCTGCAGCTTCTCGACCACGTCGCCTTCCTGGATCAGGTCGTGCTTGACGTTGATGCCGGTGATCTCGCTGAAGGCCTTGGCCAGCGTCTTGCTCTCGTACTCGTGCGTGGTGATGGTTTCGGACACCACCGAGATTTCGTTCACGCCCTTGGCCTTGAGCTTGGCGGCGGCGTCGATGAACCACTTCATCTCCGCGGCCTGCTGGTCCTTGCTCAGGGTGGAGGGCTGGAACTCGCTGTCGATCCATTTTTTGGCCGCGGCCGCATCGGCCCAGGCCAGATTGCATCCCAGGGCCGCGATGGCCGCGACGGCCAGTGCGGTATGACGAAATTTCATGTTGTCTCCTCTAGCAATGTGCTTCCCCGGTGTTGACGCTGAAGGCTCGGCCCCGGGGAAGCAATGGGCCGAATTCAACGGAAAGAGAAAACGGTCCCGACTGCGGCTCAACCCTTGCGCAAGGTCCAGACCAGCCAGACCATGGACACCACGAACGAGATCCAGATGCTGGGCTCCTGCTCCAGCGACATCCACTCGGTGATCCACCCGGCCATACCGACAAAGGCGAGGTTGATGTAGGCCGCCCCGAGCAAGCCGATGAACAGGCGGTCGCCCCGCGTGGTGGCCATGGGCAAGAAGCCCTTGCGCATCGTCGTGGGCGACTTGAGTTCCCACACCGTCATGCCGGCGAGCATTAAAACAATGCAGGTGAAAAATATGGCCACGGGCTTGGTCCACGCCATCCACTCAAACATGCGATATCTCCAATTTGTTGCGAGCGAAGTGCCGCCCATCCCAGGCCGCCGCGGAACCGGCTTTGCCGGGCCACCAGCGGCGCCCCCTGGGGGGTAGCGCCGAAGGCGCGCGGGGGGTACCCATCCTCACACCCTCCCCATGGCGAAGCCTTTGGCTATGTAGTGGCGAACGAACCAGATCACGATCGCGCCTGGAACAATCGTCAGCACCCCTGCGGCCGCCAGCGTGGCCCAGTCCATGCCGCTGGCGCTCACGGTCCGTGTCATGGTCGCGACGATGGGCTTGGCATTGACGCTGGTGAGCGTGCGGGCGAGCAGCAGCTCGACCCAGCTGAACATGAAGCAGAAGAAAGCCGCCACGCCCACACCGGCCTTGATCAGCGGCAGGAAGATGGTGAGGAAGAAACGCGGGAAGCTGTAGCCGTCGATGTAGGCGGTCTCGTCGATCTCGCGCGGGATGCCGCTCATGAAGCCTTCGAGAATCCACACCGCCAGCGGCACGTTGAACAGCAGGTGGGCCAGCGCCACGGCCAGGTGGGTGTCCATCAGACCGACCGTGGTGTAGAGCTGGAAGAACGGCAGCAGGAACACCGCGGGCGGCGTCATGCGGTTGGTCAGCAGCCAGAAGAAGACATGCTTGTCGCCCAGGAAGCTGTAGCGGCTGAAGGCGTAGGCCGCGGGCAGCGCCACCGTGAGGGAGATCGTGGTGTTGATCGCCACGTAGATCAGGCTGTTGATGTAGCCCGAGTACCAGGACTCGTCGGTGAAGATGGTCTTGTAGTTGTCCCAGGTGAAGGCCTGCGGCAGCAGGCTGAAGCTGGAGAGGATTTCCTGATTGGTCTTGAAGCTCATGTTGACCATCCAGTAGATGGGCAACAGGGCGAAGACCAGGTAGGCGATCAGGAAAATCGTGCGTTTCTTGAACCGGCGATCATTCATGGCCGCCCTCCTTCTCGGTTTGTCCCAGGCGTTGCATCCAGTTGTAGAGCACGAAGCAGAACAGCAGGATGATGAGGAAATAGATCAGCGAGAACGCCGCCGCCGGCCCGAGGTCGAACTGGCCGACCGCCTTCTGCGTCAGGTACTGGCTGAGGAAGGTGGTGGCGTTGCCGGGCCCGCCGCCGGTGAGCACGAAGGGCTCGGTGTAGATCATGAAAGAGTCCATGAAGCGCAGCAGCACGGCGATCATCAGCACGCCGCGCATCTTGGGCAGCTGGATGTAGCGGAACACCGCGAACTTGCTGGCGCCGTCGATGCGCGCGGCCTGGTAATAGGCGTCGGGAATGCTGCGCAGGCCGGCGTAGGCCAGCAGCGCCACCAGCGGCGTCCAGTGCCAGATGTCCATCAGCAGCACGGTGAGCCAGGCGTGCAATGCGTCACCGGTGTAGCTGTACTCGATGCCCAGGCGCTGCAGGGTGGCACCCATCAGGCCGATGTCGGCGCGGCCGAAGATCTGCCAGATGGTGCCGACCACATTCCACGGAATCAGCAGCGACAGCGCCACGATCACCAGCGTGGCCGAGGCCTTCCAGCCCGCGGCCGGCATGGACAGCGCCAGCGCGATGCCCAGCGGTATCTCCACCAGCAGCACGGCGCTCGAGAATTTCAGCTGGTTCCAGAGCGCGGCGTGCAGGTCTTCGTCGCGCATCACGGCGGCGAACCATTCGGTGCCGACGAAGACGCGCCGCTCGGGCGAGATGATGTCCTGCACCGAGTAGTTCACCACCGTCATCAGCGGCAGGATGGCCGAGAAGGCCACGCAGATGAAGACCGGCAGGATCAGGAACCAGGCTTTCTGGTTCACGGGTTTGGTGGTCACGCTCATAGAGATTCCTTCGTGCTGCGCACTGCGGTGCGAGCTGGCTTGGGGCGGCCCGGCGCTGCGCTCATGCCATCAGCTCCTCGTTCTTGTAATAGCAGGTGTGTTCGCCCAGCACCTGCAGCCCCACCCGCTCGCCCACCGCGGGCGGCGTGGCGTCGGGTGCGAGCCGCGCTTTGAGCGTCTGGCCCGCCACGTCGCAAGTCACCAGCAGGTAGGTGCCGATGTCCTGCACCTGGCGCACGGTGGCCGGCAAGGCGCCGATCGCGCCGACCGGCACCAGCGGCAGGTATTCGGGGCGGATGCCCAGCTTGAGATCGCCCGCGGGCAGCTCGCGGTCCGCGCTCAGGCCGAGGCCACCCACGCTGAGGGCGCCGTCGGCCACGTTCGCCGGCAGGAAGTTCATGCCAGGCGAGCCGATGAAGTGGCCCACGAAGGTGTGGGCCGGCCGCTCGAACAAGGCCTCGGGCGTGCCCATCTGCACCACCTTGCCACGCGTCATCACCACCACCTGGTCGGCGAAGGTCAGCGCTTCCACCTGGTCGTGCGTCACGTAGATCAGGGTCAGCTTGAGCTCGTGGTGGATCTGCTTGAGCTTGCGGCGCAGCTGCCACTTCAGGTGCGGGTCGATCACGGTCAGCGGCTCGTCGAACAGCACGGCCGACACATCGGGCCGCACCAGCCCGCGCCCCAGCGAAATCTTCTGTTTCTGGTCGGCGCTCAGGCCGGCGGCGCGCATGTCGAGCTGGTGGCTCATCTCCAGCATCTCGGCGATCTGGCCCACGCGGGCCTGGATCTGGTGCGCCGGCACCTTGCGGTTCTTCAGCGGGAAGGCCAGGTTCTCGGCCACGGTCATGGTGTCGTAGATGACTGGGAACTGGAACACCTGGGCGATGTTGCGCTGCTGCGGCGTGGCGCGGGTCATGTCCTGGCCATCGAACTTGACGCTGCCGTGCGACGGCACCAGCAGGCCGGACATGATGTTGAGCATGGTCGTCTTGCCGCAGCCCGAGGGGCCGAGCAAGGCGTAGGCGCCACCGTCTTCGAAGCTCATCTTCAGCGGCAGCAGCGCGTAGTCGCCGTCGGCTTTCGGGTTCGGCTTGTACGAGTGCGCGAGGTCCAGATCGATACGGCTCATTGAGACGCTCCCTTGCGCTCTGGCGCGACCAGCAGGTCGCCCGCTTGGTCGAACACATAGGCCTGCGCGGGGTTCAGGTGCAGGGTGATGGGGCTGCCGAGTTCAAAGTCGTGCACGCCGGTGAGCTGGGCCACCACCTCGCCCACACCGGTGTGCACGTGCACAAAGGTGTCGGAGCCCGAGATCTCGGCCAGTTCCACGGTGCCGGGCAGGGACACATCGCCCTCGCGCGCATGCAGCCGCAGGGCGCTGGCGCGCACACCCACCGTCAGCGCGCGCGTGGCGCGCTCGGGCAGGTTCACGGCCAGGCGCGGCCCGCCACCCAGCTGCACGCCGCCGTCGACCACCTCGGCCGCCAGCAGGTTCATCGGCGGGTCGCTGAAGGCACGCGCCACGCGGATCGATTTGGGCACGTGAAAGACCTCGGCGGTCGGCCCGTATTGCAGCAGCTCGCCCGCGTCCATCACCGCCGTGTAGCCGCCCAGCAGCAACGCCTCGCCAGGCTCGGTGGTGGCGTAGACCACGGTGGAGTCACCAGCCTCGAACAGCTGGGTCAGCTCCTCGCGCAGTTCCTCGCGCAGCTTGTAGTCCAGGTTCACCAGCGGCTCGTCCAGCAGCATCAGCGGCGCGTTCTTGGCCAGGGCGCGGGCCAGCGCCACGCGCTGCTGCTGGCCACCGGAGAGCTCGGCCGGCAGGCGGTCCAGAAAGATGTCGATGTGCAGGCGCTCGGCGAGCTGCCGCACCTGGGTGTCGATCGCGGCGCGCGGCAGACCACGCAGTTTCAGCGGCGAGGCGATGTTGTCGGCCACCGTCATCGAGGGGTAGTTGATGAACTGCTGGTAGACCATGGCCACGTTGCGTTCGCGCACCGGCACACCGGTCACGTCGACGCCGTCCACCAGCACCCGGCCGGTGCTGGGCACGTCCAGCCCGGCCATGAGGCGCATCAGGCTGGTCTTGCCGGCCTGGGTCGCACCCAGCAACACCGTGACCGCGCCGGGCACCGGGGTCAGGCTCTGGGGATAGAGGTGGACCGATGGTCCGACCGTTTTCCCCACGTATTCCAGAGAGAGCTGCATTTCAGGTCCAGAAGAAGGCCAGCCACCCGAATCGGGTGTTTTCGTTTCGGCGATTCTATTGTTCGTTTATGTTCTTTTTTATTCGGTATTTACCCTTAATGGCAAAAATTTGATTTCCGTTATGTTCGGGTTGTCCTGTTTCAGAATCCCCCGTATGAACCTCGCACCCCGACACACCCAGCTGCTCGACGACGTGCGCACCCGCGGCCCGCAGACCATCGAAGCCCTGGCCGAACGGTTTGGCGTGACCCTGCAGACCGTGCGCCGCGACGTGCAGCGCCTGGCCGAGGCCGGCCTGCTCTCGCGCTTTCACGGCGGCGTGCGCCTGCCGGGATCGACCACCGAAAACATCGCCTACCGGCAGCGCCAGGCCATGCAGTCCGACGCCAAACGCGCCATCGCGCGCGCCATCGCGCAGCGGGTGCCCAACGGCTGTTCGCTGATCCTCAACATCGGCACCACGATCGAGGCGGTGGGCCACGAACTGCTGCGTCACCGCGGCCTGCGGGTGATCACCAACAACCTGCACATCGCCGCGCTGCTGAGCACCAACCCCGACTGCGAGGTGATCGTGGCCGGCGGCCTGGTGCGCGGCGCCGACCAGGGCATCGTGGGTGAGGCCACGGTGGACTTCATGCGCCAGTTCAAGGTGGACATCGGCCTGATCGGCATCAGCGGCATCGAGTCCGACGGCACGCTGCGCGACTTCGACTACCGCGAAGTGAAGGTGGCGCGCACCATCGTCGAGCAGTCGCGCGAGGTCTGGCTCGCCGCCGACCACAGCAAGTTCAACCGGCCCGCCATGGTGGAACTGGCGCGGCTCGACGAGATCGACGTGATGTTCACCGACGCGCCGCCGCCCCCGCCTTTTGGCGAGCTGATGGCGCAGGGCCACGTCGAATGCGTGGTGGCCGACCGCTCGGACGACCCCGCCTGATCCACACAAACTGATCGAGACAGACCATGACCTACCTGCTCGCCCTGGACCAGGGCACCTCCAGTTCGCGCAGCATCGTGTTCGACCGCGACGGCCACGTGGTGGCCATGGCGCAGCGCGAGTTCCGCCAGATCTACCCCCAGCCGGGCTGGGTGGAACACGACCCGCGCGGCCTCTGGACGACACAGCTGGAAACCGCGCGCGAGGCGCTGGCCCAGGCCGGTCTGAAGGCGAGCGACATCCGCGCCGTGGGCATCACCAACCAGCGCGAGACCACGCTGCTGTGGAACCGGCGCACAGGCGCGCCGGTGTACAACGCCATCGTCTGGCAGGACCGGCGTGCCGAAGCCGCCTGCGCCGAACTGCGCGAGCGTGGCCTGAGCGACACCGTGTTGCAGAAGACCGGCCTGCGCATCGACGCCTATTTCTCCGGCACCAAACTCCAGTGGATGCTCGACCACGTGCCCGGCGCGCGCGCGCAGGCCGAACGCGGCGAGCTGGCCTTCGGCACGGTCGACAGCTGGCTGATCTGGCAGCTCACGGGCGGCGCGCGCCACGTCACCGACATCAGCAACGCCTCGCGCACCATGCTGTTCAACGTGCACAGCCAGCGCTGGGACGACGAGTTGCTGGCCCTGCTCGACATCCCGCCCAGCCTGATGCCCGAAACCCTGCCGTCGAGCGCGCACTTCGGCGATATCCAGGCCGAATGGCTGGGCTCGCCGCTGGCGATCGGCGGTGTGGCCGGCGACCAGCAAAGCGCCCTGTTCGGCCAGGCCTGCTTCTCGGCCGGCATGGCCAAGAACACCTACGGCACCGGCTGCTTCATGCTCATGCACACCGGCGAGCGGTTCCAGACCAGCCAGAACGGCCTGATCACCACCGCCGCGGCACAACCCCCTGGGCCGCAGCAATACGCGCTGGAAGGCAGCGTGTTCATCGGCGGCGCCGTGGTGCAGTGGCTGCGCGACGGGCTGCGCGCCATCGAGTCCAGCAGCGAGGTGCAGGCCCTGGCCGAGAGCGTGCCCGACGCGGGCGGCGTGGTGCTGGTGCCCGCCTTCACCGGGCTGGGCGCGCCCTACTGGCAGGCCGACGCGCGCGGCAGCATCAACGGTCTGACGCGCGGCACCACCATGGCCCACATCGCGCGCGCGGCGCTGGAGAGCATCGCGTTCCAGAGCGCGGCCCTGCTCGACGCCATGAGCCGCGACGCCATCGCGGCCGGTGGCGTGCCCGTGAGCGAGTTGCGGGTGGACGGCGGCGCCTGCGTCAACGACCTGCTGATGCAGTTCCAGGCCGACCTGCTGGGCATCCCGGTGGTGCGCCCAGCGGTGATCGAGACCACCGCACTGGGCGCGGCCTACCTGGCCGGCCTGCACAGCGGGCTGTACGCCGGGCTGGACGAACTGTCCAGACAGTGGCGCGCCGAACGCACGTTTCATCCGACGCTGTCGCGCGAGCGGGCGGCGGAAAAAATGGCGCAGTGGGAACACGCGGTGAGGATGACGACGGCGGCGTAGCCGCCTCCCCCCGCGCCGCTTCGCGTGCCTTGCAGGCCGCGTCATCGTCAGAGCTGATGACTCTTCGTCCCGTCCACGCCTGCGCAGGCAGGCGCGGAGCCGCGGTCCTCAGCCCCCCGGAGGGGGGCGGCACCAGAGGCCCGGCAAAGCCGGTTCCTCGGTGCCCTTGGAAACTCCCCCTCGCGCCTCCTCGGGCTCGGGCGACAATCTCCGCATGAACACGTCCACCCACCCCATCATCACCTTCATCGGCGGCGGCAACATGGCCAGCGCCATCATCGGCGTCCTGGTCCGACAGGGCCACCCCAGCGCCGCCCTGCAGGTGGTCGAGCCCTGGGACGAGCAGCGCGCGAAGCTGGCGCAGCAGTTCCCGGGCATGTCCATCCTGCCTGTCGCCAGCGCTGACCTGAAACCCTCCGATCTCGTGGTCTGGGCGGTGAAGCCGCAGACTTTCAAGGACGCCGCGATGGCCGCAGGACCCTTCCTCGGCAACGCCCTGCACCTGAGCGTGGCCGCCGGCATCACCAGCGAGAGCATGGCCGGCTGGCTGCAGACACAGCGCATCGTGCGCGCCATGCCCAACACGCCCGCCCTGGTCGGCCTGGGCATGACCGGGCTGATGGCCCGCGCCGCCGTCTCGGACGCCGACCGGGCCCTGGTGGAGCGCGTGGTGCGCACCACTGGCGAGCTGGTATGGGTGAACGTGGAGTCGGACCTGGACGCGGTGACCGCCCTCTCCGGCTCCGGCCCGGCCTATGTGTTCTATTTCCTCGAAGCCATGCGCGACGCGGGCGCCCGCATGGGCCTCGCGCCCGAGGTGGCACAGCAGCTCGCCATCGGCACCTTCATCGGCGCGGCCACCCTGGCACAACGTTCCAGCGAGCCGCTGCAGACACTGCGCGAGCGCGTCACGTCCAAGGGCGGCACCACCTACGCGGCGATCACGTCGATGGAGGCGAGCGGTGTGAAAGCCAAATTCGAGGAAGCCCTGTTCGCGGCGCAAAAGCGTGCAGCGGAGCTCGGCGCCGAATTCGGCAAATAAAGGCTCACCCCGCAACGCGCCTTCACACGCCCAGCACCACCCCCACGAACACCGTGAAGCCCAACCAGTGGTTGAGGCGGAAGGCCTTGAAGCAGCCGTCCCGGATGCGGTCCTTGATCAGGTGGAAATGCCAGGCCACCTGGGCCAGCGCCACCACCAGCATGGCGCCCCAGACCCAGGGGTTCACCACGGACCACAGCGCGGCGGTCCAGATGCCCAGGAAGACCAGGTAGAACGCGGTGACGGCCGGCACATCGGCGTCGCCCAGCGTGATGGCCGAGGTCTTCATGCCGATGCGCAGGTCGTCGTCGCGGTCCACCATGGCGTATTCCGTGTCGTAGGCCAGCACCCAGAACAGGTTGCCCGCCATCAGCAACCAGGCCAGCGGCGGCACGCTGTGCCAGACGCCCGTCCAGAAACCCGGCGCGGTCCAGGGCGCCGCGCCGGAGAACAGTTCAAACGCCGGACCGCCGTTCACCGCCGCAAAGGCCATGGGAATGCCGAAGCTGAAGGCCACGCCCAGCACCGCCTGCGGCATGGACACATACCGTTTGGCGTAGGGATAGACCAGTGACAGCACCAGGCCCAGCACCGACCAGGCGATGGTGGCGACGTTGGTGGTGAGCACCAGCAGGAAGGCCACGAAAGCGAGCGCGGCGCCCACGCCCAGCGCTTCTTTCACGCCCACACGCCCGCTGGTCACCGGACGCTGTGCGGTGCGTTTGACGTGTTTGTCGAACTCGCGGTCGGCCACGTCGTTGACGCAGCAGCCGGCACTGCGCATGAGGATGGTGCCGAGCACAAAGACCAGCAGCAGGTGCAGGCCTGGAAAGCCACCCGCCGCCACCCAGAGGGCCCCCAGCGAAGGCCACAGCAGCAACAGCCAGCCCGCCGGGCGGTTCCAGCGGATCAGATCAAGATAGAGGTTCAGTCGGGACATCAAGATAAAACACAGCAAGTGCGTGGGCGCGCCGGGTCATCCAGCACACCGCAGAACCAGCTCGCCGGGCTGCTGGTGTGCTCCCCCTGGGGGGAAGATCCGAAGCGGCGCAGGGGGGAGCTCAACTCAAGACAGCCTTTTGACGCCCGGCAACTCGCAGGCGTACACCGCATTGCGCAACTCGGCGATCGCCTCGTAGCGCGTGAAGCTGCGCCGCCAGGCGAGCACCACGCGCCGGGTCGGGGCCTCGCCCTCAAACGGCAGGTAACGCACGAAGGACGAATCGCCAAAGTCCTGGCCCGCGTTGGGCGCCCCATCGAGCGCCGAGCTCGGCACCGACAGGCGCGGCACCAGGGTCACGCCCATGCCGGCGGCCACCATGTGCTTGATGGTTTCCAGCGACGAGCCTTCGAAGCTCTTGCGGATGCCCTCGGTGTCACTCGAAAACCGGGCAAATTCGGGACAGACCTCCAGCACATGGTCGCGGAAACAATGGCCCGTTCCCAACAGCAGCATGGTCTCGCGCTTGAGTTCTTCGGTGGTGACGCATTTCTGCTGCGCCAGCGGGTGCCCGACCGGCACCGCCGCCAGGAACGGCTCGTCGTACAACGGCGCGATGGCCAGGTTGGTGTCCGGGAACGGCTCGGCCAGGATGGCGCAATCGATCTCGCCCAGGCGCAGCTGCTCCAGCAGTTTGGTGGTGAAGTTCTCCAGCAGCATCAAGGGCATCTGCGGCGTGCGCTCGATCACCTGGCGCACCAGATTCGGCAACAGATACGGCCCGATGGTGTAGATCACTCCCAGTCGCAGCGGGCCAGCCAGCGGGTCCTTGCCACGCTTGGCAATCTCCTTGATCCCGGCGGCCTGTTCGAGCACGGTCTGCGCCTGGCGCACGATCTCTTCGCCCAGCGGCGTGACCGCGATTTCGCTCGCATTGCGTTCGAAGATCTTGAGCTCCAGCTCTTCTTCGAGCTTCTTGATCGCCACGGAGAGCGTCGGTTGCGAGACAAAACAGGCCTCGGCCGCCTTGCCGAAGTGCTTCTCGCGCGCCACAGCCACGATGTATTTGAGTTCGGTCAGGGTCATGGCTGTATTTTGCTCTCGGACGTCGTGCCGCCAGCGCCCACGGACATGGCGTCCACCCCGGACGGACCTGGGAGGGGCCCCTCCAGCATCGGCATGTGCGCCAGACAGGCCGACACCACCTCGCGCACACAATCTCTCAGCCATCGGTGCGCCGGGTCGGCGCTGTACCGCGGGTGCCAGATCAGGGACACGGAGAACGCCGCCACCTGCACGGGCAGGGCTGCGCTGTGCATGCCCTCGCGCAGGCTGTGGGTGTGGCGCTCGGGCACGTTGGCGATGTAGTCGGTGGCGCGGGCCAGCGCCAGTGCCGCTGAAAAGCTGCCCACGCTCAGGTCCACCTGGCGCTGCAGTCCCAGACGCTCCAGCGCCAGGTCCACGGCTTCCTGCCCGCCCGTGCGATGGGCCACGCCGATGTGCCGGCCGGCGATGTAGGGCTGCAATTCGTGAAGCTGGCCGGCCAGCGGGTGCCCCTGGCGCACCACCGAGACAAACCGGTCGCTGAACAGCGCCTGGGCCCGCAACTCCGGCGCCAGCGCCGGGCCCACCACGCCGGTCTCCAGATCGGCCAGCCCTTCCCGCAAGGCCGCGCTATCCCGCTCGGTCTTCTGCTCGAAGCACAGGCGCACGCCCGGCGCCTGCGCCGCCACACGCTCGACCAGCGCGGCGCCGAAGTTCTCGACAAAGCCCTCGCGGTTGCGCAGGGTGAAGGTCCGCTGCAGCTGTTGAAGATTCAGCACCTCCGCCGGCTGCAGCACCTCCACGCTGTCCTGCACCAGTTGGCGAACCTGCTCCCGCAGCGCCAGGGCGCGGGGCGTGGGCACCAGGCCGCGCCCGGCCCGGACCAGCAGCGGATCGCCCGTGGTGTCCCGCAATCGCGCCAGCGCCCGGCTCATGGCCGAGGCGCTCAAGCGCAAGCGGCGGGCCGCCCCGGCCACGCTGCCCTCCTGCAGCAGGACATCCAGCGTGAACAGCAGGTTGAGATCGGGCGTGGGCATGTCCGCACCTTAGCGCAAACCGACCGGACATGGCGTCAAACGCAACATATCAATGCAACCTACGCGCCTTCCGCCATGTCATGCAAAAAAATACAGTGCCCTCACGCCTGCTGTGCAGGACTTTTGAGGAAACCTGACCATGTCCCAACTTCTTTCCCACCGGCCCGGCTCCGCAGGCGCCCTGGCCAGCCTTTCGCTGTCGGTGCTGCTGTCGTCGCTGGGCACCAGCATGGCCAATGTGAGCCTGCCCAGCCTGACGCAGGCGTTCGGCGCCTCGTTCCAGCAGGTGCAGTGGGTGGTGCTGGCCTACCTGCTGGCCATGACGGCGCTGGTCGTTGTGGCCGGGCGGCTGGGCGACCGCCTGGGCCGGCGACGCCTGCTGATGGCGGGTCTGGTGCTGTTCACCCTGGCCTCGGTGCTCTGTGCACAGGCACCTTCCCTGGAAGCCCTGGTGGCGGCCCGCGCCCTCCAGGGCCTGGGGGCCGCGACGATGATGACGCTCGCCATGGCCATGGCGGGCGAAACCGTTGGCAAGGAGCGCACCGGCAGCGCCATGGGCTGGCTGGCCAGCATGTCGGCGGTGGGCACCGCGCTCGGACCGTCGGCCGGCGGTCTGCTGATCGCCTGGCTGGACTGGCGCGCCATGTTCCTGTCCACAGTGCCCCTGAGCGTGCTGACCCTCTGGCTGGTCCACCGGCACCTGCCGGCGCCCACCCCGATGTCTGCGGCACGAAGCAACACACCAGGGGAGGCGGCGGCGCTCTGGCAAGGGACCGCACTGGGTGCCGGCCTGGTCATGAATGCGCTGGTGGCCACCGTCATGATGGCCACGCTGGTGATCGGTCCGTTCTTCCTGTCCGGTGGCCTGGGACTGGGGACGGCCGGCGTGGGCGCCGCGATGTCGGCCGGACCGCTGATGTCCATGGCGTTCGGCTTCGTGGCCGGCAAACTGGTGGACCGCTGGGGCGCAGCGCACACGCTGCGCACGGGCCTGCTGGTCATGCTGGCCGGCGCACTGGGGCTGGCGGTGCTGCCCGGCCCCTGGGGCCTGGCGGGCTACCTGCTCGCCATCTCCGTCCTGACCCCGGGCTACCAGCTGTTCCAGGCCGCCAACAACACGGCCACCCTGACCCGGCTGCCCGCGGCGCGCCGGGGTGAGGTCTCCGGCTTGCTGAACCTGGCACGCAACCTGGGACTGATGGCCGGGGCCTCGGTCATGGGCTGGGTGTTTGCCTGGGTCACCACGGAGCCCGCCGCCGCATCTCCTGCGATCCTGCTGCACGGTGTCCAGGTCACGTTCGGGGCCGCGGCCGGACTGCTCATGCTGTCCATGCTGATTGGACGGTCAACCCGCCCAGCCACCTCAGGCCTTTAGGTACTCCGCCTTGGTGCCCAGCCAGCGCCCCACATGCCGCTCGGCGGCTTCGGGGAAGCGGGTGAGCATCTCGGCCGCCGCCGTTCTCGCCCAGTCCAGCAGGTGGCCATCGGTGGCGAGATCGGCAAACCGCAGCATCGCGGCCCCCGACTGGCGCGCACCGAGAAATTCGCCCGGGCCGCGGATTTCGAGATCTCGGCGGGCAATTTCAAAACCATCGTTGGTCTCGGCCATGGCCTTCAGCCGTTCGCGCGCGGTTTCGCCGAGGCGCCCGCCGTCGGGTGGCGTGTAGAGCAGCACGCAGGCCGACGCCGCCGCGCCGCGCCCCACACGGCCTCGCAGCTGGTGCAGCTGACTCAGGCCGAAACGTTCGGCGTGTTCGATCACCATCAGCGAGGCGTTGGGCACGTCGACGCCCACCTCGATCACGGTGGTGGACACCAGCACACCCATGTGGCCACTGGTGAAGAGCGACATCACCGCCTTCTTCTCGGCCACCGGCATGCGCGAGTGCAGCAGGCCGACCAGGACAGGAGCACCCCCCTGCGCCGCTGACGCGGCTTCCCCCCTCTCTCGCGCGCCTTCGGCGCTGGGAGGGGGAACGCGCCCTTGGACCGGCAGAGCCGGACCCTCGGGCGCCTTGGACAGGGACACGTCTCGCCGGAAAGGCGCGTGGGAGCTGTTGAGCGCCGCGCTGAGTTCCGCGTGTGTCTCGGTGGCGTTCGACAGGTCCAGCGCCTCGCTCTCTTCGATCAGTGGACAAACCCAATACACCTGCCGCCCCTGCGCCACCTGCGCGCGGATGCGTTCGATCACCTCGTGGCGGCGCTGGTCGGACACGACTTTGGTGACGATGGGCGTGCGGCCGGGTGGCAGCTCGTCGATGGTGGAGACGTCGAGGTCGGCGTAGTAGCTCATGGCCAAGGTCCGAGGGATCGGCGTCGCCGTCATCATCAGAAGGTGCGGCTCGCGCGACTGTCCATCATCGCCCTCGGTCATCTTGGAGCGAAGCGCCAGCCGCTGCGCCACGCCAAACCGGTGTTGCTCGTCAATGATGGCCAGCGCCAGGTTCTGGAACACCACCTGGTCCTGGATCACGGCGTGGGTGCCCACCACCAGCGCAGCCTCGCCGCTGGCGATCAGGGCCAGCATCTCGGTGCGCTGCTTTTTCTTCTGGCTGCCGGTGAGCCAGGCCACGCGTTTGCCCAGCGGCGCCAGCAGCGGCTCCAGCCAGCCGATGAGCTTGGCGAAATGCTGCTCGGCCAGGATCTCGGTGGGCGCCATCAGCGCGCACTGCCAGCCCGAGTCGATGGCGATCGCCGCGGCCAGCGCGGCCACCACCGTCTTGCCCGAACCCACGTCGCCCTGCAGCAGGCGGTGCATGGGCACGTGGCGGGCCAGGTCGCGCGCGATTTCTGCACCCACGCGGCGCTGCGCGCCGGTCAAGGCGAAAGGCAACACGGCCAGCAACTGTTCGTGCAGCCCACCCGGCGCCGTGCGCAACACCGGCGCACGCAGGGCATCGCGCTCGCGCTTGGCCGTCAATTGAGAGAGCTGCTGCGCCAGCAGCTCTTCGGCCTTCAGGCGTTGCCAGGCCGGGTGGCTGCGGTCTTCGAGCGCGTCGAGCGACACATCCGGCCCCGGGTGGTGCAGGTAGCGCAGTGCGTCGCGCAGGGTCCAGGTGCCGTGCACCACGCGCTGCAAGCTGCCCAGCAGTTCCGGCGGAATGGTTTCAGACAGGTCGGCGCGAGCCAGCCCGCTGGCCACCACCTTGCGCAGGTAGGCCTGGGGCAGCTGGGCGCTGGTGGGGTAGACCGGTGTCAGCGCGTCGGGCAGTTCGCCGCCGGCGGCGTGAAAAGCCGGGTGCACCATGGTGCGGCCCATGAAACCGCCACGGACCTCGCCGCGCACCCGCACGCGCGCGCCCACCGCCAGCGCCTTCTGGTGCGAGGGGTAGAAGCTGAAGAAACGCAGGGTGCAGGTGTCGGAACCGTCGTCCAGCGTCACCAGCAGCTGGCGGCGCGGGCGCAGGGTGATCTCCTGGTGCGTCACCGTGCCTTCGACCTGCACGGTCTGACCGTCGCGTGCATCGGTGAGGCGCACCACGCGGGTTTCGTCTTCGTAGCGCAGCGGCAGGTGAAGGGCCAGGTCGATGTCGCGCGTGAGCCCCAGCTTGTGCAGGGCTTTCTGTGGCGCAGAGAGTTCCTTGCGTGGGGCGGGCGGGGCGTCGGGCATGGGACAATTCTGCCTGTCTTTTTATCCACCCTTTTGGCCACTTCCCGGCCACTTCCACTTGGAACGGGCCTTGTCCGGCCCTCAAGCAGCATGACCGCTTCCCCATCTCCATCGGCCCACGGCTTCACCGTCGCCGACTTCGATTTCCAACTCCCCGACGCACTCATCGCCCAGCACCCCGCCGCCGAACGCAGCGCCTCGCGCCTGCTCGACGGCACGGGCGCCCAGCCGGTGGACCGCATCTTCCGCGAGCTGCCCGGCCTGCTGAAGCGCGGCGACCTGCTGGTGTTCAACGACACGCAGGTGGTCAAGGCCCGGCTGTTCGGCGAGAAGGCCAGCGGCGGCAAGTTTGAAATCCTGATCGAGCGCGTGCTGCTGCCGCAAGAAGCCAGCGACGGCTCGGGGCAGGAAGTGGTGGCCCACATCCGCGTGAGCAAGAAGCCGCAGCTCGGTGGCCTGTTGCACCTGGCCGGTGGTCTAAGTGGCGGCGGCTTCGACGCGGTCTTCCTCGGTCGCTGGCCCGATCAACAGGGGCAACTCTTCCGCCTGCGCCTGCAGGGCCCGGCGGGCGAGACGCCCTATGAGTTGATGGCACGCCACGGCCACGTGCCGCTGCCGCCCTACATCACGCACACCGACGATGCCGACGACGAGCGCCGCTACCAGACCGTGTTCGCCCGCGTACCGGGGGCGGTGGCCGCGCCAACCGCCGCGCTGCACTTTGACGAAGGCGTGTTGTCTGCGCTGGAAGCACGCGGCGTGCAGCGCGCGAACGTGACGCTGCACGTGGGCGCGGGCACCTTCGCGCCGATGAAGACCGAGCGCATTGAAGAGCACGTGATGCACCACGAGCGCTACGCGATCCCGCCCGAAACCGTCCAGGCCATCGCCGACTGCCGCGCGCGCGGCGGCCGCGTGGTGGCGGTGGGCACGACCAGCGTGCGCACGCTGGAGAGCTGGGCGCGGTCCGGCGAAACGAGCGGTGATACCAACATCTTCATCACGCCGGGATTTCAGTTCCAGGTGGTGGACGTGCTGGTGACCAACTTCCACCTGCCCAAGAGCACGCTGATGATGCTGGTCAGCGCCTTCGCCGGCCACGAGCACGTGATGGCGCTGTACCGCCACGCGGTGGCGCAGGGCTACCGCTTCTTCAGCTACGGCGACGCAATGCTGCTGGAACGGTCAACGACCACCGCGACAGGCCGCCCCTAGCAAGGCTGCTCCCCGGAGGGACGACCCGAGCTGCGGCGGAGCATGGGGGCATCAGCCCAGATCCAGGAACACGCGCCCGCCCTCCACCTTCACCGGCCAGATCTTGATGGGCTCGGTGCAGGGCGCCAAGGTGGCATCGCCGGTGCGCAGATCGAAGCGGCCCTGATGATGGGGGCACTCAATCTCGTGCCCTTCCACAAAGCCGTCGCACAACCTGGCATGGCCGTGGGTGCAAAGGTTGTCGGTGGCGAACACCTCGCCGTCCACCGCGAACAGCGCGATGTCGCGCCCACCCGGCGCCACCGGAATGCCCGCGCCTTCAAACAGATCGGCCTCGGCGGCCACGTCGGTCCAGTTGCTCATGAAGTTGATCCTGTTCAGATGGGGTAGATGATGGAATTGGGGATCATTTCGCTGTCGTACACACAGAGACGTTGAGCGAACTTGAAGCCCTGCGGTGTGTTGACCACGATGTCCAGATAACGCCCGACGTTGAACACGCTGCTCGCGCCGTCGAGCTTGGTGCGGAACACCGCGTAGTTGGCTTCGCAGTGCAGCCGGCCCTGTTCGTCGATGTGCCGCACGACGGGAGCGCTCACCACGTGGCGTTGGTAATACGGGTCGTGGAACAGCGTCTCCTGTATGCCGTACACCCGGTCGCGCAGCATGGCCTGGCTGTCGAAGGCGAGAGTTGAGAGCGGGAAGCCGCGCTCGTGGTTCTCACGCGGCTGCAGCTTGTAGACGCCGTCGGTGGTGAAGAAATCGGGCCAGAGTTCCCACTGGCCGCTGTCCACGGCCGAGGCGTAGTCGCTGTAGAGCTGCTGCAGCGCCTGCCAGGTATCGAACTCGACTTTGACCAGCGCGCTCATGGCGAAACCTCCTTCGCGACGGAAGGCTCCGGGGCTTCCATCACCTTGCGCCAGTACTCGTACATGCCGCGGATCAGCGTCTCGGTCACCATGTGATCGGTCTCACCCACCTCGCGCCCGCCCAACTCCGCCAGTGTGCGGTGCTGCGGCTTGCTCTCGAAAGCCTGCTGCGAAAACTCGATGACTTCGCCGTCGTCGGCGCTCACGAAACCGGCCGGACCGAACAGGTTGGCCTGGCGCAGGCGGCGCTCGGTCATCTCGGCCGTGTCGTCCTCGAAACCGAAGTGCGTCCAGACGAAATCGAACGCGCCATGCCCGTCGGGCTGGATGTGGCGGGTGCTCACGCTGTTGACCTGCTGCTGGAAGATCACACTGGGAAACAGGGTCGTCATGACGGCGGTGGGCATCTGCTCGCCGAGTTGCCACCAGGGCTCCGGCACGATGTCCAGGAAGCGCTTGTCCTCCAGCTCCATCGCGGCCTTAAAGCTGGACACCTGCGTCACCTGCGCGGCCTGGCCGCTGGCCTGGCCCATGCTGCCGCGGGTGGAGACCATGGCGGCGTGGCGGTGGTGCGCGTCCATGCGCAGCTCGCTCTTGTTGTCGGCGCGCCAGAGGCCGAAGGTGACGAACCAGGTGTGCAGCAGGCCCGGGTGGTACGGGTCCTTGATGTTCTCCTGCATCAGCTTCCAGTTGCCGGGGATGCGCTGGCGGTTGTAGCCCAGGATGGTGAGCTTGCGGCCGTTGAACAGGCGGTCGAAGTACTGGAGGATGGTCGGCCCCAGGTAGTCTTCGAGCGACTCGACTTCGTGGTCGAAGGAAGCGAACACCACGCCGCCGCGCACCGCCACCTTGAGCTTGGTGAGCGCGTGGTCCTTGGGGTTGAAGTCGGCCGGCATGCCGCCATTGACCTTGCCGTCCTGCCGCACGCCGCGGCGAAAGGGCACACCTTGCAGGTCGCCGTTGGGCGCGTAGCTCCACTGGTGGTAGGGGCAGACGAACTCGGTCTGGTTGCCGTGGCGCTTGCGGCAGAAACGCATGCCGCGGTGCGCGCAGACGTTCTCCACCACATGGATCGCGCCGTCGGCGGCGCGGGTCATGATGACCGAACGTTCGCCGACCACGCTGCGCTTGAAGTCGCCCGCGTTGGGGATTTCCGCTTCCAGGCCGACGTAACACCAGTGGCCCTTGTAGAAGAAGCGCTCCAGTTCGCGCTGGTGGCGTTGTTGATCGGTGTAGACGGCGAAGGGGATGCGGCTGGTGCCGCCCAGCTCCCAGTGCAGGGCATCCGGGCTGGCGATGGGGGCCTCGGTGGTCATGGCGTGTCTCCGTTTTTTTGTCGAATTCACCCGCATGATCGCCAATCGTTTCCTATCCAGCAATCGAAACGGCGTGATAGCCTGTATTCACCATCGAAATAATGAGCGCCCATGAACCTGCACGAGATCGACCTCAACCTGCTGGTGGTGTTTCACCGGCTGCTGCGCGAGCGCCGCGTCTCGCGCGTGGCCGAAGCGCTGGGCCTGAGCCAGCCGGCGGTGAGCAACGCGCTGCGCCGCCTGCGTGGCCTGCTGGGCGACGAGCTGTTCCTGCGCACGCCGGGCGGCATGGAACCCACGCCCTACGCCCTGCAGCTCGCCGGCCCGGTGGCGCAGGCGCTGGACACGCTGCGCGAAGCCTTGAACGTGCGCGCCTCGTTCGAGGCGGCCACCAGCGAGCGCTGCTTCACGCTGGCCATGTCCGACGTCGGAGAAACCTATTTCCTGCCGGTGCTGGTGGACGCGCTGGCGCAAGCGGCGCCGCGTGTCACGCTGCAGTGCGTGCCCGTGGCCGACGCCTCGCTGCGCGACGACATGGCCAGTGGGCGGGTCGATCTGGCGCTGGGCCTGCTGCCGCAACTGCAGGCCGGTTTTTTCCAGCAGACGCTGTTTCGCCAGCACTACGTGGCCCTCATGCGCGCCGGTCATCCGCTGGCCACGCGGGCGCAGATCACCGCCACACAGTACCGCCAGGCCAGCCACGTGCGCGTGGTCTCGACCGGCACCGGCCACGGCCTGGTGGACGCGGCACTGGAGCGGCTGGGCGTGGTGCGCAGGGTGCGGTTGACGGTGCCGCACTACGTGGCGCTGGGCCATGTGCTGGGCGGCAGCGATCTGATCGCGACCGTGCCCGAGCGCTTTGCCGATCGCGTGACCGAGCCCTTTGGCCTCGTCGCCCGCCCGCTCACCCTCAAGCTGCCCGCCAGCCACATCGCCCAGCTCTGGCACGCCCAGCTGCACCGCGACCCCGGCCACCAGTGGCTGCGCGCGCTGGTCGCGACGCACTTTGGCGCACCGGAAACCGCATGATGCCGGCGGCCGCCAAGGAAACACACCCCGCCTGCCGTCACAATCGCGGGCATTGCAAATTCTTGCCGCAGGTGATCCCGTGATTGAAATGTTGGTGCGTCTGGGCCTGGCCCTTTTCCTGTCGCTCGGTCTGGCGGTGCTGCTGGCCTGGGGCTGGGACAGCTCCGACGATCGCCCCACCCCGTCCCACACGCCGTTCACGGCCAGCGACAGCGTGGCGCTCCTGCGCGACCACCCGTTCGTCGCCGGGATCGGCCTTCGTGTCTCGATTTGAGACGCATCCCGGACGTATTGACAAAGATCAAGTTTGTGGCATTTCGGCCTGCTAGCCTGCGTGTATTCCCTTCACGCACCCGGAGAAATGGCCCATGAATCGCCTTCTGCTCACCCTCACCGTCACCCTGCTCGCCACCCCTGTCTGGGCCGCCGCAGGCGATGACGCCGCCGCCCTGAAACTCGCCACCAACAGCGGCTGCATGACCTGCCACCACATCGAGCCGGGCGCCAAAGGCCCGGGCGGCCTCGCCCCCATCGGACCGGCTTGGCGCGACGTGGCCGCCAAATACAAGGGGCAAAAAGGTGCCCAGCAGCAACTGACCACCACCGTGCTCGCCGGCTCCAGCCCTTACGAAAGCCACTGGAAAGACAAGGTCAGCGGTCTGGCCATGCCGCCCAACAAGGTCGCCATCTCTGAAGCCGACGCCGGCAAGCTCGTCGCCTGGATCCTGGCGCTCGAAGCCAAAAAATAAAGCGATAACCCCCACGCTCCACCGCTGCGCGGGTCGCTGCCCCCCATGGGGCGGACCTGCCTTGGGGCGGGCTGGCGGCAGGTCGTGCGTCGCACTCGGCGACAATTCGCCCCATGCTCCAGTTCGAACTGCTCAAGACCGAAGGCCACGCGCGCCGTGGCCGCCTCACGCTCAACCACGGCGTGGTTGAAACCCCCATCTTCATGCCCGTGGGCACCTACGGCACGGTCAAGGGCGTCATGCCCGCCAGCCTCGAAGACATGGGCGCCCAGATCATCCTGGGCAACACCTTCCACCTCTGGATGCGGCCCGGCCGCGAGGTCATGGCCAGCTTCGGCGGCCTGCACGGCTTCGAGAAATGGAACAAACCCATCCTCACCGACTCGGGCGGGTTCCAGGTCTGGTCGCTCGGCGCCATGCGCAAGATCACCGAAGAAGGCGTGCACTTCGCTTCGCCCGTCAATGGCGACAAGCTCTTCATGTCGCCCGAGGTCAGCATGCAGATCCAGACCGGGCTGAACAGCGACATCGTCATGCAGCTCGACGAGTGCACGCCCTACGAGACCAACGGCCACCTCACCACCGAGGCCGAAGCGCGCAAGAGCATGGAGATGAGCCGCCGCTGGGCCGTGCGCTCCAAGGATGAGTTCGCGCGGCTCGAAAACCCCAACGCGCTGTTCGGCATCGTGCAGGGCGGCATGTTCGAGCACCTGCGCCAGGAATCGCTGGACGCGCTGGTGGACATGGACTTCCCCGGCTACGCCGTGGGCGGCGTGAGCGTGGGCGAGCCCAAAGAACAGATGCTTCAGATCATGGCGCACACGCCGCACCGCCTGCCGGCGCACAAGCCGCGCTACCTGATGGGCGTCGGTACGCCCGAAGACCTGGTGCAGGGCGTGGCCGACGGTGTGGACATGTTCGACTGCGTCATGCCCACGCGCAACGCGCGCAACGGCACGCTGTTCACCCGCTTCGGCGATTTGAAGATCCGCAACGCGCGCCACAAGACCGACCACCAGCCGCTCGACACCACCTGCACCTGCTACGCCTGCGCGGGCAAGAGCGGCGTGAGCTGGGACGCGGGCGGGCGCGATGGTTTCAGCCGCGCCTACCTGCACCACCTGGACCGCTGCGGCGAAATGCTCAGCCCCATGCTGGCCACCATCCACAACCTGCACTACTACCTGAACCTCATGCGCGAGGTGCGCGAAGCGCTGGACGCCGGTCGCTTCGAAGCCTTCCGCGCGCAGTTCAAGGCCGACCGGGCGCGCGGCGTCTGAGACCCACAGTGACCTGGATGCTCGCCGTCTGGAACTGACCCGGTTCCGTGGACACATCAAGCCTTGTGTTCAAGGAATCGCAAATAGCCAAGGTACGGCCGCCCCTTGCGCCAGGTCGATCAGCGGACCTGAATGCGACTGATGTATTCCAGCAGCGTCAGAATGCGCGCGCGCACCACCGCCGGAGCATCGTAGGCGCCTCGCGCTTCGCGAAGTCTCTGCGATTCTTCAACAAGGTATTCCTTGCCCCAGATCGGCATGTCGCGAACGCCATGGCTGGGAACACCCGCGCCCTCCATCACCTCATACAGCCGATTCATCGGTAAAACACCGTTGTTGTTTTTGGCCAGCGTCGTGAGGTCGGGCGGGCTGCGCCGAAGCAGGTTGCCCATCACACCGTTGCCCTTGCCATCCACGCCATGGCAAGCCGCGCAGTTGTTCACAAATTCGATCTTGCCCAAGTCATTGCTGGGCTGCGCCAAGGCCAGACCGCTGCACAGCGAAAGGCCGACCGCAATGACGCCTACTTTGTTTACTTGCTTCTTCACGATGGTTCTCCTTCAGTGGCTGAAATCACAGGCTTGATGCCTCCAGGCTGTCGATCACGGCCGTGCAGCCATCATGAAGTCCGCCACCTGCGCCCGATTGAGCACGCTCAACGCCGCACCGTCTTGCGGCCCTGCACATGGCATGGCGCCTTTCGACGCACCCACCCGCCCCGGTGCCGACACCCCCCGGGGCCAGACCAACGAATCACCTGACAGGTAAGCTAGGCACCATGACGCCGCAGCAAGCCAGAATTCCCCGCCACATCCTGCCGGTGCTCGTGCTGGCGCAATTCGCGGGCACTTCGCTGTGGTTTGCGGTGAATGCTGTGATGCCCGATCTGCAGCGCGAGCTGGGCTGGCCCGCCAGCGCCGTGGGGCCGCTCACGTCGTCGCTGCAGTTCGGCTTCATCGTGGGCACGCTGGTGTTTGCCTTGCTGGCCATCGCCGACCGTTTTTCGGCGCGCAAGGTGTTCCTGTTCTGCGCACTCGCGGGCGCGGCCTGCACCGTGGGCGCGTGGGCCATGGTCGCGCACTACGAGGCCTTGCTGGCCTGGCGATTCCTCACCGGTGTGTTTCTCGCCGGCATCTACCCGGTGGGCATGAAGATCGCGGCGCAGTGGTACACGCGCGGCCTGGGTGGGGCGCTCGGCCTGCTGATCGGCGCGCTGGTGCTCGGCTCGGCCAGCGCCCACGCGCTGCGCGCGCTGAGCGGCACCCTGCCCTGGCCCACGCTCATGCTCGGCGTGGCCGCGCTCGCGGCGGGGGGCGGGTTGTTGCTGTTTTTCGGCACCGGCGACCCGCCGCACGCCCATGCCCGCGTGACCACGCTGCAGTGGCGCGCGCTCGGTGCGCTCTGGACCGATGGGCGCGTGCGCGCCTCGGTGCTCGGCTACTTCGGTCACATGTGGGAGCTGTACACCATGTGGGTCATGGTGCCGCTGGTGCTGGCCACCCGGTTGCAGGGTCCCGATCTGTCGTGGGCGGCGTTCTGGGTACTGGGCGCGGGCGTGATCGGCTGCGCCGGCGGCGGCTGGGTCGCGCTGCGCTGGGGCAGCGCGCGCGTGGCTTCGGCGCAGCTCGCCACCAGCGGACTGTGTTGCCTGGCCACGCCCTGGGTCATCGAAGCGCCCGCGCTGTGGTTCTACGGCTGGCTCGTGCTCTGGGGCATCACGGTCTCGGGCGACTCGCCGCAGTTCTCCACGCTCACCGCGAGCAACGCGCCGCCGCAGGCCGTGGGCAGCGTGCTCACGCTCACCAACAGCATCGGTTTCGGCATCTCCATCGTGAGCATCTTGCTGTTCGTCTCATTGGCCGAAACCATCAGCCTGGGCGCGCTACTGCCGTGGCTGGCGCTCGGTCCTGCGCTGGGCTTGTGGGCGATGAAGCTGCTGGTGCGAGAGGAAGCTCAACACTCCTGATGCAGCCTCAGCGGGCCAGGTGCTGGGCCACCTTTTTCAGCAGTATGTCGCGGCTGAATGGCTTGACCACGAAGCCCACAGCTCCCGCTTTGCGGCTCTCCACGATCACCTGCTTTTCGGTCTGACCCGTGAGCATGATCACCGGAATGTCCACGTTGAACTGGTCAGCCTTGAGCTCGCGGGTGAGCAAGATGCCGTTGGAGTCCGGCAACAGGACGTCCATCAGGATCAGGCTTGGCCGGTTCGTGGCCAGAAATAGCTGAGCATCTGCCGCGGTGCCCACCGCCTCGACGTCGTATTGCGCGCTGGTGAGCACCTGCCTGAGCAAACGGCGAATGAACACATCGTCATCCACCACCAACAGCTGCGGGCGGCTCATTTTGGCGCGATGGACCATTTCTTGGGAGGCCCTCAGCGGTTCGGCCAGTTCGCTGGTGATAGTGTCCACCCAATCCTGCACCGGTTGTGCCGCCTTCACCACGTATTCCAGCGTGGGGATCAAGGACTCGCGCTGCAAATTTCCAAAGGCCTGTTCGACGCGCGAGGCGTCGCGTACCGTCAGTGCGTCGTCCAAGCCGTTGGCCAAGATGCGTTCGGACAGGCCGCCCATCGCTCGGCTGACCGAGGCCTGCGCCATGCGTGCGGTGGTTTGTACGTTCTGAGCATGCACCCGCCCAAGCTTGACCTGCTGTGCAAGCTGCTCCTCCAGTGACTCAGCACGGCGGGCCAGGGTGGCCAGCTCGGACAGCGGCTCAAGCGCCTGCGTCTGGTCCAGAGCACACAGCGCCAGGTGCGCCGACATGGCCAACCGCTTGGCGTCGTGCACCAACGGCCAATACAGCACGTAGTCGTCAAACACATCCTGCATGCAGAGCTCAAAGGCGCGTCGCACGCTGTCCTTGTCACAAAGCAGCAGTGTGCGGTGCGCCAGCGACTGGATCACCTCGCTGCGCCGATACAGGCCCAGGTAGAAGCGCTCACAGGCTTCCAGCGATTTGAAGGCCAACACCAGCAATTGCGGCTTGATCCCGTCGAACACCGCGTCCGACTTGTTCGAATCTGTCGTGGCCTCCACATGTGGGTAACGATCGCGCAGCATGTTGCAAACCTGTTCTACGTCCACTGCGTTGTCACCGACAACGAGGATGCGCGCTTCTTTGTGCTTCATGGTCGGATCCAGAACAGTTCGCTCGGTTCAATCGGCAGCGTTTGAATGCTGCAAATCCTCGTGACCGCACAAGCGGGTCATGACATGGGCGAGCGCATCTTCCAAGTGGGCCATGAGCCTGTGCATCTCGCTGGGGCTGCAGCCGGCGCGAGCGCGCTCGATGCGGCTGCAGCATTCGCCCAGCGCCACGGCACCGATCATGCGACAGGAGGACGAGAGGCGGTGGGCCAGGTTGGACAGGGTGACTGTGTTGCCGCTGCTGGTGGCGCGGCGCATCTCGTCCACGGTGTTGAGGGCAGAAACAACGAATCGCTGACGGAACTCGGCCAGCAGCGCGGGCTCTTCGCCGACCAGACGCGCCAGCGCCTGGTCGTCGTAGACGCAGTGGCCGAGCTCGACTTCGAGCACATCCACTTCTTCACAATCCTCCAACCCAAACGAGGTCGGGGTTGGCGCATCCTCCGTCGGCAACCAACGCTTGACCATCTCGCCCAACTGGTCCGTGCGAACCGGTTTGCTGAGGTAGTCATCCATGCCGGCCAAGCGGCAGCGTTCGATCTCGCCATGCAAGGCATTTGCCGACAGGGCCACGATCGGGAGATGCGATCCACCCGTTTCCTCGGCGCGAATGGTGGTGGCCAGCGTGTAGCCGTCGATGCCGGGCATGTGCAGATCGGTGAGCAGCAAGGCATGGCGCTGGGAGGCCCGACCCGCGCGCCAAAGCGCCAGGGCTTCGAGTCCATCACTGACCATCTCCACCGCCAACCCCAACAGCGCGAGCTGGTGCCCGATCACTTTCTGGTTGACGGAATTGTCTTCGGCCACCAACACCAGCGGGCCACCGGATGCCACGAAGTGCGGCCCGGAGCGCGTGACCATGGCGAGCTTGTCCTCGGCCACGGGCTGGGGGGCCGACGTGGACTGGAAAGGCAAGGTCAGGGTGAAGGTGGAGCCCTGGCCTTTCTCGCTGTCGACCATGACCCATCCCCCCATCAGACCAGCCAGCCGCTTGCAGATCGACAGGCCCAGTCCGGTACCGCCAAAACGCCGGGTGGGGGTACTTTCGGCTTGCACAAAGGGCTGGAAGATACGCTGCAGCACCTCGGGGGACATGCCGATGCCGTTGTCGATCACGCTCAACTGCAGGTGCCCGGGCCATTCTGGCCCACAGGGCTGCACCCGCAGCGCCACCTGACCTGTTCGACCCTGGCCAGCCGAGAATTTGATGGCATTGCCCAGCAGGTTGTTGAGAATCTGGCGCAGGCGTGTCCCGTCGCACAGGATCCAGTCAGGCAAGCCCGGTGCCACATCCACTTGCAGATCGACTCCATGGGATGTGGCCGTGGGGCGCAAGGCGCTGCACACACTGTCGGTGAGTCGCTCCAGCGAAACAGCTTCGCTTTGCAGCTTGAGCTGACCGGCCTCGATCTTGGAGAAATCCAGGATGTCATCAATGATGGTCAGAAGGCCCAGCGCCGACTCGCTGACGGTGTCGATCAGATCCCTCTGGTAGGCCGAGAGCTCCGAGTGTTGCAGCAGATCGAGACTGCCCACCACGCCATTCATGGGCGTTCGAATCTCGTGGCTCATGGTGGCGAGAAACGCGCTCTTGGCTTCGCTGGCAGCCTCGGCTGCGCGGCGCGCTTCCACCAGCGCCACGGTGCGTTGCTCCACAAGATGTTCCAGGTGGAGCTGATGGCGCTCCAGTTCTTCGGTCAGGCGCCGCTTCTCGGTCACATCCAGCATCAGCGCCAGGTACTGGGTCACAGTCCCTCGAGCGTCTCGAATCGGCGTGATCGTCGCGTCCACGACGTATTCCACGCCGTCCTTGCGACGCTTGAACAGCAGACCTCGCCAGGCTTTGCCCGCGGTGAGCTGCTGCCATATGCGAGCATAGGTCTCATGCGGCGTCCTGCCTGACAGAAACATGCGCGGATTTCGCCCCAGCAGCTCATGCATGGCGTAACCCGAACTGGTCAGCACCGCGGCGTTGACGTATTCGATGTTGGCGTCCAGGTCGGTGATCACGATGCTCTGCACGCTTTGCTCGACGGCCATGGAAAGCATCCGCAACGCCTGCTCCTGCGCGTGTCGCGGTGTGATGTCGCGCATGACCACCACAAAACGCTGCTGTTCGACCAGCCGGATGCTGACCTCCGCCATGAAGCTGCTGCCATCGCGCCGCAACACCCGCCAGTCGGCCAGTTGCTCGCCGCCCTTGAGCACCCGCAGCGCCGTGCGTGTGAGCCGGGTGTGTTCGCGTGCAGGCAACAGGTCGTGCAGGTGCATCTGCTGCAATTCGTCGGCGCTGTGACCGAGCATGCGCGCGGTTGCGCGGTTCACTTCGACCACACGGTGGTTGCGGTCGACCAGCAAGATGCCGTCGCCCATCTGGTCAAACAGATTGTGGCGCTCGGCGTTGGCCCTCTGCGCTTGCCGGTTGACCAACTGCGTTTGCAACCAGTGTTCGGCCGCACGCGCAAGGTCTTTCAGCGTCTGGCGCTGCACATCGGATAGCTGGCGCGGACGGTGGTCGATTGCGCACAGCGTGCCCATGGCATGACCTTCCACCGACAGCGGAACGCCGGCGTAGAAGACCACATGGGGCTCGCCAGTCACCAACGGGTTGTTGGCGAACCGCGCGTCCAGCCGCGCATCGCCCACCTCGAACAGGTCAGTCTGCAGGATGGCGTGTGCACAAAACGCCAGCTCGCGCGGGGTCTGCTGCACATCCAGACCATGGCGCGCCTTGAACCACTGGCGCTCGTCATCGACCAGGCTCACCAGCGAAACGGGGCAACCGGTCAGCTCGGCGGCAGCCCGCACGATGCCGTCGAGCACGGGGTCGGCTGGCGTGTCCACCACGCCAAGGGAATCAAGGATGTCCAGACGTCGGGCTTCGCCGGGAGTCAGGGGAGCGGATTGCATGAGTTGTCCCAATGGGTTTGCAGAAGACAGACGGCCCGGACTGCGATTGCGCCAGAAAGCGCTTGTTGCAGGCATCCGCGCGCCGTCTATGGAAAGGTCGGACACGCCGACCCACATCTGCGACAGACTTTAAAAAGGCCGCTGCTCGCGGTATGTGGGGAGTTCTCGATGCGGCCCGTAGGTCGATCGTGTTGTCGGTCTTTCCGGGCTTTCTACCGCGCAAGGCTTGCGGGTTTGACGCCGCGAATCAGGCGTTCCCGGCGTCGATCAAACCGTTTCGGATGGCAAAGCGCACCAGGGCGGGCACGTCGGGCGCGGCCAGCTTTGCCATGATGCGGCTGCGGTACGAGTCCACGGTTTTGGGCGACAGGTGCAGTGCACGCCCGATCTCGGAGCTGGACTGCCCCTGCACCACCATCAGCACGATCTGGCGCTCGCGGACCGAGAGCGTGTCCAGGGCGTCGTCCCCCGGCGCTGTAAAGCCCTGCACGGCGAGCTCGGCCACTTCGGGTCCCAGGAAGCGTTGGCCCTTGCTCACGAGATCGACCGCCTGAAGCAACAGGGAGGCGGGCGATCCCTTGAGCACATATCCAGCCGCACCCAGCTTCAGCGCCTCAGCCACATGGCGCGGCTGGGCCGACATGGTCAGCACAATCGAGCGCACCTCCGGTGCCCGACGCTGCAGCTCGGTGAGCAGCTCGAAACCCGAGCGCTGGACCAGGTGCAGATCGAGCAGGACCACCACCGGCCCGAGCTCGCGCAGTTGGGCCAGCGCCTGCGTCGGGTCGGCCGACTCGCCCACCACGCGGTGGCCGGCGGCTTCCAGCAACGACCGCAATCCGTCGCGCATGAGCGTGTGGTCGTCAACCAGGTAGATGTTGCTCATGGTCCTGGCGCCGTCCAGCTCAGGCAGACGTGTGTGCCACCACCCGGTTCTGCGGTGATGGCGCAGCGCGCGCCGATGGAGATGGCCCGCTCCCGCATGCCCGCGATGCCCAGATGACCAGGTCGGCCGAGCTGCATGTCGGGTGCAATGCCCACGCCGTCGTCAACGACGTCCACATTGAGCCGGTGCGCATCACCGTCCAGCACCACCCGGATCAGCGACGCGTGCGCGTGGAGCCGGGCGTTGGCGATGGCTTCACGCACCACCATGAAAGCGCTGTACTCCACGTCGGAGGGCCAACGCTGGCGATGCACCCCATCGGCAATCTCCAGCAGCACATCGGGGCCCGATGCCGACAGTGCGACCTGGATTTCATTGTCCAGCGCGGCAGCCAGACCCTGCTCCTCGAGCAGGGGCGGCCGCAGGTCGGCCAGCACTCTTCGCACGTCCAGCACCGCTTGCGCCAGCACACCCGACAGATGCTGGCACTGCTCCACCAGCACCGACGGCAAGGTCTCGCCCGCCTTGAACAGCAAGGTGTCAAGATTCAAGCGAGCCACCGCCAGAGACTGGCCGAGGTTGTCGTGCAGCGCCTGGGCCACGCGCTGGGTGGTGATCCGCTCCTGATGCATCAGCCGCTGATTGAGTTCGGAGAGCTCAGACTGGTGGGCGAGCAGCGCAGTCTCTGCCGCACGTCGATCGGTGATGTCGCGCAGCACGGCGATGTGGCGGGTGGAGTCAAGCGCGCGCGCGCTCACCTCCACCGGCACAACAGTGCCATCCCGACGCACGACGTCCCATTCCGTCAGCGGCCCCGTGCCGGGCGACTGGGTCTTTCGGGTGTCGAACGGGATGCTGGGCTGAGGGCTCCCCAGCAAGGCATGCAGCGGCATGTTGAGCAGGCTGTCAGCCGGATAGCCCAGCATGTTCATGGCTTGCGGATTGGCGTCCAGGATGCGGTTGCTGTCGTCGATCAGCAGGACACCGTCGGCCAGTTGCTCGAACAGCTTGCGCCGGTAGGCCTCGGATTCACGCAGTGCGGCCTCGGCCTTCTTGCGCTGGCTGATGTCCACCGTGGTGCCCGCCATGTAGATGGCCCGCCCCGCGCCGTTCCACTCGGCCAGTCCACGAACATGCATCCACCGCCATTCGCCCCACGCATCGCAGATGCGAATCTCCAGGTCGAACGGCTCCCGGTTCTTGAGGTGGCGGCGCATCGCATCGTGATGCAGAACCAGGTCCTCGGGATGGATCATGTCCGCCAGGCGGCTGCTGCGATAGTCCGCAGCCGAAAAGGGTTCAAAACCCAGCTGCATCCAGAAATCGTCGCTGAAGCTGAGCCGGTCGCTCATCAGGTCCCAGTCCCACACCTGCCCACTGGCGGCGGCCAACCGGTAGCGCTGCTCACTGCGTCGCAAACTGGCTTCGCTGTCGCGCAAGGCCTGTTCACTTTCCACAAGATCGGTGATGTCCAGCGCGATGCCTTGCACATAGGCCGGGCTTCCATCGGCGGGGTCGATCCGGCTGGATCGGTCGCGGAAATGCCGCCAATTGCCCTGCGCGTCGCGCAAGCGGTACTGAATCTGGTGATCGATACCGTCCACGTATTCATCCGAAAGCGCTGCCACTGCGCGTTCGCAGTCATCGGGGTGAAGCGCCTTGATCCACGCCAGCGGATCGGCCATCCATTCGCTCACCGTGTAGCCGAGGACGCGAATCGACGGGCTGATGTACAGCGTGCGGTATGGCGGTTCGAGCGAGGCACGGTAGATCAATGCCGGCGTCTGCTCGGCCAGCAGGCGGAAATCACGCTCCCGGTCGAGCAGCAGTCGCTCGAACACCTTGCGCTCCGTGATGTCGTTGCAGAAGATCGACAGCCCCTCCGGCGAAGGAAAGACGCGCCCTTCAAACCACTTGTTCCAGGGCGCATAGAACGCCTCGAAGACTTCCGCCTGCTGGGACCGAAACGCCCTGTCGTACGCACGGTGAAAGGCTTGCGCATGCTCCAGCTCGTACTCGTCCCAGATGTACCTGCCCATCAGTTGTTCTGCTCGATCGCGCTGGAGCAGTCTCACGGCAGACGCATTGAGGTAGGTAAACCGCATGTCCTTGTCGAGCGCAAAGATCGCGTCGCCCACCCGATTGATCACATGGTCCAACAATTCGCGCGCGGCACCCATGTCCCGCAGGGCATGCTCGGCCTGGCGCTGCAGCGCAACATGCTCGGTCACTTCGGTCGCCACCACCAGGCGCGCCGCGTGGTCTCCCCAGTGCAGGTCGCTGGAGGTGATGTCGACATCGATCACGCTGTCATCTTTCAACCGATACCGCCAGCGCTGGGTCTGCCGCAGGCCATCGGGACCGACAGGGTCCTGGTCAATCTCCTCCACCGTCACGCCCTGGCCTTGCGGCGCGAGCCGGATGTCCATGACGCTGAGCTGTAGGAACTCTTCGTGTGAATAGCCGTAACGCGCGACTGCCGCCGCGTTCACGGCCAAAATGCGTTTGCTGGTCTGATCGAACACCCACATCGGCTGCGGGTGGGCGTCGAACAGCAGCCGATAGCCCTGTTCATCATTCCAGGGTGCTCCCCGGACATCTGAAGGCTCCGTTCTTCGGTGCGGTGGGCAATCCTTGGGCGCAGACATGAGGGTATTGTGCGCGCCGGGAGGCTCGCACTCCAACAGCGAGACGATCACAATGACCCGTGATTTCAGGATTGGTCAGCGCCATCCGTTGACGCCATACGGATACGCTCGACGGCAGCTTCGCACGCGGTCAACGATCGCCTTTGAGGCGGCCTTCAGCGTGACCACAGCAGCCATTTCGTCGAGTTGGCGTGAGTGGATGTGGCCACTGGGCTACCGCTCAGGCAGTGAGTTGAAGACAATTCGGTCGCCCGCGTTGACGCCAACATCGCTGAGGTCGCTCGCACTGTGCGAGGGCTCATCGAACCGCAAACACACATGAGTCCCAGCTGCGTGGCTGTAGTCGAATTCGCCGCCATTGGCGTGGCCTGAGGTCTTGTGTGGCGGATGGGGCATCACCGTCTCGGGCGACTCACCGCAGTTCTCCACCCTCACCGCTCGCAACGCGCCGCTACAGGCCGTGGGCAGCGTGCTCACGCTCACCAACAGCATCGGCTTCGGCATCTCCATCGTGAGCATCCTGCTGTTCGTCTCGCTGGCCGAAATGGTTTCGCTGGGCGCACTGCTGCCTTGGCTGGCGCTCGGCCCGGTGCTGGGTCTGTGGGCCATGTGGCGACTGGTGCGCGAGGAGCGACAAATGGTTACAGGCATCCGGTAAAGTCCGGCCACCAACAACTCTGGAGGATTCCCATGCCCGCTCCCGCCTACGTCGCCCAGCGCCCCACCGGCGCTTTCATCGGTGCCTCCTGGGCCGCCCTGCTGGTCGGGGCCGTGGTCTACCTGCTGGGCCTGTGGAACGCCGAGATGCAGCTCAACGAAAAGGGCTATTACTTCACGCTGCTGATGTATGGCCTGTTTTCTGCCGTGTCGCTGCAGAAGTCGGTGCGCGACCGCATCGAGGGCATTCCCGTCACGGGCATCTACTACAGCCTGTGCTGGGTGTCGCTGGGCATCGCGGTGATCCTGCTGACGGTGGGTCTGTGGAACGCGACGCTGGCCGCCAGCGAAAAAGGCTTCTACGCGATGGCCTTCCTGCTCGCGCTGTTCGGCGCGGTGGCGGTGCAGAAGAACATCCGCGACGTGGCGCAGTTCAACCGCGCCCACCCCGAGTTCGACGGCGCAGCGGCCGAGTAAGCCCGCCCCGCCACGGTTTTGCGCTCAGGCGGCCGCGACACCGTCAGGCGCTTTCGGCGGCAGGTCCGCCGAGGCGTTCACCGGCTCTGAAGCCGGCTCCTTCGCCGACGCCCCACACGAGAAGCAGTAGCGAGCAAACGCGTTCTTGCGCGTGCTGCAGTGCCCGCAGTGGTCGAACAAGCACAGGCCGCAGTGCGGGCAGAAGTCGGTCTTGCCGTCTTTCATGTCGACCGTGCGCTCGCAGCCCGGGCAGATGTTCTTAGTCATGCGCGCCTGCGCCTGGTCGTAGTCCATCTCGCGCTGGCGCGTCTGGGCCGGCTGCGCTTCGGCGAGCTTCTGCCGCTCCAGGTAGCGCTGCAGCGCCTGGATCGCATAGCGCCCGCCGATCACCGTGAGAACGATGCCCACGATGTAGCGCACATAGCCGCCGTAGCTCGGCAGGTAAGGCACCAGCTCCACGAAGAACGCGAACAGCGCGAAGAAGATGAAACCCCACACGAACGGCCACGACGAGCCCTTGCGGTGTTTCTTGAACAGGTAGCCGGCCAGCACCAGCAAGGGCAGCGTGAGCGCCAGGCGGTAGCCGAACACGCGCAGCTCCTGCGCGCGCTGCGCCTCCACAAAGGCGCCACGGGCATCGTTCTGCAGGCTTCGCAGTTCGGCCTGCGCGCGTTCCTGCGCCTGGCGCGCGTCCAGCGCCGCCTGCTGCTGCCGCTCGACCGCCGAGAACGCCGCGCGTTCGGCCTGCCGCAGGCCGTCCAGCTCGCGCGTGCGCACCAGCACCTCGTCGTCCTGTTCCGAACGCTGCGTCACGCTGCGCGTGGCCAGCCAGTTGTCGAAAGTCTCGCGTGCCGCGCGGTTGTCGGCGCGCGCCGTCTGCAGCTTGAGCTGCGCCTGCTCCAGCTCGGCCTGTGCTTCCTCGGCCGCACGCTCTGCTGTTTTGATGGAGTCCTTGAGCGCGGGCGTGCGCTGCGGGTCCATGAAGTCTTCCAGCGAGCGGGTCTGCTCCACCTGCGGCAGATCACCCACGATGGTGCTGCCCAGCCCGGTCAGGAACCAGGCAAACAGGAACGCCACCAGCCACAGGCCGCGGTGGAACCACTTTTCGGACAGACGCAGGGTCTTGCTCATGTTGTTTCCCTCCAAGAGAAAGATATCCAAGCGATTGTGACCCCGCTCACAGCACGATCCGTTGCGGCGCCGAGCCCAGGCCCGTGCGCGCCAGCCAGTCCAGCACCGAATCCACCGTCACGGTTTCGACGCGGTCGGAGAAGCGCTTGTGATTCGGGTGGTCGTCGAAGCGGATGTGCGCCGAACTGGCGCTCGCGCCCAGCCGCGTGAGCGCACCCAGGCGCAGCGTGCTGGGCTGGTAACCCTTGAAGCCCAGCCAGGCTTGGGCCTGTGCGCGACTCGTGACGCCCGGCTCGGCCGCCATCGCCATGGTCTCCAGCGCCCACTGGTTGGACTGCTGGTAGCGCATGCCCCAGGCGTAGGCCACCATGTTGTAGTCGCGCTCGTGCAGGCGCAGGCTGCGCGCCGGGTCGGTCAGCAACGCGAGCAGCGGCGCCTGCAGCGCGGGCGCGGGCACCGACCACACCGCCTCGTGGCGCCACAAGTCGTCCAGAAAAAACTCGCCCAGGCCCTGGCGGTAGATGGAACCGGTGGATGTGCCGCACTGGTTGAGCTTGTGCAACACGCGCCACGGCCCTTCGGTCGTTTTATAGGCCCAGCCCAGGTGCGAGTAACGCAGCTGGTACTTGCCCAGGTCCTGCCCCGCACGGCCCAGCACCACCACACGCGCGCCGCTGCGGGCGAACTCCGCGTCCAGCGCCTGCGCCGTCTGCTGCGCCAGCGCCAGACCCTGCGTCAGTGTCTGCGGCGTCATGGCCCGCTGCTCGCAGGAGCGGCCAGCGTGCGCGGTGGGCGCCATCAGCAGCGCGGCGGCCAGGGCCAGCGCGGTGGGAATCGCTTGAAACGTCTTCTTCATGGTGAGCTTCACTCTCTATTAATAGGTGATGCGTTCGTTGTGGAGCAGCGCGCGACCGAGTTCGTTGGGGATGAAGCACAGCACCTCGCCCGCCGCCGAGAGCAGCACGCCCGTGCCGATCACGCTCACCACCACCGCCGTGCCCACGCTGGCCGCCACGCCCGAGGCGGCGCGCCCCGTCAACTCCACACTGGCCCGCGCGCCGTCGGACGCCCGCTCCAGCACGATCACCGTGCCGCGCGCCGACACCTCGACCGTTTTCACCACCAGCACCGCGCCACTCACCGTGAGCGCCACCGGCAGCGCGCTCACCGCCACGGCGCCCGCCGCGGCACTGCCCGCCACACCCACCACCGAGGCGACCGGCAAAGCCGACAGCACCAGCGAAGCCTCGCTCTGCGCCCGCGCCGGACCGGCGGCCAAAGCCAGCGCCAGGCCGGCGGCGAGAAAAGTCTTGGTCAGAAAAGAACGTGTCATGTCAATGCTCCTGAAAAGGAAACTGGGTCAATAGAAAGAGGGGAAAGAGAAGCCGCTTCAGGCCGCCGCCTGAGCAGGAGCCACCGAGCGTTCGGCCAGTGCCTGCTGACGGCCCGCCACATGCGCCTCGGCCAGGTCCGCCTCGTGGCGGTCGCGCAGCGTCTTGGCCAGCGTGAACGCCGACGTCACCAGGTACAGCCAGCTCACGCCCAGGTAAGCCTTGTAGGTCTCATCGATCTGCATGCGCAGCAGTCCCCAGAGCGTGAGCCCCATCGCCACCGCAAAACCGCCCCAGACCACCAGGCGCCACATCGGCGTCTCGGCCTCACCCGTGAGGCTGGCTTTCTGCGTGTCGCGCACCGCCTTGGACAACACGAACACCGTGGACAGGCAGAACACATAGCCCATCACCATGAACGCTCGGTCCAGCGCCTGCCCCGGCAGGTAGGCCAGGCCGGTGGCGCAGAGAAAGACCGCGAGGCCAAACGACACCCAGACCTGGAGCTGCCAGGCACGGGTGTCGCGCATCACGATGAGGGGGGAACGGGGGCTGCTGGCCATGTGAAACCTCGATGGGTTGTTGAACATGGCGCGATGGTGGGATGGGCGCAGGTATCCGAGGTCAGATTTGACTACTGGAATCGAAAAATCGAACTGTCAGGATCGATATCCAATACTTTTTGATCCACAGCATCTGAACCGCACGTCAAAGGCATCGTTCGCCCTCGACCTGGATCGGGCGCTCGGTGGCAGACGGACGCCCGCCCAGTCCACGGTTCAAGCCTGGGCCTCTGCAGGCGGTGTGATGCGACGCGAAGCGGTAACGCCCAGCCAGGTGAGCACACCGCCCAATGCCACCAATGCCGCCGCCACGAGAAACGTGAGGTGCAGGCCCGCCGTCAGCTGTTGCGCGCTCGCCGTGGCCACCAGGCTTGTTGAAGCGCCGAAGCCGAATACCGCCCCCATGGCGGATGCCCCTGTGATCAGGCCCAGGTTGCGCGACAGGTTGAGCAGGCCCGACACCACACCCCGTTGGTCCGCTGTGGCGCGGGCCATCACAGCCGTGTTGTTGGCCGACTGGAAGGTGGCGTAGCCCGCCGTGATGAGGCCGAGCGCGCCCGCGTAGCCGGCGGCGCCCCAGGTGGTGGCCGCGATCGGCAGCGTGGCGGCGCCCAGGAACATGGTGACCAGCCCCGCCGCGCCCACCGGCTGCGAGCCCACACTGTCCACCAGGCGGCCAGCCGGCGCGCCGAACACGGCGGCCACGGCCGGGCCGACCGACATCACCAGCCCCATGTGCATGGCGTCCAGCTGGAGCGCGCCCACCAGGTAGAACGGCCCCACCACCAGGGTCGCCATCACCACGGTGGTGACCAGCGCGCTCGCCGCAAAGCCCGTGGCCATCACCGGGTGGCGGAACGTCGCCAACGGCACCAAAGGTGCTGCTACCCGGGTCTCGGCGAAGACAAAGGCGCCCAGACCCAGCAAGGCCAGGAGCAACAGGCCCGCGTTGAGGGGGCCGAACGCGCCGCGCCCGAGCGTCATGGCCAGGGAATAGGCCGCCAGGCTGAGCGCCAGCAGCACCATGCCGACGAGGTCGAAGCGCACGGGCTTGGCGGCGGTGGCCGCTGGATCGGGCGGCAGGTGGCGGTAGGCCATCGTCAGCGCCACCAGTCCCAGCGGCACGTTGATCCAGAACACCGCGTTCCAGCCGCAGACGCCGATCAACAGGCCGCCCAGGGTGGGGCCCAACGCGGTGCCCAACGCAGACACGGTCCCCAGCAACCCCATGGCGCTGCCCACCTGTTGCTTGGGCACCCGCTCGCTGACCAGGGCCATGCTCAGCGCCATCATGGTGGCGGCACCCAGACCCTGAACCACCCGGGCGGCGATCAACTGCCAGAGCGTGGTTGAGGCACCGCCCGCGAGCGAAGCCAGCGTGAACACCCCCAGACCCCAGAGCATGAGCCGGCGCCGGCCCACGAGGTCGCCCAGACGGCCCACCGTCACGATGACCACCGTGACGGTCAGCAGGTAGGCCAGCACCACCCATTGCACCGCCTGAAACGACGCGGAAAACGCCTGCGCCAGGGTGGGCAGGGCCACGTTGGCAATGCTGGTGCCCAAAGAAGACAGCAGCATCGACAGAGACAGACTGAACAGCACGCGGTTCAGGGCCGGTGCCGAGGGGGTGGCGGCGGTGGCGGGGATCGCTTCGAGGGAGGTAGGAAGAGACATGTCGGGCTTCGGAAAAAGGATCACCCGATGCTAGGGAGCGGGTCGTGCTGGCGGAAGGCGCGTGCCGCGCAATCAACCCATGCAGCCAACGCCATGTGTGGGGCCTGCGTGCTATGTTTCCGGCATGACCCCGCTCGACTTCAACCTGCTGTTGACCCTGGACGTGCTGCTGTCCGAGCAGCACGTCGCCCGCGCCGCCCAACGGCTGAAGCTGAGCCCCTCGGCGATGAGTCGCGCGTTGGCCCGCCTGCGAGAGACCACAGGGGACCCGCTGCTGGTCCGGGCCGGGCGCGGCCTGGTGCCCACGCCCCGCGCGCTGGAACTGCGCGAACGCATCGGCCCCTTGGTGCAGGAGATCGAGGCGGTGTTGCGCCCCCTGAACGCCCTCAAGCTGAGCGAACTGGCCAGGATGTTCACGCTGCGCAGCAGTGAGGGGTTTGTCGAAAACTTCGGCGCAGCGCTGATCCAGCGTGTCGCCGAAGAGGCGCCGAATGTGCGCCTGTGTTTTGTGCAGAAACCCGACAAGAGCAGCACGGCGCTGCGGGATGGAGCGGTCGATCTGGAAACCGGGGTGGTGGGCGCCACGATGGGGCCGGAAATCCACGTGCAGGCCCTGTTCCGCGACCGCTGGATCGGCGTGGTGCACCACGGGCATCCGCTGCAACACGAAACGTCCATCACGACAGAACAATTCGCCCAGAGTCGCCACATCGCCGTGTCCCGCCGCGGCGTGGTCGGTGGCCCGGTCGACGATGCGCTGGCACCCCTCGGATGGCAGCGCAAGGTGGTGACCATCACCAGCGGCTTCGTGGCAGCCTTGGCGCTCGCACGCGGCACCGACCTGATCGCCTGCGTGCCCGAGCGCCACACACAAAACCTGCGCGGCGACCTGCACAGCTTCGAGCTGCCATTTCCCGTGCCGGCGTTCTCCATTTCCCTGTTCTGGCATCCGCGGCAACAGGCGGACCCGGCACACATGTGGTTGCGCCGGGTGGTTCTGGAGACCTGTGGCGCCGATCACCCCCCAACGCCCGGTTGAATCGGGCGCCCGCTGTGCAGGCCGCCGGCCAAGGCGGGGGTTACCAACCTGTCGACCGTGACTCAGTAGCCGAGAAGGCCTGCCACGCGTTCGCGCAGGCTCTCCGGCGTCACAGCCTCGACACGCACCGGTTCGCCCACGTTCAGCCCCACGCGACTGAACACGCCACGGCGGAACGGTTTGACCATGGCGGTGGGTTCGCCGCCCGCCAGTTCAACGCGGCTGAAGTACGAGCCCCACAAGTTGGTGAGCGCCATGGGGATGACGCTGACCGACACGCCGTCGGCCTGGGCCTGCGCAAGGATCTTGGCGATGCCGCCTTTGAAGGGTTGCAGGGTGCCGTCGCGGGTGATGCCACCTTCGGGAAAGATGCCGAGCAGGTCACCTTCGCGCAGCACCTGGGCAGCGGCGGCGAACGCGGCCTCGTAGGCGGCGGGGTCTTCTTTCTGTGGTGCCACGGGGATGGCCTTGGCCAGTTTGAACAACCCGCCGAGCACCGGCACCTTGAAGATGCGGTGATCCATGAGGAAGCGGATAGGGCGCGGGCTCGCGGCCATCAACAGCACCGCGTCGACAAAGCTCACGTGGTTGCAGGCGAGCACGGCGGCGCCTTCGGTGGGGATGTTCAGGTCGCCCTTCACGTCGAACCGGTAGACGAAGCGCGACGCGATCCAGGCCACGAAGCGCAGCAGGTACTCGGGCACCAGCATGAAGATGTAGAACGCGACCACGGCGTTGGCCAGGCCCACCAGCAAGAAGAGTTGCGGGATGCTGACGCCGGCGCCGAGCAGCGCGCCCGCGAGCACGGAGCTGCCGATCATGAACAGCGCGTTGAGGATGTTGTTGGCCGCGATGATGCGGGCGCGGTGCGTGGGCTGGCTGCGCATCTGGATCAGCGCGTACATAGGCACGCTGTAGATGCCGGCAAACAGCGAGAGCAACGCCAGGTCGACCAGCACGCGCCAGTGCGCGGCCTCGGCCATGAACTGGCCGAGCGTGAGCGCGATGGTGGACGGCGGCAGGCTATGGGAAGCGAAATACAGGTCGATGGAAAACACACTCATGCCGATGGCACCGAGCGGTACCAGGCCGATCTCCACATGGCGGCGGCTCAGCATTTCGCACAGCAGCGCACCGATGCCGATACCAATGGAAAACACCACCAGCAGCAGCGAGGCCACCTGCTCGTTGCCGTGCAGCACGTCGCGCGCGAAGCTGGGGAACTGGCTCAGGAACACGGCGCCGAAGAACCACATCCAGCTGATGCCCAGCAGGGATCGGAAGACGACGGTGTTGCCGTGGGCGAGCTTGAGGTTGCGCCAGGTCTCGGTGACCGGGTTCCAGTTGATCTGGAGTTGCGGGTCGGTGGCGGGCGACACGGGCACAGCCTGCGCCAGCGCGCGGCCGATCACGGCGAGCAGCAGGCAGGCGACGGCGACGTAGGTCGGGCCCACCAGCGGCATGGCGATGAGCAGGCCACCGGCCACGTTGCCGAGCAGGATGGCCACAAACGTGCCCATCTCGACCATGCCGTTGCCGCCAGTGAGCTCGCGCTCGCTCAGGTGCTGAGGCAGGTAGGCGAACTTCACCGGGCCAAACAGCGTGCTGTGCAGACCCATGAGGAACACGCAGCCCAGCAGCACCGGCACGTTCTGCTGCATGAAGCCCCAGCCGGCCAGCAGCATGATGGCGATTTCGAGGTTCTTCACGAAACGGATCAGCACCTCCTTGGGGTACTTGTCGGCCAGCTGGCCGCTGGTGGCCGAGAAGATCAGGTACGGGAAGATGAACAGCGCGCCGATCACCAGCCCCGCCATGGCCGGCGGCAGCCAGCTCACCTGCAGCTGGTAGGTGACGAGCACGGTGAAGGCGAACTTGAAGACGTTGTCGTTGCCGGCGCCGAAAAACTGCACCCAGAAGAAGGGGCCGAAACGGCGCTGCGTGAGCAGGGCGAACTGGCTGCCATCGTGGGCGCTGGGGCTGACGTGGCCGGTGCTCGCCGTGGGGACCCCGGCGGACGTGGTGGCTGGGCTGCTCATGCGGATCTCCTCCAGATGTCTTGTGATCATTGTTCCGAGGGCACCGCGCCGCGGCCCGTTGCCCGCGCATTCTGCCGCATCGCCCGCAGCACCGGCCAGGCCGCCAGACCGGCCACCAGATGCTTGAGGCTGTGGCCCGACACCACATTACCGGTGGCGTGGAACACGGCTTCGTCGCCCAGCTCCAGCAGCTTGGCCAGCGCATAGAGGGCGATCAGCACGCCGAGGCGCACCCCCAAGGCGCCGGCCCTGGGTTTGTGCAGGGCGAGCCAGGCCATGAGCGCCATGCCGCCGAACTGCACCACGGCCCAGGGCAACACATTGCCATGGGTGAGCGGCATCGCCGCCGAGAGCAGCGCCACCACCAGCGTGAGGCGCATCACACACGCCGCGGGCTTCTGCCCCACGCGCTCGGCCACCGCCAGCGCCAGCGCACCGGCGAAGGTGACCGCCATGCCCATGCGGTCGAGCACCAGGCCGTGGGCATCGGGGGCCCAGTGGTACCAGGCCGAGCCGAAGCACGTGGCCAACAGACCGCCGAAGAACACGGCCAGGGCCAGCCGGGTGCCCGGCGCCCACGGGCCACCACGCAGCAGCACCCACCCGCCCAGCAGACCCGCAACCCCCATCGCCAGGTTGGTCCAGACGTCCATGAAGTTGGGTACGCCCCAGAGGCTTCGGGCGTCCACGAACGGATGGCCGTGGGCATGCAGCGCAGCGTGGCCGTGGGCGTTGAGCGCCAGGCCGCTGTGCGCCAGCCAGGCCGGTCCGGCGATCACGGCCAGCAGCCAGAGCACCAGCAGCGCGGTGCCCAGGGACACCAGCCGCTGCCCGATCGGTGACAGGGGCATGGATCGCAGCACACACAGGCTGGTGGGTCGGTGGGTGACAGATCGGGCGGACGAGGACATATCGGCACTCCGGTGGCGCATGGGCCGGTGAAATACAGGGACAAAGGGCGGGACCGGGGCGCAGTGTCTGACCGGCCAGCGTCCAAACGGGTCAACTTCCGATACAGTGCTCCCACTTCCAACCCAAGGTATCGATATCCGATACCCATGAGCGCCGCGCCAAGCCAGCCCGCGCCGCAACGCACAGCACGAAGGCATTTCCCATGAGCACCACCCAGGACCTGGTCACCGCGCTGAAGAAGGAACTCAAGACCGCGCAGATGACCTACGCCGACCTGGCGCGGGCCATGGGCATGGCGGAATCGAGCGTGAAGCGCATGCTGGCCAAGGGCGACATGTCGCTCTCGCGCGTGGACGAGATCTGCCGCGCGCTCAAGCTGGACTTCGCCGATCTCGCGCGCCGCGTGGCCGACGCCCAGCCGCTGCTGCGCGAGATGACGGCCGAACAGGAGCGCGCCGTGGTGGCCGACAAGAAGCTGCTGCTGGTGGCGATCTGCGTGCTCAGCCAGTGGACGCTGGAACAGATCACGGCGGCCTACCGGCTCAGCGAGGCCGAGTGCGTGACCTGCCTGGTGCAGCTCGACCGCATCGGCATCATCGAGCTGCGCCCGCTCAACCGCTACCGCCTCAAGCTCGCCAAGACCTTTCGCTGGCGGCCGCACGGTCCGGTGATGAACTACTTCCGCGACCACGCCCTGCTGGACTATTTCGCCGGCGGCTTTGACGGCTCGGGCGAGGGCCTGCTGCTGGTGCACGGCTCGATCAGCCGCGCACTCGCGCCGATCTTCGTGGAGCGGCTGCAGCGCGTGGCGCAGGACTTTGCCCAGCAGCACCAGACCGACCAGAAGCTGGCCGAGAAGGACCGCGGGGGCTATACGCTGGTGCTGGCGATGCGCGGCTGGGAGTTTGAAGCCTTCGGCAGGTTGAGGCGGTGATGGTTTCCCCACAGACGCGCTGCCGCCAGCGCTGGCATGATGTCGGGCCTTGCCCCAACGTGGGCCCACTTCTTTTCCTGCTCCGCACGCCTCCATGAACGCACCCGCCAACGACACGCCCGACCACACCGCTGCGGCACCCGCTGAAGCCAGCGCCCCTGAGCCCACCGGCGCCGCACCACCCCGGCAGCGTCCGAAAGCACCCGGTGCTGGACCAGTTGGCCACGCTCTACCCCGCGCTGTTTGGCGAGACGCTGCTGCCGCTCAAGCGCGGCATCTTCGAAGACCTGCTGGCGGCCCACCCGGAGGCGCTGGACAAAGACAGTCTCAAGGCCGCGCTGGCGCTGCACGCGCGCTCGACCCGCTACCTGACGGTGGTGGCCTCGGGCCTGCAGCGTCACAACCTGGCCGGTGAGCCGGTGGAAAGCCTGACGCCCGAACAGGTGCACCACGCGCTGATCGAGGTGTTCCGCCGCCGCGGCGCGCGCAGCCGCGAAGACCTGCGCCCCAAGCTGCGCCAGCGCATCCTGCAGGCCTATGAAGCCTCGGGCCTGCCGCGCGACGCATACGCCGAGCGCGTGCGCGGGCGTGACGATGAAGTGAACCAGCTCACCCACGACGCGCTGACCGTTGCCGCAACGCGCGAAGCGCGCGAAGAAGCCCTGCTGCGCGCCTTCGATGCCAGCGGGAAGACGCTCAACGAGTTCGCCGATATGTACGGCCTGCACGTGCTCGACGCCAACCGCACGCTGGAGCGCGCACGGGCCCGGCTGAGCCGCCCGGCCACCCCGGCGGCCCCGACAAACCCCGAGACCACGGTCGACGCGCCCGCCACCGAGCCCGCAGCCGAACCCGGCGCCCCCTCCCCCGCCCCATGAACCCGGCCCCGCCCGCCACCGCCACCGAATCGCCCTACGCGTGGTTCCGGCTCGTGGTGTCGCTGGCGTTGATGACGCTGGGCGGCGCGGGCATGTATTCGGTCACGGTGGTGCTGCCACGCATCCAGGCCGACTTTGACGTCGCGCGCGGCGACGCCTCGCTGCCCTACACGCTGACCATGGTGGGCTTTGGCCTGGGCGGCATCCTCATGGGCCGCCTGTCCGACCGCTTCGGCGTGATGGTGCCGGTGCTGGGCGGCGCGGTGGGGCTGGGCCTGGGTTTCATCGCCGCGGGCGCGGCCCAGAGCCTGTGGCAGTTCAGCCTGGCGCAGGGCATCCTGATCGGCCTGCTGGGCACCTCGGCCACGTTTGCGCCGCTGGTGGCCGACACCTCGCGCTGGTTCACGCGCCGCCGTGGCATCGCACTGGCGATCTGCATGAGCGGCAACTACCTGGCCGGCGCCGTCTGGCCGCCGGTGATCCAGCATTTCATCGACAACGGCGGCTGGCGCCAGGCCTACACCGGCATTGGCATGTTCTGCCTGCTGGTGATGCTGCCGCTGGCGCTGGTGCTGCGGCGACGCCCGCCGGACATGCCCGCACCGCAGGCGGCCACCGCCACGCAACCCGGCGCACCCCCGCACGGCGAACGACCGCTCGGGCTCTCGCCCGGCACGCTGCAGGCCCTGCTGTGCGTGGCGGGTGTTTCGTGCTGCGTGGCGATGTCGATGCCGCAGGTGCACATCGTGGCCTACTGCACCGACCTGGGTTTTGGCGCGGCGCGCGGTGCGGAGATGCTCTCGGTCATGTTGGGCATGGGTATCGCCAGCCGGCTGATCTCGGGCTGGATCTCGGACCGCATCGGCGGCCTGCGCACCCTGCTGCTGGGCTCGGTGCTGCAGGGCGTGGCGCTGCTGATGTTCCTGCCCTTCGACGGCCTGGTGCCGCTGTACCTGATCTCGGGCCTGTTCGGCCTGTTCCAGGGCGGCATCGTGCCGAGCTACGCGCTGATCGTGCGCGAACACTTCTCGCCCGCCCAGGCCGGCGCGCGCGTGGGCACGGTGCTGATGGCCACGCTGTTCGGCATGGCACTGGGCGGCTGGATGTCGGGCGCGATCTTCGACCTGACCGGCTCTTATCAGGCCGCGTTCCTCAACGGCATCGGCTTCAACCTGCTCAACATCGGCATCGTGCTGTTCCTGCTGAAGCGGGCCCGCGGCCCCGGCGCCGGCCACGCCCAGGCCGTGCCCGCCTGAAGCGCTTGCTTCAGGTCGGCATGGTGAATACGGTCAGCACGCCGGTGTAGCCGTAGAGCCGGTGGTGCGCGATCTCGCCGCCGGCAAAAAATCCGACCAGGGGCACATCGCCCAGCGCACGCCGCACGATCTGCAGTTCGGCGCTCGGGCTGCCAAAGTGCGGCCCTCCGCGGCCGGCGCAGCTCACGTACACCGCGCCCGCGATGCGCCGCGCGGGTTGTGGTGCGGCATCGGCCTCCGGGGTTTCCAGCGCCGTGGCCAAGGGCAGGCTGAGCTCTTCGGGCTCCAGCTCCTCGCGTACCTCGGCGCACACCCGGATCAGGTCGGCGCGCGCCGCCTGCACGTTGCGCTCGCAAAACGCCAGCCGGCTGCCCACCGGCGCCACGTCGGCAATCGCCACGCCGCGCCGCCCCGGGTCCAGGCCGATGATGTGGCGCACCGTGACTTCGGGGCCGAACTGGCCGCGCCGCTGCGGTGATCGCACACCGGCCTCGGCGATCGGCGGCGTGAGGCCCACGAGCGTGGCGCGCAGGCGCGGCATGGCCGCTTCAGGCTGTTCGAGCGAAATGCCGAGTTCGCGCAGCAGCACGTCCAGCGCGGGCTCGTGGTCCAGCGAGAGCACCAGGTTGCCATCGGCGGCCGTCACCGTGCGTTCGCGGTCCACCGGCTGGGCCCCCTGCGTGACGCGAGAGATCAGGTCCACGCCCGGGCCGAAGGCCACGCCGCTCAGGCCACCATGAAACACGCCGCTGGCTGCACCGTGACCCTGCAGGGTGCCCGCACTGCTGAACGCGAACTGCACGCTGTCGCTGCGGCTGCCCACCAGACCACCAAACAGGTAGCCGCTGGTGGTGCGGTCGGCCATCTCGGTGATCAGTTCGGCGAGATCGGGGGTGTGGCTGTCGGCGTGCACCAGCGCGGTGTGGGCCTCGAAACCATCCACCCCGGCCGCGCGCCCACTGGCCGCCAACGGCGCCACGCCGCTGAACACGCGGTACTGGTCGGGGCTGAGGTCGCACAACATGACGGCCAGCGCCGGCTCGTCAAAGTATTCGACGTTGTTGGCCGCGATGCCCACCCCCACCGTGCCGGCCCAGTCGGTCACTTCGGGCAGTTCGGCGCTGAGGTGTTCAAGGATGGCTTCGGCCTCGCTGGCGTAGTGGTCGGTGATGTAGAGCAGTGCCAGCGAAGGCGCCCGCGCGGCGCCCGGCAAGGCGAGCTGCGCACGCAACTGGGCGAGCACCAGCGCAGCGGCCATGCGCCACTGGGGATGGGTGGCGTGGGCGTAGGGAAACGGTTTCATGGTCATACGACCTCGGCAGGGCCAGAGGGTTCAGCGCAGCGTCAGCGCCGGCCGGTGCTTCTCGCCGACTTGCCGGCAGCGGGTTTGCGCGTGCCCGTCTTGCGGGCCGGTGTCTTGGCTTTGGCCTTGGGTGCAGCTGCAGCTTTGGGCGCTGCGGCCGGCTTTTCGGTGAGCTGCTGGAGCCCGCTCAGCGGGAAAAAGGCGGTTGGCATGGGCCAGTTGCCGGTGGCCAGCGGCTGGGCCGGGTTGGCGCGGGGCGCAGCGGCCTTGCCCATGCCGGCCGCGGTGCCCACATTGCGGGCCACGGTTTCGGTCAGGCCGCGCGTGACCTTGCCGGCCACGCCGGTGGCGGTTTTCACGGCCTGCTCGGTCAGGCCGCTGGCCACCTGGCGGGTGGTGTCGAGCGCGGTCTGCTTCGCCACATCCTTCATGGCGTTGGTGGCGATGTGCTGGAACTGCTGCGAGAGCGCACCCCACCACTGCATCGGGTCGACCACGCCGCCGGCGGGCGCAGCGGGTTGAGCGGCGGCGGGCTGCGTTCGGGTCTTGCGCGAGCGGGACACCGGCGGCGGCGCGGGTTCTTCGTCTTCCTCGTCTTCGATGTCCTCGTCGATCTCTGCTTCGTCCTCTTCCGCCTCGGCGTCATCGTCCTCAGCCGCCGGTGGGGTCGGTGTGCCGTAGGTGCGGGGCGGGATCTCCAGACCGGCGAACTGGGTGTGCGCGGGCACTGCCGCGGGGGCGCCTCCGGTGAAACTGGCCATGGTGTCGGCCGCCTTGATCTTCAGCGCGTTGGCCACGTCACCCAGGCTGAAGTTCATGTTCTTCAGCGTTGCCAGGGTCATCTTCTGCACCTCCAGCGCCTGGATGGTGGCGGCGAGCGCCTTGCTGTTCTGGTCGAGCCAGAAGTGCACCGCCTTGAGCTCCTCGATGCGTTTTTCGAGGTCTTCCACGTTGAAGGTGGGCGCCACCCAGTTGCCCAGGTTGGGCATCTGCGGGATGCTGTTGCCAAGACCCTGCGCCACACCACCGGCGGCCTGCCCCGCGAGGTTTTGCAGGAACTCGAAACCCGGAACGAATTTGCCAAAACCGCTGCCCGATGTGTCGCTCATGGGTGTCTCCTGTTGAGTGTCTGGGTGGCGTGCACGCCGGTTCAGCTGTCCACGCCGTAGCGTGGGGCGCGGCGTTCCCGCAAGGATGCCACACCTTCGCGCACATCGGGTCCGGCAAAACCCATGAATTCGAGGGCCAGCGAGGTGTCGAACGCCGGGCCGGCCTGGCGCAGCCAGTTGTTGAGCGAGTACTTGGTCCAGCGGATCGCGGTCTGGCTGCCCGAGGCCAGGCGATCGGCCACTTCATAGGCCTTGTCGAGCAAGGCGTCGTCGTCCACCGCGAGCGACACGAGTCCGATGCGCTCGGCCTCTTCGCCGCTGATGGGCTCACACAGCATCAGGTAGTACTTGGCCTTGGCCAGACCGCAGAGCAACGGCCAGACGATGGCCGCATGATCCCCGGCGGCCACGCCCAGGCGGGTGTGACCGTCGACGATCTTCGCGGACTTCGCGGCGATGGAGATGTCGGCCAGCAGGCCGGCGACCAGGCCCGCGCCCACGGCCGGACCGTGCATGGCGGAGACGATGGGCTTGTCGCAGTTGATGACGTTGTAGACCAGGTCGCGGGCCTCTTTCCAGACCCGCGTTCGCACCTCGAAGTCGGTCGCCATGTCCTGCACCAGGGCCAGATCACCGCCGCCCGAAAAACCCAGGCCGCTGCCGCGCAGCACGGCGCAGCGCACGCTGTCGTCGCGCCCCACGTCGCGCCAGATCTCGCTCAGTTCCCAATGGCCTTCGTGGCCCGCGGTGGGCAGCTTGCCGTTGCCGCCGGGTCCGTCAGCGCGCATCTGGATGTCGAGCACCGAGGGCACGCCGTCGACGGGCGGACCGCGGCGGGTGATGGCCAGGGTCTGGTAGCGGCTGTAGTCCACAGGTGTCATGGGAGTCTCCTTGAATGGGGGTGTTGCCCGCCGAAAAACCGGGCCAGTGTCCGGTCGATTCTGCCCCGTTTGCCCCACCAAACCGCCATCGATTGCGCCGTGTTTACCCGGGGGATTGACCGGCTCGCCCTCTTGCGGCCAAGGTCGATTGACGTGCGTCAAAACCCGTACCGGCGAGCAGGCGCAAGATGGGTTTAGGGGGTTGGGAGATTCTTCCGGAAACCCCCTCTCAAAAATCCAGAGGAGTCAGCATGAGCCAGAACATTTCCGACACCTATGCCAGCCAGCTGCAGCAGATGCGCACCGAGGTGCTGGCCCAGTTGCGCGCCCAGCGGGGCGGCAGGGTCGGCCGCGCCGAATCGGCCGCCGAAGCGCGCGAGTCCGCGAGCGACGACAGGGCCACCGCCGAGACCGAGCGAGACCTGGCCTTCGGGCTGGAAGAGCGCGAGTCCGCCGAGCTGGTGGCCATTGACGACGCACTCAAACGCATCGCCGACGGCAGCTACGGCCTGTGCATCGACTGCGGCGTTGCCATCGCCGCCGCGCGGCTGCACGCCAACCCGACCGCATTGCGATGCGTCGCCTGCCAGGAGAAGGCCGAGCAGGCCTGACACCCACCGCACCGACCCCACGACCCTTTCACTTTTTTCCGGAGGTTTTCCCATGCCCACTTTTCACGCTGTCGTCTGGATGGATCGCCGCGAGGCCCATGTGTTGATGTTCGATCGTGAACATGTCGAGTCCGAGAGCATCAAGTCCCGCTCGCACCACAAAGCCACCGGTGGCCATGTGGGTTCGCACCAGCTGATGCACGGTCGCGGCCCCGCGGCCGGTGGCAGCCACTCCCCCGAAGGCGGGCACGACTCGGCCGACGAAAATTTCTACCACGAGGTCGCACAGGCGCTCCAGGGCGTGCGCGAAATTCTGGTCGCCGGCCCGGCACAGGCCAAGGACGAGTTCCGCGCGCATTGCCAACGCCACGACAAAGACATCGCCAGCGCCATCGTCGATGTGGTTTCCGCTGACCACCCCTCTGACCGCCAGTTGGTGGCCATGGCGCGCCAGTATTTCCTGAAGCACGACCTGAACGCCGGCGACCCCACGCAGCGCTGAGCCCGACGCCAGCGTTTGCACGGCATATTCGCGGGGGGTTTGCTATCCTGCCGGGATGCCGACCCACAGCCACCAGACCCTTCCCGCGCGCAGCCTGTTCCACCTCGCGTTCCACGTCACCGACCTGGACGAAGCCCGCCGCTTCTATGGCGGTGTGCTCGGCTGCGCCGAAGGACGCAGCACCGACACCTGGGTGGATTTTGATTTTTTCAGCCACCAGATTTCGTTGCACCTGGGCGAACCCTTCAAGACCACGCGCACCGGCCGCGTCGGCGACCACCTGGTGCCCATGCCGCACTTCGGTCTGGTGTTGCTGCTGCCCGATTGGCAAGCACTGGCGCGCCGGCTGGAAGCGGCGGGCCTGGATTTCGTGCTCAAGCCCCAGTTGCGCTACGAAGGCCAGCCCGGTGAGCAATGGACCATGTTCTTCTGCGACCCGTTTGGCAACCCGATCGAGGTCAAGGGCTTTGCTTCACTGGACCAGCTGTACGCGAGCTGAGCGGGTGCGCGGTCCGGGCGTCGGACCGACCAACGGTGCGTTTGGCCGTCCAGGCGATGCCTCTGGGCCGTCCCCCAGCCGCTAGCATCGGAAACCCTCGCGTACCACGGCCACGCCGCCCATCCCGGCCCTCCACTTCCAGGCAAACAGCGACGACATGACGACCACCGCAAACACACCCTCCGGTCTCTCACGACGCGCTTTCAGCGGTCTCATCGCTGGCGCCGCCGTGCTGGGCGCGCCCACCCTGCGAGCCCAGTCGGGCAACCGCGTGGTGCTGGGCCAGTCGGCCGCCTTCACCGGGGCCGCCGCCCAGCTGGGCATCCAGTTCCATGCCGGCGCCAAGCTGTTTTTCGAACAGCTCAATGCGAAGGGCGGCGTGAACCAGACGCAGATCGAGCTGCGCCAGCTCGACGACGGCTACGAACCCGCTCGCTGCGTGGAGAACACCCGCAAGCTGCTGGACGATGAGGTGTTTGCCCTCTTTGGCTACATTGGCACACCCACCAGCCTGGTGGCGCTGCCCCTCGCCACCCAGGCGCAGACACCGTTCTTCGCCCCTTTCACCGGCGCCATGGGACTGCGCCAGCCGTTCAACCGCATGGCCTTTCACATGCGCGCCTCGTACAACGACGAGACGGCACTGATCGTGCGCCAGCTCACCAACCTGGGTCTGAAGAAGATCGCCGTGTTCCACCAGAACGACGCCTACGGCAAGGCCGGTCTGGACGGCGTGACGCTGGCCCTGGGTGCGCAAGGCCTCAAGCCGGTGGCCACGGCCACGGTGGAGCGCAACACGGTCGACGTGGCCGAAGCGGTGAAGACCATCAACGCGGCCCAGCCCGATGCGGTGGTGCAGATCAGCGCCTACGCCTCGTGCGCCGCCTACATCCGGGCGGCGCGCAAGGCGGGCTACGGCGGCACTTTCTTCAACGTGTCGTTCGTGGGCACGCAGGCGCTGGCCGATGAGCTGGGCAAGGAAGGCGCCGGCGTGGTGGTTTCGCAGGTGGTGCCTTCGCCCTACAAGGCCTCGAGCGCCGTGACGCGCGAGTTCCTGGCGCTGATCGCGCAGGGTGGCAACAAGGTGCAACCCAACTTCTCCAGCATGGAGGGGTTCATGGCCGCCAAGCTGTTCGCCGAGGGCATGCGCCGCGCCAGCGGCCGGCCGACCCGCGACGGCCTGATCAGCGGGCTGGAGAGCATCCGCAACTACGCCATGGGCGGCTTCGACGTGTCCTTCAGCGGCAGCAACCACGTGGCCTCGAAGTTCGTCGAGCTGTCCATGCTCACCGGCGACGGGCGCGTGCGGACCTGAGAAGCTGAGCCGCCGCGCCAGACCGTTTCAGACCTCCAGCGGCGCGATCTTCTGGTCGATGGCGCCGAAGATGCTCTGGCCGTCCTTGCCCTTCATCTCGATGCGGATGGTGTCGCCGAACTTCATGAACTCGGTCGACGGCTTGCCGTCCAGAATGGTCTCGATGCAGCGCTTTTCGGCGATGCAGCTGTAGCCCTTGGGCCAGTCCTTCTTGCCGTCGACTTCGATGCCCTTGTTGCTGACGGTGCCGCTGCCCACGATGGAGCCGGCGCGCACGTTGCGGGTCTTGCCGATGTGGGCGATGAGCTGGCCGAAATGGAAGGTCATTTCCGGGCCGGCGTCGCACATGCCGACCTTGCGGCCGTTCCAGGTGCTCTGCAGCGTCAGGTTGACACGGCCACCCTGCCAGGCGTCGCCCAGCTCATCGGGCGTCACGGCCACGGGGCTGAAGGCGCTGGCGGGCTTGCTCTGGAAGAAGCCGAAGCCTTTGGCAAGTTCGTTCGGAATCAGGTTGCGCAGCGACACGTCGTTCACCAGCATCAGCAGGCGCACGCCGTCGAGCGCCTGCTCGGGTGTGCAACCCATGGGCACGTCGCCGGTGACGACGGCGATCTCGGCCTCGAAGTCGATGCCGAAGTCTTCGCTGGGCACCACCACGTCGTCGCAGGGGCCGATGAAATCGTCGCTGCCGCCCTGGTACATCAGCGGGTCGCTGTAAAAGGTGGACGGCACTTCGCTGTGGCGGGCGGCGCGCACCAGCTCCACATGGTTCAGGTAAGCCGAGCCGTCGGCCCACTGGTAGGCGCGCGGCAGCGGCGCCATGCACAGCGCCGGATCAAACGGAAAAGCGTGGCGCGCCTTGCCCTGGTTGAGGGTGACGTAGAGGTCGTGCAGCTGGGGCGCATGGAAGTTCCAGTCGTCCAGTGCCTGCTGCAGCTTGTGGGCGATGCCCGTCGCATAATGGGCGGTCGAGAGGTCGCGCGAGACCACCACCAGTTGTCCGTCGCGCGAGCCGTCTTTGTAAGTGGCGAGTTTCATGCAAGTCTCCTGCTGTCGCTGGGCGTTGAAGGGTTCGGTTTTACCCGGTTCGGCGCCTGAGGCGCACCCGGTTGATGCATCGGAAATTACGAATAGTGAAATCAGTTAACCTATCCGTAAAAATCGGATTCTAGACCAAAGCCCCGATCCCGGTGCTGGCCCGCCTCAAAAAGACCCACAGGCCGCCGGCTGACCGCCACCCGATCCCGCTGCCCACACACCATGCCCGCCGCGAAAAACCCGATCAAGCAAACCAGCCCCGCCAGCCCGTCGACCGTACCCGATGCCGACCACGCTGAAAACGGCGACCCCCGGGCGGGTATCCAGTCGGTGGAAGTGGGTTTCGAGTTGCTCAGCGCCCTGTCCGATGCGCCCGGGGCGCTGATGTTGCGCGACCTGGCCGCCGCCGCCGGCATGAGCGCCGCCAAGGCGCACCGCTACCTCGTGAGCTTCCAGCGCATGGGCCTGGTGATGCAGGACCCGGTGAGCACGCGTTACGACCTCGGCCCCGCCGCGCTGCGGCTGGGTCTGGCCAGTCTCTCGCGCATCGACGCCGTGAAGCTGGCGCGCGAACGCCTGCCCCAGCTGCTGGCCGAAACCGGCCACACACTGGCGATCGCCGTGTGGGGCAACCAGGGGCCGACCATGGTGCACTGGCTGGAAGCGCCGCAAACCGTGCCGGTGACGCTGCGCCTGGGCGACGTGATGCCGCTGCTGACGTCGGCCACCGGCCGCTGCTTCGCGACCTTCACAGGCCCGGAAGGGCGCGACGGCCAGCGCATCGCGCCCATGATCCGCGACGAACTCGCGCGCATGAAAAAACTGCCGCCCACCGGCCTGCCGCTGGTGGACGTGCCGCAGAACCAGCACGACGTGCAGGCCGTGCTGGCCGAAACCCGCCAGCACGGCCTGGGCCGCGTGGTGCACAGCCTGCTGCCCGGTGTGGGCGGTTTCTGCGCCCCGGTGTTCGACGCCCAGGGACGCCTGGCCATGGGTCTGGTGGTGCTGGGCTCGGTGGCCACGCTGGACACCCGCTGGGACAGCGCGCCGGCCGCTGCGCTCCTGCGCTGTGCACGCCAGCTCAGCGCCGACCTCGGCCACCGCCTGGCCGCCTGAACCCCGATGGCCCGACCCGCCATGCGCTCCGCAGAAGCCGCACCACGCTGGCCCGTTCTGCTGGCCCTGACCGGTCTGGTGCTGGCCCTGCACCTGCTGCTGCTCACCGACGGGTTGCCGATCTGGTGGAACAACAAGGCAGCGCCACAACCCACCACGCCGGGCTTGTCCGCCCCGCCCGAGGCTTCGACCGAAGTCGCCGCAGCAACGCCCGTCCCTGACACGGTGTTGCCGGTGACCAGCAGCACGGTGCGCTGGATCGTGCCCAAGCCGCCGGCGCCGGAACCGCCGCCTCCACCGGTGAAGAAGAAAAAGGCGCCACCCGCCCCACCGCCCGAAACCGTGGTTGAGCCGGAGCCCGCGCCCGCCACCCCCCTGGAACCGGCCGTGACCGAGGCGCTGCCCGAAGACAGCCCCGTGGTCAGCGAAACGCCCGAGGCGGTGGCTACCGTGGAGGCGCCGCCGCCGCCCGTCGACGTGCCACCCGCCCCGGACGCCATCCCGCAGGCGCCATCCGCGCCCGCCCTGCCACTGCCCACGGCCCCCGGCCCCCGGGTTTCGACCGCCCACCTGCCCGCCGACGGCCAGCTGGACTACCAGGTGAAGGGTCAATACAAGGGCCTGAACTACAACGCGTCGGGGGAGCTGACCTGGCATTTCGAGGCGCAGCGCTACGAGGCGCAATCGACCGTGAAGGCCTTTCTGCTTGGCAGCCGGGTCCACACCAGCGTCGGCCGCATCACGCCGCAAGGTCTGGCCCCTGAGCGCTTTGGCGACCGCAGCCGCACGGAAAAAGCGGCGCATTTTGACTACGAGGCCCAGCGCATCCGGTACAGCCGGAACTCGGCAGACGCCGCCTTGCTGCCGGGCACCCAGGACCAGCTGTCGGTCAGCCTGCAGCTGGCGCTGATGCTGCATGCCCAGCCTTCGACCTACGTCGAGGGCCAGGTGTTGAGTCTGCCGGTGAGCAACGCCAGCTACACCGAAGACTGGAAGTTCCAGATCGGTCCGCTGACCGAGCTGGAACTTCCCGCCGGCACCGTGACGGCCCGCCTGCTCACCCGCTCACCCCGGCGCGAGTTCGACAAGACGCTGCAGGTGTGGCTCGCGCCAGCTTTGGGCTACCTGCCGGTGCGCCTGTGCATCACGGAACACAACGGCGATTTCGTGGACCAGCTGCTGGATACGCTGCCAGCGATGGCGCAACCCACCGTTCAGGCCCAGTGATTCCGCCCGGCTGGCCGGGTCCTGCCCGGCTTAAAGGCCGAACTGTGCCGAAAAACACACGCATATTGAATCTTCGCGATCCGTGCCCATCTAATTCTGTAACCAGCCTGCAGTTGGTTCGCCAATTGCCGATATAAGGTTCATAGGAACACCAGTTTCACTTTTAGAAGGACTTTTCAGTCATGCACATGCTCTACGACTCGGATGCCTTTGCCGTGGTTCACATCCTGGCCAACGCCACGGAAGAAGGTGAAGCACCGTCACTGGATGGTCCACAGATCCCGCGCCACGGTTTTGAAATCGTGGACAAACGCTCGGGCAAAGAGGTTTACCTCGACGGCTCCTGGGCAGAAATGTTCCAGATCCAGATCACCGCCTGGCAGCAGAACACCCCCTCGCAAGAAGAGGTGGAAGACACGCTGGAAGGTTACGCCGAACTGGCCCAGATGCCGGTGGTCATGCACTGAACAGGCCCGACCTGCCTCCCTATGAAAGCCGGCACTTGTGTCGGCTTTTTCACGACCGGACCCGATTCCTGGGAGCGTGCGCCCGGCAACACCCTCCATCGGCGCGACCACCCGCGTAAACTGAAAGACAGGAGGCTTCCCCATGAAGAAACAAGCTGGCGCCCGCTGGATCCCCGTCTTCGGTCTGATGGCGCTGATGGCTTGGCCGGGTGCCCATGCGGAAGATGGCGTGGGTCCGCAGCAACTGCTGATCGGACAGAGCATCACCCTGCAGGGCGGCAAGAACGACTACGGCACCGCGGTGCTGGACGGTGTCGAAACCTACCTTTCGCTGGTCAACAAACAGGGGGGTGTGGCGGGCCGCAAGGTGGTGGTGAAGGTGCTGGACGACGACAACAAATCGGCCCAGGCCGAAGCCAATGCGCGTCAGCTGATCACCCAGGACAAGGTCTTCCTCGTGTTCGGCTCCATCGAAGGCGGCCCGTCCACCGCGGTGATGAAAGCCACCACCGAACTCAAGGTGCCGTTTTTCGGCCCCATGGCGGGTTCGCCCACCCTGCGCACGCCACACCAGCCGCTGGTCTTTCCGGTGCGGGCCGAACACAAGGAAGAATTCCGCGCCTTGCTGCAGCACGCCAAGAGCCTGGGCATGCAGCGTGTGGCGTTCCTGCGCTCGGACTCGGAAACCGGCCAGCAACACCTGGACAACGTGCGCCTGCTCAGCCAGCCCCTGGGGCTGGAGGTGGTGGCCGACCTGGCCTTCAAGTCGGACATCGACGACGCCGGCATCGACGCGCTGGTGAAACAGCTCGGCAACAGCAAAGCGCAGGTGGTGTTCAACCACGGCGGCATTGGCGTCTATGAAAAACTCATCCGCAAAGCGGAGTCCCGGAACCTGAGCCTGCAGTTCTACGGTGTCAACTCCGGCTCAACCCAGCTGGCCGGGCACCTGGGTGAGCTGGGACACGGCATGATCTTCGCCCAGGTGATGCCCAGCCCGTGGGAACGCAAATCCGCGCTCACCCGGGCTTACCAGGATGCCTTCAAGGCCCACAAACCGGGCAAGGCTTTCTCTTACGGCAGCCTGGAGGGTTACATGACGGCCCGGGCCCTGGTCGAAGCGCTGCAGCGTGCCGGCCCCAACCCCACGCGGGCGAGTTTTGTGGCCGGCCTGAAAAACGCCGACCTGCAGATCGAGGGCCAGAAGGTGAGCTACCGCGATGGCGCCCACACCGGCCTGTCGCTGGTGGACCTGGCCATCGTCACGCGCCAGGGGCAGTTCCGCCACTGAAAGGCGACACCCCCCGCGCCGCTTCGCGTCACCCCCCTCCAGGGGGGCGGCACTGGCCGTCTGGCAAAGCCAGCCCGGCGATGCCTCTGGGAGGCGCAGTTTCATGCGTTGCGGATGGCGCTCCGGTGCCGTGAAAAACCAACGCCCTTCAGCGCACCCGCCTCTGTACGGACCACCAGCGGAACACCGGCTCGGCCAGCACCAGCACCGCCACCAGGCGGCAGACCTGAAACGCCGTCACGACCGGCACCCCGAGCTGCAGCACCTTGGCCGTGATGGCCATCTCGGCGATGCCGCCGGGCGAGGTGCCGAGCACCAGGGTGGCCGGGTGCAGCCCGGTGAACCGGGCCAGCAGCCAGGCGAATGCCGCGCACATCACCATCATGACCCCGCTGGCCAGCGCCACCGAGGCCAGCCAGCGCGGCGCGGTGTGCACAAAAGCCGGTGTGAAGCGCACACCCAGGCTGACGCCGATGACCAGTTGCGCGGCGGCCGTGAGCCAGCCCGGCAGCGCTGACAGCACCACCCCCGACAGCGTCAGCGCCATGGTCGCCAGCAACGCGCCCATGAACCACGGATTGGCGCGCCCGAACTTTCGCATGCCCAGGGCCCCCGCCAGGCTGAGCAGTGCGAGCCAGCCCAGCCCCGGCACATGCACCTCGCGAGCGCCGGGCGTGGCCAGATCCAGCCCGCTCACACCCCAGGCCTGCATGGCAAACGGGACGCTCAGCGTCACCAGCAGCACGCGCAGGCTGTGGGCGGCTGCCACGAGGTCGGTGCGGGCGCCGTGCCGTTCGGCGATCAGGGTCATTTCCGATGCGCCGCCAATGGCGCCTGCGAAGTAGGTGGTGCCAAACAGCTGCGCAGCGCTCAAGCCCGGCAGGTGCTGCGCATGCACGCGCCGCAGCCAGACACCAAAACCCAGACCCAGCGCCAGGGCCCAGACGATGCCGAGCGCGATCGCCCACCACAGCCCGGCCACCAGCGCCCCGACCTCCGGCGTGAAGTACAGCCCCAGCGCCGCCCCGATCACCCACTGCCCGGCGTTGCGAAAGGGCGTCCAGCTCGCGGTGGGCGCGCCCAGCACCGAGACCAGGGACGTCACCACCAGGGGCCCGATCATCCAGGGAATGGGGGTTTGCCACCACACGCACAGACGCGCTGCGCCGTAGGCCAGCAGCAGGGTCAGGATCGGGCGCAGCCAGGCGGACGCCTGGCGGGAACGGGAAGGGGGAATCACTCGGGTATCCAGAAAAGACGCGGACCCAGGCGGGCCGGGGCCGTAGTATCCATGCATGAACTGTCGAAGCGCTGTCATGTTCGGGGCCGGTCTGGGCCTGTGGTGCGCCGTGCTGGCGGGCGAGGCAGGGGCCCCGCCGCAGCCCACACCGACCGTGGTGTCCGAGGCGGAGGACCCCGGCCAGCAGGCCGGCGCCTTGTTGACCCGCCTGATGCCCACGCCGCTGCTGCTGGTGGGCGAACAGCACGACGCCCCGGAACACCAGGCGCTGCAGCGCGAGCTGGTGCAGCAGCTGGCGGCGCGCCGGCAGCTCAGCGCGCTGGTGCTGGAAATGTCGGAAGCGGGCACACACACCACCGATCTGCCCAGCCAGGCCAGCGAAACCCAGGTGCGCGAGGCTTTGCGCTGGAGCGGCGATCAGGGCGGCTGGCCCTGGTCCACCTACGCGCCGGTGGTGATGGCGGCGGTGCGCGCCGGGGTGCCCGTGCTCGGTGGCAACCTGCCCCGCGCCGACATGCGCGCGGCCATGGGCAACGAGTCACTGGACCGGCTGCTGCCCACCGAAGCGCTGGAGCGCCAGCGCGTGGCGATCCGCGAGGGCCACTGCGACCTGTTGCCCACCCCGCAGATCGCGCCCATGACCCGCATCCAGATCGCCCGCGACCAGGCCATGGCCCGCACCGCCGCCGCCGCCATCCGGCCCGGGCAGACCGTGTTGCTGGTGGCCGGCAACGGCCATGTGCAGCGTGACCTGGGCGTGCCCGTGCACCTGCCGCCGGACCTGGCGCACCGGGTCGTGGTGGCGCTGGCCCGGCCTGCGGCCGATGCCCAGGAAGCGGCGGGGCAGACGCTGCCCGGCGCCGACGTGGTCTGGCGCAGCCCGCCGCGCGCGCCGCGGGATTACTGCGCCGACATGAAGCGCAGCATGGGTCGCTGATGCCCCCGACTACTGATCGAGAGAAGCGAACACCGCCAGCAACACCAGTCCGAGCAAGACCGCCAGCGCGATCTTGACCCAGCTCTTGGGGTACTCGCCGGCCACCTGCCCCGAATAGCCGTTGACCACCGCCTGGAAGGTCTTCGCGCCGTACTGGTAGCTCACCAGCCAGACCGGCAGCAGCACGTGCTTGAAGGTCTGCTCGTCAAAGCGGGCGTCCAGTTGCAGGTTGCGGTGGGTGTCGGCGGCGATGTCTTGCGCGCAGAGCTGGCGCAGGCCCTGCAGCATGCGCTCCCGCCCCTGCTGCGCGGCGCCCGCGAGGTCGAGGGCGTAGCGCTCGACCGTCCAGCCGCTGAGGTAGCTGGCGTCGTAGGCTTGCAGCTCGCTGGTGGTGGGAAAGGGTTCGATGGCGCGCATCAGCGCCGGATGCACGCCGCGCGAACCGCAGACCAGGGTGTCGTCGAAGCGGTGGGCCACCTGGCCGCTGACCGGGCGCCAGCGCACCTGCTGCTTGTTCTGGCTGTCGCGGTAATAGGTGCCGGCCTCGGCGGTGTAGTGAGCCGCACCGTGCGCATCAAACGTCCAGTAAGGCAGGTAGACGCCTTGAAGGGTGTCGGTCAGCGCGCGGTGCTTGAGCGCGTTCGGCGCCCAGAAGCGGCTGCCATACCACTGCCGCAGGCGGTTGCGCGCGTCGGGTTCGGCCACCTTGAAGGGCAGCAGGCTCTGCGGGCGGATCACGTCCAGCCCCTCGTCGAACGGCAGCAGGGCGGTGGAGCCGCAGAAGTCGCAGCGCCGACCTTGCTGCTCGGCGCTGAAGAAGCTGATGGCCTGGCAGTGCTGGCAACGCACCTGGCGGCGCGCCTGCTGCAGGCCGCGCGCGCTCTGCGGCACGGCCTTGAGGGCGGCCACCAGATCGTGCTCCAGGATCTCGCCCGCCGCTTCGATGCGGTAGGGCGACTCTGTGCCGCAATAGGCGCAGAGCAGCGCCTGTTTGCCCGGGTGCCACTGGGCCTCGCCGCCACAGGCCGGGCAGACGAATTTCTGTTGCGCGCGGCGCTCGGCCTCGGGCGCTGCAGCGAGGGTATCGGGAAGACCGGTCACAGGCGGGGTCGCGGTTCAACCTTGCATGAACGTGTCCAGCGCCGGGCGGCCGATGCGCCACTGGCTGCCGATCTTGCGGCCTTTGAGGTTGCCGGCTTCAAGCTCCTGCAACACGTCGGCCACCGACACCGACAGCGCCTGCGCCACCTGCTCGGGCGTGAGCAGCTCGGGCACGGCGGCCGCCGTGGCAACCGGCGCAGCCCCGGGCACGAAGCCGGGCATGGACGGCGCGGCTGCCGCGCCCATGCCGCCGCCCTGCATCATCGACTGCCCCATCGCCAGGCCGGCCGCCAGTTCGGCGCCGATGCCGGCCGTGCCGGCCTTGCCCTCGGCCAGCGCGTTGCCCATGTTGTATTTGACGTAGTCGTTGAGGTTGCCGATTGCGGTCATGGCGCCGCGCTTGTCGATGGCCTGCTCCAGCTCGGGCGGCACCGACACGTTCTCGACCACGAACGAAGTCATTTCCAGACCGTACTTGCTGCGCATCGCGGCGTTGAGTGGCTCCAGCAGGGCCGCGCCGAGTTCACCGTAGCGCGTGGCCACGTCCAGCGCCGGCACCTTGGCCGCGGCCAGGGTTTCGCTGAACACGCTGACGATGCGCGAGCGCATCACGTCGGTGAACTCGTCGAGCCGGAACTGGTGGTCGGTGCCGGCGACTTCCTTGAGGAACAACACCGGGTCCACGATCTTGAAGTCGTAGGTGCCGAAGGCGCGCATGCGCACCACGCCGAAGTCGGCGTCGCGCATCATCACCGGGTTGGCCGTGCCCCACTTGTTGCCGGCGAAGACGCGCGTGGTGACGTAATAGACGTCGGCCTTGAAAGGCGTCTGGAACTTGTATTTCCAGCCCAGCAGGTCACCCAGGATGGGGATGTTCTCGGTCTTGAGGGTGTGCTTGCCCGGGCCCAGCGTGTCGGCGAACTGGCCCACGTAGACGAACTGGGCCACCTGGCTCTCGCGCACGATGAGCTGGGCCTCGTTCTTGATCTGCTTGTCGTCGTCGGGGAAGCGGAACGACAGCGTGTCGCGCGAGTCGTCCACCCACTCGATGACGTCGATGAACTGGCGGTTCAGGAAATCCATGATGGCCATGCGGGGCTCCTGTGGGTGGTGAAGAAACGGCTTCAGGCGTGGCGCTGGATCGCGTCGGCCAGCACATTGACCATGGTATCGATGTGCGACTTTTCCACAATATATGGCGGCGCGAACACCAGGTTTTCGCCCGCGTTGCGCACCAGCACACCGTGTTTGTAGCAATCCATGAAGATGTCGAAGGCGCGCTTGCCCGGCAGGCCAGGCATGGACGACAGTTCCACCGCCGCCGCCAGCCCCAGGCTGCGGATGCTGATCACGTTGGGCAGGCCCTTCAAGGCGCTGTGCATCGCGTCGCCCAGCACCGGTGCCATCTCGCCCGCGCGCTCGAACAGCTGCTCTTCGCGAAACAGGTCGAGCGTGGCGATGGCCGCGGCGCAGGCCACCGGGTGGCCCGAGTAGGTGTAGCCGTGGAAGAACTCGATGGCGTGGTCCGGCGCGCTGCCGTGCGCACCCATCATGGCATCGTAAATGCGGTCGGTGCAGACCACGCCGCCCATCGGGATCACGCCGTTGGTGACGGCCTTGGCGAAGTTCAGCATGTCGGGCTGCACGCCGTAGTAATCGGACGCGAAGGCCGTGCCCAGGCGGCCGAAGCCGGTGATGACCTCGTCGAAGATCAGCAGGATGCCGTGCTTGTCGCAGATCTCGCGCAGGCGCTTGAGGTAGCCCTGCGGCGGGATGTACCAGCCCGCGCTGCCGGCGATGGGTTCGACGATCACCGCCGCTACGTTGCTGGCGTCGTGCAGCGGCAGAAGGCGGTTTTCCAGCTCCAGCAGGATGTCTTCGTTCCAGACCGGCTCCTGGTTGTGGATGTAGGCGTGGTTCACCGGGTCGTGGATAAAACGCAGGTGGTCCACGCGCGGCAACAGGGCCGAGCCGTACATCTTGCGGTTGGCCGGGATGCCGCCCACGCTCATGCCGCCGAAGTTGACGCCGTGGTAGCCGCGCTCGCGACCGATGAAGAGGTTGCGATGACCTTCGCCCCGCGCGCGGTGGTAAGCCAGCGCCACCTTCAGCGAGGTGTCGGCCGCCTCGGAACCCGAGTTGCAGAACAGCACCTTGTTCAGGTTGCCGGGTGTCATGGCGGCGATCATCTCGGCGGCGCGGAAGGCCTTGTCGTTGCTCACGCTGAAGGCGGTGGCGTAGTCCAGCGTGTCGAGCTGCTTCTTGATCGCTTCGTTGATGGGCTTGCGGTTGTGGCCCGCGCCCACGCACCACAGGCTGGAGATGCCGTCGATGACCTGCTTGCCATCGTGCGTGGTGAAGTGCATGCCGTCCGCAGCGACGAAAATGCGCGGGTCTTTCTGGAAGCTGCGGTTGGGCGTGAAGGGCAACCACTGGTTGTCCATGCGGAACTCGTTGTAGGCCATGTTGAAAATCTCCTGGGTCGCGCAGGAAGGGCGCGGTCGGTGGTCAAGTGGCTGGATTCTGGCACCGGAATGCCCAGCCTGGGGGCTCCACTGCCGTGTCCCTGGTCGGGCCCACCCCGGGCGGCCTGCGACAATGCGTTCGCCATGAACCACACCTACGTCCTCACCCTGTCCTGCCAGGACCGCACCGGCATCGTGCACGCCGTCTCGGGTTTCCTGCTGGAGCGCGGCGGCAACATCGAAGAAGCCGCCCAGTACAACGACCACGGCACCGGTCTGTTTTTCATGCGGGTGCAGTTCACCTGCAGCCAGCTCACGCAGGACGACCTGCGTTTGCACCTGAAGCTGTTCGCCGAGCCCTTTGGCATGCAGTGCCAGTTGCACCCGCTGGCCGAACCCATGCGCACGGTGATCTTCGTCAGCAAGGAAGGCCACTGCCTGAACGACCTGATGTTCCGCTGGAAGAGCGGCCTGCTGCGGCTGGACATCCGCGCCATCGTGAGCAACCACCGCGACTTCTACCAGCTCGCCGCCGGCTACAACGTGCCCTTCCACCACATCCCGGTGACCGCTGCGACCAAGGCGCAGGCCGAGGCGAAGCAGCTGGACATCGTGCGCAGCGAAGGCGCCGAACTGGTGGTGCTGGCGCGCTACATGCAGATCCTGAGCAACGACCTCTGCCGCGAACTCTCGGGCAAGGCGATCAACATCCACCACAGCTTCCTGCCCAGCTTCAAGGGCGCCAAGCCTTATTACCAGGCGCACGACCGCGGCGTGAAGCTGATCGGTGCCACGGCGCACTACGTGACCGCTGATCTCGATGAAGGTCCGATCATCGAACAGGACGTGGCCCGCGTGGACCACACCGACACCGTGGAAGACCTGACCGCGCAGGGTCGCGACACCGAAAGCCAGGTGCTGGCGCGCGCGGTGAAGTGGCACAGCGAACACCGCGTGCTGCTGAACGGGCACAAAACAGTGGTCTTCAAGTGACGATCCGTATTCCGCCGATTCAGTGCCTGCTGACCTTCGAGGCGCTCGCCCGCCTGCGCAGCGTCACGCAGACCAGCGAGGAGCTGTGCGTCACGCCCAGCGCGGTGAGCCACCGCATCAAGCAGCTGGAGCAGATCCTCGGCACCAAGCTGTTCGGCCGGGCCGATTTTTCACTGACAACCGAGGGCAGTGAATACCTGGCGCATGTGCGCGAGGGTCTGGCGATCCTGCAGAAATTTCCCAGCAACACCGTCACGCCCGGGCGGCGCAAGCTGCGCCTGGCGGTCACGCCCACGTTCGCGCGATCCATCCTGCTGCCGCGCCTGAAACAGTTCAGCGAGGCCTACCCGGAGATCGACCTCACGCTGCAGGTGAGCATCCCGCTGCTGGACGTGGTGGCCGAAGACGCCGACCTGATGATCCGCTTCGGCACCGGCCGCTATGCCGACGTGGAACACGTCTGCCTGATGAAGGACGACATCACGCCGCTGGCCTCACCGGCGTTTGCGCGCGAGCACGGGCCGTTCGACGCGCCGGAAGACCTGGAAGGCGTGCCCCTGCTGCGCAGCCCGCTGGAGCCCTGGCGCACCTGGTTTGCCGCGCACGATCTGGACTGGCCCGAGCCGGTGGACGGATCCCAGTTCAACGACATCGGCCTCATGTGCGACGGCGCCGCCGCCGGCATGGGCGTGGCGCTGGTGCGCATCAAGCTGGCCGCGCCCTGGCTGGAGCACGGCACGCTGGTGCCGCTGTACGAACGCCATGTGCCCAGCCCGCACGCGCACTACCTGTGCTGGCGCACCGGCACCATGGACCGCTGGGAGTGCGTGGCGTTTGCCGAGTGGCTCAAGAAGAGCCTGAGCTAAACGCCGCCGGAGCGCGCGCTCCCAGCCCAAGGCAGCCGTGGAACCGGCTTTGCCGGGCCACAGGGCTGCGTCCCCCACCCGCCGCAGGCGAGAGAGGGGGCTGAGGACCGCGGCTCCTAAGCCTGCCTGCGCAGGCTTGGACGGGACGAAGTGGCATCGCCTCTGGCGATGTCGCGGCCTGCAAGGCGCGCGCCAGCGGCGCAGGGGGTGATTCCAATCACTCGATGTTCAGGCGCTGGCCGGCAAGCGCCACCTTCTTGGGCAGGGTCAGCGTCAGCACCCCGTTTTCGTACTTCGCCTTGGCGCGCTCGTTGTCGATGTCGGCCGCCAACTGGAAGCTGCGGGCCACCGCGCCGTAGTAGCGCTCGGTGCGCAGCACCTTCTCGTCCTGGCTCTGGCTGTCTTCCTGCTTGATTTCGGCGCGCAGGGTCACCACGCTGCCTTCCACGGTGACGTGAATGTCTTCTTTGGCCACGCCGGGCACCTCGGCCACCACGGTGTAGACCGACGGCGTTTCCTTCACATCGATCTTGATCTGCGAGGGCGACGGCAAGGAATCGCCGTGCAGGGGACGGACGTAAAAACCCGGTGCGACGTCCTTGAAGAAATCGTCAAACAGTCCGGAACGGGCGATCAGATGGTTCATGGCTTGTGCTCCTTTGACAATGGACTGGGTCGATGGACCCGGACTGGACGGTCGCTGTGCCGTCCATGGCCGGTACATAGCGGCACACCCCGGCGGTTTCAAGACCCCGGCGTTTGAGCTGCGTCAAACCGCCGGCTCACAGGTTCTTGCAAGTTTCTTCAACCCACGGTGAAGCACGCTGTCCTAAACTGGCGCGCATGAACGCACCCACCGCCCCCGCCGAAGTCACCCGCGCCGAACGCGCCGCCCGCCAGGCCGAGGTGGTGCGCACCCTGCAGGCGTTGCTGCCGGCGCACGCCTTGCTCTGGCAGGCCGAAGACACTGTGCCTTACGAATGCGACGGCCTGACCGCCTACCGGGAACGCCCGCTGGTGGTCGCCTTGCCCGAAACCGAAGCCCAGGTGGCGGCTGTGCTCAAGGCCTGCCACGCGCTGGAAGTGCCCGTGGTGGCCCGCGGCGCCGGCACCGGGCTCTCGGGCGGCGCCATGCCCCACGCGCTGGGCGTCACGCTGTCGCTGGCCAAGTTCAACCGCATCCTGTCCATCGATCCGCGCTCGCGCACCGCGGTGGTCCAGGGCGGTGTGCGCAACCTCGCCATCAGCGAGGCCGCTGCGCCCCACGGCCTGTACTACGCGCCCGACCCGAGCAGCCAGATCGCCTGCACCATCGGCGGCAACGTGGCCGAGAACTCGGGCGGCGTGCACTGCCTGAAATACGGCCTCACCGTGCACAACGTGCTGCAGGTGCGCGGCTTCACCATCGAAGGCGAGCCCGTCAGCTTCGGCGGTGAAGCGCTCGACACCCCGGGCCTGGACCTGCTCTCGCTGGTGATCGGCAGCGAAGGCATGCTGGCCGTCACCACCGAAGTCACCGTCAAACTGGTGCCCAAACCCCTGCTGGCGCGCTGCATCATGGCCAGCTTCGACGACATCCAGAAAGCCGGCGACGCCGTGGCCGCGGTGATCGCGGCCGGCATCATCCCGGCCGGGCTGGAGATGATGGACAAGCCCATGACCGCCGCGGTGGAAGACTTCGTGCATGCCGGCTACGACCTCAACGCCGCCGCCATCCTGCTGTGCGAGAGCGACGGCACGCCCGAAGAAGTCGAAGAAGAGATCGGCCGCATGAGCGCCGTGCTGCGCGATCACGGCGCCACCGCCATCGCGGTCAGCAGGGACGAAGCCGAACGCCTGCGCTTCTGGAGCGGGCGCAAGAACGCGTTCCCGGCCAGCGGGCGCATCAGCCCCGACTACATGTGCATGGACTCGACCATCCCGCGCAAGCGCCTGGCCGACATCCTGATCGCCATCGGCGAAATGGAACAGAAGTACGGCCTGCGCTGCGCCAACGTGTTCCACGCTGGCGACGGCAACCTGCATCCGCTGATCCTGTTCGACGCCAACGACCCCGACCAGCTGCACCGCTGCGAGCTGTTTGGCGCCGACATCCTGGAGACCAGCGTCGCCATGGGTGGCACGGTGACCGGAGAGCACGGCGTCGGCGTGGAAAAGCTCAACAGCATGTGTGTGCAGTTTTCGCCCGAGGAGAATGCGCTCATGTTCGGCGTGAAGCGTGCTTTTGATACCAAAGAATTACTGAATCCCGGCAAGGTCATTCCCACGCTGCAGCGGTGCGCCGAAAACGGCAAGATGCTGGTGCGTGGCGGCCGGCTTTCATTCCCGGAACTGCCACGCTTCTGACCGGCAAATCTCACGGGGTCTGCAGCACTGCCTCAGGTACAGTAGTGCGCGATGAGTGCACACCTCCCCGATACCGGCCACAACGCCGTTGCCGCGACCGGCCACGAGGCCCGGACGGAGCGCGAGCTGGAGTTGCTCCGGGAGATCGAAGCGCTGCGCCAGGAGAACCAGCACCTGCGCCAGTCGTATGCACAACACCTGGGTGAGCACAGGAACGGGCGGGCGAGTCTGCCGCTGGCACTGAACCTCACGTCGCGCCCCCTGAACGGGCCCGACAACCCCCAGGCGGCACAGCTGGAATACGAGGCGCTGTTTGCGGCACTGGCCGGCGTGTTCCCGATCGGCATCTTCCGGATCGACGCGGGCGGCGTGCTCACCCACGTGGACGAGTCCCTGCAACGCATCTTCGGTTTGCAGGCCGAGGACTTCCCGGATTTCGGCTGGCTCAAGCAGGTGCATCCGGACGACATCGATCGGGTCCGGCGCGAATGGACCGCGGGCACCCAGAACCGGGAACCCGTCAGTGTCGAGTTGCGCCTGTTGCGCCCTGGTCAGGACTTCGCGCACGTGCTGGTGCGCAACGCACCCCTGCAGGACGGGAACGGTCAACCCATCGGGCAACTGGGTTTCGTGCAGGACATCACCTCGCTGCGCGAGCTGCAGGCCGACGCCCGGATCAAGGCCGAACTCAACCGGCAGATCATCGCCAGCAGCACCGATTGCACCAAAGTGCTGGACCTCCGGGGTCGGGTGATGCAGATGACGGCCCAGGGGTGTCGTCTGGTCGAGGTGGACGATTTCGAACAGGTGCGCGGCAGCGACTGGACGCAGTGGTGGGGCGAAGAGAGCGCCGTGCTCGCACGCGCGGCTGTCGAGAGCGCGGGTCGGGGCACAAGCTCCCGGTTCGTGGCCTTTGGCATGACCTTCAAGCAAACCCCCAAGTGGTGGGACACCATGGTCTCGCCCATCAACGACGAGAAGGGCCAACCCGCCATGCTGCTGGTGGTCTCGCGCGACATCACCGAGCAACACCTGCAGCAGGAAGAAATCCGCCAGCTCAACACGCAGCTGGAAACCCGCGTGCGCGAACGCACCGACGAACTGGCCCAGGCCAACGCGCGGCTGCGCCAGACGCTGCAGGAAGCCCAGGCCCTGTACAACCAGGCGCCCTGTGGCTACTACTCGCTGGACCGCGATGGCACCATCCAGATGATCAACCAGACCGCGTTGAACTGGCTGGGCCGCGAACGCGAGGAGGTCGTCGGCCGCCTGAGCTTCCGCGACCTGGTCGATCCTTCGCAACTGGCCAAGCAGAACGAGCGCCGGCAGCAGCTGGAAAGCACCGGTCACCTCGAACCCGAAGAAGTGGCCTTGCGGCTGCCCGATGGCCGCGCCTTCGTCGGTCTGGCCTCCAGCACCGTGGTGAGGGACGAACAGGGCCAGTTTGTGCGCACCAACAGCACCCTGATCGACATCACCGAACGCAAGCGTGCGGATGCCGCCCTGCAGGCGCAGCGCGACTTCCTGCAGAACATCACCAACAGCATCCCGGTCCAGCTGGCGTTTTTCGACCGCGACCTGATCTGCCGTTTCGCCAACGCCAGCTACGCGCGCTGGCGGACCGACCTGCCCGAGCGGTTGCTGGGCCTGCACCTGAGCCAGATCGCGCGGCCGCAGGACTACGAATCGGCCAAGCCGCAGCTGGCGATGGCCTTGCGGGGCGAGACCCAGCAGTTTGAGGGCGATCGGTCTTTTCCCGACGGGCACCGTTTCTACGCCAGCATCGAATACACGCCGTACTGGCAACAGGGTGAGGTGCAAGGCCTGTTCATCCAGATGCACGACATCACCGAGCGCAAGGCCAGCGAAGACCAGGTGAAGCGGACCAACCAGCAGCTCCAGGAGGCACTGGAACTGGCGCAAGGCCTGTACAACCATGCGCCCTGCGGCTACCACTCGCTGGACATCAACGGCATCTATGTCTCGATCAACGACACAGAGCTTCAGTGGCTGGGCTATGAGCGCGAAGAGGTCGTCGGCATCAAGACCTTCCGCGACTTCATCCTGCCCAGCCGGGCGCCGCTGCTGGAGGACCGCCTGCAACGCCTGATCCAGGATGGCAAGCTGGAAGGGGCCGAGTACGAGATGCTGCGCCGCGATGGCACCCACTTTCACGCGCTGCTGTCGTCCTCCGCGGTGCGTGACGCCAGCGGCCAGTTTTTGCGCAGCAACACCACGGTGGTGGACATCACCCCCCGCAAGACCGCCGAGATCGCCCTGCGCGAAAACCAGCGTTTCCTGCAGACCATCACCGACCACGTACCCGGCCTGATCGCCTACCTGGACGCGATGCTGCGTCTGCGCTTTGCCAACGCCGAGCACCAGCGCCTCTTTGGCCTCAGCCCCGAAAAGATGCTGGGGCTTCACATCAGCGAGTGCGTGCCACCGGATGAATGGGCCGAGATCGGCCCCCGGCTGCAGGCCGCACTGGGCGGCCAGACGCAAAACTACGAGGTCTGGCGCCAGACCGTCAACGGCGAGTCGATTTTTGTCAGCACCACCTATTTGCCCGACATCCACGAAGGACGGGTTCAGGGTGTGTTCGTGCAGGCCATCGACATCACCGACCACAAGCGCATCGAGCAACGTGTCAGCCAGCTGAACGACGAACTGGAGCTGCGCATCCGCGAGCGCTCCATGGAGCTGCTGGAGAGCGAGCAGCGCTTCCGCCTGATGGTGGACAACCTGCGCGAGTACTGCATCTTTTTCCTGGACGCCGACGGCCGCATCACCGACTGGACCGACAGTGCCCAGCGCATGGAGGGCTACTCACCGTCCGAAATGCTGGGGCGGCACTATGCCCTGCTGTTCCGCAATGACCGGCCCGATGACGCCCTGGCCAGCGCCAACCAGATGCTGCGCATGGCGGCCTCCCGCGGCCAGCACGAACTGCACAGCTGGCATGAACGCAAGGACGGCTCGCGGTATTTTTCGCATTCGCTGCTGATCGCCCTGCGCGACGACAGTGGTGAACTGCGGGGTTTCGCCAAGATCAACCGCGACATGACCGACGCCAAGCGGCTCGACGACCTGATGCGCAACATCAACGACGAACTGGAGAACCGGGTGGCCGAACGCACCGAGCAGCTGCTCGCCGCCAACAAGGATCTGGAGTCTTTCTCCTATTCGGTGTCGCACGATCTGCGTTCACCGCTGCGCCACATCTCCAGTTTTGTGAGCCTGCTGGACGAGCACCTGGGCGAACGCGGCGATGAGACCACGCAGCGCTACCTGAACACGATCGGCAACTCGGCGCGCCACATGAGCCAGCTCATCGACGGTCTGCTGGCCTTTTCCCGTCTCGGGCGCTCGGCGGTCAACCTCACCGCGGTGGACTTCGCCATGCTGGTGGACGCCGTGGTCAACCAGCTCGCGCACGACACCGGTGGGCGCGTGGTCGACTGGGTGGTGGCACCCGATCTGCCGGTGGTCCAGGGCGATGCCCTGCTGCTGCGGGAGGTCTGGGCCAACCTGCTGGGCAACGCCTTCAAATACACCCGCCCGCGCGAACGGGCCCGCATCGAGATCAGCTGGAGCGTGGATCCCGCCGTGGGTTACACCTTTGACGTGCGTGACAACGGTGTGGGTTTCGATACACAATATGCGCAGAAGCTGTTTGGCGTTTTCCAGCGCCTGCACCGCGCCTCCGAGTTCGAGGGTACCGGTATTGGTCTGGCGCTCACGCGGCGCATCCTGGAGCGCCACGGTGGTAGCATCTGGGCAGAAAGCCAAGTGGGCGAAGGCAGCGTGTTTCATTTTTCGCTCCCGTTTGAAGGGGTCAGCCCGACAGACTTCGGGCGCGACTCCATCCCTTCCGTCCTGGAACCATGAACAAGAACGCCGAAGCCATTCTTCTCGTCGAGGACAACCCGGACGATGCCGAGCTGACCAAGCTGGCGCTGGCGCGTCATGGGCTGGACGGACGTGTCACCCATGTTTCCGACGGCATGCAGGCGCTGGACTACCTCTACCGCCGCGACGGTTTCACCGACCGCTCGGGCGGCAACCCCATCCTGGTCCTGCTGGACCTGAAGATGCCCCTGCTGGACGGCATCGGCGTGCTGAAGGAAATCAAGAGTTCCGAGCACCTGCGCAACATACCGGTGGTGGTGCTCACCTCGTCGACCGAACCCAGTGACCTGCAACGGGCCTACGACGCCGGCACCAACGCCTACATCGCCAAGCCCACCGAGTTCGCGCAGTTCCTCAGCGCCATGAAGCACGTGTGCGAGTTCTGGGTCAACATCAACCAGCCCGCGCCCCAGAGCGCCAGCGCTGGCGTGCGGACCACCAGCTTCGGCGAACTCGCCTGAACCACGCGTCCGCCCGTTCTGCGGCGGACGGCTCCCTGCTCACCAGGTATCGATGAAGCGCGAGGGCGCGGTGGTTTCCGTGCGCGCGCCGGCCAACCCCTGCGCCAGCCAGTGGCGGGTGTCTGCGGGGTCGATCACCGCATCGATCTCCAGGGTGGTCGCCATCTGGACAGCCGAACCGTTGGCCACCTGACGCGCCAGCAATTCCTCGAACAGCGCCTGCCGCTGCGGCCCGTCCGGCAAGGCTTCCAGCTCCTTGCGGTAACCCAGCCGCACAGCACCCTCCAGCCCCATGGCCCCGAACTCACCGGTGGGCCAGGCGACCGTGAACAGGGGCGCATGGAAGCCCCCGGCGGTCATGCCCATGGCGCCCAGACCGTAGCCTTTGCGCAGCACCACACTGAAAAACGGCACCCGCAGGCTGGCCGCGGTCACGAAGAGCCGGCTCGCGTGCCGCACCTGGGCCCGCGCTTCCATCGCCGGCCCGACCATGAAACCCGGCGTGTCGACCAGGCTGACGATGGGCAGGCTGTGCGCGTTGCACAGCTGCATGAAGCGCGCCGCCTTGTCGGCCGCATCGGCGTCGATGGCACCGCCCAGGTGCAACGGGTTGTTGGCCATCAGCCCCACGGGCCGGCCTTCGATGCGCGCCAGCGCGGTGTGGATGCCCACGCCAAAACCTGCGCGCAGCATCAGCACGCTGCCCTGATCCACCAGCCCGGCCATCACCGCACGGGTGTCGTAGACGCGCAGCCGGTTTTCCGGCACGAGGTCGCGCAGGGCGTGGGTGTCGGGAGCGATCCAGTCTTTCACCCGACCCTGGAAGAACGATAGATAGTGGCGCGCCGCGGCCACCGCCTGCGCCTCGTCGTCCACCAGCAGGTCGATCACGCCGTTGGCGTGTTGCACGTCCGACGGACCGATGTCCTCCGGCCGGAACACGCCGAGGCCACCACCTTCCACCATGGCCGGGCCACCCATGCCGATGTTGCTCTGGCGGGTGGCGATGATCACGTCGCTGCACCCGAGCAGGGCAGCGTTGCCGGCGAAACAGCGGCCCGCCGCGATGCCCACCACCGGTACCTGACCCGACAGGCGCGCAAAGGCCGCGAAGGTGCCGACGTGAAGGCCGGCCACGATGGGCATGTCGGTGTCACCCGGCCGCCCGCCGCCGCCCTCGGCGAACAGCACCACGGGCAGCTTCTGGGCCAGCGCGATGCCCAGCAGGCGGTCGGTCTTGGCATGGTTGCGCATGCCCTGCGTGCCGGCCAGCACGGTAGCGTCGTAGGCCATGACCACGGTGCGTGACGGCTCGGCGCCGAAGATCAGGCCGTTGACCGAACCGATGCCGGTCACCATGCCGTCGGCCGGTGTGTTCGCGATCAGGTCTTCTTCCGAACGGCGGCTGCGTTGCGCGGCCACCGCGAGCGCACCGTATTCGATGAAACTGCCGTCGTCGCACAGGTCGGCGATGTTCTCACGCGCCGTGCGCAAGCCCAGCGCGTGGCGTCTGGCCACGGCCTCGGGGCGTGCCGCGTCAAGGGTCCGGGCCGTGCGTTGGGCGAGCCGCTGCAGATCGACCCGCTGGTGAGCGGCTGGCGGCACCCGATCCGGTTCGGGGGTGACCGCATCGGCAGCCGCTTGCATCGGCACCATGGGCTCCAGGCGCAGCAGACCGGCGCCCTCGTCCACCGTCTCGCCTTCGCTGAAGAAACGTTCGACCACCCGCCCGGCCGATTCGGCGCGCAGCTCGTGCTCCATCTTCATGGCTTCCAGGATCACCAGCGGATCCCCGGCACGCACCGTGTCGCCGGGGTCGACGAGCCATTGCACGAGCTGGGCCTGCAGGGGAGAGCGCACGGTGGTCATGCGCGCATTGTGGCTATCGAGAGGTCGCTGGCGGTCATGCGGGCGACACCCGGTCGACTCAAGGTCAGTGGAGAGCCGGTCCCGCAAACAAGGCCACGTTGCCACCGGCCGCCGTGGTGTTGATGGTCAGGGTCTGCTCGGCGCAGAAACGGTGCAGATAGTTCGGCCCACCCGCCTTGGGTCCGGTGCCGCTCAGGCCCTCGCCGCCGAAGGGCTGCACGCCCACCACGGCGCCGATCATGTTGCGGTTCACGTAGACGTTGCCCACGCGCGCCGCCGCGGCCAGCGCCTGGGCGCGGCTGTCGATGCGGGTCTGGATGCCCAGTGTCAGGCCATAGCCCAGCGCGTTGATCTGGCGGATCACGTCCATCGGGTCGCCGCCCCAGCGCACCACCTGCAGCACCGGGCCGAAAATTTCGGCCTTCACGTCGGCGATGGCTTTCACCTCGAACATCTGCGGCGGGATCAGGTTGGGCAGCGTGGTGGCCGGCGCGGCGGCGGGCAGCAGAGGCTTGGCCTCGGCGTGCAACCGTGTCAAGTGACGGCCGATACCTTCAAACGCTTCGGCGTCGATCACCGGGCCGAGGTCGGTGGCCAGCGCGGCCGGGCTGCCGGCCACCAGTTCTTTCGCCGCGCCCTGGATCATCTCGATCACGTGGTCCGCAATGCCTTCGTGCAGGCACAGCAGGCGCAGGGCCGAGCAACGTTGTCCGGCGCTGCGGAAGGCGCTCTGCACCACCGCGTCGGCCACCTGCTCGGGCAGGGCCGTGCTGTCGACCAACATGGCGTTGATGCCACCGGTCTCGGCGATCAGCGGCACGATGGCGCCGTCTTTCGCGGCCAGCGCGCGCTGGATGATCTTGGCCACCTGCGTGGAGCCGGTGAACACCACACCCGCGATGCCGGGTTGCGCCACCAGCGCAGCGCCCACGGTCTCGCCCGGGCCGTGCAGCAATTGCAGCACATTGGCCGGCACACCGGCGGCGTGCAGCAGCTTGACCGCTTCGAGCGCCACCGCCGGCGTCTGCTCGGCCGGTTTGGCCAGCACCGTGTTGCCGGTGGCGAGCGCCGCGGCGACCTGGCCCATGAAGATGGCGAGCGGGAAATTCCAGGGGCTGATGCAGACCCAGGCGCCACGGCCTTCCAGGCGCAGCACGTTGCTCTCGCCCGTGGGGCCAGGCAACGTGGTCGGCGCCATCACGCGCTCGGCGTCGTTGGCGTAGAAGCGCAGGAAGTCCACCGCCTCGCGCACCTCGGACACCGCGTCGCCCCAGGTCTTGTGCGCCTCTTTCAGCAGCAGGGCACAGAAGCGCGGCAGCTGCTGTTGCAGCGCATCGGCGGCACGGCGCAGCGTGGCGGCGCGCTCGGCCACCGGCGTGTGGTTCCAGCCGGCGAAGGCGGCCACGGCTTGGGCAGACGCTGAATCCACCTCGGCGGTGCTCGCCTCGGCCACAGCGGGCACCGGCGTGCTGGCCAGTGCGGCGAGCAGCGGCTCTCGCATCGAGGCCACCGCGAGGTCCAGGCCCTGGCTGTTGGCGCGCTTCGCGCCGTACAGGTCGGCCGGCAGCGGCAGCGAGGGTTGCGGCTCCAGGCGCAACGGTGAGATCAGCAGTTCGTCCATGCCCACCGACTCGTCGGCCAGCTGGTGCACGAAGGACGAGTTGGCGCCGTTCTCCAGCAGGCGGCGCACCAGGTAGGCCAGCAGGTCGCGGTGCGCGCCCACCGGGGCGTAGACGCGGCAGGCCACCAGCGGGTTCTTCAGCACCTCGCGGTAGATGCCTTCGCCCATGCCGTGCAGGCGCTGCAATTCAAACGGCACGCCATGGCGCGAGGCCATCTGCAGGATGGCGGAAATGGTGCCGGCGTTGTGCGTGGCGAACTGCGGAAAGATCGCGTCGGGCGCGTCCAACAGCGCGCGTGCGCAGGCCAGGTAGCTCACGTCGGTGTGGTGCTTGTGGGTGAACACCGGGTAGGTCGGCAAACCCTGCTCCTGCGCGCGCTTGATCTCGGCGTCCCAGTAGGCGCCCTTGACGAGGCGGCACATGAATTTGATCTTGTACTGGCGGGCCAGCGCGGCCACGTGTTCGATCAGTTCCACCGCGCGGCTCTGGTAGGCCTGCATCGCCAGACCCAGGCCGGCCCATTGCGGGCAGTGCTCGGCCACCAGCTGCGCCAGCGCCTCGAACACGTCGAGCGACAGCTCCAGCCGGTCCACCTCTTCGGCGTCGATGGTGAGGTTGAGGTTGGCCGCCGCCGCCGCGCGGCACAGTGTCCACACCCGGGGCACCAGTTCCTCCATCACGCGCTCGTGCTGCACGTCTTCGTAGCGCGGGTGCAGGGCGCTGAGCTTGATGGAGATGCCGTCGTTGTGCGCGGGCGAGCGTGCCGGGTCGGCGGTGCGCGCGATCGCGGCGATGGCGTTCTCGTAGCTCGCCAGGTAACGCAGCGCATCGGCGTCGGTGCGCGCGCCCTCGCCCAGCATGTCGAAACTGAAACGCAGCTGGTTCAGCTTCTTGCGCGCCGATGCGGCTTCTTTCATGCCTTCTTCAATGGTCTGCCCCAGCACGAACTGGCGGCCCAGCAGCTGCACCGCGCGCAGCGTGGCCGCGACCACGGTTTTGGCGCCGAGCTTGGCCATCAGGCCGGGCTCCTGGCCCGCGCCCGGCAGGAAGTGCTTGGACATCGCAATCGCCGTGGACGACAGGCGTGCCAGCGTCGAGTCGGCGGCACCGTCGAAATCGGCCCGGCCCAGCTGGTCGGCCGTCAAGGCGATGGCGGTCTCGGCGTCCGGCACCCGCAGCAGCGCCTCGGCCAGGCGCATCAGGGCCAGGCCTTCGGCGCTGGAGATCGGGTACTCCTTGAGCAGGCTTTCCATGGCCCAGAACGGCGGCGGGTTCTCGCGCACCGCGCGCACCCAGGGCGCGGCCACCGAGGCGGCCGCCGCCCAGTCCAGCGCGCCCTGCAGCGCGGCGAGGCGCTGGGCGACGATGGCGGTCTCGGGCCGGTAGGGGGAAGGCAGGCGGTCGGTGGTGCGGGGCATGGCGGTCTCCGGGAAACGGGGATGTTGGTGAATCCCGTGATGGTGCCGATTCGTTTGGTGAATTTCTGGCGGTTTTTTTTGCAGTTAACCGGATAATTCACTAGCCATGACCGAAACCACCCACGACCTCGACCGCATCGACCTGCGAATCCTGAATGTTCTGCAGGCCGATGGCCGCATCGCCAACCTCAAGCTCGCCGAGGCCGTGGCGCTCTCGCCCACCGCCGTGCTCGCGCGCACCCAGCGCCTGCAGCGCGACGGCTACATCCTGGGCTACGAGGCGCGGCTGAACCCGCTCAAGCTCGGGCGCGGGATGATGGTGTTCGTCGAGGTGCTGCTGGACCGCACCACGCCCAACGTGTTCAACGAGTTCAAGGCCGCGGTGCAGGTGCGCGACGAGATCATGGAATGCCACATGGTGGCCGGCGGTTTTGACTACCTGCTCAAGACCCGCATGGCCGACATGGCCGCCTACCGCGACTTCGCCGGCAGCGTGCTGTGGCAACTGCCCGGTGTGCGCGAGACGCGCACCTACGCGGTGATGGAAGAGGTCAAGAACAGCAGCCGCCTGCCCCTTTGACAAGCGCCATCGGCCGGCGACAATGCCCAGCAACCCATTTCTGGAGCCCTCCATGTCCAAAGCCTCCCGTCTGCTGTCCTGCCTGCTGCTGTGTTCCGCGAGCGCCTTCGCGCAAACCCAGGCGCCCGGCCTGTGGGCCGTCCAGAGCAAGATGGGCGGCAACCCCGAGATGGACAAGGCCATGGCCGAGATGCAGAAGCAGCTGGCCAGCATGCCGCCGGCCCAGCGCAAACAGATGGAAGCCATGATGGGGAAAAACGGCATGGGCGTGGCCCCGGGTGGCGGCTTCTCCCTCAAGGTCTGCATCACGCCCGAGATGGCCGCTCGCGCCGAGATGCCCTCCCAGACCGAGGGCAACTGCACCAGCACCATCACCTCCCGCAGCGCCAGCGCGCTCAAGACGAAGTTCGTCTGCACCAACCCGCCGTCGTCGGGCGAGGGCACCTACGTCTTCAACGGCGACAAGGCCTACACGATGAAAATGGTGATGCAGTCGACCCGCAACGGCAAGCCGGAAACCATGACCATCGAAGGCCAGGGCAAATGGCTGGCTGCCGACTGCGGCGCGGTCAAACCGATCATGGTGCCCCCAGCGCCCGCCAAGTAAATCTCAAACCGTGGGGCGGCTGCCAAACACCGCCCGCCCCACACGCACCAGGGTGGATCCGGCGGCCACCGCAGCCTCCAGATCGTCGCTCATGCCCATGGACAGGGTGTCGAGCCCGAAGCCCCGGGCATTGAGCGCATCGAACAGCGCGCGGGCCCGCAGGAACACCGCCCGCTGGGCTTCAAAGCCGGCCGCGGGCTCGGGAATGCACATCAGCCCGCGCAGGCGCAGCTGGGGCAAGGACGCCACCGCTTCGGCCAGCGCTGGCAGTTCGGCGGGCGCCACGCCCGACTTGGTCGGCCCGCCGTCCACATTCACCTGCAGACACACCTGCAGCGGTGCCATCCCGGCGGGGCGCTGCTCGCTCAGGCGCAGGGCAATCTTGAGCCGGTCCACCGACTGCACCCAGTCAAAATGCGCCGCCACCAGGCGTGTCTTGTTGCTCTGGATGGGGCCGATGCAGTGCCACTCGATCGCGGCGTCCGGTCGGGTTTCGCGCAGAGCCAGGATCTTCTCCACCCCTTCCTGGATGTAGTTTTCGCCAAAGGCCCGCTGCCCCGCCGCCAGCGCCTGGACCACCGCATCCGGACCAAAGGTCTTGGACACCGCCAGCAGCGTGACGGCGGTCACATCCCGGTCGGCCCGGGCACACGCTGTGGCGATGCGGCCTCGTACCTGTTGGAGATTGTCTTCAATCGTCGTCATAATCAGTCTGTAACACCAACACTGCACGGGACCCGGGATGGACATCACCCAACTGCTCGCTTTCAGCGTCAAGAACAAGGCATCCGATCTTCACCTCTCAGCTGGTCTCCCACCCATGATACGGGTGCACGGTGACGTGCGACGCATCAACGTCGAGCCGCTGGACCACAAGATGGTCCACAGCATGGTGTACGACATCATGAACGACAGCCAGCGCAAGCAGTACGAGGAGTTCCTGGAGTGCGACTTCTCGTTCGAAATCGAAGGCCTGTCGCGTTTTCGCGTCAACGCCTTCAACCACAACCGCGGTGCGGGGGCGGTGTTCCGGACCATCCCCAGCAAGATCCTGACGCTGGAACAGCTCAACGCGCCCAAGATCTTTGGCGACCTGGCCCTGCGCCCGCGCGGTCTGGTGCTGGTGACCGGCCCCACCGGTTCGGGCAAATCCACCACGCTCGCGGGCATGGTCAACCACCTGAACGAAACCGAGTACGGCCACATCCTGACGGTGGAAGACCCGGTTGAGTTCGTGCACGAGTCCAAGAAATGCCTGATCAACCAGCGTGAGGTGGGGCCGCACACCCTGAGCTTCGCCAACGCCCTGCGTTCGGCCCTGCGTGAAGACCCGGACGCCATCCTCGTGGGCGAAATGCGCGACCTGGAAACCATCCGCCTGGCCATGACCGCGGCGGAAACCGGCCACCTGGTGTTTGGCACGCTGCACACCTCCAGCGCGGCCAAGACCATCGACCGCATCATCGACGTGTTTCCGGCGGAAGAAAAAGACATGGTGCGTGCCATGCTGTCCGAATCGCTGGTGGCGGTGATTTCGCAGACGCTGTGCAAGCTCAAGGACGGCAGCGGCCGAGTGGCGGCCCACGAAATCATGATCGGCACCAGCGCCATCCGCAACCTGATCCGCGAAGCCAAGGTGGCCCAGATGTATTCCGCCATCCAGACCGGCAGCGGCGTGGGCATGCAGACACTGGACCAGAACCTGTCCGAACTGGTCAAGCGCAACGTCATCAGCGCGGCCGAAGCGCGGAGCAAAGCCAAGATCCCGGAAAATTTCCCAGGGTAAACATGCTCTCCCCCGTCGCTTGCCCACTGCGTGTGGCCGCATCCCCCCCAGGGGGCAACGCGAGCGGCCCGGCAAAGCCGGTTCCGCCGCGTTCTGAGCTGGCGTTCCAGCTTCCAACATTCCCCGCTCTCCGGAGCGTAGACCAAGTTTTTGAAACAAGGTAGTCCCTCATGGAACGCGACCAGGCATCCAAGTTCATCAACGACCTGCTCAAGCTCATGCTGAGCCGGGCGGGCAGCGACCTGTTCATCACGGCCGACTTTCCGCCGGCGATCAAGGTGGACGGCAAGGTCGTGAAGGTGTCGCCGCAGCCCCTCAACGCGGTGCACACGCTGTCGCTGGCGCGTGCCATCATGAACGACAAGCAGGCGGCCGAGTTTGAACGCTCCAAGGAATGCAACTTCGCCATCTCGCCACCCTCCATCGGTCGCTTCCGGGTCAGTGCCTTCATCCAGCAGGGCAAGGTGGGCATGGTCTTGCGGACCATCCCGGCCATCCTGCCCACCATCGACAAGCTCGGTCTGCCCCAGGTGATGAAAGATGTCAGCCTGTCCAAACGCGGCCTGTGCATCCTCGTCGGCGCCACGGGTTCGGGCAAGTCCACCTCGCTGGCGGCCATGGTGGACTGGCGCAACGAAAACACATTTGGCCACATCATCACGATCGAAGACCCGATCGAGTTCGTGCACCCGCACAAGAACTGCGTGGTCACGCAGCGCGAAGTGGGGCTGGACACCGACAGCTGGGACGCCGCCCTCAAGAACACCCTGCGCCAGGCACCTGACGTGATCCTCATGGGTGAGATCCGCACCCGCGAAACCATGGAACACGCGATCCAGTTTTCGGAAACCGGCCACCTGTGCATGGCCACCCTGCACGCCAACAGCGCCAACCAGGCGCTGGACCGGATCATCAACTTCTTCCCCGAAGAGCGCCGCCCGCAACTGCTGATGGACCTGTCGCTCAACCTGCGCGCCATGATCTCTCAACGCCTGGTGCCGCGCCAGGACAACAAGGGCCGTTTTGCCGCGGTGGAGGTGCTGCTCAACTCACCGCTGATCTCCGATCTGATCTTCAAGGGCGAGGTCGCCGAGATCAAGGAGATCATGAAGAAAAGCACTCAGATGGGCATGCAGACCTTTGACCAGGCCCTGTTCAACGCCTTCGAGGCCAACCTCATCACGCTCGAAGACGCTCTGCGCAACGCCGACTCGCTCAACGACCTGCGCTTGCAGATCAAGCTCAACAGCCAGCGCGCCAAGACGGTGGACCTGGCAGCGGGCACGGAACACATGACGATTGTTTGACCCACCCCCGCGCCGCGCCCAAAGGCGCGTCACCCCCTCAAGGGGGCAACGCGGTGCGGCCCGGCGAAGCCGGTTCCTCCGCGTTCCGGGTTGGTCATCTCGCTCCGGCCGAACCGATTTCTCGGCACCTCTTTAAAGGCATCCCCTCATGAGTTCCATCGCCTCGAAAACTTACGAATCTGTTGCTCCGATGAAAGTCGCTTTTCTCGGCCTCGGCGTCATGGGTTTTCCCATGGCTGGGCATCTGGCCCGTGCCGGGCATTCGGTGACGGTCTACAACCGCTCGCCGGCCAAGGCGCAGGCCTGGCTGGCGGAGTTCGGCGGCTCGGCCAAGGCCACACCGCGCGAAGCGGCCACGGGTGCCGACATCGTGTTTTCCTGCGTGGGCAACGACGATGATCTGCGTGCGGTGACGCTGGGGGCCGATGGCGCATTTGCCGGCATGGCGCCGGGTGCGGTGTTTGTGGACCACACGACGGCCTCAGCCGATGTGGCGCGCGAGCTGTATGGCGCCGCGAAAAACCTGGGGCTCGCGTTTGTGGATGCCCCCGTCTCTGGGGGACAGGCGGGTGCGCAGAACGGCCTGCTGACGGTGATGTGCGGTGGTGATGCCGCCGCGTTCGAGAAGGCCCAGCCCGCGGCCATGGCCTTCTCGCGCGCCTTCACGCTGCTGGGCGCCAGCGGTGCCGGCCAGCTCGCCAAGATGGTCAACCAGATCTGCATCGCAGGCCTGGTGCAAGGCCTGGCCGAAGCCATCGCGTTTGGCCAGAAGGCCGGGCTGGACATGAAGCAGGTGCTCGACGTGATCGGCAAGGGCGCCGCGCAAAGCTGGCAGCTCGACAACCGCGGCAAGACCATGGTGGCCGATCAGTTCGATTTCGGCTTCGCCGTGGACTGGATGCGCAAGGACCTCGGGCTGGTGCTGGACGAGGCCAAGCGCAACGGCGCGCGCCTGCCGGTCACCGCCCTGGTGGACCAGTTCTACGCCGACGTGCAGGCCATGGGCGGGAACCGGCTGGACACCTCCAGCCTGATCAAGCGCTTGAAATAAGGTACCCCCCGCGCCGGCTTCGCCGGCACCCCCCAGGGGGCGGCACTGGCGGCCCGGCAAAGCCGGTTCCGCGGTGCCCTTGGACTGACTTCCCCTCTGTTCGCAGGCCATCTCTCCGGAGCGCGGGACTCAATCCCAGGATGCGGTGGAACCGGCTTCGCCGGGCCACTCGCATCGCCCCCTGGGGGGTGACGGCGAAGCCGGCGCGGGGGGAGCCTATTTCATCCGAGCCAGTTCTTCTTCAGAGATGATTTCGAACAAGCGGACCACGCGTTGCGCGCCCTTGGTCGTGCGTGCCACTTCCGTGGCCTGATCGGCCTCGCGCTGGGTCACCCGGCCCATCAGGAACACCGAACCGCGTTCACTCACCACCTTGAAGGAATTGGCCGACAGGTTCTTGGTGTCCACCAGGCCCGCCTTCACCCGCCCGGTCAGCAACGTGTCTTCGGCCTTTTCCTTGAACGTGGGGCTGTTGGTGATGTCCAGTTCGTTGAACACCGACGCCACGTTGTCCGTCTTGGCGACGATCTCGTACGCCAGGGCCTTGTCGCGCTCGTTGGCCACCTCGCCGGTCAGCAACGCACGGCGGTTGTAGCTGGTCACGCTGATGCGGGCGCGGCTGCCCATCTGATCGCGCAGGCGGTTGGCGGCACGCAGTTCAATGCCCTGGTCGTCCAGTTGTGCGCCCGAGCTGCGCCGGTCGGTGGCGACGACGGCACCGGTCATGGCGGCGCCACCCACCATCAGCGGTGCGCAGGCAGACACGGTGGCCGCCAGTGCAGCCACACCCAGGATGCTGGCCGCCAGGCGGCCGGTCGACGGGAAACGTTTCATGCGAGGTTCTCCTGTTCGTTGATCAAAGTGTCGGGCAGGCCCAGCAGCTGGGCATCCACACCGTCGCAAATGCAGTGCAACACAAGGTGATGCACTTCGAGAATCCGGGCCGGCAACTCATGCGGCACGCACACGTGCACATCGGTGTCGCGCAACAGCTGGGCCAGGCGACCGCCGCGCGCACCCGTGAGCGCCACCACCGACATGTCGCGTTCGTGGGCCGCTTCGATGGCCGCGATCATATTGGCCGAATTGCCGCTGGTGGACAGCGCCAGCAGCACGTCCCCCGCCTGGCCGAGGGCCCGCACCTGGCGCGAAAAGATCGCGCGGGCATCAAAATCGTTGGCGATGCCGGTCAGCACCGCGGCGTCGGCGGACAGCGAGAACGCCGCCAGCTCGGGGCGCTCGCGGTCGTACCGACCCACGAAGCTGGCCGCAAAGTGCTGGGCCGCCGCGGCCGAGGGCCCGTTGCCGCAGCTCAGCACCTTGCCCCCGCCGGTCACGCAGGCCAGCACCGCGCCAATCGCCGCTTCCACCACCGGCGCGAGTGACTGCGCACACTGGTACTTCAGATCGGCGCTGTCGATGAACTGTTGTTGTATCCGTTGCAAAAGCATGAGGGGATCATAGCGGTGAGAGGCGTATCAAAAAGTTGCGCTCGCATCAAATGCCGCACGCAGCCATTCGATGTGCACAGGCGCCCCGCGGTCGCCATCCGGGGCACCCGTGCGCCCCTGGATCAGCACCACATCGAAGCGGCATGAGGGTTCTGAGCCGAGCCGCTGCAAAAAGTGCCGCGCCGCGAAAACGATGCGGCGCTGCTTGAGCGCCGTGATGCTGCCGCCGGCCCCGCCGCGGGAGGCGCTGGCGCGCTGCCGAACCTCGACGAAGACCAGCGTGCCATCACGGTCGCGCATAATCAAATCGACCTCGCCACCGCCGCGCCCGGGCGTCCTGAAGTTGCGCTGCACCAGGCGCAGGCCGTGGCGCTGCAGGTGCTCCAGCGCGGCGTCCTCGGCCGCGTCGCCGCGCTGCTTGGTGGTGACGGCCGGGCCACTTTCGGTCGGGCCTGATGGCCCCTGTTTTCTGGAAAACCACATTGTCTGCAAGCACTCCATCCCTGTTGGCCGCCGCGCGTGAAGCGGCCGCTCACCAGCATTATCCGCAGGGCGCGCTCTACATGGTCGCCACGCCGATCGGTAACCTGGCCGACATCGGGCTGCGTGCGCTGCAGGTGCTGTCATTGGTCGACACCGTGGCCTGCGAGGACAAACGCCACACCGCCGCCCTGCTGCAGGGGTATGGCCTGCACAAGCCGCTGCTGGCGCTGCACGAGCACAACGAGACCGAGGCCGCGCAGACCGTGCTGCAGCGCCTGCAGGAAGGCCAGCGCGTGGCCTATGTGAGCGACGCGGGCACGCCGGGCGTGAGCGATCCCGGCGCCCGGCTGGCCGCGGCCGTGACCGCGGCCGGGCTTCGCTGCGTGCCGATCCCCGGCGCCAGCAGCATCACGGCGCTGCTCAGCGTGGCGGGCTTCACCCACCAGGCGGGTGGCTGGAACGGTCGCTTCGTGTTCGCCGGTTTTCTCTCGCCCAAGGCGGCCGAGCGCCAGCGCGAGGTGCAGCAGATCGGCGCCGACGCGCGCGCCTGCGTGCTGCTGGAAGCGCCGCACCGCATCGAGGCACTGGCCAAGGAGTTGGCCAGCCTGGGCGAACGTCCGCTCACCGTGGGTCGCGAGCTGACCAAGCAGTTTGAGGAAGTGGCGCAGTTGCCGGCGCGGGAGTTCCCGGCCTGGCTGCTGGCCGGTGCGCACCGCACACGCGGGGAATTCGTGCTGATGGTGCACCCGCAAGCCGCCGCCAGTGGCGAAGAAACGGCCCTGGATGCCGCGGCCTTGCGCACGCTCGACCTGCTGCTGGCCGAGCTGCCGGTGAAAACCGCCGTGCGCCTGTGCGCCGAGATCACCGGCCAGCCGCGCAACGCGCTCTACGACGCGGCCCTGGCCCGGCGCAAAACCGCCCCCGAAACCGACGCCGACTGATCCGGGACGCGACGCATTGCCGCCGACCGTTCAGCGCAGAACGCGATCCGGTCCCGGCGATGCCGCACCGCCCTGGTCTGGCGATCCGCCGGCCGCGGCCTCGGGCACCTCGGTGGCTTGCACATCGACCACATCGCCCGCTGGCGCGCCCGCCTGACCGGGCCAGACGCCGCGGGTGTAACGCTGCGACTGCTCGCGCATGCGGCTGAACATCACCACCGGGGCCGGCTTGCGCCCGGTGATCAGCGACCACAGCGACACGCCCGCCACCACCATGAGGGCCGCCAGCAGGAAGCTCACCACAAACACCAGGGCGGCGAGCACCAGCACGAGCTTGAGGAGCCCACGCAGCACGCGCTCTAGAAAATCAGCAAATCCATTCATGAGGGAAAGAGCCATCGGGCGGTTGGGAGTTCCGGGAGTATGAAGCGCTTCGGCGCGCGGGTCACGCCATGGCGGTGACCATGAAACAGCCTGGCACAAGAAAAAGGCAGATGGGGCTGCTTTCCGGTTTTGCAAGCCACGCCCCCGGGGCAACCGCCTGGCGCCATACCGGCGCCGCATGCCGGCTGCTATGCTGGAAACATGACCCCACCCGCACCCCCCGAGCCCACCATGAAGCGCCTCTCGCAGTACTTCTTTCGCGGCCTGATCACCTTTCTGCCCCTCGCCATCACGGTGTATGTGCTGGTGCTGTTCGTCACCTGGACCGAGCGCACCGCCATCTGGCTGCTGCGCCCCTTCATTGGCGACTTCTACCTGCCCGGGCTCGGCATCGCGCTCGGGGCGGCGGTGATCCTGGCACTCGGCTTTTTCATGTCGCTGAGCACCACCGGCAAGCTGCTCTCCTACATCGAACTGCCGTTCACCAACCTGCCGGTGGTGAAAAGCATCTACTCGTCGCTGAAGAACTTCGCCGACTACTTCGCGCCGCACGAGCAGGACGCGCAGCAGGTCGTGTTGCTCAAGATGCCCGGCCACGAGCTGAGCATCGTCGGCCTGGTGACGCGCCAGAGCATGAAAGGCCTGCCCAAGGGCATCGGCGAGCTGGAAGACCAGGTCGCCGTCTACCTGCCCATGGGCTACATGATCGGCGGCTACACCGTGTTTGTGCCGCGCAGCTGGACGGTGCCGGTGGACATGTCGGTCGAAGAAGCCATGCGCATGGCGCTGATCGCGTTCATGTCTTCGAACAAGAACGGAAAATCCGAGACCACCCCATGAGCATCCGCCACCTCGACGCGCTCTTCGCACCCGCCTCGGTGGCGGTGTTCGGCGCATCGCAGCGCCCGTCCAGTGTGGGCGCCACGGTCTGGCGCAACCTGCACCGCAACTTTCCCGGCCGGCTCTACCCGGTCAACCCCAAACACGCGGCGCTCGATGGTGTGAAGGTCTACGCCAACGTGGCAGACCTGCCCGAGGCGCCCGACCTCGCCGTGATCTGCACGCCCGCGACCACCGTGGTGCCGCTGATCCAGGCGCTCGGCGAGCGCGGCACGCGCGCGGCCATCGTCGTCACCGCCGGGCTCGACAAGGCCACCAGGCAGGCCATGCTCGACGCCGCCAAGGTGCACACGCTGCGCATCCTCGGCCCCAACTGCATCGGCCTGCTGGTGCCGCATCTGGGCCTGAACGCCAGCTTCGCGCACATCGGCGCGCTGCCGGGCGATCTGGCTTTCGTGTCGCAGTCGGGCGCACTGGTCACCGCCATGCTCGACTGGGCCGGCTCGCGCGGCATCGGCTTCTCGAACTTCGTGTCGCTCGGTGAACGCGCCGACGTGGACTTCGGCGACATGCTGGACTACCTCGGCAGCGATCCCAAGACCCGCGCCATCCTGCTCTACATCGAGAGCGTGGACGAGAGCCACAAGTTCATGTCGGCGGCGCGCGCCGCCGCGCGCAACAAGCCGGTGATCGTGGTCAAGGCGGGTCGCTCGGCCGCAGGCCAGGCCGCCGCTGCCTCACACACCGGTGCGCTCGCGGGCTCCGACGCGGTGTTCGACGCGGCCATCGCCCGCGCCGGCATGCTGCGCGTGGACACGCTGCACGACCTGTTCCTCGCCGCCGAAACCCTGTCGCGCTTCCGCGACGGCCCCTCGGGCCCGCTCATCGTGCTCACCAACGGCGGTGGCGCCGGCGTGATGGCGGCCGATGCCGCGGCGGCCGAAGGCGTGCCACTGGCCGTGCTGGACGACGCCCTGCGCGCGCGGCTCGACGCCGTGCTGCCCGCCAACTGGTCGCACGCCAACCCGGTGGACATCATCGGCGACGCGCCCGCCGAGCGCTACGTGGCCGCGCTCGAAGCGCTGTCTCATGACACGGCCAACGCCGTGCTCTTCATCCACGCGCCGACCGCCATCGTGCCCAGCAGCGAGATCGCACAGGCCATGCTGCCGCAGGTGACGGCCGCCCCCCGGCGCGTGCTGGGCTGCTGGCTCGGTGACGGCGCCGTGGCGCAGGCGCGCCAGACCTTTCGCCAAGCCGGCGTGCCCGACTACAACACGCCCGAAGAAGCGGTGCGCGCTTTCAACTTCCTGCGCACCTACCGCCTGCATCAGGAAGAGCTGTTGGAGACGCCGCCGGCGCGCAGCGCCGCGCACGCGCCCGACCTGCCCGCCATCCGCACCATCGTGAGCGCCGTGCTGGCCGATGGCCGTGAGCTGCTCACCGAACCCGAAGCCAAGGCCCTGCTCGGCGCCGCCGGCCTGCCGGTGGTGCCCACGCGCGTGGTCGGCGCGAGCGCGGACGCAGCGCAGGCCGCTGCCGATGCCCTGGGGTATCCGGTCGTGGTCAAGATCCTGTCGCACGCCATCAGCCACAAGAGCGACGTCGGCGGCGTGCGCCTCAACATCGGCAGCGCCAGCGAGCTGCGCGAGGTCTGCACCAGCATGCTGGTGCGTGTGCGCGAGCTGCGGCCCGACGCCGACGTGCAGGGCTTCACCGTGCAGCCCATGGTGCGCAAGAAGCACGCGCACGAACTCATCATCGGCGCCAGTGTCGATCCTGTCTTTGGTCCGGTCATCCTGTTCGGTGCCGGTGGCACGGCGGTGGAGGTGCTGGCCGATCGCGCGCTGTCGCTGCCGCCGCTCAACACGCCGCTGGCGCTGGCGCAGATCCAGCGCACCCGCATCGCGAAGCTGCTCAAGGGCTACCGCGACGAACCGGCCGCCGACATCGACGCCATTGCCCAGGTGCTGGTCAGCGTGTCGCAGCTGCTGGCCGACGTGCCGGAGCTGGCCGAGCTCGACATCAACCCGCTGCTCGTCAACCACGAGGGCGCGGTCGCACTCGATGCGCGCGTGCGCGTGTCGGCCAGCCAGCCGGCCGGCGCAGCCAACTTCGCCATCCGGCCCTACCCGGCCGAGCTGATCGAGACCTGGGACTGGCAAGGCCAGTCGGTCACGTTGCGCCCGATCCGCCCGGAAGACGAGCCGCAGCACCGCGCCTTCCTGGAAAAGCTGGACCCGGAAGACATCCGCCTGCGTGTGTTCTACAGCCGGCGCAGCATCGAACACAGCGAGCTCGCGCGGCTCACGCAGATCGACTACGCGCGCGAAATGGCCTTCATCGCCACGCGCCACATCGAAGGCGATGGCGAAGAAACCCTGGGCACCGTGCGCGCCACCGTGGACCCGGACAACCACACCGCCGAATTCGGCGTCATCGTGCGCTCCGACCTCAAAGGCTCGGGCCTGGGTCATCGGCTCATGGACAAGATGATTGAACACCTGCGCGCGCGCGGCACGCAGCGGCTGGTGGGCACTGTGCTGCGCATCAACCGCGGCATGCTGGAACTTGCGCACCACCTGGGCTTCCAAGAGAGCCACAACCCCATCGATCCGGACGACTACCACACCCGTTTCGTTTCGCTGGATTTGCAGACTGACACCTGACCTGCAGAGGCGGGCGTCTAACCGGAGCGACACCATGCCCAGCCACCGCCCGCCCTCGCGCCGCGCCTTGCTCACCCGCGGCGCCGGCCTGCTCGCCGCCACCGCCGCCCCGGCCTGGCTCACACCGGCCCTGGCGCAGCAAGCCCTGCACCCCACCCCGAGCCAGACCGAGGGCCCGTTCTACCCGGTGGTCCTGCCGGCCGACACCGACTTCGACCTGCTGCGCAGCGGCAGCTTGGCCTACGGCAAGGGCCAGCCGGCCTGGGTCGAAGGCGTGGTCACCGACACACGCGGCGTGCCGGTGGCGGGCGCCGTGGTCGAAATCTGGCAATGCGACCAGGCCGGCCACTACCACCACCCGGGCGATGGCGGCAAGGCCGACCCGGCCTTCCAGGGTTTCGGCCAGGTCACGGTGGGCAAAGACGGCCGCTACCGTTTTCGCACCCTGAAACCCGCACCGTACAGCGGGCGCACGCCGCACATCCACGTGAAGGTCAAGCTCGACCGCCAGGAGCTGCTGACCACGCAGATGTACGTCGCGGGTGACCCGGGCAATGAGCGCGACTTTTTGTGGCGGCGCCTCGGCCAACCAGGCCAGGCTGCACTCACGCGCCCCTTCGTTGCAGGCTCCGACGGCCTGCGCGCCGAATTCCCCATCGTGGTCCAGGCATGACGCAACACCCCGCATGGATTCTTTGACCCAGATCGCGCTCGGTTCCGCCGTCGGCGTGGCCGTGATGGGCCGGCGCACCGCTGTGTGGAAGGCCGCGCTGTGGGGTGCCGTAGCGGGCACCCTGCCCGACCTCGACGCCTTCATCGACCACGGCGACCCCATCCTCAACATGACACGGCACCGCGCCGAGAGCCACGCGCTGTTTTTCCTGACCTTGGCCGCACCGCTGCTCGGCTGGATCGCCTCGCGCCTGGACCACCGGGCAGACGGATTCCAGCGCCGGGCCGCCCCAAGCTGGAATCGCACCCCCTCGGGGGGCAGCGACCCGCGCAGCGGTGGAGCATGGGGGCATTGGACGCTGGCGCTCTGGCTGGTGCTCATCACCCACCCGCTGCTCGACGCCATGACGGTCTACGGCACGCAACTGCTGCTGCCCTTCAGCGACCACCCGTACGGCGTGGGCAGCATCTTCATCATCGACCTCGCCTACACCGTGCCGCTGATCGTGGGCGTGGTTGCGGCGCTGCGACTGAAAGACGCCCGCGGCCAGCGCTGGAACGCTGCGGGCCTGGTGCTCAGCACGCTCTACCTCGCCTGGAGCTTCGGCGCGCAGCAACACGTGGACCGCATCGCCCGCAGCTCGCTGCAGCAGGCCGGCATCGACGCGCAAGGCCTGCTCGTCACGCCCGCGCCCTTCAACACCGTGCTCTGGCGGCTGGTGGCGACCACGCCCACGCAGTACCACGAGGGCTATTACTCGCTGCTGGACGACCAGGCCGAGGTGCGCTGGACCGCGTACCCGCGCGGTGGCGATCTCATCGCGCGACACGGCCACACCGACCCGGTGGCGCGCATCGCCGCCTTCAGCCACGGCTTCTTCAGCCTGCACAACGGCGGGGACAGCCTGCTGCTGACCGATCTGCGCATGGGCCTCGAACCCAGCTACACCTTCCGCTTCGACCTGGGCTCCCCGGCGGCCGTCGGCCACGTGCCGGTGACCCAGCTCGGCATGCGCCCGGACCTGGGGCGGGCACTGCCCTGGTTGTGGCAGCGGCTCCAGGGCAATACGCACGCGACGCTCGGCGCGGCCACCCCGTAGCGGCGACGCGCCGCCGGCCCGCTTTCAGTCACCCCATTGCACATCGGCCGTTGCCACCGCCGTGGTGCGCGGGCCGAAGCTGCTGATGTTGGTCAGCGTGGCGTTGTGGTGGTCGATCACCTGCAAAACCTGTTGGCCCATGGAGAACTCCCGAAAAAGGCGAACCTGACCCGGACCTCGACCCGTTACCGAAGGTGTTGCCGGAAACGGCACAAAAGCGCACGATGGCGGACTTCCGCGCTTCCCCCCGCCCCAGCAGGAGACAACCCATGATCAAGGTCAGCGTGATGTACCCCAACACCCCCGGTACACACTTCAACCACGACTACTACCGCGACAAACACATGCCGCTGGTGAAAGCCCGGCTCGGTGCGCCGCTCAAGTACTACACCGTCGACAAAGGACTGGCCGGTGGCGCACCCGGCTCGGCACCCACCTACGCCGCCAGCGGGCACCTGTTCTTCGACAGCGTCGAAGACTTCCAGACCTCGTTCGGACCGCACACGACAGAGATCATGGGCGACATTCCGAACTACACCGACATCGCGCCGGTGATCCAGATCAGCGAGATCGTGGTCGGCAAGCCTTAAGAAGGTGTGAACGAACCCAGCCAACCCGCTCGGGCTCGCCGGATTCATTCGCACCTTCTGAGCGCTCAGCGCTCCTGCAGCGCCAGCTGGGCCCCCAGCCCGGCGAAAGCCGCGGCAAAGCCCCGGCGCAGCCAGGCCTGCACGCGGGCCGATTCGATCACCGCTTTTCGGAAGGCGTGGGCCAGCAGGCCATAGACCACGAACACTGCGAACGTCATGGCCATGAACACGGCGCTCAGCAGCAACAGCTGCCCCAGCGGCGAAGCAGCGGCCGGGTCCACGAACTGCGGCAGGAAGGCCAGGAAAAAGATCGTCAGCTTGGGGTTGAGGATGTTCAACAGCAGCGCCTTGACCACGATGCTGCGGCCCGAGCGCTGCGAGGCCTGGCTGTCCACCGCGAAGGCGCTGCGGTCCTTCCAGGTCGCCCAGGCCACGTAGAAGAGGTAGGCCACGCCCGCATAACGCAACACCTCGAATGCGAGCGCGCTGGTGTGCATCACCGCCGCCAGGCCGAAGATCGTCGCCAGCAGGTGCGGCACGATGCCCAGCGTGCAGCCCATCGAGGCCAGCACAGCGGCCTTTCGGCCCTGCAGCAGCGCGGTGGACACGGTGAAGATCACCCCTGTGCCGGGGATGAGAACCACGATGAGCGAGGTGATGAGGAATTCGAGGGAGAGCATGGTGGACTCCGGCGGCAATGTTCAGACCATCAGCAGCGTCAACACGATGATCACCACCCCGATGGCGAGGTTGATGCCCACCCAGGTCCGGATCGAAGCCAGCGCCGCACCGCCGGCCGGCCAGTCGCTCGCCGCCACCGCCTTGCTCAGGCGCTTGTACAGCGCAAAGCGGATGTGGCCGAAGATGGCCATCATCACGATGCCGAGCGTGGCCATGATGGTCCAGTCCAGCGGCATGTTGAAGGCCAGACCCGCCTGCACGGTTTCCTTGGCCAGGCGGCCGATCATCCACAGCCCCGACACGAGCACGGTGGCGATGGACACCAGCACGGCGGCAAAAAAGCGCTGCAACGTGCCGTGCATCAGGCGGATGCGCAGCGGCGGCTCCAGCGCGAGGGCGGCCGGGCGCAGGAAGAAGTGGGCGAAGACCATGCCGCCGATCCACACGACGATGGCAAGGATGTGGAGCAGCTTGAGGATGGCGTAGATCATGGGCAGGGTCTCGGTCTGAGGACGGGTTGGACGAAGGCTTCGACAGGCTCAGCCCAGAAAGGTGGGCTGAACATTCACCGGATTCAGGCGCTCACGTCGCTGAGCACACCGCCCACGCGCCGCTGCAGCTTGTACGGCGGCAGGCCCTTGAGCATGCGCCGCCCGTACGACTGGCGCAGCAGCCGCGCATCGTAACAAACCACCACCGCTTCGTCGGTCTCGCTGCGCAAGGCCCTGCCGGTCCACTGCAGCAGGCGCGCGCCGGTGGCGGGCACCACGAGCTCGCTGAACGGATCGCGGCCTTGCGCCTTCAGCCAGTCGGCCCGCGCCTGGCCCACCGGGTCGCTGGGCGAGGCAAACGGCAGCTTGGTGATGAACACCCACTCGCACAGCTCGCCCGGCAGGTCGAGTCCCTCGCCGAACGACTGCAGGCCGAACAGGATGGACGCGCCACCGGCTTCCACGCGCTCGGCGTGTTGGCGCAGCAGCTGGGTGCGCGAGGCCTCGCCCTGCGCCAGCACCTTGTCGCGCAAGTCGCGGTGCAGGCCGCGCTCCAGCAGTTCCTGCGCGCGCCGCATCAGCGCCTTGGAGGTGAACAGCACCAGTGCGCCGCGCTGCACGCTGGCCAGATCGACCATCAGCGCGTCGAGCATTTCGCGGCTGTAGCCCTCCACGTCTTTCGGATCGGCTTGCGTCTGCACGACGACCAGGCGGCCCTGGCGCGCGTGGTCGAACGGGCTCTGCACCTCGCGCGCCACCACGGCGTCGTCAAACGCCAGCCCGGACTCGTGCAGAAAATGGTCGAAACCGCCACAGGTGACGAGCGAGGCCGAGGTGACCACCGCCGCGCGGACCTTGCTCCAGAGCTGGTGGCGCAGCAGGCTGCCGGGCTGCAGCGGGCAGGCGTGGGCGGTGAGCGTGACCAGCCCGTGCTGGATGCCGGCTTCCAGCCACTTGGCCAGCGGCGGCTGGCCCGCGGCCGGGTCCTGCAGCCAGAGTTCGGCCGTGGCCTGCGCGTGCTGCAGGCGCGGCGCGAGCACGCCCAGGCGGCTGTAGAGCCGGGCGCAGCGCGCGGCGTCGCCCGGGTTGTCGCGCGCGTTGGCCTTGAGCTGCGTGGCCAGCGCTTCCATCACCTTCAGCAAGGCGCTGGCGCGGCTGTGCAGCAACGAAATGCTTTCCATCCACTCCGGTGGCAGCGCGCCGCCTTCGAAACGCTCCACCACCGGCGCGCCGGCGGCGTCGAAACCGCCACGCGCCGGCGTGCTTCTGGGCGCACGCCCGGTGAGCACGGCCCACGCCGGCAGCGCGCCAATGCGCGCCATCGCCAGCCGCGCCAGCTCGCCCTGCGCGCCCTTCATCTCGCGTGCGAGCAAGGCCACGTCCACACCCGGCGTGTGCTGCAGCGCGCCGGCCACCTCGTCCACCGCGCGCGGCAGGCGGTCCAGCCACTGGCTGCGCATCAGGTCCATGCTTTCGCTGAACTGGCCCTGCGCCACCGCGCCCAGGTGGTGCGCCTCGTCGAACACGAGGTAACAGTCTTCCGGCGCGGGCAGCGCGTGCAGGCCCAGCGTGGAGAGCAGGAGGTCGTGGTTCACCACGATCACCTGCGACTGCGCCAGCTTGGCGCGCGCCTGGTAGTAGCTGCAGCTGTTGTAGCTCGGGCAGTGGCGCGCGGTGCAGCTGTGGCGCTCGGCGGCCACAGGACTCCAGAGTTCGCCCTCGGGCGGCTCGTCGAGCCGGTCGCGGTCGCCATCCCAGGCGCCGCCGTCCAGTTGCCCGGTCCATTTCGCATAGACCTTGGCGCGTTCACCCCAGCGTTCGGCGGCGCGCGCACTGGCCGCGGCCGAGGCCACGGTGTGCGCCGCGATGCCGGAGGCCGAGGCGTCGGCGGTCTCGCTGGCGTCGTCGCTTTCAAACAGGTCGGCGCTGGCCGCGTCGCCGCCACTGAGCTGGTCCAGCTTCAGGCGGCAGACGTAGCGGCCGCGCCCTTTGGCGAGCGAATAGGTGAACGGCTCGGGCAGCGCCGCGGCCAGTGCCGGCAGGTCTTTCGCAATCAGCTGCTCCTGCAGCGCCACGGTGGCGGTGGAGATGATCACGCGCTTCTGCTGCGCCAGCGCGAGCGGGATCACTGTGGACACATAGGCCGCTGACTTGCCCACGCCCGTGCCGGCCTGCACCACCGCGATGCCACGCTCCGGCAAACCGGCCTCGCCGCTCACCGAACCATCGCCGAGCGAGACGCCGCTCAGTGTGTGCGCGATCAGCGCCGCCATTTCGCGCTGGCCGGCGCGCACACGAAAGCCCGGCGCGTGCGACACCACGTGGTCGAAAGCGGCCAGGGCCAGCGCCTCGCGCGCCAGCGGACCCGCCGGCAGGGCGCCGGCATCGGCAGCGGAAACGTCGGGGGTATCGGTGGGAGTGGACATGCGGGGCCGGAAACAAAAGTCGATTGTCCCAGACCGGCACCGCCCGGCGCGGCGGCGGGCCATGCCCGGTTGCACTGCACAATGCCCGAGCCCCGACACAGAGAGAAGACTGCATGGCCACCCGACGCACCCCCGCCGCCACCGCCGCCCGGCGCCCCGCCCGCCCCACCGGCGGCCACCAGCTGATCGACCTCGCCCTGCAAGGCGGCGGCTCCCACGGTGCTTTCACCTGGGGCGTGCTCGACCGCCTGCTGGAAGACGAGACGCTGGAGATCGCCGGCATCAGCGGCACCAGCGCCGGCGCCATGAACGCCGTGGCGCTGGCCGCCGGGCTGATGGAAGGCGGCCGCGAAGGCGCCCGCGCCGGCCTGCGCCGCTTCTGGAAGCGGGTCGCCGAGTCCTCGCCGTTCCACGCCCTGGCGGCGGGGCCGATGGGCCAGCTGCTGGGCCTGGGCCATCCGTGGCTGCAGGCGGTGGTCGCGCCCTGGCAGAACCTCGCGCAAGCCGTCGGCAGCCAGTTGTCGCCCTACCAGTTCAACCCGCTGAACCTGAACCCGCTGCGCGACATCCTGACCGGGACAGTGGACTTCGAGCGCGTGCGCGCCTGCAACCGCACCCAGCTCTTCGTCGCCGCCACGCACGTGGCCACCGGCGACCTGCGCATCTTTCGCCAGGGCGAACTCACCGCCGACATGGTGCTGGCCTCGGCCTGCCTGCCGCTGCTGTTCCAGGCGGTGGAGATCGACGGCGAGGCCTACTGGGACGGTGGTTACGCCGGCAACCCCTCGCTGCTGCCGCTGATCAGCGAGACCGCGGCCGATGACCTGCTGCTGGTGCAGATCAACCCCAGCCGGCGCGAGGCTGTGCCCACCCAGGCCAGCGAGATCCTCGACCGCGCCAGCGAAGTCACCTTCAACGCCAGCCTGCTCAAGGAGCTGCGCACCATCGGCCTGCTCAAGGAACTGCTGCAGGACGCCGGGCGCCCCGACAGCGCCTACCGGCGCCCGCTGTTCCAGCGCGTGGACGACCTGCGCCTGCACCGGCTCGACGCCGAAGTCCAGCTCGCGCAGTTCGGCGCCACCAGCAAGACGCAGACCGACTGGGCCTTTCTGTCCCAGCTGCACGACATCGGCCGCGCCACGACCGACGCCTGGCTGCGCACGAACCGCCAGCACCTGGGCCAGCGTTCCACCTTCAAGCTGCCACCGGCCTGAACCGGTTGACCCCCCCGGCCCACCCCACACACCATGACCCTGCTGTCCCCCTGGTTCGGGCTTGCCCTGTTCGCCGCGGCACTCCTCAGTGCCCGCTACCTGCTGCACCGCAGCTTGGCGCCCGAGGCCAGCACCGATGGCCCGACCCCCGCCGAACTCGGCCTGCGCGCGCACGAGGTGCAGATTCCCGGCGCCGCGGGCCAGCATCTGTTCGCCTGGCACCTGCCCGCGCCCGCGTCGGCCCCGCACCCCACGCCTGCCGTGGTGCTGCTGCACGGCTGGAGCGGCAACGCCAGCACCCTGCTGCCGGCCGCGCAGGCGCTGCACGCGGCGGGCTTCGCCGTGCTGCTGCCCGAATCGCGCAACCACGGCCGCAGCAGCCGCGCCAGCCACAGCTCCCTGCCCCGCTTCGCCGAAGACCTGGAGGCCGCGCTCGACTGGCTCGCCCTGCAACCCGATGTGGACCCGCAGCGCCTCGCCGCGCTCGGCCATTCGGTGGGCGCTGCGGCCGTGCTGCTGGTGGCCTCGCGCCGGCCCGGCCTGGCCGCCGCGGTGAGCGTGAGCGCCTTCGCGCACCCGGAGTGGGTCATGCGGCGCTGGCTCGCGCAACGCCATGTGCCCTACTGGCCGCTGGGCTGGCTGATCAACCGCTACGTTGAACGCGTCATCGGTGCGCGCTTCGACCACATCGCCCCGCTGGCCACGCTGGGCCAGACCCGATGCCCGGTGCTGCTGCTGCACGGCGCGCAAGACGACACCGTGCCGCTGGCCGATGCGCAGCAGCTCATCCAGCACAAGGGCCGTGCGCGCGCCACCCTGCTGGCGCTGGACGGCACACACGAAGGTTTTGCCGACCCGGCACAGGCCGGTCGATCCGTGCTGGACTTTCTGCGGCAGGCCTTGCGGGCCGCGCCCGGTTAGGGCCTCACCAGGTGGACTGGGGCGCGGCCTCCGGCGCCTCCTTGGGCAGGCTGAAGTAGAACGCCGCGCCCTGCCCCACTACACCCTCGGCGCTCACCTTGCCGCCGTGGCGCTGCACCACGCGCTGCACCGTCGCCAGGCCCACGCCCGTGCCTTCGAACTCGTTCCGGCCATGCAGGCGTTTGAACGGCTGGAACAGCTGGCTGGCGTAGGCCATGTCGAAGCCCGCGCCGTTGTCGCGCACGCAGAAGGTCTGCAGACCATCGGCGGCCTCTGAGCGCGAGAGGGAGATGCGCGCCCGCGGCTCGCGCCCGGTGTACTTGCAGGCGTTGCCCAGCAGGTTCTGCAACACCACGCGCATGAGCGTGGGATCGGCCTCGACCAGCAGATCGTCTTCGATCGCCCATTCGATCTGGCGCGTGCTCTCCCCCCGCTCCAGCTCCGCGGCGAGCCCGCGCGCCAGCTCGCTGAGGTTCACCTTCTCGTGGCGCACCGGCGCGCGCCCGTGGTGCGCCAGGGACAGCAGGTCGGTGATGAGCTCGCCCATGCGGCGCGTCGATTCCTGGATCTTGTGCAGAAACACCCGCCCTTCGTCCGACAGGCGGTCCGACTGCTCGGCGAGCAGGCTGGCAAAGCCATCAATGGCGCGCAACGGGGTTCGAAGATCGTGGGACACGCTGTACGAAAAGGTGTCGAGCTCGCGGTTGAGCACCGCCATCTCGCGCGTGCGCTCACTCACCCGCTTCTCCAGTTCCTCGTTGAGCTGCTGCAGCGCCAGCTCGGCCCGGCGCGTTTCGGTGATGTCCTGGATGGTGCCCTTGCTGTGCACCGACCGATCGCCCTCGAACACGTTGAGGGCCATGACCCGGACATGTTTGATGGCACCACTGGGCAGCAGCAGGCGGTGTTCCAGCTGGACGGTGTGGCGAACCGAGCAGACCGCCCTGAGCGCGTCCCGCACCCGCTCGCTGTCCTCCGGGTGCACCATCTGCAGAAAGGTGTCGAGCGTGGGGCTGCCTTCGCCGGGACTGAGGTCAAAGATCCGGAACACCTCGTCCGACCAGAGCAGGCGACCGGAAGCGACATCGAGGTCCCAGTTGCCCACCCGGGCCATGTGCTGCGCCTCCTTCAGTCGAACCTCGCTGGCGCCCACGGCCTGGCGCCCGCGCTCCACGGACCAGAGCAGGCCGGCGATGGTGGCGCCTCCCGCCAGCAGCAGCAAGGACATCAGGGTGGTGAACAACTGGCCGCGGTGCAACGCCGGCTCCAGCGGTCCGAGCACCGACTCGTCGGCCAGCCCCACCAGCATCACCGCGCCGCCCACCGGCAGCCGGAACCAGCCATAGGTTCGCGACACCTGGTCGAGCGAGCAGACCGCGCGGTACGACCCCTTGCCCAGGGCGGTGTCAACCATGAAAGGCCGGGTGGCCTCCACCCGCTGGCCCATGGCCACCGCGTTGTCGCGGCTGCGTGCCAGGTGGGTGCCGTCGTCCTGCACCAGCGCCACCACATCCATCGCCGACAGGTGCAGCGCCGCCAGCCGCTGCGCCAGCGCATCCGTGGGCACCATCATGAAAATCGCGCCCGCGAACCGCCCCTCGCGCAGGATCGGTCGCCCCACCGCGAACTGCCAGTGTTCGGTCACCCGCCCCAACACCGGCGCCCCGATGACCATGCGGTCGACCCCGTTGCTGATGTCCCGGAAAAACGCGCGGTCCCCGATGAACAGGCCTTCCCCCTTGCCCAGGCTGTTGAACACCAGGTGGCCCTGCGCATTAACCACCAGCACGTGCGACACGAAGCCCGCGGGCAGCGCCTTCAGGAGATCGTCGGCCACGGGCGAAAACCGCTCGGGCGTATCGACCCAGCGCTGCCGCAGGTCGTGCAGGACCAGGTCCATTGCACTGAACACGCTGCCCACCTGCCCCGCCATCGCATCGGCCAGGTGCAGGCTGCGTTGCTCGGACTGTTGCAACACCTGCTCGCGCAGCGCCGCCTGCGAGCGCAGACCCTGCCCCCACAGCACCGCCACCGCCACCACGCTGAACATCAGCACGAGGACCAGCAGAAAACGAAAACGCACACCGTTGCCCAAAACGAACCCTTCGACATCCTGTTCATCGACCCGCCGCGGCCAGCACGGCCGGGCGCACCCGGCGCCAGCCATGCGCCGGGCACGAAGGCGCATTCCATACGGCGCACGCCGTCATCGGGTTGACAAAGCTCAAAAGCTCAGGGATATGGCCGCCACCGCGGCACAAAGTGTGTATTCCTGAACACAGATGCCCGCGGGCATGTGGCGCCGCTTGTCAGCGACGGCGGGTCTGGCCCTTCAATCCCGGCTCGATCTACCAGGTGCCCAGGTCCGTGACCACCGGCGTCGCAGGCAGGCTGAAGTAGAACTTTGCCCCCTCGCCCACCGCGCCCACGCCGCGCACGGTGCCGCCGTGCCGTTGCACGATGCGTTGCACCGTCGCCAGTCCCACACCCGAGCCCTCGAACTCGTGGTGTGCGTGCAGCCGCTTGAAGGGCATGAACAGCTGCTCGCTGTAGGCCATGTCGAAGCCCGCGCCGTTGTCGCTCACACAAAACACCGTCAGCCCACCGGTGTCCCCGGTGCAGGTGAACTGCACTTTCGCCTGTGACGTCTGGCTGGTGTATTTCCAGGCGTTGCCCAGCAGGTTCTGCAGCATCGCCCGCATCAACCCCGGATCAGCCATGGCGGTCATGCCTTCTTCAATGTGCCAGACCACCTTGCGCTCCGGCTCGGCGTGCTGCAACTCGCCCGCCACCGCCAGCGCCAGCTCGCTCAGGTTCACCGGCTCCTGGTGCATGCGGGCGCGGTTCAGGTACGTCAGCGACAGCAGGTCCGTGATGAGCTTCCCCATGCGGCGCGAACCGTCCTGGATACGCTGCAGGTGCTTGCGTCCCACATCGGTGAGCTTGCCCGCTTCCTCTTCCTCCAGCACACAGGCAAAGCCGTGGATGCTGCGCAGCGGCGTGCGCAGGTCGTGCGAGACGCTGTAGGCGAAGGCCTCCAGTTCCCGGTTGGCCTGCGCCAGTTCGCGCGTGCGCTCGGTCACGCGCGACTCCAGTTCCTCGTTGAGCTGCTGCAGCGCCAGCTGCGCCGTGCGCACCTCGGTGACGTCCAGCACCGTGCCCATGCTGCGCACGGGCCGGTCGCCGTCGTACTCGGTCGCGCCCCGCTCGCGCACATACTTCACCCGCCCGCCGGGCAGCAGCATCCGGTGCACCACGTTGTAGGTCCGGCGGTCCCTGACCGAGGTATGGAAGGTCTGCCGCACCATCGTCCGATCATCCGGGTGCACCAGTTCCAGAAAACGCTCGAACGAGGGTTGCACCAGCGCAGGATCGACCTCGAAGATGCGGTACACCTCGTCGGACCACCGCAGCCGGCCCGAGCCCAGGTCGTACTCCCAGCTCCCCAGCCCCGCCAGCTGCTGGGCCTCTTTCAGCCTCGCCTCGCTGCGCGCCAGCGCCCGCTGGCTGCGGGCCATGCGCAGCTGGTCCCGCACAATCACCCCGCCAAAGCCCAGCAGCAGCAGGGACAGTACCCCGGTCACCAGCAGGTTGCGCCGCAGCGCCGGCGCCAGCGGCGCCAGCACCGAGTCGTCGGCCAGGCCGACCGACACCACCAGCCCCGGGTCGGCCAGGCGGTGCCAGCCATAGGTGCGCGGTGCGTGGTCGACCACATCGTCCACCCGGTAGGTGCCGTGCGACAGCGTCGGCTGCGCCCGGTAGGGCCGGTCGGCCGGCACCTGCTGCCCCATCGACGCCTCATTGCCCTCGCTGCGCGCCAGGTAGTGGCCGTCCGGGTGCACCAGCGACACCACGTCCTGGTCCGACAGCTGCAGCTTGCCCAGCTCGCGGGCGATGTACGCCGACTCCACCACCAGGTAGACCACCACGTCGAAACGCCCCTGGCGCAGCACCGGTCGATCCACCGCAAACGCCCAGCGCCCGATCAGACGCGAACGCACCGTCGCCGACACCCGCATCGCGTCGGGGCCCAGGCGTGCCACCTGGAAGCTGTCGCGGTCGCCCACGTAGCGCCCGGTTTCCAGCCCCAGGCTGTTGTAGGCCAGATGGCCACTGGCGTCGGCCACCGACAGGTGCGAGACCAGACCCGGCGGCAGGCTGGCCAGCGCCTCCTTCGCCAGCAAGTCGAAACGTTCCCGCGGCTCCCGCACCCAGTGGTCGCGCAGCGTCCGGAGCGTGACGTCCATCGTGTTGAGCTGCGCCTGCACCTGCCCGGCCATCGCATCGGCCACGTGCAGGCTGCGCTGCTCGGCCTGCAGCAGCACCTGCTCGCGCAGCTGCGTCTGCGAGTGCAGCGACTGCCACCACAGCACCCCCGCAGCGACCACGGTGAACACCGCCGCCAGCAGGGCAAAGGAACGGGGGCGCGCCTTCAACGGACGGCCTCCATCCCACGGGCGTGGCCCTGCACAGGGCGCGCTGCTGCATTGCTCCAATTCACAACGACGGTCTCTCTCTTTGTTATGGCCCGTCCGAATGTCCGGCAGGCGACTGGCAGGCCCTGATTCTGGCGCGTGGATCTTACGGGCTGCGGATGCCGTGACCCGCATCCTGTTCATTTCGTCACGAGGGGCCACAAGTTGAGGCCCCTCCGCCCAGGCGTCAGGGCGCGGAGATCCTTCTCTCAACGGGTCACAGACCCCTTTGCCGTCGGCCACAGCCACTACACTGATTCCGTCTCGCACAACATGGGCTCCCTGGGGTTTGCACCAGTTTCGTTTCGGACGTTTGCAGGCACAGGGGTGTGAGACAGTTTTTCTTCTGCTTCGGCGCGCTCCGGCCGCGCAGCACACCCTTGAAAACCTTCATCACACAGCGCTGGCAAGGCCGCATCGGCTGGCGCACCCTGTTTTGGCGCGACCTGCTGCTCATCGGCACCGGGCTGAACCTGCTCATGACCGGCGTGGCCCTGGCGCTGCTCTCACAAGACGTGCCCCTGCCCTGGGTGCTGTTCGCGCACCTGCTGCCGCTGCCCTACAACCTGCTCATCGTGTCCGCCCTCTGGCGCGCGCCGCGGCGGCCTGCGGTGGTGCTCGGCGTGAGCGTGTTCTGGCTGCTCCTGTTCATGGCGGTCTGAGCCAGCCAGGGCTGGGTGGTGGCCGTGGCGCCGGCGTGCGCAGTGGTGGGGGCTTCGGCGCCTGCGCCACGGTGGCTGCAGCGCGACTTGTAACAGCGCGGGCGTCGCCCACGCCGAGGCGACCGTCTGCGTCCAGCGCCCACTCGACGTGGACCTGGCTGGACAGCACGCCCAACCACACCGCGTCCTTCGATGCGATGGCGATCAGCAGGTTGTCCGGCAGGATGCCGGCATCGAGAAATTGGAACGTGCGGGGCTTGCTGGTTTCGACCGTTGCAACGTAGCGAGGCAGGCCATTGACCACTTGACAAGGAACCCCGCACCAAGCGGCATGACTCCGCGGCTGGTGATCCCGCCGTTGGCGCGCAGCGGCCCGGCGCCCCTCGCGACCACGGTCATGGCGGGCGGTTCTGCCACACTGACACCAGCCGTCCACTCCAAGGTGTCACGCGTGCCATGAAAAAGCCAGACCGTCCCCGCCCCCGGCTGCCCACCGCCATCTGGGTGCTGGGCTTCGTGAGCCTTCTGATGGACATTTCGTCCGAGATGGTGCACAGCCTGCTGCCGCTGTTCATGGTGGGCACACTGGGCGCGAGCGCCCTGGTGGTCGGGCTGGTCGAGGGGCTGGCCGAGGCGACCGCACTGATCGTCAAGGTGTTCTCGGGCGTGCTGAGCGACTGGTGGGGGAAACGCAAGTGGCTGGCCGTGTTCGGCTATGCCCTGGGCGCGCTGACCAAGCCGCTGTTTGCGCTGGCGCCGGGCATCGGCACCGTGCTGACGGCGCGCCTGCTCGACCGCGTGGGCAAGGGCGTGCGCGGCGCGCCGCGCGATGCGCTGGTGGCCGACATCGCGCCGCCCGACATGCGCGGCGCGGCCTTCGGCCTGCGGCAGTCGCTCGACACGGTGGGCGCCTTCCTCGGCCCGCTGCTGGCGGTGGGCCTGATGCTGCTCTGGGCCAACGACTTCCGGGCGGTGTTCTGGGTGGCGGTGGTGCCGGGGCTGCTGGCTGTGGCGCTGCTGATGCTGGGCGTGCGCGAACCCGACCGCCCCGCGGGTGAGCGGCGTGGCAACCCGATCCGGCGCGAGAACCTGCGCCGCCTGGGCAGCGCCTACTGGTGGGTGGTGGGCCTGGGCGCGGTGTTCACGCTGGCGCGCTTCAGTGAAGCCTTTCTGGTGCTGCGTGCCGCGCAGAGCGGTGTGCCGGTGGCCCTGGTCCCGCTGGTGATGGTGGCGATGAACCTGGTTTACGCGGCGTCGGCCTACCCCTTTGGTCGCTTGTCCGACCGCATGGACCACCGCACGTTGTTGGCGCTGGGCCTGGCGGTGCTGATCGCGGCCGACCTTGTGCTGGCGGCCAACGCGCACTGGACCACGCTGCTGGCCGGCGTGGTGTTGTGGGGCCTGCACATGGGCATGACGCAGGGCCTGCTGGCAACCATGGTGGCCGACACGGCGCCGGCCGATCTGCGCGGCACGGCCTTCGGCTTCTTCAACCTGGTCAGCGGCGTGGCCCTGCTGCTGTCCAGCGCCATCGCCGGCCTGCTGTGGGACCAGCTGGGTGCCTCGTTCACCTTCTACGCCGGAGCCGCCTTCAGCGGCCTGGCCTTGCTGGGCCTGGCACTGCGGCGGCGCTGAGCGGCGGTCCGCTCAGTGCGGGTGGCGGTGGTGCACGTCGGGCGCGTGCGGGTGGCTGTGCTGCAGCGTGCCGTGGTGGTGCGGGTGGCTGTGCGGGCCGGCGGGCATGGGGCTGTGGCTGTGCAGGTGGTGGCCGTCGTCGTGGCTGTGGGCGTGTTCGTGGTCGAGCGCCTCGTGGCGGTGTTCGTGGGCGTGGTTTTCGGCCAGGTGCAGCACGATGCCGGCGGCCATGAACAGGCCGCCCAGCAACATGAGCGCGCTGCCCGAGCGCTCGCCCAGGGCAAAGGCACCCTGGGCACCCACGAAGGGCGCAAACGCAAACACCGAGCCGGTGCGTGCGGCGCCAAAGCGGCGCTGCGCGAGCAAATAGAAACGCAGGCTGAGCCCGTAGCCAGTGGCGCCCACGGCGAGCAGGGCCAGCGCCGCCCACAGCGCCGGCAGCGGCTCGCCCCAGGCCAGCGCCAGCGCGCCGGTGACGCTGGCGCCCAGCGCGGTCTTCGCGAGCACGACCTGCCCAGGGTCGCGCTCGGCCACGCCGCGCGAGAGGGTGTTGTCCACGCCCCAGGCGATGGTGGCCACGGCCACGGCGAGCAGGCCGAGCAACTGCACCTGGCCCGAGAGGCCCTGGTCGATCACCAGCAGGGCGCCACCGGCCAGCAGCAGCGCCACGGCGGTCTTGACGCGCCCGTCCAGCACCTCGCCGTACCAGCGCCAGGCCAGCACCGCCGTGAACACGGCCTCGAGCGTGAGCAGCAGCGAGGCGCTGGCACCGCTGGTGCGCTGCAGGCCCCAGGCCAGCGCCACCGGGCCGATCACCGCACCCGCCGCCACCATGGCCAGCAGGCGCGGTGCGTCGCTGCGGCGCAGCGGCGCTTCAGCCCCCGCGCCGCGGCGCTGGAACAGAGCCACCAGCGCGGCGCCAGCGTAGAGCAGCGCGGCGGTGCTGAACGGGCCGAGGCCCTGCCCGAAACGCTGGACGAGCGGTGTGCTCAGGCCAAACAGGGCGGCGGCCAGCAGGGCCAGCAGACCACCGCGGAGCGCGGGGTTCCCGGAAGTGGGGTTGTGGTGCGGCATGGCCCGGATGGTAGACGCCGGGCAGCGTCGGATTCTTCGCTTGAATATAAGTAATTACTCAATTACATTAATTGCCCATGCCCACCAAACAACCCACCCACACCCGCCAGGCCGAACTGGTGGCCGCGGCGCTGGCGCTGGCCGCCGAGCGCAGCCCGGCCGCCGTGACGACCGCCGACCTGGCGCAGGCGGTGGGCATCACGCAGGGCGCGGTGTTCCGCCATTTCGAGAGCAAGGAAGCGATCTGGCTGGCCGTGATCGACTTCGCGCACCAGGACCTGCTGGCCCGCCTGCACGCGGCGGCGGCCGTGCAGACGCAGCCGCTGGCGGCGCTGCGCGCGGTGTTCATGGCGCACGTGGATTTCGTGGTCGAGCAGCCTGGCGTGCCGCGGGTGATTTTTCAGGAGCTGCAGCACCCCGGGGACACACCGCTCAAGGCGCGCGTGCGCGGGCTGATGCAGGCCTACCGCACGCTGCTCACCGGCCTGCTGCAACGGGCGCAGGCGGCGCGGCTGCTGGCGCCGGGCACCGACCTGCAGGCGGCGGCGGTGCTGTTCATCGGCTCGGTGCAGGGGCTGGTGATGCAGTCGCTGCTGAGCGGCCAGGTGGGCGCGATGCGCTCACTGGCACCGGCCGTTTTTGACCTTTTTCAACAAGCCATTGCCGCGCCGCCCACCCGGGCCCGGCGCACGCAGGAGACCACCCCATGAAGATGAACCCCCAACTCTCGCGCAGGCTGCTGCTGGGCGGCCTGGCCGTGGCGCTGCTCGCGGCGCTGGCCTGGGTGGCGCTGCGGACCGGGCCGCTGGCGCCCACCAAGGTGCAGGTGACCGAGGTGAAAAAAGGCAGCGTGAGCCCGGCCATCTTCGGCATTGGCCAGGTGGAGGCGCAGCGCAGCTGGATGGTCGGGCCGACGGTGGCCGGGCGCGTGCTGGGCGTGCAGGTGGACGTGGGCCAGACGGTGCAGCCGGGCCAGCCACTGGCCGAGATGGACCCGGTGGACCTGGACCAGCGGCTGGCGGCGCTGGACGCCTCGCTCGCCCGCGCGCAGAGCACGCAGCAGGCGGCGGGCAGGGGTTTGAGCGCGCGCGCCAGCAGGATGCGCTTGACGTCCACGCTGATCGCCCGGCCACCGCGCGGCGGGTTGAAGCTGGCGGCGGCGAACCTGAAACGCAATGAAGACTTGGCGAAGCAGGCCTTCATCAGCGCAGGCGCCCTGGAGGCGCGCGCGCAGGAGGTGGCTTCGGCCAACGCGGGCGTGGCGGCGGCGCAGGCCAACCTGGGCGGCAGCGCGCAAGACATCGCCCGCCTGCGCGCCGAGCGCGCAGCGCTGGCACAGCAACGCGGCAATTTGAAACTGGTGGCGCCCGCCGCAGCGGTGGTGACCGCGCGCGACGCCGAAGCCGGCACCACGGTGGTGGCGGGGCAGGCGGTGCTGCGGCTGATGGACCCGGCCAGCCTGTGGGTGAAGCTGCGGGTGGACCAGGGCCGATCAGCCGGGCTGGCGCCGGGGCTGGCGGCGCGCATCACGCTGCGCTCGCGCCCGGGCGAAGCGCTGGCCGGCCAGGTGGTGCGCGTGGAGCCGCTGGCCGACAGCGTGACCGAGGAACGGCTGGCGATGGTGGCGTTTGACGCGCTGCCCGCGGGCGTGTCGGTGGGCGAGATGGCCGAGGTGACTTTGCAGCTGCCAGCCACGGCCGATAGCCTGCTGCTGCCCAACGCGGCGGTGGTGCAGCACGAGGGCCAGACCGGCGTGTGGCGCCTCAAGGACGGCGCGCTGGCCTTCGCGCCGGTGACGCTGGGCGTGCAGGGCCTGGACGGCACGGTGCAGGTGATCACCGGTCTGGATGAAGGCGACACGGTGGTGCTCTACAGCCAGACCGCGCTGAAAGCCAACGCACGCATCGCGGTGGTGGAGCAGCTGCTGCCCGCGGGAGCCAAAAAGTGATCAGCCTGGCGGGTCGCGACATCCTGCACGGCTGGAGCAAGTACGTGCTGACCGGGCTGGGCCTGGGGCTGCTGATCGGCGTGACGCTGACCATGGCGGGCGTGTACCGCGGCATGGTGGACGACGCGCACGCGCTGCTGACGAACAGCCGCGCCGACCTGTGGGTGGTGCAGAAAGACACACAGGGACCCTACGCCGAGTCGTCGAGCATCAAGGACGACGTGGTGCGCAGCGTGCGCGGCATGCCGGGTGTGGCCGCGGCGGCCAACGTGGCCTACCTGACCATGCAGGTGCAGAAGGATGGGCAGGACCAGCGGGTGATGGTGGTGGGCATGGAGCCGGGCATGCCAGGCGCGCCGGGCTACCTGGTGGCGGGTCGGCACATCACGCGCAACCACTACGAGGCGGTGGCCGATGTGAAGACCGGCTTTGCGCTGGGCGACACGGTGCGCATCCGCCGCCACGACTACGCGGTGGTCGGGCTGACGCGGCGCATGGTGTCGTCGGGCGGCGACCCAATGCTGTTCGTGCCGATGAAGGACGCGCAGGAAACCCAGTTCCTGAAAGACAACGACGCCATCGTCAACGACCGCGCGCGCACCGCCGCCAACCCGGCCTTCAACCGCCCGGGCAGCCCCGGCCTGCTGGACGCGGTGCAGGCCCTGCAGACCAGCAGCCGCAATGTGAACGCGGTGCTGGTGCAGATCGCGCCCGGGTTCAACCCCGAGCAGGTGGCCGAGCCGATACGGCGCTGGAAGCACCTGAGCGTGTACACGCGCGACGGCATGGAAGACATCCTGGTGGTGAAGCTGATCGCCAACTCGGCCAAGCAGATCGGCATGTTCCTCGTGATCCTGGCCATTGTGAGCGCGGCCATCGTGGCCTTCATCATCTACACCATGACCATGGGCAAGCTGCGCGAGATCGCGGTGCTCAAGCTCATCGGCACGCGCGACCGCACCATCGCCGGCATGATCCTGCAGCAGGCGCTGGGCCTGGGCCTGATCGGCTTTGCGGTGGGCAAGGTGGCGGCCACGGTGTGGGGCCCGGCCTTCCCCAAATACGTGCTGCTATTGCCAGGCGACGCGGTCACCGGCCTGGTCGTCACCCTGATCATCTGCGCGCTGGCCAGCACGCTGGCGATCCGTGTGGCGCTGAAGGTGGACCCGGGCGCGGCGATCGGATGAACACCATGAACACAACAACCCAGGGCGGCATCCTGATCGAAGGCCTGCGCAAGGTCTATGGCCACGGCGACACGGCCGTGGAGGCGCTGAAACACGTGAACATGCAGGTGGCACCCGGCGAGGTGGTGGGCCTGGTCGGGCCCTCGGGCTCGGGCAAGAGCACGCTGCTCAAATGCCTGGGCGCGATCATCGAACCCACCAGCGGCAAGATGACGCTGGGCAACGAGGTGATCTACGACAACGGCTGGATCGCGCGCGACCTGCGCGCGCTGCGGCGCGACCGCATCGGCTTCGTGTTCCAGGCGCCGTACCTGATTCCGTTCCTGGACGTGACAGACAACGTGGCGCTGTTGCCCATGCTGGCGGGTATGCCCAATGCGAATGCGCGCGCGCGCGCGCTGGAGCTGCTGACGGCGCTGGACGTGCAGCACCGCGCCAGGGCCGAACCCTCGCAGCTTTCGGGCGGCGAGCAGCAGCGCGTGTCGATTGCGCGGGCGCTGGCGAACAAACCGCCCGTGATCCTGGCCGACGAACCCACCGCGCCGCTGGACAGCGAGCGCGCGCTGGGCGTGATGCACATCCTGAACCAGATGGCGCGGCAGGCGCACACGGCCATCATCGTGGTGACCCACGACGAGAAGATCATCCCGACCTTCAAACGCATCTACCACATCCGCGACGGGCAGACGGTGGAAGAAGCCGGTGAAGGCCGCACGCTACCATCGCAGCATGCAATTCTTTGATTCCAGAACCACGCGCGCTGCCCTGCCCTTTGACCGCCTGATCGCCACGCTGCGCGAGCGCTTCGCTGGCGGCAGCGAAGTGCCGCCCCGCCATGTGCATGAGATCACCAGCCCGGCCGGCGAAGGCGCGGGCGACCTCGCCAGCCGGCGCATGACCTCGCTGATCATGCCGGCCTGGCTGCCCGGCAAGTACTACGGCGTGAAGATCGTCAACATCGCTCCCGGCAACGCCAAACGCGGCCTGCCCGGCCTGCACAGCAGCTACCTGCTGTTCGACGCGCGCACCGGCGTGCCGCTGGCGCAGGTGGACGGCGACGAGATCACGCAACGCCGCACGGCGGCGGCTTCGGCGCTGGCGGCGTCCTACCTGGCGCGCGCCGACGCCAAGCACCTGCTGGTGGTGGGCGCGGGCCGCGTGGCGCAACTGCTGCCCGCCGCCTTCCGCGCGGTGCGCCCGATCGAACGCGTGACGGTGTGGGCGCGCCGCCCCGCCGAGGCACAGGCCATGGCCGCGCGGGTGCGCGAGGCGGGTCTGCCGGCCTTTGCCAGCACCGACCTGGCCGCCGCCTGCGGCGAGGCCGACATCGTGAGCTGCGCCACGCTGTCCACCGAGCCGCTGGTGCGCGGCACCTGGCTCGCACCGGGTTCGCACCTGGACCTGATCGGCGGTTTCACGCCCGCCATGCGCGAGGCCGACGACGCCTGCTTCGAGGACGCCCGCGTGTTCGTCGACACCGACGAGGCGCTGCAGAAAAGCGGCGACCTGCTGGTGCCGATGCAGCACGGCGTGCTGCGTGCCGACGATGTGCGCGGCACGCTGACCACGCTGTCCAAGGGCGTGGCCACCGGCCGCAAGACCGAGCAGGAGCGCACGGTGTTCAAGTCGGTCGGCACGGCGCTGGAAGACCTGGCCGCGGCGGTGCTGGTCTACGAATCGGCGCAGGGCTGAACCTCAGTCGCCGCTGTCCAGCGGCGCCAGCGGTACTTTCGACGCCGCCAGCATGCGGCCGGCCTGTGCCTGCAAGGCCTCGATCACCTCGTCGAGCTGCTGGCGCTGCAGCGCCGTGAGGCTGGACACCAGTTCGCGGTTGATCGCCATCACGCGCGGCAGGATCTGCCCGTAAACACGCCGGCCTTCGTCGGTCAGGAACACATGCACCTCGCGCCGGTCCGACGGACGCGGCTGGCGCGTGACCAGTTTCTTGGCCGCCAGCGAGGTGAGCGCGCGCGAGGTGCGAGCCCGGTCCAGCATGGCGTGCTCGGCCAGCACGGAAGACAACACGCCTTCGTGCTCGTTCAGCACCGACAGCACGCGCCACTCGCGCCGCGTGATGCCGAAAGTGCTCTCGCACAGCTGCACCACCAGCCGGCCAGCGGTGCTCTGGATGCGGTGGAGCCGGTACAGCAGCAGATCGCCCTGCCGCTGCGGATCGCTGACCCGGTCGGAAAGATGCATGGTCACAGTCTCAGGGAAAACACCGGGAATGATTGATTTCTGCAATTGATTGTGAATGCCTAGCATGCGGCTCTACAGCGGGAAAACACCGCCCAACCCCGGAGACAACCATGTTCAGACGCACCCTCGTGGCCAGCACGCTGGCCCTCGCCGCGACCGCCGCCCTGCTGCCCGCCCAGGCACAGACTTCCGAAAAACCCCCGTTGAAGATCGTGGTGGGCTTTCCGCCCGGCGGCTCGGCCGACCTGCTGGCGCGGCTGCTGGCCGAGGGCCTGAAGAACGACTTCTCCTCGGTGATCGTGGAGAACAAACCCGGCGCGGGCGGGCGCATCGCGCTCGGCCACGTCAAGCGCGCACCGGCCGACGGCCAGACCGTGGTGCTGCTGCCGAGCGGGCCGATGGTGCTGTTCCCGCACGTCTACAAAAAGCTGGACTACGACGCGGTGACGGACTTCACGCCGATCTCGCTGCTGGCGCATTTCCAGTTCAGCGTGGTGGCCGGTCCGGCTTCGGGTGTGAAGAACGTGGCCGAGATGCTGGCCAAGGCCAAGGCAGCGCCGGGCAAAAGCACCTACGGCACACCCGGCCAGGGCACGCTGCCGCACTTCATGGGCGTGATGTTCGGCCAGAAGGCGGGCGCCGAGCTGACGCACGTGCCGTTCCAGGGCGGTGGCCCCGCCAACACCGCGCTGCTGGGCGGGCACATCGACTACAAGTTCGACGTGGTGACCGAAACCGCCGAGCTGCACCGCGCGGGCAAGGTGCGCATCATCGCCGTGACCGGCACCCAGCGCGACCCGCAGGTGCCCGAGGTGCCCACGCTCAAGGAACAGGGCGTGGACATGGAAGCCACCGCCTGGTTCGCCATGTACGGACCGGCCGGACTGAAGCCCGAGGTGCGCGACATGCTGAGCGCCGCCGTGGCCAAAGCCGTGCGGACGCCCGCACTGAAAACCAGGCTGCTGGAGCAGGGCTACGAACCGGTGGGCTCCACGCCCGCCGAGCTGGCCGCTGCCCAGAAAACCGACCTGCAACGCTGGGCCGGGCCGATCAAGGCCACCGGCATCCAACTGGACTGAACCGCCCCATGAAGACTTCGAACCCCACACGCCGCACCACCCTCGCCGCCCTGGCCCTGAGCGCCGCTCTCGGCGCGGTCCTGGGCACCGCGCAGGCGCAGGACGCCTACCCGGCCAAGCCGGTGAAGTTCATCAACAACTTCCCGCCCGGTGGTCCGTCCGACATCCTGGCGCGCTCGGTGGCGGCCGCGCTGCAGGAAACACTCAAGCAGCCTTTCGTGGTGGAAAACAAGGCCGGTGCGGCCGGCAACATCGGCGCCGACCAGGTGGCCAAGAGCCCGGCCGACGGCTACACGGTGCTGTTCGGCATCGACACCACGTTCACCATCAACCCGCACTTGTACCCGGCCATGCCGTTCAAGCCCACCGACCTCAAGCCGGTGGTGATCATGGCGTCGTCGGGCCTGCTGCTGGGCGTGAACCCGGGCACCGGCATCAAGAGCTTTGGCGACCTGCTGAGCCAGGGGCGGGCCAGGAGCCTGAACTTCAGCTCGGCCGGCAACGGCAGCCCGGGCCACCTGGCCGCCGCGATGCTGGGCAACAGCACGCCGGTCAAGACCACGCACATCCCATACCGCGGCAACACGCCGGCCGTGACGGCCGTGCTGAGCGGCGAGGTGGACGGCGGCATCCTGGCCACGCCGGGCATGCTGCCGCACGTGCAGAGCCGCAAGATCACCGCGCTGGCCGTCACGAGTGCGCGGCGCTCGAGGCTGGCGCCCCAGTTGCCCACCGTGGCCGAGCTGGGTCTCAAGAGCCTGGAGCAGGAAGTGCTGTACCTGGTGATGGTGCCGGCGGCCACGCCCGACGCGGTGGTGCGGACCCTGGCCAAGGGCATCACCGAGGCGCTGCAGCGCCCCGACGCGAAAGAGCGCTTGGTCAAGCTGGACCTGTTCTACGAAGGCCAGACCGGCGCCGCCGCTGCCCAGCGCCTGACCGATCTGTCGGCGCGCTACGGCCAGGTGGTGCGCGCCACGGGCATCACCTCGAATTGACGCCCCCATGAGCCGTCCCAACATCATCTACATCGTCAGCGACGACCTGGGCTATGCCGACCTCGGCTGCTACGGCGGCCGCGAAGGGCCGGACGGCCCGGTGTCGCCGAACATCGACGCACTCGCCGCCGGTGGCCTGAAGCTCACCGAGGGCTACGCCAACTCGCCGGTGTGTTCGCCCACGCGCTTCGCCATGATCACCATGCGCTACCAGTACCGCCTGCGCGGCGCGCTGGAAGAGCCCATCAACAGCCGCAGCAAGGGCAGCGCGACGCTGGGCCTGCCGCCCGAGATGCCCACCCTGCCCTCGCTGCTGAAAGACGCGGGCTACCGCACCGCGCTGATCGGCAAGTGGCACCTGGGCTACCCGCCGCACTTCGGCCCGCTGCGCTCGGGCTATGAAGAATTTTTCGGCATCATGGCCGGCGGGGTGGACTACTTCACCCACTGCTCGTCCAGCGGCGACCACGATCTCTACATCGGTGAAGACACCCACAAGGAAGTGGGTTACCTGACCGACGTGTTCTCCAACAAGGCGGTCGAGCATGTGAAGGCTCGTGCAGCCGAGGCGCGCAGCGGCAAGCCCTTCTTCCTGAGCCTGCACTACACCGCGCCGCACTGGCCTTGGGAGACGCGCGACGACGCGCACGTGGCGCCCAAGGTGGCCAAGAACCTGTTCCACCTGGACGGCGGCAACGTGAACGCCTACCGCCGCATGATCCACCACATGGACGAAGGCATCGGCTGGATCACGGCCGCGCTGCGCGAAGAAGGCCTGCTGGAGAACACGCTGATCGTCTTCACCAGCGACAACGGTGGCGAACGCTTTTCGGACAACTGGCCGCTGGTGGGCGGCAAGATGGACCTGACCGAGGGTGGCATCCGCGTGCCCTGGGTTGCGCACTGGCCCGCGACCATCCCTGCCGGCAGCGTGAGCGAACAGCACGCCATGACCATGGACTGGTCCGCCACCCTGCTCGCGCTCGGTGGCGGCCAGCCGCACCCCGATTACCCGCTCGACGGCGTGTCGCTCGAAGCCCTGCTGCGCGATCCGGCGCAGCGTTTCGAGCGGCCCATGCACTGGCGCATGAACCACCGCGGCCAGCGCGCGCTGCGCGAGGGCGATTGGAAATACCTGATGGTGGACGGCCACGAGTACCTGTTCAACCTCCCGGCCGACGCCCGCGAACGCGCCAACCTGGCGAAGCGCGAGCCCGGGCGGCTGGCGCGCCTGCGCGAACAGTGGCTGGCCTGGGACGCGACCATGCCGCCGATCCCGGCGGATGCGACGGTGAGCCTGGGCTACGGCGCGAAGGACATGCCCCAGCGCTGAGGCACCTGCACCTGCACGCAGGCTGCGTGATGACCTCGCCCCGTGGTGCCACGGGGAAAACCACATTACCCATATGGGCTACCCGTCATCACCCTTCGCGGTGATAGACGGGCCGTGCGTCCTCTTGAAGAATCAAGCTCCATGCGGTGCCCAAAGGCCGTCAAAAAACACTGGAGACAATGATGGAATTCAACAAGGAATTTGACGCCTCGGGCCTGGCCTGCCCGATGCCGATCGTCAAGACCAAGAAGGCGCTGGCGGACATGGTCAGCGGACAGATCCTGCGCGTGGTGGCGACCGACCCCGGCTCGGTGTGCGACATGGCCGCGTTCGCCGAACAGACGGGCAATGCCTTGCTCGAACAGAGCAGCGAAAACAGCAAGTTCGTGTTCTACCTCAAGAAGGCCTGAACCCCCTCGCGCCTTTTCCCCACGCCGGAGACACGCAACGTGGCAAGCAAAAAAATGGCGTTGATCGCCACCAAGGGCACGCTGGACATGGCCTACCCGCCGTTCATCCTGGCGTCCACCGCAGCCTCGCTGGGCTGGGATGTCCAGATCTTCTTCACCTTCTACGGCCTGCAGCTGCTGCGCAAGAGCCTCGACGGCGTGCAGATCAGCCCGCTGGCGAACCCCGCCATGCCGATGCCCATACCCATGCCGGTGATGGTGCAGATGCTGCCGGGCATGGAAGCGATGGCCACGATGATGATGAAGAAGAAGATGAAGTCCAAAGGCGTGGCCTCGCTGCAGGAACTGCGCGATGTCTGCCTGGAGCTGGAGGTCAAGTTCGTTGCCTGCCAGATGACGGTGGACCTGTTCGAGTTCGAGACCAGCGAGTTCATCAAGGACGTCGAATACGGCGGCGCCGCGACCTTCATGAAGTTCGCCGGTGAATCGGATGTCTGCCTGTTCATCTGACACCCCGCCCGGCGGGTAGCCACCGGCAGCGGACGCCCTCGCGCGGGCCGTCCGCAGAGAACCAGGCCACCAGCCTGGACCGCATCAACAAGACAGAGGCCTGCGATGAAGCATTTCATTCTGTGGTGCGTTGTGCTGTGCTCGTCACAAGCCTGTCTGGCGCTGGAACCGTATGTGCAGGGCGATAAGGTGCCCGGCCCGGACCTGTCGGCGCAGCTCGATCAGGTGGACAGGAAGCTGCAGGCCGCGGGCTTCACGGTGGTGGGTCGCCACACCCCGCCCGGTCTGCCGGGCCACGCCAGCCTGGTGGTCACCGACCCCGACATGCTCGCCGCCGTGCGCAGCCTGGGCGGTCCTGCCATCGTGGCCGCAGCCATCCGCGTGGGCCTGCAGAGCGACGGCACGCTGAGCTACATGAATCCCGAATACTGGTACCGCGCCTACCTGCGGGGCCAGTACCCGGCCGCGCAGGCCGCAGCGCAATCGGTGCAGCAACGGTTGGCCAGGACCCTGGGTTCGGGGCCCGGTTTCGGCGGCAACGTGCCCGATGGCGATCTGGCGAACTACCGCTACATGTTCGGTATGGAGCGTTTTGATTCCGCCAACAGCCTGCTCGCCACGCACACCAGTTTCGAAGAAGCGCTCAAGGCGGTGCAGGACAACCTGTCCCAAGGGGTGGGCGCCACCCGGCGGGTGTACGAGGTGGTGATGCCGGGCAACAAGACCGCGGTGTTCGGCGTCGCGATGAACGACCCGGGCGACGGCGAGGGCTGGTGGGTCAACAAGATCGGCGCGGGCCACATGGCGGGCCTGCCCTACGAGGTTTTCATCGTGGACAACAAGGTCTATGCACTGTACGCCCGCTACCGCATCGCACTGGCGTGGCCGGCACTGGGCATGGGCCAGTTCATGCGCATCGTCAACGCGCCCGAAGCCATTCGCAACACGCTCACCCGCGTCGCGGGGGGCACTGCCCACTGATCGGTCTTTCACTGAAATGGAGTCCAACACATGAGCGAAGGAATGAACCCGTCGATGCTGGTGGTCTGGGGCGGTTTTGTCCTGGCCTTCATTTTTGGCGTGGTCGCCAACAAGACCAATTTCTGCACCATGGGCGCGATCTCGGACGTGGTCAACATGGAACACTGGGGGCGCATGCGCATGTGGCTGCTGACCATCGCCGTGGCGATGATCGGGGCCAACCTGCTTTACTACTTCGGCCTGATCGACCTCTCGAAATCGGTCTACCAGCGGCCCGTGCTGCCCTGGCTGTCCTTGCTGCTGGGCGGCGCCCTGTTCGGCGTGGGCATGACGATCGCCGCGGGCTGCACCAACAAGAACCTGGTGCGTGTGGGCGGTGGCAGTCTGCGATCCGTGGTGGTGCTGACAGTGCTGGCGATCTCGGCCTACATGACGCTCAAGGGCCTGTTTGGCCAGTGGCGCACCAGCTTCCTCGACCCGGTCGCGGTCGACCTGTCGCAATGGGGCTTCAGCGCCCAGGGCCTGCCGCAGGTGCTGGCCAAACTGACCGGTCTGCCGGACAAGACGGCGCTGCTGGTCACGCTGAGCGTGGTGGGTCTGGGCCTGCTGGTGTTCGTGTTCAAGGACAAGCGCTTCCGCAGCAACCCGTCGCACGTGTTCGGCGCGGTGGTGCTGGGCCTGCTGGTCGTGGCGGCCTGGTACCTGACCGGCCATCTCGGCCACGGCGAAGACCCCGAAACCATGGAGACGGTGTACTTCGCCACCAACACGCGCACGCTGGAGTCCATGAGCTTCGTTGCCCCGGTGGCCTACAACCTGGAAATGCTGATGCTGTGGACCGACAAGTCGCTGCGCATGACCTTCGGCATTGCCTCGGCCATCGGTGTGGTGCTCGGGTCGTTCGCCTACGCCATCAGCACGCGGCAGTTTCGCTGGGAAGGTTTTGCCTCGATGGAAGACCTGCGCACCCAGCTCATCGGCGCGGTGCTGATGGGCTTTGGTGGTGTCACGGCGATGGGCTGCACGATCGGGCAGGGCCTGTCGGGTATCTCCACACTGGCCATCGGGTCCTTCCTGGCGCTGACGGGCATTGTGGGCGGGGCCGTGGCCACGATGAAGTGGCAGCAGCGCTGAATCCATTGAGCCCCCGAGCGGCCCGGCGCCGGACTCATCCGCTCACGGGTTTGTTCGCACGGCGCCGCGGCTGCCAGGCCACGATCTGCGCGACGATGTGCTCCCAGGGCAGTTGCACCAGACTGCCATGTTCCACCTGGGCCTGCATCACCATGCGGTGCACATCGGGCTGCGGGGCGTCCAGCACCTGCTGCAGGCCCCGCAGGCCCCCGCAGTGCAGGCGCATGACGGTGCCGTGGGTGAGCGGTGCGCCCGGTGGCAGCTTCAGCGGAAAGGTGGCCCGCTCCACAAACAGGCGCTCCAGCGTTTCACAGTTCAGGTGGGCCGGGGCCTGGCCGCAAGCCAGCACCTCGCGCTCGGCCACCGAGTGCCGCACCGCCAGCTCGCACACGGCCTGACGCGCCAGCAACGCCGCCTTGAACACGCAGGGCAGGCGGTTGACCTCGGCCTGGGTGCGGCGGTAGGCGGCCTCGTCGACCATGACCGGCCCTGCGTGGCTATTCTTCGCCCGGGTGCCCGGGTTCGCGCACCTGGCACAGCAGCTCTTCGGCCTGCCACTCGTTCTCAGCAAAGATCACCTTCACCTTGTCGGGGGTGTCTGGCGGCAGCGCGGCACGCAGCGTCTTGGCCTGGCCGGAGGCTGCGGCGAAGGCGCCGTGTTCTTCCAGTTTGTCGAGCTGGCCGAAGGGTTTGACGCGGTAGATGTAGTACGGCACGGGGGTTCCTCAGACGTAGCGTTTGCTGGCGCGGCGCCGACCGGGCAGCGCCTTCTGGATGATCACACCTCGCACCGCCGACAGATCCGGCAACGGCCGGTCGGCGAAGGCCGGGTTCAGCGCGTGCAGCGTCCAGCCGTTCGCCTGCTGGCAGAGCTGGCGGAAGATCCACTCGCCGCCATGCTGGGCCAGCACGAAACTGCCGTCGCGCAGCAGGCCCTCGGGCTCGATGAGGATGATTTCGCCCTCCAGGAATTCGGGCTCCATGCTGGTGCCGAGCACGCGCAGGGCAAAGGCCTCACTACCGCTGCAGGCGGACTCCGCGTGCAAGGACTCGCTCACTGGACTACCCTCCGTGCTGCGCACTGCGGGGCTGAGCGCCTTCGGAACGGCCGGGCGGCGCTCATGCCATCTCCCCCACCGGCTCGGCCAGCATCAGGGTGAGTATCTGCGCCGCCGGCACGCCGGCGGCGCGCAGTTCGGCGTCGAGCGCCTCCACGAAGGCCGCCGGTCCGGCGAGGTAGAAGTCGCAGTCGATCTCGAACAGGTCGGCGCGCATGGCTTGCGCCAGTTGCAGCGCACCAAAGGTCACGTCGGGATCGGCCAGCAGCTCGTATTCGAACAGGTCCAGGGCTTCCGACCAGGCCCGGCACTGGTTTGCCAGGAAGTGCCCGTCCGGCCGCGTGGCGAGCCAGAACAGCGACAGCGAGGGCGCGTTGTCGAGCGCCAGGGCGTGTTCGATCAGGCTCTTGACCGGCGCAAAGCCGGTGTCGCAGGCGGCGAAGACCAGCGGCCGGGCGCTGTCGGCCAGCACGAAGTCCCCCACCGGCCCCCACACCGTGACGCTGTCGCCGGGCTGGATACCGTCGGAAAACAGCTGGCGCGCAAACGGGTCCCGTGCATGGCGCTCGATGAAGAAGTGCAGGTTGCGGTCGTCGCACGGGCAGCTGGCAATCGGGTAGAGGGCGTGCACGTCGCTGCCGTCCGTGCGGTTCAGGCCCAGCGTCACCGACTGACCCGCCAGGAAGCGCAGGCGGTGGCTGCGTGGCGTCTGCAGGTGCAGCAGCCGGGTGCCCGGCGCCAGCGGCGTGACGGCGCGCACGGTGGTCACGATCTGCTGCTGCGGGATGTCCTGCGGACCGCTGGCCTCCAGCAGTTCCAGCGTCAGTTCGCTGCTGGCCGCGGTGTGCGCACACGCCAGCGTGTAGCCCTGCGCGCGCTCGGCCTCGGACAGCGGGTAGTCGCAGGGCCGGGTGCGCGCCACCTCGCCCGAGATCACGCGCACCTTGCACATGCCGCAGGTGCCGTTGCCGCAGCCGTAGTTGAGCTTGAGGCCGGCGAGCAGGCCGGCCTGCAACAGGGTGGCGTGCCCCTCGACACAGAACTGGTGTCCGCTGGGGCGCACAGTCACCTGGGCTGTCATGACTTTGAGCATGTCGTCCATCACCGTGAGCAGGTCGGCCTGTTCGGTCGCGAGCGCCTGCGCCAGACCCTGGTCGACAAAATCCTGCAGTTCCGACAGCGCCAGCGGCGTGGCGCCGTCGTCCTGCAGGGCATGGATGCGCGCCTGCAGCGCAATCACCAGCGCGTGGTAGCGCTGCAGCCACCGCCGCACGTCGGCCAGCTCCTGCGTCTGGTGGAAGAGCCGCTGCGCGAGCACCTCCTGGCTGGGCAGCAGCCGCTCGCGCAGGCGCTTGCCGAAGGCCTCGTCGCGGATGTGGGCCACCCGCTCCAGCAGGCCAGATTCTTCGAGCTGCACGCCGGGGTACAGCCGCAGCAGCTCGTCGGTGGACACCAGGCCCTCGGTCAGCACCATCGCGCCCGAGCGCACCTGCTGCTGCAGCGTGCCCCGCGACACGCCCACGAGCTGGGCGGCGCGCCAGATGGTCAGCCAGTGGCTCACACCAGTAGCTCCGGTTGGTCCACCCGAGGCACAGGGCAATGGGACACGGGCGGCGCACCAACACGGTCGAGGAAACGCGCCCGGTACAGCAGGCGCGGGCGCAGCGGGTCGTCGGTGAAAGCGCTGCGCTCGTGCGGCACGTTGTTGCAGACCAGGCCCATGCCCGGCTGCAGCCGCAGGCGAAAGATCCAGGGCGCGTCGCTGGACAGCCACTGCTCCAGGAAGGCGACCGCCGCGCGCGTGTCGGGTTCGTCCTTCCAGGCGATGCTGCGCGTGCGCGCGGTGTAGCGCATGTGCAGCGCGGGGCCTCCGTCAAGGCCCGGCAACACGCTGAAAACCGGGCCGCTCTGCGCGGGGCGGGCCACGCCGTGGTCGTCGGCCCGCTCGGGGATGGTCATGGCATCGGGCGCCATGAGCGCGCGCACCCACGCAGGGTTGGCGTCGCGCAGCGCGATGTAGACCCGGTCGTGGTCCACCAGCCCGCTGATGCCGCCCTCACCCGCCGCGCGCACGCAGTGCAGCACCATGCCTTCGATGCGGCGCGAGAGTGGGTGGTAGTAACCGTCGGTGTGCCAGCGGATGGGTTTATCGGTGTAGGGAATGAAGTCGGGGCGGGCGCCAGGCCGCTGCGTCGACACTGCTATCGGTGAGATGCCGTCTTCGTCGGCCAGCCAGTTGGCGTCGAGCCGGTGCAGGCCCAGCTGCGCCCCGAGCAGGCGCGGCAACGACTTGTCTTCATCGACAACCGGGCTGCGGTAGACCACCATGTTGGCGCGCGCGCAGGTGTGCAGCAGCGCCGCGCGCTCGTCCTCGCTCAGGCGACGCGGATCGGCCACGTCCACGATCAGGTCTTCCGCGCACGTGGGCTGGGTGGCCAGCTTGGCCGCCCGCCACCGCGCATACGCCTCGGGCTGATTGAGGTCAAACGGACTGGGAGGGTTGGCTGCCATGTCTAGTCTCCGCTCATCGTTGCCCGGCGTTTGGGCCGCGGTTCGGTGGACAGGGCGCCGTGCATGCCCCGGCGCACCATCTCCAGCGCCTCCGGCACCTCGACGGCCATCAGCTGGTCTTTGACCCAGTGCCGGTCCTTGGCCGGCATGACGCCCTCGATGCGGCTGCCCAGGTAGCGCACAAAACCGAAGTCCGGCCCGTCGGGGCCGTGCCCGTAGTCGGCATAGGCCTCGCCGAGTTCGTTGTGGAAATCGATGAACTGGTTGCGCCAGCTGTCCGCACCCTCGGGCGGCGGCCCCATCCATTCCTGCTCGCTTTCCTCCAGGATCTCGGCCACACGGCGCACCAGCGCACCGGTGAACTCGCCGCGCTGTTCCGCGCCCATGCGCTCGAACGCCATGCGGTCCACCACCTGCAGCAGAAAGCCCAGGATCTCGCGCATGAAGGCGAAATACTGCGGGCCCACGTCGATGTCGAAACGGGCCTCGCGCATCTGCTTGACCATGTTCTGCGTCACGCGCCAGACGATGAAGGCCACGACGCTCGCGGTCTCCTTCGCGGACTTCGGTCGACCGTTGTCAAACCACTGGTTCTTGATACGCAGGGCCATGCGAACGTCTCAATATCCGCCCTTGCCAAGCGGCTGCGGCAGCCCTGCGACCTTGGCCGCCTGTTTGGCCGGCCCGAGCGGAAACAGGTCGTACAGGTACTTGCTGTCCACTCCCTGGCGGATCTCGCTGTAGCCCTTGAGCATGTTGCGGAAGTTGGGTGTGTGGCCGTGCTCGCGGTACTGGTCGCGCATGTAGCCGATGACTTCCCAGTGTTCGTCCGTCAGCACGATGCCATCGGCCGCAGCGATCACCCGCACCGCCTCTTCGCTGTAGTCGGGTTCGAGCAGGTAGCCCTCGGCATCCGTCTCAAGTTCAACGCCATTGATGTGGTAGCCCATGCTGGTGTCTCCGTGTTGGGGGTTGAAGAAATTGAAGCTATTCACCGACCGCTGCGGCCGACTTGTGCGGCACGAAGATGCCGCAGCCCAGCAGGCGGTGGCGACCGAGCCCGAGCGTCTGCAGGCGCAGCGAATCGGACGCAGTGAGCCCGTGTAGCATCAGGCTGAAGGTGGTCAGCGCACCGGTGGGCCAGGCGTGCTGCTGGCGCTTGCCGCAGATCAGCTGCGAGCGGACTTCCAGGGCCTGCAACTCGCGGTTCATGGCCTGCATGAAGTCGATCTCGTCGTCGCCCTCGGCGGCCACGGCATACGCGTACAGGGTGCGGTGCGGCAGCAGTTCGCGCGCATGCGGTTGACCCAAAGTCACCGCATGGCCGCCGAGCTGCAGGGTGCGCCCGGTGAGCCCGGCCGCGTCGTCGAATCGCACACGCGGCAAGCGCAGCAACAGGCGCGTGCGCTGCGACAGCAGGGCTTCGGCGTCGGTGCCCGGCACCAGCTTGAGGGGGTGGATGCCGGCCAGCGGCGCCTGGTCCAGCCAGGGCATTTCCCGCTGCAACGCAGCCCGCAAGGCCGGTGATGCATCGCGCGGCAGGCTGTGACCTTCCAGCGGAAAGACCATGTCGATCATGGTCGCGCGCAGCGGTTCGTCAAGGCTCATGAAGCTTCCGGCTGGCCAGGCTGTTCGCGCGCCCATTGCAGCAACGCCCGACCCCAATGTTCGGCGGTCTGGGGATCGATGTCGAAGATCGTGAAGCGGCTGCCTTCGCGGATGCGCGTGCGCAGCAGGCTCATGCCACCGGCGTCGTGGACGTGCTGCTGCAACTCGATCTCCTGCCCACCGAGGGGCACCCGGAATCGGTCTAGCGGGGTGATCTGGCTCATGTCTCCGTCACTCCTGGGGTCGGCGCCGGCTGGCGGGCTTTGCTCAACCTGGAGACGGCCGTTGGACATGCCGGAATGGGCTGTCCAACTGCCGTCTCCAAGTTCGTTCGCTATTGGCGCAATTCCGGGGCCGGCAGTCTATAGCCGGGACGGGTGGGGCCGCATAACCCATCTGGGTAGTCCCGCCTAGCCAACGAGGGGGATAGCAAGAAGACCACCCCGGCTCCTACGATGCACCCCACACCGGAACACGGGCCGACAGAGCCCCCGCAATGCCCACGAAGCGAGACCGCCGTTGTCGAAAACGGCACCCCGACAGGAGACAAGACATGGCCAAGAAAATGCACGACACCCCGATGCTCGACGAGCTCGAGAGCGGTCCGTGGCCCAGCTTCGTGACCGGCCTCAAGCGGCTGGCCGGCGAGAAGGACTACATGGTGGACCTGATGGGTCAGCTCGAAACCTCCTACCGGACCCGCAAGGGCTACTGGAAGGGCGGCACGGTGGGGGTGTTCGGCTACGGCGGCGGCGTGATTCCGCGCTTCACCGAGCTCAAGGACGCCGACGGCAAGCCCCAGTTCCCCGACGCCGCCGAGTTCCACACGCTGCGTGTGCAGCCGCCGCCCGGCATGCACTACGACACCGACGTGCTGCGCAAGATGTGCGACATCTGGGAGAAACACGGCTCGGGCCTGATTGCCTTCCATGGCCAGTCGGGCGACATCATGTTCCAGGGTGCCAAGACCGACAAGGTGCAGGACGCCTTTGACGAACTCAATGAACTCGGCTTCGACCTCGGCGGCGCCGGGCCGGCCGTGCGCACCTCGATGAGCTGCGTCGGCGCGGCGCGCTGCGAGCAGTCCTGCTACGACGAGGCCAAAGCCCACCGCCAGGTGCTCAACACCTTCCTGGACGACATCCACCGCCCGGCCCTGCCCTACAAGTTCAAGTTCAAGTTCTCGGGTTGCTCCAACGACTGCATGAACTCGATCCAGCGCTCGGACATGGCCGTCATCGGCACCTGGCGCGACAACATGCGCACCGACGAGGCCCTGGCGCGCAAGTGGTTCGACAAACACGGCATGAACGAGCTGGTGAACGACGTCATCAACCGCTGCCCGACCAAGACCATCCTGCTCAAGGAGGTCAAGGACGTGGCCCAGGGCCCGAAGATCTCCAGCGTGAAGATCAACGACACGCAGTGCCTGGAGATCGACAACAGCAACTGCGTGCGCTGCATGCACTGCATCAACGTCATGACCGGTGCGCTGGCCCACGGCACCGACACCGGCGCCACGATCCTGGTCGGCGGCAAGCGCACGCTCAAGATCGGCGACCTGATGGGCACGGTGGTGGTGCCCTTCATGCAGCTCAAGACCGACGAGGACTACAAGGGCCTGGTCAAGCTGGCCCAGAAGATCATCGATTTCTTTGCCGAAAACGCGCTGGAACACGAACGCACCGGCGAGATGATCGAGCGCATCGGCCTGGTGAATTTCCTCGAAGGCATCGAGCTGGAAGTGGACCCCAACATGGTGTCCACCCCGCGCACCAACCCCTACGTGCGCACCGACGACTGGGACGAAGAAGCCGCCAAGTACATGGCGCGCAAGCAGGCTGCGGCCTGACCGGCGCAGCGCTCTTTTCCCCGCCCGATTTCTTCTCAACCGTCCAACCCGGGAAGGCAACCCATGGCCCAAATGCGTACACCCATCGAGAGCGGCGTGCCGGACAACAAGCGGTACCTGCATCCGACCCTGCTGAAAAACTACGGCAACTGGCGCTACCACGACCGGCCCCGGCCCGGCGTGCTGCACCACGTTTCACACAGTGGCGACGAGGTCTGGTCGGTGCGCGCCGGCACCCAGCGCCAGATGGACGTGCACACGATCCGCAAGCTCTGCGACATCGCCGACACCTACGCCGAAGGGCATGTGCGCTTCACCATCCGCTCGAACATCGAGTTCATGGTGGCCGACACGAACAAGGTGGCGCCGCTGATCTCGGCCCTCACCGAAAGCGGTTTCCCCGTGGGCGGCACCGGCAACTCGGTGTCGATGATCGCGCACACCCAGGGCTGGCTGCACTGCGACATCCCGGGCACCGACGCCTCGGGCGCCGTGAAGGCCCTGATGGACGAGCTCTACACCGAGTTCATCCGCGAGGAAATGCCCAACCGCGTGCACCTGTCCACCAGCTGCTGCGAGATCAACTGCGGCGGTCAGGCCGACATCGCGATCGTGATCCAGCACACCAAGCCACCCAAGATCAACCACGATCTGGTGGCCAATGCCTGCGAGCGCCCGGCTGTGGTGGCGCGCTGCCCGGTGGCCGCCATCCGCCCGGCGCTGGTCAACGGCAAACCGTCGCTGGAGGTGGACGAGAAGAAATGCATCTGCTGCGGCGCCTGCTTCCCGCCCTGCCCGCCGATGCAGATCAACGACCCCGAGCACTCCAAGTTCGCGATCTGGGTGGGTGGCAAAAACTCCAACGCGCGTGGCAAACCGACCTTCATGAAGATGGTCGCCTCGGGCATTCCGAACAACCCGCCGCGCTGGCCCGAGGTGTCGGAGATCGTGAAGAAGATCCTCTACACCTACAAGGCCGACGCCCGCCCCTGGGAGCGCCTGTCGGACTGGGTGGAGCGCATTGGCTGGCCGAACTTCTTCGAGAAGTGCGAGCTGCCCTTCACCAAGTACCTGATCGACGACTGGCGCGGTTCGCGCTCCAGCCTGAACGCATCGACCCACATCCGTTTCTGATCAACGCCGACGGACCCAGCACATGAAATTCGGACTACTCGTCAGCGAGGGGCCCTACACCCACCAGGCCTCCGACAGCGCCTACCAGTTCTGCATGGCCGCGATCGCGAAGGGACATGAGATCCAGCGCGTCTTTTTCTACCACGACGGTGTCAACAACGCCACGCGACTGACCGAGCCACCGCAGGACGATCGCCACATCGTCAACCGCTGGTCGGCGCTGAAGGCCGAACACAACGTGGACCTCGTGGTCTGCGTGGCCGCCGCGCTGCGCCGCGGCATCAAGGACGAGGTGCTGGCCCCGGGCTTTCGCATCTCGGGCCTGGGCCAGCTGGTGGACAGCGGCATCAAGGCCGACCGGTTGGTGACGTTTGGAGATTGAGATGAAGAAGTTCATTTTCGTCAACCGCAAGGCCCCCTACGGCACGATCTACGCGCTGGAGAGCCTGGAGGTGGTGCTGATCACCGCCACGCTGGATCAGGACGTCAGCCTGGTGTTCATGGACGACGGCGTCTACGAGCTGGTCAAGGGCCAGCAGACCAAGGACATCGGCATCAAGAACTTCTCGCCCAGCTACCGCGCGCTGGAAGGCTACGACGTGGAGAAGCTCTATGTCGACCAGGCTTCGCTGGCGCAGCGCGGCCTGAGCGAGGCCGACCTGCTGGTGCCGGTGGAGGTGCTGGACACGGCGCAGATGGCCGAGCTGATGGCGCAGCAGGACGTGGTCCTGAGTTTCTGAGGAGAACCCCATGCTGCACATCGTCAACAAATCCCACCACCAGACCAGCTCGCTGGCGAGCTGCCTGCGCATGGCCCTGCCCGGCCACGCCGTGTTGCTGATCGAGGACGGCGTCTACGCCGCCACCGCCGGCAGCCCGCTGGAGGCCCGCCTGCGCGAAGACGGTTCACAAGTCAGGTACTACGCCCTCAAGCCCGACATGGATGCGCGCGGCATGGCCTCGCGCGCCCTGGACGGCGTGACGCTGGTGGACTACGGCGGCTTCGTGGACCTGGTGGCCGAACACAGCGTTTCGAACAGCTGGCTCTGAACCTTGAGCCGACCGCATTTTCATTCCGACAACCTGAGGACATCACCATGAGCATCGCAATCAATGGCGCCACTTACGAAACCGACGAAGAGGGCTACCTGATCAACCTGGCCGACTGGAACAAGGAGATCGCCGAGCACATCGCCGAAGAAGAGAAAGTCCCTCTGACCGACAACCACTGGGAAGTCATCAACTTCCTGCGCGAGTACTACAACGAGTACCAGATCGCCCCGGCCGTGCGCGTGCTGACCAAGGCCATCGGCAAGCAGTTCGGCGAAGAAAAGGGCAACAGCAAGTACCTGTACGACCTGTTTCCCTACGGCCCCGCCAAGCAGGCCTGCAAGATCGCCGGCCTGCCCAAGCCGACCGGCTGCGTCTGAAGCTGCAGCATCCACTCGGCCTGCCGGGTTGACCTGACTTCCTGACCCCTTCGCCACCCCGACCCAGGTCCATGTGATGAGCGCTCTCTCGATCTTCTTCGCTGCGCTGTTTTACCTGGCCACCGCCATCTTCGTGGTCGGGTTGGCGTTGAAAATCCGGCAGTACGCGGTCACGCCCGCGCCGCTGAAGATCGCCCTCACACCCGCACCGCTCACGACCACCGGCGTGGGCTTTCGCCTGACGCGCGAGGTGGTGTTTTTCGAGAGCCTGTTCCGCTCCAGCAAATGGACCTGGGCTTTCGGTTGGATGTTCCATGCCGCGCTGCTGCTGGTGGTGCTGCGGCATGTGCGCTATTTCCAGGAGCCGGTCTGGCTGCCCATAGCGATGGTGCAACCCTTCGGCACCTACGCGGGTTTTGCCATGGTGGCCGGGCTGGCGGGCCTGTGGGCGCGGCGCTTCCTGGTGGACCGCGTGCGCTACATCTCCACCCCCTCGGACCACCTGATGCTGGCGCTGCTGATCGCCATCGGCCTCACGGGCCTGGCGATGCGCTTCGTCGCACACATCGACATCGTGGCGGTCAAGGTGTTCATGCTCGGCCTGATGCGCCTGAGCGTGCAGCCGCTGCCCACCGACCCGGTGCTGCTGGTGCACCTGTCGCTGGTGGCCCTGCTGATGATCATCTTCCCCATCAGCAAGCTGCTACATGCGCCCGGCCTGTTCTTCAGCCCCACGCGCAACATGACCGACAACCCGCGTGAAGCCCGCCACCTGGCCACCTGGGCCGCGGCCCTGGACAAATAAACGGAGCACCCATCCGCCATGGCCACCGCTGCATTCACCACCCCCAAGCTGAAGCCCTACCCGGTCATCCCGCTGGTGCAGGTGGGTGCCACCTCGCACCTCAAGCCCTTCGTGGCGTCGGAGGCGATCCAGAAGAACCTGGGCTTTCCGGGTGAGTTGGTGGAGGACTGGCAAGCCAAGGCGATCGCCAAGATGGGCGAACTGCTGGGCAAGTACCGCTCGCTGCGCGTCTACATGGACGCCTGCGTGCACTGCGGCGCCTGCTCCGACAAATGCCACTACTTCCTCGGCACCGAAGACCCGAAGAACATGCCGGTGGCGCGCCAGGATCTGATGCGTCAGGTCTACCGCCGCTACTTCACCTTTGCCGGCAAACATTTCCCCAGCCTGGTCGGCGCCAAGGACCTGACGCGCGAAGTGCTGGACGACTGGTACAGCTACTACCACCAGTGCTCCGAATGCCGGCGCTGTTCGGTGTTCTGCCCCTACGGCATCGACACCGCCGAAGTCACCATGGCCGCGCGCGAGATCATGGATTCGATCGGCATGGGCCAGAAATACGCCAACGAAATCATCGGCAAGGTGCACCGCATCGGCAACAACCTGGGCATTCCCGGACCAGCGCTGGAAGACACCCTTGAAGGCCTGGAGGAGGACACCAAGGACGAGACCGGTCTGGACGTGCGCTTCCCGCTCGACGTGAAGGGCGCCGAGGTGCTGCTGATCACACCGTCGGCCGATTTCTTCAGCGAACCGCACGTGGACAGCCTGATCGGCTACGCCAAGGTGTTCCATGCGGCGGGCGTCAGCTGGACGCTCTCCAGCATGGCCAGCGAAGCGGGCAACTTCGGCATGTTCATCGGCAACTACGAACAGCTGCGCAAGATCGCGCTGCGCATCCGCGAGGCCGCGCTGGAGCTGGGCGTGAAACGCATCGTGGTCGGTGAATGCGGCCACGCCTGGCGCGTGGCCTACAGCTTCTGGAACACGCTGGTGGGCATCGGTGCCGGCGGCAAGGACCCGTTCGCCATCGAGCTGCAGAACCAGCTCGACCACCGCTACAAGCAGCCCATGCACATCTGCGAGTTCACGCACGACCTGATCGTGCGCGGTGCGCTGCAGTTCGACAAGGAAAAGAACGACAACCGCATCATCACCTTCCACGACTCGTGCAACGTGGCGCGCGCTTCGCGCATGGGCGACTTTGCGGGCGGCCAGTTCACCATCCCGCGCGACATCATCAAAGCGGTGGCCAACAACTTTCACGACATGGCGCCCGGGACCATCCATGAAAGCACCTTCTGCTGCGGCGGCGGTGGAGGCCTGCTGACCGACGACCTGCTGGAGCTGCGCGTCAAGGGCGCCCTGCCCCGCATGGAAGCGCTGAAGAACGTGGTGGACGAACACGGCGTGAACTTCATGGCCACCATCTGCGCCATCTGCAAGGCGCAGTTCACCAAGGTGCTGCCGCAGTACGGTTTTGACATGAGCATGGTCGGTGGTGTGCACCAGCTCGTGAGCAAGGCCATCCGGCTCGGTGACAAGTAAGCGCGCGCGCCGAAGCCCCGCGACCAGACAACGATCCCAGGAGACAAGACATGTCAACCAACCCCGAATCCGCCAGCGTCCAGCCCCTCAACTTCCGGCGCTACAAGGATGGCGACCACAAGCCGGGGCCCTGGCAGAAGCAGATCTTCAACGCCGATCACTCGCACAAGTGCCCGACCTACATCCAGAGCACACCACCCTGCCAGGGCAGTTGCCCTTCGGGTGAAGACATTCGCGGCTACCTGAACATCGTGCGCGGCGTCGAGAAGCCGCCGGCCGGCATGCCCTGGCAGGAATACGCCTTCCGCCGGCTGACCGAAGCCAACCCCTTCCCCTCCGTCATGGGCCGGGTCTGCCCGGCGCCCTGCGAGTCGGGTTGCAACCGCAACCAGGTGGAAGACTTCGTCGGCATCAACTCGGTCGAGCACTTCCTGGGCGAGTACGCCATTGCCAACAACCTGGGCTTCAAGAAACCGGATTTCTCCAGCGGCAAGAAGGTGGCGGTCATCGGCGGCGGCCCGGCCGGCCTGTCAACGGCCTACCAGCTCGCGCTGCGTGGCCACGCCGTCACGCTGTTTGACGAACGCGCCGAGCTCGGCGGCATGATGCGCTACGGCATTCCCGGCTTTCGCACACCGCGCCAGGTGCTCGACGCCGAGATCCAGCGCATCCTGGACCTCGGTGTGGTGGCGCGCACGAACTGCCGCATCGGCACCGACATCACGATGGAGCAGATTCGCGCCGATTTCGACGCCGTGTTCCTCGGGCTCGGCGCCCAGTCCGGCCGCGGCCTGCCGGTCGAGGGCGCGGATGCGCCCAACTGCGTGACCGCGACCTCCTTCCTCAAGGCTTTCAACGATGGGCGCCTGCGCCATGTGGGCAAACGTGTGGTGGTGGTCGGTGGTGGCGACACATCGATCGACGTCGCCACCGTGGCGCGCCGCCTCGGCCACATCGACCAGATCCACGAGAGCGACCGACCCGAGCACGCGATCGCCGGCCACGTGGCACACGACGTGGCCGCGGTGTCGGCCAAGCAGGGCGCGGACGTGACGCTGACCTCCATCTTCGCGGTGGACAAGATGCAGGCCTCGCGCCACGAGGTCGAACACGCGCTGTCCGAAGGCATCGCCATCCGCGGCGGCCTGGCGCCGGTGGGCGTGGTGCGCGGGCCGGACGGGCGCGCCACCGCGCTGCGCGTGATCCGCTGTGAAGCGAAGATCGTGGGCGGCAAGCTGGAGATCAAGAACATCGAGGGCACAGAGGAGGACCTGCCTGCCGACCTGATCGTCTCGGCGATCGGTCAGGCGGTGGACTTCACCGGGCTGGAGGAATTCAACAACGGCAAAGGCGCGGTGCCGGCCGACAAGAACTACCAGGTGCAGCCGGGCGTGTTCGCCGGTGGCGACATCATCCGCCCGCACCTGCTGACCACGGCCATCGGCCACGGCGCCATCGCGGCCGAGGGCATTGACCGCTTCCTACAGGGCGAGGCACTGGAGAAACGACCCAAGATCGATGTGCACACCTTCGACCTCCAGCGCAAGATGATCGAGAAAGGCCTGAGCTTCAGCGAGGTGCACGAACCGATCCACGGCACCGACAAAAGCAATGTGGCGATCCACAACTTCGACAACCGCTCCGACCGCTACGTGATCTCGCACAAGGAGCTGTTCCTTGGCCACTTTGCGTACACCCCTCGCAACCGGCGCACCATCGTCAGCCTCACGGCCGAGGAGGCTCTGGGCAACTTCGACGAACGCCTGCAGGCGCTGGTGGAAGCCCAGGCGCAGGCCGAGGCCAAGCGCTGCATGAGTTGCGGCCAGTGCTTCGAGTGCGACAACTGCGTGGTCTATTGCCCGCAGACCGCGGTGTTCAAGGTGCCCAAGTCGAAATCGACCACCGGCCGCTACGTGGACACCGACTACAGCAAGTGCATCGGCTGCCACATCTGCCAGGACGTCTGCCCGACCGGCTACATCCAGATGGGCCTGGGCGAGTGACGCACATGGGCCGTCTGCTTCGCAACCTCCCTCGCGCTGCGGTCCTGTGGCTGCTGCTGGCCGGCGCTGCGGTGCTGGCCGCCGATGCGCCCGGAGCAACGCCGCGTGTGCCCAAGCCGGTCATTGAAGCGGCGCGCGGTGGCCAGTGCGTGGAAGACCCGGCCATCATGCGGCGCGACCACATGAAGTACCTCAAGCACCAGCGCGACGAGACCGTGCACGGCGGCCTGCGCGGTGCGAAATACAGCCTGAAGACCTGCATCGAGTGCCACGCCAGCCAGACCACCCAGAGCGTGGCGGCCACCAAGACCAACTTCTGCGTCAGCTGCCACAGCTTTGCCGCGGTGAAGATCGACTGCTTCGAGTGCCACGCCACCCAGCCCGCTGCGACCTCCGCCTTCCACCCGCTGGTCCATCCCTCCGGCACCACCGCCTTGCTGAGCCGACTGGTGCGCACGCTCGGCGTCGAGAGCCCCTCTGCGAGGTCCCAACCATGAACCCGGTGCCTCCCACCCCCTCGCAGGACGCTGCCCAGCCCGAGCGCCGCGGCTTCCTGGGCGTGGCCGCTGCGGGCCTGGCCGGCATCCTGCTGGCACCCGGCGTGCGCCTGATCGAGATCGCGCAGGCTGCGCCCGCCGCTGGTGCAGCCACGGCCGGTGCCGACCCCCAGGTGCGTTGGGGCATGCTGATCGACAGCACGAAGTGCAGCAGCGGCTGCACCGACTGCGTGACCGCCTGCCGCACCGAAAACGGCCTGCCCGAGAACCCTGGAACAACGGGTTCGCAGTGGATCCGCAAGATCGAGATCAAGGAAATCCGCACCGGCAAGACGCAGTCGCTGCCCGTGATGTGCCAGCACTGTGCCGAGCCACCCTGCGTTGACGTGTGCCCGACCGGTGCCTCGTTCAAACGCGCCGACGGCATCGTGCTGGTGGACAAGCACATCTGCATCGGCTGCCGCTACTGCGTGATGGCCTGCCCCTACAAGGCACGCTCCTTCGTGCACGAACCCCAGACGAAACAGAAGCCCGACGTGCCGCGCGGCATGGGCACGGTGGAGGGTTGCACGATGTGCGTGCACAAGGTGGACCGGGGCGAGCAGCCCGCCTGCGTGCAGGCCTGCAGCGCGGCCGGCCACGGCGCCATCGTCTTTGGCAACCTCAACGACCCGACCAGCGAGATCTCGAAGCGCGTCCGCGCGATCCAGACCTCGCAGCTGCGCGCCGACCTGAAGCTGGACCCTGGTGTCCGCTACCACGGCATCTAGTCCTAGAGAACCAGACCATGAGAACCCGCGAAGACATCCGCAACTTCTGGCTGGTCGCCGTCCTGGCTGGCGCGATCACGGCCGTCGGCCTGGGCGCCGCGCATTACATGGAGCTGCATGGCCACATCGTCACCGGCATGAACAACCAGGTCGTCTGGGGCCTTCCCCACGTGTTCGCGATCTTCATGATCGTCGCTGCCTCGGGGGTGCTCAACGTCGCGTCGATCGGATCGGTCTTCGGCCAGACGGTCTACAAGCCGCGCGCGCCGCTCTCGGGCCTGCTGTGCATCGCCCTGCTGATGGGCGGCCTGATGGTGCTGATGCTGGACCTGGGTCGGCCCGACCGCGTGATCGTCGCCGCCACGCACTACAACTTCAAATCGGTCTTCGCCTGGAACGTCTTCCTCTACTCGGGCATGACGGCCATCGTCGCGGTCTACCTGTGGACCATGTTCGAGCGGCGCATGAACGGGTATTCGAAACCCGCCGGCCTGGCGGCCCTGGTCTGGCGCTTCGTGCTGACCACCGGCACCGGCTCGATCTTTGCCTTTCTGGTCGCACGCCAGGCCTACCAGTCGGCGCTGCTGGCGCCGCTGTTCATCGTGCTGAGCTTCGGCTGGGGCCTGGCCGTCTTTCTGGTCACCCAGTCCACGATGTATGCGTGGGAGGGTCGCGTGCTCGACGGCGCGATCCGGCGCCGCATGGCCCGGCTGCTCGGTGTGTTCATCGCCGCATCGATGTACCTGGTGGCGGTCTACCACCTGACCAACCTGTACTACGCCAGGCAGGCCGCCTTCGAGCGCTTCCTGCTCGTCGACGGCGGCCTCTACCCGCTGCTGTTCTGGGGCGGTTATGTGCTGATCGGCTCGGTGCTGCCGCTGCTGCTGCTGTTCCACCCCAAGCTCTCGGGAGCGCGCTACACGTTCGCTGCTTCGGCCCTGGTCGTGGTCGGCGCGTTTGCTTTCCTCTATGTCTTCATCATCGGCGGCCAGGCCTTTCCGCTGGAAATCTTCCCCGGCCACGCGGTGAGCAGCAGCTTCGGTGACGGCGCCATCGCGAGCTACGTGCCCTCGCTGCCGGAGTTCCTGCTCGGTGTCGGCGGCCTGGGGGCGGCCTTGCTGCTCACGGTCGTCGGCGTGCGCGCTTTCGACTTCATGCCACAGGACGACTTCGTGTCGGCCAAGAACTGAACAACATGGACCGCCTGCTGATCTCCGCCGCCCACAAGTCTTCGGGCAAGACCACGGTCAGTCTGGGCCTGTGCGCGGCCCTCTCGGCGCGCGGGGTGGTTGTGCAGCCGTTCAAGAAAGGGCCGGATTTCATCGACCCGATGTGGCTGGGACGGGCCAGCGCCCGCGCCTGCCACAACCTCGACCCCTACCTCATGACCTCGGAGCAGATCGGCGCCGTGTTTGCCCGGCAGGCGGCTGGGGCCGACATCAGCATCGTCGAGGGCAACAAGGGTCTGTACGACGGACTCGCCCTCGACGGCAGCAACAGCAACGCCGCGCTGGCGCAGCTGCTGGACCTGCCGGTGTTGCTGGTGATCGATGCGCGTGGCATGACGCGCGGCATCGCGCCGCTGATCCTGGGCTACCAGGCCTTTGACCGCCGCATCCGCATAGGCGGCGTGATCCTGAACCGGCTGGGGGGCAGCCGGCACGAGGCCAAGCTGCGCGCCGTGATCGAACACTACACCGACGTGCCGGTGCTGGGGGCCATCGCCGAGGACTCCGACCTGGCGGTGGCCGAACGCCACCTCGGCCTGATGCCGAGCAACGAACACGCCGACGCCGCGCGGCAGATTGGCCTGATCGGCGAGCGCATCGCGGCCCAGGTGAACCTCGACCGGGTGCGCGCACTGGCCGCCAGTGCACCGGCGCTGAATCTTTCACCCATGCCGATGGCTCTGGTGGCCAGTCCGAATCCGCCCGTGCGCATCGCCCTGGCGCAGGACCGCGCCTTCGGCTTCTACTACCCGGACGACCTGCAAGCCTTGCGCGACGCGGGCGCCGAACTGCTGCCGTTCGACACCTTGAGCGACCCGTCGCTGCCCGAGGCCATCGACGGCCTGTTCATCGGCGGGGGATTCCCCGAACTGTTCATGCGCGAGCTGCAGGCCAATGTGTCGTTGCGCACGCAGATCGCCACGTCCATCGCGGATGGCCTGCCGACCTACGCTGAGTGTGGTGGCCTGATGTACCTGGCGCGGTCGCTGCAATGGCGCGGCGAGCGCTGCGAGATGGTGGGTGCGGTGGCGGGCGATGCCACACTGCATCCGAAGCCGGTGGGGCGCGGCTATGTGCACCTGGCCGCCACCGAAGACATGCCCTGGGCCGGTCTGCGGGGCCGGTCCGTGCGCGGCCACGAGTTCCACTATTCCAGCCTGGACGGGCTGCCGGCGGACACGCGTTACGCCTGGCGTGTCACGCGCGGCCACGGCATCGATGGGCAACACGATGGTGTCGTGATGCACAACCTGCTGGCCACCTATTCCCACCTGCGCAGCGTGGCGGGTACCGACTGGGCGCGGCATTTTGTCGACTTCGTGCGCGCCCGGCGTTCGCTGGGTGCTCGCTCAGAACACCTCGAGAGGCTGGCCGCATGAGCACTACTCTCACGCTCCCTGCGGACGCGTTCACCCGCATCCTGATGGTCAAGGGCCACCCGGTCGAAACCGACTCCGAAGGCTACCTGCGCGACCTCGGCGATTGGTCGGAAGATTTCGTGCGCGCGCTCGCCGCCCAGGAAGAACTGACGCTGACCGACGAACACTGGGAGCTGGTGCGCTACCTGCGCGCGTACTACGCCGAGCACGGCGTGCAGGCCCAGGTGCGCGCCATGATCAAACACTTCACGGTGGTCTGGGGTCCGGAGCGCGGCAGCAACCACCACCTGCACGACCTCTTCCCCCGTGGGGGCCCGCAGAAACAGGGCAACCGGCTGGCCGGCCTGTTGCGCACCAAAGGCGAACACTGAAAGGCGGCCCACAGCATGTTCAAACTCACAGCAACGGCAGCAGAACAGATACGACAGGCGGCCCGCGAGAGCGACGCCGAACAACTGGCCTTGCGCGTGGCCGCGCGGCGCGAGCCCGACGGCTCCATCGGCTACGGCATGGGTTTTGACGATGTCGCGGACAACGACACGCGCCTGATGCTGGAGGACGTGGCGGTGGTGATCGCCGCGGCGCACGCCGACCTGCTGGAAGACACCGTGCTCGATTTCGTCGAGCTGGAGCCGGGCCAGTTCAACTTCATTTTCGTGAGCCAGCAACTGGTGGCCCAGGCACCCGCCGCCAGCGGCTGCAGCACCGGAGGTGGCGGTGGTGGTTGCGGCAGCGGTGGCTGTGGCACGGGTGGCGGTTGTGGAACGGGGAGTCGATACCTATGAACATCCGACCTTTTGTCCAGCGGTCGCGCGGCTGTGTCTACCTGGTGGGCGCCGGGCCTGGCGACCCGGAACTGCTGACGCTCAAAGCGGTGCGCCTGCTGGAGCAGGCCGACGTCATCGTCTACGACAACCTGGTGTCTTCGGGCGTGCTCGACTTCGCTTCGCCCGGTGCGCAGCGCATCTTTGCCGGCAAGCGGCGCAACGAACACACCATGCGCCAGGAGCAGATCAACGGGCTGCTGGTGCAGCTCGCGCGCGAAGGCAAGCAGGTGGTCCGCCTCAAGGGGGGCGACCCCTTCGTCTTCGGTCGCGGCGGCGAAGAAATGCAGGAGCTCGCCGCCCACGGTGTGGACTTCGAGGTGATTCCCGGCGTGACCGCCGCCTGCGGCGTGGCCAGCTACGCCGGCATCCCGCTCACGCACCGCGACCACGCCCAGGGTTGCCTGTTCGTCACCGGCCACCTGAAGGACGGCAGCGCCGACCTGGACTGGGAAGCGCTGGTGCGCCCGAACCAGACGGTGGTGATCTACATGGGGCTGAACGCGCTGCCCGACATCTGCCGCCAGCTGATGGCGCACGGCGCCCCCGCCACGCGACCGATCGCCGCCGTGCAGCACGGCACGCTGTCCACGCAGCAGGTGCTCACCGGCACGCTGAGCGACCTGCCGGCCAAGGTGGCGGGCAGCGGCTTCACATCGCCCAGCCTGCTGATCGTGGGTGACGTGGTGAAACTGCACGGCACGCTGCACTGGTTCGACCCGCAGACCGGGGCCGCCAGCCAACTGTCACCCGCCCACCACGAGGTGGAGCAGCCCTTGCCGCCGCTCAACGCGGCAACATCCAACTGAAACGCAAGCGCCGTCAGGAAGATCGGCGCCCGGAGGGGTTCTCCGGCTCGCCGCCCTTGCCCGGATGTTCGGACGAGGTGCGGTGCTCGAACGCAAACACGGCCGCTTCCACGCGCGACCCCAGGTCGAGTTTGGCCATGATGTGGCGCACGTGCAGCTTGACGGTGTTGTGGCTGATGTCCAGCGCCTGCGCGATCACCTTGTTGCTCTTGCCGCGCGCCACCTGGTCCAGCACCTGGCGTTCGCGCTCGGTCAGCGTGTCCACCAGGTCGCGCTTGACCGAGCCCTTCTGTCCGCTCTGCCACATCTGGGCCAGCTTGACGGCCATGGTCGGCGCCACCACCAGCTCGCCGCGTGCGGCACGGCCGATGGATTCGATCACGTCGTCGGGGTCCATGTCCTTGAGCAGGTAGCCGCGCACGCCGGCCCGCAGCGCGGCGGACAGGTCTTCTTCGCTGTTGCTCATGGTCAGCACGACCACCGGCACCTCGATGCCTTCCGTGCGCACCATGCGCAGCACGCTCAAGCCGTCGACCGGACCCAGGCTCAGGTCCAGCACCATCAGTTCGGGCTGAAACTCGCGCAACAGAGGAATGACCTGCTCACGATCCCCGGTGGCCGCGACCACGACCATGCCGCTGCGGTTCTGCAGCAATTCAGACAATCCGCTGCGGCACATGGCGTGGTCGTCCACCAGCATCACCCGGGTCTGCATGGCCTGCGTGGCGGGCGTCGTCATTGTGTGTGTTCTGCGGTGGTGGCGGGTGGCGTGGGCAACAGCAGGCGCACGTGGGTACCACCCCCCGCGTTGTCGCCGACCTCCAGGCTCGCCCCCAGGCGCTGCGCCCGGCTCTGCATGATCTCCAGCCCGAAATGGGTGGGCGCTGCGAGCTCCTTGGCCGAGGTCACGATGGTGGAAACGCCCGGCGCGGCCATGCCCAGGCCATCGTCCTCGACCACGAACTCGAGGCCTGCGGGCGTCTTGTTGATGATGATTGCCGCGTGGCGGGCCATGGAGTGTTTGGCGATGTTGGCCAGCGCTTCCTGCACGATGAAAAACACCTGGACCTCCTGTGCATCGGACAGGTTCAGGTGCCGGACCGTGTTCCGGATCTCCAGCGCGATGCCGTTGCGACCGTAGAAGCCGTCGGCGATGCCCTGGAGCGCGTGCAGCAGACCCAGCGGGTCCATGCGGGTGCGGAAATAGGTCATGACCTCGCGCAGGTTGTCGTGCACCTCCCCCACCGCCTGCTTGACGTCCGAAAAATACTTGATGGCCCGGGTGTCGTCGTGGGCCAGCATGGCGTCGTTCAGCAGGGGCAGGCGCATGCGCGCGTAGGCCAGGGTCTGCGCGATCGAGTCGTGCACTTCGTTGACCATTTCCTGGCGTTCCTTCATCACGGTCACCCGCAGGCGCTCGCGCTCGATCCGGGCGTTGTGCAGCGAGAGGCCCAGCAACTGCCCGATCAGGCGCAGGATGGTCTGCGTCGCTGGCGGGATCTGGACCCTGGATTCAAAAAACAGGTTGTAGATACCCAGCACCTGATCGGCGTGCACCAGCGAGATGGCCAGCACGCCTTTGCACTGCCCGCCGAAATAGTGCCCGCCGCCTTGCCGGTCACAGGACCGCAGATCGTCCACCCAGCCCAGCCCGTCGGCGCCGCCCGCGGTGCCGCACATGCCGCATCCCCGGTCCACCAGCTGCTCGGCCTCCTGCACATGGGGGGGCAGGCCCTGCTGCGCAACCAGCCGCATGTGAAGCCCGTCGTCGGTCAGCACCCGCACAGCGCCCGCCTGGGCGCCCGCCAGCGCGGCGATGGACACCAGAAAGCGCTCCAGCAGCAACTCCAGATCGTCGTCGCCCGAAGTCCCGGACGGGACCACTCCCAAGATGGCGGCGGCACCATCCAGCGAAGGGTTGACTGTGAGCGTGGACATGTCGTGGGTGGAACCCGGTGGGGTATCGGATTGCGAACAAACCATAGTAGTGCACAAGCATGTACGGATACATGCTGAAAACCCCAAGTCGCCTGAGAGCAGTTCCCGCGGGTTCGCAGGCGGTTTTCCAGCGCACCCGGCACCGGCCACGCTACCCATCTGGGTGATGCCGGCTCACCCGTGTCGGTAATAGACGGGGCTGCGCCCCCTGTCTTTAATAAGACCCTACTGACAGTCCGGCCTGTGCGAAGCGAGGGTGGACGGTTGGCATGGCTCCATCTTTAGCGAAAAGACACCCACGCATGTCCGCCACACCGCTTCACGACCCCTGCAGCCCCCCACTGGCGGGCGCCACCACCGAGACGCGCAACACCACCTGTTACATGTGCGCCTGCCGCTGCGGCATCCGGGTGCACCTGCGCAACGGCGAGGTTCGTTACATCGAGGGCAACCCCGAGCACCCCCTGAACCAGGGCGTGATCTGCGCCAAGGGTTCGTCGGGCATCATGAAGCAGTACTCGCCGGCCCGCCTCACCAAGCCGCTGCTGCGCAAGCCCGGCAGCGAACGCGGCGATGGCGAGTTTGTCGAGATCGAGTGGGAAGAAGCCTTCTCGATGCTGGCGCAGCGGCTGCAGAAGATCCGCTCCACCGACCCCAAACAGTTCGCCCTCTTCACCGGGCGCGACCAGATGCAGGCCCTGACCGGCCTGTTCGCGCGCCAGTTCGGCACGCCCAACTACGCGGCGCACGGCGGCTTCTGCTCGGTCAATATGGCCGCCGGCATGATCTACACCATCGGCGGCTCGTTCTGGGAATTCGGCGGCCCGGACCTGGAGCGCGCCAAGCTGTTCGTGATGATCGGCACGGCCGAAGACCACCACTCCAACCCGATGAAGACGGCGCTGTCGAAGTTCAAGCGCAACGGCGGGCGCTTCGTGTCGATCAACCCGGTGCGCACCGGCTATTCCGCCATCGCCGACGAGTGGGTGCCCATCAAACCCGGCACCGATGGCGCCCTGTTGCTGGCGCTGATCCACGAACTCATCAAGCTCGGCCTGTACGACCGCGAGTTCCTGGCCCGCTACACCAACGCCGGCCAGCTGGTGAACCAGGACGATGCCAGCGACGACTTCGGCATGTTCCTGCGCAAGGCCGACGGCGACACCGTCAACCCGCTGCGACCCGCCAACTTCCACTGGTGGGACCGGCTGACCGACAGCCCGGTCGCCGATCACGCCGAGGGCGCAGACCCGGCGTTGCTGGGGCATTTCAAGATGCCCGACGGCACGGCCGCCGTGCCCGCCTTCCAGCTGCTGCAGGAGCGCGTGAAGCCCTACACACCGGAATGGGCCGAGGGCATCACCGGCATCCCGGCAGAGACCATCCGGCGCCTGGCCCACGAAATGGGCATCACCGCGCGCGACCAGAAGATCGAGCTGCCGATCGCCTGGACCGACAGCTGGGGCCAGCGGCACCCCTCGGTCAAGGGCAACCCGGTGGCCTTCCACGCCATGCGCGGGCTGGCGGCGCACTCCAACGGCTTCCAGACCATCCGCTCGCTGGCGATCCTGATGTCGCTGCTGGGCACCATCGACCGCCCGGGCGGCTTCCGGCACAAGGCCCCGTATCCGCGCGCCGTGCCGCCCAATGCCCGCCCGCCCAAGGGACCGCAGGCCGTCAAGCCCGACACGCCGCTCGATGGCGCGCCGCTGGGCTGGCCGGAGAGCCCGGACGACCTGTTCGTGGACGCCCAGGGCCAGCCGGTGCGGATCGACAAGGGCTTCTCCTGGGAACACCCGCTGTCGGCCCACGGCCTGATGCACAACGTCATCACCAACGCCTGGCGCGGGGACCCGTACCCGATCGACACCTTGCTGATCTTCATGGCGAACATGGCGTGGAACTCCACCATGAACACCGCCGAAGTGCGCCAGATGCTGAACGACAAGCACACCGAGGGCGAACACAGCGGGGAATACAAGATCCCGTTCCTGGTGGTCTGCGATGCCTTCCAGTCGGAGATGACGGCTTTTGCCGACCTCATCCTGCCCGACACCACCTACCTGGAGCGGCACGACTGCATGTCCATGCTGGACCGCCCGATCTCCGAGTTCGACGGACCGGTGGACGCGGTGCGCATCCCGGTGGTGCCGCCCAAGGGCGACTGCAAACCGTTCCAGGAAGTGCTGGTCGAACTGGCCGGCCGCCTCAAGCTGCCCGCGTTCACGCAGGCCGACGGCACGCGCAAGTTCCGCAACTACCCGGACTTCATCGTCAACTACGAAACCGCGCCCGGCTCGGGCATCGGCTTCCTCGCGGGCTGGCGGGGCAAGGCCGGTGAGAAGTCGATGCGGGGCGAGCCCAATCCCAAGCAATGGGAGATGTACGAGAAGAACAACTGCGTCTTCCACCACCAGATGCCGCCCGAACACCAGTACATGCGCAACTGGAACCGGGGCTACATGGAGTGGGCACAGCAGATGGGCCTGCGGCGCGACAAGGACCCGATCGTCATCCACATCTACTCGGAATTCCTGCAGGGCTTCCGGCGCGCGGCGCAGGGCAAACGCGCGGGCAAGCAGCCGCCTGAGCACCTGCGCAAACGCGTCGAGACCTACTTCGACCCGCTGCCGTTCTACTACGTGCCGCTGGAAGAACAGGCCACCGACACCGTCAGGTACCCGCTCAACGCCATCACCCAGCGCCCGATGGCGATGTACCACTCCTGGGACTCGCAGAACGCCTGGCTGCGCCAGATCCACACGCACAACTACCTGTTCGTCAATCCCAAAACCGCCAGCGCCGAAGGCATCGCCGATGGCGGCTGGATGTGGGTCGAGTCGCAGTGGGGCAAGGTGCGCTGCATGTGCCGCTATTCGGAGGCCGTGGAGCCCGGCACGGTCTGGACCTGGAACGCCATCGGCAAGTCCGCCGGCGCCTGGAACCTGACGCCGGACGCCAACGAAGCGCAGCGCGGATTTCTGCTCAACCACCTGATCTCGGAAGAACTGCCGCCATCGGGTGCCGGTGCGTCCCTGTCCAACTCGGACCCGATCACCGGTCAGGCCGCCTGGTACGACGTGCGCGTGCGCATCTACAAGGCGCAAGCCGGCGAGCCTGAACAGAGCTGGCCACAGTTCAAGGCCGTGCCCAGAGCGCCCGGGGTCGAGGCGGCCCCTGCCCGCTGGCAGGCCTGGTTTGCCGGCAAAGGGGGACGCAAATGACCCAGCTGGCTCTGGTGATCGACCTCAACGTGTGTGTGGGCTGCCACGCCTGCGTGACGAGCTGCAAACAGTGGAACACCTCGGGCACGGCGGGTGCGCTGACCGACCTGAATCCCTATGGGGCCGATCCGAACGGCACCTTCTTCAACCGGGTGCAGACCTTTGAAGTGGGCGAGTTTCCCATCACGCAGACGGTGCACTTCCCCAAGTCGTGCCTGCACTGCGAAGACCCGCCCTGCGTGCCGGTCTGCCCCACCGGCGCCAGCTACAAGCGGGCCGAAGACGGCATCGTGCTGGTCGACTACGACAAGTGCATCGGCTGCAAATACTGCACCTGGGCCTGCCCCTACGGTGCGCGCGAGTTCGATGAACAGCGCAAGGTCATGACCAAGTGCACCCTGTGTGTGGACCGGGTCACCGACCAGGCCCTGCCCGAGCGCGAACGCAAGCCGGCCTGCGTGCTGGCCTGTCCGTCCAACGCGCGCCTGTTCGGCGATGTGCACGACCCTGAGTCCGTGGTCTCCCAGGCCATCGCCGAGCGCGGCGGCTACCAGCTCATGCCCGAATGGGGCACCCGCCCGGCCAACCACTACCTGCCCCGGCGCAAGACGGAGATGCGGATCCATGCCGAAGATCTGGAGCGCGTGGACAACCCGCTGAAGATCGACAGCCGGCCCGCCGACGCCGCCCACCGCGACCCGGGACACGAAGATTTCGCCACCTGAACCGCAGCACCCCACACCATGAGACCCGCTTTTTCGGTCATTTTTTTGACGACGCTGATCGGTGCCGCGCAAGGGCTGTTTTTTGCGCTGTATGGCGCCGAACTGACCCTTCTGTCCCAGACCGACGCAGCCGCCGGCCGGCAGTTCCTGTTCCTGGGCAGCCTGGTGGCACTGGTGCTGACGGGGCTGGGACTGATCGCCTCGTTCTTCCACCTGGGACGCCCCGAGCGCGCCTGGCGCTCGGCCACGATGTGGCGCACATCCTGGTTGTCGCGCGAGGTCATCGCCCTGCCCTTCTTCATGCTGGGGCTGTTGGTGTACGGCAGCGCCCAGTATCTGGGCTGGACCCAGACCGTGCCGATCGGCGCCGTGACCGCCCTGCTCAGCCTGGCGCTGTTCGTCTGCACCGCGATGATCTACGCCTCGGTCCGCTTCCTGCAGGAGTGGGCCAGCCCCCTGACCCTGTTGAACTACCTGCTGCTGGGTTGTGCATCGGGCCTCACCCTGGCCACGCTGCTCGCGGCCCTGCTGGGCATGCCCGATCTGGTGCCCCCTTACGCGCTCGCGGCCATCGGGTTGACGCTGCTGGCCGCGGTCTCGCGCGGCGCCTCGCTGGTGCGCAACGCCCGCCTCAAACCCAAATCGTCCGTGCAGAGCGCCATCGGCATCAAGCACCCGCGCATCGTGCAGAAGGCACAGGGCTTCATGGGCGGTTCGTTCAACACACGGGAGTTCTTCCACGGCCAGAGCGCGGCATTGCTGCGCTCGGTGAAATGGATCTTCCTGCTGCTGGTGTTTCCCTTGCCGCTGATGTGTCTGGCGCTGGCCCTGTCCAGCGCCTCCACGGCCTGGCTGTTGGCGGCCTTTGCCCTGCAGTACCTGGGCTTGCTGGCCGAGCGCTGGTACTTTTTTGCGCAGGCGAACCACCCGCAAAACCTGTACTACCAGACCATCTCCTGAATGCGGTCCACCATGCCCCGGTTGACCCCTGCGTCGTTCATGCCCGTTTTGAAAGCCTGCGTGGCCTGGGGCTGGTTGTTCATGCTGCCCGACCTGGCGTTCGCCGGCGACAGCGCGGTGCCCGGGAGTGCGATGCCCTGGTGGTTCTGGCCACTGGCCCTGTTCGTCACCTGCTTCCTCATCGGCATCGTGGCGGTGCCTGCGGGCATCGGCGGCGGCACGCTCTTCGTTCCGATCATCGGCGGCTTCTTTCCCTTCCATCTGGATTTTGTGCGCGGCGCCGGGTTGCTGGTGGCGCTGGCGAGTGCCCTGGCCGCCGGGCCCTTCTTGCTGCGGGGTGGCCTGGCCAGCCTGCGCCTGGCGCTGCCGCTGGCCTTGCTGGCCTGCATGAGTTCCATTGCCGGTGCGTTGCTGGGCCTGGCCCTGCCTGCCGCGGCGATCCAGACCGCTCTGGGCGTGATCGTGCTGGGCATCGTGGTGCTGATGCTGGTATCGAAGAAATCGGAATTTCCTCACGTGCCGCAACCGGACCGTCTGTCGTCCGCCCTGGGCATACACGGCGTGTTCATTGACGGCGCATCGGGGCGCTCCATCGACTGGCAGGTCCACCGCACGCCCATCGGGCTGGTCCTGTTCCTGGCCATCGGCGTCATGGCCGGGATGTTCGGCATTGGCGCGGGCTGGGCCAATGTGCCGGCACTCAACCTGCTGATGGGCGCGCCCCTCAAGGTCTCTGCGGGCACGTCGGGACTGGTGCTGTCGCTGGTGGACTCCTCCGCCGCCTGGGTCTACCTGAACCGTGGCGCGGTGCTGCCCATGATCGCCGTACCATCGGTGGTGGGCATGATGCTGGGGGCACGCCTGGGCGCCCGGTTGCTGCATGTGCTCAAAGCGTCGATCATCCGCAGGATGGTCATTGCACTGCTGCTGTTTGCGGGCATCCGGGCCCTGCTCAAGGGTCTGGGCATCTGGGCCTGAAAGCGACACCGCCATGAACACCCCACCATCCACGAACGCCCTGCAACAACAAGCCGAGGCATCGCGCTATGCGCTGTTGCTCGACTGGGGCACACGCGTCGGCGTCGTGGCGCTGTTCCTCAGTTTTGCGGCCTACCTGACCGGACTGTTGTCACCCCATGTCCCGCTGGAGGATCTGCCCGGCCTGTGGAACCTGCCAGTGGGTGAATTCCTGCAGCGCACCGACACGCCCACGGGCTGGGGCTGGCTGGCGCTGGCCCACAAGGGCGACATGGCCAACCTCATCGGCATTGCCCTGTTGGCCGGCTGCTCACTGGCGCCCCTGCTGGGCCTGATCCCCCTGTACCTGAAACGGCGCGACCACGCCTATGCCGCGATCTGCTTTCTGGTGGCGGCGGTGGTCCTGCTGGCCGCTTCCGGTGTGCTGACGGGAGGGCACTAGGATGAAACACCCCCCGCGCCGCTTCGCGTCACCCCCCTCAAGGGGGGCGGCACTGGCCGTCCGGCAAAGCCGGCCCGGCGGTGCCTCTGGGTGGCGTTGTTTCATGCGTCCAGGGTGGCGCTCCGGCGCCGTGGAAAACTGACATGGGCCATCTCTTCACGCGCCTGCTGCTGGCCACCGAACACACGGCCTACGACACCGGCGCCGAAAGCGTGGCCTTCGGCATGGCCACGCGCTGCCAGCTGCCGCTGCAAACGGTCATGCCCCTGGTCAGCAACCCGGAGTACGAGGCCCTGGCGCCCCAGATCGCGGCCCGCGCCGAGAGCGAGGCGGCGAAGCGGATCGCCGATCTGCGCACGCTCGCCGGAGCGGCCGGCGTGACGATCGAGCTGCGCCTGCGCCGCGGGGAGGAGCCCTACGAGGAGATCGTGCAGGAAGCCCGGGAACAGGCCAGCGACCTGATCATCATCCGCCGGCGCGGCAAGCGCAGCTTCCTGGCCAATTTGCTGGTGGGCGAGATGGTCAGCAAGGTGGTGGCACACGCGCCCTGCCATGTGCTGATCGTGCCGCGCGGCGCCCGCATGTGGAGCCAGCGTGTGCTGGTGGCCGCCGAGCCCAGTCCACAAGGGCGCCAGGTGTTCGCCGTCGGGGTCGCGGTGGCGGCCCAGTGCAGCCTGCCGCTGCACCTGGTGACCGTGGTCGCCACGGAAGGCCTGCGTCCCCAGGCCGAGGCCTTCATCGCCGAGATGCAGGCGCTCGCCGGGCAAGGCGGCGTGGCGGCCCAGGGCGAAGTGCGCTGCGGCAAGCCCTTCACCGAGATTCTGGCCACGGCGTCCGAGAGCCGGTCCGACCTGATCGTGATGGGCAGCCGGGACGACGGCCGCATTGGCCGCGCCCTGGTGGGCGGCGTGGCGCAGAAGGTGATGGGCCTGACCGAACACCCGGTGCTGGTTTTGCATTGTTGACAACCGAAAGCGATTGACCATGAGTGACGCACTGAACTACCTGCTCAAGGCCCGGCCCGACGCGCTGAGCCACTACTTTGCCTTCCTGAAGGACGCGGGCAAACACCTGGACCCCAAGACCCGGAACCTGATCTCGGTCATCACCAAGGTCGATTCACAGACCGAACGCGGCTTCAAGCAGTACCTGGGCCGTGCGCTGCGCGAGGGCTGCACGCCCATGGAGGTGCTGGACGCGCTGCTGATGGCATTCCCCACGCTGGGGCTGGCCAAGATCGTCTGGGCGGTGGACATCATCCTGGCCATGAACATCCCCGAGTTCGATCCGGAGGTGCTCACCCGGACGGCCCGGTGGCACGACGTGATGGACAGCGCCGGGATCGAAGATGGCGCGGTGGTCCGCACGGAATGCGACGGCCGGGGGCTGTTCATCTACCGGGACCAGCAGACCTACAACGTGTTCGACAGCCGCTGCCCGCACCAGAGCACCGACATTCCCGAACTGGCCCTCCAGGACGGCACCCTGACCTGCCCCAAGCACCAGTGGGCTTTCGACGCCCACAGCGGTGCCTGCATCAAGAAAGGCAACAGCCCGCTCAAGCGCTACGAGTCCAGGGTGGTCGAAGGACGCATCCACGCGCACTGGTAGGCCCGCGCCTCTGGCGGGACAGATGCGCCCGTGAGCCGGGCGGGCGTGTCTGCCAGCGCACCCGAGCCCGGGTAGCATCCACACATGCCCCGCCTGCACCGCCTCTTCCCCTTTCTCAACTGGCCCCGGCCCGACGCCGCGTTGCTGCGCAGCGAAGCACTGGCGGGTTTGACGGTCGGGCTGATGGTGATTCCGCAGGGCGTGGCCTACGCCGCGCTGGCGGGCATGCCACTGGTGACGGGCATCTACGCGTCCATGCTGCCGGCGCTGATCGCGGTGCTGTTCAGTTCGTCGGTGCGGCTCTCGGTCGGCCCCACCGCACTCACCTGCCTGCTGGTGAGCGCCTCGCTCACCGGACTGGCCGAACCGGGCAGCGCGCGCTGGATCGAGCTGGCGGTGTGGCTGGCGTTGCTGAGCGGTGGCTTGCAGGTCGTGCTGGGTTTTGCGCGCTTTGGCTGGCTGCTCAACCTCGTGAACTCGCCGGTGCTGATGGCGTTCACGCAAGGCGCGGCGGTGCTGATCATCGGTTCACAGCTGCCGGCGATGCTGGGTTTTTCCGACGGCTGGGCCGCGTTGCTGACGCAGCCCCGGCTGCACTGGCCCACGCTGGCCTTCGGCCTCGGGGCGGCGGCGGTCCTGATGCTGGCGCGGCGCTGGCGGCCCGGCTTTCCCAGCGTGCTGCTGCTGGTGGTGGGCACCGCGGGCCTGAGCTACTGGACCGGTTTTCAGGCCTCGGGCGGCGCCTTGATCGGCGCCCTGCCGCAGGGCCTTCCCGCGCTCTACGCACCGGGCTGGCCAGGCTGGGAAACGCTGCGCCAGCTGTTGCTGCCCACGCTGGTGATCACGCTGGTGAGTTTTCTGGAAACCGCGTCGAGTGCCAAGGTCGACAGCGGCGACCGCGGCCAGCGCTGGGACCAGAACCAGGACCTGATCGGCCAGGGTCTGGCCAAGTTGTCCTCGGCGCTGGTGGGCGCGTTCCCCACCAGCTCCTCGTTCTCGCGTTCGGCGCTCAACCTGTACGCCGGCGCGCGCACCGGCTGGGCGACGGTGTTTTCGGTGGCGGTGGTGCTGCTCACGCTGTTGCTGCTCACGCCGCTGCTGGCGTATGTGCCACTGGCGGTGCTGGCGGCGATCGTGGTGGTGGCGGTGGCGGGCCTGATCCGGCCCAGGGCCTTCCTGCGGCTGTGGCGGCTGTCGCGGGTGGAGGCGGTCACGGCGGCGCTGACGTTTGCCATCACGGTGCTCGCCGCGCCCCAGCTCTACTGGGGCGTGCTCGCCGGCATGCTGATGGCGCTGTCGCACTTTCTCTACCTGCGGCTGCACCCCCGCATCATCGAGGTCGGGCTGCACACCGACGGCAGCCTGCGCGACCGCCACCTCTGGAAGCTGCCACCGCTGAACGATCACACCTGCGCGCTGCGCATGGACGCGGCGCTGGACTTCGCCACCGTCAACGGTTTCGAACTGGCCATCACGCAACACCTCACCCAGCACCCGGACACGCGCCACGTGATGCTGTTCGCGCACCCGATCAACTGGATCGACGCCACCGGCGTCGAAGCCTTTGGCCGCCTGCGCACGCAGCTGGCCAGCCAGGGCATCGCACTGCACCTGGTGGGTTTGAAACTGCCGGTGGAGGCGCTGCTGCGCAAGGCGGGCGAACTGCCCGAAGGCGAACTGCTGCGGCTGTACCGCACCGAGGCCGAGGCGCTGCGATCGAACTGGGAGTCGGCGTGAACACGCGGTTGCGGGCCTACAAGCCCTGTTCAACGGTGCGACCGTGCCTCGCTGAATAACGCACGGTGCTGTCCATCGCTTCGATGTCCAGCCGCGCGCTGCGCCGGCCATAGACCTCGGCCTTGAGCCATGCCAGCTCGGCATCCAGCAGCGCCTGGCTCGCCAGCGTGCAGGTCCAGACCCTGGCATCCGCATCCCACCGGTAGCCCCGGGCCTTCAGCTTGTCTTTGGACTCGAAGGGTGAACCCGTCGCCCGCAACTTGAAGCTGGGCAACGCAGCGGCTGTGATCAGTTGGCTCAGGCCCGTGGTGGCGGGGCCCACGGGTCGGCTCAGCACCTGCAGCAAGGCATGGCAATCCACCTGTGCACGGTGCGCGTCGTAGAACCAGCCCTGGTCGTTGGCCAGCGCACTCAACTTGGACGAGCCCGAACCGGCCGCTTTCCAGTCGATGTCCATGAACGAACAGGCCCAGGCTTTGGCAGCGAAGCAGGGAAAACGGGCCTCCACGAAGGGCCTGTCGAAGCCGGCGTTGTGCGCCACGATCAGATCGGCCTTCGACACCATGGCCGCGACCTGCTCGTCGTCCAGGCGCTGACCCCTGACCATGTCGTCGCTGATGCCCGTCACGGCCAGCGCCGCCGGCGGAATCGGCATGCCAGGGTCTTCAAAACCTTCAAAGACCTCAACCGGCCCCCACGGCAAACCCGTGGCGGCGTCCACCTGCACCAGCAACATGGCCAACTCGATGATCTTGTCGGTCTGGTGGGAGAGTCCGGTGGTTTCGGTGTCGAGCACCAGCACGCGCAGGCCGGCGCCCGGGTTGCCGGGATTCGGACCGAAGTCCATGCAGGGCACCAGTCGGCGCAGGACCCGGTAGTCGGCGTGCTGCTCCAGCAACTGCGCCATCTGCTCCAGATTCAGCGCCAGGGGTGCCACAACGGGTGCCGCGGCCGGCGGCTCCGTGGGCTTGGGCGGGTCAAATTCGAAACTGAACTGGGTCATCCGTGAAGGCTACCTGTCGCATGCGACCGAATGAACAGCTCAAGAGGAGCATGTTGGACTGTCGCGTGGGTCACGAGGAACCCACGTAAGTCGTTGTGATGGTGGTGCGGCTGGCGGGGATCGAACCCACGACCCTTGGCTTCGGAGGGCAAAAAACCATCTGGTTGTTGGATGGTTTTGATCGTTACCCGGTCGTTCTTATGAGGCACTTTTTGAGTGCTTTCATAGTGGGTACGGTGGTGGTTATTCTGCCGTGCAAATGGACAGATGGTTTCAACTGACACAGTTTAATGTCCAACTTCTTTTCGAGCCAAACGCACTCGCCTTCGCATTGTATTGACCCTTGGTCTCATGCGCTGGCTGCGCCAGAAGGCGGGCGCGACACCCTCTTTTGCATGACGCCTTGTCCTGAGACATCCTCGTCGAGCTGATCGGGAAGGTGCTCAAGCCTTACGCCCTCGTGGCTCTGTTGAGCTTCGGATTTTCAGAAACTTCTTCATTGTTTTCTGGCTTTTAGCTATGATTTCGGAATAGCAGAAATTATGTCTGATCTATCTTTTTCAGCGCGAACTTTCTGATACTCCGAAACATATGAAGCCCACTGCCCCCCGCACCGATCGCCCGCCCCGGACCCGCCAAGCGCCCTCGGTGCCGGCCGTCCAGGTTGTCCAAAACATGGTCGACGTCGGCCTGCAGGTGCGTGCGCAACGCATGAACCAGTCGCTGCGCATCGATGATGCGGCCGCCTTGACCGGCGTGTCGGTTGATCTGCTCTCGCGGCTGGAGAACGGCCAGGGCAGCGTGCGCACCGACAAATTGATGGGCGTGCTCGACGGCTTGGGCCTGGCACTGGTGCTGTTGCCCAAAGACCATCCGCAGATGCAAATGCTGCGCGAAGCATCCGCCGGTCATCGCGAGGCGTCCAAGTGAGCACCACCCACTTCCTGAGACTGTGGTCCTTGGACACGCCCGTGGCCGACATCCGCTACCAGGCTGAAGACGAGACCTGGGCCCTGGCCTACAGCCCCGAGTGGCTCGCATCACCCGAGGCTTACGGCCTTTCACCGGCATTGCCCCTGCAGGCACCGGCCGGTGGCTACACATCCGCATCGGTGCGGCGCTTCATCGAAAACCTGCTACCGGAAGGCCGCGCCCTCGACATCGTGGCAGCCAGCCAAGGGGTTGCTAAAAGCAATGTGTATGGGTTGATCCAGGCACTGGGAACCGAGACCACGGGCGCCTTCCGTTTTCTCACCCCCGATCAGGACGGTCGATCAAAGCCCGCTGCAGCACCCTGGCGCCGGGTTTCCCTGGATGAACTCGATCAACGCATCCAGGACCGTGACCACCGTCCGTTCATGGAGTGGGACGGCCAGGTGCGCCTGTCGGTAGCGGGTTACCAGGACAAATTGCTGGTCTATGTGGATGGCGACATGGGGGCGACGGGCAGCCTGGTCTTGCCTGAATACCCGCTCGCATCCACCCACATCCTGAAGCCTCAGCCGCTCGGCAACCAGCTGCCGCACATGGTGATCAACGAGCACTACTGCATGAGCCTGGCCCGGGCCTTGGGACTGCCCGCCGCAGAAGTGTCCATCCTTCGCACGCCCCGGCCGGTGCTGGCGATCCGTCGCTTCGACCGCGAAGTGGTGCAGGATGCAGGTGGCACCTGGGTCCTCCGGCTGCACATCATCGATGCCTGCCAGGCCTGCGACCTGCCCGTGAGCTTCAAGTACGAGCGCAACGTCGGCAGCGCCGGAGCCGCTGCGCAGTACCGTGACGGGGTGAGCTTTGAAAAGCTGTTCGGTCTCCTTCAGTACGTCAACAAAAAGGCGATCGACAAACTGAACCTGTTGCGCTGGGCCTTGTTCCAGTACGTGATCGGCAACTGCGATGCCCACGGCAAGAATTTTTCGTTTTTTGTGGGTCCATACGGACTGTCGGCAGCGCCTTGGTACGACCTGGTGAGCGTCAGCCAGTACCCGCAGATGTCGCAGGAAATGGCGATGGCCTTTGGCGATGCGTTCAGGTTCGAAGACGTGAAAGCCTTTCCGTTGGCCGACTTTGCCATCCGCTGTGACATTGACCGCCGCCTGCTGGCCAGGGAAACGCAGCGCCTGCAGAAAGGCGTGGAGCAACACGCCGTGGCACTCGCCCAATCAGGCGTCTATGAGGACGAAGAACGGGTGTTTGCGTCGGGCATAGCGCAACAAGCGCTGAGCGCCGGTGCCTTGCTGGCGACGATAGCCACTGAAGCGGCCAAATTGCCTTCAAAGTACCTTTGATACGGTTGCTGTCGCCCGAGGGGTTCACTCCGGCAGAAAGCGTCGAGGACCAAGGCGACTCTCTCAACCGCCAGCGCCTGGAGTCCATTGCCCGTGGGCTCGAAGCGGGCTTGATGTTGGTTCGCAAATTGGCGCAGAGCCTAGATCGGTCCCAAGACGCGAGATGCAGCCTGCTTGATGTGCTCAAGTACGGCTGACTACACGGAAGACCTGTCAGCGGTCATCAGTATGTCAGCGCCAACCAGCCCTCCGTTCTCGTCAGTCAGGACTCCACAATTCTGCCCGTCGGAAAAATCGGCGAAAAAAACAGAAATTGACATCCTTCCGGGAGATACCGGCCAAAAGGAGGGTTTTGTCTCCGGGAGTTGGGACAGCGCGCAGCGGATAAACAGGGCATGTCCACTAGTGCCCTCTCCATCGAAAATCCCTTTGATCATCCCCTGCTGACTGCAGCAGGTTGTCCTCCCAGTGGGAACGGTGCGCCGGTATATCTACAGCAGCTAGCCCGCTCGCTGGAAGCATGTCAGGCCTTGGGTGTTGGGGCCAGCACACAAGAGTGGCTGAGGATCGTTCGTCATCTTTCCAGGGCAGTCACAGTCGACGCGCGCAAGGCGTCCGCATCGCCCAAGGCAGCCGACCTCGAACATCAACCCTGGGGTGGGTTGCACGGGTGCATCGAAGCCCGCGGCCTGGTCAAAACCCAGTCGACCAAATACCTCGACACCTTGTTCGTGCACTTTGTGCTGGAAGCCGCTGCAAGCCGCCACCTACTGACCGACGCAGCACTTCAAGGTTTGAGAACCTGCTACATCGCACTCGCAGGCAGACGCAAGCTACATGCCGAGTGGTCTCTATTGACGACACCCGCTCTCATCGAGCGCTCACAGCTCGTCAACCTCCTTGAGGGTCTTGCCCATCCTCCGGTCCGCGCTCTTGGCAAACTGGTGCTGGGCCTCCTTGAGCGACCCATGCCGACGCCGGCTGGCATCGCCGAGTGGGGCGTTCAAAATCAGAAACCAAGCCTGGATTCTGCGAGTTGCGAAAACCCTGAGGAAGGCAAGTCGGATCCTGGCCTTTCGGCTACATCCAGTGGAGTCGATGCCATCGAAGGGCCGGAGAATCCGGAACCGTCACTTCCGAAGTTTGCTCGGGGAGACTCCATCATTGGTTGGCACATCAAGCGAGCCAGCAACGCCCCGCGCAACGACCGGCTTGCGCTCGAATCATGGACCTCGCTTCCGATCGAACAGACGTGTCAGATCGCAGCCAGGCTCCCTGCGCTGCTGACTGACGTCAGCTCCCCATGGCACCGCGCCGCTGTGATCGCTACAACCAGTCTGTTGACCTCAACACCGGGGCATGTGTTGCTGCATGCCAATGTCAATCGTGACGTTGACCTCAACATAGATCTCAATCATCTGCGGTTCAGCTGGACGATGCAGTCGCTTCGAGGCGAGCCCAACATGGCTGACCCGAATCGCAATTCCGCCAAAATTGCGGTCCCGTTTCCTATGCCCTTGGCGCAGGCAATCGCAGGATTGGCGCATGGTAAGAACGTCAATGCCCTTCGGCATTTCTCGGACGTTTTTGGAGTGGACGTCGATACGGCCGCCTGGGATGCGCTGCTCAGGCAGACGCATGACCTGCTCATGGAGCTCAGCGATCCTGCATTTCCAGCGTTCCCTGGCAGATGGGCCAACTCCCTTTCAAGGGTGTATCTCGATTCTTGTGGATCAGATTTGATGGCGAGCGTGTGCTCGCTGGATTTGGCTCTAACACCACAAGCCGCGCTTTACTACTTTCACCCATCAGAGCAGGACATCCGGCAATCGGTCGGTGAAGTCTACGAACGCTTGGGCGTTGGACCTTGCGTTTCTGCCATGGAAGTGGCACACGAGCGTGACATTCCATCGGATGAACACATTGCGGCGGGATTCGCTGAAATGGAAGCGCGTGCGGACGCGTTGCAGGCGATCATTTTCAACAGGCGAACCGACCTGACTTCATCAATTCACAACCTCAACGAACTCACTCAGTTGACGGCAGCACTGACCACATTTCTCGTAGGCGGTCGCGGCTCAAGGGTTGAAGAGATCACATGCGGCGCGCTGTACTGCGCACCAGATTGTTGGTGGCTGGAAGACAAAAAGGTTGAGCACGAAAACTCGTCGAGGATCCTGCCCAAACCAATACATCTGCGTCATGGATTGCACCGATGGTTTATTGCCCGCAAAGCCGTTGCGGAACGGCTTGCAAGCCGCCTGCGACGCGATCTTGCTGAACGATGGAAGGAGCTGGCTTCAGGTCAACTTCGATTTGATGCGCCGGCTTTTGAGTACCTCGATTTCAGCTCAGAGAAGGTCACGAGATCGGCTGTCACGGCCGCGGATATCGAAGCTGTTTCCCAACGCTACTTTTCAGCTGGAAAAAACTTCATGCGCCACGTGCTGATCACCCACTGGGCGCTTGATGGCGAGGACCCTCATCTCCTGCGGTTGATCACCGGGCATGCCACAGCTGGACTCGCGCTGCCTGCCGGAGGGGCCATGTACACGCCGGAATCAGCCACACAAGCTGCCGGCGTCCTACTCGAAAGTTTGCTGAAGAAGTGGCTTCCAGACATCGGCGCGAAAGCATCCTTTCCGGACCCCTATAAATTCGTTGTCACGCCTGGTAGCCGGGTACAAAAAGTTCACTACGCCTATCGTGTGCACATCGAGAAATGGGATGCACCGGTTTTCAGCCGCTGGCACCTGGCCGCCGTCCGGATCATGGATCGTGTCCGGGAGTTGCTGATGAATGGCCATGGACCAAACCACCCACACGCCCTGCTGTGGCTTCACCTGGTCAGCTTCGACGCGCTCAACGAGCCCATCGACCTGGAAGCAATATTTGAAGACATCAACGTGTCGTTCGAACTGGGGTCGGCGGGGTGGGTTGCAAAATTCAAGCGTTCCAATTCGAAACATGTGCTGGTCACGCCTGTTCAGCTACCGACCGCCATATTTCTATCCCGGCATGGTCAGAACGCAGAGATCAAACCAAGTGCTTACTCCGAGGTTCTCGAAGCAGCGGAGAAGTGGATCGGTGAGGCGACCCCTGACTGCTGGGGAGGAGAAAAAGTCGACGTGGCCAAGGCGTTGCTTGCATGCAGCCGGCTGTGGGCCGACTGGTGCCTACCCCCTGCAGTGCAACTCTGCTATTCCAACGACAGTCATGCTCCGGTTCTGGACAGCCGCTCAAATGCCGACCTATTTGGGCTGGAGGCATCACAGGGCGCCGAGCCCCCTGCCCGTCCGCGTCATGTACTTCGGACCACCACTGACTTGTTCAGCGCCTTCTACAAAGTGGTCAACCGCCTGGGGTCATCGCGCCACAAGTTGGGAGAGCAAAAGAAGCGCGCGCAACTTTTTGATCGCTGGGTGTCTTTGTCCAGGATTCCAACAGAAGGCGAACTCACATGCACCTTGGTTCGCGTGGTTTCCGTCAACGCCGCCCGCATCAGAGCAAGCAAACGAAATGCGATCGAATGGAGCAGCCAAGCCACCTATCTGAGTACGCTGCGCCCATTTCTGACTATGGCGAGGAATCTGGATCCTGACGCGTTTGACGCGCAAGAATGGGCTGAATTTTGCCGGGACCTTATGGCGTTTTCACACGCCGATGAAAAGCAAACGGTCACCGCGACCGAAGCGTCCGAGTGGCTCATGGAATGCCTCCGGGAGCTGGGACACCCGCTGCCGTCGCGCGCAGATCTCACTCAGATCAAACGGTACCCAGTAGCCACAGCCACGACAGCGATTGCGGCTTTTACACAAGAACAACTGGATCAAGCCGCTTCTCTGCTGATTTCATCGCAAGACGGCCCCTTACGTCAGGCACGCATTCAGCTCGCGATCAAGTTGCTCGGCAGTCTACCCATGCGATGGAGCGAGCTGGCCACGGCGGCCATCAGCGACGCCACTGCTGACGGCGCAATCTGTATTACATCGCGCGGATACGCACACCTCAAAAGCCACGCGGCTCGCCGAAGGCTGGCACTCACTGAAGAACACCTTCACGAACTCACTTCGCTCATTCAGCAGATCGAAGAACTGAAAACCCATGGCGTTCCTGAGGCCTTGATTTTTGGAAGCAGAACCCTGCACGACGGCACCTGGACCGTGGACTCTGCGTGGATCAGAAGTGCCATCACCGAAGCAATACAAAGTGTTGCCCGGAACCCGAATTTTCGAATTCATGCATTCCGCGCTCACGTCGTGTCTCATCTTCTGCTCCCGGATTGGAGATGGGCAACCAAACCACCTCAGCCAGGAGGGACGGGGCCGAGGGCTACCAGCGCACTGTTTGGGTATCAAAAGCACCGGGCATGGGCCACAGACGTTGTTCGACTATGCGCAGGTCACGCATCGGTTCGGACGACACTGAGCTACTACTTCCATGCTTGGATTCCGGTCAGGGCGCTTGCACTCCGAGCCACACTGATTCGACATCGTCCAACCGAGCATCTGCTCAACCAGCTCGGTGTCAGCACAGCCGCCTTGACCAAGGCCCGCTCACGGGATCAACGGTATCAAGATCCATGGGAGTACTTCCAAAGCAAACTGCCCGAGGGAACCACGAAGGACAAGAGTCAGACGTTGCCACCCATCGCCGCTGTATCACCTGTGCTCCCAGTGAGAACGTCTGCGTGGGGTAGTGCACCTACAAGCGCGGAATCTAATTTGTCGCTTCAGGTGATGTACTTGGGACTTCGCATGCTGGGTCAGGATCAGCGCACGGCAAACAACATGTTGAGCGGTCTGCAACGACAAGCCGTTGATGCCCTGGAATCAAGATTGGCCTTGTCAAATTTCAGTTCAGAGACTCTTCGAGGTCGAGTCAAGGGCGACATCACAGGTCGAGCCATGGCGGCCGACGTTCGGCAGTTGCAATCCCCGCAAGCTCACGATCTCATCACGGTACTTTCAGGCATCCCGACACAGCAATTGCAGATGCTCCTTCAACTGCTTCTGCCCAGGCATGAACTGGTCCACTGGGAAGACGAAATCATCGCCGTAGCACCTCGCTTAGAAAAGTCGCAGATCTGCCTGGAAGTGGTCAGCGATATCAGGAGAGTGGACCCAGCGCTCAATATCCAGCTGTCCAAACTGGATGCGGTGCTCATCGGGTCACCTGCGCACGATATCGGCTCATTGCCTCGCATCTTCATCCAACCCAGAGATCCATGGGCCCGCAACACCGTTGCAAAGGCACGTTGGACCACCCTGGTGAGAGTGCTCGCGAATGCATTGCTCATCCTTAGGACATCCCGGCAGTGATCTGGAAAGCAATCCATTCCTTTTCCCCAACCGCTTGAGTTTGTATGGCTTCTGCTCCACGAAAAACATCCACCCCCCTGACTCAGGCTGCTCGCGAAGGAAACGCCAGAAAGGGCTATTGCGCTTCGGCATTTTTTGCCAGTGCCAGTGATGTACCCGCTGCCGTCAGTGAGGCCTTACCAGACGATGAGTTCTGCACGCTGGACGACATGCTCAAAGCGATGCGCCGCGTCGAAAACCAGCTTTTGACCATGAACCCAACGCCCGGTCGCCATTTCGTGTTGATTCGCGTCAAGGACGCCAGAGACCTGATCCTGACACTGGTGTTGGCCAACACGTCGGTCGGCTTGATGCAAGAGCTGGACCCTACGCCGGAAATTGCTGCTGAACACGTGACGTTGAGAGAAACGGTACAGGCAATCAAGAAGGTGATTGCCGCTGCGCAGAGCGGCTCGATCAGTTTTGAGAGCATCCGAGACCAGTTGGACAAGCTCCCCAATCCAGCTCTGACGAACAGCGTCTTATCCCTGCTAGGTCAGCGAGTACCTACAGTTCAGTCGCTGGCCGGCCCCATTGATCTCAACATGGGAAAGCTTGCCGTCAAGCAAGTAGCGAGCCAGCGCGAGCACCATCTGCAAGGTCGTGTCACAGGGGGGTATGAAGAGCAGGCAGGCACCGTGATCATAGAAATATCTGCACTCGACGATGCCGACACGAGACTGTTCACCTTGGGCAGCCGCATCACACTCAAGGTCGTACAGGAAGAACACCGGGTGAGCCTTTTGTTGGCGCAGTTGGCCAAGGTACCCGTTCGAGTCCGAGTCAAAATTCCACGCATTCCGCTCACCCTGTCCGCGCCTGCAAAGGCAGACTTTCGTTGCGATCTGGAAGATATCGTGGTGCTGGAGCAAACACAGTCACTGGAGCAGATCAAAGAAGCTCTCATTCGCCAGCTGAACTTGGATCTGTGATTTTTCTCTCAGCCCCAAGTGTTCATGATTTCCCGCCACGCGATGACAACGGCGCCACCCCATAGTGGGGCAGATCAAGCATACGATCAGTTCATCTCACCACTGCGCAAAACAACTTCGCATGCCCACACTCGAAAAAGCTCTGGAACTCGCAGCCATTCACCACGCAGGTCAAATCGACAAGGCGGGAGAGCCGTACATCCTGCATGTGCTACGCGTGATGCACGCCGTGGAAGGCATCAAGGCGAAAACCGTGGCTGCAATGCACGACTTGCTGGAGGACACCAAGGTGACCGAGCAGGATTTGCGTGACGCGGGCTTCGATGCGGAAATCGTTGAAGCCGTACTGGCGCTGACCAAGGGACCAAAAGAGACACGCATTGAGGCCGCCAAGAGAGCCAAGATCAATTCGCTGGCACGGGAGGTCAAGTTGGCAGACAACGCCGACAACATGGACCTCACGCGTTTGGCGGACCCGACCGAGAAGGACATGCTACGCATGCACGAGTATGTCCTGGTGCGAAAGCTCTTGCTCAGCTGAAGTCGCTCGAATTTGGCTGATCACTGATAAATTGCATTGCTCAAGGGGACCCGACGCCCGCGCAAAGCGGCTGCCGTGTGGTCAGGCAACAGCGCTTATCAGGCGGGCGCTTCCCCCTTCAGAGTGACGCGGTTCAAAACCCGCTCTTGATCGCCATAGTCGTGCACCGCATAGTGCATGGTGCAACGGTTGTCCCACATGACCACATCGCCGACGCGCCACATGTGGCGGTAGACGTTGTCTGGCTGCGTGCTGTGCACATACAGAAAGTTCAGCAAGGGCCGGCCTTCGGCCTCCGTCATGCCCTCGATGCCCATCACGTTGTCAGGATGCCCGATGTATAGCGCCTTGCGGCCGGTCTCCGGATGCGTGCGCACGAGCGGGTGCACCGCCGAGGGCGCATCGGAGGCAGCTACGCCTTGGGAACGAGCCAGCCGCACGGCGCGGAAATGCACACGCAGACCCTGCAGCATGCGTTGCATGACGGGAGTCAGGCGCTCGTAGGCGAGGTATTGGTTGCTCCACATCGTGTCGCCACCCGCCGGCACCACCTGCGCGCTGAGCATAGTGACCTTTGGAGGAACGGGTGTGTGTGGGGCGTCGTAGTGCCAGGCCTCGGTCGAGACGAGCTCCTTTGACATCGTCCGGATTTGGACCAACTCGGGATACTCACCGAGTTGCAGCTTGGAGAGCAAGGCCGGAACCACCGGTTCGCCCCAGAGTCGGGCGAAAGCGAGTTGCGGTGCCGGAGCAAGATGTTGATCGCGGAACACCAGCACGCAGTGGCGCAGGAAAGCCTCGCGCAGTAGCTCGAACACTTCGCTGGTCAAGGGCTCCGAAAGGGAGATGCCCTCGACGGCGGCACCGACCGACCCGGTGAGCGGGGTTGTCTTGAGGTTCATGCTAACTCCTTGGTTGTGGCCAGTGAGGTCTGTGCACCGGTTTCCATCGCACCTTCATGGACGGCCAGCACGATCTTGCCGAAGTGCTGGTCGCTTGCCATGTAGGCGTGGGCCTGCGCGATGTCATCGAGTGCGAACATGCGGTCGACCGGCAGCTTGAGACGCCCCGCGCGCAGCAGCGGCAGCACATCGCGAGCGCACGCTTCAATCAGTGCAAGACGCTCTTCCTCGGTTCGGGTGCGGAAGGTGGTCCCGACCACCTTTAGGCGATTGATCCACAGGTGCTTGATGTCGACCTGGGCGGTATCGACGCCGCTCATGCGCGCGATGATGACGAGGCGGCCGCACACAGCCAGGCTTTTCAGATTGGCGTCCAACACCGCGCCGCCCAGTGAGTCGATGATCACGTCCACGCCGCGCCCGCCGGTGGCGTCCTTCACAGCCTGCACGGTGTCCTGCTGCGACGTATCGATAGTATGGGTCGCGCCATATTCGCGCAGCCGCGCCAGCTTGGCCGCCGAACGCGAGGTGGCAATGACTTGGCTGGCGCCGAGCTGGGCGGCCAGCTGGATGGCGGCCAGCCCCATGCCACCGGTGGCGGCATTCACCAGTACGGACTGGCCGGCGCGGAATTCGCCATTGGTGACCAGTGCGTCGTGCGCGCTGATAAACACATTGGGGAATGCAGCCGCCTCAGCCCAGGACAGCGTAGACGGCATCTCGATCAGCGCACGCGCTTCGGCCAGAACATACTCGGACTGGCCGCCCCAGCCGTGGCCGGCTACACGGTCACCTTCACAAACGCCGCGCACATCGGGTCCAACCTGGCTGACAATGCCGGCGAACTCGATCCCGGCCCGTATCGGGGCGCCGCTTTTCGCTTCACCCACCCGAATCAATTCACCCCGGTTAAGGCCCGAGGCCATCACCTGCACCACCACTTGGCCGGAACCTGGCGTCGGGCGGGGAATCTCCTGAATTTCCAGGCGGCCGCCTTGCGGGCCCGAAACAATCATGACTGCTTTCATGGCTGACTCATTTCTATCAAGGTTGATGAGATTTCACTTGTTCAGGGTCATCGTGCGGTTCAGTGCTTCGAAGTGGTCGTAGTCAGACTGCAGGCGCTGCGCGAACTGCTGCAACGAATCGGGCAGGATCGGCTCGAATCTCAGCTTGGCGATACTCTCGCGAAACGTCGCCTGACCGGCGATGCGGCGCGTAACGGCGTAGAGCTGTTCGACAACGGCGGCAGGCACCTTGGGTGACACCGCAATGCCCTGCCAGCTGCTGAAATCATTGAACTCCGGAAAACCCTGTTCGGCGAAAGTCGGAACCTGCGGCATTTCGGGATAGCGGGTGGTGCCCGCGATGGCCAGTGCCTTCAGCTTGCCGCCCTGCAGCAGGGGTCCCGAGGTCACGACGCTGTCCAGATACATCGTGATCTGGTTGGACATCACAGCGAGCAGTGCGGGAGGCGTACCCGAAAATGGCACGTGCAGCATGTTCACGCCAAGTTTTCGATTGAGGATCTCTCCCCCGCGTTGCGCAATCGTTCCGGGACTCGGTGACGCAAAGCTGCTCTTGTCCGGCGCTGCCTTGAGCTGCTTCACCATGCCGGCCAGGTCATTCGCGGGGTAGTCGGGCGCAACGACCAGAAGGTAACGGTACTGCGTGAGCGCCGCCACCGGCAGTACATCCTTCATCGGGTCGAAGGGTGGCTTCATCACGTGCGGTATTTCCGTGAGCACGTTGGAGCTGGTGTACAGGATGGTATGACCGTCGGCAGGTGCGGTCAGCATTGCCTGCACGCCGATGGCGCCACCCGCGCCCTTTTTGTTCTCGACGATGACAGGTTGGCCGACTTCCTTGGACAGAAAGTTGGCAAAGATGCGAGCCGGCACGTCCATGTTCCCGCCGGGCGGCGCGGGGACGATGAGCTTGATTGCCCGCTCGGGCCAGGCTTGGGCCAGCGATGAGCAGGCCAGCAACAGCGCGCCGAGCGCGAAACGACAAGACACTGGGATTGATGCTTTCATGATTGTCTCCTTGGTTTGTTTCACGCGATGCGGTCTTCTGCGGGCGATTGGACTTTCAACATCGACGTGTCTTGCGCCAGTTCGCGGACCAGTTGACTCGCAGCAGGCCAGGGGCCGAAGCCCGAGGCCGGATTCAGGTGGCCACTGTGACCGAGGTCGAACAGGCGAGCGCCCCAGGCTCGCGCCAGTTCGCAAACGCCCTCATACGAGCCCAGGGGGTCGTTGCGGCTCGCCGCCACGATGCTGGGAAACGGCAGTGGCGAGCGGGGTACCGGCGTCCAGCCGTGGCGCTGGAATTCGGCAAGGGCCGGAAACTCGGAGCCCAGGGGGCCCGCGAACAGCGGCGGCGTCGCCAGCAGGGCGCCGTGAATGGCAACTCGGGTGCGCTGGGCCCAATGCACCGTGGCAATGACTCCGCCACTGTGCGCGACCACCACCACGGGCCCCTTGATGGCCCGGACAGCCTCTTCGATCTGCGTCATGCGGATATCCAGGTCGATGTTGGTGCGCCCCAGCGCAGGGAGCGAGCGCACATTGGGCAGTTCGCTGGTCAGGATCGACTGCCAGTGCGCCGGTGTCTCCTCGCGCAACCCCGGCACCATGACAACGGTCACTTCATGCAGGTCTTTCATGCCGCCACCTTGCGTTCGGCCAGTGCCGGCCTGAGCGGCCGGTGCGCGGTTGGGTAGCGCAACTCGGCGAGCGTCTGCTCGGTCGTCTGGTACTGCGTGCCGATCTTGAAGATCGCACGGGCCTCTTTGGCCGATGCGACCCCTCGCCCCAATTCCCGCGAAATACGCACCAGTTGTTCGATCTGCTTCACGCTGCTGATGTGCTCCCCCTTGGGACCCCAGAGCGTGTCCTCGATACCGCAGCGCACGTGCAGGCCCATGGCGATCGCCATGGTGTTGATCGGCAGACAGGCGCGCATCAACGCTTCCAACGTGAGTGTCGACCCATCGGGGAGCAGGCGGATGAACTCCATCATGCTGTAAGGGTCAGGGTTGTCGAAACCACCGCTGAGCGCGACCCAGTTCACATTGAGTGGCCCCTTGTAGATGCCCTGCCGGATCAGGCGCTCAAGGGTGACGAGTCCCGACTTCATCGTGATCTGGAAGTGCGGCTGGATGCCATTGGCCGCCAGTTGCGCGAGATGCTCCCGCAGCCAGGCGGGGCCCGCTGGAACGACCATCTCCTCATAGGCGTCGTAGACCGCCTTGCGTTCGAACGAGGTTCCTGCGCGGTCCTCGGGGGTCATGATCTCCACCGTGTTCATCTGCCCGGTGTTGACGGCCACGGTGACCTGTTCGGGCGTCGGCTTCAGGCGCGCCAGCATGTGACGCTTCTCGTCGCTCAGCCACTCGGCGGGGGCGCCTTCCTCGACGGGCGCGAACGAGATTGAGCCACCGACCTGGATGATCATGTCGGGCACCGCCTGCTTCAGGCGCGAGAGAATCTCGTTGAAGCGGTCCAGGTTCTTGCAGCCAGAACCATCATCCTCGCGGGCATGAAAATGGAGCACCGTGGCGCCAGCGTTGTAACAATCCACTGCCTTTTGCACCTGCTCCTCGATCGTGACCGCGATGTCGGACGGAAAGTCGCCTGGCTCCCATTGCGGGCCGTACGGGGCGGCGGTGATGACAAGTTTTTCCTGGTTTTCGGGCAGCAGGGCTCCGTCGAGAAAGTGCATGGTGATCTCCTGTGTGGGCTGCGGTGTCTGCGATGGCAGGCCGTGACCGCGCTTGCAGATATGATGCGGGGCGCCGCCTCGACAGAATTGATCCGTTGTCGCGTAAAATTGATTATCTGTAGCAGGCGAAGGCTATCGAAAATGTCCATTGCCCAGATGCCCCACCTCATCCGCAGCGCCAGCCTGACGGGGTTCGCGGACTTGGCGCAGTCGGCAGGAATCGACCCTTTTGCGATGATGCGTAAGGTGGGCCTGCCTCGCCGCTGCCTCGACGACAACGAGACCTTGATCGGCATGGAGGCGTTGTGCCGCTTGCTGGACCACTGCGCCCAAGCCTCGGACATGGAGGCGTTCGGCCTCAGATTGGCCAGTCGCCGCCAAATCTGGGAACTCGGCCCCGTCAGCCTCGTGATCAAGCAGGAGCGCACGGCGCTGGGCGCGATCAAGACGCTGCTGGGTTACAACCGTGTGCTGAATGACGCACTGCTGGCGCGGGTTGATGAAGAGGAAGACGTCGTCGTCGTCCGCGAGGAATTGATACTGGGCAAATCGGTGCCGACGCGCCAGGCGATGGAACTGACGGTCGGCGTGATGTTTCATGTGCTGCGCGATCTTCTGGGCCCCAGCTGGGAGCCTCGACTGGTCTGCTTCACCCATCGGCCACCGCGGGACCTGCGTTTTCACCGTTCCTTTCTCGGCAAAAACCTCGAGTTCAACAGCGCCTTCAACGGAATCGTCTGCGCAGCAAGCGACATGGCCCGTGAGTTGACTTCGACGCAGGCCGGGCTCGCCAGTTTCGCGCGCCGTTTTATGGACTCCGCGCTCAACCAGCGCAAGCCGGCGCGCAGTGAGACAGTGCGCCACCTGATCGCGGCGTTATTGGACAGCGGCCGTTGCACGGTCGAGAAAGTGGCACAGCACTTGGGTGTCAGTCGCCAGACCTTGCACCGGCAACTGAGCCTGGAGGGCGAGCAGTTCAAGTCGGTGCTGGATTCCGTCCGCCGCGAAGTTGCGCTGAAGCTTCGCGACGACAGCGACCATTCACTGGAAGACGCGGCTTCGATGCTCGGCTTCTCCTCAGCCAGCGCCTTTGCGCACTGGTTCCAGGCCAGCTTTGGGACCAGCTTCATCAGATCTCGGCGGGCTCGCCAGCGTGAGACGGAAGAACAATTCCATGTGACAGGCGATCAATAGGTTCCGGCCGACCGATCGACATAATTTCTCTTGTCGCGGGAGACCGCTCACCGAAGGAGACAAGAGCATGGCACGCATGGAGATGGTCGATACGAATACCGTGGACCCGGAGCTGAAGGACGTCTTCGAGAAGATGAAGCAGCAAGGCACAGTGCTGAACGTCTGGCGAATGATGGCCTGGTCCCCGTCGCTGGCCAAGGTGTGGGCGCCTTTCTCGCGCGGCCTTCGCAACGACCTTTCTGTCTCTCGCAGGATTCGTGAGCTACTGATCGTGCAGATCGCCTTGCGGCACGAATCCAAGTACGAATACGGACACCATGTGAACATGGCTCAAGCCGAAGGCGTCACGCCGGCACAGCTGGCCTCATTGCCCGATTGGCGCGATAGCGCGCTGTTCGATGCGGACGAAGCCCTGGTGTTGCAGCTCGCGGACGACCTGACGCAGCCCAGCGGCGCGAGCGCGGCGACCATGAAGGCCTTGCTGGAGCGCTTCAAAGAGAAGCATCTGATTGAGCTGCTCGCAACCGGCGCGTTCTATTGCGCCGTGGCGCGCATCGTCAACTCGCTGGACTGCGAACTCGAACCTGGAGTAGGCTGACATGCTGGCCGCTTACGAGTTGAAGGTTTCCCGCTCCTTTGCCTGGATCGTTGCGCGCATGCCGGGCGCTTCGATCAGTGTCATCGTCGCGGTTGCGGCGATGTTCATGTCAGAACACTATGGCGCACCGGTCATGTTGATGGCTTTGCTCCTGGGAATGGCGCTCAACTTCCTGTCGCAAGACGGGACTTGCCAAGCCGGTGTCGACTTCGTCGCCAGGCAATTGTTGCGCTTCGGCGTTGGCTTGCTGGGCCTGCGCATCACGCTGGACCAATTCACAGCGTTGGGGTGGCAGCCGGTTCTGATGGTGGTGGTGACCGTAGCGCTCACCATCGGTATCGGGGTGGTTCTGGCCCGGGCAATGGGGTTCAGGGCTTCTTTCGGTGTGCTGACGGGTGGCGCGGTCGCGATCTGCGGCGCATCGGCTGCATTGGCCATTTCCGCCGCGCAGCCTGGCCATCCCTTGAAGGAAAAGGCCGCGTTGTTCACGGTGATCGGGGTCAGCGCGCTATCGACATTGGCGATGATGTTGTACCCGTTGATCACAAACAGCTTGCACATGACCGATGAGCAGGCGGGCATCTTCATCGGCGGCACCATTCACGATGTCGCGCAGGTCGTGGGGGCTGGCTACAGCATTTCGGACGAGGCCGGCGACACCGCGACCTTGATCAAGCTGCTGCGTGTCTCCCTGCTGCTGCCCATCATTGCGATCGTCGCCTGGGTTTCGAGCCGCCAGGCGGCATCCCAGGGCGAAGCAAATTCAGGCGAAAAGCGAGCGCCGCTGCTGCCGGGTTTCGCGGTGGCCTTCGCCGTTTTCGTGGTCGTCAACAGCGCAGGTTGGGTACCTGATGACCTGGTCAAGATCGGCCAGTCAGCTTCGCAATGGTGCCTGATCGCCGCCATGGCCGCGATCGGCATGAAAACCCACCTCAAGGAAGTACTCGCCGTCGGCTGGAAACCGGTCGCATTGATGCTGATCGAGACGGTGGCCCTTGCGCTGATGGTGTATGTCATCTTGCAGACGCTTGCGGCACGATCAATCTGACTCTCCCCCAGAACCGAAATTGTTTTTGGTTCTGACTCGCACTACGGAAACGTTCAGAGCAGGCATATTCGTCGCACAACGAATGAAAAGGACGTCCCTGTCCCGAGTGATCCACACAGTTGCGGGGTACGGCATCCATGTGCCTCGACGAGAAGTTCAATCTCCCCTCAGCTCACTCGCTCTTTGTGGAGGGGGGCATTCCACCGCCGGGAGGGCTGCGGCGATTTTGGACCACCAGGGCAACTGATCAGAGGTCACTCATGTTGCGTGCTTGTTTCCTTGTTGGTCAACGCGATGTGGTGGGCCATCTCGGACGCTTCACGCGTGTATCCCATTTCCATGATGTCGGCGAGGCACTCAAGTTCGCTGGCCCAGTGCCCTTGCGACTTCGATTCCCAGCGCGAGACGTCCAAGGGGAAACTGGTGACATGGATGGCAAGGGCAACGCGTTGATCCGGCTTGGCCTTGCGAAGCAACCCAGCGTCCAGGATTGACGCGATACGAGAGGGATCTCTGTCGACGCACAGGTCGAGGCGGGGAGGCGCCGTGATGTCAAGCTCTGGAAAGTGTTTGGCGGCACCGATGACCCCTCCGATGCGAACGGTTTGCGGGAGCTTGTCGGCTTCCCGAAGGCTGGCAAGGCGCTTGACCATCTGTTCGGGTGTGTTCTGGCCGGTTGGATCTGTGAACAGGTGTACCTTGCGCTGCCGGGCATGTTCACGGGCCAGCTCCATCCATTCCCCTGAGGTCAGATATCGCAGCCGGACACCACGCTCACCCGAGTCTTCCAACCATCCCAGGTCTGCAAGCTCCTTGAGCACTGCCGCCACGGTTGGATAGCTCACTCGGCAGGTCTCCTGCAGGTATTTGACCGTCACCGGGGAGGCATTCCAAAGACGCAACTGCGCCAGGGCTGCAACGACGATCTGCCGTGGAGGGAGTTGGTGGGCGTAAACATCCTGGCGCTCCTTGGCAACCAGTTCTTCCAACCAGTCATAGAACCCGGCTGGCGCGTTCTCCATCGAACCACTGAACGCGTTCACGATGTGTTCCTGCGGATTCCCCTTGCCAACGAGGAAGTGAATGCGGTCTGCAATCGCTGGGTGGATCACTTGCCGAAAACGCACCAGTTCTTCTTTCAGTCTCCCGGATGAGAGCCGCGTTTCAACGACAACGCACACGGCCTGGTTTTTCGAAGGCTCTTGTCCGATGATGAAAGCGAGCGTCAACAAGGCACCTCGAACGTCGCGCACGCTGTTGGTTTTCTTGACTTCAACATGTATGTGACCGTTGGAACCCTTCCAACAGCCATTCGCATTTGTGTCTGGCGCCCGTGATTTTCGAAGTTCATCGATCATGAAGTCGCAACCTTATCAAAGAGGTGGCAACTAAACAATCATGTGGCGACTTAAAGTTGAGGCTTTATTGGCGCAGTTCGAATAGACCGAGGTTCCCCACGCGCCTGCCGTATGGGCAAATTCAATCGCACCTGAAGTGAGGCCCACCAAGACGCCTTCTCTTAGTGTGCGAGCCGTAGCTACAGTCAACCGCCAGCCAAACCGGATGCCATAGACTGCGGAACTCCCACCAAACGGCATCTGCCCAGCAGATGAAGCCCCATGAGCTTGAACAACGACCACATCCTCCAATCGATCCAGAAATCCGGCAAGGCAATCCATGACAGCCGGGAGTTGCTCAAAGCCGAAGTGGCCCGCTACACCGAACACTTGATCAGTGTGATGGGCTCGCAGCCTTTGGGACCCATGGCGGACAGCGCGTTCGGGCAACTCAAACTGGTCGCACGGATGCACCAGGAAATGCAGGGACTGGAAGAACAGCTCCGCGGGATCTACCAGTCGGCCACGCATCTCAAGTCGAACGACGTACAGATTATCGAAGCCCTACCCCACCGTCGATCCTCCGAAGCCTCCTACGAGCGAGTGGAGGACGCGAAAGTCGTGGCGCCAGTTGTGCGCCGAAAGCCAGGCAGGAAGCTTTCGGCGAAGCCCGTTGCAGATGCAGCGCCCGTCCAACGCCGCGGTGGTCGTGTCAGCACCAACGACGACAAGGTGCTGGCCGCATTGCGCCGCCTGCTCAAGGTATTCAAGAACACCGCGCTGCCGCAGGCGCAAATCGCAGCCGAGGCGGGCATTCCCGTTGGTTCGATAGCCGCCTCCCTGCACCGCCTACAAGATGCTGGGAGGGTCGTGCAGAAAGCGCGGGGGCACTACCGTCTGAACTGACCCTTTGTCCCAGCCGGACTTCAAGGCCTCAGTCCCAGAACTAGCACTTGACTCTTCACATCTAGTGAGGAGATCCCAATTCGGAGCCGACCCATCGAACGCGTTTGACCGTTCAGGCGGAACCCGTCGTCGTCTCCATCAGGCTGCGGGTGACGCGCGGCGGCTCCTCACCGAGGTGAAAGGCCAGCTTGCGGTCGCGCAGCGCCACATCGGCGGCGGTGACGCGGTCGAAGCGCCGCAGGTGATCGGTCCAGGACTCGTCGACGATGACCTCGACAAAACGGCTGGGGTCGTGGATGTCGTGCAGCAACTCCCACGACAAGGCCCCGTGGCGCAAACGGCTGCGGCGCCCCTCGCCCAGCATCAGGTCGCGGAAGTCGGCCGAGCGTGCCGGATCGATGCGGTACTCGACCATCACCATCACATGGCCCCGGGGCGGTGGTGCTGTGATCTGTGGCGCCGGAAAAATGCGCTTGGGCGTGAGGTCGTCTTCCAGCCCGGAGTCGGGCATCAGGCGGTTGGCCAGAAACATGGAGAGCAGCCCAGTCACGGAAGCGATGCCCAGGCTGACCGGCACGCTGGTCCAGGTGGCCACCTGGCCCCAGATCGCGGCACCCAGGGCGCTGGAGCCCATGATCGCCATCTGGTACATGGACATGCCGCGCGCGCGCACCCAGTCGGGCAGGCCCATCTGGATCGAGACGCTGAGCGTGTTGGCGGAGGTGATCCAGGCCGCGCCGCCCAGAAACATCGCGGGAACCGCCACCCAGACCTGGTCGGTCAACGCCATGGTCGCCATGGCACCCGCCTGCAGGGCCGTGCCGCGCAGGACGAGACCGTCGCGCGGATAACGGCGGCGCAAGGCCGGCAGGAACGCCGCCGAAGCGATGGCGCCCGCGCCCATGGCCGCCAGAAACAGCGTGAAAGTGCCGGCACCGCCGCCCTGCATGCCGCGCGCCAGCAGGGCCAGCAGCGCCAGCAGCGCAGTCGAGTGAAAGAAGAAAATCGAGATGCGCAGCAGCACGCCCTTCAGGTGGTAGGACTGGGCCACGTACTGCAGGCCCACGCGCATCGCGGTGCCCAGGCGCTCGCGCCCCAGCGGATGCGGCTTGTGCTCGTGCTTCCAGCGGCTGATGATGACGGCGGCCACCACGGACAACACTGCGTTGAGCAGGAACACCCAGGCACTGCCGGCGCTGGCGATCAGCGCGCCGGCCACCAGCGGACCGATGATGCGCGAGGCATTCATCGACACCCCGTTGAGCGCCAGCGCCGCCGGCAACTGGTTCCGGGGCACGATCGTGGGCACGATGGCCGAGAACACCGGCCAGCGCATCGCCATGCCGATGCCGTTGACAAACGTCAGCGCCAGCAGCAGGGCCGGGGTCAACGCGCCCAGGAAGATGAAGGCACTCAGGATCGACGCCACCACCGCCACCCACAGCTGCGTGAAGAGGAAGAAGCGCTTGCGGTCCAGGCTGTCGGCCAGCGCGCCGCTGGGCAGGCCCAGCAGGAAAACCGGCAGGGTGGACGCCGTCTGCACCAGCGCGACCCAGAGCGGCGTCGTGGTGAGCGAGGTCATCATCCAGGCCGCCGCCACATCGCTCATCCACATGCACACGTTGGCCATGAGCCAGGTGGTCCACAACATGCGGAAGACCGGCTGGCGAAGCGGCGCGAGGGGAGACAGGTCGTGGTGCAAGAGTGCCTTACTGTGGAGAGAGCAGGCCCCTCCATGTTGAAACGTGTTGCATCACCCTATGGGGTGGAGCAAAGCTGATGACGGGGATCGCTCAACACTCACGTTTTCAAAGAGCGATGTGATCGGCTGGTTTCGGCCTCTAGCGCACCAATTGCATACGGTACAGGACGCTCAAGATCGCGGCTCAACATAGCCAGAGTGTGCAACATCGCTATACAACGCACAATATTTAATGCATTATCGTAGTTGTGCGTTCCATATTAAACAACGGAGACATCCATGCGCGCCCTTCAGAAGTTGCTGACCATCATTTACGCGGCTGCCCTGAGCAGTTCCCTTCCAAGTTTTGCGTCGACGGACTACCCCAACCGCCCGATCAAACTGATCGTCCCTGTTGCCGCCGGAGGAGGCACTGACTTCACCGCACGCTTGCTGGCAGAGAGACTGTCTGCCGCACTGGCACAGCCTGTGGTGGTCGAGAATCGTCCTGGAGCGTCGGGCAACTTGGGCGTCCAGCAAGTCGCCACAGCCACGCCGGATGGCTACACCCTGGTCATGCCGATCACCTCATTCCCGATCAACCCCAACCTCCAGAAGCTCCCTTTTGACACGGTCAAGGATTTTTCCCCTGTGATCCTTGTCGGCACATTGCCCCTGGTGCTGGTCACCCACCCAGGGGTTCCCGCGCGAAACGTTGGCGAACTGATCACCCTGGCCAAAAACTCGAAGCAGCCACTCAACTACGCCAATTCCGGCAACGGAACGACGGCACATCTCGCTGGCGAACTCTTCAACCGCATGTCGGGTATCAAGATGGTCAGCATCAACTACAAGGGCGGCGGCCCCGCTGTCACCGACCTCTTGGGCGGTCACGTTCAAGTCTACTTTTCCACCATTCCACCGGTGCAGCAGCACATCGAGTCTGGCAAGCTGAGCGCACTGGCCGTGACAGGCACGGAACGAAGCACCGAACTGCCCCAGGTGCCTACCGTTGCCGAATCGGGTCTGCCCGGCTTTGACGTGACGGCCTGGTTCGGCCTGTTCGCTCCTGCAGGCACCCCATTGGCCGCAATCAAACGGCTAAATACCGAACTCGTGAAGATCCTTGCGATGCCTGATGTGCAGCAGAAAATGACCAACCATGGCGTACAGCCCGCTGGCGGAACGCCCGATGCGCTGGGCGCATACCTGGTCAGGGACATCGACAAGTGGGGGAAAGTCATTCGAGAAGCGGGTATCCGGGCAGAGTGAAACCGCTCTCGCATCTTTTTCCCGGACCGGGCGTGTCCGGGGACCCTGCCAAGAAAGGCTTCACCCGAACCCGGCGGCTGGTGGGCGCAGGTATCCCCATTGCCCGGCGGACCTACTGCTTCGACTTCAAGATGGACCAGCCGGACTCGATGTGTTTACGCATCGCAAGCATCGAAGCCGAAGGATCGCCAGATGTGAGCGCTCGCAGAATCTCATCGTGCTCTTTGACCGCGTCCTTGCCCCGCTCCTCGACCGCGTTGATCAGATCAAACGGGTAGCGCGCCCACAGGATCTGAACAAAGTGCAAGGTCTGCGGCATTTTCGCGATGTCGTAGAGCCGGCGGTGAAAACGGTAATTGACGCCACGGGCGATCGCACGGTCACCGGCTTCGAACGCCTTCTCAAACTCTTCACCGAGCGCCCGCAGGTCGCTGATGTCTTGCGCAGTGACATGCTCCACCGCCCCGCGGACCAACTGTGCTTCAAGCAACAGCCGCAAATTCAGGATCTCTCCGGATGCGGATGCGTCGAAAGGCACAACCCGAGCACCGCGGTAAGAGTCACCGCTGACATAGCCCTCCGCCGCCAACAGCTTCAGGGCTTCCCGCACCGGCGTGATACTCAGGTGCAGCTCTTTGGCGATCTCCGCCTGTTTGAGACGAGATCCGCGAGGGAACACCCCCGAGATGATCCGTTCGCGCAGGTAGTCAGCCACCTGCTCTTCTTTTGTTCGGTAGTCCATTCGCGGCGGGCTGACAGGCCGTGCCAGGCCGTTAGCAAATTCCAGGTTAGTCCCCAAAACGGCTGGCCCCTCTGATAGCCGTCCTAAGACGCCAATGGGAAGGGCCAGGGCTTGCCGGATTCTAATCGGTGCCGTGCAACGCGGCCTCGGCCAGAATACGCCGGGCCCGGTCAACCACCGGCTTGTCGATCATCTTTCCGTCCACCGCCGTCGCTGCGCCGCCGCTCGCTTCGAATGCAGATTGCACGCGCTGCGCCCATTCAATCTCCTCGCGGCTCGGCCGGAACGCCGCGTTAGTCGCCGCCACCTGGCCCGGATGGATGCACAGCTTTCCACCGAAACCGAGCTGGCGCGAACGCAGGGCGTCGGCCCGCATGCGATCGTTGTCATTGAAGTTCACGCTGACGCCGTCAACCGGCGCCGCCAGTCCCGCATACCGCGATACCAGAACGATCTGGGTGCGCACAGCGGTCATGGCCTCACCCTCGTCCGCGATCCCGCTTTCAGCCGAAAAGTCCACGCTGCCGAATGCGATCCGCTCCACACCATGGACAGCCGCCACCTCCCTCAGGTCCATGTACCCGTCCACGGTCTCCAGCAACGCAATGAGCCTGCGTCCGTTCAGACGGCTGACTGTGCGCGCCAGCGAGTCCGGGTCTGCCTTGGGCAGCATCACGTTGGCGCTTGCGACCGACTGGAGCATCCGGATATCGTCCTCGTACCACGCTGTCTGTGCCGCATTGATGCGCACGAAAGCCTGCCGTCCGGTCGCGAGCCAGGACGCCACGTGGCCTCGTGCCTCTGCCTTGGCCGCCGGCGCGACCGCGTCCTCCAGGTCCAGCACCACCTCATGGGCGCCACTGGCGGCGGCCTTGTCGAAGCGGTCCGGTCGGTGCCCTGGGACGAAAAGCAGGCTGTGTGCAACTCGACTCATTTGCTTCTCACCCGAAGACCACGTCTTGCGACGTGGTGATGCGGCAAAAACGCTGCAGACCCTTGATCGCGTTGTCGTGCTCCTCATCGGACAGTCCACAACAGCCATCCTCTAGAACCACCATCTCGTAGTCCCGGTCATGGCCTTCGCGCACCGTGGCCTGCACCACGGCGTTGGTTGATATGCCCGAACAATAGATTGTCCGGATACCGTGCGCACGCAGGATCGCCTCCAGACTGGTGCTGTAGAACGGGCTCACGCGGTGTTTGACGATGTCGAAGTCGCTGGTCTGCTGGCCCAGGTCCGGATGCACCTCGGTGCCCCAGGTGCCCAGCTTGAAGATGCCGTTCTTACGGGCTCCGGAGAAAATCGGCGAACTGGGCGGGCACTCGCGGTAGTCGGCAGAAAAGCCAACACGGACGAAGCCGACCGGTAGGCCGGCAGCACGCGCCTTGTCCAGGGCCACGCGCGTGTTTTCAAGCACACGGCGGCTGCGCACCTGCTCGCCGTAGGCGCCCTTGCCGTTGGGACCGTCGGCGTGGACCAAATCGTTCATCATGTCCAGCACCAGGTAAATGGCATCTTTCACAGGGCAATCCTTTCTTGGGTTTGTTGAATGTGGGTTCGCGGTGCGCTCAGTAGATGATCTCGCGTGCTTCGAGATCCGAGCGCTGCGCGCTGCTCAGGCCCAGCAACTCGCCGAACACGTAATCCTCATCCTGTCCCAGCGTGGGGGTCAACCGACGGATGCCGACGTCGTCGGTGCCGCCAAACCGTCCCGGAGCCCCCACCGCCAGCCGCGGAGGAATGTCCGGCGAACGCACCTCGACCAGCGCCTGTCGTGCGAGCAGGTGCGGATCGCTGGCGATGTCTTGCATGTTCCACGACACGTGAGCGCACAGACCCGCTTCCTGCATGCGGCCCGCCATGGCATCGGCATCACAGGTGGCCAGCCAGTACGACACCAGTCGGTCCAGGTCTTCGCGGTGTTTCAGGCGACCCTGGGCCGTTGCAAAGCGGACATCGCTGCACTCGCGGCACAACACCTGCAGGAGCTTGCCCCACTCATCATCGTTGCGCACCGCAAGCGTGAGCCACCGATCCGGCTTGGCCGTGCGGTACACCCCGTGGGGCGCCATCCCCAGGTCAGCGTTGCCAGGGCGAACGGGCGTCATGCCGGCGCTCGCCTGGACCAGGGCATCACCGATCATGGCCGAGGCGACTTCGCGAGCTGCCAGATCCACGTGCTGCGCCAGCCCGGTTCTGCGACGCTGGTGCATCGCGGCCACCGTGGCCACAGCCGCGTGCAAGCCGGCCGAATGGTCCATCACATGGCGCATTTCCACGGGAGGTCCATCGCTGTAGCCACTCATCCAGCCCAGGCCCCCCCAGGCACCGAACAGGGGCGCATAGCCGGCGAAGTGCGAGTCCGGTCCGCTCTGTCCACACGAGGAAAGCGAGAGCAGCACGATGTCGGACTTGACCTCGCGCAGCGCCTCGAACCCGAGGCCGAGGCGGTTCATGACACCAGCCCGGAAGCTCTCGGTCGCCACATCGGACACCGCCACTAGCCGCTTGGCCAGCGCAACGGCCTCGGCCTGCTTGAGGTTCAAGCGCACCGACAACTTGTTGGCCGACACCTGGTCGAAGGTCGCGGCCTGCATGCGGCCGTATACGGCGTGCGGTTTGCGAAAGGCATCCGGTCGGGTTCGGCTTTCGATCTTGATGCACTCCGCGCCCAGTTGCGAGAGCAGGTGTGTGCAGTAGGGTCCTGCAGCGTGGATCGTGAAATCGGCGATACGCACGCCAGCCAAAGGCGCATTGGTACGTTTCATCATGCCAGCACCACCGCGTCCATTTCTCCCAGCGCCGGCACGCGTCCGCCGCCAGGCAAGAGCGAGCAGCGGAACTGGAAAGGTGCAACCAGCACCTCCACCGATCCACCGCTCTCCAGTTCCGAGCGCGCAAACAGGCCACGCGCCCGCTCGTGCTCACTCTGTGTCACCTCCATAGGTGTCCGGTACTTCGCCGCGGGCACGCCCAGTTCCTGCGCCCGACGAACAATCTCCTCGACCGGGTGCCTGCGCATCCACTCGCGCACATGGCCATTGATCTCGTCGCCGCGGCGGCTGCGTTCCAGCGGATCGCTCAGGCTTTCTTCTTCAGCCCATGCCGGGCGCCCCAGCAAATCCACAAGCCCGTGCCACTGCCGGTCTTCCAGCGTGAGCAACTCGACATAGCCATCGCTCGCCTCGAACACACCGCCATAGCGGAAGCGCCTCGATGTGCGGTGCTCCAGCGAACCATCGCCCAAGCGCTGCAAGGCGAAGGCCCCCACCGACAGCACGGCGTCCTGCACCGATACATCGACGTACTGGCCACCCGCCACAGGCACAGCCCACCAGGCCGTGAGCGCGGCCAACGCCGCCATGGTGCCTCCCTGATAGCCGGCAAAGTGGCCATAGATCTTCAGTGGCGGACGGTCCGGGAACAGCTCATGGGACAGTCCATTGGGCAGCAGGAAGCCCTCGCCCCCGGCGTGGAGCAAATTGATCTCCTCCCCATCCCAGTTCGCCTTCGGTCCCGAGGCGCCAAAGGGCAAGACACTCACGTGCACCAGGCCCGGATGCCGCGCCCCGATCAACGCCGGATCCAGCCCGTGCCGCGCTCGATCGCGCAGCGGCGTGTCGTCGATCAGGATGTCGGCATGAACCAGCTCGCGCTCCAGCACGAGCCGACCCTCGGCAGAATCCAGATCACACACCTGACTGCGTTTTCCCACCGCCAGGTAGGTGAACAGCGCGCTGTCCCCCGTACCGTCCAGCAGCGGTGCGGCATGGCGCAGCGGTGAGCCACCGCTCGGCTCCAGCATCACGACGTCCGCCCCCATCGCGGCCATCAAGCGGCCTGCGTAGGCGGCAGCGACTGTGCGTGAACACTCAAGAACGCGACAACCGGTCAAGGGCAGAGATGGCATTTGCGGTGCGTCGTTGCTGGACATGGTGGCTCTTTCGCTGGTTGTTCCGCTCGGCGCCGTTCAACGGACGACGGGCAACTCAAGGTCCATGGCGGAGCCGTCGATGAACGCTGGCAACTTGACGTCGCGCGAGGGCAGCGCCACCGTGGCCAGCCCCGGGGTGGTCACTTCACCGCGCTGGTTCTCCGCGGCAATTTCAATGTCCACCAGCGGCACGTTGTTCTTCACATACTTGCGCACGACTTTGCCCTTGCAGAACGTTGTGTCGCCGACGATGTTGAAACGGCGCATCTCCGTGCGCACCCGCTTGATGACACCGGCATCACCCATCCAGTTGGTGATGAGCGTGCACATCCAGGAGGAACGCTGCGGACCGTAGTCGTAGGTGCCCGGCACGCCAACCTCTTTGGCCACCGACTCGCGGTGGTGACCGATGCCGGTGTACTCCACCCCACCGCCCGCTTCCGGATTGCGGAAGAAGTGACCCGGATGCTTCACCGCAGCCTGCAACACCACACCGTGGGTATGGCCCCGACCGCAGCCCACCAGGAACCCCATGGTGTCCATCAAGGACAGCGGACCACGGGCGATGGTCGGGAGCTCTTCACCCACCTCCACTTCCTCCCAGTAACGAACGGCGGCACCACGGATGTTCTTGGGTTCGTCCAGAACGATCTGATCGATGCGGTCGTGTTCTTCGTTGCTGTACTCGTACTGCTCGATTTCTTTGTACTTGCCGGTGTCTCGCGCAGCCTTGCGCTCGTGGCGGGTACAGGTGCCCAGCGCTCGGGCCACCAGCTCGCTGCGCTGGTTGTAGTAGCACGCTTCCACGTACTGAAGCACCAGGCGGCCAGAGAACTTGCTTTCCTTCTCTTCGACACCGACCACGCGCTCGATCGGGGTGATGCGATCACCCGGGCGCACATGGCGCATCAGCTCCCAGTCGTTGCCGGCATAGAAGCCGTGCACGCCAGGCAGACCCCAGCGGGTACGACCCAGCCAGCCGAAAGCCATGGGGAACATGGGATGGGCCAGCATCGTGCCGTAGCGCGATGCTGCGCCATACCCGATGTCGCGGTACAGCGGATTCAGGTCACCAATGCCATTGCACCAGTTGCGCAGGGTGTCCGCGGTGGCGTCCTGCAGATACGGTCCTTCCGGGCGCAGGTGCAAGCCGATCATCGCTCTGGCGTCGGCGATGGCCTGATCGGTGATGAGGCCTTCAGCGGGCGCATTGCCGACTTCGTTCTGCTGGGGGATTGCGATGGCATTCATGTGTGTAGCTCCGGTCGTTGAAAATTTGATGTTGAATGCATAATGCATTCTTTTGAGAAAAAAGTCAATGCCAAAGGCCTGACTTTGCACGTCAGACGTCGATCAATCGATGCGGATATCGGCCGCCTTGATGATGCCGCCCCACTTGAGGCGCTCGTCCTTCACGAACGCGTCGAGCTGGCTCGCCCCCATGTAAAGAGGCTCTATCCCGATCTCCTGCATCTTGCGCCGGGTCTCGGGCTGTTGCAGCGCACGCTGTATGTGCTCGCTCAGCTTTTGCACGACGTCGCGTGGTGTGCCACGGGGCGCAAACAGGGCGTCCCAGGCCACGACGTCAAACCCGGACACGCCTTGCTCGGCCACAGACTTGACGCCAGGCAGCATCTCGCTGGCTTTGAGTGATGTGATGCCCAATGCACGAAGTTTTCCGGAAGCGATGTGTGCCCGCGCGGCGGTGACCGTGTCGATGGTCAGGGGGATCTGCCCACCGAGCACATCGGTCATCGACTGGGCGGAGGATTTGTACTTCACCCCGAACAACGGCGCTTGTGCCACCTTCTCGAACTGCGCCAGCACCACGCTGGCGGTGGTGCTAGGCAGTCCGACATTGAGGGTCTTCGGGTTCGCACGGGCGCGTGCAATGAGTTCGGGGATGCCATTGGTGGGGAAATCGGGTGACGACGTGCTGATCACCATCGGCAGCAGGCCGATCATGGCCACGCCTTCGAAGTCGGCGGAGGGACTGAACCCGAGGTTGCTGTAGAGGAATTCGTTGGCCGCGTGGGTGGCGTTCGTTCCGAGCAGGAAGGTGTAGCCATCTGGCGCGGATTTGGCGGCGACTGCGGTTCCGATGTTGGCGCCCGCACCGGCACGGTTTTCCACCACAAACGGCTGGTTCAGCGTCTTGGCCAGCTCCTGCGTGAGCAGGCGCGTCAGCACGTCGGCGCCCTGCCCCGCGGCATACGGCACGATGATGCGGATCGGTCGCTCAGGCCAGGTCGTCTGCGCGGCCGCAGGGAGTGCCCACGCCAACAGCGTCGAGGCGACCAGCGCACAGCCGGCGCGCAAGGTGGTGCGCCGGTTGTGGAGTTTCGATGGCTTCATGGATGCGTCCTTTCAGGGGTGGTTGCCGGAGGGGGTCAGGCGGAAAGCGGTAGACCGGCTCGCGGCCAGACGGCCTCAAACAGCTGGCCATAACCGGAGAGGGTGATGAAGGCGGTGCGCCGGTCGGGCCCACCGAAACAGATGTTGGTGCAGTAGCCTTCGGGCGCATCGTGGAACTCCAGCAGCTCGCCCACCGGGGAAAACACACTGATGCCGCCGCGCACCAGCGTGGCCACACAGATGTTGCCGCCCTCCTCCAGCGCCAGCGAATCGAAGCGCTGGAAACCGGGCAGGCCATGCACCAGGCGCCCACCGTTGGGCGACGGCCAGGCTTCGTGCCCGAGTTCGCCACGTCCGATGACAGGAAAGGACCACAGCCGGCTGGTTTCCGTTTCCGTCACATACAGCGTGCCGCCATCGGGTGACAGTCCGACGCCGTTCGGCGTCAGCACGGGGTGGGCGGCGCGGCGGATGAAACGGCCATCCGTGGTGGCGTAATACACCGCGCCGCGCATCATGCGGTCCTCGAAGGTCTTGCCAAAGTCGGTGAACCAGAAGCCGCCCTGGCCGTCGAACACCAAATCGTTCGGACCATGCAGGGGCACGCCGTCGCAATGGGTGTACAGGGTTTCAACAAGGCCGCTGTCGAGGTTCACGCGCTGGATCGCACCGCCACGGTAGTCCGCGGCCGGACCGGTGGGTCGCATGAAGCCGCCGTCGGTGCGCCAGCTGAAACCGCCGTTGTTGCAGATGTAGCAATGGCCGTCCGGCCCCAGGGCCGCGCCGTTCGGACCGCCACCCACCTCGGCAACAACACGCTGCGTCCCATCCGGCAAGACCCGCGTCAGGCGCCCAGCGGCGATCTCGACCACCAGCACACTGCCATCCGGCAGCGCCACCGGCCCCTCGGGAAATTGCAACCCGCTGGCGATCACCCGCCCCTGCAATTTCTGTTTCATGACAGCTCCCGTTTCAAGCATGGGCGGTGGGCGCGGCGTCCTGCCGCGCCCCCAGATAGGCATCGATGGCCTGCTGGCGTCCCTCGCGGCTGCGCAGGGCATGGGCATCCAGCTCGCCCACGATGTGGCCATGGCGCATCACCCAGGCACGCGCCGCCAGCTTGGCCGCCGCGTGGAAGCTCTGTTCCACCAGCAGCGCCGTCAGCTTCTGCTCCTGCTGGATCAGGGCCAGCCGTTCGTACACCCGAGCAACGAGCAAAGGGGCAAGTCCCAGCGAGGGCTCATCCAGCAGCAGCAACCGGGGACCGGACATCAATCCGCGGCCGATGGCCAGCATCTGCTGTTCACCGCCACTGAGCAGACCCGCCGGCGACTTCAAGCGGGTCGCGATCTCCGGGAAGAACTCGAGCACCATCTGCTGGCGCCGCACCCGTGTGCGGGCATCGACGAAATACGAGCCCAGCGTGAGGTTCTCGGCAACCGACAGATCGGTGACGATCGCACGCCCTTCGGGCACGTAAACGATGCCCGCGCGGAACCGCTGCGCGCAGGACAACCGGCTCACATCCTGCCCGTCGAAGCGCACCCGCCCTTGCGACGGCTCCAGCCCGGCTATCGCCCGCAGGGTGCTGGACTTGCCGGCACCGTTGGCACCCAGCAGCGCCGCGACCGTCCCACTGGCCACCCCCATCGAAACCCCGTGCACCACGGGGCCGGCGCCATAGCGCACGGTCAGGCCATCCACCTGCAGCAGGTCTGAAGTCGTATCACTCATCGTCGTCTCCGAGATACACGCGGACCACTTCCGGGTTGGACCGAATCTGCTCGGGGTCTCCCGAGGCCAACAGTCGCCCGACGTTGAGCACGTGGATGGTGTCGCACACTTCCATGATCAGGTCCATGTCATGCTCCACCACCACCAGCACCATCTGCGGCGTACGCAGCTTTTTGAGTGCGTTCGACAGGTCACGCGTCTCCACCGAGTTCAGGCCCGCTGCGGGTTCGTCCAGCAGCAGCACACGCGGCGACCCCGCAATGGCGCGAGCGATTTCGGCCAGCCGCAGCATGCCCGGCGGCAGTTGTGAGGGCGACTCGTCGGCCGCCTGGGCGATGCCCAGCCGGCTCAGCGCCGCGAGCGCCAGATCGCGGTTGTGCTGGCGCTCGGCCCGGCCGCGCGCCAATGGCAGGAACGCGTCCAGCCAGCCCGCAGAAGACTGACGGTCCAGCCCGATCATCACGTTCTCGACCACGCTGAGTTCGGGGCACAAGGCGACATGCTGGAAACTGCGCGAGAACCCGAGTGCGGCCCGTTCGGTGGGCGCCATGCCCTTGAGCTGCACCTGACCGAGCCGGATGCTGCCCTGCTGCGGCGAATACAGGCCGGTGAGGCAGTTGAAGAAACTGGTCTTTCCGGCACCGTTGGGACCGATCAGCCCGGTGATTTCTCCCGGCGCCAGGTGCATCGCGATGTTGTGCAGCACCTGGTTGCCGCCGAACGAGAGCGCGAGGTTCTCGACCACCAGAGGCACCGCTTCCATGACCGTTGTGGTGTTCACGCGCGGCCTCCTTCGAGGCGGGCACGAAGCCCCGCCGGCAGCGCGTTGACCCCCAGCACGACACCCAGCAGCGCACCGCCGTAGAGGATGGGCACCCAGTCACCCGCGCCAGCCAGCAGCAGGGGCATCAGCGTCAGGAACAGGCCACCTACGATGCTGCCCACGACCGACAGGGAATACAGGCTCACCACCGATCCCACGAGCAGGAAGATGGATGTCCAGAGCGTGAAGCTGTTGGGCGAAACAGTCGACGAACTGAACGAGAGCAGCGCACCGGCGATCGCCGCAATGCCGGCGCTCAAGGCCACACAGGACAGGCGGGCCCAGCTGCGGCGCACACCGAAGGACTCCGCCGCGTGCGCGGAGGTGCGGATCAGCAGCAGGGCCGTGGCCTGACGCGAGCGCCGGAAGCGCCACAACAGGGCCACCACGAGGAACAACCCCATGAGCGGCAGGTAGTAGCGCTGCAGCGACTTGCCCATGACCGGCAAGGCATCGAGCTTCACATACAGTCCTTCGTAACCGCCGGTCACCGAAGAGAAGTGCAACAACACTTCGGGCAGCGCCAGCGCCAGCGCCATCGTTGTTACCGACAGACCGATACCGAACAGGTTGCGCGAGGGATAGGCAAACACCAGTCCCATCGCCGCGCCAACCACCGCGGCCACCGGCAGGCTGAAGAGCAGCGACAGTCCGAAGTACTTCTCCATCAAGGCCACTGTGTATGCGCCTGCTGCGACGAACACGCCGTGCCCGATCGACACCTCGCCGCCGTAGCGCACCAGGAAGCTCACAGAAATGATCGCGATCGCGTTGGCGAAACACAGCCCCAGTGTGAACGTCCAGTAGCCACCCGCCACCAGCGGCAGCAGCAACAGGAACAGCAAACCGACGGCAACGCCGATCCGCATCGTCAGGCGGTGGCCGCCAGCGCCACCGGTCACGCCGGCAGCAGGCGCATGGTCGGCCACGGCCCCTTGAACCATCAATGCATCAGACACGGGTACCTCCTCGCACAGACAGAACCCCTTTGGGAAAGACGTTCAGCACCAGCAGCATGGTGAGCAACAGGTAGGTGTTGCTGAACTCCGCCGCGATGTAGAAGGACAGCAGATTCATCAGGATGCCCACAAAGATCCCACCCAGCACAGCGCCCGGCAGGCTGCTGAACCCACCCACCACCGCAGCGGCGAAGGCCTGGAGCATGAAAGACGAGACGCTGGTGGAGGACAGGAACGTCGTGGGCACGATCAGCAGCGAGGCCACCAGCCCCAGCAGGCCGGCCACCACCCAGGAGAACAGGTGCACTTGGCGCAGGTTCAGCCCGCACACGCGGCTGGCGAAGGGATTCGCCGACACCGCCCGGAAAGCGATCCCGATTCGGGTGCGCTCGATCAGAAGGTACAACAGTCCGATCACGATCAGCGTCACGCCCAGCACCGCCAGGTCATAGGTCGAGATGCGCACCGGGCCGAGCTGCCCGCGCCAGTCGGGCAGCGGCAGGTCCATCGACACGACGTTGGAGCCAAACAGCAGCTGCGTCGCGCCCTGTGCGACCAAGCCGATGCCCAGCGTGGCGATCGTGCTGGTCAGGTCCGACTTGAACACCAGCGGCGCGATCAGAAAGTAGCAGCCGGCCATGACAGCCACCATGATCACCAGCGTGAGCAGCACCGCCAGCCCCCAGGCCATGTTCGCAAAAATGCCGGCGGTGAAACCGAACACCAGGAAGGCCGAAAGACCGGCCAGGTTGCCATGGGCGAAGTTCACCACCATGGAACTCTTGTAGATCAGGACGATGCCGATCGCCCCCATCGCATAGAGACAACCGCTCACCATCCCGGCCCAGAGCAGGCCCAATAAATCGTCCACGGCATCAGTCCTTGGTGGTGCCCGTGGCGGGTGCCAGGGCGATGTTGCGGTCAATGACCTCGATCACCGCGGGGTAGTAGCGACCACTCCAGCCGTTTTCAGCCGTCGCCGCGTAGTAGCGCTGCGCCAGTTCGGTGACGCGCGTCCTCACACCGGTCTGTTCGGCCAGTTCCAGCACGTAGCCAATGTCCTTGAGCACGTACTCCGGAGGAAAGGACTTCGCCGGGTACTCCCGCGGCAGCATGGACTTTCGCCCGTGGTTGCGCAGCGCGAAGCTGTCGCCCGAACCCTTGGACACGGCATCCAGCAGCGTCGCGGGTTGTACGCCGGAACGCTCGCCCAGCACCATCATCTCGGCCAGGGCGAGGGTGTTCTCGAACACCAGTGCGTTGTTGATCAGCTTCACCACCTGGCCGCAGCCGGTGACGCCGCAATGCGTCACGTCCGACCCCATGTAGCGCAGCCACGGCTCAATGCGTGCGAACAGCTCCGCGTCCGCCCCCACCATGATGCTGAGTTCGCCGCGTTGCGCCGCTTCCCGTGTGCGCGCCACCGGGGCATCGGCGAACGCCACACCCAGGGCCGCGAGCCGTTCGGCCACGCTGCGCGCCACGGCCACGGTGGTCGTGCTCAGGTCGACGATCACCTGTGGTCGCCTCGCCCCACTGGTCAATCCGCTGCTTCCCAGGCAGACCTGCTCCACGGCTGGTCCGCCCGGCAGCGACAGAAACACCACGTCGGCCTGCGCGGCCAGCTCGGCCAGCGTTCCCACGCGGCGGGCCTTGGTTCCGTCGAGCACCTCGAACGCCCCCGGGTTGGTGTCGAAGGCGAGGACATCGCCCGCGTGCTTCATCGCGACGTTGCGGCACATCGCCCCACCCATCACGCCGAGCCCGACAAAACCGATCACTGCATCTGTTGCCATCTTGAAGCCCCTTGGTGTCAGTCCATCCACATGCCGCCGCTGATGTCCAGCGATGTGCCTGTGATCCAGTTGGAAGCGGGCGAGCACAGGAACAGGGCGGCTTGCGCGATGTCATCTGCATTCCCCCAGCGACCCAGCGGCACCGACGCATGGGCGGATGGCGCCGCGTTGCCCGTGACGTTGGCCCACATGGCGGTTTCCACCGGACCGGGGGCCAGGGTGTTGGCGTAGACGCCATGTGGGGCGCCGGCCTTGGCAATCCAGCGCATCATTCCGTGAACGGCCGATTTGGAGGCCACATAAGCCGGACCGGACGCTACGCCACCGTTCTTGGCGGCGATCGAGCCTGCGGCCAGGATCTTGCCGAAACCACGCTCGCACATCAGCGGAAACAGCTTGCGGGCCGGGTTCACCACGCCCATCACGTTCACGTTGAGGATGGACTGCCACTCCTCATCGGTGCTCTCTGCGAGGGGTGTCCGGGCGATGGTGCCGGCGCACAGCACCAGGATGTCGACTTTCTGGTGTCGGGCAATCACCGCATCGATCACCCGGTCGGTGTCGCTGCGCGAAGTCACGTCGTAACGCAGGTATTCGATGCCCGGACCGAGGTCTTCCTTGTCCGCGCGGTCCGTTGCCACCACCGTGGCGCCTGCGGCCTTGAACGCCGCGCTGATGGCGCGGCCCATGCCGCCGGCGCCGCCGGTGATCAGCGCGACCTGGCCTTCCAGGCTGGCCGGTCCGCTCATATGTTGTGCCATGTTTTTGGTGCTCCTTGTGTGGGTTGGGTTCTCGGGACACCGGTCCCGTGCTTGCATCGTCAGCGGAAAGTGGCCGTGGCGGACATGGCCAGCTCGCCGTCCGGGCCCCGGGCCCACAGGGACATGGCGCCGCTCTCCGCGTCACGGCCCTCCAGGCGAAAGGGACGACCGACGAACAGGGGACTGACACCTCGGAAATCGAAGCTCGCCAGCCGGCGAGCGCCGCCGTGCGCCACCGCAAACTGCTGCAGCAGCGTGGCCGTCAACGGCCCATGAACCACGAGGTCGGGATAGCCTTCTTCTTCACGCGCGTAAGCCTGGTCGTAGTGGATGCGGTGCCCGTTGAAGGTCAGGGCCGAATAGCGGAACAGCAACGTCGTGTCGGGCCGGAACTCCTGGCTCCATTTCGCCTGCCCGTCGTACGGTTCTGGTGCCGCAACGGGCGAAGCCCCCGGGGGCGTCGCATCCCGGTAGACGATGTCCTGTTCCTCGGCGATGCAAGGCTTGCCCTCGCAGCTGATCACGTGCTCTACCGTGACGAACCACAACGAGCCTCGTTTGCCGACCTTGTTCTCCACTTTCAGGATCAGGCTGCGCCGCGTCGCCGTGGCGTCGACAGGGACATCGGCCAGGTAGCGCACCCGGCTGCCGGCCCACATGCGGCGCGGCAACTCGATCGGCGGCAGGAATCCACCGCGCAGGGGGTGGCCATCACCGCCCAGTCCGCTGCGGCGCACGACCGGGTTGAAAAACAACCACTGCCAGCCCGGTGGCAGGGGCTTCCCGGGGCCCGGCGCGTCTTCAAGATCCAGGGCCGCGGCCAAGGCTTGAACCGACGGCGCGAGCACCCGCTCCGTTCGTTCCTCTTCCCGGCCAACCCAGTCGTCATAGGCAGTTGTCACACTCGGCTCCTCAGGAAATCTTGGCGTCGAACACATCGGCTGGGAACGGACGGAAGTCGCGCACCAGCTTGAAACTGCCATCTGGCGCCGCCTGGATGATTCCCTCCTGGCGCGCGCCGCGGTGGTCGCCCGCCTTGAAGGTGACATTGCGTGCACCACCGACCGTGGCGTTGCTCATGGTTTCCATCACGTCCACCAGGTTGGCGCGGGTCAGCGGCTTGCCACTGGCCAACAACATCTGAAAACCCTTGACGAACAGCGCGCCATTGCTCCAGCCGTTCAGGCCGAACACGCCGATGGGATCGTTCGGGAAGTGCTTGGCCACGTTGTCGCGGTAGGCCTTGATGTCCGGATCGTCGGCACCGACCGGCATCAGCCACGAGGAGAAAAAGGTGCCATTCAGCAGGTCACCCGCCAGTTTGCGCGTCGTCGGATCGGCCGTGAAGAAAGGCGCCATCCACTTGGTCTGGAAACCGATGCGGTCGGCAGCCTTCTGCGCCGCCGCCAGGTTGGCGTTGGAGCCGAAGAGGATCACCACTTCAGCCTTGGTGTTGGCCAGTCGCCGCACATGCGGCGTGAAGTCGGTGTTGCGCACTTCGAAGGGGATCGATTCGGCCGCCTCTTTCTTGAGCGTGCTCATGTGCAGATCGAAACCTCGTTTGGCCGAGCGCCCCAACTCATCGTTCTCCCACAGCAGGGCGACGCGGCTGGCGTTCAGTCCATTCAGGGCATAGTCCAAGTTGGAGGCAGCCGACCACCCGTAATCCGGCAACAGCGGAAACACCAGCCTCTCGGCGAACAACGCTGTGGCGCCACCGATCGGACCAATCATGGGCAGCCCCACTTCCTTGGCGTAGGGGATCACCGCCACCGACTGCGCAGTCCCCACCGGAGCCGCTAAGGCAAAGACCTTGTTCTCCTCCACCAGGCGACGCGTGACCGCGACGCTGCGCGCCGGCTCATAGCCGTCGTCGTAGGTCACATAGTTGATCTTCCAGCCGTTCAGGGCGTTGGTCTCGTTGGCCCACTTGAAGCAGGCCTCGGCTGCGTGCGTGAGGATCGTATAGAACGGCACCGGCCCCGTAATGGGCGTGAACGCCCCCACAGTCACCGTCTTGTTGGCCAGATCAATGCCCGGGGAAGCCTGCTGGGCTTGCACCCAACCCGGCAGGGCCAGCGATGTGACCGCAGCGCTGCTGGAGAGAAAAGTTCTTCTGTGCATCTTGGTGTCTCCTGTGGATGTTCGGGATATGCGCCAAGATCACTCGACGCACAATGCATTGTATGGAATGCAGAAGTCATTAAAATTAGGGTTTCCACTGAAAAAACAGGGAAATCTTCTGTTTTTACCGATATACAATGCATTCTTTTAACGATGAAGGGCATCCCATGCACCACCCTCCACTCTCCGGACGACGCGTCATTGAACTGGGCACCATGCTGGCAGCGCCCTTTGCCTCACACATCCTGGCCCAGCTCGGCGCCGAGGTGATCAAGGTGGAGCCGCCCGCCGGCGACCCCACACGCAGCCTGGTGCGCGGCGGCCCCAGCGGCACCTTCATCGCCTACAGCCACGGCAAGAAGAGCGTGTGCATCGACCTGGGCCGACCCGAGGGCCGCGCCGCATTTCTCCAGCTGATCGCCAGCGCCGACGCACTGGTGCACAACCTGGCGCCCAAGGCCGCGAAAAAGCTCGGGGTCACGCGCGAAGACTGCGCCGCGGTCAATCCGAACCTGATCTACTGCCACATCCGCGGTTACGCGGCCGGCCCGCAGGCCGATGACCTGGCCTCGAATCCGGTGGCCGAAGCCGCCACCGGTGTGATGGAAGCCAACCGGGTCAACGGCCGACCCAGCCGCCTCGGCCCCTCGTACCACGACCAGTTCGCAGGTGCCTATGCGGTCATTGGCATCCTGGCGTCGATGCTGCAGCCCGAGGCCGACCCGGGCGAACGGCAGGTGGAGATCGGCCTCTACGAAACCGGTCTGCACGTGGCATCGCGCGACCTGGTGGGTGTTCAGCTCAAGACCCAGTTGCTTGGCCGACCCGAACGCGAACCGCATGGGGAGTTCAGCATGCCGGGCTACGGCGCCTACCTCACCGCCGACGAACGCTGGATCTACCTGCTGATCCTGAACGACGCCCATTGGCTGAAGTTCTGCGAAGCCCTGAAGCTGCCGCAGGCGACAGATGCGTCGCTGGCCGCGCTGCGCCACCGCAAGAAGCGCCGCGAAGAGGTGGAGGAGATCGTGAAGGCCGCTGTGGCCCAGCACCGTTTCGACGACGTCGAATCCCGGTTGAAGGCAGCAGGCGTCGGCTGTACCGAAGTGCTGCCGCTGGAACGTGTGCTGGAGGCGCCGCAGGCGCACCAGCCCGGCAAGCTGCGCACGGTGCCCTTGCGCGGCATGGATTTCGAGGTGCCCGAGTTTCCGCGGCTGGGTGCCTGCGATGACGGCATCGTCACCCTGCCCCCGGCCGAGCTCGGCGAGCACACCCTGGAGGTGCTGCAAGCTGCGGGCCTGAGCCCTCAGGCCTGCGAGGCCCTGATCGCGTCAGGTGCTGTGGCGGTGGCCCGGCCGGACAGTTTTGCCTGGGCCCCGGTTCGCCCTGGCACCTGAACACGCCAGCCCCGGAGAACCCATGACCCACCCTGCTGATCGGGAAGAGATCCACCACCGCCAGATCGACCTGCGGTTTTTCCGGCGCACCGACGGGCTTTTCGAGATCGAAGGACGTCTGGTGGATACCAAGAGCCACCCATTCCGACGACAGCTTGCCCACCAGGACACACCACCGGGCGTGCCCGTGCACGACCTCCTCGTGCGCCTCGTGATCGACGAGGACATGCTGGTGCACGAGGCATCGGCGGAGATGGTAGCGACCCCTTTCGGCGTTTGCCGCGGCGCAGTGAACACCTTGGCGCCACTCCAGGGCCTTCGCCTCGGCGCGGGCTGGGGCAAGCAAGTGCGAGAGCGCCTCGGCGGCGCACAGTCCTGCACGCACATCGTCGAACTGCTCGGCCCCATGGCCACCACCGCCTTCCAGGGACTGGCGCCCCAGCGCTTGGCCAGCATCAATGCACCGGCAGGCGAAGCACAGCGCCGGGCCAAGGTGGACAGCTGCTACGCCTATGCGGCGCAGCGGGAAGTCGTGGCACAGCTCTGGCCCGACCTCCACCGACCACCACACGACCGCGACACCTGAGCACACCTGCTGATGTATCGGCAGACAGCGCGCAACACACCATGAAACAGCCCACCATCGAATCGATCCTGATCGCCAACCGTGGCGAAATTGCCATCCGCGTCATGCGCGCGGCCACCGAACTCGGCATCCGTACCGTGGCCGTCTATTCCAACGAAGACCGCTTCGCCCTGCACCGCTTCAAGGCCGATGAGAGCTACCTGGTTGGCGCGGGGCAGAAACCCATCGCCGCGTATCTGGACATCGCCGAAATCATCCGGGTGGCCAAACTCGCCAAAGTGGATGCGGTCCACCCCGGCTATGGTTTCCTGTCGGAGAACCCCGACTTTGCAGACGCCTGCGCGGCGGCCGGGTTGGTCTTCATCGGGCCGTCCAGCACCGTGATGCGCACCCTGGGGAACAAGGTCGCCGCGCGCCATCTGGCCGAGTCCGTGGGCGTGCCTGTGATGCCGGCCACACCCCCGCTACCGCTGGACACGGATCAGGCCATCGCGCTCGCCGAAGCCATCGGCTACCCGCTCATGCTCAAGGCGAGCTGGGGTGGCGGTGGCCGCGGCATGCGCGTCATCCGCAGCCGCGACGATCTGCTGGAGCAGATGCCCATCGCCCGCAGCGAAGCCCGGTCCGCATTCGGCAACGACGAGATCTACCTGGAAAAGCTGGTCGAGCGGGCGCGCCACGTGGAAGTGCAACTGTTGGGCGATACCCACGGGCACCTGCTGCACCTCTTCGAACGCGACTGCACGGTCCAGCGGCGCAACCAGAAGGTCGTTGAACGGGCGCCGGCGCCCTATCTGAGCGACGAACAACGCGAGGCCTTGTGCGCAGCGGCACTCACACTCGGCCGCGCCGTGAACTACACCCACGCCGGCACCGTCGAGTTCCTGCTGGATGCCGACACCGGCGCCTTCCATTTCATCGAAGTCAATCCGCGCATCCAGGTCGAGCACACCGTGACCGAACAGGTCACCGGCATCGATCTGGTCAGGGCACAGATCACCATCTCGCAAGGCGCGGCCATCGGTGTGCCTGGTGCCGCCGTGCCGCCGCAGGAGGCGCTCCGGCTGAACGGCCACGCACTGCAGTGCCGGGTCACCACCGAAGACCCCGAGAAGAACTTTTCACCCGACTATGGTCGACTCTCGAACTACCGGTCCACCGGTGGCTTTGGTGTGCGCCTGGACAGCGGCACCGCCTACTCCGGCGCGGTCATCACGCCCTACTACGACAGCCTGCTGGTCAAGGTCACGTCCTGGGGCATGAGTTCCGACGACGCCATTTCGCGCATGGGGCGCTGCCTGCGGGAGTTCCGCATCCGCGGTGTCGCCACCAACCTCGCCTTCCTGGAAAACGTCATCACACATCCGCAGTTTGTCAGCGGGACGTGCACCACCCGCTTCATCGACCAGAGTCCGGAACTGCTCAAAGTCGCACAGCGGCGGGATCGGGCCACCAAGCTCCTGCGATTTCTCGGTGAGGTCAGCGTCAACGGACACCCGGAAATGAAGGGGCGGACGCTGCCAGCGCTGCCTTTGCCCACGCCCGTCAAACCTGCGTGCGACCTGATCCAGCCGGCGCCGCCCGGCACGCGGGACCTGCTGCGCGAACTCGGCCCGGAGACATTTGCCCAGTGGATCAAGGCACAGCAACGCGTGCTGCTGACCGACACCACCATGCGCGACGCCCACCAGTCGCTGCTGGCCACCCGCATGCGCACCCATGACATGGTGGCGATCGCACCGCACTACGCCCGGCTGCTGCCGGACCTCTTTTCGGTCGAATGCTGGGGTGGCGCCACCTTCGATGTGGCGATGCGGTTCCTGAACGAGGACCCGTGGCAGCGCCTGGCACAACTTCGCACTGCCATGCCCAACGTGCTGCTGCAGATGCTGCTGCGCGCTTCGAACGCGGTGGGCTACACCAACTATCCGGACAACGTGGTGCGCTTCTTCGTGGCCCAGGCGGCCCAGGCCGGCATCGACGTCTTCCGGGTCTTCGACTCGCTGAACTCGGTCGAGAACATGCGGGTGGCCATCGACGCGGTGAAGGAGTCCGGCGCCCTGTGTGAAGCCGCCATCTGCTACACGGGGGATCTGTGGGATACCCGGCGGGACAAGTACAACCTGGCCTACTACGTGAAGATGGGCCAGGCGCTGCAGCGCGCCGGCGCGCATGTGCTGGCCATCAAGGACATGGCCGGCGTGTGCCGCCCCCGTGCCGCGGCGGCCCTGGTGCGCGCACTGAAAGACGAAACCGGACTGCCGATCCACTTTCACACACACGACACCAGCGGGATGTCCGGCGCGAGCGTGCTGGCGGCCATCGATGCCGGCTGTGACATCGTGGACGGCGCCCTGGACGCCATGAGTGGCCTGACCTCCCAGCCCAGCCTGGGCAGTCTGGCGGCGGCACTCGAAGGCCACCCCCGCGATCCGGGCGTGCGCCAGGAGGCGCTGCGCGACCTGTCGCACTACTGGGAAGGGGTTCGCCGCTACTACAGCCCGTTCGAGAGCGACATCCGCTGCGGCACCTCCGATGTGTACCGACACGAAATGCCCGGCGGGCAGTACACCAACTTGCGTGAACAGGCCCGCTCCCTGGGACTGGAGGCCCGCTGGCCCGAGATCGCCGAAACCTATGCCCAGGTCAACCTGCTGTTCGGCGACATCGTCAAGGTAACACCCACCTCCAAGGTGGTGGGTGACATGGCGCTGTTCATGGTGGCCAATGATCTGACGCCCGCCGACGTCACCGACCCCAACAAGGAGCTGGCCTTTCCGGAGTCGGTGGTGTCGCTGTTCAAGGGTGAGCTCGGATTCCCCGCGGATGGCTTTCCCGAGGCCTTGCAGCGCAAGGTGCTCAAGGGCCAGCCACCCCTGACGGGTCGAGCCGGCGCGCAACTGCCCCCGGTTGACCTTGAAGCCGAACGGGGAAAGCTGACGCGACAGCTGGGTCACGCGATCAGCGACCAGGACCTGGCGTCCAGCCTGATGTACCCGAAGGTGTACCAAGCCTTCTCGAAACACCGCAGCCACTACGGTGACGTCTCGGGTATTCCGACGCCCGCCTTCTTCTATGGACAACAGGAGCGCGAGGAAATCGCGGTCACCATCGACACCGGCAAGACGCTGCACGTGAAGGTCGAGGGGAGCACCCCACCAGACGCCGAGGGCCAATGCCGTGTGTTCTTCGAACTGAACGGTCAACCTCGCCTTATCCGCATTCCGATGGCAGGCGCGGTCGTCACGAGCAAGGCCACCCGGGTGGCCGAAGAGAACAACCCTCACCATGTGGGGTCACCCATGCCAGGTGCGGTGGCGCGCGTGGCCGTGCGCGAAGGCCAGCGCGTGTCCAGGGGCGATGTCCTGGCCACCATCGAAGCCATGAAGATGGAGAGTCTGGTGTGCGCCGAGCACGACGGGGTTGTCACCCATGTCCATGTGCAGCAAGGTGACTCCGTCCCAGTCCGGGGCTTGTTGTTTGAAATCGGCGGCTGACTGTCTGCGCTTCCCGGTGTATCAACCTGGCATCGGACACCATCAAAGTCACCCGTCATTCCACTACGAACTGGCGACGGTTTGATGAAGCTGTCGAGTGGTTTGAACCAAGACACCATTTCTATCAATACAAAGGTTAAAAATGAAGATTCACGAGTACCAAGGCAAGGAAATCTTGCGTCAATTTGGTGTGCCAGTGCCGCGTGGCATTGCCGCGTTCACGGTGCAGGAAGCGGTGGAAGCCGCGCAGAAACTGGGTGGTCCGGTCTGGGTCGTCAAGGCCCAGATCCACGCCGGCGGCCGTGGCAAGGGCGGTGGCGTGAAGGTCGCAAAGACCATCGAAGACGTCAAGCGCCTTGCGGGCGAGATCCTGGGCATGCAGCTCAAGACCCACCAGACCGGCCCAGAAGGCCAGAAGGTGCGCCGCCTCTACATCGAAGACGGCGCCGACATCAAGAACGAACTGTATGTGTCGCTGGTCACCGACCGCGCGACCCAGAAGGTGGCGCTGATCGCATCGAGCGAAGGCGGTATGGACATCGAGGAAGTGGCCCACTCCACGCCCGAGAAGATCGTCACCGAGTTGATCGATCCGCTGACCGGCATCACCGAAGCGCAGTCCCGCAAGGTGGCTGCCGCCATCGGCCTGACCGGCGCTTCCGTGGACCAGGCCGTGGACATCTTCGCCAAGATCTACAAGTGCTACATGGACACCGACGCGTCCCTGGTGGAGATCAACCCCCTGAACTGCGATTCCAAGGGCAACCTGATGGCGCTGGACGCGAAGTTCAACTTCGACGCCAACGCGCTGTTCCGCCACCCCGAGATCGTGGCCTACCGCGATCTGGACGAAGAAGATCCGGCCGAAATCGAGGCCTCGAAATTTGACTTGGCCTACATCAGCCTGGACGGCAACATCGGCTGCCTGGTGAACGGTGCCGGTCTGGCCATGGCCACCATGGACACCATCAAGCTGTTCGGCGGCGAGCCGGCCAACTTCCTGGACGTGGGCGGCGGCGCCACCGCCGAGAAGGTCACCGAAGCCTTCAAGATCATGCTCAAGAACACCAAGGTCAAGGGCATCCTGGTCAACATCTTCGGCGGCATCATGAAGTGCGACACCATCGCCACCGGCGTGATCACCGCCTGCAAGGCGACCAACCTCAGCGTGCCGCTGGTGGTGCGCATGAAGGGCACCAACGAAGAGCTGGGCAAGAAGCTGCTGGCCGAATCCGGCCTGCCGATCATCGCTGCCGACACCATGGCCGAAGCAGCGACCAAGATCGTTGCTGCCGTCAAATAAGCCCGGAGAAGAAACACCATGTCGATCTACATCAACAAAGACACCAAGGTCATCACCCAGGGCATCACGGGCAAGACCGGCCAGTTCCACACCGAGAAGTGCCAGGAATACGCGAACGGCAAGAACTGCTTCGTGGCTGGCGTGAACCCGAAGAAGGCCGGTGAGTCGATCTTCAACATCCCGATCTACGCCTCCGTCAAGGAAGCCGCGCAGCAGACCGGCGCCACCGTGTCGGTGATCTACGTGCCGCCCGCTGGCGCTGCCGCCGCCATCTGGGAAGCCGTCGAGGCAGATCTGGACCTGGCGGTCTGCATCACCGAAGGCATCCCGGTCAAGGACATGCTGGAAGTGCGCAACCGAATGAAGGCCAAGGAAGCCGCCGGCGGCAAGAAGACCCTGCTGCTGGGCCCCAACTGCCCCGGCCTGATCACGCCGGAAGAAATCAAGATCGGCATCATGCCCGGCCACATCCACCGCAAAGGCCGCATCGGCGTCGTGTCCCGTTCGGGCACGCTGACCTATGAAGCCGTGGCCATGCTGACCGAAGTGGGCCTGGGCCAGTCCAGCGCCGTCGGCATCGGTGGTGACCCGATCAACGGCCTGAAGCACATCGACGTGATGAAGGCCTTCAACGACGATCCCGATACCGACGCCGTGATCATGATCGGCGAGATCGGTGGCCCGGATGAAGCCGAAGCCGCGATGTGGTGCAAGGCGAACATGAAGAAGCCCATCGTCGGTTTCATCGCCGGTGTGACGGCCCCTCCCGGCAAGCGCATGGGCCACGCCGGTGCGCTGATCTCCGGTGGTGCCGACACGGCGGACGCCAAGCTCGCCATCATGGAAGAGTCGGGCTTCATCATCACGCGCAACCCCTCCGAGCTGGGCAAGCTGCTCAAGGCCTCAATTTGAGATCGGAAGCACCATCCGACATCAACGTCATGCGCGGCAAATGCTGATCAAGGCATACGCTGGAAACAACGAAACGTCCTGAAACCTATGGCACTTGAACTCAACGCAGAGTATGTGGACTCAATGCCAGCGCCCGCTGCGACTGTCATGGTCCTGCGCGACTCTGCAGAACACTTTGAGGTGCTTCTTCTGCGGCGGCATGCGGCAGCCGGTGTACTTGGCGGCGCATACGTCTTTCCGGGCGGCAAGCTCGAACAGCGTGACAGACAGCTGTCTCCATCGCTGGTGAATATGACAACCGAGCAGCTGCGCTCCGCTCTTTGCGAGCCTGATATCGAGCGGGACACAGCCTGTCAGATCTACGCCGCCGCCGTACGGGAGACGCTTGAAGAATGCGGTCTGCTGTTGGGTATCGATGGGCTCCCGGACGGCCAAGCGCTGGTTCAAGCCCAGGGCATGGTGAACAGTGGTCTGTCTCTGGACACGGTACTGGCGCATTTCGGTTGGCGTCTCAATGCGTCGAGCTTGCTGCCCTGGAGTCGGTGGATCACGCCTCGACGCCCAACGGTGACCAACCGCCGGTTCGACACCCGCTTTTTCGTCTCCAGTTTGCCACCAAACCAAATGGCGGTTCACGATCAAAGCGAGGTGACTGACTGCGCATGGATGCAGCCACGAATCGCGCTGGAACGGTATTGGGCAGGTGCGATCGATCTGGCAGCCCCCCAGATCATCTGTCTTCAACACTTGGCCCAATTTACGACGATCGACCAAGTGATGGCATACGCCAGATCTCATTCTCCGCGCACGATACGTCCGGAGTCATTTGATCAGGATGGAGAACGGGTCATGTGCTACCCCGGTGATCCCATGCACAGCTGTTTGGACACCGCCTGGGAAGGTCCGACTCGCCTGACCTTCCGGAACGGGCGATTCGAACCAGACGGAGGACTGAAGGCTCTCATTGCTAGATGAGGCTTCGCAGGTGCTGGCATTGATCTATCTCGCCACCCTCGAATCTGATCGGTAGCCTGCATCAGAACTTGAGCGACGGGTGTGCAGCGAATGCTGACGATGGGTGCTACCAGGCGTACTCACGCTGACTGCCATGAAGCGGCTGTTGGGTACGGCGACCGACGCGGGAGGGAATGGCTCCTGTAAGAAGTACTGCGGTCATTGGGCTTCCGCGACCTGACTGGCTCCGTGCCGCCGACGTCTACCCATTACCTGAACTGGCGACACCGACACATCGCGGTCGGTGAGCAAGTTTCAAAGCAGACGCATACCCCCTGCCCGATTTCACCGTTCAGCCTTCGAAGGACCCTGAACTTCTCGACACTTGTTTGTCCAGTCGGCCATTGATAAGCACAAACAACACTTGAAACCCACAAACGCTTTGGTCCGGCACCACCTTTCTGATTCAGACGCCATTCTTGAAAAACAGCCCAACGGTCATTCCGACATGCCTCGGCCGTCAGTGTGTGAGGAGATCGAACCGAACAAATCCATGACTTGCAACGGGCGCACGCCGATCAGACTGGAGCGCATGTGACGGATGAATTTTGTGCAGCACAGCTGCTTCAACAACTAGCCACTGATCACCCTCATCAGTTTGACCACCCCATAGATCCCCACCAACATTGCTCCAAAGCTAGCTAACGCCTGGAGAGACAGTGTCGGCATCAGCACCAGCAACACGGTGTCGTTACCCCCAGGCACCAGGGCGCCACCAATGCCCATGAGTCCGCCGCCCAGCATGTTGCGCCACCCGAAAATGGACTGCGTACCCCGCCACTCGAACTGACCACGCTGCACCGACGAAACCACCATGCCCAAGAACAGGCAGGCAACCAGCGCCAGGCGATGCCACCTTGGTGCATTCGTTTCAGTCACCCATGAAAGACCCAGCTCGCGCAGGTAGTTGGTGTAGGTCCAGGCCCCTTCCAGAAGGAACAGCAGTCCGCTGCAAAGGCCCAGCACCATCGCGGCCAATGAGAGGCGGTACCTAGGCGCCAAGAGCCACTGGTCCGGGCGCTGGAGGCGGTCTCTGCAGCGCCAGAGCACGGCAAGCTGCCATACGGCCCACACCAGCAGGATCAACACCAGCGCACTCCGTGCGCCCGGGCCTATGGCATTCCACCAGAGCGCTTCGACATGCGGCCAGGGCACCGCGCCGAGCGATTGCAGCCACGTCACCACGAGGCTCCCCAGCACAAAGAACACCAGCGTAGTGAACAAACGGGCCTCGCCGTCCGCCAGCCGCTGCAAGGTGGACAAGGAACAGCCGCCGTTGACCGCCGCGCCCATGCCGAACAGCAAACCACCAACCACGCTGAACAGCCAACTGCTGGCGAGCACGGGACGTCCGGAGATTGGCACCCCAGCCCAAGCAAACAGCCCCGTGGCCAGGCTGGCCCAGAGTGACGCGTAGAAAAAGCTGACCAGCAAGCTGGATTTGCGTTGTTCCATCCACTGCATCACCGCCCGCACCGTGCAAAGGCTGGCGCGGTGGGCCGCAAAACCAATGAGGAAAACCAGCACAAAACTCAGCCACATGTCGCTTGGTCGTCGCGCATGGGCTTCGAATTACATCGACCGCTGTAACGATCCGGCCACGGTGAACGACCAAACCCCACCAAGGACGGCGTGTGTGCATTCGGCCGCGCGTCAGTCACTGGCTTATGTCACCTCACCGGAGAACCACCATGTCGTCACTCTCATCCCGCCTGTCCCTGAGCCTGGCCGCGGCCGTTGTCACCACCGCAGCCCTGGGTGGCTGCGCCATGGCGTGTCGCGCTTGCGGCGGCGCCAAGTGCGGCACTTCCAAGATGATGCCCAAATGCGGCGCCTGCAAGGCCAAGTGTGGCGCCTGCGCACCGAAGAAGTAAACGCTCCATCTGGCTCACGCGAACCCGGAGCAGCGCCCTGCTCCGGGTTCGCTTCACCCATCCGTTTCCATGCCCGCATCCGCCACGCTGCGCCGACACTGGCACTCCGCCTCTTTGACCGAACTGGGCACCGCCCTGTACAACGGCCAGGCCAGTGTGGACGCATTCGCCACCGCGACGGAGTCCTCCGGTTCCCTGCTGCAAAGTTGGGTGCAAGGCGCCGAGGTGGTGGAGTACGAACACTACCCGCCGGCCGACGTGATCGACCTGGGCAGCGGGACCCAGTTCTATTACCACGCGCACCGCACCCATGGCGACGAACACGGACACCTGCATGTTTTCTGGCACGCCACCGCCACCGGCCGCCGCAGCCGCGCCACACAAGGCCGCAAGGTCTGGAAGCGTCACGCGCCGACCCACATGCTGGCCATTGCGCTTGATGCCCGGGGCCTGCCCGTCAAGCTCTTCACCACCAACCAGTGGGTCACCGAGGGCCACTGGTTCGATGCCGCGCTCACCCTGACCTGCCTGGACCGTTGCCGGCCAGGCCAAGTGCCCGGGCATGAAAACGCCTGCGCCTGGCTGGGTCACTTTCTGGCGATGTACCGCCCCTTGATCGCCGACCTGCTGCAGCGCCGGGACGCCCGCCTGGCAAAGCACGGCGCGCTGGTGGATGCCTTGAACAACCACCGCCTCGAAGTGCTCAGCCAGTCCCGCGTGGACTGGGCCGCCGATCTCGATGCCCTGCAGACCGAAGCGACCCGGCGCGGGCTCTGATCAACCGCAGCGCTTCATACGGTTTTGCATTCAAGCGTAGAACAAGGCGCGAAGCCGCAGACAGTGCTACAGCACGGCAAGGCGAAGCAACGAAGTTATACGCTTGAAGGCAACGCCGAATCAGCGGGCCTCGACCGTGAACTGGTAGCTGTTCCCCTTGAGCAGTTCGACCGTGGGCCGGTACAGGCCCGGCAGGCTGCCGGCGCGGAACTGGATCGCGATCAGACCCGGGTTGGGTTTGCCGCCACCCGCTGCCGGCGGAAAGCGGTCGCTGCGTGGCACCTGACCCGAGAGCACCGGGTTGCCATCGGCACCCTGCGGGCTGGTGGCCGCCTGGCCCGTGGCACCCTTCGGGGCCGCGCCGATGATGCCCCCCACCACCGTGTCCACCGCCGGGTCCAGGCGCTTGTCGCCGTTGCTGTCCTGCACAAGCAAGCCGCCGGTGTAGCGCGGGAAGCGGTTGATGTCGCGCGGGGCCACGCCAACACCGTTGAGCGGTGCGCCGTCGGCCCCCCAAAGCAGCAAGCCCAGGTGCATGGGTGCGACCTGACCGGTCGCCACCGTCTGGTAGTCGGTGTTTGCGCCCGGTGGCACGTGAAAGTTGGTCGGCACCAGCCGGGTCTCCAGCATCTCCTCCTGCACCCGCATGCCGCCTTGCCACACCGCCTGAACCTGTCCACCGGCGGATCGGCGTGTCACCGTCACCGGATAGCCACCGGTCGCAGGGTTGGTGAAGCTGCGACCCCTCACATGCATCACCTTGATGCCCGGCGCGTTGCCGCCGGCGGCCGCGATGTCCTTGAGCGCGGTGACGGTGATGGCATGGTCCTTCTCGACGAAGTCGATGCGGTACTGCCCGGCCAGCGGCACGGCACCCTGCGGCCAGCCCTTGGTCAGCACCAGGTTGGTGTCGCGGTCGGAGACGATGGGCACCGAAGCATTGCGTTTGAACGCCGGAGACAGCGCCAGGTGCAGCGACTCGCCCGCCTTCATCGCCAGACCTGGCGTGGCCGGATTGCTGTCAGGCACCAGCACGAAAACGTAGTCGGTTGCTTCGCCAGCCACATGCCCGTCGTACGACACCGGAGCCGGCGCCGTGGGCAGCGCCAGCGGCTTCTGCGGTTCGACGCTGCCGCACGCGGCCAGCAGCAGCGCCGAAGCGCCGACCAGCGGAAGGGTCTTGAACATGGCTTGCATGGGAATGTCTCCTTGATAGGGATGGCTCGCTGTAGAACCCGTGGTGGATGAAACGGTCAGATGCCCACCGTGAGATTGACCCAGGCGTCGGGCATCCACCGGACGAACAAAGCTTCGAGGCGTTTGTCCCACCCCATCAGGATGGCCACACCCAGCAGACCCAACAGAACGGCGAAGGCATGGCGCAAGCGTTCGATGCGGGCCATCACCCAGTCGCGCACGCGGTTGAAGCCGCTGCGCGAGGCGTAAGCCACGGCCACGAGGGGAATGGCGGCTCCCAAACCGAAGACACCCAGGATCAGCCCGCCCCGCGCCAGACCGCCTTCACTCGCCACAAGCGTGAGTGCCGAGCCGAGCAAGGGGCCCGAGCAGGGGCTCCAGACCAGACCCAGCACACCACCGAGCAGAAAAGCGCCAGTGAGCGAACCGCCCTGAATCCCCGACGAGGCGGCATGGGCCGAATTGGCCAGCGGCAACATCCAGCGCGTGAAGCGCTCGCCCAGCGCTGGCACCAGCATCACCACCGCAAAGGCGATCAACATGGCCGCGCCCGCGATGCGCACCGAGTCACCGTCAATCCCCAGCGCCGGCCCGAGCGCACCGAGCAGCATGCCGATGCCGGCAAACGAGGCGATCATGCCCAGGCCCATGGCCACCGGCCCCAGGCGGTTGCCCTGCAGCGCACCACCGACCACCAGGGGGAGCATAGGAAAGACGCAGGGCGAGAGCGTCGTCAGGCCGCCAGCGGCCAGGCTGAAACCCAGTTGTGGAAGCGATACCAGAGCCGACATGCGCTCGCCCCGCTCAGAGCGCGGACTTGAACGCAGTGCGGATGGCTGCGGGATCGGTGTCACCCACCAGGCGCGCCCACTCCTGCTGCCCGCGCAGCACCACGAAGGTGGACTGGGCACGCACATTGAACAGCTTCTTGAGCTCCTTCTCGGTGTCGTAGTTGACAACCAGCACCGTCAGGTCCAGACCCGGCTCGCTCTTGAGGGACTGCAAGACCTTTTCCTGCGCGCGGCAGGTCGGACACCAGTCGGCATGGAAATGCAGCGCGACCGGCTGGTCGCTGGCCTGTGCCTGTGCCAGCAGCGCAGCGGAGAAGGGTTTGATGTCCAGCGCGTGCGAGGCGGCGCTGGCGAGCAACAGAACAGAAGCAAAAAAGGCACGGCGAAGAACCATGATGACTCCTTGAGTGGGAACCGGGGTGATGTACTGAGTCGCGCGAAGGTGGGCTTCTCTTACAGGCACCCATGACACATCAACCGCGGTGCCCGCTGGCTATGCAGCCGCTGGGTCCAGGTGAACCCGGTGCACGCAAACGCCTTCCAGCGGGTCGTGCGGCGCCTCCCACAACTTCTCCGCCAGCGCCTGGCGCCCCAACTTCAACCCGGCGTCCGTACGCAGGTGCACACCGCGGGGCGTGAAGTCGATGTCCTTGGTCTGGTCTTCGCCGGGCAGGTGCGGCGCCATCAGGCTGACGACGTGCATCACGGTGTTGCAACCCCAGGCACCCAGCTCGCGGGCATGGGCGCTGTCGGGCACCTGTCGGGCCAGGTCGCGGATGATGTGGCGCAGCCGGTGCAGCTGCCGCTGGCGTTCGATGTGCGATTCGGCCCGGCTGGCGAACTGGATGTCCTTCAGGCGGCCCTGCACGTCCCAAAGGCTTTGCGGTTCGTCGCCGTGCGGCTCCCACAGCCGGCAGGCAAAGATCAGCGAGTCGCAGCGCGGCTTGTCGTCCAGCACCACCTCGATCGGCGTGTTCGAGTACAGCCCGCCATCCCAGTACGGATCGCCGTCGATGCGCACCGCGCCGAAGGCCGGCGCCAGCGCACCCGAGGCCATGATGTGATCCAAGTTGAGACGCTCGTGCCGGCTGTCGAAATACCGCATCTGACCGGTGCGCGCATTGACAGCGCCCACCGTGATGCGCATGGGCGAACGCGCAAGGACGTCAAAGTCCACCAGCTCGTCCAGTGTGTCGCGAAGCGGTTGCGTGTCGTAGTACGCGGCTCGCTCTATGCCCACTACCTGTCGCGGATTGAACCAGGCCGGCAGATTCGGCTTGAAGAAATCGGGGATGCCCTGCCCCACCACACCCAGGTTGTGTTGCCACTGCGCCATCCCGGCCAGCGAGGGCCACAGCGCAAAGGCACTGTGGCTGGCCCGCCGGGACTGCATGCGTTCCCAGAAGGCCCGCAGCCGCGCCAGCCGGTGCTGGGGATGGTTGCCGGCGATCAGCGCCGCGTTGATCGCGCCGATGGACGTGCCGATGACCCAGTCTGGCTCCTTGCCGCCTTCGTGCAGGGCCTGGTAGACACCGAGATGAAACGCCCCCACGGCGCCACCGCCCTGCATGACCATCACGGTCTGCTGGGGTGGACAGTTCGGATTCGGCGCGTCCGCCGGGGACCGTGCCGCCTTGTTGGCAACCGCTTTGGCGGCTGCGCGGGTGTTTGTGGATGGTGTGCTTGCGCGTGTGGCCATGTCGAACCGCCTTCCGTTATTGCGCCGTCCAGCCACCGTCGATGGGCATCACCGCTCCGGTGATGCTGGCGCCGGCGTTGGAACACAGGAAGGCCGCAAACGCTGCGACCTGCTCGATGGTGACGAACTGCTTGGTGGGCTGCGCGTGCAGCAGCACATCGTCGATCACCTGTTGCTCGGTCAATCCGCGCGCCCTGGCCGTGTCGGGAATCTGCTTTTCCACCAGCGGCGTCCACACATAGCCCGGACACAGCGCGTTGGCGGTGATGCCCTGGGTGGCCACTTCCAGCGCCACCGACTTGGTGAACCCGGCGATGCCGTGTTTGGCCGCGACGTAAGCGGACTTGAACGGCGACGCCACCAATGCGTGGGCCGAGGCCACGTTGAGCACCCGGCCCCAGCCTCTGGCCTTCATGCCGGGCAAGGCCAGCCGCGTGGTGTGGAACGCGGCCGACAGGTTGATCGCGATGATCGCGTTCCATTTTTCCACCGGAAACTCGTCCACCGGCGCCACGTGCTGAATGCCGGCGTTGTTCACCAGGATGTCGATGGCGCCGCAGGCACCGATGGCTTCTTCCATCATGGCCTCGGTGGCGACCGGATCGGACAGATCGGCACCGCTGTAGCGCACGTTCACGCCGTGCAGCTGAGACAGCTCGGCGCGCAATTGTTCGATGGCTGCAGTCTCGCCAAAACCGTTGAGCACCACGTCGTGTCCCGCTGCGGCCAGGGCGGTGGCGATGCCCAGGCCGATGCCGCTGGTGGAGCCAGTGATGAGTGCGGTCTTTGTGCCGCGGTGGACGGATGAGAGGGCCATGTGCGCTTTCTGCCTGAAACGGACGCAAGCCACATGGCTTGTGTGCCTCAGTCGCTGCCGCGCCTTGCATCCTTACACCCCCCGACCCCCACCGGCAGACGGACGACGATCAGTCGGACACCAGCGTCACGCCGCGCCAGAAAGCGACCCGATCTCGAATAGCGGACGCGCGGGCCGTCGGATGGGTGTAGGTCCAGACCGCGTCCTTGTTGACCTGCCCATCCACCACGATGTCGTAGTAGCTGGCCATGCCTTTATAGGGACACACGGTGTTCTTCGCACTGGGTCGCACATGCGCTGCGACGAGTGAGCCGACGGGAAAGTAGCTGACGCCTTCGTACTCGACGATGTCATCGCTCTGCGCAATGACAGCGTGGTTCCAGACGGCTTTCATGGGGTTCCTTGCAGGGACACGATCGGTGTTGACAGAACGCCCCAGGCGAAGGGCATCACGCGCCCAGCTTCTCCGCCAACGAGGTGAAGTCGTCCACCACGAAGCTGCAATCCGGATGTGGATCTGGATCGGGTGGCCCTGATGGCCCCCACTCCAAAGGCCGCCGCACAAAGGCGGTCCGGTAGCCGCTGGCGCGCGCGGCATTCAGGTCGAAATTGTGGCAAGCCACCATCAGGATCTGCGTCGGCTCCAGCCCCAGCCAGGTGGCGACCTGCGCGTACGCCTCGGGCTGCGGCTTGTACACGCCGATCATCTCGCAGGAAATCACGGCATCCCAGTCGATGTCGTTGCGGCGCGAGACAGCCACCACCATGGCCAGCGGCAACATGGTGAACGAGACCACCGGGTACCGGCTCTTCAAGCGGTTGAGCGCTGCTGGAAAGTCGGGCCAGGTGTCCAGCCCGTACCAGGACCGGTGGATCTGCCAGCGGTCCTGCGCGGTGAATGCCTGGAGACCGTGATGCGCCAGCACGCCATCGAGTTCCGTGCGGTGCACGTCGTCCATGTTGAAGGCGGGTCGCACCTGCCCGACGATGGCTTTCATCGCAGCGCGGCGGTAGTCGTTGGTCACCAAGTGCCAGTCGCGCGACAGGCCGTGCCGATGACCCACTTGCGTGAACGCCTCGACGAGACCGGTGTGCCAGTCGAGCACCGTGCCGCCTGTGTCAAATGCCAGCGCCTGGATATCCATGCTGTGGTCTCCTGATGCGGGTGATCGGCCTCAGCCACCACCCCGATGCGTCTGCAGATCAAAGCACCTCTGAATGCGATAACGTTCTGCATCGCTCAGATCGACGTAGGTGAAACGCACCGCCAGCTGCGGAATCTCCAGCAGCGCGATGCGACGCGGCGGCAAGGGCTGCCAGCTCAGCTCCATGCGCCCCTGCGGCCAGGTTGCCACGTTGCGCTGTCCGGCCTCGTCGGTCTGGAGCTGGGCATCGGGCAGTGCACGGGGCAGCCAGGCCAGCAATTCGGCGGCGGTGCAACCCATGACCCGCTCGAACGTTTCTGGAACAAAGGTGGGGGTCATGGGTTCACGGCTCTCAATCGACCTTGTAGGCCGCGAAACGCTCGTCCACCGTGGTGCCGAACGCGTGGTTGGAGTAGTTGCTGAGCACCTTCACCGACACCGCCAGCACGATGTAGAGCAGGTCGCGCTCCTGGTAGCCCGCGTCGAGAAACGCCTTGACGGCCGCAGGACTGGGCTGGCCCAGGCTCTTGACCATTTCGGTGGTGACCTCAAAAAGCGCCGCCAGCTTCGCGTCGGGAATGGGCTGGTGACCGCGGATGGCCTGCAGCACCGGTGCCGGCACGCCCGACATCTTGTCCGCGATCATGCTGTGCGCCGCTGTGCAGTAGGTGCAGCCATTGGTGCGGCTGACCGCCAGGAACACCACCTCCTGCTCGGCTGGTGTGAGGCCCGATTCCTTGCGGAACAGCCCGTAGCCGTGCAGGTAGGTGCTCAGCACGGCTGGGGCGTTGACCATGTTGGCATACATGTTGGGAATGAAACCCACCTGCTTGAGCGCGGTGTCGAGGATTTCTTTCTGCGCGCCCTGGGCGTCTGCATGGACCACGGGTTGAAGTTGCTGGATGTAGGGGGTTGCTGACATGCGATGGGCTCCTGTGAGTGAACTGAAACCGGCCGCCATCGGTCGCTTCGGACCTGTTCGGCGGGGCGTGGCACTCATGCTATGGGCGCACCAAGGGTCGCGATTCACCGAACGTCTCGGCTTTGTCACCCATCGTTCTCCTGCCGCGAGGGTGGCTCGCTGTCGCAAGTTCCAACGCAAAAAAAACCTGTCACGTTTTTTCAGGCTGTTGCGACCAAGGTCATGACGGCACTGCAGATCGCAGCGTCGCAAACCCGAAAGGAAACATCATGAAAACCCTCATCGTTGCAGGCCTCCTGGCCATCACCTCCGTTGCCGCTTTGGCCGAATCCGGCAATGGCGAAACCTGGGGTCACAACGTGGCCAGCAGCGGCCCCAGCCTGACGCGTGCACAGGTCGTCGCAGAGTTGCGCGAAGCCCAGGCCAACAACACCATCGCTTACGGCGAACACGCCTCGAAGCACACCACGTCCCCTTCGGTGTCGGTGCTGACACGTCGTCAAGTGCGTGACGAAGTACTGGCTCTGAGCAAAGCCGGTCAACTGCCCGTTCATGGCGATCGCAGCCCTGGCGACTACACCCCCGGCCAACTCTGATGGGAACAGCGTGTGAACCGTGGCCCGTGCCCTCTTCGTGGCCTCGCCGATCCGGGGTTGGTCCGGCCGGTGGGGCCGGCGGGTGGCCCGTTCCGCTGGTCGGGAAACGCCTTCGCCCGGCGGTGTTCCCTGTAAGGCCTGAGCACTTCGAACGACTGTGTCCTACAGCCCTGCGCTGTACCGATCGCCGACACACCCCAACATCGAAGGCCCGACCCATGAAGCCCTTGACTGACACCCTCCCGTCGATCCCGACCACCGATTCGACCCCTGTCAAAGATCCGTGGACACCTTTGCGACAGCGCTTGATTCGCCACGCCCGCATGGTGGTGCACGAGCCTGCACTCGCCGAAGACCTGGCGCAGGAAACCCTGATGAGCGTGCTGGAGAGCCCGCAAGCCCACCGCGGCGAAGCCTCACTCACCACCTGGGCCACCGCCATCCTGAAGAACAAGATCGCCGACTGGTACCGTTCGCCCCACCAGCGGCGGCGGGTTTACAACGCCACCGACGAAGACGAAGGTGACCCCACCGAAGGACTCTTCAACGAACAGGGCAGCTACCTGGAGCCTGTGCCCGCCTGGCAACAGCCGGAAGGTCGCGAAGCGCAGCGCCAGATCATGTCGACCCTGGAAGCCTGCTTGCGCCATCTACCGGCACAGACCGGTCGTGTGTTCATGATGCGCGAGTGGCTGGGGTTCGAGACATCTGAAATCTGCGAACGGCTGGGCCTCACCGCCGACAACTGCCGCATGGTGCTGCACCGCGCCCGCATGGGCCTGCGCCAATGCATGACCTCACATGGCCACACCGTCCGGAGCGCCGCATGAACCTCTTTCATTCCTGTGAGCGGGCCGCTGAACTCATGTCCCAGGCACTGGATGAACCACTGGACCTGACCGATCAGATGCGGCTGCGCATCCACCTCACGATGTGCGGCGATTGTCAGGAAGTCGAGAAACAAATGGCCAAGCTGCACGAACTGGTGCCTCAGCTCGGTGCGCTCGATCTGGATCTGGATGAAGAACCTGACCCGCGCAGTCCGGGCGAGCGTTGAGCCCATTCTCCCGTCGTCAGTCAGCGTGCCGAGGTTCCTGCTGAGCGACCCACTCCCCCGGCGCCACGCCCAGCTTGCGCACGAAGGCGCGCGACAAGGCGCTCGCGCTGCCATACCCGACCGCCTGCGCCACTTGCTTGATCGCTTCGCCCCGCGTCAGCAGCCGCTGAGCCGTCTGTATCCGCCAGCCCGCCAGGTAGTCGCCCGGCGTTGCGCCGGTCACTTCGCGGAAGCGCACCGCAAACCGGGCGCGCGACATCCCGGCCAGTTGTGCCATGCCAAGCAGATCCCATTCCAGTTGCGGTGACTCGTGAATGGCCGCGAGCACCGGCCCCAAACGTGCATCCGCAAGACCCGCCAACGTGCCGCCCTGCGTCAGCCCCTGGGCCATGCAGTGGCGCAGCAGCCGGACCATGAGCACCTCGCACAGCCGGTCCAGCACCCCCTGGCGACCCGGCTGTTCGTGAAACGCCTCATCGAACATCAGGTCCAGCAAAGCATCCACCCCGGGCAGCTGGCTCAAGGGCACCATGACCAAGTCGGGCAAAGAAGCGGTGATGGGGTTGATACCGGAGCCACCGAATTGCACCGTGGCGCACACCACGTCGGCACCGGCCCCTTCATCGGCCACCAGGCGGTGCTGGTCGGGCCGCGGCAGAAACATCAGCGTGGGCTCGGTCACCGCAAACCGCCGCCGTGTCACACCCCGCACCTGCACATCGCCGCTGCGAATCAGGTGCAGGTGTCCCCGCTGGGTGTCCCGCTCGAAGTCGTGAATGCCACAGATGTTGCCGGTGTAGAAGACACCCGCATGCAGGGAAAAGCTGTTGAGCAGGTTGGCCAGTGGGTCCATGAAGAATCGATACGTTAGGTCAATGAATCAGAACGATTAAACACCCATCGTGTCAACACGATCGATACATTGGGACATCCAACCCAACACCGAAAGGAACTCGCCATGGTCTCCATCACCCTGTACAGCGCCCAAGGCTGCGGCTACTGCAGCGCAGCGGAAAGCCTTTTGCGCCGAAAAGGCGTCACGCAGTGGCATAAGATTGACGTGGATCAGGAACCCGGCATGCTGGAAAAAATGATCCAGCTGACCGGGCGCCGCACGGTCCCACAGATCTTCATAGGCCCCGTCCATGTGGGCGGATTCGACGACCTGCTCTCGCTGGACAAGGGCGGCAAGCTGGACGACTTGCTGAATGCCCTTTGACGCCCGCGCGGCCACGGAGTGGGTCGCGAAGCCGTCTTGAAAGTCCGCGCCGACGGAACCGCCAACACACAGGAAACGGTCAAACGCGATGGGCGGAGGGTGGCGCAGCCGCTGCGTCCAGAAACGCCAGCAAGGGTTCGTAGCCCTCATCACGCAAGGCCTGACCCCGCGCAGAAAACACGCCCGGATTGCCTTTCACGCCATGCCCCTCAAGCAACCGGTTCATGAAGTTGAACAGGCACACCGTGAGCACGGCCTCGTGCAGGGCTGCTTCGCTCCAGCCGGCAGCAAACACCGCCTGCGCATCAGCTTCGGTCATGCGCGAGGGCTCCAGCGTGAGCTTGCGCGCGTAGCGCAGCAGCGGCTTGAGCCGCTCGTCCACGTCGGCGCTGTCGATGTCCGCCAGCAGGCGCTCCAGCGTGCCGGCCTCCAGCCCGAACGCCTTGGCGGTCTCGGCGTGCACGCCAAAACAGTACTGGCAGGCGTTGAGCCCGGAGACGTAGGCCGCAATCAGTTCCTTGTGCCGCGGCTCCAGCGGCCCCTCGTTACGCAGCGCGGCGGTGTGGAACTCGACCAGTGCACGCCCGGCCTGGGGGTTGAGCGTCAGGATATGGCGCACGCCCGCATCCTCGGGCAGCGATTTGAAGAAGCTCATGTGTCCTTGCCTTCCTTGTCCGGGGGGGGCGCTGCGCCGTGGTCTTCGATCACATCGTCCAGGCGCTCGGAATAGGCCTTCATGGCCTTGCGCAGAAACGGCACCTGCAGGCTGAAGTTCTTGCAGCCGTCGCACATCATCAGGTGCAGGTTGAGCGACATCTTCTCGACAACCGACAGTTTTCGCTCCTGCGACTCGGACACCAGGCGGGTCACTTCACGGCAGTTCAACATGATGCACCTCCCCGTGCAAACCAGCGGTCTTCCAGACACTCGCGCAAGCGCAAGCGCGCCCGGTGCAGCATCACGTTGAGGTTGGTCGAGGTGATGCCCACCTCGCTGCAGACTTCGCGCGCATCCAGGCCCACGTATTCACGCATCATGAACACCTTGGCTTGCTGGCCTGGAAGTCCTTCCAGACACAGCTCGAACACCTTCCAGAACTGTTTGTCATGCAAGGTCTCGGTCGGGTTGCCCCAGGTCGCGGGGCGTTCGTCGGATTCCCACATGCCTCGGCCGTTGAACAGTTCGGAGAGATCGGCCTCCTCGTCGGCATCGCCCGTTGGTTGATGGATCGAGACCAGGCGCTGACGCTGGCGCAGCCGCAGGATGTCGGTGATCTTGTTTTTCAGGATGGCGAAGACCCAGGTCTTGAGGCTGGCCTTGCCGGCGTAGGCTGCCGTGTTCCTGAAGGCCCCCATCAGGGCTTCCTGCACTGCGTCTTCGGCCAGTTGCGGGTCTCCCAGCTGCAGGGACGCGAACTTGACCATCTTGCCCCGCAGAGCGCTCAGCTCGGCCGGATCGACCTCCTGTGCGTGAGAAGCAACGTCCTGCGAACCCGTGGGCATGGTCTTGCCGGCGCTCATGGTGTGGTCCTGTTCGACAACTGATTGCGTGCCGCGCTGTAGCTGGACACGGCATACGGCACCAGGAAGTTCAGCAGCACGTGGCCCCAGGCAATGGGCCCGCCGGAGAAGAACGCCTCGCCCTGGTTGATCAGATTGAGCACGCAGCCCACGACGAACGACACACGCAAAGCGCCCACCACGATGGGCCTGGAAAACACCGTGCCAAAAAAAGTCTGCATCAACTGCTCCGAATGAGAGGGGCGTCACAACGTCGCACGCAGACGCCGGATCGCTGGCCGCGATTCTCGCGCAGACAGCGGGGCGCACGGGCGCAGCGCGCAGCGGCGCCCACCGGACCAGCTTCAATCCCATACCCGCACTCCATGTGTGTTGACAGGCTTGGTCGCTGCGCACAAGCCAATCATTACACCGAACAGACCACCCACATGGCCCGACCTCATCGCTCGCCAGCGCCTGCCGAAAACTTGCGCCATGTGGTGTAAGGATCGCGGAAAGGCGGCGACTACATCCCTGCAAGCCCACCATGTCGGCGAGCACCTTGAGCCCTCAACCCCCGTTCACTTTCAGGAGATCACCATGAGCAATACCATCACCCGCCGCAACGCCGCACAGATCGCCACCGGCGCAGCCCTGGCCCTCGCCATGGGCGCCGCCCTCACGCTGGCCGCCAGCCCGGCCGCCGCCCAGAGCGCCGACAAAGAAAAGTGCTTCGGCGTCGCGCTCAAGGGCAAGAACGATTGCGCCGCCGGTCCCGGCACCACCTGCGCCGGCACCTCCAAGGTGGATTACCAGGGCAACGCCTGGTCGCTGGTGCCCAAGGGCAGCTGCGAGAAGACCGCATCGCCCAAGTCGCCCAGCGGGTTCGGCCAGCTCGCGGCATTCAAGGAAAAAGCCTGACCCCCTGAGCGCGACCGAAGTACAGCCGGCAAAGGAGACCTTGCGATGAACCCGAATCCAGCATCGACCTCTGCCTGCGTTGCGCCGGTCACGCTCACCCGCCACAGCCCACCCGACAGCTGGCCGCTGCCGCATCGGGCTGGGCTGGGCCTCAAACCCGAACATTTCGCCCACATCCACGAGCGCCAGCCCGATGTGGGCTTCTTCGAGGTGCATGCAGAAAACTACCTCGTCGCCGGTGGACCGATGCTGCACCACCTCACCCGCATCCGCGAAAACTACGCGCTGAGCATCCACGGCGTGGGCCTGTCCATCGGGGGCGAGGAGCCGCTCGATACCGTCCACCTGGAAGCCGTCGCCTGCCTGGTGCAGCGCTACCAGCCGGCCGTGTTCTCCGAACACCTGGCCTGGTCCAGCCACGGTGGCGTCTTCTTCAACGACCTGCTGCCCCTGCCCTACAACCTGCCCACGCTGCAACGTGTGTGCAAGCACATCGACCAGGTGCAGAACCGCCTCGGGCGCCCGCTGCTTCTGGAGAACCCGTCCACCTATGTCGAGTTCATCAGCTCGACCTGGAGCGAGGGCGACTTCCTGCGCGAGGTGGTCCAGCGCACCGGCTGCGGTCTGCTGCTGGATGTCAACAACGTCTACGTCTCTGCCGTCAACCACGGCCGTGACCCGATGCGCAGCCTTTGCGAACTCCCCTGCCACGCCGCCGGTGAAATCCACCTCGCGGGGTTCGCAGAAGACCTCGACGCCGCCGGTGACCGCCTGTTGATCGACACCCACGGCGCGCCGGTGGCCGAAGCGGTCTGGGCGTTGTACGACACCGCGCTGGCCATCACCGGGCCACTGCCCACCCTGATCGAGCGCGACAACGATCTCCCGGCTTTCGAGGTGCTGCGGCAGGAAGCCCGCCTGGCTGAAATGCACCTGTCGGCCATCGCCCCCACCGCCAGCCACGCCAAGCCGTGCCCCCGGACGAAGACCCGCTATGCCCCCACGCAAGAGGCCAGAGCATGAGCGCGCAACACACCTGGGCCCAGGCCCTGCTGGACCCTTCTCAAGCCATTCCCCAGGGCCTCAGCACCTGGAACCACAGCGATCCCGCGAAACGCCTGGCCGTCCACCGCAACAACGTGATGGTCTCGCTGGTGGACGCGCTGGCCCAGACATTTCCGGTGACGCAACAACTGGTGGGAGAAGAATTCTTCCGCGCCATGGCCCAGGTCTTTGTGCGTGCCCACCCGCCCCGCACCCGCGTGCTCGCCCATCATGGGCTGGCGCTGCCCGGCTTCATCGCCCAGTTTCCGCCGGCCGCTGGCCTGCCCTACCTGGCCGATGTGGCGCAGCTGGAATGGCAACGCCTGCAAGCCCTGCATGCGGCCGATGCATCGGCTGTGGAACCCGCCACCATCGCCGCCCTGCTGGCCGATGCCGAGCGCCTGCCCCAGGTGCGCTGGCAACCGCATCCCAGCCTGCAACTGCTGCGTTCGCCGCATGCGGTGGTGTCGCTCTGGGCGGCCCACCAGCCTGGAAGCGGCATCGCCATCGAAGACGTCGATGTGGCACGGTCCGAATCGGCCCTGATTTTTCGCAACGGCCTGGACGTTATGGTGCTGCAGGCCGATGACGGCCTGACGGCCCTGACCGCCAGCCTGCTGGACAACGTTGCGTTCGGGTCCGCCATCGATCAGGCCCTCAGCGCCGACCCCGCCTTCGATCCTTCGCAGGCCATGGCCGTGCTGATCCGCCACGGGCTACTGATCGGCGCCCGACACCCGCATTGAAACGGCACCGACACCCACGCCCGCTTTGGCCCACAACAACCCAGGAGACCACCATGAACACCATCACCTCGACCCAAGGCGCCGAAACCGGCGGCCTGATGGCGCGCCTGACCGCGCTGCTTCAAAGCGTGCACCGCGCGATGGACCATTTGCCCAACACGCTGCTCGCCTTCGCGGCTCGCTTCTCGATCGCCGCCGTGTTCTGGAAATCGGGCCAGACCAAGATCGAAGGCCTGGCCATCGACATCGTCAGCGGCGAGTTCACGCTGGGCTGGCCCCGCCTCTCCGACAACGCGGTGTTCCTGTTCAAGGAGGAATACCAGTTGCCCCTCCTGTCTCCCGAGCAGGGTGCCACCCTGGCCGCGCTGGGCGAACACATCCTGCCCCTCTTCATCCTGCTCGGCCTGGCCACCCGCCTCTCGGCCCTCGGTCTGCTGGGCATGACGCTGGTGATCCAGCTCTTCGTCTACCCCGACGCCTACGCCACCCACGGCACCTGGGCCGCCGTGCTGCTCTACCTCATGGCACACGGCCCGGGCAAGCTGTCGATCGACGCCTGGATCGCCAGCCGCCACGCCCGCTGAGCCACGTCCGGGCAGGAGCCGATCATGGGCACGGTGTCTGGCTGGTTCGGCTCGCAGCTGGCCCGCTACCTCTCCACCGAGGTGCACCAGCACGGCAGCGCGCCGCCCACCCGGGCCGCCCGGCTGCTGGCGACCCTGCAGCCAGGCGATGTGCTGCTGGTGGAGGGGCATAGCCGTTTCAGCACCGCTATCAAGTACCTCACCCAGTCCACCTGGTCGCACGCGGCCCTGTACGTGGGGGCCGAAGCGCTGCGCAGAACCGGCGCCCCGCCCGGGCACTGCTTCGTGGAGGCCGACGTGTCGGACGGTGTGCGCAGTGTGGAAGCAGAGCTGTTCGAGGGGTACCACACACGCATCTGCCGTCCAGTAGGCCTAGCGGATGAGGACATCCATCGGGTGGTGGGTTATGCGGTGGCGCGCCTGGGCCACCAGTACGACCTGCGCAACGTGTGGGACCTGGCGCGCTACCTGTTCCCCACGCCGCCCGTGCCACTGCGCTGGCGGCGGCGCATGCTGTCCCTGGGCAGCGGCGACCCGACCCGAGCCATCTGCTCGACCCTGATCGCACAGGCCTTCCAGTCGATCCACTACCCCATCCTGCCGCTGATCACGACCACCAGCCGCGACAGCCCGGACTGCCCCGCCTGCGTCGACGAAATCCTGCAGCTGCGCCACCACAGCCTGTTTGCCCCGCGCGACTTCGATGTGTCTCCGTATTTCGCGGTGGTCAAACCGACGCTGGCGCAGGGTTTTGACTTTCACAGCCTCCAATGGACAGACAACAAATCTGAGCCAGAGCGTGCAGCATTCGGCGTCGCCTGACGCGGGCAGAAGTTCACCCTTCGTGAAGCGACGCGATCAGCGGACAACGCACCCGCCCACGCTGCGAGCCACACCGCGCCACCAGATCGGCCAGGACCTGTTCGATGCGCTGCAGGTCCGCCAGCCGGGCGCGCACATCGGCCAGTTTCCGTTCCCCTTGCGCGCGAGCCTGACCGCAATGCGAGCCGTCTTCCAGCTTCAGCAGCTCGGCCACCTCGTCCAGGCTGAAACCCAGGCGCTGTGCCGACTTGATGAACCGTACCCGCGCCAAGTCGGGGTCGCCATAGCGGCGAATGCCGCCTTGGGGTCTGGCGGGCTCGGGCAGTAGTCCCCGGCGCTGGTAGAAGCGGATGGTTTCCAGATTCACCCCGGCGGCTTCCGCCAGGGCTCCGATGGTGAAAATGTTGGACATGGTGCTTGACTCCGTACTCAGGTACGGTTTTAAGCTTAATCCATGAACACCCAGCAACCCAGCGATCCCATTCAAAAAACCGGCCTGTGGGCCCTGTTGACGGGCGGGTTGGCGGCCCTGCTCGCGTCCGCCTGCTGCCTGGGTCCTCTGCTGTTGATCTCCCTGGGTCTTTCCGGTGCCTGGATCGGCCATTTGAGTCAACTGGGCCCCTTGCAACCCGTGTTCCTCGGTGCGGCGGTGCTTGCACTTGTGCTGGCCTGGCGTCGCATCTGGCGTCCCACCCAAGTCTGCGAACCGGGCCAGATTTGTGCGTTGCCACCGGTCAAGCGCGCCTATCAATGGCTATTTGGATTGGCAGTGGCCCTGATCGCCGTGGCTCTGGTGTTTCCATTCATCGCCCACTGGTTTTACTGAAAGGCACATCATGAAAAAAATCTGGCTGTCTCTGGCCCTGGTCCTGTTAACGGGCTCTGCGCTGGCCGCCCCTCAAACTGTCAAGCTGTCCGTGCCGACCATGGACTGCCCCGTCTGCCCCATCACCATCAAGAAAGCCTTGCTACAGGTGGCCGGTGTCAGCCAGGCTCAAGTGAACTTCGAGCGAAGAGAAGCGCTGGTCACATTTGACAACGCACGGACCCATGTCGATGCCCTGATGCGCGCCACCGCGGAAGCGGGTTACCCCTCCACCGTGGCGGAGCGCCAACCGTGAGCACGGTCAATCTGATCTCCACACTCAGCTGCCCCCATTGCGGGCACCGCAAAACAGAAACCATGCCCACCGATGCGTGCGTTTGGTTTTACGAATGCGAACAGTGCCACACCGTGCTCAAACCCCTACCCGGAGATTGCTGCGTTTTTTGTTCCTATGGCTCTGCCCCTTGCCCTCCCATGCAAGTCGGAAGCAGTCCATGTGGTTGCGGTTGATCGTGAGCAACCACCAAAAGCGCCCTACGTCGGCGATGCCCGCCTAGCATCTGCGCATGTGTTTTCTCATCGCCGTCCTGCTGGGCGGCGCTGGAACCGGTGGTGCTCAGCCCATGACCCACCGTCGCAACCCCCACCGTTTGCAAGCAACTGTAAGGACCGACGCACTGGCGACGACTGAGGTTCAACCCGGCAGCGGATCGTTGCCCGCATCCGCCCACCAGGAACCTCACCCCTTCATGAAAAGAACACTGATCCTTGCCACCGTCGTGTTGCTGGTGGTCGCCTATTTTGGGCTCGGGCTGGACCGGTACCTGACCCTCGCCGCCGTGCAGGATCGTCTGGTCGACTTCGAAGCCCTGCGTCAGGCATCCCCCATCGCCACGGCGCTCGGGTTTTTCAGTCTGTACGTGCTGGCCACCGCCCTGTCCCTGCCCGGCGCGGTCATCCTCACCCTGGCGGCCGGCGCTCTGTTCGGTCTGGCGGGCGGCACGCTGATCGTCTCGTTCGCCTCCAGCCTGGGCGCCACGCTGGCGTTTCTGGCCTCGCGGTATTTGCTGCGCGACAGCGTACAGGCGCGCTTTGGCGACCGGCTCAAGGCCATCAACGATGGCATGACCAAGGACGGCGCGTTGTACCTGTTCACCCTGCGCCTGATCCCGGTGTTCCCCTTCTTCCTGGTCAACCTGCTCATGGGGCTGACACCCATCCGCACCGACACCTACTACTGGGTCAGCCAGCTGGGCATGCTCGCGGGCACCCTGGTCTACGTCAACGCCGGCACCCAGCTGGCCCAGCTCTCCAGCCTCTCGGGCATCCTGTCGCCCGGCGTGCTGATGTCCTTTGTCCTGCTCGGAGTCTTTCCCATGATCGCCAAAGCCGCCCTCGGTTTCCTGCAACGCCGGCGTGTTTACGCCCGCTGGCAGCGGCCCAAAACCTTCGACCGCAACCTAGTGGTCATCGGGGCCGGCGCGGCGGGCCTGGTCACCTCCTACATCGCTGCGGCGGTCAAGGCCAAGGTCACGTTGATCGAAGCGCACAAGATGGGCGGCGACTGTCTGAACTTCGGCTGCGTGCCCAGTAAGGCACTGATCAAGTCGGCCAAGCTCGCGACCCAGATGCGCCGGGCCGATCACTACGGCCTGGAGGCCGCAACACCCGCCTTCAGCTTTCGGCAGGTGATGGCCCGTGTGCACCAGGTCATCAGCGAGATCGCGCACCACGACAGCGTGGAGCGCTACACCGGGCTGGGGGTTGAAGTGCTGCAAGGGCGCGCCCGCATCGTCGATCCCTGGACGGTCGAAGTCACCCTCAACGACGGGGGCACCCAGCGCCTGACCACGCGCAGCATCGTCATCGCCGCCGGTGCCCGCCCCTTCGTGCCACCGCTGCCCGGACTGGACGACGTGGGCTACGTCACCAGCGACACCCTGTGGGACGAATTCGCCCAGATGGACGCGCCTCCGGCGCGCCTGGTGGTGCTGGGCGGTGGTCCGATTGGTTGTGAGCTGGCGCAGAGCTTTGCGCGCCTGGGCTCACAGGTCACCCAGGTGGAGATGGCGCCGCGCATCATGATCCGGGAAGACCAGGAGGTGTCCGACCTCGCCCGCGACTCGTTGCAGCGCGACGGTGTGGCCGTGCTCACGGCGCACAAGGCGCTGCGTTGCGAGCGCGAGGGGGACCGCAAGTTCATCGTGGTGGAACACCAGGGCCAGGAAAAGCGCATCGAGTTCGACGCGCTGCTCTGCGCGGTCGGCCGCGTGGCGCGGCTGCAAGGCTACGGGCTGGAAGAACTGGGCATCCCCACGCAGCGCACGGTGGTGGTCAACGAATACCTCGAAACGCTGTACCCCAACATCTTTGCCGCGGGCGACGTGGCCGGGCCGTTCCAGTTCACCCACACCGCCGGGCACCAGGCCTGGTACGCGGCCGTCAACGCCCTCTTCGGCAGCTTCAAGAAATTCAAGGTCGACTATTCGGTCATCCCCTGGGCGACCTTCATCGAACCCGAGGTGGCGCGCGTGGGCCTGAACGAACAGGACGCCAAGGAAAAGAACATCCCCTACGAGGTCACCAAGTACGGCATCGACGACCTGGACCGCGCCATCGCCGACGGCTCCGCGCACGGCTTCGTCAAGGTGCTGACCGTGCCGGGCAAGGACCGTATCCTGGGCGTGACCATCTTGGGCGAACACGCGGGTGACCTGCTGGCCGAGTTCGTGCTGGCGATGAAACACGGCCTCGGCCTGAACAAGATCCTGGGCACCATCCACACCTACCCCACGCTGGCCGAGGCCAACAAGTACGCGGCCGGCGAGTGGAAGCGCGCCCACGCACCCCAGCGCGTACTCGCCTGGTTGGGCCGTTACCACGCCTGGCGCCGAGGCTGAAGGAGAAACCACCATGGCCAAGACACCCGCCCCGCAGGTTTACCTGCAACTGCCCGACGGCCCCGACCGCGACGCCCTGCGCGCCGGCCTGCTGGCCCTGCAATGCATCCCGGTGAACCTGCCGCCGCCAGGCGCTGCGCTCTCCGAACAGCTGGAACGCCTGGCCCTGGACCCGCACGCGCTGGTGTTCCTGGATGTGTCGAACGCCCTGCCCAGGGTCACCCATCGGTTCGATCGCATCCTCAAGACCTGGCCGCAGGCGCTCAGGGCGCGCACGCTGCTGACCCGGCTGGCAGCCGGCCACGTCAGCCCGGCTGACCGCACCTGGGTGCAGTCGCTGGGCTTTGCCGACCTGATCGCCTCGTTTGTTGACCGCGGGCCGACATCGCCCTTGCGACAGGCGTTGGACCGGGTCGCGTCCAACGTGGGTTTGCCTGCGCTGGCCGCCGACGAGCTTGACCGCTACCTGCGTGCCGTCCCCACAGCACCATCCAGCCTGTCGCCCCGCGCGCTCATCCGCGCCCGCACCGGACTGGACGCCGAAGCGCTGGCGGACCTGCTGCAGTTCAAGCTCGACATCCGCGACCGCAGCTACCACCTCAAGAAATACCCCGCCTGCTTCCTCGCCTCAGAAGCGGTGCAATGGATACGCTCGCATTTCCGGCTGGACAGTCCGCAGGCGGTCGAGGTCGGGCAGGCTCTGCAGTCGTTGGGCCTGCTGTACCACGTGGCGCACGAACAGGTGTTCGCCGACGAGGCCCTGTTCTTCCGCCTGCGCGCGCCGGCCCAGTTGCCCAACGTCAACCTTGGCCTGGTCTTGCAGACCCTGCGCGACCGGCTGGTGGTGGTGGACCGCAGCTACCTCGGCAAGGACTACCCGAGCTGCTGGATCGGCCAAGAGGCGGTGGACGTGCTGTGCGCCAAGCGCAACATCACACGCCATGAGAGCCAGTTGATCCTGCACCGCCTCATGCAGTTTGGTTTCTTTGAACACGTCGTCGGTGAACATGGTTTCATTGATGGCAACTTCTTCTACCGTTTCACCGACAACCTGCCCTGAACCGGTCTCACGCCCCGATGCGCTTTTCCATCGTCGTTCCCATGCTCAACGAGGCCCAGGAGATGCCTCGCCTGCTGGCGCGGCTCTCTGCGCTGGCGCGCCTGGGCAACGATGTGCTGATCGTGGACGGCGGCAGCGACGACGGCAGTGCCGACCTGGCGGTGCGGGCGGGCTTGCGGGTGCTGTCGTCGCCACGGGGGCGCGCCCGGCAGATGAACCTGGGTGCTGCGCACGCATCGGGCGATGTGCTGCTGTTCCTGCATGCCGACACCCTGTTGCCCGAAGGCGCCCTCATCACCATCCACCGGGTGATGCAGAAGTCCAGTGCCCCCTGGGGGCGTTTCGACGTGGTGATCGACGGGAGCCACCCCCTGTTGCGTGTGGTGGCCAGGCTGATGAACCTGCGATCCCGCTGGACAGGCATCGCCACCGGCGACCAGGCGATCTTTGTCACCCGCGAGGCGTTTGACGCCGTGGGTGGTTTTCCGGACCAGCCACTGATGGAAGACATCGAACTGTCGTCCCGCCTGCTGAGGCGTTCGCGCCCTGCGTGCATCAGCGACCCAGTGCTCACCTCGGGACGCCGTTGGGAAAGCCGGGGTGTCTGGCGCACCGTGCTGCTGATGTGGCGCCTGCGCTGGGCCTACTGGCGCGGTACGCCGGCCGACCAGCTGGCACGGCTGTACCAGTAGAAAAAACATGGTCAACACTGCCCACATCATCGTCTTCGCCAAAGCCCCCGTCGCAGGTCTTGCCAAGACGAGACTGATTCCGGCATTGGGTGCCACGGGCGCCGCCCGCCTCGCCGCCTCGATGTTGAAACATGCGGTGGAACAGGCGCTGGCCTGCGGGGTGGGCACCGTGGAGGTGTGCGTCACGCCGGCACCTCAAGACCCCACGTGGTCGGGGCTGTTGCCACAGCACGCGGCGCTGAGCCTGAGCGATCAGGGACAGGGCGACTTGGGTGAGCGCATGGCGCGCGCTGCACGGCGCGTGCTGGATGCGGGCCGCCCGGTGCTGTTGATGGGGACCGATTGCCCGGAACTTTCCGCCGAGCGGATTCGAGCGGCGGCGGACGGCCTGCGCACCAACGATGCCGCCCTCGTGCCGGCCTTTGACGGTGGTTATGTTTTGCTGGCGCTGAACCGCTTCGATGCCAGCCTGTTCCAGGACATTGCCTGGAGCACGTCCAGCGTGGCGCAGGCGACGCAGTCCCGGATCGCTCTGCTGGGCTGGCGCCTGGTCACTTTGCCCACGCTGCACGACATGGATGAGCCCGACGACCTGAGCAGGCTACCAGCGGGTTGGCTGGCAGCCGCCGAGGCGCCTCTGCAGCAAGGGCTGGCCTTGCAGACCGAGTCTGGCGGTCAGAAGTGATTTCAAGACCGCATCACGCCCGCAGTTGGGAAACCCATGTTCTCTGGGCCTCGGACATCGCTTCGTCGGGTGTGAGCAGCGCCCCTGTGAGCGCTGTGCGGATGGACGTCTCAGGCACCGGCAGCGCGCCCGACAACAGCGCGTCCAGCAGGCGCCGGGCTTTGGCCAGGCTCTGGCCGTAGAGCTCGAACACGGCGGACACGCTGACGTGTTGCGTGGGGTCGTCGAGCCAGCAGTCGTAATCGGTGACCAGCCCCACGGTGGCATAGGCCATCTGGGCTTCACGCGCCAGAAACACCTCGGGTGCGTTGGTCATGCCCACCAGGTGGCAACCCATCTGGCGCAGCAGATGGCTCTCGGCCTGCGTGCCCAGGCGAGGACCGTCCACACAGGCGTAGGTCAGACCCCGGTGCACCGACAGCCCGGCCCGTTCAGCGGCCACCACAACCGAGTCGACCAGCGCACCGCTCACCGGCTTGGCGGTGGAGACATGCGCCGCAACACCGCCACCGAAGAAGGTGCGCTCGCGCGCGCCCCGTGTCCAGTCAATGTATTGCTCCGGCATGGCGAGGTCGCCGGGTGCGACTTCCATGGCCAGGCTGCCCACGGCCGAGAAGCCCAGCATCATGGTGGCACCGGCACGCTTGAGCGCATACACGTTGGCGCGGTAGTTCACCTCGTGCGGCAGCAACCGGTGCCCTGCCCCATGGCGAGCCAGAAACAGCAGCTCTTGACCATGCAGCGTGCCGCGCAAGACCTCACCCGATGGCGTTCCGAACGGCGTGTCGCCGCCCTGGCGTTCATGGATGTCGAGGCCGTCGAGTTCGTAGAGGCCGGTGCCTCCGATGATGGCGAGCATGGTTCAGTTCTCCTCTTGACGCACGGCGTCCTGCGGCTGGTAGGCCGGGCCGTGCTGGATGCGGTTGAAGTACGAGGCGTGGGCATCGCTGCCCTCGGGCCACAGTTGCTGAAACTGTGTCTGCCAGGCGGTGGTGTCGGTCTCGATGGCGATGGCGTCGATGTGAACCCCACACTCGACCACGCCGAGCCGCCGCTCGGCACCCGTGAACGGCGTGCGCGCGATTCTCGTGATCAGGCCCGCCGCATCACCCTGAAAGTTGGGCATGCCGGTGGCACCGTTGTTGAACACCCAGCGTGCCTGGGCTTGCGGCCCGGAAGGCAGGCGCTGAAAAATAGGCAGGCAGGTGTGGGTGCTGGCGAAGGCATGCACGCCGGCCTCGTCGAACCAGCGCCCGACCTGCTCGCGGTGCCGGGCATCGCGCAGGTGCTCCTGGGCAAAGCCCCAGCCGGCCAGTGACTGCGCGTCGCCATGCACCAGACCCAGGCGCAACGGGCCGACATCAGCGCGCAGCCACATCGGCAAGGCCCGCAGTTCGTGCCGCTGTTCGGGCGTCACGCAACTTCGCAGTGTCTTGTGGATGCGGTTGGACCGTTCAACCACCAGGTCCCCCACCCAGTCGGGGTAAGCGCAACCGCAGCCCGCATCGCCGTCACGGCTCTCGTCGGCCAGTTCTGTTTCCACATTGCCCCGCAAAGCATCGAAGCGCAACACCGTCTGCTGGATGCGGGCGAACATGGCGGGCTCGGCGTCGAACCAGTGGAAGTCGCCGTTGAAGACCATGCGAGCGCGCCCACGTTCCCGCTCAAACAGCTCGACCACGCGCTTCAGCGCGGCCTCGTTGCCGTAAAGGCCGCCCACGACGTAGAGCACATCGAGCCCGGACAAACGCTCCGGCGCCTCGCTGGCGAACACCGATGGCGCATAGCGGTAGTGCAGCGGGCAGCTTCTGCCGGCGACCGCAGCCGTCGGGTCATGGGTCGTTGAGGCGGCCTTGGCGGTTGGGAGAAGAACTTCCAGAGTCATGATTGGTTTCCTTGGTCAGCCTGGCTGGCAGGCCGCGGTGCCTACGGACGGGCGACGTGTCGTGGCCGGTGGCGCCGACGACGAAAGGCGAGAGAAAACGTCCAGGGTCGGTCGGTTGCCCTGTGCACCCGGTTCGTAGAGCGCATCCAGTCGAGCTGAATCAACGTCGGCGGTGGGCAGATCGAACACCAGCGCGCCCTCGCGCAGGCCGATCACCCGGTCGGCCAGCAGGGGCAGCAGCGCGGGCTGGTGCACCACGGTGATTTGCGTCGCGCCCCGGGCGACGCTGCCCAGCCACTGGCAGGCATCGGCGGCGGCGGCCGGGTCCAGGTTGGCGGTGGGCTCGTCGGCCAGGATCAGGCGCGGGCGCTGCAGGTACAGGCGCGCGATGCTGAGCTTCTGCCGCTCGCCGCCGGAGAGCCGGTCGGTGCGGATGTCGCCCTTTCCCTGTAGGCCGACTAGGGCAAGCGCCTCGTCGGCCTCGGCCACCAGCGCAGCCGGGTACAGGCGGCTCCAGCTTCGCCAGCCGCTCAGGCGCCCCAGGGCGCCGATCAGCACGTTCTCTCGTGCGCTCAGCCGGGCCACCATGTGCAGGCCCTGCATGACCTGGCCGACCTGGCTTCGCCAGACGCGCAGCGCGAGATCGGGCACCGGCTGTTGCAGGTCGCGTCCCAGCACATGGACCGTGCCTTCGGTGGGGGTCAGCAGGCCGCCGATCACCCGCAGCAGGGTCGACTTGCCTGCGCCGTTGTGTCCAACGATGGCCACCCGCTCGCCCGCAGTGATGCAAAGTTCGTCCAGCCGCAGCAAGGTTCGCGCGCCGGCCTTCACGGCCAGATCGCGGATATCGATGGCGTGCATGTCGGGTGTCACAGCAACGCCTGACGGATACGCCGCGACAAGGTGTCGAACACCACCACCAGGGCAATGACGACCAGCAAGATGGTGGCCAGGCGGCTCCACTGGAACAGGCTCACGGCCTCGGAGATCAGCAGGCCCAGGCCACCGGCGCCAATCAGGCCGAGGATGGTCGAGTCGCGGATGTTGAACTCCCAGATGTAGAGGTGGTTCGACACGAACTGGGGCAGCACGGCGGGCCACACGGCGTTGAAGAAGACCTGGGTGCGCGATGCCCCAGTGGCCTGCACGGCATGGATGGCGCCCATGTCCAGCGACTCCACCGACTCGGCGTACAACTTGCCATAGGTGCCCATGGAATGCAGCGCAATCGCCAGGATGCCGGCGGTCGGGCCCAGGCCGACGATGCCGACCAGCACCAGACCGAACACCAGGGTGTGGATCGCGCGCAGCACGTCGAGCAGGCCTTTGCTTGCCCAGGCCAGCCAGCGCGGCGCACCCAGGTTGCGCGCACTCAACAGGCCCAATGGCAAGGCCAGCACGGCGCCCAGCAACGAACCCAGGGTGGCGATCTGGAACGTGACCCAGGTCGCTCGCCCCAGCGCCGCCAGAAAATCGGCCTCCACCACGCGGCGGTTCTCCACACGCAGCAGGGAGCCATCATCGCTGCGGTATTCCAACCGTTCAGACCCGAACCACACATCGAGAAAACTCGGGTAAGCGAACTCGCCGATCGACTTGATCAGGTTGGCCACGGGGTTGCGGCCCATCGACAGCTCGCCCGCCGCCCAGAGACTGCCCAGGCACACCGCGACCAGCAGTGCATAGGCCAGCACCAGCAGCGCAAAGCGTGCCCGGCCCGACCACCGCCATGGCCAGATCGCTGGGTGGACCTGTAGCGCACTCACTTGGGTTGCAGGATGCCGGTGGCCAGGCCCGCGTCACGGATCGGCTTGTAGGCCCGGTTGTCGCTGTGGATGAAGCCGGTGTAATTTGGCGGCAGCAAATTCGGCTGCGTCTTGAGCAAGGGGCCCACCTCGGCCAGTGCGGCTTGCAGGCGCGCCACGAAGGCCTTGTCCTTGTAGAGCGCCTCGCTGACCGCGAAGGCGTCGTTGGGCAACGGGTCTGACTGCCAGATGATCTTCGAGCGCTCGGCCTTGATCAGGCCTTGCGCGATCATGGCGTCGCGGTTGCGGTTGTAGTCGGCGCCGGCGTCGATCTGCCCGGCGGTGACCTGGGTCTGGATCGCCTGGTGCTTGGTGTGCAGCACGCGAGAAAAATGCTTCGCGGGATCGATGCCTTGCTTCATGAAGAAGTGCAGCGGAATCAGGTAGCCGGAGGTGGAGCCCTTGTCGCCAAAGGCGAAGGTCCGGCCTTTGAGGTCGGCCACCGACTGAATGCCGGAGTCCGGGTGGGTGATGATCATGGCGAAGTACTCGGGCTTGCCTTCGTACAGGATGGTCGAGACCACCTGGGCATCGGCAGCCTGGTTGGCCAGCACATAACCCCAGGGGCCCATCAGGGCCAGATCGGTCTCGCCGTTGGCCAGCGACTTGGCCAATCCTTCCCAACTGTCGACCGTGCGCAGCTCCACCGGTCGGCCCAGCCGCTGGGACAGGTGCTGAGCCAGCGGCCGGTAGGTGGCATCGTTGCGTTCCCGATCGGGCTGAAACAGGCCAACACCGAATTTCAACGGCGTGATTTGCGCCTGTGCGGAAAGCGCTGCGAGCAGCAGGAACAGGCCGGCAAGCCAGCGGGTAAACACGGTCATGGGTGGTCTCCAGATGAAACGGGTTGGGCGAGGCCGTTGTGCACGGCACGAACAGAAACGGTCGCGGTGGCAATGCCGGCCGACTCCAGCGCGCCACCGCAACTGCTGCCCTGGCCTGCGGTGCAACCGTAGCAGTGGTCGGCGATCCGGATGGATTCGCCTTCCGGGTTGGCCTTCAGCAGGTCCCGCAAGTGCGGACGGTAGGCCTTGCCCAGGCGGGCCGGCAACCCCAGCATCTGGTTGAAATCGCAGTCGTAGAGATCGCCCTGCCAGTCCACGCTGATCATGGAGCGGCACATCACGGTCTCCAGGTTGTCGGCCTGGAACGCCTGGCGCAGCAGTTGCATGTAGCTGGCGAATGTGCCCTTGGACACCAGGGTGCTGCCGAAACGCTGCACCGGCATGTTGGTCAGCGCAAAAAGGTGGTTGAAGCGGATGCCGAAGTGCTGCAACAGTTCACGCTTGTAGTCGGCTTCCAGCGCGCCCTGGGGTGGTGGCAATGACGGACCCTGTGGGTTGTAGACGAGGTTCAGCGTGAGGCCGCTGCCCTCGGCGCCGTAACCCAGTGCGTTGAGCTGCTGCAGCCCGGTGATGCTGAGGTCGAACACGCCATCGCCCCGCTGGCGGTCGACGTTGGCCGGGGAATAACACGGCATGGAAGCCACCACTTGAACGCCTTGCTCGGCCAGAAAGGCGGCCAGACCGTCTTGGCCAGGCTCGCTGAGGATGGTCAGGTTGCAGCGGTCAATCACCTCGACACCGAGGGCTCGGGCCGCCACCACCAGGCGCCTGAAGTGGGCACTGAGCTCCGGCGCGCCGCCGGTGAGGTCCAGCGTGCTGATGCCCCGCGCCTGCAGCACCTCGATCACCATGTCCACCGTGTCCGCCTCCATCATCTCGGTGCGGTTGGGGCCGGCATTGACGTGGCAATGCAGGCAGGACTGGTTGCAGCGGTAACCGAGGTTGACTTGCAACGTATTCAGAGCGCGGCGCCTGATGGCGGGGAAGTCGGTGGCGGTGAGCAGCGGCAGGGTGTCGTGCATAAGGCGGGTGAACGAGTTGATCAGCGAAATGTTTCTCAGTCGTCCAGCGTGGCTATCTCCTTACAGCATCTCAAAAAATATTTCCACTGGAGTTGGAGTTGACCCACTTTGTTGGACGGGTTCCAAAACGTTCGCGGCGAAGGTTCAAGTTCCAATTTGGACCGGTCATTCGCTCTGAAATCCGCCACGTGCCCGCACTGGGTCCAGCACAGCCACTCACCTCGGGCGCGAGGAGGCATTCGCGAAGCGCGACCAGGCTGGCATGTGTTGAGAGGCAGGTGACGGTTGTGCTGCGGTCGTTCGACCCTTCCGTCCTTGAAGGACAGGTGACCTCGGCTGCCGACATTCAGGCGTGCAAGGTCACCGACAGCACCCAGCCTCAAGCGACCTTCGAATCCCAAATGCGGCCTTGCAGCGTTTGGAGCCTGTCGTCAGCGCCGGGTGTACTCACGCTCATCGGTAGCAAGCAGTCGATGTGCCCTGCGACAGGCGACGGCATGAATGGCGGCTGTATGAGGTACTTCGGTCGTAGGACTTCGCGCCCCGGCTGGCGCCGCACCACCGACTGCCTCCCCCTCACCTGGACTGGTGGTACCGACCCTGAGCGGGCACCTGACAAGGCATCGCCGCCATCCCCGTTGCAGTGGTTGGCAACTTCTGATGCATCGAATGTGGTTGCCCGAGTAGACTGAAAATCAGCTTGCGGGTCCGACGGGCCATCTCGCTCATGCTTCTCGACGCTTGGTTAACTTTGATGAACTAGGTAACGTTTCATCTATCCGCCAGATTAGGCCACCCAGTTGATTTTAAACGCGCTTCTGAAATGTCAATGCAATTTTGCCAAACGGCCGTAATTTTGGCATGCACACATTTTGGCGGTATAAACTAAATTAAGGTATAGGCGAGGAAATAATGAAAATTAAATCTATAGGGGTGAACCGCTTTCGTGGATACAAAGAACCGGTACGTGTAGAAATAGAAAACCTGTGTGTTCTGGTGGGTCGGAACGATATTGGGAAGTCAACGATACTTGAAGCATTAGACATCTTCTTTAACGAAGGAAAAGGATGCATCAAGCTTGACAAGGATGACATAAACAAGACGTGTCTTTCGAACGGAGAAGACTGCATTGAGATTGAGGTCGAATTCACAGACCTTCCACAGAAAATCCTCATTGATGCCACGAATGAGACAACCCTTGCAGATGAGTTTCTTCTGTCAGTCGATAGCACGCTACAAATTATTAAACGATATCCTGGGGCCGGCAAGGAAAAGGTATTCATAAGGGCGAACCACCCCATAAATCCAGAGTGCAATGATCTACTGACAAAGAAGATTCAGGATCTCAGAAAGATTCTCGATGACCAAGGACTGGATTGCCAAGACAAAACTAAAAGTGCTGAGCTGAGACGGGCTATTTGGCAAGGACAGACCAACCTTCAATTGCAGAGCTACGAGATCGAAATCTCCAAAATTGATAGCAAAAACATCTGGGAGCAATTAAAGTCTTACATGCCGCTTTACACCCTATTTCAGTCGGACAGGAAAAATACCGACTCTGATGATGAGGTGCAGGATCCGATGAAGATTGCTGTCAAGGAGATTCTTAACGATCCCACGATTCAGGCCAATCTTGCTGCTATTGCTGAAACAGTTAAAGCTCGGCTTGAAAATGTAGCGGAAAGAACTCTGGCAAAACTGCAGGAATTGAACCCAGCCATTGCAAAATCTCTTGATCCGCAGATTCCAGAGCCAGCTAGTCTTAAGTGGGCAGATGTCTTTAAGAGCGTCTCAATTTCTGGAGATGAAGATATTCCAATCAATAAAAGGGGTAGCGGCGTTAAACGTCTGGTCCTGATTAGCTTTTTCCGCGCAGAGGCTGAGAGAAGGCTAAACGAGTCAAACCTTCAAACTATCGTCTACGCAATTGAAGAGCCGGAAACCTCTCAACATCCAGAGCACCAACGTGGACTCACGGACGCGCTCATATCACTATCAGCTGCAGCGAATACACAGGTGATTCTCACAACCCATAGCCCTGAAATCGTGAAGCGACTAAATTTCGATAATATTCTCCTTGTCACAGGAGATGCTAATAATAGAATGTGCCGCGTGCAGCAAAGTGAGCTCCCATACCCTAGTCTGAATGAAGTCAATTTCGCTGCATTCGGTGAGGCGACATACGAATATCACAATGAACTTTACGGATATGTAGAGGCGGAAGGCATCCTGAATGAATACAGGAATGGCAAACCACTTAGAACTTATACCAAGCTACGCAGAGACAATTCAACGGAACAATGCCAAGTTGTGCTAACTGATTATATTAGACACCAAATTCATCATCCCGAAAATGCACACAACGCTCGCTTTACGGCACAGGAGCTTGTCGATTCCATTCAGGCCATGAGGGCATTTATTCAGGAGTGATCAGTGGTGCGGCGGCATCCAGCCTATCGCCCCAAGGGACTCGCCACCTCTCTTTGGCGCATCCCCTAAATTCGTCAGGTCAAATTATAAACATTGATTGCAAACACCACTCTGAGGCAGCGATGAATATCAGCCCAACCAAGACTCCAGATCGCATCACTCCAGCGATCGTGAAAGGCTGTACGCAGCTCGTACCAAGTGGCATTCCAATCTTTGTCGAACGCGCTCAAGAGCATGATGCGTTGATAAACAAATGCGTATTCAACGTCAAAAACTATCTCCTGAGCAATCCAGGAGAAATGGTTCTAGGTTGGGAGATCGCCATCTGGGAGAATGTGCTTTTGGATTGCATTGGGCACGCAGTCGTCCGTGTTGACGGTAAGCTTAAGTGCATCACACCATCAAAATATGGAGATACGAAACTGCTTTTTCTTCCTGATCCCAGTTTGACTTTTGACTTTAGTGAAAAAATGTCTCGCATGCCAACCACCCAGGTTGCAATATCAACAAGGCCAGAAGTAAAGAGATTGATTGAAATTGAATCTCTTGAGCGATCAATAAAAGTCAAATACCCAGTGTCTACACAAGAAATTATTATTGGCGGGCAAGATGCATATGAACTTCAGCGTCTTGCAAAGGAAAAGCAGTGGACCATCCTCATGGTCATTCTTGCTACAAGTGACCATACGACAAAATGCCTTTGTGGTAGTGGCAAAAAATTTAGAAAATGTCACCGCAGCGCAATGGAATCCATGTTGGTCGAGCGTTAAATCATGTTTGACGCAGTTCGCAGTGAGCGTTAAACGAATGCTCGCCGACACACCAACGGCGATTTATGGTCGGGACTGCCAGTTTACGGCTAAGCCAGACAGCGGTCCTTGGTAATGCACAGGATCGAAGGACCGGTGTCGACGAACATGGACATCGCGAGCCGATCCTGAACAAGTCATAGAGCCACTGCATGCAAAGCAGCCCTTTAGTGCCCTAACAATATCGAAGCCAATGGGGTGGCTATTCCACCCGCGTCCACCTTCAGCACATGCTTCGAAATGATGTTGGTTGACACATCGTCACTAATCTCGCAAGGTTTGCGAGATACACGTTTTAAGTCCTGGGAAACGCTCATGAACATTCGCCTAACCATGCTCGACAATGCGCAAGACTCATTGAGCCGTGCCATAGAGTTGCTTGCATGGAGGGAAATATCGGCGGATACGTCTCGCCTCAAGCAGGCAATTCTCGGCGTTGCACACGCTTCCGAATTGCTCCTGAAGGAGCGACTGAGTCGAACGAATCAAGCACTTATTTGGGAAGACGTAGATAAGTTTCCAAATATTGATGCGAGAACTGTGACGGTAGATAAAGCTATAAGCCGACTTAGAAAGATTTCGGGTGTTCCGATCTCGATCGAGGACGAACGTCTTCTACGCTCACTTCGCAATACGCGCAATGCCATCGAGCATTTTGAATGGCAGACAACGAAAGGCGAAGCGGATTTAATTATCGGGAGCGCATTGAGCTTTTGCCTCGCCTTTGCACTCGAACACCTAGGGCGCGACTTGGCGTATGAGTTCAAGCGCGACGACACATGGCAGATGCTTATTGGTGAACTAACTGAATTCTCGCGAAATCACGGTGTTCGAATTCGAAAAAAAATGGAAACTAACGGACTCCTTGTCGCAGAGTGCGAGTTCTGCGAAAACGACACGGTTCCGCTTACCGGAGGCGCGTGCGAACTTTGCGGGCATTGGAACAACTTCGATGATGACGTACCCGCCTAAATCTGGCGCCATTCCAGTCAGCAACTGTGGCGTAGCTCTTCTATTGATGGGATGATGAATGTGCCGCGTCCTCCAGATCTCCCTTTTTGTAAATGTTGAAGGACTGCTCCATCAGCTGAGCGACGTTCGTTCCTGGCCGGGTCTGTGAGTTCGCAGCGCACCCCGTCAGCGGTCTCCGGGCCTCGACCGCATCACAGACCAGCGGCTGCTTCCCCTGCCATCCGCGAATAGGAGGATCCGGCCAGCACCGCAGAATTCGCGGAATCTTCATGGTCACGGTCTGGCTCCTCAATGGGTATTAGTCCATCTATGACGAAGCAACAAGCATCAAAGGAAATAGATTACGCCACGACCGTTGCGCAGCTTGACCCCGAGCAGGAGCTTGCGCCCGCCGAGCCGATCACCTTCGTCGCGCAGCGCTTGCTTTTCGAAGGCTCGAACGGCGACTACATGCGCGTGGGTGCGCAAAACGGAATCTTGCTCGCGCTGAGCTTTCGCGACCGCGACGGGCACCACACTTACGGCTCTGGCGTGATGGTTGGGCCTGGCCTTGCGCTGTGCGCGGCGCACGTTCTCCATGAGCATGACTTCTACGGCAAGCTCCAACGCGACGAGGCGACGCTCGTCGTGCAGGCGCCGCTGCCCGACGGCGGCATGCTGCTGTGGACTGTGCTTCGCATGGCGCTTGTGCCGGACAGTGACCTTGCCGTCTTATCGATGGCGCTGACCTCAAGCTACCCCGCAGACCGACGCTTTATGACCGCGAGTCTCACCACCCGCATGCCCGTGCTGGACGATGTGCTCACTGTGACGGGCCTCTCAGCTGCGGGCGACGGCACCGAAGCAATAGCAAGCAGTATGCGCATCGAGATGGCCCCGCAATGCCAGCTCGGTCGCGTCATCGACCGCTACCCCAACGGGCGCGACCGCCGCCTTCCGGGACCTTGCCTCGCTATCGAATGCGCTGTACCTGGCGGAACGAGCGGTGGCCCGGTCTTCGACAGCCGGGGCTACTTAGTGGGACTCTTGTCTGCCTCCTATGACGGCGCTGAGATTTCTTTCGTTTCGCACCTTTGGCCCGCGCTCGTGCGTGCGCAAGCCTGCCCGGTGTGGCCGCCCGTTCCTTACACGCGCCCGGCGCCCGGCACGCTGCTGCAGCTGGGCAGTGCGTTCGGAGTCTCGATTGAACGCCCCGACGCGTTCAGGCTCTGCACTCCGCAGGGTGTCATCTCGCTTGAATACGTGGCGTGGGAATAGTGCGGCCCTGAGCGCGTTCTATGGCAATGGGGCACGTCCTTCCGGTGTCTAGGCCTTCAGCCAGGCTTCGAAGTTGAGCTAGGCTCACGGTGCAACCCTGTTTCCAGCATCCGTATTGGGTTGGCTCGCGATGGTCTTGGTTGTCGACAATGGTCCTTCGATCTGGTACGTGGCCAAGGACCGTTGCCGAGCTTGACCGCGAACTCGCAGTCCCGGCCAGGATCGGACTTTGAATGTGCTGAGCTGTACGTCTGCTCGGGTAAGAGGCGCCGCCCATATTGTGGGGAGTCGGATTTCCGTCAAAACCGGTAGCGCGGTAGATTGGGTCGGTGCCCATCAACGTCTCTTGATGATTTCGTCGTAAAACTGGCGCATCTCGGCCTCGCCCTTCAAGATAGTCTCAATGTCGTCACCAATGAACCCGGTGAACTCAGGTTGTGAGGCGTCGATGAGAGTTTGCACGTCAGCTCTGATTGATAGGACCCACGGATTGTTGGAGATCGTGGCGGTGTAGTTCATCTCCGCGTCGTTGCGGCCAGTCCAGGCCGGGAAGAAGGCTTCGTAGGCCTCGAATGAATATCGGAGGTGTACTTGAAGATCAGCAACGCTGTCCGCAAGCCTTTCGTAGGCTGTGCGGTCGGGCGTGTAGTTGGCTAGACCGACCAGCATTCTCAGGTCGTGACCCGATCGTCGCACGGCTAGGTAAGCCTCTTCCACCGGTTTGTCACTCTGGCTTAAAAGTGCGTGAGCCTTGAGTACGCACTCCACTGACATTAGGAGGTCAACAAATGACTTTGTGCGTCCCATCTTGTGCAGCAGACTTCCGTTCTCCCAAAGCACATCGAAGCGGGTCGCAAAGTCGCGGCTATCGTTCTGAAAGTGCTCAGCAATCGAGTGCAGCAGCGATGATGGTTTGGACTTGAAGAGATCGGCGGCGTCCATGGGTTCCATCATGTGGGACAAACAAGAAAACAGAATGGCTGCTTCAGAACTGCCGTTACGGCGCCCAGTCATTGCTGCACGGCACACGTCCAATGGTCGCGTAGCGGTCAATAATTGTGAGGTAACAGCTGAGGAGGGTATTGTGAGCGATTGGGAATTTCTGTATGAGATGCACGACCGTGGCTACAGCGCCGAGGACATTGCTGATGCTGCGGCCACCGGCGTAGCACCCTGGGAGTGGAAGTACATCGACAGAGAGTGGGCTGAAAAGCAGCTCAACGGCGAGCCAGAGGAGGATGCCAACTCAATCGCGCCTGCCGGAAAGAGGGATGGTTTTCCGTTCAGCATCCTTGAACAGGTGGAAGTCTTCCGAGATTTGGTTGACTGTGCGGAACGCCATTTCGCGAACACTGGCCGATACCTGCAGGTCTGGGGCGAACTCGGAGAAATCTACGCGGAGATCAAGTTTGGGCTTCGCCGCCATGTGACTCACGCGCCCGGGTCAGACGGAACGATTGACGGCAAGCTTGTTGAGGTGAAGACCATCTCGCCCGAGAAGGCCAGCGACATCGTATTGGTCAAAAGCCAGGGCAACTTTGAGCAGCTACTGATCGTCCGCATTGATCGGGACTTCCAGTTCCGAAGCAAGCTCATCGACCGTAGCGAGTTGAAGGGCGGCACGGGCAAGCTCCTCCGTGGGCGGTTCGCTTGACGAGGACAAAGGGCCGGGCACAGCCGCTCACCTCAGTCGCGAGAAGTCGTTCTCGAAGCGCGAACAGGCTGGCCTGTGTGGAGTGACCGGTGACGGTTGTGCTGCGGTCGGTTGACCCTTCCGTCCTTGAATGACAGGTGACCTCGGCTGCCGACATTCAGGCGTGCAACGTCACAGGCAGCAACCAGCCTTGTCCCGACCTTGGTTGCGACTGTGAGGCCAGGCACTTACCAACAGGGGTCCAGGTGCCCTTCGATCACGGAACCGTCGCTACACCCAGACCCGAAGGTTTTCTTGGCATGTTGGCAATCGGCTCTGCCGACTTGAGCTGCTGTTCTCGCTATATGCCCAACACCCAAACCGCGATCTGGACGGTCACCAAAACGAGCAGCAGTTGAAAGAGACGCACCAAGTACTCTGAGTTGCTCTCTAGCTTCTTCTGCAAGGCGTTCAATTGCCGACGCGACCGACGATCCAACGGACCGGTCTCCGAGCACCCGTCGCGCTGCCGACTTCTTGTGAGTGGCTTGATGTTGGGCAAATGCATGACCTGGATGGGTGATGGTGGTTCAGAGGGTGTGTTTGTCATGGGCGAGCCCTTCGAGCAATGACGGCACGCGTGCCTTGCCCGCAGGACGCTTTTGTGGGTCTATCAGGTTTGGCGGTGTGGCGCAGCAGCCAAGACCTGCTCGGCGCAATGGCGGCTCTCCACTTTTCAGGCGGTCCACAGTTCGGCCACCCGCCGATTGGCCAGCCAGACGGCCGTGCCTATGCGGCTCACTTGTTCGGGGTCGATGTCTTCGTTGATGCCCTGATCGAACACCTCGCCCAAGGTATCGCCCATGGCGGCGTTTTCCACGCGCAGCTGATGCAATGGCCACTCCAGCAGATGACCGCGAACGCCGTCGGCCCGGTTGAATGCCACATCGTTCAGACCCGTGGTCTTGACCACCCACGGATGTAGGCAATGAAACAGCCCGCAAGAATAGATCAGTGATGCGGCATATGCCAGCTGCCGTTCATGGGGTTGGGTCACGATGTCCATGTAGAAAGCCCGCAGTGCCGCGCGCAACGCAGCGTCCAGCGGCAACTGCTCCAGGCTCCGTTGTTCCGAAGGCAAGGATCTGGCATGGAGCGCCCGGGGCTGGAAGTAGCACTCCACCATCAGGTCGTCTGCAAAGACCCGCTGGACAAAACGTTCGAGCACCGGGTCATCCATGTGCTTGCGCCGGATATGCAGGTTTTCTCGCATTGGCTCGACGCAAAAGGGATGCAATCGCAGCGGCTCGGTCCCGCTAGGGAAGCGAGCGATGTTCGGCTGCAGCGGGGCTGACATGTTGGCCAGCTTGGCCATGTCACGGCGTCTTTCGACATATGGGCTGAGACGCCGCGGGTGGAATTGTGGGCGAGGCTGAAAGGGTGCGGATGGGTTTTGCATGCTGGATTCCTTGAGCGTGAAAACGGGCTATGGCTGTGGGTCGAGTGATGAAGAAACGTCAACGTGCAGCAGCCCCTTCTCCGCCCTCGTCCGCCTCAACGTGCGCCTGCCCCTCGCCGCCCTCCTCTGCGTCGGGACCCTCGAGGTAAAACGGCGTGAGTTCAAAGTCGTATGCGTCGGTTTCCGTGCTGAAGCACAGGCGGATGTTTGTGGTGCGCAACGCATCCCGAAATCGATCCTTGAATTGCGGATCGCCGGCGATCACCGGACTGGCATCGAGAAAGATCACGCAGATGCCGTTGCACTGGTGCAGTTGCACCGTGCGGCTCACACAGGCCGGGCGTTCCTGGGCTTGGCGCCGAGGCGCATCGGCCCGCTTCGTCTTGCGCGGGCTGGCTTTTTTCGTCGTTGCCCTGGCTTTAGCAGCAGCTTGGGTTGAGGCCTTGCCTTGGGGTTTCACGGCTGCAACGGTCTTGGGGTTTTGGTTGGTCTTGCGGTTCATGCGGGTTTCGTTCGTGTTGTTGAAAAGATCGCCTGGCAATACCCACAGCGAGGTGGTGAGTGAGGCGTTCTTCGGTGTGATCAGGCAAGGCTCCGCCCTGCCCTGCTCCTTGGGTTTTTGGTACTTCGGTGGTTGAGAAATGGGGTCTCCTGCCTCAGCAGGTCGAAGTCACCCGCGCTAGGGAGGGCGCGAGCTGTCGTCGGAGGTGGTTGCTTTTTTCATCACCACCAAAATCTCATGCTTTTCCGCCATGTCAAGGCATTCGCCCGGTGGTTTTGGTCGGCTGTTTGGCGCCCCTTTGGTCTTGACACAGGAAGAACCTGTGGCACTCGGTGTCATCGAAACCTGCCATCTTTCACGGTGGTTGGTGAGGGGACCCAAGGCCCTCGTTCAGGCCTTGGGCTGGATGGGCCGAGAGCCCCCTCACCCTTGTTGATGCCTCCGGTCAACCCTCCCACAGCCCATCCCAGAGGGCGAGCATGCGTGGCCCGCCGGGCAGTGCTCTGAGCACATTGCGGTCCTCCACCCACAGCGCCAGGGTGCCACGGGAATCGGGATCGAAGTGGATGCGGGTGAGCCAGGAACGCTGCTCTCCGTGCTGGCGCAAGCGCCCGGTCCTGAACATCCAGAACGCCGAGTCGCTCATCTGAAATCGGCTGGACAGCATCTCGCTCTCCCACAGGTCACCCAGCCCGTAGAGGTAGACCACCTCCGGTTGGGCCGCCTGGGGTTCGTCCAGGGCGTCGGCCTCTCCACCTTTGACAACGTCCGGTGGGGTAGGCTGAGCTGTCTGTGCGGACTGCAGGACGATGTCCAGGTTGTCGTTGAGCTTGCGCAGGGCCTTCACGATCTCGTTCATCTGCCGCAGATTGGCGTGCGTCGCTTCGAACCAGCGCCGGGTCTGGGCTTCGCGGTGACAGAGCCGGCGCTGCCCCCTTGTGTAGCTCTCGTCGGCAAGCGTAGTGAGCGTCACCAGCGTGGTCTGCTCATCACCCAGCGGTGTCTGTGACAGCAGGTTGACCGCGTGGCTCAGGCCATCTATCGAAAACCATTCGGTGCCACCATCCCAGCGCTCAGGCCCCTCACCGTGGATGTGGAGCCGGAAACCGCTCAGCAGCTTGTGCAGGCTCTTCTCGATCTCCATCGCACGCCGGCGGTCCGAGAACAGGGCCTTGAGCGAACTCTCTTCCGCGATGTGCTCGGCGTCGGGCAGGCCGCGTGCACGCACCTGCGGGTCCACGCTCACACCGATCTTGAAGCGCGGCGAGAGGCGGTGCACGAGCAGGTAGACGTAACACGGCGTCGGACGGGTCGTGCGCACCGGCCTTCTATCCGGTGCGCGGCGCGAACCGCGTTCGCAGCTGGGCAGCTGCGCTTCCTCGTAGTGCCAGCTCATGCGCGACTGGGGCATCAGTTTGTACATGGCGTTCACTCCTTTGACGTGCGCGAGATCGTTTTGGCACAGAGGCTCCGGTGAAACACACCGATGTAGCGCCTGGCGCTGGCGGGAAGCTTCAGGATCTGCCCCTCACCCAAAGGCACCACCAGGGTGCCGGCATGGCCTTGGTTGATCGGGTTGGGGAGAACGGTGATCTCTGGCAGCTGAAGCAGAACAGCAAAGCAGGCCATGCGCATCACATTCAAGGTGTCCGACGGTTCGCTGGCCTCGACCGCGGTATCCCTGGCAAGGGCATCCTGACATGTCCGATACATGCCTGTGCCGGTCAGAACCGTCAGCACAGCCAGATCTCGGAAGCGCTTGCGGCCTGCTTCCTGTGTGAGTGGGTTGTTCGCATTCATGTTCATGTCCTTCCGGTCGTGGGGGTCAGTTCTTCAAGCCGTTGACCAGCGTCCACCACGGGAAGGTGATGCGCTCGCCCCACAGGTGGAGCACGGTCAACAAACGGGCGTGCTGCTCGATATCGACTCCGTCGCCCGCCTCGGCGCCCAGCAGCAGCGACCGGAGCAGGCGGCCCTCCTTGGGCACCTGCCGGATCAGGAAATCCAGGTCGACTCGCAACATCCGGCGCCGGGCCTGCCGGACTTCGCTGAGGCTGACCTGAGGCGTTCCGCGTTTGGCCACTTCCAGCGGGTGTGCGCACCAGAAATGCCCACAGGCGTGGAAGAACCCGGCGGCGTGCATGACTGGCGCTTCGTCCAGCTGCACGCCGGGCGCGATCGAGCACTGCCAGGCCAGCTGGCTGGCGAGCTCGAAGGGCGTGACCTTGCCCAATCCCCGGCTCAAGGGATGGAGGAAAGGACTGGTGCGGGCTTCGTGCACCTTGAAGTAACACTCCAGGTTGAAGTCGGTCTCGAAGATCGACTCCATGAAGCGGTCGATCTCGAGATGCCCGCAACGGATGCGGTACTGCAGCACGTGTTCGCGCAGAATCGCCAGTTGGCGCTGCTTCATGCGGTGGGGCGTCAGGCCCTGGAACAGCGCGCCCATGGCCATCAGTTCGCTGGCGCTGGGCACGCGGCTGTGGTTCCAGTGGGCCTGCTCCCAGGCGGTCTGCGCGGCCTTGCCGGATTCTTTTCCCCCTCCCGTTCCTTTGCGCGGACGGGGTTCGGGTTGTGGGGTGTCGTCGGTGGGTGTGTTCATCGGTTTCTTTCTGGAAAGGGAATCGGTCGGCGAACGTAGATGAGGGGAAAGGTGGTCGCGGTCAGCCGTTCGGCTGGGTGCGGACCATCCAGACGAAGAAGCGCTGGCGCACATCGAGGGGCGTGGCCTGCTGGTCGGGGCGGGCCAGCAGGCTGATGAAGCAGTTGTCGTTGCTCGCCATGCATTCACCCGGTGGTGAACCCGGCCAGTTCGAATCGGTCCAGCTGAGCTCCATCCACTGTGGCAACAGACTGCCCACGACGTCGGGCGTGGCCATCTGTCCAGCGAGGGCGCGCAACGCGTCGTTGACGTCTGGGTTCAGCCCGTGCAGCAGGATCCACAGCCCCTCGTGCACCGGCAGCAGCACGATGCCATCCAGCCCCGAAAAGCTCACGATGGGGTGCGGCCCGGGGTCTGGCTGGGCGTCGGCGTCGGGCTGCACAACGTCTGGTGCCGGCGCGCTCTCGACATCCACGGCAGGTCGTGGGCTCGGGTCCGCAGAGGGCTGGCCGACCCGCAGGCTGTGCAGGAGATCCGAGGGCGCGATCACCAGATCAAAGACATCGTGCGGTGCTTGCAGGCAGATGGTCCAGGCGTATCGGTTCACCTCGCCCCAGAAGGTGTCCATCACATCGGGGCTGAAGCCGTCGGTGTATGCCGGATCGAGGTAGAGGAAGCCCTGTGCCAGCAGGTGGTGGCGTTGCACGGTGTCGCTGCCCGTGCGCCGTGCGGGGATCGCCGGGGTTGTCGGCTGCATGGCCTTCCTGAACCGGCGACCGGGGTTGGCCGGCTGCTTGTTCGGTTTCTTCCGGGCGGCTGGCTTGAGCAGGCGCCGGGGCACCGTGGAGCCGGTGGTTCTGGATGAACGTGGTTTGGAGGTCATGTAATTGCTCGCTTTCTGAGATGACAGGTGATTGGGTGAATGAATGGGTCCATGGGCAGGCTTCAGGCAAGGCTTCGCCCTGCCCTGCTCGTTGGGCGTTTGGCTGTTCGTTCCAGGGAGGTGGTCTAGGTGGCCGGCAGCTCGCTGGGCGGTCCTTCAATCGCCAGGTGGATCGGCGTGATCGCACCGGTCACGGGCGCCAGGGAGATGTGCTGCTTGAGCAGGCGCTCCATGGCCGAGCCATCGCGCCGGGTCAGGTTGGGCACGTATCGGCTGTAGACCCGGAACAGCATTTCGGTGCTGGTGTGGCCTAGCTGGCGGGCAATCCATTCGGGGGCTTCACCACTGGCCAGCCACAAGGTCGCCGCCGTGTGCCGCATCTGGTAGGCCCGCCGGTGTTGGAGCTCCAGGTGGCGCAGCAGCGGGGCCCAGACCCGGTTGAGGAAGTTCTGGTTGTTGATCGGCTTGCCACCACGGGTGCAGAACACGAATTCCGAGAGCGAACCGGTGGCACGGAACTGCGACTGCAGCGCCTCGAACACCATCTCGGTCATCTGGATGTCGCGCATGCTGCCATCGGTCTTGAGATCGTCTTCCTCGTTGAGCACGATGGACTCGCGCACCAGGATCAGGCGACGCTCGAAGTCGATGTACTTCCATTTCAGGCCATGCACCTCCCCCGTTCTCATCCCGGTGAAGAAGCGCACGGTGAAGTAGTTGCGGTAGTCGGCCCTGGCCGTGGTCAGGATGCGCTGCACCTCATCGAGCGTGAACGGCATGACGTCGCTGCGCTTGATCTTCAGCGGCTTGATGTTGCGGAAGGCGGACGTAAACTCGAACCGGTCGGCCGCTTCATTGAGGATCTGTCGCAATGGCTTCATCACGGAGTTGACGCGTCGGTTGGACAAGGTTTTGCTGGACTTTCGGACGGGAACTTTGGCGAGTGAAGCCCGAAAGGCCAGTGTGTCTGCTTTGGTGATCTGGCCGACCTCTTTTTCTCCGAAGAACGGGATCAGGTACTTGTCCAGTGCACCCCGCTGAGTGATGGAGTAGCTGCGGCGCCAGCTCACTTCCGCCTCTTTGAACCACGTCTCGGCGAAGTCCTTGAACAGTGGAGTCGCGGGCTTGGGTGCCAGCGCTTCGCTTCCTACCTGCTCTTCCTCAGCCCCCGCCTCGTCCGACTTGGCCGGCAGCGGCTTGCCGAAGGTCTTTTGGTAGTCGAAGGCGCCCAGCGCAATGTCCGCCTCGATGCGATCCAAGGCCTTGAGCAGGCGCTTGCGGTTGGTGGGGGTGTCGGCAAGCGAGGTGTATTCGCGCAGCCGTTGACCTGCAAACCGAAAATCCATGAAGAGCGTCCCTTTGCTCTCATGACGACGAATGCTACCCATGGAGAACTCCTCCATTGGCCAGAGGAATGGCGTCGCTGCTCACCGCAGAGTGCTGCGCCATGTCGGACTCGATATGCTCCCAAATGTAGAGCGTCTTGCGGCCGCCGAAGGGCCGGATGTAATGCCGTCCTTCGAGCAACACACTGTCTTTGAGTCGGTCCCGTATGGTCCGGCTGTCGTACTTGATGCGGGACGACAGTTCATCTGTCGTCAGATAGGTACAGGTGCTCACTTCTCACTCCTTGACGATGGTGGGACAATCAGGATTGAAAAAAGCCATGCATAAAGCTTTTTTTTCATCCTGAATGACATTATGGGCACCAATATGCCACTGTCAAGGACTTTTTGTCATCCTGAGTGATATTTCTACACGGAGAGTGTCGTGATCAAGTGCCACCTGTCCCGCCTGATGGGAGAGCGAAAGCTCAAGATCAGTGATGTCGCCAGAGACACCGGGCTGCATCGCAACACGATAACGCTGCTCTATCAGGAGACTGCCAACCGCATCGAACTGGATGCCGTCGACGCGCTGTGCAAGTACTTTCAAATTCCCATCAACGAACTCTTCGAGTACGTTGAAGACAACAACTCCTGAGTAAACGGCGGTTTTTGACGCTGAGCTTTCGTTCAGCGCTTGCTCGGATGGCGATAACGCTGCAAAGCTTATGAACTTGAAAGGGCACTCGAGGCTGAATGCCACCGTTCGTGGCCTGTCTGCCTATCGGCAGCTTCTACCGATTGCGGTCATTGGCGCACATGGATTGCGTGCTCAAAGAGCGGTCACGCAATGCTTTACCAGTCAGACTTCAGCCCCTGCTCGCCACGTCTCAAAGCCATCGAGTCCGGGTCCGCCCATGTTGAGGGAAAATTCTTCACCAAAGAGCACTAGAGATATGTAGCAGGCATAGAGGTCGTTGGCCACATCGATTGGCCTCAGAAGCAGCTCGTATTCATGGAGAAGCTCGTAGTGCTCGTCGCCATCTGAGAAGACCTTTGCCGGTGGGTACAACTGCCGTCGGCCGACGGACCATTGAAGCGGTCCGCTTCCACGGCGGACGAAGTTTCTAAGCTCGTCAAGAGCTGGCTTGTCGACCAGTTCCTCATGCGACATGCCAGCTTGTATGACCCGAGACGCCAGTGCCTCGAGGCCAACTTTTCCGATGAAACAAGCAAGGGCGCGTTCCTCTGGAGGTGTTGCCATCGGGAATATCAACGTTCCTCGAGGCTGGCTCAACAGCCTCTCAATGAGACGCGCCTCGTCAGTATCTGGATGGGCGCCGATGCTGATGCCCTCGCCGGTGTCCGCGTTTGCCTGGATGCGCTTGCCTGACTGCAGATGAAAACCATCTAACGGGATGAAGCGTCCTCGCTTGTTTGCAACGACAGCGTTGAAACGGCGTTCCTTGAAGTACAGGGAGTCAAGAATCGGCTTCTCGACCTCGCGCGCCAGGTAGTTGTTGCACCCATCGCAGACAACGCCAGGCTCCAGAACGTGCTCGGTATTTCCGAAGGACTCGGGCACGATGTGCTCCCTGGACCGTGAGGTCGACGAGTCGGCTTTGCAGAAGAGGCAACGCATTTTTTTCTCCTTCGACGCTCGGCTATTGGCGAGAGGCGCTCGCGCTTTTCGAGAGCCGATCCAACCAGATCTCCACCTCCTGGGCGCTCGGCGAATCGAGAATTTCTAAGTCAAGACCCAATACCTCGGCGACCTCAGCACTGTGAGTGTCCTCGGCCATGCTGAACTCGGATAGTTCTGACTCAGTCCAGCTCATGTCCTGCCTTGCATGTAGACGCTCAAGCAGGACCTGCACCGGACTGCGGATCAATAAGACGGACGAGCACTTCAGTTCCCGGAACACGTCGACAGGCAGCCTTTCATGGGTGCCTGGTGCTCGTCGGAGCACGAAGTGGCCGTCTAAGACGAGCGTCGCACCGCTCTCTCGGATGCGCCTTGCGGCCGAGATGAGCGCTGCCTGGTTCTGGTCCACGTCCGAAACCAACTTCGCGCCGTCCCAAGTGGCCTGTCCGCGCTCTTGTTTGATGAGTTGGCTGGCCGTGGCATGCATCAGCCCTAGCTTCTCACAGGCTGGTTTGGTGGCAAAGGTCTTTCCCGCGCCATGGACTCCTGCGACGAAGATGGTCATTCGGGTTCCTCGACCAGGCCGAAGTGCTTGCCGATGAGACGCAGTTCGGTTGTAGTCAAGTAGCGAAAGGACTGCGGCGGGCGGAACCCCCTGAACAGAGACTTTGGCCGAATCGGCTTCTCCGGAAGGGTCAGACTTCCCAGCAAGACTCCGAAGGCTTGGGCCTTGCCTGCGAAATACTCCATCAGTTCCTTGCGTTCTAGACCCGGACCGCGCGCGCGGCATTTCGTCCAGACGGACGCAGGTGACGCGATAACCGCTCCTTCGATTCCCACGATGCCAACGAGTCGCTGGACTGGAGAACTGGAATAGACGACGGCCAGGCCAACGGGCTCGACAGCCCATGACCGACGAAACTCCACTGTCTTGGTCCCATCGAGGATCTGCTCGGCAAACCTTGGCTTGACGGAAAGCAGCACGGCTCTAGGCCCCTGCGGTCGCAAGCACTCTTGAAAACGCTTCATCGGAAATCTTGGTGATAGATTGAATGTTGCCAGCGACCACCCCGTCATCGAGAAGGCGCTTTAGGGATGCCGGTGCTGGGAAATGCTTTACGAGCCTGAAGAGGATGACTTTCGTTGGCCGAGTGGCCATTTTTTCAATCTCTTTGATGCTGTAAACGGTGCGTCTGCTGACCATGGCGGCGATGCTAGCCGCGTCGCTAAGCACAGCGAACTGGTCCACGACACCGAGCGAGGTGACCGACTGCTCATCCTCTGACCTGTAGAACAGCAGCACGTCGCCCGGTTTGATCTGTTTAGATGCCGCATGGCAAAGGTAGGCCAGCTTGATGGCATTGCCCACGGGCGTGTCCGAATTTTTGTGTAAACGGTTCGGACTTCAGTTGACGGAGATGCGGTCTCCGAACTGAATGGTAAAGCGGGTCAGCGCAGCCTTCCAATCGCGGATGGGCATGGTCCACTTCTGGCTGATGTTGCGCAGGGCCAGGTAGAACAGCTTGGTCAGCGCCTCGTCGCTGGGGAACGAGCCCCGGTTCTTGCTCAGCTTCCTCAGACCCATGTTCACCGACTCGATGGCGTTGGTCGTGTAGATGACCTTTCGGATTTCCGCCGGGTAGTCAAAGAACGGCGTCAGCCGGCTCCAGTTCCTGCGCCAGGACTGGCCAATGGGCAGGTAGTCCGAGTCCCACTTAGCTTCGAACTCGCCCAGGCGCAGCTCGGCCTCTTCGGCGGTGGCGGCCTGGTAGATGTGGCGCAGGTCCGCCGCAACATCTTTTCTGCGCTTCCATGAGACGTAGTTCAGGCTGTGGCGCACCATGTGCACGATGCACAGCTGAACCACAGCCTTGGGGAACACCGCCTCGATGGCATCGGGGAAGCCCTTGAGCCCGTCAACGCACGCGATGAAGATGTCCTGTACGCCCCGGTTGCGCAGCTCGGTGACCACCTGCAGCCAGAACTTGGCACCCTCGGTCTGCGCCAGCCACAGGCCCAGCACCTCCTTCTCGCCATTCATGTTGATGCCGATGGCCAGGTACACCGCCTTGACCCGCACCGCGCCCTCGCGCACCTTCACGTGGATGCAGTCCAGGTAGACGATGGGATAGATGGCGTCCAGCGGGCGGGCCTGCCAGACCTTGACCTCTTCGCTGACGGCGTCCGTCACCGATGAAATCAGGCTGGGCGAGACCTCGGCGCCGTACATCTCCTGCAGGTGGCTCTGAATCTCGCGCACCGTCATGCCGCGGGCGTACAGGGAGATGATTTTGTCGTCGAAGCCGTTCCAGCGGGTCTGGTGCTTGGGGATGAGCTGGGGCTCGAAGCTTCCGTGGCGGTCGCGTGGCACTTCGATGGGAAGCTCGCCGAACTCGCCCTTGAGGGTCTTCTTGCTCTTGCCGTTGCGGGTGTTACCGCTGGCATTGGCCACGGCCTCGTGGCGTTCGTGACCGAGGTGTTCGGTCAGTTCGGCGTCCAGCGCCTTCTCCACCAGCAGTTTGGTCAGCTGCTTGAGCAGGCCGTTCTCGCCAATCAGGTCTTCAGGCTTCTTGTAGTCGGCCAGCAGGCTGGCCAGCAGTTCTTGCGGTACTTCGTGCTTCTTGGTTGTCATTGTGTTTGCGGACAAGCAGGCTCTCGCCTGCGGTGGATTGTCCGTTTACACAAAATTCTGCACACCCTCTTGCCCACGCTTCCTCTGGGTGCAAAGAGCTGGGATTGAAGCGCCTGATAGTCAGGGAAAAGTATCTGATGGAACTCATGCTTGATTGGTACTAGGAACTTCTGGATTTGATGTTCTGCCTGATAGTGGGGGTAGAAGCGTCGGACATATTCGAGTGCGGGGAGTCCTGCCGAATCTGGAGCGTTGAGAGGGTGCTGCTTCACTAAGACCCTGTCCTTTCCATAAGGGCCGATGTCCTCGAAGCCGAAATCGACAAGGAGGTTCACCAAGTAGGCGTGTTTATCTACGTCTGCGTGGGTGAAGATGTGCTCGCAGGCGTTCTCGGTTGCGTAGCGGAAGGCTGCCTTCAGGAAGAGTTCGCCAATCTTGCGCCCTCTCACGCTCTGGCCGACCTTGAACGTGCAGAGCTTCAGCGCCTTGCCGTCTAGGAGCTTTCCCTCATTGGTGACTAGCTCATTGCTCTGAACGTCGTAGACGCAAATCGCGCCAAGCACGTCGGTCTCATCCCGGTAGACCCAGGCTTTTCTGTTCTCCCTGGCCTTCCTGCGGAACCATTCGTCGAATCCGTCGTAGCCATCGCGCAGGCTGTCAAAGAACGCTCCTGTCAGCTCTGGTGTCAGGCTGTGCAGCGGCTGATCGTCGATGTTTGGCAGCGAGACGTCGAACGGCTGATGCAGCCGCCGCAGCCAATCTTCGGCCGTTTGGATGTTGTAGGTTCGGTGACCCAGACCGCGTGCTCGAGCCTTTGTCAGAAGCCCCTTATCTTCCGTGACGAGCGCATGTGCTGCGTCGCACTCAAGGGCGTACAGAATTTCGTTGTCGCAGGCGTCGTTTGGGCTCGTTGCCGGCGTGTTCCAGGGGCATTTGGCGGGACGCTCCAGAGCCGGGTACCGGCGGACGTGCTCCAAATTCCTGGCGCGCCGGCCTAGGTCGGTGTCCCTTTCGAAGTCTTCGATGCTTGCTGGGTGATAGACCAGCTTGTGACCGCCGACAAGCGCTAGCCGATGGAAGTTTGCTAGGTTGTCACCTAGCACGGCATACGAGTCCTGTAACGGAATCAGGACGTTTGTGTCGAGTAGAAGCGTGAGTTGCTTCGGCACTGATCTCCTCCCTTGAGCCCCGCAGATATTGGGCTCTCTGCTTTGGCCCTGAACTTCCGCATTGGCTGGTTTGCATTTGGATGCTTCAGAGCAATCTTACAGTTGGGTCCAGTTTGACCTCCGGCGTCAGTCGCAGCAACGAGGCGTCTGTATGCCCGCTCCCATCCGAAAAGCGGACCATGATGGGAAACCGGATGAACGCAAGAAGTCGCTGCAAAGTCGACTTGAGGCTGGCTGCTGCCGGTGACCTGAAACGCTTGAATGTAGGCCGCAGCGGTCACCTGTCTTTCGAGGATGGAGGGGTCGAACGACCGCTGCACTTCCGTCACCGGCCTCTCAATACATGCCAGCCTGGTCGCGCATTAAGAACGACTCCTCGCGACCGAGGTAAGCGACGGTGCCCGACCCAGGGAAGCCTTTTACGCGCATCTTACCGAGCTACTGGTCCATTCAGGAACAGGCTGATCGTTAAACACTGCCGTAAATCAGGGCCTGGCAACAGCGGACTTTCGCTTGTGACCGCTGTCGCTCGGGACCCAAGAGGCATGGGCTATGTACCACCTGTAATAGGCCATTTTTTTCATGCCGAAGGTCTCGTCTTTCCGGCAAGCTTGTCCCTCATGGATGGTTCAAAGGTACATCGGTAAATGGCGCAGTTTTACATCGGTGACCACATTCATACTGATCCGGCTATGTTCAACTGACATCGACACGCATCAAATTCTCCTGGCCGCGCGCGCATAGTCAACGCTTATCAAATATCGCGGAGCGGAGCTCGAAACGGGAGTGTCGAGCTCCGGCATACGCACTCGATCAATTGACGGACAGGAGTGCTCGCACACGCAGGCGGGTGATATGGGCGATCTGCGTCATGGCCTCGACGAACTCATCGGCCGTATCGCGATCAATGCGGCGCTGCATTTCGTCGAAAATCTGCGCCTTCGTATGGCGCAACGCGGCGATGATGAAGGGTATGCCGTGTCGATCACGGTATATGCCATTCAGGTGCGCCATGCGCGCCATTTCCTCCTGCGTCATTGAACCCAGGCCCGCGCTGGCTTGCTCGTGCTGCGAATCGTTCGTCAACGATCTGGCTTGCGCCTCGCGCCCGGCCAGCTCGGGATGTCCGCACAGGAAAGCGATTTGCGTCGTCTGTGGTGATCGGCGCACCACCCCGATCATGGCCGCGTGTAGCGCCTCAGCACTCGCGAAAGGTCGTTCGAGCCACGCCGACTCGGCGACCCAGGGCGCGTGTTCGAAGGTCTCACCCAGTGCGTCGACGAACGCACTGCGGTCCATGGCATTCAAGGTATCAAGAGTCAACGGGGCACTCAGCACAGGCACCCCATTCATCGATTGTTGTGGCTTTTCAGCACATCCGGCACCGATGGCTCCCCTGCGAACTGCGCCATGGCAGCCGCCACACCGCTGCCAGCCAGCGGTACGCCTGCCAGCTTCAAACCCATCTCGACACCGGACAGGGCACCCATCAAGGTCAGGTCGTTGCAATCCCCGAGGTGCCCAATTCGGAACATGCGTCCCTTCAGTTTGCCCAGACCGGCACCGAGCGAGAGGTCGAATCGATCATGAATCAAGCGGCGCAACGCATCGGCGTCAACGCCCGGTGGTGTGATCACCCCGGTCAGTACCGGTGAATAGACGTTTGGGTCGGCACATTGGATCGGCAAACCCCAGGCATTCACCGCAGCTCGCACGCCAGTCGCCCAACGCTGATGGCGCGCGAAGACTGCCGGTAGTCCCTGCCCAAGCAGCATGTCCAGCGCCTCGCTGAGTCCATAGAGCAGGTTGGTGTTTGGCGTGTAGGGCCAGTAACCGGTCCGGTTCATCTCAATGATCTCATCCCAGGCCCAGAAGGCCTTCGGAAGACGTGCAGACTTGCTGGCCTCGATCGCCTTTGGCGACAAGGCGTTGAAGCTGATGCCCGGAGGCATCATCAAGCCCTTTTGCGAACCGCTGATCGTGACATCGACGCCCCATTCATCGTGGCGGTAATCGGCGCTGGCCAGGCCCGAGATGGTGTCGACCATCAGCAGCGCCGGATGCCCTGCGGCGTCGATTGCGCGGCGTACCGCAGCGATGTCGGAGGTCACTCCGGTAGAGGTCTCGTTGTGCACCACGCACACGGCCTTGATCCGGTGATCGCTGTCCTCGCGCAGGCGCTGTTCGATCTGGTCGGCCTGCACGCCATGGCGCCAACTGTTGGGCAGGCCGGTGGCCTCGTCGTAACCGGGCAGGGCCAAGAATTCCGGATCGAGGCCAAGGCGCAGCGCCATCTTGTTCCAAAGCGTTGCGAAATGTCCGGTCTCGAACATCAGCACCTTGTCTCCAGGGCTCATGACGTTGACGAGAGCGGCTTCCCAGGCACCGGTGCCCGACGCCGGGTAAATGCACACCGGGTGCCGAGTTCGAAATACTTGTTGAAGGCCGGCAATCACTTTCAAGCCAAGGGCCCCGAACTCGGGGCCGCGGTGGTCGATGGTTGGCAGACTGATTGCACGCAGGATGCGGTCTGGCACTGGGCTGGGACCAGGGATTTGCAGGAAGTGACGACCAGAAGGGTGTTTGTCGAGGAGGATCATGATGTATGGAGGCAATGAAAATTAGAATTGCACCGACGCTTGGCCAATGCCTTCGAATGAGACGTGGACGTGGTCGCCCGCGGCCGCACTCAGGATGCCGACCCAGGTACCGGTCGTGACGACGGTCCCCGCTGGAGTAAGCCGACCTTGCCGTGTCGCATGGCGCAGCCAGGCTGGCAGCACGAACAGGGGATCGTTCATCGGATGGGTGCCGCGCCGCTCAACGAGGGGCTGGCCGCCAATCTGCACCAGGCAGGACTGTTGCCCCCAGTCTTGGGGCTGGAACGGAGTCCATTCACCGAGCACCAACGCTCCATGCGACTGCAGATCCGCGAGCTTTGCCAGCGCAGGTGCGTTCAAGCCTTCGATCCACCGCGAGTCGACGATCTCGATCGATACACACATCGCGTCGACGAGCTTTTCTGCCTGGTTGAGGTCGAGTTCTCTGGCCATGAGTGGTGTCACATCACAGGCCAGTCTCAAGGCGATCTCGGCTTCGATGCCACGCATCTGGAACGGCCATTTTCCTGCTTCGGCTGGGCTCGACCAGACCCCATCGGGCGGTAGTGGCGCATGGGTGAGCACGGCCTCACGCGAAGGTCCGCCCGATTTCCAGTAGCACGCAGGCGCATCACCGTACCAGCCGAAACGGGCGGCAACAGCCTCCTGGACGGCGTACGCAGACAATGCGTCCGGCACGAACGACGTGCCTGCCGCCACTGGTTCGTGGTTGTGCCGCGCGCGCTCCAGCAGACCTGTTGTCGTTTCTATGATGTTCATATGGTCTTTCATCACAGGTCGGGCCAGCGGTGGGCCCAGGGAGCTGCGGCTTCATAGGTTTCACCCAGATCGAGCAGGGTGTCGTCACTGCCGTAAGCGCCAATCAACTGGACGCCGATCGGCAGTCCTTCGGACGACGGCTCAGCAGGCATCGCCAGTCCGGGCAGGCCGGCCGCATTGACCCAGCCGGTATAGATCGCGTGACCCCGCGGGCCGACATCCTGTCCGTCGATGCGAGGCGGAAAGGCCTCCTTTGCGGGCCAGGGCAAGGCTGCTGCGGACGGCATCAAGATGCCATCAACGCCTTCAAAAAGAGCGGCACAGGAGCGCCTCAGCTGTGTCACGTGGTCGATGATCTGCCACAGGCGCGACGCTGGCAGGCGCCGGCCCGCGTCTGCCATGTCGCGATATTTGACCGAGGCCTGTTCGGCCCAGTCGGGGTGCGCCTCGAACATGCGCGCCAGTCCGATCTGTCCGATCTGGGGCCATGCCTCAACGAAAAAGTCCAGGTCCAGTGGCAACGCACGGGCTTCAACATGGTGACCCAGATCGGCGAAAACGTGGGCGGCTTGCTGTGCACTGCGCGCAATCTGTGGGTCCAGCGGCGCGCTGCCGAAACGCTCGACGTAGATGAGGCGCTTCGGCGCCTTCGAACGCGGATATGCCTGCGCAGCCTGCGCGGCCGTCAACGATGATCGATCGACCGGGTCCGGCCCGCGCAAGGCATCAAACAGCAGCCGCGCGTCGGCCACAGTACGGGCCAAGGGTCCGATGACTTCGAAGTCAAGCAGCAGACTGGGTAGCACATGCTGACGAGGCCATGCACTCAACGACGGCTTCAGACCGACCACACCGGCATGTGACGCCGGTCGGCGGATCGACCCACCGCCGTCTTGTCCGATGGCCAGTGGAGCGATGCCAGCGGCCAGGGCAGCAACTGCACCACCGCTCGAACCGCCTGGAGTCAATGACAGTGACCAGGGATTACCAGTGGTGCCGAACAACGGGTTGTCGGTGTAGCCTTCGAGTGCGAACTCCGGCACATTGGTTTTGCCAACAATCAAAGCGCCGCCCGAGCGTGCGCGGCCAACGGAGAACTCGTCGTGTCCGGGCTGATGCTCACGCAGTGCCTTCGTTCCCCAGCTCGTCGGCTGATCGACCGTCAGTAGGCTGTCTTTCACTGTTACCGGGATGCCGTCGAGTGCAGACAGCGCCTGCCCGTTGGCAAACCGCTTCGCGGAGGCCCTCGCCTCATCCAGCACACGCGAGTCGCGCCGCGCGATGACGGCATTCAGGCGACTGTTCACCGCGTCCATGCGATCCAGGACCGCCTGCGTAACGGTGACTGGGTCCAGAGTGCCAGCGCGATAGCAATGCTGCAAATCGCTGGCCGACAGACGCCACAGCGCGCTTTCATCTTTAGCGTTCATCACATCTTTCCCGGCAACCAGGTCGCAATGCCTGGCACGAGCATCAGCAAGATCGTGAAGGCGATCATGATCAAGGCATATGGCAGCGCGCCGACGATGGCGTCATGGATACCGCCCTTGTCGGGCCGGATGCCATGCACGACAAACAGGTTCATTCCAACGGGCGGCGTGATCATGCCGAGTTCGCACATCAGCACGATGAAGATGCCGTACCAAACCGGATCGATACCCATCGCGGTGACGATGGGGAAAGTGATGGGTATCGTTGCCACCATCATTGACAGCACGTCCATGAACATGCCGAGCAACAGGTAGAAAGTAATCAGCACCAGCAACAACTGTGTCGCAGTGAGCCCGAAGGAGGTGACCCAGGCGGTCATCGCTTCTGCCACACCGGTCAGGCTGATCGCCAAGTTGAGAATGAACGCGGCGGTGATGATCAGCAGGATCATGCCGGTGGTCTTGGCGGTTTGCACGAAGCAATGCTGCAGCAGCGGCCATGTCAGTTTTCGGCTCTTCCAGGCAAACAGCAGTGACGCGATCACTCCCAGCGCTGCCGATTCGGTGGTGGTTGCCAAGCCGCTGTACAGGCTGCCCATCACAATGAAGAACACCACTCCGGGCGGCACAAGGTCCTTCAACAGGTGCATTCGCGTCGCCAGGGGAACCTTTTCCTCGCGCACTGCCTTGCCGGTGTACAAAGCATGCAACAGGATGAAGCCCATGAACGCCCCTGCCAGCAGCAGGCCAGGAATGATGCCGGCGACAAACAGCTTGCTGATCGAGGTATCGGTCAACGAGCCATAGATGATCATGTTGACAGAGGGGGGTATCAGGATGCCGAGCGTGCCGCCGGCGGCGATGGACCCGAGCGACATGTCCATGCGGTAGCCGCGCTTGTACAGCGACGGCAGCGCCACTGTGCCGATCGTGGCGGCCGTGGCTACCGAAGAGCCTGACGTCGCAGCAAACAGCGCGCTGCAACCGACGTTGGTGTGCAGCAAGCCGCCAGGCAGTCGTCCGAGCCAGGCAGCAAGCGCGCCGAACATTCTGTCGGCGATGCCCGAACGAAGCAGCAACTCGCCCATCAGCACGAACAGCGGAATCGCTGTCAAAAGGTTGTCGTTATGGACACCCCAGACGACTGGCGCGATCGAATCGATGAACGGCACGCCATAGGCGAACAGACCCCCGACGATGCCGATCGCGGCCATGGCCACGGCGATCGGCAAGCCGAGCAGCATCATGCCCAGCATGGCTGCGAATGCAATCAGGATGTAGGAAACATTCATTTTTGCGCTCCGGTAGAGACAAGAGCGCTTGGTGACATGGTCTCGCTGCTTGAACGTGCCTTGAGGTCATGCAATTCTTCGTCGACCTCGTCCTTGGTGGTGCGTGGACCGAACTCGAGATTCAGGACCCTGAAGTCACCGCGCACCAGCAGCCAGGTGGCACGCAGGGCGAAGCCGACCGACACCAAGGCGAACATGATCAGCCCGACGAGCCAGGCCGATTGCGGATACTGAAGCGGTGTGGCCCAAGGCGTCTGCGACACGCTCTGGTATGCCTGCGTGTCCTGGACGACGAACCATGCGAGATAGGCCAATAGCCCTGCGAAGGCGGCCAGACAGACCACAGACAACCAGTTGAGCCCAGTTTGCAGCCATGACGGCAGGCGGTCGTGGAACACATCGACGCGGATGTGCGTGCGTCCCATCAGAGCCAGGCTGAAGGCAATTGTTGCCCCTAGCGCCAAGGTGTATCCGCCGAGTTCATCGGCACCTTGCAACGAAAAGTTGAAGATCTTTCGGGCCAGCGTCTCGACCGCCACCATGCATGACAAGGCGACGAAGATGAAACCGAATAGTGTGCCCAGCCAGCGTTCGATGGCGTCTTTCATGATGGGATCCTGGTTCGAAGTACAGGGCGGGCGACGCGAGGTGCGCGCCGCACGAGCGGGGTGGATCAGGTCACTGAACGCCGATGGCTTTACCGACGGTCTTCTTCCAGGCGGCGGAGCAGCCAGGATTGGACTTGTCGCAGATTTCAGCCCAGGTAGGAAGCGAGATCGAGGCCACCGCCTTGCGCACCGTTTCCTTGTCGGCGTCGGTGACAGGTACGTTGACCAGTTTGAACTTCTTGCCCGTGGTGCAGGGATCTTTTCCGGCGTTGCAGTTGATGGCGTCCTGCGTCAGCTCCTGCGAATAGGCCCAGATGTCGTCAACCAGCGTATTGAACGCCGCTTGCATCTTCGATTTCTGATCAGGGCTCAAGCGATTCCACGACTTCATCGACATTGCATAGCCGTTCATGGCCATCTGGAAGCCAAGCGCGTACTGGTGCGTTGTCACTTCGGGCCAGTTCGATGAGTTGGCCGAACTGGGGCCGGTGATTGCGCAATCGACCACACCCAGCGACAACGATTGGTGCACTTCGGTGAAAGACAGCGGCACCGGCGTACCACCAACCGATTCAATGAATTTGGCCAGGTTTTGATCGTAGACGCGTACCTTCATGCCGGCCATATCGGCGAGCTTGGCAATCGGTTTCTTGCAGAACAGGATCTGCGGGCCAAAGGGCCAGATTCCGAGTAGCTTGACCTGAAACTGCTTCTGCAGTCGCTGGTCGAGCGCATCGCTGTAGGACTCGTACACCTTGCGAGCGGTCGCATAGTCAGGCGCGGCGCCAACCAGGTCCATGCCGAGCAGCGTTGGCTCGTCGCGGGAGTTCTGCGACACGCGCAGCGACACGATGTCGAACAGGCCGGCCTTCATCACACGCAACTGTTCAGTGTCCTTGATGCCGAGCGAGTCGATCGACTTGTAGTCGGCGTCGAACGGCAGGCCAGTGCGCTTGGCAAAGTCGTCGAAGAAGGGCTTTTCTTTGTTCTTCTGGATCAAACCGGTGGCCGCGGGCTGGCCGACAACCTTGAGGGCGACGCGGTCCTGGGCTTGTGCGCCGGAGGAAAGGCCGAGGGACAGCGCGAGCGCCGCAGCGATGGTTGTCAGATGGTGCTTGAGCGACATGAAAGTCTCCTGAGGTGGATGATGAGGCGAACGGAAACCAGGACAGATCAGTAACCCAACGCTCGCGGCAGGGTCGTGACGATGGCGGGGAAAAAGATACACAGGGCCAGAACGGCATACATCAGCGTGATGAAGGGCCATGCGCTTTTGACGAGCTCTCGCATGGGCACTTGGGTGACGCCACTGACGACGAAGAGCACGACGCCGACCGGGGGCGTGAGCATGCCGATGACGAGGTTGAGCACGAAGACAAAGCCGAAGTGCAGCGGGTCAATACCGTATTGAAGCGCGATCGGGTGCAGGAGCGGCACGAGCATGATGTAAGCCGCGTTCGACTCCAGGAACATGCCAACGATGAACAGGATCACCGCCACCAATCCCATGAAGACAAGTGGGTCGGTGGTCATCGCCCGCAGGAAAACCGACAACTGCTGTGGTAACAGGTCGACAGTCATCAGGTACGTGATGATCGACGCGAAAGCGATCAGCGCACCGACCACGGCGGATGTGATTCCGGCGCGGACGACGATGCCAGGCAAGTCACTCAGAGAAAGCTTGCGCGTGATCAGGAAGCCGATCGCCAACGAATAGACGACAGCGATCGCTGCACCTTCGGTGGCCGTGAAGGCGCCGCCAACGATGCCGCCGATCACGATCACCGGCATCAGCAGCACGACCAATGACCGGCGCAGTTCGACCAGCACGTTCTTGACGCTGAAGGGGTCTCCTGTGACAGCCCACCCACGTCGACCAGCAATCCACGAGCACAACAGCATGAAGCCGCCGCAGATGATGATGCCGGGCACGACGCCGGCCATGAACAAGCCGCCAACAGAGACCGACGAGCCGGCCATGAAGGCGTAGACGATCATCGCACCCGACGGCGGCAGGATCGGCCCAAGGTTGGCGGCTGCGGCCACAATTGCGGCTGCGAACGGCCGGTCATAGATCTTTGACAACGAAGGAACGAGGATGGCTGACAAGGCGCTGGCGTCGGAAACCGCCGCACCCGACACGGTGGCCAACCCGGCACCGGACAGCATCGTTACATGCGCCATGCCGCCTCGTACCCGGCCGACCACCGAATTGGCCAGAGAGATCAGTCGCTCGACGATGCCGGCCTTGATCATCAACTCACCGGCGAGCATGAAGAACGGAATTGACATCAGGGGAAAGGAATTCACCGCATGCATCATTCGCTGCGGCACCATCGAGAAGTCAACACCGGTGACCCACAGTGCGACCATCGCGGCGACACCCATCGCAAACGCAATCGGCAGGCCCAGGCAGGCCAGCAGCATGAAGCCGAGGACGATGGCGGCGCTCATTTGGCACCCCCGGCGAAAAACGTCGACGGCCCCTGGATCGCGATGCGGATCAAATGCAACGCTGACAGCATTGCACCGACGCCAACTGGCACGATGAACCAGCCAACGCTCCAGTCAAGCACGGACATGAACTCGTCCCACTGCTCGGTCGCCACACCCAGCGCAGCCCAAGCGATGACCAGCATCATCACGGCGCAGAGCCAAGCGCCGCCGCGCCTCAAGACCATCTGTACCTGCGATGGCATCTTGGCGACGACGATATCGATACCAATGTGCGCGCCTTGGCGCACACCGAGCGGTATGGCCAAGAAAATGCTCCACACGAAGGCCAGACGCGACACCTCGTCGGCCCAGTCGAAGGACCTGTTGAAGCCGTAGCGCAAGGCGACCTGCGCCGAGACCACGCCAACCATCACTGTGACAGCCAGCAAGAGCAATAACAGCACGAATCTATCGAGCGCATGCAGGGTGCGTCCCGGCCACGATTGGGTGTCATAAACGACGGGAAGGACAGGGTGGCTCACGTGGACCTCCGTGTGGTGTCTGACAGTTACTTTTTGGCAACTTCGGACAGGACCTGGTCGACCAGCGCTGCGCCAGCACGCTTCTTGACAACCTCGTCGATCACGGGCGCCGTCAGCTTGCGCATTTCCTCGCGCATGGCTGGCGAAATTTCGGTGTAGGTCATCGTCTTCTTCAGCTCGCCCAGAGCTTTGCTCTCTGTTTCGATGGCCAGCTTGCGTTGGTACGCGATCGTCGCCGTCATCGCTTCGCGCACCGCTTTCTGGTGTTCAGGCTTGAGCTGATCGAGAGCCTTCTTGCTGCCAATGACAGCGATGAAGTCGAAGAAATGGCCGGAATTGGATAGGTGCTTCTGCACCTCGCCGTAACGCGACGCCGAGATCACCGTGTAGGGATTTTCCTGCGCATCCACGACGTGTTGCTCGAGTGCCGAGTACAGCTCCTTGACGTCCATCGACACAGGATTGGAGCCAAGCGCACGGAACGACGACAAGTGCGTCTCGCTCGGCTGCAGGCGCAGCTTGAGCCCCTTCAGATCAGCGACGCTCGAGATCGGGCCACGGCTGTTGGTGATATGGCGCATGCCAAGTTCCATCCAGCCGAGCGACGTGAATCCCTTGTCCTGCAGCTTTTTCTCGATTACATCTCCAACGACGCCGTCAATGACGCGCAGCGCGACTTCGCGATTCGGGAACACGAAGGGCAATGCCACGGCTTCAAGTTCAGGGACGATGCGCGACATGTAGGCTGCGCCAACCCAGGTCAACGCCAACGTGCCGGAGCGCACTGCATCGACGTTTTCCTTCGCGCCGCCGAGCTGCATGGCGGGGAACACGTCAACCTGCAATTCGTTGTTCGTGCGCTTCGCAATCTCCGCTTTGAACACTTTTTCGACGGCGACGCTGCTCGGATGTTCGGTGGCGAAGTTGCCCGCGATCTGGAGCTTTTGCTGCGCTTGGGATGGCGCAGAAACAAGCAGGAGCGTAGCCAGCGTCAGTGGCTTCAGCAAACTGGTGAGTGATGAGTTTTTCATGGGATCTCCTGGTATGAATTGAGGTTCAGACATGGCGACGGCTGGCAAGCAGTCGTTCAAGGGCAGGGCTAAGTCCCTGATTGGCTTTGACGGGGGGAGGTGCGAAGCTGCCACGCACCGCCTTCCCAGGCTGCAGCGCGATCAGTGATTCGACATGGCGCACGGCGCTCGACACCCCGTCAACCACCGGCACCGGTAAGCGACCGCGCAAGCAGCGCGCCAGTCCGGCCAGGGGGGCACCGGCCAGGACGATCACATCAGCTCCGTCTTCGTCGACACACCGTTCGGCCAATGCGATCAGGCGTTCGCCCTGGTTTCCTTGCACGTTGCCGATGTCGGCCAAGGGCTCATCCAAGCCTCGAATACTGGCCAGCCGGCCATCGAGACCGATGTGCTGCACCGTCTCGCGGTACCAGGCGCGGATGCGTTGGGAGATGGCGACGATCGAAAAGCGTTGGCCGAGCAGGCTGGCGCTCGCCAATGCCGCCTCGGTCAGGCCAGTCACTGGACAAGGCAGCGCTTCGCGCAGGCCAGCCAGGCCAGGATCGCCGAAGGCCGCAACGATCACCGCGTCGAAGCGCTCGTGATGCTTCGCAGCGACCTCAGCCGCTGCATATGCCCCAATCAGCGCTTCGAAACGGGTTTCGATGTAGGCGACGCCAAACGGCGCTGTGATGACCTCGATTTGGGTGCCCTGTGCCGCACTGCGCTCGGCCTCGGCACGGATCAGATCGGACACGCTGTCCGAGGTGTTGGGGTTGATCAGGAGGATGTTCATCGTACGACCTCAACGGCTTTGAGGCCGCAGACTGGGTGTGCCACAGCTAAGGAAGCGGCCCCGGCCAGCGCGTGGATGGAAATTGCTTCCGTCCCAGACAACTTCGCCGCCAGCCAACGTCAGCCCGGGCCAGGCCTTCAGCTTCATGCCCTCGTATGGGGTGTAGTCGACTGCGTGGTGCAACCGCGCATTTGTCAACTCGAATTCACCCTCGTCCCACATCACCAAGTCGGCGTCAGAGCCGGGAGCGATAGTGCCCTTGCGGGGGTGCAGGCCATAGGCCTTGGCCGGGTTGGTGGATGTCAGCTCGACAAACTTCGACAAGGTGATGCGACCTTTGAGCACACCTTCTGAATACAGCAACGGCAGGCGAGTCTCGAGCCCCGGAATACCGTTTGGTATATGCCTGAAGGGCACCTCTTGACCGCCCGGCTTCTTGCCCTCGGGGTCGTCGAAACGAAACGGCGCATGGTCGGATGAGAAAATCGTGAACAGTCCATCGTTCAGACCATTCCAGATCACTTCCTGGTTGCCCTTGTCGCGCGGTGGCGGGCTGCATACGCAACGAGCACCCTTGTAGCTGTCGTCGATGCCCAGGTCTTCAGCGGTCAGGAAAAGGTACTGCGGACAGGTTTCGGCATGCACCTGCAGGCCATGCGCGCGTGCCCAGCGGATCTGCTCGACCGCTTCACGCCCAGAAACATGCACGACCAGAATCGGCACATCAACCAGTTCTGACAGTGCGATGGCGCGGTGCGTGGCTTCGCGCTCGACCAGCATCGGCCGCGAATGTGCATGGAACCTGGGCGCGATGCGCCCGGCAGCTTCAAGGCGCTTGCTGAGCCATTCGATGCAGTCAGCGTTCTCAGCGTGGATCATTGCCATCGCACCCTCCTCGCGCGCCACCGACAGCACGTCCAGGATCTGGCCATCATCAAGTTTCAAGTCGTCATAGGTCATGTAGACCTTGAACGAGGTGTAGCCGGCGCGTATCAGCGACGGTAGGTCGTCGTTCAGTACAGTCGGCGTCGGATCGCTGACGATCATGTGAAAGGCGTAGTCGATATGTGCCTTGCCCTCGGCGCGGCGATGGTAGTCATCGACGGCGGCACGCAATGACTGGCCTTTTTCCTGCGCGGCAAACGGAATCACCGTTGTGGTGCCGCCGCAGGCGGCCGAACGGGTGCCGCTTTCGAAGTCATCGGCCATGCGAAGCGGCGGCGGCATTGACTGATCAAGATGGCAATGCGCGTCTACGCCGCCCGGCGTGACGACACGGCCAGCGGCGTCGATCTCCTGCCGCCCCTTGGCCAGAGCAGCGCCGAGCGCCTCGATCCGGCCGTCACGGATGCCAATGTCGGCTTCGAAACAATCACTGGCCGTTGCAACACGTGCTTGGCGGATCACGAGATCAAATTCGCTCATGACACGACTCCGTCACGGATCAACGGGCTGGTCCAACTGCGCGTTCTAAAAAACAGGGGTGTCGACAACATGATCCTGGGCTTCCTCAGTGGCTATCAACACCTGCACTTCTGAAGTAGCCAGAAGTCAACAGCAAGCGCGATAAATGTCGTATTCAATGTCGACAGTGTTGCTCACATTTATAATGTCGAACATAGTGTTTACACCTATGTTGACAATAAATTCCGGTGCACCCATGATGGTCCTGAGCACCATCGTTGTGCCGAAACCCTTCAACCCGTCTGCAGGAGTCCCTTCATGTCCCGCCCCATTCGTATCGGTGTGTTGACACCTTCATCCAATACCGCGCTGGAGCCTTTGACCAGCGCCCTTGCAGCCGCAGTCCCCAACTGCAGCGCGCACTTCTCGCGCTTCAAGGTGACTGAGATAGCCTTGTCCGACCGCGCGCTCGGCCAGTTCGACGACAGCAAAATCCTGGCTGCAGCTGAATTGCTGGCCGATGCCAAGGTCGACGTCATTGCCTGGAGCGGCACTTCATCCGGCTGGCTCGGGTTCGATGCCGATCAGCGCCTAGTCGAGCGAATTCGAGAACGCACCGGCATTACAGCAACCACTGCAGTACTGGCTTTGAACGAGCTGATGGCGTTGCGCAACATTCGGAGGCTGGCGCTGGTGAGCCCCTACACCGCCGATGTACAGCAGCGCATCATTGACAACTACGCCGCGCGCGGCATTGAGGTCGTTGCCGAGCGACATTTGGACATCCGGGTCAACCACGATTTCGCACTTGTCGAGCCGGAGCGCTTACGGGCCCTCATGGGCGAGGTGGCCGCCAGTCAGCCCCAGGCGATCACGACTTTTTGCACCAATCTGCATAGCGCCCAGCTTGCTGACGGGATTGAGGCGGAATTTGACATTCCGCTGCTCGACACGGTCAGCACGACCGTCTGGGGAGCTCTGCGCGCGATAGGGGTCGACCCAAGCAACGTGCGGGGCTGGGGTCAACTCTTCACTTGGCAATGATCTGGCAACGACACACCACAGACAATGAAAGGCAAGTGCCACTGCCTACAATCAATCCCACAAGACCAACATTTGATTGGTCTTGTTTCGACAAACCAACTAGCCTCATTGATCGCAAGCACTATGTCGACCTCCCGCGCGCAAAAATCCCCGGTGGCCGCCCGTCTTGAGCGCGAGAACGCGCAGGATGAGGTCTACGAGCGGATTTACACAGCCATTGTCGAACACCGCCTGCACCCCGGTACCAAGTTGGTTGAGGAGCGGCTGGCGGAAATTTTCGGCACAAGCCGGGCGCGAATTCGAGAAGTTTTGGCGCGCATGGCGCATGAACAAATCGTCGAACTCATCCCGCAACGCGGTGCCTATGTGGCTAGGCCGACTATCGAACAGGCTATGCACGTCTTTGAGGCGCGCCGGCTCATCGAGCCGGCTGTACTGCGGCGCCTGATCGAGAATCTATCGCCTGAGCGGGTGGCGCGCTTGCGACATCATTGTGAATTGGAGCAGGATGCTCGTCGGCGCGACGACAAGCGATCTGTCGTTCGCCTCTCAGGCGAGTTTCATATCCTGATCGCGGAACAGGCAGGGAACACTGCGTTGGCGCGACAGATGCGAGAACTGGCGACACTGACCTGCCTGATCATCGTGCTCTACGACGCACCGACATCCAGCACCTGCTTGGCTGACGAGCATTCCGAGATCATTGACGCCATCGCGCGCCGAGACGTTGCACTCGCTGAATCGTTGATGCTCGAACATCTGCAGCACATTGAGCGCAGTCTGAAGCTCGAACCGGCATCGGAAGAGGTCGACCTCGAAGCTATCTTTCAGTCCTGACCAGGCCCAGGCTGTATGTGTCCGCAACGCTGAAATGCTCGCGCAGGAGGCGGCTTCCTTCACACTGCATCAAGCTCATGCGCATGGTCGCCACCTTGAGGTGTGGCTTTCCCCCAGTCTCCCTCAGTTTCTCGGACATGCCCCGCCAGTCCGGGTCATGTTGAAGCGGTCGATGGCGCGGCGCCAGCCGGGTCGCGGAAGCTCTATGACCGCAGTACCTCATACAGCCGTCATTCGGGCACGCGCCTATCGCCATCCCGAAAAGCCGCTTCTTGCCAGCAAGCCTGAGTACGCCTGGCAGCACCCACCGTCAGCACGCGCTGGCGGATTCAACCGGTCGATGCAACAGATTCGCTGAACATCTCAGCGGGCGTATGGAAGCCGAGCGTCTTGCGCGGCCTCTCATTCAATTGTCTCGCGATCGCGTTGAGCTGAAGCTGCGAGAAACCCGAGATATCCATGCCCTTGGGCATGTACTGCCTGAGCAGCCCATTCGTGTTCTCGTTGCTTCCGCGTTGCCACGGACTTTGCGGATCGCAGAAGTAGACCTGGATGTCAGTGGCCATCGTGAACTGCTTGTGCGCGGCCATCTCCTTGCCTCGATCCCAAGTCAGTGACTTGTAGAGTTCCTGCGGAAGCTTGCGAGCGTTCTTGATGAGCGCGTTGATGACCGTCTGCGAGTCTTTACCGTCCAGCTTCACCAGCATCACGTACCGCGTTTGACGCTCAACCAATGTCGCGATCTGGCTATTGCCACTGCCAAAGACCAAGTCCCCTTCCCAATGACCAGGCACCGCTCGGTCTTCGACGCAGGAGGGGCGCTCGCTGATCGAAACCGCATCGACGATCTGTCCGTGAATGGCCGTCTTCTGCGTGTAGTGACGAGAGCGACGCATCCCGCGGGTACGCCTCAGGTGCGCCAACAGCTCCTTCTTCAAGGCGCCACGCGCTTGAATGAACAGACTGCGGTAGATGGTCTCGTGTGACACGTGAAGGCTCTCGTCGCACGGATAAGTATGCTTTAGCCAGCCCGCGATTTGTTCAGGCGACCACAACACTCTCAGCTTGTCGGCGACGATGCGTGCCAGGCTGCGGTTCTCCATGAGCTTGCAACGCTTGGGTCGAAGCGCTCGGCCCCAAGCATCGCTGTCGGCCTGCGCAGCTCGATAACTCTCTTGGCCACCATTACGCTTCAACTCACGACTGACTGTCGACGGCGCCCGGCCAAGGCGTGCAGCGATCGACCGAATCGATTCGCCTGCAACGACGGCCCGCGATATTTCTTCTCTCTCGACCAAGCTCAACGCCGTCGCGGACCGACATCGCTGCGGTGGCCTAATGCCACCAGTTTTCACCAAGATGTTTTGGATCGAGGTGTGAGGCCGGTCAAACAGTTGGCCTATCTGGTGAAGCGTCCACCCTTCTCTCCAGCGCTCCCACATCAAAGCCTTCTGGCTGTCGGTGTAGTAGTTTCGTGTCCGGTACTTCATCTGCAACACTCCATCTGCTCACGCAGTTCTCAGTGTGTTGCATCGACCGGTTGAATCCGCCCTGCAAAGTTGCCTGTCAGTCAGGTCAACATCCTGGGCCATGAGCCTATCGTCAATAGTCAGCCCAGATATGCTGCCAGATCAAAGTCATGGGCTACGCATGGGCCACAGACGGGCCATGGTGATGTAGAGCTTCTTGCCGTGACCACAAGTCCATTTGCCCTGTGGCCCAGTACCACCACGGCTTTTGCGTCATCGGGACAACTTTGACAGTCACGTGGGCCACAAGAAACCCACGTATGTCATTGATTTTGGTGCGGCTGGCGGGGATCGAACCCACGACCCTCGGCTTCGGAGGCCGATACTCTATCCACTGAGCTACAGCCGCATGCTGTAAGGAGACCAATCGTCGAATTGTTGCATGCCGGGCCCGTGACCATAGGCTTCGGAGGCCAATACTCTATCCACTGAGCTACAGCCGCAACAGCGACCGATTCTATCAGGCGGGCTCAGCTGCAAGTCTGCGGCAAGAGGGGTTTGGCTATAATCGCGGGCTGTCCGGCGCTTGGCCGGGCACGGCCTGCCCCACCCATCCTGGCTCCCCGTTCCGCCATTCTTGAGGACACCATGAGCGACCACGCGCACGATTCCCACACCGGCCCGATCAAAACCCCTGCCCAGTTGCTCTGGACGTCGTTTTTCTCGTTTGTCGCCCCGATCTTCATCATCATCGGCCTGGTGTACTACGTCACCTCCGGCGACAAGCCGGCCGCCGGCGCGGTGGACCCCGAACTCGCGACCGCTCAGCGCATCCAGCGCGTGGGCACCGTGGTGCTGGGTGATGCCGCAACGATCGCAGCCGCCATGGCGGCTTCGGGCGCAGCCCCGGCCCCAGCCGCTGACGGTGCGGCCGCTGGTGCACCCACCGCCGCACTCAGCGGCGAAGCGCTTTACAACAAGGCTTGCGTGGCCTGCCATGCGGCCGGTGTGGCCGGTGCGCCCAAGTTCGGCGACAAGGCCGCCTGGGGCCCGCGTATCGGCCTTGGCCTGGAAGCGCTGACCGCCAGCGCGATCAAGGGTAAAAACGCCATGCCTCCCAAGGGCGGCTCCACGGCGTCGGACGCCGAGATCCAGTCGGCCGTCGAGTTCATCCTCGCTGCGGTCAAGTAAGCCTCGAAGGCCTCTGTGCCTTTCACGAAAAAGCCGGTCGCTGACCGGCTTTTTTTACGTGTGTTGTCGACCGCGCGTCAGGTCTTGCCGACCGGTTGGGCCTCTCTGACCTGCAAGTGCTGCGGGCTGCGCACAAAACCCCGATCGATCGGCAGCGCAGACCATTGCACCGGCTCGGGCACCCAGCGCCCAGACTCCACCGCATCGGCCGCCAGCGCCATGTCGCTGGTGTGCACCAGTCCCAGGCCCATCGCGGTCACGAGATAGAGGCGGCCCTGCTCGTCCAGCAGGCTCTGCCGCACCTCGCCGGCATCGGGTCCGGTGTGGGACCGCACCCGGCCATCGGGCTGCACGCGCCAGATGAAGGGCGTGTTTTCCAGCTCGACGTACACCCGCTGCGGTCCGTTCTGAAAGAACCATTGACCTTGTTCATCCGCGGCGTAGTTGCGATGGATGAATTCGATCAGCTTCTCGTGTTTGAGCAGGGAACCCTTGCTGGCGACGCGATCGTCGCCCTCGGCCCGCGCAAACGGGCCAGCCGCCTGGCAGCGGTCGTCGCGCATGTACCAGTTGCCGCGCGCGTCGAGCCCCAGCCAGCCGTAACAGTGCGGCACGTTGGGCCATTTGGCGAGGGCGGCTTTGACGATGTCATCCATACCGTGGATTACAACCCGTTTCAGGCACGCGAGACACAAGTCAATGTCAGCAGAGGGGAAGTGATTCCAAGGGCTGCGCGGAACCGGCTTCGCCGGGCCGCCTGTGCCGGCCCCTGGACGGGGTCGCGCGCGGCGGGGGTGGATCAAATGTTCGCCAACAGCCAGCGCCCAACCGCGTCGGGCATGGCGCGCACATGGCTGCGCAACGGCGGGCGCAAGGCCGGGAAACCCACATGTCCGCCCTGCGCCGTTTGCCACAGGGTCACGCAGGGCCCGGCGTCGCGCAGCGTCGGCAACGAAGCAGCGGGCACAAAAGGGTCATTGCGCGCATTGAGCGCCAGCGCCGGCACGCGGATCTGCGCCAGCACGGGCTTGGCCGACGCACGCGCCCAGTAGTCCTCGGTGTCTCGAAATCCGTGCAGGGGCGCGGTGAACAGGTTGTCGAAGCTGTAGAGGTCGCGCGCCGCCAGCAAGGCCTCGCGGTCGAACAGGCCCGGGTATTGCTCCAGCTTGCGCAGGGCCTTGGGGACCATGCTCGACAAAAACATGCGTGTGTAGACCAGCCGGTTGAAACCGCGGCCGATGGCGTGCCCACCCGCGGCGAGGTCCAGCGGCGAGCACACGGCGGCCACCGCGCGCACCGTGTGGGCGGCGCCCTCGCCCATCTCGCCCGCCCAGCGCAGCAGCGCATTGCCCCCCAGTGAGACGCCCACCGCCAGCAAGGGACGGCCCGGGTGGTCCGCCGCGAGCCGCTTGAGTATCCAGTCGATCTCCTCGAAGTCGCCCGAGTGGTAGGCGCGGGGTGCGCGGTTGATCTCGCCCGAACAACCCCTGAAATGAGGCACGGCAAAGGCCAGTCCCTCCGACGCGGCAAAGTCGGCGAAAGCCACCGCGTACTGGCTGGCCGACGACCCTTCCAGTCCGTGGAACAACACCAGCAAGGGGGCGCCTGGTGGGGCGGTGTGCGTGCTCAGGTCCACATCGATGAAGTCGCCGTCGGGCGTGTCCCAGCGGGTGCGTTGCCAACGGGGCGCCGGCCCGAAATGGCGCTGGGCATACAGCGCCGCCCACAGCGTCTGCGCGTTGCCACCGGGCAGCCACCAGGGCGCGCGGTAGCCGTCCATCGCAGTGGGCAGCGGCTCGCGTTTCATGTCGGTTGAACGTTCAGTGCAGGACCGGCGGCGCGGTCGTGACCTCGGGCGGCTCGGTGCGTGAACCCGGACTGGCGTGGTGGGCCACCAGGCGCCAGCCTTGTGCAGTCTTGGCGTAGACATTGGTGGCCACGACCCAGGCGTGCTGCAGCCCGTCGTCGCTCAACACCTCCACGCGCTCGACCACGCTGTGCACGCTGCAGCTTCCCGCATCCAGGCGGCGCACCTTTTCCGGGTGGGCCTTGACACTGCCGTTGGCAAACATGGCTTCGAACGCGGCGCGCACCGCGGCATGCCCCACCATCCGTGGACCCCCGGGGTGCACGCAGACGATGTCGTCCTCGTCGGCCCAGCAGGCCATGAGGCGTTCGAGGTCGCCGTTTTGCAGGGCGTCGTAGAACGCGTGTTCGGTGTCGTCGGGGGAACCGGGGGGCAGTTTGGTTTTGCGCATGGCAGCCATTTTGCCGCTTGACCGGTGCGCCAGCGCTGCGGGCGCCGGTTTTCCCCCGCCCGACGTCCCCATGATCACCAGACGGTCCCGCGCTGGCGTTGCCGGCCAGGGCGCCTGCCACACGCCACAGGTATAGTTGCCCGACAACAGGCACCCGTACCGCCTGCCACCATTCTGGTCAACGCCCCCGGAGGACACATGCGCACCTTGTTCAAACCCCTGACCACCTGGGCCTTGGCCCTGTTCCTGGCGGCTGGTCTCACCGGCTGCGGCTACAACGATTTCCAGCGACTGGACGAACAGAGCAAGTCCGCCTGGTCCGAGGTGCTGAACCAGTACCAGCGCCGCGCCGACCTGATCCCGAACATCGTCGCCACCGTCAAGGGCGAGGCCAACTTCGAGCAGGAGACCCTGACCAAGGTGATCGAAGCGCGCTCCAAGGCCACCTCGATCCAGATGACGCCGGAGATGCTGAACGACCCGGCCGCGATGCAGAAATTCCAGGCCGCGCAGGGCGAGGTGAGCAGTGCCCTGAGCCGCCTGATGGTGGTGGTCGAGCAGTACCCCAACCTCAAGGCCAACCAGGCCTTCAGCGACCTGCGTGTGCAGCTCGAAGGCACCGAGAACCGCATCACGGTCGCCCGCAACCGCTACATCCAGGCGATCCAGGAATACAACGTGCTCGCACGCAGTTTCCCGACCAACCTCACCGCCATGGTCTTCAGCTACGCGCCCAAGGCGGGTTTCCAGGTCGAAAACGAAGCCGCCATTTCCAGCCCGCCCAAGGTGGACTTCAACAAGCAATGACCGTGCGCTGGCATCGCCCGCTGCTGGCGGCGGTCTTCTGGCTGCTGGGCGCGGTGGCCTGGGCCCAAGGCCTGCAGCCGCTGCCCGAGTTGCGAGCGCGGGTGATGGACCAGACCGGCACGCTGGATGCCGGTAGCCTCGCCACTCTCGAAGCCCGACTGGAGGCGTTCGAGAAGAGCCGCGGCTCGCAGGTCGTGGTGCTGATGGTGGCGACCACGGCTCCGGAAGACATTGCCGACTACACCCAGCGCCTGGGCGATGCCTGGAAGCTCGGGCGCAAGGACGTGGGCGACGGGGTCTTGTTCGTCATCGCCAAGAACGACCGCCGCCTGCGCATCGCGACCGCCAAGACACTGGAAGGCGCGATCCCCGATCTGATCGCGCGCCGCATCATCGATCAGGCGGTCACGCCCGCCTTCCGCCAAGGCGACTACGCGGGCGGCATCCAGGCCGGCGTGGACCAGATCCTGGCGCGCATCGCGGATGAGGAACTCCCGCTGCCACAGGCCGCGCCCACCTCGGTGAATGACTTCGAGTGGATGGACATGCTGATCTTCCTGGTGTTCGCTGTGCCGATCGCCTCGGGGGTCTTGCGCGGCATCTTTGGCAACAAGCTCGGCACCCTGTTGACCGGCGGCGCAGCGGGCGGACTGGCCTGGGTCATCACCTCGGTAGCCTGGATCGCCATCGGCGCCGGCCTGCTCGGGATGCTGGCGGCATTGTTCATCCAGTTTCTGCCCACGTCGGCCACTTCGGGGCGCAGCTCCCGGGGTGGACACCACGGCGGATGGGGCGGCGGCGGTTTCGGCGGTGGGGGTGGGTTCGGTGGCGGTGGCGGATTTGGCTCGGGCGGCGGGGGCGATTTTGGCGGTGGCGGTGCGTCCGGAGACTGGTGAGCAAGATGAACAAATGGCTGCGCATCCTCAAACACCGCTGGCTCGACGCCTCGGACACCCGCCGCGCGGTGCCCGACGACATGGCCGAGCGCCTGGCCCAGCGGGTGGGCGCCAGCGAAGCTCGACACACCGGTGAAGTGCGTTTGTGCGTTGAAGCGGCGCTGCCGTTGTCCTACCTGTGGCGCCTGCAGCCGGACCGGTCGATCAAGGCCCTGGTGCGCGAACGCGCGGTGAGCTGGTTTGGCCGCATGGGCGTCTGGGACACCGAACACAACAACGGCGTCTTGATCTACCTGCTGCTGGCCGAGCACGCGATCGAATTCGTCGCCGACCGGGCCCTCGCGCAACGGGTGGATCAGGCGCAGTGGCAGGCCATTGTGGACCGGCTCGGTGCCCGCCTGCACCGGGGTGAAGTTGAAGATGGCCTGACGCAGGCGCTGGAGGAGGTTTCGGCGCTGCTGGTGGAGCACTTCCCTGCCACGTCCGAGACCTGGCGCCCCAACCAGCTGAGCAACAGCGTCGTGCGCGCCTGACGCCGGCTGGTCCGTCGGTCGGCATACCTACCTGCGTTTCTGGGCCTCGAGTCCGGTGCGGTTGTTCATGACCACCTGCAACTCCTGCTGCAAGGCCTTGTTCATCTGTGCAAAGGTCTTGAGCTTGCGGGTGGTCTCACGCAAGCGGTCGGCCATGCGCTTGGATATCGCCAGCAGCAGGCGCGCACCGACCCGCGGCTCGTCCTTGAGCAGTCGCATGAGTGCAGTTCGGGAGAGGACCGCCGCGTAGATGTCGGTGGTGGCGGTGCAGGTGGCGGAGCGGGGCGCGCCATCCAGCACACCCATTTCGCCGATCAGATGTCCTGGACCCATGATGTTGACCACCATGCTCTCGTTGAGACCGGGCAGGGCATTCTCCACGGCGATATCGCCTTCGAGCACCAGCAACATGTAGTCGTTCTGACGGACTTCGCCTTCCTGGATGAACACCGTTCCGGACTTGATGCGCTTGGGTCGCATGTACACCACGACCTTCATGGCGTCCGCCAAAGTCAGGTCGTCCAGCGCAGATGCGGTGACCAGCAGGCGCGCCGCCACTTCCTCCGGTGCCAGGTCCGGGTTTTCAAAAATCGACGACATGGCAGCGGTGAGGGTTGAAGTGGTTCGACAAGATGCTTGTATTGTGCGGGCGCGCACCAACAATCGGCAAAAAAAAGACCGGCCAATGACCGGTCTCTCTGGAGCCAACGCGCAAGGCGTCTTACTTTTTCTGGCGGTACTTGCGCAGCGCTGCAATCTGCGCGGCCATGACCGCGAGTTCGGACGTGGCCTTGGCCAGGTCGATATCGCTCTTGGCGTTCTTGACGGCTTCTTCGGCCTGCTTGCGCGCATCGCTGGCCTTGGCTTCGTCCAGGTCCTTGCCGCGGATGGCGGTATCGGACAACACGGTGATGCAGTTGGGTTGCACTTCCAGAATGCCACCCGCCACAAACACGAACTCTTCGCCGCCATCGGCCTTCTCGATGCGCACGGCACCGGGCTTGATGCGGGTGATCAGCGGAATGTGGCCGGGCAGGATGCCCAGTTCACCCGCTTCGCCCGGCAGGGCCACGAACTTGGCCTCACCCGAGAAGATCGACTCTTCGGCGCTGACCACATCAACGTGGATGGTGCTCATAGATACTCCAGTTTAAAAGGTGAGTGGAAAGCAAGCAGCGGGGTGGCTGGCTAGGCGCCGCGCACTGCCGTACTAAAGGTACGGTGAGCACGGCAACAACGCCAGACGCCCCGAGGCGCCGCTTTACGCCACCTTTTTGGCCTTTTCGAAGGCTTCGTCGATAGAACCGACCATGTAGAAGGCCTGCTCGGGCAGGTGGTCGCATTCCCCGGCCGTGATCATCTTGAAGCCGCGGATGGTTTCCGACAGCGGCACGTACTTGCCTGGCGAGCCGGTGAACACTTCGGCCACGTGGAACGGCTGGCTCAGGAAACGCTGGATCTTGCGGGCGCGGGCCACGGCCAGCTTGTCTTCAGGCGCCAGTTCGTCCATGCCCAGAATGGCGATGATGTCGCGCAGTTCCTTGTAGCGCTGCAGCGTGTTCTGCACGGCGCGAGCGGTTTCGTAGTGGTCCTGGCCCACGACCAGCGGGTCGAGCTGGCGGCTGGTGGAGTCCAGCGGGTCCACCGCAGGGTAAATACCCAGCGAAGCGATGTCACGCGACAGCACCACGGTGGAATCCAGGTGGGCGAAGGTCGTGGCGGGCGACGGGTCGGTCAAGTCATCGGCTGGCACGTAAACGGCCTGGATGGAGGTGATCGAACCGACCTTGGTCGAGGTGATGCGCTCTTGCAGACGGCCCATTTCTTCGGCCAGTGTCGGCTGGTAGCCCACGGCGGAAGGCATGCGGCCCAGCAGGGCGGACACTTCGGTACCGGCCAGCGTGAAACGGTAGATGTTGTCCACGAAGAACAGCACGTCACGGCCTTCGTCACGGAAGGACTCGGCGATGGTCAGACCGGTCAGGGCCACGCGCAGACGGTTGCCCGGGGGTTCGTTCATCTGACCGTAGACCATGGCCACTTTGGAGTTGGGCAGGTTCTCCAGGTCCACCACCTTGGAGTCGGCCATCTCGTGGTAGAAGTCGTTGCCTTCGCGGGTACGTTCACCCACACCAGCGAACACCGACAGACCGCTGTGGGCCTTGGCGATGTTGTTGATGAGTTCCATCATGTTCACGGTCTTGCCCACACCGGCGCCACCGAACAGACCCACCTTGCCACCTTTGGCGAAGGGGCAGATCAGGTCGATCACCTTGATGCCGGTTTCCAGCAGCTCTTGCGAGGGACTGAGTTCGTCGTAGGCCGGTGCCTTGCGGTGGATGGAGGCGGTCAGGGTCTGGTCAACCGGGCCGCGCTCGTCGATGGGCGTGCCGAGCACGTCCATGATGCGGCCCAGAGTGGCCTTGCCCACCGGCACCATGATGGGTTCTGCGGTGTTGGTCACCAGCATGCCGCGGCGCAGGCCGTCGGACGAGCCCAGCGCAATCGTGCGCACCACGCCGTCACCCAGCTGTTGCTGGACTTCCAGCGTCAGGGCCGAGCCCTCCATTTTCAGGGCGTCATAAATGTGGGGCATCTGGTTGCGCGGAAATTCCACGTCAACCACGGCGCCGATACATTGGACGATCTTGCCTTGTACTTGAGACATGATGGATACCTTTTAAATTCTCTGGATTCTGTTGAACGGCTGCTTCAGACCGCTGCGGCGCCGGCGACGATTTCCGAAAGTTCTTTCGTGATCGCGGCCTGGCGGGTCTTGTTGTAGACCAGCTTGAGTTCGCCGATGACGCTGCCGGCGTTGTCGGTGGCGGCCTTCATGGCCACCATGCGTGCCGACTGCTCGGAGGCCATGTTTTCGGCCACGGCCTGGTAGACCTGGGCTTCCACATAGCGCAGCAGCAGCTCGTCAATCACCGCGGGTGCGTCGGGTTCGTAGATGTAATCCCAGTCGCGTCCGCCCGCGCCATCCTGCAAGGTGCCTGCGTTCAACGGCAGCAACTGCTCGGTCACGGCTTCCTGCTTCATCGTGTTGATGAACCGGGTGTAGCACAGGTAGACCGCGTTGATGCGGCCTTCGGTGTACGCATCGAGCAGCGACTTCACGGGGCCGATCAGCTTGTCCAGATGGGGCGTGTCGCCCAGTCCGGTTGCGCTGGACACCACCTTGGCGTTGATGCGGTTGAGGAAACCGAGACCCTTGTTGCCAATGGCCACGGCCTCGGCGCCGATGCCCTTGGCCTGCAGATCCTTGAGCTGGGTCGTCAGGGCCCGCAGCACGTTGGTGTTCATGCCGCCGCACAGGCCTTTGTCGGTCGTCACAACGACAAAACCGGCGGTTTTGGCATCGTTGACCTTCATGAAGGCGTGCGTGTACTCGGGGTTAGCGCGGCTCAGGTTGCCGGTGATCTGGCGCACCTTTTCCGCGTAAGGCCGGGCCGCACGCATGCGGTCCTGCGCCTTGCGCATTTTGGAGGCGGCGACCATCTCCATGGCTTTGGTGATCTTCTTGGTGTTCTCCACCGATTTGATCTTGCCGCGTATTTCCTTGCCTGCTGCCATTGCTGCTCCTTTATCGGGTCAATGGGCCGGTTCAGTACGTGCCGGTTTTCTTGAACTCGGCAATGGCGGCGGCCAGCTGGGCTTCAGCATCCTTGTCCATGGCCTTGTCGTTTTCCAGCTTGGCCAGCAGGGCCGCGTACTTGTCCTTCAAGTGGGCGTGCATGCCGGCTTCGAAGGGCAGGACCTGCTTGATCTCGATGTCATCGAGGTAGCCCTTGTTCACGGCGAACAGCGTGGAGGCCATCAAGGCGATGGACTGCGGGCTGTACTGGGCCTGCTTCAGAAGTTCGGTCACGCGGGCACCGCGGTCCAGCTGCTTTCGGGTGGCTTCGTCCAGGTCGGAAGCAAACTGCGCGAACGCAGCCAGCTCGCGGTACTGGGCCAGGTCGGTACGGATACCGCCGGACAGACTCTTGATCAGCTTGGTCTGGGCCGCACCACCGACGCGCGACACCGAGATACCGGCGTTGATGGCGGGGCGGATACCGGCGTTGAACAGGCTGGTTTCCAGGAAGATCTGGCCGTCGGTGATCGAGATCACGTTGGTTGGCACGAAAGCGGACACGTCACCGGCTTGCGTTTCGATGATGGGCAGCGCGGTCAGCGAGCCGGTCTGGCCCTTGACTTCACCCTTGGTGAAGGCTTCGACGTAGTCGGCGTTGACGCGAGCGGCGCGCTCAAGCAGACGGCTGTGCAGATAGAACACGTCGCCGGGGTAGGCTTCGCGGCCTGGCGGGCGGCGCAGCAGCAGCGAGACCTGGCGGTAGGCCACGGCCTGCTTGGACAGATCGTCATAAACGATCAGGGCGTCCTGGCCACGGTCGCGGAAATATTCGCCCATGGTGCAGCCGGAGTAGGCCGACAGGTATTGCATGGCAGCGGATTCAGAGGCCGAAGCGGCCACGACGATGGTGTACTCCATCGCGCCGGCCTGCTCCAGGGCTCGCACCACGTTCTTGATCGACGAGGCCTTCTGGCCAATCGCGACGTAAACGCAGGTCATGTTCTGACCCTTCTGGTTGATGATGGCGTCGATGGCCACGGCGGTCTTGCCGGTCTGGCGGTCGCCGATGATCAACTCGCGCTGGCCACGGCCGACTGGCACCATCGAGTCGATCGACTTCAGACCGGTCTGCACCGGCTGGTCCACCGATTTACGGGCGATCACACCCGGGGCGACCTTTTCGATCACGTCGGTCATCTTGGCGTTGATCGGGCCTTTGCCGTCGATCGGAGCGCCCAGGGCGTTGACCACGCGGCCGATCAGCTCGGGGCCGACCGGCACTTCCAGAATGCGGCCCGTGCACTTGACGGTCTCGCCTTCGGAGATGTGTTCGTATTCACCCAGAATCACGGCGCCGACAGAGTCGCGCTCGAGGTTCAGGGCCAGGCCGAAGGAGGGCACGCCATCCTTGTTGGCCGGGAATTCCAGCATTTCGCCCTGCATCACATCGGACAGGCCGTGCACGCGGACGATACCGTCGGTCACCGACACCACGGTGCCCTGGTTGCGCACATCACTCGATGCGCCCAGACCCTCGATGCGGGACTTGATCAGTTCAGAGATTTCGGCGGGATTGAGTTGCATGACTCTTTCCTTCTTTCGTTAAATGGGATGAGGGCGCGCCCGGGATTCGACCAACGGGCTTCAAGCCGTTAGCGCAACTTTCATTTGTTCCAGGCGGGCTTTGACCGAGGTGTCGAGCACCTCGTCACCCACCACCACGCGAACGCCACCGATCAGGTCGGGCTGGAGCTCAACCTTCAGGTTGAGCTTGCGTCCAAAGCGTTTTTCCAGCACACCTGAAAGATCGGCCAGCGCAGCGCTGTCCATCTCGAAGGCGCTGTGGACCACAGCGTCGGAACTGCCTTGCTGGGCGTTTTTCAACGCACGGAACTGCTCGGCGATTTCGGGCAAAGCGGCCAGACGACCGTTCTCGATCACGATGCGCAGAAAATTCTGCGCCGGCGTGGACAAGCCGGCTTTGAGCACGCCGGTGATGACACCGAACACCTGCTCGCTGGAAGCCTTGGGGCTGTCGGCGAACTGGCGCAACTGCTCGTTGCTGGCGATGGCTGCCAGCTCATCAAGCCAGACAGCGGTGCCGGCGGCATCTGCGCCAGCGGCTTTGAACAGCGCGTCCGCGTAAGGACGGGCGATGGTTGCGATTTCGGCCATGGTCTACCTGTGGATGCCTGCTGGGGAAGCGTGGAGGATCGCGGGATCAGAGTTCGGTCTTCAGGCGGCCCAGCAACTCGGCGTGAACACCGGCGTTGACTTCGCGCTTGAGGATCTGCTCGGCACCTTTGACAGCCAGGGAAGCCACTTCTTCGCGCAGCGCCTCACGGGCTTTGACGACCTGAGCCTGTGCTTCCTGGTGAGCCGCGGCCACGATCTTGGCGGCTTCTTCGGTCGCACGCGCCTTGGCCTCTTCGATCACGGTCTGTGCACGGCGCTCGGCATCGGCCAGACGGATGGCGGACTCGTTGCGCGATTGGCTCAACTCTTCTTCCACGCGCTTGTTGGCGACAGCGAGCTCGGACTTGGCTTTTTCAGCCGAGGCCAGGCCTTCGGAAATCTTCAACGCACGCTCGTCAAGGGCTTTGGCGATGGGTGGCCACACGAAGGTCATCGTGAACCACACCAGGATCGCAAAAACGACGGCCTGCGCGAAGAGGGTTGCATTGATATTCATCGCAACGCCTTTCTGTGTGTTGACAAGGGAGTAGACGCGCTTGCTGCGGCATGGACGGCGCTGGTGCGACCGGGCTCAGAGCCCGGTCACCTCTGGCCGCCGCGCACGGCAGCAAGAACCATCAGGCCAGCGTGAAGGGGTTGGCGAAGGCGAACAGCAGGGCAATGGCCACGCCGATCAGGAAGGCGGCGTCGATCAGGCCAGCCAGCAGGAACATCTTGGTTTGTAGGTCGTTCATCAGCTCAGGCTGACGGGCGCCGGACTCAAGGAACTTGCCGCCCATCATGCCGATGCCAACCGAAGCGCCCAAGGCACCCAGACCGACGATAAGACCGCAAGCCAGTGCGACGAGACCCAGAACGTTTTCCATGATGTTTCCTTTGAGATGGAGAAAAGATTAAAGAGAAAGGGAGAGAGAAAACTCAGCGAACGGGAAAACCGCGCCGCTTAGTGAGCGTCATGCGCCTGCCCGAGGTAAATCAGGGCCAGCATCATGAAAATGAACGCCTGCAAGGTGATGATCAAAATATGGAAGATGGTCCACACCGTGCCTGCGATCACATGTCCGATGAAGAACAGTCCACCGCTGAGCGAGAAGGCGGCAAAACCACCCAGCAACGCAATCAGCATGAACACCAGCTCACCCGCGAACATGTTGCCAAACAACCGCATGCCGTGTGAAACCGTCTTGGCCACGAACTCGATCATTTGCATAGAAAAATTCACCACGCCCAGCAGCAGGGCCGCGATCGGGTTTTTGCTGGTGCCGAAAGGGGCCGTCACCAGCTCGTGCGACCAGCCGCCGAGACCCTTGATCTTGATGTTGTAGAACAGGCAAAGCAGCAGCACCGAGATCGACAGGCCCAGCGTGGTCGACAGGTCGGCGGTGGGCACCACGCGCAGATAGGCGTGGTGCGGATCATGGCCGGTAGCCGAGTAGTACTCAGCCCAGAGGCGCGGCAGCAGGTCGACCGGCAGCATGTCCATGAAGTTCATCATGAAAATCCAGACGAACACCGTCAGCGCCAGGGGAGCCACCAGCTTGCGGCTCTTGGCGTTGTGGATCACCGACTTGGCCTGGCCATCCACCATCTCAACCAGCATTTCCACGGCAGCCTGAAAGCGGCCCGGCGTACCGGACGAAGCCTTGCGCGCAGCGCGCCAGAGCAGGAAACACACAAAGGCGCCGAGCACCACGCTGAACACCACGGAGTCCAGGTTGATGATCGAAAAATCCACAATGGATTGCTGCTTTTCACCCGAGTTGTTCAAGTGAACCAGGTGGTGCCGGATGTATTCACCCGGGGTGATTGCGTTACCTTCAGCAGCCATGTTTGTTTGCGTCCATCAACCGATTTATTCAACGACGGGTCTGGATCCAGAATCCAAACCAGTACACCTTCAACACAAGCACCAGGCCCGCCACGAGGGCCAGCCAGTTCAGGTCGGGAACGATTCTGGGCGCCGACCACAACATGGCCACCGTCAACAGAATCTTGACCCCCTCCCACAAAACAAAACTCATGAACATCGAGATCACATGCCCCGCCGATCGACGGGACAAAGCACTCGACGTCATACCCCAGGCCATCAAGGCTGTCGGGATCACCACCGAAGCTGCGCCGTACAACACCGAAGAAGCCACCGGAACCGAACGGGTGAACAACCACCCCAGAGCTCCGGCCAACAGCCCCACCAGCACTTGCACACCAACCACGCGCCAGGCCGACAACGCGGGCTGGCTGCGCCGCCACTGCAACGCTTCTTCGTGCGTGAGGGCCTTGAACTCGGGTTCAACCGCCCCATCTTCCCAAGCATCAGAGGTTCGCGAAGTCGACCCCACCGGCGGTATTGTCGACATGGCAAATTACTGACAGGTTACAAAGGTATGCGATTTGGCACAGCCGTTGATTATACGTAGAAACCCCATCCTCTCGTCAAGGTGTCTGTGAGCGAGAGAGTGCGTGCGCCAGCAGCGACGGATAATTCCTCGGCATGAACATCCCGATGCCGGGCACCACACCCGACTTCCCACCTCCCCTGCCTGAATCGCTGTGCCACCTGAACGGCGAGTACCTCCGGTTGTGCGACGCCAAGGTCAGCGTTCTGGACCGCGGCTTCATTTTTGGCGATGGGGTCTACGAGGTGTTGCCCGCCTACGGTGGCCGCATTTTTCGCTTCGAGCAACACATGGCGCGGCTGGACCGTTCGCTCGGCGCATTGCGCATTCACAACCCGCACACTCATGCCGAATGGCTGGCGCTCGCCCGGCGCCTGATCGACGCGCTGGTGGCGTCCACCGGGGCGCCCAATCAATTGGTCTACATCCAGATCACGCGTGGCGTGGCGCCGCGCGACCACGTGATGGTGCCCGGCCTGCGCCCCACCGTGTTTGTGATGGTCAGCGAGATGAAGCAAGCCACGCCAGCCCAGCGCGAACAGGGTGCGCGCTGTGTGAGCGCCGACGATTTCCGCTGGAAAATGGCCCACATCAAGACCACCAGCCTGCTCGCCGCGGTGATGGCTCGCCAGATCAGCGCCGACGTGGGTGCGGCCGAGACGGTGATGTTTCGTGACGGCCACCTCAGCGAGGCGTCATCCAGCAACGTGTGGGTGGTGAAGAACGGTGTGGTGATGGGTCCGCCCAAAGACCACCTGTTGCTCGAAGGCATACGCTTCGGCCTGATTGAAGAAATGTGCCAGGCGCAGGGCATCCCGTTTGAATTGCGGCGCATCACCCGCGCCGAGGTGCTGGATGCCGACGAACTGATGTTGTCGTCCGCCACCAAGGAAGTCCTGCCCATCACCACCCTGGACGACCAGCCGGTGGGCCACGGCGCCGCGCGTGGTCGCCCAGGTCCGATCTACACCCGTCTGTATGCCGCCTACCAGCAGGCGAAGGCCAGCCAATCGGTTTAAGGAGCACCCCATGGACCAGCCCCGCGAAATCCCGCCCGAGCAATCGCTCATCGAATACCCCTGCCACTTTCCCATCAAGGTGATGGGGGCCAATGTGGACGGCTACGTCACGGCCATGACCCATGTGGCCAAGGCCTTCGACGCCAGCTTCGACGCCTCGACCATCGAGCTGCGCCCGAGCAAGGCCGGCAACTACATGGGTCTGACGCTGTCGGTGTATGTGACCAGCCGCGAACAGCTCGACGAGCTGTACCGCACGCTGACCACGCACCCGATGGTCAAGATCGTCCTCTGAGCATGCAGATTCGCAACCTCGGCCGGGTGGACTACGCCCCCACCTACGACGCCATGGTGGCGTTCACCGAGGCACGTACCGCCGAGACGCCCGACGAGCTCTGGGTCTGCGAGCACCCGCCCGTGTTCACGCAAGGCATTGCCGGCAAGGACGACCACCTGCTGTCGCCGGGCAACATCCCGGTGGTCAAGACCAACCGCGGCGGCCAGGTGACTTACCACGGCCCGGGCCAGGTGGTGGTCTACCCGCTGATCGACCTGCAACGCGCTGGCTACTTCGTCAAGGAATACGTCTACCGCATCGAAGAGGCGGTGATCCGCACGCTGATCCACTTCGGCGTGACCGGTCATCGTGTTGGCGGTGCGCCCGGAATCTACGTGCGGCTGGACGACCCGTTCAGTCACGCCCTGCTGCCGCAACGGCCACAAAGAAAGGTGGAGGGCCAACCCGCCGCCGATCCCGATTTCACCGGCCTGGGCAAGATCGCCGCACTGGGCATCAAGGTCAGCCGTCATTGCACCTACCACGGCGTTGCGCTCAACGTCGACATGGACCTGCAGCCCTACTGGCGCATCAACCCTTGTGGGTATGCTGGCCTGCAGACGGTGGACCTTTCTACAATCGGGGTCGCCGTTTCATGGGATGAAGCGGCCCAGGTCCTGAGCCAGAAGCTCGGCACCACCCTCAGCCCCTGAACCCCAACGCGCCACCGCGCCTCCACCATGACCCGCCCCGACACCCCCACGGCCGCTGACGCCCCCACGGTCCGCGAAGCCCAGCCCGCCGCCGGCTACGACGCCACCGCCAAACAGAAAAGCCAGGCCAAGACCTCGCGCATTCCGATCAAGATCGTGCCGGCCGAGGTGCTGAAAAAGCCCGAGTGGATCCGCGTCAAGGCCGGCTCGCCGAGCACCCGCTTCTACGAGATCAAGGACGTGCTGCGCGCCAACAAGCTGGTCACGGTGTGCGAAGAAGCCAGTTGCCCCAACATCGGCGAATGCTTCGGCAAAGGCACGGCCACCTTCATGATCATGGGCGACAAGTGCACGCGCCGCTGCCCATTTTGTGACGTGGGCCACGGCCGCCCCGACCCGTTGGACGTGAACGAGCCGGAGAACCTGGCCAAGACGATCGCAGCGCTCAAGCTCAAGTACGTGGTGATCACCAGCGTGGACCGCGACGACCTGCGCGACGGCGGCGCCGGCCATTTCGTGGCCTGCATCGAAAAAACCCGCGAGCTGTCACCGCAAACGCAGATCGAGGTGCTCGTGCCCGACTTTCGCGGCCGCGACGACCGCGCGCTGGAGATCCTGAAGGCCGCACCGCCTGACGTGATGAACCACAACCTGGAAACCGCGCCGCGCCTGTACAAGGAAGCACGCCCAGGATCGGACTACCAGTTCAGCCTGAACCTGCTCAAGAAGTTCAAGGCGCTGTTCCCGCACGTGCCCACCAAGAGCGGCCTGATGGTCGGTCTGGGTGAGACCGATGAAGAAATCCTCGAAGTCATGCGCGACATGCGCGCGCACGACATCGAGATGCTGACCATCGGCCAGTACCTCGCGCCCAGCGGCCACCACCTGCCGGTGCGCCGCTACGTGCACCCCGACACCTTCAAGATGTTCGAGGCCGAGGCCTACAAGATGGGCTTCACCCACGCCGCCGTCGGCGCCATGGTGCGCAGCTCGTACCACGCCGACCAACAGGCGCACGGCGTGCTGAACGCTGGCGCCACCAAGGGCTGACCATGCGCCTCCCGGCCGATGCCCTGTCGGTCCGGTGCTACGGCGCCTCGCACGGCAGCCATGCGCACGAACACTTCCAGATCCTGCTCGGACTGGACGGCGTGCTGGAGCTGGAGGTGGATGGCCGAGGTCGTCGCCTTGCGGCCGGCGACGGCGCCGTGATCGTCCCCGGGGATCGCCACGACTTTGAGGCCACCGGCTCGGCGCGCTGCCTGGTGCTGGACTCCCACGACGCGCGCTGGCAATACGCCCGCGAGAGTCCCGCGCCCCGGGCGCTGGCCCCCCTGGCCAGTTACCTCGCGGCGGCCTGCGACAACGCCCTGCCGCGCGCCCGTCTGCTCGGCCCCGCCCTGCTGCTGGAAGCCTGGGCGCCACCGGCCGAGCCTCAGCGGGCGCGGCGCGCGATCGACTGGAACGCACTGACCGCCTGGGCGCAGGCCCACGGTCGCGAGCCTCTGCAGGTGGCCGACCTGGCGATGCGCGTGCACCTGAGTGCAGCGCAGTTCACCGCCCGTTGCCGCGAGGAACAGGGTCAAAGCCCGATGGCCTGGCTGCGCGACTTGCGGCTGACCGCAGCGCGCCACTTCAGGAGCCAGGGCCTGCCGGTGGCCGAAGTGGCCCGGCGCACCGGCTACCGCTCGCCCTCGGCACTGACCGCCGCCCTGCGCAGGCCAGCGGGTCGCTGAACCGCAACGAGACCCGTGGATCGCGACGATCCACCCGCGGCTGGCGATGGTGCGGCCACTATGCTGAGGCCATGTGTCAACGCCCTGCAATCAGCCCACCCGCGCACACCCATGCGTTCGGGTTCTCAGGCCTTCACGCTGAGCTTTTCCCACGCCGCGATCACTTCCGCCGCGTACATCAGGGCGGGCCCGCCGCCCATGTAGACACAGACGGTCAGCATTTCCTCCAGTTCGGCCCGGGTGCAGCCGAGCTGGACCAGCGCCTTGACGTGGAACCCGATACAACCCGAGCAACGTTGCGTGACGGCGATCGACAACGCGATCAGTTCCTTGTGTTTGGCGCTGAGTTCGCCATCGGTGATGGCGGCCTTCGCCAGTTGGCCGAAGCCGGCCATGGCGTTGGGCTGAGCCTTGCGGAAAGGCGCCAGGCTCTCGTTGATGTCGCGCATCAGGTCGCTGTGATTGAACGTGCTCAATGGAAATCCTTCGAAGAAAAATACCCTGTGGAGTATCTATCATGAAGTCCGCGTGCTGCCTTGTCGTGGATCAAAGCCCTGTGGCAGCGCTCCGGGAGCCTGCATGACAGCCCATCTGCTGGCCCTTGGCGCCATGGCACTTTGGGCGTCCCTGGCCGCGCTCGGGGTGTCGCTGTCGCACGTGCCACCCTTTCTGCTCACCGGGCTGGCCCTGCTGGTGGGCAGCGTGATCGCCTTGCCGCTGTCGCGCTTCGACTGGCGCCAATGGCGCATCCCAACCTCCACGCTGGTGCTGGGGGTCTACGGCCTTTTCGGCTACCACTTCCTGTTCTTCATCGCGCTGCGTCACGCGCCGCCGGTGCAGGCCAACCTGGTGAACTACCTCTGGCCGCTGGGCATCGTGGTCATGGCGCCGCTGTTCCTACCCGGCGTGTCGCTCACCGCGCGCCACGTGCTGGCCGCGCTGATCGGCTTTGCCGGCGCGGTGCTGGCCATACTCGGACGCGGGGGCACCGGTGAAACGGTCTGGGCCTGGGGTTACATCCCGGCGCTCGGCTCGGCCTTCATCTGGGCCAGCTATTCGCTGCTGACGAAACGCGTGCGGGCCTTTCCCACCGCCGCCATCGGCAGCTTTGCGCTGGTTTCGGGGCTGCTCTCGCTGCTGTGCCACGCCTGGCTGGAACCCGCCACCGCGCTGTCAGCGCGCGACTGGGGCCTGATCGCCCTGCTCGGCCTGGGGCCGCTGGGTGGCGCGTTCTTCCTGTGGGACGCGGCGCTCAAGCGCGGGGATGCGCGGCAGATCGGGGTGTTGAGCTTCCTCACGCCACTGCTGTCCACCCTCACGCTGCTCTGGGTGCGCGGGGAGGCCCCGAGCGCTTCCGTGGTCCTGGCCGCGGTGATGATCATCGGCGCCGCGGTGATGGCGACGCGGATCCGCTGAAACGCGCCACCCCGGCTCGCGCGCCGCTGCGCGGATCAATCGACCTGATTCGGCGGCGCTGCCTCGTACAGTTCCAGCGGCAAACCGTCGGGATCGGCGAAAAAGACGAACCGCCGTCCCGTGTATTCGTCCACCCGCACGGGCTCGACCTCCACGCCTTGCGCCTCCAGCGTGCGCTTGGTGGCCTCAACGTCGAGCACTTCAAAGGCCAGGTGACGCAAACCCTGCGCCTCCGGATAGGAGGGCCGGGGTGGTGCGCCCGGGAACGAAAACAGTTCGATCTGCGAACCGTCGGGCAGGGCCAGGTCGAGCTTCCAGCTCTGGCGCGCCTCACGGAAATGTTCACCGATCACTTGCAGCCCCAGCACCCCGGTATAAAACCGCCGGGACCGCTCCACGTCCGAGCAGATGATCGCAGCATGGTGGATGCGCAACAACACGAGGCCACCCTCCATCCACTCAATCGGCCATGAGCGCCGCAGGATCCTCGGCCACGAGCACGCTCTGGGCCCAAGCCTGCAGGCGCACAGTGTCGCTGCGCAGGATCTGCTGCTTGACAGCCAGGATCTGTGACGGATGCATGGAAAAACTGCGCAGACCCAGGCCCAGCAACAGTCGCGTCATGGCGACATCGCCCGCCATCTCGCCGCACACGCTCACACCCTTGCCCTGGGCCTGGCATTGCGAGATGGTGCTGGCCAGCAATTGCAGCACGGCCGGATGCACCGGGTCGTACAGGTGAGAGACGGCCTCATCGGCGCGGTCGATGGCCAGCGTGTACTGGATCAGGTCGTTGGTGCCGATGGACAGAAAGTCGAAGTACCGCAGAAACAGCGGAATGGTGAGCGCCGCAGCGGGCACTTCGATCATCGCACCCAGGCGCACCGGGCCGTAGGCCTGGCCTCGCGCATCGAGCTGCTCGCGGGCACGGTCCACCAGCGCCAGCGTCTGGCGGATCTCGCTGGCGTGCGCCAGCATCGGTATGAGCAGGTTGATCGCGCCGTGCGCCGCAGCGCGCAGGATGGCCCGCAACTGCGCCAGAAACATGGTCGGCTCGGCCAGACTCCAGCGGATGGCGCGCAAGCCCAGCGCAGGGTTCAGGTGGTCTTCGCCGGCGCGCACGGGGGAACGGTCCAGGGGTTTGTCGGCGCCCACGTCCACGGTCCGGATGGTGACGGGCAGGCCCTGCATGCCCTCGACCGCGCGGCGGTAGGCCTGGTACTGCTCTTCCTCGTCGGGCAGCTTGCCGTTGCGCCCCATGAACAGGAACTCGGTGCGGAACAGCCCGACACCCACGGCACCCGCCTTGAGCGCTGCGATCGCGTCATCGGGCTGCTCGATGTTGGCCAGCAGTTCGATCTTCTGTCCGTCGAGCGTGACGGCCGGTGTGTTTTTCAGACGCGACAGGCGCTCGCGCTCGACCTCACCCTGGCGCTGCTTGAAGCCGTACTCGGCCAGCAGGATCGCCGAAGGATCCACCACCACGACCCCAGCATCGCCATCGATGATGACCCAGTCGTCCTGGTTGATCAGGTGGCTGGCCGAACGCGCCCCGACCACGGCCGGGATGTCCATGCTGCGCGCGACGATGGCGGTGTGGCTGGTCTTGCCGCCCACGTCCGTCACGAAGCCCGCAAACACGCTCTGCTTGAACTGCAGCATGTCGGCTGGCGACAGGTCGTGCGCGATCAGCACCAGCGGCACCTCGACCGAGGGATCGAACAGGGTGTCGCTCTTGCCGTCTGCCGCAGCAGGCCGCGGCGCCGCCACGGGCGAGGCCACACCGCGCATGAAGCGCAGCATGCGCTCGACCACCTGCTCCAGATCGGCCTTGCGCTCGCGCAGGTAGGGGTCTTCCATTTCGTCGAACTGGCGCGCGATCACCTCCAGCTGGGTGGTCAGCGCCCATTCAGCGTTGTAGTGGCGGTCCACGATCCAGTGTTTGACACCGTTGGTGAGCTGTTCGTCCTGCAGCAGCATGAGGTGCACATCGAGCAGGGCACTGAGTTCCGGGTGGGCATCGTTGGACCCCAGTTCACCCAGGCTGTGCTGCACGCGGCCAATCTCTTCGACCACCGCCTTGCGCGCCGAGCGCAGACGCTCGATCTCGGCCTCGACCTGTTCGACCTTGACAAAATAGTGCGCCACGTCCACGCGGCTCGACGCCACGATGACAGCCCGCCCGATGGCAATGCCCCGGGAGACCGCCAAGCCATGGACAGTGAAGCTCATGCCGTCACTCTCCCTCGCCGAACTTGTCGTTGATCAGGGCGACGATGGCGTCCATCGCCTGCTGCTCGTCGGGCCCGTTGGTCTCGATTTCGACCGTGCTGCCGAGCCCGGCGGCCAGCATCATGACGCCCATGATGCTCTTGGCGTTGATGCGGCGTTCGCCGCGCGACATCCAGACATCGCAGCTGTGACTGCCGGCGATTTTGGTGAGTTTGGCCGAGGCGCGTGCGTGCAGCCCGAGCTTATTGCTGATGGTCACGGTGGTCTTGATCATGGGTGGCTCTTCGGGCCTGGTTCTGGGGTGCGGTGACCGCCACTTGGATGACCCCTTGCGTGGCACCGATCATGGCGCGCGAAATCAGGGCGTCGAGCGACTCGTGGCGGTAGGACACGGTGCGCAGCAGCATGGGCAGGTTGACACCGGCGATCAGCTTGGAGCGCACACCGTCCACCAGCTTCTGTGCCACGTTGCAAGGGGTGGCACCAAAGACGTCGGTCACGACCAGGGTGTTGGGCTTGTCGAGCTGGCGCAACAGCGCTCGTGCCTGCGCCAGCGATTCTTCGGGCGGTACGTTGGGCTGGACATCCAAAGCCGACACCGCTTCCGCGCTGTCGGGAAACACATGCAGCACACACTGGCGCAAGGCCGAAGCCAGCGGGGCGTGCGCAATGATGAGGATGCCGTTCATGGGAGCAGTTTAGCCCCGCGACGCGATCGCATGGCGCCGGTAGCCGCGCAAAAAACCCCCATACGCCAACAAACAGCACAGACCGAACACGGCCACTGCGCCGCGGAAGCTGGCTTCGGTGCTCCAGCCCATCGCGCCAAAGGCGTCCACCACCAGACCGATGGACCACTGGACCACAAAGATCCCGGCAAAGATCACCAGGTTGAAGGCCGAGAGCGCCCGACCAGCCGCCTGGGGCGGCAACGCCTGCGCCACCGCCGGCTGCGACAAGGCCACAAAGGTGCTGCCCACACAGAACGCGGCCCACAGGGGCCAGCCCGCATCCGCACCCAGGCCGACGATGGCGCCCAGCGCCACAAAACTCAGCGGCAGGCCCCACGCGATCAGGCGTTCGGGCAACAGGCCGCGGTGGGCAAGGTGGGGGTTGATCACGCCCCACAGCCAGAACGCCGCGAGCATGCACAGGTTGATGCCAAAAAGGCCCAGTGCCGACTGGTCCGGCGTGTAGCCGGCCACCTTGACCATCCAGGGACCCGCCCAGAGGGTTTGCACCGCCACCATGCCGCCGTAGTTCACGAATCCGATGGGCACCATCTGGCGGAAATACGGGTGACGCCAGATCTCGCCATAGCCAACGGCCCTGCCCGCAGCGGGCGCACCGGCGCTCCCGTGGTGACGCCAGGCCGGCACGAGCGCGGCGATGCCCAGCATGGACACCACCACCAGCCCGGCGAGCAACCAGAACAAACCCCGCCAGCCCAGCAGCGGCATGAGCCACTGCACGGGCAGGGTGGACGCGACCATGCCGAAGGAGCCTGTCATGAGCATCCAGGAGTTGGCGCGCATCTGCGTGGCCGGGCTCAGCCAGCGCCGGTAGCCGGTGAGCGGCGCCATCAGGCAGGCGCTCACACCCATGCCGGTCAGTACCCGCGCGGCGAGCAGCCCGGCGAAGCTGGTGGCCATGGCGAAGGCGGCACAACCGAGCACCGCCACACACAGGAACGCCAGGATGACGCGGCGCGGGCCATACCGGTCCAGCCAGGTGCCCAGCGGCATCTGCGTCAGCGCGAAACCGAAGAAGTAGCCGCCGGCCAGCAGGCCCAGGTCACTCGCCTGCAGCGCGAGTTCGGCACTGAGGACAGGAGAGAGTGTGGCCGTGACGGCGCGCACCAGCGCCGACAGGAAATAGGCCAGCGCAAAGGCCATGAAGACCCACACCGCCGTGCGCGGTGCCAGCCATTCGTTTTCGGGCACCGGTGTGCTGGCTTGGGAACGGCCCGGCGCGGCGCTCATGGGCCCGAAAGCCGCAGACCGGCAAAGAATCCGTCCACCGCCTCGTCCGACAATTTCGCGCCGTAAACCGCAGCCTGGTAGACCTGAGTGCCCTGAGCGAAGTAGGCCGCACGCGTCTGCACCGGCTGGCCCTGCGGGTCCTGCCCTTGCGCGCTGACGCCTTGCGCGGCGGGTGCACCGGCCACGGTCACGCCCCATTGGGTGGTCGGGTCATCGACTGGCGGGGGCACCACGCGGATGGCCTGCAGGCTGGCGCTGCGCCAGGCTGCGAGCGCTACCGGCACCTGGGCCACATCTCCCACATCGGCCCAGGCCACAGCGAAGCGCAACCCCCCGGCTTCGCAGCTGTGCATGTGCAGCTGCGTCGGCGTGCCGGCCAGCGGCACCGCTCGCGTGGCGCTTTCGGGTTTGCAGGGCAACAGCGCTTGCAGGGGCGTGCCGTCCAGGCGCAGTTCGCGCCAGTTGAAGGTGGGACTGCAGGCGCTCACGGCCAGCAGCGCCGCCAGGCCAGCGGCGCGAGAAGAATGCGACAAAGGTGTCTCCGAAATGCGCGACAGCGTGGCGCCGCCGCGACGGGCACAATGGCCCGATGAACGCTCTGGATGGTATCCGCATACTCGATTTGTCCCGCGTGCTCGCCGGGCCCTGGTGCACACAGACGCTCGCCGATCTGGGCGCCGACGTGGTGAAGGTGGAGCGCCCGCCCGGCCCCAACCACCCCGGTGGCGACGACACCCGCGGCTGGGGCCCACCCTTCCTGAAGGGGCGCGACGGCGCCGACACCGCCGAGGCCGCCTACTACCTGGGCGCCAACCGCAACAAACGCTCCATCACCTGCGACATCGCCCAGCCAGAAGGCCAGGCGCTGATCCGCGAACTCGCCTCCAAGGCCGATGTGTTCGTGGAGAACTACAAGGTCGGCGACATGGCGCGCTACGGACTCGACTTCGCCTCTTTGCACGCCATCAACCCCAAGCTTGTGTACTGTTCCATCACCGGCTTCGGCCAGACCGGGCCGTACAAGGACCGCGCGGGCTACGACTACGCCATCCAGGGCATGGGCGGCCTGATGAGCGTGACCGGTGAGCGCGACGATCTGCCCGGCGGCGGCCCGCAGAAGGTGGGCGTGGCGGTGGCCGACCTGTTCACCGGGCTCTACGCCACGGTCGCCATCCAGGCCGCGCTGCGCCACGCCGAGCGCACCGGCGAGGGACAACACATCGACATGGCCCTGCTCGACACGCAGGTCGCCATGCTCGCCAACCTCGGCGCCAACTACCTGGTGCGCGGCCGCGAAGACGGCAAGGTGCCGGGACGCGCCGGCAACGCGCATGTCAATATCGTGCCCTACCAGGTGTTTGAGGTCGCGCCGGATGCGCAGGGGCGGCCTCAGCACATCATCCTGGCCGTGGGCAACGACGGTCAGTTCGCCAAATTCTGCGAGGTGGCGGGCCGCCCGGAGCTGGCGCAGGACGAGCGCTTCGCCCGCAACCAGAACCGCGTGCGCCACCGAGACGTGCTGGTGCCGCTGCTCGAAGCGATCATGAAGACGCGCTGCAAGGCCGACTGGCTCGCCGCGCTGGAAGCCGCCAAGGTGCCCGGCGGCCCGATCAACAACCTGGCCGAGGTGTTTGCCGACCCGCAGGTGCAACAGCGCGGCATGGTGCAGACCTGGCAGCACCCGCTGGCCGACGCGGTAGACCTGGTCGCCAGCCCGCTCAAGCTCAGCGCCACGCCGGTGCGCAACGACCTCCCACCGCCCCTGCTGGGAGAACACACGGCGGGGGTGCTGGGCGACTGGCTGGCGCTCACGCCCGAACGCTTGTCGGAACTCCGCGGCCGCGGTATCGTCTGACGTTGGCCTGCACAGCCCCTGTTTCTGCCTCTGAAGCCCCACCTGCCATGAGCTCCACCGCCACGAAGTCCGAAGCCGTACCCGCTGCGGTCATCCGATCCAGCGCTTTGCCCAGTCCGGCGTCCTTGCGCGGCGCAGCCCAGGCCGCTGCAGCGCTCGGCGAACCGCTGGTGGTCATGACCACTTTGAGTGGTTGCCCGTATTGCGATCTGGTGCGCAACAGCTACCTGCTGCCCCTGCGCCGCGAGGGCAAGGTGCAGGCGGTGCAAATCGATATCCGCGACCGCAGCAGCAACCTGCAAGGCTTCATGGGTGAAAACACCACCCCGGCCGAACAGGCCCGGCTGTGGAAAGCGCGTTTTGCGCCGACCGTGCTCTTCCTCGGACCCAAAGGACAGGAACTGGCGGAACGCCTGGTCGGTGTGGCGGTGCCGGATTTTTACGGCGACTACCTCGATGCCCGTCTCATGGAAGCGCGCAAGCGCTTGAAGTCGGCACACACCGCCTGAGGCCCCGGCCCGTTAAACTTTCAGCGATTCCGTTGAACTCCGGTCCAGAAAACAGGTCCACTCCCTCAGCTATTCCGGCCGCCATCCGCGCCACCCCATCGAGCGACCCGCACCCCATGCCATCCCGTTCCCCTTTGCCCTTTCTGCCCGCCCGCCGCTTGATGGCGGCGCTGTTCGCTGTGGCGGCCATCGGCTCTGTTTTTGCGTTGGGTGCCTGCAGCACCAGTGACGCCGCGCCCGCCTCCACTTTTGTGCTGATTGACGGCAGCCAGTCCACCACCGCCGACCTCAAGGGCAAGGTGACGCTGGTGAACTTCTGGGCGACGACCTGCGTCTCCTGTGTCAAGGAAATGCCGGCCCTGACCGCGACCTACAACAAGTACAAGGACCGCGGCTACGACACCGTGGCCGTGGCCATGAGCTACGACCCGCCCGCTTACGTGCTCAATTTTGCCAAGACCCGGCAGCTGCCCTTCAAGGTGGCACTCGACAACACCGGGGAACTGGCGAAGTCCTGGGGCGATGTGAAACTCACCCCCACCACCTACCTGCTGGACAAGCAGGGCAACATCGTCAAGCGCTTCGTTGGCGAACCCGACATGACGGCGCTGCACAACCTGATCGAAGAGTTGCTTGCCAAGGGTTGACGCCGGTCCTTGCTGCTTTTCGCATGAAAAAGCCGGCTCGAATGAGCCGGCTTTTTTTCGTTCGCAGACGCCGTCAAGCGTTGAGCGAGCAAGCCAGTCCGCGCATCATTCCTTGCGGAAGTCGTCGTGGCAGGCCTTGCACGACTGCCCCGCCGCACCAAACGCCGTCTTCACACTGTCCAGGTTGCCGGTCTTCGCGGCCGCGGCGAGCTTGGCCACTTCGCCCTGCATCTTCTCGGCTGCCGCGTTGAATTTGGCCTGCTCGGTCCAGATCGCGGGCAGTGCGCGGGTCTCCCCCTTGTCGGTTCCGGGGACGAAGCCCGCAAAAGGCAGTTTGCTGAGGGTCTCCACGAGGGCCGCGTTGTCCATCGCTACCTTGGCATCGAACGGCGCCTTGCCGCTGGCCATCGCGCCGATGCGTCCGAAATGGGCCGACATCACCGTCATCGCGGCCTTGCGGTACTTGATCGCGTCTTCCGGTTTCTGGAACTGGGCCATGGCTGGCGCCGACAGGCTGACTGTGGCAACAGCCAATGCAAGAGAGGCAAGCGTTTTCATGGGGACTCCTGAGTGCGTATTCCACGCGATGGCGGACACGATTCCAGGCTGATGGCGGACAGTGTTCCACCACCATGGCGGACACCGTTCCACGGTGATGGCGGACAGCATTCCATTTTGATGGCGGACACCTGCGGGTGTTCTGAGTGACCCAAACGCGGCATACGCTGACCGGTTTTTCGACCGGAACCAGCAATGCCCACACCCAGGGTCACCATGAGCAAAATACGACACACACTGCAGCTGCTGCACGCCGGGGCATTGAGCACCCGCCAAATCGGTGCCGCTCTCGGCATCTCCAAATCCACCGTCAGCGAGATAGCCAGCTACGCACGCGTGGCTGGCGTGGACTGGGTCTTGGCCCAGACCTTGAGCGACGAAGAGCTGCAAGCGCGGCTGTACCGGCCCCCAGTGGCGCGAGAGTCCCGCCACCTGGAGCCTGACCACGCTCACATCCACCAAGAGCTGCGCCGCCCCGGTGTCACGCTGCAACTGCTGTGGGAGGAGTACCAGCATCAACACGCCGGCCAAGCCTACAAATACAGCGCCTTCTGCGAGAAGTACAAGGCCTGGGCCCGCAGCCTGCAGCGCTCCATGCGCCAGACCCACGAGGCCGGCGACAAGCTCTTCGTGGACTACGCTGGCCAGACGGTGCCCGTCGTGGATGCCAGCACCGGCGAGATAAACCAGGCCCAGATATTTGTGGCCGTGCTGGGGGCATCGAACTACACCTACGCCTGCGCCACCCCCAGCCAGAAGGCGGTCGACTGGGTGGCCAGCATCATCGCCACACTGGAGTTCATCGGTGGCGTACCCCGCCTGCTGGTGCCTGACCAGCCACGCGCCCTCATGGCGCGCCCTGACCGCTACGAGCCCACCTCACACCGTTTGCTGGAAGAGCTTTCGGTGCATTACAGCCTGGCGGTCATGCCGGCGCGCCCGGCCAAACCACGTGACAAGCCCAAGGTCGAAGTGGGGGTGCAGGTGGTTGAGCGCTGGATTCTGGCCCGCTTGCGCCACCAGACCTTCTTCAGTATTGCCGCCCTGAACCGTGCCATTGCCACATTGCTGGTGGATTTGAACCAGAGAGCGTTCAAGAAGCTGCCCGGCAACCGGGCCAGCGCATTTGCCGAACTCGATGCACCGCTGTTGCGCCCACTGCCGCCCACGCGCATGCCAATAGCCCGCTTCAAGCCTGCCCGCGTCAACATCGATTACCACGTCGAACTCGACGGCCACTACTACTCGGTGCCCCACGCCCTGGTGGGCGAGGTGGTGGAGTTGCGCATCACGGCGGGCACGGTCGAAGTCCTGCATGGCAACAAACGCGTGGCAGCCCATGCCTTGAATCCTCGCAAGGGTGCACACACCACCACACCAGAGCACATGCCGGCCTCGCACCGGGCGCACCTGCAGTGGACACCGGCCAAGCTCATCGCCTGGGGCGAGCGGGTGGGAGTGGCCACCGCGGCCGTGGTGCGCTGGCAGATGGAACACCGCGCCCACCCCGAGCAGGGTTACCGCTCCTGCCTGGGCCTGATGCGTCTGGGGCGTGAGTACGGAGCGCAGCGCCTGGAGGCGGCCTGCGCCCGGGCGCAGTCGATTCGCTCACCCTCCTACAAGAGCATCGCCTCCATCCTGAGCTGCGGCCTGGACCAGCGAGCGCTTGATGCGCCCATTCCCACACAGGCGAGCCTGCCGCTGCACGAGAACGTGCGGGGGCCGGGCTACTACCACTGATGACCACTGAAGACGACCGTCAGCCACCACCTCAACACGCCCATACCGAAAGAACGAACATGCTCAACGAACAGACCCTCAACCAACTCCGCATCCTTCGCCTGGACGGCATGGTGGCGGCCCTCAATGACGCCGCCACCCACATCGCGGTCAGTGAACTGCCCTTCGAGCAACGCCTGGCGCTGCTGGTGCAGCGAGAGGTGGACTGGCGCGACAGCAAACGCCTGGAGCGCCTCTTGAAGACCGCCCGGCTAAAGGTCTCCAGCGCTTGCCTGGAGAACATCGACTGGCGGTGCAGCCGAGGTTTGAGTCGGGAAGTCATCGGCAGCCTGGCCGGCGGGGACTGGCTGCGCCATGGCCACAACGTCCTGCTCACCGGTGCCACAGGCTGCGGCAAGACGTGGCTGGCGTGTGCGCTGGGCCAGCAGGCCGCTCGCCTGGGCTTCTCGGTGCTCTACACCCGCGCACCGCGACTGCTGGAGGAACTGCATGTGGCCCATGGCGACGGAAGCTTTGGCAAACGTCTGGCGCAACTGGCCAAGCTGGATTTACTCATCCTGGACGACTTCGGCATTGCCCCGATTGCTGCACACGAACGCAATGACTTGCTGGAGCTGCTGGACGACCGTGTGGGCACGCGCTCAACGCTCATCACTAGCCAACTGCCGATGACCGCCTGGCACGCCTGGCTGGACGAGCCCACGCTGGCCGACGCCATCCTTGACCGCATCGTCCACGGCTCGCACAAAATGGCCCTCAAAGGCGAGTCCATGAGAAAGGTCGCCAGGGCCGCTTGAAGGACACCGCCTGGCCACCGGTTCCACGCTGATGGCGGACACTTCGGCTACGATTTGCTCGTCACTCAGGACACCCGCGCGGCGTGTCCGCCATCGCCTGGAACGCTGTCCGCGATGGGAATGGAATCACTGTCCGCCATCAGTGGAATGCGCACCTGAGCAAGTGGGTTGGAGGTGTTGTTGTAGCCCTTGCGTGCTACAACGCGCTGAGTCTTCGTTCCGTGAATTAGTTCCGCTGGAACCTCTGCCATACCGTTTTCTCCATAATGCAGGCGTCACCGCAGGAGGCTAGAACATGCACACTGTCCGCGTCTGGGATCTGCCCACCCGCCTGTTTCATTGGGCTCTGGTCGTCTGCGTCATCGGCCAGATCGTCACCGCCAACGTGGGCGGGAACTGGATGAACTGGCATCTGCGGCTGGGCTACACCGTTTTGACGCTATTGCTGTTCCGACTGGTCTGGGGCTTTGTGGGCGGGCATTGGTCACGCTTCTCCAGCTTCCTGTACGGGCCCACCGCCGTGCTGAACTACCTCAGGGGCCAGGCCCGTCCTGAACACCGCGTCGGCCACAACCCCCTGGGGGCGTTCTCCGTTTTTGGCCTGTTGACCATCTTGCTGTTGCAGGTGGGGAGCGGTCTTTTCAGCGATGACGAGATAGCGTTCACCGGTCCGCTCGTGAGCCTGGTCTCGGGCGATGCGGTCAGCCTGGCCACCAGCTACCACAAGAACGTTGGCAAATTCATCGTGCTCGCCCTTGTCGTGCTGCACCTTCTGGCCATTGGTTACTACAGGTTCTCAAAAAAGGAAAACCTGGTGAGGCCCATGATCGTGGGCGACAAGCAGGTCCCCACCGCTGTGCCAAGTGCCCGCGATTCAACGCAGTCGCGTCTGCTGGCGCTGGGCGTGTTGTGCCTGTGTGCGCTGGTGGTGTATGGGCTGGTGGGTCTGGGTGCAACCTCCGGGTTTTGACGGTCGGCTGCGAAAAATAGCTTGTCGTATAGTCATGATCCGGAATCGCCCGAGCACCTTGAATCCATGAACGAGTCCCCTGCCGAAGTCACCCTGCGCCTGGTTCACTCTGGCGAAGATGTGGCCACCATTCGTGCGCTCTTTCTGGAGTACCAGGCCGATCTGGGTGTGGACCTGTGCTTCCAGGGCTTCGCCGACGAACTGGCGACCCTGCCCGGTGATTACGCGGCGCCTGGTGGCGGTTTGTTGCTGGCCTGTGTCGACGGTGCACCCGCCGGCTGCTGCGCCTTCCGGCCGTTGATCAGCAGTGACCACCTCAACGCCTGCGAAATGAAACGCCTGTTTGTCCGGCGTGCGTTCCGTGGCTTTGGCCTGGGCCGCCAACTGGTCGAGCGCATCATGACCCTGGCCCAACTCGCAGGCTACACCACCATGCTGCTGGACACGCTGAGCGACATGGAGACGGCACGGGCCATGTACCAGGAAGCGGGTTTTGTCGAGGTGCCACCCTACTACCACAACCCGTTGGCCGGGGCCCACTACCTCAAGGCTGTGCTCTAGCCTGGTGTAAATGATCAGTGGTTGGGGAAAAGGAAAGGGCAGACCACCCGCTGGCGGCCTGCCCTTGATCCGGACCGCCGATCTCAGAGACCGGCTTTGACCTGTGCCAGCAAGGTTTCGGCATCGCTCACCTCGAACTGACCCGGGCCTTCGATGTTCAGCGCCTTGACCACGCCATCCTTCACCAGCATGGAATAGCGGTTGCTGCGCAAACCCATGCCGCGTGCCGTCAGATCCAGTGTCAGGCCCGTGGCCTTGGCAAATTCCGCACTGCCGTCGGCCAGCATGCGCACCTTGTCGCCGGTTTTCTGGTCGCGCGCCCAGGCACCCATCACAAACGCGTCGTTCACGCTCAGGCACCAGATTTCGTCAACGCCCGCGGCCTTGAGGGCATCGAACTGAGCCACATAGCCGGGCACATGTTTGGCCGAACAAGTGGGGGTGAACGCACCGGGCAAGGCAAAAATAGCGATGGTCTTGCCAGCGCTGGCCTTGGCCGTGTCCACCGGGTTGGGGCCAATGCTGCAGCCTTCTCCCGCAACCTCGATGAATTCCATCAAGGTGGTTGCAGGAATCTTGTCGCCGATCTGAATCATGGGGGCTCCTCGTTGTACTGGATAAAGCCCCGCAGGGCCGGATTGGCCGACCCGCGAAAAACGCGGCGCCAGAAATGAAAAAAGCGACCGAATTGTCGGTCGCTTCTTCGAGTTGCGCTGCAGAGCGCAAAAACAGGCTTACACCAGTGCGGCCTTTTGAACCAGGCGGGTGGCAACCCAGTTTTTGGTCTTGGACAGCGGACGGCTTTCGGTGATCTCGATCACGTCGCCCGTCTTGTATTCACCGGCTTCGTCGTGCGCGTGGTACTTGCTCGACTTGGCAACGATCTTGTCGTAGAGCTCGTGCTTCACACGGCGTTCAACCAGAACCGTCACGGTCTTGGCACGCTTGTCACTGACGACCTTGCCAATCAAGGTGCGCTTGAGGGATGTTTTAGCTTCCGTCATGGTTTCGCTCCTTATTTGGCAGCAGCCGCTGCACGCTGTTGCTCGGCCAGGATGGTCTTGGCGCGGGCAATGGCACGGCGGGTGTCGCCCAGCGTACCGGTGTTGTTGAGTTGTTGCGTGGCTTTTTGCATGCGCAGACCGAAGTGGGCCTTTTGCAGCGATTTCACTTCGGCTTCGAGGCCGGCCACATCCTTTTTGCGCAGATCAGCAGTTTTCATCTCATGTTCTCCTGAATCACTGACCCAGCATGCGCGTCACGAACGTGGTGCGCAAAGGAAGTTTGGCGGCAGCGAGCGTGAAGGCTTCACGCGCCAGCTGTTCGGGCACACCGACGATCTCGTAGAGCACCTTGCCGGGCTGGATTTCAGCCACGTAGTACTCGACCGAACCCTTGCCGTTGCCCATGCGGACTTCGGCAGGCTTCTGGGAAATCGGCTTGTCCGGGAACACGCGGATCCAGATCCGGCCGCCACGCTTGACGTGACGGGAAATCGCACGGCGTGCGGCTTCGATCTGGCGGGCCGTCAGACGGCCGCGGTCGGTGGACTTGAGACCGAAGTCACCAAAAGCCACGGTGGCGCCACTGGTAGCGACGCCCGTGTTGCGGCCTTTTTGCTCTTTACGGTACTTGCGACGAGCGGGTTGCAACATGTTTATTCTCCTTTGCCGTCCGCAGCTGCAGATGCGGGTGCGTCTTTACGAACGCGCTTAACGGCGGGTTTGGTGTCACCACCCGTGGCTTCGGCAGGCTTGTCGCTGCCATCGGCCGGGGCGGCATTGGCGCCAGGGCGGCGAACCGCAGCGCGGGCAGGAGGACCTGCCGGACGCTCGCGGCGCGGACCACGCGGACGACGATCTTCTTCAGAACGAGGAGCTTCAACGGCCACGGGCGCATCGTTGCGACCCAGAGTGTCGCCCTTGTAGACCCAGACCTTGACACCGATGATGCCGTAGGTGGTCTTGGCTTCGGACGTGCCGTAGTCGATGTCGGCGCGCAGGGTGTGAAGCGGCACGCGGCCTTCGCGGTACCACTCGCAGCGAGCGATTTCAATACCGTTGAGACGACCCGACGACATGATCTTGATGCCCAGGGCACCCAGACGCATGGCGTTCTGCATCGCGCGCTTCATGGCGCGGCGGAACATGATGCGCTTTTCGAGCTGCTGCGTGATGCTGTCGGCGATCAGCTTGGCATCGATTTCGGGCTTGCGCACTTCTTCGATGTTGACCGCAACCGGCACGCCCAGCTTGGCGGCCAGTTCTTTCTTCAGCTTCTCGATGTCTTCACCCTTCTTGCCGATCACCACGCCCGGACGTGCCGAGTAAATGGTGATGCGGGCGTTCTTGGCAGGACGCTCGATCACGACGCGGGAAACCGCGGCGTTCTTCAGCTTGCCCTTGAGGTACTCGCGCACCTTGATGTCTTCGGCCAGCATGCCGGCGAAGTCGCGGTTGCTTGCGTACCAGCGGCTTGCCCAGTTGCGTGAAATCGCGAGGCGGAACCCGGTGGGGTTGATTTTCTGTCCCATATTCCAGTGACCTCTTCAGTTGCCAACCGTCACATAGATGTGACAGGTGGGTTTGCTGATGCGGTTGCCGCGGCCTTTGGCGCGGGCCGAAAAACGCTTGAGCGTGGTGCCTTGTTCGATGTAGATGGTCTTGACCCTCAATTCATCGATATCGGCGCCGTCGTTGTGTTCAGCATTGGCGATGGCGGACTCAAGGGCTTTCTTGACAATGCCAGCGGCCTTCTTTTGCGTGAACGCCAGGATGTTCAGGGCTTGGTCAACCTTTTTGCCGCGAATCAGGTCCGCAACCAGGCGGCCCTTGTCCATCGACAGGCGCACGCCGCGAACGACAGAGCGAGTTTCTGTATTCATGGTTGGTCCTTACTTCTTCGCTTTTTTATCGGCCGGGTGGCCTTTGAACGTGCGCGTCAGCGAAAACTCGCCGAGCTTGTGACCCACCATCTGATCGGTGATGTACACGGGCACGTGCTGCTTGCCATTGTGCACAGCGATGGTCAGACCGATGAACTCGGGCAGGATCATGGAGCGGCGCGACCAGGTCTTGACGGGTTTTTTGTCCTTGGTGGACACGGCCTTTTCCACTTTGGCCATCAGGTGATGGTCAATGAAAGGGCCTTTTTTGAGTGAACGAGTCATGTTGTCAACCCTTTACTTCTTGCGACGCGACACGATCATCGACTGCGTACGGCGGTTGTTGCGCGTACGGTAGCCTTTGGTCAGGTTGCCCCATGGATCCACCGGAGCGCGGCCTTCGCCGGTCTTGCCTTCACCACCACCGTGCGGGTGGTCGATCGGGTTCATCGCGGTACCGCGAACGGTCGGACGGATGCCCATGTGACGCTTCACACCGGCTTTGCCCAGCTGACGCAGGCTGTGTTCCTGATTGGACACTTCACCGATGGTGGCGCGGCAATCGACGTGGATCTTGCGCACTTCACCCGAGCGCATGCGCACCTGGGCGTAAATGCCCTCGCGAGCCAGCAACACGGCCGAAGCACCAGCGGAACGGGCGATTTGCGCGCCTTTGCCGACTTGCAGTTCGATGCAGTGGATGGTCGAACCGACAGGGATGTTGCGGATCGGCAAGGTGTTGCCGACACGGATCGGCGACTCCGAACCGGACAACAGCGTGGCACCGACTTCAACACCGCGAGGGGCGATGATGTAACGGCGCTCGCCATCGGCGTAGCACAGCAGCGCAATGTGGGCGGTGCGGTTGGGGTCGTACTCGATGCGTTCGACCTTGGCCGGGATGCCGTCCTTGGTGCGACGGAAGTCGACCACGCGGTAGTGGTGCTTGTGACCACCGCCCTTGTGGCGAACCGTGATGTGACCGTTGTTGTTGCGACCGGCCTTCTGGAATTGTGGTTCCAGCAGCGGTGCATAACCTTCACCTTTGTGGAGGTGGTCACGCGTGACCTTCACCATGCCGCGACGGCCTGGTGAGGTGGGTTTCATCTTGATAACTGCCATGATTAAACAGCCTCCCCGCCGAAGTTCAGTTCCTGACCCGGCATCAGCGTCACGTAGGCCTTGCGCACGTGGTCGCGGCGACCAACGGACTTGCCAAAGCGCTTGGACTTGCCCTTCTGGTTCAGCACGGACACGCCCTTGACTTCCACCTTGAACATCAATTCCACAGCGGCTTTGATTTCAGGCTTGGAAGCATCCCGCAGCACCTTGAACAGCACGGCGTTGGATTGCTCGGCGGCTTGTGTGGCCTTTTCCGACACGATCGGCGCAACCAGCACCTGCATCAGACGGCCTTCATCGTATTTCGTGACGCTCATGCGAACATCTCCTTGAGCTGGTCAATGGCGCCCTTGGTGACGATCACCTTCTTGTAGTGCACCAGAGACACCGGATCGGCGTAACGCGGCTCAACAACCAGGATGTTGGGCAGGTTGCGCGAAGCCAGGTACAGGTTTTCGTCCACTTCCTCGGCAATCACCAGAACGTGGTTCAGGTTCATGGCCTTGAACTTGTCGGCGAGCTGCTTGGTCTTGGGCGAGTCCACCTTCATGGAATCCACCACCGCCAGACGGCCTTCACGGGCCAGCTGCGAGAAGATGGAGGCCATGCCGGCGCGATACATCTTCTTGTTGAGCTTCTGGGTGAAGTTTTCGTCGGGGCTGTTCGGGAAAATGCGACCACCCCCACGCCACAGCGGGGAAGATGTCATACCGGCGCGGGCGCGGCCCGTACCTTTTTGCTTGAACGGCTTCTTCGTCGAGTGATGAACCTGCTCACGGTCCTTCTGGGCTCGCGTACCCTGACGGGCATTGGCCTGATAGGCCACGACCAGCTGGTGAATCAGCGCTTCGTTGTAGTCACGACCAAACACGGTCTCGGGCACGTCCACATTGGACGACGCTTGACCCTGGTCATTCAGGAGTTCAACTTGCATCAGTTAGCTCCCTTGTTGACTTTGGCTTTGATGGCGGGGCGAACGGTCAGGAAACCGCCGTTGGAGCCCGGCACAGCGCCACGGATCATCAGCAGCTGACGGGCTTCGTCAACGCGGAAGATGTCGAGGTTCTGGATGGTCTTGGTGTCATCGCCCATGTGTCCGGTCATTTTCTTGCCGGGGAACACACGACCTGGGTCTTGTGCCATGGAGATCGAGCCCGGCACGTTGTGCGAACGGCTGTTGCCGTGCGACGCGCGCTGGGATTTGAAGTTGTGGCGCTTGATGGTGCCGGCGAAGCCTTTACCGATCGAGGTGCCTTGCACGTCCACCTTCTGGCCAGCCGCGAAGATCGCGTTGGCAGCCACCACGGCACCGGGCTGGTACTGGGCAGCGACGTCGGAGGCGACGCGGAATTCCTGGATGATTTCACCCGCTTCAACACCGGCCTTGGCCAGGTGGCCCGCTTCGGGCTTGGTGACGCGGGAGGCACGGCGGGCACCAAAGGTGACCTGCAGCGCATCGTAGCCATCGTTGGCTTGGGTTTTGACTTGTGTCACACGGTTGTTGGACACGTCGACCACCGTGACAGGAACTGCGTCCCCATCATCGGTGAACAGGCGCATCATGCCCACCTTGCGACCCAACAACCCGAGGGAGTTGCTAAGACTCATTGTTTTCTCCGTTCCCGACTTCAATTGGCCGGGGCTGATGTTGTACCCGCCTCCACCCTGAGGCAGCGCTGCGGCACATTGTTAAGGCGCTCCGGACCCACCGGGCTGCACCGAAAAAACGATCATCTCTCAGACCAAAGGCCTGAAAAGCCTACGAGTATAACCAGCAGGCTGAAATTGCGCAAGCCTGACTCTCGCCAGGCTTGCCATGCGTGCATTACTGCAGCTTGATTTCGACGTCCACGCCGGCCGGCAGGTCGAGCTTCATCAGGGCGTCAACCGTTTTGTCGGTCGGGTCCACGATGTCCATCAGGCGCTGGTGGGTGCGGATTTCAAGCTGGTCGCGCGACGTCTTGTTGACGTGCGGCGAACGCAGGATGTCAAAACGCTTCATGCGCGTCGGCAGGGGCACAGGGCCCTTGACGATGGCGCCGGTGCGCTTGGCGGTGTCGACGATCTCGGCAGCCGAGGTATCGATCAGTTTGTAGTCAAACGCTTTCAGGCGGATGCGGATCTTTTGCTTGGAAGACATGTGGATGCTCCTTAAGCGATGATCTTGGCAACCACACCGGCGCCGACGGTACGGCCACCTTCGCGGATGGCGAAACGCAGACCTTCTTCCATGGCGATCGGGGCAATCAGCTTGACCGTGATCGACACGTTGTCACCCGGCATGACCATTTCCTTGCCTTCGGGCAGCTCAATGGAGCCGGTCACGTCGGTGGTGCGGAAGTAGAACTGCGGACGGTAGTTGTTGAAGAACGGCGTGTGACGGCCACCTTCGTCCTTGGACAGCACGTACACCTCACCCGTGAAGTGGGTGTGGGGCTTGATGGAGCCGGGCTTGCACAGCACCTGGCCGCGCTGCACGTCTTCGCGCTTGGTGCCGCGCAGCAGGATACCGACGTTGTCGCCAGCCTGACCCTGGTCCAGCAGCTTGCGGAACATTTCCACGCCGGTGCAGGTGGTTTTCTGGGTGTCGCTGATGCCGACGATTTCGATTTCTTCGCCGACCTTGACGATGCCGCGCTCGATACGACCGGTCACGACGGTGCCGCGGCCGGAGATGGAGAACACGTCTTCCACGGGCATCAGGAAGGCACCGTCCACAGCACGCTCGGGCGTGGGGATGTAGGTGTCCAGCGCATCGGCCAGCTTCATGATGGCCTCTTCACCCAGGGGACCCTTGTCGCCTTCGAGGGCGAGCTTGGCCGAGCCGTGGATGATGGGGGTGGCATCGCCAGGGAAGTCGTACTTGTCGAGCAGCTCGCGCACTTCCATTTCAACGAGTTCGAGCAGTTCGGCGTCGTCGACCATGTCGCACTTGTTCAGGAACACGATGATGTAAGGCACGCCGACCTGGCGGGCCAGCAGGATGTGCTCGCGGGTCTGGGGCATGGGGCCGTCAGCGGCGGAGCACACCAGCACGGCGCCGTCCATCTGGGCGGCACCGGTGATCATGTTCTTGACGTAGTCGGCGTGGCCGGGGCAGTCAACGTGGGCGTAGTGGCGGTTGGCCGTTTCGTATTCCACGTGGGCGGTGTTGATGGTGATGCCGCGGGCTTTTTCTTCGGGAGCCGCGTCGATCTGGTCGTAGGCCTTGGCCGAACCGCCGAACTTGGCCGCCAGCACGGTGGTGATGGCCGCGGTCAGGGTGGTCTTGCCGTGGTCAACGTGACCGATCGTGCCGACGTTGACGTGCGGCTTGGTCCGCTCAAATTTCTCTTTTGCCATTTTTCAATTCCTAGAAAGAACAAACCCGTGTCACGGTTTTAGGTCTGCACCACACTGCTGATTCGCCCCGCACGGGGACAGGGCGGCGCGTGATCGCAGACCGGCTGAAACTTACTTGGCGCGCGCGGCAACAATGGCTTCGGCCACGTTGCGCGGTGCTTCGGCGTAGTGCTTGAACTCCATCGAGTAGGTGGCACGGCCTTGCGACATGGAACGCAGCGTGGTCGAATAACCAAACATCTCGGACAGCGGCACTTCGGCGCGAATGGCTTTGCCACCACCGACCATGTCTTCCATGCCCTGCACCATGCCGCGACGGCTGGACAGATCACCCATCACGTTGCCGGCGTAGTCTTCAGGCGTCTCGACTTCCACCGACATCATGGGTTCAAGGATCACCGGGCTGGCCTTGCGGCAGCCTTCCTTGAAGCCGAAGATGGCGGCCATCTTGAAGGCCATTTCGGACGAGTCCACGTCGTGGTAAGAACCGAAGTGCAGCGTGACCTTCACGTCCACCACCGGGTAACCCGCCAGCACGCCGGTCGTCAAGGCTTCGATCACGCCCTTTTCAACCGCAGGGATGTATTCGCGAGGCACCACACCGCCCTTGATCGCGTCGACGAACTCAAAGCCTTTGCCGGCTTCGTTGGGTTCGATCTTGAACACCACGTGACCGTATTGGCCCTTGCCGCCGGACTGGCGCACAAACTTGCCTTCGGAGTCTTCCACCGTCTTGCGGATGGTCTCGCGGTAGGCCACTTGCGGCTTGCCCACGTTGGCTTCCACACCGAACTCACGCTTCATGCGGTCAACGATGATTTCCAGGTGCAGTTCGCCCATGCCGGCGATGATGGTCTGGCCCGACTCTTCGTCGGTCTTGACGCGGAAAGACGGATCTTCTGCGGCCAGGCGCTGCAGGGCAATGCCCATCTTTTCCTGGTCGGCCTTGGTCTTGGGTTCCACCGCCTGCGCAATCACGGGCTCCGGGAAGACCATGCGCTCCAGCATGATGATGGCATCCGGATCGCACAGGGTTTCACCCGTGGTCACGTCTTTCAGGCCCACGCAGGCAGCGATGTCGCCGGCGCGAATTTCTTCGACTTCCAGACGGTTGTTGGCGTGCATCTGCACGATACGGCCGATGCGCTCTTTCTTGCCTTTGATCGGGTTGTAGACCGAATCGCCCTTTTTCATCACGCCCGAGTAGACGCGCACGAAGGTGAGCTGGCCGACATACGGGTCGGTCATCAGCTTGAAGGCCAATGCGGAGAACTTCTCGTTGTCATCGGCCTTGCGGCTGGTGACTTCTTCGTCGTCGTCCGTGCCCTTGACGTCGGCGATGTCCACCGGGGAGGGCATCAGTTCGATCACGGCGTCGAGCATGCGCTGCACACCCTTGTTCTTGAACGCGGTACCGCACAGCATCGGCTGAATTTCGGTCGCCAGCGTGCGCACGCGCAGACCGTGGGTGATCTCTTCTTCGGTCAAGTCACCTTCTTCAAGGTACTTGTTCATCAACTCTTCGCTGGCTTCAGCCGCTGCCTCGACCATCTTTTCGCGCCACTCTTTGGCCTGCTCCAGGAGTTCAGCGGGAATTTCTTCGTAGTTGAACTTCATGCCCTGGGACGCTTCGTCCCAGATGATGGCCTTCATCTTGCGCAGATCCACCACGCCCGTGAAGTGCTCTTCGGCACCGATCGGGATCACGATCGGCACAGGGTTGGCCTTCAGGCGCAACTTCATCTGCTCAACGACCTTGAAGAAGTTGGCACCGGTGCGGTCCATCTTGTTCACAAAGGCCAGACGTGGCACCTTGTATTTGTTGGCCTGGCGCCAGACGGTTTCCGACTGGGGCTGAACACCGCCCACGGCGCAGTACACCATGCAGGCTCCGTCAAGCACGCGCATGGAACGCTCCACCTCGATGGTGAAGTCCACGTGGCCGGGGGTGTCGATGATGTTGATGCGGTGCTCGGGGAAGGACAGGTCCATGCCCTTCCAGAAGCAGGTCGTAGCGGCAGAAGTGATCGTGATGCCACGCTCCTGCTCCTGCTCCATCCAGTCCATGGTGGCGGCACCATCGTGCACTTCACCGATCTTGTGGTTCACACCCGTGTAGAAAAGAATGCGCTCGGTCGTGGTGGTCTTGCCGGCGTCGATGTGAGCGGAAATACCGATATTGCGGTACCGCTCCAGTGGCGTAGTGCGTGCCATGGAAATACTCCTGAATTGGGCAAGCCCGCCACCCCTTCTGGGGTTTGCGGGCTCGCCTTGGATGACTGGGAAAAGCGGAACTTAGAAGCGGAAGTGGCTGAAAGCCTTGTTGGCTTCGGCCATGCGGTGCACTTCATCACGCTTCTTCATGGCGCCGCCACGGCCTTCGGTGGCCTCGATCAGCTCGTTGGCCAGGCGCATGGCCATGGACTTCTCGCTGCGCTTGCGGGCAGCTTCCTTGATCCAGCGCATCGACAGCGCCAGGCGACGAACCGGGCGCACTTCAACAGGCACCTGGTAGTTCGCGCCGCCGACACGGCGGGACTTGACTTCCACCATGGGCTTGACGTTATTGATGGCAATGGAGAAGGCTTCGACCGGGTCTTTGCCGGTCTTTTTCTCGATCTGCTCCAGCGCACCGTAAATGATGCGCTCGGCGACAGCTTTCTTGCCGCCTTCCATGATCACGTTCATGAACTTGGAGAGCTCGACGTTGCCGAACTTGGGATCCGGCAGGATTTCACGTTTAGGGACTTCGCGACGACGTGGCATTTTTACACCTCAAATTTGCTTCAGTTGGCATCTTTTCAGACACCGCGAGAACCCAGCAAGGCCCTCACTTACTCGACCCGACGCCGACATGGCGTTTTGGGGTCACTACGTTCGACACAGCTTGCCGGCCGGCCAAACACCGAAAAACCAGGATTATTTGGCCTTGGGCTTCTTCGCGCCGTACTTGGAGCGCGACTGCTTGCGGTCTTTCACGCCCTGCAGGTCCAGCGAACCGCGCACGATGTGGTAACGCACACCAGGCAAGTCCTTGACACGACCGCCGCGAACCAGCACGACGCTGTGTTCCTGCAGGTTGTGGCCTTCGCCGCCGATGTAGGAAATGACCTCAAAACCGTTGGTCAGGCGCACTTTGGCAACCTTACGCAGAGCGGAGTTGGGCTTCTTGGGGGTCGTGGTGTACACACGGGTGCACACACCGCGACGCTGCGGAGAGTTTTCCATGGCCGGGCTCTTGGATTTGGTCTTTTCGACCTCCCGGCCGTGGCGCACGAGTTGATTGATGGTTGGCATGAAGAAACGTCCCTAAACGTTTAAAAAAGCGAAAACGAAAACTTCTCGGAAGATTCCGAAAAGCCCTCTAATGTAGCACGGGCTTGTTCTTCTGACAAACGCCCACGCAAAAAGTCGCCGGAACACACGCGGATGCACAGCGCTTTCTCAAGCGCGAGGTGTCTTCGTGCCGCGCATTTCAGACGCAGCTTACTGAATCCAGAGGCGCACAGCGTCCCAGGCCCGGCCGAAGACACCGCTCTCCTCGACCGTCTCCAGCACGCTCAGCGGCACCTCGGCCACCGGCGTACCGTTGGCCAGACTCACCTTCAGAATGCCCACCGCCTGGCCGCGCATCAAAGGCGCGACCAAAGGTTCCGGGCGGGTGACCTCGGTCTTCAGCCTCGCACCCTCGCCAGCAGGAACGGACACCACAACACCCTCGGGCCGGCCCAGCTTGACGACTTCCGCCTTGCCTTTCCAGACGCGCGGCGATACCAGCGGCTCGCCAACAGGGGACAGGCGCACGGCATCAAACGCGGTGTAGCCCCAGTTCAGCAACTTCTGGCTTTCGGCGGCGCGGGCGTTTTCGCTCGAAGCGCCCAACAGCACGCTCAACAGACGCCGCTGCCCCTGCGGCCCGCTGCCCAAGGCGGGTACGGCCCGATGGGCGGTGGCGACCAGGCAATAGCCCGCGGCACTGGTGTGACCGGTCTTCAGGCCGTCCACACTGGGGTCGCGAAACAGCAGCAGATTGCGGTTGGTGTCGTTGGCGGCAGGGGTGCCGGGATAACGGTAGCGCTGAATGGCGTAATAGGGCACGAAGTCGGGGAAATCGCGCATCAGGCGGGTGGCGAGCGTGGCCAGGTCGCGGGCGGTGGTGGTGTGACCTGCCTCGGTAAGGCCTTCGGGATTCTTGAAGCCGCTGGCGTTCATGCCCAAGGCTTTCGCCTGCTGGTTCATCAGCTGCACAAAACGCTCCACGCTGCCGCCCAATCCCTCAGCCAGCGCTACGGTGGCATCGTTGCCCGACTGCACGATCATGCCTTTGACCAAATCTTCCACGGGTACCTGCATCTTGGGATCGATGAACATGCGCGAACCCGGCATTTTCCAGGCCCGCTCACTCACTGGCAAAGTCTGGGTCAGACTGAGCTTGCCCGTCTTCAGGGCATCAAACACGATGTAGGCGGTCATCAGCTTGGTGAGAGACGCCGGCTCCACCGCCAGATCGGGGTCTTTCGACGCCAGCACCTGGCCCGAGGTCACATCCATCAGCAAATAGGCGCGGGCCGCCACTTCGGGCGGCTGGGGCACCTGGGCAGAGGCCGAAAACGCCACCGCAGCGGCCAACAGAAACAAAGCACGGGAAAACAATCGACGCAACAAAATCCGGTTCCTGAAATAAAAAATGGGGGAAAGGGGCGGCCGCTTCAGGCGTGCAGATGGCGCAGGACCAATTCGCGCAGCAACGGCAACTGCCCGTGAAAAAAGTGGCCGCCACCGGGCACCACCAGCACAGGCAACACCTGGGGCCGCGCCCAGTCCATGACCGAAGCCAAAGGCACCGTGTCGTCCTGCTCGCCATGGATGACCAGGGTGCGCGGGTGAAGTTCCTCAGCCACCGGAGCGACTTCAAATCGGCTGGCGGCCGTGCCCACCAGAATCAGGCGCCGGATCTCGCGTTGCGCATGGAGCTGGCGGGCCGCATGGCTGGTGACGAACGCCCCGAATGAAAACCCGGACAGACACAAGGGACCAGATGGCGCCTGCGCTTCGATCACCGACAACAGATCGGCCAACTCGCCACGACCCTCGTCGTAGGCCCCCTCACTGCGCCCGACGCCGCGGAAGTTGAAGCGGACAGCCGTCCAGCCCGCCAGCACGCAGGCGCGCGCGAGGGTCTGGACAACCTTGTTGCTCAGTGTGCCGCCATGCAGCGGGTGCGGGTGGGCCAGCACCGCGATCCCGACCGCGTCGCCCGAAGGCCGGTCCATCGCGACTTCCAGCACACCGGCCGGACCATCCTGCAGCAGGTATTCGGTCTGGGCGTTCATCGGTGCGCCCCGGACAGCCTGGCATCGGCGACCTGCACGAGAACTCGACAGTCGGGCGAGCGCATTCAGCGTCCAACGTCCGGCGGGGTCAGCAGCCGCTGCACCACCACGCCGTCGCGCAAATGGGACTGCACGATCTCGTCGATGTCGCTCTCGTCGACATAGCTGTACCAGACCGCTTCCGGGTAGACCACGGCAATCGGTCCACCGGCACAACGGTCCAGGCAACCCGCCTTGTTGACCCGAACCTTGCCGGGTTCGAGCAAACCCTGGGCCTTGGCCTGGGATTTGCAACGATCAAAGGCGGCCTGCGCCTTGTGCCGGGCACAGCAATCCTCGTTCCCCTCGCGCTGATTGAGACAGAAGAAGATGTGGCGCTCGTAATACGACTTGTTTTCAGACATGCGCCGATTTTAGTGGGCGCCCTGTCCGGCACCAGGGTGTCGGGCGATGGCGCGCAGGCCAAAGAGCAGCGCCGAAAAAGGCCACAACCAACCCAGCCATTGTGAAAGGCCATAAAAACGGATGAAGCGCCCTTGCTCCCAGACTTCAAGCGACTGGTCGAAGTAAGGACTGACTGGCGCTCGATTCAGCAGGCTGAGCGACGTGGCCAGGCACAGCAGCATGAGCGCATGACATACCCGGCGTGGCAGGGCGAGCAGTGCCAGGCCGGCGACGAACGCCAGGGCCAGTCCCAACAAGGCCTGGGACGTGATCCACGCCCAGCCATGCTCCGGGCCGTAAGTGAGTGCCGACGACAACCCTGAAACAGCCAGCGCGCACACAAAAAAGGCCACCAGAAACCCCACGCGGCGCGACAGCGAACGCATGTCGGCGAAACCCATGAGCAGCGGCGCCAGCAACCCGAGCGCCACACAGAATGCTTCGGCCAGCGGACTCAACGGCAGCGGGTTTTCAACCCGGAACGGCACCCAGGCCAGAAATGGGGTCTCCGCAAGCAGGTTCGCCAGCTCCATCTCCAGCCTGTCCCAGACCTGGCCCAGGCCAAAGGGCACCGAAACCGGGTAGAGCAAGGCTGCCGGCCACAAGGCCAGCAGCACCAGCGAGCCGTGGGCGCCAGGCACGAACCAGTCGGCCCGAAACTGGCTCCAGCGGCGCAGTCCACCCAGCCGCTCCAGCATCCAGGCTGCGGTCGCACCCAGCAGCGCACCGGCACCGTTCAGTGCCAGATCGAGGTTGGAGGCCACCCGCATGGGCAGGTAGTTCTGCAGGGTTTCCACCCCGAACGACAGCAGAAGCGGCAAGGTGAAGCCCAACAACCAGGACCATCCCCCAGCACCGGAGCGCAGCAGGGACAGCGCCAGCAGAAACGCCAGCGGGGCGTAGCCCAGAAAGTTGCTCACCACATCAAAGGCGGTCCAGTACTTCGGCAGCGGCGCCAGCATGAAGGCCATCGGCTCCACGCCCTGCATGCGCCAGCCCTGAAACGGATACAGGCTCGCATACACCACCAGCGCCGCAAACAGCAACGCGAGTGGCCAGGCCGAAGAACGCGGGGTCGTGACCACCCCTGGGCCTCAGAAGGGCTTGATCACCACCAGCAGCACCACGACCACCAGCATGATCACCGGTGCCTCGTTGAACCAGCGGTACCAGACATGGCCCCGGCGGTTGATGCCCTGCTGGAACCTGCGAAGCATGACGCCGCAAGCGTGGTGATAGCCGAGGATCAGCGCCACGACGAACAGCTTGGCGTGCATCCAGCCATTGCCGGCGCCCAGACCGATCCCATAACCCAGCCAGAGCCACAGACCCAGTGCAACCGCTGGAACAGCCAACAGGGTGGTGAAGCGCATCAGCTTGTGCGCCATGAGCAGCAAGCGCTCGCGCTCGGCAACACTTTCGGGCGGAACCATGGCCAGATTGACAAAAATCCGGGGCAGGTAAAACAGGCCGGCGAACCAGCTGGCGATAAAAACGATGTGGAAGGATTTGACCCAGAGCATGCTGGCAGTTTAGCCCGCCAGGGAGTACTGCACATGCTGCGCCGGGTGGGTTGCGCCTCGGCGACGGACAAAAAAAACCCGGCCCTCAGGGCCGGGTTAGGAAGCCTTTTTGCTGTCACACACTAAGGCACCCGCTCAGGGAGGAAAAGCGGGGGGCTCACCCTTCGGCTCGCCCGAGTGAATGTTACAACACAATGTCCGGATTTTTGTCGCCGCCACTGTCAGATTTGACAAATGGGCCGCAGCGTCAGCCTCAGGAACACCTATGGACTACTACATCATCTTGGCCAGTTCGAACATCACCGCCGTGCCAAGGGCTTCGCGGATGTTGCCCCGGCCCACCTTGGCCATGGAAAACTCGCCAAATCCCGACATGTCGAATGAGCTATCGTCCGGCGAGATCTCGACGAAAGGGAACTCGAAGACTTCGCGCAGCAGATCCCGGCGGAAGGCATCAAAGTCGTCGTCCTTGATTTCCGAATCCACCACGATCAGGCTGGGCATGCGGCTCTTGATGGCATCGCGGGCTTGTTGGAAATCAACCACACTGTCCGAAGAAATACCTATCTCACGCAGCGCGTCACGCACGTCGGCACGGATCTGCAAGCTCGGTGAAATGGTGAGCACATAGGTACCGGAAAGCGACTTGAACATCGACGAGTGGTCGTCCGACAGGTCCACGGCCGAAATACCGTCGACGGCCTGCACGGTGCGGGTAAACATGGCTGTGAAACTCACACCCTCCTCGTTCACTTCGCGCTCGATCTCGACACCGCCCGACACCATGGCAATCTGGCGGATCAGAATCCAGCTCAGGCTGTCCGTCGACGCAGCGCTTGACGGGGGCACACCGTCATTGGCCACGCGCATCTGCAAACGCGCATGTTGCGGCCAGGCGTTGAGGTCCAGACGCATGTCGACCCGGCTGCCAAACGGCAGCCCCCAGTCAAGCACGGCATTGACGAAGGTATGTGCAATTGTGGGATCGATCAGCACATCCACCTGTTTGAGCTTGCGCCGCAAGGCAATGCCCAGCGTGCCAAGCTCCTGCTTGCGCTCCTGCAACACGTCTTCAACCAGCTTCGCCATGTCCACCTTCTCATGCGACTGGCGGATGCGACCACTGTAGAAACGGTTGATCTGCTGGGCGCTGACACCAGCGAGCTTGATGCGCTCGGCCGGAATGCTCAGGGCCCGATGCTCCAGCTTGTTGATGCGCCCCTTGGCCAGCAACTGATCGATCTGGTTTTCCAGGGAGCTGACGTTTTCGGTGAACTGCTCGGCGAGGCTAGCCACCAGCTCGGGCCAATGGTCGTCGAGCGACCAGGCTTCGGGCGCACCGGCGACCGCCGGTTTGGTACCCACGGGTGGGGTGGCGGAGTTTTTCTTGGTTTGCAACATGGCAGAACTCGGTGAATATAGAAGCCAGGACCCTATCGACAGTCGCATGCAGCCGGTGCATCCGGTCATGTCACATCACCCCCAGGGCGTTTCGATGCGGACGGCCGATCGGAAGATCAAAAAAATACCTTCGCCAGCCCAGGACAGCCGGCGCACACTTGTATTTTCTTCTTATGAGAGAGTTCAACACAAACTTCTGGGTTTTTCAATCACCCCCATCTTCTTACGAATTGAAACCCGGTAGTTTCAGACACTTTGAGGACTGGATTCAACCGAACCGGGTCGGCCACCCGCGGCGGCTTTGCCACAATACAGGCATGCACATCCCAGCCCCCTACCCCCTGTCCCGCCCCCGCCGCCTGCGGCGTGATGCCTTCACACGCGATCTGGTGCGCGAGCACCGGCTCAGCCCGGCCGACCTGATCTACCCGGTGTTCGTGCTCGATGGGCACGGCCGACGCGAAGCGGTGGGCTCCATGCCGGGCGTGGAGCGCCTGAGCCTGGACCTGCTGCTACCGGTGGCCGAAGACTGCGTGAAACTGGGCATTCCGGTGATGGCGCTGTTCCCGGTGATCGACCCGTCGCTCAAGACGCCCGACGGCCGTGAAGCGCTGAACCCCGATGGCCTGGTGCCGCGCGTGGTGCGCGAACTGAAGAAACAATTTCCCCAACTGGGTGTGATGACCGACGTGGCGCTCGACCCCTTCACCAGCCACGGTCAGGACGGCTTGCTGGACGAGCACAACTACATCCTGAACGACCCCACGGTCGAGATCCTGGTGAAGCAGGCGCTTACACAGGCCGAGGCCGGTGTGGACATGGTGGCGCCCAGCGACATGATGGACGGCCGCATCGGCGCCATCCGCCTGGCTCTCGAAGCCAAGGGTCTGGTGCACACGCGCATCATGGCCTACAGCGCCAAGTACGCCAGCGCCTTCTACGGTCCGTTCCGCGACGCGGTGGGCTCGGCCGCCAACCTGGGCAAGGCCGACAAGAAGGTCTACCAGATGGACCCGGGCAACAGCGACGAAGCCCTGCGCGAAGTGGCGCTGGATCTGGCCGAAGGCGCCGACATGGTGATGGTCAAGCCCGGCATGCCCTACCTGGACATCGTGCGCCGCGTGAAGGACGAGTTCCGCGTGCCGACCTTCGCCTACCAGGTCAGCGGCGAATACGCCATGCTCAAGGCCGCTGCGATCAACGGCTGGCTGGACCACGACGCGGTGATGATGGAAAGCCTGCTGGCCTTCAAGCGTGCCGGTGCCGACGGCGTGCTGACCTATTTCGCGCGCGACGCGGCCCGCCTGCTGCGCGGCTGATCCACCCCACCACCGCCTGCCTGGCCACCGACGCATGCGCATCTTCCACGTTCTGCCCGGTGCCGTGCACGAAACCGGGGCGCTGCCCACCGAACTGGCGCCACGCAGTTTTGTCTGGATCGCCTGCGGCCGGCGCGAGTTCGAACTGGAGCAAGGTCACATCCAGTCCACGCTGCACGCCCTGCACAGCGTGACGCTGGTGGACCTGCATGTGTCCGACCTGCTCAACAACCAGTTGCCCTCGCACTTCGACTACACCTCGCAGTACGACATCCTGGTGTTCCGTCGGCTTGCTGCAGGGCACAGCGAGACCGACCTCGCGCACCCCGGTCAGGTCTTGACGCAACACATCAAACGCGGCGGTCCGCCGGTGCTGCGCCGCATCGACACAAGCCCGGTCGGGTTTGCGGTGTTCGACCGCGTACTGGTCACGGTCCACCCCGCGGGCTGCACGGTGCTGGAACAGTACGCCTCGCGACTGCTCGCCGCAGCCTCGGCCGCTTCGCGCGCCGCTGGCGTGAACCTGCCCAGCGGGCCGGCCGACCTGATGCTGCGCATCGTGAACCAGATGGTGGATGGCTACCTCGATCTGCGGCGCGAACTCACCCGGCAGCTGGACCACTGGCAAGCCGAACTGCTGCACCCCTCGACGCGCTTCAACAACTGGGGCTCGTTGCTGGACGCGCGCATTTCGCTGCACCACCTGGACGAAATCTGCGAAGACCAGCGCGCCGCCATCCAGGATTGGATCGAAGCGCTGTCTGGCTGGGAAGTGATCGAGGGTTCCGCCAGCGACCACTTTGGGGGCCATCGCGGACTGGAGCTGCTCAAGGTGCGCAGCCGCGACGTGCTGGAGCACATCGAACGTGTGGTGCACAACGTGCGCCGGCTGGAGCAGAACGCAGAGACCGCGGTGCAGATGCATTTTTCGGCACAGAGCAACCGCACCAACGACATCATGCGCACGCTCACGGCGCTGACCGCCATCTTCCTGCCGCTGAACCTGATCGCGGGCATCTTCGGCATGAACTTCGAATTCATTCCACTGCTGCACAAGGAGTCGGGATTCTGGTGGGCCATGGGCTCGATGACGCTCACGGCCGTGGTGCTCAGCGTGCTGTTCTGGCGCAAACGCTACCTCGCCCGCACCGGCGAGCGCTGATCCGCACCGCGACTGCACAGTCCCCTCGGACCGTTTTGCATCCACGTGTGCGCCAAGGGCGAAACCGCATTCAGACGAAGGGCGGACTCAAGCCCTCGTTGGCCAATACCCGCTGCACGGCAGGCCGGTCCAGCATGCGCTGCAGGTACGGGCCCAGCTGGCGCTTGCTGCGGGCGGGCGCACCGGCAAAGTTGCGCGTCCAGCGGCACAGGGTGAACACGTAGGGGTCCAGTGCGGTGTAGGCCTCACCCATGAACCAGGGGCCGCCGTGGCGGGTCAGCTCGTTGTCGAGCTGCTTCAGGAGGTTGTTGATGCGGATTTCGGCGTGGTGCCGGACCTCGGCGGCGCCCGCCGCGTTGCCGGCATTCACCCAGCGATCGGGGTAAAAATAGACGATCAATGTGGCTTGCAACGTGTTCGTCAGCCACATCAGCCACTTGTAGAAGTGCGCGCGCTCGGGGGTGCCCAGCGCGGGTGCCAGGCCGCTGGCCGGGTGTGTGTCGCAAAGGTGCAGACAAATCGCGGCGGTTTCGTACAGCACCAGATCGCCGTCGGTGAGCACCGGGATCAGGCCGTTCGGGTTCAGCTTCAGGTAGGCCATGGTCTTCTGCACGTCCTGCGCGCGGTCCACCAGCACGCGTTCGTAGGGCACGGCCAGTTCTTCGAGCAGGATGTGCGGCACCATGCTGGCGGTGCTGGGGTAGTAATGCAGCTGGATCATGGTCAGTTCTTCGGGGTGGGCACGCCAAACAGGCGTGCCCCATTGTCCCAGCCAATTTGCCGCGCCACGTCGGCCGTCAGGCCGCCGAGCCAGACGCGGTAACCCTGCATCAGTTCGCCGTAGGAGAGCCAGCGCTGGTTGATCCAGGTGTCCGAGCCGATCAGGAAGCGGTCCGGGTACTTGAGCAGCAGCGTGCGCCACTCAGGGCACAGCTGGCCACCCTCGCAGGTGAGGCCCGGCCGGTAGGAGAGCTCACCCATCAGGCGCGGGTAGCGCGCCATGAGTTCGTCGACCCGCGCCACCGGAGTGCCGCCGATACCGGTGTGGGCCCAGATGAGGCGAAATCCGTCACCCCCACGCTCCGCCTTGGGGCGGCCCGGCGGCGGATCGATCTGCCCCTTTGACGGCGTGTGCGCCATCAGCAGGTCAATGGCCACATCGTCCACATGGGCCAGGATCGCCAGCCCCTTGTCCTCGGCGAGCGCCATCAGCTGTCTCGCCACCGGACCGTTGGCGTTGGCGCTGTCGTAGAGGTGGAACTCGCCGAGTCCGCGGTAGGGGCCGGCGAGCGTGCCTTTGACCAGTTCGGCCTGCACCAGATCGACGATGGTGCGGTCGCGAAACCAGTTGTTGTAGTCGGCCCGGTTGCGGTAGATCCGCACGAACGGCACCACGGTCACGCCCGCGGCGCGGGTCTGCTCACGCGCCGTGGCCAGGGCGCGGGTACCGTCGTTGGGGCGGGAGTTCGCCAGCACGGCGCGCACGCCGCTGGTTTGCATGCGGGCGAGCACGTCCGGCAGTGGATGCGGGCAGCCCGGCGCGGGTGCGTCGTGCACACAGGCCTCATCGTTGTAGTGCAGATGGGCATCGAACAAGGGCCCGGTGTAGGCCTCCTGCGCCGCGGCCGACAGCGCCCAGCCGGCCACCAGGGCCACCCCGGAGAACCGCGTCAGGCCGCCGACGCGCATGGTCTCACCCCAGGTGCTGCGCCAGGAAGGCCAGCGTGCGCTCCCGCGCGAGCTTCGCAGCCTCGGCGTTCCAGGCGCCGCGGTGGTCGCAGTTGAAGCCGTGGTTCGCGGCGTAGACGTGCACCGTCACACCGGGCTGGGCCTTCTCGAAGGCGCGCACGCTGTCCAGCGGAATCCAGTGGTCCTGTTCGCCGAAGTGGGCCATCACCGGCACGCGGGGCTGGCGCGCCGCCTCGGCCTCGGTGGTCATGCCGCCGCCGTAATAAGGCACGGCGGCCGACAGGCCGTTGAGCGCACTGGCCGCGCGCCAGGTCAGCAGGCCTCCCCAGCAGTAGCCCACGATGCCGACCTTGCCCGCCTGCCCCGCGTGGTCGATGGCGGCCTGGATGTCGGGCATCACGCCCGGCGCAGGCAGCGCCTCCACCGCGGCCTTGAGCGCCATGCCGGCCTGCATGTCGGCCTCGGCGTAGCCCAGCTCCACACCGGTCTTGACGCGGTGGAAGGTGGACGGTGCGACGACAAAATAGCCGTCGGCCGCGTAGCCATCGGCCACGGCGCGGATGTGGGCGTTGACGCCAAAGATCTCCTGCAACACGACGAGGCCGCCTTTGGGCTGGCCGGTGGGTTGCGCCACGTAGGCGGGGAAGGTGAAGCCGTCGGCGGCGGTGAGGTTGGTGAATTGCCCCATGGAATGCTCCAGCGTTGTTGTCAGAAAAACGGTCAGATCGACAGCCGGCGCTCGACGAAATCGAGTCGGTCCTGGCCCCAGAAAACTTCGCCGTCGATGACGTAGCTTGGCGCACCGAACACCCCGGCGTCAATCGCCTGCGCGGTGTGTGCGGCGTACAGCGCTTTCGCGCCGTCCTGCTGCGACTGCGCCAGGCGCTGCGGGTCCAGCCCACATTCGTCCAGCAGCTCGGCCAGCACGGCGGCGTCGGCGATGTCGCGCTCCTGCGCCCACACTGCCCGGCCCACCGCGCCGGTCAGCCGCATCGCGGCGGCGTCGCCGTCCTGCTCGGCCACGGCCGTGATCAGCCAGCCCGCCGGGTCTCCCGCCACCGGGAAACAACGTGGCTGCGGGTTGAGCGGAATGCCCAGCGCCTCACTGAATCGGCGCAGCTCCACCAGCCGGTAGGCCTGGCGCTGGGGCGCCCGCTGCGGCAGCGGCAGTCCGCCCGACACGGGGAACACTTTGCCCAAGTCCACCGGCAGCACACGCACCTGGGTGTCGGTGCGCTGCAGCAGTTCGGCAAAGCGCTCGTGGCCGAGGTACATCCAGGGGCTCTGGGGTGCGAAGTAATAGTCGACTGTGCGACGCATGGCGGTCTCCTGACGCTGTTGTAATGAAGGGCGGTACAAGCGGTGTTGTAAGCCATACCGGCGGCTTTTGCAGGAGACAGGTTATGAATCAGAAAGACGGCGCAACGCAAAAGAAGGTTTTGCTGGTGACCGGCGGCAGCCGCGGCATCGGTGCGGCCACCGCCCTGCTCGCCGCGCGCCAGGGCTGGGCCGTGGCGGTGAACTACACCGCCAACTCGCTCGCGGCCGACGAGGTGGTGCGAGCGATCCGCGCCGAGGGTGGCGCGGCGATCACGGTGCAGGCCGATGTGGCCGACGAGGCGCAGGTGCTGTGCATGTTCGAGCAGGTGGACGCCCAGCTCGGGCGGCTCACCGGGCTGGTGAACAACGCCGGCGTGGTGGACGTGACCGCGCGGGTTGACGAGATGGGCGTGGCGCGCTGGCGCCGCATGTTCGACATCAACGTGATCGGCAGCATGCTGTGCGCGCGCGAGGCGGTGCGCCGCATGAGCACGCGGCACGGCGGCGAAGGTGGCTCAATAGTCAACGTGTCCAGCGCGGCCTCGCGCCTGGGATCGCCCGGGCAGTACGTGGACTACGCGGCGGCCAAGGGCGCGATCGATGCGTTCACCATCGGCCTGGCCAAGGAGGTGGCGGCCGAAAGCGTGCGCGTCAACGCGGTGCGGCCGGGCCTGATCGAGACGGAGATACACGCCTCGGGCGGCCTGCCCAACCGCGTCAACGACCTCAAGCACCAGGTGCCGATGCAGCGCGGCGGCACGGCCGACGAGGTGGCGCAGGCCATCGTCTGGCTGCTGTCGGACGCCGCGAGTTACACCACCATGAGCCTGCTGGACGTGTCCGGTGGCCGATGAGGAGATCAACCACATGACCGCCACCACACCCGAACAAAGCCCGCACATCAAGATCTGGTGGGAAGACCTGGAAATCGGCCAGGTGCGCGACCTGGGCAGCCTCTCGCCGACAAAGGCCGAGATCATCGCCTTCGCCAGCCAGTTCGACCCGCAGCCCTTCCACCTGAGCGAAGAAGCCGGCAAGGCCTCGGTGTTCGGGGGCCTGAGCGCCAGCGGCTGGCACACCTGCGCCATGGCAATGCGGCTGATGGTGACGAACTTCCTATGCGAAACCTCAAGCCTCGGCTCACCCGGGCTGGAGAGCCTGAAGTGGACCAAGCCGGTCTACCCCGGCGACGTGCTGCGGCTGCAGCACACCATCACCGAGAAGCGCGCCATGAGCAAGCGGCCCGACGTGGGCCTGGTGCGCACGGTGTGGGAAATGTTCAACCAGCACGGCGACAAGGTGCTGCACATGGAAGGCTACGGCATGTTCCGTAGAAGAGAGCTTGAGCCCCCACGCTCCACCGCTGCGCGGGTCGCTGCCCCCCCAGGGGGCTGATCCAGCTTGGGGCGGCCCGGCGCCGGATCGCTACGGCGGCAGCGCATGAATGCCCCCTGAAATCCGCTGATGCAGCGCGGGCGGACCCTTCCTGCCCCACAATGCCGGCCATGGATTTCAAGCCCCTCATCACCCTGCTCGCCATCGTCAACCCGCTGGCGATCGTGCCCTTCTTCATCCACTACACACAGGGTTTCACCTCGGCGCAGCGCCGGCGCACCATCCTGATCTCGTCGATCAGCGCCTTCGCGGTGATCGCCACCTGCGCCATCATCGGCCTGCAGATCCTGGAGTTTTTCAGCATCTCGCTGGCGAGCTTCCAGGTCGGCGGCGGCATGCTGTTGCTGACCTCGGCGCTGTCGATGCTGAACGCACAACCGGCCGAGGCCAAGACCACGCAGGGCGAGGTGGACGACGCCTCAGCCCGCGCCTCCATCGCGGTGGTGCCGCTCACCATCCCGCTGCTCACCGGCCCGGCCACCATGTCCACAGTGGTGATCTACGCCGACCAGGCCAAGACCTTTTTCCAGCACGCCGCGCTGGTGGGCTACGGCGTGGTGATCGCGCTGGCCACCGCCGTGTGTTTCTCGCTCGCCAAACCGATTGCCCGACTGATGGGCCAGACCGGCATCAACGTCATGACCCGACTGATGGGCCTGATCCTGGCCGCGCTGGCGGTGGAGGTGATGGCGGCGGGTCTGACCAAGCTGTTTCCGGCGCTGGGGCAGTAACGGCACCCGCCTCGCCTGCGTGCCGGGTGAGCAGGTCGCAGGTCAGGCGGATGTGGGCTTCCAGCGCCAGTGCGGCGCGCGCCTCCTGGCGCGCCAGCGCGGCCAGGTAGATGCTTTCGTGCTCGGCGTGCACATCGCGCTCCACGTGGGCCGTGGCGCCCAGGCGGATCGCCACGTGGCGATAGCGCTCGCCATGGCGGTAGAGGATGTCCAGCAGGTGGCGCGTCCACGGCGAGACGTGGCCAGCGATCAGCGCTTCGTGAAAGCGTCGGTTGGCCCGCTCCCATTGCTGCGGGTCACGCGCGGCGCCGCCCGCTTCGGCTTCGCTCAGTTCGGCAAACGCCTGCCGCAGCGCCCGTTCCCACAACGCATCGCCTTGCCGGATCGACTGGCGCAAGGCCTCGGTCTCCAGCCGCACCCGCGTGTCGGTCAGGTCGCACAGGTCTTCGAGCGAAATGGCGCTGACCCGGTAACCCCGCTGCCCCTCGACCGTCACTAGCGCGTCCGACACCAGCAGCGCCAGCGCCTCGCGCAGCGTGCCGGCGCCCACGCCGTAGGAATCCTTGAGGTGTTCGACCCTTAAACGCAGACCCGGCGCCAGCTGACCGCGGACGATGTCGTGGCGCAGCGCGCGGTAGGCGCGTTCGGTCAGAGTTCGGGGCTCGGGTTCTTCGGGCCTGGGAACCGGGCCGATGGGCCGGGCGGGTTGGAGCAGGTCTTGCAGCATGGTGCGTTTCAGTCGTTTTCAGCGGGTTGCTGGCGCTTGAGGCGGTAGGCGAGCTGCGCGCGCGAAATGCCCAGCAGCCGCGCCGCGCCGGAGAGGTTGCCGCGGCTGCGCTCGACCGCCAGCGCCAGCACCTGCGCCTCCAGCGATTCGATGGGCACACCGCTGTCGAGCACGCGCTCGCACAGGGCCTGTTCGTCCTGCGGCGCGCGGCGGGCGAGCCGGCCCTGGGGATCGATGCCGTCGTGTGCCACGTCCGGCTGGTTGGGAAACAGGTGCTCGACCTCGATCGCCGCGCCTTGCGCCGCCAGGATCACACCGCGTTCGACCAGGTTTTCGAGTTCGCGCACGTTGCCCGGCCAGTTGTGCCGGGTGAGGGCCAGCAGGGCCCGGTCGCTGAAACCGGCCAGGCGCTTCTGGTGCAACGCGGTGAACCTCGCCAGCAGGTGCCGCGCGAGCGGTTCGATATCGGTCGGCCGTTCGCGCAGCGGCGGGATGCAGATGGGGTAGACGTTCAGGCGGTAAAACAGGTCGCGGCGGAACAGTCCGCGTTCGACCGCGCTTTCGAGCTGGACGTTGGTGGCCGCCACCAGGCGCACGTTCACCTTGCGTGTGCTTTCGCCCCCCAGGCGTTCGATCTCCCCTTCCTGCAACACACGCAGCAGCTTGGCCTGGGCCGGCATCGGCAGGTCGCCGACCTCGTCGAGAAACAGCGTGCCACCTTCGGCGCGCTCGAAGCGCCCGGCGCGCGCGGCATGCGCCCCGGTGAAGGCGCCCTTCTCCACGCCGAACAGCTCGGCCTCGATCAGCTCGGCCGGCAACGCTGCGCAATTCACAGCCACGAAGGGGCAGGCCGCGCGCTCCGAGTGCTCGTGCAGCGCGCGCGCAAAGCGCTCCTTGCCCACACCGGTCTCACCGGTCAGCAGCACCGAAACTTGGGTGCCCGCGGCGCGCAGCATCAGGTCGTGTGCCCGCTGGAAACCGGGCGAAGCACCGACCAGCATGCCGCCGGCCTCGGTCGGTCCGAGGCTGCTCTTGAGCGCCTCGACCTGCTGGCTCAGCGCGTCCATCTTTTCCAGCAGGGAATCGTCTTCAAAGTACTGGCGGTGCGCATCGCCATCGGGCCATTCATCGATCGGCCGGCCCACGATGTGGCAGTGGTCGTCGCCGCAGGCGCCGCAGCGCGTCTCCTTGAACAGGATGTGCCGGCCCATGAAGGCACTGGTGTATCCGCTGGCGTAGCCGAGCAAGGTCCAGCACGCCGGCTCGTCGACCACGCCATAGTTCAGGCGGTGGGCATGCGCTTCCCAGGAATCGTCCCAGCGGAACTCGCCCTCGAACTGACCGGCCTCGGCGTTCATCTTCAGCACCACCGGCGTGACCCGCGCCGCGCCTTCGAGCATGTGCAACTGCGGGCCGACCATGAACATCTCTTCCAGCGTGCGCGAACCGCGGATCTTGGCGGCAAAACCCGCGTCGTGCAGGCCGCAGGCGTAGCCCATGCGGGTGAGCAATCGCCGCGCCTGTTCCTTGCCGACCGAGGTGATGAGGTCGTGCTGCAAGGCTGTCAGCGCGGCCGTGTGCAACAGCACCATGCGCCGCTCGCCAAGCCAGATGGCGCCGCTGTCGGGTTCAAAGCGCAACAGCCGGCGCAGGTCCTGGTCGGGGGGATAGGTCAAGGCAGCGTCCAACGGTGTCTCCAGTGATCGGGTTCTGATGACCCTCTTGAATCTCGATATTTTCACCGAAGGCCACTTCCGCGGCAAGCCACCTGCCCAGACTTCTGTTTTTTCTCATTTGAGAAAAAGTGCCGGCAACCACCTCTTCAAATCATCAAACTCGGGCACAAAACAGCCCACTTGTGCCATTACTCACGCTATCAGTTGAGCAGAACTCATACGGATGCTGCACAGCACATCGGCCATTTTCCTAGGGATTTCCCATAAATAGTCGTCCCTGAAATATTCATTTCAAGCAGAAACTGACGCGTGAGCACCCGCACGGCGATGGAAGCTTGAGGAGTGGCGTGCCGATAACCAGGTGCTTTCTGCCCTGATGCCCAGCGCCATGGCAGCCACCACCCAAGACCGGCCCAGGCCGCTGACTTGCTGCAGGCACAAAAAAACAGACCGCAAGAAGGAAACGCCCTTCCTGACGATCATGCGCAGCAGCCATTGGATGTTGTAGCCCGCAGCACACAGCACCGCGTGCAGCCGATCACCCCGTTCACCTTTGAGGTGGCAGCGGTCCATGCGGTGATCGGTCTTGAGGTGGCCGATGATCGGCTCGATCGCCTGGCGCCGCCTGAGCTGGCGTCGCTCCTGCTCGCGGATCCTCTTGGCCTTGCCCCGGTGCACGATGTGCACATCCGGGTTGTCCGCATCTACACCCCGATAGCCCAAGTCGACGAACGCCGTCGCGGGTTTTGATCGGCTGTCCTGCATCAGGATCGCGGCCTGCTCCAGCTGTTCGTTCAGGGTGTGCCCATCGTACGGGTTGCCGTGGAAGGCTTTGGCCCCCACGATCAGGTTGCCCCGCAGTGTGCTGGCAATGCCCACCTTGACCCCGAACTCGTAGGGCTGTTTGGCCTTGCCGTCGGGTAAGAACACGCCGTTGCCGGCGTGCTCTCCCCTGAGAACCGTGCATGCGAGTTTCCCAGCACACGGCTCAAGCCTTCCAACAGCCCGAGATCGGACCGGGTTCTTCACAACGGAGTCAGCGAGCATTGGCACGACGCTGGAAGTATGCAGTCCATGCTGGGTCGAACGGGTTGGCATCGCTGCGAACCTTCGTGTGGCGCTTGATGGGCAGCCCAGCCAGCCGGAACAGCATCGGCCTGAAGGCCAACTCCGGCGGCCGATTGGCGCATGCGAATACCCAATCGCGCAGACCGTGGCGCTCGAAGTACCGCGCCTTGATCCAGCGCATGGGCTTACGTGGGTGGCGGCGTTTGGCCCACACCCACAACTTGGTCCACACGAGATGATCGATCCGTGAGAAGGTCGCCGCGGCCACAACGTGCCGGTGGTACATCGCCCAGCCCCGAAGGATTGGATTGAGCAACATGATCACCTGCGCCTGCGTGGCAGCCTTGTTCTTTCCCAGCACTTCTCGCACCTTGTCCAGGAGCGAAGCCACGCTCTTGCGTGCGGGCTTGATCAGAAGCTTGTCCCCGTACTTGCGGACGTTCTGCCCGAGGAAGTCGAACCCTCGGCAGATATGCGTGATCAGCGTTTTCTCGGGCGCCAGTTGCAGGCCGCGCACCGCGAGGAATTCCTCGACGGCCGGTTTGACACGCAGCTCCAGCAGTTCCCTTGTTGCGCCAGTCACGATGAAGTCGTCCGCATAGCGGACCACGTGCGCCTTGGCTGGCTGTCGCGCGTTCGGGCTGCGACCCAAGGCCGAGCGCACCGCGTCTTCGATGCCATCCAGTGCCATGTTGGCCAGGACTGGAGAAGCGATCCCACCCTGCGGCGTTCCTGCTTCAGTGGGGAACAGCACTCCTTGGTCGATGAATCCCGCATGCAGCCACTTGCGCAGGACGATCTTGTCCATCGGGATGTTCTTCAACAGCCAGTCATGACTGATGTTGTCGAAGCAGCCCCGGATGTCTCCCTCAAGAACCCACTGCGCGGAGTCGCGTTTGGCGAGCGCATTGAAGCATTGCTCTATGGCATCGGCCGTCGATCGCCGGGGCCTGAAGCCATACGAGTTCTTGTCGGCCGTCGTTTCTGCAACAGGGTTCAGCGCCTGCGACCACAACGCTTGCATGGCCCGATCGTGCATGGTCGGAATACCCAGCGGGCGCTTCTTTCCGTTGCTCTTCGGGATGTACACGCGCCGTAGTGGCAGCGGCTGATAGCCCCTGTGCGTCAGTGCTTGCGATGCCTTCATCTTCGACATCGGCGTCTTCCAGATCTTGCCGTCGACGCCTGCCGTCCTTTTGCCTGCGTTCTCCGTCACCCGCTTGACGGCAAGCAGCTTGCCGCTGTGCGAGCGGGTCAGCAGGCGTTGCAAGGCCTGGACCTTGTTCCACCTGCCAGCCTGTGTAGCCTTGGCAATACGCACCTGTAGCCGCGTGACCTCTTCGGTGGCTTGGTCCCAGTTGATCTGATCCCATGTTTCCTCAAAGGCTGGAGGCGCACCAGTGCTGGCAGTAGTGGCTCTCGCCGTGCGTGCTGGCACCGTCATCTGCCTTCCTCCTGATCGCGGTTTCTCAGGCTCTCTTGCCATGGAAGACCTCGCGGAAGTCAGCTCGCTTTCGCGCCGGACGATGTTGCAGCCCGTATTCGTTCGATTACAGAACGACATTTGCTTGCTCCGCATTCCTCTACCCGCTGAGCCATCAGTCTTCCTCGCAGTCGACCTGCCGTTACCGGCGGCTCGTCGGGCTTACCGTGTTCCGCATACATCACAACGCGTGGGGTAGGTCCTGCCTGTACACCGGTGGTCTTCATATCCGTGTGCGCCGTAGCAAAGGGAGGCGCAGCCGACCACGTACCGTTTTGGTTCAAGCCTGTCAGCATCTTTGGCTTGTTATGCATAACGATGCCTGTAGCAGTTCACTTCTGTTGACCATGCCACTCAGCCTTGCATCCCATCCGCCGTGATGCTGGCAGGTGACGCCGCTTCCTCGCGGAAGCCGGCGCGGCCCGAAGGCCCGATACGTTATCCCTGTGGCTTCACACGCCGCCGTTGCCAGCAGCGCATGCACAGGTAGGCTACGGCCGACGGAACGGCCGGTCTCGTCTCCAACCTTGTGGGCGGGCGAGACAATGATGTAAGCGACTTCACGTCGCACCTTGCTGATGCAATCCACCTCGGGCGCATGCCAGGCGTAGAGCTTGGGTTGTCCATCGGCAGCCTTGCGCTGGCCGCTCTGGGCCACGATGCGATGGGCTTTGTTCAAGGTCTCGCCCAACGCTTGCCGCACGGCAGCCCCGATGGCGCTGGCCTTGCGATCGATCTCGCGCTGCAGTCGGCCGACGATGGTGCGCTGGCGCTTGATGGCGCTGCGCATGCGTTTGAACTGGCGGGCGTGGGCATAACGCCCGGCCTTGTGGCTGAGGTGCTGACCCTCCTTGGCAAAGGTCTGCTTCAGATCGATGCCGGCGTCCTTGGCCGCCTCCACCAGCTTGGCGCGTGCCGTCTCCAGCAAGCGGCTGTCGGTGGGGTGGGCAATGGCCTTGTGCTGTACCGTGCTGTCCACGATCACGCGGGTGAGCTCTTGTGGCTTGATCAGCTTGAGGTCCACGGCCACGTTGATGGTCTGCGCCAGCAGCTCCTCCACACCTTCTTCGCCCAGCAACTGGCGGAACTTGACCAGGGTGGTGGCGTCGCAGGGGCGGTGGTGTTCAAAGTACGCCTGGCCCGAGAAGAATTGCCAGGTCGGTGTTTCTCCCCAGCGCTCGACGACGCCCTCGTCGGACTCGTTGAAGGCGTGTTTGAGGTACAGCAGCGCGATCATGATGCGCAGCGGAACCCGGGGGCGTCCTGCGTTGCTGGTCGCCGGTGCGCGCAGTGCTTGTTCACCGAAGAGGTCCAGGTCTGGCATGGCCACGCCGGCGCGGCCTTTGCGGGAGAAGACCTGGGCCACCCGCGCTTCGATCTCTTGCCAGGGCATGCGCGAGGACAGCACGGCCAGCGGATGGCGCAGGTCGATCATGTGATCGATGCGCGAACGGAAGAAATCGTCGGTGGCGGGGCAGGCAAACAGCACGGCAGAACTCCCAGAAAACAGCCCCTATTGGAAATCAAACTGGGAGTTCCGGCCATCGGCCATCACCCCAAAGACCAGTGTTTATGCGGGCTCCGGGGATTCTTCAGGGACGACCACTTAGTTCCTCGATATTGCAGAGTTGAAATCGAACAATTCTCGTTCGTTACCGGTGTGCCCCGCTACGGGCATCTGCAACTCATGGTCCGAGCTCACGAGCAGCCCTTTCAGGCTACGAACTTCTCTCGCGTCAGGGTGAACGTGCGTCCGAGCTCGGGTTGGTAGTTGACCAAGTGGACCACTACTCTGCCCTGCTCCGGCTGGGCGAGCAAGGTGGCCTCCACGCACATTGGGGCGTCGACTTGTAACGGTGCCGCTTGACCCGCGGCCCACGTCACAGCGTTGGTCAGCAGCACTTTGTATTCCGGGTGTCCCCACTTGGCATAGAGTCCGTCGGGCTGGCCAGGGAAGTACACTGAACGGCCTTTGCCTGGCGAATTGAGGACCATCGCAGGATAGGTTGAAGCCGACATCTCAGGAGGGTGACAAGGCGACGACAGACGGTTCAGGCCATGCTGGCCATAGACGATGCGTCCTTGGGCAACGGCCTCTGCACAGACGCGCACTCGAGTTTGGATTGCTCGATGCAACAGCGGTACATCGGGCGGCAAGCCTCGTGCTAACTCGGTCTCCGCATCAAACTTCAGATAGCTGAGGGGCAAGGTGACGGTGTCGCGGAACTTCGCGCCGAGTACCTGCCCGAGACCGAAGTCGCTCCGTATCTTCCCTGTGCTGTCGAAGAGAGAAGTCATAAAGGTCGACACAAGGCCCCCGCCCGATTCGACATAGTTGCGCACAGCTTCGTTTTGCACGTCATCCAGACATGCCGCATTAGGTAGCACCAGCGCACGGTATCGGGAAAGGTCCTTCGCCGTCAATCCGCGATCGGTGACTATGTCGAAGGGGATGTGGCTTTCAAGCAGGACCTTGCAAGCGCCAAGAAAATTTAGAAGATAGCGCTCGCCGGGGTCGTTCTGCCCAAAGTGAAGCCGCGTGTGCTTGGAAAAGAATACTGCCACGTAAGGCACAGGCGTTCCACCCATCCACGGTTCAATTGCGGCGATGGCGTCGCACACGGGCCTCAGGGTGGTGTAGGTGTGCGGCTCAATGCGCCCCTCGGGGTAAATCAGGTCCTCGAACATCGTGCCCATGCCGTTGGCCGCGAGCGAGGCCACTTCGGCTTTCAGCTGTGCGACCGGCTTGAATGCGAAGTCGAGGTCTCCGGAGTGGCGAAACGTATCGGCGTCGGAAGGTTTGCCGTTGGTGATGGCTCGTGTGAACCGCGGATGGAGGCTCAGCGCCAGGAAGCCTTCGCGCTCCGCATGAATTTCTTGCGTGATGTGGTCGGCCGGCTCCGAAATTTCTTCTGGATCCTGACCGTGGAACCAGTAGCCGAACATATCGAGGCCATTGTGCGTGCTGAGCGTGAGGAGCGCGCCGAGCCGCTATGTCGCCCGGATTCCGTGCCGCGCAGCCGCGAAGAGAGCGGCTGCAGCCACCCGGGCAGCTCTTCGCGGCAAATGGTCGTTTGCGTCCGCGGCGCTCTCCGCCGAACGCCCAACGGACAAGCCTCTGAATCAGGGTTCGGTCGAACGCATGCAGTGCCTCAGAAAGTCCTGCGAAACACTGCCGAGACGCTTGGTTCGATGAACGACGATTGCGAGTGTTCGGCGAAACTCGGGAAGGCTAGTCTTTACCTCTACCAGCCAGCCCTCGCGAACTGCATCGGCCACCGTATGGCGCGAGAGGCACCCCAGCCCCAGGCCCGAGGCAACCGAACGCTTGACGGCTTCGTTGCTTCCCAACTCAAGATCAACCTGAACGCGATCGAGGTGTGAAATCAGCCAGCTATCTACCGCCTCGCGCGTTCCAGAGCCGGGCTCACGCAGAATCCATAGGGCATGCCCCAACTGTGCGATAGAGGGGCGTCGCTTGGCGAAAGGATGGTCCGGAGAGGCGATAACCGCCAGCGCATCGGTGCGCCAACGCCTGACAATGAGGTCGGGATGCGAGTGTTGGCCTTCGATGAACCCCACGTCTGCCATGAACGATGCGACGGAATCGAAGACTTCAAACGTATTCGCGATGCTCAACTTGATGGCGCCGCGGGGATGGCCCAGTTTCCATGCGGCGATCAGTTCCGGCAGCAGATATTCGCCAATCGTGTAGCTCGAGGCCAGGCGAAGCGCTGCCGCGTGATCGCCGGCAAACATCGCTTCCGTCTCGATCGCCTGCTCGACGATGCTTGCCGCATGTGGCAGCAAGGCGCGACCATTCTCGTTCAGGACCAGTCGTCTCCCGACGCGGTCGAAAACTTGAACCCCAAGCGTGATCTCCAACTCGGACAACGCATTGCTTGCTGCGGACTGAGATCGAGCTACCTGGCCCGCAGCCGCATGCGTCGTCCCGCCCCGCGCGATGGCCGAAAACACTTCCAGCTGGCGAATCGTTAGTCGGACCCGTTGATCATGTTTATCGTTCATCGTGAGCAAAATTATCCACTATATCGATTGATGAATGACCTCTACGATTGGTCGAATGTTTGAATTCCTTTCCCGAAAGCCGATCCATGATGCGACCGCGAGCCTGACTGCCAGCACGGAAGTCAAGACGACCACGTGCTACATGTGCGCCTGCCGCTGTGGCATCCGGGTGCACATGCGAGAAGGGGAAATCCGGTACATCGACGGCAACCCCGACCATCCCATCAACAAGGGGGTGATCTGCGCCAAGGGCAGCGCCGGCATCATGAAGCAGAAGTCCCCCGCGCGCCTGACTCAGCCGCTGCTGCGCAAGCCAGGAAGCGAGCGTGGGGCAGGGGAGTTCGAGCCGATCTCCTGGGAGCGTACGTTCGAGATCCTGACGGAGCGCCTCGGGCGCATCCGCGCCACGGACCCCAAGAAGTTCGCGCTGTTCACGGGCCGCGACCAGATGCAGGCGCTCACCGGCCTGTTCGCCCGCCAGTTCGGCACCCCGAACTACGCCGCCCATGGCGGATTCTGCTCGGTCAACATGGCCGCCGGAATGATCTACACCATCGGTGGAAGCTTCTGGGAATTCGGTGGGCCCGACCTGGACCGCGCCAAGCTGTTCGTCATGATCGGCACCGCCGAGGATCACCACAGCAACCCGATGAAGATCGCGCTGGGGAAGTTCAAGCGGGATGGCGGGCGCTTCATCTCGATCAATCCCATCCGCACCGGGTATTCAGCGATCGCCGACGAATGGATTCCCATCCGCCCCGGTACGGACGGCGCGCTCTTCATGGCGCTGCTGCACGAACTGATCGGCACCGGCATGATCGACCGGCCATTCCTGCAGCGGTTCACGAATGCGCCGCAGCTCGTGGTGCTGGACGAGGGCGAGCGTGAAGGCTTGTTCGCCTTCGATCCCGCTGCCGGCCGGCCGGGCGACGGTCGCAATCCCCACAACAAGCTGGCCTGGGATATGGCAGGCAACTGCGTCGTAACGGCCTACCCCGAAGGGATCGTCTGACACATCACGCACGTCATGCTATGAGCTACACACCTCACTTCAACCCCGACCTCAAGTTCGGGCTCATCAATCGAGCGGGCTGCAAAAGACGGAACTCATGGCCTCTAACGCCTCAATGGCGTCAAAGTCGTTCTTGCCTTGCACCAACAGGCCCAAGTGGCTCTTCGAGATGTCGCCATTGATGATGCCTTTGCCTGCGAGAGGAAAAGCATGGTCAACGCGCTTGTTGCTCTCCGTGCGCTTAAGGAATTGCCCCACGAGTGTCAAACCGGCATTGGAGGAGAGGTCGTATTTGAGCTTCTTGATAATGAAGTCGGTCATGGTTTTTCTCACCCTCTGGGTGAATAGCACTTGACGGCTAAGTTGTTAATTTCGATAGAGATTATGAAAAATTCTCTGATTCTTATCACGGATTCAGGTTCTTATTTAGATCTCTTCGAATTTGATTTTTATTCAATGGATATACATTGCACAAAGGAGTGATATGAGCAACCGTACAGCTTATTCCAATATTTTTTGGGATCGACTGCCAAAAACTCATTATGTAGATAATCAAATTTTCTGCAGCCAGGAAGTATTCGACATTGAGCAGCGGACCATCTTCTCGAAAGTATGGAAATTCGTGTGCTGCGAATCCGAGGTCGCCCAAATAAACGATTTTCGAACAACCACGGTGGCGGGTATCCCGCTCCTGATTGTCCGTGGTCCCGATTTGATGATTCGAGCATTGGTGAATTCCTGTTCTCATCGTGGAGTAAAACTTGTCGAAGAAACTGCCGGCAATGCACGCAAGTTTGAATGCCTATTCCATAGGTGGACATACGATGTGCGTGGCAAATGCATCGATATTCCTCGCGAAGAGGCGTATGAATGCGTAAAGATCGACAAGGCTCAATGCGGGCTCAAGCAGGTTCGATGCGAGATCATGCGTGGCTTGGTATTTGTCAATCTGGACGACAACGCATCACCCCTTGAAGAATATCTTGCTGGATGCCTAAGCGTGTATGACGACGTTTTCGATGGAGCGGATCTTGAGGTTTTCCATTTTCACGAACAGGTTTTGAATACCGATTGGAAGCATTGGCAGGAGACCAACATGGAGCTTTATCATGAGTTCCTGCACGTGCTTAATCGAAAGACCAGCATGATAGATCCGGGGTACTTTGAAAGAAAGTGGCACGCATTTCCAAATGGCCATATGACCGTTGATCCGCTGATTATTCAATACGAAAAAATGCAGGGCAGTGTATCTCGAGAGGATTTTACGCTTCCGGGATTAAAGTCAAATGAATTTCGTCTTTTAGATATTTTCCCTGATGTCATGCTTAATTGCCGCGCTTCCGTACTCCGAATCGACACCCAAATCCCCCTGGCGCCAGGAAAGACGTTAATTCAATTTCGAGGTCTGGGCATCAAAGGTGAGCCCGAAGAAATGAGGCACCGTCGTATTCGAGACCATGCAGAGTTTTGGGGGCCGTTCGGCAGAAACCTTCCTGAAGATGGCCTTGCGGCAGAAAGACAGACGGAAACCATGGGCAAGGCTTCGAAGTACTCCCTGATGGCGAGAGAGGAAAATCGCCTCACCCAGGATGACTTTCCGATTCGCGAGTTTTATCGTGAGTGGGAGCGTCATACAGGATTATGTGCCGCATTCGCGGTCGAAGAAAAACAGGAGTAGAGATGGATCAAGACAAAACAATATTTGCCCAGATGCCTGAAGTGTCGGTTTCAGATTCTCATCATGCGATACGGCGTGTTATCGAACGCGGATGCCGCTTGCTCGACGCTGAAAACTATTCCGAGTGGGTAGCCGCTTACGCGGACGACTTCAAATATTCCATCCGAGCGTATAGCCCCGAAATTCGCAGCGAAGTTACTTGGCTTGAAAAGGACAATAAGGGGTTGAAATTACTCTTCAAGCAGCTCCCCATGCATGAAAAGTACAAGGGCCAATTCAGGAGAATACTCGGCTGGACCGATATAGTCAGTCAGGATGATTCGGCAGAGCTATTTGTTGTGGAAAGCGGCTTGTGCGTCTACCACACTGACCTTCACGGGACGTCAATTCTCTACTGTACCGGGAAGTATCAAGACCAATTCCGTTTCGAGTCGGGGGTACCTGTTCTGTGCTCGAGGTTGGTGATGATGGATACACGTAGATTGCCTTTCGGATCTCATATTCCGATCTAGCTTCGCAACTGCCTGAGATCATTTGTAGATAAAGGCGAAAGTAGTTCCATAACTAAAGGAGACAATATGTACACGAAGACATCCAAGCGGTCGCGCGCAGATTTTATTTCGATCGCATTCAGGCGTCGAAATTCGGCACTAGGACTGCTCGCAATTTCATTCGCCATGTGGGGCACCAGCGCTACGGCCCAGACGGTGGTGCGCCTATATACCTATCCGCAAGGAGCCTATGGTCAGGTTGCCGGCGTCACCTTGCAGAAACTGATTGCAAAAAACAGCAAGACGCTGCGGATCGAATCGCTTCCTGCGGCAGGAAGAGAGCAATATGTTGATTACGCCAATGCCTCGAAGGAGAAGCGGCAGTACATGATGCTGACGATGAGCCACATCGAGCCGGTCCTGGGCGACAAGGGCCAGGTGCCATGGGACAAACCGGTGCCGCGCATGAAGGCGATCATGACCTTCGCACCGAATAGTGCCGTGGCCATGTTCACCAACAATCCCGCGATTCGGACGATTCATGACCTGGCCGGCAAGAAGGTAGACATCGGGCTGCCCGGTTCGTATGTGTATAACTCGCAGACTCCGCTGTTGATCGCGGCGGGAGTCATGCCAAAGATCGATCCATTGCCCAGCGTGAGCATTAACCAAGGCTGGCAGCGGCTTGGGGATAAGGTGATCGACGCCTCCGGGGCGGGCATCATCAATATGCGTCTCTTGCCGCCCGGCCCGTCGGATGTTGCGAGAAAATCGAAGATCTATCAGGTTCACGTGCCGCAAGAGTTGTTCAAGAAAGCGCAGGAGATGACCGGGTTTCCACTGCTGCCGCTGCCTGTGAAAAAGGGGGCATTCAAAGAAAGCTACGGCCTTGATTACGAGGTCGCGCGCGAGGAGTCCGGCACGCTGGCCTCCGCGTTCACTCCGGGATTCTGGGTTTCCGCGGACATGCCGGAAAACGTTGCCTATGAGATCACCAAGACCGCGCTGCAACACATCGATCAGTTCGGGCAAGACCATGCCTTAGGCAAGTTGCTCAAGGAAAAAATCGGACACATGACTGTCCCGCAGGCGGACTTCCACCCAGGCGCACGGCGCGCTTACCAAGAGTTAGGTTTCACTTATGGTCTCGAGGGCATCAGCGGGAAGCGTTAGTTCGCTAGGGTATGCGCACCGGATCTTGAGCGTTCTGGCTTAAGGTCCGGCAATGAAAGAACTGAAGAGAAATACAATGAGAGACTGGAAATTGGCATTCGCGAACGCGAAGTGGACCGAGCAGACACTAGCCATCTTGGCTCTTGTCTATGTAGGCTTCCATTTGATCAACCTGTTTGTCGCGTTCGGGCCGATGGGGTCGAAGGTAATACACATTGGCATGGGTATCGGCGTGCTCACGCTTGATCTCATGCGACGCCATCCCGGCCGGACGACGAAGCTTGCGGCCGCTTTGGTTTGCGTGACTGTCATCCCGGCGGCGTGTTATTTCTTTACCGATCAGATCGGGGTATTAACGAGATACGGCTTTGCCTCTTCTCCCGACATGCTGGCGGGCGGGGTGCTGGTGTTCTGGATGTTTGTCCTGACAGGCTTCTACTTTGGCCCGGCATTCGCGGCCGTCGGATTGGTTTTTTTCGTTTACGCGTATCTGGGCAGTTATCTGCCGGCGCCTTTCACCGCACCGTCGACGGACCTGCTCAGGGTGACTTCCAAGCTGACGGTCGGCGCCTTGGGCGATGTCGTCGAATTGAGCGTCACCGCCATCTTCCTGCTGCTGCTCTACGGGTCCGTCCTGCAGGCATCCGGCGCGGGCGCGTTCATCTGGACTATCGCGAGCAATCTGGCGCGCCGCGTAGGTGGAGGCACCGGGGCGCTGACGGTCGTGTCCAGCGGACTGGTGGGCTCCTTTTCCGGCGTGGGCGCTGCGGGGGTAGGCATTACCGGGCCGATTGCAATACCGCTGATGAAACGGGACGGCTACACGGCGGAGCAGGCAGCGGCAATCGAGGCCATCGCTTCCACCGGCGGCCAGATTGCCCCGCCCGTACTGGGAATGGTGGCGTTCCTGATGGCCGATTTCCTCGGCATTCCCTATGCAAGGATAGTGCTTGCGGCGATCGTGCCTTCGATCCTTTTCTATCTGGGACTGCTGCTTTTCGTGGTCTTGATTTATCGAAGGAATGGCGGCACGGGAGCGCCGGTCGAAGGTGAAGTGCAGCCGGATGCAAACCATAGCGGGATGAGAGTCGGCATCAGCTTCACTCTTCCGATCGCTGTGATGGTTGTGCTGATCATGGAAGGCATGTCGGTTCCACTGGCGGTTTTCTGGTCGATCGTTTCCATCGCTGTTCTGGCGCTGATTTTTCGGCTTGAGCGCGACCCCAAGGTCTGGATGGGCGCCATATTGAATGCAGCGATCAACGGCGCGGCGCTCGGCATGGCATCCGGGGTGCTCGACGTCGTGATGGCGTCGCTGGATATTACGCAGCTCGGAATGATTGTTGGTTTTATCGTCGGCGAGATTGGCGGGACGAGCGTACTGGCGAATTTCCTGCTGGTGCTGGTGGCGGCGTATCTCATGGGCATGGGCATGCCGGGGGTCGCGGTGTACACCGTGCTGGCCGTAACCCTGGCGCCCGTGCTGATCAACCTGGGGGCCGCCCCAATCGTGGCGCATTTCCTGATCATGTATATGACCATCCTCTCCAATTTCACGCCGCCGGTCGCGCCAACATTGATGCTGACCGCGAGAATCGCCGGGGCCAACTACATGCGTTCAGGCCTGGACGCCATGAAGGCGGGAGCAGGGTCAATGATCCTTCCATTCTTCCTGTTCACCTATCCTGCGCTGCTTCTCTACAACGCGACGTTCACGGCTGTCGTGGAGGCAATCGTGGTCACATCGCTCTCGATTTTCCTCCTGACGATCAGTTTGGTCGGATGGCTGGGGCGACCGCTTTCGGTGATTGAAAGACTGATGCTTGCCATATTGCCGATAGTTGCCTGGAGCGCGGACTTCGCCGGCGTGAAGCCGCTCTACTGGGGCGCTGTCGCGGCATGTTGCGCGGCCTTTATCTGGGTAGTTTTCGCCGGCCTGAGCATGCGGAAAAAGACGCTCGCTGAAATTTCAATAGAACCCCAAGGCATATGATGGACGCGTTATCAAAGCTGAGTACGTTTTCGGAGTCAATCCGATCCGTCGTACCAGTCAGCATCGAGACGGAACAGAAAACCTATTGCTTCGATGTTCCGCCGCAGGGCGTGCTTCTTTACGAAGCGTTGCGTGCAGGAATTCCACTGGCTTATTCCTGCGCAAGCGGGACTTGCGGAACCTGCGTAGCGCGAGTGACGGAAGGGGAGGTCGGCGATCTCTGGCAAGCCGCGCCGGGGCTTTCAGCGAAGGCGCGCCAAGCCGGCCGGGTGCTGTCGTGCCAGTCCGCGGTAACGAGTCCGGTCCGATTGCGCGCAAGCGAAAGCGCGGCATATATCCGCTCCCTCTTGCCTGTTCCCGACTATCACGTCGGGCGCTTGGTGAAAACAGTTGTTCTTGCTCCTGGCGTCACGGAACTGCAGCTGCAACTCGATTGTGCTTTCACCTTCATTCCTGGCCAGTTCATTCTGGTCTGGTTTGACGGCTTGAGCGGCCCGCGCGCGCTATCGATTTCAAACGTCGAGCGTTCTCCGGTAGACCGCGTCCGCCTGCTCGTAAAGCCTCGACAAGGAGGCGAGTTTGATGCCCTATTGCGTTCGGCGGATTCGAGCGGCATGCCGCTGCGGGTATTCGGCCCCCTTGGCTCGGCATGCCTGTACGACGAATCGGAGCACGGCGAGATCACATGCGTGGCCGGAAGCACCGGAATTGCACCCATGCTTCCCATCCTCTTCGACTGGGTGCACCGTAGAGAGCCGGGTTCGGCGCGGCTGGTTTATGGAGTGCGGACGGGCGAAGACACCGTTTTGCTGAATGAGGTGATCGATCTTGCGAAACGTTCAGGTGGTCGCCTCGACGTGGTTATCGCGTTGTCCGAACCGCGCGACGGCGACGTCAATAATCTGCAGAAGCAAGTCAGGGACTTTGGCAGGGTCGTGGCCGGCTATGCGCATGACGCTGTCCGCGAGCTGGCAAGCGACGGCTCGTTAAGCGGTATCGCTTTTGTCTCCGGCCCGAAGCCGATGGTACAAGCCACGGTAAAAACGCTGATCGTGCACGGCAAGTTGAACCCACTGGCAATTCGTTCCGATGATTTTGGTTGAAAGGAAATAGATAATGCCCTGGAAAAAAGTTTGTTCGCTGAATGACCTGGAGAAGGATCAGATTGCGGAGTTCGATGTGCAAGGAGTTCTGGTTGCGGTAGTGCGCGGCGAAAACCAGCCGGTTGTGATCCCGCCAATGTGCCCTCATTTGGAAGAGCCGCTGTGTGAAGGGGTTTGTGATGGCCGGACGCTAACATGCCACAAACATTTATGGCAATGGGATTTGGAAACAGGTAATCCAATGGGGTTGGCTCAAAAGCCGTTGAAACGCTACGACAGCAAGGTTGAAGGCGATACGCTCTTTGCTCTGATTGATCAGGAAATTCTATACGACTATGAGTGAGCTCAGATTTTGGGCCAGAGCCTTATACCAACCGCGCAGCCCACTTTTCAAGCGCGTGTGAAGGTGCTGCAACGATGATGTTCGAAACTAACACGAAGGTGAACGTCCATGTCATGCAGACGGGTGAGTCCTACCCATGTGCCACCAACGAGAGCTTGTTGCAGGGCATGTTGCGCCTGGGGCGCAAAGGCATTGCGGTGGGTTGCGTCAACGGCGGCTGCGGGGTCTGCAAGGTTCGCATCGTCGAAGGGCGGGTGCGGGCGCTGGGGCCAATCAGTCGCGCGCACGTGACGGCTGAGGAGGAAGCTCTGGGATACACCTTGGCCTGCCGGGTGGCGCCCACCGTTGCGGTGCGGCTCGAAGTGGCTGGCAGGCTGGCAGGCTGGCAGGCTGGCAGGCTGGCAGGCTGGCAGGCTGGCGAAGCCTATTTCCAAAGGATTCGCTGCACAGGCGAACCATGTTTTAACCAAGTAAAAGAAGAACTATTATGGGTGTAATGCGAATTGGCCATACTAGCCTGAGAGTGATGGACATGGCGGCGGCGGTCAAGCACTACGAGAACGTGCTGGGCCTGAAGACGACGATGCAGGACAAGGCCGGCAACGTCTACCTGAAGTGCTGGGATGAATGGGACAAGTACTCACTAATCCTCACGCCTTCGGACCAGGCGGGCATGAACCACGTGGCCTACAAGGTCGAAAAAGACGCCGACCTCGATGCGCTGCAGCAGCGCATCGAAGCCTCGGGCGGCAAGACCACGATGCTGCCCGAGGGCACGCTGCCCTCCACCGGACGAATGCTGCAGTTCAATTTGCCCAGCGGCCACGAGATGCACTTGTTTGCACATAAGGAGTGTGTTGGCACCGACGTCGGCTCCACCAACCCTGACCCCTGGCCGGACGACATCCGCGGCGCCGGCGCCCATTGGCTTGACCACTGCCTTCTGATGTGTGAGTTCGATCCGGGCAAGGGTGTCAACAAGGTAGCCGAGAACACCCGGTTTTTTATCGACGTGCTGGACTTTTTCCAAACCGAGCAACTGACCGTGGGCCCAGACGGGGCGTTCCAGTTGGCTTCGTTCCTGTCGTGTTCCAGCAAGCCGCACGATATCGCCTTTGTCGGTGGCCCAACACCTGGCATACATCACATTTCGTACTTCCTCGACTCCTGGCACGACGTGCTCAAGGCTGGTGATGTGATGGCAAAGAACAGGGTCCGCATTGACGTGGCACCTACGCGTCACGGCATCACGCGTGGAGAAACGATCTACTTCTTTGACCCTAGTGGCAATCGCAACGAGACGTTTGCTGGTCTGGGATACCAAGCCCAACGTGATCGACCGGTGACAACTTGGACCGAAGATCAGGCGGGGCGCGCGATTTTCTACCATACCGGGGTGCTTTCTGCGTCTTTCACCGAGGTCTACACCTGATCGCGGAAAGATAACCATAGAACGAACTCCATTGAGTGTTGCGCAGCCCATGATCGACTGGGCGGCAGCACACGCCTGCGTCGGCGCAGCGGTCAAGGCCGCTGGGGTCTTGGGCGTGCGCGTGAATGTCGCCGTGGTCGATGCCAGCGGTGTGCTGACGGCCTTTTTGCGCATGCCCGGCGCACCGCTGCATTCAGTGGAAATTGCCATTGACAAAGCCTACACCGCAGCCAGTTTCGGTCTGGCCACGAGCCAGTGGACTGCAGCACTGCAGCAGCACTCATCGGCAGTACGTGAAGGCATCGTACGCAGGCCGCGTTTCGTCGCCTTTGGCGGCGGGCTACCGGTTATTGAGAACGGTCAGCGCATTGGCGGCATCGGCGTATCCGGCGCCACTGAGGAGCAGGACGAGGCTATTGCAGGCGCAGGCTTGAAGGCACTGGGATTTGTCTGATTTCAGACTGAAAGCCAAAATATGAAACAGTTTCTAAACTACATCAACGGCGAATTCGTCGCCACTGACACCACTTTCGAGAACTGCGCCCCGGCTGACAACCATGTCATCGGATTGGTGCATGAGGCTGGCGCGGCCGAGGTCGATGCCGCCGTGCGCGCCGCGCGCGCCGCGCTCAAGGGCGATTGGGGCCGCATGAGCGTCGCCCGGCGGGTTGAGTTGCTGCATGCGGTGGCCGATGAGATCATCCGCCGCTCTGACGAATTTCTGGAAGCCGAAATTGCCGACACCGGCAAGCCGCGCAGCCTGGCCTCGCACATCGACATTCCGCGCGGCGCGGCCAATTTCAAGGTGTTTGCCGACATCATCAAAAACGTGCCGACGGAGACCTTTGAGATGGCCACCCCCGACGGCGGCCAGGCGCTCAATTACGCCATCCGCTCCCCGCTGGGGGTGATCGGCGTGGTCTGCCCGTGGAACCTGCCGCTGCTGCTGATGACCTGGAAGGTCGGCCCAGCGTTGGCCTGCGGCAACACCGTCGTCGTCAAGCCATCGGAAGAAACCCCGGCCACCGCCACCCTGCTCGGTGAAGTCATGAGCAAGGTCGGCATTCCGCCTGGCGTGTACAACGTGGTGCACGGCTTCGGTCCGAACTCGGCCGGCGAATTCTTGACCCAGCACCCGGGCGTCAACGGCATTACCTTCACCGGCGAAACCCGCACCGGCGAGGCCATCATGGCCGCTGCCGCCAAAGGCGTGCGCCCGGTGTCGTTTGAGCTGGGCGGCAAGAACGCCGGCATCGTGTTTGCTGACTGCGATTTTGACAAGGCCGTGGCCGGCATCACGCGCAGTGCTTTCGAGAACTGCGGTCAGGTCTGCCTGGGCACCGAGCGGGTGTATGTGCAGCGGCCGATTTTTGACAAGTTCGTCGCCGCGCTCAAGGCCAAGGCTGAGGGCCTCAAGATTGGCCCGTCCAACGAGGCCGGGGTCAACCTGGGTCCGCTGATTTCAGCCGAGCACAAACAAAAAGTCCTGTCCTACTTTGACAAAGCCCGCGCGGAAGGCGCCACGGTGGTCGCCGGCGGTGGCGTGCCCGCCATGCCCGGCGAACTGGGCCATGGCCACTGGGTACAGCCCACCATCTGGACCGGTCTGCCCGAGACTGCCAGCGTGGTGCGTGAAGAGGTGTTTGGCCCCTGTTGCCATATTGCCCCGTTCGACACCGAAGAGGAGGTGATTGCGCTGGCCAACGCCACCGATTACGGCCTGGCCACCACGGTCTGGACCGAGAACCTGGGTTGCGCCCACCGCGTGGCCAAGCAGGTCGAGGTCGGCATCTGCTGGATCAACAGCTGGTTCCTGCGTGATCTGCGCACCGCTTTTGGTGGTGCCAAGGGCTCTGGCATCGGGCGTGAAGGCGGCGTGCACTCGCTGGAGTTCTACACCGAGCTGCGCAACGTCTGCATCAAACTTTGAGTCCTGTCATGTCTAACAGCACCAACCCCGAAATCGGCCAGCGCATCCGCACCGGTTCTTTCCACACCAACGTCCGGTGCTGCTGCTGCACGGCTCCGGCCCGGGCGTGAGCGCCTGGGCCAACTGGCGTCTGCTGTTGCCGGTGCTGGCCCACACGCGCCGTGTGGTGGCGCCTGACTTGTTGGGCTTCGGTTACACCGAGCGCCCGACCGACCCCGCCAATCCTCCAGAGGGCACGCAGTACCGCATGGAGGTCTGGGTGCGGCAGGCGACATTCGCGCCTTGCCGCATCACACGTTGATCGTGCATGGCCGTGAAGACGCTGTGATTCCGCTGTCGAACTCGCTTCTGCTTTCGCAATGGATTGCGCGCGCGCAACTGCATGTATTTGGCCAATGCGGTCACTGGACGCAGATTGAACACGCCGCACGCTTTGCCAGGCTGGTCGAGGATTTTCTGCTTGAGGCCGACACCCGCCCGGCCTGAGCGCCAGCCGCCATCACACCGCATCCCATTTCATTTCATTCAACTACCCGCAGGACTTAGTCGTCCCTGATTTATTCAGAAGCGGGCGCCGACGGGGCGCTGGACTGAGCCGATGAGTGTGCGTGTGAGCAAAGTAGCCAGCGCGTCTTGCCAGTTCGGCGACACGCTCGCCACCATGCACAGGCGCAAATAAAGTCGCTGCAAGAAGGTGATGCCCTTACGGGCAATCATGCGCAGCAGCCATTGGATGTTGTAGCCCGCAGCACACAGCACCGCGTGCAGCCGATCACCCCGTTCACCTTTGAGGTGGCAGCGGTCCATGCGGTGATCGGTCTTGAGGTGGCCGATGATCGGCTCGATCGCCTGGCGCCGCCTGAGCTGGCGTCGCTCCTGCTCGCGGATCCTCTTGGCCTTGCCCCGGTGCACGATGTGCACATCCGGGTTGTCCGCATCTACACCCCGATAGCCCAAGTCGACGAACGCCGTCGCGGGTTTTGATCGGCTGTCCTGCATCAGGATCGCGGCCTGCTCCAGCTGTTCGTTCAGGGTGTGCCCATCGTACGGGTTGCCGTGGAAGGCTTTGGCCCCCACGATCAGGTTGCCCCGCAGTGTGCTGGCAATGCCCACCTTGACCCCGAACTCGTAGGGCTGTTTGGCCTTGCCGTCGGGTAAGAACACGCCGTTGCCGGCGTGCTCTCCCCTGAGAACCGTGCATGCGAGTTTCCCAGCACACGGCTCAAGCCTTCCAACAGCCCGAGATCGGACCGGGTTCTTCACAACGGAGTCAGCGAGCATTGGCACGACGCTGGAAGTATGCAGTCCATGCTGGGTCGAACGGGTTGGCATCGCTGCGAACCTTCGTGTGGCGCTTGATGGGCAGCCCAGCCAGCCGGAACAGCATCGGCCTGAAGGCCAACTCCGGCGGCCGATTGGCGCATGCGAATACCCAATCGCGCAGACCGTGGCGCTCGAAGTACCGCGCCTTGATCCAGCGCATGGGCTTACGTGGGTGGCGGCGTTTGGCCCACACCCACAACTTGGTCCACACGAGATGATCGATCCGTGAGAAGGTCGCCGCGGCCACAACGTGCCGGTGGTACATCGCCCAGCCCCGAAGGATTGGATTGAGCAACATGATCACCTGCGCCTGCGTGGCAGCCTTGTTCTTTCCCAGCACTTCTCGCACCTTGTCCAGGAGCGAAGCCACGCTCTTGCGTGCGGGCTTGATCAGAAGCTTGTCCCCGTACTTGCGGACGTTCTGCCCGAGGAAGTCGAACCCTCGGCAGATATGCGTGATCAGCGTTTTCTCGGGCGCCAGTTGCAGGCCGCGCACCGCGAGGAATTCCTCGACGGCCGGTTTGACACGCAGCTCCAGCAGTTCCCTTGTTGCGCCAGTCACGATGAAGTCGTCCGCATAGCGGACCACGTGCGCCTTGGCTGGCTGTCGCGCGTTCGGGCTGCGACCCAAGGCCGAGCGCACCGCGTCTTCGATGCCATCCAGTGCCATGTTGGCCAGGACTGGAGAAGCGATCCCACCCTGCGGCGTTCCTGCTTCAGTGGGGAACAGCACTCCTTGGTCGATGAATCCCGCATGCAGCCACTTGCGCAGGACGATCTTGTCCATCGGGATGTTCTTCAACAGCCAGTCATGACTGATGTTGTCGAAGCAGCCCCGGATGTCTCCCTCAAGAACCCACTGCGCGGAGTCGCGTTTGGCGAGCGCATTGAAGCATTGCTCTATGGCATCGGCCGTCGATCGCCGGGGCCTGAAGCCATACGAGTTCTTGTCGGCCGTCGTTTCTGCAACAGGGTTCAGCGCCTGCGACCACAACGCTTGCATGGCCCGATCGTGCATGGTCGGAATACCCAGCGGGCGCTTCTTTCCGTTGCTCTTCGGGATGTACACGCGCCGTAGTGGCAGCGGCTGATAGCCCCTGTGCGTCAGTGCTTGCGATGCCTTCATCTTCGACATCGGCGTCTTCCAGATCTTGCCGTCGACGCCTGCCGTCCTTTTGCCTGCGTTCTCCGTCACCCGCTTGACGGCAAGCAGCTTGCCGCTGTGCGAGCGGGTCAGCAGGCGTTGCAAGGCCTGGACCTTGTTCCACCTGCCAGCCTGTGTAGCCTTGGCAATACGCACCTGTAGCCGCGTGACCTCTTCGGTGGCTTGGTCCCAGTTGATCTGATCCCATGTTTCCTCAAAGGCTGGAGGCGCACCAGTGCTGGCAGTAGTGGCTCTCGCCGTGCGTGCTGGCACCGTCATCTGCCTTCCTCCTGATCGCGGTTTCTCAGGCTCTCTTGCCATGGAAGACCTCGCGGAAGTCAGCTCGCTTTCGCGCCGGACGATGTTGCAGCCCGTATTCGTTCGATTACAGAACGACATTTGCTTGCTCCGCATTCCTCTACCCGCTGAGCCATCAGTCTTCCTCGCAGTCGACCTGCCGTTACCGGCGGCTCGTCGGGCTTACCGTGTTCCGCATACATCACAACGCGTGGGGTAGGTCCTGCCTGTACACCGGTGGTCTTCATATCCGTGTGCGCCGTAGCAAAGGGAGGCGCAGCCGACCACGTACCGTTTTGGTTCAAGCCTGTCAGCATCTTTGGCTTGTTATGCATAACGATGCCTGTAGCAGTTCACTTCTGTTGACCATGCCACTCAGCCTTGCATCCCATCCGCCGTGATGCTGGCAGGTGACGCCGCTTCCTCGCGGAAGCCGGCGCGGCCCGAAGGCCCGATACGTTATCCCTGTGGCTTCACACGCCGCCGTTGCCAGCAGCGCATGCACAGGTAGGCTACGGCCGACGGAACGGCCGGTCTCGTCTCCAACCTTGTGGGCGGGCGAGACAATGATGTAAGCGACTTCACGTCGCACCTTGCTGATGCAATCCACCTCGGGCGCATGCCAGGCGTAGAGCTTGGGTTGTCCATCGGCAGCCTTGCGCTGGCCGCTCTGGGCCACGATGCGATGGGCTTTGTTCAAGGTCTCGCCCAACGCTTGCCGCACGGCAGCCCCGATGGCGCTGGCCTTGCGATCGATCTCGCGCTGCAGTCGGCCGACGATGGTGCGCTGGCGCTTGATGGCGCTGCGCATGCGTTTGAACTGGCGGGCGTGGGCATAACGCCCGGCCTTGTGGCTGAGGTGCTGACCCTCCTTGGCAAAGGTCTGCTTCAGATCGATGCCGGCGTCCTTGGCCGCCTCCACCAGCTTGGCGCGTGCCGTCTCCAGCAAGCGGCTGTCGGTGGGGTGGGCAATGGCCTTGTGCTGTACCGTGCTGTCCACGATCACGCGGGTGAGCTCTTGTGGCTTGATCAGCTTGAGGTCCACGGCCACGTTGATGGTCTGCGCCAGCAGCTCCTCCACACCTTCTTCGCCCAGCAACTGGCGGAACTTGACCAGGGTGGTGGCGTCGCAGGGGCGGTGGTGTTCAAAGTACGCCTGGCCCGAGAAGAATTGCCAGGTCGGTGTTTCTCCCCAGCGCTCGACGACGCCCTCGTCGGACTCGTTGAAGGCGTGTTTGAGGTACAGCAGCGCGATCATGATGCGCAGCGGAACCCGGGGGCGTCCTGCGTTGCTGGTCGCCGGTGCGCGCAGTGCTTGTTCACCGAAGAGGTCCAGGTCTGGCATGGCCACGCCGGCGCGGCCTTTGCGGGAGAAGACCTGGGCCACCCGCGCTTCGATCTCTTGCCAGGGCATGCGCGAGGACAGCACGGCCAGCGGATGGCGCAGGTCGATCATGTGATCGATGCGCGAACGGAAGAAATCGTCGGTGGCGGGGCAGGCAAACAGCACGGCAGAACTCCCAGAAAACAGCCCCTATTGGAAATCAAACTGGGAGTTCCGGCCATCGGCCATCACCCCAAAGACCAGTGTTTATGCGGGCTCCGGGGATTCTTCAGGGACGACTAAATATCGAGATTTTCACCGTATCTGCGGCTTCATTGGCACGGTGCCTGCAAAGAAGCACACGTCCACGACCGCCACAACCGCCATGAACCCGAGCACCGACCTCCCCCTGCCCGCCTGCGACACCTCCCTGCGTTTCGTGCGCGTGATGGAGCGGCGCGCCGACGGGCTGGTCAGTTTCGAGTTCTCGATCGGCTGGCCCGAGCTGGCGGTGGAACTGATGCTGCCCGAAGCCGCTTTCGAGGCTTTCTGCGCCAACAACCGGGTGCAGCGTCTGGACGCGTGAGTGTTCAACAACCATTCCAACGGAGACAAGCCCCGATGAACATCGACCTGCAGGCGCGCGAGATCACCCCGCTGCGCAACACCTTTGCCCACGTCGCCAAATACATTGGCCACGAGAAGGCCGCTTCGCGCTACCAGGAGGCCACGCTCGGCGCCCAGCCGATGACCAACTTCCACTACCGGCCCACCTGGGACCCGGCGCACGAACTGTTTGACGCCTCGCGCAGCCAGGTCAAGCTCACCGACTGGTATGTGCTCAAGGACCCGCGCCAGTTCTATTACGCCAACTGGACCATGACCCGCGCACGCCAGCAGGACGCGGTGGAATCCAACTTCCAGTTCGTCGACCAGCGCGGCATGGTGGCCATGATCCCCGACGCGGTGCGGGAAAAGGCGCTGGAGATCCTGCTCCCGCTGCGCCACGCCGCCTGGGGCGCGAACATGAACAACGCGTCGATCGCAGCCTATGGCTACGGCACCGCCTTCACGGCACCCGCCATGTTCCACGCCATGGACAACCTGGGCGTGGCGCAATACCTCACCCGCCTGGGTCTGGCGCTGGCCGAACCCGATGTGCTGGACGCCGGCAAACAGGCCTGGCTGGACGCGCCCGAGTGGCAGGGTCTGCGCCGCTATGTGGAAGACAGCCTGGTGGTGCAGGACCCGTTTGAGCACTTCGTGGCGCAAAACCTGGCATTGGACGGCCTGCTCTACCCACTGATCTACAGCAGCTTCGTGGACGACCACATCGCTCTGCAAGGCGGCACGGCCGTGGCCATGCTCACCGCGTTCATGCCGGAATGGCACGACGAGACCGCGCGCTGGATCGACGCCGTGGTGAAGGCCGCTGCCGGCGAAAGCGATGCCAACCGCCAGCTGATCGCGCAGTGGACCCAGGACTGGGCCGACCGCGCACAGGCCGCGCTGTCGCCCGTGGCCCGTCTGGCGCTGGGCGAACACGGCGAATCCGCCCTGACCGAAGCCCGCGACAAGCTCAACACCCGCAGCCGCAAGGCCGGTGTGCTGGCCTGACGGACGCCCCTCCCGCTTTCACCAGGAAACCCCATGTCCAACGTATTCATCGCCTTCCAGGACAACGAAGAGTCCCGCCCCGTGATCGAGGCCATTGCCGCAGACAACACCGACGCCCGGGTGGTGCACTCGCCCGGCATGGTAAAGATCGACGCCCCCGGCCGCCTGACGATCCGGCGCGAAACCATCGAAGAGATCACCGGTCGCCCCTACGACCTGCAGGCCATCCACGTCAACCTCGTCACGCTCTCGGGCCACATCGACGAAGACGACGACCAGCTGACGCTCAGCTGGAAACATTGAGATGCACCCCCTGCGCCGCTGCGCGTCTTCCCCCTCTCCTTCGGGAGGAGGACGCTCCCTGTGGCCCGGCAAAGCCGGTTCCACGGGAGCACTGACCAAACGCAGTGCGCGCCGTTGACCCACTGAATTTCACCAGGAGACAAACATGGACACCCGTGTCACCAAGAAAAAGCTCGGCCTGAAAGAACGCTACGCCGCCATGACCCGCGGACTGGGCTGGGAAACCACCTACCAGCCCATGGACAAGGTGTTCCCCTACGACAAGTACGAGGGCATCAAGATCCACGACTGGAACAAGTGGGAAGACCCGTTCCGCCTCACCATGGACGCCTACTGGAAGTACCAGGGCGAGAAGGAGAAAAAGCTCTACGCCGTGATCGAGGCCTTTGCGCAGAACAACGGCCAACTCGGCGTCACCGACGCGCGCTACATCAACGCGCTCAAGCTCTTCATCCAGGGCGTGACGCCGCTGGAGTACTACGCGCACCGCGGTTTCGCCCACGTGGGCCGGCAGTTCACCGGCGAGGGAGCGCGCGTGGCCGCGCAGATGCAGAGCGTGGACGAGCTGCGCCACTACCAGACCGAAACGCATGCCATCAGCCACTACAACAAGTACTTCAACGGCATGCACCAGTCCAACCACTGGTTCGACCGCGTCTGGTACCTGTCGGTGCCCAAGAGCTTCTTTGAAGACGCCATCACCGGCGGCCCGTTCGAGTTCCTCGTGGCGGTGAGCTTCTCGTTCGAATACGTGCTGACCAACCTGCTCTTCGTGCCCTTCATGAGCGGCGCGGCGCACAACGGCGACATGTCCACCGTGACCTTCGGCTTCAGCGCACAGAGCGACGAGTCGCGTCACATGACGCTGGGCATCGAATGCATCAAGTTCCTGCTGGAGCAGGACCCGGCCAACGTGCCCATCGTGCAGGGCTGGATCGACAAGTGGTTCTGGCGCGGCTATCGCCTGCTCACCCTGGTGGCCATGATGCAGGACTACATGCTGCCCAAGCGCGTGATGAGCTGGAAAGAAGCCTGGGAGATGTACGCCGAAGAAAACGGCGGTGCACTCTTCAAGGACCTGGCGCGCTACGGCATCCGCGAGCCCGCCGGCTGGAAGCAGGCCTGCGAGGGCAAGGACCACATCAGCCACCAGGCCTGGAACACCTTCTACAACTACAACGCCGCCGCCCCCTTCCACACCTGGGTGCCCAGCGAGGAAGAAATGCAGTGGCTGTCGGAGAAGTACCCCGACAGTTTTGACAAGTACTACCGCCCGCGCCTGGAGTACTTCCGCGAGCAGCAGCAAGCCGGCAACCGCTTCTACAACAAGACGCTGCCGATGCTGTGCACCACTTGCCAGATCCCCATGCTGTTCACCGAAGAGGGTGACCCGACCCAGATCTGCTACCGCGAGAGCGACTACTTCGGTAACAAGTACCACTTCTGCTCGGACCACTGCAAGGGCATCTTCGAACACGAACCCGAGAAATACATCCAGAGCTGGCTGCCGGTGCACCAGATCTACCAGGGCCACTGCTTCAAGCCAGGCACCGACCCGACCGCCGAAGGTTTCGATCCGCTGTTGGCCGTGCTCGATTACTACGAGATGAACGTGGGCCGCGACAACTTCGATTTCGAAGGCTCGGAAGACCAGAAAAACTTTGCCGCCTGGCGCGGTGAAGGCGCACAAGGAGAAACGAAATGAGCGTGACTGCAATCGGCACCTACGATTTCCCGATGAAGGATGTGCGCGAGAACTTCCCCGCGCCCTTGCTCTACATCGGCTGGGAAGACCACCTGATGTTCTGCGCGCCCTTCTGCCTGCCGCTGCCGCCGGACACACCCTTCGGTGCGCTGTCTGCCGCTGTGCTGCCCGGCATCTACGGCTACCACCCCGACTTCGCCCAGATCGACTGGGACAAGGCCGAGTGGAAAAAAAACGGCCAGCCCTGGCAACCCGATCCGGCCAAATCGCTGGCCGACAACGGCCTAGTGCACAAGGATGCGATCCGTTTCCGCTCGCCCGGTCTGACCGGTATCAAGGGAAGTTTCAGCTGATCCGTCCATGAGCTACCAACTGACCATCGAACCCCTGGGCGCGACCATCGAGGTCGAAGAAGGCCAAACCGTGCTCGACGCGGCGCTGCGGCAGGGCATCTACCTGCCGCACGCCTGCGGGCACGGGTTGTGCGGTTCGTGCAAGGTGCAGGTGTGCGACGGCGATGTGGACCACGGCGCGGCCAACCCGTTTGCGCTGATGGAATTCGAGCGCGACGAAGGCAAGACGCTGGCCTGCTGCTGCACGCTGCAGAGCGACACCACCATCGAGGCCGACATCGACGAAGAGCCCGATGCGCGTGTGATCCCGGTGCGCGACTTCGCCGCCACAGTGACCCGCATCGAAGACCTCACGCCCACGATCAAGGCGATCCACCTGCAGCTGGACAAGGCCATTGACTTCCAGGCCGGCCAGTACGTTCAGGTCGAGATCCCCGGACTCGGTCAGAGCCGCGCGTTTTCCATCGCCAATGATCCCGCCGACGTGAAGGCCAGCATGTGCATCGAGCTCAACGTGCGCAAGCTGCCGGGCGGCGCCGGCACCACCTGGCTGCATGAACAGCTCAAGACCGGCGACCGTCTGCGCGTGGCCGGTCCGTATGGCCGCTTCTTCGTGCGCGAATCTGCGCAGCTGCCGATGCTGTTCATGGCCGGCGGATCGGGGTTGTCGAGCCCGCGTTCGATGATCCTGGACCTGCTCGCGCGCGGCAGCTCGCTGCCGATCACCCTGGTCTACGGCCAGCGCTCGCGCGAGGAGCTGTACTACGACGCCGAGTTCCGCGCGCTGGCCGCGCAACACCCGAACTTCAGCTATGTGCCTGCACTGTCGCACGAGCCCGAGGGGTCGGACTGGGCCGGTTTCCGCGGTTTCGTGCACGAGGCCGCCAAGGCGCATTTCGGCGGCAACTTCGCGGGCCAGAAGGCCTACCTTTGCGGGCCGCCGCCCATGATCGAAGCCGCCATCACGACCCTGATGCAGGGCCGACTGTTCGAGCGCGACATCTACACCGAGAAGTTCCTCTCGGCGGCCGACGCACAGGCCACGCGCAGCCCGCTGTTCAAGCAGGTCTGAACCCCTTCAGCGCCGACCGGGCATGTTCATGCACCACACCCAGAAACATCCGCAGCACCGGCGAGGGGTCTTCGCGCCGGTACAGGCAGCTGAGCTCCAGGTCCTTGAGGTGACGGCTGCGGAACGGCACGAACACCACACCCGGCAGGCGCAGGCTGCTGGCCGAGCGAGTGGTCACCGCCAGTCCGAAACCACCGGCCACCAGGGCCACCGCCGTCACCACGTCTTCAACTTCCTGCTCCACCGCGAGCCGCGCGCCCTCCTGCCGGAACGCCTCAGCCACCTCCTGCGCCAGCCCGTGCATGGGCACGTTCGGGTACAGGATCAGCGGCAAACCATCCAGGTCGGCCACACCCACCACCTTGCGCCGGGCCAGCGGATGCGACTCGTGCATCGCCACCACCATGGGCTCGCGCAACACGGTCTCGATCACCAGGTCGGGCTCGGGCGGCACCAGGCGGTTGAAGCCCACGCTGATGCGGCGCTCGCGCAGCGCCTGCAACTGTTCGGACTTGGTGAGGTTGTGCAGCACGATGCGCACCTCGGGGCGCTCCTGGTGGAAGCGCGCCAGCACGCGCGGAATCACATCCAGCACACCGGAACCGAACAGGCCCACGTCGAGTTGTCCCGTCAACCCCTGGGCCGCGCGGCGGGTGCGCTCGGTGGCGCTCTTCGCCATGCGCAAAAGGTTGGGCACCTCGTTCAACAAGGTCTGCCCGGCTTCCGTCAAATCGACACCGACCGAGGTGCGCAGGAACAGCGGCGCGCCCATCTCTTCTTCCAGCGCCTTGATCTGGCGCGAGAGCGGCGGTTGCGCCATGTGCAGGCGTTCGGCTGCGCGCGTGAAGTTGCGCTCTTCGGCCACCGCCAGAAACTGGCGCATGTCTTTCAGGTCCATGGTGTCTCCCCATTCTTCAGGCAATACCTCAGCAGTATAGGGTCGACGACATTTGGTATTGGACGGTATGACCGAGCTGTCCTATCTTCCGCAGCTGACGCTGCTGCGTTCAAGAAGACCTGAGACATGTCCCTGTTCGATTCACGCCCCAAGTTCCCTGTCCATGTCGCCCAGACGGACGAGACCTATCCGTGCGCCGGCAACGAAAGCCTGCTCACCGGCATGTTGCGCCTGGGTCGCAAGGGCATTCCGGTCGGCTGCGTCAACGGCGGCTGCGGTGTCTGCAAGGTCCGCATCCTCGATGGTGAGATCAAGGCGCTGGGCCCGATCAGCCGGGCCCATGTCACCGCACAAGAAGAAGCCCTGGGCTACACGCTGGCCTGCCGCGTGGCGCCCCAGACGCCGGTCGACCTGGAAGTGGCCGGCAAGTTGAACAAACCGTTTTCAAAAGGGCGCGCAGAGTCTGCGACTGCCAGCCCTTCGATTCAGCAGCAGTAACCAACCGAAGGAGACAAGACATGGGTGTGATGCGCATCGGGCACGCGAGCCTGAGAGTGATGGACATGGACGCCGCGATCAGGCACTACGAAAACGTGCTCGGTCTGAAGACGACCATGAAAGACAAGGCCGGCAACGTCTACCTCAAGTGCTGGGACGAGTGGGACAAGTACTCGCTGATCCTGACGCCGTCGGACCAGGCCGGCCTGAACCACGTGGCCTACAAGGTCGAGAAGGACAGCGACCTCGACGAGCTGCAGAAGAAGATCGAAGCCTGGGGCGTGAAGACCAACGTGCTGCCCGAAGGCACGCTGCCTTCGACCGGCCGCATGCTGCAGTTCAACCTGCCCAGCGGCCACGAGATGCGCCTGTACGCGATGAAGGAATACGTGGGCACCGAAGTCGGTACCACCAACCCCGACCCCTGGCCCGATGGCCTCAAGGGCGCCGGCGCCCACTGGCTGGACCACCTGCTGCTGATGTGCGAGATGAACCCCGAGGCGGGCATCAACACCGTGGCCGACAACACCCGTTTCATGACCGAGGCGCTGGACTTCTTCCTGACCGAGCAGGTGCTGGTTGGACCCGAAGGCAACATGCAGGCCGCCACCTGGATGGCCCGCACCACCACGCCGCACGACATCGCCTTCGTGGGCGGCGCCAAGAGCGGCCTGCACCACATCGCCTTCTTCCTGGACTCGTGGCACGACGTGCTCAAGGCCGCCGACGTGATGGCCAAGAACAAGGTGCGCATCGATGTGGCGCCCACCCGCCACGGCATCACGCGCGGCGAGACCATCTACTTCTTCGACCCCAGCGGCAACCGCAACGAGACCTTCGCCGGCATGGGCTACCTGGCCCAGCGCGACCGGCCCGTCACCACCTGGACCGAAGACATGCTGGGCAGCGGCATCTTCTATCACACAGGTGATCTGGTGGCTTCGTTCACCGACGTGTACACGTGATCACCCCCCTGCGCCGCTGACGCGGCTTCCCCCCTCTCTGGCGCGCCTGCGGCGCTTGGAGGGGGGACGGCACCTGTGGCCCGGCAGAGCCGGTTCCACGGTGCCCCTGGGTTGAAGACCTCTCGTTCCAACGCCTCCTCTTTTCATGTCACTCGCTCTCTCAGTTCCCTCTTCAGTCATCACCGCATCGGCGGCCTCGCTGGCTTGCCAGGCGGCGATTGCGCACGCAGAAGCATTGGGCATACGCATCAACGTGGCTGTGACCGATGCTTCGGGCACGCTCGCCGCTTTCTTGCGCATGCCCCATGCCTTTCTGCATTCGATCGACATCGCGATCGACAAGGCCTACACCGCCGCGAGCTTTGGTTTCCCGACCTCGAAGTGGGGCGGCGTGATCGGCGACGACGAGCTGCTGCGCATCGGCCTGAACCAGCGCCAGCGGCTGGTCTTGTTCGGCGGCGGTTTGCCCATCGTCGAACAGGGTGCCCGCATCGGTGGCATCGGTGTCTCCGGCGGCTCGGCCGAGCAGGACGAAGCCTGCGCCCGCGCCGGCCTGAAGGCACTGGGCCTAGATTGATTTTTCATCTCCCTCACGCAACATGAAACAGTTCCACAACTTCATCAACGGCGAGTTCGTCGCCACCGGCAAGACCTTCGAGAACCGCAACCCGGCGACCAACGCCGTGGTCGGCCTGGTCCACGAAGCGGGTCAGGCCGAGGTCGACGCCGCTGTGGACGCCGCGCACGCCGCGCTCAAGGGCGACTGGGGTCGCATGAGCGTGGTCAAGCGCACCGAGCTGCTGCACGCGGTGGCCGACGAGATCAACCGCCGCTTCGACGACTTCCTCGAAGCCGAACTGGCCGACACCGGCAAGCCGCGCTCGCTGGCCAGCCACATCGACATCCCGCGCGGTGCGGCCAACTTCAAGGTGTTCGCCGACATCGTGAAAAACGTGCCGACCGAGAGTTTCCAGATGACCACGCCCGACGGCGGCACTGCCGTGAGCTACGCCATCCGTTCACCGCTGGGCGTGGTCGGCGTGATCTGCCCCTGGAACCTGCCGCTGCTGCTGATGACCTGGAAGGTCGGCCCCGCGCTGGCCTGCGGCAACACGGTGATCGTCAAGCCTTCCGAAGAAACCCCCGCCACCGCCACCCTGCTGGGCGAGGTGATGAACGCGGTGGGCGTGCCCAAGGGCGTGTACCAGGTGCTGCACGGTTTCGGCCCCGGATCGGCGGGCGAGTTCATCACCAAGCACCCGCGCGTCAACGGCATCACCTTCACCGGCGAAACGCGCACCGGCGAAGCCATCATGGCCGCCGCAGCGAAAGGCGTGCGCCCGGTCAGCTTCGAGCTGGGCGGCAAGAACGCCGGCATCGTGTTCGACGACGCCGACTTCGACAAGGCCGTCGCGGGCATCACGCGCAGCGCGTTCGAGAACTGTGGCCAGGTCTGCCTGGGTACCGAACGCGTGTACGTGCAGCGCCCGATCTTCGACCGGTTTGTGGCCGCGCTGAAGGCCAGCGCGGAAGGCCTGAAGGTGGGACCGTCCGACGAACCCGGCGTGAACCTGGGCCCGCTGATATCCGCCGAGCACCGGCAGAAGGTGTTGGGCTACTACGCGAAGGCAAAGGACGAAGGCGCGACCGTCGTCACCGGCGGCGGTGTGCCCGCCATGCAGGGCGAGTTCGCCAACGGCCATTTCGTGCAACCGACGATCTGGACCGGTCTGCCTGAGAGCGCCAGCGTGGTTCGCGAAGAGATCTTTGGTCCCTGCTGCCACATCGCACCGTTCGACACCGAAGAGGAAGCGATTGCGCTGGCCAACGCCACCGACTACGGCCTGGCCACCACCGTGTGGACGCAAAACCTCGGCACCGCGCACCGCATGGCCGCCGCCATCGAGGTCGGCCTGTGCTGGATCAACAGCTGGTTCCTGCGCGACCTGCGCACCGCGTTCGGCGGCGCCAAGGCCTCGGGCATCGGCCGCGAAGGCGGTGTGCATTCGCTCGAGTTCTACACGGAACTCAGAAACGTCATGGTGAAGCTGTGAACGCGCCGCACAACCCCGAAGTCGCGCGCAGCGTCCGCACGGGCGGCTTCAACACCAACGTGCACGACCTGGGTGAATCGAAACCCGGTCAGCCGCCGGTGCTGTTCATCCACGGCTCGGGTCCGGGTGTGAGCGCCTGGGCCAACTGGCGCCTGGCGATGCCCGCCATTGCGCAGGACCGCCGCGTGATCGCACCCGACATGGTGGGCTTCGGCTACACCGACCGGCCCGCGAACATCACCTACAACATGGACACTTGGGTACAGCAGGCGCTCGATGTCATGGACGCGATGGGCGTCGAGAAAGCCGACGTGGTGGGCAACAGCTTCGGCGGTGCGCTCTCGCTGGCACTGGCCATCCGCGCGCCGCAGCGCGTGCGCCGCCTGGTGCTTATGGGTTCGGTCGGCGTGCCGTTCCTGATCACCCCGGGCCTCGACGCGGTCTGGGGCTATGAGCCCTCGCTGGAGAACATGAAGCGCCTGCTGGACATCTTTGCCCACAGCCGCGCGCTGGTCACCGACGAGCTGGCCCAGCTGCGCTACCAGGCCAGCATCCGCCCCGGTTTCCAGGAATCGTTTTCCGCCATGTTCCCTGCCCCGCGCCAGCGCTGGGTCGAAGCCATGGCCAGCCCGGAAGCCGCGATCCGCGCGCTGCCGCATGAGACCCTGATCGTGCATGGCCGCGAGGACCAGGTGATCCCGCTGCAGAACTCGCTCACGCTGAGCCAGTGGATACCCAACAGCCAGCTGCACGTGTTCGGCCACTGCGGCCACTGGACGCAGATCGAACACGCCGCGCGCTTCGCGCAACTGGTCGCCAACTTCCTCGCCGAAGCCGACAAGACCTCTACATAAAGCACCAACACCATGATCTCCATCGAAACCCTGGGCGACGAGCTCTACACCGCGTTGCGCGACCGCCAGGTCGTCGACCCGCTGTCCACCCGCTTCCCGAACATCACCATCGAGCAGGCCTACCGCATCCAGGAGCGCATGCTGCAACGCCGCCTGCAGGACGGTGAGCGCATCGTCGGCAAGAAGATCGGCGTGACCTCGGCGGCGGTGATGAACATGCTCGGCGTGCACCAGCCCGACTTCGGCTACCTGACCGACGCGATGATCGTCAACCAGGGCGAGTCCATCGACACCTCGACCCTGATCCAGCCCAAGGCCGAGGGCGAGATCGCCTTCCTGCTCAAGCGCGACCTGATGGGCCCGGGCGTGGGCGTTGCCGACGTGCTGGCCGCGACCGAGTGCGTGATGCCCTGCTTCGAGATCGTCGACTCGCGCATCCGCGACTGGAAGATCAAGATCACCGACACCGTGGCCGACAACGCGTCGTGCGGCGTGTTCGTGCTCGGCGACCGCGCGGTCAGCCCGCTCGCACTGGACCTTCAGACCTGCGGCATGGTGCTGGAGAAAAACGGCGAGGTGGTCGCCACCGGCGCCGGCGCCGCGGCCCTGGGCTCGCCGCTGAACTCGGTGGCCTGGCTGGCCAACACCATGGGCCGCCTGGGCATCCCGCTCAAGGCCGGCGACGTGATCCTTTCGGGCGCTTTGGCCGCCATGTTCCCGGCCGCCAAGGGCGACTTCTTCCGCGTCTCCATCGGCGGGCTGGGCGAGTGCTCGGTGCGTTTCAACTGATCCCGCCCTTTTCAGACCGGACACCACCATGACACTCGACAAAGCCACCATCGAAACCCTCGCCGAACACCTGGAGAACTGCCAGCTGCAGGCGAAGGACACCACCAAGATCACAGACGACCACCCAGACATGGACTGGGCCGACGCCTACGCGATCCAGGCCGCCATTCTCGCGCGCAAGCAGGCGCGCGGCTTGCGCCTCGCGGGCCTCAAGGCGGGCCTCACCTCGTTCGCCAAGATGAAGCAGATGGGCGTGAGCTCGCCCGTGTTCGGCTGGATGACCGAGGACTACGCCGTGCCGCACGGCGGTGAGGTCACCACCAGCGAACTCATCCACCCCAAGGTCGAACCCGAGATCGCCTTCGTGCTCAAGCGCGCACTCAGCGGGCCGGGCTGCCACATGGGCACCGTACTGGCCGCGACCGACTTCGTGCTGCCCGGCATCGAGGTGATCGACAGCCGCTACCGCGACTTCAAATTCGACCTCAAGAGCGTGATCGCCGACAACACCTCGGCCTCGCGCTTCGTGGTCGGCGGCCAGCCCATGAAGGTCGACGGCCAGGACCTGCGCACCGTCGGCATCGTGATGGAGAAGAACGGCCTGCCCGTGGCTTTCGGCGCCGGCGCAGCCGTGCTCGGCCACCCGGCCACCGCGATCGCCATGCTCGCCAACCACCTGGGCGCGCGCGGCGAAGAGATCCCCGCCGGCACGCTGATTTTGTCCGGCGGCATCACCGAAGCGGTGTCTGTCGCCGCAGGCGATTCCGTGACCCTGAAGGTGCAGGGCATGGGCAGCACCAGCCTGCGCTTCGTTTGAGATTCAGAAAAGGAAACCCATGAGCAAGAAGATCAAGTGCGCCCTCATCGGGCCCGGCAACATTGGCACCGACCTGCTGGCCAAGCTGCAGCGCAGCCCGGTGCTCGAACCCGTCTGGATGGTCGGCATCGACCCTAACTCCGACGGCCTCAAGCGCGCCAAGGAGATGGGCATCAAGACCACCGCCGACGGCGTGGACGGCCTGATTCCGCACATGAAGGCCGACGGCGTGCAGATCGTCTTTGACGCGACCAGCGCCTACGTGCACGTCGAGAACTCGCGCAAGGTCAACGCGCAGGGCGCGATGATGATCGACCTCACGCCCGCGGCCATCGGTCCCTACTGCGTGCCGCCGGTCAACCTGAAGCAGCATGTCGGCCAGCGCGAGATGAACGTGAACATGGTCACCTGCGGCGGCCAGGCGACCATTCCCATGGTCTATGCGGTCAGCCGCGTGCAGCCGGTGGCCTACGGCGAGATCGTCGCCACCGTCTCAAGCAAATCGGTCGGCCCCGGCACGCGCAAGAACATCGACGAGTTCACCCGCACCACGGCCGGCGCGGTCGAGAAGGTGGGCGGCGCGAAGAAGGGCAAGGCCATCATCGTGATCAACCCGGCCGAGCCGCCGCTGATCATGCGCGACACGGTGCACTGCCTGACCGAAGGCACGCCCGACCAGGCCGCGATCACGAAGTCGGTCCACGACATGATCAAGGAAGTGCAGAAGTACGTGCCGGGCTACAAGCTGGTCAACGGCCCGGTCTTCGACGGCAACCGCGTCTCGGTCTACATGGAGGTCGAAGGCCTGGGCGACTACCTGCCCAAGTACGCCGGCAACCTGGACATCATGACCGCTGCCGCCGCGCGCACAGCCGAGATGTTTGCCGAAGAAATTCTCAAGGGCGAGCTGGTGCTCGAACCTGTGGCCGCCTGAAGGAGAAGACCATGAGCCAAAAGAAGATCACCCTGCACGACATGACCCTGCGCGACGGGATGCACCCCAAGCGCCACCTGATGACGCTCGACCAAATGAAGAGCATCGCCTGCGGCCTGGACGCCGCCGGCGTGCCGCTGATCGAGGTGACCCACGGCGACGGCCTGGGCGGCTCCAGCGTCAACTACGGCTTCCCGGCCCACTCCGACGAGGAGTACCTGGGCACCGTGATCCCGCTGATGAAGCAAGCCAAGGTGTCGGCCCTGCTGCTGCCCGGCATCGGCACCGTCGACCACCTCAAGATGGCGCACGGCCTGGGCGTGCACACCATCCGCGTGGCCACGCACTGCACCGAGGCCGACGTGAGCGAGCAGCACATCACCTACGCGCGCCAGCTCGACATGGACACTGTCGGCTTCCTGATGATGGCCCACATGAACAGCCCCGAAGGCCTGGTGAAACAGGCCAAGCTGATGGAAGGCTACGGCGCCAACTGCATCTACATCACCGACTCGGCCGGCTACATGCTGCCCGCCGACGTGAAGGCCCGGCTGCAGGCCGTGCGCGACGCCCTCAAGCCCGAGACCGAGCTGGGCTTCCACGGCCACCACAACCTGGCCATGGGCGTGGCCAACTCGGTCGCCGCCATCGAATGCGGTGCCACCCGCATCGACGCCGCGGCCGCCGGCCTGGGCGCGGGCGCGGGCAACACGCCCATGGAAGTGCTGGTGGCCGTGCTCGACCGCATGGGCGTGAGCACCGGCGTGGACGTCTGGAAGATCCAGGACGTGGCGGAAGACCTGGTCACGCCCATCATGGACTTCCCGATCCGCATCGACCGCGACGCGCTCACCCTCGGCTACGCCGGCGTGTACGGCAGTTTCCTGCTGTTCGCCAAGCGCGCCGCCGTCAAGTACGGCCTGTCGGCGCGCGACATCCTGGTCGAGCTCGGCCGCAAGAAGATGGTCGGCGGCCAGGAAGACATGATCGAAGACACCGCCATGACCATGGCGCGTGAACGCGACGCCCGCCTGCAGAAGAAGGCCGCCTGAGGAGACACCATGCCATTCGCACAGATCTACATGCTCGAAGGCCGCACGCCCGAGCAGAAGAAGGCCGTGATCGAAAAGGTCACCGCAGCCCTGCAGGAAGCGGTGGGGGCGCCCAAGGAAGCGATCCGCGTCTGGATCCACGAGATGCCTAAGGAAAACTGGGGCATCGCGGGGGTGTCGGCGAAGGACCTCGGGCGCTGACCCAGGCGGAGGCCGCCGCGGCCGGTTGGTGACAATGGGGCACACCCTGTTCACCACACACCCCGAGGAGAAGGCCCTTGAACGCTGCCCACCTTTCGCTGGCCGAACACGCCTCCCGCCTGCGCCGCCGTGAGCTGACGGCGGTGGCGCTGGTGGATGCCTGCGCGCAGAACCACGCGCGCACCGAACCCCGGCTCAACGCCTACAAGACCTGGGACGGCGCGCGCGCCCGCAGCGCCGCCGAAGCGGTCGACACCCTGCTGGACCAGGGCATGGACCTGGGGCCTTTGATGGGCCTGCCGGTGTCGGTGAAGGACCTGTACGGCGTGCCGGGTCTGCCGGTGTTCGCGGGCAGCGACGAGGCCCTTCCCGAAGCCTGGCAGGCGGCCGGCCCGCTCGTTGCGCGGCTGCAGCGGCAGCTGGGCATCGTGGTCGGCAAGACACACACGGTCGAGTTCGCGTTCGGCGGCCTCGGCGTCAACGCCCACTGGGGCACGCCTTGGAACCCCTGGTCGCCCCGCGAGCACCGCGTGCCGGGAGGGTCCAGCGCGGGCGCGGGCGTCTCGCTGGTGCAGGGCAGCGCCCTGCTGGCGCTCGGCACAGACACCGCCGGTTCGGTGCGCGTGCCCGCGTCCATGACCGGGCAGGTGGGGCTGAAAACCACCGTGGGGCGCTGGCCGCTCGAGGGCATCGTGCCCCTGTCGTCCTCGCTCGACACCGCGGGGCTGCTCACCCGCACGGTGGAGGACCTGGCCTACGCCTTCGCCGCCCTCGACCCCGAGAGCCAGGGCCTGCCCGCGCCCGCCCCCGCGCGCCTGCAAGGCCTGCGCGTCGGGGTGCCGACGAACCACTTCTGGGACGACATCGACCCCAGCATCGCCGCCGCCGTGGAAGCGGCCATCGAGCGCCTCGCCCAGGCCGGCGCACAGGTGGTCCGTCTCACGCTGCCGCACTGCGAAGAAGCCTTCGACATCTTCCGCCGCGGCGGCCTGGCGGCGTCCGAACTCGCGGCCTACCTCGACCTGCACTTCCCGCACAAAGTGGAGCGGCTGGACCCGGTGGTGCGCGACCGCGTGCGCTGGGCCGAGCAGGTGTCTTCCGTCAAGTACCTGCGGCGCAAGTCCGTGCTGCAGCGCTGCGGCGCGGGCGCGGCTCAGGTGTTCAACGACGTCGACGTCCTGCTCACGCCCACCGTGCCCGCCTCCCCGCCGCGGCTGGCCGACATCGACACGGTGGAGAGCTACGCGCCGGCCAACATGAAGGCCATGCGCAACACCGCCATCAGCAACCTGTTCGGCTGGTGCGCGCTGACCATGCCCGTGGGCCTCGACACTAACCGGATGCCGGTGGGTCTGCATCTGATGGGGCCGCCGCGCGCCGAAGCGCGGCTGATCGGCATCGCGCTCGGCATCGAAGCCCTGATCGGAAAAGGTTTTGAGGTGCTGGGCGCGCCCGACCTGTCCTAGCTTGCGCGCCCCCACCCCCAACCCCTTCCAGGCGGAGCACCCCATGAACCAGACAACCGCCCAACTCGCCGAAGCGATCTGGGCCGCCCGTCAGGCCGGACGCACGCTGGACGCCGAAGCCACCATCGGCACACCCGACCTCGCCACCGCTTACGCCATCCAGCGCGCGCTGCTCGGCCTGCGCCTGGCCGCCGGCGAGCGCGTGGTCGGGTGGAAGCTGGGCTACACCTCGGAGGTGATGCGCCGCCAGATGGGCATTGACCGGCCCAACATCGGGCCGCTGACCGACTGGATGCTGCTCGGCTCGGGCGACGCGGTGCATGAGCGCCTGGTGCAGCCGCGGGTCGAACCCGAAATCGGGCTGCGCCTGAAGACCGCGCTCGACGCGCGGCACGCGCCCGTCGACCGCCACACCGTGGCCGCGGTCGTGGAAGGCGCCTACGCCTGCCTCGAAGTCGTGCACTCCACCTGGACCGGCTACCGCTTCAACCTCGAACAGAACACCGCCGACAACTCGTCCGCCGGCCAGGTCGCCGTCGGGCCGCGCCTGCCGGTGACCGACCTGATGGCGCTCGACACCGTGGCGGTGCGCCTGCACGACGGCAGCCGCACGCTGGGCCAGGGCGTGGGCGCCGACGCCGACGGCCACCCGCTGGACGCGGTGGCGCGGCTGGCGCGGGAACTGGCCGCCATGGACCGGCGTCTCGAGGCGGGTGATCTGGTGATCACAGGTGGGTTGACGGCGGCTTGTGCGCTGGAGGTGGGTGGGCGGCTATCGGCGGTGTTTTCAACGGGGGCCGCTTGGTCGATTGAGGTCGCTGTTCAGCGTCCGTGACGCAGCGCCCGATAGGCACTGCCCCGCCTACACATCAAGCCGCCTAGCGAACGGCTCAACCAAAGTCGCCAATGCCAGCGATTGCCGACAGTGGTGGCTGTCAGGCGTGCTCATGCTGACAGCAACAAAGCGGATGCTGGGCATTGCGACCGCCGCTGGGCCGGATGGCAACTGCATGAGGTACTGCGGTCCATTGGGCTTTCGCGCTCCGGCTGGCGTCGCGTCACCGACCGCTTCCTCATCACCTGGACTGACGGTATCGAACCAGAAGAACAAGTGGTGGTTCTCCGAAAGAGCAACCACCCAACTTTGACAATTGATGCGCGTCGAACAAGCTGCCACCGCTGGCGGTCGTGGCCTCGGGCGAAGGCCAAGCACAGTCTGTCGATTACGGGCCCGGGCTTTCCCGCGAGACGCGCATCTGCGAAGCGGCCTACGAGCTCTATGAGAAACGGGGCCGTGAGCACGGTCACGGCTTGGACGACTCGCTGGCCGCCAAAGCGGCCATGGGCGGGTGGGTGCCAGGGACCCAGACTTCAGCCGATCAGGTCGCCCTGCTTTGGAAAGATCGCGTTGTGTTGCATCCGACCCGGTCTATCTGGGCATCGGCCAAGCTGCAACCGGTGCGGCCGCACGTCAGATCAGTTTGAAATCACCTTCTTGAGCCCGTGCACGCACGCCCAACGCGGCAGCAACGGCGTCGTCCACCGTCTCCAGCCACGTGAAGTGCAATGCCTGGCGTGTGCTCTCGGGAACGTCGTGCAGGTCTTTTCGGTTGCGTGCAGGCAGCATCACTTCGCGCAGCCCGGCCCGTTGTGCGGCCAGCACCTTCTCCTTGATGCCGCCCACCGGCAGCACCAGGCCGCGCAGGCTGATTTCGCCCGTCATGGCGAGATCGTGGCGCACCGGCCGGTCGCTGAACAAGGAAGCCAGTGCGATGAACATCGCCACACCCGCACTGGGTCCGTCCTTGGGAATCGCCCCCGCGGGCACGTGAACGTGCACATCGACATGCTCGAAGAGCGCCGACGCCAGGCCGAGGCCGGGCGCACGCGACTTCACCAGCGTCAGCGCGGCCTGGGCGCTTTCCTTCATCACATCGCCCAGCTGCCCGGTGAGGATCAGCCGCCCGCTGCCCGCCACCCGGGTGGCCTCGATGAACAGGATGTCGCCGCCCGCCGGCGTCCAGGCCAGTCCAGTGGCGACCCCGGCCAGGCTGCTGCGCAGGGCCACATCGTGCTCCACCGTGGGCGGCCCCAGCAAGGCCTCGAGATCGGCGGCATCGACCCGCACCTGCGTGTCGCTGCCTTCGGCCACGCGCAGCGCGACCGCGCGCATCACGCGACCGATCTCGCGTTCGAACTGGCGCACGCCAGCCTCTCGCGTGTAGCCTGTGGCCATCGCGTGCAGCGCGGCCTCGGTCAGTTCGCACTGGTCGGCCCGCAGACCACAGGCCTGCAACTGGCGCCCGAGCAGGTAGCGCTGTGCGATCTGCAGCTTGTCTTCCAGCGTGTAGCCGGGCAGTTCGATCACCTCCATGCGGTCGCGCACGGGCGGTGGGAGAGAGTCGATGACGTTGGCGGTGGCTATGAACAACACCCGGCTCAAGTCAAACGGCACGCCCAGGTAGTTGTCGCGGAAGGTCGTGTTCTGCTCCGGATCCAGCACCTCCAGCAGGGCGGCGTAGGGATCACCGTGCAGGCTGGCCGACATCTTGTCGATCTCGTCGAGCATCATCACGCCGTCGCGCGCGCCCGCCTTGCGCAGGCCCTGGACGATGTTGCCGGGCATCGCGCCCACGTAGGTGCGGCGGTGGCCGCGCAATTCGGCTTCGTCGTGTACCCCGCCGAGAGAGACCCGCACAAAGGGCCGCCCGATGGCCCGCGCCACGCTCTGGCCGAGCGAAGTCTTTCCCACGCCCGGCGGCCCCACGAAGCACAGGATCGGCGCACGCCCCTTCGGGTTGAGTTTCTTGACCGCCAGGTACTCGACGATGCGTTGCTTGGCGCGCGCCAGACCGAAGTGGTCGTTCTCCAGCGTCTGCCGCGCGGCGGCCAGGTCGATCACCCGTTCCTCCGGTTCCGCCCAAGGCATCTCGGTCATCCACTCGATCCAGGTGCGCAGGGTCGAGGCTTCGCCGGCCGCATCGTGCATGCGCTCCAGCCGCTGCAACTCCTTGCGCACATGGGCTTCCACCTCGGGCGGCATGTGCGCGGCGGAGATGGCCTCACCGAGACTGGCCATCTCGCGCGCGCCCTCGCCGTTCTCGCCGAGCGCCTTCTTGATGGTGCGCAACTGCTCTTCCAGCAGGATGCGGCGCTGTCGGTCGTCCAGTTGTTCTTTGGTGCGGGCACCGATCTCGCGCGACAGCCGCAACACCTCCAGCCGGTGGCTCACGATCTTCAGCACGGTGCCCAGGCGCTCTTCGGTGGACAGCGTTTCCAGCAGCGCCTGCTTTTCGGGCAGTTCCGAGTCCAGCAGGCTGGCCGCCAGATCGACCAGTTGCGAGGGAGAACGGGTGCCCTGCAGCAAATGCGCCAGCTCGGCCGGCACGCCCGGCAGCAGCGACAGGATCTCCGTGCCGCGTTCTCGCAGCTGGATCGCCATGGCCTCGGACTCTGTCGAATCCTCACCGGTGTCCGCCAGCCGCTCGATGCGCGCGGCCAGGAAAGGATATCCCTCCACCAGCTCGACGATCCGCATGCGCTGCAGCCCCTGGCACACGGCGTGGGCCTGGCCGTCGTCGGCCAGCTTGTGCTGCAGCACCGTGGCCAGCGTGCCCACGCTGCACAGGCCCGACAACCCCGGGTCGTCTTCCTGGGCATCCTTCTGCAGCACCAGCCCCACAGGCGCCTCGCAGGCCACCGCCTGCTGCAGGGCAGCGACCGACTTCGGCCGCCCCAGAGCCACAGGCGCCAGCACGTGGGGAAAGAGCACCAGATTGCGCATGGGCAACAGCGCCACCACATCGTCCGGCAGCGGGTTGTCACAAGGCAAGGGGTTGGATTCTTCGTTCATGGGGTATCCCTCGGTCCACCGCCGGGTTCGTGGCGGCGGCTGCCGGGCGCTGCTGTCTGGCGTCAGTCGGCCGCACGCACGGGGATGCGTCGACCGCGGTCGCTACGCGGCATGTCGATGCGCAACACGCCGTTGCGGTATCGGGCCTGCGTGCGCTCAGCATCGACGATGTGCGGCAGGATCAGATCGCGCCGAAAGCTGCCATAGGCACACTGCAGCAGACGGTAGCTGCCATCGCCACTCTCCTGCTCAAAGTGTTTCTCCCCCGACACACTGAGCTGGTCGCCGTCGATGTCGATCTGCAGGTCTTCCCGGTTCATGCCGGGCAACTCCATGCGCACGATGATGCGGTCGTCTTCCACACGCAGATCGGCGGATACCAAGCCCCACCCAGCCTCGTCCTCGCGTCCGGCGGCATCTTTGCGGCGAAAACGGGTGAGCGCCCCGCCGGCACGGTGGCGCAGGTCGCGCCAACCCGCTGCCAGTGAAGCCCAGGCTTGCTGCGCGCCGTGGCGCCAGGGTGCGGTCAGTGTGTTCATGGCGTCACTGGATCGCGATGCGTTTGCTGGAGGTGTCGGCCTTCTTGGGCAGGGTCAGCGCCAGGATGCCGTCCTTGTAGCTGGCCTCAACCTTGCCCTCGTCCACCGGGCAGGCCAGGGTGAAGCTGCGGCTGGCATAGCCCTCCTGGCGCTCACGGCGCAGCACGCGTCCACCGTTGCCCTTTTCTTCTTTGTCGGACTTCACCTCGGCACTGATGGTGACCGTGTTGCCATCGACGCGCACGTCGATGTCGTCTTTCTTCACGCCGGGAATCTCGGCTTTGACGGCGTAGCTGCCGTCCTGCTCCGAGAGATCGATCTTGATGCGCGGTGCGGTTTCCGGCATCTCAAAGCGCCATGGGCGCATGAGCGAGCGGAACGTGTCGTCAAAGGGATCGAGGGCAAAAGGGTCCAGGGTGCGAAGTTCGTTCATGGTGATGCTCCTGTGGCTCAGTGGAAATGAGGGGCCTGAGTTCACGAACCCAGGACAGCGGAAGGCGAAGCGCCAACCGGGAAACGATGTTGCGACGCTGGCGGCCGGGCGCCATTGAGCTTGCTCAACGAGCGCGCACTGACCGCTGCCCGTCAGGGGCTGATGCGCAACTCGTTGTCGACCCGCGTGATGCCTGGTGCAGACCAGGCTGCGCCCTGTGCGGCCACCCGCTCGGCCAGTGAATGCACCGAACCACGCAGCACCACGGTGGAGTCCAGGACCTGCACTTCGATGCCTTTGGCCTCGCGCTCGGCCTGACGGGTCAAGGCGTCCCGGATGCGTTTTTCGATGTTGTCCGGTGTGGTTCGGCGCTTGAGGACGATGTTGTTGTCAATGCCCATCACCCCGATCAAGGGCCGCACCAGATTGGCCGCGGCCGCGCGCTGGTATTCCCAGTCGACTTCGCCAGCGAGCGTGACCCAGCCCTTCTCGACCTTCACCTGGATCCGGTTGGCCGGCACCGAGCTGTGCCATTTGAAAGCCGTCTCCACCGCGTGGGCGATTTCCGAATCGCTGCGCGCGCTGCCGGCGGTCAGCTTGACGTCGAGCTCGACCGCCACGGCGCGCACGCCAGCCACGCGCTGCACCACCTTCTCCACCTCGTGTTTCTCCGCCAAGGTGTTCAGATGGCCAGAGAGCGTCACGACCCCATCCTTCACCGCCACACCCACCTCGGCCGCGTTGATGGAGGGGTCCCATTCGAGTTCAGCTTCCACGTCCTTCTTGAGTTGCGCATCGGATTTCATGTTCGACCTTTCTGCTGGATGGCCAGACGGGTTGAAATAAAGATGGCCCGCCGTCCTTTCGGAGGGCGGGCCATGGTGAAGGTCCCCGGCGATACCCTCTCGGGCTCCACCGGTCTGAGGTTGCCTTCATCCTTCCATGGTGTGGGAAACACACCATGAAAATCCCCCATCAGGGGGAATCCCCATCTGGCCGTTGCTCTCGGGTATCACCCAGGGAAACATCGGCAACGTCAGTGTGCGCGGGGCCGATGGCGGCGGCATTGAGTGTGCTCAATCGAACCCCACTACCCTGCGACCCGTTGAGCGGTGTCAATCCGGCGTCCGATCACCGTGGGTAGAGTGAATGCTTGTGGTTTGGGCAAGGAAACCACGGCGCAGAGTTGCCGTCTTTTAAGAAGGGCGTACCGATGATGGGTGATGTGGTCCTGGACCCTTTGTTGTGGGAGAGCCTGGAAGCGGGTGATGGTGCCCGCGTCGAGGGCTGGCTGGCATCGGAAGGGGATCATGTGCGCGCAGGGCAGCCGATCGCGCGGGTGCGCTTGCTGCACCAGTCGCTCGAACTGGTTGCTCCCCACGACGGCGTTCTGGAAACCATTCTGGTTCCCACGGGTGATCGTTTTGCGCACGGCGCCGTGTTGGCGCGGGTGGTCACTTTCTAACGGCGCGGCAGACACACGCCCTGGGCACCAGGCTGCCTTGAGCCCCTCAGGCTGCGGCCTGCGCGTACCACTGCCGGCATTCGATCTCGCGACCACGCACCACCCGCTTCCCGACCAAGGCGCCCCGCCCTGCGGTGACCACGGTGCAGGGGTGTTCGTGATGCGCCTCGTCCTCGGCATAAATCACCACCCAGTCGTGGGTGCGGTCCAGCTCGTGGGCACGCGCCGTGTTGGAGTACAGCGCGGTGAAATGCCAGCCGGATTTGTTGGCGTGCAGCACCGGCAGCCAGGCACGGTTCTCCGGGTTGAAGCGCTTGGGCGCGATCTTGGGCAACTTGTCGGCCTCGGCGGCGGCGCGGTATTCGCGGTCCACCTGCAGCAGCAGCGCCACCGGCGGCTCCGCCCCTGTCAGACCGCGCGACAGACCACCCTGGCGCCGAGTGCGCCTGCGATCGAGCATCTGCGTCAGGGCCGCGCCAATGGCGGCCGCACGGCGTGGGCCTATGCCTTCGACGGCTTCCAGCCGGCCAGCGCGGGCTGCGCCTTCCAGCGCCTCCAGTGTGTCCACGCCCAGTGCCTCGTGCAGGCGCATGGCCAGATCGGGACCGACGCCCGGGATGGTGCGAAACAGGGCCTCCGTGTCCGAACTGCCGCGCAAGCGTTCCAGCTGCTGCCAATGACCTGTCTCCAACATTTCCACGATCGCGGCCGCGATCCGCTGGCCAACGCCCGGCAGCGCGTCCAGCGCGGCCACACCGCCGCCGCGATGGATCTCCCGCAGGGAAGTCCCCAGCTGGGCCACGGTCTCGCTGGCGCGCTGGTAGGCCGCCACACGAAAGGGGTTGTCGCCCTGGGCTTCGAGCAACGCGGCCATTTCGGCCAGCGCCTGGGCGATGGTGGCGTTGGTCACGCCGGGCAGTGTGGTCACACGCCAAAAGGGTAGGTATCGGCCAAGCCCTCGCGCACCTTGGTCGGCAACGGCGTCACCGCACGGGTTTCGTTGAGCCAGATGTATTCGTCAAACTGGCGCGGCAACACGGCGTCGAAATAATGGCTCTGGCGCTCTGTGTCTGGGCGGTAGATCACCCCGATGGCGCGCTCCATCCGGGGAACAGCCAAGCCATCCACCATGGCTTTTGTCCCCGCCTGTTCACGCAGCGGCAGCACAAATCGCTCGACACCGCTGGCATGAAACAGGTGTTCGTAGCTGCCAGGCAGCGCCGGGCGAACGGCCTTCACCTCCATAGGCCCATCCCACTCGCTCGAGGCGGCCACGGTGCCACCATGGGTACCAAAACCCACCAGGCAGGCCGATGCGCCAAACGCCTGGCGACAAAGGTGCCCCAGGTTGAACTCCTGGCGCAGCGACATCTCGGTGGCCGCCGAATCACCGACGTGCGAGTTGTGCGCCCACACCACGGCCTTGCTGTCCGCGCCATGGAAGGACAGCAGGTGCTGCAGGGTCGAGAACATGTGGCTGTCACGCAGATTCCAGGCCACGCGCGAGCCGTAATACATGGTGCGGTAATAGCGCTCGGCCTGGCTGACGACACGGGCATTTTGCAGAGCGTCCAGCAGGCGTTCACCATCCTGGCCGATGTAGACCGGGCTTTTCTGCTGCAAGTCCACCAGCATCTTCACGACGTCTTGTTCGCAGCTTCGGTAGCGTGTGGTCAGTGCCGCCAGCCCGTAGCTGGCGGGATCGGACTGCCAGGGCGTGAGGCATCCGTAGCGCTGCCGGGCGACCTGCGCCGTGGGCGGATCCACACGGTCCAGGTAGGCCAACACGGCGTCGATGGAGCTGTACAGGCTGTAGAGATCGAGCCCGTGGAATGCCACCGGCTGCGCAGCCTGTCTGTTGTGCTCGCGCAGCCAATCGACAAAGCCACGCACTTCCTCGTTGCGCCACATCCAGGTGGGGAACCGGGCAAACCCGGACCAGGCTTCGTCCGTCGTCGATCCCCCTCGCACATGCCGATCAATCTGTGCCGCATCGGGCCAGTCGCCCTCGATGGCGACAAACGAAAAGCCCTTTCGAGTGATCAGTTCGCGCGTGATGCGCTCGCGCATGCGGTAGAAGTCCGATGTGCCGTGCGTGGCCTCGCCCAGCAACACGACACGCGCATCGCCCACGCGCTGCAGCAGAGGTTCCAACTCGGCCGAGTCCACCGAGTCGAAGCGTTCGGCCACCGCTGCCACTTGGGCTGCCAGCGTTGCGTCAGCAACAGCGGTCCCTTTGCCCTTCGCCGTTCCGACATGCATGCGCCACATGGCGCCGGCGTGCGCGCCCACATGCGGCGTTTCACCCAGCACCAGTTCAGCTCCGATGTCTGCCATGTCCTCCACACGGAACTGGTTGCCCCGCAAGCGCGTCACCCGAACCAGCTCCCCCACCTCGGGGTCATCGCCCAGGGTCATGACGAGCCTGCCGCCCTCTGACAACTGGTCTTTCAACATCTGGGGAACGTGGCGGGAACGGGCATGCACCACGATCGCATCGAACGGCGCTTCTTCCGGCCAGCCTTCGGTCCCGCTGTCGTGACGCACATGCACGTTGTGGCAACCCAGGCGTGCGAGCGTGGAAGTGGCCGCCAGCGCGGCCGGTCCCTGTGGCTCGACGCTGTACACGCTCGCGCACAGGCGCGACAGCAGCGCCGTCACATACCCCACGCCTGTCCCGATCTCAAGCACTCTGTCTTTCGCCTTGAGGCCCAGCGCGGCGAGCACAACGCCCACCTCGCTCGGGCGCGGCAACAACAGGCCCCCGCTAATGGGCAGCGCCACATCGTCAAACGCGAACTCCAGCAAAACCTTGGGCGCGAACTCCTCGCGCGGCACTTCACGCATCGCGTCGAGCACGCTCTCGGCACGCACGTTGCGGCCCATCACATGCCGCTCCACCATGACTGCCCTGCGCTGGAGAAGCTCTGAATGGTTCATGTCTCTGTCTTCAGCAGAAATTCACAGACGGCTTTACTGCTGCCGCAGGGTTGGGATCAAGTTGTCTGGATGCGGCTGATGTATTCAAGGAGGACCAAGATGCGAGCCCGCACCAGTTCAGCTGAGTCGTAGCGGCCTCGCGCCTCGCGCATCTGCTGCGCACCCTCGATTTGATATTCACGACCCCACACGGGCATATCGCGTGAACCGTGGCTGGGTACGCCTGCGCCGTCCACCACTGCGTACAACCGGTTGATGGGCAAAACACCCTTGTTCTGCTTCGCCAGCTGCGTCAGATCGGGAGGGCTCTTGCGCAGCAATTCGCCCAACGGTCCATTGCCTTTGCCGTCGAGACCGTGACAACTGGCGCAGTTTTCAGAAAACTCCTGCTTGCCCGGATCGTAAACAGCAGACTGGGCCATCGCGGCGCCACCGCAGCATGCAATGGCAAGCGCAAGAAGTGTTCTCTGGAGTGTGTTCATGGTGTGGCTCCTGTGGTGGTTTGGCTAGGGCCCGCACAGGGAATCCGTGCGAACAGGCATTCATGCTAGGTCCCACCCCATCTGCACCCATTGAGGCTGCTCAATCGGAACCCAGCATTTCACAAGGCCCACCGCTCTGAAAACCCCAAGCGACAGATCTGCCAGCATGTCAACCCGGCGGCATGTGACTTGGCTGTCACTTTCAGGGAGCTGCCCAGGCTTCGAGGGTGTACACCGGAGGCGCGCTGTGTTTCCTGCTCACGCTGCGCCTTCGGATCGACTGACCAGTCGGCGGCGCCACTCCAGCACGCAGGCACCCAGGCCGGCGGCCATGGTGGCTGTTACCAGCATTGGCCCCACCAGGGGCACTGCGCTCACCACCAACAGGACGACCCCGACCACGGCCATCCAGCCATAGGGAACCACCAAGCCTGTGGCGTTGGCCGGCGAGGCATGTGTTGACAGCCAGCGCGCCGCATACAGAACACCGATCAACCAGCCCAGCAGCAGCAACGGCGGGTACATGGCCATGATCAACAATCCCAGTGGAATGCCCAGGAGCGTGAAAAACAGCAACAGCGACAACACTGGCAGGGCCAGCAGCAACACCGCGCCCAGTCCCAAGGTACGCCACGGCCCGGTTTCGATATGTTGCGCCGCCTGAACAGCAAAACGGGAAAACACGAACAGCATCACGCCGGCCAGGGCAAACACACCGAGAAGACCCATGGACAGCGGCATCAGCAGCCACCATCCACTCAGCGCGGGCCGCCTGTCTTCGTGCATGTTTTGCCGCTCGATGCGCTGCAGCGGACCGGTGACCACGGCGGCCGGGTCCTGCGTGAAGGTTGATGCTGTGTAGCTCAGTCCACCGCCCACCCGGGCCTTTGATCCGAGCTCAAGCTCTTCCACGGAGGCCTGCACGTCGCCGCCCACCGGCCCGTTGAGCACCAGTCGACGCGCGCGCACATTCAACGAACCGACCACCCGGCCGCCAATCAGCACATCGCCCCCGGCAAGGTCGGCCCGGCCGCCCACCTGCGCGGCGTTGGTCAGTCTGAGGGTGCCTGCGGCTGCCAACACGTCGCCGCCGACCGAACTCTCGACAGAGACATCACCGCCGACTGCGCGCAAATCTTCGCCCACAGGAGCAAGCACATCGACCGCACCGCCCAATAGCAAGGCGTCATCAGCGACTGCCCGGTCCAGCACAACGCGCCCGCCCAACGCTGAAAAGTCGCCATTCACTGTTGTTGCGGTCCGAACCGAGGAACCGAATACCTGCTCGTTGCGCTCGACCACTATCGGCTGGGCGAATGCGCCCGACATCAACATGGCAAGACAAACCAGCGGCGCGACTTTCAAGGCGCTTCAGGCGGGAGCCTGATCCTGCACGGCGCGCGGCGGGACGGAGGCAGAACGAACCCGCTTGAGTTCGCGCAGGAAGCGTTGAAACGCCGGGTCTTGCTGGCAATGATCTACCGCCCGCTCGGTCAATGCGATCCTGGCCAGAGCGGGATGACCGCACAAGCGTTCCAGGTCGTCCAGCACCTTGGCGTGGCCAGAACCACCGCAGGTGCAAAACACCGCCACGTTGCCCAGCGCACGGTGGTGGCGATGCAGCCAGCTGCGAACGGGGCTGGACACGGACCAGAACCACACCGGTGTGCCCACGATCACCAGGTCGTAGTCACCCGGGCGGAGGCGTCCACGTTTGATGGGAGGTTGCAGGCCCAGGATCGCCTCCATGGCCGAACGCAGGTAGCCCAACACACCATCGCGGCTCGTGAGTTCCTCAATGCGCTCGATGTCGGCATGGCAGCGGGCAGCGATCTGTCTGGCCACGAGGTCGGTGTGGCCGGTTCGGGAGTAATGGACGACCAGGATGCGGTTCATGGTTGACTTCCTTCCGACGGTGACTGGTTTCTGGTACCACCGAACGTCAGGGTTGGGCGCGCCAGCTGCCATCCGCCTGCCGGCAGGCTGTGCCCACCATCTGCTCTACGCGGCCACCAATCACCGCGTTCACCTGGTATTCGCGACAGGGGCCTTCGTCGCTGCCGTAGGTGCGTGTGGGCACCACGGTGTAGCGGTAGCCGGTGTCGGGATTGACCCACTGGCTGGAAACGCCAGTCCGTACCGTTTCCAGCGTCTGGGCAGTCATGTACCTGTCGCGCTCGGCCATCGAACGGCCCACGGCGCCACCCACGGCCACACCAGTGAGAGTGCCCAGGATGACGGCGGCCGTGCGGCCACTGCCCTGACCGAACTGCGAACCGACCACACCACCAAGCAGGCCACCGATCACCATGCCGCTTTGCTCCTGCGTCACCGGCGTCTGGCACGCCGTCAGCGCCAAGGAAGTCATCAGAACCGGCAGTGATCGTTTCAGAAAAATAGTGCCCATGTCAGCTCCAAGAAATTCGCTGCATGCGTGCAACGCTTTTTCAGTCTGGGCGGGAGATCACCTGGCTGGATTGAGCCTGCTCAATGCCCCTGCAGATTGGCGCACACAGCCCCTTGTCGTCGCCAGGGCTTGCGTGTCCGCATTGAGCGAACTCAATGGGTTACGGTTTTTTCGGCACTAGATTTTGTGACCTTGAATTGAAAGCAGCCATCATGAAAAAGCATTGGATTTTGGTCGCGAACGGGTCCATGGCCCGTTTCTTCAGTCGCGCCAGCGTGGGCGATCCGCTGTTGGCAGTGGAGACCTTCGACTTTCCCGCGGGACGCCTCAAAGACAACGAGCTCGAACGCGAACGCCAGGGCCATGGGAGCAATGACAACAGCAGCGCAGTCGTTCACTTCGAGCCGCACACGAGCACCCACAAGAAGGTGCTGCACCATTTCGCCATTGAACTGGCCAAGCGGCTGGAGGAAGGTGCGGTCGATGGCGAATATGAGACCTTCTGGCTGATCGCCCCCGGCCCGCTCCTGAGCGAAACCAAGGCCTGCCTGAACCGGGGTGTGGCCTACCGACTTCAATGGTCCCACGACGCGGACTTCACGGGTCTGGACGTTGGCACGCTTGAGAGCCGTCTGCGCGAGCTACACCGATCTGCACGGTGAAGCCACGACCACGTACGCAGAGTCCATGCTGTTCTTCATCGCTGCGCTAGACAATCATGTGAAGACGGGGTCAAGAAGTAAGGACCCTCACACTGTGAAACACTGAGGGCAGTGCACACGCGAAATCCACGTATCACTCTATGCAACCGGGGTTGACATGTGTTGAGAAGCCGGTGACGGAGGTGCAGCGGTCGTTCGACCCTTCCCTCCTTGAATGACAGGTGACCTCGGCTGCCGACATTCAGGCGTGCTAGGTCACCGGCAGAAATCAGCCTTCAGCTGGACCCTGAGTAATTCGGGGAAAACTGCCGCCAGCGGCCGAGCCATTTCATTGGTGGCCGACTCGACCGACCTCGCCAGCCGCGCGACGTCTTCCAAGTTGTCATGGACCTCACCGCGTTAACAGGATGCGGCACGTCGGCGCCGCCCCCTCCGTCACAGCTCCACTTTCAACAGCCGCTGCGTCGGGAACAGCGTCAGCCCGGTCTTGCCCTGCACCCAGCCCCACAGCCCCTGGCGGAACAGCAGCGTGACGGCAATGGCGAGTACGCCCAGGCCGAGCTGGTACCAGGTGCCGTAGTCGGCGAAGAACTTGTTGAGCAGCCAGAAAATCACCGCGCCGATGATCGGCCCCTCGATGCGGCCTATGCCGCCGATGACGACGATGAAGATGGCGAAGGCGGTCCAGTTGACGCCGAAGGCGGCGTCGGGGCTGATGCGCACATTCCCGACGAAATACAGCGCGCCGGCCAGGCCGCAGCCCAGCGCCGCGACCACGTACACCACCAGCTTCATGCGGCCGACCGCAATGCCCTGGCTCTCGGCGGCTACCTCGTTGTCGCGGATCGCCTGCAGCGCCAGGCCTTCCTTGCTGCGCAGGAACAGGTAGACGCCGCCGATGCAGGCGATGACGCAGGCCAGCGCCATCCAGTAGGTGACGTTTTCGCGCATGGCGCGGCTGATGCCGCGCAAGGCGGTGATGCTGGTGCCCGAGCCGCCGCCCACCGCCGGGACGTTGGCGATCGTGAGGCGGAACACCTCGGCGATCACCCAGGTGCCGACCGCGAAATAGCCGCCTTGCAAACGGAACGCGATCCACGACACCGGCACCGCGACCAGCGCCACCAGCAGCGCCGCGATCACCACCGAAACGAATGGGTTGAGGCCCGCGATGTCGGCCAGCACCAGCAGCGCATAGCCGCCGAGGCCGAAGAAGGCCTGTTGACCTACGGAGACCATGCCGCCGTAGCCGGCGAGCAGGTTCCACATCATCGCGAAGATGAAGTAGCAGGAGAACTCCACCATCTCTCGCTTCCACGACGACTCGCCCCACAGCGGCAGCGTGGCCGCAAACACCACCCACACCAGCGCGAGCACCAGCGCCGCATTGCTCGCCCGCGTGCTGCGGATCACCTGAACGTCCATCGTGCTCAACCCCGCGTTTTCGGAAACAGCCCCTGCGGGCGAACCACCAGCACGGCCAGGAACACCATGTGTCCCAGCCACAAGCCCCAGCCGGGATCGATGGTGAAGCCGATTTGCTGCGTGAGCCCCAGCACCATGGCGCCGATGAAGGTGCCCCAGAAGGAGCCCATGCCGCCGATGATCACGGCCTCGAACGCGAACAGCAGCAGCATCGGCCCGTCGGTGGGCGCGACCGTTGTGCGCAGCACCTGGAACCAGCCGGCCAGCGCGATCAGCGCGAAGGCGATGCCGGTGGCCATGGCGTAGACCCGCCACGACTTCAGGCCCATGAGTTCGGCGATCTCGGGGTCGTCGGACACCGCGCGGAACGAGCGCCCCAGCGCCGTGCGGGCAAACAGCCACTGCAGGCCCACCGTGCAGGCCACGGCAGCAGCAAAGATCAGCAGCGGCAGCACGCCGATGCTCATGTCGCCGAGCGCAAAGCTGGCGGTGTTCAGGCCGCCGGAGTCGAGCGAACGCGGGTCGGCGGAAAAGACTTCCTGCAGCGCGTTCTGGATCACGATGGACAGCCCGAAAGTCACCACCAGCGAGGGCAGCGGGTCTTTGCCCATGGTGCGGTTGAGCAGATGGGTTTGCAGCTGGTGGCCGATCAGGAAGCCGGCCGGCAGCAGCAGGAGCAGCGTGAGGCCGATGCCGCTGCCCAGTTGCGCGGCCAGCGCCACCGCCACAAAGGCTGCGAGCACGATGAAGTCGCCCTGCGCGATGTTGGTCAGGCGCATGACGCCAAACATGATCGACAGGCCGAGCGCAAACAGGGCGTACAGGCCACCGAGCAGCAGCCCCTGGATGAGGGTTTCAAACATGGTCGTTCACGGGTTCACTCGCTCGCCTTCAAAGGCCGAAATAGGCCTGGCTGATCTGCTCGCGCGTGACGGCCTGGCTGTCACCTTCGAGCGACACGCGGCCTTCTTGCAAGCAGTAGAGGCGCTGAGAGACGCGCTGGGCCAGGCTCACGTCTTGCTCGACGATGACCAGGCTCATGCCGTCGGCGGTGATCGCGGGCAGCGCGGCGTAGATCTCCTGGATGACGACGGGTGCGAGGCCCAGCGAGAGTTCGTCGCACAGCAGCACCTCGGGGTTGCTCATGAGCGCGCGGCCGATGGACACCATCTGCTGCTGCCCGCCAGACAACGCGCCCGAGGGGTTGCGGCGTTTTTCTTTCAGGACGGGGAACATGGCGTAGAGCCTCTCCAGCGTCCACGGCCCCGGCCGGCCCGGCGTGGCGCCCATGAGCAGGTTCTCTTCGACCGAGAGCGAGGCAAACAGCCGCCGGCCTTCGGGCACCAGGGCCATTCCCTGGCGCACGATGTCGCCGGGGTGGGCGCCGCCGATGGCCTGGCCCTTGAAGCGCACCGCGTCGGCCGGCGCCTTGACCAGGCCGGTGAGCGCTTTCAGAAAGGTGCTCTTGCCGGCGCCGTTGGCGCCGATGATGGCGACCACCTCGGAGCGGTGCAGCGCGAAGTGAATGCCGAACAGCGCCTGCGCGTCGCCGTAGAAGGCTTGCAGGTTTTGGGTCTGGAGGATCTGCTCGGACATGTTCATGCTTCCATGCCCATGTACACCCGTTGGACTTCGGGGTCGTTCATCACGTCCTGCGGCAAGCCCTCGGCCAGCTTCGCGCCGAAGTTGATGACGAACAGGCGGTCGGCGATGGAGAGCAGCGCGTGCACCACGTGTTCGATCCAGACCATGGTCACGCCCTCGGCCTTGATGCGGCGCAGTTCGTCCACCAGCTCCTGCGCTTCATGTTCGGTCAGGCCACCGGCGATTTCGTCGAGCAGCAGCAGCGAGGGTCTGGTGGCCAGTGCACGCGCCAGCTCCAGCCGCTTGCGGTTGAGCAGGGTGAGGCCGCCGGCCGGCTGGTTGGCGTGCACCTTCAGGCCGGTTTTTTCCAGCACTTCGACGGCCGTGTGCCACGCCTCTTTCTCCGGCTGCTGTCCACCGAAGCAGGCGGCCGTGACCAGGTTTTCGAACACGCTCATGTGCCCGAAGGGCTGCGGCACCTGGTAGCTGCGGCCGATGCCGGCGCGGCAGCGCTGGTGCGGTTTGAGCGCCGTGATGTCTCGGTCTTCGTAAGCGATGCGTCCCGCGTCGGCGCGCACATCGCCCGAGATCAGGTTGAACAGCGTGGTCTTGCCCGCACCATTCGGACCGAGGATGCCCAGGGTTTCACCACGGTGCACGGAGAGCGAAATGTTGTCGGTGACGGTCAGCGCGCCATAGCGCTTGCTGACCGCCTCCAACGTCAGGAGCGGCGTGGAACTCACGTGGTCTTTCGGCCCCGCTCAGGCGTATTTGATCGCTTGGAGTGCGGCCTGCTTGGGAATGTTCGGTGCCAGCGAGTTGTCGACCACGAGCAGTTCCATGCCCTTGCCAGCCTTCTTCCACTGGCCCACCACCAGCGGCGTCTTGCTGATGTTGGGCACCGGCCCTTTCTTGAAATTCACCGGGCCGACCACGGTGTTCAGGTTGGTCGATGCGATGGCATCGCGGATGGCCTCGGGCGAGCGGTCGGCGGAGCGCTTGAGCGCATCCAGCGCCACTTCAAACAGCGACTGCTTGAAGCCCAGCGGCATGGTCCAGGGGCGGCCGGTGGCGGCGGTGTAGGCCTCGGCCAGTTGCTTCGAGGTCTGACCCGTCATCGACGAGCTGAACGGGTGATTTGGGCTCCACCAGACCTCGACGGTCAGGCCGTCGGCGCGGTCGCCGAAGGCCGAGATGGCGGCCGGAAACTCGGTGGCCTTGGGCACGGTCACGATCTTGGGGCGAAAGCCCTGCTGGCCCGCCTGGTTCCAGAAGTTCGCAAAGTCCGGCGGCGGCAGCACACCGGAGACGATCTCGACGTTGTTCTTCTTGAACTCCGAGATGAAGGACGAGAAGTCGTTGATCGGCGACTGGAAGCGGCCGCGGTCGATGAGCTTGAAGCCCTTCTGTGCCAGCGCGTAGGGGAAGCCCAGCTTGGCGTCACCCCAGGCGTTGCCGTCTTCGTCGTTGGGCCAGAGTGCGCCCATGGTTTTGTTGGTGTCCAGCTGGGACCACGCCGACGTCAGGCCACCGATCACGTCTTCCAGGCCCCAGAAGAAGTGGTAGGTCCATTCGAAGCCCACTTTCGGGTTGCCCTTGCGACCGAAGAAGTGGGGTTGCCAGGGCGTGTCGTTGGTGATGCAGGGCACGCTGTTGAGCTCGCACTGATCGGCCACCGGGTTGGTGGTGGCGGGCGTGGACGAGGCCACCACGAGGTCGACCTTGTCGCGGGTGATCAGCTCGGCGGCGGCGTTGCCGGCCTTATTGGGGTTGGACTGCGAGTCCTTGTAGACGACCTCGACGGCGTACTTCTTGCCCCCGATGGTGATCCCACCGGCCGTGGCCTTCTTCAACTGCTCCAGCGTGAACTTGTCGGGCTCGGCGAACGCGGCCAGCGGGCCGGTCTGCGGGCTCACATAGCCGATCTTGATAGTGCTGCCGCTCTGAGCGAAGGCGGGGCGCAGCGCAGGCGCAGTGGCCAGCGCAAGCGAGGCAGACTTGAGCAGGGTGCGACGGGAAATGTCTGTGTGCATGTCTTGTCTCCGGGGGTTGTTTTGTTCCTCTCGGGTGCGGTGCACCTCGATGACGGCGGTGATCTTCTCCCCCGCTCCGGAGCCTGTCCAATATCGATTGGCTCTCTCTTCATACCCGGTAGGTATGGTTGGAACACATGCGTATGCGCCTGTCAGCGTATGCATGTGCATCTCTGTGGTGCCATCTTGCACACCACGCCCACGCAAGGACCTACACATGCTCAATCACATGATTTTTCGCGTGGCTGATATTGCCAAGGCCAAGGCCTCTTACAACGCGGCCCTGGCGCCGCTGGGTTACAGCGGCTGCTTTGAAGGGAACCACGGCTCCAACATCCTCGGTCTGGCCTACCCGGACGCCACCGAGCCCGACGGCAAAAAGGCCGACGTCTGGTTCATCCTTTCGTGATCGACCCCGATAGCAACAACATCGAAGCGGTCTGCCACCAGCCCGAGTGAGCGGCCAGAAAAAATTTTCAGCCGACCGGCTTTTTCTTCAGAAACCTGGCCGGCGCAGATTTTTTCTTCAGAAAGAAGCCTCCCGAAGATTTTTTCTTCAGATTTGGCACCCTGTCGCCACTCAGTACCCGCCCGACGGCCCAGCCGGCCCCTTTGAAGCCCCCGCGCTGAACCGCTCCAGCAACCCACTCGCCGCCTTCACCAGCAGCGTCGTGTCCACCCCCACCGCCACGAACAGCGCGCCCGCGTCGAGGTACTGCTGCGCCAGCGCCGGGTCGGTGGCGAGGATGCCGGCGGCCTTGCCGGCGGCGCGCACGGTGGCGATGCCTTCGAGGATCACCTTCTGCACCTCGGGGTGGCCGGGCTGGCCGCGGTGGCCCATGCTGGCCGAGAGGTCGGCCGGGCCGAAGAACACGCCGTCCACGCCCTCGGTCTCGGCGATGGCCTTGAGGTTGTTGACCGCGGTCACGGTCTCGGCCTGCACCAGCAGGCACATCTGGCCATTGGCCTGGTTGAGGTAGTCGTCGACCTGGTTCCAGCGCGAGGCGCGCGCGAGCGCCGCGCCCATGCCGCGGATGCCTTCGGGCGGGTAGCGCATGGCCTGGACCATGAGCGCGGCCTGTTCGGCGGTGTCGATCATCGGGATCAGCAGGGTCTGCGCGCCGATGTCGAGGTACTGCTTGACAAGGGCCACGTCGGCCTCGACCGCGCGCACGACGGCGTGGGTCTTGGTGTACGGGGCAATCGCGCGCAGCTGGTCGAGCGCGGTGCGCGGGTCGTTGGGCGCGTGTTCGCCGTCGATGAGCAGCCAGTCGAAGCCGCAGCCGGCCAGGGCCTCGGCCACGTCGGGCGAGGCGAAGCCGACCCAGCAGCCGATCTGGGGCTTGCCGGCCTGGAGGGCGTCGCGGAAGGTGTTCTGGGGGATCTTCATTGCGGTGTCTTCGTCGGTTCAGGGTAGAGGCCGCGCATCTGGCCCATCAATCTTGTGAGGCCCATGAGCGCGTCCATGTTCGGTGTGGCTTCGCCCAGGTGCTGGCCGATCTCGCGCACGGCGCCGACCAGCGCGTCGAGCTCGATGGGGCGGCCGGCTTCCACGTCCTGCAGCATCGAGGTCTTGAACGAGCCGAGCTTGCGCGTGACGGCGTGGCGGTCTTCGGGGCTCTGGTCGATGGGGATGCCGATGCGCGCACCGATGGCCTTGGCCTCCAGCATGATGGCGCTGACAAAGCCGCGCACCAGCGGGTCGTCGAGGATGCGGTCGCAGGGCGCGCCGGTGATGGCCGAGATAGGGTTGATGGTCATGTTGCCCCAGAGCTTGAACCAGATGTCGCGCTGGATGCGCTCGGATACGGTGACGCCGAAACCGGCCGCGCCCAGCAGCTCGGCCACGGCCTGCACGCGCGGGGTCACGCCGCCGGCCGGCTCGCCGAGGATGAGCTGGTTGTTCTTGATGCGCTGGATGCGCGCGGGCTGCGGTGCGGCGGCGCTGGCGTGCACCACGCAGCCGATGACCTGCGACGTGGGGATGTTCGCCGCGGTGACGCCGCCGGGGTCGACGGCGTTGAGTTGCAGGCCCGCGGCCTCGCCGGGCAGGCCGTCGAAGAACCACCAGGGCACGCCGTTCATCGCCACGAGCACCACCGTGTGCGGCCCCATCAGCGCGCGCACGGCGGGTGCGACAGCGGGCATCGCCGGGCCTTTCACCGAGACGATCACCAAGTCCTGCACGCCCAGGCTGGCAGGGTCGTCGCTGGCGTGGACCGCGGCGCGGTGTTCCGCGCCCTCGGCGTCGACCCACGTCACACCGCGCTCTTTCAACGCCCGCAGCGTGTCGCCGCGCGCCACGGCGGAAAGCTGGATCTGCCCGGCCGGCAGGCGCGAGCCGAGCCAGCCCGCGAACAGGCCGCCGATGGCACCGACGCCGACGATGGCGACTTTGTCGAAGGTTTGTGTGCTCATGCGCGGTACCCCGGGTCGATGCGGTCGATCAGGCGTTGCATGGCAGCGAAGGAGTCTTCACCGGCGCCGTGCCGGGGATTGAAGTTGAGCGAGTCGCGCACGCAGGCCTGCAGCGCGGCTTCGGAAATGGGCTGCAGCTCGCCCAGCGCCTGCGAGGCGACCTGGATTTCGCAAGCGCGCTGCACCAGCCACATGATGTTGAAGGCCTGCGCCAGGCTGTTGCCGATCACCACGGGGCCGTGGTTGCGCAGCAGCAGGACCCGTTTCCCGCCCGCGCTGGCGAGGATGCGCGCGCCCTCGTCGCGGTGCACGGTGATGCCCTCGAACTCGTGGTACGCGACCTGGCCGTAGAGCTGGGCGGCGTAGAAATTGGTGAACGAGAGGCCGTCCTTCAGACAGCACACGGCCATGGTCGGCGTGGTGTGCACGTGCATCACGCAGTGCGCGTCGGGCAGGGTGGCGTGGATGGCGCCGTGGAAGGTGAAGCCGGCCGGGTTGATCGGCCAGTCGTCGTTGCCTATGATGTTGCCGTCCACGTCGACCTTGACCAGGTTGGACGCGGTGACCTCGGTGTAGTGCAGGCCGAAGGGGTTGATGAGGAAGTGGTCGTCCGGCCCCGGCACGCGCAGCGAGATGTGGTTGTAGATCAGTTCGGCCCAGCCGAGGTGGGCAAAGATGTGGTAGCAGGCGGCGAGCTGCACGCGAGCCTGCCATTCGGCGTCGCTGATGCGGGCGGGTTTGAGGAAGGCGTCGGCCATGCGGGGTCTCCTTCTATATACAAGTGTGTGCGGTCAGATGAAGCGGAAGCACAGGCAGCCGAGCGGGCCGTAATCGGCCTCGAACAGGTCGCCGGCTTTGGCCGCCACTGGCCGCGTGAAGCTGCCGGCGAGCACGGTCTCGCCAGCCTGCAGCGTCTCGCCCCAGGGCGCCAGTTTGTTGGCCAGCCAGGCGATGCCAATGGCGGGGTCGCCCTGCACGCCGGCGGCCAGGCCGGTCTCTTCGACCGCGCCGTTCTGCCGCAGGATGGCGCCGCACCATGGGCGGTTGGTGCTGCGCGGGTCGGCCTTGAACGCGGGGTCGCCCGCGCCTATGACGATGCCGGCGTTGGCCGCGTTGTCGCTGATGGTGTCGTAGACCTTGCGCATCACCTTGGTGTGGCGATCGAACTGCTCGATGCGTGCGTCGATGATCTCGATGGCGGGCGTCATGTAGTCCGTCGCGGCCAGCACGTCTTCCACCGTGACGTTCGGGCCAGCCAGCGACGCCTTGAGCACGAAGGCCAGCTCGACCTCGACGCGCGGGGCGATGAAGTTCTTCACCGGAATTTCCATCACCTCGCCGGCCTTCGCGGTGTAGAGCATGTCGTCGAGCAGGGTGCCGTAGTCGGGCTCGTCGATCTGGCTGCTGATCTGCATGGCGCGGCTGGTCAGGCCGATCTTGTGGCCGATGACTTTCCGGCCGGCGGCCTTTTGCAACTTGACCCAGGCGCGGCCGATGCGGTAGCCGTCTTCAACCGTCATGCCGGGGTGGCGTTTGGAGAAGTGCTCGACCTGCGTGCGGGTCTGCTGGGACTGCTGCAGCTCGGCGGCGAGCTGCTGAACGAGGGCGTCGTCGAACATGGCTTACTTCTTCTGGAAAAGCGGGTGCAGGGAACTGTTCTTGGCGTCGAAAACCTCGTGGCCCTCGTCGACCTGCACAGTGATCCCGATGGGGCGCTTTGCGAGCTGTTCGGCGAAACGCTCCCTCACGCAGGCGTTCAGCGCCTCGCCCACGCGCTGGTGCACGACCGCGCTGCGGCCCTTGGCCATGCGCACGTTCATGTAGACGAAGGCGTAGTCGCCGCCCAGGCCCGCCTCGATGCCGGCCGCGCCGCCATCGGACACGGCGCTGTGCGCCGCGGGGTAGGCCAGCACGCGCGTGCCGCCGGTGGGGAAGACCTGCTGGTCCTGCTCGTCGCGCACGGCGAGCATCGCGTCGGCGAGCGCGCGGCACAGGCCGCGCATGTCGACGCCGCCTTCGGCCGCTGGCTTGTCGAGGTTGGGGGTGTAGAGGATGACGAGGTGGGGCATGGGGATTCCGTTCAGAGGCGTGAGCTCACGAGGCTGAACCCGTCGGCGGCCGAGGCCTGCGCCTTGGGAATGGCTTTGCCGGTGACGGGCGTGACGGGAAACACGGCGTTGATCTGGCCGGTGCCCGACGCGCCGAAATACGGCGTGATGACCTCGGCCTTTCCGTCGTACTCGCTCCAGCCCAGCACGCCCAGCATCATGGCGGTGTCGTGCATGAAGCCTTCGCCGTGGCCCTTGGCGGCGTACTCGGGCAGCATGCCGCAGAAGTCGGCCCACTCCCCGTTTTCCCACATCTGCACCACGCGGTGGTCCAGGGTTTCGAGGAAGGGGCTCCAGACCTTGAACGCGAATTCGGGCGCGAGGCCGTTCTGTGCGAAGCGGTGGCTCAAGCTGCCGCTGGCGAGGAAGGCGACGGTACCGTCGTAGTGGTCTTCGACCGCCTTGCGCATGGCCCAGCCGAGGCGCGCGCTGTCGTTGAGGTAGTGAACGGTGCACAGCGCCGAGACCGAGATGGCCTTGAAGTGCTGGTCGGCGTTCATGTAGCGCATGGGCACGAGCGTGCCGTACTCCGGGCCGAGCGTGGTGGCGTGGTGGGCCAGGGTTTCCACGCCGTGTTCATTGGCCACCTTGGCCAGCAGCTGCCCGAGCTCGGGGTTGCCGGGGATGGCAAACGGCAGGTTGCTGATGAAGTGCGGCAGCTCGTTGCTGGTGTAGGTGCCCTCAAAGTGCGGCGCGCAGTTGAGGTGGTAGCTGGCGTTGACGAGCCAGTGGGTGTCGAAGACGACGATGGTGTCCACCCCGGCTTCCCGGCAGCGGCGCGCGATTTCAACGTGGCCGTCGATGGCGTCCTGCCGCGTGCCCTTGCGCGGGCCGTCGAGCTCGCTGAGGTACATGGAGGGGACGTGGGTGATCTTGCCGACCAGTGCTACTTTGCCCATGGGTTTTGTCTCCTGTCAGTGCTTAGGAATTGTTTCGTTGGCTCCGTGGGCTGACCACGCCGGGCGCCCACCTCCGCTCATGTCCCCCGGTCTGCGCTGCGCGCAGCCCTCCTCCTTGACTTCGCTGCGGTAGGCACCCGGCGCGGCCAACCCACTGCATGGCTGGTCCGTCGCCCCATGAGTGCCAACACCTCGCGTCGGATCGATCGGGTGGGGTGTTCTGCGCAGCGAAGTAAAGGAGGAGGAACGGGCGCAGCCCGTTCCGGGGGACATGAGCGGAGCAGAGCGCCCCGGCCGTTCGATCCTGCCCACCCCTTTGAGTGAAACAGCGGAGAACACATCACACCCCCCAATGAGGAATGTGATGGGAACCGAGAGACACCGCCACGTTCTTGGGCTCCAGGAACACCTCGTAACTCCAGGTGCCACCCTCGCGCCCCGTGCCCGACGCCTTCGTGCCGCCAAATGGCTGCCGCAGGTCGCGCACGTTCTGCGAGTTCACGAAACACATGCCCGCTTCCACCGCCGCGGCCACGCGGTGCGCCTTGCCCAGGTTCTCCGTCCACACATAACTGGAGAGGCCGTAGGCGATGTCGTTCGCCAGCTCGATGGCGTGCGCCTCGTCGCGAAACGGAATCAGGCAGGCCACCGGGCCGAAGATCTCTTCCTGCGCGATGCGCATGCGGTTGTCCACGTCGGCAAACACCGTGGGCCAGACATAGTTGCCCGCCTGCACATGCGCCGGCAGCTCAGCCGCATAGCTCGGCCGGTCGAGGCCGCCGCACAACAGCGTCGCGCCCTCCTTCGGTCCCAGCTCGATGTAGCTGCGCACCTTGGCCAGATGGCCCTGGCTGATCATCGGACCGATGGTGGTCTTCTCGTCCTGCGGGTCGCCCACGACGATGCGTTTGGCGCGTTCGGCGAACTTCGCGGCGAAGTCGGCGTAGATGCTCTGCTGCACCAGAATGCGGCTGCCGGCGGTGCAGCGCTCGCCGTTGTTGCTGAAGATCATGAAAAGTGCGGCGTCGAGCGCACGGTCCAGGTCCGCGTCGTCGAAGACCACGAACGGGCTCTTGCCGCCCAGCTCCATGCTGAACTTCTTCAGGCCCGCGGTCTTGACGATGCGGTTGCCGGTGGCGGTGGAGCCGGTGAAGGAAATCGCACGCACGTCGGGGTGCGCGCACAGCGGCTCGCCCGCCTCCTTGCCGAAGCCGTGCACCACGTTCAACACGCCGGCCGGGATGCCGGCTTCCAGCGCCAGCTCGCCCAGGCGCGCCGCGGTCATGGGCGACAGCTCGCTCATCTTCAGCACCGCCGTGTTGCCGAAGGCCAGCGCGGGCGCGACCTTCCAGGTGGCCGTCATGAAGGGCACGTTCCATGGGCTGATCAGCGCGCACACGCCGACCGGGTGGAACAGGGTGTAGTTCAGGTGCGTGGGCGTGGGGTAGGTGTGGCCGTCAACCCGGGTGCACATCTCGGCGAAGTAGCTGAAGTTGTCCGCCGCGCGCGGGATCAGCTGCTTGCCGGTCTGCGCGATCACCTGGCCGGTGTCGTCGGTTTCGGTCTGGGCAATCTCCGGCACATGCTTCGCGATCAGCTCGCCGAGTGCGCGGATCTTCTTGGCGCGCTCGGTCGCCGGCAGGCCGGCCCATTTCGGGAAGGCGTCCTTGGCGGCCTGCACCGCGGCGTTGACTTCGGTCTCGGTGCCCGAAGCCACTTCGGCCAGCACGCCCTGCGTGGCGGGGTTGATCGTTTCGAAGTAGTCGGTGCCGGCAACCGTCTTGCCGTTGATGAGGTGGTTGATGCGTTGGGTCATGTCGGTTCCTGCGTTGTCAGGCGGCCTTGGGCGCCGCCGTGATGGTGTTCATGAGTTCACCGATGTGTTCGATGGACGTGACGATCACGTCCCCCGGCTGGCAATCGACCACGCCGTCGGGCGTGCCGGTGAGGATCAGGTCGCCGGGCATCAGGGTCATGAAGCTGCTGAAGTATTCGATCAGCGTGGGCACATCGAAGATCATGTCTTTCGTGTTGCCCTGCTGCGTGAGCTGACCGTTCACGGTGGTCGTGAGCGCCAGGTTCATCGGGTCGGCCACATCGGCTGCGTCGACCAGCCAGGGGCCGATGGGCGTGCAGGTGTCGCGGTTCTTGACCTTGAGGTTGGGGCGGTACCAGTTCTCCAGGTAGTCGCGTATCGCGTAGTCGTTGGCCACGGTGTAGCCGGCCACGTACTGCAATGCATCGGCCTTCTTCACGCGCTTCGCAGGCTTGCCGATCACCACCGCGAGTTCGCATTCGTAATGCATGAACATCACGCCGTCGGGTCGCACGGTGAAGGCGCGGTGACCGATCAGCGAGGACTCGCCCTTGACGAAGGCCAGCGGCTCTTCGGGCGCCTTGAAATCAAGTTCCTTGGCGTGATCGGCGTAGTTCAGGCCCAGCGCGAGCACGGTGCGCGCGCGGTCAACGGGCGCCAGCGGCGGCAACCAGACCACCTCGTCGAAAGTCACGCGGCGACCTTTGAAAGCGGGGGTGAGCAGTTCGAGCTGGCCATCGGCTTCGATGGCGTCGTGGACCGCGCCGGCCCAGGCGATACGGGCTCTTTTCATGTCTGTTCTCCGACGAAGGCGTTCACCAGCGGCTTGAAGCCGGTGGCCAGGATCTCCACCGCGTCCCCGGCTTTGGCGCGCGGGCGGGTGCCGTCGGGCAGGCAATCGGTGCCGAGCATCAGCACGTCGCCCGGCCGCAAGGTCTGGAAGGCGTTCACGTCGGCCCAGAGCGTGGCCGCGTCGCGCACCAGATCGGCCAGCGCCACGGTCTGGCGGTGCACGCCATTGATGCGCAGCTCGATCACGAGCCCGGCCAGGCCGTCGAGGCCCCCCAGCGCGTCCAGCGCCACGGCATCGCGCCCCACACCGAGGAAACCGTCCACACAGCGGAACTTCACCGACGGGCGGAAGTAGCTCTCGTGCGGAATCGCCACGTTGTTGAACAGCACGGCGCTCGCGACGCGGCCGCCCTCGCCCGCAACCAGACCGAGCGACGCGCTCACATCGACCTCGGCGACCTGGTGGGGCAGCGCGATGGCATGGCCCGACGGCGTGAAGGTGTTGGCGGTCTTGATGTAGAGCACCGGCGCCTGCGGCGGCGCCTTGTAGGGCGCCTCGTTCATGCGCGGCGCCCACAGCGCGTGTTCGCGCCGGAAGTTCAGCAGGGTGCCGTAGACCGTGCCCTGCGGCAGGTACGGCGGGGTCCAGGGGGTGTTCATGTCGGTTCCTTCATGCGGCGTCTTCTTCGGTCCAGCCCGCGCCCCCACCCTCGTCGGCATCGGGCACTTCCAGCGCGATCACGCTGTCGAGCAGGGTGTAGAGCTGCGCCAGCCGCGCCTTGCCCAGGCGCTCTTCCATCCAGGCGTAGTGCGCCTCGATGGTCTGTGACAGTGTGGCCACCAGCTTCAGCCCCGCCCGGGTGGCGCGCACCACGGTACGGCGCGCGTCCTGCGGGCAGCGCGCGCGGCTGATCAGCCCGTCGCGCTCCATGCGCGTGAGCACGCCGGTGAGGCTGGGGCCAAGCAACAGCGCTTCGCGTGCCACGCGGCCGGTCTCGACGCCCGCCGGATCGGCTGCGTGTTCACCCAGCACGCGCAGCACGCGCCACTGCTGGTCCGACAGGCCGTGCTCGCGCAGGCTGGGCCGGGTGTGCTGCATCACGGCCTCGCGCGCTTCGAGCAGCAGGCGCGGCAGGTTGCGGTGGACAAAAGGGGTTTCGGTGCTCATTTATTTAATATGTTAAATGATTTTCTTTGGCCCGGTTTTCGGGTTTACCCTGAGCCGTTCGGCGGCCTATGCCGGGGGACTGGTCACCACGGTCCGTCGCACCGACAATCCGCGCATGAAAACCCTGACCGAGCTGCTGCACACCGAATTCCCGTTGATCCAGGCCCCGATGGCCGGCGTGCAGGGCGCGGCGCTCGCGATCGCGGTGAGCAATGCCGGCGGCCTGGGCTCCCTACCCGGCGCCATGCTCACGGCCGAGGCCCTGCAGCGCGAGCTGGCGGCCCTGAGCACCGGCACCCAGCGTCCCTGGAACGTCAACTTCTTCTGCCACACACCACCCGAACCCGATGCGGGCCGCGAAGCCGTCTGGCGTGCGGCGCTCGCCCCCTTCTATGCCGAGGCCGGGCTGGACCTCGCCAAAGTGCCGGCCGGCGCCGGCCGCGTCCCGTTCAGCGCTGCGGCTGCCGACATCCTGGAACCCTTCCGCCCGCCGGTGGTGAGCTTCCACTTTGGCCTGCCCTCGCCCGATCTGGTGGCCCGCGTGAAACGCTGGGGCAGCGTGGTGCTGTCCAGCGCCACCACGGTGGACGAGGCGCGCTGGCTCGTGGCCCACGGCGCCGACGCCGTGATCGCCCAGGGCCTGGAGGCCGGAGGTCACCGTGGGCACTTTCTGTCGCACGACCTGAGCCAGCAAATGGGCACCTTCGCCCTGCTGCCGCAGATCGTGGCGGCGGTGGACGTGCCGGTGATCGCGGCCGGCGGCATCGCCGACGCGGCGGGTGTGGCCGCGGCGATGGCGCTGGGCGCGGCCGGCGTGCAGGTCGGCACGGCCTACCTGTGCAGCGCTGAAGCCACCACCAGCGAACTGCACCGCGCCGCGCTGCAGAGCGCCGCCGCACGCCACACCGCGCTCACCAACGTGTTCACCGGCCGGCCGGCGCGCGGCATCGTCAACCGCGTGATGCGCGAACTCGGCCTCCTGAGCCCGGCCGCGCCAGCCTTCCCGCTCGCCACCGCCGCCATCGCGCCGCTGCGCGCGCACTTCGAAGCGTTGGGCAGCGGCGACTTTTCACCGCTCTGGTCGGGCCAGAACGCCAGCGGTTGCCGGTCGCTGCCGGCGGCCGAAATCACCCGTCAACTCATCCAAGGCTTCGAATGTTTGTTGTGATCTTCCGCGCGAAAGCCCGCGCCCTCGACGCCGAATACAGCGCCATGGCGGCTCAGATGCGTGAACTGGCATTGACCCAGTTCGGTTGCCTGGATTTCACCGCCGCCACCGAGGGCGACCAGGAAATCGCGCTCTCTTACTGGCCCGATGAGGCCAGCATCCGCGCCTGGAAACAGCACACCGACCACCTGGCCGCGCAGCAGCTGGGGCGCGAGCGCTGGTACGCCAGCTACTCGGTGGAGATCGCCGAAGTGAAACGCCGCTACAGCCACCCGGCGAAGTAAGTCCACAAGGCGCGGTTCAGAAATAGTCGTCGGGATCGCGGTCCGCACGCACACGACCCGGTGTTTCGCGCTGCTGGTTGAGCCAGCGCTTGAGGCCGGCGGGTTCCTGCACCCGCTCCAGATCCTGCTCGGTCTGCGCCACGGCCGACTCCAGCGCCGCCACCTGGGCCAGCAGATGCTGTTTGAGCGTGTTCGGGTTGGCCACCTGGCCCGGCGGCAGGTCGAACTCGCGCGCCAGACGCTGCTGGCGCGCGGCGCGCTCGCGCTCCAACCCGGCCACCTGCTGCTTGAGCAACAGGGTCAGCGCGGCCAGCTTGTCTTCGGCCAGGCGCGACACGGCGGCCGGGTCGGCCAGCTCGGCGCGCAGCTGGATCTGCATCAGCGTGACCAGGTCCTTGCGCCCATAGGCGGCGTTGGCCTCGCTCATGAGCGCGGTCTTGCGCAGGCGCTCCTGGGCGTCGGTCTCGCGGTCCGGGTGCAGGGCGCTGGCGAGCTGGCGAAACAGCGTGCGCAGCTGCGTTTCAGCATCGGCCTGCTGCACCTGGGCCTGGGTCTGTTCCGCGCCGGGTTTTTGACGCGCCTTGCGGGCCTTCGCCTTCGCCTGGCGGCGCGCCTGTTCTTCGTCCTGCGACTCGCGCAGCCGCGCCATGCCGGCGCGCAACAACTCTTCCATCGACGGGTCCTCACTGGCATCAGCCAGCGGTTCGCCCAGCACCTGTTCCAGCCGCGCGCGCAGGGCGTCGGCCGCGGCCTGCTTCTTCTGCGCCAGCGTCTGCGGGCTGTGCTGGTCGTGCAGCTCGGCCATGGCGAGATCGCCCTCCTCGGCCAGGGTCTGCGCCAGCCGACACAGGGCTTCGGTCGCCGTCGCCTGCTGCAAGCGGCTCAGGGTCTTGCCCTGCAGGCACTCCGCCAGCCACAAGGCCAGCTCGCGCATGCGCTGGCGCTGGCGCTGCTGCAAGGGCGCGACCCAGCGGTGCAACTCCACCCGGTGCGACTGCGCCAGGGCGTCCAGCTCATCGAGCTGCGCCTTGAGCTTGTCGACGCGGGTCAGCTGCAGGTTGAAGGCCCGCGCGGCGGCCGTCAGCGGCTGTTCGCCGGGCGGCAGCGCGCGCAAGGCCGCGGCGGGCGGCGGGGAGGGATGGCGGGGGTCGGGCAAAAGCGGTCCAGTGGAGCAGGCGGGGCCGGAGCCAGCCCGGCGGGACTCGACTATATTGCCTGCCACATGGCCAAAGATAAAACCCAATACACCTGCAACGAATGCGGCGGCAGCAGCCCCAAGTGGCTGGGCAAGTGCCCGCACTGCAACGCCTGGAACACGCTGATCGAATCGGTGGCCGAATCGTCGGCCCCGGCGAAGAACCGCTTTGCGTCGCTGGCGAAGACCGCCGAAGTCACGACCCTGGCCGACATCGATGCCACCGACGTGCAGCGCACGCCCACCGGCCACGACGAGCTGGACCGCGTGCTCGGCGGCGGCATCGTCGAAGGCGGCGTGGTGCTGATCGGCGGCGACCCGGGCATCGGCAAGTCCACCCTGCTGCTGCAGGCGCTGGATTCGCTGCAGCGCGCCGGTCAGAAAACGCTCTACGTCACGGGTGAAGAAAGCGGCGCCCAGGTGGCGCTGCGTTCGCGCCGGCTCGGGCTGGACGGTTCGCAGGTCAGCGTGCTGGCCGAGATCCAGCTGGAGAAGATCCTCGCCACGCTGGACCATGTGAGACCGGCCATCGCCGTGATCGACTCGATCCAGACCGTGTATTCCGAACAGCTCACCAGTGCACCCGGCTCGGTGGCGCAGGTGCGCGAGTGCGCGGCTCACCTGACCCGCGCGGCCAAGGCCAGCGGCACGGCGATCGTGCTGGTGGGCCACGTGACCAAGGAAGGCGCGCTGGCTGGCCCGCGCGTGCTGGAGCACATGGTGGACACCGTGCTGTATTTCGAGGGCGACACGCATTCCAGCTTCCGCCTGATCCGCGCGATCAAGAACCGCTTTGGCGCCGTGAACGAGATCGGCGTGTTCGCCATGACCGAGCGTGGCCTGAAGGGCGTGAGCAACCCGAGCGCGATCTTTCTCTCGCAACATTCCGAACCCGTGCCCGGCAGCTGTGTGATGGTGACGCTGGAAGGCACGCGGCCGATGCTGGTGGAGATCCAGGCGCTGGTGGACAGCGGCGGCCCGTCGCCCCGGCGCCTCTCCGTGGGCCTGGACCGCGACCGCCTGGCCATGCTGCTGGCCGTGCTGCACCGCCACGCCGGTGTGGCCTGCATGGACCAGGACGTGTTTGTCAACGCCGTGGGCGGCGTGCGCATCAGCGAACCGGCCGCCGACCTGGCGGTGATGCTCGCCATCACCTCCAGTCTGCGCGGCAAGCCCCTGCCCAAGGGTTTCATTGCGTTTGGCGAGGTGGGCCTCGCGGGCGAAGTGCGACCGGCGCCACGCGGACAGGAGCGGCTGAAAGAGGCCGCCAAGCTCGGTTTCAGCGTGGCGGTGGTGCCCAAGGCCAACCTGCCGAAGAAGAACGACAAGGCATTTGATGGCATGACAGTGCATGGTGTGGATCGCATTGATGAGGCCATGGAATTGGCCCGCTCGTTGGCATGAACCCACCCCGGGTGTACGCAGTGACCGCAACCGACCGTCAGCGACAAGCGCCGACAATCAGAACATGAACTTCTCGCGACTTGTTGTTCCTCTGGCCGGCGCTGCGCTGATCGTGCTGGCCTACCGCAGCTACGGCTGGCCCGGCGTGTCCGTGGTCGCAGGTGGCCTGGTGATGTGGCTGCTTCTGCACGTCACCCGGCTCATGACGGTGATGCAGCGCGCGGCGAAACAGCCCATCGGTTTTGTCGCCAGCGCCGTGATGCTCAACGCCAAGCTCAAGCCAGGCGTGACGCTGATGCACGTGATCGCCATGACGCGCGCACTGGGTGAACGCCTGACGGCCGAAGGGGAACAGCCCGAACAGTACCGCTGGACCGATGGCAGCCATTCGTCGGTCACCGCGCACTTTCGCGACGGCCGGCTGGTGAGCTGGGACCTGGCCCGACCGGCACCCGAAGACGAAACGGCCCAGGCGCCGGCCACAGGGACGGCGCCGTAAAATCAGGGTTTGGCCGGTCTGCGCCCAGGCCATCGATCAATACACCCCAAAGGACCCCGCATGAGCCCCGTGATTCCCTCGATGTCCGACCGCGACGGCAAGATCTGGATGGACGGCCAGATGGTCGACTGGCGCGACGCCAAGATCCATGTGCTGACCCACACGCTGCACTACGGTTGCGGCGCGTTCGAAGGCGTGCGCGCCTACAACGCTGCGGGCGGTACGGCCATCTTCCGTCTGGAAGAGCACACCGAGCGCCTGTTCAACAGCGCCAAGATCCTGCGCATGAAGCTGCCGTTCACCAAGGAAGAAGTGAACGAGGCCCAGAAAGCCGTGGTGCGCGAAAACAAGCTCGAGAGCTGCTACATCCGCCCGCTGACCTGGATCGGCGACAAGAAGCTGGGCGTCAGCCCCAAGGGCAACACCATCCACCTGATGGTCGCGGCCTGGGCCTGGGGCGCCTACCTGGGTGAAGAGGGTCTCAAGCGCGGCATCCGCGTCAAGACCAGCAGCTACACCCGCCACCACGTCAACATCACCATGACGCAGGCCAAGGCGGTGAGCAACTACACCAACTCCATACTGGCCAACATGGAAGTCACCGACGAGGGCTACGACGAGGCCCTGTTGCTCGACAGCTCCGGTTTTGTGTCCGAAGGCGCGGGCGAAAACATCTTCGTGGTCAAGAACGGCGTGATCTACACGCCCGACCTCTCGGCCGGTGCGCTCAATGGCATCACCCGCAACACCGTGTTCCACATCGCCAAGGACCTGGGCCTGGAGATCGTGCAGAAGCGTATCACGCGCGACGAGGTCTACATCGCCGACGAGGCCTTCTTCACCGGCACCGCCGCCGAAGTGACCCCGATCCGCGAGCTGGACCGCATCGAACTCGGCGCCGGCAGCCGCGGCCCGATCACCGAAAAGATCCAGAGCGCGTTTTTTGACATCGTCAACGGCCGCAACGACAAATACGCCCACTGGCTGACGAAGGTTTGACATGAAAAACGCATCGATCGAACTCGCCGCCGCGGACCTGAACCACCAGGGCGGCATCTTCTGCCCCAGCCCCAAGGCCGACATGAAGCTCTGGAACAGCCACCCCAAGGTGTACCTGGACGTGGCCAAGACCGGTGAAGCGCGCTGCCCGTATTGCGGCACCGTCTACCGCCTGGGCGCCAACGAACAGCTCGCGCACCGGCACTGAATTCATGGCCGGGCCGGGAAGCGTCGAGGTTGTTGTCTCAACCTACAACAACCCGCACGCGCTGGATCTGGCCTTGTGTGCCCTGCGTCGGCAATCCGTTGCCGACTTCAAGCTCTGCATCGCCGACGACGGCTCCGGGCAGACCACCCGGGATCTGGTGAATACATGGGCCGCGGCGTTTGGACCGCGCCTGCGCCACATCTGGCACCCAGACCATGGTTTCCGGAAAAACCGCATCCTGAACAAAGCCATTGCCAGCTCAACAGCGGAGTACCTGATTTTTCTGGATGGCGACTGCGTGCCGGGGCGGGTGTTTGTCGAACGCCACCTCACGTTGAGCAAACCGGACCGGTTTTGCACCGGCGGCGTGATCCGCCTGGACCGGCCCACCAGCAATGCCGTCACCAGAGAACAGGTCGCATCCGGCGAAGTGTTCACAGCGCAGTGGCTGTCCGCCCACCAGGCCCTGGACGGTCTCGGCAACCGCCTGAAAGCCGGGCTCTACCCGGTGTGGCTGTCGGGCCTGGCCGAGACCCTCACCCCGGTCAGCAAAACCTGGAACGGCGGCAACAGCTCGACCTGGCGCATCAACCTGATCAAGGTGAACGGCTTTGACGAGAACTTCGGCTACGGCGCAGAAGACATCGAACTCGGGTTCCGTCTGAACAACGCGGGCATCCGGGGACGGCACCTGCGGTACACCGCGCCGGTGCTGCACCTGGAACACGAGCGGGCCTACGCCGACCTGGCGTGCAAGGAAAAAAACAAGGAAACGGCCCAACAAGTGCGCAAGGGCGGCAAAACCCTCTCGGACCAGGGCATCGACCGCCTGTAGCGGCCCAACTTCCCGGCACGCGCCCCTTCCAGGCGCGACAAACGGGCAAAAAAAAGCCACCTTGCGGTGGCTTTGAAAGTCCTTGGAAGGACGTCGTTGGGAGACCAGTTTCAAACGCTTGGATCAACGTATGGGGTTTGCCGGATCTGCATTTTTCGGAATGTTGTGACAGCAACGGGGTGAATTGTGCGCTGCCACATGGGTTTCGAACATCCCCCATTTGGGGGAGCAACGACCCTTTTTGTTGGAAATTGTCACCCCCATTTGGCGAAAACAAGGGCCCTGCGGTCTGCAGCAGGTCCTTCGGCGCTTCCCCGACCCGTTTGCACCTCACAACGGCAACTCGACCACGAACCGGGCACCGCCACCCGGACGGGATTCACAACGCACCGAACCCTGGTGGCGCTCGGCGATGGACTTGACGAGTGCCAACCCCAGACCCACCCCGCCTTCTTTTTCGCTGGCGCCCGGCAGACGGTAGAAGGGCTCGAAGATGCGCTCGCGCAGCTCGGCCGGCACCCCCGGACCCCGGTCGTCCACCCACAGGACCGCCACCGCCGAAGCGCCATTCGGCGCCCGGGACCCCGAGCCGGGCCGTTGCGACAGCGTCAGACGCACCTGGGGTTCTCCGGGGTCTGCGTCAGCGCCAGAAACCGGGCGTCCATAGCGCCGCGCGTTCTCCAGCAGGTTGCGCAACAGGCGACGCAACAGCCTGGGGTGACCCTGCACCAGCAGCGTCGATCCGCCGGGTGCGATCTCCAGATCGGCGCCGGTGCGGGCGCACTCCTCGGCCGCCAGGCCCACCAGATCGACTTCTTCGGTCGGACCCAGCGCGGAAGCGTCGTTGGCGTCGCGCGCGTCCAGCCGGCTGGCCAGCAGGATCTCGTCGATCAGCTGGTCCAGTTCCTCGATGCTGCGCGCGATCTCGGCACGCTGACCGGCCCCGGCACGGTCGTGCCCCAGCAGCTCCAGCCCCATGCGGATGCGCGCGAGCGGCGAACGCAACTCGTGTGAAGCGTTGGCCAGCAGGGCTTTGTGCGAGAGCAGCAAGGTCTGCACGCGTTCGGCCGCGGCGTTGAACCGGGCCGCCAGAAACGCCACCTCGTCCTGCCCCTGCACAGGCAGGCGCGTGCTCAAATCGCCCTGACCCCAGCGCTCCACGCCTTTTTGCAGGGCTTCCAGCCGTTTCGTCAGACGGCGCACGATCGGGTAAGCCCCCAGCGCCACCGCCAGCGCCACCAGTCCCAGCAGCCAGGCGAAACCAAAAGGCGACTGCAAGCCGAACAGGCTGCGCCGGGACGGCAAGCTGCCGGGGGTGCGGTTGGCCCGCGGCAGCAGGACGTAAAGCGTGTGGCCGTCCTTCATCTCCACCTGGAACTCAAGCCCCTGACCCGGAATGCGCACCGCCTTGGCGGGCGACCGCCCCACCTCCTCACCCGCCCCGTTGCGCAAGACAATCTCGCGCGCCACCCGGGCATCGCGTTCCTCGCGATCACGGTCCAGCGCCATCTGCCAGAGCCAGCCCACCACCAGCGTCAGCACCGCCACGGCCGCCACCACGGCGAACCAGATGCGCAGGTACAGCCGCTGACCCCAAAGGCTTTTCATTCTTGTTGTTTGGCGAAAACATAGCCCACACCCCGCACAGTGAGGATGCGCTTGGGGTCCTTGCTGTCGACCTCGATGGCGGTGCGGATGCGGCCGATGTGCACGTCGATGCTGCGGTCGAACGCTTCGAGCTCGCGGCCACGCACGGCCTCCATGATCTGGTCGCGCGTGAGCACGCGCCCGGCGCGTTCGGCCATCGCCACCAGCAGGTCGAACTGGTAGGACGTGAGCTCGCACAGCTGTCCGGCGACCTGCACCGTGCGCGCATCGCGATCGATCTCCAGCGACCCAAAGCGCAGCACGGGTGAGCTGCGCGTCGTGGCCGCAGACCCACCCGGCTCGCCCCGGCGGCGCAGCACGGCGCGGATGCGGGCGAGCAGTTCGCGCGGCTCGAAGGGCTTGGGCAGGTAGTCGTCGGCCCCCAGTTCCAGGCCAATGATGCGGTCCATGGGATCGCCCTTGGCGGTGAGCATGAGCACGGGCACGCGCGCGTTCTCGTTGGGCATGGCGCGGATGCGGCGACACACCTCCAGCCCGTCCATGCCGGGCATCATCAGGTCCAGGATCACCAGCTCGGGCTGGATCATCTGCAGCTGCTCAAGCCCTTGTTCGCCGGCGGGCGCGTGCGTGACCGCGAAGCCTGACTGGCCGAGGTAGTCCGTGACCATCTGGGCCAGACGGGCATCGTCTTCGATCATCAGGAGGCGGGTGGGGGTCGGGGAGGTCATGGCATTCAGTGTAGCGGGCGGGATAGAGCCCTCCAAGCGTCCCGCGCCCTTGCGGGGGCAGCCCGGCGGCGGATCGGTGAGCCCGGTCATGCGTATGGTCGCGCGCGCGTGTGAACCCGGTGCGCCGCTCGCGTAAAGTTCGGTAAATGGCCCAGCTCCCGACCCCTGTTCTCCCGCCCGCCCGTTCGCTGGACAGCCTGCTGCAGCGCCTGGCCCGCGAACGGCCAGGCGCTCTCGCGCTGAGTGCACGCGAACCCGCAGCGCCTGCGGGCCCTGACACGGACTTTGCGGAGCTGGCGCGCTGGGCGGCGGCCGTCGCCCGCCATCTACAGACGCAACACGGGGTGCAGGCCGGTGACCGGGTCGCCTGGCTGGGGCTGAACCACCCGCTGCAGATAGTGCTGCTGTTTGCGCTGGCGCGGCTCGGTGCGCTGCTGGTGCCGCTGAACCACCGGCTCGCCGCCGCCGAGTGGGCCGCCGTGCTGGCCGACTGCCAGCCTCGGGTGCTGGTGCACGACACCCACTTCGCATCGGCCGCCCAGTCGCTGCCTCACCCCTCGCCGGCCGCCGGCCACCTCGTTCCGATGGCGCAGTTGCCTGGCCGGTTGAACACCACCACCACGGACACCATGGACCCGGACGGCCCGGAGTTCGCCGAAGCGTGGGACGCACCGGTGCTGCTGGTCTACACCTCAGGCACCACGGGCGCCCCCAAGGCCGCTGTGCACACCCAGGGCAACCTGCTGGCCAACATGGCCATCGCCGCCCAGGTCCAGGGGCTGTCAGCGAACGACACCGTGCTCACCGTGCTGCCGCTGTTCCACGTCGGCGGCCTGTGCCTCCAGACGCTGCCGGCGCTGTCGGTCGGCGCGCGCGTGCTGCTCTTTTCGCGTTTCGACGCTGTTGCCACGCTGGACGCCATCGCGCACGAACGCCCCACCCTCACCCTGCAGGTGCCCGCCACACTCAAGGCGCTGACCGAACATCCGCGGTGGACCGGCACCGATCTGTCCAGCCTGCGCGCGGTCTGGGCCGGGTCCAGCCTGCTGCCGCCCGCACCGCTGGCCGCGTTTCATGCGCGCGGCGTGCCGGTCTGCAACGTCTACGGCAGCACCGAAACCGGCCCGTTCTCGATCGCCCTGCCAGCCGAACACGCCCAGGACCATGCCGGCTCCTGTGGCTGGCCGGCCCCCGGCGTCGAGGTGCAGCTGCGCGACCCCCTGGGCGCGGTGGTGGCGCCCGGCGCCGTGGGTGAGCTCTGCATCCGGGCGCCCAATGTGGTCCGGCGCTACTGGCCCGACCGCGCGGCCTGCGACGCCGACGGCTTCTTCCACAGCGGCGACCTGGCGCAACAGGCGCCCGACGGCAGCTTCACCGTGGTCGGCCGGTCCAAGGACATGATCATTTCCGGCGGCGAAAACATCTACCCGGCCGAGATCGAAAACCTGCTGCTGCAACACCCGCTGGTGGTCGAGTGCAGTGTGATCGGCCAGGCCGACGCGCGCTGGGGCGAGGTGGCGGTCGCGGTGCTGGTGCTGCAGCCCGGGGAGCACGACCACCCGGACTGGGCCGAACCCTTGCAGCGTTTCCTCGACGGGCGTCTGGCCCGCTACAAGTGGCCGCGCCGTTGGCTGCGCGTCGACGCCCTGCCCAAGACCGCGCTCGGCAAGGTGCAGAAGGCCGAGCTCAAACGCCTGCTGGACGCTCCGGCAGCGGAATGAGGCGCGTGGCGAGCCAGACCAGCAGCAACACCGGAACACCGAGAAAGGCCGTTGCGGTGAAGAAGGTCGGGTAGTCGTATGCATCGACGAACGCCCCCGAATAGCCCGCCAGCCACTTGGGCGCCAGCAGCATCATGGAGCTGAATAGCGCGTACTGCGTGGCCGAGTAGGTGACGTTGGTCAGGCTGGAGAGGTAGGCGATGAAGCCGGCCGAGGCCACGCCCGCGCTGAGGTTGTCGGCCGAGATCACGGCGATCAGCGCCGTCACATCGTGACCATGACCGGCCAGCCACGCAAACAGCAGGTTGCTCGCGGCCGAGAGGATGGCGCCGAGCATCAGCACCCGCATCACGCCCCAGCGCAGCGACAGCGCGCCGCCGATGAAGGCGCCGACCAGGGTCATGATCACGCCGTAAACCTTGGTGACCGCGGCCACCTCGTCCTTGGTGTAGCCCATGTCCACGTAAAACGGATTGGCCATGATGCCCATCACGACGTCGCTGATGCGGTAGACGCCGATCAGCGCGAGGATCAGCAAGGCCTGCTTGCCATAGCGCTGGAGGAAGTCGGCGAACGGCTCGACAAAAGCGCCCCGGAACCACTCGGCCGCATTGCGCGCGGGCGGCACGGCCAGTTGCACCGGTTCGCGCGAGAACAGCACCGTCACCACCCCCACCAGCATGCTCGCGGCCATGACGAGGTAGGCCGAGGTCCAGGCGGCGTTCTGGTACAGCGCACCCGGCACGGGCTTCGCGGCTTCAGCGGCCGCGGTGACCACCGCGACGGCGGCCTGGGCCACCGGCGCCACCTCGGCCCGCGCCGCCAGCCACAACACCCCCCCCCCCGCCCAGATCATCGCCAGCCGGTAGCCCGTCTGGTAGGTCGCGGCGAGCACGCCCTGGTGCCGCGTGTCGGCGGACTCGATGCGGAAGGCGTCCAGCGCGATGTCCTGCGTGGCCGAGGCGAACGCCACCGCCAGAGCGCACCACACCACCACGTTCAGCCCGGTGCGCGGGTCCGACAAGGCCATGCCCACCAGCGCCGCCATGATCGCGCCCTGCGACAACAGCAGCCAGCTGCGACGCCGCCCCATCCAGCGCGTGAGCAAGGGGATCGGCAGCCGGTCCACCAGCGGCGACCAGCACCACTTGAAGCCATACGCCAGCCCCACCCAGCTCAGGTAACCGATGGTCGTGCGGTCCAGCCCGGCCTCGCGCAGGCGAAAGCTCAGCGTGCCCAGCACCAGCAGCAGCGGCAGCCCGGCCGAGAAACCGAGCGCGAACATGCGCAGGCTGGCGGGCTCCAGGTAGGCGCGCAGGGTCTCGCCCCAGGTGGGTCGGGCGGTGTTTTGTGGGCTCGAAGGCGTGACGGCGTTCTCGGTCATTGCGGCAGGTGGGTGCGCCCGGCGGGGGCTTTGCCTATTATTGACCCATGTGTTTTCTCTGCGACCTCAAGACAGCCTCCACCCCCATCTCCCAAGATGCCCCACAGCGCGGCCCCTGGCAGGCGCGCCGCGCCTTCGTGCTCGCGGGCGCGGCAGCGGTCGCCCTGCCTGCGTCCGCCCAGGTCGACGTGGGCAAAGCGTCCAGCCTGCGCAAGCTCGTGCCCGCCGACCAGATCGAACAGGCCGGCAGCCAGCAGTTTGTGCAGACCGTGCAGGAAGCGAAGCAGCAAAACGCCCTGCTGCCCGCCAACCACCCGCAGACCCGGCGCCTGCACGCTATCGCGAAACGCATCATTCCCCACGCCGCAGCCTGGAACCCGCGCGCCAGAGACTGGCGCTGGGAAGTGGTGCTGATCAACAGCGACCAGATCAACGCCTTCTGCCTGCCCGGCGGCAAGATCGCCTTCTACACCGGCATCCTGAGCCAGCTGAAGTTGAATGACGACGAAGCCGCCATGATCATGGGCCACGAAATGGCCCACGCCTTGCGCGAACACGCGCGCGAACGGCTGGCCAAGAGCAGCGCCACCGACCTCGGCCTGCGGCTGGGCGCCCAGCTGCTGGGGCTGGGCGATCTGGGCAACGTGGCCGCCGGGCTGGGGACGCAGCTGCTCACGCTGCGGTTCAGCCGCGAGGACGAGTCCGAGGCCGATCTGGTGGGCCTGGAACTCGCGGCGCGCGGCGCCTATCAGCCCCGGGCCAGCGTGAGCCTGTGGCAGAAGATGGCCGCCCAGACGGGTGGCCCAGGCATCGGCTTTCTCTCGACCCACCCCACCGGTCCGAACCGCATCCGCGACCTGGAGGCGAATGTGCCGAAGGTGCAGGGGTTGTACGAGCGGGCGCGAAAAGGGTAGGCAGCCCCCTCCGCCGCTGCGCGGGTCGCTGCCCCCCGAGGGGGCTGGCCCTGCCTTGGGGCGGCCCGGACTACCGTTGGGTCGGCACCCGGGTTGAGCCGGGCCGGTGCCGCCGCGCAGCCGCCTCGCTCAGCGCATAGGCGGGCAGCGCCAGCGCCAGGGGCAACAGGTAGTAAACGGCGCGGTAGGCCAGCACCGTGGCGAGCACCTCGACCAACGGCAGGCGGGTGCCGAGCGTGGCCACGAACACCGCCTCCAGCACACCCAGACCCGCCGGCACGTGCGTCAGCACACCGGCCAGCGCCGCCAGCAGCAGGGCGCCGAGCACGGTGGGGTAGTCGATGCGGCCACCGAACAGGCTCCAGACGGTGGCGCCGATCAGCAGCCAGCTCGCGCCGCCCGCCACCAGCTGCCACACCGCCAGGGGGCCGCTGGCCAGCTTCAGCGACTGGCCGCGCCACGTTAGCCGACGCGGGCGCACGAAGCGGCACAGCACCGGGTAGGCCAGCGCCGCCAGCACCATCGCCAGCCCGATGGCGCGCAGGGCCGGGTCGGGCAGCGCCCAGCCGGCGCTCAGGCGCGGCGGCGCCCACAGCAGCACCGCACCGCCCACCAACAAATAACCCAGCCAGTTGGTCGCCATGCTGTGCGCGATGATCTGCGCCACCGTCGACGCGGACAGGCCCCAGCGCGTGTACAGGCGCAGCCGCAGGGCGAAGCCGCCCACCAGCGAGCCGGCGTTGAGGTTGAAGGCGTAGCTGATGGCGGCGGTGCCGAGCGTTCGCAGCGTGGACAGCCGATGGCCCGTGAGTCGGCGTCCGATCAGGTCGAAACTGGCGTACAGGCCATGGCTGAGCAGCGCCAGGCCGGCCGCCGCCGCCAGCCGACCGGGCGGCATCTGCTGCAGCGCCTGCCAGACCGCGGGCCAGTCCACCGTGCGGGCCTGCCGCACCACCAGTGTGAGCACCAGCGCCGCCAGCGCCCACGGGGCCACCCGCTTGAACCACGACCAGGCGGTGCGGGCCCAGGGCTTCATGTCGAGTCGGTCCGCAGCGGCACGACCCGCGGCGCGCGCAGGGGCGCGAGCCGCGCCCAGCTCGGGTAGCTGCGCAGGACGTGGAACACCACCAGGCTGCGCAGCGCGATCCAGGCCGAGCGCAGCCGCCCTGGCGTCGGCAGCTGCACGCGCTGGCACCCGCGCTGCATCAGGTGTTCGAGACGCCCGCTCAGATGCCGGGCGAACGCGCCGTCGCGCACCACCACGTTGGCCTCCAGATTCAGGCTGAGGCTGGTCGGGTCGAGGTTGCTCGATCCGACGGTGGCCCACAGGTCATCGACCACCGCCACCTTGGCGTGCAACGGGCGCTCAACGTACTCGTAGACGTTCACCCCGGCGCGCATCAGGTGGCCGTACAGCAGCGCCGAGGCCTTCTGCACCCAGGGCTGGTCGGGCCAGCCCTGCAGGATCAGGTCGACCCGAACGCCGCGGCGCGCCGCAGCGCGCAGGTCGCGCAGGAACCGGTAGCCGGGGAAAAAATAGGCGTTGGCGATCAGCACGCGTTCGTGCGCGCTGCGCACCGCAACGCGGTAGTGGCGCTCGATGTCGGTGCGGTGGCCGCGGTTGTCGCGCGTGACGAAGGCCGCCACCGCGCCCTCGCCCACGGCTTCCAGTCCGGAGCGCCGATGGCGGATCGCGCGCCAGCGCTGCAGCCAGTCGTGGCGCGCGGGCTGGGGCGCGTCCAGGTTGGCGCGGCAGAAGGCCTGGATCTGGCCCACCAGCGGGCCCTCAACTTCAACCGCGTAATCCTGCTTGGCCAGCGGCCCGAACTCGGCCAGGTGGTCCAGCGAATAGTTGATGCCGCCGACAAAGGCCCGCCGGCCGTCCACCACCACCAGCTTGTGGTGCATGCGCCGCAGCATGTTGATGCGCGCGCCCAGCAGGCGACGGGCCGGCTCGAAACTGCGCAGCCGCACGCCCGCATCGAGCAGCGGCTGCGTGAACGACGGCGGCAGGTCGGGCGAGCCCCAGCCATCGACCAGCACGTGCACCACGGCGCCGCGCCCGGCCGCGCGCAGCAGCGCCTGCTGCAGTTCGCGCCCGACCTTGTCGTCGAACAGGATGAAGGTTTCGAGCAGCACCTCGTGCTCGGCCGCGGCGATGGCGTCGAACACGCGCGGGAAGTAGACCTCGCCGTTCTCCAGCAGCGTGATGCGGTTGCCCGGCACCCAGTGCGAGTTCATGGCGCCTCCTGCAGATCGATGCCGGCGGCCAGCGGCGCGTGGTCGGACAGCCGGGACCAGGGCCGAAGCGGCAGCGGCAGCGGCGTGGCCGCGGCCACGCCTCGCACGTAGATGCGGTCGAGCCGCAGCAGCGGCCACCCCGCCGGAAAGCTGCGCGCGTGCGCACCCAGATGGTGGCGGAACACCTCGGTGAGCCCGCAGGGATTCAGGCTGGCGTCGGCGCGCGAACGCCAGTCGTTGAAGTCGCCGGCGACGATCAGCGGCGCGTCGGCCGGCACCTCGCGCTGCACCGTGTCGCACAGGCGCTCCAGCTGGTGGCGCCGGTGCGACTCCCTCAGCCCCAGGTGCACACACATCACCTGCAGATCGGGCAGGCCGTCGGGCATGGCCAGCACGCAGTGCAGCAGGCCGCGCGGCTCGACGCCGGGCAGCGAGATGTCGTGGTTGGCACTGTGCAGCACCGGGAAGCGGGAAAGCACCGCGTTGCCGTGGTCCAGCCCCTCGGCCACCGCATTGCGCCCGTAGGCGTGGTCGGACCAGATCTGGTCGGCCAGGAACTCGTATTGCGCGTCCGCGGCCCCCGAGCCGCCTTCGACCTCCTGCAGGAACACCAGGTCGCTGCCCACGGCGCGCACCGCCTCGCGCAAACCGTGCAGCATGGAGCGGCGGTTGAAGGCGCTGTAACCCTTGTGGATGTTGACGGTCAACACGCGCAGGAACCGCGAAGCCGGGAGGATGCTCATGTTCTCGGGTACGGGTGAATGGGAGGCCGGGCAGCGTTCCATCTTGGTCCGTCGGACCCCGCATGACTGTGCGTCATCGCACAGACGTTTTCAACCCCGCAAAAAAGCGCTGGCACCAGCGCCCGCGCCCTGGCATCCACCACCCCACGACCAAAGGGGCAAACGCTGTACGAGCGGGCACGACGCGGCTAGCATCCGCCAGTCGGCGCCTGCCGACGCCCACCCGTAGGAGACAACCATGAAAACCCTGGTGACCGCGTCCGCCTTGCTGTTCTGTTCGGTGGCTTTTGCCAACAGCTGCCCCGCCGAGATGAAGGCGATCGACGCCAAGCTCGGCACCAACCCGAGTCTGTCTGCGTCCGACATGGAGAAGGTGAAGTCCTTGCGCGCGGAAGGCGAAAAAATGCACAAGGACGGCAAGCACGACGAGTCCATGAAGGCGCTCGGCGACGCCAAGAAGCTGCTCGGCCTTTGAGCCCCAGACCGGGCGGGCGGCTCAGCCGCCCTTCACATACGGGTTGAAGCGCCGCTCTTCGCCAAACGTGCTCTCCGGGCCATGGCCCGGGATGAACACCGTTTCATCGCCCATGGGCCAGAGGCGCTCCTTGATGCTGGCAATCAGCTGCGCGTGATTCCCTTGCGGAAAGTCCGTGCGCCCGATGCTGCCGGCGAACAGCACGTCGCCCACGAAAGCGCGCTGCGCCTCGGGCGACTGGAACACCACATGGCCGGGTGTGTGGCCGGGGCAGTGGCGCACGTTGAGCGTGCAGTGACCGATCTGCACCGTGTCGCCATCGGCCAGCCAGCGCGTGGGCGTGAAAGGGCCCGCCGGCGGAAAACCGAACATGGCGCTCTGCTGCGGCAGGCCGTCGATCCAGAACTGGTCGCCCGGGTGCGGGCCGATGATCGGCAGATTCAGCCGGGTGGCGAGTTCGGCCGTGCCGCCGGCGTGGTCGATGTGCGCGTGGGTGAGCCAGATCGCCTTGAGCGTGACGCCCAGGCGCTTCACCTCGGCCAGCAAGCGCTCCAGGTCGCCCCCCGGGTCGATGATGGCGGCCTCCATCGTTTCATCGCACCAGACGATGGAGCAGTTCTGGGCAAAAGCCGTGACGGGAACGGTGAGGTACTGGAACATGGGGATCGGGGTCGGCTTTGAGGGACTGGCGGTACTGTATCAATCAGGTCGGGGGAACGCTGGCATCGCCATGCAGCAGGATTCCACCCGGCCAGTGACCCTCGGTGCAGAGGCGCTGCACCAGCGCCACCACCAGGCTGGCCACGGCCTGAGACGCCGACGACAAGGGGATGTGGACCGATGCGCAGAGCACCAGGACCCGCTCCAGGGGCGGGTTCACCACCGGCGTCGCCACCAGCAGGCCGGCTTCGATTTCCGGCCGCAGCGGCATGACGGGCAACAAGGTGCGGCCCAGCCCCGCCAGCAGCGTGGTGCGCAGGATGCTGATCGAGCTGATGTCGGCAAACACCTGGGGCGGCGCAAGGCCGGCCCGGGCCGCAGCCGCCTCGATGAGGGGGCGCACGCCGTGCGGACTCGCCGGCAGGATCAGCGGCTGCGCCAGTGCCTGGGCCAGCGTGATCGTCGCGGCCAGGGTGGCGCCGGGCCCGGCGGGCTCGATCAGGCACAGCTGCTCGCTCAGCAGGCGCGTGCTGGTGAAACCGCCCAGGTGGCCATCGTCGAACAGCACGGCCAGGTTGATCTGGCCGGTGCGCAGCTGCCGCGTGAGGTTGCCTGTGAGTTCCTCGGTGAGTTCGAGCTCGATCCGGGGGAAGCGCTGGTGGACTTCGCGCAGCAAGGACAGGGCCAATGCGTTGGAAGCGCTGTGCGGAATGCCGAACACCACCTTGCCACGCGGCTCGTCGTCGGTGTGGCGCGCGCTGTGCAACGCTTCCTCGGCCTGCCGCAGGATCGACACCGCGTGGGGAAAAAAGCGCTGCCCGGCGTCGGTCAGCTCCACGCCGCGGCGTGAACGGTGAAAGAGACCGACACCCAGCTCGTCTTCGAGCTGGGCCACCTGGTGGCTGAGCGCCGACTGGGCGACAAACACCCGTTCGGCCGCCTTGGAAAAGCTGCCACTGTCGGCGATGGCCACGAAGTAGCGCAATTGGCGGAGTTCCATGGTGGGCGGGCAATGGGGTTCAGGACGGAACCCATTATCTCGTTTCAAGATGGCAAGTCGCGCAATCTGTATTGGACAGATGATTCAGGCGCCCCTCTAATGCGTTCACCAACTTTGCCGACCATCTCTTCCAGCCACCCGCCAGAAGACAACCGCCGATCAGGCACCCGATGCCGGCAAAAAGCACCTCTTACCGGAAGTGCGGGGCCTTTGGCTTCCCGGCACAAGGAGGCCGACCGCAGAACGGGAAGTCGCATTCGATGGAGATGGGCGCGTGATCGCAGAACGCACCACAGTGCCGGGCAAGTACCCTTCACGGACGACCCCATGACCCGCCCCCATCCTCGACGAGGCCGCCATCCACCCTGCCATCCGCGAGAAGATCGCCCGCCTGCACAACGACCTGATCCAGCAGGTGCAGACCGCCATCGGCAGCCACCCGGTGGTCGTGGTCGGCCTGTCGGGCAACCCCTTTGTGGGCAGCAAGGCACGCAAGGCGCTGAGCGGCCGTCGCCGCCTCAGCCGGTGATGATGGGCCGCAAGGCATCAACCTCATCGACCAGGAAGTCGAACAGCGCCGCCACGCGCGGCGTGTGCCGCAGCTCCGCCGTGGTGAGCACGCGCCAGATACGCGCCAGCTCGGGGATCGGCCCCAGCACCCGCACCAGGTCGGGCTCGGCGTCGCCCAGCGCGGTCGGCAGCGCGGCCAGGCCCATGCCGGCCTTCGCCGAATACACCAGCCCGAGCACGCTGTCGTTGCGCGCCACCACACGGGCCGCTGGAGCGACCTGCTGCAACCATACCGATGCGCGGTGCTGGGCCATGGTTTCGTCAAAGCCGACCCAGTCGTGCTGCGCCAGGTCCTGCAGGCTGCCGGGCTGGCCGCGCCGTGCGATGTACTTCGGGCTGGCGTACACCGCCCACAGCGAATCGCCCACCTTGCGGCCGATCAGGGCGTTGTCTTCCGTGTCGCCCGAGCGCAGGGCCATGTCCGCATCACCCTGCGCCAGGTCGAGGTACTTGTCGCTCATCACGAACGCCACCTCCAGCCCGGGATAGCGGGCGCGAAAGCGCTCCAGCAGCGTCGAGCGGGAGAGCCGCAACATCAGCGGCTCCGGGCAGGTCACGCGCACCACACCCGACACATCGCGCTGGAAGGTTTCCACATGCCGGGCCAGCGCCAGTGCAGCGCGCTCCACGTCCTGCGCCAGCGGCAGCAGCTGTTCCCCATAGGCCGTGAGCCGGTAGCCGCTGGGGTGGCGCACCACCAGCGCTTGCCCCAGGTCGCGCTCCAGTTCGGCGAGCCGGCGCTGGACCGTGGACTGGTTCACCTGCAAGGCGCGCCCGGCGGCGGTGGTGCTCTGGTGCCGCGCCACCGCCAGCAGGTACTTCAGGTCATTCCAGTCGAACATGGCGGGCGACCTCGGGTGGGCAGATGCCTCGGGTGATGTATTTCTGCGGCCCCATTATGCGAGTCTGCGGCTTGTGGCGGGGGTGCCAACGGCCCAGACTGGCCCGGCCATCCCGCACCGCCACCACCGCCCGAGGAGTCCACCATGACCACCCCCTCAGCCCCTGTCGCCAACACACCCGGAACACCCCCGGACGGCCCGGCGTTCAAGGCCGCCGCCCGCGAACAATGGGACCGATCGGCCCCGGGCTGGAACGCCCACACCGCAGAGATCCGTGCCTGGCTGCGCCCCGCGACGGACGCCATGATCGACATGGCCGGCGTCGGCCCCGGCGACGCGGTGCTCGACGTGGCCGCCGGCGCGGGCGACCAGTCGCTGGACATCGCGCAGCGCGTGGGCCCGACGGGCCGCGTGCTCGCGACCGACCTGTCGCCCGCCATCCTGGCGCTGGCGCGGGACAACGCGCGCCTGGCCGGTCACGGCACCGTCCAGACCCTGGTGGCGGATGGCGAGGCCCTGCCGGTGCCGCCCGCCAGCTTCGACGCCGTGGTGTGCCGCCTGGGCCTGATGTTCTTTCCCGATCCCCAACAAGGCCTGCGCGCCATGCACCGGGCGCTGCGCACAGGTGGCGGCATCTGCACCGTGGTGTTCTCGCGACCCGAGCGCAACCCCTGCATCGGCCTGCTCATGGCCACCGCCCTGCGCCACGCCGGGCTGCCCCCGCGCAACACCAACCAGCCCGGTGGCCTGCTGAGCCTGGGCCAGCCGGGCCTGTGCGATCAGCTGTTCCAGTCCGCCGGCTTCCGGCAGGTGGCCACCACAGCGCTGGACGCGCCCTTTCGCCTGCCAACGGCGCGCCACTATCTTGACTTCGTGCGCGCCTCGGCCAGCCCCATCCAGCAGATCCTCGGCCGGCTGGAGCCCGAAGCCGCCGAGGCCGCGTGGGCCGACATGGAGGAGCGCCTCGGCCAGTTCAACACGCCCGGGGGCTGGGTCGGCCCCAACGAGCTGCTGCTCACGGCGGCGCAGCGCTGAAGCGATCTGGGTGGAGCGGGAGGCGCTCAGGGTGCGCCAGCGCACAGACCCGGTTATTCTGGTCACCCAAGCTGTGTCCCCGGGAGTCCTGCATGAAGTACAAAGACTATTACGCCGCCCTGGGCGTGCCGCGTGACGCGGACCTCGACGCCATCAAGAAGGCCTACCGCAAGCTCGCCCGCGAGCACCACCCGGACATGTCCAAGGCACCGGGGGCCGAGGCCCGCTTCAAGGAAGTGGCCGAGGCCTACGCGACGCTGAAGGACCCCGAAAAACGCGCCGCCTACGACGAGCTGGGCAGACACCCGGCCGGTGAGCCGTTTTCGCCGCCACCGCAATGGGGCCGCGACCACGCCACCAACGGCTCGGCGTTTGACGAGATGGACCTCGAAGACCTGCTCGCCGCCATGGGCCGGGGCCGCCGCGGTCCGCGCCAGGGCCCGATGCCCCGGGACGGGCGCGATCTGGAAACCACCATTCGCATCAGCCTGGAAGACGCCCACCGCGGACGCACCGTGCACCTGAGCCTGGACGACGGCGGCCAGGAGCGCACACTGGAAGTGAGCGTGCCCCCCGGCGTGCGCGATGGCCAGAAGCTGCGGTTGCGCGGCAAAGGCGGCAAGGGCCAGAACGGCGGCACCGATGGCGACATCTACCTGCACATCACGCTGGCGCCGCACCGCATTTTCCGCACCGACCACCAGGACCTGTATTTCGACCTCGTGCTCACGCCCTGGGAAGCGGCACTGGGCACGGAGGCCGAGGTGCCCACGCTGGACGGCCCGGTGACGCTGACCGTGCCACCCGGCACGCGCTCGGGCCGCAAGCTGCGGCTGCGCGGGCGCGGCCTGGCGAACGGTCGCAGCGCCCCGGGCGACCTCTACGCCGTGGTGCTGATCGACGTGCCCGCCACCCTCACCGAGCGCGAACGCGAGCTGTTTGAAGCACTCGCCAAAGACTCTTCATTCCATCCGCGCACCGCGCCAACAGGAGCCACTTCATGAACACCAACATGCAAGCCGTTGAATGGGTCTGGCTCGACGAGGTGCAGAGCGTCACGCTGCCCGAGCTGGCGCGGGTCTGTGGCATCAGCACCGCCGACGTGGATGAGCTGGTGGAATACGGCGCGCTGCAGCCGCTGCAGACCGGCCCGTCGGAGGCGGACCTGCGCATGTTTAGCGCCGACTGCGTCACGCGCATGCGCACCGTCAGCAAGCTGCGGCTGGACTTCGACCTCGACCTGTTTGCCGTGGCCCTGCTGCTGGACCACATCCAGCGCATCGAAACGCTGGAGCAGCAGGTGCGCTCGCTGCAGGCGCAGCTGCCCCAGCGGCACTGAGTCCGAGCATCTCAGAGCGTGAAGTCGTATTCGATCGTGATCGGCGCGTGGTCGCTGAACTTCTCGGCCTTGTAGATCGCTTCGGTGCGCGCGTGTTCGGCCAGCGCCGGCGTGGCCAGGTGGTAATCCAGCCGCCACCCCACGTTGTTCGCGTAGGCCTGGCCGCGGTTGCTCCACCACGTGTAGCAGGTGTCGGTGGTGTCGGGCTGCAGACGGCGGTACACGTCGACCAGGCCGCCATCGGTCAGCAGCTTGGTCATCCACGCGCGCTCTTCGGGCAGGAAGCCGCTGTTCTTCTGGTTGCTGCGCCAGTTTTTCAGGTCGGCGTTCTGGTGGGCGATGTTGACGTCGCTGCAGATGATGAACTCGCGCTGGCCCTTGAGCGCCATCAGGTGCGGGTAGAACACATCCAGAAAGCGGTATTTGGCTTCCTGCCGCTCGGGGCCTGAAGAGCCGCTGGGGCAGTAGACGCTGATGATGGAACGTTTCGCGGTGGGCGTGTCGAAACGCAGCTCCACGTATCGGCCTTCGGCATCGAACTCGCCGCCGTCGAAACCCACCACCACGTCGCTGGGCTCATGGCGCGTGTAGACGGCGACGCCGGAATAGCCCTTCTTCTCGGCGAAGTGAAAATGGCCCTTGAGTCCGGCGAGGGCCTCGAAGCGCCCGCTGACGTCGGGCGCCTGCGCCTTGACTTCCTGCACACAAATACAATCGGGCGCATGCTTGGCGAGCCACGCTTCCAGCCCCTTGGTGCTGGCGGAGCGGATGCCGTTGAGGTTGAGGCTGGTCAGTTTGAACAAGGATTTCCCCATGGTGTTGGAAGCGAGCTCGGCGGCTGCCGGAACAAAAGACGGTGCGCTGGCACAGGACTTCGTGCAGTTCTGCGTGGACTCGGGCGTGCTGCGCTTTGGCGAGTTCAAGACCAAGGCGGGACGGCTCTCGCCTTACTTTTTCAACGCTGGCCTGTTCGATGACGGCGCCAAGCTCGGTCGGCTCGCGCAATTCTATGCAAAAGCCCTGCTGGAAAGCGGCATCGAATTCGACATGATTTTCGGCCCAGCGTACAAGGGCATTCCGCTCGGTGCGGCGGTCGCCATCGAGTTGGCGCGCCTGGGGCGCAACGTGCCGTTTGCCTACAACCGCAAGGAAGCCAAGGACCACGGCGAAGGGGGTTCGCTGGTGGGTGCGCCGCTCCAGGGCCGGGTGCTGATCGTCGATGACGTGATGTCGGCCGGCACCGCCGCCCGCGAATCCATCGCCCTGATCCAGGCCGCTGGCGCCACGCCCCATGCGGTGGCGATCGCGCTGGACCGCCAGGAGAAGGCCACCGAGGTCGGCGCCGACGGCGTGCAGCGTGACGTGGAGCACAGCGCGGTGCAATACGTGCGGAACCAGCTCGGCCTGCAGGTCTGTGCCATTGCGACCTTGGCCGATTTGCTGCAGTATCTGAGGCAGAACACTGGCGACGAACTTGCCAGCCACCGCGACCGGGTGCTGGCCTACCGCCAGCGCTACGGCGTAGCCTGAGGATCCACTTTGCCCGCTTTCCTTCGCCCGCCGCTCCCGCCAACGTCCATCGCATGGGGCGTGCTGCTGCTGGTGTCGACGGTGGCGCTGGCTCAGGGCAAAGGCATCTACACCTGCATTGACAGCAAAGGACGGCGCATCACATCGGACCGCCCGATCACCGAGTGCCTGGACCGGGAACAGCGCGAACTCACGGGCTCCGGGACGGTCAAGCGGGTCGTGCCACCGAGCTACACGGCCGAAGAACGCGCCAGGATCGACGCCCAGAAGAAGGCCGAAGAAGCCTTGCAGGCCCGAATTGCCGAAGAAAAGCGCCGTGATCGGGCGCTGCTGATCCGCTACCCGAACAAGCCCGTGCACGACAAGGAGCGCGCCGACGCGCTGGCCCAGATCGACGAAGTGATCAGCGCGGTCAACAAACGCGCACAGGCCCTGCTCGATCAGCGCAAGGACATCAGCGCCGAGCTGGAGTTCTACCAGAACGACGTGAGCAAAGCGCCGCTGTGGCTGCGCCGCAAGCTGGAAGACAACGAGCAGCAGGTCGCGGTCCAGCAACGCTTCGTGGTGGAACAGACCCAGGAAAAACAGCGCCTCAACGCGCGCTTCGACGAAGAGCTGGTGAAGCTGCGCCAGCTCTGGGGGCAGAAGTAGTCCCCCCTGCGCCGCTGCGCGGCTTCCCCCCGAGGGGGACAACGCCTTTGGCCCGGCGGAGCCGGTTCTTCGGCGTTTGCTGGGTGGGGCACGTGCTCCGGAGGTAGCCCGCAGCTGGTGCCCTTGTCTTTACTGAAGCTTTTGCTTGAGCAGGTCGTTGGCCTGCTGCGGGTTGGCCTTGCCCTTGCTGGCTTTCATGACCAGGCCCACCAGCGCGTTGAAAGCCTTGTCCTTGCCGGCGCGGAACTGCTCGACCATGGGGGCGTTGGCGGCCATCACCTCGTCGATGATTTTTTCCAGCGCGCCGGAGTCGTTCATCTGCTTGAGGCCCTTGGCTTCGATGACGGCGTCGACGTCCTGGCCCTCTCCGCTCCACAGCGCGTCCATCACCTGCTTGGCTGCGTTGTTCGACACCGTACCGTCGGCAATGCGCTTGAGCAGCGCAGCCAGCGTGTCGGCGCTCACAGGCACCTGGGCGATGTCCTTCTCTTCGTTGTTCAGGCGGCGCGAGACCTCGCCCATGATCCAGTTGCTGGCCATTTTGGCCTGACCGCTGGCCTTGGCCGTGGTCTCGAAGTAGGCCGCCATCGCCGGGCTCTGCGTCACGGTGGTCGCGTCGTACTCGGGCAAACCGTAGTCACGCACCAGCCGCTCGGCCATCTGGCGCGGCAACTCGGGCATGTTGGCCTTCACCTGCTCCACCCAGTCGCGCGCGATCACCAGCGGCGGCAGATCAGGGTCGGGGAAGTAGCGGTAGTCGGCCGCGTCTTCCTTGGTGCGCATGGCGCGCGTCTCGCCGGTGTCGGGGTCGAACAGCACGGTGGCCTGCTGGATCGCGTGGCCGTCTTCGATCTGCTCGATCTGCCAGCGCACCTCGTAGTCGATTGCCTGCTGCATGAACTTGAACGAGTTCAGGTTCTTGATCTCGCGGCGCGTGCCCAACTCCGCACCGGGCTTGCGCACCGAGACGTTGGCGTCGCAGCGGAACGAACCTTCCTGCATGTTGCCGTCGCAGATGCCGATCCATGTCACCGTCTTGTGCAGCTCTTTCGCGTAGGCCACGGCCTCGGCGCTGGAGCGCATGTCGGGCTCGGTCACGATCTCCAGCAGCGGCGTGCCTGCACGGTTCAGGTCGATGCCGCTCATGCCGTGGAACTCTTCGTGCAGGCTCTTGCCCGCGTCTTCTTCCAGGTGCGCGCGCACCAGGCGCACGGTCTTCTTCTCGTCACCGAGGAAGAAACTCACCTCGCCGCCCTGCACCACCGGGATCTCGAACTGGCTGATCTGGTAGCCCTTGGGCAGGTCGGGGTAGAAGTAGTTCTTGCGCGCGAACACGCTCTGCTCGGCGATGTGCGAACCCAGCGCCAGACCGAGGCGGATGGCGTGCTCCACCGCACCGCGGTTCATCACCGGCAGCGTGCCCGGCAAAGCCAGGTCCACCGCGCAGGCCTGCGTGTTGGGCTCGGCGCCAAACGCCGTGGGCGCGCGGCTGAAGATCTTGGATTGCGTGGCGAGCTGGGCGTGGGTCTCGAAGCCGATCACGACCTCGTAGCCGTGCACCAGGAGGGATTTGCTGGAACTCATATTCAGAAACCTTGAGGTGCGCGGGTGTGCCAGTCGGTGGCCTGCTGGAAGGCGTGCGCGGTCTGCAGCAGTTCGCCTTCCTTGAAATAGTTGCCCACCAGTTGCAGGCCCACCGGCATGTTCGCCGCGCCGAAGCCGGCCGGCACGCTCATGCCGGGCAGGCCGGCGAGCGAGGTGGACAGGGTGTAGATGTCGGCGAGGTAGTTGGCGACCGGGTCGTCGCTCTTCTCGCCGATCTTCCAGGCCACCGTGGGCGCCACCGGGCCGGCGATCACGTCGCACTGGGTGAAGGCTTGCTGGAAGTCTTGCGCGATCAGGCGGCGGATCTGTTGTGCCTTGAGGTAGTACGCGTCGTAGTAACCGTGGCTCAGCACATAGGTGCCGATCATGATGCGGCGCTGCACCTCGGGCCCGAAGCCTTCGCTGCGCGACTTCTTGTACATGTCGGCCAGGTCGTCGAACTTGGCGGCGCGGTGACCGAACTTCACGCCGTCGAAGCGGCTGAGGTTGGACGACGCTTCGGCCGGCGCGATGATGTAGTAAACAGGGATGGACAGCTCGGTGCGCGGCAGCGAAATGTCGACCAGCGTGGCGCCGAGTTTTTCGTATTCGGACAACGCGGCGCGCACGGCGGCCAGCACGTCGGGCGCGCAACCGGCACCAAAGAACTCGGTCGGCAGGCCGATGCGCAAGCCCTTGAGCGGCATCGCAGCCATGGCGCCTTCGCGGGCCAGCCCCAGCAGGCGCGTGTAGTCCTCGGCGGGGTGGTCGAGGCTGGTGGAGTCGCGGTCGATGTCGGGGCCGGCCATCGCGCTCAGCAGCGTGGCGCAGTCGGCGGCGCTGCGCGCCATCGGACCGGCCTGGTCCAGGCTGGAGGCGAAGGCAACCATGCCGTAACGCGAGCAGCGGCCGTAGGTGGGCTTGATGCCGGTGATGCCGGTGAAGCTGGCGGGCTGGCGGATCGAGCCGCCAGTGTCGGTGCCGGTGGCGGCGGGCACCAGGCGCGCGGCCACGGCGGCGGCCGAGCCGCCCGAGGAACCGCCGGGCACGCGGGCCGTGTCCCAGGGGTTGTGCACCGGCGCGTAGGCCGAGTTGTCGTTGCCCGAGCCCATGGCGAACTCGTCGCAGTTGAGCTTGCCCAGGGTCACGGCGCCGGCGGCGGCGAGCTGGCTCACCACGGTGGCGTCGAACGGGCTCTGGTAACCGGCCAGCATCTTGGAGCCGGCGGTGGTGGGGAAACCCTGGGTGACGAAGATGTCCTTGTGCGCCAGCGGCACGCCGAGCAGCGGGCCTCGCTCGCCCGCAGCGATGCGTGCATCAGCGGCCTGGGCCTGCGCCAGTGTCAGGTCTTCGTTGAACGCCAAATAGGCGCCGAGGTTCTGGTGTTCCTTGGCGCGCGCCAGCAGGTGCTGCGCGGCTTCGACGCTGGAGGTCTTCTTGTCGGCAATGGCGGCGGCCAGTTCGGCCACGCCCAGGTGGTGGAGCTCGTTCATTCGATCACCTTGGGCACGAGGAACAGACCCCGCTCGACGGCGGGCGCGCTCTTCTGGTTCGCTTCGCGGTTGTTGGGTTCGCTCGCAACGTCCGGGCGCAGGCGCAGGCTGACGTGATCGATCACGGCGGTGGGGTGGGCCAGCGGCTCGACACCGGTGGTGTCGACCGCGTTCATCTGCTCGACGATGTCAAAAAAGCCGTTGAGCTGGCCCAGCATGCGCTCGCTTTGGGTACCGCTCAGTTCCAGGCGCGCCAGGTTGGCGATGCGCCCGATGTCGGACAAGGTCAGGGACATGGCAGAACTCGGTTCCGGAGTAAGAAAAAAGAAACCACCCAAACAGCGCCCCAAGTGCGCTGAAACGGGGTGTAAAGGGAAGATTTAGCCCCTTGATGGGCGAAGTTATGCACAGGGGATGCGGTATTATCCAAGGTTTAGCGGCAAATCCCGCGCCGAAACAGTTTTTGTCGCTGAATCAAAGACTTGTAGACCCCGACTTCCCCGTACAGACACCAGGCGATGGCCGCACGAAGCTGCTGCCATGCCCCACAGGATTTTTGCACCATGTTTGAAGCATTCCGTCGGCAATTTTCGACCGACCTGGCCATTGACCTTGGCACCGCCAACACCCTGATCTACGTTCGCGGCAAGGGCATCGTGCTGGACGAACCTTCGGTGGTCTCGATCCGCCACGAAGGCGGCCCCCAGGGCAAGAAGACGATCCAGGCGGTGGGCAAGGAAGCCAAGGCCATGCTCGGCAAGGTGCCCGGCAACATCGAGGCCATCCGCCCGATGAAAGACGGCGTGATCGCCGACTTCACCGTCACCGAGCAGATGCTCAAGCAGTTCATCAAGATGGTGCACCCGCGCTCGATGTTCAAGCCGAGCCCGCGCATCATCATCTGCGTGCCCTGCGGCTCGACCCAGGTCGAGCGCCGCGCCATCCGCGAGTCGGCCCTGGGCGCTGGCGCGTCCGAGGTGTACCTGATCGAAGAACCCATGGCCGCGGCCATCGGCGCCGGCCTGCCGGTATCGGACGCCTCGGGCTCCATGGTGGTGGACATCGGCGGCGGCACCACCGAAGTCGGCGTCATCAGCCTGGGCGGCATGGTCTACAAGGGCAGCGTGCGCGTGGGCGGTGACCGCTTCGACGACGCCATCATTGCCTACATCCGCCGCAACTACGGCATGCTGATCGGCGAGCCCACGGCCGAAGCGATCAAGAAGAACATCGGCTCGGCTTTCCCTGGCAGCGAAGTGCGGGAAATGGAAGTCAAGGGCCGCAACCTGTCCGAAGGCGTGCCGCGCAGCTTCACGATCTCCAGCAACGAAATCCTCGAAGCCCTGACCGACCCGCTGAACAACATCGTCTCGGCCGTCAAGATGGCGCTGGAACATACCCCCCCCGAGCTGGGTGCGGACATCGCCGAGCGCGGCATGATGCTGACCGGCGGCGGCGCGCTGCTGCGCGACCTGGACCGCCTGCTGGCCGAAGAAACCGGTCTGCCCGTGCTGGTGGCCGAAGAGCCGCTGACCTGCGTGGTGCGTGGCTGCGGCATGGCCCTGGAGCGCATGGAGCGCCTGGGCACCATCTTCACCAGCGAATAAGCCCCCGCGCCGGTTTCCGGCCTGACCGCACCACCCGCGAGCCTTTCCCGACATGCCACTGGGCACCCTGGACCGCACCCCGCCCCCCTTCTTCAAGCAGGGGCCTTCGGCCCTGTCCAAGCTCATGGTGTTCAGCGCCGTGGCCTTGTTTCTGATGGTGGCCGACCTGCGCTTTCGCATCACCGCGCCGGTGCGTGGCGCCGTGGCCACGGTCTTGTACCCGCTCCAGTGGCTGGTGATGCAACCGGTCCAGGCGGCGGGTCAGATGGGCGGCTATTTCACCAGCCTGCACCAGGCCCAGCAACGGGAAGGTGCGGCCATGCAGCAACTCGCCACCCAGTCCGAGCGGGCGCTGCAGGTGGAGCAGCTGGCGCTGGAGAACCAGCGCCTGCGCGAACTGCTGGCCATGCGCGAGCGCATCACCACGCCTTCCATGGGCGCGCAGGTGCTGTACGACGCGGCCGACCCTTACTCGCGGCGCATCGTGATCGACCGCGGTCAGGCCCACGGCATCGCGCTCGGCTCGCCGGTGATCGACGACAGCGGCGTGCTCGGCCAGGTCACCCGTGTCTATCCGCTGGTGTCCGAAGTCACCCTGCTGATCGACCGCGACCAGGCCATTCCCGTGCTCAATACGCGCACCGGCGTGCGCAGCGTAGCGTTCGGCCAACCCGGACCCGAGGGCGACGCGCTGGAGCTGCGCTACACCCTGGCCAATGTGGACATCGTCCAGGGCGATCTGCTCACCACCAGCGGTGTCGATGGCGTCTACCCGCCCGGCCTGCCGGTGGCCCGGGTCAACGCTGTGGGCCACCGCGCCGAGTCCGCCTTCAACCGCATCAGCTGCACGCCGCTGGCGCGGGTGCACGGGGCGCTGCATGTGCTGGTGCTGGCACCGGTGGGTGAACACCTGCCGCCTTCACCCCTGCAAGAAACCCCTGCGGCGCCGCCGGCCCGGATCGGGAGCACACGACCATGATCATGCGTCCCGGCCAGCAGCTGCTGCTGCCCGCCAACCCGCTGTTCATCTGGTTCAGCCTGTTGAGCGCCCTGGTGCTCAACATGCTCATGAACACCGGCCTGTGGGGGCGCGCCGCCTGGGTGCCCGATCTGCTGGCGGTCACGCTGGTGTTCTGGAGCGTGCACCAGCCACTGCGCATCGGCGTGGGCGTGGCCTTCGTGTTCGGCCTGACCATGGATGTGCAACAAGGCGCCCTGCTCGGTCAGCACGCCATGGCCTACACCGTGCTGGGTTTCCTCGCCGTCTCCATGCACCGGCGCCTGCTGTGGTTCGGCGTGCCCACCCAGGCGGTGCAGGTGCTGCCCCTGCTGATGGCCGCGCATCTGCTGGAACTGCTGGTGCGCATGGTGGCGGGTGGCGCGTTTCCGGGCTGGTCGTTTTTCCTCGCGCCGGTGATCGAAGCCGCCTTTTGGCCGGTGGTCAGCGTGCTGCTGCTGGCACCGCAGCGCCGCGCTCCGAATCCTGACGACAACCGACCGCTCTAGATGGAACACCCCCGCGCCGCCTTCGGCGTCACCCCCTCAAGGGGGCGACACCAGCCGTCCGGCAAAGCCGGCCCGGCGGTGTCCTGGGCGGGCGCTTCTTCGCACGGCGCGGTTCTCGCTTCGCCAGGCAGCACACGCCATGACTGAGCTGCGCAACGTCGAAGCCGACCTCGCCCAGTTCCGCACCCGGGTGCTGGCGGCCGGGTTGGCGGTGCTGGTCGCCTTTGGTCTGCTGGCCGCGCGCATGGTCTATCTGCAGGTCATGCGGCATGACGACCTGCTCGCGCAAGCCGAGAGCAACCGCACCGCCGTGTTGCCTGTGGTGCCCAACCGGGGCCAGATCCTGGACCGCCATGGCCGCGTGCTGGCGACCAACTACTCGGCCTACACGCTGGAGATCACCCCCGCCAAGGTGGACGACCTGGACGCCACCATCGAAGCCCTGGGCCAGCTGGTGGACATTCAGCCGCGGGACAAACGGCGTTTCCGCAAGTTGCAGGAAGAGTCCCGCAGCTTCGACTCGCTGCCGATCCGCACCCGGCTGTCCGACGAAGAAGTGGCCCGTTTCACGGTGCAACGCTACCGCTTTCCCGGCGTGGATGTGCGTGCACGGCTGCTGCGCAGCTACCCCAATGGCGAAGTCGCCAGCCACGTGATCGGCTACATCGGCCGCATCAACCAGCGCGAAAAAGAGTCCATTGAAGAATGGCCCGATGAAGAGCAGGCCAACTACCGGGGCACCGAACACATCGGCAAGCTCGGCGCCGAACAGAGCTACGAACGCGAGCTGCACGGCATCACCGGTTTCGAACGCGTGGAGACCTCGGCCGGGGGCCGCGCCGTGCGTTCGCTGGCCAACACGCCGGCCACGCCGGGCAACACCGTGGTGCTGGCGATCGACATCCAGCTGCAGAAGCTGGTCGAAGACATGTTCGGCGAACGCCGCGGCGCGCTGGTGGCGATCGATCCGCGCAATGGCGAGGTGCTGGCCTTCGTGAGCAAGCCCACCTTCGATCCCAACCTCTTCGTCGAGGGCATCGACACCGAGAACTGGAAGTTGCTCAACGAATCGCTGGACAAGCCCCTGCTCAACCGGGCGCTGCGAGGCACCTACCCCCCGGGCTCCACCTACAAGCCGTTCATGGCGCTGGGGGCACTGGAGATCGGCACTCGCAGCGCCTCCACCGTGATCAACGACCCGGGCTACTGGATGTTCGGCAACCACCGCTTCCGCAGCCACGGCGATGGTGGCCTGGGCGCGGTCGACATGTACCGCAGCATCGTCAAGTCGAGCAACACCTACTATTACTCGCTGGCCAATGAAATGGGCGTGGACACCATGCACGATTTCATGAAACCGCTGGGCTTTGGCCAGATCACCGGCCTCGACCTCAAGGGTGAGGTGCGCGGCGTGCTGCCCAGCACGGACTGGAAGCGCAGCAGCTACAAGCGGCCCGAGCAGCAGCGCTGGTACGCGGGCGAGACCATCTCGCTGGGCATCGGCCAGGGTTACAACAACTTCACCATGCTGCAGCTCGCCCACGCCATGGCCACACTGGCCAATGGCGGCATCAAGTACACGCCCCACCTCACGCTCGCCACGGAGAATGTGGTGACACGGCAGCGCACCCCCCTGGGGGCTGGCGCACCGGTCAACCTGGGCTACAAGCGGGAGAACATCGATGTGGTTCTGCGGGCCATGCAGGGCGTGACCACCGAAGGCACTTCGACGCGCGTGTTTGCCGGCGCCGGTTACGAGAGCGGCGGCAAGACCGGCACGGCGCAGGCCGTGACCATTGGCCAGAAAGACCGCTACGACGCCCGCAAGCTCGAAGAGCACCAGCGCGACCACGCGCTCTACATCGCTTTTGCACCGGTCAACAACCCCCGCGTGGCGCTGGCGGTGGTGGTGGAAAACGCCGGCTTTGGCGCCGCGCACGCCGCGCCCATCGCGCGGCGCGTGTTCGACTACCTGCTGCTCGACCAGTACCCGAATCCGGAAGACCTCAAGGCGGTGCAGCTGGGTCATGCGGCCGCCCCGATCGGCACCCCGCTCAAGGCCAGCGCACTGCCCTGGCCGCCGCTAACGCCACTAGCTTCGCCCGCCACGGACCCGTAGCGACCCGCAGCCCGGAGCGGGTACAGCGCCGGCTCGACACCGACCCCGACTCAGGAAACGTGCCGCCAGCACAGACTCACATCGCACGCAGCTGCGGTTCGTGCGCGGCGGGCTGCATCCCAGCGGGTTGCCTCCCGTTGCGTGGTTCCCGGCTCGCCTGCTGGTCGAGCGTCGCCAGCCGCGACATCGAGTCGGCGGCCGGCGTGTTGGCCGCCTGCCGGGCATCGAGCACGCCGTCTTTGAGCACACCATGCTCGTGCTGGCCAAACCGGATCTGGCCGTTGTTCACCCGCAGCAGGTTGATGCCGCTCAGGCCGTTTTCCCGCGCGCAGCAGGCCAGCGAACAGACCGTGTTGTCCAGGCCCCGGTCCCAGGGCAGTTGGTGGGTAACAGCGAGTTGGCGCACTTCGCGCTGGCTGTCGCTCAGCAACGCCTGGGAGACGCGTGAGAGCGCCGGGCCAGCGGCCCGGGGTTGGGTCACAGAGGTCAATGGCTGGGCGGCAGGTGCATCGGCTTCGCGCTCGCGCCGGGCGGGTTCACCGGGCGGCAGTGGGCCACGCAGGACATCCACGGCATCCAGAACATTGCCCACGGGCCCTCGGCCGACAGCGGTGATGACGCCGCGCATGCCCTGCACATCGCGCCGGTACTCGCCGATGCGCGTGACGTTGTCCTGTGCACGCTGCACGGTGGCCGGGTCCTCCAGCACTGAGCGGTCGGGGCGGCCGTTGGCATCCACGCTGGCGAAGTGGTGCATCTTGTGGCTGTCGGCCATGGCGATGGCGGCGGCCGAGGTGGTGGGCGGGGTGAATCCGGTGGCCAACTGGATGGGGCCGTGACCGCGCAGGGGATCGCTCCAGTGGGTCTTGTTGTCGTAGCCGTGGGCGTCCAGGGTCTAGATTTCCTGGGCCGTGGCATGAACCTTGACCTGGCCGTAGTGGGCGCTGGCGGCGCTGACCAGGTCGCCGGCCATGACGTGGTTGGTGACCGAACTGCCTCCGGCCGGGATGCGCAGGCCCAGGCTGGTGGCACCGTAGGCGTTGAAGGTTTCGCCACGCAGGTCGAAGTGGTGCGCCGTCACCTGCGCCAGCGTGCCGCCCAGGGAGTGGCCCGTGACGGTGACGGGGGGCGCGATGCCACCTTCTCCAGTTGCTTTTTCTTGTGCGAGCTGCAGCGCCTTGCGGGTTAGGGCGATCGCATCGGAGGCCTGCAAATTGGAGCGACTGAGCACCATGCCGCCGTCGGCCAGCAGCCCGTCTTTCAGGGCTTCACAGTCGAACTCGGTACCCCGGTGGGCGACGATGATTTCGTTGGTGTCCACCCGCTGGTAGATGGTGCCCTGGTAGCCGGTACGCGGGTTGTCGTGATGCGCCAGGACTCGGTATTCGTGCCGTCCGATGGGCACGGGCTTGTCGAGAGCCCCCGTCATCTGACGGGCGTTGTAGGCGTCCCTGGCAAGATCGGCATGGTCCTGGCTGTTCATGCTCATGGAAGCACCTTCCTAGGTGTCAACGTCAATGAAAAGAGCTCTGCCTGAAGTGCCGGTTTGAATTGGCTGCGGTCAGGCGACCCAAACGCCACCGGCGAGACCTGAATCTGCGCATCTGGCTTGCGCACAACAGTGCCGTAGGCACCTTTCCAATAGAACATCGAACGCGGTTTTTCAGCCAGCAAATGTTCGAGGTCAATATTGCCGTTGAACGCGGTTTCTTCCGGTGCACCGCTTGGCGAGCCTCCCGCACCCACACCCGCCAGCGTCCACTGGCACACCCCATTGCCGTAATAGTCCTCGTCCAGCATGGCGTCGAGGTAGACGGTGGCGGCGAAGCTGCCATCGGGGCGCTCGGTGAAGGGCAGCTCCACCGTGTGTTCCGGCTCCCCCCGCACCCCGGCGAAGTCGTTGACGACGTAGTTGCAGCCCTTGGCCTGGTACAGCGCGCTCCACCCCATTTTTTTGAACGGCCCCGGCGCGTCCTGGATGGTCAGCACGATCTCGTAGCCCTGTTTTGGCGTGGGGTTGAGGCGGTAGAGGTGCTGTTGCGCGGACTTGTCGTTCTTGCTGGCGCCGGGACTCGCTGGGACATCGGGTGTCATCGTGGATTCCGTGGTGGGTTGGGGTTGGCAGCCCGTGGCCCACAGCGTCAGGCTCAGGCACAGGGCGAGTGGCAGTCGGTGTTTGAACAACAAGGGACCTCCTTTGAGAACTTTTGCACTCAGTTTACCTGTGTTCAGGGGCGGCACCCGGGATGGCCTGCGTTGAACAACGCCTGAGTTCATGCAGCCCTGGTCCCCCGTCATACCTTGGGGAGTGGTTTCCGATGCTTAATTAGCATAACTTATGACATTGGCTTTCATGGTGAACATCTTTATACTTAGGGTAAACCCTAGTCTGATACATCATGAATACCCCCACCCCATCCCTCTGGTCCCGCGTGACCCGCACCATCCGCGACTTCTTCGACCGCGCCAGCGTCGGCACATCCGACACGCTGGAGGCTTACCTCGGCACGGCAACCAGCCTCTCTCAGCTGGAAGACATGCAGCGCCGTTGGGACCAAGCCCATCTTGGGCACAACAGCTCCGGTGCTTACTGAGCGAGAAATGCCATGCTGAATTTCCTCAAATCCCTGTTCGACATCGAAACGCCCCGGTTCACCACCGGGGCCCGCGTCAACCGTTTCAACAAAGGCAGCATCGACCGCCTTGATGGCCGCGTCGTGGCCCAGACCGATGAAGGCGTGCTGGTCGACTGGCCGCGCTACGGTTCGGGCTGGGAGCAGCCCCACAAGCTCTGCCAGCAGGTCTGAAGCCCCGCCGCTCCGCGTGCCCTTGTGGGACACGCCCCTCTGACATCGACCGACTTCGCCGGCGTGCGGGCTTGATCCCAAGATGCGGTGGAACCGGCTTCGCCGGGCCACTCGCATCGCCCCCGTGAGGGGGTGACCCGCAGGCGGCGCGGGAGTGGACTCACCGCCACCAGGCGTCGTAGCCGGTCTTCAGGATCAGTGCGGTGACCACCACGATGAAGGCGCCGCGCACGAAGCCGCTGCCGTGTTTGAGCGCCAGCCGCGTGCCGAGCAGGCTGCCCACCACGTTGGCCACGGCCATCACCAGTGCGAAGTGCCACCAGACGTGGCCCTTCCAGGCGAACAGCATCAGCGCCGCCAGGTTGGAGGTGGTGTTGAGCAGCTTGGCGCTGGCGCTGGCGTGCAGGAAGTCGTAGCCCAGCCAGCGCACGAACAGAAAGACGAAGAAGCTGCCGGTGCCGGGGCCGAAAAAACCGTCGTAGAAGCCGATGGTGGCGCCGAGCGTGGCGGCGGCCATCGCCTCCTGGCGGCCCGTGAAGTGCGGCGTGTGGTGACGGCCCAGGTCCTTGCGGGCCAGGGTGTAGAGCAGCACACCGAGCAGCACCAGCGGCAGCGCGCGACGCAGGAAATCGGGCGAGATGACCGTCACCGTCCAGGCGCCCAGCATCGAGCCCACGAAGCACACGGCCGCCGCCGGCAGCAGCGCGCGCCAGGGCATCTGCACCCGTTGCGCGTACTGCAGCGTGGCCACCCCCGTGCCCCAGATCGACGCGCCCTTGTTGACACCGAACAGCGTGGCCGGGTGGGTGTTGGGAAACACGGCGAACAGCGCCGGGACGAGGATCAGCCCGCCGCCACCGACGATCGAATCGACAAAACCGGCAAACAGCGAAGCTATTGAGACGAGCAGCAATTCCATGCGGGGATTGTCACCCCCCTGCGCCGCTGCGCGGCTTCCCCCCGAGGGGGACCACGCCCTGGGACCGGCAGAGCCGGATCCTCGGCGTGTACTGGGCTCGGGCGTGCGCTCCGGTGGATGGGCTTGCGTTACTGCGCCTTGGGCAGCTCCAGCACGAACTCGGCCCCACCGCCATCGGCGTTGTGCGCGCTCAGGCGCCCGCCGTGCTGCTCGACGATGCCGTAGCTGATCGACAGGCCCAGGCCCGTGCCCTTGCCCACCGGCTTGGTGGTGAAGAAGGGATCGAAGATGCGCAGCAGGTGCTCGGGCGGAATGCCGGGTCCGTTGTCGCGCACGCTCACGCGCACCTGCGTGCCCTCGCAGGCCATCGCCACCCACACGCAGGGCGACACCACCCCGGGGCCGCCCACGGCGTCGAACGCGTTCTGCAGCAGGTTCATCATCACCTGCTGCAGCTGCCCCGCACTGCCCATCACGGTGCAGCGCTCCCCGGCCTGCCAGCGCACGTCCACCGGCGTCGGCCTCCCTTTTTGTACCCAGTGGATCGCACGATCGATCACCTCGACCAGGTTCACCGGCGTGCGCTCCTCCGGGTCCATGGCCGAAAACCGCTTGAGCCCGTGCACGATGTCGGCGGTGCGTTGCGCGCCTTCGAGCGTGCCCTCGATCAGCGAGGGCAGATCGCCCAGCAGGTGTTCGATGCGCAGCTTCTGCCGCAACGCCTGAAGCACCGGCTCGGGCTCGTGCGCGTGCAGTGCGGCCATGTAGGTCTGCAGGCGGTCGCAGTACTTGCGCAGCGCGTGCACATTGCCCAGCACGAAGCTGATCGGGTTGTTGAGCTCGTGCGCCACGCCGGCCACCAGCTGGCCGAGCGAGGCCATCTTTTCAGAATGCAGCAGCTGCTGCTGGGTGCGCTTCAAGGCCTCGTGTGCGGCGCGCATCTCGTGGTACGCACGCTTGAGCTCGGCCGTGGGCCGGCCCACCCAAACGGTGCCGACGCGCCGGCCGTTGGGGCCGATGCGCGGTGTGCAGTTCGCGTCCACCGGCACCGGCTGGCCCGCGCGGTCGAGCAGGTTGAGCTCGATGCCCTGGCCGGCGCGCGGCGCGTCGGACCGGTCCATCGCGGCGCGCGCGGCGTCCACGCTGGCGGCGTCAGCCAGCAGGTCGGCCAGGCTGCTGCTGCGCAACTGTTCTTCGGGACGGCCCACCAGCTCGCACAGGGCCGCGTTGGCCTGCTCGATCAGACCGCGCTCGTCGCACACCACCAGCACGTCCGACATGGAGGTCAGCACGCTGAAGATGAACTGCTGCGACTGTTCCAGCTCGGTGTTCTTCTTCTCCAGCTCGACCTCGTCGTCGATCAGCCGCGTGTAGACCTCGTCCATCTTCTGGATCACGTCCAGCCAGGTGGACTCGTCCACACCTTCCATCGGCACGGTGGGCAAGGGGCTTGGGGAACGGGGCTTGCTCATGATCAATCTAGTGCACCGTGCAGACCATGCAGGGGTCGAAGGAACGCACGATGTGCTGGACAGCGACAGGGGTTTTTTCGCCTTCCCGCACCGGTGCGTCCACCAGCGCCTGCTCCAGCGCACCGGGCGTTCCCTGCGCATCGCGCGGGGAAAAATTCCAGCTGGTGGGCGCAACGATCTGGTAGTTGGCGATGCGCCCGCGCCGCACCACCAGCCAGTGGCCCAGGCTGCCGCGCGCGGCCTCGCTCAGGCCCACGCCACTGCCCTCGTCGGGCAGCGTCGTCGGCACGCAGAAGGCTTCGGTCGGGCGGATCGCCTGCAACCAGGCTTCCATCAGCGGCACCACGCGCGCGAGCTCGATCAGCCGCGCCAGCACACGCGTGTAGACCGTGCCGCCGTAGCGCGCCACCGCGTCGCGCACCAAGGGCATGCCGCTGGTGAGCTGGCGGGCGATGGCGCCGGTCTCGACCACGTCACCACCCAGGCGCGGCGCCTTGTTCCAGGTGTAGGCGCCGGGCTTGTCGGGCTCGGGGCGGGTGATGCCGTGCAGCGGGTGCAGCGGCTCGCGTGCGTGGGCCAGCCAGGCGTGGGTGGCGTCTTCGGTGATGGCGTGCGGGTTCAGCGCTTCGACCGCGCCGGTCTGCGCGCGCCACACCCCACCGGGCAAGGCCCAGCCACCACCCGACTGTGCATAAGCGCCATAGCTCAGGTAGCGGCCCGGACCGGGGCCGAGCGTGTCGAGCCGCAGGTCGCGCACAAGGGTGAGGAAAAAACGCAGGTCGCCGCCCAGCGGGTCCTGCGCGTGCCAGTCCCAGAGCGCGTCTTCGTTGGCCAGCGCGGCCACGGCTTCGAGCGGCGCGGCGAACAGCTGGCGCTCCAGGAAGCTGCGGAACTCGCGCACTTTCGCCAGCAGGCGCACACGCTCGGCGGCGTCGATGGCACGGGTGGATCCCCCCGGTTCGACCGACTGCGTGTGCGGCCACTTGCCGCCCAGCGTGCCCAACAGGGTGAGCCAGCGCTGGCGCGCCGCCGTGGCCGCACGCACCTGCTCGCCGTGGTCGGGCGCGAAGCGTCGTTGCGCCTCGGCATGCCAGGGGTGACCCGCGTAAACCGGGCGGGCGAAGTCCGGCATGAAGAACAGGTAGAAGTGCGTCAGGTGATCGGCCAGGTTTTCGGTCGCCAGGATCAGGTTGGTCGCGTGTTGTCCGTTGGCAGGCATGGTGATGCCGCCCAGGTCGGCCAGCGCACGCGCCGAAGCGACCGACTGCGACACCGAACAAATGCCGCAGATGCGCGGCACATAGACCAGCGCGTCGTGCGGCGCCTTGCCCTGCAGGATCTGCTCGAAACCGCGGTACATGGTCGCGTTGACCTGGGCCGAGGTGACGCGGCCATCGGCGATGTCGAGCGAGACTTCCAAGTCTCCTTCGACGCGGTTGAACGGACCAACGAGAAGCCTGCTCATGGTGTGCTCATTTCAAGCGTGTCTTGCGGACCGCGGGTTTGACAACCAGGTGATCCGCCACCGCGTTGTTCTTCACCCGCTTGGGCGTGGCACTCTTGGACAAGGAAGCCAGCGCGACAAACCAGGCCTTGGGCATGTCGGTCGGCAGGCCGATGGGGATGCCGGCGAGCTTGGGCGTTTCGTGGAACGGGTGGCCGGGCTCCTGGAAACCTGGCTCGGTGCAGGCGATGCAGGCGTAGCCGCCGCGCGTGCAGCTGCCTTCGCCGTTCCAAAGGCGGGTGTTGCAGTCGGCGTGCACCTGCGTGCCCTTGCAGCCCATGTGTTCCATCATGCAGCCGAGGTCCGACGGCTTCTCGGCACTGGCCTTGAACTCGTAGTACTCGTTGCGCGTGCAGCCGTGGTGCACCAGCTGGTCGGCGTAGAAACGCGGCCGGTTCAGCGGGTCGAGGTCGTCGGCCGCAAAGCCGTCGGCGGCCAGCGCCATGAGCGTGTCGATCACCCAGCTCGGGTGCGTGGGGCAACCCGCGATGTTGATCACCGGCAGGCCGCTGGTTGAGCGAAAGTCCGCGCCGAGCAGGCCACCGATGCGGTCGTCTTCGTACTGCAGGCCGCAGGCGTCGGTGGGGTTGTCGCCGCCCGCCGTGATGCCGCCCCAGGCCGCGCAGCTGCCCACCGCCAGCACATGTTGCGCCTTCGCCGCGAGCTCGCGCACCCAGTGGATCATGGGCAGGCCGGTGCCGGCCAGCATGTGGAAACGCCCGGTGCCGTTCGGGCCGCGCAGCAAGGAGCCTTCGACGCACAGCGCGTCGAGACGCGTGCCGCCGTCCTGCACCGAGTGCAGCAGCGCGATCACCTCTTCGCCACTCGCCATCGACAGCGAGGGGTGCCACAGCAGGTTCACGCCACCGTCGCGCAGGTGGCCCTGAAAATCGGTGGTGTCGGCGCACAGCAGCGACATGCTGCAGCCACCGCAACCGCCACTTTGAAGCCAGAGCACGTTCATGCGGGTATCTCCTCGGGCAGACGGGCCCATTCCATCGCCCAGGCCAGGGCCAAGGCCAGATCGGTCAGGGCCTGTTCGCCCGGCGCTTCACCGAGCTCGAAGCGCTGGGCGCGGATGGCGAGCAGCGTACAGGGCGGCGGCTCGGCGCGTTCCAGATCACGATACACCTGCAGCAGCGCCTCGGGCGCCAGCGCGTGGGTGGTGAAGCCGGCGACCGGCGCAGGCACCACGGTGCTCACCGCAAACGGGGTCTGCAGGCCGATGGCGGCGTCCACGAAGAGCACACGCTCGCGGCCCACGAGATCGAGCGCGTGTTCGACCTGCAACTGGAAATCGGTGAGGCATTCGAGCCGCCCCGCCGGCAGCGCTTGCGCATGGCTGGCCAGCTGTTCGACCAGCAGCGGGCCGAGCGCGTCGTCGCCCCGGCCCGGGTTGCCCCAGCCGAACACCAGCAGCGGCGCCACCTTGGAGCTCATAACGCAGCCTCCGCCGAATGCGGCCGGGTGCCGCGCACGGTGTCGCCACGGGACGAACGGTGCACGTGGTCGAGCACCTCGCCGCGCGCGTTGCGCAGCGTCACCGCCAGCGGCATCTGGCCCAGCGCATGCGTGGCGCAGGACAGGCAGGGGTCGTAGGCGCGGATGGCGACCTCGATGTGGTTGAGTAGCGGCTCGGTGATGGTCTGGCCGTCGAGGTACTGCAGGGCCACCGAGCGCACTGCTTCGTTCATGGCCTGGTTGTTGTGGGTGGTCGAGACGATCAGGTTGCAGCGCGTGACCAGGTCGTCGTCGCCCACCTCGTACTCGTGGATCAGCGTGCCGCGCGGCGCTTCGATGATGCCCACGCCGCCGCGCTGGCGCTCACCGGTGGCGATCAGCGGGCCACCGAGGATGACCGGGTCGTCCAGCAAATCGGCCACCACCTCCACGCCGTGCAGCAACTCGATCATGCGTGCCCAGTGGGTCGCCAGCACCGCGTGCACCGGCCGGCCGCCGTGCGCGGCGACAAAGGCCTGGCGCCGTGCTTCGGCGCGGGGTGTGGGAATGAAGTCGCAGTTCTGCACGCGGGCCAACGGGCCGACGCGGTACCAGCCGGCATCTGGTCCGAGCGTCAGGCGGTAGGGAAACTTCATGTAGGTCCAGGGCTTGACGCCCTCGCCGATCAGCTCGCGGTAGCGCTGGTCCTCGAAGCCGTCGACCGCGATGCGACCGTCGGCCTCGCGCACGCGCAGCATGCCGTCGTAGAACTCCATCGCGCCGCCGGGACCGACCAGCGACATCATGGCCGCCGGGGTTTCGGCAAAGCCCACCAGGTGCTGAGGCAAGCCGGTGTGCAGGCGCTCGGCCAGATCCACCGCCGCCTCGGCCCAGGCCAGCACCTGGGACAGTTGCGCGCGCAGCACATCGCGCTCGGCCGGATCCACCGCGCGGTTCATGCCACCGGGAATGGAGCCGGTGCCGTGCACCCGCTTGCCCGCCGTGATGCGGATCACCTCCTGACCGAACTTGCGCAGCATCACGCCCTGGCGCGCGGCCTCGGGGTGCGCCATCGCCACGCCGACGATGTTGCGCTGCGCGACGTCGGCATCGAAGCCGAACAGCAGGTCGGGCGAGGACAGGTGGAAGAAGTGCAGCGCGTGGCTCTGCACGATCTGGCCGTAGTGCATCAGGCGGCGAATCTTGTCGGCCGCTTCGGGCACCGGCCAGCCGCCGACCACGCGGTCCAGCGCCTTGGTGGCGGCCAGGTGGTGCGAGACCGGGCAGATGCCGCACAGGCGCTGCACCATCACCGGCACCTCCCAGTAGGGCCGGCCGACGATGAACTGCTCGAAGCCCCGGAATTCGACGATGTGCAGGCGCACCTGCTGGATGCGGTTGTCATCGTCCAGCAGCAACGTGACCTTGCCGTGGCCCTCGACGCGCGAGACCGGGTCGATCACGATGCGGCGCAGGCCCTGGGGTTCGGCGGCGGTTTCCAGCGGGCGGGTGGCTTCAGTCATAACGGATCAGCCCCTTGTTCAGCACGGGCTCGTGCCCGGCCATCAGGTCCTGCAGCAGTTGCCAGAAGGCATCGGCCGGAGGCGGGCAACCGGGCAGCGCGTGGTCGATGCGCACCACCTCGTGGATGGGGTGCACCTTGTTGAGCGGCAGCGGGAGTTCGGGGTCGTCGGGCACGGTGCCGTACACGGCCTGCAGCATGTCCCCGACATCGAGGTGGTTGCGCAAGGCGGGCAGGCCGCCGGTGATGGCGCAGGCGCCCACCGCCACGAGCACACGGCAGTTGGCGCGGAACGCCCGCAGCACCTCGACGTTTTCGGCGTTGCACAGGCCGCCCTCGACCAGGCCGATGTCGCACGGCCCCACCGTCTTGATGTCGGTCAGCGGCGAGCGGTCAAATTCAACGTGTTCGATCAGCTCGAACAGGCGCTCGTCGATGTCGAGAAAGGACATGTGGCAGCCAAAGCAACCCGCCAGCGAGACCGTGGCCACGCGCAGCTTGCGGGGGGTGGGGGTGTCGGTGTTCATCCGCGCGTCTCCGCGTCGTCGAAGGTCCGCTGACCGATGGGGACGGCAAAGCCGACCCGCTTGGGCAGCAGCGCGCCGACCGGGCAGATGTGGGCGGCACGGTCGTCCACCGAGAGCGCGCTGTCACCGAGCCGGCCGCTGTCGCTGTTGATCAGCAGATGCGTGCCGATGCCGTGGCCGCCGATGGCGAAGACCTGCTTGCCGTCGAGTTCATCGCTGGCGCGCACGCAGAGCTGGCACAGGATGCAGCGGTTGGGTTCGAACAGCACATCGGGGTGGCTGGCGTCGACCGGGCGCTCGGGGTTCAGGGTTTCGAAATGCAGATCGGTCATGCCGGCGCGTTCGGCCTGTTCCTGCAGCAGACAGTGGCCACTTTTTTCGCAGCCGGGGCAGAAGTGATTGCCCTCGACGAACAGCATCTGCAACAGGCGCAGCCGCTGCGCGCGCAGTCCGGCGGTGTGGCAGTCCACGGTTTGCCCGGCGGCCGCGGCGGTGGTGCAGGCTGCCACTGGCCTGCCGTCCACGTGCACCGTGCAGACCCGGCAGGAGGCACTGGCCGAGACCTCGGGGTGCCAGCACAGGTGGGGCACGGCGTGCCCGGCGCGCTGGGCGGCCTGCAGGATGGTGTCGCCGGGTTGCAGCGGCACCGGCTGGCCGTCAAACTGGAACAGGGGTTGGGACGTCACATCGGTCATGACAGATGCTCTGTGTTGAGGTGGGCACCCGGGTCGGTGCGACCCGTGACGCGCCGGGCCGCCGAGAGTTCGGCATCGAGATCGAACTCGGGTTCGAACTGTGGCGTCGTCGTGCGCGACGCGTAGACCTCTCCGAAGTGGGCCAGCGTGTCGCGCAGCGGGTTGCAGGCCGAGGCGCCGAGGCCGCAGTGCGTGCCGCTGTGCAGCAGCTCATCCAGCTCGTGCAGGCGTTCCAGGTCGAAGGCCGAGCCGCGACCGGCGCCGCGTGCCTGGGCGAGTTTGTCCAGCCGCCGCACCACCAGCTCGGTACCCACGCGGCAGGGCGTGCAGAGTCCGCAGCTCTCGTGCGCGAAGAAGCGGGCAAAGTGGCGCGCCACCTCGAACAGGTCGCGTGTGCCGTTGAAGACCATGAAGGCACCGGCGCTGGGCACGTCGTCGAACGCGATGCGCCGATCGAAGCCCGACGCGGGCACGCAGGTACCCGAGGGACCACCCACCTGCACCGCCTGGGCGTCGCGGGCGCCGCAGTCGGCCAGGATGCGCGCGATCGGCGTGCCCAGCGGGTATTCGTACAGGCCCGGGCGCTCGCAGTCGCCCGAGACCGAATGGATCTTGGTGCCGGTGGACGACGCGAGGCCGATGCCGGACCACCAGGCACCACCGCGCCGCGCGATGTGCGCCACGGCGCAGAAGGTCTCGACGTTGTTGACCACGGTCGGGCGCCCCAGGTAGCCGCGCTCCACCGGAAACGGCGGGCGGATGCGCGGCGAGCCGCGTTTCCCTTCCAGCGACTCGATGAGCGCCGACTCTTCGCCGCAGACGTAAGCCCCGGCGCCGAGGTGGATGCCGATGTCGAAATCAAATCCGGCCAGGCCAGTGGCGTTGGGCCCCAGCAGCCCGCTGGCGCGGCGGCGCTCCAGCACGGCTTGAAGATGCGGCAGCAGGTAGCGGTATTCGCCGCGCAGGTAGAGCCAGCCCTGCTGTGCGCCGACGGCGCGTGCGGCGACGGTCATGCCGTCGAACACCGCGTCGGCGTGGTCGCTGAGCAGCGCGCGGTCCTTGAAGGTGCCGGGCTCGCCTTCGTCGGCGTTGCAGACCACACAGCGCAGCGGCCCGCTGGCATCGCGACAGGCCTGCCACTTGCGCGCGGTCGGAAAGCCGGCACCGCCACGCCCGCGCAGGCCGGCGCGGGCCAGCTCGTCGATCAGGGCCTGGGGCTCGCGCGCGATCACGGCGGACAAGGCCGGCGCGTCCACCGACAGGCCGGTCAGCAGCGCATCGGCGCGGTGCACTGTGTTGTGCACATGGAACCAGTCAGCGGGCCAGTCGTCCACCGGCACCTCATCCCGCATGAGCACCGCGAGCGCATCGATGCGGTCGGCGTCGAGGCGGGTGATGACCTGGTGGTGGTTGATCAGCAGCGCCGGGCCCTGGTCGCACAGGCCGGTGCAGGACGCCCGGTCGACGCTGAACCGGCCCTGGACATCGGGCTGACCCGGCACCACACCGAGGCGCTCACAGAGCCGGGCCAGCAGCGCCTCGCTGCCCAACATCCGGTCGGTGATGTTGTCGGAGAACAGCACCCGCAGCCGACCCACAGGCCGGATGTGGAAGAAACGGTAGAACGTGGCCACGCCTTCGACCTGGGCCAGCGGCAGGCGCAAGGTTTGCGCGATGTGGGCCAGCAAGTCGCGTGGCAGCCAGTGGGTCTGTGCCTGCGTTTCGCGCAGCACCTGAACCAGCGCGTGCGGGTCGTGGCCCCAGCGAGCGAGCACCGCATCGGCGGCGTGGAAGGCAAGGGGCTGGTCGAATGCGGTCATGGCTTGTCGAGACCGAAACGCTGCATCTTGGCGCGCAAGCCCACGCGCGAGAGCCCCAGCTCGGCGGAGGCACGCGTCTTGTTCCAGCGGTGGCGCAGCAGGGTCTCGCGCAGCAGCATGGCCTCGATCACGTCCAGCCGTTCGCCCAGCGTGCCGCTCTGCGGAATGGCGGCGGTGAGGTCGTCGGCAGACCCCGAGGCGCGGCCCTGCAGCACGCGGCTGGAGAAGGCCGCGGCGTCCAGCTGCGTACCGTCGTGCAGCGCCAGCGCACGCGCGATCTCGTTGCGCAGCTCGCGGATGTTGCCCGGCCAGGGGTAGGCCACAAGACAGGCCATGGCTTCATCGGGCAGGGTCGCGCCCGGGTGCCCGAGCTCGGCGGCCACGTCCTGCACCAGCTGGTGCGCGATGGGCGGGATGTCGGCCACGCGCTCGCGCAGCGGCGGCACGGTGATGGTGATGCCGGCGATGCGGTAGTACAGGTCTTCGCGAAACAGGCCGTCGCGCACGCGCTGCTCCAGCTGGCGGTGGGTGGCGGCGATCACGCGCACGTCCACCGGCACCGGCCGCGCGCCGCCCACGGGCCGCACTTCACCTTCCTGCAACACGCGCAGCAGCTTGACCTGGAATGCCGGCGAGGTTTCACCGATCTCGTCGAGGAACACGGTGCCGCCGCTGGCGCGCTGGAACAGGCCGGGGTGGTCTTCGTACGCGCCGGTGAAGGCGCCACGCTTGTGGCCGAAGAGTTCGGATTCGAGCAGCGAGTCGGGAATCGCGGCGCAGTTTTCCACCACGAAGGGGCCGGTGAGCCGTGGCGAGGCGTAGTGGATGGCGCGCGCCAGCAGCTCCTTGCCGGTGCCCGATTCGCCGAGCACCAGCACCGGGATGTCGTAGCGCGCGGTGCGTTCGGCCATAGCGCACACATGGTCCAGCGGGCTGCCCGGCGCGCGCACGATGCGGTCGAAGCCGAAGCTGCTGCGCGCCTGCGCCATCTGCGTGGCCGTGCGCTGGCGCAGCACACGGTTGCTGGTGCGCAGCTCCAGGTCGAGCCGGCTGGTCTGGCGCTGCAGGGCCTGGGCTTCCACCGCGTTGCGCACCGAATCGAGCAGGTGGTCGGGCGCCCAGGGCTTGAGGATGTACTGGTAGATGCCGGCCTCGTTGATGCCGGCGATGATGTCTTCGGAATCGGTGTAGCCCGAGATGACGATGCGCACGGTCTCCGGCCACCGCTCGCGCACCTCCTTCAGGAAGGTCACGCCGGTCATGCCGGGCATGCGCTGGTCGCACAGGATCACGCTCACGGGTTGCCGCTCCAGCAGGCCACGCGCCTCGTCGGCGCTGCTGGCGGTGAAGACCGTGAAATCCTCGTCCAGCGTGCGCCGCATCGCGTCCTGCGAGCGCACCTCGTCGTCCACCACGAGCACGGTGGGCAGGGCTTCGGGAAGGAGGGGAGGTGTCACAGCCGGTGCACCGCCAGATGGCGGGGTGTCCAGGCGTGCGGCTGCTTGTGCACGAAGTGGTGGCGCGCCACGTGGTAGCTGGGATCGAAGCCGTAGAAGTTGCGGTGCATGCGCGCCAGTTCCTGTTCGCGGTAATGGGCCAGCGGACGATGGGCTTCGTCCTGCTCGCGCCGGGTCTGTTTGGCTGCCAACTCTCCGCTTAGATTGTAGGAGGCGGCCAGCGCCAGCGCGCGCTCCAGACACCGTTCTTCGAAGCCATCGCGCGGCCCCTCATCGTTGTGGTCGATCAGGCCGATCTTCAGCGCTTCGACGGCCAGCAGCGGCAGGCGCTGCGCCATCAGGTCTTTCGCACCGGCCTCGCCCAAGCGGCGCGGCAGCAGGTAGGTCCAGTACTCGGAGCCGTAGAGGTTGCCCATGTTCTTGTAGTGCGGGTTGAGCACCACGCTGCCGTGCGCCCAAACCTGATCGGCCGCCAGCGCGAGAAAGGCACCGCCGGCCCCCGCGTTGCCGCGCAGCACGCTGACGGTGAGCCGGTCGGTGGTCTGCAGCACCGCGAGCGCCACGTCGTTCATGGCCTGGATGTTGCGCCACGAGGCATCGGCCGCACTGTCGCCCGCGCGGTGGGCCGCGGCCTCGATGCTGTTGAGGTCGATGCCGTTGCTGAAAAAACCTTCGCCCCCCAGCAAGAGCAGCACCTGCGTGGGCCGCTCGCGCACCTGAAGCAGCGCGGCGCGCAGGCGCTCGCAGCGCGCGGTGGACATGGCGCCGTTGTAGAAATCGAAGCCCAGGCAGCCCACGCGCGCGCCCTCGGGGCCGTGTTCGGTGTAGCGCAGTTCGCCCCACTCGTCGTCTGGTCGCTCCAGCGGCGCCGGCCGCTGCGGCAGGCTGGCCGCTTCGGCGGCGAACAGCTCGGCCGCCACCTGCTTGAAGCTGCGGTGCGCCGGGTCCGTGTCCGGCGGATCGGCGCGGCGCGCCTGGCCGATCCAGACGCCGCCGTCCACCGTGCGGCGCAGCAGCGCGCCGTCGCGCACGGCCAGCAAGGCGCCGGGGTCGGCATCGCTGAATTCGGCCACTGTGGTGGCGCTGGCCGGATGCGCATCGCCCAGGTAACAGGGCTGACCCCAGAGCGCGTCGAGCACACCGGGCTGGCCGTCGCCGCTGCGGAGTTTGGCGAGCACGGTGGCGGTGCTGTCCTCGGCCCAGTGAACCGCGCGTTCGTTCTGGCGCAAGAGAGGTTGCCATCCACGCCCCCACGCTCCGCCGCTGCGCGGGTCGCTGCCCCCCGAGGGGGCTGATTCGCCTTGGGGCGGCCCGGCGGCGAATTGGAGCGGTGGCGCCTCGCGCTCGCCACCAGCGAAGCGCTGCACGGCGGCCAGCGTGGCCCGCAGCGCGGCCTGCGTCACCTCGCGCCGGTACAGGCTGCCCTTGGTGGCCGGGCGCATGTCAAACGAGGCATGGGCCCAGACCGGGCCGGCGTCGAAATCGCCGTTGGCCTGCAGCACCGTCACGCCCCAGTGCGGCTCGCCGCGCCAGACCGCCCAGTCCAGCGCCGACGGCCCCTGGTCGCCCGGCGGGCCGGGGTGCACCACGAGGCAGGTCACCCGCTGCCACACCGCCGCCGAAATGCGGCGCTTGAGAAACGGCGCCAGCACCAGGTCGGGCCGGAACAGGGCCACGGCCTCTTCGGTCACGCTGTCGGCGATGTCGAGCTCCACGCTCAGGGTGTGGCCCGCCGCGCGCAGCTCGGCGAAGAGCCGCTGGGTGAGGCTGTTGAAGCTGTGGCAGAGCAGGAGGATGCGCAAGGGGTTCATCGGGTGTTCAGGTGGCGGGGCGCAGCGCCTGCAGCTCGCGCGCGGCCTGCTTGCGCCCCATGTAGATGGCAAGTTTCGACTCGATGCCGTCCAGCGCGGCGTTGAACTCGGCCACGCTGCGCGCGCCCAGCAGGGCCTGCGCCACGAGGGGCGTGTCGGGTCCGAAATGGTTGCCCAGATGCACCAGGGCTTTGCGGCGCAGCGCGTCGAGGCCCGGGCCGGCGGTCGCCGCCTGCGCGGGCACGGAGGCCGGGGCCGGCGCGGTCAGCGGCGCCTCGATCACGGGTGGAACCACGGGCGACTGCGTCACGGCAGGTGGCGGCAATGGCGGTGCCACAGGCGCAGCACGGGCCACCACCGGCTCGATCAGCCCCAGCGCCAGCAGTGTGTCCAGATGCCCCTGCAGCTGCGGCAGACCACGCGCCGCCAGCACGTTCACCGAGTCGTTTCCATTGACCATGATCAGCACCGTGCGCGTGGCGGGCGACAGCCCCGCCTGCCGCCGGGCGATCTCGGCCTTGCCGCTTTCGGTCTTCTGAAACACCCCACTCGACATGCCCGTCTCCTCGTCTCTTGTTATGGGCCCCGACCTCAACCGATATGGCTCTCATCACCCGACGCGAAGTGCCCCAACCCAGAACGCCGCGGAACCGGCTTCGCCGGGCCGCCAGCGTTGCCCCCTGGGGGGGGTGACGCCGCAGGCGGCGCGGGGGGATCAACAAATCCGTGGCAGTTGTTCTCCACTCAGCCAGTCCACCACCCGCCGCCCACCGAAGCGCGTGGCCATCTGCACGAAGTGGTGCGGGTCCGCCGTCACCTCGCCGATGCGCGCCGCGTCAAAGCCCAGTGGGTGCGCGCGCATCGCGTCCAGCACCGCGTCGGCGAACTCCGGCGCCACCACCGCGATCAGCTTGCCTTCATTGGCGACGTAGAGCGGGTCCAGGCCCAGCAGCTCGCAGGCTGCGTCCACCTGCGGCTTCACGGGGATCGCCGCCTCCTGCAACAGCATGCCCACGCCCGACTGGCGCGCCACCTCGTTGAGCGTGGTGGCGAGGCCGCCGCGCGTGGGATCGCGCAGCACGCGCACGGCGCCCGGGGCTGCGGCCAGCATGGCGGCGACCAGGGTGTGCAGCGCGGCGGTGTCGCTCTGAATCGTGGTCTCGAAGGCCAGCGATTCGCGCTGCGAGAGCACCGCCACGCCGTGGTCGCCAATGCTGCCGGAGAGCAGCAGCACGTCGCCCGGCCGCGCGTTGCGCCCGCTGATCTGCACGCCCGGCGGCAGCACGCCGACGCCGGTGGTGCTGATGAACACGCCGTCGCCCTTGCCCTGCTCCACCACCTTGGTGTCGCCGGTGACCACCGGCACACCGGCCTCGCGCGACGCGGCGGCCATGCTCTTCACGATGCGCTGCAGCTCGATCAGCGGAAAGCCTTCTTCGATGATGAAGCTCGCGCTCAGGTACAGCGGCTTTGCGCCCGACATCGCCACGTCATTCACCGTGCCGTGCACCGAGAGGCAGCCGATGTCGCCACCGGGGAAGAACAGCGGCGAGATCACATGGCCGTCGGTCGCCATCACCAGGCGGCCTTGCGCCGGGTCGAACGCCGGCAGCGTCAGCACCGCGCCGTCGTCGCCCTGGCGCAGGAATTCATTGTCGAAGGCCGCGAGGAACAGCTCCTCGATCAACTGCGCCGCGGCCTTGCCGCCCGCGCCGTGGCTCATGTCGATGCGGCCGTGTTTGATGTCGAGCGGGCGGATGTAGTTCTTCTTCACCGGCTTGGGCGCGGGCGCCTCGCCACCGGCGGGTTGCTCGATGTCGGTTCTCATGGGGTGGCCTCTTCGGTGGCGGTGGTGACGACAATGGGGATGTCGCGGAAACGGCCGTAGGTGTAGTGCGCGGCGCAGGCGCCTTCGCTCGACACCATGCAAGAGCCGACCGGGTTTTCGGGCGTGCAGACGGTGCCAAAAATCTTGCAGTCGGTCGGCTTCTTCACACCGCGCAAGATCGCGCCGCACTCGCAGGCCTTGTTGTCGGCCACGGGCGTGTAGTTCAGGTCAAAGCGGCGCTCGGCGTCGAAGGCGGCAAAGCTCTCGCGGATCTTGAGCGCGCTGTAGGGCACCTCGCCCAGGCCGCGCCACTCGAAGCTCGGCCGGAGCTCGAACACCTCGGACACCAGGGCCTGGGCCTTGAGGTTTCCCTCGGGCGTGACGGCGCGGGTGAACTCGTTTTCCACATGGGCGCGCCCCTCGTTGACCTGGCGCACCAGCATCAGGATCGCCTGCATCACGTCCAGCGGCTCGAAGCCGGCGATCACCACCGGTTTGCGGTATTCCTCGGCGAAGTGGTCGTAGGGCGCGGAGCCGATGACGATGCTCACATGCGCCGGGCCGATGAAGCCGTCGATGGGCACCGTGCCGAGCTGGCGCACCTCGGGCGATTCGAGGATGTGGGTGATGGCCGAGGGCGTGAGCACGTGGCAGCACAAGACGCTGAAGTTGGCCAGTCCCTCGCGCGCCGCGTCGCGGATGGCGAGCGCCGTGGGCGGCGTGGTGGTCTCGAAACCGATGGCGAAGAACACCACCTCGCGCTGCGGGTTCGCGCGTGCGATGGCCATGGCGTCGGCCGCGGAATAGACCATGCGGATGTCGCCGCCGCGCGCCTTGGCTTTGATGAGCGAAAGGCTGTCCGACGCCGGCACGCGCATGGTGTCGCCGTAGGTGCAGACGATGGCGCCGCGCTCCAAGGCCAGGCGGATCGCGAGGTCGATGCGGCCGATGGGCAACACGCAGACCGGGCAGCCCGGGCCGTGGATCATGCGCACGTTGGGCGGCAGCAACTCCAGCACGCCGTAGCGGCTGATGGCGTGTGTGTGACCACCGCAGAACTCCATGAAGCTGTAGCTGCGATCCGGGTGCGCTTCGGCGGCGATGCGTGCGCCGATCTGGCGGGCGAGATCGCCGTCGCGGAATTCGTCGATGTATTTCATGCTGGTACCACCGGTGCTGGATTGGGCGCGAGCTGTGCCATCTCGGCGAACAGCGCCAGCGTGCGTTCGGCCTCCTCCGGATCGATCACGCCGATGGCGTGGCCCACGTGCACGATCACGTAGTCGCCCACCTGCACGTCGGCCACCAGGGCGATGGAAATTTCCTTGCGGATGCCGCCGAGGTTCACCACAGCCTGGTCGTTGGGGCGCAACTCCACCAGGAGCGCGGGAATGGCTAGACACATGGTTCGGTTTCCTTTGACGAAATGTTCTGCGGGGTCGCCGCCAATTGCTGTGCTGCGACCCAAGCCTGGCCGAGCGCGAGACCGGCGTCGCCGCAGCCCTTGTCGAGCGGCCGGTGCACACGCAACGCTGCCGCCTGCAGGCGCGTGGTCACGCGCTCGCGCAGGATGCCGTTGAAGAAGCAGCCGCCGCCGAGGCACACGTCGCGGCTGCCGCGTTCTTGGGCGGCCTGCGTGGCCCAGTCGGCCAGCGCGTCGGCCAGCGCGAGGTGGAAGCCCGCGGCCGCGGCGTCCACGCCATCGGCGCCAGCGTCGAACAGAGCGGGCATGAGGCCGCGCAGGTCGAGGCGGTTCTGGGTGTCGATCACGGCTCCGCGCAACGGGGCAGTGTCCGGGTATTGGGCGAGCCAGCGCGCGGCGGCGGCTTCGAGCGCGATGGCGGCTTGGGCTTCGTCGGCCTGGCGAACGCTCAAGCCCAGCGCGCCGGCCGCCGCGTCGAACCAGCGGCCGGTGCTGCTGGTGGCCGGGCAGTTCAGGTTTTTGGCCAGCATCTGCTGCACGCCAGCGGCCACGGCCTCGCCGGCCTGTGATGCAAAGCGTGAAGCGATCTGCTCACCACGGCCCATCGCGTGCAGCGCGCTGGCCGCCATGCGCCAGGGCTCGCGCGCGGCACGGTCGCCGCCGGGCAAAGCCAGCGGCAGCAGGTGGCCCAGGCGCTGCCAGAGCGCGCCGTCCACCCACAGCAGTTCACCGCCCCAGGCTTGGCCGTCTGTACCCAGGCCCACGCCATCGAGCGCGAGGCCGATGACAGGGCCGTCGATACGGTGCTCAGCGACAACAGCCGCGATGTGCGCGTGGTGGTGCTGCACGCCGACGGCGGGCACGCCGAGCGAGGCGGCGAGCTGCACCGCGAGCTGGGTGCTGAAGAAGTCGGGGTGCAGGTCGTGCGCCACGGCGGCGATGGGCGCGCCGTGGCCGGCCAGCAGGGCCTCCACCGAGGCTTCGAGCGCGGCGCAGGCCGCCGGGTCGCTGAGGTCGCCGTGCACCGCCGACCAGACCGGCGCGCCATCCACCAGCAGGCAGGCGGCGTTTTTCAGCCAGGCGCCGCAGGCGAGCACGGTGGGCAAAGGCGCGGTGTTCATGGCGGGCAGCGGGTCAGAGCGTGGCGTCCGCAGACAGCGCTGCGCGGGCTTGGGCCAGCTCGGCTTCGAGTTGCTGCACACGTTGCCGCAAGACGGCTGCGGTGTCAGGTTCTTCGTGGTGGTGATGGCCGTGGCCCATGGCGTGGTCGAGCCAGTGCAGCCAGGCGTCCATGCCTTCGCCGGTGGTGGCCGAGAGCTGCAGGATTTCGATGGTGGGGTTCACACGCCGGGCGAGTTCGATGCAGCGCGCCACGTCGAATTTCACGTGCGGCAGCAGATCGGTCTTGTTGAGGATCATGAGCTGCGAGGCCGCGAACATGTCTGGGTACTTGAGCGGCTTGTCTTCGCCCTCGGTGACCGAGAGGATGGCGACCTTGGCGGCTTCGCCCAGGTCCCACACGGCGGGGCAGACCAGGTTGCCCACGTTCTCGATGAACAGCAGGCTGTGATCGCCAACGTGGTGGTGATCGTGCGCGTGACCATGCCCGTGATCGTGGTGGTCATGACTGTGCAGTTGCGCGAAGGCTTCGCTCACCATGGGCGCGTCGAGGTGGCAGCCCTTGCCGGTGTTGACCTGGATCGCGGGCGCGCCGGTGGCGCGGATGCGGTCGGCGTCGAAGCTGGTCTGCTGGTCGCCTTCGATCACGGCGACGTGCAAGCCGGGCGCATGGGTCTTGAGGGCTTCGATGGTGGCGCAGAGCAGCGTGGTCTTGCCCGAGCCCGGGCTCGACACCAGGTTCAACGCGGTCACGCCGTGCGCTTCGAAGTGCGCGCGGTTCTGCTGCGCCACACGGTTGTTGGCGCCGAGGATGTCGGTCTCCAGCTTGATGGCGCGCGCCTGGCTCATGCCGGGCACCGAGACGCGGGCCGCACCCGCACCGAAATGCAGGTCGCCGTTGCCGAGGTTCACCCGCACCACACCGGCCTCGCCCGCGTGGGTCTGGATATGCCGGGCATGGGCCGGGCTGTTGTCACTGCATCCACATACGACACACATGTTCTGTCTCCTGGTTCACTCAATCATGACTGACTTGCATGTCGATGACACGCAATTCCATGCCGTCCGTGGGTTGTAGCTGGTAGCCGCCGCAACTCGGGCAGGCGTCACCGCGCTGGGCGATTGCCACGGTCTGGGCGCAGCCCATGCACCAGGCCTGGCCGGGAGGTTCTTCGATCTCGATCAACGCACCGTCGAGCACCGTGCCGGGCGCCAGGCTCTCCAGCGCGAAACGCAGCGCACGCACGTCCACACCCGCGAGCTGGCCGGCTTCGAGCCGCAGCGACAGCAGGCGTGAAAAGCCCTCGCTCACGGCCGTGTCTTCGACCAGCTGCAACACGCCACCGGCCAGACTGGCTTCATGCATGTTGCGACTCCTTCACGGTCGACACCCTGTGCGTCACGTCAAACGGCACGCAGGGGTCGAAGGCGGCCATGAGCAGGCACACACGGCGCTCCACAGTGGCGGCGGGCTCGGTGGCGTTCAGCCCGGCGATGCATTGCGCCACCACACCCTGCGGGTGGAAATTCCATTCGGTCGGCGCGAGCACACGGCAGGCGGCCACGCGCGCCGGCGCATCGCCGGCCGGTTGATCGATCTCCACCTGGTGCACGAGCAGGCCACGCGCCATCTCCACCCAGGCCATGCCCTGGCGTGGCCCGGTGCGGAGCGAACCAAAGGACAACCAGCCGGCACCGCTCTGGCCCGGTGCGTCGGGCTGACACAGGCGGATCAGCTCGGCGATGCGGCTGCCCAGCAGCGCCCAGGGACTCAGGGGCAGTTCGACGTCCATGCCATTCAAGCGCGTCCAGCTGCCGGTGTGGGCGCAGGCACTGTGCCACAGCGGGTGCAGCGCAAAGCCGGTTTGGAGCGCCAGCGCGGCGGACAGCGTGCGCTGGTCAGACCCATCGGCATGGGCGTGCAATGCTTTGGCGTGGGCCAGCGTGTTCGGCAGGTCCGCCTCGCGTGCGGCGCGCAGCAACGAGGGCAGCCAGCCACTGTGGCGACGGCTCCAGTCGTTTTGCCAATCGGCACCGCAGGCATTCCAGGCGCGTTGCCAGGTGTGGGGCGGCATCTGCAGCAGCTCGTCTTGCAACCAGGTGAGGGTGGCGGGCCAGGGGTCGGCCGGCAGCGTGGCCACCGGCCACAGCAGCGGGCAGCGTTGCAACGCGGCGTGTGCGGCATCGGCCCAGGCTGTGGTCGCAGGACCGGGCTCGGCGGCCAGCAGGCGCGGCCAGTCCAGGCCGATGCGACGGATGTGTTCCTGCGCGGTCTCGGTGCGCAGGCGTTGCGCCACCTGCTGCGGCGCGGGCAGCAGGCCGGGTGCGGCAGCCTCGATGGCGAGCTGGGCACACAGGCGGTGCGCGTGGCTGCAGAGGTTGAACAGGCTGGCCATCAGGCCGGGCAAGGCGCTCACCGCCTGACCGCGGGCCAGGCGCGGCGCCCAGTCCTGGCGACTGCTCTGCAGGGCCAGCGGCAGCGGCGCGCCCGGTGCCACGCGGAGGCTGCCGGCCAGCGAGGACAGCGCGGTGCTCATTGGGAAACCTCCACCCTTCGGGTTGCGGTGCGAACCCCCTTCGGAACGGCCGGGCGGGGGTTCATACAGCAGCTCCCGCGTCTGGCCGGCGGGCCATGAAGAACGCGCGGCGCGGTGGCAGCGGCTCGGCCGCGACGGGCGCCAGCTCGGGTGCTTCGGGTGCGGGGCGGACCAGCGCCAGCGAAGCCAGCGCGGTTTCGCGCGCGAGGTCCTGGCTGGTGAAACCGTTCATGGGAGAAAACAGCGCGCAGGTCTCGTGGTAGCCGATGGCGGGATCGTGCGCGCCGATGAAGTCAAACCGCTCGCTGCCGAAATCGCGCACGGCCTTGCGCCCCACGCGGTTGCCATGGGGCCCGTTCACCGAAGGCAGGCGCAGCAGGCTCATGAACCAGGGGGTGATGAGCACGCCTTCGGCCACCGCCTCTGAGCCCTCTTCAGCATCCCCCCCCCATTCAAAACCGACCGCCTCGACCGACAGCGCCGGGTTGAGCAAGGGGATGCCCACCATGCGTTCGGTCTGCACGCGCACGAAATGGGTGACCAGCGCAGAAACGCGCTGGTCCAGCCATTCGGGGGTGGGTTGAGATGGTGCAGACATGGGCTCAGCCTTCTTCGGCCGGCAGCAGCAGAAATTGATCGGACTCGCAGTCGCAGTTCGGGCAGCGCCAGTGGGCGGGCAAGTCCGCGAACGGCGTGCCGGGGGCGATCTGCCACTGCGGGTCGCCCAGCGCCGGGTCGTAGATCCACCAGCAGATCTTGCATTCGAGGCGCGAGCCGGGGCGCAGCACCTCGCGGTTGCCCAGGTACGAGCCTTCAAAGCCCTCGAATCCGTTGGAGAGGTCTGCGCCGGCCATGGTCACACCCCTTCTAAATAATTCATCACGTCGGCCAGGCGCTCGTGTGAGTCGCGCAGATCTTCAGGGGCGGCCATGGCCACTTCGGGCATGTCCACCACCTCGACCGTGTTGAGGATCACCTTGTCCATCGAGTTGTAGTACACCACGCGCCAGCAGTTCGGCAAGCGGGTGTTGGAGATGCGGCAGTTGCCGTACCCGCGCGAGAGCATGAGCACGCGGCCGGTGCCGAGGTGGTGGTCGAGAAAGCCGATGTCTTCGGGCGTGACCGGCAGCAGCGTGAGGTTGACCACGTGCGAGACCTGGCCGGGTTTCCAGCCTGCGACCTGGTCGCGGATCTCTTCCACCAGCAGGGGCGCGTTCTGCACGTTGGGTGGCAGCGGGCCGGCCCAGTGCGGCATGGCGCCCTGCGGCCACACGTCGTCCACCGCGATGGCGCGCAGCAGCGCAGGCACCGGGCCGACTTCGATCACGTCGTCGATCAGGTTGCGCTCGCCGTCCACGGTGCGGAAGGTGATGAGGCGCCACACGCCCGCGAGCACCGACTCCTGGATGCGCACTTCGAGCGCGCCGTCCTCTTCGCGCACCAGGGCGCTGGCCTCGCCTTCGCCCAGGATCTGGTTGACCAGCCGCAGGTCGGCCGCGGGCAATGCGGTCAGCGACACCTGGCCGCCCGGGCCGCGTTCGGCCGTGCGGTCCAGCAGCGCCAGCACCTGGCCGAGCACCGCGCGGGCGGCGTCACGCCCGGCCAGCTCTTCGGGCTCGGGCAGCACCGGCGGGCGGTAGGTGTCCATGTCTTTGGGCATCGGCAGGTAGTCCAGCGACTCGTCTTCGGACTGGGTGCCCGGGCCGAGGGCGACGAGCGGAATGGGGAAGTCTTTCATGGGGTGTCCTTGGTGGTCTGTGGGGTTCAGTGGCAGCTGCTGTCGCTGCTGGTGCTGCCCTGGCTCACCACAGGGATGCCGATGGTGGGCGGGCGCGAAGGCGGCATCGTGAGCGCAGCGGCCACACCGCTCAGGTACACGTCCCAGTCCTGCATGCCGGCGATGGCGGTGACGTACTGGCCGTCGCGGAAGAACAGCAGCGTGGGCCAGCGCTGCGAGCCGTAGCGGCGCGCCACCGCGTCCTCGTTGTCGCGCGGCACCACGGCGATCTGGAAGCGGTTGGCGAAACTCTTCATGAGCTCGGGCAGCACCGCCGCCACGTCCTGGCCTTCGGGGAAACGCACCGGGTCGCCGGCGAGCAGCACGACGCGGTCACCGCCGCCCGCGCTCCACGCGGCCACGGTGGTCTCATCCACCCAGGCGGCGCTGAAGTCGCGCGCCAGGCGCATCACCAACGGCGGCGCGGGGTTGGTGTCGGGCACGGGCAGCGCAAAGGCGCGGCTGGGGGTTTCTGTGGCGGTGTTCATGGAGGTCTCCTGAGTGAATTTTTTAAAACTGACCGGAGAGCTGCTTCAGCTGCTCGGCGGTCATCCGGGAAGGCAAAACAAAGCCCGCGTCGCCGCTGGCGTCGAAGCCCTGCATGGCGCCGAGCACGAGGTCCAGCGCGCCATTGACTTCGGCGGCGCGGTCGGCGGTGATGTGTTCGCGCGCGTCGCCCAGGAACACCAGCAACCAGTCGCCCGGCTCCAGCGGGCCGACCAGCGCGGTGGTCACGCGGCGGCGCTCACCGCGGCCCTCGCACCAGGCGTGGCCGGGCTCGGTGGCGGTGACCTGCATGGGCATGCCGATGCACATGGTTCAGTTCTCCACTGTCGTGGGGAAGAAGCGCTCGTCGCCTTCGCGGCATGCGGCTTCGGGCGCGGGGCGCTGCGTTTCGTAGGCGGCCAAGGCCAGCTCGTCCATGGTCACGGCCTCGCGTTCGCCCAGCGGCGTGCGGCGCGGTGCGGGCTCGCCGCCCCAACGCGCGATCTGCTCCACGCCCAGGGCCAGCGCCTCCTCCATCGCGGCCTTCACGACCGGGCGCAGGCTGCCGCCGTAGTCTTCCAGCTCCTGCGGCTGGCAGCCGATCAGCAGCACCTGCTGCGGGTACTTGCCGGTGAGCTGCGCGAGCGACAGCACTTCCTGGAAACCGGTCTGGTGCAGGCTCATCTTCTTGGCGCCCATGAAGCGCGGCACGGCGTCGTCGCGCACCTGCTTCAGCGTGCCGGGCTCCAGGCCGTAGTCGATGGCGTCGAAGATCAGCAGCGCGTCGGCCGCCTGCACGTGCTGGATCAGGTACAGCCCCTGGGTGCCGCCGTCGATGAGCGACACGTGTTCGGCGAACTCGAAGCGGCGTTGCAGCGCTTCGATGCAGCGCACGCCAAAACCTTCGTCGGCCCAGAGCAGGTTGCCGATGCCGAGCACCACGATGGTCTGCGGCTGGGCGGGGGTGTCACCACCGGGGTGACAGGTGGATTCGGACGGATGGGCGCTCATGGTGGGTGGTCCCGAAAAACTCAGTGAGAGACGGAAGGGGTGACCGAACCGGAACAGAGGCGCTTCCAGGCGTGGAAGCTGTCCCAGGCGGCCTGGTGCGCGAGCCAGAAACCGGCGTCGATGCCGAACTGCCGCGCGCAGCGGATGGCGGTGTCGGGCGACATCGCCCGCTGGCCGTGCACCAGCTCGTGCAGCCGACGGCGCGACAGGCCCAGTACACGGGCCGCCTCGCTCTGGCTCAGCCCCAGCGGTGCCAGGCAGGTGCGCGCCAGCAGCCGCCCCGGGTGCATGGGCGTGCGCACCGGAACGCCCCGCGGCGGGATGGACCAGCTGGCGGCCACCGGCTTCATGACATCAGTCCTTGAACGTCCGGCGGCCGGAGATCATGGTGGACACGATGGATTGGCGACCCATGATGTCTTCGCGGATCGCAGCGTAGATGTGCAACGTGATGAACATGATCAGCGCCCACATGCCCATGCGGTGCCAGGTGTGCACGTCCTGGCTCTGGCCGAACAGCGGGATCACCCAGCCGAACATCTGTTCCTGCCACGAGCCCATCTGCGAGCCTTCGCCGTAGAGCGCAAAGCCGGTGACGATCATGAAGATCGAGAGCATCAGGAAGCCCGCGAACATGGCCAGTCGCGCCAGCGGGTTGTGGCCCACGTAGCGGCCCGGCCGCGGGATCAGGAAGGCGTACCACTTGAACATGGTGAGCACCTCTTTCCAGTAGGCCTTCTGGAAGATCGGCACCCAGAAGATTTCGCGCGCGTGGTGGTTGCCGACCAGCGCCCAGTAGGCGCGGCCGAGCAAGCCCACGGCCAGCAGGTAGCCCGCCGTGAAGTGCGCGAAGCGGATGTAGCCCATGAGGTAGTGCGCGCTGGCCTCGCCGGGCATGGTGGGCAGCGGCTGGCCGATGAAATAGCCCGTGAGGGCCAGCACGGTGATGGACGCCGCGTTGATCCAGTGCCAGAGGCGCACGGGCGCTTCGTACACATAGACCGACCGGGTGGCCTGGCCGTGCGAGACGGCGCTCTCGTCGATGCCGGTGACATCGGCGAGTCGTTCGGGGGACGTGGTGGACATGGTGGCCTCCAAAGTGCGGTTGCCGTGGATCGGGGTGGCCGTCAGGCCGCCAGCTGACCGAAAAGCACCAGGCCGGATGCGCCCAGCACCGTGCCCAGGCCCCCCAGCGCCCAGCCGCTGCGCTCATTCAGCGCGCGGCGGATGCCGAGACCGGCGAACACGCCGCCGATGTGCAGCGCGGCCGTGGTCAGCAGGAAGCCCGAGGCATAGCCCGCGAAGCCCGTGGCCGGCGTTTCAGCGCCGTGCGCCAGGCCGTGCAGCGAAGCCGCCGCGGCCACCAGCCCCAGGCCAACGGCGGCCGGCATCGGCTGGCGGGCCAGCACCAGCATGGCGCCGAACAGCACCACCGACAGCGCCACGCCCTGCTCCAGGAACGGCAGGCTCACGCCCGCTGCGCCCAGCGCGGCGCTCGCCACCAGCGCCAGCAGGAAGGTGGCCGGGCCTTGCCAGGCCTTGCCTTGCGGCAGGGCACTGACCGACCACACGCCCACGGCCACCATGGCCAGCAGGTGGTCCAGGCCGAAGGGGTGAACCAGCCCTTCCATGAGGCTGTGGGTGCTGTGGCCGGTGTGGGCCTGGGCGGCGCCGGCCAGGCCGGCCATCAGCGCGGCCGCGCTCAGGCGGCGGATGTTCTTGGATTGCATGTCTCTCTCCTAGTGTGGGTTGATTTCATTTCCGGGATGGCGTGCCCCAACCCAGCGCACGCCGAGGATCCGGCTTTGCCGGTCCCAGGGCGTGGTCCCCCTGGGGGGACGACGCGAAGCGGCGCAGGGGGGTCATCTCACCTCACAGTGACTCTGCTCATTTCCTGGCCGTCTTCGCTCATCACGTGGGTCGAGCAGGCCAGGCAGGGGTCGAAGCTGTGCAGCGTGCGCAGGATCTCCAGCGGCTGCTCGGGGTTGACCATGGGCGTGTTCATGAGCGAGGCCTCGAAGGCGCCGATCTGGCCCTTGGTGTCGCGCGGCGAACCGTTCCAGGTGGTGGGCACCACGCACTGGTAGTTCTCGATCTTGCCGTCCTTGATCTTGATCCAGTGGCCCAGCATGCCGCGCGGTGCGGCGACCGTGCCCACGCCTTTGGCCTCTTTCGGCCAGGTGGACGGATCCCACTTGTCGGCGTTGACGGTGCTGGTGTCGCCGGCCTTGATGTTGCCGATGAGCTGCTTGAAGTCGTCCATCATCATCTCGGCGGCGTACTGGCTTTCCAGCGCGCGGGCCAGTGTGCGGCCGATGGTGGTGGGCAGCAGCTGCTTGAGCGTGAAGTTGGTTTCGGGCAGGCCCAGGGCCTTGGGGATCGCGCTGTTGATCGCCACCGCCGCGCCGTCCACCTGCTCCTTGACGCGTTGGCAATATTTGTTGCCTTGCATCGCGTGGGCATAACCCAGGATGTAGCGCGACAGCGGGCCGACCTCGACCGCGTGGCCGCGCCAGCGCGGGCTCTTGATCCACGAGTACTTGGCGCTTTCGTCGAGGTTCTCGATCTTGGTGCGCGTGCCCTTGAAGTTCGGGCCTTCGGGGGCGTAGTTGGCTTCGGTGACGCCGTCCCAGGGGTGCAGACCCTTGGTTTCGTCGCCGTACTTGTACCAGCTGTGGCTCACGAATTCCTGCACCTGCTCGGGGTCGCGCGGGTCGATGGCGTGGATCTTGTCCCAGTTGCCGTCGAGGATCACGCCGCCGGGCAGCTGGTGCGTGCTGTGGTCATAAGGCACCTTCTCGTAGGTGCCGTAGTCGGCCACGTTGGTGGCGCTCAAGCCGCCGCCGTACAGCCAGCCGGCGTTCTTGTAGATGGTGCCGATGGCCAGCACGTCCGGGATGTAGACGTTGTTGTTGAAGTCGATCATTTCCTGGATGCGGGCCTGCACGAAGTTCAGCCGCTCCATGTTGATCGGGGCGCCGGCGGCGCCGTTGCCGTCGAGGTTGATGGCGCAGGGCACGCCGCCCACCAGGTAGTTGGGGTGCGGGTTCTTGCCACCGAAGATGGTGTGCACCTTGACCCACTCTTTCTGCAGGTCCAGCGCCTCCAGGTAGTGCGTCACGGCCATCAGGTTGGCCTCGGGCGGCAGCACATAGGCCTTGCTGCCCCAGTAGCCGTTGGCGAACGGCCCGAGCTGGCCGCTCTCGACGAACTTTTTCAGGCGGTTCTGCACGTCGCGGAAGTAGCCGGCCGACGACATGGGGTGCGCGGGCGACACCATCTGCTGCAGGTCGCTGGTCTTCTTCGGGTCGGCCTGCAGGCAGGACACGACGTCGACCCAGTCCAGCGCATGCAGGTGGTAGAAGTGCACCGCGTGGTCGTGCACCTGCAGCGTCTTGGCCATCATCTCGCGGATCAGGTGGGCGTTCAGCGGGATCTTGATGCCCAGCGCGTCTTCCACCGCACGCACCGAGGTGAGTGCGTGGCAGCCGGTGCAGACGCCGCAGATGCGTTCCACGAAGGCCCAGGCGTCGCGCGGGTCGCGGCCCTTCAGGATCACCTCCAGACCGCGCCACATGGTGCCGGTGGACACCGCGTTGCGGATGACGTTGTTGCTGTCGAGGTTGACCTCGCAGCGCATGTGGCCCTCGATGCGCGTGACCGGGTCGACGACGATGCGCCGGCCGGTGTTGTCCATCTTGAAGCCCTGTGTTTCGTAAGCACCCATGGTGTTCTTCCTCGTTGTTCTGGATCAGCTGTTGGTGGACGCGGCTTTTTTCTCGACGGTCTTGTCACGCGAGCGCTTGGCCACCGAGATGGCGGCATGCGCCGCGACCGCGGCACCGACCACACCGGCCGCCGTGCCGCCGATCTCGTCGGCGTTGGCCTCGATGCCGAAGGCGTGGATGTCGGTCAGGCGGTCGTAGAACGAGCCCTTGTCCCAGAAGCCGTCTTCACTGCAGCCGATGCAGCCGTGGCCGGCCTTGATCGGGAAGCTGGTGCCCTCGTTCCACATCACGGTGGAGCAGGCGTTGTAGGTGGTCGGGCCCTTGCAGCCGACCTTGTAGAGGCAGTAGCCCTTGCGCGCGGACTCGTCGTCCCAGGTCTCGACGAACTGGCCGGCGTCGAAGTGGGGGCGGCGGTAGCACTTGTCGTGGATGCGCTGGCTGTAGAACATCTTCGGCCGGCCCTGGCGGTCCAGCTCGGGGATCTTGTCGAAGGTCAGCATGTAGGTGATCACGCCCGTCATCACCTCGGGGATGGGCGGGCAGCCCGGCACCTTGATGATGGGCTTGTCGGTGATGACCTTGTGGATCGGCGTGGCCTGTGTCGGGTTGGGCTTGGCGGCCTGCACGCAGCCCCACGAGGCGCACGAACCCCAGGCGATGATGGCCTTGGCGTCTTTCGCGACATGCTTGAGCTTCTCGATGAAGGGCTTGCCCGACTGGATGCAGAACATGCCGTCTTCGTTCAGCGGCGGGTTGCCTTCCACGGCCAGGATGTACTGGCCCTTGTACTTGGTCATGATCTCTTCGAGGATGGCCTCGGCCTGGTGGCCGGCGGCGGCCATCAGGGTGTCGTCGTAGTCCAGCGAAATCATGGAGAGCACCACGTCCTTGGCCAGCGGGTGCGCCGAGCGGATGAACGATTCGGTGCAGCAGGTGCATTCCAGACCGTGCAGCCAGAGCACCGGCGTGCGCGGCTTGGTTTCCATCGCGTGCGCGATCTGCGGCACGAACGAGGGCGCCAGCCCGAGCGAGGTGGCGGTGAGCGAGCAGTACTTGAGAAAGCTGCGGCGCGAAATGCCCTTGCGGCGCATCACCTCGTAAAAGGTTTCCATCATGGGTTTGTCTCCGTTGGCTGGTGTGGGGCAGAACCGGGTCCCGCCGTTGCAGGCAGGTGTGTGACCGTTTGCAATCGCCAGGCCACGATGGGCCAACCAAGGGAAAACACCGATCAAAGCGTTTAACGCATTGATTTGCATCAATATTTTCTGACAGATTTTGTCGATTCAAAACCCGGTCAATACGGCAGTGGACAGATGCATTCCACTTCCATATACAAAACGGAAGGTCGCAATTCATCTTCAGAAAACCGCGTGCCGCCCGCACGGGCAAAAAAAAGCCGACCCTTTTGGGGTCGGCCTGTGATACGTGGCATCTCTTGGGACGCTGAAACCATTCTTTCTGGTTGGACTGGGTTGTCTCCTCGGTCCTCCCGCGGTCACCAGCGCTGGGCGCTGTGTGCGAGTGGTGTGACTGTAATACTTTGCACCAGCGCTGTGCATCGGGGGTTTCCCTTGGTTCTTCGCACGGGTGGCACAGGATGTGCTCTGTGTCACTGGTCGTTGGAAAAGGTAACAAGATGCACCAAAACCGTAGATCCCCTGGATCCGTGGCGGCTGGGCTGGCTCTCGCCATCCCCTCGCTGACTTGTGCGCAGACCGCACCCCTCGTGGCCACCAGCCCCGCAGCCGACGCAGCGGCCACGCTGCCCGGCCCGGCGCTCGCCGCCATCAGCACCCTCAGCGGGGCCGACACCGCCTGGCTCATGGTGTCCACCGCGCTCGTGCTGCTCATGACGCTGCCCGGCATCGCGCTCTTTTATGGCGGCATGGTGCGCCGCCTCAACGTGATCAACACCATGGCCAGCGTGGTCGGCATCGCGGCCGTCGTCAGCGTGTTGTGGTTCGCATTGGCCTATTCACTGGCGTTCACGCCCGGCGATGGCGCGCTGGCGGGCTGGATCGGCGGCGCCCAGCGCATGGGCTTTGCCGGGCTCGATTACCTGGGCAGTACCGGCCAGGTGGCCGTGAGCCACATCGCGCCCCACGTGCCCGAGTCGGTGTTTGCCATGTTCCAGCTCACCTTCGCCATCATCACCTGCGCGCTGGTGGTGGGCGCATTGGTGGAGCGCATGCACTTCGGTGCCCTGCTGCTGTTCGCCGGCCTGTGGCTGCTGCTGGTGTACGCGCCCGTGGCCCACTGGGTCTGGGAGCCGGGTGGCTGGCTGGCCCAGCTCGGTGCGCTGGACTTTGCCGGTGGCGCCGTGGTGCACATCAACGCCGGTGCCGCCGCGCTGGTCTGCGCCTACGCCCTCGGCCCGCGCCAGGGCTACGGCCGTGAACCCTTCATCCCGTTCAACCTGGGACTGACCATGGCCGGCACCGGTCTGCTCTGGGTCGGCTGGTTCGGCTTCAACGCCGGCTCGGCACTCGCCGCCGACGGCCGCGCCGGGCTCGCGCTGGCCGTGACCCACATCGCCGCCGCCGCGGGCGCGCTCTCCTGGATGGCCGCCGAATGGCTGGCGCGCAAGCGCGCTTCGCTGCTGGGCCTGTGTTCCGGCGTGGTGGCCGGGCTGGTCGCCATCACGCCGGCCGCAGGCTTCGTCACGCTGCGCAGCGCGCTGATCATCGGGCTGGTGGCGGGAGCGGTCTGCTACTGGGGTGCCACCGGCCTGAAGCGCCGCCTGCGCGCCGACGATTCGCTCGACGTGTTCGGTGTGCACGGTGTGGGCGGCCTGGTGGGCGCGCTGCTCACCGGCCTGCTGGCCGACCCGGCCATCGCCGGGGTCGAGGGCAGCGTGCTGACGCAGCTGATCGCCTGCGTGGCCGTGCTGGCCTACAGCCTGGTCATGACCGGCGTGGTGCTGTGGATCACCTCGCGGGTGGCGCGCCTGCGCGTGCACGAGGTGGACGAACGCACCGGGCTCGATCTGGCGCTGCACAACGAACAGCTTGGTCATTGAGATGCACCCCCCGCGCCGCTTCGCGTCACCCCCCTCAAGGGAGGCGGCACTGGCCGTCCGGCAAAGCCGGCCCGGCGGTGCCCTGGGGTTTGCACCACTTCGCTCGTTGTTGTAGGAAGGACGCCGCCATGACCTCCACCGAAATCTTCGCCACCGCCGCCCATCTGCATGTGTTGCTGCGCCGCAAGACGGGGCGCGTGACCGACACCGAGTGGATGGCCACCAACGCCGACTACGCGCGCGCCATCGTGCGCTTCGCCCGCGAAAAGGCGGCCAGCGAGGGCCTCGATGAGCTGTTGCCCTGGGCTGAAAAACTGGAGACCGCCAGCACCGGCATGGGCGCGCCCGTGCGCAAGCCCCTGCTGCAAAGTGCCACCGAGGCCCTGCGCGCGGCGCAGACGCCGCCGCCCCGGGCCAGCGGCCGCCCCAGTGGCTTCGCCGACTCGGTGGCGGCGAGCGGGTTCCGCGAGTCTTCGCTGCACTCGGGCTTTGGCGGTGGCAAACGAAGCGATGGCGACGGGCCAGACACGCGCTACGTGGGCGGGATCCGGTAGCGCGGAGTCAGATGCCGCGCGCGATCCAGCGCGCCGCCTTCTCCGCGATCATCAACGTCGGGCTGTTGGTGTTGCCGCTGGTGATGGTGGGCATGACGCCCGCGTCCACCACGCGCAAGCCGGCCACGCCGCGCACGCGAAGGTGGCTGTCGACCACGGCCAGCGGGTCGTCGGTGCTCCCCATCTTGGTCGTGCCCACCGGGTGAAAGATGGTGCTGGCGATGTCGCCGGCCAGGCGCGCGAGCTCGTCGTCGGTCTGGTATTGCACGCCGGGCTTGAACTCTTCGGGTTTGTATTTCGCCATCGCCGGCTGCGCCACGATGTGCCGCGTCACGCGCAGGCTGTCGGCCGCGACCTGCCTGTCTTCGGCCGTGGAGAGGTAGTTGGGCGCGATGGCGGGCGCGTCTTCGCCGCGCGCGCTGCGGATGCGCACATGGCCGCGGCTGCCGGGGTTGAGGTTGCAGACGCTCGCGGTGAAGGCCGGGAAACTGTGCAGTGGCTCGCCAAACGCGTCGAGGCTGAGCGGCTGCACGTGGTATTCAAGGTTGGCGTGCGGCTGCGCCGGGTCGCTCTTGGTGAAGGCGCCGAGCTGGCTGGGCGACATGCTCATGGGGCCGCTGCGCTTGAGCGCGTATTCGAGGCCGATGCTGGCCTTGCCCCAGAGCGAGTTGGCCAGGGTGTTGAGCGTTTTGCCGCCCTGCACCTTGTAGACCGAGCGGATCTGCAAATGGTCTTGCAGGTTCTCGCCCACGCCGGGCAGCTCGTGTTTCACCTCCACGCCCGCGGCCCGCAGCACCGGCGCCGGGCCGATGCCCGAGAGCTGCAGGATCTGCACCGAGCCGATGCTGCCCGCGCTGAGCACCACCTCGCGCGTGGCCGCCACGCTCACGCGCTGGCCGCCGCGCCGCAGCTC
>NZ_VYGV01000016.1:30622-58861 GCF_013387465.1 Hydrogenophaga aromaticivorans | reverse complement strand
GCGCAGCGCGCCGCGGGCGTCGCGCTCCAGCCGCAGGCGCTCCACCTGGGTCTCGGTCCAGACCGTGAGGTTGGGCCGGTGCATCACCGGGCGCAGAAACGCCTTGCTCGCGTTCCAGCGCCAGCCGGCTTTCTGGTTCACCTCGAAGTAGCCCACACCCTCGTTGTCGCCGGTGTTGAAGTCGTCCGTAGCCGGGATGCCGGCCTGCTGCGCGGCCAACGCAAAAGCATCGAGCACGTCCCAGCGCAGGCGCTGCTTTTCGATGCGCCATTCGCCGGTGCTGCCCACCGCCTTGTTGCCGTGCAGCAGCGTGAAGGCGGGGTTGCTCAGGCTCTCGTTCGCGGCGTCCAGGCGGTAGTGGTCTTCGTGCGCCCGGAAGTCGGGCAGGCTGTTCTGCCAGCGCCAGTCGGCGTCGCCCGTGAGCTGCGCCCACTGGTCGTAGTCGCGTGCCTGGCCGCGCATGTAGATCATGCCGTTGATGCTGGAGCAGCCGCCCAGGCCCTTGCCGCGCGGGTAGCGCAGCTGGCGGCCGTTGAGGCCCGGGTCGGGCTCGGTCTGGTAGAGCCAGTCGGTGCGCGGGTTGCCGATGCAATACAGGTAGCCCACCGGGATGTGGATCCAGTGGTAGTCGTCCTTGCGGCCGGCTTCGACCAGCAACACGCGGCGCGACGGATCGGCCGAGAGCCGGTTGGCCAGCAGGCAGCCGGCCGTGCCGGCGCCGATGACGATGTGGTCGAAGGTGGTTGTGTCGCTCATGGTGGGTTCACTCGTTTGGCAAGCTGTCGTCGGGCAGGCTGAAGTCGCCGCGCTGGTAGGCCGCCACCGCCGCCTCGGCTTCGGCAAAGCGGTGCGCGGGCACCAGCACGCGCACCGGGATCGCGCCGGCCAGCAGGGTGTGCGCCTGCACCAGGTGGGCGTCGGCCACCACCGCGGGTACCCCGGCGGACTGCAGGCAGCCGCGCAGCAGGTAGGCCTCGGTCGGGCTGAAGAAGGTGGCCAGCGTCTGCCAGTCGCCTTCGCCCGGGTCGTAGGGGCTGTCTCCGTGCATGGTCAGGGGCGCCAGCGTAGGCGCTGGGTATTTGAAATGCTCATGGTCGGCTCCCAGGAATGGCGCGAGTTTGTGGACCAGCTGCGCAAAAGTCCAATGAAATCGCCAGCGGCTTGGTATAAGTCTGGCAAATAAAGCGAGCGCCCATGACCCAGCCCACATTCCCTAGCGCCCTGCCCGGCCGGCTGCCCACGGTGGACCCGCAGACCCTGCGCGCCTTCGTGGCCGTGGCGCGCGAAGGCAATGTGTCGCGCGCCGCGTTGCGCCTGCACCTGAGCCAGCCGGCGGTGAGCCTGCAGCTCAAAACCCTGGCGGAAGCCACCGGCCTGGCGCTGTTCACCCGCACGCCCCAGGGCATGGCGCTCACGCACGACGGCGCCGCCCTGCTGCCCATGGCCGAGCGCGCGCTCGCCACCCTGGCCGACTTCGGCCAGGCCGCCGCCGCCCTGCACACCACCGTGCGCGGCACGCTGCGCATCGGCACCATCCTCGACCCGGAGTTCACGCGGCTCGGCGCGTTCCTGAAACAGCTCGTCGAGTCCAGCCCGCAGGTGGGCACCGAGCTGCGCCAGGGCATGAGCGGCGACGTGCTGGCGCAGATCGCGCGCGGCGAGCTCGACGTGGGCTTCTTCCTCAACCTGCCCGACGACCCGGTGGGCGCGCCCTACCGGCTGCGCGCACTCACCCGCTTCACCTACCGCGTGCTCGCGCCCGCCGGCTGGGGCCCGCAGGTGCGCGGCAAAGACTGGAAAGCCCTGGCCGCCCTGCCCTGGCTTGCCACCCCACCGGCCAGCGCCCACCACCGGCTGCAGCGCCGCGTGTTCGGACCCGGCTCGCTCACCGGGCTGGAGCCCCGACGCGTGGCCCTGGTGGACCAGGAAGCGTCCATGCTCGACCTGGTGAAAAGCGGCGTGGGCCTGAGCCTGGTGCGCGACGCCATCGCCATGCGCGAAGCCCAGGCCCGCGGCCTGGTGGTGGCCGACCAGGTGGCGCTGGAATGCGACCTGAGTTTTGTTTGTCTGGCCGAACGCGCGGGGGAACCGGTGATCACGAGTGCCTGGGGGGCGCTGGAGGCGGTTTGGGGGTGAGGCTTGTGCTCGGGTTTCGTGTTTCGACCCAGAGGCGCCTGTGGCGGTTCTTCGGGTGGACGACCTGTCTACCTTGGAATTTGACGATCAGGACTGCTCGATCTTTTCCGCATCCAAGGCCGCTTGAGCCGCGCCGCTGGGTACAAAACCCTCGCCATGGCTGGCCAGATAGTCGCGGATCAGGCGCCGCACGACCTGGGACGGGGTGACGTCCTGGCGCGCACACAGGCTTTCGAAGGCTTTTTTCTTGGCCGGGTCGATGAGGACGGTCAGACGGGCGGTTTTGAGCTCCATGTGGGCATTCTATGTAAATGGGATGTGTGTGTCGCCGGGTCCGTACTTCAGTAGCGGCCCATCCAGCGGCGGTCGAAGGCCGATTCGGGCTTCGCGCTGTCGGGTGCCAGGGCCAGCGCCTCCCGGGGTGCTGCGTGGATCGGCCCGATAGCGGGTCGCCCGGGCTGCTCGGCAGTGTCTTCAACCTGGAATGCCCGGTCTTCCAGATCGGGATCGAGCACGACCAACACCTCTTTGAAGTGTGGCAAGAGCACCCCGGCCAGCGCGGGTGTGCCTGGCGATACCTCCCGCTGATCGATGAGGTTGGCGGACTTCAGCGCATACCAGAGGCGCAGATTCACACGGATGCAGCGCGGGTGTCGGGCGCGCAGGCTTCGCTCAAGGGCGGACAAGGACATGGCATTCAACCTTTCTGGGCCGGCGGAGCGGGGCGTTCGGGCTGGTCCCGGACACGCTCCGACAAACGGCTCTATATGATCATCATATGATAATAGTATTGAAATCATCAGCAAATCATATTTAACATTAAGATGTGTTGAAGACACATAATTCAAGCTCATGATCCGAAGCCTGACGCACATAGTGCGCACCCGCCGCGCAAACCGCCAGTTGGGCGGCTTGCTGGCGTTCGTTGCGGGCGCGGCCAATGCGGGTGGTTTTCTGGCGATCCAGCGCTACACCTCTCACATGACGGGCATCGTCTCGGAGATCGCCGACAACCTCGTGCTCGGGAATTTTTTTCTGGGCGCGGCGGGACTGGCCGCTCTTTGCGCTTTTGTGGCGGGTGCGGCCACGACGGCGGTGCTGGTGAACTGGGCGCGGCGCCGGCACCTGCACAGCGAATACGCCTTTTCGCTGATGCTCGAGGCCGTGTTGTTGCTGCTGTTTGGCCTGCTGGGCGCCAACCTCAATGTGCTGGTGGGCATCTTCCTGCCCACCACGGTGCTGGTGCTGAGCTTCATCATGGGGCTACAGAACGCGATCGTGACCAAGATATCCAAGGCCGAGATCCGCACCACGCACATGACCGGCATCGTGACCGACCTGGGCATCGAGCTGGGCCGCCTCTTTTACTGGAACCGCACCCACGCGGGCAACCTGGTGCATTTCGTGGAAGCCGACCGCGACAAGCTGGGCATCCACGCCTCCATTCTGGGTCTGTTTTTCGCCGGGGGACTGGCGGGCGCGCTGGCGTTCAAGCAGGTGGGCTTTGTGGCCACGGTGCCGCTGGCGCTGGTGCTGAGCGCTGTGGCGGCGCCGCCGCTGTGGCAAGACCTGGGGGATTGGTTGCGCCGACAGGACAGGGCGCGCACATGAAAGCAGCCCGAGTCTTTGTACCGGCGTCCGACGCGGTCGAAACGATGGCCATCACCTTCCGGCCCATGGGCGAGGTGCGCACCAGGCCCGTCGCCACGGCCTGGCTGGACGGCAGCTTCGTGCGGTGGTCCTCGCCCTGCCTGGACGAGAGCCACCAACACGGTGACTTCAAAGCCTTTGAGCACCGCTTCGGGGACTGTGCCTGCGCATTTCCGGCCTTCATGCGTGCCATGAACTGGCTGGACTCGGTGTGCTTCGCCGCCTCAGGCCTGGAAGAAGTGATCGCAGCCTGCAAAACCAACCCGGAATATGGCTTGGTCTGTGTCCGCGCGGAGGGGCCCATCGAATCGCCAGGCAAGGGGGAATCCACATGACCTGGGACATCGAATCCGCACTGCAACAGGCCGCGGTCAACGCCGGCCTGACTTTGCGGCAGGTGCGGATCGATCACGATCGTTTCGAGCGGGCGCTGCGCTTTGGCGCGACCGACGTGCAAAGCGCCATGGACTTGCGCAATCCCGACCACCTGGTGCTGAACTACACACGGCTGATGATGGGGTTCGTGCTGTTTCAACCCCGGCCCCTGAACATGCTGATGATCGGACTGGGCGGCGGATCGTTGCCCAAGTTCTGCCACCGGCACTTGCCGGGCACCGACATCACCGTGGTGGAAATCGACCCGCGGGTGATTGCGCTGCGGGACCAGTTTGAGGTGCCGCCGGATCAGCAAGATTTTCGCGTGGTGCAGGCCGATGGGGCGGACTTCGTCGCTGCCATGGACGATGCGAGCTACGACGTGATCATGGTCGACGGTTTCGATGCCGAAAGCATGTCGCCCGCGCTGGGCACCTACAACTTCTATGCGCATTGCGCCCGCCTCCTGACCACCGGCGGTGTCATGGTCTGCAACCTGCACGAACTCGATCTCCACTTTGGCGCCTATCTCGAGCGCATCGCCCTGAGCTTTGACGGCAGCACCCTGGCGGTGGCCACGAGGGAGTACGGCAACAGCGTGGTGTTTGCGCGCAACGACACGAGTGTCTGCACGCGCTTGCCCAAACACCTGCAACGGCCGTCGGGCATGTCGGAACCGGCGTGGACCGACATCAAGGCCGATGTGCACACCGTGCTCCGGGAGGCCAGGAGCACCCAGGCGTTCGCATGATCACCATCCTCGAAGCCAAGCGCTCGGGCCAGTTCGGCAAGGGGCGGCTGTTGCCCAACATCGTGGCCGGCGTCATCGTCGGCGTGGTGACGCTGCCGCTGGCCATGGCCTTTGCGATCGCTTCGGGCGCACGGCCCGAACAGGGCATCTACACCGCCATCATCGGCGGCTTCATGGTGTCGCTGCTGGGCGGCAGCCGGGTGCAGATCGCCGGGCCCACCGGCGCCTTCATCGCCATCCTGGCGGGCGTCACGGCCAAGTACGGCATCGACGGCCTGCGCGTGGCCACACTGATGGCGGGCTTCATCCTGCTGCTCATGGGCGTGGCCAAGATGGGGGCGGTGATCCGCTTCATCCCGGCGCCGGTGGTGGTGGGTTTCACCAGCGGCATCGGCGTGATCATCTTCGTCGGCCAGTGGCGCGATTTTCTGGGCCTGCCGGCCACCGGCGGCGAGCATTTCCACGAGAAGCTGCTGCACCTGCTGGGCGTGATCACGCAGGTGCATGTGCCGACGCTGGCGATCGGTGTGCTGAGCCTGCTACTGGTGCTGTATTCGTCGCGCGTCCGCGGCATGGCGCGCGTGCCGGGGCCGCTGACGGCGATGGTGGTGGCCACGGTGATCCAGTCGGTCTGGAAGATTCCTGGGGTAGCCACCATCGGCACCGCCTTCGGTGGCATCCCGCTGGGCCTGCCGGACTTTTCCATCCCCACGGTGACCTTCACGCAGATGATTCAACTCATCGGGCCGGCTTTCACCATCGCCATGCTGGGCGCCATCGAGTCGCTGCTGTCGGCGGTGGTGGCCGACGGCATGACCGGTATCAAACACGACTCAAACCAGGAGCTGGTCGGCCAGGGCCTGGCCAACATCGTGGCACCGCTGTTCGGTGGCTTCGCTGCCACCGGCGCCATCGCCCGCACCGCGACCAATGTGCGCAACGGCGGCACCAGCCCGTTGGCCGGCATCACGCACACGCTGACATTGGTGGCGGTGATCCTGTTCCTGGCGCCGCTGGCGCAGAACATCCCGCTCGCCGCGCTGGCGGCCATCCTGTTCGTGGTGGCCTACAACATGAGCGAGATTCCGCACTTTCTGCACATCCTGCTGCGCGCGCCAAGGGCCGACGGGTTGATCCTGGTCATCACCTTCGTGCTGACGGTGTTTGCCGATCTGGTGGTGGCCGTCAATGTGGGCGTGATCCTGGCGACGCTGCAGTTCCTGCGCCGAATGGCCGCGTCGGTGGAGGTGCACGCGGTGGAGGAGGGCGACCTCAAGTCCACCCTGCACGGGCTGGGACAGACGGCGCTGCCCAAAGGCGCGCTGGTCTACGAGATCAATGGCCCCTTCTTCTTCGGCGCGGTGGAAAGTCTGGAGCGCATGCTGCTGCAGACCCGCACCGACCCGAAGGTGCTGATCCTGCGTCTGCGGCTGGTGCCGTTCATGGACTTCACCGGCCTGCAGGCGCTGCAGGACGTGGTGCGCAAGCTGCAAAAGCGCGGTGTGCGCGTGATGCTGTGCGAGGCCAACCACCGCGTGCGCGCCAAGCTCTGGAAGAGCGGCGTGCTCGACACCGTTGACGAGGGCGACTACGCGGACGACCTGGCCGGTGTGCTGCGCCGGCTGCCGGACGACCTGGCTGCTTGATTCTTCTTTTTAACGTTCGTTCTCTGTTGCCCCATGAGGTTCCCGCCCTGCCCGACATGCCAGTCCACCCTCACCTACACCGACGGAGAGCTGCTCATCTGCCCCGAGTGCGACCACGAGCGGAGCGCCAGCGCGCCCACCGAGAACGCAGAACCGGTGACGGTCTGGAAAGACGCCGTGGGCAATGTGCACTGCAAGGTGGACGGCGTGGGGGCGATGCAACTGAAGTCATCCGTGGTCAAGAAGGCCTGAAACAGCGTATCTTTCCTGCGTGCCTGCCTGATGCGCGGGCAACCACCCCAACAACCCCTTTGCCAGGACCTATGCCATGACCACCTTGATCCCTGCCACCCTGATCCCCGGCGACGGCATTGGTCCTGAGATCATCGATGCCACGCTGGCAGCCCTGGACGCCCTCAAGGCGCCTTTCGCCTGGGACCGACAGATTGCGGGTCTCGAATGCGTCAAACAAGCCGGGGACCCGCTGCCACAGGCCACCCTCGACAGCATTCGCCGCACGCGCCTGGCGCTCAAGGGGCCGCTGGAAACGCCCTCGGGCGGGGGCTACCGCTCGTCGAACGTTCGGCTGCGGGAAGAGTTCAAGCTCTACGCCAACCTGCGCCCAGCCCAGACCATCATTCCCGGCGGTCGTTTCGACAAGATCGACCTCGTTGTGGTGCGCGAAAACCTGGAGGGCCTGTACATCGGACACGAACATTTCGTGCAGATCGATGACGATCCACATGCCGTGGCCATGGCCACCGGCATCAACACCCGCGCGGGAAGCCGCCGTTTGCTGGAGTTCGCGTTCGAACACGCTGTTGCGACTGGGCGCAAGAAGGTCACGATCGTGCACAAGGCCAACATCATGAAAGCCCTCACCGGCATCTTTCTGGAGACCGGCCTTGAGTTGTACGAACGGAAGTACAAGGGCCAGTTCGAACTGGACACCGTCATCATTGATGCCTGCGCGATGAAGCTGGTGCTCAACCCGTGGCAGTTCGACATGCTGGTCACCACCAACCTGTTCGGCGACATCCTGTCTGATCTGGTCGCTGGTCTGGTCGGCGGGCTCGGCATGGCGCCCGGCGCCAACATCGGTGCCGACGCTGCCATCTTCGAAGCCGTGCACGGCTCAGCACCGGACATCGCTGGCAAGGGGATCGCCAACCCCACCGCCCTGCTGCTCGCCGCCGCGATGATGCTGGACCATGTCCAGCTCACAGAAAAGGCCACGCAACTGCGTCAGGCGCTCGACGCGACGCTGAACATCGACAAGGTTCGGACCGGTGATCTGGGTGGCAAGGCCAACACGGCGGAATTCACCCAGGCCCTGGTCAGCCGCATCGCAAACGGCTGAGCGCTGGCTTCGAAGCCATCGAAACCTCGCTATTCCCTCACTGGTTGGGATCGGCCTGCGGCGGCTGTACGCTGGAACCGGTCGATGATGTGGCGAATTTCTTGTCGAACGGATGACTGGAAGTGGCCGACACCTGCCCGACGTAGGCTTCACAAGCGCCCGAAAAGTGCTTCCATGCGCTCATCTGACGGTCATCTTCACGTGCACGGTTCGTCTCCCGCGCCAACGGACCGCCGCTCCCCGCGACGGCCCAGGTAGGGCAACGCGAACAAGTACAGCCCCGTCAACAGCAGCAGGCTCAGGGGGAGCAGCGGCGCGTAGGTCACCCAGGCTGGTGGCTCTCCCTGCCCCTGGGCCCGGACGACAAAGTTGGCAATGACCGTCGCCATGAAGGCCATGGACACCCAGCGGTGCGTCCGCCGAAACCAAGTGCTGCCGCTCATTTCGAACTCCCTGCGGCCTGGATCATCTTCCAGCCGTTGCCCGCGGGGTCGCGGAAGCCGGCGTCGATGCTGCCAAAGCGTTCCACCGGCTCCTGCGTGAATTCCACACCGAGGGACTGCAACTGCCCATAACTGGCCCGGCAGTCGGCCACGGTCAGGACCAGCGGCGGCATCGCGCCCTTGGCCACTATGGCGCGCAGCGTCTGCGCCGTCGCCTCGTCGTGCACGGGCGGTCCCGGGGTGAACAGGCCGAGCTGGAACGACGGCTGCTCCGGGTGCTGCACGGTCAGCCAACGGTAGGCGCCATTGCGCACGTCCGTGTGCACGCGGAAACCGAGCTTGCCGACGTAGAACGCCAGCGCTTCGTCCTGGTCGTTCACGTACAAACCCACCACATTGATACCTTGGCTCATCACATCTCCTTGGTTGAATCCTTGAGGGATGGCCGGTTTGTACCCTTCGCTGTGCGGCGCCGCTTCTCCAAAACTGCTGTGGTGAGGTCTGGCCGCTGCGCGGCCTTCAGCACGCAGGCGGGCACGCGGTCAAGTGGGCCCGTCGCCGCCCTGGCGTGCAGGCGCAGGGCACTCGGGTTCATGCCGGTGATGTCGCGGAATATCCGCCCGAAAGTGCCCAGGCTCTCCCAGCCGGTGGCGAAGGCGATCTCGGTGATGGGCAGTTCGGTGTCGCGCAGCAGCGTGGTCGCCTGCTCGATGCGCCGCGTCAGCAGGTAGCGGTGCGGGGGGATGCCGAAGGCCTGCATGAACGAGCGCGCGAAATGGGCTTCGGACACACCGCTCACCTCGGCCAGCCGCTTCACGGGCCAGGCTTCGTGCGACGCGGCATCCATGCGGTCCTTCGCCCGCAGCAGGCGCCGCAGCAGGGCCGGGTCCTGAAGCCCGCCCGCGTCCAGCGCAGCCGGGGACGTTGGGTCGCGGGCTTCGCGGGGCGCCATGACCGTCAAGGCGGCGGCGGTGGTGCCGCCGCCGCCCTAGCGCACCGCCCCAAACCGTTGCTCCATCTCGCGCCGCATGGTCTTGCGCAGCTCGGCCGCTGCGTGGCGGCGGCGCTCGTCGGGTGTGAAGGGGCGCAGCGGCGCCACGGTGGTGGGCTTGCCGTTGTCGTCGACCGCGACCATGGTGAAGAAGCAGCTGTTGACGTGGCGGTTTTCCTGGGTGCGGATGTTTTCCGCGATCACCTTGATGCCCACTTCCATGGACGAGCTCCCGGTGTGGTTGACCGAGGCGAGGAAGGTGACGAGCTCGCCCACGTGGATCGGCTGGCGGAACACCACCTGGTCCACGCTGAGCGTCACCACATAGGCGGCGGCGTATCGGCTGGCGCAGGCGTAGGCCACCTGGTCGAGCAGTTTGAGGATGGAGCCGCCGTGCACCTTGCCGGAGAAGTTGGCGGTGTCGGGGGTCATGAGCACGGTCATGCTCAACTGGTGGGCGGGGAGTTCCATGGCGGGGGTGTTCTGCAGTGGGCGGGGGCCGGATTGTCTCAAGAAGCAGCGATCGTGCCACGGGTCACCCCACCGTGAATCAGTGAAACCCGAAGGCCTGCGCCAGCGACCACGCCGCCCCCAGCAGCAAGACGGCACCCACCGACTGCCCGGCCAGCACCTGCGCCCGGCCGCTGCCGCGCAGCCAGGCCTTCACCCGCACGGCGCCCAGCGCCACCGCGCCGTACACGGCGGCCTGCGTGAACGCGATGAGGGTGCCCATGGCCACGGCCTGCACCGCCATGGAGCCGTGTTCGGGCCGCGCAAACTGCGGGTAGACCGCGATCATGAAGAGGTAGGCCTTGGGGTTGAGCAGGCAGGTGAGCAGCCCGCGCCGGAAGGTGGCGCCCCAGGGGCGCGAGGTCTCGGCGCGCACCTCGCCCAGCGCCGAGGCCCCGCGCACGAGCGACCAGCCGATCCAGCCCAGGTAGAGCGCACCCGCCATCAGCATCACACTGAGCAGTTGCGGCACCGTTTGCAGCGCCAGGCCCACGCCCAGCGCCGCCATGGCGGTGTGCGCCACACCGCCGGCCACGATGCCGGCCAGAGCGGCCACACCGCCCTTGAAGCCATCGACCAGGGTGCTGCCGAGCACGAAGGCCATGTCCATGCCGGGCAACACGATGATGCCGAGCACCAGGACGAAGAAGAGCCAGAGCTGTGAAGCGTGAGCGAGGGAAAACCATTCCATGGTGAAACGACCTGAAAGTTGAAGTCGCTGCATGCTGCGCCGCATACCATGTCACCTGATGTCATGTTTTAAGAACGCCTGGAAATTCCTGCGATGAAAGCGAGCCGCCTGCTGTCCATCCTGATGCTGCTGCAGGCCCACGGCCGAATGACGGCGCCCGCGCTGGCGCAGGCGCTGGAGGTGTCGCCGCGCACCATCCTGCGCGACATCGACCAGCTCTCGGCCGCGGGCGTACCGCTCTGGGGCGAGCCGGGCCGGTTCGGCGGCTTCCAGCTGCGCGAGGGCTGGAGCACCACGCTGACCGGCATGACCGAGCCCGAGTCGCAGGCGCTGTTGCTGGCCGGCCTGCCGGGCGCGGCGACGGACCTGGGCCTGGGCGCGGCGGCGGCATCGGCGCGGCTGAAGATGGTGGCGAGCCTGCCGGCCGAATGGCGCGAGCAGGCCGACCGCGTGGGCGCGCGCCTGCACATCGACCCGGTGGACTGGTACCGCTCGCAGGAGACGCCGATGCATCTGCGCGAGGTGGCCGAGGCGGTGTGGAACAGCCGGCGCATCGCGCTGCGCTACGAGAGCTGGCGCGGCCAGGCCGAGCGCGAGCTGGAGCCGCTGGGCCTGGTGCTGAAGGCGGGCACCTGGTACATGGCGGCGCGCACCCAGGGCCAGCCCGAGGTGCGCACCTACCGGCTGGCCGCGGTGCAGGCGCTGCGCACGCTGCCCACGCGCTTCAGACGCCCGGCGGGTTTTGACCTCGCGCACTATTGGCAGGCGTCGGCGGCGCGCTTCGAGGCGGAGCTGCAGCGGCTGCAGGCGCGGGTGCGGGTGTCGCCGCGGGCCATGGGCTGGCTGGTGAATGCGCGCACGCCGTTTGCCCGGGTAGACGACGACGCGGCGGCGCCCGGCGCGGGGCGCGAGGGCTGGGTGTGTGTGCTGCTGCCGATCGAGTCCATCGAGCACGGCGCGCGGCGCTTGCTGTCTTACGGGGCGGAGGTGGAGGTGCTGGCGCCGGCCGCGCTGCGCCAGCACCTGCAGGGCGAGCTGGCGGCGACGCGGGCGCTGTATGCGAGCGGTGGATCGGGCGCTGCGGCGGCTTGAGCGCCGTTCGGTGCCGGCGCTTCATACGGTTCTGCATTCAAGCGCGGAACTAGGCGGGAGGCGCAGACCGTGCTGCAGCACGGCAAGGCGAAACCGTATCAGGCGTCCGGCTGCACCGCCAGCGGAAAGTCGTAATCCGGGTCGAGCGCCCGCCCGGCCATGGCCGGCAGCATGAGGCTGATGAAGACATCGCCCAGCCAGAGCCTCAGCGCCGGGTCGGCCATGTCGCCCTCGGTGAGCAGGCGCAGTGCGCTGAAGGTTTCGATGCCGTGGCCCACTTCCAGGCCAAAGGGCACCGGTGGCGGCACCGCGCCGGTGGCTGGGACCGCGCCGGTCTCCAGCAGCCAGGCGCTCAGGAAGCGCTCGAAATAGCCGACCGTGCCACGGCGCCAGACCTCGGCGACGTAGAAGTTCCAGGCCCCGGGTTCCTCGGTCACGAAGCCCCAGTCGAATTCGTGGACGCGTTCGGGCTCCTGCTCGAACACCCCGACACCGCGCACGTCGGCACGGGTGGCGTATTCCGAGAACAGCGGCCCCGGCCCGCTGACGTCGCCCGCTACGAAGCGCGCCACCTCGTCGGCGTCGGCGGTGAAAAACGGCCCCGGCTCCGACCAAGCGGGCTTGGCCCGGTTCAACAGCCGCGCGGTCGCGTCCACGCTCTTGCGCGCGAGGATGCACCAGTCCATGAACTGCTTGCGCCCTTCGGGGGTCGAGATCTGCTCGACCACCTGGTCGAACGCGGCGTCATCCTGGTAAGGGCCGTCCTCGCGCATGCGCAGCACCAGGTCGAGCATGGAATTGCGGGTGATGTGTTCGATGGTGTAAGCCGTCTCGCCGCCCTCGAACTCGCTCATGGCCTGCTGGATCCAGGCCACGGTTTCCAGCTGCGTGAGCCCTTGCGGCGCCTGTGGCATGTCGTTGAAAAGTGCACGAAGCACGCGTACCGTATCCAGATCGCTCGCCATGTCGGCTCCGGGGGTGAGAAGAAACAAAGGGATTCTCGGCCGCTGACGTCGACCGATGAACCGCGCCCAGTGAACAGCATAGCCGCAAGGCCCGCCGACCGGAGCCGGGCCCGGAAACACGCCAGTTCCCGCCCGTGCGGCGGAAGGTCGAGCGCTTGCCCAAGTGCTTGCCGTGCTCGTGCGGTCAGCCGTTGGGCAACTCGCTTACCGGGTGCGCTCGGGCGCCTCGACCGTTGCAGCGGCCCGGCTAGTTTCACCGGTTGGCGCTGACTGCTTCTGCGCAACCGACTTTGCCTGCGCCAGGTGCTGCTCGCTGCTGTGCTGCTGGGCGGCGGAAGCGCTCATCTCGCTCATGGGCGCACGCTCCTGCACCACCGCCACGCGCTCGCCGTCCTTGCCCAGGTGAAAGGCCTTGACCGGACCGCGCTCGGCGTGTTGCTGCGCGTGGCACGTCGCAGCGGCGCAGACGCGTTCGATCTGCTCGGGGCTGTGGCCGCGCGCGCTCAGGGCCGGGCCGAGCTGATCGCGCGCGAGTTGCAGGTGGCGCTGCTGCTCGGGTGAGAGCGCTGCGCCTTCGCGGCTGCGGTCGAGCTTCTCTGGCTGGCGAAACGCGTCGCGGGCAGAGACGGCGGAGGTTGCCGCAGTGCCGGGCGCCGGGTTGCGCTGGGCCGCGCCCTGGGTGCGCAGCTCTGCGGGCAGCTCGGGCGGGGACATGCCGCGTTCCTTGTAGACCTCGCGGATGGCGCCCAGGTGGCCGGTGTCTTTCCAGAATTGATTGAGGCCGTCCTGCACGCGCACGGCCTGGCGCTGCTCGGCCAGGACCTTGGGCCAACCCTGGTCGAGATTGTTGTGCGAGTCCTTGTTGGCCGCCAGCGCCAGGACGTTGGTCCGGCCCTGGCTCACCTCGCCCACGTACTGGCGGTGTTTTTCGGTGAGTTGCTCGGCGCTCAGGGCGCGGTAGTTTTCCACCGGGTGGTGGGGCATGGCGCGCGGGTACTTCTCGTGCACAGCGTCGCTGAGCGCGGCGCGGGCGGCTTCGTCGGGGCGCTTGCCGGCGTCGATGTGTTTGACCAGGGCGTCGTTGATGTCGTCTTTATCGACCTTGGGGTATTTCGCCTGGTTGTGCTCCCAGGCCTTGTCGATGTCGGCGCGGCCGTCGAAGTAGCGGCCGTTGCGCTCGGCTTCGGTGGCGAACTTTTCGCTGGCCGTGTCCAGCCGGGTCTGCAGTTGAGCGCGTTTCGTGGGGTCGGTGGCGGTTTGCAGGTCTTGCTTCAGACCGTTGACCTCGCGCAGCAGGCGGCCTTCTTTGGAGATGTAGTCGTAGCCCAGCTGGCCGCCTTTGCCTCCCAGGTATTTGATGAACTGCTGCGCGCGCGAGTCTTCGTAGAGCTTCTCGGCGCCGTAGGCCGCCGCACCGCCGGTGGCGAGACCGCCGACCATGGGGCCGACCGGACCGGTGACGGGGCTGGTGAGCGTGCCGGCGGCGGCACCGGGGATCGCACCCAAGGTGGCGGCCGTGCCGGCGATCACCGCTTTCGCTCCCTGGTTGCCCGCCTCTTCGGCGCCCCGTACCCATTGCTCGCGGTTGGAGCGGGCGGTGTCGATGGCGGCCTCGATCTGCTGCTTGCCCTCGTAGGCGCCATACGCCGCGCCCAGGACACCGGCCGCCTTGACCGTGGGGCGGACAGCTCGGTGACCACCGACCTCGTTGTGCAACCGCTGCACGCCCGGTTCGACGTTCAGCGTGCGGCGTTCTTCGAGCAGGTGGCCGGCGGTGTCGGCGTTGACCCGTTCATTGGGCACACGCTCGGGCAGGCTGCGGTGCCATTGGCGCTGCGCGTCGGTCGACTGGTGCAGGTCGTTGAGCCGTTCCTGCGTCAACCGGCCGTTGCGGGCAGTCTCCAGCGCCTGACCTGGCGATGCTTTGGGTGAGGTGCGCGAGTCGAAATGCAGCCGGCCTTCGCGGTCGTAGACCTGGACCGGAACGCCGGTCTGTTTGGCGACGTCGTCGAGGGTGCCGGGGAGCTTCTGATACACCGACGAGCGAACCTCCTGGGGCACATAGCGCCCGTAACCTCGTCGATCCAGATCGTCGGTGAACCGTTTGTCAACGCCCAGCTCGCTCTCGATTCGGTGGGAAGCGACAGCGCGTATCTCTATGTCGTAACCTTTCGCTTGGAGGTCTTTGATGACATCGGCTCTGGGCATGGTGGTGTCCAGAACCAGGTTCTTGCGCTGGCCCACTGCGTCCTCTCGAAGCTCCTGGGCCCAGCGGCTGGCATCGCTGTGTGTTTCCCCAGACCATGTGTATGGCTTCTGGCCGCGCAGGTTGCGTGCGTCGGGATGAGCGCTGCGCAGATCGTCCGGATCGATAACGACCGCATTTCCGTCCATCTCTGAAAGTGCCGTGCGTGCCAGCCCGCCTTTGCCGGCACCCGGTTGTCCCGCCAGGATGACGGCTTTCGGGCGGGCGTGTCCGCCAGTGACCTGGGTGTACTTTGGGTCCTGAAGGATCCGATCTCTGAGGATCCGGTCGTGTTGGTTGGCCGGGATGGCTGGGTAGTCATGTGCCATGAGCGGCCTCTCAGTCCTGGCCCCAGGCGAAGAACTTCATCAGTTCTTCTCCGCCATCGCGTCGGTGCAGCTGCAGGAGGTGCAATTTCCTTCGCGCATGGGCAGTTCTGTCAGCATCCCCTGCCGCGTCGGCAGCGGCAACTTCGTCACTGGCGTGTTCGACGAAGCTGTCCATATCGCCCTCCAACCGCCAAAACGCACGCTCCAGCTGATCGGTTCGTTGCGCCCTGCTCATGCCTGGCCTGAGACCGACGGCGGTAAGTCCCTCTTCCAATCTCGCAATCAGATCCGGATAGTCCTTGAGTGCTTCCTGCAGCACTTTGGGAACGGGCGGGTGTTCGGTGAAGGTGTTCATGTCATGTCCCTGGAGCGTGAAACGGGTGTTGGCGGTGCCGAGCAGCACAGAATCTTGGCACAGCCATGCCGGGGTTTCGCCCGCACCCTGTCAGAACCGCAACAGACGTCAGTCCGTCTAACCCTCGGGCCGTGGGCAAAGCTTCCAGGCGCTCCCAACGGACAATGCCCAGTCAACCGCCGTTTCCAGGATCCAGACATGAACACCGAAACTCCCTCTTCGCCCGCACGATTCCGCGTGCTTTTTGTCTGCATGGGCAGCAAACCAAGACACTAGGTTTTACGTGGTCTGCAGGCGCTTTGGTTATCGGTACCGTTATCTATCTTTGACCGTTGGTAGATGACGGCGTCAGTGGGCAGCACTCCATGTGCAACCTGTCCAACGGCGAAGCCCGCACGGTAGTGCACCCATGCGCATGACTGCACTGCCACCCGATGCGCACACGGGTTTCATCGCGCTCCAGGTATAGCCGTGTGATGTTGACCCTTTCGCCAGTTGCGGGGCATTGGCAAGGGGTCCGATGTGAGTGGCGCATAGGGTGCTCCGTGTGTTGGTGTGCTCCACATACTGCCCCGCTTGCGCGATTTGCCACTGCGGTTCAATTTCGCCTGTTCTGTTTGCCGGTATAACTGCGGCAGACTCAGACATGAGCCGTGGCGGGGTAAAGACTCTGATACGGCGTTTCCCCCGCCACGGCAGGACAGGCCCAATGCGCCCATACGGCTCCCGCGAGCAGTGACCAACTTCAAATTGGTGTTGCTCTGGTTCTCTATGGATATTTGAACATGCTACCAACTTGGATTTCGCATGAGTGTTGCTGATTTCAATGCTTCGTTAACGGACTTCCTTTCTTCCAAAGAACCCGAGGTCCTCGCGATAAAGGGCCGCTGGGGAACTGGAAAAACGTACTCTTGGGATGCAGTGATTTCAAGCTATCGCGACAAGAAAGACGCGAACCTTAAATACGCATATGCGTCTCTGTTTGGAGCGGATTCGCTTTGGGAGGTAAAACTCACTCTGCTGGCCCGACTACATGCATCACGGAGAGACGGTGGCTGGCTTCAAAAAATAGCAAGCAACAAGAAAGCAATCAATTCCACAGTACACCTGATTGGTCTTTTATCCAGTGGCGAAACGCTCGCGAAGGCCGCTTCTGAATGGTCACCAAATCTTCTTGAAACCGCTACGGTATGCCTTGATGACTTCGAAAGAATGGACGAGAAATCCATATCACATGAAAAGCTTTTGGGTTTCATCTCTGAATTAAAGCTGGAACACAAGTGTAAAGTCGTTTTGATTTACAACAGCGACGCGGTTCAAGGCACTTCAAAATTCCATGAATACCGTGAAAAAGTTGTTGACCGGGAAATTGAGTACTCCCCCAGCTACGAGGATGTAGTGCGCATTGCTGGAGATTTATCGGGCGACATCCAGAATGTCGCAATTGAATGCGCAAAGAATCTTGAACTCGATAATGTTCGAGTAGTTAGACGAGCACTCAAGGTTGCTGCGCAGTTTCGTGAGCGGTGCACGCAGCCTCTGGGTTTCGAGCTTGAGAAGAAGTTGGTGTCATCTGCGATACTTTTTTCTTGGATTGAGTTTGGAGATGGGAAGACTCTTATCCCGACTGAAGTTCAAAATAACTTAGGGGAAAACCTGTCCCATATCTGGGCCGGGTACCACCTTGACAACAAACCCCTAGAACCATGGCAAAAGAAGTTGGAACGATTCAGTTTTACAAGCCTTGATGAACTCGATGCATTGGTTTGGTCATGTATCAAAACTGGATTTATCGAATCAGATCGAATCCTACGAGAGATTGATAAACTTGAGCAAATCGACGCAAAGGATCGAGCAATTTCGAAATATCGTGCTGCATGGGGACTTTTTCATGACTCTCTTGAAAACAATGAAGAGCAATTTGTGAAAGAACTGATTGAAGGTTTTAGATCGGCTGCACCGTACGAGTCTCCATCCAGCTTAAGTTCTGTAGTTTCAATTCTTAAAGCTTTAGACAAGAATCACTTAGCCACAGAGATGATTGGCGTATACGTAGGATGCAGAGATGCTCGCGATGACACCTTTGACCTAAGCACCTACCCGTTTCGATCCGATATAACCGACAAAGACATACTGGATGCATTTTCGGCAGCGATGAATTCTGGGATTGAAACAAAGGATGGTGACATTGACATGTTGGCAGCTATTTTGAAAAGCGGGAATCGCCTTACAAATTTGCACCAAAATTTGCTATCCCAGTATTCTGTTAAGCAGATTGTCCACATCCTAAAAACCCACCACGGACAAGAGCTCGATTTAATTATCGGCGGAATGCAAAAATATCGAAACCACAGACACGCCCCGAAAATTGGTGAGCTTGTAATGGATGCATTGAGATGCATTAGCGCGGAAGGTAAATACCAAGAGTTGCGCACTAAAAATCACTTGAAGGACTGAGCATTCGCATCAAAGCCCCGTGCTGTCGGGGGGAACAGCACGGGGCCTCTTTGCCCACCGTTTGCGCCACCCCGGCGTGGTCCCGGGGTCGAGGCATCGCGTTGGTTGCGCGATGCTGGCTGCACCGTTTCTGCTGAGCCCGGACGGCGCTACACCGGGATGGAAGCTGGCGGGACTACGAACGCCACCCCCAGCAGTTTTTCTTAGAACGTGCCCTTGCGGAAAGCCTTCGGGCGGTACACCGTCAGGGCCAGACGCTCTTCAGCCAAGATGGTCGCCATCCCCTTTACGAAGTTCGATCCGTCCTCGTAGCTGATTTGCACGCTGGACTCTTGCCTATCCCACAGCTGACAACCGCTTGCGAATGAGCCCACGCAGAACGTGTCTTGGGCGATGGCCGTGCTCACCGCGACGGGCACCCCCCAGATGTTCGGCGTGGTTGCGCTGCCCGGGCTGCCCAGCAGGTACTGACCGTTGTCGTCCTTGGTCAACTGCATGGCAGTCCAGTCCTGCGGATGCAGCAGCACACCGTCTGCCAGCATCTCGTCCTCGGCCAGCGCAGCGAACACACGCAGGATGGTGTCCAGGCGGGTGTCGCCCGAAACGTAGCTCGGCGCTGCAACGTGCTGACCCGCTGCCAGGATGCCCTTGAGGTTTGCACCAGTGCCGTCGCCGCTGAGAATCTGCAAGTCCTCTTTGACCTTGAGGCCTTGGACCAAGCGGCTATTGAGATACCCCGCCATTTGCTGCGAGTCGGCCAGCACATTTTTTGACACCGGCAACCAGTGCGCGAGAGTCCGCACGGGTGCTTCCTCCAGCGTGAAGGTGATGCCGGACTCAGGCATGGTCACGTTCTCCGTTGCGGGGCTGGCGTACTGCGGGCCTGCGTTGTTGGTGAACACGTTTTCGCGCGTGAACTCAACGAGGTTGGAACTGGTGCGGCCAACGGGCAGCAGGTCACGCACTCGCTGCGCGCGCAACGGATTACTCACATAGCCCGGAATGCGCATGGCCGGCGACAGCACTTGCCCGTCCGTGACGATGGCCGCCTTGCTGGCCGACAGCATGCCCGCAGGCAACGAAATTTTGCAACTCTTGCCGTTGCCGTCCAACATGGCTTTGAAGTTGCTGGAGGACAGCACAAAGTCGGACAGGGTTTCGCCCTTGCTGGTGCCGAGCGGTGCACCGTCGCCGCCCATACGGCGCTGCTCAATCGCAACCAGCCGGTCGGTGAGTTCGCTCATCTTCTCGCTGGTGCGCTCGGTGTAGCCCTTGAACTCGGTGTTCAGGCCCTTGAGCACGGTTTCCATCAATTCGCGCACGTCGCGTTGTTCTGCTGGATTCATGGTGAATTCCTCTTTGAAGGTGAAAAACAGATTTGGGTTTTTCGCCGACCACCCCCCGATCTGGACTAACTCCATCGAAGGCACTGAAACGACTAGGCCAGCCCCACACCACTCAACCTCACGAAGGCGGCCCCGGGGCAGGGCATGTGCTGAAAGGTAAGGACCGGTGCGGCCCCGGGCCGATACCGACCTTTTGGGGCTGGCCGTTGGCTCGGCTTTTGGGCCGGGAGGCTAGGGTGGTGGCCGAGACCCCCAAAAAACCGAGCCAGCGACCGATTTGCCCGACTGGCGGGCACGTACAGGCAACAAAAAGCCCCCGATTTGGGGGCTGGCGCAAACGGTCGAGTACTTTTTGGTCAGTGGGCCGTGGGCGCAGGCGGCATGCGGGCCGTCAGCAGCGGGTGGCGCTGGCCGTTGGGGTCTGCCACGTAGAGCGTGACGGTCGGGCCGGTGGCGGCCAGCAGCACATCCGCGCCCGGGGTGCCACCAGCGGCCAGCAGTGCATCGAACCGTGCAATCTGTTCTGGCGTAAGTTCCTCCAGCCAGCGGGCCAGCGTGATGCCGGATGCTTTGAAGAGGGAGTGCAGGGCTTCTGCCGTGTTGGAAGGTTGGGAATGTTCGGTGTTCATGGTGTCTTCAGCTTTAGGTTTTTTAAATCAGATTTGTGCAAACGATAGGTTGAGAGCGGTTACGTGTTTTCTTCCTTCTGTACTTTTTCATCACCCCCCACCCGTTTGAAGACCGGCACGCCAGCGCCTCATAGCTTCAGGACCGTAGCGTTCATGCTTGGCGGTGCGCGCGTGCTTGCCTACCATGCGGCCTTGCTGCTCGATGTGTTGCAGCAGATCAAGCAGATCAGGTGCAGGGTCTGGGAGCTGCCAGAACGCAACGTAGCCCGGAGCCGCTGGTGGCACACCGATGAGCGCGGCTGCACCGTGAATGCAGTTGTGTCCATAGCCTTTGCCGTACATCTGCTCCAGTGCGTCCCGTCGTGGCAGTGCACCGCGATGCAGCAACAGGTAGAGGTCCACCGTGGCGCGGTACAGCTTCCACTGGGTTGGACGCTTGGCGGCATTCCTGTTGCCGTTGCGGTCTGGGTTGATGTGCCGTGTGGTGTGCATGGTGGTGAGTCCTTCTCTTGATTGATGTTTGGGCCTGCCCGGTGGGGTTAGCGGTTAGCACCCCTCTAGGGAGTGCTAACCATTGCTAACCACCTGCACGGGCTGAGTTGGCGGTGGGTTGGCAGTTAGTACGGAGTTGGTGCTAACCGTTTGCTAACCTGCTAACCCCCGGTCCCGGTGGGACACCGCCTTGGTTTCTTCGTCGTACAGAAAGTCCACATCAGAACGGGCACACAAGGGCGGCAACCGTGTCCTTGCCGTGTAGCGGTAGCCCTTGGATTGGCTGGTGCTCGCCTTTATGCCTTTCTCTTGTTCTTTGGCTTCTACAAATGCCAACTCCACGGCAGGTAGGCTCATCTCGTCGCCGGTAAGGTGCATTTCTTCCAAGACGGCCAAAAGCAACTTGTCGTCAGCACTTAGCTTTCGTTCGTGTGCAGCCTGTGCGAACTCGCTGTACGCCACAACGGCAGACGTGACCTCTTCGCCGTCTTCGTCTTGCCCGATTGGCACCGACACCAGTTCAAAGCTCCAACGCAACGACTCGTCACCGTCGCGTTGTTTGGGCACCTTGATGGTTCGTGTGTCGCCTGCGCCTTTGCTCACCTCAAGGATGGTGTCCATGTCCGCCGGAATGCCGCTCCAGCCCCGACCACCGCGCTCAGTGTCTTTCCCGAGGTGGTGTATCGGTATTTGCGTGGCACCCGTGGCCCTGTGTATGGCGGCAAGGTGCTTCAGGGGCACGCTCATTTCGCTGGAGTTTTCATTCACGCCTGCGGTGGACCGTGCCAGTGTGTCGATGAACATCACGTCCAGCCCTGCGCCGTTGGTGGCCTCAAGCACGGCCTCGCAGATGCGCACGCAGTCCTTTTCGTCTGCGAGGCTGGGCGCATCCGCAATGAACACGATGTCCAGTTGTTCAGGCTTCAGCTTGAAGTGCTTCAGCATGGCCTGCACACGGCGGCGAATGCTGGCAACGCCCTCGGCGGCGATGTACCCCACTCGCAAGCGGCCCGTCACCGCCATGCCGTTCCACGGTTGCCCAGTAACCATGCACCGGGCCATGTCCAGCGCGAGAAACGACTTACCCGCCCCGCTCTGGCCTTGGATCATGCAGATTTCGCCACGGGCCAGCACCCCCTTGATGAGCCACGGCAGTGGGTCATGGTCAAGGAACTGGTGCACCGACTGCACCGCAAAGCGCGGCACGTCCACACGGCGCCCGGGACGTTTGTCGGGAAAGTCTGTCAGCCGTTCGTAGCCCACAAAGCGATCCCCAAGGCGTTCACGTAGCCACGCCTTCAGCACGGCAAGCGTCAGGTGTGGTTTACCGTCGTGGTCTGCCTCGTTGTCCAGGCACTTCACGGCCTGCCTGCCCGAGTCCAGTGCATCGGTGCGGCTGCCTTCCTCCCAGTACACCGTCTGGCTCTCGTTCACCGTGCCGTGGTCATCAGCAAAGGGGCAGCGGAAAAAGTGCTTCCCGGGTTGCTGTTTGTCCTCGTGCAGGTAAAGCCCCGCCTGCATCAGGCCATCAACAATGGGGTCTACGTGCTGGCGCTTTGCCGTCTTGCGTTGTGCGGTGGACGCCACCCACGGTGCGCCCGGCTGTGCGCCGCTGCTCCAGTACTCGCCGTCTTTGTATTTGGCGGGCAGAAACATGGGCTGGCTCAGTTTCCAAGACGCGCCATCAACGAAGTGCGCGGGGATGCCCACGGCCTCGGCAACGGCCAGCGTTATTTCGCGCAGGTCAACATCCTGCAGCGGCTTGGACAACGGCAGCACCACCCGATAGCGCGGGGCTTGCCGTGTGTGGTTCAGGCTGCTGTAAACCCAGTGCTCGTAACCCAGCATGGACAGCATGTCGTCCACGTCCTGCGGCTTTGGGGGCTGTCCCTTTGCGCGGCGTGTTGCGCGCTCGGTGGCCGTCTCGTTTGCCTTGGGCTTTGGGGCCTCAATGTCCAGCGTGACCATGCGACGTTCGATCACTGCGCTGTCGGTGCGCACACCAGCGGGCAGCAGCGCTCCAACGAAGTACGGCAGCCCGTGCTTCAGGCGTTTCTGCTTTTCGTCTTGGAGTGCAGCGAAGTCCGCACGGGTGGGCAGCACGACCGGTTCGCAGTCAGCAAGCTGGCGCAACGTGCCCGCCTCAACAGGGCGCAGGTTGCCGGGCTTGTTCACGTCCTTGCCGGTGCTGTACGACACGGGGGGTTCCCGCTTTGGGACGCTCCGCAATTTGGCCATATTGGTCATTTGCGGCCTTTCTGCACGGTGGGCTTGAAGGTGTTCCTGGCGATCACCTCCATGACCGCAGCCTTTGGATAGAAGAAGCGGCCCCCCAGCATGGTCACGGGCACGCCCTCGCGCCGCATCATTTCCCGGGCCGTGGTGTTGGTGCTGCCACCCAGCATCGCCCCCACTTGGGCAGCCGTGAGGAACGAGTCATCGGTGGTGGGTTGGGCGCGCTGGGCGAGCGCCGTTTTGCGTTGAGCCATGGTGTGAAGTCCTTTTTCGGTTGAGGGCCACCACTGCGGCAGCCGGTGCAATTCAGTGTGGGTCCAAAAGCGGGCTTGGTCTGGCGCAATCTGGTCCATACCGACGGTAACTCTGCATCTAGTGCTATTGAAAGAAGAGCTAACTCCCTGTTGCGCAAGGGTTTTCCTCGGGTTGCAGGTCGCAAAAAATCCCCCGGGCACCATGGGCACGCGGGGGGTGTTTGTGTGGGTGGGTCAGCTGCTGGCTATGATGAAAACAGCCCCATTGCTGTCACCACCAACAACATGAAATACCTGCTCGCATCTGCGCTCGTGCTCACCTCCGGGGTGGCGCATTCCTTCTGCATGGAACCCACGGCACCGCGTGTGTCCGTGTTTGCCGTTGAGCCCTCGGCGCCGTTCTGCCTTTCCGGTTTCAAGTACAGCGGGAAGCACTCGTGCTCGCGCTACGACCTGGACCGGTACAAAAGCGAGGTCGAGGACTTCATACGGCAGATGACCGAATACGGCACAGAGGCCCAAGCTGCCGCACGGAAGTACGCGACTGAAGCGCAGGACTACGCCGTGTGTCGGGCGAATAGCGCCGTTGAGGAATACAACTCGGCTTTCAAGTAGGGGCTCGTTTGCTGGCGGGCAGGGCATACACACGGCCCAGGAATTCCCAGCCGTACTTCCGTGCTGTGCGAGCGGTACACACCAAATAGGCGCCGTCGGACATGACGGCAACGCCCGCCCGGACCCCGCCCGTTTCGAGGGCAGCTTGGAACGCGTCGGCCGGGTCTGCGTAGGTGGTGAAGGTGGTTTGCATGGTGGACTCCAGTGATGGGTTGAACATGACTGAAGTCTCAGGACGGCCTCGGGCTGCTCGCAAGAACAAGTTCGGCTCATACGCGCGAAACCTTCTTACGGTTGTTCTTGCGGGGCACCCACGGGTGGGCGTTGCGCCTTTCCTCAAGCCAGTCCAGCGCGTCAGTGCGAAGGATGTATCGACGCCGACCGAGCATGAAGAACGGCGGTGCGGGTTGCTCCCGAGCGATCAGTTCAACGGTTGAGTCAGGCAGCCCCAGCACCACACAAAGCTCTTCAAAGCTCCATGCGGGTTTGGCTAGGGTGGTGGCGAGGTCCATGGCTGGCAGTGTTGCCGCCCCGACCTGCAGATTTACCGCTTACCGGGGTGTGACGTTTTTATCTTTGCCCAACTGGTTCCCGCATCGTGGAGCACACGGTCCAGGGTGCTCACAGACACCTTGATTTCCATAACTGCACACAAGCGTGCAGCAACCTTTTCCTTCGTGGCGCTTCCGTACGTCAGTCCGTACATGGTCTTCTGGATGTCTTCAATCGTGGGCTTCTTCTTCAAGGTTCGGCGTGCTGCCTGCGTGTCCGACAACTTGCGACGTACCTTTGATGACTCGGCTGCCATCCACCCCTCCCAAGCGGCATGGGCCGTCGCTGGGTTGCTCTCCAGCGCGTCCACAAGGTCGGCCGTAGGGCCGTGCAAGTGCCCGTCCTCGGGTAGGGTCGCCAAGTGCTCCCGCAGCGCCACCACGGCACGCGCTACGGCAACGGGGTTGTCCAGCGCGAAGTCAGCCCACGCGAGGTCAAGTAGGTGTGCGATCTTTACCATTGATGCGCTTCAGTTCATGTGCCCACGCTTTGGCAGCGGCGCGACGTTCTGCCTCGTAGTCGTGTCGGTTGTATGTTGCCATCACACCTTGCATCTGGTGGTTCAGGCACTTCTCCACTACGTGCGGCGCAACGCCGAGACCAGCAAGCCGAGTCGCGAAAGTGCGGCGCAGATCGTGCGGGGTGAATCCCGGGCCGTTGCGCTTGAGCCATGACTGCACAGCCGTTGGGCTACGGCCATCGAACAGTTTCCCGTCGAAGTCGCCAAACTGCTTCTTGAGCATTGGCACCACGGCCACCCAATGCGGCCGCGAAGACTTGTTTTCTTCGACGAGCCACGTATCGCCGTCCAGGTGGTCCGTGGTGGCGGCCTGTGCCTCGCTGATGCGCAACCCCGCTATGAGCAGCGCACGCAGCAACGGGCCGTAGTGGTGGTCCAGACGCAGCACCCAGCGCAGTTCGTCATCAGTGAGCACGCGCGCACGGGTCTTTTCGGTGCCGCCTGCTGCCCGTGTGGTGGTGCGGGCAAGTGGGTTCGCCGTGAGGTAGCCCACCTCCACCGCAAAGTCCAACGCCAGCTTCCAAGACGACAGACAACGGTTTGCAGCCACGGGGTATTTCTTTGCATATGTCTGCAGGCGCTGCACCAGTTGGGCCGTGGTTATCTGCGACAGCTTCTGGTGACCGAGCCACGTCTTGCCCTTGGTGACGTACACCCGTGCGTTCTTGGTCTGCTTGTAATTCGGCTCGATGCGGTGTTGGTACCACTCGTCCAGCAACTGCCCAAACGTGACCGACTCGGGAAGTACCGTGGTGCCCAGTGCTGCAGCCTTTGCCCGTGCCTGCGCCATGCCTACAGACGGCCACACGCCCAAGTTCTGCGTCTTCCACCCTTCCCCGCCTTTCCGTGTGCGGTACAGCCACGTTTTGCGGCCCGTGGGATAGCATCGAAGATAGAGCCCTATCGTTGCTGGATCGGAGATCAGCACGGGTTTTGTCGGGGCGGGAAGTCTGCGGATTGTTGTTTCAGTTAGTGCCATTGCGTTATCAGTGCCGTTATCACTTGCGCCGCATTATCTGGTTTTTAACATCCCATTGCTAGGGTTAAACCGTTGATTTATCTAGGAATTTATCTTGTATAAGGTGCTTTTTGTCTGCATGGGCAACATCTGCCGCAGCCCGACGGCGCACGGCGTTTTCGAAGCCCGGGTGCGCGAAGCCGGGCTGGGTGACCGGGTGCAGGTCGACTCCGCGGGTACACACAGCTACCACGTCGGCGCCCCACCCGACGCACGCAGCCAGGCCCACGCGGCGCGGCGCGGCTACGACCTCTCGACCCAGCGCGCGCGCCTGCTCACCGCGGGCGACTTCGAGGACTTCGACCTGATCCTGGCGATGGACTGGGACAACCTCGCGCTGGCCGAAGAGCGCTGCCCGCCGCAGCACGCGCACAAGCTGCGGCGTTTTGCCGAGTTCTTTCAACACCACAACAGCCCGGTGGTGCCCGACCCCTACCAGGGCGGCGCCCGCGGGTTTGAAGAGGTGCTGGACCTGGTGGAAGACGGCTGCGAAGGGCTGATGCAGCACGTGCGCCGGTCGCTGGCCGGCGCGAACTGAGCGGTCGCCCGGCGGGGCGTTCGGGGGTACGCTCCATGGGCCTGCCCATTGGGGAACCCATGCACATGCTCTGGAAATACCTTCGTCCCCAGCGCAAGCTCGTCGCGCTGGCCTTGCTGCTGGCCGCCGTGAGCCAGATCCTGGCGCTCGTCGACCCCATCATCTTCGGCTGGCTGATCGATGGTTACGCCACACAGCGCCACGTCAAGAGCGACGAAGAGCTGGTGCGCGGTGCGCTGCTCCTACTGGGCCTGGCGGTGGTCGTGGCCCTGGTGTCGCGGGCCACCAAAGCGGTGCAGGAATACATGACGCGGCTGGTGGTGCAGCGCTTTGGCACGCAGATCTTCAACGACGGCCTGCGCCAGACCATGCGCCTGGAAATCCAGGAGTTCGAAGAACGGCGCAGCGGCGAAACCCTGTCGCTGTTGATGCGCGTGCGCGCCGACACCGAGCGCTTTCTCAACGCCTTCATCAATGTGCTGTTCGCCTCCGCCATCGGCATGGGTTTTCTGGTCTGGTACGCCGTCACCAAAAGCTGGGCGCTGGTGCCGGTGTTCCTGATCGGCCTGCTGGTGCTGGGTGGCCTGAGTGGTTTGCTCAGCCGGCAGATCCGCGGCCAGCAGCGTTCGATCAACCGCGAAACCACGCGCAACGCCGGCTTCATCACGGAGTCGTTGCGCAACGTGGCGCTGATCAAGAGCCTGGGGCTGACCTTTCGCGAAATCCGCCGCCTGGAAGCCAAGACCGAAGCCGTCTTTGCGCTCGAAATGGCCAAGGTGCGGCACATCCGGTGGCTGACGTTCTGGCAGGGCTCCACGCTCAGCCTGCTCAAGCTGTCGGTGCTGTTCACGCTGCTGTGGCTCATTTTTCGCGATGTGCTGAGCACGGGCGAGCTGATCGCGATGCAGTTCATTGCGGTGGCGATCCTGGCGCCCCTGCAGGAGCTGGGCACCGTGATTCTGGCGTGGCGCGAAGCCAGCTCGTCGATGAGCCAATTCGCCGAACTGATGGCCCGGCCGGTGGATCGCCGTCCGCCGCACGCGCTGCCGATCGGTCCGATCGAATCGCTGCGTTTTGACAACGTGGTGTTTCGCCACCGCGGCGCGCTGGGCAATGCGATCGACGGCGTGTCCTTCCAGGCGGTGCGCGGCGACACCATTGCCTTTGTCGGCCCCTCGGGTTCGGGCAAGTCCACGCTGGTCAAGCTGCTGCTGGGCCTGTACCGGCCCGCCGAGGGCGAGGTCTATTACAACGAGGTGGGCAGCCGCAACCTGCGCTACAACGAGGCGCGCCGCCAAGTCGGCTATGTGACGCAGGAGACCAGCCTGTTTGCCGGCACCGTGCGCGAGAACCTGTTGTTTGTCCGCCCGGATGCGAGCGATGAGCAGATCCTGCAGGCGCTGGCGCAAGCCTCCTGCACCAGCCTGCTGGGGCGCCTGGCCCAGGGACTGGACACCCTGATTGGCGAGTCGGGCGCCAAACTGTCCGGGGGCGAGCGCCAGCGGCTGTCGATTGCCCGGGCGCTGCTGCGCGAGCCGCGCCTCCTGATTTTTGACGAAGCGACGTCGGCACTGGACTCGATCACCGAGCAGAAAATCACCGAAACCATGCGCGAGGTCTCCAGCGCGCGCACCCAGATCACGCTGCTGATCGCCCACCGCCTGTCCACCGTGCTGCACGCCGACACGATCTACGTGCTGGAAAAAGGGCGCATCACCGAGAGCGGCAGCCACGCCGATCTGGTGGAACAAAAGGGCCTGTACTACGCCATGTGGCGTCAGCAGATCGGGGAGCGGGACCAGGCGGTCCCGGTGGAGTCCGATTGAGTCGCGGGGTCACCGGCGCCCGCCAAAGAAAAAGGCCTCGAAACCGGAGTTCCGAGGCCTTTTATGCTGTTCTCAGCGCAGGGCTGAGACGGCTGGACTGCAGGGCTTAGTAGCCGCCGCGGCCGCGACTGATGATGAGTTCGCGATGCCCATGTAACAAAGGTCGGCCCACGCCGGGTTGGTGGGTCAGCACAAACAGGCCGTCGAGCAAAAAGGCC
>NZ_VYGV01000016.1:0-30505 GCF_013387465.1 Hydrogenophaga aromaticivorans | reverse complement strand
TAGCCGCCGGTACGGGGAGGACGTGCCTCCATCGGACGGGCTTCGTTCACCGTGATGCTGCGGCCGCCGAGCGACTGACCGTTCATGCCGGAAATGGCGGCTTGCGCTTCGGCATCGCTGCCCATTTCGACGAAACCAAAGCCTTTGGAGCGACCGGTGTCGCGTTCCATCATGACCTTGGCGCTGGAAACAGAGCCGAATTCGCTGAAAGACTGTTGCAGGTCTTCATCGCGGACGGTGTACGGCAGGTTGCCGACGTAAAGTTTATTGCCCATGGGGACTCCTCAAATACCAAAAAACAAAGCGATGGGGTCCCGAAAGCACAACAAACTCGAAAGTGCCGCCGTAGCGCGCGAAACTGACCGATCACCTGACTTGTGCGGGTGTTTTGCAACTCGCACCAACGCATTATGCGCCCTGGCGGGTGTTTTGGACGAATCGGTGAAGCAATACCCTTGCCCAGGCACCCCACAGGCTTCCCGTACCGGCAAAGAAAAAGCCCGCAACCTCTTCAGGTTGCGGGCTTTCCGTCTGGTGCGGCTGGCAGGAATTGAACCCACGACCCCTTGGTTCGTAGCCAAGTACTCTATCCAGCTGAGCTACAGCCGCGAAGCCCACGATTCTACACACCCATGGGCGGGCTCGAAACGAAGGCGTGGCGCTAAGCGGCCGGCTGCGCCAGAAAGAAACGCAACATTTCGGCCGAAGCGTCCGGGCCTTTCTGGTCGGTGAACGAACCTTCGGCGTTGCCGCCCGACCAGGCGTGACCCGCGCCGTGCAGGGCCCAGGCCTCGACGAGGCAACGCCCGTCAGCGGCCAGGTGCCGGGTGCGGGTGTAGCGCTGCCCGGCGTCGGTGCTGCCTTCTTCGCTGCTCGCCTTGACACCGTTTTTGCCGGCCTCGCTCGCGTACGCCGCGAGCGCCTGGCTCACGATCTGGTCGCCATTGCTCTGCTGCACCGTGTGGTCACGGTCGCCGTGGAACACGATCACCGGCACAGCCTGTGTCGCCGGTCGGCGTGGGTCTTCGGGCGTGCCGGGAAAATGCGCACGGCCCATCACGACGCGGCCCTTCATGGCGGCCATGGCGGAGGGGATATCGTGTGCAGCCGCATAGGGCAGACCGGAATGGGCGCCCACCGCAGCGAACAGCTCGGGGTGGGTCTGCCCCAGGATCACGGCCATGGCCGCGCCGGCCGACAGGCCCGCCACATAGATGCGGCGCGGGTCCACCGGCTGTTCGGCCGCCACCGCCTGGACCATGCCGGCAATCAGTGCCGGTTCGCCGCCCTCGCGCACCTGGTCGTGCGGGCTGAACCAGTTCCAGCAGCGCGAGGGATTGGCGCTCGCGGCCTGCTCGGGATAGAGCACCAGAAAGCCGTGTTGATCGGCCAGGCGGTTCATCTGCGTGCCGGCGGCAAAGTCGTCGGCCGACTGTGTGCAGCCGTGCAGCATCACGACCATCGGCAGGGCTTTGGCAGGGGCCTTCGCGGCCTGCGGCGGCAGGTACAGCTTGTAGGCACGGGTGCCGGCCGCCGAGCTGAAGCTACGCACAAGGAACTGGCCCTCGGCCGTCTCGGCGGGTTTGGCGGCGGCGGACCGCTTGGCCACAGGGGGATGAGGAGCGGTCGGCGTCCCGGCTTCTGCCGAACCCGCCACTTCGCGCGCCACCACCTCGATGGTGTCGCCGTCACGGGGCGCGCTCTGCCCCGGTGCTGCGCGGGGCGGTTCGGTCGCGCCACCCAGACCGGCCGATGACAGGGCCTTGCGGATCGTTTCGGTCACGCCGCGCATGGGCCCACTCGTGGTGTTCAACCCGGCGGCCTTGAGCGCACGTTCAATGGTGTCTTGGATGTTCATGGCAGTGGCTCTCGGGACGGACAAGGGGAGGACGGGCGGATGGAAAGGGTGTTTCAAATCGGGGGTTTCTTTGGGTCGGCGCTGGCCTGTGTGCACCGGCTGCCATGTTGAAGGGGGTTGATGTCAGGCGATGTGTCACACCATGCGCCCGGCCAGCGCCCGGCGCACTTCAGGGCTGGCCTGAAAGACCCCCAGCACCGACACGGACTCGATCGCGGCCAGCGCCAGCTCGGGGGTCACGTCGTCGGCGATGCGCGCCAGACCGACCACATGGATGTTCAGCCGCTGACCGGCGGCCACCGCGCGCTCCAGATCGGTGCGGTTCAGGTGCTGCAGGCCCAGCATGAGCATGCGCCGTGCCACCGTCTGGCGCAGCGTGTCCGCGTGCGTGGCCAGCAGGTTGCGCACGGCGGTGCGGATCAGGTCGGAGCGGTTGGAATAAAAGCCTTCCTGCACCAGCAGGTCCACCTGGCCCAGATCCACCACGCCGAGGTTGATCGTCATCTTCTCGGTCTCGCCGACCCGGGTTCTGGGGTCGGTCAGCTTGTTCTCTACCATCTTTTTGCCATCCATGTGGAATCTATGTGGATGGTATTTAAGCACGATTCCGGCTGTCTGGCGAAAATGACCGTCACGGTCGTAGGGCGGTAGTCAGGGTGTCGCTCCGCGCGACACGGCAGGGGCATTTGTCACGCTCCGAGACCCTGGCGGCCCGATTCGTGGTGCCCGGTTCGACGGGCGACTGTTCGAAGGTGCGCGCCCGACCTATCATCCGGCTGCTTCGGCACTCTTCACTCACCAACCAGGAGCAGACATGGCAGGCAGCTACGAATTGGGTTCCAACGACAAGGGTCAGTTTTCCTTTGTCCTGAAAGCGGGCAACGGCGAGGTGATTCTGCGCAGCGAGCAATACGCCAGCAAGGCGTCGGCGGAGAACGGCATCCAGTCGGTGCAGGCCAACTGCGGTGACGACGCACGCTACGAGCGCAAGGACGCGTCCGACGGGCGCTGCTACTTCAATCTCAAAGCCGCCAACCACCAGGTGATCGGCACGAGCCAGATGTACAAGGCGGCAGCGGGGCGTGACGCGGGCATCGAGTCGGTGAAGACCCACGGCACGAGCACCACGGTCAAATCCGCCTGATCGCTGCCGTTCGTCGACAAGGCGACCTGCGGGTCGCCTTTTTCATGGGCGGTTCAGGACCCGATGGCACCGAGTTCGGCACAGAGGCGCTCGCGCACCGCGCCCATGCCCCGGTAGGCCACCACCGCCTCGCTCATCGAGGCCAGCGCTTCGGCCAGTTGCGCGGCGCGCCCGGGCGCAACGCCCAGCGCCTCGGTGAGCGGGCACACCATCACGCGGATGAAAAACACGCCGCGGCGCAGGGCCGGCAGCGGCAACGTGGTCTGGCGCTCGACGCGGTAGAACACCTGGTCGAGCAAGCGGCCCGAAGCGCCCGGCGCGTCGGCGGCGGCGAGCGCGTCTTCCCAGCGCGTGCGGCGCGTCTCGGGGTGTTGCGGCAGGTCGCCGCTGGGCGTGAGCAGCCAGACGTGGCGCAGCATCGGCGCCTGGCGAAAGGCCATGTCGACGATGCCCTTGCCACCCGCCTGCAGCAGCGCGTTGTCGGCCACGGGGGCGTGGATGGCGGCAAAGTCGAGACCGTGTTTTTCGGCCGGACTCCAGTTCGACGGGAAGCAGACCGAGAGAAAGCGGGTGCGCAGGGTGGGTGCACCGGCCTCGCCATCGGGCTCGTCGTGCAGGATCACGAAATCTTCCTGCAGGCCCTGCGCCAGCGCGTCGGCCTCGGGCGTGAGCACGACGCCGGTCTGCGTCGCGCAGGCGTCAGCGATGGCCTGCAGCACGGCGGGATCGGCCTGGCCGATCTGGCAACGCGCGCGGTGCGCCTGCAGCGCCGCCCGTTTGTGTCCGGCATAGGCGCTGGCGAGCGCATCGCGCACAAACAGCGCGGGCGGCTCGGCAGGGGCATGGCCGCCCGCGGCCAGACGCGCGAGCCCCGGGCGCATGCGAAACGGGCTGCTCACGGCCCAGGGCACCTGGGTGGCTGGGGTCAGCGTGCTCATTTCGGCGCACCCCCGGCATCGAGCAGCTTCTGCACCAGCGGGTGCTGCACCTTGCGCGCGGTGCCGATGGCGTAGTAGTGCTCCTGCACGCCCTCGCAGGAAGCGAACCACCGCAGGCCATAGCCCTGCGAGAGCTTGTCGCGCATGCGTTCGGAGGCGGGGAACACACCCATGCCCGACGACCCGAAGGTGGCGAGCAGGGCGCTGTCTTCAAATTCACCCACCACGCGGGGCACCACGCCCTGCTGCTCGAACCACTGGTCGATGCGCAGGCGCACCGAGGCGTGTGAACTCGGCAGCAGCACCGGCACCTCGGCCAGGCTGTGCGGGAAGTTGTCGCGGGCCCGGTCGAACCACGCCTCGGGCGCGTACCAGCCCAGCGGCGAGGACCCCATGGCGTGGCTGTAGAGCTTGAGGTTGGGGTTGGCGGGCGCGGGCCGGTCGGACAGCACGACGTCGAGCCGGTGCAGGGCGAGATCGGCGAGCAGGTCGTCGAAGTCGTCTTCGTGGCACACCAGGCGCAGGCGCGGCTCTTCGAGCGCCGGGGCCAGCAGTTCGCGCACGGCGAGCTTGGCCAGGCCATCGGAGATGCCGACCACCAGCCGCACGCTGCTCTGGCTGGTGGCGTCGCGCACGGCGCTGGGCAACTGCTCGCCGAGCTGGAAGATCTGCTCGGCCACCTGCAGAGCCGCTTGCCCCGCCTCGGTTAGCGCCAGGCCGCGTCCGGCGGGCTTGAACAGCGCGTGGCCCAGCGACTGCTCCAGCAATCGCACCTGGGCGCTGATGGTCTGCACCGCCATGCCCAGCCGTTCGGCCGCATGGGACATGCCGCCCTCCTTGGCCGTGACCCAGAAGTAATACAGGTGCTTGTAGTTGAGGTCCTGGCTCATGCTTCGCGGTTAACTGATTGAATGTTCGTTATTGTCTGCTTTTTCAGAATTCAATGCAGCCCTATCTTCGAGGCTCCCTGTTCACCTCTGGAGAACCCTCATGGAACGCACAACACGCCACCCTTCCCTGGCCACCCGCCCTTCGCTCACCTTGGACCGCCCGCAGGTGGCCCGGGTGCTGCGCAACACCTACGCCCTGCTCTCGCTCACCCTGCTGTTCAGCGCTGGCGTGGCCGCTCTGGCAGTGGCCGGCAGCTGGCCCGCGCCCGGACTGGTGATCACGCTGGTGGGCTACTTTGGCCTGCTGTTCGCGGTGCACAAGCTGCAGAACAGCGGCTGGGCGCTGCCCGCCGTGTTCGCGCTCACCGGCTTCATGGGCTACACGCTCGGCCCGCTGCTGACGCACACGCTGGCCCTGCCCGGCGGCGCCGGCACCATCGTGGCCGCGCTCGGCGCCACCGGAGCCACCTTCGTGGCGCTGTCGGCCTATGTGCTGACGACGCGGCGTGACTTCAGCTTCATAGGCGGCTTCCTGTTCGCTGGCATGGTGATCGCACTGGTGCTGGCCGTGAGCGCCTATTTCTTCCAGATGCCGGCCCTGGCGATGGCGGTGTCGGGTCTGGTCGCGCTGCTGTCGGTGGGCCTGATCCTGTTCGAGACCAGCCGCATCGTCAACGGCGGCGAGACCAACTACGTGCTGGCCACGGTGGGCCTGTTCGTCTCGGCCTTCAACCTGTTCACCAGCCTGCTGAGCCTCATGGGCATCGGCAGCAACGACTGAGTCCATCGCTTCACCGAAAGGACATCTACATGCAATCCCTTCCCGTCAACAGCCCGCAAGCCGCCGCCCGCGTGCTGGCCATGGCCCTGGTGGCCGATGGCCACTACTCGATGACCGAACTCCGGGCGCTGGACCGCCTCGACGCGCCGGCCCGTCTGGGCTTGAGCCCGGAAGCCTTCAAGGACGTGCTCGACCGGTTCTGCCAGGACCTGCTCACCATCGGGAACGGCCGCTGGACCGGGACGGTCGATGCCACCACGCGCGAGCAGCTCATGGCGGAAATCACCCGGCCCGACCTGCAGGACCTGATCGCGCAGCAGTGCGAGGCCCTGACGCTGGCCGACGGACACCTGGCCGACGGCGAGGCGGACCTGCTGGACGCGCTGGGTGTCGCCTGGCGCCGGCCGGTGGGGGTCTGACCATGAAAACACTGATCTGGAGCCTTGCGGCGCTGCTGGCCGCCGGGTGGACCGGGCTGGTGGCCCTGACCCACCAGCTCGCCGGCTGGCTGCTGGGCGCCATGGACGCCGGTGCGCTCACGCAGGCGGGCGGCGCGGTGGGTGGCTGGTCGGTCCCGGCAGCGCCAGCCTGGCTGGCCCCATGGGTGGACACCGCGGAACTCGCCGCGCTGCAGGCCCTGGCCGCGGATGGGGTGCAATGGCTGGGCGCGGTGCTGCCCTCGGGCGATGCACTCATGGCCTGGGTCGGTCCGCTGCTGTGGGTGGGCTGGGGCTTCGGCCTGCTGACGCTGCTGGCGGTGGCCGGCCTGTTGCACTGGCTGGTGGGGCGGTTCGCTGGGCCGGCAAGCTTGCAGGGCGCGAGCGCCTGAGCTTCGGTCGCATCGACCTCGCTGGGCGGCCTCACCGAGCCGTTCAGCTCTTCCAGAAAAACAGGGCGCTCATCACCAGCCCGGTGACGATCACGCCGCGGCGCACCCAGGCCGCGGGCAGGCGTTTGGACCAGCGGGCGCCGAAGAAGCCGCCCGCGGTCGCCGCCACCATCATCAACAGCCCGGCTTTCCACGCAATCGCACCGGCGATCACGAAGGCCGCCACCGACAACCACGACAGCACCAGCGAGTTCAGGTTCTTCAGCGCGTTGACCGTGTTCAGCCGCGTCTCGCCGGCCACGGTGTAGAGCGCCATGAGCAGGATGCCCAGGCCGCCGTTGAAATAGCCACCGTACACCGCGACCACGGCCAGCGCCGGTTCGCGCCAGCGGGCCAGGCCGTGCCCTTCGGCCGATGCCGCCTGCGCCCGCCGGGCGATCGCCGGACCGGCGGCAAACAGCGCCGTGGCGAACAGCAGCAGCCAGGGCACGATGCCCGAAAACACCTTCGCGGGCGTGACCAGCAGCAACAGGGCGCCACCGATGCCCCCCAGGGCCGAGATCAGCATCTCGCGCCGCAAGCGCCGGGCCGGCAGCTCGCGCAGTTCGGCTTTGAAGCCGAGCGTGCTGCCCAGGTAACCGGGGCTGACCGCGAGCGCGCTGGTGGCGTTGGCCACGATGGGCGGCACGCCGGTGAACACCAGGGCGGGAAAGGTGAGGAAACTGCCACCGCCGGCGATGGCGTTGAGCACGCCCGCGGCGAACGCGGCGGCAGCGAGCAGAGGCGAAGCGGCGAGATAGTCCATGCGCCGATTATTCCGGGCGACCCGCGTTCGATTGCCTGCATGGCGGGCAAAACTGTCCGGCGAGAACCGTGCTCCGCACCCGGCCACGCGGGCAGCCACCGGAGCAAAAAGGCCTCCCTTGAGGGGTCGCGCGCCGCATGGCGGGGTTGCGGGGAGCTTCCTCCGGCGAGAAATGCCCACCCCAGGATGCGGCGGAACCGGCTTTGCCGAGCCGCATCGCATCGCCCCCAGGAGGGGGTCGCGCGCAGCGCGGCGGGGGTGTTTCTTCTACCGCGAACGCCCGAGCCGCGCCTGCAGGCGATCGAGCACGTCGCTGACCGACTTGGCGTCAGCGATGTCGCCCGCCGGATGGGCCAGCTCGTGCTCGGCCACGGACAGGTTCAGGCGCACGTAGGTGCTGTCGAGCGCGTGGCGCGTGGCCAGCAGCTGCTGGGCGATCTTGGTGCAATCGGCGCCGTCTTCCAGCAGCTTCTGCAGACCACGCACCTGACCCTCGGCACGGCGCAGGCGGTGCATGAGCTCGGCCTTGCGGTCAGCGGCCAGCGGCTGTGGCGGGACGGCGGCGTCGGTCATGGTCGAACGGCTTCAGGTCGAAACCGGAATGATGTTGGCCACCGGTTCGGGCGCCAGCAGCGAGCCTTCGCGCAGGCCGCGCACGGTGGCAAAGCTGAGCCAGAGCACGATCATGGTGGTGGACGCGAGCAGCAGCACGCCGGCGTTCTGCAGCACGCCGTGCCAGGCGCTGTCGGGCTGCAGCTCGGCCAGGCGCAGGGTGAGCGTGGTGAAGGCGGCGAACGGGAACGACAGCGCCCAGAACGGCACGCCAAAAGGCTGGCCGGCGATGCGGCGCACGACCGGCAGCAGCCACAGCACGAAGAACAGCGCCACGCCCCAGAGCGCCTGCACCGCCGCCACCGGCGCCTGCATCTGGATCAGCACCAGGCCGATCACCGCGGGCGGCGCGATGGTGATGAACCAGGCCGGCAACACGCGCTCGGGCAGCGGGCTGTGGGCGAGGCGCCGGGCCAGCACCAGGGTCAGCACGACCGGCCAGAAGAACACGCCGATGCCCATCTGCGCGGCCGACCAGCCGTCGATGCCCAGCGGCAGACCCGCCAGCGGCGCGAGCACGTTGCCCACCACCGGGATCAGCAGCACCGGCGTGACCGAGGGCCACAGCCCCGTGTTTCCCGGGCCCTGGCCGGGCTGGGCCGCGGCGGCCGGTGAGATCCAGCGGCTCAGCACCCACAGCGTGGCCCAGAGCTGGGAGAGGCTGCCCGCCCACCAGAGCACGCGCCAGAGCGGGGCCAGGCCGCCCTCGGCACCCCCCAGCGCCACGCCCACGGTGGCCAGCAGCAGCAGCGACACCGGGAACGCGGCCACAAAGGCGTGGCGCACCGGGTGCTTGAGGTCTTCGGCCAGCGCGGCAGGGTAGCGCGAGATGCGCAGCAGCGAAGCCACCAGCAACACCAGGAACACCAGCAGCGCGAGCGCGCCGATCACCAGCGCCACGCCGCTGGCCATGTCACCCAGCACGCCGTGCGCGCGGTGCCAGGCCAGCGCCAGGCCGCACAGGCCCATGACCAGTGCGAACCAGCCGGGCATGAGGAATTTCAGGGGGGTGGGACTGGACATGGTTTACCTGGATTCAGTGGTCGGAGAAAAAACGATCCGCCGCCGGGCCGCCCCAAGGCGGATCAGCCCCCACGGGGGGCAGCGACCCGCGCAGCGGCGGAGCCCCGGATTCTCCCCGTAGGGGAGAAGACGCTTGGGGGCATCAGTTGCACTTACCGCCGGAGCAGGAACCGTTGCCCTCGGGCACACCCAGCTTCTTGAACAGGATGCCGGGCGGGCAGAAGCCGGTGATGCCGGACTGGAACAGGTTGAAGCCAGCGAAGGCGGTCAGCGCGAGGAACCACTCGCTGACAAAGATCGGGCTGCCCGCGTAGCCCAGGGCCAGCGACAACATGACAACAAAGCCGGCCATGATGCGGATGTAACGTTCAACGGTCATTTCAAACTCCTAAGAAAACAGGTTGGAAAGAGGTCAGGTGGCAGTGGTCGCCAGCGCTTCGTATTTGCGGCGGTACACCGCGTAATACAAGACCGGGATCACGACAAGCGTGAGCAAGGTCGACACCGCGATGCCGAAGATCAGCGATACGGCCAGGCCGTTGAAGATCGGGTCGTCGAGGATGAAGAAGGCGCCCATCATGGCGGCCAGGCCGGTCAACGCGATCGGCTGTGCGCGCACCGCAGCGGACTGCACCACGGCCTCGGCAAAGGGCACACCACGCTGGGTTTCCAGCTCGATGAAGTCCACCAGCAGGATGGAGTTGCGCACGATGATGCCGGCCAGCGCGATCATGCCGATCATGCTGGTGGCGGTGTACTGCGCGTTCAGCAGCGCGTGGCCCGGCATCACGCCGATGATGGTCAACGGGATCGGCGCCATGATGATCAGCGGCGTGAGGTAGCTCTTGAACTGCGCCACCACCAGCAGGTAGATCAGGATCAGGCCGACGCCGTAGGCGGCGCCCATGTCGCGGAAGGTCTCGTACGTGATCTGCCACTCGCCGTCCCACTTCACCGCGTACTGGCGGTACGGGTCCTTGGGCTGGCTGATCCAGTACTCGCCCAGTTCACCGGTGTTGGGCAGCGCGGCCTTGTCCATGGACGAGCGGATGCCGAACAGGCCGTAGAGCGGCGAGTCGAGCGAGCCGGCCATGTCACCGAACACGTAGGTCACGGGCAACATGTCTTTGGTGTAACGCGGCTGGTCGATCACGCCGCGTTCCACCGTCACCAGCTCGGACAGCGGCACCATGGCCCCGTTGGCCGCCTTCAGGGGCAGCGCCAGCAGCGCGTCCAGACCCACCTGCTGGTCCCGCGGCAGTTGCAGCCGCACCGGCACGGCGAACTTGGCGTGGCCGTCGTGCAGGTAGGCGGCGTCCGAACCGGACAGCGCGGCGTAGACGGTCTGCGCGATCACCTGCACCGGAATACCGAGCGATTCGGCACGCTGGCGCTGGATCCGCAGGAAGGCGCGTGGCGCGTGTTCTTTGAGCGAGGTGTCCACGCCCACGATATCGGGCGTGGCCTTGTAGGCCTCGGCCACCCGCAAGGCGAGTTCGGCGCGGCCTTCCTGGTCGGGGCCGTAAACCTCGGCCACGATGGGCGACATCACCGGCGGGCCGGGCGGCACTTCCACCACCTTGACGCGCGCGCCATGACGGGCTGCGATCTGCTCCAGCTCGGGGCGGTGGCGCTGCGCGATGGCGTGGCTCTGCTCGCTGCGGGCGTGCGCGTCGATCAGGTTGACCTGCAGGTCGCCGCCTTCGGCTTCGGCGCGCAGGTAGTACTGGCGCACCAGGCCGTTGAAGGTGATCGGGCTGGCGGTGCCGGCGTAGCCCTGCACGTTGGCGACTTCGGGCTGTGCGGCGAGGTAGGCCGTCATTTCCTGCAGCGCGGCGGTGGTGCTTTCGAGCGGTGTGCCGGCGGGCATGTCCACCACCACCTGGTACTCGCTCTTGTTGTCAAACGGCAGCATCTTCAGCACCACACCCACGAACGAGTTGGGCACCAGCGCCAGGCTCACCGAGAGCAGCAGCGCCCCGGCGATGCCGGCAGCCAGCAGCCAGCGCTTCTTCGCGCTCTGCAGCAGCGGCGTGAGCGTGCGGGTGAAGAAATTCTGCAGCGTGCGCGTGATCTTGCCCGGGCCGTGGGCGGCGTGGCCTTCGCCCGTTTTCGTCAGCTTGAGCGCGAGCCAGGGCGTGACGGTGAAGGCAATCGCCAGCGAGATCGCCATGCCCATGCTGGCGTTGATCGGGATCGGGCTCATGTACGGGCCCATCAGGCCACTCACGAAGGCCATGGGCAGCAGCGCCGCGATCACGGTGAAGGTGGCGAGGATGGTGGGGCCGCCCACTTCGTCGATCGCGCGCGGGATGATCACGGAGAGCGGCACGTCGGGCGTGAGCATGCGGTGGCGGTGGATGTTTTCCACCACCACGATGGCGTCGTCGACCAGGATGCCGATGGAGAAGATCAGCGCGAACAGCGAGACGCGGTTGAGCGTGAAGCCCCAAGCCCAGCTGGCGAACAGCGTGGCCGTGAGCGTGAGGATCACGGCCGCGCCGACGATCACCGCCTCGCGCCGGCCCAGCGCCAGACCCACCAGGATGATCACGCTGCCGGTGGCAAAGATCAGCTTCTGGATCAGCTTGTTGGCCTTGGCGGCGGCGGTTTCGCCGTAGTCGCGCGTGATGGCGACTTCCACGTCGTCCGGGATCACGGTGTTCTTCAGGTTGTCCAGCCGCTCGCGCACGCCAGCGGCCACGTCCACCGCGTTCTCACCGGGCTTCTTGGTCACGGTGATGGTCACGGCCGGGTGGTTCTGGCCCTGTTGACCGGCGTGGGCCGCATCGGCGGCGCCGGGCGTGAACCACACGTAACGCTGCGGCAACTGGGCGCCGGCTTCCACGCGCGCGACCTCGCGCAGGTAGATCGGGCGGCCATTGCTGACGCCGACCACGATGTCGCCCACGTCTTTGGCGTTCTGCAGGAACTCGCCAGTTTCCACCGACAGCATGCCCGGCTCGCCCGGCGCGGGGCTGGGGTTGATCACCGAGCCCGAGGGCATGGCCTGGTTGGCCGAGGCAATCGCGCCCTGCAGCGCCTGCACGCTCACGCCGCGCTCGCGCAGCTTGGCGGGCTCCAGCCACACATGCACCGCGCGGCCCGGGCCACCGATGGTGACCACCTCGCGTGTGCCGGGCACGCGCTTGAGTTCGGTCTCGACCGCGTGAGCCACCCGCTCCAGATCCATCGCGCTCTGCGCGTCTTTTGTCCACAGCGTGGCGGCGAGCACCGGCACGTCGTCAATGCCCTTGGGCTTGACGATCGGCGTCAGCACACCCAGGCCTTGGGGCAGCCAGTCCTGGTTGGCGTTGAGCACGTCGTACAGGCGCACCAGCGCCTCCGTGCGCGGCACACCCACCTTGAACTGCACCGTGAGCACCGCGACGCCGGGGCGCGCCACCGAGTAGCTGTGTTCGATGCCCTGGATCTGCGAGAGCACATGTTCGGCCGGCGCGGCGACCATCTTCTCCACGTCGGCGCTGGACGCACCCGGGAAGGGGATGATCACGTTGGCCATGGTCACGTTGATCTGCGGCTCTTCCTCGCGCGGCGTGACCAGCACGGCGAACAGGCCCAGCAGCAGCGCGACCAGCGCCAGCAGCGGCGTGATGGCGTTGGACTGGAAGGCCCGCGCCACGGAACCCGAGAAGCCAAGCTTCTCTGGCATGGATGCATCGTTGGGGTGGCTCATGCTGGCCCCTTATTTCGCAGCAGGCTGGGCACCGGCCAGACCGGCGCGCACCGGATCCAGCGCCACGCGGTCACCGGCTTTCAGGCCAGCCAGGACCTCGACACCCGTAGCGCCGTGCGTGGCGCCGGTGCGCACCGCGCGCAGTGCGAAGCCCGCGGGCAGGCCCTCGCCGCGGGTGGCCACCACGTACACGCCGGTGAGTTCGCCGCGGCGCAGCAGCGCCGACTCGGGCACCACCAGGCGCTGGTTGTCGGGTTGTGCCGTGCCGCCGACAAAGCGCACACGCACCTGGCGGCCGGGCACCTGGCTGGCGCCATCGGCCGCGCTCAGGTCGAGCCGCCATTCGACCGTCTGCGACACCGGGTCTGCTGCGGGCAGGCTGGTCTTGCTCGCGGGCGCCACCCATTGGCTGGTCCCCGGCAGCTGCACTTCGACGCGCTGCGCCTGCTCGGCCAGCGTCTGCATCGAAGCCGGCACATGCACCACGGCGCGGATCGGCTGCGGCGCGTAGACCGTCAGCACCGGTGTGCCGGGCAGGGCCAGCCCGCCGGCTTCGGCGTGCGTCTGCAGCACCCAGCCGTCGTACGGAGCGGTCAGGCGCGTGAAGCCCTGGGCCACGCTCGCCTGCGTCTGGCCGGCGCGGGCGCCGGCTGCTGCGGCCTGGGCCGCCTTGTACTGCGCCTGTGCCGTGTCCAGCGCGGCCTGGGCCAGGAAGCCCTGGGCGCGCAGATCGCGCGAGCGCTCGTACGCCGCCTTGGCGTTGGCCAGGTTGGCGTCGGCCTGGGCAAAGCCCGCCTGCGCCTGCGCCACGCCCGCCTGGGTGGCACGGTCGTCGATCACGGCCAGCACCTGACCCGCCTGGACACGATCGCCGGCCTTGACCGACAGCGTGGCGATGCGGCCCGAAGCCTGGGCCGAGAGCACGCTCTGGCGCACGGCCTGCAGGCTGCCGTCCAGCTCCAGGCCGGCGCCCACAGCCTGCGCGCCCAACGTCATCACCGGCACCTGGGGCCCGGCGACGGCCTGCGCCTCACCGGCCGCCCTCACCGACCCCGCCATCAGCACCGCCGCTCCGGCGAGCAGGCTGAGCGACAGGGCGCCGAGCACGAGCCGGCGCTGGGCAGGCTGCCACTGTGCCAGCGCCAGGACGGTGGTTTTGAGGGGCTTTGAAACGGGTCGGGTGAAACGGACGGGCATGGCTTTCTCCTATACGGGTCGCAGTATACACACATACCCCCAGGGGTACAAGGGCGACCGAATCCCAAAACAGGGATATTGCGCCTTCGCCTGGACCGCCCTGCCCCTCAAAGGCCGAGAGCCTCAGCCTTTCAGCCGGCCACGCCGATCACGGTGGAGGCGAAAACGGCACCCGCGGTGCCACCGCGCACAACAACTCGTAAGCGATCGTGCCCGCCGAAGCCGCCACCTCGTCCGCCGCCAGCACCGCCCCCGAAGCCGAGCGGCCCCACAGCACCACCTCGGTCCCGACCTCGGCCGGCACGCCCGCCGCGTCCAGCGGTGACAGGTCCACCGCGAGCATGTCCATGCTGACGCGGCCCAGCACCCGGGTGCGCACGCCCGCCACCAGCACCGGCGTGCCGGTGGGCGCGTGGCGCGGGTAACCGTCCGCGTAGCCGCAGGCCACCACGCCCACCCGCATGGGGGCTTCGGCGGCAAAGGCCGAGCCGTAGCCCACGGTGTCGCCCGGCTGCAGCTGCTGCACGCCGATGAGCCGGCTGGCGAGGGTCATCGTGGGCTGCAGATCCCAGCCCGCGGCGGTGTTTTCCGGGTAGTCGGGTGCGCAGCCGTACAGGGCAATGCCTTCGCGAACCCAATCACCGGCCAGCGTCGTCACGCCGTCGCCGCGCAGCGGGGTGCTGGCGTGGCGCAGCAGGGCCGCGCTGTTGCACAGGGTGCGTTCGCCCGGCAGGTCGGCCGTGGCCTGCTCGAAGACGGCCACCTGGTGGGCAATGCCGCGCGGACCGTCGGCGTCGCTGAAGTGCGTCATGAGCGAGATCTCTTCCACCTGCGGCAGCGCGTTCAGGCGCGCCCAGGCGGCGCGGAAGGCGGTGGGTGTGAAGCCGAGGCGGTTCATGCCACTGTTGAGCTTGAGGAACACGCGGTGCGGCACCTGCGTCTTGTGGGCCGCGAGCCAGTCGATCTGTTCGATACAGTGCACCGCGTGCCACAGGTGCAGGCGCGAGCACAGTTCCAGATCGCGCGGTTCGAACACGCCTTCGAGCAGCAGGATGGGGCCGCGCCAGTCCAGCGCGCGCAGGCGTTCGGCCTCGGCCAGATCGAGCAGGGCAAAGCCGTCGGCCGAACGCAACGCGTCAAAGCAGCGCTCGATGCCGTGGCCATACGCATTGGCCTTGACCACCGCCCAGACCCGGGCATCGGGCGCACGAACGCGGGCCTGGTTCAGGTTGTGGCGCAAGGCTTCGGGGTGTACGGTGGCGAGGATCGGGCGGGGCATGGGCAGACAGTCGAGGGTTTGGGTTGGCAGAGGGCCTTGCGGGCCAGGACCGGACACTGCGCAGGCGCAGACAGCGTGAACGCGTCATTCGCACGCTTTCGTATTACGAACTGTCACAAATAGCGTGCTATAACCGCCGTCACAGGAGACCGGTCGCAGGACTTTCGCACAAAACAGCCGCATCGGGCCAGGTGCACACCTTGACCTGGCATACAAAATCACCCCCATGAAGCGCGGCTTCTACACCATCATGACGGCGCAGTTTTTCAGCTCCCTGGCTGACAACGCGCTGTTCGTGGCCGCCATCGAGTTGCTGCGCACACGCGGCGCTCCCGAATGGCAAAGTGCCGCACTGGTGCCCCTGTTCGCTTTGTTTTACGTGGTGCTGGCGCCTTTTGTGGGGGCGTTTGCCGACGCGAAACCCAAGGGGCAGGTCATGTTCATCAGCAACGCCATCAAGGTGGTGGGCTGTCTGCTGATGCTGGTGGGTGTGCACCCACTGCTGGCCTACACGCTGGTGGGACTGGGCGCTGCAGCCTATTCGCCCGCCAAATACGGCATCCTCACCGAACTGCTGCCGCCTTCGCAACTGGTCAAGGCCAACGGCTGGATCGAGGGCCTGACCATCGCCTCCATCATCCTGGGCGTGCTGCTGGGCGGGCAACTGGTCGCCCCCTGGATATCAGACCGCCTGCTGGCCATCGACCTGCCGCTGCTGCACACCGGCATCACGCACCCGGCCGAAGCGGCGATCGGCGCGCTGGTGCTCGTCTATGCCCTCGCGGCCTGGTTCAACACCCGCATCCCGCTGACGGGCGTGACACCCCGCCACATGCCCAAGAACCCGCTGGCCCTGCTGCCCGACTTCTGGCGCTGCAACAGCCGGCTCTGGCGCGACCACCTGGGCCAGATCTCGCTCTCGACCACCACGCTGTTCTGGGGCGTCTCGGGCAACCTGCGCTACATCGTGCTGGCCTGGGCCGGCGCGGCGCTGGGTTACAGCACCACCCAGGCTTCTTCGCTGGTGGGCGTGGTCGCGCTGGGCACCGCCGTGGGCGCCGTGGTGGCTTCGCTGCGCATGCGGCTGGACCAGGCCACGCGGGTGATGCCCCTGGGCATTGCCATGGGCGTGCTGGTGATCTGCATGAACTTCATCGACAACGTCTGGATCGCCGCGCCGTTTCTGGTGCTGCTGGGTGGGCTGGGTGGTTTCCTGGTGGTGCCGATGAACGCCCTGCTGCAGCACCGGGGCCACAACCTGATGGGCGCCGGCCGCTCCATCGCCGTGCAGAACTTCAACGAACAGGCCTGCATCCTCAGCCTCGGCGCCCTCTACAGCTTCTCCACGGCCGCCGGCCTGTCGGCCTTCGCCGCCATCACCGCGTTTGGTCTCGTGGTCGCGGGCTTCATGTGGCTGATCATGAAGTGGCACCAGCACAACCAGCGCGCACACCCGCACGAGCTCGAACGCCTGATGGAAATCGCGCGCCGCGACGATTTGCACGGGTAACCCCCCGCGCCGCGCCTAAGGGCGCGTCACCCCCCTGCTGGGGGCGATGCGAGAGGCCCGGCAAAGCCGGTTCCACCGCATCCTGGGTCAGGGCACGCGCGCCGGAGAGAGCCTGTTTGCTCCGAGGGGGAGTCAATCCCAGGGCACCGCGGAACCGGCTTTGCCGGGCCGCCAGTGCCGCCCCTTGGGGGGTGACGCGCCCTTAGGCGCGGCGCGGGGGGGATCAAAAACTGATATTGGTCTTTTCGAAGCCGTCCAGGCTGACCAAGCGGTGCTGCGCCAGCACCTTGTAGAGCTCGCCCTCGCCCACCGAGCGCGACAGGTAGGCGTCGCTGCCCGCCAGACCCGCCTTCAGGCGGTCCATGCTGCCCGCACTGGGCGCAAACATCACCACCACCGGGCTCTGCCCGTTGGGCAACTTGCGCTGCTTGGCACTGCGACAAACCTGATAGGCGTCGGGCTCGCCATTGAGGCGGTCGATGATCACCAGCCGATAGGGGTGGGCCTTGAGCATGGCCAGTGACTGAGCGGCCTCGCGCGACCAGTCAATGGCCAGGTTGTAGCGCTTGAAGCGCTTGTGCAGGATGCGGCCTTCGACCAGGCTTTCAGCCACCAGCAGCGCGTCGCCCCGCTGGACGTCGGGCACCGGCGCCTTGCTGCGTTCAGCCGCGGAGCGTGTGGACCGCGAGGCCGACGAACGGGCGACCGCCGTGAGCGTGGGCAACACATCCAGGCCACCGAAGTCGGTCAAACCCATCACCCCGGGTCGCGGCATGCGCGAAGGGCGCGCCGCGACCGCCGGGTGGGCAGGCGTCGCTGCGGGGGGCGTGTGAGGAACGGGCGCCAAACGGCTGCGCACCATGGGCCGCGTGGGTGGAAACTCGGTGTCAACCGAGCGCGGCCGAAGCCGGGCAGCGGGCGCCGAGGGGCCTTTGCGGCTGTCTGCCGGCTCGGTGGCCGAGAAACCACGATCGGCGCCCTGACGGGGTGACACCGGTGCATGGGCCCCGTTGCGGGCAACGGCCGGCTGCCTCACACCCACCAGCGCATCCATCGCCGCCAGCACCGACACCAGCTTGACGGGTTTGCGCTGCAGGGGCCAGCCAGTGCCCCCATCGTTGTGCCCCACCAGCAGCACCTTGCCCGGCAACTCGGCATAGCGCACGAGGTGCAGTGCCTGGGTGTTGTCGGCGTTGACGATCAGGATCTGGGCATCCATCACCTCATCCTGAACGGTGTATGCGGGCGGCCGGCGAGCGGCCAGCCGGAAAAACGACTCGAAGGTCGCCGACTCGTTCTGCGCAAAACCCACCAGGGCCACCGTGTAGGCAACAGCCATTCAAACGCCTCCAATGAACACAAAGGAACTACCTGATCAAGAGTATGCCTTTTTTGATGCATACCCTGAGGGGGTTAACGCGCCCCCGATGCGCGAACGTGATCCAGTTCCCGCGCAGCGCACAGGGTGTGTGCGATCTGCCATAGTGGGCCCTGCTTTTCAGGAGCCCCCATGCACACCATCTACGACTTCGACGCCCTGTCCATCGACGGAAAGCCGGTCGCCCTTGAGCAGTTTCGCGGCCGTCCGATGCTCATCGTCAACACCGCCAGCGCCTGCGGCTTCACGCCGCAGTTCGGTGGTCTGGAGCAGCTGCACCAGGCCTACGGCCCGCGTGGCCTGGTGGTGCTGGGCTTCCCGTGCAACCAGTTTGGCAGCCAGGACCCGGGCAGCAACGAGGAAATAGCCACCTTTTGCCAGCGCAATTTCGGCGTCAGTTTCCCCATGATGAGCAAGATCGACGTCAACGGCCCCGAGGCCCACCCGCTCTACCAGTGGCTCGCGGCCGAAGCCCCGGGCCTGCTGGGCAGCAAGGCCATCAAATGGAACTTCACCAAGTTCCTGGTCGGCAAGGACGGCACCGTGATCAAGCGGTACGCACCGCAGGACGCGCCCGAGAAGCTGGCCAAGGACATCGAAGCTGCGCTGATCTGATCAGATCCAGTTCAGCAACCAGCCCGCCACCAGCGGCAGCGCCACCGCGCTGAACAAGGCCGTGAGCCCCATCGCCAGACCAGCGAAGGCGCCCATTTCTTCACTCACCAGAAAAGCCCGCGCGGTGCCGATGCCGTGCGCCGCGGTGCCGAGTGCGAAGCCGCGCACCGTCGGGTCTTTGATGCGCAGCGCATCCAGCACATAGCGCGCGCTCGCCGCTCCCAGGATGCCGGTGCACACCACGAGCACGGCGGTGAGCGTGGGCAGGCCGCCGATCTTTTCGGCGATGCCCATGGCCACGGGCGCGGTGACCGATTTGGGCGCGAGCGAGGCGATGGTGGCCTTGGACGCGCCGAGCGCCCAGCCCACGCCGATGGCGGTCACCGTGGCGGCCAGCGTGCCCACCACCAGCGCACCCGCCATGGGCAGCCACAGGCGCCTGACCCGCGTGAGCTGTTCGAACAGCGGCACCGACAAGGCCACGGTGGCCGGGCCGAGCAGGAAGTGCACGAACTGCGCACCTTCAAAGTAGGTGGCGTAAGGCGTGTCCGTGGCCCAGAGCAGCGCGCCGAGCACGATCACCGACAGCGCCACCGGGTTGGCCAGCGGATGGAAGCCGCTTTTGCGGTAGGCCACAAAAGCGCCGTGGTAGACCAGCAGCGTGACCGTGAGCCCCAGCAGCGGCGAAGCGGAGAGGTACACCCAGACATCGGCCAGGCGGTCGGCCGCCACACCAGCGAGTGGCAGGCCCTCGTTCATGCCGGGTCGTGATCAGAAGATGGCGTCACGCGCTTCATCAACCACGCCATGGTGAGCGCGGCGCTGGCCAGGCCGACCAGCGTGCTGAGCACCAGCGCCACGCCGATGGCCAGCGCCTCGTCGCCCAGGCGCTGCAGGTGCAGCATCACACCCACGCCGGCGGGCACGAAGAGCAGCGAGAGGTGTTGCAGCAGCGTCTGGGCGGTGGGCTTGATGGCGCCGAGCAGCGAAGGCCGCAGCACCAGCGCGAGCAGCAGCAAGGCCATGCCCACCACCGGGCCTGGCACCGGCGCGGCCAGCGCGCGCACCAGCGCCTCGCCGATGAGCTGGAACACGAGCAGGGTGGCGAGCGCGGGGATCATCCGGGAACGCGCAGCCTCTTAGAGCAGCTCTTTCGGGATGTTGCCGCCGTTGGCAGCGATGTGGCCCAGCACATTCTTGTGCAGCCACATGTTCATCTGGGCGGAATCGGCCATCTTGTCGTCGGGGCAGTACAGCTCCTTGGCCAGTTCCTTGCGCGCGGCCAGGCTGCTGTCCAGGCCCAGCAGCTTGAGCAGATCGACGATGGAGGTCTTCCAGTTGAGCTTCTCCGGGTGCTTGGCGGCCTTCTCCGTCAGCAGGGCAACCACGTCCACCATGGCGATGGGGTTGACCACGGGCTCGGCCGGGGCCGCGGCGACCGGAGCGGGTGCGGCGGCGGGAGCCGGCGCAGCCGCAGGGGGCGGTGTGATGACGGGCGCAGCAGCGGCCTCTTTCATACCCAACTTTTCCAGGATGTTGCTGAAGAAACCCATGTCAAATCTCCAATGGCGTCGTGAACACAGAGCACGGCGCCAGACGCTGATGGCACCGCAGCCCCAGCTTATCGCTGTATGGCGACAGGGGCGTTACTTATTTGTATCGCCGGGGCGGCCGGGTGCGGGCACAGGCCGGCGCCTGTGCGGAAATGCCCGACGGTGTCAGGCCAACGCCTCATCCAGCAGCTCGACCCAGTGCCGCACCGGCGTGGCCGTGCCGCTTTGCAGGTGCGTGATGCAGCCGATGTTGGCGCTGGTGATCACGTCCGGCTGCAGCTCGCTCAGGTGGCCGAGCTTGCGGTCGCGCAGCTGGTACGAGAGCGTGGGGTTGAGCACCGAATACGTGCCCGCCGAGCCGCAACACAGGTGCGCCTCGTTCTTCGCCACCATCACCGTGAAACCCATCGCCGACAGGTGCTGTTCCACACCGCCTTTCAATTGTTGACCGTGCTGCAAGGTGCAGGGCGGGTGAAAGCCGATCACCTTCTTCGCGTCGGGTTGCTTCGCCAGCTGGGGCTTCAACACCGGCACCAGCGCGGGCAGCAGCTCGCTCAGGTCCTGGGTCAGCTCGCTGATGCGCGCGGCCTTGGCCGCGTAGGTCGCGTCGTGCTGCAGGATGTGGCCATATTCCTTCACCGTCACGCCGCAGCCCGAGGCGTTCATCACGATGGCCTCGACACCGGCCTCGACGTGCGGCCACCAGGCGTCGATGTTGGCGCGCATCTGTGCCATGCCGCCGTCCTGGTCGTTCAGGTGGAACTTCACCGCGCCGCAGCAGCCCGCCTTGGGCGCGATCACGGTCTGGATGCCGGCGGCATCGAGCACGCGCGCGGTCGCCGAGTTGATGTTGGGCATCATCGCCGGCTGCACGCAACCCGCGAGCATCAGCACCTTGCGCGCGTGGGTCTGCGTGGGCCAGCGCCCGGCGTCCTGCCTGGCGGGCACCTTGTTCTTCAGCGAAGCCGGCAGCAGCTCACGCACCAGTTGCCCCATCTTCATGGCCGGGCCGAACAGCGGCGAAGGCAGGCCCTCCTTCAGCAGCCAGCGCACCGCTTTTTCGCCCGCCGGACGCGGCACTTTTTCGTCCACGATCTTGCGACCGATGTCGATCAGGTGGCCGTAGTCCACGCCGCTGGGGCAGGTGCTTTCGCAGTTGCGGCAGGTGAGGCAGCGGTCCAGGTGCAGCTGCGTCTTGCGCGTCGGTTCGGCGCCTTCGAGCACCTGCTTCATCAGGTAGATGCGGCCGCGCGGACCGTCGAGCTCGTCGCCGAGCAGCTGGTAGGTGGGACAGGTGGCGGTGCAGAAACCGCAGTGCACGCACTTGCGCAGGATGGCCTCGGCGGCGCGGCCATCGGCGCGCGCCTGGTATTCGGGGGAGAGCTGGGTTTGCATGTGGGTCAGCCCATCCGGCCGGGGTTGAAGATGCCTGCCGGATCGAACTCGGCGCGCAGGCGTTGCGTGATGGTGTCGATGACGGCTGTCTGGCGGTCAAAGCGAGGCACACCGGGGGCACCATCGGCGCCGGCACGGAACAGCGTGGCGTGGCCGTTCACCGCCGCGGCGGCGCTGCGGATTTCGGTAGCGGCAGACGCCGGTGCCCAGAGCCAGCGCTGCGCGCCGTGCCACTCGATCAGTTGCGCAAAGGGCAACGAAATGACCGGGGCGGTCTGCGGCACGGAGAGGCGCCACAGACAAAGATCGGGCGCGGGCGCGTTGAAGAACGGCAAGGTCTGGTCCCGGCAGGCGGCCCAGTCGGGGCCTGTCTCGGCGTTGTCCATGCGGGTGCCCCCTGCCTCGCGCGCCAGCCGCTCGCAGGCGGACTCCACCGCGGCCACCGCGCCGCGCAGGCGCAGGAACAGCAGCTCGGGTGCGTCGGGCTGGGTCTGGTCCTTCACCCAGCAGCTGGCGTTCAAAGGCAGCGGCTGGCCACCCCAGCGGTGCAGCTGTTCCAGCGCGTCGTGCTGGCCCAGCGAGAACACGAGCGTGGCTTCGGCCGGTGCCACCGGCAGCACCTTGAGCGAGATGTCGGTGAGGATGCCCAGCGTGCCCATCGAGCCGGCCAGCACGCGGCTGACGTCGTAACCCGCCACGTTTTTCATCACCTGGCCACCGAAGGTGAGCCACTCGCCGCGGCCGTCGATGAACTGCACGCCCAGCACGTAGTCGCGCACACCGCCGGCACTGGCGCGCGCCGGGCCGGCCAGTCCGGCCGCGACCGCACCACCGATGGTGGACGCGGGGCCAAAGCGCGGTGGTTCAAACGGCAGGCACTGGCCCTGTTCGGCCAGCGCCGCTTCCAGGTCGACCAACGGGGTGCCGGCCCGCACCGTCACCACCAGCTCGCTCGGCTCGTGGCTCACGATGCCGGTCCACCCGCTGGTGGACACCGGCTCACCCGCGACGGGCTGCCCGTAAAAGGCCTTGGTGTCGCCACCGATGATGCGCAGGGACCGGCGCGCAGACGCGGCGGCGCGCACCTGGTCGATCAACTGGCGAGGGGATTCGGTGGGGCTGTAACTCATGGCCGCCATCGTAGCGGCCACACCGAAGCGGGTTTTGAATTTTTTGCACGCGGCGCTGCAAATGCAGCGCAAGGGCCCGGCAGGGCGACTACCGCGTATACCCGAGGCACATGCCCGCGTTGGGCCGGCCCTTGCATTCGCGTTTGAGGCGTTTTTCCCGCGCCGCGGGTTTCTCACTGGAGGGCGCGTCGATGAAGCTGACCTTGCTGGGCGCCTTCTGGCCACCCGCGCCCCCTGGGGCCTGGCCCGTCGCGGCGATCGCGAGGGGCGTGATCGCCGTCAAGGCAAAAACGAGCGATCCGGTCGCGATCCGACCGGTCCACCCGCGTGACAGTGCCTGGGACATGGTTTCCTCCTGATGTTGTGGTGTCCTGCCACGATGATACGGAGCAAAACGAAAAAAACCCCGCGTGCCTTGCGGCAGCGCGGGGTCAACATCCAAAGGAGACTCTCAGATACAACGGGGTGGCGACATCCTGTGAGATATCCGGCGCGCCCCGTTGTGAACCCGTCAGGGTTTAACGGTTGTAGGCGGTTTCACCGTGGGACGAAATGTCCAGACCTTCGCGTTCCTGCTCTTCGGTCACACGCAGACCGATGGTGAGGTCGACGATCTTGAAGGCGATCACGGAAACCACACCCGACCACACGATGGTGATCAGCACGGCCTTGGCCTGGATCCAGACCTGGCCGGCGATGGTGTAGGCATCGGGGGCGATCATGGCCACCGTGGTCCAGTCGGCCACAGCGCTCGGGCCACCCAGGCTGGGGGAGTTGAACACGCCGGTCAGCAGGGCACCGACGATGCCACCCACGCCGTGCACGCCGAACACGTCCAGCGAGTCGTCTGCGCCCAGCATCTTCTTCAGACCGTTCACACCCCAGAGGCAGGCGAAACCAGCGATGAAACCGATGATCAGTGCACCGCCCACGCCCACGTTGCCGGCGGCGGGGGTGATGGCCACCAGGCCAGCAACGGCACCAGAAGCGGCACCCAGCATGGAAGCCTTGCCTTTGTGCAGGGCTTCACCGATGCACCAGGCGAGCACGGCAGCGGCGGTGGCGACGAGGGTGTTGATGAAGGCCAGGGCGGCGAAGCCGTTGGCTTCCAGGGCGGAGCCGGCGTTGAAGCCGAACCAGCCCACCCACAGCAGCGAGGCACCGACCATGGTCAGCGTCAGGCTGTGAGGTGCCATCGATTCCTTGCCGTAGCCGATGCGCTTGCCAACCATATAGGCACCCACCAGACCAGCCACAGCGGCGTTGATGTGCACCACGGTACCGCCAGCGAAGTCCAGCGCGCCCATTTGCCAGATGTAGCCGGCCTTGGCGGTCATGTCGGCAGCCACGTCGGCGCTGGAGTAGGCGTCAGGGCCCATCCAGAACCAGACCATGTGGGCGATCGGGGCGTAGCTGAAGGTGAACCAGATGGCGGTGAACAGCAGCACGGCGCTGAACTTGATGCGCTCGGCGAAGGCACCGACGATCAGGGCACAGGTGATGCCGGCGAAGGTGGCCTGGAAGGCGGCGAACACGATCTCGGGGATCACGACACCTTTGCTGAAGGTGGCCGCGTTGGCAAAGGTCCCCGCAACGTTGTCCCAGGTGCCTTTGAGGAACAAGCGGTCAAACCCACCGACGAAGGCGTTGCCTTCGGTGAAGGCCAGGCTGTAGCCGTAGACGGCCCACAGCACGACGATCATCGAGAAGGTGACCATCACCTGCATCAGCACCGACAGCATGTTCTTGCTGCGGACCAGGCCGCCGTAGAACAGGGCCAGGCCAGGGACGACCATCAGGATGACCAGGATGGTGGAGACCATCATCCAGGCGGTATCGCCCTTGTTGGGGGTCGGAGCCGGGGCAGCTTCTGCCTCAGCGGCAGGCGCTTCGGCCGGGGCAGCAGCGGCCGGGGCTTCTGCGGCAACAGCAGCAGCCGGTGCGGCAGCAGCGTCAGCGGCGGGCGCGGCCGGAGCAGCAGCCGCATCGGCAGCCGGTGCTGCGACAGCAGCCGGCGCTTCGGTCGTGGTCTGGGCCACGGCGTTCAGGCCACCAAAAGCCAGTCCAACGCCCAACAACAGGGTTGCAAGTAGTTTTTTCATGTTCGTGATCTTTCTTGTGCAGGCCGTTGATCAGAGCGCTTCTTTGCCGGTTTCGCCGGTGCGGATGCGAACCACCTGTTCGAGGTCGGTGACGAAAATCTTGCCGTCGCCGATCTTGCCGGTGCGTGCGGCGCCTTCGATCGCTTCGATCACGCGGTCCACGAGGCCGTCGTCCACGGCGGCTTCGATCTTCACTTTGGGCAGGAAGTCGACCACGTACTCCGCGCCGCGGTACAGCTCGGTGTGGCCCTTCTGGCGGCCGAAGCCCTTGACTTCGGTGACGGTGATGCCTTGCACGCCCATGCTGGAAAGCGCTTCGCGCACTTCGTCCAGCTTGAACGGCTTGATGATGGCTGAAACCATTTTCATGCTGTGATTCCTCTTCTAGTACGTGGTGCTCACGCCGTGAGGCATGCACCGGGGCTGACACGGGCAGTGCTGGCCACGAGGGCTGACACCACTTTGGATGCGGACTGTTTCATGGCAGCGCCATGGTCTTGATTCAATCGCTTACACCCCCAAGCACGGACCGTGCCAACCGAGCTCCGATCGGATCGGGCCGCGGCGCAGCGCGCTGTCGTGAAAACACCGCGCAACGCCAGCGTGGTGGCCGGCGGATCGGCGGCCTGTGCCATGATGGGCGCGATCGTGCCGACAGGGGTGGCTGTCACCACCGAACCAAGGCACCAAATTTGTGCATCGAAGTCCCAACGCCCGGAGAGGCGCTTCAGGGCTGCCATGCACCGAAACAGGGAGGAAATTCAGATGAGTCTGTCATTGGTGCACAGCCGTGCGCTGCTGGGCCTGGAAGCCCGTCCGGTGCAGGTGGAAGTCCACCTCGCCAACGGCCTGCCCAGCTTCACGCTGGTGGGTCTCGCTGACACGGAGGTCAAGGAAGCGCGCGAGCGCGTGCGTTCGGCCATCGCCAACGCCGGGCTCGAATTCCCCAGCAACAAGCGCATCACGGTCAACCTCGCCCCGGCCGATCTGCCCAAGGACTCGGGCCGCTTCGACCTGCCCATCGCGCTCGGCATCCTCGCCGCCAACGGTCAGATCAACGCCGCCCGGCTGGCTGGCTGGGAATTCGCCGGCGAACTCTCGCTGGGCGGCGAGCTGCGCCCGGTGCGCGGCGCCCTGGCGATGAGCCTGGCGCTGCACCGCGATGCCAACGCCGCGACGGCGGCCCCGTCCCGCCTGGTGCTGCCGCCCGGCAGCGCCGAAGAAGCCGCGCTGGTGCCGCAGGCAAAGGTGTACCGCGCCCGCCACCTGCTGGACGTGGTGGCGCAGTTCCTGCCCGATGGCACCGCGGGCGGCGAGACGCCCCCCGACGACAGCGGCTGGGTGCGCCTGGCTCCGACGCAGATCGGCCAGACCGCGGCCTACGCCGATCTTGCGGAGGTCAAGGGCCAGGCCGCGGCCAAACGCGCGCTGGAGATCGCGGCGGCCGGCGGTCACAGCGTGCTGATGGTCGGGCCGCCCGGCTCGGGCAAGAGCATGCTGGCCCAGCGCTTCGCCGGCCTGCTGCCGCCGATGAGCGCGTCGGAAGCGCTCGAATCCGCCGCGGTGGCGTCGCTCGCCGGGCGCTTTCGGCTGGACCACTGGGGGCAGCGCCCCACCTGCGCACCGCACCACACGGCGAGCGCCGTGGCGCTGGTGGGCGGGGGCTCGCCACCGCGGCCGGGTGAAATCTCGCTCGCGCACCACGGTGTGCTCTTCCTCGATGAACTGCCCGAATACCCCCGGGCCGCCCTGGAGGCGCTGCGCGAACCGCTGGAAAGCGGCCACATCCGCATCTCGCGCGCGGCCATGCAGAGCGAGTTTCCGGCGCGCTTCCAGCTGATCGCCGCCATGAACCCCTGTCCCTGCGGCTTTCTGGGCCACCCCACCCGCGCCTGCCGCGACACGCCCGACCAGATCGCGCGCTACCAGGGCAAGCTCAGCGGCCCGTTGCTGGACCGCATCGATCTGCACGTCGAGGTGCCCGCCCTGCCGCCGAACGATCTCCTGCACGGCGTGGCCGGCGAACCGAGCGACGCCGTGCGCGAGCGTGTGGTGGCTGCGCGCGAGCGCGCCCAGGTCCGGCAGGGCTGCACCAACCAGGCGCTGGCCGGCCAGGCGCTGGACCAGCACATCCTGGCCGATGCCGCGGCCCTCAAGTTCCTCAACACCGCCGCCGCCCGCCTGGGCTGGAGCGCGCGCAGCACCCACCGCGCGCTGCGCGTAGCGCGCACCATCGCCGACCTCGCCGAGGCGGACACGGTGGGTGTGGGGCATGTGGCCGAGGCTGTGCAGTACCGGCGGGCACTGCGGCAGAACGGGTGATCCGCGTTGCGTCCCGCGGCGTCATGTCTTTGACATGACGTTGACATACAAAGGGGCATGCTCGTCGATCACACCCCCGCCCGTTCCACGCCGCCGTCCGCCAGCGACCACCCCTGGAACATGGACGTGTGCCTGGCGCTGATTCAGCGCTTGTGGGCGCTGAGAAAGTCGATGCTGGCCGCCGAACACCGCTACGCCCTGGCCATCGAACGGGCGGGCGCCCACCAGCGGGACAGCGCGCGCAATCTGGTGCATTTCCTGGCGATGCGGGCCACCGATCTGCGCGGCCTGCAAAGCCAGCTGGCCTGGCTGGGGGTGTCGTCGCTGGGCCGCTCGGAGTCCCACGTGCTGGCCAATGTGGACAAGGTGCTGGGCATCCTGCACCGGCTCACCGGACAAGCCTGGCAAGAACTTTCCCCGGAAGAGCCCGCGGGCAGCGTCACCGGCCCGCTCCTGCTGCAACGCCACACCGACATGCTGCTGGGCCCCGCCGTGCGCGATCGTCACGTGCGCATCATGGTGACCCTGCCCAGCGAAGCGGCGACCGACCCGGCCCTGGTGCGCCGGCTCGTGCAGGCGGGCATGGACGTGGCGCGCATCAATTGCGCGCACGACGACGCCACCGCCTGGAAAGCCATGGCCCGGCTGGTTCGCCGCGCGGCCAAGCGCGCGCAGCGCGACATCCAGATCCTCATGGACCTGGGTGGCCCGAAGATCCGCACCGGAGCCATCGCGCCGCGTACCCCGGTGCTCAAGCTCAAGCCGGTCCGCGACGAGCTGGGTTTCGCGGTCCAGGCCGCGCGCCTGCGCCTCGTCCACGATGGCGCGGCCCCCGCGCTGCCGGACGCGGACGCGCAGGTGGTGGTGGACCCGGACTGGCTGGCCCGTCTGCGTGTGGGCACCCAGATCCACCTGACCGACGCGCGCGGCAAGAAACGGCGCTGGCTGGTGGTGGCGTGTGATGCCGACGGCGTGGTCGCCGAGTGCCTGGAGACCTGCTACCTGACGCCGGACACCGCGCTCACCTGCAAAAGCCCGCGCGGTCACAAGCTGCACACGGTGTATCCCGAGGGCATTCCCGCCTTGCCGGGCGCCCTTCGCCTGCACCGGGGCGACCGGGTCCAGCTGGATGGCGAAGCGCCGGAACACACCGAAGCGGGCGATGCCACCATCCCGCGCATTCCCTGCACCCTGCCGCAGGTTTTCAGCCAGGTGCGGGCCGGTGAACGGGTCTGGTTTGACGACGGCCGCATCGGCGGCGTGGTGCGCCGCGCATCGTCGCGCGCGCTGGAGGTGGAGATCGTCCAGGCCCGCGCGGGCGGCGAACAGCTGATGGCCGACAAGGGCATCAATTTTCCCGACAGCCAGCTCGCCCTGCCCGCGCTGACGGACAAGGATCTGGAAGACCTGCAGACGGTGGCCCAGGTCGCCGACCTGGTCGGCCTGTCTTTCGCCCAGCAACCGGACGACGTCCACCAGCTGCTGCAGGCGCTGCAGCAGCTGCGGGCACCCCAGGTGGGCGTGATCCTGAAGATCGAAACCCTGCAGGGCTTCGAGAACCTGCCCGAGCTGCTGCTGGCCGCCATGGCGGCGCCCTGCGCGGGGGTGATGATCGCGCGCGGCGACCTCGCCGTGGAGTGCGGCTACGAACGCCTGGCCGAGGTGCAGGAAGAAATGCTCTGGTGTGCGGAGGCCGCGCACATGCCCGTCATCTGGGCCACCCAGGTGCTGGAGACCCTGGCCAAGACCGGTGTGCCCTCGCGCGCAGAAATCTCCGATGCCAGCATGGGCGTGCGCGCCGAGTGCGTGATGCTGAACAAAGGGCCTTACATTGCAGAGGCCATCCACATGCTGGACGACATCCTGCGGCGGATGGCCGGTCACCAGACCAAGAAGACCCCCCTGCTCCGGGCCCTGCGGGCCTGGGAGCCCGAAGACGCTGCGTGAACCACCCGGCTCGCCGGGCGCAGGGGCATCCCACCCGCATTTCCAGGCCCGGCCATGTCCATCGAACTCTCCAGAGAAGCCCGCCAGCAGGCGATCAGCTCCATCGAACGCTATTTCCGCGAACACATGGACGAGCCCATCGGCAACGTGGCCGCGGGCGGCTTGCTGAACTTCTTCCTGAAAGAGATCGGCCCCTGCGTCTACAACCGGGCGGTGGCCGATGCCCAGGAGCGCATGCTGGCCCGGACGCAAGAGCTGGACATCGACGTGCACGAGGACGAGTTCGGTTACTGGAAGGCCGCCGTCCGCCCCACGGGCCGCCGCACCTGAGGCGGCACCGGCCCTCGGCGGGCGGCCCGCTACAGTCGGGGCCATGGACGCACCCGACACCGCCCTTCTCGACACCCTGAACGCCCGCCACGGGCTGCCCGGCCAGCTGCGCTTTGTCGCTGGGCCGGGTGGCCTACCTTTCGTTCACATCCACAACGGGCACGCCGAGGCGCAGGTGTCGGTCTATGGCGGCCAGGTCTTGCGGTTCCGGCCGCACGAGGCCGTCAGCGACCTGCTGTTCGTGAGCGAACAAGCCACGTACCAGACCGGCAAGGCGATCCGGGGCGGCGTGCCGGTGTGCTGGCCCTGGTTCGGCGCCGACCCGCAAGCGCAGGGTCGGCCCAACCACGGCCTGGCGCGCACGCGCCTGTGGTCGGTGGCCAGCACGGCGGCCCTGCCAGACGGCGCCACCCGCCTCACCCTGGCGCTGACGGACACACCCGACACACGCGCCGTCTGGCCCCACGCCTTTGAGCTGGCGCTGGAGATCACGGTGGGCGTCGCGCTGCGGCTGTCGCTGAGCACGCGCAACACGGGCGGGGCACCCTTCGCCATCACGCAGGCGCTGCACACCTACCTCGCCGTGAGCGATGTGGCGCAAACCACCGTGAACGGGCTCGACGGCTGCCGCTACCTGGACAAGGCCGCCGGCGCCCACGGCACGATCACACAGCAGCACGGCGCGGTGCGCTTCGCGGGCGAAGTGGACCGCATCTACACCGGTGCACCCGCCGAACTGGACATCGTGGATGGCGCTTCAAACCACACGCTGCGCATCAGCGCCGAGGGCAGCCGCACCGCCGTGGTGTGGAATCCGGGGGCGGCGCTGGCGGCCGGCATGGCCGACCTGGCGGACGGCGACCACCGGCGCTTTGTCTGCGTGGAAACCGCCAACGCGGCGGACGAGGTAGTGACGCTGCCGCCCGGCGGCGAGCACCGGCTGGTGGCACAGATGTTCACTGTGCCAACGCGCTTCGGCGGGCCTCTTCCATCTCACGGAACCTGACGCAGGTCGGGTCGCGGGCAAACGACGCTTTGCCACACTCGCGCAGTTCGTCGTAGATCTCGTCGGCGCTTTCACCGGCGAGCCGTTCGAACCCCGGCCCCCGGCCGTTGGTGCCGTGGCACTGGAAGCAGTTCGAGGCCAGCAGTCGGCCCGGCGGGCTGACG
>NZ_VYGV01000010.1 GCF_013387465.1 Hydrogenophaga aromaticivorans | reverse complement strand
TGTGCTGCGCCTGCTGGGCTCGAATGATGAGATTCGCTTCCAGCCCGATGCGGTCCAGGAGGTGCTGTTCGGCAATGGCACGGTCTGGAATTCGGCGCAGTTCCCGCAGCTGTCCATGGCGTTCATGGCAGCCATGCCCGGACAAGATTTCCTGGGTGGCTCCTGGCAGGCCGACTACCTGCAGGGTGGCTCCGGCAACGAGACCTTGTTGGGCAACGACGGCAACGATGTGCTTGACGGCGGCGCTGGCAACGACTGGCTCGACGGTGGCTATGGCTCCGACATCTATGTGCTCAAGGCCGGAGGAGGCTCCGACACGGTCATCGACTTTGCCGGCTACCAGGACAACAACCGCATCGTCGTCGCACCCGGCATCGGCCCGGATCAGGTGGCCCTGTTCTGGAACGAGGGTGGGCCTGACCCGCTGACGGGGCAGTACGTCCCCAGTGGCTTTGTGCTGCGCCTGCTGGGCTCGAATGATGAGATTCGCTTCCAGCCCGATGGCATCAACGAGGTGCTGTTCAGCGACGGCAGCACCTGGAGCGCAGCCGAGTTCCCGCAACGGTCCAAGGCGTTCATGGAAGCTATGCCCGGCCAGATGTTTGTGGGTGGCTCCTGGGGTGCCGACTACCTGAAGGGTGCAGGTGGGAATGAAACCATCGTGGGCAACGACGGCAACGATGTGCTTGACGGTGGCGCCGGCAACGACTGGCTCGACGGCGGCTACGGCTCCGACACCTATGTGCTCAAGGCCGGAGGAGGCTCCGACACCGTTCTGGACTTTGCCAACTACCAGGACAGCAACCGCATCGTCGTCGCGCCGGGCATCGGCCCGGACCAGGTGGCCCTGTTCTGGAGCGAGGGTGGACCCGATCCGCTGACGGAGCAGTACATCCCCAGTGGCTTTGTACTGCGCCTGCTGGGCTCGAACGATGAGCTGCGCTTCCAGCTCGATGGCATCAACGAGGTGCTGTTCAGCGACGGCACAGTCTGGAATTCGGCACAGTTCCCGCAGCTGTCCATGGCGTTCATGCCAGCCATGCCCGGACAAGATTTCCTGGGTGGCTCCTGGCAGGCCGACTACCTGCAGGGTGCAGGTGGGAATGAAACCATCGTGGGCAACGACGGCAACGATGTGCTTGACGGCGGTGCCGGCAACGACTGGCTCGACGGTGGTTATGGCTCCGACA
>NZ_VYGV01000022.1 GCF_013387465.1 Hydrogenophaga aromaticivorans | reverse complement strand
GATAACCAAGGGCTCGGTTGTGGGAAAGAAGGAGGACAAGGTGGCCCCGTAGTCCGTAATACAAACCATCTTAGACGACAGGGAATCTGGAGCTTGACAGGGGGGTGAGGAATGTCTCCCCCAGCTCCTCCAATCAGTGCTCTACCTCACCGTCTATCTCCGGCCAGGTCATGCTACGGCATGTTTCGAGAGGAACCAGCGGATGCCCAGCTCGATTAATCTTTCACTCCTATACGCAGGTCACGCGAATGATTTGCATATCAAAACCGTTTGCGGTCCTCCACGCGCCTTTCAGCACGCTTCGACCTGCCCACGCATAGATCGCTAGGCTTCGGGTCTTATCCTGCAGACTCCACGCACTTTTAATACGCCGTCCCATGCCCGGAGGCTACGGACTTGTTGGTTTCCCTTTGGCTTCCCTTTTGGGTTAACCTCGCCTGCAGAATAAACTCTCTGGCCCGTTCTACAAAACGTACGTTACGACACTGGCAACGCCGCCCGTACTACCGCCTCGCGACGGGTTTCTTCGCGGCGAAGATCCTTTCGCGCCGTAACGCGCCATCACCTATCAGTTTCAGGCGCTTTTCACCACCGTTCCAGGGTTACTTTTCAGCCTTCGCTCACGCTACTAATGCGCTATCGGTTTCGAGGGGTATTTAGTTTTGGAGGTTGATGACCCCCGGATTCCCGCGAGAATTCCGACCCGCGGTACTCAAGACACTGCCAGAGTCACGTGACGAACGTGTACGGGACTATCACCCTCTCTAGTGCCTCATTCCAGAGGACTGCCACTTGGTCACGTGACCCGGGACGGCAGGCTTACGACACCACATCTCCCTTGCGGGATTCAGTTTGAACTCTGTCGTGTTCGATCGCCTCTACTAGCGACATCTCGATTGATTTCTCTTCCTCCCCCTACTAAGATGTTTCAATTCGGGGGGTTCCCGATCCTTAACGGATCAACACCGAAGTGCTGGGATGTCCCATTCGGGGATCTCCGGATCGTAGACTCCATGCGTCTTCCCGGAGCTTATCGCAGCTTGGCACGCCCTTCTTCGGCCCTCGAACCGAGCCATCCACTGACAGGCATATCGCCGTTCCGCTGAACTCATTTAACGTCCAGAATCACGCACCTATACCCGGCTTCGTCAGGTCATTGACCTTCAGCCCTTCCCCGGGGACTCGCGTCTCCGGGTGCATGGAAGGGCAGGATATGAA
>NZ_VYGV01000002.1 GCF_013387465.1 Hydrogenophaga aromaticivorans | reverse complement strand
CGGCGACCAAAACGGGATTAGCCCAAACCAAGAGGCTTGCCTCTTGTGGTTGTAGGACACTCTGTACGGAGTTACAAAGGAACGAGGTAGATGAATAGTTCTGGAAAGTCCCGCCATAGGAGGTAACAGCCCTGTAGTCAAAACTTCGTTCTCTCCTGAGTGGATCCTGAGTACGGCGGAACACGTGAAATTCCGTCGGAATCCGGGATGACCATCTCCCAAGGCTAAATACTCCCTAGTGACCGATAGTGAACCAGTACCGTGAGGGAAAGGTGAAAAGCACCCCGGAAGGGGAGTGAAAGAGATCCTGAAACCGTGTGCCTACAAGTAGTCAGAGCCCGTTAACGGGTGATGGCGTGCCTTTTGTAGAATGAACCGGCGAGTTACGATCCCGTGCAAGGTTAAGCAGAAGATGCGGAGCCGCAGCGAAAGCGAGTCTGAATAGGGCGCATGAGTACGTGGTCGTAGACCCGAAACCAGGTGATCTACCCATGTCCAGGGTGAAGTTCAGGTAACACTGAATGGAGGCCCGATACCTCGCACGTTGAAAAGTGCGGGGATGTGGTGTTGGTAGGGTTGAAATGCCTATCGATCCTGGAGATAGCTTGTTCTCTCCGAAATAGCTTTAGGGCTAGCCTCAAGGTAAGAGTCTTGGAGGTAGAGCACTGATTGGACTAGGGGCCCCTACCGGGTTACCGAATTCAGTCAAACTCCGAATGCCAATGACTTATCCTTGGGAGTCAGACTGCGAGTGATAAGATCCGTAGTCGAAAGGGAAACAGCCCAGACCGCCAGCTAAGGTCCCAAAGTATACGTTAAGTGGAAAAGGATGTGGAGTTGCTTAGACAACCAGGATGTTGGCTTAGAAGCAGCCACCATTTAAAGAGTGCGTAATAGCTCACTGGTCGAGTGACTCTGCGCCGAAAATGTACCGGGGCTAAACGTATCACCGAAGCTGCGGACTGTTCTTCGAACAGTGGTAGGAGAGCGTTCTAAGGGCTGTGAAGCCAGACCGGAAGGACTGGTGGAGCGCTTAGAAGTGAGAATGCCGGTATGAGTAGCGAAAGAGGGGTGAGAATCCCCTCCACCGAATGCCTAAGGTTTCCTGAGGAAGGCTCGTCCGCTCAGGGTTAGTCGGGACCTAAGCCGAGGCCGAAAGGCGTAGGCGATGGACAACAGGTTGATATTCCTGTACCACCTCCTCACCATTTGAGCAATGGGGGGACGCAGGAGGATAGGGTAAGCGCGGTATTGGATATCCGCGTCCAAGCAGTTAGG
>NZ_VYGV01000021.1 GCF_013387465.1 Hydrogenophaga aromaticivorans | reverse complement strand
GCCGTGCTGGCCGCCTGCCTGGGCGCCGTGCCGCTGCTGGCCCCGTGGCCCGCGCAGGCCCAGGCGACCTTCGTGCAGTCGCCCTACAAGAACCCGAAAGTGCTGTTCGACTTCTACCTCGACAACCCGGCCAAGATGGGCGCGGCGCTGTACTGGCTGCGCTCGTTCGTGAACCCGCTGACCGAGGCACCCTACAGCTTCTTCAACGACGACATGAGCGTGATCGTGCTGCTGCACGGCACCGAACTGGTGACGGTGGCGAAGAAGAACGAGGCGAAATACGAAGAGGTGGTGCAGCGCATGCGCTACTACGCCGGGCAGGGCGTGAAGTTCAAGGTCTGCGGCCTGGCGCTGAAGGACTTCGGCTACACGCTGGCCGACATGCAGCCGTTCATCGAGGTCACCCCCTCGGCCATGACCGAACTCGTGCACTGGCAGAACCAGGGCTACGGTCTGATCACGCCGGTGGTGACCGACAAGCGCTTCTCCATCGAAGAGATTCGCTGACACGGGCGGCGCCGCTGCCGAGAACCGTTTGTCGGTCGGGTGGCCGGGCCTGTCGAAACAGGGGTGGCCCGTCCGTCGTGACCTTGAACGCCCCCGGACCCCGGCTCGGGGTTCCTCCACCCCTGATCAGGAGATCAACATGACGCAACTGTGCGCCTACCTGTCCTACAACGGCAACTGCGCCGAGGCCATGGCCTTTTATGCGCGCGTGCTCGACGCCAAGGTCGAGGCCCTCATCACCTACGCGCAGATGCCCGAGGGCGACCCGGTGCCGCCCGAACACGCCAACCGCATCATGCACGCCTACCTGGTGCACCCCGACTTCGCCCTCATGGCCGGCGACACGCCGCCGGGCGTGCCGTTCGAGGGCATCAAGGGCGCGATGCTGGCGCTGACCTACCCCAGCGCCGCCGAAGCACGGCGCATCTTCGCCGCACTCGCGGAGGGCGGCACCGTGCAGATGCCGCTGGGCGAAACCTTCTGGGCCGAGGCCTTCGGCATGGTGACCGACCGCTTCGGCACGCCCTGGGGGATCAACGGGGGACCGAAGCCGATGTCGTAGGCCGGAAGACCTGACAGCGGGCCCTCAGCGCTGGCGCAGGGTGCGGCTGAGCATGATCACCGGCACCAGCCCCACCAGCACCAGGGTGAGCGCGGGCAGCGCCGCCTCACCCAGGCGCTCGTCGCGCGCCAGCTGGTAGGTCACCACCGCCAGGGTGTCGCTGTTGAAGGGCCGCAGCACCAGGGTGGCGGGCAGCTCTTTCATGACGTCCACGAACACCAGCAGCGCGGCGGCGGCGGTGGAGCGTTTGAGCAACGGCCAGTGCACCCGGGCGGCCAGGCCGGCGCCGGTGGTGCCGAGCATGCGAGCCGAATCGTCCAGGCTGGCGGGCACGCGCGCGTAGCCGCTCTGCACCGACTGCAGGGCCACCGCGGTGAAGCGCACCATGTAGGCCCAGACGATGCCCAGCGCCGTGGCCGTGATCCAGTAGCCCACGCTCGACTCGGGTCGCACCGCCTGCACCCAGCCCACCGGCAGCAACAGACCCACCACGATCACCGCCCCCGGCACCGCGTAACCCAGGCTGGCGAGCTGCACCACGCCGCGCGTCACCGCGCTGGGCCGGGTGCGCAGCGCAAACGCCAGCACCAGCGCCAGCGCGGTGGCCAGCAGCGCGCTCAGGCCCGCGAGCCACACGCTGTTGCGCGACCACTGCACGAACATGGCCCAGGGCAGGTCTTCCCAGCCGCCAATCAGCGGCCGCAGCATGAACAGCACCGGCAGCACAAAACCGAACAGGACCGGCAGGCCACACACCAGCACCGCCAGCAGAGAGCGCGCACCCACCAGCCGCACCGGCTGCGCCTCGGCACTGCCCGCGCGCTGGCCGCGTTGTGACGCAAACCGCATGCGCCGCTGGGCCCGGTGCTCCAGCCAGAGCAGCAGCGCCACGATGGCCAGCAGCATGGTCGCCAGTTGCGCGGCCGCCAGCGGCATGTCCATGGACAGCCAGGCCTTGTAGATGCCGGCGGTGAAGGTCTGGATGCCGAAGTAGCTGGCGACGCCGAAGTCCGCCAGCGTCTCCATGAGCGCCAGCGCCACGCCCGAAGCCCCCGCCACCACCACCGGCCTGGAATGGGTCCCCAGCCTGCAGACCGGCGACGACCGCATGGACGAGACGCACGAAGAGTTCGTCACCATGCTGAACCAGCTGCTCGCCACC
>NZ_VYGV01000017.1 GCF_013387465.1 Hydrogenophaga aromaticivorans | reverse complement strand
CGAGGTTTGCCACAGCTGGCTCAATCGCTTTCGCAAGCTGCTCGTGCGGTATGAAAAACTCGAACGCAGTTTCGTCGCACTCAACCACATCGCCGCCGCCATCATCGCGTTCCGCAAAGTGAAGCTCACGGTAAACATAATTTACGGATAAGTTCTAAGAACTCCACTTTTCAGGGGCAAGGTCAAATCTCAGCCCCTTCAGCTCTGGCGCGCTGCTCGATGCCGGGGTACTCGCCCTGCAACCACGCCTGCACCGCCGCAGGGCTTTGCTCGTAGGCCCTTTGGATCGGCTTTTGTGGCGTAAAGCCCCAGCGGGTGAGGTACTTGCCCACGCTGCGCGCTTGCAGCTTGATGCCGAATTCTTGTTCGATGAGCTGACCCACCGCAGCGCGGCTCCACAAGCTGAAATCCATCTTGAGCTGCTCGGGCCGCTTGTCGATGATCATGCGCTGGATGGTGTCTTCCTGGGCCACACTGAGCACTCGGCCATCGCCTCTGGCGCGCCCACGCAGCGCCGGTCGGATGGCGCTCCAGCCGCCGGCCTCAAACAGATCGATGGCTCCTCGCACGCTCGGGTAGCTCAGCCCGGTCATCGTGACAATCTGCATGATCTTGATGCCTTGTTTGTACAGCCTCACGACCTGCTTGCGCCGCTCGTGAAGTTGCTCCAATGTTTGATTTCTTGCGCTTTCTTTTTGCATGACTCTCTGATCAGGAAAATCAGACAAAGTTCATACTTTATTGGGCCTTATCTTATCTATAGGTGGCTCAGCCCGGACACAGCGCTTGGCAAGGCACTGCGCACGAAGGGAGCAAAGCAGGGCGCCGCACCGTTGGCGATCCAGTGACCAACGCAGCCGGTTGGTGCGTGAAGTGTTGCGTGTTTTTCACACAGTTCCGTGTGCGCTTTTCCGGATCACAAATTTGGCAAGGTGTTTTCGATCACAATGTCACTTACTGCGCGCGATCACAGAATCGCGAAATCACTAGATCACCAAAAAACCCCATGCCCGTCGCAACCACCAAACGCCCACGTCAAGGCGCTGAGCCAGGCATCACGCTGGTAGTGCGACCAGGTGCGGCCCATGCTCGTCAGTCGGATGCAGTTTGGATGAGCAACGGGCGTTTGGTGAGCCACACCATTGTCGAAGCTGACTTCAAGCGTAGGCTGACGGAGCGCATGGCCGCCTTGCGTAGCGACCCAACCGAGTTGAAGGCCTATTACGTTAAGCGGGGTGTACTGACCAAAGGCGGGAAGCTGACGAGCCGGTACGGGGGCTAGGCTTGTATCAACGCCTGCCTAATTGGGTGTTGGGATTCCACGGGACCGATGAAGATACCGTAAACAAGATCCTCAACAATCCTGAAAGCCATTTGAACAGTAGCGCCAATGCTCACGATTGGCTGGGGAAAGGTATCTATTTCTGGGAAAATGATCCAGCTCGCGTCCTTGAATTCTCCAAGGAGCGAATGCGCTGGAAGGGCATTACTGACAAGACGCCCGCGGTCATTGGAGCGATCATCGATCTTGGGCTGTGCTTGAACCTCTTCGAGCAACCGGCGCTTGAACAACTTTCGCTTGCCCATGAGGTTCTTGCAACCGACTTCGAAGCATTGGGTTCTCCACTCCCTGAAAATGCGCCTGACGGCAAACTTTGGTCCAAAAATTTGGACTGCCTCGTGATCGATACACTTCACGCCACCCGCGAGTTAATGGAAATGGCCAGCTACGACTCTGTGCGTTCCGCATTCCAAGAGGGCGCTCCAACGTATCCAGGTACAGAGTTCCGCATGAAGAACCACATTCAGATCGCGGTGAGGTCGCACACCTGTATCCTGAATCCGTGACCTCGAATGCCGCGACAGGCCAATGCAAGTTCAATCGATGCTCGATTCGTTGAATTCGCTTGATTGCGAGGCCTTGGCATCCAAATCGCTGAGGTTGGCAGCTGCGGCAGGGGCATGGAGGCTCTCCGGACAGAGCGTTTGGGAGCCCGCTGTCGATGAGCGCGCGCACCCCATCGCGCAGTTCACCGCGTTGCCGTCCATCCGTGAGTTCATGCCTCGGCTGCTCAAGCAGATGAGCCCGGTGCCGCAGCTGGCGCTACGCGGCCTTCATCTTTCCAAAGGCGCGCTCAAACACCGCAAAGCCCGAGTCGCTGCCCGATATCCCCAGCACCCAACCCCTGGCGTGGCTGATGATGCGCGCGGCCTTGAACATCATCTCCTGCATCACCGTCTTGATGCGCCGACGCAGCGCGGCCTTCCTCAGCGGGCTGTCACTCTCGTGCAGCGTGTGCTGGCCCACGATGCGCAACAGGTTCATCGCCACCGCCGCCAGGGCGCACACCAGGTGGTTGGTGGCGAACTTGCCCGAGGGCAGGCGCCTCAGATCCATGTCGGTCTTGAACTCGGCATGGAACTGCTCGTGCGTGGCGTGGTCGCGGTACAGCGCGATGACCTCTTCGTTGCCCACCTGCGGCCCCAGCGTGGTGGTCCAGCCTTCGAGCACGTACTCGGGCAAGAGCAAGGCGTTGCCTCGTCTGTCGATGCTGCGCTCGGTCAGGCGGTAAACACGACGCAAAGGGTGGCGCAGGGTGCGATGCGCCATCGCGCCTTGTGTGTCCGTCACTTCGATGGCGCTCAGCGCCTCGGTCCACAGGCACTCCCGTTTGCCCACTCGAAGTTGCGTCCACACGGTGGCTGTGTCGGCGCAGCGCTGCGTGGCGATTTGCTCGACCGGCGCGCTGCGCGGGTTCCACTTGATCAGCAGATCGACCTGACGGCCCAGCCGGGCCGCTTGCTCCAGCGTCTGCGTGATCAGGTGCTGCGAGCAAAAGCCCGAGTCCGCACGCAGCAAAAACGCCGCTGCGGCGCTGACGGCGCAAGCCATGCCCAGCGCACGCTCGATGTTGTATTCGCTCTCACAGGCGCTGTGCTGGCTGCCCGCGCGAAGATCGAGCTCCAGGCAGTAGCCGCGTGTGCCCAGGTACAGCGCGATGGGGCAGTAGCCGTCCACCCCGGCGTAGGTGTAGGACACGCCTTCCTTGGCCGTGTCGCTCTGGTCCATCACGAAGGTGTCGATATCCAAGGGCAGATGGCCGGTACTCAAGGCGCCAAAGTCGATGGGCGCGCCGTTGATGTGCAGGCTCAGCACGGCGCGGTTGATCCGGTCGGCCAGTTCGCTCCATTCGGTGCCCATGGCGTCAAAGCGCTGACGCAGCGTGGCGCTCGATGGCACGGCGCGCAGGCCCAGCGCCTGGTGCACAAAGCGCTGGGAGCGAAAGCCCTCGACGGCCTCGAAATCGTTCTTGCCCAGGGTCAGCAGGCCCAGGTAGCACTTGAGGATATCGCTGTTGGCGATGCCACCTCGCTCGGTCTGCACCGGGTACTTCGGGTCGATCATCGCGGGCAGGTTGATGCGCTTGAACAGCCGCCCGACCAAGGCCAGACCGCCATGGCTGCTCAAATCGTAGGGCAGCTTCTTGACAATAAATTCAACCGGATCAGCCATTTGCGCTTCCTTCACCTGCAGGGTGCGAGGCAGATGGGGTTCACGTGCTTGATTCGTATGAGGATTTACCCTGAACGCGACTGTGAGGTCACGGATTCAGG
>NZ_VYGV01000008.1 GCF_013387465.1 Hydrogenophaga aromaticivorans | reverse complement strand
CGGAACGCGATGATGGCGGCGGCGATGTGGTTGAGTGCGACGAAACTGCGTTCGAGTTTTTCATACCGCACGAGCAGCTTGCGAAAGCGATTGAGCCAGCTGTGGCAAACCTCGACCACCCAGCGCCTCGCCCTCCTGGTCGGGTCGCGCCGCTTGGCATCGGCTTCCTTGTTGCGATCAACGACGTGGGGGATGTAGCCGTGGCCCTCGATGATTCCCAAGGCAGGCCGCCCTCGGTACCCTGCGTCGGCGCACAGGTGCTTGCTGCGCCGCGTGCTTGGTGTCCTGCGCTTGACCATGATGGCCCGCAGAACGGCATCGAGTTGCGTGACGTCATGCGCATTCGCTCCTGTCACGACGAGCGACAACGGGACGCCACGCCCGTCCACCAGCAGGTGGCGCTTGCTCCCCTTTTTTCCCCCGATCGGTCGGGTTGCGCCCGACCGCCTCTTGCGCCAGTGGGGCCTTGAGCATGGCCCCGTCAATGCTCTGCCATCGCCAGGCGATACCCTCCATCTGGTCGTACTCGGCAAGCCCAGCCTTCCACAGGGCTTCGAACACGCCCGCAGCCTCCCACTCCAGGAAGCGCTTGTGCACCGCACTTGAACTGCCAAAGCGTTCTTTGGGCAGCGCCTTCCATTGGCAGCCCGTGCGCAGAACGTACATGACCGCCTCGAACACTTGTCGCGCTGGCTTGGGCGGGCGTCCCGCACCCGCCTTGCGCACATATGCCTTGTCCGTACTGCGTTCCCGCACCGGTATCAACGGTTCGACTCGGCGCCAGAACTCATCACTCACCTCCCACGATTCGACCCGCCTGCGTGTGACCATGCATTCGCCCCTCGCCGCGTGAAGTACGGCTCAGGGCGATAGTTTACTATTTACGGATAAGTTCTTAGTCCTTGTTGAAAATACCGACAAGGAGTCAAGGAATGACAGCAGCAAAGCAGGTGCGTGCGCAGTACACGCAGGAGTTCAAGTTGGAGGCGGTCCGTCAGGTGAGCGCCGGTCAGGCCATTGCTGTGGTGGCCAAGGTCTTGGGCATCCCCAAGGCCAGTCTGGGTAACTGGGTTCGCCAGGCAGCCAAAGGGGCGTTGAGCGGCGCTGGGGGCGATAACAAGGCCGTGGGGGTCTCGCCCGAGCAGATGGAGATAGCGCGTTTGCGAGCGGAAGTTGCGCGCTTGAGGATGGAGCGCGACATCGCAAAAAAAGCCGCGGCGTACTTCGCGCAGGACACGCTGCGAGGTACGCCTGGATTCACCAAATGAGGCAGCAGTACCCGGTGAGCGTCTCCTGCGGCGTGCTGGAGGTCAGTGCCAGCGTCTCTTTCAACTGGCTGCGCCGCCCACAGGACATGGCTGGCAGGCCCAGCGGGCGCCACAGCGATGAAGCTCTGCTGGCACACATCCGCGCCATCCACGCCGAGGTCAAGGGGGAATACGGCTGGCCTCGGATGCACAGGGAACTGCTGGCCAGGGGCATCCGAGTGGGCAAGGATAGGGTGCGCAAGTTGATGCAGCAGCACGGTATCCGTGCCAGAACCAAGCGCAAGTTTGTGGTCACCACCGACAGCAGCCACAGTCTGCCGGTGGCACCAGATCTGGTGCAGCGGCGCTTTACCCCCGAGGCACCCAACCAGCTGTGGAGTGGAGACATCACCTACATCGCCACCGACGAGGGTTGGCTGTACTTGGCTGCGGTCATCGACCTGTTCAGCCGTCAGGTGGTGGGCTGGAGCCTGCAGCCGCACATGCAGGCGGGCCTGGTCAAGGACGCGCTGGCCATGGCGTGGTGGCGGCGGCGCCCGCCGCCTGGTCTGATATTCCACAGCGACAGGGGCAGCCAGTATTGCAGCGGCGAATTCCAGGATGCTTTGAAAGACTGGAAGATGCGTTCCTCGATGAGCAGGAAGGGCAACTGCTGGGACAACGCGCCGACCGAGAGCTTCTGGGGCCGGCTGAAAACGGCCAGCGTGCATGGGCACAAGTTCACCACCCGAGAGCAGGCCAAACAGGCTGTGATGGACTGGATGGCTTTCTACAATCACCGCCGGCTGCATTCGTCGCTGGGCTACCTCAGCCCGATGCAGTTCGAGCAACGGTGGTACGAGGCACAGCGCAAAAAGGCCGCGTAATCGTCGGGCTAAGAGCTACACGAAACGAGGGCAAGGTCAATTCACTGGGGCGACGAGACGGCTTTGGTCAACACCGATGTGCGCGGCAGAAGCTTCGCGCCAGCGGGCAAAACACCGGTGACCATGGCCGTGGGTGGCACCCGTCAAAAGCTCTCCATGATTGCCACGGTGACCAACCAAGGCAAGACGCGTTGGATGATCATTGACGAGGCTTTCGATGCTGAGAAACTCATTGAATTCTTGCAAGCTTTGATCAAGGACGCAGGCAAAAAAGTCTTTCTGATTCTGGACAACCTGCGGGTTCACCACAGCAAGCTGGTCAAGGCCTGGGTGGCGCAGCACAAAGACCAGATCGAGTTGTTCTACCTGCCCAGCTACAGCCCACAGCTCAACCCTGAGGAGCGGCTCAATGCCGATTTGAAGCAAGAGATGGGCAAGCGCGTACCGGTGCGAACCAAAGCCAAGCTACGCGAAGCGGCCAACGACCACATGGCGATGCTGGAGCAAAACCCCGAGCGCGTCATGAGCTACTTCCAGGACCGCCACGTTCGCTATGCGGCTTAAGACTTCACAGGGCCGGATCAATAAGCAAGCATTCCAGCTTCAGGAGTGCAGCATTGGAATGCGGAGTGTCAGCCAAGACGAACCTCTCGCCTGTGCTCCATGCTCCGATGCACGAGTTCCAGGATTGCAACGTTGCCGCTCAAGGCCTTCAAGCCATTGTGCGGGTATAGAATCAAAACCTGTTGGTGCTCGCGATGCTGTTCAGGCATTGCAGTTCAACGGGAAGCAGGGGGGCGAGTCCCACACGGACGAACCTAACCTGCGCTGCCCCCGCAACGGTAAGCAGACGGGTGGTCCAAGGCATTGCCAAGGCCCCCATTTCTCAAAAATATGCCACTGGGTCATCCTGGGAAGGCTTTGGGAAACGCTCTGTCAGCCCGGATACCGGCCAACAAGGAGGCTGCGCCCCAGGCGCGGCCGCATTACCCAAACACCGTCGGGGAAGACGGTGAGGGGTCTTCGCCGGTGTCCTCATGTCGTCCCTTCGCATGGTTTTGCGAGTCTGTGCCAGCGCCTGTACTTGCGCTCGCCGGGGGCTGCCCGTTGGCCGACGGAACCTGTCATCACCTCCCCCTTGGGTCTTTGCCAACTTTTCAACCGCGTTGTGTCCAACGCATCCAACCCAAGGAGTCACTTCATGCACATCGAACCAGGTCTGGTGGACGGGGCCAAGCTTGCCCTGAGCTACGCCACAGCGACCGCCTGTGGCGGCCACACGCTCAAGCTGTCGGCCGACATGCTCAAAAAGGACGGCGCGGCAGCCCTGCTGTTGCGGGCCCTGCTGGCCACGGCGCTAGTGTTCTGCTTTTTCGAGGTGCTGCCGCACCACCCGGTGGGCGTGTCCGAGGTCCACCTGATTCTGGGCACCACGCTCATGCTGCTGTTCGGTGCGGCGCCCGCGGCCATCGGGCTGGCGGGCGGGCTGCTAATCCAGGGCCTGTTCTTTGCACCCTTCGACATTCCGCAGTACGGCATGAACCTGACCACGCTCCTGGTGCCGCTGTTCGCCACCGCGGCGCTTGCGCGGCGCGTCATCCCCGACCAGATGGCCTATGTGGATCTGCGCTACAGCCAGGCCCTCAAGCTGTCCCTGGCCTACCAGGGCGGCATCGTGCTGTGGGTGGGTTTCTGGGCGCTCTTCGGGCGTGGCATGGGCGCCGAGAACCTGGTGAGCATCGGCAGCTTTGGCGCCGCCTACATGATCGTGGTGCTGGCCGAGCCGCTGATCGACCTGGCTGTGCTCGCACTGGCCAAGACGCTGAGCGGCCTGCAGGGCAGCGCAGTGGTGGAGCGCCGTCTGCACCAGGCCGCCTGACCGGGGACGCACCATGGGCGTCGGAACGGTCTGGTTTGTGGGGGCGGGTCCAGGCGATCCGGACCTGATCACGGTCAAGGGGCGCGACCTGATCGCGCGCGCGGGGGCCATCCTTTTCGCCGGCTCGCTGGTGAACGTTGCGGCCACCGGCTGGGCGCCGCCGGACTGCCTCATCGCCGACAGCAAAGACATGACGCTGGAGCAGATGTCGGCCTGGCTGATCGCGAACGCGGCGCGTTGCGACACCGTGGTTCGCCTGCAGACCGGCGACCCTGCCCTCTACGGCACGCTCATCGAACTGGTGCAGCCGCTGGATGCCGCGGGTGTGCCGGTGGCGGTGGTGCCGGGCGTGTCCTCGGCCATGGCCTCGGCCGCGGCGGCGGTCGAGAGCTTCACCCTGCCCGAGGTCACGCAGACCACCATCTTCACCCGGGTGGAGGGCCGCACGCCCATGCCCGACGGCGAGGACCTCGCCGCCCTGGCCGCCCACCGCTGCACCTTGTGCATCTTCCTGTCCATCACGCTGCTGCACAAGGTGGAGGCCGGTCTGCGCCAGGCTGGCTGGCCCGACGATGCGCCGGTGCTGGTGGTGCACAAGGCCAGCTGGCCCGGCGAGGAGCGCATCGTGCGCGGCACGCTGGCCACCATCAAACAACAGTGCCGCGACGCCGGCATCGTCAGCCAGGCCATGGTGATCGCCAGCCCCACGCTGGGCGCGCGCCAGTGGCCCGAGCTCGCCAGATCCCGGCTCTACGACCCCAGCTTCACCCACCGTTTCAGGAAAGCCACGACATGAATCACACCACGATCCTGCTGGTGGGCCACGGCTCGCGCGAGGACGCCGGCAACCAGGAAATCCGCGACTTCGTCGACCAGTGGCGCGCGCGCCAGCCGGCCTGGCGCATCGCGGTCTGCTTCATCGAATTCGCCGCGCCTTCGCTGCACGACGGCCTGCTGGCCGCGGCGCAGTCGTCGCGCCGCGTGCTGGTGTTGCCGCTGATCCTCAACGCCGCCGGCCACGCCAAGATGGAGATTCCCGAGGCCATCGAACGCGCTCGCAATCATGCGCCTGGCGTGGAATTTCTCTACGGCCCGCACCTGAGCGCCTGCGACCCCATCCTCGCGATCCTCAAGCGCCGCCTGCGCCAGGCCATGGCCACGCTGGACATGCCCGACCCCACCACCACGGGCGTGGTGCTGCTGGGTCGCGGTTCGTCGGACCGCGGCGCCAACGGCGACATGGCGAAGATGGCGCGCTGGCTGCAGGAGGAAGGCGACCACGAACTGGTGGACCTGGCCTTCACCGGCATCACCTGGCCGCGGCTGGAGCGCGTGGTGCAGCGCCAGGTGCTGATCGGCCTGCGCCAGGTGGTGGTGCTGCCCTACTACCTCTATACCGGCACGCTGATGCAGCGCATCCACCGCCAGGTGGACCACCTGCGGGCGCAGTACCCGCAGATCCGCTTTGCCTGCGGCACGCACTTCGGTTTCGAGAAAGAGATCTTCGGGCTGGTGGAGCAGCGCGTGCACGACCTGCTGGCCGGCGCGCCCGACAGCAAGCTGCCCTGCGACGGCTGCAGCTACCGCGAGATCGCTCACGACCTGGGCCATGGGCACTCGCACGAGCACACGCACGCTCCGGTGCAGGTGCACGTCCACGCGCACGAGGGCGCCACCGCATGAGCGCCGCCGGGCCGTTCCCAAGGCGCTCAGCCCCGCAGCGCGCAGCACGGAGGGTAGTCCAGTGAGCACCGTCAACACCGTCACCGAGCAGCTCACCGCCGCCGGCCAGGCGATCGAGCACGACAGCTTCGCCATCATCGACGCCGAGGCCGGACCGCACGCCTACTCGGCCGAACAGTGGCCCATCGTGCGCCGCATGATCCACGCCAACGCCGACTTCGAGTTCAACGGCCTGACCGACTTCCACCCCGACGCGGTGCGCGCGGGCGTGGCCGCGATGTTGCGCGGCAGCACGCCCGTGGTGGCCGACGTGGAGATGATCTGCTCGGGCCTGTCGAGGCCGCGCCTGGCGCACTTCGGCATAGCCACGCACCAGTTCATCAGCGACGCCGACGTGATCGCCCAGGCGCAGGCACAGAACACCACCCGCGCCGTGCAGGCCATGCGCAAGGCGCACCGCCTGGGCCTGCTGCAGGGCGCCATCGTCGGCATCGGCAACGCGCCCACCGCGCTGATCGAACTGGCGCGGCTGATCGTGGAGGACGGTGTGCGCCCTGCCCTGGTGGTCGGCATGCCGGTGGGTTTCGTGTCGGCCGCGGAGTCGAAAGACCTGATGGCGCAGATCACTGGCGTGCCCTGGATCGTCATCCGCGGCCGCAAGGGCGGCTCCACCCTGGTGGTGGCCGCCCTGCACGCGCTGCTGGCGCTGGCCGAGGCGCGGCAGCGCGCCGAGGGCACCTGAATGGATGGCAACACACCGCGCGGCACCCGCACCGGCTTCACCACCGGCGCCTGCGCGGCC
>NZ_VYGV01000019.1 GCF_013387465.1 Hydrogenophaga aromaticivorans | reverse complement strand
GGGCCGGTCCGCGCCACGCAAGGCGGTGTCCCATGCTGAGCGCCGAACTGCTGACCTGGCTGCCCGCCTACCTCGCTCTCGGCATCGCGGGGGGCTTCGCCGCCGGCCTGCTGGGCATCGGCGGCGGCATGTTGTACGTGCCCTTGCTGACCTGGCTGTTCGAGGCCCAGGGCTTCGCCTCCAGCACCCTGCTGCACCTCGCGCTGGGCACCTCGCTCACCACCATCGTGTTCACCTCCATCTCCAGCGCCCGCACGCACCACGCCAAGGGCAATGTGGACTGGTCCATCGTGCGCGGCATCACGCCGGGCATCCTGGTCGGCGGGGTGATCGGCGGCCTGCTGGCCAAGCACCTGAGCACCACCACCCTGGCGCTGATCTTCGCGGCCTTCGTCACCTACTCCGCGGTGCAGATGTTCCTCAACGCCAAGCCCAAACCGAGCCGCAGCCTGCCGGGCACCGCCGGCCTGATCGGGGTGGGCGCGACCATCAGCACGCTGTCGCAGCTGGTGGGTGCGGGCGGCGGTTTCCTCTCGGTGCCGTTCATGACCTGGTGCAACGTCAACATGCACCGCGCGGTCGGCACCTCGGCCGCCATCGGCCTGCCGATCGCCATCGTGGGCACGGTCGCGTTCTTCTTCAGTGGCCGCACGGTGACCGGCCTGCCGCCGGGCAGTCTGGGCTTCATCTACCTGCCGGCCCTGCTCGGCGTGCTGGTGCCCAGCGTGCTGATGGCGCCGGTCGGCGCGCGTCTGGCCTCGCGCCTGCCGGTGGCCACGCTCAAGCGCGTGTTCGCGGGCTTCCTGTTCGTGCTGGCCCTGAAGATGCTGCATTCGGCCGTCGTGGCCTAGGACTGGAACACCCCTGCCGCGCTGCGCGCGACCCCCTCAAGGGGGCGGCACTGGCGGCCCGGCAAAGCCGGTTCCGCGGTGCCCTTGGGCCAGCTCCCCCTCTGAGCGCAGATCACTCGTCCGGTGCGAAATGTCTTGATCCGGGGATGCGGTGGAACCGGCTTCGCCGGGCCACTCGCATCGCCCCCTTGAGGGGGTCGCGCGCAGCGCGGCAGGGGTGTCAGTCGAGCTCACTGCGGTTGGCCGCGTTCTGCACGTGGCACAGGGCAAGCACGGCCGCCAGCTCGGGGTCGGCGTTGAGCACGGCGCGCAGGATGGCGGCGTGTTCCTCCCAGTTCTGCCGGCAGCGGTGGCGGTTGAACGGGGTGAACAGCAGCACGGTGCGGTCGCGCAGCGAGCGCATCACGTCCTGCAGCACCGAGTTGCCGGCGGCCTGGCTCAGCACGTCGTGGAACGCGTGGTTCAGCTGCGCCAGGGCCTCGAGCTCGTTGGCATCGGCCAGGCGGTTGCCTTCTTCGAGGATGCGGCGCATCTTCGCGATCTGTTCGGGGTCCTTGTGGCGGGCCGCCAGTTTGGCGTTGAGCGCCTCCAGGTTGCCCCGCACTTCCACCAGTTCGAGCACCTGTTCCTCGCTGAAGCGGGTGACGCTCGCGCCGCGGCGCGGTTCGATGGTGACCAGCCCCTCGGCGGCGAGGTGGCGCAGGGCCTCGCGCACCGGGATGCGCGAGACGTCGAATTCGGCCGACACGCGACCCTCGACCAGCCGGTGGCCCGGCGGCAGGCTGCCGTCCAGGATGCGCTCGCGCATCTTCTCCACCACCAGCAGGGTCAGGGGCGAATGGCTGGCGCCCACGGTGGCGCCTGCACCCGTCGTCGGGTTCGGGCGGCGCCCATGCGGTGGCGCGGGGCGGCGGGTGTGGTGGTCCATGTCTTGAATGGTGGGGGTTGGCAGCACCGGGGGCCTCACTGAAGCTGGCGCAGGGCCATGGCGCGCTGCGCGGCGGGGCGGCCCAGGCAGCGCTGGTGCCAGGCCGTGGCGTGGGGGAAATGCTCACCGCCGAGCGCGGCCAGCCGCTGCAGCACGGCGGCCAGGTTCAGGTCGGCCACCGTGAAGCCGTCGGCCAGCAGATAGGGCTGTTCTTCCACCTGCTGGTCCAGCACCCGCAGGCGGGTCTGCAGCTGGGCCCGTGCGGCCTCGGCCAGTTCCGGTCGCCGCTGTTCTGGCGGCAGGAAGCTGGTGTGGTGAAACCACTGGCGCGCCAGCGGTTCGATTTCGGTCGCGGCCCAGAGCGTCCACTGCAGGATCTGCGACGGACCCGCGGCGCTCGCCGCCCACAGCCCACCCTCGGGACGGGTGCGCGCGAGGTGCAGGGTGATGGCCAGGGACTCGAACAGCACCAGGCCGTGGTCGTCGATCGCGGGCACGGTGCCGTTGGGGTTCAGGGCGCGGAAGGCCGGCGCGTTCAGGGCCGCCGTGTCCTGGTAGTGAACGGGAATGTGTTCGTAGGGGATGCCGAGCTCTTCGGCCGCCCACAGGGGGCGGATGGCCCGGGAAGCGGCCACGCCGTAGATTTTGAGTGTCATGGTCAGGTGCGTTGGGGAATTGGGGGGTCAGACGGCCAGCGCCATGCCGTCCTTGCGTGGGTCTGAACCACCGATGAGGCGGCCGGCCGGATCGCGCAGCACCACCTGGGCGCCGCCGAAGTCGCTGCGCCCGCCGAGTTCACCCAGGCCTTGTGGCTCGTGGTAACCCGCGGCGCGCAGGGCGGCCGCCACCTCGGGTGGCATGCCCGTTTCCAGCGCCAGGGCGCGGTCGGCCTCCAGGCGCCAGCGCGGGGCATCGATCGCGGCCTGCAGCGGTTGGCCCCAGGCCGCCAGTCGGGTGATCAACTGCACATGGCCTTGCGGCTGCATCGCGCCGCCGACCACGCCGAGGCCGGCGTGGAAGGCGCCGTCTTTCAGCACCGCCGCCGGCACCACCGTGTGGTACGGGCGTTTGCCCGGGCCGGGGCCGTTGATGTGGCCGGGTTGCGAGAAGCCGAAGCCGCGGTTCTGCAGCACGAAGCCGCAGCCCGGCGCAGCGATGCCCGAGCCAAAGCGTTTGAAGATGCTGCTCATCAGCGTCACGGCCAGTCCGCTGTCGTCGACCACCACGGTGCAGACCGTGTTGCCGGCGGGGTCGGCCACGGTTTCTTTCGCGTGCTGCATGGCGCGGCCCATGTGTTCGACCATGGCGACCGTGGTGGCCGGGTCGGCCGGGTCCAGCGACAGCGCGTCCAGGGCCTGCAGCGCGTGCAGCACGGCGATGCCGTGGGTGTTGGGCGGGCATTCCAGCACCGTCAGACCGCGGAAGCGGGCGCTGGCCGGGGGCGCGAAGTGGCCGCTGTGACCGGCGAAGTCCGCCTGCGCCAGCGCACCGCCGCGTTGCTGCACGGCGCGTTCGGCGGCCACGGCGGGCGCGCCCAGGTAGAAGGCGTCGGGGCCTTCGTTGGCAATGGCTTCCAGCACCGCGGCCAGTTCCGGGTTGGCGAAGGTCTCGCCGGCGCGGGGCAGGGCGTCGGCCCGGTAGAGGGCGGCGCTGACGGGGTCCAGGCGCAGCACCGGTTCGAACAGCGCCCATTCGCGCGCCGCGACGGGTGCGACGGGAAAGCCCCCGCGCGCGGCCTGGATCGCGGCCTGGAACAGGCGCTGCCAAGGCAGGCGGCCAAAGCGGCTGTGCAGGTCGTGCCAGCCACGCACCACGCCGGGCACCGTGACCGAGAACACGTGCCGCTCGGGAATGCGCCGGCCGGGCAGTCGGTCCAGCGCATCGAGGGAAAACTGGGCCGGCGCGCGGCCGGTGCCGTTGTAGCTCAGCGGGGCCTCGCCGGGCGGAACCACCATCGCCAGCACGTCGCCGCCGATGCCGGTGGCCATGGGTTCGACCACGCCCAGCACGGCGTCCGCCGCGATCGCGGCGTCGATCGCACTGCCGCCTTCGCGCAGCATGCGAGCCGCCGCCTGGGCGGCCAGCGGGTGACCGGTGGCCACCATGCGGCTGTTGCCCACCACGCCCCAGGGGTTGTCTTGGGAAATCGGTTTCATCGCGGGTATTCCTGTCAGTAGGCCGAGCAGGGCACGGGCCCTGGGCATGGGTGCCGCCGGCGCCCATATCCTGAATGTTAATTGTATACAGTATGCCGATTGGGCGCAACAGAAGTCAAAAAATGGCGATCCGGGTGGTTTGGGGTCCGGTAGGCCGGGCCCGGGGCGTGCTCAGAAGCGGTTGTGACCCCGGATCGCGCTGGTCGATGGCCCATCCGGGTGTTCAGGCTGCAGCGGCCCATGAGGGATCGGGCGACTTCACCTGGCAGGGGTGGTGGTCGCCGCGGGGCCTCTGAAATGTTGACCCGGTCTAGCGATGCAGCTGTGGGGTGTCTCCCGTTCGGAAGGTGCGCTGTGCGAGGCCAGGCGGGCCTTGCGCAGCGTCACCGAGCATTGGTATACCGGTTGGCATGGTGTATGCATACTGTATACGTAGAGGAAAAATAGAACGGCAGATTGCCCCGAAATGCACCTGATTAGTGCAGTTTGCCTTCAAAAAATGCCCGGAAAAGAGGCCAAGGAATCAGGGTAAGCACCAAGAAGATGGATTTGGTATGTTGTATACCATTCAGCACCACGAATCGAACCGTTGTCCGGATTTCCGTTGCCACCGCGGTGCAACGGGCGGTCAGACCCCGGAACGGCGCGTCTTGCTTCCACAGGGGGAAGTGCCAGCCTGAATTGTTCAACCAGAAGGCACGGTGCTGGCGTGACAGCCGGCCGTGATTTGCGTCAGTCGTCTCTAGCCAACCCAGTCCCGACTCCGAGTCGGGTGTTCAACCCCACAAGATATTTGACATGGACTCAACCGTAACCCTCACAGCGGCGCACTGGATGTACCTGATCGGCGTGGTCAGCATCATCGTGACCATGATGTTCCGGGCCAACGTGCTCGTGCCTTCGATCATTGCCACCTTCCTGGTGGTCTTCGCCTGGACCGGCAACCCCCTGGATGCCGTAGGCAGCGTCTTCGGCGCCAGCTTCGTGGCCGCCAAGGAGTTGTTCAACATCTTCCTGGTCATCGCCCTGATGACCGCCCTGCTCAACTCGCTCAAGGCGCTGAAGTCCGACATCCTGATGGTCCGGCCGTTCCGGATCCTGATGAAAAACGGGGGCGTGTCCTACCTGATCCTGGCCGCCGTCACCTACCTGATCTCGCTGTTCTTCTGGCCCACGCCCGCGGTGCCGCTGGTCTGTGCGGTGCTGCTGCCGGCGGCCATCGCGGCTGGTCTGCCGCCGCTGGTGGGCGCGGCCGCCATCGCCATCGCCGGTCAGGGCATGGCGCTGTCGTCCGACTACGTGATCGGCGTGGCCCCTGGCATCAGTGCCAAGGCCGCCAACGCCGTGGCCGCATTGGTCGCAGACCGTGCGCTGGTGCTGTCGGTGATCACCGGTCTGGTGGCGCTGACCCTGGTGTTCGTCTTCCACCGCAAGACGTTCAAGGTGGCCAACCCGGTCTTGCTGGAAAACTGGCAGGCGCTGGGGCAGCAGGGCGGTTCGGAATACGAACACGAAGGCTCGTCGCACAAGGTGGAGATCGCCAAGGGCACCAGCCGTGACGAACAGCCGGTCACCGGCCAGGACCTGCGCCGCGAGATCGCCAGCGTGGACCAGAGTCGCCAGAAGTGGTCCAAGGTGTTCGCCGTGCTCACGCCCCTGGTGTTCCTGGTCATCATCACCATCATGGCGCTGCCCAAGCTCGGCATCCCGCTGCAGGACCTGAAGGGCGGGGCCGGTGCCTCCCTGGTCGGTGGTGCCGCAGCGTTGCTGATGCTGCTCGCGACCCTGGCCTACCACGGGCCGAAGGCCATGCTGGAAGAAAGCGCCAACCACATCACCGAAGGCTTCGTGTTCGCCTTCCGTGCCATGGGCTCGGTGCTGCCGATCGCCGGCTTCTTCTTCCTCGGTAACAGCGAAACCGCCGCGGCCATCCTCGGCATGTCCGCCAACCAGACGCCCAGCCTGCTGTTCGATCTGGTGCGTGGTGCGCAGGACTGGTTGCCGCACAGCAAGCTGTTCGTGTCCTTCGGTCTGCTGATCGTCGGCATGATCACCGGCGTGGACGGCTCGGGCTTCTCCGGCCTGCCGCTGACCGGCGCACTGGCCGGCGCCATGGCCCCGGTCTCGGGCATGGAAGGCGCCACGCTCGCGGCCATCGGCCAGATGGGCGCCATCTGGACCGGCGGCGGCACCCTGATCGCCTGGTCTTCACTGATCGCGGTCGCCGGCTTCGCCCGCGTCTCGGTGCTCGATCTGGTGCGTGTGCTGACGCCACCGGTGCTCATCGGCCTGGCCGCGTCCACCGTCGCCGCCGTTCTCTTCTTCTGATTTTCCCGTCGATTGCACAGGGCCCGCAGCCGCGGGTCCGGCAGTGTCTTGTTTGTTCAATCCTCAAATGGAGTTTTTCATGAAAAAAATCGTCGCAGTTTCCCTCGTGCTCGCCTCCGGCGCTGCCTTTGCACAGTCCAGCGTCACCCTCTACGGCATCGCCGACATGAACATCGCCTCGCGCAAGAGCGCCGACACGGGCGAGCGCACCACCCAGGTCAACAGCAGCGGCATCTATGAAAGCCGCATCGGCTTCAAGGGCTCGGAAGACCTGGGCGGTGGCCTGAAGGCCAACTTCCAGCTGGAGCAGGGCATTGCCATGAACACCGGCGCCACCAACGGTTTCAGCCGCCAGTCGTGGGTTGGCCTGTCGGGTGGCTTTGGTGCGTTCAAGGCCGGCAAGGCCTGGAGTGCCTTCGACGAAATCGCCGGCGCCAGCCAGGCCGCCCTGAACTCGATGTTCGCGCCCAACGCCGGCGGCGTGTGGCTGACCGGCTCCTACAAGGACAACCCGAACAACGGCCTCTACTACGAAACCCCCACCTTCGGCGGCGTCAGCGGCGCGGTCAGCTACGGTCTGGGTGACGCCGGCGAAGGCTCCGTGGCCAGCATGTTCGTGAAGTATGCCAACGGCCCGGTGTACGCCGGTGTGGCACTGCAGAACGAAAAGGGCACCGACGCGTCGGAAGCGATCAAGTACACGCGCGTCAACGGCGCCTACGACCTGGGCGTGGCCAAGCTGCTGGCCAGCTACGGCCGCGTGGCGGCCGGCGAGAAGGCCACCAAGGAATGGCAACTGGGTGTGAACGTGCCGGTCGGCGCCGCCTGGATGATTTCCGGCGGTGTGGCCCGTTCCTCGGGTGGCATCACCGGCTACTCGCCCGCCGACAACTACATCGGCAAGGTCGTCAACGTGACCGCCCCTGGCGTCGCCGACGTGGAGCGCACCGGCTACGGCATCGCCGCGTTCTACACCATGTCCAAGCGCACCAAGCTGTACGGCGGCTTCCAGGCCAACACCACCAAGGTCCCCGGTGCCGCCGATGCCGACGGCAACGTCGTGGCCGTGGGCGTGCTGCACCAGTTCTGATCCGACGCTGACCCGGCGAGAAGCGCCGCCTGCGGCGGTGCTTCTCGCCTCCCAACCCATCCCCTGGCGCCGAAGTGGCGCCACCCCCATCAAGGAGCCCCTCATGAGCACGCCGATGAACCGAGACGAACTGCGCACTGCCCTGGAGAACGCCATCAAAGGCAAGAGCGCCAACAAATCCCCCTTCAGCCTGGCCTGGGCCGAAGGCAGCCTCAGCCGCGAACACCTCGCACGCTGGGCCGAGAACCACTACCACTACGTCGGCCCCTTCGCCGACTACCTGGCCT
>NZ_VYGV01000014.1 GCF_013387465.1 Hydrogenophaga aromaticivorans | reverse complement strand
ATCTCGGAGGCGGTCGACATCCAGGTGGTGGGCGAGGCCGGCAGCTACCCCGAGCTGCGCGAGCAGTTGCGCAAGAGCCCCTGCGACGTGCTCGTGCTCGACCTCAACATGCCCGGGCGCGGCGGGCACAACGCGTCGCGGCACCACGGCTGGGCGCTGGCGCTCATGTTGATAGCCGCCGCGCTGGCCTGGGCACCGCCGGTGGGCGGCATCCCGCTGGCGGCCTATGTCTCGGTCGGGCTGCTGCTGGTCGGTGGCATCGCCGCGCTGCCGCTGGCCGTGGGCGCCTTGCTGCACTTCCTGGCACCACTGGTGGCACGCCACGCGCTGCCGTTGCTGGCGGTCGAGCGCTCGCGCCGCCTGCGCGAGACCGCCGCCGTGGCCACCAGCGGCGTGGTCGCCAGCCTGGCGCTCTCGGTCGCGCTCACGGTGATGGTGGCGAGCTTCCGCGACTCGGTCACGCAGTGGCTCGACGGCGTGTTGCCAGCGCAGCTCTACGTGCGCTCCGGCGGCAGCGGCCTGGGCGACGGCAACAGCCTGCCGCCGGACTTCGTGATGGCCGTGACCGCCCTGCCGGGCGTGGCGCGGGTGGACCCGCTGCGCGCCACCTCGCTCCAGCTCAAGCCCACCCTGCCCGCCGTGACCCTGCTCGCGCGTCCGCTGGCCCAGGGCGACGACGCACCCGCCGGCCAGAAGCTGCCGCTGGTGGGCCTGCCGGTGCCGCTGCCGCCGGCCGCGGCGGGCGAGCGTGTGGTCGCGGTGTACGTGAGCGAAGCCATGCTGGACCTGCACGGCGCGGTGCCCGGCGGCTGGCTGCCGGCCCTGGCGCAGGCGTTTCCGGCGGGCGGCGACACGCGCTTCTTCGTCGCCGGGGTCTGGCGCGATTACGCGCGCCAGCACGGCAGCGTGGTGATGGACCGCGCCGACTACGTGCGCCTCTCGGGCGACACGCGCGTGAACGACCTGGCGCTGCACCTCGCGCCCGGCGCCGACGAAGACGCGGTGCGCGCGTCCATCCGCGCGCTGGCCGAGCGCCAGGGCGCCGCGGGCCTGATCGAGTTCGCCTCGGCCGGGCAGATCCGTGCCACCTCGCTGCGCATTTTTGACCGCAGCTTCGCCGTCACCTATTGGTTGCAGGCGGTGGCCATAGCCATCGGCCTGTTCGGCGTGGCGGCCAGCTTCAGCGCGCAGGTGCTGGCGCGGCGCAAGGAGTTTGGCCTGCTGGCGCACCTGGGCCTGACGCGGCGGCAGATCCTCGGCGTGGTCGCGCTCGAAGGCCTGGCCTGGACGGTGCTCGGCGCGCTCGCCGGGCTGGCGCTGGGCCTGGGCGTGAGCCTGGTGCTGGTGCATGTGGTCAACCCGCAGAGCTTCCACTGGACCATGGACCTCGTGCTGCCCTGGGCGCGGCTGCTGGCGCTGTGTGTGGCGGTGGTTATCGCCGGCACCGCCACCGCCTGGCTGGCGGGGCGCGCCGCCGCCGGCCGCGACGCCGTGCAGGCGGTGAAAGAAGACTGGTGAACCTCCCTCACAATGACCCCATGAACACACCCCACTGGCTGCACCAGGCCATCGCCCGGATCGAGGCCGACTTCTGCCGCAGCGCCGACACCCACCTGATCGCCCTGCCCCTGCCGGGCTGGGCCGCGCACGGCATCGACCTCTACCTCAAGGACGAATCCACCCACCCCACCGGCAGCCTCAAGCACCGGCTGGCGCGCTCGCTGTTTCTCTACGCGCTGTGCAACGGCTGGCTGCAGCAGGGCACCACGGTGGTGGAAGCGTCCAGCGGCTCCACCGCCGTGAGCGAGGCCTATTTCGCGCGGCTGCTGGGCCTGCCCTTCGTTGCCGTCATGCCACGCAACACCTCGCAGGAGAAGGTGGACCAGATCGCGTTTTACGGCGGGCGCTGCCATTTCGTGGAGCACGCGGGCGAGGTCTACGCCGCCGCGCAACAGCTGGCCCGCGAGACCGGCGGCCACTACATGGACCAGTTCACCTACGCCGAGCGCGCCACCGACTGGCGCGGCAACAACAATATCGCCCACAGCATGTTCGAGCAGATGGCGCGCGAACGCCACCCGGTGCCGCGCTGGATCGTGGTCGGTGCCGGCACCGGCGGCACCAGCGCCACCATCGGGCGGCACCTGCGCTACCAGCAACACGCCACCCGGCTCTGCGTCGCCGACCCCGAGGGCTCGGTGTTCTGCGCCTACCACCGCAGCGGTGACGCCACGCTGACCGCGCCGGGTTCGCGCATCGAGGGCATTGGCCGCCCGCGCGTGGAACCCAGCTTCATCCCCACCGTGGTGGACCGCATGGTCGAGGTGCCCGACGCCGACTCGCTGGCCGCCATGCACGCGCTCACCGGCCTGCTCGGCCGCCGGGTCGGCCCGTCCACCGGCACCAACCTCGTGGCCATGCTGGCGCTGGCGCAGGAGATGAAGGCGTACGGCGAACGCGGCTCCATCCTCTCACTGCTGTGCGACAGCGGCGAGCGCTACCGGCAGACCTATTTCGACGCCAGTTGGGCACAGAACCGGTTCGGTGACATCAGCGCCGCCCAGGCGCGCCTGGACGCCCAGCTCGCTTCCGACAGCGGCCCCCAGGATGCACCCACCGACCCCACCCGGGAATGACGCCCAACCCACCGCGAGCGTGAGCGCGCGGCGCCGCCTGGTGCTCGGCTCGGCCGCGGCCTGCGCCCTGCCCTGGCGGTGGGCGCAGGCCCAGCAGCCGGCGCCCGCCCGCGGCCCGCTCACACCGCGCGCACTCGCCTTCCCACGCGACCACGGCACGCACAACGACACCCGCACCGAATGGTGGTACCTCACCGGCCACGCGCAGGACGCGCAGGGCCGCGCCTTCGGTTTCCAGGTCACGTTTTTCCGCAGCCGCGTCGATGGCACACAAGGCCTGACCAGCCGCCTGGCCGCGAAGCAGCTGGTGTTTGCCCACGCCGCCATCACCGACGTGAGCGGCCAGCGGCTCTGGCACAGCGACCGCATCGCGCGCTGGAACGGCGAACCGCCCGCCACCACCGGGCGCGGCGTGTACGCGCTGGAAACCGACACCCACGTGGCGCTGGGCGACTGGTTCATCCAGCGCCGGTCCGACGGCGGCTACACCACCCGCGTCAGCGACGACGCGCTGCGCATCGCGATCGACGCGACGCCCACGCAGGCCATCCTGCTGCAGGGCGAGCAGGGCTTTTCGCGCAAGGGCCCCGACCCTGCGCAGTCCAGCTTCTACGTCAGCCTGCCGCAGCTGGATGTGCGCGGCACGCTGGGCTTTCAAGGCAATACCTTCACGGTCACCCAGGGCAAGGCCTGGCTCGACCACGAATGGAGCGAAGCCCTGCTGCACCCCGAGGCCGTGGGCTGGGACTGGATCGGCATGAACCTGTTCGACGGCCACTGCGTCACCGCCTTCCAGCTGCGCCGCAAAGACGGCAGCATGGTGTGGGCCGGCGGTTCGTTCCGCGCCGCGGGCAGCGCGCAGAACCCCACCGACATCTACCGATTCCGGCCCGGCGAAGTGGAATGGGTGGCCCAGCGCCACTGGACCAGCCCGCGCACCCGCGCGCGTTACCCGGTGGAATGGATGATCCGCACGCCCGCGGACTTCTACACCGTCAAGGCCGTGATTGACCCCCAGGAACTCGACAGCCGCGCGAGCACCGGCACGGTGTACTGGGAAGGCCTGTCCGACCTGTTCGACAGCAACGGCAAGCACGTCGGCCGCGGCTACCTGGAGATGACCGGCTACGCGCAGCGCCTGGTGCTGTGAACGCGGGCACAGGCTGAGCGGTCGTGCGCTGGCGAACCCTGAACGGTTCGCCAGCGCACAGACGGCCGCCCGTTCCCGACCTAAAAAGGGCACCGTGGTGGACGTTTCTGTTCACCCGACAACCTGAGGACATCGCATGAACTGGGACACCATTCAAGGCAACTGGAAACAACTCACCGGAAAAGCCCAACAGCAGTGGGGCAAGCTGACCGACGACGACCTGCAGGTCGTGGCCGGCCACCGCGACCAGCTGGCCGGCAAGATCCAGGAGCGCTACGGCATCGCCAAGGACGAAGCCGAAAAACAACTCAAGGACTGGGAAGACCGGGCCGACGACAGCTGGTTGAAATAACCCGCTCGATGCTGTTCGCCTGCGGCAGACCACCGGCCCGGGCGACAGCCGCCGGCGTGGTTCAGTTTTTGCGCCCCGTCAGTTCCTTGTGGAACTGCTTGTCGGCGGCGTAGCAGCTGCAGGCCTCCGCCTCCAGCGCCGCCCGGTCGAGCACCTGCAGCTCGCCCCGGTGGTAGGCGATGAATCCACTCTGCTGGAACGACCCGGCCGCCTCCGTCACCCCCACGCGCCGCACACCGAGCATCAGGGCCATGAACTCCTGCGTGACGTGAAAAGTGTCGGCCTGCGCGCGGTCCTGGCTCATCAGCAGCCAGCGCGCCAGGCGCGGCCCGATCTCGTGAAAACGCTCGCAGGCCGAGGCCAGTGTCTGCTGGTGCAGCCGCACCAGCAGGCTCGACTGCATGACCTCCTGCAGCGGCAGGCTGCTCACGATCTCCGCGCGCAAGGCTTCGGCGCCGATGCGCCAGCTCTTGCCCTCTCCCTGCACCAGTGCCCGCCAGGGCGTCTTCGCCAGCCCCAGCACCAGCTCCGAACCGAGCATGGACTCTCGCCCGACCATGCCCACTTCGAGCGATGGGTAGTCGTCCACATCGATCACCAGCGAGATGAAGCCCGAGATCGGAAAGTGCGCGTGGCTCAAGGGCTCGCCGCGCACGCTGAGTTCGGACGACAGCTGCAGGTCAAAAGGTTCGCACTGGTCCAGCAGGTGCCGTCGAGCGTCTTTCGGCAGCTGCTGGAGCAGGAGGTTGTCGGCGTTGGCCATGAGCGTGTGGTGTCCCTGGTGACTCTGCGCCACCCGGGAGGGGCGGCGTCATGTGGTGTGCTCTGGATGGTGTGTCCTCGGCGTACTGAAAAACAGTGTGTGAGCACACGGGGCTGTTGACTGTCTGCCAGCGCACACAAGAGAAAAAGAACCGGTGGTGTGGCTGTCCTGCACATGTTCGACAGCGTACCGACGCTGTTCCCTCAGCCGCCTAAAAACAGGGGTGTGCAATCCGCGCAATGCGTCTGAGACGCAAGAAAGACCCCCATGAAAAAGCTGACTGTTCTCCACCTGCTCGGCGTCGCCGGCATGGCCACCTTCCTGGCGTCCTCTGCGTACGCGCAGAGCACCAGCCACTTCTATGGCGGCGGCTCGGTCGGCCAGTCCCGCACCGAGATGGATCCCGCGCACACCACCGGCGTGCTGCTGCCGGGCGTCAACACCACCGGTGTCGCCACCGACAACAAAGACAAGGCCTTCAAGCTCTTTGGTGGCTACCAGATCAACCGCAACATCGCCCTCGAAGCGGGCTTTTTCGATCTGGGCAAGAACCGCTTCAGCACCTCCACCTCGCCCTCGGGCACGCTGTCCGGCGAGACCCGGGTCCAGGGCCTCAACTTCGATCTGGTCGGCACCCTGCCGCTGACCGAACGCTTCTCCGCGCTGGCCCGTGTGGGCGCCCAGCACGCCTGGTCCAAGGACCGCTTCAGCGGCACCGGCGCCGGTGCCGGCATCCCGTCGAGCAGCAAGCACAACGATTCCAACTACAAGGTCGGCCTGGGCGTGCAATACGAGATGACGCCCGCGTTCTGGATCCGCGGCGATGTGGAGCGCTACCGCATCAAGGACGCCGTCGGCCGCCGCGCCAACGTGGACGTGGCCTCGGTCAGCCTGGTGTTCCCGTTCGGCCGTGCGCCCGAGCGCGTGGCCGCAGCGCCGGTCTATGTGGCACCCGCCCCGATGCCGGAACCCGTCGCCGTGGCACCGGCGCCCGCGCCGGTCGTGATGGCACCAGCGCCCCAGCGCGTGAGCTTCTCGGCCGACACGCTGTTCGGCTTTGACAAATCCACCGTGCGCCCCGAAGGCCGGGTCGAACTCGACAAGTTCAGCAACCAGCTGAGCGGCACCAGCTACCAGTCGATCAGCGTCGAAGGCCACACCGACCGCCTGGGCTCCACGGAATACAACCAGACCCTGTCCGAAGAGCGCGCCGAATCGGTCAAGAACTACCTCGTGACCAGCGGCAACATCGACCCGACCCGCATCAGCGCCGTCGGCAAGAGCGAAACCCAGCCAGTGACCGCAGCCGGCGACTGTTCGGACAAACAGGCACGTCCTTCGCTGATCAACTGCCTGCAGCCCGACCGCCGCGTGGAAGTGGAAGTCACGGGCACGCGCTGACCCGGTGTTCCCCTGCCGCACCCCTCGCGGGGTGTGGGCAAGGAAAAGGCCCGCTGCCAGACTGGCAGCGGGCCTTTTCCTTTGGGCGCACGGTGGGCGAAGTGCGCTCAGGCCAGGGTCAGGTGGCAGGCCGGTGGCCAGCCACCCAGGACCACCCTGGATTCGGACCGGGGCAGGCCGATGCGGGTGAAGTCCTGCTGTTGCTGCGCCCGGCGGCGGCGCGCCATCTGCTCGCCCAGCGCGGCCGTGTCCAGACCGATCATGCGCACTTCAACGAACAGCACCGCCCGGGCATCGTCCATGCTGGGCAAGACGCAGTCACCGATGTCGATCACCGCATCGTCGTAGCCCGGGTCGCCGGGTTCCATCTCGTCCAGCCGCGCGATCAGGCGGCGCAGCCGGGCGTGGTCGCACAGCGCGGTCTGCGCGAGCAGCGCGCCGTTCAGCGCCGGGCGCACCACCGGGTAGAAGACCTCTTCTTCGATCAGCGCGTTCAGGCTCAGCGCATCGCACAGGCGGTCCACGATCTCGGCCTTGCGTTCCGCGCCGCAGCCTTCGACCAGGCGCACACCGTCGTATTCGCGCAGCAGCTTGCGGATGAGTTCGTGGTCCAGCCGCAGCTGGTCCAGCGCGTCGCGTGTGCGCAGGGCGGATTTGGGGCGCACGGCCAAGCGGGCGTCGGGTTCAGGCCTTGCGCACACCGGGCACACCTCGGGTGTTGTGGGGCAGGCTCATGGTCGGTCGCGTGACCGGTCCTGTGGGTTGCACAGTCGGAAGGGGCGGCACGGGCATCTGCCCCTCGGGCGCAACGCCCTCGCGGGTCAGCGCGTTGGCCTGCGGCTCCAGCGGGAGCGGCTTGGGGGTGGCTCGGTTGGCGACTGTGATCATGTCAGGGCCCAGGTTCGGCTTCGGGGTCGCGCACCACGCGCCACCGCAGGGGACGTTGTAGCCGCCCAGACCACGCGAGGTCTGTGCGGCAGCGTACGTTTGCCGGTCCCCCCGGAGTTACACCGCCCGGTGGTTGGGCAGCAGCCGGTCGTACTCTGTTTTCACCACGCGATAGCACTCGCAGACACGCTCTTCCAGCGCGTCGCGGTCGATCACGGTGATGTGACCCCGGGCGTAGCGGATGAGACCGAGCTTCTGCAGCTTGAGCGCCGCTTCGGTGACGCCCTCGCGGCGCACGCCGAGCATGTTGGCGATCAGTTCCTGCGTCATCACCAGCTCGTTGCCGCTCAGGCGGTCCAGGCTCAGCAGCAGCCAGCGGCAGAGCTGCTGGTCCAGCGAGTGGTGGCGGTTGCACGCCGCCGTCTGCGCCATCTGGGTGATCAGCGCCTGGGTGTAGCGCAGCAGCAGGTGCAGCACCGGGCCGGAGCGGCTGAATTCTTCCTTGATGTCGGCCGCGCGCAGGCGGTAGCCCTTGCCTGCGCTCTGCACCACGGCGCGGCTGGGCGTGGTCTCACCGCCCATGAACAGGGCAATGCCGACCAAGCCCTCGTTGCCCACCACCGCGATCTCGGCCGAGGCACCGTTTTCCATCACGTAGAGCAGCGAGACGATGGCGTTGGTGGGGAAGTACACGTGGCTCATCTTGCTGCCCGATTCGTACAGCACCTGGCCCAGCGGCAGGTCGACCGCCTCCAGCAGCGGACTGATGCGCTGCCATTCGGGCACAGGCATCGAGGCCAGCAGTTGGTTGGCGGACTGGTCCGGTGCAATTTCCATCGTTGTGATCCCTGTGGTGGATGTTGTTTTCGGTCCCAGGACGGCCGGTGTGACAGATTGCGCGCATGTTGAACCGCACAGAAGGCTGTGTTTGATAGCGTACATACATAAATGGTTCTTGTCTGTTCGATGGCGCACAGACGCACAGACGCCTGGAGCGCCCGCTCCGGTCTGGCTGCAAGCCTGGTGCCTTCAGGTTCCTGGCGGCAGCGGCACCACAAAACAACTGCTTTGTGGCAGATCGGTCCAGCGCAGGCGTTCGCCCACGGTCAGCATCTGGGCATGCGGCTCGGCGCAGTCGGCCAGAGCCGCCACGGCTTCGCCGCGCACCAGCAAAAAACGCATGTGGCGGCCGTCGCGCAGCAGCGTCAGCTCGGCCCGGGGCCAGTGCAAGGGCAGGCAGGGGGTGAAAAACAGGTCTTCGGCGCCGATCTCCAGGCCCAGGATCGACCCGACCGCCGCCCGGTGCAACCAGCCCGCCGCACCCGTGTACCAGCTCCAGCCGCCGCGGCCTTCGTAGGGTGGCGCGCTGTACACATCGGCCGCCATCACATAGGGCTCGACACCGTAAGACCCGCCCCATTGGGGGTGTGCCGCGCGGTGCGCCGGGCTCAAGTAGGTGAAGTAGCGGTAAGGCGTGTTGCGGGCGTAGGTGTTGTTTGTTTCACGCTGCGCCAGGGCGGCCGCGGCCATCAGCGCCCAGACGCCGGCGTGGGCGTATTGCCCGCCGTTCTCGCGCACACCGGGCGGGTAGGCCTGGATGTAGCCAGCGCTGGGCTGGGCGTGTTGCAGCGGCGGGTCGAGCAGGCGGATCAGGCCGTGCGCCGGGTCCACCAGCTGCGCCTCCACCGCGTCCATCGCCTGGCGCTGGCGCTCGGGCGAGGTCTGGTCCGAGAGCACGCTCCAGGCCTGCGCGATCAGGTCGATGCGGGCCTCGGCCTGCGTGGACGAACCGAGCGGGCTGCCGTCATCGAAGAAAGCGCGTTTGAACCAGGCACCGTCCCAGGCTTCGCTGCCCAGCGCGACGCGCCAGCCGGCCAGCGCGGCTTCCCAGGCGCGCGCCCGGTCGCGTTCGCCGCGAGCCCGCGCCAGCGGCAGCCAGGCGATCACGATGCAACACAGGAACCAGGCCAGCCAGACCGACTCGCCACGCCCTTCGCTACCGACGCGGTTCATGCCGTCGTTCCAGTCGCCGGTGCCCATGAGCGGCAGGCCGTGGGCGCCCACCGGCAGGCTGCGGTCGATGGCGCGCGCGCCGTGTTCGTAGACGCTGGCGCTTTCGCGGCTGATGCCGGGCGTGTCGTAGCGGTCTTCCGCGCCCTCGGGCACCGGCGGGCCGTCAAGAAAGTGCACCGCTTCGTCCAGCAGGGCGGTGTCGCCGGTGGCGTTCAGGTAATGCGAGGTGGCCAGCGGCAGCCACAGCAGGTCGTCGGAGAAATGCGTGCGCACGCCGGCGCCCCCCGGTGCGTGCCACCAGTGCTGCACGTCGCCGGCCTCGAACTGGCGCGACGCGCAGAGCACGATCTGCGCGCGCAGGATCGCCGGGTCGGCCCCCACCAGCGCCATCGCGTCCTGCAGCTGGTCGCGGTAGCCGGTGGCGCCGCCGGCCTGGTAGAAGCCGGCCTTGGCCCACAGGCGCGAAGACACGGTCTGGTAGAGCAGCCAGCGGTTGACGAGCGCGTCAAAGAGCGGGTCGGGCGTGCTCACCTGGGTCGCGCCCAGCAGCGTGTCCCAGCGCGCGCGGGTGTGGCGTTCGCGCTCGCGGGCGTTGGTGGTTGTGGCCTGGCGCATGAGCGTTCGCGCCGCCTCGGGGTCGGGCGCGTAGCCGATCAAAAAGACCTGGTCGAGCGACGCGCCGGGGCGCAGCGTGACCGGCCGCGACAGCGCGGCACACGGGTCCAGCCCGAAGCCGCTGCGCTGCCCCAAGCGCTGCGGCAGCACCAGATGGCCCTGCCGGTCGAAGAAGGCCCGGCGGTCGCAGGTCCAGTCCAGGCCCTCGGGGTCGTGCACGCCTTCGTGCGATTCGCAGAAGAAGGCGGTGCCCCCGCCAAAACCGCCCGCGGCCTCGGTCTGGGTGCAGAGCAGCCCGATCAGGCCGGCGCCGGGCGGGCTCACGAAATACGGCTTGCTCAGCAGGCTGCCGCGGTCGCTGCGCTTCTCGCCCATCATCCACTCCACCAGGCCGGTGATGCGCAGATGGGCCTTGCCGCTGCCGTGGTTGCGCAGCCGGATGCGCACCTGCTTGACCGCGGTGTCGGCATCGACACTCCAGCTCACCGACGCGGCCAGCGACCCGCGCCGGTGGTCAATGGTGGTGAGGCCCTGGCCGTGCACCACCTGGTAGCTGACGCCCTCGGCGGCCCAGGCCGACGGGGTCATGCTCCAGACCTCGCGCGTGCGGCGGTCCTGCAGCAGGAAACATTCGGAGGGCGGGTCGCCGACGGGGTCGTTGGCCCAGGCGGTGAGCTGGTTCAGGCGGCTGTTGAGCGCCCAGGTGTTGCCGCCGCCGCTCTCGGACAGCAGCGCGCCGAAACAGGGATTGGCCAGCACGTTGCACCAGGGCCGCTGCGGCGTCTCCGTGGCGCTGGCCTCGAAGGCGAAGGCGCCGATGTCGCCCGCGAACACGCCCTCGGCCGGCGCTGGCGCGACCTCGCCCAGGTGCAGGGGCACCGGGTCCGGCACCTCGGGCTCACCGCGCCAGTTGCACGCCACCGGCGTTTCGTGGCGGTCGCACCAGGCGCGCACCTGGTGCAGCAGGGCTTGGCCATCGGCCTGCAGCTGCACGCGCGCTAGAGATCGCAGCGTGGCGATCTGTTCGGGCGACAGCTCGTCCGCGCGCAGCAGGTGCAGGCCGGTCACGGCCGGGCCGGGGCGGGCCTGCAGGTCGGCCGCGTGCTGTTCGAGCAGCAGGGTGAGTTCGCGCTGCAGCGGCATGTGGTAGGAGTGCGCCTCGTGGCTGAGCACCACCAGATCGCAGGCCACGCCAGCGCGCGACCACTCGCGCAGCACCAGCGCCAGCACGCGCAGCAGACCCAGGCCCTGGGGCGCCCCGGCGTGCACCAGCAGCAGCGGGCGGTCGCCCGAGAGGCCGAGCGGCCAGAGCAGGCGCCGGTCGCTGCGCTGCGGTGGCGCGTTCGCGGGGTCGGTGGCCGGCGGGTCCATCTTCGGCAGCGTCAGCACCAGGGCAGTGGTCAGGGCGTGCAGCGCGGGCAGGTAGTCGGTGCGCGGGCGGTGCGGCACCGACGGGATGCCGGCCAGCGTGGCCGACATCACCGAGGAGCGCGCCACGTAGCTGGGCTGGCGGTACTTGTCGATCACGGCGCGCAGCGTGGCCGCGTCGTCGCTGGCGGCGGTGGCGAAGGTCACGATGGCCTGCGCGCCCGGCTCGATGCGCAGCCGCACGCCGAGCGCGGCCACCGGGTCCAGCCCGGTCTCCAGCGGGCCGGCCTCCAGCGGCACCGGGTCCATCTGCGCCAGCGGCTGGGCCGGCGTGTGGTGGCGGCCGAGCCAGCGCAGGCGGTCGGTCTGGCAGCGCAGCCCCAGCACCTCACCCTCGGTGTCGGCGACAAAATGCGCCGCCTGCATCGCCTGCTCGGTCACCAGGCGCGGCGCGCGCACGCAGCGCAGCGCCTGTTGTTCGGGCAGCCAGTCGGTCTTGACGAACAGGTTGGAGAACGCCGGGTGGGCCTCGTCGGCGGCGTGGCTGGCCAGGGTCACGTCGAGCGCGGAGATCAGCTCCAGCTCGATGGGCTGATCGCTCAGGTTGGAGAGCACCACCTTGCGCAGCTCCACGTCGTCTTCCGGGCTGACCCAGACCGTGGTGTTGACGCGCAGCTCGGGCCAGAGCGCGTCGAAACACACGCGGTCGGTGTGGAAGCGGCAGCTGTAGACCGCCTGGGGATCGGGCGCGGGGTGCTGCGTGACCGAGACCGGGGCGCCCGCAGGGTCCAGGCGCAGGTAGACGAAGGCGCCGCAGGCGTCGCGCAGCGCGTCGTCGCGCCAGCGCGTGATGCCGGTCTGGCCCCAGCGGCTCCAGCCGGCGCCGTTGGCGCGCAGCGTGACGCTGTAGCGCCCGTTGCCCAGGAGGTGCGTGGGCTCCAGCGCCAGCGCGCCCGGGATCAGCGTGCGGATGTGGTCCGGCGAGCGCCGTTGCCAAGCCTGCAGCGGCAGCCGCAGCGGTGCCAGCAGCGCGGGCAGCTCGCGCGGTGCGCGCTCGTGCAGCAGCGAACTCACCGCCTCCATGCGCGGATGCGCCATGCCCCAGCGTTGCGCCACGCCAGCGCGCAGCACGTTGGCCAGCGCCACCAGGCTCATGCCCTGGTGGTGCGCCATGAAGGTGTGGACCACGGTGAAGCGCTCGCCGTGGGTCTGCCGCGCGGGGGTGAAGTCGAGCGCCTCGAAGAAGCCGTAGCGCCCGCGCGCTGACAGCGCGGCGAGGCGCCGCAGGTTGTCGCAGGCCAGGCCGGCGTCCACCTGGGTCGCGAGCACCGTGGCGTAAGGCGCGATCACACGTTCGGCCACCGGGGTGCGGCGCAGCGCCAGGCGCGGCACACCCTGCGGCGCGTACTGGTAGGCCAGGGTGTGGTCCTGCCCGGCGTAGGCGCTTTCGGAAATGCCCCAGGGCATGGGCGAGCCGTGCACGAAGGCCACCTGCTCCAGCACCGCCGACTGCCCGGCTTCGCGCAGCGCGCTGCCGCGCGGTTCGGCGACCACCAGCGAGGGCATCAGGTACTCGAACATCGAGCCCGACCAGGAGCGCAGCACGGCGTGCCGACCGCTGGCAAAAAACGGCCGGCCCAGCGCCGCCCAGTGGCGCACCGGCACATCGCCCTTGGCGATGGCCAGCAGGCTGGTGCTGCGCGATTCCGAGGCCAGCAGGTCGTAGAAGCTGGTGTCGAGCTGCTGATCGTCAATCCGATAACCGATGTGCAGCAGGTGGCGCTTGGGGCTGTAGAGAAAACGGAAGTCCGGCGCCCAGGCCAGCGCCTCCAGCGCGGCGGCGAGTTCGAGCAGGCGCCCGGTGGCGCGCTCGCTGCTGCCCGCGCCCACCGCGGCGGCGTCGTGGCTGGCCGAGTGCAGCGTGGCCAGGTGGTCGGTGAGCAGCCAGACCAGTTCGTCCTGCGGCGTGGTGACGTGGCTGACGATGGCGGGGTTGCGCGCCTGCGTGAGGCCGCCGAGTTCGTGCCGGGCTTCCTGCACCAGGGCGAGGAAGGCGGCGCAGGCCACGGCCTCGCAGGGTTCGGGCGCGGCGGTCTCCAGCAGCCGGCCAATGGCGGTCTGCGCCAGGGGCCGGTGCAGCAGGGTCTGCAGCAAGCCCAGACGCGGCTGCAAGCGCTGGCGCGACAGGCGCAGCGCCCCGGCGCTGGCCAGCGCGGCGTGCGGGTCGCGGGCCAGCTCGGTGCAGGCCTGGGCGACGGCGAGCAGGTGCGCGCAGAGGTTGCCGCTGTCCACCGTGGACACATACCGCGGCGCCAGCGTCTGCAGGGTCCGGGTGTCGTACCAGTTCAGGAAATGGCCGCGGTGGCGCTCCATCTGCAGCAGGGTGGCGAGCGTGGCCTCCAGCCGCGTCAGCAGGTCCTGCGTGCCGATCCAGCCGAACTGGCGCGCGCAGGCGGTGCTCAGCAAATACAGGCCGATGTTGGTGGGCGAGGTGCGGTGCGCCACCATCTCGTAGGGCGAGGTCTGCAGGTTGTCGGGTGGCAGGTGGTGGTTGTCGGTGTCGACGCAGCGCTCGAACAGGCGCCAGGTGTCGCGCGCCACGCCTTCGAGCAGGTCGCGGTCGGCCGCGGCCAGCGTGGGGCGGCGGCGGGACCACGGCCTGTTGCACGACCACACCAGCAGCGGCGCCAGCGCCCACAGGGCGAGCACGGCGAGCGCCAGCGCGCCGGGGGCCGGTGTGAGCAGCCACAGGCCACCCGCCAGGACCAGCGCGGTCAGCGGCGCGGCGCGGTGGCGCCACAGCGTGGCCGGCAGGCCGGTGCCCAGGCCCGCCTGGGCCGCTTCGGCGGTGGTCCATTCGAGCAGGTGGCGGCGGCTCACCATCAGCCGGTGCAGGGTGCGCAGCACGGCGTCGAGCGCGAGCAGCGCCTGCTGCGGCAGCAGCGCCAGGTGCCAGAGCCCGCCGCCGATCACCGTGCGCTTCATGGTGGAGAAACGCAGGTCGTTCTGCTGCATGTGGCCCAGCAGCATCTGCCACACCGTGGGCACGCCCGCGGCCATGCTCACCTTTTCGGATTCGATCAGTTCG
>NZ_VYGV01000018.1:13119-33094 GCF_013387465.1 Hydrogenophaga aromaticivorans | reverse complement strand
GCCCGCCGCGCCCGGGCATGTTGAGGTCGAGCACGAGCACGTCGCAGGGGCTCTTGCGCAACTGCTCGCGCAGCTCGGGGTAGCTGCCGGCCTCGCCCACCACCTGGATGTCGACCGCCTCCGAGATGGTGTCGCGGATGCCGCGGCGCACCATGGCGTGGTCGTCACACAAAATCACCTTGATCATGGGGGTCTTCCTGATGGTTGCTGGGGGTGCCTGAGCCGCCGAGCGGCACCGACAAGATGACCGAGGTGCCGCGGCCGGAGGAACTGACGTCGAGCCAGCCGTTCACCTTCTCGGCGCGCTCCTTGAGTCCGAGCAGGCCAAACGATTTGGCCTTGCGCAGGGCGTCGGCGCTCATGCCGCGGCCGTTGTCGCTGACCTCCAGCGTGAGCACACCCTCGCGGTCGCTGAGGTCGATCTCCACCGCGCTGGCATGGGCGTGTTTGGCGACGTTGGTGAGCGCTTCCTGCGCGGTGCGGTAGGCCACCAGCTGCACATCGCGCGGCACGTCCATCTGCTCGGAAGAGCGGCGCACGTGCACGCGCAGGCCGGTGCGCTGCTCGAAGCTGGTGCCGAGCCACTGCACCGCGGCCACCAGGCCCTGGTCCAGGATGGGCGGGCGCAGGTTCATCATGATGCGCTGGCTGGCGCCCAGTGCGTGCTGCAGCATCTCCAGCGCGGTGTCCATGTGCTGGCGCATGTCGGCTTCGACCGTGCGGCGCGCCACCCACGACAGGTCGAGCTTGACCGCCGCCAGCGCGCCGCCGATGTCGTCGTGGATTTCGCGCGCGATGTCGGCGCGCTCCTGTTCGATGCTGGTCTGCAGGTGTTCGGCCAGCTCGGCCAGGCGGCGGCGCGAATCGGCCAGTTCGGCGTCGGCGCGCGCCTTGGCGCGCCGGGTCTCGCTCACCTCCAGCGCCCGCTCGATGACGTGCGAGAGCCGGTTCATGCTGTCCTTGAGCAGGTAGTCGCTCACGCCGCGGTGCATGGCGTCGACCGCAGCGGTCTCGCCGATGGCGCCCGAGAGGATCACAAAGGGGATGTCGATGCCGTTCTGGTGGGCCTGTTCCCAGGCGTCCATGCCGGTGAAACCGGGCAGGTGGTAGTCGGCCAGCACGAGGTCGTGTTGCCCGGACGCCAGTTCGCGCCGGAAGTCGTCCAGGGTGTCGACCAGGGTGAGCTGGCAGTTCATCTGGCTGCGTTGCAGCGCGAACTTGACCAGCGCGTGGTCGACCCGGGAATCCTCGAGGTGGAGGATGCGCACCAGGCGCTTGTCGGTGTGTTCTGGCATGCCGCTATTTGGTGGATGGGTCGGACGGGTGGCCAGACTCCCGGGGGCAAGGCGGCGAAATGCTGCTGAATTTGACCCGTTATCTGCCGATACAGGATGTCTATGGTCGGGAAAATTGTAATGCCCGACAGCCCGAGACCTGTCTCACCCACAGCCCGATAGACCCACCGCACCGCACACCATGGACCACCCGATGATGCAGCAGACGACACCGTCTGTGTCCCTGCCCGTGAACCTGGTGGCCGATCTCCAGGACTCGTTGCTGATGGCCATGACCGATCTGAAGCGGCTCGAAGGCCTGCTCGATCACGCCACGGGCAACCTGCTGGAGCGCTTCAGCACGGCCAACCACGCGCTGGGCAACCTGGCGGCGCAGAAAGACACCGACGATCTGCTGAGCATCCGCCACAGCCTGCACCAGGCCGTGACCGAACTGCAGTTCCACGACATGGCGACCCAGCTCATCGTGCACACCGGCAAGGTGCTGCAGGGCTGCGCCTGGAAACTCGCCGACGAGACCATGGAGCCCGAAGAAGACGAGGTGCCTCTGTACATCGACCCCACGCCCGACCGGCCCAGCCCCGTCACCCAGAACGAGATGGACGCCGGTTCCATCGACCTGTTCTAAAGCAGCCGGCCCTTTTTGCCGATATGTGTTCGAAACACGGAGTACTCCATGCAATCGATTCTTGCCGTTGACGACTCGGCGTCCATGCGAAAAATGGTGTCGTTCACGCTGACCGGCGCCGGTTTTCACGTGGTGGAAGCGGTGGATGGCCAGGACGCCCTTGAAAAGGCCCAGAACCACGCCATCGATCTGGTGCTGACCGACCAGAACATGCCCCGGCTTGACGGCCTGGGCCTGACCAAGAAGCTGCGCGAGCACCCCAAATTCAAGACCACGCCGATCCTGATCCTGACCACCGAGTCGAGCGATCTGATGAAGCAGGCCGGCCGCGCCGCCGGTGCCACGGGCTGGCTGGTCAAGCCGTTTGATCCGGGTCGTCTGATCGAGGTCATTCAGAAGGTCATCCGCTGAAGACCGCCACGGCACGTCCCCGATCCAGGAGCCATACATGGGTGAAATGATGAATGAAGGCCAGAACCTCGGTGGCAACATCGACCTGAGCCAGTTCTACGAAATTTTCTTTGAGGAAGCCGGCGAAAACCTGGACCAGATGGAGCAGATGCTGCTGCACCTGGACCTGGAACAGGCCGACGACGAAGAACTCAACGCCATCTTCCGCTGCGCGCACTCCATCAAGGGCGGCGCCGCCACCTTCGGCTTTGCCGACGTGGCCGAGCTCACGCACCAGATGGAGTCGCTGCTGGACAAGCTGCGCCGCCACGAACTGCAGCCCACGCCACCCATGGTGGACGTGTTGCTGGAATCGTCCGACGCGCTGCGCCTGCTGCTGGCGCGCCACCAGGGCCGCAACGTGGATGCGCCGGCCACGTCCGATCTGGTCAGCCGCATCAGCCGTCTGGCCCATGGGGTGCCTGCGGCCGCGCCCATGGTGAGCACGCCGGCACCGGTCAACACGCCGCAGGCCGCGCCCGTCAGCGCCCCCGCACCCGTCGCCAGCGGCGAACGCGAGCTGGAGATCCACATCGGTCCGATGGACAACCCGGCCGAGGCCGACTGCATCGCCGAACTGTTCCGCGATATCACCGGCCTGGGCCGCATCGAAGCGCTGCCCTGCGACGAAGCGGACCGGCGCGTCTACCGCGTGCACACCACGTCCAGCGACACCGACCTGATGGACCTGTTCACGTTCCACGTGAGCAAGGAACAGATCCAGATCGTGGACAAGTCCGCCCGGGCCGCCGAGGCCCCAGGCCCGACACCCGGCGCCGACTTCGGCTTCTTCGACGGCGCCCCGGGGGTGCCCGTGGCGGCGCCCACCGCCACCACCACACCGGGTGTGGCGGCGCCCGCGCCCGCAGCGCCGGTGGCGGCCGTGGCCCCCAAAGTGGAGGCGCGCGCGCCCAGCCCGGCCTCACCCGAATCGAGCACGCTGCGCGTGTCGGTGAGCAAGGTCGACCAGCTGATCAACCTGGTCGGCGAACTCGTCATCACCCAGGCCATGCTGGCGCAGAAGAGCCGCGAGCTCGACAGCACCGCCAACCAGCCGCTGCTGGCCGGCCTGGCCGACCTCGATCGCAACACCCGCGACCTGCAGGAAGCGGTGATGTCGATCCGCATGATCCCGATGTCGGTGGTGTTCAACCGCTTCCCACGCATGCTGCGCGACCTGGCCGGCAAGCTGGGCAAGAAGGTCGAGCTGATCACCCACGGCGAGGCCACCGAACTGGACAAGGGCCTGATCGAAAAGATCACCGACCCGCTGACCCACCTGATCCGCAACAGCTGCGACCACGGCATCGAGATGCCCGACGAGCGCCGCGCCAAGGGCAAGTCCGACCACGGCAACATCACGCTCTCGGCCTCGCACCAGGGCGGCTCCATCCTGATCGAGGTGCGCGACGACGGCAAGGGCCTGTCGCGCGAGAAGCTGCTGAAGAAAGCGCGCGAAAAAGGCATGGACGCACCCGACTCGCTGAGCGATGCCGAGGTCTGGGACCTGATCCTTGCGCCCGGCTTCTCCACCGCCGAGGTCGTGACCGACGTGTCCGGCCGTGGCGTGGGCATGGACGTGGTCAAGAAGAACATCGCCTCGCTGGGTGGCACGGTCGAGATCGACTCCGCCGAAGGCTATGGCATGAGCGTCAAGGTGCGCCTGCCGCTCACGCTGGCCATCATGGACGGCATGAGCGTGCGCGTCAGCGACGAGGTCTACATCCTGCCGCTGTCGTCGGTGATCGAGTCGTTCCAGATCCGGCCGAGCGACATCAACACCGTGGCGCAGGGCGCCCAGCTGGTGAAGGTGCGCGACGAATACATGCCGGTGATCGAACTGGAGCGGGTGTTCCAGGTGCCGCGTTTTGAATACAACCCGGCCAGCCCGATCATGGTGGTGGTGGAGTCCGACGGCGCCCGCGTGGCGCTCATGGTGGACGAACTGCTGGGACAACAACAGGTGGTGATCAAGAACCTGGAGTCGAACTACCGCAAGGTGCCCAACATCTCGGGCGCCACCATCCTGGGTGACGGCAAGGTGGCCCTGATCCTGGACACCTCGGGTCTGGTGCGCCGTTCGAGGCACTGATTCCGCGTTCCAAGTCCGCCGTCCACCTGGTGTCTCCATGCTGCAATCGACCCGCCCTCCGCTTCGCGCCACCCAGCCGCCACAGGATCTGGCGGGGCTGGACGACGGCCCCCTGGCCCAGGGCCGCGAGTTCCTATGGTCCGACGCCGATTTCGCGCGCATCAAGGCGCTGATCTACAAGAAGGCGGGCATCAGCCTGCACGACGGCAAACACGCCATGGTCTACAGCCGCGTCTCGCGCCGCCTGCGCGACACCGGCCACACCAGCTTCAAGAGCTATCTGGACGGGCTGGAACAACACGACGGCCCCGAGTGGCAGGCGTTCATCAACGCGCTGACCACCAACCTCACGGCCTTTTTCCGTGAGCAGCACCACTTCGAAATCCTGCACGATCTGCTGGCCGCGAAACGCACCCAGCCCTGGCGCATCTGGTGCTCGGCCGCCTCCACCGGCGAAGAACCGTATTCGATCGCCATGACGGCCACCGAGGCGCTGGGCAGCAGCGGCAACTTCAGCCTGATCAACAGCGACATCGACACCCAGGTGCTGGCCACCGCCGCGCGCGGAGTCTACAAGAGCGAAGGCGTGAAGGGCCTGAGCCCCGAGCGGCTGCAGCGCTACTTCATGCGCGGCAAGGGCAGCAACGCCGGCCTCATGCGCGTCAAACCCGAGCTGCAAAAGCACATGGAGTTCATGAGCGTCAACCTGATCCAGGACCTGCCGTTTCGCGAACCCTTTGACATCGTCTTCTGCCGCAACGTGATGATCTACTTCGACGCCGCCACCCAGCGCCAGGTGCTGGAACGCATCCACCGGGTGATGAAACCCGGCGGCATGCTGTTCGTCGGTCACGCAGAAAACTTCAGTGACGCGCGCAGCCTGTTCACCCTGCACGGAAAGACGGTGTATGAGCGCATATGATGCCGCCCCCAGCCCGGTCCGCCCCCCCATGCCCGCCTTCGCTGCGACGGGACTCATGCGCAGCCCCAGCCTGGACGCCCTGAAGGCACAACCCCGCAAGCCGGGTGAGGCCTCGTTCCTCTACCACGACCACCACTTCAAGCACGACGCCGTGAAGGTGCTGCCGGGCGAGTACTACGTGACCACCGCGGACATGATGATCATGACCGTGCTCGGCTCCTGCATCGCCGCCTGCATCTGGGACCCCAGGGTCCGCGTCGGCGGCATGAACCATTTCATGCTGCCCGAGGGCAACGGTGACACCTCCGGGCGCTACGGCTCCTACGCCATGGAACTGCTGATCAACGAGATGATCAAGCTCGGCGCCCGGCGCGAGACCATGCAGGCCAAGGTGTTCGGCGGTGGCCAGGTGATGCACAGCTTCACCACCATGAACGTCGGCGAACGCAACACGGCGTTCGTGCTCGACTACCTGCAGACCGAACGCATCGCCGTGATCTCCAAGGACGTGCTCGACATCCATCCGCGCAAGGTGTGTTATTTCCCGGCCACCGGCAAAGCGATGTGCAAGCGCCTGGCGCATTCGCACCCCGAGACGCTGGAAACGCAGGAGCGCAAGGGCAGCGCGGCGATGGTGGCCAAAACCACTTCCGGCGGCTCGGTCGACCTCTTCTAAGGGGAAAAAAAGAATGGCCCAGATCAAAGTGGTGGTGGTCGACGATTCGGCGCTGGTGCGCAGCCTGCTGACCGAGATCATCAACCGCCAGCCCGACATGCGATGCGTCGGCGCGGCCAGCGACCCGCTGGTGGCGCGCGAGATGATCCGCGAACTCAACCCCGACGTCATCACGCTTGACGTGGAAATGCCGCGCATGGACGGGCTCGAATTCCTCTCGCGCCTGATGCGCCTGCGCCCGATGCCGGTGGTGATGGTCTCCACCCTCACCGAGCAGGGTGCCGAGATCACCCTGCGCGCGCTCGAAATGGGCGCCGTGGACTACGTGGCCAAACCGCGCATCGGCATCAGCAGCGGCCTGCAGGAACTCGCCACCGACATCGTGGACAAGATCCGCGTCGCCGCCTGTGCCCACGTCAAGCGCCTGGGACCCGCGCCCGCCGCCACGCCGGCACCGGCAGCGGGGACAGCACCCGGCCACAGCGTGAGCGAGCCGCCCCGCGCGCCGCTGCCGCGCCTGTCGACCGAAAAAATCATCTGCATCGGCGCCTCCACCGGCGGCACCGAGGCCATCCGCGAGGTGCTGGTGCCGCTGCCGGCCGATTCGCCCGCCATCGTGATCACCCAGCACATGCCACCGGGTTTCACCACCAGCTTTGCGGCGCGGCTCAATTCGCTCTGCCGCATCAACGTGGAAGAAGCGCGCCACGGCCAGCGCATCCTGCCCGGCCACGCCTACATCGCGCCCGGTGGCCACCACCTGCGCATCGACCGCAGCGGCTCGAACTACGTCGCCGTGGTCGAAGACACCGAACCGGTCAACCGCCACCGTCCTTCGGTGGAGGTGCTGTTCAAGTCGGCCGCGCGCGTGCTCGGCCCCAACGCGCTGGGCATCATGCTCACCGGCATGGGCGCCGACGGCGCGCTGGCCATGCGCGAGATGAAGGACGCCGGCAGCTACAACTACGTGCAGGACGAGGCCAGCTGCGTCGTCTTCGGCATGCCGCGCATGGCCATCCAGGCCGGCGCGGCGCACGAGGTCCTGCCGCTCTCGCAGATCGCCCCCGCCCTGCTCAACCGCCTGGCCAGCAACCCGGCCCTGGTGCGCCACCGCATCTGACCCCCTCCCCGCACCGCCCGACGTTGAAATGACGCCCAAGAACACCCGCCGCGCCTTCACCACCTGCCTGTTGCTCACCGGCCTCTCGATCTCCGGCGCCGCGCTCGCACTGGACGCGCCCAAGGAGCGCGCCATCCTGAGCATCACCGGCAAGATCGCCGAGAAAAACGCCGGCGACAAGGCGCGTTTCGACATGAAGATGATCGAGGCCCTGCCGCAGCACAGCTTCACCACCCGCACGCCCTGGTTTGACAGACCGGTCAAGTTCACCGGCCCGCTGCTGGCCGACGTGCTGGCCGCCGTCAAGGCCAGTGGCAGCCAGATCAGCGCCGTGGCCATCAACGACTACAAGATCAGCATCCCGGTGGAGGACACCACCCAATACAAGCTGTTGGTCGCGCGCCTGATCGACGACAAGGCCATTCCCGTGCGTGAAAAGGGCCCGCTTTTCGTGGTCTACAACTTTGACAGCGCCACCGAACTGCGCACCTCGATCTACTACGAGCGTTCGATCTGGCAACTCAAGGCCCTGGACGTGCAATGAGATTCCCGTGGCCGAATCTGGCCCGCTGGCAAGGTCGGCAATGGGCCATTGCCCTCTCCTTGCTGCTGGCGATCACCCTCGCCCCGCTGGGCTGGATCCAGTGGCGGCAGTTCCGCCTGCTCGACGATGTGTCGAACAACCAGGTCGATTCGATCATGTGGCAGGCCTACCAGCTCGAACGCGAGCTGGGGCGGCTCAGGCAGAGCCTGACGCACGCCGGCAGCCCCGAAGTCGACGGCGATACGCTGGTCGAACGCTACGAGGTTTTCCTCAGCCGCATCGACCTGCTGACCAACATCCCCCGCCGCGACCTGCTCGAAGCGTCGTACGAATACACCGCCACGCTGGCGCTGATCAACGACTTCGTCAAGATCGCCGATCCGCTGTTTGCACAATCGCAGCAATTGATCGACAACCCCGAGCAACGCCAGCTGCTGCTGAACCGCGTTGACGCGCTGCAGCTGCCGCTGGCCGAACTCACGCGCGAGGCCAACCGGGCGGTCTCGCGCTTCTTGGACGAACGCAACCAGCAGTTGCAACAGCAGGGCCTGCTGGTGATCGGTCTGGCCGCGGGCCAGATCGTGATCATGCTGCTCTTCCTGGGGCTTCTGATCCGCCACATCCGGCGCCAGCAGCGGCAATATGTCCAGCTGGAAAGGCTCAGCCAGGAGCTCGCCGAAGCGCGCGACCAGGCCGAAGCGGCGAACCACGGCAAGAGCGTCTTCCTGGCCAACATGAGCCACGAAATCCGCACCCCGTTCCAGGGCCTGCTGGGCATGCTCAACCTGCTGGACGATGCCACGCTGTCCAGCCAGCAGCGCGACTACCTGGGCACCGCGCGCGACTCCGCGCTGCACCTGCTCGGCGTGCTCAACGACATCCTCGACGTTTCGACCCTGGAGTCGGGCACGCTCAAGCTGTCGTTGGCGCCGATCCACCTGCCGGGTGTGTTGCATGAGGTGGATGGTCTGATGCAGGTCGCTGCGCGCGACAAGGGCCTGAGCCTGAACATGTACGCCGCAGCCGACCTGCCCGGATGGGTCATGGCCGACGCCACGCGCCTGCGCCAGATCCTGTTCAACCTGATCAGCAACGCCATCAAGTTCACACCCGAGGGCAGCGTGATGGCGGAACTCACGCGCGCGCCCGACGGACAGTCCGGCGTGGTCCTGACGGTGCGCGACACCGGCATGGGCATGGACCCGGAAACCCTGGAGCGTCTTTTCACCCGCTTCTTCCAGGCCGACAACTCGCTGCGCCGCCGCATCGGCGGCACCGGTCTGGGTCTGGAGATCTCCCGCAACCTGGCCCGCATGATGGGCGGCGACATCGAAGTCAGCAGCCGCCCCGGCGTGGGCTCGGTGTTCACGGTGCGCCTGCAATTGCCCGAAGCCCAGGCCCCGACCGAGGAACACGTCACCGCGAGCGACAGCGGCCAGACGCGCCAGCTGCGCGTGCTGGTGGCCGAAGACCACCCGGTCAACCTGAAGTACATGAGCATCCTGCTCAACAAGATGGGGCACGAAGCCACCTTCTGCGAAAACGGTCAGGAAGCCCTGCAGTTGCTGGCACTGCACACCTACGACGTGGTGCTGCTGGACTACCACATGCCGGTGCTCGACGGCCTGGCCACCACCGAAGCCATCCGCCGGCTCGATGGCCCGGCGTCGCAGATCAAGGTGATCCTGGTCACGGCCGACGTCGTCAACGACACGCGCAAGCGCGCGCTGGACGTGGGTGTGAACGAGTTCGCCAGCAAACCGCTGCAGGCCGACGACCTGCAGCGCGCGCTGGCCCGCTGTGGTCTGCTCGACGAACCAGGCCACAGCTCGCTGCTGGGCGCGCTGAACACGCGCGCGTCGGGTCCGTTCCCACTGTCGTCCTACGAGCTGCCGGTGCGCCTGCCGGACCTGAGCCATTCGGCCGCGGGACTGATCGACACCGAGTCTTTCACCGAGATCGTGGCCATGATGCCGGAGGACTCGCTCGACGAGCTGCTCAAGACGGTGTTCGAACCCCCGGAAGGCACGGTGCACGTGTTGCTGGCGGCGCTGGCCGAAGGCGACCGTGCGGCGGTGGACTACAACGCCCACAAGCTCAAGGGCACCTGCATGCTGATGGGCTTCCGCGCACTGGTGAAAACGTCTGCCCAGATCGAACACCTGGCCACGCAGACGCAGGAGGTGGTGCCGGTGGCGCTGGGTCAGCAACTGCTGCGCGAGATGGAGCTCACACAAAAGGCCTTGCGCCACTTCGAGTTGCGCCAGGCGGTTTGAGGGCCCCCCGCGCCGCTTCGCGTCACCCCCCAGGGGGGCGGCGCTGGCCGTCCGGCAAAGCCGGCCCGGCGGCGCCCTGGGTTGCACCGATTCGTGCGTCTGGGTGGTGTTCCGGCGTCATGAAAATACCGATACGGCTTTCCATTCGGTCGGCAGACCCTCCAAAAACAAAGGGCAGGTGCATGGCACCTGCCCTTTGTTTTTGGCCTGGTCGTTGATCAGACGCGGCGGCTGATCAGGCTGCCCGCTTCCAGTGGCGCCCAGCTGCTGGTGCCCTGCTCGGTGTAGGCCACCGGCTCCTGGCCGGAACGGCCTTCGCCCGGCGGCGTGGACGCTGCGTTGTTCGGCACCGCCGCGGGGACCGCGGTGCCGCTCACCTGGGCTGGGCTGGTGTCGGTGGTCACCGGTGCGGTCGCACCCGCGGGGGCCACGCCGGCCGCTTTGTCCGCCACGGCTGCGGCCTGCAGCTGTTGCTCGCGGCCGAGCACCACGTCGACCACCGCCGCGCTGGCCTTCCAGACGCTGGTGAGCACGTCCTGCAGTGGCAGTTTCTGGGCCGCCTTTTCCTGTGCCAGGGCTTCGGCCGCCAGGCGCTCGGCCTTTTCCGCCGCCTCGGCCTGGCCGGTCGGGGCGTTTTCGCGGCCCCCGTCGGCCGGTTCCCGTGGCAACAAAGGCGCCGTTGGCGGCGCGGTGGATTCGGCCGCGTCTTTGCCACTGCTGGCCACCCGTGTGGCCTGCGCCTGACCGTCTCGTCCGCCGGTGTTCGTGCCCGTCTGCGTGTCTCGCGAGATAGGCTGCGTGGGCTGAACGGCCGAGACGGTGGTCACTGGCGCGACCACGGGGGACGCGGCAGGCGGCCAATGCACCGGCTGGCTGGTTGTGAAACTGATCATGGCAAACCCCTTGAAAACGGGACCAGCGGATCAAGGCAATTCCGCTGTTCCTCTGAGGTTTCGGCCGTGCATCCCCGAACTTGAGCCCTTTTCACCGCCTTGTTCCGACGAACGGCGTCGGCGGAATCGGGTATCAAGCCGCCGTGAACTCTTTTTCGTGCATCCAGGCGGCGTGCTTGGGGGCGCGCTTGGTCTTGTCCCACTCGTTGAGCATGTCCCACTTCACCTCGTCGAGCTTCTTCATCATCTCGGGTGTGGCGGTGTTGGCGGCCAGCTCCAGGCGGTGACCGTTGGGGTCGAAGAAGTAGATCGACTTGAAGATGGTGTGGTCGGTCAGGCCCACCACGGGGATGCCGGCGGCTTCCAGCCGGGCCTTGGTGGCTTCGAGCTCACCGACCGTGTCCACTTCCAGCGCGATGTGCTGCACCCAGTCGGGCGTGTTCGGGTCGCGACCCATTTCGGGCGCGTTGGGCAGCTCGAAGAAGGCCAGGATGTTGCCGCCACCCGCGTCCATGAACAGGTGCATGTAGGGGTCGGGTGCGTGGGTCGAGGGCACCTGGTCCTCGGCGATGGCGAGCACGAAATTCATGCCCAGGTGCTTCTGGTACCACTCGACGGTGGTCTTGGCGTCCTTGCAGCGGTAGGCGACGTGGTGGATCTTGCGGATGTTGGACATGGTGTTCTCCTTCGGGTGAATGGGTTCAGACGCCTTCGCGGGCGATGGCGAGGGCTTGCTTGAGGGCGCTGATGTCGCCCACCTGGTTGGCCAGCAGCAGGATCAGCTTGGCGTTGAGCAGCTGGCTCTGCTCGTCGCTGAGGTCGCGGTGGGTCTCGATCAGGGCCTCGTAGAAATCGTCGCCGGGCGTGAAGTCGCGGAAGTAACGCTGGCCGTCTTCGGCGAGGTTGGGCTGGAGTTGCAGGGGCATGTTGTGTCTCCTCGGGTGGTGTTCAGGCCGCCACGGTTTCAGGGGTGGTCTGTGCGGTCGCACGGGCCAGCGCGGCGCGAACGGCGGCGGCGTCAAACCGGCGCCAGCGCGCGGCCACGTGCTGGTCGGGGCGCATCAGGTAGCAGGTGCCGGGACGCGCATCCATGCGCTGGGCCATCAGGCCGTCGCGGTCGTGCAGCGTCTTGAGCCCCGCCGATTCACCCGCATGGGCGGTGACCAGCACCACCTCCACCGGAATCGCTCCGCCCGCCAGCGCCGCGGCCTGCGCACGCACCACGGGGTCGAACTGCTCCACGCTGTCGGCAAAGGCCAGCAGCTGGAAGCGGTTGCCCAGCTGATCGAGCAGCCAGGCGTCCTGCCCGGCCACGCGCACCGGCGCGTCGTCCAGCGGAGCGCCCGGCACCATGTCGCCGTCGAAGGCGTCCACGTCGGGCGTGTTCAGCGCCGAGTTCACCAGGAAGGCCGGCACCGACAGGCGGCCGGAGTTCACCAGCTTGCGCGCAAACGGCTGGCTGCGCGCAAGCTCCAGCGCCGCGTTGCGGAACAGCTTGCTGACCGCACTCTTGGGCGTGATGAAGTCGGTCGAACGCGTGGAGTTGCGGATGTTTTCGTCGGCGGCGTAGGTGCGGTCGGCGTCGTAGCTGTCGAGCAGTCGCTCGGGCGCCAGACCCTTCATCACCAGCGCCAGCTTCCACATCAGGTCGTCGGTGTCCTGGAAACCGGAGTTGGCACCGCGTGCGCCGAACGGCGAGACCTGGTGCGCCGCATCGCCCACGAACAGCAGATGCCCGTGGCGGAAGTTCTTCATGCGCCGGCACTGGAAGGTGTAGATGCTGGCCCATTCCAGCTCGAACTCGCGCTCATCGCCCAGCATGGCCTTGACGCGTGGAATGATGTTCTCGGGCTTCTTCTCTTCTTCCGGATCGGCGTCCCAGCCGAGCTGGAAGTCGATGCGCCAGACGTTGTCGCTCTGCTTGTGCAGCAGCACGCTCTGGTTGGGATGGAACGGCGGGTCGAACCAGAACCAGCGCTCGGCCGGGAAGTCGGCCTTCATGATCACGTCGGCGATCAGGAAGCGGTCCTTGAACACGTGGCCTTCGATGTCCAGGCCGAGCTGGCGGCGCACGTTGGAGCGAGCGCCGTCGGCGACGATCAGCCAGTCGGCGTCGATCTCGAAGTTGCCGTCGGGGGTTTCGATGCTCACGCGCGCACCGTCGGCCAGCGGCTCGACGCCGACCACCTTGTATTTCCAGCGCAGGTCCACGCCCAGCGCTTCGGCACGGTGCACCAGCGCTTCTTCCAGGTGGTACTGCTGCAGGTTGATCATGCCGGGGCGCTTGTGGCCGGCATCGGGCACGAGGTTGAAGCGGTAGACCTCTTCTTCGCGCAGGAAGGTGCGGCCCACGTTCCAGCTCACACCCTTGTCGACGATGGGGTCGCCGACGCCGAGGCGGTCGAGGATTTCGAGCGCGCGCTTGGCGTAGCAGACGGCGCGCGAGCCGAAGGAGACGCTGTCTTCTTCGTCGAACAGCAGCACGTCCAGCCCCTGCAGGCGGGCGTCGATGGCGGCGGCGAGGCCGACCGGACCGGCGCCGATGACCACCAGCGGTTTGCGCTGTGGCGCGCCCTGCATGAGGTCGGCCGGGCCGGTGTACGGGAAGGTGGGGTAGGTGTAGGTGGCCATCCGGTGTTTGCTCCTTCGTTGTCACCTCCGCTGGCGAAAAGCGGTGGCGTTGTCAGGGTTGGACTGTAGCCGATAATTTCACATCAGTAAATACGTTTCTCTAAACGTAATTTGTAACCCGTCGAAAACGGTGATGCTATTCGCCGGATCGGGGACGTCCCGGATGCAACTGAAGCTTTTGGTGAAGAACCGCTCGGGGACGGTCAAGGTCTTTGCAGGTCTGGCGAGACGGGGCGCTCTGCGCCGCTCATGTCCCCCGGCGGCCTGCGGCCACCTCCTCCTTTACTTCGCTATGCAGAACGCCCCGCCTCGCCAGACCGGGTGGCGCGTCGGTGATCCGACAAATACGCGGACATTGATCGCCTGCGCGCAGGCAAGCTGCCAACACCAGTGATTGGCGCACGGTTCTTCCTGTTACGAGCGCCCACCCATGCGCTAGCCGCGAACGGCGGGTGGTTGACGCAGCGAAGTAAAGGAGGAGGCGGCCGCAGGCCGCCGGGGGACATGAGCGTAGTTGACCGCCCGCCGTTCGCGGTCACCCAACCCCTGGGCGTGCAACGCGCCGCCACCCGACACGTCGGCAACTCACCCGAAAGGGCGAGAAGCGAGAAAAATCAGATACCCGCTTCGCCAGCGATTTCGTCGACTGCGTCATCGACCGGCTCATCCACCGGCGGCTTGACCAGCGTGACCGGCACGGGCGAGAGCCGCACCATTTCCTGCGACACCGAACCCAGCACCGCCGCGCGCAGACCGCCACCGTGCGCCGTCATGATCACCGCCTCGCAGCCGTTGCGCTCCACCATCTCGACCAGCATGTTCGCCGGGTCACCGGTGGCCGTGTCCTGCGTCACCGACAGCCCCGCCGCCTGCAGCAGGTGCACGGCCGAGCGCATGAGATCGTGGCCCGCGGCCTCGTTCACCTGCTCCAGCACCGCCGGATCGTGCGCCACCATCAGCTCGTACAGCGTGGCCGTTTCCTGCACATTCGCCACCACGAACCGCGCCTTGAGGCCCGCGCTCACCAGCCGCAGGGCATGGCGCACCGCCAGCAATGCGTGCTCGGAACCGTCCACCGGAATCAGGATCTTGATCATTGTTGCGTTCCTCTTGGTTTTTGAATGGGATGGTTGTTGTCAGAGTGGCCGCTCATTGATGACACACCAGTACAGCTCAATGTGCTCCACGACGTCCATGAACTTGCTGAAGTTCACCGGTTTCTCGATGTAGGAATTCACACCCAGGTCGTAGGCCGTCTTGAGGTCGCGGTCTTCGCGCGACGAGGTCAGCACCACCACCGGGATGCGGCGGTAGCGCTCGTGCGCCTTGAGCTGGCGCAACACCTCCAGGCCATTGACTTTGGGCAGGTTGATATCCAGCAGGATCACGGCAGGCAAGGCCTCGCCCGCCTCCCACCGCGGCAGGAAAGCCAGCGCCTCCTCTCCGTCGCGGGCGACCTGGATCTGATTGGCGAACTTCTTCTTGCTGAACGCCCGCAGCGTCAGGTCCAGATCCATCGGGTTGTCTTCAACCAGCAGGATCGGAGGCATGGCAGCTGAGGTGTTCATTCGAGAAACTCCAGATAAAAAGTGGCACCGGCGCCGGGTTGGCTTTCCGCCCAGACACGGCCTCCCATGCGCTGCACCGCCTTGGCCACCAGCGCCAGGCCCACACCGGTGCCCGGGAATTCTTCGGCCCGGTGCAGGCGCTGGAAGATGCCAAAGATGCGGTCGTGGTATTTCAGGTCGAAGCCGACGCCGTTGTCGCGTACCCACAGGATACGCCGGCCCGTCTCGTGGCGGGCGCCGATCTCGATGCGGGGTGACGCGCTGTCGCGACTGAACTTCAGGGCGTTGCCGATCAGGTTGCGCAGCACCACCGCCATGCCCTCGCGATCCAGCGGCAGCGTGAAAGGCTCCATCGCCAGGCGCACCTCGGTGCCGTGTTTTTCAATGTCGGCGTGATAACTGTCCACGACCTGTTCCACCAGCGGCAGCAGGGCCACCGGCTCGTGCACCATGTCGCGGCGCTCGATGCGCGAATACGCCAGCAAATCGGCGATCAGGTCGCTCATCTGCTGCACGCCCTTGCGGATGCGTTCGACAAACCGGCGGCCTTCGTCGTCGAGCCGGTCACCGTATTCCTCCACCAGCAGCTGGCTGTAGCCGTCGATCCCGCGCAGCGGCGCCTTGAGATCGTGCGACACGGTGTAGGAAAAGGCTTCGAGTTCCATGTTGGCCTGGCTCAGCTGCGCGGTGCGCTCGGCCACGCGCTCTTCCAGCTCCTGGTTCAGGCGCTTGAGCCGCGCCTCGGCGGCCACCGCCTCGGTGATGTCGAGCAGGGTGCCGATGTAGCGCGGCCCGCGGCCTTCGGTTTCGCGTGAAATGCGGCGCACGGTGCGGCGCAGCCAGCGCATCGGGCCATGGGCCGGGTCGGTGCGGAACACCAGATCGCCCGCCTCCCCCCCGTTTCGGATGCACTGCATGTCTTCGGCCACCATCGCGCGGTCATCGGGGTGGATGCGGGCCAGGTACTCCGCGTCCGACGGCATCCGCCCTGCCGGGTCCAGCCCGATGTTGCGAACGAGCTGCGCAGAAATCGTCAGCTGCTGGCTCTCCACATCACCCGCCCAGCTGCCCAGCTGGACCAGCGCTTCGGCCTGCTCCAGCATCTCCTTGTAGTCCTGCAACGCCGCTTCGGCCTGGGTGCGCTCGGTCACGTCCTGGATGGTGGCAAACAGCTGGCGGATGCGGCCATTGCGGTCGCGCACGGCGCGCACATCGAGCTCGGTGTGCACCATGCTGCCGTCCTTGCGCACAAAGCGCTTGGCCATCTGGTAACCACTGCGGTGCCCCGCCAGCAGCTCGTCGAACAGCGCCACGTTGCGCTCCAGGTCGCCCGGCGGGGTCATCTGCGCCCAGCTCATGTCCAGCAGTTCCTCGCGCGGGTAGCCCAGGATCTCGCACAGGCGGTCGTTCACCTGCAGCCAGCGCTTGTCCAGTGGCGAAGAAATGGCCATGCCCAGGAACGGCAGCTCGTAGAACATGCGCAACTGCTCGGCCTGCTCGCGCTGCGCCAGCTGGGCCTCTTTCTGCACCGTGGTGTCGAGCAGGATGCCGCTGATGGTGTCCACTTCACCGCGTTCGTCGCGCGTGAGCGAGGTGCGGTCTTCGATCCAGGCCCAGCCGCCGTCGGCCTTGCGGATGCGGTATTCCTGCCGGTACTCGTCGGGTCCCTGGGCGAAGTAGCGCGTCACCTCGTCGTTCATCTGCTGCACGTCGTCGGGGTGGATCAGGTCGATGTACTGCAAGGGGCCGTTCAGCAGATCGGCTGGCTGGTAGCCCCACTGGCTCACCGAGTCGCTCACATAGCGGACCGGCCAGCCTTCGGCGTTGCGCCACTCGATCACCACCAGCGGCGAGCGGTTGATGATGTCGCTCATGCGGCGGATGCGATCCTGCCCGGCCTGCAACTGCTCGGCCATGCGGTCGGCGGCCTCGCCGATGTGGGCCAGCTCGTCGCGCCCGATCAGGCCGGTGCGCACCGACAGGTTGCCCGCGCCCATGGCCGTCAGCGCCAGGGCCAGACTCTTCGCGCGGCGGAACCACAGCAGGTGCAACAACACCGTCAGAATGACCACCGCGGCCAGCAACACCAGCCCTTCCCGCACCAGCTCGGCCTGCTCACTGGCGCGGCGCGCCGCCAGCGGATAACTCATGTCCACCTGCACCAGCAAACGCAGCTTCCCCTGCAGCGGGACCAGCCCGATGAAAACCGGCTGCTGAGCCAGCCGCTCCACCACGATGGCCGACGGCGACGGCGCCACCGCCAGTGCCTGGAGCGGGCTCGAAGACCCACCCACCCGTGACAACACCGCGTTCAGCGGCTGCCCGATGTCCAGCCGCGACAGCGAGGTCAGCACCCGCTCATCGGGCCCGACCAGGTAAGCCTGGTTCAGCCCCTGGTGCAAGGCCAGCCCGCCCACCAGCCGGTGCAGCAGCAAGCTGTTGCCCAGGCCCGCCTGCTCATCCATGCGCGTCTGTTCGATGCTCAGCCGCTCGCGCAGGCGCTGGCTTTCCTGGGCGGACACATCCTGATCGATCTGGCGCATCTGGTGCTGGTAACGCAGGCTCATCACCGCCAGCGCGAACACGATCATCAGCAGCGGCACCAGCCAGCGCCCGGCAATGGTCAGGGGCCAGCGGGTCCAGCTCATTCGGCAACCGCCTTCAGGCGCCGGGCCGGCTCGGGGGCCAGCAGACGGCGCCAGTCGGGCGCTGCCTTGATCAGCCCCATGGTCTGCAGCGCCGTCACCAGCCGCGAGGCGTCCTGCCCCAGCGCCGGTGGCGCACCCGACAGCAGTTCGAGCGACTGCTCTGTTGTATAGAAGGTCAGTTTCTGGAGCGTGGCGAGGTAGTCCTCGGGCGAGAGTTCCACCCCGGGCGCCAGCAGGCGGGCCGCGGCCTCGGGGCTCTCCTGCAGCGCCTGCAGTCCGCGCTGCCAGCCCGCCAGCAGGGCATCAACCTGGGCGGGGCGCTCCTGCAGCGTGCTGGCACGCACCACCAGCACGTCCACGATATCGCCCGGCATCAGGCGGCTGTCGAAGATGTCCTTGTAGCCCGCCGCTCGCAGGAGACCCGCCACCGGCTCGTAAGACACGGCCGCGCTCACGTGCCCGCTGCGCAGCGCGGACAGGTGCAAGGTGGCCTCCATGCTGACCACATTCACATCGGTCTGCTCCAGCCCCGCCGCCTGCAGCAGGCGCTCCAGCATCAGCGCGCCCACGGTGGTGCCCTCCACCGCGATGCCCGCACCGTGAAGCTGCGCCAGGCTCTGGACGGCCGGGTTGACCAGCACCACGTCGGCACCGGTGGAGGCATCCAGCACGGCAACCACCCGCAGATCGAACCCCTCATCGCTCAGGCGCAAGGCTTCGTCCAGCGTGAGCGCGGCCGCATCGAGCAGGCCGTTGCGGAAATGGCGCAGGGTCTCCGAGCCGGACGACAGATCCACCACCTTGACCTGTTGCGTGTCGATCAGTTGCCGGTCCCGCGCCAGCACCAGCGGGTCGTAACCCACCCAGGTGTTCATGCCCACGGTCAGCGTGGGCACCGGTGGTTCGCTGCAGGCCGCCAGACCCAGCCACACGGTCAGCACACCGATCGACAGAACCGCGCGGGCCGCTGTCTGCCAGCGCTGCCATGCCAGCCGCCGCCCACTCGACCGGTGCATGTCCGAGTGGTTCGTTGGTGAGTCCGGGCGCCCGGCGGGTGGTGGCATGGTGGATGGTGGCGTGGCTTCAAACATTTTGTCACCGTCCCCCGGCCATCTGCCCGGATGTTTGCTTTTCACGCCCCAAATCCGGCCCGGTGTGGTGTCCATCCACCAACCCGGACCCGGGTGCCTGAGCGCGGGCACAGCGGCTACCACACACCCGGCCGCTCATCGTTTGACAGAAAGGCCCGAAATTGGCCGAAATTTTTCGGATCACCGGCCGATAAGAAAGCTGTCCTGGTCATGAACCGCACAACCGGTTTTCAGACCCGGGACTTAAGTACTAAAGGAATCACGCCATGAATGCCTCAGTCCAACCGTTGACCTACCTGGCCTCCCGGATCACCGCAGGAGCACACCGGCGTGAACACCCAGACACCCGCTGGCACACCCGGGGCCGGACCCTGGGGCTGCGTCTGCTGATGGCCGCCGCGATGGTGTTGGCCTGGAACACGGCCCGCGCCGAAACACCGCAGGTCGGCGAGAGCCAGGCCGTCAACGGCCAGATCGCCGACGTGGGCTCCACCGGTATCGGACTGCTGATGGGGGCCGCGGAAGCCAACCCGCTGGGCATCATCACCCTGGGCATCAAGGTCGCGGCCTACCAGCAGATCAAGGAAGCCCCACCCGCCGAGCAACCCCGCCTGTGGGGCATGTACGGCGCCTTCGGCTGGGGCGCTGCCGCCAACAACCTCTGCATCATCGGAACGATCGCCTCGGGCGGCGCCTTCGCCGCGCTCTGCCCGGTGCTCGGTGTGGCGGCCGGCATGGGGGTGTGGAACACCAACGAGGCCGAACGGGACCGCGCCACCTTCGACGCCATGTGCCGCGATGCGCAGGCGAGCAACCCCGACCTTTCGTGCACCTACACCGAGTCCCGGAGTTGAGAGGCCGGGCGTCTTTCGGGTGCGTCCGGACAACGCTCAGACGCTGAACCGCATCCCGCCTGGGTGAACACACCCCGGCACTGCTGGGCCCGGCTGGACAGCGGGTCGACTTTCAGATACTGTACGCATGAACAGTATCTGATGGATCATGCACTCCCCCGCCCCAGCCCCCCCCCCGACGACCCCCCCTTCCTCGCCGCCCCCCGCCACTGGATCGAGAAGGCGGTGATCGGGCTCAACCTGTGCCCGTTTGCGCGTTCGGTCTATGTGAAGAACCAGGTGCGCAT
>NZ_VYGV01000018.1:0-13109 GCF_013387465.1 Hydrogenophaga aromaticivorans | reverse complement strand
ACGCCGTCCTGCCCGGCGGCGGCTGGCCCGGCCACGGCGTCACCGAACTGTTGAGCGCCCAGAGCGGCACGCTGGAATGGCGGCTGCTCGGGGCCCTGCTGCGCCAGGTGTGTGCCGCCGGTCGCAGCGTGGTGCTGGTCGGCCCGCCCCGGCCGCCACACCCGCCGGGCCTGCGGCTGGACGGCATCGCCGAGCAGCAACTGGTCTGGGTGATGGCCGAGACGCCGGCCGAACGCCTGTGGTCCACCGAACAGCTGGTCAAGGCCAACGCCTGCGGTGCGCTCATCGCCTGGCTGCCGCAGGTGCGCGCCGAGCAGGTGCGCCGCCTGCAGGTGCTGGCCGCGGGCTGCGCCGGCCCGGTGTTCCTGTGCCGGCCCGCCACGGCGGCCCGCGAATCGTCGGCCGCGCCGCTGCGCCTGCTGGCCCGCGTGGGGGCCGACTGGGAACTGCTGGTCGACGTGTTCAAGCGCAAGGGCCCGCCGCTGGAGACCACGCTGCACCTGCCCTCGGTGCCCGGCGGTCTGCAGGCCATCCTGACACCGCGGCTGCAGAAGCCCAGCACCCTGCTGCCGCTCGAACCGGCGCCGCAGACCGCCCCGTTCCCTCTTCCCAGTGAGGCCGACCATGCTCTGGTCAGCACTCCTGCTGCCGTCACCCGACGACACCGCCTCGCCCACTGACGCGGCGCTGCAGGCGCTGGCGATCTGGGCCCTTCAATTCACGCCCCGGGTTGCTGTCGCTGACGAAGCCGTGGTCATGGAGCTGGCGGCGAGCGTGCGCCTGTTTGGCGGCTGGCACGCGCTGTGTGATCGTGTGGTCTCGGAGGGCTCCGAGCTGGGCGTGAGCCAGGTCGCCTGGGCGCCCAACAGCCTGGCCGCGCTGGCGCTGGCGCGCGCTGGCGTGCAAGACGGCTTTCGCCAGCCGCTGGACGTGTTGCTCGACGCCCTGCCCATGGACACGCTCAGCGCCGTGCGAGCGCACCGCCTCACGCTCGCGCACATCGGCTGCCGAACGCTGGGCGATGTGCGGCGGCTGCCGCGCGGCGGCGTCGGCCGGCGCTTTGACAAACAACTGCTCGCCGCGCTCGACCAGGCTTACGGCCGTGCGCCCGAGGTGCACCGCTGGATCGCGCTGCCCGAGGGCTTTGCGCAGCGGCTGGAACTCATGTTCCGCGTGGACGATGCGACGGCCCTGCTGTTCGGCGCGCGCCGCCTGCTGCTGGCGCTGTGTGGCTGGCTCGCCGCGCGCCACAGCGGCACCACCGCCTTCACCCTGCACTGGGCGCACGACGCGATGCGCGCGAAATCGGCGGGTGATGGCGGTAGCCTCACCGTGCGCACCGCCGAGCCCACCCGCAACCTGGAGCACCTCTGCCGCCTGCTCGCCGAACATCTGGCCCGGGTGGAGCTGCTGGCCCCGGTGGGCGACCTGGAACTGGTCGCCGACGAGGTGGTGCCGCTGGAAGAAAGAAGCGCCTCCTGGCTGCCCGACGACGACGCTGGCGGCGAGACGCTGCCGCTGGTGCTGGAGCGCATCGCCGCGCGCCTGGGGCCGCAGCGCGTGATGCGTCCGGTGCTGTGCGAAGACCACCGGCCCGAGTGGATGTGCCACTGGCAACCGGCGCCCGAGCCCCTGCCCCGAAAGCCCGCCACGGGCAGCGAGCTGCCGCAACCCGGCTTCATCCTGAGCGCCCCGCTCAAGCTGCTGGTGCGCGCCAACCGGCCGTATTACCAGGGCGAACTGCAGCTGCTCGCTGGCCCGCAGCGGGTAGAAGGCGGCTGGTGGGACCGGGATGAGGCCGCCGGCCAGATCCGCAACGTGGTGCGCGACTACTGGGTCGCGCAGTCGGCACACGCGGGCATGTTGTGGGTGTTCCAGACCCGGCTGGACGAGGCGCCCGCGTGGTTTTTGCATGGCATATTTGCTTGACCCCCGCCGCGCTGCACGCGACCCCCTTCCAGGGGGCGATGCGAGTGGCCCGGCAAAGCCGGTTCCACCGCATCCTGGGTTCGGGCATTTCGCGCCGGAGGGGGCACTCTCGCCGTGACGCCACAACCCCCTGGCATCCCCTCCTACGCGGAGTTGCTGTGCCTGTCCAACTTCAGCTTCCTGCGCGGCGCCAGCCGGCCCGAAGAGCTGGTGGAGCGCGCGCAGGCGCTGGGTTACACCGCCCTCGCCCTCACCGACGAATGTTCGCTCGCCGGCATCGTGCGCGCTCACGTGGCGGCCAAAGAGCAAGGCCTGAAGCTGCTCGTGGGCAGCCAGTTCCAGGTGCAGTGCGACGCGCCCTTCACCCTCGTCGTGCTCGCCACCAACCTCAACGGCTACGGCAACCTCTGCGAGTTCATCACCCGGCTGCGCCGCACGGCGCCCAAGGGCACGTACCGCCTGACGCTGAAGCACATCAGCGCCGACGCGCTGGCCGACTGCCTGGTGATCGCCGTGCCGCAGCGCGGCAGCACGCAGGCGCAGATGGACAGCGTGGCGCGCTGGCTGTTGCTGCACTTCGTGGGCCGCTGCTGGCTCGGCGTGGAGCAGCTGCGCCTGATGGACGACGAGATGCGCCTGCACCGGCTGCGCCAGAGCAGTGAGCTCACCGCCGTGCCGCTGGTCGCGGTGGGCGATGTGCACATGCACCTGCGCTCGCGCAAGGCCCTGCAGGACGTGCTCACCGCCACGCGCATCGGCAAACCGCTCACCGAATGCGGTCACGCGCTCGCGCCCAACGCCGAGCAGCGCCTGCGCTCGCGCCTGGCGCTGGCGCAGCGCTACCCCGAAGCCCTGCTGGCCGAGACGCTGAAGGTCGCCGGACGTTGCCACTTCTCGCTTGACGAGCTGGCGTACCAGTACCCGAGCGAAGTGGTGCCGCCGGGCGAGACGCCGGCGAGTTACCTGCGCCAGCTGGCCTACGAGGGCATGGGGCGGCGCTGGCCCGCGGGTGCGCCCGCTTCGGTGCAGCAGCAGGTGGAGCACGAGCTGACACTGATCAGCGAGTTGCAGTACGAGCACTACTTCCTCACCGTGTACGACATCGTCGCCTTCGCGCGCTCGCAGCACATCCTGTGTCAGGGCCGTGGCTCGGCAGCCAACAGCGCGGTCTGTTACTGCCTGGGCGTGACCGAGGTGGACCCGGCGCGCACGGCGGTGCTGTTCGAGCGCTTCATCTCCAAAGAGCGCAACGAGCCGCCCGACATCGACGTGGACTTTGAACACGAGCGGCGCGAAGAAGTCATCCAGTACCTCTACACCAAGTACGGCCGCGAGCGCGCCGCGCTCACCGCCACCGTCATCAGCTACCGACCCCGCAGCGCCCTGCGCGACGTGGGCAAGGCGCTGGGCTTCGACGAGGCCGCGCTCGACGCGCTGGGCAGCGGCCACCGCTGGTGGAGCGAGGATGGTTTTGCGCCCGACCGCATCACCGAAGCGGGGCTGGACCCGGACAGCCTGAAGGTGCGCCAGCTCGTGGCGCTCACCGGCCAGCTCATGGGTTTTCCGCGCCACCTCTCGCAACACACCGGCGGTTTCGTGCTGACCCAGATGCCGCTGTCGCGCATGGTGCCGATCGAAAACGCCGCCATGGCCGACCGCACCGTGATCGAATGGGACAAGGACGACCTCGACGCCATGGGCCTGCTGAAAGTCGACGTGCTCGCGCTCGGCATGTTGACCGCCATCCGCAAGTCGCTCGACTTCATCGGCCAGCGCAAGGGCTTCGACTTCCAGATGCAGGACATCCCGGCGGAAGACGAAAGCACCTACGACATGATCTGCGCCGCCGACACCGTGGGCGTGTTCCAGATCGAGAGCCGCGCGCAGATGAGCATGCTGCCGCGCCTGCGGCCGCGCGAGTTCTACGACCTGGTGATCGAGGTCGCGCTGGTGCGCCCTGGTCCGATCCAGGGCGGCGCGGTGCACCCCTACCTGAACCGCCGCCAGGGCAAGGAGCCCATCGATTACCCCAAGGGCCTGGACGCCGCACTGAAGCGCACGCTCGGCGTGCCCGTGTTCCAGGAGCAGTGCATGCAGATCGCCATCATCGCGGCCGGCTTCACGCCCGGCGAGGCCGACGGCCTGCGCCGCGCCATGGCCGCGTGGAAACGCAAGGGCGGTCTGGGCAAATACCAGGAGCGCCTGATCAACGGCATGACCGAGCGCGGCTACCCGCTCGACTTCGCGCAGCGTGTGGTCGAGCAGGTGAAGGGTTTCTCCAGCTACGGCTTCCCCGAAAGCCACGCCGCCAGCTTCGCGCTGCTGGTCTATGCGAGCTGCTGGATCAAGCGCCACCACCCGGCCGAGTTCCTCGCCGCCCTGCTCAACAGCCAGCCGCTGGGCTTCTATTCGCCGAGCCAGCTGGTGCAGGACGCTGTGCGCCACGGCGTCGAAGTGCGCGCGGTGGACGTGATGGAGAGCGACTGGGATTGCACGCTGGAAGAGCAGGGCTTCCACGGCCTCTCCCCCTGGGAGAGGGCAGAGGGGAGGGCCGCCCTCGAGCCCACACTGCCCGCCGTGCGCCTGGGCCTGCGTCTGATCAGCGGCCTGTCACACGACGAAGCGCAACGCATCGTGGCGGCACGCGCGAGCCGTGCATTCACGGATTCAGAAGACCTCGCCCGCCGCGCCGGGTTGAACCAGCAAACCATGCAACAACTCGCCGCCGCCGACGCGCTGCAATCCCTGAGCGGCCACCGCCGCCAGCAAGTCTGGGACGCCGCCGCCCTCAAAACCCCACCCGCGTTGCTCAAAGAAGCCCCCGTCGAAGAAGACACGCTGGACCTGCCCGAAGCTCCCGAAGGCGAAGCCATCGTCTGGGACTATGCGTCACTCGGCCTCACCCTGCGCCGCCACCCGCTCGCCCTGCTGCGCGAGCGCCTGCAGGCGCGCCGCTTCATGACCGCCGAAGCGCTGAAAGACGCGCCCGACGGTCGCCTCGTGCGCGCCTGCGGCATCGTCACCGGGCGCCAGCAACCTGGCACCTCCAAAGGCGTGGTGTTCGTGACGCTGGAAGACGAAACCGGCGTCGTGCAAGTCATCGTCTGGAAAGCCCTGCGCGAGCGCCAGCGCAGCGCCCTCACCCGTTCACGGCTGATGGCGGTGCACGGCGTGTGGCAGCGCGAAGGCGAAGTCTGCAACCTCATCGCCGGCCACCTGGAAGACCTCTCGCCGTTGCTGGGCCGGCTGGCGACGGAGAGCCGGGATTTTCATTGAAAGCACCCGCCTGTGGTCCACCTTGGCGTCTGTGAGAGACTGCCCCCCAGAACCCACAGCGCATCCACCCAAGCCCACCCATCCCATGTCCGACTGGAAACACCAGCAAATGATCAAGGCGTCGGCCTGGCCACTGGCCGCCGACCTGTTGGCCCCCGATGCCGACTTCACGGCCCGGCTCGATGGCGGGCTGGTGCCCCTGCATTGGGCCTGCCGGGAAGGCAAGGCCGGCCTGCTCAAGCACATGATCGAACACGGCGCGAACGTGCACGACCACACCGACAGCGGCCAGAGCATGCTGGAGCTGGCCATCACATCCCGGAACTTCCAGACCGTCATGCTGCTGATCGACCGGCTCAAGGCCACGGCCGCGCCGCCGCCCGACGAGGCGTTGAAAAAGCGCCTGAACGCGGCCTTCAGCGACGGCCACCCCGATGCCAGAAACCGCTTGCAGCAGACGCTGCGGGACTGGGAGCGCATCGCAAAAACAGCGTCTTGAAACCCCGCCGCCGGCTTCGTACCATGGCGCCATCCCTCAACGCAGGAGCGCCCCATGTGCCGCAACATCAAGACGCTGTTCAACTTCGAGCCGCCCGCGAGCGAGCTGGAAATCCGCGATGCTTCGCTGCAGTTCGTGCGCAAGCTCAGCGGCTTCAGCGTGCCGTCGAAGGCAAACGAAGAAGCGTTCGAGCGCGCGGTGGCCGAGGTGGCGGACTCGGCGCGGCGGCTCATCCGGTCGATGGTGACGAACGCCGAGCCGAAGAACCGCGAGGTGGAGGCGATCAAGGCGCGTGAGCGGTCGGCGCAGCGTTTTGCCGCACCGCGCGGCTGAACAAAACCGCGGCGTTCAACCGCCCAGCATCTTTTGTGTGATCCAGCGCCAGTGCGCTTCGCTCACCGGCGTGATCGACAAGCGGCTGCCGCGCTGCAGCACCACCATGTCGGCCAGTTCGGGTGTGGCGCGCAGTTCGGGCAGGCCGATCAGGCGGGTCTTCTTCAGCGCCTGCACATCCAGCAGCAGCCAGCGCGGCGCTTCCGGTTTTGACTTGGCGTCAAAGTAAGGGGATTGCGGGTCGAACTGCGTCGGGTCGGGGCGTGTGCCCGAGGCCACGCGAGCGATGCCCACGATGCCCGGCTCGGCGCAGCTGGAGTGGTAGAACAGCACGCCGTCGCCCACCTGCATGCCATCGCGCATGAAGTTGCGTGCCTGGTAGTTGCGCACGCCGGTCCAGGGCACGGTGGCCTGCGGGGCGGCCAGCGCGTCGTCGATCGAACACTCTTCGGGCTCGGACTTCATCAGCCAGTACGGGGTCATCGCGGCATCTTAGCGAGACATCGAATCCCATGCTGGCGCTACAGTAGCCCAGCCTGCCACACGCCCTGGCGCCCCACCATGCCCACGATCACCACCGCCCACACGCCTCTTCGCCGACGCACCGCCCTGTGGCTGCTCATGACGGGGGTGCTGGTTCTGCTGGTGGGCTGCGCGTTGCCGCGCCCTGCGAAAGTGCCCATGGATGCGCTGTGGTTGCCGGCGTCGTCGAGCGGCCCGGGCCACACGCTGGTCGTGTTCATGCCGGGGTCGCAGGAGGTGCCGCAGGACATCGTGCGCGAAGGCTTCGTGAACCAGTTGCGATGGCGCCACCCGGGCGTGGACATGGTGGTGGCGGACGCGCACATGGGCTACTTCCGCAACGGCAGTTTTGAAGCCCGCTTGCGGGCCGATGTGATCGAGCCGGCGCGCGCCCGGGGCTACCGGTCGATCTGGCTGGCCGGCATTTCGCTCGGCGGGATGGGTTCACTGCTGTACGCGAAGAGCGCACCCGGCGAGATCGATGGCCTCATCGCCCTGGCCCCGTTCATCGGGTCGTACAGCGTGCTGAGCGAGGTGGCCGAGGCGGGTGGTATCGCACGCTGGCAACCCGCGTTGCCGCTGCAGCCCGGCGACTTCCAACGCGATCTGCTGCGGTGGCTGAAGGGCTACGGCGACCCGGCGCAGGCGCGCCCGGAGCTCTACATCGGCTACGGCACCCGCGACCGGCTGGAGCCGTTCCCCGGCCTGTTCGATGGTCTGCTGCCGGCCGATCACCTGCTCAGCGCGCCCGGCGGCCACGACTGGGCGCCCTGGAAGGCGATGTGGGTCGATGCGCTGGAGCGTGCGCCTCTGCGACCCTGAATCCCACGGCACCGATCCATTCCGGGTAGCCTTGCGCCTTCGCTAAGGCCTTCGCCCAGCCACATCCCTTGTTTTCTTCGGCCACCCGCGGGGTGCCGACCACCGTTTCCGCCCTTCCATGACGTCTCCGACAACCCGGCCCGCACCCTCCGGCCTGCTGATCGCCAACCTGCTGGCGCAACTCGCCTTCGGACTGCTGGCCATGACCATCTGCCTGCCTTCGATGCAGGAATGGGGCGCCATCTTCAACACCGGCCAGGCGGCGGTGCAGCTCACCTTCAGCGGCTACGTGGTGGCCTACGGGTCGCTGCAACTGCTCTACGGCCCGCTGTCGGACCGCATCGGGCGCAAGAAGATCCTGCTGTTCGGCCTGGCGGTGGCGTTCCTGGGCTCGGTGCTGGCGGCGCTGGCGCCCAACCTGCCGCTGCTGGTGGCCGCGCGCGTGCTGCAGGGCGCGGGCGCCGCGGCGGGCATGGTGGTGGGCCGCGCCATGGTTCAGGATCTGTTTCAGGGCCCCGAGCGCACGCGCGTGATGGCTTACGTGGGCATGGCCATGGGCCTGTGCCCGCCGCTGGCCACCATCATCGGCGGGCAGTTGCATGTGCGCCTGGGCTGGCAGGCCAATTTTGTGGTGATGGCGGTGCTGGCGGTGGTGCTGTTCGTGGCGGCGTGGCGCGGCCTGCCCGACCACCAGAAGGTCACCACGGTGCAGCCGCACTGGCTGCGCGCCATGCTGTCGTCGTACGCGCGGCTGGGCCGCGAGCGCGCTTTCATCCTGTACGTGGCCCTGCTCTCCATGACCACCGCCACCTTCTACGCCTTTCTCGGTGGCGCGCCCATCGTGCTCGGCAGCTACGGCGTGAAGCCCGACGGCATCGGCTACTACATCATGTGTGTGCCGGGCGCCTACATCGTGGGCAACTACCTCGCTTCGCACATGGCGCACCGCACCGGCGAGCGCCGGATGATGGGGATCGGGCAGGCCTGCACGCTGGCGGGCATCGGTCTGGTGGTGGTGCTGGCCCTGGCCGGCCTGAACACCCCGCTCGCGTTTGCCTTGCCGCTGATGCTGGTGGGCATCGGCCACGGCCTGCTGGTGCCGCCCGCGCTCGGCGGCACGATCGGGCTCGTGCCCGCGCTGGCGGGATCGGCCGCCGCGGTGGCCGGGCTGATGCAGCAGATGACGGGCGCCGTGGGCGGCTTTGCCGTCGGCCTGTTCCGGCACGAGGGCGCGCTCAACCTCGGGCTGCTGATGCTGGGCTTCGCGCTGTGCGGCGCCTTCGCGCAGTGGCTGCTGCACCGGCGCCTGGCACGGCCACACTGAGCGACATCAGACCCCGCCGTGCGGGTGTGTCGGGTCCACCCACAGCACCTGTTCCGGCTTCTCCACCGGCTCGATGTCCAGGTTCACCGCCACCGCCTGGCCGTCGCTGCGGCACAGCACACACTCCAGCACCTCGGTCGGGCTGGCGTTGATTTCCTGGTGCGGCACATAGGGCGGCACGTAGATGAAATCGCCCGGACCGGCCTCGGCGGTGAATTCGAGCTTGTCGCCCCAGCGCATGCGCGCACGGCCCTTCACGACGTAGATCACGCTCTCCAGCGGGCCGTGGTGGTGGGCGCCGGTCTTGGCGTTGGCGTGGATGGTCACGGTGCCGGCCCAGAGCTTCTGGGCGCCCACGCGCGCGAAGTTGATCGCCGCCTTGCGGTCCATGCCCGGCGTGCTCGGCACGTTGCCGTCGAGCTGGTTGCCCGGCACCACGCGCACGCCGTCGTGCTTCCAGGCCGGCTCGTGTTCGTGGCTGTGTGAATGCGGGTGCTCGTGTTCGTGTGACATGGCGGGTCTCCTGGCGGTGGTGCGCCCAGTGTGCCAGCCTGGCCGCTGCCTGTGCAGCCTCCGGGGCATCAACCCGCTACCGCATCAAGCCATCTGGGCCGTCGCATCGATGCGGAACAGCGCGACCGATGCCACCAGGCTCCGCGCCTGGTCGTCCAGGCTTTGCGAAGCCGCCGCCGTTTCTTCCACCAGCGCCGCGTTCTGCTGCGTGGTCTGGTCCAGCTGCGCGATGGCTTCGCCCACCTGGCCGACGCCGGTGCTCTGCTCGCGCATGGCGGTCGATATGTCCACCACCAGCTGGCTCACGCGCTTGATCGCACCGACCACATCGGTCATGGCGTGGCCCGCCTGGTCGGCCAGCGCCGTGCCCGAGTTCACCTGCTCCATGCTCGCCGCGACCAGCTGCTTGATCTGCCGCGCCGCCTCGGCCGAGCGGCCCGCCAGCGAGCGCACCTCCGAAGCCACCACGGCAAAGCCGCGACCCTGCTCGCCGGCGCGCGCCGCTTCCACCGCGGCATTGAGCGCGAGGATGTTGGTCTGGAATGCGATGCCGTCGATCACGCCGATGATTTCACCGATGCGCCGCGACGACTCGTCGATGCTGCGCATGGTGCGCACCACCGAGCCCACCGTCTCCCCACCGGCTTCGGCCACGGTCGAGGCGTTCACCGCCAGCGTGCGGGCTTCCTGGGCGTTGTCGGCGTTGATGGCAATCGCGCTGGTCAACTCCTCCATGGCCGCGGCCGACTGCTCCAGCGCGCTCGCCTGTGCTTCGGTGCGGCCGCTCAGGTCCTTGTTGGCGCTGGCGATCTGCGAAGACGCCGAGCCCACGTGTTCCACCCCCTGGTGCACCTGCGCCACCAACTGGCGCAGACCCGCCTGCATGGTGCCGATCGCGCGCAGCAGGTCGGCCACTTCGTCCTTCCCGCTGGCCTCCACCGTCTGGGTCAGGTCGCCCGCCGCGATGCGGTTGGCCACCACCACGCCGTTCCGCAGCGGCAGCACGATGCTGCGCGCCAGCAGGGCCGAAGCCACCAGGCCCAGAACCAGCGCGGCCCCGCCCAGCACCAGCATGAGGTTGCGGGCGCTGGTGATGCCGGCCGTCACCGCGGCGCCGTGCTGTTGTGCCAACGTGTCCTGCAGCTGGCGCAGGGTGTCGATGGGCTGCTGCAGTCGGCCCAGCGCCGGCAGGGTTTCTTTGTGCACCAGCTGCCGCGCCTCATCGATCTGGCCCGCCTGCACCAGCGGCGCGATCTTCGCAAACGACGCCACATAGGCCGCGCGCGCCGTTTGCAGTTCGGACAGCGCGGCACGGCCTTCGGGCTTGACCACGAGGCGGTCCAGCGTTTTCAGCGCTTCGTCGATCGCCAGGCGGTTCTGCTGCATGCGCGCCTGGATCACCGGCAGCTGGGCCGGCTCCACCAGCAGCAGCTCGGTGGTGTTCAGACCGTTGGCCCGCGTGGTCGTGTCGATGACGGCCACAGCGCTCACCTTCACGAGTTCCTGGTCAATCAACTGGCTGTTCTCGGCACCAATGTGTTGCAGCGCGCCGTAAGACGAAACGATCATTCCCGCAATGAGCAACAGCATCAACCCGAAGCCCATCGCCAGACGGGTACCGATACGAAACCTTGAAACAAACCCCATGAAAATCCCCTGGCGCGTGCACACCACGGCCTGATGAGACATGCATCGGCTGGCCCTGCGCCCGCTGAATACGCCGATGGAACTAGGGCCGTGCGCCGATGGAGCTATGCGCAGGACCCGCCTGCACGGCTCACACCTCCGGTTCGCGCAGGTCCACCCGCCCCGGATCCAGCTCCCGGATGCGCCGGTCCTCGTAGTAGCCACCGTATTCGGTGTAGCGCAGGAACGGTTTGCCACACGCCTTGCAGGCCCAGACCTGGCAGCGGTTGCAGGGATGGAAATGCAGGGCGATCGGCGCTTCGGCCGACCACTGGTCCACGCCGGGTGGGCGATGTTCCTCCAGCGTCGGCTCCTCGTCGCCGGGCAGCCACAGCGCACCCAGCAACCGCAGGGCCTCGTCGCTGACCGTGCCGGGAAACGAGTCCCAGCCGGGGCTGGCGAAAGGCGCGCAGGCGGCGCAGGTGTCGCGCCACTGACGCCGGGCAAGATCGAGCACATCCTGTGCCTGCAGTCGGTTCGAAGCGGTCATCACAAATCGGGATGGAAAGGGAATGGGGATACTGCAGTATCCACGTACCCCATGACCTTGAAGGTATTGCGGCCGGCCCGGGACGGTGATCGCGTGCATCGGGGAAAATCGGGGTTCAGTCACCAGGGCCTGTTCACACTATTTTTCCAAGATGCGTTGCGGATCAAAAAGACCATGCGCAAGGCGCGAAACGCAGCCGGGGTCGCCCCCCGGCAAGGCTTCGCAACGCCGCGCATGGCCTTTTTGGCCGCAACCCGAAGGGAATGGGCTGAAAACAGCGCCACTCGTTGTTGCCCTCCTAGGCCAGACATCCAGTCTGGCCGTCGTCCCGCGCCTAGATTGGCGCTGTTTTCAGCCCATTCGCACTTGGAAAAATAGTGTGAACAGGCCCTAGTTCGCCGAGGTCCCGTTTTGCCACTGCCCACGCCCCATCCCCGCAAGCCCATGCACACCCGAAAAGTCGAATACCGGGGGTTCGAACGCGACGACGGCCTGTGGGACATCGAAGGCGAGTTGCTCGACACCAAACCCCATGCCTTCGAAATCGAGGGCGAGGGCGAGTGGGCACCCCACGAGCCTATCCACCACATGCACCTCCGCCTCACGCTGGACAACAACATGGTGATCCGTGAGGTGGCCGTGGCCATGGACGCGCACCCGCACGCGCCCTGCCCGCAGGCCATGGACCCCATGCAGGGCCTGATCGGCGAGACGCTGGGTCGCGGCTGGCGCAAGACCATCGAAGGCCACCTCGGCGGCATCCAGGGTTGCACCCACCTGCGCGAACTGCTGTTCAACCTGGCCACCGCCGCGTTCCAGACACGCTCGGCGTCGTTCGCTCCCACGGCCGACGGCCGCCCGCCGATGCACCTGGGCCAGTGCCTGGCCTGGGACTTCAACGGCCCGGTGGTGGAAAAGGTCTACCCGCTGTTTTTCCGCTGGCAGCCGCCCGAGAAACACCAGGCGCGGTCCGGCGCGCTCGAACCCCAGCGCACGAAATAGCGCGCAAGGCGGCGGCCACGGCGCCGCACGCTCACACGATCTCGGCGATCAGCTCGATTTCGATGCACGCGCCGTGCGGAATCTGGGCCACACCAAACGCACTGCGCGCGTGTTCGCCTTGGGCCCCGAACACCTGGGCGATCAGGGCGCTGGCACCGTTGCTCACCAGGTGGTGTTCGGTGAAGTCGGGGGCCGAATTCACCAGCGAGGTCAGCTTGACAATGCGGGCGATGCGGTTGAGATCGCCCACCGCGCCCTGCAGTGTGCCGAGCAGATCGATGGCCACCGACCGGGCAGCCGCCTGCCCCTCCTCGGTGGTCAGGGAGACGCCGAGTTTCCCGACCCAGGGCTGGCCGTTTTTCCGGGCGGTGTGCCCGCTCAGAAAAATCAGCTTGCCGGCCATCGCGTACGGCACGTAGGCCGCTGCGGGCTGGCGAACACCCGGCAAGCGGATCTGGAGGGCCTCCAGGGTCTGATAGACGCTCATGATCGTCAAGCGGCGCGGTAGACGATCTTGGTCTGGGTGAAGAACTCCATGCCGACCCTGCCGGATTCTCGGAAGGTCGAGGTGCTGGAGTTCTTGACACCGCCAAAGGGCGCGTTGACCAGGTTGCCGGTGGTGGTGCGGTTGATCTTGACCGTGCCCGACTGGATGTTCTGCGCGAAGTCGTGCATGTACTTCGGGTTGCGCGTGGCGATCGCCGCCGAGAGGC
>NZ_VYGV01000006.1:33637-1147958 GCF_013387465.1 Hydrogenophaga aromaticivorans | reverse complement strand
CTACGGCGGTGACGGCGCTGGTCAACGAGCCCTTTTTTCAGGTTGTCAATGATCCCAAGTTCTGCCTCGGACTTGCTGTTGCCTACGCGTGGTCGTCGTTGGCGGTCATGACAATTGCCTGGGTTGGCGACCGCCGTGTTGCCTGGCATTGGCCGGTGCTGGGTGGTCTGGCGGGTTTGGTCTCCGCCATTTTTTTCGCCCCGTTTGTTTTGCTCTATTTGCCAGGGGCAGTATTGGCTGTGTACCTGTCCGTTTTCCATATATCGAAACCTTGAGAAAGCGTGTTCGCTACAAGAGGTCAACTGAGGCGGCAGGTACGCGAGTGCGTTCAGCCCTCCAGCAGCCGGTGCACCAGATCCGGTGTGCTGTGCGCCTGGTACTTGCGCATCAGGCGCGCGCGGTAGATCTCGACCGTGCGGTGGCTGATGCCCAGCGCCTTGCCGATCTCCTTGCTGGTCAGGCCATTCATCAGGAAGGCCGCCACCTCGCGTTCGCGCCCGGTGAGTTCGGCCTTGACCGCGCGGCGCGAGCTCAGGTCTTCGAAGCTCCAGATGCCGGCCTCGTGCGGCACCTCCCGGTGCAGGGCACGACCGGTGACGTGGCACCAGAAGGTTTCGCCCTTGAAGCGGCCGTCCACGCGTTTCATGACGCGGTCGTCTGCGTAGGTGCCGCTGCGTCCGAGGATGGGGGTGATGCGTGCGCCGGTGCGCTCGTACTCGTCGGCACTGGGGTAGAGCACCTGAAAACTCTGGCCCACGAGCTGCTCGCGCGCGGCGCCAAACATCTCGCACAAGGCCTGGTTGCAGTCCACAATCGTGCGCTGGCGCGAGAGCGCCAGCCCGAGTGGCGCCAGGTCAAACGCGAGCCGGTAATCGATGCCGGAGAGATCGGTATTCGGGTTAGCCATTAGGTCAAACTACGTATGCTGTTACGTAGTATCGTTGCATTCATCCCTGTTCAACCACTGGAGCAACCGACGTGAACAAGATTTACCCGAGCGCAGCCGAAGCCCTCAAGGGCGTGGTCGCTGACGGCCAGCTCATCGCCGTGGGCGGTTTTGGCCTCTGCGGCATTCCCGAAGCGCTGATCGACGCCCTGCGCGATTCCGGCGTCAAGAACCTGACCGCCATTTCCAACAACGCCGGCGTGGACGGCTTCGGTCTGGGCAAGCTGCTCGAGACTCGCCAGATCAAGAAGATGATTTCTTCCTACGTGGGTGAAAACAAGGAGTTCGAGCGCCAGTACCTGGCCGGCGAACTCGAGCTCGAATTCACGCCGCAGGGCACGCTGGCCGAGAAGCTGCGCGCCGGCGGCGCCGGCATCCCGGCCTTCTTCACCAAGACCGGTGTCGGCACCCTGGTGGCCGAAGGCAAGGAACTGCGTGAGTTCGGCGGTGAGACCTATGTGATGGAACATGCGCTGTTCCCCGAGGTGGCGCTGGTCAAGGCCGACGTGGCCGACCGCTCGGGCAACCTGCGCTTCAACCTGACCGCGCGCAACTTCAACCCGGCCGCCGCCATGGCCGGCAAGATCTGCATCGTCGAAGTCGAGCGCATCGTCGCCACCGGCGAGATCGCCCCGGACGACGTGCACCTGCCGGGCATCTACGTGCACCGCATCGTGCACAACCCCACCCCGGAAAAGCGCATCGAGAAGCGCACCACCCGCGACCGCAAGTAAGGAGCACAACATGCCTTGGACCCAAGACCAGATGGCCGCGCGCGCGGCCCAGGAACTGCAAGACGGCTTTTATGTGAACCTCGGCATCGGCATCCCGACGCTGGTGGCCAACCACGTGCCCGACCATGTGGAGGTGTGGCTGCAGAGCGAGAACGGCATGCTGGGCATCGGCCCCTTCCCCTACGAAGACGAGGTGGACGCCGACCTGATCAACGCCGGCAAGCAGACCGTGACCACCATGAAGGGTTCGGCCATCTTCGGCAGCCACGAGAGCTTCGCCATGATCCGCGGCGGCAAGATCAACCTGTCCATCCTGGGCGCCATGCAGGTGACGGCCGAGGGTGATCTGGCCAACTGGATGATCCCGGGCAAGATGGTCAAGGGCATGGGTGGCGCCATGGACCTGGTGGCCGGCGTCAAGCGCGTGATCGTGCTGATGGAGCACGTCGCGAAGAAAAAAGACGGCACCGAAGACCTGAAGATCCTGCCCCAGTGCACCCTGCCACTGACCGGCAAGGGCGTGGTCGACCGCATCATCACCGACCTGGGCGTGATGGACGTGACGCCCGAGGGCCTGAAGCTGGTGGAACTGGCCGACGGCGTGACGCGCGAGTTCATTCAGAGCAAGACCGGTGTGCCCCTGATCTGACGTGGTGGTGGCCGCGCGCTGCCCGGCGCGCGGCCTCCCGTTGCCCGTCGTCTATACTCGCGCCTCACCCGTCATTGGGGAGTAGCCGCTCTGCACCACGCAGAGGTCCGCGTCAACACACTTGGCCCCCATGGCCATGGCGCCGACAGCTTCAAGCCTGGCAAGACCTTTGACCGCACAGCCGCCGGAAGGGCCGGGGCTGCTGTGCGGTCTTTTGGTTTTTCCGGCCCCTGGAGCACAGTTTTGGAAGCCTTTCTCCTCTCCACCGGCATCGTTGCCCTCGCCGAAATGGGCGACAAGACCCAGCTGCTATCGCTGGTGCTGGCGGCCCGGTTCCGCAAACCCTGGCCCATCATCTGGGGCATCCTGGTGGCCACGCTGCTCAACCACGCCCTGGCCGGTGCTGTGGGTGCCTGGGTCATGACCACCGTGGGACCGGATGTGATGCGCTGGGTGCTTGGTGTCTCCTTCATCGCCATGGCCGGCTGGATGCTGATCCCCGACAAGCTGGACGACATTGACGCCGCGCCCAAGGGGCGGCTCGGCGTGTTCGCCACCACCACCTGGGTGTTTTTTCTGGCCGAGATGGGCGACAAGACGCAGATCGCCACCGTCGCGCTGGGGGCCCAGTACGCGCCTCTGGTGGCCGTGGTCGCAGGCACCACCCTGGGCATGATGCTGGCCAACGCGCCGGTGGTGTTCTTTGGTGAGGCCCTCACGCGGCGGGTGCCGATCAAGGCGGTGCACGCGGTGGCCGCGGTGATCTTTCTGGCCTTGGGCGTGGGTGTGCTCTGGTTGGGTGCCTGAACCCGCGCCGGCTCAGGTGGCCGGCGCAGCGGCTTCACCCGCGATCAAAGACGCTGCCGCTTCGTTGAGCGCGGCTGGCGAGCGGTCGCGCAGCACGCAGGGCAGCGCCTGGCCGTATTGGCTGAAATTGCGTGAGATGGACTGGGCGTAGGTCGGGTCGTAGTGCAGCTTCAGCAGATCCAGCACCACCGCCGGCGTCTGACCCGCCTGCACCTGGGCGATCCAGCCTTCCACCACGGCCTTGCCGCGCAACTCGGTCAGCGCTGCCAGCCGCTGGCAGAAATGCGCGCTGTCCTGGACGAAGAAATCGTAGTCCTCCAGCAGCAGCGCCACACGCTCCTCGTCCGACAGCTGCAGGTCGATGCAGGGGCTCGCGCGCATGGCGTCGATCAGCGCATCGGGCACGCGCACATTGCCCACCTTCTTGCTCTCGCTTTCGATGTAGACCGGTCGCGCCGGGTTGAAGCGGCGCAGGGCGTCCCAGACCAGGCTGTCAAAACGTTTCTGGCTCGGTTGCGGCACACCCGGAATGTGGCCCAGCACCGAACTGCGGTGGTTGGCCAGGGCTTCCAGGTCCAGCACCTGCGCGCCCTGGTCAGCGAGCGCCTGCAGCAGCCGTGTCTTGCCGCTGCCGGTGGGGCCGCAGACCACGCGGTAGTGCAGGCGGGTGGCCAGTCCGGGCAGGGACTCGACCAGCGCCGCGCGCCAGGCCTTGTAGCCGCCTTCGATCAGCGTGACCTGAAAGCCGATCGCGCCGAGGATGGTGGCCAGCGCACCGCTGCGGTTGCCGCCGCGCCAGCAATACACCAGCGGCTTCCAGTCCCGCGGCTTGTCGAGCACGTCGCGTTCGATGTGGGCCGCGATGTTGCGCGCGGACAGCGCGGCGCCGCGCTTCTTGGCTTCGAACGCGTTGACCTGCTTGTACATCGTGCCGATGGTGATGCGCTCGGCGTTGTTGAGCGTGGGCCAGTTGAGCGCGCCGGGCACGTGGTCGAGCGCGTGTTCGTCTTCGGTGCGGGCGTCGATGATGGCGTCAAAGCGGTCGAGTTGGCTCAGCGCTTCGCTGGCGGGCAGGGTGTGAACGGGCATGCCGGATTATCGTTTCACGAGCAGCGCGCGCAGCGCGGGCCATACGTTGGCGGCCAGCGTGGGTTGTGCCATTTCGTTCGGGTGGATGCGGTCGCTCTGGAACAGCGTGGCGGTCGCATCGGGCAGATCGGCCACGCCCGCCAGCAGGAAGGGCACCAGACCGGTCTTCTCGGCCTGCGCCACGGTCTTGAACACCTGGCGGAATTCCTGCGTGTACTTCGCGCCGTAGTTGGGCGGCACCTCCATGCCCACCATCAGCACGCGGGCACCGGCCGCGCGGGAAAGCCGGGCCATGGCGGCCAGGTTGTCGCGCGTCATGCTGAGCGGCATGCCGCGCAGGGCATCGTTGCCGCCGAGTTCGATGATCACCACGGCGGGTTTGTGCTGGCGCAGCAGGGCCGGCAGGCGCGAGCGGCCGCCCGACGTGGTGTCGGCGCTGATGCCGGCGTTCACCATCCGGCCCGGGACTTTTTCGCTGTCCAGGCGCTGCTGCAGCAGCGCCACCCAGCCGCTGCCGCGCCGGAGGCCGTATTCGGCGGTCAGCGAGTCACCCACCACCAGCACCGTGGGCACTGTGGCCGCCGAGGCGGTCTGTGCCATCGCTGCACCGATAGACCCCAGGCAGGCTGCCCCGACGAGCAGGGCGTTAAAGTGACGTCGTTTCAACCTGAGGCCTTTCCATGTCCGATGTGATGATTGCCGTGCAGCATGTGTTCAAGTCGGTGACCGACTCCACGGGCACCCTGACCATTTTGCGCGATATCGATTTCTCACTGAACAAAGGGGAAACTGCTGCCATCGTGGGCGCCTCGGGCTCGGGCAAGAGCACCCTGCTGTCGATCGTGGCCGGGCTGGACACGCCCACCAGCGGCACCGTGCTGGTTGACGGCGTGGACCTGTTTGTGATCAACGAGGACCAGCGGGCCGCCCTGCGCGCCCAGAAGGTCGGCTTCGTGTTCCAGAGCTTTCAGCTGCTGGGCAACCTGAACGCGCTGGAAAACGTGATGCTGCCGCTGGAGCTGTCCGGCCGGCGCGATGCGCGGGCGACCGCCACGCGCATGCTGCAGCGTGTGGGCCTGGGCGAACGACTGGGCCACTACCCCAAGGTGCTTTCGGGCGGTGAGCAGCAGCGCGTGGCGCTGGCGCGGGCGTTTGTGGTGCAGCCTGCCGTGTTGCTGGCCGACGAGCCCACCGGCAGCCTGGACTTTGCCACCGGCGAAAAGGTGATGGAACTCATGTTCGAGCTCAACCGCGAGCAAGGCACGACGCTGGTGCTGGTGACCCACGACCGCGCCATCGCCCAGCGCTGCGAGCGCCGCATCACGATCGAGGCCGGGCAGGTGGTGGAGACCGCGGAAGTGGCGGCTTGACTTGAACACCCCCGCCGCGCTGCGCGCGACCCCCTCAAGGGTCGATGCGATGCGGCCTGGCGGAGCCGGTTCCGCCGCATCCTGGGGAAGTCATTGCGCGCCGGAGGGGATCACCCGAGCCGAAGGCGACGCGGGACGCCCGGAGGGCGCTGATAATCAGGGGATGTCTTCCCCCAAAGTGCTTTTCGGCTTTCACGCCGTCGGCGTGCGCCTGAAAACCGCGCCGCAATCCATCGTCGAGATCTATTTCGAGCCCACGCGCCGTGACGCGCGCATGCGCCAGTTTCTGGACCGCGTCAAAGAGGCGAATGTGCGCCTGATCGAGGCCGATGGCCTGCGCCTGGCCAAGCTCGCGGGCAGCCACGGCCACCAGGGTGTGGCGGCGCGGGTGATGCCCATTCCCCAGGCGCACTCGCTGGACGAATTGCTGGAAGGTCTGGAAGCCGCCGGCACCGTGCCGCTGCTGCTGGTGCTCGATGGCATCACCGATCCCCACAACCTGGGCGCCTGCCTGCGCGTGGCCGATGGCGCGGGCGCACACGCGGTGATCGCGCCCAAGGACCACGCGGCCGGCATCAACGCCACCGTGGCCAAGGTGGCCAGCGGTGCAGCCGAGACCATGCCCTATTTCATGGTGACCAACCTGGCGCGCACCCTGGGTGAGTTGAAGGAGCGCAACATCTGGATCATCGGCACCAGCGACGACGCACCGAAAACCCTGTACCAGGTGGACCTCAAAGGCCCGGTGGCGCTGGTGCTGGGTGCCGAGGGCGACGGCATGCGCCAGCTCACGCGCAAGACCTGCGACGAGCTGGTCAGCATTCCCATGGCCGGCGCGGTGGAAAGCCTCAACGTGTCGGTGGCCAGCGGCGTCTGCCTCTACGAAGCGCTGCGTCAACGCAGCTGAACATGCCCACGGTGCGCGACTGGATCGGGAGCGCGCACCACATCGCCGTGCTGACCGGCGCGGGCATGAGTGCCGAATCCGGCGTGCCCACGTTCCGCGATGCCCAGACCGGCTTGTGGGCGCAGTTCAAGCCCGAGGACCTGGCCACCGAGGACGCGTTTCGCGCCCACCCGCGCCGCGTGTGGGACTGGTACCAGTTCCGCCGCGACATGATCGCCCGGGTGGCGCCCAACGCCGGGCATCTCGCCCTCGCGGCCTTTCAGCAGCGCCACCCGGGCCGGCTCACGCTCATCACGCAGAACGTGGACGGCCTGCATCAGCGCGCGGGCAGCACCGACGCGATTGCCCTGCACGGCAACCTGGCCGACGACCGTTGGCTGGACATGCCGCGCGACTGTTGCGACCCCGAGTTCGTGGAAGCCGGTCATCCGCCCCATTGTCCGACCTGTGGCAACCTGCGGCGCCCGGCCGTGGTCTGGTTTGGAGAGATGCTGCCGCTGCCCGCGCTGGACGCGGCGCAGAAAGCCGCGAACCGCTGCGACCTGATGCTGGTCGTCGGCACCTCGGGCCTGGTTTACCCGGCCGCGGGCCTGGCGCACACCGCGCACCGGCGCGGCGCCCGGGTGGTGGTGATCAACCCCGAGGCGACCGAACTGGACGTGGTGGCCGACTTGTGCCTGCACGAACCTGCGGCACAATGCCTGCCAACACTGCTGGAGGATTGAATGAGGAGCCCATCTGCACAACGCGCCGGGTTGATCGCTGCCTTGAGCGTCGCCTTGTTCGCCGCGGCTTGCACCCAGGAGCAACAGAACAAGCTCAGCCGCGAAATCCAGAACTGGACCGGAACCAACGGCGTGCTGGAGGTGTACGCGGGCGACAAGGTGGTGCGCCGCTTCCTCAAGATCGACAAGGTCAGCACCGCGCTGGGCACCGACGATGGCAAGCCGCGCGCCTACCGCTATGGCTACGGAACCCTGGACGAAAACCTCAACATGCAGGTGGACCCGGGCGAGAAGAAGGTGTATTTCGAGATCAGCGACTACACCAACGCGGTGTTCTTCGAGAATCCGCGCTGATCCATTTCAGAGTCTGGCCCTGCCGGAGGTGGCGGGACCAGGCACACAGGCGGCGCCAGGCCGCGCAAGGTTTTTCAACCGGAGGGAATCATGACGATCGTTGACCGCGTACAAGCCATTCTTCTCAAACCCAAGGAAACATGGCCTGTCATTGAACAGGAAGCCACCGATCCCAAGGCGATTTACACCAATTACCTGATCTATCTGGCCGCCATACCGGCCATCGCGACCTTCATCGGGCTCAGCCTGATCGGCGCCGGCGCCTTTGGCATTTCGTTCCGGGTGCCCATCGTCAGCGGCCTGGTCAACATGGTGGTGGGCTTCGTGCTGTCGCTGGTGATGGTCTATGTGCTGGCCCTGATCGCGAATGCGCTGGCGCCCACGTTCAAGGGTGAAAAGAACCTGCTCAACGCCTTCAAGCTGGTGGCTTATGGCTCCACGGCGGGTTTCGTGGGCGGCATCTTCAGCCTGCTGCCCGCCCTGTCCATGCTCGGGGTGATCGCCGCGCTGTATTCGATCTACCTGATCTACACCGGCATTCCGGTGCTGATGAAGGCGCCCGAGGAGAAGGCGGTGGGCTACACCGCGGTGCTGATCGTGTGCGGCATCGTGGCGAGTCTGGTGGTGGGCGCGGTCAGCGCGCTGTTCACCGGGGGCGGCCCGGGCATGATGATGGGCGGCGCCGCGTCCTCGTCCGACCAGGTGAGCATCAAAGTGCCGGGGACCGAGATCACCCTCGACACCGCCAAGATCGAAGAAGCGGGCAAGAAGGTCGAGGAGGCGAGCAAGCGCATGGAGGAGGCTCAGGCCAAGGGTGACTCCGCCGCGGCCGGCAAAGCCATGGCCGACATGATGGGCGCGGCCATGGGCGGGCAGGGTGGCAAACCCTTTGCGCCCGATCTGCTGCAGACCCATGTGCCGGACAAGCTGGCCGGTATGGAGCGCACCGCGATCGAGGCCCGCTCCGACAGCGCCATGGGCATGAGCTTCTCCAGCGTCACCGCCGAATACACCCGGGACAACGGCCGCGTGGAAGTCAAGGTGCAGGACCTCGGTGCCGTGCCTGCGCTCGGCATGGCCATGGGCGCCTGGGCCCAGAGCACCGTCAACCGCGAGACCCAGGACGAGGTCGAGCGCATCTACCAGAAGGACGGTGTTTCTTTCAAGGAGGAATACCGCAAGGACGGCAGCAGCGCGGAGATGTCGGTGATGCTGGCCAACGGCGTGATGGTCGAACTCACGGGCGACAACGTCGACATGGACGGCCTTCGCGGCGCGCTGGCCGCGCTGGACATCAAGGGTCTGGCCGGCCTGAAACGGGAAAAATGACCGGTGGGGCTTCGGCCCTCAGACCCAGCCGAACGCGCCGAGCACCGCCCCGGCGCCGATCAGCCACAGCAGGTGGATCTTCGTGCGCCACACCAGCACGGTGGCGCAGGCGGTCAGCAGCCACAGCGGCCAGTCGCGCGATGGCTGGTTGTGGGCCGCGCTCAGCAGCCAGCCGGTGGCGATCAGCAGTGCGATCACGATCGGGGCCATGCCGGCCTTGAAGGCGCGCACCGCGCGCAGTTCGCGGTTGCGGTGGCCCCATTGCGTGGCGGTGTAGGTGAGGATGGACGAGGGCAGCATGATCGCCACCAGCGTCACCACGACGCCCAGCAGCGCGAGCGCCCAGGCCAGCCAGCCGGCCGACGGACCACCCCCCGCGTTGAGGCCCAGGTTCCAGCCCAGCAGGGCGACGAACAGCACGTTCGGGCCGGGCGCGGCCTGCGACAGCGCGATCGACGAGGTGAACTGCGCGTCGCTCAGCCAGCCCTGTTCGCTCACCAGGTAGCGGTGCATGTCGGGCGCTGTGGTGATGGCGCCACCCACCGCCAGCAGCGAGAGCGAAGCGAAGTGCAGGAACAGGTCGGTCCAGTTCGCCAGCGTGGGGGCCATGCTCATGCCTCGCTCCCGTTGCCCGACCGCCCCAGCACCCAATACGCCCACAGGCAGGCCACGCCGCCCAGGCCCAGCAGCACCCAGGCCAGCGGCCAGCGCAGCAGGGCGATCGCCCCGAAGGTGAGCACCGCCAGGCCGATGCACACCCCGAGTCCCATGGCGTTCTTGCCGAGCGCGGCGATCAGCTTGATGCCGGTGGCGGTGATGAGCCCGGCGGCCACCGCGCCCATGCCGCGCAACGCGCCTTGTGCGGTGGTGCTGTCGGCCACGCTGCCGTAAAGCGCGGCCAGCAGCAGCACGATCACCAGCGGCGCGGCCAGCATGCCGGTGAGCGCGGCCAAGGCGCCGGGCAGGCCGAAGTAGCGCCCGCCGATCATCATCGAAAGGTTCACCACGTTGGGCCCCGGCATGATCTGCGCCACGGCCCAATCCTCCACGAACTGCTCGCGCGTCATCCATTGTTTCTTTTCCACCAGCTCGCGTTGCACCACCGCCAGCACGCCGCCAAAGCCCTGCAGGGCCAGCCAGGTGAAGGACATGAAGAGGTCGGTTTTGGATCGGGGCTGGTTGGGGGCGGCTTCGACGGCCGGGGAGAGGGAGTTCGCTGGGGCGGGCATGGGTCGATTATCGGGCGCGTTGTTTGGCCCCACGGGGCACCCGCCTACCGCGCCCGGCGGGTGGCGAGCCACAGGCCGAGCGCAATGAGCGCCAGGGCACCGAGCAGAAAGACATCGAGGGGCTCGCCGAGCAGGGCAGCGCCCAGCAGCGCCGCGGTGACCGGGTTGAGCGCGAGGAACACCGTGACGCGCGTGGGCGACTCGTGCTTGAGCGCGTACAGCCAGGCGAAGTAGCCCGCGCCGCTGGACAGGCCGATGAAGGCCACTACGACCCAGGTCCCCGGGGCCAGGCCCACCACGCGTTGCGGCCAGTGTTCAATCAGCGCCAGCAGCGCGAGACACAGCACCGAAACGCCCATGGCCAGGGCCGACACCGGCAGCGTGGGATAGCGGCGCAGGTAGGGCCGGTAGAGCACGCTGCACACCGCACCGGTGAGCGCGCTGCCCAGCACCGCGGCCTCGCCCCACCAGTGGCCCGCGCCGCCGCTGGCCAGCCGCGGCCAGAGCGACAGCCCGACCCCGGCGATCGACAGCACCACGCCCGCGAGCAGGCCCGGCGTGAGGCGTTCCTGTCCCAGCGCGCCCGCGAGCAGCAGGGTGAGCAGGGGGAACAGGCTGAAGATCAGCGCCGCGCTGGCCGCGCCGATGTGTTGCAGCCCGAAGTTGAGCAGGGCGATGAGCAACGCGAACTGGCCCACGCCCAGCGCGGCCATGGCCAGCAGATCGCGGACCGGTGGGCGGGTGGTGCCGGCCGGCCAGGGGTGGGCACGCAGCGGCCGCCACACGAAGGGCAGCAGGCTCAGGAAACCGATGGCGTAACGCAGCAGGGCCAGCGTGAGCGGCGGCACCTCGGCCACCACGTAGCGCGAGGCGACGATGGTCGCACCGACCTGCACGCCGGTGGCCGCGGCCGCCAGCAGCGCCAGGTTCACAGGGCGAGTTCCCAGTGTTCTCCCACCAGGTCGCGCCCATAGCTGTGGTGCGCCTCGCTGTCCACCAGGGTGAAACCGCGCCTGGCGTAGATGGCGCGCGCGGCGTCGAGGTTGCGGTTGGTCCAGAGCACCAGCTTGCGGTAGCCCTTGCCGCGCGCGAAGGCGATGCATTCGTCGGTCAGTCGTCCGCCCAGGCCGAGGCCACGCGCCGCAGGCGTGAGGATCAGCAGGCGCAGCTGGGCCACCGTCTTGCTCTTGCGCACCACGAAGGCCGAGCCCACGCGTTCGCCGTCGAGCTCGGCGATCCAGCCGCGCTCCCAGGCCGGGTCGTGGTGTTTCATCATGCCGGCCACGATGCTGGCCACCAGCGCCTCGAACTCGGCGTTCCAGCCGTATTCGCGCCAGTAGATCTCGCCATGCTGCTGGACCACCCAGCCCATGTCGCCAGGGCGCGGATCGCGCAGGGTCACACCGGGAGGCAAAGGGGTGGTCATTTCAATCATCCGCAGCGCCGGAGTGCGCCTCAGGCCGCGCGAAGCAGCGCCAACACAGGGGCACCGAGGAACCGGCTTCGCCGGGCCTCTGGTGCCGTCCCCCTCCCGCCAAAGGCGAGAGAGGGGGAAGCCGCGCAGCGGCGCAGGGGGTTAAACACTCATCCCGCCCGAAACCTCGATCACCGCACCGTTGATGTAACTCGCTTCGTCGCTCGCCAGAAAGGCGTAGACGTTGGCGATCTCCTCCGGCTGGCCCAGACGGCGCAGTGGTACGCGATGTTCCATTTCCTGGATCACCTTCTCGGGGATGGTGCTGAGGATGGGGGTGGCGATGAAGCCCGGTGCCACGGCGTTGACGCGCACGCCCTTGGGGCCAAGCTCGCGGCTCCAGGTCTTGGTGAAACCGATCACGCCGAACTTGGTGGCCGCGTAGTTGGTCTGGCCGAAGTTACCGTAGATGCCGACCACCGAGCTGGCGTTGAGGATCACGCCGGCACCCTGTTCGACCATGATGTCGGCCACGGCCTGCGCGCAGTGGAACACGCCGCGCAGGTTGACGTCGATCACGCGGTCGAACTGCTCCAGTGTCATCTTCTGCAGCCGAGCGTCCTGCGTGATGCCCGCGTTGTTCACCAGCACGTCGATGCGGCCAAAACGCGTCAGCACCTGGCCCACCACCGCGTCGACCATTTCGCGCTGCGTCACGTCCATGACGAAGCCGGCTGCCTGGGCGCCGAGCGCCAGGCACTGCTGCACCGCTTCGTCCACCGCGGCCTGCTTCACGTCGCAGACGATGACGGTCGCGCCTTCGCGCGCGAACTTGAGCGCGGTGGCCAGGCCAATGCCTTGTGCGGCGCCGGTGATGAGGCTGATTTTTCCTTGGAGTCGTTTCATGGGCAGGGTGGTGAGGTGAGGTCGTGAAAAAGCCGGCGGGCAGGGTGCCCGCCGGCTGGTGCGAAAAGTGTAAGGGCGCTGACTTGCAGTGCTTTGACACCGGTCAGGCGGGCATTCAGTACACCGGCTGGTGCTGGCGGATCGCCGCGCGGGCGGCGTCGTTCAGCGCAAAGCCGGGGCCGAATTTTGCCGCCAGTTCGGCGCAACGTTTCTCGAACGCATCGATGCCCATGCCGTAGATGAACTGCAAGGCGCCGCCGGTCCAGGCCGGGAAGCCGATGCCGAAGATGGAGCCGATGTTGCCGTCGTGCACGCTGGTGAGCACGCCTTCGGCCAGGCAGCGCGCCGTCTCCACCGCCTGGCGGTAGAGCAGGCGGTCTTTCACGTCCTGCAGGTCCCAGGCCACGCCGGGTTTTTCGAACAGGGTCTTGAGCTGCGGCCAGAGGGTTTTCTTCTGCCCGGCGGGGTAGTCGTAGAAACCGCCACCAGCCGCGCGGCCGCTGCGGTGGTGCTGCTTCACCATGTGTTCCACCAGCGCCTCGCCCGGCGTGGTGTCGTAGTGGCGGCCTTCTTCGGCGAAGTCGGCGCGGGTCTGCTCCAGCACGTGCACCGAGAGCGAGAGCGCGGTCTCGTCCAGCACGGCCAGCGGCCCCACGGGCATGCCGGCCTGCATGGCGGCGTTTTCGATCACCGGCGCCGGAATGCCTTCGCCCAGCATCGCCGCGCCTTCCATCACGAAGGTGCCGAAGGTGCGGCTGGTGTAGAAGCCGCGCGCGTCGTTCACCACGATCGGCAGCTTGCCCAGCGCCTGCACGTAGTCGTAGGCGCGGGCGATGGTCTCGTCGTCGGTCTCCTTGCCACGGATGATCTCGACCAGCTTCATCTTGTCGACCGGGCTGAAGAAGTGGATGCCGACGAACTTCTGCGGCCGCGCGCTCGCCTTGGCCAGACTGGTGATGGGCAGGGTGGAGGTGTTGCTGGCGAAGAAGCCGCCTTCGGCCAGCATGGGTTCGGATTCTTGCGTGACCGCGGCCTTGAGTTCGCGGTGCTCGAACACCGCCTCGATGATCAGGTCGCAGCCCCGCAGGTCGGCGGTGCTCGCGGTGGGCGTGATGCGCGCCAGCAGCGCCTGCTGGTCGGCCGCGCTCATGCGGCCCTTGTCCACGCGCGGCTGCGTCACTTTCAGGCTGTTGGCCTTGCCCTTGTTGGCCGCTTCCAGGCTCACGTCTTTCAGCACCGTGGTGATGCCGCGGCTGGCCTGGGCGTAGGCGATGCCCGAGCCCATCATGCCGGCGCCCAGCAGCCCCACTTTCTGCGGCTTGTAGCGCGGCACGTCTTTCGGGCGGCTCTGGCCGGCCTTGATGGCGTTCATGTTGAAGAAGAAGGTGTTGATCATGTTCCGGGCCACGGGGCCGGCAATGAGCCCGGCGAGGTAGCGGCTCTCGATGCGCATGGCGGTGTCGAAGTCCACCATGGCGCCTTCCACCATCGCGGCCAGCGCGGCCTCGGGCGCGGGGTAGAGGCCGCGGGTCTTCTGCTTGAGCACCGCTGGCGCCACGCTCAGCATGGCCGCGATCTTGGGGTTGCTCGGCGTGCCGCCGTGCATCTTGTAGTCCTTGCGGTCCCACACATGCTGGAAGGCTTCGGGCTTGCCCTGCGCGGCTTCGATGTGGGCCAGCGCGCGCGGCATCAGCTCTTCGGGTGTGGCCACCAGTTCGTGCACCACGCCGATCTTCAGCGCCTCCTCGGGCCCGAAGATCTTGCTCTCCAGGATGTAGGGCTGCGCGGCCACCAGGCCCAGCAGCCGCGTCATCTTGGTGATGCCACCGCCGCCGGGGATCAGCCCCAGCGTGATCTCGGGCAGGCCGAACTGGACCTTGGGGTTGTTGACCGCGATGCGGTGGTGGCCGACCAGCGCCACCTCCCAGCCGCCGCCGAGCGCGGCGCCATTGAGGCCGCTCACCACCGGCACGCCCAGCGTCTCCAGCGTACGGAAATTGCGCTTGATGCGCTCGATCTCGGTGAACACGCGGTGGCCGTCGGCGGCGGTCGACCGCATCACGCCCTTGAGGTCGGCGCCGGCGAAGAAGGTGCTCTTGGCCGAGGCCAGCACGATGCCTTTGATCTGCTCGCGGTCCTTGACCACCTGGGCGGTCACGGCATCCAGATCGTCCTGCCACTGCAGGCACATGGTGTTGACGGGGGAATCCTGCTCGTCGAAGGTGATGGTGGCGACGCCGTCGGCGAGTTGATAGCGGATGGTCTTGGTGATCATGTTGGTGTCTCCGCTCGGTTCAGATGCGCTCTACGATCGTGGCGATACCCATGCCGCCGCCGACACACAGCGTGGCGAGGCCGTAGCGCTTTTTCGTCCGGTGCAGCTCATCGATCAACGTGTTCAAAATCATCGCGCCGGTGGCGCCCAAGGGGTGACCCAGCGCAATCGCGCCCCCGTTCACGTTCACCTTCTGGTGCGGCACGCCCATCTCGCGCATGAAGCGCATGGGCACGGCGGCAAAGGCCTCGTTCACCTCGAACAGGTCGATCTGGTCGATGGTGAGGCCCGCCTTGGCCAGCGCCTTGCGCGCGGCCGGCATGGGGCCGGTGAGCATGATGGTCGGGTCCGCGCCCGAGAGCGCGACCGACACGATGCGCGCGCGCGGCGTGAACCCGTGGGTCTTGCCTGCGGCCTCGCTGCCGATCAGAATGGCGGCCGCGCCGTCCACGATGCCCGACGAATTGCCCGCGTGGTGCACGTGGTGGATGCGCTCCACCTGCGGGTAGCGCTGCAGCGCCACCGCGTCGAAGCCCATGGCACCGAGTTGCTCGAAGGCGGGCTTCAGACCGGCCAGGCCCGCCATGGTGGTGTGCGGTTTGATGAACTCGTCCACCGCCAGGATGATCTGGCCCAGCGGATCTTTCACCGGCACCACCGAGTGCTGGAAATGCCCGGCCGCGCGCGCAGCGGCGGCGCGCTTCTGCGATTCGAGCGCGAAGGCGTCCACGTCTTCGCGCGTGAAGCCGTCGAGCGTGGCGATCAGGTCGGCGCCGATGCCTTGTGGCACGAACAGCGTGGCGCTGTTGGTCTCCGGGTCCTGCGCCCAGGCGCCGCCGTCGGAGCCGATCGGCACGCGGCTCATGCTCTCCACGCCGCCGGCCACGACCAGGTCTTCCCAGCCGCTCTTGACCTTCATGGCGGCCATGTTCACCGCCTCCAGGCCCGAGGCGCAGAAGCGGTTGAGCTGCACGCCCGAGCAGCGCCAGTCCCAGCCGGCCTTGAGCGCGGCCACCTTGGGCAGCACCGAACCCTGTTCACCGATGGGTGAAACCACGCCCATCACCACGTCGTCCACCGCCGAGGTGTCCAGGTGGTTGCGGTGCTGCAGTTCGCGCAGCAGGCCGGCCAGCAGGTTGACCGGCTTGACCTCGTGCAGGCTGCCGTCTTTCTTGCCCTTGCCGCGCGGGGTGCGGATGGCGTCGTAAACGAAGGCTTCGCTCATGGCCGGCCTCCGCAGAAAGGGTCTGAAAAAACCAGCGCTGCCGCAGTGGGCAAACAACGCATGTGAAATCGAGCTTGCATGTTGTCTCCTGTGTCTCGCTTCGCCGGGCCGACCCGGTGGCCGAATCCGCCGGATCAGTATAGACTTTTGCCAAGCGTTTGCTTTGTGAAAATGCAGGCAAACCGTCAAACCCGCGACCGACCCACTTTCTGAACATTCCGATGCGCATCGTCGCCCTTTCCGACATCCACGGCAACCTGCCCGCACTGAACGCCGTGCTGGCCGACGTGGCACGCCGCGGTGCGGACCTGATCGTCAACTGCGGCGACATCCTGTCCGGCCCGCTCTGGCCCGCCGAAACGGCCGAACGCCTGATGGCGCTGGACCTGCCCACGATCGCCGGCAACCACGAGCGCCAGCTGCTGCGCTGCGCCAGCGGCTCCGGCGGCGCGAGCGATGTGTACGGCTTTCAGCAGACCAGTGCCGCGCAGCGGGCCTGGCTGGGCGGCTTGCCCTCCACGCTGGCGCTCGACGGCGGCGTGTTCGTCTGCCACGGCCGGCCCGACAACGACCACGAATACCTGCTCGAAACGGTGGAGCCCGCGGGCTCGCGCGCGGCCAGCGCGGCCGAGGTGGCGCAGCGCCTGGCCGGCACGGCGGGGCAGGGCGCGGGCCTGCTGCTCTGCGGCCACAGCCACCTGCCGCGGGTGCTGCAACTGCCCGAAGCGCCCCACACCCTGTGTGTGAACCCTGGCAGCGTGGGCCTGCCCGCCTTCGACGACGACCACATTGCCTTTCACGTGCACCAGACCGGCAGCCCACACGCGCGCTACGCCCTCTGCGAATCCGATGCGTCGGGACGCTGGAGCGTGGCGCAGATCGCCGTGGCCTACGACTGGCCAGCCGCCGCTGCGCAGGCCGCTCGCAATGGCGCCGCCGACTGGGCGCGCTGGCTCGCCACCGGCCTCGCCTGAAACAACCCGTCCAAACCCAAACCCGAGGAACTCCCATGATCGAACGCAGCCTCTTCAATGCCGACCACGAAGCCTTCCGCGACAGCTTTCGCCGTTTCGTGGACAAGGAAATCACGCCCTTCCACGAAGGTTGGGAAGAGCAGGGTTATGTGGATCGCGAAGTCTGGCGCAAGGCCGGCGAAAACGGCTTCCTCTGCATGACCATGCCCGAGGCCTATGGCGGCGCTGGCGCCGACAAGCTGTATTCGGTGGCGCAGATGGAAGAGATCGCCCATGCGGGCGTGAGCGGCATCGGTTTCGGCCTGCACAGCGAGATCGTGGCGCCGTACGTCCTGCACTACGGCACCGAGGCGCAGAAGCAAAAATACCTGCCGCTGCTGGCCACCGGCGAGATGGTGGGCGCCATCGCCATGAGCGAGCCCGCCGCGGGCAGCGACCTGCAGGGCGTGAAGAGCACCGCGATCAAACAACCTGACGGCAGCTACCTGCTCAACGGCAGCAAGACCTTCATCACCAACGGCTGGCACGCCGACCTGGTGATTGTGGTCGCCAAAACCGATCCTTCTGCTGGCGCGAAGGGCACCAGCCTGCTGCTGGTGGAGCAGGGCATGGCGGGCTTCAGCAAGGGCAAGCGCCTGAAGAAGCTGGGCATGAAGGCGCAGGACACGTCGGAGCTGTTCTTCGACAACGTCAAGGTGCCGGCCGACAACCTGCTGGGTGGCGAAGGCAGGGGGTTCATCTGTCTCATGGAACAACTGCCCTGGGAGCGCCTGCAGATCGCCATCGGCGCGGTGGCCGCCGCGCAGGCCGCGATCGACTGGACGGTGCAGTACGTGAAGGACCGCAAGGTCTTCGGCCAGCCCGTCGCGAGCTACCAGAACACGCGCTACACGCTGGCCGAACTGCAGACCGAGGTGCAGGTGGCGCGCGTGTTCGTGGACAAGTGCTGCGAGCTGATCGCGCAGGAAAAGCTGGACACCGCGACCGCCAGCATGGCCAAGTACTGGTGCTCAGACCTGCAGTGCAAGGTGATGGACGAGTGCGTGCAGCTGCACGGCGGCTACGGCTACATGTGGGAGTACCCGATCACCCGGGCCTACGCCGACGCGCGCGTGCAGCGCATCTATGGCGGCACCAACGAGATCATGAAAGAGGTGATCTCGCGCAGCATGGGCCTGGGCGCACGCTGAGCCACTGGCGCCCGGTGCACACCGGCCGCAGAAAAGCCAAAAGGCCCCGAGGGGCCTTTTGTGTATCTGGAGCGGGTGAAGGGAATCGAACCCTCGTATGAAGCTTGGGAAGCTGCCGTTCTACCATTGAACTACACCCGCAAAAACGCTTCGAATGATAACGCACGGGCGTGGCGCCTCTCGCTGCGGCTGTTCCGGGTTCCGGAAACGCCCAGACAGACCACCGTCATGACCGATCCAGCGTCTTTCTGACACATTTTTCAAGGAGTTGCATATGCGTTTCCCCGCACGTTTTCCTGCTCGACTGGTCCTCGTTGGCGCGCTCGCTGCGGCGCTGGCGGGTTGTGCTGCACCGGGTGGTCCGAACGAAACCGGTGGCATGGTCGTCGGCGGTGTGCTTGGCGGTGCCCTGGGCTCGCAGGTGGGCGGAGGCACAGGCCGCACGGCGGCCACCATCGTGGGCGCGCTGATTGGCGCCAACATCGGCGCCAACGTGGGCCGTTCCATGGACAGCACCGACCGCATGCGCACCGCGCAGGTGCTGGAAACATCGCAGACCGGGCAGCCGACCCAGTGGGTCAACCCCGACACGCGCAACCAGTACACCGTGACGCCCACGCGAACCTATGAATCGGCCGGCGCGCCCTGCCGCGAATACACCATGCGGGCGATCGTGGGCGGCCGACCCGACGACGTCTACGGCCGGGCCTGCCGGCAGCCCGACGGCAGCTGGCAGGTGGTGAACTGATAGGCCCTGGGGCGGTTACTTCAGGATATCGCCGAGGCAGAGGTACTTGATCTCGACGTAATCGTCCATGCCGTGGTGCGAGCCCTCGCGGCCCAGGCCCGACTGCTTCACGCCACCGAAGGGCACGTGCTCGGTGGCCAGGATGCCGACGTTGATGCCGACCATGCCGTACTCCAGCGCTTCGGCCACGCGGTAGATGCGGCCGATGTCTCGGCTGTAGAAGTAGCTGGCGAGGCCGAACTCGGTGTTGTTGGCGGCGTCGATGGCCTCCTGTTCGGTGCTGAACTTGAACACCGGGGCGAAGGGGCCGAAGGTTTCTTCCTTGGCGCACAGCATGTCGGCGGTCGCATCGGCCACCACGGTGGGTTCGAAGAACTGGCCGTTCAGGCGGTTGCCGCCCACGAGCACGCGACCGCCCTTGGCCACGGCGTCGTCCACGTGGCGTTGCACTTTCACCAGCGCGGCCTCCTCGATCAGCGGGCCCTGGTTCACGCCTTCTTCAAAGCCATTGCCAACCTTGGCGGTCTTCACCTTGGCGGCGAACTTGGTGACGAACTCGTCGTACACGCCTTCCTGCACGTACAGCCGGTTGGAGCAGACGCAGGTCTGGCCTGCGTTGCGGTATTTGCTGGCGAAGGCGCCTTCCACGGCAGAGTCGATATCGGCGTCGTTGAACACGATGAAGGGCGCGTTGCCGCCGAGTTCCAGCGACATCTTCTTCACCGTGGGCGCGCTCTGCGCCATCAGGATGCGGCCCACTTCGGTGGAGCCGGTGAAACTGATGTGGCGCACCACGTCGCTGGCGCAGATGACCTTGCCCACGGCGATGGAGTTCTGGTCGTCGGCCGTGATCATGTTGAGCACACCGGCCGGGATGCCGGCGCGGATGGCCAGCTCGGCCGCGGCCAGCGCGGTCAGCGGCGTGAGTTCGGCGGGCTTGATGATGACGGGGCAGCCGGCCGCCAGCGCGGGCGCGACCTTGCGCGTGATCATGGCCAGCGGGAAGTTCCAGGGCGTGATGGCCGCGCAGACGCCGATGGGCTGCTTGAGCACCATCAGGCGGCGGTTGTTGTCGAACTGCGGCAGGGTCTCGCCGTTGACGCGCTTGGCCTCTTCGGCGAACCACTCGACGAAGCTCGCGCCGTAGGCCACTTCGCCCTTGGCTTCGGCCAGCGGCTTGCCCTGTTCGGCGGTCATGATGCGGCCCAGGTCGTCCTGGTTGGCCATGAGCAGGTCGTACCACTTGCGCAGGATGATGCTGCGCTCCTTGGCGGTCTTGCCCTTCCAGCCGGCCCAGGCGGCGTTGGCGGCGGCAATCGCTTTTTCGGCATCGGCCGGGCCGAGGTTGGCCACGTCGGCGAGCTTCTGGCCGGTGGCCGGGTCGAGCACGTCAAAGCGGCTGCTGCCTTTCACCCACTCGCCGTTGATCAGCGCGTCGGTCTTCAGCAGGGTCGGGTCCTTCAGCAGGGCCAGGGGGGAGGTTTTCATGTCCATGGGTGTCTCCAGAAATTGAAACGGCAAACGATATATTTAACTTATTAAATAATTGTGGCACAAGCCGAGACGGCGCGCCAGCATGGGGGCATTCAGCGGTAGGCCACGCCGGGCAGCACGCAGAGCATTTCAAACAGCAGGTTGGCGCCGAGCAGGGCGGTGTTGCCGCTGGTGTCGTAGGCCGGGGAGACTTCGACCAGGTCGCAGCCCACGAGGTTCAAGCCGCGGCAGCCGCGAACGATCTCCAGCGCCTGCGGCACGGTGAGTCCGCCGATCTCGGGTGTTCCGGTGCCGCCGGCGTAGGCCGGGTCGATGCCGTCGATGTCAAAGCTGAGGTAGGTGGGCGTGTCGGGGCCGATCTTGTTTCGGATGTCGGCCATCAATGGCGCGAGCGACTGCCACCAGACTTCGTGCGCCGGCACCACGGTGAAGCCCTGCTGGCGCGGCCAGTCGAAGTCTTCGGCCGAATAACCGCTGCCGCGCAGGCCGATCTGCCAGACCTTGTCGCCGATCAGCAGGCCTTCTTCCACCGCGCGGCGGAACGGTGTGCCGTGCGCGATGGCTTCGCCGAACATGTCCGGGTTCACATCCGCGTGTGCGTCCACATGGATCATCGCCACCGGGCCGTGTTGCGCCTTCATGGCGCGCAGGATCGGCAGGGCGATGGTGTGGTCGCCACCGAGCGTGAGCGGGATGCAGCCGGCTTCGATGATCGGGCGGTAGTGCTGCTCGATGAGGTCCACCGACTTCAGCAGGTTGTAGGTGTTGATCGCCACATCGCCCAGATCGGCCACCTGCAGCGCATCGAAGGGCGCGGCGCCGGTGGCCATGTTGTACGGGCGGATCAGGCAGGACTCGGCGCGGATCTGGCGCGGGCCGAAACGCGCGCCCGGCCGGTGGCTGGTGCCGGTGTCGAGTGGCACGCCGATGAAGCCCGCGTTGAGGCCAGCCGCCGATGTGGCGACGGGCAGCCGCATCATGCTGGCCAGGCCGCCGAAGCGCGGCATGGCATTGCCGCCCAGCGGCTGGTTGAAAGCGGATTCGCTCATGGCGTTCTCAGGTTCGGGGGCGGGTCAGCTGGAAGTCCAGATGGGCTTTGACCGTCGGCCATTCGCTGGCCACGATGCTGTAGACGCAGGTGTCGCGCAGCGCACCGTGTGCATCGGGGTGGCGGTTGATCTGGTGCGAGCGCAACACGCCGTCGAGCTTGGCGCCCAGGCGCTCGATGCCGCGCCGGCTCTGGTGGTTGAAGAAGTGCGTGCGGAATTCCACCGCGATGCAGTCCAGCGTCTCGAACGCGTGGGTCAGCAGCAGGCGCTTGCATTCGGTGTTGAGCGGGCTGCGCTGCACGGCCGTGCGGTACCAGGTGGAGCCGATCTCGACGCGGCGGTTGGCGGCGTCGATGTTCATGTAGGTCGTCATGCCGACCGCCTTGCCGTTGGCGTTGAGCACGGCAAAGGGCAACATGCTGCCCGCCTTCTGCAGGCCCAGGCGGCGCTCGATTTCGGCCGCCATGCCCTCGGGCGTGGGGATGGCGGTGTACCAGAGCTTCCAGAGTTCGCCGTCGCGCACGGCTTCGACCAGGTCGTCGTGGTGCTCGGGCCGCAGGGGAACGAGGCGGACGTGTTGTCCGGAGAGGGTGGTGTCGGTGGTGAAAGGCATGGATTGCGAGATCACTGTGATCGGAAACGGGCACGCGCGGTGATGTCGTCCATCGCGAAGAACTCACAGAGCTCTGCGTCGGGGATTTGTTCGACAGCGTAGTCGAAACGCCCCTCGTCCAGCATCTGGCGTGACGCGCGGCGCAGGAGGCCCAGGCAGGCCCTGGCCAGACTGCCACCCACACTGATCCGGCGCGCTCCGGCCTGACGAAGATCGGCAACCGTCAATGAGGAACTGGCCAGGCCCATCACCACCGTCACCGGAGCCTGGACCTCGCTCACGAGGGTGGTAATGTCCTGAGCCTGAGTCAGACCCGGAACGAAAACGCAGTCTGCGCCGGCCTCGACAAATGCCTGACAGCGTTCGATGGCCATGGACAAGGCCTCGGTACCCCTCAGCAAACAGACATCGGTCCTCGCTGTCAGGACAAACCCAGCCCCAGTCGATCGGGCGGCCCGGATGCGGTCCACGGCCCGGGCCAGTTCGAACAGTCCGGAAGGTTCTCCAGCGCTCGTGTCTTCGATGTTGCCGCCGACAGCACCTGCCTGGATGGCCTTCAAGACGGTATCTGCCACATCGCTGGGCTCGCTGCCAAAGCCTGCTTCGAGATCGGCGCTGACCGGGATCGACACGGCCGAGGCGATTTGATGGATGGCGTCCATCATCTCGGAGCGGCCGATGGCTTGTGCGCCATCGGAAACACCCCGCGCGAATGCGACGCCGGCGCTGGTTGTGCCCAGCGCTTCAAAACCCTGCGCGGACAGGATGCGGGCACTGCCGGCATCCCAGGCGTTGGGCATCAGGAAGCAGCCGCTGCGGTGCAGTGACCGGAAGGCGGTGGTCTTGTCTGTCATGGCCATCGGCTCGGGCATCAGCGGTGCTTTACTTGCGACGACCGCGCAGCCATTCCAGCGTCAGCATCAACGCGGTTGTGAACAGGATCAGCAGCGTCGCCACAGCGGCGATGGTGGGTGAGATGTTCTCGCGGATGCCGGTGAACATCTGGCGCGGCAGCGTGACCTGCTCGGGGCCAGCCAGGAACAGCGTGACCACGACCTCGTCGAACGAGGTGGCGAAGGCGAACAGCGCGCCCGAGATCACGCCAGGGGCGATGACCGGCAGCGTGACGCGGAAAAAGGTCTCCAGCGGGCTCGCGCCCAGGCTCAGGCTGGCTTTCACGAGGTTGTGGTTGAAGCTCTGCAGCGTGGCCAGCACGGTGGTGACGACAAACGGCGCGCCCAGCGCGGCGTGCACGATCACGAGGCCCAGGTAGGTGTCGTTCAGCCCCCACTTGGCAAAGTACAGGTAGCTGCTCACACCCACCACCACGATCGGCACCACCATGGGCGCGATCAGCAGGCTGGTGATGAAGCCTTTGCCGAAGAACCTGGTGTTCGCCAGGCCCATGGCCGCCAGCGTGCCGAGCACGGTGGCCAGCAGGGTGGCGAGCGGCGCGACGATGAAGCTGTTCTTCGCGGCACGGATCCAGTCGTCGGAATGGAACATCTCGCGGTACCACTGCAGCGACCAGCCTTCGATGGGGTAGGCGAGGAACGAGCTGTCGCTGAACGACAGCGGGATGATCACCACCACCGGCAACAGCAGGTAGACGATCACGCCGATGCCGGCGCCGCGCAGGGCGAACCAGCCGAGCTTGTCGAGCAGGTTGTAGTAGGCGGGGAAGACGGGCAGGAGTTTCATTTTGTGAGAACGACCCGCCGGGCCGCCCCAAGGGTTGTTCGCTCCCCCGTGGGGGGCAGCGAGTACATGAAATGACGAGCGTGGGGGCTCATGGTTCTAGCCCAGGCTCAGCTCGGCCTTGGAGACCTTGCGGTACAGCGCATAGAGCACCATGGTGGCGGTCAGCAGCACGCCGCCGAGCGCGCAGGCCATGCCCCAGTTGACCTCGACGTTGGTGTACTGCGCCACGTAGTAGCTCAGCATCTGGTCGGCCGGGCCGCCGAGCAGGGCGGGCGTCACGTAGTAGCCGATGCAGGTGATGAAGACCAGCAGGCCGCCCGCGGCCACGCCGGGGTAGGTCTGGGGCAGGTAGACGCGGAAGAAGCCAGCCAGCGGCGTGCTGCCCAGCGAGATGGCGGCGCGCAGGTAGTTGGGCGGCACCGATTTCATGACGCTGTACAGCGGCAGGATCATGAAGGGCAGCAGGATGTGCACCATGGCGATGATCACGCCCAGGCGGTTGAAGAGCAGGGGAATCGGCGCGTCGGTGGCGCCGATCCAGATCAGGAAGCGGTTGACCAGGCCGTTGTTCTGCAGCAGCACGATCCAGGCGGCGATGCGCACCAGCACCGAGGTCCAGAACGGCAGCAGCACCAGGATCAGCAGCACGTTGGCCTTGCGCTCGGAAAGCGTGCTGAGCCAGTAGGCGAGCGGATAACCCATCAGCAAGCAGAAGAAAGTCACCACGGCGCTCATCTGGAAAGTGCGGCCGAGAATGTCGCTGAAAGCGGCCTCGCCTTCGCCCACGCGCTCGATGTCGCCCTGGGCGTTGCGCTTGAAATCGAGCGCGGCGAGCAGGTAGTCTGGTGTCCAGCGCGAGCTGTTTTTGGCGATGGTCTGCCAGTAGGGCAGTTCTTCCCAGCGCGCGTCGTGTTCAATGAGTTTGCTGCGTGCTTCGTCGGCACTCAGGTTGTCGCCCAGCGGCAGGGCGCGGTAGGTGCCCATGACCAGCGATCGGGCGCCGGCCACCTCGCTGTTGAGGCGGCGGGCCAGCACGCCAGCCTGGGCGGTTTCTTCGATGGCACCCAGGTCCGCCAGGATGGCGGCGTAGGCGGCGGCCGGCGGCGGGCTGTTGCGGTCCCAGTCGGCCAGCGCCTGCCCGGTGTGGGGCAGGACGTCGGCCACTTCGGGATTTTCAACCGCCCGCACCAGCAAAGAACCCAGCGGAACCAGAAAAAACACCAGCAAAAAGACCAGCAGGGGCATGGTCAGCGCCAGGGCGCGCAGCTTCCTGCGCCGTTCGGCGCGGTGCAGCTGCGCGGCGAGGGTTCCCCCCGTCACGGCCTGGCCGGTGCCCCCTGCCGGAGCGGGTCGTTCCAGGGTGGCCCCTGCGAACGGCTGGAGTTCGGTTCCGCTGGCGCTCATCACTGCGCTGCCCAGGCGGAGAAGCGCTTCTCCAGGGCTTCACCCTGGTCGGCCCAGAAGCCGATGCCGAACTGCAGCGCGTCCTTGCTGTTGGCCGGCGAGGTGGGCAGCATGCCCAGCACCTTGGCGTCGAGCTTGGTCAGGGCCTTGTTGTTGGTCGGGCCGTAGCTGATGTTCTTGGCGTATTCGGCCTGCGCGTCGGGCGAGCTGGCCATGGCGATGAACTTCAGGGCGGCGTCCTTATTGGGCGTGCCCTTGGGCATGACCCAGTAGTCCAGGTCGTAGATGCCGCCGGTCCAGGTGATCTTGAGGTTCTTGCCTTCGCGCTGGGCAGCGTCGATGCGGCCGTTGTAGGCGGTGGTCATGGCCACGTCACCGGCGACCAGGAACTGGGGCGGCTGCGCACCGGCTTCCCACCACTGGATGTTGGGCTTGAGTTCGGTCAGCTTCTTGAACGCGCGCTCGGCGCCTTCCTTGGTCGCCAGCACCTTGTAGACGTCGGCGGTCTTGACGCCGTCGGCCATCAGGGCGAATTCGAGGTTGTAGCGGGCGCCCTTGCGCATGCCGCGCTTGCCGGGAAATTTCTTCACGTCCCAGAAATCGGCCCAGGTGGTGGGCGCGGTCTTGAGCTTGTCGCCGTCGTAGGCCATCACGGTGGACCAGACGAAGGTGCCGACGCCGCACTCGTGCACGGCGGCTTTCTGGAAGTCGGCCTTGTTGCCGACCTTGGCCCAGTCCATCTTCTCGAACAGGCCTTCGTCACAGCCGCGGCTCAGGTCCGGGCTCTCGACTTCCACCACGTCCCAGGTGACTTTCTTGGCTTCGACCATGGCCTTGATCTTGGCCTGTTCGCCGTTGTATTCGACGGCGGTGATCTTGCCGCCACCGGCCTTTTCGTAGGCCTCGAAGTAGGCCTTTTTCTGGGCGGCACCGTTGGCGCCACCGAAGTTGACGACGGTGAGCTGGCTCTGGGCCATCACCGGCAGGGCGACCATCATGGCCGCGGCCAGGAAAACGGGTTTCAGTTTCATCGGATTGAACTCCAGGGGTTGAGGAACGGGGAACGGGAAATCGGGTTCAGCGGTATATACGGAGGTGTTCGGGCGGGATGTGCAGGTGGACGGCCTGGCCGGGGTCCATGTGTCCCAGGTGCTGCAGCGGCACCTTGACGCTGATCTCGGGCTGGCCGCTGACCTGGCAGCGCAGGCGCAGGTGGTCGCCGAAATAGATCACGTCGCCGATGGCCGCGCCCAGGCGGTTGCCAGTGGGCCCGCTGCCGTTCACCACGGTGATGCGTTCGGGCCGCACGCTGCACTGCACCGTCTCGCCGGCCTGAGCCTGGTTGACGTTGACGCCGGTCAGCCGCGTGCCGTCGGCGAGCGCCACCTCGCAATGTTCGCCCGTGGTCTGCACCACCTGGGCGTCAAGCACGGAGTTGTCGCCCACGAAGCTGGCGACGAAGCGGTTGGACGGTGTTTCGTAGAGCCGGTCGACCTGGTCGATCTGCTGGATCACGCCTTCGCTGAACACCGCCACGCGGTCCGACATGGTGAGCGCTTCCGACTGGTCGTGCGTCACGTAGACGAAGGTCACGCCCAGGCGGCGGTGCAGCGCCTTGAGCTCCAGCTGCATGTGCTCGCGCAGCTGCTTGTCGAGCGCGCCCAGCGGCTCGTCCATCAGCACCAGCTGCGGGTCGAACACCAGCGCGCGAGCCAGCGCCACGCGCTGCTGCTGGCCGCCCGAGAGCTGGCCGGGAAAGCGGCTGCCCATGTGACCCATCTGCACCATGTCGAGCGCGCGCTTGACCTTGGCTTCGACATCGGCCTTGCCGAGCTTGCGCACGGTGAGCGGGTAGGCGATGTTGTCGGCCACCGTCATGTGCGGGAACAGGGCGTAGTTCTGGAACACCATGCCGAAGTTGCGCTTGTGCGGCGGCGTGCGCGTGATGGGCACGCCGTTCAGGCTGATCTCACCCGAGGTCGGCGACTCGAAGCCCGCCAGCATCATCAGCGTGGTGGTCTTGCCCGAGCCCGAGGGGCCGAGCAGCGAGAGGAACTCACCCTTCTGGATCTCCAGGTTCAGGTCGCGGACCACCAGGGTGTGGCCATCGTAGGTTTTCTGCACACCGGTGAAGGTGACGAGTGCGTTGCTGGTGGTCATGGGCGCGATCGGGTCGGAAAAGTGGACTGAAGGAGATTCAGGACTGGTCATGCAACCATCGTGCCTGGTGGGCGCCAAGGACGGGTGGCGGCAGGTCGGCGACGGGGCGTTGCCCGTCCAGCACCATGGGATTGGCGATCATGGGTGGCACTGTGGCACTTTCGGGCCTTGTGCGCAAACCGCGCGCCGCCACATGCGGGTGCGCCATGACTTGAGCAATGTCAAGAATCGGCGAGCAGGGCACGCCGGCCACATCCAGCCGATGTACCCAGTCGGCGGTGTCGCGCTGCAGTGTCCAGCCGGTGAGCAGTGGCACCAGCGTGGCGCGGTGCTCCACGCGCGCCGGGTTGGTCGAGAAGCGCGCGTCGCGCGAGACTTCCGGGTGGTCGCAGGCTTCGCAGAAGCGGGCGAACTGGCCGTCGTTGCCCACGGCGAGCACCATGTGGCCGTCGCGTGTGGGGAACACCTGGTAGGGCACGATGTTCGGGTGCGCGTTGCCCATGCGCGTGGGCGTTTTGTTCCCGATCAGCTGGTTGCTGGCCTGGTTGGCCAGCATGGCCACCTGCACGTCGAACAGCGCGGCGTCGATGTGGCGTCCCTTGCCGGTGCGCGCGCGTTCGTGCAGCGCGGCCAGTATGGCGGTGGTGGCGTAGACCCCGGTCATCAGGTCGGTCACGGCGACGCCGACCTTCTGCGGCTCTTCACCCTGGTTGCCGGTGATGCTCATCAGGCCGCCTTCGGCCTGGATCGCGAAGTCGTAGCCGGCCTTGTGCGACAGCGGGCCGGTCTGGCCGTAGCCGGTGATCGAGCAGTAGATCAGACGCGGGTTGATGGCCTGCAGGCTGGTGGCGTCGAGCCCGTACTTGGCGAGCTGGCCGACCTTGTAGTTCTCTATCAGCACGTCCGCTTCACGCGCCAGTTCGCGCACCTGCTGGATGCCTTCGGCGCCGGCTATGTCGATCGCCACCGAGCGCTTGCCGCGGTTGGCACAGACGAAATACGCGGCCACGCGCCCGGCGCCTTCGGCCCACCAGGGCGGACCCCAGCTGCGGGTGTCGTCACCGGCGCCCGGGCGTTCCACCTTCAGGACTTCGGCGCCGTAGTCGGCCAGCAGCTGACCGGCCCAGGGACCGGCGAGCACACGCGAGAGGTCGAGCACACGCACGCCCGCGAGCGGGCGGGGTGCTGCGCTGCTTGCGCCGTCGGGGGGCTGATCGTTGCTCATTGGGATACCTTCGCCCTGCGGGCTGCGGTGCGAGCTTGCTTGGGGCGGCCCGGCGCGGCGCTCATGCGCCTTGCAGCGCGTCGAGCGAGGCAGCGATGATCGCCAGGCCTTCGTCCAGCAAGGCGTCGCTGGCGGTCAGCGGCACCAGGATGCGCACCACGTTGCCGTAGGTGCCGCAGGTCAGGATGATCAGGCCGCGTTTCGTGGCTTCGGCGGCGAGGGCCTTGGTCAGGTCGGCGTCGGGCTGGTGCACGTCACCGTTCTTGCACAGCTCCATGGCGACCATGGCGCCCAGGCCGCGCACGTCGGCGATGCAGTTGTGCTTCTTCGCCAGCGTCTGCAGGCTGGCGGTGATGCGCGCGCCGACGTCGCGGCTGCGTTGCAGCAGGTCGTGTTTTTCAAACTCGTCGAGCACGGCCAGGGCTGCGGCACAGGCCATCGGGCTGCCGGCGTAGGTGCCACCCAGGCCGCCAGCGGCGGGCGCGTCCATCACTTCGGCGCGGCCGATCACGGCCGAGATCGGGAAACCGCCGGCCATCGACTTGGCCAGGGTGATCAGGTCGGGGGCGATGCTGCTCTGTTCGCAGGCGAACCAGGTGCCGGTGCGGCCGGCGCCGGTCTGCACCTCGTCGCAGATCATCAGGATGCCGTGCTGGTCGCACAGCGCGCGCAGGCGCTGCATCAGTTCGGGCGGCGCCACGTTGAAACCGCCTTCGCCCTGCACCGGCTCGATGATGATGGCCGCCACGCGGCTGGCTTCGATGTCGTTCTTGAAGATGGATTCCACCGAGGCGATCGCATCGTCCACGCTCACGCCGTGGAGCGCGTTCGGGAAGCGGGCGTGGAAGATTTCGCCCGGGAACGGACCGAAACCGGTCTTGTACGGCGCGACCTTGCCGGTCATGCCCAGGGTCAGCAGGGTGCGGCCGTGGTAGCCGCCGGTGAAGGCGATCACGCCCGAGCGGCCGGTGTGGGCGCGTGCGATCTTGATGGCGTTTTCCACCGCTTCGGCGCCGGTGGTCAGGAACAGGGTTTTCTTGGTGAAGTCGCCCGGGGCCTTGGCGTTCAGGCGCTCGGCCAGTTCCACGTAGGGCTCGTAGGCGAGCACCTGGAAGCAGGTGTGGGTGTACTGGTCGAGCTGGGCCTTCACGGCCTCGATCACGGCCGGGTTGCGGTGGCCGGTGTTGAGCACGGCGATGCCGCCGGCGAAGTCGATGTAGCGGCGGCCTTCCACGTCCCAGATCTCGGCGTTTTCGCCCTTGGCGATGAAGATCTGGTGGCTGTGGCCGACGCCGCGGGGGATGGCGGCCTGGCGGCGGGCCATGAGCATGGCGTTGGTGGCTTGGGATTCGCGTTGCATGCAGGGGGCTCCGATCATGAAGAAATTTCAGACTGGGGCGGACTGTAGGGCTCGCGGGCCACCGCTAACATATACAGACAGTGCCTGCACAGCGATGCACTGTGCAGCCCTACGGACCTGTACACATTTACCCTGATAGCCACCGATGTTCACCCTGAACCCCAAAAGCACCAGCCCGCTCGTGGTGCAGATCGTCGAGGGGTTTCGCGACCTGATCCAGAGCGGCAACCTGCGTCCGGGCTCCAAGGCGCCCTCCATCCGCCAGTTCGCCCACGCCCACGGTGTGAGCGTGTACACCGTGGTCGACGCCTACGACCGGCTGGTCGCGCTGGGCTATTTCGTCTCGCGCCCGCATTCGGGCTTTTTCGTGCGCAAGCGCGAGGGCGTGGCGCCGCAGGCGCCCGGCACCGTGCCCGCCGAGACGGCGAACTACAACTTCGACTCCATGTGGTACCTGCGCCGGGTGTTCGAAGCCCGCGCGCTGCGCATGAAGCCTGGCTGCGGCTGGTTGCCGGGCAACTGGCTGTTTGAGGAAGGCCTGCGCCGCAGCCTGCGCACGCTGGCGTCTGAAAACGTGGACCTGGGCGGCTACGGCGAGCCCAAGGGTTTTGCGCCGCTGCGCCAGCTGGTGCGCGACCTGCTGGCCGAGCAGGAGATCGCCGTCAGCGCCGACCAGGTGCTGCTCACGCAAGGCTCCAGCCAGGCCATGGACCTGGTGGCGCGCCGCCTGGTGCGCCCGGGCGACGCGGTGCTGGTGGACGACCCCGGTTATCCCAACCTGCTGTTTTCGCTGCGTTTCCTGGGCGCCCGGCTGATCGGCGTGCCGCGCACGCCGGCCGGCTACGACCTGGCCGCGCTCGAAGCCCTGGTGCTGGAACACAAGCCCAAGGTGTTTTTCACCCAGCCGCGGCTGCAAAGCCCCACCGGCTCGGTGGCCAACCTCGCGCACCTGCACCGGGTGGTGCAGCTGGCCGAGCAGCACCAGTTCACCGTGGTGGAAAACGACATCTACGCCGACCTCGACCCCGAGCCCAGGCCCTCGCTCGCCAGCCTCGACCAGCTGCAGCGCGTGGTCTACATCAGCAGCTTCTCCAAGACCATCTCGCCCAACATCCGCGTCGGCTTCCTGGCCGCGCCGCCCGATCTGCTGGAGGACTTTGCCCAGCTCAAGATGATTTCGGGCCTGACCTCGTCCGAGTTCAATGAGCGCCTGGCCTACGGCGCGCTGGTCGACGGACGTTGGCGCAAACACCTGCGCAGCCTGCGCGAGCGCCTGGCGCAGGCGCACCAGCGCGTGGCCCAGCAGCTGGAGAACCTGGGTTTCGAGCTGTTCTGCGAGCCCAAGGCCGGCATGTTTCTCTGGACGCGCCACCCCGACATCGCCAACGCGACCGAGCTGGCCTACAAGGCGGCGGAACAGGACATCCTGCTCGGCCCCGGCCACCTGTTCGCGCCCGACCTGCAGCCCAGCCCCTGGTTCCGCTTCAACGTGGCGTTCACCGAAGAGCCGCAGGTGCTGGCTTTTTTGAAGGCGCAGAGCAAGGGCTGAGAGCGCTAGCCAGGGGCACCGAGGAACCGGCTTTGCCGGGCCTCTGGTGCCGCCCCCCTCCCGCCGAAGGCGAGAGAGGGGGGTGACGCGAAGCGGCTCGGGGGGTGTCTCAGTGCTTGACCATGATGTGTCGCACGCAGCTGTAGTCTTCCAGCGCGTAGACCGACATGTCCTTGCCGTAGCCCGAATGTTTCATGCCGCCGTGCGGCATTTCGGACACCAGCATGAAGTGGGTGTTGACCCAGGTGCAGCCGTACTGCAGGCGCGAGGCGATGTTCATGGCGGAGCCCACGTTGCCCGACCAGACCGAGCTGGACAGCCCGTACTCGGAGTCGTTCGCCCAGGCCACGGCCTGTTCCGCGTCTTTCACGCGGGTGATGGACACCACCGGGCCGAACACCTCGCTGCGCACGATCTCGTCCTCCTGCAGCGCGCCGGCGATGACCGTGGGTTTGTAGAAAAAGCCCTTGTTGCCCACGGTGCTGCCGCCGGCCGTGACCTCGGTGTGGGCCAGCTGGGCCGCGCGGTCAACGAAGCTGGCCACGCGGTCGCGCTGGCGGGCCGAGATCAGCGGGCCCATCTCGACGCCGGGCTCCTGCTGGCTGCCCACCTTGATGGACGAGACGGCACTGCTCAGGTCGGCCACCAGTTTCTCGTAGATGCCTTCCGTGGCGTAGACGCGGCAGGCAGCGGTGCAGTCCTGGCCCGCGTTGTAGTAGCCGAAGGTGCGCAGGCCTTCGACCACTTGCCCCAGGTCGGCGTCGTCGAGCACGATCACCGGCGCCTTGCCACCCAGCTCCAGGTGGGTGCGCTTGATGCCGCGCGCGGCAGCTTCCATGATCTTGCTGCCGGTCGAGACGTCGCCGGTGAGCGAGGCCACCCGGATGCGCGGGTCTCGGATCAGGGGCGCGCCCACCGAGTCACCGCGGCCGCAGACGATGTTGACCACGCCCGGCGGCAGGATGCCGGCCAGCAGTTCGCCGAAGCGCAGCGTGGTCAGCGGTGTGTTTTCCGAGGGCTTGAGCACCACGGTGTTGCCCATGGCGATGGCCGGGCCGAGCTTCCAGGCGGCCATCATGAGCGGGTAGTTCCAGGGCGCGATGGAGGCCACCACGCCCAGTGCGTCGCGCCGGATCATGCTGGTGTGGCCCGCCAGGTATTCACCCGCCAGCGGCCCCGACATGTTGCGGATGGCGCCGCCAAAGAAACGGTAGACATCGGCGATGGCGGGGATCTCGTCGTTGCGCGCGGCGGACAAGGGCTTGCCACAGTTCAGCGATTCCAGCATGGCGAGTTCGTCACCGTGGGCTTCGATGGCATCGGCGATCTTGAACAGGTAGGCGCTGCGGTCGCGCGGCGTGAGCGCGGCCCAGGCGGGGAAGGCGGCGCTGGCCGCGTCCACCGCCAGGCGCAGCTGGTCGGCGCTGGCCTCGCGCACCTCGCACAGCAGTTCGCCCGTGCTGGGGTTGAGGATGGGTTCGACGCGCCCTTCGCCGGCGACGCTGTGGCCATTGATCAGGAGCTGGGTGGTGAAGCGGGTGGCAGCCATGTCGGGTTCCAGAGGTGGGTTGAAACAGAGCGGACGGGAGCGGGGTGTTCAGCTGGCGTTCGGGCTGGCGTCGCCGTCGCGCGTGAGGCGCCAGGCCAGCAGGATCAGCGGCATGGTGATGACCATGATGACCAGTGCCACCACGTTGGTGATGGCCGCTTCGCGGGGGCGCCCGAGCTGGCCCATGAGCCAGATCGGCAGGGTCTTGTCGGTGCCGGCGGTGAAGGTGGTCACGATGAGTTCGTCCACCGACAGGGCAAAGGCCAGGATGCCGCCGGCCAGCAGGGCCGTGCCGAGCTGCGGCAGGATGATGTGGCGCAGCGTGGTCAGGGTGTCGGCACCGAGGTCCATCGACGCCTCCCACAAGCGGTCGGGCAGGCGCCGCAGGCGGGCCACCACGTTGTTGTGCACGATGACCACGCAGAAGGTGGCGTGGCCGACCACGATGGTCCAGAAACCCGGGTTGACCTCCATGAGCCGGAAGGCCGAGAGCAGGGCAATGCCGGTGACGATGCCGGGCAGGGCGATCGGCAGGATCAGCAGGGTGGTGAACGCGTCCTTGCCGAAGAAGCGGTCGCGGTTCAGGGCCGCGGCGGTGAGCGTGCCCAGCACCATCGCGATGATGGTGGCCATCGCGGCCACCGCCAGCGAGAGGTAGATCGCCTCGTGGATGTCGGTGCGTTCGAGGGCGCGCGCGAACCAGCGCAGGGTCAGGCCTTCCATGGGGAAGCTGTAGTTGCTGTCGGCGCTGTTGAAGGCGTACAGCGCGATGAACAGCAAGGGCAGGTGCAGGAAGGCCAGGCCCGCGTAGGCGGCGATGCGCAACAGGGTGGGTTTAGAGCGCATTGAAGGCCCCCAGTCGGCGCGCCATGGCCAGGTAGATGGTGATCAGCACGATGGGCACGCAGGTGAAGGCCGCCGCCATGGGGATGTTGCCGATGGTTCCCTGCATGGTGTAGACCATGTTGCCGATGTACAGGCCCGAGGGGCCGACCAGCTGGGGAATGATGTAGTCCCCCAGCGTGAGCGAGAAGGTGAAGATGGAGCCCGCGACCACGCCCGGGAAAGCGAGTGGCCACAGCACGTTGCGGAAGGTCTGGAACGGGCGGGCACCGAGGTCGCCCGAGGCCAGCAGCAGGTTGGCCGGCACGCGTTCGATGGCGGCCTGGATCGGCAGCACCATGAAGGGCAGCCAGATGTAGGTGAACACCAGGAAGCGGCCGAGGTTGGAGGTGGCCAGGGTGTCGCCGCCGATCACCGGAATCGCCAGCACCGCCTGCAGAACGCCTTGCAGGCCCAGTGCATTGATCACCCAGTAGATGACGCCGCCCTGCGCCAGCAGCACGGTCCAGGCGTAGGCCTTGACGATGTAGCTGGCCCACATGGGCAGCATCACGCCGACATAGAAGAAACCCTTTTCCGCCGGGCTGGCGTGGTGGGCCATGTACCAGGCCATGGGAAAGCCGATGAGTGCGGTGGCCAGCGTCACGGCGACGGCCATGCCCAGCGTGCGCAGCACGATGTCCAGGTTGGCCGGCACCAGCAGGTTGGCAAAGTTGTCGGTGGTGAACTCGGCCACCACCGACATGCTCATGTCGTCGAACACGAAGACGCTCTGGCTCAGCAGCGTCAGCAGCGAGCCCAGGTACACCACGCCAAACCACAGCAGCGGCGGCGTGAGCATCAGCAGCAGCGTGAGCGTGCGCCGCTGGTAGAAGAAGTTGGAGAGGGTGCGCACGGCGGTGGCCTCAGGCGTCCAGCATCACCATGTGCTGCTCTGCCCAACTGAGGGCGACCCGCTGGCCCGCCCGGGTGTGGGCGGCCAGCGCCGACGCGGCTTCACTTTCTGCCTGCAGGGCGGTGATCACCTGTCCGCCGACCTGCACTTCCAGCCGCTGGCTCGCACCCAGGAACTGGATGGCCAGCACCTCGCCCTCGACCTGCAGTCGGCCGGCGGCAGCGGCGGTGCCCGCCGGGTGCATGGCAATGTGTTCCTGACGCACGGCAAACGCCTGTGGCCGGCCCGTGAGCGACTGTGCCAGCGCGGTGTCGATCACGTTGGCGCTGCCGACAAAGTCCGCCACGAAGCGCGTGCGCGGCCGGTGGTACAGCTCGCGCGGGCTGGCGATCTGTTCGATCCGGCCCTGGTTGAACACGGCGATGCGGTCCGACATGGAGAGCGCTTCGCCCTGGTCGTGCGTCACATAGACGAAGGTGATGCCCAGCTTGCGGTGCAGCACCTTGAGCTCCACCTGCATCTGCTCGCGCAGCTTCATGTCCAGCGCGCCCAGGGGCTCGTCCAGCAACAGGATGCGCGGCCGGTTGACCAGGGCCCGCGCGAGCGCCACGCGCTGGCGCTGGCCGCCCGAGAGCTGGGCCGGTGTGCGTTCGGCGTGGTCGGGCAGGGCCACCATGGCCAGGGCCTCGCGGGCCTGGGCATGGCGCTGGGCCCTGGGCACCTTGCGCACCATCAGACCGTAGGCCACGTTGTCCAGCACGTTCATGTGCGGGAACAGCGCGTAGTCCTGGAACACGGTGTTCACGTCGCGCTCGTAAGGCGGTGTGCCCGAAGCTTCCTGGCCCATCAGGGTCAGGCTGCCCCGGCTCGGTTGCTCAAAGCCGGCCATCAGCCGCAGCGAGGTGGTCTTGCCGGAGCCCGACGGCCCCAGCATGGAAAAGAACTCGCCTTCCTGCACGGTGAAGCTGACACCGTCCAGCGCCTTCACGTCGCCGTAGTGCCTGGAAACGTCCTTGAACTCGATGGCGTCGGTCATGCAGAAATCTTCAGTCAGGGGTGCGGTTCGGTTGACCGTGTTGTCGCAGCGAAACTCAGCGAGGGCGCGAGGTCTTCCTCAGCCAAGGGCACCGCCGGCCCGGCTTCGCCGGACGGCCAGTGCCGCCCCCCTCCCGCCGAAGGCGAGAGAGGGGTGACGCGAAGCGGCGCGGGGGGTGATTCCTTCTACCTTCCGCCCATGATCGCGATGTAGTCCATCGCCCACTTGGCATACGGCACGCAGCTGCCTTGGCTGGCGCACTTGGCCTGGGGGGTCTTCCAGAACTTGATCTTGTTCAGGTCGTCAAAGCCGTTGACCTTGCAGAAGTCGCTGCCGCCGGGGGCCTTGGCCTTGCAGGCGGCGGGCGTCACCGGCACGGTGCCGAACCACTCGGCCAGCGGGGCCTGCAGCTTATCGCTCAGCTGATGCTCCATCCACTGGTAGGCGCAGTTCACGTTCTTGGCGTTCACATGCAGCATGGTGGTGTCGGCCCAGCCGGTGGCGCCTTCCTTGGGCACCACGGAGGCAATGGGCTTCTTCTCGCCCTTGAGCGAATTCACCATGAAGCCCCAGGAGCCCGAAGCCGCGACGCCTTCGCTCTTGAAGTCGTTCATCTGCACCGTGGCGTCGTGCCAGTAGCGGTGGGTCAGCTTCTTCTGCCCGCGCAGCAGCTCCAGCACGGCGGCGTACTGTTTTTCATTGAGTTCGTAGGGGTCCTTGATGCCCAGCTCGGGCTTCTTGGACATCAGGTACAGCGCGGCGTCGGCGATGTAGATGGCGCCGTCGTAGGCCTGCACGCGGCCCTTGTTGGACTTGCCGTCGGGCAGGTTCTGTTCTTCGAACACCACTGACCAGGAGTCGGGTGCCTTCTTGAAGACGTCGGTGTTGTACATCAGCACGTTGGGGCCCGACTGGTAAGGCACGCCGTAGTGTTTGCCGTCGACGGTGTGCCAGGCCGCGTTCTGCAGGCGGGGGTCGATGTTCTTGTAGCTGGGCACCAGGCCCACGTTCACTTCCTGCACCAGCTTGGAGGCGATCAGGCGTCCGCTGGCGTCGCCCGAGGCGGTCACGATGTCGTGGCCACCCGCCTTCATCAGGGCCACCATCTCGTCGGAGGTGGCGGCGGTCTTGACGTTGACCTTGCAACCCGAGGCCTTTTCAAAGCTGGTGGTCCAGTCGTAGGCCTTGTCGGTTTCGCCGCGTTCGATGTAGCCTGCCCAGGCAATGATGTTGAGCTGTCCCTCACCCTTGCCAACGGCCTTGGGCGGAGCTGCGAGGCTGGAGGCGGCGGAGGCAACCGCCAGCAAACCAACGAGAAGTGTGCGGGTCTGGGACATAGGAACTCCTGACAGGGGGTTGGAGCGCGCTGGTGCGAGCCTGAGAGGCATCTTAGGTATTGCCCCTGTGCAGAACCATACCGGGCAAACAATAGAATCCATCGGTAAAACAGAAACCTCGCACCAGGAAGCGCTTTTTTAGGGGGTTACCCTGCGCCTTAAAGCGGTGCATTTGCGGGTTTACCCTTTAATTGGTCCAAAAGAGTGCCTGAAATGGCGAAATGACCCGATGAGCACCTCGTTCAAGAGCATTCGGTATTTCATAGCGGTCGCGGAATCGGGCTCCATCTCGGCCGCTATCCACGAGCTGGGGGTTTCGCAATCGGTGGTGTCGCAGGCCATTGCGCAGATGGAGGCCGATCTGGGCACCTTGCTGTTCGAGCGCCGGGCCCGCGGCATGTCGCTCACCCACGCGGGCCACCAGTTCCTGCGCCATGCGCACCAGATCGACGTGGCCATGCGCAACGCACGAGACGCACTGGCCTCGCGGCCGCACACCGTCACCGGCAGCCTCAATGTGGGCGTGACCAGCCTGATGGTGGGTTACTACCTGCCGTTCCTGCTCGACCGCTTTCGCCGCGTGTTCCCGCGCATCCAGGTGCAGATCACCGAAGACCGGCGCGACTACCTGGAGCACCTGCTGATCAGCGGCGAGCTCGACGTGGCGCTGATCGTGGTGTCCCAGTTGCAGAACCGCCAGGCGCTGGAAACCGAAACCATCCTGCGTTCGGGCTGGCGGGTGTGGCTCCCTGTCAACCACCGCCTGACCGGCGAGGAAAAAATCGAGGCCACCGAGCTGGCCCGGCAGTCGCTTGTCCTGTTGCAGGTGGACGAGTTGGGTGACGCCACCACCGCCTTGTGGAACGCTGGCGGTGCGGACCCCACGGTGCTGATCCGCACCTCGTCGGTGGAAGCCGTGCGCAGCCTGGTGGCCACCGGCGCCGGCTGCTCGGTGTTGCCCGACATGCTTTACCGGCCGTGGTCTCTGGAGGGCGACCGCATCGAGGCCCGGCCGCTGGCCCACACCTTGCCGCATCTGGAGGTGGGTCTGGCCTGGCGCAAAGGCGCCGTGTTGCCGGAGTCGCTGAGCAATTTCCTGACGGCGGTGCGCCCCACGCTCGAAGGGCATGCGCCGGGCGGCGTTGGCCACGTCCGCTAGCTGCCTGCCCGCAGGCGCGCTCGGCGCCCCGGACGCCCGGTCGGGCGATAATGTAAAGCTGTTCAGAACCTGCACGAAGCACCACCGACATGACCCGCCCAGCCTCCGTTGCCGACATCCGCAAGACCTTCCTGGACTTCTTCGCCTCCAAGGGCCACACCGTGGTGGCGTCCAGCCCGCTGGTGCCGGGCAACGACCCCACGCTCATGTTCACCAACTCGGGCATGGTGCAGTTCAAGGACGTGTTCCTCGGCACCGACAAGCGCCCCTATGTGCGCGCGGCCTCGGTGCAGGCCTGCCTGCGCGCCGGCGGCAAACACAACGACCTGGAAAACGTGGGCTACACCGCGCGCCACCACACCTTCTTCGAGATGCTGGGCAACTGGTCGTTTGGCGACTACTTCAAGCGCGAATCGCTGAAGTGGGCCTGGGAGCTGCTGACCGAGGTCTACAAGCTGCCGGCCGAGCGCCTGCTGGCCACGGTGTACGAAGAGGACGACGAGGCCTACGACATCTGGACCAAGGAAATCGGCCTGCCGCCCGAGCGCGTGATCCGCATCGGCGACAACAAGGGCGGCCGCTACAAGAGCGACAACTTCTGGATGATGGCCGACACCGGTCCGTGTGGCCCCTGTTCGGAAATCTTCTATGACCACGGCGACCACATCCCGGGCGGCCCTCCCGGCAGCCCCGATGAAGACGGCGACCGCTTCATCGAGATCTGGAACAACGTGTTCATGCAGTTCAACATGGACGAGACCGGCGCCGTGACGCCGTTGCCCGCGCCCTGCGTGGACACCGGCATGGGCCTGGAGCGCCTGGCCGCCATCCTGCAGCACGTGCACAGCAACTACGAAATCGACATCTTCGACGCACTGATCAAGGCCGCCGGCCGCGAGACCGGCACCGCCGACCTGAGCAACCCCTCGCTCAAGGTGATCGCCGACCACATCCGCGCCACGGCGTTCCTGATCAGCGATGGTGTGATCCCCAGCAACGAAGGCCGTGGCTACGTGCAGCGCCGCATCGTGCGCCGCGCCATCCGCCACGGCTACAAGCTCGGGCAGAAAACCCCGTTCTTCCACAAGCTGGTGCCCGATCTGGTGAAGGTGATGGGCGAGGCGTATCCGAACATGGCGTCCCAGGCGCAGCGCATCACCGAGGTGCTCAAGGCCGAGGAAGAGCGCTTCTACGAGACCCTGGCCAACGGCATGGAAATCCTCGACGCCGCCCTGGCCGAGGGCGCGAAGGTGCTGCCGGGCGATGTGGCCTTCAAGCTGCACGACACCTACGGCTTCCCGCTCGACCTGTCGGGCGACGTCTGCCGCGAGCGCGGCCTGACGGTGGACGAGGCCGGTTTCCACGCCGCCATGGAAGCGCAGAAAGCCAAGGGCCGCGCGGCCGGCAAGTTCAAGATGGACAAGGCGCTGGAGTACACCGGCGCCGGCAACAGCTTCGTCGGCTACGAGCAGCTCGAAGCGCCCGCCAAGGTGGTGGCCCTGTACCTGGACGGCACGGCCGTGGCCGAACTCAAGGCCGGCCAGCAGGGCGTCGTGGTGCTGGACACCACGCCGTTCTACGCCGAGAGCGGTGGCCAGGTGGGTGACGAAGGCGTGATCACCAGCGGTTCGGCGAAGTTTGCCGTCGGCGACACGCAGAAGATCAAGTCCGACGTGTTCGGCCACCACGGCGTGATGGAGCAGGGCACGCTCGCCGTGGGCGACACGGTGACCGCCGCGGTGGACACCGCCCAGCGCGCCGCCACCGTGCGCAACCACTCGGTCACGCACCTGATGCACAAGGCCCTGCGTGAGGTGCTGGGCACGCATGTGCAGCAGAAGGGCAGCCTGGTCGACGCCGACAAGACACGTTTCGACTTCACGCACAACGCGCCGGTGACGGACGCGCAGATCCGCGAGATCGAGCAGCGCGTGAACGCCGAGATCGTGGCCAACGCGGCGACGCAGGCGCGCGTGATGGACATCGAATCGGCTCAGAAGACCGGCGCCATGATGTTGTTCGGCGAGAAGTACGGCGAGACCGTGCGCGTGCTCGACATCGGCTCCAGCCGCGAACTCTGCGGTGGCACGCACGTCGGGGCCACGGGCGACATCGGCTTTTTCACCATCACCGCCGAAGGCGGTGTGGCTGCGGGCGTGCGCCGCGTGGAAGCGGTGACGGGCCTGAACGCGCTGGCCTACGTGCAGGGCATGGAAGCCACGCTCGGCGGTGTGGCCGGCACGCTCAAGGTCACGCCCGGCGAGGTGCCCGCGCGCGTGGGTGCGCTGCTGGACCAGATGCGCGATCTGGAAAAGGAAATGAGCGCGCTCAAGAGCCGTCTGGCCTCGGCACAGGGCGACGAGCTGGTGAACCAGGCGGTCGAGGTCAAGGGCATCAAGGTGCTGTCGGCGGTGCTGGCCGGTGCCGACGCCAAGGGCCTGCGCGAAACCATGGACAAGCTGAAGGACAAGCTCAAGTCGGCGGCCATCGTGCTGGCCGCGGTGGACGGCGGCAAGGTGCAGATCGCCGCGGGTGTGACCGCCGACGTGATGGGCAAGGTCAAGGCCGGCGAGCTGGTGAACTTTGTGGCCCAGCAGGTGGGCGGCAAGGGCGGTGGCAAGCCCGACATGGCCATGGCCGGCGGTACCGATGCGAGTGGACTGCCCAAGGCGCTGGCTTCGGTGCAGGCCTGGGTGGCCGAGCGGGTGTGATCGCCTGCGCGCCTGTCAGCGATTGCCAGGGACCCTGAAGCCATGCCGCGTATCCAGATCGATCTGCCCGACCACTTCGCTTTCAGCACGGAGATGTCGATCTACATCAGCCACGTCAACCAGGGCGGGCACCTGGACAACGCGCAACTGCTGACGCTGGTGTCTGAAGCCCGGGTGCGTTACTTCAAGTCCCTGGGTTACACCGAGTCCGATGTCGCCGGCCACCCCATCGTCGTCGGCGACATCGTGGCCCAGTACAAGGCCGAGGGCTTTCATGGCGAGACCATGCGGGTGAGCCTGCTGCCGCAGGACCCCAACAAGTACGGTTTCGACCTGGTCTACCGCATGGACAACGTGGCATCGGGCCGCGAGGTGGCACGCGGCAAGATCGGCATCGTGTTCATCGACCGCGAAACCCGGCGCGTGGCGCTCATCCCGGCCCGCTTCCGGGAGCAGGTGCTGGCTGAGGGCTGAACGGTTCAGGTGGGCCAGTCCAGCTCGCGCTGGCTCTGGAAGGCACGCGGCGCGCCCGTCACCGGGTCCGTGAACGCGATGCCCCGCGCCAGCAGGCGCAACGGGTTCGCAAAATCTTCCGCTTCGTCCGGCCCGTGCAGCACGGTCGGGTAGAGCTGGTCGCCCACGATGGGCAGGCCGAGCGCGTTCATGTGCACGCGCAGCTGGTGGCGTTTGCCGGTGACGGGTTCCAGCGTATAGCGCGCCCAGTCGCCGCGCCGCTCCAGCACATCGATGCGTGTCTCGCTGTTCGGCTCACCAGCCACCTCGTTCATGCGGAAAAAATCGGCCGGGTGTTCCACGATGCGGCTGCTGCTCGTGCGCGGCCAGGTCCATGCGTCGGTGGCCGGCGCGATGGCCTCGTAGGTCTTTTGCATGGTTCGCCCACTGAAGAGCGCGTGGTAGGTCCCGCGCTCGGCGGGGTTCACGGCCAACAGCACCAGCCCGGCGGTTTCGCGATCAATGCGGTGCAGCGGTGCCAGCTGTGGCAGACCGAGCTTGCGTTGAAGGCGCACCAGCAAAGTCTGCTGCACATAACGCCCGCCCGGCGTCACGGGCAGAAAGTGCGGTTTGTCGGCCACCACCAGGTGCGCGTCCTGGTAGAGCACCATTTCTTCAAACGGCACCACCCCTTCGTCCGGCAGCTCGCGGTAGTAGTACAGCCGCGTATTGCCCCGGTACGGCGCCTCGGGCGGTACGGCATGGCCTGCTTCGTCCAGCACCGCGCCCGTGGCCAGCCGCTCGGTCCACGCCGCGCGCCCCACCTTCGGCAGGCGCTCGTCCAGAAAGTCGATCACGCCGGGCCAGCGGACGTCTCCGGTTCTGACCCCAGGCAGTGCGACGCAGCTGGGCGACACGCCGTCGCGGGCGGGAATGAGCGGGTTCTTGGAGGATCGGGCCACGGCGGAGGAGGGTGAGCGAAGGAAATCCGGGTATTCTCTGCGCCTTCACCACAGGACCCCGCCGTGATCAAAGCCGCCAACCTCTCCGACACCGTCATCCGTGCCCGCGTTGGCCGTGCTCGCCTGGCGCTGGCGCTTGGCGTGAGCAGCCTGCTGCTGAGCGGCTGCGCTGTGGTGGCCGTGGTCGATGTGGCGGCATCGGCGGTGGTGGGTGTTGCCGGCCTCGCGGTGGACGCGGCGGTCGGCACGGCCCGCATCGGCGGCCAGCTCATCGGTGCCGGTGCCGACGCGGCACTGGACTCGGACGAGGACGAGTGACCCGACGCGCCGTTCAGGCGCGCACGAACACCAGGTCCCACACGCCGTGGCCCAGCTGGATGCCGCGGTTCTCGAATTTGGTCAAGGGCCGGTAGTCCGGCTTGGGCACGTAGCCGTCGCTGCCGGCCGCGGCCGTGTTCTTCAGCAGCGGCTCGGCGCTCAGGACTTCCAGCATCTGCTGCGCATATGGTTCCCAGTCGGTCGCGAGGTGCAGGTAACCACCCGGTTTCAGGTGGCGCGCCAGGCGGTTCACGAACGGGGTCTGGATCAGGCGGCGTTTGTGGTGACGCGTCTTGTGCCAGGGATCGGGGAAAAAGATGTGCACGCCGTCCAGGCTGCCTTCCGGCAGCATGTGGTCAAGCACCTCGACCGCGTCGTGGCGGAAGATGCGGATGTTCTGCAGGCCCGCTTCGCCCACGAGCTTGAGCAGCGCGCCCACGCCGGGTTCGTGCACTTCACAGCAGAGAAAGTTGTCGTTCGGGCGCACGGTGGCGATGTGCGCCGTGGCGCCGCCCATGCCGAAGCCGATCTCCATGATCAGCGGCGCCGCGCGGCCGAAGGCGGCCGTGGTGTCCAGCGTCTGGCTGGCGTCGTAGTTGAGCAGAAACTGCGGACCGAACTGTTCGTAGGCGCGGGCTTGGCCCGGGCCGGTGCGCCCGGCGCGCAGCACGTAGCTCTTGATCACGCGCATGAAGGGCGCGCCATCGGGCCGTGGTGTTCCGGCGGGAGGTGGGGGCTGGTCGGCGGTGGCGTTGTCGGGGATGTCAGGGTTCATGGTGCGGCGCAAGAGGGGTGGGAGATTGTAGGAGCCCGGCTCGGTGGCGCGGCGCGTGCCGTGATTTCCCGTCGGGGGCAGAATGGGGGTGACAGACTCCACAACCTTTTCAGAGAATCACCATGAACGCCACCAAACTCATTGCCTTGGTCCTGATCGCTGGCGGTGCGCTGGCCCTGATCTACGGCGGCTTCAGCTACACCCAGGACAGCACCGCGGTGAAGCTGGGCCCGCTGGAGTTGACCGTAAAGGAAAAGAAGACCGTCAATGTGCCGCTGTGGGCGGGCATCGGTGCCATCGCGGTGGGGGGCCTGCTGCTGGTCATGGGCGGGCGCAAAGGCTGAGAGGCTGAGCGTCCTTCCACTGCGCGACCCAGGCGGCGAGGGCTTCCGGCACCGATCCCGGAGCGGCCAGCAGACCCAGTGTCGCGGCCGCCCGGTGCAGCGCCAGCACCGGTTCGCTCAGGTCCAGTGCCTGTGCCCCGTTCTGCTTGCTGAGCTTTTCACCGTTGGCGCCCAGCACCAGCGGGGTGTGCAGGTGAGCCGGGCGGGGCAGGCCCAGCGCCCGCTGCAGCGCAATCTGGCGCGGCGTGTTGTCGGCCAGGTCTTCGCCGCGCACCACGTGCGTGATGCCCTGCGCAGCGTCATCCACCACCACGGCGAGCTGGTAGGCCCAGAGGCCGTCGGCGCGTCGCAGGATGAAGTCACCGACCTCGCGGGCCACGTTCTGCGCCTGCGGGCCCAGGCGGCGGTCGGTCCACGTCATGACAGCCGGCTCGCTCGGCACCGCAAAGCGCCAGGCGCGCGCGGGCTTGCCTTGCAGCCCGCCGTTTTCGGGGCGGCAGGTGCCGGGGTAGACGGCCGCGTGATGGCGCTCGCGGTTCAGCCCTGCCGCATGCAAGGCCGCTTCGATGTCCTTGCGCGAGCAGCCGCAGGGGTAGGCACGGTCCGTGGCGACGAGCTGGTTCAGTGCCTGCAGGTAGAGCGCCCCCCGCTCTGATTGCCAGACGGCGGGTTCGTCGCTGACCAGGCCGCAAGTGGCGAGCTGCTGCAGGATGAGACGGTCGGCACCGGGCACGCAGCGCGGCGTGTCCACGTCTTCGATGCGCACGATCCAGGTGCCGCCGTGGGCACGGGCGTCAAGCCAGCTGGCCAGCGCTGCCACGAGCGAGCCCGCGTGCAGCGGGCCGGTGGGAGAGGGCGCGAAGCGCCCGCGGTAGGACGAAGCAACCGACAAAGCCATGTACTCGGAGCGCGTGTCTGTGCCAGCACACACCGCGGGACTGGCTTCGCCAGACCGCTGGTGTGGTCCCCCCCGGGGGGAAGCCGCGCAGCGGCGCAGGGGGTCAAATCATTTCGAGAGCGAGTTCGAGCCCGGAGACGAAGGCGTCTTCCACGCGGTGGCCCAGGCACCAGTCGCCGCACAGGCCGATGCCGAGCGACTTGTCGTACACATAGGGCCGGCCCAGCGGCTGCTGGGTCTGCGCGAAGCGCCAGCGGTGCACCTCGGCGTGGGTCGGTGTGGCGCGGATACCGGTGATCTCGGCGAAGCCCTTGAGCAGCTTGGCCTTGACGCGCTCGGCATCGTCTTCCAGGTGTTTGCTGGACCATTCCGGGCTGGCCTGGATGGTCCAGCGTTCGATCGGTTCGCGGCGGGGCTTGCTGTTTTCGCGCGCGAGCCAGCTGATGCGGTGGTGCACGCTGCGCGCGGCGTTCCACTGGGGCCCGATGTGGGGCAGGCCGGGTTGCATGGCCTGGGGGTAGGCGACCATGAGCGTCCAGCAGGGGGCCACCTGCACGGGCGCCAGGGACTGGCGCAGCTCGGGCGAGTGGCCGGAGACCAGCAGCAGGTCGTGGGCCTGGAGGTGCGGGATGGCGAGCACCACGCGGTCGAAACCACCGAGCACATGCTGGCCGCCTTCGGCGTCTTCGGTGCGCAGTTGCCATTGCTCGGGATGCAGCACGTCGCGTTCGATGTGGGTGACGCGGGTTTCGGTGAGCGTGCGCGCGGGCAGGTCGCCGTGGAGCTCCGGGTGGGCCAGGGGCTGGACCCAGTGCTCGACCAGGCCGCTCATGCCGGGGGTGGCCACAAAATGCGGTTCGGAGGGGGGAGGGGAGCTGGCCAGAACGTGACCGAATTCGTCGAGCACGCGCACCGTGTTCGCACTCCAGGGCCGCACCACGGTCTGGGCCGTGAGCAGGGCCTGGGCGAAGCGCTTGTCGCGCACGGTGAAGTACTGCGCCCCGTGGTCGAAGCCACCAAATTCGCTGCGGCGGGTGGACATGCGGCCACCGAAGCCGCGGCTCTTTTCAAGCAGGGTGACGCGGTGACCCGCCTGCAGCAGCGTGCGTGCGCAGGCCACGCCGGCCATGCCGGCGCCCACCACCGCGAAGTGCAGGGGTGTGGTCATCTTGGGTTTTCTGGCGGGGCTGGCCGGCTGGCGTTTGGCGGCAGCGGTCGGGGCGCGGGTTTTTTTGCTGGTGGTCATGTCTCGGTGCGCTGGGTGTTGCGGGAGTTTGAGGTTGACTGTAGCAGCCTGCATGGTGGCGTGAGCCCCGTTCGCATCAAATCTGGTGGTGGTTGTTGAGCAGGGCGGCGCGCGTGGTGGGGTGCTGCAGGCGCTCCAGCCACCAGCGCAGCGCGCGCCCGGTGTCGCCCGCGCTGCGCGGCTGGCGCCACGCGTAGGCCAGGCGGATGCTGCGGTTGGGCCGCTGCACGGTCTTCACGATCAGGCGTCCGGCGTTGATGAAGGGTTGCGCCAGCGGCAGCGGCAGGAAGCCCGCACCCAGGCCCCGCAGCTGGGCTTCGAGCTTGTGCTGCATGGTGGGCACGGTGAGCACGTCCTGCCCGGGCAGCAGGTTGTAGGTCACGCCATTGCCGCGCTGGGTGCTGTCGGCCACGGCCACGGCGCGGTGCACGCGCAGCTCTTCGTCGCACAGGCTGTGTGTGGCCGAGGCCAGCGGGTGGTGGGGCGCCACCGCATAGACGAACTGTGCGCTGCCCAGCGGCGCAGTCTGGATTTCGGGCTGTGCCAGCTCGCTGGGCACGCCGAGCGCCAGATCGGCCTGGCCGCTTTGCAGGGCTTCGAGCGTGCCCGAGAGCGTTTCGGCGCGCAGCTTCAGGCGCGTGGGAGCGCCTTCTGCGTAAAAGGCCTCGCACAGCTCGAACAGGGTGGCGCGGGCGATGATGGCATCGGCCGCGATGGTGATCTGTGGCTCCCAGCCGGTGGCCACGCGCTTGACGCGCTGGGCCACCGCATCGAGTTCGTTCAGCAGGTACTGCCCCGAGCGCAGCAGCTCGGCGCCGGCGGGGGTGAGCTGGGCGCGGCGCGCGCTGCGGTCGAACAGCAGCACGTCGAGCGCGTCCTCGATCTGGCGGATGCGGTAGGTCAGGGCGCTGGGCACCATGCCGAGTTCTCGCGCGGCGGCGGCCATGCTGCCGAGCCGTGCCACGGCTTCGAGAAGACCGAGGTTCTCTGGGGAAAGTGCGGCGCGGGGATTGGAACTGGCCATGGTGCTTGCGGAACTTGTGTGTTCAATTGAATTGAATGATGCCATCAAAACCGTGCAAACACGCCGGGGGGTGGCGGTTCCACAATTCAACCCATGCCAGCCGCTGCGGTCCCGCAAACGGTCAGCACCACCCCCTTGAAAGGACGAGACACCATGATGCAGATCCGACGTTCCGACGCCCGCGGCTACGCCGACCACGGCTGGCTCAAGAGCTTCCACTCATTTTCGTTCGCCGAGTATTTCGACCCCGCCTGGATGGGCTGGGGCAACCTGCGCGTGATCAACGAGGACCGCATCGCCCCGGGCACCGGCTTCGGCACGCACGGCCACCGCGACATGGAAATCATCAGCTATGTGCTGTCGGGCAACCTGGCGCACAAGGACAGCATGGGCAACGTCAAGGGCATCCCGCCCGGCGACGTGCAGCGCATGAGCGCCGGCAGCGGCGTGCGCCACAGCGAGTTCAACCACGCACCCGACCAGACCACGCACTTCCTGCAGATCTGGATCGAACCCAATGTGAAGGGCATCGATCCCGGCTACGAACAGAAGAGCTTTGCCGAGACCGAAAAGCGCGGCCAGCTGCGCCTGGTGGCTTCGCCCGACGGCGCCGGGGGCTCGGTCAGCATCCACGCCGACGCTTCCATGTACGCCGGCCTCTTCAATGGCAGCGAAACCGCCGAGCTGGCGCTGGACCCGAAGCGCAAGGCCTATGTGCACCTGGTGCGCGGCGCGCTCGACGTGAATGGCCAGCGCCTGCAGACCGGCGACGCGGCGGTGATCGCCGATGCCGAGCGACTCTCCCTGTCCCGAGGCGACGACGCCGAGGTGCTGGTGTTTGACCTTGTGGCCTGACGCACAGACAAGCTTTTTGACCCAACCCAAACTTCATTCAAAGGATATTTCCATGCACACCCTGCAAAACCCCCTCGCCCTGTTGTCCCGCCTGCTGCTGGCGGCCCTGTTCCTGCCCGCCGGCATCGGCAAGATCACCGGTTTTGCCGGCACGGTCGGTTACATCGCATCGGTGGGCCTGCCCATTCCCACCGTGGCCGCTGCGGTGGCCATGGCGGTGGAGGTGCTGGGTGGCCTGGCGCTGATCGTCGGCTTCGGCACGCGCTGGGCTGCCCTGGCTCTGGCGCTGTTCACGCTGGGTGCCTCGTTCTTCTTCCACAACTACTGGGCCATGCCGGCCGAGCAGCAAATGATGCAGCAGCTGATGTTCATGAAGAACATCGGTGTGACTGGTGGTCTGCTGGCACTCGCGGCTTTTGGTGCCGGTGCCTTCAGCCTGGACGCCCGCCGCTCGGCCTGAGTGATCTTCGAGTCCTTTTTCCCCACCCGCGCTGCGGCGCTTTTCTGAAAGATCTCCAATGGCAAACGTTGTTGTGGTTTACCACTCGGGTTACGGTCACACCCAGCGCATGGCGCAATCGGTGGCCAGTGGCGCAGGGGCCGAACTGATCGCCATCGACGCCGACGGCAATCTGCCTGAAGGCGGCTGGGAAGCGCTGGCCGCGGCGGACGCGATCATCATGGGCTCACCCACCTACATGGGCAGCGTGAGCTGGCAGTTCAAGAAATTCGCCGATGCCTCCAGCAAACCCTGGTTTTCCCAGCAGTGGAAAGACAAGCTCGCGGCCGGTTTCACCAACAGCGCCGGCATGAACGGCGACAAGCTGTCCACGCTGCACTACCTGTTCACGCTGTCCATGCAGCACGGCATGATCTGGGTGAGCCAGGGCCTCATGCCCAGCAACACCAAGGCTGCGCAGCGCGACGATGTGAACTACCTGGTGTCGTACAGCGGTGCGATCGCACAAAGCCCGTCGGACGCGAGCGCCAACGAGATGCTGCCCGGTGATCTGAAAACGGCGCGCCTGTTCGGGGAGCGTGTCGCCGAGGTGGCGGCAAAATTCAAGGGCTGAGCGGCCGGTTGGCGGCTTCGTGCGGCTAACATCCGCCGCATGAAGATCTTCGACATCCTCCCCTGGGCAGACTGGCTGGCGCTGGTCTGCTTTTTTGCCTTGTGGGTGGGCTACGCCTGGTTCGCCAAAGTCTGGGGTCGCCGCCGTTCCTCGCTGCTGGTGACCACCAACCGCTACCGGTCCTACTGGATGCGCCAGGCGGCGATGCGCGACCCGCGCATGCTCGATGGACTGATCACGCAAACGCTGTCCAACACCCCGGCTTTTTTTTCGTCCACGTCGATCCTGGTGATCGGTGGTCTGTTCGCCTTGCTGGGCACGACCGACAAGGCGTCCGAGCTGATGAACGAGATTCCTTTTGCGCAGGCCACCTCGCTGATCGTCTTCGAGTTCAAGATCCTGGTGCTGGTGGCGATCTTCGTCTATGCGTTTTTCCGCTTTTCCTGGTGCATGCGCCAGTACACCTTTGTCGCCCTGGTGATCGGCGCGATGCCGCCACCCGAAGATTTTGAATCGGGCAAGTTCGACCGCAACCAGTACGCCGATCGTGCGGCCGCCATGGTGGGCGCCGCCGCCGAAACCTTCAACGACGGTCTGCGTGCGTATTACTTTTCGTTTGCGGCGCTGGCCTGGTTCGTGTCGCCGCTGGCGATGGTGCTGGGCACGCTGACGGTGGTGGCCATTCTCTACAGCCGCGAGTTCCACTCGGACGTCTTGCGCGTGTTGCGCGACTGAAGCGAAACACCCCCTGCGGGGCTCATGAAGCGGCGGTCGGCTCTGCGGTGTTCTTCACATGGGCCAGCGAGGCGGCCGCGAAAACCAGGCCCACCGCAACACCCGCAAACACGTCGAGGGCCACATGCTGCAGGGTGGCCATGGTCGACCAGACGATCGCCACACATTGCACCGCCGAAATCCACCGCAGCACGGCGGGTGAACGCAGCTGGGCCAGGATGCGGTGCATCCAGCACAGGCTGAACACCGCCGAAGCCACATGCAGCGAAGGGCAGGCGTTGCCGGCCGCGTCCACCCCCTTGACGACCGCCAGACCGGGGTACAGGCTCCAGTCCATGTGGACCAGTGGTGTCTGGGTCGGAAACCACCAGAAGAGCGCCAGACAGAACAGGCACATGGCCCCCACCCAGACGCCAAACCACACCAGGGCACGCAGGTTGCCCATCACCGCTGGCGGAAGGAACACATACAACCAGAGCGACACGTAGATCGGGAACGCGGACGGTACAAATCCGACCCAGTGGTCCAGCCAGATTTCGGGCATGACCACGGCAACGCTGCGCGGGTGCTCCAGGATCCAGAAGTAGCTCCAGAAAAACAACGCCATGAAAGCCGTGGTGCCAAACGCCTTGAGCGGCCAGTGGATGACAAACCGCCGCCCGAGCCTGCGCAGCCAGCCCGATGTCCCGGTCGGGCGGGGTGTGATTTCGGAGGCTGGCATGGCAACAAACGGCATTTGTGCGCGTGCGGCGTCTCGCGGAGGAGGGGTCATGGTGGGGAGCGGAGAGGAACAGCCTGCATTGTGCCGGCTGTACAATCAAATCACTGAAAATTACGCGCTGATCGGCAGTCTGCGCCCGGGTTGAAGCACTTTGCCAACCGGCCGGACCTGCCGGGCATTCGTTACCGGGTGTCGGGGTCGAGCAAGACAGCCAGCCATGAAATGTATGCCATGCAATCGACCGAACTGATCCGCCAATTTCTCCATGATCGCCTGGGCGCAGCGCCCGAGGCGGTGGTTCCTGATGCGTTGCTTGCTGACCTGGGTGTTGACTCGCTGATGCTCGCCGAGCTGATGTTCGAGGCGGAAGACCGCCTGGGGATTTCCATCGACTCCAGTGTGGCGATCCCGAAGTCTGTCGGCGAGATGGTGAAACTGATCGATTCCCTGCGCGCAGCCAAAGCTTCCGCATCATGATCCGGCGCCGGGTGGCCATCACGGGGCTGGGTTTGGTCAGCCCCTACGGCGGAGGTGTGGACCATTTTTTTGAACACCTGCTCGCGGGGCGTTCGGCGGTCAGCTACCTCCAGACCGATGACAAGCCCAGGCCCTTGTCCATGCCGTTTGTGAGCTGCACCGGGTTTGACCCGGTGGCAGCACTGGGCAAACCGCTCGCCGCCATGATGGAGCGCTTTGCCCATCTGGGTGTGGCCGCGGCTTTCGACGCCTGGCATGACGCCGGGCTGGAGCGCCTGCCCGCCGATCTGGAACAACGCAACGACTGGGCCTGCATCTGGGGCACGGCGCTCGGCGGCATCATGGCCTTCGAAAAAGGCTACCGCGACATGTGGCAGAACGGGCGCGAGCGCCTGTCGCCGCTGGGCGTGGTGATGGGCATGAACAACGCGGTCAATGCGCACCTGTCCATCCAGCTCGGTCTGGGCGGGGTGAGCATGAGCCACACCGTGGCCTGCGCTTCGTCTTCGGTGGCGATCGGCGAAGCGTTCCGGCGCGTGCGCTCGGGCGAGGCGACGGTGGCGATCACGGGCGGCTCCGACGGCACCCAAACCTATGGCGTGGCGCGCGCCTGGGAAGCCATGCGCCTGATCTCGCCGGGCAACGAGCAGACCTCGCCTTCGGCCTGCCGACCGTTTTCGTCCGATCGCCGCGGCCTGGTGCTGGGCGAGGGCGGCGCGGCGCTGGTGCTCGAAGACTGGGACCACGCCATCGCGCGTGGCGCCCGCATCCAGGGCGAGATGGTGGGTTACGGTGCGAGCTGTGATCGCAGCCACCTGGTGCGCCCCGACGCCCAGGGTCAGGCCCGTGCACTGCAGGCCGCCTTGCGGGACGCTGAACTCACTCCCGATGACATCGATTACGTCAATGCCCACGGCACCGCAACCCAGGAGGGTGACCCGGTGGAAATTGCGGCCCTGCGCCAGGTTTTTGGCGATCGGGCGCCCTCGCTGCCCGTGAGCGCCACCAAGTCCATGCATGGCCACCTGCTGGGCGCAGCGGGGGCCATCGAGGCGCTGGCCACCGTGCTGGCGCTGCGCGAGCAGGCCATCCCGCCCACGGCGCACCTGGAAGGTCGGCTTGACCCGGCCTGCGAGGGGGTAGACCATGTGGTCGAGGGCCGTCGCCAGATGCCCATGCGTGCGGCCCTGTCCAATTCTTTTGCGTTTGGTGGCAGCAATGCCGTGCTGGTTTTTGCCGCCGCCCCGACGCACACCCACTGACAACCAGGGAATCCCCATGTCTGAAAACTTTGCCAGCGTTTCCTTCGACGACCTCATGAGTGAGGTGGCTGCGCTGATCGTGGAGGCCCTCAACCTGGACGTGCAGCCCCAGGACGTGAAACCCGACGATCCGCTGTACGGCGAGGGGCTGGGTCTCGACTCGATCGACATGCTCGAGATTTCGCTCGTCATTTCCAAGCACTACGGTTTCCAGCTGCGCTCGGACAACGAGAACAACGACAAGATCTACGCGTCCCTGCGTGCGCTGACGACCCATATCGCCAGCCAGCGCACCAAATGACCTGGGGCGTTTCGCGAGCCAGGGGTTGTTGGCGGTTTCAGGCTGGCGGCGCATGAACGGGCTGCCCCTGATCAGCGCTCACGGGCTGGACGACGTGCTCGCCTGGCGCCCTTCGGGCCCGGTGACGGTGCGCGACTTCCTGGCCGATGCCCAGGCGGTGGCCAGTGTGTTGCCTGCGGGCCAGGGGGTGCTCAACCTGTGTGAAGACCGGTACCACTTCGCCGTGCTGTTTGCCGCCTGCGTGCTCGCGGGCAAGACCAGCCTGCAGCCGGCCTCGCACTCGGGGGTCACCCTGCAGCGGCTGGCGCAGGAACATCCCGGCGCGTTCGGTGTGGTGGATGGTCCGTTCGACGTGGCCGACCTGCCTTGCATCGATTTTCCCGATCTGGCCACTTTGCCCCGCTCACCCGCGCAAGAGATGCCGATGGTGGAAGCCGACCGCGTGGTCGCGATCCTGTTCACCTCGGGCTCCACGGGCCTGCCGCAGCCGCACGCCAAGACCTGGGGCCGGCTGGTGCAGAACGGGCAGGCCGAGGCGGTCGGGCTGGGTCTGGGGGGCGGGCGAATGGTGCTCGTGGGCACGGTGCCGGCGCAGCACAGCTACGGATTCGAGTCCACCTTTTTGCTCGCGCTGCACGGCGGCTGCAGTTTCTGGAGCGGCAAGCCGTTCTACCCTCAGGATGTGGTGGACGCGCTGCAGGCCGTGCCGCGGCCGCGCATGCTGGTGACCACCCCTTTCCACCTGTCGGCCTTGCTGGCGTCCGATCTGGACTGGCCGGCGCTGGACATGTGCCTGTCCGCCACCGCGCCGCTGGGCACCGAACTCGCTGCGCGCGCCGAGCAGCGCAGCGGGGCACCGGTGCACGAGATTTACGGCTCGACGGAGTCGGGCCAGCTGGCCTGCCGGCGCACCACCGACGGCCCCCTGTGGCATTTGCTGCCGGGCGTCGTGCTGGAGCAGGAGAACGACACCACCTATGCCCGCGAGGGCCATGTGGAAGGCCGGGTGCCGCTGTCGGACATCATCGAACTCCAGGGCGAGGGCCGCTTTCTCCTGCACGGCCGGCATGCCGACCTGATCAACATCGCGGGCAAACGCAGCTCGCTGGCCTACCTGAACCACCAGCTGTGTGCCATCGATGGTGTGCTCGATGGCGCCTTTTTTCTGCCCGAGTCCGCGGACGATGAGGTCGAAGGCATCACACGGCTGACGGCGTTCGTGGTGGCCCCTGGTGTGTCGGCGGACACGCTGCAGCGCGCCTTGCGCCAGCGCATCGACCGGGTCTTCCTGCCGCGCCCGCTGGTGCTGGTTGACGCGCTGCCGCGCAACAGCACCGGCAAGCTGCCGCGCACGGCGCTGCTGGCGCTCTACCAGGAACGCTTGGGTCATGGTCGTGCTTGAGCGGGTCTGGCGCGTGCCGCCCGACCACCCGGCCTTTGCCGGGCATTTTCCGGGGCATCCCATCGTGCCCGGCGTGGTCCTGCTGGATCAGGCCGTGCTGCTGGCGCAAGCGCACCTGGGGCTCGCGGGCGGTGCCTGGCAGGTCGCGCAGGCCAAGTTTCTCAGCCCCTGCGGGCCGGATGACGAACTGGTGTTCACGCTGCAGGACGGTGCACGTGGCGGGCTGTCTTTTGTGGTGCGCTGTGGCGATCGCGATGTCGCCTCGGGCAGCCTGCAGCCGGCCGTGTCATGACGGACAAGCCCCGTCACACCGACGCACAGCCCGAGTGGATGCGGCGCCAGGAGCGCAGCAACCTGGCCATCCTGCGCCTGATGGTCTGGATCTCACTCTCGTTTGGCCGGCGGGTGGGGCGCCTGGTGCTGCACGGCATCGCCGTCTATTTCGTGCTGTTTGCGCCCGCGGCGCGCCGTGCGAGCCGCGCCTACCTGCACCGCGTCCTGGGCCGTTACGCGGGCTGGCGCGACGGCTACCGCCATGTGTTCAGTTTCGCCAGCACCATCCACGACCGCATCTACCTGCTGAACGACCGCTTCAACGTGTTTGACATCGAGGTCAAGGGCGACCAGGCGTTGCTGGCGGCGATTGAAAAACAGCCCGGCGCGCTGCTCATGGGGGCCCACCTGGGCAGCTTTGAGGTGCTGCGTGCCATGGGGCGTGGCAAGAAGGGGCTGCGCGTGGCCATGCTGATGTACGAGCAGAACGCGCGCAAGCTCAACGCCACGCTCGCGGCCATCAACCCCAAGGCGATGCAAGATATCATCTCCCTGGGACACTTGGAGTCGATGCTGGAGGTGCGCGACAAGCTCGACGAAGGGTATCTGGTGGGCATGCTGGCCGACCGCTCGCTGAGCGATGACGCCACGGTCCCGGTCGAGTTCCTGGGCCAGGAGGCTGCTTTCCCCCTGGGCCCCTGGCGCATGGCGGCGATGCTCAAGCGGCCGGTGTTCCTCATGGCGGGTCTGTACCTCGGAGGCAACCGCTACCAGCTGCATTTCGAGCAACTGGCCGACTTCTCGAACATCGAGCGCGGTGGGCGTGACGCGGCGATCAAGGCGGCGATGCAAGCCTACGCCGACAGCCTCGCCCGTTTGTGCAGGCTGGCGCCCTACAACTGGTTCAACTTCTTCGACTTCTGGAAATCATGAACAACCCCCCTGCGTCGCTTCGCGCCTTCTCCCCTTCTGCGAGGGGGGACGCAGCCTCTGGCCCGGCGAAGCCGGTTCCAGGGCTGCCCGGATTGCGCGCCACCACCTTTGCGTGGTTCTGTCGCTGTGCTGCCGTCGCGCTGCTGTGCCTGGGTCTGTCTACCGGGGCGCACGCGGCCTACAGCATTGAACAGCTGATGACCGACCTGGCCAGCCACAAGGGTGGCCGGGCGCGTTTTGTCGAGAAGCGTCACATGGCCCTGCTCGACAAGCCGGTCCAGGCCAGCGGCGAGATGGTGTACAGCCCGCCCGACCGGCTGGAGAAACGCACGCTGTTGCCCAAACCCGAGACCCTGGTGCTGGACAAGGACATGCTCAGCATGGAGCGCGACAAGCGCAAGCTCACCATCAACCTCGCCAGCCGACCCGAAGCGCTGGCGTTTGTGGACAGCATTCGCAGCACGCTTTCAGGCAACCGCAAATCCCTGGAGCAGAACTACACGCTCAACCTGCAAGGCGAGAGCAGCCAGTGGGTGTTGACACTGGTCCCGAGCGAACCCGCCATTGCGGCTCTGCTCCAGCGCATCACCGTCAGCGGCGGCAAAAACCAGGTCCGCCACATCGAGTACCTGCAGGTCGACGGAGACCGTTCGGAAATCAGCATCGAACCGATCGAAGTCCAATGAGGTCGGCCGCGGTCCGGGTGTTTCTGGTCTGGCTGGCCCTGATGCTGGCCGGGGTGGCGGTGGTGTGGAACAGCCGTTTTTCGGCCGACATGTCGTTTTTCCTGCCCTCAAAGCCGAGTGCCGAACAGCAGGCGCTCGCCGGGCAGTTGCGGGACGGCACGGTCTCGCGCCTGCTGATGGTTTCGGTGGGTGGCGGTGATGCCGTGCAGCGCGCGGCCGTGTCGCGCGAGCTGCGCAAGCGCCTGGCCAGTGATCCGGCCTATGTGTCGGTGCAGAACGGCGAAGCGGGCGGGCTGGAAGGTGAGCGCGATGTGCTGCTGCGCCACCGCTACCGCCTCAGCCCCGCGGTGACCCCCGAGCGCTTCACCGAAGAGGGGCTGCTGTCGGCCGTGACCGACACCATCGACCTGCTCTCGTCGCCGGCCGGTCTGTTGCTCAAGCCGTATTTGTTGAACGACCCCACGGGGGAGGTGCTGGCCGTGCTGGGCCAGCTCAACCCGGCATCGCAACCGCAGATGCGCGAGGGGGTCTGGGCCTCGCGCAACGGCGAACGCGCCATGCTGCTGCTGCAGACGCGCGCCCTGGGCTCGGACACCGACGGCCAGGCGGCCGCGATCGACGGTGTGCGTACGGCCTTCGCGCAGGCCGTGCAGGCCACGGGTCATGCGGGTCTGGCGTTGCAGATGTCGGGCCCCGGGCAGTTTGCCGTGCAGTCGCGGGAGACCATCAAGAACGAAACCTCGCAACTCTTCCTCATCAGCATGCTGGGCATCGCGGGTGTGCTGCTCTGGGTCTACCGCTCGCCCCGCCTGCTGGCGCTGGGCCTGTTGCCCATGCTCAGCGGCGCACTGGCGGGCGTGGTGGTGGTGAGCCTGGTGCATGGCACGGTGTTCGGCATCACGATGGGCTTTGGCACGGCCCTGATCGGCGAAGCGGTGGACTACGCCATCTACTTTTTTGTGCAATCCGGGCGCATGGGCCTGGCCGCCTGGCGCCAGCAGTTCTGGCCCACGGTGAGGCTGGGCGTGCTGACCTCGGCGCTGGGTTTCGGCGCCCTGCTGTTCTCGGGCTTCCCCGGTCTGTCCCAGCTGGGTCTGTACGCGCTGACCGGCGTGGTGACGGCGGCGCTGGTGACGCGCTTTGTGCTGCCCGTGCTGGCCGGAACCGGGTTCGAGGTACCGGCGCCCGGGGCCTGGGTGCACCGGGTTCATGCCTTGCTGGGGCAGGCCTGGCGGTTGCGTGCGGCGGTGGGTTTGCTGGGGCTTGTGACGCTGGGCTACCTCTGGCAGCAGCGCGACAACCTCTGGCACGCCGATCTCTCGGCGCTGTCGACCGTGAGCCAGGCCGAGGCCGAGAACGATGCGCGCATGCGCGACGACCTGGCCGCACCCGATGCCCGCTACCTGGTCAGCATCCACGCAAAAAACCCGGAGCTCGCGCTGCAGGCGGCCGAGCGGGCCGGGCAGCAGCTGGACCGGCTGGTGGAGGAGGGCGTGATCGGCGGCTACGACAGCCCGGCCCGCTTCCTGCCCAGCGCCCAGTTGCAACAGCAACGCCTGGCCAGCCTGCCCGAGGCGCCGGTGCTGCAGGCGCGGCTGCAGGCGGCGCTGGTCGATTCGCCCCTGTCCGCGTCCCGGCTCGGCCCGTTTGTGGCCGACGTGCAGGCGGCACGCACCGCCGGTGTGATGCAGCGCGCCGATCTGGACGGCAGCGCGCTGGCGCTGGCGGTGGATTCGATGCTGATGCCCGACCAGGACGGCGGCTGGAACGTGATGATGCCGTTGCGTCCGGCGCCCGGTGCGCCCGACGCCAGCCTGCCGGTCGAGCGCCTGCGCGCGGCGCTGGCGGGCAGTGGCGCGGTGTTTGTCGACCTCAAGACCGAGTTCGAATCGCTGTACGGCGGTTACGTGGGTGAGGCGGTTCGGCTGTCCCTGCTGGGCTTTCTGGCGATTGTGGTGCTGCTCGCTGTGACCCTGCGCTCACCCGGACGTCTGCTGCGTGTGCTGTTGACCCTGGTGATCACGGTGATGGTGGTGATCACGGCGCTGCATTTGTCGGGCCAGCGCCTGCATCTGCTGCACCTGGTGGGCATGTTGCTGACCGTGGCCGTGGGCTCCAACTACGCGCTGTTCTTTGACCGGGCGGCCGGCGGCGAACCGCTGGACGCGGCCACGCTGATGTCGCTGTCGGTCGCAACCGTGACCACCGCGATCGGCTTTGGTGCCCTGGCGACGTCGAACGTGCCGGTGCTCAACGCCATCGGCATCACCGTGGGGCCAGGCGCACTGATGTCGCTGCTGCTGGCGGCGGTGCTGGTGTATCCGAAGGCGACAGCGGATCGATGAATCCGACCGAAAGCCAGCTCTGCGGGGCCGACAGCGTGCTGTTCATGCTGCCCGGGGCCCTCATGACGCCGCAGCACATGGTGCAGGCGGGCCTGTTTGCCGAGGTGCAGCAGCGGGGTCTGGCGCTGGACCTGATCGCCCCCGACCTGCACGCCGGGGGCGCCGACAACCAGCTGGCGCTGCGTTCCCTGGAAGAAGACTGGCTGGCGCCAGCGCGTGCGCGCTACCAGCGGGTGTGGCTGGGGGGCATTTCGCGCGGCGGTCAACTGGCGCTGTCCTGCCTCGCCGGGCGCACGGGTGAGGTGCACGGCCTGTGCCTGCTCGCTCCCTACGCGGGCGGTCGGCTGACCACCAACGCGATCAATCGCGCTGGCGGGCTCGACGCCTGGCAGGCGAGCCCCGATCAGCAGACCGACCCCGACGTGCGCCTCTGGCAGTGGCTCAAGCAGCCCTTGCCCCAGGTGCCGGTGTTCATGGGTTATGGGGCGCAGGACCGTTTTGCCGATGGCATGCGCTTGCTGGCGCGGCACATGCCCGAAGCGACCCACATCACCTTGCCGGGCGAACACGACTGGGCGGTCTGGTTGCCCCTGTGGCAGCGTTTCCTCTCACTGGGGCATTTCCCGGCGTTGCCATGAGCCGGCCCTGGACCGTCCCCCCCGCGATCAAGGCGTCCGCGCTGCTGCATGCGGGGGCCGCGCTGGGCACGGTGGCCGTGCCAGCCGTCTGGCCGTGGGCACTGGGGGCGGTGGCGCTCAACCACGCGGTGATCACGGTGGCCGGTCTGTTGCCGCGCTCCAGCCTGCTCGGCCCCAACCTCACCCGCCTGCCGGCGCACGCACAGGCGCGGCGCGAACTGGCCTTGACCATCGACGACGGGCCCGACCCCGAGGTCACGCCGCGCGTGCTCGACCTGCTGGACGCGGCTGGCGCCCAGGCCAGTTTTTTCTGCATCGGCTGGCGCGCGCGGGCCCACCCGGCGCTCTGCCGCGAGATCGTGGCGCGCGGTCACCGGGTCGAGAACCACGGTGACGCCCACTCCAACGCGTTTTCCCTCTTCGGCCCCCGGCGCATGCGTGCCGACGTCGCGGCCGCCCAGGCCACGCTCTCGGACATCACCGGCCAGGCCCCGCTGTTTTTCCGGCCCACCGCCGGTCTGCGCAACCCCTTCCTGGAGCCGGTGCTCGCCGGGCTCGACCTGCAGCTGGCCGCCTGGACCCGCCGCCCCTACGACACGCGCGACGGCAGACCGCAGCAGGTGCTGCAGCGCCTGACGCGCGGCCTGGGGCCGGGCGACATCCTGCTCATGCACGACGGTCACGCCGCGCTCACGCCCGATGGGCAGCCGGTGATCCTGGCTACCTTGCCGCTGTTGCTCGACCGATTGAAGGCCGAGTCCTTGCGGGCCGTGACGCTCCAGCAGGCCATGGCATGAGCGAGGCGACGGGCGGTTCCCAACCAAGCTCGCAGGGCGGCGCGGCGCCAACGCCCCGGGTGTTTCTGAAAATCCTGCGCGCCGACGCGAGCCGCCTTTTCTGGGCGGCAGGCCGTTTCGCTTTTTTCCACGCCTGGGGCAAGCTGGGCGGCGACCCGATCTTCCGGGAGCTGTTGCGGCGCGGCCTGTTGTTCAGGGGCGGGCGGCTGCTTGACCTCGGTTGCGGGCAGGGTTGCCTGTTCGCCTGGCTGCTGGCGGCGCAGCGCCTGTCGGAGCGCGGGCAGTGGCCGGCCGGCTGGGCGCCCGCGCCCCGTTTCCAGAGCCTGCGCGGTGTTGAACTGATGTCGCGCGATGTCGAACGCGCGGTGGCGGCGTTCGGCGGCCACCACCCGCTGGTGCAGGTGGAGCAGGGCGACATGACCCAGGTGGATGTTGGTCAGGTGGACACCGTCACCGTCCTCGATGCGCTGCACTACGTGGACCCCGCCTCGCAAGAGCGCCTGCTGCGACGCATTCGCTTGGCCTTGCCGCCCGGCGGCCTGTTCCTCACCCGTGTCGGTGACGCAGAAGCGGGCTGGCCCTTTCTGGTGTCGAACTGGGTCGACCGCGCGGTGACCCTGGCGCGCAGCCGCCGTCCGCCGCGCCTGTACTGCCGCAGCCTGGCCGAATGGCAGGCGCTGTTGACCGCGCTGGGCTTTGAGGTTGAAACCGAACCCATGAGCGAAGGCAAGCCCTTTGCCAACGTGATGCTGGTCTGCCGGGTGCCGGTCTGATCGGTGCCTTCCTCTACACTGCGGGTTTAGACGTTCCACCGCCTCACGTGACCCCACTGCAACTCTCAGCTTACACATTGACCACCGCCCTGGGCCGAGGGCTGGAGGCCACGCGCGAGGCCCTGCGCGCCGAGCGCTCGGGACTCGCTCCCTGTGCCTTTGAATCGGTGGCGCTCGACACCTGGGTGGGCGAGGTCGCGGGTGTCGATGCGCAGCGCCTGCCCGAGGCGCTGGCCCGCTACGACTGCCGCAACAACCGGCTGACCCTGATGGGCCTGGAGACCGACGGGTTCGCGCAGCGCGTGCGTGAGGCCGTCGCTCGCTACGGCGCCGATCGTGTGGGCGTGTTCCTCGGCACCAGCACCGCCGGCATCCTGCAGACCGAGCTGGCCTACCGGCGGCGCGATCCGGTCAGCGGCGCGTTGCCCGACGATTTCCATTACCGGACCACGCACAACGCGTTCTCGCTCGCCGAGTTCACGCGCGACTACTTCGGTCTGGAGGGCATGGCGATGGCGATCTCCACCGCCTGCTCGTCCAGCGCCAAGGTGTTTGCCGCGGCGGCGCGCCAGCTCGCGCTGGGCCAGATCGACGCAGCCATCGTGGGCGGTGTCGATACCCTCTGCCTGACCACCCTGTACGGTTTTGCTTCCTTGCAACTGACCTCATCCCGGCCCTGCCGGCCCTACGACGCGGCGCGCGACGGCATCTCCATCGGCGAAGGTGCGGCCTTTGCATTGCTGGAGCGCCCGGACCAGCCTGCGCCGGGCACCGTGTTGCTGCTGGGCGCTGGCGAGTCCAGCGACGCGTACCACATGTCGGCGCCGCACCCGCAGGGCCTGGGTGCACGCCTGGCGATGGAGGCCGCACTGCGCTCGGCGGGCCTGGGCGCCAGCGACATTCATTACATCAACCTGCACGGCACGGCCACGCCCGCCAACGACTCGGCCGAAGGCCTGGCGGTGAGCGCGCTGTTCGGCGACACCGTGCCCGGCAACTCGACCAAGGGCTACATGGGCCACACACTGGGTGCAGCGGGCGCGATCGAAGCGATCCTCTGCGCGATGGCACTGACCGATGGCCGCCTGCCCGGCAGCCCCGGCACCGGCTCGCTGGACCCGGCCATACCGATCCGCTACCAGCTGCACGGCACCGACGCGCCGCTGCGCCATGCGCTGAGCAATTCGTTCGGATTTGGTGGCAGCAACTGCAGCCTGGTTCTTGGAGTCGCCGCATGATCGCAACGCCGCTGCAAGCCTGGATCAACGGCATCGGCCTCATCGCGCCCGGCCTGCCCGACTGGGCCACCGCTGCGGCGGCGCTGCGCGGTGAAGCGGGCTATGTGCCGGCACCGAGCGTGTTGCCTGTGCCCCTGCTGCTGCCCCCGGCCGAGCGCCGCCGCGCCAGCCGCGTCATCCGGCTCAGCCTGGGCGTGGGGCAGGAGGCCGTGACCCACGCGGGCGCCGACGCGTCCACGCTGGCCACCGTGTTCGCCGCCTCGGGCGCCGACGGCCACAACTGCCATTCGCTGTGTGAGCAGCTCGCGGGCGAGGATCGCCAGATCTCGCCCACGCGATTTCACAACTCGGTGCACAACGCCGCCGCCGGCTACTGGGGCATCGCCACGCGCAGCATGGCGCCCTGCCAGGTGCTCGGTGCGTTCGACGCCAGCTTCGGCGCCGGCCTGCTGGATGCGCTGGCCCAGGTGGCCCTGGACGGCCAGCCGGTGCTGCTGGTGGCCTACGACAGCGAATACCCCGAACCCTTGCACGCCAAGCGCGACACGCCCGACTGCGGCGGCGTGGCCTTGTTGCTCAGTGCGCAGCGCAGCGAGGCTTCGCTGGCGTCGATCACGGTCACACCCAGCCGGGCGCCCGCCGATGTGCTGGAGGACGCGGCTCTCGAAGGGCTGCGCCAGAACATCCCGGCCATGCGCGCCTTGCCCCTGCTGCAGCGCCTGGCGCGCGGCACGGCCGGCCCCGTGGTGCTCGACTACCTCGCGCCCATGCAGCTTCAGGTGGAACTGCAGCCGTGCTGAACCGCGACTGGATCGCCGCCCACATTCCCCACCAGGGCAGCATGTGCCTGCTGGAGAACGTGCTCGAGTGGAGCGAGCAGCGCATCGTCTGCGACGCGCTGAGCCACACCGACCCCCTGAATCCCCTGCGTGCGGCCGACCGCCTGGGCGCGGCGACCGGCGTGGAGTACGCCGCTCAGGCCATGGCCGTGCACGGTGCCTTGCTCGCGCAGTCGGCCGCTGCGCCCACCCAGGGCTACCTCACCAGCGTGCGCGGCCTGAGCCTGCACGTGAACCGGCTGGACGACCAGACCGGGCCGCTGCGCATCACCGCCGAGCGCCTCTCGGGCGACGCGCGGCTCATCCTCTACCAGTTCCACATCCACCACGGTGAACGCTGCCTGATCGAAGGCCGGGCCTCGGTGGTGCTCGACGCTCAAACCTTATGACCTCTTCAGCGAAAAGCAGGCGCGCCCTCGTCACCGGCGGCAGCGGTGGCATCGGCGCCGCGATCTGCCAGCGACTGGCCGCCGACGGCCACCATGTCATCGTGCACGCCAACCGGGGCCTGGAGAAGGCGCAGGCCATCGCGGCGCAGATCATGGCCGAGGGCGGCAGCGCCGAGGCTGTGGCCTTCGACATCACCGACCGTGCAGCGACCGCCGCCGCGCTGGAAGCGCTGACCGAGGCGGGTGCGATCCAGATTCTGGTCAACAACGCGGGCATCCACGACGACGCGGTGTTCCCCGGCATGAGCGGCGAGCAGTGGGACCGCGTGCTCGACGTGTCGCTCAACGGTTTCTTCAACGTGACCCAGCCGCTGACCATGCCCATGATGCGCACGCGCTGGGGCCGCATCGTCAGCATCTCGTCGGTCGCCGCCGTGGCGGGCAACCGCGGGCAGGTGAACTACTCGGCCGCCAAGGGCGCGCTGCACGCCGCGAGCAAGTCGCTGGCGCTGGAGCTGGCGAGCCGGGGCGTGACCGTCAATGCCGTCGCGCCGGGGCTCATCGCCACCAGCATGATCGAAGGCACGTTCGATGCCGACATGGTCAAACGTCTGGTGCCGATGCAGCGCGTGGGCCGCCCGGAAGAAGTGGCCGAACTGGTGGCCTTCCTGGCCTCGGACCGCGCGTCCTACATTTCCGGGCAGGTGATTTCCATCAACGGCGCGATGATCTGATCGCATCGTGACCCCACTCCAAGGAGCCTCAACCCCATGACACACCTCCGCAACCGATGCACCCGCAGCGTCCTGATCGCCGGTCTGCTCCTGGGGGGCGCCACCGGACCGGCGCAGGCCCAGGACAGCGAAAGCGGTGCGCTGCAAGCCTGCCTGAAGGCCTGGGGCGAACACCCTTTCGGCCCCAATCCCGCCTACCGGACGCTGGCCACGTCGGTCAAGGTGTTCGGCATCGGCCAGGGCACGGCAGACCGCGAGGTCACGCCGGGCCCGAGCCTGATCATGGTGAACCCGGGCGTGAACGTCATGGGCGGCTCCGAGATCGAGCTGCTCAACCCCAACGGCTGGTACTGCCTGCGCGCGGCCGTCAACGTCATGGGCGGCATGGACATCAAGCTGCACTGCGGCGCCCGCCTGGCCTCGGCCAGCAGCGGCACCACGGTCATGAGCGGCGAGAACGCCGCCAAAGGCGTGTCCGTCATGGGCTCGATCAAGGTCGAGCGCGTCGGCTGCAGCAGCTCTTGAGCTGCGCGAACTCAGGTGCTCTGACCGGCTGAACCCGCCAGCGCGCGCGAGCGGCGCATCTGCGGCTCCACCATCGGCACCGTCAGCATGGTGCTGGCCACCGCCATCAGCAGCAGGGCGGTGAAGGCCTCGCTGGTGATCACCTGTTTGTCCAGCAGGATGTTGGCGAAGATGATCATGATCAGGGCCTTGGTCTGCAGCAGCCAGCCGATGATCGATGCTTCACCCGGTGCCCAGTGCAGCACCCGTGCAGCGATGCGCACGCCGATCAGCTTGCCGGCCACCGAGGCCACGAGCAGCAGCGCGGCGGCGGCGAACACCTCGGTGCCGCCCACGGCCCAGTTGGTGCGTAGGCCGGTGGAGAGGAAGAACACCGGCATCATCACCAGCAGCACGTGGTGGCGCAGCAGGTCGAGCTTTTCCTGGTTGAACCAGTGGCCGTCCATGATGGCGCCGGCCAGGAACGCGCCGACCATGAAATGCAGGCCCGCCCAGTCCGCACCGAGGCCGCAAAGGGCCAGCCAGATCGGTGCCACGTACCAGCGGTCCGCCTCGTCCAGCCAGGCCATGAGGCGGCGAAACGCCAGGCCCAGCACCACGAAGGCGATCAGGAAGGCGAGCTGTTTGCCGATGCGGCTCCAGTCCATCAGGATCAGCGCCAGCACGCCCCAGATCGCGATGTCGTCCAGGCTGGCGTAGCGCAGGATGCGCTGGCCCAGCGGCTGGCGCAGGATGTCGAGCTTCTCCATCAGCAGGATCAGGATCGGCAGGGCGGTGACGGCGCAGGCCATGCCGATGCCCACCACGAACTGCCAGGTCTGTGCCTTCGGGCCCATCCAGCCGTCAAAACCCAGCAGCACGGCGGCCGCGCCGCAGCCCAGCAGCAGCGGAGCCCCCAGCGCCAGGCCGGCCGTGATGCCACTTTCGCGCCGGTGCTGCCAGGCCTTGCCGAGGTCGAGCTCGACGCCCGCGATCATCACGAACAGCATCACCGACCACCAGGCGATGCCGTTGAGCGAATGCACCACGGTGGGCGTGAAGACGAATTCGTAGTAGGCGGGGAACCAGTGGCCGAGCACGCCCGGGCCGAGCACGATGCCCATGACGATCTGCACCACCACCAGCGGCGCGAAATAGTCGGTCTTGAGAAGCCGCCAGACCAGCCAGGGAATGCTGAAGATGATCAGCATCGCGATCAGGAAGATTTCGGTGGTGTTCACGGTCGGCGCCCGGTGTACTCGCGGAAAACGCCCAGGGTGACCGAGCAGTCCACGTCGGTAAAACCGGCGAGCCTGAGCGCGCCTAGGATCTGCTCGGGGTCCAGCGCCGATTCGATGGTGTCGCCGTAGTACGCCCACAGCCGCTGGACGTCGGCGTGGCGGCGCGTGAGGCGCGCGAGCACCGGCACGACCACGGCGATGTGAAAGTGCAGCAGGCCGCGCAGCAGCCGGTTGCGGGGTCGGCTGATTTCCATGATGCAGACGCGACCGCCCGGGCGCAGCACGCGCAGGTATTCGGCGAACGCCAAGTTCAGGTCGCCGACGTGGCGCAGCGCGTAGCCCATGGACACAAAATCGACCTGCGCATCGGGCAGCGGAATGGCCTCGGCGTAGGCGACGATGGTTTCCACGTCTACCTTCTTGCGCAGCTCGGCCAGCATGCCCGGCGAGGGGTCGAGCGCCCACACGCGGCCCTGAGGCCCGACCAGTTCGACGCCAGCCACGGTGACCAGGCCGGTGCCCGCGGCCACGTCCAGCAGGGCCATGCCGGGCTTCAGGCCGTTGCGCTGCAACACCTCGCGCCGGTACCAGGCGCCGCTGCCCAGCCCGGTCAGTGCCTCGGCCTTGTCGTAGCCGGGCGCGGCTTCGTCAAACATGGTTTGCGTCATGCGGCGGCGTTCGTCCTCGCTGCCGAAATAGTGTTTCATGCGCGGGTCGGACTTCAGCGCGCTGGTGCGTTCTTGGGTATTGGTCATGTCAGTCTCCGGAGGCACGCAGACGGCGCCAGATCAGCAATGGCAGGCGCACCACAAAGCCCAGAAAGAGGCGGGTGTGCATCCAGGTGAGCAGGGTGTTGTCGCGCAGGTATTTGAAATGCGAGACGCCGCCTTCTTCGGCGCTGAGGTAGCGCACGGGCGCGTCGATGTTGATCGGCCGCACGCCGGCCCAGCACAGCCGCACCACCGCTTCCGGATCAAAGTCGAAACGCCGCATGAAAGGATTGGCTTGCATGATCCGGGACAGCGGCGCGATGGGGTAGACGCGGAAACCGTAAAGCGAGTCGCCGATGCCCATCCACAGCGTTTCCAGGTTCGCCCAGCCGTTGGACACCTTGCGGCCGTTGACGCGCAGGGCAGGGGCCTCGGGGCCGAACACCGGCTTGCCCAGCACCATGGCCTGGGGCGCCTTCAACGAAGCGGCCATGAAAGTGGGGATCAGGTCCGCCGGGTGCTGGCCGTCGGAGTCCATGGTGAGCGCGTGCGTGAAGCCGGCCTGGGCGGCCAGGCCGATGCCTTCGAGCACGGCCGATCCCTTGCCGCGGTTTTCCGGCAGCACGATGATGCGCAGGCCCTCGTCGCCTTGGGCCAGCGCCTGCAGACTGCGGTCGGTGCCATCGGTGCTGCCATCCACCACCACCCAGACGGGCGTCCATTGCGCGCGCGCCTGGCGCACCGTTTCCAGCACCTGCGGTCCGGGGTTGTAGCTGGGGATCAGGACCAGGTGGGTGGTCGATGGGGCGGGCGTGGTCTCAGGCATGGGTGGCGGTTGGCACGGGGGGCGTCAATTCTTGCCGGAAGTAGGCTTCCAGGGTCTGGGTGAAGGCAGAGTGGTCGGTGGGCGCATCGAACCGGCGACCGAGTCGGGCGCGGCAGTGCAGCGGCAGCGTGGGCTTGCGGAACAGGGGCCAGGCCTTGCCGAGGTAGGGGGTCGAAAACTCCAGGAACACCGTCTGCACCGGGGCTCCCGAGCGCCGGGCAATCAGTCCCAGCGTCGGGGTCAGCGGGTCCAGCGGAAAGGCCTTGGTGCGTGTGCCTTCGGGGAAGATCAGCACCTGCGCGCCGGTCTGCAGCGTTTCCCGACTTTGCTGCACGATCTGCAGCATGCCGTCGTTGCGGATGTAGCGCGCCAGCCGCGCTGCCGACCCGAACAAAGGGTGCAGCATCAGGGCCGCTTTCATGACGCAGACCACGTTGGGCAGTCGTGAGACGATCAGCACCGCGTCGAGCAGGGAGGGGTGGTTGGCGGCGATGATCAGCGGCCCCTGGTCGCGCAGCGTGTCCAGTTCGCTCAGGTCAAAACGGCACGAGCACAAGCCGCTGAGCAGGCGCAGGTAGAAGTGGAAACCCCCCTTGATGACGCGGCGGCCGAGGCGCTGGCCGACCGTGCGTGGCAGCAGCGGGTGCAGCAGCATGGCGAACGGCAGCCAGGCCAGGCACAGCGCGGCCAGGCTGCCCAGGCCGATGACCATGGCGACATGCTCATACAGCGTCCACAGCGGACCGTTCGGTGGGCGGCGCTCACTCATCAACCAGGACGCGCGTCGTCGATTCACCCAGGATCCAGGACACCGCCACACCCGCGGCGACGTAGTTCCGGGTGCGCACCAGGGGGCTGTCCACGAAGCGTGCTCCGTTCAGGTTGTCGTAGCGCAGGAAGGCACCGACCCAGTGTTTGGGGTAGCGCTTGGACACGCCCACGATGGCCTGCATGCCCGCGAACCCGCCACCGGCCGCGTAGGCCTGGCGATCAGCGGTGGCGTAGGCCGCGTCGACGCCATAGAAGTAGCCGTGCTGCTTGCGGTCGCCGAACAGGGGGCCGAGCTGCAGCCCCAGGTTCCAGCCGGGAAAGCCGGCGAGGTCGCTGATGTCCAGGTTGAGCTTGGGGTGCAGCACCCAGCCCAGGCTTCGGGACTGTTTTTCCAGCGTGAAAGCGGCACGCAGGGGCAGCAGCAGCTTGAGCTCGCGGTTGCGGTCGTCCGTGCGCCACAGGGACAGGTTCAGCTGGGGTCCGAGTTCGAAGTTGGTCTTCAGGTCCGGCATGCCGGCGCGCGCGCGGATGTCGTCGCTGGAGGCCGGCGGCGAGAGCGCGGCCGAGAAGGTCAGCTCCGCGCGGTCCGAGTCGAACAATTGCGCACGCACGCCGTCGCGATCGGCCTTCAGGAACTCGCCGCGGTAGACGAAGTAGGGTGTGGGCAGCAGAAATTGGTGGCGCTGGTCAGACCCCCGGTAGGCGGGGAAGCTGACCGTGGCCACGCCGATACCGGCTTCCCACAGCGGTTTTTCTTCGGCAGCCTGAGCGGTCTGGCCGGCGCCGCACAGCAGCAAGGCGCAGGCGGCAACCTGCCGGAGGGAAGGCCATGCAGGGCGGCGGTGTGGGAAGCTCATGCGTTGTACAGGGCGGGGTCGTCCACCTTGCGGATGTTGAAACGGCGCCGTTGCCAGGCCATGAACGCGCGTTTGGGCTGCAGGATGTTGGCGGTGTAGTACATCGCCTTGAAGACGAGGATCGAGCGCCAGATCGGCGTCTTGCCGAACACGTCGCCCGCGAGCACCGACAGGATCGCTTCCTTGACCCGCAGCACGTTCCGGGGACCCATGAGGAAGTCGCGCATGATGGGATTGGTGACCCGGTAGATGAACCAGGAGAATTCCCGGGGCCCGTGGCGCATGACACGGTCGAAGCGTTTGAGCGCTGCACCGGCCCGCTGCGGTTCGCGCAGGCAGGTGTCGACGGTGTCCGCGCCCACCACGGCGCTGTGCATGGCCAGCCAGACACCGGACGAGAACACCGGGTCGATGAAGGCGTAGGCATCGCCCAGCATCAGGTAGCTGGGGCCGTGGTTGCTCTGCGAGACGTAGGAGAAATTGCCGGTGGCCTCCGCGGGGCTGACCTGGCGGGCGTCCTTGAGGCGTTCGACGAGCGGTTCGCAGGTGGCGATGTTGTCCATCATGAACTGCTGCAGGCTGCGCTGCCCGCGCGTCTTCATGTGGTACGGCCAGGTCACCATGCCGATGCTGGTGGTGCCGTTGGTGAGGGGAATGAACCAGAACCAGCCGTGGGCAAACCAGAAGATGGTGATGTTGCCTTCATCGGCACCTTCGCGCCGTTGTGCGCCGTCAAAGTGCGCGTACACGGCCGAGCTGTTGTGGTGCGGGTTGCGCTGCTTGATCTTGAAGCGGTTGGCGAGGAAGGTGTCGCGCCCCGAGGCGTCGATCACGAAGCGCGCGCGCCATTGCATCTCCTGGCCATCGTCGCAGCGCGCCGTGATGTCGGCGCCGCCTTCGGCCAGGAAATCCACCTTCGTGACCTTGACGCCTTCGTGCACCCGAGCGCCCTTGGCGGCGGCGTGGCGGAACAGGATGTCGTCGAAGTCCGCGCGCCGGACCTGGTAGGCGCTGGGCATGGACTTGTCCCAGGCATCGGCAAAATGAAACGTCTGTGTGCAATCGTGATCGGGCGACACGAACTCGGCGCCGGGCTTGTGCATGCCGATCGCCTTGATCTGATCGGCGATGCCCATCTTTTCGAACAGCGGCAGGTTGGCCGGCAGCAGCGATTCGCCGATGTGGAAGCGGGGGTGGTGGGCTTTTTCAAGCACCACCACGTGGTGCCCCTTTTCGGCCAGCAAGCTGGCCACGGTCGAGCCGGCGGGGCCGCCGCCGATCACGAGCACGTCGCAGGTGGGGCCTGGTTCCCCCTGGGCCTTTGGATTCATGGGATGTGACTTTGAAATGCCGACGGGCGGACAGCGTTGATGGGCGGCTGGAAGCCCCGAATGATAGTCTTTCCGCCCTGGCGAACAGCGGGCGGCGGGTCCACCGCGATGAGGCGGGGTCCGGAGCTTCAGAAGACGGTTTCGGGCAGCATGCGGGCGCTGTTCGATAACGATCCCGCGTCAGCGGTCGCCGGCAGCAACGCGGTCAGTTCGCCGGCCTGGAGGTCCGGATGGTCGGTCTGGGCCCGCAGGATGATCTCGCAAGCCAGCTGTTTCAGGCGGAGGTGGGATTCGCGGATGCGCGCCAGGAAGCCTTCGGTGTCCAGATCGTCGTTCAGGCTGCGGTTGAGTTCCGCGAACCAGGGTATCTCGGCCTGGTCGAGCATCACCGCCGGGTTGCGCTTCTGGCTCACCAGCGACCACTGGCGCAGGAACGCCTGCACCAGCACGTTGATTTGCTGGCACTCGGCCAGTTCGCTGCGCAAAGCGGCGAGCGACGAGAGGTCGGTCAGGCGCTGGTGGAAGAAGAACTGGGCCAGCACGCCCCAGTAATAGGTGTAGTCCCAGATCACCTTGACCGGCAGCACCTCCGGGTCACCAAACAGCGGGTACTGGTCCTGGTACAGCACCATGGTGCTGTCGTAGAACGAATGGAACAGCTGGTCAAAGATCTGCGCGCGCGCGCCCAGCCGTTCGCCGCGCCGGTCCATGGCGATCAGTTCGGTGACGTAGGTGTTGCTGATGGCGATGAAGTCGCTGCCCGGCGAGTAGAACGGGTCGAGGAACAGGCCGGCTTCGCCGGTGAGGGCCCAGCGGTCGGCCGAAAATACCTGTTTGCAGCCGTAGGAGAAGCGCTTGAAGAAGGCGAAGTCCTGCAGCAGGTCCCGCTTGGGGTCCAGTTCGTCGAACAGCAGGGGCTGGTACTGTTCCAGCCAGGTCATGGCCTTGTCGAACGTGTCCATGGTGGCGAGTGGGTGGATCGCCGGGTCGGCCACGATGCCGACCGAGTGCGAACCGGACGACAGCGGGATGAGCCAGACCCAGTAGCCGGCGCCCACCAGGTGGTTGGTCGAGAGCCAACGTGCCTGGGGGTCGCAGCGCTCGCGCCAGGCGGTGTTGTCGCTCCAGCCGTCGATGTGGATGCGGTCCTTGATGCGGAACCAGACCGCGTGGGCCGGGTGGTCGTTGAGCTCGGCCAGGTTGAGCTTGCGCTTGAGCAAGCCAGCCCGGCCACAGGCGTCCACGATCCAGCGTGCGTTGACGGTGTGCTGTGCGCCCTGGTGTTCGTAAACCACCTGATGGGTCGCAGGGGAATCCGGTTCACCGTTGGTCAGTTCGACCTGCCGCACCATGGCGGTTTCGACAAAACGGACGCCCCGTTCCTGGGCTTCGATCGCGAGGAAGTTCTCGAAAATTCCGCGATCGATCTGGTAACTGGGCACCGAGAGGTGGCGGCTGGCCCCGATTTCGGTGACCTGGTCGATGTCGCGCCGACCTTCGGAGAAGAAGAAGCGGAAGCCGAACTTGCGCAACTGCCGTTCCCTGAGGTGTTCGCCGAGGCCGAGCACCTTGTCGAAGTAGTGCGCGCCGATTTCGACGGACGATTCGCCGATCTTGTGGATGGCCTCGGGAACCGGGTGGGCGCGCCGCTCCAGCACCAGGATGTTGATGTCCGGTTCGCGCCGTTTCAATTGCATGGCCAGCGTGAGCCCGGCCAGACCACCACCGAGGATGACGACGTCGTGAAGTGGCGGTGTGTTTCCCATCGCAGGAGTATCGCCTCAAAAGCTCACCGCTATTGCTGCGGCGTTTTGGCAGGCCGAGCGGGGGACTCGTTAAAATCGAAGCTTCATCCTTCCGGGCTTGTCGCGGTGCCTTCAAGTGCAGCCCCGGCACCCGCACGGTGCGCCCAAGCTGTCGGGACGCGCCCCACCCCACGACCGAACGCTCCCTCCCGATGTCATCCCATCCGTCCGATACCGTTGAAGTCCTGCTGCCCGACGTGGTGGCCAGTGGGGCTGGGCCTGGGCGCCCAGGGGTGGGCGGCGGCACGTCGATGGTGTGGAACTGGGTTCGCGGCATCGGCGTGGCCCTGCTGACCGTGGTCTGGGCGGTGACAGCGCACTACACGAGCACCGGCAACGAGTCTTCCGGCTGGGGGGCGGCACTGGCGCTGACGCCCATGAGCATGGCGCTGGCACTGGGCCTGTGGCGTCTGCCCTCGCGCTGGCTGGGGGCATTGGCCGGGGCCGCGGTGCTGACGGGGCTGGTCGTGTCGTGGCCGTTCCTCAAGGGCCAGGTGGCGCTGCTCTACTACGTGGAGCATCTGGGCGTCTATCTTTTGCTGTCGGTCTTTTTCGGGCGCACCCTGAAGGGACCGGAGGAGTCGCTGGTGACCCAGATGGCGCGGCGCGTGCACGGCGGCGTGCTCTCGCCCGCGCAGGCCGCCTACACCCGCCAGGTCACCCTGGCCTGGTGCGTTTTCTTTGCCGGCATGGCGCTGATTTCCACGCTGCTGTTCCTGTTCGCGCCGGTGGCGGCCTGGTCCCTCTTTGCCAACCTGCTGGGTGGACCGTTGATCGCGCTGATGTTCGTGGGCGAATACCTCTGGCGCCGCCGCGCCTTGCCCGAAGAGAAGCGGGCCACCATGGCCGACGCCGTGCGCGCCTGGAAGGCCCAGCGTTCGGACAAAGCGCCTTGAAGGCGCTTTGAGCTTCGCCCGCCGACCCACCCCGAGACAAGTTAGACCGATGTTCATCCACCTTCGCCTGCACACCGAGTTCTCCGTCGTTGACGGCACCAACCGCATCGACGACGTGGTCGCCGCCGCGGCCGCCGATGGCCAGCCCGCGCTGGCGATCACCGACCTGAGCAACCTGTTTGGTGCGGTCAAGTTCTACAAGGCCGCTCGCGGCGAGGGCGTGAAGCCCTTGCTGGGCGCCGAGGTGATGCTGCAGGGCTTCACCGAAGAAACGCCAAACGCCATGCCCGGCAGCCACCAGCCGGCCGCGCCGCGCGTGATCCTGCTGGTGCAGGACAAACAGGGCTACCTGAACCTGAGCGAGCTGCTGGCGCGCGCCTGGACGCGCAGCGACGGCCGGGGCGGGGCGCTGGTCCAGCGCGAATGGCTGGAAGAACTCAACGGTGGTCTGCTGATGCTCTCGGGCGCACAGGCCGGGCCGGTCGGGCAGGCGCTGATCCAGGGCGATGCGAACCGTGCCGCCGACGTGGCCCTGAAGCTCGCCGGCCTGTTCACGCACCGCTTCTACATCGAACTGCAGCGCGCCGGCCGTGTGGACGACGAACGCCATGTGACGGCCGCCGTGCAGCTGGCGGCCCGGCTGCACCTGCCGGTGGTGGCCACGCACCCGGTGCAGTTCCTGGAGCCCGACGACTACGAGGCGCACGAAGCGCGCGTCTGCATTTCTGACGGCGAGATCCTGGGCAACAACCGGCGCGTGCGCCGCTTCACGCGTGAGCAGTACTTCAAGAGTGCGGCGCAGATGGAAGCGCTGTTCGCCGACATCCCCAGCGCCGTGACCAACACGCTGGAGATCGCCAAGCGCTGCAGCCTCACGCTGGTGCTGGGCAAACCGCAGCTGCCCAACTTCCCGATCCCGCCGGTGGATGGCGTGATCATGTCCGTGGAAGACTATTTCCGCCACGTCTCGTACGAGGGGCTGGAGGGGCGGCTGAAGCACCTCTTTCCCGACGAGGCCAAGCGCGAAGCCGTGCGCGCGCGCTACGTGGAGCGCCTGGAGTTCGAACTCAACACCATCCTGAAGATGGGCTTCCCGGGCTACTTCCTGATCGTGTCGGACTTCATCAAGTGGGCGAAAGAAAACGGCTGCCCGGTGGGTCCGGGCCGGGGCTCCGGTGCCGGCTCGCTGGTGGCCTACGCGCTGCTGATCACCGATCTCGACCCGCTGCAGTACAACCTGCTGTTCGAGCGCTTCCTGAACCCGGAGCGGGTGTCCATGCCCGACTTCGACATCGACTTCTGCCAGTCGAATCGCGACCGCGTGATCGACTACGTGAAGGACCGCTACGGCAAGGACGCCGTGAGCCAGATCGCCACCTTCGGCACCATGGCCGCGCGCGCGGCCATCCGCGACGTCGGCCGGGTGCTCGATTTCTCCTACGGCTTCTGCGACGGCATTTCCAAGCTGATCCCCAACAAGCCGGGCATGTCGGTCACGCTGCAGTACCCGCCCAACCCCAAGGTGGAGGGCGACAAGAACAACTACGCGATCGAGATGGAGCCGGTGCTGGCCGAGCGCATCCAGAAGGAAGACGACGTCAAGACGCTCATCGAGCTGGCGCAGAAACTCGAAGGCATGACGCGCAACATCGGCATGCACGCCGGCGGTGTGCTGATCGCGCCGGGCAAGCTGACCGACTTCTGCCCGCTCTACATGCAGCCGGGCAGCGACTCGGCCGTGAGCCAGTACGACAAGGACGACGTGGAGGCCATCGGCCTGGTGAAGTTCGACTTTCTGGGCCTGGCCACGCTGACCATCCTGGAGATCGCGCGCGAGTTCATCATGAAGCGCCACAAGGGCCAGGAGAACTTCCGCTTCGAAGACATTCCACTGGACGACCAGCGCGTGTATGCGCTGTTCTCGCGCGGTCAGACCGAAGCCGTGTTCCAGTTTGAAAGCCGCGGCATGCAGGGCATGCTGAAAGACGCCAAGCCCAGCCGTCTGGAAGACCTGATCGCCCTGAACGCGCTCTACCGCCCGGGCCCGATGGACCTGATCCCCAGCTTCGTGGCGCGCAAGCACGGGCGCGAGGTGATCGAGTACCCGCACCCGCTGGTGGCCGAGATGCTGAGCGAGACCTACGGCATCATGGTCTACCAGGAGCAGGTGATGCAGACCGCGCAGATCCTGGGCGGTTATTCGCTCGGCGGCGCCGACATGCTGCGCCGCGCGATGGGCAAGAAAAAGGCCGAGGAGATGGCCGAACACCGCGCGATCTTCCGCGCCGGTGCGGCGAAGAACGGCATCTCCCAGGAAAAGGCCGACGAGGTTTTTGACCTGATGGAGAAGTTCGCGGGCTACGGCTTCAACAAGTCGCACGCCGCCGCCTACTCGCTGCTGGCGTACCACACCGGCTGGCTCAAGGTGCACTACACCGCCGAGTTCTTCTGCGCCAACATGACGGTGGAAATGGACGACACCGACAAGCTCAAGGTGTTGTGGGAAGACGCGAAGAAGATGGGCATCAGCTTCGAGGCGCCCGATGTGAACCGCGGGTTCCACCGCTTCGAGCCCATCACCGACAAGTCCATCCGCTACGGCCTGGGCGCCATCAAGGGCACGGGCCAGCAGGCCATCGACGCCATCGTGGCGGCGCGCGAAGGCCGCGGTGAAGGCCCCAACGGCGCCGAGACCGGCCCGTTCAAGAGTCTGTTCGATTTCTGCCGCCGCGTGGACCGCCAGCGCCTGAACAAGCGCACGGTGGAAGCCCTGATCAAGGCCGGTGCCTTCGACTCGCTGCACCTGAACCGGGCCGAGGTGCTGGCCTCGGTGGAGGTGGCGTTCGACTTCGCCGCCGCCAGCGTGGCCAACGCCAACCAGGGCGGCCTGTTCGACATGATGGGCGAGGACGACCACGGCTCCAGCACGCAGGAGCCCGACCTGGTGTCCACCATGCCCTGGGGCGTGAAAGAGCGTCTGACGCTGGAGAAGACCGCCCTCGGCTTCTATTTCTCCGGCCATCTGTTCGACGAGGTGCAGCGCGAGGTGCGGCGCTTCGCGCGCACCGAGCTGGGCGATGTGAAGGAGAGCCGCGACCCGGTGATCCTGGCCGGCATCGTGACCGACTTCCGGATCATCAACGGACAACGCGGCAAGCTCGCGCTGTTCAAGATCGACGACAAGACGGCGGTGCTGGAAGTCAGCGCCGACGAGAACCTGATCAACCTGCACCGCAACCTGCTGAAGGACGACGAACTCATCGTGGTGCAGGCCGTGGCCCAGCCGGACCGTTTTTCGGGTGGCCTGCGGCTGAAGATCCAGCAGATCTGGGACCTGGCCGCAGCACGCTGCCGCTTCGGCAAGTTCCTGCGCGTGGCGGTGAACGGCACGGCGCCTGCCGTCGCCACGCTGGTGCGCGAATTCCCGCCCAAGCGTGAGCTGACCGATCAGGGCGAGCTGTTGCGCGGCCTGCCGGTGCGGCTGGCGCTGCAGCGCGCGGGCGCGCAGTGTGAACTGCAGCTGGACGACCGGGCGCTGTTCTTTCCGACCGATGCGGCGCTGGCGAGCTGGATGGCCCAGGCGCACGAGCGGCGCGCCGAGATCGTGTTCGATTGACCCCGGATTCGCGTGTGGAGGTGGTAACGGGTGGTCATTCTGCGCAGCCCGTCACGCCCGCACCGGGTTTGTCGCTTCAGTTGCCGTCAACGGCGCCGATGATTCGGATAGCCATGAAACTGCAACACAAAGCCTGGGCGCTGGTCCTGGTCGTCGTCGGACTGTGCGCTTCGAGCGCCATGCTCGGAGCGCGCTACTTCGTCGGGGATTCTTTCAAACATCTGGAAGCCGATCGTGCCGCGCGCGAGGGCGAGCGCGCCCGTCGCGTCCTCAACCAGCAGCTCCAGTCCCTGAGCGCCACCGCCCGCGACTATGCGTTCTGGAGTGATGCCGTCGACTACGTGCAGGGCAAGGACGCTGGCTTCATGTCGGACAACTTCGATGTCGAAAACATGGGCTACCTCCGCATCGCCGAGGTGGTGGTGTTCGATGCGCAGGGCAAGGTACTGGCCACCGTCGCCCGGCGTGGCGAGGGCGAACTGGCCAGCGTGTTGCCCGAGCGCGTCGCCCCCCTGGCCGAACTCGCCGCACCGGTCCTGGCGTCCAGCAACCCCAAGGACGCGCTGCAAACCCTGCGGGTGACAGATGACCAGCTGGATCTGGTGGTGGTGGCCGCGGTGCACCTGCCGGGGCTGGAAGGCCAGAAACCGCAGGGTGCCATCGCCATGGTGCGCCGTTTCGAGGAACGTGAGCTGGCGGGCTTTGCCGAGGTGTTGATGATGCCGACGCGCCTGTCGTTCGCCAACCCCGGTCATGACGGGCAGGACGTTCACGTCGAGCCGGTGGATGACACGCTCGACGAGTTGCACGCCGTGTTGCGCGACCACCTCGGCCGCCCTGTGGCCGAACTGGTGCTGGGGCTGGACCGGCGGCTGCAGCAGCAAGGTGAAGCGCTGGCCTGGAGTGGCATGGGTCTGGCCGCCGTGGCGGGCCTGCTGGCCAGTGCACTGCTGGTGCTGCTGCTGGACCACCTGATGTTGCAGCGCCTGCAGCGCTTGCACGCCGACCTGAAGGGCATCACCGAGCACGGGCCCAGTGCCTCGGGGCTGGTGCGTGTGCAAGGGGATGACGAACTGGCCCAGCTGGCGAATGGGGTCAACGGACTGCTGCTGCGCGTGCGGCACGATGCCGAGGTGCAGCGCAGCGCCCACGAACGGCAGGAAGCGCTGCAGATGCAGCTGATGCAGAGCCAGAAAACCGAGGCGCTGGGGCGCCTCACCGGGGGCATCGCCCACGATTTCAACAACTCGCTGGCCGCGATCACCGGTTGGGTCAGGCTGGCGGTCGAGGACTTGCCGGACACCCAGCACCCCAGCCACGAAGCCTTGCAGCAGGCCCTGAAAGCGACGCGCTATGCCGATGGCCTGATGCGCCAGCTGCTGGCTTTTGGCCGCCAGACTCCGCCCAAGCTGCGGCGCCTGCACTGGACCAACCTGATCGAGGAAACCCGGCAGATGGTGGGTTCGGGCCTGACGCGCGATTGCGAACTGGTGGTGGACTACCGGGTGGACGACGACGAGGTCGATGCCGACCCCACGCAGCTGCAGCAGGTGCTGGTGAACCTGTTGATCAACGCCGCCGACGCCATGCAGGGCAAGGGCCGTATCGAACTCACGCTGGATGCCCTGGACCTGCCGCTGTCCCCGGCGCAGGCCGTGCCGCCTGGCGCGGCCGGGCTGGAGCCCGGTCACTACCTGGTGCTGACCGTGCGCGACCACGGCGCTGGCGTGGCACCCGAGCACCTGGACCGGGTGTTCGAACCGTTTTTCACCACCAAGGCCAAGGGGCGTGGCACCGGGCTGGGCCTGTCGGTGGCCCAGGGCATCGTGGTGCGCCACCACGGCGGCCTCGGGCTGCGCAACGAAACCGACGGGGGCGCCTGCTTCCATCTTTACCTGCCCGCCAGCCGGCGCGATGCAACGGTCGATCCGGTCACAGCGCCAGGCGGGGGGCCCGGTCTGGGACGCCAGCTCCTGTTTGTGGACGACGACCAGTTGGTGCGCCACGCCTGGAGCGCGCTGCTGGAGCGCAAGGGCTGGAACGTGACCCGCTCGCGCGACGGGGAAGAAGGCTGGGCGCAGTTCGTGCAGACCGGCAAGCGCTGGGATGTGGTGCTGACCGACCAGTCCATGCCACGCCTCGATGGCGTGGGGCTGGCGCAGCGCATCCGCGCCACCACGTCACCCCCACCCATCGTGCTGATGAGCGGTCATGTCAACGAGATCGCCCCCGAGCTGGTGACTTCGCTGTTTGCCGCCGTGCTGCACAAGCCGGTGGATGCGGCCGAACTCCAGCGCGTGCTGCAGGACGTGCTCGCGGGCGTCGGAGCCACGCCAGCCGCTGACTGAGCGGGTCCGCTTCGCCCGGTCCGTCCGGGTTTTGCGCGCGCCAGCAATGTTTGCATGGCGGCTTTCCCGTCCGATGGAAGAATGGCTTCCAGAGCCGCCTCACAAGGTGGTCAGATTGGTCAGGGAGGAAACATCATGTCGCAACCATCGGGGCTGCCGCCGCGGGCTGTTCTGTTGTCTTTGTTTGGCGATTCACCGCTGGGTCTGCATTTGGGGCTCCGCACCAGCCATCTCTTCAACCTGGGCTCCGTGCAGCGGCTCCAGCCGGGGCAGACGCTGCCGAACCACGGTGGGTGCCCGGTGCACCTGGTGCTCGCCGGGCGGCTGGCCGGTGGCGGGGACTGGTGGGGGCCGGGTAACCACTTCGCCGCCCGGGGCCCGGCGCGGCAGGCTCTGGACACCGACACCTTGGTCTGGAGTCTCGACGCCACCCAGGCGATCTGGCGGTCGGCTGCGGCTCAGCACCTGCGCAGCGCCTGGGCCGAGGCCCTCTTGGCGGTCGATCGGTCCGAGCTCGGCGCCCGCTTTCCCGATGACTTGCCCGACCCGAAAACCCTGTGCGATCACGGACACCCAACGATCCGCCAGCTGGCGCAATCGCTGGAGCGCACCACGCCAGCCGATACCGCAGAGACCATCCTCCGTTTCGTGCGGTCCATGCCCTACCGGTTTGGCCTCCGGCAGGAGCTGGCGTCGGACACCCTGGCGCGGGGCAGCGGCGTGTGCACCGCCAAGGCCAACCTGCAGGTGGCGCTGATGCGCGCGGTGGGCATCGAGGCGGGGTTTGTCGAGGCCCCGCTCGACATGGGGACCCTGGGTGCGCTCATGCCCGACGGCTGGCGCGCACAGATGGGCGCCCGTGTGAAACACCACTTCGCAGCGGCCCGGCTCGGCGGGCGCTGGCACGCGGCCGATGCCTCGTTTTGCGACCCCAGTTGCTCGCTGTTCACGGAAGCTGCGCCGCAGCTTGCCGCGGTGGTTCCGGTCCGGCTTCAGGAGGGGCGCCCCGTCCATCCGGTGGCCGTCATCAACGGCACCGATCCGTTCGAGATCCGCGTCCTGCCCGATCTGGGTGCCGAGATGGGCAAGAAGAGCCGCTTCCTGCCCCGGCATTTCGAGGCCATGAACACCCGGTTGGACCGGGCCCGGTTCAACCACCCGGTCAAGGTGCGGGCCGCCTCCACAACCACTGTCATCACATTGCGACCTGGCGAAAGTGCACCCGCATGAGGCAGTACATCCGCGGGCCCATGGTCGAGGCCGGTGGCGCGCACCCTTGAAAGGCAAACAGCAGATTGAGGCCCAGGTGGCTGGAACCCCTCGATGCTGGGTGTCCTGAACCGTTGCGCGGAGCGCGGGCAGAGGCGCTCAGTCCAGCGGGCGCATCTCCACGATCATCGGCGATGGCACCGTCCCATCGGTGTCGCGGGGCAGGCTGCCGGTGCGGTCGATGGCGCGCAGGGCAGCATCGTCCCAGGCGGGATTGCCACTGCTTTTCACCACGCGACGCGAGGAGATGGTGCCATCGGCCAAGGTCCGAACCTCAATCTCGGTCAGCAGATTCCGGGGGAGCTCTTGAGAGATGCGGATGTTGGGACGGATGCGTTCACGCACCCGGTTGCCGTAGCCCGACGACGGGCCGCTTGATCGGGCCGCAGAACCGCGCGCATCAGGGTTGCCACTGGCCCCGACCTGACCCATCATGCGGGCCACCTGTTCGCGACGGAGCTGGTCGCGCAACTTCTCTTCTGCGACCTCTCTGGCCCTTTCGGCCTTCTCCGCTTTCTGGTCAGCCAGTTTTTTCTCTCGGGCCTTTTTTTCGGCAGCGAGCTTCTCGGCGGCTTCCTTCTTCGCCTCTTTTTCTTTTTCCTGCGCCTCGGCCTTGCGCTTGGCCTCGATCTTTTTCGCCTCTTCCCGCTTCTCGGCCTCGGCTTTCTTCTTGGCCTGGGCGGTGGCGATGTCGGCCTCTTTCACCGCTGGCGGCGGCGGCGGTGCCGGGCGCGGTTCGGGTTTGGGTTCGGGCCGTTTCTCGGGTTCCGGTGGTGGCGGCGGAGGAGGGGGGGGCTGCACCGCGCGCGGTGCGGCTTCGCGCGGCACGGCGGACCAGAGTTCGGCCTCGAACGACACCAGCGGTTCGTCCTTCCAGTGCACGCCCCAGGTGAGCGCGCCCATGAGCAGGGCATGCGCCAGCAACGCCAGCCCGACAGGGCCCAGCCAGCGGCCCGGACGAGGTGGCTTGAGGTCGTGGGTGTCGGCGGTGATCTGCATGGCGGGGCGGGTCAGCGCGTGGTCTGGACCGACAGGCCGACACGTTGGACACCCGCGCGCTGCAGGGTGTCCATCGCCTTGACCACGGTCTCGTACTTGATGCCCTTGTCGGCGCTGATGACCACGGGGACCTTGTCGGCTTCACCACCTTCTGACGCCGCCTGCAGCTTGCGCACTTCGTCGGCGAGTTGCGTCATCTTGATGCTGCGACCGTCTTTGTTGGACAGGCCCTCGCGCACCTCGATGCCCTCGTCCTTGTCGATGATGACCTGCACGAAATCCTTGGGTTGCGCGTTGGCCTGACCGACGCTGGGCAGATCGATCTGGCTCGGCGAGATCAGTGGCGCCGTGACCATGAAGATGATCAGCAGCACGAGCATGACGTCGATGAACGGGACCATGTTGATCTCGTTCTTGGTGCGCCGTGGGCGACGGGACGACGTCGCCATGTCAGTGTCCGGAGGCAGACTGGTTGCCCAGGTTGCGCTGCAGGATGTTGGAGAACTCTTCCATGAACGTTTCCATGCGGCTGGCCGCGCGGTCGATGTCGTGGGCGAAGCGGTTGTAGGCCACCACCGCGGGGATGGCGGCGAACAGGCCGATGGCGGTGGCGACCAGGGCTTCGGCGATGCCGGGCGCCACGCTGGCCAGCGTCACCTGGGCGAGGGCGGCCAGGCCGGTGAAGGCGTGCATGATGCCCCAGACGGTGCCAAACAGGCCGACATAGGGCGCCACGGAGCCGACCGTACCGAGGAAGGAGAGATTGGCTTCCATCACGTCGAGCTCGCGCTGGAAGCTCGCGCGCATGGCGCGGCGGGCGCCGTCGAGCAGGGTGCCGTTGTCGGTGATGTGGCGTTCGCGCAGTTTCTGGTATTCGCGCATGCCGCTGGCGAAGATGCGTTCCAGCGGGCCGCCGTGGCGTGCGCTCTGGGCGGCGGCGGCGTAGAGGTCGTTGAGGTTGGCACCGGACCAGAACTCGCGTTCAAAATCTTCGTTGTGCGCGTTCACCCGCTTGAGCGCAAAGACTTTGCGGAAGATGGCGGCCCAGCTGATGATGGACACCACCACCAGCAACAGCACCACGGCCTGGACCACCCAGCTCGCGTTGAGCAGCAACTGGACGATGGAGAGTTCTTGGGTCATGTCGTTCGGAGTGGTTGGAAGGAGAAAGGTTCAGGTGTTCGGGCTGCCCGGCAGGGCCATGACATCCAGCACCGCGGTGGGGATGCGCTGGGGTCGCATGGTAGCGGTATTCACCCAGCCGATGCGGATGCTGCCTTCACAGAGCAGCACATCGGTTTCACCAACCTGCTGCGCTTTCAGGAGCGCAGACTGCCTGATTGTGAGGGAGGCCTTGCCGACTTCCAGCACACGGGCGGTAACCAAAAGCAAATCGTCCAGCCGGGCCGGCCGCAGGTAGCGCACCTGGGTGTCGGTCACGACAAACATGCCACCCGCTTCTTCGCGCAGGCGTTGCTGCTGGATGCCCAAACCACGCAGCCACTCGGTGCGGGCGCGCTCGAAGAACTTCAGGTAGTTGGCGTAGAACACGATGCCGCCGGCGTCGGTGTCCTCCCAGTACACGCGGACTGGCCATTGAAATATGGCCCCCACACTCCCCACTGCGTGTGGTTCGCTGCCCCCCAAGGGGGCTGGCCCCGCCTTGGGGCGGCCCGGCGGCCGGGCCGGGGCTTCGACTTGCGTCCCGTTCACAGGGCCGCCTCCAGCCGGGCCACCGCTTCACGCAACTGTGCCATCGAATTGGCGGTGGAAAACCGCAGGTAGCGCCCGGGGTCCGCGTTGCCGAAATCGCGGCCGGGTGTGGTGGCCAGCTGGCAGCGTTTCATCAGTTCGAAGGCCAGTGCCCAGCTGCCGCCTTCGTCAGCGCGTGCACCCTGCGGCGGGATGCCCCAGCGCTCGCACGGACCGCTCACATCGGCCCAGGCGTAGAACGCGCCGTCGGGCATGACCGGCACCGTGAGGCCGAGGCGGTTGAGTTCGGGGATGAAATAGTCGCGCCGGGCCTTGAACTCGGCGCGGCGGCGCTCGTATTCCGCCAGGCTCTCCGGCTCGAAGCAGGCCAGCGCCGCGTGTTGCGCGATGGTGCTGGCACAGATGAACAGGTTTTGCGCCAGCCGCTCCACCACGGGCACCAGCGCGGGCGGCAGCACCAGCCAGCCCAGGCGCCAGCCGGTCATGTTGAAGTATTTCGAGAAGCTGTTGATGCTGATGACCTCGTCGCCCAGACCATCGGGCAGCCCGAGCGCGCTGTGGCCGTAGGCATCTTCATAACTCAGCCCGAGGTAGATTTCGTCGACCAGGGTCACGCCGCTGCGCTCGCGCACGAAACGGGCGATGCGTTCCAGCTCGTCGCGCGCGATGCTGGTGCCGGTGGGGTTGGACGGCGAGGCGAGCAGCACGCCGCGTGTGGCCGGTGTCCAGGCCGCTTCCACATGGGCCGCGCTGAGCTGGAAGCGCTCGGCCGGGCCGGAAGGAATGAGCACCGCCTTGCCCTCGGCCGCCTGCACGAACTGGCGGTTGCAGGGGTAGCTCGGGTCCGGCATGAGCACTTCGTCGCCGGCCTCGATGAGCGCCAGGCAGGCCAGTTGCAGCGCCGCCGAGGCGCCCGCGGTGATCACGATGCGGCCCGGATCGATGTCCAGCCCGAAGCGCGTTGCGTACCAGCCGCTGATGGCGTGGCGCAAGGCGGGCAGGCCGGTGGCCGCGGTGTACTGGCTGCGGCCGTCGCGGATGGCGCGCTCGGCGGCGGCTTGCACCAAGGGCGGCGCGGTGAAGTCGGGTTCTCCGATGTTGAGCGTGATCATCGGCCGGTCACCGGGCCGGGCTCCGGCGGCCATGTCGGCCGCGGCTTTGGCCAGCTCCATCACGTAAAAGGGCTCGACCCGCTGGGCGCGTTGGGAAATCCGCATGCTGTGGCTGGTGTCCCGGTCTCAGGCTTCGTCGGCGCCGTCGCTGCGCTGGCCCGATGGCTTGCGCGCTGGCGCCTTGCTCGGAGCGGCGGCGATCTCGGCCGGTCGCAGCTGGGCGGCGAGCTGGTGCAGCACGCCGTTGACGTATTTGTGGCCGTCGGTGCCACCAAAGGACTTGGCCAGCTCGATGCACTCGTTGATGACCACGCGCCAGGGCACGTCGAGGCAGTGCTGGAGCTCGTAGGCGCCGATCCAGAGCACGCCGCGCTCGATGGGCGAGAGTTCGACCAGCGGGCGATCGAGCAGGGGCGTGATCAGCGTGTCGAGCGCGTCGGCCTGGGCCACGCAGCCGTGGAGCAGGGCGTCGTAATGCACGCTGTCGGCCTTGTGGAAGCCGGAGAGGTCGCGTGTGAAGGCATCGATGTCGCTGGCCTCGTTGCGGCCCACCATGTGCTGGTAGAGCGCCTGCAGGGCGAACTCGCGGGCGCGGGTGCGGGCCGATTTGTCGGCGGCCTTGCGCGCCTTGGGCGCGCTGGTGGTGGTCGAGGTGGTGTCGTTCATGTCAGCCGATGTCTTCCAGCAGGTGGGCCATTTCGATGGCCACGCGTGCCGCGTCACGGCCTTTTTCTTCCTGGCGGGCGACCGCCTGCTCCAGGTTCTCGGTGGTGAGGATGGCGTTGGCGATCGGGACCTGGTAGTCCAGGGCCAGGCGCGTCACGGCCGAGCCGGATTCGTTGGCCACGAGTTCGAAGTGGTAGGTCTCGCCGCGGATGATGCAGCCCAGGGCAATCAGGGCGTCGAAGTCGTCGCGCTCGGCCAGTGCCTGCAGGGCCACGGGCACTTCGAGCGCGCCGGGCACCTTCACATGGGTGATGTTTTTCTCTTGCACGCCCAGCGCCAGCAACTCGGCGTGGCAGGCGTTGAAGAGCGCATCGGTGATGCCTTCGTTGAAGCGGGCCTGCACGATCCCGATGGCGAGCTTCTTGCCATCGAGCGGGTTGGGGGTGCCTTTGTCTGCGCCGAACATGGGGAGCTTCTTTCTGGTTGTGTGTGAGGAAGTTCAGGCGTTGCGACTGAGGTATCCGGTGATTTCGAGGCCGTAGCCGGTCATGCTGGGCATGCGGCGCGGGTTGCCCATGAGCTGCATCTTGTGCACGCCACATTCGCGCAGGATCTGCGCGCCCACACCGTAGGTGCGCAGGTCCATGCGGCCGCGTTCAGGGGCCTGGGCCGAGCGGGCCGTGCCTTCGAACTGGGCCAGCAATTGCGCGGCCGTCTCTCCGCAGTTGAGCAGCACGGCGACGCCTGCGCCGGATTCGGAGATGTGGCGCAGGCTGGCTTCGAGGCTCCAACTGTGCATGGAGCGGCCCACTTCCAGCGCGTCCAGCACGGACAGCGGCTCGTGCACGCGCACGGCCACACTCTGGTCGGGCACCCACTGGCCCTTGACCAATGCGAGGTGCAGGGCACCGCTGGGGCCGTCGCGGAAGGCGTGGGCGGTGAATTCGCCGAAGGCGGTGTTGAGGCTGCGGGTGCCGAGCTTCTGCACCAGGCTCTCGTTGCGGCTGCGGTGTTCGATCAGGTCGGCGATGGTGCCGATCTTCAGACCGTGTTCGGCCGCGAACAGCTGCAGGTCCGGCAGGCGGGCCATGGTGCCGTCGTCCTTCATGATTTCGCAGATCACCGAGGCGGGTGAGCAGCCGGCCATGGCGGCGAGGTCACAACCGGCTTCGGTGTGGCCCGCGCGCATGAGCACGCCGCCCTCAACGGCCTGCAGCGGAAAGATGTGGCCGGGCTGCACCAGATCGTCGGCCTGGGCTTTGGGTGCCACGGCGGCTTGCACGGTACGCGAGCGGTCGGCCGCCGAAATGCCGGTGGTCACGCCCTCGGCGGCCTCGATCGATACCGTGAACGCCGTGCCTTTTTTATCGCCGTTGCGCACGACCATGGGCGGGAGCTTGAGCTGTTCGCAGCGCTCGCGCGTGAGCGTGAGGCAGATCAGGCCGCGGCCGTAGCGGGCCATGAAGTTGATCGCTTCGGGCGTCACGTGGTCGGCGGCGAGCACGAGGTCGCCTTCGTTTTCACGGTCTTCTTCATCGACGAGGATCACGATGCGACCGGCGCGCATGTCGGCGACGATGTCTTCCACCGGGGAGATGGCCACGGGCGCCAGGGTTTCGGGGGCGTTCATGCTGAAGGGTCCTTGTGTGGGGTGCTGGAGGCGCTGAGCATGCGTTCCACGTAACGCGCCACGGTGTCGATTTCGAGGTTGACCTGACTGCCATCGGCCAACTGGCCGAGCGCGGTGTTTTCCACCGTGTGGGGAATGAGGTTGATGCTGAACTCGCAGCCGGCGGCGCTGTCTTGAATCTGGTTCACCGTGAGGCTCACGCCGTTGACGGTGATGGAGCCCTTGTAGGCCAGGTATTTGCCGAGCTCGGGCGGCGCCATCACCCGCAGTTCCCAGCTTTCGCCGACCCGGGCGAAGCGCGTCACGGTACCGATGCCGTCCACATGACCAGAAACGATGTGGCCGCCCAGCCGGTCGTTGCCGCGCAAGGCCTTTTCCAGGTTGACGCGGTTGCCCACGGTGGCCAGGCCCGCCGTGCAGGCCAGCGATTCGGCCGACACATCGATGGTGTAGCGGTGGTTGGGTGCGTCCAGCGTGGTCACGGTCATGCAGGCACCGTTGTGCGCAATGCTGTCGCCCAGGCCCACGTCGTCGAGGTAGCCCGGCGGCGCCTCGATCGTGAGTCGCTTGCCGTGGTCCAAAGAGCTGCCCTGAGCGTGGAGGTCGGCGATACGCCCCACGCCGGTGATGATGCCGGTAAACATAGGCGCGTATTTTCGCAGGGTTTGCGCGCGCTTTCTGGCCGAGGGTCACCGAAAGGCAGAAATGCCGGGCGGCAGGGCGCCAAATTGGTGCCCGCCCAGAGCAGATGGCGTATTCAGGCGTGCAGAAATGCGTCGTGGCCGCGCACCCGGGCCACGATCCGCAGGTCTTCACCGACCGGGTCGATGGCATGAAAAGCCAGCTTCATGCCGTCATCCAGCGTCTGCAGCGGACCAAAACCGGCCATGCCGTGGCCTCCCGAGCCCAGCAGCAGTGGAGCCAGGTAAAGCAGCAGTTCGTCCACTAGGCCTTCGCGGATGAACGAGCCATTGAGCTTGTGGCCCGCTTCGAGATGCAACTCGTTGACCTCGCGCTGGCCCAGATCGCGCAGCATTGCCGCCAGGTCCACCTTGCCCTGCGGGCCGGGCAGGCAGATCACAGTGGCACCCCGGGCTTCCAGCGCCGCCTGTTTCTGCGGTTCGATAACCGCGCAATAGATGAAGATCTTGCGCGCCAGCCCCTGGGCAGGGGGGCCGAAGAGGCGGGCGGTCAGCGGCGTCTCCAGCCGGCTGTCGACGATCACCAGATGCGGCTGGCGCGGCGTGTCCACCAGCCGCACGTCCAGCATGGGATCGTCTTCGAGCACGGTGCCTATGCCCGTCAACACCGCGCAGGCGCGGGCCCGCCAGGCATGGCCATCGGTGCGCGCGGCTTCGCCGGTGATCCACTGGCTCACCCCGTTGCCGAGCGCCGTGCTGCCGTCCAGCGAAGCGGCAACCTTCATGCGCACCCAGGGCGTTTTCCGGATCATGCGGCTGAAGAAGCCGATGTTGAGTTCGCGCGAGGCGCGAGCGGCTTCGCTGTCGGGTGGCAGCAGCTCCACCGTGATGCCCGCGGCGCGCAAGCGTTCCAGCCCGCGGCCCGCCACCAGCGGGTTTGGATCGCTAGTGGCCACCACCACTTTGGCGACATGCGCCGCGATCAAAGCGTCACAACACGGCGGCGTGCGGCCGTGGTGGGAACAGGGTTCCAGCGTCACGTAGGCCGTGGCGCCTTCGACGGATTCACCGCGAGCCTGTGCATCGCGCAAGGCCATGACTTCGGCGTGAGGGCCACCGGCTTGCTGGGTATGGCCTTGGCCAATCACGCGACCATCGGACGAGCTGATGATGGTGCAGCCTACCCTCGGGTTGGGGTTGGAGAGGGTGAGCGCGCGTCGGGCAAGTGCACTTGCTCCATCTATGGGCATTCGAGCCGGAATAGGCGGAACAACGTTCTTCGCACTGCTCATCGTCCCCAGCACTCATCGACCGACAAGCTACCCGTTACCGTGCGTGTTCCGGCCTGGTTCAAAACAAAGTTGCCGCATTCATCTGAAACCTGTGCACCCTGTGCCGTGGCTGTCAATGCGTACGTGCTGCCGTCGGCTGAAACGATGGCCATGCTATATCGGTTGCCTTCCACATTCAAAAGTCCTGCCGGCACATTGGCCGTGAGCGGATAGGTGCCTTGAGCTGTGGATGCACGCTCCATCCATTGAGCGGCCTGCAACATGGCCGATTTGGCGTTAGATCGATGCGTTCGCCGGATGTATGCGTCGTAGCTTGGCAGGGCAATCGCAGACAGTATGGCTACGACGGCCACCACAATCATCAGCTCGATCAGGGTGAAGCCTGCCATCCTGCGCGCAGCATTTGTGGCCAAGCGTTGGGCTCTCTTGTTCATCATGGCTTCTTTCAGCGCAGTTCACGCCAGTCGGTTCGCGCACCAAACAGACCACTGCGACAGAGGTCCAGGATGCCGCCGGTCACGCCGCATTCACCCCGGCAACCAGGGCCGCTGCAAGCACAGTCCGGGCCCACGCAGGTGCAGTTTTGCCCATTGCAGCTGCAATCAGGTCCAACGCAGGTCGTGCCAGGGCAGTCTGGTCCAGTACAGGATGCGCAGTCTGAACCCACACAGGTCTCGTCGGGTGCCGAATCGTCATCGCAGTTACCACCAGTGCAGAAGTAGTCGGTATTGATGGCCGTGGTCTTGCGGTTCTTCGAATCCACCAGGGTGATGAATTCACCGGAGCCGTATTGCAGACGGGTGGCGTTGCCCGACGGGTCCATTTCATCACCAAAGACAGATGTCTTGGGCGGTGCGCCACTGATCGCATTCAGGATGGTCAGGAAGTTCCGGTCCACAGCCGAGGCCAAGTCGCAGGTTTCTCCCTCGATCACCTGCTTGGGCACCACGCTGCTGAACAACAGGTTGGGGCCATCGAAGAACCGGGGGGCACCCAACACACGCTCACCGGAGACAGGGAGATCAAAGTACCAGCCTCGCTTGGAGGCGCTGTCTGTCCGGTCGTAGGTGACCGTGTTCGCAGAGGTCTCGACCAAGCCTGAGCCTGCAGTGCCCGTCACCGTCTGGGCCACCAGCTTGCTGCGACCGTTGCTGACTTCGATGGCGCCGGACTCATCGGCCACCAATTTCCCGGATTCGATCCGGTAGGTGCTCAGGTCCCATACGCTGAAGATGGTTTCGCGCGGTGGAGAAGTGGTGTCGCGATCGCTGGCAACCAAGTCTTTGCCAGTGCCAAAGACAACCTGCAGACCGCCCTGAGGATGGATCATAAGCATGGGTGCCGCGGTGATGGGGCGTGTGGTTCCTCCCGAGTCTTTTGCCACAAACAGGGGCTTGCAGGCCGTGGAGTTGTAGCAGGTGGTCGAGCCGGACCAAGCACTTACGCCCCAGTTCGTGTCACTTTCACTCACCAGATTGAACTTCCACATATTGCCCTTGAGGTCGCCGGCAAACACCACGTCCACCGTGCCGTTGCCATTCACATCAAAGCTGGCCGGGGCACCCAGGCCATTGGTCTGACCGGTGGAGCTGTTGGCGATGATTTTCTTGAGTTCCTTTGATCCATCGAGATACTGGATCAGCAGGACCGGGCGCTCATTGCTGCTGTTGTAGCCATTGCCCAGTATCACAGCCCAACGGTCGTTGTTGAGCTTCACGATCTGCTGCGACAGCGTGCTGGTCTGGTTGTCGACCGTTGGGGCAGCGAAGATATACCCCACGTCTGCGTCGACATTGGCGGTGTTGTCCATCAGGACGATGGAGCCAGCGCTGGAGTCATTAAAGGTGGCCGGGTTGGTGACGTCCAACGCGAAATAGCCTTTGCCACCCGCACCCAGAGAAGCAACCAGAACCGTCCGCCAGTTGGTGCCGGTGCCCGATTGCAGGTCGGCGTCGCCAGCAAACGGATGTCCGTCAACATAGTATTTGTGGGCGTACTCCGGTTGCGTGTAGTTGCGCAGGTTGGCGTAGACACCCAAGGGTACATAGGCCAACATTTCCTTGCCGGTCTGGGCGTTGAAACCATGGAGCATTCCGTCGTTGGCGCCGGCGTACAGCACCGGTGTGCGGGTGGCGTAGGAAGACCGGAACGACGAGTGTCCACTGTAGTCGGTGTCCATGCGCAGCGGCTTGCCCACGTACCAGAGGTTCGAGTTGACGATGTCACCCAGGCGCGAATCGCGCTGGCGCAGATATCCGCCTGTGGCGGGTTGCTCTTTCGTACGATCGCCGCGCAGGAAGTTCAGCCGTTCCTGACCCACGGTGTTGTTGTCTGCACCGTTGTTGGTCAACAGGTTCTTCTGGCTGGTGGTGAGCGCGGTCCACTTGAAGGCTATACCCGATCCGGAGCCACCGGTCAGGCCGTTGTGGGTCAGCACCACTCGGTTGCTGTGGGAAAACTCCGACGTGTTGGTGGAATCCAGCAGGGTGGACACCTTCCAGGTCGGGGTCAGGGCTGGCAGTCCCGTGTTGTCGTCGATGGGATAGGCCTTGATGTCTCCACTCCAGCGCTCGGAATTGAAACTGGCGACGTAGGCCAAGCCGTTCTTGGAGAGGCGGGATGTGTTGCTGGCGATCGCGACCAACGGTTTTGCAGTTTGAGACAGGATGTCCTTGAGGATGTCTTCGAACGCATTTTCGAGCGCCTCTGGTGTACGGGCAGGGAAGTAGCGACCACGGCCGTTCAGAGCGGCATGCCAAAGGTCAGAGGCACGACGACCTTCGAGGGTGGTCTGCGTTTCCGCGGTGTTCAGAAGGTTCTGCCAGTTGGTGGGGCCGTTGACGAGGCTGCTGTAGTCACCACCATAAGTGCTGTCGGTGGTGGAGTTCCACGTCGGGGACCCGTTCCAGGTGGTGGCCGAATTCCCGAAGCCGATGGTGTACTGGGTGACGCCTTGCCAGGTCATCGGGTTGTTCTTTGGATTCCAGTATTTGGTCAATGCTGTGCCACCAACGGTTTCATTGGCGTTGACTGGGAACAGCGGTCGTACGTCGTTATTCAGTGTGGACTGAAAGTCTGTGGCCCAGTTGGCCATGGCCCAGTCGGCCAGCGTTCCTTTGGTTCCGCCCCAGGCGTCCCGGTAGACTCGCGTCTGATTGGTGGTGGTTGTGTACGTCGTCCCATCGGGCAGCGTGCGGGCGGTACCGTCGTAGTTGCCCTTGTTGCCGGCGCCCGTGGTTTCCGAGTTCCAGGCGCCGTCGGTCATCAGGATGTGGTAGCTACGACGGCAGGACAGGTAGGGTGCACCCGTGACCCCGGGGCTGGTCGCAAAGGGCCCTGTCGAACCCGTGGATGACATGTAGCTGTTCACATTGGCCATCATCTTGTGCGATGGCGTGCCGTTGACCGGACTCAGTGTGGTGATGAAGGAGTGGAAGTTGGATCGGTGGGTGCCCGAAAACGGTTTGATCGTGTTGATCTGTCCCGCGGTCAGCAGGTCTTGGTCGTTACGCTGACCGCTGGGTCGGGAGTCTTTGCCGTTGTCCCACATTGCCTGCCAGGCCAACCTGATGCGATCATCCGAGATGATGCCTTTGTCGCCGGTGGTGGGGTTGCCAAAGGTGTTGAGGATGGCTGCTCGCAGCGAAGCCATGCGCGAGGGATTGGTGTTGGCTGTTCGGCTGGGACAAGTTGGGGATCCCGCGGGTCGCGTGGGGTCGTTGAGGTTTCCGTACACGTCCGTTCGGAAGTCCATGGTCATGCAGCCATTGATGTCCCATCCCATACTCCCTGAATCATCCACCGACACGATGATGTTGGGCGCCGGCTCCTTCGCACCCGCGCCTGGCGGGATCTGACTGAAGGTCATGGGTGCGGCCAAGGCGTTCGCCGAAGCAAGCAAGCCACTGCCCAATACCCAGAGAGACTGGGTCATCTTGCGATTTGGTTTCTTCATTTTCGGCTCCCGGACAATCAAACTTCGGGGTCGTACACATCAGGTACGAATACGGATCGCAGTACGACACGGGTACCGGGCTTGCGGCCCTGCGCCAGTGCAGTGATGCGGTAAACATAGGGTCGATCCACCGTCGGTACCGGTAGGTTGCCCACGGGGGGTGGTCCCATGGCGCCGCTCAAGACGTTGAACTCCATCACTTCAATCCAGTACCAGCCGCTGTAGTTGCCGTCGGCATCGGCGGCCAGCAAGGGATTGCCGGTGGTGCCGACATTGGCGCCGGTGAATTCACCATAGGTGGCTGCAATCGCATTAGGTGTCCGGGTGTCAGCGGTCATGTCAACCAAATCGTCGTTCCACCAGTTGGCACCCAAGTCGTCCTCGGCTGTGATCAGACAGATCCCTTGACGGCAAGGCAGTGTCGCGAAGTTCGGGATGGCAGCCTGAAGATCTTCACTGTCTTGAACAGGAGACTCTGGAATGAACGGAAGACCTGCGCCATACCGATTGCGGCAGCCAAAAAAATTGGCGCTGCTGTTGCAAGGAATGCCCCCGGGCAGAATGCCGCGAATATCGGTTTCGGCATCGGCAATCAGGGCTTCTGCCGCGACGTAAGCGCGCTGGTAATCGCTCTCGTTGCTAACCAGGGATTCATTGAGCCAGTTGGTGCGTGTGGAGCCGAGCACCAGAATGCTGCCCAGCAGCAGCATGACCATCACTACGATCAACGAGATGCCGCGTTGTGATCCGGCGTCGGGGAGAATGCGAATAATGCGTGGCATGAGAGTCAGCCCTGTGACTGGAGGTTGCGCAGGGTGAAGACCTGGCGGAAGACGCGGCGGATGCGGCCGTCGTCGGCCACGGCTTGCCCAGTGCAGCCGGTGCTGGCTACACCTACGGTCGGGTTGTTGCCACTGGTGCCTGCCAGGCGAATACAAACCTGAACTGCTTCGACGGTGGTCCAGTCCGCGAAACCACCGGCCTCAAAGTACCTGAGCTGGTTGGTGGCCGGATCACGCACGGCGTACCAGAACTGGAGCTCTTCCACGTTGTTCACAACGGGTTGGGCGTTGGGCTGGTTAGTGCCCTGACAGAGGAACTGACCGTCCACACCCCGGCTGAAAGTGTTGATGATGTCGCGTTCGGCCGGAATCGTAGGATCCGGGCTTTCGCCCATGCAGTCCCCGACGGTGGCAGCCTGGTTGGGGTTATAGGTGTAGCTGACCCTGAGCGTGTCTCCCGAGGCAACATTGGTGCCGTCAACAGAAACAGGCGCAGGTGTGGGGGTCCCCTGAGGTAAACCTAAGTAGGTATCCTGATAGCCAAATTTCAGCGGTGCAAGGGGGTCATTGACCACCGGAACCGCTCCGGTCTGTTTGAGTTGGCGCCCGATCATGCGCATCACCGTGGCCGCGTCCTGCTGCAGGGCCACCGTGTCGGCCACCATGGTGCTGGACACGCGGTTGTATACCAAGGTTCCCACGGCTGCCACGGACACGAGCATGCCGACGGTGATGCCCACCATCAGTTCGATCAGCGAAACGCCGGCCTGCGCCCGGCGCTTGGGCGCGCTATGCCTAGCTTGGGGTGAGGGGTGATGTCGGGGTGTTCTCACGGGCGAACCCTCGTCAGGTGGCAGATCATGTTGGCCGGACAGGCGGCGTTGCCCACATTGGTGGTGACCGATACGGTGAATGGGTTGGTGTAATCGGCCAGGTCTCCGATAGCCTTGTCATCGATGTTGTCGGTCCAAGCGATCAACACGCCAAACTCCCTAGGGTCGTCTGTGCTTTGGTAGATCAGTCCATCACCACCGGGAAGAACTGTGGAGAGGGTGTTTTTCCACTGGGAGAGGTCAAAACCAGCCAGCTGCGCATGGGTGCAAGCCGTGGTGTTGCAGTTGGTGCCAGCAGGCACGCCACCCCATCCAACCACGTAGGGAAACGGTGTGGCGTTGTTGATGCTATCCACCATGGCACCGTTGTTGAGCAACATCCGCTCATGAATGTCTGTGGTCATGCGGACGGCTGCGGCGCGCGCATTGGTGAGGCGGGTTTCGGTCAATGTACGGGTCTGCAGACCGGCGAGCCCGAGAATGCCGAGTGCCAGCACAAACAGCGCCACCAGCGACTCGATCAGGCTGACACCGGACTGGGCTCTGAAGACAGGGAAGCGTGGCATGTGAATGAATCTCACAAATGAAGTCTTAGGGACAGAATCCGGAACCTGATCCTTTGGTCGACAGGGCTCGCATGGCAGAACTGAACGCTACTCGTGTGCAGTTGTTGGCGTCGTCATTGGGCGTCGGACCAATGAAGAACGAAAAAAATGGACTCCCCGCAAACTGCCCAAAGATGTTGACTGCTTGGAAATCCGCACTGCCTGCGTTGGATCGTATGGAAACACCTCGCTGAGTTTCCGTTTCTCTGATCGAGGCTTCACCAGCTTGCTGTGTGTTGTTGCCGTTGGTGTCGCGAAATACAACCCATCCACAACCCCAGTTGTTGCTGGCGCAATCGGCTTTTCGGCGTACCACAACCGGCTGTCCAGTGCGGATGGCTTCGGTACGCGCAAATTGAATGGTCGAGACCAGGTTTTCTCGTGCCGACGCCACTCGATAGGCCTCGAACGAGTCCTGAAAGCTTGGGGCGGCGATGCTGGCCAATATCGCCAGCACGGAAATGACCACCATCAGCTCGATCAAGGAGAAGCCGAGCGTGCAGGTCCTAGATGGGACGGAAAGGGGTGTATTGGCAGGAACCATGACATCAATGCTATCGGCAGGATGTTGTCGTATTGGGCCCATCCAGCTGACCGGCAGATGCCGCGCGACCAGCGGTAAAAAGTACTCCTGAGCCTGTGATGCCGATCACAGGCGAGTGCATCAGCGTCGCACTTCGTCCACGAGTGCCCGGAATTCGTCGATGTCTTCGAAGCTGCGGTACACGCTGGCGAAGCGGATGTACGCCACCTTGTCGAGCTTCTTGAGTTCGCGCATGACCATTTCTCCCAGCCGGGTGGCGGGGACTTCGCGGGCGCCGAGGTTCAGCAACTTTTCTTCGATGCGCTCGATGGCCGCGTCGACCTGCTCGGTGCTGACCGGGCGTTTGCGCAGCGCCAGGGCAAAGGACGCGCGCAATTTGGCCGGCACGTAGTCGACGCGCCGGCCGTCTTTCTTCACCACGGCCGGGAAGCTGACTTCCGGCCTTTCATAGGTGGTGAAGCGTTTTTCGCAATGGCCGCACTGGCGGCGGCGGCGAATGAAGTCCGCGTCTTCGGAGATCCGGGTCTCGACGACCTGGGTCTCCAGATGACCGCAGAAGGGGCATTTCATGCTTGGTCTCGCCGCCGGGTCGCCCCAAGGCAAGACGAGCCCCCTTGGGGGGCAGCGACCCTCGAAGCGGCGGAGCGTGGTGGCGTCATTTGTACACCGGGAACCGGGCAGTCAGCGCGTTGACCTTGGCGCGCACGGCCTCGATGTTGGCCGGGTCGCGCGGGTTGTCCAGCACGTCGGCGATCAGGTTGGCGGTCAGGCGGGCCTCTTCGTCCTTGAAGCCGCGGGTGGTCATGGCGGGGGTGCCGATGCGCACGCCGCTGGTGACCATGGGCTTTTCCGGGTCGTTGGGAATGGCGTTTTTGTTGATGGTCATGTGGGCGCTGCCCAGCACGGCTTCGGCTTCCTTGCCGGTGATGCCTTTGGCGCGCAGGTCAACCAGCATGACGTGGCTCTCGGTGCGGCCGCTGACGATGCGCAGTCCGCGCGAAACCAGGGTTTCGGCAACGATGCGTGCGTTGGTCAGCACTTGTTGCTGGTAGGCCTTGAAGTCGGGTTGCAGCGCTTCCTTGAAAGCCACCGCTTTGGCCGCAATGACGTGCATCAGCGGGCCGCCCTGCAGGCCGGGGAAGATGGCGCTGTTGATGGCCTTTTCGTATTCAGCCTTCATCAGGATGATGCCGCCCCGCGGGCCGCGCAGGCTCTTGTGGGTGGTGGAGGTGACCACGTCGGCAAAAGGCACCGGGTTGGGGTAGACGCCTGCGGCGATCAGCCCGGCGTAGTGGGCCATGTCCACCATGAAGATGGCGCCAACGTCTTTGGCCACTTTGGCAAAGCGCTCGAAGTCGATGCGCAGGCTGTAGGCCGATGCGCCGGCGATGATGAGCTTGGGCTTGGTCTCGTGGGCCTTGCGCTCCATGGCGTCGTAGTCGATTTCTTCTTTGTCGTTCAGGCCGTAGCTGACCACGTTGAACCACTTGCCGCTCATGTTGAGCGCCATGCCGTGGGTGAGGTGGCCGCCCTCGGCCAGGCTCATGCCCATGATGGTGTCGCCGGGTTTCAGGAAAGCCAGAAAGACGGCTTCGTTGGCGGACGCGCCACAGTGTGGCTGCACGTTGGCCGCATCGGCGCCGAAGATCTGCTTCACGCGGTCGATGGCCAGTTGCTCGGCGATGTCCACGTATTCGCAACCACCGTAGTAGCGGCGGCCGGGGTAGCCTTCGGCGTATTTGTTGGTGAGCTGGGTGCCCTGGGCAGCCATGACGGCGGGCGAGGCGTAGTTCTCGCTGGCGATCAGCTCGATGTGGTGTTCCTGGCGCGCGTTTTCGGCCTGGATGGCGGCAAACAGCTCGGGGTCGGTTTGCTCGATGAGGATGTTGCGGTCGTACATGGTTGGCAGTCTTGGGTAACGTGGATCCCGGCGCGCGTCAGCGGGTGACGACGGCAGGGGCTGCCCAGGCGAACGGCTGATCACCTGTCTTGGCAGCCAGGCGGCACGCTTCCCAGTGGTTGTCCCTGGTGTCCCGGATGGGGCAGGGGGGCCACGTCAGCACCGAAGGTGGGGTAGCGAGCCCCGCACCTTGAGTGCCTATCGCCAGTTGCGTACGGGGTCTAGTTTATCCGAGCAGGGCGGCCAGGCGCCTGGGTGGGCGATATTTCCCGGGGCGGGGTGGATCACGAACTGGCCAGCAGCAGGGGTGTTTCCACGGTTTCCGCAACGGGGGGGGCAGCGTCGGCTGCCTCCAGTTCGGTGGCGTCGGGCGCTGGCGGCGTCTCGGTTTCAGCGGGCGCGACGACCGGTATGGTTCTGTAGCTGGGGAAACGGGTGGGCATGGGCTTGCCCAGCGCCACGCTCTGGATGCGCAGGTGTTCGGCCATCACCTTGTTGATGTAGCCGCTGCCATCGGTGGTGACCGCACCGACGTACAGGCGCAGACCGCCTTCGATGGAGCCCGCCCTTTTGATGCAGTCCTGCAGCACCTGTGCACCCACCCGCAGGTTGGACACGGGGTCGAACGCCGCCAGCTGGCCGCCAAAGTCTTCGTATTTTTCAGTGTGCACGCGCGTGAGCACCTGCATCAGCCCTTGCGCGCCGACGGGGCTCTGGGCAAACGGGTTGAAGCGCGACTCCACGGCCATCACCGCCAGGATCAGGGTCGGGTCCATCCGCGCCTTTTCGCCCACCTCAAAAGCTTCAGCCACCAGGACCCCCAGCGGCTCCGGAGCAACCCGGTACTTGCGGCTCAGCCAGAAGGCCACGTTGGCCTGTTGCTTGGGCAGTTGGGCGGGCAGCACGGCCGTCACCCGTGGCACGGCTTCGGGTTCGGGTTCGAACGCGACCACGGGCGTTGCGGCCACCTGGCGTTGCTGCAGCCATCCCAGCAAGTGTTGCTCGGCGTCGCTGCGCAGGTCGTGGCGCGCGGCCAACGTGATCAGGCCCACGGCGAGAACGGTGCCCAGCAGCGCAACACTGTTGTGGGTGATGGCGAGGAAGCCCTGGACCACGTCGCTCAGGGCGGTGTTGAGGGATGCCTTGGCACCTGGGGTGCTCTTGTGGTGGCGGGGGGTGGTGTCATTCATGATGTCTCTCCTGTCGGTGCCGCGATGACCGGGTGGGTCTGTGCGGCTGGCTGGGCACCTCATCGAGGCGGGCTTTGTGAGCCATCGCGTTCGATGGACCCTGCTGGGTCAGCGGCTCGGGTTTACTCTGAAGGGCAAAACCGGCGAATGTTAGGGGGAGTTTAATATCAAGTCAATGTTTAAGAGTTGATTCATAAATACTTAAAGGTATATGTAATGGCGGTGCTGGCCACTTTTTGTGTTCCGTGCTAGCACGGATGCCAGCCCGGATCAGCGGTGCTCGCCGGTCAGCGTTTCAGAGGTACCGCTGGTCGATTCGGGTGCGATCGGGTGTTGTTACTGCTGTTAACAGGGTGACTTTCATCACGCGCCGATCGCGATTGAAAATCTCCATGACGTTGCTCGGGGGTACGTCTTGAAGCGGATCAGGAACCCGGTTAACCTTCAGTTGCCCGTCGTGGATGGGCATCAAACCGGTGACGCGGAGCATCCGCCAACCGGTTCCAAACGGGAGCAATCTGTTGCTTCCAGGCTGGAGAGACATCCAACTCCCTCCGCCAAAACCGACGGCAAGTGCAAATTGCCCGCCGTCAACCCCGGTGGGTTCTGCTCACCGGGGTTTCTTGTTTTTGGGCGTGCCTGATCGGCATGTGAAGCAACAGCAGCGACAATACGGGCTTCGCCAGGCGCTCATGCGCCGGCCCCTATCCCGGAACGATCCCTGTATGTCGCTGTTTTCCCTGCGAAGAAGTCCCCCCCAGTCCAATGCCCCGGAATCTGCCGTGAACACGCCCGCCAGCTCCAAGCAAGCCCCTGCCAACGCCGCACACCCCCTGGATGCGCTGACCGGTGGCGCGTTTTCTGCGCCCACTTCTGGCGAGCGCGCATCCCGCATCCGCGAATGGCTGGCCGGCGAACCGGGTCTGGAGCAGATGACCGAAGTGTTCAAGGAACTGTCGCAGCGTGACCGGGGTGCGGCCAAGCCGCTGAAGGAAAAGCTGGACGAACACAAGCGTTTGAAGGCCCAGGAGCAGATAGCCGCCGAATGGGCCGTCAAGGCCGAGGCCCTCATCGGGCAGGCCCGTCTGAATCTGGCCGATGCCATGGCCTGGCAGCGCGATGCGGCCCGGGCGGGTGCTCCGCTGTCGCGCGAACCGTTGGCGGGGCTGAAGCAGGCCCTGGCCGAACGCGTCAAGGCGATCGAAGATGTGCAGCACCGTGTTCAGGTGGAGCGTGAGTCGGCGGTGTTGATGGCTCAGCGCATCGAGGTGATGTCGACCAAGCCGTGGCGCGAAGCCCAGCAGAGCGCCGAAGCGCTGCGCACCGACGTGGCTCAATGGCAGCAGCAGGCCAGCACCCTGGCCGATGACGCCCAGTGGCCCAGCGTGGAGCCGAAATTTCCCCCCATGCTCCAGGCTTCGCGCAGCCAACTGCAGCTGGTGTGGGAGGCTTTTGAAGCCGCCCTGGCCCAGGCAGTCGCAGCCGACGCCAACCCGCAGGCTCCGCTGCCGGCCGTGCCGGTGTGGGCGGATGAATTGCGTGCCGCGCGCGGTATGGATGCCGCTGTGCCGGGCGAAAAAACCGCTCACGATGCCCAGGCCGCCCAGGAGCGCCGGGCCAAGGTGCTCGCAGAGCTGGATCGGGCCCTGGGTGTGCTGGAGCGCGAGCTGGCCGAAGGCCATGGAAAAGCCACGCCGAAGGCCGCGGCCGATGTGCGTGCGGTGCTGAAGTCGCACGCCCGCCTCATTGGTCCCGAGCTGGAGGCCCGCGCCCACGCGGCGCTGACCCAGGCCGGAGATCTGGAAGACTGGCAGCGCTGGCGCGCCGATCAGCTGCGTGAAGAGCTGGTGAAAAAGGCCGAGGCGCTGTTGCAGCCGCCGGAGGGCCAGCGACTGGGCGGGCGCAAGATGCAGGAAACCCTGCGCAGCCTGCGCGATCAATGGAAGGCGACCGACCAGGGCGGCCAGCCCAACCACGCGCTGTGGAAGCGTTTCGACGAAGCCTGCACCGAGGCGCACAAGAGCGTTGAAGTCTGGTTGACCCAGGTCCGCCAGCAGGCGGAGGCCCACAAGACCCAGCGCATGGCCATCATTGAAGAGCTCAAGGCCTGGACCGCCATGCATGGGCAAAGCACCGACTGGAAGGCACAGGTGCGTGAGCTGCACGCGTTTTCCGAGCGCTGGCGGGAAGCCGGTCACCTGAGCGAAAAGGCGTTTGCCGAAATGCAGCCGCTCTGGAAAACCGCCATGCACGCCGCGCACGCCGGACTCGAAGCCGCGCAGGCACAAAGCGTCGAGCGTCGCCGTGCCCTGATCGACGAAGCCAAGGCCATGGGCGCAGCGCCCCAGTTGCGCATTGACGCGGTCAAGGCGCTGCAACAGCGCTGGCAGGCCGAGGCGCACGCAGTGCCGCTGGAGCGCAAACAGGAACAAAAGCTGTGGGAGGCCTTCCGCCAACCCATTGACGAAGCCTTTGCCCGCAAGAGCAGCGAGCGCGAGAAGGCGTCCACGGCACTCAATGCCCACGACCAGCGCGTGCTGGAGGCGTCGCAAGCGGTGGATGCCGCCAGCGCGAGCGGCGACGCCCAGCAGATTCGCACCGCCATGGCGGCGCTGGAAGCCGCCTTGCGCGGTCAGGCGGAGGCTGCAGCTGAACCCGCTCGTGGCGGGGCGAATGCCGTTGCCACGCCTGCCGAGGCCGACGCCACCGACGTGAAGGCGGAAGAAACGCCGATGGCGCCGGTTGCTGACGGCTCCGCGCCGGCCGATGCCGCGGACGAAGTCGCCGCGGCGGAGGCCCCTGCACCCGCCAAGCCCGCCGCCCCGCCCAAGAAGATCGTGGCGGTGCGTGGCGATGACCGGCCGGGCATGAAAAAGACCGAACCCGCCGGACGTGATGACCGACGGGGTCCTCCAGGCCGCGACACCCGCGATGCACGGGGTGGTTTTGGCGGCCGTGGGGACGGGCGAGATGCCCGCGATGGGCGAGGCGGCGAACGGTTTGACCGCGAGCCGCGGGGACCGCGCCTGGGGGATGCCGCTTTCCGTGCCCAGCGTCAGGCGATCGAACACGCCGAAGCGGCGTTGCGCAAGCTCGCGGCGCAGGCGCACGGTGAGGTGTTGACCCAGCTGCTGACCGCCTGGGAGCAGCGCGATGCGTCGCAGTTGCCGACGGCGCAGGCGCTGGGTTCGCGCGTCAACGCGGCGACCCGCAGCGCGTGGTCCCAGAGCCTGAACGGGGGTGCACCTGCTGCGGTGCCTGCCGATGCCTTGCTGCGCCTGGAAATGGCGGCCGAAGTGCCCACGCCGGCCGAACTGCTGGATGCCCGCCGCATGCTGCAACTGCAGTTGCTCACGCGCCGCCACGAAGCCGCGCCAGCCGATACCTGGGCCCAGGATGTGTCCCGTGTGCTGGCCGGCGGTTTTGACGCAGGTGCTGCGCGCCGCCTGCAGAACGCGCTCAAGGTCCTGCTCAAGCGTTGAAAGACACAGAGGTGCGGCCACCGCCCGCCTGGCCAAGTGGGGGGTGGCCGTTTACGGCGGGTGGGCCCGGAAGAACCCGTCGTACAGCGGTAGCAGGGTTGGGCATTCGAGGGCGAAGCGCTCGCGGTTGACGAAGTAGGCCTCGCAGGTCACCGCGAAGAACTCCGCCGGGTCCTTGGCGGCATAACTTTCCAGCCACGGGCGTTCACCGCCAAAACGTTCGGCGACGTTCAGCGCTTCACGAAACTGGGTGTAGGCCTCGGTCATGGTCCGGCGCCAGTGTTGTCTGGCCTGGGCCGAATGGGCCGCGCCCCACAAGCCCTGGGTCATCGCGGGTGCGCCATCGGGGGTGTCGCCGGCTTGCATGCCGCGCATGTCCATCTTGTGCACGAATTCGTGGATCACCACGTTGCTTCCGCTGCCGGCCACCTGACCGGCTTGTGCCACATCTTCCCAGCTCAGCATCACCGGGCCGCGGTCCATGGCTTCGCCCGCGAGAACCTCGCGGTAGCGGTGCACCACGCCCGCGGCGTCGATGGACTCCCTCATGGCCACAGCAGCACCCGGTTGCACCACGATGCCCACGAAGTCGTCGTACCAGTCCAGCGCATCCATCGGGTCCCGGGAGCTCCGGGCGGTCGGACTGGCGATGTGCAGCAGCGGCAGGCAGGCCTGTGCCGCGATGCTCAGCGCCATGGCGTCGGTGACCACCAGGCCATGGGCGCCGTGGAATTCCTTCTCAAGCAGGAAATGACCACAGAGCTGTTGCAGGCGAGTCTGTTCGGTGGTGGTGAGTTCGGCCAGGAAGGGGTGTTGCTGCAGCGTTTCGCGCCACAGCGCCGCGGGCAGCGGCAGAGGGCTGCGCCAGCGCCTGGGTAGCCAGCGTTGCAGCAGGCGGGCCAGTGGTTTCAGCACAGGGGCAGTCGCTGCAGTCCGTCCTGCGCTCTGAGGCGAAGCACATCGGCCCGCGGTGGCAGGGCGGTCGGATCCCAGTCGCTGAGTACCACGCGCCGCAGGCCTTGGCCCAGATCGTGCTGATCCGGGCGGTGGGTGTGGCCGTGTATCAAGGTTTGTGAGCCGGCCACCTGCAGCCACTCTCTGGCCGCACCCGCATCCACGTCGGCCCAGAGGCTGGGATCGTGCGCACTGCCGCGTTTGCGGGCCTCGCTTTGCTCGCGCAGTCCGCGGGCGATCGCCTCGCGCTCGCTCAGCGGTTTGGCCAGGAAATCGCGCTGCCAGTCGGCGGAACGCACCACGGCCCGGAACTGCTGGTAGTCGGTGTCGGCCAGACACAGGGCGTCGCCATGGCTGAGCAGCCAGCGCTGGCCACGAAATTCCAGCACGGTGGGATCGTCCAGGCCCTGCATCCCGCAGGCGTCCAGCGCGCGGGTGCCGAGCAGGAAGTCGCGGTTGCCGTGCATGAAATACACCATGGTGTGGCGGCTGTACTCACGCAGCAGCTGGGCGCAGGTGTGCCAGAAGGACGCGGTGTCAGACGCTTCGGGTGCCAGCACATCGTCACCGATCCAGACCTCGAAGAGGTCGCCCAGAATGAACAGCGCATCGGCGCGCTGCGCAGGGGGGTGCTGCAGATAGTGTTGCCACAGGGCGAGCGTGGCGGGCTCCGCCGCCTGCAAGTGCAGGTCGGAAATGAAATCGACCGCTTGCCAGTGCGCGGGTGCGCGCAGGGTGGCGAAGCGGTCGGGGGTCGATTCTGGCATCGGGACGGGGCAGGGAGCCCCCGCCATCAAATGGCGACAGTCAGATGGCGACGGCTTTTTCGATGACGACATCTTCCTTGGGCACGTCGTCATGGAAGCCTTTGCGACCCGTGGCCACGCCCTCGATCTTCTTCACGATGTCCGAACCGGCAACCACCTTGCCGAAAACGGCGTAACCCCAGCCCTGGGCGCTGGGAGCGGTGTGGTTGAGGAAACCGTTGTTGGCGACGTTGATGAAGAACTGGGCGCTGGCCGAGTGCGGGTCGCTGGTGCGCGCCATGGCCACGGTATAGAGCTCGTTCTTCAGGCCGTTGTTGGCTTCGTTGTTGATGGGTGCGTCGGCGGGCTTCTGGTTCATGCCCGGTTCGAAGCCGCCACCCTGCACCATGAAGCCGGGGATGACGCGGTGAAACACCGTGTTGTTGTAGTGACCCTTGTTCACGTACGACAGGAAGTTGGCGGTGGACAGCGGTGCCTTCTCGGCGTCCAGCTCCAGGGTGACGATGCCAAAGTTGGCGATGTGCAGTTCGACTTGGGGGTTGGCCATGTTCATTTCTCCAGAGTGGCTTTGAGGATGGTGAGAGGTGTCTTGGGCACGTTCTGATGCATGCCCTGGTTGCCGACTGGAACGAGCTTGATTTTGTCCACGACGTCCATGCCTGCGGTGACCTTGCCAAAAACGGCATAACCATGGCCGTCGGGGTTGGGGGCGTTCAAGGCGGCGTTGTCCACCACGTTGATGAAGAACTGTGCCGTGGCGGAGTTGGGGTTTTGCGTGCGGGCCATGGCGATCGTGCCGCGGTCGTTCTTCAATCCGTTGCTGGCTTCCAGCGGAATGGGCGCACGGGTCGCCTTTTGCTGGAAATCGGCGTTGAACCCGCCGCCTTGGATCATGAAGTTGTTGATCACGCGGTGGAACACCGTGCCGTCATAGTGTTTGTCGCGCACGTATTGCAGGAAGTTCTCGACCGTTTTGGGGCTCTTGTCTGGATACAGTTCCAGCACGATGTCACCCATGGAGGTGCTCAGGCGCACCTTGGGCGCCTCGCCGGTCGGCGTGCCCTGGGCCCAGGCGGCCACCGGGAACAGGGCCACTGCCGCGCTCGCGACGAGCAGGGAAGCCAGATGACGACGCAATGGGCGTGGCATGAAAGACGTGTTTTGCATCAAAGGGTACCTTCAGAGAATATTTTCCACTGGTCGCGTTCCAGCGCCCAGTACTGTCGGCGCGTCACGCCGCGGGATTGGCCCAGGGGAACCTCGCCAAAGGTCACCACCATGGTGTCCTGGGCATCGCGCCAGCGAAGCAGGGAGAGTTCTTTGAGCTGCAGCTCCCGGGGGCCTTTTTCGGGACGCAGTTCGCTCTCGACGCGCGGCCACCATTGGGCCAGATCGCGGCCCTGGTTCAGGAACCGGCTGGAGTAAAACCCCTTGAGTTGTCCCAGATTGCCTTCGCTCTTGGCGACGCGCCAAGCCTCCAGGGCCGCCTCAAAGGCCTGACGTTCGGTGTCGAGGGCCTCGGGTTGCACCCATTGAAGTTCGGGCGCGATCACGACCGGCGTGGTGCGGATCTGCACGGTCTTGAGCAGCCGCTCCAGGTCCGGGTTGGACAGCACCACGCAGCCATCCGAGGCTTGAGGGGCGCGCACAAATTGTTCCCTCGGCGTGCCGTGCAGCCAGATGCCGCTGCCGGTCTTGCCGCGTTGCACGTCGAGCGGGTTGGGGTAGTTGATCGGCAGTGCTCCCACGCCGTACAGGTCGGGCAGGTTGTCCGGGTTGAGGTTGCTGGTGATGTAGTAAACGCCCAGCGGCGTGCGCTTGTCACCCTCAACGGTTTTCTCGATGCCGGACAGCCCGACGGAGATGTAGAAATCACCCACCAGGTGCAACCGGGGTGCTTTTGCGATCAGGCTGCCCGACGCAGAGGGGGTTTGATTTTCAAACAGGTACAGACGCGAACGTGAAGCATCGATGGCGATGGCATGCCGGCTCTGCGACGACAGGGCGAGGAACTGCGCGGGGATACTCCCGGCGGGTGGTCGCTCCATCAGCGCCCGCAGCCGGCGGTGCGACTCTTCTCGCAGCGTCTTGAGCTGCTCAGAGGCGGCCAGCGCCTTCGTGTCGGGCACATCGCCGAGCTTGTGCACCGGGCGCGTTTGCAGGCTCAGCAAGTCGCCATGCACCAGGTGCGCGAGATGAAAGTTCGGATGATCACGCACCAGTGCGTCGGCCTTGGTCAGTGCTTCGCGCGCCAATCCCTGGCTGATCAACTGGTAGATCTCAATGAGACGGGCCTCGGCCTGGCCCATCAGCGGCATCACCTGTTGCAGGGCTTCACCGGAGAGCGGGCTGGAGAGCAGCCCGGACGCTGCTTTGGGCGTTCCAAGCAACTGGGCAGCGTCCTGAACCTTGCTCAGCGCGTTGTCGAGCATGGACGGGGCGGATGATGCGTTGGCTGGATCGGCGGTGGTGACCACAGCGGTCATCCTGTCCAACAGACCGCCAGACAAGCCCATCGGACCCACGCAGGAACTGATCAAACCGATGGCCAGCGCCAACGCAGCCAGAACGGCCAGTCGAGTGGTCGGGCGCAGCAGGCCGCCAATGCCAGAACTCAGGTTGGCGGTGGGAATGCTGGCATGGCCATGCTGGAAGTACCGCCGACCGGCCATCAGGAACCCGTGGATTCGCGCACGATCAACCAGCGGCTGCCACTCTTGACGAAATCAAGTTTCTTGCGGCTGGTGACATTGAGCGTGTCGGAGCTGTAGTCCTGCTTGAAACTGGCCGATGCGCGATCGCCATCAACCGTTACCGACAGGTCGCTGATGTCCACGCCGATGCGCGAACGCGGCAGGATGCGGGCCTTGCGGTCCGCTTCCCACGCACCGCGGGCCTGGCCGCCGGGAGGCGTGAAGTTGCCGGCGTAGGCGCCCAGGTAGCCTTGCATGTTCTTGCTGGACCAGGCCTTGGCCCAGGAGGACACGGCGGCTTCCACAGCGGCTTCGGCGTTGCCCGAAGCGGCTGGAGCGGGCGTCGGTGCCGGGACTGCGGGCTTGGCCACCGCCACGGGTGCGGTGGCAACGGGCGCCGCTGCCGCCGGAGCTGGCGCCGTGCCCGTGCGGGCACCGCCTTTGGCGTCGGCGCTGAACAGGGTGCGGATCAGGCTGAGCTTGGGGGCCACGGCGGTGTTGCCGGCATCCAGCTGCAGTGCCTTGCTGTACGACTGGCTGGCCAGCTTGGCGTACACGTCACCCAGGTTCTCATGGGCTGTGGCGTAACTGGGGTTGGTGCGGATGGCCATTTCGAGCGCTGCGCGTGCCTTGTCGAACTGGCTTTGTCCGGCGTAAAGAACGGCCAGGTTGTTGTAGGGCTCGGGCAGCTCGGGGAATTCTTCGGTCAGCTTGGAAAAGGTGGCAATGGCATCGCTGTGTTTGCCGCCTTCAGTCTGGATCACGCCTTTGAGAAAGCGCATCTGGGGATCGCGAGGCTTGCTGGCGAGGTACTGGTCCACCTTGCTCAAAGCTTCGCTGAGTTGCCCGGCCCGCATGAGGCGGTTCACCTCGGCGTAATCGTCGGTCTGGGCCATGACCACAGTAGCCCCCAGCGCGGCCGAAACAGCCACCGAGAGCGCCAGCAGGCGCAGTCGGGAGGTGACCAGGGTGGAGGTGCTGCCGCGACTTGAATCGGACAGCATGGACGAAGTTTTGACGGGGTGATGCATGGGACCTCAGAAGAGCGAATGCGGGCAGATCGAAGACCGCGAGCGGGCCTGAAAACATGAATATAGCGCCTGTCTGTGTGTGCTCGCTCAAGACCAAGCTGGCTATACTGGCAGATTGTATCTGAGGGTGTAAGTCCAATGGCTTCCTGACGCCGGTCGGGTGTGACATTCGGCCCGCTCGCACCCACTGCTCCCGATCTTGTGTGCCGCTCCGCGCCTGCTGGCAGGTGCCGACGGAAGGCGCTGTGTTCGGCCTTTGCCCCCTTTGCTTGCGCACGCTGCCCGATTTTTGTTTCCATGACCCTGAGCATTTTCAATACCCTGTCCCGCCGTCCGGAGCCGTTCGAGCCATTGGAACCCGGCCATGTGCGCATGTATGTCTGCGGCATGACCATCTACGACCTGTGCCACATCGGGCACGCCCGGATGATGATGGCCTTCGATGTGGTGCAGCGCTGGCTCAAGGTGAGTGGCTACCGCGTGACCTACGTCCGCAACATCACGGACATCGACGACAAGATCATCAAACGTGCTGTGGAACGGGGCGTCACGCTCAAGGACCTGACAGACGAGATGACCGTTGCCATGCACCAGGACATCGCTGCGCTGGGTATCGAGGCACCCAGTTTCGAGCCGCGTGCCACAGCCTATGTGCCCCAGATGCTGACGTTGATCGGTCAGCTCGAAGCGAAAGGCTTGGCCTACCGCGCTCAGGATGGTGACGTGAACTTCGCGGTACGCCGGTTTCCCGGGTACGGCAAGTTGTCGGGCAAGTCGCTGGACGACCTGCGCGCCGGTGAGCGGGTGGCGGTGGCCAGTGACAAGAACGATCCACTGGATTTTGTGCTCTGGAAAGCCGCGAAACCCGGTGAGCCGGACGAGGCCCGATGGGATGGACCCTATGGTCAGGGGCGTCCGGGTTGGCACATCGAGTGTTCGGCCATGAGTTGCGCACTGTTGGGTGAGTCCTTTGACATCCATGGCGGCGGGGCCGACCTGCAGTTTCCGCACCACGAAAACGAGATTGCCCAGTCCGAGGGGGCGAGCGGGAAACCGCTGGCGCGTTTCTGGATGCACAACGGTTTTGTGCGGGTGGACAACGAAAAAATGTCCAAGAGCCTGGGCAACTTTTTCACCATCCGTGAGGTACTGGCCAAGTACGACGCCGAGACGGTGCGTTTCTTCATCGTCCGCACCCACTACCGCAGCCCGCTCAACTACAGCGACGCGCATCTGGACGATGCCCGTTCCGCCCTCAAGCGCCTGTACACCGCCTTGTCGCTGGTGTCAGCCGAACCGGTGGCCACCATCGATTGGTCGCATCCGTTTGCCCAGCGCTTCCGCGCTGCGATGGACGAGGACTTTGGCACGCCCGAAGCGGTGGCCGTGTTGTTTGATCTGGCGAGCGAAGTCAACCGCAGCAAGGACGCGGCGCTGGCCGGGCTGCTGCGCGCCCTGGGCGGCACGCTGGGGCTGCTGCAGGTCGATCCGGCGGCTTATTTGCAGGGCGGTGGTGCGGCTGCAGGTGGGCTGGACGAGGCGACGATCCAGGCGCTGATCGCGGACCGTGCCGCCGCCAAGGCGGCAAAAAATTTCACCGAAGCCGACCGCATACGCCAGGACCTGCTGGCGCAGGGCGTTGTGCTGAAGGACAGTGCCACGGGCACCACCTGGGAGCGCAGCTGATGGCGTCGTCTGTGTTGCCCGATGTGGGACCCGACGCACCGTTGTACTGGCAGGAGGCCTGCCGCCACCTCATGAAGCGCGACCGGGTGATGAAAAAACTCATTCCGCAACATGCCGGTGTGAGCCTGCAGTCGCGGGGGGATGCTTTCGTCACACTGGCGCGCAGCATCGTCGGCCAGCAGATCTCCGTGAAAGCGGCGCAATCGGTCTGGGACCGTTTTGCCGTGTTGCCCAAGAAGATGTTGCCCGCCCAGGTGCTCAAGCTCAAGGTGGACGACATGCGAGCGGCCGGCCTGTCGGCCCGCAAGGTCGAGTACCTGGTGGACCTGGCCCTGCACTTTGCCAACGACCAGGTGCATGTGAATGCCTGGGCCGACATGGACGATGAGGCCATCATCGCCGAGCTGGTGGCGATCCGCGGCATCGGCCGCTGGACCGCCGAGATGTTCCTGATCTTCCACCTGATGCGGCCCAACGTGCTGCCGCTGGACGATGTGGGCCTGCAGAACGGCATCAGCCGCTGCTATTTTTCGGGTGAGCCGGTGAGTCGCAGCGAGATACGCGAGGTGGCCGCCACCTGGGCGCCGTTCTGCAGTGTGGCGACTTGGTATATTTGGCGCTCGCTGGACCCGGCCCCTGTGGCCTATTGATACCAAAAGACGTCGTTGAAACACCGTCCTGATTTTTCAGGACACGGAACCGCGAACCGCTTGCATGCGGACCGCGGACGGGTCGATACAAGACCACAGGAGTCACACCTTGGCCAAGAAGAACTTTCTCGATTTCGAGCAACCGATTGCCGATCTCGAATCCAAAATCGAAGAACTGCGTTATGTCCAGACCGAATCGGCGGTCGACATCTCCGCCGAGATCGAGCAGCTGTCGGGCAAGAGCCTGCAACTCACCAAAGACATCTACAGCCACCTCACGCCCTGGCAGATCACCAAGATCGCGCGGCATCAGGATCGCCCTTACACGCTGGACTACCTGCGAGAGATCTTCACGCACTTCCAGGAACTGCACGGTGACCGTCACTTCTCGGACGACCTGAGCATCGTCGGTGGCCTGGCCCGCTTCAATGGTCAGCCCTGCATGGTGCTGGGTCACCAGAAAGGGCGCGACACCAAGGAGCGCGGCCTGCGCAACTTCGGCATGACCAAACCCGAGGGCTACCGCAAGGCGCTGCGCCTGATGAAGGTGGCCGAGAAGTTCAAGCTGCCGGTGTTCACCTTCGTGGACACGCCCGGTGCCTACCCCGGCATCGATGCCGAGGAGCGTGGCCAGTCCGAAGCCATTGGCCGCAACATCTTCGAGATGGCGCAACTGGAAGTGCCGATCATCTCCACCATCATTGGTGAAGGTGGCTCGGGCGGCGCCCTGGCCATCTCGGTGGCCGATCAGGTGCTGATGCTGCAGTATTCGGTGTACTCGGTGATCAGCCCCGAAGGCTGTGCCTCCATCCTCTGGAAGACCAGCGACCGCGCCAGCGATGCGGCCGATGCGCTGGGCATCACCGCGCACCGCCTCAAGGCGCTCGGCCTGGTGGACAAGATCGTCAACGAGCCGGTGGGTGGCGCGCACCGCGACCACAAGCAGATGGCCGCCTTCCTCAAACGCGCGCTGACCGACGCCTGGCGCCAGGTGGCCGACCTCAAGGTCAAGGAACTGGTGGACCGCCGTTACGCACGCCTCAACAGCTACGGGCGTTACACCGACACCAAGGCCGAGAGCAAGTCGGACAAGCGCTGAGGTGAGCGTGCCATCCGGACCCGCCAACCCCTGCGAGCAGGCGTTGGCGGCGTGGTGTGCGCGCTGGCTGCCCGCGAGCGCGGATGCCAGCGCATCACCCACAACGGTGGCGGTGGCCTACAGCGCTGGCGCAGACTCCACAGCCCTGCTGCTGGCGGCACAACAGCGCTGGCCGGGCAGGGTGCAGGCCCTGCATGTGCACCACGGGCTGCAGGCGGCGGCCGACGGCTTTGAAGCACTTGCCGTCAGTTTTTGCGAGCTCCATGGCATCGGGCTGCAGGTGCGCCGGGTGCAGGCGGCACATGCCCCGCGTCAGAGCCCCGAAGACGCTGCGCGGGACGTGCGCTACACGACGCTTGCCGACATGGCCCAACAGGCGGGCGCATCCGCGGTGCTGCTCGGGCAGCATGCCGACGACCAGGCCGAGACCCTGCTGCTCGCGCTCAGCCGGGGCGCGGGACTGCCCGGTCTGGCGGCCATGCCGGACCGGTTTCAGCGGCACGGCGTGGTGTTTGGCCGTCCCTTGCTGGGCTTGCCATCCCGGGCCCTGCGCGATTGGCTGGAGACGGCAGGGCATGCCTTTGTGGACGATCCGACCAACACCGACCTGCGCTACACCCGCAACCGCATCCGGGCGATCCTGATGCCGGCCTGGGAGACCTGTTTTCCCGGCTTTCGCCCCCTGCTGGCGCGCAGTGCGGGTCACGCGGCACAGGCGCAGGTGTTGCTCGATGATCTGGCCCTGATCGATCTGGCGCAGACCGGCATGCCGCCCGCCATCCAGGGTCTGCAGTTACTGAGCCGCGAGCGCCAGGCCAATGCGCTGCGTCACTGGCTGCGCTGCAGTGCGGGCGTGGCCGCCAGCGCCGCCCAGCTGGACGAGCTGCTGGACCAGATCGCCGATTGCCGAACGCGGGGCCACCGCATCCGCATCAAGGTGGCCAGCGGTTTCGTGACGCGCGAAGGTGGGCGTCTGGCCTTTGCCCGCCTGACCGGCACCTCGCCGATATAATTCCAAGGCTTTGTCCAGCGCGTTTCGCGCCCCGCAGGATCACCGCAGCGCCCCGGCACCGCGGCTCCTGTTTCAACGATCTTTCCAACCCAATCCAACCCGATGGCTTTGATTGTTCACAAGTACGGCGGCACCTCCATGGGGTCGACCGAGCGCATCCGCAACGTGGCGCGCCGCGTCGCCAAATGGCACAGGGCCGGTCACCAGATGGTGGTGGTGCCCAGCGCCATGAGCGGCGAAACCAACCGCCTGCTGGGCCTCGCCAAAGAGCTGGCCCCGGGCAAGACCGACAGCGCCTACGGCCGCGAACTCGACATGCTGGCCGCCACCGGCGAACAGGCTTCCTCGGCTTTGCTGGCCATCGCCCTGCAGGCCGAGGGCATGGAAGCGGTGAGCTACGCCGGTTGGCAAGTGCCGATCAAGACCAACAGCGCCTACACCAAGGCGCGCATCGAATCGATCGACGACGCCCGCGTGCGCACCGACCTGGACGCCGGCAAGGTGGTCATCGTCACCGGCTTCCAGGGCGTGGACCCGGACGGCCACATCACCACGCTCGGCCGTGGTGGCAGCGACACCTCGGCCGTGGCGGTGGCCGCCGCGCTGAAGGCGGCCGAATGCCTGATCTACACCGACGTGGACGGCGTCTACACGACCGACCCGCGCGTGGTGCCCGAAGCGCGCCGCCTGCTGCGCGTGAGCTTTGAAGAGATGCTGGAAATGGCCAGCATGGGCAGCAAGGTGCTGCAGATCCGTTCGGTGGAATTTGCCGGCAAGTACAAGGTGCCCCTGCGTGTGCTTTCGAGCTTCACGCCCTGGGACATCGACCTGAATGAAGAAGCCGCCTCCGGCACCCTGATCACTTTTGAGGAAGACGAACAAATGGAACAAGCCGTCGTTTCCGGCATTGCCTTCAACCGCGACGAAGCCAAGATCTCCGTGCTCGGCGTGCCCGACAAGCCCGGCATCGCGTACCAGATCCTGGGTGCGGTGGCCGATGCCAACATCGAGGTCGACGTGATCATCCAGAACCTGAGCAAGGACGGCAAGACCGACTTCAGCTTCACGGTGCACCGCAACGATTTCCAGAAGGCCATGGACCTGCTCAAGGGTAAGGTTGTGCCCGAGCTCGGCGCGGCCGACGTGGTGGGCGACGCCCGCATCTGCAAGGTCAGCATCGTCGGCATCGGCATGCGCAGCCATGTCGGCGTGGCCAGCCGCATGTTCAAGTGCCTGAGCGACGAAGGCATCAACATCCAGATGATCTCGACCTCGGAAATCAAGACCTCGGTCGTGATCGACGAGAAGTACATGGAGCTGGCCGTGCGCGCACTGCACCGCGAGTTCGATCTGGACCGCACCGAAGACAGCATCGCCGGCTGAAGTCGGCAGCCACAGCCCCGGTTCCCTCGGGAGAGGGGGCAACTTGAGGCATAATATGAGGCTCCGGAGCGATGACCGAGTGGCCGAAGGTGCTCCCCTGCTAAGGGAGTATGGGGTGTAGAGCCTCATCGAGGGTTCGAATCCCTCTCGCTCCGCCAAGTTTGCCCCGCGTTTCCCATCGGAAGCGCGGGGTTTTTCTTTTTTCCCCTCTATGATTGCGGCTACATCCACCCGGATAGCCCGACATTTCCAGACGTTCACGGCGATAGACCGTGTGGCATCGGTGGGCATCCGTGGTGGCATCGAAAACACAGGGATGCGGGATGCCTACAACGAACAAGCTCACGGACGCCAAGTGCCGTGGCATCAAGCCGGCTGAAAAAGCCGCCAAGTATTTCGACGGCGAGGGCATGCACCTCTACGTTTCCCCAAAAGGCGCCAAGGTGTGGCGCCTGGCCTACAGGATCAACGGGAAGCCCCAGACCCTGGTGATAGGCCCATACCCTGCGGTCAGCTTGCAGGAGGCCCGCCAGAAGCGCGACGAGGCGAAGGCGGTACTCAGGGCAGGGCAGGACCCGAACGCGGCGCGCAAGGCCAAGCGCAACGCTGTCACGCTGGACGAGGCCCACACCGCCTACTGGTCCGGTCGCAAAGACCTGTCCACCTCCTACCTTGAGAACGAGCGCAGAGCCTTCGAGATGCACGTTCAGCCGATGCTGGGCGCTCGAGTCATGCGGGACATTGCTCGAGCCGATGTGCTCGAGACTTTGAACCGATTGGATGCTCGAGGCAAGCACGACTACGCGCGCAAGGTCAGGATGTGGCTGGCTCAGCTATGGGATTGGGCCATCGAGCAGGGGCACGCCACAGAGAACCCGCCGCGATCCATCAAGCCCGAGCGCGCCTTCGGGAAAAAGCAGGTGGAGCACTTCGCCGCGCTGGAATTGCGCGAGGTGCCGGCGTTCATGGAGCGCCTGTCAATCGAGGGCGAACTTCAATCCGTCCTGGCGCTGCGCCTGCTGGCCCTGACGTGGGTCCGCACAAACGAACTCCGGTTCATGCGCTGGGATGAAATCGACGGCGACACCTGGCTGATCCCTGCCGGCAAGATGAAGCGGCGCCGGGAGCATGTGGTTCCGCTGTCCAAGGCTGCTCTGGATCTGCTGAAAGTGCTCAAGCCGCGCGCTGGCTCAAGCGTCTACGTGCTGCCCGCCGAGCACCGGCCTGACCGACCGATCAGCGAGAACGCGATACTGGCGCTGCTGTACCGCATGGGATTCAAAGGTCAGATGACTGGCCACGGGCTGCGCTCGGTGGCCAGCACCTGGGCGAACGAGGCAGGCTATCCGCCCGACGTGATCGAGCGCCAGTTGGCGCATGTGCCTGGAGACAAGACCAGGGCTGCGTACAACCGATCGATTTACCTCGATCAGCGCCGCGCCATGCTGGAGGCTTGGGCTATGTGGCTCTGTCGTGCGTAAATGCTTGTGCCGGTGTTATGCGACGGTGGTCGTCGCCTAATTGGTGTTCAACAACTTCGCCTCAGCAGCGCCTGACAAGCTGTGCGGGTGAGCGCCTTCCTCGAAGTGCTGGCAGGCCAACATGAGGTTGTGCCTTGGGCGCTCGTCAAAGCGCGGCGCTGGCACCAGCGGGTTGTGGCAGTGGCCTTCCCAGCAGCCGTAGCCGCTGGCGCTGCTGCCGAGAAACACGCTCTCTGTCCAATGCTTGCAGTTGTCACAGCGTTTCGCCATGGTCTTCTTCCTCGGTTGAGTCTTCAATGTCGAACACCTCGCCGCAGGCGGCGCAGCGTTCCAGGTTCTCGGGCTGCTGTTCTCCGTCCCAGCCGGTGTCGTACTGGTAATGCACCTTGCAGCCGCATTTAGGGCAGGCCATGGTTTTCTCCGGCGTGTTGCGTTGTTGAACTCTGCGCCCCAGCGGGACGCCTTCAGCGCCCCTGGGCTTCGGTGTTCATACCTTCACCCCATGCGCAACCAGGGTGGACCGCTTCCAGCCCGAGGTCTTGCGCGAAAGGGCGACATCGTATGGCGGCAGCTTGTTCGCCTTGCACATCTTGCGCACGGTGTCGCTGCACACATGGAGCATCTTCGGCAGATCGCCGCGCTTGATGATCTCGTTTGGGTCTTGTTCGGTGGTCATGGCGCATCTCCTTGGCAAAGCGGGCAGGGCAGCAGATAGTCATTCCACGGATCACGTCCGTCACCATGACAGCGCTCGCACTCTTCGTCGTCGTAGTCGATGCACTCATCGCAGCCGTTGCATCCGTCCTCGCAGGTTTGTTCTTCGGTTGTGGTTGTCATGTCTTCGACCTATCAATCGCCTTCCTCAAGGCCCTTTTCTGCTCTGTTGTGATGAACGAATAGTCGTCGTTGCAACCGTATGCTTTGCAGACCTCTTTCACAGCATTCGCCCACTCGGTATTTGCCATGATTGCCTTGATGACCAGGTAGACCATTCCGAGGATGGTCCCGGCTGTCAGCAGGCCGGTGATGATCCCTGACCCATAGTGCAAGGCCACCCACAAGATAGCCGCTGTGCTTGCGTCACCGCTGATCCCTTGGATCGTCTGCAGGACAAGTTTCAGTTCTTCGATGTTCATGCTGTCTGCTCCTGTGTGCTGGTAATGGCTGCGTCGATGGCCATCCCCAAGGCTTCCGCGTAACCGGGTTCGCTGTTAGGTCCGTAGATGATGGTCACTTTGCGGCTTGGCTTTTCATCTGTTGGTGTTGGGACAACAACAGTCAGAGGTTCTCCCTTCGCCAATTGTCGATACCGCGCAGCACCCAACTCCAGCGCCGCCCGTTTCGCCTCCCAAGCAAGCCATTCATCCTTCTGGCTTTCCATCTGGCGTTTTGCCTCGGCAAGCTGCTGCTCAAGCAGTGCGATCCGCTCGCTCAAAGCCTTCACATCTGCATGGTGAGCGCTGGCAAGGTTCCGGCGTTGTGCGTCAGTTGGCATCTCGGGCTCCTTTCTCGGCGGCACACCGAACACCGCTGTCGAACGGCTCAAGCGCATCACGCAACGCATCGGCGTACTGTGCCAGTGACTCCGCCAATTTCTCGTCTGTGCTGTCTGTATCGAGCAAGCGGGCAATCAAAACCAGTGGCTTCATGTTCCGCTCTGTCGTCTCTGTTTTCCGCTTCAAAAGAACTTGAAGTTTGTGCTCGTCTTGGAACGTCCATCTGTCTTTCATCACTCCCCCTCTTTCTCGACCGTGGCCGGTGTGATGCCGTGGGCGGCTTCTACTCCTTCGGGTGCCATAGACGCAGCAGCCCGCACGATGGCTTTTCTGGTAGCTGCCTCCGCGCCTCCATCGACGTGCAGGTGGATAAGCAGCACCTCGAAGTACTCGTTGAGTACCCTAGTGGCTCCGGCATCAATATCGATCTGAACGACCATTCCAAGCCTCACGGCAAGCCTGAGAGCTTCGCCGCTTTCAGCGAGTGGATTCCATCGAAAGCCGGTCAGCATGTTTTTATTGTCATAGGGCACGTTGAAGAAGTAGCGGTCTTGGATGAATGCCGTATCTTTCTCCCAGAACCCCGAAATCCCAGCCGCCCGCGCAGCGCGCTCAAGTAGTTCACGGTCTGTCATTTGAGTTCCACTCCATTCTTTGCCGCGAGCGCGGATTGCCCAGCCTTCAAGCCTTTGTCAAATGCATCCATCAGGCTCATGCTGTCGCCAGCCAGTGCGGAAGGACCCATGTGCTCGATGGCAAGAGTTCCTTCTTCAAACTCACTCAGCATCTGTAGCTGCGTTGGCTGCGAACAATGGGGTTCTGAGAGCGCAGCGATCTTCCGGCACGACCGCTCATGATCTTCCCAGCGGACCAGCGGTATCGCAGACTCGAAGGCGTCGAATGCGTTAGAGTATTTCGACGCTCCGGGCACAAACTTCCCACTGTGGCTACCAAGGTGCCCAGCTATTGGCGTGTCCAGTTCCTGCAGCATTGCCGCCAAGTCAGGCTGGATTGACGGCTTGTAAATTCCGTGACCAAGCATGTGCAGGAACATGCAGAAATTCGCCACATCGCGCGGGTCTCCCTTCTCGACGTGAGCGCGAAGCATGTCGCTCAGGACGTATGGGTCACAGTTCTCCCATCCGCCTCGACCCTTCGCACGCGCTGCGGAAAGCTTGGCTTTCATAGCCACCGAGAAATGATCCACTGCGGCGTCATCTGGGTGCTGCTCATCGGTCAGTGGCGCCGCCTTTGGTGGCGATGTATAGAGCGCCCTATACTCGACTTCATAGCCTTGGGAGTCGATTTGCCAAGCCGGGCGGTCTGATACAGCGCAAGATTGCCACGTAGACCAACCCGGCATTGTTTTTTGTGGGTGGCGGAACCGATGCTGAGCCGCCACCGGCTGCGCGGCCTGCTCGACTTGAGCCTCAAGGGCTGCGATGCGTGCCAGTAGTGGCGCGACTGCTGCGGATTCGATGGCTTCAAGGGCCGCTCGCGTTGCTGGCACTCGCTCGTCCCTTAGTGCTTTGAACTCGTTGGCATATTCTTCTGACCAGCCTTTGCCATGGCAACGCTCCCACAGTTCCCCAAGGCGGTGAGCCTGTCGCTCGAATCGTGCTATCAAAGATTTGGTATCGGTAAGAGCCATGTTCACTCCTTCTGTTCTTTCTCGGCACGCACGGCCTTGAGCGTGAACTCGACTCCAACCCACTCGGCGCAATCGGCGCGGTTGATCGGCATGAAAAATGTCAGCGGCTTGTCGTCTGCACTCATTGGCGCGATTGGCGACTTGAGCATTGACTCAGCCACCAGCACCACACCGAACGGGTTCAGGCCCACGGTGTGCAGGTCGTTCATGATGTTGCTCATTGGTTGTCCTTATGTTGGTTGGTTGGCGGTGGCGGGAGTGGCATCCAGTGGGTGTATGGAGGTGTGTAGCTCACGCCATGGCCGCCGATGATTTCTACGTGTTCGGCGTGCTCATGCCAGCCCATCCAGCACCCGTCTTCTTTGTAATCAAACTCGCGCATCGGAGCGCCATCGGAATCGATCCAGAAAACCATGACCGGCTCTGTCATGTCGTCTGGCGCTGTCTCAATCGGGTGCCACTCTCTCGCTTGCACTGGCTGTGCCAACTTTTCCAAAATCAACGATTGCAGTTCAGGACTTCCGTACTGGCTCGCCTGCACTGGCTGCGCCACTTGTTGCGGCTGGGGTGCTGCTGCGAGAGCGTCCCGCAATGCGGCAAGGTGTCGAGCCTTCACCTGAGAGCAGGCATTTGATGGGATGTCTCTCACCTTGCTGCTGGCGCTCAGACAGCCACCGAGCGCGAAGTCCGCATGTTCAATTAGTCGACGGGCGCACTCCACGATTCGAGCATCCGGCACCGCTGGCGTGTTGGCTTCGATAGCTGCGCGGGCTTGCCATGTGACCCATGCGGATTGAGCCGCTGCAAGCTTGTACCCATCGCCGATGCGCTCAACTGCGGCAGGCCACTTGCCTTGATCGCCGTACCACGCTTCAAATTCCTCGCGCTCTTTCAGGTTGTCGATCACAGTTGCTCTCCTTGTGCTTTGGCAATCGCTGCGAGTGACGATTCCATGGCGTCGCTGGCCTTCACATACCAAACCGTGGGGCCAAGCTGAACGCCACGGCTCAAGTTGCTGAGTCCGGCTGCGGTAATCACGCCGGTCAGGTCTTTCAGCGCCTCCAGCAGTTCCGCATTGATTGCGGACAGGCGGGCGACCTCTGCTTTTGCCTCAATCTTTCGTCGCTCGACTGCTGCAGCAACTGCGGCTGTGCTGATGACGCGCGCCTCAAGGGCCAGCTGTGCATCTTCGGCCTCAAGCGTCACCCTTGCCGTGAATGGTTGTTCAATGCCATCAACAAAGAACGCACGCTTCCACTCGGCCAGCTGCGCTGCAATCTCAAGGCGGCGCATCTTGATGTCCTGCGCTCGAAATTCTGGCGATTGTTCTGCGCTCATATTCATTCCCTCGTATACCCGGTGGTCGGGTGTGTCGTTTCCCTTGCTGATGACGTACGGCATCGCTGCCATCGGGGTGCCGTCCCACAGGTGGGGCTGCGGCGCTGGTTGAATGGCGTTCATGCCACCTCCGTTCGCTTGAATTCCACGCACCACACCCAGGGGTTTGAATCCCAGCTTCCGGCGCCATTGATGGAGTTCCACAACAGTGCGTAAGCGGCCCTCGCCGTGGTTCCCGCACCACTGATTCCAGGCACCGAAAACCAGCCTGTTGTTGGCTGCTGGTGGATTCCTTCCGCCTTGGCGTCGGCCTCGCTGATGTCCTGCAGGCGATCCACGCGCACGCCAGTCAATTCCAGCGTGATTCGACACGCGGCGCGCGGCATGAAGATGGCCGGCCGTTTCCAGTACATTGGCTCAACACCACCGCGGCGTTTGATGAACGCCTTGGTGTCGCTGACGCCATCGGCAGCGTAGAGGTAGGACTGGCCGCACTCCAGCGTCATGTCGATGAAGTGCCACTCGTCGCGGCCCTTCTTGGCGCTGAATCGCGTCTCCCAGCGGCCCCAGGCGAAGAAGGTTTCGCGCACCCACAGGTGATCTCCGGGCTGTCCGTATGGACAGCGGATCGCGTTGTCGGGTTCGCGGAGGCCTTGGTGTTCGTCCATCCACGCGAGGTCGCTCGGCTTCACCACGCGGCGCGTCTGGGTCTTCGTTCCGCTCAGCAATGCGAGAACCATGGGCTTGCTGAACAGGATGGGGCGTTCTTTCATGCAGCCTCCGTAGCGCAAGCAGCCAGGACGTGCGCGCTGATAGCCCCGCAGATCGCAGGCAGATCGCATTCCCTGTAAAACCGCGAAGCCTTCACCTGCTCGACCGGATCAAAGCCCAGCGTTGACAGGCCGGCGACGTTGATGCTGACCGGGGCAAGGCGGTCGTTCAGTTGGCCGAGCGTTAGGCGGGTGCCGTTGTCTTCGCTTTTCACGAAACGGACGGCCGGGTCAATGTGGCCGACTTCCCCATGAATCAGCTTGACTCCGGCAACAGGGGTCCCTACGGCTGATAACTCGGCGTACAAGTCCGGCTCAGGGTGCACAAACGTAACTTGTACATCTTCCACCTCGGCGAACGCGGTGATGCGCTGCATCGGCTTTGCCTGCTCTTCACGGATGCGCGCGGCGCTCACAGCTTCGGCTTGCTCACGGGAGATGCGGTCGGCCTCCACCTGCGCAGCATGGGCGCGCTCGCGCTCCAGCCGGTCGGCATCTGCCTTTTCCGCTGCCGCCTTGGCCGCTGCCTCACGCTCCAACCGTGCCGCTTCCTCTGCCCGGATGCGCTCGCGCTGCGCTTCTTCCTTGGCCTTCTCGGCGGCCTGGTGCTCAGCAATGCGCGACTTCACCAGCAAACGCAGATCGTCCGCGGCCTTGCCAATCAGCGCCAGGCGGTCATTGAACAGGAACTCGTAACCGGCGCCATCGTCGGCCAGGATGCGCAGGCTTTCACGGATCTTGCGCGCCGACTCATCGGCCTTCATCTTGGCTGCTGCCAGCGCCGTGTCCACAGCGTTCTGAATGCTGGTGAACGTCCGCAGGTTCTTGATGGCGCCACCAAAGTCTGGCTTTCCCAACACAATCCAAGGACCACCAGTGTCGCGGATCAGTTCGGACTCGTGCTTTTCGTAGGCCGCAATACCACCGGCCACAATCTCAGCCTTGCGCTCGGCCTTGCGTGCGTCCATGGCTTTGGTGAACTGGATGCGCGTCTTGTCCAGTTCGGACATGAGGCGGTCAAGCGTTCCCACGGCGGTGTTCACGTCGCCGGTTGCAGACATGAGGTTTGACTTTAGGCCGTCCAGCGTGGTCTTGCTGCTGACGCACCATTTGACGGCAGCATCAGCGTCTTCAAAGTCCTGATCGGTCTTCAGCTCATGGTCGCGCACCGTCTGGATGTAGACCAATGCAGCGGATTCCCATTCCTTGATGTTCGATTCAAGTACCAGTTCACCCTTCACGGAAGACCGCAGGGCCGGCAGTTGGTCAGGCGTGCGGCCAACTGGTTTGATTGGCTCTGCGGCTGCGGGTGTGAAGTCGATCAGGTCCTTGGCGAACTGAGCCCAGCCGGCGACGATCTTGGCGCGCAGATAGGAATCCGATGCGTACCAGCAGTGGCGCTCTTCGACCAGCGTTTCGCCTTGCCAATTCGACGCCATGAACAGCACGCGATCTGCACCAGAAACGGCCATCTGCTGTTCCATCTGAACGCGGTAGGTCAACGGAAGATGGTTTCCTGCTGAGTTGATGATGCTTTCAACGTCCGACCGGTCGTATTGCCCGAACCAGACGATCAGTTCGGTGTTCAGAGTTTTGTGCTCAAAAGCCGTCATTCCGTCCAGCGTCAGGCCGTCGAAGCTGGCCGACAAATCGCCGCGCGATCCGGTCACCGGGTATAGGTCGTCGCTGATGATCTTCTCTGCCAGCGGGCGGGCCAGGGCCTCGAAGCGGTGGCCATCATCGAAACGGCGCTGCGTCCCCGCGTCCACTTCGGCGCTGATGCCGGTCTTCATGCGGGTCAGCAGTTCGGTGCGGGTCTGGTACGGGCTGCAGCCCATCATGGCTGGGGCGTCAGATGCGTTGAAATGCGTGCTGCGGTGCTGGTGCCATTCAGGCGAACCCTGTGCGAAGTCGTGAAAGGTCATGTTCATGGTGTTCTCCGGTGTGTGGTTCAGGCGGTGGCTGCGAGTTGTTGCTTGAGCGCTTCGATCTGCTTCGACTTCTCGGCAATCTCGCGCTCAACCATGGCGACTCGGGCGGCGGCAACTGAGTCGATCAACTCTTGCGGAACTTCGACACCGTGGGCTTTTGCAAACTTGATGAGTTCGCTGGTGTTGCGACGATCCTTGTCGTCCTTGGCCATCTGGGCCGCTATTTCTGCCAGGATGATCGCCACGGCCTTTGCCTTTGCATCCTCTTCACCGCAGCAGGGAAATACGCGCTCAGTCCTGTCGTTGGTGTAGCGGCTTTCCCATTTTTTGTTGTAGTAGATGGACCACTTGATTTGCTTGTTCCAGCCCATGAACGGATGGAGTGTCAGTAGCCCATAACCGTTGTTGGATGGGTAGCTTTCCAGCGTGTCAGAGACCGGGATGATTTCCACGCCGAACCCGTATTCCTTGACCGCAACGTAGTGCGTGATTTCACCGGCCAGATAGCGGTCCAGAAGTTCAAGAGCGCCGTGCTGCTTGATGCGGGCCAGACGATCTTTCTCGCTCTTGTTGAACTCGTTGATCTGGTCACGAATTGCGGACACTTGCACGTTGAGGTCGTGCAGTCGCTTTTCAGCTGCTGCCGTCTCGGCATCCAGCTTCGGCGCTGGCGGTGTGCGGAAGACCGTGCGCCACGTTTCAACGTCGCCTTCGTGCGATCCATCGTCGTCTTCAAAGATTGGACGGACCAGATGCTCTCCGCAACTTGATGCGACAAGAATTGCCTCTTGCCCGTGCTGGTTGTAGACCGTATCCCCACGGTTCAATGTGTTGCTCATCGGTCAGCCCTCCAGTCCAGCCAGGAACTCGGCGTGCGCTTCCTGTTCGGCGGCGCTCATGGCCGGTTCAGCGGGCACCTCGTTCTTGATCGGCGCATCGGTCACGTCCTGCGACTTCGCAAGATCGCGGATGCCCTGTTTCTGGGCTTCGGACAGCACGCCCTTGGTTCCCACCATGGCGATCAGTTCATCCGGCGTCTTGCGGCCTGACTTCACGATGCCGGCCCACTGCGGCAGGTTCTTTGTGAAGTCGGCTTGCGCGTAGGCGGGCAGTGTGGGGCGCTCGGGCTGCTTCTGCTGGGTGATTTCTCCGGTCGTTGCGTCAATGGAGCCGGCGTCGATGATCCGGTGAGCTTCGTCCTCGTCGTAGATGCCGGCGAAACCGAAGGCGATGCGGGCGCCTTGGATCAGGGTCTTGTGGCGCAAGAAGCGCTTTGTGTGGCTCTGCCAAGGGCCGTCATAAGCGTTCTGGCCGCGAGGCGCCTGGTACACCTCGTCAAGATACTCACGAACCACGGTCGGGCGGTCGCGGTCCTTGCGGTAGATCACAACTTCGCACCAGGCCGGGCAAGGCTTGCCGCGCGGCATGGTCACGATTTCATCCGAGTACCGAAACTCCAGTCCGTTGAAGGCGGGGTTCTCGTTGATGATGCGCGACCAGCCATCGACCGACACCACCGGGACAATGGCGCCCTTGTCGGCAAAAGCAAAAAGCTCCTTCGTAAAAGGATTCAATCGGTACTGTTCTGCCACGATCAGCAGAGCCTCCATCTGGGCGTCGGTAACGATGTCGTTCCCGCGCTGTCGGAAGCAAGTCAGCTTGAGGGTTTCGACAAGGCTGGTGCCGTCGCCCATGTCCAGGCGCTTGGCCAGCTTGTGCGTGAGGGTTAAAAGTGCGTTGCTCATGTGGTTCTCACTTGCGGATTTCGATGTCAGGAATGATGGCCAGTGGCTTGAAGACGACGCGGTACTGATACGGGCTTGCCGCAACACCGTCGATCTGCTCAACGAAATACGTCACGTTGTCGGACAGGCCGAGGAAGTTCTTTTTGTATTCAGTCGGAGCGGTCTTGCACGTCACCGTCAGCGTCCGCGCCGGGTCTTGGTTTCCCAGTGAGCACAAGCCCTGAATGGTCAGCATGTACTCGCCCGTGATGCCGTTGTAGAAGACGATGCGGCGCGTGACCTCGAACATGTCGGCAGCCTTCGACAGGTTGCGGCTTGCCACATCGGCGTCATTGCAGGCGGTCAGCAGCGCGGCGGCGCAGAGAATGGTTGCGGTTGTTTTCATGGCTTGAATCACTTGTTGATTGCGATAACGAAAGCGATCACTGCAATGACCAAAAACAGGCCGACATAAAAAGGCGCAAGCACCCACCACCACGACCAATCAATGAACCCAGTCAGCTTGAGTCCGATAAACAGCAGGCCAAGCAGGCTCAAAAACGAGACGCCGGAAGATGAAGAAGAGTTCGTGCTCATGTGGTCCTCAGATGGAAGAAACGTAGAAAGTGCAGGCCAGAGCCAGCATTGCGGCGATGACCAGGGCGGCAGTTTTGAGCCGTTCAGCGCCGCTGATCACGGACTTGACGGGCTCGATCATTTCGATGGGCATATCGCACTTGAGCTGCGAGTCGAGGAACTTGGCGTCGATGACGGGAAGGTTCAGAACTGCAGCTTTCAGCTCGCACTCGCCGATGCAATCCACCGCTGCGGCACAGGTCCCGTGACCGCACTCGTGGGCCTCCCATCGGGCTGCACCGATCAGGCGCGCTGCCGATGCAGGGCCTTCGCTGATTCGTTGGGTGTTGTTCATGACAGTCCTTTCAGGTCATCAAGTTGGTCGTAGAGGTTGCACAGGCGCAGGACGATTTCCGGCACGTCGGCATGGCATGGGTCTATCTGCTGCAGGGCCAGTTCGTAGAACCAGATTCGTGCGCGCAGCAGGTGTTCTGTGAAGAGGTTTGCCAGGGCCATCACGTACCGCCTTTCTCTGCGGCTTCGATGGCGTCACGAAGGAATTGGTCATGCTCACGGCCCTTGAGCGCGACCAGGGCTTGTTTGCAAGCCTTCAGCAGATCGTCACGCTGCGCCTTGAGCGAAACCACTTTGTCCCACAGCACTTGGTGGCACAGATCGGCCTCGCGCATGTCGCCTTCTTCGTTGATGACGGGAACGCCGCCAGCGTCTTGCACCTCGAATCCGAGGTGGCCCATCCAGTTGAATGGCTTGCTCATTTCAAAACCCCCACTCAGTTGAAAGGTGCACCACAGCAGACCCTTTCGGGTACGCCTTTGGCAGCAGGGAAACACGCATCGATGCGCGATCAGTGACGGCCGCTGCAACGCTGACCGATGCCATCGGCGACACGCTGCGCGAGTACCCGGTGATGCCGCCGACCATGACGGCGGCAGACAATCCGTTCCAGCGCTGCGACTCCATGACGTAGGCCGCGTAAACGCTCTGCCGGCGCTCGCTGTTGCGCAGGGTGCCCAGAACAAGACCGGAATCCCAGCGGGCGTACACACCGGGGTTGATGTCGTTCCAAGTACCGGACTCGCGGGCCGTGAAGTGGTGGCTTCCGATGTGCAGGCCCATCGTGGAAGGCGTGAGGCCCTCGGCTTGAGCGCTGGTGCAGATCAGGGCAGCGATGACGATGGCCAACTTCATCACTCCACCCCGCTGTTGTGAAACGCGAAGCTGCGGCCCATGCGCTCGATCAGGCCGCGCGCCATCGATGGGGTGTTCACCAGATCAGCGCTGTACGCGACGTTCAGCAAGAGCTGCATCGCCTCGCACATCGTTGGGCCATCGGGGTAGTCCAGCGACTCGACCATGACTTCGTGCAGGGCCTGCTGGCGCTGAGGAAGGTTCTTCGCTGACCAGTCCAAGCCCAAGGCCATGCGCTGCTCGTTGTCGACCACCTGGCCAGCCCACGGCGCCAATGCGTTGGCATCGACCTTCTTGCAGGCCTTGAGAAAGTCACCAGCCAGATCGGCCTCGGACTCGATCTGTGCGTCTGATGCCTCATAGAGCGCGTCGCAGTGACGCATCGCATCGAGCACGGGATTGCTGCTGTAGCTCATCTTGTTTCACCCCTTGTCGGTCTGCTGCGGGATGCAGCATCTGGGAACCGATGGGGAGAATATTAGCCTGAGCTACCAAACAAGTCAATAGCCCAAGCTAACAAAATTCAGTAAAATATTCTGAAGCTACAAACGGTCATCCAGACCGGACGCAAAAAAGCCCGCGCACGGCGGGCTCAAACTGGAGAGGGTGATGAAGCTACTGGACCGACTTGTGTTTTCAGATCTGTTGCTGGACTTGGCAGCGGCGCCGGCATGGCCTTACAACTGGCTCATGCGCAAGCGCATGGAGTTCATTTGCCGAAGCGGTGTTGATCGACCCGGCGTGGAAGACCGAGCCGAGCTTCAATGGAAACTCAAGGCGTCATCTGCGACGAGATGATGTTCAATGAACTATGAGCGGGCCGTGGATTGCACCACGACCCGCCATAGCCAGGTGAGGGGCTACACCGATAGAAGCAGGATGGCTATCAACACTCGTCCGAGTGAGAGAGCTTGCTTTACGGTGATCCTCACCACCAGTGAAAACTCCAACATGGGACTATCCTTGATGGAGCGGCCACTGAGGCCCCAGCGACCGCCGAATGACGGACGTTGGCTTGCCGGTTACGAGGGCGGGGTTTGCCTAGCTAGCTTGCCCAGTACTCTTGGCCGGCGATCCGTGGGATAGCGACTCCCACGGCGCTCCCCCTGCCGCCGGCTTGCAAGCACTGGCGGATATCGCTCCGCCAATCGGTTGCGGCAGGGGGTGCGAAGGCTTTACGTGTTGGATTTGTTCAATACCTCAAGGAACTCAGATGCAAGAGCGTCAAAGGCGTCCAGGGCCTCGCCAGCCCACAGATCAGACTCCACCGGAGTCATCTCTGGAAACACTGTCATGGCCACCTCTGAGCGTTGCCGCGATAGATGCAATTCCAGTGACCTCAGCTGCTCGGATCGCCCAGATGCTCCGGGAGGCAGCAGCAAGCCTCGGACAAGCTCGGCCGACCAAAGGGCCAGCAGGCGACCTGCCCAAGCCTTAGCGTTGGCGCGAATCTCTTGGTTCTTCTCAGGTGTCATGCCGTCACCCAGTCTTTGAAAGCGAGTGCAGCGCCAATCACGGCAGCGCACATGAAGGCCCACGGCAGGGCGCGACGCATGAGGCGGTGCATGATGCGTTCTATTTCAGAGCCCTTTTCCGCGATTTTTCAGATACTTTTCAGCGTATAGGCTGCATATTGCCTCTGCATTTACAGACGCAATATTTCCAGCATCAAAAATGAAATCGCTTTCATATTTAAACTCTCCGTCTAGATTTAACGTGATAAGTTTTCCTTTCTGCCTGTAGCAGTCTTCCGTTTTGACGTACCACTGATAAATATCAATACTTGATGATTTGTGATCTGTTAACTTTCCAGTCACAACAGCAATTTCATCACCATTTTTATTAGATCGAACTTCGAAAGAGTCTCTCAAAATAAAGAACTCTGATGTACCAGTCAAGTTTCCTGAGATTTTTTCCCAAGCGTTCTGCGGAAGGCATATCGCTGGAGAAAGCGCAAAAAGCAGGGTGGTTAAGTGGCGAATATTCATCATGATGATCGACTTCAATAGCATCCAGTTCTATCGCAAATCCTGGTGAAGCTGTTTCCATTGCTGTCAGTCCCATAGGTGGTGCTACCTCTTGGGGTGCGGTGCGTCTGGGCGTTCCATGAGTTGCCGTCTGAGTCAGTTCCGTAGGTGCTGGACGTGTTCCCACTGCGGTACGTCTGAGAGTTCCATGTGCTACCCGTCTCGGCATTGCTCCCCTGAACATAGGTGCTGTTTCTGGATTTGTTGATCGTGTAGTTGTTTCCGCTGTCGTCGGTGCATGTACGGAATGATCCTGTTCCGTAGCAATCGGCATGGGCACTAAATGCCGCGAATATAAAGGCGGCAATGACGTACTTTTTCATGATAACTCCCTGGTTTCGGCGAAGAATCGGGCGCCGACTTCCCGTTTTTCACGGCAGCGATCCAATAGAGGCGTCAACCACCACGCCGCACCACACGTCGCCCGGCTGAAGAGCCAAATACTTGAGTTCTCGCGGCCAGTCTGGATTGATGGCCTCAAGGAACGGAACGCCTTCAAAAATCACGTACTTCTTGAAGGTAGCCTCCTTCGTAGACTCGCGGCGCACGATCACGAATTGACCAGGCACGGGGTCCATGTCTGGGTTGACATGCAAGATCATTCCCTCTGGGAACGAGTACCTGCCGCCCGGGTTTTCCATTGACCTTCCATACACGCGAAGCATGTAGCCGTGGCGCCCAAGGTTCTTTGTGGACATGAATTTTTCATCTGACTCTCCCGGATGGAAGTTGTCGCAAAGCTCCGCCCAAGATCCGGCAACCACATCCGATATCAATGGGTAAGGCCCATTTTGTTTCGGTCCGTCCGATACGTTCTCATATGGCCCACCAAGACGAGTGCCTTCAGGCAAAGCCATCTTCGGCATGGCCCCTTCCGCAAGCCAGGCGGGTGAAATTTCTGGCCTCCATCTGGCGCAGATCAACTCAGCATCCGACCTGCTGATGGTCGTCACCTTGTCCGGGTTGTTGATCCATGCAGAAACGGTCGGCCTGCTCTTGTGACAGAGCCTAGCTATCTCAGCTTGAAGCCCGCGTGCTGATGTGTCTCCCAGCACCTCGGCCATTCGTTCTTGCAGTGTCGGCATAAGTCTAGCCTAACAGCACCAATGTTAGTCTAGGCTTGCGCAAAACGTTTGCTTGGGCTAACATAGCCGCATGAACACGAATGCAGCAAAGATCATCGACGCCCTTGGCGGTACCGCCGAAGCAGCACGGCTTTTTGAAGTGCGCATGCCATCTGTCAGTGCGTGGCGGTACCACGGAATCCCCAAGCCACGAATGATGTTCCTCCAGGTCGCAAAGCCAGAGGCGCTTGAGGGCGTCGATGTGGTTGCAGCTACCGCTCTTTCGAATCAGCAGCCCGCGATCAAGACCGAGGTCTGACCCGTGTTTTTCGCCCACCGCCGCATAGCCGTATCCGGCCGGCACGAGCAACGTCTCCCGCTTTCCTCCCTGGCGTGGCAGGCAGTGAGTGCCGGTGGTGGGCTTTTTCTTCATGTGACTGATGGCGTGGTTCGTTTCCATGCCAACAGTCTCTTTTTTTGCCTGTTGGGTGTCATTCCCAACGGTTCCCAATTTTTAGGAGTGCAGAGGAATGGGTGAAGACCAGTCTCTGAATGCAGCGCTGATCTCTGTCGTTAAGGACCTTGGCGGCAGCAAGGTTGTGGCGCACAAGCTCTGGCCCGAGAAGATGGTGGACGCCGCCCAGCGGCACCTGCTGGCGTGCCTGAACGAGGACAAGCCCGAGCGCTTGAGTCCAGATCATCTGATGCTGCTTCTGCGCATGGCGCGCGACCAAGGGCATCACGGCGCGTTCTTCTTCATGTGCTCCATGCTGGGCTATTCGGAGCCCCAGCCGATCAACCCGAAGGACGAGCTTGCCGAGCTGCTGCGCGAGTATCTGGCAGCAAAGAAGCAGGACGGAGAAAGCGCCTCGCGCATCGAGCGGGCGATTGCCAGTTTGAAGATGGGGGTCTCGGCATGACCTCCGTCTACTGGCCAGATACCAAGATCATCAAGTCCACCAACAACGCCTTCACCCAGGCGCGCGCATCGCTGTTTGCGAACGATCCTGGCGAAGTTGGAAAGGCCACGCTGGCACGCAAGCAGGCCGCTGCAGATCACTCCAAGGAAGCCCAGAAGGCGCGCGGTACCGGATTCGGCCACGCCACCCTCAAGGGCCTGTCCAAGCGCGGCAAGAAGCTGCTGAACAACGCACCGCAGTCGATCACCATCGGCCCGCGTGGAAGCAGCCGCGGCGACCAGATCAAAAGGGGTGGCATATGACACCCGCATACACCCCAGACGAGCTGGAAGCCGCCATCCGAGCGGCAGGCGCTCAAGTCGAGGCACACCAGAACGCTGGTCACCGCCAGAAGGCCCGCGAGGCTTTCGATGATGTCCGCCGCCTGGTGGCGCTGCGGTCGCCTGAGATGGTCGAGGCGATGGAGCGATCCCGTGATCTGCAGCAATTGGACCGCATTGAAGAGCAGCGCGAAGACGCCTATCAGGAGTCGCTGCGTGAGCTTTGATGCGATTCGTTGGGCGCTTTCCCAGCCAATTCCAAAGTCGTCAACCAAGTTTGTTTTGGTGGCGATGGCTGATTGCGTGAATGTGGATGGCGAGCAAATGCTTTGCTGGCCTTCCACAAAGCATATATCCGATGTGACAGCCCAGGATAGAAAAACGGTTCTTGAAAACATCAAACGACTGCGCGATCTTGGATTCCTTGAGCAGCAAAAAGAACGCCGAGGGATGACAGGCCAGGTGTTTGTCTATGAGTTAAAGACTCCCAAAAACGGGACTGTTAAAGCCGATCAAGCGGTACCGGAAACGGACGAAAACAGTCCCGAAAACGGCACCAGCAGCAGTACCAAAAACGGGACTGTTTCAGAAATTCAAACAGTACCGAATTTGGACATGAAGAGTACCGAAAACGGACATGAAGAGTCCCAAAAACGGAATGAAACAGTCCCGAAAACGGGACACGGAACCAGTAAAGAACCAGTAAAGAACCTAGAAGGAACCAGTAATAAGGGATCGCGTTCGCGACCCTTCGATGCTGGATTGATTGAACTTCCTGAGTGGCTGGATCGGGAGACATGGGGACGTTGGGTCCGTGACCGGAAAACCCGGAACAAGCCGATCACCGAAGAGGCCGCAAAGCTGCAGGTCAAAAAGTTGGGCGAACACCTGGCCGCTGGATTCACGCCGGAAACCGTGATCGACACCGCCATTGAAAACGGATGGCAAGGGCTTTGGGAGCCGAAAAACAAACCCCGCACAGCAACCCGTCACGCCGGATTCGCCGGCAAGAACTACCGAGAAGGAGCGAGCACCGATGGAAGCCTCATCTGATTCCAAAATTTCTGGATTGATTCCGGTCGCAATTGATCCGAAAACGATCAATTGCCAAATCCATGGCGAGTACATCGCAACCGGTTTGCGACTGCGAGGTGGCCGTGAGGTCTGGTCTCAATGTCCTGGGTGCGCAGAACAGGAAAAGGCGGACCGGTTGGCGGCTGAGCAGCGCGACCGGAACATCATGGAAAACATGCGCCGCGCCGATGTGATACGGCAGTCTCGCCTTCCTGTTCGCCTAGAGCCGTGCAGCTTTGCGAACTACATCGCCTCCACCGACCAGCAGAAGCACGCGATGCAGGTCTCCATGGACTTCGCGGCCGACTTTGATCGCCACATGGTGAGCGGTGAAACGCTGATCTTTGCAGGCCTTCCAGGAACCGGGAAGGGGCACCTGGCCGCAGCCGTGATGAACAAGCTGATGCCCGCCAAGCTTCCGATCTACACGACCTGTCTCGACCTGATTCGTTCGGTGCGCGATACGTGGCGCAAGGACTCCCCGGTCAGTGAGACGGATGTGCTTTCCGAGTACGAGCGTGTCGCCCTGCTGATCGTGGATGAAATCGGCGTTCAGTACGGGACGGACGGTGAGCAGACGATCCTGTTTGACGTGATCGATCGGCGCTATCGGCAAATGAAGCCCAGCATCTTCATCACAAACCAAGACCGCGCCGGCTTCACCCAGTACATCGGAGAGCGCGCCTATGACCGCATGCGCCAGACGGCGCGCTGGGTGGCCTTCGACTGGGAAAGCTATCGGCCACAGGCCCGCAGGAGTGCGTCATGAGCATGCTGCGCACGAACAACCCGCGCGCCAGCCTGGCGCACCGAATCCTTGACGAGATCCGAGCTGGCATCTGGCACAGCGCGCGGTCTGTCAACTGGGCGCTTGCCGTTCTTGGCGAGCCGATCAACGAGTTCGCCTGACTACACCACCAACCCACCTGAGAAAGAGCCAACCATGTTTTCCCTCCTGAAGCCGACCTACGTCACCCTGAGCAACCTGAACACCCGTGTCGAGAAACACGGCGACGACAGCGTGAGCGCCATCGACTTGTCGATCAACTACGACGCGCCGAACACCATCCTTGACGACTTCCAGCCCGGGCTGCTGGATGCCTTTTACAAAGCCGCCGAAGCCGGCGACGACAGCCAGGCCACGATGGACGGCTTCGAAATCAGCGCCAAGCCGCTGCTGCGCTTCAACAACCTGGGCGCGCAGAAGCTGGGCACCGAAATGGTCGGCCACCGCTTCGCCGTCGAATACGGCATCGACGAAGAAGTCGGCATCGTGCTGCCGGCCGTCAACGTGGGCAAGTTCTCGCTGGAGCTGAAGGAAGGCGGCACCGTTTCCATGAAGTTCCGCGTGCAGGCCAACAGCGGCTTGACGGAACAGATCATCGGGAAGCTGGCCATGCTGATCAGCCAGGAAGTGCGTGTGACGCTGACGCCGCCCGAGGTGAAGGCCGAGGTGGAAGAAGAGCCCAGCCTGATCCTGCCCGGCATGGACGAGGAAGACAAGGAACTGACCGCCGAAGACATCTTCACGGCCGGCGTGGTGCCCGGTACCGAAGCTGCAGCGGTGCACTGAGCCATGGCGATCTTCTGCGCGATCGATCCCGGCATCTCTGGTGCCATCGCGGCCATTGGCCCGAACGGCGCCAGCGTGGCCGACATCCCGACGCTGGAGATTGCTGGCTCTGGCCGCACCAAGCGAATCATTCACGGCTACGCGCTGGCTGTTCTCCTGCGAAAGATGATCCCTGCCGAAGAGTCGGCCATCGTGGTGCTGGAGGACGTGCACGCCATGCCATCGAACAAGTCTGGCAGCGGCGCGAACACCAGCCTCATGCACAGCAAGGGCGTGATCGAGGGCGTGCTGTCTGTGCTTCGCATGGATGTGAAGCTGGTCAACGCGCAGCGCTGGAAGCGCATGTATGGCCTTGACGCCGACAAAGCCAAGGCACTGACGCTGGCCCGCTCACTGTACCCGGCGATTGCAGCAAGCCATCTGAGCCGCCAAAAGGACAACGGCCGGGCAGACGCCCTGCTCATGGCGCATTACGGGAAGGCGAAATTCGCATGACGCAGTTCCTCATGGCCAGCTTCGGCCTCACGTCCATCTGGTTCGCCATGGGCCGCAATCTCACGCTGCGCAAGTGGGCGCCGATTGTGGGCCTCGCAGGACAGCCGTTCTGGTTTGTTTTCGCGCTGGACGCTGGCGCATGGGGCCTGATGGTTCTGGTTGCCGCCTACACGCTGGTCTACCTGCGCGGCGCGCTGATTCAGTGGGGTGTTGCATGACCATCTGCGCCGCCTGCCACAGACCCCTGAAGAAGCCAGCCGTCAAGCACGGCCACGCGGCATATGGCCCGGTGTGCGCTGCCAAGTGGGGCCTCATGCCAGGCGCAAAGCAGGCAGCGCCAGCGCGCGACGACAAGACCGCCGACCTTTTCGACGCCACAAAAAACGAAACCTGTCTGCGCGAACAGACAGGCCTCTGACCCCAGTCATCAACAAAGGAAACGACTATGGCTGAAACGATTATCGACTACGGCGGATTCGTCCGTCAAAAGCTCACATCAACGCCACCCGTTGGCATCACGCACGACGTTGACCTGATCGACGGACTGTTCCCGCATCAGGTGGCGCTCGTCCGCTGGGCGCTGCGCCGTGGCCGCTGCGCGATCTTTGCTGATACCGGTCTTGGAAAGACCCGTATGCAAGTCGCATGGGCTGACGTGGTGTGCCGAGAGACTTCCGGCGACATTCTGATCCTGGCCCCGTTGGCAGTGGCGCAACAGACGGTTGCTGAAGCTGCGGCATGTGGCGTGACGATCACGCACGCTCACGATGCGGATGATGTGAAGCCAGGCATCAACATCACGAACTATGACCGGCTGCACAAGTTCGATGCATCGCGGTTCGTGGGTGTCGTTCTGGACGAATCCAGCGTCATCAAGCACCACACCAGCAAGACCCTGCAGGCGCTGCTGGACGCATTCAGCCGCACGCCTTACCGGCTGTGCGCCACGGCCACTCCGGCGCCGAACGACTGGACCGAGCTTGGAACGCATGCCGAGTTCCTGGGCATCCGCTCGCGCGCCGAGATGTTGGCAGAGTTCTTCGTCCATGACGGCGGCGACACCCAGACATGGCGCGTCAAGGGCCACGCCCGGCAAATCTTCTGGCGCTGGGTGGCTTCGTGGGGCGTGATGCTGCGCAGCCCTTCCGATCTGGGTTATGACGCATCGGCCTACAACCTGCCGCCGCTGACCGTGCATCAGCACACCGTCGAGAGCGAGCACAGCCAGGAAGAAACCGGGTTCCTGTTCGCCATGAAGGCCAATGACCTGATGGAGCGCCGCAGCGCCCGCAAGGCCAGCATTGAAGAGCGCGTAAAAGCCTGCGCTGCCATGGTCAACGCCAGCACCGAGCCATGGGTTATCTGGTGCGACCTGAATGCCGAGGGCGAAGCACTGCGCGCAGCCATCCCTGACGCCGTGGAGATTCGCGGCGCCGACGACGAACAGACCAAGGAGAAACGCCTGCACGACTTCGCCGAAGGACGCACCCGAGTGCTGGTCACAAAGGCGTCTATCGCCGGATGGGGCTTGAACTGGCAGCACTGCCGAAACGTGGCTTTCGTCGGCGTGACGGACTCGTGGGAGGCCTATTACCAGGCCGTGCGCCGCTGCTACCGCTTCGGCCAAAAACAGGAAGTGCATGTGCACATCTTCGCCAGCGAGCAAGAGGGTTCCATCGTGTCGAACCTCAAGCGCAAGGAAGAGGACGCCAACCAAATGGCCGAAGCCCTGGCGACAGAAGTCCTCGAATCCGTCAAGTCCGAACTGTTTGGCCAGTCCCGCGAGAGCAATGACTACGCCGCGAACACCCCGATCAACGTCCCTTCTTTTCTGGTGGCCGCATGAACTGCATCAATCAAACCAACGGCAAAAACTTCTCCCTGTTCCATGGCGATTGCGTGGAGGTCATGAGTGGCCTGCCTTCTCAGTCGGTGGACTACTCGATCTTCTCGCCGCCTTTCGCCAGCCTGTACACCTACAGCAACAGCCCGCGCGACATGGGCAACGTGCGCAACGATGCCGAGTTCTTTGAGCACTTCGACTTCCTTGTTGCCGAACTGGCGCGCGTGATGAAGCCGGGCCACAACGTCAGCTTCCACTGCATGCTGATGCCGACCAGCAAAGAGCGTGACGGATACATCGGGCTGAAGGACTTCCGCGGCGAACTGATCCGCGCGTTCCAGAAGCACGGTTTCATTTACGCCAGCGAGGTGTGCATCTGGAAAGACCCGGTGACCTCCATGCAGCGCACCAAGGCGCTGGGCCTGCTGCACAAGACCGTCCGCACCAATGCGTGCATGAGCCGCCAGGGCATCCCTGATTACCTCGTGACCATGCGCGCTCCCGGTGAAATGATGGACAAGGTGACGCACACGCCTGAGACCTACCCGGTGGACAAGTGGCAGAAGGTGGCATCACCGGTCTGGATGGACATCAACCCGAACGACACCCTGCAGTTCCGCAGCGCCCGCGAGCACGACGACGAACGCCACATTTGCCCGCTCCAGCTCGAAGTGATCCGGCGCGGAATCGACCTGTGGACGAACCCGGGCGACGTGGTGCTGTCGCCGTTCACGGGCATCGGGTCCGAAGGTTTCGTGGCGCTGGAAATGGGCCGCAAGTTCGTCGGTGCCGAGTTGAAGGACAGCTACTTCAAGCAGGCATCCGCCAACCTGCTGATGGCCGAGAAAGAGCAGGCGCAAGGGCTGTTCGCCCCGGACGAACCCGAAGAACTGAGCGAGGCCGCATGACCACCGGCATCACCATCACCCTGCACAACCCAGTGCAGGCCTACAAGGAAATCAAGGAGGTGGTCTGGCCATGGGCGAAAGCCATGCTGATGGCCGAGCACCGCCTGACCTTGACCGTCAAGCCAGCGAAGCGCACGCAAGAGCACAGCGCCCGCCTGCACGCGATGCTGGGATGGATCAGCAAGAACATCGAATGGGCTGGGTCGAAGCGCGACATCGAGACATGGAAGCGCCTCCTGGTGGCCAGCTGGTGCCGCGCCATCGGTGAGCCCGTGGGATACCTGCCAGCTCTGGACGGCCACGGCATCGACATCGTGTTCCGACGGACATCCGAGCTGACAGGCCGCGAGATGGCCGAGCTGATCGAGTTCGTGTTTTCGTGGGCGGCGCAGCAGGGCTACGAAATCCCCGAAGTGCAGCGCATCGACGGCCAGATGGTCGAGACAACCCGAGCGCCGAAGCGTGAAGAGGTGGCCGCATGACCCGAGCCGAGCACATCCACAAGGGCAAGCTGGCAGAACTCGGTTGCCTGGCCTGCCTGCGCATCCACGGCCCGCACGCACCAGGACCAGTTGAGCTGCACCACTACCGCGGTGGCGGATGGGGCCGCGGCGACTACAAGACCCTTGTTCCGCTCTGCCCGGCCCACCATAGAGGCCCGCTCGGCATCCACGGACTCGGCACCAAAGGTTTCGACAAGCACTACCCATTCACCCAGCGCGACCTGCTGGACGATGCACTGAGGATGACCGCATGAAGATCAAACCCTGGATCGAACCGAAAGACCAGATGTCGCATATCGGAAGGCACCAGTGGAGCGTGCCTCGCTTGTTCGAGCTGTCGAAAGACCTTCCCGTGATGGAAGTTCCGCTCGCTCACCTGAACGTCTGGCACAACTACAACAAGCTGACCATGCGAGAGCTGGTCATGCACATCAAGGCCATCGAAGCCGCCGACTTGGCCATGCCGATCATTCTGGACGAAGACGGCGAAATCATGGATGGCCGGCACCGGATCATGAAGTGCATGTGGAAGGGCCTCCCAACAATCAAGGCGGTCCGGTTCGATGAGAACCCTTCGCCGTGCCGGGTGGATGAAGCATGAGCACACCGAAAAAGAAGGGCCTCATCGGCCCGCCAAAAGACCTCTCGGGCCCGTACCTGCTGCAAGTCATCCGTTCACGAAGCAAAGAGTGCGGAGACTGCTGGGAGTGGGGCGGTTCGTTCACCAGTGGCAGTGTGCCAATGATGTACCACCAGGGAATCCGCCGTCCCGTGCGAGCGCTGATCATGGCTGGTCTGAAAGACAGACCTACGCCACCAGGCCATGTGGCCAGCACATCGTGCGAGAACAGCTGGTGCGTGAACCCCGAGCACGCCAGGAACATCACGAAATCGAAGATGTTGATCCGCACGCGCAAGAACACGAATCAGGAAGCGCGCGCCGCGAAGATATCAGCGACCCAGACAAAGAGGCTCGGAAAACTTGACGACGCCGCGATCATTCGAATCATGGACGGCGAAGAGAAGGGTGTGCACCTTGCGAAGGAACTCGGTGTGGACCAGTCGCTGATTTCCGCCTACCGGCTTGGCAAGGCTGGGCGGTTCCGCAGGGCGAACCCGTTCTCCGGTCTGGGAGCACGTTGATGGGCAAGAAGATGACCGCCTACGCCCGCAAGCGACTGGGCAACCCCACCGCCAGGACATTCAACGGCGCCGAGTTCCTGAACACCCTGCAACGCTGCCGGCCCTACACCGACGAACCGCTTCCCGGTAGCTGGCTCGAAGGAACGCAAGACGCCGCCGACAACGCCCGCAACATCGTGAACCGCGCGCTGGGTGCGCTGGTGAGCCACAAGCTCAAGCCAGAAGAGTCAGCGGAGTTCGATCTATTGGCCCACGCCATCGGGGTAGCCCTGATCCGATCGATCGAAATCGGCGGAGATGATTGCCAGCCAGTGGCTGACTGCCGGGCCGGATCGGAAGCGCTGCGCAGCATCCAGACCCGCCGCAACACGCTGGGTAAATGGGCAACCACCCGACCGGAGCAGCTGGCGCTGGGGGACGCGATCTTGGTCTATGAGGCTATCTTGCAGGCCAGCAGCCCGCAGCAGATGGTTCTGGCGACTCAGGCCCGGATGCGGATTCTTGAAGCCATGCGATCAACCACCCACTGAAATCACAGGAGAAAACCATGATTGAACCCGTCTACGAAGACATCCCGGCCGACATCATCAAGACCGAAACAGACGATCAGCGCTGGCTGCGCGAGCAGATTGATCGCATCGACCCGTTCACTGGAGAGCAAGGCCATGAAGCGGGCTACGCCATGGCGCTGGAAAAGCTGGTGTTCGAGCTGCGCGAAGAAAACATGAGGCTGAAAGGTCAGATGTGACCTGCGAAGCCTGCACCACCGCCAGCCACAACCCGGCCACCGGGCGATTCCACGCCGACTGCCCAGAGTGCAAGGCCCGTGCACTGGCCCAAGGCCGCGAACTGTTCGAAAGCAAACGCGCCGGCATCAAGTCCCCGGAGTACGCCAAGGCCCTGAGCCAGGTGTTCGGCGAAGGCAACGAGGAAGCCGGCCATGCGCGTGTGCGCGAGTGGGCCAAGAAGATTCGACAACACCAAAAAGGAACGACGACATGAGCAAGTTCAAACCAGGTGCGTTGGTGATGCTGTTGCGCTCCAGAAATGCATTCTGTGATCCGTTTGTTGGATCTGTTCAAACGCTCAGGGAGCGAACACCGGATGCGGGGGCGTGGTTTTTCGACCCACCAGCAATTGCTTTTGATGGCCTGGAGTGCGGTTGGTCTGAGCCAAACATGAAGTTGATCGACCCTGGCTCTGGCACAGACGAGATGCTGCTGAAAGTCGGCATGCCGGAGAGCAATGGGCTGGAGGTGCTATCTTGAGCGACGACAAACCCACAACAGCCGAGCGCTACGCCCGAGCCGCGCACACCAGCCACCTCGGAATGAGCGAGCACCGGCAAGGGGATGTGGACATGATCGCCGCGGCCGGCATGGTGCACGGCATCGGACCGAAGCTGCTCAGGCTCATGCAGGAATACGACTCCGTGGCCCAGGACGTGCGCAAGACGGCCGACAACGACCTGACCGGTATGCTGCTGATCCTGATGGAGCTTCGGACCCTGCGCGAAACGAAGGAAGCGCTGCACCTGTGGGCACTGGACCGAGCGACAAAACGTCGGGTGATGCTGTCGGACAAGCAGATCGCCGCCATCGTCGGCGGGTGCCTGTCATCGTTCCTGAGCCCGACATGCCCGACATGCAGCGGAACCGGCCTGATCGGCGGGTACGATGGCAGCATTCAGAACATCTGCCGGCGCTGTGGTGGATCAGGGAAATCACAGGACGCGGTAGGGTTGGACGTTTTGCAGAAGGAATTCGCCGCCGACCTGATGCACGCCATGGCCGGCGCGTACAGCTTCGCTGAGATGGAAATTCGGAGGCAGTTGGCATGAGCCTGATGGACACCCTCGGAAACGGACAATGGCTGAAGGACAACGAGGACAAGGTGAAGGCCATGCTGCCGGAAACTTGGACCCACGTCGCAAACCTGAACGGTCTGCAGCTCGGATTCCGCATGAAGCTTCTCGGCATCGACTGGCGCAGTGAAGACGAGTTCGGCCGGGTCATGGCCTTTCTTGAGCGCATCGGGATCATGATGCGCGACGGCCTGAACGTGAAGCGAAACCCGCACAGCATATTCAAGGACTGAGCCATGAAACACAAGACCTCTGAGCTTTCAGGATCCCTGCTTGACGCTGCTGTGGCGAAGGCTGAATGCATTGAAGTTGCTCAGTGCCGTGGTGGATACCTTGCCTACGCAGAGAGCGCGAGGATTCACGCCTATTCCGCCAAGCAGTACAGCCCATCGACCGATTGGGCACAGGGCGGGCCACTCATTGAGCGCGAGGAAATCAGCCTGATCTGTCCTTTATTCGATTCAAGGCTCAAATGGATCGCTGGCGTGAACGCCAGTGTTTCGAGCCGTGAAGCGCTTGAAATGGACCACCAGCAGGAAGGCGAAACCGCCCTGATCGCGGCCATGCGGTGCTTTGTGGCTTCGAAGCTGGGCGACGAGGTGGATTTGTGAAGCTGCGCTCGACAACAATCATCCCGTCGCTGGACGTTGGCCAGGAGCGTTGCAGGCACGGCAACCAGATCGGAACCAAGGACTTCGGCAAGCGGTTGATCTGCGACATCTGCGAACAGGCCCGGCAGACCGCCATAGTGATGACCACGCCGAACAATCCAGGCCACAAGTTCAAAGGCCTGGAAGCCGATGCGATGTGGATGGACGAGGTTGGCGACGTGCAGAAACAACCAGTTGCACAAAAAAGCAGCGATCATGCATAATCCTGCCACCGGTAGCGCTCGATTCGTTCCGCGCTGCTGACAGCTGGCCACAGGCGATGACGGTAAACCGTCCTCTTCGATGGTCAGCCGCCTTCAAACGAAGGTAAATGAACCCGCCAAGTGCGGGTTTTCTTTTGCCCAATCACTTTTCGAGCCTCAAGGAACGGCTCAAACGGCACTCCGGGCCGAAACATCGGGTACTCCACTGAAACCGCACGGATCAAAGAGGTGGACGGGCTACGACGAATCGTGGCGCTGCTTACTGGCAAGACGGCAGGCGACAGGTCCCTGGATAGTCGCGAAACAGGCATATGGCTACGACACCCGGCAACGGGTAGGCGCGAGGGCCAACGCGTAATAACGGCGCCTGATGAACCAACAGGGTACGACACAACAGATTCAAGCGGACTCGATCCGCTCCCCGGTCGGACAACGCAGGGCAAAGAATCCAACACGGTAGGTCAATGCCTATCGTCTTGCCTGTTGCCTGAAGCTATGCCAAAATGCTATAGCGTCTTGCCAAGTACGCGAAAACGGCATAACAGCCATTGAAAAGCCCCAAGGGAAACCACGGGGCTTTTCTCTTTTACGCAGGCGCGGACACCACCCATACGGCTACAAGCCCAAGGTCCAAGCCCTGCACCCATCCACCAAGGGCTTTCGTCGGCCCGCAGTGAACATGATCGTAGGCGGGCGAAACCCCGCCAGAAGCTGACGTGAAAGTGTGCTGGACGCGGGTTCGATTTCCGCCACCTCCACCATGCGGGGGTGTACTGGTTTCGACAGTGCCCGGAAGCCGATGCCGACGATCCGACAGGCGTTCGCCGTAAGCGAAGCAAAACCCAGAACTGCCAATGAAAGCACGTTCCTGAAAGCGGCCTAAAACCGCCTTCGGAGCCGCCCTGCGCTCGGCAACAGAAGCAGGGCACCCATTCAAACCCAGACATCACAAACTGATCGGGCCTTGCTCAGAGGCTCCCGAGAGGCAACGTCTGGGGCCAAGAAAACCAGCGACGAAAGAAGCCAAGCATCAGGCCGTCACATCCCCGTCAGGGGTTGGCCTCATACGGTTTCTCGCTCCGGAATAGCGGAACCCATCCGGCGAATATGGGCCGCAGCTCACCACGTAGGACGACGCATTCAGCCCCTCATTCTGGAAGGCGGGCGGGGGTGAGCAACAGTTTTTGGCTTCGGATAGGCTGGCCGGCCGATAAGGGGTGATCACACCACCCTTTCCGATAGCTCTCTCAGTGTGGCCTTGCGCTTTGCGCGTGTGAGGGCAATGTGATCTACGCAGTCCATATTCTCAATAGCCAGTACGTGAAGATCGGGTACTCGGGTAACCCGGATGTGAGCAAAAGGATTTCCGAGCTTCAAACAGGCTCTCCTTTTGAAATCAAACCCCTGTTCACTGTAGATGGAACGCTTCGACAAGAGCAGGCAATACACAGCGTTCTTCGAGAGGTGTTCACCCAGGTTTTTGTCCCAATGCCGCCAAATGAATGGTATCCGGGCCGGATGCCAGCCTTTCAGAAGTTCTTGATGGAGCTGCGGACAGGTGGCGCTGCAAACGCCTTGGCTCACGGAGAGTTGTACACCCCGCTTCAAGCGGAAAAAGGGGTGCGGCCCGGGAGCGATGATCGCCACAACCTCAAGGTTCGATTCAAGTGGGCAAAGAAAGCAGAAAGCGCTTCTGTCCAACTTGAATCGTGGGGTCGTTAGTTTCCACAGACAGAGTCTCCCGGCTGCGTGGCTTTCACAGGCTTTTTTCACGCGCAGCCCTTCACAGCGCCCGGATACCGGACCACCCGGACCCGGGCGATTTTTTACACCCAGAGGTCTGAGCCATGAGCGAAACCACCGAAGCCAGCCGTTTCGAAGTCGGCGATACCGTCGAGTTCAAAGGAGAGCCAGGCTGGGGCCAATTCGTTGTGCAAGACGTCGATCAAGACAGCGTTGATGGAGTGGAGTTCCACCGCCTTCACGTCTGCAGCAAGCGCAGCGGAAGGAAGATGACGTTCCTTGAAGAGAACGCCGTCAAGGTGCTCGATGCAACCGAAAAGCCGCTGCACCAGATGCGCGTCATCGCCGAACGCCTGGATCTGGAAGGCAACATCGAGCGCCTGCACGCCTTCACCGGATCGGACACCTTCCGCTCCCTCGACCTCGCCGAACAGCACCGCCTGGTCCGCCAGTTGAACCTGCAGCGCCAACTCAGCTCCGTCCTGGCCGAGCGCATCGCCGCGTTCTGAGATGTCGAAACTGGCCGAATCGCTCGCTGCTGCACAAAAAAGCAGCACTCCAGGCGCGTCAGGTTCGCTGGATGCCGAGCTTTCCGCACCAGCACCCGCGCCAGAGAAGCGCAAGCGCACAGACTGGGAAGCCGTAGAGCGGGACTACCGAACCGGCCAGTTCACCCTGCGCGAACTCGAAGCCAAGCACGGCGCCAACAATGGCTTGATATCCCGCAAGGCCAAGAAGGACGGATGGACGCAGGACCTGTCCAAAGCGATCAAGGCCGCAACCAATGCCAAGCTGGTCGAGGAATTAGTCAGCAAGGAAATCAGCAGTGGTCAGCAGAAGGTCAGCAGCACGGTCCTGGCAGCAGCAGAGCTGAACAAGAACGTGATTCTTGGGCATCGCAAAGACATTCAGGTTCTCACCAGCATCATGGTTGACATGGCGTCCGAGCTTCAGCAACTTGGAAAGTCAGACCTCAAGACGATGGCTGAAATGCTCTTGGACGACAGCCTGACGCAAGAGCAGGTTGCCGAGTTGCGCGCCGGGGTTTCCGCCATCGTGAAGCTTCCCGCTCGCAGCCTTGTGATGCAGCGGTTGGCAACCACGGCCGGGAAGCTCATCGGGCTTGAGCGTCAGGCTCACGGTCTGGATGACCCGGAAGCGCCTCCCCCTGTTGACGAAATCGGCGATCTGTCCGACGAAGACTTGAACGCCAGAATCAGCGAGCGCCTGCGTGTCGCTGGCCTCTGACCTGGCGGAGAAGCAGCGCCGCGACAAGCTGGAGCTGTTGGCGCTCTTGGAAGAGCGTGAGCGCAGGGCGCGGCACCGCAAGCTGTTCACCTACTACCCGGATGTCGGGCCGCTGCGCCGAGAGCTGTACGTTCAGCACATGGCGTTCTTCGAGCTGGGCGCCACGTTCGCCACGCGCGGCTTCATGGCTGGAAATCGTGTTGGTAAATCTGAGGCTGGAGGCTACGAAACCGCACTGCACCTGACGGGACGCTACCCGTTCTGGTGGGCTGGCCATCGGTTCGACCATGCGATTGACGCCTGGGCTGCTGGCGACACGAAGGAAACCGTCCGGGACATCGTTCAGCTCAAGATGCTCGGGCCGGATGGCGGACACGGCACCGGCCTGATCCCTGGCGAAGACATCGTGAAGGTGGTCAAGCGCCCCAACGGTGGCGGCGCGGTGGACTACATCATCGTCAAGCACGTAACGGGCAAGTTCTCCCGGCTGGGCTTCAAGTCGTTCGACCAGGGCCGAGAGGCTTTCCAGGGAACGGCCAAGGATCTGATCTGGCTGGACGAGGAATCGAACGAGGCAATCCGCGCTGAATGCGCTATGCGTCTGGCGACCACCAGCGGCCTGTTGATGGAGACGTTCACGCCGCTGCGAGGGTTGACCCCGGTGGTGCTCAAGTACCTGGGCGAAGACGCCGAGGTTCCGAGTGACCGAATCGGCAAGGCCGGGCACCAGGCGCTGGTGATGGCCGGATGGGACGACGCCCCGCACTTGGACGAAGACACCAAGGACCGGCTGCTTCGAGACTGCGAACCGCACCTGAGGGAAGCACGGTCCAAAGGCATCCCGAGCATCGGAGCCGGCGCAATCTACCCGGTCGCCGAGGATGAGATATCGGTCGAAGACTTCGCCATCCCTGATCACTGGCCTCGTGTCTACGGCCTGGATGTGGGATGGAACAAGACGGCCGCACCGTTCGCAGCCATCGACCGTGACGCCGACATCGTCTACATCTACTCGTGCCACTACCAGGGCCAGCAGGAGCCCAGTACGCACGTCGCAGCGATCAAGGCGCGCGGTGAATGGATTCCCGGAACGATCGATCCAGCCAGCCGCGGCAGAAGCCAGAAGGATGGCCAGCAACTCCTGCAGATTTACCGCGACCTGGGCCTGACGCTCACGGAAGCCGAGAACTCGGTCGAGTCCGGTCTGTATGAGGTGCACCAGCGCCTGGCAACCGGCCGACTCAAGGTGTTCAAGTCCTGCAAGCCGTGGTTCGCGGAATACCGCATCTACCACCGAGACGACAAGGGCCACATCGTCAAGAAGAACGACCACTTGATGGACGGCACCCGCTATCTGGTGGTCACTGGCATCCACCTGGCGAAGACGAACTCATCACAAAGCGCATCGAAGTATCGAGCGCTCAGAGGACTCCAGTAATGAAACCAACCACCCCATACGAAGACCGCTCCGGCGACACGTCGCGCGACTTCGCTGGGAAAGGTGCGTTCTCACTTTTCGCCCTCGAAAGAATGCTCCGCGACTGCATGGAGCAGCCTGAATGGAGGCTTCGCGCCAAGCTGGCCAACGCCTACTACGACGGCAAGCAACTGAGCGAAACCCAGCGCTGGAACATCCGCCAGGAAGACCTCGAAGAGCGTGCGATCAACCTGATCCGCCCGGTCATCAACTCGGTGCTCGGCCAGGAAGCGAAGAGCCGCACCGACGTGAAGGTCGAAGCCGACGACGACACCCATGCAGATGTCGCCGAAGTCACCAGCAGCCGCTTGAAGGAACTGGAGCGCGAGACACGCGCCCACATGGCCGTCTCGGAAGCCTACGCATCGATGGTGAAGAAGGGTCTGGGCTGGGTTCATGTGAGCCGCAGCAGCGACCCGCTGGCCTACCCGTACCGCTTCGAGTCCGTCCCGGTCGATGAAATGTGGTGGGACTGGCGCGGCCAGAAGGGTGTCACGCTAGATCACCGCTGCCGCTGGGTGGTTCGCTCGCGCATGGTGGATCTGGATGAGGTGGAAGCCGGTATGCCGGAGCACCGCGCGATTCTTCGTCAGAGCGTGTCCGGTTGGTCCGAAGGCATGGACGACGACGGTTCCCATCTGGGCCAGCCCGAGAGATACGACCTGGCCAGCGCCTACGAGAACGAATCCCGCTTCGCCCTGACCGTCAAGAAATGGGACTGGCTCGACAGCGCGCGCAAGATGATCCGGTTGTACGAGGTCTGGTACCGCGTGCCGGCCGAGGTGGTTGTGCTGCACCTGGGTGGGCGCAATGTTCCCTACGACGCCAAGGACCCGCGCCACGTCGAAGCGGTCAGCCGTGGTCTGGTCAAGCTGTCCAAGGGCATCACCAGCCAGGTGCGCCGCGCGCTGTACGCCGGCCCGCACCGACTGATCGATGAAGGCACCACGAAGCGCCACTTCCCCTATGTCCCGTTCTTCGCCTTCCGCGACGACGAGGACAGCAGTCCTTACGGCCTGATCGAAGGCATGATCGCGCCGCAGGACGAATACAACGAGCGCCGGCTGCGCGTTCAGTGGATGCTCAAGGCCCGTCAGGTCGAGATGGACAGCGATGCGCTGGACACCGAGTTCAACACCATTGACGACATCGCAGCCAACGTCATGCGCCCGGACTTCGTGGCGATCACGAACCCGAACCGGCAGAACCGCAACCAGACGGCGATCAAGATCCGCAACGACCTGCAGATGCAGCCCGAGCAGTTCGCCATCATGGCCGACAGCAAGGAACTGATCCAGGCCACGGCTGGCCGCTACACCAACCAACTGGGCAGCGCTCAGGTGCAGTCCGGGATTGCCAACTCCATGCTGATCGAGCAGGGCGAGCAGTCCATGGGCGAGATGAACGACAACTACAGCTACGCGCGCCGCATCGCGTTCGAGCTGGCTGTGGACGAGATTCTGGAAGACCTGAAGGGCGAGCGCACCCAAGTACCGGTCGGCACCGGCAAGACCCGCCGCGTGGTGGTGCTCAACGACTGGACGCCAGAAGGCATGCCGATCAATCAGGTCGGCGATGCTCACATCAAGACCTCGCTGGCCGAAGTTCCGAACACGCCAGCCTACCGCCAGCAGAGCCAGCAGCAGCTTGCCCAGATCATCCAGGCGCTGGGCAACAACCCGCAGGCCATCGCAGTTCTGGCCCCGGCTTACATCGAATCGACCAGCGTGAACAACCGCGAACAGGTCGCCGCCGATCTTCGCAAGGTGTCCGGCCTGCCAGACCCGAGCGACAAGGAAGCCGTTGCCAACGCCGAGAAACAGCAGCAAGGCATGCAGCAGGCTCAGATGGAGCAACAGGCACAGCTTGCCGCTGCCACGCTGGACGTGCAGGTGTCAGCAGCCGAGCGCAACCGGGCCAGCGCACAGCAGGCCATGGCCAACGCCGCGTTGATCCAGCAGCGCATCGAAGCCGGTGAACCGCAGGCGAACGTCGCCGAGACGATGGCCAAGACCGAGCAGGCCATGCGCGCCGACGCCGCTGCCAACGAAGACCAGATTCTGGAACAGGTGCTGGCAGAAGCCGCCGCCTGACATCCACCCCATCAATCGCAAGAGCCCGCCAAGTGCGGGCTTTTTGCATTGCGCCATCCCGCAGCCCCGCACTGCATGGATGTGTACCCCGCGGAAGCCACCCGGAAGCGAATCGTCCACGCGCCGGGTGTGGATCAGGACGGTGCCGCAAGGCTCGGTGATCGACCGTAAACGAGACAGGAGCAACCAGTGAACGAATCCGCACACCCCACGTTTGACAGTGAAGAGCAACAGATCCTGAGCGCCATCCTGGCCGACGAAGACGGTGAGATGCAAGCCGTCGATGCAGCCACGGTAGACGGTGCACCGGCCGACGCTGCCCCAGCAGCAACGCCCGACCCTGCACCAGTTGTCACGCCTGACGCGAGCGCACCGGCCCAGGCCGATGTGAAGCCCGCCGACGACAAGCCCGCCACGGAACAGTCTCAAGGCGATGTGAAGGCCGCACTGCGCGCCTCACGCCGCTCTGAGCAACGGACCAAGGCTGAACTCGAAAAGGCGCGCCAGGAAATCGAAGAACTGCGCAAGGCGGTACCAGTTGCCGCCAACGAGCAGGACTTCACCCCGGAAGAGCTGGCATCGATGCAAGTCGATTTCCCGGCCCAGTACAAGCTCTACGTCAAACAGCAGGAACTCGCCAAGCAGATCGCCGAGACGCGCGCCGCAGTGCCGCAGCCAGCGACCACCAGCGACGAGTTTCAACCCATCGAGTTCCGGAACGACGTTCAGGTTCTCGTGGACCAAGTGCCGGACCTCCTGAACTGGCAACACGACCCAGATGCACAGGACAAGCTTCAGCGCGCCATCGCCTATGACAGCTCGCTGTTCGTTGATCCCGACTGGGCCGACAAGCCGATTCTCGAACGCCTCGCTGAAGCCGTCGAACGCACCAAGCGCGCGTTCGGTGTGAAGCCCGTTGCTCCCAATCCAGCGGCCCCACCCGCACCCCGTACCGATCCCGCCGCCGCCATCGCTGCGCTCAAGCCCGCAGGGCCGAAAAGCATCAGCGACTTCGGCGGTGGTCAACCCGCATCCGCCCCGACCCTGAACTACAGCCGCATGACCGACGAGGAAGTCCTCGCCAGTTTGTCGGCCACGCAGTGAAGGCAGGGGACACATCCATCTAGGAGTTTTCCATGTCCCAGACTTCCGTTCCCCGCGGCTCCGCACTCGCGAACAAGCAGTTCTCGAAGGCGCTGTCCGCCATGGCTGTTCGCCAGCCCACCCCCATGACGGCCCTGACCGGCCCGATGCCAACCCACGACGGCGCGATGCGCAAGCTCAAGCAGCAGTCCACGACCGAGATGCCCATCGTCCGCGTCGATGAACTGAGCAAAGGCCCTGGCGATGTGGTGCAGATCGACTGTGCCCACGTTGTCAAGCTGCGCCCAGTGATGGGTGATGCCAACGCCGAAGGCAAAGGCGCCGCGCTGAAGTACAGCTCCAAGGACATCACGCTCGACATGGCCACCATCCCGGTGTCCGCGGGCGGAAAGATGACTCAGCAACGCACGCCCCACAGCATGCGCCTGAATGCCCTGGCCCAGCTCAAGCGCGGTATCCCCGCCTTCCGCTGGCAGCGTTGCCTGGCCTTCCTGGCCGGCGCCCGCGGCAAGCAGGACGGAACCGACTGGGTGCTGCCCCTGGCCAGCGATGCCGAGTTCGCTGACATGATGGTCAACGCCATCAAGGCCCCGACCTACAACCGCCACTGGGTGGTCAACGGTTCGAGTCTGACGCAAGGCGGCGCGCAACTGGCTTCCGTGGCCACGACCGACGCCCTGAAGCTGTCGCATCTGGACGAGTTCGCTGCGATCTGGGACGAAATGACCGTGCGTATGGCGCCGATCATGATCCCCGGTGACCCGGCCGCTGGCGATGACCCGATCAAGGGCGTGATGTATCACGACTCCCTGGCCTGGGACGCGCTGCTGACCGACACCACGGCGACCGGCAACCTGCGCAAGTTCGAAGCCGAAGCCATGCAGCGCGCGAAGTACGGCGAACTGGGCAAGCACCCGCTGTTCAGTGGCGCGCCGATCTTCTGGAACGGCATCCTGCACCGCAAGATGCAGTACGCCATCCGGCACGACGCGAGCGATCTGGTCAAGCACATCACCGCGGCCAACCGTCTGACGGCGACCGAGACCGATGTGACCGTGGCCGCAGGCCTGTCCACCACCCACCAAGTGGCGACATCGATATTCCTGGGTGCCCAAGCCCTGGCCGTGGTTTCCGGTGGCAACCAGACCAGCGAGGAAACCTACTCGCTGCTGGAAGCCCGCACCAACTTCGAGCGAAACCTCGAACTGGCCGGCGAAATCATGGGCGTGGAAGAAAAGCTCCGCTGGAGCCTGCCGAACGCCGATGGCGAGCTGGAGCCCACCGACTTCGGTGTGGCCGTCATCAACAGCGTGGTGCGCAAGCGCAACGTCTGATGAACACAGCGGCGGGTTGACGCCCGCTGCTCCCAACCCCTCACATTCATAGGAGCCAAACATGGCACATCTTTACGGCAAAAAGGCCAAAGCGCCTCAGAACATGCCCGGCGACGGTCGCGCGGTGATGATCGATGACACCTACTCGGTGGCAGCGAACCCCACCGATGGCGACGTGGTGAACTTCCTGCTGCCCGCTGGCCTGCGCCTGGGCATGCTGGACATCCGCAGCGATGACCTCGACACCGGAACCCCGGAAATCGTGTTCAGCGTGGGCTACCGCGCCGCGACCACCGGTTCTTCGCTGTCGGCCAATGCCACCTACTTTGCCGCAGCCGGTCAGACCACGGCGCAGGGTGGCGGCACGCTGCACTGTTCCTTCGAGCCCATCAAGTTCGAAGAGGACGTCTACGTGACGATCACCATCGCCACGAACTCGGCCACATTCGCTGCCGGCGACATCTGCATGATCGCTGTCGGCGCTGCCGAAGGCGTGAAGTAAGCAGGAACCGAGAATCCTCCCGACCCACAAGGCCGGGGGGGCTTTTTCACAGGAGCACCAAATGAAGATCAAGTACGTGGGCCTCAAGGGCTTTGAGGACGCATTCAAGAGCGAGAGCGGCAAGACCTGGGGGCCTGGCGTTGAGCACGACATCGAAGACGCTGTTGCCGCTCGCATGCTCAAGCACCCCGACGTGTTCGAGATCGCTGGTGTTCCTGTGAAAGAGCCTGAATCGCTGACCCTGGCCGATGCCATGACGGTGCAGCCGATCCCTGTCGAACCCGACCACGAACAAGCCGCCACTCCAGAAGGCGACAAAGCCCCTGAAGAGCTGGCCGGCAAGCACATCATGCAGACCTCCAGCGGCCCGCTCGCACTGGACGGCCTCGACAAGGACACGCTGAAAGCCTTGGCCAAGGAACTAGACATCGCCGTGGGCAACTCCGGCGAAGAGAAGATCCGCCAGAAGCTGGCAGAAGCTTTCCACGTGAAGGGCTGACATGAAGCTCTGGGTCGATTTCCACCCGCGTGTGATGCCCTACGTGCTGGGTTGCCCGATCCCGGTCGTGGACACGGCCCTGATCGATGCGGCACGCGAGTTCTGCCACAAGACGCTGTGCTGGAAGCAGACCGAACTGGTCTATGTCTCAGGACAGACCCTGTTCGAGTTCGACATGCCGTTCGGCACCGAGCTGGTGAAGGTCGGCCGCGTGCGCGTCAACGGCAAGGAATACGACATCAAGACCTCGGACGATCTGCCAGAGGACTGGGACAGCAACACGCCCGACGACGAGACGCTGTATCAGGACAACCAGCTCGAGTACCGCATCTTCCCGGTGCCAACCGCGGCCGACGAAATCAGCATGACGCTGCACCTCAAGCCTTCGACGGACGGGATCGGCGTGGACGACGAGGTGTTCTCGATGTACTCCGACGCCATCGCAGCCGGCGCCAGGGCGATGCTGCAGCGCATGCCGCGCACGGCGTGGTTCGACATGACGCAGGCCGCTGTGGATGGGCAGGCCTTCATGAGCCGCATCAACTACGCGGCGAACCTCAACTTCATGCGCTCGAAACACCACCGCGTGGCGAAAGCAGGGCTCTGACATGGCAACCACGTCCGCCTACATCATCCGCGAGGTGCAGCGCAACCTGAACGACCTGAACGGGGATCGCTACCCGGCTACCGACGTGGCAGGTTTCGTCAACCGGGCACAGCGCGATATCCACAGCGTGCGCCCGGATGTGACGGCTTCGAACTTCACGTTCATCCCGGTGGCCGGCGCAAAGCAGGCGCTGCCGCAGGAAGCCTCAGTGCTGATCGACGTTCCAGCAAACGCCGAAGGCAACCAACGCCGTATCACCAAGGTGGACATGGAGATGCTGGACGCCAGCGAACCGAACTGGCGCAGCAAGCAGGGCGCCATCGAAATCAAGCACTTCATGCACGACCAGCGGGTTCCGCGGTCGTTCTGGCTCTACCCGCCAGCCGCGGCTACCGGTGTGTCGGTCGAACTCGAAGCCTCGCTCTACCCCATCGACATCACGCAGCCCACAGGCGCCGCGTCCAGCACAGCAACCGGAAACATTTCGCTGCGCGATGAATGGGCCACGGCGTTGATCTTCGTCTCGACCTCCTACGCGATGCTGACCGATTTGGAGGGTGAAGCGAACCCCAGTCTCGCATCGAGCTATCTGGCGCGCGCAGAACAACTGCTGGGCGTGCAACTGCAATCGAGCGCCGCTGTCGCTCCCAAGAACTGATCAACAAGGACCACCATGCGCAACATCAAGTACATCGGAACCAAGCCCACAGAAGACGCGTTCTTCGACCGCACGCAGATCATCTGGACGCCGGGCAAGGTTGACACGGTGCTTGACGATGCCTTGGCGACCGAGATGCTGCGCTTTGCCGAGTTCGAAGACGCAGGCGACTCGCAAGCCGTCGTAAACGGCGTCACCCTCGACCCCATCACCAACGAAGTGCAAGTGGCTGGTGCTGCGCTGGATGCGGGGCAGAAAGCGGATTTTCGGGCGGGGATTGGGGCTGGCGGATTGCTGAAGGCTGGGCGGGCATCTGCTATTGGAACGTCAATCACTGCGACTGGGTTAGCAAGCTGGTTTAAGCAAATGTGCTTGTATTCTGGCGGTATGCTTCGGCTTGCAACGAACGCCGGAGTCGCCTCAAACACCACGACTCAGATGGTTGCCCGCATCGCAACGGACATACCAAAGACCACGAAGAGCGACATCGTGTTCATCGAAGGTGGCACAAATGACACTGCGATTTCAGATGCACTCACGGTGCAAAACATCGTTGGCATGTACAAATACGCGCAGGCGATTGGAGCAAGTGCCTGCGTAGTCTTGATGCCGCCGCGCAGCGACTCGACGGTGAATCGCGACAAGATCATCAGTAAAAAGCTTGCCGTGCAGACCTACTGTACAGAAAACGGGCTGGTCCTCATCGACCCATTCCGCAATTTCATTGCTACAGATGGCGGATGGCTGTCTGGCTCAAGCTCGGATGGAATCCACCCAACAGCAGTGGTAGCGCGAGCAGCCGCACTAGATGCGTGGGACCAGATCAGCCCGATGCTGCAACAGGCATGGGACGGGTTGTCAGCGATGACTGGCGTCCCCGGTGCAATCATCACGACCAACGACTTTCTGTTCGATACGAACATGGATGGCGCTCCCGATGGCTGGGCGGGGTATGCAGTCAATGCACTTGTCACGACAAAGACGACAGTAGCCGGAGCCATCGGGAACGTCTGGAGGATGGAGACTGCTGGCGTGAACGGATCAGCGGTCGGCGTAGCTGGTGAGCGCGTCGAAGAGCGGACGATCAGCGGATTGACACTCGCGGCTGGAACTCGGATTGCCATCACTGGCCGGGTGAGCCTTGAGGGCTATGACTCCGGGATTCGGTGTCATGTCAGGTGTCTCCCGAATGGCGGATCGTCTGCACTAGCTCTGGAACCAACCGTGTTCTCTGGGGACTTGGATGGGGCAATTGTCTGGGCCGAGTCTGTCGTACCCGTGGCTGGCAGCACATCCATCCTTATCCAGTTTCGACTTGTCACGACGGGTACTTCAACGCCATCGGTGGGTGCTGTTGAATTGAGCGAGATACAGATCTGGAACTTGACCGAAATGGGCATTGTGTAACCACCCAGCACAGGTGAGCACGCACCGACTGACCTGACTGTCAAACCATCAGCCACAAGCCCGCGATGTGCGGGCTTTTTCATTTCCGTTGATCGGAACCCCACATGACCCAGAAGTTCTCCAACAACGCGCGCACGGTGCTTGCCGCTGGCATCTCGGCGTCCGAAACGTCGCTGAGTGTTCAGTCCGGCGACGGCGATCTGTTCCCGGTGGCTGACACCGACACCGGCCCGCTGTTCAGCGTTGACGACTGGTTCAAGCTGTTCATCACCGATGTCTCTGGCCAGATCGAAATCGTCGGCGTGCGCACGCGGGCTGGTGGCTCGGATGTCATGAGCAACGTGGTCCGGGCGCTGGATGGGACCACGGCCAGGATCTGGGGTGTGGGTGCTGTGGCCTATCAGGCGTTCAGCGCCAACGATCTGGTGTCGGCCATCTCCAACGCCGAAGCGGCTTTGCTCGCAGCGCAAGAGGCTGAGACGGTGGCGACGAATGCGCTGGCGCTGGTCAGTGGTGGTTCGATTCCTCCGGGTGTCATCGCCTACTGGCCGGCTGCAACGCCACCTGTGGGCTGGTTTATCCGAAACGGACAGGCTGTTTCACGAGCGGACAACCCTCTGCTGTTCGCGATCATCGGGACCGACCACGGCATCGGCGACGGAACCACGACGTTCAACCTGCCCAACGATGTGACGAACAACCGGTTCATCCGGGCGTCTGGTGGGGCTCTTGCTGTTGGTGCCATTCAGGCGCCTGTGAACCTGACCCACACGCACGCGGCATCCAGCGGAAGCACCGGAGCGCACACGCACACTCAGGGCCAGGTCGGAACGGTGGCGAGCGGAAGCTACAACCTGGCGTCAGGTGGCGTTGGCATCACCATCGTGAGCAGCGTCGGAAGTTCATCGGCGAACACGTCGTCAGCCGGTTCCCACGCCCACACGGTCAGCGTCACATCGAGCGGTGACGCGACGGAAGCACGACCTTACGCCCGCGCCTACCTCCCGATCATCAAGGGCGGCTGAACGTGGCAGCTATCACCATCAAGGGCTTCCGGGGGACAGTCCCGCGCACCAGCGGGCGCCTGCTGACGCCGAACTTCGCCAGCGAGGCGACGAACATCAAGATCACGTCCGGGCGCATCGATCCACTGCGTGGCTTGGCGCTGTCGCACACCTCGCTTGCTGCTGCGATCCGGACGATCTGGCGCTACCGATTCACCCAGGCTGACCGCTCGACGGTGGACAACTGGTTTACGTTCCCGGGTGACGCCGATGTGGTGGCCAGCCTGATCGCCAACGATGCCGATGGCCGCGTGTTCTGGACCTCGGACGATCACGAGCCGCGCATGAGCACCTACGAGGTGGCGATCAACGGCGGTGGACCGTACCCGGATGCTTGGTACGCGCTCGGTCTACCGTTGCCGCCCGCTGCACCGGTTCTGACGGCCGATGTGTCGTCTGGAACGGTCACAGCAGCGGTCGCGAACACGCCATCGGCCAACAAGGTGCAAGTCACGTTCAACACCGTCGAGGGCCTGGCCGTCGGTGATTCGGTGACGTTTGCCAGTGTTGGCGGCATGACCTCCTTGAACACCACGCTGGTGGTCGAGAGTATCACCGGCCTGAATGTGGTGTTCCCGCTGGTCACGTCACAGGTCTACACCTCGGGCGGTACGTGGTCGCGCGCCGGCATCACGGTTGATAGGTCCTACGCCTTCACGTTCGTCACCGCACTGGGTGAAGAGTCCGGGCCGTCGCCGGCAACCACACTGCGCAGCGGCCTGGTCAATGGTGCATGGGAACTGACCGGCATCCAGACCGCGCCACCGAACAGCGGCACCATCACCGCGGTGGCGAACAACACGCCATCCCCTGGCTACGTGACGGCCACGTTCGACACCGCCTTCGGACTTGCCGCGTTCGACACGCTGACGATGGCCAGCATCGGCGGCATGACGGACCTGAACGGTGCGCATCGCATATCGAGTGTCGAAGGCGACGACGTGGTGTTCCAGCTCGAAACCGCGCAGACCTACACGTCGGGCGGAACGTGGGTCCGTGATGCGCCAATCAACACGACGGGCATGGTCAAGAGGATCTACCGCACGGACGGAACAGCGGCGCAATTCTTCTTCCTGGCAGAGATTCCAGCCGCCACGACTACCTACAGCGACACAACGATCGTTCTCACAGGCGATCCGATCCAGACCGCTGACCACCTTCCTCCGCCAAAGAACGCGACGAGCATGATCACGCTGCCCAACGGCTGCACGGTGCTGCTGGCGGGGAATGAAGTGTGTTTCTCGGTCCCGTACCAGCCGCACAGCTACCCGGTCTCCAACCGGTACAGTTTCGTCGGTCGAGGCGTGGCGATCTTCCCGGCCGGCAACTCGGTGATCGTGCTGACCGACAAGTACCCGGTGCTGCTGACCGGATCTGATCCGGAGTCCATGAGCCCGTCGATCATGGAAACCTATGCGCCGTGCGTGAGCAAGCGCGGTGCCGTGGACGTGGGCGGTGGCTGCATCTACCCGAGCCACGATGGCCTGTGGCTGGCAACGGCAGGCCGGGTGGAGAACCTGACAAAGCGCCTGTACCGCGAGGATGAGTGGCGCACCAACTCGCCGGCCACGTTCGATGCGGCCTACCACGATGGCCAGTACTACGCGGTGCACACGCCGGTAGGCGCCGAGCGCGCCAGGATGATGGTGGCCGACATCCCGGAACTCGATTCCGTGGTGTTCGTGGACGAGACGGCCGACTTTCTGTATCGCAATGACTACGACGGCGAGCTGTACATCCTGAAGGATCAGAAGGTCTACCGCTGGGACGCACGGGATGATGCACGTTACCCGTCCGAGTGGCGCAGTTCGGAAATCCAACTCGACAAGCCGCGGAACTTCTCCGTCGCCCAGGTGCACGCCCGGTTCGGCGACATCGTGGAACCAGACACCACGCTGGACGATGCCAACGCGGCGATCTTCGCGAGCGGTCCGGATGCGGTCGGCGGCTACTTCGGGAGCGAACCGTTCGGCGTTCTCCCTGTGGGTGGCACGCATCTGTGGCTGCTGGACCTGCTGTCGTTCCGTCGCGTGCAGTTCACGATTTACGACGGTGACACGCCGATCTTCTCGCGCGAGGTCAGCAACTCGAAACCGTTCAAGCTGCCGGCTGGGCTCAAGCAAGAGATTCTGAGGATCGGAATCGGCGCATCGGTCGGCGTCTACAGCGTGACGGTGGCCGAGTCCACGGCCGAACTCGCCAGGGCTTCGCAATGAGCAAGCCAGCCATCCCCAGCGTGCACACGGGCGACATCCGAACCGATCTGGTGATGTCCGCTGTGAAGCAGACGTTGGACGAAATCACTGGTCAGGCAAGAAACATCGGTCGCCTCGCACCGCTTCCGGCCACGGCCACGACCGCACAAATCATCGACCGCCTCAACGCCATCATCGAAAGGCTGCAATGAGTCTTCCAGTTTGCTCAGTGACGTGCACCATGCACGGCCAGGATGGAGAGCCCGAACCGGGTGCTTCGTTCGAATTCAGCCTGAACCGGTACGAGGTCTATGAAGGATTCGTGGTGCCCGAGCGGGTGAGCGGCATTGCGGACGAAACCGGGTCCTGCGTGATCGACCTGTGGCCGAACCAGCTCGGCACCACGGAATCCGTCTACGACGTGAAGATGCGCAGCACCACGGGCAAGACGCAGCGCATCACGGCATCGGTACCGAACGAGGCTGCGGCTTTCCTGCACGACATCGCCATGTTGCCGCCGTACCCCGGGAAGCCTGACTTCCAGACGCAGATGGACGCGGCCATCGAGGCCAAGCAGTCGGCTGTTGCGGCAATGGACACGACTCTCGAAGCGCGGGACGTGACGCTGGCCGCGCGCGATGCTGCGCAGTCTTCCGAGGATGACGCGGCGGCTCAAGCGGTGATCGCAACAGCACAGGCCGTCATCGCAACCACCAAGGCGGCAGAGGCTGCGGCCAGCGCGGTCACGGCAGCGACGTTCGACCCGGCGCTGTTCGTGCCCAAGGCGGGCGGCGTGACGATGACCGGGACGCTTGCGGTACCTGCAGGCGCCACAGGCTCCAACGTGCCGCGGGCCTCTGAGGTGGTTCCGCTGGCCGGTGGCGTGACCATGACGGGCACGCTGGCTGTTCCGGCTGGCGCTACTGGGTCAAACGTTCCCCGGGCTTCCGAGGTCGCGCTTCTTGCTGGCGATCAGACCATCAACGGGATCAAGACTTTCGGCAGTTCTCCAGTGGTGCCAGCTGGAGCCACTGGATCGCAGGCCCCGAGAGTCAGCGAAGTGGTCGGCATCACAAGTGCCACGGGCAGTGCAAAAGGAACATCTGGCACCACTGCGCAGCGCGATGCATCGCCTGTCGCTGGATACGACCGGTTCAACAGCACGCTGGGAACCAAGGAATTCGGCAACGGCACCGAGTGGGTGCAGGTGAAACGCCAGGTTTCTGCGGTCGTCGCCACCACATCGGGGACGTCTCATGTCATCACAGGCATCCCGGCTTACGCAACCCGCGTGGAACTGCATCTGGACGCTGTGAGCACCACTGGCACGCAGCCCATTCTGGTGCAGGCTGGAACATCTGCTGGTGTAGTGGCTACTGGGTATGGCGAGGCTGCTTCGTATGACATATTCGCCGGGACATTCTCTGGTTCGATTACTGCCGGATTCCCGATATCCATAAACCTAGCGATAACCACGATGCGCGGGACGGTAACGCTGTTCAGGAAGCCGGGGACAAACCGGTGGGAGTGCCAAGGGATGACATCGCGTGCGGCCGGTGGCCTTGTCTGGACCACGGGTTACATCGACCTTCCCGGTGCACTGGATCGCATCGCTCTGTCTCGCTCTGGGGCTGACGACTTTGACGCTGGCTCCGTATGGGCAACTTGGAGCTGAGATGGCGCGCTACGAATACAACGCCCAGACGGGTGAAACCACCGAGCACGAAGATCTACCGGTTGTGTATCCATCACCTGCCGAGCTGCAGGCCCAGTACACCGCCACGCTGGACGCATTCATCGACGCCACGGCCAAGATGCGCGGCTACGACAACCGCGTGACCTGCGCTCTGCGTGCTGGCTACCCGGGACCACTGCAGGCCGAAGGGCAGGCCTTCGCACTGTGGATGGAATCCTGCTACGCGGCAGGAAGGCAAGTGCTTGCGGACGTGATGTCCGGCGCGCGCACCTTGCCGACTCCTGAAGCGTTCATCGCCGAGATGCCGCCGATGGTCTGGCCGGAGGCTGCGCAGTGAACGAAGACCCATCCATCTGGACAGTATTCGGCGCTTTCGCTTTGAAGGTTCTCAAGAGCCATTTCTTCATCGGCCTGATCGGCGCGCTTGTTTCCCTGCGCGGTGTACCCGGCTCGACGTGGCGAATCCGCTACCTGAACTCCATCGCCGGCATGCTGATTTCCGGCTTCTGGACGCCGGCCCTGGCCGAATACTTCGTGCTGGATTCAGACGCCACGATTGCAGCCCTGGCCTTCGCGCTGGGCCTGTTCGGGCTCAATTTGGTGGACGCCAGCCGGGAACGCGCGGTCGAGTTGATCCGCAACACCAAGCTGTCGGACTTCATTCCCGGAAAGAAGGGGGAATGACCATGCTGACACCAACCATGCAGATGATCAGCGTGCTGTCCTCGATGTTCGTGGTGGCGGTGCTGGTGGCGGTGATCATGCGCAACGACATCAAAGAGGGCGTGGTCATCAAGATCGGCCTGATCTTCGTGTGCATGTCGCTGCTGGCCTCCCTTTTCCTATCGATGCAGGAGCACGCGCCCGCTCAGGGCTGGGTGAACGCCGGGCTATCGCTCCGGGTTGGCCTGGCCATCACCTGCGCCGGCATTGTCTGGCGAGCCCATTTGTTGGGCAACCTGCGCCGCAGCCGTGAAGGCAGCAGTAAGAAGGCCGCGCGTCTCGTTGACGACCTGTCCGACATGCTGAAAAGCGACTGGGCCGACCTGGACGACAAGCCATGACAACTCCGACCAGCTTCGACGAATGCTTCCGCGTGCTTCTTGGCACCGAGGGCGGCTATGTTGACCACCCGGCAGACCCAGGTGGCGCCACCCGCTGGGGAGTCACTGAGCGCGTGGCGCGCGCGGCCGGCTACGTTGGCGACATGCGCGAGTTCCCGGAGTCCGAGGCCAAGCGCATCTACCACCGCCAGTACTGGGCACCGGCCAGAACCGACGAACTGCCGCCAGCGATCCGCCATGCCGTGTTCGACGCCGCGGTCAACAGTGGGGTGGCGCAGTCCGCCAAGTGGCTGCAGCGCGCCATCGGCGCCAAGGACGACGGCGTGATCGGATCGCAGACCATCATGATGGCTCGCGCATCGACGCCTGATTTCGTGCTGCGCCGGATGCTGTCGCAGCGCCTGCGCTTCATGACCGACCTGAAGACCTGGCCGCACTTCTCGCGCGGCTGGGCGCGGCGCATCGCCGACATGCTGGATGGCTGAGATGATCCAGCTCGTCCACTACACCGAAGGCTACCGCTACCAGACCGAGGCCGATTTCGAATGGCCCACCGGCATCAAACCCGTCAAGCAAGGCGGGAACCGGTTCGTCACGCTGCGCGATGACGGCCTGCTGTACATCGCGGCCGGCTACGCATGGGACGGCGCCAGCGGTCCAGCGTGGAACGACACCGCGTTCGTTCGCCCGTCGCTGGTGCACGATGCGCTGTGCCAACTCTGGGCGCTTGGCATCATTGACGACGCCGGCCGCGCAGCGGCTGACAAGCTGCTCGGCAAGATGCTGCGCCAAGACATGCAGATCGTTGCCGCGCGCATGCCGTGGGTGACCCGCAAGGCGTTCATCGCGCTGTCCTATGTCCGCCCGCTCTGGGTTGTGCGCGGGGTCAGTTGGTACAGCGAGCACATCGCGAACAAAGACCCGGGCGAAGTCCTGACCGCGCCATGACACGAGCAATCACCCTGCTGGTATTCCTTCTGCTGCTGGCATCGCTGGCGCTGGCGCAAGACCCGCGTTACGGCGGTCCACCTGAGCGCGCGATGCGGACGGATCGATCAAGCGCTCGCGTGCCGTGCTGCGAGAGTTCCAGCGCATCCACCCTTGCCCGTCCACCGGCCTGCAGTCAGGCGCCTGTCCGCGGTGGCACCTCGATCATGTGGTGCCATTAATTTGCGGCGGCGCCGATGCGATTTTCAACCTGCAGTGGCTCCCGGTTGAACTCAAGTCTTGTGCCGGCGCGCTTTGCAAAGACCGGTGGGAACGCCGCGTGTACTGCCGATTCATCACCACCAATGAGCCGCCTGCGGTCGGCTCGATTACAGAGTTGGGCACTAGCCCGGAGAGGATGCGATGAAGGAATCAACCAGAGGACGCGGCCCGGGGCAGTGGTGGCCGACGATAAAGCCGGAAGGCGGAATGTCTGCGACCTTCTACTGCAGCGAGTGCACAAAGCCAATGAGTCTCCGCGGCCATGGGATTGCAGGAGACGGAACGGTAACGCCGAGCGTTGTCTGCCCAACTCCTGAAAACGTCGAGTGCCCATCATGCAAGTTTCACGAGTTTGTGCGACTGGTCGGATGGTCGCCAAACACCCAATTCATCACCCCAACCACCACCCTGAAGGACCACCCATGAAACGCTTTTTCCTGCTGATCGCCTGCGCACTCGCTTTGACCGGTTGCGCCGGAATGGACATCACCGGCCTGTCTGACGCCAGCGTCAAGGTCGCCGAAACCTTGACCGACGAAAACACCAGCAGCGCCAAGGGCGTGACCGCTGGCATGTCGTCGTCGGATGCGGCCACGGTGCTCATGAACCGCGACTACTACGGTGCGATCAAGGCCATCGCAGGCGTTGGCACCAAGGGTTCATCCCAGCCTCTGGTCGAGATGGAAGCCCACGATGGCAAGCCCATCACCATCGATGCCAAGGCCTTCCGGGTCTACGCGCCGCCACCGCAGATCGGCGGCGCCGGCTATGCCCTGGCCGCACCGCCCAAGGTCGAGTCCATCGGCCTGAAGCTGTTCCGAGAGGTGCGCCAGACGCTGGCCGAGGTGTTCATCCCCTGGTACTCCATCGACAAGAACAGCGAAATACGCAAGTTGGACATCGTGACCGACGCGCAGGTAAGCACGTTCACCACCCGCGAGAACAACAGCCTGATGCGTGATCTGGTCGGCACCCGCAACGACCCCGCCGAGCTGGACCGGGCCGGCGCCTACCGCATCCGCACCGAAGCCGACAAAGCACAGACACCGTAAAGCGTGACATTTCCGCCGCCATCCAAGAGGATATAGAGCATGTCCAACCACGAAAGTACCGAGATGCATATTCACCCATTGAGAGAGGCCATCGGCGCCCACCTTGGCCAGGTGTTGACGCCCGAAGTGGCTACTTCCATTGAGCTGGCCGCCATGGCTGCTGCAAAAGATACCAACGATCACCGGGCCGTCGAGGTCTACGGTGGTGACGTGGACAGTGGCGGTGTTCTGGCCGTCGTGACCCACATTGATGGCGGCTTCCAGCTGGAATCGCACCGCCACGCCCATGGGCACATGAGCGTGCTAGCCAAGGGCACAGCCGACGTGACCATCAACGGTGTGACCACGCGCTACAGCGGCCCAACCCACGTTTGCGTCCCACCTGATTCTCAGCACGAAGTGCATGCCGTCACCGACGTTGTCTGGTACTGCCTGTGGTCAGAGAAGGACGCCCCGCGCGAGCAGATCGAACAATCTCTGCACGTCATCGAAGCAATGGAAGCTGGAGCCCATCAATGACCGACAAGATCAAGTTGATTTCCAGCGGCATCAATGTTCAGCCGCTGTACTGGGCGCTGATGAATAACCCGCAACTGTGGAACCAGCACACGATGCGAACGGAGAGCCCGGACAGTCCGCATTTTGGACTTGATGACATCTGGATTCGATACGGGAAGTCGGATGCCGCAATGCACGGAGAAGCCCACGATTCAGAATGGTACGAGGCATCCGACGTACTCGACCTCAAGCCGTTCCTGCGCGACCTGATGCACGCCGTTGGAGGCGATGTCATGGGCGGTGTTCTCATCACTCGAATACCGCCAGGTAAGACCTGCAAGCCGCATCAAGACCTTCGCTGGCACGCATTGGAGTATCAAAAGTACGGACTTCAAATCGCCAGCGCTCCAGGTCAAGCATTTTGCTTCGAGGATGTTCAGTTTGAGACAAAGCCTGGGGATCTGTTCTGGTTTGAAAACCAGAGCATGCATTGGGTGCCAAACCCAACCAACTACGAGCGGATCACGATGATCGCTTGCATCAAATAAGGGGATCGACATGCCATTTGCAGTTTCAGCCGTTGCTGGCGGTGTTTTCTGGGGGTCTGTGGCTGCAGGCGTGTACTCAGCAGACAAAGCAGACTCCGCCAACAAGCGGTCCATCAAAGCCTCAGCATCTGCAGCAGATGACGAGCGCGCACTCGCCAGGGAAACGTTGGACTACTACAAGTCCCGCGACGCTCAAAGCGCAAGCCTTCAAGCGCAGGCGAACGCCATTGCCGGCAAGGTAGCGAACTCGCAGGTTGCTCTGATGGACCAGCAGCGCCAGATTTCCGGCGAGTACCACACCCGCAACAAGTCGGTGTTCTGGCCGCTGGAAAACTCCATCGTCAAGAACGCGAACGAGTTCGACACACCAGCCCGTCGCGAGGCCGAAGCCGGCAAGGCGGTTGCTGATGTCGGGCTGCAGATCGACGGCGAGCGCCAGGCCATGGTGCGCAATCAGCAGCGCATGGGCGTGAACCCGAGCAGCGGAAATTCACTAGCCATGAACAACCAGATGAGCCTTGCCGCTGCATCGGCCAAAGGGTCTGCAGCCACCGCAGCGCGCGACAAGATCGAAACACAAGGGTTTGCCCGCAAGATGGACGCTGCCAGCCTCGGGCGCGGACTGGCCAGCGCTCAGGCCACAGCAGCAAGCACGGCAACGCAAGCTGGCAACGGAGCGGTAAGCGCGGCCTATGCCCCGGTCAACGCTGCCGCGCAGTCCACACAGCTTCTTGGCAACGCGCTGCAGGACTACCAGAGCAGCATGAGTGGGGCGAACCGCCTGCTGATTTCCGCCCAACAGCGTGAAGCTGACCAGTGGGGAAGCACATCAAACGCCTTGTTCGGACTGGCCGGCAGTGCCGCAGGTTCGTATTTCGGCAAGAAGTAACACGCGAAGGAAAAAATCATGGGTGCTGCATTGCTATCGGGTCTGGCCAACATGGGCACAACCGGGCTGAAAGCCTACAACGACGAGGTGGACAAGAAGCGCCGCCAGGAGAAAGAGGATGCCGATATTGCATGGCAGAACGAACAGCGTGATGCCATCCGTGCCGAGCGCGCGCAGAAGCAACAGCTCAAAACCTCTCTGGCCGCAGCCGCCAGGCCGGCCCAGGTGGACGCCGGGTATCAGGTGACCGACGCCGCAGGCAGCAATGCGTTCACGAAGGACGCCGATGCCGCTGCCGTCATGGGTGACATGGTTGCCGATCAGCGGCCGAGCCTCGCCAGCGCAACCCGCGTGCAAGACACCGCGTACCGCGATCCGAAACAGGCACAAGCCGCAGAGCAGCAGTACAACAGCACGCCGGCCACGCTGGGCCGCATGAGCACCGCCGCGATGCCAATCGACGCCGAGCGCGGCCTGAAACTGGCCGACAGCGCATCAACCGCCGCCAAGACCCAGAAGGCGCTGAAGGATGAAGAGATCGCCCAGGTGAACGAGTTGTTCAACCGCCAGATCCTGACCATCGCATCGTCCGGCCCGGACTGGTCTGCGCGCGCCGCCGAAGCGCTGACGAAATCCAACGCGCCGGGACTGCAGGGCATGCAGGTTGATCCCGCTCTTTCGCAGGACGGCAAGACGGTTTCATTCAAGGTCGTGCTGCCCAGCGGGGAAACCAAGATCGTCGGAAGCTACGAGAACACCGAGCGCGGCGCCGAGCAGTGGGTGCGAGATTCATCGCGGGTGGACTTCAAGACGAAGATCGGCTGGCTCAACGAGAACATGAAGCACGAGCGCGAGCTTGAGAAGATCGCGGCGCGCAACAAGGGCGACAAGGCACCGTCCGGATGGCAATGGAACGCGGACAGAACGGCGCAGACATTCATCCCAGGCGGGCCAGCCGACCCGGCTAACAGGAAGAACGGCGACAACACAATGCTTCGCGTGACCGTTTCAGGTCAGCGAGACAGTGCCGCCGCTGCCGTGCGAGATCAGCGGAAAGTCATTGCCGATCTTGAATCGAAGATTGCAGAAGACCGTGATCTTCGGTTTGCCGTGCGAGATGGCGCAAAAAGTGAGCACTACGGCAGGTTGCAAGAGATTCAGAGGCAGATTAAAGAGGCACAACAGGAGCTTCAAACATCGTCCGCCAGGGTGAAGGAGTTCGACGCTGCGCTTGATGAGATGAGCCGAGATGCCATCGGAAACCGAGGCGGAAAGCCAAGCCTGTCCACCGCATCGTCAGGCCAATCGCCATCCGCAAGGCCATCTGGCCGCATGTCACTGGCATCGACCAGTGCAGAGAGTGACCGCGCGGCGATCCTCAATGCCGAGCTGAAAAAGGCCAGGGATGCATACGCAAGAAACCCGTCCGATTCTCGCGCTGCAAATGACATCAAGGCGCTGGAGAGCGAGATCATCCGGCTTCCGAAATCGTCGGCTGCGGTTGGGCTGTCTTCTGCCCAGCAGCCCGCGCGACAAGCGGCCCCGGTGAAGGTCACGACCAAGGCAGAGCGCGATGCATTGCCGGCCGGCACCCAGTACATCGACCCGAACGGTCAAATTTTCATGAAGAAGTGATCCATGGCAAAGAACGAATGGGGCGACGAACTGGTATCGACTGGTGGCGGCTCCGACTGGGGCGATGAGCCCGTCAGTGATGCCGCATCCCCCGCCGATTCTGGCGGGGGATTTTCGCTTTCTGACTCTGCGCGCCAGGACTTACCAGCTGGCGTCACGCCATCGACGGCTGGCGCTGGCCGCGGCAACGCAGGATTGGCCGACTACCGCGCGAAGGCGGAGGCGGAAACGAGCCGTCAGGCCGCTCCAGTTGCGCCGCCGCAGGATGACATCGACCTGACCGGTGACGCGCAGGGCTTCGGCTCTTCGGCGATGGCCGGGCAGATGACCAAGCGTGAAGCCGCGCCGCGCGCGAGCGTTCTGGAAGGCGTTCAACTGCAGCCCGAGAAGCCATGGAGCTTCCGAGAAGCCAGCGAGGCACGCCGCGCCATTGACGACATGCCCGTTCGCCGCGGTGAATCCATCGCGACACCGGTACCGACTGCCGCCGGAATCGGCATGGACATCCGGGATTCGATCAAGAACCCGGCCGCGCGTGGTGTGGTGGCCGGATTCACTGGGCTGGGCCAGGTGCTGCCGGGCGCCGTCGAGGCCGCTGCCGATTTCGTAGGTGCAGATGGCGTGGCTGATGTGGCCGCTCGCACGGCGCGCACCGGGCGTCAGATCGCCGCACCGCTGCAGCCCAAGGCCGGCAACGACAAGTTGGTGTTCGACATCACAAACAGCATCGTGCAGACCGCTCCGACGCTGATCATGGGGCTGGGTGGCGGGCCGGCGATGACGGCGCTGTTCGGGCAGTCGGCTGCGCAGGAGTACAGCCAGGGCCGCGCCGCAGGCCTTGACGGTGGCACCGCTGCCGCCCGGGCTGGCGTCATGGCTGGCGCCGAGGTGCTGGGTGAGCGATTCGGGTTTGGTGAACAGATCAAGATCCTGAAAGGCCTGACCGCGCGCATCCCAGCCGAAGAGCTGGCACCGATCTTCGCGCGCCAGATCATGAAGGAAATCCCGGGCGAGCAACTGACCACGCTGGTGCAATTCCTAGGAGACAAGTACGGACCAGGCGCACAGAACCCCGAGGCCGCGCTGTCCGACTACCTGCAGCAGGCCGGCGACACGTTGAAAGTCACCATCGGACAGACGGCCGTCATGGGTGGTGGACCGGTGGCGATCAGTGAAGCGCGCAAGCAGTTCGCCCGCCCGGTGGACCGCACGCCTCAGATCGAAGCCCTGCGCAAGACCGGTGACGAAACCTCCGCCGCGCTGCTGGAGCGCCGTCAGCAGAAGGAACAGGCTGCGTTCACCACCGAGCGCGAGACTGAGGCCCTGGCCAACTTCGGGCCGGACTTGCAGCAGCGCTACCGCGACACGCGACTGGCCGGCGCAAAGACCGGTGACGCAGTGGTGCAGACCGCAGCGCGCTGGAACTTCGAGCAGGCTGCGCAACTGGCCGGCCTGTCTCCAAAGGCGCAGGAAGCCATCAGCAACAAGCTGGCCGAGGTTCCGGCAGAGAAGGCCGCAGGGTTTGTGCAGAAGGCCATCACCGGGCTGGTGAACGCCGGCCAGGCCCAGCCGTTCGACGGCCTTGATACCCTGGCGCAGACCATCGAAACGCAGCGTGACGCCATGCTTGACTCTGTTTTGTCGACCATGGCCGACATTGAACAACTGGAGCAACAGGATGCACCCCAAGAAGCTGCCACCTCCGCCGTTGAAACCGCAGCAGCAGAAGCGCCAGGACTTGGCGGCGCTGGTGTGGATGGAGTCGATCAACCGGGCGCCGTACCGGCACTGAGCGACATCAACGATGTGATGGTGACGCCTGAACTGGACGCAGTGCACGCCGCCGCGACCAGCCCACTGAACGATCTTCCAGAGCCGACCGACGCACAGAAGAAGGCCGGTAACTACAAGGTGGGCAAGATCCGCATGTCCGGCCTGGACATCAGCATCGAGAACCCACAAGGCAGCGAGCGCCGCGGGGTTGATCCTGACGGCAATGAGTGGACGACGCCGATGCGCGACCACTACGGCTACTTCAAGGGGACAACCGCAGCCGATGGCGACAAGCTGGACGTGTTCATCAAGCCCGGAACGCCGCAGGACTACGCCGGCCCGGTGTTCGTGGTGGATCAGGTCGATCCGAAGACCGGCAAGTTCGATGAACACAAGGTCGTGTTCGGCGCCGCCGACCAGGCAGAGGCCGAGGCGATCTACCGTCGCAACTACAGCGCCGACTGGAATGGCCTGGCCAACATCACCGCATTGCCGATGCCGGCATTCAAGGCATGGGCCAGCAGCAAGGAAACCCGCAAGCCGCTGGGCAATATCACTGAGCAAGCCAATGTCCAAAACGCAGCGCCAGGAACCGAAGCCCAAGCAGCCGCCGCGCCAGTTGAAGCGCCAGCGCCAGCGGGTGGCAATGCAGCCGCAGCAGGACTACCCACAGCGACTGGAGCCGGTGACGTTCAAGCCGATGGGGTGACGCTCAAGGACGGCGGGCGGATCACAATTTCTCAACAGCCAGCGCCGAAGGCATTCGGATCGCTGGTGCGAGGCGAGTACGGTGAGCCCAAGACGCTGATCGCTACCAACGATGCCGGCGAGGAAGTCGGTCGCCTGACGTTCATGCCGAACGGAGGTCCAATCGATTCGTTCGTTCGCGAGCAGGACCGTCGTCGCGGTGTTGGCTCGGCGTTGTATGACGCGCTTGAGGCGCGCGGCGGAAAGCTTCCGCCTGTGAGTTCTGGGATGACGATCTCTGACGATGCGCGCGCTTTGCGCACGGCGCGAGAAGGCACCAGCGAAAGCCTGACCGACCGCCCGGACGGAACCCTCTCCGTCAAGGGCGACACCAAGGCGCTGCGCGAACGCCTGACCGCTGCCGGCATCCCGGCGAAGTCCATTCTCTCGAGCGCTACCGGTGTGGTGGTGGGAAGGACTCAGGCGGTAAAGGCCCGCGAGGTTCTGACGCAGACACTCACCGCCCCCACGAAATCCGACATCGAATCCCAGCAGGAACGTGTAAGCCGCGCTGATGAGTTGGATGCACGCGCCCAGGTCAAGCGCGAGAGCGAAGCCGGATCCGACAGCTTCACGCTGACGGTCGAGGATGGTCGCCAGGACACGACTCAGCCGATGTTCTCGCGCAGCGCCGACCCGCTGGCCATCCTCGCCGAAACCGATGACCTGTACTCGATGCCGAAGTCCGATAAGGAAACCATCGAAGGAATCACGGCCGATCACGACCCGGAAATTAAAGTCCGCAAGGCCAACCTTCCGGGCAACGAGACGATGTACACGCTGACCATGCCTGACGGCAAGCTGGCCAGGATCACGGTTCGAAAGTCTGGCCCCAACAGCGTGTACGCCGGTGAAGTCGATTCCGACAACAACACGACATGGGAGATGGGCAGGCCCGGAGAGAACCCAGAGGATGTACCTGACAGCGCCGAAGACGTGTGGATTGATGTGTCGAGCCTGAAGCCCGGCCAGAACGGTGCGCGGGTCTACAACATCGCAGCGACCTACGCGCACAACACGGGGCGCATCTTCATTGGCGACCCATCTGGCCTATCTGACGAAGCCATGCGCCGACGCACCGAGCACATGATTTCCAGCGCTCTGAAGTTTGGCACGACCGCCCACCTGGCGCCGCACCCAAGGCAGACCGAAGGTTCGCCAAAGATCGGCGTACCAGCGCTGAAATGGGTCTATGGCGATCACGTTGGCAACATCGAGCGCATGATTGACGTGTCTGTCAGGGCGATGGACAATGCCTATCCCGACTCTGATCAGATCACCTATGACCTCGCAACCGGACAATTCTTGGGACGTACTGGGCGACCTATTCCTAGAGGGATGCTCGCAGCAAGAAGTAGCGAGTCACGACAAAAACTTCCGGGAAGTGACCTTGCCAAGGCTCAATCAGGGTGGCGCACGGTTGCGCGAGGCGCTGTGTTCCGTTCCCTTCTACGCGGACGGGGAACGGGTGGCGATGGAGCAGGGCGGACCGGTGCGGGTGAAAGCCTACTGGACAAACTTGTTCGCCAACGAGCGCAACTTGCATCGGCCTCAAAAGACGAACGGATCTTCTACAGCCGCCCCCTGACGGCTGATCTTTTCCGCCAGATGACCACGCCGATGCAGCGTGGCATGAAAACCGCCGATCTGCAGAAGGCCATCGCCCCGGTGCTCAAGCGCTGGCAGAACGGTCCGAACGTCACGGTGGTGGCAACGACCAAAGACCTTCCCATGCCTGCCCCGGGCGACGTGCACGGCGTGTACTTCGGCGGCAAGGTCTACCTCGTGGCGCAGAACATCCGCGACAAGGCCAAGGCCATGGAGGTGCTGACCCATGAGGCCATTGCTCACCACGGCCTGCGCGAGATGCTGGGGAAGGACGATTGGAAGAAGTTCATGGGGAACATCCAGCTTGCGCTTAAGACCGGCAACAAGCCGCTGGCCGCGATCCGCAATGACGTTCGCGCGGCCTACGTGGACGACGCCGGAAAGTTCAACCTGTCCGAGATGCAGGAAGCCGACGAGATTGCCGCGAAGGTGGTCGAGCAGGCTGTTGACGCAGACGGCAATTTCCGCCCAGGCTTCGGGTTCGTGAAGTCGGTCTATGCGAAGGTGGTCGAGTTCCTGCGCTCTATCGGTATCGACGTGAAGATGACCATGGCCGAACTGCAGGGCGCGCTGGTGAATGCGCAGCGGTTCCTTGAGGCTGGCAAGCGGACGGACAGCGCCAAGAAGTCAGCAAAGCCGGTGTTCGCTCGCGCATACCACGGCACGCCGCACCGGTTCGAGCGCTTCACCACGGACGCCATCGGCACAGGTGAAGGTGCACAGGCCTACGGGTGGGGTCTGTACTTCGCCAGCAAGAAGGAAATCGCCGAGCACTACCGCAAAGGCCTGAGCTACAAGCAGATCGTCAAAGAGTTCCGCGACGAGATGCCAGATGACGCAGATTTTGACGAAGCACTCGACGCCGCCGACACGATGAGTCCGCAACGCGCCCGCGTGATCCGTGCGCTGGCTGCTGACGACTGGCTCGGATTCGACTACCCGGCCCAGGCCATCACGGCGGCATTCAAGGAGCTTGACGCCTACGATGCATCGCAGGAGCTGCAAGACGCCGTGAAAGGTGCACAAGGCCAGCTCTACGAGGCCGAAATCCCAGAAGACACCGAGATGCTTCTGTGGGACAAGCCGTTGAGCGAGCAGCCGAAGAAGGTTCTGGAGGCGCTAAAACAGCTTGCAGTTGATGGCGCTGATTACTACCAGACACTGGCAGAGATGATGCAGCCGATGGAGGCTGGTAACACCACCGGCCAAGCTGTGTACATGGCAATGCAGCGCGAGTCTGGGAGCGACAAAAATGCGTCCCGTGAGCTTCGCTCTGCCGGCATCCGTGGCATAAAGTACCTCGATGGTGTCAGCCGTGACAAGGGCGACGGCTCGTTCAACTACGTGGTGTTCTCCGGTGATGACGTGAGCATCATTGAGGCTGCGTACAGCCGCACCGCCAAGGCCCCGGCATCCATCGAAGCAGAGAAGGCCGCAGGCGCTGCGAAGCCGGGTCAGGCCGAGATGTTCCAGCCCGGGTTCTGGGATGCCCCGCAGGAAACGCGACTGGACCGCGTGATCTATGAGCTGGCCGATGGTCGCATCGACCTCAAGCGCGTGCAGGAGGCCATCTCCAAGGCCAACACCATCCCCGAGAAGTTCGACGCCCGTCTGCAGGAGACGCTGTACCCGGGCCGTGTGGCGACCCGAGCCAAGCAGTTCCTTGACGACGAGGCCAAGCCGCTGCTGGATGCCATGGCGCGCAACAACGTGACCATGGACGAACTGGCCGACTACCTGCACGCACGCCATGCCGAGGAACGGAACAAGCAGATCGCCAAGGTGAACCCGGACTTGCCAGACGGTGGCGCCGGCAAGAACAGCAAGGGCGTGCTGATGACCACTGAGGCAGCAAAGGCGCACATCGCCGGCCTGTCCGAAGGCAAGCGCATGGTTCTGACCGCCATGGCCAAGCGGGTGGACGCGATCACCCAGGGCACAACGAAGCTGCTGGTTGACGAGGGTCTGGAGAAGCAGGAAACGATCGATGCATGGGCCGGCGCCTACAAGAGCTATGTCCCGCTGTTCCGCGACGAGGCCGAGAACGGCAACCCGCACCCGACCGGATCCGGGATGAGCGTGCGCGGTGGCAGCAGCAAGCGCGCCGTGGGCTCAACCAAGCAGGCGACGAACATCCTGGCGCACGTCCTGATGCAACGGGAAGCCGCGATCACCAGGGCGGAAAAGAACCGCGTGGCGGTGGCGCTGTACGGCCTGGCCCTGACGAATCCGAACCCGGACTTCTGGACCACGATCAAGCCCGGCATGAGTCCGGAGGCCATCGGCAGGGAACTGCAGCGCATGGGCGTTGACCCGACCGTGGCCGAAGCCGGGATGATGGGCGTTCCGACAATCAAGACCGTGGACCCGACGCTGGGCCGCGTGGTCAGCCGGCCGAACCCGATGTACAAGAGCCTGCCCGGCGCCATCGTGCTCAAGGTGAACGGCGAAGACCGGGTGCTGATGGTCAACGTCAACGACCCGCGCGGGCTGCGCATGGCCGAGAACCTGAAGAACATGGACGGCCTGACGAAGTTCGACATCGCCGGGAGCATCGTCGGCAAGACGACGCGATGGCTGGCCAGCGTGAACACGCAGTTCAACCCGGCATTCGGTCTGGTGAACCTGACGCGCGACACGCTGGGCGGGGCCATCAACCTGAGTTCGACCAAGCTGCGCGGAAAGACCTTGAAGGTCCTGGCCATGACACCAGGGGCACTCAAGGGCATCGGTCTGGAGTTGTCCGGCAAGAAGTCCGGCGAATGGGGTCGGCTGTTCCGTCAGTTCCAACAGGACGGCGGGCAGACTGGCTACCGCGAGATGTTCAAGGACGCCAACGACCGCGCCAAGGCACTGGAAGCCGAACTCAAGGCGATGGAGAAGGCCGGCAAGCTGACCACGGACAAGGTGGCCGGCAAGGTGCTGGGTGCGTTGGACATCTTCAACACGACCTTGGAAAACGCTGTGCGCCTGGCCGCGTACCGCGAGGCCCTGCAGGAAGGCATGAGCCGGCCGGAAGCCGCGCGCCTTGGCCGCGAACTGACGGTCGATTTCAACAGAAAAGGTCGCATGGGCCGGGAGCTGGGGCCGCTGTACGCATTCTTCAACGCATCGGTTCAGGGTTCCGCGCGCACGCTGCAGACCCTGGCCGGGCCGGACGGCGCCAAGATCATCGCAGGCGGTGTGACGCTGGGCGTGCTGCAGGCGGTGATGCTGCTGGCCGCTGGCTACGATGACGACGAAATCCCGGAGTTCGTGAAGTCGCGCGCGCTCATCATCCCGCTTGGCACCGACGACGAAGGCAAGAAGCGGTACTTCACGATCCCGCTGCCGCTGGGCCTGCATGTCCTGCCGAACACTGGGCGGGTGCTGGCCGAACTCACGATGGACGGCGGCAAGGATGCGCTATCCAAGGGATTCGCAGCCGTTGGAGAGATTGCCGGTGCGTTCAACCCGCTGGGTGGTGGCAACATCTTCACCGCCGATGGCGCGTTGCGCACCGTGGCGCCGACCGTGATCGACCCGGTGATCGAGGTTCTGTCGAACAAGAACTTTGCCGGCGCCGCCATTGAGCGCGAGGGCTACGGCAACGATCCGCGACCAGGCTTCGAGCGCGCCCGGGAAGGAACGCTGCGCGCGCCCACCGGTCAGGCCTACCTCGAAATCAGCCGCATCCTGAACAAGGTCAGCGACGGCGACGAGTACGAGGCCGGCCGGGTCAGCCCGACGCCTGAGATGGTGCGCTACCTGGCCCAGGTGGTCGGCGGTGGACTGCTGCGCGAAATCGAGAAGACCGTGAACACCAGCATCGCCATGTCCAAAGGCGAAGACACCAAGCCGACCGGGCTCCCGGTGTTCGGCCGCTTCTATGGCGAGGTGGATGACGCATCGGTGCAGCGCAGCCGGTACTACGACAACCTGACCGCCATCGAGAAGGCGGAAAAGCTGATCCGCGCTGCCGAGAAGAAGGGTGATCTGGACGCGGCCGACCGCATCGAAGCCGACAAGCCCGAGGCGATGCTGAAGAAGGAGAAGAACCGGGCCGTCAAGGATCTGCGCGAACTCAACAAGGAGGCGATGGAAACCGTGGGAGACAGCGAAGCCATCAAGGCCCTGGACGAAGAGCGCACCGCGGTCATGCGAGAGCTGAACGAGGCAGCGGCAGAGATTGACGCGCCGCGGCGGGACGCTACGCTGGGTGCGAGGCTGAGGAAGTCGCTGGCTGCTGCGCCCTGACCGTTCGAGTCCCAAGAAATCGCCCGCTGGTCTTCGGACTGGCGGGCTTTTCGTTTTGTGGGCACGGGTGTAGGCATCCTGAATTGTTTCCCGCGAAACACCGTTGATTTACAAGCGAAAATGGCTGTAGTTCGTTTCTCTCTCGCTCCGCCAATCAGAGAAACCCGTTTCAGCGCAAGCTGGAACGGGTTTTTTCTTGGGACTGCCCGCACAAGGACCTTTTGCGCATGTCTTCGACTTCAAGCCCGGCGCTGTCGCGCGCCGCCTTTGCCACGCTGCTGCTGATCGCCTTCATGATGGGGGCCAACCACGTGGCGGCACGCATGGCTTTCGACAACGGTGTCGATGTCGCGACCGCGGTGGTCTTCCGCAGCGGGGTCACGGCGCTGGTGGTGGCATTTCTGTTGCGCTGGTTCCGCGTGCCGGTGCGGCTCGGGCCCCGGCACCGCAAGGCGCTGCCCGTGATCGGCCTGCTGGTCGGTGTCCAGAGCCTGTGCCTGTATTCGTCGGTGGCCCGCCTGCCGGTGGCGCTGGCGCTGCTGGCGTTCAACACCTACCCGCTTTGGACCGCGCTGTGGGCGCGTGTGGTCTACGGCCACCGGCCCGAAGCGCGCATGGTGCGCGCCATGCCGGTGATGCTGCTGGGCCTGGCGCTGGCGCTCGATGTGTCCGGCGCCGCTTCGGGCCTGGGTGCCTCGGGTCACTGGGCGCAGATTGGCGTGGGCGTGGCCTTCGCGCTCACGGCGGCGGCCACATTCGGACTCGCGCTGGTGCTGACCCAGCACGAGACGGCCGACCTGGATGGCCGCCTGCGCACCGCGAGCACCATGGGCATCGTGGCGGTGCTGGCCCTGGCCGGGGTGGCGACACAGGGCGGGTTCCATTTTCCCGTGGCAGTGGCCGGCTGGTGGGGCCTGCTCGGGCTCACGGTCCTGTATGGCACGGCCTTCACCATCATGTTCACCGTGTTGCCGCGCCTGGGCGTGGTGGGCAACTCGGCCATCATGAACATCGAACCCATCTTTGCGCTGATGCTGGCCTGGGCGATTCTGGGACAGAGCATCGCGCCGGTGCAGGTGGCGGGTGGCCTGCTGGTGGTGGCCACGGTGGTGTGGCTGGGCACTCGAAAAAACTGACCGACCGCTCGACGATCAGTCGTCGTCCAGCGAAGCGCTCCAGCGTTCATTCCAGCCCGGGGCCTTGCCCTCGTCGCGCAGGCCTTCGATGTGGCGCCGGTCGCGTTTGGTCGGGCGACCCTGGGTGAGGCTGTGGGCCGGCTCGGGGGCCAGCCGGCGTTGTTCGGCGGCGGCCAGGCGCAGGGCCACCGACTCGGTGGTTTCTTCGTAGAGCAGGGCGGCCACAGGGGCCGGACCGCGCGCGCCGCTGAGCGCACGCACGAGCACGGTGCGGACGATGGGGCCCGACCGGATCTCCAGCGTGTCGCCCGGCTTCACGTCGTGCGAGGGCTTGACCGGCTGGCCATTGAGCCGCACGCGGCCCTTGTCGATTTCTTCGCAGCTCAGGCTGCGGGTCTTGTAGAAGCGCGCGGCCCAGAGCCATTTGTCGAGCCGGATCTTGCCGCTGCCTGCGCTGGTGGACGGGACGTTCTTCATCGAAAGGTCTGTTAGGTTCAGGTGGAGGCCAGCGGCAGGCGGACGGTCGCGTCAAGCCCCAAGACCTGACCATGGGTTTCGCGGTTGATCAGGTCGATGCTGCCACCGAGCGACAGGGTGACGCCGTGGCAGATCGCCAGGCCCAGACCCGAGCCGCTGCCCGGTGCACCGGCGCGCTGCGGGTCGGTGGCGAAAGGCTGGAACAGGCGCTCGCGCAGCGCTGCCGAGATGCCGGGGCCGCTGTCGCTGATGGTGAGCGCCGCGGCGTGGGCATCGCGCACCAGCATCACCGCGAGGCGCGAGCCTTCGGGCGTGTTCTTGATGGCGTTGTGCAGCAGGTTGCGGCTGAGTTCCCGCAGCGCCCACTCGTGTGCACGCACCCGCGCGCTGACGACGTCAAGCGAAAAATCGAGCGCGTGCTCGGCGATCAGGGGCGCGAGATCGAGTCCCACGGCGCGCACCACGTCGGCCCAGTCCACCACCGGCGCGTCGGTCTCCTGGCGCAGTTGCTCGACCTTGGCCAGCGCCAGCATCTGGTTGGCCAGTTCGGTGGCGCGTTCGACCGTGTGGCCGATTTCTTCCAGCGCCAGCTGTGGCTCCACATCGCCCCGGCGCGCCGACTGCACCTGGGTCTTGAGCACGGCCAGCGGCGTGCGCAGCTGGTGCGAGGTGTCGCGCACAAAGCGCTTCTGGTGTTCCAGCAACTGCGACAGGCGCTGCATGTGCTGGTTGGTGGCTTCCACCAGGGGCAGCAGCTCGCGTGGGGCGCTGTTGGTGGGCAGGGGCGACAGGTCGTTTTCGCTGCGCGCCGAGAGCGCGTGGCTGAGCGCGCGCACCGGACGCGTGGCGCGCTGTACCACGAACACCACCACGCCCGCGATCACGATCACCAGCGCCGCCTGGCGCCACAGCGTGTCGATGAGGATCTGGCGCGCCAGCGTCTGGCGCAGCTCCAGCGTTTCGGCCACCTGGATGGTGGTCATGCCCTGTCCGGCCACCCCGGCCACCGGCTGCAGCAGCACCGCCATGCGCACCGGCACGCCGCGGTACTGGTCGTCGTAGAAGTGCACCAGGGCGGCGTAGATCTTCTGGTCGGGCAGGCGCTGGCGGGCTGGCGGCAGGTCTTCAAAGCCGGAGACCATCTCGCCGGCAAACCCGCTGACCCGGTAGAAGATGCGACTGCGGTTGTCGGCTTCGAAAGCCTCCAGCGCGGAGTAGGCCAGCGATGACGTCACCCGCGCACCCGCGCCACCGCTCACCACCTCCAGCTGTTCACCCAGCGATTTGGCGGTGGCCAGCAGGGTGCGGTCGTAGGCCGTGTCGGCGGCGGCGAGCGCCTGGCGGTAGAGCACCACGGTGTTGATCAGCACGAAGCCGAACACCGGCAACAGGATGCCGAGCAGCAGGGTGCGCCGCAGCGAGAGCGAGCGGGACTTCACGTCGTGGCTTTCAACAGGTAACCCAGGCCGCGCAGCGTGACCAGCTGCGCACCGGTGTGGGCGATCTTCTTGCGCAGGCGGTAGGCCACGACCTCGATCGCCTCCGGCTGCACCTGGCTTTCCCCCGGGAACACCAGCTCGGTGAGCCGCTCCTTGGCGATGGCGTGGCCCGGCTTCTGCAGCACGGCGCGCAGCAGGGCCAGTTCGCGCGGCGCAAGTTCGAGTGGCTGGCCCTCGAAGTAGACCGCGCCGTTGTCCTTGTCGAGCTGCATGCCGCACCAGACGGCGGTGCGTCCGGTCGGGCCGTTGCCGGCTTCGCTGGCGCTGGCGGAGCGGCGGACCAGGGCGCGCAGGCGGGCTTCAAGTTCGTCCAGGTCAAAGGGCTTGGGCAGGTAGTCGTCGGCGCCGGTGTTCAGGCCGATGATGCGGTCGCCCACGGTGCCGCGTGCGGTGAGAATGATGACCGGCGTGGTCAGGCCGGCGGCGCGTGCGTCGCCCAGCACCTGCAGGCCGTCGCGCCCGGGCAGGCTCAGGTCGAGCAGCACGGCGTCGGGCAGGCTGGCCTGCCAGAGCGCCAGCGCACGCGCACCGTCGCCACAGGTGAGCACCTGCATGCCACGCCGCTCGAACGTGCGCTGCAGCGTGGTCTGCATGGTGGGGTTGTCTTCGATCAGCAGCAGTTTCATTCGGCTTCGATTATCGGCAGCACCGGGCGGAGCGCTGGGGTGATCCAGATCACTAGGGTTTCTCCTTAGATGTTGGACAGCCGATTGACAGCGTGCGACAGGAACATAGGCTCCGTCGATCAACACCCAATGGAGACTTCACATGCGTCGCGACACCTTCCTCAAATCCCTGGCCGCCATGGCCGCTGCCGGCGCCTTGCCGAACCTGGCCTGGGCTGCTGCCAACGTCAAGATGATGATCCCCGCCAACCCGGGCGGTGGCTGGGACGGCACGGGCCGCGCCCTGGGCGAAGCCCTGCGCGATGCCAAGGTGGCCGACTCGGTGACTTTTGAAAACAAGGGCGGTGCGGCGGGCGCAATCGGCCTGGCCCAGTTCTACAACAGCTCCAAGGGCGATCCGAACGCCATGATGGTCATGGGCGCCGTCATGCTGGGCGGCATCATCACCGGCAAGCCGCCGGTGTCGGTCACCCAGCTCACGCCGATTGCCCGCCTCACGACCGAATACAACGTGTTCGTGCTGCCGGCCAATTCGCCCTTCAAGACCATGAAGGATGTGGTCGAACAGCTCAAGAAAGACCCGGGCAGCGTCAAGTGGGGCGGCGGTTCGCGCGGCGCCACCGAGCACATCGCGGCGGCACAGATCGCGCAGTCGGTGGGTGTGCCCGCGGCCAAGATCAACTACGTGCCTTTCCGTGGCGGTGGCGAAGCCGTGGCGGCCATCCTGGGCGGCAACGTCACCATCGGCGGCAGTGGCTACAGCGAGTTCCAGCAGTACATCGACAGCGGCAAGATGCGCGCCATCGGTATCACCTCCGGCGAGCGTGTGAAAGGCATCGACGTGCCCACGCTCAAGGAGCAGGGCATCAACGTGGAGATCGGCAACTGGCGCGGCGTGTACGGCGCGGCTGGCATCACCCCGGCGCAGCGCGACGCGCTCACCGACATGATCGTCAAGGCCACCAAGAGCAAGGCCTGGCAGGAGGCGCTGGTCAAGAACAACTGGACACCCGCGCTGCTGACTGGCAAGGCCTTCGACGAATTCGTGGACCGCGATTTCTCCAGCCTGCGTGCCACCATGGTGCGCGCCGGCATGGCCTGACGCGGCAGCGCCGCGCACGGCGCGCTGCCCACCGGCCGCGGCACATTTTGTCGCGGTTTTTTTTTGGAGGCCCACATGAACACCACCGATTCCCGAGATCCACCCGCGCGCGCGGACCACAGGCCCGGCCAGCTGGCCCTGGGCATTGCCGCCGTGCTGCTGGCCGCCGGGCTGGCCTACGGCGCGGCCAACATCCCGTCGGACGCGGGCTACGCGGGCGTCGGCCCGGACTTCCTGCCCTGGGTGGTGTCGGCCGCCATGGGCTTGTGCGGTGTGCTGCTGATCTGGGAAGTGCGCACCGGCGGTTTCCGCAACATGCCCGAGCCCTCGGGCGCGGCCCGCGGCGACTGGCACGCCATGGTCTGGGTGTCGGCCGGCATCCTGGGCAACGCGGCGCTCATCACCACCATCGGTTTCATCCTGAGTTGTGCGATGTGCTTCACGCTGGCGGTGCGCGGCTTGCGCATCAGCGAAGGCAAGCCCGCGGGCAACGCCATGCAGACGGTGAAAGACGCGGTGATCGGCATGCTGATCTCGGCGCCCACCTTCTGGCTGTTCACCAAATTCCTCGCCGTCAACCTGCCGGGCCTCACGGGCACCGGCTGGCTGTGAGCCCTGTGACGGACCAGAAAGGAATTCACCATGCTTGAAACCTGGAACAACCTGCTCGGCGGCTTTGTGACCGCCGGCACCCCCATCAACCTGCTGTGGGCTCTGGCCGGCTGCGCGCTGGGCACCGCCATCGGCGTGCTGCCTGGCCTGGGCCCGGCGGTCACGGTGGCCATGCTGCTGCCGATCACCGGTCAGGTGGAGGCCACCGCGTCGATGATCTTCTTCGCCGGCATCTACTACGGCGCCATGTACGGCGGATCGACCACCTCCATCCTGCTCAACACGCCCGGAGAGACCGGCACCATGGTGACCGCGCTCGAAGGCTTCAAGATGGCCAAGAGCGGACGCGCCGGCGCCGCGCTCGCCACGTCGGCCATCGGCTCGTTCGTGGCCGGCAGCATCGCGACGGTGCTGGTGACGCTGTTCGCGCCCATCCTGGCCGAGTTCGCCGTGAAGCTCGGCCCGCCCGAGTATTTCTGCCTGATGCTGCTGGCCTTCACCACCGTGAGCGCGGTGCTGGGGCAGAGCACGTTGCGCGGCATCACGGCGCTGTTCTTCGGCCTGGCGCTGGGCCTGGTGGGCATGGACCAGATCACCGGCCAGGTGCGCTACACCGGCGGCGTCATCGAGTTCATGGACGGCGTCGAGGTGGTGCTGGTGGCGGTGGGCCTGTTTGCCGTCACCGAGGCGCTCTACAACGCCTTGTACGAAGGCAGGAGCGAAGCCAACCTGAACAAGATGAACAAGGCGCACATGACGCGCACCGAGTGGAAGCGGTCCTGGCCCGCCTGGCTGCGCGGCACCTTCATCGGCTTCCCCTTCGGCACCATCCCCGCGGGCGGCTCCGAGATCCCGACTTTCCTGAGCTACGCGACGGAGCGCAAGCTGGCCGACCCCGAGTTCAAGAAGGAGTTCGGCACCACCGGCGCCATCGAAGGGGTGGCCGGCCCCGAAGCCGCCAACAACGCGGCCGTGACGGCCACGCTGGTGCCGCTGCTCACGCTGGGCATCCCCACCTCGGTGACGGCGGCCATCCTGCTGAGCGCGCTGCAGAACTACGGCATCAACGCCGGGCCACAGCTGTTCGAGACGTCCTCTGCCCTGGTGTGGGCGCTGATCGCCTCGCTCTACATCGGCAACGTGATGCTGCTGGTGCTCAACCTGCCGATGGTGGGGTTGTGGGTCAAGCTGCTGAAGATCCCCAAGGCACCGCTCTACGCCGGTATCCTGATCTTTGCTACGGTGGGTGTGTATGGCATGCGCCAGAGCTCGTTCGACCTGTTCATCATGTTCGGTCTGGCGCTGGTGGGCGTGGTGCTTCGCCGGTTCGACTTTCCGACCGCCCCGGTGATCGTGGGCCTGATTCTGGGGCCGCTGGCAGAGGCGCAGTTCCGCAACGCCATGTCGATTGGCGAAGGCAGTCTGGCGGTGTTCTTTGAACGCCCCATGTCGGCCACGCTGCTGGCCATCGTGGTGCTGGTGCTGGTCACGCCGCGCCTGCTGGCCTGGCACCGGCGGTCCTGAAGAAATGGCCCCCACGCTCCGCCGCTGCGCGGGTCGCTGCCCCCCGAGGGGGCTGATCCGGCTTGGGGCGGCCCGGCGCCGGATCGTTGGCCCCCTCCGCTGAGGGGCAGGGCGCGACAATGGCGGCATGAGCCCACAGAAGACGGTCATTTTTGATCTGGGCGGCGTGCTGCTGCACTGGCAGCCGCTGACCCTGCTGCAGCACCTGCTGCCGCAACACGCCCCCCACCACGCTGGCGCGCAGGCGCTGGCGCAGCAGCTGTTTCAAGGCTTCGATCCCGGTGGCGACTGGGCACTGTTCGACCTGGGTCAGATCGAGCCCGATGCACTGGCGCAACGCATTGCCGCGCGCACCGGTCTGCAGGTGCAGGATGTGCAGGCGGTGATCGAGGCGATCCCGCCGCACCTGGCCACACTGGAAGGCACCGAGGCCCTGCTGCACGAGCTGCGCGCGCAGGACCATCGGCTGTGCTTCCTCTCCAACATGCCGGCGCCGTATGCCGAGCGACTGCTGCGCGACAAGGCGTTTTTCAGCGCTTTCGACGACGGCATCTTCTCGGCCCATGTGCAACAGATCAAGCCCGACCCGGGTATCTACGCGCTGGCCGTCGAGCGCTTCGGCCTGGGTGCCGATGAGGTCTGGTTCATCGACGATGTGCAGCGCAACCTGGACGCGGCCCATGCTCACGGCTGGCGTGGTGTTCGCTTCGAATCGGCGTTGCAGGTGAGGGCACAACTGGTGGAAGCGGGGCTGTTGCCGATCTGACCGATCGGACAGCAGCTGCCCCGGAGCGAAATGCCTCAACCCAGGATGCGGCGGAACCGGCTCCGCCGGGCCGCTCGCATCGCCCCTTGAGGGGCGGAGCGCTTACGCGAAGCGAACAAGCGATGGGGGTGGGCTTAATATCCCGTCATGATCCGAGACGACCGACTTCCCCGCGACGCGCAGAGCATTCTGGAGCTCGCCGCGCGTTCCATGTTCGACCTGTTCGCCACCGCCAGCGAAGGCATGATGCTGGTGGACCGCAAGGCGCGCGTGGTCTGGATCAACGACCAGTACCGCCGTTTCCTGCCGGCGCTGGGTTTCGAGCGCGAAGAAGACTTCGTCGGCCACCCGGTCTCCAGTGTGGTGCAGAACACACAGATGCACCAGGTGCTGGCCACCGGCAAGCCGATCCTGATCGACCTGCTCACCAACAAGGCGGGCACCTTCGTGGTCAGCCGCATCCCGCTGCGCGACGACGCGGGCGAGGTGATTGGCGTGCTGGGCATCGTGCTGTTTGACCACCCCGAAACCACGTTGCAGCCGTTGATCGCCAAGTTCGCGCGGCTGGAGCAGGACCTGAGCGACGCGCGGCGCGAGCTGGCCAGCCAGCGCCGCAGCAAATACACCTTCGCGAGTTTCGTGGGCACCAGCCCGGGCGCGCTGGAGGTGAAACGCCAGGCGCGGCGCGCGGCGTCTTCCAGCAGCCCGGTGCTGCTGCTGGGCGAAACCGGCACCGGCAAGGAACTGCTCGCCCACGCCATCCATGCCTCGTCACCGCGCGCAGGGCGGCCGTTCGTGAGCGTGAACATGGCGGCCGTGCCCGATACGCTGCTGGAGGCCGAGTTCTTCGGCGTGGCGCCCGGCGCCTACACCGGCGCCGACAAGAAGGGCCGCGACGGCAAGTTCAAGCTGGCCGACGGCGGCACGCTGTTTCTGGACGAGCTGGGCGACATGCCGATGTCGGTGCAGGTCAAACTGCTGCGCGCCTTGCAGGAAGGCGAGATCGAGCCGCTGGGTTCGAACAAACTGATCCGTTTTGACGTGCGCGTGGTGGCGGCCACCTCGCGCGACCTTCAGCACATGGTGCGCGAGGGCAGCTTCCGCGAAGACCTGTATTACCGGCTCAATGTGCTGCCGATTCGGGTGCCGCCGCTGCGCGAGCGGCGCGACGACGTGCCTTTGCTGATCGAAGCCCTGTGCGAAGACATTGCCGCGCGCGGCGCGGGTGAGCAGATCGACCTGCTGCCCTGCGCCCGTGCCCTGCTCGCGGCCCAGCCCTGGCGCGGCAACATCCGCGAGCTGCGCAACGTGCTGGAGCAGCTGGCCCTGCGCAGCGACTCGCCGCAGATCGCGGCGCCGCAGGTGGAGACGGTGCTGCGCGAATCGGGACTGGACCGCATCGAGCCTGCCGTGGTGCCCGCTCCCGCGCAGGCGCTGGCTGCGGGCGGGGCCGACACCCGACCCCTGCCGGAACAGATCGCCGAACTGGAGCAGCGCGCGATCGCGGCGGCGCTGCAGCGCAGCGGGGGCAACCGGGCTGCGGCAGCACGCCTGCTCGGCATCTCGCGCGCCAGCCTGTACGACAAGCTGGGTGCCCCGGCGGGTTCTGCGGGCTTGTCTGAAATTCAGACAAGTGTCTGAATAATAGTCACGTGTATCCACCCGTGACTGTCTGAAACTCAGACAAGCGCCCAGCCGTCACAGAAAAATCTGTTTGAAATCAAACACTTGTCTCCCTGGCACGGACCCTGCAATGTGAAAGACACGGCGCCACGCGCTGTGACACTTCCAACCAGGAGACAAGACATGCACAACACCACCCGCCGCCTGGCGGTCATCGCGCTCGCCTGCACGGCCACCTTGGGCTTTGCCCAGTCGAACAAGGGCGAGATCCGCATCGCCCACGTCTACGACAAGACCGGCCCGCTCGAAGCCTACGCCAAGCAGACCCACACCGGCCTGATGATGGGCCTGAACTACGCCACCGGCGGCACGATGATGGTGGGCGGCAAGAAGCTGGTGGTGATCGAGAAAGACAGCCAGTTCAAGCCCGACGTGGGCAAGGCCCAGCTGGCGGCCGCCTTCGCCGACGACAAGGCCGACATCGCCGTGGGCCCGACCGGCTCCGGCGTGGCGCTGGCCATGCTGCCGGTGGCCGAGGAATACAAGAAGATCCTGCTGGTGGAGCCCGCCGTGGCCGACTCCATCACCGGTGACAAATGGAACAAGTACATCTTCCGCACCGGCCGCAACAGCAGCCAGGACGCGATCTCCAACGCCGTGGCGCTGGACAAGGCCGGCGTGAACATCGCCACGCTGGCGCAGGACTACGCGTTCGGGCGTGACGGCGTGAAGGCCTTCAAGGACGCGGTCAAGACCGCCAAGATCGTGCACGAGGAATACCTGCCGACCAGCACCACCGACTTCACCGCCGGTGCGCAGCGCCTGATCGACAAGCTCAAGGACCTGCCGGGCCGCAAGGTGATCTTCATCATCTGGGCCGGCGCAGGGAACCCGTTCAAGATCGCCGACCTCGACCTCAAGCGCTACAACATCGAGATCGCCACCGGCGGCAACATCCTGCCGGCGATGGCCAACTACAAGAACTTCCCCGGCATGGAAGGTGCCACGTACTACTACTTCGGCATTCCGAAGAACCCGGTCAACGATGCCATGGTGGCCCAGCACTACAGCCAGTTCAAGAGCCCGCCCGACTTCTTCACCGCCGGTGGCTTCAGTGCTGCGATGGCGGTGGTGACCGCGCTCAAGAAGACCAACGGCGACACCAAGACCGACACGCTGATCAAGACCATGGAAGGCATGAGCTTCGAGACGCCCAAGGGCACGATGACCTTCCGCAAGGAAGACCACCAGGCGATGCAGAGCATGTACCACTTCAAGATCAAGGTGGACCCGGCGTTCCCGTGGGGTGTGCCTGAGCTCGTGCGCGAGATCAAGCCGGCGGACATGAATGTGCCTATTAAAAACAAGCGCTGAGAGCGCTTGACCCCCTGCGATTTATTCGGCGCAACCCCCTGCGCCGCTAACGCGGCTTCCCCCTAAAGGGGGACAACACGAGTGGCCCGGCAAAGCCGGTTCCACCGTGTTCCCGAAGGCCGCGGCACTTGCCGCGCCCAGACTTCCTCTCCCTGTCGGAGACCTCATGCTTGAAACACGCGATCTCACGGTCCGCTTCGGTGGGCACGTGGCGGTGAATGCTGTGTCCTGCGCTTTCGAGCCGGGCACGCTGACCGCCATCGTCGGCCCCAACGGTGCTGGCAAGACGACCTACTTCAACCTCATCTCGGGGCAGATCCGGGCCTCGGCGGGCAGCGTTCGCCTGAACGGGGTGGACGTCTCTTCGCTGGGTGCGCCGGCCCGCGCACAGGCAGGGCTGGGTCGGGCGTTCCAGCTCACCAACCTGTTCCCCAACCTCACGGTGCGCGAGAACGTGCGGCTGGCGGTGCAGGCGAGGGCGGGTGCGGGGCTGAACCTCTGGCGCATCTGGAGCGACCGGCGCGACCTGGTGGTGCGCGCTGACGAGGTGCTGGAGGCCGTGGCGCTGGCCGACAAAGGCGACGCGTTCGCCTCCAGCCTGCCGCACGGCGACCAGCGCAAGCTGGAGGTGGGCATCCTGATGGCACTGGAGCCGCAGGTGTTCATGTTCGACGAACCCACCGCGGGCATGAGCGTGGACGAGGTGCCGGTGATCCTGAACCTGATCCGCCAGCTCAAGGCCGACAAGACCAAGACCATCCTGCTGGTCGAACACAAGATGGACGTGGTGCGCGAACTCTCGGACCGCATCATCGTGCTGCACAACGGCGAGCTGGTGGCCGACGGCGACCCGGCCACCGTGATCGCTTCGCCGGTGGTGCAGCAGGCCTACCTCGGCATCAACCCTGAAGAAGAGGTGTCAGCATGAGCAATCTCCTGACTCTCAAGGGCGTGCACACCCACATCGGCGCGTACCACATCCTGCACGGCGTGGACCTCGACGTGCCCGCCGGGCAGCTGACCATGCTGCTGGGCCGCAACGGCGCGGGCAAGACCACGACGCTGCGCACCATCATGGGCCTGTGGCACGCCAGCCAGGGCACGGTGGTGCTCGACGGCGAGGACATCACGCAGAAACCGACGCCCGACATCGCGCACAGCGGCGTGGCCTACGTGCCCGAAAGCATGGGCATCTTCTCGGACCTCTCGGTACGCGAAAACATGCTGCTGGCCGCGCGCGGTGCGCGCACGCTTGATGACATCGACACCACGCGGCTCGAATGGATCTTCGGCCTGTTCCCGGCCATGAAGAAGTTCTGGACGCACCCGGCGGGCAAGCTGTCCGGCGGGCAGAAACAGATGCTGGCGGTGTCGCGCGCCATCGTCGAACCGCGCAAGCTGCTGCTGATCGACGAGCCCAGCAAGGGCCTGGCGCCCGCGATTATCCAGAACATGATCGAGGCCTTCCGCCAGCTCAAGGCGGCGCAGACCACGATCCTGCTGGTCGAGCAGAACTTCAACTTCGCCAGACAACTCGGCGACACGGTGGCCGTGATGGACGACGGACGCGTGGTGCACAGCGGCTCGATGGCCGAGCTGGCGGCCGATGAATCGATGCAGTCGCGACTGCTGGGCCTTTCGCTGGGAGCACACCAATGAGTTTGTTCAAAGACCTCGACTGGAAACCCATGGCCCTGGTGCCGGTGCTCGCACTGGCCGCCTTGCCCGCCATCGGCAGCCCCTCCACCTGGCTCACGCTCACCGTGGCCGGACTGGCGATGGGCATGATCGTCTTCATCATCGCCTCGGGCCTCACGCTGGTGTTCGGCCTGATGGACGTGCTCAACTTCGGCCACGGCGTGTTCATCGCGCTCGGTGCCTTCGTGGCCACCACGGTGCTCGCGAGCATGGGGAGCTACACCACGGCCGACAGCCTGTGGCTGAACCTGCTGGCGCTGTTCCCGGCGATGCTGGTGGCGATGGCCGTGGCGGGTGCGCTGGGTCTGGTGTTCGAGCGCCTGATCATCCGGCCGGTCTACGGCATGCACCTGAAGCAGATCCTCATCACCATGGGCGGCATGATCATCGGCGAAGAGCTGATCAAGGTGATCTGGGGCCCCGAGCAGATCCCGCTGCCGCTGCCCGAGGCGCTGCGCGGCGCGGTGCTCATGGGCGATGCCGCGGTGGAGAAATACCGGCTGCTGGCCGTGCTGGTGGGTGCTGCCGTGTTCGCTGCCATGGTCTGGACGCTCAACCGCACCAAGGTCGGTCTGCTGATCCGCGCCGGCGTGCAGGACCGCGAGATGGTCGAGTCGCTGGGCTACCGCATCCGTCGCCTGTTCGTCGGCGTGTTCGTGGCCGGCTCGGCGCTGGCCGGCCTGGGCGGCGTGATGTGGGGCCTGTACCAGCAGAGCGTGATCCCGCAGATGGGCGCGCAGGTCAACGTGCTGATCTTCATCGTCATCATCATCGGCGGCCTGGGCTCCACGCTGGGCGCGCTGATCGGCGCGCTGCTGGTCGGCCTGATGGCCAACTACACCGGCTTCCTGGTGCCCAAGGTGGCGCTGTTCTCCAACATTGCCTTGATGGTCGCCATCCTGCTCTGGCGGCCGCAGGGCGTGTACCCGGTGACCAACCGTTGAGGAGCCGATGATGTTGCACCGACTCCTTTCCAACGACCTGCCGCGCAGCCGCTGGCTCGCCGCGCTGCTGGTGATCCTGTTCCTGGGGCTGGCGTTCGCGCCCTTCCTGTTTCCGGGCGTGAAGGCGCTCAACGTGGCGGCCAAGGTGCTGGTGTTCGTGGCCCTCGTCGCCAGCTTTGACCTGCTGCTGGGCTACACCGGCATCGTGAGTTTTGCCCACACCATGTTCTTCGGCATCGGGGCCTACGGCGTGGCGATCGCGCTGAGCGCGGTCGAAGAACCGTCCTGGGGCGCCATCGCGCTGGGCGTGCTGTGCGCGCTGGCGGTCTCGCTGGTGCTTTCGCTCATGATCGGCCTGTTTTCGCTGCGGGTGCGCGCGATCTTCTTCGCCATGATCACGCTGGCGGTGGCCTCGGCCTTCCTCACGCTGGCCTCGCAGCTGTCGGACTTCACCGGTGGTGAAGACGGCCTGAGCTTCAGCGTGCCCGAGCTGCTCTCGCCCGGTTTCACGCTGACCGAAGAGCCGCTGGTCACGCCACTGGGCGAGGTGGATCTGAACGGCAAGCTGATCACCTACTACCTGATCTTCGCGGCCGTCACGGCGATCTTCCTCACCATCCTGCGCATCGTGAACTCGCCCTTCGGCCGCGTGCTGCAAGCCATTCGTGAGAACGATTTCCGGGCCGAGGCGCTGGGCTACCGCACCGTCGTCTACCGCACGCTGTCCAACGTGCTCTCGGCCGGCTTCGCCACGCTGGCCGGCTGCCTGCTCGCACTCTGGCTGCGCTACAACGGGCCCGACACCTCGCTCTCGTTCGAGATCATGTTGGACATCCTGCTCATCGTCGTGATCGGCGGCATGGGCACGCTCTACGGTGCGCTGATCGGCAGCGTGCTGTTCGTGCTGGCGCAGAGCTACCTGCAGGACCTGCTGCGCATGGCGGGGGAAGCCACTGCTGGCATCCCGCTGCTGCCCGCGCTGCTCACGCCCGACCGCTGGCTGCTCTGGATGGGTGTGCTGTTCGTCCTGTCGGTGTACTACTTTCCCACCGGCATCGTCGGCAAGCTGCGCGAGCGCTCGGTCCTCGCGAAACTCAGGGGCCTGAAATGAACACCTCCGCTGTGGTTCCCCAGTCGCGCTACCTCCAGTGCGAAGGCCGCGAGATCCATTTCATGGACTGGGCGCCCGCGCCCGGTGTGCCCGAAAGCACGCCCGTGATCGCCTGGCACGGCCTGGCGCGCACCGGGCGCGACATGGACCCGCTGGCCGCGTACCTGAGTGCCCTCGGCCACCGCGTGATCTGCCCCGACACCATCGGCCGCGGCCTGTCGCAATGGAGCCCGACACCCGATACCGAGTACTGCCTGGCCTTCTATGCGCGCATCGCCACGGCGCTGGTGGATCAGCTCGGGGTGGCGTCCTTCCACTGGGTGGGCACCTCCATGGGTGGCGCCATCGGCATGGTGTGCGCGGCCGGCCCGCTGCAGGGCCGCATCCAGCGCCTGGTGCTCAACGACATCGGCCCCAAGCTGGCCGATGCCGCGGTTGAGCGCATCCGCAGCTACGCGGGCAATCCGGCCTCGTTTGCCACTGTGGGCGAACTGGAGCAGTACTTCCGCACCATCTACAAGCCCTATGGATTCCTCACCGATGCGCAGTGGAAGCTGCTCACCGAAAGCTCCACCCGCCGCCTGCCCAATGGCCGCGTGACACCGCACTACGACCCGGCCATGGTGATGCAGTTCACCCAGCATCCGGCGGACTACGAGCTGTGGGAGGCCTACGACCGCATTCACATTCCGGTGCTGTGCCTGCGCGGCGCGGAATCCGACCTGCTGCTGGCCGACACCGCCGAAGCCATGCGCGACCGCGGGCCGCGTGCGCTGGTGGTGACGATCGCGGGCTGTGGCCACGCGCCGGCGCTCAATGTGCCGGAGCAGCTGGATCTGGTGCAGCGCTTTCTAGCAGGTGTGCACTGAGAGCCTGAGATCAGGGCCTGGACGGGAGGGCTTCGACCTCGCGCTGGTAGTCCTCGTGCGAGGTGCTGGCGCTCTTCAGGCAGCGCTGCCGTTGCTGCATGTCCTCGATCTTGAAACACTGCTGGCGTTGCCAGCCCTGGCCGCTGTAGTAAGCCGTCTGCGTGGAGCAGCCCGCCGCCAGGCTGGCCAGGGCGCACAGGGTGAGGAGGGTGGGCAGCTTGTTCATGATGAAGTCCAGGGCACCGAGGTGTCACGTCAGTCCTTGGCGCCCAGCGCCAGCGCCGCCGCGCGGCTTTCCTTGAGTGCCATTGGGTCGTCGGCCTGTTTCGTGGGCCAGCCCTGGAGGTGGCGTTCGGTCAGGTCGGTGAGCGCGCGGATCCAGTCCGGGCTGTCGTTCAGGCAATCGATGTACTGGAACTGCTGGCCGCCCGCGTGCAGGAACGCTTCGCGCGCCTCCATGTTGATTTCTTCCAGCGTTTCCAGGCAGTCGCTGGTGAAGCCGGGGCAGACCACGTCCACGCTCTTCACGCCTTGTTGGCCGAGCGCGATCAGCGTTGGTTCGGTGTAGGGCTCCAGCCACTTGGCCTTGCCGAAGCGCGACTGGAAGGTGACTTTGTAGCGGTCTTTCGCCAGACCCAGCCGTTCGGCCAGCAGGCGCGCGGTCTTGTGGCATTCGCAGTGGTAGGGGTCGCCGAGGTGCAGGGTGCGCTCGGGCACGCCGTGAAAGCTCATCACCAGCTGCTCGGCCTGGCCGTGGTGCATCCAGTGCGCTCGGATCTTCCGGGTCAGCGCTTCGATGTAGCCAGCGTCATCGTGGTAGCGGTTCACGAAGCGCAGCTCGGGCAGGAGGCGCACCTTCAGGCTCCAGCTGGCCACCGCGTCGATCACGCTGGCGGTGGTGGTGCCGCTGTACTGCGGGTAGGCCGGCACGATCAGCACGCGGGTGATGCCTTGCGCCTTGAGCTCGTCGAGCACGGCGGGGATCGACGGATTGCCGTAGCGCATGGCGTAGCGCACCGTGACCTGGTGGCCGCGCTCGCCCAGGTAGCCGCGCAGCAAGGTGGCCTGCTTCTGTGTCCACACCTTGAGCGGCGAGCCCTCGGGCGTCCAGACGCTGGCGTACTTGGCGGCCGATTTGGCTGGCCGGGTGCGCAGGATGATGCCGTGCAGGATCAGCCACCAGATCGGCTTGGGGATCTCGACCACGCGGTGGTCCCCCAGGAACTCGGCGAGGTAGCGGCGCACCGCCGGGGCGGTGGCTTCGTCGGGGGTGCCGAGGTTGCACAGCACAACGGCCGTACCGGCCGACTGGCCATGCGAGAAGGGAGGTTCTTGTTGGAATGCCATGCGCTATTCTCCCGCACACATGAACACCCTCGAACCCAGCTCACCTGTTCCCCCTGTGATCGACGCCGGCCTGGACGTCTCGCGCATCCGCGCCATCACGCTCGACCTGGACGACACGCTCTGGCCGATCTGGCCCACGATCACGCGTGCCGAAGACGCGCTGCAGGCCTGGCTGAGCGAACACGCGCCGGCCACCGCCGCGCTGTCTGCCGCGCCGGGCACGCTGCGCGAGCTGCGCAACCAGATGAACACCACCCGGCCCGACCTGGCGCACGACATGAGCGGACTGCGCCGCGAGTCCATCCGGCTGTTGCTGCAGCGCGCGGGCGATGACCCGGCCCTGGCCGAGCCGGCGTTTGAGGTCTTCTTTGCCGAACGCCACCGCGTGGAGCTGTTTGACGACGCGCTGCCTGCGCTGGAATGGCTGAGCAGCCGCTACCCGGTGGTGGCGGTGTCGAACGGGAACGCGGACGTGCACCGCGTGGGCATCGGCGCGCATTTCCGGGCCTCGCTCAATGCCCATGGGTTCGGTGCCGCCAAGCCCGATACGAGCATCTTCCACGCCGCCGCGCAGGCCGCCGGCGTGGCGGCGTCGCAGGTGCTGCACGTCGGCGACGACGCGCACCTCGACGGTGTGGGTGCCCTGAACGCCGGCATGCAGCTCGCGTGGGTGAACCGCGAAGGCCATGCCTGGGAACATGCGCCGCTGGCGCCCCACATCACCGTGTCCGAACTGCTGGCCCTGTGCCGCGCGCTGGGCTGAACTTTCCCCATCTTGATTCCATGAGTCTCACCATCTACGGCATCCCCGCCTCGCGCGCGGTGCGCCCGCTCTGGGCCGCCACCGAACTCGGTCTGGATTTCGTCCACGTGCCCACGCCTTTCCAGGGCGGTGCCACGCGAACCCCCGAATTCCTGGCGCTCAACCCCAACGGCCACATCCCGGTGGTGGCGGATCAGCGGCCGCCGGAGCAGGGTGGTGAGGTCGTGGTGTGGGAAAGCATGGCCTGCGCGCTCTACATCGCGCGTCACCACGGCCAGCCCGATGGCACCAGCATCACGCCCGCCAACGCCCGCGAAGACGCCGAGGCGCTGCGCTGGAGCTTCTGGGTGGTGAACGAATGCGAGGCCGATGCACTGACGGTGTTGATGCACCGCATGGTGATGCCCGCCGAACGGCGCAAACCCGAGCTGGCCACCGCTGCCGAGAAGCGCCTGGCGGTGGCGCTGCGCGTGATCGAGCGGCACCTGCAACAGCAGAACGAGCGCGGTGAAGCGTATCTGGCGGCGCCGCGCTTCACCGTGGCCGACCTGTGCGTCGCCAGCGTGCTGAACTGGGCCCGAGCGGCACGCAGCCTGATGGCGGAGCACCCGTTGACGCACGACTGGATCGTGCGCTGCATCGAACGGCCGGCTCACCTGGCGGCCAAAGCCCTTGGCGAGGTTTGAACTGTTGAGTGGGGCAGTGGGAACCTTGGCCCACGGCCGAGAGCCAGGGTCAGGACCCGCTCACCAGCCCCACAACAGGCGCTTGGCGATCCAGCCGGTCTTGCCGTTGTCGCGCTCCACGCGCACCCAGTCGGGCCGCTTCTCGCGCGTGCGCAGCAGCTCGCCGTATTCGGCCTTGCCGACGATGCGGTGCTGCGTGCCGGGGCCGGAGCGGATGTTGGCGACCCGGGACTTCACGACGTGGTGCGGCGTGCGGCCCGTGAGTGAGCGCGCCACCCAGCCGCGGTCGTTTTCGAAATCACTGACCTTCAGCCAGTTGCCCTGGCGGGCGACCACCTTGAGCGGGTAACCCTTTCGCAGCTCCCACAGGACCTCGGTGTTTGTGCCGGGCCCCGAACGCATGTTCAGGACGTTGCCTTTCACGCTGACCATGCTCTGGGCGCTGGCGGTGTGGCCCGTCAGCAGCGCCAGCCCGGTGGCGAGTGCAGCGAGGGTGTTTCGAAAGCGATGTGTGCGTGTCATCCGCGGGGGCTCCTTCTCTTGGGGTGGAACAAACAGCAGGTGGGAGGGCATCAGGCGCCACAGGTTCCCGAGAATGTGCAGGGAGTTGATCGATGGGTCATGGGCTCCACGGTGTTTTCGTCTCCGCAACGGCTTGCCGGCAGGCTTCCCGGTAGGCCTTGAGGGTCTGTTCGCAGCGCCCCAGCAGGCTGTCTATGGGGTACGGGCCTGCCGCGGCATCGGTGATGCCAGAGACCATTCCGCTCAGCAGCGCCAGGCCTTCGCCAACGTGGCTGGCGGTGTGGATGTGGAAGCGGCCCTGGGCCACGGCATCCACCACGGCACGGTCCAGCATCAGGTGGCGCAGGTTGCGCTGCGGCAGCAGCACACCTTGCGTGCCATCCAGACCCGCCGCGTCACAGACGCGGAACCAGCCCTCGATCTTCTCGTTCACACCGCCCACCGGCAACACCTCACCGTGCTGGTTGAGCGCGCCGGTCACGGCGATGCCCTGCCGCAGCGGCACACCCGAGAGCGAGGACAGCAGAGCGAACAGCTCGGCACAAGAGGCCGAGTCGCCCTCCACACCCTGGTATTCCTGCTCGAACACGATGGATGCGTTCAGCGCCAAGGGTGTCAGATGGGCAAACAGCGCCGTCAGGTAGCTGTGCAGGATCAGCACGCCCTTGTCATGGATCGGGCCCGACATCTCGACCTCGCGTTCGATGTTGAGCAGGCCGCGCGTGCCCGCGTGACTGCGCGCCGTCACGCGCACCGGCAGGCCGAAGCGCCAGTCGCCCAGATCGATCTGTGTCAGGCCGTTGATCTGGCCCACACGCGTGCCCTGCAACGAAATCAGACGTTCACCTTCGGCGATGGATTCGCGCAGGCGTTGCTCGGGGTAGTCGTGGCGCTGGCGCCGGGCGGTCAGGGCGGCGTCCACATCCAGCGCGTCCACCAGGGCGGCGCCGCGTGCGCGACACAGCGCGGCGCTCTCGGCCACCAGCGCCTCCGTGCGCGCGAAGATGGCGCTCTGGCGGGCCTGGTCGTCGACCTCGCGGTGCGAGTCTTCCAGCAGCCGCGCCACGGCAGCCGCCGAAAAATGGGGCAGACCGAGCTTGCGGCAGGTGTGCGCCACATACAGCGCGCTGGCCGCGCGGGTGTCGCCGCTGGCGGGGAAGCTTTCGGCAAAGTCCACCTTGACGCGGAAGTGGCGCGAAAACTCCGGGTCGCCTTCCTGCAGCGCGTAGTACTCCTCCACCGAGCCGATCAGCACGATCTTCACCGCCACGTCCACCGCCTCGGGCAACAGCGACACAGCCGCCATCGGCATGGGCGAGCTGCCGGGCTCTTCAATCTGCACCCGGCCCGAGCGCAGGAAGCGGCGCAGCTTCTCCCACACCAGTTCCTCGGACAGCAGGTCGCGCAGGTGCAGCAGCAGGAAGCCGCCGTGGGCCCGGATCAGGCTGCCGGCCCGCACGCGCGAGAAGTCGGTCAGCATCATGTCTTCTTCGGCCTGGTATTCGATGCGGCCAAAGAGCGTGTGGTAGACCGGGTTGTCTTCCACGATCACCGGTGCGCCCGTGCGCCCCGCGTTGTCCACCACCAGATTCACCCGGTAGCCCAGCAGCAACTGGGTCAGCGCTTCCTGGCGCACCTCGTCGTCGCTGTCCTGCGCGATGAAGAGTTCGATGTGTTCCAGCACGTCGTGCTGCACCTGTTCCAGGTAGCTGCCGAGCTTGACCGAGTCCTTGATCTGTTTCTTCAGGCTGACCCGGATCTCCTGCATCTCGTGGTCCAGCCAGGGCTTGATCACCTGGCGGCGCAGCGCGGCCAGGGCCTCGTTCATCACGCGCTCCATGGGCCGGGTCTTGTCGAGGAAGCGTGCGATCTCCTGGCGCAAAGCCTCTTCGGCCTTGTCGATTTCGGCACGCCGCTCCTTGGACAGGGCGCGGGCTTCGTTTTCGGTGAGCGCGCTGCCCTTGTCGCCCATCAGCGTGAACACGAGATGGCCGGATTCGCGGAACAGGTTGAAGCCGTGGGATTCGGCAAACGTGTCCAGCTCGGTGTAGGCCTTGGCTTCCTCGCTCTGGTAGGCGGCCTGGATGCGCCCGCTCTCGGATTTGAAGTCTTCGCTGCCCAGGCGCTGGGGGATCTCGGTTTGCAGTCCGCGCGAAAACCGGGTCATGAGCTGCCGCAGTTCGCGGCCCTGGCCGGCGGGCATTCGCAGGGCGCGCGGCCGCTCGGGGGCGTCGAAGTTGTGCAGGTAACACAGGTCGGGCGGCACCGGTCGCCCCGCCGCCACGGCCTGGGTCAGCTGGCGCAGCAGCGAGGAGCGCCCGCTGCCCACCTCACCCAGCACGAACAGGTTGTAGTCGGCCTGGTCCATGGCCAGGCCGAAACGCGCTGCGTTCTGCGCACGCTCCTGCCCGATCCAGGGCAGCTCGGTGGTCTGCAGTTCCGCCGTGTCGGCAAAGCCCAGCGTGGCCGGGTCGATGTTCAGGCGCAGCTGTTCGGGCTTCAGGGGCGTGGCGTTCATGGGGCGTCTCGTGGGTGGCAAGGTTTCATGATGCGCGGAACGCCGGCCCTTCCGCAAGCGCCGACGTCAAACCGCCCGGCCGGCCGCCAGCCCGCTGCGCACCGCGCCTTCGAGCGTGGCGGGGTAGGGGCCGTCCACGTAGTCGCCCGCTGCCCACAGGCCCGGTGCGATGGCCTCCACCGGCCGTTGCAGGCCGGGCGTGCAGGCGAAGGTGGCGCGTTTTTCCACCACCGTCTGGATCGCCTGCAGGCCTTTCAGGCCCAGCTGGTCCGCGGCCTGCTGCAGCACGAGGGCCTGCAGCGCGTCGCGCTCGCCCTCGCTGGCGCTCACCACGAAGGCGAGAAGGCCTTGCGCAGCCGCGTCGTGCGGCGTGAGCTGGCCACGGTCGAACACGAACTGCGCCGGGGCGCGCAACGCGCCGGGATCGGCCGGCAACGCCAGCATGGGCGCGGCCAGCCGCGCGCCGGGTGCCCAGGCGTAGACGGTGGTGATGGCGGTGAAACGCAGCGCCGCGGTGGTGCGCGACCAGGCGCCGAGCTGGCTCGCGGTGCCGGTGTCACCCGCAGCACCCGCATTGGATGCGGCCTGCGCCATGGCCTGTGCGGCAGGGCCTGCGGCCGTGGCCCAGATCACGCGGTCGAAGGTCTCTGCGACTTCCGCGGTGTACAGCTGCCACGCCTGACCCTGAGGGCACAGGCCCAGCACGCGTTCGCCGGTTCGCAGGCGCACGGTGTCCGGGTGTCGGGTCGACAGCCATTGCGCCGCCGCGTCGGGCATCAGCGCCGAGAGGTCGCTGCGGGGCAGCAGCAGGTTGGATGCGCCCAGCCCGGCATGGCCCGCGCCAAACAACGCATCGCGCATCACGTTCAGGAACACCTGCGCGCTGGCCTGCGCGCCCGGGATGTTCAAGGCCGACACGCACAGCGGCTCGATCAGCCCATCCATCACGCGCGCCGGCAGGCGGGCGCAGAGTTCGGCCACGGTCATCGAAGGCGGGCACGCAAAGCCGGACCGCTGCCAGCCGAGCGAAGCACGAACCAGCGCCAGGCGCTCGCCCCAAGACCAGCCGCGCGCGCTGGCAATCGCCGCCACCGCATCGAAGGGCGCCGGCCAGCGCGCTGCCCAGGCGGGGGTCTGCAGGCCGCTGCCGTCCGGGTAGGGCAGGGCCAGTGGCAGGCGGAGCAGGGCCTGGTCCAGATCCACGCCGACCCGTTGCATGAGTGCCAGCGTCTGGCTGTAGGCGCCGATCAGGATGTGCTGACCGTTGTCGAGCGTGAGGGGCTGGCCGTCGGGCCGTTGCACATGCAATGCGCGGGCGCGGCCACCCAAGGTGCGGGTGGCTTCGAACACCGTCACATCGGCGCCCGCGTCGGCGGCCGCCACGGCCGCGGCCATGCCGGCCCAGCCCGCACCGACAATCGCAAGCCGTGTGCTCAAAGACGACCCAAGGCTTGCACCTTCCAGGCCAGCCAGAACTTGCGCAGCGGCGTCAGGCTCACGCGCTGCGTCAGCACCAGCAGCGGGTCTGCCGCAATTTCCCGCAGCAGGGTGCGGTAGATGCTGGCCATCATCAGACCCGGTTTCTGCGCCCGGCGGTCGGCTTCGGGCAACAGGGCCAGGGCTTCGTCGTAGGTGGCCAGGGCGCGCTCGCACTGGAACCGCATCAGGGCCAGGAAACGGCGCCGGAAGTCGGCGGTGTCCATGCCGGGCGCGGCGCCGCGTTTGATGAGTTCGTGCGCCTTCACATCGAAACGCTGCAGCTCGTTCACCGGCAGGTAGATGCGCCCGCGCGCAGCGTCTTCGCCCACATCGCGGATGATGTTGGTGAGCTGGAACGCCAGGCCCAGCCGGTGGGCGTAGGCGGTGGTCTGCGCCTGGGTCTGGCCGAAGATGCTGGCCGCCACTTCGCCCACCACGCCGGCCACCAGGTGGCAGTACTGCTGCAGGTTGGCGAAGTCGAGGTAGCGGTTCTGGTCCAGGTCCATCTGGCAACCGTCGATCACGGCCAGCAGGTGCCGCGCTTCGATGCCGAAGGCGGCGGTGTGCGGCATCAGCGCCTGCATCACCGGGTGGTTCTTCTCGCCGGCAAAGGCCTGCGCCACTTCGCGCCGCCACCAGGCGAGCTTGGTCTGCGCCACGCCGGGGTCCGTCACTTCGTCGACCACGTCGTCCACCTCGCGGCAGAAGGCGTAGAACGCCGTGATGGCGGTGCGGCGCTCGGGGGGGAGGAAGAGGAAGGCGTAATAAAAGCTGCTGCCCGAGGCAGCGGCTTTTTGTTGAACGTAGTCTTGGGGTGTCATGACTCAGGCAGGGTTGCCTGAGTGTAATCAGACGTTCTCGTCGACCGCGTCGATGCAGCTCAGGTCCAGCTTCAGGACTTCGCAGTGCCCACGGTCGATGCAGCGCAGCACGCCCAGCTCTGCGAGCTGGTGCAAGCTGCGGGTGATCGATCCGCGCGTTGTGCTCAGCAGGTTGGCGAGCGCCGCGCGACTGGGCAGCTGGATCACGGCCTTGCCCTGTTCCTGGCACAGCAGCAGCAAGATGGCCATGAGCTGGCGCGGCAAGCCGCGCAGCTGAACCACCTGGGACCAGTCGGCCAGGTGGCCGAAGGCTCGGACCATCGCGGTGTGCAACGACTGCATGAAGGCAGGGTCCATCGCACGGGTCTTCTGCAGGTCGTCGATGCGCAGTTCGCACAGGCGGCCGGCTGACACACTGGTCACGCCCAGCTGGGGCGCTTGGTCAAAGAGGCCGAATTTGCCCATCAGGCTCCCGCGACCCAGCAGCGCTATGGGGAGCACCTGCCGGTGCGGGCCCAGGCGGGTGCTCATGGCGGTGCCCCGTTTGATGATGCGGATGACGTCCGAAACGACGCCCTCCGTCAGCAGGCATTCGTCTTTCTGGAAGGCCACTTCCCGGATGTGGGGTGCGAGCCGGGCCCGATGTTCGTCGGGCAGGCGCCCGATCAGGCAGTTCTGGGGGGAAGCGCAAAGCTTGCACCGGACGTGGTGGTGGTGGGCTGCCTTGTGAGGCTGGGCAGCGGCGGTCGTGGGCATGGGCGCTGCGGGCGTGAGCTCCGCGGTTGCAGGTTTCTGGGGGCCCCGGGGTGGGGCGATGGGTGTTCTTTTTATAGGGCTGTATCGCTTCAGATCCGTATGGCACCGGTTGATGCCTAGATTAAATCAAGGCAATTCTTAAATTAGAACCAGGCCTTCGCCCGGAAATGCGCCCGGCATCACATTGGTGTCAGGTTGTGGCGCAGAGCCCATCTGTAACCGTGGATTCCCACCGCTGTCTGCCGAAGTTTGCAGAACGGTAACCGACCTGTTGCCGTAAACCTCTTTCAAGAAGGCGGGGCATTTCATGCGAAACAACGAGCCGGTGACCCAGCGGGAATTCGTCCTAGAGGCGGATGCAACATTGATGTCTACCACCGATCTGCAGGGCAACATCACCTATGTGAACGAAGCCTTTGTGCAGGTCAGCGGTTTCTCGCGCGAGGAGCTGCTCGGGCAGCCCCACAACCTGGTGCGCCACCCGGACATGCCGCGTGAGGCCTTTGCCGACATGTGGAACACGCTGCGCCAGGGGCGGGCTTGGTCGGCGCTGGTGAAAAACCGGCGCAAGAACGGTGACCACTACTGGGTGCGGGCCAATGCCACACCGGTGTACCGCGGGGGCCAGCTGGTGGGTTACATGTCGGTGCGCACAACGCCGCTGCGGGCAGAGGTCGAGGCGGCGGAATCCCTGTACCGGCGCTTTCGCGAGGGGCGCGCCCAGGGGCTGCGCTTCTGCCAGGGCCTGGTGATGCGTGGCGGCGGGCTGGCCTGGATGTCCTGGGGGCGTCGCATGCCGCTGGCGTGGCGCCTGCGGCTGGCCTTGATGGTGGTGTTTGTGGCGGGTTGTGCTGGCTGGCTGGTGACCGGCGCCTCGTGGCCGGTCGCCCTGGGCGGCATCGGCATCCAGCTGGGGTTGTTGCTGCTCATGATGGGGCGGCTCCAGGTGCAGGTGGTCCGGCCACTGGCGCTGGTGCTGGGCGAGGCCGAACACGTGGCTTCGGGTCAGACACCGTCGCCCGATGAGCTGGGGCGTGTGGACGAAATCGGCCGCCTGCAACGCGCGCTCCACCAGGCCGGACTCAACCTCAAGGCGCTGCTGGACGATGTGCAGGTGCGCGCGAGCCAGGTGGCCGACGCCAGCAGCGAGATCGCCACAGGCAACGACGACCTGAGTGCGCGCACCGAGCAGGCGGCCGCGAACCTGCAGAAAACCGCGGCCTCGATGGAGCAGTTCAGCACCAGCATCCAGCAGAACGCCGAGTCCGCCGTGCGGGCGGCGCGCCAGGCCAGTCTGGCCAGCACAGCCACCCAGCGGGGCGGTGAGGCAGTGCGTCAGGTGGTGAGCACCATGCAGAACATCAACCAGTCGAGTCAGCGCATGACCGACATCATCGGCGTGATCGACGGCCTGGCCTTCCAGACCAACATCCTCGCGCTCAACGCGGCGGTGGAGGCGGCCCGCGCTGGCGAGCAAGGGCGGGGATTTGCTGTTGTGGCGGGCGAGGTGCGTTCGCTGGCGCAGCGCAGTGCCACCGCGGCGCACGAGATCCGCGAGCTGATTGCCCAGGGGCGCTCCGGTGCGGAGGCGGGCGTGGCGTTGGTGAATTCGGCGGGCCAGATGATCGGCGACAGCCAGCGCCAGGTGGTGGATGTGGCAACCCTCATCGACGGCATCGGCACCGTGACCACCGAACAGGCTGGTGCCGTGTCCCAGGTGAGCGAATCGGTCAACCTGCTGGACCAGATGACCCAGCAGAACGCGGCCATGGTCGAGCAGATCGCGGCCGCCGCACGCGGCTTGCAACACGAAGCCACGCGGCTGCGCGAAGCCATCGGTGTCTTTTCCTGAACGGGGTGGGCCTCAAGGCGCCGCGGACGTGGCGATCAGGGCCGGTCTGGTGGGCTGCAGTGCGACGTCGACCAACTGCGGGTCGGCGAGCTGGCAGTGCCAGCGGTCCCGGCGGATCAACAGGCCCTGCTTCTCCAGCAGGCTCAGGTTGCGCGCCACCGATTCACGCGTGGTCGATAGCAGCTCGGCCAGCGCCACGTGGCTGGGCAGGCGGATCAACTGGCTGCGTTGATCATTCGACAGCAACTGCAAGGCCCCCAGCAGTTGTTGCTGGATGCCCTTGACGCGCATGACGTGGGCCCAGTCGGCCAGATGGCCGAAAGATGCCGAGATCATGGTGTAGACGCAGCCCAGGAACACCCGGTCGATGACACCCAGCCGGTACAGGGCCGCGATGTCGATGACGCACAAGCGGCCCGCCGAGAGGGCCTTGGCGCCGACCTGGTTGCGCTGGCCGAGCAGGCCGTAGGCGCCGATCAGCTGACCGCGGCCAAAGAGCGCCACCGGCCGTTCTATCGAATCGACACCCCGGCGCACGGCTTTGACAGTGCCCAGTTTGACGATGGTGATCTGGTCGGCCACCTCACCCTCCACCTGCACCACGTCCGATTTGCGAAAAAGGCGCTCGTGGATGACTCCAGCCAGCGTCTGTGCCGTGCCCTCACCCACGCAGCTCATGATGCAGACCGAACGTGTTGCGCACACCTCGCAACGTGCCAACTGGGTGGTGGACCGGGAAGTCTTGGTCGGAGTCTGAAATGCTTGCATCAATGGGCCTGAATGCGCATGTTGCGGGGGAGTGGGGTGCGGGGTCATGGTTTCACCAGTGAGCCCAAAGGATGTGACGGCTTCTTGGTGCGTGCCTGAATTAAGCAAGCGTTTGCTTCGTGAAATTACGGATGCGTTGCCTTGAAACGCGTGCTGGATCACTTACGTTTTCGTTTTTGCCATTGATCACATGGGTGCGTATTGCGTATACGCAAGTTGAGTGCGTGCGCATCGCAGCTGACCTCTCTAATTCGCAAAGGTTGAATGCCGTGCTCTGCTTTTTGATGCAAGCCGGCGCGATTCTGAGCCCTGTGATTTCGCCTTCCACCAGGTGCTCGCCAGGAAATGCGCGACGGGTCACATTGACAGCGGATGCGGCCCTTTTTCTGCACCGCTTTGCTTTAACCCCCTTGTTATATGTGTCGAAATATCGAGCATGAACGACGCACTGGAAATCGACGACCTCACGCTGTGGCTGGGCATGCTCGAGAAGGTGGTGGACGGCAGCACCAACATGGTGGTGGTCACCGACCGGGAGCGGCGCATCAAATGGGTCAACGCCACCTACTCGCGGGTGACGGGCTGGTCATTGCCCGAGTGCATCGGCAAGCGGCCACGCGAACTGCTGCATGGCCCGCAGACCAGTGCGGAGGAACTCTCGCGGCTGGCCTCCCTCATTCGGCAGGGGCAGTCGGTTTCCAATTTCGAACTGGTCAACCACAAGAAGTCGGGTGAGCCGTACCACGTGGCGCTGAACATCGAGCCCATTCGCGATGCCCATGGCGAGGTGTGTGCCTACCTGTCGATCCAGTCCGACATCACGGAACGCCGCCAGCAGGAGCGCCACACCGTGGAGCTCAAACAGCGCCTGGAGGTGGCGCAGCGCCTGGCCCGGCTGGGGCGCATCGACACCGAAGTGGAAACGGGGCGGCCCCGCTGGTCCAGCGAGGTGTTCCGCATTCTCGGCATGGTGCCGGACGAAGCGCCGCGCGAATTCGAGGGCCTGCTGGCGTTCACCGTCCCGGAGGACGTGTCGGATCTGCGTCGCAGCCTGGCGGACGGGGTAGAAGCCGGTGAAGAGCTCGACGTGGAGTTCCGTGTCATCGGCCGGCATGGCCAGCAGCGCTGGGTGCGTTGCCGCGGTGTGCCGGCTTGTGAAGACGGCCGGTACACGCTGCCGCGCAGCTGGTCGGTCCAGGACATCACGTTCTACAAGATGCGACTGGAAGAAAAGCGGCAGCGCAACGAGGAGCTGAACCAGCTGGTGCTGGCGCGCACCCGCAAGCTGGAAGAGTCGAACCGTGCGCTGGAAGAGTTTTCCTGCGCACTTTCGCACGACCTGCGTTCGCCCCTGCGCCACGTGGCCGGCTTCGCCCATCTGATCAAGGAGAACCTGGCCAAGGGCTCGGTTGATGACTGTCTGGGCTTTTGCGACCGCATCGTGCAGGCTGCCGGCCGGATGCAGAACCTGATCGAAGGCCTGCTGTCGTTTTCGCGCATGGGGCGCGAAGGCCTGAACGTCGAACGCGTCGATCTGGACGCGATGTTGCGCGAGGTGGTGGTGGGTCTGCACGACGACGCGGGGCTGCGCAACATCCAGTGGCGCATCGCGCCGGATCTGCCGGCGATCCAGGGTGATGCGGTGCTCCTGCGCGAGGTCTGGATCAACCTGCTGGACAACGCACTGAAGTACACCGGGCATCGCGACATCAGCGAGGTCGAGATCGGCTGGCACCCGCACCCGGATGGCCCGGTGTTCTTCGTTCGCGACAACGGCATCGGCTTCGATCCGGAGCACGCCCAAAAACTGTTCGGCATGTTCCAGCGGCTGCACAGCGAGCCACAGTTCAAGGGCGATGGCATCGGCCTGGCCCTGGTGCGCCGCATTGTCGAGAGCCACGGCGGGCGCATCTGGGCGACCTCGAAGCTCAATCAGGGCGCCACGTTTTATTTCCTGCTACCGAACATCGCGGACAGCGCCATGCCCTCGGACTGGGGCGCGGTCGAGAGCGTGCACGCCATCGGTTGCCGGTGTGGGGATTCGCAGGCTGTTGAACCGGGCCTGCAAAGCTGAGGTCCGGCCTCAGGCGGTGGCAGGCCTTCGCCAGCGCCACCACCGGCGCGTTGCCCGGGCGGCTTTCGGGCGCATGAAACCCAGGTAGAGCAGCGGCACCACGAACAGCGTGAGCACGGTGGAGAACGCCAGACCCCAGACGATGCTGGCCGCCACGGGGCCCCAGAGCAGGCTCTGGCCACCCAGGCCAAACGCCAGCGAAAACAGGCCGCCGATGGTCGTGGTGGTGGTGATCAGGATCGGCACCACGCGCCGGCGGCTGGCCTGGATGATGGCGTGGATGGTGCTCATGCCGCGCTGCATGCGGTCGTTGGCGGCATCGATCAGCACGATGGCCGAGTTCACAGCGATGCCGGTGAGCGCGATCACGCCGTAGAGCGTGTAGAGCGAGAGCGGGTTGTTCGAGATCGCCAGGCCAAACGCCACGCCGGTGAAGGCCAGCGGCACGGTCACCAGGATCATCAACGGCTGCCAGTAGCTCTTGAACTGCGCCGCGAGGATCAGGTAGATCAGACCCACGCCGAGCAGGAACAGCACCTGCATCGACTCCAGGCTTTCTTCGATGTCTTCGAGCTCGCCCGAGAAGTCGAGGTCGATGCCGGGGTGCTGGGTGCGGATTTTTTCCCACTCGGCCTTGACGATGTCGTTGGCCACCGTGGTGTCGGTGATGGCCTTGTCGAGGTTGGCTTCCACCGTGGTGGTGCGGCGCAGGTTGTGGTGGCGGATGAAGCCGCGACCCGGTGTGGCCTCGGCCTGCACCAGGGCACCGAGGCGGGTGGTCTGCCCGTTGGGCAGGGCGATGGGTTCGTCGAGCAGGCTGGCCGGATCGACACGCAGGTTGCCGGGCTCGCGCAGGGCCTGGTCGGAGCGCACGCGCAGCTCGATCTTGTCGCCGCCGTCGCGGGTGAAGGCGACGACCTCGCCGTCCACGCTCAGGCGCACCAGCCGTGCCACGAGCGCCGCGTTGAGCCCGGCATCGCGCACGGCATCGGGGTCCAGTTGCAACTGCAGCTGGGCCCGGCCCGGTAGGTTGTCGTCCTGCACATCCTTGGCGCCGGGTATGGCGGCCACGATGGTCTTCAGGGCATCGGCCGCACGCTGGATCGGCTCGAACTCGTCCCCGCGCACCTTGACGCTGATGGCCTTGCCCGCCGGCGGGCCGCCGGCCAGTGCGGTGAAGCTCTTGCGGCCGGGTCCGGGCAGGTTCTCGATGGTCTTGCGCATGTCCTCGATCACCGTCATGACCTCGCGCGAGCCGTCGGTGCGCGGGTTGAGCGAGACAAACACCTGGCCGTACAGGTCGCCGTAGACCGGTTCGGTCTCGGTGAACTTGAGGCCGGCGGTGCTGGTCACGGCGCGTGCTTCGCCGTCCAGACCCACGCCACGCAGCTGCTCGCGCACCGCGGCTTCGACGCGCTGGGTTTCGGCCAGCGTGTCCTCCAGTGCCGCGGTCTGGGGCATGTCCACGTTGACGTAGAACGCGCGGATCGGATCGAAGGCGAAAAACTGCACGCGGATGATGCCGGTCGCCATCAGGGCCACGGCGGCGGCCACCGCGGTCACCCCCACGAGGGCGAAGCGCTTGGGGCGGCGCAGGGCATAACCCAGCGCCTGGCCGTAGCGCAGGCGGATGCCGCGGTTGAAGCGCTCGCGCCAGGCCTGCACGCGCGAAGGGCGGTCAAAGCGCACACCGATCGCGGTCACATGCACGGGCATCATCCAGAACGCCTCGATCAGCGAGATGGCCAGCGCCAGCGTGACCACGAAGGGGATCACGAACATGAACTTGCCCATGATGCCGGGCAGCAGCATGAGCGGCAGGAAGGCCGCCATGGTGGTGGCCACCGAGGCGACCACGGGTTTCCACACTTCGACGATGGCGTCCAGGCTCGCGGCCAGGGCCTGCTGGCCACGCTCCATGCGGTAGTAGATGGACTCGACGACCACCACCGCGTCGTCCACCAGCATGCCCAGCGCGATCACCACGCCCAGCAGCACCGAGACATTGACCGTGTGGCCCAGGGTCTGCAGCACGGCGAAGGTGCCGAGCAGCGAAAACGGGATGCCCATGGTCACCAGCAGGCCAATGCGCCAGCCCAGGAACACCCAGCACACCGCCAGCACCAGGAGCATGCCGAACAAGGCGTTGGTTTCCATGACACCGATGGCGTCGCGCGTGGGCACGGTCTGGTCGTCGGTCAGCACGAGCTTCAGTCCCGACGCTTCGAACACGCTGTTCTGGTTCTGGATGTAGGTCTTGAGAACGTCGACAAGCTCCAGGGTGTTGGTGCCCGATTTCTTGGTCACGGCCAGCGAGATGGCGCTCTGACCGTCGGCCGCGGCGTATTGCGCCGCCGGTGCGCGCGCGCGCTCGATGCGGGCCACCTCGCCGAGCCGCGCGGCCACGCCGGGGCGCTGGGCAGAGGTGACGGGCAGGCCTTCGAGCGCCTGCGGATCGGTCATCACGCCCTTCACGCTGATCGACCAGGCGCCGCCCTGGGTCTTGAGCGTGCCGCCGGAGGTGTCGCGCCACCACGCGGCCACCGCGTCGGCCACGTCGGAGGCGAGCAGGCCGCGCGCGGCCAGCGCCTGGGCGTTGGGGCTGATGAGGATTTCCGGGTCGCGCAGGCCCGAGGCGTAGACCTGGTCCACACCGGCGATGCGTTCCAGGTCCGCCTTGATGCGCCGCGCGTTGACGCGCAGGGTTTCGTCGTCGGCCTGGCCCACCAGCATCAGCGCGGCGGTGGGGAAGCCGTTGCTGGTGGTGATCTCCAGGATCATCGGGTCTTTGGCATCGCGCGGCAGCTCGCTGGTGGCCTTGTTCTGGATCTCGCGCCGCAGGTCGGCCATGCGCTTGTCGAAGGTGCGCTCGTTGATCTCGCGAAAGCGCACCAGCATGCTGGAGATGTTTTCGCGCGAGCTGGAGATGACGAAGCGCACGTCGGCCACGCCCTTGATCGCGTCTTCCAGCGGGTTGGTGATCAGTCGCTCGACCTCCTCGGCGCTGGCGCCCGGCAGCACCGCGGTGACGCTGACCCAGTTGAAGTTGATCTCGGGGTCCTGCTCGCGCGGCATGGTGTTGTAGCTGACCAGCCCGAGCAGCATCACCACCACGAAGGCGATGTTGGCCAGTGGGTGGTTGGTGAGGAGGGCGCGCATGAATGCCATGGGGCGTCCTGGTTCAGTTCGCCGAACGGCCGCTGACCGGCTTCACCTCGATGGCCACGCCCGGTTGCAGCGCCGCCTGGCCACTGACCACCACCAGCGTGTCGCCGCCCAGTGTGGCGGGCAGGGCCGAGGCCCGGCCTTCCTGGGCGCCCGGCACGGTGACGAAGCGGGCCGTGGCCTGCGCGCCGCTGCCTTGATGCACGAACACGCCCAAGCCGCCGTTGCGGCGCACCATCAGGGCCGGTGGCAGGTGCGGTCGCGACTCGCGCCAGCGCAGCGTGCCGCTGGTGCCGGCGGGCGGTGGCGAAACCGCGGCGGTCTGCGCAAAGGCCAGGCGCGCGGTCTGGGTGCGTGCCGGCGCGCTCAGCGTGCTGCCCACGCGCAGCAGCTTCACCGGCACAGCCTCCCCGAGGGTCACGAAGCGCAGCTCGCTGCCGGCGCGCAGGCCGGGCACGTCGGCCGGGCTGAGCGTGGCCTGCAGTTCCGCCGCACCCGATTCGCTGAGCACGTAAAGCACGCTGCCGGGCGCCACCGATTCACCGGTCTGCGCCAGCCGCTCCTTCACACTGCCGGCGAACGGTGCGCGCAGCGTGGTCTTGGCCAACTGGCGCTGGGCGGTGGCGAGCTGGGCGCGGTTGGCGCTGACCTCGGTCTGCACCAGGGTCACTTCGGTCTCGCGCTGACCCAGCGCTTCCTTTGAAAAGAAACCCTGGGTGACCAGATCGCGTGAGCGCTGCAGCTGCGCCTGGGCCAGCTTCAGGCGCGCCAGGGTGGCGTCGAGTGCGGCCTGGGCGCGCTGCACGGCCAGCTCGGCGTCGCGCGGATCGATCTGCGCCAGCACCTGGCCGCGCGCGACCTGGGCGCCGACATCGGCGGTCCAGCGCAGCAAGGTGCCCGAAACCTCGGCCGAGAGCTTCGATTCGTTGCGCGCGATCACATGGGCCGGCGCTTCGCGCTCGGGCTGGATCCAGACCGTGTCCAGCCGGGCCACGCCCACGCTGGTGCGGGCCGGCACCGCCGCGGGCTGCGGGGCCGGTTCGGGGCTCTGCTGCGCCCAGCCGGGCAGGGACAGGCAGCAACCGAGCAGGGCCGCGACCAGGGTCGGGCATTGAAAGCGTCGCATGGCGGATTCCTGAAAGGGCGAGCGGGGGGGCGTGTTCATGAGGGCGGATCCGTTAGGGGTCAGCGCATGCACAGGGCGCGCCAGACCAGGCGGGGCACATCGGCAGCGCCCACCCGGGGGCGCTGTTGCCAGCTGCGGTGCTGCAGGGCCGCGATCTTGTCGAGGATGAGCAGGCCGCCCTGAATCACCAGCCGCAACTCCCAGCCGGCGCGTCCCGGGATGCGCCGGGCGAGTGGCGCTCCCTGCTGCATGAGGGCTCGTGCCTGGGCGCAGAGGGCGGCGACCGCCTGCGCCATGCGCACCTGGGTGGCGGCATCGGGGCTGGCGCCGGCGTCGAAGGCTTCTCGCGGCAGGCCGTGGCGCTGCAGCAGGTCGGTGGGCAGGTAGTGGCGCTGGCGCGGCAGGTCCACGCTGATGTCCTGCCAGAAGTTGATGAGTTGCAGCGCGCTGCAGATCTGGTCGCTCCGGGCGAGCGAGGGGGCATCGTTCACGCCATAGAGGTGCAGCAGCAGCCGGCCCACCGGGTTGGCCGAGAGGCGGCAATAGTCCAGCAGCTCGGTGGTGTCGGCGTAGTGGTGCCCCGCAGCGGTGTGGCGCACGTCCTGTTCGAAGGCGCAGATCAGGTCGTGCAGCAGATTTGCCGGCAGGTTGTGCTGTTGGATCGCCTCGCGCAGCGGCGCGAAAACGCCATTCCATCGGGCGGTGAGGGGCTGGCCCCTGGTGAGGCTCGCCTGCAGGGCCTGCCGGTAGGCGCCCAGATCGACGAGGCGCTGCGTGGCATCGGCGTTGCCTTCGTCGGCAATGTCGTCGGCCGTGCGGGCGAAGTGGTAGATGGCCATCACGGCGGGGCGCAGGGCGGGCGGGCACAGCAGGGAGGCGACCGGGAAGTTCTCGTAGTGCCTCACGCCGGCAGACAGCGGCGCAGCGCCCGGGAGGGGCGCGGTGGTGGTTTCGGCGGTCTGGGGCAGATGGGTCATGGGCGCTCGGCCGGGTGGCGTTTCAGGGCGGGTGTCAGGCCTGCCAGTGTCGGTGGACACCAAAGGTCCGCATTGTGCAGAGTGTCGGCTGCTCCGGGCGCCCCGACGTCCCTCGATTGAACTACAATTTTGGTTACTAACCAGTCAGTCATTAACTCGGGCACATCGGACCATCGAATTTGGTGCACCAGTTTTTAAGCATTTCCACGCCTGATTTCAACGGAACTTTGCAACGTCATGAAAACACCGCATTTTGTCTTTGCCATGACCGCCGTGCTGGCACTGGCCGCCTGCTCGCGGCCGGAAGCGCCCCAGGAGCCGATCCGCTCGGTCAAGCTGATCACCGTCGCGGCCACGGGCGTGGGCGCGCAGAGCGAGTACGCTGGCGAGGTGCGGGCACGCGTCGAGTCGCGGCTGGGCTTTCGGGTCGGGGGCAAGCTGCTGCAGCGCCCGGCCGAGGTGGGTCAGCGTGTGAAACCGGGGCAGTTGCTGGCGCAACTGGATGCGAACGACCTGGCCCTGGCCAGCCAGGCCGCACAGGCGCAGGTGAGCGCGGCGCAGACCCAGCGCAACCTGGCCGCGGCCGACCTGAAGCGTTTCACTGACCTGAAGGCCCAGGGCTTTGTGAGCGGGGCTGAAATCGAGCGCCGCCAGGCCACGCTGCAGGCCGCCGAAGCCAGCCTGCGCCAGGCCCAGGCGCAGGGCGCGGTGCAGGGCAACCAGGCCGCTTACACCCGCTTGCTGGCCGACGCGGCCGGCGTGGTGCTGGCCGTGGAGGCCGAGGTGGGCCAGGTGGTGGCCGCGGGCACGCCGGTGGTGCGCCTGGCGCGCGATGGCGCCCGCGATGTGGTGTTTGCCGTGCCGGAAGACCGGCTGGCGCAGTTGCGCGTGGGCCAGCCGGCGCAGGTGCGCCTCTGGGCGGCGGCCACGGGTGCACCCGGCAACGGAGCCCCGCTCGGGGGCGTGGTGCGTGAGGTGGCCGCGAGCGCCGATGCGGCCACACGCACCTACCAGGTCAAGCTGTCTCTGCCGGACGGGGCTGCGGTGCCCCTGGGCGCGACCGCCTATGTGACGCTGGCCGCGCCGGAAGGCGCGGGGCCTGCGATGATCCAGCTGCCCACCAGCGCGCTGATGGCTTCGGTCTCGGGCGAGCCGAATGGCAGCGCGGTCTGGGTGTTCGACGCAGCGAGCCAGACGGTGCAGCCACGCCCGGTGGTGGTGGCGGGGGCCAATGGCAACCTGATCGTGATCGCCGAGGGCCTGAAGCCGGGTGAAGAGGTGGTGGCTGCGGGCACGCATGTGCTCTCGCCGGGGCAGAAGGTGACGCGTTTCGCCGCGCCCGCCGCGCAGTGAGGACGGCATGAGCGAACACCATCCGAACACCACCGACGGGGCCCGCTCCTGGGTCTCGCGATTCAACCTCTCGCAGTGGGCGCTGGACCACCAGGCCTTCACGCGCTACCTGATGATCGTGCTGATGCTGCTGGGCGTGGCGGCTTACTTTCAGCTCGGTCAGGACGAAGACCCGCCGTTCACCTTCCGCGCCATGGTGGTGCGGGCCTACTGGCCCGGTGCCACGGCGCAGCAGATGGCCGAGCAGGTGTCCGACCGGATCGAAAAGACCCTGCAGGAGGTGCCTTACGCCGACAAGATCCGCAGCTATTCCAAACCGGGAGAGTCGGTGGTGCTGTTCCAGGTCAAGGACTCGTCGCCGCCGGACGAGGTGCCCCAGATCTGGTACACGACACGCAAGAAGATCGGCGACATGCGCAGCACGTTGCCGCAGGGTGTGGTCGGGCCGTTCTTCAACGACGAGTTCGGCGATGTCTTCGGTGTCATCTACGCGCTGCAGGGCGAGGGCTTTTCGCCCGCCGATCTGAAGCAGGTGGCCGACGACGTGCGCCAGCGCCTGCTGCGCGTGAAAGACGTGAACAAGGTCGAGCTGTTTGGCGTGCAGGATGAAAAGCTGTACGTCGAGATCTCGCAGAAGCGCCTGGCGGTGCTGGGTCTGGACATGCCCCAGGTGCTGGCGGCGCTGGGTCAGCAGAACGCGGTCGAATCGGCAGGCGCGGTGCAGGCGCCGGGCGACGCGGTGCAAGTGCGGGTGGGGGGTGCGTTCAACTCGTCGGAACAGCTGCGCGCCATGCCGATCCGCGCCGCCAATGGCACACAACTGCGGCTGGGCGACATCGCCGACATCCACCTGGGTTATGCGGATCCGGTGCAGGTGAAGGTGCGCCACAACGGGGAAGACAGCATCGCGCTGGGCATCTCCATGGCCAAGGGCGGCGACATCATCGCGCTGGGCGAGGCCCTGAAAGGCGCGGTGATCGACATTGAGGCGCACCTGCCCGCCGGCATGAAGCTGGTGCAGGTGCAGGACCAGCCGACCGCGGTGGCGCGCTCGGTGAGCGAATTCGTCAAGGTGCTGATCGAGGCGGTGGTGATCGTGCTCGCGGTGAGCTTCCTGGCGCTCGGTCTGCACAAGCGCCCGGGCGGCCGTGGCCTGCGCCGCTATGTGCTGGACGTGCGGCCCGGGCTGGTGGTGTTCATCACCATCCCGCTGGTGCTGGCCATCACCTTCCTGGCCATGCAGTACTGGGGCATCGGCCTGCACAAGATCTCGCTCGGTTCGCTCATCATCGCGCTGGGCCTGCTGGTGGACGACGCGATCATCGCGGTGGAAATGATGGTGCGCAAGCTCGAAGAGGGCTACACCATGATGAAGGCGGCGACCTTCACCTGGGACGCCACCGCCATGCCCATGCTCACCGGCACCCTGATCACCGCGGCCGGTTTCCTGCCCATCGGCATGGCGAACTCCACGGTGGGGGAATACACCTACGCCATCTTTGCGGTCACGGTGATCGCGCTGGTGCTGTCGTGGATCGTGGCGGTGATGTTCGTGCCCTACCTGGGTGTGAGGCTGCTCAAGGTCAAGCCCCATGTGGGCCCGGCACATGAAGTGTTTGACGGTCCGTTCTATGTGCGCTTTCGCGCGCTGGTCAACTGGTGCGTACAGCACCGCTGGATCACCATCGGCCTGACCATCGCGACCTTTGTGCTCGGCATGGTGGGTATGGGCAAGGTGCAGCAGCAGTTCTTCCCCGATTCGAGCCGGCCCGAGATCCTGATGGACGTGTGGCTGCCCGAGGGCAGCAGCATCACGGCCATGGACGAGGTGAGCCAGCGGCTGGAGAACCGTCTGGCGCGCGAGACCGGTGTGACCAGCGTGACCAGCTGGGTGGGCTCGGGTGTGCCGCGTTTCTACCTGCCGATCGACCAGATCTTTCCGCAGTCCAACGTGTCGCAATTGATCGTGTTGCCCCAGGATCTCGCCACCCGCGAAACGCTGCGCAAGAAGCTGCCGGCCCTGCTGGCCACGGAGTTTCCCGAGGTGCGCGGGCGCGTGAAACTGCTGGCCAACGGGCCCCCGGTGCCTTACCCGGTGCAGTTCCGCGTCGTCGGGCCCGATCCGGCGGTGCTGCGCGGTCTGGCCGACGAGGTGAAGGCCGCGATGCGCCAGAGCCCGAACACGCGCGGCGTGAACGACAACTGGAACGAGTCGGTCAAGGTGTTGCGCCTGGAGGTGGACCAGGCCAAGGCGCGCGCGCTCGGCGTGAGCAGCCAGTCCATTGCGCAGGCCTCGCGCACCAACCTCACGGGCAGCACCGTGGGCCAGTACCGCGACGGTGACAAGCTGATCGACATCGTGTTGCGCCAGCCGCTGGACGAGCGCAATTCCCTCTCTGCCCTGGGCAACGGCTACCTGCCCACCGCCAGCGGCAAGAGCATCCCGCTGCTGCAGATCGCCCGGCCGGTTCCGGGCTGGGAGCCGGGTGTGATCTGGCGTGAAAACCGCGACTACGCGATCACCGTTCAGAGCGATGTGGTCGAGGGCCTGCAGGGCGCCACCGTCACCGCCGAGCTGCAGCCGGCCCTGAAGGCGATCAGCGACAGCTGGGCCGGCCGCGGTCTGGCGGGTTACCAGGTGCAGGTGGCCGGTGCGGTGGAGGAGAGCAGCAAGGGTTCGTCGTCGATCGCCGCCGGCATCCCCATCATGCTGTTCATCACCTTCACGCTGCTGATGCTGCAGTTGCAGAGTTTCAGCCGCTCACTGCTGGTGTTCCTGACCGGCCCGCTGGGCCTGGCGGGTGTGGCTGGCGCGCTGCTGCTGCTGAACCGGCCGTTCGGTTTTGTCGCGCTGCTGGGCGTGATCGCGCTCATGGGCATGATCCAGCGCAACTCGGTGATCCTGATTGACCAGATCGAGCAGGACCGTGCGCGTGGCGTGCCGGCCTGGGACGCGATCGTCGAAGCGGCTGTGCGCCGCATGCGGCCCATCGTGCTCACCGCTGCGGCGGCCGTGCTGGCCATGATCCCGCTCTCGCGCAGCGTGTTCTGGGGGCCGATGGCCGTGGCCATCATGGGCGGCCTGATCGTGGCCACCGTGCTCACGCTGCTGGCGCTGCCGGCCATGTACGCGGCCTGGTTCCGGGTGAAACGGGAACCGCAGGCCGTTTGACCGGTCCGGTGCACTGCAGCGGCTACAATTTAGGGTTGCCGTGAAGCGGAGAAACCTGAGCACGGGGCTGTGATTGCCCTCTGCGCAGGACCTCTTTGAAGGCGCGCGGGTGGCGAAATTGGTAGACGCACCAGGTTTAGGTCCTGACGCCAGCAATGGTGTGGGGGTTCGAGTCCCCCCCCGCGCACCACCTTTCAGACGAACAGATTTTTACCGGTTGGCCAGAGTGGCTGGTTGACCGACACCCTTTTGGAGAAAGCCATGACCGTGACTGTTGAAACCCTGGAAAAGCTCGAGCGCAAGATCACGCTCACGTTGCCGGCCGACGTGATCCAGAACGAGGTGACCAAGCGCCTCAAGGACGTGGCTCGCAAGGTCAAGATGGATGGCTTCCGTCCCGGCAAAGTGCCCATGAGCGTGGTGGCCCAGCAGTACGGCTACTCGGTTCACTACGAAGTCATGAACGACAAGGTCGGTGAGGCTTTCGCCACCGCCGCCAACGAAGCCAAGCTGCGCGTCGCCGGTCAGCCCAAGATCACCGAAAAAGAAGAATCGCCCGAAGGCCAGCTGGCTTTTGACGCCGTTTTCGAGGTGTATCCCGAAGTCAAGATCGAAGACCTGTCCACCGCTGAAGTCGAAAAAATCTCGGCCGAAGTGGACGACGCCGCCATCGACCGCACGCTGGACATCCTGCGCAAGCAGCGCCGCACCTTCGCGCAACGCGCGCAGGACCAGGCCGCAGCCGACGGTGACCGCGTCACCATCGACTTCGCCGGCAAGATCGACGGCGAAGCCTTTGAAGGCGGCAAGGCCGAAGGCTTCCAGTTCATCGTCGGCGACGGCCAGATGCTCAAGGAATTTGAAGACGCCGTGCGCGGCATGAAGTCCGGTGAGTCCAAGACCTTCCCGCTGGCCTTCCCCGAGGATTACCACGGCAAGGACGTTGCCGGCAAGACCGCCGATTTTCTGGTCACGGTCAACAAGATCGAAGCCGCCCACCTGCCCGACGTGGACGAAGCCCTGGCCAAGTCGCTCGGCATCGCCGAAGGCACGGTCGAAGGCCTGCGCGCCGACATCAAGAAAAACCTGGAGCGCGAAGTCAAGCACCGCCTGCAGGCCCGCAACAAGCAGGCCGCGATGGACGCCCTGGCCGCCAAGGCCGAGCTGGATCTGCCGAAGTCGGTGGTGCAAGCCGAACTCGACCGCTTGGTCGAAGGCGCCCGTGCCGACCTCAAGCAGCGCGGTGTGAAAGACGCCGACAAGGCGCCGATCCCCGACGACCTGTTCCGTCCCCAGGCCGAGCGCCGCGTGCGCCTGGGCCTGGTGGTGGCCGAGCTGGTGCGCGCCAACGAACTGCACGCCACGTCCGAACAGATCAAGGCCCACATCGACGAACTGGCCGCTTCCTACGAAAAGCCGGCCGACGTTGTGCGCTGGTACACCAGCGACAACCGCCGCATGGCCGAAGTGGAAGCCATCGTGATCGAAAACAACGTGACCGAGTTCGTGCTGTCCAAGGCCAAGATCAATCAAAAGTCGATCAGCTTCGAAGAGCTGATGGGTCAAGCCTGATCTTTTGCACACAGCGGCCCGGTGTTCGGGCCGCTTGCGGCATCGGTCGGGGCCTGCGGTCGCGCGGGATTCGGAAGGGCGGAGCAATCCGCCCTTTTTTGTTCCCCGACGCTTGCCTTTTTCAACAGGCACGCCATATGCATGCTTCGGCCATAGCCGCAACCCTGTGGCGGCTTTGGCAGGTTGGTTACAGTAGTGGCATGTTATGCATCAACACATGGAGAAACGCATGAGCGCAATGGACATTCAGGGCCTGGGCATGGTGCCCATGGTGATCGAGACCTCGGGCCGCGGCGAGCGCGCCTACGACATCTACTCGCGCCTGCTCCGGGAGCGGGTGATCTTTCTGGTGGGCGAGGTCAATGACCATTCGGCCAACCTGGTGGTCGCTCAGCTGCTGTTTCTGGAAAGTGAAAATCCGGACAAGGACATTTCCTTCTACATCAACTCGCCCGGCGGTTCGGTGAGCGCCGGCATGGCGATCTTCGACACGATGAACTTCATCAAGCCCGACGTGTCGACCCTGTGCTGCGGCTTCGCCGCCAGCATGGGTGCGTTCCTGTTGGCCGCAGGGACCAAGGGAAAGCGCTTCTCGCTGCCCAACTCCAAGATCATGATCCACCAGCCTTCGGGTGGCAGCCGCGGTCAGGCGACCGAGATCGAGATCCAGGCCCGCGAGATTCTCAAGACCCGCGAGCAGCTGAACAAGATCCTGGCCGAGCGCACCGGCCAGCCTCTGGACCGCATCGCGCGCGACACGGAACGCGACTACTACATGTCGGCCGCCGAATCGGCCGAATATGGCCTGATCGACAAGGTCATCGAAAAGCGTGGGGCTATTGCAGCTTGACGCTATGGACCGATGGGTGCTTCGTGTGGCGCCCATCGGTCCAGAACCTCGCCAAACTGCCCGATTCGTGCCAAAAGAGGCGCTTTTTCGGCATTTGGTACATCGCAGGCTTGAACTATCATTGTTCCCGTTGCACTCCTCTCCGTCTATCTGAACTCCCAATCTCATGGCCGACAAAAAAGCCGTCTCCGGTGAAAAAGCGCTCTACTGCTCGTTTTGTGGCAAGAGCCAGCACGAGGTCAAGAAGCTGATCGCGGGGCCCTCGGTGTTCATCTGCGACGAGTGCATCGAGCTGTGCAACGACATCATCCGGGACGAACTGCCGGGACTGGAGTCTGTCAAGGCGTCCGGCGATGACGTGCCCACGCCCGCCGAACTGAAGGGCAATCTGGACAGCTACGTGATCGGTCAGGAAGGGGCCAAGCGGGCGCTGGCGGTGGCGGTGTACAACCACTACAAGCGCCTGCGCCACAAACTGACGGCGCGCAAGGACGAGGTGGAACTGGCCAAGAGCAACATCCTGCTGATCGGTCCCACGGGGTCCGGCAAGACCTTGCTGGCCCAGACCATGGCGCGCATGCTCAACGTGCCGTTTGTCATGGCCGACGCCACCACACTGACCGAAGCCGGTTACGTGGGTGAAGACGTTGAAAACATCGTGGCCAAGTTGCTGCAAAGCTGCAACTACGATGTCGAGCGTGCCCAGCAAGGCATCGTCTACATCGACGAGATCGACAAGATCACCCGCAAGTCTGACAACCCGTCCATCACGCGCGACGTGTCGGGCGAAGGTGTGCAGCAGGCGCTGCTCAAGCTGATCGAAGGAACGATGGCTTCGGTGCCGCCCCAGGGCGGCCGCAAGCACCCGAACCAGGATTTCCTGCAGGTCGACACGACCAACATCCTGTTCATCTGCGGCGGCGCGTTTGCCGGGCTGGAAAAGATCATTGAAAACCGCACCGAAGCGTCCGGTATGGGGTTCAATGCCGTCGTCAAGAGCAAGAAGCAGCGCAGCCTGACCGAATCTTTCAAGGAAATCGAGCCTGAGGATCTGATCAAGTTCGGCCTGATCCCCGAGCTCGTGGGGCGCGTGCCGGTGATTGCCGCGCTGTCCGAGCTCAGCGAAGATGCCTTGGTCGAAATCCTGACCGAACCCAAGAACGCCGTGGTCAAGCAGTTCGCGCGCTTGTTGTCCATGGAAGGCGCGGAGCTGGAAGTCCGTCCTGCTGCCCTCAAAGCCATCGCCCGCAAAGCGCTGGCGCGCAAGACCGGCGCGCGCGGCCTGCGCTCGATACTGGAAAACGCGCTGATCGACACCATGTTCGATCTGCCAGGCATGAGCAACGTGGAGAAAGTCGTGGTGGACGAGTCCACCATCGAAGAGAACAAGCCTCCGCTGCTGGTCTACCGCGAAGCGGCCAAACAGGCCTGATCGGTAGCGGGCATGCGTGAGTGAATGCATGCCAAGTTGATGATGCACACGGTGTTGACCGCTCGCATCTGCCCAAGACCATTTTGTTGAGGTTGAGAAATGTCCGGACAAACCCCTTTGCCCAGCACGCCGGTTGACCTGCCACTGCTGCCCTTGCGCGACGTGGTGGTGTTCCCGCACATGGTGATCCCGCTGTTCGTGGGTCGCCCGAAAAGCATCAAGGCGCTGGAATCCGCCATGGAAGCGGAGCGCCGCATCATGCTGGTGGCCCAGAAAGCCGCGGCCAAGGACGAACCCTCCACGGAGGACATGTTCGAGATGGGTTGCGTCGCCACCATCCTGCAGATGCTGAAACTGCCCGATGGCACCGTGAAGGTGCTGGTGGAGGGCGTTCAGCGCGCCAAGGTGTTGTCGATCACCGATGGCGAGACCCACTTTGTCGCCAGCGTCAACCCGGTGGACCCCGCGATCGAGCGCGCCGATATCCTGTCGACCGAACTCGAAGCGCTACGCCGTGCCGTGATGCAGCAGTTTGATCAGTACGTCAAACTGAACAAGAAGATCCCGTCGGAAATCCTGACTTCGATCTCCAGCATCGACGATCCGGGTCGCCTGGCCGACACCATTGCCGCCCACCTGCCGCTCAAGCTGGAATCCAAGCAGGTCGTGCTGGATCTGGACCTGGTCAACAAGCGCCTGGAAAACCTGTTCGAACAGCTCGAACGCGAAGTCGACATCCTCAACGTCGACAAGAAGATCCGTGGTCGGGTCAAGCGCCAGATGGAAAAGAACCAGCGCGACTTCTACCTGAACGAACAGGTCAAGGCGATCCAGAAGGAACTGGGCGAAGGCGAAGAGGGCGCCGACATCGAAGAGATCGAGAAGAAGATCAAGGCCGCCAAGATGCCCGCCGAGGCGCGCAAGAAGGCCGATGCCGAGTTCAAGAAGCTCAAGCTGATGTCGCCCATGTCGGCCGAAGCCACCGTGGTGCGCAACTACATCGATGCGCTGGTGGCCCTGCCCTGGAGCAAAAAGACCAAGATCAAGCACGACCTGGCGCACGCCGAAGCCGTGCTCAACGAAGACCACTACGGCCTCGACAAGGTCAAGGACCGCATCCTCGAATACCTCGCGGTCCAGCAGCGCGTTGACAAGGTCAAGGCGCCGATCTTGTGCCTGGTCGGTCCGCCCGGCGTGGGCAAGACCTCGCTCGGCCAGTCGGTGGCCAAGGCCACTGGCCGCAAATACGTTCGCATGGCCCTGGGGGGCATGCGCGATGAAGCCGAGATCCGTGGTCACCGCCGCACCTACATCGGCGCCATGCCGGGCAAGGTGCTGCAAAGCCTGTCCAAGATCGGTACGCGCAATCCGCTGTTCCTGCTCGACGAAATCGACAAGCTGGGTACCGACTTCCGCGGCGATCCGTCGAGCGCCTTGCTCGAGGTGCTGGACCCGGAGCAGAACCACACCTTTGGCGACCATTACGTCGAAGTCGATTTTGACCTGTCCGACGTGATGTTCGTCGCCACGTCGAACTCGATGAACATCCCTCCAGCCCTGTTGGACCGGATGGAAGTGATTCGTCTCTCGGGCTACACCGAAGAGGAAAAGGTCAATATCGCGATCCGCTACCTGTTGCCGAAACAGCTGAAGAACAACGGCATTCGCGAAGGCGAGATGGTGGTGAAGGACGACGCTGTGCGCGACATCGTGCGTTACTACACCCGCGAAGCCGGTGTGCGCTCACTGGAGCGTGAGCTCTCCAAAATCTGCCGCAAGGTGGTGAAGGGTCTGCTGCTCAAAAAGTACACGCCCACCGTGGTGGTGGATGCGGAAAACCTCAGCGAATTCCTGGGGGTGCGCAAGTACAACTACGGGCGAGCCGAAGCGCAGAACCAAGTGGGTCAGGTCGTGGGTCTGGCGTGGACCGAGGTCGGTGGCGATCTGCTGACCATCGAGGTGGCGATCATGCCCGGCAAGGGCGTGATCACGCGGACCGGTTCGCTGGGTGACGTGATGAAGGAGTCGGTGGAGGCGGCGCGCACGGTGGTTCGCAGCCGTGCCCGCTCACTCGGCATCAAGGACGAACAGTTCGACAAGCGCGACATCCATATCCACGTGCCCGACGGCGCCACGCCCAAGGATGGACCGAGCGCCGGTGCGGCCATGACCACGGCGCTGGTGTCCTCGCTCACAGGCATCCCGGTGCGTGCCGACGTGGCCATGACCGGAGAGATCACCTTGCGTGGTGAAGTCACCGCGATCGGTGGGTTGAAGGAAAAGCTCCTGGCGGCTTTGCGTGGTGGCATCAAGACCGTGATCATTCCCGAAGAAAACGTGAAGGATCTGGCCGAGATTCCCGACAATGTGAAGCAGGGTCTGGAGATCGTGCCGGTCAAATGGATCGACAAGGTGCTTGCCATTGCGCTGGAGCGCCAGCCAGTTCCGCTGACCGACGAGGAGGTCGCGGCGCAGGTGGCCGCAGCCTCCGTCCGTCCGGCGGCACCCGCACCCGATGCCGTGAAACATTGAGTCAAAAAATTTGTGGGGGCTTGAAAAGAGGCGTTTTTCTGCGCTAGAATTCCAGCTTCTGACAAACATCAGAAACATGCGGGAATAGCTCAGTTGGTAGAGCGCAACCTTGCCAAGGTTGAGGTCGCGAGTTCGAGTCTCGTTTCCCGCTCCAGTTTTGAAAAAGGGAAGCCGAGCTTCCCTTTTTTGTCGATGGGGATGAATGGGTTTTCCGATTCATCGCACAGGGCGCGATAGCAAATCGGTTATGCAACGGATTGCAAATCCGTCTAGCCCGGTTCGACTCCGGGTCGCGCCTCCAGTCACTGGTTGGTATCAGATTTTGCGGGAATAGCTCAGTTGGTAGAGCGCAACCTTGCCAAGGTTGAGGTCGCGAGTTCGAGTCTCGTTTCCCGCTCCAGCATCAAAGAAAAAGGGGAAGCCATGCTTCCCCTTTTTTTTTCGTTTCCGTGTCACGGCAAGCCGAACAGGGATTGACCAGGTTGCGACGCCCCAAGCGCGCCTGGCGAACCTGCGACAATGACAGGCTGGCCTCGGTGGTGAAATTGGTAGACACAGCGGACTTAAAATCCGCCGCTTTCCCGTGAGGGGGCGTACCGGTTCGACCCCGGTTCGAGGCACCATGTCCCCTAGGCTTTTTCCGGTTTCACCGGTACAGTGAGTTTCCATGACCCGATACAACGCGCCCTTTGAAATCCACGTGCATGGCGATGTGCCCTTGCGCGAGGATGTGGCTTACGGCCAGATTCAGGATGCGCTCAAGCCACTCTGGCAGTACGCCGGTGGCCGCTCGCTGGCGGCAGCGGCCGAGAGCAGCTACGAGGACGAGCCGGGTATCCGATTTGACGCGGAAGCGCACGTGTTGCAGATGTGCTGGACGGTGCCGGGCGATGAGGATTTCCGCCAGGTGATCGAAGAGGCCTGCATGGGCTTGAACGACATCGCTTCGGCCGGTGCACCGCTTGAAGTGTCCTTCTACGACACCGAGTTCGATGAAGAAGACGAGTCCTCAGAAGAGGAGGCGCGCGACGATTTCATGATGTGTTTTGTCGGCCCCACGCCCGCGGCCATCATGCAGGTGCAGCGCGATCTGCTGGTGCAGGATGTGGTCCACATCATGGAGCGGCACTTTGATGCCGCCGAGCTGGGCGATGTGGTCGGCTCGATCGACAAGCTGTTCACCCAGCGCTTTGATGCCCTCGTCAACTCCATGCAGCTGGGTCGCCCACCCCGTGGACATGGTGGCGGTTCCTCGGGCCACGGCGGTGGGCGCAAGCCCCGCCATCTGCACTGACCAGCCCGATGGATCGACGGTCTGCCGTGTGTGCAGGCCCCAGGCCGATGCCACCGCTTCGGGTTCGTCGACGCGGCGTGAACGCGTGAGGCCCTGATGGCGCTGTTTTCCACCGAAGCCCTGAACCCTGGCGTGTGCAGGCGCGAGGTGTTCGGTTGGGCCATGTACGACTTCGCCAACTCGGGCTACACCACCGTGGTGCTGACGGCGGTGTTTGCGGCCTATTTCGTGGGTGCTGTCGCCGACGGTGCCGCCTGGGCCACGTTCGCCTGGACGCTGGCGCTGAGCGTGTCGCATGCCATCGTGATGGTGACGATGCCGGCCATGGGCGCCTGGGCCGACCGCTACGGTACCAAAAAGCGGCTGTTGCTGCTCACCACCACGGGTTGCGTGCTGGCCACGGCCGCGCTGGCTTTCGTCGGGCCCGGGATGGTGGCGCTGGCGGTGCTGTTGATCGTTGTTTCCAACGTCTGCTTTGCCTGGGGCGAATCCCTGATTGCCGCGTTCCTGCCCGAACTTGCGCGGCCGGCGGCCATGGGCCGGGTCAGCGGTTGGGGCTGGAGCTTTGGCTACTTCGGCGGCATGCTGGCGCTCGGTCTGAGCCTGGTGTACGTGATCCGGGCCCAGGGGCAGGGGCAGACCGCCGCCCAGTTCGTGCCCGTGACCATGTGGATCACCGCCGGCCTCTTTGCGCTCGCGGCGCTGTTCACCTTCAAGCTGCTGAAAGAACGGGCCGAACCTCAGGCTCGGTCGACGGAAAGCGGATTGAAGGCTGCTTTGAGCCGCTTGCATTCCACCTACCACGATGCCCGGCGCTACCGCGATTTCATGTGGTTGCTGGCTTGTGCGACGGCGTACCAGGGCGGTGTGACCGTGACCATCACGCTGGCGGCCATCTACGCGGAGCAGGTGATCGGCTTTGTGCAGCAGGAAACGATGGTGCTGATCTTCGTGCTCAACATTGCGGCTGCATTGGGCGCGTTTGCCTTCGGCTACTGGCAGGACCGGCTGGGCCACAAGCTCGCGCTGGGCATCACCCTGGTCGGCTGGATCGCGACCTGCATCATCGCCGCACTCACCACCACCAAGGGCGGTTTCTGGTACGCGGCCGCGATCGCGGGCCTGTGCATGGGCTCCAGCCAGTCGTCAGGGCGGGCCATGGCGGGCATGCTGGCTCCGCCCAGGCAACTGGCCGAGTTCTACGGGTTGTGGACCTTTGCAACGCGGCTGGCGAGCATCATCGGACCCTTGAGCTATGGGGCCATCACCTGGGCCACCGGGGGCAACCAGCGCCTGGCCATCGGATTCACGGCGCTGCTGTTTTTGCTCGGGCTGGTGTTGCTGCTGCCGGTGAACATGGAGCGGGGTCGTCGTGCGGCCTTGTCAGGCCCAGGCGCGGCGAACGGCTGACCTTTGGGTTTCCGCGCGGGATGTTCGCCGGATCAGACGTTGATGTGGGTGGCACCCACGGTGATGCCGAGCCAGCGCGCTGCGGCCTGCGTCAGCGGTGTCGGGTCGCCGGTGGACAGCAGCGTGATCTGCGGTGTTGCGCCATCTGAGGGGTGGGCCTCGGGCAGGCCCAGCACCGCCCGAGTGCGGCGTGCCACCGGCGCGCCGGTTTCAACCAGGCGAACGTCGGGTCCCGACAGCGCTTGCAGGATGTCGGCCGCGAACGGGTAGTGCGTGCAGCCGAGCACCAGGGTATCCATGGGTTCCGGGGTGGAGGCATGGGCTCGCAATGCGTCCAGGTAGCGCGCACACAGGACCCGTGTCGTGGTTTCGTCGCCGCGCTCGATCGCGTCGGCGAGGCCGTCGCAGGCCTGGCTGTTGAAGTGCAGCGGGCGACTGGATTCGGATTCGACCCGGGTGCGCAGGCGGGCAAAGCGCTCACTCTCGACGGTGCCGCGCGTGGCGAACACGCCGATGTGCCCGGTCCGGCTGAGGGCCGCAGCGGGTTTCAGCGCGGGTTCCACGCCGACGATGGGCCAGTCGGGGTGTTGCTGGCGCAGCGATTCGATGGCCTGGGCGGTGGCCGTGTTGCAGGCCACCACCAGGGCATCGACCGCATGGTCTTTGCGCAGTCGGGCGGTGATGCGCTGTGCCCGCTCTGCGACCTGCTGGGCGCTGCGTTCGCCGTAGGGGGCGTGCGCACCGTCGGCGAGGTAAACGTAGCGGGCTTCTGGTATTTCGAGCAGCAGGGCGCGCAGCACGCTCAGGCCACCCACCCCGCTGTCAAAAACCCCGATGGTCTTCAAGCAGCGGCCACCGAAATGCCCTTGAACTCGCCCGAGGCGATGCGTTTGCTCCACTCGGCCGGGCCGGTGATGTGGGCGCTGGTGCCGCCCGCGTCCACCGCCACGGTCACGGGCATGTCGACCACGTCGAACTCGTAGATGGCTTCCATGCCCAGGTCGGCAAAGCCCACGACCTTGGCGGTCTTGATGGCTTTGGACACGAGGTAGGCGGCACCGCCCACCGCCATCAGGTAAGCGCTCTTGTGCTTCTTGATCGCCTCGATGGCGACCGGGCCACGCTCGGCCTTGCCGACCATGGCGATCAGGCCGGTTTGCGCGAGCATCATCTCGGTGAAGCCGTCCATGCGGGTGGCGGTGGTGGGGCCGGCCGGTCCGACCGCTTCGCCCTTGACCGGGTCGACCGGGCCGACGTAGTAAATGACGCGGTTGGTGAAGTCCACCGGCAACGGCTCGCCCTTGGCCAGCATGTCCTGGATGCGCTTGTGCGCTGCGTCGCGGCCGGTGAGCATCTTGCCGTTGAGCAGCAACGTGTCGCCCGGTTTCCAGCTCGCCACTTCGGCGGCAGTGAGGGCGTTCAGGTCCACCTTCTTGCTCTTCACGTAGTCGGGCGTCCAGGCCACGTCGGGCCAGAGGTCCAGGCTCGGCGGGTCGATGTAGACCGGGCCGCTGCCGTCGAGCACGAAGTGGGCGTGGCGCGTGGCGGCGCAGTTGGGGATCATGGCCACGGGCTTGCTGGCCGCGTGCGTGGGGTACATCTTGATCTTGACGTCGAGCACGGTGGTGAGGCCACCGAGGCCCTGCGCGCCGATGCCCAGCGCGTTGACCTTCTCGAACAACTCCAGGCGCATCTCTTCGACCTTGCTGAGCTTCTCGCCCTTGGATGCCTTGGCCTGCAGCTCGTACATGTCCAGGTCGTCCATCAGGCTTTCCTTGGCCATCAGCACGGCCTTCTCGGCGGTGCCGCCGATGCCGATGCCCAGCATGCCCGGCGGGCACCAGCCGGCGCCCATGGTCGGCACGGTCTTCAGCACCCAGTCGACCACGTTGTCGCCCGGGTTGAGCATGACCATCTTGGACTTGTTCTCGGAGCCGCCGCCCTTGGCAGCCACGGTCACTTCCACCGTGTTGCCGGGCACGATCTCGGTGAAGATCACGGCCGGCGTGTTGTCCTTGGTGTTCTTGCGGTCGAATTGCGGGTCGGCCACGACGCTGGCGCGCAGCGTGTTGTCAGGGTGGTTGTAACCGCGGCGCACGCCCTCGTTGATGGCGTCATCCAGACTGCCGGAGAACCCTTCCCAGCGCACGTCCATGCCCACCTTCAAGAACACGTTGACGATGCCGGTGTCCTGGCAGATCGGGCGGTGGCCGGTGGCGCTCATCTTGCTGTTGGTCAGGATCTGCGCGATGGCGTCCTTGGCGGCGGCGCTCTGCTCGCGCTCGTAGGCGCGCGCCAGGTGGGCGATGTAGTCGGCCGGGTGGTAGTAGCTGATGTACTGCAGGGCGGCGGCGACGGATTCGATCAGGTCGTTCTGGCGGATGCTCGTGGTCATGGCGTGGGGCAATGGTGTTGACGTGGACAAGGCGTGCCGCGCTGGTGGCACGGCGCAAGGTCTGCTACGGTGGGATCAGCCTGCTATTTTGACAGGCCCAGCCTTTCACCGGCTGACGACCGGAGCCATGCCATGAACACCCTGTCAACAACCCGCATCGAAACCGACAGCATGGGCGCCATCGAGGTGCCTGCAGACCGTCTGTGGGGCGCGCAGACGCAGCGCTCACTGGCGCACTTCGCGATCTCGGGCGAGCGTCTGCCGACCGAGCTGATCCGTGCGCTGGCCGAGGTCAAGCGGGCCTGTGCCGTGGTGAACCCGTCTCTGGCTTCGCTGGACGCCGACCGGGCGGACGCCATCGTTGCGGCAGCCGACGAAGTCATCGCTGGACGGCACGCGGGCGAATTCCCTCTGGTGGTCTGGCAGACCGGTTCGGGCACGCAGAGCAACATGAACCTGAACGAGGTGCTGGCCAACCGCGCCAGCGAGTTGCTGGGCGGCGCGCGGGGAGAGGGGCGGCTGGTGCACCCGAACGACGACGTGAACCGCAGCCAGTCGTCCAACGACGTGTTTCCCACCGCCATGCACCTGGCCGCGGTGGAGGGGTTCACGCAGCGGCTGCTGCCTGCATTGTCGGATTTGCGTGAGACCCTGGCCGCCAAGGCCGTGGCGTTCGACAACATCGTGAAGATCGGCCGCACCCACCTGCAAGACGCCACACCGCTCACGCTGGGTCAGGAGATTTCGGGATGGGCCGCGCAGCTGGCGCACGCCGAGCGTCATGTGCGCGCCGCACTGCCGCACCTGTGTGAACTGGCGCTGGGCGGCACGGCGGTGGGGACCGGTTTGAATGCCCCGGCCGGCTTTGCAGAACAGGTGGCCGCCGAGCTGGCCCGACACACGGGGCTGCCGCTGGTGAGCGCACCCAACAAGTTTGAGGCACTCGCCAGCTGTGACGCGCTGGTGCACGCGCACGGCGCGCTCAAGGGGCTGGCGGCCAGCCTGATGAAGATCGCCAACGATGTGCGCTGGCTCGCCAGCGGCCCGCGCAGCGGACTGGGTGAGCTGTCGATTCCGGAAAACGAACCCGGTTCGTCCATCATGCCGGGCAAGGTCAACCCGACGCAGTGCGAGGCGCTGACCATGCTGTGCTGCCAGGTGATGGGCAACGACGTGGCGATCAGCATGGGTGGCGCGTCGGGCAACTTCGAACTCAACGTGTTCCGCCCGATGGTGGCGCACAATTTCCTGCAGAGCGTGCGCCTGCTCGCCGATGGCATGGCGAGCTTCAACTCGCACTGCGCGGCTGGTATCGAACCCAACCGCGAGCGCATCACCGAGCTGCTCGAACGGTCGCTGATGCTGGTGACCGCACTGAACCCGCACATCGGCTACGACCGGGCCGCCGAGATTGCGAAGAAGGCGCACCGGGAGGGCCTGACCCTGCGCGAGGCCGCTCTGGCGCTGGGCCACGTGTCGGCTGAGGACTTCGACCGCTGGGTGGTGCCACAACAGATGGTCGGCCGCTGAGCTTTTTGCCGGTGCCAGAATCAAAAAAGCGGCCACGAGGGCCGCTTCCCGGTAGCGATTGCAGTGGCTCAGTGATCGGCACCCGCGGGTTTGCTCATCAGACGGTCGGTCACGGCGATGGCCATGGCGCTGAGCAGGAACACCACGTGGATGATGGTCTGCCACATCAGCACCTTTTCTTCGTAGTTGGCGGCGTTGATGAAAGTCTTGAGCAGGTGGATCGACGAGATGCCGATGATCGCGGTGGCCAGCTTGACCTTGAGCACCGACGCGTTCACGTGGCTCAGCCATTCCGGTTGGTCCGGGTGGCTCTCCAGGTTCATGCGGCTCACGAAGGTCTCGTAACCCCCGACGATCACCATGATCAGCAGGTTGGAGATCATGACCACGTCAATCAGCGCCAGCACCACCAGCATGATGATGGTCTCGTTGAGTGAGGTGACCTCGAAAGACTCCTTGTAGCCAATGCTCTTGACCAGGGCCGCCAGCGCGTCCGTGTTGCCGAAAGCGGCCTCGATCAGGTGGACCAGCTCCACCCAGAAATGGAAGACATAGATGCCCTGCGCCAGGATCAGGCCCAGGTACAGCGGCAACTGCAGCCAGCGGCTGGCGAAGATCAGGTTGGGCAGGGCCTGCAGGGTGCTGGTGTTTTTGACGGGTGTGGTCATGGAAGGTACAAGTGCTGTTGGTGCGGGCAAACCCGTAGTGGGCGGGCCCGATTGTAGGAGCGGGCTGATGTCCGCTGTGCTACAAGTCCATCTTGGCGGGCCTACGGATCGTAGCTTCCCCCTTGGTACAGGGCTACCCGCGCCAGCCTATGTAAGTGGCTCGTAAGAGCCTTTGCGCACATTCACGCGTTACCTGTTCCCACAACACCTGAGGAGACTGCCCATGTCCGCGCCTTCGTCGTCGATCGAATCCACCCTGGTCGAAAACCGCGTTTTTGAACCCACCGAAGCGACCCGAAAGGCCGCCCGCATTTCGGGCATGGACGCCTACAACGCCCTGTGCGCCGAGGCCGAAAACGACTTTGAAGGTTTCTGGGCCAAGCGCGCACGCGAAACCCTGACCTGGAGCAAGCCCTTCACCAAGGTGCTGGACGAGTCGAACGCACCGTTCTACACATGGTTCGAAGACGGCGAACTCAACGCCTCCTACAACTGCCTGGACCGCCACATGGGCACGCCGGTGGAGAACAAGACCGCCATCATCTTTGAAGCCGATGGCGGCGAAGTGACCAAGGTGACCTACAAGGAACTGCTGGCCAAGGTGTCGCAATTTGCGAATGCCTTGAAGGCCCGTGGCGTGAAGAAAGGCGACCGCGTCGTCATCTACATGCCCATGACGATCGAAGGCGTGGTGGCCATGCAGGCCTGCGCCCGCATCGGCGCGACGCACAGCGTGGTGTTCGGTGGCTTCTCCGCCAAGGCTTTGCAAGAACGCATCCAGAACGCCAGTGCCGTGGCCGTGATCACCGCCAACTACCAGTTGCGCGGTGGCAAGGAGCTGCCGCTCAAGTCCATCGTGGACGAAGGCATCGCCATGGGTGGCTGCGAGTGCGTCAAGGACGTGATCGTCTTCCAGCGCACGCCCACCGCCTGCAACATGGTGGCGGGTCGAGACAGCTACATGCACGAGGTGATGGCCTCGGAGTCCACCGACTGCCCGGCGGTCATGGTGGGCGCCGAGCACCCGCTGTTCGTGCTCTACACCTCCGGCTCCACCGGTACCCCCAAGGGCGTGCAGCACAGCACCGGAGGTTACCTGCTGTGGGCCAACCTGACCATGAACTGGACCTTCGACCTGAAGGACAGCGACGTGTTCTGGTGCACGGCCGACATCGGCTGGATCACCGGCCACACCTACGTCGCTTACGGCCCGCTGGCTGCGGGCGCGACCCAGATCGTGTTTGAAGGTGTGCCGACCTACCCGAACGCCGGCCGCTTCTGGCAGATGATCGAGAAACACAAGTGCTCGATCTTCTACACCGCACCCACCGCCATCCGCTCGCTGATCAAGGCCGCCGAGGGCGATGAAAAAGTGCACCCGGCGCGCTCCGACCTGTCCAGCCTGCGCATCCTGGGTTCGGTCGGCGAGCCCATCAACCCCGAAGCCTGGATGTGGTACTACAAGCACATTGGCGGCGAGCGTTGCCCCATCGTCGACACCTTCTGGCAGACCGAGACCGGTGGCCACATGATCACACCGCTGCCGGGCGCCACGCCCCTGGTGCCGGGTTCGTGCACGCTGCCGCTGCCAGGCATCACGGCCGCCATCGTGGACGAAGCGGGCATGGACGTGCCCAATGGCGCGGGTGGCATCCTGGTCGTCAAGCGGCCCTGGCCTTCGATGATCCGCACCATCTGGGGCGACCCCGAGCGTTTCAAGAAGAGCTACTTCCCCGAAGAACTCAAGGGTTATTACTTGGCTGGCGATGGCGCGGTGCGCAGTCCTGACCGTGGCTACTTCCGCATCACCGGCCGTATCGACGACGTGCTCAACGTTTCCGGTCACCGCATGGGCACGATGGAGATCGAGTCGGCGCTGGTGGGCAAGACCGACCTGGTGGCCGAAGCCGCCGTGGTGGGCCGTCCGGACGACCTGACCGGTGAAGCCATCGTGGCCTTCGTGGTGCTCAAGCGTTCGCGCCCCACCGGCGACGAGGCGAAGGCGATCGCCAAAGTGCTGCGCGACTGGGTGGGCAAGGAGATCGGCCCGATCGCCAAGCCCAAGGACATCCGTTTCGGTGACAACCTGCCCAAGACCCGCTCGGGCAAGATCATGCGCCGCCTGCTGCGCTCGATCGCCAAGGGCGAAGCCATCACCCAGGACACCTCCACCCTGGAGAACCCGGCCATCCTCGATCAATTGTCTGAAAACAACTGATCCTGTGTTCCTGGCACCCTCGGGCGCCAGGAACCAGACAACAAAAAACCCGCTGGAAATCCAGCGGGTTTTTTGTTGGAACAGCGGGAAGTGGATTACTTCTGGCTCAGCACCCAGGCAACCAGCTTCTTGGCCTCGGCCGCGCTCACCTGTGGGTTGGCAGGCATGGGGATCGCACCCCAGACGCCCGAACCGCCCTTGACGACTTTCTCGGCCAGCATGTCGGCGGCCTTGGCGTTGCCGGCGTACTTCTTGGCCACGTCCTTGTAGGCGGGGCCAACCAGCTTCTTGTCCACGGCATGGCAGGCCATGCAGTTCTTGCTCTTGGCGAGGGCTTCGTCGGCCATGGCGGGAGCGGAGATGGCGGCCACAGCGGCCATAATCAGGAGAGCGCGTTTCATGGTGTTGTCCTAGTGGGTGAACGTGAAAAACTCACAGGCTGGATTTTACCCAGTGGGACAGCCCGGATACGCTCGCTTACAGTTTCTTGCCGGGCTTTATCGGACCTTTACTGGAGGGTGTGATGTATTTCCTCATCGCGGGCGTCGGCCTGTTGCTACTGAAGTATTTCGAATTGGGATTCGTCGCCGAGCTGTCCTGGTGGTGGGTGTTGTCGCCTTTTGCCATGGCGGTGGCCTGGTGGGCCTGGGCTGACAGCACCGGCTACACCAAGCGCAAGGAGATGGAAAAGATGGACCAGAAAAAGCAGGACCGCATTGAGCGCCAGCGCCAGGCGCTGGGCATGAAGAGCCGGCGCCGCTGAGCCTGCATGGGGTTCCCTGCCACTCAATAGTTGTCAAGCACCGCACCGCGGCTTGCACTGGCTGCGTTGAACGCAAATTTGGCTTGCACGCCACGGGTGTAGCGGGGCGCGGGAGCGGTCCAGCCGGCCCGGCGGCGGGCAATTTCGTCGGCTGCCACGTTCAACTCCAGCCGGAGGGCATGGGCGTCGATGGTGATGCTGTCGCCCTCTTGTACCAAGGCAATCGTGCCGCCGGCAGCGGCCTCGGGAGCCACGTGGCCCACCACCATGCCCCAGGTGCCGCCTGAGAAGCGGCCATCGGTGATCAGGCCGACGCTCTCGCCCAGCCCTGCACCGATCAGCGCACCGGTGGGTGCCAGCATCTCGGGCATGCCAGGTCCGCCCTTGGGGCCGAGGTAGCGCAGCACCATCACGTCACCGGCCTTGATCCTGCCGTCCAGGATGGCCTGCAGCGCCGACTGCTCGTCGTCGAACACCCGCGCGGGGCCGGTCATCACGGGGTTTTTCAGGCCGGTGATCTTGGCCACGCAGCCCTCGGGTGACAGGTTGCCTTTGAGGATGGCCAGGTGGCCCTGGGCGTACATGGGGCGGTCGATGGGGCGGATCACGTCCTGGTCGGCACGCGGCGCGTCGGGCACGTCTTTGAGCACTTCTGCGATGGTCTGGCCGGTGATGGTGAGGCAGTCACCGTGCAGCAGGCCGGCGTTCAGCAGCATCTTCATCACCTGCGGAATGCCGCCAGCGCGGTGCAGGTCGACTGCCAGGTACCGGCCGCTGGGCTTGAGGTCGCAGAGTACCGGTGTTTTCACGCGCACGCGTTCGAAGTCGTCGATGTTCCATTCGACGCCCGCAGCATGCGCAATGGCCAGGAAATGCAGCACGGCGTTGGTGGAGCCACCGGTGGCCATGATCATGGCCACCGCGTTTTCGATGCTCTCGCGGGTGACGATGTCGCGCGGCTTGATGTCTTTGCGGATCGCCTCGATCAGTACCTTGGCCGACTCACGGGCCGAGTTCATTTTTTCGTCGTGCGGATTGGCCATGGTGCTGGAGTAGGGCAGGGAGATGCCCAGCGCCTCGAAAGCCGAACTCATGGTGTTGGCGGTGTACATGCCACCGCAGGAACCCGATCCCGGGATCGCCCGCATCTCGATCTCGCGCAGCTCGGCGTCGCTCAGGTTGCCCGCCGCGTTCTGGCCCACGGCTTCAAACACGCTCACGATGTTCAGGTCCTGGTCTTTGTAGCGCCCCGGCAGGATGGTGCCACCGTACACGTAAATGGCCGGCACGTTGGCGCGCAACATGCCCATCAGGCCGCCGGGCATGTTTTTGTCGCAGCCGCCGATGACGAGCACGCCGTCCATCCACTGCCCCTGCACGCAGGTCTCGATGCAGTCGGCAATCACCTCGCGGCTCACGAGTGAATACTTCATGCCCTCGGTGCCCATGGCCATGCCGTCCGAGATGGTGGGTGTGCCGAACACCTGGGCGTTGCCGCCGGCTTCCTCGATGCCGGCGATGGCCGCGTCGGCCAGCTTTTGCAGACCCGAGTTGCAGGGGGTGATGGTGCTGTGACCATTCGCCACGCCCACCATGGGCTTGACGAAATCGGCCTCTTCGTAACCCATGGCGTAGTACATGGAGCGGTTGGGCGCGCGCGATTTACCCTGGGTGATGTTGCGGCTGCGCGGATTCATGGGTTGGATCGGAATGACGGTCGGTTTGGCCATGGGGGTCTCCGGTGGTGGGGCGTTGTTGTGCTCTGCTTATAGCGCGGCCGGCAATCACCTCTTGGGCGTGGGAGATAATCCAAGGCTGCGTTTTTTGCCCCCTGATCCGCCCAGACAAAGACCTCACCATGCCCGCTTACCGCTCCAAGACCTCCACCGCCGGCCGCAACATGGCCGGTGCCCGCTCGCTCTGGCGTGCCACCGGCATGAAGGACGGCGACTTCAGCAAACCCATCATCGCGGTCGCCAACTCCTTCACGCAGTTCGTGCCCGGCCATGTGCACCTGAAGGATCTGGGCCAGCTGGTGGCGCGTGAGATCGAGGCCGCGGGTGGCGTGGCCAAGGAATTCAACACCATCGCGGTGGACGACGGCATCGCCATGGGTCACGACGGCATGCTGTACTCGCTGCCCAGTCGCGAGCTGATCGCTGACTCGGTGGAATACATGGTCAACGCGCACTGTGCCGACGCGCTGGTGTGCATCTCCAACTGCGACAAGATCACCCCCGGCATGCTGATGGCCGCCATGCGGCTGAACATCCCGGTGGTGTTCGTCTCCGGCGGTCCCATGGAAGCGGGCAAGGTGCGCCTGGCCAACCCGCAGACCCAGGTCATGGAGTTCAAGAAGCTTGATCTGGTCGATGCCATGGTGATGGCCGTGGACAGCAAGGTGAGCGACGCCGATCTGGCCGAAGTCGAGCGTTCGGCCTGCCCGACCTGCGGTTCCTGCTCGGGCATGTTCACCGCCAACTCCATGAACTGCCTGGCCGAGGCGCTGGGCCTGGCGCTGCCGGGCAACGGCACGGTGGTGGCCACGCACGCCGACCGTGAGCAACTGTTCAAACGCGCTGGTCGCACAGCGGTGGCGCTGTGCGAGCGCTTCTACGAAAAAGGCGATGCGTCGGTGCTGCCGCGTTCCATGGGCTTCAAGGCCTTCGAGAATGCCATCACGCTCGACATCGCCATGGGTGGCTCGACCAACACCATCCTGCATTTGCTGGCGATCGCGCAGGAAGCCGAGATCGACTTCACGATGCAGGACATCGACCGCCTTTCGAGATCGGTGCCGCAGCTGTGCAAGGTGGCGCCCAACACCAACAAGTACCACATCGAAGATGTGCACCGTGCGGGCGGCATCATGGCCATCCTGGGTGAGCTGGACCGCGCTGGCAAGCTGCACACCGACGTGCCCACCATCCACGCGAAGACCATGAAGGATGCACTGGATCAGTGGGACATCGCGCGCCATCCGTCCGACGCCGTCAAGACCTTCTACATGGCCGGCCCGGCCGGCATCCCCACCCAGGTGGCGTTCAGCCAGTCCACGCGCTGGCCCAGTCTGGACCTGGACCGCACCGAGGGCTGCATCCGCTCGGGTGAACACGCGTTCTCGCAAGAGGGCGGCCTGGCGGTGCTGCACGGCAACATAGCGCTGGATGGTTGCGTCGTAAAAACGGCTGGTGTGGACGAATCGATTCTGGTGTTCGAGGGTTCGGCCTACGTGACCGAATCGCAGGACGAAGCCGTCGCCGAGATCCTGGCCGACAAGGTGAAGGCCGGGGACGTGGTCATCGTGCGCTACGAGGGCCCCAAGGGAGGCCCCGGCATGCAGGAAATGCTTTACCCCACGAGCTACATCAAGTCCAAAGGCCTGGGCAAGGCCTGTGCGCTGCTGACCGATGGCCGTTTCTCCGGCGGTACCTCGGGCCTGTCGATTGGCCACTGCTCGCCCGAAGCCGCGGCGGGTGGCGCCATCGGCCTGGTGCGCAACGGCGACCGCATCCGCATCGACATTCCCGCCCGCAGCATCAACGTGCTGCTGAGCGACGAAGAACTGGCCAAGCGCCGCGCCGAGCAGGACGCCAAGGGCTGGAAGCCCGCCCAGCCGCGCCCGCGCAAGGTGTCTGCGGCCCTCAAGGCCTACGCCTTGCTCGCGACCTCGGCCGACAAGGGCGCGGTGCGCGATCTTTCGTTGCTGGGCGACTGAAGCCACAGCGCTGAAGCCACAACAGCCTCTCCGGAGGCTGTTTGTTTTTGGCGTGTGGACAGCCCGGTCACCTGTATGCTGCACGGTCAGCGTGCACAATCGCTGCCATGCTGATTCATCCCCAGATCGATCCCGTCGCGCTGCAACTCGGCCCCCTGGCCATTCACTGGTACGGGCTGACCTACCTCGCGGCGTTTGCGCTCTTTGTGCTGCTCGGTCGCGCGCGCCTGAAGCACGAGCCGTTTGCTTCCATCCGCCAACCCCAGCCGTGGACTTCGCGCGATGTCGAAGACATCCTCTTCCTCGGCGTCATGGGCGTGGTGGTCGGTGGCCGCATCGGCTACTGCCTGTTTTACAAACCCGCGTACTACCTGAGCCACCCGCTGGAGGTGTTTGCGGTCTGGCAGGGGGGCATGAGCTTTCACGGCGGCATGCTGGGGGTGCTGTTGGCGATGGTCTGGTACGCACGCAGCCGCCAGCGGCCCTGGCTTCAGGTGATGGACTTTGTGGCGCCCTGCGTGCCCACAGGGCTGGCGGCGGGTCGCGTGGGGAACTTCATCAACGGCGAGTTGTGGGGCCGTGTGGCCGATCCGTCGCTGCCCTGGGGCATGGTGTTTCGCGGCGCGGGTGATCTGCCGCGCCACCCTTCGCAGGTCTACCAGTTCCTCATGGAAGGCGTGCTGCTCTTTGTGCTGTTGTGGCTCTACGCGCGCAAGCCGCGGGCAACCGGGCGGGTGAGCGCGGTCTTCCTGTTCGGCTACGGCGTGTTCCGCTTCATCGCCGAATTCTTCCGCGAGCCCGATGCCCACCTGGGGCTGCTCACGCTGGGCATGAGCATGGGCCAGTGGCTCTGCGTGCCCATGATCGTGGGTGGGGTGGGGCTTTGGTGGTGGTGCGGTCGACGCACCTGAGCCGCCGGTTTTGACAGGCGCCATCGCGGGCCTGTCCCTCCGCAACTCCGCCGCTTCGTCAGCATCGGGGTGCGGGTAATTCCCGGCGCCAGAGGCTTGCCCTCTGGTTAGCATTATCTGTAATTACAGATAATCACAAATGCGACTGGTGCCCAACTCTCTGCACGATGAAGTGGCTGCGAAGCTGCGCGACCGGATTTTTGCGGGTGCACTGGTGCCCGGCAGTTTCATCGATGAGTCCGCGTTGTGCGCCGAGCTGTCCATCTCGCGAACACCGCTGCGAGAGGCGCTCAAGGTGCTGACGGCCGAGGGCCTGTTGCGCCATGAACCGCGCCGGGGTTGCTTTGTGAGCCAGATCACCGAGCAGGATCTGGACGAAATTTTTCCAGTCATCGCACTGCTGGAAGGGCGCTGCGCTTTCGAGGCCGCGCGCAATGCCACCGACGCCGACCTGGCTGCGCTGGAGCAGTTGCACGACCGCCTGCAGCGCAACGCCAAAGGCAAGCGCATCACCGAATACTACGAAACCAACTTCGCGATCCACGAAGCCATCATCCTGTTGGCCAACAACCGCTGGCTGGCGCAGGTGATCGGCGATCTGCGCAAGATCGTCAAGCTCGCGCGCCTGCAGCAGCTGCACGCGCCGGGACGCCTGGAGCAAAGCCTGTCTGAACACATGGCGGTGTACGCCGCGCTCAAGGCGCACGACGCCGAGGGCGCCGAAGCCGCAATGCGCACCCACCTGACCCGCCAGCGCGTGGCGCTGCGCGAACTCGCCCGCAACCAGAAGTCGAGGATCACGGCATGAACACCCGCGAATGGCTGTCCGAACACGTCGCACGTCTGCGCAAACCGGCACCGGTGGCGGCGCGGTCCACGCAGGACCGGCTCAAGGCCCGGCTGCGCCAGGGCGAAGAGGCCATGTCGCCGCGCGCCCTGCGCCACAAGCTTGACGAGCTCAAAGCCATCGTCGATCCACTGGTGAGCGAGGTCGAAGGTGGGCGGCGCGCAGGGGCCTTGATTGACTGGTATGCCAGTGCTTCGGCAGCCCACCGGCGTGACCTGTGGCTGCTCATGAGTGAACGGTTCGTGGCCGACCCCGAGCAGGTGAAGGCTGCTCAGGTGGACTACGCGGCCGCGGTGGGCACGCCCGACGAAGCCGCTGCCGAGGTGTTGTACCGGCGCGCGACGGTGTCGCCTCGCCGGCGCCTGCTGCAGCGCTTCAGTGCCCACCCGGACGGCATTCCCTTTCTGGTGAACCTGCGCGCCGAGATGCAGTCCCTGTTGAAAGCCGACAAGCGCCTGCTGGCGCTGGACGTGGAGATGGAGTACATGTTCTCCACCTGGTTCGATGTGGGCTTCCTCGAGCTGCGCCGCATCAGCTGGGACTCGCCCGCTTCGCTGGTGGAAAAGCTCATCAAATACGAGGCGGTGCACGACATCCGCAGCTGGGACGATGTGAAAAACCGGCTCGACAGTGATCGACGCTGCTACGGCTTTTTTCACCCGCGCCTGCCGGGTGAGCCGCTGATCTTCGTTGAGGTGGCGCTGATCAATGAGATCGCCGCCAGCATCACGCCGCTGCTGGACGAATCCGCAGCACCGGCCGATCTGGGTCGAGCCACCACCGCCATCTTCTACTCGATCAGCAACACCCAGGCCGGGCTGCGTGGCGTGAGCTTTGGCGACTCGCTGATCAAGCGCGTGGTGGAAAGCCTGCACGAAGAGTTTCCGCGCCTCAAGACATTTGCGACGCTTTCGCCGATTCCCGGTCTGCGGGGCTGGCTGAACAAGAACGCACCCGCAGAGTTGCTGCAGGCTTGGGAAGCAGCCCCCGAACTGGCCGAAAAATCGGCGCCGCGCGTGGCCCTCAAGCAATGGGCCGCGCGCTACCTGGCCCAGGAGCTCAAGGACGGCAAACCGTTGGACCCGGTGGCCCGTTTTCATCTGGGCAACGGTGCCCGGGTCGAGCGCCTGAACTGGGCGGCCGATCCGTCGGCCAAGGGCTTCAAGCAGTCCTACGGCCTGATGGTCAACTACCTCTACGATCCCAAGAAGCTCGACAAAAACCGGGCCGCCCTCGCGCAAAGCAAGATCCCGGTCGCGCCATCGATCAAGGATCTGCTTCCCTGACGCCCACTTTTCCACAACCACAACGGAGACAAACCCATGCAGACAAACGGATTCAATCGGCGGGATGTGTTGCGCGCGGCGGCGGCCGGCCTGGCTGTCTATGGCAGCACCGGCCATGCGCAGGGCGCCTGGCCCAGCAAACCGGTGACCTTGATCGTGCCTTTCCCGGCCGGCGGCGGCACCGACGCGTTTGCCCGCCCGCTGGGGGCCCAGTTCACACGCCTCGCTGGTAAGGCGCTGGTGATCGACAACCGCGGCGGTGCCGGTGGCACGCTGGGCGCCGGTATTGCCGCGCGGGCGGCACCCGATGGCTACACGCTGTTCATGGGCGCGGTGCACCACACCATCGCCCCCAGCATGTACCCCAAGCTGGACTACGACATCGAAAAGGACCTGGTGCCCCTGATCCTGGTGGCCAGCGTGCCACAGGTGCTGGTGGTGAACACCAAACAATACGGCGGCATGGATTTCAAGGCTTTCCTTGCACAGGTCAAGTCCAGACCGGGCAAGCTCAACTACGGATCGGCTGGCGCCGGCACCTCGCACCACCTGGCGGGCGAACTCTTCAAGCAGCAGAGCAAGACCTTCATCACCCACATCCCCTACCGAGGTGCTGGGCCCGCGCTCAACGACCTGATTGCCGGCAACGTCGACATGATGTTTGACGGCCTGGGTTCTTCGGCCGGTCACATCAAGGGCGGCCGTATCAAGGCACTCATGGTCTCGGGCAATAAGCGCAGCGCAGCGTTCCCTGACGTGCCGAGCGCGGCCGAGCTGGGTCTGCCCGATTACAACGTGACCACCTGGTACGGCATCTGGGCGCCCAAAGGCACGCCCGCCGATGCACAAGCCCGAGCCATTGAAGAAATCCGCAAGGCCGCACAGGCCGACGAGGCCAAGGCCGTCTGGACATCCCAGGGCGCCGAGTTTCCCAACCTGACGGGTGCGCAGTTCGATGGCTTCGTCAAGGGCGAAATCCGCAAGTGGGCCCAGGTGGTCCAGGCATCCGGCGCCAAGCTCGACTGAGACTCTCACATCAAAGGATCGCATGTCCGGTCATGTCCGTCTGAAGATCGATGGCGCCGTCGCACGGGTGACGCTGTCGAACCCGGCCAAGTTCAACGCCATGTCGCGCGCGATGTGGCGCGAACTGCGGCAGGTGTTCACCGAGCTGCAGCAACGCACCGACGTGCGTGTCGTGCTGGTGGCGGGCGAGGGCGGGCATTTCTGTGCAGGCGGTGACATCGCCGAGTACAGCGACTTCCGTTTCCATCCCGGGGGCTTGCGCGACTTCCACGAGAACGATGTCTGGGGCGGCCTCTCGGCCATGCTGGCCTGCGACCTGCCCATCGTGGCGCAGATCGAGGGCAACTGCATGGGCGCCGGCGTGGAGATCGCCTGCTGCGGCGACATCCGCGTGGCGGGGCAGGGTGCCCGCTTTGGCGCACCGATTGCCAAGCTGGGCTTTCCCATGGCGCCACGCGAGGCCGAGCTGGTCGCGCGCGAGGTCGGCCTCGCCACGGCGCGCCAGATGCTGCTGGAGGCCGCAGTGCTCGACGCGCCCACGATGCTGGTACGAGGCTTCCTGCAGACCGTGCTGCACGACGCCGACGTTGCGACAGAAGCCTTGCAACGCGCCCAGCGCATGACGCGCCTGGCCCCGCAGGCAGCCCGGCTGAACAAACTGGCCCTGCGTGCGCTCGCGGGCGGGCAGGGGGCCGAAGCGCTGCTGCCCACCGCCTACGACTACGCCGACAGCCCCGAGCACCGCGAAGGCATCGCGGCCTTCCTGGCCAAACGTCCACCCAACTTCTGAACGTTTCTACCCGATCCACCCATGAGCAACCAGAACCTGTTCGTCGCGCTGCGCGACGCCTTCCCCGCCGATCTCGACCGCACAGCCTTGGAGACCGACGACGGCCTGACGTATTCCTGGCGCGACCTCGACCGCGCCACCGCCATGATGGCCAACCTGCTCGATTCGCTGGAGCTGCCCGCCGCCTCGCGCATCGCGGTGCAGGTGGAAAAGTCGGTCGAGGCCATGGTGCTCTACCTCGCCACCTTGCGCGCCGGCCATGTGTTCCTGCCGCTCAACACCGCCTACCAGAGTGCAGAGATCGAATACTTCATCGGCAACGCCGAACCGGCCGTGGTGGTCTGCAGCCCGCAGAACCACGGCTGGGTCAGCAAGATCGCCTTTACCGCGGGCACGAAATACGTGTTGACCCTTGGCGATGACCGCAGCGGCAGCCTGCTGGAGCGCGCCGCCCACCAGAGCGACCACCACACGCCAGCGGTGCGGCAGGACGATGACGTCGCTGCCATCCTCTACACCAGCGGTACCACCGGGCGCAGCAAGGGCGCCATGCTCACGCACGGCAACATGCGCACCAACGCCGTGATGCTGCGCGACTACTGGCAGTGGCAGCCCGACGATGTGCTGATCCATGCACTGCCCATCTTCCACGTGCACGGCCTGTTCGTGGCCATCCACGGCGCGCTGATCAACGGCAGCAAGATGATCTGGCTGTCCAGGTTCGATCCCAGGCGGGTGATCGCCAAATTCCCGGAGGCCACGGTCTTCATGGGCGTACCCACGCTGTACGTGCGCATGCTGGCCGAACCGACGCTCACGTTGGCTCAGACCGCTCACATGCGTCTCTTCATCGCCGGCTCGGCACCGCTGCTGATCGAAACCTTCACCGACTGGCAGCGCCGCACCGGGCACACCATCCTGGAGCGCTACGGCATGAGCGAGACGGTGATGCTCACGTCCAACCCCTGCGGTCCGGATGCGCGTTACGGCGGTGCGACGGAGCGGCGCGGAGGCACCGTGGGCTTCCCGCTGCCGGGCGTGACCTTGCGCGTGGTGGAAGACGACGGCAAAGCCGTGTCGCCGGGGGAGATCGGCGGCATTCAGGTGCGCGGCCCCAACGTGTTCAAGGGCTACTGGCGCATGCCCGAGAAAACGGCCGAGGAGTTCACGGCCGACGGCTTTTTCAAGACCGGCGATGTGGGCAAGGTGGACGCTGACGGCTACGTGACCATCGTCGGCCGCAGCAAGGACCTGATCATCTCGGGCGGCTACAACGTCTACCCGGCCGAGATTGAGGGCACCATCAACGAAATGCCCGGCGTGGCCGAGAGTGCCGTGGTCGGCGTGCCGCACCCGGACTTTGGCGAGGCGGGCGTGGCCGTCATCATCGCCAGGCCCGGCGCCACGGTGCAGCCCGAGCGGGTGATCGCCGACCTGAAAGCCAGGCTGGCGAACTTCAAGATCCCCAAACGCTGCTTCGTGGTGAACGAACTGCCCCGCAATACCATGGGCAAAGTGCAGAAGAACCTGCTGCGCGAGCGGTACAAAAGCGAGTTCGCCTGAAAAAAGAAACGCGCTGCGGTGTGACATCCGGAGCGCGTGAACAAAGCCCAGAACGCGGCGGAACCGGCGCTGCCAGTCCGTTCGCGTTGCCCGGGGGATGCCGCCGAAGGCGGCGCGGGGGTTACCGGAGCACCAGCACAGGCGTGTGAGAATGCGTCAGCACCTGCTGGGTTTCGCTGCCCAGCAGCAGGCGTTTGAGGCCTCGACGACCATGCGAGGCCATCACGATCAGGTCACATTTGTTTCGCTTGGCTGCCGCGATGATGGCTTCGGCGATCAGATCGGATTTCACGGTGATCGGCTTGACCTTCACTTCGCGCAGCTGTCCCGCCGACTTCACGGCGTTGACCGCCTCCATGGCTTCGTCCTGCCACTGCTTTTCGATACGGGCCACTTCCGCCGCGGCAAGCGCCACACCTCCTTCAAAATAGGTCTGCGGATAGCGTGGCACCACCTTGAGTGCCACCACTTCGGCGCCTGTGATATCGGCCAGATTGATGGCGTGTTCGACGGCCATTTGCGACAGTTTGGAGCCGTCGGTCGCCACGAGGATGCGCTTGTACATGCTGTTCTCCAGTGAAATTGTTGTTGGACAGACAATAGGCTAACAAAGACCGCCCCGGAGCGGTTGACTTAAATCAAGCGCCTGGAGCACCTGTTGAATTACCCTCAGCGCATGAACGAGGCCGTCACCGCGCCCCCGGTGGGGCTGTCGCTTGGGCGTTCCTTGCCCAGCGATCCTTCGGCCTCTGGTCGCGTCGAGCAAACGGGTGAGGGCGCTGCTGCGCCCAGTCTGTTTGGCGCGCACCGGGGCCCGCTCACCGTCACCGACAATTTCGCTGTTCTGGACGATCCGGTCGAACAGCAGGATTTCACCGAATTTTCCGAAGTCGATGGCCACCAGGTGGCGGAGTCGGTGTTGATGGTGCAGGGCATGTATTGCGCGGCGTGTGCCGACACGGTTGAATGCGCATTGCAAGATCTGCCCGGTGTGCAGCTTGCCCAGGTGCATGCCGCCACAAGACGCCTGACCGTGCGCTGGGACCCGACCCTGACCCGCATGTCCAGCCTGGCGCAAGTGGTCGGAGAGACCGGCTACCGGCTGCTGCCGATGCAACAAGCGCTGTCCATCAGCGAACGTCTGCGCGAAACCCGTCGTGCGCTGTGGCGTTTGTTCGTGGCCGGTTTCTGCGCCATGCAGGTCATGATGTACGCATGGCCCGCCTACGTGGCCACGCCTGGTGAGATTCCCCCTGACATTGACCAGTTGCTGCGTTGGGCCAGTTGGGTGTTGAGCTTGCCGGTGGTGTTTTTTGCCAGTGGCCCGTTTTTCAGCAGTGCCTGGCGCGACCTCATGCGTGGCCGGGTGGGTATGGACACCCCCGTGTCCATCGGCATTCTGGTGACCTTCATCGCGAGCTCGGCTGCGACGTTCGATCCGAACGGTCCCTGGGGGCATGAGGTCTGGTTCGACTCGCTGACCATGTTCGTATTTTTCCTGCTGGGTGGTCGCTATCTGGAGCTCAAGGCGCGTGACCGCACTGCGGGTGCACTCGACAGCCTGATGAACCGCCTGCCCGAGGTCTGCGAGCGGATGAAGCCCGACGGGAACTTTGAGTCGGTTTCGGTGCGGCGACTCGTGGTGGGCGATGTGGTGCGTGTTCAGGCGGGTCAGGCATTTCCCGGCGATGGCGAGATACGCAGCGAGTCCGCGACGGTTGACGAAGCCCTGCTGACGGGCGAGTCACGTCCGGTCGTGCGCACGTGCGGCCAGGCTGTGGTGGCGGGCAGCTTCAACCTGGGCGGCCCTGTGCAGGTGGCTGTTCAGCGTCTGGGGCGCGACACCCGCTTTGCACAGATCGTTGCGCTGATGGAAAAAGCGTCCACCGAAAAGCCGCGGCTGGCCGTTCTGGCGGATCGCATTGCCGCGCCGTTTCTCGTGCTGGTGCTCCTGGCGGCGGCCTTCGCTGGCTGGTACTGGTGGCAGATTGATCACAGCAAAGCGCTGGCGGTGGCGGTGGCGGTGTTGATCGTCACGTGTCCGTGTGCGCTCTCGCTGGCGACGCCGGCCGCCATGCTCACGTCGGCCGGGGCGCTGGCCCGGCGGGGCATTCTGGTTCGCCGCCTGCAGGCCTTTGAGTCCCTCGCCGGGATCAACACCGTGATTTTTGACAAGACCGGAACACTCACCCACGATCAGCTGAAGCTTCAAGCGGTGCGCACCCGTGAAGGCGTCGATGCGGCCCACGCGCTGTTGCTGGCGGCTTCGCTGGCGCAGGGCTCACTGCACCCCGTATCGCGAGCGCTGGTGCAGGCGCAGTCCGATGCGGCCGGTGTGGACCATGGACCCATCGGCTTCAGGGACATGCAGGAGGTGGCCGGTCAAGGCATGCAGGCGATCCTGGCTGATGGTGGGCGACTGCGCCTGGGCTCGGCGGCATTTTGTGGCGTGAGCCTTGGATCTTCCGACGAAGCAGACGGCGCGCCTCAAGCCCATCTGGCTGACGACCAGGGCTGGCTGGCGACATTCGAATTGCAGGAAGGCTTGCGCGAGGACGCCAAGGCGGCCATAGCAGCCTTGCGCAAGTTGGGCATTGAGACTTGGTTGCTGTCGGGTGACCGCGAAGCTGCCGCGCGCCAGGTCGGGCAGGCGGTGGGCGTGGACCATGTCATCGCCAGCGCCACGCCGGAACAAAAGCTGGCCGAGGTGGTGAACCTGCAGTCCCAGGGCCGTCGCCTGGCCATGGTTGGCGATGGCCTGAACGACGGACCGGTGCTGGCGCGTGCCGACACCTCGTTCGCTCTTGGGCACGCAGCCCCTCTGGCTCAGGCCCAGTCGGACTATGTGATCCAGGGCGGCGAGGTCATGGACGTGGTCTTGACGCTGAAGCTGGCCAGGTCCACGATGCGCATCGTGCGTCAGAACCTGATATGGGCTGCGCTCTACAACGTGGTCAGTATCCCGATGGCCCTGATCGGCTGGATGCCGCCATGGCTGGCCGGTTTGGGTATGGCGGGCAGTTCCTTGTTGGTCATCGGCAACGCGTTGCGGCTGACGACCCATATTCCTGTCCGACGCACAGATACCCGGCCAGGTATGGAGTGGCCGGCGTAAGATCGCGCCTGTTTTTGAACTCAGATTTCCAGAGGCTTCACCATGGACGTTTTGTATTTGCTGGTCCCGCTCTCCGTGGTTCTGGTCTTCGCCATCATCGGCATTTTCTGGTGGGCGCTCCATGCGGGGCAGTTTGACAACATCGAACGAGAAGGCGAGCGCATTCTCCGAGGTGATTGACTTAAGTCAAGGCGATTAGCCGGGTGCCTGTAGACACTCGCCAAGTGACATTTATGAGGAGTTCTGTATGTCCGTGACAACGAAGACCAGCCAACCGGCGGTCTACAACGATAGTGTGGTCCGCGGGTTTGCCGTCATGTCCGTGATCTACGGCGTGGTGGGCATGCTGGTGGGTGTAATCATCGCGGCCCAATTGACCTGGCCCGAGCTCAATATGGGCATTGAATGGCTGACCTATGGTCGCCTACGTCCGCTACACACCAACGCGGTGATTTTTGCGTTTGGTGGGTCGGTGCTGTTTGCAACCAGCTACTACGTGGTTCAGCGAACCTGCCACACCGCCTTGTTCTCGAACAAGCTGGCCTGGCTGACGTTCTGGGGCTGGAACGCCGTGATCGTGTCGGCTGTTGTTTCATTGCCTTTGGGTCTGACTCAGGGTAAGGAATACGCCGAACTGATCTGGCCGATCGACCTGTTGATCACGGTGGTCTGGGTGTCGTATGCGATCGTGTTCTTCGGTACTGTCGGTATCCGCAAGGTCAAACACATTTACGTAGCGAACTGGTTCTTTGGTGCCTACATCATCACCATCGCGCTGTTGCACATCTTCAACAACCTGGCTATCCCGACCGGTGCCACGCACTCCTACTCGGCCTATGCTGGCGTGCAAGACGCCATGGTGCAATGGTGGTACGGCCACAACGCGGTCGGATTCTTCCTGACCGCCGCCTTCCTGGGCATGATGTACTACTTCATCCCCAAGCAGGCCGAGCGTCCGGTTTACTCCTACCGCCTGTCCATCGTCCACTTCTGGGCGCTGATCTTCACCTACATGTGGGCGGGTCCTCACCACCTGCACTACACCGCACTGCCTGACTGGACGCAATCGGTCGGCATGGTGTTCTCCCTGATCCTGCTGGCGCCCAGCTGGGGCGGCATGATCAACGGCATCATGACCCTGTCGGGTGCCTGGCACAAACTGCGTGACGACCCCATCCTGCGCTTCCTGATCGTGTCCCTGTCGTTCTATGGCATGTCCACCTTCGAAGGTCCGATGATGTCCATCAAGACCGTCAACGCGCTGTCGCACTACACCGACTGGACCGTGGGTCACGTGCACTCGGGTGCTCTGGGCTGGGTGGGTCTGGTATCCATGGGTTCGCTGTATTACCTGATTCCTCGCCTGTTTGGCCAGAAGAAAATGTATTCGGTGCCCGCCATTGAGCTGCACTTCTGGGTGGCCACCATCGGCATCGTGCTCTACATCGCCGCGATGTGGATTGCCGGTGTGATGCAAGGTCTGATGTGGCGCTCGGTCAACCCCGACGGCAGCCTGACCTACACCTTTGTCGAGTCGGTGAAAGCCACCTTCCCGTTCTATGTGATCCGTCTGCTGGGTGGCGTGCTGTACCTCAGCGGCATGCTGGTCATGCTCTGGAACGTCATCATGACGATGCGTCAGGGCCGTGTTGTGGACGTGCCCGTCCTCGCCGTCAACCCCGCACACGCCTGAGGAGTACAAACATGGCAAACAACGAAAAAGTCGAAGGCCACGGACGGATCGAGACCAACAACTTCCTCATGATCGTGTTGATCACGCTCGTGGTGGCCGTGGGTGGTCTGGTCGAAATTGTTCCTCTGTTCTTCCAGAAGTCCACCACCACGCCGATCGAAGGCCTGAAGCCTTACAGCGCACTGCAACTGGCGGGTCGTGACGTCTATGTGAGTGAAGGTTGCTACAACTGCCACTCGCAGATGATCCGTCCGTTTCAGGCTGAAACGCTGCGTTATGGCCCTTACTCGGTGGCTGGCGAATTTGTCTACGATCGTCCGTTCCAGTGGGGTTCCAAGCGCACCGGTCCTGACCTTCACCGCGTGGGGGGGCGCTACAGCGATGAGTGGCACCGTACTCACTTGACCAACCCACGTGATGTGGTGCCCGAATCGAACATGCCGGCGTACGCATTCCTGGGTGGGAAGGCCGTGAACGCGGACGTTATGCCCAAGCGCATGGAAGTGCTGCGCACGCTGGGCGCTCCCTATACCGACGAAGAGATCGCACAGTCGGTCGAGGCGGTGAAGGGCAAGACCCAGATGGACGCTGTCATCGCATACTTGCAGGTGCTGGGCACCGCTCGCAGCGCCAGCCGCCCAGCTGCCATGGTCGCTCCAGCAGCTGCTACCGCCGATGCGGTTCCAGCTGCTGCCGAAGTAGCTCCCGCGACCGAGGCGGCTGCACCTGCAGCGCCAGCCGATCCGGCTGCTGCACCGGCTCCCGCCGCGGCGACTGGTACCAACCAATAAACAAGGAGGTCCCGCCATGGACATCAACGATCTCCGCAGCGCCGTCACGGTGGTCAGCCTGCTGACCTTCGTGGGCATCGTGGTCTGGGCATGGTCCAAACGCAACCAAGCCGGTTTTGACGAGGCAGCGCAACTGCCCTTCACTGACGACTAAACCGCGGCACCAACAAGAGAAACATCATGAGCGACTTTACAAGTGATTTCTGGCACCTCTACGTGGGTGGACTGACGCTGGTCAGCATCCTCGCCTGCCTGATCCTGCTCTGGATCAGCGGCACCACGAAAGCGAACACCCATGCAGACAACACCACCGGGCATGTCTGGGACGGCGACCTGGCGGAAATGAACAACCCGTTGCCCAAGTGGTGGGTGTACCTGTTCGTCATCACGGTCCTCTTCGCGCTGGCTTACGGTGCGTTGTATCCCATGTTCGGCAAATTCCAGGGTGTGCTCGGCTGGACTTCACGGGGTCAGCACACCGCTGAAGTTGCCAAGGTGGAGGCCGCAATTGCCCCCATTTACGCCAAATTCAGCGGGATGACGCCCGAGCAGATGGCCGGTGACTCCGAAGCCATGGCGATCGGTGAGCGCCTGTTCATGAATTACTGTGCCCAGTGCCATGGTTCTGATGCCCGTGGTGCCAAAGGCTTCCCCAACCTGACGGACAAGGACTGGCTGGGCGGAGGCGATCATGCGACCATCAAGACAACCATCACGCAGGGCCGCATCGGTGTCATGCCTCCGATGGCAGCTGCGGTGGGTAGCGCTGAAGACGTGCGCAACGTGGCGAACTATGTGCTGAGCCTGTCTGGCAGCCCTCACGACTCCGTGCGGGCCACTCAAGGTAAAGAGAAGTTCGCTGCTTGTGCGGCATGCCATGGCATGGACGGCAAGGGCATGGCTGCGGTGGGTGCAGCCAACCTGACCGACGGTATCTGGCTTCACGGCTGGGGCGAAGAAGCCATCGTGCGCGCTGTGAACAACGGGTTCAACAACCAGATGCCTGGTCAGTCGGCCTTGCTGAACGAAGCTCAGATCAATGTGCTGGCCTCCTATGTCTGGGGCATGTCCAACAAAGCGGCCAATTGAGCGTTTAAAGAGAGTCGCAGCGGTCGATTCGACCGCTGCGACTCTTTTCCATTTTCCTACTTCGGGTTTTTCGTGAGTTCCGCCAAGCCAGCCACCAGCGCCAATCCGACCACCACCATTCCCATCGTCCCGGAGCCTCCACCCAAAGGGGTTCCTGCCGACGATGAGGTCATGGTTTCACTCTACGCCTCGCGCAAGAAGATATACCCACGATCTGTCTCGGGTCTGTTTTCTCAGTGGCGCTGGATCACGGTCTGGATCACCCAGATCGTTTTTTACGGTTTGCCCTGGCTCGAGTGGAATGCTCGACAGGCGGTGCTCTTCGATCTTGAGGCGCGCCGCTTTTACATTTTTGGCCTGGTGTTGTATCCGCAGGACTTCATCTACCTGACGGGTCTTCTGGTCATTGCCGCTCTGGCATTGTTTCTGTTCACGGCTGTCGCCGGACGTTTGTGGTGTGGTTATGCCTGCCCGCAGACGGTCTACACAGAAATTTTTCTCTGGATCGAGAAAAAAGTCGAGGGCGATCGCTCGGCTCGCATGCGCCTGGATGATTCGGCGTTTTCAGCCGGCAAGTTCGGCAAGAAGTGGTCGAAGCACGTGCTCTGGATACTGTTCTCGTTGTGGACCGGTTTTACCTTTGTCGGCTACTTCACGCCGATTCGGGAGCTGGCGGCGGTCTCGCTGGCTGCATCGCTGGGCCCGTGGCAGACCTTCTGGATCTTCTTCTACGGTTTTGCCACTTATGGCAACGCAGGCTTCATGCGTGAACAGGTCTGCAAGTACATGTGCCCTTACGCACGTTTCCAGAGTGCGATGTTCGACAAGGACACGATGATCGTGACCTACGACGAAAAGCGCGGGGAGCCGCGAGGCCCTCGCTCGAAGAAAGCGGACCCCAAGGCGCTGGGTCTGGGGTCCTGTGTGGACTGCACGTTGTGTGTTCAGGTTTGTCCGACGGGTATCGATATCCGCAATGGCCTTCAGTACGAGTGCATCGGTTGCGGTGCCTGTATCGATGTGTGCGACGAAGTGATGGACAAGGTTGGCTATCCGCGTGGACTGGTCAAGTACTCGACCCAGAACGGCATCGCGCAAGGCTGGAATACCCAGCAGATGATCCGTCGGGCCATGCGCCCACGGGTGCTGGTTTATACGGGCATTCTGCTGGCGATCACGTTCGCTGTCATGATCAGCCTGTTTCTTCGAAAACCGCTCAAGGTGGACGTGATCCGGGACCGCGGCGCGCTGGCTCGCATGGTTGAACAAGGCCGCATCGAAAATGTCTTCCGTTTGCAGGTGATGAATGCGACCGAGAGCACGCAACGTTATGTGATCAGCGTTTCTGGGCTGCCTGGTATCACCATTGCGTCGGAATCGGAGATTGAGGTCTTGCCGACGGAAGTGCGATCTGCGGTCATCCGGGTGCAGGTTCCCCCGGGTGCAGCAGACACCGGGTCGCACCCGATCCATTTCGAAATCAAGGCTGCCGAGGATGATGGTGTATCTGTCACAGAAAAGGCTGCCTTCCTGGTGCCACGTTGAGCACCGCTTTTCAGCAGTCAACCAGACTCAGAGATATCTATGAACACCACAACACTCAAAACGCCTTCCAGTGAACACCAGCCCACTCCCTGGTGGCGCGTTCCCCACATGTGGCTGGTGGTGGGTGGGCCACTGGTGGTGGTGGTAGCAGCCATCATCACGGCCGTCATAGCCGTGGAGGGCGCTGACCCTGTTCTGAACAAAGTCGACTTTGAGCGGGACCTGAAGGCGGCCCAGTCGTTGGATGGACAAGCGCGGGCCGAGGCACTGATCAAACTTCAACCGGCCCACCAGGCACGTAACCACGCCGCTTCTCCTGTCGTCCCGCCCTCGAAGGAGTAGCGAGATCTGTGTAGTCCTGAGGCTGAGATGGCGCCTTTGCACCGGTTTTGATGCGTGGAATCGATCACAACAGCACCCGAGGAGAAACAGGAATGACCGCTCAAAGATGGATGTGGATAGCGTGGCCAGCCTTTCTGGTCGCTGCGGTGCTGGAGATGATCGTTTTCGCCATGATCGATCCCAGCGATCTCCACTGGTTTGGCTCGCCGTTGGAGTTGTCTCGCCCAGCGGTCTATACCTTGGCGTTTTTCACTTTCTGGCTGGTAGCCATGGTGTCAAGCGCACTCACCACCCTGTTGTCCATGTCGCCATTTGAAGTCAACCGGTGTCCGGTCCCGCAGGATCAGCGGCCCCAGGATTGCGCCAAGAACGGATCTTGCGGCTGAACGCCCCTGCGGCCACTTCAAGAAAAAAGCCCCAGCGAGCTGTCATTCGCTGGGGCTTTTGTCTTGAGTGAACTGGGTTCAGGGGCAGGTCGGCGGGTTCACGATCAACCGGAGGCCCTCGGTGTTCTTGATGTGGACGTAACGCTGTTTGACTTCAATGATGCCTTCTTCCACGAACTTGGAAAAAGTGCGACTCACCGTCTCCAGCTTCATGCCGAGATAGCTGCCAATTTCTTCTCGGGTCATCCTGAGAATCAGTTCGGACTGGGAAAAGCCGCGGGCGTGCAGGCGCTGCACAAGGTTCAGCAGGAAGGCCGCGAGGCGTTCTTCCGCGCGCATGCTGCCCAGCAGCAACATGACGCTGTGGTCGCGCACGATTTCGCGGCTCATGATCTTGTGCACATGGTGCTGCAGAGTGGTGAACTCTCTGGAGAGTTCCTCGACCTGATCAAACGGCATCACACAGACTTCTGCGTCTTCCAGTGCGATGGCATCGCAGGAATGGCGGTCACTCACGATGCCATCCAGGCCGATGATTTCTCCAGTCATCTGGAAGCCGGTCACTTGATCCCGGCCATCGGCCGTGGTGACGCAGGTCTTGAAGAACCCGGAACGCACGGCGTACAGCGAGGTGAATCTGTCGCCCGTATTGAAAAGTGCCGACCCGCGCTTGATGCGTCGCCGGGCTGAGATGACGTTGTCGAGCTTGTCCATCTCGTCGGGGTTGAGACCCATGGGCAGACACAATTCCCGCAGGTTGCAACTTGAACAGGCGACTTTGATGCTTTGTGCGTCCATAAATTATCCGGAAATCGGTGGTGAGCTTAACGCATAGCTGGGACTTGTGTCGAGGAAATGCCTGTATGCCACGCCCCTCACCGGAGCGAAAATTTGCGAATGCGCGCACGATTGATCAAGATCAAGGGAGGACTTGCGAGCGTGGTGCACATTCAGGGTTCAGCATTGGAGAACAGTCTGTGAGTCACGCCATTTCCGATGAATTGCTCAAGCGATTCGATGTTCCCGGTCCGCGGTACACCTCGTACCCGACGGCTGACCGCTTTGTCGAAGCCTTTACCGAGGGCGACTATATACAAGCGCTGGAGCAGCGCAGGGCCGGCTCGCTGGCACTGCCGCTCAGCATCTACGTTCACATTCCGTTCTGCGAGTCGGTCTGTTATTACTGCGCCTGCAACAAGGTCATCACCAAGCACCACGAACGGGCGGCTGAATACCTGCGGTACCTGTCGCGTGAAGTGGAGTTGCAGGTCCAGCATTTTGGCAAGGGGCACAGCGTGTCCCAGCTGCATCTGGGTGGTGGCACACCCACCTTTTTGTCCGATCCAGAGCTTGAGGATCTCATGACGATGATCCGGCGCAACTTCACGTTGGTGCCGGGCGGAGAGTATTCGATCGAGGTGGACCCCCGGACCGTGACCGACCAGCGGCTTCAGACGCTGGCGAGACTGGGCTTCAACCGCCTCAGCTTTGGTGTCCAGGATTTCGACCCCGCTGTTCAGAAGGCGGTGCATCGCGTGCAACCTGCCGATCAGGTGTTCGCGCTGGTGGAAACCGCCCGCAAGATCGGTTTTGAGTCGGTCAACGTGGACCTGATCTACGGTCTGCCGCTGCAGACGCCCGAGTCGTTCGCGCGCACGCTCGCTCAGGTGAACCAGTTGCGTCCCGACCGCATTGCGCTGTATGCCTACGCGCACCTTCCCTCCCGCTTCAAGCCGCAGCGTCGCATCATTTCGGCAGAGCTGCCCAGCCCTGGCGACAAGTTGTCCATGTTGTCTGCATCGCTGGATGCCATGAGCGATGCCGGGTATGTGTATGTGGGCATGGACCATTTCGCCTTGCCGACAGATGCGCTCGCCGTGGCCAAGCGTCAGGGCCGCCTGCACCGCAACTTCCAGGGCTACAGCACGCAGCCCGACTGCGATCTGATCGCCCTGGGGGTTTCCGCCATCGGTCGCATCGGAGCCACCTACAGCCAGAATGCCAAGACGCTGGAGGATTATTACGATGCCCTGGATCAGGGCAAGCTGCCCATCGTGCGGGGTCTGGTGCTCACGCGGGATGACCTGCTGCGCCGCGCCGTCATCATGTCCATCATGTGCCAAGGACAGCTGCAGTACGAATCGATCGAACTGGGTCACCTGATCGACTTCAAGAGCTACTTCGCGCGTGAGCTCGAAGTGCTGGCCGGACTGGCCGAACACGGCTTGGTCACCCTGGATGACAGCGGTGTTCAGGTCACGCCGACCGGTTGGTACCTGGTCCGAGCCATTGCCATGGTGTTTGATAAAAATCTGCAGGTTGATCGGGACCGGGCGCGGTTTTCAAAGATCATTTGAACGGTCAGCTTTTGGACCCGTGGCGGGTCTTTGCCCACGTGGGGTGTCCACGAGCGGGTGCGGTTGGGACCAATACCCACTACCCATGGGGGCGGGTTAGAACTTGCCTTCGCCACCTATCACCCACGCGCTGCTAAAGTTCCTTCATGCAAACTTCCATGGCGATCACGGCCCTGTTCATGGGCATCGTGGGTGGACCCCACTGTGTTGCCATGTGCGGCGCAGCCTGTGCCGGTATCAGCCGCGCGGCAGGCGAGCGCAGCACGCGGGCGCTGTGGACGTTCCAGTTCAGTCGCATGCTGGGGTATTCGCTGTTCGGCGCTTTTGCGGCGGGTTCCGTCCAGGGGCTTGCGGTGCTGGGGACCAACACCATAGCGATTCGGCCGGTCTGGACCATGTTCCACGCCGCGGCATTTCTCTTGGGCCTGGCACTGATCTGGCAGGCGCGCCAACCTGCCTGGATTGACAGCCTGGGCCAATCGTTGTGGCGCAAGGCGCGGCCGGTGCTGACCCGCTTGGGGCCGCGTGCCCCCATTGTGTTGGGGGTCGGCTGGGCGTTCATGCCGTGCGGGTTGCTGTATTCCGCCTTGCTGGTCGCGTCGCTCTCTGCGAACGTGTTCGAAGGGGCCGCCATCATGGCTCTTTTTTCTTTGGGCACGTCTATTTCCCTGACGGCCGCACCCTGGTTGTTGCTGCGCCTGCGGGGCGGTCAGTCGGGCGCCTGGGCCATCCGGTTGGCCGGCTTGGCACTGGCGCTGACGTCGGGCTGGGCACTCTGGATGGGGCTGACCAACCCCACGGGCCTGTTTTGCCTGTGATCGCCGGCTGAACAGTTCAACCCTTGGCCGATTGGCGAGCGGGCAGGGTGGCCAGTATCAGTCCCAGGAGCGCGATACCGAACGCCAGCATCTGCATGGGCGTCAACCGTTCGCCCATGAACAGCACGCCAACGGCCGCAGCGCTCACCGGAAGCATGACAGTGAAAACACCCGCACGCGAGGCTGGAACAATCTTCAGTCCGGTCATCCACAGCCAGACGGTCCATACGCTGGCCGCCAATGCATAGAAAAACAGCAGAGCCCAGATGTCACCACTGACCACGGCGAAGTCGAAGTGCCAAGCGGTCCACAAGCCAAACGGCGTGACCAGCGCAAAACCCCAGAGGTTGATGATGGCCGAGATCCGTTTGGGCCCAAGGCCTTCGGTCAGCTTTTTGCCGATCACGACGTAGGACGCTTCGCACACGACCGCGGCGAACACGAGCAGGTTGCCCCACACGGCGTAGCCTAGGCCCATGAAGGAGGATTCGGGCGTAGCGGTGATGCCGGCATCGGGCTTTTGCAGCGAGAACAAGCCGATGCCGAGCGCGGCACACGCGATGGCGGCGCTGGTCCGGCGTCCGATGCGTTCCTTCAGGAAGAGCCAGCTCAATATCGCCACCACCGCCGGGATGGACGACATCACCAGACCGGCCGCCACGGCCGTGGTCAAGCTGACGCCGAACAGCATGCAGATTGAAAACAGGAAGTTGCCGAGAAAAGATTCCAGGAACAGCAGGTGGCGAGTGCGCGGAGAGATGACGGCTTCGTCCGCTGGCTTGCGCAGCCATCGCCACATGGCGAGCCCCCCGATCCCGAACCGCAGCCAGGCCAGCAGAAAAACCGGGAACACCAGTACCAGCGGTTTGGACAGAGCCACATAGCTGCCGACCAGTGACATGCTCAAAGCCAGGCTGCCATATGCCCACCAACGCCTGACGGCGGGACTTGCTGTGATGGAGTCGTGCATGGGCGCCGATCATGCCCGAAGGCGGCTTTCATGCCTTTGCGCACCCACTCTGCGCAGGTTGGGGGCACTGAAAACGTGCTTTTTCGGTTGTTGAGAACGCACGCGGTTCGTGCTGCGGTTACTGTTCCGGGATGAGAGAGCGTCATTCCTCAATGTGAAATCGCAATGTTTTGCGTTGCACAAAAATTTCTCAATACAAGAAAAAGTTTTCCGCATTGAGGAATTTTATAAAAATATAGTTGATTTTAAAGGAATAATTTTTTGTCTTCTATAAGACATAAGAGCTTTCAAAACTCTTCTATAAGACTTAAAGTTCATACATCGGCATCGGGCTCGCATGGTGACCACGCCGACCCCTTTTCATCAACCTCACGGAGAGTCTTCAAATGCCCCAATCCCTCAACGAGCAACTGAGCCGCCAACAGCAGATTGACGCCCTGGAAAAAGACTGGGCCTCCAACCCGCGCTGGAAGGGCGTGAAGCGCGGCTACTCCGCCGCTGACGTCGTGCGTCTGCGCGGCAGCATGCAAATCGAACACACGCTGGCCAAACGCGGCGCCGAGAAGCTGTGGGACAAGGTCAACGGCGGCGCCAAGAAGGGTTACGTCAATGCCTTTGGCGCCATCACCGCAGGCCAAGCCATGCAGCAGGCCAAGGCCGGCCTGGAAGCCGTGTACCTGTCGGGCTGGCAGGTTGCCGCCGACGGCAACACCAGCGAAACCATGTACCCCGACCAGTCGCTGTACGCCTACGACTCGGTGCCGACCATGGTCCGCCGCATCAACAACACCTTCAAGCGCGCCGACGAAATCCAGTGGGGCCGTGGCATCGAGCCAGGCTCCAGCGAATTCGTGGACTATTTCCTGCCCATCGTGGCCGATGCTGAAGCCGGTTTCGGTGGCGTGCTCAACGCCTTCGAACTGATGAAGAACATGATCGCCGCCGGTGCCGCTGGCGTTCACTTCGAAGACCAGCTGGCCGCTGTGAAGAAGTGCGGCCACATGGGTGGCAAGGTGCTGGTGCCCACGCAGGAAGCCTGCGAAAAGCTGATCGCCGCTCGTTTCGCCGCCGACGTGATGGGTGTCTCTACCATCGTGCTGGCCCGTACCGATGCCGAAGCCGCCAACCTGATCACCAGCGACCACGACGCCAACGACAAGCCGTTCCTGACCGGCGAGCGCACGCAAGAGGGCTTCTACCGCGTCAAGAACGGTCTCGAACAAGCCATCAGCCGTGGCGTAGCCTACGCGCCCTACGCCGATCTGGTGTGGTGCGAGACCGGCGTGCCTGACATCGGCTTCGCTCGTGAATTCGCGCAAGCCGTGCAAGCCGCCTGCCCCGGCAAGCTGCTGTCGTACAACTGCTCGCCTTCCTTCAACTGGAAGAAAAACCTGGACGACAAGCAGATCGCTTCCTTCCAGGAAGACCTGGCCGCGCTGGGCTACCGCTACCAGTTCATCACGCTGGCCGGCATCCACATCAACTGGTTCAACACCTTCCAGTTCGCCCACGCTTACGCCCGCGGCGAAGGCATGAAGCACTACACCGAAATGGTGCAGGAGCAGGAGTTCGCCGCGCGTGATAAGGGCTACACCTTCGTGTCGCACCAGCAGGAAGTGGGCGCGGGTTACTTCGACGACGTGACCACCGTGATCCAGGGCGGTTCTTCCAGCGTGAAGGCCCTTACCGGCTCGACCGAAGAAGAGCAGTTCCACTGAGATCCAGCGGGCGCGCGTCGCCCTGCCCATAGAGACCGAATGGAATGGCCCGGCGCGCTTAGGCGTGACCGGGCCATGTTCTTGCTGTCGCCAATTTCATACACGCTGCGGGTATGTCGAACGATAGACTAGATGCATTTGTCGCCTGGCTGTATTTGTGCAAGAAATGTATGGGCCATGCGTGGTAGAACAGCTTTGTCGAGGAACAAGGAGAACTTCAAGTGCAAATCAACTGGAAACTGCTGTCTATATTGGTCGTTGCGTCGGTGGTGGCGGCCTGCGGAGGCGGGGGGAGTGACTCAACACCGCGAGGGGCTATTGCGGTCAACCCATCGACTGGGGTGGGCGCTATTTCAGTAAACTACTCGTCACAGCCAGAGGCCAACAGCGATGCTGTTTTTGAATGTGGTGGCGCGTCTGTCTGTACCGTGGTGCGGGAGTTCTCCGGATACGGTGAATGCGGATCGCTGGCGCGAGGCACCAATGGGGTCTGGGGGGTCGGCAGTGCGGGTTCCAAGGAAGAGGCGGACAACCGCGCAACGGCTTCCTGTGCTGGCAAGGGAGGTTCTGCTTGTCTCATTCAGCTGACGCTGGGGACACAGTGCAACTGACCGAGGCCTGTGTGATGAGTTTGGTGCGTGGCTGACTGCTAAAATGTAATGTTGATGTTCTCAAGAAATCGAAAGGCGAAACGGTTATGACACCGCGAACTACCGAGAGGTTTTCTCTGGCCTTCTGAGGCCTGCAGTTCGCGCCTGCCCGATTCCTTCTTTCTCACATCCAGCGCGGCCCATGCCGCGCTTTTTTGTTTCTGGACTTCCCCATGCTTCACATCACACTTCCCGACGGTTCCCAGCGCGAGTTTCCCGGTCCGGTCACTGTGGCCGAGGTGGCTGCTTCGATTGGCTCCGGTCTGGCCAAGGCCGCGTTAGCGGGCAAGATCGGCGACAAGGTCGTGGATACCAGTTTCCAGATCACGGCTGACAGCCCACTGTCCATCGTCACCGCCAAGGATGCCGAGGGTCTGGAGGTGATTCGGCACTCCACTGCCCACTTGCTGGCCTATGCCGTGAAGGAGCTGTTTCCCGATGCGCAGGTGACCATCGGCCCGGTGATCGAGCACGGTTTCTTTTACGACTTTTCGTACAAGCGCCCGTTCACGCCGGACGATCTGGTGGCCATCGAGAAAAAAATGACCGAGCTGGCCAACAAGGACGAGCCGGTGGTGCGCCGCGTGCTGCAGCGCGACGAGGCTGTGGCCTATTTCAAGAGTCTGGGGGAGCACTACAAGGCCGAGATCATCGCCAGCATCCCGAGCAATGAGGATGTGTCGCTGTATCGCGAAGGAAAGTTTGAAGACCTTTGCCGTGGACCGCACGTGCCGAGCACGGGCAAGCTCAAGCACTTCAAACTCATGAAAGTGGCGGGTGCCTACTGGCGCGGCGACCATCGCAACGAGATGCTGCAGCGCATCTACGGCACCGCCTGGGCCACCAAAGACGAACTCCAACAGCACCTGACAATGCTGGAGGAGGCTGAAAAGCGCGACCACCGCAAATTAGGCCGTGAGCTGGACCTTTTTCACATCGACGAGCATTCGCCCGGCACTGTGTTCTGGCACCCCAAGGGCTGGACGGTGTGGCAAGGTGTCGAGCAGTACATGCGGCAGGTCTACCGTGACAACGGCTACCAGGAAGTCAAGGGTCCGCAGATCCTGGACAAAGGCTTGTGGGAAAAAACCGGCCACTGGGATAAGTACCGCGACAACATGTTCACCACCGAGTCGGAAAAACGTGAATACGCGCTCAAGCCGATGAATTGCCCCGGTCACATTCTGATTTTCAAGCAGGGCATCAAGAGCTATCGTGATCTGCCGTTGCGTTATGGGGAGTTCGGACAGTGCCACCGCAACGAGCCTACCGGTGGCCTGCACGGCATCATGCGTGTGCGCGCGTTCACGCAGGACGATGGTCACATCTTTTGCACCGAAGACATGATCCTGGGCGAATGCGTGGCCTACACCGCTCTGCTGCAGAAGGTGTACGCCGACTTTGGTTTCAAGAACATCATCTACAAGATCGCCACCCGGCCCGATGCGCGCATCGGCAGCGATGAAAGCTGGGACAAGGCCGAGCACGCCTTGATGGAGAGCTTGCGCGCCTCCGGGTGCGAGTTTGAGATCTCCCCGGGCGAGGGCGCTTTCTATGGTCCCAAGATCGAATACACGCTGAAGGATGCTATCGGGCGCCAGTGGCAGTGCGGCACGATCCAGGTGGACTTCTCCATGCCCGATCGGCTGGATGCCGAGTACGTGGGTGAGGACGGCGCGCGCCATCGCCCGGTCATGCTGCACCGTGCCATCGTCGGCAGCCTGGAGCGATTCATCGGGATTCTGATCGAGGAACACGCGGGTGCATTGCCCGTCTGGCTTGCGCCAGTGCAGGTATCGGTGCTCAATATCACCGATTCACAGGCCGATTATTGTCGTGAAATCACGAAAACTCTGCAGAATCAAGGGCTTAGAGTCGAGACCGATCTGCGCAATGAAAAAATAACGTATAAAATACGGGAGCACGCGTTGCAGAAGCGGCCTTACATCCTTGTCGTGGGCGACAAAGAGAAGGCCGCCGGCGCCGTGGCTGTTCGGGCGCGAGGTAACAAAGACCTCGGGGTCATGCCGCTGGAAGACTTTTCCAGACTGATTGCGGCAGACGTTTCATCCAAAGTTTGAAGTCAAACATCCGGTTGATGCCCCTCGCTGCGGTGCTCAGGACTCGTGCATTGAGGGTGACGAAGGTTGCCCACCTGTCTGAACAGCCCACATCAAGGAATACACCATAGCTACCAATTTTCGCGACCGCCGCCAACGTGAAGAGCGTGCACACAGACTGAACCGTGAAATCATGGCTCCCGAGGTTCGCCTCAATGGACCAGAGAACGAACCGCTGGGTATCGTCAGTCTGATGGAAGCGTTGCGCATGGCAGGTGAGCTGGATGTGGATCTGGTCGAGATTGCCGCCACCGCAGTGCCTCCGGTCTGTCGCCTGATGGACTACGGCAAGTTCAAGTACCAGGAGCAGAAGAAGGCAGCGGAAGCGAAGGCCAAGCAGACGGTCATTGAAATCAAGGAAATCAAGTTCCGCCCGGGCACCGACGAGGGTGACTACAACATCAAGATGCGCAACATCCGGCGCTTTCTTGACGATGGCGATAAATGCAAGATCACGCTGCGTTTTCGTGGCCGCGAGATCACGCACCAGGACTTGGGTTTGGCGTTGTTGAACCGCATTCGCGATGAGCTGGCCGATTCGATCATCGTGGAGCAATTTCCCAAGCTGGAAGGGCGCCAGATGATCATGATGATCGCACCTGGTCGCAAGAAGGCCGGTGGCAGCGGCCCGAAGGCGTCTGAAGCGGCAGCGCAAAGCGCTGAGCAGCCGGCAACCTGAAGATTTCAGGGCCAAACAGAATTGGACGGGCAGGGTAGTCTCCTGCCAGTCCGAGGCTCCGGCCGAAAGGTCGGGTGCCAAAGAAGGGCTGTAAAGCCTTTCATAAAAGTGGCTCGGGGCCAACAAGTCCGCGGAAGGTTCGCGGCGCCTCACGAGCACAAATGAAAAAGGAGCATGAAGATGCCCAAAATGAAGACCAAGAGCAGCGCGAAGAAGCGATTCCGCGTTCGTCCCGGTGGCACCGTCAAGCGCGGTCAAGCCTTCAAACGTCACATCCTGACCAAGAAGTCCACCAAGACCAAGCGCCACCTGCGTGGAGCAGTGACTGTCCATGAGACCAATATGGGTCACATGGCGCAGATGCTGCCCGGCATGGGTATTTGATCAACGACGAACAAGGAGTCACACATGCCTCGCGTCAAACGTGGTGTAACGGCACGCGCCCGTCACAAAAAAGTTCTCGCCCTTGCCAAAGGTTTCCGCGGTCGCCGCGGTAATGTCTTCCGCATCGCCAAACAGGCGGTGATGAAGGCCGGTCAGTACGCCTACCGTGACCGCCGCACCAAGAAGCGCGTTTTCCGTCAGCTGTGGATCGCGCGTATCAACGCCGGTGCACGTGCTTGCGGCCTGACGTACAGCCAGTTCGCCAACGGCCTGAAGAAGGCCCAGATCGAGATCGACCGCAAGGTCCTGGCCGATCTGGCCGTGAACGACGTTGCTGCTTTCAACAGCATCGTGGAGCAAGTCAAAGCCAAGCTGGCCGCTTGATTCACGGCGGAGAGCGTCGTTGCCCGCAAGGGTGATGGCGGTTTCCCGTCGCTCAAAGGGGTTGAGGCTTGAGGGATTCCCTCGCTGCTCTCAGCCCCTTTTTTCATTTCTCTGCACAAGACACACATGAACGAGTTGGACGCACTGGTTGACAGCGCCCGCGCTGGCTTCGCGCAAGCAGCTACCCCGGCCGATCTGGAAAATGCCAAAGCCCAGTATCTGGGCAAATCGGGCCGCATCACCGAGCTGATGAAGGGCATGGCGGCGCTCCCGGTCGAGGAGAAAAAGACCCGTGGAGCCGCGATCAACGTGGCCAAGCAGGCCATCGAAGCTGCCCTCAATGCGAGGCGCCAGGCGCTGGCCGATGCAGAGCTCGAAACCCAGCTCAAGGCGGAGGCGCTCGACGTGAGTCTGCCAGGCCGACAGCGTGGGCAGGGTGGTTTACATCCTGTGAGCCTGACGCTGGAGCGCATCGAAGCGATCTTCAGCTCACAGGGCTTTGAGGTGGCCGATGGCCCCGAGATCGAATCCGACTGGTTCAACTTCACCGCGCTGAACACGCCCGAAGACCACCCGGCGCGTTCCATGCACGACACCTTCTACGTGGAAGGCGGTAGTGCGAAGGCGCCGAACCTGCTGCGCACCCACACCAGCCCGATGCAGATCCGCCACGCGGTGCAGCATGTCAAGCGCCACCGTGCCGCACTGGACGCGGGTCTGCCCATGCCTGAAATCCGCGTCATCGCGCCGGGTCGCACCTACCGGGTGGACAGCGATGCGACGCACTCTCCCATGTTCCACCAGTGCGAGGGCCTGTGGATCGGTGAGAACGTGAGCTTCAAGGACCTCAAGGTCGTGTTCACCGATTTCTGCCGCACCTTTTTTGAGTCCGACGATCTGGTGCTGCGTTTCCGCCCCAGTTTTTTCCCGTTCACCGAGCCCAGTGCCGAAATCGACATCCAGTTCCAGAGTGGCCCATTGGCCGGACGCTGGCTGGAGGTGGCAGGTTCAGGCGAGGTGCATCCGAACGTGGTGCGCAACATGGGGTTGGACCCCGAGCGCTACATCGGCTTTGCCTTCGGCATGGGTCCGGACCGCTTGACCATGCTGCGCTACGGCGTGAACGATCTGCGCCTCTTTTTCGATGGCGATATCCGCTTCCTCTCGCAGTTCCGCTGACCTCTTCGGTACGACACGATGCAATTTCCCGAATCCTGGCTGCGCGCCTTTTGCAACCCATCCCTGACCAGTCAGCAACTGGCCGATACCCTGACCATGGCCGGTCTGGAAGTCGAAGAGCTGCGCCCCTTTGCTCCCGCCTTCACCGGTGTGGTGGTGGGCCAGATACTGAGCGCCGAGCAACACCCGAACGCCGATCGCCTGCGCGTGTGCCAGGTGGACGTGGGGCAGGGCGCTCCGCTCAACATCGTCTGCGGAGCGCCGAATGCGCGTGCCGGCATCAAAATCCCGTGTGCCACCGTCGGCGCGCTGCTGCCGCCGGGTGAGGACGGCAAGCCATTCGCCATCAAGCTGGGCAAGCTTCGCGGTGTCGAGAGCGAGGGCATGCTGTGCTCGGCCAAGGAACTGCAGATTTCGGAAGAGAGCAACGGCCTGCTGGAGCTGGGTGAAAATGCCGTTATCGGCCGCAACATCCGCGAGCAGCTGGGACTGGACGACATGCTGTTCACGCTCAAGCTCACGCCCAACCTGGCGCACTGCCTGAGCGTGTTCGGTATCGCGCGCGAGGTGTCGGCTCTGACGGGGGCGCCGCTTCTGTTGCCCGAGTTCTCCAAGGTCGCGGTGCAGGTGCAGGATCAGCTGCCGGTGAGCGTCCAGGCGCCCGACCTGTGCGGTCGTTTCAGCGGTCGCATCGTGCGCGGCGTGAACACCACAGCGCAGACGCCAGCCTGGATGGTCGAGCGCCTGGCGCGCTGCGGCCAGCGCAGCATTTCACCGCTGGTGGACATCTCCAACTACGTGATGTTCGAGCTGGGCCGCCCCTCGCACATCTTCGACCTCGACAAGATCCACGGCGGCCTGCAGGTGCGCTGGGGCCATGAAGGCGAACAGCTCAAGCTGCTCAACGGCAACACCATCACGGTGGATGCCGAAGTCGGCGTGATCGCCGACGACCAGCAGGTCGAGTCGCTGGCCGGCATCATGGGTGGCGACGCCACGGCGGTGTCCGACGACACGCAGAACATCTTCATCGAAGCCGCTTTCTGGTGGCCCAAGGCCATCGCTGGCCGCTCGCGCCGCTACAACTTCAGCACCGATGCGGGCCACCGCTTCGAACGTGGTGTGGACCCGTCAACGACCGCTGAACACGTCGAGCGCATCACGCAACTGGTGCTGGACATCTGCGGTGGTCAGGCCGGCCCGCTGGATGACCAGACGCTGGCGCTGCCCGAGGGCAAGCCGGTTACGCTGCGCGTGGCCCGTGCGGCCAAGGTCATCGGCATGCCGGTCACGCAAGCGCAATGCGCGGGTGCCTTGCGCCGCTTGGGCCTGGACGTGACCGAAGGCGAGGGCACCGTGACCGTGGCGCCGCCGGCCTTCCGCTTCGATCTGCAGATCGAGGAAGACCTGATCGAAGAAGTGGCTCGCGTGATCGGCTACGAGCAACTGCCCACGAATCCGCCGCTGGCGCCCATCACCGCCAAGCTGCGCACCGAGGCCAAGCGTGGCCCGTTCGCGGTGCGCCGGCAACTGGCGCAACTCGGCTACCAGGAAACCATCAATTTCAGTTTTGTGGAAGAGCGCTGGGAACACGAGTTGGCTGGCAATACCGACCCGATCAAGCTGCTGAACCCGATCGCTAGCCAGATGAGCGTGATGCGCTCCTCGCTGCTCGGCAGCCTGATCGCTGTGCTCAAGTTCAACCTGGATCGCAAGGCCCAGCGCGTGCGCCTGTTCGAGCTGGGTCGTGTGTTCCGCAAAGACGCTGCGGTGAAGGACAGCGACACCACCGTGGCTGGCTTTGACCAGCCCATGCGGGCCGCTGGTCTGTGCTACGGCCCAGTCGATGCGCTGCAGTGGGGCCGTGCCGATCGCGCGGTCGACTTTTTCGACGTCAAAGGCGATGTGCAGTCCCTGTTGGCGCCGATGCAGGCGAGCTTCCGGCCGAGCGAACATCCAGCAATGCACCCCGGTCGTTGTGCGAGTGTGTGGCTGGGTGATCGTTGCATCGGCCACGTGGGCGAGCTGCACCCCAAATGGCGCCAAGCCTACGATCTGGCTCTGGCGCCCGTGATGTTTGAGCTGGAGCTGGATGCCGTACTGCAACGCGATGTGCCGGTGTTCCAGGCCGTGAGCCGCCACCAACCCGTGGATCGCGATCTGGCCATTGTGGTCAAGGAGTCGGTCACCCACGCGGCCGTGATGGATGCGGTTCATGCAGGCGGGGGTGAGCTGCTCCGCCAAGCGGTGCTGTTCGACGTGTACCGGCCGAAGAAGCTGGGTGACGCGCCTGCGGGTGGCCTGGCCGCTGATGAAAAGAGTCTGGCCGTGCGCCTGACCCTGAACCGGGACGACGCTACACTGACCGACGAAGAGATCGATGGCGCGGTCAAAGGCGCACTCGAAGCACTCGCCCAGCGTGTGGCTGCCCGGCTGCGTGCTTGAGCAAACAAAAACCAGGATGGAGCATCAACACATGGAACTTGCTGTCGAAAGCCTGGAGACCCCAGCGCTGACCAAAGCGCAGTTGGCCGAATTGCTGTTTGACCAGATCGGACTGAACAAGCGTGAATCCAAGGACATGATCGACGCCTTTTTCGACCTGGTCACGGACAGCTTGGTCGAAGGGACCGATGTGAAAATTTCCGGCTTCGGCAACTTTCAGATCCGCACCAAGGCACCGCGACCCGGCCGCAACCCGCGCACTGGCGAACCGGTCGCCATCGAAGCGCGTCGCGTTGTCACATTTCACGCTAGCCCGAAGCTCAAGGAGCAGGTGCAAACAGCGGTGATCGGCAACTGATCCCGCGATGTGACCAAAGCCCGGGGCTTGGGCCGCCGGGCTTTTTTACGTCGGAAGTGCTCACCTGTTCAAGGTGGTGAACCCTCTCGCAGTGGCATTTGCAACAGTTTGTACGGAAATTTTGTTGCGCTTAACCTTGTCAGCCTGTGTTAGAGTAAATTTCAAGGTTCGGTCTCTACCGCCTTGATTTTCATGGAAAAAACGCTGCCTCCCATCCCCGCCAAGCGCTACTTCACCATCGGTGAAGTGGGCGAGCTTTGCGGTGTGAAGCCGCATGTGCTGCGGTATTGGGAGCAGGAGTTTACCCAGCTGCGCCCGATGAAGCGACGTGGTAATCGGCGTTACTACCAGCACCATGAAGTCCTGATGATCCGTCGCATACGCGAGCTGTTGTACGACCAGGGGTTCACCATCAGTGGCGCGCGCAACAAACTGCAGGAGCTCGTGCAGGCCGAACGGGACCAGCGTCGTCATGAAGACAGTGAAGTGATCGAAGTGATTGACTTTGAGGTTGCGGCACCGCTGGTGGTTGGGGAGGCTGACCAAGTATTGACCAAGTCGGTGAGCCATAGCTCAGGTGCTGAATGGGTGGGGGTGCGACGCGAACTGCTGGAAATTCGCGAGCTTCTGAGTGTTCAGGACTGAATCGTCCAAATAGCCGGCTATAATGCAAGGCTTGTCGGCGTGTAGCGCAGCCTGGTAGCGCACTTGCATGGGGTGCAAGGGGTCGCGAGTTCGAATCCCGCCACGCCGACCATTTATCGAGATAAAGCCCGTTAGGAGCATATACCTAACGGGCTTTTTCTTTGGAAAATCAACGGCTTACCCTGCAGCGGGGTACAGGGGCTGACATTGACAGCCAGCATGGTAGCGGGGAACATACCGGGGAACGAAACCCGGTTTTTCTCAAAACCGGGGAACAGACCCCGAACCGCCGGGCAACAACCAACCGGGGAACCCCATGCTGACCGATGCCCAGTGCCGAAATGCAACATGTCCAGAGGGCAAGAAGCGCGAACGGCTGACCGATGCTGGCGGCCTTTACCTTGAGGTGAGCCCTCAAGGATCCAAGCGGTGGTTCTGGAAAACCTACAAGGACGGCAAGGAGGGGCGGATGGCTTTGGGGAGCTATCCAGCGGTCACCCTGACGTCGGCGCGCAAGGCGCGGGACGCTGCAAAGCTCAAGAAGGCAGACGGCTTCGATCCGGTGCAGGCGCGCAAGATTGACAGGCTCAAACGGGCCATGAGCGAGGGCGAAACCTTCGAGCATGTGGCGCGGGAGTGGTACGGCAAAAAATCACCGTTATGGAGCGGGCACCATCAAGTACGCGAACTGCGCAACCTGGAAAAAGACTTGTTACCTTGGGTGGGTAAGCGGCGCATTGGGGATATTGAGCCGGCGGAACTGTTGCAGACGCTGCGGCGTGTGGAAGCGCGGGGATCGTTTGACGTGGCTCACCGTGTGTTGACCACGGCGAGGGCTGTGTTCGCCTACGCGGTGGCCACCGGACAGGCGGGCCGCAACATCGCCATGGACTTGAAGGGCGCACTGACGCCACACAAGGGCCGACACTTCGCGGCGATCACCGACCCTGTGAAGGTGGGCGAACTGATCCGGGCGATCCGGATTTACAAGGGTGGGCTGATCGTGCGGGCCGCGCTGCAACTAGCACCGATGCTGTTTCAGCGACCGACCGAGCTGCGCGCGGCGGAATGGTCCGAGTTCGACCTGGACGCGGCTCTGTGGACGATCCAAGCCAAGCGCATGAAACGCACCTATCAAGGCAAGGAACATGGCGATCCCCATTTGGTGCCCCTTCCCACCCAGGCGGTGGCCATCTTGCGCGAACTGCACTACCTGACTGGCGATGGTGTGCTGTTGTTCCCCGGTGAGAAATCCCGATCTATCCCGATCAGCGACAACACTCTTCGCGCGGCGCTTCAGACGCTGGGCTATGGGTCCGATGTACAGACCGTTCACGGCTTTAGAGCCACGGCGCGGACCCTGTTGGATGAAGTGTTGGAGTTTGACCCGCTGGTGATTGAAGCACAGTTGGCCCACTCGGTGAAGGATGCCAACGGACGGGCCTACAACCGCACCACCTACCTGAAACAACGCGCGGACATGCTGCAGCGGTGGGCGGACTATCTGGACAAGCTGGCAGCGGGCGCGGGCGCGGGCGCGGGCGCGGGTGCGGGTGCAGACTTGATACTGCTACACCGAGCGGCTTGAGACGTTCTTAAGCCGTGGCCCAAAGGGGTGGGTATTGGCCATGGGTCGTTGTGTAAATGGCGGTTCTGAATGTTGAGGTTCTTAGGTCGTTTGGCGAAAGATGGCCCCATAGACGGCTACGTCGACAACTGCAACATCGTATGTATTGAGCGATTCCGTTGTTTCTGCGCAAAAATACCCAATAAGTCATTGATTCAATGGAGTTTTTATCCCGAGTATTTTTTGAAATGCAATTTCACGACAGTCTGTTAAGTCATTGATTTAATTGAAAATGTCACCCGTTTTCTGGTCGTTTTCACATAACAGTACTGCGAAAAACTTGCATCATTGCTCCATCTGTGGCAACGGCGTAAATCGCCAAACAAGGATGGGCAGCGATGGCAATTTGGCGAATCGAACGATGTAAGGATGAAGCTGGGTATCGTTCCCACGCGAGCATTTACGGGCTGATCCGAGTCGGCCTTTGGACACAGCCGGTCAAGATTGGGGAACGCTCAAGCGGTTGGCCTAGCGACGAAGTGCAGGCGATCAACGCGGCGCGCATAGCAGGCCAGACGGATGAACAAATCCGCGAACTGGTGAAGCAACTTCACGCCAGGCGTGCGGCAAAGCTGGCGGTGTTGATGGCGGATTAAGGGGTGGACATGACGATCAACAACACCTCAAAAAAAATGCCCACCGAGGACGGCAATCCCACGGCAGGCAACACGATCAACAAACCAAATTTTCCCACCAGCGAGCGCAACTACAAAGCGTTTTCAACACTGCGCGCGGCCGATGCGTTGAAGGGCCACACCCTGCACCACCCAGACCCGACAGACGGGCCTGTAACGTATTGGGCGGAACGCTGGGGGCTGGTCGCTACCTGCCCTCCATCGACTCGGCGCGGCGGTTTCTGGAACAGATCGGGGGACGGCTGTGATCGTCATGCAAGGTCCCACTGAAGAGTTTCAGGCGGCAATCCTGGCCGCTAGCCTGACCCCACCCGATGAAATCGTGGCCGATGGTCGCTTGCATCGCTTCAGCACGAACGGCAAAGCCAAGGACGATTCGGGTTGGTACACGCTGCACCTGGACGGTACACCTGCCGGGGCTTTTGGATGCTGGCGCAGCGGTTTGCAATCGAGTTGGTGCGCGAAAGCCGATAACGCCATGACCCCTGCCGAGCGTGAAGCCCATCGGCAGCGCATCAAGGCCATGCAGGCACAGCGTGAGGCCGAACAGGCGCGGCGACAGCAACAGGCCAGCGAGGCGGCGGCGCTGATCTGGAAACAGGCGATCCCGGCGACAGAGCACGTCTACCTGACTCGCAAAGGCATTAAGCCCCACGGCATCAAGTGTGACGGTCATCATCTGGTGATCCCGATGCGCGACACATTGGGCAAGCTGCACAGCCTTCAAACTATCGCACCAGACGGCAGCAAGCGGTTTCAACCTGGCGGAAGGGTGAAGGGCTGTTATCACGCTGTTGGCAAGCCTGACGGCGTGCTGATCGTATGCGAGGGTTACGCGACCGGTGTCAGCATCCACGAGGTCACCGGGCACGCGGTGGCAGTTGCCTTTAACGCTGGCAACCTGCGGGCTGTGACGGAGGCACTACGGGCCAAACACCCGGCGCTGAAGATTATTCTTGCCGCCGATGATGATGTGGGCACCCCTGGCAATCCGGGCCTGACCAAAGCAACCGAGGCTGCCCGGGCCCAAGGTGGGTACCTGACAAAACCTGATTTCGGCAGCGACCGACCAGACGGCGCGACCGACTTCAATGATCTACACCAGATGGTCGGGCCTGACGCGGTGCGCACATGCATAGATGCAGCGATGCCGGTCGAGTCCGTGCAGATGTTCCCTGAGTTCCCCGACTCGACTGCGATGGCACCCTGGCCTGATCCGGTGCCACTGCCCGATGCCTTGCCGGCGGTGCCAGCGTTTGATGACGAACTGTTGCCCAAGGCGCTGCGCGGCTGGGTGGCGGATATTGCCCATCGGATGCAATGCCCCCCGGACTTCACGGCGGTGGGCGCTGTGGTGGCGCTTTCAAGCCTGATCGGTGCGCGCGCTGTGGTGGCTCCCAAGGCTCGGGACGACTGGCGCGTGGTGCCGAATCTTTGGGGCTTGATCGTGGGTAGGCCCGGTGTGATGAAGTCCCCAGCCTTGTCCGAAGTGCTGAAGCCCCTGCATCGGCTGGAAGCGACCGAGCGCGAACAGTGGCAGGCTGCACATGAAGCGTGGCAACTCGATTGCATGGTGGCGGACATGGCCGCTGAAGCCAACGCGAAACAGGCCCGAGGTTTGGCCGCCAAGGAGCCGGCCAAGGCGCGGGCACTGTTGGCGCCGGGTGACACCCCAGTCGAGCCTCTGGCGCGGCGCTACGTGGTCAACGATGCCACGGTGGAAAAGCTGGGGGAACTGTTGACGGTGAATCAGTGGGGCGTGCTGGTGTACCGCGATGAAATCCACGGCCTGCTGTGCAGCATGGACCGGCAGGGGCAGGAGGGCGCACGCGGTTTCTACCTGACCGGCTATGACGGCAACCAAGGCCACGCGGTGGACCGCATCGGGCGCGGGGAGTCCTACATCCCCCGAGTCTGTTTGGCCATGCTGGGCGGTATCCAGCCGGGCAAGCTGCAGAGCTATGTGCGTGAGGCAGTGGCCGGCGGAGCGGGTGACGATGGTCTGTTGCAACGCTTTGGGTTGGCCGTGTGGCCAGATGTGAGCCGCGAGTTTGTGTATGTGGATCGGTGGCCTGATACCCCAGCGAAACAGGCGGCATGGGCCGTTTTCGATCGGTTGGGCCAACTGCGCCCGGCCAGCGACACCGCCCCCCAGGAATGGCGCTTCACTCCTGGGGCCCAAGCCTTGTTTGAGGAATGGCTGGTCCCATTTGAAAACGAAATCAGAGGCGAGGACCTGCACCCGGCGCTGGTGTCTCATCTGAGCAAGTACCGCAAGCTGATTCCGGCTCTGGCCCTGATCTTTGCCCTGGTGGACACTCCGGATAGCGGCGGGGCGATCCATCCGACAGAACTGATCCGGGCTGTGGCCTGGGGCGAGTACCTGCGCAGCCACGCAGAACGCATCTACGCGGCGGCAGTGATACCGGAAACCGCCGGTGCCAAACAACTGCTGGACAAGATCAGGGCGGGCAAGCTGTGCGACGGCGACGGCGTGATCCTGGAGGCATTCACGCCGCGGCTGGTGGCAGTGAAGCACTGGGCGGGGCTGGGCACTCCCGATGCGGTGCGCAAGGCCGCTGACTTGCTGGCGGACTACGGATGGCTGGCGCGTGAGTCGGTCCCGGCTGGGCCCTCTGGTGGCCGTCCCACCGAGCGCTACCAGATCCATCCTGCACTGCTGAAAGGAGGCCGCTCATGAGCTGGCTGGCACGACTTAAAAGGCAAACAGCTCTGGACCAGGACGCTACAAAACCTACACAACCCCCAGAGGCGGACCACGAGGCAGGTTTCGTTGGTTTCGTAGCGTGCCCTCCGGTGCCAATTCAGAAAATCAAAGCCCTCAAGGCTGCAGCGAACGACGCCGCTGCCGAAACTCTGGCGGCGGACACCGACCGCTACTGCTGGCCACACAGCGACGCCATGAACGGGCAGGAAATCGACACCTTCACGGCGCGGCTTGCCCAGTTCACCGACAAAGGCCTGAGCCTGGACGACGCCGAGCGCTCGGCCGACAAGCTGGTGATTCGCGACCGTGAATCAGACGACCGGCGACTTTGCTTGGAATGTGCCCACCTGCAAGGCCGTGGCCGCTGGCGCTGTGGCAACTGGGGTGTGGCCGACGTTGCGCGAGACGGGTTGGCCCCCGATCTGGTGAAGATTTTGCAGCGATGCAGCGGATACCCACCTGCCACGAACAATGCAGCTTAAGGAGCCCCACCATGGAAACGAAAAAGACACGCCCCAAGGCAGCTGTGCCGGCATCCCCAAAGTCTGATCCCAATGCCTACAAGATCGCGGCAAGCAAGGACACCAATTCGCAGACGATTGCGAAACTGGTTACGGGGTCGGTGCTGTCGGCTGCGACACTGAAACAGTTCTCAGGAGGTGGTGAAGCCCTTGACGTTGCGGACCTGGTGGTCGAAATGAAGAGGGCTGGTGACGAAACTGTTGCGGGCGACCTGGGGCGAGTCGAGCGCATGCTTGCCAATCAACTGCTGACACTGGACATGTTGTTCAACAACCTCGCGCAGCGGTCGGGCCGACAAGAGAGCTTCAAGGGCATTGAGGTGTTGATGCGGCTGGCGCTGAAGGCCTAAGCCCAGTCCAGGGCCACCGCAGAAACCTTGTCGATCATCAAGAACCCCATGCCTTACATCAAGCAGACCAACATCGCCCACGGGCACCAGCAAGTCAACAACAGCCAGCCGCCCACGGGCGCGGAAAATTTTGAAAGCAAGCCAAACAAACTATTGGAGGTCGATAATGGCGAAGTCTTGGACTTTGGAGCGCAGACAGCGCCAGGCCGAGCTGATCAGGCGCTGGAAGCCGTGGGAACAGTCCACAGGGCCAAAAACGCCCGAGGGAAAAAAGAAGGTGGCAAGTAATGCGAACCGAGGCGGTGTGCGCGGACAACTGCGCGCGCTGTCCAAGGCGCTCGGTGCTGAGTTGGCGGAGATGAATAGGCTTGAACGCCTCGCGCGCCGCTAGATCATCGGTGTGGCCAGTTTAGGGGTGCATGAAGCGCAATCCCTGATTGGCGGCAGGACCAACTTTTCTCACCCCACGAAACCGTTTTCGGCCAGGGCCTGCAAGCTGGTGATCTGGCTATGCTGTTGCTGGGCTTCGAAAGTCGCAACCTTGGGCATTGAGGAAACAACAATTGAACGCGGTAGAAATCGAGTCAGCGGTATCTGATCTTGCACTCCAGCCCTTTGACGCTACAGAGTTTCCCTTCGCCTTCCTGGCCGCCTTCGGCAACAAGGACACCACGCTCAAGCGCTTGCGCACTGGCAACAACAACGCCTCGGACGTGGCGAGTGGCGTGCTGCTGCGCAACAACATCCACCTGGCTGTGTGTGCGGCCGGGGCCGTGGGCGACACGCTTAAAGCGCTTCGCGCTAGTCCGGCCACGACGAAGGCAAAGGCTAAGTTCATTCTCGCCACCGATGGGCAGACCTTGGAAGCCGAAGAGCTGGCCAGCGGCGAAACCATCGCGAGCTCCTTTGCAGATTTCCCGAACCACTTCGGCTTCCTGCTGCCCCTGGCTGGCATCTCCACCATCAGGGAGATCAAAGACAACCCCATCGACGTCCGCGCTACTGGGCGCCTGAACAAGCTGTACGTCGAACTGCTGCGCGAGAACCCGGCCTGGGCCACGGACGAACGGCGCAGCGACATGAACCACTTCATGGCGCGGCTGGTGTTCTGCTTCTTTGCTGAAGATACTGACATCTTCAACGGCAAGGGTCTGTTCACCCAGACCGTAGACCAGATGAGCGCGAGCGATGGCAGCAACACCCATGAGGTGCTGTCAGAGATCTTCCGCGCCATGAACATCAAGGTGGCCAACCGCGTCACCGAGCATCCCCGTTTGCCAAACTGGGCCAACGGTTTCCCTTACGTGAACGGCGGTCTGTTCTCTGGCAGCACCGAGGTGCCGCGCTTTACCCGCATGGCGCGCACCTACCTGCTGCACGCAGGTGCCTTGAGCTGGCGGGAGATCAACCCAGACATCTTCGGCAGCATGATCCAGGCGGTGGCCGACGACGAGGAGCGCGGCGCACTGGGCATGCACTACACCAGCGTGCCCAACATCCTGAAGGTGTTGAACCCGTTGATCCTCGACGACCTGCGCACCGCGCTGGACGAGGCCGGCGACAACGAGCGAAAGTTGTTGAACCTGCGCAAGCGCATGGCGCGCATCCGAGTCTTTGACCCGGCTTGCGGTTCAGGCAACTTCCTGGTCATCGCCTATAAGCAGATGCGCGAGATCGAGGCGGAAATCAATCGCCGCCGGGGTGAGCTGCACCTTGGCAGCGAGATTCCGCTGACCAATTTTCGCGGCATCGAGCTGCGCAATTTTCCGACCGAGATTGCCCGCTTGGCGCTGATCATTGCTGAGTTTCAGTGCGATGTGTTGTATCGAGGGCAGAAGGATGCGCTAGCCGAATTCTTGCCACTGGATGCGCAGAACTGGATCGTCTGTGGCAATGCCCTGCGGCTGGATTGGTTGAGCATTTGCCCGCCCACGGGTAGTGGCGTGAAGGTGAAGGCAGATGATTTGTTCCAGACACCGTTGGATCAAGCGGAAATTGACTTTGAGAATGAAGGTGGAGAGACGTACATATGCGGCAATCCACCCTATAAGGGGGCTACAGAGCAGAACATGCTCCAGAAATCTGATATGCAGGCGATATTTGGGGAAACGTTCCCGGTCTGGAAATCCTTTGATTACATTCTGGGCTTCTTTCAAAAAGCCAGATATTTTTTAAATCACTGCGATGCTTCCTTCGCCTTTGTTACCACTAACTCCATATGCCAAGGTGAGCAGGTCTATCGTTTTTGGCCGCAATGTATCTCTGATGGCGTACGTATATCATTTGCTGTTACTTCTTTCAAATGGTCAAATTTGGCGAGCAAGAATGCAGGTGTGTCTGTCTGCATTGTTGGCTTGGCAAGAAATCCGCGGGCTATCCGCTACTTCGATGATGAGGGTGCAATAGTCAGGAATGTAGCGAACATAAACGCCTATCTTGTTCCGTACAAAGACGTTTACGTAAAAAATGAGACAAACCCCATAAATGGCATGGCGCCAGTTGTAAATGGTAATAAGCCTGCCGATGGTGGAGGCCTAATTTTCGATGCTAGTGTTGCTGCCGACCTTAAGATGGCAGCGCCTGGATACGCCCATGTCATTCGCCCATTTTATGGCGCACATGACGCCACACATGGCGCTGGGCGCTATTGCATTTGGGCGGCAGAACCAGATTACCATGCTTTGAGAGATGTTCCCGCGTATCAGCGGCGCTTTGACATGGTCGCGGAGATGCGCGGCAATAGCGGTAAAGCACTAACCAAAGCTGGATTGGATAGTCCCTACGCCTTTCAACAAATTAGGCAGGTTGGTACCGAAATTGTTTTTCAGATACCGCGACACTCATCTGAGAGTAGGGAGTACTATCCGATAATCTCCTTGCCGGAAGGATCAATTGTTGGTGATGGAGCATTCTCATTTTACAATCCGCCACTTTGGAATGTGGCTATATTCGTTTCGCGTCTTTCACTTGTCTGGACCGGCGCTGTGTGCGGAAAGATAAAAACCGACTTTCGCTTTTCTAATACCCTTGGTTGGAACACGTTCCAAATCCCGCTTCTCACCGAGCAAAACAAGGCCGACCTGACGCGGTGCGCCGAAGACATTTTGCTGGCCCGCGAAGCCCATTTCCCCGCGACCATCGCCGAGCTGTACGACCCTGACAGCATGCCTGACAACCTGCGTCATGCCCACGAGCGCAACGACGAAGTGTTGGAGCGCATCTACATCGGCCGCCGGTTTAAGAACGACACGGAGCGGCTGGAAAAGCTATTTGAGCTGTATTCAAAGTTGACGACCGCAGAAAAAGCCAAGCCTGCAGCAAAGGCAACAAAAGGGAGGAAGAAAACAGCATGAACGACCAAGCCAGTAACCCAACCAACGCCTACACCGTGCCTTCGGTATCCATCACCACTGCGCGCACCGGCGCATCCAGCAAAGCCAATGAGTTGGGCATGCGCGCCATGCAGGAGCGTGCCTATGCCAAGCGGGGCGAACAGTACCTGCTGATCAAGTCGCCGCCGGCCTCGGGCAAGTCCCGCGCGCTGATGTTTATCGCGCTCGACAAGCTGCACAACCAAGGCATGCAACAGGCTATCGTGGTGGTGCCCGAGCGGTCCATCGGTGGCAGTTTTGCCGACGAAGCCTTGACCCGCTTCGGCTTCTACTGGGATTGGCAGGTAGCCCCGCAGTGGAACCTGTGCAACGCGCCAGGCGGTGACGAGCCTCGCGCGGCCAAGTCCAAAGTGGCCGCGGTGCGCCAGTTCCTGGCCAGCAGCGACAAGGTGCTGGTCTGTACGCACGCGACCTTCCGCTTCGCGGTGGAAGAAATGGGCATCGCGGCTTTCGACAGCCGCCTGATCGCAATCGACGAGTTCCACCACGTCTCCAGCAACCCGGACAACGTGCTGGGCAGCCAGTTGGGCGCCTTTATCGCCCGCGAGAAGGTGCATCTGGTGGCCATGACTGGCTCTTATTTCCGGGGCGATAGCGAGGCCGTGCTGGGCCCGGCCGATGAATCGAAGTTCGAGACGGTCACCTATACCTACTACGAGCAGCTCAACGGATACCAGTGGCTCAAGTCGCTGGACATCGGCTACTTTTTCTACACTGGCCCCTATGTGGATGCGGTTACCAAGGTGCTCGACCCGGCACTAAAGACTATCGTCCACATCCCCAACGTCAACGCACGCGAAAGCCTGAAGGACAAGCAGCGCGAAGTCGACGAGATCATGCACGGCCTGGGCACCTGGACAGGTGTTGATCCCGTCACCGGCTTTCATTTGGTTCAGACCAAAGAGGGCCGCGTGCTGAAGGTGGCAGACCTGGTGGATGACAGCGACGCGGCCAAGCGCACCCGGGTGCTGGGCGCGCTGAAAGACCCGGCGCAAAAGGACAACCGCGACCATGTGGACGTGATCATCGCGCTGGGCATGGCCAAGGAAGGCTTCGACTGGATCTGGTGCGAACACGCACTGACTATCGGCTACCGCAGCAGCCTGACGGAGATCGTACAAATCATTGGCCGCGCCACGCGTGACGCCAAAGGCAAGGAGCGTTCGCGTTTCACCAATCTAATTGCCGAGCCGACAGCCGAACAGTCCGCGGTGACCGAAGCTGTCAACGACATGCTCAAGGCCATTTCGGCCAGCTTGCTGATGGAGCAGGTGCTGGCGCCGCGGTATGAGTTCACGCCCAAGAATGCTGGCGCCCAAGGAGGCTTTGTCTACAACGGCGGCGAGGGCTACCAAGAAGGTCGCACCAACGTTGGTGTGAACGAAGCCACCGGCCAGTACCACGTCGAGATCAACGGCCTGGCCAAGCCAGTGACGCCCGAAGCCACTCGCATTTGCAAGGAAGACTTGAACGAGGTGGTGACCAGCTTCTTGCAGGACAAAACCGCACTGGAACGCGGCCTGTTCGACAAGGAAAACACCTTGCCCGAAGAGCTGACGCAGTTGCGAATGGGCAAAATCGTGCGCGAGCGTTACCCGGAGCTGAGTGAGGGCGACCAGGAGGCCATTCGGCAACACGCCATCGCCGCCATGAACATCACCCAGCAAGCGAAGCTGGCCCTGGCCCAGGCGGATGCAGCGGGCGGCAGCACCGCGCAAGGCAGCACGGCTCTGCTCGACGGTGTGCGCAAGTTCGTCAACGTGCGAGACCTTGACATTGACCTGATCGACCGCATCAACCCCTTCGACGCCGCCTATGCGGTGCTGGCCAAGGCGATGGACGAGAAGTCACTGCGCCAGGTTCAGGCCGCCATTGCGGCGAAGAAGGTCAGCATCCCCGAGGAGGAAGCGCGCGACCTGTCCAAGAGGGCCTTGCAGTTCAAGAACGAGCGTGGCCGCCTGCCGGACATAAACTCTGCCGACGCCTGGGAGAAACGCATGGCCGAAGGCGTGGCCGCCTTTGCGCGCTACCGTGCCCAAGCAAAGGCAGTGCAAGCACAAGGGAGCGCCGCCAATGGCTGACATGGACGACGACGAACTGCTGGACGCGCTGGGCGTTGACGTGACACCGCTCAAGTCATCAAGCCGTACGCCGCGCGAAGAACGCATCATCGCGGGCTTTGAAGACATCCTGCGCTTTCATCATACGCACGGGCGCGCACCGCAACATGGCGAGGACCGCGACATCTTCGAGCGGCTGTATGCCGTGAGGCTGGATCAGTTGCGCAAGCTGCCGGAGGCGCACGCCCTGCTGGCAGCGCTGGACGGGCCTGGCATGCTTGCCAGTGCCTCCAGTACTGTGGCCGATGTCGATGCACTCGACGAAGACGCGCTGCTGGCTGAGTTGGGTGTCGAGAGTGCCGCACTGGCCGAAGACGACATCACCGTGCTGCGGCATGTGCGTTCCAGCGCCGCCATACGCGCAGCGGAAGAGGTGGCAGACCGTACCCCGTGCGCTGATTTCGAGCGTTTCCAACCGCTGTTTGATCAGGTGGAGCGTGAGCTGAAATCCGGCGTGCGAAAGGCCCTGCCGTTTGGCCGCGATGCCAGCATCCTCAATGGCAACTACTTCATCTTGAGTGGCCAGCTTGCCTACGTTGCCGAGGTGGGCGACCAGATCAAAGCCCCCAATGGCGAAAGCGATGCGCGCTTGCGCGTCATCTACTCAAACGGCACGGAGAGCAACCTGCTGCGCCGCTCTCTGCAGCGAGCCTTGTACAAAGACGAAACTGGCCGACGCCTCACAGACCCCGGAATGGGCCCTCTGTTTGGCGAGACCATGGAAGAGAGCGACATTGAAAGCGGCACCATCTACGTGCTGCGCAGCAAGTCAGATCATCCCTATGTGTCCGAACACCGGGAGTTGGTCCACAAGATCGGCGTCACCGGTGGCAAGGTCGAGACCCGAATCGCCAATGCCGCTCTTGAGGCAACGTACCTGCTTGCCGAGGTGGAGATCGTTGCGACCTACAAGCTGGCCGGCATCAACCGCACGAAGCTTGAGAACCTGTTTCACCGCATCTTCGCTGCAGCCCAGTTGGACCTGACGATCCAGGACCGCTTCGGGCATCCTGTGCGGCCCAGGGAGTGGTTCCTGGTGCCGCTGCATGTGATCGACGAGGCGGTGACGTTGTTGGTGAGTGGATCGATCACCGGAATGGCGTACGACCCAGAGTCAGCAAGACTGGTTCAAGACTCATAGTGCTGTAATTGCATCCAGCATCGCTCACTCCTTAACCTTGGCCGTTGGTCGAAAATTACCACGATGGTAAAAATCTTCGTTCTTTCAGAGTACAGTAACAATCCTCCCGCAGTGCTCGGTACCGGGCGGATCAAGATAGCTAGAGGGCCGCTGTATGAACTGGCAGCGGTGCAGGCGCTGGTTCAAGACGAAGAGAAGCTCAAGGCATGGACAGATAAGTGTCGTAACGATTTACGTAAGTGGTTTGACGACGATCTACAGCGGGTCGCTGATCTCATAGGTAGTCTGAAGAAGTCGGACTACATTGATTCGGAATGGTGTGAAAACGGCAAAGGTGCTGTCGCTGCGTGCGACGCCTACAGCATTCGTCGATTCGAGAGAGCGCCTGCCACCGGGCAGGCCCTTCAGATGGATTATTTTTTGAAATTTGCAGTGAGCAAGACCGGTACCCTAGTGCTGATGGTGTCTTGCCACCCTTGAAAGGAGTGTCGCCATGAGCGCACAAGAACTTTGCCCGATCTGCGGTGAAGGCCATGTCACCGAGCAGGTTCAAATGGTTGAGAGCGAATACAAAGGCCAAAAGGAAGCCCTGCCTTTGCACTTCAAGCTTTGCGACACCTGCACTTCGGACTTTGCCGGGGCAGCCGAGAGCAAGCTGAACAAGCGGGTACTGATGGCATTTCGCAAGAGGGTAGACGGCTTGCTCACGGGCGCCGAGATCACAGCATTGCGCCAGCAGTACAACTTGACCCAGGGTAATGCTGCAGAATTGTTTGGGGGTGGCCCTGTTGCATTCTCAAAGTACGAGAACGACGACGTAGCTCAGTCGGAGTCCATGGACACCTTACTTCGTCTCATCCGTCGTAGCGCTGCCGCTTTCTGGGAGTTGGTCGATGAGAAGGGCATGAGAGCCGAATTCGTGGTTGAGAAGGTGGTGGCTCCCGCTCGCCCACAACTTATCCGTGTGCCGCTAACACGAGATAACGGCGCACTGGTGGATAAGGTCTACAACCCCAGAGAGTTCCGGCGAATTGCTCATGGAGAGGTGCAATGCTTGAGCAAATGAACACGCGCCCAATTTTGGCGTCGTTGCGGGTTCTATCCTTCCACGGCGACAACAGGGCTGAGGCCGACGGCGCTCGATGGGCCTTGGAGTTGCAGCAGGACATTCAAATGGCGCTGGCCGTGCCCAAGGTATCGGGTGCAGGGCTACAAGCGGCCGTGAAAATTGAGCTCATTGCGCAGGCCAAAAGCGAACAAGGCAACGCAGAGCCTGCGTCGTTCAAAGGTCTCTACGAGGCCAAATTCAACTACATGCCCGAAGTGACTGAGGCAACGGTGGCTCCACTGATGGAACAGGAGTCCTACCAGTACATGCTTGTGGCCCAGGCCTATCCCCTGGCCATGACGCACTTCCGGCGAGAGTTGCAGGCAATGGGCTTTGATGCGAGGAATCTCCCTCTTGGTTTGACCATGTAGCTAGGGGGGTGGTTCCGTGAACTTCACCCATTTGTGTCTCGGTACACCTGCGGTACCCTGCACTATGTGCGGCCCCGAGAGTGGTTTTTGGTTCCGCTGCACGTCATTGATAAAGCGGGTTGTGGACGGGACCATTACGACGGCGACCTACGACCCAGGGCGCGCGTGCCGCGTTAGATCGTGGCTTTTTGGACACATCGAATAATGAGCTGAAAAGTCGATCCGTAAACGCACCCCGGAAACTGGGTATCCGAGCCACGACCGGGGAACAAAACGGGGAACAAAACTACGTTGCTACGGACGATATTCAATAAAATCAATTGCTTAGGTGATTCCTTGGAATCCCGCCACGTTTCAAGGGCTTGTTGCTAGAAATCTAGCAGCAAGCCCTTTTTCTTTTTGTGCCCTGGTTTCAACCCATGGGCAGCCGTTGTGCGCTTGTCTCGAAGGCGGTTGACCCTGTCAGGATCGTCACACGATGCCGCGCTCCCGCAGCAGCTCGATCACGCGCTCGGCCGCTTCCTCGGATGAAATGGTCGAAGCCGGCAGCACCACCTCCGCGTTCTGTGGGCGTTCATACGGCGAGTCGATGCCGGTGAAATTCTTCAGATCACCGCGCCGGGCTTTTTTGTAGAGGCCCTTGACGTCGCGCTCCTCGGCAACGGCCAGCGGTGTGTCCACGAACACTTCGATGAACTCGCCTTCGGCCACCAGCGAGCGGGCCAGCTGGCGTTCGGCCCTGAACGGCGAGATGAAGGCGGTGAGGACGATCAGGCCGGCGTCCACCATGAGGCGTGCGACTTCGCCCACGCGGCGGATGTTCTCCACACGGTCTTCTTCCGTGAATCCGAGGTCCTTGTTCAGGCCATGGCGGACGTTGTCGCCGTCCAGCAGGTAGGTGTGGCGCCCCATGGCAAACAGCTTCTTTTCGACCAGGTTGGCGATGGTGGATTTGCCGGCGCCGGAGAGACCGGTGAACCAGAGCACGCAGGGTTTCTGGGCCTTTTGCTCGCTGCGCGCCGCCTTGTGCACGTCCACGTGCTGCAGGTGGATGTTCTGGCTGCGGCGCAGTGCGAAGTGCAGCAGACCGGCGCCCACGGTGTTGTTGGACAGGCGGTCGATCAGGATGAAACCGCCGGTGTCGCGGTCTTCGGCGTAGGGGTCGAAGGCAACGGCGCGGTCGAGATTCACGTTGCAGACGCCGATGGCGTTCAGATCGAGCTTCTTGGCTGCGATGTGCTCCATGGTGTTGACGTTGACCTGGTACTTGATCTCGGTCACGGTGGCGGTGACGGTCTTGGTGCCGATCTTGAGCAGGTAGGGGCGGCCGGGGAAGAGCGGTTCTTCGTGCATCCAGACGATGGTGGTCTCGAACTGGTCGGCCACGCCGGCGGGCGCTTGCGCCTGCGAGAGGATGTCGCCGCGCGAGATGTCGATCTCGTCGGTCAGGGTCAAGGTGATGGACTGGCCGGCCACGGCCTGTTGCAGGTCGCCATCGAAGGTGACGATGCGCTCAACGGTGCTTTCCTTGCCCGAGGGCTGGACACGGATGCGGTCGCCGACCTTCACCATGCCGCCCGCGATGGTGCCAGCGAAACCGCGGAAGTCGAGGTGGGGGCGGTTGACCCATTGCACCGGCATGCGGAACGGGGTCTTCTGCTGGCGTGCCTCGTCGATTTCCACCGTTTCCAGGTAGCCCATGAGCGTGGTGCCGTGGAACCAGGGCATGCGGTCGCTGGGCTCGATGATGTTGTCGCCCTTGAAGGCCGACAACGGGATGAAGGTGACGTCGCTCAGGCCGATCTGCCTGGCGAAGGCTTCGAAGTCTTCGACGATCCTGCGGTAGGTTTTCTCGCTGTAGTCCACCAGGTCCATCTTGTTGATGGCGACCACGGTGTGGCGGATGCCGATCAGCGAGGTGAGGTAGCTGTGGCGGCGCGTCTGCGTGAGGATGCCTTTGCGCGCGTCCACCATCAGGATGGCGACGTCGGCCGTCGAGGCGCCGGTGACCATGTTGCGCGTGTACTGCTCGTGGCCGGGGGTGTCGGCGACGATGAACTTGCGTTTGTCGGTGGAGAAGAAGCGGTAGGCCACGTCGATGGTGATGCCCTGTTCGCGCTCGGCGGCCAGGCCGTCCACCAGCAGGGCAAAGTCGATGGCGTCGCCCTGGGTGCCGAATTTCTTCGAGTCGGCTTCCACCGCGGCCAACTGGTCTTCGAACAGCATCTTGGACTCGTAGAGCAGGCGCCCGATGAGCGTGCTCTTGCCGTCGTCCACGCTGCCGCAGGTGATGAAGCGCAGCAGGCTCTTGTGTTCGTGGGCCTTGAGGTACTGGCCGATGTCGGTGGCGATGAGGTCGGAAACGTGTGCCATCAGAAATACCCTTCCTGCTTCTTCTTCTCCATGGATGCGGCGGAATCGTGGTCGATCACGCGGCCCTGGCGTTCGGAGGTGGTGGTCAGGAGCATCTCCTGGATGATCTCGGGCAGCGTCGCGGCTTCGGATTCCACGGCGCCGGTGAGCGGGTAGCAGCCCAAGGTGCGAAAGCGCACCTTTTTCATCAACGGTACTTCGCCCGGCTTGAGCGGCATGCGGTCGTCGTCCACCATGATCAGGGTGCCGTCCCGGTGGACCACCGGGCGCTCGGCCGCGTAGTACAGCGGCACGATAGGGATGTTCTGCAGGTAGATGTATTGCCAGATGTCGAGCTCGGTCCAGTTCGAGATCGGGAACACGCGGATCGACTCGCCCTTGTGCTTGCGCGCGTTGTAGAGCTTCCAGAGCTCGGGGCGCTGGTTCTTGGGGTCCCAGCGGTGCTGCCCGGAGCGGAACGAGAAAATGCGCTCCTTGGCGCGGGACTTTTCTTCGTCGCGGCGCGCACCGCCAAAGGCCGCATCAAAACCGTAGATATCGAGCGCTTGTTTCAGGCCGTCGGTCTTCATGATGTCCGTGTGGATCGCCGAACCGTGCGTGAAGGGGTTGATGTCCTTCTCGATGCCGTCCGGGTTGATGTGCACCAGCAGCTCCAGCCCCAGCTCTTTGGCCATGCGGTCGCGGAAGGCGTACATCTCGCGGAACTTCCAGCGCGTGTCCACGTGCAGCAGCTTGAACGGGGGTTTGGATGGGTAGAACGCCTTCATCGCCAGGTGCAGCATGACCGCGCTGTCCTTGCCGATGGAGTAGAGCATGACCGGGTTGTCCGTTTCGGCCACGACCTCTCGCATGATGTGGATGCTCTCGGCTTCCAGCCGTTGCAGGTGGGTCAGCGTCATGGGTGGGCTTTCGGATGACTGGGGTGACAGAAGGGGGTGGCGAGTGGTCGGGCGGGCGGGGGTGTCCGTGGCGTCGGTCCCCTCGGGTTCCTGGAGGGCCACCGACCCGCTGCGCTGCTGCAGCCAGGCGGCGATCTCCGGCAGGCGCTGCAGAGTGCTGGCGCCCGCCAGCAGCAAGGTGGTGGGTTTGTGGCTGGCATCGACCAGCGGACGCCACAGCGCCAGATGGTCGCTGGCCTGCAGGGCGTCGCTCGCGTGCAGGCGCCAGTGGATGGCGCCCCGGCTGTCGATCGCAACCCGGCTGACGGGTCTGCAGCCCAAGGCCTGGTAGTGGCCGGGGTCGAGCCGCAACGTGAAGCTGCGCAGCCGATAACACTTGTGACCGAGCAGGCCTGGCGGCAGGGTTTGATCGGGCAGGTAGAGGCCGATGCGGCGGCACCACTGAAGGATGCCGGTCCGACCTACCACCAAACCGTGTTCTTTGAACCACAGCACCACCTGGTTCACATTCCAGGCGGCCGGGCCGTCGCCGCTGAGCATGTGGCGCAGCAGGGCCAGTTCCAGAGAGGGGCCGAAGGCCGATGTCTGCGCCGCCGGTCGCCCGCGTCGGGGGTTGACCGTGACAGCGGCCCAGCCGCCCGCCCTGAAAGCCTTGACCGCCGAAATGATGGTGGGCGCGCTCAGCTGGGTGACCTGTTTCACGGCGCTCAGCGTATGGCCTTCGAGGCGCAGTTGCACCGCCTGGCGACGCTGGCTGTTCAAGGCCTCGACCGTGAGCTGGTTGCCGCTCAAAGGGCTCTCCCAGTGTTAAACATTTAATTAGATTGGCAATATTAAACCAATCGATAGAATTGTTGGCATGGTTTCACCGACGGAGTACGGCCCATGAGCGCACCGAACCACACCGACCTGCTGCAGCAACTCGTGCCCATCGTGCGCGCCGCCGGCGAGCGGGTGATGGCGGTGTACGCCACCGACTTCGACGTGCTCAGCAAAGACGACGCCTCGCCGGTGACAGCGGCCGACCAGCAGGCGGAAGACCTGATCACCGAAGCGCTGATGCGACTCACACCCGGGATTCCGGTGGTGGGCGAAGAGGCGGTGTCGGGTGGCGCACAGCCCGCCATCGGTGAACGATTCTGGCTGGTGGATCCACTGGATGGCACCAAGGAATTCATCAGCCGCAACGGCGAGTTCACGGTGAACATCGCGTTGATCGAGCACGGACAGCCTGTGCTCGGCGTGGTGCTCGCGCCAGCCCTGGACGCGCTGTACGCTGGTGGCGTGGGTCTGGGCGCGTGGTTGGAGCAGGGCGGGCAGCGCACACCGATCGCCTGCCGCGCCGTGCCGCCCGAAGGCCTGTCGGTGGTGGCCAGCCGCTCGCACGGCGACGCGGCCGCACTGGACGCGTTTCTGGCCGGGCGCAAGGTCGCACGCAACGTGAGCGCCGGCTCCTCCCTCAAACTGTGCCTCGTGGCCAGCGGGCAGGCCGATGTGTACCCCCGTCTGGGCCGCACCATGGAGTGGGACATCGCAGCCGGCCACGCGGTGCTCAGCGGTGCTGGTGGCACGGTCGAGCGGCTGGATGGTCAGCCGCTGCGCTACGGCAAACCGGGCCTGGACAACCCCCACTTTGCCGCCTGGGGGCTGCGCTGAGCAGCCGCAGATGACGGCGTATCTGACGCTGGCCTCCATCGCCCTGCTGCTGGGGCTGCTCATCCATGGGCGCTGGCCGGCCTCGGTGCTGTTCTCCCTCTGGGCGCTGGCCTACCACCTCGCCGGGCTGATCGACCAGAAATCTCTTCTGGCGAGCTACACCAACCCGGCCCTGATCACGGTGATCCTGCTGTTGGTGGTGTCTCTGGTGCTGGAGCGATCGGTGCTCATCGAACGCGTGACGCACCGTGTGCTCAGCGGGCCCGAGTCGTGGGCCAGTTTCAAGCTCATGACCGCCACCACGGCGCTGTCGGCCTTTCTGAACAACACCGCGGTGGTCGGCATCCTGATGGGCAGCATTTCGCGGCAGAAGCTCATTGCTCCCTCACGGCTGCTCATACCGCTCTCTTACTCGGCCATTCTGGGGGGCGTGACCACCCTGGTGGGAACGTCCACCAACCTGGTCGTCAATGCCTTCGCCATCGACAACCACCTGCCTCCGATCGGCATGTTCCAGCTCAGCTGGGTGGGTGTGCCGGTGGCGCTGGCCTGCATGGGTGTCATGCTGGTCACCGCCCGCTGGCTGCCGCGACACCTCCCCGGCGAGGCCGACAACCAGCAGCCGTATTTCCTGGAGGCCCGTGTTGCGCCCGGCGCCCCGCTGGTGGGCCGGTCCATCGAGGTCAATGGCCTGCGCCACCTGGACGGGCTGTTCCTGCTGGAGATCGAGCGCCAGGGCCACCTCATCAGCCCGGTGGGGCCGGAAGAAATCCTTCAGGCGGGCGATGTCCTGCTGTTCACCGGTGATGTGAACAAATTCCAGACCTTGCACCACGTCCGCGGCCTGGAGGTGTTTGGCACGCGCTCGGATGCCCTGCTGGGCTCCAACCAGGTGGAGGTGATCATCGCCAGCACTTCGGAACTGGCCAACAAGACCTTGCGCGAGGTGGACTTCCGCACCATGTTCGACGCGGGCGTGATGGGCATCCGCCGGGGCGACAAGCGCCTGACCGGACAGCTGGGGCGCATCCCCCTGAAGGTGGGCGACGCGCTGCTGCTGGCGGTGGGCGCCGATTTTGCGCAGCACCACAACCTGGACCGCAATTTCCACGTGCTGGGCGACACCCTGGTGCGCCCCCAGCTCAGCGGTGGGCAGAGTGCGCTGGCGCTGGGCGGTTTTGCGCTGGCCATCGCCGCGTCGGTCACGGAGCGGGTGGACCTGCTCACCAGCCTGATGCTGCTGATGGTGGTGTTCCTGGCCACGCGGTTGCTCACGCTGGGCGAGGTGCGGCGCCGCTTCCCGTTCGAGCTGCTCATGGTGATCGGCTCGGCGCTGGCACTGGCCAAGGGCATCGAGTCGTCCGGTGCGGCGCAGTTGCTGGCCGGCTGGATGCGCCAGCTCTTTGACGGCACGGGGGTGTACGGCGGGCTGGTCGGCGTGTATCTGTTGACGCTGCTGCTGACCGAGCTGGTGACGAACAACGCAGCCGCCGCGCTGGCGTTTCCGATCGGGTTGGCCACCGCGCGCGCTTTCGGCGTCGATCCCACGGCCTTCGTGCTGATCGTCGCCTATGGCGCCAGCGCCGGCTTCCTCATTCCCTTTGGTTACCAGACCCACCTGATGGTCATGTCGCCGGGTCACTACCGTGTGACCGACTTCTTCCGCGCCGGCCTGCCGGTGAGTCTGACCTATTCGGTGGTGGTGCTCACGCTCACGCCCATCTTCTTCCCGCTGACGGTCGGGTGATGCCTCAAGAGAGGCGCAGCGCCGCGTGCACCCGCGCCGCCGCATACGCATCGTTCGCCGCGTAAACCAGCTGCGCCTCGCTCAACCGTGGATTCGCCCAGTTGGAGGTGGCGGCCTTTTTTGACTTGATGAAGCGCTGGTTGAACAGCACCGCCACCGCGCCCTTCACGCCCATGTCCTTGCGGTAACCCTGCTGGCGAAAGACGTGGTTGAGCTCCAGCACGCCGGCCGGTTCCACCAGCAGTTTGCTCACGATGCGCTTGGTGTCGTCGCCGAGGCCAAAACCGGCTTTTGTGAACGCGGCGTCGGCGAGCAGGCCCGCCACCAGCTCGCGGCAGGCCGGGTCGTGCAGCTGGAACACCCAGGCGTGCTGCAGCGTGGCGAGCTGCACGATGTGCGGCCCGTCGGACACCTGGTCCTTGAAGAACGTGGGTTTGCTCTCGGTGTCGAAGCCCCAGGCTACTTGGTCGTACAACGCAGCCGCGGCTTCGCGGGCTTGCACCACGTTGTCCACCAGCGTGATGCGGTCCAGACCCAGGCGGTCAAATTCGGGCAGCAGGGCGATGGCTTCCTTGTCGGGCGTGGGGCGGGTGGTTTGCATGGCGTCGGTGGCGGGTGGCAGCTGCAGGCGGGATCGATAATCAAAGCATTGTGCAACGCGCCCCGATGCACCCCTTTGTGCCCGATGCCTTCATGACCTACACGCTCCAGCTCTACGTCTCCGACGACACCACGCCCGCCCAGCGCCAGGCGGCCGAGCGGCTGTTCCGCAAAGCGCTGGAGTCCGCTCTGGGCGATGCCGCGCTGGTGGCGCCGGTGTATTTGGCCTACCAGGCCATCGTGGCCCGTTACGGCGACACGCCAGACCCCGAGGCGCTCACGGTGGAGGAGCGCACGGTGCTCGAACACTGGCAGCTGGCCGAAACCGCGGCCATCGAAGCGGTGTTCGGCCCGCACCGGCACCTGGACGAAGGCAGCTACCAGATCGACTTGCCCGCATAATCGCTACCCCGTTCACGTCCTCCCTGGGCGCTCACTCCCTTTGAAGGACTCCCCATGAGAAAAACCTATCCCCTGCGGCCCGAGGGCAAAAATCCCGACCGCGTGCTCGATGCCGTCAAGCACGACATCCGCAAATACATGAAGCGCGAACGCCGCCGCGATTTGCCAGAAGGCGCGACGTTCTGGGATTTCGACTGCCGCTTCGGAGCGGACAAGGACAGTGCGCAAACGGCCAACCCGGCCGAGCTGATCGGCCTGCTCGATGTGTTGGCCAAGGCGGGTGGCGAGCAGTGTTATGTGGAGCTGCTGGCGAAGCCCGGTGTGCGCCAGCCACGACCGGCTGGTCAGGAAGTGATCGGCGATGCCGGGGCTTCGCCGGCGCCTTCCGATTCCGACGCCTGATGTTTCGCAGTGGGTCACCCGGCGAGCGGGTGGCCGATGGCTGCGCCGCTACTCGGGCTGGCCGGTCTTCGCTGCCGCCGCCGCGCGCAACTTGTCTTTCTTGCTCGGGCGTTTGCCCTTGATGCCGCCGCCGGCCGGCCCGGCCGGCGCAGCCACATCGGTGGGCTCGAACCCGGGCAATTGTTCCAGCGGCAGGCTCAGGCCCTGGCGCTTTTCGATCAGGCGCCAATGGGCCTCGGTGTCGGCACTCACGAAGCTCACCGCCAGGCCGCTCTCGCCCGCCCGGCCGGTGCGGCCGATGCGGTGCACGTAGTCCACCGCCGAACGCGGCAGGTCAAAGTTCACCACCACGGGCAGCTGCGCGATGTCGATGCCGCGCGCGGCGAGATCGGTGGTGACCACCACGTCCCAGCGTTTTTCCTTGAACTCCTGCAGCGCCTGCTTGCGCGCGCCCTGGCTCAGACCGCCGTGGAACGATGTCGCGAACAGGTCGCCATGGTGCAGCTTGGACGCGAGCCGCTCGGCCGCGTACTGCGTGGCCACGAACACCAGCACGCGCTCCCAGCCGTTGTCCTTGATCAGTTGGCGCAGCAGCTGGGTGCGGCGGCTTGCATCGACCGCGATGGCGCGCTGCAGCACCACGGCCTCTGCCTGCGCCGGGGCGGGCACGTCCACGCGCCGCGGGTCACGCAGCAGGCCGCCCGCGAGCGCTTCCACCGCGGGCGGGAAGGTGGCCGAGAAAAACAGGTTTTGTCGCTGTGCGGGCAACAGCGCGAGCACGCGGTCCAGCTCGTCGGCAAAACCCAGGTCGAGCAGACGGTCGGCCTCGTCCAGCACCAGCAGCTCCACCGCCGAGAGCCGCAGTGCGTTGTGCTCCACCAGGTCGAGCAGGCGCCCGGGTGTGGCCACCATCACATCGGCGCCGCCGCGCAGCGCCATGAGCTGCGGGTTGATGGACACGCCACCAAAGGCCACTGCGATGCGCGGTCGGGAGGGCAGGTGTTGCGCCAGGCTGCGCAGCACCTCGCCCACCTGGGCGGCCAGTTCGCGCGTCGGCACCAGCACGAGTGCGCGCACGCGCCTCGGTGTGTGCGAGGGCCCGGTTTGCAGGCGTTGCAGCAGCGGCAGGGCAAAGGCCGCGGTCTTGCCCGAGCCGGTCTGTGCCGTGGCGAGCAGATCGGCGCCGCTCAGCACGGCGGGGATGGCTTCCAGCTGGATGGGGGTGGGCGCGGTGAAGCCGAGTTCGGCGGCGGCCTGGGCGAGGGTGGGGGCAAGCCCGAGGGAGATGAATGGCATGGGGGGTCGAGTTTAACGGTCGGCCCCCGCGGGGCAGCCCCGCGTTACGATGCGAGCCCATGAAAAGCAAGTTGTCTTCTTTGGGCGGCCTGGTGTATTCCACCGAAGCGGGTCGCATGTGTCCCGCTTGCCGGCAACCGGTGGCGCAGTGCATCTGCAAGCAGGCGGTGGTGCCTGTGGGCGATGGCACCGTGCGCGTGTCGCGCGAAACCAAGGGCCGGGGCGGCAAGGCGGTGACGCTGGTCAAGGGGCTGGCACTCGATGCCGCGGGCCTCACGGCGCTGGGCAAACAGCTCAAGGCGGCTTGCGGTACGGGCGGGACGGTGAAGGATGGCGTGATCGAGATCCAGGGCGATCATGTGGACAAAGTGATGACCGCGCTGCAGGCGGCGAGTTACAAAGTCAAGCGCGCGGGAGGCTGAAGGGGCGCCTATCTAAACGAGCTTCGCCCACCACAGCCGCAGGCGCATGCCGATCTCGCTGGTGTAGCCCACGCTCGCGCTGCGCAGACGGCCATCGGCATCCACCACCACGAACGCGGGCACGGCCCGAAAACCCAGCGTTTGCGCCAGCGCGCCGCGCGGGTCGATGGCGGTGGCCCAGGGCAGTTCCCGTTTCGCCAGCACGCGTGCCACGGCATCGGCCGGACCGGACTGCATGGCCACGGTCAGCACCGGCCAGTCGCGCGCCAGGCGCGTGACGCTGTGTTCCTCGGTGCGGCAGATCGGGCACCATTCGGCCCAGATGTGCAGGACCACCGGCTGGCCCGGGTGTTGGGCGCGCCAGTCGGCCAGGGTGGTGTCGACGCGGCTGCCGTCGGGCCCGATCAGGGTGAAGGCCAGTTCGGGCGCAGGGCCCGAGGGCACGTTGCGCGTCTGCCAGGCCTGCACGCCGAACACCACGGCCAGCACCATCGCCAGCGTACCAAGGTGGTTTTTCCAGCGGGTGCGCAGGTTCTGGCGCAGGCGAATCCACCAGCCGTGAGCGGCGTTCATGAGCGGCTCAACGCAGCACTTCGAGCAGGCGGTCGAGCCCGCCTTCGTTGATGGCCACCATGGCCTGCTCGCGCACCTTGGGCTTGGCGTGGTAGGCCACCGACAGGCCTGCCACGCCCATCATGGGCAGGTCGTTGGCGCCATCGCCCATGGCGATGCACTGGCTGGGTTCGATGCCCAACAGGGAAGCCACTTCCAGCAGCGTGCGGCGCTTCTCCGCGCCGTCACAGATGTCGCCCCAGGACTGGTCCACCATGCGGCCTGTGAGCTGCCCGCAGTTGGGGCCGCTCTCGATTTCCAGCACGTTGGATCGCGTGAAATCGATGCCGAGCCGGTCGCGCACGCGGTCGGTGAAATAGGTGAAGCCGCCCGAGACCAGCAGCACCTTCAGACCCGCGGCCTTGCAGGCCTTCACCAGCGCTTCGGCGCCCGGGTTGAGCTGCAGGCGTTCGGCCAGCACCTGTTCCATGTGCGCCACGGTCACGCCGCGCAGCAGCGCGACGCGCTGGCGCAGGCTTTCCTTGTAGTCGGTGATCTCGCCGCGCATGGCGGCTTCGGTGATGGCGGCCACTTCGGCCTTGCGGCCGGCGGCGTCGGCGATTTCGTCCACGCACTCGATGTTGATGAGCGTGGAGTCCATGTCGAACGCGATGAGCTTGAAGTCTTTGAGGTTCAGCGGCGGCGTGAAGCCCTGGACGGTGAGGCCGGGGGCGAATTCGGTGGTGGAAGTCATCCCGGAATTATCGCGGGAGCCGGGATGACTGTTCCGCTCAGGACTTGGGTGGTGACAGCACCTGGCTCATCGCGCGAATCTGCACCTTCAGGTCGCCGCCCACCAGGTCTGCCACCGATTGCTGGTCGCTGGTGACGGTGAAGCCAGCGGCCTGCAGCCTGGCCTTCACGTCGTCGGTGCTGGTGCCCGCTACCTGGGCGAGCACGGTGATCGGGGCCTTGGCCAGGGCGCGCACCGGGGGGGCGAAGCCGGGCTCGCTGCCACCACCGCTGCCGCCGACCGGGATGAAGCTCAGCCCCAGCACCACCAACGAACCGATCACCACCCAGCGCCCGGTGCGGTTCTGCAGATGCCGTTTCACGGCGGGCAGGTTGAGCAGCGCGTGCAGCACCACAGCGCCCAGCATCAGCCAGCCCAGCCACTCGTGTGCCGCCTTGTTCAGACCGGTGTCGAGGTGGAAAAACATCAGGACGCCCGTCGCGGCGGACAGGGCGAAGCTGCCCATCACCAGTGGTGTGATCCAGGGGCGTTGTTTGGCAAGGTTCATGGTCGTTTTCTCCTTCAAATGATCAAGCCGCGATGGTGCGGCGTGCGTTTGAAGTTTGATTTCTGGCGCATGAACGCCGTGTGAACGGGTCCCCTCTGGGCACCCCGGCGCACCTCGGAAGGACGTTCTCTTGATCTGGGTCAAACCGCGCCGGCGGTGGGCGCGACACTGATCGGCTGGCCCAGCGCCTTGAGCACGTCGCGCACCAGCTGCACCCGGTCTTTCACCTCGGGCAGGGTGCGCTCGATGCGCAGCTTCTCGTTGCCTGCCAGCTTGATGTGCCGGTTCTTCTGGATCAGCTCGATGATGCGCATGGGCTCGATGGGCGGGTTGGCCTTGAAGGTGATGTTGGTCACGCCCGGCGCCGCGTCCACCTTCACCACGCCGTAGGGCGTGCTGATGCAGCGCAGGCGGTGCACGTCGATGAGCGTCTGCGCCTGGGCGGGCAACTTGCCGAAGCGGTCCACGATCTCTTCGAGCAGACCATCCACCTGGTCGGTGGTCTTGGCGGTGGCCAGCTTCTTGTAGAACGATAGCCGCAGGTGCACGTCGCCGCAGTAGTCGCTGGGCAGCAGGGCCGGGGCGTGCAGGTTGATGTCGGTGGTGACCGACAGCGGCGAGAGCAGGTCGGGTTCGCGACCGGCTTTCAGCGAGCGCACGGCTTCGTTGAGCATCTCGTTGTAGAGCTGGAAGCCGACTTCCAGCATGTTGCCGCTCTGGTTCTCGCCCAGCACCTCGCCGGCCCCGCGGATTTCCAGGTCGTGCATGGCGAGGTAGAAGCCGCTGCCGAGCTCTTCCATCTGCTGGATCGCGTCGAGGCGCTGCGCGGCCTGTTTGGTCAGCCCTTCGATGTCCGGGACCATGAGGTAGGCGTAGGCCTGGTGGTGGCTGCGGCCGACGCGGCCGCGCAGCTGGTGCAGCTGGGCCAGGCCGAACTTGTCGGCCCGGCTCATGACGATGGTGTTGGCCGTGGGCACGTCGATGCCGGTCTCGATGATGGTGGAGCACAGCAGCAGGTTGTAGCGCTGGGCCACAAAGTCGCGCATCACGCGCTCCAGGTCGCGCTCGGGCATCTGGCCGTGGGCGATGGCGATGCGCGCCTCGGGCAGGATCTCTTCGAGCTTCTGCTTGCGGTTCTCGATCGTCTCGACCTCGTTGTGCAGGAAGTAGACCTGCCCGCCGCGCTTCAACTCACGCAACACTGCCTCGCGGATCACGCCGTTGCTCTCGCTGCGCACAAAGGTCTTGATCGCCAGGCGGCGCTGTGGCGCGGTGGCGATGACCGACAGGTCACGCAGGCCTTCAAGCGCCATCCCCAGCGTGCGCGGGATCGGCGTGGCGGTGAGCGTGAGCACATCGACCTCGGCGCGCAGGGCCTTCATCTGCTCCTTGTGGCGCACGCCGAAGCGGTGTTCCTCGTCGATGATGAGCAGGCCGAGGTCTTTGAACTGCGTCTTCTCGCTCAGCAGCTTGTGCGTGCCGACGACGATGTCCACCGAGCCGTCGGCGATGCCTTTCTGTGCCGCGGTGATTTCTTTCTGCGAGCGGAAGCGGCTCATCTCGGCGATCTTCACCGGCCACTTGCCGAAGCGGTCCACCAGCGTCTGGTAGTGCTGCTCGGCCAGCAGCGTGGTGGGCGCGAGAAAGGCCACCTGGCGCCCGCCCGTGACGGCCACGAAGGCGGCGCGCAAGGCCACCTCGGTCTTGCCAAAGCCCACGTCGCCGCACACCAGTCGGTCCATCGGTCGCGGGCTGATCATGTCCTGGATCACGGCGTGGATCGCGCCGCGCTGGTCGGCGGTTTCGTCAAAGCCGAAATCGTTGGCGAAGATCTCGTAGTCCTGCGCCGAAAAGCGGAACGCATGGCCCTGGCGCGCGGCGCGGCGGGCGTAGATGTTCAGCAGCTCGGCGGCGGCGTCGCGCACCTGCTCGGCGGCCTTGCGTTTGGCTTTCTCCCACTGGCCGCTGCCCAGGCGGTGCAGCGGTGCCTCGTCGGCGCTCACGCCGGTGTAACGGCCGATCAGCTGCAGCTGGCTCACGGGCACGTAGAGCACGGCCTTGTCGGCGTATTCGAGGTGCAGGAACTCCATCAGCGCCGGCGTGCCGTCCGGGTTCTTTTCGCCCATGTCCATGTGGACCAGGCCGCGGTAGCGGCCGATGCCGTGCGCGTTGTGCACCACCGGGTCGCCCACATTGAGTTCGCTCAGGTCCTTGATCAGCGCATCGACGTCGCTGACCTGTTCCTGCTTCTTGCGCCGGCGCGTGGTCGGGCCTGCGGCGAAGAGTTCGGTTTCGGTGACGAAGTCGATGCCGTCTTCCAGCGAGCTGAAGCCGACCGTGAGCACCGAGGTGGCGATGCCGGTCTTTTCGTCGCTGGCCTGGAACTCGGCGAGCGAATCGAACGCTGACGGGTTCAGGCCGCTGGCGCGCAGGAAGTCCAGCAGGCTCTCGCGCCGGCCATCGCTTTCGGCCAGCAGCAGCACGCGGTGCGGGGTGTTGCGGATGTGGTTCTGCAGGCGGGAGAGCGGGTCTTCGGCGCCACGCACCACCGAGAGGTCGCCCAGCTTCTGGGCGAAGGCGTTGTCCGCCACGTCCTCCACCGCCGGGCGGATGGCGAGCTGCGCGTGCGCGTTGGCCCCGGTGTAGAACTGCTCGGCCGAGAGGAACAGGCTCTCGGGCGGCAGCGCCGGGCGCTCGGGGTCGCCCTTGACGAGGCGGTAGCGGTCCTGCGTGTCCTGCCAGAAGCGCTGGAAGGCAGGCTCCAGATCGCCGTGCAGCACCACCGTGGCCGCTTCGCCCAGGTAATCGAAGACGGTCGCGGTCTGTTCGAAGAACAGCGGCAGGTAGTACTCGATACCGGCGGTGGCCACGCCGTTGCCCATGTCCTTGTAGACGCGGCTCTTGGTCGGGTCGCCGTCCAGCAGTTCGCGCCAGCGGCTGCGGAATTTGGCGCGCGCCGCATCGTCCATCGGGAACTCGCGCCCGGGCAGCAGCCGCACCTCGGGCACCGGGTAGAGGCTGCGCTGGCTGTCGGGATCGAAGGTGCGGATGCTGTCGATCTCGTCGTCGAACAGGTCCACGCGGTAGGGCACCTGCGAGCCCATGGGGAAGAGATCGATCAGGCCGCCGCGCACCGCGTATTCGCCCGGGCTCACCACCTGGGTCACGTGCTGGTAGCCGGCGAGCGTGAGCTGGCCCTTGAGCTTGGCTTCGTCGAGCTTCTGCTTGACCTTGAACTGGAAGGTGTAGCCCGCCAGGAAGGACGGTGGCGCCAGCCGGTACAGCGCGGTGGTGGCGGGCACCAGCACCACGTCGGCACCGGTGTCCTTGTCGTGCTGCTGGATGCGCCAGAGCGTGGCCAGGCGCTCGGAGATCAGGTCCTGGTGCGGCGAAAACGTGTCGTAGGGCAGGGTCTCCCAGTCCGGGAACAGCGCGCAGCGCAGGCCCGGCGCAAAGAACGCCATCTCGTCGATCAGGCGCTGCGCGTCGGTGGCGTCGGCGGTGACGATGGCCGTTAGGCGGCCGGCCGCTTTTTCGCGCGCGGCGAGCTGGGCCAGCAACAAGGCGTCGGCCGCGCCGCTGGGGCGGGGCAGGGTGAAGCGTTTGCCGGGGGTGAGTTTGGGCAGGTCCATGGACGTTGGTGGCTCGCGCGGTGTGGGCGGCAAGACCTCGGGCCTTGCCGCTCCCATGACAAACACCCCCCACCTGCTGAGGTGGGGGGTGTGAAAGAGGTGATTCTAGAATGCGGTCACTCCATGACCGAAGCCCCTCTCACCATTCCCCCCAACCCGGCACCCCGTTGCCATGCCCTGCTGCCCTGCGCAGGCTCGGGTTCGCGCGCTGGCACCGCCGCGCCCAAGCAATACCAGCCCGTGGCCGGACTGCCCATGGTGCTGCACACGCTGGCGGCGTTTCAGGCGGTCGACCGCATTGAGCGCTGTCTGGTGGTGGTGGCGCCCGGTGACCGCTTTTTGAGCGTTGACGACCCTCACATCCAGCTCGCCCGGGTGGGCGGCAGCACGCGCGCAGCCAGCGTGTTTCATGGTCTGCAGGCCTTGCTGGACAGCGGAGCCGACGCCAGCGACTGGGTGCTGGTGCACGACGCGGCGCGCTGCCTGATCACCCCGGCGCAGATTGAGGCGCTGATCGACGCCTGCCTGGCAGACGCTGTGGGCGGCCTGCTGGCGCTCAAGCTGCCCGACACGCTCAAGTCCGAAGCCGGTGGCCGTGTGGCCGCGACGGTGGACCGGTCGGACAAGTGGCTGGCACAGACGCCGCAGATGTTCCGCATCGGCGCCTTGCGAGCGGCACTGGCCGCGCAGGCCGATACCGGATTTGCCGGCGTGACCGACGAGGCCAGCGCCATGGAGCTGGCGGGGCAGAAGCCGCTGCTGGTGCCCGGCAGCGCGCAGAATTTCAAGGTCACCTACCCGGAAGACTTTGCCTTGGCCGAGGCCATTCTCAGGAGCCGTTCATGACCCAGGTGCTTCTTCCGTTCCGCATCGGCGAGGGCTGGGACGTGCACGCCCTGGTGCCCGGCCGCCCGCTGATCATCGGCGGTGTCACCATTCCCCACCCCCTGGGCCTGCTCGGCCATTCGGACGCCGACGTGCTGTTGCATGCCATCACCGATGCGCTGCTGGGGGCAGCCGGGCTGGGCGATATCGGTCGCCACTTCCCGGACACCGACGAGCGCTTCAAGGGCGCTGATTCCCGCATGCTGCTGGCCGAAACGATGCGACGCGTGCGCGCGACCGGTTTCGAGGTCGGCAACATCGACAGCACTGTGATCGCACAGGCACCCAAATTGGCACCCCACATCGCCGCCATGGGCGATGCCATCGCGCGCGCGCTGGGCGTGGCGGTCCAACAGGTTAACGTGAAAGCCAAGACCGCCGAAAAGCTGGGGCCTGTGGGACAGGGTCTGTCGATCGAAGCCCGGGCGGTGGTCCTGCTGACCAGGGTGCCCTGAGCGGGCTTCAAGTCAGGGTTTGGCCAGCGGCAGCTTGATGTGGGCGGCCAGTCCGCCGGTGCTGCTGTTGGCCAGCGCAAAGCGCCCGCCCATCCGGGCAATCGCGCGCTCGACGATGGCCAGTCCCAGGCCGGTGCCGGTGGCCGAGGTCCGGGAGGCGTCGCCGCGGAAGAACGGCTGCGTCAGCTGGGCCAGCATTTCAGGGACCACGCCGGTGCCGTGATCGCGCAGTTTGATCAGCACCCAGTCGTCTTTCTTGCGGGCGGCGATCTCGATCCGCACCCGGCCGCTTTCTGGTTCCCTGCCGTAGCGCTGGGCGTTTTCCAGCAGGTTGGAGAACACGCGGTGCAGTTCCACAGCGTCGCCCATGACCACCGTGTCGGCTGGGATGCTCGTGTGCACCTCCACGTCCGGCGCGCTGCCGAGCGAAAACACGGCGGCGTCGATGACCTGGTTGAGGCTCACGCGCTCGGGCTCCAGGTGGTCGGGGCGCGCGTAATCGAGGAACTTGTCGATGATGGCGTTGACCTGTTCGATGTCGGCCGCCATGTGTTCCCGCGCCTGCGGGTCGCCCACGCTCATCTCGGTTTCCAGCCGCAAGCGCGCCAGGGGTGTGCGCAGGTCGTGGGAAATGCCGGCGAGCATGAGTGCGCGGTCCTGCTCGATCTTGGAGAGCCGCTGGGCCATGCGGTTGAAGCCGATGTTGACCTGGCGGATTTCACTGGTGGCGACCGTTTCGTTGAGCTGGCTGGCGTTGAAATCGCCTTCGCGCACGCGGCTGGCGGCAAACGAGAGTTTTTTCAACGGGCGGTTGATCAGCCGCGCAATCAGGGCGGCGCCGGCCAGGGAGAGCAGGGCGGCCGTGCCGAGCCAGATCAGCCAGGTGATGCCGGCCACCAGTTCGACGCGTGAGGGGTCGGTCTGCAGCCAGTAGGGGTCGCTGTCGATGCTGAACCCGATCCACAGACCGGCCGTGTTGTTCACCTCGCGCGCCACCACGGTGTCCGGACCCAGGCGGGCCTTGACCTGTTCGCTGATGCGGCGGCTGAGGGAGTCGGTGTTGTAGAGCCGGTAGGTGTCGCCGGGCTCGCGCGGTGCGATGCGCACCTTCTCTTCGTCGGCCAGCGTCTTGACCAGGGACACCCGCGCGATGGAGTCGGCGTGGATCAGCCCAGCCCGTGTGAGGTTGACCAGCGAGGCCAGTTGCTGGGCACTTTGCAGTGCACGGGGTTCAAACTCCAGGGCCCGAAAGGTCTGCAGCCACGCGATGATGCACCCCAGCAGCAGCATGGCCAGCAGGAAAAACGTGCGCCAGAAGAGGCTGACTTCTCTGGGCGGACGGCTGTCCAGTGGCGCCGGGACCGTTTCGAGGGCCGCGGGCTGGGTTTCAAATGGAACGCGTGACTCTTCGGACATCAGGCGTTGCCGTCCGGCACGAAGACGTAGCCCACGCCCCAGACGGTCTGGAGGTAGCGCGGCGAAGCGGCGTCTTCTTCAATCAGCTTGCGCAGGCGCGACACCTGCACGTCCAGGCTGCGGTCGAACGGTTCGAACTCACGGCCGCGGGCGAGCTGGGCCAGCTTCTCGCGCGACAGCGGCTGGCGCGGGTGGCGCACCAGGGCCTTGAGCATGGCGAACTCGCCGGTGGTCAGGGGCAGGTCGACGCCTTCCTTGCGCAGGGTGCGCAGGCTCAGGTCGAACTCGAATGGGCCGAAGGTCACCATCTCGGCGTCCTGCGACGGCGCGCCGGGCACTTCGGTGGGCGGGCGGCGGCGCAGCACGGCGTGGATGCGGGCCAGCAGTTCGCGCGGATTGAAGGGCTTGCCCAGGTAGTCGTCGGCGCCGACTTCGAGCCCGACGATGCGGTCCACGTCTTCGCTCTTGGCGGTCAGCATGATGATGGGCGTGCGGTCGGCGTTGGCGCGCAGGCGGCGGCAGATGGACAGGCCGTCTTCGCCGGGCATCATGAGGTCGAGCACGATCAGGTCCACCGCTTCGCGTTGCAGCACGCGGTTGAGGGCCTTGCCGTCTTCGGCCAGCATCACCTCAAAGCCTTCCTGCATCAGGTAACGGCGCAGCAGATCGCGGATGCGGACGTCGTCGTCAACGACCAGGATCTTGTTCGGGCGGGTGTTGGTTTGTGGCATGGCAGCAACTCTCGGAAAATGTAACAGAGGCCATTGTGGCAGCGGCAAGTGCTTGTCAGGCCACGTTTTTTGTGTTCTTGACAGGCTGTTACAAATGTTGCCCAAGGGGTCAGGACCGTTACCATGCTTGCCTCCCACAATGGTGCTTTTATCCATGCCCCGTTCCAACATGAAGCTGGTTTTTTCTCTGGGAAGTCTTTTGCTGTGTCTCTCGCCCATGGTCGGCGCTGAGGAGAAACCCGCACATCAGGATCAGGTTCAGGCGGCGGTCATGGTGCTGCCTTTGGAGGCTCCCGTGGGCGAACCGCGTGGCCCGTTGCGGCTGCGTGATGCCTTGCGCTATTCGGACAGCGACAGTGACGCGGAGGAAGTCAAACCCTACCGACTCTCGGCCGAAGAACGGCAGCGGTTGCGCGAGCAGTTGCGCAACCAGTCGTTTGATCAACAGCCGAGAAAGTAGAGTGCCATGCAGAAAACCTTCCTGAAGAAAAACGGCGCTGAAATTTCATTTGTTCCTGCTCGCTCGCTGCTGGTCGCGTTGGCTTGTGGCGGGCTGCTGTCGGCTGGATGGGCTCAGACCCCCGCTGTGGCCCATGATCCGGCCCATGTGGTGAACCTGTCCGCGAGCAGCTTTCTGGAGGTCGAGCAGGACTGGCTTGCCATGAGCCTGAGCACCACGCGCGAAGGCAACGACGCCACCGCGGTCCAGAGTCAGCTCAAACAGGCGCTGGACGCGGCGCTGGCCGTGGCCCGGCCGGCGGCGCAGCCGGAGTTGCTGGAACTGCGGACCGGGCAGTTCAGCCTGTATCCGCGTTATGGCACCAACGGCAAGATCAACGGTTGGCGGGGCAGCGCCGAACTGTGGCTGGAGGGGCGCGACTTTGGCCGCATCAGCAGCACGGCCGGGAAGATCCAGACGCTCACGATGGGCGATGTGGGTTTTTCACTTTCGCGCAAGGCCCAGCAGCGACTTGAATCGGATGTGCAGGGGCAGGCGATCGAGCGCTTCAAAGGCAAGGCCGCTGAAGTGGCCAAGGGTTTTGGTTTCAGTGGCTACACCCTGCGCGAGGTCTCGGTCAGTTCGGCCGACCAAGGCGGTGGACCGGTGCGCCCGCGCATGATGGCCATGGAAGCCAAGAGCTCGATGGCCGATGCCCCGGTGCCGGTCGAGGCGGGCAAAAGCATGGTGAGCGTGACCGTGTCCGGTTCGATCCAGCTGCGTTGAGTAACGCGGCTCCCAGTCAAAAGGCCCGCATGGCGGGCCTTTTGTTTCCCGTGGTTGGCGTGTTATTGCGCCACCCAGCCACCGTCCATGTTCCAGGCCACGCCGCGCACGTTGTTGCCCGCGGGCGAACAGAAAAAGACGGCCAGTTCACCCAGTTCTTCCGGGGTGGTGAACTGCATCGAAGGCTCTTTTTCGCCCAGCAAGAGTTTCTTCGCTTCTTCATTGGAAACGCCCAGTGCAACCGCCTTGGCGTCCACCTGTTTCTGCACCAGTGGCGTAAGCACCCAGCCCGGGCAGATCGCGTTGCAGGTCACGCCGGAGGTCGCGTTTTCCAGGGCCGTCACCTTGGTCAGGCCGACCACACCGTGCTTGGCCGCCACGTAGGCCGACTTTTCGGCCGAGCCCACCAGTCCGTGCACCGAGGCCACGTTGATGATGCGGCCCCAGTTGGCCGCGCGCATGGCCGGAATCGCCAAGCGGGAAGCGTGGAAGGCGCTGGTGAGGTTGATCGCGATGATCGCGTCCCACTTCGCCACGGGGAAGTCTTCAACCCGCGCCACGTGCTGGATGCCGGCGTTGTTGACCAGGATGTCCACTCGCCCGAACCTTTCGGCGGCGAACTTCATCATGTCTTCAATCTCGGCGGGCTTGCTCATGTCGGCACCGTGGTACGCGACCTGGACCCCCAAGGCAAGGATCTCGGCTTTCGGGCCTTCGACATCGCCAAAACCGTTGAGCACGATGTTGGCGCCCTGGCGCGCGAGCGCTTTGGCGATGCCCAGTCCGATGCCGCTGGTGGAACCGGTGACAAGGGCAGTTTTGTTGGCAAGCATGGGTAAGCTCCTGTTCCATTACGATAGGTTGAAAAACACCTGATTCATTATCACGGAGACACAGGGAAGGCCCCGGTTCATGCAGTCACCACAGCTTCGATTTTTGCCAGTCAGCGGGCCCGCGGCCCGCGACGGTGGGGTGCGCCGCATGGCCTTCTGGGACTGGTCAGCCGACCCGAAGGCACAGGGGCGCCATGTGGTCATCTGTGTGCACGGGCTTTCGCGTCAGGGGCGTGATTTTGATGTGCTGGCGCAGGCGCTGACACCGCGTTCGCGCGTGCTGGCGGTCGATGTCGCTGGTAGGGGGTACAGCGACTGGCTGGCCGATCCCATGGCGTACCAGCTGGGCAACTACGTGGCCGATCTGGCGGCGCTGGTACTGCAGGTGCGGGCCGAAGCTCCCGACGCCGCGATCGACTGGGTGGGCACCAGCATGGGCGGGCTCATCGGCATGGCGATCGCGGCCCAGCCCGCGCTGGCTCCGCGCCGGCTGGTGCTCAACGATGTTGGTCCGGTGATCGAATGGGCGGCCCTGCAGCGCATTGGCGACTATCTGGGTCAGAACCCATCGTTCACCAGCGAGCAGGACGCGGTGGCTTACCTGGCCTCCATTTCCACCGGCTTTGGGCCTCATTCGCCGGCCCAGTGGCTGGCTTTTTCCCGACCCATGTTGCGCGAGCGCGATGGGCGCTGGTGGCTGCATTACGACCCGGCCATCGCACAGCCTTACAAAGCGATGACCACAGGTATGGAAGAGGCGGCCGCTCGGCAGTTTGTGCAAGACGGTGAGCGCACGCTCTGGGCGCTCTACGACGCCATCGGTGCACCCACCCTGTTGCTGCGAGGCGCCGACTCCGATCTGCTGACCCGTGCCACCGCATCCGAGATGGGGCAGAGAGGCCCGCGGGCGCGCTGTGTTGAATTTGCCGGCGTCGGACACGCGCCAACGCTGTTGGCCCCCGATCAGGTCGCCGTGGTGCAAGAATTTTTGTGGGCGGTATGAGCCGACCCTTTGAGTTGAGATGAAACGTTCGCTTGCCACTTTTCCGCCCGTGGGTGCCCCGACCGCTGAGGTGGCCCCAACGGGCCTGGGAACTTCTTCGGCCATCGTGGCCGCCACTTCCGACAGCTTGCCCCACCAGGCGCAGGCACTGATGCGGGCGCGCGCTTTCGCCGAACCGCTGCTGGCCTCCGAGCAGCTGGACACCGGCGAAAACACCCTGGCCCATGCCGATGCCGTGGCGGCCATCCTGAGCGACATTGGCGGCTCCGAAGCCATGCAGGCGGCCGTCTATCTGGTGTACACCTGTCCGTACCTGAACCGTCCGCAGGAGGTGATTGCCAAGGCCTTTGGTGACAACTTTGCCGCCCTGGCCATGGAGACCACCAAGCTGGTGCAGTTGCAGCATCAGGCGCGCATCAAGTCGGCCGAAGTGCAGGCCAAGAAGGTCGAAGAGCGCCTGGCTGCGCAGGACCAGGCCTTGCCCGTTGTGTCACCCGGCAAGGCGCCCGTTTCGGAGCTGGCGGCAAGCCAGACCGAAAACGTGCGCAAGATGCTGCTGGCCTTTTCGCGCGATCTGCGCGTGGTGATGCTGCGGCTCGCCTCCCGGCTGCAGACCCTGCGCTATTTCGCTGCGTGCAAGGGCGACCCGGGCGAGGCGCTGGCCAGCGAGTCGCTGCATGTGTTTGCGCCGCTGGCCAATCGGCTGGGCATCTGGCAGATCAAGTGGGAGATGGAAGACCTGGCCTTCCGTTTCCTGGAGCCTCACACCTACAAACAGGTCGCGCGCCTGCTGGACGAGAAGCGTGCCGAGCGTGAAGCGCATGTCGAACAGGTCCGCCAGCAGCTGGAGCAAGACCTTCAGCGCCAGGGCATACAGGCTTCGGTGGAGGGCCGGCCCAAACACATCTACAGCATCGTCAAGAAGATGCGGGGCAAGGAGCTCGATTTTGACCAGGTGTTCGACATTCGTGCGCTACGGGTGGTGGTTCCACAGACCGACGACTGCTACGGTGTGCTGGCGCTGGTGCACGCGCACTTCAAGCCGGTGGCCGAAGAGTTTGACGACTACATCGCCAAGCCCAAACCCAACGGCTACCAGTCGCTGCACACCGTGGTGCGCGATGAACAGGGCAGGGCGTTTGAAATCCAGATCCGTTCCCAGGCCATGCACGACCACGCCGAGCACGGCGTCGCTGCGCACTGGGCCTACAAGGAAGCGGGTGCGAAAGGGTATGCGGGCGTTTCGGCGAGTTCGGAATACGACGCCAAGATCGCCGTGCTGCGCCAGCTGCTGGCCTGGGAACGCGACCTCAGTGGCAGTGCCAAGGGCCTGTTCGACGACCGCATCTATGTGTTGACGCCCGATGCCGCGATCGTGGAGTTGCCTCAGGGTGCCACCGCTGTGGATTTCGCTTACACCGTGCACACGAACCTGGGTCACCGTTGCCGGGGCGCCCGCGTCGACGGCGCCATGGTCACGCTGAACACGCCGCTGCAAAACGGGCAGACGGTGGAGATCACCGCGGCCAAGGAAGGCGGGCCGTCGCGGGACTGGCTCAACGCCGATCTGGGCTACCTCGTCAGTCACCGGGCCAAGAGCAAGGTGCGCGCCTGGTTCAATGCCCTGGCCATGGAGGAAACCATCGCCAGAGGCCGCGACGCGGTTGAAAAGCTGCTGCAGCGCGAGGGCCGCACGGCGCTCAAGTTTGACGACCTGGCCACGGCCATGGGCCTGGCTTCAGCGCAGGCGCTGTTTGAGCAGGTCGGGAAAGACGAACTCTCGCTGCGGGCCATCGAAACCCATCTGCGACCCGCTGAACCTTCCGAACCGGCCGAAGAGCTGGCGTGGCTGAAAAAGCCGCGCAAGCGCACCGGGCCATCGCCGGGCGGTGTTCTGGTGGTGGGGGTCGACTCGCTCATGACGCAGTTGGCGAAATGCTGCAAACCCGCCCCGCCAGACGACATCTGCGGGTTCGTGACGCGCGGCAAGGGCGTGAGCATCCACCGCAGCGATTGCAGTGACTTCGCGCACCTGCAGCGCAAGAGCCCGGACCGTGTCATCGAGGTGCAGTGGGGCGGACAGACCGGCGGTGGGCGCGATGGTTCGGCCGAGGTGTATCCGGTGGACGTGGCGGTCGAGGCGCAGGACCGGCAAGGCTTGCTGCGCGACATCTCCGAAGTGTTTGCCCGCGAAAAAATGAACGTGATCGGTGTGCAGACCCAGTCGGTCAGAGGCGTTGCGTGGATGACGTTCACCATCGAGGTGCTCGACTCCCGCCAAGTGGCAAGAGCGATGGCGGTGGTGGGTGATGTGGCCGGTGTTCGCGTGGTGCGCCGAAAATGATGCAGGCAGGCAAAAGTTGCCCGTAAAGCTGCTATACTGCGAGGCTTCGGACAGTTTGTAGGCGCGTAGCTCAGCTGGTTAGAGCACCACCTTGACATGGTGGGGGTCGTTGGTTCGAGTCCAATCGCGCCTACCAAACCTTTTCCGATGCATCAAAGGCCTGACGGTAACGTCTGGCCTTTTTTTGTGTCCAGAATGCGCTGGAGCGCACCGCCGGGCGTCGCGGGAGCCCACAGGGTAAACCCATGCAGACAGTTGTCAGGATGGGTTCCTAGAATGTGCCGTATGCTCTGACCAGCTCTGGTTCCCGAGCCGCTCCCATTCTGAAAGTCCAGCAGTGCAAAAAAGCAAGGCCGAAGCCAGCAGCGCCAACCCGGGCGTCTTGCGCATCATCAAGAAATACCCCAACCGGCGTCTGTACGACACCGATACCTCGTCCTACATCACGCTGGCCGAGGTCAAGGCGCTGGTGATGGACAACGAGCACTTTGTGGTGCGAGACGCCAAGACCAATGACGACCTGACCCGCAGCATCCTGCTGCAGATCATCCTGGAGGAAGAAACCGCGGGTGTGCCCATCTTCACCGAGCAGGTGCTGGCCAACATCATCCGGTTTTACGGTCATGCCATGCAGGACTTCATGGGCTCGTACCTGGAGAAGAACGTGCAGATCTTCATGGATCTGCAGAACAAGATGACCGAACAGACCAAGGGCCTCAACCCCGAAGTCTGGAAGCAGTTCACCAATGTGCAGTCGCCCATGATGCAAGGCATGATGGGCACCTACATGGAGCAGTCGCGCAGCGCGTTCACGCAGATGCAGGAACAGATGCAGAAGAACAGCGAGCAGATGCTGGCCGCCCTCGGTCTCAAGCGCTGACACGGTCACCTGTTCTTCCGAGCCGGGTCTGAGACAATCGGGCCATGACTGAAACTGTTGCCACCCCGGGCGCTGCGGCGCCCAAGGTCGGTTTTGTGAGCCTGGGTTGTCCCAAGGCGCTGACCGACTCCGAACTCATCCTCACGCAGCTCAGCGCTGAGGGCTACCAGACCTCCAAGACCTTTGCCGGTGCCGATCTCGTGATCGTGAACACCTGCGGTTTCATTGACGATGCGGTGAGGGAAAGCCTGGACACGATTGGCGAAGCCTTGGCCGAAAACGGCAAGGTGATCGTGACCGGGTGCCTCGGGGCTCGCGAGGCCGATGGCGGCGGCAACATGGTGCGGCAGATGCATCCGAGCGTGCTGGCCGTGACCGGTCCGCACGCCACCCACGAAGTGATGGAGGCGGTGCACCTGCACCTTCCCAAGCCGCACGACCCGTTTGTCGATCTGGTGCCGGCGCAGGGCATCAAGCTCACGCCGCGCCATTACGCCTACCTGAAAATCAGCGAAGGATGCAACCACCGCTGCACTTTCTGCATCATCCCGTCCATGCGCGGTGATCTGGTGAGCCGACCGATCGGCGATGTGCTGACCGAAGCGCGCAAACTGTTCGAGGCGGGTGTCAAGGAATTGTTGGTGGTGAGCCAGGACACCTCGGCCTATGGGGTGGATGTGCAGTACCGCACCGGGTTCTGGGACGGCAAGCCGGTCAAGACGCGCATGTTCGATCTGGTGCGCTCGCTGGGCGAACTGGCCAAGGGCTTTGGTGCCTGGGTTCGCCTGCACTACGTGTACCCGTACCCGCATGTGGACGACATCGTTCCGCTGATGGCCGAAGGTCTTTGCCTGCCGTACCTGGACGTTCCGCTGCAGCACAGCCACCCCGATGTGCTCAAGCGCATGAAGCGCCCGGCCAGTGGCGAGCGCAACCTGGAGCGCATCGCGCGTTGGCGCGAGCTGTGTCCGGAGATCGTGGTGCGCAGCACCTTCATCGCCGGCTTCCCTGGCGAGACCGAAGCCGAATTCCAGCACCTGCTGGATTTCGTGCAGGAAGCCCGCATTGATCGCGCAGGTTGTTTTGCCTATTCACCGGTGAATGGTGCGGCGGCGAATGCGCTGGCCGACCCGGTGCCCGATGCGCTGCGCGAGGAGCGCCGTGCGCGCTTCATGGCTGTGGCTGAAGGTGTGTCGGCCGACAAGCTGCGTGAGCGTGTGGGCGCGACCATGCAGGTGCTGGTGGATTCGGCGCCCGGCATGGGCAAGAAGGGCGGCGTGGGCCGCAGTTATGCCGATGCGCCGGAGATCGACGGTGTGGTGCGGTTGCTGCCGCCCGAGAAGATCAGCAAGACGCTGAAAGTGGGTGAATTCACCAAGGCGCGCATCGTGGCCGCAGAGGGGCACGACTTGCTGGCGGTGCCGTTTTGACCTTTGCCGCGTCGGCTCGCCGCGCTGACCACCGTCAGGTGGTCATCCGCGAAACCCCGGATCTGAAAGTGAAAAAGCCGGCGCGCTGTGTGCGTGCCGGCTTCATTGTTTTCCGTTCGGAAAAACAAAAAAAGGGCTTGCAAACATCACGTTTGCAAGCCCTTATCATTGGTGCCCAGGAGAGGACTCGAACCTCCACGCCTCTCAGCGCTAGTACCTGAAACTAGTGCGTCTACCAATTCCGCCACCTGGGCATTTCAGGAAAAACGCTAGTATAGCATCAAAAATTGAACTCAAAAAGTGAACGAAAAAAATAGCCTGCTGGCCGAATTTGAAGGTGTCGTGTCCGGTCATCGTGACGGTCATGGCTTTGTGGTCCGCGACGATGGACAGGCCGACATCTATCTGCCTTCCAACGAGATGCGGGCGGTGTTGCACAAGGACCGCGTGAAGGCGCGCATCGTGCGCCAGGACCGCAAGGGCCGACCCGAAGGCCGGGTGACTGAGATCATCGAACGCTCGAAGTCGCCCATCATCGGCCGGTTGCTGCAGGAGAGTGGTGTCTGGCTCGTTGCACCCGAAGACAAGCGCTATGGACAAGACGTGTTGATTCCCAAAGGCGCCACGGGTTCGGCCAAGCCGGGGCAGGTGGTGGTGGTCGAACTGACCGAGCCGCCCGCCCTGTACGGACAGCCGGTCGGTCGCGTGAAGGAGGTGCTGGGGGAGATTGACGACCCCGGCATGGAGATCGAAATCGCGGTGCGCAAATACGGGGTGCCGCACGAATTCTCCGAAGCCGCCACGGCACAGGCGCGGGCGCTGCCGGACCATGTGCGCTCCAGCGATTACAAGAACCGCGTCGATCTGCGCGATGTACCACTCGTCACCATTGACGGTGAAGACGCCCGCGACTTCGACGACGCGGTGTATTGCGAGCCGGCCAAAGTGGGTCGGGGCAAGGGCTGGCGCCTGCTGGTGGCCATTGCCGATGTGAGCCACTACGTGCAGACCGGTTCGGCCATCGACATCGATGCCTACGAGCGCGCGACCTCGGTGTACTTCCCGCGCCGCGTGATTCCCATGTTGCCGGAAAAGCTTTCCAACGGCCTGTGCTCGTTGAACCCGGGCGTGGAGCGCCTGTGCATGGTCTGCGACATGCTGGTCAACGCCAAGGGCGAGGTGCATGCCTACCAGTTCTACCCGGCGGTGATGTTCAGCCATGCGCGGTTCACCTACACCGAGGTGGCGGCCATTCTGCAAAACACCCGCGGGCCGGAGGCGGCGCAACGCAAGCCGCTGATTCCCTATCTGTTGAACCTGCACGATGTGTACCGCGCCTTGCTGACCGCGCGAAATGCCCGCGGAGCGGTGGACTTCGAAACCACCGAAACCCAGATCGTGTGTGACGAATCGGGACGCATCGAAAAAATCGTTCCGCGTACCCGCAACGATGCGCACAAGCTGATTGAGGAAGCCATGCTGGCGGCCAACGTCTGTTCGGCCGATTTCATCAGCCAGGGCAAACACGTGGGCCTGTTTCGCGTTCACGAAGGTCCGACGCCGGAGAAGCAGGACATCCTGCGCAACTACCTCAAGGCCATGGGCGTGTCGCAGACCATCAGCGACAACCCGCAACCGGCCGAGTTCCAGCAGATCGCCGCAGCCACCAAGGACCGGCCCGAGGCGCAACAGATCCACACCATGCTGCTGCGTTCCATGCAGCAGGCGATCTACACGCCCATGAACCAGGGCCACTTTGGTCTCGCGTTCGAGGCCTACACCCACTTCACCAGCCCGATCCGCCGCTACCCCGATCTGCTGGTGCACCGCGTGATCAAGGCCATCCTGGCTCAGCAGCGCTACCAGTTGCCGGCCCTGCCGACGCCGGGTGAAGCGCACGCCAAGCTCAGCAAGCGCCTGGCCAGCCGCGCCAAGCCGCCGGTGGCCGGCGAGCCGGTGAAAAAGATCTCGGCCGACACCCTCGCCTGGCAGGCGGCGGGACTGCATTGCAGCGCCAACGAGCGGCGCGCCGACGAGGCCAGCCGTGACGTGGAAGCCTGGCTCAAGTGCAAGTACATGCGCGAGCACCTGGGTGAAGAGTTCAGCGGTGTGGTGAGCTCGGTCACGAGTTTCGGCTTGTTCGTCACGCTCGATGCGATGTACGTCGAGGGCCTGGTGCACATCACCGAGCTGGGTGGCGAGTACTTCCGGTTCGACGAGGCGCGTCAGGAGCTGCGCGGCGAGCGCACGGGCATCCGCTATGCGCTGGGCACCCGGGTGCAGGTGCAGGTGAGCCGTGTGGACCTGGATGGTCGCCGCATCGACTTCCGTCTGGTCACCGGTGAAGACGATCTGCTGCTGCGTGCGATGCGCGACAAGACAGGCGGCTCGGGCGCTGCGGGTGATGGGGACGCCTCCACCGGACGCGGCGGGAAAGCCCGGCGCAACCGCCCGTCCGAAGCGGCTTCAAAACCTCGCCCGGCCAGTGCTGCCGACGCTCTGGTGCAGGAGGTCAAGGCGTCGGTCAAGCGCGCGGCGAGCAAAAAGTCCGCGCGGGGCAATGCGCGGCCCTCGGCGGGCAAGGTTCGCAAAGGACGCCGCTGAGAACGGGTGTCTGATTTGGCTGGGGCGGGCTGGCGAGATGCAGCGGCCTGGCCCTGAACCTGGCGCCGTCGCCGGGGGCCTTCGCTGGCTTGTTCTGATCAAGGGTCCATTCTCATGAGCGTCCTGTTTTTCCTGCTGGAAACCCTGTTTTTTTTCCTGATCGCCGCCGCATTGCTGCGCGCCTGGATGAACCATTTGCGCATCCACATGTCTGCGCAGCCCGGGCGCCTGGCCATCGCGGTCACCGACTGGCTGGTGCGACCGGTGCGGCGCATCCTGCCCAAGTCCCTGGCGCAAAGCCGCGTCGATTGGGGCAGCCTGATGGCGGCCCTGTTGCTGGCGCTGGCCTATGGGGGGCTTTGGTTGATGCTGGCCTCGCTGTTCGCAGGGATGCCGGCTTCGTCGGCGGCTCTGGTGCTGGCCATTCCAACCCTGGCCGTGAAGTTGCTGCTCCGGGTGGTGTTGCAGGGCTTGATGATCCTGTTGCTGCTCTATGCCGTGTTGTCCTGGGTGCAACCCGGTTCGCCGGTGCTCTCCACACTTGATCGCTTGTGTGGGCCGATTCTGCGACCAGTGCGCCGCATCATCCCGCCGATCGGAGGCGTCGACCTGTCGGTGCTGGTGTTGGTGATCGTGCTGCAGGTGGGCTTGATCCTGCTGGGTTGAAGCGCCGGAATCCGGGCCGGCTCAGAGGGCCTGTTCGGCCAGCATGCTGGCGGTCAAGTGACCCGCGTGCGCTGTCTGTATCCACCGGTCGGCGAGCCGGCCATGCTGGTGCACGGCACCAGCCACCCGTTGAACGGTTTGCTCGAAGCTTCCCGGGGGCAATGCCAGGGCGCTGCCGATCATGCCGGCCAGCACGTCGCCGGTGCCGGCCGTGGCCAGCGCCGCGTTGCCACTGGCGTTGATCATCGGCATGCGTCCTGGCGCGCTGATCACGGAGCCCGATCCCTTGAGCACACAGATGGCGGCAAACCGGTCGCTCAGGTGCTGGGCCGCCGCCAGCCGGTCCGACATCACCGTGGCGGTGTCGCTGCCGAGCAGGCGGGCGGCTTCCAGCGGGTGGGGTGTCAGCACCGTGATCCAGCCCGACGCGCTGCGTTCCTGCAGACGGGCTTGAAGGTGGCTGTCTTTGACGATGGCATTGAGGGCATCGGCATCCAGTACCAGCGCAGGTGCCTGAGCAAGCACCGCGGGCAACAGCTCGGCCACCACATCGCCACCACCACACCCGCAAACGATCACGGCGGTTTGCATCAATGCGCTGCTCATCAGTGCCGCCACCGATCGGAACATCAGTTCAGGGCATTCCGGGTCCCAGCGCACCGCCGGCTCACCGGGGGTCTCGCCCAGCAGCGCCACATAGACACGGCCGGCACCTCCGTGCAAGGCTGCGCGGGCTGCCAGCACCGCTGCACCGGTCATGCCCGCACCGGCTTGCGCGATGTCTTGTCCGCCGAGGATCACCACTTCGCCATAGCTGCCCTTGTGGGTCGCGTGCGCTCGTCGCCGTGGCGCAGTGGAGTGCGGCGCTTCGCAGATGAGTTGCGCCTGGGCCAGCACGCCGTCGCAGGGTGGTACGCCCAGGTCATCGAACCAGACCTGACCGGCTTCATCACGGCCGTTCGCGGTGAAGAGGCCGGGCTTGAGTGTCAGAAGCGACAAGGTGTGGCGCTCTTGGGATGCTTGAGGGTTCTCGCCTGGTGCGCGCATCAGCACACCGGTGTTGATGTCCAGACCGCTGGGGAGGTCGACGCTCAGAACGGGTGCGCCGCTGGAACGCAGGATGCGAAGATGATCGGCCAGCAGCCCTTCGGGTGGGCGGCGGCAGCCAATGCCCAGCAGGGCATCAACGGCGAAATCGAAGCTTGAAGGCGGAGCGTCTTGAATCTGCAAGCCGGTGGCCAGCGCCTGCTGCAGGGCGTGCGCTGCGTCCGGTGGCAGTCGGGCCGGGTCGCCGCACAGCGTGACCACGATGTCGGGCAGGCCGCCGGTCGACCGGCCGAAGTGTTGCAGGTGGGTTGCGGCCACCAGCCCGTCACCACCATTGTTGCCGGGACCACAGGCGATCCAGATGCACCGGGCGTGCGGGGCCAGGGCCCGGGTGAGTTCGGCCACGCGGAGGCCTGCTCGGGCCATCAGTGTGTGGGGTGGCAGGGCGCTGGAGGCGGTGCGCTCTATCGAGCGCGTCGCCTCCAGGCCGTACAGCGGTTCCGTTCCATGAATGCCGACACGCCGCATGGTGATCAGGCCGCAGTCATTGTTTCGATGGTGCCATCGAATGAGGAGTCCAGCGTTTCCACTTTGGGCTTGATGTTGGCAATGTCAGTGGCAAGGATGGGCCTGCTATAATCGATTGGCTTTGCTGGAGGGTGTTCTGGGTATTTTTCCCGGAGCCCGAGAGCAAGGTAATCGCAAACCAGCCCAACCGGGTGTTGTCGGAGCTTGTGATGAAGCCTGTTGGCCTCATTCGCTCATGACGATCAGGGCTGGATTTTAGTCCCAACCTCTGGAAAGAAATCTCATGTCTATCTCCATGCGCGAAATGCTGGAAGCTGGTGTCCACTTCGGTCACCAAACCCGCTTCTGGAACCCCAAGATGGCTCCGTACATCTTCGGTCACCGCAACAAAATCCACATCGTCAACCTCGAAAAGACGTTGCCGATGTTCGAAGAAGCCGCCAAGTTCGTGCGCAACCTGTCCGCCAACCGCGGCACCGTCCTGATGGTGGGCACCAAGCGCCAGTCGCGCGACATCGTGGCCCAGGAAGCCCGCCGTGCTGGCGTGCCTTTTGTTGACCAGCGCTGGCTCGGCGGCATGCTGACCAACTTCAAGACGGTCAAGACCTCCATCAAGCGTTTGAAGGACATGCAGGCCCAGCAAGAAGCCGGCCTGGAAAGCATGACCAAGAAAGAGCAACTGATGTTTGCTCGCGAAATGGAAAAGCTGGAAAAGGACATCGGCGGCATCCAGGACATGACCGCGCTGCCCGACGCCATCTTCGTGATCGACGTGGGCTTCCACAAGATCACCATCCTTGAAGCCCAGAAGTTGGGCATCCCGCTGGTGGGCGTGGTTGACACCAACCACAACCCGGTTGGCATCGACTACGTGATCCCCGGTAACGACGACTCGGCCCGTGCCGTTGCGCTGTACGCCCGCGGTATCGCTGACGCGATCCTCGAAGGCCGCTCCAACGCCGTCAACGACGTCGTCAAGGCTGTCAAGGCCGAAGGCTCCGACGAGTTCGTCGAAGTCAAGGAAGACGCGGCCGCCTGAGCCTCGCCGCAGCGCGAAAGAGGGGCTCCTGTAGCCCCTTTTTCACAAGCAAAATTGATCAATTGAAAAGTCCGCCCGGCCCATTCGGGGAAGGCGGCCAACGGAGAACTGAAATGGCAATTACCGCAAGCATGGTCGCTGAACTGCGCGCCAAGACCGACGCACCCATGATGGAGTGCAAGAAAGCGCTGACCGAGGCCGATGGCGACATGGCCAAGGCCGAGGAGTTGCTGCGCGTCAAGCTGGGTACCAAGGCGGGCAAAGCCGCCAGCCGCGTGACCGCCGAAGGCGTGGTCGCTGGCTTCATCAACGGCACCACCGGTGGCCTGATCGAAGTGAACTGCGAAACCGACTTCGTGACCAAGAACGACAGCTTCCTGGCCTTGGCCAACGCCGCAGCCAAGCTGGTCGCCGAGCACAACCCGGCCAGCGTCGAAGCGCTGGGCGCTCTGCCTTACAGCCAGGACAGCTTTGGCCCCACGCTCGAAGACGTGCGCAAAGGCCTGATTGGCAAGATCGGCGAGAACATGAGCTTCCGCCGCTTCAAGCACTACAGCAACGGCGCCAAGCTGGTGAGCTACCTGCACGGCACCCGTATCGGCGTGGTGGTGGAGTTCGATGGCGAAGAAGTGCCCGCCAAGGACACGGCGATGCACATCGCCGCCATGAAGCCTGTGGCGTTGACCAGCGCTGACGTACCGGCCGAGTTCATTGAGCGCGAGCGCTCGGTGGCCGCTGCCAAGGCTGATGAGGCCAACAAGGAACTCCTGGCTGCCGGCAAGCCGGCGCAGAGCGCCGAGATCACCGCCAAGCGCATCGACGGCGCGGTGCAGAAGTACCTGAAGGAAGTCAGCCTGTTCAACCAGGCCTTCGTGAAGAACGACAAGCAGACCGTCGAGCAGATGCTCAAGGCCAGTGGCACGACCGTCAAAGGCTTCACCATGTATGTGGTGGGCGAGGGCATCGAGAAGAAAGTGGACGATTTTGCCGCCGAAGTCGCCGCGCAAGTGGCCGCTGCCAAGGGCGCCTGATCCGGCGCTGGACACTGCCAGCCCCTTCGCAGAGACAAGACAACGGGCCGCAAGGCCCGTTGTCTTGTGTGATCCCCTGTTATTGCGGCGATTGTGTCGCTGGCCGGGGCGTTCTGTGCCGGCTCCTCGGTACACTTGCCGGTTGAGCCTACCGATATCTGATTTCCTGAAAGTTGCCCATGCCAGCCTATAAACGCATCCTTCTCAAATTGTCGGGTGAAGCCCTGATGGGTGACGATGCATTCGGTATCAACCGCGCCACCATCGTTCGCATGGTGGAAGAGATCGCCGAAGTCACGCGCCTCGGCGTGGAGGTGGCCATCGTCATCGGCGGCGGCAACATTTTCCGTGGCGTGGCGGGGGGCTCGGTGGGTATGGACCGTGCCACGGCCGACTACATGGGCATGCTGGCCACGGTCATGAACTCGCTCGCACTGGCCGACACCATGGAAAAAGCTGGCCTGGTGGCGCGGGTCATGTCGGCCATCGCCATCGAGCAGGTGGTCGAACCTTATGTCCGCCCCAAGGCGCTGCAGTACCTCGAAGAGGGCAAAGTGGTTGTTTTTGCGGCCGGCACCGGCAACCCGTTTTTCACCACCGACACCGCCGCCGCACTGCGTGGCGCTGAAATCGGTGCCGAGATCGTTCTCAAGGCCACCAAGGTGGATGGTGTCTACAGTGCCGATCCGAACAAGGACCCGAATGCCACCCGTTACACAGCGCTGACCTTTGACGAAGCCATGGCCAAGAACCTCCAGGTGATGGACGCCACGGCCTTTGCGCTGTGCCGAGACCAGAAACTGCCCGTCAAGGTGTTTTCGATTTTCAAGCCGGGCGCCCTGCGCAATGTGGTGCTCGGTGGCGACGAGGGCACGCTGGTCCACGTCTGACAACCACCGACTCACCGAAACCTGTCGAATTGAGGAGCATTCATGAGCATTGCTGAAGTCCGCCAAACCGCCGAACACAAGATGCAGCAGTCGGTGGAATCGTTCAAGAGCAACCTGGCCAAGGTGCGAACCGGACGACCCAACCCCCAGCTGCTCGACACGGTGCATGTGGATTACTACGGATCCATGTTGCCGTTGTCACAAGTGGCCAACCTCACGCTGCTCGACGCCCGCACGATTGGTGTGGCACCGTGGGAAAAGGGCATGGGCGCGAAGATCGAAAAAGCCATCCGCGAATCCGATCTGGGCCTGAACCCGTCCAGCCAGGGCGACCTGATCCGCGTGCCCATGCCGCCCATGACCGAAGAGCGCCGCAAGGAGCTGACCAAGGTCGTTCGGGGCGAGGGCGAGTCGGCCAAGGTGGCCATCCGCAACCTGCGCCGTGACGCCAACGAGTCGGTCAAGAAGCTGGTCAAGGACAAGCTGGCGTCGGAAGACGACGAGCGCCGTTCGACAGAAGACATCCAGAAGCTGACCGACCGCATGATCAACGAGGTGGATCGGCTGGTCGCTTCCAAAGAGCAGGACATCATGGCGGTGTGACGCGTTCGCGTCACCCTTGCCTGTTTTCTGAACCCGTGTCTTGATGACCGATTCCTTGCCTTCCGATCCGACATCTCCTGTCATCGTGCCGCACCATGTGGCCATCGTGATGGATGGCAACGGCCGCTGGGCGCAGCGGCGCCATCTGCCGCGGGTGGCCGGCCACAAACAAGGGGTCGATGCACTGCGCAACACGGTGCGGGCTTGCCTGGAGCGAGGTGTTCAGGTGCTCACGGTTTTTGCCTTTTCTTCCGAAAACTGGAGCCGTCCAGTGGACGAGGTGTCCGGTTTGATGAACCTGCTGGTCATGGCCTTGTCGCGCGAGGTGCCCAAGCTGACCAAGAACGGCGTGCGGCTGTATTTTCCGGGTGATCGCAGCGGGCTTTCGCCCAGGGTGGTTCAGGGTCTGCAACGGGCGCAGGACGCCACCGCCCACAACCAGCGCATGGTGCTCAACGTCTGTTTCAACTACGGTGGGCGCTGGGACATCGCGCAGGCGGCGCGCCGACTGGTGGCCGAGGGGCGTGACATCACCGAAGCCAGTTTGTGTGAAACCACCGCGCTGGCGCATTCGGGCGATCCGGACCTGCTGATCCGCACCGGCGGCGAGATGCGGATCAGCAACTTCCTGCTTTGGCAAGCCGCCTACGCCGAACTGTTTTTTACGCCCTGCCTCTGGCCCGACTTTGATGCGGCGGAGCTGGACCGCGCCTTCGCCGACTACGCCGGTCGCGAGCGCCGTTTTGGTCAGACATCGGATCAGGTGGTCAAGAGCCCGGCGACGGGTGTCCAAGCCGGACCACACCATGCTTAAACAGCGCATCATCACTGCGCTGCTCTTGATGGCGGTCTTGTTGCCCGCCTTGTTCTACCCGTCCAGCGAGCCCTTTGTATTGTTGTCGCTGCTGCTCATGGTGGCGGGCGGCTGGGAGTGGGCACGGCTCAACGCCTGTGCGCCAACCATGGCCAAGGCTGTGGGGCTGGGCTTGGGGCTGGCGTTGCTGGCGTTCTGGCTGCTGGGTGGACTGGAACAGACCTGGCGACCGGTCTGGCTGGTGTCTTCCCTGGTCTGGGTCGGTCTGGCTGTGGTGATGCTGCGACGTGGTGTGGCTGGCTGGAGCGCCTGGCCTGCGGCGATCCGGCTGGGGCTGGGGCTGTTGTTGCTGGCCTGTGCCTGGCTGGCGCTGGTGCAGGCGCGTCAACTGGGGGTGGGCTTTCTGCTCTCCGTGTTGAGCCTCGTCTGGATGGCCGATATCGCGGCGTATGCCGGCGGGCGTGCCTTCGGGCGGCGCAAGCTGGCACCCACGCTGAGTCCCGGCAAGAGCTGGGAAGGGGTGGTCAGCGGGCTCGCGGGGGTCCTGTTGCTCGGACTGGGATGGCGCTGGTTCGATGGACAGCAGCTCACCGATCAGCCCAGTCTGTTCACCCGTCTGCAGACGCTGGGCGAGCTGGTTTCGTGGCTGGCCGTGATTGGCCTGACCGCCATGAGCGTGGTGGGGGATCTGCTGGAATCGCTGGTCAAACGCAGCGCAGGCATGAAAGACTCCAGCCAACTCCTGCCAGGACACGGCGGTGTGCTGGACCGGGTGGATGCGCTGCTGCCCGTGTTGCCACTGGCCATGATGCTGGTCACTCTCTGAACACCATGACCGCTTTTCACCAGAACATCACCATTCTCGGGTCGACCGGATCGATCGGTACCAGCACGCTGGATGTGATCGCCCGCCATCCCGACCGCTACCGGGTGTATGCCCTCACCGCGGCCACCCAGGTGGAAATCTTGCTCCAGCAGTGCCAGGTTTTTTCCCCGCGCTACGCCGTGATGGCCAGCGCCCCCCATGCCGCGCAACTGGCCGCCCGCGTGAAAGCGCTGGGCTTGCCGGTTCAGGTGCTGGCGGGCGACCGAGCGCTGTGCGAAGTCAGTTCCGACCCCGAGGTGCACGCCGTGATGGCGGCGATTGTGGGGGCGGCCGGACTGGCCCCCAGCCTCGCCGCGGCGCAGGCCGGCAAGAAGCTGCTGCTGGCCAACAAGGAGGCCCTGGTGGTGGGCGGTGAGCTGTTCATGCGGGCGGTGCGCGAGGGCGGGGCGACGTTGTTGCCCATCGACAGCGAGCACTCGGCGGTTTTCCAGTCGCTGCCCGAAGATCACGCCACCTGGGAACGCCGGGTGGAAAAGATCGTGCTCACGGCTTCCGGTGGGCCGTTCCGCCAGCGTGATCCGCAAACCCTCCATCTCGTCACACCCGAAGAGGCCTGCGCCCACCCGAACTGGGTCATGGGACGCAAGATCTCGGTGGATTCCGCGACCATGATGAACAAGGCGCTAGAGGTGATCGAGGCCCGCTACCTGTTCGGTCTGGCGCCAGCGCAGATCGAGGTGGTGATCCACCCGCAGAGCGTGATCCACTCCATGGTGCAGTACCACGACCGTTCGGTGGTGGCACAACTGGGCACGCCCGACATGCGTGTGCCCATTGCCTATGGGCTTTCCTGGCCCGAGCGCATCGCGTCGGGTGCTGCGGCGCTTGATTTTTCGACCTTGGGCGCACTCAGTTTCGAGAAACCGGACGACCAGCGCTTCCCCGGTCTGCGACTGGCCTGGGAGTCTCTGGCCGGTCCGGTCGGCACCACCGCCGTGCTCAACGCGGCCAATGAGGTGGCCGTGGCCGCGTTTCTCGACCGGCGACTGCGCTTTGACCAGATTCACGCGGTCAACCATGCAACTTTGGGCGCCATGAGCCCCTCCAAGCCGGTGGGCCTGGGTGATCTGATGGCCATCGATGCCGAGGCACGCGCAGTGGCTGGGACGGTGGTTGCACGTTGCGCGGCCTGACCGAAGTTCCTGACGGTCGCGGACACCGGCGGTCGGTGTCGTCCCTGAACAAGCTTGTCCCTGTCATTGCAGGACCCTGCCCATGTTGACCCTGATCGCTTTTGTGGTGGCCCTCGGCCTGCTGATCACCGTGCACGAATACGGGCACTACCGGGTGGCTGTGGCCTGTGGCGTGAAAGTGCTGCGTTTCTCGGTCGGTTTCGGCAAACCCCTGCTGCGCTGGCAACGCAAGGGTAGCCCGACCGAGTTCGTGCTGTGTGCGCTGCCCCTGGGCGGTTATGTGCGCATGCTGGACGAGCGCGAAGCGCCGGTGGACGCCGCCGAGCGCCATCTCGCATTCAACACCCAGCCGCTGAAGTCGCGCGCCGCCATCGTGGCAGCGGGGCCGGTGGCCAACCTGTTGCTCGCCGTGCTGTTGTATGCGGTGGTGAACTGGTCGGGTGTGGAAGAGCCCAAGCCGGTGCTGGCGGCGCCGGTGGCCGGTTCGCTGGCGCAACAGGCGGGGCTGCAAGGCGGCGAGTGGGTTTCACAGATGGGCGCGGGTAGCGATTCCGAGCCGGTTGCCGTGTCGTCGTTTGAAGATCTGCGCTGGCAATTGACACAAGCGGCTCTGTCGGGCGAAGACATGACGCTGTGGGTGGCGCGCGGAGAGGGTGAGCCCGCGCACGCCATCACCTTGCCCCTGAGCACGCTGGACGTGCGCGATGCCGACGCGAGCCTGTTCCGGCGCATCGGCATCCTGGCGCCCTGGACCGCACCCCAGCTGGGCGAGATGCTGCCGGGCGGCGCAGGCGAAGCCGCCGGCTTGCGCGTGGGCGATCTGGTGCTGCAGGTGGACGGCCGAGCGGTGGCCGATGGTCAAAGCCTGCGCACCCTGATTCGCGAAGCGGTGGGCCCGCAGGGGGAGCCGCGCGAGCAACAGTGGCTGCTGCAGCGGGGTGCCGAACGCCTGACCTTGCCGGTGCGGCCGAAACCCGAGCAGATCGAAGGCGCCTGGGTCGGGCGCATTGGTGCCTACGTGGGTGCTGCGCCCGCCATGACCCTGGTGCGCCATGGGCCGGTGGACGGTTTGTGGCTGGGCGCCGTGCGCACGTGGGAGGTTTCCTGGCTCACGCTCAAGATGATGGGGCGCATGGTGATCGGCGAGGCCTCGATCAAGAACCTCAGCGGCCCTTTGACGATTGCCGACTACGCGGGCAAATCGGCCAGCCTGGGCCTGACTTCCTATCTGTTGTTTCTGGCGCTGATCAGCGTCAGCCTGGGGGTGCTCAACCTGTTGCCGCTGCCGGTCCTCGATGGAGGGCACCTGATGTATTATCTTTGGGAGGGTGTGACCGGGCGCAGCGTGTCTGACGTCTGGATGGAGCGCCTGCAGCGCGGTGGTGTTGCGATTCTTCTGGCGTTGATGTCCGTCGCCTTGTTCAATGATGTGGCCCGCTTGGCAGGCTGAACGTTTATCCTCATGAAAATAATCACAAACAGACTGCGTGGCTTGTCGTTCACAGCGGCAGCGTCCCTCTTGCTGACGGCCTTGCCCGCATGGGCGGTGGACCCGTTCACCCTGCGCGACATCCGCGTCGAGGGCCTGCAACGTGTGGAGCCCGGCACCGTGTTCGCCTCGTTGCCATTCCGTATCGGCGAGCAGTACAACGATGAAAAGGGCTCCACGGCGATCCGCTCGCTGTTTGGTCTGGGCCTTTTCAGCGACGTTCGCCTGCAGGTCAACGGTGATGTGCTGGTGGTGATCGTCGAAGAACGTCCCACGGTGGCCGATGTGAGCTTTTCCGGCATCAAGGAGTTTGATGCCGAGGTGCTCAAGAAGTCCCTGCGTGACGTCGGTCTGGCCGAAGGACGGCCTTATGACAAGGCGTTGGCCGATCGTGCCGAGCAGGAACTCAAGCGCCAGTACATCAACCGCAGCATGTACGCCGCTCAGGTCGCCACCACGGTCACGCCGGGCGAGCGCAACCGCGTCAACCTGAACTTCAGCGTGATCGAGGGCGATGTGGCCAAGATCAAGGACATCCGCATCGTTGGCAACCAGGCCTTCAGTGAAGCCACCCTGCGCAACCTGTTTGATCTGGATACCGGTGGCTGGCTGAGCTGGTACACCAAGTCCGACCGCTATTCGCGCGCCAAGCTCAACGCCGACCTCGAGAACTTGCGTTCGCACTACCTGACACGTGGCTACCTGGAGTTCCGGGTCGATTCGACCCAGGTGGCCATCTCGCCCGACAAGCAAGACATGTCGGTCACCATCAACATCACCGAAGGCAATCGTTTTGTGGTGTCGTCGGTGGCCTTGCAGGGCGAGTACCTGGGCAAGGAAGAAGAGTTCAAGTCGCTCGTCAGCCTGAAGGTGGGCGAGGCCTACAACGCCGAAGACGTGAGTCGCACAGTCAAGGCGTTCACCGACTACTTTGGTGGGTTTGGCTACGCTTTCGCACAAGTCGAAGCCGCGCCAGAGATCGACCGTGTCAACAACCGGGTGGCGTTCGTGTTGCGCGCCCAGCCGTCGCGCCGCGTCTATGTGCGCCGCATCAATGTGGAAGGCAACAACCGCACGCGCGACGAAGTCATCCGCCGCGAGTTCCGTCAGCTCGAATCGGCCTGGTACGACAGCGACCGCATCCGCCTGTCGCGCGACCGGGTGGACCGTCTGGGCTTTTTCACCGAGGTCGGGATCGATACCGAGCCCGTGCCCGGCACCAATGACCAGGTGGACCTGACGGTGAGCGTCGCAGAGAAGCCGACCGGCAACCTGTCCATCGGCGCTGGTTATTCCCAGGCTGACAAGCTGTCATTCCTGGCCAGCATCAAGCAGGAGAACGTGTTCGGCAGTGGCAACTACCTGGGACTGGACCTCAACACCAGTGAGTTCAACCGCCAGTTCGTGCTGAGCACCACCAATCCGTATTTCACGGCGGACGGCATTTCCCGCACCTTCGACCTGTACTACAAGACCACGCGCCCCTACGACGCCCAAGGTGGTGACTACGAGATCTCCACCCCCGGTGTCGGTGTGCGCTTCGGGGTGCCATTCACCGAACGCGACACCGTCTACTTCGGTGTGGGTGCCGAGCGCGTGAAGGTCGATGAAGGCGATCAATTGCCCGAAGCCTACCGTGGCCAGGGCGGAACCTACCTGCCGGCCACCATTGGCTGGGCCCGCGACGAGCGCGACAGTGCGCTCGTGCCGTCCGACGGCCGTTTGCAGCGTTTCAACACCGAATTTGGTCTGGGCAGCGACAAGCGCTATGTCAAGCTGAGCTACCAGTTCCAGCAATACGTTCCCTTGACGCGCCAGTACACGCTGGCCTTCAACACCGAGCTGGGTGTCGGCAAGGGCATGGGCGGAGAGCCTTTTCCGGTGTTGCGCAACTTCTACGGCGGCGGCCTTGGTTCGGTTCGTGGCTTTGAGCAAGGCACCCTGGGCCCCACGTCGGCGGTCATCGGATCCACCACGGGTGAGACCGTCAACATCGGTGGCGCGCGCAATTTTGTGGCCAATCTGGAGTTCATCGCACCCTTCCCGGGCGCGGGCAACGACCGCACCTTGCGCTGGTTCGGCTTTGTCGACGTGGGCAACGTGTTTGGCGAATCGCAGAAAGTGGACTTCGGCGAAATGCGGGCCTCCGTTGGTGTGGGCCTGAGCTGGATCTCGCCCATCGGCCCTCTGCGTTTTGCCTATGCCAACCCTGTGCGCAAGTTCGACGGGGATAGAATCCAGAAATTCCAGTTTCAGATCGGAACGTCCTTTTGATGAACAAGTTTCCTCGGCTCTTTTTGCACGGGTTGCTGTCGGTTTTTCTGATGGCGGCCGCAGGGTCGTCTGTGTCGGCTCAGGAAGTTCGGATCGGCGCCGTCAACCTGGACTCGATTGTCCGGGACTCGGCGTTGGCCAAATCCCTGACGGCAAAACTGGAGCAGGATTTCTCACCGCGTGAGAAAGAGATCCAGGCCCTCGGTGTTCAGCTGAAAAGTTCTTCTGAGAAGTTTGAACGCGAAGCACCGACGCTGCCCGAGGCGCAGCGGATCACCCGCCAGCGCCAGCTGGTGGAGCAGGATCGCGAATTCCAGCGCAAGCAGCGGGAGTTCCAGGAAGATCTGGCCCTCCGGAAGAGTGAAGCCCTTCAACAAGTGGTTGATCGGGCCAATCGTGCGCTCAAGAAGGTCGCCGAGGCTGAAAAATACGACCTGATCATCCAGGACGCGGCCTATATCAACCCGAAGCTCGACATCACGGCCAAGGTGATTGATGCTTTGAACAGCGCCAAATAAGGCGCCGCGGGGTTGACGATGTCGAGATCCCTGGGGTCTATTGTTGAGGCCCTGGGTGGTCAGTTGCACGGCGACGCCCATGCGCTCATCCAGCGGCTCGCACCTTTGTCCACGGCGGGCACGCACGACCTCGCGTTCGTGGCGCAGGCCCGATACGCCAGCCAGATCGAGACCACCCGCGCATCGGCGCTGATCGTTCCACCGGCCTTGCAGGCCGTGGCCGCTCTTCGTGGTGCCTGCATCGTGACGGACGATCCCTACCTCTACTTTGCCCGTCTGACCCAGTGGTGGCGGGCGCAGCACGAACCCCGACCCGAACCCCGGATCGATCCGCTGGCCAGCATCCACCCCGACGCCTTGATCGGCGAGGGCGTGGACATTGCAGCTTTCGTGACCGTCGGACCCGGTGCCCGCATCGGTGCCGGTGCGCGTCTGGGTTCACACACGGTGATCGGCGCGGGCGCCATGGTCGGAGAGCAGTCATTGCTGCACCCGCGTGTCACCCTGGGCGAACGTTGCAGCGTGGGTGAACGCTGCGTGCTGCACCCAGGAGTGGTGATTGGTGCCGATGGATTCGGCTTTGCGCCTCACAAAGGTCAGTGGGTCAAGATCGAGCAGCTGGGCGCGGTGCGCATCGGAAACGATGTCGAGATCGGCGCCAATACCTGCATCGACCGTGGTGCGCTGGACGACACCGTCATCGAAGACGGCGTCAAGCTCGACAACCTGATCCAGATCGGCCACAACGTGCACATCGGGGCGCACTCGGCCATGGCCGGTTGCGTGGGGGTGGCGGGCAGCGCCACCATCGGTGCCCACTGCACCGTGGGTGGTGGTGCGGTGGTGCTCGGGCATCTGACCCTGGCCGATGGCGTGAACATCTCGGCGGCTTCCGTGGTGACGCGCTCCATTTCCAGGCCTGGTCACTACACCGGCATGTTTCCCATCGACGACAATGCGAGCTGGGAAAAGAATGCCGCCTCCCTCAAACAACTCAACCGCCTGCGCGAACGGCTCAAGGCCGTGGAGCAGGCCATCGAACAAGCGACCCAAGTGACGCCCAAGCCATGATGGACATCCACCAGATTCTCAAGAAGTTGCCACACCGTTATCCGTTCCTGCTGGTGGACCGTGTGCTCGAACTCGAACCGGGCAAGCGCATCAAGGCGCTGAAGAATGTGACCATGAACGAGCCCTTTTTTGAAGGGCACTTTCCGCACCGGCCCGTGATGCCCGGTGTGCTCATGCTCGAAGCCATGGCGCAGGCAGCCGCCTTGCTGGCCTTCGAAGTGGTGGGCTCGGTCCCCGATGAAAAGTCGGTCTATTACTTCGCCGGCATTGACGCGGCGCGCTTCAAGCGCCCGGTTGAACCGGGCGACCAGCTGATCATGGACGTGACGCTGGAGCGCATGAAGGCCGGCATATTCAAGTTCAAGGGTGTGTGCACCGTGGACGGCAAGATGGTCTGCGAAGCCGAACTGATGTGCACCATGCGCACCGTCGCCTGAGCGCAGCGGAGATCAGTTCGTGACAAAGATTCATGCCACGGCGCTGGTGGACCCGGCGGCCGAGATCGATGGCACGGTCAGCATCGGTCCTTACACCGTCATCGGCCCGCATGTGAAGATCGGTGCGGGCACCACGGTGGGCGCGCATTGCGTCATCGAAGGTCGCACCACCATTGGACGGGACAACCGCATTTTCCAGTTCAACTCGCTGGGTGCGGTCCCGCAGGACAAAAAGTACGCTGGTGAACCCACTGAGCTCACCATCGGCGACCGCAACACCATCCGCGAGTTCTGCACCTTCAACCTGGGTGTGCCCGGTGCGGGTGGCGTGACCAGCGTGGGCCATGACAACTGGATCATGGCCTACACCCACATCGCCCACGACTGCCACGTCGACAACCACACGACCCTGGCGAACAACACCACGCTGGCCGGGCACGTGCACCTGGCCGACTGGGTCACCGTGGGTGGCCTCACGGGTATCCACCAGTTCGTGTCGGTGGGCGCGCACGCCATGATCGGTTTTGCCAGCGCGGTGTCGCAGGATGTGCCGCCTTTCATGCTGGTGGATGGCAATCCGCTGGCGGTGCGTGGCTTCAACGTCGTGGGTCTGCGTCGCCGCGGCTTCTCGCCCGAGCGGGTTGCCGCCGTGAAACTGATGCACAAGCTGCTGTACCGCCAGGGCCTCACCCTGGAGCAGTCACGCAGTGGCATCGAGGCGTTGGCGAGCGACCTGCCCGAGGCGGCACCCGATGTGGACATGATGAACCGCTTTCTCGCTTCTGCGACCCGCGGCATCGCCCGCTGACGGTTTGTCGTTCCCATCCATGGAAGCAGGGCAACGCCGGTTTGCGATGGTGGCTGGCGAGACGTCCGGCGATCTGCTCGCCGGCCTCTTGCTGAAGAGCATGCGCCAGCGCTGGCCCGATCTGGTGGCCGGAGGCATTGGCGGCCCGCGCATGGTCGAGCAAGGATTTGACGCCTGGTGGCCGAGCGACCAACTCGCCGTTCGGGGCTACCTGGAGGTGCTGCCCAAGCTGCTGGGTATTCTGCGCATCCGTAAACGCTTGCGCGAGCGCCTGCTGGCACAGCAGCCCGCGCTGTTCATCGGCGTGGATGCGCCCGATTTCAATTTTGGACTGGAAGCCGACCTCAAGGCCGCGGGCGTGCGTACCGTGCATTTCGTCTGCCCCTCTTTCTGGGCCTGGCGGCCTGAGAAGATCGAAAAGGTGCGGCGCGGGGCCGACCATGTGCTTTGCATTTTTCCGTTTGAGCCGGCCCTGCTGGCCGAACACGGCATCGCTTCCACCTACGTGGGCCATCCGATCGCGCACATGATCCCCATGGTGCCCGATCGCGCCGCCGCCCGGCGCCAGCTGGGCTTGCACGACGAGGACTGCGTGGTGGCGATTCTCCCGGGCAGCCGGGCATCAGAGGTGCAGTACCTCGCCGAGCGGTTTTTTGCGGCCGCGGTCGCGATGCTCAAGGCCCGGCCAGGGCTTCGTTTTGTCGTGCCGGTGGTACCGGCGCTGCGCGAACGCATCGCCCACTTGGCGGCGGCCAGCGGTCTGGGTGACGCACTGGTCCTCGTTGACGGTCAATCGCACGCCGTGCTGGCCGCCTGCGATGTCACCCTGATCGCCAGCGGTACCGCCACCCTGGAAGCCGCGCTGTTCAAGCGGCCGATGGTGATCGCCTACAACATGAACCGCCTGTCCTGGCACATCATGCGCCGCAAACAATTGCAGCCCTGGGTGGGTCTGCCGAACATCCTGTGCGGCGAATTCGTCGTGCCCGAGCTGCTGCAGGACGCGGCAACGCCCGAGGCACTGGCCCGCGCCACGCTGGACTGGCTGGACGCTCCCGACAAAGTCACCGCCTTGCAGGCGCGGTTCGCTGAATTGCATCAAACCTTGCACCGTGACACCGCCCAACTCGCGACCGATGCGATCGAAAAAGTTCTTCAAAGCTGAACAGGCCTCCCTGGTCTGGGACGTGCCCGGTCTGGTGGCCGGCGTGGACGAGGCCGGGCGCGGCCCGCTGGCCGGTCCGGTGGTGGCCGCGGCCGTGATCCTGGACGAACGCAAACCCATCAGGGGCCTGGCCGACTCCAAGCAGCTCACCGCCAAGCGGCGCGAAAAGCTCTACGACGAAATTCGCGCCAAGGCGCTGTGCTGCAGCATCGCGATGGCCTCGGTGGAGGAGATCGACCGCCTCAACATCCTGCAGGCCACAATGCTCGCGATGCAGCGCGCGGTGCAGGGGCTGCGTCTCAAACCGAACAAGGTGCTGGTGGATGGCAACCGCCTGCCGGCGCTGGACGTGTTGGCAGAAGCGATTGTGTCTGGCGATGCGCTGGTGCCCGCCATTTCGGCGGCCTCGATCCTCGCCAAAGTCACGCGCGATCGCCTGCTGGAGGAGCTGCACCTGCAGCATCCGGAATACGGGTTCGATCGTCACAAAGGTTATGGCACCGTGGTCCACCTGCAGGCGCTGCAAACCCACGGCGCCTTGCCCGAACACCGCCGCTCCTTTGCACCGGTCGCGCGCGTGCTGGCCACCACCCAAGCCAAGCCATGAACGCCCCCACCGCCATCACCTCGCGCGACAACCCGCTGCTCAAGCGCCTGCGTGTACTCGCACAAGACAACGCCGCCTACCGCAAGCAGGGCCAGGTCTGGCTGGAGGGCGATCACCTCTGCCGCGCGCTGCTGGCCCGGGGACTCCGGCCGGTCACCGCCGTTTTTTCCGAGACGTTCTGGCGCCAGGCGCCGCACGATCTGCGCGATGCGGCCGACCACATCGTCACCGTTCCCGATGCGCTGATGGCCGGCATCAGCGGTCTCGAGTCCCCGGCGGGTGTGGGTTTTGTCTGGGAACTGCCCCAAGCGGCTGCGCTGCAGAGCGGTGCCGCAGCGGTGGTGCTGGACCGGTTGCAGGACGCGGGCAACGTGGGCTCCATCCTGCGCAGCGCAGCGGCCATGGGCTTTGCCCAGGTGCTGGCGCTCAAGGGCACGGCGGCGCTGTGGTCGCCCAAGGTGTTGCGCGCCGGCATGGGCGCGCACTTTGGACTGCACCTGGTGGAGGGGCTGTCGGTGGACGATCTGGCCGGCCTGTCGGTGCCGCTGCTGGTGACCAGTTCGCACCAGGGCGATTTCCTGCACAGGGCCCGGTTGCCCTGGCCCTGTGCCTGGGTGCTCGGGCACGAAGGGCAGGGCGTGAGCCCGGCTCTGGAAGCGCTCGCAACGCAAAAGGTGCGTATCGCCCAGCCAGGCGGCGAAGAGTCGCTCAACGTGGCGGCGGCGGCGGCGATCTGCCTGCACGCCAGCGCGGCCGGGCGCTGAAACCGGGTTACCCGCCTGCACGAGCCCTGAAACATGCCCGTTTTCGGGGCGTGGTGAGGCGAATCGCAGAGGGTGAGCGGCTATAATTCCGGGGTTTACCCGCAATCGACGCAACCCGCTGCGTCCGCCCCGGCTTCCTGCCCAGGTTCCCCGTCCTTTCCCCCGGCTGCGACCCGTTCGCGGCGCTCCGGGAGCGGGCGCGAATCTTCCCCGGTTGATTCCCATGGCGGGCGCGGTTGCGTCCAAAAAATCTCTGGAGAAAACCGTGCTTCCCGTCCATCCGAAAGCCCTTCTCGCGCTCGCCGACGGCACGGTCTTTACAGGCATTTCCATCGGTGCAACCGGCCAGACTTCGGGCGAAGTGGTGTTCAACACCTCGCTCACCGGCTACCAGGAAATCCTGACCGATCCGAGCTATTGCCAGCAAATCGTCACGCTGACCTACCCACACATCGGCAACACCGGTGTGAACCGTGAAGACGTGGAGGCCTCGCGCATCCACGCCGCTGGCCTGATCATCAAAGACCTGCCCCTGCTCGCGTCCAACTTCCGCAGCACCGAGACCCTGTCCGAATACCTGCAGCGCGAGGGCACGGTCGCCATTGCCGACCTGGACACGCGCGCGCTCACGCGCCGCCTGCGCACCCACGGCGCGCAGAACGGTTGCATCGTGGCGCTGGCCGCTGGTGAAGCCCTGACCGAGGCGCACCGCGCCCTGGCCATCGCTGCCGCCAAGGCCGCGCCCAACATGGCGGGCCAGGATCTGGCCAAGGTCGTGTCGGCCGAAGCGCCCTACGCCTGGACGCAAACCGAGTGGCAACTCGGCTTCGGCTACGGCGAGCAGATCGCGCCGAGGTTCCACGTCGTCGCCTACGACTTCGGCGTCAAGCACAACATCCTGCGCATGTTGGCCCAGCGCGGTTGCAAGATCACCGTCGTGCCGGCGCAGACGCCCGCGGCCGACGTGTTCAAGCTCAAGCCCAGCGGCGTGTTCCTGTCCAACGGTCCCGGCGACCCGGAACCTTGCGACTACGCGATCACCGCCACGCGCGAGATCATCGAGAGCGGCGTGCCCACCTTCGGCATCTGCCTGGGCCACCAGATCATGGCGCTGGCCAGTGGTGCCAGGACCTTCAAGATGAAGTTCGGCCACCACGGCGCCAACCACCCGGTTAAAGACCTGGACAACGGCCGCGTGAGCATCACCAGCCAGAACCACGGTTTCGCGGTGGACGAGAAGAACCTGCCGGACAACCTGCGCGCCACGCACGTGAGCCTGTTCGACGGCACGCTGCAGGGCCTGGCACGCACCGACAAGCCGGCTTTCTGCTTCCAGGGACACCCGGAAGCCTCGCCCGGCCCGCACGACATCGGTTACCTGTTCGACCGCTTTATTGCGCTCATGCAAGACCGCGTGCCCGCCTGATTCCCACCAAGGTCATTCCATGAAGCTCTTCAGTTTTCCGGTGTTTGCGGTGGAGAAGGCGGTTGCCAAGCGCATGCTGACGCTGGAGGCGCCGCACAAGGACTGGTTTGCCCAGCGCTGGGCGCAGAAGCCCTACCGCAAGGCCTTCGTGGAGAACAAGGCCATGCCGCTGGTGACGCTGCTGGCCAAGGGCAAGACCTGGGACGACGAGACCTTCAACACCGAAATGACCGCCTGGGACGCGCTGTTCTACCCGGCCGAAATCGAGGTGTTGCGTCCGATGATCGAAGGCGACGGCCTGCTGCAGCTGATGCAGAAAAACGTGCCTGCCGAACGCGTGCAGGCGCTGCTGAACAAACTGGAAACCCAGCGCCAGTCCTGAGCGGACCGCGCAACGACACACAAGCGAACCATGCCCAAAAGAACAGACATCCAGACCGTGCTCATCATCGGCGCCGGCCCGATCATCATCGGCCAGGCCTGTGAGTTCGACTACTCCGGCGTGCAGGCCTGCAAGGCGCTGCGCGAAGAGGGCTACAAGGTCGTGCTGATCAACAGCAACCCCGCCACGATCATGACCGACCCGGCCACGGCCGACGTCACCTACATCGAGCCCATCACCTGGCAGACGGTGGAGAAGATCATCGCCAAGGAGCGCCCGCTCACGGCCGGTGGCTTCGCGATCCTGCCGACCATGGGCGGCCAGACCGCGCTCAACTGCGCGCTCGACCTCTGGCACAACGGTGTGCTCGAGAAGTACAACGTGGAGCTGATCGGCGCCACGCCGGAAGCCATCGACAAGGCCGAGGACCGCCTGAAGTTCAAGGACGCCATGACCAAGATCGGTCTGGGGTCCGCGCGCTCGGGCATTGCCCACAGCATGGAAGAGGCCTGGGGTGTGCAGAAGACGGTGGGCTTCCCGGTCGTTATCCGCCCCAGTTTCACGCTCGGCGGTACCGGGGGTGGCATCGCCTACAACCCGGAAGAGTTCGAAACCATCTGCAAGCGCGGTCTGGAAGCCTCGCCCACCAACGAGCTGCTGATCGAAGAGTCGCTGCTCGGCTGGAAAGAGTACGAGATGGAAGTGGTGCGCGACAAGGCGGACAACTGCATCATCATCTGCTCGATCGAAAACCTCGACCCGATGGGCGTGCACACCGGTGACTCCATCACCGTGGCCCCGGCCCAGACCTTGACCGACAAGGAATACCAGATCCTGCGCAACGCCTCGCTGGCCGTGCTGCGCGAGATCGGCGTCGACACCGGCGGCTCCAACGTGCAGTTCTCCATCAACCCGGCCGATGGCCGCATGGTGGTGATCGAGATGAATCCGCGCGTGTCGCGTTCGTCGGCGCTGGCGTCCAAGGCCACCGGTTTCCCGATCGCCAAGGTCGCGGCCAAGCTGGCCGTGGGCTACACGCTGGACGAGCTGCGCAACGAGATCACGGGTGGCGCCACGCCGGCGTCGTTCGAGCCCAGCATCGACTACGTGGTGACCAAGATCCCGCGTTTCGCCTTCGAAAAATTCCCCACCGCCGACAGCCGCCTGACGACTCAAATGAAGTCGGTCGGCGAGGTGATGGCCATGGGCCGCACCTTCCAGGAGTCGTTCCAGAAAGCCCTGCGCGGCCTGGAAGTCGGCGTGGACGGCATGAACGAAAAGACCCAGGACCGCGAGACCCTGGAGCGCGAGCTGGGCGAACCCGGCCCCGAGCGCATCTGGTACGTGGGCGACGCGTTTGCGGCCGGCTGGACGCTGGCCGAGGTGCACCAGTTCACCAAGATCGACCCCTGGTTCCTGGTGCAGATCGAAGAGATCGTGAAGATCGAACTCCAGCTGGAGCAGACCAGCCTGGACGCCATCGACGCGGACACGCTGCGTGGCCTGAAGAAAAAGGGCTTCTCGGACCGCCGCCTGGCCAAGCTGCTCAAAACCACCGACGCCGCCGTGCGCGCGCGCCGCATCGCGCAGAACATCCGCCCGGTCTACAAGCGCGTGGACACCTGCGCGGCCGAGTTTTCGACCGACACCGCCTACCTGTACTCCACCTACGAAGGCAACGGAGACGGCGAGTGCGAAGCCGAGCCAACGAACAACAAGAAGATCATGGTGCTGGGCGGCGGCCCCAACCGCATCGGCCAGGGTATCGAGTTCGACTACTGCTGCGTGCACGCCGCGCTGGCCATGCGCGAAGACGGGTACGAGACCATCATGGTCAACTGCAACCCGGAAACCGTGTCCACCGACTACGACACCAGCGACCGCCTGTACTTCGAGCCGCTGACGCTGGAAGACGTGCTGGAGATCGTGGACAAGGAAAAGCCCACCGGCGTGATCGTGCAGTACGGCGGCCAGACGCCCTTGAAGCTCGCGCTCGGCCTGGAGGCCGCGGGCGTGCCCATCATCGGCACCAGCCCCGACATGATCGACGCCGCCGAAGACCGTGAACGCTTCCAGAAGCTGCTGCACGAACTGAAGCTGCGCCAGCCGCCCAATGCCACAGCACGCGCAGAACCCGAAGCGCTGGAGAAAGCCGCCGCCCTGGGCTACCCGCTGGTGGTGCGCCCCAGCTATGTGCTGGGAGGCCGCGCGATGGAAATCGTGCACGAGCAGCGCGACCTGGAGCGTTACATGCGCGAGGCCGTGAAGGTGAGCAACGATTCGCCGGTGCTGCTGGACCGCTTCCTGAACGACGCCATCGAGTGCGATGTGGACGCGATCCGCGACCACACCGGCCGCGTCTTCATCGGTGGCGTCATGGAACACATTGAACAGGCGGGCGTGCACAGCGGCGACTCGGCCTGTTCGCTGCCACCGTACTACCTCAAGCAAGCCACGATCGACGAGCTCAAGCGCCAGACCGCGGCCATGGCCCAAGGCCTGAACGTGATCGGGCTCATGAACGTGCAGTTCGCCATCCAGGAAGTGGACGGCCAGGACGTGATCTACGTGCTGGAAGTGAACCCGCGCGCTTCGCGCACGGTGCCTTTCGTCTCCAAGGCCACGGGCATCCAGCTGGCCAAGGTGGCCGCGCGCTGCATGGCCGGTCAGTCGCTGGACGCGCAGGGCATCGGCGCCGAGGTGAACCCGCCGTACTTCAGCGTGAAAGAGGCCGTGTTCCCGTTCGTCAAGTTCCCCGGTGTGGACACCATTCTCGGCCCCGAGATGAAGTCCACCGGTGAGGTCATGGGCGTGGGCAGGACCTTCGGCGAAGCATTCGTGAAGAGCCAGCTCGGCGCTGGCACCAATTTGCCTCGGCCTAAGAAGGCCGACGGCAGCCCGTCGGGCAAAGTGTTCCTGACCGTGAAGAACGGCGACAAACCGCGCGCGGTGGAAATCGCGCGCGCGCTGGTGGCCATGGGCTTCGAGCTGGTGGCCACACGCGGCACCGCTGCGGCCATCGCCGCGGCCGGCGTGCCTGTGGTCACGGTCAACAAGGTCACCGAAGGCCGCCCGCACATCGTGGACATGATCAAGAACGGCGATATCAGCCTGGTCATCAACACGGTGGAAGAGCGCCGCAACGCCATCGCCGATTCGCGCGCGATCCGCACCTCGTCGCTGCTGGCCCGCGTGACCACTTTCACCACCATCTTCGGCGCCGAAGCGGCGGTCGAGGGCATGAAGTACTTGGACAGCCTGGGCGTGATTTCGGTGCAGGAGATGCACGCGCAACTGACCGCCTGACACGGGGTCATCCCGGTTGATTCCCGGTTGCCCACCGGGGCATAATGTCACCCTACACCGCCGACCGGCAACGCTCGGCGGTTTCCTTTTGTACCTAGCGGGCCGCCGTGCCCGTTTTTGCCGAGACTCTGGAGCGTTCACATGTCCACCTTTCCGATCACCAAACGCGGCTCAGAAAAGCTCAAGGAAGAGTTGCAGCGGCTGAAGACCGTGGACCGCCCCTGGGTGATCAACGCGATCGCGGAGGCGCGGGCCCAGGGCGACCTGAGTGAAAACGCCGAATACGACGCGGCAAAAGATCGCCAGGGTTTCATCGAAGGCCGGATCGCCGAAATCGAGAGCAAGCTGTCGACGGCCCAGATCATCGATCCGGCCACCGTGGACGCTGGTGGCCGCGTGGTGTTTGGGGCGACGGTGGACCTGGAAGATGTGTCCAATGGCGCGGCCCTGACCTACCAGATCGTGGGCGAAGACGAGGCCGACCTCAAGCTCGGCCTGGTCAACATTGGCAGCCCGATCGCACGCGCCATGATCGGCAAGGAGGAAGGCGACACCGCCGAAGTCCAGACCCCGGGTGGTACGCGTCGCTTCGAAATCGTGGCCGTGCGCTACGCCTGATGCCCATGCAGCGGCTGGCGGTGTTCATCGCAGCGCTCTGGTGGGGTGGCATCTCGGGCCTGAGCTTTGTGGCCGTGCCCACACTGTTCGCCAGCCTGGGCAGTCCCGCTGTGGCCGGTCCCGTGGCTGCGAAGCTGTTTTCCCTGCAATGCTGGGCTGGACTGGGTCTCGGTCTGGCGTTGTTGCTGATCCTGCGCCGCCAACGCTCGATGGGCCACTTTCCACTGGCCGGTGAGGCCGGGGATCCAGCGAAACTGCTGGTCATGCAGCGCGTGCTGGCCACCATGGGCTTCGTGCTGGCGGCCATGTTGCTGGCCTTGCTGCAAGAGTTCGGCGTGGCGCAGAAGATCGTGACGGCCCGCGCCACCGGCGGCGACCTGCGCATGTGGCACAGCCTGGGCACGCTGATGGTGCTGGGGCAGTGGCTGTGTGCCGGCGCCGTTCTCTGGCGCAGTTCCAGGTAACCCCCCGCGCCGCCTGCGGCGTCACCACCCAGGGGGCGGCATTGGTGACCCGGTCAAGCCGGTTCCGCGGTGCCCTGGGCTTAAGCCCTATCGCGCCGGAGAGGCTTACTTCGTCCGTTCAGCCGATTCCAAGGTATTGACCATCAGCATCGTGATGGTCATGGGGCCGACGCCACCGGGCACGGGGGTGATGTAGCCCGCCACTTCCTTGACGCCCGCGAAGTCCACGTCGCCGCAGAGCTTGCCTTCGTCGTTGCGGTTCATGCCCACGTCGAGCACCACGGCACCGGGCTTGACCATGTCGGCGGTCAGCACGTTGCGTTTGCCCACGGCCGCCACGATCACGTCGGCCTGCAACGTCATGGCCTTGAGGTCTTTCGTGCCGCTGTGGCAGATGGTGACGGTGGCGTTCTGCTGCAGCAGCATCAGCGCCATGGGCTTGCCCACGATGTTGCTGCGGCCGATCACCACCGCGTGTTTGCCTTTGAGGTCGTAACCGATGCTCTCCAGCATCTTCATGCAGCCATAGGGCGTGCAGGGCCAGAAGCCGGGCATGCCGGTCATCAGGGCGCCGGCACTGGCGATGTGAAACCCGTCCACGTCCTTGGCGGGCGAAATCGCTTCGATCACTTTCTGCGCGTCGATGTGCGCCGGCAGGGGCAGTTGCACCAGGATGCCGTGGATCGTGGGGTCGTTGTTGAGCGCGTCCACGCGGGCCAGCAGCTCCGCTTCGCTCATGCTCGCGGGCCAGGTCTCCAGCACCGAGTGCATGCCGGTGTCTTCACAGGCCTTGACCTTGTTGCGCACGTAAACCTGCGAGGCCTGGTTGTCGCCAACCAGAACCACGGCCAGCCCGGGTGTGATGCCTTTAGCCTTGAGGGCGGTCACGCGCGCGGCGACATCGGCGCGCAGTTGGCGGGAGAGGGCGTTGCCGTCGATCAGTTGAGCGGTCATGGCGTTTGGGATGGAGTGGTTTTGAAACGGAAACGCCCGCCGGTGAGGGCGGGCGTCGATGGCTATGTTGGGGTGTCTGTCAGGCTTTGGCCGGTGTCTGACCCAGGGCAATTTTCAGCAGGTCGGCCACGGTGTTGGCACCAAGCTTTTCCATGATGTTGGCGCGGTGGGCTTCTACCGTCTTGATGCTGATGCCCAGATCGTCGGCGATCTGCTTGTTCAGTCGCCCGGCGACGATGCGCTCCAGCACCTGGGCTTCGCGACCGGTCAGCTTGGAGAGCAGGGCGTCGCGGCTGGCGGCCTGCTGGTGCGTGGCGAAGGCGTCCTTGGCCGTTTCCAGCATGCGCTCGACCAAGGCAACCAGCTGGTCTTCCTTGAAGGGTTTCTGGATGAAGTCCAGCGCGCCCTTTTTCATCGATTCCACGGCCATGGGCACGTCGCCGTGGCCGGTGATGAAGACGATGGGCAGCGGCGACTGGCGTTCGATCAGCTTTTCCTGCAGTTCCATGCCGGTCATGCCACCCATGCGGATGTCGGCGATCAGGCAGGCGACTTCGCGGGCATCGTAGCGGCTGAGAAAGGCCTCGGCCGATTCGAAGCAGCGGACCCGGTAGTCCTTGCCTTCGAGCAGCCACTGCAGGGAGTCGCGCACGGCTTCGTCGTCATCGACCACGTAAACGTTGCCTTTTTTGGGGATCAAACTCATCTCGCTCTTTCTGTATCCGTCAACGACGCGGAAGGTGCAGAGGGTGCCGTGTTTTCCGCCAGGAGCCTGGAGTGCACCGGGATCCAGAAGCTGAAGCAGCAGCCCACCACCTCTTCGCCATTGTAGATGTTCTGTACCTGCATCCTGCCGTGGTGCGACTCGACGATGCTGCGGCACAGTTTCAGGCCGATGCCCATGCCTTCGCTCTTGGTGCTGTAGAAGGCTTCGTAGATGCGCTCGATCATTTCGTCGGGCACGCCGTTGCCCGAGTCGCGCACCGAAAACTCCACCACTTCTTCGTCTTCCAGGCGGCGCGGGCCCACGCGCAGTTCCACGTAGCGTTCGCCCGGTGGGCGTCCCGCCTGGGCAATCGCCTCGCCGGCGTTCTTGAGCAGGTTGATCAGCACCTGCTCGATCAGGATCGGGTCGACCATCAGGCTGGGCAGGCGCGCGGCCACATAGGGCGAGAGGCGCACCTGCTGACGGCGCAGTTCGATGTCGGCCAGCTCGATCGCGTTGCTCACCATCTGCGCCACGTCGGACGGCATGGGGTTGGGTTCGCTGCGTTTCACGAAGGCCCGGATGCGCTGGATGATCTGGCCAGCCCGCTGTGCCTGACGCGAGGTTTTCTCCAGCGCACTGAGCAGCTCTTCGTTGCTGATGCGCTGCTCGTTCAGGCGCGAGATCATGCCGTTGCAGTAGTTGCTGATGGCGGTGAGTGGCTGGTTGAGCTCGTGCGCCACGCTCGACGCCATTTCACCCATGGTGATCAGGCGGCTGGCGGTCTGAGCACGCTCGTTTTGTTTGGCGGCCTGGGCCTCGGCATTGCGGCGCGGGGTGATGTCGCTGGCAATGACCATCTGCGCCAGACGCCCGTCCACCCAGGTGAGATAACGTGTTCGCACCTCCAGCCAGCGGTCGAGTTCTTCGGCAAACACCTCGGCGTTTTCCGAACCCGCATCGGTCAGCGTTTCGGTGGGCATGCCAGCGAAAGCGTCGACCGCATCGCCGTCGTCCGGGCTCGGCGATGGCTGGGTGCCGGCCAGGTCGACCAGGTGCCGGTGGCCCTGGCCGCGGGTGCCGAACCACAGGCGGTACATCTTGTTGGCGAACAGCATTTCGTCGCTCCCCAGCGGCGCGACAGAGACCGCGGAGTCCAGGCTTTCCAGCACGGTCGTGAAGCGTTCGTAAGAGGCCGAGAGTTCTTCGCGGATGCGCTTGGGCTCGGTGATGTCGGTCATGGACGTCATCCAGCCGGTCTGGTGACCCTTGGGGTCGATCAGCGGCGAAACGTACATGCGGGCGTCGAAGATGCTGCCGTCGCGCCGTTGCACACGCACCTCGAAACCGCCCGGCGTGGAGCGGCCGCTGAGCTCGTCTTCCAGGCGGGCGGCGAGCTGGTCGTGGTCTTCGTCGGGCCAGTAGGGGAAGGGCGCGGTGCGGCCCACCAGCTCACCCTCGGTCCAGCCCGTCATGGAGCAGAAGGCCGGGTTCACATAGGTGATGCGGCCTTGCAGATCCAGCGCCCGCATGCCGGTCAGCATGGAGTTTTCCATCGCACGGCGGAAGTTGGTCTCGGCCACCAGCGCCTGCTGCGCCTGCACACGCCGGCGCGTGTGGCGCCAAGTGCCGAGCAGCATCCAGACCGTGAGCGCGCTGAGCGCACCGATGACCCAGAAGAAGCCGCTGCCGACGATGTCCTGCGAGGTGCGGTAACCCTGCGCCTTCAGGATCAGCCCGTTGCCGACCGGTGACACCGGCACTTCGTGTTCCAGCGGCTGAGACGACCAGGGCAGCAGGCGCAGCACGGTGTTGGGCGACTGCAGGCTGCCGGCGAGCACGCGCTGGCGGTCGTCGATCAGGGCCACGGCGTAGCGCGCCATGATCTCGGGCGGAATGCCGAAGCGCAGCAGGCCATCGACCGAGTATTCGCCCATCACCGTGCCGGCGAAACGGCCCTGTTCGGTCAACGGCACCTGCAGCATCAGCGTGGCCTGGCGCGGATCTTCACCCAGGGGCCGCGAGTAGATGGGCTGTCGCAGGTCGCGCGCCAGGTCAAACGATCCATCCGATTCGTTGGGGGCGAGCGTGCTCCCGGGCAGCCGGACCAGCGCGGGCGGCGCGCTGGGCGATGCGTAGGTGGTCAGGACATGGCGACGACCGTCCACCCAGCTGACGGCCAACAGCTCCGGGAACTGGCTGATCAGGTTTTCGGCCTGGAATTCAAACTCTTCGCTGCTGATTTCCTTGTTGTCGACCTCGCGCGCCAGGCGCATCAGCTGTTCCTGGCGCTCCAGCAGGCGCAGGCGCAGGCGCTGCTGCGCGTATTCCACGTCGCGGGTGACGGCTTCCTGCTCACGCTCCAGTTCTTCATAGCGCAGGTAGGTGATGGCCACCACGATGGCCGACAGAAACAGCAGCACGGCCAGCAAAGGTGCCAGGGTGGCAAAGCGGTCCTGGCGGGATGGTGGCAAGCGAAGCCACCACTGGCGCATCAAGCCCAATGGGGATCGTTTGTCCGGGTTCGGGGTAGGGGTATGGGGGGCTGGCGGCATGGGTGTTTGAGTCTACGTGAGCTGACACGCCACCGCTCTCAACGCTCTGAAGAAATGCCGCGAGAGACAACAAAATCCTGGTTTCATAAATTTCACAATGTAGAAAAGAAAAGCACATATTGAAATTATCCAGCCGATGTGCAAAAATTCGCCACAGAGCGGAAGGCCCGCTTTAAGCTTGATTTCAAACCAACAGGAGACAGACATGTCAGCGTCCGACGCTCTCAATGACCGTGGTGTGGGGGACATCGATTCCCAGGAAACCCGCGAATGGATGGAGGCGCTGGCCGCCGTGATTCAACGGGAGGGTCCCGAACGTGCCCACTTCCTGCTGGAGCAATTGCTGGAAGAAGCGCGCCAGAACAGCATCGACCTGCCGTTCTCTGCCAACACCGGTTACGTCAACACGATCGAGAGCACCGAAGAAGCCCGTTGCCCGGGCAACATCGAGATCGAAGAGCGCCTGCGCGCCTACATGCGCTGGAACGCGATGGCGATGGTCGTCAAGGCCAATCGCCACAACCCCGAAGACGGCGGTGACCTGGGCGGTCACATCGGCTCGTTCGCCTCGCTGGCCCACATGTTTGGCGCCGGTTTCAACCACTTCTGGCACGCCGAGAGCGAAAACCACGGCGGCGACTGTCTCTACATCCAGGGCCACGTGTCGCCCGGCGTCTATGCGCGCGCCTACCTCGAAGGCCGCCTGACCGAAGAACAGCTGCTGCACTTCCGCCAGGAGGTGGACGGCAAGGGTCTCTCCAGCTACCCGCACCCCAAGCTGATGCCCGAGTTCTGGCAGTTCCCCACCGTGTCCATGGGCCTGGGCCCGCTGATGGCGATCTACCAGGCGCGCTTCCTGAAATACCTGCACGCCCGTGGCATCGCCAACACCGAGAACCGCAAGGTCTGGGTGTTCTGCGGCGACGGTGAAATGGACGAGGTCGAGTCGCTGGGCGCCATCAGCCTGGCCGCGCGCGAAAACCTCGACAACCTGATCTTCGTGGTGAACTGCAACCTGCAGCGCCTGGACGGTCCGGTGCGCGGCAACGGCAAGATCGTGCAGGAACTCGAAGGCGAGTTCCGCGGTTCCGGCTGGAACGTGATCAAGCTGCTCTGGGGCTCCAATTGGGACCCGCTGCTGGCGCGTGACAAGGACGGCGCCCTGCGCAAGATCATGATGGACACGCTGGACGGTGACTACCAGGCCTTCAAGGCCAACGACGGCGCCTACGTGCGCAAGCACTTCTTCGGCCGCGATCCCAAGGCGCTGGAACTCGTCTCGCACATGAGCGACGACGACATCTGGAACCTGCGCCGTGGTGGCCACGACCCGCAGAAGGTCTACGCCGCGTACCACAAGGCCGTCAACCACAAGGGCCAGCCCACCGTGCTGCTGATCAAGACCGTCAAGGGCTTTGGCATGGGCAAAGCTGGCGAGGGCAAGAACACGGTGCACCAGACCAAGAAGCTGACCGACGAAGACATCAAGATCTTCCGCGACCGCTTCAACCTGCCGATCCCTGACAGCGAGTTGCCCAAGATCCCGTTCTACAAACCGGCCGATGACACGCCGGAGATGAAGTACCTGCACGAGCGCCGTCAGGCCCTGGGCGGCTACCTGCCCAAGCGCCGCGTGAAGGCCGACGAGAGCTTCACCGTGCCTTCCATCGAGACCTTCAAGGCCGTGATGGAACCCACCGCGGAAGGCCGTGAGATCAGCACCACGCAGGCCTACGTGCGCTTCCTGACGCAGCTGCTGCGCGACCAGGCCCTGGGCCCGCGCGTGGTGCCCATCCTGGTGGACGAGGCCCGCACGTTCGGCATGGAGGGTCTGTTCCGCCAGATCGGCATCTACAACCCGGCTGGCCAGCAGTACACCCCGGTCGACAAAGACCAGGTCATGTACTACAAGGAAGACAAGGCCGGCCAGATCCTGCAGGAAGGCATCAACGAGGCCGGCGGCATGAGCAGCTGGATCGCCGCGGCCACCAGCTACAGCACAAGCAACCGCATCATGGTGCCGTTCTACGTGTACTACTCGATGTTCGGCTTCCAGCGCATCGGTGACCTGGCCTGGGCGGCCGGCGACATGCAGGCACGCGGCTTCCTGCTGGGCGGCACCTCCGGGCGCACCACGCTGAACGGCGAAGGCCTGCAGCACGAAGACGGCCACAGCCACATCCTGGCCGGCACGATCCCGAACTGCATCAGCTACGACCCGACCTTCGCACACGAAGTCGGCGTGATCCTGCACCATGGCCTGAAGCGCATGGTGGAGAAGCAGGACAACGTGTATTTCTACCTGACCCTGCTGAACGAAAACTACGCCATGCCGGGTCTCACGCCCGGCACCGAAGAGCAGATCATCAAGGGCATGTACCTGTGCAAGCCGGGCGCCCAGGGTGAGCAGCGCGTGCAGCTGCTGGGCTCCGGCACCATCCTGCGCGAGAGCATCGCCGCCCAGGACCTGCTGGCCGCCGACTGGGGTGTGCAGGCCGATGTGTGGAGCTGCCCGAGCTTCAACGAGCTGACCCGCGACGGCCAGGACGCCGAGCGCTGGAACATGCTGCACCCCACCGAGCCGCAGCGTGCTCCCTTTGTGGCGCAGCAGCTGGAGAAGCACGCCGGCCCGGTGGTCGCGTCCACCGACTACATGAAGAACTACGCCGAGCAGATCCGCCCGTTCATGCCCAAGGGCCGTTCGTACAAGGTGCTGGGCACCGACGGCTTTGGCCGCAGCGACTTCCGCAGCAAGCTGCGTGAGCACTTCGAGATCAACCGCCACTACATCGTGGTCGCGGCCCTGCGCTCGCTGGCCGATGAGGGCAAGCTGCCGATGGCCAAGGTGGCCGAGGCCATTGCCAAATACGGCATCAAGGTCGACAAGATCAACCCCTTGTACGCATAAATTTCCGGAGACAACAACATGGCACTGGTAGAAGTGAAGGTCCCGGACATCGGCGACTTCGACGAAGTGGCGGTCATTGAACTGCTGGTCAAGGTGGGCGACACGGTCAAGTCCGAACAGTCGCTGATCACGGTCGAGTCCGACAAGGCCTCGATGGAAATCCCGTCCAGCACGGCGGGTGTGGTGAAAGAACTGCGCGTCGCCCTGGGCGACAAGGTGAAAGAGGGCTCGGTGGTGCTGGTGGTGGAAGCCGCTGGTGAGGCCCCCGCGCCAGCGCCTGCGGCCGCTCCGGCTGCCGCTGCGCCCGCACCGGTCGCGGCGCCTGCCGCTGCACCAGCGGCCGCCGCTGCGCCTGTGGCGGCACCCGCGGCATCCGGACCGGTGCAGGTCCTGGTGCCCGATATCGGCGACTTCAAGGACGTCGCCGTCATCGAGGTGTTCGTCAAGCCCGGCGACACCATCAAGGTCGAGCAGAGCCTGATCACGGTCGAGTCGGACAAGGCTTCGATGGAAATCCCTTCTTCGCACGCCGGCGTGCTGAAGGAGCTCAAGGTCAAGGTCGGTGACACGGTCAACATCGGCGACTTGCTGGCGATCCTCGAAGGCGCCGCAGGCTCTGCGGCGCCGGCACCCGCTGCCGCCGCACCCGTGGCGGCTCCAGCCGCCGCCGTGGCCGCTCCCGCGGCAGCCACCGCATCGGCTGCCGCCGCACCCGCCCACAACCCCACCGGCACGCCGGCGCTGGGCCTGCCACATGCATCGCCCTCGGTGCGCAAGTTCGCCCGCGAACTCGGCGTGCCGCTGGAAGAAGTGCAGGGCAAGGGCCCCAAGGGCCGCATCACGCTGGACGACGTGCAGGGTTTCACCAAGTCGGTCATGGCTGGCGCGGTGCAAACCGCCGCTCAGAAAGCCAAGGCCCCGGTATCCACCGGTGGTGGCGGCTCCGAACTGGGTCTGATCCCCTGGCCCAAGGTGGACTTCGCCAAGTTCGGTCCCATCGAGCGCAAGGAGATGGGCCGCATCAAGAAGATCAGCGGCGCCAACCTGCTGCGCAACGCGATCATGATCCCGGCCGTCACCAACCACGATGACGCCGACATCACCGACCTCGAAGCCTTCCGCGTCTCCACCAACAAGGAAAACGAAAAGAGTGGCGTCAAGGTGACGATGCTCGCCTTCCTGATCAAGGCCTCGGTGGCCGCGCTGAAGAAATTCCCCGAGTTCAACAGCTCGATCGACGGCGACTCGCTGGTCTACAAGCAGTACTGGCACATCGGCTTTGCGGCGGACACGCCCAACGGCCTGATGGTCCCGGTGATCAAGGACGCCGACAAAAAGGGCGTGCTGCAGATCAGCCAGGAAATGGGCGAACTCGCCAAGAAGGCGCGCGACGGCAAGCTGAGCCCCGCCGAGATGAGCGGTGCCACCTTCACCATCTCGTCGCTCGGTGGCATCGGTGGCCGTTATTTCACGCCCATCATCAACGCGCCCGAAGTCGCCATCCTCGGCGTCTGCAAGAGCAACATGGAACCGGTGTGGGACGGCAAGGCCTTCCAGCCGCGCCTGATGCTGCCGCTGTCGCTGACCTGGGACCACCGCGTGATCGACGGTGCCGCTGCGGCCCGCTTCAACGCCTACCTCGGCCAGATCCTCGGCGACTTCCGTCGCGTTCTTCTTTAAGGAATGGCGATGGCACTGATCGATATTCAAGTTCCCGACATTGGCGACTTCGACGAAGTGGCCGTGATCGAGTTGCTGGTCAAGCCCGGCGACACCGTCAAGGCCGAGCAGTCGCTCATCACCGTGGAGTCCGACAAGGCCTCGATGGAGATTCCCTCGTCGCACGCCGGCTTGGTGAAAGAGCTCAAGGTCGCGCTCGGCGACAAGGTCAAACAAGGCTCTGTGGTGCTGGTGCTGGACGGTGAGGGCGCTGCCAGCGCGCCCGCCGCGCCAGCCGCAGCACCTGTCGCTGCTGCGCCAGCACCCGCTGCTGCCCAGCCCGCCGCTCCGGTGGTGGCTCCTGCCGCGGCCAGCTTCGGCGGCAGCGCCGACATCGAGTACGATGTGCTCGTGCTCGGCGCCGGCCCCGGCGGCTACTCGGCCGCCTTCCGCGCGGCCGACCTCGGTCTCAAGGTCGTGCTGGTCGAGCGTTACGCCCAGCTCGGCGGTGTGTGCCTGAACGTGGGCTGCATCCCGTCCAAGGCGCTGCTGCACGTGGCGGCCGTGATGGACGAGGTCAGTCACATGGCGGACCTGGGCGTGGAGTTCGGCCGTCCGGTGGTCAACATCGAGAAACTGCGCGGTCACAAGGAAAAGGTCATCGGCAAGCTCACCGGTGGGCTGGCCGCGATGGCCAAGATGCGCAAGGTCACCACCGTGCGCGGCTACGGCGCTTTCGTGGGCCCCAACCACGTTGAGGTGGAAGAGACCACCGGCACCGGCCAGGAAAAGACCGGCAGCAAGAGGGTCGTGGCCTTCAAGAAATGCATCATCGCCGCCGGCTCGCAGGCGGTGCGCCTGCCTTTCATGCCCGACGACCCGCGCGTGGTGGACAGCACCGGCGCACTGGCCTTGAAGGACGTGCCCAAGCGCATGCTGATCCTGGGCGGCGGCATCATCGGCCTGGAAATGGGCACGGTCTACAGCACGCTGGGTGCGCGCCTGGATGTGGTGGAAATGCTCGATGGCCTGATGCAGGGCGCCGACCGCGACCTGGTGAAGATCTGGCAGAAGATGAACGCCAAGCGCTTCGACAACATCATGCTCAAGACCAAGACGGTGGGGGCCAAGGCCACACCCGAAGGCATCGAAGTGACGTTCGCCGCAGCGGAAGAGGGCGGCACCGCGCCCGCGCCGCAGGTCTACGACCTGGTGCTGCAGGCCGTGGGGCGCACGCCCAACGGCAAGAAGATCGCCGCCGACAAGGCCGGCGTGGCGGTGACCGACCGCGGCTTCATCAACGTCGACATCCAGATGCGCACCAACGTGCCGCACATCTTCGCCATCGGCGACATCGTGGGCCAGCCCATGCTGGCGCACAAGGCGGTGCACGAAGCGCACGTGGCGGCCGAGGTCATCGCCGGGGAACTGCAGGGCAACAAGGAACTGGCCGCGGCCGCCTTCAACGCCCGCGTGATCCCCAGCGTGGCCTACACCGACCCCGAAGTGGCCTGGGTGGGTCTCACCGAAGACCAGGCCAAGGCGCAGGGCATCAAGGTCAAGAAGGGCCTGTTCCCATGGACGGCATCGGGCCGCGCCATTGCCAACGGTCGCGACGAAGGCGTCACCAAGCTGCTGTTCGACGATTCGCCCGAGGCCCACGGCCACGGCAAGATCCTGGGCGGCGGCATGGTGGGCACGCACGCGGGCGACATGATCGGTGAGATCGCGCTGGCGATCGAGATGGGCGCCGACGCGGTGGACATCGGCAAGACCATCCACCCGCACCCCACGCTGGGCGAGAGCATCGGCATGGCGGCGGAAGTGGCGCACGGGTCTTGCACCGACCTGCCGCCGAGCAAGAAGTAAGCAGCTGCTGCGCTTCTCTTCTCAAACAGGGAGGGCCCGAACCGGCAACGGTTCGGGCCCTCCCTGTTTGAACGCCATGGTGCAGCGGTATCTGCCCCAGCCGTTCGGGCCACCCCGGCGCGTGACAGCGCGTGCGTGCCGGTTCAGGCCTCAGCCTGCACCGGACCATCGAGCTTGATCTTTCCTTCCTTCACGAAGCGCCGGAAGTCGCCAATGGGCATGGCGGCAGAGCCGTGGACATCTTCCTCGACCCAGCTCAAGGTGGCGTCGGCCGTCGAGATCGAAACCTCCACTGGGCCCTCGCGTATTTCCACGGCGGGGCCGTCGCCACCCCGGTATTCCACCTTGCCCACGATGTGCGCGCTTTGAGCCATTGCGGTCCCTTTGTGTAAAGTGCCATCTTGGCCCAGGCACGGGGACCAGTCGGTTCGCCAACGCACACAAGCACCCCGCGCCAGACGCAATGTCTTACACCTGCGGGCGCTGCGTTGGTTCGGCGGCGCACAGACCCTCTGTCAACCCCCCACCTACGCTGAAGGTCGGTCGGCATTTCCGGCTGAATTCGAAATGTGCTGCTTGCAGCCGAAAGGAAACTTCCATGCTCACGTCCAAATTCCTCACAGCTTCGCTGACGGCACTTGCGGTGGTCGGCTCAGCCGGCTTTGTCTATGCCCAGTCCACGTCAGGCACCGTCACGCCAGCGCCCGACACCACGGTTCAAGCCCAGCCTTCGACGACAGCGCCCGCCAGCGGCGACACGACCACACCCGCCATGAACCAGGATGCTCCTGCGATGGACCAGCCCCTGGCCCGCGCGGACCGCAACTGAGTGGCCAACAGCTGAACCTGACACCTCCCCGCCGCGCAAGCGCGAGGAGGTGTTGCGCCGGCTTGCTTTGCCACTCGCCACGCTGCACTCACCATGCGACTACCCTCCTGTCGCGCAGGTCCGCTCCGCATGGGCCATGCCCCATGGTTTCCGGCCGCAGTGGGGTTCGCCACGCGCGTGAGCGCCGAGTTGCGGGTGGGTGTGGTCGCTGGTCTGAGCGTTTTGGCGCTGCTCATGCCGAGCGGTTCGCCGCCGCAGGTGAACCGGATCCGATCTGTGTCAGATGCACCGGTCTTCCCGACCTTGGCCACGCGCCAAGCCGACCTGGGCGCGACACCAACGTCGGACCCTGTGAAACGGATCGCCCACTGGAGTGCCGCCTCGCAAGACCATGGGGCCATGCCTTTTGTCGTCGTCGACAAGCAAGCGGCGCGCCTCTACGTATTTGATGCCAAGGCACGCCTGCAGGCCGACACAGCCGTGCTGATCGGTTCGGCCTTGGGTGATCTCTCGGTGCCAGGCATCGGCCAGAAAGCCATTGCCGACGTGCGGCCGGAAGAACGCACCACGCCGGCTGGCCGCTTCAACGGCAAGCTGGGGCGCAACCTCACAGGTGAAGACGTGGTCTGGGTCGACTACGACGCGGCCGTGTCCATGCACCGCGTGCGCGCGCACCAGCCCGCTGAGCGGCGCCTGCAGCGCCTGGCGTCCGAAACGATTGAAGACAACCGCATTTCCTACGGCTGCATCAACGTTCCGGCCGAATTTTTTGACGCCCACCTTCTGCCCGTGTTCTCCGCCCAGGCGGCCGCCATCTACGTGCTGCCCGATCAGCTGACCCTGGAACAGGTGTTCGGTTCGTTGCCCTGACACGCATGAAAAAGCCCGCGCAGCGCAGCGGCTGGCACGGGCGGGTGCCGAATCACAACGGGCGCGAGGCGGCCCCGGTGTGAATCAGGGAATCAATTGCCGCGCGGGGCCACGTACGGCTGCGTGCCGTAGAAGTCGTGCACACCCTTTTCCCAGGCCGTGTCGGCCATATCGGGCCAGTCGTTTTCGTCGAAACCGGGCGCACTCTCCAGCCGGTCCCTGCTCGCGTCGAGCACGAATCGCTTGTTGACCGTGTCCAGTTTCAGCGCCGTCCATGGCACAGCGAACAGTTTTTCGCCCAGACCCAGGAAGCCGCCGAACGACAGCACCGCATAGCTCACCTGCCCGGTGCGCATGTCGAGCATGATTTCCTTGATGTCACCCAGGTCTTCGTCTTTGGCATTGACCACGTCGTTGCCCAGCAAGGTGTCGGCACCCATCAGGTAGGGGCCAGGGCCGCGGTTGCGCTGCGGAACGGTGTCGTCCAGTGCGCTGATGGCGTTGTACATGCCAAAGCTGTCGCGTTCTTCGTAGTTCATGTGATGGGCTTTCAAGAAACAGGGGTTGCTGGAGGAGGGGCGGGTCTGCGCGCGACAGCGTGGTCTTTTGTCGCCTGCAGGGGGGTGAGCGGGCTGCTGGCAGCGCCGTCCGGCTCTGCGCAAGCGGCCACGCAAGGTTCAGGCTGCTTGCAAGGACTGGCGGTACACCAGCTGGCTGTTCAGCCCAGGGGCATGGATCACGGGTGAACGGCGCGGCGCGCTGTGGGCACACGACAAGCGGTCGTAGGCCTGTCGCACCACGCCGTAGCACTCGCAGCTGCGCGCTTCCAGCCCGCGGCGGTCGAGGATGGAAATGTGGCCCCGGTGGTAGTCGATCAGGCCGGCTCTCTGCAGCTTGAGTGCACCGCCGGTGACGCCCTCGCGCCGCACGCCCAGCAGGTAGGCAATCCGCTCCTGCGTGATCTGCATGTCGTTACCTTCCTGGCGGTCCAGGTGCTGCAGCAGCCAGCGGCACAGCTGCTGGTCCAGCGCGTGGTGGCGGTTGCAGGCCGAACACTGCGCCATGTGCGTGAACAAGGCCTGGGTGTAGCCCAGCAACTTCTGCATGAAGTCGGGTGATCGGCGGGTGTGGTGCTGCACGGCCGTCGTGCTCATGCGCCAGGCGTGGCCGGGCCGCTGCACCACGGCGTCGCTCAGGGCGTTGGCATTGCCCATGAAGGCGCAGATGCCGACCATGCCCTCGCTGCCCACCACGGCCACTTCGGCGGAGGCGCCGTCGGCCATCGAGGACACGAGGGACACCGTGGCGGTGGTCGGGAAGTGCACATGGCGCAGCGCATTGCCGCTCGAATGCAGCGTGCTACCGGACGGCAGATCGACCCATTCCAGGTCGGGCTCCAGGTGCTGCCATTCGGCGCAGGAGAGTGTGGCAAGCAGTTGGTTCGTGTTGAACCGTGAAGTGGTGGCTGTCATGCGGCCTCCTTGGGCATATCGTTCCATCGGCGTCCCGGCCGTTGAAGGCCAGGGGTCTGTCGATGCCCCTGCCGGCCTGGAAGGCGGGAAGCAGGGTTGAACTCAATGTAGGTCGCAGGTCATCCGTTTGCTGTGTACAAAGACATGTAAGTTGACCAATGTGTTACGGGGTGTCAGCGGGCCCCGCCTGCATCGAAGGGCCTCGATCACACCAGAGGGCGCACGGGCGGGCGGCCGTCGCCGTACAGGTCGGCCAGGCGCGCGAGCGCCTTCACGTCGCGCATGAACAGCCGACCGTCGCCAATGTGGTGCAGGCCCCGGCGCTCCAGCTTGCGCAGCGTCTTGTTGGTGTGCACCAGCGACAGCCCGAGGGCATCGGCCACGTGTTGCTGCGTCAGGGGGAACGGTACACCGCTCGCGCCGGCATCGGCCTGCAGTGCGGCGGCGCGCTTGAAGAGCAGGATCAGCAACGTGGCAATGCGCTCTTCGGCGCTGCGCCTCCCCACCGACAGCAAGGTATCGTCCACCAGCGACTCTTCGTGCGCGGTGAGCCAGGTCACGTTGAAGCCCATGCTGGGCGAGCGGCGGTGGATTTCCCACAGCGAGTCGCGCTGGAACACGCAGAACAAGGCATCGGTCAGCGTCTCGACGCCATGGGCCGCGGCATCGCCCATCTTCTGCTGCACGCCGATGAAGTCGCCCGCGAGCAGGAAATTCAGGATCTGCCGGCGCCCGTCGCTCAGTGTCTTGAAGCGAAACGCCCAGCCCTTTTGCAGCGTGTAGAGCGGTGCGTCGACCTGACCCTCCTGGATCAGTGTGCTGCCCACCGGCAGGTGCATGTCCCGGCGCTTGAGCGATTGCACGAGCTCCAGTTCGGCGGCTTCGTGCGCCTGGAACAGGGGCAGTGACCGCAAGGGGCACTGAGCGCACGGGACCGCGGCGGCGGGCGCTCGTTCGGAGGAGGTGGCGGCATTGGAGGTCATGCGTGATTGTGGCGCAGGGCCGCGAGGCCGTGGCCGAGGTCGTCTTCAACAGCGCCGACAACCGGATGCGCACCAACATGCCGCACAACTTCGCCCTCGGGCGCACGCGGGAACTCGCCCGAGGGCGCTTGAGCACACAGGGAACAGTCCAGGAACGGTGGTCGGGGTGATTCTTTAATGCTGGTACGGGTATCCGTATCTTGTATTTGGATCGCCGTCAACCCGCACCTTCCCGGCTCGTCAAACCATACCCGCGCCGGTATTCTTTTGATCTTCATCAACCTTTTGGCTTCAGGAGTCCATACGCATGCCAACCACCAAACGTTTCGACCAACGCCCCATGCTCACAGCCATCGCGGCGACCGTGATGGGGCTGGTGGCCTTGCCCGCCGCCGCCACCAACGGCATGAACATGGAAGCCTACGGCGCCAAAGCCGGGGGCATGGGCGGCGCCTCATTCGCCCATGACAACGGCAACTCGGCCATCATGAACAACCCGGCCACACTGGGTCTGCGTCAGGAAGGCAACAACGTGGGGCTGGGTTTGACGTTGCTGATGCCGGATGTGAACACCAGCATGAACCACCCGATGGCCGGCCCGATGAATGCGAAATCGGACGGCGACAAGTACTGGATGCCTTCGCTTTCATACATTCGCAAGTCCGGCAAGTTCACCTATGGTGCAGGCATGCTGGCCCAGGGCGGCATGGGGACCGAATACGGCAGCAACTCCTTCCTGTCGAACGGCACGGGCTTGCCCATGCGCTCCGAGGTGGGTTTCGGCCGGCTGATGTTCCCGCTGGCCTACAACGTCAATGACAACTTCACCGTCGCTGGCCAGCTCGACTTTGTCTGGGCCAGCATGGACGTGCAGATGCTGATGCCTGATGGCTCGGGTCATGCCAGCTTCAGCGACAACAACGACTTCAGCGGCGAAGCCAAGGGCAACGGCTGGGCCTTCAAACTCGGCGCCCACTACAAGGTTTCGAACGCCCTGGCCTTCGGTGCCACCTACCACAGCAAGACCGACATCGGCGACCTGCAAGGCAGTGGCACTTTCACCATGCTGCCGGGGGGTATGCAGATTCCCACCCAGTTCAAGGTGGTGGACTTCCAGTGGCCCGAGACCTATGGCGTGGGCGTGGCCTGGCAGGCGACGCCAGCATTCATGCTGGCCGCCGACGTCAAGCACCTGGGATGGAAGGACAGCATGAAGGACTTCCGCCTGGGCATGAACATGGGCGGGGGCTGGATGGTGGGTTCGATGCCGCAGAACTGGAAAAACCAGACCGTCTTCATGATCGGCGGCCAGTACATGCTGGCCCCGGGCCTGGCCTTGCGCGCCGGCATCAACTACGCCGACAACCCCGTGCCAGACGACACGCTGAATCCGCTGTTTCCGGCCACCATCAAAACCCACTACACACTGGGTCTGGGCTGGAACATGGGTGGTGGCCATGCGGTGGCCGGCTCCATCGCCATAGCGCCCAAGGTGACCCGCACCAACCCGAACATGTTCGGTCCCGGCATGGCCGGCACGGTGTCGCACCGGCAGAACACCCTGCGCATCAGTTACAACTACAGCTTCTGATTTCATTCAGGGGCACGGTTCGTGCGATGGTGTGCAGGCCTTTGCGCGCACGGGGACACTCGGTAACAAACACGGGCTGTTGCCGCTTGCGGTGCGAGGATCTGCGCACTATGCTGGCTTGAGAGGCATTGCCGCAGGCCAGAAAGACCATGAAAAGACCTTCCGTCAGTCGCAGGGACGCGCACATGCCTGATCGCGGTTTTGCGCTGGAGCAGTACCGGTTGCGAGCCGGCGTGTACGACCACGAACTCGCCATGTTCGAACCGCTTCGCCGCGAGGCCGTGGCCAGTCTGCGGCTGAGTCCCGGCGCGACCGTGCTGGATGTGGGTTGTGGCACCGGCCTGAGTTTTCCCCTGCTCGCCGAAGCCGTGGGTCCAAGCGGCCGGATCGTGGGGATCGAACAATGCCCGGAGATGCTGGTCAAGGCGCGCGAGCGCCTCGCGTCCGTCGGGCCATGCGAGGTTTCGCTGATCAACGCACCGGTCGAGTCGGCGCGCTGGGCAGGGCAGGCCGATGCCGTGCTGTTTCACTTCACGCACGACGTGCTGCGCCGCCCCGAGGCGATTGCCAATGTGCTGAAGCACCTCAAGCCCGGTGCGCGCGTGGTGGCCACCGGGCTGCAATGGGCCGACCCCTGGGCCTGGCCGGTCAACCTCTTTGTCTGGGGAGCGGCGCTGCGTTCCGTCAGCACGCTGGATGGCCTGGTTCAACCCTGGAGCGACCTTGCGGCTCACGTACCGGGGCTGGACGTTCGTTCCACCTGGATGGGTGGTATCTACATCGCCTCCGGAACCTGGCCGGGCCATCAGGCCTCCCCACACCACGCATAGCGCAGCCGGGCGGTGGCCGGACCGGCCTCCGGGGGCCTTCAAGCGAACGCGATGCGCGAGCGATCCGCCTTGCTCGCCTCCGCCGCCGCCGTCCCGGTGCGCCGGGCAAAGCACGGGCAAGCCCTCGTGAAAGGCCATTTTTCCGGCGTCAATATAAGTTGATCATTGTTGACTTGTATCAATCGGTGACCCGGGTCGTGTGACCAGAATGCCCCTGACTTTCACCGACAGGAGACATGGATGGGCAACAAGCTCAAGACGGCCGCCTCAGGCCGCAAGCGCCAGCGGGTTGGCCGGTTGCGCCGGCTCCGCGCGCTGCTGGCAATCGGGCTGCTGGGGTCGCAGGCGTGGTCGGCGGGTGCGCAGACTTTCGACGCCGACATCGCCGCCGGCGCCCGCTTCGCTGCAGAACACTGCGGCGCCTGTCACGGTGCCACCGGACAGAGCGTGGCGCCCAACTTCCCGCGCCTGGCGGGACAGAACGAAACCTACCTGGTCAAGCAATTGAAGGACTTCGCCTCGGGGGACCGAAAGAGCCCCTTGATGAAAGAAAAGGTGGCCATGATGGACGATCGAATGATCCGTTCGCTCGCCGCGCATTACGCGAGCCAGAAGGCGGCCAACACCCCGTCCGATGACGCGCAGCTCATGGCGGTGGGTCAGTTTGTTTACGAGCGGGGCAATGTGTATGCGGGGTTGCCCGCCTGCTTGTCCTGCCACGACACCCAGGGCCGTGGCAGCGCCAACATGCCGCGCCTGGCCGGTCAACATCCTGGCTACATCGAAACCCAGCTGCTCCATTTCCATCAGCGCGCCCGCAGCAACGACAACGCGGTCATGACCGTGATCTCTGCGCGCCTGAGTCCGCTGGAAACCAAGGCCGTGGCCGCCTACCTGGGCAACTTGAAGTGAGGGGTGGTTGAACGCCTGGCCGACCAGACATGAAAAAACCGGGCTTGCCCCGGTTTTTTTATGAGGCCGCTGTGGGTTCAGCGCACGGCTGTGTGGGTCGATGGTTGCAGCGGAACGCGTCGGGCACCGTTGAACCGGGTGTTCCAGTACGCGACGCGCATGTCTTCCACCCGGACGGAGGAGCCTGAACGTGGGGCATGGATGAACTTCCCGTCACCGACATAGATGCCCACGTGGCTGAACGCCCGCTTCATGGTGTTGAAGAAAACCAGGTCGCCGGGTTTGAGTTCGCTGCGGTCTATGGTCTCGGTCACCGCGGCCTGGTCCACAGCCCGGCGTGGCAGGATCTTGCCGACCGACTTTTCAAAGACCGTGCGCACCAGACCGCTGCAGTCGACCCCGGTTTCGGCGTTGTTGCCGCCGTAGCTGTAGGGGACGCCCAGAAACCCCATGGCATTGATCACGAGGTTCGAGGCCGACGCACCCACGTTGTCGCGAACCTGCTGAATCTGCTCGCTCAGGCGCGAGATGACACCTTTTTCCTGTAGCAGCACGTCCATGTCTTCGTAGACAACTTCGCTTGGCGCAGCATGCACCAACGGCATGCCAGCCAGCAGCAGAACAGGGATCCAACGCTTCATATCTTTTCAGGTTAAGGGTGAAGCTTCGAGAAGTCAAGCGAGGAAAGTCAGGCAATGCATTGATTTGTTTGAACATTGCGCGATTGGGCCTGTCCGGGCTGGCCGCGCGGCATGCGCCTTTGTCACAATGCTGGGCACAACCTGCTGCACCGCCATCTGGCCGGTGTGTCCCAACCCAACGAAGAGACTGTCCGATGCTGCTTGATGCCGCCGATTCCCAGCTGGTTCTGGTCGACTACCAAACCCGCTTGTTGCCCGCGATTCACGAGGCGCCACTGGTGCTGGCCAATGCGGTTCGCCTGGCCCGCATGGCCCAAGTGTTTCGGGTACCGGTTTTCGGCACCGAACAGAACCCGGAAAAGCTTGGCGGTAACGACGCCGCGTTGCGGGCCTTGTGCCAGAAGACCCTGGGCAAGATGAGCTTCAGCGCCGTTGATGCTGGTTTGCTGGACTGCTTGCGTCCAGCGGCGCGCCCGGCCTCTGGCAACGCCCGCAGCCTGCCCAAACACCTGCAAAAGGCCGCCCCGAGTCAGACGCCCGAGCGCAACACGGTGGTGATCGCCGGTTGCGAGGCCCATGTATGCCTGCTGCAGACTGTGCTCGAGCTGATCGAGCAGGAGATCGACGTCTGGGTCGTGACCGACGCCTGCGGCTCGCGCACCGAGCGCAACCGCGATGCGGCCTTTGACCGCCTGGCGGGTGCTGGCGCTGAACTCATCACAACGGAAATGGTGGCTTTCGAGTGGCTGCGCACGGCCGACCACCCGGCGTTCCGGGAAGTCCACGCGCTGATCAAGTAGGGCGAAGTAGGGCTCCCCAACGCTGCTGGCGCAAGGTGCTCGTCGCTTTCCGCCTCGGTGGCGGTGGTCTGACCAGTGGCAGGCCGACAGGGTTACCGGATGCGCGTGGAGGGGTGAATTTGTCAGACTGTCGCAAGTCTGAACGCCATAATTATGAATTCAGTTTTTCGCGACCACGCTGTAAATCCCATGGGCCCGGCGCGGTCGTTGTCGCATTTCAACCGACCACCACGCAGGAGACTCACATGAGCAACGCTCAGGGCTACGCCGATTTCCACCGCCGTTCGATCGAAGACCGTGACGTCTTCTGGGCCGAGCAGGCGAAGCTGGTGGACTGGCACAAGCCCTTCGACCGCGTCTGCAACTACGACAACCCGCCGTTTGCCCGCTGGTTTGAGGGTGGGCTGACCAACCTGTGCCACAACGCGGTCGATCGCCACCTGAAAGACCGCGCGGACCAGAACGCCCTGATCTTCGTTTCGACCGAGACCAGCGTCGAAAAAATCTACAGCTTCCGCGAACTGCACGCCGAAGTGCAGCGCATGGCCGCCATCCTGCGGGCCCAGGGCGTGAAGAAGGGCGACCGCGTCCTGATCTACATGCCCATGATCCCGGAGGCGGCGTTCGCCATGCTGGCCTGCGTGCGCATCGGTGCCATCCACTCGGTGGTGTTCGGCGGTTTCGCCAGCCACTCGCTGGCCAGCCGCATCGAAGACGCGTCGCCCGTGGCCATCGTGAGTGCCGACGCCGGGTCGCGCGGCGGCAAGGTGGTGGAATACAAGCCGCTGCTGGACGAAGCCATCAAGCTTTCAGCCCACAAACCGCAGAAGGTGGTGATGGTCAACCGCGGGCTGGCGGCATTCAACCCGGTGGAAGGCCGGGACGTGGACTACTCGGCCGAACGTGCGCGCCACATGGACACCGTGGTGCCCTGCGAATGGGTCGACGCCACGCACCCCAGCTACACGCTCTACACCAGCGGCACCACCGGCAAACCCAAGGGCGTGCAGCGCGACACCGGTGGCTACACCGTGGCGCTGGCGGCGTCCATGAAGCACATCTACATGGGCGAGCCGGGCGAAACCTATTTCTCCACCAGCGACATCGGCTGGGTCGTGGGCCACAGCTACATCATCTACGGCCCGCTGATCGGCGGCATGGCGACCATCATGTACGAGGGTCTGCCGATCCGGCCGGATGCCGGCATCTGGTGGAGTCTGGTCGAGAAGTACAAGGTCAGTGTCATGTTCAGCGCCCCCACCGCGGTGCGCGTGCTCAAGAAATACGATTCGTCCTTCATCAAGAAATACGACCTCTCCAGCCTGAAGGCGCTGTTTCTCGCAGGTGAGCCGCTGGACGAACCGACCGCCAAGTGGATCTCCGACGAATTGGGCAAACCCATCGTCGACAACTACTGGCAGACCGAAACCGGCTGGCCGATCCTGGCGATCTGCAACGGCGTGGAGAAGGCCAACAGCAAATTCGGCTCACCGGGCAAGGCGGTCTATGGTTACAACGTCAAGCTGCTGGACGACCAGACCGGTGCCGAGCTGCAGGGCGGCAACCAGAAGGGTGTGGTCGCGGTCGAAGGTCCGTTGCCCCCGGGTTGCATGCAAACCATCTGGGGCGACGACGCCCGGTTCGTCAAGACCTACTGGACCAGCGTGCCCGGCCGCATGGTCTACAGCACCTTTGACTGGGGCATCCGTGACGACGACGGCTACTACTTCATCCTCGGCCGTACCGACGACGTGATCAACGTCGCCGGCCACCGCCTGGGCACGCGCGAGATTGAAGAGAGCATTTCCAGCCACCCGAAGATCGCCGAGGTGGCGGTGGTGGGCGTGGCCGATCAGCTCAAAGGCCAAGTGGCCATGGCGTTTGCCGTGGTGAAGGACGCCTCGGTGCTCACCGACGATGCCGCGCGCCTGAAGCTGGAGGGCGAAGTGATGAAGCTGGTGGACGAGCAGCTGGGTGCCGTGGCGCGCCCGGCACGGGTGCGCTTTGTCAACGTGTTGCCCAAGACGCGCTCGGGCAAGTTGCTGCGCCGTGCCATCCAGGCGGTCTGTGAGGGCCGCGATCCCGGCGATCTGACCACCATGGACGACCCCGCCGCACTGCAGCAGATCAAGGATCTGCAGGCCTGATCTCTGTATCTGGCCTGGCGCCAGGATCCTGTTGAAACCCGGTGGCGTTGCCTGACGCTCCGGGTTTCTTTTTGGGGTCGCCAAACCCGCGTCAATCCCGACAAAAACGCATGGTCAACGGCGGTTTTTGTAAGTATGATCCATGCTTATATTGACAAAAGTGTGGTCTGCCATGGAACAAATGATCGAGTCCGATGCCAATGTCGAGAAGGTGCGCGTGTTCGAAATGGCCGCCGAGTTGTTTGGCGTGCTGGCAACGCCCATGCGCTTGCGCATCCTCAGCGCCCTGTGCGACAGAGAGAAATCGGTTTCCCAGTTGCTGCAGGAAATCGACACCACCCAGCCCAATCTGTCCCAGCATCTGAACTTGTTGTACCGGGCGGGTGTGCTGGCCAAACGCAAAGACGGCACCCAGGTCATCTACCGGGTGCAAAGCGAAAAGGCGGTCACGCTGTGCCGCACGGTCTGCACGCAGATTGCCATCGAAATGGACGAGCCCAGCGCGGTGCCAGCGTCCGAGCGCCTCTCGCCACGCGTGGTTTCCTGATCCTGGATCGTGTCGCCTGACACGGCGCTGTCGCTTCGCGCTGCTGCAACAACTCCGGGGTGATTCCGGCCCCCGGGGCATCCTCCACTGTATTCTTTTTCCCTGATCCTGCGCTCAGGTGGCACAATCGCTGGCTGCAGTCAGGTCCTTCCACAGTCACTGTCGCATCCGCCAATCGGTTAAGCCGTGTCGCGGGAGGTTTCTTTAACCAGCTAATGTTTCCCAGAGGGAAGCGGAGGTCAGCGAATCTATGAGCAATTCCCCATCGAACGGGGGCAACGTCTATGTTGCCTACCAGAACAATTCCTATCTCTTCGGCGGCAACGCACCGTACGTGGAAGAGATGTACGAGAAGTACCTGGAAAATCCCGGCAGTGTGCCGGACAACTGGCGCGGCTACTTTGACGCCCTTCAGCATGTGCCTGCCGGCGACGGCTCCGATGCCCGCGACGTCCCCCACCAGCCCGTCATCAACGCTTTTGCCGAGCGCGCCAAACAAGGCGGTACCAAGGTCGTTGTGGCCGCTGGTGCCGACTCCGATCTGGGCCGCAAACGCGTCGCTGTCCAGCAGCTGATCGCGGCTTACCGCAACGTCGGCTCCCGCTGGGCCGACCTCGACCCGCTTAAGCGCACCGAGCGCGACAACATTCCCGAACTCGATCCCGCGTTCTACGGTTTTTCCGACGCCGATTTCGAGACCGTCTTCAACACCAGCAACACCTTCTTCGGCAAAGAAGTCATGTCGCTGCGTGACCTGCTCAACGCCCTGCGCGAAACCTATTGCGCCAGCGTGGGTGCCGAGTACATGTACATCAGCGACCAGACGCAAAAGCGCTGGTGGCAGGAAAAGCTGGAAGCCATCCGCAGCAAGCCCGCGTTCAATGCCGAAAAGAAAAAAGCCATTCTCGACCGCCTGACCGCAGCCGAAGGCCTGGAGCGTTTTCTGCACACCAAGTACGTGGGCCAGAAGCGCTTCTCGCTCGAAGGTGGCGAAAGCTTCATCGCCGCCATGGACGAAGTGATCCAGCAGGCCGGTGCGCAGGGCGTGCAGGAAATCGTGATCGGCATGGCCCACCGCGGTCGCCTGAACGTGCTGGTCAACATCCTGGGCAAGATGCCCAAGGACCTGTTCGCCGAATTCGACCACACCGCACCCGAAGACCTGCCCGCCGGTGACGTGAAATACCACCAGGGCTTCAGCTCGGACGTCACCACCCCCGGCGGTCCGGTGCACCTCTCGCTGGCTTTCAACCCTTCGCACCTGGAGATCGTGAACCCGGTGGTCGAGGGTTCGGTGCGCGCCCGCATGGACCGCCGCGGCGATCCGCTGGGCAAACAGGTGCTGCCGGTGCTGGTGCACGGCGATGCCGCGTTTGCCGGCCAGGGCGTGAACCAGGAAACCCTGGCGCTGGCGGCGACTCGTGGCTACACCACGGGCGGCACGGTGCACCTGATCATTAACAACCAGATCGGTTTCACCACCTCCGACCCGCGCGACCTGCGCTCCACGCTGTATTGCACCGACATCGTCAAGGGTGTCGAGGCGCCGGTGCTGCACGTCAATGGTGACGACCCGGAAGCCGTGGTGCTGGCCACCCAGCTGGCGCTGGAATACCGCATGACCTTCCGCAAGGACGTGGTGCTCGACATCATCTGCTTCCGCAAGCTGGGCCACAACGAGCAGGACACCCCGAGCCTGACCCAGCCGCTGATGTACAAGAAGATCAGCGCCCATCCCGGCACCCGCAAGCTCTACGCCGACAAGCTGGCCGCTCAGGGCCAGGGTGAAACGCTGGGCGATGACATGGCCAAGGCCTACCGCGCCGCACTCGACGCCGGTCGCCACACGGTGGACCCGGTGCTGACCAACTTCAAGAGCAAGTACGCGGTCGACTGGTCGCCCTTCCTGGGCAAGAAGTGGACCGACGCGGGCGACACGGCGATCCCGATGGCCGAGTGGAAGCGTCTGGCCGGTCGCCTGACCACCATCCCGGAGAGCGTGAGCCCGCACCAGCTGGTGAAGAAGGTCTACGCCGACCGCGCGGCCATGGGCCGTGGCGACATCCCGGTGGACTGGGGCATGGGCGAACACATGGCGTTTGCCTCCCTGGTGGCCAGCGGTTTCCCGGTGCGCCTGTCGGGCGAAGACTGTGGGCGTGGCACGTTCACGCACCGCCACGCCGTGATCCACGACCAGAACCGCGAAAAGTGGGACACCGGTACCTATACGCCGCTGCAGAACGTGGCCGACAACCAGGCGCCGTTCGTCGTCATCGACTCCATCCTGTCCGAAGAGGCGGTGCTGGGTTTTGAATACGGTTACGCCTCCAACGACCCGAACACCCTGGTGATCTGGGAAGCGCAGTTCGGCGATTTCGCCAACGGCGCGCAGGTGGTGATCGACCAGTTCATTGCTTCCGGTGAGGTGAAGTGGGGCCGTGTCAACGGCATCACGCTGATGCTGCCGCACGGCTACGAAGGCCAGGGTCCCGAGCACAGCTCGGCGCGTCTGGAGCGTTTCATGCAGCTGGCGGCCGACACCAACATGCAGATCGTGCAGCCCACCACGGCGAGCCAGATCTTCCACATCCTGCGCCGCCAGGTGATCCGCAACCTGCGCAAGCCGCTGGTGATCTTCACGCCCAAGTCGCTGCTGCGCAACAAGGACGCCACGTCGCCGCTGTCCGAGTTCACCAAGGGCAGCTTCCAGACCGTGATTCCCGAGAGCAACGTCGACGTGGTCAAGAACGCCGACAAGGTCAAGCGCCTCATCTGCTGCTCGGGCAAGGTTTATTACGATCTGGTCAAAAAGCGCGAGGAGCGTGGCGACGACGACGTGGCCATCCTGCGTGTAGAACAGCTCTACCCGTTCCCGCACAAGGTGTTCGGTGCCGAGATCAAGAAGTACCCGAACGCCACCGACATCGTGTGGTGCCAGGACGAGCCACAGAACCAGGGTGCCTGGTTCTTTGTGCAGCACTACATCCACGAGAACATGCTCGATGGCCAGAAGCTGGGTTACGCCGGTCGGGCCGCTTCGGCGTCGCCTGCGGTGGGATACGCGCACCTGCACCAGGAGCAGCAGAAGACCCTGATCGAAGCCGCTTTCAGCAAGCTCAAGGGCTTCATCCTCACCAAATAATCCGGACCCGCGCTGGCCTGCTGCTCCCTGAGGGGCGCGACGAAGGCCGGCGCGAATCGCAAAAAATCAAGGTAGAAGACACATGGCAATCGTAGAAGTCAAAGTTCCGCAGCTCTCCGAATCGGTGGCCGAGGCCACCCTGCTGCAATGGAAAAAGAAGGTCGGTGATGCCGTCACCGCCGACGAGACACTCATCGAGATCGAGACCGACAAGGTGGTGCTGGAATGCCCGGCACCGTCCTCCGGCGTGCTGGTGGAAATCCTGCAGGGCGATGGTGCGACCGTGGCTGCCGAGCAGCTGATCGCCCGCATCGACACCGCCGCTGTGGCCGGTGCGGTTGCGCCAGCCGCCGCCGCTGCACCCGTCGCCGCTGCCCCGGCACCCGTGGCGCCGGCTGCTGCTGCTGCTGCCGCGTCCCAGTCCATGGCCGGTGTGGCCATGCCCGCCGCCGCCAAGCTGATGGCCGACGGTGGCATGGCGCCAGGCTCTGTGGCCGGCACCGGCAAAGACGGCCGTGTGACCAAGGGCGATGTCCTGTCCGCCGCCGCAGCACCCAAGCCCGCCGTGGCCGCCCCCGTTGCCATCCCGACCGGTGCGCCGACCAAGGTGCTGCCGCAGGTGGCGACCGTGGCCCCTGATCTGGGCGACCGCCCCGAAGAGCGCGTGCCCATGACGCGCCTGCGTGCTCGCGTGGCCGAGCGTCTGTTGCAGTCGCAGTCGACCAACGCCATCCTGACCACGTTCAACGAAATCAACATGGCTCCGGTCATGGACATGCGCAAGCGCATGCAGGAGCGGTTCGAGAAGGAACACGGCGTCAAGCTCGGTTTCATGAGCTTCTTCGTCAAGGCCGCTGTGCACGCGCTCAAGAAGTTCCCCGTGCTCAACGCCTCGGTGGACGGCAACGACATCGTCTACCACGGCTACTTCGACATCGGTATCGCCGTCGGTTCGCCGCGCGGCCTGGTGGTGCCCATCCTGCGCAACGCCGACCAGATGAGCTTTGCCGAGATCGAGAAGAAGATCGCCGAGTTCGGTCAGAAGGCCAAAGACGGCAAGCTGGGCATGGACGACATGACCGGTGGCACCTTCTCCATCTCCAACGGCGGCACCTTCGGTTCGATGATGTCCACCCCCATCATCAACCCGCCGCAGTCGGCCATCCTCGGCGTGCACGCCACCAAGGACCGCGCCATGGTTGAAAACGGCCAGGTCGTGGTGCGCCCGATGAACTACTTCGCCATGTCCTACGACCACCGCATCATCGACGGCCGCGAAGCCGTGCTGGGCCTGGTGGCGATGAAGGAAGCGCTGGAAGATCCGGCCCGCCTGCTGTTCGACATCTGACCCACCCCCGTTTCTTGCTCACTTTGTGTAGCCGAATCCCCCCTCAAGGGGGCAATCCCTGCGGCCCGGCAAAGCCGGTTCCGCGGGATTTCTGGAAGTTGTGGCGTCGCGTGTCTGCGTTGACGTTCCTTCCGGGGTTTGAAGAACCTCATTGAAAGAACAACATGTCTCAAGCATTTGACGTCGTCGTGATCGGCGCCGGCCCCGGTGGCTACATCGCCGCTATCCGCGCTGCCCAGCTGGGCTTCAAGGTCGCGTGTATCGACGAGTGGAAAAACGCCGCTGGCGGCCCGGCCCCGGGCGGCACCTGCACCAACGTCGGTTGCATCCCCTCCAAGGCCCTGCTGCAGTCCAGCGAGCACTTCGAGCACGCCAACCACCATTTCGCCGACCACGGCATCAGCACCGGCAAGGTGACGATGGACGTGGCCAAGATGGTGGCCCGCAAGGACGGCGTCGTTAAGCAGAACAACGACGGCATCCTCTACCTGCTCAAGAAGAACAAGGTCACCTTCTTCCACGGCCGTGGCTCTTTCGTGGCAGCGGCCGAAGGTGGCTACCAGATCAAGGTGGCCGGTGCCGCGGAAGAAGTCATCAGCGGCAAGCAGGTCATCGTCGCCACCGGGTCCAACGCGCGTGCGCTGCCCGGCGCGGAATTTGACGAAGTCAACGTGCTGTCCAACGACGGCGCGCTGCGCGTGGGCGCCGTGCCCAAGAAGCTGGGTGTGATCGGCTCTGGCGTGATCGGTCTGGAAATTGGCTCGGTCTGGCGCCGTCTGGGTGCCGAGGTGGTGGTGCTGGAAGCCATGCCCGCCTTCCTGCCGTCGGCCGACGAAGGCGTGGCCAAGGAAGCCCTGAAGGTCTTCACCAAGCAGGGCCTGAAGATCGAGCTGGGTGTGAAGATCAGCGAGATCAAGAACGGCAAGAAGGGCGTCAGTGTCGCCTACACCAACGCCAAGGGCGAAGCCCAGGAGCTGGCGGTGGACAAGCTGATCGTCTCGATCGGCCGCGTGGCCAACACCATCGGTCTGAACCCTGAGGCCGTCGGCCTGCAGCTGGACGAACGTGGCGCCATCATGGTCGATGCCGACTGCCGCACCAACCTGCCGGGCGTCTGGGCGGTGGGTGACGTGGTGCGTGGGCCGATGCTGGCGCACAAGGCGGAAGAAGAGGGTGTGGCGGTGGCCGAGCGCATCGCGGGCCAGCACGGCCACGTGAACTTCAACACCATCCCTTATGTGATCTACACCAGCCCCGAGATCGCCTGGGTCGGCAAGACCGAGCAGCAGCTCAAGGCCGAAGGTGTGGTCTACAAGGCGGGCCAGTTCCCGTTCCTGGCCAACGGCCGTGCGCGCGCACTGGGGGACACCACCGGCTTCGTCAAGATCGTTGCCGACGCGACGAGCGACGAAATCCTGGGCGTGCACATCATCGGCCCACAGGCTTCCGAGCTGATCGCCGAGGCCGTGATGGCGATGGAGTTCAAGGCCTCGGCCGAAGACATCGCGCGCATCTGCCATGCCCATCCGTCGCTCTCCGAGTCGACGAAGGAAGCTGCACTCGCCGTCGACAAGCGCACCCTGAACTTCTGACCCGGGTTCGCCCTTGTCGGTCCGCAGCACCTACGAAGCCGCGCTCAAGGAGCGCGGCTACACCACCGACCCCGCCCAGCAGCGGGCCATCGACGCGCTGGAGCGGTGTGCCACCGAGTGGGCAACGTACAAGCAGCGCCGTTCCAACGCGCTGAAGAAGATGTTCGTCAACCCGGAGATCCCGCGCGGGGTCTACATGTTCGGCGGGGTGGGTCGGGGCAAGAGCTTCCTGATGGACTGCTTCTACAACGCGGTGCCGCTGCGCCGCAAGACGCGGCTGCACTTCCACGAGTTCATGCGCGAGGTGCACCGCGAACTGCGCGAGCTGCAGGGCACCGTGAACCCGCTGGACGAGCTCGGTGCGCGCATCGCCAAGCGCTACAAGCTGATCTGTTTCGACGAATTCCACGTGGCGGATGTGACCGACGCCATGATCCTGCACCGTCTGCTGGACGCGCTGTTCAAGGCCGGTGTGGGTTTTGTCACCACTTCCAACTTCCACCCCGATGGCCTGTACCCGGACGGGCTGCACCGCGACCGCATCCTGCCGGCCATCGAGCTGCTGAAGTCACGGCTGGAAGTGCTCAGCGTGGACAACGGCACCGACTACCGCCAGCGCACCCTCACGCACATCCAGCTCTACCATTGCCCGCTGGGTCCGGCGGCCGACGCGGCGATGGAGAAGACCTTTGGCGAGCTGGCCGAGATGGCCGACCAGGACCCGGTGATGCACATCGAGTCGCGCGAAATCAGCGCGGTGCGCCGCGCGGGTGGCGTGATCTGGTTCGACTTCCGCACGCTCTGCGGCGGTCCCCGTTCGCAGAACGACTACCTTGAAATCGCCACGCAGTTCCATACGCTGCTGCTGTCCAACGTGCCGCAGATGGCGGTGCGCCAGGCATCGGAGGCACGGCGCTTCACCTGGCTGATCGATGTGCTGTACGACCGGCGTGTCAAGCTGGTGATGTCGGCCGCCGTGCCGCCCGAACGGCTGTATCTGGAAGGGCCGATGTCGCACGAGTTTCCCCGCACGGTGTCGCGCTTGGGCGAGATGCAGTCGGCCGAATACCTGACGCTGGAACACCGGCAGGTGGACACCGGGTTGACCTGAAGGCGTCGCCCCAGGCGCCGCATCGACTGCGTCGCTGCACCGGGGCTTCGCCGCTGCGCGGGTCGTTGCCTCCCGAGGGGGTTGTTTCGCCTTGGGGCGGCCCGGCGGCTCAACACGCGCAGCGCCGGGAAATGCTCAACCCAATGGGTCGAACTTGACGATGGTCAGCGACAGGTTGTCGCCCATGCCTTTGGCACGCGAGCGCGCTTTCTGGATCAGGAACTCGCAGGCTTCACGCGGCGTGAGCATGGCCACGGTGCTGGCCAGCTCTTCCGGCGTGAAGTAGTGCCAGATACCGTCGCTGCAGGCGAGCAGGGCGTCACCGGGGCCGAGCTTCTGGGCCACATGGATGTCCACCGGCGGATCGTTGTCGGTGCCCAGACAGCCCATGAGGATGTTGGAGTGCGGGTGGTCCAGCGCCTCTTCTTCGGTGATTTCGCCCTGGTTGACCAGGGTCTGCACATAGGAATGGTCCATGGTGCGAAAGACCATCTGACCTTGGCGGAAGTGGTAGATGCGCGAATCGCCGGCGTGGATCCAGTGGCTGTCGCCACCCGGGTTGATCAGGAAGGCCGCGATGGTGCTGTGCGGTTCCTGTTCGGCAGAGACCGCCGTCAGTTTGATCACCAGATGCGACTCTTCCACGATCTGGCGCAGCATCGCCGACGGGTCGTCGGTCTCGGGGTCAAAACGCTCAAACAGTTGCCGCGCGGTCAGCATGACCTGATCCGATGCCTTGCGTCCACCGCTGCGTCCGCCCATGCCATCGGCGACCACCGACAGCAGGCAACCGTCGTGGCGCTGGTGGTGCAGCAGACAGACCTGGTCCTGCTGGTAGTCGCGATCGCCCCGGTGGGTGCCGGTGGACGCGTGGATGCGGTAGCCTTTGGACATGTGGATCAACAATCAGGGCGACACAGTCGGTGTCGAGGCGCTTCGAATGGTAACCAGAAATCCCTACAGAGGCCGAGACTATCACCAAAAGCGCCCGGTTCAACCCGTTGGCCGGTGGGGGCGTGTGGTGTCGTGTTGCGCCGGGTCCACCATCGCGTTGCCGGTGCCCGTTGGAGGCAGCGTTTGACGCTCTTTGTGGACGCGGTGGCGGCCGTTTTTGCCGACGCTGGCCCCCTGGCGGCCAGCACCCCGGGGGGCTTGCAGCCACGCCAGGCCCAGATTCAGATGGCGCGCGCCGTGGCCGAAGCGCTGGAGACACAGTCCTGGCTTGCGGTGGAGGCCGGTACGGGTGTGGGCAAGACCTTTGCCTACCTCGCACCGTTGCTCCTGAGTGGACGCCGGGCCCTTTTGTCGACCGCCACCCAGTCTCTGCAGGAACAGCTGTATGCGCGCGACATCCCGGCGCTGAGCCGCGCACTCGGCCTGCCGGTGCGGGTGGCGCTGCTCAAAGGCCGTTCCAGTTACGTCTGCCTGCAGCGCCTGGAGCAGGCCCGCAGCGGACCTGTTGCTGGCAGCTTGCGCGATCCGGCGCTGGCCGCCGGGCTGGAGCATGTGCACCGTTGGGCCACCGCGTCGGTGCAGGGCGACCTTGCCGAACTGCCCGGGCTGGACGAGCGCTCGCCGCTGCGCCCCTGGGTCAGCTCCACGCGCGAGAACTGCCTGGCGGACGCCTGCCCGCGGTTGGCGAGCTGCCATGTGAACCGGGCGCGGCGCGTGGCTCAGCAGGCCGACTGGGTGGTGATCAACCACCACCTCTACTTCTCGGACCAGGCCGTGCAGGTGTCCGGCGAGTCGGAGCTGTTGCCACCGGTCGAGGTGGTGGTGTTTGACGAGGCGCACCGGCTCAACGAGATCGGCGTGCAGTTCATGGGTGTGACGCTGGACTCGGGGCGTTTGCGGGAGCTGGCGCGCGAAGTGGCTGGGCAGGGGCCGGTGTGGGCGCGCGGCCAGCGACCTTGGGCACATCTGGCGCTGGAGCTGGAGCAGGCCGTGCGAGGCCTGGCTGGCGTGCCACGAACCGGCGCAGCGGCAGCAGGCCGCTGTCGCTGGGCCGGGCCAACGCCGGATGGGCTGGACCCGCGGCGCTGGATGCAGGCCCTGCAGGGCCTGGCCCAGGCCCTGCGCGCCATGGAGCACGCCCTGGAGGCAACCCAGGGCGCTGCCGTCGAATTGCAGCGCCTGCTGGAGAACGTGCGCGGCTTGCGGGTCGAATGGCCCCGGTGGACAAGCCCCCGGGCAGCAGGCCTGGAGGGTGACAGTGTGCGCTGGGCCGATGTCGACGGGGCCGGTGGCTGGCGCCTGGTCAGCGTGCCGCCGGACGCTTCGACCCGGTTTTCACAGGCGGGCTCGGCGCCGCAAGCGGCACGCAGCTGGATATTCACCTCGGCCACCCTGGGCGGCGACGATGCGCTGCGCTGGTTCACCGAACCGCTGGGCTTGCAGCACCACCCCGGGTTGCGCACCTTGCGCCTGCCCAGTCCGTTTGACCACGCCGCGCTGGCCTCGCTGTACGTGCCCCACGATCTGCCCGAACCCGGTGAACCCGATCACACCGCGCGGCTGGCTCAGGCGGTATCGCGCTGGGCATCGCGCCTCGGCGGACGCACCCTGGTGCTGACCACCACCTTGCGGGCGGCCGACCGCATGACCGAGCTGCTCGCAGCGATGGCGCCGACCGGTCCGGGCGCTGCGCTGCAGGTGCTGGGCCAAGGGCGTTTGTCCCGGCGGGCGCTGCTGGCGCGTTTCCGTGCGGCCGCTGGCGTTGGGCAGGCGGGCGCCATCCTGGTGGCGTCCGCGTCGTTCTGGGAAGGCGTGGATCTGGCCGGTGATGTGCTGCAGCTGCTGGTGATCGACAAGCTGCCTTTTCCGTCACCCGACGATCCGTTGATCGAGGCGCGGGCACAGAAACTCACCGATGCCGGGCTCAGCGCCTTCAACGGTGTCTATATGCCCCAGGCGGCCCAGGCGCTCAGACAGGGCGTAGGTCGCCTGATCCGCAGCGAAACCGACCGAGGGGTCCTGGTGATCGGAGACCGGCGTCTGCTGACGCGGTCTTACGGCAATGCCTTGCTGGCCGAGCTGCCGCCGATGCGGCGGCTGGTCGATGAAGACGATGTGATGCGTGCGCTGGACGAACTCGCGCTCACCAGAGCTTCCACCAAGGGTCGCTGACCGACTTGCCACCCTGGCCGAGGTAGGCGCTTTGCGGGTAGTTGGTCTGCATCACCCGGCGGGCATCGTCGCGCAACTGGGTCATGCCCAGCGCATCGTAGCTGCGCACCAAAATGAACAAAGCTTCTTCCAGCGCCGGGGCGTCGGGGTAGTCGGTCAACGCACTCTGCACCCGGTTGATGGCCGCCACATACGCACCCCGGTTGTAGTAGTAGCGGGCCACGTGCACTTCGTACTGCGCCAGCGAGTTCACGATGTAGGTCATGCGCGCACGCGCGTCGGGTGCATAACGCGAATCGGGGAATCGTGTCACGACTTCACGCAGCGATTCAAACGAGGCCTTGGCCGCCTTCTGGTCGCGCTCGGACAGATCCTGACGTGCGAGCGCGCCGAACAGGCCGAGGTTGTCGTTGAAGTTGACCAAGCCCTTGAGGTAGAGCGCGTAGTCCAGTGCGGGGCTGGCCGGATGCAACCGCAGGAAGCGGTCGAGCGCGGCCAGGGCCTGGGCCTGCTCGCCTGCCTTGTAATGGGTATAGGCCTTGTCGAGCTGGGCCTGCTGCGCCAGCGGCGTGCCGGCCGCCCTGCCTTCGAGCTTTTCATACAGCGTAACGGCTTTTTCGAAGTGGCCGGCATCGCGCTCGTCGATGGCTTCGCTGTAAATCTTGTTGGGGCTCCAGCCCGCAGTTTCATCCACCGGTGTGCTGCTGCACCCCGACAGGGCGAGCAATGAGCCCAGCGTGTACAAGGACACCGCCGATAATCTGAACGAACACTTCACACGCACACCTTTACAACAGGAACACAGGTCTTGTCAGCAGAAATTATATCGATGGGGGGTGTGTCGACACCGGGGATGACCCCAGAGGCTTCAGAGTCAACGACCGGCGGCGACGATGCCCTGCTGGAAGCCGAGACCCGTTGTTGCGAAATCCCGGTCGAGATGCATGGCTGGCGGGTCGACCGTGCGCTGGCCCGTCTGATCCCCGAATTCTCGCGTTCCTACCTGCAGCAGCTCATGGCCGATGGTGCCGTGCGGCTGCTGGGGGCTGCGGTGCACAAGCCCTCGACCCGCATCCAGGTGGGGCATCTGCTGCAGGTGGAATTGCGCCCCACCCAGCAGGCCATGGCGTTCGTGGCCCAGCCGATGGCGCTGGACGTGGTTTTTGAAGATGCGCACCTGCTTGTGATCAACAAACCCGCCGGGCTCGTGGTACACCCGGCGGCCGGGAACTGGAGCGGCACGCTGCTCAATGGTCTGCTGGCCCACCACGCAGCGGCGGCCCAGTTGCCGCGCGCGGGCATCGTGCACCGGCTCGACAAGGACACCTCGGGCCTGATGCTCGTGGGCAAGAGCCGGGCGGCCGTGGAGGCCCTGGTGCGTGCCATTGCGGCACGCGAGGTGCACCGCGGCTATGTCGCGCTGGCGCAGGGCCGCTGGAAGGGCGCGGCGGAGCAACTGGTGGACCAGCCGGTGGGCCGCGACACCCACAACCGCTTGCGCATGGCGGTGTTGCGGCCCGATGCCACCAGTGGCAAACCCGCCCAGACCACCATCCGGCTGCTCGATGGCAACGAGCAGGCCAGTCTGGTGGTCTGCAAGCTGCACACCGGCCGCACGCACCAGATCCGGGTGCACATGGCCTGGCTCGGGCATCCGCTGGTGGGCGACGCCTTGTACGGCGGCAAGCCTTTGTACGACATGCCGCGCCAGGCCTTGCACGCCACACGCCTGCGTCTCTTGCACCCGATTACGGGCGAGCCTCTGGCATTCCAGTCCGCGCCACCGGCCGATTTTCAGGAAGCCCTGTCAAAGTCCGGGCTCCATTACAATGAAGCGCAGTTGGGGTGATGCCACCCCGGCAGTGCATATGCCTTCAGCAGGCCGCTTTTTTCGGGATGATTCCCGATCGTTTAGACAGCCCCACCCGGATCGCGCCGCCCCATGCCCTGATGTTGCGGTGCTCCAGGTGACCCAGCCCCGCCGCCGGGCGGGCACACAGGCAGCCTTCGAACCCTCTCGCAGCCCGTACCGGACAACCGGTTTTTGACAGACACCAGCGATGAACACCACGGATGCCCGACGCGTCCTCGAGACGGCTTTGATCTGCGCGCCGCAACCGCTCTCCGTGCGGGAGCTGGGCGTGCTGTTCGACATGGAAGTCTCGCCCGACACCCTCAAGAGCCTGCTGGCCGACCTCCAGCTGGAGTGGAGCGGCCGTGGCGTGGAGCTGGTGCAGGTGGCCAGCGGCTGGCGCTTCCAGAGCCGGCCGGAAATGCGCCCCTATCTCGACAGGCTGCACCCCGAGAAGCCCCCCAGATACACCCGCGCGACGCTGGAAACGCTGGCCATCATTGCCTATCGCCAGCCCGTGACCCGGGGTGACATGGAAGACATCCGTGGCGTGACCATCAATTCGCTGCTGCTGAAGCAACTCGAGGACCGGGGCTGGGTCGAAGTGATTGGCCACCGTGAAACCGTGGGTCGTCCGGCCCTGTTTGCCACCACCCGCCAGTTCCTGGACGATCTGGGCATTGCCTCGCTGGACCAGCTGCCGCCGCTCGAAGGCAGTGAGGTGCAGGAATCCGCGCTGGATCGATTGGACTTTGAGGCGCTTTCAACCAGCCTCTTGCCCGAAGCAGGCGAAACCGCCGAGGTGTCGTTGACCGATGCCGATCCCACCGAATCAGAAACCGCTACCGAGACGAACGAGCCTCCCACAGGAACACCATGACCATGGCAAACAACCCCACACCTCCAGACACGCCCCGTGAGGTCGAAACGGTCGAACCTGCGGGCCTCGATTCCACCGTGCCACAGGCGCAGTCTGATGCCCCTGCGGTGCCTGCCCGAGTTCCGGCTGCGTCCCCCGATGCCCTGCGCTTCGATGACGTGGTCAGTGGCGCCTTCGACGCCGAGCAGGAACAGGACCTGCCGTTGCCGACCAAGCGCGTGCTCGCGCCGCAAGCCGATTCGCCGAAGCTGCACAAGGTGCTGGCACAAGCTGGCATGGGCTCAAGGCTGGAAATGGAGCAGTTGATCCTGGAGGGACGCATCTCCGTCAACGGCGAGCCGGCCCACGTGGGGCAGCGCATCCAGTTCGGCGATGTGATCAAGGTCAACGGCAAACCGGTGCGTGTGCGCATGACGCCGCCGCCGCCGCGCGTGCTGGCCTATCACAAGCCCGCAGGTGAAGTCGTGTCCCACGACGATCCCCAGAACCGACCCACCGTGTTCCGCCGCCTGCCGCGCCTGTACCAGGGCAAATGGCAGTCGGTTGGTCGCCTGGATCTGAACACCGAAGGGCTGTTGCTGCTGACCGACTCGGGGGAACTGGCCAACCGTCTGATGCACCCGCGTTTCGGTCTGCAGCGCGAATACGCGGTGCGCGTGCTGGGGGCCCTGTCCAACGAGGAAAAGCAGCGCCTGCTCGACGGTGTGCGCCTCGACGACGGCATCGCCCAGTTTTCGAGCATCGAAGACGGGGGCGGGGAAGGGGCCAACTGCTGGTACCGCGTGACCATCGGCGAGGGGCGCAACCGCGAGGTGCGCCGCATGCTTGAAGCGGTGGGCCATGCGGTCAGCCGCCTGATCCGCATCCGCTACGGCGCCATGATGCTGCCGCGGGGTCTCAAACGCGGTGTCTGGGTGGAGCTGGACCAGCAGGACATCGACCGCCTGACCGCCGCGGCTGGCATGCCCGCAACGGGCGATGACCGTGCGCCCCGCGGCCGGCACCCGGCCACGCGTGGCAAGCCGGCGCCCAAGGGTGGCGGACGCAACTACGGCAATCCTCCCGGCAGCCGGGGTGAGGCGCCCGCCGTGCGGCGCAGCAGCATGTTTGGCGGCCCTGCAGACAACCCCAAGGCCCGTGGGGGCAAGCCCGGCGGGCCGGGCGGTGGCGCTGGCCAGCCCGATCCCATGAAAACCTCGTTTGGCTACATCGGCCAGGACGCCCTGCAGCGCCAGCGCGAGCAGGACGGTGGTCGTGGCGGCCCACCCGGTGGTCGTCGCCGCGGCGGCGGCGGTGGGCGCACCGGCGGGCGCTCAGCGCCCGGGCTGTAGCGCGTGCCCCATGCCGGACATGGGGGCAATGTAGAATCTAGGGCTTTGCAGCTCTGCGAAAAATTCGTTTTTTATCAATAAATTCAAGGACCACCATGGCCATCGAACGCACCCTCTCGATCATCAAACCCGACGCCGTCGCCAAGAACGTGATTGGCCAGATCTACGCCCGTTTTGAAGCGGCCGGCCTGAAGGTCGTGGCCTCCCGCATGGCCCACCTGTCGCGTGGCGAAGCGGAAGCCTTCTACGCTGTGCACAAAGAGCGTCCTTTCTTCAAGGACCTGGTGGACTTCATGATCTCCGGCCCGGTGATGATCCAGGCGCTGGAAGGCGAAGGCGCCATTGCCAAGAACCGCGACCTGATGGGTGCCACCGATCCCAAGAAAGCCGCCCCCGGCACCATCCGCGCCGACTTCGCCGACAGCATCGACGCCAACGCCGTGCACGGTTCTGATGCCCCCGAGACGGCCGCCGCTGAAGTGGCGTTCTTCTTCGCTGGCATGAACGTTTACTCGCGCTGAACACGCGCGTTGATCATGTGATGACGGCCAACCTGCTCGACTTTGATCTTGAAGGCCTGGCCGCCTTTTGCGAACAGCTGGGCGAAAAGCGTTTCCGCGCCGTCCAGCTGTTTCGCTGGATCCATCAGAAAGGGGCGTCTCGTTTCGACGAGATGACCGATCTCGCCAAAAGTCTGCGCGAGAAGCTGCCCTCGGTCTGCCACATCACCGACCTGCCGGTGCTCTCGCGCCAGGACTCGGTCGACGGCACCATCAAGTGGCTGTTCGATGTGGGTGACGGTAACGCCGTCGAGACGGTGTTCATCCCCGAAGACGACCGGGGCACGCTCTGCATTTCTTCCCAGGCCGGTTGCGCCGTGGGATGCCGTTTCTGCTCCACCGGTCACCAGGGTTTTTCGCGCAACCTCACCACGGGTGAGATCCTGGCGCAGCTCTGGCACGCCGAACATTTCCTGCGCAAACACCTGAAGTCCTCCGATCGTGTGATCACCAACGTGGTGATGATGGGCATGGGCGAGCCGCTGCAGAATTACAGCGCCCTTGTGCCCGCCCTGCGCGTGATGCTGGACGACCACGGTTATGGCCTCTCGCGCCGCCGGGTCACGGTGTCCACATCCGGCGTCGTGCCGATGATCGACCGCCTGGCGCAGGACGTGCCGGTGGCGCTGGCCGTTTCGCTGCACGCGCCCAACGATGCCTTGCGCGACTCCCTGGTGCCGCTGAACCGCAAATACCCGATTGCCGAACTGCTCGACGCCTGCCTGCGTTACCTGCCGGCCGCGCCGCGCGACTTCATCACTTTCGAGTACTGCATGCTGGAGGGTGTGAACGACCAGCCAGAACACGCGCAACAGCTGTTGTCGCTCGTCAAGACGCATGGTGGCCGTGGCGTTCCATGCAAAATCAACCTCATCCCGTTCAATCCCTTTCCCGACTCGGGGCTCAAGTGCTCGCCGCGTCCCGTGGTGCTGCGCTTCGGGCAGATCCTCAACGAGGGCGGGGTGGTCACGACGGTGCGCAAGACCCGTGGCGATGACATCGACGCCGCCTGCGGCCAGTTGGCGGGCGACGTGCTTGACCGAACCGACGCCGTCCGCCGCCTGGCCGATCGCCGACTGACCGCCGCCGAGCAACCCATTCGATTCGTGCACAAAGCCAAGGACAAACAGGTATGACAGACGCATTTGCCGACAGCAGCCGAGAACAAGCCCTTTTGCCGTTGCGGACGGTCTGGAGTGTGTTGCCTGGTGGTGGACATCGGTCGCGGATGCGGGTGGCATTGATGTGGCTGCTGCTGGCCGCCGGTGTGGCGCAGCTGACGGCGTGCGCCGGGGCGCCGGTTTCGAACACGACCACCACGGCCGAGCCGATCACCGATTCCGACGAGCCCGAAACACGCAAGCGGGCCCGGATTCGCGTGGAACTGGCGACAAACTATTTCGAACAAGGGCAGAACACGGTGGCGCTGGACGAAATCAAACAGTCGCTGGCGGCCGACCCGGGGTACGGGCCCGCGTACGTGCTGCGCGGGCTCGTCTACATGCGGCTCAACGATCCCCGTCTGGCCGAAGACAGTTTCCGCCGCGCCCTGCAGATCAATCCCCGCGACCCGGATGCGCTGCACAACTACGGCTGGTTTTCCTGCAACCAGGCGCGCTACCCCGAGGCCTTGCAGCTCTTTGCCCAGGCGCTGGCCAGTCCAGTCTATCGTGGGCAGGCCAAGACCCTGATGCTGCAGGGCACCTGTCAGCTCCGCATGGGCCAGGCGTCCGAGGCGGAGAGCAGTTTTGCGCGCGCATACGAACTGGACCCGGCCAATCCGTATGTCGGCTTCAACCTGGCCAATCTGCAGTTTCGCCGCAACGACTACACCAAGTCGCAGTTCGTGATCCGCCGCATCAACAATTCCGATCTGGCCAATGCCGAGACGCTGTGGCTGGGCATCAAGGTCGAGCGCAAGCTGAACAACAGCGCGGCGGTCGGCCAGCTGGCACAACAGCTGGAGCGGCGGTATCCGAAGTCGCGTGAATGGGCGGCCTACCAACGGGGTTCGTTTCATGAATGAGTCGGTGATGCACGAACAGACCCACGGCGCCCATCCGGGCGAAGTGGTCTGGACCGCGCCTGTTCTGCTGCGCCAGGCGCGGGAAGCCGCTGGCCTGCATATCGCCGCGCTGGCGGCGGCGCTGAAGGTGCCGGTCAAGAAGCTGGAAGCGCTGGAGGCTGGGCGCTACGACGAGTTGCCCGACCTGACGTTTGCGCGCGCGCTGGCTTCCAGCGCCTGCCGCCAGCTCAAGACCGACCCGGGTCCCGTCCTCGAACAGATCCCCCAGGGGCACATGCCCGTGCTGGGCGACTCCCGCCAGACCATCAACGCACCGTTCAAGGGGGACCAGGCCGGTTCGAGCTTCAGCCCCCTGGACTGGCTGCGCCGTCCGGCGGTGTTGATTGCTTCGGTGGCGCTGCTGGGAGCGCTGGTGATTGCGCTGGTGCCCGACTGGAGCGCTGTGCCTGGCAAGGACCTGCTGACCGGCGCCACGCGTGTTTTCAGCAAGGAAACCCAGCCCGACGAGGTGGTGACGACCGTGGTTCAAACGCCCGGTTCTGATGCGCCGGCAGCCCGTGTCGCGCCGCAGCCAGCCACAACGACCGAGCCGGTTGCTGCGCCGGTTCCTGAAGCCCCTGCGGCTTCTGTCGCGGAGCTGGCGCCGGTGTCTCCCGGCTCAACGCCGCTTGCGGTGACCGATCCGGCCGCGCCTGGCGGTCTGCTGAGCATTCAGGCGAGCAGCGACTCCTGGGTCGAGGTGATCGATGGCACGGGCAAGGTGCAGGTGCAGCGCATGCTCAAGGCGGGTGATGCACTGAACTTTTCCAGCATGCCGCCCTATTCGGTGGTGCTCGGGCGTGCCGATGCGGTGCAGGTGCAGGTGCGAGGACGACCGTTCGACGTGATGCCCTACGCCCGCAACAGCGTGGCCCGATTCGAGGTGAAATGACCATGGACATGCCCGTAGCCAACCGGTCTGAAACAGTGGACATCCTGGCGGATGCGCCGGTCGCGCTGGCCGGCGCCCGACCGCGCAAGTCGCGCCAGGGTGTGGTGTCCTGGGGTGACCACCACGTGACGGTGGGTGGCGACGCGCCGGTGCGCCTGCAGTCCATGACCAACACCGACACCGCCGACGCCATCGGCACCGCGATCCAGGTCAAGGAACTGGCCATCGCCGGGTCCGAGCTGGTGCGCATCACGGTCAACAACGACGAAGCCGCCAAGGCGGTGCCCCACATCCGCGAACAGCTGGACCGCATGGGCATCCACGTGCCCCTGATCGGCGATTTCCATTACAACGGCCACAAGCTGCTGAGCGACCACCCGGCCTGCGCCGAAGCCTTGTCCAAGTACCGTATCAATCCCGGCAACGTGGGCAAGGGCGAAAAAGGCGACCGCCAGTTCGCCCAGATGGTCGAAATCGCGGCGCGCCACGACAAGGCCGTTCGCATCGGTGTGAACTGGGGCAGCCTTGACCAGGACCTGCTCGCCCGCCTGATGGACCAGAACTCGCAGCGCGTCGAACCCTGGGACGCCCGCCAGGTGATGTACGAGGCGCTGATCATGTCGGCGCTCGACTCCGCGGCGAAGGCCGAGGCGCTGGGTCTGAACGGCAACAACATCTTCCTGTCCTGCAAGGTCAGTGGCGTGCAGGACCTGATCGCGGTCTACCAGGCCCTGGCCCAGCGCTGCGACTACGCGCTGCACCTGGGCCTGACCGAAGCCGGCATGGGCACCAAGGGCGCTGTGGCGTCGGCAGCGGCGCTGTCGGTGCTGCTGCAACAAGGCATCGGCGACACCATCCGGGTGTCGCTCACGCCGCAGCCCGGCGAGGCCCGCACGCAGGAGGTGGTGATCGCTGCCGAGATCCTGCAGGCGCTGGGCTTGCGGGCCTTTGTGCCCAGTGTCACCGCCTGTCCGGGCTGTGGCCGCACCACCAGCACCACCTTCCAGGAACTCGCCAAGCAGATCGACGACTACCTGCGCTCGTCGATGCCGGTCTGGCGCGCGCGTTACCCCGGCGTCGAAAACCTGAAGGTCGCGGTGATGGGTTGCATCGTCAACGGCCCCGGTGAAAGCAAACATGCCGACATCGGCATCAGCCTGCCGGGCACGGGTGAAGCTCCGGCTGCGCCGATCTTCATCGATGGCCAGAAAGCGATGACCCTGCGCGGCGAGGGCATCGCGCGCGAATTCCAGCAGATCGTTGAAAACTACATAGAAAAGAGATTCGGCGCTGCCGTCTGACCCCGATGCGGGTGCCGGTGAGCGGCGCCCGCGGTTCAGACGGTGCCCGGTCGCACCGCATTCCCATGGCAGAAAAACTCAGCGCCGTCAAAGGCATGAACGACATCGCCCCGCCCGTGTCCGCACACTGGGAGTGGCTCGAAGACAAGCTGCGCTCGCTCATGCTGCGCTACGGCTACCGCAACCTGCGCACGCCCATCGTGGAACCCACGGCGCTGTTCGTGCGCGGCCTGGGCGAGGTGACCGACATCGTCGAGAAGGAGATGTATTCCTTCGAGGACCGGCTCAACGGCGAGCAGCTCACCCTGCGCCCGGAAAACACCGCCGGTGTGGTGCGGGCGGCGGTCGAGCATTCGCTGCTGTACGACGGTGGCAAGCGCCTGTATTACATGGGGCCGATGTTCCGCCATGAGCGCCCGCAGCGCGGCCGTTACCGCCAGTTTCACCAGTTCGGCGCCGAGGCGCTGGGCTTCGTCGGTCCCGATGTGGACGCCGAACTGATCGTGCTCGCCTGCGACCTCTGGGCCGAACTGGGGCTGGAAGGCATCGAGCTGGAAATCAACAGCCTGGGCCAGCCGGCCGAGCGTCAGGCGCACCGCCAGGCGCTGATCACCTACCTGGAAGGCCACGCTGACCAGCTCGATGAAGACGCGAGGCGCCGTCTGCACAGCAACCCGCTGCGCATCCTGGACACCAAGAACCCGGCGATGCAGGCGCTCGTCAACGCCGCGCCGCGCCTCATGGACCACCTGGGGCCAGAGTCGCTGGACCACTTCAACCGCCTGCGTGGCCTGCTCGACGCACACGGCATTGGCTACCGCATCAACCCGCGCCTGGTGCGTGGCATGGATTACTACAACCTCTCGGTGTTCGAGTTCGTGACCACGCAGCTGGGGTCGCAGGGCACGGTCTGTGCCGGCGGCCGCTACGACGGCCTGTTCGAACAGATCGGTGGCAAGGCCGCGCCGGCCGTGGGCTGGGCGCTGGGCATGGAGCGCATCCTCGAACTGCTGAAAGAACAGGGCAAGCTGCCCGGGCAACCCGCGCCCGACGCCTACGCCGTGGTGCCCGATGCGGGCAGCGTGCCCCGGGTCATGCCGGTGCTGCGCACCTTGCGCCAGCAGGGTGTGCGGGTGCAGATGCACGCCGGCGGGGCCGAAGGCATGGGCAGCATGAAGTCGCAATTCAAGAAGGCCGACGCCAGCGGCGCACGTTTTGCGCTGATCTTCGGTCCCGACGAACTGGCTCAGGGCTGTGTATCGGTCAAGCCTTTGCGGGGACCGCGACCCGGCGAGGACGCTGGCGAGGCGCCCACCCAGGTGTCGCAGCCGCTGGCCGACGTGGCCGCGTGGGCGCAGAGCCTGCGCCCTACAATCCCCTGTTAATCACTGACTACCACGCATGGCCAAACATCTCGACCTTGAAGAGCAGGAACAGCTCGACCAGATCAAACACTTCTGGGCCCAGTACGGCAACCTGATCACCTGGGTGTTGATCGCGGTGTTTGGCAGCATGGCAGCCTGGAACGGCTGGAACTACTGGCAACGCAGCCAGGCAGCCAAAGCCTCGGCCCTGTACGAAGAGATCGAGCGCGCTGCGCTGGCCAGCGATGCCGACAAGATCCAGCGGGCCTATCTGGAAATGACAGACCGCTTTGCCGGCACCACCTTCGCTGCCCAAGGGGCTTTGCTGGCCGGCAAGACGCTGTACGAATCGGGCAAGGTGGACGGTGCGCGAGCGGCCCTCACCTGGGTATCCGAAAAGGCGTCGGACACATCGCTCCAGGCCATCGCCCGTCTGCGGCTGGCGGCGCTGGATGTGGAGAGCAAGGCGTTTGATCAGGCATTGAAGACGCTGGAAACGCCGATGCCCAAATCCTTTGAGCCACTCGCGGCGGACCGGCGGGGCGACGTGTTCCTGGCCCAGGGGAAAACCGAAGAAGCCAAGACCCAGTACCAGGCCGCCTGGCGCGCGCTGGGTGCACAAACCGAATACCGCCAACTGGTGGAAGTCAAACTTGCGTCGCTGGGGGTGGATGCTTCCACACTGGGTGGCGCTGCGGAGGTGACGCGTTGATGAAAACGATCATGCCCCAGGGAAATGGGTTTTCGCTGCAACTGGCTTCGCGGGGGCGTCTGCTCCTGTCGGGGCTGGGCCTTGCCGCTGCCATCGGGTTGTCTGCCTGTTCTTCGCCCGCCAAATTTGAACCGGCACCCCTGGCGCCTCCGGCCGCTTTGCTGGGTGCCAACCTGGCCTGGTCGACCCAGGTGGGGACATCCGGGACCTCCTTGACGCCGCTGGCGACAGCCGGTCGCGTCTTTGTGGCGGGCGCTTCGGGCACCGTGGCTGCACTCGATGCCGACACCGGCAAGGATGTCTGGCGCTTGGATCTGCGCACCGGCATTTCGGCGGGCGTGGGGTCGGACGGCCAGACGGCCGCGGTGATCACACAGACGAACGATCTGGTGGCCATTGCCGATGGGCGTGAACTCTGGCGCGTGCGCTTGCCGGCGCGCGCGTTCACGGCTCCACTGGTGGCCGGGCAGCGCGTGTTTGTCCTGACGGCGGACCGCAGCGTGACGGCCTTTGACGGTCGGACCGGCGCGCGTCTGTGGAGCCAGGCCCGCCCGGGTGAACCTCTGGTGCTGGGGCAGTCCGGCGTGCTGCTGGCGGTGGGCAACACCCTCGTCGCCGGCTTGTCCGCGCGCCTGACCGGTCTGGACCCCCTCAACGGCACGATCCGCTGGGAGGCCCTGGTGGCCAGCGCCCGGGGCACCAACGAGGTCGAACGCCTGGTGGATCTGGTGGGCACCGTCAGCCGGCAGGGTGACAGTGTCTGTGCGCGCGCCTTTGGCGCCGCGGTGGGTTGTGTGGACACCAGCCGTGGCGCTGTGGTGTGGAGCAAACCCGCGCGCGGTTCCACCGGCGTGCATGGCGACGACCGGATGGTGTTTGGCACCGAATCCGACGGCCGCGTGGTCGCCTGGCAGCGTGCCAGCGGTGAACGCAGCTGGGAAATCGAACGCCTCAAATACCGCGAACTCACGTCGCCGCTGGCCGTGGGCCGCGTGGTGGCCATTGGCGACAGCAAGGGACTGGTGCACTTGCTGTCCCGCGAGGACGGCAGCGAAATGAACCGACTGACCACCGACGGGTCACCGATCGTCGGTGCCCCGGTGCTGGCCGGGCAGACCCTGGTGGTGCAGACGCGCAACGGCGGCGTCTACGGCTGGCGTCCCCAATAACGATTGCAGGGCGAACCGCCGGTTCGCCTGGTCCTGAACGAAAGCTCTGTAGTGAAACCCGTCATCGCTCTGGTGGGACGCCCCAATGTGGGCAAGTCCACCCTGTTCAACCGCTTGACGAGTTCTCGCGACGCCATCGTGGCCGACTTTGCCGGCCTGACCCGTGACCGGCACTACGGCAACGGCAAGTCGGGCAAGCAGGAATACATCGTCATCGACACCGGTGGCTTCGAGCCCACGGCCGAGTCTGGCATCTACAAGGAAATGGCCAAGCAGACCCGACAGGCCGTGGCCGAGTCGGACGTGGTGATTTTTGTCGTCGATGCGCGTGCCGGCGTCAACGCCCAGGACCATGAGATTGCCAAGTACCTGCGCCGCCTGGGCAAGCCCACCGTGCTGGTGGCCAACAAGGCCGAGGGCATGACCCAGGGTCTTCAGCTGGTGGAATTTTTTGAACTGGGTCTTGGCGAGGTGGTGCCGGTCTCCGGCGCCCACGGACAGGGCGTGCGCTCCATGCTGGATCTGGCGCTGGAATCGATCCCGGGTCTTGCCGAAGAAGACGAAGAAGCGGTCGAAGCCGATACCGGCGTGATCCGCCTGGCGGTGGCGGGGCGTCCCAATGTGGGCAAGTCCACGCTGATCAACGCCTGGCTGGGCGAAGAGCGCCTGGTGGCCTTTGACCTGCCGGGCACCACGCGCGACACCATTTCGGTGCCTTTCGAGCGCGGCGGCCAGAAATACGAACTGATCGACACCGCGGGCATCCGTCGCAAAGGCCGGGTGTTTGAGGCCATTGAGAAGTTCTCGGTCGTGAAGACGCTGCAGGCGATTGAAAACGCCCACGTGGTGCTCCTGGTGCTGGATGCCACCCAGGGTGTGACCGATCAGGACGCGCACATCGCGGGCTACATCCTGGAGAGCGGGCGCGCCGTGGTGCTGGCGATCAACAAATGGGATGCTGTCGATGCCTACCAGCGCGAACAGATCGAGCGCCAGATTGAAACCCGGCTGGCGTTCCTGAAGTTTGCCTCGCTGCACCTGATTTCGGCCCAGAAGCGCCAGGGCCTTGGCCCGGTCTGGAAGTCGATCGCTCAAGCGCATGCTTCGGCCATGCGGAAAATGTCCACACCCGTGCTCACGCGCCTGCTGATGGAGGCCGTGGCCTTCCAGGCCCCCACCCGCAGTGGCATGTTCCGACCCAAAATGCGCTACGCGCACCAGGGCGGCATGAACCCGCCGGTGATCGTGATCCACGGCAATTCGCTGGAACACGTGCCCGACGCCTACACCCGGTTTCTCGAAGGCCGCTTCCGCAAGGCGTTCGACCTCGTGGGCACGCCGCTGCGCATCGAGTACAAGACTTCGGAGAACCCCTTCAAGGAGTGAACGACTTCTGCCCACACCCCTGCGTTGGTGCAGGGGTGTGGTATGGTGCGTTCCCTATCAACTTTTTTTGAACACGGAGCATATCGTGAGCAATAACAAAGGCCAGCTCTTGCAAGATCCTTTCCTGAACCAGCTTCGCCGGGAACACGTTCCCGTGTCGATTTACCTGGTCAATGGCATCAAATTGCAAGGCCAGATCGAATCCTTTGACCAGTACGTCGTGTTGCTCCGCAACACCGTGACGCAAATGGTTTACAAGCATGCGATTTCCACCATCGTGCCGGGTCGTCCGGTGCAATTCTCCGCAGCCGGCCCGGACGAAGCGCCAGCCTCTTGACCGAGCCCCTGAATCCTGCCGTGCTGGTCAGGGCACAGGCGGCTGTTGAATGGATTTGAACCCGTCCGCCTCTCAAAACCCATCCATCCCATCGGTCATTCTGGTCGGGGTGGATTTTGGTTTGCCGCATTTTGATGCCGAACTGGAAGAGCTCGGTCTGCTGGCCCAGACCGCGGGTTTCGCCGTGGCCGATCGGGTCAGCTGCAAGCGCCGCGCACCCGACCCGGCCCTCTTTGTCGGGTCCGGCAAAGCCGAAGAGATCAAGATGCTCGCCCAGTCCAAGGGCGCCAGCGAGATTCTTTTTGACCAGGCCTTGAGTCCGGCGCAACAGCGCAACCTGGAGCGCACGCTCGGCTTGCCGGTCAATGACCGCACCTTGCTCATTCTGCAGATCTTCGCGCAGCGCGCCCGCAGCCATGAGGGCAAGTTGCAGGTGGAACTCGCTCGCCTGCAATACCTGTCGACCCGGCTGGTGCGCCGCTGGTCGCACCTGGAGCGTCAAAGCGGCGGCATCGGCATGCGCGGTGGTCCCGGTGAAACCCAGATCGAGCTGGACCGCCGCATGATCGGTGACAGCATCAAGCGCACCAAGGAGCGCCTGGAAAAGGTCAAGAAGCAGCGGGCCACGCAGCGCCGGCAGCGCGAACGGCGGGATTCGTTCGCGATATCGCTGGTGGGCTACACCAACGCGGGCAAGTCGTCCATCTTCAACGCCCTGGTCAAGGCCCGTGCGTACGCGGCCGACCAGCTGTTTGCCACGCTGGACACGACCACGCGCCAGCTGTACCTCGGTGAAGCCGGGCGTTCGGTGTCGTTGTCCGATACCGTGGGCTTCATCCGCGACCTGCCTCATGGACTGGTCGACGCGTTCGCCGCCACCTTGCAGGAGGCCGCCGACGCGGATCTGTTGCTTCACGTGGTCGATGCCTCCAACCCTTCGCACCTGGAGCAGATCGCTTCGGTGCTGGGTGTGCTCAAGGACATTGGCGCCGATCGCGTGCCGCAGATCCTGGTGTTCAACAAGCTCGACGCCATGGACCCGGCAGCGGTGCCCCGTGTGCTGGAAGATGTGATGGAACTTGGCGGTGAGTTGGTGCCTCGTATTTTTGTGAGTGCCCGCACCGGGGACGGTCTGCCGGCCTTGCGCGCCTTGCTGGCCAGGCAGGTGGTGGTGCCTGTGGGGCCCGAAGACGGCAGTACCCCGGGGGAGATCTCCGTGATCGGGGATGTGCTGCCTTGATTGGGCACAATGTCATGGTTTTGATTCGAATAGAAGTTGGCAACACATGGATGTGAATCTGCAATCACCGACCCGCGGTGCTGAATCCGGCGGACGCCGCAAAGGCTGGCGTGCCCTGCTGGGCGTGTTCAATCTCAACGATCCCCGATGGGGTCGCGGTGACGACGCTCGCGATGGCGACAAACCTCAGGGCAGCGAGCCGGATGCCGAGGAACGGCCGAAGGGCGATCAGAAGCCGCCGCGTGGCCAGGGACCCAACCAGGGACCTCCGGACCTGGACGAGCTCTGGCGCGACTTCAACCGCAAGCTCGGCGGCATGCTGGGCGGCAAGGGTGGTCGCAGTGGCGGGCAGGGCGGTGGCAACGGCTCGGGCGGCGGCGGAGGCGGACTGCCCAGCTTCAATCCGAGCCCGAAGACCACCGGCATCGGTGCGGGCTTGATTGTCGGTGTGGCGGCGCTGATCTGGCTGGGCACCGGTTTCTTCATCGTGCAGGAAGGTCAGCAGGCCGTCATCACGCAGTTCGGCAAATACCACAGCACGGTCGGCGCCGGTTTCCAGTGGCGTCTGCCGTATCCGGTGCAGCGCCACGAGACGGTTTTCGTCACCCAGATCCGCTCGGTGGATGTGGGTCGCGACAACCTGATGCCCGCCACGGGCCTGCGCGAGTCGGCGATGCTGACCCAGGACGAGAACATTGTCGAGATCAAGTTCGCGGTTCAGTACCGTTTGAACGATGCCCGTGCGTTCCTGTTTGAAAGCCTGGATCCCGATGCATCGGTGATCAAGGTGGCAGAAACGGCGGTGCGCGAGGTTGTGGGCAAGATGAAGATGGACGCCGCGCTGGCCGAAGAACGCGATCAGATCGCGCCACGGGTGCGCACCCTGATGCAGACCATCCTCGACCGCTACAAGGTGGGTATCGAGGTGGTGGGTATCAACTTGCAGCAGGGTGGTGTGCGGCCACCCGAGCAGGTGCAGGCGTCTTTTGACGATGTGCTGAAGGCCGGACAGGAGCGGGAACGGGCCAAGAACGAAGCCCAGGCTTATGCGAACGACGTCGTGCCGCGCGCACGGGGTGCGGCTTCCCGCCTGACCGAAGAAGCCGAAGGCTACAAGGCGCGCATCGTGGCACAGGCCGAAGGTGACTCGCAACGCTTCCGCTCGGTTTTGACCGAGTACCAGAAAGCACCCCAGGTCACCCGCGAGCGCATGTACACCGATGCGATGCAGGAGGTGTACTCCAACGTGACCAAGGTGGTGGTGGATTCCAAATCGGGCTCCAACCTGCTGTACCTGCCACTCGACAAGCTCATGCAGATGACCGGTCCGACCCCTTCCGCGGTACCTGCCACCGGTGCGGCACCGGCGACAAGCGCGCCGGCAACGCCTGCGAACCGCAGTCTGGACAACGCGGCCCGCTCCCGTGAGCGCGAGAGCCGCTGAGCCGGGACCCAAGTACAAGCGATGAGAAAGCAACGCAAATGAACAAACTGGGTTTCATACTCACATCTTTTCTGGTGGCCCTGGCGATTGCCAGTTCCATGCTGTTTGTCGTGGACCAGCGCCAGTTTGGCGTGGTGTTCCAGCTGGGGCAGATCAAGCAGGTGGTCACCGAACCGGGGCTGAATTTCAAGCTGCCGCCGCCGTTCCAGAACGTGTCGTATATCGACAAGCGCCTGCTCACCCTGGAAAGCACCGACACCGAGCCCTCGCTGACGGCCGAGAAGCAGCGCGTGGTGATTGACTGGTATGTGCGCTGGCGCATCAGCGAGCCGCAGGAATACATCCGCAACGTGGGTGTCAATGAACGCGCGGGCGCCTTGCAGCTCAACCGCGTGGTGCGCAACTCGTTCCAACAGGAAGTGAACAAGCGCACCGTCAACGAACTGCTTTCGACCCGGCGTGAGGACCTCATGGCCGACGTGAAGCGCGAAGTGCTTGAAGCGGTGCGCGGTGCCGAGAAACCTTGGGGCATGGACGTGGTGGACGTTCGCATCACCCGGGTGGACTACGCGGAAAGCATCACGGCCTCGGTCTACCAGCGCATGGAAGCCGAGCGCAAGCGTGTGGCCAACGAATTGCGTTCCACCGGTTTTGCCGAGGGTGAAAAGATCCGTGCCGATGCCGATCGTCAGCGCGAGGTGATCGTGTCCGAGGCCTACCGCGACGCGCAGCGCATCAAGGGTGAGGGCGACGCCAAGGCCGCTGCGTCATTCTCCGAGGCGTTTGGACGCGACCCTGCCTTTGCCCAGTTCTACCGCAGCCTGGATGCCTACAGGGCCAGCTTCGCGGGCAAGTCCGATGTCATGGTCGTCGACCCTTCTTCGGACTTCTTCAAGGCCCTGCGCAGTAGCAACGTCGCCAAGTGATCCGCGGGGCTGCGCATGGCTGATCTGTTTTGGCCTGCGCTGGCGCTCGTCCTGGTCTTCGAGGGCTTGTTGCCCTTCATCGCACCCGGCGCCTGGCGCCGGGTTTTTTCTGAAATGCTCAAGATGAACGACGGCCAGATCCGGTTTTTCGGGCTGTGCAGTCTGTGCGCGGGTGTGCTGCTCTGGTGGTGGGTCGGCTGAGTGCCTGAACCGTCTGCCACCCGGGCAGATGTCAATTGACTGGCCAGGGTGCAGCCGAGCGGTCTGCCGGGCCGGTAAAATCTCGTTTTTAACAGCGTTCCCCTATGCCCATGTCTGCCTGGGTCCTCCCGGATCACATTGCCGATGTCCTGCCCTCCGAGGCCCGTCACATCGAAGAACTCCGCCGGGGTTTGCTGGACACAGCGCGTAGCTACGGCTATGAACTGGTCATGCCACCGCTGCTGGAGCACCTTGAATCCTTGCTCACCGGCACCGGCGAAGCGCTCGATCTGCAGACCTTCAAGCTGGTGGACCAGCTCTCGGGTCGCACGCTGGGTCTGCGCGCTGACAGCACGCCTCAGGTCGCCCGCATCGATGCCCACCTGCTCAACCGCCAAGGCGTTGCACGGTTGAGTTATTGCGGACCGGTGGTGCACACGCGCATCGACCGCCCCCTGGCCAGCCGCGAACCTTTGCAGTTCGGCGCGGAAATTTATGGCCACGCCGGTCTGGAGGCCGACCTGGAGGTCATTGAGCTGGCGCGCGCGTGTCTGCGCGGTGCGGGCGTGGAGCGCTTGCTGCTCGACATGGCCGACGTGCGGATCATCGACGCCGTGCTCGCGCCGGTGCAGCTCAGCGCAGCCCGCACGGCGCAAATTCATGCGGCACTGGCCATCAAGGATGTGGCCGAGCTGCAGTCGCTGTCTCGTGACTTGCCGGCCGCAGTGGGTCGTGACCTGTGCGCCTTGCCGCGGCTGTTCGGCGGCGTGGCCGTGCTGGAAGAAGCCCGTCGCACCTTGCAGGCTTCGCCCGAACTGCACGCCGCGCTGGACAGCCTGGCCTGGCTGGCGGAGCAGGCCCAGGGTCTGGATGTGTCCATCGATCTGGCCGATCTGCGCGGTTATGCCTATTACACCGGCATGCGCTTTGCCCTGTTTGCCCAGGGCACCGGCGGGGAGCCGGTGGAGCTGGCGCGCGGCGGGCGCTATGACGAGGTGGGTGCCGTGTTCGGGCGCAACCGCCCGGCGGTCGGCTTCAGCCTGGACATCAAGGAACTGGTGTCGGCCATTGCGCCGCGCCCCCTGGTGGCCGCGATCCGCGCGCCCTGGGGCATGGATGTCGAACTGCGCGAAGCCATTGCCAGCCTGCGGGCCCAGGGCCACACCGTGGTGTGCGCCTTGCCGGGCCATGAACACGAAGTCGATGAGTTTCATTGCGACCGCGAGCTGGTGCAGGTGCCAGCGCAGGGCGGTGTGTGGACACTGAAGAACATTTAACCGGAAACAGCAGATGATCAAAAACAGCAGCGCCGTGGTACCCGGGCGCAACGTGGTCGTGGTGGGCACCCAGTGGGGTGACGAAGGCAAGGGCAAGCTGGTGGACTGGCTGACCGAAACCGCGCAGGGCGTGGTGCGTTTCCAGGGCGGTCACAACGCCGGTCACACGCTGGTGATCAACGGCGTGAAGACGGCGCTGCACCTGATTCCCAGCGGCATCATGCGCACCGGGGTCAAGTGCTACATCGGCAACGGGGTGGTGCTGTCGGTGGGCAAGCTGTTTGAAGAAATTGCCGGTCTGGAGAAGGCCGGTGTGGAAGTGCGTTCGCGCCTGCGCGTGAGCGAGGGCTGTCCGCTGATCCTGCCGTTCCACGCCGCCATCGACATCGCGCGCGAAGCCGCCAAGGTGAAAGCCGGTACCGAGAAGATCGGCACCACCGGTCGCGGCATCGGTCCGGCCTACGAAGACAAGATCGCCCGCCGCGCCCTGCGTGTGATGGATCTGAAATACCCCGAGCGTTTCGCCACCAAGTTGCGCGAACTGCTGGACCTGCACAACCACGTGCTCAAGACCTATCTGCACTCGGCCGAGATGGTCTGGGACGAAAAGATCGCGGCCTACATGCAGGACGGTGCGATCCAGTTTGACGCGGTGTACGCCGAAGCCATGGCCCAGGCCGAACAGCTCAAGCCCATGATTGCCGATGTTTCGCGCGAGCTGAACGAAGCCCATCAGCAAGGGGTGAACCTGCTGTTCGAAGGCGCTCAAGGCACGCTGCTCGACATCGATCACGGCACCTATCCGTTCGTGACGTCCAGTAACTGCGTGGCGGGCAACGCCGCTGCGGGCTCTGGCGTGGGCCCGAGTCTGCTGCACTACGTGCTGGGTATCACCAAGGCCTATTGCACCCGTGTCGGTGGTGGCCCGTTCCCGACCGAGCTGGAATGGGAGAAGGAGGGCACACCGGGCTGGCACATGGCCACCATCGGAGCGGAAAAAGGCGTGACCACCGGGCGCAGCCGCCGTTGTGGCTGGTTCGATGCGGCGCTGCTCAAACGCTCGGCTCAGGTCAACGGCCTGACGGGGCTGTGCATCACCAAGCTCGACGTGCTCGATGGCCTGACCGAGCTCAAGCTCTGCACCGGCTACGAACTCGATGGCGAAACCATCGACATCCTGCCCATGGGAGCCGACGAGATCGCGCGCTGCACACCGATCTACGAAACGCTGCCGGGCTGGAGCGATTCGTCGGTCGGCGTCACCCGCTACGACGACCTGCCGGAGAACGCGCGCCGCTACCTCACACGCATCGAAGAAACCACGGGTGTGCCGATCCATGTGGTCTCGACCAGCCCGGACCGGGATCACACCATCCTGCTCCACCATCCGTACCACGCCTGATGGGGCCCTGCGCGGAATCGTGCAGAATGAAACACAGACCATCCAACCCGGAGCTTCCATGCTGACCGAAGACGGCAAACACCTCTACGTTTCCTACGACGAGTACCACAACCTCATCGAAAAGCTGGCGCTCAAGGTGCACCAGTCGGGCTGGCAGTTCGACACCATCCTGTGCCTGGCGCGCGGGGGCATGCGTCCGGGCGATGTGCTGTCGCGCATCTTTGATGTGCCGCTGGCCATCATGTCCACCAGTTCCTACCGCGCTGCCGCGGGCACGCAGCAGGGCAATCTGGACATCGCGCGCTACATCACGACCCCCAAGGGCGAGATCGCCGGCAAGGTCCTGCTGGTCGACGATCTGGCCGACTCCGGCCACACGCTCAAGGCGGTGATCGAGATGCTGAAGAACAACTATGCGCCCATCACCGAGCTGCGCAGCGCGGTGATCTGGACCAAGCAGCTCTCGACCTTCACGCCCGACTACTCGGTGGAATTCCTGCCCACCAACCCCTGGATCCATCAGCCGTTCGAGGGGTACGACAGCATGCGACCCGAACAGCTGCTGGAAAAATGGAAGCTCTGAGCTGAATGAGCGATCTCTCCACCCAACTGATTCACCATCCGTACCGCCCGCCCGAGGGGTTTGATGCCGTTGCGCCCGGCGTTCACAAAGCGTCCACCGTCATCTTCCCCCATGTGCAGGCGCTGCGCACGCAGGAGTGGAAAGACAAGAGCGGCTACACCTACGGCCTGCACGGCACGCCCACCACCTTCATTCTCGAAGAACGCATCGCCACCATCGAAGGCGGGCGCTTTTGCGTGCTGGCGCCCAGTGGCCTGTCGGCCGTGTCGCTGGTGGACATGGCCTTTTTGCGGCAGGGTGACGAACTGCTGATCCCCGACAACGCCTACGGGCCCAACAAGGCTTTCGCCAGCGTCGAGCTGGCGGCCTGGGGCATCACGCACCGCTACTACGATGCGCAGAACCCGGCCGATCTGGCCGCCAAGATCAGCCCCGCCACGCGCCTGGTGTGGCTCGAAGCACCGGGGTCCATCACGCTGGAGTTCCCCGATCTGCCCGCACTGGTGGCCACGGTGCAACAGGCCAATGCCGCCCGCGAAGGCGAGCGGCCCATCCTGACCGCGCTCGACAACACCTGGGGTGCCGGGATCGCGTTCAACGCCTTCGAGCTGGGGGCGGACATGTCCATGCAGGCGCTCACCAAGTACCCGAGTGGCGGGTCCGACGTGCTCATGGGCTCGGTGGTCACCCGCGACGAAGCGCTGCACCAGCAGTTGCTCATGACGCACATGCGGCTGGGGCTGGGGGTCAGCGGCAACGACACCGAACTCGTGCTGCGGGGCCTCAACACCATGGCCCTGCGGTACCAGGCGCAGGACACCGCCACGCGCGCGCTCGCCACCTGGATGCAGGCGCAGACCGGCGTGGTGCAGGTGCTGCACCCGGCCTTGCCCGGGTCGCCTGGCCACGCCAACTGGCAGCGCGACGCCCGGGCCGCGGCCTGCCTGTTCAGCGTGGTGTTTGATGCCCGTTTCAACCAGACGCAGATCGACGCTTTCTGCGATCAGCTGGAACTGTTCAAGCTGGGCTGGAGCTGGGCCGGTCCCATCAGCCTGTGTGCGCCGTACAACGTGTCCTCGATCCGCACCCACGCCTGGCCTCACAAGGGTGGCCTGGTGCGCTTTGCCGTCGGTCTCGAAGCCGTGGACGACCTGCGCGCCGATCTGGCGCAGGCGCTGGCTACACTCAACGCCTGACCGATCCTTCCAACCCCTCCAAAGAAAGACTGTTTTGGCCACTCCCAATTACGGATACGAAAAGCGCCAGCGCGAGCTCGCCAAAAAGAAAAAGAAGGAAGAGAAGTTGCGGGCCAAGGCCGCGGGCAAACCCCACGACGACAGCGATGGGTCCGAAGCGCCGACCGAGCAGACCCCTGAATCCGGTCAGGACGCGGCCCCTGGCGGTGAAGGCCAGGGCTGACCTCCTGCCGCCGCGTTTCAGCCGCCTATCACGGTCACCACCGCCTGCAGGAAGCAGCGCGGTCCAAAGCACGGACGACCTTGCGCGTCCTCCAGACGCCAGATGCTCGCGACCGAGCAGTTCTCCAGTGGAGCAGCAAACTCCACGCTCAACTCCACCAATTGCCCGGGCAGCGTGGTGGGCACCGCCACACTCCGCCCCAGGCTGTCCAGATGTGAATCGAGCAGCGGTTGCAGCTGCCCGTGGGCATTGCGCAGGGAAATCACCAGCTCGTCGTCGGCCCGCACCAGGCGGCGGCCATTCCATGCCACGCTGCCTGCGTTCTGCAACGCCCAGGTCTTGGTGAAGCGCTCGCCCGGCAGGAAGACGGTGTGATCCGGCACCGTGACGTCAGCCACAAAAACCAGCACGTCCTGCGGCCCGGCACCACCGTCCGAGGTCGGCAGGCCCTCGTGCCGCATGGCGGCGGCTTGCGGGCAGGCGAGGGTGTTGGTGAACACCCGGTAGATCGCGGAAGCCGGCACCTGCAGCGCAGTGGCCAGTCGCTGCAGTGTCATGATGCCGGGGTTGGCCGTGCCGCCAACGGCGAGGCGGTGCAGGTAGGCGCGCGTCATGCCCGCGCGCTCGGCGACATCGGACAGTGACAGCCCCAGCTGACGGGTGCGCAGTTGCAGCAGGTTGTTGAGTGATCGGTTCATACCCAAAGGAGGGGATGCCGTTGGGCAAACGGTCAAAAAATGTCTTTTAGTTGATGGAACGAATACTAAAAGATGCATCCTCTTGCTAGGCTTACGGTTCAAACCCATCCGGTGTTTTCGGCCACAGCGATGGCGCCATCACAGGATTCCATGAGACAACACCCGCTGCCCCGGCGCATCACGGTCATGGTGGTTGAAGACCACCCCGAATTTCGGGACACCTTGAGTCGTGTGGTGTCGGAATCGGAAGACATGCGGCTGTTGGGCGCCTGCAAGGATTTGCCCGCTGGCCTCTGTCTGCTGGAGCAGCACTGTCCCGATGTGTTGCTGGTGGATCTGGGTCTGCCGTCCGGATCCGGGATGGTATTGCTGCGCTCGGCACAGATTCTGTGGGGAGCGCGCTGCACCACTGCCTTGCTGACCGTGACCGGGATCGATGAGCACCTGCTCACGGCCGCGGCGGCCGGCGCCAAAGGCTATCTGTTCAAGTCGGACCAGGCGGCCGACTGGTTGGGCACGATCCGGGGCTTGGCCATGGGACAGAGCCCGCTGCATGCCAAGCTGGCCCACAGTTTTTTGCAGCAGTTCAGCGCCCGGGCCGGCGCTGCCGATGCAGACAAAGGCAGTGAGGGCGCGTCGCTACCCTGGGTGCTCGATGTCCAGACCCATGCCCTGCTGCTGCACATAGCGGCGGGATACACCAGCGCCGAGGCCGCGCTGCGCCTGAACCTCAGCGAGACCGACACCGGGCGGCGCATCCGCGCTGTCTACGACCAGTTCTTTCAGCCCGGCCCCTGCCTGTCGCCGCGCGAGCTCGAACTCCTGGGGCTGCTCAACAAGGGATACACGTTCAAGAAGTGTGCCGAACTGATGGGCGTGAGCGAGTCCACCACCAAGACACAGGCCGCGCGTGCCTACGAAAAACTCGGCGCTTCGAACCTGCAAATGGCCCTCTATGAAGCCCGTCAGGCCGGTCTCATCGCCTGAAGACGCGCTGGCTCAGCGCATTGTCTGGTGGAGCATGCTGCTCATTGCCATGCCGCTGGCGCTGTTTGCCTGGTGGACCTACCTGCAGTTTCCCTCGCGCCTGGCGCAGCTGGAGCGTGTCGGGCAGGTGGAGGTCTGGCACGAAGCGCTGGGTCAACCCGTGTTTGCACAGGACACGCTGCGAGAGATCGTGCGCACGCCGCCCGACTGGACGCAGGCCCGCTGGCAACCCGCCACCTTGCCCTACGTGAAAGAGCTGGGTGCCGCGGTCGATCTGCCTCCCGATGCGCCCAAGTACCGGGTGTGGCTGCGGATTCCGGTCCCGCCGCACGAAGACGGGCGCGGGCGCCTCGGCCTGCTCGGTGTGCGCGTGATGGGCGGCCCCTGGGCGGTGTGGGCAGACGGTCAGCTGCAACAGGCGAACCTGTCGGACTGGCGCATCCAGTGGAACGTGCCGTTGCGCTCCGCCGTGCCGCTGGGCGCGCGCGAGCTGCTGCTGGCGGTGCCCTACGCCGATCCGCAGGGTTTTGCCGTGGGTTCGCTCTACCTGGGGCCCATGGACGTGGTGGACACCGCCTGGCGGGAGCGCAATCTGCTGCACTTCGACATGCCTCGGATGATGGCGTTCGTGGCCGTTCTGATGATGATCCTGTCATTTCACTTGGCCTGGGCCCGTCCGCGGGAGCCTTACTTCAAGCTGCTGGGATTCAACGGGCTGGCGTGGTCGATCTCCTGCCTGCAGTACTTCTTCGATGCGACCGGTCAGGATCGGCTGGCGGTGTGGTTCGGGTCCCTGGTTGACTCTTCCATCACCTGGACGGTCGTGATGGCCTGCATTTTTGCTTTTGAAATCGAGGGCATCCGGGTGCCGCGCCTGCGGTCTGGACTTGTCATCTACGCCACCCTCTCCACCCTGCTCACGTTGCCCCTGTGGGACTGGCAAAAGAATGCGCTGATCGCGATGAACTACTTCAATGTGCTGGCTTTCATCGTGGGGCTGGTCACGCTGGGTCTGCACGTGTGGCGCCGTCCGCGTCGTGAAGGCGTCGCCTTGTTCATGGCGCTGTTCACCCTGCTCGCCCTGGGTGTCCACACCCTGGAAAACCTGACCAGCCAGAAGAACCCCGATGGCTTCTTTTCTTTTCCGATGGGCACCCTGGTGCTGTACCTGGTGTTCATGTACGTGATGAGCCGGCGCGCGATCGGCGCACTTGACGCGGCCGAGCGGCATGAGCACGAGCTGCGTCAGCGACTGCACGAACAGGAACAGCACCTGGCTGAGCAGCATGCGCGGCTGCAGCAACTGGAGGTGCAGCGCCACCTGACCACCCAGCACGAATCCATCATGCAGGACCTGCACGACCGCCTGGGCAGCAACCTCACCAGCGCGCTGCTGCAGGCCCGCACGGGGGCGCTGACGCCCACGGACACCTTGCTGCTGCTGCAGGACCTGGCCGACGAGCTTCGGCACATGAGCAAGTCCACCGCCGCCGACCGGCGTGGGCTGAACGAAGTGCTGGCCGAACTGCGCCAGCGGGTGCAGCACCGGCTGGGGCACGGTGGCATCCAACTGGTCTGGGATGTGGACCCGGCTCTTCCAGCGGTGGCCGGGCGGGAGACCAGCCAGCACCTTCGCGCGCTGCTGAGTGAAGCCATCGCCAATGTCATCAAACACGCACAGGCCACGCAGATCCGTCTGGAAGCCCGTGAAGAAGATGGGGCGGTGGTGATCGCCGTCACCGACAACGGCCGAGGATTCGACCCGGTCAGCGCCGAGTTCGGGAGAGGCCTTCCCGGCATGCGGCAGCGCGCCGAGACCCTGGGCGCCCTGTTGGAGATCGAGTCCGACGCCCAAAAGGGGTGCCGATGGGTGCTGCGGCTTCCGCTGTCCGAGGCAACGAAGGCCGAGCCCACGCGAACGACATGACCCTATCCAGGGTGGCCGGGCGCGAGACCAGCCAGCACCTTCGTTCAGAGCGTGATGACACTGGCCAGATCCAGCGCAACCGGTGCCTCGTAGTCGGCCAGCACCCAGGCCCGGCTCGGGTGCTCGGACGCTTCCTGCAGCAGTTCGGTCAGGAAGCGCATGGACGGGACGTCCAGTGCGGCAAAGGGCTGGTCGATCAGCGTGAGCGGCGTGCCGGCGGCCCATGCCGCGGTGAGCCAGACTTTGCGTTTGCTGCCCGCTGAAAGCATGTACAACGGTTTTTCGATGTGGGGTGTCAGGGCAAAGCCCTGGATCAGATCGGGCAAGGCTTCCGGGTTGAAGTGCGGGTATCTGCCCGGCAGGCGCTGGAACCAGGATGCGGCGCTGATCTGATCGAGGGATTCGCTGCGCGGATCGGTTCGAAAGACCTGTTGGCGGTAGCGCTCGGGATCTTCATGCAGGCGGTTGCCCTGGATGGCCAAGGTGCCGCTCCGGGGATGGACATCCCCGGCGAGCAGGCGAAGCAGGGTTGTCTTTCCGGTGTGCTCTTCACCACGGATCAGGCTCACGCCCGGTGGAACGCTGACGCTCAAGTCTGAGAAGAGTGTGCGCTCCGGCCATTGGAAACACAGATTTTGGATTTGCAGGACGGACGGGACTTTGTTCATGGGCATGGAGTGGCGTGACCTGGCTTCGTCGGGCGGGCAAATTCTCAAACCGACCCGGTCAGGGGTTCGTTTTGCCGTGCGCGGTGAAGGCAGGTTTTCAGTACGTGATGTTGTAGAGCGTGCCACGGTGGTTCAGCACGGCGCTGCGCGGCCCGACGGTTTCGAGTTTCAGGCCTGGCTCGATCTCCTGTCCTTCGTGCACCACCTTGCCGTTGGCAATCAGCATGCGATGCGCGGGGTTCTGTGAGTAGGACGAGCCGCTGACTTTGACCGGTGGCCTTCCGCTGGCATCGGCCGTGGCCATTGGGCGAGGAGCCGCTGGTCGCAGGGGGAGGGTTGATTGCGGTGATGGTGACGGCGGTGGCGGTGGCGGTGGTTGTGTGGTCACTGCGTTGACGCTGTCTTCCGCTTCCGTGGCGGTGTCGACCATGTCTTCTGCGTCGGCTTCCACATTCTCTTCTGCCGCCCCGGATGTCGTCTGGCCTGGCTGGGGGCGCGGAGACGCTGATGGTGCTGGGGCGGTTGCCGGGGTCGGGGTTTCAACCGCCGGTTCGGGCGCCAGAATGGGCAAGCCGGGCGTGGCGGAGGGCGCTGTGGCGGCCGAAGCCGGTTCTGCGGATGCCGCTGCGGTGCGCACCTCGGTGCGCTCGGACGTTTCTGGCGTGCGCAGCGACCACCACGTCAGCGCCGCCGCCGTGAGCAAGACCAGAACGGCAGCGACCCCTGCGGTGGGACGGCGCCACGATGCGCCGGGTCCGGTTGCCGGGTGGAACTCTCCCTGGCTGTGAAGACCAGGAACATGGCCGCGCTCGCGATCGGCATCGGCCCGTTTGAGTGCGTCGAGGATGTAGGACATGGTGGGGGCGGTCTCCTGGCCGTCTTTCAGAGGGGCTGCAGGTGGGGTTCGTCCACACCGCTGGCGCGGTTGACCTGCATGTACGTGACAGGGCCTGCCAGGCCATCCGCATCGATCCCATGGGCGCGTTGGAACGCCTGCACGCGGGCGTCCAGGCTGGCCGCGCCCGGCGCCAGTTGGCCGTCACGCTGCAAAATGCCGAGCTGGGCGTTGAGCCACTCGCCCGCCAGCCCTTGACGACCGTCGACCAGCCGGCTTGATTGCCCCGGCGGTAACCGCCACAGGGTGGCGTAGTCGCCGCGCCAGATGTCGGCGAGCCCGGTCAGCGGGAGTTGCCAGCGGCGTTCTCCGGCCTGCAGCACCGCGCTGTCCGCGCCCATGGCGACCAGCAGGGCCCAGGCTGGCGGTTGGCCGGGCAGGCGCAGGGTCAGGATGCCCGGGCGGCCCAGCTGTCGCAGGCCGTGCAAGGTCATCCGGCCGGTGCGGTAACACTGCAACCCGTTTTTCAGCGCGGTGGCACAGGGCTCGCCTGGCTCGATGGGCTGGTTCCATGACCGGCCGAGCGCATGCCAGGCCAGGGTTTCGGAGCGCAGGAGGTCGCTGAACGCGGGCACTTCTGCGAGGGGCGGTGGTTCGACCTCGCGCAAAGTGGCGGGCGCGGTGGGCCCGTCGGCGAGCGCAGCAGCGGCCATGGCTGGCTGCAGTGGCGCAGGCGCCGAGGACGATGCACCTGATTCGGTGGCGAGGCCGGCCGGGTGCTTGCCGACTTGCATGGCTGCGAACAGCAGCAGCGCGCCACTCACTGCGCCCGCGGCCAGCAACGCGAGGCTGGCGAGTGGGCGGTGTGGGCGGATGGGCGCCGACGCCTTGAGCGTGTCAAACACCTCGCTGGCGGCCTTGTCCACGACGGCGCGTTCCACGCGGTGCTGGCCGCTGGCATAGGCACCGAGCAGGGCGCGGTCGCACAGCAGGTTGATGCGCCGGGGCACGCCGGCCGTGAGCGAGTGAATCCGTCGCAAGGCGTCGCGCGTGAACGGCAGGGGCCCGTGCAACCCCGCCACGTCCATGCGGTGCTGGATGTATTGCCGGGTTTCGGCCTCGTCGAGCGCGTCGAGGTGAAAGCGCGCGATCACGCGCTGGGCGAGCTGCTCCAGTTCGGGCCGGGCCAGCAGGTGGCGCAGCTCCGGCTGACCGATCAGGATGATCTGCAGCAGCTTGCGGGTGTTGGTCTCCAGGTTGGTCAGCAGGCGCAGCTGTTCGAGCACGTCAGCCGACAGGTTCTGCGCTTCGTCGATGATGAGCACGGCGTGCTGTCCTGCTGCGTGGGCGGCCAGCAGAAAAGTGTTGAGCGGGTCGATGTGGTCTTTGGCGGTGGCCTCACCCGGACCCTGGTGGTTCACCACCACCCCGAACTCGTCACAGACCGTGCGCAGCAGCTCGACGACCGTGAGCTTGGGGTTGAAGATGTAAGCGACCCGGCAGTTCTCGGGGGTCTGCTCCAGAAAGCAGCGGCAGATGGTGGTCTTGCCGGTGCCGATCTCGCCGGTGAGCAGCACAAAACCGCCACCGCCCTGAACGCCGTACAGCAGATGGGCGAGCGCCTCCCGGTGGCGTTCGCTCATGAAGAGGTAACGCGGGTCGGGCGCGATGGAGAAGGGGCTTTGCTTCAGGCCAAAGAAGTCGGCGTACATGCCCGCAGCATAGCGGGCGCCAGAAGCTGGGACAACCGCGCCCGGCATGCGTTGGCCGGGCGCGGATCAGATGCGTTCGATCAGGCCGCGAGGGCCATGGCGGGCATGCTGGTGGAGCTGGACTTGCTGCTGTTGCTGGCGGAGGCGTTCACCGAGCACTCGATGTCGCCGGAGAGCTGACCGCCTTCTTCGATGACCACCTTGCCGTAGCGGATCTTGCCTGTGACCCGGCCGGTGGCGTAGATCACGAGCTTCTGGCGCACGGTGAGGTTGCCGTCGAACACGCCGTGGATTTCAGCGATGTCGATTTCGGCCGAGCCTTTGAAGGCACCTTGTTCGGCGATCTGGATCACGCGCGAATCCATGGTGGCTTCCACCAGACCTTCGACCACCAGCGTGTCGCAGTCGGTGATCTCGACGCCCTTGAGCTTGATGTTCGGTCCCACGGTCAGCTTGCTGCCGCCTTCGGGAATCGCAACGCTGGTGCGCGCCGGAGGGGTTGATGGTGTGGGGGTGGGTGTGGGCTCGGACGCGGTGGTCGCTTGCGGCGTCACGGGAGATGAGCTGTTGCTGCCTACGCCGTAGCGCTGCGTGGCCATGCCGGAGTTCAGGGTCTTGGGTTGTTCGGTCTCGCGTTTGCCAAAGTGCAATGCCATGTCAGCTCCTTCAAAAGTGAAGCGCCCATGCTAAAGGCGACACGGCTTACATTCCCGTTTGTGCCGTAAGAGTGGTAACGGGAAGAACGGTACATGCGGTTGCCTGTTTTGCATTTTTTCTTGTAACGGCGCAGCCCTCCCGATGCGACGAACGGCGCGGTGTGGTAGCGGACCGGGCGTGGTCCCGCAGAGGCCGACGAACGGGTCCTGCGCTACAGTGCCCCACCATGTCCGATCACTGGGTGCTGGGCACCCGTCCTGCCTCATCCATCGCCGTGCCCCTGTCGCAGGTGGTGGCGCTGCTGACGCGCCTGGGTCTGGCGGACCGGCACGCCGTGGCCGAGGACCTGTTGCGCCTGGTGGGCGCGCAGCTGCCGCTGGCGCAGTGCACCATCTTTGCCTTCGAAGGCCAGCGCCGGCCCCGCACCGTGGCCATGGGCGACCGCTCGCGCACGCAGGCGCTGCCCGATATTTCCGAAGCCTACGTCTCGCGCTTCTACCGGCTTGACGGCAGCGTGGCGGTGATGCGCCAGGAGTTCCCCGCGGCGCAGCAGGCCGGCATGGCCGAGCCACGCATCGTGCTGCACCGCCAGCGCGGTGAAGACATCGCCCACCCCGAGTACCGGCGCATCTGCTACGAGCTGCCGCAGGTGGCCGAGCGGCTGGCCGTGATGGCGCTCTACGAGGGCCGGCGATGGCTCTCGGTGAACCTGTACCGCGGCACCGAGCACGGGCCATTCGACGATGCGGCCATTGCTGTGGTGGAGGCCTTTGCACCGCTGATCGTGCACGCCGTGCGCCTGCACCACACCGGCCAGGCCCTGAGCCAGGAGCTGCCCGACCTGGTGCTGGCGCGGCTGGCACGGCGCTTTCCGGCGCTGACCCAGCGTGACCACGACGTGCTGCGCGCACTGATCGAAGGCCTGGGCACCGAGTCCCTGGCCGAACGCCTGGGCCTGACGCTGGCCAGCGCACAGACCTACCAGAAGCGCCTCTACCGCAAGCTCGGCGTGGCCGGGCAGCGCGAACTGCTGGCCTTGCTGCTCGACGGCGGCGCCTGATCCGGGTCTTCCCGAGGTGGGTTCGGTTTGTTCCCATATGGGGACATCTGCGTCATGGGCATTGCCTACACTGCGCCCACCAACAGGAGACCAGCCATGCACCAGCCGCACGCCGAACCCCGGCGCTCCATCTACTACGATTACCAGGTGTTCGACGCTTGGTTGCCCTCGCAGCACCCGCAGCCGCAGCGTCACGCCGTGGTGATCGCCGGGGCCGGGCCGATCGGGCTGGTGGCCGCGCTGGAGCTGGCGCGTCACGGCGTGAAAAGCGTGCTGCTCGAAGCGGAGCGCCAGGTGTCCGAAGGCAGCCGTGCCATCGTGTTCACGCGCCGCTCCATGGAGATCCTGCAGCAGGTGGGCGTGGCCGATCGCGTCACCCAGAACGGTCTGCCCTGGCGCTTCGGCAACTCGTACTACCGAGGCCAGCGCGTCTTCCGCATGGAAGCCCCGCACGATCCGGACGACCGCTTCTTCCCCATGATCAACCTGCAGCAGCAGTACCTGGAGGAATACCTGGTCGATGCCGTGCGGGCGAACCCGCTGATCGAGCTGCGCTGGGGCAACCGCGTGAACGCCGTGACGCAGGACGGGCAGGGCGCCACGCTGGAGGTGGACACACCCGAAGGACCTTACACGCTGCAGACCGACTGGCTGGTGGCCGCCGACGGTGCGCGTTCCGGCATCCGTTCGATGCTGGACCTGAAGCTTGAAGGCGCGTCCTACGAAGGCCGCTTCGTCATCGCCGACATCCGCATCGATCTGCCGCTGCCCACCGAACGCCTCGCGTTCTTCGACCCCGACTGGAACCCCGGCAACACCATCCTCATGCACCGCGAGCCGCACGGCATCTGGCGCGTGGACTACCAGCTGCCGCCCGGCGAAGACCCCGAAGCCGCCCTGAAACCCGAGTCGCTGAAAGCCCGCATCGACGCCCAACTGGCCATGATCGGCCACGCCGGCGTGCCCTGGGCCATGGACTGGTGCTCGGTCTATTCGGCGCGCGCGCTCACGCTGCCCGACTACGTGCACGGCCGCGTGCTGTTCACCGGCGACGCGGCGCACCTGCTGCCGATCTTCGGTGTGCGCGGCGCCAACACGGGGTTCCAGGATGCGCAGGCGCTGGCCTGGCGGCTGGCCTTCGTGATCCAGGGCCTGGCCGCCGCGCCGCTGCTCGCGGGTTACAGCAGCGAACGCGTGGGTGCGGCGCGCGAAATCATCGACGAGGCCGGCAAGAGCACCCGCTTCATGACCCCGCCCACGCGCGGCTTCCGCCTGCTGCGCGACGCGGTGCTCTCGCTCTCGCTCAGCGAGCCCTTCGTGGGGCCGCTCTACCACTGGCGCACCTCGCGGCCGCACGAGTACCACCACTCGCCGGCCAACAGCGCGGGTGACGACAACGCGCTGTTCAAAGCCGGGCCGGGTCACGGCGCGCCGCCGCAGAACGTGCGCCTGGGCGCCAACGACCACCTGCTGGACCACCTGGACCACCGCTTTTCGCTGCTGTATTTCACCGAAGGCGCCGCCGTGCCCGATGCGCTGCAAGCGGAGGTGAACGGGCTGCGGGCACGAGGACTGCCGCTGCGGATGATTGCCGTGGGCAGCGCCCAGCCGGTCGCCGGCGCCGATGAAACGCTGGCCGACGCCGACGGTCACCTGCGTGAGCGCTACGGCGTGCTCGCCAGTGGCGCGGCCTACCTGCTGCGGCCGGACCAGCACGTGTGCGCGCGCTGGATGAGCCTGGATGCGACGCGCCTGCGCGCCGCCCTGCTCAACGCCGCTGGTCTGAAAATGGAAGCCTGAACATGAACCAGAACACATTGACCATCCCCGGCCTGGAGCAGGTCTACGACGCACTGGCCACCGCCATTGACGGGGCAGGACCGGAGAAGACGGAGCTGTTTCTCGTGAAGCTTGCCTTGATGAACGCGCAGGCGCTGGGCGATCCCGAGCAATTTCAACGGCACCTCGCGGCCGCCTTGCGCGACCTCTGAGCGGCCCCGGCAGCAGGGGCCGCATGGCGGGTGAACATGTGCCGCTTCATGGGGATTTTCAAGGGCAGATTGGTGGGCAGCCGGGCACATCCACACGATGCCCGCACCGCATGGTTGCCCGACGGTGGGGCCTGAGCCAGACACGGCAGTCTCTGGCTCAACCCGACGGTCCTATTTCTTGCCGCCAGCGCCGCCACCCGAGGTGTCACTGCCACCCTGCATTCCTGCATTCGAAGAGCCGCTGCCGCTCTGTGTGCCTGTCTGCGAAGAACCACTGCCGCTCTGCGATCCTGACTGCGAAGAGCCACTGCTGCTCTGCGTCCCTGTCTGCGAGGAACCCGTGACGCTCTTGATCGTGACGCCGCGCTCCTTCGCTCTGGCGTCCATCTGCAGGCGGTGCTCTTCGCGGATGCGAGCACGTTCCTGTTCGGTCTTGGCCAGGCGCAGACGCTCACGCAGTGTGGTGCGCTCCTGATCGGTCATCAGCTCATCGGCGTAGAGGCGGTCCTGATCGCGCAGCTGATCCCTGTCCTGTGTCTTGAGCAGGTCTTTGTCTTGGGTTTTCAGTTGGTCCTTGTCCTGGGTCTTCAACCGGTCCTGCGCAGACGCCATGCCGACACCACCCAGCGCCAAGGCCAGGACAACGGCGTTGATCACAGATTGCTTTTTCATGGAGGTTCCTTTGGAAGATTCACTGAGCTACAGATCAAGCAACACCGGAACTTTCTACTCCACCCAGTATTTGCTCGCAAATCATTCTGATCCGACCCATTGGGGTGAAATTGATCATGCTCAAGGTGTCAGGTAATGATCTGGCAGGTATTGCTTCCAGAAGTAACGCGCTGCCTCGTCCCTCGACCGGTAACCCTATGACACGGCGTGGATGCGCAAAACCGTACACTTCGCCCTCACTCCCCCTTCGCACCATGAACGCCCCCGTCGACGTCTCCTTTTTCGCGCGCGCCGCCAAGCCGCTGACCAGCTACCGCCCCTACTGGGCCAAGCGGTTCGGCGTGGCGCCGTTCCTGCCCATGAGCCGCGCCGAGATGGAGCAACTGGGCTGGGACTCGTGCGACATCGTGCTGGTGACCGGCGACGCCTACATCGACCACCCCAGCTTCGGCATGGCCGTGATCGGCCGTGTACTGGAAGCGCAGGGTTTTCGCGTCGGCATCATCGCCCAGCCCGACTGGCAGAGCGCCGAGCCCTTCAAGGCGCTGGGCAGGCCCAATCTGTTCTGGGGCGTGACCGCGGGGAACATGGATTCCATGATCAACCGCTACACGGCTGATCGAAAGATCCGCAGCGACGACGCCTACACCCCCGGCGACGTGGGTGGCAAGCGGCCCGACCGCGCCGCCATCGTCTACAGCCAGCGCTGCCGCGAGGCCTACAAAGACGTGCCCATCGTGCTCGGCGGCATCGAAGGCAGCCTGCGCCGCATCGCCCACTACGACTACTGGAGCGACAAAGTGCGTCGCAGCATCGTGGTGGATGCCAAGTGCGACCTGCTGCTGTACGGCAATGCCGAACGCGCGCTGGTCGAGGTGGCGCACCGCATCGCCGCACGCGAACCCATCGAACACATCACCGACGTGCGCGGCACCGCTTTCATCCGCCGCCCGCACGACCCCACGGCCGAGGGCTGGATCGAGATCGATTCCAGCGAGGTGGACCAGCCCGGCCACGTCGAAGACCACATCAATCCTTACCAGACCACCAGCGAACAGGCGCAAGCCCAGGGACAGAGCTGTTCCAAGGAAGATGGCTCCCAAGCCCCTATCCCGCCTGTGGGAGAGGGTCGGGGTGAGGGCTCTTCGGCCTACAAACCCATCACCATCCACCGCCCCCAAGGCGCCGGCGGCGTGGCCAAGTTGTCGCGCGACCGCAGTGTGATCCGCCTGCCCAGCTACGAGCAGGTGAAAAGCGACGCCGTGCTGTACGCCCATGCCAACCGCGTGCTGCACCTGGAAACCAACCCCGGCAACGCCCGTGCGCTGGTGCAGGCGCACGGCGAGGGCGCCACGGCGCGCGACGTGTGGATCAACCCGCCGCCGATCCCGCTGACCACGGCCGAGATGGATCACGTGTTCGACCTGCCGTACGCGCGCGGCCCGCACCCGGCCTATGCCGACGAACACGGCAAACACGACGGCGCGACCAAGATCCCAGCCTGGGAAATGATCCGCTTCTCGATCAACATCATGCGCGGCTGCTTCGGTGGCTGCACCTTCTGCTCCATCACCGAGCACGAAGGCCGCATCATCCAGAGCCGCTCGGAAGACTCGATCATCAAGGAGGTCGAAGACATCCGCGACAAGGTCGACGGCTTCACCGGTGTCATCTCCGACCTCGGTGGCCCCACCGCCAACATGTACCGATTGGGCTGCAAGAGCCCGCAGATTGAGGCTGCCTGCCGCAAGCCCAGCTGCGTCTACCCCGGCATCTGCCAGAACCTGACCACCAACCACGACCCGCTGATCAAAATCTACCGCCGAGCGCGGTCGCTCCGGGGCATCAAGAAGATCCTGATCGGCTCCGGCCTGCGCTACGACCTGGCGGTGAAGAGCCCGGAGTACGTGAAGGAACTGGTGCAGCACCACGTGGGCGGTTACCTCAAGATCGCGCCCGAGCACACCGAGAGCGGGCCGTTGTCCAAGATGATGAAGCCCGGCATCGGGAGCTACGACAAGTTCAAGGCGATGTTCGAGAAGTACAGCGAAGAGGCGGGCAAGAAGCAGTTCCTCATCCCGTATTTCATCGCGGCCCATCCGGGCACCAGCGACGAGGACATGATGAACCTCGCGATCTGGCTGAAGAAGAACGGTTTCCGCGCTGACCAGGTGCAGACCTTCTACCCCAGCCCCATGGCCACGGCCACGGCGATGTACCACACCAGCCTGAACCCACTCAAGGGCGTGCACCGCGACGACCGGGCCGAGAAGGTGGATATCGTGCGCGGTGACAAGCGCCGCCGCCTGCACAAGGCCTTCCTGCGCTACCACGACCCGAACAACTGGCCGCTGCTGCGCGAAGCGCTCAAGACCATGGGCCGCGCCGACCTGATCGGCAACGGCAAACACCACCTGATCCCGACCTTCCAGCCCATGACGGACGGCAGCTACCAGAGCGCGCGCCGCAAGAACAGCACCGCCGTGGGCAAGGCCAGCGAGAAGATGGCCGCGGTGGTGAAGCCGGGGATGAAACCGGCGCAGCCCCAGCGTGGCGCGATCTTGACCCAGCACACCGGACTGCCGCCTCGGGCCGGCGTGGGCGGCAATGCGATGAAACCCCGCGGCGGGCGCTGACAGCGCCTTTGGCGCGTTCCCCTGAAGGTCTGACGCGGGCGTGGCCGCGATGGCGCTGCGTTGTTCTGGCCCAGCGCTGTGCTGTCGCGCGGTTGTTGCAGGGCCGTCACCGCCTCGTCATGTCGCCGGCATACAGTGGCCCGATTGTTCTGTACTGTCTGGAGATTCACATGACCTTCCCCTCCCCGGATCGTCGTCACTTTTGCCTGCAGCTGGGCGCGGGACTCGTTGGCCTGAGCGCTGGTGCCAGCTGGGCCAGCAGCTTCCCCGAACGCAGCATCAAGATCATCGTGCCCTTTGCGCCCGGCGCCGGCACCGACGCCATGGGCCGCCTGGTGGCGGGCAAGCTGGCCGAGCTGCTCAAGGTCAGCGTGGTCGTGGACAACCGGACAGGTGCCTCCGGTGCGCTGGGCGCGCAAGAGGTGGCCAGGGCCGCACCCGACGGCCACACCCTGCTGCTCGCGGCCGCACCCTTCACCACCGTGCCCGCCGCACTGCCCACCGCCGGTTACGACCCGATCGGCAGCTTCACCCCTGTCGGCATGATCGCTCACGGTCCGCTGGTCTGGGCGGCCAACAAGGACTTGCCTGTCAACACCCTGCCCGAACTTGTGGCCCTCGCGCGCAGCCAGCCGGGGCGGCTCAACTACGGTTCGGCCGGCGTGGGTGGCATCAACCATCTGGTGCTGGAATCGCTCAAGGCGCGCACCGGCACCTTCATCACCCACATTCCCTACCGCGGCATCGCGCCGGCCACGCTGGACACGCTCGCGGGCCAGGTGCAGCTGCTCACCGGCACCATCCCCGCGCTGGCCCCCTACATCCGTGACGGCCGCCTCAAGGCACTGGCCGTCACCAGCCCCGAACGCAGCCCCGCGCTGCCCCAGGTGCCTGGCATGCAGGAAGCCGGCATGGCCGACTTCAACGTGCTGAACTACTTTGCGCTGGTGGCGCCCAAAGGCACGCCCGAGGCGGTGGTGCAGCAACTCAACGCTGCGCTGGCTCGGGTGGTTGAAATGGCGGATGTGAAGGAGCGCCTGGGCAAAGACGCGCTGGAACCTGCCACCGGAACCCCCGCGCAACTGGCGCAGTTTCTGCAGAACGACGTCGAAGGCTGGAAGCGGGTGGTGGCGCATCAGAAGCTCAAGATGGATGCCTTCTGAGGCCTGCGCCTGCTCCACCGGCGCCAGGCTCCGGATGCGCGCCAGGCCACCCGAAGCCCATTGGGGGTGATTTCTCCGGTTTTTGATTGGGGTGGGCTGGCTGCTGTTGGGCACAGCAAGGCCCCGGCAGCGATGGGGCGGTGGCGTGGCGTTGTTGCAATGGCACGCTGTCGGTGTTTCAGCGGGGGATCCTCTTCCGTTGCGCTTGAGATATGTCATGAAACCTGCGAATGCCGCACCACGTCGGCGGCATCGGGTTCACAATTTGTTTCATTCACAGGGTATTCCCTGTTCCCCGCATGAGAGAAAGTGGCCCATGGCACACCTGAACTGGACCCCCGACCTGGAAACTGGCATTCGCGAGATCGACGGGCAACACAAACGCATCGTCGAATACATCAACCAGCTGTACGACGCCCGTGACCACCACGACCGTGAAGCCGTGGGTGCCGTGATCGACGAGATGGTGGACTACACGCTCTCGCATTTCGCGTTTGAAGAATCCCTGATGTCCGACGCCGGCTACATGTTCTCCGGCCCGCACAAGAAGGTGCACGAGCTGTTCACGCGCAAGGTTGGCGAGTACCGCATGCGCTTCGAGGCCGGCGAAGACGTGGCGTCCGACCTGCACGCCATGCTCTCGCGCTGGCTGTTCAACCACATCCGCAACGACGACAAGAGCTACGCCGACTCGGTGAAGGTCTACCTGAAGAACGTCAGCCACGGCGATGCCGACATGAAGGCGCAGATCAAGGAAGAACTGATCCGTGAACTGCACCTGAAGAAGAAGCGCGGGTTCTTCGCACGCCTGTTTGGCGGCGAATAGGTCGAGCGTTTTCAGGCCTGACGGCACAAGCAAAAGGCCGCTGATGCGGCCTTTTGCTTTGTGGCGCCTGCGCTGCGCTGAACCAGGTGATGGCGTCGGGGACCATCTGGGATTGCCGCATGGTTCAATTTGGCGCAAAATGCGCCAAACAGGAGTTCGCCATGTCCAACGCTGTCAGCCCGTTTTCGTCCGTGAAACTGCCCGCCGCCCTGGTGCAGCAGGCCCGAGAGGCGGCACAGCCGCAGCGCCGCTCGGTGGCCGGCCAGATCGAATACTGGGCCACATTGGGGCGCATTGCCGACGAAACCGGCCTCACGGTGCAGGAGGCGCGCGAGGCGATTGCGCTGTACGACGCCCGGCACCGCGCTGGCGCCTCGGGCACCACCGATGAATCGCTGGACGCCATCGAGGCCCGTTTTCTGGCCGCTGAATCGAGTGGGCGCCTGGCCCAGGCGGTGCGTGACACGGTGTTGTCCAACCGCCAGAAGGTGGCGCCAGCGCGCCGCGCCGCCTGACGCGACAGGCCGCATTGACTGCCCCGGTTTTCTACCTGCTGGCCGGCCCCAATGGCGCGGGCAAGTCCACGCTGTACCGCAGCGCGGTGGCTCAGGGCCTGATCCCCGCACAAGCCGAATTCGTCAACGCCGACCTGCACGAAGCGGCTCACCTGCAGCAGGTGAGCGACCCCGCCGAGCGCTCACGCCAGGCGCGCCAGTGGGCCGACGCGCGGCGGGCGCAGTGCCTGACCGAAGGCAAGTCCTTCGCCAGCGAGACCGTGTTTTCCCACACGTCCAAGCTCGATCTCATGAGCGCTGCCCAGCGCGTGGGGTTTGCCGTGGTGCTGCTGGTGGTGTGCGTGGACGAACCGCAGCAGCTGCTCGGTCGCGTGAGCCAGCGCGTGGAGGAGGGGGGCCACCCGGTGCCGCCCGAACGCGTGCTCGCGCGTTACCCGCGCACCGTGCGCCACCTCAGCGTGGCGGTGCGGCGGGCCGATCTGGCGCTGCTGTACGACACCTCGCTGCCTTCGGAGCAGGTGATCCAGGTGCCTCGGCTGGTGGCGCGCTTGCGTGGCGGCGCGGTGATCTGGCAGGCAGAGACCTTGCCCGCCTGGGCCCGGCGCGTGCTGCACCCCATGTCAGAATGAAAAGATGCCCCCTGTCTTGCGTGCTCCCCTCATCACCCGCGGCCTGTTGCTGCTGATCCTCGCCGCTGGTGTCTATTTTTTCCACGGCTTTCTGGTCCCGGCGCTGGCCGCGCTGATCATCGGTTTCGCCACCTGGCCGCTGTACCGCCGCCTGGTGGGTCGCTGCGGCGGCAACACCACGATGGCGGCCAGCCTGGCGATTCTGGTGGTGCTGGTGGTGCTCGTGGTACCGCTGTCGGTGGCGCTGCACTACGCCATCCGCGAAGCCAGCGAATTCGTGCACTGGGCGATCGAGGCCAACCGCCATGGCGCCACCGTGCCCGCGTGGATCGAGGCGCTGCCTCTCGTCGGCGCGCAGCTGGCCGAACTGTGGCGCGAACACCTGGGCCAGCCGCACGCGCTGGGCACGTGGATCCAGATGCTTTCTGGTCAGCACGTTGGCAACATTTCGCGCACGGTTCTGGCGGCCGCAGGCAATTTGTTCGGGCTGTTCCTGCTGGTGCTGTTCATGCTGATCACGCTGTTTTTTGTCTACAAGGACGGCGTGCGCATCGCAGGCCAGGTGGACCGGGTGGGCGAGCACCTGCTGCCCGAGCGCTGGCAGCGTTTCTCTCGGGTGGTGCCGGCCACGGTGAGCGCCACCGTCACCGGCATGGGCCTGATCGCCATCGGCGAGGGCGTGGTGCTGGGCGTGGCCTACTGGATCGCCGGCGTGCCTTCGCCGGTGTTGCTGGGCGTGATCACCGGCTTCATGGCCATGGTTCCGGGCGGGGCGCCGCTGTCGTTCACGCTGGTGTCGCTCTATCTGGTGGGCTCCGGCCATGCGACGGCCGGCCTGCTGCTGTTTGCCTGGGGTTCGGTCGAACTCTTCATCGTGGACAAGACACTGCGCCCGCGGCTGGTGGGCGGGCCGGTCAAGCTGCCGTTCCTGCCCACGTTTTTCGGGCTGGTCGGCGGTGTCAAAACGATGGGGCTGGTGGGCCTGTTCGTTGGCCCGGTGCTGATGGCGCTGCTGGTGGCGATCTGGCGGGAATGGGTGCGCGGGCTGGAGGGCCCGCCGGTGCCCAAGCCTTGAGGGCACCCGGTCCGCGACGCCCAGCGGCACGGCGGTGGTGCACTTCAGCTGGCCCGCTGCGGCGCCAGATTGGCGCTGAATAAGGTGACGAGCCTTGACCCCGGCACTGGCTACACAGTTAGGGCTGCTTGGTTCCCCACCTGACCCGGTTGGCCGCTTCACCATGCGGGAAGGCCCGTCGAGGTCGATTGTAGGCGATGACGGCCACCCTTTGCCGACCAAGGGCGCCGCTTAGAATCCCTGCCATGTCCTATGTCGTTCTGGCCCGCAAGTACCGCCCGCGCAATTTCACCGAAATGGTGGGGCAGGAGCACGTGGTTCAGGCGCTTTCCAACGCGCTGACCACACAGCGGCTGCACCACGCCTACCTGTTCACCGGCACCCGCGGCGTGGGCAAGACCACCGTCTCGCGCATCCTGGCCAAGTCGCTCAACTGCCTGGGGGCGGACGGGCAGGGCGGCATCACCGCCGAACCCTGCGGCGTGTGCCAGGCCTGCACCGACATCGACGCCGGCCGGTTCGTCGATTACACCGAGCTGGACGCGGCCTCGAACCGCGGCGTGGACGAGGTCCAGGCGCTGCTGGAGCAGGCGGTCTACAAACCGGTGCAGGGCCGCTTCAAGGTCTTCATGATCGACGAGGTGCACATGCTCACCGGGCACGCGTTCAACGCGATGCTCAAGACGCTGGAGGAACCGCCCGAGTACCTGAAGTTCGTGCTGGCCACGACCGACCCGCAGAAGGTGCCGGTCACGGTGCTTTCGCGCTGCCTGCAGTTCAACCTGCGGCCGATGGCGCCCGAGACCGTGCTGCAGCACCTGGCGCAGGTGCTGCAGGCCGAAAGCGTGCCGGCCGAGACGCTGGCGCTGCGTCTGATCTCGCGCGCTGCGCGCGGCTCGATGCGCGACGCGCTCTCGCTGACGGACCAGGCCATTGCCTTCGGTGGCGGTCAGCTGCAGGAAGCCACGGTGCGCCAGATGCTGGGCGCGGTGGACCGTTCTTATGTGCTGCGACTGATCGACGGGCTGGCGCGCGGTGATGGCGCGACCGTGGTCGACACCATCGACAGCCTGCGCCTGAACGGCCTGAATGCCGCCTCGACGCTCGAAGAAATGACCGGCCTGCTGCAGCGCATGGCGGTGCTGCAGGCGGTGCCCGAACGGCTGGCCCTGCAGGAGTCGGACGACCCCGACACACCCGAGATCGTGCGCCTGGCGCACGCGCTGCCGGCCGACGAAACCCAGCTGCTCTACAGCCTGTGTCTGCACGGCCGTGCCGAGCTGGGCCTGGCGCCCGACGAATACGCCGCGCTCACCATGGTGCTGCTGCGGCTGCTCGCGTTCAAGCCTTCGCAGACGGCGACCGGCGCCGCGGCGGAAAAAAAAACACTGAAATCCGGGGCTGAGGCTCCGGTCGCGGAGCTTCAGCCCTTTGCGGCGCTGGCCTCCCGGTCTGTGGCGCCTGTGGTCCGGCCCGTGGCAGTGGTGGCTGCACCTGTGGCATCGGCTCCGGTCGCACCTTTGGCCGCAGCGACCGTGCAGGCTCCGCCTGCCTCGCGCCCCGTGCCTGCGGCGTCGGCAACCAAGACATTGCCCGCGGCTGAACCTGCGCACTTTGAAGAGGATGCCGACGGCCCACCCTGGGTGGAGGAGCCAGACGATGCGCCGTTGGACGAGGGTGTGCAGACCTCGCGCCGTGTGGTCGAGGTTCCCGTGCGCGATCCCGGCCCTGCACCGCGACTGGACCGCCTGCGCGATCCGGGCGAAGCCGCACCGATGCGCGAGCCGGTGCTCAGCGCCGAAGGTGATTTCTGGTTCGATGCGATCCAGCAACTGGCCAAGGCCGAAACCATCACGGCGCTGGTACGCGAGCTGGGGCTGCAGTCCCAGCTGGTGGCGCGCGACGCGGACCAATGGCTGTTGCGGGTGGAGCGCGAGTCGCTCAACCAGGGCAACACCCGGGAACGCCTGAGCGCGGCCTTGAAGACGCTGGGCCACGAGATCCGCCTGGTCGTGGAGATCGGCCCGGTCGAGGACTCCGCCGCGCTGCGGTTGGCGGCCGAGGCCGCCCGCCGGCAGCGCGAAGCCGAACAGATCATTCGCGACGACCCCTTCGTGCAAACGATGATGCGCGACTTTGGCGGCAAAATCGTACCCGGCACGCTCAAGGCCACAGGCGCCTGAGCTTCTCGGTTACGCCGATTCATTTCATTCAGGACATACAAGGAAAACCATGTTCAACAAAGGACAACTCGCCGGCCTCATGAAGCAGGCCCAGGCCATGCAGGACAACCTCAAGAAGGCGCAGGACGAACTCGCTTTCATCGAGGTCACCGGTGAGTCCGGCGCCGGCCTGGTGAAGGTGCTCATGACCTGCAGACACGATGTGAAGCGCGTCACCATCGACCCCAGCCTGCTGGCCGACGACAAGGACATGCTGGAAGACCTGGTGGCCGCAGCGTTCAACGCTGCGGTGCGCAAGGCGGAAGAAACTTCGAACGAGAAACTGGGCAAGCTCACGGCTGGAATGCCAGGCCTTCCCGGCGGGATGAAGTTCCCCTTCTGACGACCGCCCACTTGGCCGAAAACCACTCACTTGAACTGCTGGTGCAGGCGCTGCGGCGCCTGCCGGGCGTGGGGGTGAAGTCGGCCCAGCGCATGGCGTTTCACCTGCTGCAGCACGACCGCGAGGGCGCGCTGCACCTGGCGCAGGCGCTGCAGCACGCCTGCGCCGAGGTCAAGCACTGCACGCTGTGCCACACCTTCACCGAAGACGAGATCTGCCCCACCTGTCGCGATGTGCGGCGCGACCGCAGCCAGCTGTGTGTGGTGGAGAACCCGGCCGACCAGTCGGCGCTGGAACGCACCGGGGCCTACAAGGGCCTGTACTTCGTGCTCATGGGCAAGCTCAGCCCGCTGGACGGCGTGGGTCCGCGCGACATTGGTCTGCAAAAACTCTTTGACCGCATCGACACCCTGGTGGACGGCGCGCGCGAGGTGCGTGAAGTGATCCTCGCGACCAACTTCACGGCCGAGGGCGAAACCACGGCCCATGTGATCGCTCAGGCGTTGAAGGCGCGCGGCGTGAACGTCACGCGGCTCGCGCGGGGCGTGCCGGTGGGCAGCGAGCTCGAATACGTGGATCTCGGCACGATCGCCCACGCCCTGGTGGACCGGCGTTGACCACTCGCATTCAAAAGAAAGCGCTTGATGAAAATCGCTGGACTCACCGTGGCCTACTGGGCCGTGATCGTGGCGGCGCTGCTGCCGATGGTTTGCGCGGGGCTGGCCAAGTGGGGCACGTTCGCCAAGCCAAGGCGCGAGGGCGGCTACGACAACCACAACCCGCGCGCCTGGCTGGCGAAGCAAAACGACTGGCGCGCGCGCGCCAATGCGGCGCAGGCCAACAGCTTCGAGGCGCTGCCGTTTTTCATGGGTGCGGTGATCATTGCCCACCAGCTCGGCACCTACCAGACCCGGCTGGATCTGCTGGCCTTCTTCTACATCGTTTTGCGACTGGTCTACATCATGTTGTATGTGGCCGATCTGGCCACGGCGCGCAGCATCGCATGGACACTGGCACTGTTGGTCAACATCGCGATCCTGTTCGTCTGACGCCGCCTGCGAGGCTGTTACTTTTAATTGCTTTTAAGCTTGGTGGAAACCCGCTCGGGATTCGTCCCGATGCGGGTTTTTGTGATGGCGCATACGCTGGCACCTTGAAGACAAGGTACCAGAGAGGATGTGTCATGTGGAGTCGCCGGGGGTGGGGTCGTGTGTGCGCGTCGGCGATGCTGACGGCAGGCCTTCCTGCGGTGTTTGCACAGTCGCGGCCAGCCACCAGCGTCGCGGCGCCCGTCACTCGCAACACGCTGGGCCGCGTGGTGATGGCGGTGGAGAACCGCTCGTCGTTCTGTTACCTGCCGCTCACGATCGCGGATCGTCTCGGCTATTTCGCTGCTGAGGGGCTGGACGTCCAGCTGCGCGATTTCACGGAACCGGGGCAAGCCCTGCAAGCCATGCTCAGCGGCGCCACCCACCTGGTGTCGGGACCCTACAGCCACACCATCAGCCTGCAGATGCGGGGGCAGTCGATACGCTCCATCGTGTTGCAGGGGCGCACGCCCCAAATCGTGCTCGGCGTATCGCTGCAGACCATGGAACACTACCGCCAGCTGCGCGACCTGCGTGGTCGACGTATCGCGGTCACGGCGTTGGGCTCGGCCAGTCACCGCATTGCGCGCCTGCTGCTGACCAGGGCAGGGCTGGGTCCGCAGGACGTGACCTACCAAGCCTTTCCGAGTGCCTCGGCAGCGGTGGCGGCTTTTCGATCGGGTCAGGTGGATGCCATCTGTTACACCGACCCGGTGATCACCCAGCTGGAGCAGGCGGGGCAACTCCGGGTGGTGGCCGACACGCGCACCACGCGGGGCAATGCCGATGTGTTTGGCGGACCGCTGCCCGCGGGTTGCCTGAGCGCTTCGGCCGACTTCGTGGAGAACAACCCGAAGCATTGCCAGGCCATCACCGACGCGATGGTGCATGCCCTGAAATGGCTGCAGACCGCCGGGCCCTCCGACCTGATCAGGATCGTGCCCGAAACCTATTTTCTCGGAGATCGGGCGCTGTACCTGGCCGCGTTCAGCAGGGCCCGTGAGTCGTGGACGCCCGATGGTCTGATGCCCGAAGCCGGCCCTCAGACCACGGTGCGCATGCTGGCGCATTTCGACGACGCGCAGATGCTGCAGCGCGTGAACCTGGAGCGCACCTTCACCAACGAATTTGCGCAGAAATCGAAGGCCCGCTTCCGCGCCTGAATCCGCGGCAAGGCGGACAACATTCTCAGTTCTTGCGTGCTTTCTTTTTGCTCGCCGTGCGCGTGGGTTTGATCGTGGCTTTTTTGGTGCTGCGTTTGACGCTCTTGCCTTTGGCCTGCGTGCTCTTCTGGGTCATCTTCCTGCCGCCCTTCGCAGCAACCGCGCTGGACCGCTGGGTCTTGACCAGCGAGAGGCGCTGACCGGCCTTGAGTTTGGAGCTGACCCGCAGGTTGTTCCAGCGCGCCAGATTCGAGGCACTGACGCCATGGCGCGCGGCCAGCCGGCTCAGGGTGTCGCCCGCGCGGACGATCACGGAGCCGCGCCGCACGATGGCCTCGGGTTGCAGGCTGAGGCTGGCGTTGTCGGCGACGAATTCGCTCACGTCGCGGTTGTGCTGGTCGCTACGCGCCACCAGCAAACTCGATCCGGCGCGCACCTGCATGCGGGGCGGGATGTTGTTGACGGCGCGCAGTTCGGACTCGCTCATGCCCACGCGGCTGGCGGCTTGTGCCGCCGTCATGGTGCTGGGAACGACCCAGGCGGTCCAGCTGGCGAGCGGGCCTTTGTACTCGGCCAGACGGCGCTCGAAGATGTTGGCGTTGTCCCAGGGCAGCAGGATGTAAGGCGTGCCGGCCGCCATCACGATGGGCTGCTTGATCGAAGGGTTCAATGCCCGGAAGTCCTTCTCGCTCACCTCCGCCAGGCGGGCGATGAGCGCCACGTCGATGTCACGCTCCAGCGTCAGGGTGTCGAAGAAGGGGTGGTTGCCGATCGGTGGCAGCTGGGCATTGAACGACTCGGGCCGGGCCAGGATGTTTTTCACCGCCTGCAGCTTGGGCACGTACATGCGCGTCTCCAGCGGCATGTCGATGTCGGTGTAACCCGTGGGCAGACCGGCGCGCTGGTTGCGCGTGATGGCGCGGTTGACGTTGCCCTGGCCCCAGTTGTAGGCCGCGAGGGCGAGGTGCCAGTCGCCAAAGCGGCCGTGCAGTTGCTCCAGGTAATCGAGCGCGGCGCGGGTGGACGCCAGCACGTCGCGGCGGTCATCGCGGAACGCGTTCTGCCTCAGGTCGAACGACTGGCCGGTGGCGGGCATGAACTGCCACATGCCGGCCGCGCGCGCACTGGACACTGCCTGCGGGTTGAACGCGCTCTCGATGAAGGGCAGCAAGGCCAGCTCCATGGGCAGGTTGCGGCGCTCGACCTCTTCGACGATGTGGAACAGGTAACGATTCGACCGCTCGGTCATGCGCTGCATGTAGTCGGGGCGGCTGATGTACCACTGCTCGCGGTCTCGGACCAGATCGTTCTGCAGGTCCGCCATGGCAAAGCCGCGCCGGATGCGGTCCCAGATGTCTTCCGGGGCAGCCAGCGTCACGACCGGGGGCGCGCTGGCCTGTGCGGAGACGATGGTGCTCAGCGGGGGGTGGTTGTAGCTGGAGGATGCGGTGGCCGGCTGAGGGCTCCCGCTGGGCACCGTTGACCCAGCCCCCGCCTGGTTGGTCTGGCGCGCTGCTGGCGAACCGGCACAACCGGCGATCAGCAAGGTCAGGCCCAGGGTCCAGACCAGCCCGGCCAGACGACCGCTTGACTGGGTCAACGGCGGGTGGTTGCGGGAGGGATCAGGGGGCGGATGGAAAGCGGTCGGAGCGGAGGCGAGAGTCATTTGAAATTGTTTTTCCATTCCCTGAGGGTGGCCAGCACGCTCACGGTATCGGATCCTGCGCCGGGTTCATGTGCACCGGCCGCCTGGGCCACCGCGGGCACATGGGTGCGCAGGAAGGGGTTGATCTGCTTTTCCAGCCAGATGGAGCTGGGCAGCGTGGGAAGGTTCCCGGCGCGCAGCTGCGCGCAATGCGCGGCGTGCTGCGTCAGTTCGGCATTGCCGGGCTCGACCGCCAGCGCAAAACGCAGGTTGGAGAGCGTGTATTCGTGTGTGCAGCAGACCCGGGTGGTGCCGGGCAGCTGGGCCAGGCGGGTGAGTGAGTCCAGCATCTGCGCCGGCGTGCCTTCGAACAGCCGGCCGCAGCCCGCCGAGAACAGGGTGTCGCCGCAAAAGACCAGGGGCCGGCCGTCCACGTCGGGACAGAAGTAGGCGATGTGGCCGGCCGTGTGGCCCGGCACCTGGATCACCGACCAGTCCAGACCCAGCGCACTCACGGTATCGGCCTCACCCACGCGCAGCAGGGGCTCGGGCATGGGTTCGTCCGCCGGGCCGATGACGCGCGCGCCGGTGGCCCGGCGCAAGGCCGCCACGCCACCGGTGTGGTCGGCGTGGTGGTGGGTGATCAGGATGGTGTCGAGGTCGAGCCGTTGGTCGGCCAGCCAGGCCAGCACCCCATCGGACTCGCCCGGATCCACGACCAGCGCCCGCTGCCCGTCGTGCAACACCCAGATGTAGTTGTCGCTGAACGCGGGTAGGGGAAAAAGTGTCATGCGCGGAGCCCGGTGTGAATGCGGGGTTGGCGTGTAGAGTACGCGGAAAAGCCGGGTTGGGGGTGCCGGACTTGCGCCAGCTCCGTCTTTTCATCTCACACCATGTATCCACCCATTATAAGTTTGACCGACTGGTTTCAGACCGCTCCCGGGCGTTACTTGCTGGACTGGGAGCAGCGGCAGTTTGACCTGGCCGTGAGCGATCTGTTTGGCTACAACGCGCTGCAGCTGGGACTGCCCGAGCTGCGTACCCTCGACGCGAACCGCATGCCGCACCGCTGGCTGGCCTTGCCCGAAGAGATGCTCGTTGCGCCGCTGGACGAGCGGCTGTTCACCGGGGAGGGCGGACGCACGGTGGACCTGGATGCTCCGCAGTCCCCATCCGTGGACCGTGGCGACCGGGTCTCGACCTGGCCGGCCCCGGGCGAGTCGCCGCGGGTGGCGCTGGTGACCAACGCGGCTGCGCTGCCGTTTCCGCCGGCGAGTCTGGACCTGGTGGTGCTGCCGCACACGCTGGAGCTCAGCGCCGATCCCCACCACGTGTTGCGCGAGGTGGAGCGGGTGCTCGTGCCCGAGGGGCGGGTGGTGATTTCGGGCTTCAATCCGACCAGCCTCTGGGGCCTGCGCCAGGGGCGCGCCCGCCTGGCAGGGCGGCTGGGTTTGCATGGGCTGGGTTTGTCGAGCCTGTACCTGCCCGAGGCCGGTGAATTCATCGGCCCGCGCCGGTTGCGCGACTGGCTGCGGCTGCTGAGTTTTGAAGTAGAGTCGGAGCGCTTTGGCTGCTACCGGCCGGCGGTGAGGACCGAAAAGTGGCTCAACCACAGCGCCTGGATGGACCGGGCCGGCCCACGCTGGTGGCCGATCTTCGGCGCGGTCTATTTTCAGGTGGCGGTCAAGCGTGTGCAGGGTGTGCGCCTGCTCGGCCCGTCGTGGAAGCCGCGGCGGGCTGTGGCTGTGGCTGCGGCGCCCGTGTCGGTGGCCAACCGGCATTGATGTGAAACCCCCCCCGCGCCGCTTCGCGTCACCCCCCTCCAGGGGGGCGGCACTGGCCGTCTGGCAAAGCCAGCCCGGCGGTGCCCCTGGGGTGGCGCTGTTTTTGTTTTTCTGGAGACTCTGATTTGAATCACGTGGTGATCTACACCGATGGCGCCTGCAAAGGCAACCCGGGCCCGGGCGGCTGGGGCGTTTACCTCAAGGCCGGCGGCCACGAAAAAGAGCTCTGGGGTGGTGAGCGCGAAACCACCAACAACCGCATGGAACTCACGGCCGTGATCGAAGCGCTCGGTGCGCTCAAGCGCCCCTGCAAGGTGTCGCTCTACCTGGACAGCGAATACGTCCGCAAAGGCATCACTGAGTGGATCCATGGCTGGAAGACCAAAGGCTGGAAGACGGCGGCCAGACAGCCGGTCAAGAATGCCGACCTCTGGCAGAAGCTCGATGCCCTGGTGCACGGCGGGGTGCACCAGATCGAATGGCATTGGGTCAGAGGCCATGCCGGTGACCCCGGCAATGAGAAGGCCGATGCGCTGGCCAACCGGGGCGTGCCGGGCTGAGCCGCCGGGTCGCCGGCTGGCCGGGCGATTGAACTTATGCGCTCGTGGGTGTCTATGCACTGATACATTGCAAAATGTTGTGACACTTGGCGCCCACCTGCACCTGATCGAAACATGGCAAAAAAGACCCTTTATGTGGTGATCGCTGCGGCCGGCCTCGGGCTGGCCTCGGCGGGTGCCTGGTGGCTCCAGAACCGTACGCCCAACCCGGCGGCTGCTGCGGGGGGCAGCACCGCTGCTTCCGCGGGACGACCGGCCGCCGGCACGCCCGGTGTCGAGGTGGCGCAGGTCAAGTCCCTCTCTTTGCGGGACGACGCTCAGGCGGTGGGCACCCTGCGCTCGCGCCAGAGCGTCACGCTGCGGCCCGAGGTCAGCGGCCGCATTTCTCAGATCGCCTTTGCCGACGGCGCCCGGGTCAGGCGTGGCCAGTTGCTGGTGCAGCTGGACGACGTGTTGCAGAAGGCCGAACTCAGCCAGGCGCAGGCCCAGCTCTCCATCGCGCGGGCCAACCTCAAACGCAACGAGGAACTGGTGGCGCAGGCCTTTGTGGCCCAGCGCGTGCTGGACGAAAGCCGCGCGGCGCTGCAGGTGGCCGAAGCGCAGGTGGCGCTGGCGCAGGCGCGCCTCTCGCGCATGCGCCTCACCGCACCGTTCGACGGCACCGTGGGGCTGCGCGTGGTTCACCTGGGCGACTACGTCAAGGACGGCGCGGACCTCGTGAACCTGGAAGACACCTCGCAGCTCACAGTGGACTTCCGTCTGCCCGAGCGCTTCCAGACCCGCATCGCCGCCGGCCAGCCGGTCGAGGTGGAACTGGACGCATTGCCCGGCAAACGCTTCAGCGCGAAGGTGCAGGCGGTCGATCCGCTGCTGGACGCCAACGGCCGTTCGATCGCCGTGCGCGCCGTGCTGCCGCCCGCGCCCGGGGGCGAGTTGCGCCCCGGCATGTTCGCGCGCGTGACCACCGTGTTCTCCACCAACGCCGCTGCGCTGGTGGTGCCCGAAGAAGCCATCGTGCCGCAGGCGGGCAAACAGTTTGTTTTCCGGTTGCTGAAAGAAGGCGAGGGCGACGGCGCCAAGCTGGTGTCGCGCCGCACCGAGGTGCAGCTCGGCGTGCGCCGGGGCGCCCAGGTGCAGATCACGCAGGGCGTGGCCGAGGGCGACACCGTGGTGGTGGCGGGCCAGCAGCGTTTGCAGAAAGACGGCACGGCCGTGCGTGTGGTGGAGATGAGCCGTCCCCCGGGTGGTCCGGTCCCCGGACCCCAGGGCGCACCCGCTGGCACCCCGCCGGCGAGTGGCGGCTGATCCCGCAGGAGGCGCACCATGCAACTGCCTGAAGTCGCGATCCGCCGGCCCGTTTTTGCCAGCGTGCTGTCGATGTTGATTCTGCTGATCGGGCTGGTGGCCTTCAGCGGTCTCACGGTGCGCGAGTACCCCAAGATCGACGAGCCCACCGTCACGGTCAGCACCACGTTCACCGGCGCTTCCAGCGAGGTGGTGGAGTCGCAGGTCAGCAAACCGCTGGAAGACTCCATCGCCGGCATCGAAGGCGTGGACGTGATCACCTCCATCAGCCGGCAGGAGCGCAGCCAGATCACGGTGCGCTTCAAGCTCGAACGCGATCCCGACTCGGCCGCCGCCGACGTGCGCGACAAGGTCAGCCGGGTGCGCCAGCGCCTGCCGCAGGGCATTGACGAGCCGGTGATCGCCAAGGTCGAGGCCGATGCGTTCCCGGTGATGTGGATCTCGCTGAACTCTGACACGCACAACGCGCTGCAGCTTTCCGACCTGGCCAACCGCATCGCCAAACCGGTGCTGCAGACGGCCACCGGCGCGGCCGAGGTGCGCATCTACGGCGAGCGCCGCTATTCGATGCGCATCTGGATCGACCCGGACCGCCTGGCCGCGTACAACCTGACGGTGCAGGACGTCGAAGACGCGCTGCGCCGCTCCAACCTCGAAGTGCCCGCCGGGCGCATCGAGAGCAGTCAGCGCGAGTTCAACGTCACCGCCGCCACCGACCTGCAGACACCCGAGCAGTTCCGCGAGGTCACGCTGCGCACGGTCAACGGCCAGTCGATCCGGCTGGGCGATGTGGCGCGTGTGGTGCAGGGCCCGCAGGACGAACGCAGTTCGGTGCGGCTGAACGGGCGCGACTCGGTGTCGCTGGGCGTGATCCGCCAGGCCACGGCCAATCCGCTGGAACTTGCGGCTGGTGTGCGCCAGTTGCTGGAGAAGGTCAAGACCGACCTGCCGCCGGGCATCAATGTCGAGATAGCCAACGACAACTCGGTCTTCATCGACCGCTCGATCAAGGCCGTCTACACCACCATCGCCGAGGCCGTGGTGCTGGTCGCGCTGGTCATCTTCGTCTTCCTGCGCACCATCCGTGCGTCCATCATCCCGCTGGTGACGATCCCGGTCAGCCTTATCGGCTCGTTTGCCCTCATGGGCCTGTTCGGCTTTTCCATCAACACGCTCACGCTGCTGGCGCTCGTTCTGGCCATCGGTCTGGTGGTGGACGATTCCATCGTGGTGCTGGAGAACATCTACCGGCACATCGAGGAAGGCATGAAGCCGTTTGAAGCGGCCATCAAAGGCGCGCGCGAGATCGGCTTTGCGGTGGTGGCCATGACGCTCACGCTCGCCGCCGTGTACGCGCCGCTGGCCTTCACGCCCGGGCGCACCGGGCGTCTGTTCGCCGAGTTCGCGCTCGCGCTGGCGGGTGCGGTGGTGGTGTCGGGCTTCGTGGCGCTCACGCTCTCGCCCATGATGAGCAGCAAGCTGCTGCGCCACAACCCCAACCCGGGCTGGTTCGACCGCGGCATGGAGCGTGTGCTGGTGGCCATCACCCGGGGCTACAGCCGCCTGCTGGCCGGGGCACTGCGCGTGCGCTGGCTGGTGGTGGGCGTCATGCTGGCGAGCGCTGCGGGCAGCTGGTGGCTGTTGCAGACCACCAAGCAGGAACTCGCGCCGCTGGAAGACCGCGGTGTGATCCTGGTCAACGTCAACGGCCCCGACGGTGCCACGCTGGCCTACACCCGGCGTTACGCCGAAGCGGTCGAGCGCATCGGCGCGGACTACCCCGAGTTCGACCGCATCTTCAGCAACATCGGCAACCCCACGGTGGCGCAGGGCTCGGTGTTTCTGCGCGCCAAGCCCTGGGAAGAGCGCGACCGCAGCACGCAGGAGATCGCGCGCGAGATCGCACCGCGCATCGGCGCGCTGCCCGGCATCAGCGGCTTTCCCATCACGCCGCCCTCGCTGGGCCAGGGCTTTCGCGAGCGGCCGATCAACTACGTGATCGTTACCAGCGACAGCTACCAGAACCTCTCGCAAACCGTGCGCCGCTTCCAGGACGAAATGGCCAAACACCCGGGCTTCGTGCAGGTGGACACCGACCTGCGCCTGAACAAGCCCGAGATCCGCATGGACGTGGACCGCGAGCGCGCAGCCGACATGGGTGTGAGCGTGGACGTCATCGCGCGCACGGTGGAAACCTTGCTGGGCGGGCGCGTGGTCACGCGCTACAAGCAGGGCGGCGAACAATACGACGTGGTGGTGCAGACCGACAGCGCGCAGCGCAGCGCGCCGGACGACATCGACAAGCTCTTTGTGCGCGGTCGCGGCGACGCCATGATCCCGCTGGCTTCGCTGGTGAAACTGCGCGAAGTCGTGGTGCCGCGCGAACTCAACCACTTTGGCCAAAGACGCAGCGCCTCCATCACCGCCAACCTCGCGCCCGAGCTGGCGCTGGGCGAGGCGCTCCAGATCATGAACGGGATTGCGGCCGAGGTGCTGCCGCCCGGCTACACCACCGACCTCAACGGCCAGAGCCGCGAGTTCCGCAGCTCATCGGGTTCGCTGGCCATCGTGTTCGCGCTTTCGCTGCTGTTCATCTACCTGGTGCTGGCGGCGCAGTTCGAGAGCTTTGTCGACCCGCTCATCATCATGCTCAGCGTGCCGCTGTCCATGCTGGGCGCGCTGCTGGCGCTCAAGCTCAGTGGAGGTACGCTCAACGTGTTCAGCCAGATCGGGCTCATCACGCTGGTGGGCCTGATCACCAAACACGGCATCCTGATCGTGGAGTTCGCCAACCAGCTGCGCGAGAAGGGCAAAGACAAGCTCGAAGCGGTCAAGGAGTCCGCCGCATTGCGCCTGCGCCCGATCATGATGACCACCGGTGCCATGGTGCTCGGCGCCATGCCACTGGCGCTGGCCACCGGGGCCGGTGCCGAGAGCCGTCAGCAGATCGGCTGGGTCATCGTGGGCGGCATGAGCCTGGGTACGCTGCTCACGCTGTTTGTGGTGCCGACCATGTACACCTTGCTGGCGCGTACAAGGCATGGTTCCCGGGTGCTGCCGAAGGATGTGCCGGGCCACGGAGAACCCGAGTCCGAAGACATCCTGGTGGCGAAGTGATGGCCGATCCGGAGCCACCGATGGGCCTGGACTGCACCTTGCCGCAGGCCGGGCGCCTGCCCTATACCGACGCAAACTTCCGGGCGGCCAAGGTCTTCGTGTTCGGTAAGTGGTGTGAAGAAGCCGTCGGCCAGCCGGACAAGGTCCCGCTGGACCTCTCGGGCGCCTGCAAGTACGGCTCGCTCTTCATGCAGCGCGTTTTCGGCGGCGCCATCCGGGGGCACTATGAACACCAGTACAACTTCATCGACGGGCAACGGGTGGATCTGAGTCATGAAGCCCGGGACGTCGCCTGCATGCGCCACCCTTACCTGCACGAACCGGCGTACTTTCAGGTGCCCGAGCTGCAGGCCTCGCTGGCGAGTTGCCTGCCCCGTGCCCAGCGCTGGGCCGACGAGTTTCTGGCCCAGCAGTCCGCGGCGGTTGCGCGAGAGCCGATCGACCGGTAGGCGGAGCGCTCACCCTGCGCGCAGAGGTCGGGTGGCCCGGGCCTGATCCGTGGCCGGGCAGGTGGCATCCAGCGCTCAGATCACGCCGTCGAACATCATCACGTCCACCTCGTCGCCCGCGGCCACGTTGCCTTGAGCGTGGTGCAGCACGATGAGGCCATTGGCCTCCACCATGGAGCGCAGCACGCCCGAGCCCTGGTTGCCGGTGGTGCACACCTGCAGCGAGCCGTCGGCGCCGCGGCTGACGACGCCGCGCTGGTACTCGGTGCGACCGGGTTTCTTGCGCAGCGCTTCGGCGCTGTGCGCCTTGAGCAGCACTGGCTCGCAGGCCTGGCAGCCCATCAAACGCTGCAGGGCAGGGCGCACGAAGGCGAGAAAGGTGACCATCACCGCCACCGGGTTGCCGGGCAGGCCGAAGAGGATGGCTGACTTGCTGTTTTCTGTGATCCTGCCCACGGCCATGGGCCGCCCGGGCCGCATGGCGATGCGCCAGAACGCCACGTCACCGAGCTGCTTCATCATGGCCTTGGTGTGGTCGGCCTCGCCCATGCTCACGCCGCCGCTGGTGATGATGGCGTCGGCCTCGCGCGCGGCCTGGCGGAAGGCGGCTTCTAGGGCTGCGGGTTCGTCCTTGATCACGCCCATGTCGATCACCTCGACGCCCATGCGCGTGAGCAGGCCGAAGACGGTGTAGCGGTTGCTGTCGTACACCGCGCCTTCGCGCAGCGGTTCGCCCAGGCTGAGGATTTCGTCGCCGGTGGAGAAGTACGCCACCTTGACCCGTCGATACACCGCCACACCGGGCAAGCCGAGACTGGCGATCAGGCCGAGCGCAGCGGGGCCGAGTGTCTGGCCGCGGCGCAGCGCGGGCTGGCCGGCCATGAGGTCTTCGCCGAGCAGGCGGCGGTTGTCGCCGGCGCTCACCACGCCGGGCGGGACGTCCACGCGGTCATCCTGCGCCTTCACAAACTCCAGCGGCACCACGGTGTCCAGCTCGGGCGGCATGATCGCGCCGGTCATGATCTTCAGGCATTCACCCGCCGCCACCGTGCCCTGCCAGGCCTTGCCGGCGAAGGCGGTGCCGACCACGCGCAGCGACAGCGGCTGCCCCGGCTGGAGCTGCGAGCTGTGAAATCCAAAACCGTCCATGGCCGAGTTGTCGTGCGGTGGCACGCTGATGGGCGAGATCAAGTCCTGTGCGAGCACGCGGCCGAGCGCCTCGAACACGCCCACTGTTTCGGTGGCTGTGACGGCATCGACCAGGTGGGCCAGGAACTGGTTGACGCGCTCGGCGCTCAGCGCCTGCGGGTCGTAGCCCTGCAGCTCGGCTGCGATCTGTTCTATCGTTTTCATCGATCAGGGTTCAGCTGTTTTCCAGCACGTGCAGTTCGGCGAGGGTGTTGGCGTTGCAGAAGGCGCGGGGATCGTCGCCCGGCTGGTCAAAGGTCACCACCACGGTGCGGTGCTGGTCGGTCCAGCGGTCGATCTTGCGGCCGCCCGCCTGGGTGAAGGCGACGAGGCTCTCCAGCAGGTTCACCCGCATCAGGCAGAAGACCGGCTGGGTGCGGACCTGGCCATCGGCTTCGCGGGCAGCGGCCATGGCGATCTCGGTCGAGCCGTCTTCAAAGGCCTGCGCCAGCCGCTGCGCGAGGTCGAGCGGGAACAGCGGCGTGTCGCAGGGGGCCGTCAGCAGATAGGGCGTTTCACAGCGTTCCAGCCCGGTCATGAAACCCGCCAGCGGCCCGGCGTAATCGGACAGCGTGTCGGGCCAGACCGGCGCACCAAAGGCCTCGTAGGCCGAGAGGTTGCGGTTGGCGTTGATCATCAGGTCACCGACCAGGCCACCGGCCTGCATCTGCAGCCGCATCACGGTGTGCAGCGCCAGCGGCGTGCCGTTGAAGTTCTGCAGGCCCTTGTCCACCCCACCCATGCGGGAGCCGCGGCCCCCGGCGAGCACGAGGGCGGTGATTTGTCCAGGTTGTATGGGATTCATGGCGGAACGCGTTCAGGTTTCGGTGGGGCAGCGAGTGAGGTGGTTTCAACCGGGGGCACCGCCGGGCCGGCTTTGCCGGCCCCTTGAGGGGGTGACGCGAAGCGGCGCGGGGGTGTGCCTGTTCAGCCTCCGATGTAGCTCATCTCCACCCGCCGGCCACCGCCCGATTCGTCGGGCGGCAGGCTGGCGCGCAGTTCGGAGTACCGGTCGCTGCGACCCTGCCAGATGGCCGCGATCGCGCTGGAGAGTTGTTCGTCAGACGCACCACCCCGCACCAGCGGCTTGAGGTCGTGGCCCTGGTTGGCGAACAGGCACAGGTACAGCTTGCCTTCGGTGGAGAGGCGGGCGCGGTTGCAGTCGCTGCAAAAGGCCTGCGTGACGCTGCTGATCACACCGATTTCACCCGCCCGCACATCGTGCTGGCCGTTCGCATCGGCATAGCCCCAGCGCTCGGCGGTCTCGCCCGGCGCCGACGGTTCCAGCTGCACCAGCGGCAGCTCGCGGTGGATCATCTGCACCACCTCGGCGCTCGGCATCACTTCGTCCATGCGCCAGCCGTTGGTGGCGCCGACGTCCATGAATTCGATGAAGCGCAGCACGATGCCGGTGCCTTTGAAATGGCGCGCCATCGGCAGGATCTCATGCTCGTTGGTGCCGCGCTTGACCACCATGTTGACCTTGATCGGGCCCAGGCCCGCGGCCTGCGCGGCTTCGATGCCCCGCAGCACGTCGGCCACCGGAAAGTCGACATCGTTCATGGCGCGGAAGACGGTGTCGTCCAGACCGTCCAGGCTGACCGTGACGCGCTGCAGCCCGGCGTCTTTGAGGGCCTGCGCCTTGCGCTCCAGCAGCGAGCCGTTGGTGGTGAGCGTGATGTCCAGCGGGAGGCCTTCGACTGTGCGCAATGCAGCGAGCTGAGCGATGAGGATTTCAAGGTTCTTGCGCAGCAGGGGCTCGCCGCCGGTGAGGCGGATCTTCTGCACGCCATGGGCCACAAACTGGCGCGCCACGCGCGTGATCTCTTCAAAACTCAGCAGCGCACTGTGCGGCAGGTAGGGGTAATCCTTGTCGAAGACTTCCTTGGGCATGCAGTAGCTGCAACGGAAGTTGCAGCGGTCGGTGACGCTGATGCGCAGGTCGCGCAGCGGCCGGCCCAGGGTATCGCCCAGCAGGCCCGTGGCGGGAATGGCCTTTGACGGGACCGCCGCAGACAACGTGGACATGCGGTGATCGACCAGGGGAATGACGCGTTCGGACATGCTCCGATTATGGTGGACGCTGCGCGGGCGCTGGCGCACAGACCCTGGCGAATCGGGGTTAAACCCCAGGGAGCAGGGCGCTCAGGCGGCGCCGACCCGGGTGTACAGGCGGCTGTTGTCGCGCAGCCAGTTTTGTGAGAGGTCGCTGCTTTGTTGACTGGGGTGGAAATCGGGCCGGAAATACGACCGCCAGGGTTTGAAGCTCCGGCGCAGCAGACCCTCGCGGCCGAGCATGTGGTGAGCCGCGCTGCGCCAGGTGCTCCAGCGCCAGAGCGTGCCGTCGCGACGCAGGTTGTTAGCGGTCTGGCGCAGCGTGTCGGTCAGGAAGATCAGGGTGATGCGCCGCATCCATTTCACCCGCCAGGCGTGGCTGCCACCCAGGGCCTGGTAGAGGTCGAACGCGGTGCATTTGTGTTCGGCCTCTTCGGCGCTGTGCCAGAGCCACAGGGCCTTGAGGCGGGGCTCGCAGCCATCCAGCAGGTGGTGGTGCGACAACATCCATTCGGCGAACAGGGCCGTGAAGTGTTCATTGGCCGCGGTGATGGCGAGGCCGTGGCGCGGGTCGGTGCCTTCGACCAGCCGCAGGCGCTCGCGGGCACGCGGTTCCCAGTCGTTGACCAGGCCGTGGCGTTCGATCAGCTCGTTGAAGAGCGCATGGATGCGGCGGTGGGTCGCTTCCTGGCCGATGAAGCCCTGGACTTCGCCTTGGTAGCGGTCGCTTTGTTCCGGCGCCAGCGCCTGCAGACCGTTGCGCACCGAGTCGATGAAGAACTGTTCGCCCACCGGGAAGCTCATCGACAGGGCGTTGAACCAGGCGGTCAGGAACGCGTCGCCGGCGCACCAGTGGCGGGCGACCGGTTGCTCCAGATCGATCAGCAGGCGGCGGACAATCAGTTCGGTCATGAGCGGTCTTCGGATGGCGGTACTTTATGGTACCAAGGGTGGCCATGCTGCCTGCCTGAGGGAGCACTGTCAAGCGGGGTTCCGCGGTGAACAGGGCTGGGCGTTGTCAGCCGGCGGACAAGCGGCTGGCCTAAGATGCCGCGCATGAAAGCCCCATCCATGGTCACCAACGACACCACCAGCGAGCTGCACGAACACCGTTCGCGCTTGCTGCAAGCGATGGCGGGGGTGTCGGCCAGCAAGGGGGTTGCCGCAGCCACCATTGCCGACATCGTGCGCGAAGCGGGGGTTTCCAAGCGCACGTTCTACGAACATTTTGACTGCAAGGAAACCTGCTTTCTGGCGCTGTACCGGCTGACCAGTGCATCGGCACTGCGCACGTTGCGCGAGGCGGTGCAGCCCGATCGCCCCTGGCAAACCCAGGTGGAGCATGCGCTGGACGCCTATTTTGCGCATCTGGCGGCGGGGCCGGGGTTGGTCGGGACGCTGTTTGTTGAAATCCATCACCTGGGATCCGAAGGACTCCGGGTGCGTCGCGAAGTGATGGCGCAGTTTGCCGACTTTGTGCTGGAAACGGTCAACGGTGGGCCCGATTCTGGCGGGGTGCCCTTGAGTCAGGTGCTGACGCCCACCATGGCGCTCGCCGCGGTGGGCGGCATCAATGAGCTCGTGATGCTGGCCATCGAGCGCGGGGAGGTCGACCGCCTTCAGGAACTGACACCCTGCGCCAGCGCGGTGGTGCGCCTGCTCACCCGGGCTGACGCTGCGTAGCCGCAGCGGCGCCGAAAACAACAAGGCCCGCTTCGGCGGGCCTTGTTGTGGGTGATCCAACCCGCGGGTCAGGCGGCCATCGGCAGCAGTGGCACGATCAGCAGGGCCACGATGTTGATGATCTTGATCAGCGGGTTCACGGCCGGGCCAGCGGTGTCCTTGTAGGGGTCGCCCACGGTGTCACCGGTCACGGCCGCCTTGTGGGCTTCGCTGCCCTTGCCACCGTGGTGGCCGTCTTCGATGTATTTCTTTGCGTTGTCCCAGGCGCCGCCGCCGGTGCACATGGAGATGGCCACGAACAGGCCGGTCACGATGGTGCCCATGAGCAGACCGCCCAGGGCCTGGGGACCGAGGAACACGCCCACCAGAATCGGCGCCACCACCGGCAGTAGCGAGGGAATCACCATTTCCTTGATGGCCGCGGTGGTCAGCATGTCGACCGCACGGCCGTACTCGGGTTTGGCCGTGCCTTCCATGATGCCGGGGATCTCCTTGAACTGGCGACGCACCTCGACCACCACGGCACCGGCGGCGCGACCCACCGCTTCCATGGCCATGGCACCGAAGAGGTAGGGGATCATGCCGCCGATGAACAGGCCGACGATCACCATCGGGTTGCTCAGGTCGAAACTGATCTGGTGCCCGTAGGTTTCCAGCTTGTGGGTGTAGTCGGCAAACAGCACCAGCGCGGCCAGACCGGCCGAGCCGATGGCGTAACCCTTGGTCACGGCCTTGGTGGTGTTGCCCACCGCGTCCAGCGGGTCGGTCACGTCGCGCACGCTGCTGGGCAGCTCGGCCATTTCGGCGATGCCGCCGGCGTTGTCGGTGATGGGGCCGTAGGCGTCCAGGGCCACCACGATGCCCGCCATGCTCAGCATGGAGGTCGCGGCGATGGCGATACCGTACAGACCGGCCAGCGTGTAGGCCGCGATGATGGCGATACAGACACAGAGCACCGGCCAGGCGGTGGAGCGCATGGACACGCCCAGACCCGCGATGATGTTGGTGCCGTGGCCGGTGGTGGAGGCCTGGGCGATGTGTTTGACCGGTGAATACTGGGTGCCGGTGTAGAACTCGGTGATCCAGACCAGGGCCGCCGTCAGGATCAGGCCGACCGCGCAGGCGCCCCACAGGCGCAGCTGGCTGCCGCTGGCGCTGATGGCGTCGTCAGGCATGATCCAGGCGGTCACGAAGTAGAAGGCGATCAATGAGAGCACACCGGCAATCGCCAGGCCTTTGTACAGCGCGGGCATCACGTTTTTCATGCCCGGGCTGGCCTTCACGAAGAAGCAGCCGATGATGGACGCGATGATCGACACGCCACCCAGCACCAAGGGGTAGAGCACGGCCTGCATCGGGGCCACCGTCACCATCAGGGCGCCCAGCACCATGGTGGCGATCAGTGTCACCGCATAGGTCTCGAACAGGTCGGCCGCCATGCCGGCGCAGTCGCCGACGTTGTCGCCCACGTTGTCGGCGATCACCGCCGGGTTGCGCGGGTCGTCCTCGGGGATACCGGCTTCGACCTTGCCCACCAGATCGGCGCCCACATCGGCGCCCTTGGTGAAGATGCCGCCGCCCAGACGGGCGAAGATGGAAATGAGCGAGGAGCCGAAGGCGAAACCGATCAGCGGATTGAGCAGGGTGGCGAGGTTTTTGTCGGGTGTCAGGTTGCCGTTGCCGACTAGGAACCAGAAGAAGCCGGCCACGCCCAGCAGGCCCAGGCCGACCACCAGCATGCCGGTGATGGCACCGCCGCGGAAGGCCACGTCCAGCGCCGGGCCGATACCCCGGGTCGCGGCCTGCGCCGTGCGCACGTTGGCTTTCACCGAGACGTTCATGCCGATGAAGCCACAGGCACCCGAAAGCACCGCGCCGAGCACGAAGCCGATGGCGGTCGTGCTGTCGAGGAAGACACCGATGAGGATGGCCAGCACCACGCCCACGACGGCAATGGTCTTGTACTGTCGGGCGAGGTAGGCGGCAGCGCCGGTCTGGATGGCCCCGGCGATTTCCTGCATGCGGGCGTTGCCCGCGTCCTGAGAAAGAATCCAGCTTCGGGACCAGAAACCGTATGCCACGGCCACGAGTCCACACACCAGCGCAAAGATCAGCGCAGATTGTCCAACCATAGATTACTCCTGCTCATTCGTTTTGACTTGGAGGGGGCAACGCTTTGAGGGTGGCCCCCGCTGCGTTGCTTCCTCGTGTCCTCGTGCTACAGGTGGTGCAGCACGGCAGGGCGATTGGCCAACGGCTGGAATTTAGCGGGAATTGCTTCATTTGGGAAATGATATGGATCAGGAAGTAAGGCTGGGATCAGTAAAATCAGGGTAAATCCTGCCCATGCGCGCACCGTTTGCGCCCATCCGTTCGGGTTCCGTGCGCCATGCCTGTGCACACGTGGCCGCTTCCGATTCATCAACCCTCAGAAAACCCCATGTCTCTCGACAACGTCACCCCTGGCAAGAATGTTCCCGAGTCGTTCAACGTGATCATCGAGATCCCGATGAACGCCGACCCGATCAAGTACGAAGTGGACAAGGAAACCGGCGCGATCTTCGTGGACCGTTTCATGAGCACCGCGATGCACTACCCGACCAACTACGGTTATGTGCCCAAGACCCTGTCGGGCGACGGCGACCCGGTGGACGTACTGGTGATCACGCCCGTGCCGCTGATCCCCGGTGTGGTGGTGCCCTGCCGTGCCATCGGTATCCTGAAGATGACCGACGAAGCCGGCGAAGACGGCAAGGTGCTGGCCGTGCCGACCGACAAGATCCTGTCGCTCTACAGCCGCTGGCAAAAGCCGGACGATCTGAACCCGATGCGCCTGAAGGCCATCGAGCATTTCTTCGAACACTACAAAGACCTGGAACCGGGCAAGTGGGTCAAGGTTCAGGGCTGGGAAGACAAGGCATCCGCCCACAAGGAAATCCTGGACGGTATCGCGGCTTACAACGCCAAGGCGGCCTGATCACTGTTGAAGACCCCGCCGTGGGGCGGCGTCTCAGAACAAAAAGCCTGCCAGATCACTCTGGCAGGCTTTTTTTCTGGTGTTCCTGGCAGTGGGATCAGGACTGCGCCGCGTCAATGTCGCCGCGGTATTCGATCTTGCCGCGCACGCGGGCACGCGGGTGCATGTCGATCATTTCGTCGTAGCTGGCGTCGCCGATCAGCGTGGCCGAGCCGGTGATCTCCAGCGCCTTGCGCGCGATCACCGTGCCGATCACCTTGCCTTCGATGAACACGTAGTCCGCTTCCAGGCGGGTGTTTTCGATCACGCCCGTGGCACCCACATGCAGCGTGCCGCCGGTCTCGAACGTGATGTTGCCCTTGAGCTGGCCATCGACCTTGATGCCCTGGTCGCGCGTGGTGTGGAAGTTGCCGTCGAACACGGCGCCTTCGGCGATCAGGCTGGTGATGGCCGTGAGGCGTTCGGCCGGGACGAGGCGGGTGGAAGCGGGATTGTTGTTCATGGGGTCAGGGCTCCTTGCTGTGCAACCAGTTTTCGGGTTTCAGATGCGGTTGGATCGGGGTGAATGTGTCGGACGCAGCGGACACGGTGGTGGTGAGCTTGTCGCTGTCGCTGTCGCTGACTGTGGTCGCCCAGCGCGATTCGAACCGCAGGGCCAGGGGCACGGGCAATTCTTCGCCCTCCGGGCTGTAGCTGACCACCTCTACTGGCTCGGCCGATGAAGGCGGCGGCAATGTGGCAGGTTCGGGCACAGCCTTGTGCGCTGGCGGGACAGCCGGTGCGGGGCTGGCGGCGGGTTTCTGGATGCGGGTCAGTTGGTCCAGCGGGTTGCCCATGCCCGGCAACACCCCCAGCCAGAGCCAGGCGCCCAAGCCGAAGACCAGCAGGGCCGGCAACAGGTAGCGCCCCGTCACCCAGACCAGCCAGCGCAACCACACGCGCCGGCGCGCGACCCATCGATCGCGCCGCCAGCTCGCCTGGAGCACCGCGCGGCGCACGGCTTCGGCGTCCGGCACGGGCGCGGTTTGCGGAATCAGGAGGGTTTGTGGAGGTTGGCGCCACAGCATGGAAAACCGTCAGGCCCCCGGCTTCTGGATCGCCACACGCTCCAGCGTGGCATTGAGGTCGGCGCCGTTGACCTGGATGCGCCCGTAGCGCACCAGGCCGTGCACGCTGGCGGTGTCGTGCAGGGCCACTTCACCCTGACCGGAGTCCAGGATGCCATCGGTGTGGCCCATGACCGAGATTTTCTGTGCGGTGATGTCGCCTTTGACGCGACCGGTTTCGGTCACGACGACCGCCACCGTGGCATCGGGGGCCTGCGTCAGGTTGCCTTCCACCAGGCCGGCCACGCTGCAGGGGCCGCGCAGCAGGGCGTTGCCCACAAAGTGCATGCCCTCGGCCACCATGCTGCGCGCCGGGTTCGCTTCAAGGGCTTCGCCTGCCACACCCGACAGGGGCGTGGGCTGCAGCAAGGGCAGGTGGCTGGGCTGGCTCGGCGGCATGGCGTTGCCAACGGCCACTTCCAGTGTCTGGCCACTGTCCACCGGGCCGTTGCCAGGCTCGTCGTAACCATGGCTGGCATCGGGTGCCTGTTGGTTGTCGTTCATGTCGTTGTTTTCCATGTCTTGTTCCAGATGGCGGTCGGGGTTCTGATAACGATGGGCTTTCAGGGGCGGCATGGTGGCGGACTCGGGCGGTTCAACGGGAGTCGGTGTGCACATCGTGCAGCACCGGCAGGTTGTCGCCGAGTTTGAGCGTCTTGAATGGCCCCTGCAAGTCAGCGCCTTCGTAGAGCTGCAGGCGTCTGGCCAGCAGCGTACCCGTGGACACGGCGGTCTTGGACACATAGGCCATGCCGGTGCATTCCAGGCTGGTGTCTTGTGGGCTGGCACCGGTGTCACCCAGTTGCCCGAACAGGTAGAGATCCCCGAGCACCTTCACGCGCCCACGCACCACGCCCCCGGTCCAGACGATCAGCCGGCCATTGATCCGGATATGACCCGAGATCTCGCCCTGCACCAGCAGGCCGCCTTCGAACTGGAGTTCGCCGCTGAGCCGGCTGCCCGCCGCCACGCGACTGACCACGTTCATCGCGATGGGATCGAGCGTGAGCGTGTCCTGCGGGGTTTTCAGCTCCATGGCTTGACTCCCCAGACAACGAGGGAACCCGCCAACGACAGCAGACCCAGGACTCCGATCCACAAGGCGTGGCGTTCCAGCAGGCGCCGCAGCCGGCCCGGACGCAGACGGGATTGACCCACCGGATCGCAGGCATGGCTGAGAACGATCCACTCCTGCCAGACGCGGGTCAGGCGGCTTTCACCGGTGGTCGGGTTGATTTCAAGGCCCTGGCTCTCAGCAGAGCCCGGCTGGATGCGACGGCCGAGCAGGACCGTGAAGGGCGCGCCCACAATGGTCTGGGTGAAAAAGGCGTCGGCTTCGTCCATGCGGGGTGAGTGTAACAAGTGTGTAACTAAATACTACAAAAGACGGAACCCAAGGGGCGCTTCGGTGCGAAGCACGGCCTGGTTTTCGGCCTCTCATGCGCATTCATTCTCTATTGTGGGGTACAGGTGCGTCCGGTGATGCGGCTGTTACCTTGAGCGGGCTGCGTTGGGAGAGGTGCTCGAGGTACTGTCCGATGCCATCGCCCTCGCGCTGCAGAAAACGCTCCACCGCATCGGCGAAGGCGGGGTGGGCCAGCCAGTGCGCGCTGGTGGTGCGAACCGGCAGCAGGGCGCGCGCCATCTTGTGTTCGCCCTGGGCGCCGCCTTCGAAGCGCTGGAAACCGTGTTCGATGCACCAGGCCAGGGGCTGGTAGTAGCAGGCCTCGAAATGCAGGCAATCCACCCGCTCCAGGGCACCCCAATAACGGCCATAGGCGACGCCGTGTTCGGCATCGATGCCGATCAGGCTGGCGGCCACCGGCCGGCCCTCGCGTTCGGCCACGAACAGCAGCCAGTTCTCGGGCACCGAGTGGGCCAGGCGGTGGAAAAAATCGCGGTTCAGGTAGGGCGCATTGCCGTGTTCGAGGTAAGTACGCTCGTAGCAGCGGTAGAAGAAGTCCCAGTCGTTCGAGCTGATGTCGGCACCGCGGGACCAGCGGAAGCTCACACCGGCCTCGGCCACCTTGCGCCGCTCCTGCCGGATCTTCTTGCGCTTCTCCTGCTGCAAGCTGGCCAGGAAGTGATCGAAGTCGGACACCCCCCTGTTCTGCCAATGAAACTGCACTGTGTGGCGCAACATCATCCCTGCCTGTTCGCAGGCCGCCACGTCCTGTGGCTGTGCGAACAGCAGGTGCAGTGACGACAGGCCTTCATCGCGCGCGTGTTGCAGCAGCGCTTGCACGAGCGCTGCACGCGCAGCGGGGTCGCGCGCCAGCAGCCGGGCGCCGGGCACCGGTGTGAACGGTACCGCCACCAGTGCCTTGGGGTAGTACGGCAGGCCGTGCTGCTCGTAGGCGTTGGCCCACGCCCAGTCGAACACGTATTCGCCGTAGGAATGCTGCTTCAGGTACATCGGACAGGCGGCGTGCAGCGTGTCGCCCACCCACAGCGTGACGAACCGGGCTTGCCAACCTGTTGCTGGGGTGGCGCAGCCGCTGGTCTGCAGCGCTGCGAGGTAGTCGTGGCGCATGAACGGACTGGGGTCTGGCTCCAGGGCCAGCAGGGCGTCCCACTCAGACGCCGTTACGTCCAGCGGCGAGTTCAGGACACGGGTGACATAATCAAATTTCGCCATGTCAGCGACCTGCAGAGCCTTGTCTGCAGGGCCGTGAAGTCCTCACCGCCCGGCGCCGGGGGCTTCTGTCCAATACCCCGTTTCCCGCAAGTTTTTCCGATTCCATGACGCTCAAAATCTGTGTGGCCCAGTTGAATTTTGTGGTGGGAGACATGGCGGGCAATGCCCGAAAGATCATCGATGCCGCTCGCGATGCCCATGCCCGCGGCATCGGCCTGCTGCTCACGCCCGAACTGGCCCTGTGTGGCTACGCGGCCGAAGACCTTTTTCTGCGGCCCGCGTTCATCGACGCCTGCGATGATGCCCTGAAAACCGTGGCTGGGGAGACCGCGGCGTTCAAAGGCCTGCACATCGTGGTGGGGCATCCTGTGCGCGTGCCGAGCCTCGCGGGCGAGGAGCGCCGCGAGCGCAGTGTTTCGGTGGCGGGCCTGTACAACGCCGCCAGCGTGCTGTGTGACGGCCAGGTGGTGCACCGCTACGCCAAACGCGAACTGCCCAACTACCAGGTGTTTGACGAACGCCGCTATTTTGTGCCCGGCAACGGGGTGGGCGTGTTCGATGTGACGGATGCGGAGGGCGATCGCGTGCGCGTGGGACTGCTGATCTGCGAAGACGCCTGGTTCGATGCACCGGCCGCCGATGCCCGCGCCGCGGGCGCTGAACTGCTGGCGGTGATCAACGCGTCGCCGTTCCACACCGGCAAAGGCAACGAACGCGAAGGCACCATGCGCCAGCGTGTGTTGGCCACCGGTGTGCCGCTGGTGTATGCGCATCTGGTGGGCGGGCAGGATGAGATCGTGTTCGAGGGCCGGAGTTTTGTGCTGGCGGCTGATGGCAGCCTGGCGGGTCGCGCCATCAGTTTCGAAGAGGCCTTGTTCGACATCGTCTTCAGCCGCGAACCGGCCGGCTGGTCCATTGAGGCCATCACCGACCGGGCGCACAGCCTGGAGGCCGATCTCTGGCACGCGCTGGTGCTCGGCGTGCGCGACTACCTGGGCAAGAACGGCTTTCCCGGTGCCATCCTGGGCTTGTCGGGCGGCATCGACTCGGCGCTGGTGCTGGCCATTGCGGTGGACGCCTTGGGCAAGGACCGCGTGCGCACCTTCATGATGCCCTCGCCGTACACCGCCGACATATCCTGGATCGACGCGCGCGACATGGCCGAGCGCCTGGGTGTGCGCCATGACGAAATCGCCATCGCGCCCGAGTTCGAAGCTTTCAAAGCCTCGCTCGCCCCGCTGTTCGAGGGCCGCCCCGAGGACACGACCGAAGAAAACCTGCAGGCGCGCATCCGCGGCACGCTGCTCATGGCCATGTCCAACAAGTTCGGCAGCATCGTGCTGACCACCGGGAACAAGAGTGAAATGGCGACCGGCTACTGCACGCTCTACGGCGACATGGCGGGTGGCTTTGCGGTGATCAAGGACGTGGCCAAGACCATGGTGTTCCGCCTGGCGCGCTGGCGCAACGAGCACGATCCGTATGGCACCGGGGCGAACCCGATTCCCGAACGCATCATCACCCGCCCGCCCAGCGCCGAACTGCGGGCCGACCAGAAGGACCAGGACAGCCTGCCCGAATACGATGTGCTCGACACCATCATCGAGCGCTACATGGAGAACGACCAGAGCCCGGCCAGCATCGTGGCCGACGGCTTTGCCAAGGCCGATGTCGACAAGGTGGTGCGGCTGATCCGCATCAACGAGTACAAGCGCCGTCAGGCGCCGGTGGGCATCCGCGTGACCCACCGCAGCTTTGGCAAGGACTGGCGATACCCAATCACCAGCAAGTACCGCGCTTGATGCGCGGGTTTGTCCTTGCCACCCTGTGTGCGTGCAGGCCTTGGGCATAATCAAAAGCCATCGATACCCGACCCGCATTGGAGACCCCCATGAAGCAGATCACCGCCGTCATCAAACCGTTCAAGCTGGAAGAGGTACGTGAAGCCCTGGCCGAGCAGGGTGTGACCGGCCTGACCGTGACCGAGGTGAAGGGTTTTGGCCGCCAGAAAGGCCACACCGAGCTCTATCGTGGCGCCGAATACGTGGTGGATTTCCTGCCCAAGGTGAAGCTGGAAGTGGTGGTCAAGTCGGATGACGTGGAGCGCTGTGTGGACGCGATCGTGCGCGCCGCCCGCACCGGCAAGATCGGGGACGGCAAGATTTTTGTGACGACGGTGGAGCGTGTCGTGCGCATCCGCACCGGCGAAGAGGACGAAACAGCCGTCTGACGGTGCGCCCCTTGCGCGACGACGGGTTCAGATCGCTTCGAGCTGCGCGGCCGGCGCCAGGCCGGCGTCCTGCACCAGGCCCGGCAGCAGACGCTGCAGGTCCGTGTCCATGCGGATCAGGTCCATCTGCCAGGTGCCCATGAACTGCTGCTCGACGGTGCTGTGCAGGAACTGCATCAGGCCGTCGTAGTAGCCAGCCACATTGAGCAGTCCCACGGGCTTGTCGTGGTAGCCGAGCTGGCGCCAGGTCCAGACCTCGAAGAATTCCTCGAACGTTCCGATACCGCCGGGCAGGGCCAGGAAGGCGTCGGCGTGTTCGGCCATCAGGCGCTTGCGCTCGTGCATGGTCTCCACCACATGGAGCTCGGTACAGGCGTGGTTCGCCCACTCCTTGTCAACCAGCGCCTTCGGGATGACGCCGACGACACGCCCGCCCGCATCCAGCGTGGCCTGTGCGACGGTGCCCATGAGCCCGTTGCAGCCCCCACCGTAGACCAGTTGTCCGCCATGGCGGCCGATCCACTCGCCCACCGCCCGTGCTGCTTCGGTGAATTCGGGTTGGCTGCCGGGGCGGGACCCGCAGTACACGCAGAGGGAGAAATGGGGATCACTCATCGAAGGAGTTCCGGTTGAAGAAGCTCAGGCCAAGGCGGTCCAGAGCGCTGCGCTCCAGACGCCGGTGCACACCAGCAGGCTCAGCAGCACAGCGGCGCTGCCCATGTCTTTGGCGCGTTTGGACAGATCGTGCCATTCCGGACCGATGCGGTCGATGGCGGTTTCGATGCCGGTGTTGAGCAGTTCCACCACCATCACCAGGACCACCGAGCCGGCCAGCAAAGCGACCTCGACCCAGTTGCGGCCCAGCCAGAAGGACAGCGGAACCAGCACCATGGCCGCGAGGGCCTCCTGGCGGAAGGCCGTTTCGTGCCAGCCTGCACGCAGACCCGCCATGGAATAGCCGAAGGCGTGCCACATGCGGGCCAGGCCGGTGCGCTGTTTCTGTGCGTTGGTGGGTTCGCGGTGTGTTGTGTCGGTCATGTTTCAGGTGTATCCGCTGAGCAGCGGCTTCCGCGATGCCTCAGGCGGCGTTCTTTTGGACCTTGACGGGCTGGGGCGGTTTGAAATGAACCAGGCGTGTGCCCGCCAGTGCGTCGTGCAGGAACTGCCGCTGGGGATGGAAGCGCGAGAGCACGGCCCAGATGGCCACCCAGCCGATCACGATCACCGTCAGCTCGCCACCGGGCAGGCTGAACGCGCCCCCCACGGCCAGTGGCGGCAGGAACCACAACCAGGACAGCACGTAGCGCCCCAGCGCGCGCGCTTGCGTGATCGGTCGTCCTTGCCGGTCCACCACGCGGATGTTCCAGGTCTTCATGGCCAGCGTCTGCCCCTTGGCCCAGAACCAGGTGAAGTAGATGCCGAACACCACGAACAGAAAGGCCTGCTGCATGTGGCGGTTGTCCAGCGCGTGCCGGGTCTGCGTCAGTGTGGAAAACAGATAGCCCGCGATGAACACCACGCCGAACATCAGCATGCCCTCGTAGAGCCAGCAGGCCATGCGGCGCGCGATCGGTGGGGCGGTGAGGGCGCCTGCGGTGGGCGCGAAAGAGGCAGTTTCGGTCATTTTTTGTGATCAGGACGGGCTCCGGATTGTCGCATTGCGGCCCAAGCCAACCGGTTTTGCTCAAAAGCTCAAGTCGCCGGCTGGCGCAAGGGCGTGTTGCAGTGCGATAATGTCAGGCTGCAATTCAAAAAGGCAAACGGGTCAAGGTCCGGCGGGGTATGTGTCCGCTCATGTCCATTGGCCTCAAGTCCTGACACCGCTTCACAAGAGTGGGTGGAGGGGCACCCAAGGTATTTCGTCAGAGAAATTCTCGAAAGGTTCATCATGGAAATCAACAAGGCCGAACTGGCCTCCGCTGCCGCTGCCCACGGCGCAGCCACCCAAGAACTCCGCGGCGCAGAGATCCTCGTCAAGGCCCTTCAGGCCGAAGGCGTGAAGTACATCTGGGGCTACCCCGGCGGTGCTGTGCTGCATATCTACGACGCTTTCTACAAGCAGGACACCATCCAGCACGTGCTGGTGCGGCATGAGCAGGCCGCTGTGCACGCCGCCGACGGCTATGCCCGCGCCACGGGCGATGTGGGCGTGTCCCTGGTCACCTCGGGCCCTGGCCTGACCAATGCCGTGACCGGCATCGCCACCGCCTACATGGACAGCATCCCGATGGTGATCATCGCCGGCCAGGTGCCCACGGCCGCGATCGGGCTGGACGCCTTCCAAGAGTGCGACACCGTCGGCATCACGCGCCCCATCGTCAAGCACAACTTCCTGGTGAAGGATGTGCGTGACCTGGCCATGGTGATGAAGAAGGCCTTCCACATCGCGCGCACCGGCCGTCCCGGCCCCGTGGTGGTGGACATCCCGAAAGACGTGTCATTCAACAAGACCGCCTTCGCCGGCTACCCCGAGTCGGTCGAGATGCGTTCGTACAACCCGGTGCGCAAGGGCCACGGCGGCCAGATCCGCAAGGCCCTGCAACTGCTCCTGACGGCGAAGCGTCCCTACATCTACACCGGTGGCGGCGTGCTGCTGGGCAATGCGGTGCAGGAACTGCGCACGCTGGTGGACTTGCTGGGCTATCCCGTCACCAACACGCTTATGGGCCTGGGTGCCTATCCCGCCTCCGACCGCAAGTTCCTTGGCATGCTGGGCATGCACGGCACGGTGGAAGCCAACAACGCGATGCAGAACTGCGATGTGCTGCTGGCCGTGGGCGCGCGCTTTGATGACCGCGTGATCGGCAATCCCAAGCACTTCGCGCAGAACGAACGCAAGATCATCCACATCGACATCGACCCGTCGAGCATCTCCAAGCGCGTCAAGGTCGACGTGCCGATCGTCGGCGACGTGAAGGATGTGCTGACCGAGCTGATCAACATGGTGCGCGAAACCACCATCCGGGCGGATGAAAAGGCGCTGGCGGGGTGGTGGGAAACCATCGAAGGCTGGCGCTCGACGGACTGCCTGAAGTACGACCGCGGCAACAAGGACGTGATCAAGCCGCAGTACGTGGTGGAAACGCTCTGGAACATGACCAAGGACGCCGATGCCTACATCACGTCCGACGTGGGTCAGCACCAGATGTGGGCCGCGCAGTACTACAAGTTCAACGAGCCGCGCCGCTGGATCAACTCCGGTGGCCTGGGCACCATGGGCGTGGGCATTCCCTACGCCATGGGTATCAAGCTGGCCAAGCCCGAGAGCGAAGTGTTCTGCGTGACCGGCGAAGGCTCGGTGCAGATGTGCATCCAGGAACTCTCCACCTGCCTGCAGTACAACACGCCGATCAAGATCGTGGCGCTCAACAACCGTTACCTCGGCATGGTGCGCCAGTGGCAGGAGCTCGACTACGAGGGCCGCTACAGCCACAGCTACATGGACGCACTGCCCAACTTCGTGAAGCTCGCCGAGGCCTACGGCCACGTTGGCATGCTGATCGAGCGCCCGCAGGACGTGGAAGGTGCCTTGCGCGAGGCGCGCAAGCTCAAGGACCGCACGGTCTTCATGGACTTCCGCACCGACCCGACGGAGAACGTCTTTCCCATGGTGCGCGCCGGCAAAGGCATCACCGAGATGACGCTGGGCGCCGAAGACCTCTGAGCTTTTCCCCCTGCCACCCCGAGTGGCAGTCCCTTCGACGAATCTATTTGCAGCCAAGCCTGCGCATTACCGTGCGCAGGGTAGGGCTCAGAAAAGAGGAATCTCATTCATGAAACACATCATCGCTGTCCTGCTCGAAAACGAACCCGGTGCGCTCTCGCGCGTGGTGGGCCTGTTCTCCGCGCGGGGCTACAACATCGAATCCCTCACCGTGGCGCCCACGGAAGACCCCAGCCTCTCGCGCATGACGATCCAGACCACCGGTTCGGACGACGTGATCGAGCAGATCACCAAACACCTGAACCGGCTGATCGAAGTCGTCAAGGTGGTGGACCTGACCGAAGGCGCCTACACCGAGCGTGAGCTCATGCTGGTGAAGGTGCGCGCGGTGGGCAAGGAGCGTGAGGAAATGAAGCGCATGGCCGACATCTTCCGTGGCCGCGTCATCGACGTGACGGAGAAGAGCTACACCATCGAACTCACCGGCGACCAGGGCAAGAACGACGCTTTTCTGGAAGCCATTGATCGCGCGGCCATTCTGGAAACGGTTCGCACCGGTTCCTGCGGCATCGGTCGGGGTGAGCGCATCCTGAGGGTTTAGATAAGCCCACCCCTGCGCCGCTGCGCGGCTTCCCCTCAAGGGGACGGCGCCAGTGGCCCGGCGAAGCCGGTTCCACGGCACCCGCTGGATAAGTCACTTCCGCTGGTTACCATTAGCGGTTTTTTTCAAGATTTCAACTGGAGCAACCTCATGAAAGTTTTCTACGACAAAGACTGTGACCTGAGCCTGATCAAAGGCAAGACGGTTGCCATCATTGGCTACGGCTCGCAAGGCCACGCACACGCCCAGAACCTGAACGACAGCGGCGTCAAGGTGGTGGTCGGCCTGCGCAAGGGCGGCGCCTCCTGGGACAAGGTTGGCAAGGCCGGCCTGACCGTGATGGAAGTCAACGACGCCGTCAAGGCCGCTGACGTGGTCATGATCCTGCTGCCCGACGAGCAGATCGCCGAGGTTTACACCAACAACGTGGCGCCCAACATCAAGCAGGGCGCTTCGCTCGTGTTCGCCCACGGTTTCAACGTGCACTACAACCAGGTCGTGCCCCGCGCCGATCTGGACGTGTGGATGGTCGCCCCCAAGGCGCCCGGCCACACCGTGCGCAACACCTACACCCAGGGTGGCGGCGTGCCCCACCTGATCGCCATACACCAGGACAAGAGTGGCAAGGCCCGTGATCTGGCCCTGAGCTACGCGATGGCCAACGGTGGCGGCAAGGCCGGCATCATCGAGACCAACTTCAAGGAAGAGACCGAGACCGACCTGTTCGGCGAGCAGGCCGTGTTGTGCGGTGGCGCCGTCGAACTGATCAAGATGGGTTACGAGACCCTCGTCGAAGCCGGCTACGCCCCTGAGATGGCCTACTTCGAGTGCCTGCACGAGCTCAAGCTCATCGTCGATCTGATCTACGAAGGCGGTATCGCCAACATGAACTACTCGATCTCCAACAACGCGGAGTTCGGCGAGTACGTGACCGGTCCTGAAGTCATCAACGACCAGTCGCGCGCCGCCATGCGCAACGCCCTGAAGCGCATCCAGAACGGTGACTACGCCAAGATGTTCATCCAGGAAGGCCGCCTGAACTACCCGAGCATGACCGCCCGCCGCCGCAACACCGCCGATCACCAGATCGAAGTGGTGGGTGCCCAGCTTCGCGCCATGATGCCCTGGATCGCCAAGAACAAGCTGGTCGACCAGACCCGCAACTGATCTGGTTTTCCGCTTGCACAAGGGCCACTTCGGTGGCCTTTGTGTTTTCTGGGGTCCATGCACTGGCTTACACTGCCAGCCTGCGCTCTGCGCGCTCCATTGCGGCTGACGCCAAGAACCACCCATGCACGACGGATCCGATCCCCTGAACGAACCCAGCGCCGACATCCCCCGGCGCCGCAAGGGCATCTACATGCTGCCCAACATGATCACGCTGGCCGCTTTGTTCGGCGGGTTCTACGCCATCGTCATGGCCATGAACGGGCGCTTCGATCTGGCCACGGTGGGCATTTTTGCGGCCATGGTGCTGGACAGCCTGGACGGCCGCGTGGCGCGCATGACCCATACCCAGAGCGCCTTCGGTGAACAGATGGACTCGCTGTCGGACATGGTGTCGTTTGGCGCCGCGCCGGGGCTGGTGGCCTATGTCTGGGTGCTCAAGGACATTGGCCGCTGGGGCTGGATCGCCGCCTTCGTCTATTGCGCCTGTGCGGCGCTGCGTCTGGCGCGTTTCAACGTCAACACCGGCGTGGTGGACAAACGCTATTTCCAGGGCTTGCCCTCACCCGCCGCCGCGGCGCTCGTGGCCGGCTTCATCTGGCTGGCGACCGAACTGGAGCTGGACCGGTCCGTGCTGACGTGGCCCATGTTTGCGCTGACGCTGTATGCGGGCCTGACGATGGTGACCAATGTGCCGTTCTACAGTTTCAAGGACCTGAGCCTGAAGAAGAGCGTGCCGTTCGCCGCCATCGTGCTGGTGGCTCTGGGCATCGCTGTGATCAACATCCATCCGCCCACCGTGCTCTTCGGGCTGTTTGTGGTCTATGGACTGTCGGGCTACGCGATGTACTTCTGGCGCAAGGCCAAGGGACGCCCGACCAGCGTCATCAGCACCTCCACCGACGAGCCCGACGAGCGCGGTCTGCACGAATAGGATCCGCGCATGATGCCCATGGTTTTCCTCCATGCGGAACGCCGGGGCTTTGTGATACATTGCCAGCCATGAAACAAGTTTCGCTTTCGCTACTACTGGGTGTCCGACACGGGCAGGTCTGGTAACGCGAGAGTGATTTCCAACAACGGCCCGTTTGCACCCGCAGCGGGCCGTTTTGTTTTGGACTGCGGGTTTTTTCAAGCGCTGCCCACGAGGCAACCCACCGGAGAATCACATGACGGACAAGCTCATCATTTTTGACACCACCTTGCGTGACGGCGAGCAGTCGCCCGGCGCGTCCATGACCAAGGACGAGAAGCTGCGCATTGCGCGCCAGCTGGAGCGCCTGAAGGTTGACGTGATCGAAGCTGGTTTTGCCGCCAGCTCCAATGGTGACTTTGATTGTGTGCATGCCATTGCCAACACCATCAAGGATTCCACGGTGTGCTCGCTGGCCCGTGCCAATGACCGCGACATTGCCCGTGCGGCCGAGGCCCTCAAGGGTGCCAACAGCGCCCGCATCCACACCTTCATTGCGACCAGTCCGTTGCACATGGAGAAGAAGCTGCGCATGACGCCCGAGCAGGTGCTGGAGCAAGCCATCCAGTCGGTGCGTTTTGCCCGCAACCTGTGTGCCGACATCGAGTTCAGCCCTGAAGATGGCTACCGCAGCGACCCGGATTTTCTCTGCCGTGTGCTCGAAGCGGTGATCAAGGAAGGAGCCACCACACTCAATATCCCGGACACCGTGGGCTACGCCATTCCCGAGCTGTATGGCGAGTTCATCCGCAGTCTGCGTGAGCGCGTGCCGAACTCCGACAAAGCCATCTGGTCGGTGCATTGCCACAACGACCTCGGCATGGCCGTGGCCAATTCGCTGGCCGGTGTGAAGATTGGCGGTGCGCGCCAGGTCGAGTGCACCATCAACGGTCTGGGTGAGCGCGCGGGCAATTGCTCGCTGGAGGAGGTCGTGATGGCGGTGCGCACGCGCCGCGACTATTTCAACCTCGATGTGGGTGTGGACACCACGCAGATCGTGCCAGCCAGCCGCATGGTCAGCCAGACCACTGGTTTTGTGGTGCAGCCCAACAAGGCGGTGGTGGGGGCGAATGCCTTTGCGCACGCCAGCGGCATCCACCAGGACGGGGTGCTCAAGGCACGCGATACCTACGAAATCATGCGCGCCGAGGACGTGGGCTGGGCCGCCAACAAGATCGTGTTGGGCAAGCTCTCAGGTCGCAACGCCTTCAAGCAACGCCTTCAGGAGCTCGGCATCGAGATGGAGTCGGAGAGTGAGATCAACACCGCTTTCGCCGCGTTCAAGGAACTGGCTGACCGCAAGAGCGAGATCTTCGACGAGGACATCCTGGCGCTGTGCAGCGATGAGAGCGTGAGCGCTGAAAAAGAGCAGTACGGGCTGGTTTCCCTTTCCCAGCGCAGCGAAACGGGGGAGCGCCCGCACGCTGAGGTGGTATTCACCATCGCAGGCAAGGAATACCAGGGCATCTCCGACGGCAACGGGCCGGTGGATGCTTCGCTCAAAGCCATCGAAAGCCACGTCAAGAGCGGGGCCGAGCTGGTGCTGTATTCGGTCAATGCCATCACGAGTGGTTCGACCGAAAGTCAGGGCGAAGTGACGGTGCGTCTGCAGCACAGCGGGCGGGTGGTCAACGGCGTGGGAGCCGACCCGGACATCGTTGTGGCGTCGGCCAAGGCCTATCTGAGCGCGCTCAACAAGCTGGAAAACAAATCCGACAAGGTTGCGGCTCAGGGTTAAATCCAATGGAATCAAGGACTTGTAACAAAGCCAGGTGATATGCGTGAAACAGATACCAAAAGTAGCACCTGTTCCACCGTTCACTGAAGAAGATGTCGCAAGTTTTTGATATTGCTAGTTTTTTTGACATCTCATATACTCCGCTCCAGCACAACCCGCGCGCTGGAGTGGAGCGATGACTTATTTCCCCGACTGCTTTCAGAAAACCTTGCAGATTGCCGTCTGTACGGTGCTGGCTGCTGCATTGCTCATGCCGATGAGTGGTCAGGCTGCCTCTGAACGAAAGCAGTCCGGAAAGAGCAAAAAGCCGGTGGCCACCAAGGTGGTCGAGCGCAAGAAATCGACGACCCGGAAGATCTCTGTGGTCAAAGTGCCGCGCAAACAGGTGGTGGCGACCAAGGGGAAGCGGCTTAGCCGTGAAGAGGCCCGCCAGATCCAGCGCCTGGAGGCGCGCAGGCTGGCCAAGACGCCGATGACGGCCACGGCCCGTCGCCTTGAGGCGCGCAAGGCCAGTCGTCTGGCGCGCAGCAACAAGGGCAGCATGCAGCTTGCGGCGTACCCGCGGGCAAGCCGCTCCAGCATGGTCCGTGTGGCGAGCCTTCCGAGCCTGTCCACCGGTGAGCGTCTGGGTTTGCGTTCAGTGAACGACCCACTGGAACTCAACTCCAGCGTGGCGCTGGTGATGGACCAGGACACGGGCGAAGTGCTGTTCAGCAAGAACGATTCGGCGGTGTTGCCCATTGCTTCGCTGACCAAATTGATGACGGGCCTGGTGATCGCCGATGCCAACCTGCCGATGGACGAAATGATCACCATCACACAGGATGATGTGGACACCCACAAGGGCAGCCGATCCCGTCTGGCCGTGGGCACCACGCTGAGCCGCGGTGAAATGATGCACCTGGCGCTGATGTCCAGTGAAAACCGGGCGGCCAATGCCTTGGGGCGCACCTACCCTGGCGGTCTGGCGCATTTTGTCCGACTGATGAACGCCAAGGCCCGTGATCTGGGCATGATGGACACACGCTACGTCGAGCCTACCGGATTGATGAGCCAGAACCAGTCCAGTGCCCGCGATCTGGCCACACTGGTGTCGGTGGCTTATGAGCGCCCGATCCTTCGCGACCTTTCCACATCGCCCAGCCACCTGCTGGAGCTGGGCAACCGCACCCTGCAGTTCAACAACTCGAACCGCCTGATCCGCAACCCGGATTGGGACATCGGTCTGCAAAAAACCGGCTACATATCGGAAGCCGGGCGTTGTCTGGTGATGCAGGCCAAGGTGAGCGGTCGCAAGCTCATCATGGTCTTCCTGGATTCGGCCGGTAAATTCGGTCGGGCGCAGGATGCTGAACGGGTCCGCCACTGGGTCGAGGCCCAAGGCGCCAGCCAGCGAGTGATGGCCAGCAGACCGCAAGGCTGATCGATCTACCTGTAGCCAAACAAAAAAAGAGGGACCCTTTGCGGGGTCCCTCTTTTTTGCTTTTGTAAGGTCAACGGTTGTTGGCGATGGTAGCCGTTGCCTTCGGGCAACCCAGAGAGACCGAGATGTCGGCGGCGGTTGCACGCAGCTTCGGAACCCAGCTTTCGTCGATGCGGTCGGCGGGCGCAGAAATCGACAACCCTGCCACCAGTTTGCATTGGTCGTCGTAGATGCCTGCTGCCATGCAGCGCACGCCGAGTTCAAGCTCTTCGTTGTCCCTGGCCAGTCCGGCCTGGCGACACTGCGTGAGTTCACGTTCCAGCGTGGCCAGCTGCGTCAGGCTGTTGCGCGTGTTGCCGGCCAAGCCGGTGCGCGCGGCGTAGGCGCGAACGCGCTGGGGGTCATCGGCCGCCAGGAAGAGTTTTCCCACCGACGTCAGGTGCAGGGGCGCACGACCACCGATGGCGCGCACGACTTGCATGCCCGAGCGTTCGCTGTAGGCGCGTTCCACATACACGATTTCGTCGCCCTGGCGCACGCTCAGGTTGACCGGCTGCTGGATCAATTTGTGCAGCTCGCGCATGGGAGCGAGCGCTGCGTCGCGCACGCTCAGGCGCGCCTTGACCAGATTGCCCAACTCGAGCAGCCGCATGCCCAGTCGGTAACTGCCCGCCTCGGGCCGGTCGACGAAACGGCCGATCGTGAGGTCGTTGAGGATGCGGTGGGCGGTGGAAGGATGGAGCCCCGTCTTTTCGCTGATGTCCTTGAGTGAAACAGGCTCTTCGCGTGCTGCCAGCACTTCGAGGAGGTTGAACATGCGCTCGATCACCTGGACGGTTGGCGTGCTGGGGAGGGAGTCTGAACGTTTGGTCATGGCAGCAAGAGGTTGACCTGTATTTTACAAGATGAAATTGCGTGGCGCGAATGTGCAATCACCCGCCGCGGGTGCGGTCGGTTGCCAGGCGATCAGGCAACCGGGACCCAGGTGCCGTTGAGCAGGACTTCGTGTGGCCGAAAGCCCGCCTTGTAGCTCATCTTGCTGCTCTGCGCGATCCAGTAACCCAGGTACACATGGGGCAGGCCGAGGGATCGGGCCTGTTCGATTTGCCAAAGCACGCTGTAGGTGCCATAGCTCGCCTTGTCGTCGGGTTCGTAGAAGGTGTAGACCGCCGAGAGGCCATCGTTGAGAACGTCCACGATGGACACCATCTTGAGCCGGGCCGGACGGCCGCTGACCGCCGGTTCATAGAACTCGACGAGACGCGAATTGACCCGGCTCTGCAGCAGGAACTGGGTGTACTGGTCGATGCTGTCGTGGTCCATGCCGCCGCCCGCATGGCGGCTGTTCTGGTAACGCAAGTACAGCTGGTAATGTTCGGGGATGAAGCAGAGCTTGAGCACCCGGGTCTGCAACTGGGCGTGGGTCGCCCGGCTGCGGCGCTGGCTGCGACTGGGCTTGAACTGGGCCACCGGCAAGCGTAGGGGAACGCAGGCCTTGCAGTCATCACAGTTCGGGCGGTAGGTGAACATGCCGCTGCGGCGAAAACCGTGCGTCACGAGATCCGAATAGGCATCGTTGTGGATCAGGTGGCTGGGGGTGGCGACCTGTGAGCGGGCCATGCGGCCCGCCAGGTAACTGCACGGGTACGGTGCCGTGGCGTAAAACTGCAGCGCCTGCAGTGGAAGTTCTTTGAGGTGGGTCACGCTCGTTCGCCGTCTTCGGAGAGGAGGTGTTTCCAGTATACGGGCTCGAAGCGCCAAACCGGCGCCGGTTGCGGCGTGGCCTGTTGCAGGTGCCGGCTGAAGACTTCGCGCGGCATCAACTGTCCGCCCAGAGACGAGAGGTGGGGCGTGTCCTGCTGGCAGTCGATCAGGGGAATGTCCTGCGCCCGGCAGAACGACACCAGCGCCATCAGTGCAATCTTGGATGCATCGCTCTGGCGGCAGAACATGGACTCGCCAAACACCATGGCGCCCAGGTTCACGCAGTACAGACCGCCGACGAGCTCACCATCGATCCAAGTCTCTACGCTGTGCGCCCGGCCCGCCCGATGCAGCTGGATGTAAGCCTGCACCATGGCGGGCACGATCCAGGTCCCGTTTTGACCCTCGCGGGGAATGTGGGCGCAGGCCTGGATCACCCGGTCAAAAGCGCTGTCGAAACGAACTTCCAGCCGGCCTTGCAGCAACAGCTTGTGGATCGTCTTGCGCAGGGAGCGGTGCAGCCGCACGGCATGGCAGTGCAGCACCATGCGCGGATCGGTGCTCCACCACAAGATGGGCTGTCCGGCGCTGTACCAGGGGAAGATGCCCTGGGAATAGGCGGCGACCAGCGTCGGCACGTCCAGCACGCCACCGGCGGCCAATAGACCGGGGGCCGGATCGGCAGGTCCCCAGGCTTGTTCAACCGGGGGGAAAACGTCACCGGGTTCAAGCCAGGGCAGTGCGGGCAAGGTGGGTGAAGACGACATGCCGCTATTGTGCTTCGCCGTTTTCACCTGCTGGCGGAGAACCTGCCATCAACCCTGGTGTCGGACATGGCGGGAAGCCGCAGCGAGCAGCCGGCGCAACGGCCAGCTCAGGCCACCACCGAGCACAATGCCCACCGCGTCGGCCAGCAGGTCAAGCAGATCACCCTGTCGCCAGCCCGTGGCTGACTGGGCGAACTCGATCGCGCCCCCCAGCAGCAGCAAACCCAGACACACTCGCAGGACCGGGGTGGCGGGATACGCCGCCAGTCCCAGCACCGCGAGGACGAGAAAGCCTGCGGCGTGCTGGGTCTTGTCCCAGATGTCGAAGCTTTGTGGTGGCAGGTAGGCCACCGGCAGCAGGGACAGCACGACCACCGCCATGGTGCTGAGCCAGAACGATGTCTTGAGCAGGAGGGGCATGGAGCTTCTTGTCGGGTAGGGTGCTGAAGCCCCCTTATGTTTTGCAGTGTACCGACGAACCGTGTGGTTTCTTGAACTGACCAATGGGTCGGAGTATGTTGTGCCTCGCGTCGAGCTGTCTGCGACGTCAACAAAAGGAGACTGTCATGCGACTTCGGATCCAACGTGCCGTTTTGCTTTTGCCCATGGCTGTTCTGGGTGTGAGTCTGTCGACACCCGCGGTGTCGCAAAACGCGATGAGCTTTTTTCTGACCAGTGCCAACCCGGGTCAGGGCGCAGACCTCGGTGGGCTGGCGGGCGCCGATGCCTATTGCGAGAAGCTCGCCGCTGCGGTCAATGCGGGTGGCAAGAACTGGCGTGCCTACCTCAGTGCCACAGCGAGTGGCGGAAGCCCCGCCGTGAACGCCCGCGACCGCATCGGCCGTGGACCCTGGCACAACGCCAAGGGCGCGCTGGTGGCGGCCAGCGTGGACGAACTGCATGGAACCAACATGCTCAACAAGCAGACGGCGCTGACCGAAAAAGGCGAGGTCATCAGCGGCCGGGGTGACCCGGTCAACATGCACGACATCCTGACGGGATCGGCACCGGACGGGCGTGTGGCCATGGCGTCGGGTGACACGACCTGTGGCAACTGGAGCCAGAGCGGCGCTGGGTCTGCCGTCGTTGGTCACCACGACCGCATGGGCCTGGACGACTCCGCGCCCGCCAAGTCGTGGAACGCGTCGCACGGCACACGGGGTTGCGGCATGGACGCGCTCAAGGCCACCGGAGGGGCAGGGCTGTTCTATTGTTTTGCTGCGAACTGAATCGCCATCAGGCAAGAAAAAAGCACTTGGGTCGTGAGACTCAAGTGCTTGATTCGATTTCGAATTTCTGGCTCCCCGACCTGGACTCGAACCAGGGACCTGCGGATTAACAGTCCGTCGGGATGGGATTATACGGGACTTCCTGATACAACTTGCCATCCATAGAGCCTTTACAAATCAACAACTTGCGTCCAAAGTGATTTCAGGCCGTCCCAGGCCATCCCAGCCCAAACTGGCACCAGACTGGCACCAGACTGGCACCAGAGCAACCGCGGACTATGGCAAAAGATCAACTTTCGGCAGCAGCGGCAGCCATCCAATCGCTCGATGGTAGAGCCTTCGTGACCCTGCACAGCCGCCTGGATCGGGGTGGTGCTCTTCAGGCGCGCAAGCTGGCCAACGGTGCGGTGCAGCTGTACTGGCGGTATTCGTATGCCGGCAAGACCAGCCGAGAACCCATCGGCGTCTATGACCCGACGGCTCCACCCAAGAAGCTGCAGCCCACCGTTCGCGGCTTCGGCATCGCTGCCGCGCTGGAGAAGTGCAGGGCTCTGGCCGAGGTGCATGTTGAACGTGCCGACACGGGTGGGCTGCAGGAGGCCAAGGCCGAGACACGAAAAGCCTTTCTCGCCAAGAAATCGGAAGAGGCCGAGAAATCCACGCGCACCCTTGAGAAGCTGCTCGATACCTATGTGGAGTACCTGAAAACTCAGGGTCGTCGCAGCCACGTGGATGCGCAGGGGATTTTTCAGAAGCATGTGGCGGAAGCATGGCCGGCGGTGGCCAAGGCGCCTGCGGTGGACCTCACGCCCGACCAGGTGCTTGACATGCTGCGACGGCTCATCGAAAGTGGCAAAGGGCGCACTGCGAACAAATTGCGGTCCTACTTGCGAGCTGCCTATCAGTGTGCGCTGGATGTGCGGACCCTGGCCGCCATTCCAGTGGCCTTCAAGACATTCGCGGTAACGTTCAACCCTGCAGCTCAGACACGGCGTTCCCCGCAGTTCGACCGTGCCGACAAGCGCCCGTTGTCTCAGGCAGAAATGAAGGCGTACTGGAAGCTGATCGTTGACCGTCCAGGCATCGAGTCGGCAGCGCTGAGATTGCACCTGCTGACCGGAGGACAGCGAATTGAGCAGTTCATCCGACTGAAATGGGCGGATGTTGGCAACGACGCCATCACACTCTTCGACGGAAAAGGTCGGCCCAGCCAGGGCGCGCGCCCGCATCAGGTGCCCTTGGTTTCCCTCGCTGCCACAGAATTGAAGCGATTGGAGCGTGAAGGGGAGTACGTTTTCTCGACCACAAAGGGGGAAAAACCCATCAGCGCGCGCACGTTGACGGGGTGGGCCCATGGGATTGTGGGCACGGAGATTGAGGGGTTTCAGCTCAAGCGCATCCGCTCGGGTGTAGAGACCTTACTGGCCCGGGAAGGCGTCAGCCGCGAGGTCCGCGGGCATCTGCAATCACACGGCCTTACAGGGGTTCAGGCCAGACACTACGACGGGCACGACTACATCCCTGAAAAGCGGCATGCACTTGTGTTGTTGCTTGCATTGCTGGGTGACAGCGCTTCTGGCGCGCCTGCAGAATGATCGAGGTTCTTTCGGTTGCCATCACTGTCCATCGGCTGTTTCGCCAAGCCTCGCCGCCTCCAGACCTGCCGTGGCCGCATCAATGCCGCGCGTGATGCGCACACCGGTGTAGAGCGGCAGCGTCGCCATGGCGCGGTAGGCGGCGCTTTCCCGCTGGGCCAGCGGCATTTGCAGCGACTGGCCCAGAAGATCGACCTGGGCTGCCGGTGTCTCATTGAGGGCGGTGTAGCCGGCTTCCAGCGCCACATTCGGCAGACGGGCGGATTTGGCTGCGTCAAATTTCAGAAAAGAGATTCGGGCGATGATTTCACCCGAACTGCCGCTTAAAGCGCCAGACGCCGAAACCGAAGATCACGATTCCCAGCAGTACCAGACTCAGCAGCGAATCCCACAACACGTCCAGCCCGGCGCCCTTCAACAGGATGCCATAGCCCATTTCAATAAAGTGGTAGAGCGGCGAGAGGAACATAGCCTCACGCATCCCGGCGGGCATGGCTTCCGGCGGGGTCCAGGCACCGGAGAGGAAGATCATCGGCATCAACACGAGAATAGCCAGCATGGCCGCCTGGGCGAGGTTGCGGCTCAAAGTGGCGATGTAGAGACCCAGACCCGCCGTGGTGAAGGTGTAGAGCGTGGTCACTGCAAAGAACAGCACGAGGCTGCCTTTCATCGGCACGTCGAATATTCCGCGCAGTACGAAGAACAGGCTCACTGCGGTGCCCAGCAGGATGACCAGGGACATGGCGATGACCTTGGGCAGCAGGATCTGGATCGGCGTCAGGGGAGACACCAGCAACTGTTCGATGGTGCCGCGCTCCTTCTCGCGCACGGCGGCGGCGGCGGGCAGCATGATGGCCATGATGGTGATGACGGTGAGCAGTTCGGCGATGGGCATGAACCAGGCATCTCTCTGGTTCGGGTTGTACCAGACGCGGTGCTGGCTCTGGATTATGGGGACGTTTTGCATCGAATGCTCGGTGACACCCAGGCGGGCGAGCGCCTGATCGAAGCCGTACTGCCCGATGATCTGCGCGGCGTAGCTGGAGGCGAGAAAGCCCAGCACGGTATTGCTGGCATCCACCTGCACCTGCACATCCGTGGGCTTGCCCTGAAGGATGTCGCGCTCGAAGTGCGGCGGAATGTCGAGCACCACCAGTGCCTGCCCCTGATCCAGCAGGCGCTGCCCTGCGCGGTGGTCCTGCACCTCGCCGCCCAGCCTGAAGTGGGGCGGACGGAAGTGATAAATGAGCTCGCGCGAGGCCGCGCTGTGGTCGGCGTCATGCACCACCACCACGGCGTGATTGAGCTGCATGCTGACGTTGCCCGCCATATAGGTGTCGAAGACAAACAGATAGGCAATGGCGACCAGCAACAGCGTATCCCGCCCGAACTGGATCAGCTCTTTGGCCGTCATCGCTGCGAGGCGCGACCACCACAGGTAAAGCCGCGCGCGGTTTTCTGCCGGGTCGCCGTTCATGATTTCGGCCGCTTGTGAAACATGAGGAAGCTCGCCGTCCACAGCCCGACGGCGTAGATCAGCAGCGCCAGCACCTTGCCCCACAACTGTTCCAGCCCGACGCCCTTGAGAAAACTGCCGAGCACGATGTCGGTGTAATACATGGCGGGGAACAGATGGGCCTCGAACTGCCCGGCCGCATCCATCGAGGCAATCGGCACCAAAAGCCCTGAGTACAGCACGGAAGGAACAATGGTGACGATGACGGTGAGCATCATCGCCGCCACCTGGGTGCGCACGAAGAGCGACACCAGCAGGCCGATGCCGGTGGTGCAGCTCACATAGACCACCGAGGCGAGGAAGAAGAACAGCGGATCGCCCTTGAAGGGTGCGCCAAAGAGCTGCGTGGCCATGAGCCAGAGAATCAGAAAATTGATCACCGAGATCGCCACGTAGGGGGCGAGCTTGCCGATCAGGAACTCGCCGCGCGTCACGGTCGAGGCATAGATGTTGTAGATGGAGCCGTTCTCCTTTTCGCGTACCACGCCCAGCGCGGTCAGGAAAGGCGGGGCTACCATCAGCACGAACATCATCAGCACGGCCGCGATGGACCAGACGCTCTTCACTTCCTGGTTATAGAGATAACGCAGTTGCACCCCGACCGGCTGTGCCATGGCTTGCGCCGTTTGCGCCGACACGCCGAGCCGGCGCGAAATATAGTTGCCCAGCAGTTCGCCGTTGAAGGCCGCATTGATGGCGACCACGTAACCCTTGCTGCTGGAACTGCGAAACGGGAAGGTGCCGTCGATCAGGGTCTGTACCTCCACCGCCCGCCCGGACATCAGGTTTTCCTGGAAGCGCGGCGGGATGACGATGGCGAGCCGGATGCGGCTGTCGGCGAGCAAGGGTTCGATCTCGCGCTCGCTCGCCACGTCGCCCTGGTAGTCGAAGTAGCGCGAGTCGATGTAACGATGCAGATAATCGCGGCTCATGGCGCTCTTGTCGTGATCGACCACCGCGAACGGGATGTGCTCCACATCGAGGGTGAGGCCGTAGCCGAAGATCAGCATCAGGGACGCCGGCACCACGAAGGCCAGCGTGAAAAACAGCCGGTCGCGCAGAATCTCGCGCCACTCCTTGCGCGCCAGCGCGATGATGCGACGGACCTTCATGTGGATGCCTCCTGATGTTCCTGTTGCAGGATGCGATGCACGAACACATCTTCCAGGGTCGGGGGGCGCGGGGCGCCGTCAGGCGGCAGCCATGCTTCTTTTTGCAGCACGGCCTTGAGCGCGGCCGGGCTGTCGTCGGCGATGACGCGCCCGGCGTGCATCAGCACCAGATGGTCGCAATGCTCGGCCTCGCTCATGTAATGGGTGGTGATGAGGATGGCCACCTGCTCGACGCGCGCCAGATGCACTAGGATTTTCCAGAAACGGCGCCGGCCGATGGGGTCAACGCCAGAGGTCGGCTCATCGAGGAACAAGACGCGCGGCCCATGCACCAGGGCGCAGGCCAGCGCCAGACGCTGGCGGATGCCCATCGGCAATTTGCTGACCAGCTGAGCGGTGACGTCAGACAGCCCCGCCAGCGCCACCACGCGGGCCATGCGCTCAGCCAAGCGGCTGCCCGGCACGCCGTAAATGCGCGCAAACAGGCGCAGATTCTCCTGCACCGTCATGTCCTGATAGAGAGAAAACGCCTGCGATACATAGCCGATGCGCTCCTTGATGGCCTGGCTGGCGTGGCGCATGTCCGCCCCCGCCACCGTACCCGCGCCGCCGGTGGGCGGCAGGATGCCGGTGAGCATCTTGATGACCGTGGTTTTGCCGGCGCCGTTGGCCCCCAGCAGGCCGAAAATTTCCCCCTGACGTACCTCGAAACTGACCCGGTCGACGGCGCGAAAGTGGTCGAAATCGCGGCTCAGTTCCCGCGCCGCGATGGCGCTGCCATCGCCCTTGGGTGGCTCGCCATCCAGCCAGACCTGGGTCTGCCGGGCATCGTCCAGCCCGGCCAGTTGCCGTTGCTGCAGCAGGGCGATGAAGGCGTCTTCAAGCTCGGGCGCGCCGGCCTGCATCTCGCTCACTTGCAAGCTGGCAAGCTGCGCTGCGACCTGGGTACGGGCGGCCTGCGGCGTTGCCCCCGGCACGAACACGCGCAGTCCGGGGCCCACCGCTTCGGCCTGCGGGAACAGCGTTTGCAGTTGGCGCAGCGCCTCGACCTGCGGCTCAGCCACCAGCTCGACCAGCGTACCCGGCACCTCGCGCAGGATCGCGTCCGGCGCGCCCTCGATCAGCACCCGCCCGTCGAACATCAGGGACAGACGGTGAAAGCGCGCCGCTTCGTCCATATAGGCGGTGGAGACCAGCGCCGTGATGCCGCGCTCGCGCAGCAATTGAGTGAGGATCTTCCAGAAATCCCGCCGCGACACCGGATCCACGCCGGTGGTCGGCTCGTCCAGGATGATCAGCTCGGGTTCGTGGATCAGCGTGCAGACCAGACCGAGCTTTTGCTTCATGCCGCCGGAGAGCTGCTTCATCGGCCGGTCGCGGAACTTGTCCAGGCGCGTCATGGCCAGCAGATTGCCTTTGCGCCGGGCCAGTTCCGCAGGCGGCACATCGCGCAGTTCGGCAAAGAAGTCGATGTTCTCCTCGATAGAGAGTTCGGGGTAGAGATTGAGACCCAGGCCCTGCGGCATAAAACCGAGCCGACCCTTGACCCTTTCGGCAGCAGCTTCGGAGTCGATCTTTTCGCCGAAGACCTGAAGCGTGCCGCCCTCGAAGGAGAGCACCCCGGCGATGGCCTTCATCAGGCTGCTTTTTCCTGCGCCGTCGGGGCCGATCAGACCGTAAATCTCACCGCGCTCAATGCTGAGACTGGCACCGTCGACCGCCGTTTGTTTGCGGTAGCGTTTGACGAAATCCTGCACCCGCACGGCGGGCGCGTCCTTGCCTACCATCGCGGCCTGGCCCATGGCGCATCCTCTTTCCAGCGGATCACGGCATCGGCCGGCAGGCCGGGCGTGGCGCGATGCTGCGGGTTCGCGTCCAGATAGAGCTTGACCGCGTACACCAGCTTGACGCGTTCATCCGGCGTTTGCACCTCCTTGGGGGTGAATTGGGCCTGCGAGGCGATATGGCGCACGGTGGCCGCGAGCGGTTCGTCCGGAAACGCGTCGGTGTAGATGCGCGCCGGCAGGCCCAGGCGCACCTTGCCGATTTCGTTTGCCGGGATGAACACCTTGAGGTAGAGCCGGTCCAGATCAACGATGTCGAACATCGGCGCGCCGGGCGCGATGACTTCCCCCACATCAACCATGCGGGTGGTGAGCACCCCGGCCGCCGGTGCCTTGAGGGTCAGGTCGTCCCGCATGCTCTGCGCCTCGGCCAGCGCCGCTTTGCCCTGGTCGCGCTGTGCGGCCAGGGCCGCCACTTCATCCTCCCTGGCGCGGATGCGTTCCAGGCCCAGCCGGGCTTGGGCGAGTTGTTTTTCGGCGCTGGTCACCCCTTGGCGGGCAGCAATGGCCTGGTTTTGCGCCACCTGGCTGGCGAGTTCCATTTGTTCGTAACGATGCCGGTCCACCGTGCCGGATTCCGCGAGCCTCTTGAAACGGGCGGCATCCCGCTCCGCCTGTGCCGCGTTGGCGAGCGCCGTCGCGCGCTGGGAACGCGTGAGTGCCGCGCCAGCCTCGGCGGTCTGAACGGTCAGCGGCGCATCCTTGCGCAGAATCGCAAGCCCGGTCTTGGCCGCCTTGAATTGCGCTTCCAGTGCCACCACCGCCTGCCGCGCCTGCTCCACCCTAGCGTCCACCTGCGCGGCATCCAGCCGCAGCAGTACCTGGTCTTTTTGAACCGCGTCGCCTTCCCTGGCGAAGAGCTCGGCTACGCGCCCCGGCATCTTGCCTGCGACGAGGTAATGATCCCCCTCGATGCGGCCGTTGGCCTGGATCAAGCCTTCGGGCAGCGGCGACTGGCGCAGAAGAAACCACCAGGTGGCGAATCCAGCCAGAACCAGCAAGACCACGATGGTGGTCAGGAAAAATCGGTCTTTTTTTATGTTCATTTCGAGTCCTCCGCTTTGGTGGGTAGCGGCGAGTTGGCCCCTGTAGCAGTGGCCAGGTGCGCAGCAATGGAGTTTTGATCAGAACGCACGTGTTGCAAGTTCGGATCAGAGGCTGACTGAGCGATAAACACATGTGCCCGGCCAACCCCCACAGGATTGTCCGGACTCTGTTGCCAGCAACGAACCCCAACGGCTGCGATACGTTTGCCGACACGATGCATGTCACATACGGCGTACAGATCCATTGGACCGGCTGAGCTCAGATAGTCGAGCGAGAAATCCACCAGCTTGGGCAGTCGCTCCCCGCGCAAAAACGAATAGGTTGAGGCCAGTGCCGCGACCTGCATAAAGGCTGCAATAACGCCACCATGCAACGCCGGTAGAGTGACGTTTCCAACCAACCGCTCTTCGAACGGCAAGTGAAACACCACTGCCCCGGCCTCGCTGAACTCGGCAACGCGGACTCCAAGATGCCTCGCATAGGGAATCGCAGCCAGCGTCGAAGAGACCCTGTCGCCGTTCAGCAGAGCTGCGCCGTCGTGCACTGAATTCTTGTTCATGACTGGTGATCTTTCGCGAATTTGTTGATATCGAATGCATCTGATGAACTCGACGAGAGCACGAAAGTACCCATCGCGATGGCAACCAACCGACGCTGGGGACCACTGAGCAACTCGCAACGTGCGAAGGCGATGGGCGTGGTCAGCCGGTAGCACTCAGCCACGGCGATCAAATCGGCATCCATCGTGGCTGGTGCCAGATGGTCAACGCGCATATCCAGCGTCGCAATGGGCGCAAAGCGTCCCAGAGAACGGAAAACCGCCAGGCCGCAGGCAGAATCAGCGAGGCTGAACATCACGCCCGGAAAGAAGAATTGTCCAGCAGGGTCACCAGCAAGAAAGTCCTGTGCAGGCAAATGCATCCGAGTTTTGCCATCGGCGTCAATGTCGTCCAGACACATCCCGGTATCGAGTCCATGCGGCATGTGCTGTGAGAACAGGCGTGCCACTTCTTCGATAGAGATGGCGATTTTTTTCGGACTGGTCATGTGATGCGGTCTCCAATAAAGACGGGGGTTGTTCAGAGTTCGCCCGTGGCGCGCTTCAGACGCAGCCCCGCCAGGGCGGCATCAAACAGCGCAGTGGCGTGGTTGCTTTCGCTGCCGGTGCGCAAGGTCTCAGCATCCAGCACCTCGGTATGGGTGGACAGGCCGTTGGCGTAGCGGTCACGCGCCACCAGCAGGTTTTCCTCGGCCTGGGCGATGGTCGACTGGGTGACGATGAGGCGCTTGCGGGTCTCTTGCACATCCAGCCAGGTCTGGCGCACCTGCAGGGCAATGAGGGAGGCCAGTTCGTCGCGCTGTTCCGTCAATGCCGCGGCCTGGCGCTCAACCGCGTTAGCGCGGTGGCCGACCACGCCACCGTCGAACAGATTCCATTTAGCCCCCAGGGTGACCATCCATTGCCCCGGGTGTACTTGGTAGCGGTTCGCCTGGTAGCCGTAGCCGCCGGAAAGCGCTACCTGCGGGGCGGTTTCACCACGCACGGCGGCGGCCTGATGGCGCATCGCTTCAATCTGCCGCGCCAGTGCCGCCAGCTCGCTGCGCTGCGCCAATGCCCGCTCGGTCAGGGCGGGGGGCGGCTCCGGTGTCGTTGCCTCGGGTGAAAGCTCGTCGAGCGAAACGGGTTGATCCAGCGGCCGCCCCAGCAGGCGGTTGTAGACGGCGCGCGCCAGATCCAGTCCATTGGCCACTTGCAATTTGCGCTGCTGCGCATCGGCCAGGGCCACCCGAACAGAAAGCAGGTCGCTTTTGGCCACCATGCCCTGCTCATGCAGGTTTCCCACATCCTGTGCATGGGCCTGCAGGCTGGCGACGTGGCTCTCGGTGACCTTCAACATGCGGCTGGCGCGCAGCACGTTGACATAAGCATCGGCCACGCGCAGTTTGAGGTTCTGCGCGTCGGCTGTTTCACCCAGCCGCGCCGCCTCCAGACCCGCCGTGGCCGCATCAATGCCGCGCGTGATGCGCCCGCCGGTGTAGAGCGGCAGCGTCGCCATGGCGCGGTAGGCGGTGCTGTCCTTCTGCGCCAGCGGCATTTGCAGCGACTGGCCCAGAAGATCGACCTGGGCCGCCGGTGTCTCACTGAGCGCGGTATAGCCCGCCTCCAGCGCCACATTGGGCAGACGGGCGGATTTGGTTGCCTCCAGCAGGCTCGCCGCCGCGGCGGTGCCTTCATGTGACGCCTTGAGCCCGCGGTCAACGGCCAGTGCGGTGTCCCAGGCCTGTTGCAGCGACTCAGCGGCGGCGTTGCCGGCGAGCAGGGCAGCGGCCAGGCCGGCCAGCGGCAACAGGCCGCGAACTTTTATCGAGCGGTTCATACGATTCCTTTTTCCATGCTTGCTTCCTTCCGGTCCTTGTAGCGCAGCAGCAGATACAGCAACAGCGGCACCACGACCAGGGTGAGCACGGTGGAGGCCAGCGTGCCAAAAATCAGCGAAATGGCCAGCCCGCCGAACACCGGGTCGGTCAGCATCACGGCGCTGCCCAGCACGATGGCCAAAGCAGTGAGCAGGATGGGCCGCAGGCGCACCGCGCCAGCTTCGAGGATGGCCTCGCGCAAGTCCATGCCTTGCCGCCGGTAGTCCAGCACGAAATCGATGATGAGCAGCGAATTGCGCACCACCACGCCGGCCAGGGCGATGATGCCGATCATGGAGGTGGCGGTGAAGGGCTGCCCCATGAGCCAGTGCCCCGGAAAGATGCCTGCCAGTCCCAGGGGGATCGCCGCCATGGCGACCAGCGGCAGGCTGAACGACTGGTAGTAAGCCACCAGCACCAGAAAGATGAAGGTGAGCGCCAAGCCCAGCGCGCCCAGCATGTCGCGGTAGGTATCCAGCGTCATGCGCAGCTCGCCGTCCCACAGCAGGCGGGGGCCCTCCAGGGTGTCGGGCGCCACCGGGTTCAGGCGCAGGTTGCCGGTGGTCAGGCGGCTGCCATCGGCGAGCAGCAAGCCGTCCAATCGCCGGTCAAGGTCGAGCACGGCGTACACAGGGGCGGTGGATTCGAGCTCGCCGCCGACGTAGGTGACGCGCTCGCCATCCTTGTGCGAGATCGCCCGGTCGACTGAGCCGGGGACGACTTGCACCAGTTCGGACAGCGGCACCCGCTGGCCCTGCCGGTTGGTCACAGACACGCGTGCCAGCAGCGCGGGATCGATCTGGTGGCGCCGGGGAATCTGCAAGCGGATGGGCACCGGGTTCTTCTCGCCGGCGATGCGGGCCCGGCCCATGTCCTCGCCGTCGATCAGCCGACGCAGCGCGACGGCCACCTCAGCCACGCTCAGCCCGGACAGCGCGGCCTTTTCCCGGTCCACCGTCAGGCGGTACTGGTAGACGTCCTGGGCCTCGGAGTCGGTCACCTCCACCATGTCGCGCGTCTGCTGGAAGGCCGTCTTGACCTGCTCGGATAACGCGCGCAACTGCGGTAGATCCTTGCCATAGATTTCGGCCAGCACCGTGGCACGCACCGGCGGCCCCGGCGGGTCTTCCACCAGTTGCACCGTACTGCCAGGGTAACGCGCAGCCATGGCCTGCAGCGTGGGGCGCAGCTCGCGCACGATGTCGATCGAGGTCTTGCTCCGATCAGCCTTGTTCAGCAGGTTGACGCGGATCTCGGCGACGTGCGCCCCCTGCTTGTTGCCGGCGCCACGCAGCAAGCCGTTGAAGTCGATCACGCCGGCCTCGCCGATCCAGCTCTGGTAGTTGCGAACGTAGGCGTTCTCCCGCAACACGGCGCCGATCTCGCGCGCGAACCGATCTGTCGTCTCCACCGGCGCGGTCTCTGGCATGTCCAGGGTGATGTTGAAGGTGTTCTTGTCGTCCTTGGGCATCATGGTCATCTCGACGCCAAACCAGGACTGTGAACCGCCCACGCCCGCCGGGCGCAGGAACTGCCAGGCTGGCTGCAGAAGCGACACGGCAATGGCCAATCCGGCCAACAGGAACGCGAGCCAGCGGCTGCGCGAGCGATCCACCAGCGGTGACATGACAGCGCGGTAGAACCGGTGCAGGCGATCCTGGGTGTCGTGGTCTTCCAGATCGTGCCCTTCACCGGGCTTGAGCCAGCGGTTGGCGGCCCAGGGCACCACCGCGTAGGCCACCAGCAGCGAGACCGCCATGGCGACCGGCACGTTAAATGCGACCGGGTAGAAATACTGCCCCGGCATGCCGCTGACCACCAGCAGCGAGCCGAACACCAGCATCACCGCCAGCGTCGCCAGGTTGGTGGGGTTGCCGATTTCGTTGGTGGCCTGCACCGTGACCAGGCGTTTGTCCTGTTTGCCAAGACGGCTGTAGTTGCGGTGGATGTTTTCGATCACGACAATCGCGCCATCGACCAGCAAGCCCAGCGACAGGATGAGTGCGAACAGCGAAACGCGGTTGATGGACAGGCCAAAGAGATAGGCAGCGCCCAGGGTCAGGGCCAGGATCAGCGGCACGGTCACGCCCACGATCAGTGCTTCCTTCAGTCCCAGAAACGCGGCAGTCACCAGGAACACGGCCAGCACCGCGATACCCAGGTGCTCAATCAGCCCGCTGACGGCGGCGTCCGCCTTCTCGCCGTCGTTACGGGTGACGACCAGTTCGACCCCTGCCGGTACGAATTGCGCCTTCATGCGCTCGATGCGCTCCAGCACATCGTTGGCAACAAAGACGGCGTTGCTGCCGGCTTTCTTGGCCACGGCCAACGTGACGGCCGGCATCTCCGCCTGCTGCGCCTTGCCAAAACGCCCGTCCGCCGGGCCAAATGCGAGACGGCTCAGGTGCGTGCGCTCTTGCGGCGGACCGTCGACGACCTGTGCCACATCGCCCAGATAGATGGGGCGCCCGGCATGGCTGCCCACGATCACGCGCTTGAGGTCTTGCGCCGAGCTCAGAAAGCCGTCCAAGAACACCTGGCGGTTTTGGCCCTGTTGCACCACCGTGCCCAGCGGCGCGGCGACATTGCTTGCGCGCAGGGTGGCATGCACCTGGTCCAGCGTGACGCCGAAGGCCTGCAAGCGCTGCGGGTCCAACTCGATGCGCAGTTCCCGGTCGCGCCCGCCCTTGACGGAAATGGCAGAGACCTTGTCCAGGCTGCGTAGTCCTTCCATCAGGCGGTCGGCCAGACGCTTCAGGGCGTAATCGTCGTATATCTCGGAGGCCAGCGTGACCGTGACGATGGGCACGTCGTCCACATCCACGCTGCGAATGAGCGGCTCGCCCGCGCCCGCAGGCAGGCGCTCGCGCTGCCCCAGCACCCGGTCGTAGAGTTTGACAAGGGATTTTTCCTTGTCCTGGCCGACCTTGAACTGCACCATCAGCACGCCCATCGAATTCACGGCGGTCGCGTAAGTGTGATCAACGCCGGCAATCTGCTTGACGATGCCCTCCAGCGGGCGGATCACCAGTTCCTCTACCTCCTCGGCGGAGGCACCGGGCAGTGCCACCCATACCTGAGCACCGGGCACCACGATTTGCGGGTTTTCCTCGCGCGGGGTCAGCGTCACGGCCAGCAAGCCCAGCAGAGCGCAGGCCAACATGAAAAGAACCGTCAACTTGGACGTGGCAAAGAGATTCGCCAGCCGCCCGGCGCTGTTGAGCTTAGGGTCGCTCATCGCGCCTCCTTGACTGAGGTGACCAGATCGCCGTCACGAAGCGCGGGCACAGGCGCCGCCACAAAACGTTCGTCGGCGACAAGGCCCGCGTTCACCTCGACCTGATCGGGCCACTCGCGGGCTATGCGCAGCCAGCGAAAGCGTGCCCGGCCTTCGGCATCCACCACGAAGACACCGGTGAGCCCGCCGCGCTCGACCAACGCTTGTCTGGGCACCAATGGCGCCTGGCTCGCACCGAGCCCGAACGCCGCGCGCCCGAACATGCCCGACATCAGCCCCGCCGTTTCGGGCAGGGCGATCTTGACCTGGTAGCTGCGGCTGACGGGGTCGCCCGAGCGCACCACCCGGCTCACCGTGCCCTTGAGCGGCGCGGGCACGCCGTCGATGTTGACTTGCACCGGCTGGCCGGCCGCGATGGCGGCGACTTGGCCCTCCGCCACGAAGGTCTCGAACAACAGGCCGCTGCCCGACTCCAGGGTCAGCAGCGGCATGCCGGGCAGGGCGAGGTCGCCCGTTCGCTTGTGGCGCGCCACCACCACGCCGTCCACCGGGCTGGTGATCTCGGCGTAGGCGCGCTGGGCCAGCGCCGTGTCGAGACCGGCGCGCGCCTGGTTACGGGCTTCGCGCGCGGCCTCGAACTTCAGGCGAACCTTGCGCAATTCGTTGTCCGAGACGCTGCCGCGCTCGAACAAACGCTGGAAGCGCTCCAGGTCAATCTGTGCATCGCGCAACGCCGCCTCTGCCGCGCCGCCCGCCGCCTGGCCCTGGCGAATGCCGCCTTCCACGTCAGCGGCGTCGAGGCGGGCCAGCAACTGCCCGCGCCGCACCCGGTCGCCCTCTTGCACCAGCATGTCGCGGATATAGCCGCTCAGCCGCGAGGCGACTTCGACGCGCTGGGCCGACACCACCGAACCGACCGCCGTGTACTCCAGCGGCGCCCCGGCAGACGCGGTCATGACCGGCAGGGGGCGGCTGGTCGCAGCCGGTGCAGCCGCAGTCTGCGGCGCCTTGCCGCAGGCGCCCAGGAGTGCGGCCAGCGCCAGCGGCGCCAGGCAGGGGAGGCGGTTTTTTCTTTTTTCCACAAGAGGGTCTTTCATGATGATGTCGAGGTACAAATTTCTGGGTTGCATGCCGATGCCTGGGCGCCAAGGCTGGCCGCGATCCGTTCAGCCAGTTCGAGCGGGCGTTCGTTGTCTGTGGCCGCCGCGATGGCCCGCGCTTCCCGCGTCGCCTGGCGGCACAAATCGAGCGCGGCGTCCTGCAGGGCCGTGCGTGCCCTGGAAGGGGGCATGGCATCGGCTTCCAGTTGCAAAACGTGGCTTGAAACAAGGTATTGGCCGTAACGCCGGGCCGCGCCGGCGAGCGGCTCAGGGTAGCCCGCGAGGGTGGCGCCCGTGGCACCAGCCGCCTCACCCAGCGGCGCAGCCAGTTGTTGCCGGGTCTGCAACAGCCGCGACGGATCGTCTCGGGCATCTGGATCCAGGCCCAGCTGGGTGGCCTCCAGCTCCGAGGCCCGGTTGACCGCATCGGAAACCAGCGTCAGGACGCGCATGTCAGCGCAGCGCACCAGCAGGCGAAAAGCCCCGGTGGTCAGGTAGTCACCCGCCAGCACGGCGGCGGCGTTGCCCAGCAGCGCGGACGCGCCGCTCGTCGCATCGATGTGGGCATGCAACTGCTGCAGGCTGATATGGATCAGGTCCAGCGCCGTGCCCGCGTCGATGCCCGGCTGCGCTGGATAGAGACTACAGGTCACCAGCGCCCGGATCGGCGTATGTTGGCCAGACAGCAACAGGCGCAAGGCGCCGCGCACCGGCAAGGCCTCACAGGTCAGGGTACTCGCCACGGCGGCGTGGACGCTGGCGATCACGGTCTCGGGGAAGTTCGTGGGATGGTCGTCAATCATGGGTTTTTGTTCTTGTCCAAAGGGCCAGTTGTTCGACCGCGCTGCGGTAGCCGATGTCGATGATTTCTTCGGCGCGGTCGAATTCCATGAAGCGCACCGCGCCCAATGGCGGCTGAATCAGGATCTCTGGCCGGTCTTGCTGCAAGCCGGCTTCGGTGACGCGCGCCTGCATGATGTAAAGCGAGGCCAGCAGCACGTCGAAAATGCCGGGCAGTGGCTCCAGGGGCGCCTTGTGCAGCCAGGCCTCGAACTGCGCCAGCACCGGACTGTTGATGGCCTGCAGGCTCTCCAACAGGCGCGCCATGATGGGTGCATGGCCGTTGCTGTGGGCAGCGGGGTGGGACAGTCGGCCCGCCACGATGTCGTGGTTGAGGTCAACGGCGATGACCAGGTCAGCGCCCATGGCGCGCGCCACGCTCACCGGCACCGGATTGACCAGACCGCCATCGGCCAGGATGCGGCCATTGCTGCGCACCGGGGTCACGATACCGGGCACGGCGATGCTGGCACGCACCGCTTCGGTCAGGTCGCCCGTCGTGGCCACCACTTGCTCGCCATTGGTGATGTCGGTAGCCACGGCAGCAAAGGGCAGCAGCAGGTCCTCAATGCGGGCGCTGGGCACGTGGGCGCGCACGAATTCGGCGATTTTCTGGCCGTCAATCAGCCCCGAGCGGGGGAACACTGGGTCGAGCAGAGCGACGATGCCTGGCCAGTCGAGATTGCACAGTCTGGCGCTCAGGCCGTCAATCTTGCCCGAGGCAAAGACGGCACCAATGACCGCCCCCATGCTGGTGCCGGCCACCACATCGACCTCAATGCGGGCTTCCTTCAAGGCGCGCAGCACGCCGATGTGCGCCAGACCACGCGCCGAACCGCTGCCCAGTGCCAAGCCGATCCGGGGCCGCCTGGGTGGCGTCAGGCCTGCTGCCGGGGCTTGGCTGGTTTGTGGTTCGTTCATTGGCTTGCCCCCTTGTCCAGCCCCTGACCCGTGGGCCGGTGCCGCCCAGCGACGCGCCGGCGCAGACGCCGGATACCGTAGCGCAGTGAGCGCCGGAGCATCGTGGCCCGCGCGGGTCGCGTGCCATGGCGGGCCGGGAATTCACGCCCCACGGCGGCCTCGAAGACCTGAAAGCGCTTGAGATAGGCCTCGATCTCCTGGCGCTGCAGGCGCCAGGCGTCGATACGGCCGTACTCGTTCACGAGTTCGGTGAACAGCACCCGCATGCGCCGCGCCCCCCGGTCTTGCAGCACCTCGTCGGCCCGCTCGGTGGCGATGCGCGCCAGCGCCAGGCTGCGCTCCAGCAGGCGTCGGACGTCCTGTGCGCCGTCAAGATCACCCAGGCGCCCGATCTCCCGCAGAGGCCGTCTGGCCTGGGCCGCCAGCAAGCGCCTCAGGTCGGTCGCCAGGGCGTCGGCCAGGCTGCGCTGCACGTGGCTGAAATGCACCGGATCGCCGGCCAGGGCGCCAGCCCCGTGGCCGCGCAGATCCTCGAAATAAAGCTGGTGGTCGCCGAAATAACCGGTCAGCTGTTTGGACGCGGCCGCTTCGAGGGGTTCTTGCGGCGCCTCGCGTAGCGCCCGCGCCACCGAGCGCAGCGGTTGCCCGAGCGACAGCGGAAAACGCGAAAAGCGATAGGCTGCCTGGGCGCCCGGCACCTGCCGGTAGGCCACCAGTTCCATGCGCAAGGAAGCGTCTTCCTCGCAAACCTGGCGTGCCTCCTCGAAAATGTCCAGCGGCATGACCGGCAGCCACCGCCGCCCCAGCGGTGGCGAGCGGTCATAGCCGCCCGCGCGCAGGATGCGCACCACCACATCGGCGCAATTGAACTCGCTGCGATCCCACAGCAGGCGGCCTTGCCGGAATTCGTCTTCGATCCGGTGCGCCTCGGCCACCATCGCCGCCTTGCGCTCTGCCGCCACGCCCGCCACCCGCAAGCCGAGCGTCTCGCGGCCGTAGGCCATGCCGTAGGTGTTGGTGTGCACCTGTGATGGCGACGGCGGCTGCACACCGTACAGGTAGTCGGCCAGCGTCACGTGCTGCAGCAGGTTCGGGTCGTGTCCCGGCACGGCCACATAGTTGGCGCTGTAGACGGTGTCGTCGACGCGGATGGCAATGTGCCCGAACGGGTTTTCCAGCACCACGCGCTGCGGTGTTTTGGCGGTCGAGTAGGACAGCAGCAGCTCGATGTCGCAGGGTGCCTCGTCCTGGAGCCGCGCCAGCGCCGCGTCGATGTCGGTGACGGCGCTGCCGTGCTCGGCGCCGAAGTCCGGCGTCATACCCGGCGCGGGCAAGGCCGGGTCGAGCGCGAAGCGGGCGATGCGCCCGAGGTCGGCACTGTCGTGAAAGGCACGCTGGGCGTGGCGCATCGCCGCCTGCCGCTGCGGGCTGGCCAGCACAGCGGCGGCCAGTTCGCCCGCCTGCGCCAGCGTGTCGGCCAGCTCGGCCACCCCCAGCCGGACGAACAAGGCGGCGTTTTCCCGCTCATGGCCGCTCACCACGTCCAGCAGAATCGTGGGTGTGCCCACGGCGAAGGCCTCGGCCGGCGTCATGCCCCCGGCCTTGGTGATCAACAGGTCGGCCATGCGCATCCAGGCCAGCAGGTCGCCGTGCGGCACCAGGCCGCAGACCTTCAGCGCCACCGGCTCGGGCAGGCGCTTTTGCAGTGCCGTGAGCAGCGCCTGCTGCCGGGCGTTGGCGCCGCAGACGGCAATGATCTGCAGCGGGCCCTCGTGGTGGCGGGCCAGGCTCTCCACCACAAGCGTGTAGTCGCCGACTCCCTCCTTGCCGGAGGTGATGAGAACGGTGGGCACATCCGGGGCCAGACCCATCGCCGTGAGCGCCATCTCCCGGGTTGCGCCGTCGGCGGCCGGGGCGCGCACCGGCATGCCGCTGGTGGTGACCTTGTCGGGCGGAACACCCGCCGCCAGCCAGCGCGCTTCCAGGTCGGGGTGGGCGAGAAAGGTGCGGTCAATCCGTTTTGAGATGCGCGGAAAATAGCCCTCGAAGAAGTCCGTGTGCAGCCAGCCGATGCTCACCTGCGCCAGCAACCCGCGCTCGCGCAGGGTCCCGAGCACCTGCGCCGATCCGTAATGCGTGGCGAGGATCGCGTCGGGCGCCTGCGCCTCCAGAAAGGCGCGCACCTTGTCTTGCGGGTAGTCGTTGGACAGCCATGCCAGCGAAGGCACCCGGTTGCCGCGCGCCTGCAGGGCATGGAACAGCGCGTCGAAGCTTTCCGGGAGATTGCCGGCGATGAACCAGTAGAGCCTCTCGTCCACCCAGCGCCAGAGCGGGTGCATGAACTCGCGGATGTCCTGCAGGACCACGCGCGCGTCCGGCGCCAGCCGGACGATCTCCTGCTTGATGGCCTGCGCGGCGCTGATGTGGCCGTGGCCGATGGACGAGTAAAAAATGACGATCTTTCGGGGTGGAGTGGTCCCGGCATCGCCCGCCGCCAGCGGGTGCGCAGCCAGCTGCCGCACCCGGTGACGTCGCCGCGCCAGCGCCAGCCATGCCAGGGCAGCCAGCAGGGTGAATGCGACCACCAGCGCCAGCGCGATGAGCGGGTCCACGCCCAAGGTCTGCGGTCCGCTCATTCCTCGCCCCCGCTGCGCCAGATCGAGAGCAGCAGCCAGATACTGCCGATGACGGCGCCGACGAAGCCGAGCAGGCCGAAGAAGGGCAGCCCCAGCCAGGTGGGGCCGCCGGGTACGGTCATGACGATGGAGGAGCCGATGATGAGCGCCGCGATGACGATGACGATGCCGACCGTGAGTCGGCTGGCGGCGTTGTCGAGCTGGTTGCCGACGCGCTTGAGGTGCGTGACATCAATGTGAATTTCCAGCCGCCCGCGCCGGGCAGCGCGCAGCAGCCGGGAGATATCCTGGGGCAGACCGGCCACCAGGGACAGCGCCTCGCTGACCCCACGCCAGCCGCGCTGGAGGATGGCCGTGGGGGTGTAACGTGCGCGCAGCGCCTGTTCCAGCAAGGGCATCGCCTCACCGGCCATGTCGAAGTCGGGGTCGAGCTCGCGGCCCATGCCTTCGAGCGAGATGAAGGCCTTGATCAGCAAGCTCAGATCGGGCGGCAAGGCCAGTTGGTGCTGACGCAAAATGGCCACCAGGTCGGAGAGCATGGCACCGAGTCGCAGCTGCTTGAGCGCCACGCCATGGTATTGCTGCACAAAGGTCTGGATTTCCACAAGCAGGCCGTCCTCGTCCATGGCACCGTCGCCGGTCCAGTCGAGCATCACGTCGGCGACGCGGCGCGGCTCGTGCTTGACCAGCCCCAGCAGCAGGCCGGTCAACTGGTCGCGGCGCACCTCGGTGAGCCGCCCCACCATGCCGAAGTCGATGAAGGCGATGCGGTTGCCGGGCAGGTAAAACACGTTGCCGGGGTGCGGGTCGGCGTGAAAGAAGCCGTCCTCGACAATCATCTTCAACACTGCGTGCGCGCCCCGACGGGCGAGGACCTTGCGGTCGAGGCCGGCCTGGTTGACTGCGGCAAGCTTGCGCCCGGAAATGCCGGCGATGAATTCCTGCACGCACACGCGCTCGCCGGTCCACTGCCAATAGACGCGGGGAATGACGATGAGGGCGGGCCGCTCCTCGGGTGCCTCTGTTTGCACCACTTCCCCGCTGGACGGGAGGCCGGGCGAGTCCGGGTCGGCATAGCCGGCAAAATTCTCTGCGATGTGCTCGGCGTTGCGGCATTCGCCGGCGAAATCGAGTTCGCGGCGCAGCGACTGGGCAAACTGGCGCACCACTTCCTGCGGGCGAAAGGCGCGCAGTTCCGGACTTTCCCCCTCCGCGAGTTGTGCCAGCCTGGCGAGCCAGCGCAGGTCGGCTTCGATGATCGGCCGGATGCCGGGCCGACGTACCTTGACCACCACCTCGCTGCCGTCTTCGAGGCGGGCGCGGTGCACCTGTGCGATGGAGGCCGCCGCCAGCGGCTCGGGATCGAAGGTGGCGAACACCTCCTCGGGCGGGGCGCCCAGATCCTCGCAGAGTTGCTGACGGATGTCGGCCCAGGGCGCAGCGGGCGTGCTGTCCTGCAGCTTGCCGAATTCAATGATCCATTCCGGCTCGAACAGGTCGATGCGGGTAGCCAGCACCTGGCCTAGCTTGACAAAGGTCGGGCCCAACTCCTCCAGCGCCCGGCGCACCCGGGCGGGCGGCTCCAGGTGCGCCAGTTCCTCGGCCTCGCGCCAGTGCAACGCCCGCCCGGCCCGCTCCAGCGCATTGGCCAGCCCCATCCGGCGCACCATGTCGCCAAAGCCGTAGCGGATCAGGATCGAGGCGATGTCGTGCAGGCGGCCCAGGTCGCGCGCCGTCGTCAGCGTCTGCCACAACATCAGTCGCCGTTGCCTTTGGGATGGCCGGGTTTGACGTGATCGGCCAGACCGGTGAGCACGCCGGCAGCGATTTGGCGCAGCAGGTCGGAAGTGGCTTGCGCCAGATGCAGGCCGGCAACAACCTGAGTGCGTCCCGCCGTGCCAAGCTGGTGCGTGATGACGGCCAGGGTTTCCTTCAACTGTGCGCGCACGGCGGAGCCATAGAGGCGGGCGTGCCTTGCCAGATCGGACAGGATTTCTCCTGTGGCATCCTTGGCACCCGAGGCCGAGGTTTGCAGGGTTTCCAGGAACATCGCCTCCAGGCTTTCCAGGTCGTTGCGCGCGCGGGCGAGGTCCTCACTGGAAAATGTCTGCGCCCGGGCCGCCGCTTCTTCCAGCGCCAGTTTGGAGGCTTCGGCCAACTGCGCCAGCGCCGCGTCCAGCCCGGCGACAGCCTGTTTGAGGCGTGTCCGTGTGATGTCGGTTTGCGCCGCTGACTGCTGCAACTCCTTTTGCGCACCGGCCCGCGCGCCGCGCAAAACCGCACTTGCGATCTGCCGCAGGGATTCGATATCGAGCGAGCGCGCGCTGATCCTGCGCAAGGTGAGCTGCCGCACCATTTCCTGCACATCGTGACCCTGCTCGACGGCGCTACGCACTTCAGCTTCGAGCGTGCCGGTATCGTCACTGCCGCCAATATTGTTGCCTGTTTCGTTTTGCATGATGGTGATCCTCCTGAAGTGATGACCTGAACAACCGGGTGTCATGGCGGTGCCGCGCATAAAAAATATCGGCAGCCCTGATGGCTGCGATAGTTGTTACCTCATCGTCGCCTAGCGCGGGCCTTCCACGACCCGTCCGCCGATGCGACCAGGTCGTGCTTGCCAAAACCTCTACTCGATGCGACCAGGTCGTGCTTGCCAAAACCTCTACTTGTTGATGGCGTCTTTGGTTTTCCTGGCCATCTCCGTGATCGCATTCAGTGCCTTGTTGGCGGCATCCCTGGCGGCTTCTGCCGCATGCTGGGCTGCTTCCTTGCCAGACTCAGTTGCTTTTTTGACCGAGTCCTCGGCTTTCTGCGCCGCTTCGCTGGCGGCTTCAGCCGCCTGATTGGCCGCGTCCGAGATTTTTTGCAGCGCGTCCCGGAGGTCTTGCCTGGTTTTGTCGACGTCCGCAGCCGCGAACTCGGCAAGGCGGCCTGAGGCCACCTTCAGGTTTGCCTCAAGGCGGGTGCGCAAGCCGGCGACCTTCTCGCCCGCTTGATCGGCGGTGGCCTGCAAGAGCGCATCGGCATCGGCAACAATCTGCTTTATGTCGGCGATCAGTTTGTCTTTGGGCGTGGAACTGGGGGTGTTGGATTCAGACATGGGGTACCTCACGATTAGTGATGAAAATAGAAAATGAAAGCGCAACGCTGTGAAAATTTATCGGGCAGGCTGCCTGCCCGCCCGGAAAGGCTTATTTCGTCACGGCATCCTTGACGTCCCGCGCCGTTTCCTTGGTGGCTTCAAGTGCCTTGTCGGCGGCTTCCTTGGTCGCTTCCCAGGCCTTCTGTACGGCGTCCCGCGTGGCAACGGCAGCTTCCTGTGCAGCCTCCTTGCCGGACTTGGCCGCTTTTTTCGCGGCTTCTTCAGCCTTCTGAGTCGCCTCCTTGGTGGCTACAGCCGCTTTTTTGGCGGCTTCTTCGGCCTGCTGTGCGGCCTCCTTGGTGGCTGCGGTCGCTTTCCGGGTGGCTTCCCCAGTCTTGCGTGCCGCCAGCTTGGCGGCATCCTCGGCCTCCCGCGCCGCCTGCCGGGCAGCTTCCGCGGTTTTCTGCGAGGCGTCACTGACGGCCTGTTCAGCCTTCTCTACAGCCCGCTGGGCGGCTTCCGCGGCTTTGCGCGTTGCCTCTTTAGCTTCCTCGGCCGCTTTCTTCGCGCCTTCCTCCGCTTTCTGCAGCACGGACACCTTGGCCGGCTCGACCGGCTTTGCCGCGGGGTCTTCCGCCGCCTGTGCACTTGCGCCGACCAACAATGCAGACAGGATCAACCATTTTTTCAATTTCATCGCTTTTTCTCCTTGCAGTCATGGAGCAGGGACGTCTGCTCCGCACGTTTGCCCTGGGCAGGGCGTTGTTACGATTTTTCCTCGATAGTTCCGCCAAGACCGTTGCGCAGCAAGCCGACGATATGCCTCGCAATGGCCTCGGGGTCTTCGTGCTGGCGCTGGTAGCCCGGCAGGAAACGTCGCACCGACTGGGTTTCAAAGGGATAGATCACCAGACCAATTGTCGAAACGGCAAGCAGGTGGGCGTCATGGCTCGGGGCGAGTTCACCGGCAAGATTGCGCAGTGCTGTGAACAGGTCCCGAAAGACGCAGTCCACCAGGCTTTGCATGCGCTGCTCATTGCTGTCCAGCAGCACCCACTGCATCAGGCGTCTGAAGTCCTTTTCCCTGGCGAGCATGCGCGTGAAGAGTGCGACGAACGCTTCGAGCCGATCCCAGGGTTTTTCTCCACCTTCCAGAAGGGACTTCAAGGGCCCCACTTTTTCTTCGAAGGCATGGCCGACCGCATCCAGATAGAGCTGCTCTTTGTCCGAAAAGTGGTGGTAGAGGGCGGCAGGCGTCACACCCACGGCAGCCGCGATATCACGCATCGAAACCCCGTCAAATCCGACCGTTGCGAAGAGCGGAACTGACAGCCCGAGGATCTCTTTGCGCGTATGCCTGAAAGCTGGCTTCGCCATTGGATATCACCTGTATTTTGTACGTTACTTAACGAACGTTCATTAAACACCGGTTTTCATTATTCCACAACGCTTGGGAATACAAATTGAAGCGATGAATGGGTCTGGGCCATCAATCGGCATACGCTGCCGCATCTATGGCACACGCGCTATGTCAACATGGCCCGATACGCCACACCGAACTGTCTGGAACCCACACATGAACGAGTCCCCCACCTAGATGCTTTTTCACGTCGAGTCCGAGCGCATCGATGCCCACCTGAGCCAGTCCTTGTGCAAATCGGTCCGGATCGGCCTGGACACCGACATGGCCGGCAACCCCGACGCCTTCAACCCGGCCGAGCTGCTGCTCGCGGCGCTGTCGGCCTGCATGATCAAAGGCATTGAGCGCGTGGTGCCCATCCTCAAGTTTGAGTTGCGTGGCGTGAAGGTGATCGTGGACGGTGTGCGCCAGGACGTGCCGCCCAAGATGGACAGCATCCGCTATCAGATCGTTGTGGACACCGACGAAACGGACCGCCGCATCGACCTGCTGCACGACAACGTCAAGAAGTACGGCACGGTGTACAACACGGTGGCGCCGGGGACCGATCTGGCGGGCGCGATGCGCCGCGCGTGAGAAAGGCCAAGCGATGAGTGCCGGACACGAGCACAGCCACACCCCCGCCAATTTCAACAAGGCCTTTGCCATCGGCATCGGTCTGAACATCACCTTCGTGGCGATCGAAGCCTTCTACGGCTGGAAGATCAACTCGCTGGCCTTGCATCGCGGATGCCGGGCACAACCTGAGCGACGTGGCTGGTCTGGTGCTGGCCTGGGGCGGTGCACTGGCAGGCAAGCTGCGACCCAACCCCCGTCACACCTACGGTTGGAAGAAGGGTAGCATCCTGGCGGCGTTCGCCAATGCCTTGCTGCTGCTGGTGGCGATGGGAGCGCTGGTCTGGGAGGCCGTCGGCCGCCTGCTCGCGCCCGAACCGATGGCGGGCAGTGAAGGTCTGACCATCATGGCCGTGGCGGGCGTCGGCATCGTGGTGAACACGGCGACGGCCCTGCTGTTCATGCGCGGACGCGAGCGCGACCTGAACATCCGGGGCGCGTTTCTGCACATGGCCGCCGATGCGGTTGTGTCGGCCGGCGTGGTGGTCGCCGGTGCGCTCACGCTGTGGATGGGCTGGTTCTGGCTCGACCCGGTGGTCAGTCTGCTGATTGCGGCGGTGATCCTGTGGGGCACCTGGAGCCTGTTCCGGCAATCCCTGCACCTGCTGTTTGACGGCGTGCCTGACGGCGTGGACCCGCAGGCGGTGCACGACTACCTGGCAGGTCTGCCAGGTGTGAGCCGCGTGCACGACCTGCACATCTGGGCCATGGACACCTCGCAGGTGGCCATAACAGCCCACCTGGTGATGCCCGGCAGCCATCCGGACGACGCATTCCTGCAGGCGGCTACCGATGGCTTGCATGACCGGTTCGAGATCACCCATGTGACGCTGCAGGTGGTGCAGGTGCCGTTCACCGAACCCTGTGGATCGTGGGCCGCCCCGGGTATGCTTGGGCAGCCGTAACACCCCTGCCTGCCCCGGCCCCCGTCCATGTCCCGCGCCACCGCTCCCGCCCCCGCTTGTCCCATCGCCCCGCCCGCCGAGGAGGCGCGTGCGCGCGCCGAGGCGCTGGATGGCCTGCTGCACGCACAGGCAGCGGAACTCTGGGGCGGTCTGTCGCCCATCACGCTGGCGCTGGCCGCCACCGACTGGGCGCTCCACCTGGCCACCCAGCCCGCACAGACGTCGCGGCTCGTCAGTGAGGCCCTGGGAATGGCCACCCATTCCGCCAGGGCCGCGTTGACGCAGAGCCACCTGCCGCGCGGCGCCAGCGAGCGGCCCGATGACCAGCGCTTCCAGGCCGACGCCTGGCAGGCGTGGCCCTATGCATGGATCGTGCGCAACTACCTGGACGCCGAGCGCTGGTGGCGCGACGCCACCCACCGGCGTGGCATGACGGCCCACCACCGCGACGTCGTCGCCATGTTCGCGCGCCAGTGGCTGGACATGCTTTCACCGGCCAACGCCGGCCTGGCCAACCCCGAGGTGCTGGCACGCACGCTGGAACGTCGCGGGGACAACCTGCTGGAGGGCTGGGCGCACGCCTTTGACGACTGGCGCCGCCGCCAGGGTCTGGCGCAAATGTTTGACCACGGCCAACGCTTTGAGCCCGGCGTGGACGTGGCAGTGAGCCCAGGCCGCGTCGTGCACCGCAACCACCTGGTAGAGCTCATCCAGTACCGCCCGACGACGCCCGCCGTGCACGCCGAGCCGGTGTTCATCGTGCCGAGCTGGATCATGAAGTACTACATCCTGGACCTTTCGCCGCACGACTCGATGGTGCGCTGGCTGGTCAATCAGGGGCACACCGTGTTCATGCTCTCCTGGCTCAACCCCGACGAGAGCGACGCGCTGCTGGACATGGACGACTACCTGCAACTCGGCGTGTTCGACGCGTTGGCGGCCATCGGGCGGCGTGTGCCCGGCGAAGCGGTGCATGCGGTGGGGTACTGCCTGGGCGGCACGCTGCTGGCCATCGCCTCGGCGGCGCTCGCGCGGCCCGGGCGGGTGGCCGACGTCGAAGCGCTGCCGCCACTGGCGTCCTTGAGTTTTCTCGCCGCAGAGACCGATTTCACCGAGCCCGGCGAGATGGGCGTGCTGATCGACGAAAGCCAGGTCGCGCTGCTGGAGGAGATGATGGCCGAGCGCGGCTACCTCACGGGCCGGCAGATGGCCGCGAGCTTCCAGTTCCTGCACTCGCGCGAGCTCATCTGGTCGGCCACGCTGCGAGAACTCTGGATGGGCGAGCCGCTGCGGCCGAACGACCTGATGGCCTGGAACGCCGACACCACGCGCATGCCGGCGGCGATGCACAGCCAGTACCTGCGGCGCCTGTACCTGCACAACGAATTGGCCGAGTCGCGTTACTGTGTAGAGAGCCGGCCGGTGTCGCTGGACGATGTCCACCAGCCGATGTTTGTGGTGGGCACGGAAAAGGATCACGTGGCGCCCTGGCGCTCGGTCTACAAACTGCACCAGCTGACGGACGCCGAGATCACGTTCGTGCTGACCAGCGGCGGCCACAACGCCGGCATCGTCAGCGAACCCGGCCATGCGGGCCGACGCTGGCGCGATGCGGTGCGCCGCCCAGGTGACCCGTGGCTGTCGCCGGACGAATGGGAAGCCGCAGCCAAGCTACACGAAGGCTCGTGGTGGACCGCCTGGGACACCTGGATCAAGGCCAAGGGCAGCGGCCGAGAGGTGTCGGCGCGCCAGCTGACTGGACGCGACGGCCTGTGTGGCGCACCGGGAGCCTACGTGCACCAACGGTGTGAGGACTGAGCGCCGGCCCCGGCGGCAGCGTTCTTCAGGCTTCCGGTACGCTGACCCGCACCTGCCCGGACTTCACGCTGACCTTGTAGGTCTGCAGCGCCTTTTCGCCGCGCACGACGTTCAGCAGTTGGATGCCCGGCGGGAAGTTCGCCCAGTCCAGCACCGCGCCGGTGCGGATGTCGAAGCGCGCGCGGTGCAGCGGGCATTGCACCTTGCAGTCTTCCAGCAGCTTGCCGCGCGCCAGCGGCGCGAAGGTGTGGGTGCAGCTGGCTTGTGTCGCGAAAAAGCCATCGCTGAGGTGGTACAGAACGATCTTGTGCTTGTCGACGATAAAGGACTTCATCTCGCCGACGGGCAGTTCGTCCGAACGGCAAAGGGTGTGCCATGTCATGCTGGGGCTCCGTTTGCAGGGAATGGTTGATTGTTGGGCCACGGTGCGCGTCTGGCTGCGATGCGGCCTCTCTTGCGCAGGGCGTGCGGCGGGGCAGTTAGACCGACTGTCACGATGCCATCAACCGCACCGGCATGGACGCCAGTCGGTCGAAGAGGCGCGCTTCGGCGCGGATCGGCCACCAGTCGTAGAGGAATAGTTCCATCGGCCGCCACATCGCGACCCAGCCGGCGATCGACAGGCTGGCGCGCACCACCTCGAGCATGCCGCCCGGATCGAGCCAGTTCTCGGCCAGCTTGCTCGCGGCGAGGGTGGCGGCCAGGAACGCCAGGCCGATCAACAGGCTGAGCCTGCCGCGGCGGAACAGTTCGCGCAGTCGCCGCCGCGCCGAGGCGCCCTGCAGGTGGAAATGCGCGTGGACCGCGTCGCTGACGGATGCCGTTTCGGAAGACGGGTGTTCGAGATGCACGACCAGGCCGAGCGCCTCATCGCGCGGCAGGTCCTTGGCCGCGTCGACGATGAAGCGCTCGGCGCGCGGATCGAGGTTGCGGGTCGCGAGCGGCGACGCGTCCATGTGGTCGAAGAACTGCTCCAGCTCGGCCACATGCACTTCGATCTCGTTCACCGCCCGGCCTCCCGCGACCGCAGCATGCGCACGGTCTCGCTCTCGCCAAGAGGTGCGGCGCGCTTGACCCTCATGCTGTCCTGCCACTCGCGCGCGAAGTCGCGGCGCAGGCGGGCGTTGATGAGCGCAGTCAGCAGCATGGCGATGAACGCGCCGAGACCGGCCAGCGACATGTCCTTGTGCGCATCCCAGACGTCGCCCTGGGTTCCGAGGTAGGCCACCCCCAGGCCGCCGCCGAAGATCTCGGCCGCGGCCCACTCGAACAGTTCGAAGAGTGCAGAGGTCGAGAGGGTCATGTCCAGAGGCAGGAAGTAGCCCCAGAAGCCGCGGGCGTCGGCCACGCGCAGGAACAGCTCGCGCATCGGATAGGCCAGCAGCAGCCCGTACATCAAGTGCACGAAGCGGTCGAAGTGATTGCGCTCCCAGCCCATCACTTCGTTGAGCGAGCGTCCAGTCAGCGCCTTGATCCATGCGTCGTATGGAACCTCGGCGTAGGTGTAGTGCGCACCCACCGTGTGCAGGCAGAGAAACAGGAAGATCAGCGTATAGGACAGGCGCGACATCACAAAGCGGCGACGCGACGCCGACAGCGCGACCGCGAACACGACGACCAGCACGTTCTCAAGCGCCCAGTCGTCCCGGTACCAGGGGTCGATGGCGAGCGCGACCCACACCACGGCGAACAGCGCAGCGAGGAGGGCGAGGTAGCGACCGTGGGAGATCATGCGGCACGATACTTGATTTCAAGGTGGCCGCTGGTATCGATCAAGCATCAGTTGCCGCGAAAAATGGCATTTCATCGGGCGGAGGCGCGAGCCAATGGCATACGCTCTCCCAACATGGGCGCGAGCACATTCTGCAGCCAATCCGCGCAGCTACTTGGCATCAAGCTTTCGCGCGATCGCGATGAACACCCAGACAAGTGCCAATGGAACGAGCACGACGAGCAAGTACGGCAGCGAAAGCGCCACCCAGACGAGCCCGACGAACATGGCGCCACCCACGACAAACACGCCGACTCCAGCAAACACAAAGAGCAGGAGGATTGCGACACAGAACAGAGCAACGAGGTCGGCGATCAAACCCGCAACAAGTCCGTCTGGAGGGTGCGCAGTGAGCGCCAGATGAGCGTAAAAAGCCCTGCAAATGCGTAAAACAGCCCCCCTGGATGGCGCATGGCGCGACCGCGACCGACCAAATCTTCCGAAACTGGCTCATCGTGCTGAGGCGGTCAGCTTCGGCAGGGGTATTTCAGTAGCCTGCTAATCTTACTGTGTCATAAATGACATAATTCGATCTTCCAGACTTCGAGCTGGAGGATCTATGAGTGCAGCGGAACGCTTTGATCTCTACCTTGAACACCTGAGCGCAGGCTTGGGTCACGCAGACCGGCACGCCGGCCTTCGGGGCTACTGCACGGGCCTGATGCTCCCCCTGCCGCGCAAGAGCGTGGAGCCGATGGCTGCGAGAGTGGATCCGACACACGCCAGCGCACGGCATCAAGCACTGCACCACTTCGTGGCCAAGGCAGAGTGGTCAGACACCCAGATGCTGCGCCGCGTGTGCCAGTGGGTGATGCCCAAGATGGACTTCAGCCAGGGCGGCTGGTGGATCATCGACGACACCGGGTTCCCGAAGAAGGGTCGTCACTCGGTCGGTGTCACCCGTCAGTACTGCGGGATGCTCGGCAAGCAGGACAATTGCCAAGTGGCCGTGAGTATCTCGCTTGCGAGCAAGCAGGGCAGCTTGCCCGTGGCTTGGCAGTTGTACCTGCCCAATGACTGGGCGGCGGATCCTGAACGGCGTGCCAAGGCCGGCGTTCCAGATGAAGTGCGCTTCGCCACGAAGACGCAGATCGCATTGCAGCAGTTGCGCTCTCTGCTGGACGAAGGCGCGCCGCGCCACTGCGTGCTGGCTGATGCCGGCTACGGCGTGGACAACACCTTGCGCCAGGCGCTCAGCGATATGGGCTTGCTCTATACGGTAGGTGTCACATCTGCCGTCGTGGTCTGGCCGCCTGGTGTTCAGCCGCTGCCACCCATGCCTTACAGCGGCATGGGCCGACCGCCAGTGATGCCCAGGCGCACGGCGGCACTGCAACCGATGAGCGTCAAGGCGTTGGCGCAGTCGTTGCCAAGCCGAGCGTTCCAGAACATCAACTGGCGCGAGGGAACCAACGATTCACTGAACGGCCGCTTTGCGGCCGTGCGAGTGCGCCACGCTGGTGGCAATACGGGCAAGGCACGTCTGCGTCCCGAGCAGTGGCTGCTCATCGAGTGGCCGGCAAGCGACGCTGAGCCAAGCAAGTACTTCTTGTCCACCCTGCCAGAGGACACCTCGATCCACGAGTTGGTCGACATCGCCCATCAGCGTTGGCGCATCGAGCGTGACTACCAGGATCTGAAGCAGGATTTCGGCCTCGGCCACTACGAGGGCCGAGGATGGCGGGGGTTCCATCATCACGCCGCGTTGAGCATCGCGGCCTACGGATTCCTCATGGCCGAACGCCTCGCCGCCGACAAGTCTGTCGGCGGTAAAAAAAACTTCATCGAACGCCAAGTACCTGCCCTTCCCGAGGATTACATCCCCCGCGGAAGTCCTACGCGCGCAGCGCCACGTGGCGACGTCGATCACGACACTGCGTCATCGACTGAGCTACCAACTGATCGCTCGTCTCGGTCAGTGCCCCTGCTACGGAAGGGCAAGCGAAAAACTGGGCGGATTCAAGTCTGAAGTGCAACACCCTGGGGTTCAATGAACGAGGGTGGAATGTTGCGGGCTGTTGAGCAGGAGTTCTCGATAGACCGCCAGCGGGGATCGTACGCCCAGACCTTTGCGAGGTCGGTTGTTGATCTGATCGGCAATGGCATCGAGTTGCTCCTGGCTGTAGCCTGAGAGATCGGTGCCCTTGGGCAGGTACTGACGCACCAGCCCATTGGTGTTCTCGTTGGAGCCGCGCTGCCATGGGCTGTGCGGGTCGCAGAAGTACACCGCGATTTCCGTGCGGCGGCTGAGCTCCTTGTGCATCGCCATCTCCCGGCCCTGGTCGTACGTCATGCTCTGGCGCATGGGCGCTGCGATCCCCAGCAGCTTGTCAGAGAAGGCCTGCATCACGTTGGCTGCGCTGGCAGGTTTGAACTCAGGCAGTTTGATGAGCATGAGCAGCCTGCTGGTGCGCTCGACCAAGGTGCCCACCGCACTGGCGTTGGCCGCTCCCTTGATGAGATCGCCTTCCCAGTGGCCCGGAAACTGCCGATCCTCAATCTCAGGCGGACGCAGGTGGATGCTCACCATGTCGGGGATCTGACCGCGCCGGTCTTGCCCTTTGCTGCGAGGTACGCGCTTGTTGTGGGCGTGGCGCAGGGTGGCGATCAGCTCGCGCTTGAGCTCGCCCACGGGCTGGGCGTAGATGCAGTTGTAGATGGTCTCGTGTGACACGCGGTGCTCATGGCCTCTGGGGAGGATGCAGGCCAGTGTCAGGGCAATCTGTTCAGGCGACCAGCGCTCGCCCAGAAAGTGGCGCATCAACCCGAACAGGATGCCATCGCGATGGAGCTTGCCCTGTGGGCGGCCTTGCAGGCGTCGCCGTCGGGCGCAGGCACGCGCTGTGGTGCTCGCGTAGCCTGCGGGCTGAGCGTTGCGCCGCAGCTCCCGGCTGATGGTGCTTGGTGAACGACCCAAGACTTGGGCCATGGCGCGAACGCTGTACTTTTGCTGGGCCAGACTGGCCAGGGTCACGCGGTCTTCAGGCTGAAGCTGTTGATAGCGCTTGGATGGGGTGCTTTGCATCTGCGGACCTTACTCGGTGGCAGGTGTTGCACTTCAGACTTGAATCCGCCCTGCTCTTGTGACACAGTAAGACTAAGACCTTTGCCCGCCTGACCTGATGACGTCGAATCTCACCCGCCTGTGAATCCACCTGGTAAACTTGAAAGATGCTCTTTGCGATATCCAGGCCAATGATGGGGAGCGATGCTGCTTCGAACATGATGAACCTCCAAAGTGGGGTGGAAACACCCTCACTTTGGCATCCGCTGCCTGTTCAAGCCAGAGACCGAGATCGAGTGCACTGCACAGCACGTGATAGGTGGGGTGACCATGCCATCTGACTGGCTCAGAAATTCGAGGGGACTTCAGGCTAACAAAATCAAGTCCGGATTGCCGGGGGGGCTTGTATGCACAGGGCTACCACTGCGTCGGTCAGGTCATCAATCGAGATTCCCTTTTTAGGATTGAACCACAGCGCTGACCCGTTCAATAGTCCGAAGATCAAATGGCGCGCAAGCGACACCTCGCCTTGCAAGCAGCCGGTCGACGCGAGTTCTTGGAGCACGGGCGTCCATGTCGCTTCGTAGTCACCTTGCAGCTTCGCGATGACGTTGTGCTGCCTTGTGTTGAGAGAGCGGGACTCGTAGAGCACCGCATGCATGAAGTCGCTGCTTGGCCCCAGTAGCGTATCGAAATGCGATCGGATCAATTGCCGCAGCGTAGTCGCAGCGTCATGTTCGGCAAGGAGCACGATCGTCTGGCGCGCCAGCGCGCTACGCATGCCTTCCTGCATCACCTCATACAACAGCGCATCCTTGCTTTTGAAGTGACAAAACAGTGATCCGGAATGCATGCCAACGGCGCAGGCGATGTCGCGCGTGCTCGTGCCGTTGAAGCCGTTGCGTCGAAACAGTTTGGCCGCAGCCTTGACGATATCTTGGCGGCGGTTGCCTTCATTTCGCTCTTGCGGCGTCTTGCGTGGGCGGCCTCGCGGCCGCTTGGTTGCTGCGAAAGTGGGAAGGGAGCGCGCGGCACACATCATCCGCAAACGAGTAGCGACGCCTGCCAAAGGTGCCGGTTCGTAAGCTCAGGCCAGCCCGAAAGCGGCGGACGGAGGACTCGACCGTGTTGCGAACCTTGGTCCGGGTGGTCGGCGCCGGGGATGACGACCATCGGCTCAGTACGACTTCGGCAAGCCCAGCACATGTTCGCCGATGTAGTTGAGCAGCATCTCGTTGTTGATGGGCGCGATTTCCAGCAGGCGCACCATGGGCCACAGCGTAACAATGTCGTAGTCGCGGTCGAACCCGTAACCGCCGTGGGTTTGCAGCGCGGCCTCGACGGCGGCCACCGCCGCTTGCGAGCCCAGCAACTTGGCCATGTTGGCGTGGGCGCCGGCATCCTCTCCGGCGTCGAAGCGCTCGGCGGCGTTGTAGGTCATTAGCCGCGCTGCCTCGATCTGCGCCTTGGCCTGCGCCATGCGGTGCTGCAGTGCCTGGTAGGAGCCGATCGGCTTGCCGAAGGGCTTGCGATCCTTGGCATAGGCCACCGCCTTGGCCAGCGCATAGTCGCCCAGGCCGATGGCGGCTCCGGCGGCCAGCAGGCGCTCCGAGTTCAGGCCTTCGAACATCAGCTTGGCGCCCTTGCCGGCCTCGCCGATCAGCGCGTCGGCGGGCAGCTTGACGTTGTCAAAGAACACCATGTACTGGCGCTCGGCGGTCTCGACCTGGATGTTGAGTTGCGTCAGCTGGATGCCGGGCGTTTTCATGTCGAGCACGAACAGCGAGATGCCGTCGGTGCGGTGCTTCACCTCGCCTGCCTTGGTAGTGCGTGCGATCACCAGCATGTAGTCGGCATCGCGCGCGCCAGAAATGAAGACCTTCTGGCCATTGAGCACCCAGCCATCGCCGTCCGGTGTGGCCAGCGTGGTCATGGCAAAGCTGTTGGTGCCGGCATTGGGTTCGGTGATGGCAAAGCACAGTTTCTTCTCGCCGGTGCAGGTGGGCGTGACGAACTTGCGGATTTGCTCGGGTGTGCCGTTGCGCATGATTGGCACCCGGCCCAGGCCGGTGACGACCAGAAACAGCGTGGGAACGCCGGCCAGCGCCAGGGCTTCATTGAGCGCGGTGATCTCCAGCACGCCGCCGCCTGAGCCGCCGTACTCTTCCGGAACCGACAGGCCTAGCAGGCCGAATTCGCCGAGCTTTTGCCACAGCTCGTCGGGGAAGCGGTCTTCCTTGATGCACTGCAGGATGTAGCTGCGTGGGTACAGGGTGGTGACGCCGCGGGCGGCTTCCTGCACGTCGCGGATGCGATCACGCAGGGCTGCGGAAGCGGTGTTGGCAATGGCGGTGGTGGCCGGGGTGTTCATGGTTTGTGTCTCCGTCTTGGGTTAGTGGGTGAACGTTCTCAAAGAGCCATGTCGGCTGGAATGGGTACCGGAAAATCGAGCAGCATCTGCGCAAAGGCTTTGCCCTGCGAGTCCATGCGAACCGAAGCGATGCCGCCGCCGCCCAGGGCTTCGTGCATCAGAAAATTCAGCGCGTGCGTGCCGGGCAAATCGAAGCGCTGCACGCTGCCCTTGACGAGGTGGGCGAACCAGGCCGCCACCGCCTGCTCGCTCAGGGCGGCGCGGATGAAGGGCAGGTAATCGGGCTGGCGCGCCAGGATGCCGATGTTGGCGGCGTCGCCCTTGTCGCCGCTGCGGCCCCAGGCCAGCTTCACCAGCGGCACTATCCGCGTGCCGCGCGCATAGGCGTCGGCGGCAGGCAGCGGGCCGCCGACCTGGGGCAGGGTCGCCGGATCAAACGCCTGGCCGTGCCATGGCGGTGCCGCCACGGTCTGGTCGCCCATGTCGATGCGCGCGGCCACCTGGGTCTTGGGGATCAGACAGGAAAACAGCCGAACCACTGGTTGCACCTTGGGTCGGCCACCGGTGAAGCCCGTGATGGCCGGGGCCGACATCAGGGCCATCGGCGCCACTTCGCGCGAAAACAGTTCGAGCGCGTCCTTGACCGGGTGGCGCACGCCGACCTTGAGCATCACTTCGCGCGCATTGGGCCGCGCGTGGGGGCCGTAGGTATCTTCGGCGCCGATGGCCTCGACACAGGTTTCGGTGAAGTCGGGCCAACCGCGCTGCGCATAGTGGCGCCGCATGCGCGCCAGTGTGGCGGCGCCCACGCGCTGCGCCTTGGCGCCGGCATCGATGCCGCCGATCATGAACAGGCTCATGGCCCGAAAGCCGTCGGCGTAGGTGACGCTGACTTTGGCCTGATCGGTCGGAGGGAGGCCGCGCGCGCCCTTGACCTCGACGCGGTCGGGGCCGATCTGCGTCAGCGTCACGCCGGTGAAGTCGCACACCACATCGGGCAGGATGTAGGCGCGCGGGTCGCCGATTTCATAGAGCATCTGCTCGCCCACCGTGGAGGGGCAGACCAGCCCACCCGAGCCTTCGGGCTTGGTGATGACGAAGCTGCCGTCGGCGCGGCACTCGGCGACGGGAAAACCCATGTCGTCCCAGCCCGGTACCGACTCCCAGTCGGTGTAGTTGCCGCCGGTGGTCTGTGTGCCGCACTCGATCAGGTGGCCGGCCAAGCTGCCCTGCGCGAGCAGATCGTGGTCGGTGGCGGCCCAGCCAAAGGCATGGATCAGCGGCGCCAGCGTGACCGCGCTGTCGACGCAGCGGCCCGTGACCACGATGTCGGCGCCGGCATCGAGCGCCGCGGCGATCGGGAAGGCGCCCAGATAGGCGTTGGCGCTCATGACCTTTTGTGGAAAGGGGCTGCCCGCGAACATCTCCTGGGTGTTGGCCGAGCGCAGTGCCTCTACCTGAGGCATCAGGTCGTCGCCCAGCACGGCGGCGATTTTCAGATCGACACCTTCGGCCTGGGCTGCCGCCACCAGCGCGGCGCGGCAGGCCGACGGGTTGACGCCGCCGGCATTGGCAATGACCTTGATGCCGCGTGATTTGATCTCCTTCATCAGGGGCTGGAGGGTGGTCACGAAATCCGGTGCATAGCCCAGTGCCGGATCCTTGGCCTGGGCGCGGCTGAGCAGCGACATGGTGATTTCGGCCAGGTAGTCGAACACCAGGACGTCGATGTTGCCGTGCTGCACCAGTTGGGCGGCGGCGAACTCAGAGTCGCCCCAGAAGCCCGAGGCGCTGCCAATGCGAAGGGTGTCTTTTTTCATGAATGTCTCCAGTTGATTGGGGGAGTGGGGTCAGCGCGGGGTGGTGGCAAGACTGCGTGGCCAGAACACGCGCCAGATACCTTTGGCTGTGGCGCAGACGGTGCCATGGGCATCCAGGAACTCCCCTTCGGCAAATGCCGTCGTGCGGCTGATGCGCACCACCTTGCCGCGCGCCTCAAAGCTATCGCCCAAGGCAGCGTTGAGGAAGGTGATGTCGAGGTTGATCGTGAACTGGCGCAGCTCGAAGGGGTCAATGTCGGCCGCCTCAGGCATGTCCAGCAGCGAGGAGATGATGGCCCAGCCCAGCGCGCCGTCAAACATATAGGAGATGACGCCGCCATTGATCACGGTGTCCGAACCGCCGCCGCCGCGTTGGGTGGGGAGGGCTTTGGGCAGTCGCACAATGGCTCTGCCCACGCCTGTTTCTTCCACTTCCAGCCCTTGCGCCTTCAGAAAGGGGTTGTCGTTCCAGCTTTTCTTGTAAGCGGCGATGCGGTCAAGGTGGGGGGCGTTGGCATTCATATGGGGTTCCTGAGGCTTGTTTAAAAATCGTAGGGGATTCAAAGCATCGCCAGTTGTTCGATGCGTTGCACATGGGCCGCCAACGAACGGCGCGCCAGTGGCCAGAGCGCTGCGGGCGTGTCGTCATAGGCGAGTGGCAGCCAGTCGTCCAGGCTGCCTTGCGGGACGGCGCGCATGGCCGCCAGCACCTTGGCCTCGCGCCGCAGGCGGTGCGCCTTGAGCTGCGCAATGGACTGCGCCGCCCAGCCGATGACGTGGCCGTGCGCCGGCAGGATGAATTCGATACCGTCCTCTTCGCAGGCCTGCGCCAGGCGGTCCAGCGAATCGAGGTAGGCGCTCATGTCGCCGTCGGGCGGGTCGATGATGGTGGTGCTGCCGCTGAGAATGTGGTCGCCCGAGAACAGCAGACCGTCTTCTTCGAGGATGAGGCAGAGGTGGTTGGCGGCGTGCCCTGGGGTATGGACCACGCGCAGGGTGCTGTGGTGCTCGCCATCGTGCAGCATCAGGCGCTCGCCGTCGGCCAGCGCGCGGTCGGGGGCGAAGGCTGCCGTGGAGCGGGCGGTGGCGGCGCTGGCCAGGCCCAGCACGGGCGGCGTACGGCCCGTCAGGCGGGCGCAGGCCTGGGCCAGCGGCCGTGCGGCGGGGGAGTGGTCGGCGTGCGAGTGGGTGCAGACGATGGCCGTGATCTGGCCCGCCGTGAACGCCAGCAGGCGCTCGATATGGTCGTTCAGCAAGGGGCCCGGATCGATGACGATGTAGCCACTGGCCGCGTCACCCACGATGTAGCTGTTGGTGCCGGGGCCGGTCATGACGCTGGCGTTGGGGGCGGTGAGGCGATGCAGGTGCCGCAGCAGGGGCACCGGCCGTTCGTGCTGCCAGTCCAGCGCATGTTCCAGTTGTCCGGATGGGCACACCAGCGCGAGCTCGGCGTAGGGCAGGTCCTGCTCCATGAAGCGCTGCGGTTGACCGCCGACCAGACCACCACGGGGGGTGGAGTTCCACAGTGGTTCGTCCTCGGTGCAGGCCGCCAGGGCCTGCCCGGCCTGTTCGAAGGCCGACAGCCAGTGCAGGGTGCGGATGGTGGGGAAGATCATGAAGAAGTTGCCGGCCTGGTGCTGCGCCAGCGCATCCTGGGGCCGGACCCAGACCGGCTCGAACTGCTCCATTTCGTCGGCCACCGGTTCCTGCTGGTCGGGCATCAGCGCAGCGAAGAAGACGGTGTCGAAACGCTTGGGCACGCTGCGGTCGGTGGTCCAGCAGGCCAGCATGCGCGCCTGATCGACCGCCAGTGACCAGCCCTGGGCTTGCAGTTGCGGGTACAGCGCCCGGCTGCGGTCCAGCGCTTGAAGGTGGGTGCGGGTGATGGGCCTGCCATCGGCCTGCACGGCCAGCAGGATGCCCAGTTCCTCGAAGGTTTCCCGCAGCGCCGCCAGCGCCGCCGTGCGGTAGCGTCCGCCCGCGTCGGGGGCGCGCGCCAGCGTGTGTGTCTGGTGGTCGTCGGCGTCCACTCGCCCGCCGGGGAACACATAGGCGCCGGGCAAGAAGCTGGCGTTTGGCGAGCGCCGGGTCATCAGCACTTCGACGCCCAGCGCTCCGTCACGCAGCAGCAACAGGGTGGCCGCTGGGTGCGCCACGGCCGGTTCTTTGCGGGGGTGCAGTTGCAGGGTGGGGCGGGCCATGGCGGTGTTCCTTGCGCGGGGGATGGGGGCTCTACGCGCTGGCCGAATGGGTGCGCAGCAAGGCGTCGAGTGTGCTTTCCAGGTGGGTGAGGGAATTGCATTCGCGCGCGATGTGGCAATAGGGCGCGTAGCGCTTCATCTCCGAATCGCCCAGGCCCCAGAACGAGGTGGGCTCGGGATTGAGCCAGATCACCCGGCGCGCGCGCTCATAAAGCTGCTTCATGACCTCGACATGCGCCTCGCCGCGGTTGTTGCGCGCGTCGCCCAGGATCAGCACCGTGGTGCGGCGGTCGATGTCGCCCAGCAATTGTTCTTCAATATCGAGCAGGGTTTGACCGTAGTCGGTGCCGCTGCCGCCCACGGCCTGCATCACTTTGTCGACCGCTTGCTCGACCGGCAGCAGCTCGAAGGTGTCGCTCACGTCCACCAGGTGGTTGGTGAAGGCGAAACTGCGCACGTCGCTGACCTGCTCGCCCAGGCTGTGCAGGAACAGCAGCAGAAAGCGCGCGTACTGGCGCACCGAGCCGCTGACGTCGCAAATGGCCACCACGCGTGGCCGGTCCACCACCTTGGAGCGCCAGAAGGTCTCGAACATCACGCCGTCGTAGGCCGCGTTCTTGCGCAGGGTCTTGCGGAAGTCGAGCTGGCCGCGCACCCGCTGCTTCTTGCGCCGCGAGTGGCGATCAGCCAGCCGCTTGGCGATTTTGCTGACGATGACGTGCATGCGCGCGAAATCGCGCTTTTCGATGTTGGAGAGCTTTTGCGTTTGCAGGAAGTCGTCGTGCAACTGGCGCGTCGGGGCCGTGCCGAAGAGCGCGAGTTTGCGTTCGACAAAATTGCGAACCTCCTCGAACAATTTCTTGCGCGCCAGTTCAAGCTCCTTGGCGCGCTCGGGCGCCAGCGTCTGGCGTTTGGCGTCAGAGATTTCGCGGTCCAGCAGTTCCAGGCCCATGGCCTGCTGGATCTTCTGGGTGTAAAAGCCCTTTTGCGTGAAGAACCAGATGTCGGTCAGGCCCACCTCGCGCGCGGCTTCCTGCATGCGCTTGGCCAGCGCCGCCGAGTCGCCCGACAGCAACAACTGCGACAAGGCCTGGCCACCGCTGCCCTGGCAACCGCCCGGCCCGCCGGAGCCGGTGGCTGTCTGGTTTTTGGGGCTTTGCTCGGGCGGGTCCTGCGCTGGTGTGGCGTCGGCGCCGGGTTGGACGCCGGGCCGGACCGCGCCGCCAGGGGCTGCCAGGTTTTCAAAAGAGCTGAAACGAAAGAAATGGTCAAAGGCCTCGTCGAACAGGGCGCGGTCGACCGTGGTCTTGGCCAGCGTGGTGCCCAGCGCGCTCTTGAGCAGGGCGCGGTCGCTCCAACCCACCAGTTCGACGGCACGCGCCGCATCGACCTGGGCGTTGAGATGGATTTCAAGGTCGCTGCCGCGCAGCGCCTTGAAAAAGTCTTCAAGCGTGGCTTGCACGGGGACTCTCCGCATCCTTGCGCGCTTGTTGCAGCAGGGTGGACATCTGCGCGTTGGCGGTGGCGATGTCTTGCTCGAACTTGAGGAAGACATTGAGCGTGTCGCGCACCACGTCCAGGTTCAGGTGTTCGGCGTGCAGCAGCAGCAGCGTCTTGGCCCAGTCGATGGTTTCGCTGACCGAGGGCAGTTTTTTCAGGTCCAACTGGCGCACCGCCTGGATGAAGGCCACCAGCTCCCGGTTCAGTGTTGCCGACAGGCCGGGCACGCGCCGCTCCAGTATGCGCCGCTCCAGCGCGGCTTCGGGGAAGGAGATGTGCAGGTGCAGGCAGCGGCGCTTGAGCGCGTCGCTCATTTCGCGCGTGTTGTTGCTGGTGAGAAAGACGAGGGGCTTGACCTTGGCCTTGATGGTGCCGAGTTCGGGTACCGAGACCTGGAAGTCGGACAGCACTTCGAGCAGGAAGGCCTCGAATTCGGGGTCGGACTTGTCGATCTCGTCGATCAGCAGCACGCAGCCGCGCTCCTGGTGCAAGGCCTGGTAGAGCGGGCGCGGTTCGAGGAAATGCTCGCTGAAAAACAGGTCGTCGTGCGCATGCAGCTTGTCCATGGAGGCGGCCAGGCCGACGGCGCCCTGCATCATCTCGCCCAGCTTGTCCTTGAGCAGTTGCGTGTAGAGCAATTGCTTGCCGTATTTCCACTCGTACAAAGCCTTGGATTCGTCCAGGCCTTCGTAACACTGCATGCGGATCAGGGGCACGTCGAGAATCTCGGCCATGCCCTTGGCCAGTTCGGTCTTGCCGACGCCGGCCGGGCCTTCGACCAGGATCGGCTTTTCCAGGTTGAAGCCCAGGTAGACCGAGGTGGCGATTTCGCGGCTGGCGATGTAGTCGACCGAGGCGAAGGCTTTGGAGACTCGGTCAACGGAATCAAAGTGGGCTTGGTGCAGTGTTTTCATGGGTTGTCGTTGATTCCAAAAGGGTTTCTCCGGCCTGGAATTGCCGGGATTCGGCGATGCTGCGGGCGATGCCCTGCACCAGGCGCAGGTCGCGCGCCAGGGTGAGCAGGGCCGGTTCATGGTCGTCCAGGGCTGCGGCAAAGGATTCACAGGCGCCTTGCCAGCGATCAAACAGGCGGCGCGCGCCCAGGTTGAACGCCGCCAGCGCCTCGTCGGGCCCGTGCTGGTCCAGGTGCTGGGCGGCATGGCGTGCCACGGGCGAGAGGGCGTCGAGTTCGAGTTGCAAGCCACCCAGCTCCCGGGTCAAAGCCGGCGTGCGGGCTGCATGGCGAAACCAGCGTGCCAGGGTATCCAGCTCGGCTTGCATGGCGCCGAGCATCGGGCCCAGCAGCAGCGCGTCTTCGATCGCGCGCAGCGGCCGAGCGATGGTGTCGAAAGCCTGTCCAGGCTCGCCCAGGCGCTGGCTTTCCGGCACCCGGCAGCCGACCAGGCGCAGGCCGCAATGGCCCAGCGGCGCCAGTCCGCGCACTTTGTCGTCCAGTTCGCGGGTCAGGCCCGGTGTGTTGGCCTCAACGACGAAAGCATCGAAGCGCTTGCGCCCTTCTTTTTCGCCGCTGACGGCCAGCACGATGATGGCATCGGCGGCCGGGCCGTTGCTGACGAAGGCCTTGTGGCCGTCAAGAAGCCAGTCGTCGCCGTCCCGTACCGCCCGGCAGCTCAGGTGTTTGGGGTGTGCGCCGGTGCCGGGCTCGGAGATCGCGAGTGCCAGCAGGGTGTCGCCGACCGCCATGGATTGCAGCAGCGCACGATGCCGGTCGCTGCGCAGATTCGGCGACAGCACGAAGCGCGCCAGCATTTGCTGCATCATCCACGCCATGCCCAGCCCCAGACTGGCGGATTCCCGGGCGACGATGCCGGCCAGCGCGCTGACCAGCGCGGAGTCCGCTACGGGCGCCCCACCGTCGCTGTCGAAGCCCACGCCGAGCAGGCCACTGGCGCCGAGGTGGCGCCACCAGGCGCGGGGGAAGCCGTGCGTGCAGTCAGGCGCTGGCGCGTTCGCCAGGGCCAGGCGCATGGCCTCGGGCAGCGCCGGGTCCGACTTGGGTTGCTCAGGGGATTGAGAGCGGCTCATAGGTCCATCCAGATCAGGCGTAAAACCCGAGCTGTCGCGCCGCCAGGTCGCGCATCACTTCTTCGGCGCCGCCACCGATGGCGTTGACCTTGACTTCGCGGTAAATGCGCTCCACCTTGACGCCGCGCATGAAACCGGCGCCGCCGTGCAGTTGCACCGCCTCGCTGGCGCAATAGGCCATGGTCTGGGTGGCCTGGTTTTTCAGCAGGCAGATTTCGCCCACCGGCGTGTCGCCCTGTTCGACGCGCCAGGCGAGCAATTCCAGCATGGCCTGGGTCGCCTCGACGTGCATGGCCATGTCGGCGAGTTTGTGGCGGGTGACCTGCTGGTCGATCAACTTGCCGCCAAACATCTCGCGCTCACGCGACCAGGCTAGCGCCTCGTCCAGGCAGACACGGGCAAAACCGTTGGCGCCGGCGGCGAGAAAGATGCGCTCGCGGTTGAAATTCTTCATGATGGCTTTGAAGCCCTGGTTTTCCACCCCCACCAGGTTCTCCACCGGCACGCGGCAGTTGTCGAAATACAGGGTGGCGGTGTCGGAGCACCACCAGCCCATTTTTCTCAAGGGCGTTTGCGTAAAGCCGGGCGTGCCTTTCTCGATCAGCAGCAGCGACACGCCGCCCGGCCCCGGCCCGCCGGTGCGCACCGCCACGGTGTAGAAGTCGGCGCGCATGCCGGAGGTGATGAAGGTTTTCGAGCCGTTGACGACGTAGTGGTCACCATCCCGGCGCGCCGTGGTCTTGAGGTTGGCCACGTCCGAACCGCCGGAGGGTTCGGTGATGCCGAGTGCGCTGATCTTCTCGCCCCGCAGCACCGGCGGCAAGACGCGCTGCTGGAGCGCCTCGCTGCCCACGTTGACGATGGGCGGGCAGCCGATGGTGTGCGACAGCAGACTCGCCAGCACACCGCCAGCACCGCAACGCGCCAGTTCCTGCGCGGCGATGATGGTCATGAACAGGTCGCCGTCGTTGCCGCCATGGCTTTGCGGAAAACCCAGGCCCAGCAGGCCGATTTCGGCCGCCTTGCGGTACAGATCGACAGGAAAGGACTCGGCTTCGTCCCAGGCATCCACGTGCGGACTGATTTCTCGGGCGACGAAGCGGCGCATCGCGTCGCGGAACGCCAGGTGCTCGGGCGTATAGAAGGGACTCTTGGCAGGCAGGGTTTCGGCAGGCATGGGTATTACTCCTCGTGGGTGTGGCGGGTGTCGTGCGTGCAGGGCGGTGCGCGCCTCAATCAGGCTGCTCGACCAGCGACACCAACAAGGCGCGCGTGGCCACCTGGTCGCCAGCGCGCACCGCCACTTGGTCCACCACGCCGTCGCGACGGACCAGCAGTTGGTGCTCCATCTTCATGGCTTCGAGCACCACCAGGCGTTGCCCCTTGGTGACGGTGTCGCCAGGTTGGACGTCAACGGCCAGTACCCGTCCATTCATGGGGGCGAGCACACGTGACTCCGCGCTGCCTGCAGCTGCGGCCGGTGGGTCATAGGTCAGGTCTTCAAAGCTGGCGCTCAGGTCGCCCAGTTCCAGGTGCAACACGCCGCCGGCAAACACCGCAGCCGCGTGCTGTTGCACGCCATCGGCGATCAGGTGCAGGCACTCGCCTTGACGCCCGCTGAGGGTGACGTGGTGCAGCGCCGCGCCCACTTCGAGCGTGTAGCGGTGGGCGCCAGTGACCGTGATGTGCACGGCATGTCGGTGTTCGCCCTCGCCGATCAGCATCGGCCAGCGTGCCGGTCCGCTGGAGCGCCACGGCGCGGCTGCGACCGGCGTGGCGCTGGCTTCAAACCACAGCGTGCCGGCCAGCGCCAGCGCCAGCGAGTCGGGCTGGGGCCGCACCAGCGCCGCAGCGCCGAAGTGCTGGGCGATGAAGGCCGTGGTCGTTTCGCCAGCGGCGAAGGCCGGGTGGCTGGCCACGGCTTCGAGGAAGGCACGGTTGTGGGGCAGACCGAGCAGGCGGGTGCGTTGCAGCGCACCGATCAGGCGTCGCCGGGCTTCGTCGCGGGTGGCGCCGTGTGCAATGATCTTGGCGATCATCGGATCGTAGTGAGGGCTCACGGTCTGACCCGATGCCAGGCCGTGGTCAACGCGCACGCCTTCGCCCGTGGGCGGGCTCCAGAGCGCAACATCGCCACTTTGCGGCAGGAAGCCCGCGTACGGGTCTTCGGCATACAGGCGCACTTCGATCGCGTGCCCGTTCAATTGCACTTGCTCCTGCGTCAGCGGCAAGGGCTCGCCACGGGCCACGGCGATCTGCCAGGCCACCAGGTCCAGTCCGGTGATGCACTCGGTCACCGGGTGTTCGACCTGCAGCCGTGTGTTCATCTCCAGAAAGTAGAAACGCCCTTCGCGGTCGAGCAGAAACTCGACCGTGCCGGCGCCGACGTAGTTCACGGTGCGCGCCGCCGCCACCGCCGCCGCGCCCATTTGCGCGCGCAGCTCGGGCGTGACCGCCGGGGAGGGCGCTTCTTCGAACACCTTCTGGTGCCGGCGCTGGATCGAGCAGTCGCGTTCGCCCAGGTGGATGATGTGGCCGTGCTGGTCGCCGAAGACCTGGATTTCGACGTGGCGCGGCTCCATCACCGCGCGCTCCAGGATGAGCTCTTCGCTGCCGAAGGCGTTGCCGGCTTCCGAGCGGGCGCTGACCAGGGCGACCGCCAGGTCTTGCGGGTGTTCGACCAGCCGCATGCCGCGCCCGCCGCCGCCCGCCGCCGCCTTGACCATGATCGGGAAACCGATCTCGGCAGCTTTCGTGAGCAGCGTGGCATCGGATTGGTCGGTGCCCTGATAGCCCGGCACGCAGGGCACGCCCGCCGCCAGCATCAGGCGTTTGGCGCCGGCCTTGTTGCCCATTTTCAGGATGGCCTGCGGGTCCGGGCCGATGAACACCAGCCCGGCGTCCAGGCAAGCCTGCGCAAAGCCGTCGTTCTCGGACAGGAAGCCGTAGCCGGGGTGTACCGCGTCGGCGCCTGTGCTGCGCGCCGCCGCCAGCAGCGCCGCAACGTTGAGGTAGCTCTCGCGTACCGGCGCCGGGCCGATGCACACGGCCTCGTCGGCCAGGGCGACATGCAGCGCCCGCGCATCGGCTTCGCTGTAAACGGCCACCGTGCGGTAGCCCAGGGCCTGGGCTGTGCGGATGATCCGGCAGGCGATTTCTCCGCGGTTGGCGATCAGGATTTTTTTAAACATGCTCAGCTCCCGCGGAAAAATCCCCTGCGCACGCTGTGCGTGCCATGCGATGTGGCTTTGCCGCTGCGCCGACTGGCGTCGGCTGGTCGCCGCGGTTGGCAATCAGGATTTTGGTGAAGTTCATCGGGGTTCTCACATCCGTGCCACGCCAAAGGTGTTCGGGTTCAGTGGCCGCAACGCGGCTTCGCGACACACCGCCAGGGTGGTGGCGAGCGCGCGGCGGGTGTCGCGCGGGTCGATGATGCCGTCGTCCCACAGGCGCGCGGTGGCAAACAGCGAATGCGATTCGAGGTCAAAACGTGCCAGGATCTCGCTTTTCATGGTGGCCATGGTTTCGGCGGGTGGCTCCTTGCCGGTGCGGGCAAATTTTTCTTCGGTGACTATGCGCATCACGGTCGCGGCCTGCTCGCCGCCCATCACAGCCACCCGCGCGTTGGGCCAGGAGAACACGAAGCGCGGATCGTAGGCACGGCCACACATGCCGTAGTTGCCGGCACCGAAGGAGGCACCGGTCATCACGGTGATTTGCGGCACGGTGGCATTGGCCACGGCCTGGATCATCTTGGCGCCATGCTTGATCATGCCGACCTGCTCCACATCCTTGCCGACCATGAAGCCGGTGGTGTTCTGCAGGTAGACGATCGGGGTGCCCGACTGGCAGCACAACTGGATGAACTGGGTCGCCTTGGTGGCGCCTTGCGGATCGATGGGGCCGTTGTTGCCGATGAAGCCGCATGGGTGTCCCTCGATGGCGCCGTGGCCGCACACGGTGCTGGAGCCATACAGCGGCTTGAATTCAAGGAAGTCGGAGTCGTCGATCAGCCGTGCCAGCATCTCGCGCATGTCATAGGGCTGGCGGAAGTCGGTGGGCACGACGCCGGCCAGTTGCTCGACCGGATAACGCGGCTCTTTCCAGGTCTTCACCGCGCGCATCGGCAAGCGGTCGTTCCAGGGCAGCCGCGCCAGGATGTCGCGCGCGATGCGGATGCCGTCGGCATCGTCCTCGGCCAAGTACTCGGCCACGCCCGACATCGAACAGTGCATCTCGGCGCCGCCCAGCTCTTCGTCGGTGGCGATTTCGCCGGTGGCGGCTTTTAGCAAGGGTGGGCCGGCCAGGAAAGCCTTGGCTCGTCCGCGCACCATGATCACATAGTCGGACATGCCCGGCAGGTAGGCGCCGCCGGCGGTTGAGTGGCCGTGCATCACGCAGACCTGCGGAATGCCCCTGGCCGATAGCCGCGCCTGGTTGGCAAAGCCGCGGCCGCCTTCAATGAACACCTCGCCCACATGCATCAGGTTGGCGCCGCCGGACTCGACCAGTCGCACCACTGGCAGTTTGTTCTCCAGTGCGATGGCTTCGGCGCGCAGGCTCTTCTTCATGCCCATTGGTGTGATGGTGCCGCCCTTGATCGCGCTATCGGAGGCGATCACCATGCAGCGGATGCCCGACACCACCCCGATGCCGCAGATGATCCCGCCGCCCAGCACGTTCTTCTCGCCGTCGTCATCGTGCATCCTGAAGCCGGCCAGGGTCGAGAACTCCAGCCATGACGAGCCGCGGTCGAGCAGCAGCGCGATGCGCTCGCGCGGCAGCAGCTGCTTGCGGGCGCGGAACTTGGCTTCCTGGCTGTTCGATGTGTTGCGTACACGGTCTTCGAGCGTGCGGAAACTGTCGATCAGCGCGAGCATCTGTGCGCGCTCGCGACGGAAGCTCTCTGACTGCGGATCGACTTGACTTTGAATGGCGGGCATGGGCGGTTCTCGCTGAACTGAAAGGTCGCAGTGAACGAATGGGGTAGCAGGCCTGCTTAGATCGTGAGTACGTTCTTACAGGTCGTAAAAACGTTCACCCTGATCGGCCATTCGGCGCAGCAGTTGCGGCGGCGCAAAGCGCGCACCGTGCCGCTCGGCCAGGGTCTCGCAGGCCTTGACAAAAGCGGCCAGCCCCAGGCTGTGGATCTGGCCGATCGGGCCGCCCAGGTAGGCCGGGAAACCCCAGCCCAGGATCGCGCCGACATCGGCATCGATGGGCGCCAGCAGCACTTTTTCTTCGAGGCAGCGCGCGGTTTCGACCGATTGGATGAACATCAGGCGTTGCTTGACCTCTTCGACCGTGGGTTGCGTGGCCGCCAGCGGGAACGCCTGCGCCAGGCCTGCCCACAGTTGCTTCTGGCCATCTTGCGGGTAGTCGTAGAAACCCTTACCGGTCTTTTTACCCAGTCGTCCCAACTTGTCCACCATGCGGTCGCAGACGTCGTCGATGGCGCTGCGCTGGTAGGCCTTGCCGAGGTCGGCGGCGGTCTGTTTCCGGATGCGCGCCATCAATTCGAGCGAGACTTCGTCGGCCAGCGCCAGCGGCCCCACCGGCATGCCGGCCATGCGCCCGGCGTTGTCGATCAGCGCCGGCTTCACGCCTTCGGCCAGCAGCGCCAGGCCTTCGCCGACGTAGGTCGAGAACACCCGGCTGGTGTAGAAGCCGCGGCTGTCATTGACGACGATGGGCGTCTTGCGGATCGCCTTGACGAAGTCCATGGCACGGGCCAGGCATTCATCACTGGTGGCCTGGCCGCGAATGATCTCCACCAGCGGCATCTTGTCGACTGGCGAGAAGAAATGCAGGCCGATGAAATTGGCCGGACGTGCGGACGCCTCGGCCAGCCCGCTGATGGGCAGGGTGGAGGTGTTGGAGGCGAAGATGGCGCCGGGGGCGATCACCGCCTCGGCCTTGCGCGTCACGTCGGCCTTGATGGCGCGGTCTTCAAACACCGCTTCGACCACGATGTCACAGCCTGCCAGGTCGGCGAAGTCGGTGGTCGGTTTGATCAGGGTGAGCTTGGCATCACGCTCGGCCTCGGTCATGCGCTTGGCGGCCACGCGCTTGTTCCACAGGTTCTCGCTGTAGGCCTTGCCCTTGGCCGCGCTGTCGGTGCTGCTGTCGAGCAGCACCACTTCCATGCCGACCTCGGCGGCGGCGAAGGCAATGCCCGCGCCCATCATGCCAGCCCCCAGAATGCCGACCTTGCGGTAGCTGGCCTGAGGCACGCCCTTGGGCCGGGAGGCCAGCTTGCTGGCGGCGGGAATGCCAAAGAACAGCGAGTGAATCATGTTCTTGGCCTCTTTGCCGGTCGTCAGCTTGACGAACTCGCGCATCTCGACCTTGCAGCCGGTGTCGATGTCGACCTGGCAGCCGTTGTAGACGCAGTTCAAGATCGCCTCGGGCGCGGGATAGTTGCCAAAGGTCTTGGCGCGCAGCATGGCGTTGCCTGCGGTGAAGGTTTCGTAGCCCATGGGGCTTTGCACGGCGCCGCCCGGCAGCTTGAAACCCTTGCGGTCCCAGGGCTGAACAGCGGCAGCGGCACCGTCGGTCAGCAGCCACTGCTTGGCGCGGGCCAGCAGTTGGTCGGCCGGCACGACTTCATCGACCAGACCCGCTTCCAGGGCTTTTTGCGGGGCGAGCTTTTTGCCTTCGAGCAGGAAGGGCAGCGCGTTGCGCACGCCGATCATGCGCGGCAGACGCTGCGTGCCGCCTCCGCCCGGCAGTAGGCCAAGGCCCACCTCGGGCAGGCCGATGAGGGCCTTAGGGTTGTCGGCGGCAATGCGTCGGTGGCAGGCCAGCGCGACCTCGTAGCCGCCGCCCAGCGTGGTGCCGTTGAGGGCCGCGACGAAGGGCTTGCCGCTTTTCTCAATGCCGCGCATCAGGGCGTGCAACTGGGTGACAAAGTCCATCATGCCGGCCACGTCGGTGATGGCGAGCATCATGTTGAGGTCGGCGCCGGCGATGAATTCGGGCTTGGAGGATGTGACGACCACGCCCTTGACGGCAGAATCCGCTTGGGCACGCTTCACGGCGTCGGCGAAGGCGGGAATGGATTGCCCGTTGAGGACGTTCATCGGCACGTCCTGCATGGCCCAGGTGATGGTGGCGATGCCGTCGGCATCAACCTTGTAGTCAATAGTCATGGTGGTGGTCCAGGTCTGTGATGAGGATCGCGTCGTGCCGGGGCTTCAGACGCGCTCGATGATGGTGGCGGTGCCCATGCCGGCGCCCACGCACAGCGTGATCAGGCCAGTGGACAGGTTGCGCCGCTCGAGTTCGTCGAGCACGGTGCCCAGAATCATGGCGCCGGTCGCGCCCAGCGGGTGCCCCATGGCAATGGCACCGCCGTTGACGTTCATCTTGTCGTGCGGGACGTTCATCACTTCCATGAAACGCAGCACGACCGAGGCGAAGGCTTCGTTCAGTTCATAGAGGTCGATGTCGCTGGCCCTCATGCCGGCGAGCTTGAGCGCCTTTTCCGCCGAGTAGGAGGGGCCGGTCAGCATGATGGTGGGTTCGCTGCCGATGGAGGCGAACGAGCGGATGCGTGCACGGGCTTTCAGGCCCAGCAGCTTGCCGGCCTCGGCGTTGCCGATCAGCACCGCGGCCGCGCCGTCAACAATGCCCGACGAGTTGCCGGCGTGGTGCACGTGCGCCATGCGCTCGATCTCCGGATAGCGCTGCATGGCCACCGCGTCGAAGCCGTATTTCTCGCCCTGCACCTTGAACGCAGGCTCCAGCTTGGCCAGCGACTCCAGCGTGGTTTCGGCGCGCATGTGTTCGTCGCGATCCAGTACGACGCAACCGTTCACGTCCTTGACGGGAACAATCGACTTGGCGAAGCGGCCTTCGGCCCAGGCGAGTGCCGCGCGGCGCTGGCTTTCGACCGCGTAGCTGTCAACATCGTTGCGGCTGTGGCCGTAAAGGGTGGCAATCAGATCGGCTGAAATGCCCTGCGGCACAAAATAGGTCGGAATCGCTACCGCGGGGTCAGCCGCCCAAGCGCCGCCGCTGGTGCCCATGGGCACACGGCTCATGCTCTCGACGCCGCCGCCGATGACCAGTGGCGACTGGCCCGACATCACCTTGGCGGCGGCCATGTTGCAGGCCTCCAGGCCCGAGGCGCAAAAGCGATTGATCTGCACACCGGCAGCGCTTTCGTGGTACCCGGCGGCGATGGCCGCAACGCGGGCGATGTTGGCGCCTTGCTCGCCGGCGGGTTCGACGCAGCCGAGGATGATGTCGTCCACGAAGGCGGTGTCCAGGGTGTTGCGGTCGCGCAGCGCCTGCAGCGCGGTGATGGCCAGACTGATGGGCGTGCTGCCGTGCAGCGCACCCGAGCTGCGGCCCTTGCCGCGCGGCGTGCGCACGGCATCAAAAATGAATGTTTCGGTCATGGTGGGTTTCCTTCTTTCTGAATCTGTGGAAGCGATAGGCAAGATGGCGGAAAGCGGCTGGCGGCGTGTGCTACAGCGTACGGCTGATGATTTCCTTCATGATTTCGTTGGCGCCACCGTAGATGCGCGCGACGCGCGCATCCGCATAGGCACGGGCAATCGGGTACTCCCACATGTAGCCGAAGCCGCCGAACATCTGCAGGCATTGGTCGATCACCTTGCAGTGCAGGTCGGTGGTCCAGTACTTGGCCATCGCGGCGGTGGCGGCATCAAGCTGACCATCCATCAGCAGGCCGAGCAGGCGGTCGACAAAGACCTGTGCGATCTGCACCTCGGTTTTCATTTCGGCGAGCTTGAAGCGGTTGTGCTGGAAATCGATCACGCGCTGGCCGAAGGCCTTGCGATCCTTGGTGTAGGCCAGCGTCCATTCGAGCGCGGCCTCGGCGCCCGCCACCGCGCCGATGGCGATCTGCATGCGCTCCCAGGCCAGTTCCTGCATCAGCAGGAAAAAGCCCTTGCCCTCGCCGCCGAGGATGTTGCTGACCGGCACGCGCACGTCTTCGAAGAAGAGTTCCGAGGTGTCCTGCGCCTTCATGCCGATCTTTTCGAGGTTGCGCCCGCGCGTGAAGCCGGGGCGATGGGTCTCGACCAGCACCAGCGAGGTTCCCTTGGCGCCTTGCGTCGGGTCGGTCTTGGCGACAACGATCACCAGGTCGGCGTTCTGGCCATTGGTGATGAAGGTCTTTTGACCATTGATCACCAGTTCGTCGCCGTCACGGACCGCGCTGGTGCGCACGCTTTGCAGGTCGCTTCCTGCGCCCGGCTCGGTCATAGCGATGGCGCCAATCACCTCGCCGGTGGCCATTTTCGGCAGCCAGCTGTGCTTTTGCTCCTCGGTGCCGTAGGCCAGGATGTAAGGTGCCACGATGTCGGAGTGCAGGCTGAAGCCGATCCCGCTCGTGCCGGCGCGCGCGACTTCCTCGATCAGCACGGCACTGTGCAGGCGCGTGCCGCCACCGCCGCCGTATTGCTCGGGTGTGGCGGGGCACAGCAGGCCCGCGGCGCCGGCCTTGCGCCAGACGGCGCGCGGCACGATGCCATAGGTTTCCCAGCCAGCGTGATGGGGGATGACCTCTTCTTCCAGAAAGCGGCGGGCCTGGTCCCGGAAGAGTTCGTGTTCTTCACCGAAGAGGGTGCGGTTGAGCATGGGCCTGTCCTTGAAGTTAGATTGAGATTGACACTGGCATGGCCGACGGCTGCGAAGAGTGGCTCGTCCACGCGGGACGGCGCCGGAAGCACCCAGCACGCGATGGATAAGACCATCAACCAAACGCTTGTTAGATGATATAGTATATGGCATGACGAAGGAGCAAAACAACCCACTCCCGCGCAGAGATGCGATCCTGGCGGCTGCGGCGAGTCGGTTCCGGCGACAGGGTTTCGAGCGCACCTCGGTGCGCGAGATTGCCCAGGCCATGGGCATGACTTCGGGTTCGATCTTCTACCACTTCGCCACCAAGGAGGAACTGCTGGTGGCGATCATGGAGGAGGGCGTTCGCGACATCATGCAGTCGGTGCGCGACGGGCTGGCTGGCGAGACGCGCCTGCCCGAGCGGCTGCTGTCGATGGTGCGCAGCCACCTGAAGGCATTGCTGGGTACGAGGCTCGACGCCATGACCGTGCTGCTCTACGAGTGGCGCAGCCTTTCGCCGACCGCCCAGACCCGGGTGATGGCATCGCGCGACGCCTACGAGGCCTTGTGGACGGCTCCGATCAGCGAGGCTGCGGCGCTGGGGCTGGTCGATGCCGATGTCGTGCTGGTGCGCCAGACGGTGCTCGGCGCCCTCAACTGGACGGCGCAGTGGTACCGACCTGGCGGGCGTCTGGATATCGACACGTTGGCGCAGCGCATGTACACGATGCTGTTTCCTCGCGTGGTCGCATCCGATGTGCAAGGTGCGGCATGCGCAAGTAGGTCGAAGGCTATCGGTACCCCTTCGGAGAGCCCGGGAGCAGGGCCGTCCGAAACAGTACCTTCTTTGAATTGAAAGCTAAACAGGAGAAAAGCAGCTATGAAATCGACCATGATGCAAGTGCCGCTCTCGCTCAATCATTTCCTGGAGCGGGCCAAGCTGTACCACCCGAAGGTGGAGATCGTATCGAGGATGCCCGACAAGTCCCTGCATCGCCATACCTACGCCGACTTCCACCGTCGGGCCAAGGGTCTGGCCGAGGCGCTGGTCAAGGCCGGCATCCAGCCCGGTGACCGGGTCGCAACCCTGATGTGGAACCATTACGCCCACCTCGAGTGCTACTTCGGCATTCCGGCGGCCGGCGCGGTGATGCATAACCTCAACTTGCGCCTGTTCCCGCACGACATTGCGTTCATCGTCAACCACGCCAAGGACCGTTTCCTGATCGTCGACGATGTTTTGCTGCCGTTGCTGGCGCAGTTCGCCAAGGATGTCAACTTCGAGCGCATCATTGTGGTGCCGCTGACAGGCAAGCCGGTGCCGCGGGGGTACGAGGACTATGAAGGCTTCATCGGTGGAGCGACTGATGACTTCAAATGTGTTGAAGTCGATGAAAACGCGCCCTGCGGCATGTGCTACACCTCGGGCACCACGGGCAGCCCCAAGGGTGTCGTCTATTCGCACCGCTCCACCGTGCTGCACACGCTCGTGGCGGCACTGCCAGGGGGGATCAACGTGTCGGGTACTGACACAGTGCTGCCGGTGGTGCCAATGTTCCACGCCAACGCATGGGGTTTGCCATTCGTCTCAACTTTCGTCGGTGCCAAGCAGGTGTTTCCCGGCCCGCACCTCGACTCAGAATCGCTGCTCGACTTGTACCAGCGCGAGCGGGTCACCGTCACCGGTGGTGTGCCCACTATCTGGTTGTCGCTGCTGCAGACGCTGCGCGCAAACCCGGGCAAGTACGACCTGGTGCCTGGCATGCGCATGATGGTGGGCGGCTCTGCGGCGCCCGAATCCTTGTTCCGTGGTTTCGATGAGTTTGGTCTTGAAGTCGGCACTGCTTGGGGCATGACCGAGACTTCGCCGCTGGGTACCGTGTCCTCGCTCAAACCTTCCATGCGGGCACTGCCCAAGGAAGAGCAATATGCCTTCCGTATCAAGCAGGGCATGGCCGCGCCATTGGTTGAGATTCGGCTGGTCGGCGACAACGGTGAAGTACCGTGGGATGGGCGGTCGGTCGGCGAGATTCAGGTGCGTGGGCCATGGATTACCGGCTCCTATCACGATCTGCCCATCAACGAAAGCAGCTTTACTGCCGATGGCTGGCTGCGCACAGGTGATGTCGGCTGCATCGACTCCGAGGGTTTTCTGCAGTTGACCGATCGCACCAAGGATTTGATCAAGTCGGGCGGCGAATGGATTAGTTCGGTCGATCTGGAAAACGCCGTGATGGGGCATCCGGCGGTGCTGGAGGCATCTGTGATCGCGGTGCCGCACCCGCGCTGGGCCGAGCGGCCGCTGGCGGTGGTGGTGTTGCGCCCTGGCATGAGTGCCACTGGGGAAGAGATTCGCGATCATCTGGCCAAGACGTTCGCCAAGTGGCAGTTGCCCGAAGGTTTCGCTTTCGTGAATGAAATCCCGCGTACTTCGACCGGCAAGTTCCTCAAGACCAAGCTGCGGGAGATGTACAAGGACTGGAAGTGGGAGTGAGCCGGGATTGAAGGGGCCGGCTTCGGGCTGCGTTCTTGCCGGTTTTGAATTGTTTATTTTTTAACCCTATGGAGTTAAAGTGAAGATATTGGTCGCTGTCAAGCGGGTGCTGGACTACAACGTCAAGGCCCGCGTCAAATCCGACGGTTCGGGAGTCGATCTCGCGAACCAGAAATTGTCCATGAACCCGTTCGACGAGATCGCCTGCGAAGAGGCGGTGCGCCTCAGGGAGGCCGGTGTCGCTTCTGAAGTGATCGTCGTGTCCTGTGGCCCGACCGCTTGCCAGGAGACGCTGCGCAGCGCGATGGCCATCGGCGCCGATCGCGCCGTGCTGGTTGAAACCGACGCCGCGCTCGAACCGCTCGCGGTGGCCAAGCTGATGCAGCATGTGGCCCAAAAAGAGGGCGTTCAGTTCGCCATCTTCGGCAAGCAGGCGATTGATGACGACGCTGGCCAGACTGGCCAAATGTTTGGCGCGCTGATGGGCTGGGCCCAAGCCAGCTTCGCCTCCAAGGTGCAGATCGGCGGCGACACCGCCACCATCACGCGCGAGATCGACGGCGGCCTGGAAACCCTGGCCATGAAGCTGCCGGCCGTGATCACGACCGACCTGCGCCTGAACGAGCCGCGCTTCATCACGCTGCCCAACATCATGAAGGCCAAGAAAAAGCCGATGGAGGTGATCAAGGCGGCCGAGCTCGGCATCGACATCGCGCCGCGCACCGTGACCCTGCACGTCAGCGAGCCGCCGACCCGCAAGGCCGGCATCAAGGTGGCCGACACGGCCGAACTCGTCAAACGACTCAAAGAAGAAGCGAAGGTGATCTGATGACAACCCTGATCATTGCGGAACACGACAACGCCGTACTCAAAGCGGCCACGCTGAACACGATTGCCGCGGCCACGCGCATCGGCGGCGACATCCATGTGCTGGTGGCGGGCAGCAACTGTGCGGCCGTTGCCCACGCTGCGGCGGCGGTCGCGGGTGTCACCAAGGTGCTGCACGCCGACGCGGCGCACTACGAGGCCCATATGGCCGAGAGCCTGGCCGAGCTGGTGCGCTCACGCGTGCGCGCCGATGCGGGCTACACCCATGTGCTGGCACCGGCGACGGCCTTTGGCAAGAACGTGCTGCCGCGCGTGGCGGCCTTGCTGGACGCCTCCCAGGTGTCGGACGTGATCGCGATCGAGTCGCCCGACACCTTCCTGCGCCCGTTCTATGCCGGCAACGCGCTGGCCCGCGTGCAATCAAAGGATGCCATCAAGGTGCTGAGCATTCGCACCACCGCCTTCGACCCGGTCGGTTCGGGCGGCACGGCAGCGGTCGAGACGCTGGACGCGGCTGGCGATCTCGGCTTGACCACCCTGGTCGGGCGTGAGGTGGTGAAGCTGGAGCGCCCGGAACTCGCCGCTGCAACGGTCATCGTATCGGGCGGACGCGGACTGGGCGCGGCCGACAAGTTTCACGCCGTGCTGGAGCCGCTGGCCGACAAGCTTGGCGCGGCGATCGGCGCCTCGCGCGCCGCCGTCGACGCCGGCTACGCGCCCAACGACTACCAGGTCGGCCAGACCGGCAAGATCGTGGCACCCCAGTTGTACGTGGCGGTCGGCATCTCGGGCGCCATCCAACACCTGGCCGGCATGAAGGACAGCAAGGTGATCGTTGCGATCAACAAGGACGCCGAAGCGCCGATCTTCCAGGTGGCCGACTATGGGCTGGTGGCGGATCTGTTCACAGCGGTGCCCGAATTGGTGACTGCGTTATAGGTCGCAGCGGATGCCGAGGTAAAGCAGAGGCCAGGCTTGTTCCTGGCAGGATGGTCGGCGGCACCGGTCAAACAATTCAAAATGCAGGAGACATCGATCATGAACCCATCAACCTCCGTCATCGCTGGTGTGCCATCCCCTGGCGCAATTGCCCGCGTGGCCATCGGCGACTTCCTGCGCCGCTCGGCAGCTCGAGACCGCGCCAAGACGGCGTTCGTGCTCGGCGATCAGCGCATGAGCTACGGTGAGCTCGATGAGCGCGTGACCCGCTGCGCCAATGCCTTGCTGGCCGCTGGCTTGGTGCGAGGTGACCGCGTGACCACGCTATGCAATAACTCGCTTGAGTTCCTGGTGGCCATGTTCGGCATCCATCGCGCCGGCCTGATCTGGGTGCCGATCAACACCGGCCTGGGGCTGGATGACGTTCGCTACATCATCGACCACTCTGAGGCGCGCTTCCTGCTGGTGGATGCCGCTCTGCTGGTGCGCCCGGAGTTGCGTGCAGCCATCGAGGCGCAGCCCGGTCGCGGATGGGTGCTGGAAGGCGAGGGGGCTGGGGCTTTCAGCAGCTTCGCTGCAGCGATTGCTGCGCAGTCTGCCACTGAGTCCGAGGTTGAAATTCATGACCGCGACGTAGCCCAGATCATGTACACCAGCGGAACCACCGGCCGCCCTAAGGGGGTGATGCAAAGCCATTTGTCGGTGGTGATGGCAGCGATGAACAACGCGCTTGAGTTGGGGGTGTGGCGCGATGCCGTGAACATTGCCGTGCTGCCCCTCTTTCATTGCGCCCAGCACACGCTGATGTGCGGTGTGCTGGCGGGCGGCGGCACGGTGATTGTGATGCGCGCTTTCGAACCCGCCGCCATGCTCGACGCCATCGAGCGTGAACGGGTGACCTTGCTGGTGGGCTTGCCGCTGATGCACCAGGCCATGCTCGATCATCCCTCGCGCCCGGGGCGAGACCTGTCGAGCCTGCGCATGTGCGTGTACGCCATGGCGCCCATGGCCGAGACCCTGCTGCGCCGCCTGATCGCCGAGTTCTGCCCGAATTACTCATTGGCCACCGGTCAGACCGAGATGTACCCGCTCACCATGGCCTTCCGGCCGGAAGAGCAGCTTAAACGCTTTGGTTCCTACTGGGGCGTCAGTGCATTGATCAACGACACGGCGGTGATGGACGACGCGGGCCAGCTGCTCGGCCCCGGCGAGGTCGGCGAGATCGTGCACCGCGGTCCGAACGTGATGGAGGGCTACTACAAAAATCCCGAAGCCACCGCCGAGGCACGCGCTTTCGGCTGGCACCACACCGGTGACCTCGGCATGTGGGTCGATGGCCAGATGATGTTCAGGGACCGCAAGAAGGACATGATCAAGACCGGCGGCGAAAACGTGCCGTCCATCAAGGTCGAGGCCACGTTGCTGCGCCACCCGGCGGTGGCCAATGTGGCGGCGGTAGGTTTGCCGCACCCGCGCTGGATCGAGGCGGTCACCGCCTTCGTGGTGCTCAAGCCAGGGGCGCAGGCCGACGAGGCCGGGTTGATCAACCACTGCAAGGAGCATCTCGGTGGCTTTGAGGTGCCCAAGGCGATCCGCATCGTCGATGCCTTGCCGATGACCTCCACCGGCAAGATTCAAAAGCATCCGCTGCGTGACAGCTATCGCGCCCTGTACGAAGACATTGAACGATAGGTGTCGGGAAGGTCATGGGGTGTGCAACACACGCCCGCGCCTGTGACCAGGCTGCTTGCAAGGCGTGCTTCGGCTTGCGGTCCTAACTAACCACCGTTCTATCAATATGTTCGCATGACGTTTATCGAAACCAGCCGGTTTCCGGCAGGCGCGGACAGTCGCCCTTGATCCTTGATCCTTGTTCATCCCACCGTCAGAAAGGTTTTCCATGTCCGTCGTTCCTGCCATCTTGCTTGCGGTTGATGCCGACGGCATTGCGACCCTGACCCTCAACCGGCCCGATCAGCTCAATGCCTTCGATCTTGAGATGGTGGATGCTTGGCGCGCAGCACTTGAGCAGGCCGAAGCTGATGAGCGAGTCAAGGTGATCGTGGTCACCGGTGCCGGACGCGCCTTCTGTGCGGGTGGCGACTTCGAGGAAATGGCTAAGTTCAGTGAAATGGACAGCATGGGACGCAAGGATTTTCTGTACCGCCACGTGCATCGCATTGCGCTCACGCTGGAGCGGATGGAAAAACCGGTCATTGCCGCTGTCAACGGCGCTGCGCGAGGCGCTGGCTGCGACATGGCCTTGATGTGCGATATCCGCTTGATGGCCAGCTCGGCCACGCTGGCCGAGAGTTATATCAACATCGGACTGATGGCCGGTGATGCCGGTGCCTGGTACTTGCCGCGACTGATAGGCACGGCGCGCGCGCTCGAGCTGTTCTGGACCGGTCGCGTGGTGGGGGCGGAAGAGGCCGAACGCATTGGCATGGTCAATCGCGTGGTGCCCGATGCCGAACTGATGACCGCCACCTACGATATGGCGCGCACCATTGCCGCCAAGCCGCAGCAGGCGGTGCGCTTCTTTCGCCGCGCCGTCTACCAAAGCCAGACCATGGCGCTCGCCACACACCTGGACATGGTGTCCTCGCACATGGCGGTGCTCGAAGACACGCCCGAGCATCGCGCCGGCATTGCGGCCTTCCGCACCCGCTCACGCGCCAGCAAGTAGAAAAGGGCGTTGCCGTGCAAGGTATTCTGAGTGGCATCACCGTCGTCGATCTGTCTCGCTTGATAGCCGGGCCTTACGCGGCCATGGTGCTGGCCGACCTGGGCGCCCGCGTCATCAAGGTCGAAGCCATGACCGGCGAGGAGGGGCGGCATTTCGGCCCGCCGTTTTATGGCGACTCCAGCGTCGCTTTCATGACCTGCAACCGGGGCAAGGAGTCGATCGCGCTGGACATACGCACCCCCGCCGGGCGCGCGGTGCTGGAGCGGCTGATTTCAAAAGCCCAGGTGCTGGTGCACAATTTTCGCCCCGACTTTGCCGAGGCTCATGCGCTGACCTACGAGGCGGTGCGGCGCATCAACCCGACGCTGGTGTACTACATGGTCAGCGCCTTTGGTGAGCAGGGCGACTACCGGCTCAGACCCTCGGTCGACAGCGTGGTGCAGGGCATGACGGGGGCCTTCTACGCCAGTGGGGAAGAGGGCAATCCACCGGTTCGTATCGGCTTGCCGATCATCGATGTGGCCTCCGGCATGTGCGGCGCGCTGGGCGTGCTGGCCGCAGTGATGCATTGGCAGCAGACCGGCCAGGGGCAGCGCGTGGAGTTGTCACTGGCGGACACCATGTTCAATTTCATGGCGAGCAAGGTGGGTGAATATGCGGTTGAGCAGCGCGAGCCGGTTCGTGCGGTGAACCTGCCGATTGCTGTGCCGAGCCGTCACTTTCGAGGCTCCGACGGTGCCTGGTTCAGCGTGTCGGTGGTGAACGAGGGTGCGTTCAAGCGGTTTTGCACCGCCATCGAGCGGCTGGAGTGGCTCAACGATCCGCGTTACCAGCGCAATGCGGTGCGCATTGCCAACCGGCCGGCGCTGCTGGCTGAACTGGAGGCGATTTTCATCACCCGTGCGGCGGCCGCCTGGGTGGTCGCCTTCGAGGCCGCCGATATTCCCTGTGGTCCGGTGAACACGGTGACCGATGCCATGGCCGATCCGGTGCTGGCCGCCCGTTTCGTGGAGCACCCCGAGATGCCGGGGCTGCCGCTGATCCCTTTTCCGGCGCAGCTGGCTGCAGGCATGCGCAAGATCGGTGAGATGCCGGCGCCTCCTGCGCTGGGGCAGCATACCGGGCAGGTGCTGGGCGAATTGGGCTACGGTGCGCCCGAGATTGCCCAACTGGTGCGCGACGGGGTCGTGCGCCTGCAAGAAACCGCCATGGCAAGCACAGCAGGAGGGAAGCCATGAGCCCGTCTTCCACCGACATCTTGTGGACCCCCCGCGCGGATCGCATCGCGGGTGCCGAGGTGACCCGTTTCCAACAATGGCTGGAACGCGAAAAAGGCCTGCGCTTTGCCGACTACGAGGCCTTGTGGCAATGGTCCGTGGATGACCTGGAGGGCTTCTGGCGCGCCATCGTCGAGTATTTCGAGTTGCCGCTCGACGACTGGAATGGCCCGGTTCTGAGCGATCGCCGGATGCCGGGCGCGCAATGGTTTGTGGGCGCGCGCACCAACTATGCGCGGCAGGTGTTCCGGCACGCCACGGACGCCAGACCGGCCATCGTCTTCCGCAATGAAGCGGGCGAGCGGGCGGACATGTCCTGGCGCACGCTGCAAGACCAGGTGGCGGCGCTGGCCCAGTGGCTGCGCGCGGCGGGCGTGGGGCCGGGCGACCGCGTGGTGGCCTACCTGCCCAATATTCCGCAGACCATCGTGGCTTTTCTGGCCACGGTTTCGGTGGGGGCGGTCTGGTCGGTGTGCTCGCCCGACATGGGGGCGCCCACGGTGCTGGACCGTTTCCGGCAGATCGATCCGAAGGTGTTGATCGCGGTCGATGGCTACCACTGGGGTGGCAAGCGCTTCGACCGGCGCGAAGCCGTGGCCACGCTGCTCGACGGGCTGCCAAGCGTCGAGCGCTGCGTGCTCTTGCCCTGCCTGGAGCGCAGCGCCAGCGCGGACGCGCTGCGCGGTGGCGTGCTCTGGAGCGAGGTGGTCAGCGCCCCGGCTGAACTGCGCATCGAGTCACTGCCTTTCGACCACCCGCTGTGGGTGGTGTATTCGTCGGGCACCACCGGCTTGCCCAAACCCATCGTGCACGGCCATGGCGGCATTGTGCTGGAGCAGGTCAAGCTGATGCGCCTGCACAACGACCTCGGTCCCGAAGACCGCTTCCACTGGTTTTCCACCACCGGCTGGATCATGTGGAACTGCCAGGTGGGCGGTTTGCTGGTGGGGGCGACGGCCTGCCTGTACGACGGCAACCCGGCCTGGCCCGACTACACCACGCTGTGGCGTTTCGCTGGGGAAGTCGGCGTGACGTTTCTGGGTGCCGGTGCGGCGTTTTATGCGGCCTGCCAGAAAGCCGGTGTCGAGCCGCGCGAGGTGGGCGCGCTGGGGCCGCTGCGCACCGTGGGTTCGACCGGCTCGCCACTGTCCCCGGAAAGCTACCAGTGGATTGCCAAGCATGTCGGGCGCGATGTCTGGATCAACCCGATCTCCGGCGGCACCGACTTCGCCGGGGCCTTCGTCGGCGGCGTGCCGACCCTGCCCGTTGTCGTGGGAGAAATGCAGGGGCGCTGCCTTGGGGCGCGCGTCGAGGCCTTCAGCGAGCAGGGCCAGCCGGTCGTGGACGAGGTGGGTGAGTTGGTCTGCACCGCGCCCATGCCGTCCATGCCCCTCTACTTCTGGAACGACCCCGGCAACCGGCGCTATCTGGACAGTTATTTCGACATGTACCCCGGCATCTGGCGGCATGGCGACTGGATCCGCATCACACCGCGCGGCGGCGCCATCATCTACGGCCGCAGCGACACCACCATCAACCGCCACGGCGTGCGCATGGGCACGAGCGACATCTACAGCGTGGTCGAGGCGCTGCCCGAAGTGCTCGACAGCCTGGTGGTCGACCTTGAATATCTGGGGCGCGAAAGCTACATGCCGATGTTCGTCGTGCTGCGTCCGGGCGTGGCGCTGGACGCGCCGCTGATCGGGCGCATCCAGAGCGCCATCCGCGCGGCCGCGTCGCCGCGCCATGTGCCGGACGCGGTGTTTGCCGTGGCCGAGGTGCCGCGCACGCTCACCGGCAAGAAGCTCGAACTGCCGATCAAGAAGCTGCTGCTCGGCCAGCCCATCGACAAAGTGGTCAACCGCGATGCACTGACCAACCCCGCCAGCCTGGACTGGTTTCTGGAATTTGCACGCGTGCATGCCACGCAGACCCGCTGATATCCCCCCAACCCTTTTTTCACGAGGAAACACCATGAGCGATCAGGAAGTCATTTACGAAGTCAAGAACTTTGTCGCCACCATCACCATCAACCGGCCCAAGACGCTCAACGCCTTCACCGGCGATACGATCAAAGAGATGGAGCGACTGTTGGCCCAGGCCGGCAATGATCCGAAGGTCGGCGTGATCGTGTTGACCGGCACCGGCGAGCGTGCCTTCTGCGTCGGCGGCGACGTCAACTGGGAAAAGGGCGACAGCAGCGGCAAGAGCGGGCTGGAAGACCTGGAGTTCAACTTCAACCGCCAGATCGCCGAGTGCCCCAAGCCCGTGATCTGCCGTGTCAACGGCTACGCCATCGGCGCCGGTCACCACATTGCCTATTTTTGCGACTTCACCATCGCCGCCGAGCACGCCATCTTCGGCCAGAACGGTCCGCGTGTTGGTTCACCGGCGGGCGGCTACATCGTCTCGCATTCGGCCAATGTGCTGGGTCACAAGCGGGCGCGCGAACTGTGGATGTTGTGCCGCCGCTACAGCGCCAAACAGGCGCTGGACTGGGGGCTGGCGAACTCGGTGGTGCCGATGGCCGATCTCGACGCGGAGGTGCAGAAGTACTGCGACGAATTGCTGTCGCTGTCGCCGACCTGCCTGAAGATCGTCAAGCGTTCGTTCTACCACCACATGGCCCCGATCATGGGCAAGGGCATGAACGACCTGATCCAGGAAGTGGCACCCAACTATTTCAGTACCGGCGAGCAGCAGGAAGGGGCCAGCGCCTTTCTTGAAAAACGCAAGCCCGACTTCAGCAAATTCCGCTAAGCCACGGTAGTGGGCGCACGGTCATCCATAACACCGTTCCGGTAATGGGCGCACAGCGTTTCAATCAGCGCCTCGGCGTAGTGCGGCAAGGCGTCGCGCTTGCGCACCAGGATGAAGCGCTCGCGTACGCTCCAGGGCTCCAGCAGTTCGACCAGCGCGATGCCGGTGTCGGCCTGGTTGCGCCGCGCGGCGGACTCCGGCACGATGCCGACGCCGACGCCGGCGCCGATCATGCGGCACATCGCTTCAAAGCTGGAGAGCTGGATGCGCAGCTTCAGTGGCTTGCCCAGGCTGTCCACGACCTGCGCCAGAAAGGTCTGCAGGGTGCTGCCGTGTTGCATGCCCACGGCGTCTTCGTCCAGCGTTTCGGCAAAGGCAATTTTTTTGCGGCGTGCAAAGCGGTGGTTTTTTGCGGTGGCCAGCACCAGTCGGTCGGTGCTGAAGAGAATCGCCTGCAGGCCCAGCGTATCGACCCGGCCGGCCACGATGCCGATGTCGGCCCGGCCGTCGAGCACGCCGTGCGCAATCTCGGCGTTCGGCTTTTCCTGCAGGTCGATGTTGATTTTGGGGTGGGCCGACAAAAAGCCGGGCAGGATTTCTGGCAGAAAATCCGTTACGGCGGTGGTGTTGGCAAACACCCGCAAATGCCCGCGCAGGCCGCCGCCATACTCCTGCAGGTCGCTGCGCAGCAGCTCGGCCTGCCGCAGCACGCCGCGGGCGTGGTACAAAAAAGCTTCACCGGGCGGCGTCAGCCGAACGCCCCTGGCCTCGCGGTAGAACAGGCTCAAGCCGCACTGAGCTTCCAGCGACTTGATGCGGGCGCTGGCCGCTGCCAGCGACAGGTGCTGCCGCTGAGCGGCACGGGTCATGTTGCCCTCATCGGCTGTCGACTCAAAAAGCCGCAGGTCGGTCAGGTCAAATTGCATCGCCCCATGCTAATGCAAAACTGGCGCAGCCTTCGGTGCAGATTGAGCCTTTAAGGAAAACATCCCTTGAGTCTTCGGAAATTTGGAATCCTTTGTGCTGAATTTGCAGATTGTTGATGTCCCCGGTGTCGGCGATGATTTCCCACTTTTGCGCCACAACGCGGTGCGTGACCTATCAGGAGATTTGAGGCAATGAACAGGGTAGAAGGGCCGGAAGGCCAGGTGGCGGTCGGCGCCGGGGGCGGTGCGACGAACGCTGACATGATTTTGCCGGTGACTGATACGTCGACCCTGTTCGCCAAGGTTCCCTTCAACGGGCTGCTGGGCATGCGGCGGGAGTTCTGCGAGGCGGGGCAGGCCCGGATGGTGCTGGAGACCCGTGACGAACTGACCAATAACTTTGCCGCCACGCATGGTGGTGTGATCATGACCATGCTTGATGTCGCCATGTCCAGCGCCGCGCTCTCCAAATCCGATTTTCAGCGGGCCGTGGTCACCATCGACATGTCCACCAGCTTCATCAAGCCGGGGCGCGGACGCCTGGTGGCCCACGGTACGGCGGTGGGTGGCGGGCGTTCGGTGTGTTTTTGCGAAGCGCGCGTCGAGGATGAGGCCGGTGACCTCGTGGCCAAGGCCATGGGCACCTTCAAATACGTTCAACCGTGATGGGCCGTGCAGCGATGACCCACAGCGGCAAGGTGCTCAAACGCAGCTTGCTTGACCAATATCCACAACCCTGAGTCCCACAATGAAAACCCACATTCCCTCCCACGACGCCCACCAGGACATGCGCGAAGCCCTGCGCAGCATGTTTGCCGGTTTCGATTCAGCCTACTGGCAAAAAGTTGACCACGAGCGCGGCTACCCTGAAAAATTTGTCAATGCACTGACCGAGGCCGGCTGGCTGGCCGCGCTGATACCGGCTGAGTACGGCGGCTCGGGCCTGGGTTTGGCCGAAGCCTCGGTGATCATGGAAGAAATCAACTTTGCTGGCGGCAACGCCGGTGCCTGTCACGGCCAGATGTACAACATGGGCACCTTGCTGCGCCACGGCTCGGACGCGCAGAAAAAACTGTACCTGCCCAAAATCGCCAGCGGCGAACTGCGCCTGCAGTCCATGGCCGTGACCGAGCCAACCACAGGCACCGACACCACCAAAATCAAGACCACCGCGGTCAAGCAGGGCGACCGCTATGTGGTCAATGGCCAGAAGGTCTGGATCTCGCGCATCCAGCACTCCGACCTGATGATCCTGCTGGCCCGCACCACGCCGCTGGCCGAGGTCAAGCGCAAGTCCGAAGGCATGTCGATCTTCATCGTCAACCTGAAAGACGCCATTGGCCAAGGCATGGCGGTGCAGCCGATTGCCAACATGGTGAACCACGAGACCAATGAAGTCTTTTTCGACAACCTGGAGATTCCCGCCGAGAACCTGATCGGCGAGGAAGGCAAGGGTTTCAAGTACATCCTGGACGGCCTGAACGCCGAGCGCACCCTGATTGCCGCCGAATGCATTGGCGACGCCTACTGGTTTTTGGACAAGGCGCGGCACTACGCCAGCGAGCGCGTGGTGTTCAACCGCCCGATCGGCCAGAACCAGGGCGTGCAGTTTCCGATGGCCGAGGCCTACATCGAAACCGAGGCCGCCAACCTGATGCGCTTCAAGGCCTGCGCCCTGTTCGACGCGGGTCAGCCCTGCGGCGCCGAAGCCAACATGGCCAAGTACCTGGCCGCCAAGGCCTCGTGGGAGGCGGCCAATATGTGCATGCAAACCCATGGCGGCTTCGGCTTTGCCTGCGAATACGACGTGGAGCGCAAGTTCCGCGAGACCCGGCTGTACCAGGTCGCCCCCATTTCCACCAACCTGATCCTGAGCTACGTGGCCGAACACGTGCTTGGGCTGCCACGTTCATTCTGAAAGAAATTGCCATGCGTCCATTGGAAGGAATGCTGATCGTCACGCTGGAGCACGCGATTGCCGCGCCGTTCTGCACCCGCCAACTGGCCGACCTCGGCGCGCGCGTCATCAAGGTCGAGCGCCCGGGCGAGGGCGACTTCGCCCGCGCCTACGACAGCCGGGCCCACGGCTCGGCGTCCCACTTCGTCTGGTGCAACCGCTCCAAGGAAAGCCTGGCGCTCGATCTGAAAAATCCCGATGCCCGCGCCGTGCTGCAAAAGCTGGTCGAGCGGGCAGATGTGCTGGTGCAAAACCTGGCGCCCGGTGCTGCCGCGCGCATGGGGCTGGACCACGCCAGCCTGGCGCCGGTCAATCCGCGCATCGTGGTGTGCGACATCTCCGGCTATGGCGACGGCGGCCCCTACACCGAGAAAAAAGCCTATGACCTGCTGATCCAGAGCGAGGCCGGTTTTGTCTCCGTCACGGGCACGCCCGAACAGCCCTCCAAGGCCGGCCTGTCGATTGCCGATATCGCCGCCGGCATGTACGCCTACAGCAGCGTGCTGGCCGCCTTGCTGCAGCGCGGGCGCACGGGGCGCGGCCAGCGGCTCGAAATCTCCATGCTCGAAGCCATGTCTGAATGGATGGGCTTTCCTCTGTACTACACGCTGGACGGCCAGCCGCCGCCGCCGCGTGCCGGTGCCTCGCACGCCGCCATTTACCCCTACGGCCCCTTTACCTGCGGCGACGGCAAGCAGGTGGTGCTGGCGGTGCAGCATGACCGTGAGTGGACCACCTTCTGCAACCAGGTGCTGCAATTGCCCGAGCTGACATCCCAGTACCTGGGCAATGCCAACCGGCTGGCCCAGCGCGAGAAACTGGGCGGCATCATCGAAGGCGTCTGCGCCACCTTGACCGCGGCGCAACTGGTGGAGCGGCTCGACGCGGCGCAAATCGCCAACGGTCAGCTCAACGAGATGGCCGACCTGTGGAAGCACCCGCAACTCGCGGCGCGCGGACGCTGGACCGAGATCGGCTCGCCCGGCGGGGCGCTGCCGGCGTTGTACCCGCCGCACCACGTCAATGGCAGCGAGCCGCCGCCGATGGGGCCGGTGCCGGCGTTGGGCCAGCACACCGAAGCCATCCTGACCGAACTCGGCTATGGCGCGACCGACATTGCACGGCTGCGCGCGGACAAAGCCATCTGACTGAGAGCTTGACACCATGACCCTGGATACAAACCCGAGCGCGACGCTGGCCGCCTTTGCTGCGGGCTTACAGTTCGACGCCATTCCCGCCCCGGTGCTGCGCCGCACCGAAGACCTGTTCCTCGACTGGTATGCCTCCGCCTTGGCGGGCAAGGGCGCGCGGCCGGTCGAGGCCATCGAGGCTTACGCCCGCAGCATGGGGCCGGACTCGGGCCGCGCCGAGGTGTTGATCTCGCGCCGCACCACCTCGCCCCATTTCGCCGCGATGGTCAACGCGGCCGCCTCGCACTTCGCCGAGCAGGATGACGTTCACAACGGCTCGGTGTTTCATCCCGCGGCCGTCGTGTTCCCGGTGGCGCTGGCCATCGCGCAGGACATCGGTGCCAGCGGCCGCGAGTTCCTGGCCGCCGTGGTGGCGGGCTATGAAGTCGGCATTCGCGTCGGCGAGTTCCTGGGCCGCTCGCACTACCGCATCTTTCACACCACGGCCACCGCCGGCACGCTGGCCGCCGCTGCGGCGGCCGGACGGCTGCTCAAGCTCGACGCCGCCACCATGCTGCACGCCTTCGGTAGCGCAGGCACCCAAGCCGCCGGGCTGTGGGAATTTTTGCGCGACGCCGCCGACTCCAAGCAGCTGCACACCGCGCATGCGGCGTCCAGCGGGCTGGCTTCCGCCTACCTGGCGCGAAGCGGTTTTACTGGCGCGCGCCAGATTCTGGAAGGGGCGCAGGGCATGGCCTCGGGCATGTCGAGCGACGCCGACCCGGCGCGCCTGACCGACCGCCTGGGCCAGCGCTGGGCCACGGCCGAAACCTCGTTCAAATACCACGCCTCGTGCCGCCACACCCACCCCAGCGCCGATGCGCTGCTGACGCTGATGCAGACGCACGGCGTGGAAGCCGACGACATCGAAAGCGTCACCACCCAGGTGCACCAGGGCGCCATCGACGTGCTGGGCCGCGTCACCGTGCCGGCCACCGTGCACCAGGCCAAGTTCTCGATGGGCACGGTGCTGGCGCTGGCGGCCGAATACGGCTTTGCCGGGCTGAATGAATTTGAAGCGCATTACCTCGCGCCGCGCGTGGCCGCCTTGCGCGACCGCGTGACGATGCAGCTCGACGCCGAGGTCGATCAGGCCTACCCGCAGCGCTGGATCGGCAAGGTGACGGTGACGACGCGCGATGGCCGCAGCTTGAGCGCGCGGGTCGATGAGCCCAAAGGCGACCCCGGCAACACACTGACGCGCGCCGAGATCGAAGACAAGGCGCAGCGCCTGGCAGCCTACGGCAAGGGGGCTACGCCTGCCGAGGTGCAGGCGCTGATCGCGCGCGTCTGGGCGGTGGCCGAGGCGCCGCGCATGGACCGCTGGTTGGAGGCACGCGCATGACAGCCCATACCTCTGGCCCAAAGGCTTTGCCGCATGCCTATCTTTTTGTGCCCGCCGACCGGCCCGAGCGCATTGCCAAGGCGCGCGCCAGCGGTGCCGACGCGGTGATTGTTGACCTGGAAGACGCAGTGGCCCCCGAGGCCAAAGTGCGCGCGCGCGAGGCGCTGGCGGCGCTGCTGGACGAGGCCGCGCCGCTGGTGGTGCGCATCAACGCCGCCGGCACGCCCTGGTTTGACGATGACCTGGAACTGTGCCGCCACCCCGGCGTGGCCGCCATCATGCTGCCCAAGGCCGAAGGCATCGACGCCGTTTGCACCGTGGTCGAGTCCACCTACCAGGACGTGCTGCCCATCATCGAGTCGGCGCGCGGCCTGCATGAGATGGACAGCATCGCACGCGTGCCGGGCGTGATCCGGCTGGCCTTTGGCAGCGTCGATCTGGCGCTGGATCTGGGCATTGAGTGTGCGCCCGATGGCACGGAAATCGAGCTGCTGGCCTTCCGCTCCCAACTGGTGCTGGCTTCGCGGCTGGCCGGGCTGGCGGCGCCGGTGGATGGTGTCAGCACCGCCATCGACGACCTGCAACGCTTGCAGGCCGACACCGAACGCTCACGTCGACTCGGCTTTGGTGCCAAGCTGTGTATCCACCCGAAGCAGCTGGCCACCGTCCAGGCGGTGTTCACGCCGAGCCCTGAACGGCTTGACTGGGCGCGCCGCGTCTGCAAAGCATTTGAAACGGCGGGTGGTTCCGCCGTGGCCGTGGACGGCCAGATGGTCGACCTGCCGGTGGTGCAGCGCGCGCGCGCCGTGCTGCGCGACGCGGGTCTGAGCGCCTGATTTTTTAACCCACTCCAATCGACTGGAATTCCTTATGACTCGCAAAGCCAAACCCATCCGCTCCGACATTGCCTGGAGTACCCCCGACCGCATCGAGGTGCACGGCAAGAGTCTGCCTGACGAAATCCTCGGCCATCTCAACCTGGGTGATATGGCCTTCTTGCAGATCGTCGGGCGCATGCCAACGCAGCAGGAGTCCAACGTCTTCAACGTCATCGCGGTGACGCTGGTCGAGCACGGCATCACGCCCAGTGCGCTGGTCGCGCGACTGACCTACGCCGGTGCGCCCGAGTCGTTGCAGGCTGCAGTGGCGGCCGGATTGTGCGGCCTGGGCAGCGTGTTCGTCGGCAGCACCGAAGGCACCGCCAAAATGCTCTACGAGGCCCTGCCACCCGGAACGAAAGGGGCTGACCTGGAGCGCATCGCCATCGACACCGTGGCAGCCTTTCGTGCCCGCGGCCAGATCATCCCCGGCCTGGGACATCCGCTGCACAAGCCGGTCGATCCGCGCGCCCCGCGCCTGTTCCAGATCGCCAAGGACAATGGCTTTTCCGGCGACTACATCCGGCTCGAACAACTGATCTGCGCCGAGGCCGAACGCGTCGCTGGCAAGTCGCTTCCCGTCAACGCGACCGGCGCCATCGGCGCCATCAGCTGCGAGCTCGGGCTACCATGGAAAATTGTGCGCGGCATCGGCGTCCTGGCGCGTGCCATAGGGCTGGTGGGACACATCCTGGAAGAGAGCAAGAACCCGATGGCGGTCGAGATCTGGCAGCGGGTCGAAGACGAGGCCACCCAGCACATCAGACCACAAGGCGCCTGAAGCGCTGTGGCTGGCCTTGCAGGCACGATGCGCCCGCGTCGACCTATCGATTGAATTTTGCTGGACACCACTGGAGTATTGCGCAATGAATGACACGATCCTGAGAGAAGAACCCATCCACTGGGTGCAATCACCCCCGCAGCCTGCCGAGGCATCGAGCGTGGGAACCTTGTCGGTCGAGGCCCGCCAGAAGGCCTGGCCGGTGGCCGAGGTGCAGGCCCTGCTGGACCTGTCATTCCCTGAGCTGATGCACCGCGCGCAGACCGTGCACCGCGAGCACCACGACCCCACCGAGATGGAGCTGGCCACGCTGCTGTCCATCAAGACCGGCGGCTGCCCGGAGGACTGCGGCTACTGCCCGCAGTCGGTGCACTACGAGACCGGCGTGCCCGCCACCAAGATGATGACGCCCGAGGAAGTGCGCGAGGCCGTGCTCGGCGCCAAGGCGGCCGGCGCCTCGCGCTTCTGCATGGGTGCCGCCTGGCGAGCGCCCAACGACCGCGACCTGGAAAAGGTCGAGGAGTTGGTGCGCGTGATCAAGGACGAGGGCCTGGAGGCCTGCTGCACCCTGGGCATGCTCACGGGCGACCAGGCGCAACGCCTCAAGGGCGCTGGTCTGGACTACTACAACCACAACCTGGACACCGCGCCCGAGCTGTACGGCGACATCATCACCACCCGCGACTACCAGGACCGGCTGGACACGCTGGGCCACGTGCGCGGGGCCGGCATCCACGTCTGCAGCGGCGGCATCGTGGGCATGGGCGAGTCCCGCGCCGGGCGCGCCGGCCTGATCGCGCAACTGGCCAACCTGGCACCGTACCCCGAGTCGGTGCCGATCAACCACCTGGTCAAGGTGCCCGGCACGCCGCTGGCCGACGAGCCCGACCTCGACCCGCTGGAGTTCGTGCGCACCGTGGCGGTGGCCCGCATCACCATGCCCAGGGCCAAGGTGCGCCTGTCGGCCGGGCGCCGGCAGATGGACGAATCGACCCAGGTGCTGTGCTTCCTGGCCGGCGCCAACTCCATCTTCTACGGTGACAAGCTGCTGGTGACCGGCAATCCCGACGTGGAAGCCGACCAGGACCTGCTGGCCCGCACGGGCATGCACACCACGCGGGCGCACGCCTGACCTTGGCCCTGTCGATGGCCGAGGCTCCCTCCGTTCAAGCAAATCCCCTATGTTCCGCACCCTGCTGAAATCCAAAATCCACCGCGCCATCGTCACCCACTGCGAGCTGCACTACGAAGGCTCTTGCGGCATCGACGAAGACCTGCTGGAGGCGAGCAACATCCGCCCCAACGAACAGGTTCACATCTGGAACGTCAACAACGGCGAACGGTTCATCACCTACGCCATCAGGTCGCCGCGCGGCAGCGGCATCATTTCGCTCAACGGCTCGGCCGCCCGGCGCGCCAGCGTGGGCGACCTGGTGATCATCGCGGCCTTCGGCATGGTGCACGAAGACAAGCTCGACGAGGCCGTGCCCCAGCTGGTGTTCCCCGACGCTGCCAACCGCATCGTCGAGACCCGCAGCGAGCCCGCAGGTCCGCAGGCCGGCGACCCGGTCATCCTGCCCCTGGGCGCCGAGCTTTGACGCAGCCCGTGTCGGCCAACGCCGCCTGGCGCCAGCGCAGCCCTGGTGGGTCAACCTGTTCGGCCACAACCACCCCGCGATCCGCGCCGCGCTGATCGACCAGCTGCACACACTGGGCCACGTGATGCTTGCAGGCTTCACCCACGGGCCAGTGGTTGAACTCTCCGAACGCCTGGCCGCGCGCACCGGCCTGGGCCACGCCTTCTACGGCAGCGACGGTGCTAGTGCCACGGAGTTCGCGCTGAAGATGAGCGCCCACCACTGGCGCAATGCGGGCCGGGCAGGCAAGTGCCGGTTTGTCAGTGTCGCCGGGGGCTACCACGGAGAGACGGTGGGCGCGCTGGCCGTGACCGACATCGCGCTGTTCCGTGAAGCCTACGCGCCGCTGGTGCGCATGGCCGCCACCGTGCCCAGCCCCGACGCCAGGCAGGCCGCGCCCGGCGACACCCCGGCCGACGTGGCCGAGGGGGCCGCCGCCTCACTGGGCGACTGGCTGGCCGAACACGCGCACGAGACCGCTGCGGTGATCATCGAGCCGCTGATCCAGTGCGCCGCCGGCAAGGCCATGCACGACCCGCTGTACCTGAAATGTGAAACGCGCGCGTGAGCTTTGCGACCGGCACCAGGTGCACCTGGTGCTCGACGAAATCGCGGTCGGCTTCGGCCGCACCGGCACACTGTTCGCGCACGAGCAGGCGGGCATCCGCCCCGACTTTCTCTGCCTCTCCAAGGGCCTGACCGGCGGCACGCTGCCACTGTCGGTGGTGCTCACCACCGACGCGGTCTATGCCGCCTTCTACGACGACGAGGTGGCGCGCGGCTTCCTGCATTCGCACAGCTACACCTGCAACCCGCTGGCCTGCCGCGCCGCGCTGGCCACGCTGGACCTCTTCGCGCAGACCGACGCGCTGCACCAGAACCTGGGCACCAGCGAGCGGCTGGCCGCGCAGTTCGCGCCGATCTCCAAGCACCCGCGTGTGCGCTTCGATCGACGCAAGGGCATGGTCTTCGCGTGGCACGTGCTCAGCACGCCTGCCCGACTTCGGCCGCCGCTATGCCTGCCGCGCGCTGGCGCAGGGGCTGCTGCTGCGCCCCATCGGCCACACGATCTACGCCATCTTATCGACGATGCCCTGGTGCGACAGTAGTGGTCACGCCACCTCCAAATCCACCATCGCCTCGATGCACAGGTTGCGTTCGTACAGCAGCAACGCGCGGATCGCGCGCAGCCTGACCGCCAGGCACGAGGCGTCGGGAGCGAAAGCCAGCTCTTCGGTCAGCGCCGAGGTGCTGTCTGCCAGGGCCTCACGATGCCGCCCCGCCTTGAACAGCAAGGCGGAAAAGATCACCCGCACCCACATGTGGCCGAAAGGCGAAGGAGCCTCCCCGAACTTCACTTGCACCTCGCGCAAGGACTGGGGGGCCACGGTGAAACGTCAATTGCATTTGTGCGCATAGGCCAGAACCGTTTGTGCGGCGCCATAGTGGAATGGGTCCTGATCTTGTGGTCCTGCCGGCCACTGGCGCACAAAGACCTGGCATAGCGGCGCAAAAAAGCATCATGGGACGACGACGTTGTCCAAGGGCCTGCAACAACGCCAGCAAGCCGCTCTCGACCACCGCCGCCGCGTCAATGGCCCCCATCGCTACCGGCTCCGACGGGCCTCCGACCGCATTCAACAAGGAGCGAACAAAGAACACCTGGTCGCGCCAGGAAGCATCGAGTCCCACCCACACGGGGTCTGCGTCTTTGCAAGCGCGAAACCATCCGCCCATCAATGTCGTCTTGCCATAGCCGACCGGCGCAACGATGGCCACGATCCGATCATGCATGGACAAGGGCGCAATCGCCCGCCGCGCCACTGTGGCCGTCGTCAGGTCAGGAGGAGCCCCCTCGACTGCCGCCTGGGAGGACGGCGCAGCAAGCTGCGGCCACCGAAATCCCGCGTTGGGTTGGGTCGTGTCCTCAGACACTCAGAAGGCGCACGACGACGCTGCTTCACGCTGGAGGTCCGGCCGCCCGGAATCGCGGCAGCGACACACCACCACCGACGGGTTCGCAAACCAACTCGACAGCCATGTCGAAAGTGACTGCTGAAGGGTCTGCGCCGATGAAGGAGCTGATCATCCGCGGACCTTCTTCGAGTTCGACCAGCAGCACCGCATAGGGCGTGTCCTGTTTGAAAGCCGGGCCGGGCGCCCGGTGAACCACGCTGAACGAATGCACCTTGGCGCGACCGCTGGCGGCGCGGTGCTCTAGGCGCTCGCTACCGCACTCACGGCAGATCGCCTGTTGGTAGAGCTGCACGTGGCCGCACGCTGGGCAGTGCTGCAGCAGCAGCTTGCCCTCCTGAATGCCGCGCCAATAGATGTCAGAATCTGCATCCGGCATCGGCTGTGGCTTGAGGTGGGCGTCTTTGAGGTTGATCACAGCGTGGCCTCCGTTCCCAGGATGGTGGTGGCGTTGGTCGCAAAACCGGCGCCCAGGCTGTGCACCAGGCCAAGTTCAGCGCCCGCGACCTGGCGTTCACCGCAGCTTCCGCGCAGCTGGTTGACGACCTCGTAGAAATGAAACAGCGAGCCCGGCATGCCCGAGTGCGCGAACGACAGCAGGCCGCCATGGGTGTTGCAGGGGATGGCTCCGCCGTAGGTGATCTGCCCGTCCTCGACGAAGCGCCCACCCTCGCCCTTGGGGCAGAAACCGAGGTCCTCCAGCATCATGATCACCGTGCCGGTGAAGCAGTCATAGACGCCGGCCACGTCGATGTCCTTCGGCCTGCAGCCCGCCATGTCGTAGGCCCTGGCACTCGACTGCACCGCGCCCGTGGTGGTCAGCGAGGGCATCAGGAAGATGTGCTCGTGCGTGTAGCATTCGCCGCCGCCGAGGATGTAGATGGGCTTGGCAATTCCCAGCGTCCTGGCGCGCTCGGCCGAGGTGACGATGAAGGCTGCTGCGCCGTCGGAGATGAGCGAGCAGTCGAGCTTGTGGTAGGGCGTTGTCACCCAGCCGGAATTCAGCACGTCATCGACGCTCAGCGGATCGGTCATCTGCGCCCCTGGCGTGCGGCGTGCGTGTTCGCGGTGGATCACCGCCACCTTGGCAAATTGCTCGGAGGTGGTGCCGAACTCCTTCATGTGGCGATGCGCTGTCATGGCGAAGGTGTTGGCCACGGGAATGCCGAAGGGCATTTCGTATTGCTGGTCCCGGCTTTCGGTCATCGAGCGCAGGGCCAGGTCGGGCGACAGACCGGTCAGCAAGCTGTCGCCGCCCACCACCAGAACGGTCTCGGCCAGGCCGCCAGCAATGGCGGCGGCGGCGATGTTGAACAGGGTGGCCGCCGTGGCGCCGGAGACCTGCATCGTGTTGGAGAACGTCGGCTGGATGCCGAGGTACTCACTGAAGGCTACGCTGAATCGGTGAAACGGCGAGGCGAAGGCGGAGCTGGAAAGCACGCCATCGACCTCGTGCTTGCCGATGCCGGCATCGGCCAGCGCCTTGCCTGCTGCGTCGGCGGCCAGCGCGAGCGCGCTCTTGCCCGGCACGCGGCCGACGGCCGAAATGCCGGCGCCGATGATCGCGGTTTTACCGCGAAGCGTGTGCGAAGATGATACGGATTTGATGTTTGCCATGAGAGTCCTCGTTCAGCGTGCGGTGTCGAAGCCATGGAAGCTGGCAAACGTCTCCACATCGGTTCGTTCGGTAATGAAGGCGTTCTCCGGGGCCGACAGATCCTCGTGCCCGAGGGCGATGCCGCAGGCGAGGATTTCGTGGTCACTGATCGGCAACTGGGCGCGCGCCACCTTGTGGAACCAGGCAAACGCGGCCTGCGCACAGGTGTGCAGTCCCTGCGCGCGCGCGGCCACCATGATGTTCTGGATGAACATGCCCAGGTCCATGAAGCTGCCAGTGTTCAAACGGCGGTCGAGCGTGACGAGCAGCCCCACCGGCGCGTCGAAGAACGTGTAGTTGCGCAGCATCTGCCGCTCGCGTGCCGCCGCGTCGTCGCGGGCGATGCCCAGGCTGGCATACAAACCGAAACCGCAGCGACGCCGGCGCTCCAGATAAGGCTCGACCCAGGTCGTGGGGTAATACGCGTACTCGGGCTGATGCCGGTCAGGCTCGTGCGTGGCCGCCTCAATGAAGGCATCACACAGGCGCTGCCGGGCCTCACCCGCCACCGCATACACCTTCCACGGCTGCACGTTGTTGCCACTCGGGGCACGCGCCGCCACGCTCAGAATGTGCTGCACCACCGAGGAAGGAACGGAGGCAGGTAGAAACCGCCTGACCGATTTTCGGCTGCGAATCGCTTCGTCGACATGCACGGATAGACCGCCTTTCTGACTACGTAGAGCTGCGGAGAAGAAACGACGCGGTGAGACTGCACCGCTGGACTCCAATACGACGTTCGGATAGGATTGCCACATGAATTCTACCAAACAACCGTTTGATTGGGCGCCTTCCCCTGAACTGATGGCGCAGTCCAACCTGACCGCTTTTTTGCACAAAGTGGGCGAGTCCGACTTCGAAAACTTGAGTGCCCGTGCCGACGCCGATCCGGCCTGGCTGATGCAAGAGGTGTTCGAGTTCTGCGACTTCCGCTTCTACCAGCCCTACACGCAGATGCTTGACACCTCGCGCGGCATCGAATGGGCACGCTGGTGCATCGGCGGCACCACCAACATCGTGCTGAACTGCCTGGACCGGCACCGCGGAACGCCGGTGTGGGACCAGCCTTTCCTGGTGTGGGAGGGCGAAGACCCGAAAAACCGCAAGTCCTTGAGTTACCGCGAGTTTGATGCCGAGGTTTGCCGCCTGGCCGGAGCGTTGCAGTCGCTGGGTATTGGCCGAGGCGACCGGGTCGGCCTGTACCTGCCCAACCTGCCGGAGACCTTTGTCGCGTTCTTTGCGGTCCTGAAGATTGGCGCCGTGTTGATGCCGCTGTTTTCGGGCTTCGGGCCGCAACCCATCGTCGCCCGCCTGAACGACGGCCAAGCCAAGGCGGTGCTGACGGTGGACGGCACTTGGCGGCGCGGCACGCCCGGCGTCATGAAGTCGGTGCTGGACGAAGCCCTGCGCGAGACACCCAGCGTGCAGCACGTGATGGTGCTGCGTCACCTGGGTGAAGCGTCCCCATGCCCGATGACGCCCGGGCGCGACCACGACTGGGCCAGCCTGGTCGCCGCCCAGCCCCATGACATGCCGACCGCCGAGATGGCCTCCGAGGCCCCCGCCGTGTTGCTCTACACCTCGGGCACCACCGGCAAGCCCAAGGGCTGCATCTGGACCCACGTGAGTTTCCTGGGCTCGATGGTCACGCGCGACATGCACATCTGTGCCGATTTCAAGTCGAGCGACCGTTTCTTCTTCATGAGCGACATGGGCTGGATGGTGGGCGCCATGTGCGCCTGCATTCCGAGCTATTTCGGCGGCAGCCTGCTGGTGGCCGAAGGCACGCCCGACTTCCCCGACACGGGCCGCTTCTGGCGCCTGGTGCAAGATCACAAAGTCACCTACCTGGGTGTCGCGCCCACGCTGATCCGAAGCCTGATGCGCTACGGCGACGAAGAAGTCCAGCGCTACGACTTGTCTTCGCTGCGCATCACCTGCTCCGGCGGCGAGGCCTGGACCGAGGCGCCCTGGCGCTGGTTCTTCAAGCACATCTGCAAAGAGAAATTGCCGTTCCTCAACATCGTCGGCGGCACCGAGGTGGGCGGCTGCAACTTCACCGGCACCCTGCACCATCCCTTGCGGCCAGGCTCGTTCGGCGCGCGCGGGCTCGGCGCCGGGGTTGACATCGTCGATGAAAGCGGCCAGCCGGTCGGCGCGGGCCAGGTCGGCGAGCTGGTGCTGCGCAACCCCAACATCGGCTTCACCAAGAGCCTGTGGCGCGACGACGAACGCTACCTCGACAGCTACTGGCGCACCATTGCGGGCGTCTGGGTGCATGGCGACTTTGCGATGCGCGATGCGGACGGCCTGTTCTACATCCTCGGACGCAGCGACGACACGATTAAGGTCTCAGGCAAGCGCACCGGCCCGTCGGAGATCGAAACCCTGCTCACCGGCACCGGCAAGGTGTCAGAGGCGGCGGTGATCGGCGTGCCCGACGAGATCAAGGGCTCGGCCATCGTCTGCGTATGCGTGCCGATGCCCGGCGTGGCGGCGGACGCGGCGCTGCAGGCCGAACTGTCGCAGGCGGTCGTCCATGGCATGGGCGCCTCCTACCGCCCCCGGCAGGTGCTGCTGGTCAGCGACCTGCCCAAGACGCGCAACATGAAGATCATGCGCCGCGTGGTGCGGGCGGTGTACAAGGGCGACAGTCCGGGCGACTTGTCGTCGCTGGTCAACCCGGAAACGGTGGCCGAGCTGCAGGGCAAACTTGCAAAAGCTTGAGCCTGGTTGTGCGCCACATCCTGCCCTGACGGGCAGGATGTGGCCCCGGATTTTTCACGCCTCTGACGATGTCGCCGCAGTATGCGACGCCGTCAGCAAATCGCAAACAACCTGCAGTTCCTCGTCGTCACGCGGCCCATAGACCATCACGATGTTCCCGGGCAGGCCATATTGACCCGCCAGCGGATGCAACTCCGCCCAGCCGTTTTCGATGACCTGGGGAACGATCTCGGGCGGCAAGGTCATGTGCAGACTGCCGTCACTGGGCGGGTGGATGTGGGCAAACTCCTTGCCGAACATGAAGGCGCCGAAGGACTGGCATCCGCATCGCGGTAAATATAAGGCGCGCGCTCCGGGAACAGACACCTGGCTCGGACCAACTTCCACGCCGCCCAGGGACTGCCCCCTCTCGAAAACCAGCTCTTGCAGTTCTACCGGCGCATTCTGTTCAAGCTGCGTATGCGGATTGCTTGGCGTCGTCCGCGGGCGAGCGCCACGGCGCTGATGGCTGAGATAACTTGTCATGCGGTTCTCCGTCTTCGCGCTTCATCGTTTGTCGCTGCACACCTGCCGCGTGGGTTACAGGAAACACCCCTCGGCGACAGGCGCCTACCGGCCCAGCAAGCCACCGCCACTCAGACCCCGCCTTCCTGGCCGAACCTGAAGCCGGAGACGGTGACGCCGCCAAAGAAGCCTTCCTCGTGGTACACGCACACGGCTTCATCATGCCCGGCGGCACCCACCGCCACCATCAGGGGCAGCAGATGGTCTTCTTGCGGATGGGCCACGTGGGCGGCCGGCGCGTCTTGCCAGTCGATCAGCCGCTGCGCACGCTGGTGCGGCTCGGTGGTGACCAAGGTCTGCTGCAGCCAGTCGTCGAATTGCTTTGACGGCACCGCGGCGGACGGCCCCATGCGGCGCAGGTTGTGGTAGCTCAGGCCGCTGCCGACGATCAGCACGCCCTGCTCGCGCAGCGGCGCCAGGGCACGGCCGACGGCCAAATGCTCCGCCGGGTCATAGCCCGCGCGCAGTGACAGTTGCACGACCGGCACATCGGCCAGCGGGTACATCACCACCAGCGGCGCGAAGCTGCCGTGGTCAAAACCGCGCTGGGCATCAAGCAGCGCCGAGAACCCTGCGCTCTGGATCAACTGCCGCACCTGCTCGGCCAGCGCTGGCAGGCCCGGTGCCGGGTACTGGACATGGTAGGTATGTTCGGGGAAGCCAGAGTAGTCGTAAACCATGGGCGGCCGTTCGGCGGCCATCACGGTGAACTCGCGCTCCTCCCAATGGGCGGAGATCACGAGCACGGCCTTCGGTTGGGCGCCGAGCTGGCGTGGCATATCCCGCAGGGACTGCGCCAGACGGTCGTACATGCCGTTGGACTGCGCCATCATGTATGGTCAGGGTCCCCCGCCGTGCGAGATGAAGTAGGTCGGCAATCGCTCCGTTGTCACGGGCATGGTCCGCTCTCACAGAGCTTTATGCGTGCCGTCGCAAAGCGCGCCGTTCTTGCTTTGCTTGCAGCCGCAAAAATAGACAGTCTTGCTTTCGTCGGCGCTGTACTTGGTAGGCACGAACTCGCCGCCCTTGTGGCTGCCGTCGCAGAACGGCTGCGATTTGCTGAGACCGCAGGCACACCAGTAGTAGTCCTTGCCTTTTTCCACGTCGATTGCGAACGGCGTGGTGGCGGCGATATGCGGCTTACTCATGTTGAGCTCCTGAGGATGATTAAGAAGTGATACGGCATTGGTTGAAGGCATCAACGAAAGCGCGGCTGATGGGCAGCCTCTTTGAGACTGGATGTCTACCCGACTGACCATGAGGAATAGCTTAATGTTTAATTTTGGTTAATCAATAGCTGGGCGGATTCAAGTCTGAAGTGCAACACCTGCCACCGAGTAAGGTCCGCAGATGCAAAGCACCCCATCCAAGCGCTATCAACAGCTTCAGCCTGAAGACCGCGTGACCCTGGCCAGTCTGGCCCAGCAAAAGTACAGCGTTCGCGCCATGGCCCAAGTCTTGGGTCGTTCACCAAGCACCATCAGCCGGGAGCTGCGGCGCAACGCTCAGCCCGCAGGCTACGCGAGCACCACAGCGCGTGCCTGCGCCCGACGGCGACGCCTGCAGGGCCGCCCACTGGGAAAGCTCCATCGTGATGGCATCCTGTTCGGGTTGATGCGCCACTTTCTGGGCGAGCGCTGGTCGCCCGAACAGATTGCCCTGACACTGGCCCGCATCTTCGCCAAAGGCCATGAGCACCGCGTGTCACACGAGACCATCTACAACTGCATCTACGCACAGCCCGTGGGCGAACTCAAGCGTGAGCTGATTGCCACCCTGCGCCACGCCCACAACAAGCGCGTGCCACGCAGCAAAGGACAAGACCGGCGCGGTCAGATCCCCGACATGGTGAGCATCCATGTGCGACCGCCAGAGATCGAAGACCGGCAGTTCCCGGGCCACTGGGAGGGTGATCTCATCAAGGGCGCGGCCAACGCCAGTGCGGTGGGCACCCTGGTAGAGCGCACCAGCAGGCTGCTCATGCTCATCAAGCTGCCCGAGTTCAAACCCGCCAGCGCAGCCAACGTGATGCAGGCCTTCTCTGACAAGCTGTTGGGCATCGCCGTGCCCATGCGCCTGAGCATGACGTACGACCAGGGCCGGGAGATGGCGATGCACAAGGAGCTCAGCCGTCGCACGGAAATCGCTGTGTACTTCTGTGACCCGCACAGCCCGTGGCAGCACGGCTCCAACGAGAACACCAATGGACTGGTGCGTCAGTACCTGCCCAAGGGTACCGACCTCTCGGGCTACAGCCAGGATCAGCTCGATGCCATTGCTGATCAGATCAACAACCGACCCAGAAAGGGCCTGGGCGTACGATCACCCTTGGCGGTCTATAGAGAACTCCTGCTCAACAGCCCGCAACATTCCACCCTCGTTCATTGAACCCCAGGGTGTTGCACTTCAGACTTGAATCCGCCATGGATCGTCTGACCAGCCTTCGCGTTTTCAGGGAAGTGGTCGAGGCTGGCAGCTTTTCCCGCGCCGCGGCGCGCCTCACCATGTCCGCTCCGATGGCCAGCAAGCATGTCGCCCAGCTCGAACGAGACCTCGGTGCGAGGTTGCTGCACAGGACCAGCCGCAAGCTCAGCCTGACGGAGGCCGGCGCGATGTACTACGCACAATGCCGCGAGGCGCTCGACACGCTGCAGGCTGCCGAAGCGGCGCTTCGGCAAAGCGCGCAGGCACCACGCGGACAATTGAAAATCAGCGCGCCCGTCTGGTGTGCAAACCGGCATTTCGCCAGCGTACTCGCGGCCTACCGCAACACCTATCCGGAGGTGCTGGTCGACATGCGACTGGAGAACCGCAAGATCGACCTGGTCGCCGACGGCTACGACCTCGCGCTGCGCGCCACGCGCGAACTGTCCCCGGCGCTGATTGCACGGCCGATTTGTCCCGTGCAGTTCCACCTGGTCGCAACCCCGGCTTACCTGAAGCGCGAAGGCTCTCCGCGCAGACCCTCCGATCTGGTCAGGTGCAGCGCCGTGGTACCCAACTACGTGAACCTCGATGGCCTCGAAATGCAGGGACCTGCCGGCAAGGCGCGGATCAAGCTGAATGCGGTGATGCGCTCGGACGACAGCACGCTCACCTATCACGCGATGCACGCCGGCATGGGCATGGCGTTCCTCCCCGAATGGACGGTCGACGACGATCTGGCCGCGGGCTGCCTCGCGCGCGTGCTGCCGACCTACACGGTGCCCCCTTTCACGCTGTATGCGGTTTACACGAATCGGCAGTACGTGACACCCAAGCTGAGAACCTTCATCGACTTCTTCAGTGAAGCGCTTGGCGGGGGCAAGTCGTTAGCGCAACAGCCGGATCGATGAACCGAAACTGTTGCAAGCCCCGGGTGTCGATCACTTCGCCGCTGATCGTGGGCACAAAAGCGGCGGCTAAACAGACCGCACAAAATCAACGATGGACACATCGGCAGCAAGCACGCGCTGGCCGATCAACACATTCCAGTGCGCCTCCGAGCCATGCGCCATGCGCCACTCGTGCAGGCGCCGGGTCAGCAATTGCAGGTCGTATTCTTCCGCAATACCGATAGCGCCGTGCAGTGCATGCGCGATGGAGGCGACCAGAACCGCCGCCTCACTGGTGCGGGACTTGGCCATCGCTGCGGCGAGCAGGGACGGTGCCGCAGCGTCGGTGTGGAAGGCCGCTTCGGCTGCCATCGAGGCAGCAGCCACATGTTCGGCCATGACGCTCAACTGGTGCTGCACCGCCTGGAACTTGCCCAGGGTTTTGCCGAACTGGATGCGGTCATTGCAGTGTTTCAGTGTCATTTCGAACACACGGGTCATGGCCCCGCTGAGCAGGGCGGCGTGCAAGGCCGCCGCGAACGTCGGCAGCAGCGGGCCAGCGCCGGGCACGTGCGTCGCGACGCGCGCATCGGACCAGCGCAGGGTGGCCGTCAGGCTCCCGTGCACGCCGCTTGCTTCACGCTGCGCCGCTGCGCAATGCAGCAGCAACAAGGCATCACCATCTTGGGCCAGCACGAAATCCGCCAGCATGCCGTAAGGTGTGAATGAGCACACGATAGCGCCACCGGCCTCGCGCCGCAACGCAGCGCCCAGCGTAATCATGCCGCTGGGCATCGCAAACTGCGACCCCAGCAGCGCTCGCGCCACAATCGTCTGCGCCACCGGCACCGGCACCGTGTAGCGGCCGAAGCTGCACAGTATCGGGAACAGATCGGTCAGCGGGAGGCCGGCACCGCCAGCGTCCTCGGACGCCAGCAGTTCGAGGAAGCCGGCACCTTGCAGCGCTTGCCACAGCTTAAGCGGCGAGCCGCCCGCTTCAATCGCGCGCACCACGGCGGGCGTGCACTGGTCCTGGAGGATATCTTCAATCGCTTGTGCAAACATGGAATGCTTTCTTTTTCAGCGCAGACCCAGACCGCGCGCGATCATGCCGCGCAGGATCTCGCGCGTGCCGCCGCGCAGGGAATAGGTGGGCGCCATCTGGCTCACATAAGCCACGGCGCGGTACAACTCGGCATCGACCAGGGCGTCCGGGTCCATGGCGAGGGCGGCTTCGATCACAGAGGGAATGCTCTGCTCGAATTCGGTGCCAATGTCCTTGACCAGGGCCGCTTCGACCAACGGGCTGTCCCCGTTGACGAGCTTGGCCGTGACGGCGATCGACATGTTGCGCAGCGTGGCCAGGTGCGTGGCGAAACGCCCGATGGTGGCGGCATGGACCGAGACCGCCGGTGTCTTGCGCAGGCAGGTGATCCAGTGCTCCAGCAGCACGATGCTGGAGTACACCCGCTCCGGGCCGCTGCGCTCGAAGGCCAGTTCGGCATTGACTTGCGCCCAGCCGCTGCCTTCATGGCCGATCAGCGCGTCGTCGGTCAGCAGCACGTTGTCGAAGAACACTTCGGAAAAATGTGCATCACCCGCCAGGTCACGGATCGGGCGCACCGTCACGCCGGGCAATGCCAGATCGACAATGAACTGCGACAAGCCTTTTTGCCGGTCCTGCGGCTCGCCCGACGAGCGCACCAGCGCGATCATGTAGTGGCAGTGCTGCGCGTTGGTGGTCCATATCTTGCGGCCGTTCAGCCGCCAGCCGCTTGAACCGTCAATTTGGCAGCGCGTGGCCCGCGTGCCGACGCTGGCGAGGTCGGAGCCGGCATTGGGCTCACTCATGCCGATGCAGAAAAACGCCTCGGCGGCGCAGATTTTCGGCAGGTAGAACTGGCGTTGCGCCTCCGTGCCGAACTTGAGGATCAAGGGCCCGCTCTGGCGGTCGGCGATCCAGTGCGCGGAAACCGGGGCGCCGGCGGCCAGCAGTTCTTCCACCAGCACGAAGCGCGAGAAGGCGTCCAGGCTGGCGCCACCGTATTGCGCCGGCAAGGTCACGCCGACCCAGCCCCGTGCGGCCAGCTTCTTGCTGAAAGCGGCATTGAAACCCATCCATGAACGGGCCCGGATGTCGGCGGGCATTGGCTCAAAGCTGGATTGGAGAAAGGCCTTCACCTCGGCGCGAAATGAATTCGTCCCGGCGGGCAGGGCGGCGAACCGGAAAGCGGACAGCAGGTTGTTCAAGAAATTTTCCTCCGAGGGGTTCATTCACCGCCGAGTTGAGGCGCCGCCCCAGGCGATACATCAGATCGGGCTGCGCTCCACCAGCTGGGCGGAAATGATCAGGCGCTGCAATTCGTTGGTGCCCTCGCCGATGCACAGCAGCGGCGCATCGCGGTAGTAGCGCTCGACATTCATTTCCTTCGAGTAGCCATAAGCCCCGTGGATGCGCAAGGCCTCCATCGAGTTCTCGACCGCCGCCTCGCTGGCGAACAGCTTGGCCATGCCGGCTTCCATGTCGCAACGCTGGCCGGCGTCATAAGCCCGCGCGGCCTGTTCAACCAGCAGACGCGCCGCCTCCGCCCGAGTGGCCATGTCGGCCAGCTTGAGTTGGATCGCCTGGTGTTCGCAGATCGGCTTGCCGAAGGTGCGACGCAGTTGGGCATAGGCTACCGACTCCTCCAGGCAGGCGCGCGCCACACCCACGCCGCGCGCAGCCACATTGATGCGCCCAAGTTCCAGTCCGCCCATCACGTGCTTGAAACCCTGTCCCTCCACGCCACCGACCAAGTTGGCGGCCGGCACGCGAAAGTTGTCGAACACCAGCTCGGCGCTGTCGATGCCCTTGTAGCCGAGCTTTTCCAGCTTCTTGGTGGACGTGAAGCCCGGGCCCTTCTCGCAGATGAACAGGCTCATGCCGCGATGGCGCGGTTGCGCTTCGGGGTCGGTCTTGACCAGCACGGCAAAGACCTGGCCATGGATGCCGTTGGATATCCAGGTCTTGGTGCCGTTGATGACGTAATGGTCGCCGTCGCGGCGCGCCACCGTGCGCACCGCCTGCAAGTCGGTGCCGCAATCGGGCTCGGTCAGCGCCAACCCGCCGCGCAGTTCGCCGCTGGCAAAGCGCGGCAAAAAATGCTGGCGCTGCGCCTCGGTGCCGTTGCGCTGCACGCAGGCGGCCATTATGAGGTGCGAGTTGATGATGCCCGACACCGACATCCAGACCCGCGCGATGCGCTCCACCACCTTGGCATAGGTGCTGGCCGACAGGCCCAGGCCGCCGTACTCCTCGCGGATGATGCAGCCGAACAGGCCCATCTCGCGCATGCCGGCCACAATGTCGGCCGGCCATTCGTCGGCATGCTCGAGCCGCTGCGCCACCGGCTTGATCTCGCGGTCCACAAAGCGTTCGACGGCGTCGAGCACCATATTTTCTTTTTCGGCATCAAAGGCCACGGACTGGCTGGTCGTCATCAGAGGGTTCCGGAAGTGTTGGAATGGGTCAGGGTCTGCGCTAGGACGGCGGCATCTGGGGCGCGGTCGGCCGTCAGCAGCGCGTCGAGCAGGCGTAGCGCCTGCTCGCGCGGCAAGGTCAGTAGCGCATTGCCCATGAATTTGGCTTCGATGTCAGCGGCCGTGATGGGGCGCCCCGGCGCGCCGCGGTGCGCGGCCTCGCGGTGGCGCAGCTCGCGCCCATCGTGCGTGCGCACGCGCAGCTCGCCGGAAAAGAAGGTGGGGTAATCGGCATCGGGGTCGGCCGCGTGTTCGATGCGGTCAGCCAGCGCCTGCACCTGCGGGTCGCTCAGGTTGGCGGCATCCAGTTCGGCCAGCCCCAGCTCGCCGCGCAGCAGGGCCAGCGCGACCAGATGGTGAATGCTGAACTGCGATTCATAGACGTTGGCCGGTCGCCGCTTGGCCGCCACCGGCTCGCACACCACCGGGTGCACCCCTTGCGGCAGCAGCACCTGTACCGAAGCGATCTCGTCAGTGCGCAGACCGGCCGCGCGCAGCGCCAGCGCGGCATCGATGCTGGCGTGCGTGAAGTGGCAGGTTGGATACAACTTGACCGCCACATCCATCAGTTCCCAGCGCTCGCCCAGGCCGCGCGCGCACAAGGACAAATCGGCGTTCAGGCCGCGCGCGGCCAGGTGACTGGCGTACAGACCAAAGCGGCCTTCATAGGGCTGCGACGGGCCGCGGAATCCGGCACCGGCCAACGCCGTGGCGGTCAGCCCGCTGACACCGGCCCAGCCCGGGTGCATGCGCTTGGTCCAGGCGCCGTCGCTCAGAAATTCCATGCTGCCTGATGCCATCGACAGCACCACGCCTTGCGCGTGCTCAAGGCCCGCCTGATCCAGTCCCATCAGCTTGCCGGCCGCCAGTGCGCACCCAAAAGCCCCCACCAGGCCGGTCGGGTGAAAGCCCACGTCGTGGAAGCGCCCCTGGGCCGCTGCACCCAGACGTGCCGCCACCTCGATCGCCAGCACATAGGTCATGATCATCTCGGCCCCGCTGGCATGCCGCTGCGCCGCCAGACCCAGCGCCAGCGGAAAGGCGCTGGCGCTGGGGTGGGTGATCGCGCCGGGGTGGGTGTCGTCGAAATCCAGCCCGTGGACCAGGATGCCATTCATCAGCACCGCATCGCGCAGCGGCAGGGGGGCAAAGGCACCCATGACGGCGCTGTCACCCGCGCCGCCCAGGGCGTGCAAGCCGCGGTAAGCGCAGTGCGCGAAGTCGTGCTGGGACGAAGCCAAGGCGATGCCCAGTGCGTCGAGCATCAGCAGCTTGGCCTGTTCGACCACGGCTGCGGGCAGCATGTCTGGCGTCAGGCCGTGCGCGAAGGCGGCCAGTTGGGCGGCGATGCTGGGGGCAGGGAGGGTTGTCGTGTCGTCTGGCATGTGGAATAACCTTTCTTGTATTCTTCGTATCACTCAGAGTGTGCCAAGCGCAGCAAGAGACTGGGCGTATTGCTTCTGCTGGTCCTGACCGCGGTTGACGCTGCCCCCGACCGGCCGCAGCAAGCCGTCGCGCAGGCCGTAGACCAACCCGTGCACCTCGACTTGCTGCCCGCACTCCCAGGCGCGGCGCAGGGTGGTGGTGCGGCACACGTTGCTGACCTGCTCGATCACGTTCATCTCGCAAAGCCGCGCTGCGCGCTCGTCAACGCTGGAAATGCCGTCGAACCGATCAGCGTGTTTGCGCGCCACGTCCTCCAGATGGCGCAGCCAGTTCTCGGCCAGACCGGTGCGGCGCTGTTCTATCACCGCCTGCACGCCGCCGCAGCCGTAGTGGCCCACCACGAGAACATGCTCGACCTTCAACACCTCGACCGCATACTGCAGAACCGTCAGGCAGTTCAGATCGGAGTGCACCACCAGGTTGCCGACGTTGCGGTGCACGAACACCTCGCCAGGCCGCAGGCCCAGGATTTCGTTGGCCGGCACCCGGCTGTCGGAACAGCCGATCCACAGGTAGCGCGGCATCTGCTGGTGCGCCAGCCGCTCGAAGTACTGCGGATCTTCCGCAGCGCAGCGCGCCGACCAGGCACGGTTGTTCTCCAGCAGAGGGGCCAGGCTGGACATGGCATCTCCACGGAGCGACATCAACGCCCCTTCCACACCGGCTTGCGCTTCTCGGCGAAGGCACGCGGACCTTCCTGCGCGTCCTCGCTGGCGTAAGCGGCACGGTAGATGTTGTGGGCCAGCGCCATACCGGCCTCGCAGCCGGCGCTCATCGCCGTCATGATCGATTCCTTGCCCGCCATCACCGACAGCGGCGCGTTGTCGCGGATGCGTTCGGCCAATGCGGTGGCGCGAGCGCGCACGGCATCCGGCGTGTCTTCCAGGTAGTTGATGAAACCGAGCCCATGAAAGGTTTCGATCGGATACAGGTCGCCGGTCAGCACCATCTCCATCAGCAGCGGCTGCGGCAGCATCCACAGCAGGGGAATGGCCCACGGGCTACCGCGCCCGGCGATGCGGGTTTCGGTGATGCCGACCTGCGTGCCCTTGAGGCCGACGCGCAAATCCGAGTTCAGGCTCAGCATCATGCCGCCGGCAATCAGGTGCCCGGTCATGGCCGCGATGATGGGCTTGGCCACACGGCGCTGGCGGCCATGGAACGGGTCCTTCATCTTGGTCAGGATGTCCACGCCTTCTTCCTTCTTGACACGCGAAGCCTCACGCAGGTCGAGCCCGGCGCAGAAGGTGCCGCAGTCGGCAGAAGTCAGGATTGCCACGCGTACGTTTTTGTCGGCATCGACTTCACCCCACAGATCGTGCAGCCGGTTGGCGGCGGCCGGTGACAGCGCGTTACGCATCTCGGGGCGGTTGATCTTCACGGTGGCAATGCCATCGCGCACTTCGTACAAAACCGTTTCTGCTGCACTCATATCCTGATCTCCTGTTAAAAAATTGCTTGCTCTGCTCATACGAACGCTGATTCGTCAGCGCCTTCGTCGCATGATTCACTCCGTGACCGATTTCACGCGTTGTAGACCATGTCACCTGCTCTTCGTGCGGCTGCTGAACGCACAAGCTCTTGCGTCAACTGCTCCATCCAGCGGTCGATGGGAACAGAAGGAACAAACCTCTGGTGAATGAGCTGGAAGTAGCGGGTGTTGGCGACCCAGTCGACAAAATCGGCAAAAGGCAGTTGCTGCTGATCCAGCAATTTGAACTTCAGCAACACCTTGACTGCGTGGTGCGCATGTCGGTCAGGGCTCTTGACAAAGGCGTTGAGGCGCGCGCGCGCGTAGGCCAGCACCTCGGCGCGGTAGCGGAATACCGGGCCGTGGCCAGGAATGACCCAGCACGGGTCAAGCCGCTCGATCAGGTCGAAGGTGGCGGCCACTTCGTCGAATGCGGCGTCGCCCTCAAGCTCCGGAAACACCACGCCGAAGCCTTTTTCCCACAAGGCATCTGCCGAGATCAGGGTTTGGGACTGCGGCTCAAACAGAATGACTGAATGGGGATCGTGGCCCGGCGCCGCATGAATTTGCCACGCCGTGTCGGCCAGCTGAATTTCCGTGCCAGGTAAAAGAAGACCATCGAACTTGAACCGGGGGCAGTGTTGCCCGGATGGCACATAGTTCAGGGCGACGGGGTCCCATGACGAGACAAGTGATGCATGGCCTGGCGGAATGAGGGTTTGAAGTTCAGGGTAATTGCCCTGGAGGACGGCATTGCCGCCGCAGTGGTCGCTGTGTAGATGCGTGTTGAGCAGCAAGTCCAGCGGACCCTGCTGCAAAGCGGCGCTGACCAGCCCGGTCGTTAGTTCCGCGTGCGTGCTGTAGCCACTGTCAACGAGTGCGCTGGACTGTGCTCCGATGAACAAAATATTGTTCGAGGACAGCCAGCCGCGCTCAAAAACCTGAATACCGTTCGGAAGTTGGATGCCGGTCATGGGCCGTCTCGGGCACGTCATTTTGAGCGGTGGATAACACCAGGTTTGCAAAGAGGGGCGCGCATGCTGGATTTGCTGCCGCTCATTCCGCGGCGCCCTCGGACTCAACCACGGCCACCACCAGGCCGCGCTCGACCATCTGCCCGGGCTGCACCGACAGCGAGCGCACCACGCCATCGTGATCGGCGTTGATGCGCATCTCCATCTTCATCGACTCCATCGTCGCCACCACGTCGCCGGCACGTACCCGCTCTCCAACCTCCACATGGGTCTTCAGGATCATTCCCATCATCGGCGTGCGCAACTGTCCGCTGGCCTGGCGGCCAGTGGCGACCTGGCTGAGGTAGGAGGTCACGCCGATGGCGTGGGCGGTGCCGCCGCTCTGCACAAACACGGCATCGTCGCTGCGCACGATGGTCAGTACCTCATGACAATCCCCTATGCGCAAACGCCAATCGCTCCCGGCGCTGGCGGTCAGCGCCAGGCGAACCCGTTCGGTGCCGATTTGCACCGTCACTTCGGACTCGGGCGAGACGGCGCCGAACCGGGCTTCGTGTGTTGTTCCTCCCGAGCGCAGCAACAGCGCCGGAACCGGCGTGAGCCGATCGTCGCCAGCGTGCATCTGCCAACCCGTCACGTCCAAGGCCGACCAGGCTCCGAATGGCTTGCTGCTGCGCCGCGCATCGAGCAACCACCAGGCCGCCGCTGCAGCCAGCCGCTCCAGCGGCGCGCTACCCGTGCCCTGACCCCCCTCTGCCAGCACCTCGTCAATCAGACGGGTGTGGAAGCTGGCGTCCCGCGTTGCAGGCAGGGCCAGCAGACGCTGCAGAAAAGCGCAATTGGTTTCGACGCCGTGCACCTGGGTTTCGCCCAGCGCCCCACTCAGACGGTCCAGCGCAGCCTCGCGCGTGGGCGCATGAACGATCAGCTTGGCCAGCATCGAGTCGTAGTAGGGCGTGACCACCATGCCGGCCCGCACCCCCGATTCAACCCGCACACCCGAAGTCGGGAACCGCACCGCGATCAGTTCACCGGTGGATGGCAGGAAATTTTGCGCTGCGTCTTCAGCGCAGACCCGCGCCTCAATCGCGTGGCCGCGCATCTGCACTTCGCTCTGACGCAAGGGTAATCCCTCGTTGGCAGCGATGCGCAGCATGACCTCCACAATGTCGATGCCAGTCACCTCTTCAGTCACCGGATGCTCAACTTGCAGCCGCGGGTTGACTTCGAGAAAATGGTGACTGTCGCCCTGCACGATGAACTCCACCGTGCCGACACCGCGATAGCGCAGTCGCTGCCCCAGGCGCACCGCGTCACCGAGCATCGCCTCGCGCAGCGCCGGGGCGAGATTCACCGCTGGAGCCTCTTCGATGACTTTCTGATGGCGCCGCTGCAACGTGCATTCGCGCTCGAACAGGTGAATCACTTCGCCGTGGCCGTCGCCGACAATCTGCACCTCGATGTGGCGCCCGCGCTCGACAAAGGCTTCGACGATCAACGCCGCGTCGCCAAAGGAACTTTTGGCTTCGCGCATGGCCGCCTCGATGGCCTCCATCAACCCGTCCAATTGCTGCACCACCCGCATGCCCTTGCCGCCGCCACCGGCGGCCGCTTTTAGAATCACCGGCAGTGGCAGGCCGCGTACGGTGGCCGCCACTTCAGCCGCGTCGCGGCTGGGCAGCTCGCTGCCGCCGAGCACGGCCGCGCCAGCGGCGCGCGCCTCGCGCTTGGCCGACGCCTTGTCGCCCAGGCGCTCAATGACCTCGGGCGTCGGGCCGATAAAGACCAGGCCGGCCGCCTCGACCGTGCGCGCGAAGACCGCGTTTTCGGCCAGAAAGCCAAAACCAGGATGAATGGCCTGCGACCCGGTCCGCCGGGCCGCATCGATCACCGCATCAATGCGCAGGTAGCTCTCGGCTGGCGTTGCCCCACCGATTTCGATCGACTCGCCGATCAGGTCAACGTGCAGCGCATCGCGATCAGCACTCGAATGCACACCGGCCACTGCAATACCGAGGCGCCGGCAGGTGTGTGCAATGCGGCAGGCGATTTCGCCGCGGTTGGCGATCAGGATTTTTTTGAACATGTCAGAGTCCGCTCCAGCGCGGTGGGCGCTTTTCATTGAAGGCCTTCACGCCCTCCAGCCTGTCGGCCGAGGACACCAGCACGTTGTAGGCGGCGATGTCGAGCATGTAGCCGCTGTGGAAGTCAATCTCGCCGCCGCGCGAGGCGGCGAGTTTGGCGTAGTGGGTGGTCATCGGTGCGGCCAGCACGATGTCGCGCGCGTCGGCGACTGCGGCGGCCAGCGCCGTACCCGGCTCGGCAAGGTCGGTGACCATGCCCCATTCGGCGGCTTCTTCGGCCGAGAAGCGGCGCGCGGTGAACAGCAGCTTCTTGGCGCGCCGCGCACCGACGGCGCGCACGAGGTTCTGGATACCCCCGCCGCCGGGCATGATGCCGCGCCGCAGCTCGGGCAGCGAAAATACCGCAGCGCGCGAAGCGACGATGTAGTCACACATCAACGCCAGTTCGCAGCCGCCGCCATGTGCGTGGCCTTCGACGGCGGCGATCACCGGTTGCGGGAAATCCTTGACCGCCAGCAACACCTCTTCGGCGAGCTGGTGTTGGCGCCGCCATTGACCGTCGGTCATGCCGTCGCGCTGCTTGAGGTCGCCGCCGGCCGAGAAAGCTCGTTCACCGGCGCCGGTGATGATCAGCACACGCAGGCCGTCGTCGAAGGCCAGTTCGTGCAGGGCGTTGCGCAGGTCGACGAACATCTGCGTGTTCATCGCGTTCATCACCTCGGGGCGGTTGAGCACCAGGCAGCGGATGCCGTCCTCCGGTGCGGTGCCCGGCGCGGGGTGGATCAGCAGGGTTTCGTGGTGCATCTGGGCCATCAGTAAGAGCGGGGCATACCCAGCAGATGCTCGGCCACCTGCGCCAGCACCAGGTTGTTGGAGATCGGCGCGGTGCGGAACAGCCGGCTCTCTTTCCATTTGCGCTCGATGTCGTACTCGCAGGCCACGCCATAGCCGCCGAAGGTGGTCATGGCCGCCTCGGCTGCCTCCCAGGCGGCTTCGCTGGCCAGGTACTTGACCATGGTCGCCTCGCGCCCGCAGGGCAGGCCGGCGTCGAACAGCGTCGCGGCCTTGTTGCGCATCAGTTCGGCGGCCTCGATGTTCATGTGGGCGCGCGCGATCGGAAACTGCACGCCCTGGTTGGCGCCGATCGGGCGGTCGAAGACGACACGCTCGCTGCCGTAGCGCGCGGCCTTGCCGACGAACCAGTGGCCGTCGCCGATGGCCTCGCTGGCCACCAGCAGCCGCTCGGAATGCAGCGAATCCAGCAGGTAGTAAAAGCCCTTGCCTTCCTCGCCGATGCGGTCGTCGTCGCTCAGTTCGAGGTTGTCGATGAAGACCTGGAAGGTGTGGTGATTGATCATCGTGCGGATCGGCGTGGCCTTGAGCGACGCGCCCGCCTTCTTGATGTCGATCAGGAACAGGCTCAGGCCATCGGTCTTCTTCTTCACCGCGTCGATCGGCGTGGTGCGCGCGATCAGCAGATACATGTGCGAGTGGCTGTAGCGCGAGGTCCAGATCTTCTGGCCGTTGATGACGTAGCCGCCCGGCACCTTGCGCGCGAAGGTCTTGATCGCCAGCGTGTTGGAGCCTGCGTCAGGCTCGGTCACGCCGAAGGCCTGCAGCCGCAGGCTGCCGTCAGCGATGCGCGGCAGCGTGCGGCGCTTCTGTGCCTCGGAGCCGTGGCGCATGATTGACGCCATCGTGTACATCTGCGCATGGCAGTGCACCGCGCTGCCGCCGTTCTGGTTGATCTCCTGCAGGATCAGGCAGGCGTCGAGCAGCGGCAACCCGGCGCCGCCGTATTCCTCGGGAATCAGCGCAGCCAGCCAGCCGGCCTTGGCCATCGCGTCGACGAAGGCTTCCGGATAGGCGCCGTCCTGCGCGCACTGGCGCCAGTATTCGGGGCCGAAGCCCTTGCACAACTCCTTGACGGCGGCGCGGATCTGGCCCTGGGTCTCGGTGTAGTCGAAGTTCATGGGGATGTCGGCCTTGTCATTCAATCGACGACGCGTTGCTGTCGCAGCGCCGCCAGTTCATTGGCATGCAGGCCCAGTGCCGTCAACACCTCGTCGGTGTTCCCGCCCAGCACTGGCGGCGGCGGGCCGCTGCGCCCGCGACGGCCCTGCGAACTGATGGGCAGGCCCATCGTCTGGTGTTGCGGTGCGCCCGGCAGCGGCAGCGCGCCCAGCATGCCGACCGCTTGCACCTGTTCGTGCGCCAGCATCTGGGCCACGTCGTGCATCTCGCTGCAGGGCGCACCGGCCGCGCGCAGCGCCGCCACGCAGTCGGCGGTGCTGCGCTGCCGGGTGCGCGCTTCCAGCGCGTCGTGCAGCGCCTCGCGGTGGCCGATGCGCGCCGACATGTCGATGAAGCGCGGGTCCTGCGCCAGCTCTGGGCAAGCCAGCGCGCTGCAGATGCGGCCGAACAGCCGGTCGTTGGCCGCGGCGATGAAGACCTTGCCGTCGGCACTGTCGAAGAGCTCGTAGGGCGCCATCATCGCCATGGCCGAACCCATCTTGCGCGGTAGGCGCTGGGTGGCCAGGTAGTTCGCCACCGGCACCGTCATCCACGACAGCCCGGTCTCGAGCAGGCTGGCGTGCACGCGCATGCCTTCGCCCGTTGTGGCGCGGCGCAGCAGCGCGGCCAGGATGGCCATCGTGGCCCACATGCCGGTGCCCATGTCGATGAGCGACACGCCGACGCGCGCCGGCTCGTCACCTTCGTGGCCGCTGACGCTCATGATGCCGGTGAAGGCCTGCATCAGCGGGTCGTAGCCGGGCAGCGCGCGCATCGGGCCGACCTCGCCGAAGGCGCTGATCGCGCAGTACACGAGGCGCGGATTGGTCGGTCGCAGGTGTTCGTCGCCGAGGCCGCGCGCTTCGGCGCTGCCGGGCTTGAGCGAATGCACCAGCACGTCGGCACCGGCCGCCAGGCGCGCAACCAGCTGCTGGCCGGCCGCGCTGTCGAGGTCGATGCAGACGCTCTTCTTGTTGCGGTTCAGCGCCACGAAGCCGGTCGAGACGCCGGCCACTTCGGGCGGTTTCCACTGGCGCGCATCGTCGCCGCTGCCGGGGCGTTCGATCTTGATAACCTCGGCGCCGAGGGTCTGGGTGCAAAACGGGCCGGCCACGTTTTGGGTCAGGTCGAGCACGCGGCAGCCGGAGAGAATGGCGTCGAGCATGTTCAATTCGGTGGGCCAAAGGATTACATGCGGAACACGCCGAAGTGCGTGTCGCGCGCCGGCACGCGGCCCGCCAGCTCCAGCAGCAAAGCCATGGTGTCGCGTGTTTCCAGCGGGTCAATCACCATGTCGCACCACAGGTTGGAGGCGTAGTTGTAGGGACTGGAAAAGCTCTCGAACTGCTCGCGTATCGGTTGCTTGAATTGCTCGCGTTCTTCGTCGCTCCAGCTAGTGCCCTCGCGCCGGTGGATGTTCTCGCGCACCAGGCCCAGGGTGGTGGCGGCCTGCTCTGGGCCCATCAGCGCGGCGCGGCCGGTAGGCCACATCATCATCACGTTGGGCTTGAACGGGCGCCCGCACATCGCCAAGTAGGCCGCCGCGTACGAGCCTCCGGTGATCAGCGTGTAGCGCGGCACGTTGGCCGAGGCCATGGCCGTCATGAACTTGGCGCCGTGCTTGGCAATGCCCTGCTGCTCCACGGCTTTGCCGACCATGAAGCCCGACACATCGGCCATGAACAGCAGCGGAATGTCGCGCTGGCAGCACAACTCAATGAAGTGCGCGCCCTTGAGCGCGCTCTCGGAGAAGATCACGCCGTTGTTGGCCAGAATGCCGATCTGAAAGCCCTTGATGCGAGCAAAGCCGCAGATCATGGTGTCGCCGTACAGGGGTTTGAACTCCTGCAGGTCACTGTCGTCGATCAACCGCAGCAGCACTTCGCGGTTGTCGGTCGGATGCCGGTTGTCGGCGCTGACAATGCCGTAGATCTCGCGCGGGTCATGGCGCGGCGGCAGCGGCGGCACCACGTCCCAGCGCTGCTTGGCTGCGGTACCGAGGTTGGCCACGATGCCGCGCACGATGGCGATGGCATGGCCATCGTTCTCGGCCAGGTGGTCAGTGACGCCGCTGATGCGGCTGTGCATCTCGCCGCCGCCCAGGGTTTCAATGTCAACCTCTTCCTTGGTGGCGGCGTACACCAGCTCGGGCCCGGCGAGGAACATCGCACCCTGGTTGCGCACGATCACCGCCTCGTCGCACAGCGCCGGGAGATAGGCGCCGCCGGCGGTAGACGGCCCGTGCACGGTCGCGATCTGGGTGATGCCCTCGGCCGACATGCGGATCTGGTTGTAGAAAATGGAGCCGAACTGGCCGTCGTCGGGGAAAATATGCGCCTGCTCCGGCAGGTTGGCGCCGCCCGACTGGACCATGGTGATGCACGGCAGCCGGTGCTGCCAGGCGAACATCTGGGCCCGCACATGCTTTTTAGCGGTGATGCCGTAGTAGGTGCCGCCCTTGACCGTGGCATCGTGGATCATCAGCATGCAGGCGCGCCCGCACACCAGCCCCACGCCGGTGATGATGCTGCCGCCCGGCGGCACGCCCTCGTACAGGCCGTCGCCGGCAAGCTGCCCGAACTCGAGGAAGGGCGAGCCGGGGTCGAGTACGGCAGCCAGGCGCTCGCGCGGCAGCAATTGCTTGCGCTTCTTGTGCAGCAGGCGCGCCTTTTCGGGGCCGCCGATCAGGGCACGTGCGCGGCGTTCATGCAAGTCGTCAATGCGCAGCTCATAGGCTTCGCGGTTTCGCTGAAATTCGGGCGAGTTCGGCGTGGCGGTGGATGTCATCAAGCTCATTTAGGCAGCCCTTCCAGTGACTCGGTATGGGTCGGTCATCAGGCAATCAGGCCACCGCACGCAGCGTCGCAAAGCGCTGCAGGTGGTGGTCGGTGCTGCCCAACAGGTTGCAAAAGAGCGTCAGGCGGCGAAAGTAATGGCCGATGTCCAGCTCCTCGGTCATGCCCACGCCGCCGTGCAACTGCACCGCTTGCTGTGCCACGAAGCGGGCGCGCTCACCAATGGCGGCCTTGGCGGCCGAGACGGCGCGCGAACGGGTGGCCGCGTCGGGGTGCTCGGCATGCAGGGCCGCCATCAGCACCAGGGAGCGGCTGGCCTCGACCGCGGCGAACATGTCGACCAGCCGGTGCTGGATGACCTGGAAGCTGGCAATCGGCACGTCAAATTGTTTGCGCGTGCTGACGTATTCGCCAGTTTTGCGCAACAGCGCGCCCATGGCACCCAGGGCGTCGGCGCAGGCGGCAACAATGCCAAGATCAACCAGGTGCTCAAGCAGCCCCAGGCCCTCGCCTTCCGTGCCCAGCAGTGCGTCGGCCCCGAGCACGACCTGTTCCAGTATCAGATCACCGGCGCGACTGCCGTCGTAGGACCGGTAGCCCGCCACCTGCACGCCCGGCGTTTTGGCATCGACCAGAAACAGGCTGATGCCCTGGCGCTCGTCCGCTGCGCCCGAGGTTCTGGCGACGACCACGAAGCCATCGGCCCAAGGGGCGCCCAGCACGCCGCTCTTGCGACCCGACAGCAGCCAGCCACCGTCCTTGGCCGTGGCACGCGTGATCACATAGCTGAGTTCATGACGGGCATCGGCCTCGCCGTGCGCCAATGCGAGTATCCGCTGGCCGGACGCGAGCCCGGGCAGCCAGGCCGCCTGCTGCGCAGCACTGCCCGCGCGCGTCAGCGCCTGCGCGCCCAGCACCGTGCTGGCCAGGTAGGGCTCGACCACCAGCGCAGCCCCCATCGCCTCGGCGATCTGGATCAACTCGACCACGCCGCCAAAGCCGCCATGCGCCTCGGGCAGCCCGAGCCCAAGCCAGCCGAATTCGCCGAATCGCTGCCAGTGCTCCCGGCTCATGCCGGACGCTGACGCAACGATCTGGTTGCGGGCATCGAAACGGTATTCGGTGCGCAGAAATTTCTGTGCCGCGTCGCGCAGCATCTTTTGTTCTTCGGAGAGATCAAAGTTCATGACGATCCTTAGCGCGTGCCGCCTGCCAGCAGCATCTTGGCCAATACATTCTTTTGCACCTCGTCGCTGCCGCCGTAAATCGTGGCAGCGCGCGAGAAACAGTAGTGCGGCATTGCATGGGCATGGCGTCCGCTGCCAAACTCGCCGCCGTCATGCCAGGGCCAGGCTTGCTCGGCGGCGATCTCGACGCCCAACTCGGCCAAGGTCTGTTGCACCGCCGTGCCCATGGTCTTGAGCAGCGAGGATTCCGGCCCCGGCGCCTTGCCCGAGGCGGTGGCGGCCAGCACGCGGAAGTTGGTGTATTCGAGCGCCATCAGTTCGATCTCGGCGCGCGCCAGCTTGAGCCGCATCGCCGCGTCCTCCATCAGCGGTTGGCCACCCGAGCGGCGCTCGGCGGCGGCCACGCGCAGGTTGGACAGGTGCGCCTTGCAGTCGGCCACGCCGGCAATGCTGGTGCGCTCGTGTGTGAGCAGGTACTTGGCAATGTCCCAGCCCTGACCTTCGCGACCCACCAGATTACTCTTGGGCACGCGCACATCGGTCAGAAAAACCTGGTTCAGGTGGTGTTCGCCGTCGATCGATACAATAGGTTTGACATCGATGCCGGGGCGGTCCATCTCGATCAGTAGGAAGGAAATGCCCTCTTGCTTTTTGCCGCTGTTGGCGGTGCGCACCAGGCAGAACATGTGCGTGGCCCAGTGCGCGTAGGTGGTCCAGATCTTGGAGCCGTTGATGACGTAATCATCGCCATCGGCCACGGCCGTGGTCTTCAGGCTGGCCAGGTCGGAGCCGGCGCCGGGCTCGGAATAGCCCTGGCACCACCAGTCCTCGCAGCGGCGGATGCGCGGCAGGTACTGCGCCTTTTGCTCTGGCGTGCCGAAGGCAATCAGCACCGGTCCGAGCATGATGACGCCCATCGACAGCCCCACCGGCGCGCTGGCCGCCGCGCGCTCCAGGTCGAAAATGTAGCGCTGCGTCGGCGTCCAGCCCGGCCCTCCATGCTCCTTGGGCCAGCCGGTGACCAGCCAGCCCTGGCTATCGAGTCGGCGCTGCCATTGAACGATGTCGTTCTTCTGCAGCATCTCTCCGGTGACGGCCTTGCGCTTGAGATCGGACGGTGTGTGGGCTTTGAACCAGGCGCGAACCTCTTGCTGGAACGCCATGTCTTCCGGGCTGAAATCGATGTCCATCGTGGGCCTTTCTGCGTTCGGCTTGCGCTTTAGATCGAGATGCCGCCGCCGCAGATCAGCGTCTGTCCGCTGACGTAGTTCGACTCGGGAATGCACAGCAGGTAGACCGACCCGGCTGCCTCCTCGGGCGTGCCGCCGCGACCCAACGGAATGGTGCGCTCCATCATTTCCAGCAGCTCGGGGTTGACGCCGACCTTGATCTTGCGACCCTCGACGTCGATGGAGGCATCGCCACTGGCTGGTGCCTCGGTCAGCCGCGTCTTGATCATGCCAAAAGCAACGGCGTTGACGTTCACCTTGTAGCGACCCCACTCCTTGGACAGCGCCTTGGTCAGACCAATGATGCCGGCCTTGCCCGCCGAGTAGTTGGCCTGACCGGCGTTGCCACCGGTGCCGGCGATGGACGAAATGTTGACCACCTTGCGAAACACCTCCTGCCCCGCTTCGGCTTCCTTGCGCGAGGCGACGCGGATGAACTCCGAAGCAGCGCGCAAAATCTTGAACGGCGCGGTCAGATGCACGTCGATGATCGCGTTCCATTGCTCGTCCGTCATCTTCTGAACCACGTTGTCCCAGGTGTAGCCGGCGTTGTTGATGATGATGTCCAGGCCGCCGAAGCCGTCGATCGCGGTCTTGACGAACTTTTCAGCGAAGCCGTCGGCAGTGACGCTGCCGGCACAAGCCAGCGCCATGCCGCCAGCGGCCTTGATGTCGGCCACGGTCTGCTCGGCCGGGCCGGCGTCCAGGTCATTGACGACCACCTTGGCGCCTTCGCTGGCGAGTTTCATGGCGATGGCGCGGCCGATGCCGCGACCCGATCCGGAGACGATGGCAACTTTGCCTTCAAGTGTTTTCATGGTGTGTCCTTGCTTGTGATTAAAAGGAAATAAATAAAAAGTCGGGCCGCCAAACGGAGGCCTCAGTTCAAGGCAACCAGTGCCTCGCCGGCCAGCGTGATTTCGCCTGTCGCCTTCGTCGCGCTGATTTGAACGCGCACGCAGGGCCGACCTGCATGCTCAATCTTTTCAAGCACCTTGCCCGTGCAGCGTATGCGGTCGCCGAGGTGGGTCATGGCCGCGAAGCGAACGCCATAGCTGAGGAGCTGGCGCTGCGGCACCCATTCGGTGAGCGCACGCCCGAGGTAGGCCATCGACAACATACCCTGCGCGAACACATCCTTCATACCCGCGCTGCGGGCGAAGTCGATGTCGATGTGGATCGGGTTGTGGTCACCCGACGCACCGGCGAACAGTGCCAGTGTGGTGCGGCTGATCGGTGGCAATTCCAGTACAGGCATGTCGTCACCAACATCCAGGATTTTTACTTGAGTGTTCATGAATAGTCCTTCAGGCGTGGCGCACGACGACCACCGAATGCAGGTCAGAGACATGCTCGCCGAGCTGATTGGTGACTTTCGTGTCGTTGACGACAAACTCGAGCGCGCCGCCCTTCTTGTCGTAGATGTCGGTGACGCGGGTCTGGAAGCGCAGCGTGTCGCCAGCGCACACCGGGGCGTGGTAGTCAAAGCGTTGCTCGCCGTGCAAGACCTTGCGCAAGTCGATCTTGAGCGTGTCGAGCAACGTCATCAACACCCCCGAATCGCTCTCGGCGCCAAAGATGAAGGTCGGTGGTGCCACGACGTTGCGGTAGCCAGCGGCCTGGGCGGCGCTCGCGTCGAAGTAGATCGGGTCGGTGGCACCGATCACCTCGGCGAAAAAGCGGATGCGCCCCTTCTCCACATCCCACAGCGTGGGCGGCACCTCGTAACCGATGAATTGTTTGTCAATCATGGGACTTCAGCTCCTGGTTTGCTGCGTCTGAGCTCAGCCGGCCTGGTAAAGCGTGACGACGCAAGCGCCGCCCAGCCCGAGGTTGTGCTGCAAGGCCACACGCGCACCCTTGACCTGGCGTTTGTCCGCCGTGCCGCGCAGTTGATGGGTCAGCTCGAAACATTGCGCCAGGCCGGTCGCGCCCAGCGGATGACCTTTCGACAACAGGCCGCCCGACGGGTTGGTCACCACCTTGCCGCCATAGGTGTTGTCGCCGTCCAGCACGAATTTCTCGGCGCCGCCCTCCGGGCACAGGCCCAACGCCTCGTAGGTGATCAGTTCGTTCTGCGCGAAGCAGTCGTGCAGCTCAACCACGTTCACGTCCTGCGGGCCGATGCCGGCCTGCTTGTAGACCTTTTGCGCCGCATCGCGCGCCATGTCGAAGCCGACCACGCGCATCATGTCGTGCGACTCGAAGGTGCTGGGGAAATCGGTCGTCATTGCCTGGGCGGTAATCGACACGCGGGTGTCGAGCCCATGCTTTTTGGCGAAGGCTTCGGAGCAAATCACCGCAGCAGCGGCGCCGCAGGTCGGCGGGCAAGCCATCAGGCGGGTCATCACGCCCTCCCACAGCATCGGTGCGTTCATCACGTCATCGACCGAGACCTCCTTGCGAAACAGCGCCAGCGGGTTGTTGGCGGCATGGCGGCTGGCCTTGGCGCGAATGCTGGCAAAGGTCGACAGTTGGGTGCCGTACTTGTCCATGTGCGCCTTGCCGGCGCCGCCGAAGTAACGAAGGGCCAGCGGAATTTCCGGGTGCCCGACGAGCTCGGCGGTGGCCCGGTCAAACTCCTCGAACGGCGTTGGCCTGTCCTCGAACTGGGCCTTGATGGCACCGGCGGCCATCTGCTCGAAGCCCAGGGCCAGCACGCACTCGGCGGCACCGCTTTGAATTGCCTGGCGCGCCAGGAACAGCGCCGACGAGCCGGTGGAGCAATTGTTGTTGACGTTGACGATGGGGATGCCACTCATGCCCACCGGGTAGAGCGCCCGCTGGCCGCAGGTGGAATCGCCATACACATAGCCCACATAGGCTTGCTGGATCATGGGGTATTCGACGCGCGCATCGGCCATGGCCTGGCGCACCGCCTTTTCTCCCATCACGTGATAGGGCTCGCTGGCGCCCGGTTTGGTGAACGGGATCATGCCCACACCGGCAACAATAACTTTCTGGTTCATCGCACTGACTCCTTGGGTTGAAATGTTTCGATCGAAACGTTTTGGACTCGGACACTGGGAGGCCGACGGCCTCAGCCGCCCTTGTCCGCGTTGGCATACTCGGTTTTGAGGTCCTTCTTGAGGATCTTGTTGGCCGCACTGATTGGCAGCGAGCTGCGGAAGTGAATCCGCTTCGGCGCCTCGAAGCCGGGCAGGCGGCCACGACAGAACTCGAAGATGACCGTATGTTTTTCTCCGGTTGCCTTCACCGCGAGGCGCAAGTTGTCGCCCACGTTCTGGCGGCGCAGCAGGTTCATCCCGAGTTCGTGGGTCAAGGCTGTTTCCTTAGGTCGAAGCGTCGTTTGTCACTGATGAAGGGTCGCGCCGCGAGCGGCGTGATCCGATAGGTGTCACGGGTGAATGCGGCACGGGTGACCACCTGCTTGAGCAACAGGTCGGCCCCCGCCAATGAATCCGCACCGATTCCGCCTCCCATGGCCGAAGTCTCCGGATCTCTGGCACTTCAGGTGAGCGCCTGCAACGAATCCTACCTAACGCTTGACAGTTTGGCAATCCCTCATTAAATTCGCGCAAACCCAAAGAGACCTCGTCCCCGCAGCTTGGGCGCGCGCCGTGACTCCTTGACCCGCAGCCCACGCATTGATAGGCATCCTTTATGTCCACGCCTCGCAGTTTTGCCCTCTCCGCCGACGACCGTGCCGTGCTCGAAGCCGCCGACAAGTTCGCGCGCAAGGAATTCGTGCCACTCGCGCGCCGCATGGACGACGAGGAGTGGTGGCCGTCTGATATCTTTCAGAGAATTGGAGCGGCTGGCTTCATGGGGGCCACCGTGCCTGCCGAGCATGGTGGCGCGGGCATGGACCTGTTCAGCTCGGGCCTGATCTGTCAGGCCTTTGCGCGCTGGAACCCCGCCATCGCCTTGTCCTGGGCGGCGCACGACAACCTGTGCGTCAACAACATCTACCGCAACGCCAACGAGGCGCAGCGCCGCCAATACCTGCCCGATCTGTGCAACGGCACAAAAATCGGCGCGCTCGGCCTGACCGAACCCGGCGCCGGCTCGGATGCGCTGGGCGCGATGCGCACCAGCGCGCGCCGCGAGGGCGACCTCTACATCCTCAACGGCACCAAGATCTACATCACCAACGGCCCGGTGGCCGACGTGCTGCTGGTTTACGCCAAGACCGCGCCGGAGTTGGGTGCCAAGGGCATTTCGGCCTTCATCGTCGAGAAGAATTTCCCCGGCTTCAAGGTGGCTCAAAAGCTCATCAAGATGGGTTTTCGCGGCAGCCAGACCGGCGAGCTGGTGTTCGACAACTGCCGCGTGCCGGCAGCCAACCTGGTGGGCAAGGAAAACGAAGGCGTCAAAATCGTCATGAGCGGGCTCGATCTGGAGCGCGCGCTGGTGGCTGGCTTGTGCGTGGGCATCTGCGAACGTGCGCTCGAATTGAGCGTCGAGTACGCCAGGACGCGCGTGCAGTTCGGCAAACCCATCGGCAGCTTCCAGATGGTGCAGGCCATGCTGGCCGAGATGTACACCGAGATCGAAGCCATGAAAACCCTGGTCTGGCGCACCCTGGCCGAGGTCAATGATCTGGAAGTGGGCGGCGGTGGCCGCGGCGATGCGCACAAGCTCACCGCAGCGTCCATCCTCTACGCCGGCGAAGCCTGCAACCGGGTGCTCAACAAGGCCGTGCAAGTGCATGGCGGTAGCGGCTACATCTGGGAGTCCGAGATCAACCGCCTGTTCCGTTGCATCAAGATCCTCGAGATCGGTGCAGGCACATCCGAGGTGCGCAAGATGATCATTGCCGAAGAACTCCTGCGCGGTTGATTCCCAAACCCGCATGGCAAGCGCAGCTGACCCCCACATAAGCAAGGATGCCTTGAAGATGCAACCCCCGTTGACCATCCGCTTTGAACAACGTGGTGCCGTGGCGTGGATCACGCTGAACCGGCCCGATGCGATGAATGCCCTGTCGGAGACAATGTGCGCCGAATTGCGCGATGTGACCGAACGTTGCGAGCGTGACCCGGCCATCCGCGTCATCGTGCTGACCGGTGCAGGCCGAGCCTTCTGCGCCGGCGCCGATCTCAAAGGCGTGTTCGAGAGCAGCGCTGGCGACCCCGGCCCGAGCGACCCGATGGGTGAGTTTCTCGATCTCGTCGGCGGCATGATGGATCGGCTGCGCGTGTGCCCCAAACCCACCATCGCCGCGCTGAATGGCCTGACGATGGCCGGCGGACTGGAGCTGGCCATGGCCTGCGACCTCATCATCGCCGCCGAAAGTGCCCGCATCGGCGATGCGCATGCCAACTTCGGCGTGTTTCCGGGCGCGGGCGGCGCGGCGATCCTGCCACGGCGCATCGGCGCCACCGCCGCCAAATACCTGCTGTTCACCGGCGACACCATGCCCGCACGCGAACTGGTTCCGTTGGGCCTGGTGAATCGCGTGGTGCCGGATGCCGAGCTGGTGTCCGAGGTCGAAAAAATCGCCTTGCGCATCGCCAGCAAGAGCCCGTTGGTGCTGCGCCGCATGAAACAGGTCGTGGCCGACGGGCTGGAGCAGCCACAGGCTTCGGCACTGCGGCTGGAGCGACTGGTGCTCGACGCGCACCGCCATTCGCACGACATACAAGAGGGCCTCGCGGCTTTCGTCGGCAAGCGCACGCCCGATTTCAAGGGCTACTGATTTCACACCGCTTCTTCTGAATGGACGCATTACCATGACCAACCCGCAAGCCGCCGTTTACATAGTCGGCGTCGGCATGACGCCGACCGGCAAGTTTCTTGACCGCGATATCAAGCAACTGACCGCCGCTGCCGTGAACGCCGCGCTGGCCGATGCCGGACTGTCCGTCAGCGACATCCAGTCGGCCTACTTTTCCAACGCAACACAGGGCGCACTCGAAGGCCAGACCATGATCCGCGGCCAGATTGCGTTGCGTTCGATGGGCTTCGAGTCCATCCCGATTTTCAACATCGAGAACGCCTGCGCCAGTGCCAGTTCGGCTTTCAACCTGGCGGTGCAGTATGTGCGCTCGGGGGCAGGAGAGATAGCGCTGGCCATTGGTGCCGAGAAAATGTTTTGCGCCGACAAAGCCAAAATGTTCAGCGTTTTCGATGGTGCCTGGGACGTGGCCACGGTCGAGGATAACAAACGCAGGCTGCTGCAAATGGGGCACGGTATTGAGCCACCGGAAGGGTCCATGTCCAAGGCGCCCTACAGCCTGTTCATGGACATCTACGCCGCCTTTGCTCGCTTTCACATGCGCGAGTTCGGCACCACGCAGCGACAAATTGCCGCCGTGTCCGCCAAGAACCACGGCCATTCGGTGCACAACCCGCTGGCGCAATACCGCAACGCCTACACCATTGAAGAGGTGCTGGCCGCGCCGCCGATCACCTACCCATTGACGCTTCCGATGTGCGCACCCATCAGCGACGGGGCTGCTGCGGTCGTCGTGTGTTCCGAAGCAGCATTGGCGCGTCTGGCCAACCGCGGGCGCGCCATCAAGGTGCTGGCATCAATCATTGCCACCGGCAGCAACCGCCTCCCTGAAAACCTGGATCAACACATCACCGTCAAGGCATCCAAACAAGCCTACGAACTCGCTGGCGTCGGCCCGCAAGACATTTCGCTGGCCGAAGTCCACGATGCCACGGCCATTGGCGAAATCGTACAGAGTGAGAACCTTGGCTTCTGTGCGTTCGGCGAAGGCGGGCCGCTCGCCGAGAGCGGCGGCACCACGATTGGTGGACGCATCCCGATCAACACCTCGGGTGGACTGGAGTCCAAAGGGCACCCGATCGGCGCCACCGGGCTGGGTCAGCTGCATGAACTGGTCGTGCAGTTGCGCGGCGAAGCGGGGGCTCGCCAGGTGCAAGGGGCCCGCCTTGCCATCGCAGAAAACGGTGGGGGCCTGTTCGGAATTGAAGAAGCCGTGGCCGCCATCACCATCCTCGGTCGCTGAAGGACAAAAATGATTCTGCATGACAAGGTGGCCATCATCACAGGTGGTGCTTCAGGCTTGGGGCGCGCGGTGGCTGATGCGCTCGCCGCAGGCGGCGCACGGGTGTCATTGTTCGACCGCGACAGCGAGCGTGGTGTACAGGCAGCCACCGAACTGGGTTCTGCCGCCATGTTCGAGCAGGTAGATGTCACCAGTGAGTCACAGGTGCAGGCGGGCATCGACGCAACCCTGGCCCGTTTTGGCGCCATTCACATTTGCATCAACTGCGCTGGCGTGCCCGACGCAGCCAAGACCGTGGCCGATGGAAAACCCTTTCCCCTGGCACTGTGGGACAAGGTGATTGCCGTCAACCTGACCGGCACGTTCAACGTGCTGCGCCTGGCCGCCGTGGCGATGGCGCGCAATGAGCCTGAGGGTGATGAGCGCGGCGTCATCATCAACCTGTCGTCCGGTGCCGCACAGGACGGCCAGATGGGACAGGCGGCCTACGCCGCCAGCAAGGCCGGGGTGATCGGCCTCACGCTGCCAGTGGCACGGGACCTGGCCGATCTGGGGATCCGCTGCGTAGCGGTTGCGCCTGGCTTGTTCGAAACGCCAATGGTCGCGGGCCTGCCAAAGAAAGTCGCGCAGGCCATTGTTGACCGCATGATTCTGTTCCCCCGCCGCATGGGCCAAGCCAGCGAGCTGGCCCACCTGGTGCGCTCCATCGTCGAGAACCCTTACATCAACGCCACCTGTCTCCACATTGATGCCGGCGCACGCATGAGCTCACGCTGAACGAAATCAACACCACACAAAGACCACAATCATGAACTTTCTCCCGACCGAAGAGCAACGCATGGCCGTCGAAGGCTTCACTCGCTTCCTCGAAACCGAGCTGCGCCCCATCGTTGAACGCTACCAGCCCGACAAGCTGATCGAAAAAGAGCTGATGCTGGAGATATTTCAAAAGATGCTGCCCTACGGCATGGGCGGCAACGGCATCATTGCCGAGGAATATGGCGGCATGGGCATGCCCTGGCTGACCTATGCACTGATGTACGAGCAGCTCGCGCGCATTTCCGGCGACGTGGCCATCTCGCTGCTGATCCAGCAGCTCGGCGCTTACTCGCTACAGGTGTGCACCAACACCGCCATGCGCGAAAAATACCTGCCGCGCATGGTCCGCGCCGAAATCATTGCCTGCAGCGGCATCAGTGAGCCCGGGGTCGGATCCAACGTGGCTGAAGTCACCTGCCGCGCCCAACGCGATGGTGACCACTACATTGTCACCGGTGAAAAAACCTGGATCTCCAACGGCCACTACTCCGACTTTTGCATGGTCATCGTGCGCACCTCACAAGAAGGTTCGGGCGCCATCTCGATGATCCTGGTGGACCGCGCCGAACACGGCTACGAAAGCCGCAACATCGACAAGCTGGGGCTCAACAGCACGTCAACCGCACAACTGTTCTTCGACGGCGCGCGCGTACCGGCCGAGAACATGATGATTGAACCCGGCACCGGTCTGAAGAACACCATGGTGCTGTTCGAGAAGGCGCGTCCCATGGTCGGCATGACTTCGATCGGTATCGCCCAGGCGGCACTCGACAAGGCGGTGGCCTATTCGAAGGAACGCCGCCAGCATGGCAAGCCGATCGGTGGTCATCAATTGATCCAGGGCATGCTGGCCGAGGCGGCCACCGAACTCGACGCCGCGCGATTGCTGGTCTACCGCGCGTTCAACCTGATCGACCATGGCGTGCGCAGCGAGGTGCAAAGCGCCATGGCCAAGTGGTACGCGACCGAGATGGCGGTCAACGTCGCGTCGAAAGCATTGCAGATTCATGGCGGCAACGGCATCACCAAAGACTTCGGCGTTGAACTGTTGTTCAGAAACGCCCGCATGATGCCGATTCCCGACGGCACCACCGAAATCCAGAAACTCATCATTGGCCGCGCCTTGACCGGTATCAACGCCTTCTCCTAACCCATGACCTCTAACTCCTTGAATAGCCCGTCCAGCGAGGCTTCGGTGCTGCAGGCGCGGGACATCACCTTGCGCTTTGGCGGTGTCACCGCGCTGGCCGAGGTCGCCATCGATGTGCGTGACAACGAGCTGCTGGCCATCATTGGACCCAACGGTGCAGGCAAGAGCTCGCTGATGAATGTGCTCAGCGGCTTTTACCTGCCGCAACAAGGCAGCGTGCACTACCGTGGTCAAAACATCAAAGGCCGCGCGGTGCATGAGATCGCGCGCGATGGTGTGGTGCGCACTTTTCAGGGCACCCATTTGTTCTCCAACATGAGCGTGATCGACAACATCCTGGTCGGCCGCTACAGCCAGATGCGATCAAATCTGGCACAGGCATTTCTCTACTTTCCCTGGACCCAGCGTGAAGAAACCCTGCACCGGGAAGCGGTCGAGGAAATCATCGACTTCCTTGAAATTGAAAACATCCGCCACCAGCCGGTAGGCGCACTCGGCTACGGTCTTCGCAAGCGCGTTGACCTGGGCCGTGCGTTGGCGATGGAACCCAAGGTGCTGCTAATGGATGAACCGATGGCCGGTATGAACACCGAAGAAAAAGAAGACCTGGCCCGCTTCATCATCGATGTGCGCGAGGCCAAGCGCATCCCAGTGGTGCTGGTGGAGCACGACATGGGGGTGGTCATGGATCTGGCTGACCGCGTGGCGGTGCTCGACTTCGGCCGCAAGATCGCCGACGGCACGCCGGCACAGGTGCAGGCCGACCCGGCCGTGATCCAGGCCTACCTGGGAGCTGCGGCATGAGCGCGACCTACCCCACCCCGGAAGTCGTCATGACCCTGCCGCAGAAGTTGTTCGCCCACGCCCGGGAACATCCGCAACTGCTGGCGCAGCGCGTCAAGCGCAAAGGTATGTGGCGCTGCCATACATGGGCCGACGTGTTTGATCGCACGCGCAGCATTGCGCTTGGCGCGGCGGCGCAGGGCCTGCAGCGCGGCGATACCGCGATCGTGATCGGCGAGAACGAACCCGAGCATTACTGGGCGCTGTTTGCGGCCCAGTCACTGGGCGCCAAAACCGTGTCGGTCTACCCAGATGCCACCGTCGACGAATTGCATTACCTGTGCGAGGATTCAAAGGCCCGTTTCATCTTCGCGCAGGATCAGGAGCAGGTTGACAAGGCGCTCGCGCTGCTGGAGCCGCTGCCTGATATCCAGGGCATCGCCTACTGGGACAACTCGGGCATGTGGTCGTACCGGCATCCGCTGCTGCAATCCTTTGATGACCTGACCGCTGAAGGTCGGCGTCAGCACGAGAAGCACCCGCTGCGTTTCGAACGTGAAGTCAACGCCGGCCAGGCGGACGATCTGGCGCTACTGACCTACACCTCCGGCACCACCAGCAAGCCCAAGGGCGTGATGATCAGCCACCGTTGGCTGATGGACAACGCGATGCGAATGAAGAGTTCGTTGCCGATACAACCCGGCATGGAATATTTGTCTTACACGCCGCTGGCCTGGATCACCGAGCAGTTGCTGGGCGTGACCCTCGGGCTGATCACGCCCCTGGTGGTCAACTTCCCGGAGGGCCCCGACCAGGTCTTGCCCAACCTGCGCGAACTTGCGCCACACATCGTGCTGTTCGGACCGCGTCAGTGGGAAAACATCGCCGCCACCATCGAGGCGCGCATGCTCGCCGCGAGCTGGATGGCACGGGGCATCTACCGCTGGGGCATTCGCATCGGCCACGACGTGCATGTGGCGCGGCTCGAAGGGCGCACGGCACCGTGGCTGTCGCGCCTGCTGCTGCCGGTGGCCGAAGCGCTGGCCCTGCGTCCGGTGCGCGATCAGTTCGGCTTTGTTCGCAGCGACGTCGCGGTTTCAGGCGGCACCGCCATGGCGCCCGACGTGTTTCGTTTGTTTCACGCCATGGGCGTCCATTTGCGCAATATTTATGGCTGCTCGGAGTTTGGTCTGATTGCTGGCCACCGCGGCGAGCGCTACGACCTCGAAACCGTGGGCCCGCTGCTGGATGTGGACCCAGCCTTCGGCGCGCCGCTGGAATCGCGCATCGAGGACAACGGCGAGCTGCTGCTGCGCGGCGGCACCGGCTTTCTCGGCTACTGGGGCAAGCCCGACAAAACCGCCAGCATCCAGCGCGATGGCTGGTACGTCAGCGGTGACGCAGTGCGCAAGACCGAGCGCGGAGAACTCGTGTACCTCGACCGCGTGGAACACCTGGTCAAACTCGCCAGCGGTCACTCGTATCCCCCGCAGTTCATCGAGACGCGTTTGCGCTTTTCGCCCTTCATCAAGGATGTGATGGTGCTGGGCGACACCACCCGGCCTTGGGTTGGAGCGCTGATCAACATCGACATGGCGGTGACCAGCCGCTGGGCCGAGGAGCGGCGCATTGCATTCTCCACCTTCACCGACCTGTCGCAGCGGCCCGAGGTGCGGCAACTGGTGCAGGGCGAAATCCGCCGCATCAACAAACTGCTGCCCGAGAGCTCGCGGGTGGTGCGTTTCGCCAATTTTCCGAAGGAGCTCGACCCCGACGAAGGCGAACTCACCCGCACGCGCAAGCTGCGCCGAGAGTTTCTCGAGGTGCGCTATGGAGCGCTGATTGACGGACTGTATGCAGGTGTCGCCGACATTGCCTGCGAAATAGCCGTGACCTACCAGGACGGCCGCCAAGGCGCGTTGCGCGCAACCGTGGTGGCCACCGACATTGAAGGAACACACACCCCATGATCATCGAATTCATCAACTACACCATCAACGGCGCGCTGCTCGGCCTGCTGTATTCGCTGGTGGCCATGGGCTTTGTCGTCATCTACCGCGCCAGCAAGGTCTTCAACATGGCGATCGGCGAGATGATCGTGCTGGGCGCCTTCCTGCTGTGGTGGGCGATCCAGTCGCGCGGCATGCATCCGGCGCTGGGCATCGCCGTTGCACTGGGCATTTCGGTGCTGATCGGGCTGGCGATTGAAAGGCTGCTGTTCAGGCGGCTGATTGGCGAGTCGGTGTTCTCGATGATCATGGTCACCATCGGGCTGCTGATCCTGATGCGCGGCCTGGTGCTGGTGATTTGGGGTCCGCAGGAGCGCCAGTTCCCCGCCATCTTTCCCCTCACGCCCATCATCTTGGGCGAGATGATCATCCCGCGCTCGCTCGCCATTGGTGGCCTCATCGCGGTGCTGGCGGCGGTGGCGCTGCACTGGTTTTTCAACCGCAGCCGCACCGGACTGGCGATGTCGGCGGTGGCCGAGGACCACCAGATCGCTCTGGCCATGGGCATCAGCGTGCGCCGCTCCATCGCCTTCGCCTGGGCGCTGGGCGGTGTGCTGTCGGTCATCACTTCGATGGTCTACCTGAGCGGCAAGTCGCTGACATTCCTGTCCTCCGAAATCGGCTTCGCCGCCCTGCCGGTGGCCCTGCTGGCAGGGCTCGAATCCATCGGCGGCCTGCTGCTGGCGGGCATCATCGTCGGGGTCGTGCAGGGACTGACCGCCGCCTACATCGACCCGCTGATCGGTGGCAGTGCCGCTGCCGTCGTCCCCTATAGCTTCATGCTGGTGGTGCTGGTTGTTCGTCCGACCGGCATGTTCGGCTGGAAACGCATTGAAAGAGTCTGACCCATGGATCCATCCGGCATTTTTTCCACCAGCTATGCGCGCGACCGCGCGCTGATCCGCACGCGCGCCCAGTGGGTCACCCTGGCGCTGTTCATTGTCATTCTGCTGATCCTCCCCTGGTTCGCCTCGGAGCGTCTGGTAGCCGTAGCCAACCTGATGCTGGTCACGTCCATCGTGGTGGTCGGGCTGCAAATCACCACCGGCTACGCCGGGCAGATCAACCTGGGCCAGGCTGCCTTCATGGGGGTCGGTGCCTACGCCGCCAGTGTGGTCGAGGTCAAGGCCGGGCTGCCGTTCTGGGTGGCGGTGCCGGTTGCCGGCCTGGTGGCTGCGCTGGCCGGTTGGCTGTTCGGCATGACAGCGAAACGCATCAAGGGTTTCTACCTCGCACTGACCACCATCGCGGCCCAGTTCATCTTTCACTTCGTTGTCCTGAACCTGCCCTCATCCTGGCTCGGCGGCGTCAATGGTTTCAGCCTGGAGCCTGCGAGGCTGGGCACATTTTTGTTCAACACCGACCGTTCTCTGTATTACCTGTTTCTTGTCGTCACCATGGTGATGGTATTCGGCGCTTTCGGCATCCTGCGCAGCCGCCACGGGCGCGCCTTCGTCGCCGTGCGCGACGACGATGTGGCCGCCGGCATGATGGGCATCGACGTGGCCGGCGCCAAGTCGCGCGCCTTTGTGCTCGGCGCTTTTTACGCTGGCATCGGCGGTGCCCTGTGGGCCTACCAGGTGCGCTTCGTCTCGGTCGACCAGTTCACGCTGTTCAACTCGATCTGGTTCATTGCCATGATGATCGTCGGCGGGCTCGGTTCGATCGTCGGGGCACTGATCGGCACCGTGCTCATCCGGGGCGTCCAAGAAGTCATCACCAGTCTGGGCCCCGACCTGGTCGAGCGAATTCCCAGCCTGAGCAGCGACCTGATCTTCGCCAGCATGAATGTGTTTCTCGGCCTCATCATCACGCTGTTCCTGCTGCTTGAACCGAAAGGCCTGATGCACCGCTGGAACATCCTGAAAGCCAACTACCGGCTCTGGCCGTTTCACCACTGAGCCCGCCCGGCACAGCGAGTCGCAATTCCCCCCGCCCCTTTTCCTCACCACCACCACCACTGGAGACAAGCATGCAACGCAAAACCTTTCTGAAACTCACGACCGCCCTGGCCACTGGCCTGCTGCTGAACGCGCCCGCCCACGCGCAAACGACGACGATCAACGTGGCCGCCTTTGCCGACTTCGCCGGCCCCTACGCCAACGTCATGCCACAGATGCAAGGCGGGCGACTCGCCGTGATCGAGTGGTGGAACAAGGAAGTCGGTAGCAAGCTCAACGTGCAGATCGTCGTCAAAACCTTCGACACGCGCTACGACGTGGCTCAAACCGCCAGCCTGTGGCCCGGCATCAAGGCCGAAGTCAAACCCGCGCTCCTGCTCGGCCTCGGCGGCCCGGATGCCGCCGCGCTGCAGCAGCGCTTGCCGGAAGACAAGATCCCCATGCTCATGAGCACCGCCACCTACGGCTTCGGATGGAAACCCAACCAATGGGCCCTGAACCTGCGCCCCACCTACGCCCATGAGGCGGGCGGATTCCTGGAATGGTTCCGCACCACCAAACTCGATGGCAAGCGCCCTGTCAAGGTGGCGATCATCACCTCCGAAGCCACACCCGCCTATGCCGACATGGCCAAGGGCCTGCAAAGCTTCACCAAAGCCAACCCCGACAAGGCCACCTTCGTCGAGGCGGTCTGGACCGAAGTGCAACCGGCCGACGTGACCCTGGCAGTGCGTCGCCTGGTCAACGCTGGCACCGACGTGATCGTGATCCAGACCAACACCGCGCAGGCCGTGGCCACCAAGCGTGCGCTGCAGGCGCTGGGTAAAAACGTCCCGATCATGCTCTCGCTGCACAACGGCTTGGTGGGATCATCCAAGGCACTGGGCGACCCGAACGGCTTTGCCGGTGATTTCGAGGTGGGTGCCATCGCCGATGCCAGCGAAAGTGACTCGACCGCACGCCAGTTCTACAGCATGTTGCAGGAAAAGCACGGCCTGAAATCGACCTGGAATGCCATGACCATCATGGGTCTTGGACAAACCATCGTGGCCGTGCGCGCGATTGAAGCCACCATCAAGGCCAAGGGCGCCGGCAAAGTCACCGGTGAATCCGTGCGCGAGACCTTGATGAACAGCCAGTTCACCAGCAACGACCTGATGGGCATACTGCCAGGCGCGGACTTCAGCAACGACAACCCCTTCCCCACCGGCACCGCCAAGGTCAACATCGTGACCATGAAGGACGGCAAGGTCGTTCGGGCGGCGGGCGATGTGGCCGTCCCAATGGTGCCCAAATGGTGAATTCAGCCCTTGCTGCAGCACCGGATCAACGGACCACGCCCCATGCGGCCGCCAATCCGGCGGTGCTGACGCTGTCCAACGTCGAGGTGCTGTATGCCGAGGTGATCCTGGCGCTCAAGGGCGTGTCGATGCAGGTCCCCGAAGGCGGATGTGTGGCGCTGCTGGGCGCCAACGGCGCAGGCAAGAGCACCACCCTCAAGGCCATCTCCGGCGTCATTGACTCGGAAGATGGCCGCGTCTCAGGGGGGGCGATCACCTTCGACGGCCGACCGATTCAGGGGCACAACCCGGCGACCGTGGTGCGCGGTGGTCTGGTTCATGTGATGGAAGGCCGGCGCGTGCTGCAGCACATGACGGTCGAGCAAAACCTCATCATCGGCGGCCACATGTTTCCATCGGCGCAGGCGATGCGCCGTGCGATGGACAGCGTGTACGAAGCGATTCCGCGCCTGGCCGACCTGCGAAAACGCACGGCCGGTTATCTGTCGGGCGGCGAGCAGCAAATGCTGGTGATCGGGCGCGCGATCATGGCCGAGCCGAAACTCATGCTGATCGACGAGCCGTCACTCGGGCTGGCGCCGCGCATGGTCGAGGAAGTCTTCAGCGTGCTGCGTCACCTGCGTGAGCAGGGGCTGTCGCTGCTCATCGTCGAACAAAACACACGCGTGGCCCTGGAGATCGCCGACTATGGTTATGTCATGGAGAGCGGTCGCATCGTGCTGGAGGGGCAGGCCCAGGAACTGCGCGACAACGAGGACGTGCGCGAGTTCTATCTCGGCCTCGATCGCGAGGGGGTGCGCAAGAGCTTTCGCGAGGTCAAGCACTACAAGCGGCGCAAGCGCTGGCTGGGGTAACAGACGGATGGCTGGTGGTTCTAATTCAGTTTCAGGAGTAACGACAAATGAGTGGTCCCTTGCAGGGGTTGAAAGTGATCGAGTTCGGCGGCATCGGCCCCGGACCGTTCTGCGCGATGATGCTGTCCGACATGGGTGCGGACGTGATCCGCCTGGACCGCAAGGCCGACAAGGGCAAAGACCGCGGGGAAGGCGCCTTCCTGGCCAGTGGTCGGCGCAGCGTGCTGCACCGCGGCCGGCGTTCGGTGGCGGTCGATCTGAAGTCGCCCGCAGACGTACAGCGGGTGCTGGAGCTGGTCGACGGGGCCGACGCGATCATCGAGGGTTTTCGCCCGGGCGTGATGGAGCGGCTGGGATTGGGCCCGGACGTGCTGCTGGCACGCCACCCGCGACTCGTCTACGGACGCATGACCGGCTGGGGTCAGGACGGCCCGCTCGCGCAGGCCGCCGGGCATGACATCAACTACATTGCGCTGTCGGGCGCGCTCAGCATGATTGGCCGCTCGGACGGCGGGCCAGTAGCGCCGCCGGCGATGGTTGGCGACCTGGGCGGCGGCGGCATGATTCTAGCCTTTGGCATCGTTTGCGCTTTGCTTGAAGCGCGCTCCTCTGGCCATGGTCAGGTGGTCGATGCTGCGATCACCGACGGCGCTGCGCTGCTGACCTCCATCGTCTGCGACCTCAAGGCGCTGGGAATGTGGAAGAATGAGCGGCAGGCCAACCTGTTGGATGGCGGATCGCATTTCTACGACACCTATGAGTGCGCTGACGGGAAATGGATCTCGATCGCATCACTGGAACCCCAATTCTATGTGCTGCTGCTGGAGAAGCTGGGCATCAGCGATCCCGAGTTTCAACGGCAACGCGATCCGGCCGTCTGGCCGACACTCAAACGCCAGGTCACCGACATCTTCCGCACCCAGCCGAGCACGCACTGGTGTGCGTTGCTGGAAGGGACCGACGTGTGCTTTGCGCCGGTGCTGACTCTGGAAGAGGCTGCACATCATCCACACAACAGCGCGCGCGGCACTTTCTTTGAGCGAGACGGCGTGCTCCAACCTTCGCCGGCACCAAGGTTCAGCCGGACGGTGACTGATCGCCCAGGCCCCGCACCGTTCATTGGCGAACACGACGACGAACTCTTGTAGTCGAAGAATGGTGGGGGCTGGGGAAAATGGACCACAGGCATTCGACGCAGTTTCAGCCCGACCAAATCGAACGCATCAACCGCGAGCTGAAAATCCTTCCGCCGCCCGATGATCATTTGCATTGAGCGGCAGTGCTTTGCCGGGCGGTCTCCGCCGAGCACCGATCAGACCGCTTTGACCAGTGACTTGGTGTAGATGCGGTAGGTGCCGATGCCGCGCGACACGATGTCTCCGTCGAGTGCGTCGAGCGTGACCTTCACCGACACATAGGCCAGCGTCTTGCCGATGTGGTCAGGCGTTGCCGATGCAAACAGGATTCCTGTGCCGACCGCACGGATGAAATCCACGGTGAGCGTGACCGTTACCGACGACTGGATGAGCTGGCCGCTGCCTGGGATCGGCCGGTCGATCAGGGTTCTGCCCCCGACCGCATCGAGCAAGGTCAGGGGCACGCCGCCGTGGAGCACGCCGTGGGGGTTGAGGTGGTCGCGCCGGATCGGCAGCCGGAAATACAGGCCGCGCTCGTTGGGCAGGATGTCGTACCCGACGAGCTGCTGAAAAGGCCCGTGGGAGTACGTTGCCGACGGAAGAGGGGGCTGTGAGGTCACTCTTGATCGACCTTGAAGTAGTCGGGTTTTCCGGCTGGCCAGAACTCGCCCCACAGCAGCATCCCGCCTTCGACGTTGAGCACCTCGCCGGTGATGAACTTGCCCGAGGGTGCGGCGAGGTAGACCACCGCCTCCGCGATGTCCTGCACGTCGCCGGCCCGTTTCATCGGATTGCACGAGTAGAAAGTGGAAACGTTTTCTTCGCGGTAGTTGTTGAAACCGTTGCTCTCGATGGCGCCGGCGCCAATGCAGTTCAGGCGGATGCCGTGCTCTGCCCACTCGATGGCCAGCGTGCGCGACAGCGCAATGACGCCCGCGCGCGAGGCGGTGGTGTGCGCCATGCCCGTGAGGCCGCGGTCGATGGCGGCGGTGATGTTGACGATGTTGCCGGGCCGGCCTTGCTCCACCCAGCGCCTGGCCGCGCCCTGCATCATGTACCAGCTGCCATTGAGGTTGGTGTCGATCACCGCGTTCCAGCCCTTGACGTTGAAGTCCATCGCATGGGCGGCAAACTGGCCGCCAGCGTTGTTGACCAGCACGTCGACGCCGCCCAAACGTTCCCACACGGCACTGAGCATGGCGTCCACCTGCTCGGGGTCGCGGATGGTCATCGGGTAGGTGATTACCTCACGGCCCGACAGCGCGCGCAGTTTTTCGGCGCAGTCCTCGAGTTTGTCGGCCTTGCGCCCGCAGATGGCGAGCGTGGCACCCAGCCGCGCGAACAGGAAGGCAATCGCCTTGCCGATGCCACTGCCGGCGCCCGACACCAGCACCACTTTGCCGGCGAAAAGGTCGTCGCGATAGACCGTCGGGAGTGCGGCCAGGGCCTCGTCGCCCGGGCCGAACTTGGGGTGTTGCGAGTCAGCCGAATTCATGTGTTCACCTTGAAGTAATCGGGTTTGGCGATGGTCCAGACTTCGCCCCAGAGCACGCCGCCGCCATCCACCGTGAGCAGTTCGCCGGTGACGAACTTGCCGCTGGGCGCGCTGAGGTAGACCGCGGCCTCGGCCACGTCCTGCACGTCACCGACATGTTTCATCGGGTTGGCTCCGGCGAAGGCCTTCACCGCCTCGGGGGAGTACTGACGGAAGCCGGTGCTGGCGATCGCTCCAGGCGCGATGCAATTGACGCGGATGCCGTATTGTGCCCATTCCACCGCGACCGTTTTGGACAGATAAGTCACCGCGGCGCGCGCAGCGCAGGTGTGCGCCACGCCCGGCATGCCCCGCTGGAAGGTGGCGACGATGTTGACGATGTTGCCCCGCGTGCCGGTGCCCTGCCAGCGGCGCGCCATCGCATGCATCATGTACCAGGTTCCGTTCAGGTTGGTGTCGATCACCGCCTTCCAGCCCTTGACGCTGTAGTCCAGCGCCCGCTGCGGGAATTGCCCGCCGGCGTTGTTGACGAGCACGTCGATGCGTCCGAAGTGCAGCCAGGCCACGTCGATCAACTGTTCCACCTGCTCGGGATCACGGATCGTCATGGGGTGCACCAGCACATCAGGGCTGCCGAGCCGGCGCAGCCATTCGGCGCAGCTCTCTAGCTTGGCTGGGTCGCGCCCGCAGATGACCAGCTTGGCGCCCAGGCGCGCGTACAGGAAGGCGATGGCTTTGCCGATGCCGCTGCCGGCGCCGCTGACCATCACCACCTGGCCTTCGAAGAGTCCGCTCTGGTAGACGGTGGGGCGGGTTGCGAGGGCTTCATCGTCGAAGCCGAAGGTGGTGTCTTCTGTCATGTTGTCCCTTCAGAATCGGAAAATTCCGTAGTGCGGGTCGGCGATCGGGGCGTGTGCGGCGGCTGAGAGCGCCATGCCCAGTGCGTTGCGGGTGTCAGTGGGCGCCAGCAGACCGTCGTCCCACAAGCGCGAGGTGGCAAAGTAGGCGTTGGATTCGCGCTCGGCCTTTTCGTACACGCGCTGGCGCAATTGCGCCATCTCGGCCTCATCGGGCGTGTGGCCCTTGCGGCGCAACTGCGCGATTTTCACGTCGGCGAGGGTGTTGGCGGCCTGATCGGGGCCCATCACCCCCATGTGCACGTTCGGCCAGGCCCAGATCATCCGTGGATCCCACGCCCGTCCGCACATGCCGTAGTAGCCCGCACCGAAAGCAGCGCTGGTGATGACGGTGAACTTGGGCACCTCGCTGCCAGCCTGCGCCATCAACATCTTGGCGCCGTCCTTGGTGATGCCTTCCATTTCGTAGTTGCGGCCGATCATGTAGCCGGTGGTGTTTTGCAGAAACACGAGCGGTGTACGGTTCTGGTTGCACAGCGAGATGAAGTGCGCCGCTTTCTTGGAACTGTCGCTGAACAACACGCCGTTGTTGGCGAGGATGCCCACGCGGTACCCCCAGATGTAGGCGTAGCCGCAGATCAGCGTGGTGCCATAAGCGGGTTGGTACTCGTGGAAGCGGCTGCCGTCGACGATGCGGGCAATGAGTTCGCGCTGGTCAAACTGCACCCGGTGGTCGGGCGAGACGATGCCCAGCATTTCGTCGGGATCGTAGTAGGGTGGCTCGGCATCGCGTTCGGGCAGGTAGCTTTTCGTCGCGGGCTTGAACTGCGCAACGATTTCTCGGCAAATAGCGATGGCATGGGCTTCGTTGTCGGCTGGATAATCGACCGTGCCGGATACCTGGGTGTGTAAATCACAGCCTCCGATCTCGTCGGCGGTGTGCTCCTCACCGGTGGCGGCCTTCACGAGCGGTGGCCCGCCGAGGAACACGCCGCCGGTGCCACGCACGATGATGCTGTAATCGCACAGCGCCGGGATGTAGGCACCGCCGGCGGTGCAGTGGCCGAACACCATCGCGACCTGCGGCACGCCGGCCTTGGACAGCAGGCATTGGTTGCGGAACACCCGGCCACCCTCGATGTACACGCCTGACAGTTCTTCAAGGAAGGCGCCGCCGCTGTCGCACAAATGCAGGACCGGCAACTGGTTCTCCAGCGCGATGTCCAGCAGTCGTGCCAGCTTGCGTGGCGTGAGCGTGTACCAGACACCGCCCTTGACGCTGGAATCGTCGGCGTGGATCAGCACCTCGCGGCCACTGACCACGCCCAGGCCAGTGACCACGTTGGCACCCGGGACCTCGCCGTTGTAGTCCTCGCAGGCAGCCAGCGCCGAGAACTCAAGAAAGGGCGTACCGGGATCTAGTAGCAGGTCCAGCCGTTCACGTACCAGTAATTTGCCCTGCGCGCGCACGCGCTTGATCTCATGCGGCGGACGTTGGTGGCGCGTGATTTTCATGCGCTCGCGAAAATTCGCGACGATGGCGCTCATGGCTTGATGGTTTCGCCGGAACGCTTCGGATGCGGTGTCGATGCGGGAGTCGATGCGTTTCATCAATCGGTTCTCAGGGGTCTTGCAGCGTCACGAGGGTGGACTTGAGAGCGAAGGTGTTGCCAACGGCAAAGTGCACAGTCTTGACCCGGGCGTCGCGCGGTGCCGTCAGCGTGGTTTCCAGCTTCATGCTTTCGATCACGATGAGCGGTTGGCCCGTGTGCACGGCATCGCCGGCTGCCACATGAACCGCGATCACCGTGCCGGGCATTGGCGCCTGCAGCAAGTCGGAAGCGGCACCGGCCCGGTCGCCGCCGGAGGCTGCGCTGAGATCGATCACCTCGACTTCAAGGGCACCGGTGGCCGCACTGTGCACGAATCGACTGTCGCCTTGCGCGGCGATCCAGACGGCTTGCGGGCGCTGATCCACGGTGACCCGCCAACGGCCATCAGGCAGCGTCTTCCCCTGCATCTCGAATTTGCGTTCGCCATGGCTGACGTGGAACACGCCATTCGCTCCACGTGTTACCACGAGGTCATGGGTCTGGCCATTGATGACATAGCGGCGGCGCATCGTCAATTCCTCCAGGGTCCCATGGCGGCGTGCATCGCGGGAATGGCGTGCACGGCGCGCAACAGTTCGCGGTCGGCGAGCACCGCCGATGCCAGTACCAGGTCGATGTCATCGGGGGTGAGAGACTCGCGCAGCTCGTCGGCACAGCGTGCCAGCATGCCGGTGTCGGCCTGCCCGGCACGGAACTCGGCATGGCGCAGTGCCCGCGTGAGGTAGCGTGCGTTGGTGGTCAGACCCAACAGCACCGATTGCTCAAGCGCCAGGATGGAGCGTTCGATAGCCTGTGCACGCGTGTTGCCATGGCAAATAATTTTGGCGATCATGGGGTCAAATGCGGCAGTTACCGCCTGTCCTTCGCGCACGCCGACATCAACCCGCACGCCGGGACCAGAGGGTGGTCGCCAGCACAGGATGTCACCGGTGGAGGGGCGAAAATCATGCTCGGAATCTTCGGCGTAAAGCCTGCATTCGATGGCGTGACCAAGCTGCGCAATGTCCGCCTGGGTGTAGCCGAGCGGCTCACCCTGGGCGACGCGTACCTGTTCGCGAACGAGGTCAAAGCCCGTCACCATTTCGGTGACCGGGTGTTCGACCTGCAGACGCGTGTTCATCTCAAGAAAGTAAAACTCGCCACCGGCGCCGTAGATGAACTCCACGGTGCCGGCGCCGCGATAGTTGGCGGCGCGGGCAATGCCGGCTGCGGCTTCGCAGATATCGTGGCGCTGCACCGGTGAAAGGGCCGGGGAGGGGGTTTCTTCAATGATTTTCTGGAAGCGTCGCTGCACTGAACATTCACGCTCCCAGAAATGCACCAACTGGCCATGCGCGTCGCCCATCACCTGCACCTCGATGTGTCGCGGGCGCTCCACATAGCGCTCGACAAACAGCCGACCGTCGCCAAAATAGCGCTCACCTTCGCGCCGTGCGGTCTCGATCTCGCGCTCCAACACGGCGAGGTCACGCACGATGCGCATGCCCTTGCCGCCACCGCCGGCTGAAGGCTTGATCAGCAGCGGCGTACCCACCTGGCGGGCGCGTTCGACGAAGGTCGCCGGGTCGTCGTCCTCGATCACGCCGGGGGCAACCGGAAAGCCGCGTTCGGCCACGAAGTTGCGGGCACGCACCTTGTCGCCCATCAACTCGATGGTGTCGGCGCGCGGGCCGATGAAGACGATGCCGGCTTCATCGAGCGCGCGGGCGAAACCGGCGTTCTCCGACAGAAAGCCGTAACCGGGATGCACCGCCTGTGCCCCGCTGTGCCGACACGCTTCGACCAACTGCGCGATATCGAGGTAGGCAGCCACGGGTGTCGAGCCGTGCAATTCGACCGACTCGTCAGCCTCCAGCACGGCCGGGCTATCGGCGTCCACCGCGTGGTGGGCCACCACGGTGGCGAGCCCCATGCCCTTGAGTGTGCGCAGGATCCGCAGCGCGATCTCGCCACGGTTGGCGATCAGAACTTTTTGAAACACGGGCAGGACCCAGTTGTACGGCGGGTGACGGTCAATGCATGCAACGGCGTCTGGTGTCAATCGAGCACGGGGATGGGGTCGGACACGCGCTCGAAGCGGGAGTTTTTGGCGTCCGAACGCAACACGAGCACGCTGCTCGGCGAGTGCCGGTCATTGGGGCCAAAACTGATTGGGGAAGCCAGCCCATCGGTGCTGAAGTTCTTGGTTGTTTCCAGCTTCTCGACGACACAGGCGCGGGTCAGTGCCTTGCCACAGCGGCGGATCGCGTCCTCCATCAGCAGCGCACCGACGTAGGCCGTGATCGAATAGCGGTTGAGCAACTTTTGCTCGTCGGCCGGCAAGTATTTTTGTGCCAGCCCCATGAACTTGGCCATGCCTGGCACGGACAGGTCGGTCAGAGGTGGGACATAGTCGGCGACGAAGTAGCCGTCGCCCGCGGCACCGGCGAGCGCCTGAACAGGGGTCAGGTGGGCCGAGTGGATTGCAAGGATGGTCAGTGGCATCTGATTCTTGGCGGCTTCCTTCATCAGCATCGAATGCTCGGCCACTACGCCGCCCGACGCGAGAAAGGTCGCACCCACCTGCTTCAGACTCAGCATCTCGGCTGAGAAGTCCTTGGTGCCACGTTTGAAGGAAATCTCGGACACGCTGTTAAGCCCCATATCCTTGATCGCCTTCTGGTAGCCGCAACGCACGTCGCTGCCAAACTCGTCATCCTGATAGACCAGTGCAAACTTCTCCTTTTGCAGCTTCTTGCTCGTCACCATGTACTTCATGGCGGAGCTCAACTCCTGACAATAGGTTGGCCCCACCACGAATACCGTTTTGTTCGGTGGCGTGAAGTGCGCCGCTGCCACGGCCATCGCGTTGATGGTTGGCAAGCCTTGCTCGTTGATGTAGGGCAGCATGGCTTGCAGCATGGCTGAACCCGAGGTGCCGATCAGGCCGAAGATGCCTTCCACGTCGACCAGCCGCTTGACGCCTTGCACAGCACGCTGGGGCACATAGCCGTCGTCGTCCTGGCGAATTTCCACCTTGCGGCCGTTGATGCCACCGCGGGCGTTGACATCCTGCTCCCATACCCGCAAGGCGGCCATATGGGCCTTGCCCAGCAGGCTAGGGGGGCCGCTGACGGGTGTTACCGAGCCGAGGATGATCTTGGTGTCGGTCACACCGGGGTCGGCAGCTGCGGCGGTCGTGGCCGTCAGGCCGATGACCATGCCGAGCAGGCTGGAGGCGGCGTATCGAAAGTATTTGCGTGTCATGAAAAGGCACTCCTGGTTGAGTAATGGGGGGTGGGGCTAATGGCGCGTCGTCAGGATCACTTGGCGCTCAGAAATTCAGAGGCTCGCTCGAATTTCCCGGCGCTGGCATTCGCCTTGAGCAAAATGGGGCGGGTCCCCGACTGTCGAATATTGGGCCCGAAGGTCAAGGGGGCCATGATGCCGTTGCTGGTGAAACTTTTGGTCTGCTCGAGCTTTTCGACCACGCAGGCACGCGTGAGGTTTTTGGCACAGGCGTTGAGCGCTGATTCGAGCAACTGGACACCCACATAGGCGGTCAATGAATACCGGTTCATGTCCTTGACCTCATTGGCTGAAAAATATTTGTAGGTCAGTGCGGTGAGTTTGCCAATGCCCTGTGTTTGTGTGTCGGTCACTGGAGGCACATACTCGGCGACGTACACGCCGTCTGCTGCCGGGCCGGCCAGGGCCAGTACCGCAGGCAGATGCGAAGGGTGAGCGGCCAGGCGCACGGCTTGCATCTGGTTCTTCGCGATCTCTTTGAGCATGGCGGCGGTTTCGGTGATGATGCCGCCGGTCAGCACGAAGGTGGCGCCGGCGCGCTGCACGCTCAACACCTCGGCGGAAAAATCCTTCGCCCCGCGTTTGTAGGCAACTTCGATGCTGCTTTTCAAGCCGAGCTCTTTCAGGGCCTGTTCGTAGCCGCATTTGACGTCGGTGCCGTAATCGTCTTCCTGGAAGATCAGGCCGAACTTCGATCCCTGCAGCTTCTGGGATGTGACCAGATGCTTCATGCTGGCAGAGACCTCCTGGCAGTAAGTTGCCCCGATATTGAACAGCGTCTTGTGCGGTGGGTTGAAGTGGGCGCTGTTGACGGCGATATGGTTGATGGCGGGAATTTTCTGCTCGTCGATGATGGGCAGCATGGCCAGCAACTGCGACGAGCCGGAGGTGCCGATCAATGCAAAGATCTGTTCGACATCAATCAGTTTTTTCAGACCCTGGACAGCGCGCTGCGGCACATAGCCGTCGTCCTCGATGCGAATGTCGACTTTGCGTCCGCCGATGCCGCCGCGCGAATTGACGTCCTGCTCCCAAACTTTCAGGGTCGTGGCAATGGCCTTGCCAATGATGCTGGGCGGGCCGCTCAGCGGGATGACCGCGCCAAGCACGAGTTTCTCGTTCGTGACCCCGGGATCTGCCGCCAGTGCGCTGCCGAAGGTCAGTGCGGCGAGGGCGCCGAGGCAAAAGCGCTGGGTCAGCTTCTGTAGTGTTCGCATCGCAGGTCTCCTATGGAATAAGCAGCGCGTGTGCTGCGGGGTCAGAATCGGAAGGGCCAATGGGTCCAGTAATGCTTGATGTCGCGCCATCGCCCCATCAGGCCATCGGGCTCAAAACGCAGGAACAACACAATCGCGAGTCCATAAATGACGCCTTTGATCTCATAGGCGGCAGTGGAGCCCGACCCGCCGAAGCTGGCGCCGATCATGCCGAACACGAAGCCCAGGCTTTCGTTGAGCAGGACGATGAAAGCCGTTCCGAGCAAGGCGCCGGCTACAGAACCCAGGCCGCCGACGATGAGCATGGAGAGCGCCTCGATCGAGATCAGCAGGCTGAAACTGTCGACATTCAGGTAGCGTGTGTAGTAGGCCAGCAAGCCCCCGGCGATGCCGGTGTAGAAGGCGCTGACCATGAACGCCAGCAACTTGTAGCGCACCAGGTTGACGCCCATGGCCTTGGCTGCGATGTCGTGCTCCCGAATCGCCAGGAACGCTCGGCCAATGCGGCTGCGCAGGATGTTCAGGGTGATGAAGGTGAACACCACCACAAAGCACAGCACCACGTAGTAGTAGCCACGTTCTGCCCCCAGCGCCTGGCCGAACAGCGAGGGTTGCGGCACCGTCAGTCCTTCCGAGCCTCCGGTCAGGTCGCCACCGTTGAGGATCAGGTGGTTGATGATCACGGCAAATGCCATCGTCGTGATGGCCAGGTACAGCCCTTTGAGACGCAGCGAGGGTATGCCCACGATGATCCCGGCGATGGCCGCGCTCACGCCACCGGCGAAGATGGACGCCAGCATTGGCCAACCAAGTTTGCTGGCCACGATGCCGGCCGTGTAGGCGCCGACCGCCAGAAACCCCGAGTGCCCGAGCGAGATCAGCCCGGTGGTCCCGGTCAGCAGGTTCAGGCCCAACACCCCCACCGCTGTGATCAGCAGCAGCAGAATGACGGAGACATAGTACTTGGCCAGCAGCAGTGGCGCGGCCGCCAGCAGCGCCACCAGCAGACACGACCAGACGATGACAGGAACCGAGTCGGTCAGTGCCAGCAGCTGACGATAGTTTTGTTTGAAGTTTCCGCTACGCATCAGACACGCTCGATTTCAGGTTTGCCGAACAGGCCATAGGGTCTGACCATAAGGACGACGAGGATCAAAACAAAACCGGCGATCTCCTTCATGCCGCGGCCGATATAGCCTTCCGACAGATTCTCGACCACCCCGATCAGGATGCCGCCGAGTGCGGCGCCGAACACCGAGTCCAGCCCGCCCAAGATGACCGCGGGAAAGCTGCGCAGACCTGTCGTCCACATGCCGGGATTGACGTCGTAGATCACGCCGATCAACACGCCCGCAATGGCGGCGAGCCCCGCCGACAGGGCCCAGGACAAGGCGAAAATGCGCTTGACATTGATGCCCATCAGCAGGGCTGCAGTTTGCACGTTGGCGGTGGCACGCATGGCGATACCGACCCGCGAATAGCGAAAGAAGGTCCACAGGCCGAGCAGTACGGCCGCCATCAGCCCAACGGAATACAGCTGCGCCGGGTACAGGCCGGCCGGGCCGATCTTGATGACCTCCGTTGGCAGGCCGGCATTGAGCGGCATGGGGTCTGCGCCCCAGATCAGCACCACCACCGAGCGCAGGATCACGGCCAGGCCAATGGTCACCATCACCGTGGAGAACACCGGCTGACCAAGCATCGGACGGATCAGCAAGACCTCGATCAGCAGGCCGATCAGCACCGAGGCCGCGACAGTTGCTGCCAGCATGAGCCAGAAGCCAAATTGGAAGGTGCCGGCCAGGGTGAAGGCGATGTAGGACACCAGCATCATCAGCTCGCCCTGGGCGAAGTTCACCACGCCGGTGGCGCGGTAGATCATGGCAAAGCCCATGCCGATGAAGCCGTAGACCAGGCCGACGGCGATGCCGGAAATGACCAGTTGCAAAAAATAGTCCATCAGCCCGCCCCTCCACCGTAGATGATCGCGATCTCTTTCGCGAAAGTTTTTTCAATGACGTTGCGGCGCACCTTCTGGGTGGCGGTGAGTTCGCCGTCGTCGTGGTCGAGTTCCTTCTCCAGAATCAGGAACTTGCGGATGTTCTCGACCCGGGCAAACAGCTTGTTCACACGCTTGACGTCCTCGTCGATCAGTTCGCGCACCTCGGGCAGCGCGGCCAGGCTCTTGTAGGTGGTGTAGGCCAGTTTGCGTTCTTGTGCCCACTTGCCGACTGTTTCGTAGTCGACCTGGATCAGCGCCGCCAAATAGTGGCGTCCGTCGCCCAGGATGATCGCCTCGCGCACATACAGGCTGTCCTTGAGCGCGTTTTCGATCTCCGAGGGCGCGATGTTCTTGCCGCCGCTGGTGATGATGATGGCCTTCTTGCGGTCAACGATCATCAGCTCGCCGTTGTCGGCCAGTGCCACGATGTCGCCGGTGTGCAGCCAGCCGTCCACCACGGTCTTGGCGGTGGCGCCTTCGTCGTGGATGTAGCCCTTGAACACGGCGGGGTGCTTGACGACGAGCTCGCCGTCCTCCGCGATCTTCCAGTTCAGGCCGTCGATGGGCAGGCCGGTGGCGCCCAGTTTGATCGCTTTTTCATGCTGGAAGAAGATCACCCCGCCGGACTCGGTCATGCCGTAGACCTGGTACACCGGAATGCCGAGGATGCGGAAGAACTTCAGTACCTCGGGCGAGACGCTGGCGCCGCCACAGAAGCCGCACTGCATGCGGTCCAGGCCGACGAATTTCTGCAGATTGCGAAACATCAGCAACCACAGAACGAAGAAGTGCAGGCGATCCGACAGACTGCGCTGGCCCCCTTGCGCCTCGACCTTTTCGAACAGACGGCGCCCGGCATCGAAGCAGCGCTGGAAAGCCCAGCGCTGAAAGCGCGAGGCGTCCTGCATGCGGATCAAAATGCCTTGCTGCAGCTTTTCCCAGATTCGCGGCACGCCCAAAAACACCGTGGGTGCGATCTCGCGCAGATTGACGGCCACTGTGTCGATCGATTCGGCGTAATTGACCACGCCACCGGTGAGCAGGTGCATGACCGTCGAGAAGGCACGCTCGGCCACGTGGCACAACGGCAGGTAGCAGACCACTTCGTAGTTGTGCCGGTCGAGCTTGAAATGCTCTTTCATCTTGTCCACGGAGATGATGAGGTTGCGGTGCGAGAGCATCGCGCCCTTGGGCGGACCCGTGGTGCCCGAGGTATAGACCAGCATGCAGGTGTCATCGGGCTGGGTGTCCTCGATGGCACGATCAAAGGCGCTCGCGTGCTGGGGCGATGCCGCGGCGTATTGGTCGCCAAGCTCAAGCACGTCCTCGAACGACATCAGCTTGTCGTGTTTGTAGCCGCGCATGCCCTTCATGTCGACGCAGATGATCTTCACCACATCGGGCAGGCCGGTGTCGTGCTTGGCCATGGCGTCGAGCACCTTGTCGACCTGTTCTTGATCGCCGCAGACCACGAACTTGCTGTTCGAATGATGCACGATGTATTGCAGTTCCGGCCACGGGTTGGTGGGGTAGATACCCACCACGACACCGCCGATGGCTTGCGTGGCCAAGTCGGTGAACATCCACTGCGGACTGTCCTCGCTGGCAATCGCCAGCCGGTCGCCCTTGTCGAAGCCCAGAGACTTGAGACCGAGTGCGAAGCGGCGCGCCGTTTCGAAATAGTGCTGCCAGGTCATCCGGTTCCAGATGCCGTAATCCTTCTCGCGAAACGCGAGCGCATCCGGAAAGCGCTGTGCCCAGTGCTGGAGCAGCTTGGGGAATGTGGTGTTGCCGTCGCGCAGCAACGCGTCCAGGTTGTCGATCACGCGGCCTCCTTGGTCTTGCTGCCCAGGTAGGCGTCGATCACCGCCGGGTTGGCCGATATCTCGGCCGGCGTGCCTTCGCCGATCTTGCGGCCGAAGTTGAGCACGCAGACGCGGTCGGAGATGTCCATCACGATGCCCATGTCATGCTCGACCATGAGGACCGAAATGCCGAGTTCGTCGCGGATGTCCAGCACGAAGCGGGCAATGTCTTCGGTCTCCTCGCTGTTCATGCCCGACACCATTTCGTCCAGCAGCAGCAACTTGGGCTCGGTGGCCAGTGCGCGCCCCAGCTCGACCCGCTTTTGCAGGCCATAGGACAGGGTGCCCACCGGCATGTCGCGAATTTCCTCGATTTCGAGAAAGTCGATGATCTCTTCCACCTTGCGACGGTGTTCGAGCTCCTCGCGCCGCGCCCGTCCGAAGAACCACGAGGCATCCAGCACGTTGGTGGCCATGTGGCAGTGGCGGCCGACCAGCAGGTTGTCCACCACGCTGGCATGTTTGAACACTGCCAGGTTCTGGAAGGTCCGACCGATGCCGATGGCGGCAAGGCGGTGCGCCGGCATGCCGGTGATGTCGTGGCCATCGAAATGCACGGTACCGCTGCTGGGCTTGACGACGCCGCTGATCATGTTGAAGGTGGTCGTCTTGCCGGCCCCGTTGGGGCCGATCAGGGAATAGATTTCGCCGCGCCGGACGTGAAAACTGACACTGGCAACGGCTTCGACGCCGCCGAAGCGCTTGGACAGGGTTTCGACCCTTAACAATGTGTCGTTCATGTTTTTTCTCAGGAGAGCCAGCGTTTGCGCCGCTTGTAGTGCTTCACGTCGCGCATGTTCTTGCGCGATCCGCCTTCGCCGAAGCCGAGGTAGAACTCGCGCACGTCGTCGTTGCGCAGCATCTTGTCGGCCTCACCGTCGAGCACCACGCGGCCGTTTTCCATGATGTAGCCATAGTCGGCAATGGCCAGCGCCATCTGTGCGTTCTGCTCCACCAGGAGAATGCCCATGCCTTCCTGGCGGCACAGGCGGGTGATGATGTCGAAAATCTCTTCGCTGATCTGTGGCGCCAGACCGAGCGTGGGCTCGTCGAGCATCAGCAGTTTCGGGGACGACATCAGCGCGCGGCCGATGGCCACCATCTGCTGTTCGCCGCCCGACAGGTAGCCTGACACCGTGCTGCGTTTTTGCACCAGACGCGGGAACAGCCCATACACCATCTCCATCTGGCGCCTGGCGTCGGTCACACTGCGCGTGTAGCCGCCCATCACGAGGTTTTCCTCGACCGTCAACTGGTCGAACAGGCGGCGCCCCTCGGGCACCATGACCACGCCGGCGCGCACGATTTCGTCCGGAGCCAGGCCGGTCAGCTGGCGGTTTTCAAACGTGATCTGGCCACCCTTGATCTCACCGTCTTCCGGATACAGCACGCCCGAAATGCCTTTGAGCGTGGTTGATTTCCCGGCCCCGTTGGAACCGAGCAGGGCGACTATGCGACCTTTGCCGACGGCCAATGAGGCCTCTCGCACCGCCTCGATGGTGTTGTCGTAAACGATCTGGACATTGGTGAGATTCAGCATGACAGGCCGTTACTTGCGCTGTGCTGCGGCGACTTAACCATTGAACGGGTATGCCGGTCGAGCGTAGTGGAGGGGTGCGCCAGGATGGCAGCCGCAGTCGTGCAGACCTTCGGCTCGGATGGGCCGGGTGCATGGGCGCGACCAGGGTCTCTGGTTGCCAGGGTGCCGGTCGAGGGGGCAGTTAATTTTCTCAAAGGTTGTCCCGTGTTGGCCGTGTTGGGCAGCGTGCCTGCCATGTGCCTTGCCGTTCGGTAGGCGCCATGCCTTGTTTGCATGGCGCTAATCTAACGGTAGTTAGGCTGGCGTCAACTCGGGAAATCCCTATGCAGGTGCCATCACGTCCGGGTGCAAGTGCGGGCGGCAACTTCTGGCCAGGCTCGCTACAGCATGAATGCCGGTGATTCACCGTCGGCGGATTCAAGACTGAAGTGCAACACCTGCCCCCGAGTACGGTCCGCAGATGCAAAGCAGCCCACCCAAGCGCAAACGACTACCTCGCAACAAAGGAAAAGGCCGAAGAGCTCAGATACTATTGCTCCGGCCCCATGAATTTTGAACTTTCGTGGATCGTTTGCCTGTGGCAGTCCGTCCACGACTCGCGACTTCAAAGTGCCGGATCAATAGATGGACATGGTGAGCATCCAGGTGCGTCCGCCCGAGATTGAAGACCGGCAGTTGCCCGGGCACGGGGAGGGTGACCTGATCAAGGGTGCTGCGAACGCCAGTGCGGTGGGCACCCTGGTGGAGTGCACCAGTCGGGCTGCTCATGCTCATCAAGCTGCACGGGTTCAAGCCCGCCAGCGCGGTCAATGTCCTGCAGGCCTTCTCTGACAAGCTGCTGAGGCTCGCTGAGCCTATGTGCCAGAGCATGACGTACGACCAGTGCCGGGAGAAGGCGATGCACAGGGAACTGAGCCGACGCACGGACATTGCGGTGTACTTCTGTTACCCCCACAGCCCTTGGCAGCGAGGCTCTAACGAGAACTCCAACGAGCTGGTGCGCCAGTACCAGCCCAAGGGCTCGGACCTCTCAGGGTACAGCCAGGAGCAGCTCGATGCGATTGCCGATCAGATCAACAACCCGCCCTGGAAGGGGTAGGGCGCACGATCCCCCTCTGGCAGTCTATCGGGACCTCCTGCTCAATAGCACGCAACACCCACCCTCGTTCATTGAAACCCAGGGTATTGCACTTTAGATTTGAATCACTCTCGGCTACATTCCCGCGTAGTTCGGCCCGCCGCCGCCTTCTGGCGTGACCCAGACGATGTTCTGCGTCGGATCCTTGATGTCGCAGGTCTTGCAGTGCACGCAGTTCTGCGCGTTGATCTGCAGCCGGTCCGAGCCGTCGTCGTTCTTTACGAATTCGTAAACGCCGGCCGGGCAGTAACGGCTCTCGGGGCCGGCGTATTTCGCCAGATTGATCTGCACCGGCACGCTGGCGTCCTTGAGCGTCAGGTGCGCGGGCTGGTTTTCTTCGTGGTTGGTGTTGCTGACGAACACGCTGGAGAGCCGGTCGAAGGTGAGCTTGCCGTCGGGCTTGGGGTAGCTGATCTGCGGCATCTCGGCGGCCGGGCGCAGGCTGGCGTGGTCGGCCTGGGTGCGGTGGATCGTCCAGGGCGGACGCTTGATGCCAAGCCTGGGCAGCAGCCACTGCTCAATGCCGGTCATCAGGGCTCCGACGAGGCTGCCCTTCTTGAACCACTGTTTGAAGTTGCGCGACTGGTCGAGTTCGGTGTGCAGCCAGCTGTTTTCGAACGCAGCGGGGTAGGCGCTGAGTTCGTCGCCGCTGCGTCCGGCGGCCAGGGCTTCAAACGCGGCTTCGGCGGCCAGCATGCCGCTCTTGATGGCGGCGTGGCTGCCTTTGATGCGTGCGGCGTTCAGGTAGCCGGCATCACAGCCGATCAGCGCGCCGCCCGGGAACACGGTCTTGGGCAGGCTGAGCAGGCCACCGGCGGTGATGGCGCGCGCGCCGTAGCCGATGCGCTTGCCGCCTTCGATGTGGGCGCGAATGGCGGGGTGGGCCTTCCAGCGCTGCATTTCCTCAAAGGGGCTGAGCCATGGGTTCTTGTAGTCGAGCCCGGTGACGAAGCCCAGCGTGACCTTGTTGCCTTCCAAGTGGTAGAGAAAACCGCCGCCGTAGGTCTGGCTGTCCATCGGCCAGCCGGCCGTGTGCACCACCCGACCAGGTTGGGCGCGGGCCGGGTCGATCTCCCACAGTTCCTTGATGCCGATGGCATGGCTTTGTGGATCGCGGCCTTCGTCGAGCTTGTATTTCGTGATGAGCTGTTTGCCCAGATGGCCGCGCGCGCCTTCGGCAAAGATGGTGTATTTGGCATGCAACTCCATGCCGAGCTGGAAGCCGTCGTGCGGCAGGCCGTCCTTGCCAATGCCAAGGTTGCCGGTGGCGACACCCTTTACCGAAGGTAAATTCCCGCTCTCCGAACCGTTGTCGTTGTACAGCACCTCGGCGGCTGTGAAGCCGGGGAAGATTTCCACGCCCAGGGCTTCCGCCTGCTCGCCCAGCCACTGGGTCAGGGCGCCCAGGCTGATGACGTAATTGCCCTCGTTGTCGAAGCAGTCGGGCACCAGGAAGTTGGGCGTGCGCCTGGAGCCGGTTTCGCTCAGGAAAAGCACGTCGTCACCGGTGACGGGTTGGTTCAGCGGTGCGCCCAGCTCCTTCCAGTTGGGGAAGAGTTCGTTCAGCGCGATGGGGTCCATGACCGCGCCGGAGAGGATGTGAGCACCGGGCGCGGCGCCTTTCTCCAGCAGCACCACGGAGACGTCCGCGCCCTTTGCTGCCGCGAGCTGCTTGAGACGGATGGCTGTGGCCAAACCGCCGGGGCCGGCACCCACCACCACCACGTCGTATTCCATCGCCTCGCGCGGGCCGTATTGTTCGAGCAGGGAGGTGGGCTTCATGCGGAGAGAGTCAAAAAGTTGGCGACCCTGGGGCCGAAGTTGACGAAAAAAAAGGGGGGGTCAGGGTCGGCTGTCGACCGGCAGCGGCGGTGCGGTGCGCGGTGCGCCGTCACGTTTGTAGACCATCACCGTGCGTTTGAAGGTGCAGACAATGACGCCGCTCTGGTTATAGCCTTCGGTGCGCACCGTGACGACGCCGACATTGGTTCGCGACCGCGACTCGCGCCTGTCCAGCACCGTGGTGCGGGAGTAAATCGTGTCGCCTTCAAACACCGGATGCGGAAGTCGAACTTCGTCCCACCCCAGGTTGGCCATGACGTTTTGCGAGACATCGCTCACCGTCTGCCCCGTCACGAGGGCCAGCGTGAGGCAGGAATTGATGAGCGGGCGGCCGAACTCCGTCTGCGCGGCGTAGTGGGCATCGAAGTGCAGCGGAGCCGTGTTTTGCGTCAGCAACGTGAACCAGATGTTGTCGTTCTGGGTCAGGGTGCGGCCGAGGGCATGCCGATACTCGTCGCCGACCTCGAAGTCTTCATAGAACCGGCCGCGCCACCCTTCCTTGACAGTCATTTTTTGATCCTTCGGTGTGTTGTTCAATTTGCGAGTTCCCAGATGCAGTCGGTTGGCGTGCCACTGAGCCACGTAGGCGACATGGGGACCATGGTTGTCCGTCTCTCGGCCCGGCCTATTGAAGTTGCCGGCAATGCATTGCGGCTATGCTTTGTCATGCATGAGAATTCCATCGAACACGATCGCTGTGATTTGGCGTGAGAAATCCTGAAAAGAGCCTCGTTGGGGGTTGTACCACTCGACGGTCCAGTTCAATGCCCCAATCACGAAAAGCCGAATCATGGCCGTGCTGGTGTCCTGGCGCAACTCGCCGCTGGCGAGCGCTGATTCGAACAGCCGATCCCAATAGTCTGCGTAAGCCCGCCGCACGATCCGGTGGCGATTTTTTGCGCTGGTCGGGATTTGGCCGTAGATGCGGATGTTGGCTGACGTAAAGTCGCCATAATGCAGCATTCCCCAGAGATGGCCTTCAATGCCAGCGGCGATTCGGTCTCGCCAGGGTGCACTTTCGGGAAGAGCCGCAACACGGGTGCGCACGGCATCGGCGACGATGGTGATGCCTTTGTCCAGTACCTCGCCCAGGATCTGCTCTTTCGATTCGAAGTGATAGTAGATGCTGCCGGCTTTGACGCCGGCAGCATCCGCAACCTCGCGCAAAGTAGTTGCCGCATAGCCATGATGCCTGAACAGCCGTGCAGCTTCGAGCAGCACCCGTTCACGTGTAGCGGGGCCATCTGCGTTATCTTTGCTGAGCTTTGCTTCTGTACTTGGCTTCATATTGACCGTTAGTTAGATCCAAAAAAAAGCAAATCGTATCAAACTTGGCTTTGGTCGAAGGGGCAGACTCGTGCATTGGCGCGTCGCAAGGGGTTGCTCACTTGCTCCCGTTGGTCCACTGCCTGAAATCAGGCCGGCGTTTTTCCAGGAAAGCGCTCACGCCTTCTTTGGACTCTGCCGTGTCGTAGTACAGGCTCAGCGCTTGAAGTCCCAGGCTGCCGATCCCGCGAATGTGCTCGGTGGATGCGTTGAAAGAGCGTTTCGCGATCGCCAGAGCGGTCGGGCTTTTTTCGACAATTTCCTTGCACCAGCGGACGACTTCGGCGTCGAGCTGGTCGTGGGGCACGACGGCGTTGCACAGCCCCATGGCCAGGGCTTCCTGCGCACTGTAGCGGCGGCACATGTACCAGATCTCGCGTGCTTTTTTTTCTCCAACCACATGGCTCAGGTACGCCGTGCCCCAGCCAGGATCGACCGAGCCAACCTTTGGGCCGACCTGGCCAAACACGGCCTTTTCCGAGGCAATGGTCATGTCGCACAAGGTGGCCAAGACATTGCCACCGCCAATGGCGTAGCCCTGCACGCGGGCGATCACGGGCTTGGGTACGTCACGAATGGCGCTGTGAAACTCTTCCACCGGGATGCCGATGGTGCCGCGGCCGTCGTACTGGCCGGCATGAGCCGACTGATCGCCGCCGGTGCAGAAAGCACGGTCACCCGTTCCCGTGAGCACAATGGCGGCGATTCGCTTGTCCCAGCCTGCTTTCATGAATGCCTGCAGCAGTTCCTCGACGGTCTGGCCGCGAAACGCATTCATCACTTCGGGGCGGTTGATCGCGATGTAGGCCACCGAGTCGAGTTCTTCGTAGAGGATGTCCTTGAATTCCATGGGTTTTCCTTTTTGTCTGCTATTTCAATGCCGCATGTCTTTCGACCGTGCCCGGGCATTTACCCAATCATGCTGTAACCGCCAGACACTGAAAGAACCTGTCCGGTGACATGGCCCGCAACCTTCGCTGAAGACAGGAAGACGACCGCATTGGCAATATCCTGTGGCCGCCCCACCTTGCGCAGTGGCAGCGCCTTGGCGACTTTTTCCAGTTGCTCCGGCGTGAACATGCTGCCGGCATCGATCCACATGCTGCTTCCGCCCACTTCGTCGGTGGTACTGGGGATAGTGACGCCGGGGCAGACCACGTTGCAGCGAATGCCATAACGACCGTTTTCCTTGGCGATCGTTTTCATGAAGCTGTTGATGGCGGCCTTGACGCCGCCATACACCGCTTCACGTGGCTCACCTTGCCGACTGGCGTCAGAGCTGATGGAGACGATGGAGCCGGCGTTGCGAGGAACCATGACTTCAAGCGCGGCCTTGGTGCAGTTGAGTACGCCGAGGTAGTTGATGTTGATGATCTTTTGCCACAGATCGGGGGTCGTCTGCGTGAAGAACATCAACTGGTCCCAGCCGACGTTGTTGACGAGGACATCGACGCCGCCGAACTTGTCCGTGGCCGCCTTGAACATGGCTTGCACCTGGTCAAGTTGGGTGACATCGGTCTTGACAACCTGCGCCGACGCCGCGCCGCTCGCCAGCGCAAGTTCTGCCGTCTTTTGCGCCTGCTTGTCGTCGATGTCGCCGATGGTGATGTTGGCGCCTTCCGCGGCGAAGCCGAGCACGATGCCGCGGCCAATGTTCGAGCCACCACCCGTGACGATGACCGATTTTCCTTTTAGTTCGAGATCCATACTGATTGCTCCTTGCGCTTTTGGCGCCACATTGGTGAGGATGAAATTATAACTATCTAACGATAGTTAGATCAGGGGGCGAGATTTCCTGTGTTGGATGGTGCGCCTGGCAGCTACCACTGCAATCCACTGTGGCATAGGCTGCCACCTGTCGATTCAAGAGAGGGATGAAAATCCGAGAAACAAGATGGGATGGTTCACGGTCAGTGCGCAACGCGCCTGACCGTGAACCATCCCAAGGGAAGGCAATTACTGTTTGTTCTTGGCGAACTCGCCAGATTCTTTCTTCACGATGTCCTGGATCACGTCGTCATATGCCGAGAACCAGTCAGTCTGAGGCACCCACTTGGCGCCATCCCACATGTCGATGCGGGTCTTGCCTCCGCCGCCATGGTCCTTGGTGGTCACCGTTACGGGGGCAAGCAGGCCTTCGGCGTCAAAGTTTTTCAAGCTTTCCAGACCGCGCTTCATTTTGTCAGGCGTGATGGGCCAGCCATTTTGTTTGATGGCCAGGCGAGCGCCCTCGAAAACGCTGGCATAGATGGCCAGACCAGTGTTGTAGTAAACATCGTTGAGATGCTTGCGGTCACCGCTGCCCTTGTTTTTCTCATACAGGTCCTTGATGATCTGCTGCATCAGCGGGTGGCTCTGTCCACCCGTCACGTTGGTGCCGCGCTTGAGGCCTTTTGCGTTTTCCAGACCAATGTTGGCAAGGTCAACTTCGTTGAGCCAATTGACGGAAAGGTACTTGTCCATCGGGATGCCGTTGCGCTTCATTTCGCGCGAGGCGACGACGTGCATGCCGGCCAGGTTCCAGCTGATCACCCAGTCGGGGTTGTTGCGGCGGATCTGGGACCAAGCGGCGGCCTGGTCATTGCCCGGCATCGGGTTGGGAACCAACTGCAGGTCAAAGCCCTCTTTGGCCGCGAGTGTCTTCAACACGCCGATCGGTTCCTGCCCGAACGGATAGTCGGGGTAGATGAACGAAATCTTCACGCCCTTGAGGTTGTTGTTGGACTTGGTTTTGATGTAGTGGATATTGTTGGCCATTTGACCCCAGTAGGTCGGCCCAATGGGGAAAATCCACTTGAACACATCACCATCGACCGCATCGCCACGACCTACAAAGGATTGCACCATCACATTGCCATCCGCCATGGCGCGCGGCAGAACGGCGCGGGAAACCGGCGTGGACAGGAAATCAAAGGCAATGGCGCCTTCGCGTTTCATCTTTTCGTAGCACTCGATGCCACGCTGCGGCTCGTTGCCATGGTCTTGAACCAGTATCTCGATGGGGTGGCCTTCAATGCCGCCTTTCTGGTTCAATATCTTGGCATAGTCATTCGCCGCCTGGGCGATTTGTGGCGTCACAAAGCCGTATGACTTGCTCAGGTCATAACACAGCGCGAATTTAACGGGCTGGGCTTGCGCCTGTGCAGACTGCAGACAGGCAAACGCCAATCCCAGACCTGCGACGATGGAAAGCAACTTGGATCTCATGTCTCTTCTCCTAATAATCGTACGGATAGAAAAAAAAGTCCAACGGGCACGCCGTACAGTACGGCCCATGACTGAACGTGAAATCAGGTATCGACGTGGACAAGGTAACCACGGGGGGTCAGGTCAGCCAACGTTTGCGCCGGCTATAGTGTTTGATGTCATGGAAACTGCGGCCTTCGGTGCCGCCGAGGTAAAATTCTTGGATGTCCGGATTTTTCTTCATGGCTTCTGCGCTGTCATGCATCACCACGCGTCCGTTCTCGATCATGTAGCCATGCGAGACGACCTCCAGAGCGGCGATTGCGTTTTGCTCCACCAGCAGAACGGACAGACCTTCTTCATTGTTGATGCGCCGGACAATGTCGAAAATCTCGGCCACCAGAAAAGGCGCGAGACCAAGACTCGGCTCGTCAAGCATCAGCAGCTTGGGTTGCGTCATCAAGGCACGGCCAATGGCGAGCATCTGCTGCTCGCCGCCTGACAGGTAGCCGGACTGCGCGGTGCGCCGCTGGTGCAAGCGCGGGAAGTAGCTGTAAACCATATCCTTGTTACGCAGCATGTCTTGGCGGGTGCCACGAACCGCCGAGGCCGCCACCAGGTTTTCGTCAGGCGTCATGTGTTCGAACACACGCCGCCCTTCCAGCACATGCACGATACCGAGCTTGACGCGCTCCTGCGGCGCCAGCGCATCGATGTTCTGACCCAGGAATTGCACCTCACCGCGGGTTACCAGGCCGCGCTCAGGGCGCAGCAGGCCGCTGATCGACTTCAGCGTCGTGCTTTTGCCAGCGCCGTTGGCGCCCAGCAGTGCCACCATGGCGCCTTGCGGCACATCGATCGAAACGCCCTTGATGGCGAGCGATACATGATCGTAGATGACCTCGACATTGTTCAGTGACAATATCAAGGCAGGTTCCGCAGTCTGGTTTTGCATCAGCGTTGGGGTGGAAGTCAAGTTGTCAGTCGCCATGATGTCGTTTTTACTTTCGGGCGTAGCCGAAGGGCCAGACCAGCAGGTAGTTGCGCAGATTGGTGTACATCTTGCCCAGCCCCATAGGCTCAACCAGCAGGAAAATAATGATCAGCGCGCCATAAACCGCATGTGGAATGTGGGCCAGCGTTTCGATCCCGAGCGAGATGCCCAGGAGCTGCGCCAGCCAGCCGATCAGACTGTTCATCAGGCCGGGCATCAACAGAATGAAGGCGGCCCCAAAATAGCTGCCGATGATGCTGCCCAGTCCGCCGACGATCACCATGGCCAGCAACTCGATGGAGACATTGACGGCAAACTGCTCCGGTGTGGCTGCTCGGTAGAAGGTGAAGATCAGGATGGCGCCGCTGATGCCGCCAATGAAGGACGAGGTGGCGAACGCCACCAGCTTGTAATACAGGCTGTGCACGCCAATGACCGCCGCAGCGAAGTCCTTTTCACGCACCGCAATGAGCGCGCGGCCAAGCCCGGTGCGGCGCAAGTTGAGCATGAACACGGTGACGATCAGGCACCAGCCCAGCGCCACGTAATAGAGTCCGGTATCCGAGGTGATGGCCTGGCCGAGCAGGCTGATGTCAGGTGCCTGCAGTGTGGCCTGGGTGCCGCCGCTGATGGCCGGCACGTGGGAGATCACCCAGTCCATCACGAACTGCAGGGCCAGCGTGCTGAGCGCCAGATACAGGCCTTTCACGCGCAGCGCCGCGAAAGCGAAAACGATGCCGATCACAGCGGCCATCACGCCGCCGAGCACCATCGCGATCTCCCAGGGAATGCCGTTGCGTACGCCGTGCACCGCCGTGTAGGCGCCGATGCCCATGATGGCGGCATAGCCGAAGTGGAACTGTCCGGTCCAGCCCAGAATCAGGTTCAAGCCGAGCACGGCCGCAGTCCACACCAGCCACGGTAACAGCTGGGTGCTGAGGACGAGCGTGCTCATGGTGAATGGCGCAGTTAACGCAAAGGCCAGCAACAAGCCGATCATCCAGCGATCCGCGGGGAGCGGAAAAAGCGAGCGCGCGTTGGCGTAATTGGTATGGAAAATTCCTGATTGACGAAATAGCATGACCTTCAGATCCTTTCAATGTCGTGGCGCCCGAACAGGCCATGCGGCCGAATCAGGATGGTCAGAATCAGTATTGTGGCAACCACCAGGTCGCGGCTGCCACCGCCAACCAAGGGGTCGAGATAGCCAGATGCAACGCCTTCAAGAAGGCCCAGCAGCAAGCCGGCCAGAATGGCGCCGCCGATGCTGTCAAGACCGCCCAAAACGGCGACGGTCAAGCCCTTGAGCAAAAGCAGCGCCAGCGCCTGGCTGACCCCTTGAACCGAGCCCCACAACACGCCGGCCGTGGTGGCCAGAACCGAGGACATGGCCCAGGAAAACGCCACCCCGCGTTCAACCGAAATACCGATCGACCACGACGCGATGTAATCGTCGGAGATGGCGCGCAGAACAATGCCCCTGCGCGTGCGAAAGAAGAACATCAAGACCAAAAACAGCGCGATGGCCACCACGGCGCCCACCACATAAGCCCGACTGAGCAGCACCGGCCCCAGAAACAGCGGGTCGTCGCTGATGCCAATGGACAGCGGAAGGCCAGAGCCGCCCCAGATGGCCATTGTTGTCGCGCGTATAAAAATGTCCAGCCCCAGTGTCATCATCAGGATCATGATGATGGGGCGGCCCGCCAGCCGGCGCAACGCCACCCGCTCGATGCCCATTCCGACAAAGAACATCGTTCCCATGGCCAGCGGGATGGCGACCCACATCGACACGCCCAATCCATTGGCGATGGCCAGCACGACATAGGCACCCAGCATGGTCATCGCACCTTGCGCCAGGTTGGGCACCGAGGATGACTTGTAGATGATCACGATGCCCATGGCGACCAGTGAATACATGAGCCCCGACAGCGCGCCATTGATGGCCAATTCGGCAAACAGTGAAAAATCCATAATTTAAATCTCCTGCACCGAGAGTTGGCGCTCGATGGTGCCGACTTCACCGGATTCATACGTGATCTGCGCCTTCATCGTGACCGTCTGCTGGCCGCCGTAGATCGCATCAATGATGGGCGCATAACGCTCCTCGACCACGTTGCGGCGCAGCTTGCGGGTTCGCGTGACCTCTCCGTCGTCGGGGTCGAACTCCTTGTGTAAGGACACGAAGTGATGCAGTTTCAACCCGTCTGGCAGGATGCTGTTGACGCGCTTGACCGCTGCCGTGACCAGTTCGATCACCTCGGGTTTTTGCGACAGGTCGGCATAGGACATGTAGGAAATGCCCCGTACCTCAGCCCAATGGCCCACCGGCTCCATGTCGATGCAGATGATGGCCGCCAGCGTGTCGCGGCCGCTCCCGAGCACGGCCACATCCTTGATGTACGGACTGAATTTGAGGCGGTTCTCAATGTAGTTCGGAATGTAGCGTTCGCCTTTGGAGGTATACACCACCTCCGACAACCGTCCGAGCACCACCATGTGTCCATCAGGCTCGATATAACCGGCATCGCCCGTGTGCAGCCAGCCGTCCTCAAGTGCTTCACGGGTGGCATTTTCAAGTTTGTAGTAACCGGAAAACACGCTCCCGGAGCGAATCAAGACCTCTCCGTTGTCGCCGATCTTGACTTCCACACCGGGCAGCGGTTTGCCGACCGTGTGCAGGCGTACTTCTTCGGTGTCCTGCAAGGCAGTGAAGGCGCTGCTTTCAGTTTGACCATAGAACTGTCGCAATTTCACGCCCAGTGCGCGGTAAAAAACAAAAGTGTCTTCGCCAATGGCCTCGCCGCCGGTGAAAGCACCTCGCAGGCGGGTGAGGCCCAACTGGTCCTTGATCGGTCCGAAAATCAACCACTCTCCCAGTTGCCGCATCAGACGCTCTGTCAGGCTGGGCTGTTTTCCCTCGAGCTTGCGTCGTTCGGACGCCAGCGCCGAGTTCATGAAAACATCGTAGAACCATTTCTTGAGCGGCGTCGAATCCTCCATGCGAACCTGGATGGTGGTCAGCATGTTGTCCCAGCTGCGGGGTGCCGCCAGATAGAAAGTGGGAGCCACCTCGCGCAGGTCGTGCAGCACCGTTTCCTGGCGTTCGGGGATATTGATGGTGAAGTGCAGCGCAACACCGGCGCCGACCGTGATGGCAAAGTCGCCCACCCAGGCCATGGGCAGATAGGCGAGGATGGTCTCGCCAAATGTGAAGGCGCCCCCGCGATGGGCGTTGCGCACCCCCGCGAGGAAATTGCGGTGGCTCAGTACCACGCCCTTCGGCTTGCCCGTGGTCCCCGACGAGTGCACGAACACCGCCGGTCCGTCGGGCAGCGCCCGTTCGATCAAGGAATTTCGCAGTTTCGGCTCGGCACGCAAGCGATCTGCACCGATGGCCTGCAACTTTTCCCACGAAATCAGTCCGGGATTCGAATAGTTGGTCAAGCCGCGTGGCTCGTCGTAAATGATGTTCTTGATCGTTGCACCCTGATCGCCCAGATCAAGCACCTTGTCGACTTGCTCCTGGTCTTCAGCCAGGACAAAGCGGACATGCGTCTCATGCATGAAGTGACGGATTTCGTCGGGTGTTGCAGTAGAGTAGACGGGCATCGCGTAGCCGCCCAGCACGCCGGCCGCGAGCATGCCCATGTAGAGCCGGGGTCGGTTGTCGCCCAGGACCAGCAAGGCATCCTCTGCGCCAAAACCCAGGCTTTCCATGCCGGCCGCGCAGGCGAGCGTGGTATCCAGCATCTGCGACCAGGTGGTCTCCTGCCATATTCCCAGGTGCTTTTCGCGCATGGCCACGCGATTGCCCAGCAACTCGGCGTTGCGAGCCAGAATGTGGATGAGGGTGGTGTCGGTGCCCATATCCCATGTGGTCTTGCTGCCCTTGGCAGTATTGGTTTCAGTGCTTTGCATGCGCACCCCCCAGGTAGGCCTTGATCACACGTTCATCCTTCATCACGTCGGCAGGAATACCGGTTCCGATGGTTTCACCATAGCTGAGCACCATCATGCGGTCGCAGATACCGGTGATCACATCCATGTGGTGCTCGATCAGCAGCACAGTGACATTGCGCTCGGCACGCGCATCGAGAATAAAACGGGCCATGTATTCCTTTTCCTCCTGGTTCATGCCAGCCATCGGTTCGTCAAGAACCAGAAAGCTGGGTTCGGCTACCAACGCGCGTGCCAGTTCGACGCGCTTTTTCAGTCCGATCGGAATGCTGTCCACCAGCTCGTCGCGCACGCTCTGAAGCTGCAGGAAATCGATAATCTCTTCGACCTTGAGCCGGCTCACCATCTCATCCTTACGACCCAGCCACCAGTAGAGGGCGGTTTTTGCCACGCCGGGCTTCATGTGGATGTGACGCCCCAGCAGGATGTTGTCAAGCACGCTCATGCCGTTGAAGAGCGCCAGGTTCTGGAACGTGCGCGCGACGCCCAGAGCTGCGACCTTGTGCGGCGCCATGCCGGTGATGTCGCGGCCATTGAGCCATATGCTGCCGACCTGGGGTGGAAAGAAGCCGGTGATGGCGTTGGTCATGGTCGTCTTGCCGCTGCCGTTGGGGCCGACCAAGCCGAAGATCTCCCCACGCTCAATGCGCAAATTGGCATCCTTCAACGCGACGAGGCCGCCGAATCGCCGCTCCAGCCCTCGGCATTCGAGGGCGGGCACTGCCGCCGCGTTGCTGGCTTTCATCGGAGTTGGCCGCTGCTCTTTGGTACTGATGGTGTTTATCACTGAGGGTGCCTATGACATAGCACGGTCGACCACCTGCCTGTGCGCAGCTTGCCGATCCGATTTTCTGTTCTGCATAAAAGTTTTCATTTTCGCACCTAACATTAGTTAGGTATATGGGGTTTCCCCTAATCTCTGGCAGGCAGAGTTCATGTTGCAACGTGTTCTACGATGCTTCCCCGTGCGATCAGGGCATCAATGGTGGCGGCGCCGTAGCCGTGCTCCGTCAGCAGCTCACGTGTGTGTTGGCCGAAGCGCGGCGGCGCGCTGTGGGCGCGCCCCGGTGTGCGTGACAGCTTGACCGGGATGCCGATGCCAGGCACACCCTCGACCTGCACCACCATGTCCCGATGCAGGGTGTGGGGGTCCGTCAATACCTGCGGAATGGCCCTGACGGCGCCGGCCGGAATACCGGCGGCCAGTAGGTCACGGCACAGCTGTTCGCCATCCACCTCTTGCAACTGCGCCTCTAGCAAGGCGCGCAGTTCGTCGCGATGGCGAAAACGCTCGGCGTTGGTGGCAAAGCGCGGCTCGCTGGCCATGTCGGGATGGCCGAGGAACTCGCACAGTTTTTTCCACTGCCCGTTGTTGCCGATGCCCAGGAAGACCTCGCAGGTCCGGGTCGGAAACTTGTCGTAGGGCACGATGTTGGAGTGCGCATTGCCGCTGAGCCTGGGTGTCTGGCCCGACTGCAACCAGTTTGCACTTTGCGGATGCAGCAGCGACACGGCGGTGTCGTACAGCGTGGCCTCGACGAACTGCCCGCGCCCGGAGCGCTGCCGCTCAATCACCGCCAGTAGCACGCCTATCACGGCCGACAGGCCGGTGGTGATGTCGACCACTGGGACACCGACCCGCAGCGGGCCGGTGTCCGGCGTGCCGTTGACGCTCATCAGGCCGCCCAGTGCCTGTGCCACCGCGTCGTAGCCAGGCGCGCCGCCGAGCGGCCCATCGGCGCCGAAGCCGCTGACCCGGCAGTGGATCAGGCGCGGGAAGCGCTCGCGCAGCGTCTGTTCATAGCCGATGCCCCAGCGCTCCAGCGTGCCGATCTTGAAGTTCTCGATCAGCACGTCGGCGTCCGCCAGCAGCTTGAGAACGATCTCGCGCCCTTCGGGCTTGGACAGGTCGATCACGATGTCGCGCTTGTTGCGGTTCAGGCCGTTGTAGTAGGCCGCCGTGCCGTCGTCGGCAAAGGGTGGGCCCCAGGCGCGGGTCTCGTCGCCAGCGGGTGGCTCGACCTTGATGACCTGCGCGCCGTGGTCGGCCAAAATCTGTCCGCAGTACGGGCCACCGAGCACGCGTGAGAGGTCAATCACCTTCAGGCCGGCCAGGGCACCAAAGGCGGGCAGGGGAGCGTTGTTACCCATGGTGGCCTGTCAATAGGAGCGCGGCAGGCCCATCACATGCTCCGCGATGTAGTTCAACACCAGCTCGCGGTTCAACGGAGCCGTGCGCAGCAGCCGCACCAGACCGTACAAGTCGTAAATGCCGTATTCCTTGGTGAAACCGTTGCCGCCATGGGTCTGGATGGCCGCGTCAACGGCATGGATGCCGGCTTCGGCACCCGCGTACTTGGCGATGTTGGCAAACTCCCCGGCAGGCAGACCCTGGTCGAAGGCCCAGGCGGCCTTGAGCGCCATCAGCGAGGCCATCTCGATCTCGCTACGGGCTATCGCGAGCGGGTGCTGAACGCCCTGGTAGGCGCCGATGGGGGTGTTGTTGAACACCTTGCGGTCGTTGGCGTAGGCCACCGCCTTCTTCAAGGCGAAGCGCCCGACACCGGTACACAAGCCAGAGAGGATGATGCGCTCGGGGTTGAGCGTGTCGAACAGGATGTTGAAGCCTTTGCCGACTTCGCCCAGCACATCGGCCTCGGTGAGCTCCACGTTGTCGAAGAACAGTTGCCATTGTGTTTCGGGCACCGGGAAGGCAACTTCAATCAGCGTCTTGCTGATGCCTTTTTTCTTCATGTCGACCATGAAGATGGTGAAGCCGTCGGTTTTCTTTTTCACGTCAGCGCGCGCTGTGGTGCGGGTCACGACCATGGCGTAGTCGGCGCAGTTGGCGTCGGTGATGAAGACCTTCTGGCCGTTGAGCTTGAAGCCGCCCTTGCCGTCGGACTTGGCGATGCTGGTGATCTCGATCGAGTTCGAGCCGGCGTTCGGTTCGGTGATGGCGAAGCAGAACTTGATGTCGCCGGTGCAGCCGCCCGGCAGAAAGCGGCGCTTCATGTCCTCGCTGGCGTGCTTGGCCAGCAGACCCATGGTCATGGTCGGTCCGACAACCAGGTTCAGCAGCGGAATGCCGTTGTTGGCCAGTCCCTCCATGAACAGCAGCATCTCGGTCATGCCCTGGCCGGCACCGCCATAGGCTTCGGGCACCATGATGCCGAGAAAACCGTCGTTGGTGATCTGCTCGTACAACTCGGTGGGGCGTTCGTTCTTGTTGGCGTAGCCGCGCCAGTAATTGTGGTCGAACTCCTTCGAGATACGGTCGCCGTACTCGTAGATCATCCGTTGTTCTTGGGTCAGCGCGAAATCCATGGGGTGTTCTCCTGTGTGTTGGGGCGTTCTGGCTCCTTCCCCCAGAGGGAGAAGGAGCGAACTCAATCAGTTCTGGGCCGAGGGGAACTTGGGCGCGCGCTTCTCGCGCACCGAGGCCACGCCCTCCTTGGCGTCTTCGCCCAGGAAGCACAGCATTTCCATCGCCAGCGAGCTCTCGAAGATCGGGCGTGCCATGTTCATCCAGCCGTTGAGCGAACGCTTGGTCAGGCGAATGGCTTGCTGGCTGCCATTGGCCAGCTTGTTGGCCACGGCCATGGCCTTGTCCATCAGCTCGGCGCGCGGCACGCACAGGCTGACCAGACCGATGCGCTCGGCTTCCTTGCCGTTCACGAACTCGGCCGTCATAAGGTAGTACTTGGCCTTGGCCATGCCGCACAGCAGCGGCCACAGAATGGCTGCGTGGTCGCCGGCGGCTACGCCGATCTTGACATGGCCGTCGGTAATTTTGGCCTCCTCGGCCATGATGCTGATGTCGGCCAGGAAGGCGACTGCCAGACCGGCACCGACGGCCACGCCGTTGATGGCCGAGATGATGGGCTTGTCGCAGGCCATCATGTTGTAGACCACGTCCGAAGCCTCGGTCATGGTGTTGGCGATTTCCTTCGGGTTGCCGACCATGCCGGCCACCCATTCCAGGTCGCCGCCGGCCGAGAAAGCCTGGTCGCCCGCGCCGGTGATGACCGCCACCTTGGTCTTGGCATCGTCAGTGACCACGCCCCAGATCTTGGTCAGCTCCCAGTGCAGCCGGCCATTGGTGGCATTCATGACCTCTGGGCGGTTGATGGTGATGACCAGCACGCCGTTGGGCTTGTGGTCGAACTTGAGGAATTGAAAGTCAGCGTAGTTCATGTTGAGGCTCCTTGAAAAAAATTGAAAACGAAAACGAAAATGAAAGGCAAAGGACGGTCAGCGCAGCTCGGCGCGTCCGTTGTTCAGCACGACGATGTCGCGTTCGACGGCGCGGGCGCGAAAGGAAACGACCTTGCCATCCACCCAGAGCTCGGTGCGTATCGTTTCACCGGGGTAAACGGGTGACGAAAAACGCACATCCAGCGACTGCAGGGCGCTCGGGTCGCCGCCGCAGACGCGCTGGGTGAGTGCCCAGCCGGCGATGCCGTAGGTGGCCAGGCCGTGCAGGATGGGCTGCTTGAAACCAGCGGCGCTTGCCACCGCGGGTTCGGCGTGCAGCGGGTTGTAGTCGCCCGAGAGGCGGTAGATCAGCGCGGCACGCGGTTGGGTGGCGAAATCGTCGCTGTGATCAGGCGCGCGCGTGGGCAGCTCATGCACGGTTTTGACTGGCCCGGTGGGGCCGCCAAAGCCACCGTCGGCGCGGCAGAAGGTGGTCGAGGTCAGCGTGGCCAGCAGTTCGCCGCTGGCGGCGTCCGTCACCGTGCGCTCGGTGTAGATCAGAGCCCCCTTGTCCGGCCCCTTGTCGATGATCTGGCTCACCCGCGTGCGCCCGATCACTTCACCCTCGGGCGGCACCGGCCGGTGCAGGCGCAAGCCCTGTTCGCCATGCACCAGCCGCACCCAGTCAACGCCGGTGGCCGGGTCCTTGAGCCACATGCCGGGATAGCCCAGCACCACCGGCAGCGTGGGCAGCGCCAGCAGGTTCTTTTCATAGACAAAGCGCAGCTCGGTCTCGTTGGTCGGGTCGGTGCCCAGGCCCACGCCCAGTGCGTAGAGCATGGTGTCGCGCTGGGTGTAGCGATGGCGAACGTCCTCGAACGGCCATGCCATCAGTTTCTCGTAGTTGATCGCCATGGCAGATGACGTCAGACGGGATCCCAGGAGAACACGATGTTTGAGCTCTCCAGCGGATAGAAGTTCTGCTTCATGGCGGGCAACACGCGCTCGGCGATGGTCTCGGGTGTCCAGCCCTCGGCGGTGTGCATGCCGCGGATCGGGCGCGACTGGCTCATGAGGAAGATCTCGTTGCCGCGCACGGCGAAGATCTGGGCCGTGACGTCGGCTGCGGCATTGCTGGCCAGGAAGGTGGCCATGGGCGCAATCTGCTCGGTACCGAGTTTTTTCAGTTTTTCCACGCGTGCCTGCTGCTCGGGTGTGTCGGTGGGGATGGCGCCGATCATGCGGCTCCAGGCGAACGGCGAGATGCAGTTGGAACGCACGTTGTAGCGTTGCATGTCGCCGGCGATGTGGCGCGACATGGCCACGATGCCCAGCTTGGCAGCGGCGTAGTTGGCCTGGCCCAGGTTGCCGATCAGGCCGGACGTGGAAGTCATGTGCACATAGGCACCCGACTTCTGCGTCTTGAAGTGCGGGGCGGCGGCGCGCGAAGTGAAGAAGCTGCCGTTGAGGTGCACGTCGATGACGGCGCTCCACTCCTCGGGCGACATGTTGAAGAACAGGCGGTCGCGCAGGATGCCGGCGTTGTTGACGACGATGTCGATGCGACCGAAGGTGTCGGCCGCGCATTCGATGATGCGGTTGGCCGTGGGCCAGGTCGAGACGCTGTCGGTGCTGAGAACGGCCTGGCCGCCAGCGGCCTTGATCTCGTTGACCACCTGCTGGCCGTGGCTGGCGTCATTGCCTTCGCCGCCGACCGAGGCGCCGATGTCGTTGACCACCACCTTGGCGCCTTGCGCCGCCATCATCAGTGCGATGTCGCGGCCGATACCCCGGCCCGCGCCGGTGACCACGGCGACTTTGTCTTGCAGCATGTTGCCCTTGTTCATGAAATGACTCCTGGTTGTTGATGTGAAAAATCAGACGGTGGCGGCCGTGCCCAGCAGGGCCGTCACCTGGCTGGAAAGAACGCCGCCGTTGCCGTGGCACAGGGCGATCTCCGCATTCGGCACCTGGCGGTCGCCGGCCTCGGCGCGCAGTTGCTGCACGGCCTCGATCAGCAGGAACATGCCGTACATGCCCGGGTGACAGCACGACAGGCCGCCGCCATTGGTGTTGACCGGCAACGCGCCCCCCGGTGCGATGCGCCCGTTGCGCACGAAAGCGCCGCCTTCGCCCTTGGCGCAAAAGCCCAGGTCTTCGAGGAACAGCAGCGTGTTGATGGTGAAGGCGTCGTACAACTCCAGCACGTCCACGTCCTTCGGGGCCAGCCCGGCCATGGCGAAGGCGCGCGGCCCGGACTCGGCGGCGGCGGTGACCGTCAGGTCGGGCATGGAGCCGATCTGGCGGTGCCAGGTGGCCGCGGCCGCGCCGAGCACATAGACCGGCGGTTTGGGAAAGTCGCGCGCCCGCTCGCTGCGCACCAGCACCAGGGCGCCGCCGCCGTCGGTGACCAGGCAGCAATCGAGCACCGACAGCGGGTCGCTCACCAGACGCGAAGCCAGCACCTGCTCGATGCTGAGCGGATCGCGTGCATGGGCCAGCGGATTGAGTTGCGCCCACTGGCGCGCCGCCACCGCGATGTGCGCCAGGTCCTCGCGCGTGGTGCCGTACTGGTGCATGTGGCGAGCGGCCGCCAGCGCGTAGCTGGAGATCGGGTAGCGCGGCTCGTAGGGGGCTTCGTACAAGGGCGTTTCGGCCATCGACTTGAGCTTGCCGAAGCCCGAGCCCTGGTTGCTGCCGTAGCAAATGAGCGCCACTTCGCACTGGCCGGTGTGCAGCGCCATGGCGGCGGTAAGCAGGTGGCTCACATAAGACGAGCCGCCAACCATCGTGGCTTCGCAGAACTTGGGATGGATGCCCAGGTATTCGGCCACCGATAGACCGGCGAGGAAGTGGTAGGACGAGCCGGTGAACAGGCCATCGACATCGGACAGCTTCAAGCCGGCATCGGCCAGCGCGCCGTGCACCGCTTCGCCCAGAATTTCGAGCGCGCTGCGACCGGGGGCCATGGGCACGCCGCCCAGGCTGGCACCCACGATGGCGGCCGCGCCGCGCAGGGGAGATGTGGTGCTCATGGAGGACCTTCGTGCTGCGCACTGCGGTGCGAGCTTGCTTGGGAACGGCCCGACGCGGCGCTCATGGTGTGGCGCCCTCGGGGATGAAGACCAGCAACTTGCCCTTGGCCGGATCGTCGATCACGCGCGCCTGCACGCGCATGCCGATGCGCACCTGGTCAGGCGCAATGCCATCGATGCGCGACATCAGCCGCGGCCCTTCGGCCAGGTCCACCAGCGCCACGTTGTAGTCGCCACCGGCTTGCGGCTTGCGGCGCACCGTGGTGCTGGAATAGACGCAGCCGACCCCGCTGGGTTCAATCCAGTCGAGCTGGGCCGAGCCGCAATGGGTGCACAGCGCGCGCGGATAAAACACATGCTGGCCGCAGGCCGTGCAGTGCTGGATCTGAAAGCGGCCTTGCGCCAGCGCCTGCACGAACTGAGCGTCCGGGCCGGGGCCGTCAAATGCCGGATAGCCCGATGCGCTCATGACGGCAGCTTCAGCACGCTGGCAGCCAAGATGTTGCGTTGCACCTCGTTGCTGCCGCCGTAGATGGTGGCTGGGCGCGCGTTGTAGAAGCTGGTCAACGCATCGGTTTTGCCACCGGGCAGGGCGGTGGATCCGGGCGTGCCACCACTCGATCCCATGACATCGACCAGCAGGTCGGCCAGGCGCGAATAGGTTTCGGTGCCGAACAGCTTGAGCATGGAGACATCGGGGCCCAGGGTTTCGCCGCGTTTGACCTGCTCGATGAAGCGGCCATAGAGCGCGCCCAGGTCGGCCACGTCCAGCGCCAGCTTGGTGTAGCGGTCCACGAAGCCGGTGTCTTCGAACAGGCCGAGCCGCTGCGCGGCTTCCTGCACGCGCGCCAGCGCGTACTGGCTTTGCTTGGGGCTGCCCAGGAAGATGCGTTCGAAGCCGAGCAGCGCCTTGGCGATGGTCCAGCCCTTGTTGAGCTCGCCCACGATGCTGCTGCGCGGCACGCGCACGTTTTCCAGGAAGACCTCGCAGAAGTCTTCGCTGCCCGCGATGTTGCGGATGGGGCGCACCGTGATGCCCGGCGTTTTCATGTCGGCCAGCAGGAAACTGATGCCTTCCTGCTTCTTGGCCGATTTGTCGGTGCGCACCAGCAGGAAGATGTGGGTGGCGTCCTGCGCCAGCGTGGTCCAGGTCTTTTGCCCGTTGACGATGAAATCGTCGCCATCGACCACCGCCTCGGTGCGCAGGCTGGCCAGGTCGGAGCCCGAATTGGGTTCCGAGTAACCCTGGCACCAGATGTGCTCGCCGGCAATGATTTTGGGCAGGTAGTAGGCGCGCTGGGCGTCGTTGCCGTGGTTGATCAGCAGCGGGCCGACCATGGTGATGCCCATGTCGGGCGCGCGCGCCACGCCCCAGCGCTCCTGCTCTTCGATGAAGATGATGAGTTTCTCGGGCGAGAGTCCCATGCCGCCGTGCTGCGTGGGCCAGCTCGGCGCGACCCAGCCTTTTTCCGAAAGCTTCAGGTACCAGTGACCGATTTCGGACCAGCGCAGGCGCCGCTGCGGGTAGCGCCATTCGCTGGGGAAATGCTTTTCAAAAAATTCGCGCACGGTGGCGCGAAAGCTGGCGTTGTCGAGTGCATTCCAGTCGGTGGCCGTGGAGGCGGTGGTGTTCATGCGTGCTCCTGCGCGGTGGCGTTTTGGGTGAGGTTGGCGTAGCGGCGGCGCTGCTGGGTGCCATTGCCCAGCCAGGCGGACAGCACCAGGGCGCGCTGCAGATACAGGCCGAGGTCGTATTCGTCGGTGACGCCAATGGCACCGTGCAGTTGCACCGCTTCGCGCGCCACTTGCAAGCCGGCGTCCGACGCGCGCGACTTGACGCGGCTGGCCATGGCCGAGCGCGCGTTGGCGTCGGCGTCCGGGTCGTCGAGCAGGGCCAGGGCCTGCTCCATCACGCTGACGGTCAGTTCCTGCTGAAGCAACAGGTCGACAGCGCGGTGCTGCAGTGACTGGAAAGTGCCAATCGGCTTGCCGAACTGAATGCGCGCGCGCAGGTAGCCTTGCGTCATGGACAGCATGCTGCGCACCAGAGCCAGCAGTTCAACACTGGTCAATACCAGGGTTTCATCGTAGGCGCGGGTCAGCGCGGCCTCGGCGGCGGCCCCTTCGGCCAGCAGGTGGCTGGCGGGCAGGCGAACGCTGTTCAAGTCGATCTGTGCCGCATAGCTGCCGTCGGCCAGCGGCTGGCCCGACAGGGTCAGGCCGGCCGCATCGGCCTGCACCCACACCAGGGCCAGACCTTGGGGGCCGGTGGCGCTGACGATGTAGCCGTCGGCCCCGGCGCCGGGGCGCACATGGCGCTTGCAGCCATTGAGCAGCAGGGCGTCGGCCTGGCGCTCCAGCCTGGTCGCCGCCTGGCCCGGCCGGTCTTTCGTGCCGGTGACGTCTTCCTGCCAGGCCACGGCGGGCAGGGTGCGACCCTCGGCGAGTTCGGTCAGCAGACGTGTTGAGAGCTCGTTGGCACCCGCATGGGCCAGCAGCCGACCGGCAAACACCAGCACCGGCACCACCGGTTCCGGCGCGACCTGCGTGGCGAGCGCGGCGACGACCTCGGCCATCTCAGTGAAGCCTTGCGCGTATCCGCCCAGTTGTTCGGGCACCAGCAGCCCGGTCCAACCCTGTTCGGCCAGGGCGCCCCAGAAGCGGCGGTCGTAGCCTGGCATCTGCTGGCGCAGGGCGCGGGCGCGGTTGAGTGGTGATTCTTTGGTGACGAAACTGAGCGCGCTTTCGCGCAGCATGGTCAGTTGTTCAGCGCGTTCGCTGTTGTGGGTGGTGGTCATGATGGGGTGGGTGCTGGTCGTGAATGTCAATAGGATTTGGGCAGCCCCAGCACCTTCTCGGCGATGAAGCACAGGATGAGTTGCGGGCTGATCGGCGCGATGCGCGGAATCATCATCTCGCGCAGGTAGCGTTCGACGTGGTATTCCTTGGCGTAGCCATAGCCGCCCAGCGTGGCCATGGCGCGCTGGCAGGCGTTGAAACCAGCCTCGGCCGCCATGTACTTGGCGGCATTGGCATCGGCGCCGCAGGGCAGGCCGTTGTCGTATTTCCAGGCCGCGCGCATCGCCATCATTTCGGCGGCTTCCAGCTCCATCCATGATTGCGCCAGCGGATGCTGGATCGACTGGTTCTGCCCGATAGGCCTGTCAAAGACCACGCGCTCGCGGGCGTAGTTGACGGCCACCTGCAGCGCCGCCCGACCCAGGCCGACGGCCTCGCCCGCGATCAGCACCCGCTCCGGGTTCATGCCATGCAGGATGTACTCAAAGCCGCGGCCCTCTTCGCCGATGCGGTCCTCCACCGGCACCCGCAGGCCGTCGATGAAGAGTTCGTTCGAGTCGACCGCCTTGCGCCCCATCTTTTCGATTTCGCGCACCTCGACAAAACGGCGGTCGAGGTCTGTGTAGAACAGGCTCAGGCCGAAGGTCGGTTTTTTGCATTCCTCAATCGGCGTGGTGCGCGCCAGAATGAGCATCTTCTCGGCCACCTGGGCGGTCGATATCCAGACCTTCTGGCCGAACAGCACATAGTGGTCGCCAACCCGTTCCGCACGGGTTTTCAAGCGGGTGGTGTTCAGGCCGGTGTTGGGCTCGGTGACGGCGAAACAGGCTTTCTCCTTGCCCTGGATCAGCGGAGGCAGCATGCGGCGTTTTTGCTCCTCGTTGCCAAACACGGCCACGGGCTGCAAACCGAAAATGTTCATGTGCACCGCCGATGCGCCAGACAGTCCGGCGCCCGACTGTGAGATGGTCTGCATCATCACGGTCGCTTCACTGATGCCCAGTCCGCCACCGCCATACTCCTGTGGCAGGCAAACGCCGAGCCAGCCGCCGTCGGCCAGAGCGCGGTGCAGCTCATGTGGAAAGCCACCGACCCGGTCACGTTCGAGCCAGTAGCTGTCGTCGAAGCGGGCGCAGATCTTGCCGATGGCTTCGCGGATGGTTTCGTGTTCCGGGTTGGGTGTGAAATTCATGGATGAGAACGCTGTTCAACGCCCGCTGAAACGTGGGGCGCGCTTTTCCAGAAAGGCCTGCACGCCTTCACTTGCATCGCTACTTCGGGCGCGAGCTTCAATCAGAGACTTCTCGAGCGCCATTTGCTCGTGCAGGTTGCGTCGCGCGGCGCCTTCGCACAGTTGCTTGATGCCAGCCATCGAGGCGGTGGGCGCACGGGCCAGTCGCTCGCACAGGGTTTGGGCGCGAGCGCCCAACTCGGCGTCAGGCACGACTTCGTCCACCAAGCCGAAGTCGAGGCATCGGCGAGCGTCGATGGGGTCACTGAGCATGAGAAGCTGACGCGCGCGCAGCGAGCCGATGCGTCGGGTGATGAAGTGGGATGCGCCCATGTCAGGGGACAAGCCGATGGCTGCGTACCCCGTGCGCAGCTTCATTGATGCTGCCGCCAGAGCGAAGTCGCCGCAAAGTGCCCAGCCGATGCCGCCACCGCCGACCGGGCCGTTGATGGCCGTCACCACCGGCACCGGCAGTTCCGACAGTCGCAGTAGCGCCGGGTGCGCGATGCCCACGAGCTCGTCAATATAGACGTCGAGCGTTCCAGCGTGTTGGCGCATCTCGGCGATATCCCCGCCGGCGCAGAATATCGTTCCGCTGCCGGTCAGCAATACGACCCGCGGCTTTGCTGCGGCAATCTCGGCAACTGCGCGGGCCAGTGCAGCAGTGGACGCGAGTGAGATCGTGTGAGGGCCGTCGCTGCGGTCGAGCACGATCCGGCCAATATCCCCGGCCACACTCCAACGTACGTTGTCAGCAGTTTGTTCTTCCATCAGTTGCTCCAGTTTTGAACCCGGCGCGAGAATGCGGTGTTGTCGCATTCGAAATGAAGTGGTTTCAGATGATCGCCAGACCGAGGCGTGTGCCCTGGTCAATGGCGCGCAAGGCGTCGAGTTCGGCGGCCAGCTCGGCACCGCCGATGACATCGGGCGCGAGGCCGAGCGCGCGCAGTTCGGCAACCAGTGCGTTCTCGCTGTCCTGGCCGGCGCACAGGACGATGGTGTCCACGGCCAGCGTTTGCGGCATGCCGTTGATGCTCAGGTGCAGGCCGGCATCGTCGATGCGTTCATAGGTGCAGCCCGAGAGCGTGCGCAGGCCGCGCCGCGCCAACTCGGCCTTGAGCGCCCAGCCGGTGGTCATGCCCAGGCTGCGTCCGGGTTTTTCCGGCTTGCGCTGCAACAGGGTAACTTCGCGTGGCGAGCTGACCGGCTGCATCGGTTTCAGGCCGCCAGCGGCTGAGGGCGAGGTGTCGACACCCCATTCAGCGTGAAACTGCTCGACCGTCTGGGGCGCGTTGGTCGCCTTACCCGCATGCTCGTCATGCAGCAGGAAGGTGGACACGTCGAAGCCGATGCCCCCGGCACCGATGACCGCGACCCGGTGGCCCGCCTGCGCCCGGCCCGACAGCAGGTCGGCATAGCTCACCACCTTGGGGTGGGTGACACCCGGGATTTGCGGCAGGCGCGGGCGCACGCCAGCGGCGATCACGATGCGGTCGTAGTGACCGGCAGCGAGAGAGGGGGCGTCCGCTCGGTTGTTGAGCTTGAGCGTCACACCGTGCCGCGCCACGCCCTGCTTGAAGTAGCGAAGCAGTTCATTGAACTCCTGCTTGCCTGGCACGGCCCGGGCCAGGTTCAACTGGCCGCCGATCTCGGGTCCGGCCTCGAACAGGGTGACCGCATGACCGCGTTCGGCAGCGGTCAGCGCGCAGGCCAGCCCGGCCGCGCCGGCGCCGATCACCGCCACCTTGCGCGGCACGGCCCGTGGCGGCAAGAGCGAAAACTCCAGCTCGCGGCCGGCGCGTGGATTGACAAGGCAGGTGGCGGGGCGGTCGGCGAAGATGTAGTCCAGACAGGCCTGGTTGCAGGCGATGCAGGTGTTGATCTCGTCGGCGCGCCCCTGCGCCGCCTTGCGCACGAAGTCGGCATCGGCCAGGAAGGGGCGCGCCATCGACACCATGTCGGCGTCACCGCTGGCCAAAATTTCTTCGGCCACTTCCGGGGTGTTGATGCGGTTGGAAACGATGACCGGAATCGTCACCGCTTTCTTGATGCGGGCCGCCGCAAAGCGCCAGGCGGCACGCGGCACCACGTAGGCAATGGTCGGGATTCGTGCTTCGTGCCAGCCGATGCCGGTGTTGAGGATGTCGGCGCCTGCGGCCTGCACCGCCTGGGCGAGCTGGATGATGTCGTCAGACGGGGCGCCGCCCTCGACCAGATCGAGCGCCGACACCCGATACATGAGCAGAAACGGCGGCCCCAGGCGCTCGCGCGTGCGCCGCACGATCTCCACCGGCAGGCGGTGGCGACTTTCCATGCTGCCGCCAAATTCGTCGCTGCGGTTGTTCGTGCGCGTGACGGTGAACTGGTTGAGCAGGTAGCCCTCCGAGCCCATGATCTCGACGCCATCGAAGCCGGCGCGTTGCGCGAGTTCGGCGCAGCGGACATAGTCCTCCACCGTTTGCCAGACTTCGGCCGTGCTCAAGGCGCGCGGCGCCCGCGGGTTGATCGGGGAGGGGATGTCGGAGGCGCCCACGGGTCTGGCGATTTTTGCGTAGCGCCCGGTGTGCAGGATTTGCAGAATGATCTTGCCGCCCTCGGCATGCACCGCCTGCGGGATCGGTCTGAGCGCATCGGCTTGTGCCGTCGTGACCAGCAGGGGACCGGTTTCATCCAGCAGGCCATCCTGGCAGGGGGCATAGCCGCCCGTGACGATCAGGCCAGCGCCACCGCGTGCGCGCTCGGCATAGAACAGGGACAGCCGGTCGATCGACCGGTCCAGCGACTCCAGGCGGGTGTGCATCGATCCCATCAGCGTCCGGTTGCCAAGGGTGTGCGCGCCGACCTTCAGCGCGGAGAGCAGCGTCGGAAAGAAAACGGTGGCTTCGGTGGACATGGAGAACGCCTTTTTAATAATCTAACTAACACCTGTTCGATGATATATCATACGGCGTCGACCAGCCATGCAATTGGCGAGCACCTCAAATTCTTCTTCCCGATTGACGGTGCGATGCAGGCGGCGACTTCGACTACAGACAACAGTCAATCAGGAGATTTCCCATGATGTTCGACGACGACCAGATGGCGCTGCGTGACGTGGCGCGCCGCTTTGCACGAGAGAAGCTCAGGCCCGATTACCAGAAGCGCGAATCGCAACCTGGCATCGACCGGGCCTTGTTCAAGGAAATGGGTTCGCTCGGTCTGATCGGTGTTGATCTGCCCGAGGAATATGGCGGCTTGGGCCTCAGTGGCGTCACGGCCGGCATGATCACCGAGGAAATTGCCTATGGTGACTTCAACGTCAGCTACATGCAGCTGCTCAGTTCGCTGATGGGCGCCATCATCCATGCCAATGCGTCCCCCGAGCTGGCGCGCACCTGGAACAGCCGGATCGTGGCGGGCGAGGCCATCGTCGCGCTGGGTCTGACCGAACCACGGGGCGGCTCGGATGCCGCCAATCTGCAACTCAAGGCGCGTCGCGTGGGCGACGAGTACGTGCTTTCCGGCGAGAAAACCTCCATCACTTTTGCCGACCAGGCCGATGCCATGGTGTTGTTCGCACGCACCGGCAAGCCCGAGGATGTCGCACGAGGCATCAGCGCCTTCCTGGTCGATCTGAATCAGCCCGGCGTGCAACGCACGCGCTTCAACGATGTTGGTAGCAAGATCATCGGCCGTGGTTCGGTGTTTTTCGACGATGTGCGGGTGCCGGTCGAGAACCGGCTGGGCGAGGAGGGCAAAGGCTTCACGCAGGTGATGCAGGGCTTTGACTTCAGCCGCATCCTGATCGCGCTGCAGTGCGTGGCCGCCGCGCAGGCCTCGATCGACGAAGCCTGGGAATACGTGAAGGAACGCCAGACCTTTGGCGCGCCGCTGGCGCAGTACCAGGGCGTGAGCTTTCCCCTTGTCGAGTTCGAGACCCTGATCGCCGCTTGCCGCCAGCTCTGCTACCACGGCCTGGCCCTGCGCGATGCCGGTCAGCCGCACACCGCGGAAGCGGCCATGGTCAAGTGGATGGGCCCCAAGACCGCTTTTGACGCGATTCACCAGTGCCTGCTGACCTTTGGGCACTATGGCTGGTCGATGGACCTGCCTCACCAGCAGCGCCTGCGCGACGTGATGGGCCTGGAAATCGGCGACGGAACGGCGCAAATCATGAAGCTGATCGTTGCCCGCGAGCGCGTGGGACGCGCCGCCGTGCAGTACGCCAAGGAGAGCAAGAAATGATTCAGACATCCCCAGTGGAGATCAGCCGTGCCGGCGCCGTTGGAATTATCGAGTTAGCCCGCCCCGAAAAATTCAATTGCCTGTCGATGTCCGTTCATGCGGCCATCGAGGCCGCCATCGACGGGTTCGAGAAATCCGACTCCGGTGTGCGCGCCATTCTGATCCGGGCGCAAGGCAAGCACTTCTGCACCGGCGCCGACCTGGATGAGGTGAAGTCGCTGCGTGGCGATCCAGCCAGGCTCAAGCACTTCATCAGCTATGGTCACAGCGTGCTCAAGCGCCTGGAACGCAGCGATTTGCCGGTGGTGGCGGCCTGCCAGGGTCTGACCCTGGCCGGTGGCTGCGAACTGATGCTGGCCTGCGACATCATCTTTGCGGCCAAGGACGCGCGCTTTGGCGACCAGCATGCCCAGTTCGGCCTGATTCCCGGCTGGGGCGGCAGCCAGCGCATGCCACGCATTGCGGGTCTGCGCCGTGGCCTGGACCTGTTCTTTTCGGCGCGCTGGATCGATGCCGCCATCGCCGAGCAGTGGGGGCTGGTGAACTATGTGGTCGAGCCTGAGCAGTTGGGTGAAGCGGCGCTGGCGTATTGCAGCAAGATCGCCACGCGCAGCCGCATCGGCATGGCCACCATGAAACGTTTGGCACGGCAAGGCATGGAGGGTTCGTCGGAGGTCGGTCTCCAGCTTGAGGAAGACCTGGCCAGCGCGGCTCTGCTCGATGACGACGTCAGCGAAGGTCTGGCGGCCTTCGAGGCACGCCGTACACCGGTGTTCAAGGCCTGAGCGGCTGAATGCTTTGTCTCGCGAATAGGCGCAATCACATATGACCATCCTTTCCTCCCGCATATCGACTTCCGACGACGAATTTCGGCTCAACCAAAAAGCCTACCAGGCCGTGATTGCGGACCTGCAAAGCCGTCGCCAACTGGCGCTGGCCGGTGGCCCCCCGAAAGCGCGGGAAAAACACCTGGCGCGCAACAAGATCCTGCCGCGCCATCGCGTCGAAGTGCTGCTCGATCCAGGTTCGCCTTTCCTAGAGGTCGGCATGCTTGCCGGCGAGGGCATGTACGACGGCGTGCCGCCGGGTGCCAGCATCATCACCGGGATCGGTCTGGTGCAGGGCCGTCCGTGCATGATCATTGCCAACGACGCCACCGTGAAGGGTGGCACTTACTACGGCATGACCTGCAAGAAGCATGTGCGGGCGCAGCAAATTGCTTGGGCACACCGCTTGCCCTGCATCACGCTGGTGGACAGCGGTGGCGCCTTCCTGCCGGAGATGGCCAACATTTTTCCCGACGTGGGGCAGTTCGGCAGCATTTTCAACAACCAGGTCCGCATGTCGGCCGAAGGCATCCAGCAGATTGCCGTGGTGATGGGGCCTTGCACGGCGGGTGGCGCCTACATCCCGGCGCTGTGCGACGAGGCGGTGATTGTCAAGGAGCAGGGCTATATGTACCTCGGCGGCCCCGAGCTGACCTTTGCCGCCACCGGCGAGACGGTGGATGCCGAGTCGCTGGGCGGTGCCAAGATGCATTGCAGCGTCAGCGGCGTCACCGATCACATTGCCGAAGATGACCGCCACGCGCTGGCCATCACGCGTGAAATCGTACGGGACTTGGGTGAGCAGCCCAAGCCACGCTGGACGCGTCAGCCGTCGGTGCCTCCGCGCTTCGATCCGCGCGAGATTTACGGCATCATCAGCCGCGACACCAAAATCCCGACCGACACGCGCGAGATTCTGGCGCGTTTCGTCGATGACAGCCGGTTCCAGGAATTCAAGCCGATGTACGGCGACACCCTGCTGACCGGCTTTGCTCGCATCCATGGCCACGAGGTTGGCATCCTGGCCAACCAGGGCGTGCTGTTCCCGGAAAGCGCGATGAAGGCGGCGCACTTCATCGATCTGTGCTGCCAGCGAGACATCCCTCTGCTGTTCATGGCCGACGTGACCGGCTTCATGGTCGGGCGCGCCGCCGAGCAGGCTGGCATTGCCAAAGCCGGGGCCAAGATGATCACGGCGATGGCCTCGGCCAACGTGCCCAAGTACACCATCATCATGGGCGCCTCTTACGGTGCAGGTTACCTTGCGATGTGTGGCCGCCCGTTCAACCCGACCGCGATGTTTGCTTGGCCGACCGGCCGCGCGGCCATCATGGGTCCGGATCAGGCCGCCACGGTGATGGCACTGGTGCGCAAACAGATCAACAAGACCGAGGGAAAAGAGTGGACGCCCGAGGAAGAAGAGGCGTTCAAGGCGCCGGTACGCAAGATTTACGAAGACTTCCAGCCTGCTGCGAACTTCTCCTCGAATTTGTGGGTGGACGGCATCATCGATCCGGTGGAAACACGCGACGCCATGGGACTGCTGCTCGACCTCGCCTCCCGTACTGCCGCCAAACCGACGCCGTTCGGTGTCTTCCGTTTTTAACCAGGACGCCAGCCATGCAACGCATCCACACCGTCTTGATGACCCACTTCGCCGCAGGAGTTGGGCATGCTTAAGAAAGTCCTCATTGCCAACCGCGGCGAGATCGCCTGCCGCATTGCCCGCACCTGCCGCAAGCTCGGCCTGGAAGTGGCCACCGTGCACTCCAGTGCCGACCGGTTTGCCCGCCATGTGCGTGAGATCGGTGAATCGGTCGAACTCGGGGGTGCAGCGCCCAGCGAGAGTTATCTGAACATCGATGCCATCATCGCGGCGGCCCGGCGCGTCGGCGCAGACGCCGTTCATCCGGGCTATGGTTTTGTCTCGGAGAACCCGGCCTTTGTGCGCGCACTGGATGCGGCTGGCTTGACCTTCATCGGCCCTCGGGCCGAGACCATCGAGCGCGTTGGCGGCAAAGCCAATGCCAAGCGCGAGGCAGCCCGCCTCGGCGTGCCGGTCATTCCCGGCAGCGAAAGCGGCATGACCGACCCAGCCGAGGTGTTGAATCTGGTGCGCGGTATGAAGCTGCCCGTGCTGCTCAAGGCCGTGGCGGGTGGCGGTGGCCGCGGCATGGCGGTGGTCGACACGCTGGACGGCCTGGAAGGGCGCATCGAGAGCGCCATGCGCGAGGCCGAAAAAGCCTTCGGCAACGGCGAACTGATCGTCGAGCGCTACCTGCCGCAGGTGCGCCACCTGGAGGTGCAGGTGGCCGGTGATGGCCAGGGCCACGCCATCCACCTGTTCGAGCGCGAGTGCACCTTGCAGCGGCGCCACCAAAAAGTGATCGAAGAAGCGCCGTCCAGCGGTCTCAGCCCGCGCCTACGCGCGGCCATCCTGGCCGACGCGGTCAAGCTGGCTTCTGGCGTGAACTACCGCGGCCTGGGCACGGTGGAGTTTGTCGTCACGGGCGAGGAACATTATTTCCTGGAAGTCAATCCGCGCCTGCAGGTCGAACACCCGGTGACCGAAGAAGTCACCGGCCTCGATCTGGTCGAGCTGCAATTGCGCATTGCCGCCACCGGCACCTTGCCGCTGGCGCAAACCGACGTGCAGTGCACCGGCCACGCCTTCGAGGCCAGGCTGTGCGCGGAAGACGCCGCCGCGGGCTTTTTGCCGGCCACCGGGCAGCTGCAGGTGGTCGATTTTTCGCGTGCTGGCGTGCGCATCGAGTCCGGGGTGGACAGCGGCGACGAAATCTCGCCGCACTACGACTCGATGATCGCCAAGCTCATCGCCCATGGTGCCGACCGCGAGTCGGCGCGCCGGGCGCTGGTGGCCGGATTGCGCGAAAGCACGGTGATCGGCCTGGTCACCAACCTGGCATTCCTGCATGAACTGCTGGAATGGCCGGAGACCCGCGATGCCACCTTTCACACCCGACTGATCGACGAGCGCCACGCGCAGCGCGGCGTGGTGGCGCCCACCGCGCCGCCGCTGGAGCACCTGGCTGCGGCCGCGCTGCACTGGCTGACGCAACGGCGTGCCGAGTCGCCCGCGCTGGGCTGCTGGACCCTGGGGGACGGTTTCACGGGCTGGCGCCTGCGCAGTGGGCCGATTCAGGCCGCACCCCAGCCGACACTGGTTTTGAAGGCCGGCGCGGCGGAGTGGCCCGTGCGGTTTTCGATGCGCGATGACCAGGGCAGCAGTGTGCTGGTCATAGGCGAGCAGCAGGTCAGCGCTGCGCTGCAGTCACTCGCGGCTGGGCGCTCCCTGTTGCAGTGCGGCGGGCGGGCGCTGGAGCTGACGATCCGGGGCGACGCGGGGCAAGTGGAACTGGCCAGCGCGCTGGGCAGCAGCGTGTTCACGGCGCAACCCTATCTGGGCGGAGACGCCGGTGACGCCGCCGCCAGCGGCCAGCTGGGCGCGCCGATGATGGGCAAGGTGGTGGCAGTCAAGGCCGCGGTCGGCGAGACGGTTGTCCTCGGCCAGACCGTGATCGTGCTCGAATCGATGAAGATGGAATTGCACGTCACGGCGCCGTTCGACGGCAGCCTGAGCGGCCTGCGCTGCCGGGTCGGCGACATGGTCGAGCGCCACCAGGTGCTGGCCGAAGTCAGTCCGGTTTGATCAAAGGAGATGTTAGCAATGAGCAACTTACCTACCTCCGTCGAGTTCCATGAGGAGGGCCCGCGCGAGGGCTTCCAGATGGAGCCAACAACCTATCCACTGGCTGATCGCGCCGCGCTGATTGATGCTTTGAGCGCCTCGGGCCTGAAGCAGATCCAGGTGGCGTCCTTCGTCAGTCCGCGCGCGGTGCCGCAGATGGCCGACGCATCCGAACTGTTTGCCGCCATCACCAAGCGCCCTGGCACCCGCTACACGGCGCTCTGGCTCAACGACAACGGTTTCGAGCGCGCGCGTGCCTGCGAACAGGTGGACCTGGACGGCAAGCTGATGTTCTACACCACCGAGCCGTTTTCGCAGCGCAACAACAACTGCAGCGTGGCCGAGATGCGTGAACGCCAGCTCGGTTGGCTGGACCGCTACATCGCCCTGGGCATTCCGGTGGAGAAGGCTTACGTGATCACGGCCTTTGGCTGCAATCTCGGTGGTGCCGTGCCGCTGTCGGCCGTGACCGATCAGGTGCGCTGGCTGGTCGATGCCTGCGCCGACCGGCGTGTGCCGCTGCCGGCGGTCTACCTGGCCGACACCATGGGCTGGGCCCATCCCGAGGAGATCAAGCGCCGCGTCGGCGCGGTGCGCGAGATCGTGCCGCAGGCGCAGATGGGCCTGCACCTGCACGACACGCGCGGCGTCGGCGGTGCCAACGTTTATGCCGCCTTGCAAATGGGCGTGCGGCTGTTCGACAGTTCGGTCGCCGGTCTGGGCGGTTGTCCGTTCGCGGGTCACACGCACGGTGGCGCGGCCGGCAACATCTGCACCGAAGACATGGTCTTCATGTGCCAGGAACTGGGCATCGAGGCCGGGATCGACCTGGAGGCGCTGATCGAGGCGGCGCGGCTGGCCGAACGCATCATCGGGCGCTCCCTGTCAGGCCATGTGATGCACAGCGGCTCGCTCGCTGCAACGAAAAGATGACACAGATGACATCCCTAGAAAGCCGTATCGACACCCGCAGCGATTCCTACCACCAGGCGCTGGCGCACGGCCGCACCCAGGTCGAGACCTTGCGCACACGCCTGTCCGGGGTGGCCACTGGCGGGCGTGATGCGCACATCGGGCGCCACCACGCGCGCGGCAAGCTGCTGGTGCGCGAGCGCATCGACTTCATCGTCGATGACGGCAGCGCCTTCTTGGAACTCTCGCCGCTGGCGGCCTGGGATCAGTATGGCAACGAGGTGCCGGGTGCGGGCATCGTCACCGGCGTCGGCATGGTGGCCGGGCGGCCGTGCATGTTCATCGCCAACGACGCCACCGTCAAGGGCGGCTCGTTCTTCCATGAAACCGTCAAGAAACACGTGCGGGCGCAGGAAATCGCCGAGCGCCTGCGACTGCCCTGCCTGTACCTGGTGGACTGCGGCGGTGCCTTTCTGCCGGAGCAGGACCGCGTGTTTCCCGACAAGGACCACTTCGGCAACAGCTTCCACCGCCAGTGCCGCATGTCGCAGGCCGGCCTGCCGCAGCTCTCGGCCGTGTTCGGCGGCTGCACCGCGGGCGGCGCCTACATTCCCGCGCTGTCGGACGAAGTGGTGATGGTGCGCGGTAACGCACGCATTCATCTGGGTGGCCCGTCCATCGTCAAGATCGCGATCAACGAAGTGGTCGACGGCGAAACCCTGGGCGGCGCGGAGATGCACAGCCGTGTCTCCGGTGTCAGCGACCACCTGGCCGAGGACGAGCATCAGGCGCTGGCCATGCTCCGTCAGATCGTCGCCAGCCTGCCGCCCGAGCCGCCCATGGTGCCGCCGCTGCCGCCCAGCGCACCACGTTACGACCCGATTGAGCTCGATGGCGTCGTACCGGTCGACCCCAAACAGCCCTACGACGCGCGCGAAATCATTGCGCGGCTGCTCGACGGCAGCGCTTTCCACGAGTTCAAACCGTTGTGGGGAGATACGCTGGTGACCGGCTTTGGCGCGATCCACGGCCAGCCGGTCGCCATCCTCGCCAACAACGGCGCGCTGCTGGCCGAGTCGGCCCTGAAGGGCGCGCATTTCATCGAACTGGCCAACCAGCGCGGCGTGCCGCTGCTGTTCCTGCAAAACATTCCCGGCTTCATGGTGGGCACCGAGGCCGAGCGTGGCGGTATTGCCAAGCACAGCGCCAAGATGGTGTATGCCATGGCCTGCGCGCGCGTGCCCAAGCTCACGTTGGTGGTTGGCGGCTCTTATGGCGCCGGCAACTACGGCATGTGCGGCCGCGGCTTTGAGCCCGAATTCCTGTTCGCCTGGCCCAGTGCCAGAGTGGCCACGATGAGCGCCGACATTGCCAGCAACGTGATGGTCGAGCTGGCGCGCTCTAACCTGCGCGGCCCGGCTGATGAGGCGCGGCTGCTGGATATCGAACGCAAGGTACGCGAGCAGTACGCGCGCCAGAGCGATCCCTATTACGCCACCTCCCGGCTGTGGGACGACGGTCTGATCGAACCCTCGGCCTCGCGCGACGTGCTGGGCCTGGCGCTGGCGCTGGCGGCGCGCCGTGCGTTGCCGAGTACGGCAACCCCTGTTTACCGCATGTAAGAGAACCTCTATGAACACCCCCACCTACGAGACCCTGCAACTGGTCGTCGACGCGCGCGGCGTGGCCCGCCTCACGCTCAACCGCCCCGACACTCATAACGCGCTCAACGCCACCCTGATCAGCGAGCTGCGTCGTGCCGTCGATTGGCTGGCCGCAGCGCCGGGCGTGCGCGCGGTGGTGCTCACCGGCACCGGCAAGACCTTTTGCGCCGGCGGCGACCTGGGCTGGATGCAGGACAACATGAAAAAGAGCCGGACCGAGCGCGTGGGCGAAAGCGGCGATCTGGCGCTCATGCTGCGCGCCCTGAACGAGCTGCCTATGCCTGTCATTGGCCGCATCAATGGCCCCGCGTATGGCGGCGGCGTCGGCATGATCTCGGTCTGCGACATCACGATCGCGGTCGATACCGGTGTCTATTCGCTGACCGAGGTGCGCCTGGGCCTGCTGCCGGCCAATATTGCGCCCTACGTGGTGGCGCGCATGGGCGAGGCCAACGCCCGGCGCACCTTCCTGACGGCGCGCCGCATGGGCGCGGCAGAGGCGCAGCGCCTGGGCCTGCTCTCAGAAGTGGTGGCCGCCGATCAGCTCGACGCTGCCATTGAACGCGAACTCGCCGACCTGCTGCAGTGCGCGCCCGGCGCGGTGGCGGCCACCAAGAAACTGGTGGCCTATGTGCAGGCGCACGACCTGCCCACCAACATGATCTACACCGCCGACAAACTGGCCGACGCCTGGGAAACCGAAGAAGGGCGCGACGGCATCGCCGCCTTCTTTGGCAAGCGTCTGCCGGCGTGGCGGCAGGCCTGAGGTCGAGCGCAAGGCGCCCAACAGAGACACATTGACTATGTTTGAAACTCTACTGATTGCCAACCGCGGCGAGATTGCCTGTCGCATCGCCCGCACCGCGCGCCGCATGGGCTTGCGCACGGTGGCAGTCTATTCCGACGCCGACCGCGAGGCGCTGCACGTGGCCCTGTGCGACACGGCCGTGCGCATCGGAGCGCCCGAGGCCGCGCGCAGCTACCTCGATGCCACGGCCATCGTGGCCGCGGCCCGTGCCGCCGGTGCGCAGGCCATTCATCCGGGTTACGGCTTTTTGTCGGAAAGCCTGGCCCTGATCGATGCCTGCGAAGCCGCCGGGCTCATTTTTGTCGGTCCCTCGCGCGACGCGATCCAGCGCATGGGCTCGAAGATCGAATCCAAGCGCATCGCGCTCGACGCCGGCGTGCCGGTGGTGCCGGGCTACCACGCCGACGACCAGGACCCTGCGGTCTTGCAGGCGGCGGCCGATGGCATTGGCTACCCGGTGCTGATCAAGGCCTCGGCCGGCGGCGGCGGCAAGGGCATGCGGGTGGTGCGTAGCGCGGCTGAATTCGCGGCCGCGCTGGCCACCGTGCGACGCGAAGCCAAGGCTTCGTTCGGCGACGACCGCGTGCTGCTGGAACGCTACCTGGACGAGCCGCGCCACCTCGAAGTGCAGTTGCTGGGCGACAAGCACGGGCACTTGGTGCATCTGTTCGAGCGCGAATGTTCGATCCAGCGCAACCACCAGAAAGTGATTGAGGAAGCACCCGCGCCGCACCTGCCGCCCGCCGTGCGCGAGACGCTGTTCGCGCACGCGCTGACGATGGGGCGCGCCATCGGCTACGACAGCACCGGCACCATCGAGTTCATCCACGACAGCCGCAGCGGAGACTCCTTCTTCCTGGAAATGAACACCCGGCTGCAGGTCGAGCACCCGGTGACCGAGTTGACGGTCGGCATCGACCTGGTCGAATGGCAACTGCGGGTGGCCGCAGGTGAGCCGCTCGGCTTTGCCCAGCCGGACCTGTCGCAGCGTGGCTGCGCGATCGAGGCGCGTGTTTGTGCGGAGAATCCGGCGGCCGGTTTTGCGCCCGAGATCGGCGCCCTGATCGGCTACCACGAGCCGCGCGGCGAGGGTGTCCGGGTGGACAGCGGCGTGCGCAGCGGCAGTCAGGTGACGCCCTACTACGACTCCATGCTGGCCAAGGTGATTGCCCATGCCGACGACCGACCAACCGCCGCACGGCGGCTCGCCGCGGCATTGGACGACACGGTGCTGCTCGGCGTGCACAGCAACCTCGGTTTTCTGGCCGATCTGCTGCGCCACGACCACTTCGCGCAAGTACTCAGCACCCACTACATCGAACGCGCCTTTCCCGCAGGCTGGCAGCCGCGCGCGGACGATGGGCTGGCCATCGCCGCTGCCGCCGTGCACGGCGTGCTGACCCAGCAGGCGGCGGCCGGGCGCTCGGCCTGGCAGTCGCTCGGGGCCTGGCGCGCGACCGGCGCCGGGAGTGGCACTGGCAGCACGCAGGTGCTGCTGGAAGACGAGCAGCGCTGCGTGCATGAAGTCAGCGTCTCGCCGCAGGGTGACAGCTGGCGCGTGCACGTCGGCGATCTGGAACTGAACCTGGCAGCGACGCTGGTTGGCGACACCCTGGCGCTGCAGCGCGACGGCCTGACGGTGCGCTTCACGGTGGCACTGGAACAGCACGCTACGCAGGGCGAACGCGTGTGGCTGGCCGGGCCGGGCAGCACGTGGGCCTGGCGCCGGCTCGACCGCTGGCAGCGCGCACTCAAGGGCGCGGCGGGCGCCGATGATGAGCGGGGCGGCAATCGCCTGCTCGCGCCCATGCCCGGTCTGGTGACGCAGGTGCAAATCAGTGTGGGCATGACGGTGAACGCGGGCGACACGCTGGTGCAGATGGAGGCGATGAAGATGGTGCACACGCTCAGCGCGCCCGCGGCGGGCCGGGTCAGCGAGTTGCGCTGCCGCGTCGGTGACGCGGTGCGCGGTGGCGATGTGTTGGTGATCATGGAAGCAATGGAATCTGAGGAAAAGCAATGAACGAGCCGATTTATTTTGACGAGCAACACCGGCAGTTCCGGGACAACCTGCGCCGCTTTGTCGAGCAGGAGGTGGTGCCACAGGCAGCGCCCTGGGAAGAGGAAGGCATGGTGCCGCGTGCGGTGCTGAGAAAAATGGGTGAGCTCGGCTACCTCGGCGTGCGTTACGCCGAGCAATACGGCGGCTCGAATCTTGACACGGTGTACAGCGCGATCCTGGCCGAAGAACTCGGTCGCTCCACGTACGGCGGCTTTGCCGTGACGGTGATGGTGCACACCGACATGGCCTCGCCGCACCTGGCCAACTTTGGCACGCCAGAGCAGCTCGCGCGCTACCTGCCCGCCATCATGCGCGGCGAGAAGATCTGTGCCGTGGCGGTCACTGAGCCCGATGCAGGCTCTGACGTGGCTGGCATCCGCACCCGCGCGGTGCGCGACGGAGACCACTGGGTTATCAATGGCAGCAAGATGTTCATCACCAACGGCGTGCATGGTGACGTGTACTTCGTCGCCGCCAAGACCGACCCGACGGCCAAGGGCTCGCGCGGTATCTCGATCTTCATCGTCGAGAAGGGTACGCCGGGCCTTCGAGTCGGGCGCGCGTTAAAGAAAAGCGGCTGGCTGTGCAGCGACACCGCCGAACTGGTGTTCGAAGACTGCCGCATCCCGGCCGCCAATCTGCTGGGCGAAGAGAACAAGGGCTTCTACCAGATCATGCGCAATTTCCAGAACGAGCGCATGGTGCTGGGTGCGCAGATGATGGGCGAAGCCGCGCGTGCGATCGAGCTGACGCTGGCCTATGTGCGCGAGCGCAAGGCCTTCGGCGCCACGCTGTGGGACAAGCAGGCGATCCGCCAGCGCCTGGCCATGCGGGCAGCGCAGGTCGAGGCGGCCCGTCAGTTGGTTTACCACGCTGCCTGGCTCGATGCGAAGGGGCGCGAGTGCGTCAAGGAAGTGTCGATGGTCAAGGCGCTGTGCGGCGAGCTGCTCAACGACGTGGTCTATGACTGTCAGCAGTTCCACGGTGGCGCTGGCTATATGCGCGAGACGCCGATCGAGCGCATGGTGCGCGACGCCCGTGTCCAGGCCATCGGTGGCGGTGCCACCGAGGTCATGCTCGAAGAAGTGGCGAAACGGTTGTGAACATGAGCACCTCTCAAGCTACTTCAGTCATGGAAGAGCCGGTCGAGCTGCCGCTGAAGGAGGTCTTGCCCGGCATCCTGATGTTCACGCTGCCGGTGGACTATGGCATCGACCACGTCAACATCTACCTAATTCGCGAAAGCGAGGGTTGGTGCCTATTCGACACGGGTGCCGACTGCGAAGCCGCCCGTGCGCTGTGGCTGCGCGCCCTGGAGGGACCACTAGCGGCCGGCCTGACGCGCATCATCGTCTCGCACCACCACCCCGACCACCTCGGGCTGGCAGTGTGGCTGCACGAGCGCACCGGCGCTACCATCCTGATGCGCGAGGAAGAACGGACGGTGGCGGGGCAGACGCACGTGCCCAGCGCCGACGACCGCGCCTACTGTATCGACTTCATGTGCCGCCATGGGGTGGCGCCGGAGGATGCGCAACAGGTGGTGGGCGGGGTCTTGCAAAGCAACATGGCCTGCGCCGTGCCGGCGCGCGTCGAGCCGCTCGAAGCCGGCCAGACGCTGCGCATCGGCGAGCATGTGTTCGAGGTGCTGGTGCTGGGCGGTCACAGCATTGCACAGATTTGCCTGTATGCGCCCAAGTTGAAGCTGCTGCTCACGGGCGACCAGTTGCTCGAACGCATCACGCCCAACATCGGCGTCTGGCCCTATGGCGAAACCGATCCGCTGCCGCGCTATCTGGACAGCCTGCGCACCATTGCCACGCTGGATATCGAGCACGTGCTGCCGGCCCATCACGACGTCTACCACGCCGGGGTCAAGCGCGCGCACGGACTGGTGGCGCACCATCAAAAAGCGTTGCGCAAGTTCATGGCGCGCCTGGGCGCGGGGGGCATGAATGCCACCGAACTCGGCTACGCCGTTTATGGCGCGCAGAGCGACCCGCTGCATGCTTACCTGGCCATGGGCGAAACCCTGGCGCACCTGCTGTGGCTGGAGCGCTCCGGCTACGTGCGCCATGAAGAAACGCCAGCCGCGACCCGCTGGTATCCGGTGACGGCGGCCGGCGAAGAGCCCACCCTCACCTTGTCTGGAGATATGTCGAGATGACAGAAACACACACCATCAACGAAGAAGAAATCGCCAAGCGATGGCAGAAGTTTGCCCATGTGTCTCCGTATAACCGCGAACTGGGCCTCCTGCCGCACGCGGTGCGAACCGACTGGTGCGTGCTCAAGGTCGAGTATCAGGAAGCGCTGGTGGGCGATCCGCAGACCAGGGTTTTGCATGGCGGCGTGATCACTGCGCTGCTCGACGCAGCGTTCGGATTCGCGATTTTCGTCAAGCTGCCGGAGATACGGCCGATGGCCACGCTGGACTTGCGCATCGACTACCTCAAGCCCGCCACGCCCGGGCGTGCGATTCTGGGAGGGGCCGTTTGCTACAAGCTGACTGCAGAACTGGCGTTCGTCCGAGGCGCTGCTTACCACGACACGCCGGACGACCCAATTGCCACCGCCGTCGGCATTTACATGTTTACTTCCGGGCGACCGGTATTGCGCAACGAGGATGTGCCACGATGAAATGGACCGAACAAATTGACCATGCGCGCGCCCAGGGTGACTGGAGCGAAGTGATCCGGGCGGTGCCCTTTGCGCGTTTTCTGGACTTGCGCATCGATGTCAAGGGCGAGGAGTTCACCTGCGTCCTGCCATTCCAGGAAAAACTGATAGGCAACCCCATCCTGCCGGCTCTGCATGGCGGAGCCACCGGGGGGTTTCTGGAGTGCGCCGGATTGTTCTACCTGCTGTGGCACATGGACAGCCGGGACTTGCCCAAGACCATCGATTTCAACATCGATTATCTGCGCTCGGGCCGTCCGCAGGACACCTATGCCAACGTCGTGATGGTCAAGCTGGGCCAGCGGGTGGCGAATCTGCGCATCCAGGCATGGCAATCCAGCCCCGATAAGCCCATTGCCCTTGGTCACGGCAATTTCATGCTGCGAGCCTGAGCTCATTACGAAGGAGACAAGTCCATGAGTCAATCTGTTTACAAATCCGTGTTTCGCCCCGGCCTCTTTGCCGGTCAGACGGTGATCGTCACCGGCGGCGGCAGCGGCATCGGCCGCTGCACCGCGCACGAGCTGTCCAACCTGGGCGCCAGCGTGGCGCTGGTGGGCCGCAAGATCGAGAAGCTGCAGGCGGTGCAGGCCGAGATCGAAGCGGCGGGCGGCAAAGTCAGCATCCATGTCTGCGACATCCGCGACGAGCCGGGCGTCAAGGCCCTGGTTGCCGACGTGATTGCGCAGCACGGCCGGATCGATGGCCTGGTCAACAACGCCGGCGGCCAGTACCCGCAGCCGGTCAAGGACATCAGCCTCAAGGGCTGGGAGGCGGTGGTGCGCAGCAACCTGACCGGAGGCTTTCTCGTCTCGCGTGAGGTCTACACGCAGTGGATGGAGGCGCACGGCGGCTCCATCGTCAACATCATCGCCGACATGTGGATGGGCATGCCCACCATGGGACACAGCGGCGCCGCGCGCGCCGGCATGCTGTCGTTCACCGAAACGGCTGCCTGCGAATGGGGCGAGTCGGGCGTGCGCGTCAACGCGGTGGCGCCGGGCTTTGTGGCCAGCAGCGGCTTTGACACCTACGAGCCCGAGATGCAGGCCAAGTTCAGCATTTTGATGAAGAGTGTGCCGCTGCAGCGCTACGGCACCGAGGCCGAAGTATCGGCGGCCATCGTGTTCCTGCTGTCCGAGGCGGCGGCCTACATCACCGGCTCCTTCATCCGCGTCGATGGCGGTGTGCCCAATGCCCGTCAGACCTGGAAGCTGAAGCCGACGGATCGCTCCAAACCCTTCAACGGCTTTGCCCTGGCCAAGCCGCCGAAGTGCCTGAGCGTCAAGGATGAATGACATGGACGCGACGATGCAAACCACAAACACGAACGATCCGTCGGCTTATCTCGCGCCCGGCCGCTACGTGGACAGCGATCACCCGGCGGTGATCGCGTTCGCGCGCCGGGTGGCCGACCCCGCGATGACGCCGCGCGAGATCGCTGTCAAGCTCTATTACGCCGTGCGCGACGAGTTTCTCTACGACCCCTACTACTTTGACATCACGGTCGAGGGCTTGAAGGGCAGCCGCGTGATCGAGGCCGGGCGTGGCTTTTGCGTGCCCAAGGCGGCGCTGCTGGCAGCGGCTGCCCGTGTGCTGGGCGTGCCGGCACGGCTGGGCTATGCCGACGTTCGCAACCACTTGAGCAGCAAGCGCCTGCAAGACATGATGGGCACCGATCTGTTCGTCTTTCACGGCTACACCGAGCTGTGGGTTGACGGGCAGTGGCTCAAAGCCACGCCCGCCTTCAACCGCTCCTTGTGCGAGAAGGCCGGCATCCATCCACTGGAATTCGATGGCCGTGCCGATTCGGTCTTTCATGAATTCGATGTCAGCGGCCGCAGGCACATGGAGTATGTGCACGACCACGGCACTTACGCCGACTTGCCGCGCGATGAGCTGCTGGCCTCGTGGCGCGCACATTACAAAACGTTCGCCGACTGGGGACAGATAGTGGACAGCGGGGCCGACTTCGCGCAGGAAGTGGGCGCGTCATCATGACGACGCGCCGGGAATTTCCCGGCTTCGCCGGCGGCTCCCTGGTGGCCGATGTCTATGGCCCGGTCGGGGCGCCCGCGGTGTTGCTGCTGCACGGTGGCGGACAAACCCGCCATGCCTGGGGCAAGGCGGCGCAGGTGCTGGGCGATGCCGGCTGGTACACCGTGGCGCTGGACTTGCCGGGCCACGGCGACAGTGCCTGGTCCAAGGATGGCGACTACCGCATCGAGACGCTGGCCGACACCATGTGCTGCATCTGGCGCGAACTGGGCACGCCGCTGGCGGTGGTCGGCGCTTCGCTGGGCGGCCTCATTAGCATGGCCGCAGTCGGCCGCGCCGATGCGCCGTCGATCAACGCGCTGGTGCTGGTGGACATTGCGCCGCGCATGGAAGAAGCCGGTGTCGATCGCATCGTCAGTTTCATGCGGGCGCGGCCCGATGGTTTTGCGTCGCTGGAAGAAGCCGCGCAACACATCGCTGACTACCGTGGGCGGCCAATGGAAGGACCGATCGAGGGCCTGAAGAAAAACCTGCGCATGAATGTGCAAGGCCGCTGGAATTGGCATTGGGACCCGCAACTGATGAGCGAGGCCAACCACAACCACCGGCGCGACGCGGATGGCTACGAGCGCGCCTTGCGCGGTCTGCAGGCGCCCACCCTGCTGCTGCGCGGCCAACGCAGCGACGTGATCAGCGAAGAAGATGCGCGCGCCCTGGTGCAAACCTTGCCGCGGGCGCGCTTTGTCGACCTCAAGGGCGCCGGCCACATGATCGCCGGTGATGCCAACGACGCCTTCGCCGCCAGCGTGGCGGCGTTTCTGCACGAAGTGATGCCGCCGGCGCCGCCTCCGGCGAGTCGAAGCTGAATCTGAACGAGGAGCATGGAATGAGTTTGCGATCTTTTACGCTGCACGATCTCATCAACCGTAACGCGAAATTGTACGGATCGAACACCGCCCTGCTGTTCGGCGATCAGCGGGTCACGCACGCCCAGTATGCCGAGCGCACGGCGCGCTTGGCGGCTGGTCTGGCGGCCGCAGGCGTAGGGCAGGGTGACCGGCTGGCGATACTGGCCCCCAACGGCCTGGAATACGTCGACCTGTTCGGCGCCGCCGCCCAGTTGGGCGCGATCGTGGTGCCGATCAACTGGCGGCTGTCGGCCGAGGAGGTGGCCTACGTCATCGAGGACGTGGCACCGCGGGTGCTGATCGTCGCCGATGAATTCCAGGCCCTGCTGCCGCAGAGCGGCCTGGACGACACGCTGCGCTACACGCTGGGCGCCGCGCCAGCGCCCTGGCAACCCGTCAGTGCGCTGTATCTCGATCGCACCGTGCCGCCCGCCGATCTGAATGACGATGAGGGGCTCGTCATCATCCACACCGCCGCCGTGGGCGGGCGGCCGCGCGGCGCGCTGCTCTCGCACCGCGGCCTGATCGCCGCCAGCCTGCAGACGCAACTGGCCTGGCGGTTGACCACGTCAGATGTCAATCTGGGCGTCTTGCCGCTGTTTCACGTGGCCGCCATCGGCTTCATGCTGGCCACGCATCAGGCGGGCGGGGCGACGCTGCTGCTGACACGTTTCGATCCGCCCAGCCTGGTCAAGCATATCGACGAGGACGGCGGCAGCCTGATCGGCACCTTCCCGCCGATGCTGGGCGCCCTGCTGGACGCCGCAGCGGCCCAGGGCTCGGCACTGGACAGCCTGCGCGTGGTGTCGGGAATCGACGTGCCCGAGACCATCGCGCGCTTGCGCACCACCTGCCCCCAGGCGACTTTCTGGAGTGCCTACGGCCAGACCGAGACCTCGGGCTCGGTCAGTCTGGCGCCATTTGACGAGCGCCCCGGCAGCGCCGGGCGGCCCACCGCGCTGAACACGGTCGCAGTGGTGGACGAACTGGACCGCCCGTTGCCCACCGGCGCCACCGGCGAGATCGTGGTGCGGGGTCCGATGGTGTTCCAGGGCTACTGGCGCTGCGAAGCAGACAACGCTTTCACGCTGCGCAACGGCTGGCACCACACGGGCGACATGGGGCGCATCGATGCCGAGGGCTACCTTTGGTACAGCGGGCGTTCACCGGCCAAGGAGTTGATCAAGCCGGGGGGCGAGAACGTCTATCCGGCTGAAGTCGAGCGGGCCATTCTGGAGCACCCGGCGCTGGCGCAGGTGGTGGTCCTCGGTGTGCCGGACGTTCAGTGGGGCGAGGCGGTCAAGGCGGTCTGCGTGCTGAAGGCAGGGTGCACGCTGAGTGCCGAGGAGTTGATCGAGTTTGTGGGCGGTCGCATCGCACGCTACAAAAAACCCAAGCACGTGGTGTTTGTACCGGCACTCCCCTTGGGCGGTGCCGATAGCATTGACCGCGCGGCCGTCAAGGCCGCGCACGGTGGCGCCTGATGGCCATGTCAGCCCGGTGTGCTCAAACCGCCGTTGACGCTCAGGGTCTGGCCGGTGATGGCATCGGACTCCGGTCCGGCCAAGAACGCCGCCGCGTTGGCGATGTCCTGGCAGAGCACGGGGAACAGCATGCGCTTGCGCAGGTTCTCGATCATGCCCTTGCCGTGACCGCCTTCGAGCGCTGGCGAGCCCGGGCCCCAGCGCGGCTCGGCATCCCAGATGTAGCTCATCGCCACCGCGTTGACCCGAATGCCGTCGCGCCCCAGTTCACGCGCCAGCACGCGGCACATCTGCATCATGCCGGCGGTGGCGCCGCCAATGAAGGATTCGCCGACCGTGGCCACGCGGCCCGCGTCGGTGCCCACCGCGACGATCTTGCCGCGGCCGTGCAGTGCCATGACGCGGGCGGCAGCCTGGATCGCAAATGCGCGGGTGAGCCAGTGGGCGCGGATGTAGTTGTCGAAGTCGCCGTTGCTCATTTCCTTGAAAAGGCGAAAGGACGGCGAGTCGGCACTGGCGCCTGCGCCGCTGGCCACCAGGATGTCAAGGCGACCGTGGCGCTCGGCAACTCGATCCACCATGGCACGAACCGCGTCGCTATGGGTCAGGTCGGCTTGTTCAAACGCGGCGCAGTAGCCGTTCGCAGCGATCTCGTTGATCACTGCCTGTCCGGCTTCGGGATTGCGGCCGTTGACGATCACGTGCGCGCCGCGCCGCGCCAACTCCAGCGCAATGGCACGACCGATGAAGGCCGTGGCACCGGTGACGAGGGCGATCTGGCCCTGAAGTTGACCGCCAGGCAAGGGTGCTGGGTTCATCCGCTGTTCTCCTGCGCTAGACGACATAAAAACCCAATTATGTCAAAACAGCGGGCCAGGCCGATAGAAGGATTGCCCGCAGAGAACCATTTTCATCCATCACCACCCATCAATCACCGGACTTCAAAATGGCCAACCTGACCGACAGCGCCAAGTCGCATCATTTCAAGACGCACCGACGCACCATCACCGAAACCGACATCGTCACCTTCGTCAATGTGGTCGGCTTGCATGAACCATTTTTTATCGACATGGAGTACATCCGGGAGAACATGACCGGATCGCATCGCAGCCGCTTTGCGCCCGGCCCGATGGTCATTTCGCTCGGCATGGGGCTGCTGGCAACCTATGTGTCCGACATCATCAAGCAGGTGCTGGAAGGGCGCGAGGTTGGCCCGTTCGGCGGTATGACCGGCGTACAGGCACGCCTGCGCGGTGCGCTGTTTCCGGGCGACACCATTCATGTCGAAGGGGAGGCCCGACTGCTCCCCACGACCTCGCGCGGCTATACCCTGATGGAGTTGCAACATTTGGTGATCAATCAGCGTGGCGAAACCATTGCCGACTTCACTGAAACCATTACTTTTTTGCCTGCTGCTCCGGCTCCATGAATTTTGAACTTTCGTGAGTCGTTTGCCTGTGGCAGCCCGTCCACGACTCGCGACGTCAAATGGCCGGATCAATAGTACAGACCGCACAGACCGGGATATCCAACACCAGGAGATTTCTACATATGACAAAACGAGAAGCTGTGATCGTCGGCGTTGCCGACCTGCCACTGAAGGACGGCAAGGTCCTTGCGCCCATGTCGGTCCTGCAGGCCCAGGCGCTGGTCGCCCGCGACGCCTTGAAGGACGCCGGCATCGCCATGCACGAAGTCGATGGGTTGCTGACCGCCGGTATGTGGGGGCTGCCCGGCCCGGGCCAGTTGCCGACCGTGACGCTGTCGGAGTACCTGGGGATTACGCCGCGCTTCGTCGACGGCACCAACATCGGCGGCTCGGCCTTCGAGGCGCATGTGGCGCATGCCGCCACCGCCATCGAGGCTGGCCGCTGCGAGGTGGCGCTGATCACTTACGGTAGCCTGCAGAAGAGCGAGATGAGCCGAAACCTCGCCGGGCGCCCGGCGGTGCTGACCATGCAGTACGAAACCCCCTGGGGCATGCCCACGCCGGTGGGCGGCTATGCGATGGCGGCCAAGCGCCACATGCACGAATATGGCACCACCTCCGAGCAGCTGGCCGAGATCGCGGTGGCCACGCGCAAGTGGGCGGCGCTCAATCCGGCGGCCACCATGCGCGAGCCGCTGTCGATCGAGGATGTGCTCCAGAGCACGATGATCTCCGACCCGCTGCACCTGCTCGATATCTGTCTGGTCACCGACGGCGGTGGCGCGGTGGTCATGACCACCGCCGAGCACGCCAAGGCGCTCGGTCGCAAGCCGGTGTTCGTGCGCGGTTACGGCGAATCACACACCCACTGGACCATCGCCGCCATGCCCGACCTAGCGCGCCTGACGGCCGCCGAAGTGGCCGGTCGGGACGCCTTTGCCATGGCGGGCATCCGGCATGACGCCATTGACGTGGTTGAGGTCTATGACTCGTTCACCATCACCGTGCTGCTGACGCTCGAAGCGCTGGGCTTTTGCAAGCGTGGCGAGGGTGGAGCCTTTGTCGCCAACCAGCGCACCGCGCCGGGCGGTGTATTCCCGCTTAACACCAACGGCGGCGGTCTGTCTTACGCACACCCCGGCATGTACGGCATCTTCCTGCTGATCGAGGCGGTGCGCCAGCTGCGCGGTGAATGCGGCCCGCGCCAGATCCAGGACGCCGTGACCGCGCTGGTCCACGGCACCGGCGGCACGCTCTCCAGCGGTGCCACTTGCATTCTCTCCACCCGGTGAACACCATGTACGACAAACCCCTGCCCGTCATCGATGGCGAGAGCCGCTCCTATTGGGACGCCCTGAAACAACATCGCCTGACACTCAAGCGCTGCCATGACTGTGGCAAGCACCATTTCTATCCGCGCGTCCTGTGCCCGCACTGCCATTCCGACGCCGTCGAATGGGTCGATGCGCGCGGCACCGGCACCATTTACAGCTACACCATCGCGCGTCGGCCGGCCGGTCCGGCCTTCAAGGCCGACACCCCCTACGTGGTGGCGGTGATCGACCTCGACGAGGGCGCGCGCATGATGACCAACATCGTCACCGACGATGTGGAGGCGGTGCGCATCGGCCAGCGTGTGACGGTGCAGTACGACGATGTGACCGACGAGGTCACGCTGCCGAAGTTCCGGCTGTTGTAGCGCCGAGGTTTCCCATATGGACTTCACCATCGATCCCGATACCGTGGCGATTGCCGAGGCAGTGCTGCGCTTCGTGGAGCGCGAAGTGCTGCCGCTGCAGCAGCGCCACCACGACCTGCTGGGCAGCGAACGCAGCTTGTTCGATGCCAGCGGTCGTTATGTGCCCGAGGCGCTGGCGCTGCGCCAGCAGGTGCGCAAGCGCTCGGCCGAGTTGGGTTTTTACACTCTGTTTGGCGACGAAACACTGGGCGGCGGCGGGCAGGGCGCGCAGGTCATGGCCCATGTGCAGGAGGTGCTCAACCACCGCGTGGGTCCGGCCCAGCCGCTGGTGCAGACGGTGGTGCTGCCCTCGCCCTTCACCAACGGTCTGTCGCCTGTGCTGCGGCATCTGAAGCCGGACATCTTCGCGCAGTACCGCGACGACATCGCCAGCGGCGACAAGACCCTGTGTTTTGGTCTGAGCGAGCCCGATGCGGGCTCCGATGTATTCGGCATGCAAACCCGCGCCGTGCGCGACGGTGACGAATGGGTGCTCACCGGCACCAAGCAGTGGATCACCAACTCGCCCTACGCCGATTACGCCATGGTGTTCGCGCTGACCGACCCCGAAGCCGCAGCGCGCCACAAGGGTGGTGTCACCGGTTTCTTCGTCGACACGCGCGCGTCAGGTTTTTCAGTGCCGCGCATCATCAACACCATGGGTCACCTAGGCGGCGACACCGGCGTCATCGTGCTCGACGGCGTGCGTGTGCGCGACGACCACCGGCTCGGCGACGTCGGGCACGGCTTGGCGGTGGCCATGGACGGCGTCAACGCCGGGCGCATGGGCATGGCTGCATCCTGCCTGGGCTTGGCCCGCTGGGCGCTGGACCAGGCGGTGGACTACGCCAAGGTGCGAAAAACCTTTGGCGTGCCCATTGCCGAGCACCAGGCCATCCAGCTCATGCTGGCCGACAGCGCGATGGACATCTACGCTGCCAAGACCATGATTCAGAACTGTGCCTGGCGCCTGGACAGCGGCCGCTCAGCCAACGCACAGGTCAGTATGGTCAAGGCATTTTCGACCGAGATGCTGGGGCGCGTGATGGACCGCAGCATCCAGATCCACGGCGGCATGGGCCTGACCAACGAACTGCGCCTGGAAGAGGGCTACCGCTTCGCCCGCGTGATGCGCATACCCGACGGTACGGGCGAAATCCAGCGCCGCACCGTCGCGCGCCAACTGCTGACTGGACAGGCCGACCTGTAGGCTGTGTGGATCCTCTGCAATGCCCAACCCGGAGGCAGATTGACATGATGAAAAAGAACGAAATGAAGGAACACGAACTGTTTGCGGGAGGCCATCGGCTGGCCGCCACCACCTGGGGTGATGTGGGCAACGGGCAGCCGACCATCGTGATGATGCATGGCGGTCTGGACTGCATCACCACCTGGAAAGACCTGCCTCAGGTGTTGGCCGAAGCCAGCGGCTGGCCGGTGCTGGCCTATGACCGGTATGGTTATGGGCGATCCGAGAGTCTGGTGGGTGGGCGCGAGCCCAGCTACCGGCGTGAAGAGGCTGGGCCGGTGCTTGGCGAGGTGTTGCGCCACTTTGGAATCCACAAGGCGTTGATGTTCGGCCACAGTGATGGAGGAGCCATGTCGGTGCTGGCTGCGGCGGCGCATCCTGAGCTGGTATGCGGCGTTTTTGCCTGCTCGCCAACCATGGCTGTGGATCAGTTCATGGTGGATGCCATGGCCGTCGCGCGGCGCGCGTTTGAGCAAGACGGCTTGCGCGAAAAACTTCGTCGCCACCATGGCGACAACACCGACACCATGTTCTGGGGCTGGTACGAGCCCTGGGCCAGCCCGCAGGCACTTCAATGGGACATGAGCGTCGAGCTTGCCGCAGTGCGTTGTCCGGTCTCCGTGTTGTTCGGCAATGACGATGAATATGGCTGGCGGCCCAGCGCGATTGCCTTGTTTCGCCACGGTCTGATGCCGCTTGAAGTGACGGCGCTGCCTGGAGTTGGTCACCATCCGCAGCAGCGGGCCCGTGGGGAGACCAGGAGCATGTTGCAGCGCTTGTTTTGCCGCATTGGGCGCAGCCCTTCCGCGGAGAGCAAAAACGCCGACCAATGAGGGGTATTGCACGTCTCTTTTTTTTCCGCACGCCAGCCTGCCCGCACCAATAAACGCTGTTAGTGTCGATCAGCGCACGCTTGGCGAGCCAGCATGCCTGCCAGCGGCGAGAGGTCGGTCAGTTCGTCGAGCCGTGCCACCAGGTCTATCAGCTCGTCGCACTCGTCAGGTATGAGCACAGACTTGACCAGCAGGCGAAACTTTTCCTCCAGGCGCTGCTGCTGCTCCAGCAGGTCGCTGGCTGGGCGCCCACTGTCGTAGCGTTGGCGCAGCACTGTGCCGCTCTGAGTCTCGATCACCACCTCGCTGAGGGTGAGGTCCGGGCATTGAGGTGCGAGCAAAACCTGCACCCGATCACGCAGCGCCACCACCTCGGGCGCGTATACGGCTTCGTCACTGAACGCGTCCAATCCGGCGGTGTCGACCCCGGCCAGCGCCATCGCTACCGTGTGACGGAGACTGAACTTGGCCTCCAGCCCGGTGCGCGGCTCCGCGATGTTGCATACACCCTCGCAGGCGGAACTGGCACGCACCGTCACGCGGCACACGTCATCAACCCGCAGTGCGTGTTGCAGGCGCAAGTGGCTCGCGGCCTCAATGGCGGCATGTGTGCCATAACAGGCGGCGTGGAACTTGAACAGGTTGTGGCGCAGATGCCAGCCGCCGTTCGGCGTGGCCACCGCAGCTCCCAGCGATGCGGTGCCACCGTGCGTGGCGATGAGGCCTTGCGGACATTCAATCGCATCGGCACTGCTGGTGAAGCCGCGCGCGGCCAACTGGGCCGCCTGCAACGGCTGCCTCACACGCTGCGCTGGCGCCGGACACAGCCAGATCGCTAACCGCACCTACCAACCGCCTTCCCGCGTAGCTGTCAAAAAAACGCTGCGACCGAGCAGACACCTAGGGTTTTCACTGGGCATATATGTCGAATGTCGATAATAATATCGACATTATGACGAGCCGCGTGCTACCGAATCCTGAGTCAGTCGGTTCAGGAATGTTGGGAAGTTTCTGTAATGACCATGTGAGAAATGCAATGAATGCGAGAACTCCAAACAGCCAGACCATGGGGGGCGACAAGTCATTTGGGGATGCGTCGCCAGCGCCTGGCGCGAGCGTGCGAAGCCTGATTGAGGCGACGTTTCAGCGGTTGCGGGCGGACATCGTGGAGGGGCGACTCGCTGCTGGCTCCAGACTCGCCATTGAAGATCTCAAGTCGCGCTATGAGGTGAGCGGCGGGACCGTGCGGGAGGCGCTTTCCCTGCTGGTGGCCAATAACCTGGTGCAGACGCAGGCCCAGCGTGGATTTCATGTGACCCCCATGTCTCTGGATGACATGCGTGATCTGGCAACCACGCGGATCGCGCTTGAGTGCGAAGCGCTGCGCCAAAGTGTGCTGAATGGCGACGCCGAATGGGAGGCGCGGGTCGTCAGTTCGTATCACCGGCTCTCGCTCCTCGACGAGCGCACCATGCGCGATCCAGTTCACTTGTTCAATCAGTGGGAGCAAGCTAACCGCGACTTTCACGAAGCCCTGATCTCAGCGTGTTCATCCGCCTGGACCCAGCGGTTCCTGTCCATCCTGTATTTGCAAATGGAGCGCTACCGCCGATTGACGGCAATGCACAACCAGCCTGCCAGAAACGTGCATGAGGAGCACTTGGCACTTCGTGACAGCGTACTCGCGCGTGATGTCGAGCGCTGTACTCAGTTGTTGCGGGCCCATATTGAGTCATCGATTTTGGTGGTTCGGCAATTCGGTTTGTTGCGGTGACGCCAACATCACAGGTATTTTTTTGGTGTGATGGAAAAGCTAGGTATTTTTTCAGCCCTGCCAAGGGTATTTCAACGGAGATATTAAGTCATGAGTTCAGCAATCAAAGAAGTGCAGGAGTCCCCAATGAAGTGGACGCGCAATTGGACGCCCGACGCGATCCGGGCGCTGGTCGATCAGGAAAAGGGGCTGCTTGACCCACGCATCTATGCCGATCAGGGTCTTTACGAGTTGGAGCTTGAGCGGGTTTTTGGCCGCTCCTGGCTGTTGCTCGGGCATGAGAGTCACATTCCTAAAACCGGGGACTTCCTGACCACCTACATGGGCGAGGACCCGGTCGTCATGGTGCGGCAGCAAGACAAAAGCATCAAGGTTTTCCTGAATCAGTGTCGGCATCGCGGCATGCGCATCTGCCGCACGGACGCTGGTAACGCCAAGGCGTTCACCTGCAGCTACCACGGCTGGGCCTACGACATCGCGGGCAATCTGGTGAACGTGCCGTTCGAGAAAGAGGCGTTTTGCGACAAGAAGGAGGGCGATTGCGGCTTTGACAAGGCCGACTGGGGTCCGCTGCAAGCGCGCGTGGCCACCTACAAGGGCCTGGTATTCGCCAACTGGGACGCCGAAGCGCCTGATCTGGAGACCTACCTTGGTGACGCGCGTCCCTACATGGACGTCATGCTGGACCGTACGCCGGCGGGAACCGAGGCCATTGGCGGCATACAAAAGTGGGTCATCCCGTGCAACTGGAAGTTTGCCGCCGAGCAGTTCTGCAGTGACATGTACCACGCCGGCACGATGTCGCACCTGTCCGGCATTCTGGCGGGCATGCCGCCAGAAATGGACTTGTCGAATGCTCAAGTGCCAACGAAAGGGAATCAGTTCCGGGCCAATTGGGGCGGGCACGGCACGGGATGGTTTGTTGACGAGCCGGGCATGCTCATGGCCGTGATGGGCCCCAAGGTCACCCAGTACTGGACTGAGGGTCCGGCCGCAGACCTTGCAGAAAAGCGTCTGGGTCAAACCATGCCGGTTCGACGCATGTTTGGCCAGCACATGAATATCTTCCCAACCTGTTCATTCCTGCCCGCCATCAACACCATCCGTAGCTGGCACCCGCGTGGCCCCAACGAAATCGAGGTGTGGGCTTTCACTCTGGTCGATGCCGACGCACCCGAAGAGATCAAGGAAGAGTATCGCCGGAACAACATTCGCACCTTCTCTGCAGGGGGCGTTTTTGAGCAGGACGATGGCGAGAACTGGGTCGAGATTCAGAAAGTGCTGCGCGGTCACAAAGCCAAGAGCCAGCCGCTCAATGCCCAGATGGGCCTGGGTCGGTCAAAGACCGGTCATCCTGATTTTCCCGGCAAGGTCGGCTACGTCTACGCCGAAGAAGCGGCGCGGGGCATGTACCACCACTGGGCTCGCGTGATGTCGGAGCCAAGCTGGGCCACGCTCAAACCCTGATCAGGGCGCAATCGTTAAGTCTTTCAATCGGATGAAAAGTTCATCATGGGGCGGACGTGCGTGTGTCGACAGCGCGCCGAGGTTTCGCTCCCTGATATTCACTAGGAGATAAGCAGTCATGACAAACCCATCCCCCCATTTTTTCAAAACATTTGAATGGCAAAGCAAGGCCGTTGGTCTCGAGTTGCAGAACGAGATTGAGCAGTTTTACTACCGCGAAGCGCAGTTGCTCGACCACCGGGCTTACGAGGCTTGGTTTGCCCTGCTTGAAAAAGACATCCGCTACTTCATGCCGCTGCGCACCAACCGCACGCTCCGGGAGAGCAAACTCGAGTATTCCGGCGACCAAGATTTCGCTCATTTCGACGAAACCTATGAAACCATGTACGGTCGCATCCGCAAGGTGACCTCGGAACTGGGCTGGGCGGAAAACCCACCGTCCCGCACGCGCCACTTGGTCTCCAATGTCCTCATCAATGAGGCGGCTGAGCCCAACAGCTTCGAAGTGAGTTCCGCCTTCATCCTCTACCGCAATCGCTTGGAGCGCCAGGTCGACATCTTCGCGGGCGAGCGGCGGGATGTGCTGCGCCGCGCCGACAACGGCCTTGGCTTCAAGATCGCCAAGCGTACCATCCTGCTAGACCAGAGCACGTTGTTGTCGAACAACCTGAGCATCTTCTTCTAAGCAAGCAACCTGCACCCGCCTGAACCGAGGAAGCTGCCATGACGAAAGTGCGTCTGTTTTTAATCGCCATCGGCCTTTTTTACATCATCAACCTCATTGGCACGCTTCCTTTTAGCACCTTGGGTTTGTTCGGCACGATGTACCCAGGCGTCGAACTGCACGTCGGTGAGCCTATCTTCACCTTGCTGCAAGATGCCTGGGCGGTTGTCGGTCTTCAGTTGGGTGCCATCGGGGCCGTCGCCTTGTGGGGCGCACGCGACCCGGGTCGCTATGAGGCCGTCATTCCCGTGGTCATTGCAACGGAAGTTGTCGATGGCCTGTGGGATTTTTACAGCATCGTGTGGAGTCACGAGGCCTTGTGGTTCGGGCTTGTCACGTTGGCGATCCATGTGATGTGGATTGGCTGGGGCCTGCTTGCCTGGCGTGCCGTGGCGTCGAATCGCTGAGGACATTGAATCACTCACCAGCTCCCCACCAACAGCCGACGAAGCGCCTGCTGGCCAGTGACTGTTCGCCCAAGGCGATTTGAATCTTTCGAACCAGTGACAAGAAGCGATATGAAATTTACCCGAGTTTGTGAGCGAAGCGATGTACCTGAAGGCGAAGCCCTGAAGGTCGAAAGTGGAGACACCTCCGTTGCGATTTTCAATGTGGATGGCGAGCTGTTCGCCACACAAGACCGCTGCACCCACGGCGACTGGTCCCTGTCTGAGGGCGGTTATCTGGATGGCGACGTCGTGGAATGCTCGTTGCATATGGGAAAGTTCTGTGTGCGCACGGGCAAGATCAAATCCCCGCCGCCCTGTCAGGCATTGAAAGTATTCCCGATCCGCGTCGAAGGCAATGAAGTGTTTGTCGACTTCGATGCTGGGTATCTGGCGCCATGATCGAAACAATAGAAACCATCGCCATCATCGGCGCCGGCTTGACCGGGGCGATGGCTGCGCACGCACTGCGCGCCCAGGGGTATGCCGGGCGCCTCCACCTGATCGGGGACGAGTCGCGGCAGGCCTATGACCGGACCACCCTGTCCAAGGCGGTGCTGATGGGCGAACCGCCCGAGCCGCCCGCGATCATGGACACATCCTGGTACGCATCGGCCCATGTGGATGTCCAGCTCGGACGGCGGGTGAGTTGCCTGGATGTGGCCAGTCGCCAGATTCAGTTCGAATCGGGCGCCCCGCTGGCTTACGACCGGCTGCTGCTGGCCACCGGCGCGCGCGCCCGGCGCGTGGCGATTTCGGGTTGCGAATTGGAAGGTATCCATACCTTGCGCGACCGCGCCGACAGCTTGGCACTGCGGCAGGCGCTGCAACCGGGCCAGTCGCTTGTCATCGTCGGCGGCGGCCTGATCGGTTGCGAGGTGGCGACCACCGCCCGCAAGGCTAGCGTCAATGTCACGATTCTGGAAGCCGGCGACGAGTTGCTGCTGCGCGTGCTGGGCCACCAAACAGGGGCGTGGTGCCGGGCTGAACTGGAACGCCTGGGCGTCCAGGTTGAGCGCAACGCGCAGGCCTCGTGTTTCGAAGGCGAAGAGCGTGTGCGTGCCGTCGTCTGCGCCGATGGCCGCAAGGTGGCGGCCGACCTGGTGCTGGTCAGCATTGGCGCCGATCCGGCAGACGAGCTGGCCCGGGCGGCTGGCATCGCCTGCGCGCGCGGCGTTCTGGTTGACGCCACGGGCGCAAGCTCGTGTCCGAGGGTGTTCGCCGCCGGTGACGTGGCCGCTTGGCCGCTGCGGGGCGGCGGCCAGCGCTCGCTGGAAACCTATCTGAACAGCCAGGCGCAAGCCGAAGCCGCCGCCAGCGCCATGTTGGGCAAGCCCGTGCCGGCGCTACAGGTGCCGACCTCGTGGACGGAGATTGCGGGCCACCGCATCCAGATGATTGGCAATGCCGAAGGACCAGGAGAAATCGTCTTGCGCGGCGAGGCGCAGACCGGACAGCCGCTGGTGTTGTTCAGGTTGTTTGATGGCTGCGTTGAGGCCGCGACGGCGATCAACGCTGCGAAAGAATTTTCCGTGGCGACCCGTCTGGTCGGCGCACGGGTTCCAGTTTCCGCCGGGCAGTTGCAGGACGCCGGCTTGAACCTGCGGGATTTGCTGAAAGCCAAACCGCAGTGATGATCTCGACCGGCGATTTGCCTTAACTTAACGACAAGGAGATTGAAAATGAAACTGACAGGTGAAGTGGTGTTGATTACAGGGGGCGCTGCCGGGCTGGGGCGCGCCTTGGTGGACCGGTTCGTGGCCGAAGGCGCCAACGTGGCAGTGCTCGACAAGTCGGCGGATCGTATCAAACAGCTGGAATCCGATCATGGCGACAACGTGGTGGGCATCGTCGGCGACGTGCGCTCACTGCGAGACCAGAAACAGGCCGCCGAGCGCTGCGTGGCCAAGTTCGGAAAAATCGACACCCTGATCCCCAACGCAGGCATTTGGGACTACTCGACGGCACTGATCGATCTTCCCGAAGACAGCATCGATGCCGCGTTCGACGAGGTCTTTCACATTAATGTCAAAGGCTATATCCACGCTGTCAAGGCTTGCCTGCCAGCCTTGGTCGCTAGCCGTGGCAGCGTGATCTTCACGATCTCGAATGCGGGTTTCTATCCCAATGGCGGAGGCCCCCTTTACACCGCAGCCAAGCACGCAGTCGTGGGCCTGGTGCGCGAGCTGGCGTTCGAACTGGCGCCATACGTGCGCGTCAACGGTGTGGCTCCAGGCGGCATGAATACGGATCTCAGAGGCCCTTCCTCGCTGGGAATGAGCGGGCAATCGATTTCGACCGTGCCGCTGGCCGACATGCTGAAGTCCGTGCTGCCGATTGGTCGCATGCCTGAGACCGAGGAGTACACCGGTGCTTATGTGTTTTTTGCCACACGAGGCGATGTGGCACCCGCGACCGGTGCCTTGCTGAACTACGACGGCGGCATGGGCGTCCGTGGATTCTTCTCGGCAGCCGGGGGCGCGGACTTGCTCGAAAAACTGAATATCAGTCATTGAACTTCGACGAAGGAGACAGAGATGAGTATCAAAAGCTTGGGGTACATGGGATTTGCTGTCAAGGATGTGTCCGCTTGGCGTTCGTTTCTGACGCAAAAACTGGGCCTGATGGAAGCGGGTGCCACCGATGACGGCAGCCTGTTCCGCATCGATTCGAGAGCCTGGCGGATTGCCGTTCAGCCGGGCGAAGTTGATGATTTGGCCTACGCGGGCTACGAGGTGGCCGATGCGGCTGGGCTGGCCCAGATGACCGAAAAACTCAAACAGGCCGGTATCGCAGTCACCTCGGGAGATGCCTCGATGGCCAGGCGCCGCGGTGTCATGGGATTGATCTCGTTTGCCGATCCTTTTGGCCTGCCCTTGGAGATTTATTACGGCGCCAGCGAGGTGTTCGAAAAGCCGTTCATGCCCGCTGCAGCGGTGTCGGGTTTCTTGACCGGGGAGCAAGGGCTGGGTCATTTCGTGCGCTGCGTTCCGGATTCGGACAAGGCGCTGGCGTTTTATACGCAGGTGCTCGGCTTCCAGTTGTCGGACGTCATCGACATGAAAATGGGACCGGACGTGACGGTTCCGGCGTATTTTTTGCACTGTAACGAACGCCACCACACTCTCGCGATCGCAGCTTTTCCGCTGCCCAAGCGCATTCACCACTTCATGCTCGAAGTCTCGTCGCTCAATGACGTCGGTTTTGCGTTTGACCGGGTTGACGCTGACGGCTTGATCACCTCCACGCTGGGGTGCCACACCAACGACCATATGGTGTCGTTCTATGCAGCGACCCCGTCCGGAGTCGAGGTCGAGTACGGCTGGGGCGCCCGCACCGTGGACCGCTCCTGGGTGGTGGCACGGCACGACAGTCCGAGCATGTGGGGCCACAAGTCGGTGCGCAACAAACCATGAACAGCAACCTGAACATCATGGGAGTCCCTGCATGAAGCTTTACTACAGTCCTGGCGCCTGCTCCCTGTCACCGCACATTGCGTTGCGCGAGGCGGGCCTGAACTTCGAGTTGGTACAGGTCGATCTGGCGAGCAAGAAGACTGCCTCCGGGCAGGACTACCTTGAAATCAACCCGTTCGGCTACGTGCCTTGTCTGCAGCTTGACGACGGCCGCATGCTGGCCGAAGGCCCCGCCATCCTGCAATACGTGGCCGATCAGGTGCCCGGCAAGCTACTGGCGCCGGCCAACGGCAGCTTTGAGCGCTACCACTTGCAGCAATGGTTGAACTTCATCTCGACCGAACTGCACAAGAGCTTCAGCCCGCTGTTCAACCCTGCCGCCAGCGAGGACTGGAAAAACGCGGTGCGGCAGACCCTGAACGCCCGGCTGGGGCAAGTGGCGCGGCAACTCGAGCGTGCGCCTTATCTGCTGGGCGATCAATTGAGCGTGGCTGACATCTATCTGTTGGTCGTGCTCGGTTGGGGCGCCTATGTCAACCTTGATCTTTCGCCCTGGCCCGCGCTGCAGGCCTTCATGGGCCGAGTCGGAGGCCGCGAAGCGGTGCAGGCAGCACTGCGAGCCGAAGGCTTGATCAAGGGCTGAACAGGCTCCCAAGGCCGCTGAAGCGGCCCGCTCGGCGCACTGCCGCCCAAAACATGCGCCAACTATTTCTGGAAAATCCGAACCGACATGACCCCTGAACTGATCGAAACCCTGGGCGACGAGCTCTACAGCGCCCTGTGCGCGCGCACCGTGGTCGAGCCGCTGACCAGCCGCCATCCCGACATCACCATCGAGCACGCCTACCACATCCAGCAGCGCATGATCTCGCGCCGCCTGCAGGCCGGCGAGCGCGTTGTCGGAAAGAAAATCGGCGTCACTAGCGCGGCCGTGATGAACATGCTGGGCGTCTACCAGCCCGACTTCGGCTACATGCTGGACGGCATGATCGTCAGCGACGGCGGCAGCATCGCCATGTCCTCCCTGATCCAACCCAAGGCCGAAGGGGAAATCGCCTTTGTCCTGAAAAAGGACCTCATGGGCCCCGGCGTCACCAACGCCGACGTGCTGGCTGCCACCGACTTTGTCATGCCCTGCTTCGAGATCGTTGACTCGCGCATCCGCGACTGGAAAATCAAGATCCAGGACACCGTGGCCGACAACGCCTCCTGCGGCATGTTCGTGCTCGGCAGCACCGCCGTCGACCCGCGCAAGATCGATCTGAAGACCTGCGGCATGGTGCTGGAGAAAAACGGCGAGATCATTGCCACCGGCGCCGGCGCCGCCGCGCTGGGTTCGCCGGTCAATGCCGTGGCCTGGCTGGCCAACACCCTGGGCCGCCTGGGCATCGGTCTGAAGGCCGGCGAGGTGATTCTCTCCGGCGCGCTGGCCGCCATGTTCCCGGCCCAGGCCGGCGACCACTTCCGCATCAGCATCGGCGGCATCGGCGACTGCTCGGTGCGTTTTCACTGACTTTTCCGGACATTCAGCACATGACAAAAAAAATCAAATGCGCCCTGATCGGCCCCGGCAACATCGGCACCGATCTGCTGGCCAAGCTGCAGCGCAGCGCGGTATTGGAGCCGGTCTGGATGGTCGGCATCGACCCGGAATCCGACGGCTTGAAGCGCGCCCGCGAGATGGGCATCAAGACCACCGCTGACGGTGTTGACGGTCTGATTCCCCACATGCAGGCCGACGGCGTGCAGATCGTCTTCGACGCCACCAGCGCCTACGTGCACGCCGAGAACTCGCGCAAGGTCAACGCCGAAGGTGCCCTCATGATCGACCTCACGCCCGCGGCCATCGGCCCGTTCTGCGTGCCGCCGGTCAACCTCAAGGAACATGTCGGCAAAGGCGAGATGAACGTCAACATGGTCACCTGCGGCGGCCAGGCCACCATCCCCATGGTCGCGGCCGTCAGCCGCGTGCAGCCGGTGGCCTACGGCGAAATTGTGGCCACGGTGTCGAGCAAGTCCGCCGGCCCGGGCACCCGCAAGAACATCGACGAATTCACCCGCACCACCGCCGGCGCTGTGGAAAAGGTGGGTGGCGCCAAAAAGGGCAAGGCCATCATCATCCTCAACCCGGCCGAGCCGCCGCTGATCATGCGCGACACCGTGCACTGCCTGCTGGAGAGCGAACCCGACCAGCCAAAGATCACCGAGTCCATCCACGCCATGATCAAAGAGGTGCAGAAGTACGTGCCCGGCTACAAGCTGGTCAACGGCCCGGTGTTCGACGGCAAGCGCGTCTCGGTCTACCTCGAAGTCGAAGGCCTGGGCGACTACCTGCCCAAGTACGCCGGCAACCTCGACATCATGACCGCCGCTGCGGCCCGCACCGCCGAGATGTTTGCCGAAGAAATCATCGCCGGTCGGCTCACGCTCAAGCCCGTCCACGCCTGAACCACTCAAGAGAACCACCATGAAGCTACAAGGCAAAAAAGTCAGCGTTCACGACATGACGCTGCGTGACGGCATGCACCCCAAGCGCCACCTGATGACGCTGGAGCAAATGAAGAGCATTGCCTGCGGCCTGGACGCCGCCGGCGTGCCGCTGATCGAAGTCACCCACGGCGACGGCCTGGGCGGCAGCTCCGTCAACTACGGCTTTCCGGCGCACAGCGACGAGGAATACCTGGGCGCCGTGATTCCGCTGATGAAGCAGGCCAAGGTCAGCGCACTGCTGATCCCCGGCATCGGCACCGTCGAGCACCTCCTGATGGCCAAAGACCTGGGCGTGGCCACCATCCGCGTCGCCACCCACTGCACCGAAGCCGACGTGTCGGAGCAGCACATCACCCAATCGCGCAAGCTGGGTCTGGACACCGTGGGCTTCTTGATGATGGCGCACATGGCCAGCCCGGAAAAACTGGTCAGCCAGGCACTCTTGATGCAAGGCTACGGCGCCAACTGCATCTACGTCACCGACTCGGCCGGCTACATGCTGCCCGACGACGTGAAAGCGCGCCTGAGTGCCGTGCGCGCCGCGCTCAAGCCCGAGACCGAACTGGGCTTTCACGGCCACCATAACCTGGCCATGGGCGTTGCCAACTCGATCGCCGCGATTGAGGCCGGAGCCACCCGCATCGATGCCGCCGCCGCTGGCCTGGGCGCCGGTGCCGGCAACACACCGATGGAGGTGTTCATCGCCGTGTGCGCGCGCATGGGGATCGAGACCGGGGTCGATGTGTTCAAGATCCAGGACGTGGCCGAAGACCTGGTGGTGCCGATCATGGACCACATCATCCGCATCGACCGCGACTCGCTCACGCTGGGCTATGCCGGGGTCTATTCGAGCTTCCTGCTGTTTGCCAAACGCGCCAGTGCGAAGTACGGCGTGCCGGCGCGCGACATCCTGGTCGAACTGGGACGGCGCGGCATGGTTGGCGGGCAGGAAGACATGATCGAAGACACCGCCATGACCATGGCGCGTGAACGTGGGCTGACCTTGACCGTCGCATGAATTCAAACCCGGCGCGGCATGAAGCGCGCCACCTGACTGGTTTTCACTCCATTCACTTAAAGGATAAAAAATGACAGCACTCACCGAAAGTTCCACCAGCAAGTTCGTGAAAATCAATGAAAAAGGTTTTTCCGATTTCAAGATTCACTACAACGAAGCGGGTAACGGCGAAACCGTCATCATGCTGCATGGCGGGGGCCCCGGCGCTGGCGGCTGGAGCAACTACTACCGCAACATCGGCCCCTTTGTCGACGCCGGCTACCGGGTGATCCTGAAGGACTCGCCCGGCTTCAACAAGTCGGACGCGGTGGTGATGGACGAGCAGCGCGGCCTGGTCAACGCCCGTGCCGTCAAAGGGCTGATGGATGCACTGGGCATCGACCAGGCGCACCTGATCGGCAACTCGATGGGGGGCGCCACGGCGCTGAACTTCGCTATCGAATACCCTGAGCGCATCGGCAAACTGATCCTCATGGGACCTGGCGGCCTTGGCCCCAGCATGTTCGCGCCGATGCCGATGGAAGGCATCAAGCTGCTGTTCAAACTGTACGCCGAGCCATCCTATGAAACCCTGAAACAGATGATTCAGGTGTTTTTGTACGACCAGTCCCTCATCACCGAAGAGTTGCTGCAGGGCCGCTGGGAAGCCATTCAGCGCCACCCGGAGCACCTGAAGAACTTCCTCATCAGCGCGCAAAAGGCACCGCTTTCAAGCTGGGATGTGTCTGCCAGGCTTGGAGAAATCAAGGCCAAGACATTCATTACTTGGGGGCGCGATGACCGCTTCGTTCCGCTGGACCACGGCTTGAAGCTGGTCTGGAACATTGATGACGCGCGTTTGCATGTGTTCTCCAAGTGCGGCCACTGGGCGCAGTGGGAGCATGCCGATGAATTCAACCGCTTGGTGATTGATTTCCTGCGACAGGCCTAAGGTGCAAGCCTTGCCCGTTCTATGGATGGGCGGGCCAATAGAGATGCTTGTTCGTTAAAGAGTTAATTATTTTTAAGGAGACAAAATGAAACATGGATTTATTGGCCCGATCACTGTGGGTGTATTGGCAATCACATCTCAGTCGGCACTGGCGGTCAGCGACGTTTTTCGGTTCGTTGGGCATGGCCCGGTGTCGGCGGCGATGGGCGGTGCTGCCACCGCGTTCGACGTGGGTGCTGCCGGCATGATGACCAATCCGGCGACACTGTCGCTGATGCCCCAAGGGTCGGAGTTCCATCTCGGCATGGATTTCATTTTTGCTGACCTTTTAATCAGGAACCCAGAGACAGGGGAGGTTGCCCGCTCCAAGACTCACTCCAACAACCGCGGCCCCTATGCCGCACCCCAATTGGCCTATACCCATCGCAGCGGCTCCTTGGCGCTTGGCGTCGGTCTCTTTCCGCAAGGTGGGGTTGGAACAGAATATGGAAACAGCAGTTTTCTTTCCCGCGCCACCGGTGGCCTGGCTACCGGGCTCGAGAACTCGAGTCGCCTGCTGACCTTGAACATTCCCTTTGCGGCGAGCTACGAAGTCGATGACAAGCTGACCGTGGGTGCAAGTCTCGATGTGATGTGGCAGGCCATGAACCTCGAGATGCTGCTTGGCGCGGATCAGGTTGGTTCGCTGATCGGATCGGGCCGCGCGAGCGGTAGCCTTGTGCCCGTGCTCGGGGGCTTGCCTGACTTGCGCGGTGCGCATTTAAGCTTTACCAAGAACCAGCCCGTGGCAAGTGGTGCTGATGCTTGGGGTATTGGCGGGCGCTTGGGGCTGACCTACAAGGCCTCCAAAGAGACGGTTCTGGGTGCTGCGTATTCCATGAAGAGCCGCATAGGTGACATGAAAGGTGATGCCACCCTGACTGCGATCGACGCCGTGGCCGGACAGGTTCCGCTCAAAGGCATGATCAGCGTGCGTGACTTTCAAACGCCGGCGCAATTGAATCTTGGCATAAGCCACCGGTTGAATGAGAAATGGATGATTGCTGCCGACGTCTCCCGGATCTTCTGGAAGGACGCCATGAAGAACATCAATGTCGGGTTTGTGGCGGATAGCGGCGCCAATATCGACATATTGTTGCCGTTAAATTTCAAGGATCAGACCGCCCTGTCGCTCGGAGCCGCTTACCAAACCGGCAAGTGGACGCTGCGAGGTGGCGCCCGTTTCACGACCCAGGCGCTGCGTTCCGAGACCATGCTGGCGGTCATGCCTGGCATTACGACGACGTTCGGCTCGGCTGGGTTTTCTTATCAGTTCTCGCCGGCAAGCAAGCTGGATTTTGCCTGGACCCATTCCTTCAAGAAGAAGATGACTAACGCCAGTTTGCCCAATACATCCGCGCCGATAAGGGCAGAGCATGCCCAAGACAGCATCGGTCTGGCCTATTCACACAGGTTCTGAAAAAGCCGTAAAAAACGGGGCTTATTCAAATCTGAAGTGCAACACCCTGGGTTTCAATGAACGAGGGTGGAATTTTGTGTGCTGTTGCGCCGGAGTTCCCGATAGACCGCCAGTGGGGATCGTACGCCCTGCCCATTCCGGGGCCAGGTTGTTGATCTGATCGACAATTGATTCGAGCAGCTCCTGGCTGTATCCTGAGAAGTGCGTGCCCTTCGGCAGGACGCACCTGGATGCTCACCATGTCAGGTATCTGAGCTCTTCGGCCTTTTCCTTTGTTGCGGTTTGTGTGGGCGTGACGCTGGGTGGCGGTCAGTTCGCGCTTGAGCTCGCCCACGGGCTGGGCGTAGATGCAGTTGTAGATTGCCTCGTGTGACACGCGCTGCTCATGGCCTTTGGGGAAGATGCGGAGCCGGTGTCAGGGCAATCTGTTCAGGCGACCAGAGAAGTGGCGCATCAAACCGAACAGGATGCCATCGCGATGGAGCTTGTTTGGCGGACGGCATTGTCGACGGCGCTGCGGGGCACAGGTACGAGCTGCAGTGTTGGCGTAGTCTGCGGGCTGTGCGTTGCTCCGCAGTTTCCGGCTGATGATGGTGCTCGGGGAACGTCCCAAGACTTGGACCATGGCGCGAACGCTGTACCTTTGCTGGACTTGGCTGGCCAGTGTCTCTCGGATGTTACTTGCTTCGCCTCAAATGTCCATAAGGTATCAGCACCGCGCAACTGAGCCAACAGTGTTTACGCGGGGAATTTCAACAGCCTGTTAGTGTCGATCAGCGCACGCTTGGCGAGCCAGCATGCCTGCCAGCGGCGAGAGGTCGGTCAGTTCGTCGAGCCGTGCCACCAGGTCTATCAGCTCGTCGCACTCGTCAGGTATGAGCACAGACTTGACCAGCAGGCGAAACTTTTCCTCCAGGCGCTGCTGCTGCTCCAGCAGGTCGCTGGCTGGGCGCCCACTGTCGTAGCGTTGGCGCAGCACTGTGCCGCTCTGAGTCTCGATCACCACCTCGCTGAGGGTGAGGTCCGGGCATTGAGGTGCGAGCAAAACCTGCACCCGATCACGCAGCGCCACCACCTCGGGCGCGTATACGGCTTCGTCACTGAACGCGTCCAATCCGGCGGTGTCGACCCCGGCCAGCGCCATCGCTACCGTGTGACGGAGACTGAACTTGGCCTCCAGCCCGGTGCGCGGCTCCGCGATGTTGCATACACCCTCGCAGGCGGAACTGGCACGCACCGTCACGCGGCACACGTCATCAACCCGCAGTGCGTGTTGCAGGCGCAAGTGGCTCGCGGCCTCAATGGCGGCATGTGTGCCATAACAGGCGGCGTGGAACTTGAACAGGTTGTGGCGCAGATGCCAGCCGCCGTTCGGCGTGGCCACCGCAGCTCCCAGCGACGCGGTACCACCGTGCGTGGCGATGAGGCCTTGCGGACATTCAATCGCATCGGCACGGCTGGTGAAGCCGCGTGCGGCCAACTGGGCCGCCTGCAGGCCGTCGGCACTGGCCCGCCCGGCATGCAAGGGTTTGCACATGGTGCCGAACATCGATTTCAGCCCAGCCGCCATGGTGCTGGCGATGCCCAGCGCGGTCGCGGTGTCGTCGGCATCGAGTTGCAGCAAGCGTGCGCAGGCGGCGGCCGCACCGAGCGTGCCTAGCGTGGCTGTGGTGTGGAAGCCGTTGGAATACTGTGCGTCGCCGCACACCAACCCCAACTGGCACATGGTTTCGTAGCCGGCGGCGAAGGCCGTCATGAAGTCGCGTCCGCTGGCGCCGCGCGATTCGGCCAGGGCGAGCAAGGCCGGGATCAGGACCACCGAGGGGTGGCCGGTGCAGGCCATGTTGACGTCGTCATAGTCGAGTGCGTGCGAGGCCGAGCCATTGATCAATGCCGCCTGCCGGCTGGAGGTCGTCATGGCGTGCCCGACGACGGTGGCCTGGGCATGCCCACCCTGTTCACGGGCTTCTTCGGCCAGCATGTGAACCAGTGGCTCGCACGCGCCAGCCAGCGTCACCCCGATCCAGTCGAGCAGGCATTGCCGGACCCGCAGGCGCACGTCCTCCGGGAGATCGGTGTAGCACAGGTCAGCGCAGCGCGCGGCCAGTTCCCGCGTGATGTCAGCGATTTGGATAGCGGACGACGGTGCGGGTTTTCTGGTTGTGGTCATGCTCATTTCAGTGCCCCTTCCAGACCGGTTTGCGCTTTTCCCGGAAAGATTGCGGGCCTTCCAGGGCATCTTCACTGAGGTAGACGGCATCAAACGCTCGGTTGGAGGCGCGCAGCGCGGCGGTGCGGCCCATCTCGGTGGACAGGCGCACCATTTCTTTGGCCGCGCGCACCGTCAGTGGCGCATTGGCCATGAGCCGGGTCGCCAGCTCTTTGGCCCCTTGCAATGCTTGCCCCTTGGGCATCAGGCGGTTGATGTAGCCGAGTTCGTAGGCGCGCTGCGCTGTCAGCGGGTCGCCGGTCATCGCGACTTCCATCAGAATGCGCTGCGGCAGCATGTGGATGACCGGCGAGGCCCACGGCATGCCGCGCCCGACCTTGGCCTCCGTGATGGCGAATTTGGCGGTTTCGTCGGCCACGCACAGGTCGCACATCTGCGAGAGCAGCCAACCGCCTGCATAGGCATAGCCCTGCACGGCAGCGATGACGGGCTTGGTGACCTCGATGTTGTCGCCGAGCACGGCGATGAAGCCCGCTGGCGGGATGCGCAGTTGAGTGTCTGCGGCTTCCACCAGGTCCATGCCGGCGCAGAAATTGTCACCGGCGCCGGTGAGGATGGCCACCTGCGCCTGCCCGTCAGCTTCGAAGCGGCGCCAGACCTCAAAAAAGCCTTCGCGCACGGCGCGATTCAGCGCATTGCGGCGCTCGGGCCGGTTGATGGTGATGACGGCAATGCCGTCGTTCACTTCGTAAAGCAGTTCATTGTTCATGGGGGTGTCTCCTTTTGAAGTTTGTGCCTGTTACCGCGAGCGGCGGGTCTGGGGCATTGGTCTGGCTTGATTCGTTGCCACCTCACGCGATTCCGGTCCCGCACGGTAGCCGAGTGCCCCCGAGATGCTTGCGGCGAGTTCCATCACCAGGTGCTGCAGCGCATCGGCGACGGCGCGACCGCGCTCGATCGGCGCGGCGATGATCAGCGCTGCGTTCACGCGCCCGTCAGGTTCGAAGATCGGGGCCGAAAAGCCGGCAACGTCAGGTGTCACTTCTCCGAATGTGACCGCCACCCCTCTCACCCGGGCTTCCTCGATGATCCGCGCCAGTTGCGCCGGGTCGGTGACCGAGTGCTCGGTCATGGCCCGCAGATCGGCCCGGCGCAGGTAGTCACGCCGCCATGCCTCTTCCTGGAACGCGAGCAGCACGCGCCCGGCGGACGAGGCAAACAGCGGCCGTGTCGTGCCGACTGGCACGGCGTATCGAATCGTCCGGGTGCTCTCGAAGATCGGGTTGTAGACGAGCCGATCTGCGGTGCGGTCGATTCTGGCGATCAGGGCGGTCTCGCCGGATCGCGCCACTGCCTCCCGCAGGAAGGGCAGGGCCACAACGTCGAGCGAGCGGGCCGACACCAGAGATGCCCCTAGTGAGAACGCCTCGGGGCCCAGTTCATACAGGTCATTGCTGCGCTGCAGGTAGCCATGCGCCGTGAGGCCGCGCAACAGCGAGAGTACGCTGGTTTTTGGTGCATTCAACGCCAAGCACAACGGGGTCAGGGCCAAGCCAGCAGGGCGGTCGGCCAGTATCCGCAGCAGCCGCAGCACGCGGGTCACGGCCATGGGAGAAGCCTCCGCGCGGGTATTGATGCCTGCGCATTCGCGCAAGCTGGCCGTGGGCATGTTCATAGAATCGAAGCCTCCTTATGTTCTGATATGAGAACATTTGTTTGGTAATCAGAATATCGTTAGGATGGACGGTCGTCAATCCGGTTTTTCCTCAGCACTCGGCGCTGAGGCAGCCTGGCATCGAGAAATCAGAGGAGACACAGATGACAAGCCAACACAAGCAGGCAGCACCCGCCGGGCCACTCGAGGGCGTGCGGGTGATCGACCTCAGCGCGGTGCTGATGGGGCCCTACGCCACCCAGATCTTTGGCGACCATGGCGCGGACGTGATCAAGATTGAATCCCCTGAGGGCGACTCGACACGCTGGATCGGCCCCGGACGCCATCCCGGCATGGGTCCGCTGTTCCTGCACCTGAACCGCAACAAGCGCAGCGTGGCGCTTGACCTCAAATCGCCGGAGGGCGCGGCTGCGATGCGGCGCCTGATCGAAGGCGCCGATGTCTTCGTGCACAACCTCCGCCCGGCCTCCATCGCCCGGCTCGGGCTGGACTACGAGAGCATCTCGATGATCAATCCACGCATCATCTGGTGCGGCGTGTACGGTTACGGCGAGGACGGTCCCTACGCCGGCCGCCCGGCCTATGACGACCTGATCCAGGGCGCGGTCGGCATCGCCGCCTTACAGCAGCAAAGCGGGGCGAGCGAGCCGCGCTACGTGCCGCTGACGATTGCCGACCGCATGGTCGGCCTGCATGCAGCGCACAGCGTGGCCATGGCGCTGTACGGGCGCGAGCGCAACGGACGCGGCTGCCGCATCGATGTGCCGATGTTCGAAACCATGGCCAGCGTGGTGCTTTCGGACCACCTATATGGGCGCACCTTCGAGCCGCCCAGTGGTGACGCTGGCTACGTGCGGCTGTTGTCGCCCGGGCGCCGGCCATACGAAACCAGCGACGGCTACATCTGCGCGCTGGTATACAACGACGGTCACTGGCAGCGTTTTCTGCATGCCATCGAGCGCGACGATTTGCGGGTCGATCCGCGCTTCGCCGACCTGGCCAGTCGAACCCGCCACATTGACGAGGTGTACGGCTTTCTGGGCCAGACGCTGCGCGTGCAAAGCACCGCGCACTGGCTGGCGCTGTTCGAACAAATCGATGTGCCGGCGGTGCCCCTGAACACCGTCGAATCACTGTTGGATGACCCGCACTTGGCGGCGGTGGGCTTCTTCCGCCAGGTCGAGCACCCGAGCGAAGGGGCGATGCGCACCTTTGGCGCGCCGGCGCGCTGGGTGGGTTACGACGTCAGCAAGCTGGCGCCCGCGCCGCGGCTGGGGGAGCACACCGAATCGGTACTGCGCGAATGCGGCTTTGATGCCAGCGCGCTGGCGTCCTTGCTGGGCAGTGGCGCAGCGGCTCCGTTCCTCACCGATGCGGAGGTGTCAGCATGAGTGCCCCGGCATTGACCGTGACCCGGCTGGCCGGCGCGCTGGGTGCGGAAATCTCCGGGCTCGACCTGTCCCGGTCGCTGCGCCAGGATGACCTGGCGGCGCTGCGTAGTGCGTGGCTGGCGCATGGCGTCATCTTTTTGCGCGACCAGCCGCTGACGCCCGGGCAGTTCCTGGCCTTCGCCCAGGCCATTGGCACGCCGGTGGAATACCCATTTGTCAGCGGCATCCCGGGCTTTCCGGTCATCATCGAAGTGAAGAAGCTGGCGCACGAAATAGTCAACTTTGGCGGTGTCTGGCACAGCGATACTGCCTACTTGGAGCAGCCTCCGATGGCCACGCTGCTGCTGGCGCGCGAAGCGCCGCCTTACGGCGGTGACACGCTGTTTGCCAACCAGGTGCTGGCCTATGAGGCCTTGTCGGAGGGGATGCAGCGGCTGCTCGACGGCTTGGTGGCGGTCAACACCTCGGCCAAGGCAGATGTGTCACGCACCCGCGAAGACCGTCTGGCCGAAGCCGGTCGCGCTGACCAGCACACCCATTACGAGGCCGAACATCCCGTGGTACGCACCCATCCGGAAACCGGTCGCAAGGCTTTGTATGTCAACTGCGCCCATACCGCGCGCTTCGCCGGCATGACCGAAGAGGAGAGCGCGCCGCTGCTGCAATTTTTATTCACGCACCAGAAGAAGGAAGAGTTCACCTGCCGCTTCCGCTGGCTGGTGGGTTCCCTGGCGCTCTGGGATAACCGCTGCACGCACCACTACCCGGTCAACGATTACCACGGCTTCCGCCGGGTCATGCACCGCATCACGTTAGCGGGTGACCGGCCTCGTCACTAGTACATTGACACGTAAGTAACGGAACATAAATACAATCTCGTCATCATTACTTGATTTACTTGATTTAGTCGTCCGAATAACCCCCAGAACCCGCATGAACACTGGGTTTGTGGGGTGATTGCAGATATCCAGAACTCCCAGTTTGAATTCCAATAGGGGCAGTTTTCTGGGAGTTCTGCAGTGGCGTTTGCCTGCCCCGCCACCGACGATTTTTTCCGTTCGCGCATCGACCACATGATCGACCTGCGCCTCCCGCTGGCCGTGCTGGCCTCGCGCATGCCCTGGCAGGAGATCGAAGCGCGGGTGGCCCAGGTCTTCTCTCACAAAGGCCGCGCCGGTGTGGCCATGCCCGACCTGGACCTCTTCGGTGAACAGGTACAGCGCGCTGCTGTTTCCAGCAACGCAGCGCGCCCTCGCGTGCCGCTGCGCATCATGATTGCGCTGCTTTACCTCAAACACGCCTTCAACGACTCCGACGAGGGCGTGGTGGCCCGCTGGGCCGATACGCCGCGCTGGCAGTTCTTCTCGGGCTGTGCTTATTACGAAGACCGCCAGCCCCGCGACGGCACCACCCTGGTCAAGTTCCGTCAGTTGTTGGGCGAGGAAGGTATGGAAGAACTGCTGGCGCAGACCATCAACGTGGCCGTCGAACTCAAACTGATCAAACCGCAGGAGCTCTCCCGCGTGATCGTGGACAGCACGGTGCAGCACAAGGCGATTGCCCATCCCACCGACAGCCGTTTGCTGGAGACCGCCCGGTTGAATTTGGTCCAGGCGGCCAAGGAGACGGGCATTGATCTGAAGCAGACCTTTGCCAAGGAAGGCAGGGACCTGAGCCGCTAGGCCGGGCGCTATGCCCATGCCCGGCAATTCAAGCGCATGCGCCGCACCATCAAACGCCAGAGAACCATCGTCGCTCGCCTGCAGCGCGAGATCGACCGCAAGGCCAGTGCCATCGGGGCGGCAGTGCGCGAAGCACTGGGCGAGACCTTGAACAAGGCCCATCGCATCGTGGCCCAGAGCGGCCAGCGCAAAGCGGTGGATGGACAGCCCAAGCTCTACGCCTGGCATGCGCCCGAGGTGGACTGCATCAGCAAGGGCAAGGCCCGAACGCCCTACGAGTTCGGGGTCAAGGTGGGCATTGCCAGCACGCTGCAGGGCAACCTGATCGTGGGCTCACGAGCCTTCCAAGGTAACCCTTACGACGGCCACACCCTCAACGAGCAACTGGAGCAGGCGAGCATCCTGATGCAAGACAGCCGGTCAAAGCCAGCGACGGCGTTCGTTGATCTGGGCTATCGGGGTGTGGACGCACAACCCGGATGTGCATATCGTGCACCGGGGCAAGGCCAAGCGGATCAGCGAGCAAGAGCGACGCGAGCTCAGGCGTCGTCAGGCCATTGAGCCGATCATCGGCCACCTCAAAGCCGATCACCGCATGGACCGTTGTCACCTCAAGGGAGAAACCGGCGACCGGCTGCATGCGGTGCTGTGTGCGGCGGGCTACAACATCCGCTGGCTGCTGCGCATGATCGCCCGCAAGGGCATCATCTTCTTGCAAAGCCTTTATTTGCGCCTGTGCTCGGTAGCGAGCTTGTCACTGAAATGGCAACACGCGTTGGACTCTTGGTCCACTCGAGCTCTCACCCGACCTGCACAGCGCCCTGTCTGGGATCGGATTTGAATAAATCAGGGCCGACGATTTACTTGATGCTTGGAGGTGTTGTCATGAGGCAGACGGAGTTGCATTTGACCGACGAGGATCGCTCGCTGGTGGACGAGATTCGCAGCAAAGGGGCGCACCAAGCGAGAGAGGTCAATCGGGCTCATGTTTTGGCCTCACAGGACAGGGGCGTGCCAGAGGCCCAGATCATGGCGGTACTGGGAATAGGGCGCACGGCTGTGTGGCATACGCGCGCAGCGTATCTGCAAGGCGGTGTGGAGTTGGCGGTCTTCGGCGTAGCACGCTCGGGGCGGCCACGCCAGTACGACACAGACGACGAAGCGCGAGTGACGGCGCTGGCGTGTTCGACGCCGCCTGCGGGCCGGCAGCGCTGGACGATGGTGGAACTCGAACGGGCGGCTCGGCAGGAAGTCGGCATGGCCAACGTGAGCCGAGAAACCGTGCGGCGCATGCTCAAAAAAACGATCTCAAGCCCTGGCGCAAGCTGATGTGGTGCATTGGCGCGTTGACTGAGGAGTACCGCAGTCGCATGTACGCCTTGCTTGAGCTGTACGCGCGGCCGATGTCGCGCGCAGAGCCGGTCATCTGCATCGACGAGAAGAGCTTGCAACTCATCGGTCACAGTCGTGCACCACTGCCGATGAACTCGCGCAGCCCCGAAAAAGTGGACTACGAGTACGCGCGTAACGGCACGACCAATCTGTTCGTGGCCGTAGAGCCCAAAGCCGGGCAGCGGACCGTCTCGGTCACAGAGCGACGGGGCAAGGCCGACTTCGTGGTCTTCGTCGGCGACTTGCTGACCCACACGTATGCCAAGGCTCGCCGCGTTCATCTGGTGCTCGACAACCTGAACATCCACTTCAGAAGATGTTTTGACGACGTGTTGGGCAAACGTGCAGCGAACAAGCTCTTGCGCCGAGTGCAGTTCCACTACACGCCCAAGCACGCGAGTTGGCTGAACTGGCGGAGATCGAGATCGGTATCCTCAGTCGTCAATGTCTGGACCGGCGAGTTGAAAGCCGAAACCGCCTGCAATGCGAGGTTGACGCCTGGCAGCAGGCCCGTGACGTCGCACAGCGAACCATCGGGTGGACGTTCACCCGTCAGGACGCAGATCAGAAGCTCAGTCGACATTACGTTCCGAAACTTGCGTGTTGATGCACTAGGGCCACCAACTGACCCATGAGCAACTCCCTGAGCACTTCAGGAAACCAGGTGGCCAGGGAGTCGGCATTCACCGCAATGGCCAGGGACACGGGCGCGTGTGGTTTGGCGGTTGGCCCAAGTTCTTGGAGTGCCGATCCTTCAAGGATGCGCAGCGCCTTCACATGGCGCAGCAGCACCTCACCGGCATGCTTGGCCGCTACCGGCCGTTCGCGCTTGACCAGTACCGTGGACAGCGATTCTTCCAGCGCCTTGATGCGTTGGGAGACAGCGCCCCGCGTGATGCTGAGCACGCTGGCCGCGCGGTCAAAGCTTTGCTGCTCGAGTCGCTGGGCCATCAATCGGCATACGCTGCCCGCATCTATGGTACACGCGCTGTGTCAACATGGCCCGATATGCCACACCAAACTGTCTGGAACCCACACATGAACGAGTCCCCCACCTAGATGCGTTTTCACGTCGAGTCCGAGCGCATCGATGCCCACCTGAGCCAGTCCTTGTGCAAATCGGTCCGGATCGGCCTGGACACCGACATGGCCGGCAACCCCGACGCCTTCAACCCGGCCGAGCTGCTGCTCGCGGCGCTGTCGGCCTGCATGATCAAAGGCATTGAGCGCGTGGTGCCCATCCTCAAGTTTGAGTTGCGTGGCGTGAAGGTGATCGTGGACGGTGTGCGCCAGGACGTGCCGCCCAAGATGGACAGCATCCGCTATCAGATCGTTGTGGACACCGACGAAACGGACCGCCGCATCGACCTGCTGCACGACAACGTCAAGAAGTACGGCACGGTGTACAACACGGTGGCGCCGGGGACCGATCTGGCGGGCGCGATGCGCCGCGCGTGAGAAAGGCCAAGCGATGAGTGCCGGACACGAGCACAGCCACACCCCCGCCAATTTCAACAAGGCCTTTGCCATCGGCATCGGTCTGAACATCACCTTCGTGGCGATCGAAGCCTTCTACGGCTGGAAGATCAACTCGCTGGCCTTGCATCGCGGATGCCGGGCACAACCTGAGCGACGTGGCTGGTCTGGTGCTGGCCTGGGGCGGTGCACTGGCAGGCAAGCTGCGACCCAACCCCCGTCACACCTACGGTTGGAAGAAGGGTAGCATCCTGGCGGCGTTCGCCAATGCCTTGCTGCTGCTGGTGGCGATGGGAGCGCTGGTCTGGGAGGCCGTCGGCCGCCTGCTCGCGCCCGAACCGATGGCGGGCAGTGAAGGTCTGACCATCATGGCCGTGGCGGGCGTCGGCATCGTGGTGAACACGGCGACGGCCCTGCTGTTCATGCGCGGACGCGAGCGCGACCTGAACATCCGGGGCGCGTTTCTGCACATGGCCGCCGATGCGGTTGTGTCGGCCGGCGTGGTGGTCGCCGGTGCGCTCACGCTGTGGATGGGCTGGTTCTGGCTCGACCCGGTGGTCAGTCTGCTGATTGCGGCGGTGATCCTGTGGGGCACCTGGAGCCTGTTCCGGCAATCCCTGCACCTGCTGTTTGACGGCGTGCCTGACGGCGTGGACCCGCAGGCGGTGCACGACTACCTGGCAGGTCTGCCAGGTGTGAGCCGCGTGCACGACCTGCACATCTGGGCCATGGACACCTCGCAGGTGGCCATAACAGCCCACCTGGTGATGCCCGGCAGCCATCCGGACGACGCATTCCTGCAGGCGGCTACCGATGGCTTGCATGACCGGTTCGAGATCACCCATGTGACGCTGCAGGTGGTGCAGGTGCCGTTCACCGAACCCTGTGGATCGTGGGCCGCCCCGGGTATGCTTGGGCAGCCGTAACACCCCTGCCTGCCCCGGCCCCCGTCCATGTCCCGCGCCACCGCTCCCGCCCCCGCTTGTCCCATCGCCCCGCCCGCCGAGGAGGCGCGTGCGCGCGCCGAGGCGCTGGATGGCCTGCTGCACGCACAGGCAGCGGAACTCTGGGGCGGTCTGTCGCCCATCACGCTGGCGCTGGCCGCCACCGACTGGGCGCTCCACCTGGCCACCCAGCCCGCACAGACGTCGCGGCTCGTCAGTGAGGCCCTGGGAATGGCCACCCATTCCGCCAGGGCCGCGTTGACGCAGAGCCACCTGCCGCGCGGCGCCAGCGAGCGGCCCGATGACCAGCGCTTCCAGGCCGACGCCTGGCAGGCGTGGCCCTATGCATGGATCGTGCGCAACTACCTGGACGCCGAGCGCTGGTGGCGCGACGCCACCCACCGGCGTGGCATGACGGCCCACCACCGCGACGTCGTCGCCATGTTCGCGCGCCAGTGGCTGGACATGCTTTCACCGGCCAACGCCGGCCTGGCCAACCCCGAGGTGCTGGCACGCACGCTGGAACGTCGCGGGGACAACCTGCTGGAGGGCTGGGCGCACGCCTTTGACGACTGGCGCCGCCGCCAGGGTCTGGCGCAAATGTTTGACCACGGCCAACGCTTTGAGCCCGGCGTGGACGTGGCAGTGAGCCCAGGCCGCGTCGTGCACCGCAACCACCTGGTAGAGCTCATCCAGTACCGCCCGACGACGCCCGCCGTGCACGCCGAGCCGGTGTTCATCGTGCCGAGCTGGATCATGAAGTACTACATCCTGGACCTTTCGCCGCACGACTCGATGGTGCGCTGGCTGGTCAATCAGGGGCACACCGTGTTCATGCTCTCCTGGCTCAACCCCGACGAGAGCGACGCGCTGCTGGACATGGACGACTACCTGCAACTCGGCGTGTTCGACGCGTTGGCGGCCATCGGGCGGCGTGTGCCCGGCGAAGCGGTGCATGCGGTGGGGTACTGCCTGGGCGGCACGCTGCTGGCCATCGCCTCGGCGGCGCTCGCGCGGCCCGGGCGGGTGGCCGACGTCGAAGCGCTGCCGCCACTGGCGTCCTTGAGTTTTCTCGCCGCAGAGACCGATTTCACCGAGCCCGGCGAGATGGGCGTGCTGATCGACGAAAGCCAGGTCGCGCTGCTGGAGGAGATGATGGCCGAGCGCGGCTACCTCACGGGCCGGCAGATGGCCGCGAGCTTCCAGTTCCTGCACTCGCGCGAGCTCATCTGGTCGGCCACGCTGCGAGAACTCTGGATGGGCGAGCCGCTGCGGCCGAACGACCTGATGGCCTGGAACGCCGACACCACGCGCATGCCGGCGGCGATGCACAGCCAGTACCTGCGGCGCCTGTACCTGCACAACGAATTGGCCGAGTCGCGTTACTGTGTAGAGAGCCGGCCGGTGTCGCTGGACGATGTCCACCAGCCGATGTTTGTGGTGGGCACGGAAAAGGATCACGTGGCGCCCTGGCGCTCGGTCTACAAACTGCACCAGCTGACGGACGCCGAGATCACGTTCGTGCTGACCAGCGGCGGCCACAACGCCGGCATCGTCAGCGAACCCGGCCATGCGGGCCGACGCTGGCGCGATGCGGTGCGCCGCCCAGGTGACCCGTGGCTGTCGCCGGACGAATGGGAAGCCGCAGCCAAGCTACACGAAGGCTCGTGGTGGACCGCCTGGGACACCTGGATCAAGGCCAAGGGCAGCGGCCGAGAGGTGTCGGCGCGCCAGCTGACTGGACGCGACGGCCTGTGTGGCGCACCGGGAGCCTACGTGCACCAACGGTGTGAGGACTGAGCGCCGGCCCCGGCGGCAGCGTTCTTCAGGCTTCCGGTACGCTGACCCGCACCTGCCCGGACTTCACGCTGACCTTGTAGGTCTGCAGCGCCTTTTCGCCGCGCACGACGTTCAGCAGTTGGATGCCCGGCGGGAAGTTCGCCCAGTCCAGCACCGCGCCGGTGCGGATGTCGAAGCGCGCGCGGTGCAGCGGGCATTGCACCTTGCAGTCTTCCAGCAGCTTGCCGCGCGCCAGCGGCGCGAAGGTGTGGGTGCAGCTGGCTTGTGTCGCGAAAAAGCCATCGCTGAGGTGGTACAGAACGATCTTGTGCTTGTCGACGATAAAGGACTTCATCTCGCCGACGGGCAGTTCGTCCGAACGGCAAAGGGTGTGCCATGTCATGCTGGGGCTCCGTTTGCAGGGAATGGTTGATTGTTGGGCCACGGTGCGCGTCTGGCTGCGATGCGGCCTCTCTTGCGCAGGGCGTGCGGCGGGGCAGTTAGACCGACTGTCACGATGCCATCAACCGCACCGGCATGGACGCCAGTCGGTCGAAGAGGCGCGCTTCGGCGCGGATCGGCCACCAGTCGTAGAGGAATAGTTCCATCGGCCGCCACATCGCGACCCAGCCGGCGATCGACAGGCTGGCGCGCACCACCTCGAGCATGCCGCCCGGATCGAGCCAGTTCTCGGCCAGCTTGCTCGCGGCGAGGGTGGCGGCCAGGAACGCCAGGCCGATCAACAGGCTGAGCCTGCCGCGGCGGAACAGTTCGCGCAGTCGCCGCCGCGCCGAGGCGCCCTGCAGGTGGAAATGCGCGTGGACCGCGTCGCTGACGGATGCCGTTTCGGAAGACGGGTGTTCGAGATGCACGACCAGGCCGAGCGCCTCATCGCGCGGCAGGTCCTTGGCCGCGTCGACGATGAAGCGCTCGGCGCGCGGATCGAGGTTGCGGGTCGCGAGCGGCGACGCGTCCATGTGGTCGAAGAACTGCTCCAGCTCGGCCACATGCACTTCGATCTCGTTCACCGCCCGGCCTCCCGCGACCGCAGCATGCGCACGGTCTCGCTCTCGCCAAGAGGTGCGGCGCGCTTGACCCTCATGCTGTCCTGCCACTCGCGCGCGAAGTCGCGGCGCAGGCGGGCGTTGATGAGCGCAGTCAGCAGCATGGCGATGAACGCGCCGAGACCGGCCAGCGACATGTCCTTGTGCGCATCCCAGACGTCGCCCTGGGTTCCGAGGTAGGCCACCCCCAGGCCGCCGCCGAAGATCTCGGCCGCGGCCCACTCGAACAGTTCGAAGAGTGCAGAGGTCGAGAGGGTCATGTCCAGAGGCAGGAAGTAGCCCCAGAAGCCGCGGGCGTCGGCCACGCGCAGGAACAGCTCGCGCATCGGATAGGCCAGCAGCAGCCCGTACATCAAGTGCACGAAGCGGTCGAAGTGATTGCGCTCCCAGCCCATCACTTCGTTGAGCGAGCGTCCAGTCAGCGCCTTGATCCATGCGTCGTATGGAACCTCGGCGTAGGTGTAGTGCGCACCCACCGTGTGCAGGCAGAGAAACAGGAAGATCAGCGTATAGGACAGGCGCGACATCACAAAGCGGCGACGCGACGCCGACAGCGCGACCGCGAACACGACGACCAGCACGTTCTCAAGCGCCCAGTCGTCCCGGTACCAGGGGTCGATGGCGAGCGCGACCCACACCACGGCGAACAGCGCAGCGAGGAGGGCGAGGTAGCGACCGTGGGAGATCATGCGGCACGATACTTGATTTCAAGGTGGCCGCTGGTATCGATCAAGCATCAGTTGCCGCGAAAAATGGCATTTCATCGGGCGGAGGCGCGAGCCAATGGCATACGCTCTCCCAACATGGGCGCGAGCACATTCTGCAGCCAATCCGCGCAGCTACTTGGCATCAAGCTTTCGCGCGATCGCGATGAACACCCAGACAAGTGCCAATGGAACGAGCACGACGAGCAAGTACGGCAGCGAAAGCGCCACCCAGACGAGCCCGACGAACATGGCGCCACCCACGACAAACACGCCGACTCCAGCAAACACAAAGAGCAGGAGGATTGCGACACAGAACAGAGCAACGAGGTCGGCGATCAAACCCGCCAGACCAACGCCACCTTTGAGCGGTCCGGTGATCTCCTGACCGTTGATGACGATCCGTGTCGATCCCGAATCGATGAAGAACCCCCAAACAACGATCGCCAGAATGGCTACTGCAAGGGCGATGGCTGCTTTCTAGGTCATTCGAACGCCTTCAATGATGATTTGCACCAAGGACCGTTTTGCGGCCACCGACCGCCCCGGCGAAACCGGGCACGGAAGGCCCAGGCAGTGGTGTCGGTTCTGGCGGCGGTAGTCATGGTGGGTCCGAATTGTTCTGGATAGATTGTCTTCGTTGGTGTCGGTAGCCGAAGATGATGTGCGTCGATTTCGATAGTGCGTCCCGGCGTACCGCCGTCGGGCTCTGCGGGCTGCGCCCCGCGCCCCGTGCTGGGTCGCGGCCATTCGGCTCCGATCCCTTGACGCCTCCGGCCGAGGGCATGCCCCCGGCCTGCGCGCTTCGCTTGCCTTCCTCACGCCTGCAGTTGTGGAGGGGCTGGCTTGCTGATCCCTTCATCCTTGCACACCGGTCTCGCCGTCAAGGTCTGCGCGCACTGCATGCGCTGGCGGCCGTTCGGCCGTCTTCGAACCTGTGACCGCTGCGCTGCGGCGTGCCGGTTCCGGTCTCGGGCAATCCCGCCCGATCACTGGAGTTGGTCATGCAGCACGATCTGTTTTCTTCCCTTGATTCCTTCCAGGCACTCTCGGTTGCCGCTTCCGCCTTGCTGGTGCGCGATGTCGCGGGCCAGTACCGTCCGGCCGAGGCCAACGAGGTGCTGCTGGCGGCGCAGCAGTTGCTGGCCGCCCAGGTGCGTGGCAGTGACCTGATGGACTCGCCCGCTGTGGTGAAGGATTTCCTGCGCTCGCGTCTGGGTCATCTGCCGCACGAGGTGTTTGCCGTGGTGCACCTGGACGCGCAGAACCGCGTGGTGGACTACGTGGAAATGTTCCGGGGCACGGTGAGCCAGACATCGGTGTACCCGCGTGAGGTGGTGCGTGATGCGCTGCTTCGAAACAGCTGCGCGCTGGTTCTGGTGCACAACCACCCTTTATGTTGATTTCAAGGTGTTCACCGAGGAAGCGTGTCAACGCGCCAGAGATGGATGGGGAACACAGCTTCGCTCCACTGCGCCGCGCGGAATCACGTCAATGGCGCCGCGCCAGCGAGATGAACCGAGGCGATCATTGGACAGCTCACCTTGCCCCGAACGGCGCGGCAGCGTCCGACCATCTCGTCGAGCACCGCCTCGATGCGTTGCAGGTCGCCGATCTTGCTTCGAATCTCACCGAGCTTGCGCTCGGCGAGCTGCCGCGCCTGGCTGCAATGGGTTCCGTCCTCCAGCCGCAGCAGTTCCTGCACGTCATCGAGACTGAAGCCCAGCCGCTGCGCAGCCTTGATGAAACGGATGCGCGCGGTGTCTGCATCCGAGTAGCGCCGGATGCCACCGGTGGGGCGATCGGGCTCTGACAGCAGAGCGCGGCGCTGGTAGAAACGCACCGTTTCGACGTTGACCCCCGCCGCGCGGGCGAGCTGGCCGATCGTCAATGCAACTTCGTTCGACATGGTTGACTCCGTACTCAGGTACGGAAATATTATTCCAGCCATGGAGCTTCGCACACGAACAGAAGGAAGTCGCATGTCCAGCCATGGATCCGGCCGATGGGCCTTGGTCAGCGGTGGGTTGGCCGCCGGCCTCGCATCGGCCTGTTGCCTCGGGCCGCTGGTGCTGGTCAGCGTGGGCCTGGGCGGTGCGTGGATCGCCAACCTCACCGCGCTGGAGCCGTACCGACCCGTGTTCATCACCGTCGCATTGGGGGCACTGGTGCTGGCCTATCGGCGCGTATATCGGCCAGTCGAACAGTGCCGGCCTGGCGAGGTGTGCGCGGTGCCGGCCGTGCGCCGCGGGTACCGCATCGTGTTCTGGGTGGTCGTCGTGCTGGTGGCGATTGCGCTGGGCTTCCCGTACGCGGCGCCGTTGTTCTACTGAAAGGGCTTGTCCATGAAACCTCGCCACATCGCCATCCTCCTTGCCGTGCTCGTCGCGCCGGCGTGGTCTGCGACGAAAACCGTGACACTGTCGGTGCCGGGCATGAACTGCGCAGCCTGCCCGATCACGGTGAAGAAAGCCCTCACCAGGGTCGCAGGCGTGGCCAAGGTCGACGTGAGCCTGGACAGGCGCGAAGCGGTGGTCACGTTCGACGACAGCCAGGCCGCTGTCGGGCAGCTCACTGGCGCGACGACCGACGCGGGCTACCCGTCGACGATCAAGGAGGCGGCACGGTGAGCGCCGTTGTGCCGCAGTCCACGCTGACCTGTCCGTCGTGCGGGCACTCGAAGGCCGAGACCATGCCAACCGACGCGTGCCAGTTCTTCTACGAATGCGAGCGCTGCCACGAGCTGCTTCGGCCGAAACCGGGCGACTGCTGCGTGTACTGCTCGTACGGCTCGGTGCCATGCCCGCCGGTGCAGCAGCAAGTGAAGTGCTGCGGTTGATCGTTCGCATGCACGGCTGCGCGCCCGCGTCAGCGCTCATGGCCTGCGCTGCCGGGCTCACTTGTGCTGGATCGAAACCAGCTTGGGTTTGACGTGGCGGCGCAGCTCAGCGAGCTCGCGCTCGCGACGTTCCAGCAAGGTTTGGCTCTCTTGCCAGGCACAGAAATAGTGATCGACCAAGGCGGCGATCATGGCCACTTGGTGGTGCAGGCTCCGGTTGTCGGCGCGCAGTTGCTCCAACGCCAGTGCGGAGGGGCCCGATGTTCGCCGTCGACGATGTTGCAGTCGGTGAAGCTCGATCAGGATGTCGGGGTGGTAGCGGTACAGCGCGTTGCGCGAGACGCCAGCGAGTTCGCACAGCGCCTTGGCCGTCGGCGCGGCACCCCCATCCGCCGCCGTCAACTGCGCGAGGGCATCGCGAAGCCGCTGCGCCGGTGCGACCTCGGTCGGATCATGGGGCGGTGTGTGGGCCATGACCGGTTCCCGGGTTGTCCGCGTCGATCGAGTGGATCAAGGCACGGGCCTCGTTGAGCCGCTCGCGCACGATGCGCAGCGTCTGCAACGGCAGCGCAGGCTCGTCGAGCAGCGCTTCGTGCCGACGGACCTGCTCGACCCAGTAGGCGCGATGCTGTTGCGACACCACGAAGTTCTTGCAACGCCCGCAGGTGGAGGGCTCACGGCGCGCCGGATTCGGTCCGGCGGCGTTGCCCAGGCAGGCGCTGTGTTCCTCGCGGTAGACACAAAATCCCCAGTCGCACACGCCGAGCACGAGGCCGGCGTCCACCAGCAGCCGGGCGTAGCTCTTGAGGTCCTGTTTGAGCCGGGCCCCCCGAAAGTGCGGGCGTTTGGCCACGATCTCGGCGCCGGCGCGCCCGCCCAGGCCGGGTGCGGCGAGCATGTGCTCCCAGGCCGCAGTCGATTGTTCGAGGATCTCGGTCTCGATCTCCTGGTTGAGCCGGTAGTCGGAGCCGGCGTAGCCACAGTCGGTGACGGCGCGCTCGCGATGGCCCAGGTGCTGCGCGAGAGCGAACAACGCCGATCCGTCGCGCAATGCCGCGAACCGTGCGAAGGTCTTGCGCCCCTGGTGCGTGGAAAGTTGCCAGGTTCTGCCCTCATGCTGCGGCAGCCCGAGCCACACCGCAAAGCGCTTGAGCAGCAGTCGCATGCGCCTGGTCGACACGATACCCAGCGTGCCGGGGCATGGGCGCTGCCACTCCGTGGCACCTGGGGTCTGGCCACGGCGCAGCCACAAATGGGGCCGCCCAGACTGAGCGCGATGCCCGGCCGACAAGGCTTCGAGGACGGCGATGGCGGTCGCGGCCACCGGCGGTGCAACCCATTCGTGTGGCCGCCCGGCGTACTCCGGTTGGCGCTTGAAAATCGCACCGACGATCACGGTGATCTCTTCGGCGGCGGCGCCGCCACGGCGCTGCACGCAGCCCGCCTGGAGGTGCAGGATCTCACTGGCCCGCGGTCCGACGAGGTACGAGATGACGACGAAGCATGCCGCGTAGAGCATGTCGATCGCCTGCGTGAGCGCACCGACCGTCAGGATCGGCTGCGGCTGGCCAGGCACCCGGACACGTGCGTGACGTAAAGCGCGCGTTGCCGCATTGGTGCAGGCGTCGGTGAGGTAACCCTGCTGTTTGGCGGCTCCTACGGCCTCGGCATAGACATCCCTGGCCTGCAGGATCGGCGTTGCACCACGTTTGACCAGATCGATGGCGCCCTGGACCAGCGCCACCGCAACGGCCTGCGGGGTGTACGGCCAGCGACGGACATCGGCGTCGTGCACGCCAGCGACATCGCCTTGGCTGCGCCCCGGAAAAGGGTCGATGCGCAACCCGTCGTCGAGTTCATCGCGAAAGCGATACAGATACGTGAGCAGGTAGAGGTACTTCTGCACCGTCGTGGGGGCGAGCGTGGGGCGCCGAGTTCCCGGTCTCAGGGCAAGCGCGCGCTGGAATTGCAGCAGTGCTGTCGCGTCGAGATCGGTGAAGCGAGAGAAGCCGGCCTGATCCATCCAGCGCACGAGTTCGCGCAGGTAGTTGAAGTAGCCTGCAGCCGTGCTCGCACGCTGCGGCAGGCCGGTGCCCAGCGAGCGACTGCGGATGAGCGCGATGAGCTGCTTGCTGCTGTGCAGCAGCGCTGCATACCGATGTCCCACGAAAACTTGCCCGCCCGGGAGCTTGAAGCGCCAGTCAACGCGCACCGGCTTGGCCTCTTCGAGCGCGTTCGTCGGTTTGAAGACCCAGACCGGGTCGTCCCAATCGGCGTCGAGGAACCACGCACGCGCTTCGGGCGCCTGTGCGCGGGTTCGGCTCCTTGGGGTCGGACTGCCGAGAAGAAGGTTTGCCGCTGCGCGCATGGGGCCAGCTCATCGAAGATCGGGCAGCGGTGGCAGCTGTGCCACCAAGGGCAGGGCGGCCGCGAGTTCGCGGCTGGCAAAGCGAGGAAGGATGTCTTCTTCCAGGATGCGCAACTGCGGCGCGTAGAAGGCCTGCCAGCGCGCTGGATGCAGCAAGGCGGCGGCAGCCCTCATGTGGTCACGCGCCTGGAGCAGCCGAGCCAGCGTCGGCGGATCCGGCGTGATGATGGCGTTTGGACAGGTGAAGCAGCCCATGAAATTCGTGCACAGTTCACCGGGGTGCGTCCCCGCCGCCGCACCGGCGAAGGGGTCCTTGCAGCCGAAGCCGAACATCGACACGACTTCGCCACCGGGCACCGGTGAGCGGTAGCCCCTGGGATTGATGGGGCGACGCTGGGATGCGCTGGCTGCGGCGCGCTCGATGTGCCCGATGAAGGCCTGTTGGAGGGCGGCCATGCGAGAGCGGTGCTGCGCCTGGACCTCGGGCGTCTGGACGTAGCGCACGGTGGTGGACAAGTGCGCATGGTTGGCGATCGCCTTGACGCGGCGCAGGTCGCCCGAGGCGCGGTAGAAGCTCGCGAGCACCCCGGGACGGATCGACACGAGAGAGAACCGCGGCAGGCCGTGCCGCTCGCAAAATGCCTTGACCAGGTGTTTGGCTGCGCCACAAGTGAGTGCCGTCACGCCGCGCAGGGCTTTGTAGAGGAACAGGCGATCACGCTCGGTCACGCGCGCCAGGGGTCGCAGCCGTTCGTTCCACGCGAGCAGTTCCTCAATGAGCGCTGGCGGTTCGAAGCAGTCGGCGCTGCTGAACGTGCGCCGCTGGATGCGGTGGGAGCGGGCCTTGAACCACACGAGCGCCTGGCGGTCATCGAGCAGTGGCAGGGACTGCAGGCAGTCGCGACCGAGTTCGGCGATCGGTTCGGGGTTGCCCGCTGCGTGAGCCATGATGGCCAGGTAGTACGGTAACAGCAGTTCGGCGCGCGGATAGAGGCACGGTTCGACCTGCCTCACGCCACCGAAGCGCTGGAGGGTCGTCCGCACGGTGCACTGCCCGGGTCGCGACAGGTCGCGCGCGCTGGGCACGATGCCATCGCATTGCCGATCGATGTGTTCGAGCAGCCAGCCGAGGGTTCCCGGCTGGCCGGCGTCGGCGATGCGTTGCGCCGCAGCGGCCTCACGGCCAGCACGGATGCGAACAATGTCTGCTTCGCAGGCCTTCAGCAACGCCCGCAGTTCGCCCGCAGGCATCTTGTCGTGGGGTCGGGCATCGCGGTTGCGCCAGGGGAACGGGTTGAATGGGTACTCGATGCTCGCAACACGCCCGGGGCGGCAACGCTCGATCCACTGCAGCAGTTTGCGCAGGGTCGTGAACGCGCTCGCCCGACTCGACTTGGTCCACGGCTGGCCATCTCGCCGGCACTGGGTGTTCAACCACTCGACGTAGCGCAGGAGCGTGCCACCATGAACGTCGGCCAGGCACCTGATGGCGCCGGATTCTCGAACGAAGCGCTCGAAGACCAGGATGTGGAACCAGCGCACGGGGATACAGCGCTCGGCCATCGCGCCAAAGTGGCACCAGAAGGCCTCGGCCAGAGCACCCTGGACGTCCGCGGGCAGGTCGAGCGAGCCGAAGTCGATGACGGTGCGTCGCACCTGGCGAGGCGCCTCGAACCGAGCGGGCGCTGCTCCGCCCTCAACGAGATCGGCGCTGTGCGTGAACCCGCGAGGCATTGGGCGGCGGCGAGTGCCCACGGTCACGGCACCTCCGACAACAGCGTGTCCAGCACTTCTCTGAGCGTGCCGGCCTCCACGGCAATGGCGCGCAGGTAGCGATCGGTGGTCTCGATGCGCTCGTGTCCCATGAGCACCTTGACGACCATCAGCGGGTTGATCGCGGCGCCCGCGCTGGCGAGCTGCTCCAGGCGAGCCAGCAGCATGCACGCGAAGGTCGCCCGCAGCAGGTGCGTGGTCGCCTTGAATCCGCAGGCCTGGCCGGTTCGGCTGATGACGCGCTGATAGGCGTTCTTGCCAACGTGCGCACCGCGCGCGTTGACGAACAAGGCGGCGGGATCGGCAACGCGTCCTCGGCGGTGGGCGGCACGCTGCAACCAGGCCCGCCGGTGCCCGGAGCGATACGCTGCCGTCTCGTCGAGCAGGCTCGCCGGGGCGACCACGTAGCCGGGCTTGCGGCCCTTGCGGATCACTTCGATGGTGTGATGCGACACCGTCCGTACTGAAGGCTTGCTGACGTCCTGGACGCACAGGCGCAGCAATTCGCTCACGCGCAGCCCCGTATAGAGCTGCCAGCGCGCCATCAGGTCGTACGGCGGTGGCAACGTGGCCAGTAGTTCCCGCGCCTGCTCCGACACGAGCGGACGCGGCAACGGCTCGAACTGGCGCAGCACGAACAGACTGTGATCGGTTGGCCGGCTCGCATCGGCGCTGCAGGGGCGCAGCTGCCTTGCTACGCGGAAGTTGTGCTCCGTGCCGGCCAAGGGGGACGCCACCAACCAATGCGTGCGCACCGCCCAGTCGTAAAACCGCAGCACGCCGCGCACACGGTGGTTGATGGTGGCGATGCGATACGGTCTGCCGGTGTGCGCGCTCGGCTGCGTGAGCATCCGGTTGCGATAGGCCACCAGGTCCACGGCGTCAGCGCCATCCCACCGAACACCGTTCTGCTCCAGGGTCTCGAACCAGTCGTAGAGCACCTCGGCATAGGTCCTGAGCGTATCGATCGTGTGGGCGCGCTGCACGAAGTGTTCGTGCAGGAAAGCGACCGCCGGCTCGATCAGCTGCCACTGCGCCGTGAACAGGAGCGGGAAGCCCGTCGGCCTTGGTTCGCGCAGCGCAACTGCAGGCGCTCGCGCCGCTGCCGGCGCTAACCGATCGATCACCTCGGACGGATCCGGCAGTGCCGACTTGCGAACGACCTGGACCACGCCGACCTACCTTGCGGTCAGCCGCTTGACCGCATCGACAAACGACAGACCGAGCACATGCATCGCCAGATCGATGGCGCCGCCTCCGCCAGCGCAAGCTCGCGTGTCGTACCACTTGACGCCCGTGGTCAGTATCTCGAAATCGCCGAGCGCGGTGCTCGCGTGCCAACGGCAGCTGTGACGGTCCTTGACGGGCAGGTAGGTTGGATCAAGCTTGACGTGATCAGCCAGCAAAGCCAAGGCATCGCTGGCTGGCATCTGGCGAAGCCGTGCCAACGTTGGAGCACTGAACGATCTGCGAGCCAGCATCACCGCGAACCCCCATGGATTTGCCGCAAAACGCGGGGCGCGCCGGGCTACTCGCCTCTGAAAGAGGCTTGGGCTGCTCGGGCATGCGCCAGTCTATGCAGCTCTCCTGAGAAAGCCAATCGTGTTGACACACGCGAATGCAACCTAACATCCCAGCGGCGCTGCCCGTCCTTCTCGTGCAGATGAGTATCTGACGCAGACACTCAAGCAGGCGGCGGCGCTGGTCGATGTGCGGGTGCTCGACCACTTCATCGTGGCGGGCGACTCGGTGAATTCGATGGCCGAATTGGGAATGGTCTAAACCTTGGGGCCTTCGGCCCCAATTTCTTGTTATTGATCAGCGCGCTGTGCGCGGACAAAGGGGAGGGCGGAGCATGGCCGGTGTTCACCGGCAGCACAGGGAGCAGCGGCCCTGTCCCGTGCCCGGGGATCGCGGTCTGGTTTCCTTCCCGCTGCGTGGGAACGCGCCCGCTGAACGAACTGACGTTCGGTCCACTCCCGCCGCTGCGCTGTGGTCCCATCCTGCCCGCCAGATCGTCCCCCCGGTCACCCGCCAAACCCGAAGCCGGGCCGATGGAAATGCCACGGACCGCGAACCCCTGAAATGATCGCAGCGGCTCGAACGCCGCGCCAGTCGCTGCGCTTGGTGTCACGCCGTCCGCAGAGCCGCCGCTGCTCAGTTCACCCGGGCGCCTGCGCTGCGCTGGTCGCCCGAAGAGGCTCGGGCAGCGCGTGCGCCAATGGGCCCACCGTTATCCCCCCACGGCGCCCCCATCCACAGGTGAGGGGGACTTGTGGGGGGATCTTTCAGCGGTGGGCCAGGTGACGGGCTCACTGCTTCGTGCTGCAAGGTTTCCCCATCCCCCACCCCTTCCCGAGGGAAGGGGCCTTGCCCACCCCCCGCCCGCCCGTGGGCGGGAGCGAGGGAGTCCGAGCGAGAGGATCGGTTTTGAGGAGCCCGAATCGGGGTCCGGCTGGTCGCTCTTGCAAGGAGTTTCAACATGGCCAACGTTCAAGTCATCCAGCGCCACGCGCACCTGGCTGCTGCCGTCAAGCTCGAATTCGTCAACGGGCGCGAAGGCAAGGTCGCCAAGGCGGTGTTGACCGCCATCAGCAACCAGCACCGCGGTAGCGGCGAAGACCGCGAGGAGCGCGCGGTGTCCATCCGCTGGACCCTCTGGGGCAAGCAGGCTGAGCACGCCGCCGAGTACCTGGGCAAGGGTTCGCACGTCAACCTCGTGGGCCGGCTGCACAACAACAACTACCAGGACGCCGAGGGCGGCGAGGTCTACGCGATCGAGTTCACGGTCGAAGACATCGACTACCTCGACAGCAGGGCCGAGAGCGAAGCACGCCGCAGCCGCAACGCGCAGTCCCGCCAGCCAGCCACCGCCTGAGGCCACCCACCGGGCGGTTCGGCCGCTCGGTTTCTCTCATCCCACAAATCTCTATTCACCGAACCAGGAGCATCACCATGATCTCTACCGCCCATTCCCCCCGTCTGGCCGCCCGCTTTGGCCAGAACACCTTCGTCATCCGCAGCGAGACCCCGCTGGCCGAAGACCAGATGCGCCGGGCCGCACCGTCCATCTTTGCCGAAGGCAAGCACGGCAGCCGATCCGAGCGCTACACCTACATCCCCACCATCGACGTGCTGCGCGGTCTGCGGCATGAAGGCTTCGAGCCTTTCATGGTGGCCCAGAGCAAGAGCCGCATTGAAGGCAAGACCGAGTTCACCAAACACATGATCCGCATGCGCCATGCGGGGCAGGTGAACACCCGGCCCGAGGCCAACGAGATCATTCTGATCAACAGCCACGACGGGGCCAGCAGCTACCAGATGCTCGCAGGCGTGTTCCGCTTTGTCTGTTGCAATGGGTTGGTGGTCGGCGACGTCACCAACGACATCCGCATCCCGCACAAGGGCAACATCCAGGACGAGGTGATCGAAGGCGCGTTCCGGGTGCTGGACGACTTCGAAGTGGTGGACGCGTCCACCGACAGCATGAAGGCCCTGCCGCTGCAGCGTGAGGAACAGCAGGCCTTTGCCACCGCAGCCCTGGCGCTGCGCTACGGTGAGCGAGGGGAGGGCGAACCACCGGCCCCGGTGACCGCCGAGCAGCTGATCGAAGCCCGCCGCCCTGAAGACTTCGGCAACAGCCTGTGGACCACGTTTCAGAGGGTGCAGGAGAACGCCTTGCGCGGTGGTCAGCCTGGGCGCGGTGCCAAGGGTCGGCGCCTGCACACCCGTCCTGTGGCCAGCATCGACCGCAGCGTGAGCTTGAACCGTGCGTTGTGGGTGCTGGCCGAAGAGATGCGCAAGCTCAAGGCCTGATCCACAAGGTCTGAACGAAGCCGGTGCTGGATTCAACCCCGAATCCAGCGCCGCCCATGCGCTGCAACGCTCTCATCATCGGACGGTGCGTGCGCGTGAAATTCCGAAACGCGCTCGCCGGCCGGCGCCGGCTCGCGCGATCCCGGCCGCTGGCGCATCGAGCGCGGCGCCCGGGAAACGTCCTCCGCCTCGACCACCCTTGTCGGTCGCGCTGGAGGAAACCCCATGAAGACCCTTGTGCTCGCCAACCAGAAGGGGGGCGTCGGCAAATCCGCCGTCGCCACCTTGCTGGCCCACTACTTCCGCAAACTCGGCTGCCGCGTGCTGGCCATCGACCTGGACCACCAGGGCAATTTCTCCGACCCGTTGCGCAAGTCCCAGCGCGTGGCCGTGGCCGAAGTCCCGGCCAGCGCCTTGCTCACGCAGGCGAGTCCGGTCATCCCGGCTGCGGACTTCGTCCTCGTCGCCGCTGACCAAGGTCTCTCCGGGTTGGAGCGCCAGCCCAGCCTGCACAACGATTTCGCGAACCACCTAAGGGTCTTCCTCAAGGCCATGGACGCCCGGTTCGATGTCTGCCTCATTGACACCAACCCCAACCCGGACATCCGCATGATCGCGGCGCTGGCTTCGACCGACTGCGTGCTCTCGCCGATCCAGCTCAACCAGGAAGCCCTGGACGGCGTGCACGCACTGCTCAACCACCCTCGGGTGGGGGTGCGAAAGATCACGTCGATGCTCAACCCGAAGCTGCACCTGATTGGGCTGCTCCCGGTGATGGTGGAGGCCAACCCGTTTCAGCGGGAGAACTTCTTGCAACTGGTGCAGAAGTTCCACCCCATCCTGATCCCCTACGGACCCAAGCCGGGACAGTACGCGTCCATGCCGCGCCGCTCGGCCGTGGCCGAAGCGCAGGCGGAAGGCCTTGTGCTGTGGGAGATGAAGAAGACCGCCGCGCGAGACGCCTGGCGCGAGATCGAGGTGGCCATGGTCGTGATCGCCAAAGCCGTGCTGGATGGAGCGCCGACACAGAAAACCCCCGTCACCCCCATCAATGGAGCGGATCATGGCCCTGTCGCTGGATAGCCTCGACCTGCTGCCGCCGACTGGGGGCGAGGGCGGAACCCCCTTGCGGATTCCGCTGGACGCCATCGACGAAGACCCAGATCAGCCCCGACAGGAGTTCGACGATCAGAGCCTGGACGAACTGGCCGAAACCATCCGGGAGCGTGGCGTGCGCCAGCCCGTCTCGGTGCGCACGCACCCCACACAGCCTGGTCGCTGGATGCTCAACTTCGGCGCCCGGCGCTTGCGGGCCTGCAAGCGGGTCGGACTGTCCGAGATACCCGCCTTTGTGGACCAGACCGCCAACAGCGTGGACCAGTTCATCGAGAACGAACAGCGCAAGGGCCTGAGCCCGCTGGAGATTGCGCTGTTCGTGCAACGGGCGTTGAACCAGGGGCAGACGCAGGCCGACATTGCACGGGCCATCGGCAAAAGCCGGCAGTACGTGACACTGGCGACGGCGTTGATCGATCCACCCGACTGGTTGCTGGCCGCATACCGGGACGGTCGCTGTCGGGGACTGGCCGAACTGTACGACCTGCGCAAACTGGCGGGTCAGCATCCCCAGTACGTCGAGGCCTGGGCATCAGATCGGGACGCTATCACCCGTGAGAGTGTCGCTGCTCTGCGAAACGATCTCACGGAAGGTTCGGGCAGTGTCCGCCGTGGAACGTCGGCGCTGATCGAATCCATGGAGGCCAGTCTGGGGCTGGGCGCAGACCAGGGCCAATCTGTGAAGGGGTACCCATCACCCCCCGTTGCGCCCGAGCCTGTGACTCGTTCGCCTCGGCCCTCACCACTGAGGCTGATGGCCAGTCTGGACGGTGGGTTGGTCGTGGTGAACACCCTGCAGGCGCCACAACAAGAAGGGCAGGTCTACGTGACCACCGAAATTGGAGGCTCGGTGCGAGCGGTGCAGGCCAGTCAGCTGACCCTCGTGGGCTGGTCGGCGAAGTGAGTTGTCAAACGGTTTGACAACTCACTCGGTCACAACACCAGAAGTTCGACGTTCTCCCAGCAGCAGGGCCCTGGCTTTGACGCCATCGAACTGCTGCAAATCTCCCTCTGATCACGGTCCCTTGCCTCACCGGTTGTCAAACGGTTTGACAACCTGGTGGGCGGGAGCTTGCCTGCGTTCTGCTGGATTTTGGGGTGAATCCAGCACCTCGGATCGGTCGATCCTCGGAGAGCATAGGTGCATGGTTGATTGCAGGATAGGCGGCACGCCGCCGGTTTCACAAACGACTCGCTTCGCTCACGTTTGCACCTTTCGGTTGGCCCATGAACACCCACAACCCGGACTTCGTCACGGTCGATATGCGCGGTCTGAAGGCCGCGTTGGTGGCCCATGCTCAGGCTCGGCGTGAGAGCGTGTCTGTGCTGGTTCGTCGGGCTGTGGCCCACGAAATAGGGCAGGCTGAATCGCTTCCACCGCCGATCACAGGTTCCGAGAGCATCGCCCCTTTGCGCCAGTCCCAGATCAAGTTGTCAATCAGATTGACAGCCTCTGAGGCCGAGAAACTGGCAGCCGGTGCGCGCGCAGCAGGTCTGTCACGCGGGGCCTACCTGGCAGGGCTCGTCGCCGGTATCCCCGCGTTGACCACGGACGCAAACCGCACCGAGCTGCTATCTGTGCTTACCACGTCCAACGCGCAGCTCTCCGACCTCAGCCGCAACATCCACACCCTCACGCGCCTGCTGATCCAGAGCAACGTACAGAAGGCGCTGGTCTACCGAGACATGCTCGACACGCTGTACGGAGACATCCATCGCCACCTCACCCAGGCGGCGGCCCTGATGGCCGATCTGCGCCCGCGTGGGTCATCCACAGAGACCATCCCCCGGCCCAGCCGGTGACTACCTAGGAGAACGCCATGAGCCAAGCGCTGGACATTGATGGGGTGCTCGTCCAGTGGGGGGATCGCCTGTTCTACCCGGGCAACCGGGTGGTCAAGATCAGGCCGCAGCCCACGTTGGGCGATGGGGGCATGCACCAGCGCGCAGACGCCATCCGCAAGCGCATTGAAGCCACCGTCGTCAAGAGAGCACCCCAGGTCATGGTCAAGGTCACCGGGGGAGGGCGGGGCATGCTGGCCATTGCGGCCCACTTCCGGTACATCAGCAAGAACGGCCGACTCGATATCGAGACCGAACATGGCGACACGGTGCGCGGCAAATCGGCTGTGCACGAGCTGGGGGAAGACTGGCGCTATGGAGGCAGCCTGATCGGTGATGAAGGCTACCGACGCGAGGCCTTCAACATCATGTTGTCCATGCCCAGGGGCACCGACCCGCTGATCGTCCAGCGGGCAGCGCGCGAATTCGCGCAGACCGAGTTGGCGGATCACAAGTACGTGATGGTGCTGCACGACCACCAGGCCAATCCGCATGTGCACATCAGCGTGCGGGCCGAGTCCATGAGCGGTAGACGACTCAACCCGCGCAAGGCCGACCTGCAGCGATGGCGCGAGACCTTTGCCGAGAAGTTGCGCGGCTATGGGGTGGAAGCAGAAGCCACCCGGCAGGCCACCCGTGGTCGGAACGTGAGCCACCCGGAACTATGGCAACTGAAAGCCGACGAGGCAGGCCGTTTGAGAAAGGTGCGCCCGAGCACCGCTTCGGGAGACAAAGTGCGTACCAGCAGGGCCGAAGCATTGAAGGGCTGGCTGCACATAGGGCGTGCCCTGGCGGGATCACCTGATGCGCGGGACGTGAAGCTGGCTGGATCGATTGCTGTCTTCATTCGGGAGGCAAGTTCGTCCTGGAATGTGCAGAAGACGGCACATGAGGTCGTCAGGGGGCCTCAGCGCCTTGGTCCGGCTGTGGATTCGCAGATTCGCCGTTGACTTCAACGCATACCGTGCCTCGATGTGGTTGCAGGCTGGCCGGCCGGTCAAGGCTGACTGCCGACATCCATAGCGCGCGTTTGCGACGGCAGCGGCAAGGTCGAAACTACGAAAACTCGTCCCGAGTCCGTTTTGTCGTAGCTACGGGCTATCAAACTTCGATCTGCGACCGGTCTTGTAGCGGGGCGTGCACGTGACCAACGGTGGCGAAAGCCCGTGGCGGACGAGTCTTGCCTTCTTCGCTAGATATAGAACTTGAAAGGCAGCATGGGCTCGCTGCTTTGTGGCGCTGCCACCAAAATCTCGCCGATGGCGTCTGCAAACTTGATAGTCACAGGAGATCGGTCATTGAACAGGCAAGTATTGAAGTTAATTTTTGACAATGCAAGCACATCACGCATCACAGTCTGGAGTTGTGCTTTCCCGCGTCGGACTGTCACCTGCAACGGATTTGGAGTGTCTGGCCCCATGTAAGTACCGAGGCGCGGCACGAAGCCTGAAGTCCATAGGAACCCCGCCCTCTCGCTTGTAATCAGCGCTGTACCTCGAATGACGGGATACGCTCCAGGGCGGAACAGTTTGAGCTGGTCCCAGGCGTCGGAGATTTGAACTCCTACGACGTTTGTGGTTGCTCCTAGGCAAGCAGATTGAAATCCTGCCCATTCATCGTCGTTGAAGGACGACTTGGCATGAATGAATAGTTCCGCCGGGTCTTTTCCATGGCGCGTCCGGTACTCATTCAGGACGGTCGCAACGAGTCGAGTTGCTGAATCAGCGTCGAGGTGAAACTGCTTGGTGTCAGGGTGAAACCATGGCCCCAAGGCCCCCCGGAATACGACGCCCTCCCCATCGGAGAGGAACATCTGCGCCGCGCATACTGAGAACCGAGAGGCGTCGGCGTCGGATTGTTTTTTGTAGACAAGGCCCACGTAGCAGACACCGGGCCTCATGGCTGCGATTTGCCAGGGGCGGCCACCGCTTTTGTAGTAAGACCCGGAGCAGAGCTTCCAAGCCAACGTCGCGGGATCCTCGACATTGCGCTTTGGCTGGCCATTGGACTTCAGAAAGTCGCCCGGCGCCAATGTGCTCTCGCGGACCAACTGAGTGACGATCTTGTGATCCAGCAGCCTGGCCTTGAGTTGGCGCCGGAAGTTGCGCTCGTACTTGTAGACCTCTGCATCTTCTTCATCGAAGCCGAACAAGTTTGGTTGCTTGGCAAGTTTCAGTGCGTCGCGCTCTTTCAGAGTGATCTTCCCGTCAACTCGATCGGCTATGCGGACAACAGACTGAGGACGGCCGAGTTCATAGATGAACTCCGGAATTACTACGTACCAAAAAGCTGGAGGGTCTTCGTCGCGCCGCTGATCGGCGACAAGGCGTTCAACATATGCATCAACCACCGACTTGATGGCTTCGTGGCGATTGGCAATATGTATACGTCGACGTAGCTCTTCCTCGTCTAGGTCGTCGATGACCTTCGACGGTTTGGTAGACCAGAGTGCATTGAATGCCTCTGAAAAGCCAGGAAATGGAACATGGTGCGGCTCTACGGCTTTCGAGCCGCGTCGAGGCGGTGGAGTTGCTATGAACGATGAAACCTGTATGGCCCATCGCTCGAATCGTTCGAGGCCGGCTCTGGTGCCGATGAATCCATATCGCACTGGCCTCGGATTCAGGGAGGCATCTACAGGCCCGTACAGATAGAGACCATCCCGGGAATACTCCAACATCTGGCCGTACCGAAACTCAAGCTTGGGCTCTTCGATGTATTGAATTTGGGGTCGAAGCGGTCGGCTCATTCATCCACCTCTTCGAAAGGCTCTTCAGACCACACCTCATCGGGGACGTCCGGATCGTCATCGTCCTGACCGTCATCTTCGCTCTCCAGGATACTCACAGGACAGCTGAACTGCATCGGAGGCACGCAGACTGCGATATGCACACCTTCACCCACGGAAAGGAGCAACTCACCCTTCCCGTCCGACATCCACCAAACGTAGGCACAGAGCATGTCGCGCCACCGCGCGTTGCGCCATCCTTTTGCGAAAGACCGACGTAAAGAATGGGATCGCTTCGCGTCCTCGATCGGATCCAAACCGTTCTCGCTGAAAACGAGCCGTGGAGAAAGTCTGATGTGCGGCAGCGGTGCGGTCCGCAACTGCGCATTGACCGCATAGTGCCAGTAGACGGCTCGCTTACCCGATTGCCCAATGATCTGGCGCGAGCCCCGCCGGTAGCTCCAATCGAACTTCACTTGGCTCTTGGGCGTGGACTTGATGTCCCCCCACCAACTGATTCGCCTTCCCGACCCAATCGAACCTTTTAGACCGCGTCCGCGGCAATAGAGGTCGAACGCTTGGCTTCCGAGATCAGCGTACAGCCGGCGCGCGTGGAATTGATCGATACCGATCTCAGGCCATCCCTCTTCTAGGAAATCCAGGGTTGACTTGGACGCCACCAGTTTTCCTGGAACGGTGGGTGCCATCTCACCTGCATCGTCGGGTCTGGCGAACGCGATGACTCCAGCGCGGTGCGGGACGACAGGCCAAGGATGTACCGATCTATTCTGGAAGCGTTCCAGCGAGGTGCCGACGAGCGACTCAACATAGTGGATGCGTTCCGGTACCTGGCCAATTTGAAGCCAGTTTGAGACAAGTGGTTCGGGCTTTCCCTGCAGCAGGTCGGCCCCCTCAGCTTGGGTCTCCAGCCAAGTCTGCATCGCTCCAGGGGCGCCGCGCGGGACTTCTTGGGCGCGCAGCAACTCAACCAGTTCGGCCAAGCCTGCGGCCCAACTGCGCTTGTAGTCGATGTATTGGGCCTGAGCGATCCGAAATGGAGGATCGTAGGCCTCAAGGCGCAGAGGGATGATGAAAGCTTCATCATTGAGCTGGCGGCTCAGCGCGACGCCGATCTCAATTTCGTTCCGCACACCTTGCTTGTCCAGCCCGTTGGGCGTGCACACCAGCAGCATCTTTATTGCGCGCTTCCGTAGAGCGCTTTCAAGCTCTCTAGCCCAATCAATACCACCATGTAGCCGCATGACATCGGCCCAAACTTCGTAACCCATCGCGGTGAGCTTGGCACCAAGCCATCGGACAAAGTGGTTGTCTTCGGGGGTGGCGTGTGAGATGAAAAGCGCAGTTCGCGATGGAGTTTTAAGTTCGACCATTTTTCGGATGGAGCTAGTGAGAGCACATTGTTCGCAAGTTGGACGTTCCGAGCAGGGTAGCACCTGCCCTCACTCAACGCCGTCCGTAGAAAGGTTGGCTTTCGGTTGCCGACGTTTAACTCGATCGACCGTGATTGCCCGAGACTCAATGAGTATCAAAGATAGAATCTGATTCCAAGTGAAATGCTCCGCTAGTTGAACGCAGTCAAACTGCGGTTTGAAGGGCGTTCTCGAAGGAAATAACACTAGGTTCTTACCACCCTGATTCGCTGCGCTTCGGAAGACCACTCCGTCGATAGATGTTTCGTTCGAGTCTCCAAAGGCCTGCGCTAGGTATTCGGACACGACCTGCGTAGGAACATAGTGGATGTCCGAAGGCAACGGGCGGTCGACCGGCTGGGAGATTTCGCGGACGAACCCGCGCAAGAAGTAAAAGTACGGGTGCAGATGCCGCCGTTCTGGGTCAAATAGCGATGGTTCTTCTGGTAGGTCGGAAAAGTTGACGACGCGCAGCGCACGCGTTGTTCGAAAAGATGCGCCGCGAATCACCTCATCCTTTCGCAGCTCTCCGACTTCCGCCACCATCGTCGTGACATCGAAGGCCAGGTACAGATACGGAATACCAGCTGGGTTCATTCGGCCTGACCCTGCGATGCTCGGCGGTGGGGCTCCCATCGAGTCCGCATTTGGTTCCCATGTCGAGCCCGGCTGGACGATGCGCCCGCGGTAGAGGGTGGTTCCGGTCGGTAGATCGGTCACGAGTGATGTGCTGCGGATCGTTGAACCGATTGCTTCGAGCATGTCGCCGGGAGCTATCCCGTCTTGTGGATGGTCGTGAAAACGCGTGTGGAAATGGAAGCGAGTCTGATGACGCACAACCTGGCAGAAGTGGTCCCATGCGCCCTTCAGTTCTTTACCGAAAGGGAGTTGCCCCCAACTGCCATTTGGGGCCTCAACCCAGTCCTCGACAATGAAATCTTTGACAACTGCGTCCCACACGCAACCGCTGCATTCGAACCCGATAGCTGCGAGCACTTCCTCTGTGGTGAGCACCTCGGATAGGTAGCTTCCCTCCGCGTAGGGTGTACCGACTTCATCGACTTGGCCATACATTGTGAACAGCGTTTCCGCAATTCTTTCCAACAGGCGGTTGAAGGGTGCGGCGATCGGCTCCATGGCGGTTCGGCCGCAGAAGTCGCAAACAAGAGTCTCTGCAGTTTCGTGGATTAGCTTCTTGAGTGCAGTGTCCTCGACGCAATCTCCGCAAACATGGCGATCGTCGGAGCGCCAACCTCTACCTTCTTCTTCAATCCATTCCTGTTTCGCGCGGCCCATTCGTCATTTCCTCCGTCTTCTTTCACCTTCGGGTGAATAATCTTCTTTGGATACTATAGCTATCCTCCATTCTGCTGATGCCTCTACGAGGACCACTCCCGCTGCAAAGCTGAACATCAATCTGAGATTTTCAAATTCAGTGGCGGGCAATACCTCAGTCAAACAACACACAGTCCGGGGTATCAATACCCCCACTCATGATGCCGAACCGGCAACGCATTCAGCAGTTCCCGCCGCTGCTGCCAGTGCGGCAAAAAGTGGTCCATCAGTTGCACAAATCGCGGGCCGTGGGTGGGTTCGAGCAGGTGGGTCAGCTCGTGCACCACGATGTACTCAAGGCACTCTGCGGGCTTCTTGGCCAGTTCGGTGTTCAGGCGGATCGTGGCAGCCGTCGGGTTGCAGCTGCCCCAGCGGGTCTTCATGCGTTGAACGAATACCTTGTTGACCTTCACGCCCAGCACAGGTGACCAGTTGGCGATCAAGGCGGGCGCCGTCGCCCGAATCTGATCGCGGTACCAGCCGTCCAGCAGTTCCTGGCACCGTGCTTCGTCCGTTCCAGGCCGCACCCACATGCCCAACTGGTTGCGGTTCAGCTCCACTTTTGCTGCGCCATCGTGTTCGTGTCGGGTCAGCAGGTAGCGCTGGCCCCAGACGTAGTGGCTCTCGCGGGTCAGGAACTGGCGCGGTGCCTCGCGTGGCTGCGCCTGCATCTTGTGCTGCTCGGTCTTGATCCAGGCCAGCCGCGAAATCGCGAACACGCGGATCGTGTCCAGTTTCATGTGTTGCGGCGCTGAAATGCGCACACGCCCCATGGGCGGCAGCACGCTCAGGTGCAGGTGCTTGATGTCCTTGCGGATCACCTCGGCCTGTATGTCACCCAGCTCGATGTGCACCGCCATCAGTATTCCTTGTGGGCGAACACGATGGGGTAGATGCGGTTCACCGCGTCGATGTCTTTGATCACGTTGTAGATCGCCTGTTTGACGAGCTGCTCCTTGGCTGTCACGCCGCGCCAGCTATCGGGCCGGTGTTCCTTGATGGACGCGTCGAGCGCCATCACCATGGCCACAGTCGCGTCGTTGCCGCCATAGGGCGCGTGCGGCTGCCCCGCCGTGTTGGTGGTCACCCAGACCTTGAGGTTGTTGTACAGCGCCAGGCGGCCGGGCGTGTTCAGCTGCTTTGGGGTGTCGTCCGTCTTGCCGCTCATGACCTGTCGGGTCAGGGTGGCGATACGCTGCAGATATTCCTCGTACTCGATGGCTTTCTGCTTGCGCAGCCGGATGATCTCGTCCAGCAGCGCCGACATCCGTTCAAAGAACGCCGGGTCGGTCAGCTGCTCCTTGATGAGCTTGCTGCGCACGTTGTTCTCGATGCTCTCGGCCACGGCCTCGTGGTTGTTCTTCACGTTGGCCAGCTTGTTGGCGATGGCTTCGGCAATGCCGGTCTTGACGATCAGGTCCAGCAGGCCGATATCGTCAAACGGCGAAATCTTGCGCGGCGCCGATGCTTCGATGTAGGTGTCGATCAGGTGGCGCATGTCGGCCTCGTAGGCCTTGAGGTCCAGCGTTTCGCCCGCTGCCTGTCGCACCAGGTCGCGCAGGTCCAGGTAGTGCTTCAGCTGGGCCTTCATGCGGTCCACGTCCTGAGGCGAATATCCAGCACCCTCCAGTTCGTCGGCCGCGTTGGCCCAGGCGCGGATCAAGGCCACCACGGCCTTGTACATCGCCACGCGCTGCGGTTCCCGCTCCTGCAGGTCCGTAGCCATCTCCGTGTTGCCGCAGAAGTAATGGATGTGGTCCAGGTCACCCTGCGGCGGTAACACCGGCTGGCACAGCAGGTGCAAGGCCTCGAACGCCGCATCCAGCCGCTCGCGGGCCAGGTCCAGCCGGTCCTTGAGCATCACCTGCGGGTCGCTGCCGCCTGCGCTGGTGTCCAACTCAGAGGTGTAAACCACTATCGCTTTCTCCACCCGTTTGAACAGGTCTTTGTAGTCCACGATGTAGCCAAAGTCCTTGTCGTCACCGTCCAGCCGGTTGGTTCGGCAGATGGCCTGGAACAGGCCATGGTCCTGCATCGACTTGTCGATGTAGAGGTAGGTGCAGGGCGGGGCGTCAAAACCGGTCAGCAGCTTGTCCACCACCACCAGCAGCTGCATGTTGGCCGGCTCCTTGATGAAACGTTCTTTGGCCTGCTGCTCATAGGTTTCGGTCTTGGTCTTGTGGGGATCTGCCACCACGTCCTTGAGCAGCTCGGTGTAGGTGTTGTAGATGACCTGCTTGTCGCTCTCGGTGTGGGCGCCGGTTTCTTCCAGCGTGATGTGGCTGGTCAGCGGGTTGTACGACGTGACGATGGCGCAGCGCCCCTTGAATGGCGTCTTCTGCAGCAGCTCGAAATACTTGGAGGCCTCGTAGATGCTGGCCGCCACCAGCATGGCGTTGCCCCGCCCGTTGGACAGGCGGCGCTTGGTCGCGAAGTCGAACACGATGTCGGCCACCACCCGGTCCATGCGCGAGCGGGAACTCAGCACCTTCTGCATGGTGCCCCATTGCTTCTTCAGCTCGTCGCGCTGCCAGTCGTTCAGGCCCTTGGTCTTGGCGGCAAACCACTGGTCGATCTGGTCGGTCGAGCCCAGCCGCTGGTCGATGTCGCGCGCCTCGTACACCAGGTCCAGCACCACCTTGTCTTCCACCGCTTCGGCGAACTTGTAGGTGTGGATGTAGCCGCCAAACACCTCCTGGCTGGTGGCCTTGTCTTCCTTGAGCAGCGGGGTGCCGGTGAAGCCGATGAACACCGCGTTGGGCATCAGCGCCTTCATCACCCGGTTCAGCCGGCCGCTCTGGGTGCGGTGGCACTCGTCCACAAACACGAACAGCTCGCCGTAGGTGGCGCTGGGGGCGGCCTGCACGTCCTTGATGAACTGCTCAAACTCCGCCTCGCTCTTGCCGCGCGCCTGGCCGCCAAACTTGTGCACCAGCGAACACATCAGCCGGGGTGAGGGCAGTGCCAGCTGGCGCATCAGGTCCTTGCCGCTGTCGGTGCGGTACACCGTTTCGCCCGCATCGCCCAGCACGCGCTCGATCTGCTGGTCCAGCTCGTCCCGGTCGGTCACGATCAACACGCGTGCCTGCGGCAGGTTCTCCAGAATCCAGCGCGCCAGCAGCACCATCAAAATGCTTTTGCCCGCGCCCTGCGTGTGCCAGATGATGCCGCCCTGGCGGCGTTGTACATGCGCCTGCGCCGCCTTGATGCCGAAGTACTGGTGCACCCGTGGCAGCTTCTTGATGCCGGCGTCGAACAGCACGAAGTCGTGAACGATCTCCAGCAGCCGCTGCTTGCTGCACAGCTTGCGCAGGTACTTGTCGAGCTTGTAGCCAGCGTTGTCGGCTTCGTCTTCCTTCCACTTCAGGAAGTACTTTTCTTGCGTGGCAATGGTGCCGTACTGCAGGCCCTCGCTGTCGTTACCCGCCATCACCAGCTGCACCGTGCCAAAGAAGCCCTCGTTGAACTCCGGCAACTGGTTCGACAGGTTCTGCCGTATGCCGTGGCCAATGCTCACCCGGCTGTTCTTCAGCTCCAGCACGCCCACGGCCAGCCCGTTCAGGTACAACACCACATCGGGCCGGCGCTCCAGGCCGCCGTTCAGCGTCACTTCTTCGGCCACCGCAAAGTCATTGGCTTCGGGGTGTTCCCAGTCCACCAGGTGCACCGTCTCGGCCTGTTCGCCCGCGCCGGTTTTCACCGGCACGCCGTAGCGCAGCAGGCTGTACACCGCCTGGTTGTTGCCGTACAGCGTGCGGGTGGGGTTTGCGGCCTCGCTGCGCAGCGTGTTCAGCGCCCGGCTCATCTGTTCGGGCGTGTAGCCCTTGGTCTGCCAGAAGGCGGTGAGCAGGGATTCTTCAATCGGGGCGTTGCCAGCGCGCTCCGTCCAGTCGCCCAGGTAGCGGTAACCCAGTTCTTGGCACAGCAGCTGCACCACCCGGTGTTGGGTGGCGCGCTCCGGTTTGCTGACATCGTTCACGACGGGCTCCCTGATTTTTGTGTCGTCGGTTGTGGGTCAATGCGTTGTAGCAGCGGGCTACTCGGTGTCTGGCAGCAGGTTGCCTTGCCGGCTCAGCGGTGGCCAGGTGCCGGCCGCTGCCCGGGTTTCATACCAGCGGTGCATGGCCGCGTCTTCCACCGCGTATTCACCCCGGGCCGATTTCCACACCAGCGCTGGCGTGCGCTCGCGCAGCGACTCCAGCGCGTTCTGCGCTTGCGGCGGCGTCACCGCCTTGTCGCGCCCGGTCTTCTCGCGGTAGAAGCGCAGCGCCTCGGCGTCGTAGGGCCGGAAGCGGGGGCCTTGCTCCAGCATGCGCCACAGCACCGCCTGTTCCAGCGGCTTCAGGCCCAGGTAGTCGGATTCCATCTGGCCTTCGTCGTCCTGCTGGCGCTGCGCGGCGGCCTGCAGCATGGCGGGCTCAAAGCGGCCCGTCAGCGCCGCCAGCGGGCTGAGCACCTGGCCCAGCGCTTCCATGAAGAACTGCGGCCGGCTGCCAAAGCCTTCAAATGCAGCTTGCAGCGTGGCCTGGTCCACTGGGGCCAGCTCCGGGCGCTGCGCTTCGATCAGCTGCACGATGTGCGCCATGAAGTCCTGCCCCAGCGCCGGCATGGTCTTGATCTGCGAGCCATAGAAGGGCGAACCGTTGGTGTTCACCAGGCGCAGCAGCTTGTCGCGGTCCGAGCCCGACATCACCAGCATCAGGTTCACCACTCCGGGTCGGTTCAGCTGGTCGCGGGCCGACTTCAGCGCGGTCATGGCAGCCTCGCCCGCTTCGCTTGTGAGCGCGTGCTGGGCTTCGTCAATCACCAGCGCCACCGGTTTGTCTGCGGTTTCGTGCAGGGCGCGCAGGGCGTCCACCAGCGTCAGCCCGTCCAGCTTGCCGATGCGGCTGGTGTCCACATCCAGCCAGCCGGCCAGGCTCACCTTGTTCAGTCCGGTCTTTTTGGCGGCGCGGGCGATCACGCCCAGATGCGGCTGCAGGGCGCGGCCAATGGCGTCGGCAATCAACACGCCGGGGTCGCGCGTGGCTTCGGCCCACAGGTCCACGTACACCACCACCACGCCCGCTTTCTCCAGCGCGGGGCACAGGTCACCCCGCAAGAAGGTGGTTTTGCCGGTTCGCCGGGGCGCGGCCAGAAACAGGCCGTTCTGGGCGTCGCCAAAGGCGGTCTTACCCTGAAGCTGGTGCACCAGCTCGTCGGCCAGGGCTGTGCGGGGGTAGGCGATCATGTTTATCTCGTTTTATTTTGACTTGGATAATTTATCGAAATCAAAATAAAAGTCAATAAAAGAGGGCCCGGTGGCGTCAAACGAGGCGGATACGCCCGATCCGCAGAACCGGTTGAACGCCAGGCCCATTTCACGGCGGCGGCGGCGCAGCCGGCGGAAGCCTTGCGAAGGCAGCAAGTGCGACCTGTTCAAACTGAGTGGCTTGCGGACATATTTGTTTGACCACACCCCAGTTGTTTTTGACGGCGGGAGCGCGCGTGCGATATGCCAAAGTCTGTTTCTTTATGCGGTGCGCCTTGATCACGGCCGTTGACCCCAACCGATCTTCCGCTTGTAAGTTGCATTCCAGGTCCACCAACAAAGCATGGTCTTGTGGCAAAACAGCCGCAGCCAACCAAGCCCCCGTGGACTGGGCGGGCACACACCAAATGGTGCGCTGCGCAGGTATCGCAGGGTTTAGCCAGTTGCTCAGAAGAAGTTCAAGTCGGGCACAGGTATCGGAGGCTGGTGGGCATGGCAAGTTGCACGGCATGGCTGGCCAATTTCGAGCCAAGGCCTTGGCCTGCAAATCGGGGCCATAGTCTGAATACTGTTTGTGAGCTACATCGGCATCCAGGTGAATGATCAGCAGATCAAAGCCGGTGAGAGTGGGGTCCAGATCCAAAGCACCCGTGTGCCGGTTACCCGTCGCTTCACACCATTTCAGCACACCACCCCAGCCAGTGCCCAGATCGGGCAGGGTCGGTTCCGGTTGAAGTTGTGTCAGCACAAAAGACACCGGCAGCAGCGCGCTCAATGCGGCTTGGATCACCTCGTAATCCGTCGGTCCTTCGGCGACCAACGCAATGCGCAGCTTAGACATTGGGCACCGCCCCCAGGTGCCCCATGAGCCACAACCGAGACAGTGGATAGTCGGCCCGAAGGGTCAACAGCTCGGGTGTTACTTCAATCCGTCGGACACAGGTCTTTCCTGTGTTGTCACGCTCCACCGCAAAAAGTCGGATCTCCGGGTCGGACAGGTCTAAACCGTCGAGCACCGCAGGGTTGTGGGCTGTGAAGATCAGTTGCTTGTCAGAGGCAGCCACGCTCAACCATTCAGACAGGCGTGCCGTCAACCGGGCGACCAAGCGCGGATTCAGAGCCTGGTCCAGGTTGTCAATCGCAAAGAGCTTGGGGCCTTTGGGCAGCAGACACAAAACAGCACAGAAGATTACGTACAAAGCCCCCTCGCTGGCGTCGTATGCTGTCAGTTCGTTCCGGCTCGTTTTCATGTACCGATCGGTGAACTTCAGCAACCATTTGGTTCGGGGAACCTTGGGCGATAGCAAGTCGGCGCCTTTGCTGGTGGCTTCGACGCCTGACACCCAGTCGATTAACTCCAGTACTGAATCCAGTGTGCCGCGCTCGTCATCACGATACAACTTGCTCAACTCGTCAAAAGCCTCGGCCAATTGACCGCCACTGAGACCGACCGGTGACCGTGGTTGTGTATCTGGTACCGTGCCGCGCAGGGTGGGCGTGTTGGGGCAATAGATGGCATAGTCCTGCAAGCGTTGCATCAGCTGAGCCGCAGGGTTGGTGGGCTCTTCGTCCACCAGTTTCAGCGCCGCCAGACCAGCCTGAGGATTCAGATTCTTTTTGTTCCGGACGCCATCGCTCACGATGTCTCGTACACCATCGGTTAGTACCTCGGTCTTGTAGGACCAGGCAGGTTCTGGTGATTCCAGCGGATTGAGCAGCGAAACCCGGTAACTGGCCTGCCTGTCATCGGTAACGCCCACGCCGATATGGACAGGTGTGCGCTCTTCAGCGAAAGAACTCTTGAACAAGCGTGGCAAACCCGCTCGGACACCCCTGCGCAGAAGCGCTTCGTCATCCACCACGCCGTTTGCTGCAGCACCGAGCACGCCCAGGGCCTCCAGCACGTTGCTCTTGCCAACCCCGTTGGCGCCGATCAGGCAATTGACTCGTCCCAGGGAGATGCTCTCGCTGTGAATCGATTTGAATCCGTCAATGTCAAGTGTGCGGATCATGATGAACCTTTGTGTCTGGCCGGAGGGCAATGTACGAATGCTAGTTCACTAGCCGGATGCGCCCGGTCAGCAGGGCCTGGGCCATGCCTTGTTTGAGCTGGCGGGCTTTGGTCAGTCGGGCTTCGAGGGCGGTGATTTCGGTGTCCATGTCGGACAGGATGGTAGCGATGGCGGTTTGCTCTGCGATCTCGGGAGTACGCACAGATATTTGAGCCAAGGCGGCCGCGTTGATGTGAACAACCGCGTCCCCTTGACCTTTGCTGGCCTTTTGACGGTTGACTTCGGCGGCATTCAGCGCATAGCCCAGATAGCGTGAATCGAAACCCCGAGGCCGCAAGATCACGATATCGCCGCCGGCATAGGCCTCAAAGTCATCTAGAAACGCGACGCACTTGCCGATGTCTTCTTTCGTTTCGCCAGACCCAGCGAACAGAATGTCCCCTTGTCGCAAAGGTGTGGCTGTTGCAGCGACAGCGGGAGAAATTCCAGACTCGAAAGACCGGACGTGGTCTGTGTGGGTCGTGTAAATCTCACCGTAGCGAACGCAAGGAATGGCGCCACTTTGGGCCTGTTCTCGCGTGATGCCTGAGCCCTTCAAGAACGTACCTATTTCTCCCAAAGACACGGAACACCACTCAGATTGGAATCCCGGCAAACGTCGCTGGCCGGTGAGCAGTTCCTGCATCGCGCCTTGCTTGATCTGGCGTTTCTTGGCCAACAACTGCTCAAGCGATTCGATCAGGGCGTCGGCATCTGCAAGCGCAATAGCAATCGCACGTTGCTCATCAAGTGCGGGAGCCGCCAGCGGAAATGCCCGCACATCTTTGCTTGTGATGTTGGGGTCTTTCCTGCTGCTACTTGCTACGGCTTTCCAGTAGTCCACCCGAAAGTTGAGCATGCGCAGCAAGTAGCCAGAGTCGAGCTGATCTTGCTTGGGGCGAACGGCAGTGATCGCTTGATTGACCGCTGCGGACTGAGTCAAAAGACCGGTTCTACCAATTTGGTTGTACCCACCGTACATGGCAACCAGCACGGAACCGGCGGGATACGGTTGCAAGCTTGTTTCCTTCAGTGCAGCTTCGGTCACCTTTTCGTCAGTTTCATGAATCAGGCCGTTGTTCAAATCGAGGGTCTTCACCCAAGGTACGGTGCCATTGAGGTAGTAACGCTCTGGCTGACTTCGGGATGGTGTCGTTCCGGACGAAGTCACCGCCAATGCTCCAATGGTTGATACGTTCCATTCCACAGGAATATCACCAACTTCCGATCGCTTGAAGCCCGTTGAAACCAGGTACTTCGCACTCGGCTCGTTCAGTTCCATGTGAACCCCATCCGGGCCAGGTGCGCGTCCACCCGGGCCTGCTGTTCATCCGCCCGTTTCGCCACGGCAGGCAAGGGCGCGTCGTACCGGTTGGCCAGCTCTATCACCCGCTGCGTCAGGCGCTGGGTGATGCGGTCCAGCTCGCCGCGCACAGCGGCATCCAGTGCGGTCAGCCATTTGTCGTCCACCACCAGGGTCTGGATCTCTGCCTCGCTCAGCCGTGGGTATTGGTCGTGGGCCAGCTGGTCCACGTGGGCGTCCAGCTCCTTGAGGGTTTTCTTGAGCTGGGCTTCCTGGTCGCTGAGTTGCAGCCACTGCCGGAGCACGGCCGCTTCGTCTTGCGCGTCGGCGTCGCGCTGAATCTCTTTCAGCCGTGCGCTCACCTGGGCCTTGTTCACCTTGTCCAGCTCGGCAAAGGCGCCGTCGTCGCCGCCGTGTTCCTCTTCAAGCTCGGCGAGCTGCGCGGTCATGGCGTCGAGCTGGGCGCTCATTTCGTTCATGAGCGCCTGCTCTTTGGCGCAGTACCGGGCCACCAGCGTGGCCTTGGGCACGAGGTCGCAGGCCCAGCCCTTGTCCACCTGCTTGCCGGGTTTGCCGTCTTTGCCCTTCTTGGTTTCGATCACGCGGTAGGTGGCAGCCTTCCAGCCGTCAGCCGCCAGCAGGTAGGCATCGTCTTGCCAGGCGCTGGCCCACAGGTCCATGAAGCGCTGGTACACGTCGTAGGCGTTGAGCAGCGGCTGGCCTTGGTAGTGCGCCAGCAGGTCTTCGGCCAGCTCCACGATCAGCGCCTTGGGCTTGAAGCCAGGTTTGAGCTTTTTCAGGCGCTGGCTGGTGCGGCTGCGCCAGGCGTCAAAGTGCGCGGCCATGCGCTGGGTGTAGGCCACGAACTCGGGGTGCTGGTGGATGCTGGTCTGGATGGCGGCTTTGTCCACCGCCAGGGCCAGGTAGCCGGGGCGCAGCGACTTGAAAAGGGTGGCGCGCAGCTGCGGGCAGGTGGCCCAGTAGGCTTGCAGGGCGTCCACATCGGCCTGGGGAATGCCGCCGCGCAGGTGGCCTTCAATGTCTTGCCGGTCTTCCGTCTGGCGGCTTTGCAGGTAGCGCGGCAGGTTGAGGTTGAAGTCGTTCTTTTCGATCTCGGCCAAGGGCACGAGGCGGGCGTAGGTCGGGTCGCTGCCGTCTTGCTTGCTGTAGGCGTCCACGATGCGGTGGATGTCTTGCTCGCGCAGGCGGTTCTTGGGGCCGTCTTTCATGAAGGCTGCGCTGGCGTCCACCATGAAGATGCCACGCCGGGCCTGCGCGTCCTGTTTGTCGATGACGACGATGCAGGCCGGTATGCCGGTGCCAAAGAACAGGTTGGCCGGCAGGCCGATGATGCCTTTGATGAGCCCGCGGCGAACGAGGTTCTTGCGGATGTCGGCTTCGGCATTGCCCCGGAACAGCACGCCATGCGGCAGGATGCAGGCGGCTTTGCCCTGGGGCTTGAGCGAGCGGATGATGTGCAGCAGGTAGGCGTAGTCGCCCTGTTTGGTGGGCGGAATGCCAAAGCCTTTGAAGCGCTCGAACTTGTCGCTGTCGGGCGTGAGGCCGGTGCTCCAGCGCTTGTCTGAAAACGGTGGGTTTGCGACCACGTAGTCGAAGGTTTTGAGCGCAGCGCCGTCGAGGTGCTTGGGGTTGGCCAGGGTGTTGCCCTGGGTGATGAGGGCGCTGGCGTTGTTGTGCAGCACCATGTTCATCTGGGCCAGGCCGCTGGTGGCCTCGTCCATCTCTTGCCCGTACAACGTGACCGGTGTGGGCGCGGCGTCGGCCACTTTCAAAAGCAGCGATCCGGACCCGCAGGTCGGGTCGTACACGGTGGTGTCGGGCGTGGTCTTGGCCTGGTGGATGCCGATGACCTGCGCGAGGATGCGGCTGACTTCGGCGGGCGTGTAGAACTGTCCCTTGCTTTTGCCGCTCTCGGTGGCGAAGTGGCGCATGAGGAATTCGTACGCGTCACCCAGGATGTCGTCACCATCGGCCCGGTTCTTGGAAAAATCGAGCGCCGGGTTTTCAAAGATGGCGATCAGGTTGCCCAGCTTCTCGACCATTTCCTTGCCCTGGCCGAGCAGGGCGGTGTCGTTGAAGTCGGCCTTGAGGCGGATCTTGTTGGCTTTCTCCAGCGGTTGCAGGATGTGCTTGTTGATCTGGTCGCCAATGTCGGACTTGCCCTTCAGGGCCACCATGTCGGCAAAGCTGGCGCCAGCGGGAATCTGGATCGGAGCGAAGGGCTGACCGGTGAATTTGTCGCTGATGTATTTGATGAACAGCAGGACCAGCACGTAGTCCTTGTACTGGCTGGCGTCCATGCCCCCGCGCAGCTCGTCGCACGAGGCCCAGAGGGAGGAATACAGCTCGGATTTCTTGATGGCCATGGGGAACGCAAAAAAGGTGCCTTCGGGCACCTGAAAAAACGGGGTTGAACCGGGTAATGTTACGGCAGCGGGGTGGCTGGTTGCCTGTGCTGATGTGGCGGCAGGGCGGGCATGTCGCCATCGGCCGGGTTCCACCGCCAGAGGGGTGTGTCTCCACGGGTGGCTTGCGCCATGAAATCGGGCGGCATGTGGTCGCTTTGGCCATGGTCGCGGGCGATGAGCAGGGGCCGTGGGGCATCACCACAGTCCAGCAGGCTGGCGGCGACCAGGGGCTGGTCGGGCGCTTCGTTGTAGCGGAGGCCTTTGATGAAGCTGCGACCGCTCCTCACCAGCGCGCCCACGAGTTGCTTCTCCCACCCGTCTTCCACCGGCAGCCACTGGGCGGTGGCCAGCATCAGCGACAGCTCGACGAGGCTCGGAACGCCAGCGTCGTCCACCCGGAAAGTGGCGATCATGAGCAGGTGCAGATCACCGTCTGTGCCCCAGGCCGAGAGTTCTTGCTCGAAACACCGGCCCAGCCGGCGGTACAGCGTTTCGTCCAGCGCAAAGGCCTGATCGGGGATGTGTTTGAGGATGGCTTTGTGGCCATACCGGGAGGGCACGATTTCTTTGACCTCGGCCACCAGCAAAAGCAAGGGCTGTGGTTGACCCGGTTTGGGCCGGGCGCGCGCCCATTGCCGCAGGCGCCTGGCGGTGATGGCCTCGCGCTGTTCGACCGAGAACACTTCCGGGATGTAGAGACTGGCCAGCATGGCATGGCCGTGGGTGAACTTGTTTTCTGCTGCCTGCAGCAGGTGCTTGCGCACGGTGCCCCAGGTGCGGCGGCCGGCGAAGCCCGGTGTCCAGTGGGTCAGTTCGGCTTGATCCCACAGGTAGTGCAGCAGGGCGCGCAGGCCGAGGCGGCTGCCGTGCGCAACCACGCTGCTGCTGGTGCCGGCTGAGGGGGGCTGCGCGGCCCTGCCGGGCAGCTTGGTCATCGGGAAGTCGAGCTTGAGGGTCGTGATGCCGGTGGCCGGGTTCTCGACGATGGCCGTGCCGACCAGCGGGCCGAGGCCGCTGAACTCGGCCGGTGGTTCGTAAGACGGGCAGGTGGTGGCGTGCTGGCTGCCAGTATTGGGCATGCGTTTGACGGTGTAACCGTTCAGGACGCGGGCCACGTACATGTCAACGCCCGGCTCGCCGTGCTGGCAAAGGCAGCGGGGGCGCAGGTGGTTCTCGTGTGCCTGGGCGATGGCGTCTGCGAAGCCGGGAGCGCCTCGTGCCCAGTGCCGGCCACCGATCTCATAAAGGGTGGTCGGTTCGGTTGGGCTGTTCACTGCGCAGACCTCAGCGCGCGGGTGCAGCCCGTTCGCGCGTGCGTTGCTGATCTTGCTGAGGGACGACCGCTGGACGCTGTGAGGGTGCGTTCTTGTCGTAGATCCGAACCTTGGGGTTCTGGCCATCGCGGATGCGCTGGGCGAGCTTGTCGGCAGCCGCCACCATGACGGCTTCGCGCCGTTTCTCCGGCACGCGGTTGGCGACGAGGATGGCTTCGATGGCGGCCAGCACGGTCTTACGGCCACCGCTGCCGCGACCCGACGGTTTGTCGGTGTTGGTTGCGGCCGTGGGTGCGCTGGCGTCTCGACTGGGCTCGATGCGGTTGATCTGGCGCAGTTCGCGTTCCACCTTGAGGCGTTCCATGTCGGTTGGGTTGGGCTCGTAGCCCAGGGTCTTCACACCGCGCGCGGCGGCTTCCAGCCAGACCAGGCGCCGGAAGTCCTCGCTGCCTGTGACCCGCAGGGACCGCCAGTTGCGGGCTTCGGCCACATCGACCATGGAGCGGGCCACCGAGGGGCTGTTGGTGTCGGTGGCCAGCCGGAAGGTGGATTCGGTGAAGGCAACGCGAGAGGTGTCGCCCCGGAAGCGGTATTCGGTCAGACCGAAGCTGACATCGCCCAGCGTGACTGGGGCGCGTTTGATGATGTAGCGGTCCACCAAAGCGGCTTCCAGTCGGGCGACGAGGGCTTCGCGTTCGGCCTGCGCGTCCACGCGGGCGCTTGTTTGCGGGCTGGATGCGTCAGGTGTTTCCAACCCTTTTTCTTTGGCGGGCAGGGGGATGACGTTCGACTCCGCGGGCTGACGTGCTGGATCGGTCTTTACCCGTTTGGATTGAGGGGCTGCCGCGGGTGGCTGGGCATCACGGGCTTGATCCCGCTGCCATTGGCCGTCGATCTTGTGGACGAATGACTTTTGCCCTCGCACATCCACGACGACGAACCGGTTGGCACCGAGCTGGTCGGCCTTGGCCACCATGTCCTGGTAGCGGTCGGTGCGGTAGGTGAGCTCGGCAAACGGATCGCGCAGTTCGTACCGCTCACCCGGCTCCGGCTCGGGTGCCTGGAATGTCCGGATGGCGATGGCTGCGCGATCCACGGGTTCCACCGTGCCGCCCAAGGTGGCGTTGGTGTCCGCCGTGGTTGTGTCCACGCGCCGGGCCGGTGCAGGTCTTTCATCCATGGTGGTCTCCTTCGGTGGCTATTGCCAGCAGGTGGGGTGTCAAGGTTGGGGTGGGGCTGAGGCCTGGACGGAGACCGGTGGCACCCGGTACACCTCGATCTCGACGCGGCGGTTGAGGTTTCTGCCTCGCAGGCTGGTGTTGTCAGCGAGGTGGTCACCACTGGGCTGGTGAGTGGTGCGGATGCGAGCGGCGTCCACGCCGGCAGCGATCAGGTAGTCACGCACAGCGTTGGCCCGGGCCTGTGCAATTCGGCTTTCGGCCGACGAATCGGTGGTGCCGTCGGTGCGCCCCCTCAGCACCACGAGTGGCGCGGTCTTGGCTTCTTCCACCAGAGCCGATGCCTCCTCGGCGGGTATCGACAGCCGGGTGCTGTTGAAACCGAAGTGGACGTTGCGAACGCTGTTGGCTTGCTCCTTCTCCTGAATCGACGCCATCAACTGCTGGCGCGCAGCCATGTGGGCCAGCGTGGCGGTGGTGGTCTCGGCGAGGCGGCTGGATTCATTGGCCTGGATGCGGGTGTTCTGCAGATCGTTCTTGCACACCTGCAAGTCGACGGCCATTTGCGCATTGGCGGGCCGCTTCTGAGATTCGTCCACTGTGGGGGGCTTGAGCGGTGAGCTGCAGGCGCCCAGCAACGCAAGGCTGGTTAGGGTCAGCGTTATGCGCGGGGTCGGGTGGGTGGTCATGGCTGTTCCTCCAGGGTTTCGAGCCGGATGGGTTCTGTGTTGCTGGTAGTGGGCTGCGCGGAAGGAATGGCTGGGTTGGACTCGACCTCATCGATCTCTTCGATCGGCTCGATGGACCCGCCTTCACCGACAGCTTCCAGCCCGTCGTCAAAGAAGCCGATACAGGTTTCTGCCAGCTTCTCGGGTGGACCTTCCATCTGGTCTTTGGTCAGCTTGACGTCGTGATTCAGAACGCCGATGTCCATGCTGGTCTGCCCGGGCGGAAGTTCGTCTTCGGCAAAGCGCCACCGTTGCTGGACTTTGGCGAGGTGCTGATCCATGTTCATCTGCGGCACCTTGGGGGCGGGTAGCAGGCGGTCTGTGAACGCCTGGTCCTGGAAGTAGCGGATTTTTTCGCCGAGGATGGGTTTGCAGTTCTCGCAGATCACCACCAGCCGTTCGGAGCCCAGTTCCTTGAACTCTTGCGGCAACAGCAGGGAACGACGCTGCTCGCTTTCGTTGCGGCTGACGGTGCTGTGTCCGTGTCCGCTGAAGGAGCGGCTGCGTCCACGGGTTGTGACCCGTTGGGTAAAGTGACCCAGCATGGCGCTGTATTCGTCGGCGTCACGCTGCTCGCGCGGGGCGAAGAGGATTTGCAGGCCGTGGTTGGTGGCGAAGGTGCGGGCCTCTTTGTCGCCATAGACCGCGTCCAGCTGCGACATGGCCTGCACCACGGTGAGCAGGCGCAGGTTGTAGCCGGCCAGGAAGGCAGCTGAGTGCGTGATGATCCCCACGCGGCCCATGGCCGTGAACTCGTCGTTGACCAGCAGGCACTGGTACTTGAGTGATTGGTCGTGCTCCGGCAGGTGCTGCGTGTTGAGGCTGACGAGCTGGGAAAAGAACAGGGTGAGCAACGGCCGGGCATTGGCCAGCCGATGCGGCGGGATGCGCACGTAGACCGACATGCGTTGGCGGCGCAACTGGCTCAGGTCGAAGTCGTCGGCGCTGGTGGCGGCATCGACCACGGCATCCGCGAAGATCGTCAGCGGCGCGTGAAAGGTGGCCACCACGCTGGCGAGCGTGTTCTCCGAGTTGCACAGCAGGCGCTGCAGAGCATCCAGACATTCTTCGGAGAACGGCTTGCCGGCTTCCTTGCGTTGCTCGATCAGCCCGCTGAGGTGCTCTTTCAATGGTCGCCCTTGCCCGGAAGACTGCCGCAATAGTTCACCCACCGTGCGCGGCAGCTCGGGCGTTTCCAGCAACAGCAGGCCCAGGCCGAGAAAGAGGTTGCGTGCCTGGTCGTTGAAGAAGGCTTCGGACGAGGTGCCGCTGCCATCGTTGGGGTAGAAAACCTGGCCAATGCCGAGCAAGTCACCTACCCGGTGCAGTGGGCTGGTGCGGACAGCGGTGAGCGGATTCCAGCGGTGGCTGCGGGCTTCTTCGTCAAAAGGGGAGAAGGCGTAGACCGTCTGTTGGTGCTTCACCCGGTAGCCCGCGGTGATGGCGTGGTTCTCGCCCTTGATGTCGAGCACGACCACCGAATCCGGCCAGTTCAGCAGGTTGGGCACCACCACACCGACACCCTTGCCACTGCGGGTGGGTGCTGACAGCATGACGGAGAGTTGCCCGGGCAAGGCCAGAAACTGGCCATGGAAGCGGCCAATCAGGATGCTCGGTGCGACGGCTTGTTTGTCGGTCAGCAACAGACCTGCCTTTTTCACCTCAGAGGTGGAGGCGAAACGGGCGTCACCATGTAGTGGACGACGCGGACGGCTGGCCGATACCAGGGCTACAGGCAAGAGCACCAGCGTGACCAGGTAGGCCGTGGCGATGGAAACCAGCAGCCGCTTGCGCAACGCGGGCTCATCGGCATAGATCTGCCAGTAGTCCACGATGCTGTTCCAGGTCGCCAGCTTGGGGTGTGCCTTGCTGAAAACCAGAAACAGCACGCCCGACAGGTAGAGGGCAGCGATCACCAACAGGGACACGCCGAAGACGGCGATGATGCCCAGGGCGGTCTGGCGCACATACGGCCTGGACACGGTGGGCCAGAGCAGTTTGGCGTTCATGTGCGAAATCCGCCAAAAGGGCCGGCTTGAATATAGGTCATGGCGTCACGTGCGCCGTCGTCGGTGTGTTGCTTGCGGCGCGGCTCGTAGGCAATCTCGGAGATGAAGCGGCCCCGTTCATCCCGGTTGAACTGCACGATGACATCGATCACGATGCCCAGAAGGCCCTTGATTTCGTCCAGTCGCAAGCCGCCCCCGGCGCTACTCTCGCGGATCATGAGCGACATCTGTTCCAGCGCCAGAGAACAGCTGCCCGCGTGCACGCTGGTGATGCTGCCGGGGTGGCCGGAAGCGGCCAGGCGAATGAAAGAGAAACATTCTTCGCCACGCAGCTCGGCCAGAAAGATGCGGTCGGGCTTCATGCGCAGACAGGCTTCCAGCAACGACTTGGCCGTCACGCGAGCCGTGCCCTGTGCATCCTTGCTGTAGAACAGATGCACCACGTTCGGGTGATGAGGGATGGTGAGTTCGGCCGTGTCCTGGATAGTGATCAGGCGCTCATGGAGGGGGACTTCCTCGATCAGTGCTTTCATGAAGGTGGTCTTGCCCGATCCGGTCTTCCCACTGACCACGATGGTCTGGTGCTTCCGGACCGCGAGGCGCAGGAACTCGGCGTATCGGCCCGAGGCCTTCAGTGCGAGCAGTTCTCTCTGGAAGGGTTGCAGACCGTCGTCTTCGGCGTCCAGTGCCGCGCACTCGTCGATGCGGTCGAACAGACCCTCGCATTCGAAGCTGAGCAGGCGCCTGATCAGTTCCGATGGCTTGCGCACCGTGATGGATACGGTGCCGCGCGTCACAGCCGGGGGAATGACAAACTGGATGCGCTCGCCGCTGGGCAGTGTGGCCGACAGCAGAGGGCGCTCCTGGTTGATCTGCTGGTCGCAGTAGGTGGCCACGGCCGTGGCCAGCGAGAGGCAGCGTTCCAGCGTCATGGCTGGCGCTTCCACCTGCTGCCAACCGCGAAGGGTCTCTACCTGCAGTTCGCCGGGGCGGTTCACACAAACCTCCAGCACGCCCGGTGCATCCAGCTGTTCGCGCAGCGGGCGCAGGAACTCGACCACCGAGGTGGCGTCGCCACACCAGCCGTCAGGCTGTGGGTCTACGAAGAAGGACATGAGGTCAATCGCGGGGTTCATCGCGCCACCGGTTGAAGTGCGTAGACCGATGAGAAGTCCACGTCGCGCGCGACGTAGATGCCGACGATGCCGCCCTGGTTCTGGTAGATCAGCGGTGGGATGTTGATAGTGCTGTCCAGCACCTTCTCGGCCAGCTTGCTGGTGTTCTCGGTGGTGGATGGCAGCACGATGGTGTCTGCATCCCGGTCCTGCATCTGGTTTTGTATGACCAGCTTGACCGAGTCGTCGATCAACGACAACAGCATGGCAGCACCGATGCGGTCGCCCCACCGGTTGTCAACATGGCCGTCAATGCCCGACTCGCCCAGCTGCCCGGTGCCGGGCGACTCAACGTCCACCGTGACGCCATTCGGCGTTCGGATGCGGGTCCACAACACAGGAATGCGGACCGTGCCGGGTCGTACGGACGCGATGCGGTATTCGCCGTCCAGGTGGGATCCGCGTTCGATCAGCAGCACCCGGCCGTTGTCGCTGTACACGTCGCGCTGCACCTGGCAGCCCACCAGGCCCGAGGTGGCGCTGATGACCCGGGTTTTGAGTGCGCAGGTGAAAGCCGTGCCCTTGGGTAAAGTGAGGCTGCGGTCGCCCAGCGTGGTGGCCTTCACCCTGGGTGTGGCGGAGCCCTGCAACTCGCCACCGAACAGGCCGGCCGCCGCGGAGCGAAGGCTCGACCCGATGTCCGGTGATGGCGTGGACTCGGTGGTTGAACCACCCAGACCTGCTGGCAGGGCATTGCCCTGGGTCAGGTTGTCCAGAAGCCCTTGCAGTCGGCGCTGGTAGTCCTGTAATTGCTTGGACGTGGACGCCGCCGGATCGCTGGACGACTGCGTGGTGTCGCCGTTGGCGCCAGCGATGCCGCCCGGGCGGGACGACACCACCAGCACAGGTGCGTCATCCGGGGACAAGGTTTTGGGTCCGGATGGCGTGCCCGTTCGTGTGTTTCGCAGTCCGATGGGGTCGACGGCTTCCGTGGGGGAGGAAATCAAGGCCGGGACGCGGGGTGTGGCGGGCGGGGTCATGTCCAACTGCCGGGTGCCTGCACCCGCTGCCGATGGACGGTCCCGCAGCATTGACTTGTCCTTCTCTGAATCGCCGCTTTCGGCAAAGAGGCGGTACAGGTAAGAGAAGGTTATGCCTCCAACCATGAACAACACCAGGCCAATGATCGAGATGTTCTTCCAGGACAGGTTGACAGTCTGCCGCCGAGCCACATTGGGAATGCCCGCCTCACCCGGCAAGGGGCTGATGGTGTTGCCGCCGTCCTGCGGCGATGGCTCGTCGTTTGGCGCTGGTGAAGCCTGGGCTTGATCGGTCATGGCTGTGCTCCTGCCGTTGAGGAGGAGGAAATGAATGCATCGGGCTTCAGAACCCGCTGCACACCCGGCACCGTGGTGGAGCCTTTGGCCGGCGATCCCTCCAGATCAAAGGCTTCGTTCCAGATCCCCACCACGGCAGACCCAGCTCGCAACATCAGGCGGCGGCTGACGCGGTCCACCACCAGGGTGTCGTCCTCCATGCGGGCGTTGACCAAGGTTTCGCTGCCGTCGCCCAGCACATGGAAGACCGCTGGCACCTCGCGATTGCCGGGGAACTGCAAGTAGGTGAACCGGCCGTCGTCGTAGACCAGCGTGGGGACGATGTCCGACGAACCGACGCCTTCCGCCAGCGCGTACTGGGTGTTGAGCACGGTGGGTTTGGCCGCCAGCCGCTCCGCCACGATCTGCTGGGCCGTCGGTGGGGGTGGAATTGGCGGCAGGCTCGCCAGCGCGGCCATTTCCCTTTCCGCCAGACTGGGCGGGGCTGCTGCGGGTTTGGGGGACCGGATCGCCAGGCGATAGACCGGTGGCTGGCGATCGCCGTCTGGCAAAACCACAAAGCGCAGCGTGTGTGAGCGCCGGTCGGTGATGACCGCCAGGTTGTTGGGCGCATCGGCGGCGCTCTTGGCCTTGACGTACAGGTGGCTCCCTCCCGGCTGGGCGGCCACGCACCAGGCGGCATCGGGCTTGCTGCAATCACCGCCCTGGCCGACCGCCACTTCGGTGATGACCTCGCCCTTGTCGAACTCCACCAGCGTCACCATGCCGCGCTTGACCGGGACCGTAACCACTGCATTGGCGTCGTAGACCACCTCGCGCAAACGCGGATCGGACTTGTCTGTGGGCTGCGCTGCAGAGGCATGCAGAGGAGTCAGGGTCAATGAAGCCAGCACAATGGGAAGTACCGGGAGGTTCATGGTTTCACTCCAGTGGTTGGTGTATTGATCTCGGGGTCGGAGCGGTAGGCCGTGACCACGAAACCGAAGGGGTTCTCCAACCGGTCCGACTCTTTGGCCAGCACCTTGGGCTGGTACTGGTAGACCACGCTGGCCACGTGCCGAGTGGTCACATCGGGCAAGTTTCGGTCGGTCATGCGGACGACCTTGTCGTAGGTGACCGTGGCGTCGCTCTGGTTGCCGCTGCGGCCCGATGCGCGCAGCCGCACACCGACGATGTTGATGCGCCACTCTTCGGTAGAGCCCACCTTCTTCTGCAGCGCCCCGTCGCCTTCGAACTGCCGGTTGTATTCGGAGAAGACGGCGGGCACCGCCATGCGGGCCACCTGGTCGAAGTCCCGCTGCAGGAACATCCAGCTGTAGGCCTCGCGGGAACGCACGAAGGTGGCCAGGTTGTGTTTGTCCAGCGCCTCCATGGCGGGAATGGTTTCTTCGCTCAGGCGCTGCTGGATGGTCGTTTCACCGGTGACCCGGTCCACCACGATGGGGATCTCCACCACCTTGCGCAGCGGTCCCTGCACGAAGACGGCGGCGATGCCGATCAGACCAATCGCCAGACCGGCAGCAGCGGCCGCCCAGGCCCGGCGCTCGGAGCGCTCCAGCATCAGGGCGCGGTCGATTTCCCAGTCTCGGTTGGCCTGCAATGACGGGGCTTCAGACACTGGGGGAGGCGTCTTCGGCTGTTTCGGCCATGCGGCGGCCTCACCTGACATCAGGATGGCACTCATGGGGGACTCCGGTGGGGTGGTGGTTACGGCAGGAAGTCGGAGACCTTGCCGGTCCGGCCCAGCATCTGGTACTGGCGTTCGCGCTCACGGGACCGGGCGATGCGCTCCTCGCTGTCGGCCATGCCTTGCAGCATCTGGATTTGCGAGGACTCGTGTGCCAACAGGGCGTTCTCGGCGCCGATGCGGGCCTGAATTTCCTGTACCGATTTCTGGTCGGTGGTGGCGTTGATCTGCGTCATCAGCGACTGGATCTGGTCCAGCCGCTGTGCTGCAGATTTCATCGCGTCCTGCAGCAGGCCTTTCTGTTGGTACGGCTGAGCCAGGGTGGCCTGGCACTCGGTGCGCGCGTCGCCCGTGCGGTCCATGCAGTTGTAGAGCATCCCGACATCGCGCAGCACCTTGGCCGTGGCATTGAGCCCGTTGTACCCCGATGTGTTGATGGCGTTGAAATAGGTGTAGGCCTCGGCCGGGATGTAGTCCTTGAGCAGCGGGTTGTTGAACACGTCGCCCAGGCTTCGCATGCCGTTGATGCTGTCGATCTGGGTCTGCAGTTGTCGGATCTGCTGGATCTGGTTGTTGATCTTGGTGATGTCGTTGATCACCTGTTGCACCGCCTGGAACAGGTTGGCGACATCGATCACGGGGATACCGGTCGCTCGCGCATGGCTGGCTCCCAGCGAAATCAACACGGCGGCGGCGACCTTGAGGCGGTACTTCATGGTGTGCTCCTTGGCAAGTGGGAGATCAAGACCGGCCGCGCAGGGCGGCGAGTCGGTATGCCGCAGACCGTGCGGCTCCGTAGCCCCTGCGGGCCATGTTTCCGGCGTAACGACCCGTGGCCGCTGCGGCGGTTCCCGCCGTGGCAGCCGCGCCAGCGCCTGAACGGATCACGCCCCCCGCGCCTGTACCGCCTGCAGCTGATCGGGCGGAGGAGGCTGAGCGCAGGCCCGAGACCATCATCGCGTTCTGGATCATCTGTATGCCTTGTTGAATCGCTGCGCCACCCGTCAGGGCCGAGGCGAGGCTGGGCGCCTGGAAGCAGAGGATGGCCATGAGGATCATGAGCACGCAGTAGCGGGTGGCTTCACCCAGTACGTTGAAGGTGCTGCCGAGGAAGCCGCCACCGTCGTTGATGGCCTTGAACATGGCGGCGCCCATGTAGGCGCTCAGGCCCAGTGCAAAGAAGGCGAACCACGTCAGCACCACAGCGTTCAGCACCATGGACAACCAGCTGTCGAAGAAACGCGCAGTGGGGCGCCAGGCCAGGCACAGGATGAACAGCGGCCCGATGGCGATCACGAAGGTCAGGAACAGCTTGGCCAGCGTGACGACGAAGAGGGCGATGCAGAGGAAGAAGACGGTGCCGATGGAGAAGATACCCCCGGCCAGCAACAGGTCCAGCCGGAGCACGCTGGCCTCTTTCATGATGTCGGCTACCTGGGCGCTGGCGTCGTCGTTGAACTTGTCGAGCAGGGCGTAGGGCGAGCTGATCGTGGCGGGGTCCACGGCGGAAGGCAGAAAAGTGCTGGCCACGCCCATGGCCAGCGCGTTGGCAGTGTCCGACACGTTGCTGATGTAGAACCCTGACTGCAATGCGAAAGCCAGCACCAGTCCGATCTTGAACACCTTCCACACGAAGGTGGGAACGGTTTCGGACACCTCGTTGCGCAAGACCGCCCAGCCGTAGAGGGCCACCCACAGCGTCATCGCCGACAGAGCAATCGGCGTGATCGCCGACATGAGCGAGGACACCACGCCGAGCACGTAGGTGCTCAGAATCGCGTCGAAGTTAGAACCGACCCAGGCGAACATGACAGCGCCTCCTTATTGCAAGGCCGGGTAGGGCAGATTGGTTGGAGGCGGCGCAAAGACCTTGACGCACTTGCTGCCCAGGTCAGGGTACTGGCACTGCAGCCATTGGCCGCCAACCTTCACCACCCAGATCCGCGAGAGCTTGGTCGTGCCGTAGCTCGACTTGCGGCAGGTGCCTTCGCGCGCATAGACCTCGGTGCATTCTTGCAACCCGTAGCGCGTCTCCACCATGTGCCAGGGGCCTGCGTGGCAACCCGCTTGAGCCAGGCAGGGCTTGGACTTGCGGATGGGACCCGTGCGGGGTAAGGGTGCGACTTCGATCAACCGTTCGCCGGTGGCAGAGGTGTTTACCGCCTCATTGCCCTTCACGAACTGGGCACTGGCGTTCGCGCTGAAAATGGCAAGCGCCAACACGACCTGCAGTGTTTGAAACTTGTTCATGTCGCTCTCCTGGAGTTTCGGGATTTGCGATCCTGAACCTCGCGCAGCAGCACGGGAAGCCAGAGAAACGGATCGTTACCGTGTTGTTCGCGAACGGTGTCCAGCAGGGCGACGTTGTCGGTGGTGGCCGACAGCACGGTCACAAAGTCCTGCAGGCCGCTGAGGTCCAACTCGCAGATCGCACTGCTGTGGCCTTGCTTGACGAGGAAGCGCCGGCCACCCTGCGCGCCCAGGCTGCGCACGATGCCAAGTTCGGCCTCGCTGAGACCGAAGCCCTCCACGTATTCCTCGCGCACCGCTTCCGGGTTGGCCAGGAAGATTTTGGTGACACTCTGTTCCACCATCGTGCGGCCGATGGGGTGGCGCAGCACGTCGGATGGGCTCTGGGTGTCGAAGATGCCCAGCCCGTTCTGCTTGCGGATCGTCTTCTGCTTCTGTTTGGCGAAGTCGCTGAAGATGTCGTGGTCCAGCGCTTTCCAAAACTCCGAGATCACGTAGATCAGCCGTTCACCGTTGACCAGTTCCTCCATCACCTGAAGCAGGTACAGCATGACCGGCGTACGGACCTCGGGCAAGTCGAGGAACTCGGTGGTGTCGAAAGCAATGACAGATGCGGACTGCAGGTCCATCAGCTGGTCGTTGGCTTGGTCGAACACCCAACCGAGCGCGCCGCCCTCGCACCAACGGCCCAGCCGTTCGTATAGGCTGTTCTCGCCAGACTTGGGTAGGTTCTGGCGAATGGTCGAGAACCGGCGCAGGGCGGTCGGCATCATCGTCACCGTTTTGACGGCATCGGCGATGGCGCGCTCATCGGCCGGTAGCAGGGGCAGGGCGGGTGTGGCGATGCAGGTGCGCACCAGCTGTTCCCAGAACTGGATGCGGGCCGGCGTGGGGTCGCGCTGCAGCGGGTTGAGGTGCGTGGGCTTGCCGGCTTCGAGAGTGAAGTACCGACCATTCATGGCCCGGATGGCGATCTCGCAACCCCGGTCCAGATCGAACAACACCAGTCGCGGTGCTGGGTCCCACTTCCGCGTCAGCGTCAGCAGGAACATCTCCAACGTGGTTTTTCCGACCCCGGTGGACCCGATGATGATGGTGTTGCCGGGCAGCTTCTTGTCGGCCGAGTCTTCGCCGTCAGGACTGCTGTGAAAGTTCAGGTAGAACGGCTGGCCGGAGGGCGTCCTCAGCAGAGCCAGCGCTTCGCCCCACGGGTTGCCGTCGCGCTTGCCACGGGCGAAGTTGTGCCCACTGGCCAGGGCAGCGAAGGCGCGGGAAGACAACTTGGCATCGCGCGGGCGCCACTGCCAATTGCCGGGCATCTGCGCGAACCAGGCGGCGTCGGCCACCAGGTCCACCGGCGACATCTGCAGGCTTGACGACTCACCCACGGCGCCGATGGCCTGCGCCGCACGGCGGCCGGCATCAGCCAGACTGTCTTCACCCGGAATGCCGAAGACCACCAAGCTGTAGTGGTACTCGCCCATGCAGAACTGGCCGTCGCCCAGTTCGTTCAGCGCTTCGTCCATGTCGGCGATCTGGCTAGACACGACATCGTCGCTGGCGATCAGCTGGTCGCGCTGCAACTCCAGTGCGCGGGTGGCCTCGCGGCGAGGCAGTATCGAAAAACTCTGCGTCTCGATGAACTCGCTGTCTTCGTACAGCAGGGCGTTGAGGATGCCGGGTTCAACGGCATCGGCGTATTCCTTGATGTCCACCAGGGCTGCACAGCGGCGCTGATCCCCACTTCTCAGCTCCAGCTTGTCTCCACCAAACGAAAGTCGGGTCGAGGGCAGTGTGCGGTGCAGCGGTCCAGCCGTGAAAGGCACAGGCTTCCAGTACCCGTTGACCAGGTAGCCCAGAAACTCGGCGACTTCCGAATATAGGCGGCCCCGTTGTTCACGCACGCCCAGCAACTGTGGTCCAAACCCGCGCAGCACCCGGTGCACGAACGCGGTGCGCTCCTCCATCACCCGCAGCGCCTCGGCATGGGCCTCTGCGATGGCGGCCTTGGACCGCTGCGGCGATTGCAGCGCACGGCTGATGCGTGAGGTGGTGGGCCGAAAGACCAGGGTCAGGTACAGCTCGTTGCTCATCATCGCCCGCTGGTTCAGGTGCGCCTGATAGGCCTGTGACAGGTCTTTGGCAAACCCGTCCTCCGCTGGGTCGGTCAGAGCGTCCTGAATCTTGCGGTGCAGTCGGTGGGTCCAGACGGCCCACTGGCCACCGGAGAGGTTGCGCAGCAGGCTGCAGAGCGCTTCGTGCCGTTCCGTGACCAGGTAGTCGTCGGCGCACTCGAACGCCACGCCATCAAGCCGCCAGACCCGCAGAAAATCGCCACCACGGGTGATGACATCGTGGCCGCTCAACAGCGATGAGAACGGCACGAACCTGGTCAATGGGTTCTCCACCAGAGCCTGCGACCAATGTCGAGGCTGCGGACTACCAGCCACAGGGCGTCGCTTCGCGCGGCGAGGGCCCTTGCCCAAGCGGTCAAAGATGCCAGACATCGGACGCTCCCCGAAAGAGGGTGGGTGAGTAGCTGCGCGCGCGCCAGAACCGCCGGTTGCGGTCATGCAGGCGCAGCTTGAGTGCGATGAAGATTTGCCGAAACCGCTGGTCGTCCCGGGATGTCACCCAGCGCATCCAGAAGAGGGTGGGCACGAAGGACATCAGCACGCCCAGCGCGATCCACCAGCTCACGAGGATGCCGCCCCACATCATCAGCAGCATCCCGCTGCCGAAGAGCACTACCAATGGCACCAGCGGAATCCCCAGCTTCATGGCGGGCCGGGTCGCGCCCTTGTAGATGGTTTCGGCTTGCATGGCGGATGCCTGCTGTGAGATCAGCTGACGATGTAGCTGGCAAACGCAGCGGCGCCACCGACCAGGGTTCCACCGATCAGGATGTTGGCCACATCCGCCAGCCGGGCGCCCTGGAAGATCATCTTGAAACCGGCCCAGATGATCGCAATCGTCACCACGGCCACGGAGATCGTCACCAGGATGGCGTTGACGTTGGTGACCGTTGTGTTCACCTTGTCGAAGCCTTGCCCCCAGACCTGGGGTGGAAGCAACATCAACAGGCTGAGGGCACGGACCTGGCCTTGAGACAGTTTCTGGCGATTCATGACGGCTCCTTGGATGACGGGGTGGAACGAGGGAGGGAAAGAGATCGGACAGCAGCGACAACCTTCTGTACATAGCCATGGCGAAAGCCGGTCGAGAAGTTGCCGCTGTAGTAGCAGGAGAGGGTTTTGCGCAGGGCGGACTGACGAGTGTCCGCACCACTCTGTGACAGGCCTGCTCGGTCGAAGCATTCCGTCAACACGGACTGCATGGCCGACAGGTTCTGACAGGGGTCGAAGGCACTGCTGGTGTTCAAACCCAGGCGCTGGAAGTTGCCCACGTTGATCTGCCCCAGGCCGACGCTGAAGTTGCGTCCGTCGGTCAGCAACTGGTTGGCAGTGGCCAGTGCTTCATCCCGGTTGTTGGGCTGGCGGCGCAACGCACCACCCACGACGCCGATGGCCCAGGGATTGAAGGCACTCTCGACGGAGACGAGCGCCTGCGTCGTGGTCAGATGGACCTCTGGTGCGCAGGCCAGAGCCAGCGCCGTGAACGTGGAGGCTTCCATGGCACAGCCCTCAAGGACGTGAGCGAAGCCAGGCCGCCCGGTCTTCGTCGTACCGGGTATCCCAGATGCCGAGCTGAGACTTCGCGACCGGGCTGAAATCCGTCACCGTGTCGCCACCCATGTCCCACCAGGTGCGCGTGAATTGCTTGCCGTCGATGGTGACGGAGATCGCCCCGGTGTAGTCGCAGGTGTAGATGGGTCCGCTCTCGGCCTCATGCACCCGCGTGTACTGAGGTGGGCAGTTGCGCGGTGCACGTGCCCACGCATGCCTGGCCGAATTGCCAGCGCCGGACATCCCACATGTGGGGAACGCCTTGCCCCGGGCCAGATCCCGAAGCACCTGCCGGATCGGTGGCACGCACTGCGGGATCGACTGCCAGCTGGGCGCAGCGAAGCACAGCAACACCAGACAACCGTCCACGGCATGCGCGGCCGTGGGGGCGAGAAGGCACAGAGAAAGCAACGCGGCAGAAGCCCCTGTCGCGCGCAATTCCCGGTTCTTGGGTGCCACGGGTGTTGCTCCGGAGCGCGACGCCGATTGCCGAATACTTGAAAGGATGAAGTCCACTACACACCTCACAGTTCCTGCATCCGCTGGCGGTGAAGGTCACTTCATCTCGCCGGGTGCTGTGAGGTCAATGTAGGACTGAGAGGAGCCTGTTCTGCTGCTGGATTTGGGCTGTTTTCCAGCGCTTCCGTTTAGGGCGTATCAGGGGTTCTGTAAGCCACACACACCCGAAAAAGAAAGCCCGGCACAAGTGAACTGCACCCCAAAAGTTGGACACCGATCCAACCTTTTGGGTGTTTTTTGACGTCTCCCCCGAATTGCGGACTTTTCCAAACTAGAGGTACGGTTGCCCAAGAGTCGGCATGGTGAACGACCCGTTGCGGCACGTTGAAACAGCCCATTCGTCAAATTCGAATGTCCGCCTAAAGCAGGCCGTAAAGGCGGGCGATGCGTACGGCAGTGCGTCTGTCCGGCGCCCCCAGCTTTGCATTGACGCGCTGAAACCGGCTGTCTATGGTTTTGGCCTCAAGATTTATGGCAGCACCGATCACTTTGCTGCTGTGTCCGGCGGCCTCGCAGCGCAGAAGATGCAGGTCGGCTTCTGTGAGGCTCGCTCCACGGAGCAGTTCCTCACGCATTGACTTTGCAATCGAGTGATGCAACTCCATGGAGAGTGCGCGCGCCAGCACTCGCACCTGTGGGTATTTTTCGCCCTCGAACCTTTCGGGGTCAGCAGATCCCAGGCACAGGACGCCTACCCTTGAGAGGCCAACCGAGCTGGGGGCAGGTGCAATCAAAGCAGAGGCGAATCCATGCTCCGCCGCTGCGCGGATGAAGGCGACTTCTTTGGGTGATGAAAAGACCAGGTTGCTGGAGCGGGTGGGTTCTGCGTCGCACGATGCATAGCGCAACCAGGGATCGTGTTCGAACCATCGGTGAAGAGCGTAGTCCGCCGCCCATGATGGATCGCAGGCCCACAGCGACCGAAGAGAGGTTCGGGTTGCATCGTCACGAAGGCAACTCAAGAAGACGCCAGCATCAGCACCAAGGCCCACAACGGCCTCGCGAAACAGTGAGATCACTTCGCCTGCGGACCTCGCATCTGTGATCAATGGGAGGATCTGAAAAACGCGCGCGTTGTCGAACATCGAAGGTCCGCCTGAAGTCGGATTGATGCGATCAGACGTGGATTGCAAGGGCCGCATGACCCGCCCGTCCCAGCTTGCTGAACAGCAGGCCATCATCAAAACGCAGCGGCTCAACCGCACACCAGTGGTCGAAGCTCTTCACGTCGTGAAAGACCATCGTCTGCACCAGCCGCATGCCCGAAGCCTGGCGTTGGGTGCGCTCCATCAACAGACCGTAGCTGGTGGCGCGCAGGAGGAAGGTCACGGTGCCATCGAGGTTTGCCAGCAAGGTATCGCCCGCAGCGATGCGGACTGCATTGCGATCTGACGTCGATGCGGCAGCGTTGGTGCGCTTTGCAATCAGCGCCAAACGTTTGGAGCCCAGTGGGCGTGCGAGCGCGTCGATAGGGTCGATACGGCGTTTGACCGAACGGCGTGGCACAACCGCAGATGCCGACGGTGTCACCTCGGGAAGTTGAAGGTTGTTCATACCCACTCCTGCAGGTCTGGTTGACCGACAGGCCACGCAGTGCTGACACCGCGTAACCCAAGCACTAAGTCTCAAGAGACTGGATAGAGGGTAGGGTAGACAAACGCGTCGCGCGATGTCAAAGGAAATCCGGGCAGGGCGCCCAAATCTGCAGCAGGTTCAGTCGCGCTAAACGACGAAGACCCTGCGTACGCAGCGCGTCAAATCGCTGCCGGTGCGCTGCTGTGGCTCAATGCGTTGAGCAAAGAGAACGCGTCATCGGCTCGCTCAACCGGGATGAACAGGTGATCGTGGTGGAAGGCGGCGACCGCATTGCAAGGGATGCCTGCTTTGGCCAGGGCTGTGGCGATCATGGCTAGAAAGCCAATGGCCTCCAGCGACGAGTGCACGGTGAGCGTGATAAGTTTGACCTCAAAGATGAAGGGCACCTTGGCCTGAATGGCTTGAGAGCGCTCAACAATGGCCGTTAGTCCTTCGGTCTCCCTGAACGTGCAGATGGGAGAGAGGTCAACAGGGAGGCGATGGTCTTGGAAGGTGCAGTAGACGTAGGTCTCTGGCCGAAGGTCAGGGGCCATCATTTGCTGCAGCCGAACTTGGTCTTTTTCTCCGCTCACTCCGATGTCCTCCTGCACAGGGAAATGGTGTTGGCTTTCGGCGTTGATTATGGGCGGCTGGCGTTGACCCGGCGTGTGCACAAGTGCTCAGGTGCAACCCAGAAGGGACTGGTTTAGCTGAATTGACGCGAGGCCAAAGTTCCTAAACCACCGCGCTGTGTTGGTATCTCCTGCTACCGTTTGGCGCGGCCTGGGCCTTGTGCTCCGACATTCGCTACCGTGCGTTGCGAGGCCGTCTGCAGCCGCACGCCGTTAGGAAGGAGTGTCCACCATGACAACGACTTCGCATGTCCTTTCGGACATGGCCGCGCTTCGATCAGAGCTGCGCCAACAGGGTGACCCGCACTGTGAACTTTTTCGGCTGGCACCTTGGCGCGCCGTGCTCGACATTGCCTTCGACTGGCTCATCGTTCTCAGTTCGGTGGCGCTGGTCGTATGGTGGAGTGAGTTGTTCGCGCCGCTGGCTGTTGTGCTGATCGCTAACCGCCAACGGGCACTCGGCAACATTCTTCACGACGCGGGGCATCGCAATCTGTGGCGGGATCGACGGCGAAACGACCTGGTAGCGCGCCTTTTCATCGCGCCCTTGTTGTTCGCGAGCCTGGCTCGCTACCGCGAAACGCACTTCAAGCACCACATGGAACTCGGGACCGATGGGGGTGACCCTGATCTCCTGTTTTTCGCTCGAAGTGGGCCAACGAACTGGTTTTTGAACTACCTGGACCAAATCTTTTCTTTGAGCGCTTGGCTGTCGTCGATGGGTGGGCACCTGTTTTCGCGCCAAGTTCGCGCGGCCAGTCAGCTCTACATCCTTGGGTGGTGGGCCGGGGCTCTGGCGTTGATGTTGGCAATAGTCGGCCCCGACTTCACGATCACATTCCTGGTGCTGTGGCTGCTGGCCAGGGCAACAGCTTTCCATCTGATCACCACCTTCCGAGAGATGTGTGATCACTTCGGCCTTCTGCCGGGTGGCGTGTTCACCTTTACGCGAGACATGGTTTGCCACGGTGTCTGGCGCTGGCTGATCCACCCGCGTAACAACGGGTACCACCTCACCCATCACCTTTTGCCAGCGGTGCCTTACTACCGACTGCCCGAGGCGCACCGGTTGCTGAAAGGGCAAGAAGTATTTCGGGACCGCGGCAAGGTCTGCTCTGACTACTTCACCGGCACCGATCCAGTCACGGGCGCTTGGCAGGCGCAAGGGCGGATTCCATGAACAGGGCGCTGGGGAGCTTGCAGGTCGCGGCACTCCTGGTCTCGGCCAGCTACGGGATTGGATTCCTTTTCGGGTCGGGCGAACTGGCACTTTCCCACGGCATGGCAGGCAGCATCTATGGGGTGGCCACCGGCTTTGGCATGCTGGTGTTGGCCTTGTTCGCACGGCAACTGTGGGCAACAGGGCTTCCGGTCTGGGATTTGTTTGGCCGTGCCTACGGCAAGCAGCTTCAAGGCGTGGTGGCGTTGCTGTCATTGATCTGGATGTCGGGCGTACTGGCTGCCCAGATTCAGGGTGGTGTTGCGGTGTTGGAGCTGTTGGGCCTTGAACAGACACACAGCCACCTGGTGATCTTGCTGTTGATCTACGGCGCATCGCGATTGGATCTGCGGTTCGCATCGGCCCTGTTCGCCATGTGTCTTCTTGCGAGCGCCGCTGTCCTGGTCTACGCGCTGGTCGTCGCGAACGGTATGGGCGTCTACCTGCAGGCGATTCCCGCATTTACCGAAGACCTGTCCACGTTCAGTGCATCCCGCGTGGTGGCCATTTCTTTGGCCGTCGGCTTGTTGGTGTGTACCGGTGCCGATTACCAGCAATTTGTATTGGCCGCGCGCTCACCTTTGGCCGCCGTGGGTGGATGCGTTCTGGCGGGGCTGCTGCTCTTCGTGATTGCATTCTTACCGTCGGCCGTGGTGGTCGCCATGCAGAGCGGTGGCATGTTGGGCGACTTGGTGGACACCAAGCAGGTGGTTCCCTGGGTGCTGGGTCAGGTCGCTGGGTCGGTGGGACAGGACGCAGACAAGCTCATGCTCATCGCCCTGTCCGTGGCAGCGTTGGGTGCAGGCGCAGCGATCTTGCGCGCCATGACGGAGGCGTTGGCGTGCGCCGCTTCTAGCAGTCGTTTTGCGGGTCACCCGATCTTTGCGCCCATTGCCTTGGGTTTGAGCGCGTTGCTGGCCTCACGTGACCAGGGCATTGTGGACACCATGGTGTCCGTCAACGTGGTCTACATTGCAAGCATCGGCGTTTGCTTTGCCACCATGGTCTCAGGCATCGTCGTACCGCCGCAGCACGCAAGGTGGATCGTGGCGGTTGGCTTTGCTGCTTCAGTCTCCGTGCATCTGGCTGGCTGGTTGGGCCAGCATGGTGAAGACACCGACGTGGTGTCACTGCTGCTCGGATGCTTCTTGTCCGCTGGCACCGCCCTGTGGTTCCGCTTTGCGGCCGGGGGGTGGACTGGCCGATTCTCCGGCCTGCGCCGTTGATGGCTCGAACACGACCGAAGGCTCCAGGCTGCTCCTGGCCACCTTGACGATCAGGGCAGTGATGTCACTGGCCATCGGTGGTTCAAGGTCCCAGTGGTGCCAGAACAAGTCCACCATCTCTCGCTCATCTGGGCAGACGTCCACGAGCTGTCCCGCTTCCACCAAGGGATCCGCCTGCCAGCTGGGAATCAGGCCATAACCAGCGCCCATGGCAATCCCTTCGAGCAAGGCGACGGGCGAGGGCAGGTAGTGTCTGGCGTACCGCTCAACGGCAAACCCAAAATGCCTTTTCAGGAAGTCGTCGTGCAGAGAGTCCTTGCGGTTGAACAACACAGCCGGTGTTGACAGCACTGCTGGGACCGTGAGTCCGCTCGGAAAGTGCGTGGAGGCGAAGGCTGGCGTCGCATAGCAGCGGTATTCCATGGCGCCCAGGCATTCGGCCAAGAAGCCATCGGCGGGTTTGGCAGACGTTGATATGCACCCAATCACATCGCCGCGAGCCAGCAGGGCAGATGTGTGATCTTGATCGTCTGCGATTACCTCCAAGGCCACCAGCTGACCCATCAGCAGCTCCCGGAGCACTTCGGGAAACCAAGTGGCCAGGGAATCGGCGTTCACCGCAATGGCCAGGGACACGGGTGCGTGTGGTTTGGCGGTTGGCGCAAGTTCTTGGAGTGCCGATCCTTCGAGGATGCGCAGTGCCTTCACATGGCGCAGCAACACCTCACCAGCATGCGTGGCCGCCACTGGCCGTTCTCGCTTGACCAGCACGGTAGACAACGATTCTTCCAGCGCCTTGATGCGCTGGGAGACTGCGCCTCGCGTGATGCTGAGCACGCTTGCCGCGCGGTCAAAGCTTTGCTGCTCGACCACAGTGGCGAACGTTTCCAACTGATCACGATCCAGCATAGGGGGCTGCTCCGGCAGTGCCAGCGACGGCGGATCGCTGACTGCATCCATTTAGTGGGGTGCTGCGAATTCCTGTCTAGATGGTGCGGGTATCGTGCGCGTCTCAATGGTTTCCAGTCGTATCCGTCCGTCGGAGCCTATTGGAACGAATTGATGGCACGCGGCATTTTACGAACCGAGATTCAGGGAGCCGAGTGCCCACTATGTGGACGGTCCCACCAGCGATCTCCTCAAGGTGCCGCACCAGATGTTTCGCCGCTCGCCGACTTGCGAACCATAGCGCTGCCGGCGCAAGCGCCAAGGCCTTTCGCGGCATAGACGGCCGCCTTCCCACCGTCGTTTCACTCTGGTGGGCCCCTTCCATTTATCCCACGGTGCCCAGGCGCTCGCACCTCAATGCAGCGCTTTGAGTGTCGCACGGCGACCGACGAATGCGGGGCAGGGTGCGCACCTGAGCAGCCTCGATGACCGAGGGACGTAATCCCAATCCGGCTCCCTCGGAAATTGGGGCAGTGTTCCTTGGGGCGCAGATGACACGATTTTTTGGATCACTGGGCAGGCCAGGAGCCCGCGAGCGATGAAACATCTTTTACGGTTGTTTGCCGTGTGAATTCAACCACCGGGTGCAACGTGGCAATCTTTTAGCGCTTGTCGGGTGACATTCCATTCTGGGCAGTGCCATGGGCCGAATGGACGGGAAGAATAGTGGATTGAATCTGTGAGCATGCAGTGACTGGAGGTTTGGTATGTGGCTGCTCGTTGCGCGTGAACCCCAGGCCAATGCACCGCACTGGACCGGTCGACGATGGCTCGCGGCCATCGATGCGGTGGCCTGGCCGCTGTTCTGGGTATTCCTCTTGAGCCAGATTGATGCGCCTGTCGGAATCGTCGGCCCCATGGTCGTTGCGATTGCGCTTCTGGTTTCAGCAGCGCGAATCCATCGCGCGGTGTGGGTCAATCATCGCTACTGGTTCACAACCTGGCGCTGGGGCCGCATTGCCGCCTCGCTGTTCGTGATCGGGATGGTGCTGAAGCTCGCGACGGGACAGGGTGCTTGACACTGATCGAGGCAGGTCAACTGTGTCGCTGGTGTACCCGAGGAGCACAAAACTTGGTTGTCGCCATGAACCTGCACCCCATACCGCACACTGGCCGGCGACTTTAGGCTGGGCGGATTCAAGTCTGAAGTGCAACACCTGCCACCGAGTAAGGTCCGCAGATGCAAAGCACCCCATCCAAGCGCTATCAACAGCTTCAGCCTGAAGACCGCGTGACCCTGGCCAGTCTGGCCCAGCAAAAGTACAGCGTTCGCGCCATGGCCCAAGTCTTGGGTCGTTCACCAAGCACCATCAGCCGGGAGCTGCGGCGCAACGCTCAGCCCGCAGGCTACGCGAGCACCACAGCGCGTGCCTGCGCCCGACGGCGACGCCTGCAAGGCCGCCCACAGGGCAAGCTCCATCGCGATGGCATCCTGTTCGGGTTGATGCGCCACTTTCTGGGCGAGCGCTGGTCGCCTGAACAGATTGCCCTGACACTGGCCTGCATCCTCCCCAGAGGCCATGAGCACCGCGTGTCACACGAGACCATCTACAACTGCATCTACGCCCAGCCCGTGGGCGAGCTCAAGCGCGAGCTGATCGCCACCCTGCGCCACGCCCACAACAAGCGCGTACCTCGCAGCAAAGGGCAAGACCGGCGCGGTCAGATCCCCGACATGGTGAGCATCCACCTGCGTCCGCCTGAGATTGAGGATCGGCAGTTTCCGGGCCACTGGGAAGGCGATCTCATCAAGGGAGCGGCCAACGCCAGTGCGGTGGGCACCTTGGTCGAGCGCACCAGCAGGCTGCTCATGCTCATCAAACTGCCTGAGTTCAAACCTGCCAGCGCAGCCAACGTGATGCAGGCCTTCTCTGACAAGCTGCTGGGGATCGCAGCGCCCATGCGCCAGAGCATGACGTACGACCAGGGCCGGGAGATGGCGATGCACAAGGAGCTCAGCCGCCGCACGGAAATCGCGGTGTACTTCTGCGACCCGCACAGCCCATGGCAGCGCGGCTCCAACGAGAACACCAATGGGCTGGTGCGTCAGTACCTGCCCAAGGGCACCGATCTCTCAGGCTACAGCCAGGAGCAACTCGATGCCATTGCCGATCAGATCAACAACCGACCTCGCAAAGGTCTGGGCGTACGATCCCCGCTGGCGGTCTATCGAGAACTCCTGCTCAACAGCCCGCAACATTCCACCCTCGTTCATTGAACCCCAGGGTGTTGCACTTCAGACTTGAATCCGCCCTGATCTGAGTCACTCGCTGCTGGAGGGTCCAACGCACGCGACGTCAATGACCCGACATTCGACCAACCGCGAGTGGGATGAACACGTGCAGGCGAAACCAGTCGCTCGGTTTCTATCGTTCCTTAGGGAGACGCTTTCTTCACGCTGCCGAAGTCGTAGTCACCTCCTTGGATCTTCTTCTGAGCAGCCGTGAAATGCCGATCCGGGATGGTCGGATTCGCTGACCGGGCATCATCCATGCGCTTCATCAACGACGTGAACTGCTCTTCCAAATCTTCGGTCTTGCTCGTGGCGCCGATGCGGGAGGCCTGACGGAAACCGTCTTGCAGTGTTTTGAACCGATTCGCGCTGTCGGCGATAGTCGCTAGGCTCACATCAAGGTCGAGCGCCTTGAAGATGGCGGGGAACAAGCCCGCAATCAACGACAGGATCGCAACAGCCCAGTCATAGCTCGGATCTCGCACGAGGATTCTTGCACTGGCGAACGAACCACAGATGATCGGCACAACGATGAAGACGATGCGCAGCTTGCGCGTCTCTTTCTGCCAACTGAACAGCGCCGTGGATGTGTACAGACAGGATTCTTCCTGCCGCTTGCATTCGTCAATGATTTCTTGCGCGCGCGGGTCCATCAGGTCCATTTCGGAATGTCGAGGCCATAGATTTTCTGCCATTCGTCGCCAGCATTGCCTTCTTCATTGGCACGCTCGCAGTCACAGGCCTTAACTGCCCGCGCATACGCTGATTCGGCACGAGACTTCCACGCCTCACCGAGCCACAGCAGTTCGTACGTTCCAGGTGCCCACAGGTGTGTGTTCGCCTTCGTAATCAACCACTTGAAAAAGTCGCGGCTGATCCAATCGTAGTAGAAGTAGTCGGTATTGCGCCATTCGCACTGGTCAAGGAACTCGATGGCGAGTAGCTCAAGGTAGAACGACTTGATCGGGACCGAGCACCACGCCTGCCATGCCTTCAGCATGCGGATCAGGCGGCGCACGTTGTTCGAGTTGCGCGCATCGGCGGCGGTGATCGCATCGACCTCGTGCAGCGGCATCGTCTTCTTGTATGAGCCGCCGTTCTTGGTGTCGCAGACATAGTACGAGCGCTCGGTATCGTCATATAGGAAGGCAGGAACGACCTCGACGCTGAAACTTGTGAAAGCCGCGAGCACGACTGGCCCATCACCTTTGATTTCGCTAGTCGGGTTCGTTGCCAGCAGCTTCCCTTTGACATCTTGCAGTAGCGCCGATTGTTTGTTGCCGTTGTACTGCTCGAACCGCTTGTGGACCTCTAGGGGCAGCAGGAAGTACAGATCAACGTCGCGCGGCGGTCGAATTCGAGTTAGCTTTGCCCAGGAACCGATGTAGAACGCGTGATCGGTATCCGAGTTCGAGTTCCAGTACGCCTGGTTCAGCGTCTTGACCACGCCCTTGAACTTCGTTTCGCCGTCGTTGCGTTGTACATCGGTCAGCTCCAGGTTGTTCAAGAACGACTTGAACCGCTTTGTGACAAAGATCCACTTCGGTGCTTCTTCGGCCGCAGCCACTTGCAGCGACATCAGACCACCGATGTTGCTTGGCGCGCCAAGGCCGAGATTGGTCGATGCGGAGAAGAGCCCGAGGCCTCCTTCGTGCCTGGGCGGCGCACCATTTCCGAGCACGGTGGCACCGAGGCCGAGCCCTTGCGGCTTTGGCTGGGTAGCGAGGGCCTTTGCGAGAGAAAGCAAGCTGTTCAATGGGAGTTGGCTCACGATATCTCCAAAGACTTCAGTTGTGCTGATTAAATGTACAGCATATTGCGCCACTGGGATCGCCGAAATCATCATTGCACCAACTTGTCGGGACGAAATGGTCACTCTAATGTTCACCCCATTCCACATCGGGGGCGACTATCGGCGGTACTGTCAGCGATTCTTCAACTTCTTTTGAGCCTGTCCGCATCAGTGCGAAGTCACTGGGCGTGTCTGGCTCCACAGATCCAGTTCGCTGCGGCGCCAGGCCACTGCGCGCGCACCGAGACGAACCGGGCAGGGGAACTGTTGTTGGGCCATGAGCCTGTAGATCGTAGATCGACCCAAGCCCGTCATCTGCATGACGGATGGCATGCGCAGAAACACGGTCGACAATTGATCGTGAGAGTCAATCGGTGCGGCGGAGGTGTGTTGCAAGGCATTCTCCCGGTGGAGGTATGTTGGCAACTGTAGGGCGCGGCGAGCACTTTGGTCATGCTGGATTCGCCGTCAAATCTTGTGCGCAGCGCTCTCGCAGCTATCTGACGGTCATCTGGAAAAGAACTCGGGGCAGTGCGTGCCTTGCGATGGTCCGTGCAGATGCCTTGATGCGGCGCTCGCACAACAGATCGGAGCGAACCCCTGGACTATGTGCATCAAACCTGAAACTGGCACCAGACTGGCACCAGCCAAATCCAGAAAGCAAAAAAGTCAGCAGGCGCTAACCTGCTGACTCTCGTGTTTCTTGGCTCCCCGACCTGGACTCGAACCAGGGACCTGCGGATTAACAGTCCGTCGCTCTACCGACTGAGCTATCAGGGAACAGCCTCAAATTATAGTGTGATTTTTCCCATTTTTGGAGGTCGGCGCATTTTTGTCAAAAAATGTCGCCGCATCCAGCGATGGCGGTCCTCAGTCAAACACCGGTGATTCCACACCCAGCACCTTGTGCAGCTTCGGGCTGGTGGTCGTGTATTGGAGGAACACTTTCTTGTCCGGAAAGATGATGGGCATGGCGCCAAACGCGGCAAGTGCGCATTCGTGGAAGCCGCAGAGGATGAGTTTCTTCTTGCCGGGGTAGGTGTTGATGTCGCCCACCGCGAAGATGCCGGGAATGCTGGTGGAGAACTTTTCGGTGTCCACCACGAGCTGCTTGCGCTCGATCTCCAGCCCCCATTCGGCGATGGGCCCGAGTTTGGGGGACAGGCCGAAGAACACCAGCAGGATGTCCAGTGGGACCACGCGCGTGACGGCATCGGAACCGGTTACCTTGATGCCGGTGAGCCGGCCGTCCTTTTCTTCGCAGCCGGTCACCTGGCCGACGATGAATTGCATCTCCAGCTGCTCGCACAGTTCGCGCATCTTCGCCACGTTGGCGGGCGCGGCCTTGAAGCCGTCACGGCGGTGGATCAGGATCACGCTCTCGGCCTTGTTCGGGCCCTCGGCGACGAAGTTCAGCGCCCAGTCGAGTGCGGAGTCGCCGCCGCCCACGATCACCAGGTTCTTGCCGGCGAAGTCGGCGGGGTTTTTCACCCGGTAGAACAGTTGCGAGCCTTCGAACGGATCCAGGCCTTCGACCTTGAGCGTGCGCGGCTGGAAGGCGCCCACGCCAGCGGCGATGAAGATGGTCTTGGTGAGGAAGCGTGTGCCCTTGGACGTTTCCACGAAGAAGCGGCCGTCGTCCTGTTTCTGGACCGTGGTGACTTCCTGTCCGAGGTGGAAAGTGGCCCCAAAGGGCTCGATCTGCTTGAGCAGGGCATCGGTGAGTTCCTGACCGGTGCAGACCGGAACCGCCGGGATGTCGTAGATGGGCTTGTCGGGGTACAGCTCCACCGGCTGGCCGCCCGGGTAGGCGAGCGAGTCGATCACGTGGGCCTTGATTTCGAGCAGCCCGAGCTCGAACACCTGGAACAAGCCAACCGGCCCGGCGCCGACGATGACGGCGTCGGTTTCAATCGGCCCGTCGTGGGCCACCGCGGTGTCCACCACTTGCCGGTTCAGCTGGGGTTCCATGGCGGGCGCTGCTTCAGCGGATCAGCTGGCTCAGCTTGCCCGTGCGGTCTTTCCACTCTTCGGCGTCGGGCAGCGCGTCCTTGCGCTTGGTGATGCTCTTCCAGCCCGGCAACAGCGCCAGTTCGGCATTGAGGGCCGTCATGTGCAACTGGTCTTTGGGCAGGTCTTCTTCGGCGTAGATGGCGCTCACCGGGCATTCCGGAATACACACCGCGCAGTCGATGCACTCGTCGGGGTCGATGGTCAGGAAGTTGGGACCTTCGCGGAAGCAGTCCACAGGGCAGACATCAACACAATCGGTGTATTTGCAGCGGATGCAGGATTCGGTGACGACGTGGGTCATGGTAATGGTGAGAAATCGGTAAGACCCCGGATTTTAGGGTTTCCGGAGCGTAAGGCAGGGCCTAGGCCCTTGCCATGACATAAGTTAACCGGTTTGGCCGGCTGCGGGAGCCGGAGCGAACCCCGTGGGACTCAGTTCACGAGCACCGCGCCCGAGGTCCTGTGGCTGGCCGTGTCGACCAGCACCAGCGAGCCGAGCGCACGCGATTGGGCAAAGGGCAGGGTGACCAGCGGCTCCTGCAGGGCCAGTTCGATGTGGCCGATGGCGTTGGGCTCCAGCTGGGTGGCATCTTCCTCTGCCAGGGTGTTGATGTCCAGCTTGTGCACGATGCGCTTGACCTTGGCCTTGACCCAGCGGTGGCCGTGCAGCGCCCAGTACACGCGGCCTGCGACCAGGGTTTCGTCGTCCATCCAGGCCACGGTGGCGCGGATCTCGCGGCTGGCATCGAGCGCAGCACCTTCACCATCTGCGGCAAGGAGCCAGTCGCCACGCGACACATCGACCTCGCGGTCGAGCACGATGCCGGCGCTGTGACCGGCCTGCACGACCTTCGGATGGCGTGCGTGGTCGAGCACCTGGGCCACGGTCGCGGTCTGGCCGCTGGGCATGACCTTGACGGGCTGGCCGGGCACCACGCCACCGGTGGCCACACGGCCCCAGAAGACGCGACGACCCTGGCTGGTGTCGGACGAGGAAGAGAACTTCTCCACCCACTGCACCGGGAACGCGAACGGCAGCGCGGTGTCGGCCGCGGTCACAGGCAGGTGCTCCAGGATGTCCAGCAGCGTGGGGCCGCTGTAGCCGCACCAGGCGGCGTCGGCCGCGGCGTCCACCACGTTCCAGCCCTTCAGGGCCGAAACCGGCACGGTGGCCGTCACGGTGATGCCGGCTTCGGCCGCGAAGGCGGCGAGCGCGGCGCTGATGTGGGCGAACGCGAGCGCGCTGTCGGCCACGGCGTCGAGCTTGTTGACCGCGAACACGATGGACGGCACGCGCAGCAGCTTGAGCAGCAGCGAGTGGCGGCGGGTCTGCACCAGCAGCTTGAGGCCAGCGTCCTGCCAATCGAGCTTGGTGGCATCGACGAGTACCACCGCTGCGTCGGCGGCGGAAGCTGCGGTCACCATGTTGCGGGTGTACTGCTCATGGCCCGGCGCGTCGCCGATGATGAACTTGCGGGTTTCGGTGTTGAAGTAACGGTAGGCCACATCGATGGTGATGCCCTGCTCGCGCTCGGCCGACAGGCCGTCGGTCAGCAGCGCGAGGTCGGTCTCACCCTGGCGCTGTACGCCGGCCAGATGGTCCTGCAGCACAGCCTTGCTGTCCACCAGCAGGCGACCGATCAGCGTGCTCTTGCCGTCATCCACCGAACCGCAGGTGATGAATTTCAGGGCGGGGCGGGTGTCGGAACCCACAGCGGAGGGAGCGGAAATGATCGTGTTCATAAAAACTCTCGAATCGAAGTGTCTTAACCAAGAACACCGCGGAACCGGCTTTGCCGGGCCGCAGGTGTTGCCCCCCAGTGGGGGGTGAAGCGCCGCAGGCGCGGCGCGGGGGGCGTCAGAAGTACCCGTCTTTTTTCCGCTTCTCCATCGAAGCTTCCGAGGTCTTGTCGTCCATGCGCGTCGCGCCACGCTCGCTCACGTCGGCGGCCAGCGTCTCGATGACGATGTCGCCGGCCGTGGCCGCGAGGCTCTCCACCGGGCAGGTGCAGGTGATGTCGCCCACGGTGCGGAAACGCACGTCGCGCACCTGCACCGTTTCGCCGTCTTTCGGCGGAGTCAGCTCGGTCACGGGCACCAGCAGGCCGCGGCGGTCCACCACCTTGCGCTGGTGCGTGTAGTAGATCGAGGGCAGGGCGATGTTCTCGCGCTCGATGTATTGCCACACGTCCAGTTCGGTCCAGTTGCTGATGGGGAATACGCGGAAGTGTTCGCCTGGGGCCAGGCGCGTGTTGAACAGTGTCCACAGCTCGGGGCGCTGGGCCTTGGGTTGCCACTGGCCGAAGCTGTCGCGGTGCGAAAAGATGCGCTCCTTGGCGCGAGCCTTTTCTTCGTCGCGGCGCGCACCGCCGATCAGGGCGTCGAAGCGGAATTCTTCGATGGCTTCGAGCAGCGTGACCGACTGGTGCACGTTGCGGCTTTCGCCCGGGTGGGCCAGGCGCACGGTGCCGCGCTTCATCGAGTCCTCGACGTTGCGCACGATCAGTTCGGCCTGCAGCTCGGCGGCGCGGCGGTCGCGGAAATCGGTCACTTCGGGGAAGTTGTGGCCGGTGTCGATCATCAGCAGCGGGTAGGGGATGCGGCCGACGCCAAAGGCCTTTTCGGCGCAGCGCAGCATGACCAGCGAGTCCTTGCCGCCCGAGAACAGCAGGGTGGGGCGCTCGAAAGCCGCGGCCACTTCGCGCAGGATGAAGATGGTTTCTTCTTCGAGCGCGTCCAGATGGGCGTTGCTCAGGTGGTGGCCGGCGGCGGCCTGCAGGGCGGTATGGATCACTTCGGGTTCGGTGCGTGCGTTCATGGTGTGTTCTTCTTCAGGCGGGCTGTTTCAGCGGGCTGGTTTCGCCGATGGGCTCGACGTGCAGGCCGCATTCCTTGGCGCTCTCCTGCTCCCACCACCAGCGGCCGGCGCGGAAGTCTTCGCCGACGCTGATGGCGCGGGTGCAGGGCTCGCAGCCGATGCTGGGGAAGAACTGGTCGTGCAGGGCGTTGTAGTCGAGCTGGTGCTGGGCGATGAAGTGCCACACGTCGCCCCAGGTCCATTCGACGATGGGGCTGATCTTCACGCGGCCCGGTTCCTGCACGATGTCGGCCACTTCGGCGCGGGCATTGGACTGTTCGCGGCGCAGACCGGTGATCCAGCCGTCCTTGCCGGCCAGGGCGCGCGCGAGCGGTTCCATCTTGCGGATGTCGCAGCACTGCTTGCGCAGCTCGATGCTGTCGTACATGGCTTTTTCGCCGTGGTGGCGAACGAACTTGATCACCGATTCGTTCTTCGGGCGGTAGACCTCGACGCTGCGGGTGTAGCGCTTCTCGATCAGACCGATCAGGGCCAGCGTCTCGGCGTGCAGCTTGCCCGTGTCGAGCACGAAAACGCCGGAGGAGATGCCAGCGAGGTGGATCAGGTGGGTGACGACGATGTCTTCGGCGCCCAGGCTGGAGGCTTGGGTCAGCGCGGGGTACTGCGCAGCGGCGCGCTGGAGCAGCGCGATGCTGTTCGCGACCTTGGCATCAAAGTCGGCCGAGGGCTTGTTGTAGAGGTCGATGGCGCTCATGGCTGACCTCCGCCGAGCCGCCTCAAGGAGGGCAACACCCCCTTGGGGGGCAGAGAACGAATGTGAACGTGGGGGCTCATGGTTTCTCCGTTCAGGCTGCGACGGCAAAGTGCGGTTGCGTGTCCACCGCATCACCCTGGTAGAAGGCGGGGTAGTGGGCCAGCAGCTTGCGGCCGTGGTCCAGGTTCTGATCGTTGCGCAGCACGGCCTGGCTGAAGCCGCTGCGCTGCATCTGCGCCAGCTGGTCGATCAGCACGTCGCCGGTGGCGCGGATCTCGCCCGTGAAGCCGAGGCGGCGGCGCAGCAGGAAGGCCTGGCTGAACGCGCGACCGTCGGTGAATTTGGGGAACTGCAGCACGACGGTGGTGACGCCGTCGAGATCGGCCTCGCGCGGATCGGCATCGTTGGCCAGCGTCAGGGTGCCGGCTTCGTCTGCAGGGACGGCTTCGGCCTGGAAGAGTTGGAGCGTGGGTTTCATGCGGGTCTCGGATGCTGGGCTCAGGCGGCGACGGGTGTGCGGGCGGTGGCCACGCGCACCGCGTTGGCGGCGGTCTTGAAGGGATCGATGCCGACGCGTTTGACGGTCTGTGTGAAGGTTTCGGCCGTCTGGCGCTCAGCGCGGTAGGTGGTGAGCAGGGCTTCGATCACGTCGGTCATTTCATTGGCGGCGAAGGACGGGCCGATCACCTTGCCTGGCACGGCTTCGCCCGACAGGCGCGTGCCGTCGGAGCCGCCCAGCGTCACCTGGTACCACTCCTGGCCGTCCTTGTCGACGCCCAGGATGCCGATGTGGCCGCTGTGGTGGTGGCCGCAGCTGTTGATGCAGCCGCTGATGTGCAGGTCGATCTCGCCCAGGTCGTGCAGTTCGTCCAGGTCCTGGTAACGCGCCAGCAGAGCCTGCGCGATGGGCAGCGAGCGGGCGTTGGCCAGGTCGCAGAAATCACCGCCGGGGCAGGCGATCATGTCGCTCAGCAGGCCGATGTTGGGCTTGGCCAGGCCGAGGCGGCGCGCTTCGCGCCACAGCTCGGGCAGCTGGTCGCAGCTGACCCAGGGCAGCAGCAGGTTCTGTTCGTGCGTCACACGGGCTTCGCCGGCGGAGAAGCGGTCGGCCAGGTCGGCGGCGCGTTCCAGCTGATCGGCACTCGCGTCACCAGGGGCCGAGCCCAGGCGCTTGAACGACAGCGTGACGGCGCGCAGGTCGGGGTTCTGGTGTGGCTTCACGTTCTGCGTGAGCCAGCGGCTGAACTCCACGTCGTCTTCGGCCGCGGCCTTGAGGATGTGGGCGATCTTGGCGTCGGCGCTCTTGCGGTCGCAGCGCAGCTCAGGCTGCACGAAGAAGGCGCTCACGCGGTCCAGTTCGGCCTGGGTGATGGTGTGGGGCGCGCCGTCTTTCTCGATGATGTCGGCGTATTCGGCTTCCACCTGGTCGGTGAAGGCCTGGCCCTCGGCTTTCACGAGAATCTTGATGCGCGCCTTGTAGATGTTGTCGCGGCGACCGAAACGGTTGTAGGCGCGCACCACGGCTTCGAGGTAGTTGAGGATCTGGTTCCAGGGCAGGAACTCGCGGATCACTGTGCCGATGATCGGCGTGCGGCCCATGCCACCGCCCACGCGTACCTGGAAGCCCAGGTCGCCGTCCACGTTGCGCAAGAGGCGCAGGCCGACGTCGTGCCACGGCGTGGCGGCGCGGTCTTCGCGGGCGCCGGTGATGGCGATCTTGAACTTGCGCGGCAGGAAGGCGAACTCGGGGTGCAGCGTGCTCCACTGGCGCATGATTTCGGAGAACGGGCGCGGGTCGGCGACTTCGTCCACCGCGATGCCGGCGAGCGCGTCGGTGGTGATGTTGCGGATGCAGTTGCCGCTGGTCTGGATGCCGTGCAGGTTGACGCTGGCCAGCAGGTCCATCACGTCGGCCGCGCGGTGCAGCGGAATCCAGTTGTACTGCACGTTCTGGCGCGTGGTGAAGTGGCCGCAGCGGTCGGGCAGGCTGGGCACATCGGCCAGGGCCGCGTTGGCCTTGGACACGTCGTGGTCTTCCTTGTGGTCGTAGTCGCGCGCGATCTTCGCCAGCACGCGCAGCTGGGCGCTGGAGATTTCGCCGTAAGGCACGGCCACGCGCAGCATGGGCGCGAAGCGCTGGATGTACCAGCCGTTCTGCAGGCGCAGGGGCTTGAACTCGTCGCCACCGAGCGTGCCCGCTTCTGCGCGTTCGAGCTGGTCGCGGAACTGGGCAGCGCGCTGCTGGACGAACTGGCGGTCAAAGTCGGAATACTGGTACATGGGCTTCGTGGGATAGAGGTATCAGAAGGCGATCAGCTTGGTGCCGGCATAGGCCAGCAGCAGCGAGAGCACCGAGCGCACCAGGCGCTCGGGGGTGTGGCGCATCAGGCGTGTGCCGAGCCAGATGCCGGGCAGCGAACCCGCCAGCAGTTGGGCCAGCAGTGGCCAGTCCACCGAACCCAGGCTGGCGTGGCCCAGACCGGCCACCAGCGTGAGCGGCACGGCGTAGGCGATGTCGGCCGCCACGATGCGCGGCAGCGGCAGCAGCGGGAACAGGATCAGCAGCACCGAGACGCCGATGGCACCGGCGCCGACCGAGGTGAGCGTGACCAGGGTGCCGATGACGGCACCAAACAGCACCGGCAGACTCCAGTGGCGGGCGCGGGTCGCGTCCTGCAGCTGGCCTTCGGGCAAGGTGCGTGGCAGCTGTTTGCCGCGGGCGGCTTTGTAGAGCATGGCGGCGGCGGTCAGCAGCAGGGCGATGCCCAGGGTGTGCGTCATGACCGACTGCACCTGGGGGTTGGCCGGGCCGACCCGGTGCAACACGGCCAGTGTGATCAGTGCGGCCGGGATGCTGCCGGCGCAGAGCTGGCCCACCACGCGCCAGGGAACCAGGCGCTGCTTGGCTAGGCTCAGCGTGCCTCCTGCCTTGGTGACGGCAGCGAACAGCAGGTCGGTGCCCACGGCCAGGTAGGGCTTGATGCCGAAGAAGAAGATCAGGATCGGCGTCATCAGCGAGCCGCCACCCACGCCGGTCAGTCCGACGATGAGTCCCACGGCAAAGCCGGCAAAGATGATGGCGAATTCGGGCATGGACGCGACTGTAGTTTTGACTCCATATATTCCAAACGATTTTTTTCTCATTCACTTATTCCATAATCGAATAAGCGATCGACGCCACGTTTTCTATGCCCGCGCTCCAAGCCCGGGCAAGGGGAGCATGCAGGCGGTTCAGGCGACCTGCATCTGCCCAGAAAGACGGTGCCGAGGTACCATGACCGTCATGCAAAAACAGCGGATATTTGTCGGCGTTGTGGGCTTTTCGGATGTCGAAAGGCACGCACTCAACACCGTGTTCCGTCTGTCGGAGACTCGCGAGCTGTCGTATGCACCCTGGGTGCCGCTCGTCGCTCCCGGCGCCAAACCACCCGCCATGAACGCTGAAGTGATGCTGGTGGACGGGGAGAGCGCGGAGGCAGTGCTCTCTCATGCCAAGGGCTTGCCCACCGGGCAGCGCCTGATCTGGGTCGGCCCGGGTGCACCGGCCCATGCCTGGCGAGTGCTGGATCGCCCCATTCAGTGGGCCAGCGTGCTGAACGATCTTGACGCCGTGTACGCGGCGCGGCAGGCCGATTCAGGTCTTCTGGACCTGGATGTCACCCGGCCGGTCCCGCTGGATCTGGAACTTGAGTCCAGCCCCGAGCCCGTGCGGCGGGCATTGCTCGTCGGGCTCAACGGACAGGAGCGGTTGACTTTGCGTGCCGGGCTGACGGCGATGGCTGTGCCGGAGATCGATGAGGTCGACAGCACCGAGGCCACGATGAACCTGATGCGACGCCATCCCTATTGCTGTGGCGTGTTCAACCTGGACAACCCGCATCTGGATGCCTGGTCACTGGCCCGGTATTTCGGGCAGGGCAATCCACAGGCCCTGAACATGGGCATCAGCGAACACGCGGGGCCCTTGGCCGCCTGGTGGCGCCGTCGGCGGGTTGTGCGCGACGCCCAGCGGACCGGTATCCACGCGCTGCTGGGGCGGCCGTTGCAGACGACCGATCTGATGCAGGGCCTGGAGCGTCTGCGCTAGGCGGGCTGGCGCCGGGCCTGCTTCCAGGCGAAACGCGCCGGGTCGAGTGCACGCAGCAGATCGGCCTCCAGGTTCGGGTCTTCGCCCTCGATCAACCGGGCCAGCAATTCGCCCATTGCGTGGGCCAGGGTCAGGCCACGGGAACCCAGCGCGCCCAGCATGAAGAGACCGGGCCAGCGTGGCGTGTCGGCCATGGGCACCCTGCCTCGTCGCGCGCCGGCTTGCTGCATCAGCGCTTGTAGATCCTGCACATGGGGCACCGCGCCCACCATGGGCACCCGGTCCAGCGAGGCGCAACGCACCTGCGCCCAGCCGAGCAACTCACCCCGGGCGGCGGTTTCGCGCTGGCGCAAAGCGGCCGCGGGACTGATGCTCTCCAGGCTGTGGGCGTTGCGCTCGTGCGCTGCAGCGTTCACGTGGCTGGAGTTGTCGCCCCGCTCGTAGGTGGAGCCCATGGCCCAGATGCGTGCCGGCCACTGGGGTGGCAGGCCAGCGTCTTCATAGACCGGCACGAAAACGCCGTTGTTGCGCTGGGGCCGTTCGGCCAGCGGTTCACTCTGCAGGGCGGCCAGGCTCATCTGCCCTTTAACCGGGCGCAAGGGCAGGGCCTCGGGCGCCATCGGGCTGTTTTCGTGCGTGAGCAGGGCATGGCTGCCAAACGCGGCGGCAATGACCACCACCGGTGCCTCGGCGAGCACCAGGCCCTCTGCATTCAGCGCCTGCCACAGCGGCTGGTCCGGGGTAGACCGGTTGACCAGGCGATCGACAGGGCTCTGCCAGCGCGTCGTGAGGGTTGTTCGCCGCCGGCATTCGTCGAGCCAGGCTTCAACCAGCGCGGAAGGTCGCACCAGCGCGGCGGGCCATCGCCCGGGGTCGTGCCCCAGGTTGTCGACTTCGCAGGGCTGCCAGCCCCGGCCTGGCGGAACCAGCCGCTCCAGCTGGTCGCGCATGTCGGACACGCCCAGCGCGCACAGGCGGGAGAGCGGCGTGGGGGCGCGAGTGACGTGCGGGCTCAGCATGCCCACGGGCAGCGCCGATGCACCCAAGGAAGGACCATCGGCAGCGTCCAGCAAGGTCAGTTGCCAGCCACGTCGGGCCAGCGCCACACAACTGGCGGCTCCAGCGAGTCCGGCCCCGATCACCAGGGCAGAAGGCATCGGCCGGCCTCAGCTGGCGTCAGCCGGCGGAACATAGCCCGCGGCGGCGTCGGCGCCCTCGCCGAAAAAGTGCTTTTCCATCTGGCGGGCCAGGTACTGGCGCGCACGCGCGTCGGCCAGGTTGAGGCGGTTTTCGTTGAGCAGCATGGTCTGGTGCTTGAGCCAGGCGGCCCAGGCTTCCTTGCTCACGTTTTCATACAGGCGTTTGCCCAGTTCGCCCGGGTAGGGCGGAAAGTCCAGGCCTTCGGCTTCTTTGCCGAGCTTGATGCAGTTGACGGTGCGTGCCATGGGGTTTCCTGTTTAAGATGGATTTCCGTATAACCGAAATGAAAATTTATTCTTTCCGGTTTTATAAGCTTGTGGGCATCATGCGAACGCCTGAACGTTTGAGACGCGCCGGGGGCGCTGGGTGCCCGAGTCCCCGACTGTATCAACGAATGAAGGCCCTCGGGGCGACTTCCGGTCGTGGCCGATCCGGTTCCTGACATATCGCAAAAGGGACGGTCGGCAAGACTTTTACAATCGCTGGTTATCCGCGCGGTGATCGATCAGGGTTTTCCCTGTCCGCTTGCCCAGTTTTTTCACAGGCCAGCCAAGGGGCGGCCGTTCATCTGACCCAAGACCATGAGTGCATTTCTGGAAGAGCGCGTGTTGAGCGTGCACCACTGGACCGACCGCCTGTTCAGTTTCACCACCACCCGCGACCAGGCGCTGCGTTTCTCCAACGGGCACTTCACCATGATCGGCCTGCGCGTGAACGAGAAGCCGCTGCTGCGCGCCTACAGCATCGCCAGCCCCAATTACGCCGAACACCTGGAGTTCCTGAGCATCAAGGTGCAGGACGGTCCGCTGACCTCGCGCCTGCAGCACATCCAGGTGGGCGACAGCATCGTGGTGGGCCGCAAGCCCACGGGCACGCTGCTGATCGACTACCTGCTGCCCGCCAAGCGCCTGTACCTGCTGGCCACCGGCACCGGTCTGGCGCCGTTCCTGTCCATCGTTCGCGACCCCGAGACCTACGAAAAATTCGAACAGGTGGTGCTGATCCACGGTGTGCGCGAGGTCAAGGAACTGGCCTACCGCGAGATGCTGGAACACACGCTCAAGCAGGACGAGTTCCTCGGCGAGATGGTGCAGCAGCAGTTCCTGTATTACCCCACCGTCACGCGCGAGCCCTTTGTTCACCAGGGCCGCATTCCGGTGATTCTTGAAAACGGTCAGGTGGCCAAAGACCTGGGCCTGCCCGAACTGAACCCCGCCGAAGACCGCGTCATGATCTGCGGCAGCCCTGAAATGTTGCGCGACCTGAAGGCGCTTTGCGAGAAGCGCGGCTTTGCCGAAGGCAACACGACACGCCCGGGCCAGTTTGTGATCGAACGCGCTTTCGCCGATAGCTGATCGCATCGGAACGGCTGGAACTCCGAGGCGCCGGCCGGGTCCACCGGGGCGCCTCGTTTCATATTCAGGAGATCCCTTGACCACCGCTGCCCCCGTTCTTGCGCTGTTTGACCGCCACCCGCGCCGCCTGTTGACCCTGGTCTCGGTGGGCTGTGTGGGGTTGCTGGCCTTTGGCATCTACCTGCAGCATGTCGTGGGCCTGGAGCCTTGCCCCATGTGCATCGTGCAACGGTATGCTCTGATTCTGGTGGCCCTGACGGCGGGTGTGGCGGCGGCCAGCAGCGGGCGCAGCACCCGGCAGCTGGGTGTGGGCCTGATGGGGGCGCTCGCATTGGGTGGCGCCTTTGTGGCGGCGCGCCAGACCTGGTTGCAATGGAACCCTCCCGAGGTCATGACCTGCGGTCGTGATTTTTATGGAATGATCGAATCGTTCCCGCTCAAGCGGGCCATTCCCATGATCTTCAAGGGCAGTGGTGATTGTTCGGCCGTGGACTGGACCTTCCTGGGCCTGTCGATCGCCAACTGGTCGTTCCTGTGTTTCTCGGCCATTGCCTTGCTGGCCCTGGTGTTGCTGGTGCGCCCGCGGTCTGCCTGATCGAAAGCCGGTGTGTCGCCCATGAAAAAGCCGCCCTCGGGCGGCTTTTTTGTCTGCGCCTGAGCAGGCTCAGAGAATCGCGTTGCCCGGGCGCTCTCCGCGCTCGTAGACCACGTGCGCGCGACCCACGATCAACGAATCCAGCGAACCGATGTTGGCCGTGTCCTTGTTGGTGTAGGGCAGCTTCTGCAGCACGTAGCGCATGGCGTTCAGCCGAGCGCGCTTCTTGCAGTCGCTCTTGATCACGGTCCAGGGTGCGTCGGCCGTGTCGGTCTCGAAGAACATGGACTCCTTGGCCTTGGTGTAGTCGTTCCACTTGTCGAGCGACGCCAGGTCGATCGGGCTGAGCTTCCACTGCTTGAGCGGGTGGGCCTTGCGCTCCTTGAAGCGGCGGCGCTGTTCTTCGCGACTGACCGAAAACCAGAACTTGATCAGGTGCACGCCGCTGCGCACCAGCTGGCGCTCGAACTGGGGCGCCTGGCGCATGAACTCCTCGTACTCGGGGGTGGAACAGAACCCCATCACACGTTCGACCCCGGCGCGGTTGTACCAGCTGCGATCAAACAGCACGATCTCGCCCGCGGTGGGCAGGTGTTGCACATAGCGCTGGAAATACCACTGACCACGTTCGACCTCGCTGGGTTTCTCCAGCGCGACCACGCGCGCGCCGCGCGGGTTCAGGTGTTCCATCATGCGTTTGATGGTGCCGCCCTTGCCGGCCGCATCGCGCCCCTCGAACAGGATCACGACGCGTTGCCCGGTTTCCTTGGCCCAGGCCTGCAGCTTGAGCAGCTCGACCTGGAGCAGGTATTTCTGCGACTCGTACACCTTGCGCGAGAGCAGGTTCTTGTAAGGGTAGGCGCCACTGCGCCAATCGGCTGCCAGCAACTCGTCCGGGTTGACGACTGCCCTGGCTTTGCTGCGCGCCACATCGGTTTCCTGGCGCAACAGCCGGCGGATCGCCTTGGCGTCGTCCGGGGCAGCGCCTTCGAGGATCGCGCGCAGGGATTCAGCCTTGGCTTTTTTGCTGGTGCCGGGCTTGCCCAGGATGTCGCGCACGGCGGCGAACTTGGCTTGTTGACGGGCTTCGGTGACCGCAGCCGTGCTGATCCTGGCGATCTTCCCGGGCTGCTGGCTCCCGGTGACGTCACCCAAGCTGGTGCGGCGCGGCTTTTCGACAGGCGCAGCGCGCGTCTTGCTGGTTTTGACCGCTTTGGCGGCCATGGCTTTTTTCGGCAGAGGCTGGGCTTTTGCGGTTTTTCGGGCCGCCGGTTTTGCAGCGGGTTTATGGCCGGAACCGTTGGCGGACACGGGCGTGGTGCCGGCGGGTGGGCTTCGATCGGTCATGTTTTTCAGCTCCTGTCATCAAACATCCCAGTATGTTGAGATGCAGGATGGGCTGCTTGATATTTGTCAAATCGGCCCACTCAAAAGCAGGGTCAACCGATTTTTTTCACGAGCACCTGGCTTTTGCGATCCCAGTTGTATTTGCGTTTGCGCGCCTCGGGCAGCCAGTCGGGGTTGACCTGCACAAAGCCGCGTTTGAGGAACCAGTGCATGGTGCGTGTGGTGAGCACGAAGATGCTCTGCAGGCCCTGCGCCTTGGCGCGGGTCTCAATGCGCTTGAGCAGTCGCTCGCCATCGCCTTGGCTCTGTGTGTCGGGCGACACGGTGAGCGCGGCCATCTCGCCGGTGCGGGCCTCGGGGTAGGGGTAGAGCGCGGCGCAGCCGAAGATCACACCGTCGTGTTCGATGATGGTGTAGTTGCCCGCGTCGCGTTCGATCTCGGTGCGGTCGCGCTTGACCAGGGTGCCGTCTTTCTCGAACGGCTCGATCAGCGCCACGATGCCACTCACGTCGTCCATCGTCGCTTCGCGCACGCTCTCCAGCTTTTCGTCCACCACCATGGTGCCGATGCCGTCGTGGGTGTAGATCTCCAGCAGCAGCGCGCCGTCCACCGCAAACGGCAGGATGTGGCTGCGCTCCACGCCGCCTTCGCAGGCGCGGATGCAGTGCTGCAGGTAGAACGCTGTGTCGGTGGGCTGCGTGGCCTGGGGCAGCGCGGTGAGCAGCTTTTTGGCGTCCGCCAGCGGCAGTTCGGTGTCGATCTCACTGTCTTTGGCCGGGTGTGGCGCTCCCGCGTCGAGCGCGATGCCGGGCACCTCGGTCAGGAACATCAGCTTGTCGGCCTGCAGCGCCACGGCGATGGAGGTGGCCACGTCTTCCATGGTGAGGTTGAAGGCCTCGCCGGTGGGTGAAAAGCCGAAGGGCGAGAGCAGCACCATGGCGCCCATGTCCAGCGTGCGCTGGATGCCTTCGGTGTCCACCTTGCGCACCAGGCCGGAGTGGATGAAGTCCACGCCATCGATCAGGCCCACAGGGCGTGCGGTGATGAAGTTGCCAGAAATCACGCGCACCGTGGCACCGGCCATGGGGGTGTTGGGCAGGCCCTGGCTGAAAGCGGCCTCGATTTCGTAGCGCAGCTGGCCCGCAGCTTCCTGCGCGCAGTCCAGCGCCACCGAGTCGGTGATGCGCATGCCGTGGGAGTATTTGGCTTCGTGGCCTTTGGCCTGGAGCTGTTCGTTCACCTGCGGGCGAAAGCCGTGTACCAGCACGATCTGCACGCCCATGCTCTGGATCAGCGCGAGGTCTTGCGCGATCAGCGGCAACTTGCCGGCCGCGATGGCCTCCCCGGCGACGCCCACCACCACCGTGCTGCCGCGCAGCTTGTGGATGTAAGGCGCGACCGAGCGGAACCAGGGCACGAAGGTGAAGTTGAAGACGTTGGACATGGGCAGCGGATCGGACAGACGTTGGGCGCGGCGCGGATAATCGCCGGTTGCCTGATTTTGACTGAAGTTCCCCCTTGTCCTCCACGCCGCTGCACATCGAATTCCCCGAGTCCCTGCCCGTCTCTGCCCGCCGGGACGAGATCGAGGCCGCCATGCGTGAGCACCAGGTGGTCATCGTCTGTGGCGAAACCGGTTCCGGCAAGACCACGCAGTTGCCCAAGATCGCGCTGCAGATGGGGCGCGGCAAGCTCAACGCGAAACCGGGCCAGCGCCCGCAATGGATCGGCCACACCCAGCCGCGGCGCATCGCGGCCTCCAGTGTGGCCAAGCGCATCGCCGAGGAGCTGAAGACGCCGCTGGGCGACGTGGTGGGTTTCAAGGTGCGCTTCCAGGACCGGCTCTCCAAGGACGCCTCGGTCAAGCTCATGACCGACGGCATCCTGCTCGCCGAGACGCAGACCGACCCGGACCTGCGCGCCTACGACACCATCATCATCGACGAGGCGCACGAGCGCTCGCTCAACATCGACTTCCTGCTCGGTTACCTGCGCCAGTTGCTGCCGCGTCGGCCGGACCTGAAGGTGGTGGTGACCTCGGCGACCATCGACGCGGACCGGTTTGCGCAGTACTTCGCCTCCCAACGCGGTCCTGCCCCGGTCATCCAGGTGTCGGGCCGCACCTTCCCGGTGGAGGTGCGCTACCGGCCTTTTGAAGAGAGCCGCGAATACGACCTCAACAACGCGATCGCCGATGGCGTGGACGAGTTGTGGCGCACACCACAGGGCGGCGACATCCTGATCTTTCTGCCCGGCGAACGCGAGATCCGCGAAGCCGCCGACCACCTGCGCAAGCACCTCAGCCACATCCCCACGCTGCGCAACGCCGAGGTGCTGCCGCTGTTTGCGCGCCTGTCGCAGGCCGAGCAGGACCGCATCTTCCAGGACCACAGCGGCCGTCGCATCGTGCTCTCGACCAACGTCGCCGAGACCTCGCTCACGGTGCCGGGCATCCGCTACGTGATCGACGCCGGCACGGCGCGCGTGAAGCGCTACAGCTTCCGCCAGAAGGTCGAGCAGCTGATGGTCGAGCCCATCAGCCGGGCGGCGGCCAACCAGCGCGCGGGCCGCTGCGGCCGCGTGGCCGACGGCATCTGCATCCGGCTGTACGACGAAGCCGGCTTCAATGGCCGGCCGGCTTTCACCGACCCCGAGATCCTGCGCAGCTCGCTCGCGGGTGTGATCCTTCGCATGAAGGCGTTGCGCCTGGGTGCGGTGGAAGACTTCGCTTTCATTGAGGCACCACAGAAGCGCGCCATCGTGGACGGCTACCAGCTGCTGTCCGAACTGGGCGCGGTGGACGAAGCCAACGAGCTCACGCCCATCGGCCAGACGCTCTCGCGCCTGCCGCTGGACCCGCGCGTGGGCCGCATGATCCTGGAGGCGCAGCAGCGCGGCGCGCTCGACGAAGTGATGGTGATCGCCTCGGCGCTCTCGGTGCAGGACGTGCGCGACCGGCCGATGGACAAGCAGACCCAGGCCGACCAGGCGCATGCCAAGTTCGACGACGAGAAGAGCGAGTTCAGCGGCACGCTTAAGCTCTGGAAGTGGCTGGACGACGCCAAGGGCGGCCACGGCAACGATCACAAATTGAGCCACCGCCAGTACGAAAACCTGCTGCGCGAAAACTTCATCAACGTGCGCCGCGTGCGCGAATGGCGCGACATCCACACCCAGCTGCACACCGTGGTGGCCGAACACAAGTGGGTCCTCAACACGCAGCCGGCGAGCTACGAACAGCTGCATCTCGCCATGCTCTCGGGCCTGCTGGGCAACATCGGCCAGAAGAACGAGGCCGAGGACTGGTACCTGGGCGCGCGCGGCATCAAGTTTTACCGCCACCCGGGCGCGAACCTGAGCAAGAAGCCCGGACGCTGGATCGTCTGCGCCGAGCTGGTGGAGACCACGCGTCTGTTCGGACGCGGCATCGCCAACATCGATCCCACCTGGCTGGAGCAAGTGGGCACGCACCTGCTGAAGAAGCAGCTTCTCGACCCACACTGGGAAAAAAAAGCGGCCCGCGTCTCGGCCCTGGAGCGCGCCACGCTGTACGGCCTGGTGGTCTACCACAACCGGCGCACCGACTACGGCCGGGTGGACCCGGCGGGCGCACGCGAGATCTTCATCCGCGAGGCGCTGGTCGCCGGCGACTGGGAGACGCGCCTGCCCTTCCTGGCAGCCAACCAGAAATTGGTGAAGCAGGTGGCGGAGCTGGAGCACAAGTCGCGCCGGCAGGACGTGCTGGTGGACGACGAGCTGATCTACGCTTTCTACGACCAGCAGCTGCCCGCCGACGTGTGCAGCGGCGCCAGCTTCGAGCGCTGGTTCCAGGGTGCGGTCAAGCTCAACCCCAAGCTGTTGCTGCTGACCAAAGAAGAGCTGATGCGCCACGAGGCGGCCGGCATCACCACGCAAGCCTTCCCCAAGACGCTGCGGCTCGGCGGCGTGGACTGCGCCTGCACCTACCTGCACGAGCCGGGCGACCCGCGCGATGGTTTGAGCGTCACGGTGCCGATCTTCGCGCTCAACCAGGTCAGCGAAGACCGCTGCGACTGGCTGGTGCCCGGTATGTTGAAAGAGAAGCTGCTGGCGCTGTTGAAGACCCTGCACCAGCGCCCACGTTCGCGCCTGGTGCCGCTGCCCGCCACGGCCGAGCGCTTCGCCACCGCGCTCACCGAGCCCGCGGTGTTCGGCGCCGGCAACCTGATGGACGCGCTGCTCAAGCTGGTGCGCGAAGCGACCCAGCTTGACATCGTGCGCAACGACATCAAGGTCGACATGCTGAACGCCCACCACTTCATGCACCTGCGCGTGGTGGACGAACATGGCCGCCAGCTCGGCCAGGGCCGCAGCCTCGCGGCGCTCAAGGCCGAACTGGGTGGTCAGGCGCGCGGTGCGTTTCAGGCGCTGGCTTCGCTGAAGCTGGAGAGTCTGCGCCCGGCATCTCCTGAGCCCAAGGCCGCGCCGGCACCGGCCAGCGCGGGTGGCGCGCGCCGCGTCTCGGCGGAAGCGCCCGCAGCGCCTGCTGCCAGCGCCACCCAACGCCACACCAGCTGGGATTTCGGTGAACTGCCCGAATTGATGGAAATCCGCAAAGGTGGTCAGACGCTGATCGGCTTTCCGGCACTCATGGACCTGGGCGACGCGGTCGGCATCGAAGTGTTCGACGAACCCGAGGTCGCGATGGCACGCCACCGCGAGGGCCTGCGCCGCCTGTTCGCGCTGCAGATCCGCGACGCGCTGAAGTACCTGGAAAAAAACCTGCCCGGCCTGATGAGCATGGCCACGGCCTACATGCAGGTGGGCAAGGCGGAGAATGGGTCGGGTGGCGGCACGCTGGAAGAGCTGCGAAACCAGATCATCGAACTTGCGCTGGACCGGGCCTTCCTGGCCGATCCGCTGCCCACCGACGAGGCCGCGTTCAAGAAGCGGGTGGAAGAGGGCCGGGGCCGGCTCACGCTGATCTCATCCGAGATCGCGCGCAACGCCGGCCTGATCCTCACCGAATACGCGGCCGCCGCGCGCAAGCTGAAGGACAGTCGCCCACCCGTCGACGTGGCGACCGACATCGGTCAGCAGCTGCAGCGCCTGGTGCCCAAGCGCTTTCTGCTGACCACGCCGTATGCGCAGCTGCAGCACTTTCCGCGTTACCTGAAGGCTGTGCAGCTGCGGCTGGACAAGCATCGCGCCGACCCGGCGCGCGACGCCGCGAAACTGGCCGAGCTGCGCCCGCAGGACCAGCGCTTCTGGCGCATGGTGGCCGAGCGCAAGGGCGTGCAGGACGCGCGGCTGCAGGAACTGCGTTGGTTGCTCGAAGAACTGCGCGTGAGCTTCTTCGCGCAGGAACTGCGCACACCGCAGCCGGTGAGCGTGAAGCGGCTGGACAAGGCCTGGGCTCAACTGAACACCTGAAGTCCTGGCCCATGCCGTGCCAGGGGCAAGCTTGACAGCGCATTCCCGAATGCGTTTCACTGCAAGGCGTGCCGGACCCGCGCAGGGACCGGGCGTTTCATGGGGGCCCATTCATGGATCGACGCGAATTCGTGGAAAGCTGTGCGCTGGGGACTGCAGCGCTTTCGGCCTCCTTGGCCAGCGGTGCCTGGGCGGCAAGCGCCGAACCCCGGTCTTACGGGCGGGTGCTGCTGGTGGACGAGCTGGGCGACCCGCTCAAGGCCTCGGCACTGAAGGCGCAGACCAACTACGTGTTTCACTACCCGTTCGAGGCCACGCCGGTGTTCCTGCTGGACCTGGGAAAACCGGCCATGCCGACGAGCTTGCGCACGCGTGGGCAGCAGACCTACCAGTGGCCGGGCGGCGTCGGCCCGGCTCGCAGCCTGGTGGCGTTTTCCGCCATCTGCGCCCACAAGCTGGTCTACCCCACCCGGGATCTGAGCTTCATCAGTTTCCGCAAGGGCGCCGCACTCAACCCGTTGACCCCGAGCAAGGGCAGCGACCTGATCCACTGTTGTGCCGACCACAGCCAGTACGACCCGGCCCGGGGCGCGCAGGTGTTGGGGGGGCCGGCGGAGCAGCCCCTGTGCGCGGTGCTGCTGGAGCACGACGCCAGAGCCGACACCCTGACGGCCACCGGCACGCTGGGCGGCGAGCTGTTCGACGATTTCTTCAGGAAATACGACATGAAGCTCAGCCTGGAGGTGGGCCCCAAGGCCCGCCAGGCCGTCGCTGCCCGCAGCACGGTGCGGGAACTGGACCGCTTCTGTCGCAACGCGGTGCGCTGCTGAGCGGTGTGGCAGGCGCCCGGATCGCCGCTTTCCGGATCAGAGGCGCGCGAGTCGCTGGAGCGCTTCGCGCAAGGTGTCGTCCTTCTTCGCGAAACAGAAGCGCACCACCTTCTGGTCGAACCCGTTGCCATAGAAGGCCGAGAGCGGAATGGCCGCGACGCCGATCTCGCGCGTGAGCCACTGGCAGAAGTCGCCTTCGGGCAGGTCGCGCTCGGGCACCGCCAGGTCGCCGATGCCCACGCACTGGAAGTAGGTGCCCTGTCCGGGCAGCAGGGTGAAACGGGTGCCGGCCAGACCCTCGCGGAACAGGTCGCGCTTGCGCTGGTAGAAGGCCGACAGCTCCAGGTACGGCGCCGGGTTGGCCATGTAGGCCGCCAGCGCGTGCTGCATGGGGGTGTTGACGGTGAACACGTTGAACTGGTGCACCTTGCGGAACTCGGCCGTCATGGCGGCGGGTGCCACCACCGTGCCGACTTTCCATCCGGTGACGTGGTAGGTCTTGCCGAAGCTGCTGATGATGAAGGCGCGCGCCGCCAGGCCCGGGAAACGGGCCGCACTCTGGTGCTGTTGACCGTCGAACACCATGTGCTCGTAGACCTCGTCGCTGATCAGCAGCACGTCGGTCGGGGCCAGCAGCTCTTGCAGCTGCAGCATGTCGGCTTCGGTCCAGACCTGGCCGCTGGGGTTGTGCGGGCTGTTGACGATGATGGCGCGGGTGCGTGGCGTGATGGCCGCGGCGATGGCGCCAAAGTCGGGGCGGAAGCTGCCGGGCGTGAGCGGCACCCGCACCGCCACGCCACCGGCGAGCTCGATGTTGGGCACGTAGCTGTCGTAGCAGGGTTCGAGCACGATCACCTCGTCGCCCGGGTGCACCACGGCGAGGATGGCGGTCAGGATCGCCTGGGTGGCGCCCGCGGTGACGGTGATCTCGGTGTTCGGATCGCAGGCCAGGCCATACAGGGCCAACATCTTGGCCGCCATGGCCTGGCGCAGCGCCGGCACGCCGGGCATGGGCGGGTACTGGTTGTGGCCCGCCTGCATGGCGCGCGTGACGGCGTTGACCAGTTCCGGGTCGCAGTCGAAGTCCGGAAAGCCCTGACCCAGGTTCACCGCGCCGGTTTCGGCGGCCAGCGCCGACATGACGGTGAAGATGGTCGTGCCGAAGTGGGGCAGGCGGGAGGTGAGGGCGGGGGTGTGAGGCTGTGTCATCGGGTTCATGGGGAATGGTCAGGACCGTGCCGAACCGGCCTGTCGGCGCGACATGCCAGCAGGCGCCGCGGAACCGGCTTTGCCGGGCCGCCAGCGCCGCCCCCTTGAGGAGGGATGCGGCCACACGAAGTGGGCAAGCAATGGGGGGGAGTCACAGCTCATAGTCGTCCGGCGTGCCGCTCATGGCCCGCAGGATCAGGTCGCGCGAGAGCCGGTCGCTGAGCAGTTCGGCAAAACGCAGCACGAAGTGACGCAGGTAGGTGCCGCGCTTGAACGCCACGCGCGCCAGGTTGTGGCCGAACAGCTGTCCCGCGGGTCGGGACGACAGATCGGGTGTCTGGTTTTCACCCTGCACGGCCATTTCGGCCACGATCCCCACGCCCATGCCGAGCTTGACGTAGGTCTTGATCACGTCGGAGTCGATCGCTTCGAGCACGATCTCGGGCTGCAGATGGCGCAGTGCAAACGCCTGGTCAATGCGGGTGCGGCCGGTGAAGCTGGGGTGGTAGGTGATCAGTGGCAGGTGCGCCAGGTCTTCGAGCGTGATGCGCTCCTGCGTCGCCAGCGGGTGGTCGAACGGGAACACCAGCACGTGCTGCCACTCGTAGCAGGGCAGGGTGACCAGCTCAGGGTAGTTCACGAGCGACTCGGTCGCCACGCCAATCTCGGCCACTTCTTCCAGCAGCATCTTGGCCACCTGGTCGGGTGAGCCCTGGTGCAGGCTGATGCCGACCTTGGGGTAGGCCTTGCGCAGTTTGGCCACCGAATCGGGCAGCACGTAGCGCGCCTGGGTGTGGGTGGTGGCGATGGAGAGCGTGCCGCTGTCCTGGGCCGAATACTGTTCGCCGATGCGCTTGAGGTTGTTGACCTCGCGCAGGATGATCTCGATGCTCTTGAGCACCTGCACGCCGGGTTCGGTGACGCGTTTGATGCGCTTGCCGTGGCGGGCAAATATCTCGATGCCGAGTTCGTCTTCCAGTTCGATGATGGCCTTGGAGACACCTGGTTGCGACGTGTGCAGCGCTTTGGCGGCTTCGGTCAGGTTCAGGTTGCGGCGCACGGCCTCCTGGACAAACCGGAACTGGTGCAGGTTCATGGGGTGTTTTCCAGCGCGATCCGGGCCAGCAAGGCGGTGAGGCGCGGGTCTTCACCAGCCGCCGCCAACTGTTCGAACCGCACGTCAGGGTGTTGGGTGGCCAGGTCGATCATCAGCTGCGGCAGGTCCTCCCGTGCGTGTTTGCCCATGCCGAAGAACAGCGGGAGCACGCGGATGTGGGTGGCGCCCTCGGCGATCAGGCGCTCGGCGGCCGCCGGCAGGTCGGGCTCGGAGAGCTCGAGATAGGCGCAGGCCACCGGGGCGGACGGATCGGTTCGTGCAATCTGCGCCGCAACCGCTTCCACCGGCAAGCGCCACAAGGGGTCGCGCGAGCCGTGGGCAAAGACAATCACACCACGCATAACGTCAACGCCTTAAAACCAGCCAGCCAAACGCACCGAGCGACACCAGTGAGTAAATGATCGACGGGGAAGCCGCAGCGAACCAGGGCTGCCACTGGTTGAGGTTGCCGATGTAGCCAAACACGTTGTTGAGCAGGAAGAAGCTGATGCCGATCATGACCCCGCCAAACACATAGCCGGTGATCCCGCCGGAGCGGAAATGCAGGTAGGCAAAGGGCAGTGCCAGCACCACCATCACCAGACAGCTCAAGGGGTAGAACACCTTGCGCCAGAACTCGATCTCGTAGCGCTGCGCGGTCTGCCCGTTGCTCTCCAGGTGCTGGATGTAGGCGTACAGGTCGGTGGTGCGCATGCGCTCGGGCTTGAGCAGCGCGACCGACACCATTTCGGCGGTGATGGTGCTGGGCCAGCGGAAGGTCTCCAGATCGCTGCGCAGGATGCGCGCCGACATCTGGCCCGCGGTGTCGAATTCGCGGCGCAGGACTTTGCGCAGCGTCCAGGACTCGTCGGCTTCGATCTGACCTTGCGCGGCTTCCAGCGTCGACACCAGCAGACCCTGGTTGTCAAACTCGAAAATACGCACCTCGCCCAGTTCTCCCTTGGGCGACAGCGAGCCCACGTTCACCGAGAAGTTGCTGTAGAGCTGGCGCTCCTTGAGCCAGGCACCGGTTTGTCCCAGGCTGATGCGGCCCTGGTACCGGGCCTTGAGCAACTGGGCTGTCTTGTCGGCCAGGGGCGCCACGTAGTCACCCACGGCAAAGGTCACCACGACAAAGATCAGCCCCAGGCCCAGCAGGGTGCGCAGCGCCTTCCAGGGGCCCAGGCCACTGGTGCGCAGGATGGTGTACTCCGAGGTTTGCGCCAACCGGGCCAGCACCGCGATCGTGCCGATGAGCACCGAGATGGGCAGCAGCTCGTACACGCGGCTGGGCATCAGCAGCCCGACATAGAGCAGTGCGTGTCGTACCTCGTAAATCACATCCGGCTCCAGCCGCGATGGTTTGCCCAGGGACGAAAGCTCCTCGACGAAATCAAAGAAAAAGAACAACGAAAGAAACGCCAGCAGAACAAAGCCGGTGGCGAGCAGGATCTCCCAGTAGATGAGGCGACGGATGGTTTTCATGCCGTTTGCCCGATCTTTTCAACGGGTTCGGAGCGCAGGCGCCGCTGCAACCAGCCTCTCAGGCTGACGTTGCGCTGGCGCTTGATCAGCCACACCGTGCAAATCAAAAAGACGCTGCCGTGCAACATCAGCAACAGCGAGGACAGCGACAGCTGGCCCGATCCCACCCAGCGCTGGCCGATGTTGAGAAAGTTGAAGTACAGGATGAAGGCAAACAAGGTGAACATCAGGTTGCCACTGCGTCCCGCGCGAGGATTGCTGACGGTGGTGGCCACGGCCAGCAGCACCAGGTTGAGCGCGGTCAGGACAATGCCGATGCGCCACCCCAGCTCACCCTGGTTGGCGGCGCTGGGTTCGGTCATCAGGGCCCAGGTGCTGCGCGCCTTGAGGGCCTGACTGCTGCGGGTCCGGGGTGTCGTGGCACCAATCAGCGCACCATATTCCTCGAACTCGCTGACCTTGATGCGGCCCGGTTTCGTGGGCGTCTGCACTTCCGCTTCCAGTCGCTGGCCGTTGCGGAGCATGAGATACGACTGGTCACCGATCTGCTCGATGCGGCCCGAGTTGGCCGTTGTCACGGTTTCGGTGCCGTTTTTCTCGATGCTGGAAATGAACACGTTGCGGCCTTCGGTGCCATCGGCAGTGTCCTTGTCGATGAAGAACACGCGGCGTCCGCTGGAAGACTCCTGGAACTGCCCTGGCGCTATGCGCTGCAGATCGCCGCGGCTGGCAAACCGGTCACGCAGATCGGCGGTTTGCTGATTGGCCCAGGGCCAGACGAAAAAGACCATCACACTGATCACCAGCAACACCGGCCAGGAGAAGCGCATCACCGGGCCCAGAAACCCGGCGAGCGAGCGACCGCTGGAGAACCAGATGATCATCTCGCTGTCGCGGTACATGCGGGCGAGCGTGGACACGATGGCAATGAACAAGGCCAGCGTCAGGATGGTCTGCGTGTAGCCCAGCACCGTGTAGCCCAGCACGAGCATGATTTCTTCCGGGTTGACGCTGCCCTTGGAAGCCAGACCCAGCGTGCGGATCAGCAGCATCGTCAGCACGATGGTGAGCAGGACCACCAGCGTGGCCCCGAAGCTGCGTGCCAGCTCGGTGCGTAGGGAAGAATGGAATAACATCGAAAAGATACCCAGGAAACCTCAATTATGGACTTTGAACTCAAATCCCTTTCGCATCAGCAAGCCGCCAGGCTGCCCGTGGACGCCCTGCTGGTTCTGGTGCCCGACGGCGCTGATGTGTCCGGCACGGCCGACGCCGCGTTGGTCAACCTGATCCGCGAAGCCAACCGCCGGGGTGATCTGGAGCCGGGTGTCGGCAAGGCCTTGAGTTGCTACCGCCCGCAGGATATCAAGGCGTCGTGGGTGGTGCTGGTCCGCTCAGGCGACGGATCGGCGTCTGCGGTGCGCAAGGCGGTGCTGGCGGGCATGGCCCTGCTCAAGCAGCCTGGTGTGAAAAAGCTGGGTTTGCTGTTGAGCTTGCTGGATCAGGATGCGTTGGCCGTCCGCGTGGCCATAATGGCCTGCGCCGACGCCACCTACTGTTTCACCACCACCAAGCCCTCGGCCAAGGCGCGGACGATCAGTCAGGTCGTGCTGGGTGTGAGCGATGCCACCGCAGCGCGCACCGAATTTGCCGCCGGCAAAGCTCAGGTGACCGGGGTAGAGCTGGCCAAGGAATGGGCCAACCGTCCCGCCAACCACGCCACGCCCAGCATGCTGGCGGACGCCGCACGCAAGCTGGGGCGCAAGCCAGGGATCCGGACCGAGGTGCTGGGTCCGAAAGAAGTTGCAGCGCTCGGCATGGGGGCTTTCATCGCGGTCGCCCAGGGCTCGGCAGAGCCTTTGCGCTTCATCGTCATGCATTACAGCGGCGCGGCCAAGACCAGCGCACCGGTGGTGCTGGTGGGCAAGGGCATCACATTCGATACCGGCGGCATCTCCATCAAGCCTGCGGCTGAAATGGATGAAATGAAGTTCGACATGGGTGGGGCCGCCAGCGTGCTGGGCACCTTTGCCGCGTTGGCCGAGCTGCAGCCCGCCATCAACGTGGTGGGCCTGATCCCGAGTTGCGAGAACATGCCGGATGGCCTGGCGGTCAAGCCCGGTGATGTGGTCACCAGCATGAGTGGCCAGACCATTGAAGTGCTCAACACCGATGCCGAAGGACGCCTCATCCTGTGCGATGCGTTGACCTACGCCGCGCGGTTCAAGCCGCGCAGCGTGATCGACATTGCCACGCTCACCGGTGCCTGCGTGATCGCCCTGGGCGCCGTGCGTTCGGGTCTCTTTTCTGCGCGCAACGAACTCGCGCAAGCACTCGGCCAGGCCGGCGACCAGTCGCTGGATCTGTGCTGGCGCATGCCACTGGACGACGAGTACGCCGAAGGCCTGAAGTCGAACTTTGCCGACATGGGCAACGTGGCTGGTCGGGCAGGCGGAGCCATCACCGCCGCGAAGTTTCTGCAGAAGTTCACGGCCGACCTGCCCTGGGCTCACCTGGACATCGCCGGGACCGCCTGGAAAAGCGGCACGGCCAAGGGCGCAACCGGTCGGCCCGTGCCCCTGCTGCTGCAGTACCTGATCAACGAAGCGGGCGTGGCGACCAAGGCGCCGGCACGGGCCGCCAAGGCGACGGTCAAGGCTGCGCGCCAGAAATAGCCAGACGGTATGGATGCACCTGCAACCGGGGCCAACCCGTCGAGGTGTCCGGCATGACCGAAGTGGCTTTCCACTTCAACGCACCGGACAAACTGGGTTATGCCTGCCGCCTTCTGCGAAAGGCCTACCTCAAGGGCGCGCGTGTGGTGGTGCTGGGTTCGTCCAGGGACTGTGCGTCACTGGACCAGGCGCTCTGGACCATGGCGGCGGGGGAGTTTGTGCCGCACTGTCGCGAGAGCGATTCGGCCTCGCTGTTCAAGGCATCTCCCATCCTCATCGCCAGTGGCCATGTGCCGCCCGCTGATTTTCCAGCCGACGTGCTCCTCAACCTGAGCGACGAATGTCCTGTCGGCTTTGAGCGGTTTGAGCGGCTGATCGAAGTGGTCACGTTCGACGAGGCCGATCGCCAGCGCGCACGCGAACGCTGGAAGCACTACAAGGCAGCAGGATGTGAACCCCTGCGGCACGATTTGAAGATCGCCGGCAGCGCCAGTTGAGTCACGCTGCCACCCGGCTGCCTCGCTAATGCCACATTCGTTGGCGTGATGCAGCTCGGGGCAAACCCTCGAAGCGGCCCCTGTTCTTCTGGCGCGCATGTAACAACCGGGATTTTTGGAGTATCTTTACGGATGTGGAGAAAAAAGTTCCCTCCGCATTCCAATCTTTGTTCCTTCCTGAGGATAACTATGCAACTGAACATGAAACTGGCCGTCATTGCTGCGGCTGTCGCCCTGGCCGCTTGCGGCAAAAAAGAAGAGGCAGCACCTGCAGCCGCTCCGGCCGCTGCTCCTGCAGCTGCTGAAGCCCAGGTCATCAAGATCGGTCACGTTGGTCCCACCAGTGGTGCCATTGCCCACCTCGGCAAGGACAACGAAAACGGCGCCAAGATGGCCGTGGAAGAGCTCAACGCCGCAGGTCTGACCATCAATGGCGCGCCGGCCAAGTTCGAGTTGCTGGCTGAAGACGACGCAGCCGATCCAAAGCAGGGCACGGCCGCTGCCCAGAAGCTGGTTGACGCCAAGGTTTCTGGCGTGATCGGTCACCTGAACTCCGGTACCACCATTCCCGCTTCGCAGATCTACAACGACGCCGGCATTCCCCAGATCTCTCCCTCGGCCACCAACCCCAAGTACACCCGTCAGGGCTACGCAGGCGTGTTCCGCATGGTGGCTGATGATGTGCACCTCGGTGGCACGCTCGGCAAGTACGCTGTGGAAACCCTCAAGGCCAAGAACGTGGCCGTGATCGACGACCGCACGGCTTATGGCCAGGGTGTGGCCGACGAGTTCGAAAAAGGCGTGGCCGCTGCAGGCGGTACCGTTGTCGGACGTGAGTTCACCAACGACAAGGCGACCGACTTCAATGCCATCCTGACCACGCTGAAGGCCAAGAAGCCCGACGTCGTGTTCTTCGGTGGCATGGACGCCGTGGCCGGCCCGATGCTCAAGCAGATGAAGCAGCTGGGCATCAACGCCAAGTTCATGGGCGGCGACGGCATCTGCTCCAGCGAGCTGCCCAAGCTGGCCGGTGACGGCATGGCCGACGACCAGGTCTACTGCGCGGAAGCCGGTGGCGTTGAGGGTGAGCAGAAAGAAGGCATGGATAAATTCCGCGCCGACTTCAAGGCCAAGTTCGGTTCCGACGTGCAGGTGTATGCCCCCTACGTGTACGACGCTGTGAAGGTGATGGCCAACGCCATGGTCACCGCCAACTCGTCCGATCCGGCCAAGTACCTGCCTGCGCTGAAGGCCACCACCTACAAGGGCGTGACCGGCAACATCGCTTTTGACGAAAAGGGCGACATCAAGAACGGTGCCCTGACGCTGATGACCTACAAGGCGGGTGCTCGCACCACCTTGGCCGTGATCCGCTGATGCGGCGAAAGGTCTCTTGATACAAGCCAGTCCCTTCGCCGGGGCTGGCTGGTCAAAAAAAAGCACAAGCCGCCCTCGGGTGGCCTGTGCTTTTTTGCATGAAGACAAATGCCTACTGCTGCAAGATGGTGTGGGGGTCTGGCCTGCCCGGAGGGACTCGAACCCCCGACCTGCTGCTTAGAAGGCAGCTGCTCTATCCGGTTGAGCTACGGGCAGATGGTGCCGGTCTGCTGATACAAAAAAGGCCCACAGAGTGGGCCTTTTTGTTCTTCAATGAATGGTCGGAGCGGCGGGATTCGAACTCGCGACCCTCTGCTCCCAAAGCAGATGCGCTACCAGGCTGCGCTACGCTCCGACTAAGCTGTCGAGTATACCCTGCGAAATGAGGTGCCTCGGTCTATGCGGCCGGGATTCATCGCTTTTTGTACTGATCTTTTCCAAACAGCGCCTCGCGCGCACGCTCGTCGGTGAGGGGTTTGCGCGCATCAGCCAGCACGGCGACACCGCGCTGGACGGCTGGCCGCGCAGCGATGCGGTCAAACCAGTCCTTGAGCCTGGGATAGTCGGCCCAATCAATGCCCTGGTTCTGCCAGCTGCGCAGCCAGGGGAATATGGCGATGTCGGCCACGGTGTACTGGTTGCCAGCGATGAACTTGTGGCCGCTCAGCTGTTTGTCCATCACGCCATACAGACGCCTGGCCTCGTTGGTGTAACGGTCCACGGCGTAGCCGATCTTCTCGGGCGCGTAGATGCGGAAATGGTGTGCCTGGCCGAGCATGGGGCCCACGCCACCCATCTGGAACATCAGCCACTGCAGCACTTCAAACTTCTGCCGGTCCGTTCGCGGGAGCAGCTTGCCGGTCTTGGCTGCCAGGTACAGCAGGATGGCGCCCGATTCGAACAGGCTGATGGGTTTGCCATCAGGGCCCACGGGGTCCACCAGGGCGGGGATCTTGTTGTTGGGGCTGATTTTCAGGAACTCGGGCTGAAACTGGTCGCCCAGCCCGATATTGACGGCGTGAACCCGCCAGTCGCGACCCAGACGGAGCCCGCATTCCTCCAGCATGATGTGGACCTTGTGACCGTTGGGTGTGGGCCATGAATAGACATCGATCATTTCAGGTGCTTTCTTTTGGGGTGAAGCCGATAATTTCTTCACTTTACGGGAGTTCGCAGCGCCATGTTTGAACGTCTGAAGAATGCCTTGGGTGTCGGTTCGACCAAGGTGGAAGCCGACGAGGCGTTGGCCCAATGGGCCACCGAGCGCATGCTGACCTACCGGGCTTTGGGCGGAGGCGGGTGCGCGCTGGAGGGGCGCGTGCTGGATCGACCGTTCCGGGCGGGTTGCACCGCGTCTTCCCGGTCGTACATCCGCGGGATGGAACTGATGGCCCGGGCGGAACTGGGGTTGCGGCCCGATGTGCATGTGATCGTGATGAACCGTGCGCTCAAGCGTTCGTTGGAAGCGCTGGCCCATACGCTGTACGGGGAAGTCACCGGCGCCTTGCAGACCACCGACAAACCGCTGCCTGAGGAAGTCGGCTGGATGTCCGCCTACCGCGACGCAGGCTGGCCCGGCCCGCCGGCAGATTTCTGGGCACAGCACGCGGTGCTGACCGATGCACCGGAGGCGGCGCGCCAGTGGCTGGACGAGGAGAGCATCGCCTTGCTGCGAGACGCACCAGACCAGCTGCATGCGGACACGCCGCGTCTTTTCTGGCTGACCCGGGGCAAAGCCTATCTGCGCATGCAGCTGGACCAACCGGGTGACAACGCCAGCGCACTCTATGCGCTGGATGTTTTTGAACACCTCAGTGCCCGCGCGCTGCGCCTGTTTGCGCGCTGAGGTGTTGGCGCGAGGGTTCAGCAGCCGCGCGTGACGGGCATCTCCACGTCGGTCTTGACGACCATGTGTTTGGCCAGTTCCAGCTTGGCGATCGACTGGCGGTGCACTTCGTCCGGGCCATCGGCCAAGCGCAGCGTGCGCTGGTTGGCGTAGCTGTAGGCGAGTGGGAAATCGTCGCTCACACCACCACCGCCATGGGCCTGGATGGCCATGTCGATGATGTCGCAGGCCATGTTGGGCGCCACCACCTTGATCATCGCGATCTCGGCCTTGGCCACCTTGTTGCCCACGGTGTCCATCATGTAAGCGGCCTTGAGCGTGAGCAGACGGGCCATTTCGATGCGGCAGCGCGCATCGGCAATGCGCTCGTGCCAGACCGACTGGGCCGACACCGGCTTGCCAAACGCCACGCGGTTGTTGAGCCGTTTGCACATGAGTTCGAGCGCGCGTTCGGCAGCGCCGATGGAGCGCATGCAGTGGTGGATGCGACCCGGGCCGAGGCGCCCTTGCGCGATCTCGAAACCACGGCCTTCACCCAGCAGCAGGTTGCCCACCGGCACGCGCACGTCCTTGAGGCGGACTTCCATGTGACCGTGCGGCGCATCGTCGTAGCCAAACACGGACAAGGGGCGCACCACGGTGATGCCCGGTGCGTCGGACGGCACCACGATCATGGATTGCTGCGAGTGGCGCGGTGCATCGGGGTTGGTCTTGCCCATGACGATGTAAACCGCGCAGCGCGGGTCGCCCGCGCCGGACGACCACCACTTCAGCCCGTTGATCACGTATTCGTCACCGTCGCGCACGATGCTGCATTGGATGTTGGTGGCGTCCGACGAGGCCACCATCGGCTCGGTCATCAGGAAGGCGGAGCGGAACTCGCCCTTGAGCAGGGGTTCGAGCCATTGGTCTTTCAGCGCTTCGCTGGCGTAGCGTTCCAGCGTTTCCATGTTGCCAGTGTCCGGCGCCGAGCAGTTGAACACTTCGGCGGCGAACGGGACACGGCCCATGATTTCGCACAGGGGCGCGTATTCCAGGTTGGTCAGGCCTTCGGGCGCGCGCGGGCTGCTCGGCAGGAACAGGTTCCACAGACCGGCCGCCCGGGCCTTGGGCTTGAGCTCTTCAATGAGGGTGGTCGGAATCCAGGCGTTGCCCTTGGCGCGATTGGCGGCGATCTCGGCGAAGAAGCGGCCTTCGTTCGGGTAAATGTGCTCATCCATGAACGCCAGCAGGCGTTCGCGCATGTCTTTGACTTTGTCGGTGTAATCGAAATTCATGGGGTGATCCTTGGGTGCGGGCGAAGCTGGTGGGTTGAATGGGGTCTGGGAACGCCGTTGTCAGGCCTGCTGCGCAAAGCGCCAGGCCATCTCGGCCAGCGGACGGGCTCCGGCTGCGGATGAAACGGCTTGTGCGCTGGAGGCGGTGCCGGTCTCCACGCGCTTGGCGATGCCTTGCAGGATGGCGGCAAGGCGGAACAGGTTGTAGGCGAGGTAGAAGTTCCAGTCGACCTTGAGTTGCGCTGGCGTGGCAAAGCCGGTGCGCTCGCAGTAGAGCGCGATGTAGTCGTCTTCCGTGGGGATGCCCAAGGCCTGCACGTCGAGTCCACCGATGCCGCGGAACGCGCCGGGTGGGATGTGCCAAGCCATGCAGTGGTAGCTGAAGTCGGCCAGGGGATGGCCCAGGGTGGAGAGTTCCCAGTCCAGCACGGCCAGCACGCGCGGCTCGCTGGGGTGGAACATCAGGTTGTCGAGCCGGTAGTCACCGTGCACCACCGACACCATGGATTCATCGCGCGCCATGGCGGGGATGTTCTGTGGCAGCCAGGCCATGAGCTGGTCCATCTCGGGGATCGGCTGCGTGATCGAGGCCACGTACTGTTTGCTCCAGCGACCGATCTGGCGCTCGAAGTAGTTGCCCGGTTTGCCGTAGCCATCAAGGCCGATGGCCATCGGATCCACCGTGTGCAGCGCGGCCATGACACGGTTCATCTCGTTGTAGATGGCGCCTCGCTGCTCGCGGCTCATGCCGGGCAGGGACTGGTCCCACATCACCCGGCCTTCGACGCACTCCATCACGTAGAAAGCGCGGCCGATCACCGATTCGTCTTCGCACAGCGCATGCATCTGCGCAACCGGCACACCTCTGCCGTGCAGCGCGCTCATGACGCGGAACTCGCGCTCGATCGCATGGGCCGAGGGCAGCAGCTTCGCCACCGGGCCGGGTTTGGCGCGCATGACGTACGCACGCTTCGGCGTGATCAGCTTGTAGGTCGGGTTGGACTGGCCGCCCTTGAACATCTCCACGGTGAGCGGACCAGTGAAGCCGTCGACGTGGGTCGCGAGCCAATCCTGCAGGGCAGGCACGTCGAAAGCGTGCTGTTCGGACACCGGGCGGGTGCCGGTGAAGTTCTGGGTGTCGCTCATGCGAGGGGTCTCACTCGTTGGGGTAGGGCGCGACCCTGCGCGGTGGGGCGCGGTGCGCCCTTCAACTGAACCCGCTGGTTCAGGTCTCGGCTTCGGCGATGCGCATCAGCATGTCGCGGTTGCGCACCACCAGACCACCTTGTTCGATGCGGATCGCTTCCTCGCGCTCCATCGACTTGAGTTCCTGGTTGACGCGCTGGCGCGAGGCGCCGAGCAACTGGGCCAGTTCTTCCTGCGCCAGCTGCAGGCCAATGCGCATCTCGTTGCCGTCCGACAGGCAGGGCACGCCGTAGCTGCGCACCAGGTGCAGCAACTGTTTGGCCAGCCGGGCACGCAAGGGCAGGGTGTTGAGGTCTTCCACCAGACCGAACAGCGTGCGGATGCGCCGCGCCTGAAGCCGCATCAGCGCTTCGTACAGCTCCACATGCACGCTGAGGATCTTCTGGAAATCGTTGCGGGCCACGCAGAGCAGCGTGGTCGGCCCGTGTGCATAGGCATCGTGCGTGCGCTGGTCGCCGTCGAACATGGCCACGTCGCCAAACCACACGCCCGGCTCCACATAGGTCAGCGTGATCTGCTTGCCCGAGAGCGAGGTCGAGCTCACACGCACCGCGCCCTTGGCGACCGCCGTCCATTCGGACGGTGGATCGCCGCGGGCGACGATGAGGTCGCCATCCTTGAATCGCTTGACGTAGGCGCATCGGAGTATGTCGTGACGCAGGGAAGGTGAAAGGCTGCTGAACCAGCGACCACTGTTGATCGCCTCGCGTTCTTCCATTGTCAGAATCGGTTCGTCCATCGGCTGTCTTATGAGTGACTGAATTGACTGGCATTGTCGCCACTGGGACCCTGCGCTCGCATCAGGGTTTGCGTGACACCTGTCCCGCAGGCGTCCTTTTGCTGCCCGACCTTGGGCACAGCTGGCCAGGGCCTGCGGGTCAGCGGTAGTTCGCGGGTCGCTTTTCGAGAAAGGCTGCGATGCCTTCGCCCGCGTTGGCGTGGTGCAGGTTGCGCACGAAGTGGTCGCGCTCGGCGCTCAGCTGTGCGTGCAAGGAGCCCGTCAGCGCATCGTTGGCCAGTTCCTTGATGCTGGCGAGCGCGTTGGGCGCACGGCTGTTGAGTCGATCTGCCACGGCCAGCGCAGTGGCCAGCGCCTCGCCTGGGGCACTCACTTGCGTGATCACGCCCATGGCGTGCAGTCGTGTGGCATCGATGCGCTCGCCGCCCATCAGGAGCTGCAGCGCGGTGGCGCGAGGCAGGGCACGCATGAGGCTCCAGGTGGCGCCACCATCAGGCGAAAGACCCACGTTGCTGTAGGCCATGACGAACACGCTGTTGTGCGCGGCCACGATCAGGTCGCAGGCCAGGGCGAGCGAGAAGCCCGCGCCAGCACACGATCCCTCCACCGCGGCGAGCACCGGTTTTGGAAACACGCGAATGCTCTCGATCCAGTTGTGCAGGCCTTCAATGCTTTGCGCCTGGACCTCGGGCGGCAGTTGGCGGTTGGCCAACAAGCGTTGCAGGTTCCCGCCGGCACAGAAATGGCTGCCTTCGCCGGTGATCACCACGCTGCGCACCTCCGGGTTGTTTTCCGCAACGCTGAGCGCCTCCACACCGGCAGCGTAGATGTCCGGGCCCAATGCGTTGCGGTGGTCGGGGTTGCTGATGGTCAGCACCATGGTCTGACCATGGCTGTGGCTTTTGAGGCTGGCGGTCATGCGTGCGGTTGTATCCGTGTCGGCTGGTGGAGTTCAGGCTTCTTCGTGGAGCAGGCTAAGGCCCAGCGCCCCTCGGCGGCGCAGCCAGGGCGAAGGGCGGTAACGCGGGTCGCCGTACACGGTCTGCATGTTGAACAGAATCTCCAGCACATTGGTCGGGCCGATGCGGTCGCCCATGGCCAGCGGTCCCATGGGATAGCCCAGCCCGAGCGTGACAGCGACTTCAAGGTCTTTCGGTGTGCAGATACCTTGCTGGCACATGTCGGCCGCGATGTTGACGATGGTGGCCACCACGCGCTGGGTCACGAAGCCACCACTGTCGCGCACCACGCTCACGGCCTTGCCGTCGCTGGCAAACAGCGCGTGGGCGGCATCGCGCATGTCGGGGCGGGTAGCCGGGTTGGTGGCGAGCACGCGCCGCTTGGTGGCCGCGTCGTCCAGCATCATGTCGATGCCAACGGTGCGGCTGGGGTCGAGGCGCTCCACCGCGGCGAGCGTGGTGACATCCAGCCCCAGCGGGGCGACGAGGATCAGCGCAGCAGAAGAGGGCGCTGCACCGGTCTCGATGCTGGCGCCCAGGTTCTTCAGCAACTGGTAGATCTCGGGGCGGCGCGCCGCCTTGGGCGATACCCAGACCGGTGGCATCGCGGCCACGCTGGGGACGGGCGGTTCGGCCGGCACCTTTGCCACACCCTTGTCATAGGCGTAAAAGCCCTCGCCTACTTTTTTACCCACCACGCCACCGGCCAAGCGCTGCGCGGTGATCACGCTGGGACGGTAGCGCGGTTCATCGTAGTACTGGCGGTAGATCGACTCCATGACCGGGTGCGACACATCCAGCGCGGTCAGGTCCATCAGCTCGAACGGCCCGAGCTTGAAGCCCATCTGGTCCTTGAGGATGCGGTCTATGGTGGCGAAATCCGCCACACGCTCCCCCACCACGCGCAGCGCTTCGGTGCCATAACCCCGTCCGGCATGGTTCACGATAAAGCCGGGGGTGTCTTGTGCCGATACCGGGGTGTGGCCAAACTGACGCGCGTAGTCCGTCAGTTGCTGGCACACAACAGGACTGGTTTTCAGTCCGGCGATCACTTCAACCACCCGCATCAGAGGCACAGGATTGAAAAAATGAAAACCGGCGAGTTGGGCAGGACGCTGAAGGGCCGCCCCGATGGCGGTGACCGACAACGACGATGTGTTGGTGGCGAGCACGGCTTGGGGCGCCACAACCGCTTCCAGTTCGGCGAACAGCCGTTGCTTGACGTCGAGTTTTTCCACAATGGCCTCGACCACCAGCGCGCAGGGCGCGAGGCCCGTCACGGCGCTGGCCAGCGATACGCGTGCCAGGTACGCCGCTTGCATCTCAGGCGTGAGTTTGTTTTTGACCACCAGCTTCTGCCAGGTGTCCGCCAGTGCGGCGCGAGCCGCCTCGGCGGCCCCGGGCAGGAGATCGAAAAGCAGAACCTGACTGCCGGCCTGGACTGCCATCTGCGCGATGCCGCGCCCCATGGCACCCGTGCCCACGATGCCGACGGTTGGAAAAATTGGCTGCATATGAAAGTATTATTTCGAGAGGGACGGCGATAAGCTATGACAAAATGTTCCGACCTAGGAAAGAAGGGATTCTGACGTGCGCCAAATACTGGTTGGCTCTATTTTGCTATCAACTGTCCTGAGCAGTCAGGCGGTGACCTTGGGCCGCCACAGTGGTGCGGCCGTGATTGGTCGCGGTCTTGACGTTCGGGTGCAGGCGCTGGTGGGGCCGGATGAAGACGCGTCGACCTTGTGTATCCAGGCCGAGGTCTTCTTCGGTGATGCCCTGGTGTCACCCGCTTCGGTTCGAACAAGCACGCAGCGGAGCGCACCGGATGCGGAAACCTCGGTGCGCATCCAGACGACGCAGCCGGTGAACGAGCCCGTGGTGACGGTGCTGGTGCGTGCCGGCTGCACGATGCCGTTTTCTCGTCGGTATGTGTTGCTGGCCGACCCCTTGAGTGAGCCGGCCGTCGGTGCTGCCCCGGCATCGACTGAAACAGGCGGATCCGCAAGAGCCACGATCTCGTCCTTGCCGGCTGTTCCCCGAAGCGGTGAGGGCGCGCCGTCCGCGAGCCCAGCAGCAAGCGCCGGCGGCAGGGGGGCCGAGGCCGCGCCGGTTGCAGGACCGCAAGCGGCCGGTGCGGCGCCTTTGCCCAGGGCCGCGGCTTCCCGGTCCGTGGTGCGCAAACCCGCCGTTGTGGCGCCTCAGGCCGCGGTTCCCCGGCTGCAGCTTGACCCGGTCGATTTGAGTCTGAGCATCGAACGCGATCCGGTGCTCAAGCTCTCGCTGTCAATGTTGAGCGAGCCCACCACGTCAGAAGAAACGCGTGCCGTGGCCGGGTTGCTCTGGAAGGCCATCAACGCCTCACCCGAAGAGATCCTGCGCGATGCCCAGAAGCTCTCGGTGCTGGAGGCCGAGTCCAAGGGCTTGCGCGAGCAGGAGGCACGCAACAAGGTGGCCTTGCAGGCGATGGAGGCACAGCTCGAAAAAGCGCGCTACATGACCTGGCTGGCCTATCTGTTGGGCGCGCTGCTGTTGCTGTCGCTGTTCGCCTTTCTGTTTGCCCGCCGTCGTCGCGGACGCCAGGATGATGTGCCGGCAAACGCGGCCTGGTGGGCGGGCGCTGAAAAGCCGGGGAAAAGCGCCGCTGTGGCGAAAGCCGGCAGCGCTGACCGGGCCGATCCATCGGGGCTGGACATTGATTTGAATCTCGAGCGCGAGTCTTCGTTTGACGGATACCGCTCCTTGCACGACTCCGGCATCGACGTCAACAGCCTGCCCGCCATGGCCGACAGCGACCGTCGTGAATACCCGGCCAGCCAGATCGGCGTATCGCGGTCGGTGGCGACCGAGGAGCTGTTCGATGTCCAGCAGCAGGCCGACTTTTTCGTTTCGCTTGGGGAAGCCGACAAGGCCATTGGGGTGCTCAAGGACCATCTGATAGAAAGCCACGAGCCCAGCGCGCTGGCTTACCTCGACCTGTTCAAGCTGTACCACCAGCTGAACCGCCGTGCCGAGTACGACGCCCTGCGCGTGGAGTTCAACCACCTCTTCAACGCTGGCGCACCGCCCTTTGACCAGTATTCAGACGACAGCCAGGGGCTGGAGGCCTATGAAACGGCTTTCAGCCGCATTCAGGCCCTCTGGCCGCAGCCCCGTGTGCTCGACGTCATTGAACAGTCGATCTTTCGCGAGGCGAACGAAGTCGACGGCGAGGTTTTTGACCTGGAGGCTTATCGCGAACTGCTGTTGCTGCACGCCATGGCCAAGGACATGATCAAGCGTGACATGGTCGACAGCGCATCACAGGTCGACTTCCAGCACACGGCGATCAAACCACTGAAGGCAGCGGGCAACAAGGGGCTCGCTGCTGCAGTGGCCGCAGCCTCGATAGAAGGGCGAGTCACTCAGCCGCTGGATGACATCCCACCCGCTTCGCCGCGTCTGGGACTGGATGTCGATCTGGACGCGCTTTCCGAGATTTCTGCGTTCGAGGCCTCGTTGCCCGAGGTCCCTGTACCGGTGGAACCAACGGCCAAACCGGCGCCGCCACCGAACGCTTCGGTTCAGGAAGAGGGCAACCTGATCGATTTTGAGGTGCTGGACTTCATGCCGCCCGACGGAGGAGAGGACAACCCACCGGCCAAGAAGGGCCGTTGAGCAGCCTGCCAGACCACCCAAAAAAAGCGCCCGGAAGTTCTTCCGGGCGCTTTTTTTTGGCCTGAGGATTGATCGTTTCAGCGGCGAACCTGCAGCGCGCCCGGGTTCAGGATGTGCGTGGGCGTGCCCTTGATGAAGTTGACCACGTTGTCGAAAGCCGATGAAAACAGGATCTCGTAGTTGTCGAGTTCCACATAGCCGATGTGCGGCGTGCAAATGCAGTTCTCCAGTCGCAGGAGGGCATGCCCCTGCAGGATGGGTTCGGACTCAAACACGTCGATGGCGGCCATACCGGGCCGGCCCCGGTTGAGCGCTGCCAGCAAGGCATCAGACTCCAGAATCTCGGCGCGCGATGTGTTGACCAACAGCGATGTGGGTTTCATGCGGGAGAGGTCTTCCAACGTGACGCAGCCGGCACTTTGTTCGCCGAGTCGCAAATGCAGGCTCAGCACATCCGACATCTCGAACAGCGCCTCACGGCTGGTGGCGAGCTCGTAGCCGTCGGCCGCGGCCTGTGCCTGGGTGGGCTCGCTACCCCAGACGATCACGCGCATCCCGAAGGCTCGGCCATAGGACGCGACCAGCTTGCCGATGCGGCCGTAGCTCCAGATGCCCAGCACTTTGCCACTCAGCACCATGCCCAGGCCAAAGTTGGCGGGCATCGATGCCGCCTTCAGTCCGGATTGTTGCCAGGCACCGTGTTTGAGGCTGGCCACGTATTGCGGAATCCGGCGCATGGACGACATGATCAGTGCCCAGGTCAGTTCGGCGGCGGCGATCGGTGAACTGACGCCTTCGGCCACCGCGATGCCGCGCTCGGTGCAGGCATTGACGTCGATGTGGGGCCCGACGCGGCCCGTCTGCACGATCAGCTTGAGGCGCGGCAGCTTTTCAACCAGCTGCCGCGTGATCTGTGTGCGCTCTCGGATCAGAACCAGCACATCGGTATCGCGCAATCTGACCGAAAGCTGGCCCACGCCCTTGACGGTGTTGGTGAAAACCTTGGCGGGATAGGGTGCCAGCTTGCTGGCACACGGCAGTTTTCTGACCACATCCTGGTAGTCGTCAAGGATCACGATATTCATGGTCCCTATTGTGCCCGCAGGAACATCGTGATCTTTGGGTCACGACGGGCTTGAACCCGCCGTGCGGCGCAGTCGCGCAGGGTCAGGCGCGCAGTTGCGGGTGGCTCGACTGGAGCTCCAGGGCCGCCAGCCGCTCGAGCTCTGCGCAGACATCGTTGATGCGACCGGAGATCACCAGCCGCCCATCGGCGCGTGGGCCGCCTGAAGTGTCCGCGGTTCTCAGCACCCGCACATGGCGGGCTCGAACGACGGCATGTCCGGTGACGCGGTGCCCGGTGACAGCGACCTTGTTGCCATCCACAGCGCACTTTGGTGGGCGCGCCAGCCAGCCGGCACGCACGAAGCGTTGCAGGATTTGCGGAAGCATGCGAGCGGCGCCCACCCGCTCAAAGGAGGGCGGCAGCCAGCTGTCGATGAGCAGCAGCGGCGCGCGCCAGGTGTTGGTGTTGAAGCGGATTCCCATGCGAAACTCCAAAAAAGGGGTTGAACACAGGCAGGATTGCGAATGAAGTCGCCAGCGCAGGGATGTGCCAGGCGCGTGTGAATCACGCACCAGACCAAACGCCCGCCACCTGCTGAGGCGACGCAGACCCGACGGGTCAGAGCTGGAAGCTGTTGCGGATGAGTCCCACGGCAAGGCCTTCGATTTCAAAGGGCTCACCCGGCTCGACAACGATGGTCTTGTAGTCCGGGTTTTCGGCGTGCAGTTCGATCAGGTGCTGGCGGCGCATGAAACGCTTGACGGTCACGTCCTCGCCCAGACGGGCCACCACGATCTGGCCATTCTTGGCTTCCTTGGTCGACTGCACGGCGAGCAGGTCCCCGTCCATGATGCCGACGTCGCGCATGGACATGCCGCGCACCTTGAGCAGGTAGTCGGGCGTGCGCTGGAACAGGCTGCGCTCGACGTGGTAAGTCTGGTCCACGTGTTCCTGGGCCAGGATGGGTGAGCCGGCGGCCACACGCCCGATCAGGGGCAGCATCAGCTGCGACAGACTGGGCAGCGGCAGTGTAAGCTGGCGCCCCCGCGATTCGTTGATGGATTGCAGGTCTTCGTTGCGCAGGCGGATGCCGCGCGAGGTGCCGCTCACCAGTTCGATGGCACCCTTGCGTGCCAGGGCCTGCAGATGCTCCTCGGCCGCGTTGGCGGACTTGAAACCCAGCTCATGGGCAATTTCTGCGCGCGTCGGTGGCGAACCGGTGCGGGCAATGGCGCTCTGGATCAGTTCCAGAATCTGCTGCTGGCGGGCGGTGAGCTTGGGCGGGTAAAGCGGCGACTCGATCATGGGGACCTCGTGAAGATGCGGGGAGAAACTCACTCGGGTGAGGCTCGCCACCGGGACTGGTCAGAACAACAAGCTGTTTTCTTATCCAGTGCCTGTATTTTTAACCAGTTTTGGAGACTTGGCAAGTGGCAGATGCAATGGAAATCCGACGTCACGTCATTTTGGGCACAGGCGGCACCATCGCTGGCCGGGCAAGCCGGCCCGGGGATGGTGTCGGGTACGTGGCGGGTCAGGTCGGTGTTGAGGAACTGCTGGCATCGATTCCGTCCATGGCGGGATTGCCCCTGGAAGTGGAGCAGGTGGCCCAGGTGGACAGCAAGGACATGGGCTTTGCACTCTGGCAGCAACTGGCCACCCGGCTGGCCTTTCATCTCAGCCGGCCCGAGGTGGACGCGGTGGTGATCACGCACGGCACCGACACCATCGAAGAAACCGCGTTCTTCCTGCAGACCGTGCTGCGACCGGCCAAGCCGGTGGTGTTCACCTGCGCGATGCGACCGGCCACGGCGCTGGTGCCGGACGGGCCACAGAATCTGGTCGACGCGTTGGCTGTGGCCAGCCACCCCGGGGCGCAAGGCGTCGTGGTGGTGTGCGCCGGGCAGATCCACAGCGCGACCGACGTGAGCAAGGTGCATACCTACCGGGTGGATGCGTTCGACTCGGGTGATGCCGGACCGCTGGGTTGCGTGGAAGAAGGCCGGGTTCGGCTGTTCCGACCCTGGCCATTGGCCTCTGAAACGGGGGGCTGGGACCCGGTTGCGTTGCAGCGCATCCAGTCGGTTCAGGCGATGCCGCCGGTGGTGGTTCTGACCAGTCACGCCGACGCCGATGGCACGCTGGTGCGCGCGCTGCTGTCCGGCAGCGATGCGGCGCAGAGACCTGCCGTGCGCGGCATCGTGGTGGCCGGTACCGGCAACGGCACGGTGCACCATGCGCTGGAGGCGGCGTTGCTGGAAGCGCAGGCCAAGGGTGTGCGCGTGGTTCGAACCAGCCGGTGTGTGCATGGCCCTTTGTTGACGCATCCGGGGCAGTTGTTGGCGGATGCCCGCAGCCTCACGCCGGTCAAGGCGCGCATCGCGCTGGCGCTGGAGTTGCTGGAGGACTGAGCCATGTTCGAGGCGCTGGGCGCCCATCCCTGGGCCTATCCCATGCTGGAGGTGGCGCACATCCTGGGCATTGCGCTGCTGCTGGGCAACCTGATCTTGCTGGAGTTGCGTGTGTTTGGCTGGGGCGCGGCCTTGCCGGTGGCGCCGCTGGCCCGCCTGAGCCTGACGCTGGTCGGAGCGGGTTTTGCGCTGGCGGCGGCGTCGGGCCTGTTGATGTTCTCGACACAGGCCGGGGAACTGTTGGTCAACCGGGTGTTCACAGCCAAGATGCTGTTGCTGCTGTTGGCAGCCTGTAACGCCGCCTGGTTCCATGCCCGGGGTTCGTTGCAGCGGCTCGATGTCACCGCGCGTGCACTCATGGCGGCCTCGACCGTGATCTGGCTGCTGGTATTGACCTGTGGGCGCTGGATTGGCTACATGTGAAGGAGACCGTGATGCACAGACGACGCTTCCTCCAGACCAGCACCGCGCTGGGTTTTTCGGGTCTTGGCTCCGCCGCGTGGGCGCACCATGGCTGGAGCAGTTTTGACCAGAACCGTCCCATTTACCTGGAAGGACGGGCGGTGGAGGTGAAATGGCGCAACCCCCACGCCGAACTGGTGCTGGAACTGCCTGAGAAGCTGGCGCTGCCCGCCGACCTGGCGCAACGCGCCTTGCCCGCGCAGTCCGCCGGTGTGGACGGGCCGGCTCTGCTGGCGAAGACGGTGTTGCCCACGCGGCGCGATCGGCGCTGGGCGATCGAACTGGCACCGCTGTTTCGCCTGGGCCAGTGGCAGATGCCTGAAATCAGGAACGGGGCTGCACTCTCGATGGTCGGGTTCACGTTCAAGGACGAACAAGGGGCCGCGGTCCTGCGGGCTGAATACGTCTTTCTGGACGGCAAGACGTACGGCTTGCGATCGGGTCCCGCCTGACGCAACCGGACACAAAAAAACCCGGCACATGACCGGGTTCCTGTGGATCGCGGTGCGCGATTATTTCGAGAGGGCTTCAAAGGCGCGCGCGGTGATGTCATCCACCGAGCCCATGCCGCTGATGGCGCGGTACTTCGGTGCGGCAGCGGCATCGGCCCTGGCCCAGTTGCTGTAGTAGTCCACCAGCGGACGGGTCTGGGCGCTGTACACCTCCAGGCGCTTCTTGACCGTTTCTTCCTTGTCGTCTTCGCGCTGGATCAGCGGCTCGCCGGTCACGTCATCTTGGCCGTCCACCTTGGGCGGGTTGAACTTGACGTGGTAGGTGCGGCCCGACGCCGGGTGCGAGCGGCGGCCGCTCATGCGTTCGATGATGGCTTCGAACGGCACGTCGATTTCGAGCACGTAGTCGAGCTTCACGCCGGCGGCCTTCATGGCGTCGGCCTGGGGGATGGTGCGGGGAAAACCATCGAACAGGAAACCGTTGGCGCAGTCCGGCTGGGCGATGCGTTCCTTGACCAGGTTGATGATGAGATCGTCGCTGACGAGGCCGCCGGATTCCATCACGGCCTTGGCCTGCATGCCCAATGGAGTGCCCGCCTTCACGGCGGCGCGCAGCATGTCACCGGTCGAAATTTGGGGGATGCCGTATTTCTGGCAGATGAACGTGGCTTGGGTGCCTTTGCCAGCGCCGGGAGCGCCCAACAGAATCAATCTCATCGCTGTCCTTTTTTCAGAGTTTCAAATGGAGAGGCCGCTTGTCTCTGGCGGCTGCCCTTCCGGCCCGGGGCCCGGGGGCGACCGGTCGAGGATAGCATGCGCTAACCGGGCTCTGGCTTACAGCGTGGGAAGGCCAAAAGGCGCTGAAAACAGCCCATCAGCCGAGGGCAAAGAGCGCGCGCACCCGCGCCAGATCGTCGGGGGTGTCGACGCCCTGCCCGGGGGCCTGTGCACTCACATGGACCGCGATGCGTTCGCCATGCCACAGCACACGCAACTGCTCCAGCGATTCGGTCAGTTCCAGGGGCGCGGGCTCCAGCGTCGGAAAGTGGCGCAGAAATCCCGAGCGGTAGGCGTAGATGCCGATGTGGCGCAAAGGCGCGGGCGAGGGCAGGGTGTTCCGGCCCGATGCATCGGCCATGCCATCACGCCACCATGCAATGGGCGCCCGGCTGAAATACAAGGCGGTCTGTGCGCGGTCGAGCACCACCTTGACCACGTTCGGGTTGAGGAAATCGGCCATCTGGTCGATGGCGTGCGCCGCGGTGCTCATCACGCAATCGCTGCGGCGCTGGAGATCCAGCGCCACGGCGTTGATCAGCGCCGGGTCCATCAGCGGCTCATCACCCTGCACGTTGACCACCACGGCGTCGTCTGCCAGGCCGAGTTGTTCGCAAGCTTCGGCCAGGCGGTCGCTGCCGGAGGCGTGGTCGGTGCGCGTGAGCAGGGCGGTGATGCCGTGTGCTTCGCAGGCCGCGACGATACGCGCGTCGTCCGCCGCGACCACACACCGGCTGGCCTGGCTGCGCTGCGCACGTTGCGCCACGCGCACCACCATCGGCCGACCGCCGATGTCGGCCAGCGGCTTGTCGGGCAGGCGGCTCGACGCGAGCCGCGCCGGAATCAGCACGGTGAACGGACCCGGGGCCCCGCTCGGGCTCATGGGGCTGGCGACGGCTTGGGCGGGCGGGCCGCTTCCTCTTCCGTGATCGGGCGGGCTTCGTGCTCCAGCAGGATCGGGATGCCGTCGCGCACGGGGTAGGCCAGCCGCGCACTGCGGGAGATCAGTTCCTGTTTCTCCCGGTCAAAGATCAGAGGGCCCTTGGTGACCGGGCAGACCAGCAGTTCAAGCAATTTGGTGTCCATGCGGGAATGATAGTCGGCCGCTTGTCAGCGGGCGCGCGGGATCGACGCAAGGCGATGGTCCAGCGCCTCAAAGAAGGCCGCATCGGCACGCAATTCCAGCGGGACCGCCCAGGCCTGCGGGTCATCGCCTGCGGGCGGTTCAGGGCAGCAGGCGAACAGCTTGACGGCGTCCTTTTCGGTACACAGGATCGGCCCCTTGCAGCCCTGCAGCAAGGCGGCATAGGTCGCTTGCTCGGCGTGATCGGGCAGCGCCAGGGTCTTGGTCAGGGTGAGCCCACGGGCGCGCAGCATGTCGAAGAAAACCGAAGGGCGTGCGATGCCGGCCAGCGCCGTGACGGCGTGCCCCTGGAATTCGCGCAGGGGCCGGCGCTGTCCCTGCGGTCCAATGGCGTGATCGGCCAGGCGCCGCGTGGCTTCAAAAACAGGCAGATCGGACGGCCGTTCCAGCGGGGTGGTCGACGGGACCACGGAGGCGGACTCGCTGCGCTGGTTCAGCACCAGATCGGGTCGAAAAGGGTTGCCTGCGCCCGGCGGCCAGGGCTCGCGCAAGAGGCCGGCGGGCAGCAACCAGCCGTTGCCGGTGCCGCGGTCGTCGAACACCGCCACCGACAGGTCGCGGCCCAGCGCCAGGTGTTGCAGGCCATCGTCGCAGAGGATCAGGTCCACCCCGGGGTGCGCGGCCAGCAGGGCCTGGGCGGCCTCGGCCCGGCGCGCCGCCACGAACACCGGCATGCCACCGCTGCGCCAGATCAGGGCAGGCTCGTCGCCGCTTTCGGTGGCTGGCGTGTCGGGCTGTACCTCCAGCACGCCCGTGCCACGGCGACCATGTCCGCGTGACACCACGCCCGGGTGCCAGCCACGCTGTTGCAGATGTTGCAGCAGGGCCAGCACGGTCGGCGTCTTGCCGGCGCCGCCGACCACCACGTTGCCCACCACGATAACCGGCACCGGCAGCCGGGTGATCTTCAGCATTCCGGCGGCATACAGCCATCGCCGCAGACCGGTCAGCGCTCCGTACAGGACCGAAACGGGCCAGAGCACATGGGCCAGCGGACCGCGGGTCCGCCAGATGCCCTGCCAGCGGGCCTGCCCTTGGTCGAGGCGCTGTGGCTGGGCAGCGGGCACGGTCAGGACTTGCCGCGCGCGCGCTGGGAGCCGGACTGCTGGGTGGCGAAGGTGATCTGCACCAGGCCGGCACGGCGGGCGGCGTCCATCACGTTGATGACCGACTGGTGGGTCGCGGCGGCGTCCGCGCTGATGACGATGACCACCTCACGGCTGTCCTGCGATGCCTGGGTGAGTGCGCGGGTCAGCATCTCCACACCCGAGCCTTCGAGCACGTCCTTGTTGATCGCATAGCGACCGTCGCTGCTGACGGAAACGATCACTTCTTTGGGTTCGGTGCGCTGCGCCTGGGCGTCGGCCACCGGCAGGTTGACCTGCAACTGCGTGAATTTGCTGTAGGTCGTGGTGAGCATCAGGAAGATCAGCACCACCAGCAGGATGTCGATGAACGGGATCAGGTTGATCTCGGGTTCGTCGCGGGAGCCGGGCCGGAAGTTCATGCGGTCTCCCGGGCAGGCCGCGCCGCGCGGTGGTTGCGAGCGGGGGTGTGAAGCGTCATTTGCGCAGGGTCAGCAGGTGGCGGGCGAAACGCTCGGAAGCGATCTCCATGGTCAGCAGGTAGTCATCGACCCGGGCGCGGAAGTAGCGCCAGAAGATCAGGGCCGGGATGGCCACCATGAGGCCAAAGGCGGTGTTGTACAGCGCGATCGAGATGCCGTGTGCCAGTTGGCTGGGATTGCCCCCGCCGGGAACCGTGCCCATGCCGCCATCGCCGGCCTGTGATCCGAAGATTTCGATCATGCCAATGACCGTGCCCAGCAGACCCAGCAAGGGTGCCGCCGACGCGATAGTGGCCAGGGCACCCAGGTAGCGCTGCAGTTTGGCGGCGGTCTGGCGACCAGCCCCCTCAAGGCTGGAGCGCAGATCGTCTTCGCTGACCCGGGGGTTGCTGTTGAGAGCGCGGAAACCGCTGGCGAGCACCTCGCCAAGCGCCGAGTTTTGCTCCAGCTGGTTGACCACATCGGCTCCGGGCACCCCGTTGCGCGACACCATGATGGCTTCGTCGAGCAGCTTCGGCGGGGCGATCTTGACGGCTTTGAGGCTGATGAACCGCTCGATGACGAGGGCCATGCCCAGGACGGAACAGATGATCAGGGGCCAGATCGGCCAGCCAGCGGCTTGTATGATGGAAAACAAATCAGGGCTCCAGACAAAAGCCGCCTGCTTGGCGGCCAGAGTGCAATCTCCCGGATTATGTCTCACCATCCGGTGGTGAATGGCCGGAAAACCTCCAGCAAGGATCCGACTGCCTGTCCGGCCCGATGCACAGATTCTGTGGATAACTTTGTGAAGAACCGGTATCCCAACGCCCGCCAGCCCGCTGTGGTCGCGGCTCCCGACAGTTCGATGAGAAAACAGGCAGTGCAAAACGCATTGAAATCAAGCGCTTGGCGTTCAGCCCAAGCACCATGGGGTCTTTCAGGCTACAAGCCCAGAAATCTCGCGGCTTGTGGACAGATTGGGTCTGGAGAGCCCTGTGTCTGAGCCATTTCTGGATGCCGAAGCCCCATCGGCGCGGCGTGTGTGGGCGGTTGGTCCGCTCATGCGCGCGATTGCTGACACCCTGGCCGCACGTTTCAATCCGGTCACCGTCCGGGGCGAGATTTCGGGTTTTTCCCGCGCGGCCAGCGGGCATTGTTATTTTTCACTCAAGGACGATACCGGCCAGGTGCGCTGCGCCCTGTTTCGCCGTTCGGCCGACCAGCTGGACTTTGCACCGCGCGATGGCCAGGTGGTCGAGGCGCTGGGCAAGCTCGATGTCTATGGCCCCCGCGGCGATCTGCAGCTCATCGTCGACAGCCTCAAGCCGGCCGGGCAAGGGGCCTTGTTCGAACAGTTCCTGCGCCTGAAAGCCCGACTGGAAGCGGAAGGGCTGTTCGACGCGGCGCGCAAACGCCCCTTGCCTGCCCAGCCACGCAGCATTGGTGTGGTGACCTCGCTCGGCGCAGCCGCCTTGCGCGATGTGGTCACGGCGCTGCGCCGGCGTGTGCCCCATGTGCCGGTGGTGATCTACCCGGCGGCGGTGCAGGGTGCCCAGGCGCCGGCAGAGCTGTGTGCGGCCTTGCAGTCAGCCTACCGGCGCCATGCGACCACCGGTGAGAGCGAGGTGCTGCTGCTGGTGCGGGGCGGCGGCTCGCTGGAAGACCTGTGGTCGTTCAACGACGAGACGCTGGTGCGTACCGTGGCGCAGTCGCCGATGCCGGTGGTTTGCGGGGTGGGTCACGAGACCGACTTCACCCTGGCCGATTTTGTGGCCGATCTGCGAGCGCCCACGCCCACGGCTGCCGCAGAGTTGTGCGCGCCTGCGCGCGAGGTGCGGGTGGGTGAGCTGGCCTATTTGCAGGAACGGCTGAGCGAAGCGGTTCTGGGCGGCATCGACCAGCGCGCGCAACGGCTGGACCGGCTGGGTCAGCGCCTGGGGCGGCCTTCCGTTCGTGTGCACGACAGCCGCCAGCAGCTCACCGGCCTGCAGCACCGGCTGCGCGGCGCGTTGCTTCTGGCGGCTCAGCGCGCGGACAGCCGCCTGCAGGGCTTGCAGAGCCTGATGCCCCAGGCGCTGCGGCGCGCGGTGGCGCAGCACACCCAGCGCCTGCAGCGGTGCGAAAGCGCCCTGGGGCATCTGGACCCCCAGCTCGTGCTGGAGCGGGGTTACACCTACCTCACCGACACCCAGGGTCTTGCCATCACCCGGTGCAGCCAGACCCAGCCTGGCCAGTCGGTGCGGGCCCGTCTGGCCGATGGTGAGCTGGAACTCACGGTCAACCGCTGAGAGGCTGAGGCGGCGGACCAAGAAACCCTGGACGCACAAACAATAGCGTCCCTGCCTACAATGGCGCGGTTTCGGGCTGCCGGCGATCGCCTTCAGCCACCCGCCTTTCCACAACGCCAACCGAATGAGGAACCCCATGGAACACACCCTGCCCGCATTGCCCTACGCGATCGACGCCCTGGCGCCGCACTACTCCCAGGAAACGCTGGAGTTCCACCACGGCAAGCACCACAACGCCTACGTGGTCAACCTGAACAACCTGCAAAAGGGCACCGAGTTTGAAGCGATGGACCTGGAGTCCATCATCAAGAAGTCCAGCGGTGGTATCTACAACAACTCGGCCCAGATCTGGAACCACACCTTCTTCTGGAACTGCATGAAGCCCAACGGCGGCGGCGAGCCGTCCGGCGCGCTGGCCGCAGCCATCAACGCCAAGTTCGGCAGCTACGCCGCCTTCAAGGAAGCCTTCGTCAAGAGCGCCGTGGGCAACTTTGGCTCGGGCTGGACCTGGCTGGTGAAGAAGGCCGACGGTTCGGTCGACATCGTCAACATGGGCGCCGCCGGCACCCCGCTGACCACCGGCGACAAAGCCCTGCTGACCGTCGACGTGTGGGAGCACGCCTACTACATCGATTACCGCAACATGCGTCCGAAGTTTGTCGAGACCTTCCTCGACAAACTGGTGAACTGGTCGTTCGCCGAAGCCAATTTCGCCTGAGCGGACCTCCTGATCGCCGCACAAGGGCTCGAAGGCCATGCCTTCGGGCCTTTTTTGTTGGTGCGTCCAAGGGTGCTTTTTTTGTGGCGCTCACCCTGGCTGTTGAGCGCTTTGGGCCGATGGATCCGTACGAGAACAGTCGGGGGGCAGACCCGCAGAGGTGAAAAAAAACAGAAATTTTGTCTGCAATTTTCATATTGCAAGATAGGAGTTCAAAAAATGGTGTCTGGGTCAGAGCGATGAAAGCAAAATCCCAGACTATCCGGCGGTTCTGCGGTTGGCACCTACCGATCAGCGGGATTCCTACAACGATCTACGGAGCAAACACATGAGCACCCAGCAGCCCACCATCATCTACACGCTGACCGACGAAGCCCCGCTGCTGGCGACCAGCGCCTTTTTGCCCATCATCCGCACCTTCACCGCACCTGCCGGGATCAATGTCGAGTCCAGCGACATTTCGGTGGCGGCTCGCGTGCTGGCCACGTTTCCTGAATGCCTGACCGAGGCGCAGCGTGTGCCCGACACATTGTCCGAACTGGGCAAGCTGACGCTGAAGCCCGAAGCCAACATCATCAAACTGCCCAACATCAGCGCCTCCGTCGGCCAGCTGGTCAGCGCGATCAAGGAGCTGCAGTCCAAGGGTTACGCGCTGCCCGACTACCCCGAAGCGCCGAAAACCGAGGAAGAGAAGGCCATTCGCGCCCGCTACGCCCGTTGCATCGGCAGCGCGGTGAACCCGGTGCTGCGCGAAGGCAACTCCGACCGCCGCGCGCCGCGCGCCGTGAAGGAATACGCGCGCAAGAACCCGCACAGCATGGCCGAGTGGAGCCAGGCCTCGCGCTCGCACGTCTCGCACATGCACCACGGCGACTTCTACCACGGTGAAAAGTCCATCACCCTGGACAAAGCCCGTGACGTCAAGATGGAACTGATCACCCAGAGTGGCCAGACGATCGTCCTGAAGCCCAAGGTGTCGTTGCTGGACCGCGAAGTCATCGACAGCATGTTCATGAGCAAGAAAGCCCTGGAGGCTTTCTACGAGAAAGAGATTGAAGACGCACGCAAGACCGGCGTCATGTTCTCGCTGCACGTGAAGGCGACCATGATGAAGGTGTCGCACCCGATCGTGTTCGGTCACTGCGTGAAGATCTTCTACAAGGACGCGTTCGAGAAGCACGCCAAGCTGTTTGAAGAACTGGGCGTGAACGTCAACAACGGCATGGCCGATCTGTACGGCAAGATCGCCAGCCTGCCGCAGAGCAAGCAGGACGAGATCAAGCGCGACCTGCACGCCTGTCACGAGCACCGCCCCGAGCTGGCCATGGTGGACTCGGCCAAGGGCATCACCAACTTCCATTCGCCCAACGACGTGATCGTGGACGCCTCGATGCCCGCCATGATCCGCAACGGCGGCAAGATGTGGGACGCCAACGGCCGCCTGAAGGACGTCAAGGCCGTGATGCCCGAATCGACTTTCGCCCGCATCTACCAGGAGATGATCAACTTCTGCAAGTGGCACGGCGCCTTCGACCCCAAGACCATGGGCACCGTGCCCAATGTCGGCCTGATGGCCCAGCAGGCCGAGGAATACGGCTCGCACGACAAGACCTTCGAAATCACCGAAGACGGCGTGGCCAACATCACCGATCTGGCCACCGGCGAAGTGCTGCTGTCGCAGAACGTGGAGAAGGGCGACATCTGGCGCATGTGCCAGGTCAAGGACGCCGCCATCCGCGACTGGGTGAAACTGGCCGTGAACCGTGCGCGCAACTCCGGCATGCCGGTCGTGTTCTGGCTGGACCAGTACCGTCCTCACGAGGCACAGCTGATCACCAAGGTCAAGATGTACCTGCACGAGCACAACACCAACGGTCTGGAAATCCAGATCATGAGCCAGGTGCGTGCGATGCGCTACACGCTGGAGCGCGTGATCCGTGGCCTGGACACCATCAGCGCCACAGGCAACATCCTGCGCGACTACCTGACCGATCTGTTCCCGATCATGGAACTGGGCACCTCGGCCAAGATGCTGTCCATCGTGCCGCTGATGGCGGGTGGTGGCATGTACGAAACCGGAGCCGGCGGCTCGGCGCCCAAGCACGTGCAGCAACTGGTGGAAGAAAACCACCTTCGCTGGGACTCGCTGGGTGAGTTCCTGGCGCTCGCCGTGTCGCTGGAAGATCTGGGTCTGAAGACAGGCAACAACGCAGCCAAGATCCTGGCGAAGACGCTGGATGCCGCCACCGGCAAGCTGCTCGAGAACAACAAGAACCCGTCGCCCAAGACGGGGCAGCTCGACAACCGCGGCAGCCAGTTCTACCTGGCCATGTACTGGGCCCAGGCCCTGGCGGCCCAGACCGACGATGCGGCCCTGGCGGCCCGTTTTGCGCCGCTGGCCCAGCAACTGGCCGACAACGAGCAAACCATCGTTGCCGAACTGGCGGCTGTGCAGGGCAAGCCGGTCGACATCGGGGGCTATTACCTGCCGGACTTCGAGAAGCTGGCCGCGGTGATGCGTCCCAGCCAGACGCTGAATGCGGTGCTGGCCGCTGCTCAAGGCTGAGCATCCCTCTCGTCAGGCTTCGACACCCCGAAGCGATCCAGGCGGCGCGAGCTGTCCGGGTCGCTTTTTTCTTGCCTGGGTGGCGGATCTGCAGGGGCTGGCAGATCGCCCGCGAACTTACTTGCGTCCGTCGAACGGTGAACCGCTCAGCCGGGAGCCGGCCTGGATGCCCCGCTTGGCAAACCAGCCCTGGTGCATCTCCAGCACATAACGCACCGGTCGTGCCGAGCAGTGCGAGTCCAGGCTTTGCGGCTTCATGTCGACCAGGTTGACGATGGTGCCGTCATCGGCCACGAAGGCGGCGGTCAAGGGCAGCAGGGTGTTTTTCATCCAGAAGCACTGGCCCGCGGGTTGCTCGAAGACAAAGAGCATGCCTTCACCGGCAGGCATGTCCTCGCGGAACATCAGCCCGATGGATCGCTGTTCCGGGGTGGCGGCCACCTGGGCCTGGATCAGGTGCATACCCGCCGTGAGGGTGACGCGGGGCAGCTGGAGCTGGGGTGCATCGCGGGACCACGCAGGCCCGGTCAACAGGGCCAGCAGGCAGGACAGGCAAACGAGCAATCGGTTCATGGGCAGACGATGTGATCGGGTGAAAAACGCATTGTCCGTCAAGCGCCGCGCACAGGTCAGTGATCGGCGATTTCCACGGATAGATCCGGCGTCCGGGCCGCTCGATCAGGACTAGAATTCTTGAGGTCCATCCCGGCGCCATGCCCGGGAACTCTGGATTCAGAAGCGTTCGACAATGCATCCCATACGGAGACCCGTTTCCATGTACCAGCACATCAAGGTTCCAGCCCAGGGTGAAAAAATCACCGTCAACGCCGACATGTCCCTGAACGTGCCGGATGAACCGATCATTCCTTACATCGAAGGCGATGGCACCGGTCTGGACATCACCCCCGTGATGCTCAAGGTGGTCGATGCGGCCGTGGCCAAAGCCTATGGTGGCAAGAAAAAAATTCACTGGATGGAGGTGTTTGCCGGCGAGAAGTCGACCCAGGTGTACGGCCCCGACGTCTGGCTGCCCGAAGAAACCCTGGCGGCGCTGCGTGAATACGTGGTCTCCATCAAGGGCCCGCTGACCACCCCCGTGGGCGGCGGCATCCGATCGTTGAACGTGGCGCTGCGCCAGGAACTTGACCTTTACGTCTGCCTGCGCCCGGTGCAGTACTTCAAGGGCGTGCCTTCGCCCGTGAAAGAGCCCGAGAAAACCAACATGGTGATCTTCCGTGAGAACTCGGAAGACATCTACGCCGGCATCGAATACGAGGCCGAGTCCGACAAGGCGAAGAAGCTCATCAAGTTCCTGATGGAAGAGATGGGCGTGACCAAGATCCGTTTCCCGAACACCTCGGGTATCGGCATCAAGCCCGTGTCGCGCGAAGGCACCGAACGCCTGGTGCGCAAGGCCATCCAGTACGCGATCGACAACGACAAGCCCAGCGTGACCATTGTGCACAAGGGCAACATCATGAAGTACACCGAAGGCGGCTTCCGCGACTGGTCGTACGCGCTGGCCCAGAAGGAGTTTGGTGCCGAACTGATCGACGGCGGCCCGTGGTGCAAGTTCAAGAACCCCAGGACCGGCAAAGACATCGTCATCAAGGACAGCATTGCCGACGCCTTCCTGCAGCAGATCCTGCTGCGCCCGGCCGAGTACTCGGTGGTCGCGACGCTCAACCTCAACGGCGACTACATTTCTGATGCGCTGGCGGCCCAGGTGGGTGGCATCGGCATCGCCCCGGGCGCGAACCTGTCCGACTCCGTGGCCTGCTTTGAAGCCACACACGGCACGGCGCCGAAGTACGCCGGCAAGGACTACGTGAACCCCGGCTCCGAAATCCTGTCGGCTGAAATGATGCTGCGCCACATGGGCTGGACCGAAGCCGCTGACCTGATCATCAGTTCGATCGAGAAGTCCATCGCCAGCAAGAAAGTCACCTACGACTTCGCCCGCCTGATGGACGGCGCCACCCAGGTGAGCTGCTCGGGCTTTGGCCAGGTCATGATCGACAATATGTAACGCGCCAATTCCGCTCGTCGCCGGTCAATGAAGCCGGTGCCGGGCAGAACGTTTGGAAAAACCGCCCGGAAGCAGCCTTCCTCGGCGGTTTTCTTTTGCATCGAAACGACACAATGGGACATGCCGCGTCGCGTCTTTGCCCCTGCCAATGTCGCCCCTTCACCGACTGGGTGGGCAACAACGCCGTGTTGTCACGGCAAATACATATCCCGAGCAGCACATAGGGACGCGTGCACCCCGCTAGAATGATTTTCATGGCTACCCAGAACCCCAAGAAACCCGAAACACCCGTCGCGCCTCCCAGTGTGGGCAACGACGATTCGGTGGTGCTTGAGCGGCGTGCGCAGCGCACCAAACCCCCCCAGATGTTCCAGGTGGTGCTGCTCAACGACGACTTCACCCCCATGGAGTTCGTTGTGCACGTCATTCAGGAATATTTCAGCAAGGACCGTGAAACCGCGACCCAGATCATGCTCAAGATACACCTCGAAGGCAAAGGCATTTGCGGGATATACACGCGCGATGTGGCCAGCACCAAAGTCGACCAGGTGTCGCAGGCTGCCCGGAACGCGGGGCATCCGTTGCAGTGTTTGAGCGAGCCGATTGAATAAAGCCAGATCCGCCCCATTTGATGGCCATCCACCCGATACAACTTACGTACCCGGACCCCAGCGTTTCAAACCACCACCAGCCCAAAGGATGTGTCCATGATTGCCCAGGAACTTGAAGTCAGCTTGCACATGGCCTTCGTCGAGGCCCGGCAACAGCGACACGAATTCATCACGGTGGAGCACCTGTTGCTCGCCCTTCTCGACAACCCGAGCGCCGCCGAGGTGCTGCGCGCCTGCTCCGCCAACGTGGACGATCTGCGCAAGTCCCTGACGAATTTCATCAAGGACAACACACCCCAGGTCGCCGGCACCGACGAGGTGGACACGCAGCCCACGCTGGGCTTCCAGCGGGTGATCCAGCGCGCCATCATGCACGTGCAGTCCACCGGCAACGGCAAGAAGGAAGTCACCGGCGCCAACGTGCTGGTGGCGATCTTTGGCGAAAAGGACTCCCACGCCGTGTACTACCTGCACCAGCAGGGGGTGACCCGGCTGGACGTGGTCAACTTCATCGCCCACGGCATCCGCAAGAGCGATCCACCCGAGGCGAGCAAGCCCGGCGAGAGCGCGGCCGAAAACGAAGAGGCGGGCGAAGCCAAGCAGAATGAAAAGGCGTCGCCGCTGGAGCAGTTCACCCAGAACCTGAATCAGCTCGCCAAAGACGGCAAGATCGATCCGCTGATCGGGCGCGACTACGAGGTCGAGCGCGTGATCCAGATCCTGTGCCGCCGCCGCAAGAACAACCCGCTGCTCGTCGGCGAAGCCGGCGTGGGCAAGACCGCCATCGCCGAGGGCCTGGCCTGGCGCATCACCCAGAACGACGTGCCGGAAATCCTGGCCGAAGCCCAGGTGTATTCGCTCGACATGGGTGCACTGCTGGCGGGCACCAAATACCGCGGCGACTTCGAGCAGCGTCTGAAAGGTGTTCTCAAGTCGCTCAAGGACAAGCCCAACGCCATCCTGTTCATCGACGAGATCCACACCCTGATCGGTGCTGGCGCGGCATCGGGCGGCACGCTGGACGCGTCCAACCTGCTGAAGCCCGCGCTGTCCAGTGGCCAGATGAAGTGCATCGGCGCGACCACCTTCACCGAGTACCGCGGCATCTTCGAAAAAGACGCCGCGCTCAGCCGCCGCTTCCAGAAGGTCGACGTGGTGGAGCCGACGGTGGAGCAGACCGTGGACATCCTCAAAGGGCTGAAATCGCGCTTTGAAGAGCACCACAACGTCAAGTACGCCCTGGCGGCCCTGCAGGCCGCGGCCGAACTCAGCGCCAAGTACATCAACGACCGTCACCTGCCCGACAAGGCCATCGACGTCATCGACGAGGCCGGTGCGGCACAACGCATCCTGCCCGCGTCCAAGCGCAAGAAAACCATCAGCAAGACCGAGGTCGAAGAGATCGTGGCCAAGATCGCGCGCATCCCGCCCGCGAACGTGTCCAACGACGACCGCGGCAAGCTGCAGACGCTGGAGCGCGACCTCAAGAGCGTGGTGTTCGGCCAGGACAAGGCCCTTGAAGTGCTGGCTTCCAGCGTCAAGATGGCGCGTTCGGGCCTGGGCAAGAGTGACAAGCCGATCGGTGCTTTCCTGTTCAGCGGCCCCACCGGCGTTGGCAAGACCGAAGCCGCCAAGCAGCTGGCCTACATCATGGGCATCGACCTGATCCGCTTCGACATGTCGGAGTACATGGAGCGCCACGCCGTGAGTCGCCTGATCGGTGCGCCTCCCGGCTATGTGGGTTTTGACCAGGGTGGCCTGCTGACCGAAGCCATCACCAAGAAGCCCCATTGCGTGCTGTTGCTCGACGAGATCGAAAAGGCGCACCCGGACATCTTCAACGTGCTGCTGCAGGTCATGGACCACGGCACGCTGACCGACAACAACGGACGCAAGGCCGACTTCCGCAACGTCATCGTGATCATGACGACCAACGCGGGCGCCGAGACCATGAACAAGGCGAGCATCGGTTTCACCAACCCGCGCGAGGCGGGCGACGAGATGGCCGACATCAAGCGCCTGTTCACGCCCGAGTTCCGCAACCGGCTCGATGCCATGGTCGGTTTCAAGGCGCTGGACGAAAACGTCATCATGCGCGTGGTCGACAAGTTCCTGCTGCAGCTCGAAGGCCAGCTGACCGAGAAGAAGGTCGAGGTCACGTTCACCGACGCGCTGCGCAAGCACCTGGCCAAGAAGGGCTTTGATCCGTTGATGGGCGCGCGGCCGATGCAGCGCCTGATCCAGGACACCATCCGCCGTGCGCTGGCCGACGAGTTGCTGTTTGGTCGACTCACCGACGGCGGTCGCCTCACGGTGGACCTGGAGACCAAAACCGACGAAGCCGGCAAAGAGACCCAGGAAGTCAAGCTGGACATCCAGCCGTTGCCGAAGAAAGAAGGCAAGGCCAAGCCAGAGGAAGCCACGGCGGGTTGATGCCGGGCGCCTTGGCGCACTCAAGAAGGCCCGGACATCCGGGCCTTTTTTATTTCACAACCAGAAGGAGAAGGCGGCCAACCGGTCAGCGAGTCCGCCAGGCCAGCACGGTGTCGGCCCATTGATTCCCGAGTTTGGCCTCGCCAGTGGCGTTCGGGTGAACGCCGTCGTAGTTGTCTGCCACCGAGTAACCCGCCGCCTGGTTCACCACGGCGATGGGGGAGAGCACGGTGTTGCGCGACGCTGCCAGACCATCGATACCCCGGTTCAGGGCCGCTGTTCCCGCCGTGTCGGGGGCGGCGGGAATGATCTTGGCCAGCACGATGTGGGTGTCGGCCTTGCCGGCCCGGATGGCGTCGATCACGCTCCCCAGTTCCCCGATGATGCCAGTGGTGCTTTGGCCATCGAGCACGTCGTTGGTGCCCAGATGGAGGAGGACCACGTCGGGGCTGGCGCTGCCGACCTTGCCGGCCACCTGGGGCGCCAGCTCGTGGGCCCGGTAGTCCCAGTAGCCCTCATGGTCCGGATCGAAGTCCGGGTCGGGGGCGCTGGTTTGTGGGCTGTCGCGGTAGCCGCTGGAGACGCCGGAGCGGCTGCCCACCAGGTCCACCGAACAGCCCGCGGCGTTCAGGCGTTGCCAGAGCACCCGGCGGTAGCTGTTGTGCCCCGCCTCGGCCTGGGTGATCGAATCGCCCAGGGGCATGATGCGCAACGGGCCACCTTCGCGGCCACAGCTGGCGACTTTGAGCGCCGACGTGGCGTCACCCGAACCGTCGTCAGAGTCGCCACCGCCGCAGGCGCTGAGCACCGCGGTCAGCACCAGCAGGGCGGCACGGGTGGGAGGCATTTTTCGAGGCATGGAACATCCAGAAAAGTCGGTTGATCGGGTCGCCGATGGTGTTCGGCTGCACAAATGATTCATTGGCGCAGGTAGGCGGCGCGGATGTTTTCCATGCGCCGGCGGTTCAGTCCGGCGTCTTCGCGACCCAGGCGGCTGGCACTGCGCACCTCGATCACGCCCCGCGCCGGGTTGAACCAGAACTCGAGGTCGTCCACGAACCTGAGCCAGCGCGTCTGGGCCTGTGCGTAGAGGTAGTCCGGTCGCTGTTCCACCAGCGTGACGCCGGGCTCGGTCTGCAGCACGGTGGCCAGCGTGCGCAGCGAGGTCGCGGCGTCACCGTGCCTGAGGGGCAGGGGCACTATGAGCGCGTGGGCCCTTTGCGGGTGGTCCGGATACAGGTCGGCCTGGCTGGAGACGCTGTTGCGCGTGAGGGACGGTGGTTTCAAGCGTCCCTGTGTCACCCCGAGATCGGAAGGCCGATGGCCACCGAACCCGCCGAACTGGGCCCCGATCAGGACCAGAACGACCAGGGCGAGCAGGCCGTACAGCAGCGCTTTGAGCAGACCCACGCGGGGAGCCGAAAAGAACTTGGGAAGGGGCAGGGGGCGCCGGTTCAGCGCTTGCCGCCCAGCAAGCTTCCCAACACCCCCCGCACGATCTGGCGCCCGATGCCACTGGCCACGCTTCGCGCAGCCGTCTTGGCCATGGTCTGCACCAGCCCATCGTACTGACCGCCTCGTGGGCCGGTGCGGCCGAACAGGGCTTCGTTGACCATGCCGCCGAAGCCACCGCCTTCGGCCTCGGCTTCTTTTTTGGCCGCGCCGGGAATGCGCGGTGTCTTCACGCCGCCAGCTTCAGCAGGCGTGGCCTCGGCCGTGCGCGCGTCCACATGGGCACGCAGGATTTCGTGGGCGCTTTCGCGGTCCACCGTCTTTTCGTACACCCCCGCGACCAGAGAGTCGCGCAGCAGTTGCTGACGTTGTGCGTCGGTGATCGGGCCGAGCTGGCTGCCGGGCGGCACCACATACACGCGCTCGGTCTCGCTCGGGCGGCCTTTGGGGTCGAGCAGGCTCACGAGCGCCTCGCCCACGGCGAGTTCGGTGATGGCGGCCTCGATGTCCAGACCGGCCTTGGGGCGCATGGTCTCGGCCGTTGCCCTCACGGCCTTCTGGTCGCGCGGGGTGAAGGCGCGCAGTGCGTGCTGGATGCGGTTGCCAAGCTGACCGAGCACGCTGTCGGGAATGTCCAGCGGGTTCTGCGTCACAAAATAGACGCCCACGCCCTTGGACCGCACGAGGCGCACCACCAGCTCGATGCGCTCGATCAGCACTTTTGGCGCTTCGTTGAACAGCAGGTGGGCCTCGTCGAAGAAGAACACCAGCTTGGGCTTTTCCGGGTCGCCGATTTCGGGCAGTTGCTCAAACAGCTCGGACAGCATCCACAGCAGGAAGGTGGCGTAGAGCCGGGGCGAGTTCATCAGCTTGTCGGCCGCCAGGATGTTCACCACGCCCTTGCCGTCGACCGTCTGCATGAAGTCACTGATGTCGAGCATGGGCTCGCCAAAGAACTTGTCGCCACCTTGTTGTTCGACCTGCATCAGGCCACGCTGGATGGCGCCGACGCTGGCCGCGCTGATGTTGCCGTATTCGGTGGTGAACTGTTTCGCGTTGTCTCCGATGTGCTGCAGCATGGCCCGAAGGTCTTTCATGTCGAGCAGGAGCAGGCCGTTGTCGTCGGCGATCTTGAACACCAGGTTGAGCACGCCGGCCTGCGTGTCGTTGAGGTTCAACATGCGCGCCAGCAGCAGCGGCCCCATGTCGCTCACGGTCGCGCGCACCGGGTGGCCCTGTTCGCCGAACACGTCCCACAGCGTGGTGGGACAAGCCTGCGAGGCGGGCAGGGTGATGCCGCGGTCCTTCAGGACGGCGCTGATCTTCTCGCCGAAGCTGCCCATCTGGCTGATGCCGGTGAGGTCGCCTTTGACGTCGGCCATGAAGACCGGCACGCCGATGTTGGAGAACTGTTCCGCCAGTGTTTGCAAGCTCACGGTCTTGCCGGTTCCCGTGGCGCCGGTGATCAAGCCGTGCCGGTTGGCCAGCCCGGGCAACAGCTGGCAGGTGGTGTTCGCGTTCTGGGCAATCAGCATCGGTTCGGCCATGGCGGCGTCCTTCCTGTGGGCAGGGGAATGGGAGAAGTGGGTAAAAGTAAAATCGCTGGTTATTAGACCAAATCCTGGTCAGACAGAAGGACTCACTCGTGGCTGGACACAGCAAATGGGCCAATATTCAACACCGCAAAGGCCGTCAAGACGAAAAGCGGGGCAAGATCTGGACACGCGTCATCCGTGAGATCACCGTGGCCGCGCGCACGGGCGGTGGCGATCCGGCGATGAACCCACGTTTGCGCCTGGCGATCGACAAGGCCAAAGCCGCGAACATGCCCGCGGACCGCATCAAGTACAACGTGGACAAAGCCTCGGGCAACCTTGAAGGCCAGGCGCTGGAAGAGATCCGCTACGAGGGCTACGGCATCGGCGGCGCAGCCATCATCGTGGACACCATGACCGACAACAAGGTGCGCACCGTGGCCGAGGTGCGCCACGCGTTCAGCAAGTACGGCGGCAACCTGGGGACCGACGGCTCGGTGGCGTTCCAGTTCAAACACTGTGGCCAGATCATCTTCGCGCCCGGCACCTCGGAAGACAAGGTCATGGAAGTGGCCCTGGAAGCCGGTGCCGAAGACGTGATCACCGACGACGACGGCGCCATCGAGGTGCTGACCGCTTACACGGACTTCGAGGCGGTGAAGAACGCGCTGGAAGCGGCCGGACTGAAGCCCGAAGTGGCCGAAGTGACGATGCGTGCCGAGAACAGCATTCCCCTCGCGGGAGAAGACGCTGCGCGCATGCAGAAGCTGCTCGATGTCCTGGAAGACCTGGACGATGTGCAGGAAGTCTTCCACAACGCTGAGATCAACGAATGAAAGTCCTGGTGATTGGCGGCGGAGGCCGCGAGCACGCGCTGGCGTGGAAGCTCAAACAGTCCGAGGGTGTGGAGCAGGTGTTCGTGGCGCCCGGCAACGCCGGCACAGCGCGTGATGCGCAGTTGACCAACCTGGCCATCACCGACAAGGTGGCCCTGCGCGAATGGGTGCAGGCCAACGGCATCGCTCTGACGGTGGTCGGCCCCGAGGCGCCGCTGGCGGCGGGTGTGGTCGACGAGTTCCGCGCCCATGGCCTGGCCATCTTCGGCCCGACGCAGAAGGCGGCGCAGCTGGAAAGCTCGAAGGCGTTCAGCAAGGCGTTCATGCAGCGCCACGGCATCCCCACGGCCGAGTACCAGACCTTCACCGATCCGGTTCTGGCGCATGCCTACGTGGACGCCAAGGGCGCGCCCATCGTGGTGAAGGCCGACGGGCTGGCCGCTGGCAAGGGCGTGGTCGTGGCCATGAGCCCGGCCGAGGCGCACGAAGCCATTGACTTCATGCTGCTGGACAACACCCTGGGCGTGGCGCACAACGAGGGCGGTGCCCGCGTCGTGATCGAAGAGTTTCTGGAAGGCGAAGAGGCCAGTTTCATCGTGCTGTGCGACGGCGTGAACGCGCTCCCGCTCGCCACCAGCCAGGACCACAAGCGGCTGCTCGACGCCGACCAGGGCCCGAACACCGGTGGCATGGGCGCGTATTCGCCCGCGCCGGTGGTCACGCCCGCGGTTCACCAGCGCGCGATGGAAGAGGTGATCCTGCCCACGCTGCGCGGCATGGCGGCTGACAGCATTCCTTACACCGGCTTTCTGTATGCCGGCCTGATGATCACGCCCGACGGGCGCGTGAAGACGCTGGAATTCAACTGCCGCATGGGCGACCCGGAAACCCAGCCGATCATGATGCGGCTCAAGAGCAACCTGGCGCAGGTGCTGCTGTCGGCCACCCGCGCCGAGCTGGACACAGTGACGCTGGACTGGGACCCGCGCGTGGCGCTGGGTGTGGTGTTGGCCGCGGCGGGCTATCCGCTCAACCCGCGCAAGGGTGATGCCATCACCGGGTTGCCGACGGATGTGGCCGATGCCATGGTGTTCCACGCGGGCACCACCAGCGGTTCTGGTGGAGCGGTCGAGGTTTCGGGTGGTCGGGTGCTGTGTGTCACAGCGCTGGCCGACACCGTGGCCGCCGCACAGAAAAAGGCCTATGGGGTGGTGGACGGCATCCGGTTCGACGGCATGCAGTGCCGCCGCGACATCGGCTTCCGGGCCGTCTGAGGCCTGCGGAGCTTCAGACTACAAAAGAACAACATGAGCCAACAGACGCAGCGCGTGCGCGACTACCTGACGGGTCTGCAAGACCGCATCACCTCGACCGCGGCCATGGTCGATGGCGGCCGCTTTGTGGTCGATCACTGGAAGAAGCCCGCTGGCGAAACCCTTCAGGGACAGGGCATCACCCAGATCCTGGAAGGGGGCGCCGTGTTCGAACGCGCCGGCTGCGGTTTCTCGCACGTGACCGGGCCGCGTCTGCCGCCCTCGGCCACGCAGCACCGGCCCGAGCTCTCGGGGGCACCGTTCGAGGCCATGGGTGTTTCGCTGGTGTTCCACCCGCGCAACCCCTATGTGCCCACGGTGCACATGAACGTGCGCATGATCGCGGCCACACCCGAAGGCGGGCAGCCCGTGTGCTGGTTTGGCGGCGGCATGGACCTCACGCCCTATTACGGTTTTGAAGACGATGCGGTGCATTTCCACACCAGCTGCAAAACCGCTCTCGACCCCTTTGGTGTCGACAAGTACCCCCGGTTCAAGCGGTGGTGCGACGAGTATTTCTACCTCAAGCACCGCGACGAACAGCGCGGAGTGGGCGGTGTGTTCTTTGACGATTTTTCCGAGTTCGGCTTTGATGGCAGCTTCGCCATGCTGCGCTCGGTGGGCGACGCGTTTCTGGACGCCTACCTGCCCATCGTGGCGCGCCGCCAGGACGCGCCCTATGGCGAACGGGAGCGCGACTTCCAGCTCTACCGCCGCGGCCGGTATGTGGAGTTCAACCTGGTCTGGGACCGCGGCACACACTTCGGCCTGCAGTCGGGCGGGCGCAGCGAGTCGATCTTGCTGTCCATGCCGCCGCTGGTGAGCTGGTCCTACCAGCGCCAGGAACCGAAAGGCTCGCCAGAGGCGCGCCTGAACACCGACTTCCTGGTGCGCAAGGACTGGATTTGACGGGCGATTCCAGCACCGAGGCGAAATCGGATCCATCTCCTGCTGCATCCTTGCGCGTGGGCATGTTCGGCGGCGCGTTTGACCCGCCGCACCGGGCGCACCGCACGCTGGCGGAAACGGCATTGAGCCAGCTGGATCTCGACGTGTTGCACATTTTCCCGACCGGTCAGGCCTGGCACAAATCGCGCTCGTTGACGTCGGCCGAGCACCGCCTGGCGATGTGTGAGCTGGCCTTCGGCGATCTGCCCCGCACCCGCATTGACCGCCGAGAAATCCAGCGCGACGGCCCGAGCTACACCGCCGATACCCTTCGCGAACTGTCGGTTGAATATCCCGGGGCCGAACTGTTTCTGGTGCTGGGCGCTGACCAGCTGCTGGCTTTCAAGCGCTGGGTTCGGTGGTCCGAAGTGCTGGAGCTGGCCACCCTGGCCGTGGCCAACCGGGCCGCAGAGATCGGTGCCGATGCCTTGCGCGAGCATGCGCTTGAGGCGGACCTTTCCTCTGTGGACCTGCCTTTCCGGCGCCTTGAAATGCCGCTCCAAAACATCAGCGCCACCGCGGTGCGCGCCCACGTGGGGCAGCCCGTTGACCGCAGCAACTCGCTGTCGCTTCTGGTGCCCGAAGCCGTCGCAAGCTATATTTCACTCCATCACCTTTATCAAGAGCCTTCATGACCAGCGAAACCACCGCCAAAAAAGACATCCAGAAACTCCAACGTGCCATTGTGGAGGGGCTTGAGGATGTCAAGGGCCAGGACATCGTGGTCTTCAACACGGAACACCTCTCGCCACTGTTCGAGCGGGTGATCATCGCCAGCGGCACCTCCAACCGGCAGACCAAAGCGCTGGCGTCCAGTGTGCGCGATGCCGTGCGTGAAGCAGGCTTTGACAAGCCACGCATCGAAGGCGAAGAAAACGGCGAATGGATCATCGTGGACTGTGGTGCGGCCGTGGCCCATGTGATGCAGCCGGTCATCCGGCAGTACTACCGCCTGGAAGAAATCTGGGGTGCCAAGCCGGTGCGTCTGAAGCACGGCGCCGAAAAGGTTGCGGAAGCCAAGCCTGTGGCCAAAACCGCGGCCAAGAAGGCCACGAGCAAGACCACCAAGAAGGTCGAGAAGAAGGACGTGAAACCGATCGACGCGAAGTCGGTGGCCCGCAAGGCGGCGAAGGCGGTTTCCGCTGCGGCCGCTGCTGCGCCAGCCAAAACCGCCGCCAAACCCGGCACACAGGCCGGTGTCAAAGCCGTGGCCAAGACCGCGGCCAAAACAGCTGCCAAGACCGCCGTCAAGAAGACCGCGCCCACCGCCGCCCGCAAGACCGCAGCCAAGGCAGCGCCCACCAAGGCGCCGTTGAAGACCGTGGTGGTCAAGCCCAAGACCGCTCGAACCACGGCCAAAGGTGCGAGCAAGCCGGCGGCCAAGCGTGCCCCAGTGGCCAAAGCGGCACCCAAGAAAAAGGCATGAAGCTGCTGATCGTCGCGGTCGGGCAGCGCATGCCCGACTGGGCCCAGACCGCCTACGACGATTACGCCAAGCGCTTCCCGCCCGAGTTGCGGGTGGAGATCAAGACCGTCAAGACCGAGCCTCGCGGCTCCAAGAGCCTGGAAACGCTGCTGGCTGCCGAACGCGAGCGCATCCAGGCGGCCTTGCCGCGCGGTTGCCGTGTGGTCGTGCTCGACGAACGCGGCACCACGTTCACCACCAAAGCCCTGGCCCAACAGCTGCAGCAATGGCAGCTGGAAGGCGACGACGTGGCCTTGGTCATTGGCGGGCCCGACGGTCTGGAGCCAGCGTTTCGAGCCGCGGCGCACCAGCGCATCCGTCTGTCGGATCTGACTTTGCCCCACGCAATGGTGCGGGTGCTGCTGATCGAGCAACTGTACCGGGCGTGGTCCGTCAATGCCAATCACCCTTACCACCGAGAGTGAACGCGGCACCCGGCCGGAGCAGCCCGACGGTGGAGAGATCTCATTTTGTAACCGACATGTCTGAATTCATTTACCTCGCCTCTCAAAGTCCGCGCCGTCTGCAGTTGCTGGCGCAATGGGGCGTGCGCTGTGAACTGCTGCTGCCCGATGCGGACGAAGACGTCGAGGCGCTTGAAGCGGTGTTGCCCGGCGAAGCGCCGGCCAGCTACGTGCAGCGGGTGACCGGGCTCAAGCTCCAGGCCTCGCTCGCCCGGCTCAAGCGCCGGGGCTTGCTGTCTGCGCCGGTGCTGTGTGCCGACACCACGGTGGCGCTGGGACGGCGCATCCTGGGCAAGCCGGGTGACGCAGACGAGGCATGCCGCATGCTCGCGGATCTGGCGGGACGCCGTCATCGGGTGCTGACCGCCGTGGCCGTGGGCAAACCGACGGGTCGCGGTCTCCGTCAGTGGGCTGCTTTGTCCACCTCGTGGGTCAGTTTTGCACCCCTGACGGCGGCTCAGATACGCCGCTACGTCGACAGCGGTGAACCCATGGGCAAGGCCGGCGCCTACGCGATCCAGGGCCACGCGGCGCTTTGGACCCGCCACATCAGTGGCAGTTATTCGGGCATCATGGGCCTGCCTGCGCACGAGACGGCGCAGGTGCTCAGTGCGGCCGGTGTGCGGCTGGTCTGACACCGCCAACACACAGAATTCGAGACAAACGATCCCCATGAGCCAGGACATCTTGATCAATTGGGCGCCCCAGGAAACCCGGGTGGCGGTGGTGGAGCAGGGCGCGGTGCAGGAGGTGCATCTGGAACGCACGCTGGAGCGTGGCCTGGTGGGCAATATCTATCTGGGCAAGATCTCTCGCGTGCTGCCGGGCATGCAGTCGGCCTTCATCGACATTGGCCTGGACCGGGCGGCGTTTTTGCACGTGGCCGACCTGATGCCCAACATTGCCGCCAAGCACGCAGCGCCCCGCGACCGCAACCAGGCGCCAGTGTCTGCGGAAGGGGGGGGTGACAACGTCCGTGCCGAAGGCGGCGCCCATGGCGAAAACGGCTCCAGCAACAGGGTGCTCACACCCAACCCCGTGTTGCCCATCGAGCGGCAGATCTTTGAGGGCCAGGCGCTCATGGTGCAGGTGCTCAAGGACCCGATCGGTACCAAGGGCGCTCGCCTCACGGCACAGATCAGCATCGCCGGGCGGTTGCTCGTGTTTCTGCCGCAGGACAACCACATCGGTGTGTCGCAAAAAATTCCGCCGACCCAGCGCGAGGCCCTGCGCCAGCGTGTGCTGGGCCTGGCCGTGCCGCAGGATGGCAGTGCCACCGGGGGCTTCATCCTGCGCACCAACGCCGAAGACGCAAGCGACGAGGAGCTGAGGGAGGACATCAGCTACCTGCGCAAGACCTGGCAGCGCATCAAGGAGGCTGCCACGCGCCAGCCGGCGGCCACGCTGCTGCACGAAGACCTGAACCTGATGCAGCGCGTCTTGCGGGATCTGGTGAGTGCGCAGACGCAGTCCATCCGCATCGATTCGCGCGAGCAGTTTGGTTTGCTGCAGACTTTTGCCGCCGAGTTCATGCCGGACACCGCCAAGAAGCTGCAGCTCTACACGGGTGAGCGCCCAATTTTTGACCTGTTCAACATCGACGAAGACATCGCAAGGGCACTGAGCCGCCGGGTCGACCTGAAGTCGGGTGGTTATCTGGTGATCGACCAGACCGAAGCGCTGACCACCGTGGACGTGAACACGGGTGGGTTCGTGGGCGCGCGCAACTTTGACGACACCGTGTTCCGCACCAACCTGGAAGCCGCGCAGACGATCGCACGCCAGCTGCGGCTGCGCAATCTGGGGGGCATTGTCATCGTCGACTTCATCGACATGGTGCGCGAAGACCACCGGGACGCGGTGTTGACCGAGTTTCGCAAGCAACTCGCGCGTGATCGGGTGAAAACCATGACGGGCGGTTTCTCCCAGCTCGGACTGGTGGAGATGACGCGCAAGCGCACGCGCGAATCGCTGGCGCACATGCTGAGTGAAGTGTGCCCGGCGTGCAGCGGAAAAGGGGTGGTGAAGACCGCGCGCAGTGTCTGCTACGACATCCTGCGCGAGATCCTGCGTGAGGCCAGAGCCTTCAACCCGCGCGAGTTCCGTGTGGTGGCGTCGGCCAAGGTGGTCGAGCTCTTCCTTGACGAAGAAAGCCAGCACCTTGCGGGACTGTCCGACTTCATCGGCAAGCCCATTTCCCTGCAGAGTGAAAGCTCGATGACGCAGGAACAATACGACATCGTCTTGCTCTAGAACACCCTCGTTGCCCCCTCGGGAATACCGTGCATATCCTTCCAAAGCGGGGCTGTCTGTGCGGTAGCAAACACAGTTGCGTTTAGCCCCTTGTTACATGTGATCGCGTACCGAGGACTTGATAATTCCAGTTGACGAGAGAAGGGCGCGCTGTCATCCAGCGTGTTTCATTTCGCAAAATCCCTTTGTTTTTTGTCTGGAGAAATCATGAAACTCACACCATTGAATTCGGTGCTGCTGACCGGCGGTTTGTTGGTAGCCTCGATCGGCCATGCCGGTATGGTCAATGACGACCGAGGGAATGTGGGATATGACACCGCCGCAGAATGCGACGCTGCGGTGCAGGCGGGCCAGGCCCGTTTCTACGAACCATCGACCACCATGCCCACCCAGCGCCGCAAGGGTGAAGCGACCGTTCGCACCGCGCGCCTGTCCGACCTCGGACCGCAATACAAGCTGGGTGCTTGCGACGTGGGCGTGGGTCGCCAGAACGGCCGCAATGGTGTGGCCAAGGCGCTGGTTGGCAAGTACGTGCCCTACAGCCCCGACATGCCCATCAACCTCTACGCCGACCAGTCGGGCATGCCCGTGCGAGCCAGCATGGCCAAGTGCGACAACCGCTTTTCGGACGTGATGCCGCGCGCCGTGCCATTGCCGGTGGTTGCGCCTGCGCCCGCACCGGTTGCGGTGGCTCCCGCACCTGCCCCAGAGCCAGCACCAGCGCCGGTGGCCGCGGCCCCTGTTGCCGAACCCGTGGTGGCGCCACCACCACCACCGGCTCCCGGTATGACGCCCTACGTGTTCGGCACCTTGGGTTTCGTCAATGACAGCGTGGTGCACCGCGGTCAGGATGGCAGCATCCTCGTTGGCGACAGTGATCGTCAAATCGGTCTGCAAGTGGGCGCAGGTCTTCAATTCAACAGCATCCTGGGCGCCGAGGTTTTTTATCAAACCGGCAAGAGCCATGAGTACACCGCGCTGAATGGCGTGGACTTGTCCGCGAAGGCCAAAGTGTTTGGCGCCCGTGTGACGGCTGGCAGTAACGTGACTGAAAAACTGAGGTTGTTTGGCAAGCTGGGTGTGGCCAGTGTGAAGCACACCAGTGGCCAGTTTGCGGATCTGCCGAGCCATTCCAGCTCGCAGACCCGACCGACTGTGGGTGTGGGCTTCACCTACGCGCTGAGCGAAACCCTGATGTTGCGCGGCGATGCGGACCACTACAAGCTTCGCGGATCCAACAACCCACGCTGGGGTAACGTCGACTACTTCGGTCTGGGCCTGCAGTACAACTTCTGAAGTTGATGGCATCTCTGGATGCCCTGGAAGCCGGAAGCACCCTGGAGGTGCTTCCGGCTTTTTTACGCACCGGCTTCGGGGCTGAGTTTTTGTGCATGCAGCCGGGCATACAAGCCGTCGCTGCGGAGCAGTTCTTCGTGGCTGCCCATTTCGCTGATCTGCCCGTCGGCCAGCACGACCACGCGGTCGGCATGTTCGATGGTAGAGAGCCGGTGGGCGATCACGATCGTGGTGCGCCCCTTCATGAGCCGCGACAGGGCATCCTGCACCAGCCGCTCGGACTCGTTGTCCAGCGCTGAGGTGGCTTCATCGAGGATGAGGATGGGCGCGTTCTTGTAGATGGCCCTCGCGATCGCCAGTCGCTGGCGCTGGCCGCCGGAGAGTTCAGCCGCGTTGTGTCCCACCGTGCTGTGCATGCCCCTGGGCAGGCGCTCCAGCAGATCGAGCAGGTTGGCCGAGGCCAGCGCTGCGCGCACGCGCTCTTCGTCGATCTGGTCGTCGGCCGCCCCCAGCGCCACGTTGGCCGCCAGGCTGTCGTTGAGCATGATCACTTCCTGGCTGACCATGGCGAACTGGCGCCGCAGGCTGGCCAGATCCCAGCTGGGCAGGGGCACGTCATCCAGCAGCACTTCGCCGCGGTCCACTTCGACAAAGCGTGGCAGCAGATTGGCCAGCGTGGTCTTGCCCGAACCCGAGGGGCCCACCAGGGCCAGCACCTCACCCGGCTGGATGCTCAGGTTGATGCCGCGCAGCGCGCTGCGGTTGATGTGGCCGTCGTCCGGTTGCTCATCGCGCGTCGGGTAGCGCACCCAGACGTCGCGCAGGGTGATGGCGCCCCTCACCTGATCGGCCCGGTGGGTGCCGGAAGCTTGTGGCGGCGTTTCATCGATGAGTTCCAGACCCCGTTCCAGCGCGGCGAGACCCCGGGTGATCGGGCCAGCGATTTCGGCCAGGTGCCGGATCGGTGCAATCAACATCAGCATGGCGGTGACAAAGGCCACGAAGTTGCCCACGGTCACACCGCTGCTGGCGCTTTGCCACAGCGCCACCGCAATCACGGCCGACAACGCGGCGGCGGCGAGCATCTGTGTCAGTGGCGTCATGGCGGCGTGGGCCACCGTGGACTTGAGGGCCAGGCGCCGCAGGGAAACGCTGAGTCCGTCAAAACGCTGGGTCTGGCGCTGCTGGGCACCGTGCAGGCGCACCATGCGGTGGGCCAGCGCGTTTTCTTCCACCACATAGGCCAGTTCGTCGGTGGCCTGCTGGCTGGAACGCGTGAGGCGGTACAGACGGCGCGAGAGCACACGCATCACCAGAATCAGGCCTGGAAACAGCAGCAGCACGATCAGTGTGAGCTTCCCGTTCAGGTACATCAGATAGCCCAGCAGGGCCAGCAGCGTCAGGCTGTCCTTGGTCAGGCTCAACATGGCGTTGACCAGCATGGTCGACCCCGTCTGCACCTCGTAGACCAGGGTGTTCGAGAGTTTGCTGGCACTTTGCCGGGCGAACAGCGTCATTTGGGCATCGTTGAGCCGGACAAACATGGCCCGCCGCAGGTTCAGCAGACCCAGGCTGGCCGTGTAGGACAACGCATACTGGGCCAGAAATCCCGCCAGACCCCGCACACCAAACAGCCCCAACAGGGCAACGGGCACCATCCACAGATCGATGTTCCCCTCGGCAAAGCCCCGGTCCAGCAAGGTCTTGAGCAAAGCGGGGATCAGGGGTTCGGTCAAGGCACCCACGATGGTGCAGATGGCGGCCAACACGATACCGCTCTTGGCGGAGCGGAAGTACGGCCAGAACTGGCGCAGTCGCTGGGTGATGGTTCGGGCGGGCGGCGTGCCGGGGGCTTTGGAATCGGTCAAGTCTGCGCGGCCTGGGACGGCGGGGTAGGGTGGCTGGGCTGGGCACAGTGTGCCTGTGGGCACGGCCTGTACAGAAAAAGCACAACTTGTCACGGGTGCAGAAAGTGCTTCCGGTATTATCTGCTGGCAACCGGAAAACAGGATTCACAATCCGGTTTCCAGCCACATCACCCAACCTATCAAGAATGCAGGCATTGAATCGATCTGACTGGCAACCTTCGCGGCGGTCCCTTCTGGCCCACGCCACCGCACTTCCCCTGATGACCTGGCCACTGCAGGACGCACTGGCCCAATTCCGCGTCGAGGTTTCCGGTGCCGGGGTGACCCAGATTCCGGTGTCGGCGGTCAGCTTCCGCGACAACGGCCTGGTCAACCAGGACATGGCCGCGATCGTGCGGGCCGACCTGGAGCGCAGCGGGCAGTTCCGCTTTGTGGAGCCCTTGCCAGCGAGGCTCGACGAAACCTCGCGTCCCGAGTTCGCTTCCTGGCGCAGCAAGGGCAGTGACGCCCTGCTGACCGGCAGCGTTTCGCGTCTGGCCGATGGCCGCTTTGACGTGCGATTCCGGCTGTGGGATGTGGTGCGTGGCCAGGATCTGGGCGGGTTGAGCTACCCGGTGTCCACCGCGGATCTGCGTTTTGCGGCGCACCGGATCGCTGACTACGTGTACGAAAAACTCACCGGTGAAAAGGGCGTCTTCTCGACCCGCATCGCCTATGTGGCCAAGGCCGGGCAACGGCACACCTTGCTGGTGGCCGATGCCGATGGCGAGAACGCCCGCGCGACCCTGACCAGCCCCGAGCCCATCATCTCGCCGAGCTGGGCACCGGGCGGTGCGCAGCTGGCCTACGTGTCGTTCGAATCGCGCAAGCCCGTGATCTACTCGCACGACGTGGCCACGGGCAAACGCCGCCTGCTCGCCAACTTCCGGGGATCGAACAGTGCCCCAACGTGGTCGCCCGATGGCCGTCAGCTGGTCGCGACGCTGTCGATCTCCGGCAATGCGCAGATCTACGCCATGGACGCCAACGGCAGCGCACCGCGCCGCCTGACCCAGTCGGGCAGCATCGACACCGAACCCGTTTTCAGCGCCGACGGCAACAGCATCTTCTTCGTCAGTGACCGGGGTGGTTCACCGCAGATCTACCGCATGGGTGTGCAGGGCACGAATCCGCAGCGTGTGACCTTCACCGGCAACTACAACATTTCACCGGCGCCCAGCCCGGATGGCCGTTGGCTGGCCTTCATCTCGCGTGTTGGTGGTGCGTTCCGCCTTCACGTCATGGAGCTGGCCTCGGGCAATGTCACGGCACTGAGCGAAACCAGTGCCGACGAAAGCCCCAGCTTTTCGCCCAACAGCCGACTGATCATCTACGCCACCCGTGACCGCGGGCAGGAGGCCCTCATGACCAGCACGGTGGATGGGCGCATCAAGACCCGCCTTGCCAGTGCCGGGGGAGACATTCGCGAGCCCGAATGGGGCCCGTTTGCCCGTTGACCTCAGAGTCCTCCGTTCTGCCATCCATCCTCCATTCAAACCTGCCCAGAAAGGGATACACCCATGAACAACAAATTCCAACCTGCTCCATCCTCCGTCCAGCGTGGCAACCGCGTGTGGCTGAACCGTTTCGCCGGCCTGCTGGTCGTCGCCTCGCTGGCCGCCTGCGGCTCCAGCGTCAAGCTCGACGACGTGCCCGTTGAAGACCGCACCGGTGGTGCGGCCGGGCAGGCGGGTCAAGGCGGAGCCGGAAGCGGCGTGGACCCCCGCGGCGTGTCGGGCGTGGAAGTGCCTTCCATGGATTCGCAACAACCCGAGGCCATGGCCCGCGTGGTGTACTTCGATTACGACAGCTTCGAAGTGCGTGGCGAATACGCCGCAACCCTGGAAGCCAACGCCCGTTACCTGAAGGCCAACAGCAGCCGCAAGATCGCTCTGGAAGGCCACACCGACGAGCGCGGTGGTCGTGAATACAACCTCGCACTCGGTCAGAAACGCGCCGAAGCCGTGCGCCGCTCGCTTTCCCTGATGGGTGTGAGCGAGTCGCAAATGGAGCCGGTGAGCTTCGGTGAAGAAAAGCCCGCGGCACTGGGCATGGACGAGGCCTCCTACGCCAAGAACCGCCGGGTCGAACTGACCTACCGTTGAACCGATGTCCCTGATGAACCGTTCTGTTCCCTCGCTCCTGAGTGCCGCGGCCCTGCTGGTCGGCAGCCTGTGGCCCCTGCAGGCGCACGCCCTGTTTGACGACGATGAGGCGCGCAAGGCCATCATCGAGTTGCGCAACAAGTTCGATACCCATAGCCAGTCGACTGCCGCCAGCTTGTCTCGCATGGCCCAGGAGGTGAGGGACAGCCAGGCCACGACCCAGCGCAGCCTGCTGGAACTGTCCAACCAGAACGAACAGTTGAGTGGCGAGATCGCGCGGTTGCGTGGGCAGAACGAGCAACTGGCGCGTGAAGTTTCCGAGCTTCAGCGTCAACAGAAAGATGCACAGGCCGGCGTGGATGCCCGCTTGCGTCAGGTTGAACCGGTGCCCGTTTCTCTGGATGGCCGCGAGTTCACGGCTTCACCCGAGGAAAAACGCGACTTCGACGCGACCATGGAGCTGCTGCGCCGTTCGGAGTTCGGTCCAGCCGCTGCGGGGTATGCGGGCTTGTTGCGCCGTTATCCCGACAGCGGCTACACGCCATCCGTGCTGTACTGGCTGGGCAACGCCCAGTACGCCAACCGCGCCTACAAGGAGTCGATCGAGAGCCACCGCCGTCTGGCGACCCAGTTCCCCGATCATCCCCGCACGCCCGAGGCTTTGCTGGCCATGGCCAACAGCCAGATCGAGCTCAAAGACAGCAAAGCCGCACGGCGCACGCTGGAAAACCTGATCAAGGTCTATCCCCGATCCGAGGCCGCAGCGGCCGGACGCGAGCGTCTCGCCCGCCTGCGCTGATCGCGGCGGGTTCTTGCATTCGCCTTCCGGTCCGGGCGACCGGAGGGCTCCTCCTACAATGTCGGCCATGATGGACATCGCCGATATTCAAACACTGCATACCCAAGTTCTCTGGGCCGCCTTCGCGGTTTCGGTGGTGTTTGGTTTTATTGCCCAGCGCACCCAGTTTTGCACCATGGGCGCCATCAGCGACATCATCAACATGGGGGCCTGGACGCGCATGCGCATGTGGGGCATGGCGGTGGGGGTGGCGTCGATCGGCTTTTACTTCATGGGCTGGCTGGGCTGGATCGACACCAGTCAGACCATCTACGGGTCTGGCCGCATCATCTGGCTGTCCGCCATCGTGGGTGGCACCCTGTTCGGCTTTGGCATGGTGCTGGCTTCGGGGTGTGGCAGCAAGACGCTGGTGCGCATCGGGGCTGGCAGCCTGAAGTCGCTGGTGGTCTTTTTTGTCATGGGCTTTGCCGCATATGCCACGTTGCGCGGCGTGCTCGCGGTGCTGCGCGTCAACACCGTTGACCTGGTGGCTTTTGATATCGCGGCGGGTGGCACGCTGCCGATGTGGATGGCTTCCGCCCTGGGGCTGGAATCTGGCACCGCAGGTCTGCTGGCCGCATTGATCCTGGGAGGCGCACTGGTCATCTGGGCCTTGATGGACGAAGATTTCCGCAGTGCCAACAACCTGCTGGGCGGTGTGGGCCTGGGTCTGGCGATTGCTGCGATGTGGTGGGTCAGCGGTCACATGGCGTTTGTGGCCGAGCATCCGGAAACGCTGGAATCGATGTACCTCGCCACCAACACCGGGCGCATGGAGTCCCTGACCTTCACCGCACCCATGGCCTACGCCCTGGACTGGCTGATTCTCTTCAGCGACAAGTCCAACGTGCTGACCCTCGGCGTGGTCACCGTGGCGGGCGTGGTGGTCGGGGCCTTTGTACAGGCCTGGCTGGGTGGCAGTTTTCGCTGGGAGGGTTTTCGCAGTACGCAAGACACCGCTTTGCACATGGGGGGTGCGTTCTGCATGGGCGTTGGAGGTGTGACAGCTTTGGGGTGCACCGTGGGCCAGGGTCTTTCAGGCTTGTCCACGCTGAGCCTCACCAGCGCCATCGCGGTGGTGGGCATCGTGCTCGGCGCCATGGCCGGTGTGCGCTTTCAGCTCTGGTTGCTGGAGCGCGAGTGAGTGATCAGAACGGGACGACCGCGCCTGTCATGACCCCCGATTTTGAACGCCGCTTCGGAGGTTTGCGCCGGCTCTATGGCCAGGAAGGCTCCCAACGCATCTTTGACGCACACGTGGTGGTGGTTGGCATCGGCGGTGTCGGTTCGTGGTCCGTCGAAGCCCTGGCACGCAGCGGCGTTCGACGCCTCACCCTGATCGATCTGGATCATGTGTCCGAGTCCAACATCAACCGCCAGATTCACGCCTTGGACGCTACCTTGGGTCAGAGCAAGGCACTGGCCATGCGCGAGCGCATCGCGATGTACCACCCGGCCTGTGTGGTGGACGTGATCGAGGAGTTTGTGACGCCAGAAAACTGGCCCATGCTGCTGAATGGTGCACCGGGCGAGGCGGGCATGCGGCCCACGGGGCTCATCGATGCCTGTGACCAGATGCGGGCCAAGACGAGGCTGGCCGCCTGGGCCGTGGGCAACAAGCTGCCGTTCGTGACCGTCGGAGCAGCGGGTGGAAAGCGACTGGCCCATGCGATGGAAGTGGCCGATCTGGCCGTTGTCACACACGACCCCTTGTTGGCGCAGTTGCGTTACCAGCTGCGAAAGCACCATGGCGGCGCACGCAGCGGTTCCATGGGCGTGAGCTGTGTCTTCAGCCGTGAGGCTGTGTCGCCGCCCGATGCCTCGTGTGCACTGGCTGGGGCGGTTGACGGATCGTTGAATTGCCATGGCTATGGATCGGCAGTGAGTGTGACCGCCAGTTTCGGCATGGCTGCGGCAGGGGCCTTGATGAACACGATCGCGAGCGTTTCAAAAAGTACTGCCAGCCTTGAAAACAGCTTAAAAATAACGCTATAATTTGAGGCTTGGCGACGAGGCGAAAGCCAACTTTGCGGGGCCAAATGGGGCGTTAGCTCAGTTGGTAGAGCAGCGGACTCTTAATCCGTAGGTCGAGTGTTCGAGTCACTCACGCCCCACCAGACGCTGGTATCTGGGGTCTCGCATTCGGTTTGTCGTTGATGTTTTTTGTATGTTGGGACGTTAGCTCAGTTGGTAGAGCAGCGGACTTTTAATCCGTTTGTCGTGGGTTCGACCCCCGCACGTCCCACCAGATTCCCCTCGCGGGAGTTGAAAAGCCTGCTACTGATTCGGTAGCAGGCTTTTTCATTTCTGGTCGCGTCACCAGCCCGTGCCCGTTTTATCTTGAGTGCACCCGCCAAAAAGCCGGATTCGCGCAGTGCTACCAGCGCGGGGTGGCAAACCGTTGCACCAGAAAATCCAGCAGGGCGCGCACGGCGGGCGACAAGTGCTTGCGTGACGGGTAGAGCGCATAGATCGCCATGTCCGGTGGTTTCCAGTCCGGTAGCACCGCCAAAAGACTGCCGTCGGCCAGGTGGGGGTTGGCCAGGTAGGTGGGCTGCAGGGCCACGCCACCGCCCGCCAAGGCGGCCTGCAGCAGGGCGGTGGCCTCGTTGGCGCTGAGCTGGCTGCGCACATGCACCTGACGGTGCTCCTCGCCCCGGCTGAGCGCCCAGGTGCTTTTGCCGAAGTTGGCAAAACTCAGGCAGCGGTGGGTTTCCAGATCGGCCGGAACCTGTGGCACACCGTGCTCGGCCAGGTACGCGGGCGAGGCCACCAGCACCGAAGCGCAGGGCGCCAGCACGCGGCCGATCAGCGCGGGGTCGGGCTCGGCGCTGATGCGGATGGCCAGGTCGATGCGGGTCTCGACCAGGTTGAGCGCGCCCTCGCTGGCGTTCAGGTCGATCTTCAGCTGCGGGTGCAACTTCAGGAAGTCGGCCATCGCGGCGGCCAGTTGCGCGTAAGCGAAGGAGATGCTGCAGGTGACGCGCAGTTGCCCACGCAGCGCCGTGTCGTGGCGGCTGGTTTCCTGCTCCACGTCGTCCATCAGCGCCAGCATCTGCTGGCTGCGGCGCAGGCAGGTCTCGCCCGCGTCGGTAAGCGTGACGCTGCGGGTGGTGCGCTGCAGCAGGCGCGCACCCAGCCACTGCTCCAGCGCGCCCACATGGCGCGTGACCATGGCGCGCGACATCTCCAGCTTGTCGGCCGTGGCGCTGAAGCTGCCGCTCTCGGTCACCGCCACAAACACGCGCATGGCGGTCAACCGGTCCATGATTTGCTCTGATATTGAAACATATATGGCCGGATTATGCGGTTTATCTGTTCGGATATTGAAATTACAGTTCGTTCCAGCGCTGAACAGTGCCACCTTAAACACATCCCACAGGAGCCTTCCATGATCCGCACCACCGTCATCGCCGCCTCGCTGGCCATCGCCTTCACCAGCGCCCAGGCCGCCCAGCCGCTGACCGTCAAGGTCTACAACGCCGCCGGCAACAGCTTCAACGTCAACTCGACCCTGGTCTATGGCGAAAAAGAAGCCATGGTGATCGACGCCGGCTTCACCCGCGCCGACGCCCTGCGCATCGCCGCCAATGTGCTCGACAGCGGCAAGCAGCTCACCACCATCTACGTGAGCCAGGCCGACCCGGACTACTACTTCGGCGTCGAAACGCTCAAGGAAATCTTCCCCCAGGCCGACGTGGTGAGCACGCCCGCCGTGCTGGAAAAACTCAACGCCAAGATGGCGGGCAAGGTGGCGTTCTGGGGCCCCAAGATGGGCGCCAACGCTCCGCGCAAACCTGTGGCGCCGCGCGCACTGGAAGGCAACAGCCTGAAGCTGGAAGGCCAGACCATTGAAATCCGCGGCACGCAAGGCCTGCTGGCCCACCGCCCCTACGCCTGGATCCCGTCGATCAAGGCCGTGGTGGGCGACATCGGTGTCTTCGGCAACATGCACGTCTGGACCGCCGACACGCAAAGCGCCGCCGAGCGCGCTGCCTGGGTGGCCCAGCTGGACGAGATGGCCGCGCTCAAGCCCGAGCTGGTGGTGCCCGGCCACATGAAGGCCGGCTCCGCCGTGGACGCCAGCGCCATCACCTTCACCAAGGACTACCTGCAGACCTTCGAGAAGAACCTGGCCGCCAGCAAGAGCAGCGCCGAACTGATCGACGCCATGAAGAAAGCCTACCCGCAGGTGACCGACGGTGCGATGTCGCTGGACATCGGCGCCAAGGTCAACAAAGGCGAAATGAAGTGGTGAAGAGATAAAGCCATGAGCACCACCGTCACCTATCTGTTCGATCCCCTGTGCGGCTGGTGCTATGGCGCTTCGCCCGCGGTGCAAAAGCTGGGGCAGCAAAGCGGCGTCACGCTGGAACTGGCACCGACGGGGCTGTTTGCCGATGGTGGCCGCCGCATGGACGCGGCCTTTGCCGAATTCGCCTGGTCGAACGACCTGCGCATCGCCCAACTCACGGGCCAGCGCTTCACCGAGGCTTACCGCCAGAACGTGCTGGGCCGCCACGGCAGCCCCTTCGATTCGGCGGCCATGACACGGGCCCTCACCGCGGTGTCATTGACCGAACCGCAGCGCGAACTTGACGCGTTGAAGACGTTTCAGGAGGCCCGCTACGTGGACGGTCTGGACACCGGGAACGCACTGGTGGTCGGCGTGCTGCTGCGCGGTCTGGGTCTGGTTGCAGCGGCCGACCGGCTGGCGGCGGCCGACGCCGAGCTGATGGAGCGCAACGCGGCGCGTCTGGGCCAGGCGCGCCGCCTGATGCGGTTGCTGGGCGTGCAGGGTGTACCGGCCTTGGTGGTGCACAGCGCGTCAGGCGACCGGCTGCTGGGCGGTCATGTGGTGTACGGCGATACCGAGCACCTGCTCGGTCAGATCGAGGCCAGCTGAAGGAGCGATCCCTGCGCGTTTATCAAACCGTGCTGGACCACCTGAAAGGCCCACGTTGAAACACCGCAGGATCAAAGGTTCACTTCTTCCGGATCAGGCCGACGACCACGAGCAGGATCACGGCGCCCACCACCGAGGCGATGAATCCCGCGGCTTGTCCCGGGGCGTAGAGGCCCAGTGCTGCGCCCCCATAGCTCGCGAGGAACGAGCCTGCCACGCCCAGCAAGGCGGTCATGATCCAGCCCATGTTGTCGTCGCCGGGTTTGATGGCGCGGGCGACGAAGCCCGCGATCAGGCCAATGAAGAGGGTGATCAGGATGGACATGTGCGGACTGCCTTTCGATGTGCCGGGTTGAACAAGGTAAGGTGCCCACTGTAGCGTCAAGCCCGCCTGTCCGCTCCCACCGCTCTCTTGCAGCACGCCTGCCTGTGAACGCCGTCACTGCGCCGTGCATTCCGCAGACAGAACGAGCGCTTGTCACCCGTTGGCGCTGGCGCCTTCGATCTGTTCGGTGAGGTCCAGCCAGCGCAACTCCAGCGCTTCGATTTGATCGTTCACCGCTTTGAGCTCGCGCCCGGCATCGGCCATGTCCTTGGGATTCGCGGGCTGGCTCAGGCGGGCCTCCAGCTGGTTTTTCTGCAAGTTCAATGCGGCGGTGCGCTTTTCGTTGTGCTCCAGCTCTTTCTTCAACGGGCGCAACTGCTCGGTGAGCTGTTGGCGGCGTTGGGAATCCTGCTTGCGCTGTTCGGGGCTGCGGTTGGCCGCGGGGGCCGGCGCGGCCGCGGCCACCACAGCGGGTGCCGCCGCGTTGCCCCGCTGCAGGTCTTTCTGCTCCTGGCGCTGGGCTTCCCGTGACTGTTTGGCCATGTCCAGCAGGTAGCGCTGGTAGTCGTCCAGATCGCCGTCGAACGGCGCAATGCCGCCGCGGGAGACCAGCCAGAATTCGTCGCACACGGCGCGCAGCAGGGCACGGTCGTGGCTGACCAGCATGACCGTGCCTTCGAACTCGTTGAGCGCCATCGACAAGGCTTCGCGTGTGGCGAGGTCCAGGTGGTTGGTGGGCTCGTCGAGCAGCAGCAGGTTGGGGCGCTGCCAGACGATCATGCACAGCACCAGGCGCGCCTTCTCGCCGCCGCTCATGCTACCGACCGCCTGCTTCACCTGGTCGCCGGTGAAGTTGAAGCTGCCGAGGAAGCTGCGCAGGTCCTGTTCGCGCGTGGCCTGGCCGCTCAGGCGGCCTTGCGCCGTGCACTCGCGCACCAGGCGGATCATGTGCTCCAGCGGGGTGTCGGCCGGACGCAGCACGTCCAGTTCCTGCTGGGCGAAGTAGCCGATGTTCAGTCCCTTGCCCTCAATGATCTCGCCGCTGATGGCCTTCAGGTCGCGCGCGATGGTCTTCACCACGGTGGATTTGCCCTGGCCGTTGGCACCCAGGATGCCGATGCGCTGCCCGGCCAGTACCGAGCGGCTGACGTTGCGCACAATGGTGATCGGTTCGCCGCCCGCGGCGGGTGGCGGATAACCAAAGTTCACCTCGTTCATGGCCAGCATGGGGTTGGGCAGGTTCTGCGGCTCGCTGAACTCGAAAGTGAAGTCGGCGTCGGCCAGTACCGGGCCGATTTTCTCCATGCGCTCCAGCGCCTTGACCCGGCTTTGCGCCTGTTTGGCCTTGCTGGCCTTGGCCTTGAAGCGGGCGATGAACTTCTGCAGGTGTGCGACCTTCTCCTGCTGTTTGGAGTACGCCGTGGCCTGCAGCGCCATCTGCTCGGCGCGCATGTCTTCGAACTTGCTGTAGTTGCCGCCGTAGCGCGTGAGCTGGGCGCGTTCGATGTGAATGGTGACGTCGGTGACGGCATCGAGGAACTCGCGGTCGTGGCTGATCACGAGCATGGTGCCTTCGTAGCGCTTGAGCCAGGCTTCCAGCCAGACCAGGGCGTCCAGATCCAGGTGGTTGGTGGGTTCGTCGAGCAGCAGCAGGTCGCTCGGGCACATCAGTGCGCGGGCCAACTGCAGGCGCATGCGCCAGCCGCCCGAGAAGCTGTTGACCGGGTTGTCGAGTTCGTCGGTGCGGAAACCCAGGCCCAGGATGAGCGCCTGCGCGCGGGCGGGTGCATCGTGAGCGCCCGCGTCGTGCAGCGCCATGTAGGCGTGGGCCATGCGCTCGCCGTCGTTGCTTTCTTCCGATGCGGTCACTTCCTGCTGCGCGGCGAGCAGGGTCACGTCGCCTTCGATGACGAACTGCGTGGCGGGCATGTCGGTCTCGGGCATGTCCTGCGCGACCTGGGCCATGCGCCACTGGGCGGGCACGTAGAAGTCACCCTTGTCCTCGTGCAGTGTGTGGTTGAGCAGACCGAACAGGCTGGACTTGCCGGCCCCGTTGCGACCCACGAGGCCGACCTTTTCGCCGGGGTTGATGGTGGCGGAAGCGCCATCGAGCAGGACCTTCGTGCCACGACGAAGGACCAGGTTTTTCAGTGTGATCATGGGCGGGGCGCTGGCGGCTGGGCCATTGCCGAAAGGGATTCGGAGGTGAGAAGAAGGACCTGGTCGTCGCCGGCGCTGGTGGACAGCCACACGGCTTCGAGTTGCGGGAACGCGGTTTCGAAGTGTTCGCGTTCGTTGCCGATTTCGAGCACCAGCACGCCGTGGGGCGACAGGCGCGAGGGCAGGTCTTGCAAGAGGGTGCGGATGAAGTCCATGCCGTCGACACCGCCCGCCAGCGCGAGTGCGGGCTCGGCGCGGTATTCGGCGGGCAGGGCGTCCATGCTCTGCGCGTTGACATAGGGCGGGTTGCACAGCACCAGATCCCAGGGGCCGGGGCAGGCTTTGAGCCCGTCGGACTCGATGAGCGTGATCCGGTCCTGCAGGCCGTGCTGGTCGACGTTGATGCGGGCTACCGCCAGAGCATCGGTGGAGAGGTCGGCGCCGGTCACTTGCACCTGCGGCCAGGCCAGGGCCGCCAGCACAGCGAGACTGCCGTTGCCGGTGCACAGGTCCAGCACGCGGGTCGTGTGTTCGCCCAGCCAGGCGTCGAAGCCGCCGTCGGCGATCAGCTCTGCGATGAAGCTGCGCGGCACGATGGCGCGCTGATCCACATAAAACGGCACCCCCTGCAGCCAGGCTTCGTGCGTGAGGTAGGCGGCCGGTTGGCGGGTCTCGATGCGGCGTGTGATCAGCTCGGCCACGGCCAGCGCGTCTTCGTCAGAGACGGGCGTTTCGGCCATCTCTTCCAGGTCGCCGTCCAGCGGTAGATGAAGTTGCCACAGCACGAGCCAGGCGGCTTCGTCGCGGGCGTTGGTGGTGCCGTGGCCATAGGCCAGATGGGCGGCTTCGAGGCGTGCCGTGGCCCCGGCGAGCAGGTCTTGCAGAGTCATGGGTTCAGCCCGCGCAGGCCTGCTGTTGGGCAAGGTTGTGAAGCACGCGGCGGTAGATGTTCTTCAGGGGCTCGATGTCGGCCACGGCCACGTGTTCGTCGATCTTGTGGATGGTGGCGTTCGGCGGGCCGAGTTCGATCACCTGGGGGCAGATCTGGGCGATGAAGCGGCCGTCGCTGGTGCCACCGGTGGTGGAGAGCTGGGTTTCTATGCCGGTCTCGGTCTGGATGGCGGAGCGCACGGCGTCCACCAGCGTGCCGGGCTGGGTCAGAAACGGTCGCCCGCCGATGGTCCAGGTGAGGTCGTGGTCGGCGCCCGCCTGCAGGCCGTGGCGCTGCAGGATGTCGACCACGCGCTGCTGCAGGCCTTCGGGTGTGGACTCTGTGGAGAAGCGGAAGTTGAAGTCGATCACCACGGTGCCGGGGATCACGTTGCTCGCACCCGTGCCACCATGGATGTTGCTCACCTGCCAGCTGGTGGGCGGGAAGTAGGCGTTGCCCATGTCCCAGACCGTCGCGGCGAGTTCGGCCAGGGCCGGGGCGACCATGTGGATCGGGTTCTTCGCCAGTTGCGGGTAGGCGATGTGGCCCTGAATGCCCTTGACCGTGAGCTTGCCGCTCATGGTGCCGCGGCGGCCATTTTTGATCATGTCACCGGTGCGCTCGACTGAGGTGGGCTCTCCGACGATGCACCAGTCCAGGCGTTCGCCGCGCTGGCGCAGTGCGTCGCAGACGATCACCGTGCCGTCGTTGGCCGGGCCTTCTTCGTCGCTGGTCAGCAGGAAGGCGATGTCGATCGGCGGCTGGGGGTTCGACGCCACGAATTCCTCGCAGGCCACCACCATGGCGGCGAGCGAGGTTTTCATGTCGCTGGCGCCGCGGCCAAAAAGCTTGCCGTCGCGGTGCGAAGGCACGAAGGGGTCGCTGCCCCAGGCGTCCAGCGGGCCGGTGGGCACCACGTCGGTGTGGCCCGCCCAGACCAGGGTGGGCTGCTGGCCCGTGCCCAGGCGCGCCCAGAGGTTGGTCACGCGGAAATCGGCCGGGCCGCTTTCGATGGTTTCACAGACAAAACCCAGCGCTCGCAGGCGGTCGGCGATCAGGGCCTGACAGCCTTCGTCCAGCGGCGTGACCGAGGGGCGGGCAATCAGTTCTTCGGTCAGGCGCAGGGTGGCGTTCATCAGAATTTGACGTCGAGCGAGAACTCGGTGAAGGTGGCGTTGTCGCTCTGGTCGTCATCAGACGGCTTGGCGTCCAGGTTGGACTTGGACGCATTGAAGTCGTTCTGCAGGCGCCACAACAGGTTGTTGGGCGAGTCGGCGTGGGCCAGGCCCTCGTTGCGCGAGACGATGCCGTCGCGCACCAGCCGGGCCAGGTCCTGCTCGAAACTCTGCGAACCCACGGCCAGCGACTTTTCCATGGCCTCGCGCACGCCGGAGAAATCGGCTTTCTGGATCAGGTCGGCGATCAGGGCGGTGTTGAGCATCACCTCTACGGCGGGCACACGGCCGCCCGTGTGGGTGCGCAGCAGGCGCTGCGAGACGATGGCGCGCAACGCAGCGGCCAGGTCGCCGAGCATGGTGGGACGCACTTCCACCGGGTAGAAGCTCAGGATCCGGTTGAGGGCCTGGTAGCTGTTGTTGGCGTGCAGCGTGGCCAGACACAGGTGGCCCGACTGCGCGTAGGCGATGGCGGCCGACATGGTTTCGCGGTCGCGGATCTCGCCGATCAGGATCACGTCGGGCGCCTGGCGCAGCGCGTTTTTCAGGCCGACTTGCAGCGAAGCGGTGTCGGGACCGATTTCACGCTGGTTGACGACCGACTTCTTGTTGCGGTAGACGTATTCGATCGGGTCCTCGATGGTGAGGATGTGGCCGGTGTTCAGCTCGTTGCGCAGGTCGATCATGGCCGCCAGCGTGGTGGTCTTGCCAGCGCCCGTGGCACCGACCATCAAGACCAGACCCCGCTTCTCCATCACCAGATCCGACAGCACGGGCGGCACGTTCAGGGAGTCCAGCGAAGGCACATCGCCCGGGACGTAGCGCAGGCACACGGCGTAGGTGCTGCGCTGGCGCATCGCACTGATCCGGAAGTTGCCCACGCCCTCCAGCGGCACGGCCATGTTGAGTTCCCCGGTATCCCGCAACTCCTCGATGCGCGTGGCCGGCACGATCTCGGACAGCAGGTTCAGCGGCGCCTCCGGCGGCATCACCTGGCTGTTGATCGGCAGCGTCTGCCCGTTGATCTTGATCATGGCCGGCGCGTGCGCCGACAGGTACACGTCCGAGGCCTTCTTCTCGGCCATCAGGCGCAGGATGCGCTCCATCGTTCCGCTGCTCATGCCAGACCTTTCAAGAACTCAAAACAGAAAATCTCATCGGCGAGAGTGCCCAAACCCAGAACACCGCGGAACCGGCTTCGCCGGGCCGCAGGTGTTGTCCCCCCGGGGGGAAGACGCGAAGCGGCGCAGGGGGGACTCAATCCCTCAACAAGTCGTTCAGGCTGGTCTTCGATCGCGTCTGCGCATCCACGCGCTTGACGATGATGGCCGCGTACAGGCTGTATTTGCCGCCGTCCTTGGGCAGGCTGCCGCTGATCACCACCGAACCGGACGGCACGCGACCGTAGCTCACGGTATCGGTCGTCCGGTCGTAGATCGGGGTGCTCTGGCCGATGTAGACGCCCATGGAGATCACCGAGTTTTCTTCGATCACCACGCCTTCGACCACTTCGGAGCGGGCGCCGATGAAACAGTTGTCTTCGATGATGGTGGGGCCGGCCTGCAGCGGCTCCAGCACGCCGCCGATGCCGACGCCACCGGACAGGTGCACGTTCTTGCCGATCTGGGCACAGGAGCCGACGGTGGCCCAGGTGTCGACCATGGTGTTCTCGTCGACGTAAGCGCCGATGTTCACGTAGCTGGGCATCAGGATCGCGCCCTTGGCGATGAAGCTGCCGCGGCGGGCCACGGCCGGTGGCACCACGCGCACGCCGGTGGCCTTCATCTCGGCTTCGCTCAGGTGGGCGAACTTGGTGGGCACCTTGTCGTAGAAGGCCAGGTCGCCACTGCCCATCATCTCGTTGTCTTTCAGGCGGAACGACAGCAGCACAGCTTTCTTGATCCACTGGTGCACCGTCCACTGGCCCACGCCTTCGCGGGTGGCGACGCGCAGCTTGCCGGTGTTGAGTTCGCTGATCACGTGCTCCACGGCGTCCAGCACTTCCTTGGGTGCGGAGGCGGGGGACAGGTCGGCGCGCTGGTCCCAGGCGTTGTCGATCAGGGTTTGCAGTTGTTGGGTCATGTTGTCTCGAACGGTCAGAAAGAGTTGGATGGAACGGAAAGGGGTCTCAGGCGCGCGGCGAGAGGAACTCGACGATGCGGCCGGCGGCTTCCAGGCATTCGGCGGGTTCGGCCACCAGGGCCATGCGCACCCGGCCGCGGCCCGGATTGACACCCTGGGCCTCGCGAGCCAGGTAGCTGCCGGGCAGAACCGTCACATTGTATTGAGCCAGCAACTCGCGGGCGAACGCTTCGTCGGCACTCAGGCCCGGAATCCGGTGATTGAAGGCCTCAGGAACGCCGGCCCAGAGGTAGAACGCCGCGTCGGGCAAGGCCACCTCCATCACCGAGGCCAGCAGCGGCGTGACCTGGGCAAATTTCTCCCGGTATTGCCGGCGGTTGTCGATCACGTGGTCTTCGTCGCCCCAGGCGGCCACGCTGGCGGCCTGCACCGCCGGGCTCATGGCGCCACCGTGGTAGGTGCGGTAGAGCAGGAAGGCCTTGATCAGCGCCGCATCTCCGGCCACAAAACCGCTGCGCAACCCGGGCACGTTGCTGCGCTTGGACAGGCTGGTGAACATCATGAGGTTCTTGAAGTCGGTGCGTCCGAGCTTCACCGCCGCTTCCAGCCCACCCAGCGGCGGTTCGTCGCGGAAGTAGATTTCGGAGTAGCACTCGTCGGAGGCGATCACGAAGCCGTGGCGGTCGCTCAGTTCGAACAGCTTTGCCCACTCGTCCAGCGGCATCACGGCGCCGGTCGGGTTGCCGGGCGAGCAGACGAAGATGAGCTGCGTGCGGGCCCAGACGTCTTCCGGCACGCTGTCCCAGTCCACCGCGAAGTTGCGCGACGGCACGCTGGGCACGTAGTACGGCTGGGCGCCACCCAGCAGGGCCGCGCCTTCGTAGATCTGGTAGAACGGATTGGGAAACACCAGCGTGGCACCGGCTTGGGTCGGGTCCAGCACCGTCTGGGCGAAGGCAAACAGCGCCTCGCGCGAACCGTTCACCGGCAACACCTGGTTGGCGGGGCTCACGGTGACGCCGTAGCGCCGCTGCAGCCAGGCCGCACAGGCTTCGCGCAGCGCTGGCTCGCCGGCGGTGGCGGGGTAGCCGGCCAGACCGGTGTCCAACGCGGCGGCCAGCGCGTCCTTGAGCATCTGGGGTGTGGCGTGTTTCGGTTCGCCGATGCCCAGGCTGATGGCGCGGTAGGCCGGGTTGGGTGTGACGCCCGCAAACAGCTGGCGCAGCCGCTCGAACGGGTAGGGCTGCAGGAGGGACAACTTGGGATTCATGGCGCCGATTATCCCAAGGCCGCTTCAGGCCCTCCCGGGACGGGCTCAAGGCCAGGCGGACACGGTATCATGCGGCTTGCGGTCCGGCCCCGCTCGGGGGAGGATTATCGTTACAAATCAAACAGTTAGCTTCCCGCGACCGAATTCCCGTGCGCCTCAATTCGATCAAGTTATCGGGCTTCAAGTCCTTCGCCGAGCCGACCAACTTCATGCTGCCCGGGCAACTGGTGGGCGTGGTGGGGCCCAACGGCTGCGGCAAGTCCAACATCATGGACGCGGTGCGCTGGGTGCTGGGCGAGAGCAAGGCGTCCGAGCTGCGTGGCGAGTCCATGCAGGACGTGATCTTCAACGGCACCAACAACCGCAAGCCGGCCAGCCGCTCCAGCGTCGAGCTGGTGTTTGACAACGCCGACCACCGCGCGGGTGGTCAGTGGGGCCAGTTCCTGGAAATCGCCGTCAAGCGCGTGCTCACGCGCGACGGCACCAGCAGCTACTACATCAACAACCAGCCGGTGCGCCGCCGCGACGTGCAGGACGTGTTCCTCGGCACCGGCCTCGGCCCGCGCGCCTACGCCATCATCGGCCAGGGCACGATCAGCCGCATCATCGAGAGCAAGCCCGAAGAGCTGCGCCTGTTCCTCGAAGAAGCCGCCGGGGTCTCCAAATACAAGGAACGCCGCCGCGAAACGGCCAACCGCCTGGCCGACACGCGCGAGAACCTGACCCGCGTAGAAGACATCCTGCGCGAACTCAACGCCAACCTCGACAAGCTGGAAAAGCAGGCCGAGGTCGCCGCGCGCTACAACACCCTGCAGGCCGGCGCCACGCTCAAGCAGCACCAGCTCTGGTTCCTGAAACGCAGCGAGGCCGAGGCCGACCAGATCAAGGTCAAGACCGATGCGGCCCAGGCGCTGAACGACCTGGAATCGCGCACCGCCGACCTGCGCCGGGTCGAGTCCGAGCTGGAAACCATCCGCCAGGCGCACTACGCCGCGGGCGACCAGGTCAACCAGGCGCAGGGCAAGCTCTACGAAGCCAGCGCCGAGGTGGGCAAGCTGGAAGCCGAGATCCGTTTCGTGATCGAAGGCCGCACCCGGGTCGAACAGCGGCTGGTGCAGTTGAAGGAACAGATGGCCTCGTGGACCACGCGCAGCCAGGACGCCGGCGTGGAGCTGGAGCAGCTGGCCGAAGCCATGGTCGAGGCCGAAGAAAAGTCGGTGGTGCTCGCCGCCCAGGGCGAAGAGCAGGGCGCGGCCCTGCCCGCGCTGGAAGACGGCCTGCGCCAGGCGCAGAACCGCGCCAACGAACAGCGTGGCAGCGTCACCCAGGTGCAGCAGCAGATCCAGGTGCTGGCCGCCGAGCAGCGCAACATCGAAGAACAGAGCCGCCAGCTCAACCAGCGCCGCGAACGCCTGGCCGCCGACCGCAACGCCCTGGCCGCGCCCGACGAGGCCCGCCTGCTCGACGCGCAGAGCCAGCTGGTGGTGGCGCAGGAAGCCGCCGAACTGGCCGACGCGGTGTTGCACGAGCTGCAGGACAGCGTGCCCCAGCTCGACGATGACCGCCGCGCCGCCCAGCAGGCGGTGAACCAGGAATCCGCGAAACAGGCCGACCTGTCGGCCCGCATGGAGGCGCTCAAGGCGCTGCAGGAGAAGGTCAAGACCGACGGCAAGCTGCAGCCCTGGCTGGCGAAGCACGGGCTCGATGGCCTGCAGGGCCTGTGGAGCCGCATCCACATCGAGACCGGCTGGGAAAACGCGCTCGAAGCCGCGCTGCGCGAGCGCCTGGGCGCGCTCGAAGTGTCGCGGCTGGAGATGGTGCGTTCGTTCGGCAACGATGCCCCGCCCGCGAAACTCGCGTTTTACAGCCCGTCCGCCGTGGCGTCGGGCAGCGCCAGCGGCAGCGGGCTCAAACCCCTGGCCGACTGGCTGCGCCTGAACGACGCCGGGCAGAAGGCCCTGCTGGGTGACTGGTTGCAGGGTTGCCTGACGGCGGCCAGCCTGGACGAAGCGATGGCGCAGCGCGCCCAGCTGCAGGCCGGCGAAGTGATCTACGTGCCCAGCGGCCACGCGGTCAGTGCCCACAGCGTGAGCTTCTACGCACCCGACAGCGAGCAGGCGGGCCTGCTGGCGCGTGCGCAGGAAATTGAACACCTTGAGAAAGAGCTGCGGGCCCAGGCGCTGATCGCCGAGCAGGCCCGGACCGCGCTCGTGCGCGCCGAAGCCGCCTACAGCGATGCTTCGCAGCGGCTCGTGAGCGCGCGCCGCGAAGGCGCCGAAACGCGTGGCAAGGCCCACGAGCTGCAGGTCGAGGCCCTGCGCCTGACGCAATTGGCCGAACAGACCCGCGCGCGCAGCGAGCAGATTGCCGCCGACCTGGCCGAGGTGGACGCGCAACTCGAAGATCTGCAGGAGCGCCGTGTGACGGCCGAGGCCCGCTTCGAAGAGCTGGACATGCAGCTCGCCGACTGCCAGGAGCGCCACGCCCAGTTCGACGACAAGGTGATCGATGCCGAGCGCGCTTTGAACGCGGCGCGCGAGCAGCAGCGCTCGCTGGAGCGCAGCGCGCAGGAGGCCACCTTCACCTTGCGCAGCCTGCAGGCCCGTCAGGGGGAGCTGCAGCGTTCGTTGGAAACCGCGGCCTCGCAGGAAAAATCGCTCGCCGACGAAGAGCGGCGGGCCGCCGAAGAGCTGGCCCGCCTGAGCGCCGCCGCCGCCGAGGCCGGGCTGCAGAACGTGCTGGCCGTCAAGCTCGAACGTGAGCAGACCCTGGGCGCCCTGCGCAGCCAGTACGACGACCTCACGATGAAGCTGCGCGCCAGCGACGAGCACCGCCTGAAGCTGGAGCGCGAACTCGACCCGCTGCGCCAGCGCATCACGGACTTCCAGCTCAAGGAACAGGCCGCGCGCCTGGGGGTGGAGCAGTACAGCCAGCAGCTCGAAGAAGCGCAGGCCGATCTGGCCGCGGTGGCGCAGAGCATCACCGAAGGCAATGTGCGCTTGACGGGCCTGCAAGGCGAGATCGACCGCATGCACCGCGAGATCCAGGCGCTGGGTGCTGTGAACCTCGCGGCGCTGGACGAACTCACCGCCGCACGCGAGCGCAAGACCTTCCTCGATGCGCAGTCGGCCGACCTGGTCGAAGCCATGACCACGCTGGAAGACGCGATCAAGAAGATCGATGCCGAGACCCGCGACCTGCTGGGCAGCACCTTCAACACCGTCAACGAGCACTTCGGCCGCATGTTCCCCGAGCTGTTCGGCGGCGGCAACGCCCGGCTGGTGATGACCGGCGAGGAAATCCTGGACGCGGGCGTGCAGGTGTTGGCGCAGCCGCCCGGCAAGAAGAACCAGACCATCCACCTGCTCTCGGGCGGCGAAAAGGCGCTCACCGCCATCGCGCTGGTGTTCGCCATCTTCCAGCTCAACCCGGCGCCGTTCTGCCTGCTCGACGAGGTGGACGCGCCGCTGGACGACGCCAACACCGAGCGTTACGCCCGCCTCGTGACCAGCATGAGCAAGCAGGGCACCCAGTTCCTGTTCATCAGCCACAACAAGATCGCCATGGAAATGGCCGAACAATTGATCGGCGTGACCATGCAGGAGCAGGGCGTTTCGCGTATCGTCGCGGTGGACATGGAGTCCGCTGCCGGCATGCTGGAATCCGTCTGACCACGCCACCCACCGCTGAACACACATGAGCACTCTGCAAATCAGTCTGGCCATCATCGGAGGCCTCGTGCTGGCGGGCGTGGTCGCCTACAACGCCTGGGTCACGAGCAAGAGTGCCCCGCGCACCGCCAGCGAACGCCCAGGGCTGGACGGTGCGGGTGAACCGCAGAGCTTTGAAAGCCCGCTGACCGGCCCGGTGATCGAGCCCGACCACGATGGGATATCGGAGCGCATCGAACCGGTCATGGGACACCCCTTCGAGGCCCCGCGCGAGCCGGAGCCGCCGGTGGCGGTGGACGGCGAAGCGCGTGTGCCGGTGGTGGTGCCCGTCACGCTCAACAACGTCGTCAGTCCCCCCGAAAAGCGGCCCGGGCTGGACGCCCTGATCGACGTCATCACCCCGCTGGCGGTGGAAGGCCCGGTGTCGGGCGATGCCTTGCTGGCGGCGCTGCCCGGTACGCGCCGGGTTGGCAGCAAGCCGTTTGCCGTCGAAGGCCTGAACGAAACCAGCGGTGAATGGGAAAGCCCGCGGCCGGGGCAGCGCTACCACGCGCTGCAGGCCGGCGTGCAGCTGGCGAACCGTGCCGGCGCGCTCAACGACATCGAGTTTTCCGAGTTCGTCGTCAAGGCGCAGGCCTTTGCCGACGCGGTGGGCGCCGCGCCCGATTTTCCCGACATGCGCGCCGAAGTGGCCCGCGCCCGCGAGCTGGATGCTTTTGCCAGCGGCCACGATGCCCAGTTGGGTTTTATGTTGCGTGCCCGTCGCAGCGCCTGGAGCCCCGGTTATGTGGCGCAGAACGCGGCCCGGCTAGGCTTCGTTGCGGGCGTGCTGCCCGGGCGCATGGTGCTGCCCGCCAGCGCGGCGGGTCAGGCGCCCATCCTGAGCCTCGCCTTTGATTCGCAGGCCGCCATGGCCGAAGACCCGGAACAAAGCGCGTTGCGCGAGGTCGCGCTGTCGCTCGAAGTGACCCACGTGCCGCGCAGCGAGCAGCCGTTTGTGCGCATGCGCCAGGCCGCCGCCGCGCTGGCCGAAGCCATGGAGGGCGTGATCACCGATGATGGTGGGCAGTTGTTGTCCACCGACACGATGGACGGCATCGGCGCCGACCTGGAGAGCCTGTACGACGCGCTGGACAGCCACGATCTGTCGGCGGGTTCGCCGCAGGCGCGCAGATTATTTAGCTAACCCCCGCGCCGCGCTTTAAGCGCGTCACCCCCTTCCAGGGGGCGATGCTGGCGGCCTGGCAAAGCCGGTTCCGCGGCATCCTGGGTTGAACTCACTTCTCTCGCTGCATGAGCACTTCTGATCTTTTTTCCTCTGAGCCCGCGCCGGCCGAACGCGCGGCCGAGTTGCGCGAGCAGCTGAACCACCACGCCCACCTGTACTACACGCTGGACGCGCCGGAGATTCCGGATGCCGAATACGACCGGCTGTTCCGCGAATTGCAGGCGCTCGAAGCCGCGAACCCGGAGCTGTTGACGCCGGATTCGCCGACCCAGCGTGTCGGTGGTCGGGTGCTGGACGCGTTCACGCCGGTGCGTCACGCCGTGCCCATGCTGTCGATCAACACCGAGACCGACACCGAACCCAGCGGCGCGCGCCAATTCGACACCCGCGTGCGCCGCGCGCTGGGGCTGGCCGAGGCCGACCCGCCGGTGGCCTACGTGGCCGAGCTCAAGTTCGATGGCCTGGCCATGAGCCTGCGCTATGAAAACCGCGTGCTGGTGCAGGCCGCCACGCGGGGTGACGGTGAGGTGGGCGAGGACGTGACGAACAACATCCGCACCATCGGCCAGATTCCCCTGCGCCTGCCGTCCGACGCTCCGCCCGTGCTGGAGGTGCGTGGCGAGATCTACATGCGCCGCGATGATTTCGACGCGCTCAACGAGAAGCAGCGCGCCAAGATCGCCGCCGGTGCCAAGGGCGAGAAGACCTTCGTGAACCCGCGCAACGCCGCGGCCGGCGCGGTGCGCCAGCTCGATTCGGGCATTGCCGCCCAGCGCCCGCTGAGCTTCTTCGCCTACGGCCTGGGCGAGATCACGCCGCCGGAGCAGGGCGGCCCGGCGTTCGACACCCACTACGCATTACTCATGCAACTCAAGGCCTGGGGCTTCCCGGTGGCCGAGCAGACAGCGGTGGCCACGGGGGCCGACGAGCTGGTCGCCTTCCACCAGCGCATCGGCGCCAGCCGCGACCAGTTGCCCTACGACATCGACGGCGTGGTCTACAAGGTCAATTCGCTCGCGTTGCAGCGCCGGCTCGGTTTCGTCACGCGCGAGCCGCGCTGGGCGGTGGCGCACAAATACCCGGCGCAGGAACAGCTGACCACGGTGCTCGCCATCGACGTCCAGGTGGGGCGCACCGGCAAGCTCACGCCGGTGGCCAAGCTGGCGCCGGTGTTCGTGGGCAACGTGACGGTGACCAACGCCACCCTGCACAACGAAGACGAGGCGCGCCGCAAGGACGTGCGCGTGGGCGACACGGTGATCGTGCGCCGCGCGGGCGACGTGATCCCCGAGGTGGTGGCTGTGCTGCCCGAAAAGCGGCCCGAAGGCGCCGAGGTGTTCACCATGCCGCGCCAGTGCCCGGTGTGCGGCAGCGATGCCGTGCGCGAGGACGGCGAGGTCGACTACCGCTGCACCGGCGGCCTGTTCTGTGGCGCCCAGCGCAAGGAGGCGATCCTGCATTTCGCCCACCGCCGTGCGGTGGAGGTCGAGGGCCTGGGCGACAAGCTGGTGGAACAGCTGGTGGACTCGGGCGTGGTGAAGACCCTGCCCGACCTGTACCGCCTGGGCTTCACCGCGCTGGCCAGCCTGGACCGCATGGCCGACAAGTCGGCGCAGAACATCGTGGCCGCGCTGGAGAAATCCAAGCAGACCACCTTGCCGCGTTTCCTGTTCGGCCTGGGTATTCGCCATGTGGGTGAGGCCACGGCCAAAGACCTGGCGAGGCACTTCGGCCAGATCGACCGCATCATGGACGCCACGGTCGAGCAGCTGCTGGAGGTGAACGACGTGGGGCCGGTGGTGGCGCAAAGCATCCGGACCTTCTTTGACCAGCCGCACAACCGCGAGGTGGTGGAGCAGCTGCGCGCCTGCGGCGTCACCTGGGAAGAGGGCGAGCCCGCGGCGCAGGCGCCCAGACCGCTGGCGGGCAAGACCTTCGTGCTCACCGGCACCTTCCCCACGCTCAGCCGCGACGCGGCCAAGGATCTGCTGGAAGCCGCGGGCGCCAAGGTGGCCGGCTCGGTGAGCAAGAAGACCGACTACGTGGTGGCGGGCGCGGAAGCCGGCAGCAAGCTGGAGAAGGCGCAGTCGCTGGGTGTCGCCGTGATCGACGAGGCCGCCATGCTGGCCTTGTTGCAGGCTTGAATTCAGCGCCGGGCCGCCCCAAGCTGAATTCGCACCCCCTCGGGGGGGCAGCGACCCGCGTCAGCGGCGGAGCGTGGGGGCCTGGTTTCGGTTCACTTGAACTTGTAGTGGTCCCGGTTCAGCACCGCGGCCACGGCGCTGACTTCCTCCGGGAACATGCCCAGGTTCATGGTGGTGTTGCACATCTCGACCATGCCGCGCAGCAAGCCCGCGGAGTTGATCTTGCCCTTGGGTTTGTACATGGCACTGCCGTCGCCGCCCACCTTGCTGACGTGACAGGCCACGCACTTGTGCTCGGCGATCATCTTTTCGCCCAGCGCGAGGTCGGCACCCTTGAAGATGTCGGCGCCTTGCGCGTTGGCCGGCTGGCTGAAAAAAGCCAGCAAACCGCCCAGCAGCAAGGCGCTGGCGGTGCAGCGCAGCTGACGGGACATGAGAGGCAGGGTGGTCGGACGCGATTGCATGGAAAATCCTTCTGAACAGGCCAGACCTGACTGTAGCCCGCGAAGGCCTGAACACCCCACGGGGTAATCCATGACACCACCATGACCATTCATACGATTCTGAAAATGGGCGATCCCCGGCTGCTGAGCGTGGCCCGACCCGTGTCCGAGTTCGACACGCCAGCGCTGCATCAACTCGTGGCCGACATGATCGAGACCATGACCGCGGCCAACGGGGCGGGCCTTGCTGCGCCGCAGATCGGTGTGGACCTGCAGCTCGTGATCTTCGGCACCGGCGCGGCGAACCCGCGCTACCCGGAGGCGCCGGTGGTACCGCGCACCGTCCTGATCAACCCGGTGATCACACCGCTGGGTGACGAGGAGGAAGAGGGCTGGGAGGGCTGTCTGTCGGTGCCCGGTCTGCGCGGCGTGGTGCCGCGCTGGCGGCGGATCCGTTACCAGGGCTTCGACGTCCAGGGGCGGGTGATCGATTGCGACGCCGAGGGCTTTCACGCCCGGGTGGTGCAGCACGAGTGCGACCACCTCTGGGGCACGCTGTACCCGATGCGGATGCGCGACTTTGCACGGTTCGGGTTCACCGATGTGTTGGCCCCCCAGATCGCCGGTGTTGAAAAAAACTGAAACAAAAATAGTTCAAAAACGGGTCGCAGCCTCGCTATGCTCATTCCCTTTGCTGCGCTGCAACGCAGTGTGAGACCCGCATGGAAATGAAACATCTCCTGATTCTGGCGATGGCATCGGGGCTGACCGCCTGTGCCGGCATGGGCCCACCGGCCGAGCACACGGTGCATTCGGTCGAGACCACCCTGCCCAAGGTCTGGTACGCGCCTCCATTGCCGCATCAGGGCCAGACCGCATCGATGACCGACTGGTGGGCCCGTCTGGGTGATGCGCAGCTGCCAGCGCTGATCGCCGACGCCCAGCGAGGCAGCGCCAGCATCATGACCGCCCGTGCCCAGGTGTTCGCCGCGCGAGCGGCACTGGCCGGCGCCGACAGTGCCACCTTGCCGCAGGTGGCGCTCGAAGCTGGGGCCTACCGGGGCGTCAGCGCCAGTGCGCCGCTGGGCACCGGCATGAACGCCGGACTGCAGGCGTCGTGGGCGCTGGATGTCTGGGGCCAGAACGCCTCGTCGGTGCGCCAGGCTTCGGCCCAGGCCGCTGCAGCGCAGGCGGGCTGGCACGAGGCGCGGGTGCTGATGGCCGCCGAAACGGCGCGGCTGTACCTGGGCTGGCGTTCCTGTCTGGCGCAGAAGGCCGTCATCGACAGCGACCGGGCCTCGCGCAGTGTGACCGCTCAGAGCGCTGCCGACACCGAACGCGCTGGCTTGCTCGCACCGGCGACCGCCGCGCTGGCCCGCGCCGGCCAGGCCGACGCCGAGTCCAGGCTGGCGCAACAGAACCGGCAGTGCGAACAACAGTTCAAGGGCATTGTGGCTTTGGTGGGGGCCGACGAGCCACGGTTGCGCGAGCGGCTGGGCACCGCCACGGCGCTGCCCGACCCGGCTGTTGCCGGATCGGTGCTCAGTGTGGCGGCGGTGCCGCTGGAGGTCATTCGTCAGCGTCCCGACGTGGCGCGCGCGCAGCAAGAACTGGTGGCCGCGGCCGAGGGCGTGGGCGTTGCGCGCGCTGCGCTCTGGCCCAGCCTGAGCCTGACGGGCAACCTGCTGCGCAACCGCTTCACCACGGGCGGCGAGAGCACCACGTTCAACACCTGGTCGGCCGGCCCGCTGACGCTGAACCTGCCGCTGATCGGCCGAGCCGGACTGAATGCCTCCTCTGAGGCCGCGTCCGCGCGCTACGAGGCCGCGGCGCTGGGCTATGCCAATGTGTTGCGGCGCGCGATCGCCGAGGTCGAGCAGTCGCTGGTGGCGCTGGTGGCGCTGCGCACCCAGCTCGCGACGAGCCAGCAGGCCGTGGCCGGCTACACGCGCTCGTTCGAGGCCACCGAAGCCCGTTACCGCGTCGGCCTGGCCAACCTCAACGAACTGGAAGAAGCGCGCCGGCTCAAGCTCAATGCCGACAGCGGCGCCGTGGCGCTGCAACTGGACCACCTCAACACCTGGATCGCCCTTTACGTCGCCCTGGGCGGCGGCTTCGATCCGCAGATCGCACCGGAGCCGGTGCGCAAAGACTCATGAAGACCCTGCGCCATTTTTCCGCTGACCCGACGACCCGGCTGGTGGCCGCCCTGTTGCTGACCTCGGTGCTGGCCGTGGCCTGCGGCAAGGACGAGAAGGCCGCTGCCGCCGAGGGTGCCGCTGCTTCGCCGGCAGCGACAGCGGCCGAACCCGGCGCCGCGCCGGCTGCCGCCAAACCCGCGATGACGGTGACGACGGCCAAACCCGAGACCGCCAGCCTGGCCCTGCAGCTGCTGGCCAACGGCAACATCGCGGCCTGGCAGGAAGCCAGCGTGGGCGCCGAAGTGCCGGGTCTGCGGCTGGCGACGGTGAGCGTGAACATCGGTGATGTGGTGAAGAAGGGCCAGGTGCTGGCCACTTTTGCCCGCGAGACCGCCGAGGCCGAGAACCTGCAGGGCAAGGCCGCGCTGATGCAGGCCGAGGCCGCTGCCGAGAGCGCGAAGGCCGACGCCGATCGCGCGCGCTCGATCGAGAACACCGGGGCGCTGTCCAGGTCGCAAATCGCCCAGTACCTGACGCAGGAGAAGGTGACCCGGGCGCAACACGAGGCCGCCAAAGCCGCCTACGCGGCCACCCAGGTCCGGCTGGGCTACACCCAGGTGCGCTCGCCGGACGAAGGCGTGATCTCGGCTCGCACGGCGACTGTGGGGGCGGTGGCCGGCGCCGGGCAGGAACTTTTCCGTCTGGTGCGCCAGAGCCGCATGGAATGGCGTGCCGAGGTGACACCGTCCGAGGTGGGACAGGTGAAGGTGGGCCAGAAGGTCGAAGTCACGGCCGCCAGTGGCCTGAAGGTGGCGGGCACGGTGCGCGCCATTGCGCCGACGGCCGATCCCCAAACCCGCAACGTGCTGGTGTTCGCCGATCTGCCGAAACATGCCGAACTCAAGGCCGGCACCTTCGCACGCGGGCAGTTCCAGATCGGCGCCAGCCAGGCGCTGACGGTGCCGGCGCAGTCCATCGTGGTGCGCGACGGCCACAACTATGTGTTCGTGGTCGGTGCCGACAGCAAGGCGACGCAGCGCAAGGTCGAAACCGGGCGCCGTGCCGGCGACCGCGTCGAGGTGCTGCAAGGGCTCCAGGCCGACGAGGCGGTGGCGGTGCAGGGTGCGGGCTTCCTCAACGAGGGTGACCTCGTGAAGATCGTGCAGTGAAGGACCGGCCATGAACGTTTCCGCGTGGTCCATCCGCAACCCGATCCCGGCGGCGATGCTGTTCGTCATGCTCACGCTCGCCGGTCTGTTCTCGTTCCAGGCGATGAAGGTGCAGAACTTCCCCGACCTGGACGTGCCCAACATCACCATCGTGGCCAGTCTGCCGGGCGCCGCGCCCAACCAGCTGGAAAACGACGTCGCGCGCAAGATCGAAAACAGCCTGGCCTCGCTGCAGGGCCTCAAGCACATCTACACCAAGGTGCAGGACGGCACGGTGTCGATCACGGCCGAGTTCCGCATCGAGAAGGCCACGCAGGAGGCGCTGGACGACGTGCGCTCGGCGGTGGCCAAGGTGCGCAGCGACCTGCCGACCGATCTGCGCGAGCCCATCGTCAACAAGATCGAGCTCGCCAGCGGGGCGGTGCTGGCCTACACGGTCAGCTCGGACAAGATGGACGACGAAGCCATTTCCTGGTTCGTGGAAAACGACATCACCAAGCTGTTGCTTTCGGTGAACGGTGTGGGTGCGGTCAACCGCGTGGGTGGCGTGAACCGCGAGGTGCAGATCCTGCTCGATCCGCTGAAGCTGCAGTCGCTGGGTGCCACCGTGGCCGACATTTCGCGTCAGCTGGCCAAGGTGCAGATCGAGAGCGCGGGCGGCCGGGCCGACATCGGCGGCAGCCAGCAGCCGCTGCGCACGCTGTCCTCCATGAAGTCGGCCGAAGAACTGGCTGCGCTCGAGTTGTCGCTGTCCGATGGCCGCCGCATCCGGCTGGACCAGATCGCCACGGTCAGGGACACCATCGCCGAGCCGACCGCGGCGGCCTTCCTGGACGGCCAGCCGGTGGTCGGTTTCGAGGTGGCGCGCAGCCGCGGCGCCAGCGAAGTCGAGGTGGGCCGTGGCGTGCGCGAGAAGCTCAAGGCGCTGCAGGTGGCGCGCCCGGACCTCGCGATCACCGAGTCCTTCGACTTCGTGACGCCGGTGGAGGAGGAGTTCAACGCCTCCATGACACTGCTGTACGAGGGGGCCATCCTGGCGGTGCTGGTGGTCTGGCTGTTCCTGCGCGACTTCCGCGCGACGGTGGTTTCAGCCGTGGCGCTGCCGCTCTCGGCGATCCCGGCCTTCATCGGCATGCACTACATGGGCTTCACCATCAACGTGGTGACGCTGCTGGCGATGTCGCTGGTGGTGGGCATCCTGGTGGACGACGCCATCGTCGAAGTCGAGAACATCGTGCGCCACATGCGCATGGGCAAGACCCCGTACCAGGCCGCGATGGAAGCGTCCGACGAGATCGGGATGGCGGTGATCGCCACCACCTTCACACTGATCGCGGTGTTCCTGCCAACAGCCTTCATGTCGGGAATCCCCGGCAAGTTCTTCAAGCAGTTCGGCTGGACGGCGTCATTTGCCGTGTTCGCCTCGCTGATCGTGGCGCGCGCCCTCACGCCCATGATGGCGGCCTACATCCTCAAGCCCGTGGTGACCGCGAAAGAGCAGCCGGCCTGGGCGCGCAGCAACCGCTTCTTCGGTGCCATCTGGTCCTGGATGTCGAACCAGAACGAACCGGGCTGGCTCAACACCTACCAGCGCTGGGCCGCGGCCTGCATCCGCCACCGCTGGCTGACCCTTGTGGGCGCCATCGCCTTCTTCATCGGTTCGCTGGCGCTCATCCCCTTGTTGCCCCAGGGTTTCGTGCCGGCGGACGACAACTCGCAGACCCAGGTGTATCTGGAGCTTCCCCCGGGCAGCACCCTGGCCCAGACCGTCGCAACGTCTGAACGGGCGAGGGTGATGGCCTCTGGGGTGAAGCACATCAAGTCGATCTACACCACGATCGGCTCAGGCTCCGCCGGTTCCGATCCATTCGCGCCCCAGGGCGCGCAGGAGTCGCGCAAGGCGGCGTTGACCATCCAGCTTGACCCGCGTGGCCAGCGCCCGCGCAAGCAGGTGATCGAAAGCCAGCTGCGCGAGGTGATGTCCGGGCTGCCAGGCGTGCGCTACAAGGTCGGTCTTGGCGGCTCGGGCGAGAAATACATCCTCACGCTCACAGGCAGCGATGCCAACGCCCTGTCGACAGCGGCCCGCGCCATCGAACGCGACCTGCGCACCATCAACGGCGTGGGCAGCATCCAGTCCTCGGCCGCCCTGGTGCGAACGGAGATCATCGTCACACCCGACCTGCAGCGCGCCGCCGACCTGGGCGTGACCAGTTCCGCCATCGCCGAGACACTGCGCATCGCGACCGTTGGCGACTACGACAGTGCCCTGCCCAAGCTGAACCTGCCGCAGCGCCAGGTGCCGATCGTGGTCAAGCTCGACAGTGCCGCGCGCGAGAACCTGGACGTGCTGGGCCGCCTGTCGGTGCCTGGCGCCAGGGGCCCGGTCATGCTCAGTCAGGTGGCCACCCTGAGCTTCGGCGGCGGCCCCGCCGTGATCGACCGCTACGACCGCTCGCGCAACATCAACTTCGAAGTCGAGCTGGCCGGTATCCCGCTGGGCGACATGAAGACGGCCGTGGACGCGCTGCCCAGCATCCAGAACCTGCCGCCGGGCGTGCAGGTGCTGGAGATCGGCGACGCAGAAGTGCAGGGCGAGCTGTTCGCCAGTTTCGGGCTGGCGATGCTGACCGGCGTGCTGTGCATCTACATCGTGCTGGTGCTGCTGTTCAAGGCCTTCCTGTTGCCGGTCACCATCCTGCCGGCCTTGCTCATGTCGTTCGGTGGCGCCTTTGTCGCGCTGCTGCTGACCAACAAGAGCTTCTCCATGCCCTCGCTCATCGGGCTCGTGATGCTGATGGGCGTGGCGTCGAAGAATTCCATCCTGCTGGTGGAATACGCGATCGAGGCGCGCCGCCAGCGCGGCATGCCGCGGCTGGAGGCGATCCTGGACGCCTGCCACAAGCGCGCTCGGCCGATCGTCATGACCACCATCGCCATGGTGGCCGGCATGCTGCCGGTGGCGGTCGGTTCGGGAGCGGCGGACGGCAGCTTCCGTTCCCCGATGGCGGTGGCGGTGATCGGCGGACTTGTGACCTCAACGCTGTTGAGCCTGCTGGTCGTGCCAGCGGTGTTCACCATGGTCGATGACCTGAGCATCCTGTTCGCCCGCCTGGTCGGCCGCAAGGTCCAGGACGAGCGGGCCCATGAACGGGATCCGAACGCCCTGTCCGCGTCCCACCCCGCCTGACGCCTGGAGGGCGCTCAGCCCTCCAGCGTCTCCAGCAACTCGGTTTCGATCTCGATCTGCCGTTTGTTGACCTGCAGTTGCGGGCCGCTGATGAGGAAGGTGTCTTCCACGCGCTCACCCAGCGTCGTGATTTTGGCCAGTTGCACGCTGACGTCGTAGCGGGCGAGCACGCGTGTGATGCAGTACAGCAGGCCGGCGCGGTCGCTGGCCGAGACGCTGAGCAGCCAGCGCTGGGCCTTTTCGTCGGGACGCAGGTCCACGCGCGGCGTGATCGGGAAACTCTTGACGCGGCGAGACAGGCGGCCCTTGCTCGGCGCAGGCAGCGGGCCACGCTGGTCGATGGCCTGGGCCAGATCGTTCTCCACCATGGCGGTCAGCGCGCGGTAGTGCTCGGACAGCGTGGGCGCCACGACCTGGAAGGTGTCGAGCGCGTGGCCGGTGTGCGTGGTGTGGATGCGGGCGTCCAGGATGCTGAAGCCGGCGTTGTCGAAGTAGCCGCAGATGCGGGCAAACAAATCGTTCTGGTCGGGCGCGTACACCAGCACCTGCAGGCCCTCGCCCTCGGGCGACAGGCGGGCGCGCACGATGCTGTTGTCCGGTTCCTGCGCTTCGCGCTCGACAACTTCAGGGCTGGCGGACTTTGAAGCCGCGGCGCGAACCGCCAGCTCGCGGGTCAACACCCGCGTGTGCCAGGCGATTTCGTCGGCCTGGTGGCGCATGAAGTAGCTCACGTCCAGCGTGTCCCACAGCGCTTTGTGCGCCAGGTGGGGCAGGGCGTGCAGGGCCAGCATCGACAGGGCTTCGCGCTTGCGCGCCTCGATCACGGCGTCCGGGTCGGGCGCGCGGCCACCGAGCGAGCGCAGGGTGTAGCGGTACAGGTCTTCCAGCAGCTTGCCCTTCCAGGCGTTCCAGACCTTGGGGCTGGTGCCTCGGATGTCGGCGACGGTGAGCAGGTAGAGCGCGGTCAGGTAACGCTCGTTGCCCACACGCTGGGCAAACGCGTTGATCACGTCCGGATCGCTCAGGTCTTCCTTCTGCGCCATGCGGCTCATGGTCAGGTGCTCGGCCACCAGGAACTCGATCAGCTTCGCGTCTTCGCGCTCGATGCCGTGCTGGCGGCAGAAGCTGCGCACGTCCTTGGCGCCGAGGTCGGAGTGGTCGCCGCCGCGGCCCTTGGCGATGTCGTGGAACAGCGCAGCGATGTAGAAGATCCAGGGCTTGTCCCAGCCCGCGGCGAGCTGCGAGCAGAACGGGTATTCGTGCGAGTGGTCGGCGATGAAGAAGCGGCGCACGTTGCGCAGCACCATCAGGATGTGCTGGTCCACGGTGTAGACATGGAACAGGTCGTGCTGCATCTGGCCCACGATGTGGCGGAACACCCAGAGGTAGCGCCCGAGCACCGAGGTCTGGTTCATCAGGCGCATGGCGTGCGTGATGCCCTCGGGCTCCATCAGGATCTGCATGAAGGTGGCGCGGTTGACCGGGTCGTTGCGGAACTTCGCGTTCATCACCGGCCGCGCGTTGTACAGCGCGCGCAGTGTGCGCGCCGACAGGCCCTTGATGCCCACCGTGGTCTGGTAGATGTGGAAGGTTTCCAGGATCGCGTGCGGGTGCTGCACGTAGAGGTTGTCGCTGGCCACTTCCAGCATGCCCGCCTTGTCAAAGAAGCGCTCGTTGATCGGGCGCATGCGGTCCACGCCGAGGTCGTCGCTGGCGAGACGTTCTTCGATGTTGAGCAGCAGGATCTGGTTGAGCTGGGTGACGGCTTTGGCGGCCCAGTAGTAGCGCTTCATCAGCACTTCGCTGGCGCGCCGCGCACCGCGCACGACGGGGGCCGCGTGCGGGCCAGGTCCGCCCGGGGTGATGACGGCCGGCACCTGTGGTTTGAAGCCGAACGATTCGGCCACCGCGTTCTGCAGGTCGAAGACCAGCCGGTCTTCGCGCCGGTTGGACAGCAGGTGCAGGCGCGCGCGGATCAGGTTGAGCAGGGCCTCGTTGGCCTTGATCTGGCGTGCTTCGAGCGACGTGGCCAGGCCCTTGCGCGCCAGCTCGTCCCAGCTGCGGCCGAGCCCCGCCGCCTTGGCCACCCACAACACGATCTGCAGGTCGCGCAGGCCACCGGGTGATTCCTTGCAGTTGGGTTCCAGCGAATAGGGCGTGTTTTCAAACTTGTTGTGGCGCTGGCGCATCTCCAGCGTCTTGGCGACGAAGAATGCCTTGGGGTCCATCGCTTCGTTGAGCTGGTTCACGAGCGTGGTGAACTGCGATTTGCCGCCGCAGATCAGCCGGCATTCGAGCAGCGAGGTCTGCACCGTCACGTCTTTGGATGCCTCGGCCACACAGTCGGCGGTGGTGCGCACGCTGGAGCCGATTTCCAGGCCCACATCCCAGCAGGCACCGATGAAACTTTCCAGACGGCTCTTGAGCGCCTCGTCCTGATCGGGTTCGCTGCCGTCGGGCAGCAGCACGAGCACGTCCACGTCCGAATACGGAAACAGCTCGCCGCGGCCGTAGCCGCCCACCGCGATGAGCGAAAACGTGGGCCCGAAGCCCGATCGGGTCCAGAGTTCGCGCAGCGTCTGGTCGGTCAGGCGGGACAGTTTCTGCAGGGCGCTGCGCACCCCCCGGGTGGAGGTGCCCTGCACGCCCAGCCGGTTCATCAGGGTGGCTTTGTCGCTGCGGTATTGCAGCCGCAGTGCGCTCAGATCGCCCATGGCGCGCTCCTGTTGGCCCGTCACGGGTCAGGCGGTGGTGGAAACCGCTGGCGTGACGAACGCGGGCAGCGGGGGGCTGCCGGCCGAGAGCGTGAGCACCTCATAGCCGGTCTCGGTGACCAGGATGGTGTGTTCCCACTGGGCAGACAAGGAGCGGTCCTTGGTGACGATGGTCCAGCCGTCGCCCATTTCCTTGATGTCGCGCTTGCCGGCGTTGATCATGGGTTCGATGGTGAAGGTCATGCCGGGCTTGAGCTCTTCGAGGGTGCCTGGCTTGCCGTAATGCAGCACCTGAGGTTCTTCGTGAAACTTCTGGCCGATACCGTGGCCACAGAACTCGCGCACCACGGAGAAGCCGCTGCCTTCGGCAAACACCTGTATCGCGTGGCCGATGTCACCCAGGCGCACACCGGGCCTGACCATGACGATGCCTTTCCACATGGCGTCGTAGGTGATGGCGCACAGGCGTTTCGCCGCGATCGAGGCCGCGCTTTCGCCACCGATCATGAACATGCGGCTGGTGTCGCCGTGCCAGCCGTCCTTGATGACGGTCACATCGATGTTGAGGATGTCGCCCTTCTTGAGCGCTTTCTCGTTCGGGATGCCGTGGCAGACCTGGTGGTTGATCGAGGTGCAGATGCTCTTGGGGTAGGGGATGTAACCCGAGGGCGCGTAGTTCAGCGGGGCCGGAATGGCGCCCTGCACGTTCACGATGTAATCGTGCGCCAGCTTGTCCAGCGCGCCGGTGGTGACACCGGGTACCACGTGGGGTGTGAGGTAGTCCAGCAGTTCGGAGGCCAGTCTGCCGGCGACGCGCATGCCCGCGATGCCGGCTTCGTCTTTGTAGGTGATGCTCATGGAGAGCGATTATCCCGCGGACTGCAACGCTTTGAAACGAAGGGTCAATGCGGGCCCGGACCGCCGGGTGCACACCTATACTCGCGCGCAGTTCCATCCATCCAGTGAGGTTTCCGATGAAAAAAGTGCACGCAGCGGGTCTGGTTTTGGCTTTGATATCGGGTTCTGCGATGGCCCAGGGCATCGGTGTGTATGGCGTGGCCGGCACCGGTGGCCTCGGCCTGGGCCTCAACCTGCCGGTGGGACCGGCTTTCGGTCTGCGTGGCGAACTGGCGCAGCTGACGACGTCCGACACCTACACCGAAGACCAGATCACCTACAAGGGCGACCTCAAGCTGCGCGGCAACGGCGTGTTCGCCGACTTCCGCCCGTTCCTCGGCACCTTCCGCCTGGTCGCGGGCGCCACGTTCACCGGTTCTTCTGCTGCGTTGCAGGCCCAGACCACCGACGGCACGGTGACCATCGATGGCCAGACCTTCAGCGCCACCGGCAACTCGTTGCTGGCCACCATCAAGTACCCGAACACCATGCCTTACCTGGGCGTGGGCTGGGGTCATGGCCGCTTCAACCAGCCGGGCTGGACCTTTGGTCTGGACCTGGGTGTGTCCATTGGCAAGCCCAAGGTCACTTTGACCGGCTCCGGCGGCCTGATGGCGCAGCCGGGCGCCTCCGCCGCCATCGCGGCCGAAGAGCGCAAGGTGCAGGACGATCTGGACAGCGCGAAGGTGTTGCCGGTGATCAAGGTCAGCGTCGGGTATAACTTTTAACCCCCCTGCGCCGCTTCGCGGCTTCCCCCCAGGGGGACCACACCTGGGACCGGCGGAGCCGGCTCCTCGGTGTGTGCTGGGGAGGACACGCGCTCCGGAAGCTGGGTTGGTGGCACTTTCGACGCTGAAAGCGTCGGGGCACCCCGGGTAAAATGTCGGGTTTCCACCCATCCCCCGGGCCATCCCGCGCCCGTCAGCCCCAAGGCCACCCACCGTGACCCTGCACCTGCGCTTCTTCGACGGCGGCAACGCCGTCAGCGACTTCAAAGTCCAGCAAATCCTGCCCCGTCTGCAGGGCATTTCCGACAAGATCACTGGCCTCTCGGCCCGCTTCGTGCACCTGGCGTCGTTCGACGCCGCGCCCGACGCGGCCACGCTGGAGCGCGTGGGCCAGCTCATGGCCTATGGCGAGCCGACCACCGAGGCGCACCTGGCGCTGGAAAAATCCGGCGCTCCGGCGCTGCTGGTGATGCCGCGCCTGGGCACCGTGTCGCCCTGGGCGTCCAAGGCCACCGACATCGCGCACAACTGCGGCCTGGCGCTGCACCGCGTGGAGCGGCTGGTCGAGTTCCGCATTGGCCTCAAGAGCGGTTTGCTGGGCAAGGCCAGTCTGAGCGCGGAACAACTGCGCGCCGTGGCCGATGTGCTGCACGACCGCATGACCGAGGCCGTGACCACCGAACGTTGCCAGGCCGAAGCCCTGTTCACCGAGCTGCACCCCGCGCCGATGGAGCACGTGGACGTGCTGGCCGGTGGCCGCGCGGCATTGGAAAAGGCCAACGTCGCATGGGGCCTGGCCCTGGCCGATGACGAGATCGACTACCTGGTCAACGCGTTCAATGGCCTGAAACGCAACCCGACCGACGTCGAGCTGATGATGTTCGCGCAGGCCAACAGCGAACACTGCCGCCACAAGATCTTCAACGCGCAGTTCACCATCGACGGCGTGGCGCAGGACAAGAGCCTGTTCGGCATGATCCGCCACACGCACCAGACGGCGCCGCAGCACACCATCGTCGCCTACTCCGACAACGCCTCCATCATGGAAGGCAGCGCCGTCGAGCGTTTCGTGGCGCGCGCCGGGCAGGGCGCATCGCCGGCCTACGCGAGCCAGGCCGCCACCAACCACATCCTGATGAAGGTGGAAACCCACAACCACCCGACCGCGATTTCCCCGTTCCCCGGCGCCGCCACCGGCGCGGGCGGCGAGATCCGCGACGAAGGTGCCACCGGCCGCGGCTCCAAGCCCAAGGCCGGCCTGACCGGCTTCACCGTCTCCAAACTCTGGGGTGGCCTGAGCGACCAACCGGGCGGCAAACCCGAGCACATCGCCAGCCCGCTGCAGATCATGACCGAGGGCCCGCTGGGCGGTGCCGCGTTCAACAACGAATTCGGCCGGCCCAACCTGCTGGGCTATTTCCGCGAATACGAGCAGGACGTGGCGGGTGTGACCCGGGGTTACCACAAGCCCATCATGATCGCGGGCGGCCTGGGCGTGATCGACTCGAAGCTCACGAAGAAGATCGATTTCCCGGCCGGCACGCTGCTGATCCAGCTCGGCGGCCCGGGCATGAAGATCGGCATGGGCGGCGGCGCCGCCAGCTCCATGGCCAGCGGCACCAACGCCGCTTCGCTGGACTTCGACTCCGTGCAGCGCGGCAACCCCGAGATCGAGCGCCGCGCGCAGGAGGTCATCAACCACTGCTGGGCGCAGGGCGAGCAGAACCCGGTGCTGTTCATCCACGACGTGGGCGCGGGCGGCCTGTCCAACGCCTTCCCCGAGCTGGTGAACGACGCTGGCCGGGGTGCCCGCTTTGATCTGCGCGCCGTGCCGCTGGAAGAGAGCGGCCTGGCACCGAAAGAAATCTGGTGCAACGAGAGCCAGGAACGCTACGTGCTGGCTATCGCGCCGGAGTCGCTGGAACAGTTCAAAGCCTTCTGCGAACGCGAGCGCTGCCCGTTTTCGGTGGTGGGCGTGGCTACCGAAGAGCGTCACCTCTCGCTGGTCGATGAAGGCAACGAGAGCCCCGTCGACATGCCGATGGATGTTCTCTTGGGCAAACCGCCCAAGATGCACCGCGACGTGACAACCGTTCAGCGCACTGGCCAGCCCATGGACCTGACCGGCGTGGACCTGCAGCAGGCCGTGATCAACGTGCTGAGCCACCCGACCGTGGCGTCCAAACGTTTCCTCATCACCATCGGCGACCGCACCGTGGGTGGCCTCTCCCACCGCGACCAGATGGTCGGCCCCTGGCAGGTGCCGGTGGCCGACTGCGCCGTGACCCTGGCCGATTTCCAGGGCTTCGCGGGCGAAGCCATGAGCATGGGCGAGCGCACGCCGCTAGCCGGCATCAACGCCGCGGCGTCGGGCCGCATGGCGGTGGCCGAGGCCATCACCAACCTGCTCGCCGCCCCCATCGAGCTGCCACGCGTGAAGCTCTCCGCCAACTGGATGGCCGCCTGCGGCGAACCGGGCGAAGACGCCGCGTTGTACGAAACCGTGAAGGCCGTGGGCATGGAGCTGTGCCCGGCGCTGGGCATTTCCATCCCTGTGGGCAAGGACAGCCTGTCGATGCGCACGCAGTGGAACGACGGTGCGGACAAGAAAAAAGTCACCTCACCGGTGAGCCTGATCGTCACCGGCTTCGCCACGCTGGCCGATGTGCGCGGCACCCTCACGCCGCAGCTCAACAACCAGATCGAAGACACCACCCTGGTGCTGATCGACCTCGGCAAGGGCCAGAACCGCATGGGCGGCAGCGTGCTGGGCCAGGTGCTCGGCCAGTTCGGTGACACCGTGCCCGATCTGGACGAGGCTCAAGAACTGGTCAATCTCGTCAACGCCATCAACACCTTGCGTGCCCAGGGCCGCATCCTGGCCTACCACGACCGCTCCGACGGCGGCCTGTTGGCCACCGTGGCCGAAATGGCCTTCGCCGGCCACGTGGGCGTGGCGCTGAACGTGGACATGCTGGTGACCGAAGGCGACGGCATCAGCGACAGCCGCATGGACAGCGGCGACGCCAAGAACTGGGCCACCCAGGTGGCCGCGCGCCGCCAGGAGCTCACGATCAAGGCCCTGTTCAGCGAAGAGCTGGGCGTGGTGCTGCAGGTGGCCACCGAACACCGCAACGACGTGATGCAGACCTTGCGCGAGCACGGCCTCTCCAAGCACAGCCACTTCATCGGCAAGACGCGACCCGCTTCGTCCGGCATGGATGTGGGCAAGGGCCAGCTGCAGGTCTGGCGCGACACCAAGGCCGTGTTCAGCGCCGACCTGTTCGACCTGCACCAGGTCTGGGACAGCGTGAGCTGGAAGATCAACCAGCAGCGCGACAACCCGGCCTGTGCCGACAGCGAACACGCCGCGGCCGGCCTACCCGCCGATCCGGGCATGCACGTCAGCCTGACGTTCGACCCATCGGACAACGTGGCCGCGCCGTTCCTGAACCTGAGCCGACCCAAAGTCGCCATCCTGCGCGAGCAGGGCGTGAACTCGCACGTGGAAATGGCCTACGCCTTCACCCAGGCCGGCTTCGAGGCCTACGACGTGCACATGACCGACCTGCAAAGCGGCCGCGCGAAACTGGCCGACTTCCAGGGCGTGGTCGCCTGCGGCGGTTTCAGCTACGGCGACACGCTGGGCGCCGGCATCGGTTGGGCGCGCAGCATCACCTTCAATCCATTGTTGTCCGAACAGTTCCAGGGCTTCTTCGGCCGCGCCGACACCTTCGGCCTGGGCGTGTGCAACGGCTGCCAGATGTTCGCCGAGCTGGCCGACATCATCCCCGGCGCCGAAGCCTGGCCGCGCTTCACCACCAACCAGAGCGAGCGTTTCGAGGCGCGCCTGTCCATGGTGGAAGTGCTGGAATCGCCCAGCCTGTTCCTGCAGGGCATGGCCGGCAGCCGCCTGCCGATCGCGGTGGCACACGGCGAAGGTTTTGCCAATTTCAAACACCGTGGCAACCCGGCCCAGGCCATCGCCGCCATGCGCTTCGTGGACAACGCGGGCGCCGCCACGGAGCAGTACCCGTTCAACCCGAACGGCAGCCCGGGCGGCCTGACGGCGGTGACCACGGCCGACGGCCGCTTCACGGCCATGATGCCGCACCCCGAGCGCGTGTTCCGCAACATCCAGATGAGCTGGACCAGTGGCGATATCAACGCCCACAGTCCGTGGATGCGCATCTGGCGCAACGCCAGAAAGTTCGTCGGCTGAACGCATGCCGCGTCAACACCCGATCGCCGCCGATGCCGTCCAGGCCTATGCCCGCGACGGCGCGGTGGTGCTGCGGGGCGTGTTGAACGCCGAAGAGTTGCGCAAGCTGGAAGCCGGCATCGAGCACAACCTCGCGCACCTGAGCCCGCTCGCGCTGGTGGCCAGCGAGCCCGACGATCCGGGCCGCTTCGTTGAAGATTTCTGCACCTGGCAGAACAACCCGGCCTACCAGCAGATCCTGTGCGACGGCGCATTGCCGCACATCGCCGCCCAGCTCATGCAGAGCCGGGCGGTGCGTCTGTACCACGACCACCTGCTGGTCAAGGAAGCCGGCACGCGCCAGCCCACGCCCTGGCACCAGGACCAGCCCTACTACAACGTGGGCGGCGCGCAGAACGTGAGCTTCTGGATCCCGGTGGACCCGGTGCCGCTGGCCAGCACGCTGCGCTTCGTGGCGGGTTCGCACACGGGCACCTGGTACATGCCCCGCACCTTCCGCGACCAGCAGGCCAGGTGGTTTCCGGACGGCACGCTGGCCGAACTGCCGCCCATCGATGCCGAGCCGGACCGCTACAAGCGGCTGGCCTGGGCGCTGGAGCCGGGCGACTGCGTGGCCTTTCACATGCTCAGCCTGCACGCCTCCAGCGGGACGGGGCCCGGTTCGCGGCGCCGGGTGTTTTCGGCCCGCTACCTGGGCGACGATGCGGTGCATGCACCGCGACCCTGGCGCACCTCGCCGCCGTTCCCGGGACTGGAAGAGCGCCTGCCCGAGGGTGCCCCCATGGACGCACCGAACTTTCCGCTGGTCTGGCCTGTGTCCTGAGGGTGTCCCTGTGCTGCGGCGCTGCATCCACCATGCGGCGCTGATAGAGTCGCGTTTTCACATTCTTTTCTGAGAATCATCCACCATGGCTTCCAGCCTCCTCCTGCTGCTCGACGACATCGCCACGATCCTCGATGACGTGGCCGTCATGACCAAGGTCGCCGCCCGCCAGGGCATGTCGGCCGCCGACGATGTGGCCGCCATGACGCAGATGGCCGCCAAGAAGACGGCCGGTGTGCTGGGTGACGACCTTGCGCTCAACGCCCAGCAGGTCACCGGCGTCAAAGCCGACCGCGAACTGCCCGTGGTGTGGGCCGTGTGCAAAGGGTCCTTGCTCAACAAGGCGATCCTCGTGCCAGCAGCACTGGCCATCAGCGCGTTCGTGCCCTGGCTCATCACGCCGCTGCTCATGCTCGGTGGCCTGTTTCTTTGCTTCGAAGGCGCTGAAAAGCTGTTGCACAAACTCTTTCACAAGCCAGAGGAAGTCGACGCACACCATGCCGAACTTGTGAAGGCCGTGAGCGATGAAAAGGTGGATCTGGTGGCCTTCGAAAAGGAAAAAATCAAGGGCGCGATCCGCACAGACTTCATCCTCTCGGCCGAGATCATCGTCATCACGCTGGGCACGGTGACGGCCGCCAGTTTTGGGCAGCGCGTGTCGGTGCTGGTGGGCATTTCCATCCTGATGACGCTGGGTGTTTATGGCCTCGTGGCCGGTATCGTGAAGCTGGACGACGCTGGCCAGTACCTTGCGCGCCAGGCTGCCAGCTGGAAGCAGGCCTTTGGCCGCGGCCTGCTGGCCTTTGCGCCCTGGCTCATGAAAGCCTTGTCGGTGCTCGGCACCGCAGCCATGTTTCTTGTGGGTGGGGGCATCCTGGTGCACGGCATACCCGCCATCGGTCACGGCATCGAACAGTTTGCCGAAGGCCTGGGCTGGGCCGCCGGCCTGACGAACAGCCTGCTGGGCGGCGTCGCCGGTTTCATCGCCGGCGCTGCCGTGGTGATGGTGTTCAACGCCTGGAACCGCATGCGTGGCAAAGCGGCCGTCGGTGCGCACTGAGACGGTGCAGCCCTTGACATGCGTCAAGGTCGACAAACCGCCAGTCTCTAGACTGGCTCCTGCACCGTGAGTATGCTGTCGAATTTCCGCGGCAGATTCACGGCACAACGCCCATGAGGAGCCACCATGAACACCCCCGTCAACACCGACGAACCCCTGAACAATTTCTCCGACTGCCACGCCGGTATCGTCAAGCGCCTGACAGCCCTGGATGAACTGCCCGCCTTGCTGGAGCCCGCCGCCAGGGCCCGCCAGATCGCCGAAGAGTCGCTGGAGTTTTTCCGCGAAGCCATCTTCGAACACCATCTGGAAGAAGAACGTGAACTCTTTCCCGCGGTGATCGCCAGCGCACAACCGGGAGCCGAGCTGGAGCGCGTCAAGGCCATGGCCAAGCGCCTCACCGACGAGCACCGCGCCATCGAAATTCTGTGGAAACAACTTGAGAAGGGCCTGAAGCCGGTGGCCAAGGGCCAGAGCACCAAGCTCGATGTGAGCGAGTTGCACCGTCTGGTGACTGAATACAAGGCGCATGCCGCCTACGAAGAGACCGAGTTCCTTCCCTTGAGCGAAGAGATCCTGGGCCGCAACAGCAACCACATGGCCGCGCTGGGCCTGTCGCTGCACATGCGGCATGCGAAGCCGGTGAACGCGTACATCTGAACGGGGTCAGCAGAAGGGGGCGGCTGCCGGCCAGCGGCAGGGCCACGGCACGGAGCCGTTCCTGAGTCACCGCCTTGGGCTATGGGCCTGTGACACAAAGTCCCGGATGGCCCGGGTCAGTTCATCGGGGCGGTCGCGGTGCGGCGAATGACCGCAGCCCGCCATGACGTGCATTGTGGCCAACGGTGCCAGGGCGCCGATGCGCTCAATCTGGGCCAGCGTGCCGTACTCGTCGGCGCTGCCCTGAACTGCCAGCACCGGGCAGCGGATGAGCGGCAGCAAGTCTTCGATCGTCCAGCCGCGGAACGCCGGTGACAGCCAGACGTCGTTCCAGCCCCAGAAGGCCGAGTCCGGGTCCAGGTGATGCCGGGCGAGCCGGGCTTTCAGGTCGGTCTGGAGGTAGGCTTCGCGCGCCTGCTGGATGCTGCGGATGGAGATGTCTTCCACCATCACATGGGGTGCGACCACGATCAGGCCCTGCACCGACCCGGGGTGGCGCGCGGCGTGGATCAGCGCGATCGACCCGCCGTCGCTGTGGCCCAGCAGCCAGACTTCGCGGTAGGTCTGGTGCACGCCGAGTTCGCGCAGCAAGGCCGGCAACACCTCGCTCGCCTGGCGCTCCAGAAAGTCGGGTTGCCAATGCTGCTCGGCGGGCCGTGGGGTCGAGCGGCCGTAGCCGGGCCGCGAATACACCAAGCCATGCCAGTCCAGCGCCTGGCAGAGCAGGGCGGGGTAGTCCCGCCACATGCTGACCGAGCCCAGCCCCTCGTGCAGGAACACCAACAGGGGCCGGTCGGCGGCGCTGGCGGGAATCCACCGGGTTTCGATGTCGACGGCGCTGCCGGCCCAATCCACGCGGCAAAGGGGGGTGGTGTTCATGGGGTTCTTTTTCGCGGCGGGCAGTGGCTCACTGGGTGAATTCGATGCGGCCTTCCGGCAGCAGGTACAGGACCAGCGCACGACCGCGGGCCACGGTGGGCGAATGCGCCGAGCCCGGGCCATAGACCAGCCAGCCCGCGCCCCGGCCGTCGAAGGTGGCGGTGTCGTCCAGCGGCATGATCAGATCGATTTCGCCCAGGGGGTGCGCATGGTGGGGGCCGGCGAGGGTGTTCATGTCCACCACGTCCACCGAAAAGCGCTGCAGAGCGTCGTCGGGTTTGAAGATCCGCCCGTACTTGAGGCCGCCCCCCTCGCGCTGGCAGAGCCAGCCCTCGGCCACCCCTTGTTCGCACGCGGCCTTGAGCTGGCGGTAGGTGGGCGAGTCGGCACCCAGTTCCTGGTTGAGCCACGTCTGTAGCGAGGTGTCGAGCGCACGGTCGCCGATCTGGCGCGTCACGTCTTGCAGCAGGGTCTTGAATGCGTCGGGGTTCACGGGCGTCTCCTGGTGGTTCATGGGGTATGCACTATTGTGCAGTTCGGCAAGACTATCGAAATGTGGTGATCTGTCAAGCAGTATGTTGCATTTCAGGAGGATGCGAGTCGCGCTTGGGTCATGAGTTATGGGGTAATTGGCGCATTAAAATGCTTGACCTAGTGCAATATCATGCACTATGATGCATCAAATCCAGCTTGCAGCATCTTGCATTTACCAAGGAATGGCCCCATGAACGCTCCCGATCCCTTCGTCACGCGCCAGGCTCAGATGGTCGATTACCGCACCGCCCCCAGCGAGTACCGCCACTGGAAACTCACCTTCGATGGCGCGATTGCCACGCTGGCGATCGACATCGACGAAGACGGCGGCATCCGCCCGGGCTACAAGCTCAAGCTCAACAGCTACGACCTGGGCGTGGACATCGAACTGCACGACGCCCTGAACCGCATCCGCTTCGAACACCCCGAAGTGCGCACCGTGGTGATCACCAGCGGCAAGGACCGCGTGTTCTGCTCCGGCGCCAACATCTTCATGCTCGGTGTCTCGACCCACGCCTGGAAAGTGAATTTCTGCAAGTTCACCAACGAAACCCGCAACGGCATCGAAGACACCAGCAAACATTCCGGCCTCAAATTCCTGGCCGCCCTGAACGGCGCCTGTGCCGGTGGCGGCTACGAGCTGGCCCTGGCCTGCGATCAGATCCTGCTGGTCGACGACCGCTCCAGCGCGGTCAGCCTGCCCGAAGTGCCGTTGCTGGGTGTCCTGCCCGGCACGGGCGGCCTGACCCGCGTGACCGACAAACGGCACGTGCGCCACGACCTGGCCGACATCTTCTGCACCACCAGCGAAGGCGTGCGTGGTCAGAAGGCCGTGGACTGGCGCCTGGTGGACGCCGTGGCCAAGCCGCAGCAGTTCGCCGCCGCCGTGAGCGAACGCGCCGCCCAGCTGGCCGCCCAGAGCGACCGCCCAGCCGATGGGAAGGGCGTGAGCCTGCCCCGCATCGAACGCACGGACAGCGATGACGGCATCGCCTACACCTACGTGAACGTGGTCATCGACCGCGCCAAGCGCAACGCCACCATCACCCTCAAGGCCCCGAGCGGCGCGCAGCCAACCGACATCGCCGGCATCGAAGCCGCGGGTGCCGCCTGGTACCCGCTGCAGATGGCGCGCGAACTCGACGACGCCATCCTCAACCTGCGCACCAACGAACTCGACATCGGCACCTGGGTGCTCAAGACCGAGGGCGATGCTGCGGCCGTGCTGGCCAACGACGCCCTGATGCTGGCGAACAAAGACCACTGGTTCGTGCGCGAGACCATCGGCGCACTGCGCCGCACCTTCGCACGCCTGGACGTGTCGTCCCGCAGCCTGTTCGCGCTGATCGAATCGGGCTCCTGCTTCGCCGGCACCCTGGCCGAGCTGGCCTTCTGCGCCGACCGCGCCTACATGCTGGCCCTGCCCGACGACGCCGACAAAGCACCCCAGCTGCAGCTGAGCGAATTCAACTTCGGCTACCTGCCCATGGTCAACGACCAGTCGCGCCTGCAGCGCCGCTTCTACGAAGAGGCCGGCCCGATGGAAGCCGCGCGCGGCGCCATCGGCCAGGCCCTCGACGCCGACGCCGCGCTGGCCCTGGGCCTGGTGACCGCGGCGCCCGACGACATCGACTGGGCCGACGAAGTGCGCCTGGCGCTGGAAGAACGCGCCGCCATGTCGCCCGACGCCCTGACCGGCCTGGAAGCCAACCTGCGTTTCGCGCAGAAAGAAAACATGGCCACCCGCGTCTTCGGCCGCCTCACGGCCTGGCAGAACTGGATCTTCCAGCGCCCCAACGCCGTCGGCGAAAAAGGCGCCTTGAAGGTCTACGGCAAAGGCGACAAAGCCCAGTTTGATATGAACAGGGTGTGACCCCCCGCGCCGCGCTGCGCGCGTCACCCCCCAGGGGGCGATGCGAGTGGCCCGGCGAAGCCGGTTCCACCGCATCCCCGATTAAAGACACCTCACCCCACCGTTCCGTCCACCCGCAGGAGACCAACATGTCCACCATCGACTACAGCGACAAGATCCCCAACAACGTCAACCTGAGCGAAGACCGCACGCTGCAGCGCGCACTGGAGCAGTGGCAGCCCAACTACCTCAAATGGTGGGACGACATGGGCCCGGACGGCTCACAGAACTTCGACGTCTACCTGCGCACGGCGATCAGCGTGGACCCGCAGGGCTGGGCGCAGTTCGGCCACGTCAAGATGCCCGACTACCGCTGGGGCATCTTCCTCAACCCGGCCGAAGCCGACCGCAAGATCCACTTCGGTGACCACAAGGGCGAAGCCGCCTGGCAGGACATCCCCGGCGAATACCGCGCCAACCTGCGCCGCATCATCGTGACGCAGGGCGACACCGAGCCGGCATCGGTCGAGCAGCAGCGCCACCTCGGCCTGACCTGCCCGAGCCAGTACGACCTGCGCAACCTGTTCCAGGTCAACGTCGAAGAAGGCCGCCACCTCTGGGCCATGGTCTACCTGCTGCACAAGTACTTCGGCAAGGACGGCCGCGAAGAAGGCGAAGCTCTCTTGGAACGCAACAGCGGCAACGCCGACAACCCGCGCATCCTCGAAGCCTTCAACGAAGAAACGCCCGACTGGCTGAGCTTCTTCATGTTCACCTACTTCACCGACCGCGACGGCAAGTTCCAGCTCTGCGCCCTGGCCGAGTCCAGCTTCGACCCGCTGGCGCGCACCACCAAGTTCATGCTCACCGAAGAAGCGCACCACATGTTCGTGGGCGAGTCGGGCGTGAGCCGCGTGATCAACCGCACCTGCCAGGTGATGAACGAGCTCAAGACCGACGACCCGGCCAAACTGCGCGCGGCCGGCGTGATCGACCTGCCCACCATCCAGCGCTACCTGAACTTCCACTTCTCGGTGACCATCGACCTCTTCGGTGCCGACGAATCCAGCAACGCCGCCACCTTCTACAGCACCGGCCTCAAAGGCCGCTATGAAGAAGGCAAACGCACCGACGACCACCAGCTGCGCGGTCAGTTCTACAAAGTGCTCAACGTGCAGAACGGTCAGCTGATTGAGAAAGAAGTGCCGATGCTCAACGCGCTCAACGAGGTGCTGCGCGACGACTACATCAAGGACAGCATCGGCGGTGTGGAGCGCTGGAACAAGGTCATCGAGAAGGCCGGCATCCCGTTCCGCCTGACGGTGCCGCACAAGGCCTTCCACCGCAACATCGGTCTGCTCAAGGGCGTGAAGGTCGCGCCCGATGGCCGTGTGATCTCCGAGTCCGAATGGGCCGCCAACCGCGACAACTGGCTGCCCAGCGAAGGCGACCGCGCCTTTGTCGCCAGCCTGATGGGCCGCGTGGTCGACCCGGGCAAGTTCGCCAACTGGATCGCGCCGCCGGTCATGGGCATCAACCGCCAGCCGGTGGACTTCGAGTACGTAAGGTTTGCGTGACACCCCCCTGCGCCGCTTCGCGGCTTCCCCCCTCTCTGGCGCGCCTTCGGCGCTTGGAGGGGGGACGACGCAGAACAAGGCCCACCCCCGTCGCTTGCCCACTTCGTGTGGCCGCTCCGCCCCTCAAGGGGCGATGCCTGCGGGCCGGGAGACCCGGACCCGCGGCATCCCCGGTTGGAGCACGAGCTCCGGAGTGGCGACAGACTTCAAGGAGGAGGTGGGGTTTCCTCTTCCCCCGTGCGAGCGCCCACCAGCGCGACGCGGTGTGGCTGGCGCAGTGAGGTAAAGGAGGAGCCGGCCGCAGGCCGGCGGGGGACACGAACGGAGTCAGCCGCGCCGTGTCGCGCGGCGCCACGCCAACGCAAAAATGCCTCCTCAAACCTGCTGTCGAACTCAGAACTAAACTGCCAAAAAACCACCGGAGACACCCCATGAACGCGCCTGCCCCAGCGGCTGTGATCAAGCAGCACCTGATCGACCCGGAAATCTGCATCCGCTGCAACACCTGCGAATCCATCTGCCCGGTGCAGGCCATCACCCACGACTCGCGCAACTACGTGGTCGATGCCGAGAAGTGCAACTGGTGCAACGACTGCATCTCGCCGTGCCCCACCGGCTCGATCGACAACTACCGCACCATGCCGCGCATCAAGGCCTATTCGCTGGCCGAGCAGCTGACCTGGGACACACTGCCCGTCGAGCTGTCGGCGGCCGAACGCGCCGCGCTCGTGGGCGATGAAGCAGCCGACGTGGCAACCACCGAGACCGAGCCAGAACCCGTCTCCGAAACGCCGATGGACCCCACCGGCCAGGAGACCTTCAAGTCCGCCGCCTACGGATCGATCATCCCGCCCTGGAGCGCCGCCCACGCCTACACCAACCTCTACGGCCCCAAGGCTGCGCAGAAGACCGTCACAGCCACCGTCACCGGCAACGTGCGCGTTACCGAAGTCGGCCAACAGGTCGGCCACGACTACGACACCCACCACATCGTGCTCGACTTCGGCGCCATGCCCTTCCCCGTGCTCGAAGGCCAGTCCATCGGCATCGTGCCGCCCGGCACCGACGCCCAGGGCCGGCCGCACCACCCGCGCCAGTACTCCATCGCCAGCCCGCGCAACGGCGAGCGCCCGGGCTACAACAACCTCTCGCTCACCATCAAGCGCGTGCTCGAAGACCATTCGGGTCAGCCGGTGCGCGGTGTCGCGAGCAACTTTATGTGCGACCTGCAGGTGGGCGACACGGTGGAGGTGATCGGCCCCTTCGGCACCAGCTTCCTGATGCCGAACCACCCCAAATCGAACATCGTGATGATCTGCACCGGCACGGGCTCGGCGCCCATGCGGGCCATGACGGAATGGCGCCGGCGCCTGCGGCAGTCGGGCAAGTTCGAGGGCGGCAAGCTGATGCTGTTCTTCGGCGCGCGCACACAGGCAGAGCTGCCGTACTTCGGGCCGCTGCAGAACCTGCCCAGGGTCTTCATCGACACCCACTTCGCCTTCAGCCGCACGCCGGGCCAGCCAAAGCGCTACGTGCAGGACGCCATGCGCGAACGCGCCGCCGACCTCGCCGTGCTGCTGCAGGATCCGAACACGTATTTCTATGTGTGTGGCCTCAAAAGCATGGAAGAGGGCGTTGTGCTCGCGCTGCACGACGTGGCCACCCAGGCCGGGCTGAACTGGGACGCCATCGGCGCCGCGCTCAAGCGCGAAGGGCGGCTGCACCTGGAAACCTACTGAATGATGGACCGTGAAGGACCGATGGACATGAGCATTTTTGACACCTTGGTCGTCTCGCGGCGCGCCCCTGGCGTGGCCCAGGTCACCATGTCGCGCCCGGCGGTGTTCAACGCCTTCGACGAGACCATGATCGGCGAGCTCGACGCTGCGTTCGCCGAGCTGGAGGCCGACCCTACCGTGCGCGTGATCGTGCTGGCGGGCGATGGCAAACACTTCAGCGCGGGGGCCGATCTGCAGTGGATGCAGCGCGCCAGCGCGGCGAGCCACGAATGGAATCTGGCCGACGCACGCCGCTTTGCCGGCATGCTGGCGCGCATCGAAGCCTGCGCCAAACCCACGGTGGCGCGGGTGCAGGGCGCGGCTCTCGGCGGGGGCGTCGGCCTGACCTGTGCGTGTGACGCTGCGGTGGCCGCCGACAACGCCAGCTTCTCCGTCAGCGAAGCCAAGTTCGGCATCCTGCCGGCCGTGATCGGCCCCTATGTGACCAACGCGGTGGGCAAGCGCCAGGCGAAGTGGCTGGCCCTCACCACCAAGCGCATCGATGCCGCGAAAGCGCTGGCCATCGGCCTGGTGCAGCAGGTGGTGCCCCTGGAAGCGCTGGACGCAGCGGTGGATTCGACCGTCCAGGAGCTGCTCACCGGCGGCCCCCACGCGCAAACCGAGATCAAGCAGCTGTTTGCCCAGTTGCAGGTCGGGCCGATCACGCCCGAGGCGCGCGAGCTGACCGCGCAGACCATCAGCCGCGTGCGCGGCACCGACGAGGCGCGCGAGGGCTTCGCCGCCTTCCTCGCCAAACGCCCCGCCCACTGGATTCCGAGCGCAACATGACCTCTCTCAACAACGCGCCGGTGCTGGTCGTCGGCGCCGGCATCATGGGGGCCGGCATCGCGCAGGTGGCGGCCCAGGCGGGCCACCCGGTGTTCCTGTTCGACATGCGCGAAGGCGCCGCGGCGCAGGCCAAGGCGAAACTCGCGGCGACGCTCGACGGCCTGGTGGCCAAGGGCAAGATCACCGCCGAGGCCGCGGCGGCCACGCTGGCCCGCATTGAGCCGATTCCCTCACTGGACGCGGCCGCGGGCGCCGCGCTGGTGGTCGAGGCCATCGTGGAGAACCTCGATGCCAAGCGCAGCCTGTTCCGGCAGCTGGAGTCGGTGGTCGGTGAGGCTGCCATCCTGGCGAGCAACACCTCGTCCATCTCCGTCACGGCCATCGCCAACGGCCTGCTGCATCCCGAGCGTTTCGTGGGCATGCATTTCTTCAACCCCGTGCCGCAGATGAAGCTGGTCGAGGTGGTGTCCGGACTGCAGACCGATGCGGCGGTGGCCCAGGCCATCGAAGCGCTGAGCGTGGCCTGGGGCAAGGTGCCGGTGCATGCGCGCAGCACGCCGGGTTTCATCGTCAACCGCATCGCGCGGCCGTATTACGCCGAGACCCTCGCCCTGCTGCAGGAGCAGGCGGCCACGCCGCAGCGCCTGGACGCCTGCCTGAAGGCAGCGGGTTTTCGCATGGGGCCTTGTGAGCTGATGGACCTGATCGGCCACGACACCAACTTCGCGGTCACGAACTCGGTCTTCGAGGCCAACTTTGGCGACAAGCGCTACGTGCCTTCGCTGGTCCAGCGCGAGCTGGTGGACGGTGGCCTGCTGGGCCGCAAGAGCGGGCGCGGTTTCTACACCTACCCCGAGGGCGCACCGGCGCTGCCCGCGACGGCGCACGAGGTGCCGCTGGCGATGGGACCCGTCACCGTGCACGGCGACGGCGAGATCGCCGACCGGCTGGAACAGCTCGTCGCTCAGGGCGGGTTGTCCGGCGACGCCGCACCCTCGCGCCAGCGACAGACCTGGGTGGGCCTGGACATCGGCGGCGCCCGGCTCGTGCTCACGGATGGCCGCACCGCGGGTGACATCGCGGCGCGTGAAGGGGTGGCCGATGTGGCGGTGTTCGACCGCCCGCTGCTGTGGCCGGCGGCGCCCGGCGGCGCGCTCGCTTATGCGGTGGCGCCCCAGGCCAGCGCCGGCTGGCGCCAGCAGGCCCCGGCGTGGCTCGCCGCGCTCGGCTTTGCGCCCGTGCCCCTGGCCGATGCGCCCGGGCTGGTGGTGGCGCGCACGATCGCCATGCTGATCAACGAGGCCGCAGACGCCGTGCAACAAGGCGTGTGCACCCCCGAAGGCGCTGACGCCGCGATGAAACTCGGCGTCAACTACCCGGCCGGGCCGTTCGAGTGGCTGGCGCGCTGGAGCGTCGCGGGCGTCACGCAGGTGATGGAATCTCTCGATGCGTATTACCGCGGGGAGCGCTACCGCATCAGCCCCTGGCTCAGGCGGCAGCGGGCATGACGCTCGCTGAATTGTCGACCCAACTGTTCAACCCGATTTCGTGAAACACAACATGACCCAGGCCTTCATCTGCGACGCCATCCGCACCCCCTTCGGCCGCTACGGCGGCGCGCTCTCCAGCGTGCGTACCGACGACCTCGGCGCCATCCCGCTGCGCGCCCTGATGGCACGCAACCCGAACGTCGACTGGGCCGCCGTCACCGACGTGCTCTTCGGCTGCGCCAACCAGGCCGGTGAAGACAACCGCAACGTCGCCCACATGAGCAGCCTGCTCGCCGGCCTGCCGCTGGAGGTGCCCGGTGCCACCATCAACCGCCTGTGCGGCTCGGGTCTGGACGCCGTGGGCACGGCCGCGCGCGCCATCAAGGCTGGCGAAGCCGGCCTCATGATCGCCGGCGGCGTGGAAAGCATGAGCCGCGCGCCCTTCGTCATGCCCAAAGCCGAGTCAGCTTTCAGCCGCAACAAAGCCGTCTACGACACCACCATCGGCTGGCGCTTCGTCAACAGGCTGATGAAGGCCCAGTACGGGGTGGATTCCATGCCCGAAACGGCAGAGAACGTCGCCACCGACTACGGCATCGAACGCGAAGCCCAGGACCGCATGGCGCTCTCAAGCCAGATGAAGGCCGTCGCCGCCATCAAGGCCGGCCACCTGGCGCGCGAGATCTGCGCGGTCACGATTCCGCAGAAGAAGGGCGACCCCCTCGTCGTGGACACCGACGAACACCCGCGCGAAACCAGCCTCGAAACACTCGCCAAGCTCAAGGGCGTGGTGCGGCCCGACGGCACCGTGACGGCCGGCAACGCCAGCGGCGTGAACGACGGCGCCTGTGCCTTGCTGCTGGCCGACGAAGCCACGGCGGCGAAGAACGGCCTCACCCCCAAGGCCCGCATCGTCGGCATGGCCACGGCCGGCGTGGCCCCGCGCATCATGGGCATCGGCCCGGCGCCGGCCACGCAGAAGGTGCTGGCGCTCACCGGCCTCACGCTGGACCAGCTCGACGTGATCGAACTCAACGAAGCCTTTGCCGCCCAAGGCCTGGCCGTGCTGCGCACCCTGGGTCTGAAAGACGACGATGAACGCGTCAACGCCTGGGGCGGCGCCATCGCGCTGGGCCACCCGCTGGGCGCCAGCGGCGCGCGCCTGGCCACCACGGCGGTCAACCGCCTGCACGCCATGGGCGGGCGTTACGCGCTGTGCACCATGTGCATCGGGGTGGGGCAGGGCATCGCCTTGATCATCGAACGCGTCTGAACCCGCGACCCTGAGAAGGCTTAAAGAGACGTTGGATCAACAAGCCGGGAGCTGCCCAACGCCAATTGGGCAGTGATCGGATCCGGGGGAGGCATCACAACGCCAAAGGCTTCACCCGGCGGCGGGCCGCTGCGTCCAACGGTTTGACGCACTGGCCGTTTCAAGGGTGATTCAAACCATTTCAGCGTGAAGGGAGCGCGCCCTCTACAGTAGTGCCCCTATGCCACGCACCGACGACGACCTGTCTCCCATCGCGCCGCTTCGCCAACCGGTCTTTCGCATGCTGTGGATCACCTGGCTCATGGCCAACGTGTGCATGTGGATGAGCGATGTGGCGGCGGCCTGGATGATGACCTCGCTCACCACGACGCCGCTCTGGGTCGCGCTGGTGCAGACAGCGTCCACCCTGCCGGTGTTCCTGCTGGGCCTGCCCAGCGGCGCGCTGGCCGACAGCCTGGACCGCAGGCGCTTCTTCCTCTTCACGCAGCTGTGGGTGGCGGTGGTGGCGTCGATCCTGAGCGCCTTCATCTTCCTGGACGCGATAACCCCGGCCCTGCTGCTGGCGCTGACGTTTGTCAACGGCATCGGCATGGCGATGCGCTGGCCGGTGTTTTCGGCCATCGTGCCCACGATCGTGCCCCGGAACCAGTTGCCGGCGGCGCTGGCGCTCAACGGCGTGTCGATGAACGCCTCGCGCATCATCGGTCCGCTGGTGGCCGGCGCGCTGATCGCCAGCGCTGGCAGCGCCTGGGTGTTTCTGCTCAACGCGGTGTTGTCCGTGGTGGCCGCGGTCATCATCAGCCGCTGGAAGCACGAGCACAAGCCGCATCCGCTGGGGCGCGAGCGCCTGGGCACCGCGATGCGCGTGGGCCTGCAGTACGTGGGCCAGTCCTACCACCTGAAGGGCGTGCTGCTGCGCATCTCGATCTTCTTCTTTCACTCGACTGCGCTGCTGGCCCTGCTGGCCCTGCTGGCGCGCGGCATGCAGGGCGGCGGTGCTGGCACTTTCACGCTGTTTCTGGCGGCCATGGGCGCGGGCGCCATCGCTTCGGCGGCGTTCCTGCCGGCCTTGCGCCGCCGTTATCCGCGCGACGGTCTCGTCCTGCGCGGCACGGCTCTGCAGGCGGGTGCCATGGCGACCATGGCGTTGACCGACCAGGTCTGGGTGGCGGTTCCCGCGATGTTTCTGGGCGGCGCGGCCTGGATCACCTCCGCCAACACGCTCAGCGTCTCGATCCAGATGGGCCTGCCCGACTGGGTGCGCGCGCGCGGCATGTCCATGTACCAGATGGCGATCATGGGCTCCAGCGCCCTGGGTGCCGCGATCTGGGGCCAGGTGGCCACCTGGACCAGCGTGCCGGTCAGCCTGGGCATCGCTTCCGTGACAGGGCTGCTCTCCATGTTTCTGGCCAACCGCCTGATGCCGGACTCCGGGCTGGAGGACGACCTCACGCCCAAGCGCATTTTTCCGGCGCCACAGATCACAGAACCACCGCCCCGGGGTCATGTGATGGTGATGGTCGAGTACCGCATCGATCCGGCACGTTCGGCCGACTTCCGCGACCTGATGCTGGGCGAAGGGCGCCGCAGCCGCCTGCGCCACGGAGCCTTGTCGTGGGAGTTGCTGCACGACATCCACGACCCCAGCCGCTTTGTCGAGGTCATCGTCGACGAGTCCTGGACCGATCACCTGCGGCGCTTTGACCGCGTCACCGCCGCCGACGTGGCGCTGCGCGACCGCAAGCTGGCCTTTCACCTCGGTGAGGAGCCGCCGCGCGTCACCCGCAGCCTGATGGAAACGACGACGGGGTCCTCCTGAACGATCGAGGGTGCCAACCCGCTTGCGAGGAAAACCTGGGATGGCAATTACCGCTACGGGATGCCCGGAAACAAAAAAGCCCCGGAACACTTGGGTATTCCGGGGCTTTCAGGGTGTCTTGTGAGGCGTTGTGGGACGCTCTGAGACTCATTTTTGGCGGGAGGGCGTCGTTCACATCATGGGCTACAGGCCTCATGAATTCTCGGTTTTCTGTGGTTTGAGTTTCGAGATACCACCGAAAATACCACCAGGCCAAACGGTCTAGCCTTCACAAGCTGCCCGGTCAGTTCAAGTGTGTGCAAGTAAGCACGGAGCATGTTGCGATGAAACATCACACTGGAACTCTCTCCAGGTACGGCCGCATCACATTGGCCACGCGGTTGACCGCAGCGTAGTGCCACAGTGCATCCATGGTCAGCTTACGCTGCGCCCAGCCATCGCGCAGTGCCTCCATCCCCACGTCCAGGCCGATCTTGTTGCGGAACTTGAAGCAGTCGGCCACCGTCTTGTTGGCGTTTAACACCGGGACGGCCACGCCATCGATACCTATGGGTTCAACACCTTCGGAGAGGGCCGGGCCCGACATGCGCACCACACGCAGCGCCGGTTGCTCCAGTCTGGGTGTGTGCGGAGGAATCACCAGCCAGACCTCGAACGGCGCCTGGGTGCCGATGCCATGGACGCGCAGTGCCGACAGCAGGCACACGACACCACGCGGTGCCCGCAGGGCCACTTCGGCCAGGAACCGGTGTTCACTGAGTGCACGTTGTAAATGCTAGTTACTTGTCAATAAATAACTAGAGAAATAAACAAGCGCCGCGATTCGGTCAAGCGTCCCGGTTCAGTGTCTATGCAGTGGCGATTCACTCCCTGTTCAGTTTGTGCACTGTCGGTTCGCTGGTGGTTCAGCTTGTTCAGTCTTCGTGCTGCTGAGTCGACCGTATCGATGGATTGAGGCGATCTTAGATGCCTCTGCGCCCAAGTTCCGCACTGGATTTACGCCCGAATCCAGCACGTCAGGGTGCTCGATCCAGGGACAGACTGTCTGCATGGGTGAGTGCAGAGATAGGCGGCCCGCCGCCGATTTCACAAACCACTCGCTTCGCTCTCGTTTGAACTTTGGGGGATCCATGAACACCCGCAACCCTGACTTCATCACGGTCGATCTGCGCGGCCTCAAGGCCGCGCTGGTGAGCAGCGCCCAGGCCCGCCGGGAGAGCGTGTCGGTGCTGGTTCGTCGGGCTGTGGCCCGTGAACTCGGACAGTCCGAGTCCGTCCCTCAGTTGGTCTTCGATACCGGGTGCCTTGGCGCGTCGCATGTGCCCCGGGTCAAGTTGTCAATCAGATTGACAACCCCAGAGGCCAAGCGACTGGCTGTCGGTGCGCACATCGCGCAGATGTCGCGCGATGCCTACCTGGCAGGCTTGATCACGGGTGTTCCTGCCTTGACCACAGGAGCAAGCCGCACCGCGGAAATCGTTGAACTCATCAAGTCCAACGCGAAGCTCTCCAGCCTCAACCGGAACATCCACACCCTCTCGCGTCTGCTGGCCCAGAGCAAAGTGCAAAAAGCAGTGGCCTATCGCGACATGCTCGACACGCTGGACGGAGACGTCCGGCGTCACCTCGCCCAGGCGGCGGCCCTGATGGCCGATCTGCGCCCGCGTGGGTCACCCACCGAGACCTCCCACCGGTCCAACCGGTGACTTCAAGGAGAGCGCCATGAGCCAAGCGTCGAACATCGACGGGGTACTCGTCCAATGGGGTGATCGCCTGTTCTACCCAGGCAACCGGGTGGTCAAGGTCAGGCCGCAACCCAAGCTGGACGATGGGAGCATGTACCAGCGCGCAGACACCATCCGCAAGCGCATTGAATCCACCGTGGTGAAAAGGGCGCCTCAGGTCATGGTCAAGGTCACCGGGGGAGGGCGGGGCATGCTGGCCATTGCGGCGCACTTCCGGTACATCAGCAAGAACGGCCGTCTCGGCATGGAGAACGAACAGGGCGAGGTCCTGCAAGGTCGGTCCGCTGTCTACGAGCTGAGCGAGGAGTGGCGCTATGGCGGCAGCCTGATCGGGGACGAAGGACACCGGCGCGAGGCGTTCAACATCATGCTGTCCATGCCACGCGGCACGGACCCGCGGATCGTCCAGCGGGCGGCGAGCGAATTTGCAAAGACCGAGCTGGCGAACCATAAGTACGTGATGGTGCTGCACGACTACCAGGCGCACCCGCACGTGCACCTCAGCGTGCGGGCGGAGTCGTTCTACGGAAAACGACTCAACCCGCGCAAGGCCGACTTGCAACGATGGCGCGAGACCTTTGCCGAGAAACTGCGTGGTTACGGGGTGGAGGCCGAGGCCACCCGGCAGGCCACCCGGTTTCAGACCAGGAACTCGGAACATCTTTGGCGACTGAAGGCCAGGGAGGACGGGCGGTTGAGGAAAGCCAGACCAGAGGGCAAGAGCAGCCCGAAATCGCGGACCACCCGTACAGAGGCGTTGCGTGCCTGGTTGCACATCGGCCAGGCCCTGGCCAAGTCGCCGGATGCCAGAGACGTGAAGCTGGCCGGATCGATCGCATTGTTCCTGCAGGGATCATCCCTTCCGGTCGGGCTGTCCAGGATTCCGCCAGACCGCACACAACCGACACGAATGGGGGCGGTTGTTGATCATGAGGTCAGGCGATGATGGGGGTTGCACTTTGATGTTGGCCTGATACGGCGGTTCACCGGCACCAAGATATATGCCCGTTCCAGGCTGGGTGCTGACGGTGACCAAGCACGCCTGAATGTCAGCAGCGAGCGAGGTCACCTGTCATTCAAGGATGAACGGATCGAGCGACCGCTGCACCTCCGTTACCGGCCTCACAACACATACCAGCCGGGTCGCGCTTCGAGAATGACTTCTTGCGCCCGAGGTGAGCGGCTGAACCCGACCCGTTGCAGCTGGTCGATGTCTCGAAGGCAAAGATCGATGTGCAGTGAAAAGCGATCTTTGTTCTGAATGCGGAAATTTTGCACATACGGATATTTCCAAAAACGGCCTTGTCGTAGCACGCTTTACCCATGCTCTATCGCTCAAGTTTGGGCACGATGGAGTTCAATGCTCAAATTGCATGCGTGCTGCGAAACGTGAGACAGAAGGTGGTCTGCCCTTGGGTCGAGGTGACCGAAACGGAACCGCCGTGGGCTGCCATGATGGCTTGTGTGATGGACAGGCCGAGACCTGTGCCATCGGATTCCGGATGGCTGCGCGATTTGTCCACGCGAAAGAATCGATCGAACAACCGTGGCAAGACCTCGGGCGCGATGGTCAATCCACTGTTGGTGATGCAAAGAGTGGCTTCGCCAGTCCTCTTTCCGATAACCACCTCGACTTCGGCTTCAGCAGGCGAGTGCCTGATTGCATTCGACAACAGGTTGCCGATGGCACGCCGGACCATCAAGCGGTCCCCCATGACCTGGGCTTCTCCCGTGATTTTCAAGCGGATGCGCTTTTCATCGGCCACGGCATCGTAGAAATCGAACAGATCCAGCGCTTCCTGATCCAGCGAGATCGCCTCCGTGTTAGGGAGTTCGAGCCCGTGTTCGGTCTTGGCCAGGAACAGCATGTCGGACACCATGCGCGCCAGTCGCTGGAACTCTTCTGCGTTGGAAGCGAGGATGTCCCGGTAGGCTTCGGCATCCCGTTTCTGCGCCAGCGACACCTGGGTCTGGGTCAGCAGGTTGTTGATGGGGGTTCTCAGCTCATGAGCCAGGTCACTGGAGAATTCCTGCAGACGCGCAAAGTCCGTCTGCAGGCGCGCGAGCATGGTGTTGAGGCTTTCGGCGAGATCGGCAAACTCCACCGGCACGGCTTCGACGGGCATGCGCTGGTCCAGCTTCTGCGCGGTGACCGTCATGGCACGCTCTTTCATGATGCGCAGTGGCGCCAGGCCGCGGCGCGCGGCCCACCAACCCAGCAGGCCGCTGACCAGGATGGCCCCCAGCGAGTAGAACGCCAGCGTCTGGCTCAGGGACCGCATGAAATGCAGGTGGTGCCCGGTATCCAGGGCGATCAGCAGTTGCATAGTCGCACCGTCCGCGTCCGGCGCGCTTGGCGAGGACGAGGGCGGCTCGATGCGCGCGCTCAGCCCGCGCAGGGTTTGGTCGCCCCGAGTCCAGTCGGTGGGAGTGGCGCCTTGTGGCGCCAGGTCTGAGGGAAACACCATGCCCTCGGTTCCGTACACCCGACGATCGCCCTGGCGCAAGTCGATGAAGAGTCCGTGGTGACTGCCCAGCAGCTCATCCAGCCGGCCAGACAGCAGATCCGGCGACGGGGATTCTGTGACGATCTTCTGAACCAGTCCGATCTTTTCCTGCAGGTAACCCCGGTCGAGTTCGACAAAGTGCCGGCTCGTGGCGAACGCCACCAGGATCGCCAGCCCCACCAGCACAGTGGCCGACACCAGCGCGTAGAAGGCGGTCAGGCGCGCGGTCAGGGACAGTCTCCCGAGCATCAGTTCGAAGCCTCCGGCACTTCCAGCACATAGCCCATGCCGCGCACGGTCTGGATCAGGCGGGGTTCAAAGGGATCGTCCACCTTGCCCCGGAGGCGGCGCATGGCCACCTCGATCACATTGGTATCGCTGTCGAAATTCACGTCCCACACCTGCGAAGCGATCAAGGAGCGCGGCAACACCTCGCCATGGCGGCGCATCAGCAGCTCCAGCAAGCCGAACTCTTTGGCCGTCAGGTCGATACGTTTGCCCGAGCGGGTCACGCGCCGGCGCAACAGGTCCAGCTCCAGGTCGGCCACCTGCAGCGTGGAGGCTTCCAGACCTGAGCGACCGCGCCGCATGATGGTGCGTACCCTGGCCAGCAGTTCGGCAAACGAAAACGGCTTGACCAGGTAGTCGTCGGCCCCCAGCTCCAGACCCTTGACGCGGTCTTCCACCTGGTCGCGGGCGGTGAGAAACAGCACCGGCATCTCCCGCCCCTGGCTGCGCAGGCTGCTCAGAACCTGCCAGCCATCCATGCCGGGCAGCATGACGTCCAGGATCACCAGGTCGTGGTCGCCTTCGAGCCCATGGTGGAGACCGTCAACACCATTGGTGACGAGATCCACCACATAGCCGGCCTCCCGCAAGCCTTGCCTCAAATAGTCGCCCGCCTTGGGCTCGTCCTCAACAATCAGAATCTTCACGGTCGTGCTCCTGACCGCTAGTTTGCCCGCGCGGGCGGCTGTGCGGAGAAAAATGACAGTTTTGTAATCAACTCGACATGGAGTTGACGGACGACCACCCGCAGAATTCGCCCCGTTTGATCTATATCAAAAAGGAGCGACTGCAGTGAGATCTTCGTCTAGTAACCGAGCCACGAGCCAACTGCTGGTGGCGGGCCTCTTGGCCCTGCCGCTTGCGCTCTCCGCGCAGACGGCCAGCCCTTCACAAGAATCCGACTGGCGTCAGGCCAATGACGCAGTGGGTGCGCTCAAACGTGGCCATGCGGACGTGCTCAAGTGGGAGCAGGCCCATCCGAGTGCATCGACCACGGCGCCAGTCAGCACCACGGGTGTCGCCATCCCTAACGCAGAGGCCGCGGTTCGCATGGCCTGGACGGTCCATCGCGAACTGGCCCGTCCGTTGTCGAAACTGGGTTCGAAGAACGTGCAATTGATCGCTGAGGGCCGCTGGACGGAACTCGACCCCAGTCTTCAGCGTCGCGTCGAGGATGCCGGCGAGGTGCTGGAGGTGGCTGCAGCAGGGCGCAAAGCCTGGATGGAGGCTGTAGCGGCTCAGCAGGTCCTAAAGCATCAGCGCGACATGTTGGAGGCCGCCGAGGCTGCCCATGAACTGGGACAGCGCATGGTGACGGTGGGCAACTGGAGCAAGTTGCAGCTGTCGCCCGTTCAACTGGCCGCATCAAGCGCACGTATGAATCTCCGGCGTGCGCAGCAAGTCGCCGCCCAGGCCCAAAGCCATCTGGTCAAGACCATGGGGCAAACGGGCCTTCAGGATGACTTTTCGCTCCCGGACCAACTTCCCGCCATCCCGGCGCAGCCCATGGCCGATGCCGATCTGCAAAAGCGCGCCGAAGCCGTTCGCCATCTGCTTCCTGTTGCAGAGCGCCTTCGCAACAGGGCACTGGCCAAGGGGGCCATGAACGCCTACATGGCCGCCCATGCGCTGGCGCTCGACAGCCAGGGGGATGTCCTGAAAACCCGTGAGTTCATCACCGAAGAAACGGTCCTTCACTACAACGGCATGCTCAAGAGCGTCTGGGACCTGCTGGACGAAGTGCGCAACCAGTCCCAGGCGACGGTGGATGCCATCGGCGCGCAGCGCGACTTCTGGATCGCTGAAGCCGATCTTCAGTGGGTTTTGCAGGGCGGAGAGCCCGACAGCTTCGTATCACTGGGGGGCGCTGGTGAAGTGGCCTCGGCAGCAGCGCATTGAAAGGACAGCATTCATGACAAACAACAACTCCAGACGCCAGTTTTTTGCCGGTGCCGCCGCTTCCGTGGCCGGCCTGGCCGTGGCCCGCTCCGCCCTGGCGGGTTTGCCAGAGCCCGTCATCCAGACCTCCGTCGACACCGCGCCGCCACTCGTTCCCACGACCGGCCGGCCGTACAACCCCGTGGTGACCCTCAACGGCTGGACCTTGCCCTGGCGCATGAACGATGGCGTCAAGGAATTCCATCTGGTGGCCGAGCCCGTGGTGCGCGAGGTGTCACCAGGCTTCAAGGTGAACATGTGGGGTTACAACGGCCAGAGCCCGGGACCCACCATCGAAGTGGTCGAGGGTGACCGCGTGCGCATCTTCGTGACCAACAAGCTGCCCGAACACACCACCATCCATTGGCACGGTCAGCGGCTGCCCAGTGGCATGGACGGCGTGGGCGGACTCACCCAGCGGGCCATCCCCGTGGGCAAGACCTATGTCTATGAGTTCGAAGCGCGCCGCCCAGGCACCTTCATGTACCACCCCCACGCGGACGAGATGGTGCAGATGGCCATGGGCATGATGGGCATGTGGGTGACCCACCCCAAGGCCAAACACCCGCACATCAGCGCCGTGGACCGGGACTTCTGCTTCCTGCTCAACGCGTTCGACGTGGAGCCCGGCAGCAAGACGCCCAAGATCAACACCATGACCGACTTCAACATCTGGTGCTGGAACAGCCGCGTCTTCCCGGCCATCGACAGCCTGAACGTGCGCCTGAACGACCGCGTGCGCATCCGCATTGGCAACCTGACGATGACCAACCACCCCATCCACCTGCATGGGCACGAGTTCCTGGTTACCGGCACCGACGGTGGCCCGACCCCGCCCAGCACGCGCTGGTACGAAGTCACCACCGATGTGGCCGTGGGACAGATGCGCCAGATCGAGTTGATTGCCGATGAAGAGGGCGACTGGGCCATGCATTGCCACAAGAGCCACCACACCATGAATGCCATGGGGCACGATGTGCCGACCATGATCGGCGTGGACCACCGCGGCCTGGTCAAGAAGATCCAGAAGGTCGCACCCGACTACATGCTGATGGGCGAGCGCGGCATGGCCGACATGGGCGAGATGCAGATGGCCATTCCCGACAACACGGCCCCCATGATGACCGGCACCGGCCAGTTCGGACCGCTGGAGATGGGCGGCATGTTCACGGTCTTCAAGGTCCGCAAGGATCAGAAACCGGGTGACTACAGGGACCCGGGCCCCTACAAATTCCCCGAAGGCACCGTGGCCTACGAGTGGAACGGAGCGCTCCCGCCGACGCCGCGCCCCGCGGCCAGCAGCGACACGACACCCGCGACCGCCAAGGCGATAAAGCCCACCGCCAACGGCATGTCGCATTAAAGAGAATCCCCCCTCCTGCGCCGCTTCGCGTCTTCCCCCCAGGGGGACGACACCAGTGGCCCGGCAAAGCCGGTTCCACGGTGTATCTGGGTTGGAACCGCTTATCCAGCGCCTTCCCCATTTTTCCTGCAGTTCCCCCGTTGTCAGTCCCTCACTTGAAAGAAGCCCCATGACATTTTCAGTTTCCATCCTGCCCTCTCGCGCTGCGCTGCTTTTCTCTGGCGCCATGTTGGCCACCACGGCCGCCATGGGCGCCGGCAACCACGCTGGCGGGCACCACGAGTCCCCGATTGGAAAGCCGGGTGTGGTCTCGAAGGTCACTCGCACGATCCAGGTCGACATGAGCAGCGGCATGCGGTTCAAGCCCTCGGACATCCGTGTCAAACAAGGCGAAACGATCCGCTTCGTGCTGAAGAACACCGACAGCGTCAAACATGAGTTCAGCCTGGGAACGCCAGAAGAACTGCTGGAGCACTACGAGGTGATGAAGAAATTCCCCGATATGGAGCACGATGAACCCAACAAGATTTCACTCGCTCCCGGCAAACAGGGTGAGGTGATCTGGCAGTTCACCAAAGCTGGAGCCGTTGACTTCGCCTGTCTGCACGTGGGTCACTTCGACGCGGGCATGAAGGGGCAGGTCAAGGTGGCTGCCAAGTAAGGGCGTCGCGCATCAGGCACAGTTTCATCTCACCATTTCAGGAACCAACGATGACCAAAGTACAACGGATTCTGGGCACAGCCGCCTTGACCCTCTCCTCCCTTCTCGGAAGTCCCGTGTTCGCTCAGATGAACATGGACCACGGAAAGATGGGCATGGCGGAAACGCCCGGCATGACCGATGGCGAAGTCCGCAAGATCGACAAGGAAGCGGGCAAGATCACCATCAAGCACGGTGACATCAAGCACATGGACATGCCCGGCATGACCATGGTCTTCGTGGTCAAGGACAAGGCCCTGCTGGACAAGACCACCGTCGGTGCCAAGGTCCAGTTCATGGCCACGAACGAGAACGGTCAGATGACGGTGACCGACATCCAGCCCGCGAAGTGATTCTGCGATCCCGGTCCTTCCGTTTTGCTGCGGCCGGTCTTGCACTGGCAGGGGTGGCGGCAGCCTTTCTGGTGTGGCGATCTGCCGATCCGATTGGGTCGAACCCACCGGGCGTGCTTCGCCTGGATGACCCGGTGATGCTCCAACGGGGAGAGCAGCTGTATCAGGCACGGTGCGCCAGTTGTCACGGCGCGAATCTGGAGGGGCAGGCGAACTGGAGGGAGCGGGGGGTCGACGGGCGTCTGCCTGCGCCACCCCATGACGAGAGTGGTCACACCTGGCACCACCCCGACGATGTGCTGATTCGGATCACCAAAGAGGGTGTGGCCAAGGCCGCAGGCTTGCCGGACTATGTCTCCAACATGCCGGCCTTTGGCGATTCGCTCAGCGACGCCGACATCGTGGCCGTCCTGTCGTGGATCAAGTCCCGGTGGTCGCAAGATATCCAGGGCCATCACGACGGCATCAACCGCCAGGCGAACCAGCCGTCGCAACCCTGATCCTGACTTTTTTGTCATCTTCGGGTCATCTTGCCGACTCCAGCCGATGCCTACATTGACTGCATGGCGTGAGGGGGCCGACAGACCCCATGGTTGTCGATCACCTCAAAGCCTGCTCTGGCAATCCCGCCAGAGGCCAGTCATGAAAGGCAATTGACATGTCCAAGTGGATCCCCACCCTGCTGATGGTCGTCGTCACGGGTGTGACGTTCTCTGCTTCAGCGCAGCAAGCCGCTGATCACAGCCTGCACCATCCTGCCGCCACGGCGACCACAGCGCCCCCGACCGCCGTTGCACCGCCGGCCGGCATGCCCATGGGCATGGCTTCGATGCCGCAGATGCAACAACACATGCAGCAGCACATGGCCACCATGCAGGCAATGCGCACCAAGATGGCAGCAGCCCAGACGCCGGTCGAACGCCAAGCCCTGATGGCCGAACACACGAAGGCCATGCATGAGGGTATGGACATGATGAACGGCATGAAGGCAATGGGCGGCATGCCCGGCATGGGCGCCCCGGGTGCCGCGCCAGCGGACCCCTCACAGCGTCAACAGATGATGGAAATGCGCATGGACATGATGCAGAACATGATGGACATGATGATGCAGCGCATGCCAGCCGCAGCCACCCCTCCCGCCGGCAAGTGACGGGCGACGGCGGCGTTGAGCGTGCAACGCGGTGCCCGCGAAAACTGGGTGACAGGATCAGGGTGTCATCGACACCGTGCACGTGTGGCCCGGCGAATCGGCGCGGGTTGCCATCGACTTCGCCCACCCGCTCGTGGGCGATCAGGACCACGTTTTTCACTGCCACTCACATGAACACGCCGAAGCGGGAGTGATGCTGCGCTTCACGGTGAAAGCCTGAAACGCCTCTCGGCCCATTGACAACGTCCGGCACCAACGGACGCTCACCCACGACCATGCAACGGCATCGATCCTTCAACCCGGAGACACCTGTGAAACCCCAATTTTCTGCCTGGACACAGGCCCTCGTATCAGCAGTGCTGCTGGCCGGCAGCCTGTCTGTTCACGCCGCCGATCGCAAGATATTCGTGGCCAATGAAGGTGCCGGCACCGTCAGCGTGATCAACGCCGAAACCTTCAAGCTCACTCGGCACGTTGCGGTGGGTGCGGGAGCGCACAACGTCCAGGTGTCACCCGATGGAAAGCTGGCCTGGGTCACCAACAACGGCACCCCTAAATCCGCCGCTGCCGGCATGGCCCATGCGGGCATGTCGACCGCCGAACACGGCGCCATGTCCCAAGCTGGCGAAGTCTGGTCCATCGACACGGAAACCGACGAGGTGGTCGCCCGCGTGGTGGTGGGCAAACACCCGGCCCATGTGGTGGTGTCTGCCGACGGCCGCTGGGCTTACGTCACCAATGGTGGCGACAACACCCTCAGCGTGGTGGATACCAAATCGCTCAAGGTCGTCGACACCATTCCGACCGGAGAATTTCCTCACGGCATCCGGCTGAGTCCGGATGGCAAGCAGGCGTATGTCGCGAACCTGAAGGGCGGAACGGTGTCGGTCATCGACACGGAAAGCCGCAAGGAAATCAGCCAGATCCCCGTGGGCAAGGGCCCCGCTCAGGTGGGCTTCACGTCCGACAGTCGGCTGGCCTTCGTGTCCCTGTCGCAAGAGGCCAGCGTCGCCGTCATCGACCCGGTCAGCCGCAAGGTGATCCACAAAGTGCGGGTCGGCAATGTGCCGATCCAGCTCTATGCGACACCCGACAACCGCTTCCTCTTTGTGGCCAATCAGGGCAGCCGCAAGAGCCCCGGCAATACTGTGAGCGTGATCGATCTCTCCACCTTCAGCACGCAGCGCATCCAAACGGGCATCGGCGCCCACGGCGTGGTGGTGGGAAACGATGGGCGCCATGCCTACGTGACCAATCTCTATGCGAACACGGTGTCGGTCATTGATGTCCGGTCGCGCAAGTCCGTTGCCACCGTCGCCGTGGGCGTCGGACCCAACGGGATCAGCGTGAGTCCTTGAAAAACAAACGGGGTCATGCCATCGGGTCGCCCTGGTGTGCAGCGGCCTGGAAGGAGAACGCCATGGATATGACAGCGCACCGGCACCCGGCCGTGCATTCCCCTGACCACCGGACCGATCCGGCGGCGCTCAAGGACCCCGTGTGCGGCATGGCCGTCACCGAACAATCGCTTCACCAGGCGGAGCACGTAGGCCGGACCTTCTATTTCTGCAGTGCCAAGTGCCAGGGCAAGTTCGCGGCAAACCCGCTGCAATACCTCGCCCCGGCGCCTGCGCAGGAACAAGCCCCGGCGGTGGCTGGCACGGTCTACACCTGCCCCATGCACCCGGAGATCCGGCAGGACCACCCGGGCAACTGCCCCAAGTGCGGCATGACGCTGGAGCCCTTGTTGCCCGAACTGGATGAGCAGGAAAACCCCGAACTCCAGGACTTCCAGCGCAGGTTCTGGTGGACCCTGCCGCTCACCGTGGTCGTCACCGTGCTGGCCATGTTCGGCCACAGCCTGGGCTGGTTCGACATGGCGGTGCAGAGCTGGATCGAACTTGTGCTCACGGTGCCGATCCTGTTGTGGGCGGGCTGGCCCTTCTTTGTGCGTGGAGCGCAGTCGATCATGAACCGCAGCCCCAACATGTGGACCCTCATCAGTCTGGGAACGGGCGCGGCCTTTGTGTACAGCGTGGTGGCCACGGTGACCCCGCAGGTCTTCCCCGATTCGTTTCTTTCCATGGGGCGCGTGGCGGTGTATTTTGAAGCGGCCGCGGTGATCATCTCGCTTACCTTGCTGGGGCAATTGCTGGAACTCAAGGCGCGTTCGCAGACCTCGGCGGCGATCCGCTCGCTGCTGGGCCTGGCGCCCAAGACCGCCCGCCGCATCGGTGCCGACGGCCAGGAAGAAGACGTGCCGCTGGGCCACGTGCACGTGGGTGATCTGCTGCGTGTGCGTCCGGGCGAAAAAGTGCCGGTGGACGGCTCCGTGGTCGAGGGCAGCAGCGCACTCGACGAGTCCATGCTCACCGGCGAGCCGCTACCGGTCACAAAGCGGGTGGGCGACAAGCTCATCGGCGCCACGCTCAACACCAGCGGTGCGCTGGTGATGCGCTCCGAACACGTGGGATCGGCCACCGTGCTGGCGCAGATCGTGCAGATGGTGGCCATGGCGCAGCGCTCGCGAGCGCCCATGCAGCGCATGGCCGACCAGGTGGCGGGCTACTTCGTGGTCGGCGTGGTGGGCGCCGCCTTGCTCACCTTCCTGGGCTGGGGCCTGTTCGGGCCCCAGCCGAGCTGGGTCTACGCGCTGATCAACGCCGTGGCCGTGCTGATCATCGCCTGTCCTTGTGCGCTCGGCCTGGCCACGCCGATGTCGATCATGGTGGCAACGGGGCGTGGCGCCACGCACGGCGTGTTGTTCCGCGACGCCGCCGCGATCGAGAACCTGCGCAAGGTCGACACCCTGATCGTGGACAAGACCGGCACCCTGACCGAAGGGCGGCCGACCTTCGAGCGAGCGATCGGCTTCGGTGGTTTTTCCGAAGACGAGGTGTTGCGCCTGGCGGCCAGCCTCGATCAGGGCAGCGAACATCCGCTGGCTGCCGCCATCGTGGCCGCCGCGAAGCAGCAGGGGCTGGTGCTGGAAAAGCCCGAGCAGTTCGACTCCGAATCCGGCATCGGTGTGCAGGGTGTTGTGGGTTCGCAGCAGCTGGCGCTGGGCAACACCGCGCTGATGCAGCAGCTCGGGGTGGATGTGTCACCGTTGGCCACCGAAGCCGAAGCGCTGCGAGGGCAGGGGGCCAGTGTCATGCACCTGGCAGTGGACCGGACACTGGCTGGTCTGCTGGCGGTGTCGGACCCGGTCAAGGCCACCACGGCCGATGCCCTGGCCTCGCTGCGCCAGGCCAACATCCGCGTGGTGATGGCCACCGGCGACGGCCTGACCACGGCGCGCGCCGTGGGCCAGCGGCTGGGCATCGACGAGGTCCATGGCGAGGTCAAACCCGCCGACAAACTCAAGCTGGTCGAACGCCTCCAGGCCGAGGGCCGCGTGGTGGCGATGGCGGGCGACGGCATCAACGACGCACCAGCACTGGCGCGAGCCGATGTCGGGATCGCCATGGGCACCGGCACCGATGTGGCGATGAACAGCGCCCAACTCACGCTGGTGAAGGGGGACTTGCGCGGTATCGCCACCGCGCGCGACCTCTCGGTGGCCACCGTAGCCAACATGAAGCAGAACCTGGCGTTTGCCTTTGTCTACAACGCGCTGGGTATTCCACTCGCCGCGGGTCTTCTGTATCCGTTCACCGGCTGGCTGCTCTCTCCCATGATCGCCGCGCTGGCCATGAGCCTGAGTTCGGTTTCGGTCATTGGCAATGCCCTGCGCCTGCGGGCGGCCCGAATCCAGCCGGGCGCATCACACCCGAGTCCTTGACCGTGGACATCCTGGCACACGGTCTGTGGGTGGGCGTCGGTGCCGCGTGGATGCATCGGCATCGGCGCCTGGACCGCCGAACCACGGTGTTGGCGTTGGGTCTGGCCGTGGTGCCCGACCTCGCTCAGTTGTTGCCGTTGCTTTATCTCGCGCTGTTCTCGCACGACGGCTGGACAGTCCTGCTGGCCTACGCCAACGCTCTGCCGGGGTATGAGCCTGCGCTGTCTCCGGTCGTCACGGAACTCACCCACCACCTGCATTGTGTGATGCACAGCGCCCTGGTGGCCGGTGTGGTCACTGCCATCAGCTGGATGTGGTTGGGCCGTTTCTGGATTCCCTTGTTGGGCTGGTGGTCGCACATCCTGATCGACGTGTTCACGCACTCCGCTGAGTTCTATCCCTCCCCCGTTTTTTATCCGGTGACCTATTGGGGTTTTGATGGGCTGGCCTGGAACACGCCGTGGTTCATGGTTGCCAACTACCTGTCGATGTCGATCGTTGCAGTGCTTGTCTGGCGCCGTCGCTGAGCCATATCAAACGCAAAAAAGTACGACGCGTTCTCCACACCCACCTAAAATTCCTTCATGCGTTTGCTCATTGCCCTCTTGCTGTGCCTGGCCATCCCGCTCCAGGGCTGGGCTGCGGGCGCGGGCGTGCAAGCGCCTTGCCCCATGGGCGACATGGTGGCGATGCAAGCCGACGCCGCCAGCGGAGAAATGGCCGACCTCGGTGAGATGGACGACATCGTAGACTGCTGCAATGACGCGGCGACCGTGGCGTTGACCGGCAAACTCTGCAAAACCGGCCAGGAGTGCCAGGCGCCCACCGGCTGGCTCACAGCGCCCTTGCAGCCCATCGTTCAGGCCTTGCCGACGAGCGTGCTGCTCGTGACCGCCACGCCCACGCCACCGCGCGGCGCTCCCGCCAGCGTCTGGCGCCCACCCACCCTCTGACTCCGTTGATCCGGACCGCGCGCCGCTGCTGAGGCTGGTGCGCCTTCCGTGATGTGGCTGCCCGCCTGTGTCGTGCGCAGCCCATGTTCATCTTCATGGAGCAGAGATATGTCAACCCTTCCAACGGCCATGAGCCGGCCCGAGAGGCCGGTGGTACGCGCCGTCGCGCCCAACCGCCTTTTCCAAGCCACCGCCCTGCTGATCGCCCTGTGGCTGGGCGTCGCATCGCCCGTCCGGGCATCGAACAACGAGCCGCTCGTTCTTGCTGCGGCTGTTCAAGCCGCACTGGCGCGCTCGCAGGCCCTGAACGCGCAGGATGCGGCCGCCCGCTCGGCCAGAGAGGCTGCCGTGGCAGCGGGTCAGCGACCCGACCCGGTGCTGCGGTTCTCGCTCAACAGCCTGCCCATCGAAGGCGACAACCGCTTCAGCACATCGGCCGAGCCCATGACCAGCAAAGCCGTTTCGCTGATGCAGGCGTTCCCCGCCGAGGGCAAGCGCCAGGCCCGCTCGCAACGCTTCGAGCGCGAAGCAGACGTGGCCCTGGCCACGCGGGCACAGCGCGCGGCCAGCCTGCGGCGCGACACCGCCATCGCCTGGTTTGAAAGGCACGCCCAGGAACAGCGGGTCTCGCTGCTGCGTGCGCAACTGAACGAGAACCGCCTGCAGCTCCAGGCCGCCGAAGCGGCCACCCGCGGCGCTCTGCCCGCTGGCGCCAACAGCCCGTCGGTGGACTGGTTGAATGCGCGCGACGCGGTCACCCAGGCGCAGCAAGCCCTGCTTGGTGCCGAGGCCGGTCTGGTCAACGCGCGCCAGGCGCTGGCCCGCTGGACCGGAACCAACCCCGATCAACCCTTGGGCGATGCGCCCGCGCTGACCCCATTGGCGCTGTCGACCAATGGCTTCGCGCCCCAGCTGCAGCAACACCCGGACCTCGCGCTGGCAAGCGCGCGTCTCGCCAGCGCCGAGGCCGACGCCGAGCTGGCGCGACAGGATCGACAGCCCGACTGGAGCGGCGAGCTGATGTTCAGCCACCGGCGCCCGCGCTTCGACAACATGGTGTCGCTGGCGGTGTCGGTGCCGCTGCAATGGGACCGGCCGCAGCGTCAAGACCGTGTGCTCGCCGCGCGCCTGGCGCGCGTGGACGAACTGCAGGCCGAGCGCGAAGAACGGGCGCGCGAGGCGCTCGCCGAGACCGAGCGCTGGCTGGCCGCCTGGCGGGCCGGTCTGGAACAGCTGGCGCTGATCGACCGCGAGCGCCTGCCCTGGGCGCGCCAGCGCGTGGACCTGGCACAGGCGGCCTACCGCGGCGGCAACGCCCGGCTGGGGGATGTGCTCGCCGCACGACGCATGGCGCTGGCCCTGGAGATGGAGCGCGTCGAGCTGCACCTCTCGACCGCCCGCCTATGGGCCCGGCTGGCGTACCTCCTGCCCGACGCTTCACCCACAGACGCCGCGCCCCTCGCCCCGACTGCAGCCGCAACCCAAAAGGACTGACCCCATGAAAACATCCAACTGGATCGGGCTGACGGCTGTCGCCCTGGCCACCTTGAGCGCCGTGGGTTACGGTGCCTGGACCGTCGGCATGAACGCCGGCATGTCCATGGCCATGCCCCAGGGTGCGCCCACGAGCGCAGATGGGACCACCCCATCCACCCAGGACCCCGGCGCCTGGACCATCACGCAGGGTTTCGAAGCCACCGAGCGCCACATGCGCGACGGATTGAAGGCCGGAGACGTGGACCCGGTGACCGGGCTGAGAATCCTCAACTACCACGACCCCATGGTGCCGGGCAAGAACTTCGACGCACCCGGCAAGTCGCCCTTCATGGACATGCTGCTGGTGCCCCGCTACGCCGGCGGCCAAGCGGCCGATGCCAGCGGCGTCACCGTGAGCGCCCGCACGCAACAAAACCTCGGGCTGCGCACGGTGGAAGTGACCGAAGGCCGGCTGGACAGCTCGGTGTCGGTGGCCGGCAACGTGGCCTGGAACGAACGCGACCAGGTGCTGGTCAGTGCACGATCGCTGGGTTTCGTCGAACGCCTGCACGTGCGCGCCACGCAGGACCGCGTCGCACAGGGTGCGCCGCTGGCCGACATCTACGTGCCCAGCTGGGTGGCGGCGCAGGAAGAGTACCTGGCGGTGGCCCGCATGGCCGAACAGGACCCGCAGTTGGTGCCCCTGCGCGACGCCGCCGCGCAGCGCATGCGCCAGGCGGGCATGAGCCCCGCCCAGATTCAGCGCGTGCTGCGCAGCGGCAGCCTGCAGCCCCGCTTCACGCTCACCGCGCCTCTCGCCGGCGTGGTCACGGAACTGATGGTGAGCGAAGGCGCTACCGTGATGCCGGGCATGGCCTTGCTGCGGCTGCAGGGCACAAACGCCGTGTGGGCTGAAGGCCAGGTGCCCGAGAGCCAGGCCGCCCAGCTCCAGCCGGGCACGCAAGTCAGCGCCACCAGCACGGCCGCCCCAGGCCAGACCTTCACCGGTCGCCTGCAGGCGCTGCTGCCCTCGGTCGACCCGGCCACGCGCACGATCAAGGCGCGGCTCGAACTTGCCAACCCCCAAGGCCGGCTGGTGCCGGGCATGTTTGTGCAGATGCGCTTCGCCAACCCCAGCGCCAGGAACGTGTTGCTGCTGCCCAGTGACGCGGTGATCCACACCGGCCAGCGCAGCGTGGTGATGCTGGCCGAGGGCGAGGGCCGCTTCTCGCCGGTCGAGGTGCGCACCGGGCGCGAAGCGGGCGACCAGACCGAGATCCTGCAAGGTCTGCAAGCCGGGCAAAAGGTGGTGCGTTCGGGCCAGTTCCTGATCGACTCTGAGGCCAGCCTCAACGGCTTGCTGGCGCGGTTGAGCCCGGCGCCAGAGGCTGGTTCCGAAAAACCAGCGGCCAGCCTGCCCACGACCCACCAGACGGATGCCCTGGTCGAAGCGGTGGACGGCAACACGGTGACCTTGCAACACCCGGCCATACCTGCCCTCAAATGGCCGGCCATGAGCATGGATTTCCAGTTGCCCCCGGCCGACCAGCGGCCCAAGAACCTGTCTGCAGGCAGCGCGGTGCGCATCGAATTTGAAACGCGCGACGGCGACGTGCCGCAGATCACGCGCATCGAACCCGCGGCCACCGGAGCGCAACGATGATCGCGCGCCTGATCCACTGGAGCATCGCCAACCGCTTCCTGGTCCTGATGGCCACGGTGATGATCACCGCCTGGGGCGTGGTGTCGATGCTGCGCACGCCGCTGGACGCGCTGCCCGACCTGTCGGACACGCAGGTCATCATCCGCACCAGCTGGCCCGGGCAGGCGCCGCAGCTGGTGGAAAACCAGGTCACCTACCCGCTGACCACCACCATGCTCTCGGTGCCCGGCGCCAAGGCGGTTCGCGGGTTCTCCATGTTTGGCGACAGCTTCGTCTACGTGCTGTTCGACGACGGCGTGGACCTGTACTGGGCGCGCTCGCGGGTGCTCGAATACCTTAACCAGGTGCAGTCCCGCCTGCCGGCCACAGCGAAGTCATCGCTCGGCCCCGACGCCACGGGTGTGGGCTGGATCTACCAGTACGCGCTGATCGACCGCACCGGGCGGCAGGACCTGGCCCAGCTGCGCTCGCTGCAGGACTGGTTCCTGCGCTTCGAGCTCAAGACCGTGCCGGACGTGGCCGAGGTCGCCAGCATCGGCGGCATGGTGCGACAGCACCAGATCGTGCTCGACCCGGACAAACTGGCGGCCAACGGCATCACGCAGCAGATGGTGAGCGAGGCCGTGGACCGCGGCAACCAGGAGGCCGGCGGCTCGGTGCTGGAACTCGGCGAGGCCGAATACGCGGTGCGCGCCAACGGCTACCTGAAAACCCTGGACGACTTCCGGGCGCTGCCATTGAAGACCACCGACGCCGGTGTGTCGGTGCGCCTGGGCGACGTGGCGCGCGTGCAGATCGGGCCCGAGATGCGGCGCGGCATCGGTGAGCTCAACGGCGAGGGCGAAGCGGTCGGTGGGGTGGTGATCATGCGTTCGGGCAAGAACGCCTTGAAGACCATTGGAGCCGTCAAGGCGCGGCTGGCGGAGCTGCAGCGTGGTTTGCCCGAGGGGGTGGAGATCGTGCCCGTGTACGACCGCTCTGGGCTGATTCATCGCGCGGCCAACAATCTGGGGATCAAGCTGCTGGAAGAATTTGGTGTGGTCGCCCTGGTGTGCGCGCTGTTCCTGTTTCACCTGCGCAGCGCCCTGGTGGCCATCGTCTCGCTGCCGCTGGGCATTCTGGCGGCCTTCATCGTGATGCACCAGCAGGGCGTGAACGCCAACATCATGTCGCTCGGCGGCATCGCCATCGCCATCGGTGCCATGGTCGATGCGGCGGTGGTGATGATCGAAAACGCCCACAAGCACCTGGAGCGCTGGGCGCACGAACATCCGGGTGAGACGCTCGAAGGCGAAAGACGCTGGCAAGTGATTGGCAATGCTGCGGCAGAGGTCGGCCCGGCCTTGTTCTTCTCGCTGCTGATCATCACCCTGAGCTTCATTCCGGTGTTCACCCTGCAGGCGCAGGAGGGGCGGCTGTTCGCGCCACTGGCTTACACCAAGACCTACGCCATGGCTGCGGCTGCGGGCCTTGCGGTAACCCTCATCCCTGTGCTGATGGGCTACCTGGTGCGTGGGCGCATTCCCGAAGAAACCGCCAACCCACTGAACCGGGGCCTGATCGCGCTGTACCGACCTGTGCTGGACGCCGTTCTCAAGGGGCCGAAGCGCACGCTGCTGGTGGCCGCCGTGCTGCTGGGTTTGAGCGTCTGGCCGCTGCAGCACATCGGCGCCGAGTTCATGCCGCCGATGGACGAGGGCGACCTGCTCTACATGCCGACCGCGCTGCCCAGCCTGTCGGCCGCCAAGGCCGTCGAACTGCTGCAGCAGACCGACCGCCTGATCAAGACCGTTCCCGAGGTGCACAGCGTGTACGGCAAGGCCGGCCGCGCCGACAGCGCCACCGACCCGGCGCCGCTGGAGATGTTCGAGACCACCATCCAGTTCAAGCCGCGCGAGCAATGGCGCGCGGGCATGACGCCGGGCAAGCTGGTGGACGAGCTGGACCGCACGGTGCGTGTGCCCGGACTGGCCAACATCTGGGTGCCACCGATCCGCAACCGCATCGACATGCTCGCCACCGGTATCAAGAGCCCGGTGGGTGTGAAGGTCGCTGGCGCCGACCTGGCCACCATCAACCGCCTCACGCAGCAGATTGAAACGGTGGTCAAGGGTGTGCCTGGTGTCACCAGCGCGCTGGCCGAGCGCCTGAGCGGCGGGCGCTACATCGACGTCGACATCCGCCGCGACGAAGCGGCGCGCTACGGTCTGAACATCGCCGACGTGCAGGACGTGGTCTCGGGCGCGGTGGGTGGCATGAACATCGGTGAAACCGTGGAGGGGCTGCAGCGTTATCCGATCAACCTGCGTTACCCGCGCGACGCGCGCGACTCGCTCGCCGCCCTGCGTGATCTGCCCATCGTCACCCCGCGTGGCCAGCGGCTCGTGCTCGCCGACGTGGCGCGCCTGCGCATCGCCGACGGCCCGCCCATGCTGCGCAGCGAAAACGCGCGCCTGGCAGGGTTCGTTTATGTGGACATCCGCGACCGCGACCTGCGCGGCGCCGTGCTGGACATGCAAAAGGCCGTCACCGAAAAAGTGGTGCTGCCGGCCGGCTATTCGGTGTCATGGTCGGGCCAGTTCGAGTTTCTGGAGCGCGCCAGCGCGCAGCTCAAGCTGGTGGTGCCGTTCACGCTGCTGGTGATCTTCCTGCTGCTGTACCTGACCTTCCGCCGCCTCGACGAGGCCCTGCTCATCATGGCGACGCTGCCCTTCGCCCTCATCGGTGGCATCTGGCTGCTCTGGGCGCTGGGACACAACCTGTCGGTGGCCAGCGTGGTGGGCTTCATCGCGCTGGCCGGCGTGGCGGCCGAGTTCGGCGTGATCATGCTGCTGTACCTGAAGCAGGCCTGGGCCGCGCGGCTGGAGCAGGGGCTGGACAGCGACACCGACCTGCTCGACGCGATCCGCGAAGGCGCGGTCTTGCGTGTGCGGCCCAAGGCGATGACGGTGGCGGTGATCGTGGCCGGCCTGCTGCCCCTGTTCTGGGGCGAGGGTGCAGGCAGCGAAGTGATGCAACGCATCGCCGCGCCCATGATCGGCGGCATGCTCAGCGCACCGCTGCTGTCCATGCTGGTGGTGCCTGTGGTTTACCGGCTGATGCGCAAGCCCAGGGGGGCGGTGGCCGCGAAGACGGATCGATCCATCCACTGAAGCCCCCTTGGACCTCAGCCTCTCCTGTGCCAAGCCCGCAGCAGCAGTGCATTGCTCACCACGCTCACGCTGCTCAGCGCCATGGCCGCGCCGGCCACCACCGGGTTGAGCAGGCCGGCCGCCGCCAGCGGGATACCGATCACGTTGTAGGCAAAAGCCCAGAACAGGTTCTGGCGGATCTTGCGGTAGGTGCGGCGCGAGATGTCGATGGCGTCGGCCACCAGCGCCGGGTCGCCGCGCATGAGCGTGATGCCGGCGGCGTGCATGGCCACGTCGGTGCCGGTTGACATGGCGATGCCCACGTCGGCCGAGGCCAGTGCCGGTGCGTCGTTGATGCCATCGCCCACCATGGCCACCGAGCGGCCACCGTCTTTCAGGCGGTTCACGATGGCAGCCTTGTCCGCGGGCAGCACCTCGGCCTCAATGTGGTCGATGCCGAGCACACTGCCCACCGCCAGGGCGCTGCCCAGGTTGTCACCGGTGACCATCACCGTGCGAATGCCCAGGGCCTGCAGGCTTCGGATGGCGTTGATGGCGCTGGCCTTGGGCGCATCGCCAAAGGCCAGCATGCCCACCAGAGCAGGTGACTCGGTCACATCGGCGAGCCACGATACCGTGCGCCCGTCGTCCTGGAGCTTGCGTGCTGGCTCGGCCAGGACCGATGTGTCCACGCCCAGTTCCTGCATGTAACGCGGGCTGCCCAGACGCAAGGCACGGCCCTGCACTTCGGCCGACATCCCGCGTCCAGGCACAGCGCTCACTTTGGCGGCCGAGAGCAGGGCCAGGCCAGCCTGTTCGGCGGCGTTCATCACGGCGCGTGCCAGCGGGTGTTCGCTGCCGGCCTGGATGGCGGCACTCCAGGGCAGCAGCTTGTCATCGTGACCGGTCGCTGCCACTGCTGCGACCAGCGTCGGTTTGCCTTCGGTGAGCGTGCCCGTCTTGTCGAACGCGACAGTGTCGATGCGGTGCGCCACCTCCAGCGCTTCCGCGTCCTTGATCAGAATGCCCTGGCGCGCGGCCACACCGGTGCCGGCCATGATGGCGGTGGGCGTTGCCAGGCCCAGGGCACACGGACACGCAATCACCAGCACCGCCACCGCATTCAGGATGGCCTGCTCCCAGTGGCCGGTGGCCAGGCCCCAGCCGAGCAGGGTGAGCGCAGCGATCACCAGCACCACCGGCACGAAGACGGCGCTCACGCGGTCCACGATGCGCTGAATGGGGGCCTTCTTGGCCTGGGCCGACTCGACCATGCGCACGATGCGCGAGAGCGTGGACTCGGCGCCCACGGCGGTGGTTTCAACCAGCAACAGGCCCTCGGCATTGACGGCGCCGCCCGTGACCTTGTCACCCGCGTGCTTGGCCACCGGCAGGCTCTCGCCCGTGATCAGCGATTCGTCCACCTGGCTGGAGCCGATGGTGATGACACCGTCCACCGGGATGCGTTCACCCGGGCGGATCACCACCGTGTCACCGACCTTCACGCGCGCCATCGGCACGTCCAGGTCGCCGGAGGGCGTGCGCACCCGCGCCACCTCGGGCTTGAGGGCGTTGAGCGCCGCGATGGCGGCGGTGGTCTGGCGCTTGGCGCGCGACTCCAGCCATTTGCCCAGCAGCACCAGCGTGACGATCACCGCCGAGGCCTCGAAGTACAGGTGCGGCGTGCCGTGTTCCGCGTGTTTGAACAGCAGGTAGACGCTCAGACCGTAGCCGGCGCTGGTGCCCAGGGCCACCAGCAGATCCATGTTGCCAGCGCCAGCGCGCACCGCCTTCCAACCCGCGCGGTAGAAGCGCGCGCCCAGCCAGAACTGCACCGGCGTGGCCAGTGCGAGCTGCATCCAGCCGTTGACCGTCCATTCGGTGCCAAAAAGCATGGCGAGCATGGGAAGAACCAGGGGCAGCGACAGCGCGGCGGCCAGCGCCACGGGCCACCAGGGCTCGCCCTTGCTTTTGGACGGTACGCCAATACCGTCCTCGGTCGACTCTGTGCCAACGCTGTAGCCGGCCTTCTGCACCGCGGCCACCAGACTGGCCCCTGTGGTGGATGGCGCCGCGTTCACCGTGGCCCGCTCGGTGGCCAGGTTGACGCTGACGGCCTTCACGCCGGCCACGGCCTTCAAGGCCTTTTCAACGCGGCCAACGCAAGAGGCGCAGGTCATGCCTTCGATTGGGAACTGATGCTCGATGAGCGACAAGGTGGCGGTGTTCATGACAGGCTCCAGTGATTGAGGGTGGAGCGGATGTTTGGCCTTGACACGGTGTCAAGCGCAACCGCCGATGCGGCTTGACCTTGCCCCCGTGGCAATGCGCAGAGTGCGGGTTCTCTCAACCCTCTCTGGAGTCATCCATGCACGAATTCCACCTCCCCGACATGACCTGCGGCCACTGCGCCTCCAAGGTCAAAGTGACCCTCAAGCGGGTCGATCCAGCCTGCGAGATCCAGCTCGATCTGCCACGGCAGCTGGTCAGCGTGAGGAGCGGTGAAGATCGCGAGGCCCTGGTCGAAGCGCTCACCGAAGCTGGCTACCCGCCGCGCTGACCCGCGATGGTCAAGACCCTCCAGGTGAGGGTCTTGACCTTCCCACCATGACAAGCTACATCCTTCTGACCATGCACTCACGCTGCCCACGGAGCACACCATGTCCACACTCATGAACATCGGCGAAGCGGCTGCCGCCGCAGGCGTCTCTGCCAAGATGATTCGTCACTATGAGCAGATCGGCCTGCTGCCTGAGGCCGAACGCAGCGAATCGGGTTACCGTCTCTACGGCGATCGCGAAGTCTCGGTGTTGAGATTCGTCCGCCAGTCGCGCCATCTCGGGTTTTCGGTGGCCCAGATCGCCGAGCTCATCGGACTGTGGAGCGATTCACAGCGCACCAGCCGCGAAGTCAAGGCGGTGGCCCAACGCCACCTGGCCGACCTCGAAGAAAAGCGACGCGAAATCGATCAGATGATGGACGGCCTGTCGGTGCTGGTGAACGCCTGCCACGGTGACGACCAGCCGCATTGCGCCATCCTTGAAAAGCTTTCACTGGGCAGCTCGGCCCAACACCAGCCGCAGCACAAACCCCAGCTCAAGAAAACCCTTGCCAAGGCCGAGGCATCCGGCGCTGGCACTTCCAGCCATATCGATCTGATGGCTTGGATTCGCGGCGTTCGCGTTCACCACGGTACTCACTGAGGCTGGCAAGCCCAACAAGGCAGGGACGCGATTTGTTTGACCACGTGCGAATTCTGTCCACCTGAAACCGGCCGTTGATTCTTCGAGTATCGCTTTCCTTTGGACGACCGCTGCTGGAAACAGACCGTGAGGTCACGATGCGCCCACCGCTGACAGCCATCGCTGCAAAGCCGTACATGGAAATTCGAAGGTCGCTTCAGGCTGCTTGCTGCCGCTGACCAGGCTCGCCTGAATGTCAGCCGCCGCGGTCATCTGTCATTCGAGGATGGAGGGGTCGATCGACAGCTGTGCCTCCGTCACCGGCCACTCGACACAGGCCAGCCAGATCGCGCTTTGAGAACGTCTGTTGACGCCCGAGGTGAGCGGCAGTGCTCGACCCAAACGCACCAGTGAAAATTCCCCGGTGCAACGACAGGCCCACTTTCGACGCAGTCGTTCGCCAACCACATCGAAAAGTTAGGGCCCCACGCAAGCAGCCGTTTGCTCCTGGCAATGACCGACCGAGACAAAATCGCGATCGAACGGTTGCATCAGAATATTGCGAACTGGCGACCAAAGCGGTAATCCAACTCACCCCCAAGGGTCAATTTTTCCTCCGTCGGCGCCAACAATCTCGGCAAGCGTCTCAGCAATGCGATGCATCCAACGCCGCCTGCACTTGCGCAAAGGTCATCACATCGGCGTATTTCGCTTGTAAATCAAAAAGACTGGCGTTGTGCGGTGCGGAATGACGATCCCCACAGGCGTCAGCCACTACGATGGGAATGAAGCCATTTTGAATAGTGTCAAGCGCTGAGGCGCGCACGCACCCGCTGGTGCTCATTCCGGCAATCAACACACAATCTACTCCCAAGGTGCGAAGCGTGCTGGCTAGCGAAGTACCGAAAAACGCGCTGGCATATTGCTTAGTCACGACAAGCTCGTCTGGAAGCGGTCGCACCGCGGGTTCAAAATCGCCGAGGGGGTTCCCGGCGCAGAACACCTGTAACGCAGGCACCTTACGGAAAAAATAGCCGCCATCGATACCTTGTGCGTTGTATTCCACACGGGTATGCAATACAGGTATTGCGCGGCTACGTGCCCAAATCAGAAGGGAGCTGGCGCACTCCAGAGCAAGAGGCGCCTCTGCGTACAGTGGGGACTCCCTCACGAAGTAAGCCTGGGCAAAATCGATCATCAACAGCGCTTGGCGAGTTCCCATGCCTAGGCTCGCCCCAAAGGCTCCTTGCGCCGCATAGTTGGCAATCAGATCGTCTCGGTTCATGGCAAGGATCCGGCAGCGGCCGGTACTTCAGGGTGGAGGACGGCGTTCTTTGCCGCGTGAATGTGGCATCGCATGATGGCCACTGCCCAGTCGGGGTCGTGGGCCCGAAATGCGTCGATCAGCTCGCGGTGTTGAGAAAAGCTGCGCTGCATTTGCTGCGGGCTGTAACTGCGGAAGGTGCGGTGCACCACAGGCACTTCGATGGCCTTGGCCAGAACCGACACCATCCGCACTTGGAGGCTGGCAAGGCCTATGAGGTCGTGGAACTCCCTATTCAGACGGCTCACCCGTGTGGTGTTGGCCTCACTGTTGTCGGTTCCCCCGAGCTCGATGGCATCCTGTATCACGCACAACCGATCGATTTGCTCTGCGGTAATGTGCCGCGCCGCGCTGCCGCAGATGTCTGCTTCAAGGCGCGCACGAAGGCGGAATATTTCCAGCAATTCTGTCTCGCTCCAAGAGCGCACTACCGCGCCGCTGTTGGGCCGGAAGACCACGTAGCCTTCGGACGCTAGCTGGCGGATGGCTTCTCGAGCGGGAGTGCGCGAGGCATCAAACTCGTCGGCAAAGCTTTGCTCGGTTAGGCGCTGGCCAGGATGGTATGTGCCATCAATGATCCGCTCCTTGATCACCGCGTAGATGCGGTGCGGGGCTGTCGGCTTGGAATTCGACGAGGCGATGTCGGTTGCTTTCATGGGGCGAGAGATCTTGGTATCAGTACTTTTCAAGCAAGGAACCAAAACCTGCCATCTTGTCCTCAATGCCCGACGTGCGCAATGCATCCCAGTAGATAGCCGTGTTGATCGCCACCACCGGTTTGTCGAGCCAGAGTTCGGCCTGCGCTGCCAAACGCGCCATGGCGAGGTTGGTGCCAACCTGGATGATGCCATCGATGTCGTCGCCATCGATCTCGCGCAGGGCGCGGGCCAGTTCCACTTCGCTGACGTGGGCGATCTTCACGGGACTTTCGCACTTCAGCCCCTTGATGCGTTTGACGTGAAAACCCGCTTCTTCAAAAAAACGCGTTACGTTCTCATCTCCCACAGGCTGGTAGGGCGTGATCACAGCAATGGTTTTGACACCGAGTCGCTCGAATGCGCGGCCGCAGGCCTCTGAACCCATGGATACCGGGAGCTGGGTGCGCTCTTCAAGTTCTGCCTTCAGGCGGATGCTGGCTTGCAATCCGTCCCAGAAGGTTTCGGCCGAAATGCCCAGCACCAGGCGAGTGGGCTCGCAGGACATGACGGCGTCCACAGCCTCGTTTTGCGCCGCCGCGATGAGCTCGATCAGGCGGTTGAAGTCTTCATTCGTATGCAAAGGAATGTTGGGAATGCGGATGCGGCTGATGTGGTTTGTCACGCCCACCGGACGCATCGCGTCGAACTCGGGTTGAACCGAGGTGTTGGTGGACGGAATCAAAACCGCGAATTTTTGGCGCCAGCCCAGTGAATCGGTCATATGCATGTTCCTTCGGGATGCTGTCCCGGTTGTTTCTTGTCACTTGAGAATTGCGTTACTGAGGGACGCACGCTGTGCTTGCCTCTCTCGTGAATGGCGTCGCCAACGTCGGCAGATTCTGCCGAATCCAGCGCAGGCTGCGTCCCCCCACGGGGTAACCAACCAGGGTTTCGGCCACGTCGATGGCTCGCACCAGCCCATCCATGTTGAGCTGCGTATCCAGGCCCACTTGCGCACACAAAAGCGCCAGATCTTCGGTGGCCAAGTTGCCTGCAGCGCCTGGCGCAAACGGGCAGCCGCCCAGCCCGCCAATGCTCGAGTCGAAGCGGCGCACGCCCATTTGCAGGCCCTGCCAAGCATTCGCCAGGGCCATGCCGCGGGTGTCGTGCAGGTGCAGGCCCAGCTTCTGCTCCGGCAGCGACTGGAGTAGGGCCTGCACCACGCGTTGCACGTCAGAAGGAGCCGCCGCGCCAATGGTGTCGGCAATCACGATTTCACCGGCTCCGGCTTCGGCCATGGCCACGCTGAGTGCGTGGACCCGTTCCGTAGGCGTATTGCCTTCGAAGGGACAGGCGAAAGCTACGGCGATGTAGGCGCGCGTGGCAAGGCCTTGAGCCTGGGCGTCTCTCAATGTGTCGCGCGCCGTGGCGATAGCCTCATCCAGCCCCATGCGGATATTGCGCTGGTTCATGGTTTCGGTCGCCGAAAGGACGACGGCAATTTCGCGGCAGCCCGCCCGCACCGCGCGCTCGAGTCCGCGCTGGTTGGGCACCAGAGCCGAAAGTCTGCGGCCCGTCGGCACGGCGACAGCGGGCATCAGCTCGTCGGCATCGGCCATTTGGGGCACGGACTTTGCCGAGACAAAGCTCGTCGCTTCGATGGCAGGCATTCCTGCATCCCAGAGCGCATTGATGAGGGCCAGCTTGCCGGCCACGGGTACCAGGGTTTTCTGACTTTGCAAACCGTCGCGTGGGCCCACGTCGGTGATGTGAACCTGCTCAGAAGCGCTGCTCATGACAGCATCCCGAGGGCACCGCTGCCCGCCAGTTCGCCGATTTTGGTGTCGCTGTAGCCCAGCAGGTCGCGCAACACGGCCTGCGAGTCTTCGCCCACACGCGGCGGCGCGGTGAAGTACTGTGCATTGGTGGAAGAGAATTTCATAGGCACCCCCGTGGTGGGGATCTCATCTCCACCGACCAGACGCACTTTTTTGACCATATCGCGAGCAACCACTTGGGGATCGGCGAGGGCCTGGGCGAAGTTGTTCACCGGGCCGCAGGGAATGCGGTGGCTGCGCAGCATTTCTAGCAAATGAGCCGTGGACTCGCGTTGGAAAGCCACACCAATCGCCGCGTCGATCTTTTCCTTGTCGCGCAGGCGCGCCGGCTGCTTTTCGTACTCCGGATTCTGCAGTTCCGGCAGCGGCAGCATTTCGCGGAAGCGAGCGAAAAATGCGTCGCCGATACAGGCCACCACGACGTGGCCATCCACGGTGGGATAAACGTTGTAGGGCACATGCACGAAGTGGCTGTTGCCTATGCGGTCCGGTACGTCGCCTGACATCAGATACATGGTTGCCATGTAGTTGAGTAGCGAGATCTGCACGTCCAGCATCGAGACGTCCACATGTTGGCCTTCCCCCGTGCGTTCACGGGAGATCACGGCCGCGAGCACGCCCATGGCGCCAAAAATGCCACCACCCAAGTCACCGATCGGAATGCCAGAACGGGTGGGCAGGCCCGCCCCATCGCCTGTGATCGACATGCCGCCTCCCATGGCCTGCACGACCTGGTCAAAGGCTGGACGCTGAGTGTCGGGACCGGTTTCACCAAACCCGGTGACCGTGCACGTGATGATGCGCGGGTTGATGCTCGCGAGCGTTTCGTGGTCGATGCGTAGACGTTTTGTGACGCCTGCGCTGAAGTTGTCGAACACGATGTCAGCATGGCGCACCAGGTCGTAGAAGACCTGCAAGCCTTCTTCACTCTTCAGGTCGAGCGCCACGCTCTCCTTTCCTCGGTTGAGAGTCAAAAAGTACGCGCCCATGCCATCGCGTGAATATGCCGGCGTGTCCGCCAACAGCTGGCGCGTTCCCTCGCCTTTGCCTGGTGGCTCCACCTTGATCGTGCGCGCGCCTAAATCTGACAGAGTCATGGTGCCATAGGGGCCCGACAGCATGTGCGTCAGGTCCAGTACCACGAGCCCGGACAGGGGGGAGTTGTTTTTTTTGATCGTCATCTTTCTCACTACATTCACAAAAGTTGGACAGCTCAGAGGGGCTGCTCACTGCGGCGAAAATGACGCCGGGTTGAGCAACTCGTTGTGCATTTCCTGGATCAGCGGCAGCACCTTTGGAGCGAATGCGGCCCATTCGGGCGATGCGGCCAGTTGCGCGCGGCGCTGCTGGCGGTCTTCAAAGGACGCATAGCGCCATAGGTGGATGACTTTGTTGATGGACCCAACTTCTGTGCTGTAGAAGCCCAGCATGTCGCCCAGGACAGGACGCTCGATGTCAATGCCTTCGCTGCCCATCAGGCGCATGAACTCGGGCAGGGTGCCGGGGCGCAGCACGTAAGAACGCATCTCCACGATCACGGCATTTGCTCCTTCATGCCCACAGCACGAGGCGGTTGTCGGGCATGCGCCCGACGAAAGAGCCAATCGACACTCGGCTGCCGTCCGGTTTGGCGGTGCCGGGCGCGATCTCGTGCGGATTGCGGGTGTTGAAGATCACCACGTCGCCCGTGGTGGCGCGGTAGACGAAGTTGGGCGCTCCCTCGATAAGGGCACGATCCAGCCCATAACTTTTCGGAATTTCGCCTGGCACGACTTCGGGGTCCCATGGGTTGTTGTGTACCGTGGTATGGCCGCCAGATTCGAGTTCTTCGGCAAAGAAGTTCCAGCCCAGCTGTGCGTCGATAGCGCCGATTGCGTAATCTGGCGAGTTGACGGGAGCCCAGTCGACATGCAGATCGATCTTGTCGCTGGTGGAGCGGATGATTCCAGCGAAATACTCGCGGCCACCTTCGCTGGCCAGCTCCACCGGCTGGGGCCAGACAGCGCGCAGGCGCTCCATCAAACGCGACAGGGCATCAAAGGATTCGTTGAATACGGCTTGTACGTCAGCTTGTGCCTTGACGGTGTCATCCAGAAACTCCTGCTTGGTCTTGGTCCACCTGTACTGGTATTGCGCCAGCCCGATATAGCCAATCCGGTCGCTCACGTTGTAGTACTGCATGTTTCCCTGTTTGGCAGCTGCGGCGAAGCGGGTGCACTCCTCGGACGTGGCAAACCCACGAATGCGGATGGCAGGGATCTTGTTGTCGAGCAACAGGCGCAGATTTTCTTCAGTGAGTTCGTACTCCTGGGCACTGGTCCACGTGGACATGGGGGACTCCTTGGTGGTCATTTCAGGACGCATTTATTTGCTGGCGACGGCCTTGAGATCGACGACCTTGCCGACGCTGTCGTTCCAGTTCTTCACGCAGTCTTCGCCGCAGCGTGCGGCCCAGCGAGGCAAAACGCGCTCCATCAAGGCCTTGCGGCGCAGTTCGAGGTCGACGGGCTTGACATCGACCAGCACCATCGAGGCGGCGGGGCCTTCAGTACATTTGCCCTTGCCGGTGTTGCAGGCGATCCCGATTTCGTTCTCGCGAACGTTCTGGGCATAGATGTCCTTTTCCAGTTTCTGATACTGGTCGGTGATGACTTTCTGTGCGGCAGGGCTGAGCTTGTTCCAGGATTTCATATTCGCGGCGGCAAAGCTCGCGGCGAAATTGATCGGAAGGCGATACAGGTAGGTCGCGCCCTCGTACCACTTGGCTTTGTAGCCGCCCAAGATGCCAGTGATAGCGCAGTCGAGCACACCGTTTTGCAGGGCTTGCTGCACATCACCGAAGGGCATATTGATACCCGAACCGCCAAAGTACTCCACAAAATCCGCCTGAGAGGAGCCGGAAACGCGCACCTTGCGTCCCTTCAAATCGGCCAAGCCGTTGAACTCTTTGCGGCAGAAAAAGACCTGGTCTCCGTAGCTCGTGACGGCCAGCACCTTGACTTGCTGGTTCTTGGCGTAATACGCATCAAGATGAGGACGGAAAGCCTTTATGGCGTCTTGCGACATGTCGATAGATGTGGACACACCGGCCAGGTCGAGGGCGTCGTTGATAGCCGCCTCACCTGCCAAAAAACCCAACACAGTGGTTCCAACATCAAAAAGTCCCTGTCTCAACAGTTTGATCACTTCACCGCCCTTGAGACCCATTTCGTTCCAAGGCTTGAAGGTGACGGTGATGGCTCCGCTCGAAGCAGCGGGAATAGCCTGCGTCCACATGGGCGCTTCCAGTTCTTTTGATTGGGTCGTAATACCGAGGTTGCCCACCACATTCAATGTGGCTTTGGGCATGGCTTGGGCCAGCGCCGCTCCGCCGAAGGCGAGGCAACTGGCAGCGAGCAGGGAGCGGATCGGGAAGGTGGTCATGGTTGTCTCCTCTGGAGGGTTGGGGAAATCCGAAAGCAAAAGTGCAGTGCGCCGCAGCCTGTGCCTGCGACGCGGGTTACGACTATTTGAAGGCGTTGTAGGTTGTCGGCAGCCAGGTGGCGACTTCGGGGAACGCCAACAGCAGGAAGATGACGCACAGCATCACAGCGGCGAATGGCAGTGAGCCAAGCGCCACGTCGCGAAACGCGCCGCTGGTGCGCACGGACTGCACCACGAACAGGTTCATGCCGATGGGCGGAGTGATGAGGGCCAGTTCGATCAGGATCACGAAGACCACACCAAACCAGACCGGGTCGTAGCCCAACGCGACAACGATCGGAACGATGATGGGAGTCGTGGCGACCATCAAGGTGAGCGTCTCAACAAAGCAGCCCAGCAGCAGATATACCGCGATGATGGCCAGCATGACGTAGACGGGATCCCAGGTCAGTGAGCCCACTGCCTGGACGGCGATATCGGTCAGCCCGATGGTGGACATCACGAAGTTCAGGAAGTACGCGCTGATCACGATGAGCATGACCATGGAGGTGGTGCGCACCGTGCCCTCCAGCGCCGTCCACAGTCGGTCCCAGCTGAACTTGCCAGTGGTCACCACATACAGAAACGTACCGACCACGCCGAGCGCGGATGCCTCCGTGGGTGTGGCCCATCCCAGATAGATAGAACCCACCACCAGCATGAACAGGTAGAGCGGTGGGCCGAGCGACCACAGTGCGCGGAACCGCTCACCCCAGGACGCGCGTGGCTTGCGCGGGGCAAGCTTGTCGTTGACCAGGCAGACCACCAAGACGAGTGCAGAAAACAGCACTGCCATCAACAACCCAGGAATGAAGCCAGCCAAGTACAAGTCCGACACCGACGTTTCGGACAGAGCGCCATACAGCACCATATTGATGCTGGGCGGAATCAGGATGCCGAGCGTGCCGCCAGCGGCGATGGAGCCCAGAAACAAGGCGGGACGGTAGCCGTGCTTGTGCATGTTGGGAATCGACACCGTTCCCACGGTGGCGGCCGTGGCCACACTCGAGCCTGAGGTTGCAGCAAACAGCGTCGAAGCAGCGATGTTGGTGTGCATGAGTCCGCCAGGGATGTGGCCCACCCACTTATCCAGCGCGTCAAACATCTTTTCCGCCAGGCCTGAACGCAGTAGCATCTCGCCCATCAGAATGAACATTGGAACGGCGACCAGTGTGAAATCGGACGAGGTGCCCCAAGCCATTTCACCCACCCCGCGCAAAAGCGGTAGGGAGGAGTAGAGACTTGAAAGCGAAGCACCCAACACGCCAATTGCCGCACCGACATAGAGGCTGCTGGCAATGAAAAGCAGCAGCAGAATCGTAGAAACAAGCAGCATGTCAGGCTCCTGTCCGGACAGCAGATGCGTGGCCGGCTATGTGTGGACCGTGCGTTACCTTCACGCCAGTCCCGTCCATGGAAGCCTCGACCTCTTCCGATACGGTCGCAATTCCGAACATTCCCTGTACCTCTAAGTGCCGACCGCGCACCACGGCGTTCAATGCAACGATCAGGAGCACGGCAGTGCACACCGCGAACCATGCCAAGCCCAGTAGCCACAGGCCTTGCGGAATGACCAACGGCACATGCAGAGTAGAGTTGGAGTGCGCGTCCAGTTCCCAGTTGTCCAACACGACGAGGGCGCCGTAGTAAACAAGCGCAGCAGCGATGACCGACAGCGCAGCCAGGGCGCAGATGTCAAGGTAGGCGCGTGGCTTGACTCCCAGCATGTTGTAGAGCACCTCGATGCGGATGTGCGCCTTGGTGACCAGCGCCCAAGATAGACCGAACGCGGTAGCCAACGCGATGCCGTATCCGGTCAGCTCGTAGCTCTCGAAGATGGCCAATTTGAAGAGGTTGCGGAAGACAACATCCAGCGACACCAGGAAGGCGCAGACGAGGATCAACGCACCCCCCAGGCGAGCCAGAAATCGCGATACCGAGGTGACGAATAGCATGCTCATGTTCATGTGGCGCTCCGTTCGAGCGATTACTCGCTGACCCAGGTTTTGGTGGGCGGCGACTTGATCTCCAGCTGTTCACAGTCCTCCAGCGCTTCGCTGAAATGCTCCACGCCCACCGGGTGAATCCACGAAGTGCCAGGCCCTGCGATGAACTCTTTGCCGCCGATCACCAAGCGCAGCTTGCCGCGGATTAGGTAGGCCACGGTTTCGTGATCCATATGCTTGTGCACGGGATCAATCAAGCCTTTTTCACGGAATACATGGAGCATCAGGATTTCCTTGCCCACCATGGCGCGACGCACTTCCACAACCCCCTTGGGTTTGACACCCTCCACGGCAGCAAGTCGCTCCACGGGAAGATCGTCCTTGACGGTGATGAAGCCTTCGGTCAAAGGCAGGGAACGGGTTGGATCGATCATCAAAAGCTCCTGTAAAAATTTATGTCACCCGTGTATGAGCGGGTTTTCGTCAGCGGTGAACATCAGGTTATGCAAATCACAAAAAAACTTCTGACGGCTTGATTGTGTGCAATCAGCAAATTCTCTGGCAAAAGTGCAGCGAAAATAACAGGGTTAACCCTAGTTATTGCTATGTTTGTTGAATTTTCTACTTTATTTGTACACAATCAGGGTGTTGGCGCCTTGGCAGAACACGGACCATGGGGTGTCTGACATAGAGATTCATAGAGAGGGCAGGGTGCGCTTAAACAGTCGATTGCACTGCATGCCGCCAGCGCCCAAACTATCTTGCGCGTCCAGCAAAAACGGAGTGCCCCAGCAAGCTCCAAAAGCACCTGCCAGACAACGGCTACGAGTTCACATCCCCGCTCCGGTGCCCATATGACCTGCTGCACATCCTCCTGAAAAAACAGAGTGCAAAGAGCTATGAATCACGATCAACAAGCAACCCAATGCTCCGATGCACGCAGTGAAAGATTCAGAAAACCCGCGGACATCGCAAGGGGCCCGAAGGGTGGCTGATGAGGCCCCCGGACTGGCCGTACCGGATGCAAACTCCGGTCACGACTCAGAAGTGGCGTCGCGCGACCGACGTCTTCAGCACACCAATGCCGACGAGCGCCGCATTTTTCAAGCTGCCGAACGCTGCACCAAGTCCGGCTCGATCGATGCGCTGATGCGCCACGAGGACGCTTACTCACCCTCCCTGATCACCTGGCGACGTCAGTGGGAGGTGGCCGATCTGGCGGCCATGGCCACAGTAAAGCGTGCCCCCAACGCTGAGCCGAAACGCGCGGTGACCTCGCACATGACCCTACTCACCCGGGAGCGGAATGGCTTCAAAAGCCGCCTTGCAAGGGCTTCTGACCGACTGCGCCAAGCCGCTGTGATGGCCGTCGCCCTCAACCCGCATCGCTGCCCAACGCTGCATGGATCAATTCACCGCCATCGGAGGAAGCCGCACAGAAAACAAGCTGATCCTGGAAGGCCGGTTCATGACATCAGGTGCAGCAAGGTCATTGACACGTTCCGCCTTGTTGACCTGCGACATGTCGCCCGCTGCTGGGTCGATGTACTGACAGGGGAGATGCGGTGCAAGGACCAGGTGATGCTGTGTGATGGCGATGAAACCGATGTCGCTGTCATGTGGCCTGACTGCACATCATTTGAGGGAGCGGACAAGTGCGGTTCGCCATTCTTTCGACGGATTTAAAAGGAAAATCAATATGACACTAGCTAGAAGCCTGTTTGACAAGATTTGGGAGAGCCATACCGCAAGCATCCTGCGAAACGGTCAAGCCCAACTTTTCATTGACAGTCACCTTATCCACGAGGTCACCACCCCGCAAGCGTTTGGCATGCTGCGTGACTTCGACCTGCCCGTACTGATGCCCGAGCGCACCTTCGCCACGGTCGACCATATCGTGCCAACCGACACGCGCGTTGGGCCTTTCTCCGACCCCTTGGCTGAGCAGATGATTCAGGAGTTACGCGCCAATTGTTCGTCAAGCAACATTGTCTTTTTCGACCTTGATAGCGGTCGCCAAGGCATTGTTCATATGATCGGGCCGGAACAGGGCATCACCCAGCCCGGCACCACGATCGCTTGCGGAGATAGCCACACCTCAACACATGGCGCATTTGGGGCCATTGCCTTCGGCATCGGTACGAGCCAAGTCCGTGACGTCCTTGCAACCCAGACGCTGGCCATGACCAAGCCCAAGCTTCGGCGTATCGAGGTCAACGGCCGGCTCGGGCCTGGTGTTTACGCCAAGGACGTCATCTTGCACATCATCCGCAAGCTTGGCGTCAAGGGCGGCGTCGGCTATGCCTATGAGTACGCTGGTGACCTCTTCGAGCGCATGTCGATGGAGGAGCGCATGACGGTCTGCAACATGACCATCGAGGGAGGGGCACGCTGCGGCTACGTCAATCCTGACGAAACCACTTTTGCGTATCTCCACGGGCGGCCGTTCGCTCCCGCAGGGGCCGATTGGGATGCAGCGGTGCAGCGGTGGAAAGCGGTCGCTTCGGAGCCCGGCTGCCACTACGACGACGTGGTCGTCATGGATGCTGCGGACGTGCCACCGACGGTGACTTGGGGCATCAATCCGGGGCAAGCGATCGCCGTCACCGAAGAAATCCCGACTATTGAAAGCTGTGCCGAACTTGATCGTGCCAGTGTGGCGGAGGCACTTGCACACATGAAGCTGAAGCCCGGCGCGCCGATCGCGGGGACTCCGGTGAATGTCGCATTCTTTGGCTCTTGCACCAACGCACGCGTGTCCGATTTTGCGGAGGTCGCAAAATACCTCGTGGGACATAAGGTTCACCCCAGCGTGCATGCAATTGCGGTTCCCGGCTCTCAGCTTGTAAAACGCGAGTGCGAAAAGCTGGGTATTGACCGCATCTTCAAAGAGGCGGGATTCGAGTGGCGGCACCCTGGCTGCTCCATGTGTCTGGGAATGAATCCCGATAAGCTGGTCGGTGATCAGCTCTGCGCAAGCACCAGCAATCGCAACTTCATTGGCCGGCAAGGTAGCCAGAGTGGTCGAACGGTACTGATGAGCCCTGTGATGGTTGCTGCGGCGGCGATCACGGGTGCAGTGACCGACGCGAGAGAGTTTTTCAACATCAAGAATAGAACGGAGGTCTGATATGGCACTCGATCCCATCAGTTTGATCAAGGGCCGCGGTGTGGTCATCTCAGGCGACGATATAGACACCGATCGCATCATTCCCGGCCGATACCTTCGGTGTCTCACTTTCGCAGGACTTGGGGAAGCGCTTTTTCGCGATGTTCGGTACCTACAAGATGGCAGTTTGGCAGGCCATCCGCTCGACGATCTGCGCTTCAGCGGCGCAACTGTGATGGTCGTCTCAGGAGCCAACTTTGGCTGTGGTTCCAGCCGTGAGCACGCGCCCCAGTCCATCCACCGGGCGGGATTTCGCGCCGTCATCGCTGAGAGTTTTGCGGAGATCTTCTTTACCAACAGCACGATGATCGGTCTTGTTTGCGTGACTTTGTCCAGGGAAGAAATTCACCACATCGCTGAGCGCATCCAGGCAGAACCGCACCGGGAGCTTCGCGTCGACATCAGCGACCGCGAACTGTATTTGGGCGATAAGCGCTTCAGCGTTGGCCTGCCCGAGTCTGCCCGCACAGCGTTAGTGACCGGCTATTGGGACCCCATCGGGGAACTCCTCGAGAATATCCAGAGCGTTAAGACCACCGCCATTCGTCTCGGCTACAGCTCCGTTTGAGAGTAGCGTTGTACGTCGCCTTGCGCTCATACTGCGGCGAGGTGCGATTGTTTACCAACGCTCTCCCCAACTGCGCTGCTCGCGCGTCAAACGCGCAACCTCGATCAGCACCAGCTCGGACGGAGCGAGCTTCACCAGCGCCTTGGCGAGCTGGCGGTTGAGCGACGTCGAAGCGAGGCTGCCAACGAAATATCCGACCTTGTATGTGGCCATGGGATGCTCCCGGGAAGTTGAGGTTGGGGCCTGCAGTAAACCGAGGCTGGCCTGTCTGCAAGACGCGGCAGCGGCGGGCCGCCGGTCACCGATAGACCAGCACCGGAATCGTGGAATGCGTCAGCACCTTCTGGGTTTCGCCCCGGCGAAGGCTGCGCCACTCCAGCCAAAGCGCTGAGGCTGGCGCACCATGCAAAACGGCGCCCGAAGGCGCCGCGGCTTCGCTGACATCGACAGCGACTCAGTCAATCTTGAGCCCGGTCTGTGCGATCAGGTTCTTGAAGAATGCCGTTTCCTCACGGATACCGCGCCCAAAGGCTTCAGCACCCTTGTAATCCGGGTACTGGCTGAACTTGGCCATCAGGGCACGGGCGTCCGGTGCATTGACCGCCTTGCCGACTTCGGCGTCCATGCGGGCAATAATCGCCGGCGGCGTGCCACGCGGCGCAAAAACGCCGAACCAGGTGCCTCCGGGTATGTCCAGTTTCTGCTCGCGCAGCGTAGGCACGGCCGGCAGCTCGGGGTGGCGCTCGGGGCTGGTCACGGCCAGCGCCTTGAGGTTGCCCGACTTGATCTGGGCAAGCGCCACCGGGTCGTAGATCACGTCGATGCGCCCGCCCAGCAGGTCGGCCAGCGACTCGGCAGATCCTTTGTACGGCACATGGGTGAGCTGGATGCCGGTCTTGAGGTGCACGATCTCGCCGTTGATGTGCGTGGCCGTGCCCGCCCCGACCGAGCCGAAGTTCAGCTTGCCGGGATCCTTCTTCGCCAACGCAATGAATTCGGCCATGGTGTTGGCCGGTAGATCCTTGCGTGCGGCTACCAGACCGTAGCTGCTGGACATCATGGCGACCGGCAGCAGGTCCTCCAGGGGGTCATAGGGCACCTTGCGCAACAGGGGGGTCAGGTTGACCACGGCATTGGGCGTCATCAGGAAGGTATAGCCATCGCTGGGACTTCGTGCGGCCTGCTGGGCGCCGATGGTGCCACCGGCGCCGGCCTTGTTCTCGATCACCAGGCTCTGGCCTAGGCCGGCCGCGACCTTGCTGCTGATGAGCCGGGCGATGGCATCGGCGTTGCCACCGGCCGGGTACGGCACGATGACCTTGATGGGCTGGGCTGGCCAGGCGGCCTGCGCCTGGGCTCCGGCGGCGGCCAGCGCGGCCGTCAGGCCCACGGCCGTAAGCATGCCCAGACGGGTGAAGCGGGAAGTGACTTGCAGCAGTTTCATGGTTCGGGATCTTTCTTTGGTTCGATAACGTCGGTGCCAGGCTTTCGGCCTCTCAGTCCTCGGCGTTCAGGCCGATGGCGGGCAGCAGTTCGCCGTAGAAGCGGAAGTCGTTGTCCACCCCGCGCATCAGTTCGGCCGGCGAGCCCCAGGCGGGCAAGGCGCTGATGCGCTGCATGCGTGCCTGTGTGTCCGGCTCGGCCAGAGCGCGCTCCAGCGCCTTGGCCAGCTTGTCGGCAATGGCCTTGGGTGTGCCGGCGGGTGCAAACAGCCCCCACGACGCGCCGGTGGGGCGCTTCACCTGCAGCCCGGTCTCGGGCAGGCTGGGCACGTTGGGTAGCTCGGGATGGCGCTTGTCGGAGAAAGCAAACAGCGCCACTGCCCGCGCACCCTTGGCCAGTTGCACGGTGGTGCCGTCGATCAGGAAGTCGATCTGCCCGCCCGTCAGCGCTGCCGCCGCGTCGGCCGAGCCCTTGAAGGGAACGTGCAGCATATCGATGCCGGCGTCGCGCTTAATGATTTCACCAGCGATATGCCCGAAGGACGACAGGCCGGCCGAGCCATACGTCAGCTTGCCCGGGTTGGCCTTGGCGACGCGGACCAGATCCGTAAGCGTGGCCACGCCTAGGTCCTTTCGCGCAGCAGCCACCGCCACGTAGTCGGCAATCGCGCCCAGCGGTTCGAAGCTGCGCTTGGGATCAAAAGGCAATTTCTTGCGCAGGTGCGGCAGCACGGTGAAGGCGGTGATCGCGCCGAGCAGCAACGTGTAGCCATCCGGAGCGGCACGTGCCACCAATTCGGTACCGATCTGGGTCGTGCCGCCGGGTTTGTTGTCCACGATGATGGTAGCGTTAAGCTGGGCAGCGACCCGCTCGGCCACGATGCGGCCCAGGTTGTCGCTGTTACCGCCCGGTGGGTAAGGCACCACCAGTTTGATCGGCCGGCTGGGCCAGTTTTCCTGCGCGAAGGTCAGGCGTGTTGCGGGCAGGGCCAGCAGCAGGGCGGTGGCGTGGCGGCGTGAAATGGAAAGGGTCATGGTGCGGGTTCTTTCTTTCAGTTGGAGGTTCATCGGCCCTGGAAACTGGGGCGGCGCTTTTCCTTGAAGGCCCGCAGCGATTCCTCGGCGTCGGCGCTGTCGCGCACGATGGCGAGGTCGCGGTTGGCCCGGGCCATGCGCTCGGACGGGCCCTGCGGCAACACGCCCTCGTTCACAAAACGCTTGAGCGTCCTGAGCACCAGGGGCGAGAAGGTGGCGATCTCGCGCGCCATGGCCAGCGCACGCTCCACCTGCTGCCCGGTGGGAACGATTTCGTTGGCCAGGCCCACGTGGTAGGCGCGCTGTGCGTCCAGCGTCTTGCACAGCAGGATCATCTCCATAGCCACCTTGTGCGGGATGCGCGCGGCCAGACCGGCGATCATCCCGCCGGTGAACCCCACGGCCGCCTCGGGGTAGGAGAACTTCGCGTTGTCGGCGGCGACCAGCAGGTCGCACATCATCACCAGCACCAGGGCCCCGCCGACGCAGTGCCCGCCCACGGCGGCAATCACGGGCTTTTCAGTGGTGATACCCACCGTGGGAATGCAGCGCCAGAGCTCGGGAATGTTGGTGAGGTCAGCGCCACCGGAAAAAGCAGCGTCACCGGTGCCCGTGACGACGGCCACACGCTGGCTGTCGGTGGCGTCAAAGGCGGCGAAGGCCTGTTGCAGTTTGATGGCCGTGGTGGCGCAGATGGCGTTGCGCTTTTCCGGGCGGTTGATGGCGATCAGCGTGGTGCCGTCGGGGAAATCGGTGATGGAGACTTTTTCCATGAAGGACTCCTTGCGTCGTGAATGGGCAGTGGAAGGGTGAAGGTTCAGACGACGCCGACCTGGTGCAGGCGGGTCACCTCGGCCTCGGGGTAACCGAGTTCGGACAGGATCTCGTCGGTGTTGGCGCCCGGCAGCACGGCCGGCCGGTCGATGCCGCCGCTGCCATGCGCCAGAGTGAAGGCGGGCCCGACCAGTTGCACCGGGCCGTGGGGGGTTGCGGTCTCGCGCAGCAGGCCGCGATGCACCACCTGCGGATGCGCCAGGATCTCCGGCAGGGTGTACACGGTGGCGCAGGGCACGTCGGCGGCGGTCAGGCGTTGTTCCCAGACCTTGGGGTCGCCGCCATCCATCGCGCTTTCGATGATCTCGCGCAACACCTGGGCGTTCTCGGTACGGGTGAACCAGTCGGCAAAGCGCGCGTCGTCCAGCAGGTCGGCACGCCCCAGAGCTTCCAGCATCTTGTTGAACTGCTTGTCGGTCAGCACCGCCAGCACGATGAAGCCATCGCCGCAGCGGAAGCGGTCCGCGGTAGGCTTGCGGCTTACCGAGCGGTTGCCGAACTGGGTGTGCCGGAAACCATCCACCGTGTACTCGGCCACAGGCAGGCTGAGGAAGTTCAGCATCGAGTCCAGCATGGACACGTCCACAAACTGCCCTTCGCCGGTGTGGGTGCGCTGGTAGAGCGCCGTGGCCACGGCGAACGCGGCCATCATGCCGGCCGTCACGTCGGCGGCGGCAAAGCCAGCGCGCATGGGACCGCCCTCGGGGTCTCCCGTGAGCGACATCAGCCCGGACATGGCCTGGATCTTGCCGTCGAAGCTGGCCGTGCCCCGCTCGGGCCCGGTGCTGCCGAAGCCGGAGATGGCGCAGTAGATCAGGCGCGGGTTGAGTGCGCTGAGCTGCTGGTAGCCCATGCCCAGGCGCTCCAGCACGCCGGGGCGGAAGTTCTCGCAGACCACGTCGGCCTCGGCCGCCAGTTTGTGGATGATCTCCACGGCCTCGGGCTTGGACAGGTCCAGCACCATGCTGCGCTTGTTGGCATTGACGGCCATCCAGCCGGGTGACAGACCGCGATCCGACCAGGTCTTGGACACCGGTGACAGGCGCATGCCGTCCCCGCCCTGCGGCTCGATCTTGATCACATCGGCGCCCTGCAGCGCGAGCTGGAACGTGCCAAAGGGGCCGGCCAGGTAGTGGGTGAAGTCCAGGATGCGGACGTTGGAGAAGGCTTTGGCGTTGTTCATGGGTCGGGCTTTCAGGCGCGCAGTGCGGCCAGGTAATCGGTCATGCGTTGTTTCAGTCCGGGCCGCGCAGCGGAGGCCACCAGTTCGTCCATGTCACGCCCGGCGGCATCGGCCCGGGTGAGTCGCCGGATGGCGCCGGCGGTGGTGCGGTCGATGGGTCCGGGCAGGTGCTCGCGCCATGCCTCGGCGAGGTGCTCCGCCTCCACGAGGTCCGTGGCCAGCCCCGCCGCGCAGGCGGCCCCGGCATCGACGTGGGCGCTGTCGAGCACCCAGCGGCGCGCGGCGTCGCCACCGACTCGCTCGGCCAGCCGCCGCGTGCCCAGCACGATGCCGAAGCGCGCGCCGGGAAAACGGAAGCTGGCTCCTGGCGTGGCCAGGCGCAGCTCGCAGGCGGCAAACAGGTCGGCGCCCGCACCCCAAGTGCGACCCTGCGCCAGCGCGATGGTGCGGATGGGCGCCTGCCAGACGGCCTGCAGCAGTTGCTCCACCCGCACGAAGCGCTGCAGCAGGTCGGCCTCGCTGCTGGTGGCCAGGTCGGAGAGATCGAAGCCGGTGCAGAAATGCGCGCCGCTGGCCTGGAACACCAGGCTGTCGACGCCGGGGTCGCTGCTGAGTTGCAGCACCTGTTCCAGCAACGCGTCCACCAGCTCGACCGACAGCGCGTTGCCTCGCGCGGGACGGTCCAGCGTCAGCACCGCCGTGCGGTCATGCCGTTCGTGCCGCAGCATCAGGACACCGCCTTGCGGACTTCGGTCGATCGGTCCCACAGGTTGGGCACCACGGTGGACGAGTAGCCCGAGACGAAAGGACGTTCCACGCCATCGGCGTCGAGCAGGCTGCGGTGGATCGCTCCAATGTTGCCGCCATAGACGTGGATGCTGATCGAGGACTGGTCCTCCAGCGCATTGCCCACGCGGTGCCAGTCGCCCACCGTGGGCGAGACGGCCTCGATGGCCCCGGCCTTCAGCGCGTGGGTCAGGCCCTTGGAGCGCACGCCATCGACCGTGGGCTCGAACTCGTCGCAGGTCTCCTGCCCGCGCAGCACGCCGACCACGCCCCAGACGGTGTGGTTGTGGACCGGCGTGCGCTGCCCCGGCCCCCAGACAAAGCTCACCACGGAGAAACGCTCCAGCGGATCGCAATGCAGCAGGTGCTGGGCGTAGGTGCCCTGGCCGGGCTGGGCAAAGACCTCGGGCAGCCAGCGGTCACTGGCGATCAGTTGGGCCATCAGCGTTCGGACCTTGGGCAGCAGCGCGGCCTCGGGCAGGTCCTGCCCGACCATCGCGGTCATGCCGGTCACGAACTCGCGCAGCGGGCGGATGGTGTCGGTCTCGGTGTCCATCGGGTTCGTCATGGCTCAGTCTTTCCGGAGCAAGGCCTTGAGGGCCTCGGTGTCTTCGCCCAGGGCGGGCGGACGGGTTTCGTGCGGGATGGGTTCGCCGTTGATGCGGATCGGCGAACCCACGGTGCGCGTGGCGCGGCCGTTGGGCAGCGTCATGTCGCGCACCAGCTGCAGGTGCACGGTCTGCGGATCGGCCAGGGCCTCGGCATAGCCGTTGATCGGCGCGCTTGGCACGCCGGCCGCGGCGAAGTGTTCGAGCCAGTGGGCCACGGGCCGGGCCGCGAAGGGGCCGTCGAGCAGCGCCTTCAGGGCAGCCTGGTTGGCGGCGCGCAGCGTGGGGGTGGTGAAACGCGGGTCGTCGAGCAGTTCGGCCGTGCCGACGACATCGCACACCGAACGCCACAGCTTGTTGTTGCCCGCGGCGATCGCGAACCAGCCGTCGCTGGCCTGGTAGGCCTGGTAAGGCGCGTTGCGAGGATGGGCCGACCCCAGCTTGCGGGGGTTCTGGCCGGTGCCGAAATACTCGCTGGTCTGCAACGCCGAGATGGCGATGGTCGCGCCGACCATCGGCACGTCGATCCAGCCGCCCGGGCCACCGGCGCGCACCCGGCTGAGCATGGCACTGATCGCATAGGCCGCATACAGCCCGGAAGCAAAGTCGGCGATAGGCACGCCAGCCTTGACCGGTGCGCCGTCGGGCTCGCCCGTGACGCTCATGACGCCGGCACCGGCCTGGATGGTCAGGTCGAACCCGCCTTCGGCTCCGCGCGGGCCGTCCTGCCCGTAGGCCGAGATCGAGCAGTAGATCAGCGACGGCTTGCGTGAAGCAAACCAGTCCCAGTCCAGCCCCAGGCGCCGCATCACGCCGGGGCGCGTGTTCTCGACCAGCACGTCGGACCGCAGTACCAGCTCGCGCGCCAGGTCACGGTCCACGGGATTCTTCAGGTCCAGCACCACCGATTTCTTGCCCCGGTTGATGGAGGCGAAGTTCTCGCTGTAGCCCTGGGTCAACGGTGGCCACTGGCGCATGGCATCTCCCTCGGGCGGCTCGACCTTGGTGACCGAGGCGCCGAAGTCGGCCAGCAACATGCCGCAGAAGGGCCCCGCGGCAACTTGGCAGAACTCGACCACCTGGACACCTTGCAGAAGTGGGAGTGCACCGGTCATCGGGACACCTGCCTGCGCGCCACATCGGGTTGGCGCATCCGGATTGAGATTGGAGGGTTCATGCCGAAAATTTACGTCGTTCCCAAATAAGGGACAAATGTTCCGTTTTGTAGAACTTCATAGAATTTGCATATGCACCAAATATCTGAACGAACCACCGGATCTGCCACCGGGAGGGTGGGGCCATGAACAACACGCTGATCAAGGGCCTGGCACTGCTGGAGGTCGTGGCCCGCGCGCAAAGGCCCCTGGGCGTCACGGAGCTGGCAGCACAGCTGGGCATCGCCAAGAGTCATGCGCACCGCCTGCTGCATGGGCTGGTCGAGCTGAAATACGTGCAGCACGACCCGGACACCCGGGGTTACGCCGCGTCGGTGCGGCTGTGGGAACTGGGCAGCTCGGTGCTGGAGGGGCTGGACCTGCGACGGATTGCTCAGCCGTACATGGAAGCCCTGCTGGAGCAGACGCGTGAGACCGTCCACCTGTCGGTGCTGGATGGCGCCGAAGTCGTGTACGTGCACAAGATCGAGAGCCACGAACCGGTGCGCGCCTACAGCCAGATCGGCGGCCGCGCGCCGGCGCATTGCGTGGCCACGGGTAAGGCCCTGCTCGCCTGGCTGGGCGCGGCGCGCCTGGCCGATCTGGCGAGCGGCATCGAGCGCTACACGCCCCGCACCATCGTTGAAGAAGCGGCCTTCCTGCGCGAGATGGATCGGGTGCGCAAGCAGGGCTACGCCGTCAATCGCGGCGAGTGGCGCGAGAGCGTGGGCGGAATCGGCGCACCGATCCGCGACATCCAGGGGCATGTGATCGCCGCCGTCGGCATCTCGGGCCCCATCGCGCGCATCAAGCCGTCCATGTTCAAGGCCCTCGCAGGCCCGGTGGTGGCGGCGGCACAGTGCATTTCCGTGGGCCTGGGGGCCAACCCCCTGGCCAACCAGCAGCTCTGGAACACCTGAGCATGTTGCGCGCCCCCTGGAACCATGCCCGGCGCCTAGCCCCGGGCCTGCTGTTGTGCGCCGTGGTGGCGCTGTCGGCCACCTTCGTGGCCGAGCACTACGGCGGCCCTCAGCTGCTCTATGCCCTGCTCATCGGACTGGCCTTTCACTTCCTCTCGCGCGACCCCAAGATCCGGCCCGGCATCGATTTCTGCGGGCGCACCCTGTTGCGCGCCGGCGTCGCCCTGCTGGGCCTGCGCATCACGTTCACCCAGATCTCCGCCTTGGGCTGGGGTACCGGCGCACTCACCGCCCTGGGCGTGGCCTCCACCATCGTCCTGGGCCTGTTGCTGGCCCACCTGCTGCGCCGCCCGGTGGCCGAGGGTCTGGTCTCAGGCTGCGCAGTGGGCATCTGCGGCGCCTCCGCCGCCCTGGCCGTCTCCTCCGTGCTGCCCCAGACTCGCGAAAACGAGCGCTTCACGCTGCTGGCCGTGGTCGGCGTGACATTGTTGTCTACCCTGGCCATGGTGCTGTATCCCTTGGTTTCTTCCCTGATGGGCCTGACACCCGCACAAGCCGGCGTGTTCTTCGGCGCCACCATCCATGACGTGGCCCAGGTGGTGGCCGCCGGCATGATGCTGTCGAATGCAGGCGACACGGCCGCAGCCGACAGTGCCACCGTGATCAAGGTGTTCCGCGTGATGCTGCTGATGCCCGTGGTGCTGCTCGTGGCCATGGTGACGCGCCAGCCCGCCCGCGCCGCCGGTGCCGACGACCCGGAGCCCGAAGAACTGTCGATGCCGTTGGTACCGGGTTTTCTGCTGGCGTTCATCATGTGCATGCTGCTCGCCACTTCGGGTCTGGTACCCGCGGCGGTTTCCAGCATGGCCAGCCACGCTTCACGCTGGCTGCTGGTGGTGGCGATTGCTGCGGCCGGCGTGAAAACCAGTTTCGAGGACTTGTTCCAGCTCGGCTGGACGCCGGTGGCCATGCTCGTCACCGAGACCCTGTGGATCGCCCTCTTCGCCGGCTCCGGGTTGCTGCTGATGGCGCGTTTGAGCTGAGCGCCGGCAGCCGGCTGGACCGGTGTCAACAAGGAGCCTGGGGCGCCCGATACTGCCGCAACCACTCTGCCTTGTCGGCGGGCTCCTCATCAACCGACTTGAGCACTGTCTTTCCGTCCACCAACTCGTTGAGCATGTCGATATGGGACTGGAAATAGGTGCCCAACAACACCCGGATTCTTGTCTTGGCCGGGACGTGAATCACGCGGCGCCAGATGCCCTGTCCGTTCTGATCCCCCTCGGACGGGTCGATGAAGGTACAGCCATGTGGGAATGATCACGACTTGAGGATGATCGGAGGTGTTGTTGAAGCGGACCTAGAGTCGCACCAGATTGCCGTCATCCAGGCGCTGGTCGACCGCACCGCCACCCCCCGCAGAGACATTGCCTTCGATGTTCACGTGCTCTGGTAGGACGAATGTCTTCGTCTTCCGCCCCCCCCGGGAGGGCGTGCTTGGTGTTGCCGAATACAAGGGGCACTCAAATCGGGCAATGTCCGAGCGGTTGTCCTGGGTACGCCGCTTGGCAGAGTGTCCCAATGTGTTTGTCAAGCTCGGCGGATTGGGAACGGCGGTATTCGGGTATGGGTTTGCCCAGCGACCAACCCCAGCCTCGTCGCAAGAGCTGGCCGACGCCTGGCACCCGTGGATATTGCCGGTGCTTGAAAACTTTGATGCGGAGCGCTGCATGTTCGAAAGTAATTTTCCGGTGGACCGCAGTGCGGCTGGGTATGGCGAGGTGCTGGAGGCCGTGCAGCGCCGTCTGGACCAGTCACCCAAATCCATGACCATCCGACGCAGAACGGTCGAGCATTTGTTCGGCACCTTCAAGAGCTGGATGGGGTACACCCACTTCCTCACCAGAAGGCTGGTCAACGTCGGGACTGAGATGAGCCTGCATGTGCTGGCCTACAACCTGCTGCGTGTGATCTCCATCTTGGGATTCGCAGGAGCAATCAGGGCGATGAGGTTGGCGGGGGCGTGAGCCTCGCTTTGCTGCCAAATCTGGCCGCCAAGAACCGTTTGGAAGCTCATTAGACCTCCCACGTGACTCGGAAACGGTACGCAGCCGGTCTGCGCGAAAGGTGCCCTTGCTGGAGAGCGCTCAACGCTGTTCGAATGCGTTTACACACAGCCTCGGTCGGTACCGACAGTCCAGGTGAGGGGGAAGCGGTCGGCCTCGCCGCGCCATCCGGGTCGACGGAGCCCGATGTCCACAGTACCCCATACAGCCGACATTCATGAATTCGCGTGCGACGAGGTCCGACGACTGCTTGGTGCCAGTCAGCGGGAGTACCCCCGCCGTCGGCGACCGACTCCAATCGTTAAGGCTTGTGTGACACCTGCCCAGCCGCACAAGCGGTCGAGCACCCTCACTGCTGTCGGGCAGGTGTTGCATAAGCCTCGAGGGAGGAAACCGCGGCGACCGCCACGGTAGTTGTCGAGCGCGGTGACTATGGCGATTGCTCTACGCTCGCGTCGCGAGTTGGCGGCCTACGACTGAGCATCGACACCCCATCGATGACCGCAGGCGCCCGTGCGTGTGCCACTTCGATACGGCAGCAGCTCTTTGCCGAGCCTGCGCAGACGCTGACCAAGCGACGCACGCAGCAGCCCACCGGACGCCATGTCCAGCGTCGAGTTGATCGGGAGTGCTCGAGCGTGGTCATGGTGCCGGCGGCGCCCGAATCGAGCAGTCGCGCAAGAAGACCTGCAGCACCACCATCGCGTGGCCGCAGTGCGCGCAGACGAAGGTCGGACGTGGCGAGTCCAAGCCATCTGCGGCCGCCGCCTCGGTCGGTGGCGCTGCGACCTGCAACAACTGACGCGCCAGCGCCAAGTTGTCCCGCCGGTTGCTGTTGGCCAGCAGGCCGTAGTGCCGAATCCGGTGGAAGCCGCCCGGCAGCACATGCAGCAGGAAGCGGCGCATGAACTCCTGCGGGCTCAGCGTCATCGCCTTGTGGCGCGTCTTCCCTGTGGCGCGATAGTCCTTCCAGCGGAAGGTGACACCGCGCTCGTCCATCGCCAGCAGCCGGCTGTTGGAGATGGCCACGCGGTGCGTGTATCGCGACAGGTAGGCCAGCACCGCCTGCGGCCCGGCGAATGGCCGCTTGGCATAGACCACCCACTCGCACTGGCGCAGCGGCGCAAGCCAGGCCTTGAAGGTCACGGGCTCAGCCAGCGCCGCGTGTTCACCGAAGAACCTGAGTGCGCCGCCATCGTGCAGCCGCTGCAGTTCCTCCAGGAAGCGGCGCCTGAACAGCCGCGACAGCACGCGCACCGGCAGGAAGAACCCCGGGCGGCAGGCTACCCAAGTCTTGCCGTCGGGCGCAAACCCGCCGCCTGGCACGATGCCGTGCACGTGCGGGTGGTGGGTCAGTGCCGAGCCCCAGGTGTGCAGCACCAGCGTGGCGCCAATGTGGGCGCCCAGGTGCTTGGGATCAGCTGCGATACGCAGCAGCGTCTCGGCGGCGATGTCGAACAGCAAGCCGTACAGCGCCGCCTTGTTCTGGTGTGCAATGTCGGCGATCGGCGCTGGCAGCGTGAAGACCACGTGGTAGTACTCCACCGGCAGCAGATCGGCCTGGCGCGCATCCAGCCACCGCTTGGCTGCGCTGCTCTGGCACTTCGGGCAGTGCCGGTTGCGGCACGAGTTGTAGGAGACCTCGTCTTGGCCGCAACCGTCGCAGCGCAGGACGTGGCCACCCAGTGCCGCCGTGCGGCACTGGGTGATGGCCGACATCACCTTGAGCTGCGCCAGGCTCAGGTGACCGCGCTGGGCGTCACGCCAGGCGGGTCCATGGGCACGGAAGATGTCGGCGACCTCCAGGGCGGGTCGCGCCTGCACGATGGCGTACGACTACAGGGCCGGCGGTTGCGGTGCAGGTTCGGGCGCTGGTTCGCCTGCGGGCTTGGCGGACGTGTGATCCAGCGGGCTGATGACCCGGCGCAGCAGGTCGGTGGCCACGGCGGCGTACAGGGTCGTGGTGTCCAGCCGCTTGTGCCCGAGCAGCACCTGGATGACGCGGATATCGACCTTCTGCTCCAGCAGATGGGTGGCAAAGGCATGGCGCAGGCCGTGCGGGGTGATGCGCTTGTCGATGCCGGCCGTGGCGGCGGCCAGGTGTACGGCGCGGTTGAGTTGACGCGGGGTGACGTGGTCGGTGGGGTCCAGGCCCGGGAACAGCCAACCACCGTGGCGGATCTTGCCCTGGGCATGGCCCAGTCTCCACCAGGCGCGCAGCCGCTCCAGCAGCACGGGGCTGAGCATGGCGTAGCGATCCTTGCGGCCTTTGCCCTGCTCCACGCGCAGTGTCATGCGCTCGCCGTCGATGTCGCCGACCTTGAGCGAGACGACTTCGCTGACGCGCAGGCCCGCGCCATAGGCCACCGACATGGCAGCCTGGTGCTTGAGGTTGGGCGCGGCGGCGATCAGGCGGCCGACTTCCTCGGGGCTCAGGATCACCGGCAACTTGCGCGGCACGGCCACGTTCGTCATCTTGAGCATGAGCTCCGGCCGGCCCAGCGTGATGTCGAAGAAGAACTTCAGCCCGGTGATGGTGGCGTTGATGGTGACTGGGCCGGTGCCGGTGTCCACCAGGTGCAACTGGAAGCGGCGCAGATCCTCGGCGGTGGCGGTGTGCGGCGAGCGGCCCAGGAAGGTGGAGAGCTTGCGCACGGCGCGGATGTAGCCGTCTTGCGTGTGCTCTGCGAACTGGCGCATGCGCATGTCGTCGAGCATGCGTTGGCGCAGCGGCGAGACGGCCGCGGATGGGGTCGGGGTGCAAATGTCCATGATCCTGCTCCTGCGTGACCGAGGCGGATTGCCTCGACCGCCAACATCGCAGAATCACGGGCGCAACGAAACGCCACCAACGTAGCCGGAGCGTCTACCGCGCGAGCGGTTTAGTCCACACGCTGCAAAGCCGTCGGTCCGATTGGAGACCAAAGAGTCTTCCGGATAGGCAGTGGTGACCGAGCTGCGGAGAGTGCTAAGCCCGTTTCCCCCTGAATGGCACCACATTTCCAGCCACGCAGGCATCTAGGTAGTTGCTCCAGGCCTGCATCATCTGGGCTCGCGCTTGAAGGTACATCGCGTGGTTGTACGAAGCGCTGACCTGGTTGCGCTCCTGGTGGGCGAGCTGAAGCTCGATGTGCTCGTGCGGCCAGCCCTGCTCGTGGAGCAAGGTGGACGCTATGCCCCGGAATCCATGGCCCGTCATGCGTCCAGCGTAGCCCATGCGGTCCAGAGCGCCCAAGATGGTGTTGTTGCTCATCGACTTTTGATGGTCGCGCTCTCCGGGGAAGAGCAGGGCGCTGTGACCAGTCAGGGTGTGCAAGCTTCGCAGGAGGGTCACGGCCTGGGTGGAGAGGGGCACCACGTGCGGCGTCTTCATCTTCATGCGTGACGCCGGTATGTCCCAGCGTCCGCCGTCGAGGTCAAATTCTTCCCAGCGCGCGCCGATCAGCTCGCTGGTGCGCACGAAGGTCATGGCCATGAGTTTGATGGCCACGCGGGTGACGGTGCTCCCGTTGTAGACCTCGATCTTGCGCAACAGCTCTGGTAGTTCCTTGCCGTCCAACCTGGCGTAGTTTTCTTTTTTGCGCGAGGCGAGCACATCGCTCGGGCGAATTTCCACAGCCGGATTGCGTTTGGCCAACCCGTGGGCGATGGCGTAGCGAAAGATCTGGGAGCAGGTCTGCAGGGCGCGTTTGGCAATGTCGAGGGCGCCACGTTTTTCGATGGCCTTCATCATGGCGACTAGCTCGGGGGCCTCGATTTCCGCGATAGGGCGCAAGCCGATGGCCGGAAAGACATCCGCCTCCAGGCGGCGCCACACGTAGACCGTGTGGCTGTCGCTGCGCGCGGCTTTCCAGCTTTCCCACCATTTCTTTGCCACAGCCGCGAAGGTGTCTTCGACAGCCAGACGGCGGGCGATCTTCTCGAACTTGCGGGCCGCCATCGGGTCGGAGCCCGCTGCGAGCTGCTTGCGGGTCTCGTCCACCTTGTCCCTTGCCTGGGCGAGTGACACGTCTGGGTAGGCGCCGACAGCCATCAGTTTCTCTTTGCCCAGAAAGCGGTACTTCCAACGCCAAAGCTTGGAACCTGCCGGCGTGATCAGCAGGTACAGGCCCCTGCCGTCAGCCATCTTGATGGGTGATGGGCCTGCTTTTGCCTTCAGAACTTCGGTATTGGTCAGCGCCATTTCGAGCTCCAAACCGTACCCCGAAGGTGAAATACCCCCAACTAGTGGGGTACGGACCCCCAAAGATACCCCCAAAAATCCTGGGATGGCAAGAACCGTTACGAGACGCCCGGAAACAAAAAAGCCCCGGAACACTTGGGTATTCCGGGGCTTTCAGGGTGTCTTGTGAGGCGTTGTGGGACGCTCTGGGACTCATTTTTGGCGGAGAGGGCGGGATTCGAACCCGCGGTGGGGATTAGCCCACACACGCTTTCCAGGCGTGCGACTTAAACCACTCATCCACCTCTCCGCGCAGCCTCGCAGTATAGCAGGCCGGGTTCCCTGTTCTGGAACTCAGGACGCCTTGCTGGTGCCGATCATTTTCATGGCCGATGCGATCAGGGCGGAAACTTCCGTCATGTTGCCGGGCACGATGAGCGTGGTGGTGGCGTCTGCGGCCACCTTGCCGTAGGCGTCAACCGCGCGTTCGGCCACCTTCAGCTGCACGGCCTGTTCGCCGCCCGGTTGCTGAATGGCCACAGCAATGCGTTCGATGGCCTGGGCGGTGGCATCGGCCACGGCGGTGATGGCCGCAGCTTCGCCCTGGGCCTGGTTGATGGCGGCCTGTTTTTCGCCTTCTGAGCGGGCGATAAACGCTTCGCGCTCGCCGGTGGCGATGTTGATCTGCTCCTGGCGCCGGCCTTCAGACGCGGCGATGAGCGCACGCTTTTCGCGCTCGGCGGTGATCTGGGCCTGCATGGCGTGCAGGATTTCCTTCGGTGGCGTCAGGTCCTTGATTTCGTAGCGCAGCACCTTCACACCCCAGTTCAGGGCGGCTTCGTCGATGGCCTGGACGATCTGGGCGTTGATGATGTCGCGTTCTTCGAAGGTCTTGTCCAGTTCGAGTTTGCCGATCACGGAGCGCAGCGAGGTCTGGGCGAGCTGGGTCACGGCCATGATGTAGTTGGACGAGCCGTAGCTCGCGCGCATCGGGTCGGTGACCTGGAAGTACAGGATGCCGTCGACCTGCAGCTGCGTGTTGTCGCGCGTGATGCAGACCTGACTGGGCACGTCCAGCGGAATTTCTTTGAGGCTGTGCTTGTAGGCCACCTTGTCGATGAAAGGCATGAGGAAGTTGAGCCCCGGCGACAGGCTGCCGTGGTACTTGCCCAGGCGTTCAACCACCCAGGCGTTCTGTTGCGGCACGACCTTGACGGCGCGCGTGATGAAGATGGCGGCGATGACAAAGAGGACGACGGCGATTTCCATGAGAGGTGTTCCGTGGTTGAGGTAACTGGGTGTGCATCATGCCGGAGCAGCGTGCACTTCAGGCAGCCATTCAGGCTTTTTCGACCAGCAGACGGTTGCCCACGAGTTCGGCCACGCGGTAGGCGCCCGGTATGGGCGGGTTGCCCGGCCGCTGGATCACAGTCCATTGCGCACCCCGGTATTTCACGCTCGCGGTGCCATCGGCCAACCATTCTTCGATCTGTATGACCTCGCCCACATCGAGGTTCACGCTGCGCAGGGCGCGCACCGACGGGTCCGACGGGCGCCGCCGCTTGATCAGGTGCCAGCCGAAGACGGCCGCGGAACCGACCACCGCCGCCACGATCAACTGGGCGCTCAAGCCGGCGCCGGCATGGGCGGCCAGCGCCGCGGCGACCATGCCCACGGCCAGCATGAGCAGGTAGAAAGTCCCGGTGAACAACTCCAGCGCCACGGCCGCGCCGACCAGCAGCCACCAAAGGGTGGAATCCGACATGTAAGCTCCCCAATGCGGCAGGCATTCCCCTGAATGTCTGACCCGTGCCACATTCTGCGACAAATGCCCTGCATCAAAAGGGCAGGGTCACTCGATTTCCGTACACTTCGCGCCTGTTTCGATTCCTTTTGCCCCTGATGGCCGCGTCCGCGGCTGGAGACCGCCATGAAATTCCGTTTTCCCATCGTCATCATCGATGAGGACTTCCGCTCGGAGAACTCCTCCGGTCTGGGTATTCGCGCCCTGGCGCAGGCCATCGAGACGGAGGGTTTCGAAGTGGTCGGTGTCACCAGCTACGGCGACCTCAGCCTGTTTGCGCAACAGCAGAGCCGCGCCAGCGCGTTCATCCTGTCCATCGACGATGAAGAGTTCAGCCCGGGTCCGGACCTGGACCCGGTGGTACTGAACCTGCGCAACTTCATCCAGGAAGTGCGGCGCAAGAACGCCGATGTGCCGATCTACGTGCACGGAGAAACCAAGACCAGCCGCCACCTGCCCAACGACATCCTGCGCGAGCTGCACGGCTTCATTCACATGTTCGAGGACACGCCGGAATTTGTGGCCCGCCACATCATCCGCGAGGCCAAAAGCTACCTCGAAGGCATCCAGCCACCGTTTTTCAAGGCCTTGCTGGACTACGCCGAAGACGGTTCCTACTCCTGGCACTGCCCTGGCCATTCGGGCGGCGTGGCGTTCCTGAAGAGCCCGGTGGGCCAGATGTACCACCAGTTCTATGGCGAGAACATGCTGCGCGCCGACGTGTGCAACGCGGTGGAAGAGCTGGGTCAACTGCTGGACCACAACGGCGCGATTGGTGCGAGCGAGCGCAACGCCGCGCGCATCTTCAACGCCGACCACTGCTACTTCGTGACCAACGGTACGTCAACGTCGAACAAGATGGTCTGGCACCACACGGTGGCGCCGGGCGACGTGGTGGTGGTGGACCGAAACTGCCACAAGTCCATCCTGCACTCGATCATCATGACGGGGGCCATTCCCGTTTTTCTCAAGCCCACGCGCAACCACTACGGCATCATCGGTCCGATCCCGCAGGCCGAGTTCGAGATCGATGCGATCAAGGCCAAGATTCGGGCCAATCCGCTGCTGGCCGGCGTGGACGCAGATCAGGTCAAGCCGCGCATCCTGACGCTGACGCAGTCCACCTACGACGGTGTGCTCTACAACACCGAGACCATCAAGAACCTGCTGGACGGCTGGGTGGACAACCTGCACTTCGACGAGGCCTGGTTGCCGCACGCGGCCTTCCATCCTTTCTACGGCAGCTTCCACGCCATGGGCAAGAAGCGCGCTCGCCCGCAGCACTCGGTGGTGTATGCCACGCAGTCTATCCACAAGCTGCTGGCCGGCATCAGCCAGGCGAGCCATGTGCTGGTGCAGGACTCGCAGACCACCAAGCTGGACCGCCACCTCTTCAACGAGGCCTATCTGATGCACACCAGCACCAGTCCGCAGTACAGCATCATCGCCAGCTGCGATGTGGCCGCGGCCATGATGGAGCCGCCCGGCGGCACCGCACTGGTGGAAGAGAGCATCGCCGAAGCCCTGGATTTCCGCCGCGCCATGCGCAAGGTCGAGGCCGAATTCGGTGAAGACGACTGGTGGTTCCAGGTCTGGGGACCCGACAACCTGGTGGAAGAGGGCATCGGCCGCGCCAGCGACTGGGTGCTCAAGCGCACCGACGCCGATGGCGTGCAGCCTTCGGATGGCGAAGAGGCCTGGCACGGTTTCGGCGACATGGCGCCGGGTTTCAACATGCTGGACCCGATCAAGGCGACCATCGTCACGCCAGGCCTGAACATGAACGGCGACTTTGCCGCCACCGGCATCCCGGCCTCGATCGTGACCAAGTTCCTGGCCGAGCACGGCGTGGTGGTCGAGAAGACCGGGCTCTACAGCTTCTTCATCATGTTCACCATCGGCATCACCAAGGGCCGCTGGAACACGCTGCTGACCGCGCTGCAGCAGTTCAAGGACGACTACGCCAAGAACCAGCCCATGTGGCGCATCCTGCCCGAGTTCTGCCAGAAGCACCCCCGTTACGACCAGATGGGCCTGCGCGACCTTTGCCAGCACGTGCACGAGCTCTACGCCAAGTACGACATCGCGCGCCTCACGACCGACATGTACCTGAGCGACCACACGCCGGCCATGAAGCCGAGCGACGCGTTCGCGCACATCGCGCACCGCACCACGCAGCGCGTGCCGATCGACAACCTGGAAGGCCGGATCACCACCAGCCTGGTGACGCCGTACCCGCCGGGCATTCCGTTGCTGATCCCGGGTGAGGTGTTCAACAAGAAGATCGTGGACTACCTCAAGTTCAACCGCGAGTTCGCGCGCGAGTGCCCCGGGTTCGAAACCGACATCCACGGGCTCGTGCAGGAGCGCGGGGACGACGGTGTGCTTCGCTACTTTGCCGACTGTGTGGGTGTCTGAGACCGCCGGATACGGTGATCCGGGGGCTGCACGGTAAGATGTTTCGGCAACCCGCTCATGGCGGGAAGCACCAAGGAACGTGCACCGTGCATGCCCACCATCCTTTCGGAGGCTTACCGATGTTCCCTGAATACCGCGATCTCATCACCCAGCTCAAGGGCCATGACGTCCACTTCACGCGCCTGTTTGACAAGCACAACGAACTGGACCAGGTGATCAAGAACAAGGAAGCGCACATTGAACCCGGTTCGCAGGCCGAGATTGAACAGTTGAAAAAAGAAAAACTGCTGCTCAAGGACCAGATCTACGGCATCCTGCGGCAGGCCAGCGCCTGAGCGGCGCGGCCTGCTTCCTGATCAGCGCAGGCCGGTAGGCTGCGTTTTGACCGGTGCCGACAAGTCGGCGTCGCTGCGGATGCGCAAAAAGGTGGCGAAGCGCGGGAGACCGCTGTCGTGCAGACCGCGGTAGCGGTAAGTCACCCAGGTACCCACCTGCGGCGGCTGTTTGCGCAGGGCATCGCTGAAGCCACTCCCGATCCGGAACCGTCGACCATCCGGTGACTGCACCAGCAGGGCGCCCATGGCGCCCGCGTATTTGCCCTGACCGGGCACAGCCCCCAGCACCTGGGCTTCGGCGTCTTCGTGGGTCTTCACCTTGAGCAGGTCGTCGCTGCGCACGGCACGGTACAGCGAGTCGCCCCGGTGCAGCATCAAGCCTTCGCCGCCCGAGCGCACCATCTGGTCCAGCCGATGGCCCAGCGCCTCGTGGCTGGCCACCCGTTCCTGCGGCACGGCCATCACCCAAGGCTGGCCCATGCCTTGCACCAGCAACCGGTAGGCCTGGAAGCGCTCATTGAAAACGCCAGCGTGCGCCGGCAGATCAAACACCATGAAACGGATGCGTCGCCAGGCCGCGTCGTCGGGCGTTTGCTGGCGCACGGTGGAGACGGTTTCTTCAAACCGGCCACGACCGGCCCAGAGTTCACCGTCCATGGGTTCGTCGGGCCAGTCCTGGGTGAACCAGGCCGGTGCCTGGATCTCGGTCCCGCCGCGGGTCAACAGCCGCCGACCATCCCAGAAACCACGCACACCGTCGTACTTTTCGCTGAGCCAGTAGGCACCCAGGTCGATGCTCGGGCGGTAGACGTTGGCCAGCATCAGGGCCGGGGTGTTGTTGGGGGCGGCTGCCTCGGCGCCGCCGAACGCCAGCAGGCCGAGCGCCGCCAGCATCCATGCCCGCCGGCTAACGAGAGGCTGGCCGGACGCTTGCACGGTCAGGAACCTGCCGGTTCGCTGTCGCGACTGGCGCCCCCCGTCTGGCTGAAGCCCCCGTCCACATAGGTGATCTCGGCGGTCACCCCCGAAGCCAGATCGGACAGCAGGAACGCCGCCACGTTGCCCACGTCTTCGATCGTGATGTTGCGTCGCAGGGGGGATGCGGCAGCCACCATGCCCAGCAGCTTGCCGAAATCCTTGATGCCGCTGGCGGCCAGCGTCTTGATCGGTCCGGCGCTGATGCCGTTGACACGCATGCCGCGCGGACCCAGCGACTCGGCCAGGTAGCGCACCGAAGCTTCCAGGCTGGCCTTGGCCAGGCCCATGGTGTTGTAGTGGGGAATGATGCGCAGCGCACCGAGGTAGCTCAGCGTGAGCAGGGCGGCGCGGTCGTTGAGGTAGGGCAGGGCGGCCTTGGCCATGGCGGGGAAACTGTAGGCGCTGATGTCGTGGGCGACGCGGAAGGCCTCGCGCGACAGGCCATCGAGAAAGTCGCCGGCGATGGCCTCGCGTGGTGCAAAGCCGATGCTGTGCACGAAGCCATCGAACTTCGGCCAGGTTTTCGACAGACCGGCAAACATCTGGTCAATCTGGTCGTCGTCGCTGACATCGCAGTCGAAGATCAGCGTCGAGTCGAACTCGGCCGCAAACTCGGTGATGCGGTCCTTGAAGCGTTCCCCCACATAGCTGAAAGCGAGTTCGGCGCCCTGCTGGTGGCAGGCTCTGGCGATGCCATAGGCGATGGACCGGTTGGACAACACCCCCGTGATCAGCAATTTTTTGCCGGCCAGAAAACCCATGTCGCGACCTCCGATGAAATTTCCAGCAGAATTGTCGCATGCACCCACCGCTTCACCGACTCCGTTCACGCCTGGCTGGTCTGTGTTCGGTGGCCGTGCTGGCGCTGTCTGCCAACCCGGCCTGGTCAGCGCATGGCTACGCTCTCTGGGGTGATCTCAGATACCCACCAGGGTTTGCGCATTTTGCCTATGTGAACCCTGCTGCGCCCAAAGGGGGCGAGTTGCGGCTGGTCAGCAACCTGCGCGTTTCCACCTTCGACAAATACAACCCGTTCACCTTGCGGGGCAGTGCACCGGCCTACCTGTCCGACCTGATGTTCGACTCGCTGCTCACGGGCGCGCTGGACGAAACGGGTGCCGGCTACGGGCTGCTGGCCGAAGACGTGGACGCCGCGAGCGACGGCCTGTCGGTCACTTTCCGGCTGCGACGAGAGGCGCGTTTCCACAATGGCCAACCGGTACTGGCCGCCGACGTGAAGCACAGTTTTGACACCCTGATGGGGCCGCACACTTCGCCCGCCTACAAGACCATCCTGGAAGACGTGGCCGGGCTGGACGTGATCGACGAGCGCACGGTGCGCTACCGCTTCAAGAAGCCCAACCGCGAAATGCCGTTGACGGTGGGCGGCCTGCCCGTGTTCAGCCGCGCCTGGGGCGATGCGGTGGATCCCAAGACCGGGCAACGCAAGAGCTTTGACCAGGTCGTGATGGACTTTCCCATCGGCAGCGGGCCCTACAAGATCGGTCCGGTGCAGTTCGGCAAGGACATCACCTACGTGCGCGACCCGGCCTACTGGGCGCGCGACCTGCCGGTGCGCCGGGGCACCGCCAATTTCGACCGCATCACGGTCAAGATCTACAAGGACAGCACGGCGCGCCTGGAGGCGCTGAAGGCCGGCGAGTTTGACTTGATGCGGTTCTTCTCAGCCGGCGACTGGGCGCGCCGCGTCAACGGCAAGCGTTTCAACACCGGCGAGCTGGTCAAGGCCGAGTTCAGCCACCGCCTGCCCATGGGTTTCCAGAGTTATGTGCTCAACACCCGCCGCAAGCCGCTGGACGACATCCGGGTGCGCGAGGCGCTGGGGCTGGCGATGGACTACGAGTGGATGAACCGGCAGATGTTTTACGGCGGCTACCAGCGGGTGCGGGGCCTGTTCGGCAACACCGATTGTTCGCCCACGAACGGGCCCGGCCCCGACGAGCTGGCGCTGATGCAGCCCTGGCGCAGCCAGTTGCCTGCCGCGGCCTTTGGCCCCATGTACGCACCGCCGCGCACCGACGGCCAGGACTCCCTGCGCGGCAACTTGCGCAAGGCCCAGGCGCTGTTGCGTGAGGCGGGCTGGACGGTGCAGGGGGGGCAACTGCACAACGCCCAGGGACAAGCCATGGTGCTGGAATACCTGGACAGCGCCGAAACCGGGGCGAGGGTCGTCACACCGTGGGCGCGCAATCTGGAAAAGCTGGGCATCGAACTGAGGTTCCGGCCGGTGGATTTCGCGCTGTACCAGCAGCGCCTGCGTGGCTTCGACTTCGACATCATTTCCATCGCCTACGGCGGCACGCCCAACCCCGGCGCCGAATACGCCGACCTGTTCGGCAGCCAGGCCGCCAAGACCGAGGACTCCGGCAACTTCGCGGGCGTCAGCAGCCCCGCGGTGGATGCGCTGCTGGCCCGGATGGTCAATGCGCGCATCAAGCCCGACTTTCTGGCCGCCTGCCGTGCGCTGGACCGCGTCATCAGCCACAGCCACTACCTGATCCCGCAGTGGTCAGCGACCACCCACCGTATGGTCTACAACGCCTGGCGGCTGGACCGCCCGAAGGACATGCCGCCCTACGCGGCTGGCGAAGCCTGGGCCATCGACACCTGGTGGGCACGATGATGGCCACCCCCGCGCCGCGCTTCGCGCGTCACCCCCTCAAGGGGGCAACGCCAGCGGCCCGGCAAAGCCGGTTCCGCGGCGTTCCCGGTTGGCGTGACGCGCTTCGGATACATGCGGGTACAGCTCCTTCATCGGTTACAAACTGACCATGTGGGTCTACATCCTCAAACGCCTCCTGCTCATGATCCCGACGCTGTTCGGGGTCTTGCTGCTGACCTTCTTGGTGATCCAGTTCGTGCCGGGCGGGCCGGTGGACCAGTACCTGGCCGAGGCGCGCACAGGGCAGGGCGGTGGGGCGGAAGGCGGCTCGGTGTACCGGGGCGCACAGGGCGTGGACCCGCAGCGGCTGGAGCAGATCAAGGCGCTGTACGGCTTTGACAAGCCGGCGCACGAGCGTTTTTTCCAGATGCTCGGGCAGTTCGCGCGCTTCGATCTGGGCACCAGTTTTTTCCAGAACAAGGCGGTGTCCGAACTTATCGTCGAGAAGCTGCCGGTGTCCATCAGTCTCGGCATGTGGACTTTTTTCATCAGCTACCTCGTGGCGGTGCCGCTGGGCGTGGCCAAGGCGGTTCGCGCCGGCTCCCGTTTTGATCTGGTCACCACGCTGCTGGTGCTGGTCGGTTATGCCATTCCCGGCTTCGTTCTGGGCGTGGCGCTGCTGGTGATCTTTGGCGGACAGCTGCAGTGGTTTCCGCTGCGCGGACTCACCTCATCGAACTGGGACGAACTGAGCTGGGGCGCGCGCATCCTGGACTACCTCTGGCACATCACCCTCCCGCTAACGGCCATGGTGCTCGGGAGTTTTGCGGTCACGGCGATGCTCACGAAAAACGCGTTCCTGGAAGAAATCCGCAAGCAGTACGTGATGACGGCGCGCGCCAAGGGCCTGAGCGAGCGCCAGGTGTTGTGGAAGCACGTCTTCCGCAACGCGCTGATCCCCATCGTCACCGGGTTTCCATCGGCCTTCATTGGGGCCTTTTTTGCCGGCTCGCTGCTGATTGAAACCCTGTTCTCGCTCGATGGCCTGGGCCTGCTGAGTTATGAAAGCGTGATCCGGCGCGATTACCCCGTCGTGCTGGGCACCTTGTTCCTGTTCACGCTGATCGGGCTGGTGACCAAGCTGGTGTCGGACCTCTGTTATCTCTGGGTCGATCCCCGGGTGAAGTTCGATTGATGGCCGTCGCATCCCTCTCCCCGTCCCGCCGCGCCTGGCAGCGCTTCAAGCGCAACCGCCTGGGTTACTGGAGCCTGGTGGTCTTCTGCGTGCTGGTGGTCGCCAGCCTGTTTGCCGAGCTGCTGTCCAACGACCGGCCGCTGATCGTGCGCTACGAGGGCAGCACCTATTTCCCCATGGTGCAGGACTACCCGGAAACCACTTTCGGCGGCGACTTTGAGACCACCACCGATTACCTCGACCCGTTCATCCGCGAGCAACTGACCCGCGGAAACAACTGGGCGGTCTACGCGCCCAACCCCTATGGCCCCAAGACGCTCAACTACTTCGCGAAAGAGCCCAATCCTTCGGCCCCGACCCTCGACAACTGGCTCGGCACCGACGACCGCGGGCGCGACCTGCTGGCCCAGCTGATCTACGGCTTCCGGGTCAGCGTGCTGTTTGCGCTGGCACTCACCTTCATCGGCGTCGTCCTCGGCGTGATCACCGGCGCCATCCAGGGCTTTTTCGGCGGCAAGACCGACCTGGCCTTCCAGCGCTTCATCGAAATCTGGGGTTCGATGCCCGAGCTCTACCTGCTGATCATCTTCTCCGCCGTGTTCGCTCCCAGCATCAGCCTGCTGCTGATCCTGCTCAGCCTCTTCGGCTGGATGGGCCTGTCCGACTACGTGCGTGCCGAGTTCCTGCGCAACCGCCAGCTGGACTACGTGCGCGCGGCGCGCGCGCTGGGCCTGTCGAACGCGCAGATCATCTGGCGCCATGTGCTGCCCAACAGCCTCACGCCGGTGGTCACCTTCCTGCCGTTCCGCATGAGCGCGGCCATCCTGGCGCTGACCTCGCTGGACTTTCTGGGCTTGGGCGTGCCGCCCGGCACGCCGTCGCTGGGCGAACTGCTCAGCCAGGGCAAGAACAACATCGACGCCTGGTGGATTTCCATGTCCACCTTCGCCGTGCTGGTGATCACGCTGTTGCTGCTCACCTTCATGGGCGATGCCCTGCGCGACGCGCTCGACCCGCGGAAGGCTGAAACATGACGGCGCCGCTGCTCCAGGTGCAGAACCTGCAGGTGGCCTTCAACGGCCAGCCGGTGGTGCATGGCATCGATTTTTCGATCGCTGCGGGCGAAAAGCTGGCCCTGGTGGGTGAGTCCGGTTCGGGCAAGACGGTCTCGGCGCTCTCACTGCTGCGCCTGGTGCACAACGCCGAGGTCAGCGGTTCGGCGCTGCTGGCGGGGCGCGACCTGCTGCAGATGAGCGAGCACCAGTTGCGCGGCGTGCGCGGCGACGAGGTGGCCGTCATCTTCCAGGAGCCCATGACAGCGCTCAACCCGCTCTACACGGTGGGCGACCAGATCGCCGAAGTGCTGCAGCTGAAAAAGGGGTTGACGGCGGGCCAGGCCCGGTCGGCCACCGTGGAGCTGCTGGCCTCCACCGGCATCCCAGAGCCGGCCCGCCGCGCGGGCGCCTACCCGCACCAGCTCAGCGGCGGCCAGCGCCAGCGCGCCATGATTGCCATGGCGCTGGCCAGTAACCCGAAATTGCTGCTCGCAGACGAGCCCACCACCGCGCTGGACGTGAGCCTGCGCGGCCAGATCCTCGACCTGCTGGCCGATCTGCAGCGCCAGCACGGCATGGCGGTGTTGCTGATCACGCACGACCTGAACCTGGTGCGGCGTTTCGCCGACCGCGTGGCGGTGATGGAACGCGGTCATCTGGTGGAGCAGGGCGGCGTGGCGGAAGTGTTCGCCTCGCCGCAGCACGCCTACACCCGCATGCTGCTGACGAGCAAACCCGGGCGTGACGTGGTGGAAGCGCCGGCTGAGGCGGGTGAGCCGGTGCTGCAGGCGCGTGGCCTGCGCGTGAGCTACCCGGTGCCGCTGCCGGGTCTGCGCGGCTGGTTCAAGAAGGGCGATTTCGTGGCGGTGCAGGGCGCCGATCTCGACATTCCTCCCGGGCGCACGCTGGGCGTGATCGGCGAGTCGGGCTCCGGCAAGTCCACGCTTGCGCTGGCCGCGCTGGGCCTGTTGCCGCACGGGGGCAGCCTGCGGGTGTCCGGGACCGACTGGAGCGATGCCCAGAAAACGGGTCAGAGCCGCGCCCTGCGCCAGCGCATCCAGGTCGTCTTTCAGGACCCGTTTTCTTCGCTGTCGCCGCGCATGACGGTGGAGCAGATCGTGGGCGAAGGCCTGCTGGTTCACGAACCCGGGCTGTCCTCCGCCCAGCGCCGGGAGCGGGTGGTCATTGCGCTCGCCGATGTCGGCCTGGTGGACGACCCCCGCCATGGCGGTGACTGGCTGCAGCGCTACCCGCACGAGTTTTCCGGCGGCCAGCGCCAGCGTCTCGCCATTGCGCGCGCACTCATCGTGGGGCCTCAACTGCTGGTGCTGGACGAGCCCACCAGCGCGCTGGACGTGACCGTGCAGAAACAGGTGCTCGCCTTGCTGCAGCGCTTGCAGCGCGAGCGCGGCCTGAGCTACCTGCTGATCACGCACGATGTCGACGTCATCGCCGCCATGGCCCATGAGGTGGTGGTGATGAAAGACGGTGCCCTGCTGGAACAAGGCAGCGTGGAGCGGGTGCTGCAGCACCCGCAGCATCCCTACACCCAGGCCCTGGTGAGGGCGGCCGCCTGAGCTGCGGGTCGGGCATGAATTAACATCACCCGCCGTCCCAGGCCGCCGTGGCGCGTCTGAGCGCGAACCCATTCCACCTCCATGACCCAGACCCTACCGCCAGCGCCTTCCCCAAACGCCGTCGTGCCCGTCGACATGATTTCGCCTGTCCGCTGGATTGAAAAAGGTTGGGACGATCTGCGGGCCAACCCTGTGCCCGGCCTGGTCCACGGCGCGCTGATCACCCTGTTCGGCTGGTTGCTGATGTGGGCCGCGCGCGAAAAGTTCTGGCTGCTCGCGGGGGCGTTTTCCGGTTTCCTGATCGTCGCCCCGGTGCTGGCGACCGGCCTGTACCACGTCAGCCGCGAACGGGCCGCCGGGCGCATGGCGGGTCTGGGCGATGTGCTGGCGCTCTGGCGCTCGTTTGACGGGCGTCTGGTGCGCTTTGGCCTGCTGCTGGGGCTGGCGGGCACGGGCTGGGTCTTGACCTCGGCCGGCCTGATCACCTTGTGGTCTGAAGTGCCGATCAACAAGCCGATGGATTTTTTGAAGCACGTGGTGCTGGTAAGGGAGCCGGGGCTGTTTGAAGTCTGGCTCCTCATGGGTTCGCTGCTCGCAGCGCCGGTTTTCGCCTCCAGCGTGGTCGCCATTCCGATGCTGGTGGACAAGAGCGTGCCCGTCAGCATGGCGGTGACCGCGAGCTGGCGCGCCGTGGCCGATCATCCCGGGCCGCTGGTCTGGTGGGCGGTGCTGATCGGCATGCTCTTCGGCATGGGTCTGATCACCGCCTTGCTGGGCCTGATCGTGGTCATCCCCCTGGTGGCCCATGCCAGCTGGCACGCCTACCGCGATCTCTGCCCCGAAACTTCTACTTCTAGCCCCACGGCGCCAGCCGCCTGAGCCGCAACGCGGCACTTTTTCATGGAAACCACCCTTTTCGGCTACACCGAGGGCCAGATCGCCCAGTTCGGGCTGACCTTCGGCGTCGGCGCGTTCATCCTCTACATGCTTTTCATTGTGTTCAACCTCGCGCTGGAGTCCAAGGCGGGTAAATTCGGCTCCTTCATCCTGTTTCTGGTGCTCTCGCTGGGCATGCTGGGTTTCGTCGCCAAAAACATCATTCAATGGGTGTTGGGTATTTGATGGCGTCGGTGGCTCGGATATTGCAATAGGGGTCCCAGACAGGTTACAATGCGAGCTTCACGACCAAATGGGCGGGTTACTACCGGCCCATTTTTTTTGGCCGAACGCTTTTCCAACCAACACCGAACAAGGCAGATACCGCACCAATGGCCTGGCAAGAAACCGTCACGCAAACCGTCACTGGACTGGGTTTTGACCTGGTGGATCTGGAGCGTTCCGCCGGTGGTTTGTTGCGCGTCACGATCGATCTGCCCTGGCAACCGCCAGAAGCGGGCCAGCCCGCACCGGCGCCCCAGTTCGTGACGGTGGAAGATTGCGAGAAGGTGACGCGCCAGCTGCACTATCTGCTGGAAGTCGAAGGTCTTGAGTACCGCCGGCTGGAAGTGGGTTCGCCGGGCATTGACCGTCCGCTCCGTCACGAAGTGGATTACATCCGTTTTGAGGGTCACGTGGTTGACCTTACGCTGAAGGCGCCGATCGGCGCCACGGATTCGGGCATTTCGGCCAGTCGTAAAAAGTTTCGCGGCACGCTGGAGCGGGCCGCTGATGGGGTGTCCTGGCAACTGGTCTGGAGCGATGCGCCCGAACCCAAGCCGGGGCAGCGCGTGAGCAAGAAGCGTGTGCCGCCGCCGCTGCAGGCGCTGGGCTTTGTGCTGGACGATGTCCAGCAGGCCCGGTTGGCGCCCATTGTGAATTTCAAGGGTCGTCAGACAGCTTCAGACGGATCGGATCCGGTTTGAAGTTGTTGTTGTGCGATCCATTCATGCAAAAAATTGTTTGTGACTCTGGAAAAGAGCTTCGGAAAGGTGGGCGAGTGATATGAACCGCGAAATGTTGATGCTGATCGATGCCATCTCGCGCGAGAAAAATGTCGAACGTGACATTGTGCTGAGCGCTGTGGAACTGGCGCTGGCCTCGGCCACCAAAAAACTCTACAAGGGCGACGTGGACATCCGCGTGGCCATGAGTCCGGACGATGGTTCTTACGAGACCTTCCGCCGCTGGCTTGTCGTGCCCGACGAAGCGGGTCTGCAAAATCCCGATGCCGAAGAGCTGCTGTCCGATGCGCGCGATGAAATTCCCGACATCGAAGAAGGCGACTTCATCGAGAAGCCGGTTGAAAGCGTACCCATCGGCCGCATCGGCGCCATGGCCGCCAAGCAGGTGATCCTGCAGAAGATTCGCGACGCCGAGCGCGAGATGCTGCTCAACGACTTCATGTCGCGTGGCGACAAGATCTTCGTCGGTACCGTCAAGCGCATGGACAAGGGCGATCTCATCATCGAAAGCGGCCGTGTCGAAGGCCGTTTGAAGCGCAGCGAGATGATCCCGAAAGAAAATTTCCGGACCGGTGACCGTGTGCGCGCCATGATCATGGATGTGGACCTGACGCTGCGTGGCGCGCCCATCCTGCTGTCGCGTTCGGCACCATCGTTCATGATCGAACTCTTCCGCCAGGAGGTGCCCGAGATCGAACAGGGGCTGCTGGAGATCAAGACCTGCGCCCGCGATCCCGGTTCGCGCGCCAAGATCGCCGTGCAATCGCACGACAAACGCATCGACCCCATCGGCACTTGCGTTGGCGTGCGCGGTTCGCGTGTCAACGGCGTGACCAACGAACTCGCCGGTGAACGTGTCGACATCGTGCTGTGGTCCGAAGACCCGGCCCAGTTCGTCATCGGCGCGCTGGCACCGGCCAACGTGGTCTCCATCGTGGTGGACGAAGAACGCCACGCCATGGACGTGGTGGTGGATGAAGAAAACCTCGCGATCGCCATCGGCCGTGGTGGACAGAACGTGCGTCTGGCCTCCGAGCTGACCGGCTGGCGCATCAACATCATGACCGCCGACGAGTCGGCGCAGAAGCAGGCAGAAGAAGCCGACGGCATCCGCAAGATCTTCATGGCCAAGCTGGACGTGGACCAGGAAATCGCCGACATCCTGATCGAGGAAGGTTTCACCAGCCTCGAAGAAGTGGCCTATGTGCCGCTGCAGGAAATGCTCGAGATCGAATCGTTCGATGAAGACACCGTGAACGAACTGCGCACCCGTGCCAAGGATGCCCTGCTGACCATGGAAATTGCCCGGGAAGAAAGCGTCGAGGAAGTCTCGCAGGATCTGCGCGACCTCGAAGGCATGACCCCCGAGCTGGTGGCCAAGCTGGCCGATGGCGGCGTGCACACCCGTGACGAACTGGCCGACCTGGCCACCGACGAATTGACCGACCTGACCGGCCAGACGCCTGAAGAGGCCACGGCGATGATCATGTTGGCCCGCGCTCACTGGTTCAACAGTGACGAAACGCCTGCATCCAACTGAACCGAGCAGGCCAGAGCGGAGAAAAAACACCTATGACCAGTACCACTGTCGCCGAATTGGCTGCCGAGCTGAACAAGACCACCTCATCGCTGCTGGAGCAACTCTCCTCAGCCGGGGTGCCCAAAAACGCGGGGACCGACCCGGTCACCGAGTCCGACAAGCAGAAGCTGCTGGGTCACCTCAAGGCCAGCCATGGCACCTCGGGTGGCGAGCGCAAGAAAATCACCTTGGTCAAGAAATCGACCAGTGAAATCAAGCAGGCCGATGCCACCGGTCGTGCCCGCACGATCCAGGTCGAGGTGCGCAAGAAGCGCACCTTCGTGAAGCGCGACGACGATGTGATTGCACCGGAAGTCGTGCCCGAGCCACAGGCGCCTGCCGTCCCCGTCATCGATGAGGCCGAATTGGCCCGTCGCGAAGAGGATGCACGCCACCAGGCCGAGTTGCTGCGTCGCCAGGAAGAAGAGCTGTTGCAGAAACGCCAGCAGCGCGAAGCCGAAGAAGCCCGCGCGGCCAAAGCCGAACAGGACCGGGTGGCTGCCGAAGCGGCCGAGGCCGCGGCGCGCGCCGAACGCGAAGCCGTTCAACCCGCAGCAACCCCCGTCGATGCCGCTGGCAGCGCTGCAGCCCGCATCGTCGAGCACGAAAAAGCCCAGGCCGCGTCGCTGGAGCGTGAATCTGCCGCCCGTGTGCTGGCCGACAAGAAGGCCGAGGTCCAGAAGGCCGACGACCTGCGCGCCCAGGACCTGATCGAGCGTCGCCGCAAGGCGGAAGCCGAAGCCGCCAACATCCGCGCCATGATGGCTGCACCGGCCAAGACGATGGTGGCCAAGAAGCCTGAGCCCACGCCGGATCCCAAGGCCATCAAGGGCACGCTGCACAAGCCCGCTGGCACACCCGGTGCCAAACCCGTGGGCACGACCGCCGCTGTGGCGTCTGTCGCGGGTGCGGCGGGCAAGAAAGAAGTCAAGTCCGAAAACCTGTCTTCCACCTGGAAAGACGACGCGGCCAAGAAGAAGGAAATCAAGACCCGCGGCGACACCAGCGCCGGGCGTTCCAACTGGCGCGGTGGTCCGCGTGGTGGTGGCCGTCGCAGCGACCGCGACAGCCGTGACACGGGTCAGAGCAGTTTCGTGGCGCCGACCGAATTCAAGGTCATCGAGGTGCACGTGCCGGAGACCATCACGGTCGCCGAACTGGCGCACAAGATGAGCCTGAAGTCGTCCGAGGTCATCAAGCAGTTGATGAAGCTGGGCCAGATGGTCACCATCAACCAGCCGCTGGACCAGGACACCGCCATGATTCTGGTGGAAGAACTGGGTCACAAGGCCATCATTGCCGCACTGGACGACCCGGAAGCCTTCACGGACGAAGACACCGCACAACTGGAAGCCGAGCTGCTGCCGCGTGCGCCGGTCGTGACCGTGATGGGCCACGTGGACCACGGCAAGACGTCGTTGCTGGACTACATCCGCCGCGCCAAGGTGGCGGCGGGCGAAGCGGGCGGCATCACGCAGCACATTGGTGCTTACCACGTGGAAACCCCGCGCGGCGTGATCTCGTTCCTCGATACCCCGGGTCACGAGGCGTTCACCGCCATGCGGGCCCGTGGTGCGCAGGCGACCGACATCGTGATTCTGGTGTGTGCAGCCGATGACGGCGTCATGCCTCAGACCAAGGAAGCCATCAAGCACGCGAAAGCGGCAGGCGTCCCCATGGTGGTCGCCCTCACCAAGATCGACAAACCCGGCGTCAACCTGGAAAAGGTGCGTTCCGAGCTGGTGGCCGAAGAAGTCGTGCCCGAGGAGTTTGGCGGCGACGTGCCCTTTGTGAACGTGTCGGCCAAGACCGGCGAGGGCGTGGACGCTTTGCTGGAGCAGGTGCTGCTGCAGGCCGAAGTGCTGGAACTCAAGGCGCCGGTCGATGCCATGGCCAAGGGTCTGGTGATCGAAGCGCGTCTGGACAAAGGCCGCGGCGCCGTGGCCACGGTGCTGGTTCAGAGCGGTACGCTCAAGACCGGCGACGTGATCCTGGTCGGTCAGACCTCGGGCCGCGTGCGCGCCATGCTGGACGAAAACGGCAAGACCATCAAGTCCGCGGGTCCCTCCATTCCGGTGGAAATCCAGGGTCTGTCGGAAGTTCCGCAGGCCGGTGACGACTTCATGGTGATGACCGACGAGCGCCGTGCGCGCGAGATCGCCACATACCGTGCCGGCAAGTTCCGCAACACCAAGCTGGCCCGGCAACAGGCCGCCAAGCTGGAGAACATGTTCACCGACATGTCGGCGGGCGAGGTCAAGGTCCTGCCCATCATCGTCAAGGCCGATGTGCAGGGTTCCCAGGAAGCCCTGGGCGCTTCGCTGCTCAAGCTGTCGACCGACGAGGTCAAGGTGCAGCTGGTGTTCTCCGGCGTGGGCGGCATCAGCGAGTCCGACGTCAACCTGGCCATCGCGTCCAAGGCCGTGATCATCGGCTTCAACGTGCGAGCCGATGTGGGCGCGCGCAAGCTGGCCGAAGGCAACGACGTGGATCTGCGCTACTACAACATCATCTACGACGCCGTCGATGAGTTGAAAGCGGCCATGTCCGGCATGCTGGCGCCCGAGAAGCGCGAAGAGATCATCGGTTCGGCCGAGATCCGCACCGTGTTTGTCGCGTCCAAGATCGGTACGGTGGCGGGTTGTATGGTCACTTCGGGCCAGGTCACCCGCAACGCACACTTCCGTCTGCTGCGCGAAAACGTGGTGGTCTACACCGGCGAGATCGACACCTTGAAGCGTCTGAAAGACGACGTGCGCGAAGTCAAGGAAGGCTTCGAGTGCGGTATCAAGCTCAAGAATTACAACGACATCAAAGAGGGCGATCAGCTCGAGTTCTTTGAGATCAAGGAAGTGGCGCGTACCCTCTGATCGGGGCACGTTTCGAACACTGTATGGCTGTCAAGAAGTCTTCCACTCCCAACCGCGGTTTCCGCGTGGCCGACCAGATCCAGCGCGATCTGGCCGAGCTGATCGCGCGCGAGCTGAAGGACCGCCGGGTGGGTATGATCACGATCAACGCGGTCGAGGTCACGCCCGACTACGCGCACGCCAAGGTGTTCTTCAGCCTGCTGACCGGCGACCCCGAGGAAACCCAGCAGGGCCTGAACGCGGCTGCCGGTTTCCTGCGCAGCGGGCTTTTCAAGCGGCTGCACATCCACACCGTGCCCACGCTGCACTTCATCTTTGACCGCACCACCGAGCGCGCGTCAGACATGAACGCCTTGATCTCCAAGGCGGTGGCGTCGCGTTCCAAAGACGAGGAATGAGCATGCAGCGCCAAAGCACCAGGGTGCAACGGCGCCCTGTGCACGGGGTGCTGTTGTTAGACAAACCGCTGGGTCTCTCCAGCAACCAGGCTTTGCAGAAGGCCAAGTGGTTGCTGCGCGCGGAAAAAGCCGGCCACACCGGCACACTCGATCCACTGGCCACTGGTGTGCTGCCCCTGTGTTTTGGTGCTGCCACCAAGTTCAGCCAGTTGCACCTCGACGCGGACAAGACCTATGAAACCACCGTGCGCCTGGGGCAAAAAACCAGCACCGGTGACGCAGAAGGGGACGTGATCGAAACCCGGCCTGTGACCTGTACCGCGGGTCAGGTGGTCGAGGTGCTCGACCGCTTCATGGGCCCGATTGCGCAGGTGCCACCCATGCACAGTGCGCTGAAGAAAGACGGCAAGCCGCTGTACGAGTACGCCCGCGAGGGCCAGACGGTCGAGCGCGAAGCGCGCCAGGTGGTGATTCACGATCTGGACCTGCTGGACATGCAACTGGACGGCGACGCTCCCAGCCTGCAACTGCGCGTGCGCTGCAGCAAGGGCACCTACATCCGCACCCTGGGCGAAGACATTGGCGAAGCGCTGGGCTGTGGCGGGCACCTGACCATGCTGCGCCGCACCGCCACCGGGCCTTTTGATGCCACACAGTGCATCACCCTGGATGCCCTGGCCTCGGAAACCGAAGACCAGCGGCTGGCGCACCTGGCCCCGGTCCAGGTCTTGCTAGAAGGACACGTGCCGGTCACGCTGGACGCCGACAATGCCGGGCGCTACCTCAGTGGTGTGCGCCGGCGAGGCGAATGGCCTGATCAGAACCAGGTGGCTGTGTTCGGCCCGGCGCCGACGACCTCCACCGAAACCTCAAACCCCTCGACGGTCCTGCTTGGCAGCGGCCACACCGAGGGAGGTGAACTCATCCCGGGGCGGCTGCTGAGCCCCATTGAAATACAGCAAATCCTGGAAACCGCAACATGAGCAAACAGATCCGCAACATCGCCATCATCGCCCACGTCGACCACGGCAAAACGACCATGGTGGACCAGCTGCTGCGCCAGTCGGGCACCTTCGCCGAACACGAAAAAGTGGTCGACACGGTCATGGACAACAACGCCATTGAAAAAGAGCGTGGCATCACCATCCTGGCCAAGAACTGCGCCGTGAGCTGGCAAGGCACGCACATCAACATCGTTGACACCCCCGGCCACGCGGACTTCGGTGGTGAAGTCGAGCGCGCCTTGTCCATGGTGGACGGCGTGGTGCTGCTGATCGATGCCCAGGAAGGCCCGATGCCGCAGACCCGCTTCGTGACCAAGAAGGCACTGGCCCTGGGTTTGAAGCCCATCGTGGTCGTCAACAAGGTGGACAAGCCCGGTGCGAACCCCGACAAGGTGGTCAACGCCGCCTTTGACCTGTTCGACAAGCTGGGTGCCAACGATGAGCAGCTGGACTTCCCGGTGGTCTACGCCTCCGGCATCAACGGCTGGTCCTCGCTTGAAGAGGGCGCGCCCGGTGAGCAATGGGGCCCCGACATGTCGGCCCTGTTCGAAACCGTGCTCAAGCACGTGCCCGCACAAACGGGTGATGCGGCCGCACCACTGCAGTTGCAGATTTCCGCGCTCGACTTCTCGACCTTCGTCGGCCGCATCGGCGTGGGCCGCATCAGCCAGGGCACGATCAAGCCCAACATGGACGTGCTGGTGATGGAAGGCCCCGATGGCAAGACCATCAAGGGCCGCATCAACCAGGTGCTGACCTTCCAGGGTCTGGACCGTGTGCAGGCGACCGAAGCCGGCCCGGGCGAGATCGTGCTGATCAACGGCATTGCCGACATCGGCATCGGCGTGACCGTGACCGATCCGCTGAACCCTGCACCGCTGCCCATGCTCAAGGTCGACGAACCGACCCTGACCATGAACTTCTGCGTCAACACCAGCCCGCTGGCAGGCCGCGAAGGCAAGTTCGTGACCAGCCGCCAGATCTGGGACCGTCTGCAAAAGGAACTTCAGTCCAACGTGGCGCTGCGCGTCAGCGAAACCAGCGAAGACGGCATCTTTGAAGTGATGGGTCGCGGTGAACTGCACCTGACCATCCTGCTGGAAAACATGCGCCGCGAAGGCTACGAGCTGGCTGTGTCCAAGCCGCGCGTGGTGTTCCGTGATGTGGATGGTGTGCGGCATGAGCCCATCGAGCTGGTGACGGCCGACATCGAAGAGCAGCACCAGGGTGGCGTGATGCAGGCCTTGGGCGAACGCAAGGGTGAGCTGGTCAACATGGAGCCGGACGGCCGTGGCCGCGTGCGCCTTGAATACCGCATCCCGGCCCGTGGCCTGATCGGTTTCACCAACGAATTCCTGAACCTGACCCGCGGTTCCGGCCTGATCTCCAACATCTTCGACAGCTACGAACCACACAAGGGCGACATCGCCAGCCGCAAGAACGGCGTGCTGATCTCCATGGACGATGGTGAAATCTTCACCTACGCCCTGGGCAAGCTGGACGACCGCGGCCGCATGTTCGTGAAGGCCGGTGACCCGGTGTACGAAGGCATGATCGTCGGCATCCACAGCCGCGACAACGACCTGGTGGTCAACGCCACGCGCACCAAGCAGCTGACCAACTTCCGCGTCTCCGGCAAGGAAGATGCGATCAAGATCACGCCGCCGATCGACCTGAACCTGGAATACGGTGTCGAGTTCATCGAAGACGACGAGCTGGTTGAAATCACGCCTAAGTCGGTCCGTCTGCGCAAGCGCTTCCTGAAAGAAAGCGACCGCAAGCGCAACCGCGACTGATGTTTCAGCAACACGGCCTGGCGCCGTGTTGTTGTTTCAGGCCATGCCCTTTCGCGCCCTCAGCCGCCTGAGCCACACCCAGGCGGTGTTCATGATGATCGCGGTGACCCTCATGTGGTCGATCGCCGGCGTGGTGTCGCGCCAGCTCGAATCGGCGGCCCGTTTTGAGGTGACTTTCTGGCGCAGTGCGTTCACCGCGCTGTCTTTGCTGGTCATCTTGCCGGTCTGGCGCGCTGCAGACCGGGCTTCCGGCGTGCTCGTCGCACCTGCAGGGCAGGGCAGTCTGGAACGCCACTGGGGTGTGCTGCCTGCCTCGCGCGCCTTCTGGGTCTCGGGGGTTTGCTGGAGCGTGATGTTCACCGCTTTCATGCTGGCGCTGACCTTCACCAGCGTGGCCAACGTGCTGATCATCATGTCGGTGGGGCCTTTGTTCACCGCACTGCTGGCGCGTTTTGCCATCGGCCAGCGCCTGCCGTTGCGCACCTGGATGGCCATCGTGGCCGCCGGTGCGGGCATCGCCTACATGTACGGCAGCCAGATGCTGAGTGCTTTCACAGACCCCGCAGCCAATGCTTCTGGCCTGCTGCTGGGTTCCATCGCGTCGCTCTGCGTGCCGATCGCCGGCGCCATCAACTGGACCGTCGTGCAACGCAGCCAGTCGCATGGACAGCAGATTGACCTCGTGCCCTCGGTCCTGCTGGGAGCGGTCATTTCCTCGCTGGTGACCCTGCCGTTGGCCGCCCCCTTTGCGGCGACGGGCACCGACGTGGCTTGGCTGGCCCTGCTGGGCTTGGTGCAACTGGCCATTCCCTGCGCCCTGGCCGTGGTCTGCGCTCGCTCGCTCAAGGCGCCCGAGGTCTCGCTGCTGGCGCTGCTGGAGGTGATCTTCGGCATCGTCTGGGCCTGGCTTTGGGCCAACGAGACCCCCGGGCACGAAGTGTTGTTGGGTGGTAGTGTGGTCATCGTGGCGCTGCTGCTCAACGAACTCCTGGCTTGGCGCGACCGCAACGCCAGACCAATGCCGACCCAACCCGACGAAAGCGGCGCCACGCCGCATTGATTTCTCCAGGAAACACCGCCATGAGCCAGACGCCCGTTGAAAAGCACGTCATCACCGAAGTCCGTGGCCGCGTCGGCTGCATCACGCTGAACCGGCCCAAGGCGCTCAATGCGTTGTCGCTGGGCATGATCCGCGACATCACCGCCGCCCTGATCGCCTGGCGCGACGACACCCATGTGCTGGCCGTGGTGGTGCGCGGCATGGGCAGGGAAGGCCCGTTCGGGGCCTTCTGTGCGGGTGGCGACATCCGTTTTTTCCATCAGGCAGCGCTGGCCGGCAACCCCGAGCTGGAGGACTTCTTCACCGAAGAGTACGCGCTCAACCACCTGGTCCACACCTATCCCAAGCCCTATATCGCCCTCATGGACGGCATCGTCATGGGCGGCGGCATGGGCATCAGCCAGGGCGCCAGCCTGCGCATCGTCACCGAGCGCAGCAAACTGGCCATGCCCGAAACCGGTATCGGCCTGTTTCCTGACGTGGGTGGTGGCTATTTCCTGAGCCGTTGCCCCGGGCGCCTGGGTGAATACCTCGGGCTCACGGGACACGTGCTGGGTGGCACCGAAGCCATGAGCATGGGCCTGGCCGACGCCTTGATGGACAGCGGCCGCCTGACCGGTTTGTGGGAGACGCTGGGTCAGACGCCGTTTGAAAGCGGAGAGGCTGTCGAGCGCTGGTGCCGCAACCACGAACAAAAGGTTTTCACCCGGGTGGTCTGGCCGTTGGCCGAGATCGACCGGGTGTTTTCGCTGCCCAGCGTGGGGGCGATTGTGTCAGCACTGGCCGCGACTCCAGGCGATTGGGCGGCCCAGACACTGGCGATGTTGAACAAGCGCTCGCCGCTGATGCTGCATGTGGTGCTGGAGCAGGTGCGCCGGGCTCGTCGCATGGGCCTGGCCGACGCCTTGCGCCTGGAGCGTGACATGGTGCGCCATTGTTTCCAGCTGCGTCCTGGCGCGGCGAGTGAAACGGTGGAGGGCATCCGCGCGCTGGCCGTGGACAAGGACCACAGCCCGCGCTGGAACCCCGCCCGCGTTGAAGACGTGACGCCCGAGATGGTTGCGCCGTTCTTCGTCAGCCCCTGGCCTGCGCACGCACACCCGCTGCGGTCACTGAGCTGATCGGAGGCATGGCTCGGACGCGGCCGCCTGGCCGAACCATCAGAGCCCGGCAGACAGGCTGTGCACCCAGGCCAGCTGTTGCGGCAGGCACACGCGGCTGAGATCGTAGTGGGATCGCGCGAAGGCGCGCGCTGCGGTCCCCAACCGCTGGCGTTCTGCGGCATCGTCCAGCAGCGAGCCAATGGATCGAACCAACCCCGTTCCATCGAAAAAATCCACGAGGCGTCCAGTTTCACCTGGCGCGATCACCTCGCGCACCGGCGCGGTGTCGCTGGCCACGATCGCAGCGCCCACACTCATGGCCTCCAGCAGGCTCCAGCTCAGCACAAAAGGGTAGCTCAGGTACACATGCACCCGCGACACCTGCAGCAGCCGTGTGAACGCCTCGCGTTCCAGCCGCCCGAGAAAGTGCACCCGGGCCCAGTCCGTTTCAGGGATCTGGTCTTTCACTTCGCTGCAGAACACCTCCCGCCAGGTGCGCCCGGCAGGGGCAGCGGCCCCATAGCCCGTCTCTTCGCCGCCCACCAGCAGCACCTGCGCGTTCGGTCGCTCGCGCAACAAGGCGGGCAAGGCCCTCATGAGCACATGAACGCCGCGATAGGGTTCCAGATTCCGCGCCACATAGGTGATCACCTCGTCGTCACGGGTCAGCGCCCGCGCACCGCCCGGCAACGGAAAACGCGCATCGGGGTCGGGGCACAGCACGTCGGTGTCAATGCCGTCGTGCGCCACGCAGATGCGGTCGCGCCAGGTCGGGGGAAAGGTGGCGGCCTGCCAGTGGGTCGGGCTCAAGGCCCCATCGGCCTGGTCCAGGTGGGCCAGGTGGTTGAGGTTTTTCATCTGCAGACGGCAGGCATCGGCTTCCGCATCGGGCGGCGCGAACTCGGGGTCAAAACCCACGTCGGCGCCGTCGAGCTGGTAGAAAAACTCGGCGTACAAGCCCAGCCGGGCCCGGGGCCAGACCTGCTTCACGAACAATGGTTCACCCCATCCCGGGTGTGCCACGATCACGTCGGGCACAAAGCCCTGGTTGCGCAGCGATCGTGCCGCCTGCCAGCAGGCCGTGGCCCGCAGCGTCTTGGTTTCGATATCGACCAGCCAAGGGTGTAGCCCCAGCGTGTTCGCGCCCTGAAGCGGGTAGGGCAGCACCCGCACCCCACGCCAGGTCTGCGGCTCGCCCTTGGGTTGCACCATCAGCGCCACGACTTGGTTGCCTGGTTGCGCGGCCAGCGCAGGCGCCAGATGCCGGAATTGACCCGGAAAGTTCTGGTGGATGAACAGGTATTTCAAAGGCGCCTTCCTCCTGAGTTCATCGGCATACGCCATTGATCGACCGCCCGGTCTCAGCGGCTGCGGCTCTTCATCGCCCGTTCGACCTCGCGCTTGCCTTCGCGCTCCTTGATGGTGTCGCGCTTGTCGTGTTCGGCCTTGCCCTTGGCCAGTGCCATTTCACACTTCACCTTGCCGTTTTTCCAGTGCAGGTTGAGCGGCACCAGGGTGTAGCCCTTCTGCTCGATCTTGCCGATGAGGCGGCTGATCTGGTCGCGGTGCAGCAGCAGTTTCTTGGTGCGCACCGAGTCCGGGCTGACGTGGGTCGAGGCCGTGTTGAGCGGGTTGATCTGGCAGCCGATCAGGAACAGTTCGCCTTCGCGGATGACGACATAACCATCGGTCAGCTGCACCTTGCCCTCGCGCAGCGCTTTGACCTCCCAACCTTCGAGCACCATGCCGGCCTCGAAACGCTCCTCGATCGCGTAGTTGAAGAGCGCCTTTTTGTTGTCGGCAATGCGGCTGTCGACGCCCTTGGTGGGCGCGCTTTTACTGGGTTTGGTGGCCATGGAGTGTCAGTTGCGGCCGTTTCTGGCCAATACAATGGCAGCGAAGAAGCTGCCGGGCGGCATGTCATTGTTGGCGGCTTGCCTGAAATGCCCGCCTGATTGTATGAAAACGATTCAAAAGTCTGTTTTGCTCTGGCACAGCGCCCACGAGATGTTCGCGCTGGTGACCGATGTGCACCACTATCCGCAGTTTTTGCCCTGGTGCGACCACGGTGAAGTGGTTGAACGCGGCGAAGAAGGCATGGTGGCCAAAGTGGGCATATCCATCAGCGGCCTGCGCCACAGTTTCACGACTCGCAACACCCATGTGGACGACCGCCAGGTGCTGATGGAGCTGGTGGACGGACCGTTCTCACACCTGGAGGGTTGCTGGGATTTCACGCCGCTGGGTGACGGGACCGAAAAGGCCTGCAAGGTGGCGTTTCGCCTCACCTACGGTTTCTCAAGCCAGACACTGGCCAAGCTGGTGGGTCCGGTGTTTGACAAGATCGCGGGCAATCTGGTGGACGCCTTCGTCAAGCGCGCCGACCAGGTGTACGGCGCATGAACATCACGCTGGTCTACGCCAGTGCGCCCCGCAAGGTGCATCAGCTGGCGTTGCAGGTGACCGACGGCTGCAGCATCGCCCAGGCCTTGGAGCAAAGCGGCTGGCTGGCCCAGTTCCCGGACATTCGGCGTGAGCCCCTGGCACTGGGCATCTGGGGGCACAAGGCCACGCCGTCCATGGCACTCCGGGAGGGCGATCGGGTGGAGGTGTACCGCGCGCTCCGGGTGGATCCGAAGGTGGCGCGCCGGGAACGCTTCGTGGGGCAGGGCGCTCGGGGCACCGGCCTGTTTGCACGGCGCAGGCCGGGCTCCAAAGCGGGCTACTGACCCGTCCCCGGAAGGCCGATTCCACTCTCCACAGCGGTCTTACTGTGCCTGGGGAGCCGGACCACAATCGGCGCGGATGATTTCGTTGAGCCGTTGGGTTTCGGAAGCCCTGGCCTTGTCGTCCATGATCTCCCGTTCACCCTTGGCGTTGGTGGTTGCCACACGAACGCCTGAATCCAACGTCGCTTTGGCACGCTGGGCCCGATCGCAGTTTTCTGCCCGTGCCTTGGCAACTTTTTCAGCCTCGGCTTTTTTCTTCGCCAATTCGGCTTCTTCAGCCTGTTTTTTCTTGGCTTCCAGCGCCGCGTCGCGCCCGCTGGGTTTGGGCGGGCTCAAGGGTGGGGCCGCCTGGGGCGCAGCGGCTGCGGAGTCGGCCTCCACCGCTGCGGGGGCGCTGCGCGTGCCCGGCCGCTTCAGAATGTTTTTTTCTGGCACCTCGGGTGCCGGGGCGGTGTCGCTGAACACCTTGTTGCCGGAGGCATCAATCCACAGCCATTGCGCGGGCGCGCTGCTGCAAGCCAAAACCGTCAGCGCGGCGAGCGCGAACTTGAAGACGCCGGACAGGGAAGAGGTTGAGTGTTCCATTCGGCCAGTTTACTTCCCCAGCTGGCGCGCAGCATGTCTGGCCTGCCGCGCCAGCGATCGAGTTGATGCTGCAGAGGCATTTTTGCCACGCTCAGGTGCTGCGTGCGAAGCCATCGGCGCTCCCCGGTGCCGCCGGGCGCCCGGATACAATAGTGTTTTTGGAGCTTTACCCCATGCGCCTACTCGGCAAAGCGCTCACCTTCGACGACGTGTTGCTGGTGCCAGCTTACTCCCAGGTCCTTCCCAAGGACACCTCCCTCGCCACCCAGTTCTCCCGCAACATCAAGCTGAACCTGCCTCTGGTGTCGGCCGCGATGGACACCGTGACCGAGGCCCGGCTGGCGATTGCCATTGCCCAGGAAGGCGGCATCGGCATCATCCACAAAAACCTCACGCCGCAGGAGCAGGCCGCCCACGTGGCCAAAGTCAAGCGCTACGAGTCGGGCGTGTTGCGCGATCCGGTGGTGATCACGCCCCAGACCACGATCCGTCAGGTCATGAAGATGTCGGATGACTTGGGCATTTCGGGCTTCCCGGTGGTGGAGGCGGGCCGTGTGGTCGGCATCGTCACCGGCCGTGACCTGCGCTTCGAAACCCGTTACGACCTGCCCGTGAGCGAGATCATGACGCCGCGTGAGCGCCTGATCACCATGCCCGACGGCACCACGCCGGCCGAGGCCAAGACCCTGCTCAACAAGCACAAGCTGGAACGCCTGCTGCTGGTCAACGAGGCGTTCGAGCTCAAGGGTCTGATCACGGTGAAGGACATCACCAAACAGCTCAACTTTCCCAATGCCGCGCGCGATGCGTCGGGCAGGCTGCGCGTGGGCGCGGCGGTGGGTGTGGGTGAAGGCACCGAAGAACGCGTTGAAGCGCTGGTGAAAGCCGGTGTGGACGCCATCGTGGTGGACACGGCCCACGGCCACAGCAAGGGCGTGATCGACCGCGTGCGCTGGGTCAAGCAGAACTACCCGCAGGTGGACGTGATCGGCGGCAACATCGCCACCGGCGGTGCGGCCATGGCGCTGGTGGAAGCCGGCGCTGACGGAGTCAAGGTCGGCATCGGCCCGGGTTCGATCTGCACCACCCGCATCGTGGCCGGTGTGGGCGTGCCCCAGATCATGGCCATCGACAACGTGGCGACCGCCCTGCAGGGCACGGGCGTGCCGATGATCGCCGACGGTGGCATCCGCTACAGCGGCGACATCGCCAAGGCCATCGCGGCAGGCGCCAACACGGTGATGATGGGCGGCATGTTCGCCGGCACCGAAGAAGCGCCGGGCGAGATCGTGCTGTACCAGGGCCGCAGCTACAAGAGCTACCGCGGCATGGGCTCCATTGGTGCCATGCAGCAGGGCAGCGCCGACCGCTACTTCCAGGAGTCCAGCACCGGCAATCCGAACGCCGACAAACTGGTGCCCGAGGGCATCGAAGGCCGCGTGCCCTACAAGGGCTCGGTTGTCTCCATCATCTTCCAGATGGCCGGCGGCCTGCGCGCCTCCATGGGCTACTGCGGTTGCCCCAGCATCGAACACATGCGCCACAAGGCGGAGTTCGTCGAGATCACCTCGGCCGGTATCCGCGAGAGCCATGTGCACGACGTGCAGATCACCAAAGAGGCGCCCAACTACCGGGCGGAATAAGGCTCCCCCCGCGCCGCCTGCGGCGTCACCCCCCAAGGGGCGGCACTGGCGGCCCGGCAAAGCCGGTTCCGCGGTGCCCTGGGTTGGGGCAGCCTCTCGCCACCACGGGTCGTCTTACAAGGCGACCTTTGTTTTTTTCTGAAGTCCACCGACCGCCATGCAACACCAGAAAATCCTCATACTCGATTTTGGTTCCCAGGTCACCCAGCTCATCGCCCGCCGCGTGCGCGAGGCGCATGTGTACTGCGAGGTGCACCCTTGCGATGTGAGCAGCGAATGGGTGCGCGAGTTCGCCGCCGACGGCCAGCTCAAGGGCGTGATCCTCTCGGGCAGCCATGCCAGCGTCTACGAGGTGGACGACAAGGCGCCCGATGCGGTGTTTGAACTGGGCGTGCCGGTGCTGGGCATCTGCTACGGCATGCAGACCATGGCGCAGCAGCTGGGCGGCAAGGTCGAGGCGGGCACCACGCGCGAGTTTGGCTACGCCGAAGTGCGCGCGCGTGGCCACACACCGTTGCTGAAAGACATCGCCGACTTCCACACCCCGGAAGGCCACGGCATGCTCAAGGTCTGGATGAGCCACGGCGACAAGGTCACCGAGATGCCAGCGGGGTTCAAGCTCATGGCCAGCACCGACAGCTGCCCCATCGCCGGCATGGCCGACGTCGATCGCGGCTACTACGCCGTGCAGTTCCACCCTGAAGTGACGCACACGGTGCAAGGACGGGCGCTGCTGGAGCGCTTCGTGCTCGACATCTGCCAAACGCGGGCCGACTGGGTGATGCGCGACCACATCGAAGAGGCGGTGCAGAAGATCCGCGACCAGGTGGGCGACGAAGAGGTCATCCTCGGTCTGTCCGGCGGCGTGGATTCTTCGGTGGCCGCGGCCCTGATTCACCGCGCCATCGGCGACCAGCTGACCTGCGTGTTCGTCGACCACGGCCTGCTGCGCCTGAATGAGGGCGACATGGTGATGGACATGTTCGTCGGCAAGCTGCACGCCAAGGTCATCCGTGTCGATGCGGCCGACCAGTTCCTCGGCCACCTGGCCGGCGTGAGCGATCCGGAAGCCAAACGCAAGATCATCGGCCGCGAATTCGTCGAGGTCTTCAAGGCCGAAGCCGCCAAACTGATCTCAAGTGGTGCATCAACAAAAGGCGCCAAGTGGTTGGCACAAGGCACTATTTACCCGGATGTGATCGAGTCCGGTGGCGCCAAGAGCAAGAAGGCCGTGACCATCAAGAGCCACCACAACGTGGGCGGCCTGCCCGAGCAGCTGGGCCTGAAATTGCTGGAGCCGCTGCGCGATCTGTTCAAGGACGAGGTGCGTGAACTCGGCGTGGCGCTCGGCTTGCCGCACGACATGGTGTACCGCCACCCGTTCCCCGGCCCCGGTCTGGGCGTGCGCATCCTGGGCGAGGTCAAGAAAGAATATGCTGACCTGCTGCGCCGGGCCGACGCGATTTTCATCGAGGAACTGCGCTCCACCCTCGATCCCATCAGCGGCAAGAGCTGGTACGACCTGACCAGTCAGGCCTTCACCGTGTTCCTGCCGGTCAAGAGCGTGGGCGTAATGGGCGACGGCCGCACCTACGACTACGTGGTGGCGCTGCGCGCAGTGCAGACCAGCGACTTCATGACCGCCGACTGGGCCGAGCTGCCTTATGCGCTGCTCAAGAAGGTGTCCAGCCGGATCATCAACGAGGTGCGCGGCATCAACCGCGTGACCTACGACGTCAGCTCGAAGCCGCCGGCCACCATCGAGTGGGAGTGAGCGACGCGATACCGTCTCGCGGAACATGAAACCATGTGTCAAGGGACATCTTCCGCCGAGACCACCGTCGGTGGTATTTTTGGGGCCATGAGTCACCAGTTGTCTTTGCTTGACCCCGTGGAGGCCCCGCCAGTGCACGGGCGGCACAACCTGTTCTTCGCACTCATGCCGCCTCCGGCAGTCGCCGAACAGGTCAACCGGGCTGCCGTGCAATTGCGCAGTACCCACGGGTTGACGGGCAATCTGATCGGCGCGGACAGATTGCACGTGTCCCTGCATGCCGTGGCGCCGGATGTTTCGCCCCTGACGGTTGATGCGGCACGGTTCATCGCGGCACGCGTGGACGCTCCAAGATTTGAGGTGGTGTTTGATCGGGTGCAGAGCTTTGACATCCATCGCGCAGGCACCAATCCGGTCGTCTTGTGGCATTCGGACCACCGTTCCCTGACCGACCTGCATCGACTGCACAAGCTGCTGCACCTGGAAGTTCGCCGAGCCGGTTTGCCCTTGCCGGCGAACCATGGTTTCAATCCTCACATGACCCTGCTGTACGACCGCAAGCTCGTCCCCGCGCAGGCCATCGAACCCGTTCGCTGGACGGCCACCGAATTCGCGTTGATTGACAGCCACGTTGGCGATGGCTACTACGAATGCTTGGGTACCTGGCCTTTGCGTCCATGAGGGGCCGGATCAACCGCCGCGTGTTCGTGGCAGGGCTGGCGGCCACGTCCTGGGCCCGGGCGTGGGCCCAGAGCGGCTCACCGGCCGAACTGCGCTGGAAGGCCGAACTTGACGCCTTCGCCGCGGCCGACCGGCAACAGCTGCCGGCACCCGGGGGGGTGCTGTTCGTGGGCAGTTCGTCGGTCCGGATGTGGACCGGCCTGGAATACACCTTCCCCGAGCAGTCGGTGGTGATCCGGCGCGGCTTTGGCGGCTCGCGCCTGTCGGACTGCGCCGACCTGGTGCATCGCCTGGTGTTGCCTTACCGGCCGCGGCTGGTGGTGCTCTACGCGGGTGAAAACGATCTGACCGAGGGTGCCGGACCGCAGGACCTGCTGACCCACTTTGTGCGGTTCGTGCAGCTGGTACAGACCGCGCTGCCGAACACGCGGATCGCCTACCTGTCGATCAAGCCCAGCCCCTCGCGGCTGGCGCACATGATGACGATGCGCGAAGCCAACCTGCTGATCCAGACCCATGTGCTGGCTCATGACGACCTCGACTACATCGATGTGCACACCGCCATGCTGGACAACGACGGCCGGCCGAGAGCCGAACTGTATGTGCGCGACCAGCTTCACCTGAGTGCCGAGGGCTATGGCCTCTGGCGCCAGATCGTTTCAGCGCACCTGCGGCCCTGAAGGCCACACCAGCGCAGGGCGCCAGCCGGTGCGCTCAAGGGTCTCCACGGCCATCGCCACCGCCAACAGACCGGCAAATGCGCTGGCCAGCAGCGCGACATCGGTGGTCCAGGGCCTCACGACCTCGGTGGATCCGAAAAAGGCGAGGGTGAAGAGCGCGATCACCACGTGTGCACAAAACACCGACAGCGAGTTGCGCCCCAGCAGTTCCAGTGGCAAGGGGCGAGGCAGCACCCGTTTCAACCAGGGGCCCGCCGACACCAGCAAGACAAACACGCTGGCAAAGTTCAGAACCCGCAGCGGCCCGAGCGACCATTTGTCAAGCAACTGGCCGACCGCGGGCACACCGGGCATCGGGTCCTGGCCCACCATGTGGCGCCACAACAGCATGCCCGCTGCATAGAGCGTCGCCGGTACCAGCAGCCACCACGGGAAACGTGGCAACGGCTGCTGCCGCGCGCCGAGCCACAGGCCGGCCACCCACAGCGCCTGCCAGGCAAACCCATGGAAGGCGCCCATGTCTTTGTAGGGCACGGAAAAACCGGTGCCTTGGACGAACCCCTCGTACAGCGCCTGACCCAGCCCCCATTGTTGTGCCAGCCAGAGCAGGGCGCTGACCGCCAGCACGCCGTGCCAACCCCGCTGCAGGCCACGGCGCAGCAACCAGGGACTCAGCAGCATCAGGGCGATGTACAGCGGCAGGATGTCCAGCAGTGGCGGGTTGTGCAGCAGCAGGACCGCTGCCACCACCGCGGTGCCGGGATCGATGAAAAAGAACTCCAGCAGCCCCGTCACTCCACCTTGCTGGTTGTACACGCCGAGCCAGGCGATCAGCGTGAACGCCAGCAGCAACAGGCCGACCTGGCACAGGTAGAGTTTGAGCGCGCGGCTGTGGAAGGCGGCCTGCATGGCCGGCAGGCCATCGCGCCGGGCCCGGCCTCCGTACACGCGGCCGGCCATGTAGGCCGACAGGAAGACGAAGCCCTCGGCGGCCGAGACAAAGCCGAATGGCTGGCCCGATGGCAACGAGTACATCGTCGGCATGTGGGTCAGCGTCATCAGGACGAGCATGAGGCCGCGCAGGGCGTCCAGCTCCCAGCGGCGTTGGTGGGCGTTTGACATCAGGGTAAACCAGAAGAACCCACGATCATGCCAGAGCCGGCAGACCCTGACCTACACTCGCCGCATGCCCGACACCGCCGTTCCCGATCACCATTTCATGCGTGAGGCCCTGGCCGAGGCGCAGCGGGCGGCCCAGGCCGGGGAGGTGCCCGTGGGCGCGGTCGTGGTGCAGGGCGGACGCGTGATCGCCACCGGCCGCAACGCGCCGATCGACGGTCTCGACCCCACCGCCCATGCCGAAATCGTCGCACTGCGGGCGGCGGCCCGGGCACTGGGCAATTACCGGCTGGACGACTGCACGCTGTACGTCACGCTGGAGCCCTGCGCCATGTGCAGCGGAGCCATGTTGCATGCGCGGCTGCCGCGCGTGGTGTTTGGCGCGGCCGACCCCAAGACCGGTGCGGCCGGCTCGGTGGTCAACCTGTTCGCGGAACCCCAGCTGAACCACCAGACCACTGTGCAGGGCGGGGTGCTGGCCGACGAGTGCGGCGCGCTGCTCAGCGACTTTTTCCGGCGGCGGCGTGAAGACCAGCGCCGCGCCGCGCATCCGTTGCGGGAAGACGCCCTGCGCACGCCCGACACGCGCTTCGCCGGTTTGCCCGATTACCCGTGGGATTCGAACTACGTCAGCGACTTGCCGTCACTCAACGGCCTGCGCCTGCACTACCTTGATCTGGGTCCCAGCGATGCGCCCATCACCTGGCTGTGCCTGCACGGCAACCCGGCCTGGAGCTACCTGTACCGGAAGATGATCCCCGTGTTCGCCGCCAGCGGCGCCCGGGTGGTCGCACCCGACCTGATCGGTTTTGGCAAGAGCGACAAGCCCAAGAAGGAGGGCGCCCACAGCTTCACCTGGCACCGGCAGGTGCTGCTCGAGCTGGTCGAGCGGCTCGATCTGCACCACGTGGTGCTGGTGGTGCAGGACTGGGGTGGTCTGCTCGGCCTGACGCTGCCCATGGCGGCTCCCGAGCGTTACCGCGGCCTGCTGGTGATGAACACCACGCTGGCCACCGGTGATGCCCCGCTCTCGCCCGGCTTCCTGGCCTGGCGAGAGATGTGCGCCAAGAACCCCGAATTCGACGTCGCCCGCCTTTTCGCGCGTGGCAACCCGCAGATGAGCGCCGAGGAATGCGCGGCCTACAACGCACCCTTTCCGGACCGGGGCCACCGCGCCGCGCTGCGCGCCTTCCCGGCGATGGTGCCCGAACAGCCCGATGACGATGGCGCAGAAGTCTCGCGCCAGGCCCGCGAGTTCTGGCGCCACGACTGGCAGGGCCGGACCTTCATGGCCATCGGTCAGCAGGACCCGGTGCTGGGCGAGCCGGTGATGCGCGCGCTGCAGCGCGACATCCGCAATTGCCCTGAACCGCTGCTGCTGCCCCAGGCCGGGCATTTCGTCCAGGAGCACGGCGAACGCATCGCCCACGAGGCCTGCGCTTTTTTTAAGCGATGATCCTGCCCTTGACCGTTTTCGACCCATTCCCATGAGCCACATCTACATCTATTCCCCGTCCAGCGCGGTACGCGACAAGGCAGCGTTCAAACGTGGCGTGAACCGCCTCAAAACGCTGGGGCATGAGGTCGAGGTCGACGAGGCCGCGCTCACCAGCCACACGCGTTTTGCCGGCGACGACGCCACGCGTCTGGCGGCCGTCGCCCGCGCGGCGGCCAGCGGTGCGGATGTGGCGCTCATCTCCCGCGGTGGTTATGGGCTCACACGCCTCCTGCCCGAGCTGCCCTACAAGCAGATCGCCAAAGCCGTCGAAAAAGGCACCCAGTTCGTGGGGCTGAGCGATTTCACCGCGCTGCAGTGCGCGCTGCTGGCCAAGACCGGTGCCACCACCTGGGCCGGTCCGGCGCTGGGAGAAGACTTCGGCTGCGAAGGCACGCCCGACGACATCATGGAAGCCTGCTTCGACGACATGGCCTGCGGGCAGGGTGAGGGCACGGGCTGGCAACTGCCCAAGTCGGATCTGCCGTCGCTGGCGGCACGGGCCAAAAAACTGGTCGAGGAAACGCCACCCCTGCAGGTGCGCAACGCCATCCTCTGGGGCGGCAACCTGTCGGTGCTGTGTTCGCTGGTGGGTACGCCGTGGCTGCCCAAGGTCAAGGGCGGCATCCTGTTTCTGGAAGATGTGAACGAACATCCCTACCGCATCGAGCGCCAGCTCACGCAGTTGCTGCACGCGGGCATCCTGGGCGAACAGAAAGCGGTGTTGCTGGGCGCGTTCAACCGCTACAAGCCGAGCCCGCACGACCGCGGGTTCAAGTTGCAGACGGTGGTGGACTGGTTGCGCAGCAAGACCAAGACCCCGGTGCTGACCGGTTTGCCCTTTGGTCACGTGCCCACCAAGGTGATGCTGCCCGTGGGGCAGAAGGTGGAGCTGCTGGTGCAGGGCAGGGACGCCCTGGTTTTCTGGGGTTGAAGAGGGTTGAACCGGGCCGTATCGCCGCTCAGTGGCGCATGCGGCAGGCGTCCATCAGGCTCTTGGGCAACAGGCCCTGAAACACATATGACAGGCTCTTGACGGCATTGACCGCGTGGGCCTCGCCGTGCAGGCTGCTGAGCACGGCCACCATTTCCGAACGGGCGTACCACAGGCCATGGGCATCGTGCAGGTATTGCAGCCGGTGTTTGAGTCGTGGGTTGAGTCGCGCACCGTCTTCGCCCAAGGCGGCGAGCATGGCCTGGCGAACGGGTTCCAGCGATTCCGGAGAGTGCTTGCGCACCTCGTTGCCCAACAGGGCTGAAATGCTGTTCCTCAAAGCGGGTTTGATCCAACGCATGGTGAAACCTCAACGACTGGTTTTTTCTATTGGCCCTCAGAATACGACAGTCAACACCTTGAATGCAATCGCAGCAACTTGAGCCAAGTCAAGAAAACAACAGGCAAATCATGGAGTTAGCAGAATTGCTTAAGATGACGGATGCGTTTTATGAGTACCTTGGAGATAGAAAATCACCACCAGCAACTTGGTTTTACTTTGAAACTAAGTCTTTTTTGCGCTAACCGGATCGACCTTTGGAACAGCGGGTCGGATCAGGGTCTTGTCCGGCCCTTGGGCAGCTGGTCTTGTGATAAATATCACGCAGCCTTGGCGAGGCCCGCACTGAATCCGTGGTGTTTGTGGGCGAGGGCGGTGTGTTGTAATTCCACGCAGATGTTGATCATTCATGGCTGAACTGACGATTGCTTTTGTCGACCTCACCGGCAGTGTGTCCGTGTTCGAAACACTGGGCAACGACCGTGCGGCGAGAGCCGTGACCAAGCTGACCCAGTGGATCGGGTCGGTGGGCCTGGCGCACAGCGGCAAGGTGGTGAAGATGCTGGGAGATGGCGTGCTGCTGTCTTTCACCAACAACCGGCTGGCCGTCGAGTGCATGAGCCAGATCCAGCAGGAGCACGCAGAGCGTGTGGCCCGGTGGCCCAACCGGCTCAAGCTCATGATGCAGATCGGCATGGCCCGCGGCCAAGTGGTGCAGGTCGATGGGGACTGTTTTGGCGATGCCGTCAATGTGGCGTCGCGCTTGAGTGATCTTGCCGGGCCCGAGCAGATCCTGGTCACCAGCACGGTGATCCGCAAGCTGGGTGCGCGCAACGGCGTGCGCAGCCGCAGCCTGGGGCCCATGCGCATCAAGGGCCGGGCCGAACCCTGCGAGGTGTTCCGCATTGAGTGGCAATCGGAAATGCTGTCCGAGTTCCTGACTCTGCCGGCCGATCTGCACGCCCTGCGCAAATCCGCCGAGTCGGTCTACGGAGGCATCGAACTCGGCTGGCTGGACATGAGCCACGCGTTCAACCTGACCGATCTGCCGGTGAAGATCGGTCGCGTGCCCGAAGCCGATTTTGTGATCAACGATCCACGCGTTTCCCGCCTGCACGCCAGCATCGACATCCGTTCGGGCAACTACCTGCTCGAAGACACCAGCAGCTACGGCACTTGGGTCCGTTTTGCCGGAACCGACAACGTGATCGCGCTGCGCCGCCAGGAGTGCCTGTTGCACAGCGATGGCGAGTTCGCCCTGGGTGCACCGTTCACCGACATCAGTACTCCCACCGTCAGTTTCAAGCTGGTGGACGGGCACATGCTGCTGGGTCACGGCCCTCTGCGCGATTGAGTCTCCCCACCCCGTCTCCCCGATGACGGTGGGGCGGTGGACGTCATGGCAACATGGCGGCCCTCAAGGAGACATTCATGCGCTGGTTGAAAAGAACATCCTGGGCCGTGGGCCTGTTGCTGTCGCTGCTGGTGATCGCCGCGGCCATCTACGCCAATCGCAGCCTGCCACAGACCGATGGTGAGCTAGCGATCAAGGGTTTGCGGGCCAGCGTCCAGGTGCAGCGCGATGCCAGCGACGTGACCCACATCCAGGCCAGCGATCCGCGCGACGCCTGGATGGCCATGGGCTACGTTCACGCGCAGGAGCGTGGCTGGCAGATGGAATTCAACCGCCGCGTCATGCGCGGCACGCTTTCCGAAGCGCTCGGCCCCGCCACGCTGGACACCGACCGCCTCATGCGCAGCCTGGGCATCCACGAGGCCGCCCGCGCGCAGCTGGCGGGGTTGACCGACGAAGCCCGTCAGGCCTTGCAGGCCTACAGCGACGGGGTGAACGCGTTTTACGCGCAGGGCAAGCAGGCGCTTTCGCCGGAGTTCCAGATCCTGGGGATCAACCCGCGCGACGATGCGGCCGGCGGTCGCTACTGGGAGCCGGTGGACAGCGTGGCCTGGTCGATCATGATGGCGCTGGATCTGGGGGGCAACTGGGGCAACGAAATCGCGCGCCTGACCGCCTTGCAGGTGCTGGACACGCCCCAGCTGTGGGAACTGTTCCCGCCCTATCCGGGTGAACCACCCGCGGCGAGTGCCGACCTGGCCCGGCTGTACCGCGAACTCGGGGTCTACAGGCCCCAGCCGCTGGCGACCTCCGGGGCGCAACCCGGCGTGACCACGTTCGCCACCCGCATCGGGCAGGACCTGCGCGAATGGACCCGCGAACTCGGCAACATCGAAGGCAAGGGCTCCAACAACTGGGTGGTGGCTGGAACGCGCAGCGTCAGCGGGCAACCTCTGCTGGCCAACGATCCCCATCTCGGCCTGAGTGCGCCGGCCATCTGGTATTTCGCGCGGCTGCAGGCACCCGATGCGAACGGGCTCAAGGGCATGGATGTCATGGGCGCCACGCTACCCGGCACACCCTTCGTGGTGCTGGGCCGCACGCGCGAGGTGGCCTGGGGTTTCACCAACACCGGGCCCGACGTGCAGGACCTGTACCTGGAGCAGGTCAACCCCTCGAATCCAGCGCAATACCGCGTGCCGGCGGAGCAGGGCAGTGCCTGGGCCAACTTCGAGACCCGGGTGGAAACCATCCGGGTCAAGGGGCAGGCCGACGTGCAGCACACCGTGCGCCGCACGCGCCACGGCCCGGTGATCAGCGATGTGCCGGGCCGCACCCAGGCGCTGATCGACACCGGGCGCTACGCTCTGGCGCTGCGCTGGACCGCGCTTGATGCGGACAACCTCAACGTGCAGGCCACACTGGCTTCGAACCGCGCGGGTTCCGTGGCCGATCTGCTGGAGGCCTACCGCGACTTCCACGCACCGATGCAGAACGTGTTGGCGGCCGATCGCAGCGGACGCATCGCCTTCAAAGCGGTGGGCAAGATTCCCCTGCGCCAGCCCGGCAACGACATCCGTGGTGTCGCGCCCGCGCCGGGCTGGGAGGCTCGCTACGACTGGGCGGGCTGGCTGCCCTACGAACTTACGCCGCAGGACGATGGCAGCAAGGGCTGGATCGCGACCGCCAACCAGCGCATCCACGGCCCGGACTACCCGCACTTTCTCACCCAGGACTGGGCCGCGCCCTACCGCCAGGAACGCATCGAGACCTTGCTGGCGCAGACACCGAAGCACGACCTCGCCAGTTTCCAGGCCATGCACGCCGACCAGCAATCGGCCGCCACCTTGCGGCTGCTGCCGTTCCTGCAGAAGACCGCGTCCACCCACCCGCTGGCCGCTGCGGCGCAGGCCACCCTGAAAGGTTTTGACGGTGGCATGCGCGCCGACGGAGCGGCGCCGCTGATCTACACCGCGTGGATCGACGAATTCACGCGCGGGGTCATCGGTGGTCGGCTGGGCCAAGAACGTTTCGAGGCGATTTACGGCAAGCGGCTGTTTCGCAACGCCGTCGAAGACCTGCTGGAACGTGACGATGCCGGCTGGTGTGGGGCGGGTGGCTGTGCGGCCGCGAGTGGCGCCGCCCTGAACCGCGCGCTGGACCGCCTGTCGGCGATGCAGGGGCAGGACGTTTCGGCCTGGCGCTGGGGGACCGCGCACCCGGCGATCTCGATACACCGGCCGTTCAGCAACGTGGGCGCACTGGCGACGCTGTTTGAGGTGCGCACGCCCACCGGTGGCGACCCGTTCACCCTCAACGTGGGGCAGTACCACCTGGACAAGGCCGACGCACCCTTTGCCAACCGCCATGCGGCGAGTCTGCGAGCGGTCTACGACCTGGCCGACCTCGACAAGTCGGTGTTCATCTACCAGACAGGGCAGAGTGGCAACGTGTTTTCAGGCCGTTACCGCGACATGAGCGATGACTGGGCGGCGGTGCAATACCGTCCTCTGCAGATGCATCCCGAGCGCTGGGTCAGCAGCCTGAAACTGGTGCCCTGATGGCTGTTGCCGGGTCAGGCTGCTTCGTCGAGGGTCTTGGCGCTGCTGGCTGAGGCCAGCGCCACGTCGTTGTATTTCTTCGAGGCGGCCTCCAGCTGACTGCTCAGCTGGGCCACAAAGGTGTTCAATTCGGCGCCGCTGATCTGGCCATCGCCGTCGCTGTCGACCGAGCCGATCAGTTCCTGCAACGGGTCGGCCGCTGCGGTCACGGTGGCGGGTTCTGCGGCAGCTTCGGACGCCCCCGTGGCCGCCGCCAGTGCTTGCGCTGCATCGGTGCCCGCGACCGCCTCGGCGCCGCTGGCGGTTTCACCCGCGGTGTTGACGTAGGTCGTGGTCGTTGTGGTGGTGCTGACCATGGACATCTCACCCGTCTGCGCCGGGTTGATGCCGAACTCGGCCATCGAAATGCTGCCGTCACCATCGGCGTCGAGTTCGGTAAAGCGCGCTTCATCACCCCGCGACTGCACGAAGGCCTGCGTGTTCTCGGGCGGCATGAACACATTCTTGATCGCCTGACCCACTTCGGCGGCGTTCAGCGCACCGTCGGCGTCGGCATCAAAACTGGCAAACAGGCTCGCAGCGCCGTCTTCACCCATGTCGATGCCCAGTTTGCCGGACACCTTCTCCATGGCCGCCTGGAATTCACTCTGGCTGGCGGATCCGTTGCCATCCGTATCCATCTTCTTGAGCGCCTTGTCCTGCAGGTGTGTGGACAAGGCGGCGCTGATGGAGGACAGCAGGCCGCTGGCGATGTTGCCAACCGATTCGGTGGTGCTCATGGGGAAATCCTTTCGTTGGGGCGTACAAGGTGCCAATCAGGCTGGACCTATGTTCCAACAAAAGGGTGGCGGGCAAGCCGGTCATCAGCGGGTGAAGAACCCCGCTGTTTGGCCGATTGACCGGCCGCGTACGCGGCTTACTTGAGGTTGCCGGAGAGGAACTGCGCCAGCCGCTCGCTCTTGGGCCGGGCCAGCACCTCGGCCGGCACGCCCTGTTCTTCGATGCAGCCTTTGTGCAGGAAGATCAGGTGGTTCGAGACCTCGCGCGCGAAGCCCATTTCGTGCGTCACCACCAGCATGGTGCGGCCTTCTTCGGCCAGCAGCTTCATGACGCGCAGCACCTCACCCACGAGTTCGGGGTCGAGTGCGCTGGTGGGTTCGTCGAACAGCATCACCTCGGGCTCCACGGCCAGCGCCCGGGCGATCGCCACCCGCTGCTGCTGGCCGCCCGACATGTGCGCCGGGTATTTGTCCTCCACGCCGCGCAGCCCCACCTTTTCCAGGTACTTGCGGGCCGCGGTCACGGCTTCGTCCTTGCTCTGACCGAGCACATGCATCGGCGCCTCGATGATGTTTTCGAGCACCGTCAGGTGCGACCAGAGGTTGAAATGCTGGAACACCATGGCGAGCCGGGACCTTGCGCGCTGCAGCTGTTTTTCGTCCGCTGCCTTGAGCATGCCGTCTTTGGCAGTCACCAGCCTGAGCTCTTCGCCGGCCACGATGATCCGGCCGTGCTGGGGGCGCTCCAGCAGGTTCATGCAGCGCAAAAAGGTCGATTTGCCCGACCCCGAAGAGCCGATGATGCTGATCACGTCGCCCGCGTGGGCCGTGACCGAAACACCCTTGAGCACTTCGTTGCTGCCGTAGCTCTTGCGGATGTCGATGGCTTCGAGTTTGGTGGTCATGGGTAAGGGGGATGATTCAAGGGCTGAGCAGATTGCCGGACCGGATCGGGGTGGCGCCGGCGACGCGGCAGATCTCCATGCCGCTGGTGGCCCAGCGCAGGTTGTGACGGGCGTACACCACGCCGGCTATCGAACTCTGGATGGGCGTGGTGCGCGGCGTCAGCGGGTCGACCACATGGGCGAGTGTCTGCCCGGCCTGGACCACGTCACCCACCTGGGCGACGAACACGATCACGCCCGGATGGGGCGCATGCAGCGACTCCGTGCCGGCCAGCGGCGTGGCGTCGCACAGGGCTGACGGGAGTTCGGGAAGTGGGCCAGCCAGCACACCGACATGTTGCAGGTAGTGAAAAATCGCCTGCGCGTCCTGGCGCGCCAGCGGCTCGGACACATCGGTCTGGCCGCGCAGCTCCACCGTGGTGCTGGCACAGGCCAGAGGCACCGGAAACCGGTCGGTGAAGTGCTCGCGCAGACGCCACCAGGGACCCGAAAGCGCCTCATCAAACGAGATCGATGGCCCGGAACCCTTGGCCCACAGGAGCGCCCGCGCCCCCAGGAAGCACGCCAGCGGTTCGATCTGGTCAAGCATGGGCCGCTCCACGTAGAGGTGCACCACCGCTTCGTAGTCGCAGTGCAGGTCGAGCACGATGTCGGCGTCGTGGGACAGCTGCATCAGTGTCAGGCGCAGGCTCTGCAGCTCCGTTTCTGGCTTCTGGGCGTCCAGGGCGCGGCGCATGGCCGCGCGGATCAGGTGCTTGTTCTGCCCGGCGTCGGGCCCCAGCTGGGTGGCCACGTCGTCTTTCACCAGGGCGAAAAAGTCCGGGTAGTTGCGGTTGAAGTTCTCCATGCTGGCCAGCTCGAAGCGTCCGAGCTGGTGGTGCATGGTGGTCTGGTCCAGACCGATCGGGTTGGCCATCGGCACCAGCACGACCTCACCCAGCAGCTGGCCGCTCTGTTCGGCCACTTCAAGCAGGCCGCGCAGATGGTGGGCGACCAGCATGCCCGGCAGCTCATCCGCGTGCAGGCTGGCTTGGACATAGACCTTGGGACCTTGGCCTGGCTGCCCGAAATGCCAGCTGCTCAGGTGGCGCTGGGTGCCCAGTGCGGGCGAGAGGAGGGGGTGGTTGATCTGTTGCATATCGACGTTCAAGGCGCACCAACACGCTGCGGGACGGGCATTGGCCAGGCCATGCCCAAGGACAAGTGCAAGGCTACCCCAGGAAGGGTGGTCGTGTCAGTGGGCAATGGGGCGCAGATAGGCGAGAAAGCGGCGTTCCAGCAGCCGGAACACGTACACCAGCGCGAAGGTCAGCATGAAGTACAGGACCGCGACGAAGATGAACGGCTGGAACGCCAGGTAGTAGGTCTTGTAGATCGCGTAGGCCGCATTGGTCAGGTCGTACAGCGCGGGCACCACGCTGGCCAGCGAGGTGGCGTGCAGCATCATGACCACTTCGTTGGAATAGCCCGGCAGGGTGCGGCGCATGGCGCTGGGCAGGATCAGGCGGAACATCATGTTCCATTTGCCGAAGCCCGCCGCCTGGGCTGCCTCGATTTCACCCGCCGGGGTTTCCTTGATGGCGCCCGCCAGCATTTCGACCGTGTAGGCACAGGTGTTGAGCGTGAACGCCAGCACGGCGCAGAAAAAGGGGTCTTTGAACCAGGTGAACGGCCAGTGGGTGTCCCACAGGCCTTGCACCCACTCCAGCTGCGCGATGCCGTAGTAGATGAAATAGACCTGGATCAGCAGCGGCGTGCCACGCACCACGTAGGTGAACAACCAGACCGGCGACGACACCCAGCGGTTGCGCGACACCCGCATCAGCGTGAGCGGCAACGTCAGCATGGCGCCCGCAATCAGGCTGACCCCGAGCAGCTCCATGGTGGCAATCAGGCCGGTCCAGTAGAGCTGCAGGTTCTGCGGCTGGAAGATGATGGCGAACTTGTCCATCAGAAATCCCCCCGCTTGACGCCGACCGAATAACGTTTTTCAGCGCGTCGCAGCAACAGCAGGCTGATGCTGGAAATCAACAGGTAGAGCAGGCCGGCAAAGGCCATGAAGATGATGGCGGCGCCCGGGATCTGGCCACGCGCCGCGGCGCCCGCCTGTTTGGCCAGGTTGGTGATGTCGGCCAGACCAATGACCGAGACCAGCGCGGTGGCTTTCAACAGCACCAGCCAGTTGTTGGTGAAGCTGGGCAGGGCGAAACGCACCATTTGCGGGAGCACCATGCGCCGAAACGTGTAGAACCGGCTCATGCCAAAAGCCCAACCGGCTTCCGACTGGCCCTTGGGCACACTCATGATGGCGCCACGGAAGGTTTCCGTCATGTAGGCGCCATAAACAAAACCGATGGTCAGCACACCCGCCACAAACGGGTTGATCTGCGGACCGCTGCGAAAACCCAGGGCTTCTGCGATGTCATTGACCAGAATCTGGCCACCGAAATACAGCAAGAGCATCCACACGAGATCCGGGACGCCCCGGATCACGGTGGAATAGATGTCGCCCACCCAGTTGAGCCATTTGTGGTGCGACAGCTTGGCTGCCGCGCCGGCCAGACCCAACAGGGCGGCGACCACCAGCGCGCCCAAGGACACACCGAGTGTGACCAACAGTCCCTGCAGGATATTGAGAAAGTAGGTCGTCATCGGATCAGAACCTCCGGGCGCTCAGGCTCAGGAACCCCAGATGTCCACGCCAGGCACGTGCTTCTCGGCCAGCTCTTTCCATTTGCCGCTGTCGCGGATGGCCTTGATGCCGGCATTCAGGGCGTCGCGCAGAGCCGTGTCTTCCTTGCGGATGGCCACGCCAGCGCCAGCACCGAAGTACTTGGCATCGAATTCAACCGGGATGCGGGTGCCCGCACAGGCGTAGTCTTTGCCATCGGGCGTGGACAGGAAACCGCCGTTGACTTCGACCACATCGGCCACGGTACCGTCCAGGCGGCCAGACTTGATGTCCAGGTAAACCTGATCCTGAGCGTCGTAAGGCACGATGGTGGCACCTGCGGGCTGGAGCTCACCCATGGCGTATTTCTCTTGCGTGGACGCTTTGAGCACGCCGATCTTCTTGCCCTTGAAATTCGCAGCTTCCGCGCCCAGGTTCAGCGCCGACTTCACCACCACGCACGACGGCGTGTTGTAGTACTTGCCCGTGAAGTCCACGGCCTGCTTGCGTTCTTCGGTGATCGACATCGAGGAGATGATGGCGTCGTACTTCTTGGCCTGAAGGCCGGGGATCATGCCGTCCCAGGCTTGTTCGACGAAGACACACTTGCTCTTGAGTTCATCACACAGGGCCTTGGCCACGTCGACGTCAAAACCGGCGGGTTCGCCAGATTCTGTCTTGTAGGTGAACGGCTTGTAGGTCGGGTCGATCGCGACGCGCAGTTCAGGCCACTGGCTGGCGGGGGCCGCCGGTGCTGCAGCTGCAGCGGGTTCGGCCGGAGCGGCCGGTGCCGGGGTTTCGGTCTTGCTACAACCAACCAGCGCGGCTGCACCAATCAGGCTCAGGGAAAGAAACAGGTTTTTCATGTAAGTCCTTGGTCATCAAGCATGTGGATCGACAGGATTGGCCTCCTGACGGGCGCACCAATTGTAGGTCTGGGCAGTCCAATTTCGGGGCATCGCCAGCAGGTGTTTCCCCGCATAGGCGACACCTGAAAGCTTGTATGCAATATCTGGGCCGAAGAGAGGTCCTCTTTCATTCGACATTAACTATACATAATATACATCGTGGAATGTAGTATAAAGGCAAAGACGGTCACGTCAAGCGGCTGCAAACCCGCGCTCTGCTTGGTTCACGGTTCAAGCTCACGCCGGACGGTCAAAGCTGTGGTCGCTGGTAGTGGGTCAGGCGTGTCTGTTCCGTGTGGGAGCAAAAAAAGCCCCCTTCTTTGGAGGGGGCTTTTAATGATCAGGAAAACCTGACCGGTGGAAATCGCAGTGTTGTTTTGTCAGGCGAGGATGAAGTCCTGCTGGGAAACCGTGCCAAGGCCGATGACACCCACCAGTGTGATGCTGTCAGACCCGATACTGATCAGGGTGTTGCCCCCGACCTCCGAGAACGACACGCTGCCCCCGAAGTTGCCCGCGTTGATACCCAGCGCCGAGATGTCCAGCAGGTCCTGCCCTCCCGTCGGGTCTGCATCAAACCCGATGATGCTGTCCTGGCCAAAGGCGTTGCCAAAGATAAACACGTCGTTACCCAGTCCACCATTCATGGTGTCGTTGCCGCCGAGCCCCGAGAGCCGGTTTGCCCCTTCGTTGCCTGTCAGCACGTTATCGGAGTCGTTGCCGGTGCCGTTGATGTTGCCAAAGCCACTGCGCAATATCAGGTTTTCCACGTCGGCGCTGAGCGTGTAGGTGGCCGCCGAATTCACGGTGTCGATGCCCTCAGCCGCCAGCTCCACCACGACATCGGCGGTGTCATTGATGAGATAGAGGTCGTCCCCGGTGCCCCCGATCATCAGGTCCACGCCGATCCCACCACCGATCGTGTCGTTGCCCGCACCACCCTCCACCGTGTCATTGCCCTGGCCTGCAGCGATGTTGTCGTTACCGTCGCCGCCCAGGATCTGGTTCGCCGATGTATTGCCCGTGAGCGTGGCGCCCACGGCGTTGGTGGACACCAGGTTCTCCACGTTGACGCCCAAGGTGTAGGACGTTCCGCTGAAGATGACGGTATCGATTCCAGCACCCACCGCTTCCGTGATCACATCACCAACGCTGTCCACGTGGTAGGTGTCGTCGCCGATACCGCCTGCCATGGTGTCATTGCCAGCGCCTCCATCCAACGTGTCGTTACCGCCGAGCCCCGAGAGCTGGTTGGCCCCTTCGTTGCCCGTCAGCATGTTGGCGGAGGCGTTGCCGGTGCCGTTGATGTTGCCAAAGCCACTGCGCAATATCAGGTTCTCCACGTTGGCACTGAGCGTGTAGGTGGCCGCCGAATCCACGGTGTCGAGGCCTTCATTCACCAGCTCCACCACAACATCGGCGGTCGTATTGACCAGATAGAGGTCGTCCCCCGTGCCGCCCACCATCGAGTCCACGCCAATCCCGCCACCGAGTGTGTCGTTGCCCGCGCCACCGATCAGGGTGTCGTCGCCAGCGAGTGCCTGGAAGAGGTCAGGCAGGTCCGTTCCAATCAAGATCTCTGAAGCAGCGGTGCCGGTGATGTTGTTGACCAATGCAGTCACCAAGCTCGTGGGGGCGGAAACCACTGTTTCGGTGAACCCAAGGCCATCGACGTATGAGGCTTCCACGCGCAGGCTTGCACCGACTTCGGCCTCGGTCACGGTGTAGGTGTCCAGAACAGCACCCGCAATGTCCTCCCAGATACCGTCGATGTCGTTGAACACCTGCCATTGGTAGCTCACCACTCCGAAGATGCCGTCTGCATCGGCCAGGGTGTTGGTGACGGTCAGGACCTGGTCGAGCACTGGGGTGGTGTCGTCAATGATCACACTGCCCGTGGGTGCGGCATTGTTGGCTTGAGATCGGTTCAGGACAAGGAAGTCCTCATAACCCAACTCTTGCGTCACCCCTTCGAGCATGACGATGTCAAAACCGTCCAGGTCAATGTACAGATCGCCATCTATCACCAGTTGGTTGACCAGTTGAGAAAAGTTGCCCTCGGTCACGCCGAAATCGATGAGACCCAGCGTATCCACGCCAACCTGGAAGTCCATGATCGTGCTGCTGAGAATCTGGGCCCAGTTGTCTCCGGCACCATAAGCAAGGACAAAAAGGTCCTCCCCTTCGATGGCGGTGCCGAAGTCGCCTGTGAAGATGTTTCCACCCATGCCGACCAGGTAGTCAGATCCTTCCCCACCCTCGATGGATTGGCCGAGGCCATAGATCGCAAGCTCTTCGTAGGTCATCACGAGCGTGGTGTCGTAGAGCGTGGCGGGTTTGATGTCGCCTTTCACATAGAACGCGACATCAAAGTTGTCGGTCATGTTCAGACCGTTGATAGAAGTCGTTCCCGAGAGGTTCTGGAAGCCTGCGCTGATGGACAGCGGCGAGATCGGAAGTGCCCAGTCGAGCAGGTTGATGACGGTCGTGGTGTCGGTGCCCGACTCGTACTTCAGCTCATCCTTCGTCGGTGGGGGTGGCAGGCTGGGATCAAGGGGGATATCCACACTGGGCAGGTCCTGACCGTATTTGTCGGGCTGCAGGCGCCAGCGGGGACCGACGATGTAGTCGGTGCCATCTTGATTCAGCACCGCCTCGAAGGGCTCGCGGTCCATGGTGGTGTACCAGGCATTGGTGAACCCCATATCCAGATCCGATGAGGTTGCCCCGATCGCAACCAATGTGGATCCTGCAATCGCCGTAACGAGCGCGGGATCCCTCAGCACCGTTCCGGCGGGGTAGAGCGTGCCGTCGCCAGCGTAGTAAGCATCCGTCGTGACCCACTTGCCGTCGGGCAGGATTTCATAGGTCGGCAGGGTCCCGATGGCGGATTCGTTCTCAAAATCCTCGGGGCGGATCTGGTCGTTCGGGTTGTTGGTGATCGTGTGATTCGTGACCAGTTCGGCCTGCGTGATCCGGAACAGCGGGATCAATCCGTTATCTTCTGGTTCGGTGCTGCGTTGTAACCATTCATCGGGCAAATCCAGGCTCGTTTCGATCCGGACGTCATTGGGCTTCTTGATCACATTGCCCCACCGGTACAAAAGCTTGCCGTCGTCCTTCATGGTCACCGAGTAGTCGGCCCCCACAAGGATGTTTTCGGCAATCTGCGTCTCGTTGGGTTGCAGGATATCCTTGATATCGACAACACCATCGCCATTCACGTCGCCCACGAGGGGCAGGATATCGACGACATACTGGCCGTCGTATTCGCCGCCAACCATCTTGAGGTTGTCGTCCAACGGATAGAGCGCCAACGGATCTCCCGGATAGCGTTGGTCGGACAGGATGTTCTGCATGACCACGTAGTGCTCGGTCGAAGCCTTGATGGTTTCCCCGCCAAGGCCCGCCAGCCAGGTACCCAGCAGCGCGGGCGTCTTGAAGCTGTCGGTCGGGGAGTTGGAGATGACCAGCCCCAGTTGTTCACCGCCTGCGCCCGTCAGATCGCCCACCCAGCCTTCTTCATATTCCGGGTCGGCCACGAAGTCCTTCTCCTCCGCGCCGACGAAATCGGTCACGTTGTAGCCGAATTCGCTGTTGATGGGATAGAGGAAAACGCCTTCTTTTGTGATCTCGGGAACGGCGTTGAAATCAACCACCGGGGTCCCATCGCCCACGGTGCCCTGCGTGAGTCCGTCGAAAGTCCCCGTGACATCGTTCGTGCTGAACACATGGGTGGATGTGAAGGTGGGCGTCTGGTTCAAAAGCGGGTCTGCCATGTTGTGGTCTCCAGGTTGATGAACCTCAAAGGTACTGAGAAACCTGTAGTAAAAATTGAGTCAACTCAATGCTCCCTCCGGTATTCTTGGCCCGCTGAAAATGATGTGGGTGGCGGCCCTGTCAGGCCACCACGCTGGGAGATCAGATGACCAACAAAAAAGCCCGATCAGATATCTCTGATCGGGCTCTCCAGGCGTGTCCGCCAGGTCGATAGATCGGCCTCAGTCTTCGACGAAGGCCTCTTCGCGTTTCTTCTTGATCGAAGGCAGCAGCACCACCACCAGCAGGACCGCGGCGACAGCCAGCAGGCTGGCCGACAACGGCCGGGTCACAAAGACCGACCAGTCACCGCGGGAGATCAGCATGGCGCGGCGCAGGTATTCCTCCATCATGGGTCCCAGGATCAGGCCCAGCAGCAGGGGCGCTGGCTCGCAGCCGAGCTTGATGAACAGGTAGCCGATGAAACCGAAGATGGCGACCATCCAGATGTCGAAGCTGTTGTTGTTGGTCGAGTACACGCCGATGGCGCAGAACAGCACGATGGCCGGGAACAGCCATCGGTACGGCACGGTCAGCAGCTTGATCCAGATGCCGATCAGCGGCAGGTTCAGGATCACCAGCATCAGGTTGCCGATCCACATCGAGGCGATCAGGCCCCAGAACAGCTCGGGGTTGCTGGTCATGACCTGCGGACCCGGCTGGATGTTGTGGATGGTCATGGCACCGACCATCAGCGCCATCACGGCGTTGGGCGGAATGCCCAGGGTCAGCAGCGGAATGAACGAGGTCTGCGAGCCGGCGTTGTTGGCCGCTTCGGGCGCGGCCACGCCGCGGATGTTGCCCTGGCCAAAGGGCACTTCACCCGGCCGGAGTTTGGTCTTCTTTTCGAGGGTGTAGGCCGTGAAGGCCGACAGCAGCGCCCCACCACCGGGCAGGATGCCCAGCGCCGAACCCAGGGCGGTGCCGCGCAGCACGGCCGGTATCATGTTCCTGAAGTCTTCCTTGGTCGGCATGATGCCTTCGACCTTGCCGGTGAAGACTTCGCGGTGTTCTTCGGGGCGCGACAGGTTGCTGATGATCTCGCCGTAACCGAACACGCCCATGGCGATGGCCAGGAAGCTGATGCCGTCGGTGAGCTCGGGGATGTCAAAGCTGTAGCGCGCCACACCCGAGTTCACGTCGGTCCCCACCAGGCCGAGCAACAAGCCCAGCACGATCATGGCCAAGGCCTTGATCAGCGAGCCTGAGGCCAGCACCACGGCGCCGATCAGGCCCACGATCATGAGCGAGAAGTATTCGGCCGGGCCGAATTGGAGTGCCACTTCGGTCAGCGGTGGCGCAAAAGCGGCCAGGATCAGGGTGCCCACGCATCCGGCAAAGAAGGAGCCCAGGCCGGCTGCGGCCAGCGCCGGGCCTGCCCTGCCCTTGCGCGCCATCTGGTAGCCGTCGATGACGGTGACCACCGATGAAGCCTCACCCGGCAGGTTGACCAGGATGGCGGTGGTGGAGCCGCCGTACTGGGCGCCGTAGTAAATGCCGGCCAGCATGATGAGCGCAGCCACCGGCGGCAAGCCGTAGGTCGCGGGCAGCAGCATGGCGATGGTGGCGAGTGGCCCGATGCCGGGCAACACGCCGATCAGCGTGCCGAGCAGACAGCCGATGAAGGCGTAGACCAGGTTCTGGAAGGTGAAGGCGACGCCAAAACCCAGTGCGAGGTTGTCAAACAATTCCATGGTGGTGCCTTGTGATCAGTTCGTGAGGAACGCAGGCCACACCGGGAACTGCAAGCTCAGAAGTTTGACAAAAGCGCCGTAGCTGCCAGCAGCCAGGATCGTCGCCAGGATGAACGTTGCCTTCAGTTTGCTGCCGGGCTGCGCCTGGCTGGCGATGAACACCAGGGCGTAGATCGCCACGATCAGGCCCATGGCCGGAAATCCAATGGATGGCAGCCCCACCAGCAGGGCTCCGAAGGCCAGGTTGGATCCCAGAATGAAACCCAAGGGGCGCCAGGCGAAGGCGCCGATCTTGTCGCCACCCGGGTTGCCTTTCACGAACGACTGGAGCGTGATGACGGTGCCAAGAATGGCCAGCAGAATGCCCAGCATGAGCGGGAAGTAACCCGGTCCCATGCGAGCACCCTCTCCCACGGTGTAATCCGTGGCGCCCCATGCAAACGACCCACCCACCGCAGTGAACATGAGTCCCGAAAAGAAATCCTTCTGACTGGCCAGGGCCACGGTGCATCTCCTCAAGTTTGGAATGTGGGGCATTCTGGAGGACTGTTAACGGTATATCGATGTGGGTTACACCTACCGAGGGATTACACCTACTTGAGTCCGGGCGGTGCCCCTGCCCTGCCCCGGGCGCGGAAACGGGCCGTCCGGGCCGCGTTCACCAGGTGCCGGTGGGGCGTTTTCGGCGCACAAAGGCCGCAATGAGGTCGGCCGATTCCTGTCGTTCGCCCCGCCGGGCGAAGTCGATCGCCGTCAGCCCCTGCTCATTGCGCAGCAGGGGATCTGCGCCCTCTTCCAGCAACAGCTTCACCACGGCCGGATGGCCGTAATGCGCCGCCATCATCAAGGGTGTGGTGCGGTTGGGTGATTCCGCGTCGATGTAGGCGTGGTGTTCCAGCAGCAGGCGAACCATCTCCTGGCTGGCCTGGGTGGTGTTGGACGCGGCGTAGTGCAAGGCCGTCCAGCCGGGCTTGTTGACCTCGGCTTTGCGCTGGATCAGGCGTCTGGCCATGTCCAGATCGCCTTTGAGTGCGGCGAGCATCAGCGGGCTCTCCCCTTTGGGGTTGCGGGCTTCAACTTTCACCGAGGGCTGCTCCAGCAGGAACAGGGCCACCTTGCGAGACCCCTCGCGCACGGCGATCAGCAGGGCGCTGTCACCGCGTGGGTCAACGGTGTTGAGGTCAAAACCACGCAGTGTGAGCCCAACCATCACGGACTCGTTGTCGAGTTTGGCCGCGCTGAAAAAATCCTCGAAGGTTCCAGCATTGGCGGCCAAAGAAGATGAAAAAAATACTGTAAAAACAAAACACTTATGCCAAAACTTAAAGTGTTTCATGAATATTTTCACGCCATGACCCGGTTGAAGAGTTGCTCAAAATTGCGGCTGGTTGCCTCGGCCACCGCCTCCACGGCCACGCCCCTGACCTCGGCAATCTGCTGCGCCACAAAGGGCACGAAGGCCGGGTTGTTGGTCTTGCCCCGGTGGGGCACCGGCGCCAGATACGGGCTGTCGGTTTCAATCAGCATGCGGTCGAGCGGGACAAAACGGGCGATCTCACGCAGATCGCTGGCGTTGCGAAAGGTCAGGATGCCGGAGAACGAGATGTAGAAATCCAGCTCCAGCGCGGCCCGGGCCACCGCCTCGGTTTCGGTGAAGCAGTGAAACACCCCCCGCGAGCGCGGCAGATCGGATGGGGCAGCACTTTCAAAACCACCCTCCTCGCGCAGGATGGTGAGCGTGTCCTCCGATGCGCTCCGGGTGTGGATCACCAGCGGCAGGTCGGTCTGGCGACCGGCGCGGATGTGGGTGCGGTAGCGCTCGCGTTGCCAGGCCATATCGGCCACGCTGCGCCCATTCAGGCGGTAGTAGTCCAGGCCGGTCTCGCCGATGCCCACGACGCGTGGCAGATCGGCGCGCCGCAGCAGATCGTCCAGCGAGGGCTCCTGCACGCCTTCGTTGTCGGGGTGCACGCCCACCGTGGCCCACAGGTTGGCGTGATCACGGGCCAGCTCGTGCACATCGTCAAACTCTTCGAGCGTCGTGCAGATGCACAGGGCGCGGTCCACCTGGGCTTCGCTCATGGCGGCCAGGATCGCGGGCAAGTCTCCGCGCAACTCCGGGAAGTTCAGGTGGCAATGGGAATCGGTGAACATGTTGGGCGGGAAAATGGCGAGATGGCGGTTGGCCCGCCCAGCGTGGCGCTGGCCACACCGCGGCTCAGATGGTCTGAGTGGGCTTGTCCGAGCCCAGGCTGGCGCCCAGAATCTCTTCAATCTTGAGCTTGAGCAGGCGCGATTTTTCGTCAGCCGGGAAACGGATGCCCACACCTTGCGTGCGTCCACCCTGCGCCTTGGCGGGTGTGACCCATGCAACTTTGCCGGCGACCGGGTAGCGCTGCGGGTCGTCGGGCAGGCTGAGCAGCACATAGACGTCGTCGCCGATGCGGTACTCGCGCGAAGACGGAATGAAAATGCCCCCGTCGGCAAACAACGGAATGTAGGCCGCGTACAGCGCCGCTTTCTCCTTGATGGAGAGCTGGATCACGCTCGGGCGAGCTGAGGCGTTGGATGCGGGGGGGCTGGTGCTCATGGCCGACAAGTTTAGCGGGAAACCAGCGCCTGCCGCGTGCGTGCGGCCCAGGCTTCCTGCATCAGACCGGGGTTGTACGGGTGCTCGACCGAGCGCGCCGCGTCCAGCAGCTCGCGTGACCACCGGGCCAGCACGCCCCAGCGCGGCGCCACCGGCAGGTTCGCTGCGCTGAAGAAGCGTGGTGTGCCGCCGGCCGCATGCACCATCAGGTCGTGGCAGAGTTTCTGCAGCAGTTCAAGCTGCTGCGCTGCGGGCCAGCCCGCCAGCGTGCTCCAGTCGCCGCGGGCCAGCGCGGCGGGCAGCTCGGCCCAGGCCTTGGCGTTCAGGCCGGTGCCGGCCCAGGCCAGGGCATCCACCGGTCGCCCACCGGCCGCGCGCAGCCAGACCTGCGCTTGCTCGGGTGTGGGGCGGCTGGCCGCGTTGTCCTGGAGCCACTGCAGCGCTTCCGGTTCCGGGGGCCAGTCCATGGCATGGGTCTGGCAACGGCTGCGGATGGTGGGCAGCAGCTGGTGGGTGGCCTCGCTGGCGAGCACGAAGCGGGTGTCCCCGGGTGGCTCCTCCAGGGTCTTGAGCAAGGCGTTGGCCGTCACGTGGTTCATGCGCTCGGCCGGGTACACCAGCACCGCCAGGCCCCGCCCCCGCGCACTGGTGCGCTGGGCGAAGGCGACCGTGTCGCGCATGGCCTCGACCCGGATTTCCTTGCTGGGCTTGCGCTTCTTGTCGTCGATCTCTTTCTGCGCGGTTTCGGCCAGGGGCCAGCCGCGTTCGAGCATGACGGTCTCGGGCATGAGCACCACAAAATCGGGGTGGGCGTGGGTATCGACCATGTGGCAGCTGGCGCAGACCCCACAGGGGCCCGACGCCGTGGGCTGCTCACACAACCACGTCTGCGCCAGCGCCAGCGCCAACTCGTATTGCCCAAGGCCCGACGGCCCCTGCAACAGCCAGGCATGCCCCCGCTGCGCGAGCAGTGCCTGCAGCTGGCGCTGAACCCAAGGGGCCCGGGTGGCCATGGGCTGGGCGACGGTGTCAGGGGGTGTAGAACGGGTGGCCATGGCTTGCGCGTCAGCTGGATGAAGGGCCGGATTCAGCCGGTGCCGGCAACCAGCCCCGCTGGGCGAACGCCCCCGCGATGGCGGCCCAGACCCGCTCACGCGGCTGGTCGGCGTTGATGCGCGCAAAGCGCCATGGCTCGGCTTCGGCACGCGCCGCATAGCCCGCGGCGACGGCCTGGAAAAACGCCACCGGCTGGGCTTCGAAACGGTCGGGCGCACGGGCGTCGGCCAGCCGGGCCGCGGCGGTCTCGGCCGGCAGATCGAACCACACCGTCAGATCGGGCTGGCGGATGCCTTTGCCCTGCAGGGCGGGTGTCGCCTGCACCCAGCGCTCCAGCGTGCCCAACGTCTGCAGGTCAAAACCACGACCGCCACCCTGGTAAGCGAAGGTGGCGTCGGTGAAGCGGTCGCACAACACCACATCGCCGCGCGCCAGCGCCGGTTCGATCACAGTCATCAGGTGGTCGCGCCGGGCGGCGAACACCAGCAGCGATTCGGTGAGCGGGTCCATGGCGTCGCCGAGCACCATGGCGCGCAGCTTTTCGGCCAGTGGTGTGCCGCCGGGTTCGCGCGTCAGGGTCACGTTGCGGCCCTGGCCGCGGAAAGCGTCGGCGAGGTTCGCGATGTGGGTGGACTTTCCCGCACCGTCGATGCCCTCAAAAGAGATGAACAGGCCTGTCGAACCAACCGTCATTTCAGGGCTCCCTCGTGCCGACGAAGGACGTGGCCCAGCACACACCGCCGAACCGGCTTTGCCGGGCGGCTGGTGTGGTCCCCCCTGCTCAGTGGGGAAGACGCGAAGCGGCGCAGGGGGGTCATTTGATTTGATAGCGGCGCACCGCCAAATTGTGTTCGTCCAGCGTGGCGCTGAACTGGCTGCTGCCGTCGCCGCGCGCCACAAAGTACATCGCGGGCGTGGCCGCCGGCTTGACCGCCGCCAGCAAGGAGTTCCAGCCGGGCATGGCGATCGGCGTGGGCGGCAGGCCGGCGCGGGTGTAGGTGTTGTAGGGGCTGTCGGTTTCGAGGTCCGCCCGGCGCAGGTTGCCGTCGAAGCGTTCACCCAGGCCGTAGATCACCGTGGGATCGGTCTGCAGCCGCATGCCGATGCGCAGACGGTTGCTGAACACGCCGGCCACCATCGACCGGTCGACTTCGGCGCCCGTCTCCTTTTCGACGATGCTGGCCAGGATGAGCGCTTCTTCGGGCGAGCGCAGCGGCGAATCTGGCGCGCGCTGGGCCCAGGCTTCGGCCAGGCGCTGATCCATGGCCTGGGCCGCCTGGCGCAACACGCTGGACGCCGTGGCGTGTTTGACCATGCGGTAGGTGTCGGGGAAAAAGCGGCCTTCCGGGTGCCGCCCGGCGTAGCCGATGCGGGCCATGATGTCGGCCATGCCCAGGCCGTCAATATCCTGGTTCAGGTCGGGCGAAGCACGCACCGCCGCCAGCACCTCGCGCACGTTCCAGCCTTCGACCAGGGTCAGGCTGCGCAGCGCCTGCTCGCCACGCACCAGCTGGTCCAGCAGGCTGCGCGGCGTGGCGCCGGGTTTGACTTCGTAGACGCCGGCCTTGATCGACCGGCCCTGCCCAGAGGCTCGAAACCAGGCGTAGAGCAGGACGGTCGGCACCCTGACCCCGGCACTGGTCACGGCTTGGGCCACCACGCGCGCCGAGCTGCCCGGCTGGATGTTCAATTCCACCGGCGTTTGTGCGCTGGCATCGGCTGGCAGCATCAGCGGCTCGTGCAGCCACCACCAGGCAGCGCCCGTAACCAGTCCGATCGCGAGCAGCGGCAGCCAGAACAACAGGAACAACAGGCGTTTCACGGGTCGGGGGTGTGCGAGGAGATGGGTGGCGGCGCCGGCAGAGACCCGGGCCAAAGATGATAATCGACCGCTGTTCCCCTGCTCGCCACACCCCCACGCCACACCACCCACGCCATGAACCCGCCCACCTTGCCCAGCGTTCCCCTGACCGCGCTCCACGGCGCGACCCCGCTGCCCCAACTGGGGATCATCCGCGTCCAGGGCGAAGACGCTGCGAAGTTCCTGCACGGCCAGTTGACGCAGGACTTTGCCCTGCTCGGCCTGTCCGAAGCGCGGCTGGCGGCGTTCTGTTCGGCCAAGGGCCGCATGCTGGCGAGTTTTGTGGGCTTCAAGCTCGCGCACGACGACCTGCTCCTGGTTTGCAGCCGCGACCTGCTGCCGGCCACACTCAAGCGCCTGTCGATGTTCGTGCTGCGGGCCAAGGCCCGGCTGAGCGACGCGAGCGCAGAATTTCAGGTCTGGGGGCTCAGCGGTTCCGCCGCGCTTGCAGACGCCAAACCCTGGAGCAAGTCCGGCGAACCGGGCGGCGCCCAAACCATCGCGATTTACCCGTCACAAGGCCTGCCCCGCGCACTGTGGGTGGCACCGGCCGGCCACCCGCCGCCCGCGGGCGATGCCCTGCCCGAAGCCCACTGGGCCTGGCTGGATGTGATGGCCGGCGTGGCCACCCTCACCCAGCCGATCGCGGAAGCCTTTGTGCCGCAGATGCTGAACTACGAATCGGTGGGCGGCGTGAACTTCAAAAAAGGTTGTTACCCCGGGCAGGAAGTGGTGGCGCGCAGCCAGTTCCGCGGCACACTCAAGCGCCGTGCGTTTCAGGTGCAGGCCGATGAACCTTTGACCGTGGGGCAAGACGTGTTTCACAGCAGCGACGCCGAACAGCCCTGCGGGACGGTGGCCGCTGCTGCCGCCAACCCTGCGGGCGGCTGGAGCGCCACCGTGTCCATGCAGACCAGCGCGGCAGCGGGCGGCAGCCTGCATTCCGGCAGTGCCACGGGCCCGGTGTTGCACCTGTTGCCCCTCCCCTACCCGCTGCTGGAAGACGTCTGACCGCCTCGGGCGGGTCCCGCCATGTGCCTGATCGCCTTTGCCATCGATGCCAGCCCGGTCTGTCCGTTGCTGATCGCGGCCAACCGCGACGAATTCCTGGACCGGCCGACGGCTCCTCTGCACCGCTGGACCCTGCCCGACGGCACCGGTGTGGTGGCCGGGCGCGACCTGCGGGACGGCGGCACCTGGCTGGGGGTCAGCGAAACCGGCCGCGTGGCCATGCTCACCAATGTGCGCAGCGTCCAGGCCGGGCCGGGCCAGCGCAGCCGGGGCGAACTGGCCACCCGCTGGCTGAACGGCGGGCTGAGCTGGGAAGCGCTGCTGGATGACCTCGATCCGGCCGCGTACGGTGGCTTCAACCTGGTGGTGGGTGATTTCCACAACAAATTCTGGGCCTGGGCCGGCAACCGCGACCCCGAGCATCCGCACGACGAACATCCCACCGGTTTGCACAGCCGGCGCTTGCAGGCGGGTGTCTACGGCTTGTCCAACGCAGCGCTCGACACCCCCTGGCCCAAGAGCGAACGGCTGAAGCAGGCGCTCGGTGATTGCCTGGCACAGCCCGCTTCTGCGCCCTTGCCAATGGCCAGCCTGACTGTGGCGCTGGCCGATATCCGGCGAGTGCCCACACACGAACTGCCGGATACCGGTGTGCCCTTGGAGCTGGAACACGGCCTGTCCAGCCCCTTTGTCAGCCTGCCCGAGCGCGGCTACGGCACCCGCAGCAGTCTGGTCCTGAGCGTCCAGACCTCAGAAACCCGTGCGGCGCCGGCGGCCTGGCGGGTGGCCGTGGACGAATGGACCCATGCACCCGCAGCCGGTCAAGGGCATGCCTGGAACCCGCACAACCGGCGCAGCGAAACCCTGTTCTGGTGATTCAGGTCAGCGGCTTGAACATCTCCAGATGTTCAATGCCCGCTTCTTCGAACGACGCCCCCCGGGCCAGATAACCCAGGCGCTCGTAAAAGCCCACGGCGCTGCGCTGCGCATGCAGCATCACTTCGCGTTCCCCGGCGTCGCGGGCAGCGTCCGACAGCGCCTGCAACACCTGGCGCCCCAGGTGACCGCCGCGCAGCACGCGGTGCACCGCCAGGCGCCCGACCTTCACCACCCCCGGCTCGTGCGGCACGAAGCGCCCGGTCGCCACCGGCCGGCCCAGGCGGTTGTAGGCCACGGCGTGCACCGCCGTCAGGTCGGCTGCGTCGCTCTCCAGATCTTTGGGAATGCGCTGCTCTTCCACAAACACCGCGGTGCGGATGCGCCGGGCATCGTCGCCGAGCTCGCTCCAGTGACCGACCTGGATCGTCACCATGGCCTCACCCGCCTCGTAGCCGAGCACGGTGTCGCGCAAGGCCTGGGGCACCGGGCGTGACGTTTGCGTGGCCGGGTCGGCGAACACGTAGACCAGTTCGCCCGAGATCAGGTGTTCCTCGCCGCGGAAGATCGCGCCGGTGAAGGTCATGGACGAGGTGCCGATGCGGCTGCACTGCATGGCCACCTCGATCTGGTCGTCCACCCGCGCCGAAGCGTGGAACTCCACCGTGGCTTTGACGACGTAGAGATCACCGTCAAGCTGCTGCATCGACTCTTCATACGGCAGCGCCAGCGCACGCCAGTAGTCGGCGATGGCGGTGTCGAAATACATCAGGTAGTGCGCGTTGAACACGATCTTCTGCATGTCCACCTCGGCCCAGCGCACGCGCAGGCGGTGGAAGAAGCGGAAGTCGGCGCGTTTCATCGTGGGCATCTCAGTGGTCTCCAAAAGCATGGCGCAAAGCGCGGGCAGCGTCGTTGTGCGCGGTCAGGGCCTGCGGGATGGCGCGGCCAAACTGGATGAAGCCGTGCACCACACCGGCGTAGATCTCCAGGTCGACCGGCACACCCGCCATGCGCAGGCGGTCGGCGTATTGCACGCCTTCGTCGGTGAGTGGGTCGCATTCGGCCAGACCGATCCAGACCGGCGCCACGCCTTCGAGGTCGCGCACCTCGCCCGCTTCGTCCACGCCGTCCAGCGGGGCGAAGCGCCAGTCGTCGCGGTCTTGCGGCGAGCGCAGGTAGTGGTTGAAGAAGTAGGTGATGTGGGCCTCTTCGAGCAAGAAGCCTTTGGCGAAGGTCTTGTGGCTGGGGGTGTTCTGGTGGCCGGCGGCGCCGGGGTAGAACAGCAGTTGCAAAGCCAGCGGCCAGCGGGCGTCGCGGGCGCTGATGGCCGTGACGGCGGCGAGGGTGCCGCCCGCGCTGTCGCCGCCCACCGCGATCCGGCTGCCGTCCAGGCGCAGCGTCGCAGCGTTCTCTCGCAACCAGGCCAGGCTGTCCCAGGCGTCGTGCACGGCGGTGGGAAACTGCCACTCCGGTGCGAGCCGGTAGTCCACCGAGACCACCGCGCAATGCGCGAGGTGGGCCAGGTGGCGGCACAGCGGTTCGTGCGTGGCCACGCTGCCGACGGTGAAGCCGCCGCCGTGAAAGTACAGCAGCACCGGCAGCGGGTGCTCCGATGCGGGGGCGAACAGCCGGGCAGGCAGCTCAAAGCCGTCACGCGCCGGGATCTTCAGATCGTCCACGCGCACCTGTTTGTGCGAGGGGATATCGAGCACTCCGGCGCCCGCCTCGTAGGCCTGCTTGGCCTGCGCGGGTGAAAGCGCGTGCATGGGCGGGTGGCCGGCGCGGGCGATGCGGTCGAGCACGCCGCGCATGGTGGTCGTGAGCAGGGATCGGGGGTTGGGGTGGTGCGACATGGGTGGAAAAAGTATGCGCCGGATTGTGGCTGTCTTTTGTGCGACCGGCGGTCACCCCGGTGGCATTGGCCTCCAGAGAGCGCGGCCGTATATTCGCCGCAGTGCTGCGCTGGGCAACACCCTCGCCCTCGAACAACCCGTCGCCACCCAGCGCGTACCGTGGAACCGGCTTTGCCGGGCCACTGGTGTGGTCCCCCTTTGGGGGATGACGCGAAGCGGCGCAGGGGGAAAGCGGAACCTTATGGCCCAGATCCTCTACGTGACCAACATCCTGATCGACTTCGGCGCGCTCGCGCAGCTGCAGGCCGAATGCGAACGCGTGGGCATCCGCCGCCCGCTGATCGTGTCCGACGCGGGTGTGAAGGCCGCTGGGCTGCTGGACAAGGCGCTCGCCGCCCTGCCCGGCCAGAAGCCTGCCGTGTTTGACCAGACGCCGTCGAACCCGAACGAAGCGGCGGTGCGCGCGGCCGTGGCGGTGTACCAGGCCGAAGGCTGCGACGGCCTGATCGCGCTCGGTGGCGGCAGCTCCATCGACTGCGCCAAGGGCGTGGCCATCGCCGCGGTTCACGAGGGCCCGCTCAAGACCTACGCCACCATCGAAGGCGGCTCGCCCAAGATCACCGACCGCGTGCCGCCGTTGATCGCCGTGCCCACCACCGCGGGCACCGGCAGCGAGGTGGCACGCGGCGCCATCGTGATCGTGGACGACGGCCGCAAGCTCGGCTTTCACAGCTGGCATCTGGTGCCCAAGACCGCCCTGCTCGACCCCGAGCTCACGCTCGGCCTGCCGCCCCTGCTGACCGCCGCCACCGGCATGGACGCCATCGCCCACTGCATGGAAACCTTCATGGCGCCGGCCTTCAACCCGCCGGCCGATGGCATCGGCCTGGATGGCCTGATGCGCGGCTGGGCACACATCGAGCGCGCCACCAAAGACGGCAGTGACCGCGAGGCGCGGCTGAACATGATGAGCGCCAGCATGCAGGGCGCGATGGCGTTCCAGAAAGGCCTGGGCTGTGTGCATTCGCTCAGCCACAGCCTGGGCGGCGTGAACCCGCGCCTGCACCACGGCACGCTCAACGCCATGTTCCTGCCCGCGGTGATTGCATTCAACGCCGAAGCCGAGTCGATGAAGAAAGACCGGCGGCTGGATCGCATGGCCCACGCCATGGGTCTGGCCAGCGGCAGCGACATCGGCGAAGCGATCAAGGACATGAACGCCCGCCTGGGTCTGCCCAGCGGCCTGGCCGCGATGGGCGTGACGCCCGATCTGTTCGACAAGGTCATCGAAGGCGCACTGGCCGACCACTGCCACAAGACCAACCCGCGCATCGCCAGTCCGGAGGAATACCGCCAGATGCTTGAAACGGCCATGTGAGGTGCTCGGACTTGGCCGGGTCGCGGCCTGCAAGGTGTTTGCAGACAGGGGATACTGGCGCCCTTCGACACACCCCAGGAGCACCGCATGAAGGCCCAGAACATCCTCGACACCATTGGCAACACCCCCCACGTGCGCATCCAGCGGCTGTTTGCCGGCGCCTCGCAGCAGGTGTGGATCAAGTCCGAACGCGGCAACCCTGGCGGCTCGATCAAGGACCGCATTGCGCTGGCGATGGTGGAAGACGCCGAACAGTCGGGTGCCCTGCAGCCCGGCGGCACCATCGTCGAGCCCACCTCGGGCAACACCGGCATCGGACTGGCCATGGTGGCGGCCGTCAAGGGTTACAAGCTGGTGCTGGTCATGCCCGAAAGCATGTCCGTCGAGCGCCGCCGCCTGATGCTGGCCTACGGCGCGAGCTTCGACCTGACCCCGCGTGAAAAAGGCATGAAAGGCGCCATCGCCCAGGCCGAAGAGATCGTCGCCAGCACGCCCGGTGCCTGGATGCCGCAGCAGTTCAACAACCCGGCCAACGTCGCGATCCACGCCAAGACCACCGCCGCCGAAATCGCCGCCGATTTCCCCGACGGTGTCGATGTGCTGATCACCGGCGTGGGCACCGGGGGACACATCACCGGTTGCGCAAAGGTGCTGAAGGCGAAATGGCCCCAGCTCAAGGTGTATGCGGTGGAGCCGGTGGCCTCTCCGGTCATCTCGGGCGGCAGCCCGGCGCCCCACCCGATCCAGGGCATCGGTGCGGGCTTCATCCCCAACAACCTCGACACCGCCCTGCTCGACGGCGTGATCCAGGTGGACGCCGAACCGGCCCGCGAGATGGCGCGCCGCTGCGCGCGCGAAGAAGGCATGCTGGTCGGCATTTCGTCGGGCGCGACGCTGGCCGCCATCGCGCAGAAACTGCCCGAACTGCCGGCCAACGCCGTGGTGCTGGGCTTCAACTACGACACCGGCGAGCGCTACCTGTCGGTGGACGGCTTCTTGCCCGCCTGACGCCGGTCGTCAGCCCAGCAGCGCCAGAGCCGCCAGCAGCCAGAGCACCAGCAACACCACGTTGCTGGCGGCGAACACCGCCAGCCGGTGCAGCACATTGTTGTAGGTCAGGTGGACCAGACTGTGCACCAGGCGCAGCACCACATAGGCCCAGGCCAGCCCGAGCATGGCCGGACTGGCGATGCGGGTCACCACAACCATCAAGCTCACCACGTAGAACAGCACCGGCAGTTCCAGGAGGTTCATGTAGTTGCGGTTGGGGATGCTGACGTGGCGCGGCACCCGTTCCGACTCGCCATGGCAGAAGTCATCCGGCACGATTTCGCCACACTGAGCTGCGCCGATGCGCACCACCGCCACGCGGATGAGGACCAGAAAGGTCCAGAAGGCCAGCACAAAAGCTGGCGTCAGCATGGCCGCGGTGGTTGGCATGGTGTTTTTCCCTCCCCAGAGAAAAGCCCGGCGCCCTCCCTGTTGGGGCCACCGGGCTCAGACCTTCATCGGTCTTGCGTCGATCAGATGCGCGTCATCGACTTGTCGTAGAACGCGTTGGGGTAACCCTGCGCGTCTTTGCTGGCATCGGGGTCCCCGATCTGCAGGGTGTTGCCGTTCACATGCAGCAGCACTTTTGCGGAGCCCTGATCGGAAGTCCCGGCGAACTTGTCGGCTGTCACGCTGCCGACGGCCTTGGTGCCGTCGTGCGACATGACCATGTGGGTGAACACCTTTTCGTTCTTCACGCTGGGGCCGGAACACGAGGTGCCGATGTAGAGGTAGGCCACCACCTCACCGGTGAAGCCCGTGGCGGAGGCCTTGGTGAAGTCGGCGCGCAGATGGGCCGACGCGCCACTGTCTTCATAACACGCGCTCTCCCAGGAACCGATGTATTTGGCCACCGGATCACCCGAGGTGTCACCCGGCTTCGGATCGTCGTTGCCGCCGCAGGCGGTGAGCGCGGCGATGGCCAGGCTCAGCCCGGCCAGTTTGAATGCATGGCGGATGGGGGTTGTCATAAGGTGTGTCCTGAAATGAAATGGGGTGAGTCGAACAATAACAAGGGTTGGGATCCGCAACCGTGTGGAAACGAACAGACACCCCTTGGGGATTCTGGCCCAAAACCACCCGGCATCCGGAGCGCGGCGGTTCCGCGCATGTAACAAAAGCCACCGCTGAATTCAGCCGCCTCGCACCATCGCCAGCACCTTGCCCATGTCCAGCGACTGGGCCTGTGCCTGGATCTGCGGCAGGTATTGCGCCTGCAACTGCTTGGCCGGGGTGAGCAGGTTCTGGAAGGTCTCCTGCAACAGCGCCGTGCTCATCACCCGACCACCCGCGTAGTAGCGTTTGGCCACCTGGCCGAGGGCGTAGGTGGTGGCAAACGAAAACGCCACACCGGTGGCTGCGCGGCCCAGACCGCCCACGGTGCGCCCGGCCATCTTACCCAGCAGGCCCCCGAGCAGCTTGCGACCGAATTGCTCGATGTACTGCGAGGTTGCGCCCACGCCCGCGGCCGCGATGAACTCGCGGATGTGGCCCTGGTCGAGTTCCACGCCGTGGGCCTTGCCGATGTTGTAGACCAGCCGCACCTGCAGCGGGATGATGGCCATCGAGGCCCAGGATTGCGGCAACAACTCCAGCGCGCCGTTCAGCATGGCGGCGTTCAGGATGGTCTTGTCGAGCTGGGCATCGAGAGCGGCATCCAGCGGCGCAGCCTGCGGCACAGTTCGCGCCGCAGAAGCGGCCACGACCACGGGCACGGCCAGCGGTGCGGCCTGGTCGGCCGCATCGAGCACAGCCGTTTCCTCGCGCTCGAACGCCGAGGCCTCGGCCGCGTCCAGTTGCAGACGGGCTTTCAGGTCGGTCAGGAACGTGGTCTCGGCGGGACTCTGGCGCCCGTCCGCATCACAAACACACACCGCCATTTCATAGGCCAGCTGGCGCTGGCCGGCGTCCGTCAGGCCGGCCACGGCGTCGGCCAGCGACACGCGTTTCAGCAGCACATCCTGGTAGAGCTGAGCCAGCCCGGCGCCACCGCTCTCGTGCCCCAGCGTCTCGGCCAGCCTGCGGATGGCTTCGCGCTCGGTGTCGGCCTTGTGGCCATCGGCAAAGGCGGCCAGCAGGGCGATGGTGAGGATGGACTGTTGTTCGTTGGCTTGCATGGGGTGTTTCGAGTGGGTTGTGACCAAGGGACCCCGGTAGAGCCCGTTGCGTGTTTCAAGTTCCGGCGCTGGCCCGGGCCGGTTGTGATACCCCCTGCCACGCAGCGCCCGCAGCGCAAGCCCGATAATCGGCCCATGCGTTTTCTCATCGACTTCTTTCCCATCGGCCTTTTTGTGGCGGCCTACAAGCTGCACGACATCTACACCGCCACCGCGGTGCTCATGGTCGCCACGCTGGTGCAGACGGGCCTCATCTACGCCATCGACCGCCGGCTGCAGACCCTGCAGAAGGTCACGCTGGTGCTGGTGATCGTGTTCGGCATCCTGACCCTGGCGCTGCACGACGAACGCTTCATCAAGTGGAAACCCACCGTGCTGTACGCGAGCATGGCGATCGTGCTGGGTGCGGCGCTCTGGATCTGGAAAAAGAACTTCCTGCAGATATTGCTGGGCAGCCAGCTGTCGCTGCCGACCGCGGTGTGGGCGCGGCTCACCGTGATCTGGATCGGCTATTTCCTCTTCATGGCGGGCATCAACGCCTATGTGGCGGCCTACTACTCCACCGAAGACTGGGTCAACTTCAAGCTCTGGGGTTATGTGTTCCCGATCGTCTTCATCGTCGGTCAGGGTCTCTACATCGCGCGCTACCTGAAAGACGGCGACACCCCCGGCGACGGAGCCCAGAAACCATGAACGCAACACCCACCCCTGTGATCAGCACCGCCCCGGCTCTGGAAGCTGCGCTGCGCGAGGCCCTGGCGCCCGCGGTGCTGCAAGTGATCGATGAAAGTGCGGCCCACGCCGGCCATGCGGGCGCCAACGGCCTGGGCCACGGCACGCACTTCCGGGTGCGCATCGGCGGGGCGGCCTTCGCGGGCAAAAGCCGCGTGGCGCAACACCGGCTTGTGTATGATGCGCTGCAAAAATTCACCGACGCGGGCCTGCACGCGCTGGCGATTGAAATCCAGGCCTGACCGGCCAGCACACGGGCTTGGCACCCCTGCCCGTTGGCCCCCGTTTTTTTCACCCGAGGAACACCATGAAATTTTCCCTGTCGGCCCTGACCGCGGCCGTCCTTCTTGCAGCCGCTCCCTGGGCCGCTGCGCAAAACGTGGCCATCGTCAACGGCAAAGCCGTGCCGACCGCGCGGGTTGAGGTGCTGGCCAAGCAGCTCGCGGCATCGGGCCGCCCGGTGACCGACGAGGTGCGCGCCCAGCTGAAAGAAGAAGTCGTGCTGCGCGAAATCTTCATGCAGGAAGCGCAAAAACGCGGCGTGGCCGCGCTGCCCGAATACAAGGACCAGATGGAACTGGCCCGCCAGACCATCCTGATCCGCGCGCTGTTTGCGGACTATGAAAAGAAGAACCCGGTGACGGACGCTGAAATCCAGGCCGAGTACGACAAGTTCGCCGCCAGCAATGGTGGCAAGGAATACCGCGCCCGCCACATCCTGGTGGAGAAGGAAGACGAAGCCAAAGCGGTCATCGCGTCCATCAAGGGCGGCGCCAAATTTGAAGACATCGCCAAGAAGCAGTCGAAAGACCCGGGCTCCGGTGCCAACGGCGGCGACCTCGACTGGGCCAATGCGTCCAGCTACGTGGCCGAGTTTTCCGAGGCCATGGTCAAGCTCGAAAAAGGGCAGATGACGCCGGCGCCGGTGAAGAGCCAGTTTGGCTGGCACGTCATCCGCGTGGACGATGTGCGCCAGGCCCAGCTGCCCAAGTTCGAAGAGATCAAGGACCAGATCGCCCAGCAGATGAAACAGCAGAAAGTGGCAGCGTTCCAGGCCAGCCTGCGGGAAAAGGCCAAGGTGGAGTAAGCAGCTGACGCTGGCTTACCCAAGCGCGACCTCCGGGTCGCGCTTTTTTTCGTCTCATCGTCAGATTTGATCAAATATTCTCGGTAATTCAGAAAAGTGACAGAATCGCAGTCACTTTTGATCAAATCAGGCTGCATATGAACGTTTCAACCGACAGCTTGCGCGAGTTTCTCGCCCAGCACCGCATCCACGAGGTGGAGTGCGTCATCCCCGACATGACAGGCATCGCGCGCGGCAAGATTTTGCCCAAGGACCTGTTCCTCAACTCTGGCCACATGCGCCTGCCCAAGAGCGTGCTGCTCAACACGGTCAACGGCCAGCAGCCCGACAACACCGCCTTCGTCGGCGACACCGACCCGGACATGGTCTGTGTGCCCGACCTCGCCACCGCGCGCATGGTGCCCTGGGCCGCCGAGCAGGTGGCGGTGATCATCCACGACTGCGAAGAGTTCGACGGCACGCCGGTCGCGCTCGCGCCCCGCAGCGTGTTGCGGCGTGTGCTGGCGCTCTACGAAGCGCAAGGCTGGCAGCCGGTGGTGGCGCCCGAGATGGAGTTTTACCTGGTGGCGCGCCACCAGAACCCGCACGAACCGCTGCAGCCGCCGCTGGGCCGCACCGGCAAGCCCGAGGCCGGCCGCCAGTCGTATTCCATCGACGCGGTCAACGACTTCGATCCCTTCTTCCTGGAGCTCTCGCGCTTCTGCGAGGTGCACCGCCTGGGCGTGGAAACGCTGATCCACGAAGCCGGCGCTGGCCAGATGGAGATCAACTTCACCCACGGCGAGCCCATGGACCTGGCCGACCGCGTGTTCCTGTTCAAGCGCACGGTGCGCGAGACTGCGCTGCGCCACGGCATCTTCGCCACCTTCATGGCCAAGCCCATGGAAGCCGAGCCCGGCAGCGCGATGCACATCCACCAGAGCATCCTGGACGCCGAGACGAAGCAGAACATCTTCAGCGACGCAGACGGCTCGCCCACGCCCGCCTTCCACCACTACATCGCCGGCCTTCAGCGCTACGTGCCGCAGATCATGCCGATGCTGGCGCCCTATGTGAACTCCTACCGCCGGCTCTCGCGCTTCATGTCGGCGCCGATCAACGTGCAGTGGGGCTACGACAACCGCACCTGCGGCATCCGCGTGCCCGAGTCCGACGCCGCCAACCGCCGGCTGGAAAACCGCGTGCCGGGCGTGGACGTGAACCCCTACCTGGCCATGGCCGCCACGCTGGGCGCGGGCTACCTCGGCATGGTGGAAAAACGCCAGCCCAGCGAGCCCATGAAAACCAGCGCCTGGGACATGGACTTCGAGCTGCCCAGCCACATGGAGGACTCGATCCGCCGCATGCGCGAATGCGAGCCGGTGCGCGATGTGTTCGGCGGCGCCTTCATCGACGCCTTCCTGGCGGTGAAGGAGCTGGAATACGCCACCTACAACCGCGTGATCAGTTCCTGGGAACGCGAGCACCTTCTCCTGCTGGTTTGAGGTGGTGCCCATGAACGCTCACCCCCTTCAACCGGCCAGCCGCCATGGCCTCGACTGGACCCGCGCCCTCGCCTTCCTCGCCCGCGAGCGCCAGTCGTTTGCGGAGCGCAACCCGGCCTCGGCCGCCCTGGCGGCCCAGGCCAGCGAACACCTGCTGTTCGGCGTGCCACTGCACTGGATGAACGACTGGGGCACACCCTTCGCCCTGCATGTCTGTCAGGCCAACGGCGCCCAGGTCACCGACGTGGACGGTCACACGCTGGTCGATTTCTGCCTGGGCGACACCGGCGCCATGTTCGGCCACGCGCCCGCGCCGGTCGCCGCCGCTCTGGTGAAGCAGGCCATGCGCGGCTACACCACCATGCTTGCCACGGCCGACGCCGCCGCCGTCGGCGCCCTGCTGGCCGAACGCTTCGGCCTCCCGTTCTGGCAGTTCGCCATGAGCGCGACCGACGCCAACCGCTACATCGTGCGCTGGATCCGCGCCGCCACCGGACGCAAGAAGCTGCTGGTGTTCAACGGCTGTTACCACGGCACCATCGAAGACGTGTTCGTCGATCTGGTCAACGGCCAGCCCGTGCAACGCGACAGCCTGCTCGGCCAGGTGTACGACCTGACCGAACACACGGTGGTGGTCGAGTTCAACGATCTGCCTGCACTCGACGCTGCCCTCCAACAGGGTGATGTGGCCTGCGTGCTGGCCGAGCCGGTGATGACCAATATCGGCATGGTGCTGCCCGAGCCTGGGTTCTGGGGCGAGGCGCAAGCCCTCATCAAAAAGCACGGCGCCTTGCTGGTCATGGACGAGACCCACACCATCAGCACCGGCCCCGGCGGCTACGCCCGCGCCCACGGCATCGAGGCCGACGCGCTGGTGCTCGGCAAGCCGGTGGGCGGCGGCGTGCCCTGCGCGGTCTACGGCATGAGCGCCGATCTGGCCGCCCGTGCCGTGCAAGCCAAGCAGGATGCACCGCCCGGCCACAGCGGCATCGGCACCACGCTCACCGGCAACATGCTGGCCATGGCCGCGATGCGCGCCACGCTCGCCGAGGTGATGGCGCCTGCGGCCTACGCGCACATGCTGTCGCTCGCCGAACGGCTGGCGGGCGGCCTGCGCGGTCTGATCGCACGCCACAGCCTGCCCTGGTGCGTGACCCAAGTCGGCGCGCGCACCGAATTCCAGTTCTGCTCGGCACCGCCCCGGAACGGCAGCGAAGCCGAGGCCGTGCTGGACCCCGAGCTGGAGCACCTGATCCACCTGGCTCTGCTCAACCGCGGCGTCATGATCACGCCCTTCCACAACATGATGCTGGTCTGCCCGCAAACGACCGATGACGACGTGGGCCAGCTGCTGCGTGCGCTCGACGAGGTGCTTTCGCAGATCACCCTGACGGCATGAAGACACCCACCCCGACCCAGCAGGACAGCACCTACGCGCGCCTGCGGCAATGGGTGACTGTGGGCCAGTTTCTGCCGGGTGAACGGCTGAAAATCCACGCCATCGCCGAGAAGCTCGGCGTGGGCGTCATGCCCGTTCGCGCAGCCCTGCAGCGGCTGGCCGCCGAAGGCGCGCTGGTCAATGTGCCGCACAGCGGCATGATCGTGCCCAAACTGTCGCTGGCCGAGTTCGACGACGTGCTGCAGACACGGCTGCTGCTCGAAGGCGAGGCCGCCGAGCGCGGCGCCCACCGGCTCGGCGCCGCCGGCGTGGCCGAGCTGCTGGCACTGGAGCAGCAGATGCGCGACGCGCTCAAGGTCAACGACGCCAAGGGCTACCTGGACGCCAACGAGCTGTTCCACCTGCGCCTGTACCAGGCGGCCGCCTCGCCCACCCTGCTCTCGCTGATCGAAACCGTCTGGCTCAAGGTCGGGCCACTGTCCAACAAACTGTTCGAGGTGCCGGCCTCGCTGCGCGTGATCAACGAGGCGCACGGCGACGCGGTGATGGCGCTGCGTCTGAAGGACAGCGCGGGCGTGCGCCGTGCCATCGAGAAAGACCTGTTTGTGGCCGGGCAGTTTCTGCGGCCTTTCTGCGCCGGCTGATCAGCCCCGCAACCAGACCACCGCCGCCAGCAAGCCCATCAGCACCGGCTGGTGCAGCAGGTAGTAACTGAGGCTCCAGCGCCCGAGCATCACGAGCCGTCTCTTCGCGCCGCTGGCCGGCGCATCCACCGAGCCCAGCCAGTGCGGCCGGTGCCGCAGCGCCCACTGCCCCGCCGCCAAGCCCCACCACATCACCCCCAGCCAGGGCAGCAGCGGCACATAGTCCTCGGTCACGGGCAGGCGGCTGATGAAACCCAGGGCGTTCCAGCCCGGGGCGTTGAGAAATTCCAGCACTGGCATCGCCGCGATCGCCGTCGATGCGATGAACTTGGCCGCGATGACCAGTGCGCCGGCCGGCCAGAGCCAGCTGCCCCAGCCCGCCGTGAACCGCACCACGATCAGCATTACCGCGATGCCGTGTAGCACACCGAAGTAGATGAAGCTCCTGGGGAACATCAGCGCCGAACCCGCCGTGACCAGCAGCGCCGCGACAGCCACCTGCGACCAGCGCCTCCAGAAGCGTGGCCAGTCCAGGCCCTGCGACAGCGCCACGGCCTGAGACAGTCCGGCGGTGAACAGGAAGCCGCTCACGATGGCGCTGCGCTGCCAGGTCCAGAACGGGTCGCGGGCGAAGTTCTCATGGATCAGGCCGAAGTGATCCAGGTCGAAACAGAAGTGGTAGGCCGTCATCCACAACATGGCCGCTGCGCGCAGCAGGTCGATGCGGTTCAGCCGCTGCGTGGAAAGCGGGGTCACCGGCGGCATCAGCCTTGGCTCGACCGATGGTGGATCGCCAGCAGCAACTGCGCCAGTTCGCGCGGCGCGCTCACCATCGGGTCGTGCCCCGTGGCCAGTTCGTGCACGGTCCAGCCCGGTTCGCTGCGCACGCGCTTTCTGGCGGCATCAATCGTCGGCAGCGGCGGATTCGTGCAATCGATGAAGCTGTGCGGAATGGCCCAGACCAGCGCCGGGTCGAAGCTCAGCGGCTCCTGGTAGAGGCGGAAGGGCTGCGGCGTCTGGCGGCGATTGACCCAGTCGCGGTCGGCGCCGGTCAGGCCGAACACGCTGGCATCCGGCGGCGGAAAGCTCAGGCCACCGCTGGCCTGGCCCTCGGCCACGCGCCTGGCCACGGTTTCGGAGGAATGGGGTGTGCTCCAGCTGCTGCCCGGCGTCGGAATACCCGCGTCCAGGTAGACTAGGTGGCGCAGCAGACCCGGGCGCGAGCGCTGCAAGCGGTCGGCCACACAGGTGATCAGGTTGCCCGCGTAGCTGTGGCCCACCAGCACCACGCGCTGCAGTTCCTCGGCCTCGATCAGGCCGATCACGTCCTGGATGTGGGTGTCAATGCCCACCGACGGGCTCAGCAGGTGCGCCCGCTCGCCCACGCCGGTGAGCGTGACGGCGTGGGTTTCAACGCCCACGCCACGCAGCAGCGGCAGGACGCGCTTCCAGCACCAGGCGCCGTGCCAGGAGCCGTGCACCAGCACCATGGCCGTGCTGGAAAGATCAAGGGGTGCAGACATGCGGGTTCTCCGGGACAATATCGGGCTGTTTTCAGCGGGTGTTTTCCGCCCGATTCTGCACTGCCCTTTTGTCGATTCACCATGCTGCCTCACCAACTCGAACTTCTCTCCCCCGCCCGCGACGCCGACATCGGCATCGAGGCGGTGAACCACGGGGCCGACGCGGTCTACATCGGCGGGCCGTCGTTTGGCGCGCGCACCAGCGCCGACAACTCGGTGAAAGAGATCGCCCGGCTGGCGAAACACGCGCACCGCTTCGGCAGCCGCATCTTCACGACGATGAACACCATCCTGCGCGACGACGAACTGGAGCCGGCGCGCAAGCTGGCCTGGCAGTTGTACGACGCGGGTGTGGACGCGCTGATCATCCAGGACATGGGCCTGCTGGAAATCGACCTGCCGCCGATCCAGCTGCACGCGAGCACGCAGACCGACATCCGCACACCCGAGAAAGCGCGTTTTCTGCAGGACGTGGGCCTCTCCCAGATCGTGCTGGCGCGCGAACTCACGCTGCAGCAGATCGCCGACATCCGCGCCGCCACCGACCCGGAGCGCTGCACGCTGGAGTTTTTCATCCACGGCGCCCTCTGCGTGGCCTACAGCGGCCAGTGCTTCATCAGCCACGCCCACACCGGGCGCAGCGCCAACCGCGGCGACTGCTCGCAGGCCTGCCGCTTGCCATATGAAGTGAAGGACAGCCAGGGCCGCATCGTTGCGCACGACAAACACGTGCTCTCGATGAAAGACAACAACCAGAGCAACAACCTGCGCGCCCTGATCGACGCCGGCGCGCGCAGTTTCAAGATCGAAGGCCGCTACAAGGACATGGCCTATGTGAAGAACATCACCGCGCACTACCGCGTGCTGTTCGACGAGATCCTGGAAGAACGCCCCGAGCTGGCGCGTGCGTCCAGCGGCGAATGCACCTTCAGCTTCCAGCCCGACCCGGACCAGAACTTCAACCGCGAGTTCACCGACTACTTCGTGCAGGGCCGGCAGGAAGACATCGGCGCCTTCGACACGCCCAAGAACCCGGGCCGCCCGATCGGCTACGTGACGAAGGTTGGCCCCAACTTCGTGGAACTCGAAACCGACGATCCGGCCACGGTGATCCACAACGGCGACGGCCTGTGTTACCTCGATTTGCAGAAAGAACTGACCGGCCTGCAGATCAACCGGGCGGAGTCGGCTGGCAACCCGGGCCTCTGGCGCGTGTTCCCCAAAGACGCCCTGGACAGCTTCAAGGACTTGCGAAAAGGCGTGCAGGTCAACCGCAACCGCGACATGGACTGGGTGCGCGGGTTGGAGAAAAAGTCGGCCGAGCGGCGAATCGGCGCCTGGCTGAAGCTGGACGAAACACCCGAAGGCCTGAGCCTCACCGCCACGGACGAAGACGGCCACAGCGCCACCACCACCCTGCCCTGCGGGCTGGAAGCCGCCAATGACCCGGCCCAGGCCGGCGCCAAGCTGCGCGAAGCGCTCGCCCGGCTCGGTGAAACCATCTTCCAGCCGCTGGACGTGGCGCTGAACCTGCAAGGCCCGCGCTTTGTGCCCGCTTCACTGCTCAACCCGCTGCGCCGCGAAGCCATCGACGCGCTGGAAGCCGCGCGCGCCGCCGCTTGGACCCGCCTGCCCCGCGCGAAGCCGGTGGAGCCGCCCGTGGCCTACCCGGAAGACACGCTCACCTACCTCGCCAACGTGTTCAACCACAAGGCGCGCGACTTCTATGCGAAACACGGTGTGAAGGTGATCGCCGCGGCCTACGAGAGCCACGAAGAAGAAGGCGAAGTGAGCCTGATGATCACCAAGCACTGTGTGCGCTTCTCGCTCAGCCTCTGCCCCAAGCAGGCGAAGGGTGTGACCGGTGTACAGGGCACGGTGAAGGCCGAGCCCATGCAGCTCATCAACGGCCATGAAAAGCTCACGCTGCGCTTCGACTGCAAACCCTGCGAGATGCACGTGGTGGGCAAGGTGCGGCCATCGGTGCTGAAGGCCGGGCAGAGCAGCCCGCTGAAGTTTTACCGGACGCGACCGGGCTCGGCCATCCCGCTTTGAGCGCTTCCGTTGGCTGGCTGCGCCCAGCGCGAGCGTGCCTTGGTATCCGCTCGTTCGCGGCTAAACCAAGGGTTTCTGCTAGCTGGCGGATGGGTGATATGCAGTATATTGCCTGTGAGCGCGCGGCGATTGGGGGCGGTTTTCCGGCACTTTAATTCCTGTTTTTTGTCGTGCTTTCCTTCCAGTCGGGGGTTTCAACCCAGCTGCAACCGTTGGAATGCAACCGCCCCAGGCTTCAGGGCTAAATAGTTTAGACATCAAGTACGGGTAATTCACTATCCACACGTCCGCACCAGCCGCATACATTGAGCCGGTCCATACACACCACCAACAGGAGAAAGACCATGACCACCCGCCGAGAAATCCTTACCCGCAGCGCCGCCGTGATCGGTGCTGCGTCCAGTGGCTTGCTGCTGCCGCAGATCGTGCATGCCCAGTCCGACAAGGTGCGTGTCGGCTTCATGCTCCCCTACACCGGCACGTTTGCCCAGCTCGGCGTGGCCATCGAGAACGGCTTTCGCATGGCGCTGAACGAACAAGGCGGCAAGCTCGGTGGTCGCGAGGTGGAGTTCTTCAAGGTGGACGATGAGTCCAACCCGGCCAAGGGCATCGAAAACGCCAACCGCCTGGTGCAGCGCGACAAGGTCGACGTGCTGGTGGGCACGGTGCACTCTGGCGTTCAGATGGGCATCCACAAGGTGGCGCGCGACAGCGGTGTGCTCAGCCTGATCCCCAACGCCGGTGTGCACGTGGCTACCCGCGCCCAGTGCTCACCCAATGTGTTCCGCACCTCGTTCACCAACTCGCAACCCACGCTGGCGTTGGGCAAGGCCATGGTGGACCGCGGCCACAAGAAGGCCGTCTGGATCACCTGGAACTACGCCGCTGGCGAAGAAGCCTTCGAAGGCTTCGAACAGAGCTACACCGCCGCGGGCGGCACCATCGTCAAGAAACTCGGCCTGCCCTTCCCGAACGTGGAGTTCCAGGCCCTGCTGACCGAGATCGCCTCGCTCAAGCCCGACGCCGTGGCCTGCTTCTTCGCCGGTGGCGGCGCCGCCAAGTTCCTGCGCGACTTCCATGCGGCCGGCCTCTCCAAGAACATCCAGCTCTACGGTTCGGGCTTCCTGACCGAGGGTGTGCTCGAAGCCGCCGGCCCGGCCGCCGACGGGGTGCTGACCACCATGCACTACAGCGATGCGCTGGACACACCGCGCAACAAAAAATTCCGCCTCGACTATGCCAAGACCTTCAAGGCCCAGCCCGACGTGTACGCCGTGCAGGGTTACGACACCGGCCTGCTGCTGATCAAGGGCGCCAACGCGGTCAAGGGCGACCTGTCGAACAAGAAGGCGCTGTACGCCGCCATGGAGGGCGCGACCATCGACAGCCCGCGTGGCCAGTGGACCATGAGCAAGGCCCACAACCCCATCCAGGACATGTACCTGCGCAAGGTGGAAAACAAGGAAAACAAGGTCATCGGCATCGCGCAGAAAGCCGTGGCCGATCCGGCCACCGGCTGCCGCATGGGCTGAGCCCGGTTCTGAAACCTTGCCCGTGGTCTGCGCCTTTCGAGGTGCAGGCCCTGTCTGCGCCCAATCACCGATCCGATGGACTTCGCCAACTTCCTGATCCAGTTGCTCAACAGCCTGCAATACGGCCTGTTGCTGTTCATGCTGGCCGCTGGCCTGACGCTGATCTTCGGCATCATGGGCGTGGTCAACCTGGCGCACGGCAGCTTCTACATGCTGGGCGCCTACCTGGCCTGGTTCCTGGCATCGCAGTTCGACAGCCTGGTGCTGGCCATCGTGGTTGGCACGCTGATCGCCGTGGCGCTGGGCTGGGCGCTGGAGTGGCTGCTGTTCCGCCACTTCTACCACCGCGACCACCTCGACCAGGTGCTGCTCACCTTCGGGCTGATCTACATCTTTGAAGAGGTGCGCTCCATCCTCTGGGGCGACGACGTGCACTCGGTGCCCGTGCCCGAACTCGTGAACTGGTCCATTCCGCTGACCGAGAACCTGTCTTACCCGGTCTACCGGCTGGTGATCTCGGTGGTGTGTGTGGTGCTGGCGCTGGGCCTGTATTTCCTGATCTCGAAAACCCGCCTCGGCATGAAGATCCGCGCCGGCGCCTTCAACCGCGAAATGACCGAATCGCTGGGCATCAACATCCGCCTGATCCACGGCGTGGTGTTCGCGCTCGGCGTGGCCCTGGCGGCCATCGCCGGCATGATCGCCTCGCCGATCTCCAGCGTCTACCCCGGCATGGGCAGCTCGGTGCTGATCATGTGTTTCGTGGTGGTCGTCATCGGCGGCATCGGCTCGGTGCGCGGCGCGCTGGTGTCGGCTTTGCTGGTGGGCCTGGTGGACACCTTCGGCAAGGTGCTCGTGCCGCAGATCGCCGGCATGGCGGTCTACATGCTGATGGCCGGCGTGCTGCTCTACAAGCCGGAAGGCTTGTTCAAACAATGAACACGGTCACCTTCGCATGAGTTCCCCCAAAGCCACTCTGGAAACCTTGCCCAAGGGCGTGCAGGCGCTGCTGGCGCTGGGCGCGATCGCCCTGGCCGCGTTCCCGCTGATCCCGTCCGACAGCTCGGACTTCTACCTGCAGATGCTCTCGCAGATGATGATCCTGGCCATCTTCGCCATGAGCCTGGACCTGCTGCAGGGCGTGACCGGTCTGGTCTCGCTCGGCCACGCGGCCTACTTCGGCCTGGCGGGTTACGCCCTCGCCTTCCTGACACCGGCCGACGTGCCCGTGAGCCTGTGGTGGTCGCTGCCCGTGGCGGCACTGGGGGCTGGCCTGGCTGCCCTGGTGATCGGCTTTTTCGTGGTGCGCACGCACGGCATCTACTTCATCATGGTCACCATGGCGTTCGCGCAGATGGTGTTCTTCCTGTTCTTTGACAACAAGGAACTGGGTGGCTCGGACGGCCTGTACGTGAACTTCCGGCCCGACGCCAGCCTCTTCGGCTGGACCGGCATCGACCTGGAAAACAAGACCACATTCTTCTACTTCACGCTGGTCATACTGGTGGGCATCTACGCCTTCCTGCGCCGCCTGCTGTTTTCGCCCTTTGGCCGCGTGCTGGCGGGCATCCGCGTCAACGAGCACCGCATGCGCGCTGTGGGCTACGGCACCTTCGGCTACAAGCTCGCCGCCTTCGGCCTGGCCGGCACGCTGGCTGGCGTGGCGGGCTACCTGTGGGCCGCTCAGACCGGCTTCGTGAACCCCGAACTGATGGGCTTTCACATGAGCGCACACGCCATCATGATGGTCATCCTCGGCGGCATGGGCAACTTCGCCGGTGCCATCGTCGGCGCCTTCGCCTTCGAATACGTGATGCACTTCTTCAAGGACCTGACCAAACACTGGCAGCTGCTCATGGGCAGCTTCATCGTGCTGGTCGTGGTGTTCGCCCCGCGCGGCCTGCTGGGTCTGGGTGAGCGTTTCATGAAAAAGAAGGACGCGGCATGAGCGAACTTCTGCTGTCAGCCCAGAAGCTCGTCAAGCGGTTCGGCGGTCTTGCCGCGGTGAACGATGTTTCCGTGGACCTGTTCCGCGACCGCATCCACGCCGTGATCGGCCCCAACGGCGCGGGCAAGTCCACCCTGACCAACCTGCTCTCGGGCGACCTGCCACCGACCTCGGGCCGCATCACGCTCAACGGCGCGGAAACCGCCGGCCACAGCCCGGAGAGCATCTCCCGCCTGGGACTGGGCCGCAGCTACCAGAAGACCAACATCTTCCTGCCGTTCACCGTGTGGGACAACGTGCGCCTGGCCGCCCAGTCGCGCGAACGCCATGCGCCCTGGAACCCGCTGCGCTGGCTCAGCGCCGCCTCCGGCATGACCCAGGTGAACCAGCGCTGCGAACGCGCCATCGAGCTCGCGGGCCTGACGCAACGCAGCCAGACCGTGGCCGCCACCATCAGCCACGGTGAACAGCGCCAGCTCGAAATCGCCATGACGCTGGCGACCGAACCCACCGTGCTGCTGCTGGACGAACCGCTCGCCGGCATGGGGCAGGCCGAGGCCGAAAGCATGATCGCCCTGCTGCAGAAGCTGAAGAAAGACCACGCCATGATGCTGGTCGAGCACGACATGGACGCCGTGTTTTCGCTGGCCGACCAGCTCACCGTGATGGTCAACGGCCAGGTGATCGCCAGCGGCACGCCGGCCCAGGTGCGCAGCGATCCGCTGGTGCAGGCCGCCTATCTGGGCGAGGAACACTGAACATGAGCGAACCGCTGATCCAGGCCACCGGCCTGCACACCCACTACGGCGCCAGCCACATCCTGCGCGGCGTGGACTTCACCGTCGGCCAGGGCCAGACCATCGGCCTGATGGGCCGCAATGGCATGGGCAAGACCACCCTGCTCAAGTCGCTCATGGGCATCGTCAAGCCCAGCGGCGGCGGCGTGCTGATCAAGGGCCGGCCCATGACGGGTGCCTCGACGTTCGAGATCGCGCGCTTGGGGCTGGCCTACGTGCCCGAAGGCCGCGGCATCTTCGGCAACCTGAGCGTGAAGGAAAACCTGGTCATGTCGGCCCGCGCCGGCACGAAGGGCCAGCGCGACTGGACCTACGACCGCGTGCTGGAGACCTTTCCCCGCCTGGCCGAGCGCCTGAACCACGGCGGCCAGCAGCTCAGCGGCGGCGAGCAGCAGATGCTGACCATCGGCCGCGCGCTGATGACCAACCCGGACGTGCTGATCCTCGACGAAGCCACCGAAGGCCTGGCGCCGCTGATCGCGCGCGAAATCTGGCGCATCTGCGGGCTGATCCGCGAAAGCGGCATCAGCAGCGTGATCGTGGACAAGAACTGGAAACACGTGACCCAGATCACCGACCGCAACGTCATTCTGATCAAGGGCGAGGTGGTGTTCGAGGGCAGCTCGGACGAACTGCTTTCAAAGCCTGAGTTGCTGGAGCAATACCTCGGGGTGTAGGTCCACCCCTGCCGCGCTTCGCGCGACCCCCTCAAGGGGGCAACGCGGTGCGGCCCGGCAAAGCCGGGACCAAAGCGTTCTGGCGTAAAGACGCCTGCGCCGGGGATGGCGCTGCTTTTAAAGCAGCGGTCTGAGTTCCCGCGCCGCGTCCAGCAGCAGCGGCAGCAGGTCTTTGTGCATCACATCGGGTGCGAGCCGGTCGGGCGAGGCCACCACGTTGAGCGCCGCCACGGTCTGGCCTTTCATGTTGCGCAGCGGCACCGCCAGCGCATGCACGCCCAACTCATGTTCCTCGCTGGCGACCGCGAAGTCGTCGGCCCGCACCCGGGCCACGATGGCTCGAAAAGCCTTGTGGTCGATGGTTGTCTTGGGCGTCAGCCGCGCCAGTTCGCGGCCCTTGAGCCAGGCGCTGAATTCTGCACGCGGCAACGCGGCCAGCAGCACCCGGCCGGTGGACGTGGCGTGCACCGGCAGGCGTGCACCCAGGTGCAGGCCATAGGCCATCAGCCGCTGGCCCCCTACCGAGGCGCTGCGCGCCACGATCACCACCTCGTCCACGTCGAGCACCACGGCCGAGAACGACTCGCGCGTCTGCGCGGCCAGCCGGTTCAGCGTCGGCTGCAACAGGCGCGGCAGGCGCGCCGACGACAGGTAGCTGCCCGAAAACCGCAACACTTTGGCCGAAAGCCAGTAGTGGCTGCCGTCGGTGTCGAGGTACCCCAGATAGGCCAGTGTCAGCAGGTGGCGCCGCGCCGCGGCCCGGGTCAGGCCCGCGCGCTCGGCGGCCTGGGTGGCGTTGAGGCGCTGGCGTTCGGTGTCGAAACTCTCCAGCACGGCCATGCCCTTGGCCATGCCCTCGATGAAGTCGGCTTTGGCGATGTGTCGGGTGTCGCTGGTCATGCCGGGATTATCGGAGTTTTCAGGTGTATTGCGCGGTGATCGCACAACCGATCTGATGATCGCTCATTGCTGGTGCCCTACCCTTGCCACCGCAAGCAGCAAAAATTACGCTGTCTGCTGATCCCAATTTTCAGGAGACAACACCATGCGAACCCAAGTCGCCATCATCGGCGCCGGCCCCTCCGGCCTGCTGCTCGGCCAATTGCTGCACAAGGCCGGCATCGACGCCATCATCGTGGAACGCCAGACGCCCGAGTACGTGCTCGGGCGCATCCGTGCCGGTGTCCTTGAACAAGTGGCGACCGATTTGCTGGACGAAGCGGGCGTGGGCCAGCGCATGCATGCCGAAGGCCTGGTGCACACCGGCTTCGACATGCTGTTCAACGGAACGCGCCACCGCATCGACCTGGAGAAGCTCACCGGCGGCAAGAAGGTCATGGTCTATGGCCAGACCGAAGTCACCCACGATCTGATGGATGCGCGCAAGGCCGCGGGCCTGCCCACGGTCTACGAGGCCGCCAACGTGCAGGTGCACGATTTCGACACCACCCAGCCGCGTGTGACTTACGAGAAAGACGGCCAGACACACACCATCGATTGCGACTTCATCGCCGGTTGCGATGGCTTTCACGGCGTGTGCCGCGCCAGTGCGCCGCGCTCGGCCATCAAGGAATTCGAAAAGGTGTACCCGTTCGGCTGGCTCGGCCTGCTGTCGGACACACCGCCGGTGCACCACGAACTGATCTACGTGAACCACCCACGCGGTTTTGCCCTGTGTTCGCAGCGCAGCGCCACGCGCAGCCGCTACTACCTGCAGGTGCCGCTGACCGACAAGATCGAACAGTGGAGCGACGACGCTTTCTGGAACGAGCTGAAACTGCGCCTGGACCCGGAAGCGGCTGAAAAACTGATCACCGGTCCCAGCCTGGAGAAAAGCATTGCGCCGCTGCGCAGCTTCGTCACCGAGCCATTGCGATTTGGCCGCATGTTCCTGGCCGGTGACGCGGGCCACATCGTGCCACCCACCGGCGCCAAGGGCCTGAACCTCGCCGCGACCGACGTGAAGTACCTTTCCAACGCCATCGTCGAGTTCTACCAGGACAAGACCGAGGCCGGCATCGACAGCTACTCCGAGCGCTGCCTCAAGCGCATCTGGCGCGCCGAACGCTTCAGCTGGTGGTTCACGTCCATCATGCACAACTTCCCCGATGACGGCGCCATCACGGGCAAGCTGCAGCAGGCCGAGCTGGATTACCTGATGCACTCCGAGTCGGGCCTGAAAACCATTGCCGAAAACTACGTCGGTCTGCCGCTGAATTTCGGCGAGTGAGTGCGGCGAGACTGCGGGTGTCACCTGCGCGCAGATCTCGAAGTGACTTGGCGGTACATTGACGTGAACGTCAATCCGTAGCGCCATGTCCAAACCCGCCCCCACCTCGATCAAACCCCTCAAGCCGCTGCGCGGTGTCCGAATCCTCAGCCTGGCGCTTAACCTGCCCGGCCCGGCCGCGCTCATGCGCCTCAAGGCCATGGGCGCCACCTGTCTCAAGGCCGAGCCACCCGGCCCCAAGGGTGCGCCCACCGGCACCAGCGGTGACCCGATGGGTCAGTACAACCCGACCGCTTACGCCACGCTTCACGATGGCATCAAGGTGCTGGGCATCGACTTGAAATCGGACAAGGGCCGGGCCCGCCTGCACCAGGAACTGGCGCGCAGCGACGTGCTGCTCACCTCGTTCCGACCTTCGGCGCTGGCCAAGCTGGGCCTGGGCTGGAAGGCGCTGCACAAGGCCCATCCGCAACTTTCTGTGGTGACCATCGTGGGTGCGCCGGGCGCGCGCGCCGAAGAGCCGGGCCACGATCTCACCTACCTCGCCGACGCGGGACTGATCACAGGCCTGGACCTGCCGGCCACGCTGTTCGCGGACATGGGTGGCGCCCTGATGGCCAGCGAAGCGGTACTCCAGTCGATGCTGGCGCAGAAAACCAGCGGCAAGGGATCGTTTCAGGCCGTAGCGTTGTCGGATGCCGCATCCTGGCTCGCCCTGCCCCGCAGCTGGGGTCTGACGCAAGCGCAGGGGGCCGTCGGCGGCGCGCACGCCGGCTACCGTGTCTATCCCTGCAAGAACGGTCGCGTGGCCGTGGCCGCGCTGGAGCCGCACTTTGCGGCCGCACTCTGCGCCGCCGCTGGCATGCCCTTTGAGGGCATGGGCACGATGTTCAAGCCGGACACCCACGCCGCCATGGCCCGCTTCCTCGCGGGCAAGACGCGCCAGCAGCTTGACAAGCTGGCTGTCGCGAAAGACATCCCACTGCACACGCTGGCAGCCTGACGCCAGCGCGTCAGGGCAGCGGCGCTGGCGACTGCGCCAGGTAGCGAGCCACGCCCTGACCCGCCAGCCGTCCGCTGGACAGGCAGGCCGTGAGCAGGTAGCCCCCGGTGGGCGCTTCCCAGTCGATCATCTCGCCGGCACAAAACACACCGGGCTTCTCGCGCAGCATGAGGGCGGCATCCATCGTCTCAAAGCGCACGCCGCCCGCCGTGCTGATGGCTTCGTCCAGCGGACGTGCCGCCACGACCGTGACCGGCAAGGCCTGGATCGCGGCGGCCAGCAGCGCGGGCTGGTTGAGGGTGTCCCGGGGCAGCAGCTCGTTGAGCAGGGCGAGCTTGATGCCGTCCAGGCCCAGCCGGCTTTTCAGGTGGCTGGAGAGGCTGCGCGAACCGCGCGGGTGGCTCACGTGGGCCAGCACCTGCGCCGCGCTGTGGTCGGGCAGCAGGTTCAGCGTGAAGGTGGCCGATCCCTGGGCAGCGATCTGATCGCGCAACAGGCTGGACACGGCGTAGATCAGGCTGCCTTCGACGCCGGTGGCGGTGGCCACGAATTCGCCCCGGCGATCGAAGCGGTGGCCCTGGCTGTCGGTGAAGTGCAGCGACACGGACTTGAAGGGCTGCCCGGCGAAGCGTTCGCTGAAGTAGCGGCTCCAGCCAGCGCTCACGCCGTGCACCGCCGAGCCGGCCACGTCGAAACCGCAGTTGCTGGGCTGCAAGGGGGCCAGGTCCACGCCTGCGGTCCGAAGCACGGGCCACCAGGCGCCGTCGGAGCCCAGCCGCGCCCAGCTGGCCCCGCCGAGCGCCAGCACCGTGGCGCGGGCCTGTACCCGCTTCTCGCCTTCGGGGGATTGAAACACCAGCGTGCCGCTGCCATCGACCCAACCGGTCCAGCGGTGGCGCATGTGGAAACGCACCGGTGCCCTCCCCTCCGCTGGATGCCGCAAGCGCTGTAGCCAGGCGCGCAGCAGCGGCGCGGCCTTCATGTCGCTCGGAAAGACCCGGCTGGAGCTGCCGACGAAGGTGTCGATGCCCAAGCCAGCCGCCCATTCGCGCACTTCGTTCGGCCCGAAGGTTTCAAGCAGCGGGCGCAGCGCGTCGGCGCGTTCGGCGTAGCGGCCGATGAAAGCGGCCAGCGGCTCGGCGTGGGTCAGGTTCATGCCGCCCTTGCCGGCCAGCAAGAACTTGCGGCCCACCGAGGGCATGGCGTCGAACAGGTGCACCGCCACACCGGCACGCGACAGCACCTCGGCGGCCATCAGCCCGGCCGGGCCGCCGCCGATGACGGCGACGTCCACCGTCAGCGCAGACTCGGGGTTCTTCAAGGGTTCGGAATCGGTCATGAAGCCAGTTGTTCGGGTGAAAGCGGGATGAGCTGGCCCAGGGGATTGATGAAGGCCAGCCGCACCGGCTCGCCCGGTCGGGCCAGCGCCATGGCCTGGCGGTAGCGCTGCATCTGCGCCAGGTATTCGGGCTGGCGCTCGGGGTGTTCGTGGCTCTTGAAGTCGAGCACCCACCAGGTGCTGGCCGAACCGCTCTCGCCGCGCCGGCGCACCAGTCGGTCCAGCCGCAGCAGCTCGCCCTGGTGGAACAGCTCGACCTCGTTGCCCCAGTGGTCGAGCTGCATGGCGTCCCAGGCCCAGGCGGCAGCGCCGTTCACGATGCGGCGCGCCATGGCCAGCGCTTCGGCGGCTTGGGCCGGGCTCAGGCCGAACTCGCGCGCAGCGGCCTGCGTGTGGGTCGTGGTCCAGTCGAAACCCTCGGCCGGCGTGGGGAACCACTGCAGCAGGCGGTGCAGCGCGAGGCCGATGCGGGTGTGCTCGTCGTCCGCGCCGACCCCGGTGTGCTCTGTCGGGGCGCTCGGCACCGCACTGCTGGGCGATGCGGTGCAGACCGGCAACTGGGCCAGCGCGAAGTCGGCCGCAGCGGCGGGCGCGGCCACGGCGCTGGCCGGCTCGGGGGCGTCGATGGGTGTGGCCAGGGGTTGCAGGCGCTGGTACCAGCTGGCGCTGCTGCCGCGCTGGTGCGGCTCGAAGCTGGACAACACCAGGCGCTCTTCGGCCCGCGTCAGCGCCACGTAGAGCGCATTGAGCTCTTCGAGCGCGCGCGCCTGCTGCTCCACCTGCAGCACCGCCACCGCACAGGCGGGCGGCGATTTTTCGCTGGCCAGGAACACGAAGCGGCGCGGCGCGGCGTCTTCACCGGGCCAGTCAACCAGCACGCCCATGCTCTCGGGGCGGCTGGGCGGAGCGTCGGTGTCGAGCATGAGCACGGTGTGGGCCTCCAGCCCCTTGGCACCGTGGATGGTGAGCAGGCGCACGGCGCCCGGTGTCTGGACCGGCGTGGCCTTGATGCCACCCGCCTTGAGCGCGCGCACCAGGCGGTAAGGCGTGAGAAAACGCCCGCCGTCCTGCGCCAGCGACTGCGCCAGCAGATCGCGCAGCTGGGCCAGCACGCCGCTGCGCTGGCTGGCGGGCGCGGCCTGCGCGAAACGCGCCAGCACGTCGCCGTGGTCGTACAGCGCCGAGAGCGCGTCGTGCGGCGGCAGGCATCGCACCCAGCCCTGGTACAGCGCCAGGCGCTCGGCGGTTTCGCGCAGAAGGTAGGCCTGTTCCGGTGCGGGCGGCTGGCCCGGCAACTGCAGCAGGTCAACCTGCTCGGCGGGCGGCAGACCGGCGAAGCGCTGCAGCAGATCCCACCACGAGGGGCGCACCGGCGCGGTCGCGGCATCGGTGGAGGTGTCGGCCCGCAGCGTCCAGCGCAGGCGCAGGCGCAGGCGCGCCAGCTGGGCCAGCGCATCGTCGCTCCAGCCAAACAGCGGCGACTTGAGGGCGCGTGCCAGACTCAGGTCGTGGCGCGGTGAAACCAACGCGTCCAGCAGCGCCACCACGTCCTGCACCGCGGGCGCTTCGCACAGGTCGAGCTTCTCGGGCTGTTCGCTGGCGATGCCGCGCTCGCGCAGCGCTTCGAACATCCAGGCCAGCCGTTCGCGCCGGCGCGAGAGCACCATGACCTGCTCGGGTTTCAGATGCCCCGATGCGATTTGTGCCACCACCCAGTCGGCCGCCTGGCGCGCTTCCAGCGCGGACATGGTGTCTTCGGGCAAGACACGCGGCGTGGTGAGGCTGTCGCGCCAGACCGGCTCGTCGCCCCCTGCGGCGTCGCGCTCGCGCAGACTGCGTGGCAGCTGGGGCAGCGCCATCACGGCGCCCGCCTCGTGGCTTTCGGTGGTGTGGGCGCGGTAGTCGCTGCCGTATTCACCGGCTTGCACGGCCGACAGCATGGCGCTGTTGAGCGCCTGCACCACGCCCTGCGCACAGCGGCGCGTGTGGTCGCAACTGAGCAGTGCACCCGCGAGGCCCTGCACCACGAAAGCCTGCGCCGCCTTGAACACCTGCGGTTCGGCGCGGCGGAAGCGGTAGATCGACTGCTTGGGATCGCCGACCAGGAACACGCAGGGCGCCTCGCCCGACCCGGCGCCGGCGTAGGCCGAGAGCCAGCCGTAGAGCGCCTGCCACTGCAGCGGGTTGGTGTCCTGGAATTCGTCGATCAGCACGTGGCGCACGCGGGCGTCGAGCCGCTGCTGCAGCCAGCCCGAGAGCTCAGCGTCGGCCAGCAGGCGCTGCGCGGCGCCTTCGACATCGTTCATGTCAACCCAGCCACGCTCGCGCTTGAGATCGGCGTACGCGACCAGCAACACGCGGGTCAGGCGCGCCAGGCGCTGGTGGTGCAACCACGCGGCGTGCTGGCGCCGCGCATTGCACAGATCCTGCAGTTCGGGCTCGGCCTCCTGGGCGGCGACGAACTTGGTGAGGTTGGTGTTGAGCCGGTCTTCGCTGGCGACGAAGAAACCCTTGCGCAGCAGCGCAAGGCGGCGGGCCATCAGCGCCGGTTCGTCGGCGAGTTCAAACGCATCGACCACCGCACTGGCCGCCGTCTTGGGCGTCTTGTTGGTCTCGCCGCCGAGCAGCTTCGCACGCGCCAGCCAGCGCTCGCGGGCGCCGGGCTGCAGCAGGGCCAGTTCGGGCACGGCCAGGCCGGCCCAGCCCGGGTACAGGGCAGCAAACGGCTGCACCGACGCCTCGACCACGCCGGCGGCGTCCGCCAGCTTGAACTCCACGCGCTTCTGCAACGCCTTTTCCAGCGCCTTGAGCGTCTGGTGGCGGCCGTGTTCGGCCACTGCGTCGAGGAAGTCCTGTTTGTCCTCAGCGCTGGCGGCCAGCGCGGCGTAAAAGCGCGGCCAGACCAGGGCCACGGCGGGCGCGTCGTCTTCCAGCAGTTCGTACTGGGCCGGCAGCTGCAGCTCCTGCAGCACCGCCAGCGGCGCGCCACGCAGCAACGCGGCGAACCAGCTGTGAAAGGTGCGCACCTGCACCGGTCGGCCCAGCGCCGTCATCCGCGCATGCAGGCCTCGGGCCTCGGGCAGGCGGCGCAACGCTTCGGGGTCTGACAACCCACGCGCGCGCAGTTCGCCCGCCAGTTCGCCGTCGGGCAGGCGGCTCCAGCGGCGCAGCTCGGCGTTGAGACGGTCGCGCATTTCACCGGCGGCTTTCTTGGTGAAGGTGATCGCCAGGATGTCCTGCGGCGCGCAGCCGTCGAGCAGTGCGCGCAGGATGCGCGAGACCAGCATCCAGGTCTTGCCGGCGCCGGCGCAGGCCTCCACCGCGATGCTGCGCGCGGGGTCGCAGGCCAGCGCGTAGAAGGCCTCGCGCGCCACCTGGGTGCCGTTGATGCGGTAGGCGGCTTCGGTCATGCGGCGCTCCAGAAGTCCTTGCGGCACAGGCCGCGCGCAGCGCAGAAGTCGCACACCCGGCCCTCGCCCAGCGCGGGCATGGGCTGGCCGGCGGCCACGCGCGCCATGTCATGCGCCAGGCCTTCGCGCAGTTGCTCGCGCGCCATCAGCACCTCGGGCTGCTCGACCAGCAGGGTGGGCGCATCCCGGGCCGTGTCGCCGCGTTTGTCGGTGATGCTGAGGTAGGCGGCGCGCAGGTTTTCGTCGGGCAGCAGCGCGGCGTAGAACGCGAGCTGCGTGTCTTCCAGCGGCTCCTTCACGCGCTCCAGCGTGCCGGGGCGGCCCTCGGTCTTGTAGTCGATCACGAAAGGAATCGCGCCTTCGGGGCTGTCCTGCACATCGATGCGGTCGAGCTTGCCGTACAGCTTCCAGGGCCCGGCCTGGGCGGTCAGCGCGGTCTCGGCTTCCTGAAAGCGCGGTCCGGCGCGTTCGGGTGTCGATTCAAAGCCGGCCAGCCAATCCAGGTAACCCTCGCGCAGCGCCGGCCAGACCGCCTGGTAGGGCAGGAACCCGGCCCCACCTTCGCCCGCGTTGAGGCCCATGCTGTCTGCGGTGGCGTCGGCCAGGCGGTTCAGCTCGGCGCGGTCGACCTCCCGACCGGGCCGGCGGTCGCCGCGCTGTTCGTGAAAGGCCCGCAACACGGCGTGCAGCCAGTTGCCCATGTCGCGCTGGTCGGGCTCGGCTTCCAGCTCGGGCGCGTCCACCAGCCGCAACTGGCGCAATGCAAAGAAACGGTAGGGGCAGTCGCGCAGGTCCTGGTAGGCGCTGGCCGAGAGCGACTCGGGCAGCACGTCGCCCGCGGCCGGCTGGGGCCGTTGTTGCGCCAGCGGCTGGAGCGTGCGCTGGGGGCGTGGATCGGCGCTGGCGTCCGCCCCGAAGCCGGGCAGCGCCTGCACCCAGGGGCTGGCCTGCAGGGTCTCGCCGCGCTCCTGCGTGCGCCACATCAGGTCGAGTTGCGGCAGCGCCAGCGTGGCCTGCCAGGCTTGTGCGGCGGCCAAGGCCAGGACTTCGCGGGTGGGCAGCCCCAGGGCTTCGCGCTGAGCGGCCGTCCATTGTCCGGGCGGCTCCGGGCTGGGGTTGAGATGCACCTCGTCGCAACCGGGCACGACGGTGGCGGCGAACGCGCGGCCCAGCAGCTGCGCCATGGGCAGGATGACCACATCCGGCTCGCCCTCGCCACGCGGCATGAAACTCGCGCCCTCGAGCACATCGCGCACCCAGGCGGTGAATCCCGACAACGACAGCTTGCTACCGGAACGTGTGGCGGTCCGGGCCGGGGTGCCGTCTGCCGCGGTGGCGGCCAGCGCATCGGTCACCCGCACCAGTTCCTGCGCGGCGCCTTCGCCCAGCCGCAAGGCCTGGATCATCTGCTGCCCCGCCGGGTCGCTGGTGAGGTTGTCCCACAAACCACATTGCGCCAGCGCCAACGCCAGGCTCTCCAGCCAGCCCACCAGCGGGCGCGCCGGTTGAAGCCCTTCGAGCAAGGCCGGCAGGCCTTCGGGCAGCGCGGGCAACAGGCGTGGCGACTGCAGCGCCGAGCGCCAGAGCGACACGCCGGCTTCGCGCGCCAGCTGCTCCAGCGCCTGCACCTGGGCTTCGGGCCAGGCCGGACTTTGTTTGAGCAGGTCGAGCACGTCGTCCATGCGGGCCCGGGCATCGGCCGCGCGCAGCAGACTCATGAGCCGGGCGGCGGCGTGCGTGGTGGAGAGCTTCCAGCCGGTTTCGTCGCGAACGCCCAGGCCGGCGTGGTGGAGCATGGCGCTCACGCGGCGGGTGAGCAAGCGGTCGTTGGCCACCAGGGCCACCGGCCGCTGCGCAGCATTGACCCGCGCGATCACGCAGGCGGCCGCGCGCTGGGCTTCGTCTTCGGCATCGCTGCAGGCGTGCAGAACCGCTGACGGCATGGCCGGGTCCGCTTCGCCCAGGGGCAATGGCAGTTCGGCGCCCTGAGCACCCCAGTGCCGCGCCAGCGCCGAGGCCAGCGGGTCCTGCTGAAAACCCTGCAGCACGATCAGCGTCTGCACGCCCGACACCGAGCGGGCCAGCGGGCTCCACAGCACGTCGGTGGCGTAAGCGGACGTGCTGGCCCAGACCAGGGCCAGCGAACCCAGCATCGACTCCCAGTGCAGCGTCTGCACACCGGTTGCCAGCGCTTCGCTCAAAGGTTCGGCCCAGGCCGTGCGCTGGTCTGGCGGCACCGCAGCAGCGAGGGGTGCCAGCTGGCGCGCCGCTTCGACCAGACGCGCCACCATCACGGCACGCAGGGAGGCATCGGGCCGCCCCTGCGCCACCCGGTCGATGAACGCGGCTGCCACCAGGCTGTCGCGGGCCATGTCCAGGCTCAGATCGGTGGGGCCGGGCGCGAAAGGCTGCAAGGACGCGGCCCAGTTGCGGGTGGATTCAAAGCGCGGCGAAAAACCACTCGGACAGGCCTCGGCCCAGGCGCGCCGCCCTGCGTCCATGAGCTGGGCGTAGGGCACCAGGACCAGTGCCCGTGAAGGGTCGATACCCGTCTGGCGGATCAGGGCATCGATGCCATCGATCCAGACCCGCCATTGGTGGCGGGTCGGGTGTTCGCCCGCACCTGTGGGCTCCTGTGGACCCGGCCCCGGCTGCGCCCCTTGCGCCAGTCGGGCAGACGCTGGTGGTGGTGTTCGGTTCGAAGGCATCGGGTCAGGAGCGTTTCTGTCACAATCAAAAGCTTGCAGCTGACGGCCAGTGCGCCAGCGCTTTGACTTTAACTCCCCCGTTCAACGTTCCTTAGGATGGACCATGGCCAGTGACCTGATCAAACACGTTTCTGACGCAACTTTCCAGGCCGATGTGCTTGAAGCCCAGGCACCGGTGCTGGTGGATTTCTGGGCCGAATGGTGCGGCCCCTGCAAGATGATCGCCCCGATCCTTGACGAAGTCGCAGGCTCCTACGACGGCAAGCTCAAGGTCGCCAAGATGAACGTCGACGACAACCGCGACGTGCCCGCCAAGTTCGGCATCCGTGGCATCCCCACGCTGATGCTGTTCAAGGATGGCCAGCTGGCCGCCACCAAAGTCGGTGCCATGAGCAAGGCCCAGCTCACCGCCTTCATCGACCAGCAACTCGCCTGATCGGTCAGCCGGAAAGACCGGCCCGGGTGCAACGCCCGGGCCCTGTTCTCAAGCGGCTTTTTTTCCTGTCATAATCCGGCCCAATAGCTGGCCCGACACTGCCCAGCCCCTCTCGACAGCGCCAGTCCGCCATCCGGACGCCAGCGCCCCCTCCCCCGGTTTTTGACTCGACTCCCTCCCGGAGTGAATTCCATGCACCTCAACGAACTCAAGGCACTGCATGTGTCTGAAGTCCTCAAGCAGGCCGAAGCGCTTGAGATCGAAAACACCGGCCGCATGCGCAAGCAGGAGCTGATGTTCGCCATCATCAAGAAGCGCGCCAAGGGCGGCGAACTGGTGAACGCGGACGGCGTGCTCGAAGTCCTGCCCGACGGCTTCGGCTTCCTGCGCAACATGGACACGAGCTTCACCGCGTCCACCGACGACATCTACATCTCGCCGAGCCAGATCCGCCGCTTCAACCTGCACACCGGCGACATGATCGAGGGCGAGGTGCGCATCCCGAAAGACGGCGAGCGCTACTTCGCACTGAACAAGCTCGACAAGATCAACGGCCTGCCCCCCGAGGACAACAAGCACAAGATCATGTTCGAGAACCTGACGCCGCTGTTCCCCAAGGAACAGATGCGCCTGGAACGCGACATCAAGACCGAAGAGAACATCACCGGCCGCGTGATCGACATCATTGCGCCCATCGGCCGCGGCCAGCGCGCCCTGATCGTGGCGCCGCCCAAGAGCGGCAAGACGGTCATGATGCAGCACATCTGCCATGCCATCACCGCCAACCACCCCGAGGTGGAACTGCTGGTGTTGCTGGTGGACGAGCGTCCTGAAGAAGTGACCGAAATGCAGCGCACGGTGCGCGGCGACGTGATCGCTTCGACCTTCGACGAACCGGCCGCACGCCACGTGCATGTGGCCGAGATGGTGATCGAGCGCGCCAAGCGCTTGGTCGAGCTGAAAAAAGACGTGGTGATCCTGCTCGACTCGATCACCCGCCTGGCCCGTGCCTACAACAACGTGCTGCCCTCCTCCGGCAAGGTGCTGAGCGGCGGTGTGGACTCCAACGCGCTCCAACGCCCCAAGCGTTTCTTCGGCGCGGCGCGCAAGATCGAAGAAGGCGGTTCGCTGACCATCATCGCCACCGCGCTGGTCGACACCGGCAGCCGCATGGACGAAGTGATCTTTGAAGAATTCAAGGGCACCGGCAACTGCGAAATCCACCTCGACCGCCGCCTGTACGAAAAGCGCGTGTTCCCCTCCATCCAGCTCAACCGGAGCGGTACCCGCCGCGAGGAACTGCTGCTGGCGCCCGAGATCCTGCAGAAGACCCGCATCCTGCGCCAGTTCATGTACAACATGGACGAGATCGAGGCCATGGAAATGGTCCTGAAGAGCATGAAGGCGACGAAGAACAACTCGGAGTTCTTCGACATGATGCGAAGAGGCGGCTGACCCCCCTGCGCGCCTGACGGCGCTTCCCCCTGTGAGGGGGACAACACCAGAGGCCCGGCAAAGCCGGTTCCTCGGTGTTCTTGGCTTAAGGCACTTCACGCCGGCAGCCAGGTCGGCTTTCCCGGCTATAATCACAGGCTTTGCAATTTGCGACAAGTACAGCGGAATGGTTCCGCTGCGGCTGCCGCACCTGAACTCAAGGAATCGTCATGAAAGACGGCATTCACCCCAACTACCGCGAAGTTTGCTTCCAGGACATGTCCAACGGCTTCAAGTTCGTGACACGTTCCTGCGCCAACACCAAGGAAATGACCAAGATGGAAGACGGCCGCGAGTTGCCGCTCTTCAAGCTGGACACCACCAGCGAGTCGCACCCTTTCTACACCGGCACGCAAAAGAGCGTGGACAACATGGGTGGCCGCGTGGAGCGCTTCCGCAACCGCTACGCCAAGCCCGCTGCCAAGTAAGCAGGTGCCGGACCCGGCCTCAGGGCGGCGGGTCTCCAACGCAGATTCTGCAGAAAAGCAGCCGGTTGACCGGCTGCTTTTTTTTCGCCCGGCACTTTTGTGACCCGCGCCTGAAACGACAGGCAACCTGCCCTGACGGCCCTGTATATTCCCCGCAGTGAATTCAACAACCCCCGCCATCGTGACCCAGTCGGCCGTGCGCCGTCTGCCCAGGGTCGCACTCGTCCTGTTCTGCCTCGCCTATGTGCTGCCGGGGTTCCTGGGCCGTGAGCCCTGGAAAAATGCCGACGTTTCCGCGCTCGGGGTGATGCTGGAGATGGCCTCGGGAAACAGCAGCTGGTGGCAACCCCAGGTGCTTGGCGTGGCCGCCGATGTGGCCGGTCCCCTGCCCTACTGGCTCGGCGCGGTGTTCATCCGGTTCCTGCCATTCCTGAACGCCGACAGCGCAGCCCGCATCCCGTTTGCCCTGCTCCTGGCGCTCACCCTGGTCTGCACCTGGTACGCGGTGTACCACCTGGCGCGTCAGAAATTGGCGCAGCCGATCGCCTTTGCCTTCGGGGGTGAAGCCAACCCGGTCGACTACGCGCGCTCGCTGGCCGATGCCGGCCTGCTGGCGCTCGTGGCCTGTCTGGGTCTGGCCCAGATGTCGCATGAAACCACGCCGGACCTGGCCCGTCTGGCCATGGTCAGCGCCTTGTTGATGGCCGCTGCGCGACTGGCCCACGCGGATGACCGACACCCCTGGCGCAGCGTGCTGCTCTGGAGCGTCTCGACGCTGGCGCTGGTGCTCAGTGGGGCGCCCTGGGTGGCCATGAGTCTGGGCGCGGGTTTGCTGCTGGCCTTGCTGATCATGGGCAAGCGTCCTGGGCGAACCCTGCACCCCTTGCTGCCGTCTGCGGCGGCCCTGCTGGCCTTGGCCGTCGGGATCGGCGCCTTCACCGGTCAGATGAGCTGGCCCACACTGGGCCTGCCGGCGGGTTTTGACGACTGGCGGCGCTGGGGACGCCTGCTGGTCTGGTTCACCTGGCCGGCGTGGCCCCTGGTGCTGTGGACGCTCTGGGGGTGGCGGCGTCAACTGCTCAGTCCGCATGTGGCCCTGCCCCTCTGGACGGTGCTGGTGAGCGCGGTCAACAGTGCGATCAACGCCGATTTTGATCGCGCCCTGCTGCTGGCGCTGCCCGCCATGGCAGCGCTGGCCGCCTTCGCCCTGCCCACGCTGCGGCGCAGCGTTTCGGCGCTGATTGACTGGTTCACGTTGATCTTCTTCACGATCTGTGCGCTGGCGATCTGGGTGATCTGGCTGGCCATGCAAACCGGCATTCCGGCGAAACCCGCTGCGAACGTGGCGCGCCTGGCGCCCGGCTTCGTGCCCGAGTTTTCCCTGCTGCTTTTCCTGGCGGGCCTGTTGGCCACGGTGGCGTGGGTCTGGCTGGTGGTGTGGCGCGTCGGCAGAAACCGGCAGGCGATCTGGAAGAGCCTGGTGCTGCCCGCGGCGGGTGCCACGCTGTGCTGGTTGCTGCTGATGTCGCTGTGGCTGCCACTTCTGGACTTTGCACGCAGCTACGGACCCGTTTCGCGCAGCATCGCGCGCCTGGTGCCCACCAGCAGCTGTGTTCTGGTGGACGGGCTGTCCCAGGCCCAGATTGCCGCGCTGCAGTACCAGGGCGGCCTCCAGCTGGTGCGCAGTCTTGAAGATGTCAGTCTCACCGCTCGCTGCCGCAGCATGGTGGTTTCGCCGGAGAGCCAACCCACGCTGGACCAGCGTGTGCAATTGACCCATTGGGCGTTCAGGGCCAGCGTCAGCCGCCTGAGCGACCGCAAGGAACGCCTGCTGGTCTACCGCCGCGTGGCCAACTGAACGGGGTTCAGTTGACCGCGTGCTCGCGCACGCGCACCGGCGGCAAGGCGATCACAAAAGTGGAGCCCTGGCCCACGACGCTGTGCACGTCGATCTGCCCGCCGTGGCGCTGGGCCACGTGTTTCACGATGGCCAGACCCAGACCGGTGCCACCGGTCTCGCGCGAGCGGCTGCGGTCCACGCGGTAAAAACGTTCGGTCAGGCGCGGGATGTGCTCGGCAGCGATGCCGGGTCCGGTGTCGTTGACAAAAAACTCGCCCCAACCGTCTGCGCGCAGCCGCCAGCCCGCCTCGATCCGTCCGCCACCCGGCGTGTAGCGCACCGCATTGCTCAGCAGGTTCGACATGGCGCTCAGCAGTTCGGTCTTGGCACCCGACACCCAGAGACCGGCCACCGAGGACTGAACGATCTCATGGGGCGGGTCTGAAATCACCGCCGTCAACCCGCGCGCTTCCTGCAACACGTGGCCCAGCAGTTCGTCGCCATCGATCCATTCACCCGGCCCGGGCGCCGGGCTGCCCTCCAGGCGCGACAGTGTCAGCAGATCGCTCACCAGCGTCTGCATGCGGTGCGCCTGCTGGCTCATCAGCCCGAGGTAGGTGATGCGCTCGGACTCTTCCAGCGACAGGCTCTGCATGGTTTCCACGAAACCGCTGAGCACCGTCAGGGGGGTTCGGATTTCGTGTGAGACATTCGCCACGAAGTCGCGGCGCATGGCCTCAGCCAGCTGCACCGCGGTCACATCGCGCGTGATCATGAGCTTGCGCTTTTTGCCGTAGGGGTGGATCTGCAGCGAAATCCGGGTCGGCTGTGACGGGCGCGGGCCCGGGCCGTCGATCTGGATTTCGTGGCCGAAATCACCTTCGGCAAGGTAAGACATGAAAGCCGGTGCACGCACCATGTTGCGCACATACTGGCCCAGGTCGCGCTGCGGATCGAATCCGAGGTGGTTGGCGGCCGTGAGGTTGGACCATTCGATGCGGCCCGCTGAATCGAGCAGCACCACCCCGTTGGGAGATGCCTGGATGGCAGCGAGAAAATCCTCCAGCCGGGCATCGCTGTTGCTGGCCTTCTTCTCCAGCTTCTTGATCAGTTTGCGATTGCGGTCCAGCAATTCGCCCCAGAGGCCCGAGAGGCCCGGTGTGCGGGCCACGTCGGCCTTGTTGAGCCAGTTGAGCAGACGGCGTGCACGCAGGCCATCGAACACGCTCCAGCCCAGCGCGCCCAGCAAGGCGCCCACGAACGACCAGTCCGCGGCGTCCTGCGTCCAGCCCCAGACCGCCCCCAGCGCTACCAGGAGCAGCAGTTCGACGGAGCGCCGGATCATGCGGCGGAAATGGAGGTGCCTTGCGCCGGACGTCCGGTGTTGTTGATGGCCGTGAGGCGGTAGCCGGCGCCACGCACCGTCTCCACCATGCCGGCGGCCTCACCCAGTGATTCCCTCAAACGCTTGACATGCACGTCCACGGTTCGCTCCTCGATAAAGACATGGTCCCCCCATATCTTGTCGAGCAGCGTACCACGCGTGTGCACCCGTTCCGCGTGTTTCATGAGGTAGTGCAGCAGCTTGAACTCGGTCGGTCCGACCTTGAGTTCCTGGCCCCGGAAGGTGATGCGGTAGGTACCGGCGTCCAGCGCGAGCTCGCCCACCTGCACCGAGTCGTTGACGATCTCGGGCGCACGGCGGCGCAGCACGGCGCGGATGCGCGCGAGCAGTTCCTGGGTGGAAAACGGCTTGGTGATGTAGTCGTCGGCGCCCGCGTCAAGCCCTTGCACCTTGTCCGACTCGTCGCTGCGCGCGGTGAGCATCAGGATCGGGACCGTCTTGGTGCGCTCGTGCTTCCGCCACTGGCGCGCTAGCGAAGCGCCACTCTCGCCCGGCAGCATCCAGTCGAGCAGGATGACGTCGGGCAGCACCGCGTCGACCTCGCGCTGCGCCGCCGCGCCGTCAAAAACGACCGTGGGCGCAAAGCCGTTGTGGCGCAGGTTGACGGCGATCAGCTCGGCGATCGCCGGTTCGTCTTCCACGACGAGCACGCGTGGCAGTTTTCTCATGCTGAAGCCTTTGTGTTCATCCGACCACCGACTCCACTTTGTCCATCGAGGTGTGGCGCACGTCTTCGCCCTTGACCACGAAGATGATTTGTTCGGCAATGTTCTTCGCGTGGTCGCCCACGCGCTCCAGCGACTTGGCCAGGAACAGCAGGTTCAGGCTCGGTGAAATGGTGCGGGGATCTTCCATCATGTAGGTGATCAGCTTGCGCAGAAAGCCGTCGTATTCAAGGTCGATGGCATTGTCGTCTTTCATGATCGCCAGGGCCATGGTGGTGTCCAGGCGGGCGAAAGAGTCCAGCGTCTTGCGCAGCATGCCGGCGGCGAGATCGGCGGCCAGTCGCAGCTCCGACACCGGCAAGGAGCGCGGCGAGCCGCTTTCGATGATCGATTTGACCATGCGCGCAATGCGGGCCACTTCATCGCCTGCACGCTCCAGATTTTGCGTGGTGCGCGAGATCGCCATCAGGAAGCGCAGGTCGCGCGCTGTGGGCTGGCGACGGCCGATGGTGGAAATGATCTCGTGATCGATGTTCACTTCCATCTGGTTGATGCGGTTTTCGGCTTCGAGCACCTGCTCGGCCGTCTCCAGGCTCATGTGGATCAGCGCGTAGACCGCCTGGTGCAGCTGGGACTCGACCAGGCCGCCCATCTCCAGCACATGGGTGGAGATGGAGTTCAGCTCGGCGTCGAACTGGCTGGAGATGTGTTTGTCGCCCATGAAGGTCTCCTGAAAGGCCGCCTTCCGGCCAGCCTGCGCCCCCGCGGGGGCAATGAATGAGAGAAACGAAACGGAGGAAGCTGGAACAGGGTCAGCCGAAACGGCCGGTGATGTAGTCCTCGGTCTCCGTCTTGGTCGGCTTGAAGAAGATCTGTTCGGTGGAACCGAATTCGATCAACTCGCCCAGGTACATGTAGGCGGTGTAGTCGCTGCAGCGGGCGGCCTGCTGCATGTTGTGTGTCACGATGGCGATGGTGTAGTCCTGCTTGAGCTCGTGCACCAGTTCCTCGACCTTGCCGGTGGAGATCGGGTCGAGTGCCGAGGTGGGCTCGTCGAGCAGCAGCACCGAGGGCTTCACCGCCACGCTGCGTGCGATGCACAGGCGCTGCTGCTGGCCACCGGAGAGCGACAGGCCGCTCTGGTTGAGCTTGTCTTTCACCTCGCCCCACAGGGCGGCCTTGGACAGCGCCCATTCGACGCGGTCGTCCATCTCGCTCTTGCTGAGATTTTCGTAGAGCTTCACACCAAAGGCGATGTTGTCGTAGATCGACATCGGGAACGGCGTGGGCTTCTGGAACACCATGCCGATGCGCGCGCGCAGCAGGTTGATGTCCTGCTTGTCGTCGAGGATGTTCTGGCCGTAGAAGTTGATCTCGCCCTCGGCGCGCTGGCCGGGGTAGAGGCTGTACATGCGGTTGAGGGTGCGCAGCAGGGTGGACTTGCCGCAGCCCGACGGGCCGATGAAGGCCGTGACCTTGCGTTCTTCAATATTCATGTTGACCCCCTTGAGGCCCTGGAACTTGCCATAGAAGAAGTTCAGGTTGCGCAGCTCAAGGGCGTTTTTGGTGGATGCAGCGGTTTCGGTCATGGGTCGGATCCGGAAAATTGATGAGATGACGGCGTGGCGCAGGGCGTGCGCTCAGCCTGGCGTCTTCTCGCGCAGGAACACGCGCGCAACGATGTTGAGCAGCAGGACGGACAGGGTGATGAGCAGTGCGCCACCCCAGGCCAGGCGGATCCAGTTGTCGTAGGGGCTCATGGCGAACTGGAAGATCACCACCGGCAGGTTGGCCATGGGTTTGCTCATGTCGGTGCTGAAAAACTGGTTGTTCAGCGCGGTGAAGAGCAGCGGCGCGGTTTCGCCGCTGATGCGGGCCACGGCCAGCAGCAGACCGGTCATGACACCGCTCTTGGCCGCGCGCAGCGTGACCAGGGTGGCCACTTTCCAGCGCGGCGCGCCCAGGGCAAAGGCCGCTTCGCGCAGGCTGCCGGGCACCAGGCGCAGCATGTTCTCGGTGGTACGAACGACCACCGGCACCGCGATCAGCGACAGCGCCAGCGTGCCGGCCCAGCCCGAGAAGGTGCCCATGGTGGCCACCGCAATGGCGTAGACGAACAGGCCCAGCACGATGGAAGGGGCCGACAGCATGATGTCGGTCACGAAGCGGGTCACTTCGGCTGTCTTGCTCTGGTCGCCGTATTCGGCCAGGTACACCCCGGCGAAGATGCCGATGGGGGTGGAGACCAGCACGGAGAAGCCCACCATCATCAGGCTGCCCACGATGGCGTTGGCCAGGCCACCGCCTTCGGTGCCGGGCGCTGGCGTGGACTGGGTGAACATGTTCCAGTCCAGCGCGGCAAAGCCGTTGCTGAACAGCACGAACAGAATCCACAGCAGCACGGTCAGGCCCAGTGCCATCGAACCCATCGAAAGGGACAGGCCGACGGCGTTGGACCAGCGGCGCTGGCGGTAGAGCGATTGATTGAAGTCCATGGTTGTGCCTTTGGGTGGGGGTTCAGAGGCCCTTGGCCTTTTCGGCCCGCACGAGCATCCACTTGGCAAAGCCGAGCACGATGAAGGTGATGACGAACAGCAGGAAGCCCAGCGCGAACAGCGCGGAGATGTGGAAGTCGGCAGCTTCGCCGAACTCGTTGGCCAGCGTGGAGGCGATCGACGTGCCCGGCGAGAACAGCGAGGTGGGCATGCGGTTGGCGTTGCCGATCACGAAAGTCACAGCCATGGTCTCGCCCAGAGCGCGGCCCAGGCCCAGCATCACACCGCCGACCACGCCTTTTTGCGTGTACGGCAGCACGACCTTGCGCACCACTTCCCAGGTGGTGCAGCCGAGCCCATAGGCCGATTCGCGCAGGATGGGCGGCACGATCTCGAACACGTCGCGCATCACCGCGGCCACGAAGGGCAGCACCATGAAGGCCAGCACGATGCCCGCGGCCAGGATGCCGAAGCCGTTGGTGCTGCCACCAAACAGGAAGCCGATCAGCGGCATGCCACCGAGAACGTTTTGCAGCGGCACCTGAACGTAGTCGGCGAACAACGGCGCAAACACGAACAGGCCGAACATGCCGTAAATGATGGACGGCACGGCGGCCAGCAACTCCACTGCGGTGCCCAGCGGGCGACGCAACCAGGTGGGGCAGGTTTCGGTGAGGAACAGCGCGATGCCAAAAGCCAGCGGCACGGCGATCAGCAGCGCAATGCCCGCGCTGGCCAGGGTGCCGACGATCGCGATCGCGGCACCAAATTCTTCGTTGATGATGTCCCATTCCACATACCAGATGAAGTTCACACCGAACTTCTGGAACGCGGGCCAGGCATTGATGAACAGGGAAACGATGATGCCCATCAGGGCGACCAGCACCAGCAGCGAAAACGACTGCGTGATGCGGTGAAAAAAGACATCCTGGAGCCGCTGCCGCCTGGCGATCGACACCATGCTGGCGCTGCCCGTTTCAAGGGACACTGGTTGCGAACTCATGGTGGTACCCACGCTCATGTTGACTCCCGTCAGGTTACTCTCGTTCACTGAAGTGCGTCATGCGCCGGCAGGCACTGGGGGCCAGCCGGCGCATGACACGGGTCAACGCAACTTATTTGGCAACCTGCGACCAGACCTTGGAGCGGATCTGCGCGGTCAGGCTGTCAGGCAGGGCCACGTAGTCGAGGTCGGCCGCCATCTGCTTGCCACTCTTGAACGCCCAGTCGAAGAACTTGAGCGCTTCGGCCGAAGCGGCCTTGTCGGCGGGTTCCTTGTACATCAGGATGAACGAAGCGGTGCTCACGGGCCAGCTGGCTGCGCCCTTGGCGTTCACCATGGAGATGCCCATGCCGGGCACGCTGAACCAGTCGGCGCTGGCGGCGGCGGCGGCGAAGGCGGTGTCATCGGGGCTGACGTACTTGCCATCGGCGTTCTGCAGCTGCATGAAGTTCATGTTGTTCTTCTTCACGTAGGCGTATTCCACGTAGCCCAGCGCGCCCTTGACGCGGTTCACGTTGGCGGCCACGCCTTCGTTGCCCTTGCCACCCACAGACGAGGCAGCCGGCCACTTGACGGCAGCGCCCTTGCCCACCTTGTCGGCCCATTCCTTGCTCACGGCGGTCAGGTAGTCGGTCCAGTTGAAAGTGGTGCCCGAACCGTCGGCACGGTGCACGATGGTGATGGAAGCGTCAGGCAGGGCCTTGCCGGGGTTCAGGGCGACCAGCTTGGCGTCGTTCCACTTGGTGATGTTGCCGAGGAACATGTCGGCCAGCACGGGGCCGGTCACGCGCAGTTCGCCCGGCTTGAAGCCTTCCAGGTTGATCACGGGCACGGTGCCACCGATGATGGCCGGGAACTGGATCATGCCGTCCTTGTCCAGCTCTTCGCCCTTGACCGGTGCATCGGAGGCACCGAAGGTCACGGTCTTGGCGCGGATCTGCTTCAGACCGCCCGACGAACCGATCGACTGGTAGTTCAGGCCAGTACCGGTTTCCTTCTTGTAGGCCTCGGCCCACTTGGCATAGACCGGGAACGGGAAGGTAGCGCCAGCGCCCGTGATGTCGGCGGCGAAAGCGTTGCCCATGGCCATGGTGGCCAGTGCGGCAGCGGCGACGGTCTTCAGAAGGGTGCGTTTGGTGTTCATGAGTGTCCTCTGTGTTGGGGAAAGAAAATCCACAACCGGGACTCTAGGGGGGCAATGTGACAAGACTGTGACAGTCACAAAACCGTTTTGGAAACAGCGCCTTGCCGCGGCATGTGTCGATAATGAACCCGGTACCCACACGAAAGAAGTCAATGGAACTCGTGTTGAAACTGTTGACCGGTGGCGCTGGCAGCCTGGCTGCCTACCTCGCCGCTCACGTGTTGCTGTGCCTGCTGCCCGCGTTTTTCATCGCGGGCGCCATGGCAGCCCTGATCCCCAAGGCCAGCATCACGCGCTGGCTGGGGCGCAGCACGCCGGCCTACGTGTCCTACCCTGCGGCGGCCGCGGCCGGGTCGCTGCTGGCCGTGTGCTCCTGCACCATCGTGCCGCTGTTCGCCGGCATTTACCGCAAGGGCGCCGGCATCGGTCCCGCCATGACCTTTCTCTTCTTTGCGCCGGCCGGCAACATCATGGCGCTGGCCTACACCGGCAGCATTCTCGGGCCCGAGTTTGCCGTTGCACGCGTGGTGTTCTGCCTGATGTTCGGCATCGGTATCGGCATCCTGATGGCGCTGGTGTTCTGGCGCGACGATGCGAGCCACGACGCGCAGACCGACACTCTGTTCGCCGCCCAGGCCAGCATCGCCCCGGCGGCGCTGGGGGTGCTGTTGTCGCTGGTGGCTCTGCTGATCGCGGGCACCCTGAAGCTGTGGCCACTGATCACCACCGTGGGCACCTTCACCCTGCCGCTGCCCTGGGCCATGGCCTGGCAGGAGACCCTGTTCGGCTGGGTGCCCTTTGACGACGCCAAAGGCGAAGAAGGTGTGAGCTTCCAGGGTTCGGTGCTGATCGGCTTGCTGCTGCTGATTTCAGCCACCGCCTGGAAAGGCATGGAAGACATCATCGAAGGCGCCAACCGCTGGACCTGGGTCGCGCTGGGCTTGGCAGCCACCACCCTGCTGGTGGCGGCGTTGCGCCTGACGCCCACACCAGACGGGCTGGAAATCGCCCTCACCGGCCGCGCCCTGGGGGTCGCACTTGCGCTGTGGGCGATCTGGTTCTATGCCCGGCAACTGCCCGCCGACGACTGGCGCAGCTGGTTGTGGGAAGCCTGGCGCTTCGTCAAGCAGATCTTCCTCGTGCTGGTGATCGGCGTGTTTGTGGTCGGCATGGTGCGGCAGCTCATCCGGCCGGAATGGATCGAATCGCTGGCCGGCAGCAACACCCTGATGGCCAACGTGGTGGCGGTGGGTTTCGGCGTCTTCATGTACTTTCCCACGCTGGTCGAAGTGCCGGTGGCCCGCATGTTCCTGGACCTTGGCATGCACCCCGGCCCGCTGCTCGCGTACCTGATGGCCGACCCGGAACTCAGCCTGCAGAGCATGCTGATGGTGGCCGCGGTGATCGGGCGGACCAAGACCGCGGCCTACGTGGGCTGGGTGGCGTTGTTCAGTGTTTCCGCGGGCCTGATCTTTGGCGCCTGGGTCGACGGTGCGGCCTGGACGTCACTGGCTGCGGTGATGGGCGCGTGTCTGGCCGGCCTGGCTGTTGCACTGGCCTGGTTGCGTCGGCGGCAACGCATGGTTGTCGCCGCCTGATCCCTTTCATGTATTCAAAGGAGAAACACCATGTTGACCGTCAAGATCCTGGGTTCCGGCTGTGCCAACTGCAAGAAGCTCGAAGCCGTGGCCCGCGAAGCCGCCACCGCCAGCCACATCGAGGCCGAGTTCCTCAAGGTCACCGACATGCAGCAGATCATGGCCTACGACCTGCTCTCCACGCCGGGCCTGGTGGTCAATGAAAAACTGGTCAGCAGCGGGCGCATTCCCACCGTGGCGGAAGTCCAGAAGTGGTTGTCCACCTGACTTTGCGGTGACTCCAGCCCTTCAATGACTGTGGACATGGCTGACTGGCCCCTGCTGCGCAGGGGAAGTGTCCGACGCCGCATGCCAGTCTCCACAGGGTTCAGTGAACGGAGCGTTCACCACCTGCAATGTGGCATGGGTGATCTCGAAGCGGTGATGCAGTTGCTCCGTGGCTTCTTTCAGAAACCCGTCGTCGGCATGTCCATGCGGCATCACCAAGTGGGCCGTCATGGCCACCTGAGACGTGTCCATGGCCCAGATGTGAAGGTCGTGCACATGGCTGATGCCCGGCAGCGCCGCCAGGTAGTCGTGCACCGCCTGCGGGTCCACGCTGTCCGGAACGCCATCAAACAACAGGTGCAAGGACTGCCGGAACAGGTTCCAGGTGCCCCACAGAATCACGGCGGCGATCAGCAAGCTGACCACTGGATCAAGCCAGGTCCAGCCCATCCACAGGGTGAGTGCACCCGCCACCACCACACCGGCCGACACCAGCGCATCGGCCGCCATGTGCAGGAAAGCGCCGCGGATGTTCAGGTCGCTCTCGCGTCCCCGCATGAACAGCAAGGCGGTGGCGGTGTTGACAACGATGCCCACGCCCGCCACCACCATGATCGTCACGCCTTGATTGCCGACCAGCGGGTCGGGTGACATCAGGCGCCCACCAGCCTCCCAGACCAGCGCGCCCATGGCCACGAGCAGCAGCAAGGCATTGGCAAAAGCCGCCAGGATGCTGCCGCGCTTCCAGCCGTAGGTGTGGCGGGAGTTGGGCTTGAGCTTCCCAGCCAGTGCGCCGCCCCAGGCGAGCACCAGTCCGGCGACATCGCTCAGGTTGTGTCCGGCATCCGCCAGCAAGGCCAGTGAGTTGATTTTCCAGCCGTAGAACGCCTCAATCGCCACAAAGGCGAGGTTCAGGCCGATACCGATGGCAAAGGCCTTGTTGAAGTTGGCGGGGGCATGGCTGTGGTCGTGTCCGGCACTCATCTTTCGTCTTGGCTTTCCTGCTCTCGAAGGGCCTGACTCAGTTGATCTGCCAGTTCGGCCCAGTCCGAATCCTGAAGCAGGGCTTCTCGCAAAAAGCTGGCCTGCGAAGACGACCAGAAAGGGGCATCGGGCAGGCTGACGCCATTGGCCAGCGGCGTGTGGTCGACCAGAAACTGGCGGATGGCCGCTGGATCGTTCGGTAGCCCCAACTGGGCAAACAGCTCGCTGAACCGGTGGATGGAAGATTTCATGGTGAACTCCTTAAGCCCGGCGCATCACACCCGACAGATCGGTGCCTGGCGCCACGGTGTTGAAGACGGTGCCGAACTTCTTCACGTTATCGTGAAGCAAATCCAGACGGCGATCCGATTCGTCGGTGTCCACCACGATCTCATAGCGGATGCTTTCCATTTTTGGCGGTACGTCCTGACGAACCCCGTCCACGATCACCTGCACGCCGCGCAGCTCGAACTTCAGGACCGGCACGACACGCTCGATGCCTTTGATCATGCAGGCCGACAGCGCGGCCAGCAGCAACTCGGCTGGGTTGAAGGCCTCTGCATTGCCGGCCATGTCGGTGTCCAGTGCAATTTCGGCGTTCTTGCAGAGAGAGAGGCTGCCGTGTGCATCCACGCGGCGCGAGCTCACGTGAAAGGTCATCTTGGTAGGGGTTTCGGTCATGTCTTGCCTGCTGGAAAGGGTGAAGCCGAGGATGGGTCGGGCAACGGCACAGCTTCATAGCGTTGCCCTTTTTGAGGGTACCCCTTTTGCATCCACAGATGAATGCCTCCGCGCTGGGCTACTTCCCGCGCGGTTCAGCTGTTTCAGGCACCGAACCACTGTTCGACCATCTCACGGGCGGGCACACCACCAGCATGCACCACCTTGCCATTGATCACCACGCCGGGCGTTCTCATGACGCCGTAGCCCATGATGTCGCGCAGCTCTTCCACCTTTTCCAGCTTGACCGCCACACCCTTGGCTTTCGCCACCTGGTCGATCAGCGCGATGGTGTTCCTGCAGTTGGCGCAGCCGGTTCCGAGTACCTTGATGTCCATGATTCACTCCTGTTCCATTTCGAGATAGGTGAGATTGGCGATCTGGGGCAGCCAGACCTCCACGTGCTTGAGATGCTGGTAGGGCCTGGCGTCAAAGCTCTTGATCGCTGTGCTCATGTCGGTGCCCGCCTCCACCGCCTGGCCCATGTGGGCGCGCAGGGCCTTGAGCAGCTTGCCGGTGTCGGACTGTGCCTTCGCGAGCGTGGTCACGCTGCCATGGCCCGGCACCACCACCTTCGGGTTCAGCGCCTCCAGCGCCTCAAACGACTCCACCCAGGTTTTGGTCTTGCTCACCGGGTGCAGGCCCAGGATGCGGTCCACATAGACCACATCACCGGTGAAAACCACACCGACCTGCGGCAACCAGACCATGCTGTCGCCCGGCGTGTGGCCGCCTTGACGGTGCACCACCTGCACGGCCACGCCGCCCAGGTCCAGCGTCGTGTCGGCATCCTTGAGCCAGCGGGTGGGCAACACGATCTCAGTGCCGTCCATCTTCTCCTTGAGCACGGGTGCGTTGGCCTTCAGGTGCGCCGGCCCGCGGGCCCTCATGTCGGCCTCTGCATCGGCGTGCGCCATGATCTGTGCGCCCTGAAACTTGAAGTAGCCGTTGCCCAGCCAGCGGTGGTCCTGGCCACCGGTGTTGATGACCCATTTGATGGGCTGCGCCGTCACCTTCTTCACCGCTTCGGCGATCTGCTTCGCACCCTGGAAGCTCGCGCCGCTGTCGATCAGCAGCGCACCAGCAGGCGTGACCACCAGGCCCAGGTTGGCGTTGATGGCTTCGTTCTCAAAGGTGCGGCCTTCAGTGTCGCCGACGTAGGCGTACACATCGGGTGCCACGGGTTTGAAGACGATCTCCACCGCCTGGGCAGACCAAGCCAGGGTGGCAGCCAAGCCTGCGATCAGCAGGTGTTTGTGTCGGATGGTTGGAATGTGCATACCGGTTGGTCTCCGTTGGTTTGAGGAAATGAATGTCAAAGTACCGCGTTGAACACAAAGCCCACGATCAGGATGCCGGTGGCGACCACGCCCACGAAAGTGGCGATAAGGCGCACCTTCAACACCTTGCGCAGGATGATCAATTCGGGCAGCGAGAGCGCGATCACGCTCATCATGAAAGCCAGCACCGTGCCCAGCGCCGCACCCTTGGCCAGCAGGGCCTGCACGATCGGTATCACACCGGCTGCGTTGGTGTACATGGGCACACCGATCAGCACCGCCAGCGGCACCGACCACCAGGCGTCCTTGCCCATGAAGCTGGCCATAAAGTCCTGCGGCACCCAGCCGTGGATGCCGGCGCCGATGGCGATGCCGGCCAGGATGTAGGGCCAGACCTTGCCAACGATCTCGCGCACCGAGGCAAAACCCGCCTGCACCCGGTCGGCCAGCGTCGTCTCGGCCGCTTCAAAGCCGGCCGACATCCTGGGCATGTCGCGCACCCAGTCTTCCAGGTGCGCTTCCATTTTCAGCCGGCCGATGATCCAGCCTGCCACGATGGCTACCGACAGGCCCAGGCCCAGATACAGCGCGGCGATCTTCCAGCCGAACATGCCGAACAACAGCGCCAGCGCCACCTCGTTGACCATGGGCGCGGAGATCAGGAAAGAGAAAGTCACGCCCAGCGGCACGCCCGCCTGCACGAAGCCGATGAACAGCGGCACCGCCGAACAGGAACAGAACGGGGTGACGATGCCCAGCGAGGCGGCCATCACGTTGGCCACGCCCTCGGTGCGACCGGCCAGCAAGGCCCGGGTGCGCTCGGGGGTGAAGTAGCTGTTGACCATGCCCATGACGAACACCACGCCTGTCAGCAGCAGCAAGACCTTGGGGGTGTCGTAGAAGAAGAACTGCAACGCGCCACCCAGATGGCTGTCGCGCTCCACCGGCAGCGCCGCGACCAAGGCCTCGGAGACCGGGATCAGCGACTGGTACAGGCCCCACCAGAGGGCGGCGGCGATCAGCAAAAACATCACCGGCTGCTTCTGCGGCCAGCGGGTCAGGGTCGATGTGAGGGTGCTCATGCCTCAGAAGACGAGGCACCTCTCCAAAAGATGCAGGCTGGTCAGAAAAAAATTTGCAGCCTCTCAGCCTCTTAGATCAGCCCGGCGATGGCTTCCACGTCTTCGGCAAACATCTGGCCTTTTTCGGCCAGCAGCAGCTTGCCGTCGCGACCGCGCAGCAGCGTGATGGGCAGGCCGCGGGGTTTGGGGAAGGCCTTGCGCCAGTCCGGGCTGGCCCAGGCGGCCGGAAAGCTGTAACCCTTCTTTTTCAGGTAGGCCACGGCGTCCTCGGGCTTCTTGTCGATGGACAACGCCACCATCTGCAGCCCCCGGGCCTTCTGGCTCTGCCAGAGCTGGTCCATGCTCGGGCTCTGCAGCGCGCAGAACGGGCAGGTGCTGGACCACCAGTACACCAGCAGCGGCTGGCCTGCGCTGGCGGACGGTTCGTAGACCGTGCCGTCCAGCAACGTTATGCGCGGCAGCGCCAGCGGCGAGCCCAGCGCCGGCAAGGGCGGCGCCTTGGCCTCTTCGGCCGCGGCCGAAACGGGCTGGGCCAGGGTGGGCAGACTCATGCCCGCGAGCAGGCCGGTGGCACCGCTGGCGCGCAGCCAGTCGCGGCGGGTCCAGCGGCTGTTCGCATTCACCGGGTTGATTGCTGGGACGCTGGCTTGAGTTTTCATGGGGTGTTGCAGGGAATGGGTGAAGCGCGGGCGGCGCTTGTGGGGTCTGGTGTCGCAGTCGCCAACGCCGGCCGGGGTACAAAATCCGCCACACGCCCGCCCGGGTCGAACGACACCTGGCAGCCCAGCGCCATGCTTTCGCGCATGCGCTGGCGGGCGCGCTGCACGCGCGACTTGGCCGCGGGCAGCGTCAAACCCTTGAGGCGCGCAAACTCGGCCTGAGGCAGGCCCTGCAGGTCGCACAGTTCAATGGCCTCGCGGTCCCTGGCGTCCAGTTCCGACAGCACACGCGGCAAACAGGCCACCAGGGCATCGACCGTCTCCAGCTGCGCCGGCTCGTCCGGTATCTCCTCCCAATCGGGGGGCATGGGTGCCAGCGGCTTGTGTGCCCGTAGCCGGTCGATCAGGGTGTTGCGGGTGATCTCGAACAGCCAGGCGCGCGGCTGTTCCACGCCCCGAAAACGATCGCCCTGGCGCAGGGCCTTGATGAAGCTGTCCTGGAGGATGTCTTCCGCCTCGCTCGCCACGGGCGTACGCGCGCGCAACCAGCCGCGCAGTTCGGGCTCGTGACGGGTCCAGACAGACACAAGTTGTTTCATGGCATCGCTGTAAAACCGCTAGGGTACCGGGAAAGGACGCGGGGTTCAAACGGTGGTCGAAGCCCTGGCCATGGCGGCGGCGGTGTCGCACCGGTATGCGTCACAATCCCGGCAACGCTACAGAACCCGAACCTCCAGACCCGCCACCTGCGCGGCTCTGACGCAACATGCAAAACGGAACCCTCCTCGCCGCGATCGATCTCGGCTCCAACAGCTTCCGGCTGGAAATCGGCCGTTTCCACTCCGGCCACATCGAACGCGTCGAATACATCAAGGAAACGGTGCGCCAGGGCAACGGCCTGGACGAAAACAAGGTGTTGAGCGAAGCCGCCATGCAGCGCGGCTGGGACTGCCTGGCGCGCTTTGCCGAGCGCCTGCACGGCTTCAAGAAACAACAGGTCCGGGCCGTCGCCACGCAGACCCTGCGCGAGGCCCAGAACCGCGACGAGTTCATGCGCAAGGCGCAGTCCATCCTGGGCTTCGCCATCGAGGTGGTGTCGGGCCATGAAGAAGCGCGCCTGATCTACCAGGGCGTCTCGCGCCTGCTGCCGCAATCCGAAGAAAAACGCCTGGTGGTGGACATCGGCGGGCGCTCGACCGAGATGATCCTGGGTCAGGGCTACGAGGCCCGCAAGATGGAGTCGTACCGGCTGGGCAGCGTGGCCTGGTCGACCAAATACTTCCCCCGCGGCCAGCTCACGACGGTGGCGTTCAAGACCGCCGAAGTCGCGGCCAAGGCCGTGCTCGATGAGGCGCTCGACACCTTTCCGCCCTCCGAATGGATGGTGTCCTACGGGTCCTCGGGCACCGTGGGATCGGTCGCCGACATCCTGGCGGCCAACGGCTGGGCTTCGGGCGTGGTCACCCGTTCGGGTCTGGACTGGCTGGTGGACAAGCTGATCAAGGCCGGCAACGTCGACAACCTGCGCATCGAGGGCATGAAGGACGACCGCCGGGCCGTGCTCGGTGGCGGCGTGAGCGTGCTGCGCGCGATCTTCGACCTGTTCGACATCCAGCAGATGCTGCCCGCCCAAGGCGCCTTGCGCCAGGGTGCGCTCTACGACCTGATCGACCGCGAGTCCCACGAGGGCGACGTGCGCGAGCGCACGGTGCGCTGGCTGGCCGAGCGTTTCTCGATCGACGAAGCGCAGGCGCAACGCGTGAGCACCGTGAGTACGGCCCTGTTTGCCCAGATCGCGGCCGCCGACACGCCCAACGAACGGTATTCGCAAAAGCTCGCCTGGGCAGCCCGCCTGCACGAGATCGGCACGCACATTTCGCACGACCGCTCGTACCACCACGGCGCCTACATCCTGGACAACGTGGACGCACCGGGTTTCTCCTTTCCCGAACTGCACCGCATGAGCCAGCTGGTGCTCGGTCAGCGCGGCAAGTTGCGCAAGCTGGAGCAGTCGCTGGAAGACGAGCTCTTCGCCAAGCAGCTCATGAGCCTGCGCCTGGCGGTGCTGCTGTGCCATGCCCGCCAGATGCCCGAGCACCAGTCGGTCAAGCTCAGCTACAAATCGGGCGCCTTCAAGCTGGCGACCAATCCGGGCTGGTCGCGTCGCTACCCGCAGTCGGCCTGGCTGCTGGGCGAAGAGGTGCTGGCCTGGCAGAAAACGGCCTGGAAGTTCAGCGCCGATCTGCGCTGACCCCAGCGCACGCCCACAGGCAATCCGTCACGGAGTCACCCACCCGCACACCGGGCGCCGCCGAAAGCCGGACCGGCCGGTCTACGATGCCCGATTCCATGTGTACCCGGAGACAGCACAGCGATGGCCTTGATAGTGGTAGCGGAAGACGATGGCGGAACACTCAAACTCATCAGCGTGGTGCTGAAAAACCAGAGCCACGAAGTGCTCGAAGCCAGCAACGGACTCGCCGCCTGGCGCCTGATCCAGGAACACCATCCCGACCTGATCGTCAGCGACGTCAACATGCCGGGCATGAGTGGTTTTGACCTGCTGCAGCACCTGCGTGAACACCCCCGACTCGGCCAGACACCCCTGATCCTGCTGACCTCGCTGCAGGAGCGGCGCGACATGCGTCAGGGCATGCTTCTGGGTGCCGACGACTACCTCACCAAACCCTTGCGCCCCAAGGAACTGACCGAGGCGGTCCGGGCCCAGTTCAACCGGCAGAACCTGCGCACCGCCGTGCAGGACATGCACCTGCAGAAAGCCCTGTCCGAGGCCCTTGAAGAGCAGGCCTGGGACCTGCATGAACAATACGAAAAGCGGCTCGCACGCGAGCTCAGCGAACAGTGGCCGGGCGATGCGCGTGGCCAGCAGGCCCTCAACTACCCCGAGGCCACCGTGCTGTTCGCCGACATCCGTCACTACCCGCAATGGCTGGCCGCGCTGGACCCGGCCGAACTCGGCCGGATGCTCAAACGTTTCTACGAAAACAGTGGCGACACCGTTCACCTGTTTGGCGCCAGCGCCATGCAGTTCGTGGGCGAAGGCGTGCTCGGCATCTTTGCCGACGGGGTCAACCTGGCCATGAGCGCGCCCCACAGCCTGCGGGCGGCCAAGGCCGCGCTGGGCCTGCGCAACGCCGCCGCCAGCATGGCCGACTTCGTGCAGGCGCAGTTTCCCGGCCGCCGCCTGCCGCCGTTCGAAGTGGGGATTGCGCTGCACGGGGGACCGGTGGCGATGATGCAGCTGGACGGCCTGCTCGGCGGCAGCCGGCAGCTGATCCCGGTGGGCGAAGCCGTGGTGGACGCCATGGCCATGCAGCGCCACGCGCCATCCGAACACGGCGCCATCACGGTTTCGATCCCGGTGCTGCGCAGCATCACCGGCGCCGTCCGGCCCGTTGCCCGTTACCTGCTCACACTGCCCCACCGCAGCGAACCCATGGACGTTTGTGCCGTGGAACCGCTGCACTTCTGAATCCAGTCCTGGCCCGCCGCCGTGCCCACCACCCTCGCCCACCGCCGCCGGCTTTCGCTCGGCCCTGCCCTGATCGCTGCGCTGGTGCTGGCCGCGCTGGTGCCGGCTTTGCTGGTGTCCTGGCTGCTCTCGTCCAACAGCGCGCAGGCCATCGACACCCTGGCCGAAAACGCCATGAGCCAGGCGGCCCACCGCGTGGACGTCGGCGCGCTGGCACACCTGGGCGAATCGCACACCGTGGTCAACGCGCTGGTGCCGCCCTTCGTGACCAGCGGCGCCGAGGCCGAACGCACGCGCAACTGGCTGAAGGACACCACCGCGTTCGAGCTGATGGCCCACGCGCTCACGCAGCAGTCGGCCAACGTGCCCTACCTGTATTTCGGCACCGAAGACGGCAGCTTCTTCGGCCTTGAACGCGAAGAGGCGGGTTTCATCGTGCGCAGCATCCGGCCCGGCGAGAGCGGCCGGCGGCACTTCCTGATCGCGCAACCGGGTGACCGCAGCCGCCTCGTCAAGACCGAAACCACGGTCTACGACCCGCGCCGCAGACCCTGGTACCAGCTCGCGGCCAGCACCGGCCAGCGCGTGTTCACCAACGTCTACCGCTCGGCGGTCAAGGACCAGTTCGACCTGACCCTGGCGCAGCCGATCTACGGCGCGGACGCAAAAACCCTGCTCGGCGTGATGGCGGTGGACATGAGCCTGGCGCGGCTGACCGACCTGATCCGCAGCACCCGCGTGAGCGACCACGCCGTGACCTACCTCGTGGACGCGCAGGGCCTGATGGTGGCCAGTTCGGGCGAAGAAGCGCTCCACCACCTCGTCGATGGGAAACAGCAGCGCATCACCCCCACGCAGAGCCAGGACGCGCTGGTGCGGGCCTCCTACAGCCAGCTCCAGGCGCGATTCCAGCAAGGCCAGCGCACCCAACCCGGTCTGGTGCGGCTGGAAACCCGGCAGGACTGGCTGCAACGGCTCGGCCTGACCAACAACCGGCTGATGGCCTTGCAGCGTCCCTTTGGCAAAAAGTACAACCTCGACTGGCAGCTCATCGTGGTCGCGCCCGAACAAGACTTCACCCACCAGGTCACGCAGGCCCGGCAATGGGCGCTGATGGCGATGGGCGCGCTGATGGGGGTGAGCGCGCTGGTGGCGTACACCGTGGCCCGGCGGCTCTCGGGCCAGTTCCGTCAGCTCAACACCTCGGCCCTGCAACTGGGTTCGGGCGGCGTGCCGCCGGTGCAGCGGCTCACCCGGTTTCGCGAGGTGCACAACCTGTCGCAGGTCATGCACGACAGCGCGGTCCAGCTGCAGGCCTACAACGCGGAGATTGAACAGAAAAACGAAGCCCTGCGCGATGCGGCCCAGATGCTGGAAGCCCGCGTGAACCTGCGCACCGCCGAACTCGCCGCTTCGCGCGAAGAGGCGCTCGCGGCGGTGAAGGCCAAGGCGGGTTTCCTCGCGGTCATGAGCCACGAAATCCGCACCCCGCTGCACGGCGTGGTCGGCATGAGCGAACTGCTGAGCGAGTCGCCGCTCACACCAACCCAGCAGGAGCTGCTCGGCGTGCTGAAGGTGTCGAGCGACCAGTTGCTCGCCGTGGTGGACGACATTCTGGATTTCTCCAAAATCGAATCGGGCCGCCTGCACCTGGAACAAGAACCGCTGGACGTGCGCGCCGCCATCGGTCACGCCACCGGCATCATGCGCCTCAAGGCGCAAGAGAAAGGCCTGCATCTGGCCATCCAGATCGCGTCCGAAGTGCCCGCGGCCATGATCGGCGACGTGGTCCGCCTGCGCCAGATCCTGCTCAACCTGTTGTCCAACGCCATCAAGTTCACCGAACACGGCGAGGTCGAACTGCGCGGCTGGCTGGACCAGACGCAGACGCCGCCGCAGCTGTGTTTCAGCGTCACCGACACCGGCGTCGGCATCCCGCCCGAGCGCCTGCCCGACCTGTTCCAGCCCTTCGCCCAGGGCGACACCTCCACCACCCGCGTCTACGGAGGCACCGGCCTCGGACTGATGATCTGCAAACACCTGGTCGAGATGATGGGTGGGCAGATCAGCGTGATCAGCGCCCCGGGCGCGGGCTCCACCTTCCGTTTTTCGGTCCACTGCGTGGTCGCCGATCCCGCGCTGGTGCGCGCACCCGCGACCACCACCCTGCCGCACCACATCCAGCCCCACCGGGTGCTGGTGGTCGATGACAACCCGGTCAACCTCAAGGTGGCGGCGGCCATGCTGGACCGGCTGGGCTATCCCCACCACAGCGTCAGCGATGGCGCCGCAGCGCTGCAGGCCCTCACCAGCGCGCAGGCCGCGCAGCAGCCGTTTGCCCTGGTGCTGCTCGACAGCCACATGCCCGGCATGGACGGCCAGGCCACCGCGCAGGCCATCCGGGCACAGCTGGGCGACCTCGCGCCGGTGTTGATCGGCATCTCCGCCTCGACGCTGGGCGAAGACCGCCAGCGTTGCCTGGATGCGGGCATGTCGGACTACCTGCCCAAACCGCTGGAGCTCGAACGCCTCGCCGCCGCCCTGCACCGCTGGAGCCCGGTGGCCACCCCGGCGCCTTCCACAACCGTTGCACTGTCCGCACCGGTCACCCCCCTGGCTGCGCCCGATCCCGCCTGGCTGGACCCCGCGCGCTGGGCAGAACTGGCCGAATGTGACGATGCGGCGGGCTCGCTGCGCCGCGACATCTTCAACGATTTCCTGCAGACCCTGCCCGCCCGCTGCGATGCCATCCAACAGGCCGCAGCGGTGCCCCGCTTCGAGGACCTGCATGACGCCGCGCACCGACTCAAGGGCGGTGCCGACAACGTGGGCGCCGCCGCGCTGGGGGTTGCCTGCGCGCAGATCGAACAGGCGGCGCGCGACCGGACGGTGGACACACAGGCGCTGGAGCAATTGCAAACCGCCGCGCTGGGCACGGCGCGCGCACTGGCCGGATTCATGGCCCGGGCCTGAAGCGGGCGGGTTCTGCGCTGGAAAAGCGGCCGGATTTTTTGGTATAAACGGTTTATACCGTTTAACTCAGAAGGAAAATTCATGGCATCCAAGAACACCGGCAAATCCAGCAAACTGGTCCGCGACAGTTTCACGATCCCCAAGGCCGAGTACGCCTCCATCGATGTCCTCAAGATCCGGGCCATCGGCCTGGGCACCAGCGTCAAGAAGAGCGAGCTCCTGCGCGCCGGCCTGATGGTGCTCAAGGGCATGAGCGATGCGGCCTTCAAGACCGCTGTTGCCGCTGTGCCCACCCTGAAGACCGGCCGCCCCAGCGCCGAAGTGACGCCGCCCAAGGCGACCGCACCGGTGGCCAAACCTGCCGCCAAAGTGGCCACGAAGAAGGCGGCGAAGCCCGCAACCAAGGTCGAGCCAGCTGCCAAGGTGGCGCCCAAGGCGCTTGAAAAGAAAGTGGTCGCCAAGAAGGCCGCTGCCCCGGCAGCACGCAAGCCGGTCGCCAAGACGGTGGCAGCGAAGCCCAAGGCCTCCGCACCCGCCAAAGCCGCTGTGCCCGCCAAGCAGGCCGTCGCTGTGGTCAAGCCTGTCACCGCCACCAACGCCTGATGCTTCAGCGCACCCTGAACGGTGCGCTGAACCCTGTCTCGCAGACGCTCAGATCAGCTCGGGCGTCTGCACCGTGACCAGCACCGTCTGAAGTGCACCGTTGCGCTCCCGGTGGCGCAACCACCAGAGCGCCCCCTTCTTCATCGGGCAGTACTCTTCCGGCAAGCCGAGCAGGCGCGCGATCACGCTGCCCAGCATCGGCTGGTGACCCACCACCACCACCGGCGATTTGCCGTTGGGCCACTGCACCAGTTCCAGCAAGGCGAGCGGGTCTCCATCCGGGGCGAGTTCATCGCGCAGCTTGAATTTGCGCCCCAGTGCCTGTGCCGTCTGTTCTGCGCGCGCCGCGGGGCTGGCATAGATGCGGGCCCCATCGGGCAGCTGGCGGTCGAGCCAGGCGGCCATGCGGGCAGCCTGCTTGTCGCCCCGCGGCGTCAGGCGGCGCGCGAGGTCGAGTGGGTCGCCCTGCTGGCCATTGACCAGGTCGGGGTGATCGTGGGCTTCGGCGTGTCGCCAGAGGATGAGATCCACAGCCTGGCCCTTTCGTGTTTCAGCCCTTGCTGCCGTAACGCGCCATCAGGCTGGCCTGTGCCGACTGCGGCACCGCACTGCGTCCCTTGGCGCCAGCGAGCACGGCGGCCGGCACGTACCGGCCGTCCGGCTGCAGCAGCCAGGCGTCTTTGGTGTCGTGCAGACAGGCCGACAGGCACTCGTCCATGATGCGGTGGCGCAGCGCGCTGTCGGTCACGGGCCAGGCCAGTTCGACCCGGCGCAGCATGTTGCGGTTCATCCAGTCGGCGCTGGACAACCAGAGTTCTTCGACCTCGTCGGTGCGGAAATAAAACACCCGCGAGTGCTCCAGCAACCGACCGATGATCGAGCGCACGCGCACGTTGTCGGTCACACCCGGCACCTGCGCCGGCAGGATGCAGCCACCGCGCACGATGATGTCGATGCGGGCCCCCTGCTGCGAGGCCGCGGCCAGCGCCCGGGCCAGGGGTTCATCGGTCAGGGCATTCATCTTCAGGATGATGCGGGCTTCCTTGCCGGCCTTGGCGGCCGCACCCGCGGCCTCCACCTTGTCCAGCATGGACTTGTGCAGATGGAACGGGGCGATCAGCACCTTGTTCAGTTTGGGCAGGCGGTTCTGGCTGGCCAGGTGCAGGAACACCTGCTCCAGATCGGCGGTGAGCGCGTCGTCGGCGGTGAGGTAACTCAGGTCGGTGTAGAGCCTGGCGGTGCCGGGGTTGTAGTTGCCGGTGGAGAGGTGGGCGTAGCGTTTGAGCCGGCCGTCTTCCCGCCGCGTGATGAGCATCATCTTGGCGTGCGTCTTCAGGCCCACGACGCCGTACACCACCTGTGCGCCCACGGATTCGAGGCGTTCGGCGTAGTTGATGTTGGCCTCTTCGTCAAAGCGTGCCTTGAGCTCCACCACCGCGGTGACTTCCTTGCCCCGGCGCACCGCTTCACGCAGCAGCTCCATCAACTCGGACTTGGCGCCCGTGCGGTAGATGGTCTGCTTGATGGCCAGCACGTCCGGGTCTTCCACCGCTTCGCGCAGGAAGGCGAGCACCGCATCAAAACTCTCGTAGGGCTGGTGGATCAGCACATCGCCCTGCTGCAACTGCTCGAAGTACGACTGCCCGGGCGCCAGCTGGACCGGCCAGCCGGCGTTGTAGCGCTCGAAGCGCAGCGCGGGCGCGTCGATCTGATCGATGAGCTGGTTCAGCCGCACCAGGTTCACCGGGCCGGGCACCCGGAACAGGGCCTCCTGCGGCAGCGCAAACTGCGCCAGCAGAAAACCGGCGAGGTAGTCGGAGCAGCCGGCCGAGATCTCCAGACGCAGCGCTTCACCATAGTGGCGTTGCTGCAGGCCTTTGCGCAGCGCGGTGCGCAGGTTCTTCACCTCTTCTTCGTCCACCGCGAGGTCGGAGTGGCGCGTGACGCGGAACTGCGAAAACTCGGTCACCTGCCGGCCCGGGAACAGGTCGGCCAGGTGCGAGCGGATCAGGCTGGAGATGGAGACAAAGTGGCTCTGCTTCGAGCCCTTGACCGGCGGCATGCGGAAAAAGCGCGGCAGGATGCGCGGCACCTTGACGATGGCGATCTCGTTCTCGCGGCCAAACGCGTCCTTGCCGGTGAGCCGCACGATGAAGTTGAGCGACTTGTTCGCCACCTGGGGAAACGGGTGCGCCGGGTCCAGGCCCACAGGCAACAACAGGGGTTGCACTTCGCGCTGAAAGAACTCCTTGACCCAGCGGCGCTGGCGCGGGTTGCGCTCACCGTGGGCCACCAGCTTGATGCCCTTCTTCTCCAGCAAGGGCAGCAGTTCGTCGTTGTAGATGGCGTACTGCTGCGCCACCAGGGCGTGCACCTTGGCGGACAGCTGTTCGTAGGTTTCGACGGTGTACAGGCCGCGCTGCTCATGGGTCTTGTGCGCGTTGAGCTGGGGCGCCATGCGCACCTCGAAGAACTCGTCGAGGTTGCTGGAAACGATGCTCAGGTAGCGCAGGCGTTCCAGCAGGGGCACATCGGTTCGGCGCGCCCAGTCCATCACCCGCTCGTTGAAAGCCAGGATGCTGTGGTCTCGGTCCAGAAAAGTCAGGCGGGTCTGGGGGTTGCTGGCGCTCATGAAAACCGTGGGTATCAGGGGATGCGGCAAGGTCCAGCCGGTTTTGGCTGGCGTCCATGTCACATGATCTTGACGATTATTCAACAGCTGGATGACGTTTGTGTGACAGTCTGACCGCCTCCATGCCCGGCAAGGACCGCACGGCAGCGGCCGCGTTCAGCGGCGACGGCCGGGGTTTGCGCTGCCGCGGCGGGAACAGCACCAGGAAAGAGGCGAACAGGGTCGTGGCACGGCCCCAGCTGAACTGCTGGGCGCGGGCGCGCGCCGCATGGCGCTTGACCTTCAGCGCCTCGAACCAGGCCTCGCGCAGGTCCTCGCGCATCGCGCCGGCTCCGGCATCACCCAACACCTGCAGCGGCCCGTGCACCGGATACGACGCCACCGGCACACCGCAGGCCATGGCTTCGAGCATCACCTGCCCGAAGGTTTCGTTGCGGCAGGGAAACACGAACACGTCGGCCGCGGCGTACACCTGCGCGAGTTCCTGGCGCGGCAACACACCGAGCCAGTGCACATTGGGATAACGCTCCTGCAGCGCGGTCTTCAGCGGCCCCACCCCACACACCACCTTGCTGCCCGGCACGTCGAGCGAAAGGAACGCCTCGATGTTCTTTTCTGCAGCAACACGCCCCACGTACAGGCTCACCGGCCGCGCCAGGTGGCCCAGGGGCGGGAACTCGGTGGCCTCGGGGGCGAGCGCAAACAGGCGCGTATCGACCCCGTGTGTCCACTCGCGCAGCTTGCCAAAACCCCGTTGTTCCAGCAGGTCGAGCACACCGCGGGTCGGCACCATGACGCCGCTGCTGGGCCGGTGGAAACGGCGCAGCAGCGCATAGCTCCAGGACAGCGGCACACGCAGCATCGTCTGCAGGATCTCGGGAAACCGGGTGTGGAAGGCGGTGGTGAAAGGCAATCCGCGGCGCAGGCAATGGCTTCGCGCCGCCCAGCCCAGCGGGCCTTCGGTGGCGATGTGGATGGCGTCGGGGTTGGCCGCGTCGACCATGCGCGCCAGTTGCCGGCCCGGGAACAGCGCCAGCGCGATGCCCGGAAACCCAGGGCATGGCCGGGTGTGGAACTGCCCGGGCTGGATCACCACAACCTCGTCGCCGCGCGCCTGGAGCTGGCGCACCAGCTCCACCAGCGTGCTCACCACGCCGTTGACCTGGGGCAACCAGGCGTCCGTCACCAGAACCAGTTTCATTTTTGCCTCCCTGGGTGTCTCTTTCAGGCCGTCTGGCGCAGCTGCGGCTCTGACGGCCGTTCAGCGATGGAGGGTGTCCAGTGCACCAGCTCCAGCCGGCCGTCCATGTGCTCGACCAGCGCCGACAGGCTTTCCACCCAGTCGCCATCGTTGCAGTAGAGCGTGCCGTCGATGTGGCGCATCTCCGGGCGGTGGATGTGACCGCAGACCACGCCCTGGTAGCCCTTGTGGCGCGCTTCGGCGGCCACGGCGCGCTCGAAATCGGTCACGTAGTTCAGCGCGCTCTTGACCTTGTGCTTGAGGTATTGCGAGAGCGACCAGTACGGCAGGCCCATGCGCGCGCGCAGCGAGTTCAGGTGGCGGTTCAGGCGCAGCGTGAACTCGTAGAGGTTGTCGCCCACGTAAGCCAGCCACTTGGCGCACTGGATCACGCCGTCAAAGTGGTCACCGTGCACGACCCACAGCCGCTGCCCGTCGGCCGTGGTGTGAACGGCCTCGTTGCTGACCTCGATACCGCCAAAGTTGTGGCCATGGAACTGGCGCGCAAACTCGTCGTGGTTGCCCGGCACGAACACCACCCGGCAGCCCTTGCGTGCACGGCGCAGCAGCTTCTGCACCACGTCGTTGTGCGCCTGCGGCCAGAACCATTTGCGGCGCAGCTGCCAGCCATCGATGATGTCGCCCACCAGGTACAGCGTCTGGCTCGGGTGGTGCTTCAGGAACTCCAGCAAGGCACTGGCCTGGCAGCCCGCCGTGCCCAGGTGCAGATCGGAAATGAAAACGGCCCGAAAACGGGGCCGTTCTCCGCCCTCGTTGGGATGCTCGTCATCGGTTTCGAAGCCTGCAGACAGATTCCCCACCTGCCCCCAACCGCCCAGTGCTTCGAAGGCCGTGCGCATCTCAAGCGCCCAGGAAGTGCTTGCGGTAGCGCGCTGGCAGATCGGCGATGCGCATCATCATCGGCAGGTCGGCGGCGTTGAAGTCCGGGTCCCAGGCCGGTGCGCCCAGCACCTTGGCGCCGAGGCGCAGATACCCTTTGATCAGCGCGGGCGGATCCACATCCAGCGTGTCGTCGAGTTGTTCGATGGGCAGCGGCAGGCGCGGGCGCACGTGGAATTCGATGGAAGCGAGGTGCTTCTCTTTCACCTGGCGCCAGATGCTGGCCGCGGCGTGACCGCCGCCGACCATGCCGTGTTCGCCCTGGTGCTGCATGGGGATGCTGGCGCAACCGATCATGGTATCGAGCTGGTTGCGCACCATGAATTCGGCCAGTGCACCCCACAGCGCCATGATCACGCCGCCATGGCGGTGATCGCGGTGCACGCAGCTGCGGCCCAGTTCCACCATGCGCTCGCGCACATTGCGCAGCCGCGTCAGGTCGAATTCGGTGTCGCTGTAGGTGCTGCCCACGCGCCGTGCCTGGGCCGGCGTGAGCACGCGGTAGGTGCCGATCACCTGCCGCGTGGCGCTGTCGCGCACCAGCAGGTGTTCGCAAAAGTCGTCGAACAGGTCCACGTCGTGCCCGGGCACGGCGTTCGAGAGGATGGCCCCCATCTCGCCGGCAAACACCGCGTGCCTCAGTCGTTGCGCTTCACGAACCTCGTCCAGGTGGCGGGCCCACGAGACTTCGATACCACCAGCCGCGGGCGTTTCCGCCAGCGGCCTGGCCACCAGGGGCTGAGACTGAGCAGGTGAGCGCGGATGAAGCAACCCCCGGGGCCGGCTCACCGGCGAGAGGTTCAGTGTGGGGGTGGGCAGTTCTCTCATGGCAGGCTCCTGGTGGATGCGCCCATCGCAGGCGCTGTGGTCGGTGTGCTCGTGTTCATGAACCTGCATTCTGGGAATAGCGCATGTCCCGTCTGTGGCAGCGGCATGAAGTTTTGATGACACCCTCCGGCCCATGTGGGCATGGAAAAAACAGGCATCGATTTCACGTTTCAAGTAATATTGAAATATGGAAATCACAACACCCTTGGAATCCCAGGCCCTGAGCGCGCTGGCCGCGCTCGCCCAGGTGCAGCGCCTGCGCGCCTTCCGTGCGCTGGTTGTGGCCGGCCCCGACGGCCTCACGCCCGGCGTCCTGGCCGAACAGCTGGGGGTGTCGCCCAGCGCGCTCTCGTTCCACCTCAAGGAACTCGCCCACGCCGATCTGGTGAGCGCCGAGCCGCAGGGGCGCCACCTGATCTACCGCGCCAGCTTCGACCGCATGAACGCCCTGCTCGGCTACCTCACCGAACACTGCTGCGCTGGTGAGCCCTGCGAAATCCCGGTGGATGCCGGTTGCACCGGTTGCGGGACGGCGCCATGAACCTGGCCGACGCGATCAACCTCGGCTGTGCCTGCCAGACCTTGCAGCCCAACCGATTGCGCGAGCAACTGGAAACCAGCCCGGCGCTCGGCGGTCTGACCGCGCGGCTGGCCAAGAGCCACCCGCACCTGTTCTCGGCCAGCGCGGTTTTCCTCGACCCCGGGGTGCAGCAGCAGATCGTGATGGCCGTGCAGACGCTGGAGCGGGTGATCGCCCTGCCCGCCTGGCACGCCCAGGCCCTGGCGCGAGCGAACCCGATCGCGGCGCTGGACTGGGGCCCGGCCGGTGTCTTCATGGGCTACGACTTCCACCTCGCCGCCGACGGGCCCAAGCTGATCGAGATCAACAGCAACGCTGGCGGCGCCCTGCTCAACGCCGCGCTGGCGAGGGCGCACCGCGCCTGCTGCACGGGCTTCGAGCCATTGTTCGACCCGGCGGATACGCTGCAACGGCTCGACGAGGTGTTCGTCGCCATGTTCCGCGCCGAGTGGCAGTCGCAGCGCGGCGATGCACCGCTGCGCAACGTGCTGATCGTGGACGACGCGCCCGGCGAGCAGTACCTCGCGCCCGAGTTCCAGATGGCGCGCGCGCTGTTCGCCGCGCACGGCCTGATCGCCGTGGTGGCCGATGCGCGCGAGCTGCAATGGCGCGACGGTGCGCTCTGGCACCCGGCCCTGCCGGCCGGCATGCCGGTGGACCTGGTCTACAACCGCCTGACCGACTTCTACCTGCAGGACGGCAGCCACGATGCGCTGCAACAGGCCTACCGCGCCGGCGCGGCTGTGGTCACGCCGCACCCGCGCACCCACGCGCTGTACGCCGACAAACGCAACCTGATCGCGCTGTCCGACGCCGCGCTGCTCGAAACCTGGGGGGTGAGCGAGAGCGACCGCGCCGTGCTGCGCCAGGTGGTGCCCGCCACACAGCGCGTCACGGTCGATAACGCCGATGACCTCTGGACCCGGCGGCGCACCCTGTTCTTCAAACCCGCCGCCGGTTTCGGCGCGCGCGCTGCCTACCGCGGCGACAAGCTCACCCGGCGCGTGTGGGGCGAGATCCTGGCGGGGGACTACGTCGCCCAGACCACCGTGCCGCCCAGCGAACGGCGGGTGTCGGTGGACGGCCAGACCACGCTGCTCAAGCTGGACCTGCGCGCCTACACCTACCGCGGCCAGGTGCAGCTACTGGCCGCGCGCACCTGGTCGGGCCAGACCACCAACTTCCGCACCGAAGGCGGCGGTTTCTCACCGGTGGTGGTGCTGCCGGCCGCCGCCACGCTCCCCGAACCCCTTCCCTTTCAAGCCTGACTGGAGATTCTGATGAAACGTTTTCACGTCCACCTGCACGTCAACGACCTAGACAAGAACATTGGTTTTTACTCGGCCCTGTTCAACCAGCCGCCCACCCGCACCGAAGGCGATTACGCCAAGTGGATGCTGGAAGACCCGCCGGTGAACTTTGCCATCTCCACGCGCGGCACCAGCACCGGGCTGGACCACCTGGGCATCCAGGTGTCGTCGGCCGACGAGCTCGGCGCACTCAAGGCCCAGGCGCAGGCGGCCGACATGGCCCTGCTCGACGAAGGCGAAACCACCTGCTGCTACGCCCGCAGCGACAAGTACTGGATCACCGACCCGCAAGGCGTGGCCTGGGAGCAGTTCCACACGCTGGGCAACATCCCCGTGTTCAACGAAGCCGCGGCACCTGCGGCCACAGCGTGCTGCGCGCCAGCGCCCGCAGCCTCTTCGGCCAACGTCTGCTGCAGTCCGGCAGCAGCTCCGGCGTCAGCCGCCGGCTGCTGCGGGCGCTGATCCCCGGCGTGGCCGCTGTGTGACACGCCGGACGGTGTCACACGTTCGTCACATGGACACCAGACAATTCAATATTCATTGAAGCGTCCGCACCCGATCTGATTCCCGATTTTTCCCCTTCACTGGACCTGTCAACATGAAAGTTGGTATTAACGGCATGGGCCGCATGGGCCGCCTGGCCCTGCGCGCCGCGTTCGGCGCGATCGAACGCGAAGCCATCGACCCCCGCGCGGGCAACCGCCTCGAGGTTGTGCACCTGAATGAGATCAAGGGCGGCGCTGCCGCCACCGCCCACCTGCTGGCCTTTGACACGGTGCAGGGCAAATGGCGCGCCGACATCGCCGCCGAGGGCGACAACGCCATCCGCATCAACGATCAGCGCCTGGGCTTTTCCGAATACGCCACAGCTGCTGAGATTCCCTGGGGCGACCTCGGCGTGGACCTGGTGCTCGAATGCACCGGCAAGTTCCTCACGCCCGAAACGATCCAGGGCCACCTGGACCGCGGTGCCAAGCGCGTGATCGTGGCGGCGCCGGTGAAGGTCGGCGAGGTGCTGAACATCGTGGTCGGCGTCAACGACCACCTGTACGACCCGGCGCGCGACCGCATCGTCACTGCCGCGTCCTGCACCACCAACTGCCTGGCGCCGGTCGTGAAAGTTGTGCACGAAGCCATTGGCATCAAGCATGGCCAGATCACCACGCTGCACAACCCGACCAACACCAACTTGGTGGTGGACGCACCGCACAAGGACCTGCGCCGCGCGCGCAGCGCCATGGTCAATCTGGCCCCCACGACGACCGGTAGCGCCACCGCCATCGCGCTGATCTACCCCGAACTCAAGGGCAAGCTCAACGGCCACGCGGTGCGTGTGCCGGCGCTCAACGCCTCGCTGACCGACTGCGTGTTTGAGCTCAACCGCGCGACCACAGCGGAAGAAGTCAACGCCCTGTTCGAAGCCGCCGCCAAGGGCCCGCTGGCCGGCATCCTGGGTTACGAGAGCCGCCCGCTGGTGAGCGCCGATTACGCGCGCGACACACGCAGCGCCATCGTGGACGGCCTCTCCACCATGGTGACCGACGGCACGCTGCTCAAGGTCTACGCCTGGTACGACAACGAGATGGGCTACGCCACGCGCATGGTGGATCTGGCTTGTCACCTTGAAGCCCAGGGTATCTGAAGCCATGCAGGCCCAAGCATCAACACCGTTCGGGCTGAGCCTGTCGAAGCCCTCACCATGACCACCGCCTCTTCTGGCGCCAGCAGCGCCACCCGCAACTACGCCATCGTCACCGCCGCCTACTGGGGTTTCACGCTCACCGACGGCGCGCTGCGCATGCTGGTGCTGCTGCACTTCTACCGCCTGGGCTATTCGCCGTTCACGCTGGCCTTCCTGTTCCTGCTCTACGAAGCGGCGGGCGTGCTGGCCAACCTGATCGGCGGCTGGCTGGCCACACGCTACGGCATCCAGCGCATGCTGACCGTGGGCCTGGTCACGCAGATCACCGGCTTCACCCTGCTCTCGCTGCTGAACCCGGCCTGGACGGCGGTCATGTCGGTGGCCTGGGTGGTGGTGGCGCAAGGTATCTGCGGCGTGGCCAAGGACCTGACCAAGACCGCCAGCAAGTCGGCCATCAAGATCACCGCCGACCAGGCGAAGAACCAGGGCTCGGGCCAGTTGTTCAAGTGGGTCGCCTGGTTCACCGGCAGCAAAAACGCCATGAAGGGCTTCGGCTTTTTCCTCGGCGGCCTGCTGCTCGATGCGCTGGGCTTCCAGCACGCGCTCTGGGCCATGGCCGGCTTGCTGGTGCTGGTGTTGGCGGGCGTGGTGGGCTTCGTGCCGCCACTGATGGGCAAGAGCAAGGCGTCCAAATCGGCCAAGGAACTGTTTGCGAAGAACGCCGGCATCAACGCGCTGGCCGCCGCGCGTGTGGCGCTGTTCGGCGCACGCGACGTGTGGTTCGTGGTCGGCGTGCCGGTGTTCCTGTATTCGCAGGGCTGGACCTTCACCATGGTCGGCGGCTTTCTCGCGCTCTGGACCATCGGCTACGGCCTGGTGCAGGCGCTCGCGCCCAACATCGTCAGCCGCAGCGCCGACGGCCTGAGCGCCGAGGTGCCGGAGGCGCGCTGGTGGTCGCTGGCGCTGGCGCTGATTCCAGTGGGCATCGCCACCGCCGTGCTGCTGGAAGCGCCGAATTTGCAGTGGTGGGTGGTCGGCGGCCTGGGCCTGTTCGGCTTCGCCTTCGCCGTCAACTCCTCGGTGCACTCCTACCTGATCCTGGCCTACGCCGGCAGCGAGAAAGCGGCCGAAGACGTGGGCTTCTATTACGCCGCCAACGCGCTGGGCCGCTTCTTCGGCACGCTGATGTCGGGCCTGCTCTACCAGTGGGGCGGCTTGCTCTACGCGCTGGTGGGCTCGGCGCTGATGCTGCTGGTGTGCTGGCTGCTGACGCTGGGCTTGCCCACGCGCCTGGCGCTCCACGGATCTCCCTCACCCACGCCCTAGTTCCTGCATTCCTTCCAAAGGACGATTCCATGAACACCCCCAAGGTTTACAACGTGCTGTTCCTGTGCACCGGCAATTCGGCGCGCAGCATCATGGCCGAAGCCATCCTCAACGCGCAGTCGGCTGGCCGGTTCCGCGGCCACAGCGCGGGCAGCCACGCGGTAGGCAGCGTGCACCCGATGGCTATCGATCTGCTGCAGCGCAACCACTACAGGACCGACAGCCTGCGCAGCAAGAACTGGGACGAATTCGCCACGCCGGACGCGCCGGTGATGGACTTCGTGTTCACCGTCTGCGACAAGGCGGCGGCCGAAGTCTGCCCGGTCTGGCCCGGACAACCGATCTCGGCCCACTGGGGCGTGGCCGATCCGGCCGCCGCCACTGGTACCGAAGAGCAGCGCCAGCGCGCCTTCAACGATGCGTTCAGCGTGCTCTCGCGCCGCATCTCGCTCCTGATGTGCCTGCCGATCGAAAAGCTCAGCCGTCTGACGCTGCAGAAAGAAGTGACCGACATTGGCCTGGTCACGGCCACCGAACCCGCCAGCGCCTGAGCCCATGAGCCTCCAGCACCCCGTTCACATCCTCTTTCTCTGCAACCACAACACCGCCCGCAGCCTGATGGCCGAAGCCGTGCTCAACCACATGGATGGGCCCACGTTTCGCGCCCACTCGGCCGGTTGCCAACCCAGCCAGGACGGGACTGCGCACCCGCTGACACTGGAAGTGTTGCAAGCCGCCGGCATCCGAACCGATGGTCTGCGCAGCAAAAGCTGGGATCGGTTCGCGCTGCCCGAAGCGCCACACATGGACCTGATCATCACGCTGTGTGACGACGCGGCAGCGGAAGTCTGCCCGGTCTGGCCAGGCCACCCCGCCACCGCGCACTGGAGCTATGAAGACCCGACGCTTCTGACCGGCAGCCACGACGAACAGCTGTATGCCTTCAAGCAGGTCTTGCACGCGCTGCACCAGCGTCTGGAGCTGCTGATGAACCTGCCCCTGGCCCAGCTCGACCGCCTGATGCTGGAAGCCGAAGCCCGGCGCCTGGCCCAGGGCTGACCCATCACAATCGCCGCATGGGACTCTTCGAACGCTACCTCACCGTCTGGGTCGGCCTGGGCATCCTCGCGGGTGTCGGCCTGGGCCTGCTCACGCCCGCCAGCTTCGCCGCCATCGCGGCGATTGAAGTGGCGCACGTCAACCTGATCGTCGCCGTGCTGATCTGGATCATGATCTACCCGATGATGATCCAGATCGACTTCGCGGCGGTGCGCGACGTCGGCAAGAAGCCGCAGGGCCTGTTGCTCACCGTGGTGATCAACTGGCTCATCAAGCCGTTCACCATGGCGGCGCTGGGCGTGCTGTTCTTCAAATACCTGTTCGCGCCCTTCGTGGACCCGCAGTCCGCCAACGAATACATCGCCGGCATGATCCTGCTGGGTGTGGCGCCCTGCACCGCCATGGTGTTCGTCTGGAGCCAGCTCACCAAGGGCGACCCCAACTACACGCTGGTGCAGGTGTCGGTGAACGATCTCATCATGGTGTTCGCTTTCGCGCCCATCGCCGCCTTCCTGCTCGGCGTGACCGATCTGGCCGTGCCCTGGCAGACACTGCTGCTGTCCACCGTGCTCTATGTCGTGCTGCCGCTGGTGGCGGGTGTGCTCACGCGCCAATGGCTGCGCTCGAACGGTGGCGAGACAGCGGTGAGCGCGTTCGTGAAGTTGCTCAAGCCCTGGTCGGTGGTGGGCCTGATTGCCACCGTGGTGCTGCTGTTCGGCTTCCAGGCCGAGACCATCGTGGCCCAGCCGCTGGTGATCGGGTTGATCGCCATCCCCCTGCTGATACAGACCTACGGCATCTTTGCCATCGGTTACGTGGGCGCGCGCTGGCTCAAGCTGCCCCACAACATCGCCGCGCCAGCCTGCCTGATCGGCACCTCGAATTTCTTCGAACTCGCCGTGGCGGTGGCGATCTCACTGTTCGGCCTGCACTCGGGCGCTGCGCTGGCCACGGTGGTCGGCGTGCTGGTGGAAGTGCCGGTGATGCTGTCGCTGGTGGCGCTGATCAACCGAACGCGGCACTGGTTCGTGCCCCAGACGCTCTGAGCAGCGGCACCGCGCTGCACCAGCGTCCTCACTACAATTTGAACGAGCTGCGGTGGCAGCCTGCCTTGGCGGTTCCCTTCGGTGAAGAACCGCCTTCTTCGGTCGATCCAGGAGCATCCCCATGCACACACCGCGCACCCTGTTGGTCGTCAGTTTGCTCTCATCGATCTGGGGGTGCTCCAGCATTTCCCTCGAACCCACCGAGCCGCCAGTGCGCGAGGTGAAGTCCATCGACGGCCAGTCTGAAGGCGAGGTCACGGGCACCGCCGCACCCGGCAGCCGGTTTGCCCAGCTCCGGATCGGCATGGAGGCCCAGTCGGTCCGAAAGCGCATCGGCGAGGCCGATGCGATGTACTCCCACGACACCGGCAAGCGCTGGATCCCGTTTTACTTCGGCAGCGATGCCCGCCGCATCATCACCCACTACAAAGGCGACGGCTGCCTGACCTTCACCGGCGGCACCGTCTGGGGCGGTGGCAACAACCAGCTGATCCGCATCGACAACGACCCGTCGGGCCGTTGCTACCAGCCGTGAGCGCGACGCGCTGACCACGGCCGGAGCGGCTCCGGCCTGCCAGAATACGGGGCTGTGACTTCCGCCCCCACCCCGATCCAGCCATTGCCCGCGAGGCCTCTGGCGCTGACCTGCCACCCCGCCACCCCCTGCCCGCTCGACCTGCAGCTGAGCGTGTCACTGGCGGCGGCGGGTACCGAGACTGGCGCCGGCTGGCTGCTGCACTACCGCATCACGGGTGACACGGCGGGACTGCTCGTCCCGCCGCCCCGTGTTCCCGGACCGGCCGATGGCCTGTGGCAGCACACCTGCCTGGAGGCCTTCGTCGCCCGCGCTGGCGAGCCGGCCTACCAGGAGTTCAATTTTTCGCCATCGGGTCGGTGGGCGGCTTACCGCTTCAGCGCCGAACGGGTGCGCGATCTGCCCGCCGAGGCAGCAGCGCCGCCCTTCGAGCCTGAGCTGGAGTTCGCGGAACAGGCGCAGTCCCTCAATCTGCAAGTCTGGCTGCCGCGTGAGGCATTGCCAGAAGCCACGGCCAGCGCGCCCCTGATCCTGGGACTGAGTGCCGTCCTGGAAACCCGCGATGGCCAGCTCAGCTACTGGGCCCTGCACCACCCCGCCGCACGCCCCGACTTTCACCACCGCGCCGGTTTCGCGCATGTGCTCGACCTGCCGCCGTTTCCCACAGCACCCTTCAACCCCGCCTGACACCCCGCATGAAATTCGGCATCGAACGTTTTCTGGAAGACCCCGCCCTGCGCGCCCCGCTCGCCGGCCGGCGGATCGCCCTGCTGGCCCACCCGGCTTCGGTCATCCGCGACCTCACCCATTCGCTCGATGCGCTCGCCGCCCTGCCCGACGTGAAACTCACGGCCGCCTTCGGCCCGCAGCACGGCCTGCGCGGCGACAAGCAGGACAACATGGTCGAGTCGCCCGACTACCTCGACCCGCGCCTCGGCATTCCTGTGTTCAGCCTGTACGGCGAGGTGCGCCGCCCCACCGACGCCATGATGGACGCGTTCGACGTGCTGCTGGTCGACCTGCAGGACCTGGGCTGCCGCATCTACACCTTCATCACCACGCTGCGCTACGTGCTCGAAGCCGCCGCGCAACATGGCAAGGAGGTCTGGGTGCTCGACCGCCCCAACCCCGCCGGCCGCCCGGTCGAGGGCCTGACGCTGCGCGAAGGCTGGGAGAGCTTCGTCGGCGCAGGCCCCATGCCTATGCGCCACGGAATGACCATGGGCGAGCTTGGCCACTGGTTCATCACCACGCTGGGGCTGACGGTCGAATACCGCGTGATCACCATGGAAGGCTGGGCGCCCGACGCTGCGCCCGGTTTCGGCTGGCCCACCGAGCGCACTTGGGTCAACCCCAGCCCCAACGCCGCCAACCTCTGGATGGCCCGCGCCTACGCTGGCACCGTGATGCTCGAAGGCACGACGCTCAGCGAAGGCCGCGGCACCACGCGCCCGCTGGAGCTGTTCGGTGCACCTGGCATCGACGCGCGGCGCCTGATCGCCGACATGCACCGCACCGCACCGCAGTGGCTCAAAGGCTGTGTGTTGCGCGAGTGTTTCTTTGAGCCCACCTTCCACAAACACGCCGGCCAGCTCTGTGCCGGCGTGCAGATCCACGTGGAAGACCCGACGCACTACGACCACACCGCGTTCCAGCCCTGGCGCCTGCAGGCCCTGGCGTTCAAGGCGCTGCGGCTGCAGGCACCCAACTACCCGCTGTGGCGCGACTTCGCCTACGAGTACGAACACGATCGCCTAGCGATCGACCTGATCAATGGCGGGCCGGCACTGCGCGAGTGGGTGGACGACCCAGAGGCCTCGGCGGATGAGCTGGATGCCCTTGCGGCGGCCGACGAAGCGGCCTGGGCGCAAGCGCGTCGGCCGTACCTGCTGTACTGAAACCCCGCCGCATCGCCCGCATCCCGAACGGGGCTGAAGCACCCACCCGGCACCAGCCTCAGCGCCGTGCCATCACCGCCTGTGTCACAGCGCCCATGTCGTGTTCCACCACCTGCCGGACCCAGGACATGCGGGTGGCGCGCAGCTTCTCGGCCACCTGAGGTTCGCTGGCCTGGAAGCGATGCGCCACCTGCAACGACACCAGACCGCGACCGTCCGGGCTCTTCACATAGCGAAAGACATTGAACTCCATGCCCGCCTGATCGGCGGACCAGGTCAGGAAGTCGATGGTGGCATCGGTCTTCGTTTCATTGCTCATCACGCTCGTGCGAGCCTGCGGGTTGGCCTTCATGACCACCCGCTCCAGTTGCAGGGCCGCGGCCACGGGGTCGTTGTCCAGAAACGGCATCTGCTGAAACCGCAAGCCGACCAGCCGGGTCCAGTTGTTCAGGTTCTCCGTCGGGCGCACGAATTCCACCACCCGGTCGCCGCTGGGGGGCGCACCGACAAACTGCTGGATGTAGTTTTCACCGTCAAAACGGAACGACGCGGGCTGCGCCCACAACGCCGCGCCGGGCAGCACACACAGCAAGCCACAAAACGACCGTCTTTTCATATCCACTCACTCCCTTAAAAACCATCCAGGCCAGGCACAGGGCTCTGCGGCCCTCTTCGTGCACGGCCTTGTCTTGTATTCAGGCGGCTTCCAGCCACTTCTGCATGAACTGCGCCGTGCCCATCGCCGGGTCCAGCTGGTAGCCGGCGTAGCCGATGCGCTGGTAGAGCTTGACCGCGGGCGCATTGCCCGACAGCACCTCCAACGTCATCTTCACCGCCCCGCGTTCGCGGGCAATGATCTCGGCCAGCGCCAGCATCTGCTCGGCGATGCCACGCCCTCGGTGGCTGGACAACACGGCCACGTCGTGCACGTTCACCAACGGCTTGCACGCAAAGGTCGAAAAACCCTCGATGCAGTTGACCAGGCCCACCGGCGCATCACCGTCAAATGCCAGCACGCTGTAGGCCTGTGGTCGTGCCGCGAGTTCGCGCACCAGGTGGGACTTGGCAAAGTCGCTCAGGCCATCACCGCCACCCGCCGGATCGCTGGCGTAAGCGTCGAGCAGCATCACCAGCGATGCCGCATCGTGCGGGTTGGCGTAATCCGCGCGGCGGACAGAAACCGCGGCCGCCATCATCCGGCCCTCACCGCGTTCACCAGCCGCTCGGCGCAAGCCTGGGCCTGCTGAGGATCGCGCGCCTCGACCATCACGCGAAGCAGCGGCTCGGTGCCACTGGCGCGGATCAGCACGCGCCCCGTGTCCCCCAGCTCGGCCTCGACCGCTTTCGTCTCATCGGCCAGCAGGGTGTTGGTTTTCCAGTCCTGCCCGGGCTGCAGGCGCACATTGATCAGGGTCTGCGGAAACAGCGTCACATCGGCCAGCAGCTGCGCCATGGTCTTGCCGCTGCCGGCGCACGCCTGCAACACCTGCAGCGCCGACACCAGGCCGTCGCCGGTGGTGTGTTTGTCCAGCACCAGCAAGTGCCCCGAGCCTTCACCACCGAGGATCCAGCCGTGGCGCTCCAGCTCTTCGAGCACGTAGCGGTCGCCCACCCGGGCGCGCACGAACTTGACCCCGCGTTTCCGGAACGCCACCTCGACCGCCATGTTGGTCATCAGCGTGCCCACGACCCCGGGCACGTCCACGTCGCGCGCGATGCGGTCGGCCGCGATCAGGTACAGCAGCTCGTCGCCGTTGTACAGGCGCCCGCTGGCGTCCACCAGTTGCAGCCGGTCCGCGTCACCGTCCAGGGCCACGCCATAGTGGGCCCCGCTCGCCCGCACCGCATCGACCAGGGCCTGCGGATGGGTCGCGCCGACCTCGTGGTTGATGTTCAGCCCGTCGGGGGCGCAGCCGATGCGCACCACCTCGGCGCCCAGCTCATGGAACACCGCGGGCGCGATCTGGTACGCCGCGCCGTGGGCGGCGTCGACCACGATCTTCAGGCCCTTGAGGGTGAGGTCGTTGGAGAAGGTGCTCTTGCAGAACTCGATGTAGCGACCCGCCGCGTCGTCCATGCGACGCGCCTTGCCCAGGTTGCGCGAGTCGGCCCAGACCGGGTCCTTGTCCAGCTCGGCCTCGACGGCGTGCTCCCAGTCGTCCGAGAGCTTGTTGCCCTGCGCGCTGAAGAACTTGATGCCGTTATCTCCAAAAGGGTTGTGGCTTGCCGAGATCACCACGCCCAGGCTGGCGCGCTGTGCGCGTGTCAGGTAGGCCACGGCCGGTGTCGGCACCGGTCCGAGCAAGACCACGTCCACCCCGGCGGAGTTGAAGCCGGACTCCAGCGCGCTTTCCAGCATGTAGCCCGAGATGCGCGTGTCCTTGCCGATCAGCACCGTGGGGTGCGCCTCGTCGCGCTTGAGCACGCGGCCCACGGCGTGGGCCAGTTTGAGAACGAAGTCGGGCGTGATCGGGGCCTGGCCAACGGTTCCGCGGATGCCGTCGGTGCCAAAGTATTTGCGGGTCATGGATTCAGAATGATTTGTGCAGAGACACCCGGGATTATCGGGGTGTGGCCGCGGCCTCGCGCCCCTCAGGGACGACGCGCTCGTTCAAAGGTTCAGCGGTTCAAAGAGAGCTTCGCGCCAGAACGGATGCCACCGGTCTCGCAGGCACCAGAGTTCATCCCGCCTGTGAGCACTAGACAAAATAAATCAGGTTGAAAAATCCAACGCAAACCATCGTTACCGCCAGAGCCATCAAGTGCTTGCGATCATGCGCCGACTTGCGATGGATCCATGCATGAAACGGCACTGCGAGGAGGATGAGCACCGGTACAGCATATAGAGCCATGACCAGGAACAGGCCGGAAAACTCGTTTCTATGATCCGCCTGAAACCACACCCAGCCCATGGCTAGATTGATGACTCCCAGAATCAGTGCGTGCAGCAACAAGAACCGGATCAAAGAACCGAACGACCATTGCGATGATGGGTGCCCAGTCACTGGGGCATCCACAAAAACTCTGTCATGGCGCCGGAATCCAGATCCGTCCTGCGCCGGGATACGCCCCTGATGACCGGCTGATGATCGACCATCAGCAAAGGTTGGATCCACCGGTACATTCGGGTTACCGATCCAACAGACTCATCACCCCATCCACCTCGCGCTGGATCCCCGCCAGCCCGGTGTATTCGCCGGGCGCTTCGGGTGTGCGCTGGCGGTGCGCCTCGTACTGCTGAGCCAGCGAGGATTCGACACTCTGGTGAACCACGGGCGAGGCATCCTGCTCAACGGCTGCGCGATGCACCGGGGCGTTCGCCCCGGCTTCGAAGGTCTTTGGCAGGCTGCCCGGCAAGGCCAGCATCGGCACCTCCACCTTGGGCAGCAAGCGCTCCTTGAAAGCCGCTTCCTTGAAATAGCGGATCTTCTCAGCCATCACCGGGTGCGCCATGCCTTCGACCAGCAGGATCTGTTTGTCGTCGCCCAGGGCCTTTAGCTCCTGCGGCAGCATGAGCGCACGCCGCTCGTCGCTCTCGCTGCGCGTGTAGCTGCTGTCGCGCGAACGGCTGCGGCTCACACTGTCCTTGCGCATGGCTGTGTAACCCAGCATCTCGCTGTATTCGTTGGCGTCCTGCTGCTCACGCGGCGCGAAGATGATGCGCAGTGCGTGGTTGGTCATGATGGTGCGCGCGTTTTCCTTGCCATAGGTGGTCTCCAGCTGCGCCATGCTCTGGATGATGGGCATCAGCCGCAGGTTGTAGCCGGCCATGAAGCTGACGGCGCTGGCGATGATGTCGACGCGCCCGATACTGGTGAACTCGTCCATGAGCAGCAGGCACTGGTGCTTGAGCTCGGGGTTTGCCTGGGGCAGTTCACGGGTGTTCTGGTTGATCAGCTGGCTGAAGAACAGGTTGAGGATCAGGCGGCTCTCGGCCAGCTTGTTGGGCTGGATCACCACGTAGATGCTCATCTTCTTTTTGCGCACATCCCGCAAATCGAAGTCGTTGCCGCTGGTCGCTGCGTCCACCACCGGATTGAGCCATGGATTCAGCGGCTCCTTGAAGGTGCCCATGATGCTGGCGAAGGTCTCGTTGGCCTGACCGAGCAGCGTGGCGAATGCGGTACGTGCGCTTGGGCTCAGGTGTGGCCAGGCCGCCAGCTCCGACAGGTAGGCCTTGATGTCCTGCCCCGGTCGGCCAGACGCCAGACGGTACAGACCGCCCATGGTGGGTGCGTCATAGGGTGCGTCGAACTGGTCTGCCAGGTACGCGGCCTGCTCGAAGGCGTACAGCGCGAAGGCCACAAAGGCGTTCTGCGCCTGGTTGGCCCAGAACGGGTCTTTGTGCAGCTCCGACACCGGGTACAGCATGGCCGCGATGCTCTGCACATCGCTGATGCGGAAATGTTCGTCCTTCGACACATAGGACAGCGGGTTCCAGCGGTGCGTGCGCCGGTCTTCGGCGAAGGGGTTGAAGAGGTAGACATCCTGCCCGTAGCGGGCGCGAAAGCCGCTCGTGAGGTCGAAGTTCTCCTGTTTGATGTCGAGCACCACCACCGAGCCCTGGTAGCTCAGCAGGTTGGGGATCACGATGCCCACACCCTTGCCCGAGCGGGTGGGCGCGGCCAGCAACGCAAACTGCTGGCCGTTGAAGTAAACGAACTTCCCGTCCTTCTTGCCCACGACCAGCGCCGTCTCTTCGGGCTTGAGCATGCGTCGCTCCCGCAGGTCGCCAGCGGTCGCGAACCGGGCCTCTCCGTACAGGTTGGGCTTTTTCCGGAACAGCATCAGCGCGGTCAGCGCCACCAGCACCAGCAGTGGCAAGGCAAACCCGATCACCCCGCTGCTCTTGATCACGCCGGCGTGGGCGGGCACATCCGAATAAGCAGACCAGTAGCGCCAATAGTCCAGCCAATCCATGCGCGCCCAAGGCATGTCCAGGCGCCAGAAAAGCACCAGACCGCTCAGATACAGACCGGCGAACAGGGCTGCTGCCAACGCCACCAGAAAAAACAGCAGCTTGGCTTGCCTCATGGCTTGCTGTTCCCCTCGCCCAGGCGGGCTACCTGCTCTTTGTAGCGGCGCAACTGGTCGCGAGACCAGTCGTAACGGCACAGCTCGGTCGCTGCTGGCAAGGCCTTGACAGCCACCCCTTGTTCACGCACCTGTGAGGCACAGCGCGCGTCGCGGTAGCGGTGCCAGCTCTGGTGGTCCAGATGCTGTGTTCTAACGTAGGCCTCGGCGTAGCCCTTGCCCAACGAACCGATCAGGACCTGCTTCTTGCCCATGCGGTATTCACGCACCATCGTCAACAGGACGCGGTCTTGCTCAATGCGCGCCCGGCGACAGCTGATCAACTCGGGCGCCAACGGGTCGCAGATCGCGCTCACCTTCGCGACAGCCTTCCCCTTTTTTGGCAAGTCCGCCTTGGCACGCACCCACCGCGCGGTGGCTGGCGCAAAACAGTGGCTTTCCTGTTGGGAGGTGCCGGCTGCATTGACGACTTTCAAGGACAGGCAACCCGGTTCGGTCGCCGCGATCTCGCCGGCATTGGACACGACATCCACCTGGGCAAAGTTGCCCGTCTTGGCATCAAACTGGTACAGGCTGTCGACCGACAGCTTGCCGTCCATTGCGAACAGGCGCGTGACCTTGAAGTCCAGCAGGCCGTCCCCGTTGAAATCCTTGAAGTCCAACCAGGCCTGCCGGTCCAGCCGCTCGCGTGGCAGTTCAAAAGCGTGTGGCAACGCCTGCAACTCCTTGCCATCGCGACTCACCACGATGTAACCCGACCCCACCTCGCCCTCCACCGCGTCCGCCTTGTCGTCGAACTCAAAGTCGAAACGCAGCGTGCCGGCATCGAGGCCAATCTGCTGAGTCAGGGCCTGCAGGCCGCTGCGCTGGGGTTGGAGGAAATGGAGGGGCACATGCCCACACGCGGCCAGCGCTGCTGTCAGCAGCAGCGCCCCCGGAACACGCATCCTGCCCCATATCTTTGTCTTCATTGGCACTCCCTTTTCAGTTGATTGGTTTTTCTCGGCGGCACAACAGCCTCAAGCGCGCGCCCTTTCCTGCGCGACCACTTGCCCGACTTGTTCGGCTGAATACCCTGGGTTCAACAGACCTGCGCCGAGGCTTTGCCGAGCCTGCGCCTGCCATGCGCTCAAGGCCCCGTCCTGCTCAAAGGACGCCCCTCGCTCGGGTGGGCGTGTAGCAGCGAACACCTCGTCCACGGCCCGCACGGTCTGTTCCAGCGGTTGGTTCAGGCGCCCGTTGGAAGCCTGGTCATAGAACTGCCGTTCGATTTGTGATCGCACCGCCTGCTGGTCGGTCACGGACAGGTTGGCATTCAGCATGCGCTGATCGAAACGGTGCTGAAGCAGTACATGGTTGTCCTTCTGTGCATCGCTCAGCCGGCGATCCTGGAGCACGCCGCGCATGTGCTCCGGGAAGGTTTCAAATCGGGCGGGGTCGGCGTGTACGGGCGTCGTGCCCCGCGAACCGCGCTCACCCTGCACCGCCCATTGCAGCGAAGGTCGGGTCTGACCCGGATCGCCGTCGCTCGAAACGCTGTACAGCTTGTCGCCGTTGCGCGCGGTCTGGTAGGCCTCTGAGTGCAGTGGTACCGGCTCATTGGTGTCGAACCGCTGGCTGGCGGGCACGTCCGCGACAGTCACCCCGGTGTTCTGTAGGTACTTCGTCGAGCCCTCCAGCGCGGCGGCGGCCGTGCCCCGCTGGTGAGAGCCCCCACCGATGCCGCAATGGTTGCCATGCAGGTTGACGGTCCTGACGCGCGGGTCGCGGCTGTAGTCAGCCGCTTTGAACTCCGTCCGGAACTCATCATCGGCTCGCACCACCAGCACATCACCCTGCACATTGGGCGGCAAGCGCATGTCGCCCTTGATGTAGCTGTGCACCGGGTCGAACATCACCATGCCCTTGACCTCGATGCCCCCAGGCGGCGCCAGCACCTTGCCATCCTCGGTCACCAGACCTTTGTCGTTGAGCATCTGAGCCAGCAATACCTGAGACGCGGTGCCGCGGCTGAAGCCTACGCTGGAAAGGCTGATGTCTTTGAAGGTGGCGGAGGGGTTGTTGTGGAGGTAGTTGCCGGCCTTTTCTACGAAGTCCAGGTAGGCTTGTTTGGCAGCAACCCGTACCGGTTCCGTGGGAAATGGGCCTGCTTGGAGCAAATCACCCATTTCGCCCCCTGTACCCACTCCAGGGTAGTAACGGGCCTGAAGATTGCCATTCGACGGCGAGGCTTCCTCAGCTTGCTTGTGCAGATTCGCCACATTCGTCGGATACGGGTTGCCCGACAGCCGCAGATTGTCCTTGTCGTTGTTCGTGCCATCAAACGCCGCAAAGAAAACGAACTTCCCGGCTGGTGCGCCATGAAGCAGACCCATGGCATCGCGCTGTATCTGAACCTGCTGGACTTCTTCTCGCGACAGATGGCGCTCGATGGTGGTTCCCATGCCCGTAGCTCCTGATCAGATCTATCTGGACAGTTCGTTGGTGGGATAGATTTCAAAGGTTTCCCGGTACCTGGATGAACTCGTCTTCTTGTTGGGGGACAAGTCGCTGTTGCGGACCTTGGGCGTGATCACATACACATAGAGCTGCTTGCCTTCGATCACAAACGTCAGGCCATGGTCGGTCATGTCCTTGGGTAGACGCTGGCGCAAATCCACCCGGTCCTCGACCACCTCCCCTGTCGACTTGATGCGCCATTTGACAAATAGGAATTCCCCAACCGGCATGGGTCCATTGACACCCGTTGATGGCGGCAACATGCTCTTACCCTCATTGATGGGGTGCTCGGGCGTGATGACACTTGCCCGAACCATCCGGTACTTGTCACCGTAGCTGTATTCCAGCAACTCATGGGCCGGGTACCACTTGTCGTTCCAGCCATCAAACGCGAACTTGTGCCAAGGCTCCGCCACCTTGGTCGCGCAGGCTGTGGCCAATACCAGGGTCATCAAGACGCCCACGAAAATCCGCCATGTCCGCATCAGGTCACCTTAAAACTATGCGCAGCACCGATGGCCGCAGAAAGAGAGGGGCGAAAAGGTCAAGAGCATCTCAATACCCGCATCGCGAAAAAACCGAGGTATCCACTTTGTCGCTCAGCCGGGCGTCTTCACGCCGGCTCGACCAGTGCAATTCGTCCTGACGCAACTCAAATACGTAGGTCTCAAGCACTTTGGGCACCTCGTAGGGCGGTGCGTCCACGAGGCCCTGGATGCGCCAGGTGTTGCGACGACGCGGTTGAACGTCGGTCACGAAAATCGTGGTGCTCTGGCCGGGTTGCACCCACTGCACCATCTGGCGCTCATGGATCACCAGCGCGCCCGACTCCGGTTCCACCGGGTGACGGCCGAGGTAGCTGGCGCATTGGGTCGCGCCCGCTTCTGACTTCGGAAACCACAACCCGCGCATATCCACCGGCGTCAAACCCGGAATCGGGGTCGCTCCCTGGACCAGTGGCGAAGCCAGGCAAAAGCATGCAGCGCTCAGCCATTTGAACAACAAAGAGGTGTCAGTCATGTGTGTCACGCGTCCAGTGCCAGCTTGCGCTGGGGGTCAAAATCGATGCCTGTGATGTAGCGCTGGCCCGCGTGGGCCTTGATGTGCACCACCACGTCGATGGTCAGCATCAGCAGCCGCTTGATTTCGCCGAACGCCAGGCCGGAACCCTCGGGCGAAGCCTTGACCATCAGGGCCATCTGGTCCCAGGTCTGGCTGGTGCTGCCGGCGTGGCAACTGGTGATGGAACCGGGGTGGCCCGACGCACAGTTGCGGATGTAATAGAACGACTCGTCACCCCGGATTTCCGCCAGGATGATGCGATCGGGCTTCATGCGCAGGCAGGCTTCCATGCAGCCCTTGGCGGTCACGTTGGCCGTGCCCTGCCCGCCGCGTGAATAGATCAGGTGAACCCGGTTGGGCTGCTCGATGAACAGCTCGCGCGCGTCTTCGATGGTGATCAGGCGCTCGTCGTCCGGGATGTGTGTCACCAGCGATTTCATGAAGGTGGTCTTGCCGCTGCCGGTGGCCCCGGAGACCACGATGTTCTTCTTGTAATGCACCGCTTTGCTGAAAAATCCGTGGAAATCCCGTGCGCGCTTCAATGCCAGCAACTCCTCGTCCATGGCACTGATGCTGCCGTCTTCTTCCAGAATCTGCGCGAAAAAGCCGTCTTCCTGGTACTGGTTCAGCGTCTTGGTGTAGCGCGAAGGCAAGCGGATCGTGATCGACACGTGATCGGACGGCACAGCCGGCGGCAGCACGAACTGCGCGCGCTGCCCGGTGGGAAAAGTCAGCGACACCACCGGGTCCACCTGCGTGATGCGTTGACCGGTCTTGCTTTCGTTGACCACCGTGGTGCAGAACTGCCTGGCCCGATCAAATGTGAGCCCCGGCACGTCGATGCGTTGCCATCCGTCGACCGTTTCCAGAAACACCTCCCCCGGACGGTTGATGCAGATTTCCGTGACGCGGGGATCGTTCAGAAAACTCGTGATCCCCAGCACGTGGTACTGGTACTCTAGAAACTCCGTGGAAATGTTCGCGATGAGTTCGTCGCTGGTCTGTGCCGTCATGACAGGGAAGCCGCTGAGATCAGCGCATCACGCTGGAGAAGTCGACATCGCGTGCTGCGAAAATGTTGATCACCGTGCCGTTGAGCACCGTCACCGTCGCCTTGCGGTTCGCCGAACGGGCGAGCATGTCGTTGGCGGCCTTCTTCGCGGTGGTGGCTGTTGCAGATTCCCAGGGATCGATGCGCTCCTGGATCGCCCCGCCTGCGTAGGTCGTGGTCTGCCGTCCGCGAATGTCGTTCTCGTTGGCGAACTTCTGCGCACCGGCATCGATACCGTCCGCGAGGAGACTGACCAGCAAAGCCGCACCTATGCGCTCACCCCAGTGACCGTCGTAGTGACCCGGGATGCCCGCGCCACCCAGTGCGTCGGTGCCCGCGCTGTCGATCCGCACATCCAGACCGGTGGTGGTCAGCACGCGGGTCCAGAGGATGCCCACCCGATCGTAGTTTTCATCGGCGTACTTGTACTCACCCGTGACCTTCGATCCTTTGTCGATCAGCAAGCGGCTGCCGTTCATCGAGTAGATCGGCTCGGTCACGATGCAGGACGTCATGCCCGGCAGGGTCGACACCACCTTGGTTTCAAGCGAACAACGGATGAAGGTTCCGCGCGTCAGCGTGAAATCGGCATTGGCCAAGACCTCCACCGCACCCCGCTTCACCGCCGAAAACTCGTCTTCGAACAGCGGGTTCTTCTTGCCTTTTTCAGACGCAGCCACCAGGTTGTTCTCACTGGCCATGCGCCGCTGCATCAAATCGTCCTTGACCGGCGCCGCGCCTTCGCCCGTTTGCGGCATGGCGAGCGGCATCGGCGGCACATTGGCCCTGGCGACCACATCAACCGGCGGCGCCGGCGGCGCCGGCGGCGGCAGCTTGAGCAATGGCTTCTCGGGAACGGTCACCTCTTCGTAAGTGATCTGCTTTTTCTTGTCGTCATCGGCCGAGAACGCATTGCTCGCCACCCACAGCGTCATGCCGATGGTCGCCAGCGACACCAGGACGATGTAGGCCACCGCCGTCTTGTTCACGCCGCGGGTCAGACCCGCAGACAGCTTGGGCATGTTGTCCGACAGCACGGGGCCTTGGCCGCCACCGTTGGCATTGGGAAATTGCATCTTCATTTGTTCCTCCTGAGTCCCACCACGTCATTGCCCAACCGCATCACCAGAAACGGGTAGACACCCAGCACCACCATCACGTTTTTCTCGCTCTTGGTGTTGACCAGAAACTCCTCGCCAAGGCGCTCGTTGCGCCCAAACACCGCCGGGAAGTTCGCCATCGGCGGCAGGTGGATGTAGGTGAACTGCTGGTTGTCATACACCCGCGTCGGGACGATGGTCGATGCCTCGTTGACCGTCGAGTAGTCGTAGTTCAGGTGGTAGTTGCCTTGGGAATTCAGCGCGCCAGCGGTCGGCGACAGCACGGCATTGGCCGCCGCCAGGGCACTGGCCCTGTCCGGCGCTTCGCTGCCATAAACGAAGCGGACCTTGTAGAACACGCCGGCGCTCTTCGCCTCCTCCAGCGTCTTCCACTTGGATGACGACACCTTCAGATCCAGCAGGTACGAGCGCATGTTGGTGCGGATGTACATGTTGGTGTCCACATCCACGTTCTTCGGGCGGATGTAGAAGATGTTGTCGCGCCGCACAAGTTCCCAGCCATCGCTGAAGCCCGTTCCGAAGTCCTTGATCTGTTCTTGCGGGCTGATCTCGATCTGGGTGGCAATGCCCAGTGCCGTGTTCACCCGGGTCACCTGATCGGGCAGGTAAGGCACTTCGCGCACCTCCTGCGCCTGAGCCGCGCTGTGCGAAACCATGCCAGCCCCTGCCAACAAGGCCCACTGGGCCAGAATTCGCGATATTTTTTTTGTCATTGTGAAGCCACCCCTGTCTGTTCCGGAAAGTTCGGTTGATTCAGAAAACATCATTGCCCCTGCGTCGGCGTGGCCGGCGCACCGGGCAAACTCGGCTGCTGCGCGGGGGCGGCCGGAGCCGACTCCGTCTGCGCCCCATCCGATCCATGGTGCGTCACACCCTCCTCTTCGTTCAGCAGCGGAACGCCCATATCCTGGTTCGCCGACTTGAACACCGGAGCGTTGAACTCGTCATCCACCCTGAACGCCGTCACCTGGAACCCCAAGGGGTTGCGCAGGCGCAGGTTGTCGCTCATCTTGAGGTTGGTCTTGTACTCGTAGCGCAGCGTCCCGACGTGGCTGCTCAGGTAGTCGCTCTTGCCCGTGGTCTTGTCAAACTTCCACTTTTCGAAGCGCACCGTCGCACCCGTCGGCCGCGCACCACGCTCCTCGTCCAGGCCGTTGAACACGATGCTGTTGACCTTGACCCGGATCGCCGTGTTGCGCCCCCATCGCTTCTCAGGGCTGTTGTTCGTCCCATCGAACTGCTTCACAAACAGGCCCTTGACCTGATCGTTCGACATCGCCGCCACGTACTCCCAGTCGTGCTCATTGATCGTGTCGTAGTCGTACCCCTCTCGGGCCTGCACAAACCGCGCCACATGGCTGCGGTTCAGCGCCTCGCTGGCGTAAATGCCCGTCGCGGCCACGTTGTCGCGCAGCGGCGAAATCGTGCTGGTGCTGCGCTTCAAGTCCACTGTCACCAGGTACGGGACCTTTTCCTTGAGTGGCAGCATGTAGGCAATGCCACCCGCCATCAGGACCGTCAACGCCATCGAACCCATCGCCACGATCCATGCCCGACGCTCACTGCGCTTGACCATGGAAATCACGTTCGATTCAAAGTCCATCGACTTCTTGAGAATCACCTGAGAAGCCTCGGAGAGCTCCCGCTTGAACAATGCCATATCAGCCCTGAAACCCTTGTTGATCCATACCTGTCAAACCCGATCCCGACCGCCCGTTCAAGGCATCCGGGTCACCAGCACAGCCTTGTTGGCCGACACCTGGATGCGCAGCTTCTGGGCCGCGTAGTTGCGGCGCACCGTGTTGAGCGCACGCTGAAGGTTGTTGTCCTTGATGGATTCCAGTCCACTCACCAACGTCAGGTCGCTCGGGTACTGCCAGTCCAGCGCACCGCCGTACTCCTTTGCCCATCGCTCCAGCATGTTGCGCAAGGTCGCGTCGGTCGGCAGCATCTGGAATTTGATGAGCTCCGCTTCTTCCTTGAGCGGAATTTCCTGGGGCACCGAAGCAAGCGTGTTGACTGGTTTCCAGTTGTCGGCGATGTCGATGGCCTTGGGCACGGCACACGCCTGGAGGAGGCCCAGCACGAGCACGCCTGCCGCCGCGCGAGCCATTCGATCCCTGGTTTTCATTGTTTTCGTCTTGGTCATGTTGTATTTACGGATTAAAAAACGCAATTTCCCGACATCAAGTGACTCTTGAAATGCCATATCAGCGGTAGCGAAGAGGCGGACGCGCGGGGTGCGCTTCATTTCTGGCCAAGGGCACCTTATTTGCGTCATGGACATCTGTGTCTGATCCGGATACACGAAGATCGCCACCACGGCCCGCACTGCCAGCGAGTGCCGCGTCGGTGCCAAGCGTTGTATAGACACCCCGCTTTTCATCCAAGGTCACTTCTTGCGCATTGCGGCCCGCAGGGCTTCCGGTTGGCGGGTTGCCCATCGACTCGTCGCGACGCAGCTCGCCCGACTGCTCCATCGCATACTGGTTTTGGCGAGCAGACTGAAAGCCAGTGGACCCCCTGTCATTGGCCAACAACCCTCTCGATCCAGACAAGTTCTGAGACCCCGTGGACTCATCGCTTGGGGAGCCAGCCTCCGAGTTGAGGCGCGCAATGGCCGTTTGCGCGCTGTAAACGCCCCCATTGCTGGAGCCGCTGTATCCCGATTGAGTGAGCGACTGGGAACCACCGATCAGACCCGGCGCTTGATTGGGCTGTCCCCCAGCAATACCTGCTTGTCCGCCGGCCCCGCTGTTTTGCGACTGGTTTTGGCCCAATGCGACAACGCCGGTTCCAGCGCCCAGTCCCTTGGCGGCACCCAAACTCCCCGCCACAGCACCGGCCCCTGCAAACCCGAACGCCCCGGCCGCAAAGCCAGCGCCAGCGCCGAAAAACTGCATGATGGTGTGGGGGATCGCCATGATGATGGCCGACATCAACGTTCCGAGAGCCGCCAATCGCAACGAGCTCCCTGAAATATCGAACAAGCCAGTTCCGCTCAAGATGCCGCCGTAATAAGCCAGAACCACCGCCCCCCCGTAAATGGCCGTTGCTTTCAAAACCAGCGCACCAATCAGGGTCAGCGTTGCCATCGAGAACAGGGCGCCCAGAATGAACTTGGCCCAAGACCAAAACAGTGCCGAGGTCTGCTGAAACAGCAGGAAGAAGATGAACATCGGCGCCAACATGATGGCCAATGTGACCGACAGTTCGGTCAACATCAACAACACCGCCACCAGCATCGCCGGACCACTTTGTCCGATCAAGCCCACGGTCGTTGTGATGGCATTCGGATCCTTCCCGTTGTCAATGACCTTCATCGACTCGGTGATGGAGTTGAGCAGCGAGGTGATGCCCAGATTTAGGTCTACGAGCGTCGTGATGTCGGTACCGTTGGCCACGGCTTGTGAGATCAGGTTTTTGAAATCACCCACCCAATCCACGATCACTGGCGAATTCGCGGCGACAAGGCCCACCAGCGACAAGATCAAGACCATCTTGCCCGTCTGCATGAACAGCGGCACGATGGGGTTTCGATTCGCACCCGAGATGATCTGAAACCCCTGAAAAGAGACCCAGATGGTCATGATCACGGTGGACATCACCCCCAGCGCCATCGCAAGCTTTTGTGCGACCAGCTCCCTGTACGGACCCTGGATGATGTCGTCCATGATGTACTCGCGCACCGAGCAATAGAAAAACGCATCATTGAGCACTGTCAACAAATCCGCGCTGGCCCCGGTGATGCCGCCCAGCCCAAACGTGGCTCCGGCAGCCAACACCCCCGCAGCGGAACAAGCAGGCATCAGAAACCTCCAGCAAAAAACAATTTCAATGTCATGGCTGTTCGCTCAGACGACATCAAGGCATGACGAACGGCACAGAGGGCTTGCGCAGCGCCCCTTTGCCTGCATCGAACCGGCCTGTGTCCCGCTCGCGCTTGGCCTCGACCATCTGCATTTCGTAGGTCTTTTCCCGCTGCTTGTAGCCGTCCATCAACACCTGCAATTGCATCGCGTCGGTCTGCAGCAGCGATTGTTGTGCCTGCAGCTCGAAGTGGTAACGCTGCATTTGACCTGATTTGTCACTAACATCATTTCGAGACGAATCCACGAGTTTCACAATCTGCTCTCGTCGCTTGTTCAACACTTTGAGCATGTCCTGACTTTGTTTGAGAGTTTGCAAGCGCAGATTTCTCAAGCCCACGCAAGCGTTGTAATGCTTGAGAAACTTTGCATCATTGGAGCCGCAGTCCTGCTCGGTGCCAATGTACTTGTCTGCATTGTCCACAGTGATGGTTTCAAATTTGGTGTCCAGCCCTTTCAAGATGGCTTGGTTGGAGCCGGTACCCAGAGTGAAATCTTGGCCGGAAGACGAACTGGAGATGGCACCTTTGAAATCTCCGTCGAGTTTGTCATGGCCATTTCCCAGCTTTTTCACTTCATTTATTCTTTTTATTTCCTGAAGCACAGCTTCGTCATAAACAGCCCATTGAGCCATAGAAAAGCTCGGAGCCAAGAAAACCAAGAGCACCATCAAATGCCTCATCACAAACCCCCTTTAAAACAACTCATACCTGCATCAGTCAAAGTCTTTTCTCAGCGTTGCAATTGGCATAGTCAACCTGTCCCAACGCACCCAATATGTCATTCCAGTCGTATCGTTGATATCCACGTCAAGCTGCTGCCCATTTTCACTCCAATACAGCGTTTCATCAGAGCTGACTGAATTGGGTTCTCTTCCAACCGCGCGGACGACCTGGGCCCTGGTCATCCCCTCGACGACCCTGTCGTAGGCCGCCCGGAGGTCAATGCCTTCCGAATCGTCACCACCGCCCCCCCCGCCACAAGCCGCCAACGCCAAAGCAGCCGTGCCGCCCAACGCAAACCGCTCCAGCACCCGTCGGCGGTTCAACAAAATGAAGGAATCTTGGGAAATGTGTTTCATGGTTTTCTTCCTGCCTTAGGGTTCGCGCGGAGCGCAACATTGATGAATGGCCAAGCTCGTAGCACGGTGTGCTTCGTATATGCTTGCCTCGCCTGGAAACCGGATAAGCATAGTCAATATTTGTATCCAAAAGACTTATCAACTGTCAGATCTGACAATGGATTGTTCTCAGTTTTTAACCTATACCCAACGACTCTTAGGTACAGAGCACTAAGACGCTTGGCGCGCTGCGGTCTGGCGGTGCAGCCGACGCCCACAGTCGGTGATGCCGCGTTCCGCTGCCGATCACCCAGCGCCGCCTGACGTCTCAGAACCAGGAAGTCGGGTTGCCCAAGCCATGCCATTCGCCGCCGGCTCTTTCGCAGTTCTTCTTGGACTTGCGCCATTCAGACAACGGTTGCGGTGTGTAGTGGTAGTGGTTGCTCAAGCTTCCCTTGCCACTTCGGGCACCGGTGCAAACCCCCAGCGCCTTGGACGGGCACTTGGGCACCAGGGCGGAGTCGACCTTCATCGGGGTCATTTGAACCAGGCAGGCTTTTTGAAGCTCGGAAGCACTTTCCCCCTCCGAGGCAGCGCTTTCCCAGCAACTCAGCAAGGGCAATGACGGACGGGTGATGTCCATGTTGCCCTTTTGCACACAGGAAACCTGGGGCACGGCGGCGTGGCCGGGCTTGGGCATTTTCAGCTCAGCGCTTTCAGGCAGCTCCGTCAGCTCCGTCAGCTCTGGCGGCTCCGGGGCTTCGGGCATTTGCCCGGGTTTGGGTGTGCTGGACGGATCCGGCAGACCGGCAAAGCCGTTTGAACTTGCCAACGCCAGCACCACACTGGCGAACAACGGTGCCCATTGACGGGCAGAATAAGAGAAACGCATGGACCCTCCCTGGGTTGCTTCTGAAATCTATTTTTTTACAATCTGGAAATATGTTTGCCCCCCAATACGTTGCCAACGACGGGGGGTATGCCGGATCACTCCTCCATGAGGTGCTGGCATTCCTTCAGCCCGTCTGGGCTGCCGGGTGCTCCTTTGGTGTCAAAAGGCATCTTCCCGGGGCTTTTCCAGGTGCCGGGCTTGAGGCCATGGGGGCAAACCTCTTCGTACGTGCTGGTCCACTTGGGGTTGAAGCAATAGTTGCTGACGATCTTCCAGGTTCCCGCGATCGGATTGACACCCACCCAGCAATGCGGAGGGTAGCCAAAGGCGCAAAAGGAAAACACGTCCTGTCCAGCCGGCAGGTCGTCGTTGAAATAGGCGTTGCCCGTGCCCGTTCCGGCCGGCGCCAGCCCACCGCACTCGGACTGACCCGCAGCAGCAAAGGCCGACGGCACCGCCATCAACAGGGCCAAAATCAAGATCCACCGTTTTGTTTTCATTCGAGATTCCCTGTATATCGTCCGCATTCAGACTTCGTACCGAACCGATTCCGTCGGTGCATGCCGCAGGAACTCATTGCTGGACACCATGGCAGCCTTGCGGTGGGTTCGCAGCCCTTTGCGCCGCGCGTGGAACTCTGGCAACCAGGTATCGGGTTGGTTGGGTGTCGGGTGCTCACTCAGCAGTTCGCTGAGGATTTCAACGTTGTCGCTCGAACCGGACAACACCGCCAATTCGTCGTCCATGCCATTCAGATTGAGCTGGCACAACACGGCGTTGTGGCCTTGTTTGACCAGGAAGCAACGGCTGCGCTCGTCCAGCCCAACCACCAGCTCAAACTCGGCCTGCGTCAGTTTGAGACCTTCGAGGTAGTCCTTGGCGTCCGCATTGGGGTTGGGTAGAAGGATGAGCGTCGCGGTCTGCTCGATCAATGCGGCGGAGATGTCGCTGTTCAGGGCGTCCTGCGGACTTTGGGTCGCAAAGATGCCCAGGCCGTTCTGTTTGCGAATGGTCTTTTGTTTGTTCTTGGCAAAGTCCTTCAACCCGCCCTTGCCTTCGAGCACTTTCCAGAACTCGTCCATCACGTAGATGAACGGCCGACCATCGATCAGGCTCTCCATGCGGTGGAGCAGATACTGGATGATGGGTTCGCGGGTTTTACCGTCTTCGATGATCTCGGTGTAGTCGAAACCAATGATGTTGGAGCCCGAGAAATCGATGTTGTCCCTGGGATTGTCAAACACCCAGGCCGCCGGGCCGCCTTTGCACCAGACCGAGATGCATTCGAAGAGGCTGTTCTCCCCCATGTTGGGCAGGCTCTTCTGCAGATTGGTCATGGTTCGCAAATGCAGTGGTGTATCGAGAATGGCACGCACGGCGCGGATCAGGTCTTCCTGCTCGGACGGTGAGTACTTGTCCTTTCCACACAAGGTCTGCACCAGTTCGACCAGGAACTGTTCGTTCTCCGGCGTGTTCTCGCATTGCAGGGGGTTGAATCCGGTCGGGCGCCCTTTTTCGAGCGTGAAGTAGCGGCCTCCGCAAGCCCGTATAAAGATCTCGGCACCACGATCCTTGTCAAAGAAAAATATCGTGGGCTCGGGCTGGATTTTCTGCACCTGCGCGAGCAGGAAATTGATGAGCGCGGTCTTGCCAGTGCCAGACTTGCCAATGACCATCGTGTTGGCGATGGCCTTTTCGCCGAGCGAGTATTCGTGAGGCTTGGTGGCGTGAAAATTGAAATGGTAAGCCTGATTGTTCAGCGTTTGCAAAATGCTGACGGATGGACCCCAAGGGTTGAAATGGGGTTTCCCGGTGGCAAAGTTGTGCAATGGACACAAGCCCAGGAAATTGAGCGAACTCAGGTTCGCAATTCGCGGTCGAAAGCGCCAGTTACAAGGCAGCTGTGCATAAAAAGCAGCGGGAATCGCCACATCTTCCTTCACTGTCACAAAGCTCGCGCCCGACAACTGAGCCCGCGCTTGAGAAATGTTGTTGTACAACTCCTCTTGGCCCGATGCGAAGACAGCCATGTTGAAATGGTATTGCCCCAAGACAAAGTTCCCGGAAGCCAGTTGATCCATCGCGAAATCCAGCTCCACAATCTGACTGACTGCTTTATCCTCGGAAGACAACATGGCGCCCTTGGTCCGTTCAAGCGCCTTCATGGAGGCGTAACGGCTCATGGGCGTGAAGGAGTGCGTGACGATGTATTCAAACTCCAGATACTTCAGGCCATTCAGAATGCCCGGCCAAGAGCTGTCTGCATATTCCTTGATGTTGAGAATTGCACCATAGAAGTTGTCACCGTTGGCCGTGCGGATTGCAAAATCGCCACTGCCCGTTGAAAACATGTGTTTGCTCGTCGGCAAATAGTCGTAGATCGGTGCGGGCAACACGGGTACCGGCTCATCGACGTGGTTTACCAGATAACTGAAAAATTCCAGGTTTTCGGAGAACACCTGTTTGTGGATGCTTTCGTACAAGCCCAGCCGATACGGTGAATAATCCTGCAGAAGTGCCTCAACATTGCCAACCAGTTCGTAGATTTTTTCGAGATAGGCCTTTTCCTCGCGGCGCAGGACTTCCACGTCCCTGGAAATGGCCGCAAATCGCTTTCCACTGACCACGGGACGGTAAATCATCGTCAGATACAGCTCGTTCTGCATCAGGCGTTTGCTGGACAAGCGCTCCATGTAGCTCTCGTGAAGTGCCTGACTGAACCGGTGCGGGAAGCTGGCTTCGGCCTTGATCGGCCGGCGCCGACGCACGTCGTGCGCCCAGAAGGCAATGTTCTCGAAATCCGGCGCGCGCAGGCTTTGCAACAGACTGTTGAACGTCTTGTGACGGTGCTCCAGCTCCCAGTCCTCCCGCCCGACGAACGGAAACCCGCTCAGGAGCCAGGTGATCATGTAGTCACCTTCTCGCGACTTGACCACGTGGGTATCCACATGGGTACTGAAAGGGATGAAATTGCTGTAGTCAGCGTCAGGGGAAAACATATCTGGGGTGGGGTCAACTACATATTAATTTGATCATGATTGCCACAGCACGTCAGACCTCGTAGCCACGCACTTTTTTTGCATGCCTGGAATACTTTGACGGCCCAAATACCCAGGCACCACCGTTTTGCAGTTGATTTTTCGGAAAAAAACGAAAGGCCAGATTCAACCCGATCAGACGAAAAATCATTTCATCTTTTTTCGTCATGAATCGCATGATGAAAATGCTGAAGGGAATCAACAACAACATGTACAGCGAAAAATACATGGCCAACAAAAGCGGTAATCCTGCACCCACGAGAAATGGTATGTACGGGACACCCAAAATCATCGCTGGGCGGGTACATCCCCGGAACAAGACATCTTTTTGCACATCGACTCCAAAATTCTCGCCCGAGGTAATCTCTGATAAAAATCAGCAAGTAGTCGCACCACCAGTCCACCCCGCGGTAAACCAACCGGCGATAGCTGCTGCACCACCGATCAAAAGACCGCCGATAAGAACGGGGGCAACATCGGAAAGTCGTTTGTGAGCGAACGCAATTTGATATCCGGCAAATACAATCGCAACCGTAACCACCAACACCGAAACAGCCTTCAACAAGGTTTCAAAATTCTGGAAAAACAGCACCACGTTGTCACAAGCCCCCTTAAAGCCACCTGTGCCACCCGGAGCCGCCTGGGCATACACATCAACGGAGAGCATCATCAGCACGAAAAAAAACACCAGCGAAAGCACTGTTTTGTTTTCGATTTCCTGTTGGTTAAATTGCCAATTCACGGTTTACTCCTGATTAAAAAACAAAAGACTTGTCGGAAGATGATGGTTTGCTCTGCAACCCAGGACTGGCGTCGCCGACCCGTGAAGGGCCGTCAACGGCGTTTTCAGGCTTCCCTGAAGACTCGGTGGCCTGCAACAAACTGCCGCCTTTGCGGGTGGCCATGGCCCTGGCTGCAGTGAATTTTTGTGGCTTGGGCGTGCCTCCTGCACCAGGTGCCACAAGAGCATTCAGGTCGGGCAATGGAAGCTGTTCTGCGGGCAAGTTCGCGCTGGCGGGCAGCAGCAAGCGTGTCTGGTAGGGGTCGCCATTGACACCCACCACTTGCGTGGGGATGTTGCTCAGGCCACCCGATGAAAGCTTTGCCGCTCCCGGCATTTCGGCGCCCGGTCCGGGGACAGGTATTGCGGGCCGGTTTTCTGCCGTTTCGATGCCAGTGCCGTCGATTGGCAACCGTTGCGAGGGCGCCCGTGCGTTGGCCAGCGCCGCCGCCGTCACGGACAACGGCGTCGAAGGCTGGTATTTGCGGATGTTGTGCGGTTCTGGATACCCAACGGCCTGCCTGGATGGGGCAGCGGTTGACGCGCCGCTGCCACCCAGGGGCAGGTTGTCGTCCCTGGCTGGCTTTCGCGGGTTGTTGTTGTAGGGAATGATCCGGACTGGTTGGGCTTGAGCCACAAGGCCAAACTGGACCTTTCGCATGGAGGCAAAGATTTTCTGCACGTAACCAGTTTCAAACCCGGTGGCGAAGTTGCCCGAGTAGTAACAGCTGAACGCCTTGCCCCAGTCCTGGGCGCGGTCGTAGCACTCGCGCAGGATGCGGGAACCCGCCCGGAGGTTCGAGCAAACATCGAATGCTTCAGCGTAGGTATTCAAGCCGTATTTCGCCAGGTTGTAGCGATTGACCTGAGCAATACCCACCGAGAAGTTGTAGCCCTCTTCTTTCAGCTGGCGAACCGCAGCCAGCGCCTCTTCAAGGTTTTTGGGTTGACTTGCAAGATACCCACCCACAACGCCGATGGCGAACGGATTGCGTGACGACTCCACGTGAACCACGTGCTGCATCACTTCATGGGGTACCGACAGATCGGGGCAATCCAGCATTGAAACCATCAACGGCAAACGCACCATGCCCTGGATCAGTGCATCGCCGCACAGGTGTCGGCAATGATGACCAGAGCGAGCGCCAGGGTGCGGCCGCTTCCTCCTGAAATCAGTTTTATTGCTGGTTAGTGTAACTTGTGTATTATAAAAATCCGATCATCAAGGCAGATCACGACTACCTTAGTTGTCTCAAATTGTAAACAGCAGCCCGGGCGAGGTTCAGGAAGCCAGGGTTTTTGAGGCCTGCATGGCAGCCCACACCGCCAACACATCGCCGGTCTCCCGCACATCGTGCACGCGCACAACACGCCCCCCCCTGTCCACGGCCAACAAGGCCGCCGCCACGCTGGCCGACACGCGTTCGGCAGGCAGCTCTCGCCCAGTCACGACACCCAGGGAGGACTTGCGCGACCAACCCGCCAACAGGGGATAGCCCGCGACGAGCAACTCCTGCTGGCGCGCGAGCAGGCTGAAGTTCTGCTCGACGGTTTTGCCAAACCCGATGCCGGGATCGAGAACGATACGCTCGGCAGCCACATTCAGAGCGCGCAAGGCGCTCACCCGAACTCGCAAAAATTCGGAGACCAACGGCACCACGTCCCCATGCATGGGAGCAACCTGCATGGTCTGCGGATCGCGGTGCATGTGCATCAGGCACACACCACAGCGGGGATGCGATGCAACCACCTGCAATGCATCACCCTGACGCAGCGCCCAAATGTCGTTGATGATGTCGGCCCCTTCGTCCAGGACCGCCCGCATGACCTCGGGTTTGTAGGTGTCCACGGACAAGGGCACACCAAGCTTGGCAGCTTCGCGAACCACAGGCAGCACGCGCGCCAGCTCCTCGTCCAGCGGCACCGCCGGGCTGCCTGGACGGGTAGATTCGCCACCGATGTCGAGGATGTGCGCCCCATCTTTCAGCAACTGCTCGCAGTGCGCCAGCGCAGCTCGGGTGCCGGCATGCTGCCCACCGTCTGAAAATGAGTCGGGCGTGACGTTGACGATACCCATGAGCTTGGGTTGGCTGAGGTCGATGTCGAAGCGGGAGGTTTGCCAGTGCATGTGTGGACTCCGCAAAAAGCAACGGGGCCAAAGGCCCCGTCAGGTGAAAGCAGGTAAGAGCCTGCGGAATCAGGCCGCCGTTGGCGCCGGATCGGTGTTCACAGCCGGTGTGCCACCGCTGCCACTGCCGCCGCCACCCACGGAAGGGTTACGGGGCGTCCAGTCCTTGGGCGGACGGGGAGGCTTGCCGGCCATGATGTCATCAATCTGGTCGGCATCAATGGTTTCCCATTCCAACAAGGCTTTCGCCATGGCATGCATCTTGTCGCTGTTTTCTTCGATCAGGTCACGCGCCAGCTTGTACTGCTGGTCGATGATGCGGCGCACCTCCGCGTCGACCTTCTGCATGGTGGACTCGCTCATGTTAGTGGTCTTGGTCACTGAGCGGCCCAGAAACACTTCGCCTTCATTTTCAGCGTAAACCATGGGGCCGAGTGCATCGGTCATGCCGTAGCGCATCACCATGTCACGTGCAATCGTGGTCGCGCGTTCGAAGTCGTTGGACGCGCCGGTGGTCATCTGGTGCATGAACACTTCTTCGGCGATGCGGCCACCGAACAACATGCTGATCTGGTTCAGCATGTAGTCCTTGTCGTAGCTGTAGCGGTCTTGCGCGGGCAGGCTCATGGTCACACCCAGTGCGCGACCGCGCGGAATGATGGTGACCTTGTGCACCGGATCGCACTTGGGCAGCAGTTTGCCGATCAGCGCGTGGCCAGACTCGTGGTAGGCCGTGTTGCGGCGCTCCTCCTCGGGCATCACCATGCTCTTGCGCTCCGGGCCCATGAAGATCTTGTCTTTGGCCTTTTCGAAGTCCTGCATCTCGACCACGCGGGCGTTGCGGCGCGCGGCCATCAGGGCGGCTTCGTTGCACAGGTTGGCCAGATCGGCGCCGCTCATGCCGGGCGTGCCCCGGGCGATCACGCTCGGGTTCACGTCGGTACCCAACGGTACTTTGCGCATGTGCACATTGAGAATCTGCTCGCGGCCACGGATGTCGGGCAGCGTCACATAGACCTGACGGTCGAAGCGACCCGGGCGCAGCAAGGCGGCGTCCAGGATGTCTGGGCGGTTGGTGGCGGCCACCACGATCACGCCCAGGTTGGTCTCGAAACCGTCCATCTCGACCAGCATCTGGTTCAGGGTCTGCTCGCGTTCGTCGTTGCCACCACCCAGACCAGCGCCACGCTGGCGGCCGACGGCATCGATTTCGTCGATGAAGATGATGCAGGGTGCGTTCTTCTTGGCGTTTTCGAACATGTCGCGCACGCGGGCCGCGCCCACGCCGACGAACATTTCAACGAAGTCAGAGCCCGAAATGCTGAAGAACGGCACCTTGGCTTCGCCGGCGATGCCCTTGGCCAGCAGCGTTTTGCCAGTGCCTGGAGGGCCAACCAGCAGCAACCCGCGCGGTATGCGACCGCCCAGCTTCTGGAATTTGGCCGGATCCTTCAGAAAGTCCACGACTTCCTTGACTTCTTCCTTGGCCTCATCGCAACCCGCCACGTCGGCGAAGGTCACGGTGTTGTTGTTCTCGTCAAGCATGCGCGCCTTGCTCTTGCCGAAGCTGAAAGCACCGCCTTTGCCGCCACCCTGCATCTGGCGCATGAAGTAGATCCAGACGCCGATCAGCAGCAGCATCGGACCCCAGCTCACGAGCAGGGTCATCAGCAGCGAGCCTTCTTCGCGCGGGCGCACGTCGAACTTGACGTTGTTGTTGATCAGGTCACCCACCAAGCCGCGGTCCAGATAGGTCGCCGTGGTGCGGATACGCCGGTCATCCTGGGTCACGGCCACGATCTCGGTGCCACCCTGGCCTTCCTGGATGGTGGCGCTCTTGATGCGCTGGGCCTTCACCTCGTCGAGAAACTCGGAGTAGCCGATGTAGCCAGCGCCAGCCGCTGCGCGGCCGTCAAACTGCTTGAAGACGGTGAAAAGCACCATGGCGATAACCATCCACACGGCGATTTTCGAGAACCACTGGTTGTTCAAGTGCAGCTCCTGGCTAGAACATTGTCGTAAACACGCATATTGGACCCATTTTAGGTCTTTCAAGAAGACCTGCCATTGGCAAATGACTTGGCAATGTCAATCAGAGGGTTAGCTTTTGTTTGGCGCGACACAAAGTGTTCAGACCCGTGCCTGAGGTTTCAGACCCAGGCCCACCAGAAAGGTTTCAGAAGATTTGTCGCGTGAAGCCTTGGGCTTGATGGCTTTGACCACGCGGAAGGTCTGGCGAAACAGCGCTACCGCGAGGTCATAGGCCCCGCCGTGAAAGAGTTTGACCACCAGCGCGCCGTCGGGCTTCAGGTGGTGCACGCTGAAATCCACGGCGAGTTCGATCAGGTCGGTGATGCGCGCTGCGTCGGCCGATCCGATGCCCGACAGATTCGGTGCCATGTCGGAAACCACCACATCCACAGCCGCCACACCCCGGTCGATCAGCGACTGCTCCAGCGCGGCCAGCACCTCGGGTTCGCGAAAGTCGCCCAGGATGAAGTGAACACCCTCCACCGCTTCCATGGGCAACATGTCGAGCGCGATGATCTGACCGTGAAGTTCGCCCACCGCCGCGCCCTGCGGGCTCAGGCGGCGCCGCACATACTGGCTCCAAGCGCCGGGCGCGGAGCCCAAGTCGACCACGCAGTGCCCAGGATGAATCAGGCCCAGCGTTTCGTCAATTTCCTTGAGCTTGTAGGCGGCCCGCGCGCGGTAACCGTCTCTTTTCGCCAGCTTCACATAAGGATCGTTGACGTGCTGGTTGAGCCAGGCCTTGTTAACCTTCTTGCTCTGGGTCTTGACTTTCATGCCCATAAAGGTCTTTTCAGTTCTGTGTAAACGATAATTGTCCCATGCCCCAGATCACACTCACTCCCGCCCAGCGCAAAGTCCACCGCGCTGATGCCCATCACCTCGATCCCGTCGTCCTCGTTGGCGGCGATGGATTGAGCGCGTCCGTCAAAAAAGAAATCGACAACGCCCTGAAGGCCCATGGCCTGATCAAGGTGCGCGTGTTCAACGACGACCGTGCCGCGCGAGAGCTCATGCTCAAGACGCTGGCCGACGAGCTCGACGCCGCACCGATCCAGCACATCGGCAAACTGCTGGTGCTGTGGCGCCCGATGCCGGAGAAAGAAAAAGCGACGGACGAAGAGCGCATGCCGGGACCGCGCGACGTCAAGGTGCTCAAGTTCAGCAAGCGGGGCGGTCAGCGTCCCGAAGTCAAGGTGGTGCGCGTCCTGGGCAACCAACGCCTCACACCCGGCGGCCAGGTCAAGCGCGCCAAGGTCATGAAAAAGAGCATCAAGAAGAGCGCCCAGTGAGCCGATGCTCCCGGCCACCAGCGGCTTGAACTTCCCCTGTCGCGCACCATCTGAAACCGCATGAACCTTCAAACTGCGCCCGGCGCCACCCTGCCCCTGCTGGATTTTTCCGATTTGCCGCGTTTTGACGCCATCACGCCGGATCAGGTGGCTCCGGCGCTGGACGTCTTGCTGACCGACGCCAACCGCGCGCTGGAGCAGGTCACGGCGGACACGTTCCCGGCTGAATGGGCCGCCATTGCCGGCGCGCTGGACGTGGCCACCGAGCGCCTTTCGCGCGCCTGGGGTGCCGTCAGCCACCTCAACAGCGTGGCCGACACGCCCGAGCTGCGCGCCGCTTACAACGAAGCCCTGCCCAAGGTCACTGAATTCTGGACCCGGCTCGGCTCGGACGAACGCCTCTACGCCAAGTACAAGGCCATGGACCCTGCCAGCCTCAACGCGGAGCAAACGCAGGCGCACAAAAACGCCATGCGCAGCTTCGTACTGGGTGGTGCTGAGCTGCAGGGCGAAGCCAAGGAGCGTTTTGCCTGGCTGCAGGAGCGCCAGGCCGAGCTGGGGCAAAAATTCAGTGAAAACGCGCTCGACGCGACCGACGCGTTCTCGCTGATCGTGTCCACCGAAGAGCTGGCGGGCGTTCCAGCCGATGTGCAGCAGGCGACGGCCGCAGCGGCCAAGGCCGAAGGCCAGACGGGTCACAAGCTGACCCTCAAGATGCCTTGCTACTTGCCGGTCATGCAGTTCGCCCACAGCAGCGCGCTGCGCGAACAGCTCTACCGGGCCTACGTCACGCGGGCCAGCGACCAGGCGGCCGCGGAGGCACTGAAGTTTGACAACACCGCCATCATGGCTGAGCTGCTGGCCCTGCGCCATGAGGAAGCGCAGCTGCTGGGCTACCGGCACTTTGGCGACGTGTCGCTGGTGCCCAAGATGGCCGAATCGCCCGAACAGGTGATCCAGTTCCTGCGCGATCTGGCTGGCAAGGCGCGCCCATATGCCGACAAGGACTTGGCGGACCTGCGCGCTTTCGCCGCCAGCGAGCTTGGCCTGACCGACCCGCAAGCCTGGGACTGGCCCTACGTCGGTGAAAAACTCAAGGAGGCGCGCTATGCCTTCAGTGAGCAGGAAGTCAAACCCTATTTCACAGCGCCCAAGGTGCTCGCCGGGCTGTTCCAGATCGTTGAAACGCTGTTCGAAGTGGCAATTCGCCGCGACACCGCACCGGTCTGGCACCCTGGCGTGGAGTTCTACCGCATCGAACGCACTTCGCCGGCCGGCGCCCAGCTAGTGGGTCAGTTCTACCTCGACCCGGCCGCCCGCACAGGCAAACGTGGCGGGGCCTGGATGGACGATGTGCGCGCCCGCTGGCTGCGCCCGGACACCGGTGCACTGCAGACACCGGTGGCGCACCTGGTCTGCAACTTCGCTGAAGGCGTGGAAGTCGACGGCGAAAAAAAGCCGCCGCTGCTGACGCACGACGACGTCATCACCCTCTTCCACGAGTTCGGCCACGGCCTGCACCACATGTTGACTCAGGTGAACGAGCGCGATGTCTCAGGCATCAGCGGTGTTGAGTGGGACGCGGTGGAGTTGCCCAGCCAGTTCATGGAGAACTTCTGCTGGGAATGGGACGTGCTCAAGCACATGACGGCCCATGTGGACACTGGCGAACCGCTGCCTCGCGACCTGTTCGACAAGATGCTCGCGGCCAAGAATTACCAGAGCGGCCTGCAGACGCTGCGCCAGGTGGAGTTTTCACTGTTCGACATGCTGCTGCACAGCCAGACCGAGCCCGTCACCAACGGCGACGCCATCCTGGCGCTACAGCAACAGGTGCGCGATGAAGTCGCCGTGTTGGAACCGCCCGCCTACAGCCGCACGCCCCACACCTTCAGCCACATCTTTGCAGGTGGGTACTCTGCCGGTTACTACAGCTACAAGTGGGCCGAAGTGCTGTCGGCCGATGCCTACGCCGCGTTCGAGGAAGCGGCCCAGAAGAATGGGCGCAGCACGCTGGACGTGGAAACGGGCCGACGCTACCGTGAGGCGATTCTGGAAGCTGGCGGCAGCCGCCCGGCCATGGCGTCGTTCAAGGCGTTCCGTGGACGGGAGCCGGGTATAGACGCCCTGCTGCGTCATCAAGGCATGGCCTGAGCGCAGATGCCCGCCTGAATGTGGTTCGAAACTTGTATTTGGCAAAAGGATTTGACATGAGCATCACCCTTTCCCAGACTTCCACGCAGCGCACACTGGTGCGTGCAGCGTTGGCTGGCGTCGTGTTCGGCGCGCTCGCCGCACCCTGGGCCTCGGCCCAAGGCGTGTACCGCACCGTGGGGCCCGACGGCAAGGTGACCTATTCGGACCAGCCACCACCGGCCAACGGCAAGGCGTCCGTCGTCGGTGGCGCCAGCGCCGGAGCGGCCGCCAACCCACAGCTGCCGCTGGAACTGCGCCAGGTGGTCAACCGCTATCCGGTCACCCTCTACACCGCGACCGATTGCGCGCCTTGCAACACCGGGCGCAACCTGCTCACCGCGCGCGGCGTGCCCTTCACTGAAAAAACGGTCAACTCTGCCGAGGACGCCGCTGCATTGAAGCGCCTGAGTGGAGAAACCTCGCTGCCCTTCCTCAGCATCGGCGGGCAACAGATCAAAGGGTTCTCGGACGCCGATTGGACGCAGTACCTGGACGCCGCGGGTTACCCCAAGCAATCCGTCCTGCCATCCGGTTACCGTCGGCCTGCAGCAACGGCGTTGGTGGCAACGCAACCCGTGCAGGCGGCCGCAGCGGCGCGACCGAATGCCGCTCCGGCCCGGCCGCCGGTGCAACCGGCCGAGACGCCGGTGACACCACCAACGGAGAACCCGGCCGGCATCCGTTTCTGAACGGTTCTGGCCCTGAGACTCAGAACGTCAGCGTCTTCACGCCGCTGCTGGTCCCCAGCAGGCAGACGCTGGCCTTCTGGTGGGCGAACACACCCACGGTGACCACGCCTGGCCATTGGTTCACTTCGCTCTCGAAGGCCAGCGGATCGGTGATCTGAAGGCCGGTCACATCCAGGATGTGCTGACCGTTGTCGGTCACCAGCGGAGCGCCGTCCTTGAGCCGCAGGTGAGCCTTGCCGCCGAGGGCGGCAAACTGGCGGATCAGCCGGGCCGTGGCCATCGGGATCACCTCCACCGGCAGCGGAAAAGCACCCAAGGCCTTCACCATCTTGGATTCGTCGGCGATGCAGATGAACCGGCGTGACTGGGCGGCCACGATCTTCTCGCGTGTGAGCGCCGCGCCACCGCCCTTGATCATGTGACCCTGCGCGTCGATTTCGTCGGCGCCATCGATGTAGACCGACAGTTCGGCCACCTCATTGGCTTCGAAGACCGGGATGCCCAGCGCTTTCAGCCGGGCCGTGGAGGCTACCGAACTCGACACCGCGCCGGGGATCTGGTCCTTCATGGTGGCAAGCGCATCGATGAACTTGTTGACCGTGGAGCCGGTGCCCACACCGACGATGTCACCAGGGGTCACGTATTGCAGGGCGGCCTGGCCCACCAGGGCTTTGAGTTCGTCTTGGGTCATTTGAGACAATCAGCGGTTACGAAGAATCATCCCATTATCCAATGTCCCTCCTGCCCTACGCTGTCGCACGCCCCTTCCTCTTTGGCCTGGACCCGGAAGCCGCCCACGAACTCACGCTGCACAGCATCGCGAAGCTGCAACGCTCGCCACTGACCTGCCTCTATGGCGAAACCCGGATCGACGATCCGGTCACCCTGGCCGGCCTGAACTTCCCCAACCGGGTCGGTCTGGCGGCAGGGCTGGACAAGAATGCCGCCTGCATCGACGGCCTGGCTGCCATGGGTTTCGGATTTGTCGAAGTGGGCACGGTCACGCCCAAGGCGCAGCCCGGCAACCCCAAGCCACGCATGTTCCGTTTGCCCAAGGCCAGCGCCCTGATCAACCGCTTGGGTTTCAACAACGATGGCCTGGACGCCTTCATCGCCAATGTGCAGCGGGCGCGCTTTCGCAGCAAGGGTGGCGCCCATCCGATGCTGCTGGGCCTGAACATCGGAAAGAACGCCAGCACGCCGATCGAGCGCGCCACCGATGATTACCTGACCTGCCTGGAAGGTGTGTATCCCCACGCCGACTACGTCACGGTCAACATCTCCAGCCCGAACACCCAGAACCTGCGCAGCCTGCAGAGCGACCAGGCGCTGGACGCGCTGCTCGGCGCCGTCGCAGAACGCCGGGAAGCCCTCGCCCAGCAGACAGGTCGACGCATTCCCATCTTCGTCAAGATCGCGCCCGATCTGGATGACACGCAGATCGAGGTGATTGCCACCACCTTGATGCGTTACGGCACCGACAGCACAGGCCTGGCGAACAACGCCTTCGGCGTGATCGCCACCAACACGACCCTCAGCCGCGAAGCGGTGGCCGGCATGCCCCACGCCAACGAAACGGGCGGGCTCTCGGGCGCGCCGGTGCTGGCGGCCAGCAACCGCGTGATCCGGCGCCTGCGGGCCTGCCTGGGCAAGAGTTTCCCCATCATCGGTGTGGGCGGCATCCTCAGCGGCGCGGATGCGGTGAGCAAGATCCAGTCGGGCGCCAACGTGGTCCAGATCTACACCGGGCTGATCTACAAAGGCCCGGCGCTCGTGCGGGAAGCGGCCGAGGCGATCAGGAGCGCCGTACCAGCGCACCATTGAATGGAATTGCAGCGGCGCTCACAGCAGCGCCGCAACCTGCTCGCCAATGGCCAGGCAACTGGTCAGGCCCGGAGACTCGATGCCCAGCAGATTGACCAATCCCGGCACGCCGTGCACGGGGGGACCGTCAATGCGGAAATCGGCCGCGGGTTCATGGGGGCCGCTGATCTTGGGTCGCATGCCGGCGTAGCCAGGCAACAAAGCGTGTTCGGGCAATCCTGGCCAGTACTGGCGAACCGCGGCGTAAAAGCCCTCGGCGCTGGCCGGATTCACGCCCAAGTCATCCGGGTCGTCGGTCCACTGCACATCCGGCCCGAACTTGGCCTGTCCGCCCAGATCGAGTGTCAGGTGCACACCCAGCCCGGCCAGGTGCGCCTCAGGATCGGGCGCGGGGTAGATCAGGCGAGCGAATGGCGAGCGCCCGCTCAAGGTGAAGTAACTGCCCTTGGCGTACCAGGCCCGGGGCGCGTGCACGGGGTCCAGGCCCTGGGTGTACCCCGCGATCTGACAGGCATGCAGCCCAGCGGCATTGACCACGCTGCGCGCCAACAAAACGGTGCCATCCTGCATCAGCACCTCGATCCCGGCATCTATCACCCGCAAGCGGTCGACACCGCTGTGACAAGCCACCAGTCCGCCAGCGTGTTCCAGATCGCCCTGCAGGCTCAACATCAGGACGTGGCTATCGACAATGCCGGTGGACGGAGAGAGCAAAGCCGCGAGGCATTCGAGCGCAGGCTCCCGGGCCAGCGCCTCAGTGCGTGAGAGCCACGTCAAATCGTGCACACCATTGGCTTCGGCGCGAGCCTGGATGCCCGGCAGGCCTCGCACCTGCGAGGCCGTGTTGGCGACGATCAGCTTGCCGCACCGGCGGTGAGCGATCCCGCGTTCTGAACAATAGGCGTACAGCAGCGCCCTGCCCCGCACACACAGCCGCGCCTTGAGCGAACCCTGGGGGTAGTAGATGCCGGCGTGGATCACTTCGCTGTTGCGCGAACTCGTACCGGTGCCGATGGTCGCCTCGCGCTCCAGCACCATCACCTCGCGCCCGGCCAGCGCCAGCGAACGGGCCACCGCCAACCCGACCACGCCGGCGCCGATCACCACCACATCCACCTGTTCCATGCCGCCAACTCCTGTCAAAGACACGACTCCAACGAAAAAGCCCCAAGCGAAACGCTTGGGGCTTTGTCTGGTGGGCGGTGCAGGGTTCGAACCTGCGACCCCTGCCGTGTGAAGGCAGTGCTCTACCACTGAGCTAACCGCCCGATTGATCTGACCGATCTCTCGGAAGCCTCAAATTATAGCGTCTTATTTGAGCCATTTTTTCCCGGTGCGCAGAAAATTTGGAGAAATGCCCGGTCAAGCCGCCTCGAGCTTGCGCCAGAGCGTCTTGCCTTTGCAGGCCTTGTCCAGATCGGCCAGCGCGACATCGTGCCCCTGCAGCTCCTGCTCGTTGGCGCGAAGCACGGGCAACTCGAACCGGGACAGATCGATCACGATGGTTTCGACGCCCGCTTCGCTGCTTTCATTGCCTTCAATCAGCAACGCGTCCTGGCCGCGCGTCATGTTGATGTAGACATCGGCCAGCAGTTCGGCATCGAGCAACGCACCGTGCAGCGTGCGCCCGGAATTGTCCACGCCCAGCCGGTCACACAGCGCATCGAGGCCGTTGCGTTTGCCCGGGAACATCTCCTTGGCCATCACCAGGCTATCAATCACCTGACCGATCACGGTCTTGAGCGGCGGACGCCCCAGGCGGTCCAGTTCCTTGTTGAGGAAGCTGATGTCGAACGGCGCGTTGTGGATGATCAATTCGGCGTCGCGCAGGTAGTCCAGCAGCTCGTCGGCGATCTGCCCGAACTTGGGTTTGTCGCGCAGGAATTCGTTGCTGATGCCGTGCACCTTGAGCGCGTCCTCGTGGCTGTCGCGCTCGGGGTTGACGTAGAAGTGCAGGTTGTTGCCGGTGAGCTTGCGGTTGAGCAGCTCGACACAGCCGATTTCAATGATGCGGTCGCCGCTGTCGGCGGACAGGCCCGTGGTTTCGGTGTCAAGAACAATCTGTCTCATGGATTCCTCGCATCAGTGGAGATCCGCCGCCGGGCCGCCCCAAGGTGGATCACCCCCTCGGGGGGCAGCGACCCGCACAGCGGCGGAGCGTGGGGGTCAATGTTTCTCTTTGGCGTGGTTGATCGAATACTTCGGGATTTCGATCGTCACATCCTGCTGAGCCAGGATGGCCTGGCAGGACAGGCGCGAGTTGGGCTCCAGGCCCCAGGCCCGGTCGAGCAGGTCTTCTTCGTTGTCGTCCAGCTCGTTGAGGCTGTTGAAACCTTCGCGCACGATCACGTGGCAGGTGGTGCAGGCACACACCATGTCGCAGGCGTGCTCGATCGGGATGTTGTTTTCGAGCAGCGCCTCGCAGATCGAGGTGCCAGCAGGTGCGCTGACCTGGGCTCCCTGCGGACAGTATTCGGGGTGGGGCAATATCTTGATGATGGGCATGGGGTTCCTGTGCGTCGGTCCGCGGCGGGTTTCAGACTTCTTCGAGCCGTTTGCCGGCCAGGGCATGCTGGATGCCCCGGTTCATGCGCATGGCGGCAAAGGCTTCGGTGCCCTTGGCGAGCGCTTCGGTGGCGGATTCAATCGCAGCGGTGGTGTCACCGTTGAGGGTCTGACTCAACTGGGCAATGAGATTGTGAATGGCTTGAAGCTCGGCGGGCTCCAGCAGATCGGCGTCGGCCGCCAGGGCACTGTGTGTGGCTGCGATCATGCGGTCGGCATCCACCCGGGCTTCGACCAGCGCGCGCGCCTGCATGTCCTGCTGCGCCGTGGCAAAGCTGTCCTTGAGCATGGCGGCGATCTGTTCGTCCGACAGGCCGTAAGCCGGCTTGACGTCGATCGTGGCCTCTACGCCGCTGCCCTGCTCTTTCGCATGGACGGACAGCAACCCATCGGCATCCACCGTAAAGCTCACGCGGATGCGCGCCGCACCCGCGGCCATGGGCGGGATGCCGCGCAGCGTGAAGCGCGCCAGACTGCGGCAGTCGGCCACCAGATCGCGCTCGCCCTGCACCACGTGCAGCGCCAGCGCGGTCTGGCCGTCCTGGTAGGTGGTGAAATCTTGCGCCAGCGCGGTGGGAATGGGGCTGTTGCGCGGCACGATGCGCTCGACCAGACCGCCCATGGTCTCGATACCGAGCGAGAGCGGGATCACGTCGAGCAGCAGCAGGTCGCCGTCGCGGCTGTTGCCGGCGAGCGCGTTGGCCTGGATGGCTGCGCCCAGCGCCACCACCTCGTCCGGGTTCAGGTTGACCAGGGGTTCCTGACCAAAGAAATCCCCCACGGTGCGGCGGATCACCGGCATGCGGGTGGAACCACCGACCATCACCACGCCCTTGACTTCATCCTTGGCGATGTGGGCATCGCGCAGCACCTTGCGCACCGCCGCCATGGTGCGGGCCGTGAGTGCGGTGGTGGCGGCCTCGAACTGGGCCGGCGTGACGGTCTGGCGCAGCGTCTGGCCACCGACCAACGCTTCGAACACCGCATGACCGGTGCTGGCATCCACGGCCGACAGGGCTTCCTTGCAGCGGCGGGCCTCGGCGTGCAGACCCGCACGCTCGGATGCGTTCAGCGGCGTGGTCACGCCTTGTTGCGCCAGCACCCAGGCAGCGAGCGCCTGGTCGTAATCGTCGCCGCCCAGCGCGGAGTCGCCACCGGTGGCCATGACCTCGAACACCCCCCGCGTCAGGCGCAGGATGGAGATGTCGAAGGTGCCGCCGCCGAGGTCGTAGATGGCGTAGATACCTTCCGAGCCGTTGTCCAGCCCGTACGCAATCGCTGCGGCGGTGGGCTCGTTGATCAGTCGCAGCACGTTGATGCCGGCGAGCTGCGCCGCGTCTTTCGTGGCCTGGCGCTGCGCGTCGTCGAAGTACGCGGGCACGGTGATGACCGCGCCAAACAGCTCATCGTCGAAGCTGTCTTCGGCCCGGAAACGCAGCGTGGCCAGGATTTCGGCGCTCACCTCCATGGGAGTCTTGCGTCCGGCGATGGTCTCGACCACGGCCATGCCGTTCTCGTCCACCACCGTGTACGGGAGCTTGTCAGCGTCGGCCACCTGCGCGCGCGTACGGCCCATCAGTCGCTTGACCGAGCTCACGGTGTTCGCAGGATCGCTGACCTGCGCGGCCAGCGCTTCAAAGCCGATCTGGCGACCCGAGCCGCCTTGCGCCGGATCGAGGTAGCGGACCACGCTGGGCAGGATCACGCGGCCGTCCGCCGCTGGCAGGCATTCGGACACCCCGTGGCGCACCGCGGCCACCAGCGAATGCGTGGTACCGAGGTCGATGCCGACCGCCACCCGTCGCTGGTGCGGATCGAGGGACTGGCCGGGTTCGGAAATCTGCAGGAGAGCCATGGGCGCGGGTTCTGGTGGAGAAAGAAAGCAGAGGGTTGCGGAGGACAGCCCGCTATTGTCCCAGCTGATCGAGCCGGTTCTCGACGTCGCTGGCAAAGCGCTCAACAAACATAAGGGCTCTGACCTGCTGGGCCAGTGCGGCGAAGTTGCGCTCGCCGTCGGCGGTCTGCTGCAGCTGGGTCAACATCGTGCGACGCGCAGCGCTCACCTCGTCCGCCATGCGCTCCAGCGCCTCGCTGCTGCGGGCGTCTTCCAGGTCTTCACGCCATTGCATCTGCTGCATCAGGAAGGCGGCCGGCATGGCGGTGTTGTTTTCTGCCTGGATCGGCACGCCATTCAGCTCGCACAGATAGGCGGCGCGCTTGAGCGGGTCTTTCAGGCGCTGGTAGGCCTCATTGATGCGCACCGACCATTGCATGGCCAGGCGCTGCGCGGGAGCATCGGACGATGCAAAACGGTCTGGATGGGCCTCGCGCTGCAGGTCTTTCCAGCGTTGGTCCAGCGCGTTGCGGTCCAGCGCAAAGGCAGGTGCAATACCGAAAATTTCGAAGTCGTTGGACAGCAGGTTCATGACATCAAAAAGCCGCCAGGACGGTACGCACTGGCGGCTACTAGTGGGTGATTCGGCAACAGTATCAGATTCTGAAACTCTCGCCGCAACCGCAACGGTCGCGCTCATTGGGGTTGTTGAAGCGGAAGCCTTCGTTCAGACCCTCGCGCACGAAATCGAGCTGTGTGCCGTCGATGTAGGCCAGACTCTTCGGGTCCACCAGCACCTTGACGCCGTTGTCCTCGAACACCACATCTTCCGGTGCAATCTCGTCGGCGTATTCCAGCTTGTAAGCGAGGCCGGAGCAGCCGGTGGTCTTGACGCCCAGGCGCACGCCCACGCCCTTGCCACGCTTGGCGATGTAACGGGTGACGTGCCGCGCAGCGGCTTCGGAGATCGAAATAGCCATGGTGCTGGAAATTTAGCCTGGATCAGTTCAGGTGTTTCTTGCGGTAGTCGTCCACCGCGGCCTTGATCGCGTCTTCGGCCAGGATGGAGCAGTGGATTTTCACCGGCGGCAGCGCCAGCTCTTCGGCGATCTCGCTGTTCTTCAGCGCGGCGGCCTGGTCCAGCGTCTTGCCCTTGACCCATTCGGTCACCAGCGACGACGAGGCAATCGCCGAGCCGCAACCGTAGGTCTTGAAGCGCGCGTCTTCGATCACGCCGGTGGTCGGGTTCACCTTGATCTGCAGCTTCATCACGTCGCCGCAGGCGGGTGCGCCCACCATGCCGGTGCCCACCGATTCGTCGCCCTTGTCGAACGAGCCGACGTTGCGGGGGTTTTCGTAGTGGTCAACCACTTTTTCAGAATAAGCCATGGTCTTTCTCCTTCAGTGTGCGGCCCATTGAATCGTCGAGATATCAATGCCGTCTTTGAACATTTCCCACAAGGGGGACAACTCGCGCAGCTTCGCCACGTTTTCCTTGATGGTGCCGATCGCGTAATCGATCTCTTCTTCGGTCGTCCAGCGGCCGATCGTCATGCGCAGGCTGCTGTGGGCCAGTTCGTCGCTGCGGCCGAGCGCGCGCAACACGTAGCTGGGCTCGAGGCTGGCCGAGGTGCAGGCCGAGCCCGACGACACCGCCAGCCCCTTTATGCCCATGATCAGCGACTCGCCTTCGACGTAGTTGAAGCTCATGTTGAGGTTGTGCGGCACGCGTTGCGTCTCGTGGCCGTTGATGAACACCTCTTCGATGCCCTTCAGGCCGGCGACCATGCGGTCATGCAGCGCGCGGATGCGCAGGTTCTCGGTGTGCATCTCTTCCTTGGCGATGCGGTAGGCCTCGCCCATGCCCACGCACTGGTGGGTCGGCAGCGTGCCCGAACGCATGCCACGCTCATGACCGCCACCGTGCATCTGCGCCTCGATGCGGATGCGTGGCTTGCGGCGCACGTACAGTGCGCCGATGCCCTTGGGGCCGTAGGTCTTGTGGCTGGTCAGGCTCATCAGATCGACCGGCAGCGTCTGCAGGTCAACGTTGACCCGGCCGGTGGCCTGCGCCGCGTCCACATGGAAGATCACACCCTTCTCGCGGCAGATCTTGCCGATGGCGGCGATGTCCTGGATCACACCGATTTCGTTGTTCACGAACATGACCGAAGCCAGGATGGTGTCCGGGCGGATGGTCGCCCTGAAGACGTCCAGGTCGAGCAGGCCATCGGCCTGCACGTCGAGGTAAGTCACCTCAAAACCCTGGCGCTCCAGCTCGCGCATGGTGTCGAGCACGGCCTTGTGCTCGGTCTTGACCGTGATCAGGTGCTTGCCCTTGGTCTGGTAGAAGTGCGCCGCTCCCTTCAGGGCCAGGTTGTTGGACTCGGTGGCGCCGCTGGTCCAGACGATTTCGCGCGGGTCGGCGTTGATCAGGGCGGCCACCTGCTCGCGGGCGGTCTCGACCGCCTTTTCAGCCTCCCAGCCCCAGGCATGGCTGCGTGACGCCGGATTGCCGAAATGTTCACGCAACCAGGGAATCATGGCATCCACCACCCGCGGATCGCAGGGGTTGGTGGCGCTGTAGTCCATGTAGATGGGAAAGTGCGGTGTGCTCATGGCGGTCAATGGATTGGGCTGGCGGTTGGGATCGGTAGGGATCGACAGGAATGGCATGCAGGAACAAACGAACGACGCACCGGAACCTTGGCATCGATCAGGACACCCCGGAACACGTGAAACGGAACCCTGCCACCGGGAAACAGGTCCCGGAAGCCGGTGTCATTTCGAAAAGGCCGCACCTCCGAGTGCGAAGACCGAGTTGGGGGCGTTCACGCGGATCGGTTTGACCACCGGTGCGCTGGAGATGGCCCGTTTGATCATGGGGGCGTTTTCCACCACCACGCCTTTGGCCAGCTGTTCGTCCACCAGCGACTGCAGGGACACCGAGTCGAGGAAATCCACCATTTTGGCGTTGAGCGCGGCCCACAGCTCGTGGGTCATGCAGCGGTTGCCTTCACCCAGGCAGTTTTCCTTGCCGCCACACTGGGTGGCATCGATCGGCTCGTCCACCGAAACGATGATGTCGGCCACGGTGATTTCCGAGGCCTTGCGGCCCAGGCTGTAACCACCACCCGGGCCACGCGTGGATTCCACCAATTCGTGGCGCCGCAGTTTGCCAAACAGCTGCTCCAGGTAAGAGAGCGAAATCTGCTGGCGCTGGCTGATGGCCGCGAGCGTGACGGGACCGTTGTTCTGGCGCAGGGCCAGATCGATCATGGCTGTGACCGCAAAGCGGCCTTTGGTCGTGAGGCGCATTTCAAGCTCCTGAAAGTTGTGGCTTGACCGTCGTTGAAGGTTTGGTGGGCATCAACCCAGCAAACCGCTTCTCCGCCCACCCTGCCGCACCGTTGGCGACTGACACTTCGAAGTCTTTCCCGACTATTTTGATCGAGTATACCCGAAAACCCTGTTCCCTGCTCAAGCTTGCACGGCTGCGCCCAGAGGAGCGGCTCCAGGGTCCGCGGCAAAACTGAAGGTCACGCAGGTGCCCGGGTGAGCGCAGGAGAACCGCACCTCGGCGCCGATTTCCGACGCCCGCATCCGGATGTTGCTGATACCGCGGCCACCTTCACGGAAACCCGATTCCAGCGGATCACCCAGTCCCACGCCGTTGTCGGCGGCACTGAGGAAGATGCGCCCTCCCCGCTCCCAGGTGCGCACCGTCACCCGGGTGGCTTGTGCGTGCTGGACCACGTTGGCAAAAACCTCCTGCAGACACCGGAACAGGTGCATCACACCACGCACTTCCAGTCCCGGAACGGCGGAAACGGCTTCGACCTGCCAGTCCAGATCGATGCGGGCGGCTTGCAGCGTCGGCGAGATGCGCTGGCGCAAGGTGCCCAGGATGGTGGGCAGGTCACCATCCATCGGTTCCAGCGAATCCAATGTCATGCGCAGCTCTTCGAGCGCGTGGTTGAGCATGTTCGCCACGGACGCGCTGTCCACCTTGGCGCCACTGCTGTGCACCAGGTTGAGCGTCTGCACCAGCTGGCTTCCGAGGCCGTCGTGCATGTCGCGGGTCAGTCGCCGACGTTCGGCCTCCAGCACACGCTGGTTCTCCACCACGCGCAGACGGTCAAACACGGCGTGCAGTTCAGCCTCGCGCTCGTTCACCTTGCGCGCCAGCTCGGTATTGAGCTGGGCAACCTGTTCCATCGCCTGTGCTGTGCGCCGGACCAGCACCCAGCCCATGGCAAACATGAGCACCAGGCTGCCCGGTGTCATCCAGCGGATGTCGGTGTCCCCGGGAAAGTCCATCTGCACCACCAGGAAATCCCGCAAACCGGTGGCCATGGTGGCCAGGCTCACCACCACCATCAGACGCTGGTTCACGTTCATGCCCCAGCGGGCCCTGTGTATCACCTTCAGGATGGCCAGCACGCACACCAGTGCGATCACGCCCGTCCACAGCCGGTAGAGCTGGTAGTTCTCCAGCCCGGCTTGCAGCGCCAGCCAGAACGGCCCGAGCGCCATCATGGCCACTACCAGCTTGCGCACCAGGCTTTGCCGGAAATCGAACAGTTCCGACATGAACAGGTAGGTGAACCCGCAATACCAGGTGAAGCTGAGTTTGTGGATGTAGTCCCAGATCAGGAACGGCCCGGGCAGAAACACCGGCGTGGACAACCAGAGTCGCACGGTCAGCACCACCAGTCCACCGCCCAGCAAACCAAACAGGGGCTCAGCGGTCCGGGACCAGATCAGCAGCGACAGCACACCCATCATGAACGACGAGGCGGCCACCATCCAGGTAAGGTTGACTTGCCACCAGGTCAGCCACCGGAAGCGCTGGTACAACACATCCCGGGGGCCCACCCAGACCGGTGACAGTCCGCTGATGCGCAGCAACTGCCCCTTGATCTGGATCTCGATCCGGTTGTCGGCCCATTGGGGCGCCATCAGGCGCTGCGGGAGCTGAACGAAATGTGCCCGCGTGCCGGCATCACAATAGCCGGCGCTCCGCCGCCAGCACTCTGCCGACAGCTCCTGTCCGTTGAACAAAACCCGGAAACGCACTCCCACGCGGGGCAGCAGGAGGGCCAGGCCGCTCTCAATCTGCACGGCTTGCGCCAGGGCCTCGGGCAGCGCCAGCCGGTAGTGCGCTTCGCCGCGCCAGCTGCGCCGCTCGTTGTCCCAGACGTGGGGCAAATCCACGGCGCTGGCTGATGCTTCGTCCTGTCCCGCGAGCAGCACGGTCGCCTGCTCAACCGCGATCGCGCCGGGCATGTGGCCCACGCGGGTCGCCAGCCCGAGCGCCAGCAACATCAAGCCCACCAGCAACCCGGCCCAGAAGTAGGCCGGCGTCCGGTGCAGGCGCTGCAGCAGTGGCTGCCACAACCTCAAAGCAGACCCCGCTGCTGGGCCGCGCGAACCACCTGAACGCGGCTGTGCACCGCGAGCTTGCGATAGAGGTTCTTGATGTGCGTGCCCACCGTGGCCGGCGAGATCGTCAATTTGACGGCTATCTCCTTGTTCACGTAACCCTTGGCGACCAGCTGAAGCACTTCGGTTTCACGGTCCGACAACAGAACCTCGTGCAACAGCTCCACCGCGGGCAAAGACGACTGCACCTCGCGAAACTGTTTCAGCAGCATGCGCGCCAACAGCGGTGAAATGGGGGCGCCCCCTTCGCGGATCTGTTCGATGGCATCAATCAGGGCCTCAGGGCTGCAGCCCTTGAGCACGTAACCCGTGGCGCCCGCTTCCAGCGCGGCCACCAGCCTCGATTCTTCGCCAAAAACGGTGAAAACCAGCAGCTCGGCATCGGGTTGCTGGCGCGCCAGCAATCGCAGCAGGGCTTCACCGCTGCCATCGGGTAGACCGAGGTCCACCAGGAACACATTGGCGTCCGACGCCACGGCGTGCCGCCGCGCGTGGGCCAGCGTGGCGGAGTGACCCAGCAGACGCCACAGCGGGCGAATCAGCAGCGCTTGCTGCACAAACTGCAGGATGCTTGGATCGTCTTCTACCAGGTAGATGCGCGTGTCAGAGCCCGGCCCCTCCGGTTCGCGCAGCGCTTGCGGTGCTTGCATAAATGGATCGGTTGCTGGTTGCCCCCGCGTCCCGTCCATGCTGGCCGGCCCCTGCGCGGGTGCTTGTGGCGCCATTGTCCTTCATTGTTTTCAGGCCACATTGTCCACACCGGGCGCGCCAAAGATCTGCGCCTTGAGGTGGTGCAACTGGTCGCGAACGCCCGCCGCCTTTTCGAATTCGAGGTTGCGCGCATGCTCCAGCATCAGCTTCTCCAGCCGCTTGATCTCACGCGCCACGTCCTTCTCGCTCATGTCGTCCACGCTGGCGCGCAGCGCGCTCTCGGCGGCCAGGCGGTCGGCTTCCTTGCCGGCCTTTTCGCTGTACACGCCATCAATCAGGTCCTTGATGCGCTTGTTGATGCTGCGCGGCTCGATGCCCATGGCCAGGTTGTGCGCGATCTGCTTGGTGCGGCGGCGCTCGGTCTCGCCGATAGCACGCGCCATCGAATCGGTGGTGCGGTCGGCGTAGAGGATGGCGCGGCCATTCAGATTGCGCGCCGCGCGGCCAATGGTCTGGATCAGGCTGCGCTCGGAGCGCAGGAAGCCCTCCTTGTCGGCATCCAGAATGGCCACCAGCGACACCTCGGGGATGTCGATGCCCTCGCGCAGCAGGTTGATGCCGACCAGCACGTCGAACGCGCCCAGGCGCAGGTCGCGCAGGATTTCCACGCGCTCCACCGTGTCCACATCGCTGTGCAGGTAGCGCACCTTGACGCCGTTTTCCGTCAGGTAGTCGGTCAGCTGCTCGGCCATGCGCTTGGTCAGCGTGGTGATGAGCACGCGCTCGTTCTTCTCCACGCGGATGCGGATTTCCTGCAGCACGTCGTCCACCTGGTGGGTGGCTGGGCGCACCTCCACCTCCGGGTCCACCAGGCCGGTGGGGCGCACCAGCTGCTCCACCACCTGGCCCGAGTGCGTCTTTTCGTAGTCGGCCGGCGTGGCCGAGACGAAAACCACCTGGCGCATGCGCTGTTCGAACTCTTCAAGTTTGAGCGGCCGGTTGTCCAGCGCGCTGGGCAGGCGGAAGCCGTACTCCACCAGCGTGGTCTTGCGGGCGCGGTCGCCGTTGTACATGCCACCGAACTGGCCCATGAGCACGTGGCTCTCGTCCAGGAACATCAGCGCGTCTTTGGGCAGGTAGTCGGTCAACGTGGACGGGGGCTCGCCCTCGGCCGTTCCGGACAGGTGGCGCGAGTAGTTCTCGATGCCTTTGCAGTGGCCCACTTCGCTGAGCATTTCCAGGTCGAAGCGGGTGCGCTGTTCCAGCCGCTGCGCCTCCACCAGCTTGCCCATGCCCACCAGTTGGCCCAGGCGCTCGCGCAGTTCGTCTTTGATCAGTTCCACCGCGTTGAGCACCTGCTCGCGCGGCGTCACGTAATGGCTGCTGGGGTAAACCGTGAAGCGAGGGATCTTCTGCCGCACCTTGCCGGTGAGCGGGTCGAACAGCTGCAGGGTCTCCACTTCGTCGTCGAACAGCTCGATGCGGATCGCCATCTCGCTGTGTTCGGCCGGGAACACGTCGATCGTGTCGCCGCGCACGCGGAACTTGCCACGCGAAAAATCGGCCTCGTTGCGCGCGTACTGCATGCGCACCAGCTGGGCGATCAGGTCGCGCTGCCCCATCTTGTCGCCCACACGCAGCAGCATCACCATCTGGTGGTAGCTCTCGGGCTTGCCGATGCCGTAGATGGCCGAGACCGTGGCCACGATCACCACGTCGCGCCGCTCCAGGATGCTCTTGGTGCAGGAGAGGCGCATCTGCTCGATATGCTCGTTGATCGCGCTGTCCTTCTCGATGAACAGGTCGCGCTGCGGCACATAGGCCTCGGGCTGGTAGTAGTCGTAGTAGCTGACGAAGTACTCGACCGCGTTCTTCGGGAAGAACTCGCGGAACTCGCTGTACAGCTGCGCGGCCAGCGTCTTGTTGGGCGCGAACACGATGGCCGGGCGCCCCAGACGGGCGATCACGTTGGCCATGGTGAAGGTCTTGCCCGAGCCGGTCACGCCCAGCAGGGTCTGGAACACCTCGCCGTCGTTCACGCCCTCCACCAGCTGCGCGATGGCGGTGGGCTGGTCGCCCGCGGGTGGATAGGGCATGAAAAGCTCGAACGGCGAGCCCGGAAAACGCACGAACTCGCCTTCGGGCGCACTCGGTTCTTCGACAGGGCTCAAGGAAACGGATGGAAGGGCAGACATGGGCGGATAAAATGGCGGTCGAACCCGACAGCCTACCGCAATCGACGCGCCGCTGCCACACGGCTTCCGACCTCCTTTCTTTTCGCGCACCCTTCCACTTCAGGACCTCTGACATGTCTTTGTTCACCGCCGTCGAAATGGCCCCCCGCGACCCGATCCTGGGTCTGAACGAGCAGTTCGCTGCCGACACCAACCCCAACAAGGTCAACCTCGGCGTTGGCGTGTATTTCGACGACAACGGCAAGCTGCCTTTGCTGCAGTGCGTGCAGGCCGCTGAAAAGACGATGATGGAAAAGCCCACGGCCCGTGGCTACCTGCCGATCGACGGCATCGTGGCCTACGACAACGCCGTCAAGGGCCTGGTTTTCGGCGCCGATTCCGACGTGGTCAAGAGCGGCCGCGTGGCCACCGTGCAAGCTATCGGCGGCACCGGCGGCCTGAAGATCGGCGCCGACTTCCTGAAGAAGCTCAGCCCCAATGCCACCGTGCTGATCTCCGACCCGAGCTGGGAAAACCACCGCGCGCTGTTCACCAACGCCGGCTTCAACGTCGACACCTACCCCTACTTTGACCAGAGCGCCAACGGCGGCCTGGGCGGCATCAATTTCGACGGCATGCTGGCCAAGCTGAACGCCGCCGCCGAGGGCACCATCGTGCTGCTGCACGCCTGCTGCCACAACCCGACCGGCTACGACATCACCCCGGCCCAGTGGGACCAGGTGATCGCCGTCGTGAAGGCGCGCAACCTGACCGCGTTCCTGGACATGGCCTACCAGGGCTTTGGCTACGGTATCGCCGAAGACGGCGCCGTGATCGGCAAGTTCGTGGCCGCCGGCCTCAACATCTTCGTCTCCACCAGCTTCTCCAAGAGCTTCAGCCTTTACGGCGAGCGCGTGGGCGCCCTGAGCGTGGTGGGCTGCAGCAAGGAAGAGACCGACCGCGTGCTGAGCCAGCTCAAGATCGCCATCCGCACCAATTACTCCAACCCACCGATCCACGGTGGCGCCATCGTGGCCGCCGTGCTGGGCAACCCCGAACTGCGCGCGCTGTGGGAAAAGGAACTGGGTGAAATGCGCGTGCGCATCAAGGCCATGCGCCAGAAGCTGGTCGACGGCCTGAAGGCTGCCGGCGTGCAAAAGGACATGAGCTTCATCACCACCCAGATCGGCATGTTCAGCTATTCGGGCCTGTCCAAGGACCAGATGGTGCGCCTGCGCAGCGAGTTCGGCGTCTACGGCACCGACACCGGCCGCATGTGCGTGGCCGCGCTCAACAGCAAGAACATCGACTACGTCTGCCAGGCCATCGCCAAAGTCATCTGACCCGGTTGAACCTGAAAGAAAGGCCACTCAATGAGTGGCCTTTCTGTTTCTGAAGCCCATGGAGCCCGATCACCCCCAGATGACCGAGCGCATGGAAATGGAAGCCGCCTGGAAGCTGTTGTTGAAGAAACGGGGTGCTTCGCCCGCTTCCACCGCCCCCGCGGCGTACAAGAGGGGCAGGTAGTGGTCCCAGGTGGGGTGGGCCATCTGGGCCAGCGGGCCCAGTGCACGGAATCCGTCCAGGGCCTCCAGCCTCCCTTCGGCGATGTGATCGCCCGTGATGCGGTCAAACTCGATCGCCCAGTCGTAGGCCTGGTGGTCGGCGGCCTCGCGGCGGATGGCGCGCAGGTTGTGCACGATGTTGCCGCTGCCCACGATCAGCACACCCCGTTCGCGCAGGGCGCGCAGTTGCTGTCCCAGCTCAAAATGTTCGGCCGGCGGACGGCTGTAATCCATGCTGAGCTGGATCACCGGGATGCTGGCATCCGGAAACATGGGCTTGAGCACCGACCAGGTGCCGTGGTCCAGACCCCATTCCAGATCGTCCAGGCCCAGCGGCGCCCCGCTGCCCGGCTGCGACACGGCCGCGCTGATCGCCCGCGCCATCGCGGGCGATCCGGGTGCCGGGTAGCGCTGGTCGAACAGCGCCTGCGGAAACCCGCCGAAATCGTGGATCGTGCGCGGATCGTCCATGGCGGTGAGCTGCCAGCCGCGCGTGATCCAGTGGGCGGAAATGCACAGGATCAGGCGCGGGTGTGGGCCCCGTTCCAGCAGTTCGGTGCCCAGCATCTCCCAGCTGCGCCGATAGGCGTTGTCTTCGATGGCATTCATGGGACTGCCATGCCCCAGAAACAGCACCGGCTGGCGCACGGACAGGGGCCAATCCATCAACGTGTCCAGACGGGAAACGGTCGAAACCGGTGTGGAGGATTGGGCGGCAGAGGTCAGACTCATGGGAATTCCCAACGCGGTGGCGGCAAGGGCGAGGCCGGAGTGGATCAGAGGGCGGCGTTGCATGAAGAGGAAGGGTTCGTGGATCGGCTGTGGATCGATGCCACAACAGCCGGAAAGCTCGATATCGATTCTTTCACGAAGGTGACAACCTGCCAGTGAATTTAGGTGTTTTCACTCTCACGCGCCCGAGCGCATACTGTTATATTGCACTGCAACATAACGGAAGAATCAGTCCCATGCTCTACCAGATTTACGAAACCCAGCGTTCCATCATGGAGCCGTTCGCTGACCTGGCCGAAGTGGCTTCCAGGCTCTACAACAACCCCGCTCTGCCACTGGCCCAGTTGCCCATGGCGCAGCGCATGTCGGCGGGCTACGACCTGATGCACCGGCTGGGCAAAGACTACGAAAAGCCCGTTTTCGGCATTCACACGGTCGATGTGGATGGCGTGGATGTGGCGATCCACGAGCGCGTGGAGCTGGACAAACCGTTCTGTGAGCTGCGCCGCTTCAAGCGCTTCTCCGACGACACCGCGACCCTGGAGAAGCTGAAGGGGCAGCCCGTCGTGCTGGTGGTGGCACCGCTGTCCGGCCACTACGCCACGCTGCTGCGCGACACCGTGCGCACCATGCTCAAGGACCACAAGGTCTACATCACCGACTGGAAGAACGCCCGCCTGGTGCCCCTGTCCGAAGGTGAATTCCACCTCGACGACTACATCAACTACGTACAGGAATTCATCCAGTACCTGCAAAAGGGTTACGGCAACTGCCACGTCATGAGCGTGTGCCAGCCCACCGTTCCGGTGCTGGCCGCCGTTTCGCTGATGGCCAGCCGCGGCGAAATGACGCCGCTGTCCATGACCATGATGGGCGGCCCCATCGACGCCAGCAAGTCGCCCACGGCCGTCAACAATCTGGCGACCCAGCGCAGCCACAGCTGGTTCGAAAACAACGTGATCTACCGCGTGCCGAGCAGCTTTCCGGGCGCTGGCCGCCGTGTCTACCCCGGCTTCCTGCAGCACACCGGTTTCGTGGCCATGAACCCCGACCGCCATGCCACCAGCCACTACGACTATTTCAAAGACCTGATCAAGGGCGACAACGAGAGCGCCGAAAACCACCGCCAGTTCTACGACGAGTACAACGCGGTGCTCGACATGGACGCCGACTACTACCTGGAAACCATCGAGACGGTGTTCCAGGACTTCAAGCTGGTCAACGGCACCTGGGACGTGAAATCCGTGAAGGGCAAGATCGAGCGCGTTCGCCCAGAGGACATCAAGGCCACCGGCCTGCTCACGATCGAAGGCGAGCTCGACGACATCTCCGGCTCGGGCCAGACGGCCGCCGCCCACGACCTGTGCACCAGCATTCCCAAGACGCACCAGATGCACTACGAAGCCAAAGGTGCGGGTCACTACGGCATCTTCAGTGGCCGGCGCTGGCGCGACATGGTCTACCCGGTGGTGAAGACCTTCATCCTGTCCCACCAGCCCAAACCGGCGCAGGCAGCCGCTGCTGTCGCGCCGACCGCGCCCGCCGTTGTGACCAAACCCACCGTGCGCGCCGCCAAACCGGCCCAGGCCAAGACGGTGAACAAGGTGGCAGCGCCCGTCGCCAAGGCATCGCCGGTCAAAGCCGTGGCCAAGCCCGTGACCAAGGCCCCGGTCGCCGCCGCCAAACGCAAGACCCCTCCCCGCTCCGCTTGATGGCGTGCGGGCCGGGGAGCGCCCTGCTCCCCGGTATATTGGCGACATGAACGATCTCGCCCGGCGCATCGACGCCGCCTTGCCCCAGACCCAGTGCACCCGCTGCGGCTACCCGGACTGCGCCAGTTACGCCGAAGCGGTTGCCTCAGGGGAAGCCGGCATCAACCAGTGCCCGCCCGGCGGCACAGAAGGCATTGAACGGCTGGCCAGCCTCACCGGCCGAAGCCCATCACCGCTGAACCCGAGCAACGGTATCGAAGGACCGCTCACCCTCGCGGTGATCGATGAAGACTGGTGCATCGGCTGCACCCTGTGCATCAAGGTCTGTCCGACCGATGCCATCGTCGGCAGCAACAAGCGCATGCACACCGTGATCGAGCCCTTCTGCACGGGTTGTGAACTCTGCCTGCCGGTCTGTCCGGTGGACTGCATCTCATTGGAGATCGTCAGTGGCGAGCGCACCGGCTGGCAGGCCTGGACCACCGAACAGGCCGCCCAGGCCCGCCAGCGCTACGACGAACGCAAGCTGCGGCTGGCCCGCGAGCAGGTCGAACACGATCGCGTGCTCGAAGCCAAGGCCCGCATGAAATACGCCGATCTGGAAGCCCATTCGCAGCACACCGATCCGGCTGTACTGGACAAGAAGCGCGCCGTCATTGAAGCGGCACTGGAGCGTGCACGGGCCAAACGCCTGGCCAGCGGCGCTTGAGCGTCACACCTGCCGGGGCATCGTTCACTGGAGGCTCAGCGATTTGTAGACGCCGCAGCCCAGGTACAGGTCGTCCACCCGGGTGACATACGACATCTTGGTCTGGATCGCACCACTCTGCGGGTTGACGATGTCGTACTCGACCCAGCCAGGCTCCAGTTCCGCCTGTGCCACGATGCTATCCAGCAGCGCCTGGCCATCGATGCCGGCGATGTCCTGTACCCGGGAGCCCACTTTTTCCGGTTTGCCACCAAACGCCAGGTAGGCGCCCTGACGGTCGAGCACAAAGACGTACATGTCCCGATCGAAGAATGGGCCATCTGGCGCACTCAATTCGCGCAGGAAGGCCTCGCGCCCGGTGGTTCCACGGAAGTCCAGCGCCTGATCAACCAGGGTCATCGCTTCTTCGGCGGTCCCCTGCTGCAACATGAAGGACGACACGGCCCGGGACAGATTGGCCGCGCGGTCCTCCAGCTGGTTCGCCTGGACCACGGCGCGCTCCACCATCTGGGCGTTGCGCTGCGTGATCTCGTCAAGCTGGCTCACCGCCGATGACACCTGGATCAGGCCGGTGCTCTGCTCGGCACTGGCGGCCGAAATGAGCGACATGTTGGCCGCCACGCCGCGCACCCCGTTGACGATCTCGGTCATGTTGCCGCCCGCCGCGCGGATCTGCTTCACGCTCGCCGCCACCTGGGTGGCCGACGCTTCGATCAGCTGCCGGATCTCCTTGGCCGAGGCCGCCGAACGCTGGGCCAGCATGCGCACCTCGCTCGCCACCACCGCAAATCCGCGCCCCTGCTCGCCGGCCCGTGCCGCCTCCACCGCGGCGTTCAAGGCCAGGATGTTGGTCTGGAAGGCCAGGCTGTCGATCACGCCGATGATCTCGTTCATCTGTTGCGCGCTTTTCTGGATGGTCTCGACCGAATCCACCGCCCGCCCCATGGACTGCGCACCGGATTCGGCCACATCGCGCACCCGCGCCGCCTGCGAGTCGGAGTCGCTGGCCGTCTCCGCGTTCTGGTGCACGGTGCTGGAGAGCTGCTGCACGCTGGCGGCCGTCTCTTCCAGGTTGGCCGCCTGTTGTTCGGTGCGGTCCGCCAGGTCGCGGTTGCCCAGCGCCAGGCTTTTGCCCGCGTGCGCCACCAGCGCCGAGTTGCTGCGCACCTCCGCCACCATCGACGACAGGTTGCGGATCATGCCGTCCAGCAGACGGGCCAGATCGGACAGCTCGTCGTTCCCCCGTATCTTCACGCGGGCCTGCAGGTTGCCGGCCGCCGTCTGCTTCATCACGGTCAACACATCGCGAAAATCGATCACGAAGCTGCGATAGAACGACAGCAGCAGGAAGAGCAGCAGGCCCAGACCGAACAGCGCAGAACCCACCGCGATCTGGCGCTGCCATTGCAAGGTGCCGGCACGTTCGTCCAGCAGCGCATCCAGCCTTTGCAGCACCGCGGTCTGGTGCGCGCGGATCGCCGCAATGGTCTGCGTGCCCGCATCGAAATAGGCCTGGCTGCTGACGGTACCGGCCGTGTCGAACGCCTGGCGCGCGGTCTGTACAAAGGCCTCCGTCGAAGCCAGTGCGGCCTCACCTTGCAGATCGTTCTGATCGTGGCGGGCTGCGAAGCCCATGGAAAAACGGATGTCCTGCGTTTCGGCGGTGAGCATGTCAAGCTGCAGGCGCAGGCCACTCATCGCTTCGGCCTGTGGTTCGGACAGGCTGAGCTGCCCCGCCCCCAGGCCGCGCAGGCGAGCAACGGCTTCGCCCCAGCCAATGGTGCGAGAGACCACCATGTCCATGAGGAAATAGGTGGCCGCCTCCGGATCGAACAGCAGCTGGGACCGTTCACCCGTGGTGTAAATCAGCCGCCGCAGCTCGCTCACCACGGCGGTGTGCTGGGCGAACGCATCGACCGGGTCACCACTTTCGATCGATGGCAGCTTCTCGATGCGCGTCTGGAGGTCCTGCCATTCGCGTTCAAGCCCCATCCGGGGCAGCTCGTCCACCGCCGCCCGTGTAGCGGCCAGTGACCGGGTCAGTTCGCCGCGGGTCTTGTCGAGTGCGCCGCGCACAGCGGTGTTACCCGACAGCAGCATGTTCGTCTGCCCCCGATGGGTCTGCACGGACTGCACCACATCGGCCATGAGCGAAATCACCCGCACGCCGTCGGCTTCGTTTTCGGCGAGGCGGATGTCCTCACCCAGTCGCTGAACCAGCAAGACGCAGATGACCAGCAGGGGGACCACCAGCACCGACGACAAGACGCCCAGCTTGGTGGGCAACCGGAGGCGGCGCATCAGCCAGATGCCTGGCGCTAAGGGTGAAAAGCGGAACATGCGCGAAGGTCTCCTGATTCGATGGAACTCTGAGGGTTTATCGGTCCGTTTCCCCTGGGCTTGAACTTTTTCGGCCACCGGAGCCGTCATGTGGCGCTTCAGTGCCTGGCAGGAATCCCGGACTGCCGGGCCTCAAAGTGCCGGAACAGCTGCTCCACCATCAGGTGAAGCGCGTCGTCGGCCAGGTTGTGGGCATGGGCGAGCTGTTCCAGTGCATAGCGCCGGTCGCACAGCATCAGCGCACGGCTGACACACATGCCATGGCTGGACATGCGCAAGGTGAAGGTTTCCAGCAATTCGCGCGGCCACGGCAGCGCCAGCTCACGCTCGCGCCATTGGGGTTGTCGCTGTGCCCATCGGGCGTCGCCTTGTGCCAACAAAGGCATGGCAGCGGGTGGCTCCGCACCGACGGGCGATGGTGACTGCATCGAGCGCATGGATAGTCCCTCCTTGATGAAGTCCAGCCCCTGCGACAACCGGAAAACCGGCTTTTCTGGCGAACTTTTGATGTCTCAAGGGTATCGGCCATCCAACCCGCGGATGCACCGAACAAACGGTGGAAAACCACCCTGCTCCGCGGTTTGCACCCCGCACCAGGCAAAAAAAACCCTGCAGGTGCGAACACCTGCAGGGCCGATCTCCTCCGGTCCGTCAAACCATCAAGCCGCTGCCGCCAGCCTGTCAAAGGCGCTCACCACTTCGGGCGGCGCCTGCACCAGCTCGATCAGCACGCCCTCGCCCGCAATGGGGAACTCATCGTTCGCCTTCGGGTGCAGGAAGGTGATGTCAAAACCCGCTGCACCCTTGCGGATGCCACCGGGCGCAAAACGCACACCATGGGCGGTCAGCCACTGCACCGCCAACGGCAGGTCGTCGATCCACAGGCCGATGTGGTTCAGCGGCGTGGCATGCACCGCGGGCTTCTTCTCGGGGTCCATCGGCTGCATGAGATCGACCTCGACCTTGAAAGGGCCGCTGCCGATGGCGCAAATGTCTTCATCCACATTCTCGCGCTCGCTTTTGAAGGTTCCGGTGACCTCCAGCCCGAGCATGTCGACCCAGAGTTTCTGCAGGCGCTGCTTGTCCGGTCCGCCGATGGCGATCTGCTGGATGCCCAGCACCTTGAAGGGGCGTTGTCGTGGTGTCATGAATCAGTGAATGCCGTTGTTGAGTGAATGGGGGACCTGCTCCAGCGTCCAGACGGTGGCCGGTGGCAGGTTGGCCCAGACCGAGGCCGCGCGCCGCCAGTGCCAGCCGGGCGGAATGCCGTCAAACGGGCGCAGGTGCGGTGATGCATAGGTGTACTGGACCAGGCGGGAATGTGGCTGGCGCGAGACCAGCGCCAGCATGGCGTCGATGCACAGGCGCGCCTCGTGCGCCGGCATGGACAGCAGGGGCAGTGACGACACCAGCGTCACCGGCGTGTCGGCCCCTATGACCAGCCGGTCAACACGGGAGGCACAGTGGTTGAGCACCTCGACCTCGGGAAAAGCGATGCGCAGCAGGCCGGCGAAGTCGGGGTCGAGCTCATAGACCACGAAGCGATCCAGCGCCCGCGCGGCGGTCGCCAGCCGGCGGGTGATGGCCCCGGTGCCGGCGCCCACCTCGATCAGCACCCCGGGTGCACCGCGCAGCGCCTCGTCGCAGACCGCCTGGGCCAGTGCCCGGGAAGCGGGGGCAATCGCACCCACGCGCCGCGGGTTGCGCAGACAACCCAGAGCGAAAGCCAGACCATGGTCCATGCGAGACCCCTCGAAGCCAACGGGAATCGAAGGGTATCCCATTTCCACCGGGCTTGTCTGTGTGCCAGTGTGTTCGGCCGGGATCAGCCGAATTCGACGATCGGCTGGTCGACCACCAGCGATTCGCCCTTGGCGGCCAGCACTTTGGACACCACGCCGTCGGCCGCAGCGAACAGCACGTTCTCCATCTTCATGGCCTCGATCACGGCCACGCGCTCGCCGGCCTGGACCTTCTGGCCCACCTGCACCGCCACGTCGACGAGCAGGCCGGGCATGGGCGAGAGCACGTATTTGCTCATGTCGGGCGGCGCCTTGAACGGCATGAGCTTGTGCAGCTCGGCCATGCGGGCGGACACCACCACGGTTTCGATGCGCGTGCCGTTGTGCTGCACCACGAGGGCCAGCGGGTTGCGCAGCGTGCCACGCTCCACCTGGGCGGTGAAGGGCTGGCCGTTGCACGCGCCGTTGATGCAGACGTCGTTCAGGCGCGAAGGGCTGCTGATGGCAAAGCGCTTGCCCTCCACCGTGACCACCGCGGAACCGACCTGCCCCACCACCTCGTCCACGTGCACCGCCGTGTAACGGTTTTCGCCGCTGTTCCCCAAGGTGATCACGCTGAAGTCGTGACCGACCTTGACGCCGTAACCCGGCAGCTGGCCCGTCAGACCCGCCGCGCGCTCGCGCGACTTGCGGCGCACGAAAGCGGCCAGCGCGACCAGGAAGTCGGCATCGTCGTGCGGCACGTCTTCGGCCCGGAAGCCGTGCGCGTAGTGCTCGGCGATGAAGCCGGTGTTGAACTCACCGCTGACGAATTTCGGGTGCGCCAGCAGCGCGGCCTGGAACGGAATGTTGCTGCTGATGCCGCGGATCACGAAGCCATTGAGCGCCTCGCGCATCTTGGCAATGGCTTCATTGCGGTCCTTGCCGTGCACGATGAGCTTGGCGATCATCGAGTCGTAGTACATCGGGATCTCGCCACCATCGACCACGCCCGTGTCCACGCGCACGCCGTACAGGTCGGCGGTGTTGGACTGGTGCATGGTCTGCGCCGGCGGCTGGAAGCGCACCAACCGGCCGGTGCTGGGCAGGAAGTTGCGGAACGGGTCTTCGGCGTTGATGCGGCACTCGATCGCCCAGCCGTTGCGCTGCACATCGGCCTGTGTCAGCGGCAGCTTCTCGCCGGCCGCCACGCGGATCATCAGCTCCACCAGGTCGACGCCGGTGATGCACTCGGTGACCGGGTGCTCCACCTGCAGGCGGGTGTTCATTTCCAGGAAGTAGAAGTCCTGGTCCTTGCCGACCACGAACTCCACCGTGCCGGCGCTCTGGTACTTCACCGCCTTGGCCAGCGCCACGGCCTGCTCGCCCATGGCCTTGCGCGTGGCGTCGGAGATGAAGGGCGACGGCGCCTCTTCGATCACCTTCTGGTGGCGGCGCTGGATCGAGCACTCGCGCTCGTTCAGGTAGATCACGTTGCCGTGCGAATCGCCCAGAACCTGGATCTCGATGTGGCGCGGCTCGAGCACGTATTTTTCGATGAACACACGGTCGTCACCGAAGCTGTTGCGGGCTTCGTTGCGGCAGCTGGTAAAACCTTCGAACGCCTCTTTATCGTTGAAGGCCACGCGCAGACCTTTGCCGCCGCCGCCGGCCGAGGCCTTGATCATCACCGGGTAGCCGATGTCCTTGGCAATCTCCACCGCGCGCTCGGCCGTCTCAATGGCATCGTTCCAGCCCGGAATGGTGTTGACCTTGGCCTCGTTGGCCAGCTTCTTGGAAGCGATCTTGTCGCCCATGGCCGCGATGGAAAAATGGCGCGGGCCGATGAAGGCGATGCCCTCGTCTTCACAGCGCTTGGCGAAGGCCTCGTTTTCCGACAGAAAGCCATAGCCGGGGTGGATGGCCTGTGCGCCGGTAGCCTTGGCCGCGGCGATGATCTTGTCGGCGACGAGGTAGGACTCGCGCGACGCGGCCGGACCGATCAGCACAGCCTCGTCGGCCAGCTGCACGTGGCGTGCTTCCTTGTCGGCCTCGGAATACACCGCCACGGTGGCGATGCCCATTTTCTTGGCGGTGGCGATCACGCGGCAGGCGATCTCACCACGGTTGGCAATCAGGATTTTGGTGAACATTTCAGTCTCCTAGACGAGAGCAAGTGTGTTTGTTAGGTTATGCATCGCTGAACCCGCCATGGGCACGGTGTGCCAGCCTCCGCTCATGTCCCCCGCCGACCTGCGGTCGGCTCCTCCTTTACTTCGCTGCGACAGGCACACCGTGCCCATGGCTGCGAAGGAGGTGAAGACAAAACCGGCCGAACACGCGTCACTCGGAATCGGGTGGTGCGGGCGTTTTGCGGAGGTAAAGGAGGAGCGCGCAGCGCGGGGGACACGGAGCAAAACGTCCGCGCCGCCCGATTCAGCGCCAGAGAAAATCATGGCACGCACAAAAGAAATCACAGCGGAATGTTCCCGTGCTTGCGCCACGGGTTTTCCAGCTTCTTGTCCTTCAACATCACCAGCGAACGGCAGATGCGCTTGCGCGTCTCGTGCGGCAGGATCACGTCGTCGATGAAGCCGCGCGCGCCCGCCACGAAGGGGTTGGCGAAGCGGGCCTTGTATTCGGCCTCGCGCCCGGCCAGCTTGGCCGGGTCCTTCTTCTCTTCGCGGAAGATGATTTCCACCGCGCCCTTGGCGCCCATCACCGCGATCTCGGCGTTGGGCCAGGCAAAGTTCACGTCGCCGCGCAGGTGCTTGGAGGCCATCACGTCGTAGGCACCGCCGTAGGCCTTGCGCGTGATCACGGTGATCTTCGGCACGGTGCACTCAGCGTAGGCGTAGAGCAGCTTGGCGCCGTGTTTGATGATGCCGCCGTACTCCTGGCTGGTACCGGGCATGAAACCGGGCACGTCCACGAAGGTGATCACCGGGATGTTGAACGCATCGCAGAAACGCACGAAGCGCGCGGCCTTGATGCTCGACTTGATGTCCAGGCAACCGGCCAGCACCAGCGGCTGGTTGGCCACGATGCCGACCGTCTGGCCGTCCATGCGCGCAAAGCCGATCAGGATGTTCTTCGCGTACTCGGGCTGCAGCTCGAAGAAGTCGCCGTCGTCCACCGTCTTGACGATCAGCTCCTTCATGTCGTAAGGCTTGTTCGGGTTGTCCGGAACCAGCGTGTCCAGGCTCAGCTCCATGCGGTCGATCGGGTCGCCGCTGGGGCGCACGGGCGCCTTTTCGCGGTTCGAGAGCGGCAGGTAGTTGTAGAGCCTGCGCAGCATCAGCAGCGCCTCGACGTCGTTCTCGAACGCGAGGTCGGCCACGCCGCTCTTGGTGGTGTGCGTCACGGCACCGCCCAGTTCTTCGGCGGTCACTTCTTCGTGCGTCACGGTCTTCACCACTTCAGGGCCGGTGACGAACATGTAGCTCGAATCCTTGACCATGAAGATGAAGTCGGTCATGGCGGGCGAATACACCGCACCGCCGGCCGAGGGGCCCATGATCATGCTGATCTGCGGCACCACGCCGCTGGCCATCACGTTGCGCTGGAACACGTCGGCATAACCACCCAGGGAGGCCACGCCTTCCTGGATGCGGGCGCCACCCGAATCGTTCAGGCCGATCACCGGCGCACCGACCTTCATGGCCTGGTCCATGATCTTGCAAATCTTCTCGGCATGCGCTTCGGAGAGCGCGCCGCCAAAGACCGTGAAGTCCTGGCTGAACACGAACACCAGGCGACCGTTGATCATGCCGTAGCCGGTGACCACACCGTCACCGGGGATCCTGTTGTCCTGCATGCCGAAGTCGGTGCAACGGTGCTCGACGAACATGTCCCACTCTTCGAACGTGCCTTCGTCCAGCAGCACCTCCAGCCGTTCGCGCGCGCTGAGCTTGCCTTTGGCGTGCTGCGCGTCGATGCGCTTTTGCCCGCCGCCGAGGCGGGCTGCGGCGCGCTTTTGCTCCAGTTGGTCCAGGATTTCTTGCATGCGTTTTCTCCAGAAAAATCGGTACGGGTTCAGTCAAACAGTTCAAGCAACTGGCGGGCAGCGGTCGACGCTGGCAGTTCACCGGCCAGCACCCGGCGGGTGGTGTCGTCGAGCCGTGCGCGGATCTGCGGGTGCTCGCGGAAGCGTTGTTTCAGGCCGGCGTCGATGCGCTCCCACATCCAGGCGCCCGCCTGGTGCTGGCGGCGCGCGGCGAGCCGGCCGTTGGCGGTCTGCACGGTGCGGAATCGGGACACTTCGGCCCAGAAACTGTCCACGCCCTGGTTGTGCAGCGCGCTGATCTGGATCACCTGCGGGTGCCAGATCTGGTCGTCATGGTGGGCATGCTCGGGGTGTCCATGCAAACCGAGCAGGCGAAGGCTGGACGTGATCTGCGCGCGGGCGCGGGTGGCGGCGTCGGGGTCAATGTCGGCCTTGTTGATGACCACCAGGTCGGCCAGCTCCATCACGCCCTTCTTGATCGCCTGCAGGTCGTCGCCCGCGTTGGGCAGCTGCAGCAGGCAGAACATGTCGGTCATGTTGGCCACGGCGGTTTCGCTCTGGCCCACGCCCACGGTTTCCACCATCACGATGTCGTAGCCCGCGGCTTCGCAGACCAGCATGGCCTCGCGCGTCTTCTCGGCCACGCCCCCCAGCGTGCCGCTGCTCGGGCTGGGGCGGATGTAGGCCTTCTCGTGCACGCTCAGGTGCTCCATGCGGGTCTTGTCGCCCAGGATGGAGCCGCCCGAGACGGTGGACGAGGGGTCGATGGTCAGCACCGCCACCCGGTGGCCCAGCCCAATCAGGTACAGGCCCAGCGCTTCGATGAAGGTGCTTTTGCCCACGCCGGGCACACCGCTGATGCCGAGCCGGAACGACTGGCCGGTGTGCGGCAGCAGCGCGGTCAACAGCGCGTCGCCCTGCGCGCGGTGGTCGGCGCGGGTCGATTCCAGCAGCGTGATGGCCTTGGCCATGGCGCGACGCTGTACGGCGCCGGTGCCGGCCAGCACACCGGCCTGCAACTCGGCAGGAATCACGCAAGCGCCTTCTTGATCTGCTCCAGCACGTCCTTCGCGCTGGCGGGAATGGGCGTGCCGGGGCCATAGATGCCCTTAACACCAGCCTCGTACAGCATCTCGTAGTCCTGGCGGGGAATCACGCCACCGACGAACACGATGATGTCGTCGGCGCCCTGCTTCTTCAGCTCGGCAATGATGGCCGGCACGAGTGTCTTGTGACCGGCGGCGAGCGTGGAAACGCCCACGGCATGCACGTCGTTCTCGATCGCCTGGCGGGCGCATTCTTCGGGCGTCTGGAACAGCGGGCCCATGTCCACGTCAAAGCCCAGGTCGGCGAAGGCCGTGGCCACCACCTTGGCGCCGCGGTCGTGGCCATCCTGGCCCAGCTTGCTGATCATCACGCGCGGGCGGCGGCCTTGTGCCTCTGCAAACGCGTTGATCTCGCCCTTCAGGGCATCCCAGCCTTCGGCGGAGTCGTAAGCAGCAGCGTACACACCGGTCACCTTTTGTGTATCGGCGCGGTGGCGCCCAAAAACTTTTTCCAGCGCATCGCTCACCTCGCCCACAGTGGCGCGCAGGCGCATGGCCTGGATGCACAGGTCCAGCAGGTTGCCCTGGCCCGATTCGGCGGACGTGGTCAGCGCATTGAGCGCCGCTTCCACTTTGGCGGCGTCACGATTGGCCTTGATCTGCTTCAGTCGAGCGATCTGGCCGTCGCGCACCGCCACGTTGTCGATGTCGCGCGCTTCGATAGCGTCTTCGGTCTTGAGCTTGTATTTGTTGACGCCAACGATCACGTCCTTGCCGCTGTCGATGCGCGCCTGCTTTTCAGCCGCCGCCGCTTCGATCTTCAGCTTGGCCCAGCCGCTGTCCACGGCCTTGGTCATGCCACCCATGGCTTCGACCTCTTCGATGATGGCCCAGGCCTTGTCGGCCATTTCCTGCGTCAGCGACTCCATCATGTAGGAGCCGGCCCAGGGGTCCACCACGCTGGTGATGTGGGTCTCTTCCTGGATCACCAGCTGCGTGTTGCGGGCGATGCGTGAACTGGTGTCGGTGGGCAGCGCAATGGCTTCATCGAAGGCGTTGGTGTGCAGGCTCTGGGTGCCGCCGAACACCGCCGCCATGGCTTCTATGGTGGTGCGCACCACGTTGTTGTACGGGTCCTGCTCGGTCAGCGACCAGCCCGAGGTCTGGCAGTGCGTGCGCAGCATCAGGCTCTTGGGATTCTTGGCGTCAAAGCCTTTCATGATGCGCGTCCACAGCAGGCGGGCCGCGCGCATCTTGGCGATCTCGAGGTAGAAGTTCATCCCGATCGCCCAGAAGAAACTCAGGCGCCCGGCGAACCCGTCCACGTCCATGCCCTTGGCGATGGCGGTCTTCACATATTCCTTGCCGTCGGCCAGGGTGAAGGCCAGCTCCAGCGCCTGGTTGGCGCCGGCTTCCTGCATGTGGTAACCCGAGATCGAGATCGAGTTGAACTTCGGCATGTGCTGGGCCGTGTACTCGATGATGTCGCCGATGATCTTCATCGACGGCTCGGGCGGGTAGATGTAGGTGTTGCGGACCATGAACTCCTTGAGGATGTCGTTCTGGATGGTTCCGCTCAGCTTGTCTTGCGACACGCCCTGCTCTTCGGCCGCGATCACATAGCCGGCCAGCACCGGCAGCACGGCGCCGTTCATGGTCATGGAGACACTGACCTTGTCCAGCGGGATCTGGTCGAACAGGATCTTCATGTCCTCGACCGAGTCGATCGCCACACCGGCCTTGCCCACGTCGCCGGTGACGCGAGGGTGATCGGAGTCGTAGCCACGGTGCGTGGCCAGGTCGAAGGCCACGGACACGCCCTGCCCGCCCGCGGCCAGCGCCTTGCGGTAGAACGCATTCGATTCTTCGGCGGTGGAAAAGCCGGCGTACTGGCGGATGGTCCAGGGCCGCACCGCGTACATGGTGGCCTGCGGGCCGCGGATGAAGGGCTCAAAGCCCGGCAGCGTGTTGGTGTGCGGCAGGTTCGCCGTGTCTTCTGCCGTGTACAGCGGCTTGACGGAAATACCGTCGGGCGTGACCCAGTTCAGCGCGTTCACGTCGCCGCCGGGCGCGGACTTCTGGGCCGCCTTGGTCCAGGCTTCGAGGGTGGCGGGGGCAAATTCGGGCTGTTTATGGCTCATGGCAGGCAGGTACTTGGAACGACGGAAGGGAGACTCGGGAGCGCCGGCGATTTTATATCATTCATAATTATTGATGCAAAATATTCCTGCGGTCTTACAATCAGCAGCCCGTCACACACCGTTTTCCCAACCACTCGCCCCATGTCCGCCCTGTCCCTCGCCCCCCGCGCCCTGTATGAAGAAGTCGCCGAGCTGCTGCGCCAGCGCATCTTCAACCGCGAGCTGGAGCCCGGCAGCTGGATCGACGAACTCAAGATCGCCGAGGAATACGGCATCAGTCGCACGCCGCTGCGGGAAGCGCTGAAGGTGCTGGCGGCCGAAGGCCTGGTGACCATGAAGGTGCGCCGCGGTGCCTACGTGACCGAAGTGTCCGACAAGGACCTGGCCGACGTCTACCACCTGCTGGCGCTGCTGGAGTCGGACGCCGCGGGCGTGGTGGCGCAGCGCGCGAGCGACGCCGAACTCGCCGAACTCCAGGGGCTGCACACCGAGCTCGAAGCCGCCGCAGACGACCGCAACCGCTTCTTCGCCCTGAACGAGCGCTTTCACATGCGCCTGCTCGAAATCGCCAGCAACCGCTGGCGCGAGCAGATGGTGGCCGACCTGCGCAAGGTCATGAAGCTGAACCGCCACAACTCGCTGTTCAAGACCGGGCGCATCGACGAGTCGCTCGCCGAACACCGCGCCATCATGACCGCCCTGCTCGCGCGCAACGCCGAGCTGACCCAGCAGCGCATGCACGAGCACTTCCAGAACGGGCTCGAAGCCGCGACCTGAAGCAACCCGGCCTTCTTCGGCCGGCTCACTGGTAAATTCCGGGCCAGGCCCTGCCCGTCAAACACCGGGCGGGGGTATGTGATCCGACGAGCCCCAGGAGCCCCCATGTCCGTTGCCCATCTGGCCCAACCCGGCATTCTTGAACCCATTCCGGCCCAGGGCCGCTACCTGTCCTGCCAGTTGCGCGTGGGCGCCGAGCCCCAGACGGTGCTGCGCCGACTGGGCAGCCAGGCCGATGGGCTGTCCACCGTGGTGGCGCTGGGCGCTTCGCTGGTGCGCGAACTTGGCGCGGAGATTCCCGGGCTCAAGACCTTCTGCGGCATTGAAGGCGCGCTCATCAAACTGCCCGCCACCCCGACCGACCTGCTGGTCTGGCTGCGCGGCACCGACCGCGGCCATCTGCTGATCCGCAGCCGCCACATTGAAACCCTGCTCGCACCCGCCTTCGACGTGACCGACATCACCGACGCCTTCAACCACGACAACGGCAGAGACCTCACCGGCTACGAAGACGGCACCGAAAACCCCGAGGGTGAAAAAGCCCTGGCCGTGGCCTTTCTGCCCGAAAGTGCGGGTCTGCTGGCGGGCAGCAGCTTCGTGGCGGTGCAGCGCTGGCGCCACCACATGAGCCGCTTCGAAGCCATGCCACGCGAACAGCAGGACCACACCGTCGGCCGCGAACGCGACAGCAACGAAGAGATCGACGACGCACCCGAGTCGGCCCACGTGAAACGCACCGCCCAGGAAAACTTCGAGCCCGAGGCCTTCGTGCTGCGCCGCTCCATGCCCTGGGCCGAGGGCAATGAGGGCGGGCTCGTGTTCACGGCCTTCGGGCACTCGTTTGCCGCCTTCGAGGCCCAGCTGCGGCGCATGTCGGGCGCCGAAGACGGCATCACCGACGCCCTGTACAGCTTCACCGAACCCGAAACCGGCGCCTATTTCTGGTGCCCCCCGGTGAAAGAAGGGCTCATCGACCTGCGCGCAGTGGGCGTATAAACACTGGGCGGAGCACAGAAGAAGTGAGGCCCACTGGGCTTCGGCGGTATACACCATAGGGTATATACCAAGACACCTGTACCTCATGTGCGCGCAATATAAGCAATTGCGGATTTAATAATTCTTATCCCACCCAACCATCGCGACGGAGATATACCCATGGCTCGAATCGTCATTCTCGGCGCCGGTCTCGGCGGCATGCCCATGGCCTATGAAATGAAGGCACTCGCCCGCCCCGGCGATACGGTCACGGTCATCAGCGAAGCACCCAAGTTCCATTTCGTCCCGTCCAACCCCTGGGTGGCGGTGAACTGGCGCACCCGAAAAGACATCGAGGTCGACATCGCCCCTGCGCTGGCGAAAAAGGGCATTGAATCCATCATCCAGCGCGCCAAACGGGTCCACCCGGACGCCAACCAGGTTGAACTGGAAGACGGCAACCGGGTGGACTACGACTACCTCGTCATCGCCACCGGCCCCAAGCTGGCCTTTGACGAAGTCGAAGGCCTGGGTCCTTTTGGTGGCCACACGCAGTCGATCTGCCATGTGAGCCACGCCGAAACCACCAAGACGGCCTGGGATGCGTTCGTGCAGGCGCCCGGCCCGATAGTGGTCGGTGCCGTGCAAGGCGCTTCGTGCTTCGGCCCGGCCTACGAGTTCGCCATGATCATGGACACCGACCTGCGCAAGCGCAAGATCCGCGACAAGGTGCCCATGACCTTCGTGACCTCGGAACCCTACATCGGCCACCTGGGCCTGGGCGGCGTGGGCGATTCCAAGGGCATGCTCGAATCGGCCATGCGCCAGCGCCACATCAAGTGGATCTGCAACGCCAAGACCACCAAGGTGGAAGCGGGCCAGATGCACGTCACCGAGCACGACGACCAGGGCAAGCCCATCAAGGACCACGTGCTGCCCTTCAAGCACTCAATGATGCTGCCCGCCTTCAAGGGCGTGGACGCGGTGTTCGGCATCGAGGGCCTGACCAACCCGCGCGGCTTCATCACCATCGACGAGCACCAGCGCAACGCCAAATTCAAGAACATCTTCAGCGTGGGCGTGTGCGTGGCAATTCCGCCGGTGGAAGTGACGCCCATTCCCTGCGGCACACCCAAAACCGGCTACATGATCGAGTCCATGGTCACGGCCACGGCGCACAACATCCGCGAACTGCTCGACGGCAAGGAGCCCACGCACCACGCCACCTGGAACACGGTCTGCCTGGCCGACTTCGGCGACACCGGCGCGGCCTTTGTGGCGCTGCCGCAGATCCCGCCGCGCAACGTGAGCTGGTTCAGCGAGGGCAAGTGGGTGCACCTGGCCAAGGTGGCGTTCGAGAAGTACTTCATGCGCAAGATGCAGAAGGGCACGTCCGAGCCGATCTACGAGAAACTCATCATGGACTTCATCGGCATCACCAAGCTCAAGGGCAAACAGGGCCCCTGATGCTGCGCGGGCACGCGGGTGGCAAGCGCCCTCAGTGGCGCGGCGGCTCGGCTTCCCAGCGCTGCACGACCTTGCCGTGGTTGTCCACGCTTTCGAGCTGAACCTTGAAGCCCCACAGGCGGGACACGTGCTTGAGCACTTCCCGGACGTCGTCGCTCAGGGGCCGGTCGTGCTGGCGGCTGTGGCGCAAGGTGAGCGAACGGTCGCCGCGCACGTCCACATTCCAGACCTGGATGTTGGGCTCCCGTTCGCTCAGGTCGTGTTGCCGCGCCAGCGCTTCGCGCACCCGCCGGTAGCCCGCCTCGTCGTGGATGGCGGCCACCTCCAGCTCCAGTTCTGCCGCGTCATCGACGATGGAAAACAGCCGCATCTCGCGCATGAGCCGTGGTGACAGAAACTGGCCGATGAAGCTCTCGTCGCGGTAGTTCCGCATCGCGTGATGCAACGTCGACCGCCAGTCGCTGCCCGCCAGATCCGGAAACCACTGCCGGTCTTCCAGCGTGGGGTTTTCGCAGATGCGCTTGAGATCGCTGAACATGGCAAAGCCCAGCGCATACGGGTTGACACCGCTGTAACCCGGGTGCCCCACCGGCAGCTGGCAGACCACGTTGGTGTGCGAGCGCAGGAACTCGATCATGAAACCGTCGGTCAGGCGGCCCTCGTCGTACAGGGCGTTGAGCAAGGTGTAGTGCCAGAACGTGGCCCATCCTTCGTTCATCACCTGGGTCTGGCGCTGCGGGTAAAAGTACTGCGCCACCTTGCGCACGATGCGCACCACCTCGCGCTGCCAGGGTTCCAGCAGCGGCGCGTGCTTTTCGATGAAGTACAGCAGGTTTTCCTCGGGCTCGGGCGGGAAACGCCGGCTGGACTTTTCCACCTGCTTGTCCGATCCCTTGGGCAGGGTGCGCCAGAGGTCGTTGACCTGCTGCTGCAAATAGGCCTCGCGGTCCTTGCGCCGCACCTCTTCCTCCGCCAGCGAGGGCTTCTGCGAACGCCGGTAGCGGTCCACGCCCTGGCTCATGAGCGCATGGCACGAATCCAGCAACGCCTCCACCGCTTCGATGCCATGCAACTCCTCGCACTCCGTGACATAGTTTCGGGCATAGACCAGGTAGTCGATGATGGACTCGGCGTCGGTCCACATGCGGAACAGGTAGTTGCCCTTGAAGAACGAGTTGTGGCCGTAGCAGGCGTGTGCGATCACCAGCGCCTGCATGGTCATGGTGTTCTCTTCCATCAGGTAGGCGATGCAGGGATCGGAGTTGATCACGATCTCGTAGGCCAGCCCCATCTGACCGCGCCGGTAGTGTTTCTCGGTCGCGATGAACTGCTTGCCGAAGGACCAGTGGCGGTAGTTGACCGGCATGCCCACCGAAGCGTAGGCATCGATCATCTGTTCGGCGGTGATGACCTCCAGTTGCACCGGGTAGGTGTCCAGTCCGAAGTCGCGCGCCACGCGCGCAATCTCCGCGTGGTAGGTCTCGATGAGTTCAAAGGTCCAGTCCGATGGACAGGGCAAGGGCTGCCGGTCCCGGCCCGCGGGAGCGGGAGCGGGATCGCCGCCAATCTCGGGCACCGGTTCCCGCGGGACATCGTCGGCGTGCATCATGAGGTACCTGCCTTCCTGAACAGCTCGCGAAACACCGGATAGATGTCGGCGGCATCGGTGATCCGGCGCATGGCAAAGTTCGGCTCGTTCCGGCGCACCTGGTCGTACTCTTCCCAGAGGTTCTGCTCGTCGCCAGCGACCTGCACATAGGCGTAGTAGCGCACCAGGGGCAGCAGCTTCTGCTGCAACAGATCCCGGCACAGCGCCGAATCCTTGTACCAGTTCTCACCGTCCGAGGCCTGGGCGCCGTAGATGTTCCAGTCGCCCGGCGGATAGCGCGCCTGGATGACCTCGTGCATCAGCGTCAGCGCGCTGGAGACCACCGTGCCCCCGCTTTCGGTTGCCTGGAAGAACTCGGTTTCCCCCACCTCGGCGGCCTGCGTGTGGTGGCGGATGAACACCACGTCGGTGCGTTCGTAGTGCCGTTGCAGGAACAGGTAGAGCAGAATGAAGAAGCGCTTGGCAATGTCCTTGCGCTCCTCATCCATCGAGCCTGACACGTCCATCAGGCAGAACATCACCGCCTTGGCGGTCGGCTGCGGAATGCGCACCCGGTTGCGAAACCGGAGATCGAGCGGATCGAGAAATGGAATCCTGCGCACCCGGCGCACCAAGGCCTCAATCCGCTGCTGGAGCGCATGGATCTCCTCGCGCGGCGTGCTGTCCAGCCGCTCGGCTTTGGCGAGCGCGTCCTGCAGCTCGCGCAGGTGCTGCCGCAGTTCACCGCCCATGGCGATGCGCCGCCCCAGCGAAGTGCGCATCGAGCGCACCACGTGAAGACTCGCGGGATTGCCGGCCGATACGTAGCCCGCGCGCTGCGATTTCCACTCGGGTGCGTCGGGCAACAACTGCGTGCGCACCAGGTGCGGCAAGGCCAGGTCGTCAAAGAAGATCTGCATGAACTCGTCGCGCGTGATGCGGAAAACAAAATCATCTTCCCCGCCGCCGTCCTGACTGCCCCGTCCGCCTCCGCCCGCGCCACCCGATGGTGGCCGGCCGACACGGTCGCCCCGCACGTACTCGCGGTTGCCCGGGTGCACCGTCTCGCGCACCCCGCCCTGGCCGTGGCCAAACACCGGCTCGGACACATCGCGCCGGGGCAGCGTGATGTCTTCGCCCTGCTCGATGTCACGGATGCTGCGGCCGGAGACTGCCTTCTTCACCGCGTCGCGGATCTGGTCGCGGTAGCGGCGCAAGAATCGCTCGCGGTTGCCGATGGACTTGTTCTTGCCCGACAGCCGGCGATCGACGATCTGCTGCAGCATGGAGACCCGCCTTTCTGGTTTTCGGGACAACGGCCCCGGGCGCTCAGGAGCTCTTGCGCACGCGCAGGTACCAGTCGCACAGCAGGCGCACCTGGCGCGTGGTGTAGCCCTTGTCGACCATGCGGTTGACAAAGTCTTCGTGTTTCTTCTGTTCGTCGGCGCTGGCCTTGGCGTTGAACGAAATCACCGGCAACAGGTCCTCGGTGTTGGAGAACATCTTCTTCTCGATCACCGCGCGCAGCTTCTCGTAGCTGGTCCACAGCGGGTTCTTGCCCGCGTTGTTGGCCCGTGCGCGCAGCACGAAGTTGACGATCTCGTTGCGGAAGTCTTTCGGGTTGCTGATGCCTGCGGGTTTTTCGATCTTCTCCAGCTCGGCGTTCAGCGAAGAGCGGTCGAAGATCTCGCCGGTGTCGGTGTCGCGGTATTCCTGGTCCTGGATCCAGAAGTCCGCGTAGGTCACGTAGCGGTCGAAGATGTTCTGGCCGTACTCGGAGTACGACTCCAGATAGGCGGTCTGGATCTCCTTGCCGATGAACTCGGCATACCGCACCGCCAGCGTCTCCTTGATGAACGCGAGGTACTTCTGCTCGGTCTCGGCCGGGAACTGCTCGCGCTCGATCTGCTGCTCCAGCACATACATCAGGTGCACCGGGTTGGCTGCCACCTCGGTGCTGTCGAAGTTGAACACCCGCGACAGGATCTTGAACGCGAAGCGGGTCGAGATGCCGCTCATGCCCTCGTCCACGCCCGCGTAGTCGCGGTACTCCTGGTAGCTCTTGGCCTTGGGGTCGGTGTCTTTGAGGTTCTCGCCGTCATAGACCAGCAGCTTGCTGAAGATGCTGGAGTTTTCGGGCTCCTTCAGGCGGGTGTAAACCGCGAACTGCGCGAGCATCTTCAGCGTGCCGGGGGAACAGACGGCCTGCGACAGCGACGAGTTGCGGATCAGCTTCTCGTAGATCTTGATCTCTTCCGTCACCCGCAGGCAATACGGCACCTTGACGATGTAGATGCGGTCCAGGAAGGCTTCGTTGTTCTTGTTGTTGCGGAAGGCCTTCCACTCGCTCTCGTTGGAGTGCGCCATCACGATGCCGTCGAACGGGATCGCGCCGAAACCTTCGGTGCCTTTGAAGTTGCCTTCCTGGGTCGCGGTCAGCAGCGGGTGCAGCACCTTGATCGGCGCCTTGAACATCTCCACGAACTCCAGCAGGCCCTGGTTGGCCAGGCACAAGCCACCCGAGTAGCTGTAGGCATCGGTGTCGTCCTGGGCAAAGGTTTCAAGCCGGCGGATGTCGATCTTGCCGACCAGTGAGGAGATGTCCTGGTTGTTCTCGTCGCCCGGTTCGGTCTTGGCGATCGCAATCTGCCGCAGCACCGAGGGGAAGCGCTTGACCACCCGAAAACGCCGGATGTCGCCGCCATACTCTTCCAGCCGCTTGACGGCCCAGGGTGACATCACACGCTCCAGATACCGTGGCGCGATGCCGTACTGCGTCTGCAGCAATTCGCCGTCTTCGGCCGCGTTGAAAAGGCCCAGCGGTGACTCGTTGACCGGTGAATCCTTGAGCGCATAGAACGGCACCTGTTGCATCAGGTGCTTGAGGCGTTCGGCAATCGACGACTTGCCGCCACCCACCGGCCCGAGCAGATAAAGGATCTGCTTGCGTTCCTCCAGCCCCTGGGCCCCATGGCGGAAATAGGACACCACCTGTTCGATCGGTTCTTCGAGCCCGTAGAAGTCCCGAAACGCGGGGTAGATCTTGATGACCTTGTTGCCGAATATGCGCGACAGGCGCTGGTCGTGCCGGGTGTCGAGCAACTCCGGCTCGCCGATGGCCACCAGCATGCGCTCGGGCGCGGTGGCATACACCAGCGGATCGCGCTTGCAGGCATCCAGGTATTCCTCGATCGAGAGCTCGTCTTCACGCGTCTGCTCGTATCGGGTCAGGAAATGACGGACGGCATCCATACGACCTCCTAGTCTGGAGCGCACTCATGCAAAACCACCAACCCCGACCCGCTCCCCGCCAGGGCTGGCGCCAGCCGGATACCCTCGTCCCGCCTGGCTCTGAACCTGCGCCACCCGAAACAGGTGTCTTCTACAGATCCTGAGCGTGTGAGGATACCGCTCGGGAAAAGTTCAGATCACACCTCAGCCAATGCACCTTCTTCTACCTTACCGACGTGGGCCTGTGCCATCGCCCACACTTCACGCGCCGGCAGGGGTTTCAACCGGTGGTCGCTCCACACCTGGCGCCACTTGCGCGCCCCATGCAATCCATGGCGCAACCCCAGCATGTGGCTGGCGATGGAATACCAGGGTGCGCCGTCTTCAAGGGCCGCTCGTTCCATGTAGTCCACCATCCGCTGCTCCACGGCTTCACGCGTCAGCGCCTCTGCACCAACGGGCGCACCGTAAAAGCGGGCGTCCCACTCCGTCATGAGCCAGGGATTGTGGTACGCCTCGCGCCCGATCATCACACCATCGATCTGCGTCAGATGTTCTTCAATTTGCTTGTTGGTGGTGATACCACCGTTCACGGCAATGGTCAACGCCGGGAAGTCACGCTTGAGCTGATACGCCAGCTCGTAACGCAGCGGCGGAATCTCGCGGTTCTCCTTCGGCGACAGGCCTTTCAGCCAGGCGTTGCGTGCGTGCACGATGAACACCTTGCAACCCGCATCAGCCACGGTGCCGACAAAATCGCGCACGAAGTCGTAGCTCTCCACCCGGTCGATGCCGATGCGGTGCTTCACCGTGACCGGGATGTCCACCACGTCCACCATGGCCTTCACCCCGTCGGCCACCAGCTTGGGTTCACCCATGAGGCAGGCGCCAAAAGCGCCGCGCAACACCCGCTCGCTGGGACACCCGCAGTTGAGGTTGATCTCGTCGTAACCGCGTTGTTCACCCAGCCGCGCGCAGGCGGCCAGATCGGCCGGCTCGCTGCCGCCGAGCTGCAGCGCCACGGGATGCTCTTCTTCATTGAAGTGCAGATGCTGCGCCGCGTTGCCGTGGATCAGCGCACCGGTGGTCACCATCTCGGTGTAGAGCAGCGTGTGGCGGGTCAGCAGACGATGGAAAAACCGGCAATGGCGATCCGTCCACCCCATCATGGGCGCGACCGACAGGCGCCAAGGCGATAGGGCAGCCACCGGAACGGATTCGAAACGGGAGGAAGCAGCAGACAACATGAACCGGATTATCCCAGTCGTCAGCGCCGCGCGCAGCCTGTGAAGATTTGACGATTGCCGTCGACTTTTTGTCGTCAAACAAACCCCGAACTGACGCAATCCCCCTATATTTCAGAAACCAAGGGGGAGTTCCGGGTTGAAACCACACAAAAGGCTGCTGACAGCCGCACTGCTTTTCATCGTGATCCTGACCGGAGCCGCCCTGTGGCTGGTGCAACGCAACGCGCCCGCCACCGCAGCCAGCCATCTGCAACGCGGTGGCACGTTGCGCGTGGGCTTCGCGCTGGAACCGCCGTACGCCTACTTTGACGCCCAAGGCCAGGTGACGGGCGAGGCCACCGAGATATTCAAACTGATGGCCAACCAGATGGGCGTTGAACACATCGATTGGGTGCGCCTGGACTTTGCCCACCTGCTGCCCGAACTCCAGCTCGGACGCATCGATGCCATCGCAGCCGGCATGTTCGTGACGCCCGAGCGCCAGCGCGAAGCGGCCTTTACCCGTCCCACCGCCCGGGTGCGCCCGGCCCTGGTGGTGCGCAAGGGCGAAGCCGCCATCCCGCTCGAACCGCTGCTGACCAAGCTGTCGACCCATCCGCCGTTGCGCTGGACCACCATCCACGGTGCAGCCGAAAACGGACTGCTCGTCCAGGCCGGTATCGCTCCCGAGCAGGTGGCCACCGTGCCCCAGGCACACCGCGGCCTGCGCGCCGTCGCCGAGTCGTCGGCCGATGCCTTCGCCATATCCGCCGTGACCGCCTGGCACCTGGTCGCGCACAACACCCAATGGGCGCTGGAAGTGCGCACCCTGAGCGACGGACCTGCGGGTCTGCCCGCGTTCGCCTTTCGACTTGACGACGCCCGTCTTCGGGATCAGATGAACCAGCAACTCCAGAGCTTCCTGGGCAGTGACGAACACCGTGAGCTGGTTCAGGCCTTCGGCTTCACCAGCGACGAAATGCCACCGGAATCGCCCTGACATGCCCAGAAATCCCCCCTCGCCCGGGCACACCCCGCCCGTGCTGCTGACCAAGCCCCTGCGCATATCGATCGCCACGATCCTGGCGTTCGGGCTGTTCATGCAGATACTGCTCATCCTCGGCGTCAGCATGGCGGACCGCACCCTGGACCGCGGCGTCGCGCCGATGCAGGAGCTCCTGCTGATCCAGCGCCAGACCTCGCAGGCCCTGCTGCTCGTGAAACGCCAGGACCAGCTGGCCCAGTTGCCTTGCAACGACCAGGGACAGAATGAACTCTGCGAGGTACCACTGTTGCTGAAGAACGTGGTGGCATCCACCCAGCGGCTGCTCAACGGCGAAGGTGGTCTGGCGGGCTTGCCCCGATCACAGGCGTTGCAGGACGATGCCCGAACGGTCGCACTGCAACTGCGGGACCAGGCCACCGAGCTGCAAACCCTGAGCACCCGAGCACTGAACGACTCCGGCCGTGTGCTGCTGGACCTGCAGCGTGGTTTGCTCGACCTCTCGGCCCTGGCCCACCGGCTGGAGCAGCACATTCTGGGTCAGCTCCAGAACGACTTCCGCACCAAGCGGTGGCTGGACGGGTTGGCCATCATCGCCACCGGGGTGCTGATGACGGCCGTGGTGGTCACCCTGTTCTGGATGTGGTCGCGGGTTCGCAACGCGTTCAGCCAGGTGCACACCAGTGAAGCGCGCCTGAGAGCCTACACCGATGCTGTGCCCGACCCGGTGTATGTGCTCGACAGCGAAGGCCGTGTGCTGGAGGCCATCGGGCACCAGCATGAGCATCCTGGACAACTGCCGCCCTTGCCCGTGGGCGATCTCGTTCAGCAACACCGTCCCGCAGCCTTGAGCCGGCAGTACCTGCAGACGATCCACCAGGCCCTTTCATCACGGCAGGTGCAAACCCTGGAATCGGAACTGACCGACACCGAGGGCCGGACCCGCTGGTTCGAAGCCCGCGTGGCCGCCATCGAACCGCTGCCGACCAGCGATGCCTTCGAGACGCCCCCACAAACCCCTCTCGACCAGGTCATCTGGTTGTCGCGCGATGTGACCGAACGCATCCGCAACGAACTGGCGCTGCGCCAGCTGAACGAAGAACTGGAAGCCCGCGTTGAAGAGCGCACCCGCGAGCTCAACGATGCCGCCGAGGAGCTGCGCCGGTTCAACTACACGGTGTCCCACGACCTGCGCGCCCCGCTGCGGGCGGTTGAGGCCTACACCGCCCTGGCGGTCGAGGAAGCCGGTGACTCGCTGAGTCCCGTTGCGCGCGACCTGCTCGAACGCGCACGCAAGTCGGCCCACCAGCTGGCCCAGATGGTCGAGAGCCTGCTCAACCTCTCGCGCATCGGCGAGATCCCGTTGCAGCGCAGCTGGCTGGACCTCTCGGCCATGGCCAACGAGATCTGCATGGCCTTCGGCATCGACCAGAAAGACCACCGCATCGAATGGCAGCTGGAGCCGGGCATGACCGTCTGGGCCGACGAACACCTGGTGCGCAGTCTGCTGCAGAACCTCATCAGCAACGCGGTGAAGTACAGCGCGCACCGGCAACCGGCCAGCATCAAGATCGGCCAGAGCCCGCAGGCCGATGGCTCCACCGCTTTCTATGTGCGCGACAACGGTGCCGGCTTTGACATGGCCCACGCAACCCAACTGTTCCAGCCCTTCACGCGGCTGCATTCGGCGCGCGAATTTCCAGGCGACGGCATCGGGCTGGCGACGGTGCGGCGCATCGTCAAGCACCACGGCGGCCGTGTCTGGGCACAGGGCCAGATCGACGTCGGCGCCACCATCTTCTTCACCCTGCCCGGCCAGCCCCCGCCGCGCGAACGCGACTTCATCGGCAGCCGCCCCGCCCCACTGGACCACAGCAACAGCCGCCCCGCCCCGCTCGGGCCCGATATCGAATCCTGACCTGGATCGAACAGGCGAAAAAAAGCCCTGCATCAGCAAGGCTCTCGGCGAGAGGTGCCCCATCCAGGGCACCGCGGATCCGGCTCCGCCGGTCCGCCAGTGCCGCCCCCTGGGGGGTGACGGGCGGAGCCCGGCGCAGGGGGGACCACCCTCACCCCATGTGCAGACCGCCGTTGACCGAGAAGTCGGCGCCCGTGGCGTAGCCACCTTCTTCGCTGGCGAGCCAGGCGATGATGGAGGCGATTTCGCTCGGCTTGCCCAGGCGCTTGACCGGCACCGTGGCGACGATTTTTTCCAGCACGTCGGGACGGATGGCGTTGACCATGTCGGTGCCGATGTAGCCCGGGCTCACGGTGTTGACCGTCACGCCCTTGGTCGCCAGCTCCTGCGCCAGTGCCATCGAGAAACCGTGCATGCCGGCCTTGGCGGCCGAGTAGTTGGTCTGGCCAGCCTGGCCCTTTTCACCGTTGACCGACGAGATGTTGATGATGCGACCCCAGCCCTTTTCGACCATGTCGCCCACGACCTGCTTGGTCACGTTGAACATGGAGTCCAGGTTGGTGTTCATCACCGCGTCCCAGTCTTCGCGCGACATCTTCAGGAACATGCGGTCCTTGGTGATGCCGGCGTTGTTGACCAGCACGTCGATGCTGCCGTGCTCGGCCTTGGTCTTGGAGAAAGCTTCCACGGTGGAATCCCAGTCACCCACGTTGCCGACCGAGGCGTAGAAGGTGTAACCCAGGGCCTTCTGCTCGTCCAGCCATTTGGTGAAGTCGCGCGTGGGGCCACATCCAGCGATGACCTTGAAGCCCTCCTTGTGCAAGCGCTGGCAGATGGCGGTACCGATGCCGCCCATGCCGCCGGTGACGTACGCTACTTTTTGACTCATGTTGTTTGCTCCTCTAGGTGTTGCCGTTATGGCATTAAAAAACGATTGAAACCCAAGCCATCTCGAACAAGGGAGGCGCCAGCTCAGGCCAGCGCGGAACCGGCTTTGCCGGGCCGCTGCTGGCGCCCCCTTGAGGGGGTGACGCCGCAGGCGGCGCGGGGGTGATTCGGAATTACCTCTCCACCGCCAGGGAGACGCCCATGCCGCCGCCGATGCACAACGCGGCCAGGCCCTTCTTGGCACCGCTGCGCTGCATTTCGTGCAGCAGCGTCACCAGGATGCGGCAGCCGGACGCCCCGATGGGGTGACCGATGGCGATGGCGCCCCCGTTCACGTTGACCTTGGCGGGGTCGATGTCCAGCGCCATGTTGACGGCACAAGCCTGCGCGGCAAACGCTTCGTTGAGTTCGAACACGTCGACGTCAGACGCCTTCCAGCCCGCGCGTGCCAGGGCCTTCTGCGAAGCGGGCACCGGGCCCATGCCCATGGTGGCCGGGTCGAGACCGCTGGTGCCAAAGGCGGCGATGCGCGCCAGTGGCGTCAGGCCCAGGGCGGCGGCTTTCTTGGCCGTCATGACCATCACGGCGGCAGCGCCGTCGTTGATACCCGATGCGTTACCGGCGGTCACGGAACCCGCCTTGTCAAAGGCAGGACGCAGACCGGCCAGCACTTCGGCGGTGGTCTTGGCGTTGATGAACTCGTCGCTGTTGAACAGCACCGGGTCGCCCTTGCGCTGCGGAATGCTCACGCCGACGATCTCGTCCTTGAACTTGCCGGCGGCCTGTGCAGCAGCGGCTTTCGCCTGGCTGCCTGCGGCCAGGGCGTCCTGCATTTCGCGGGTGATGCCATGGGCCTTGGCCACGTTCTCGGCGGTGATGCCCATGTGGTACTGGTTGTACACGTCCCACAGGCCGTCCACGATCATGGTGTCGGTCATCTTCCAGTCGCCCATGCGCTGGCCATCACGGCTGCCGTTGAGCACGTGCGGGCTGGCGCTCATGTTTTCCTGGCCACCGGCGATCACGATCTCGCTGTCGCCCCAGGCCACGGCCTGGGCGGCCAGCATCACGGCCTTCAGGCCCGAGCCGCAGACAGCGTTGATGGTCAGTGCCGGCGTTTCCTTGGCCACGCCGGCTTTCATCATGGCCTGACGCGCCGGGTTCTGGCCACAGCCAGCGGCCAGCACCTGGCCCATGATCACCTCACCAATGGCATCGACCGGCAGACCGGTGCGGGCCAGCAGTTCCTTGATGACGATGCTGCCCAGCTCGGTGGCCGGGGTCTTGGCGAGCGAGCCGCCGAACTTGCCCACGGCGGTGCGGGCGGCTGAAACGATGACGATGTCTTCCATGTGTCTCTCCAAAGTGAGGGGGAAATCAAATTCTGTCCGGCGCGAAATGCGCCAACCGAGGATGCGGCGGAACCGGCTTTGCCAGGCCGCACCGCATCGCCCCCTTGTGGGGGTAGCGCGAAGCGCTGCAGGGGTGGGCCATGTTCATGCCCTTGCTTTGACGTAACGGCCCGGCGCCGGTTCGATGGCTGCGTACGTCTTGCCTTTGCCATAGCTCTTGGGCGCAGCAATTTGCTTGCCAGCGAGCGGCTTGAGCCAGTTGGCCCAGTCGGTCCACCAGCTGCCCTTGTGTTCGGTGGCGCTGGCGATCCAGTCGTTCACATCGGCCGGGAACTTGGTGGCGTTGCTCACCCAGTGGCTGCGCTTGCCGGCAGCTGGCGGGTTGATCACGCCAGCGATGTGGCCGGACGCGCCCATGACGAAACGCTTCTTGCCCGGGAACACCTGCGTGCTCGCATACGCACCGCCGATGGGCACGATGTGGTCTTCGTGCGAGCCGTAGATGTAGACCGGCAGCTTGACCTGGCGGAAGTCGATCTTCTCGCCGCAGACCGTGGTCTTGCCGGGCTTGACGAGGTTGTTTTCGAGGTAGGTCTGGCGCAGGTACCAGGCGTAGTACGGGCCAGGCAGGTTGGTCGCGTCCGAGTTCCAGTACAGCAGGTCAAACGGCGGTGGCGATTCGCCCTTGAGGTAGTTGCCCACCACGTAGTTCCAGACCAGATCGTTCGGGCGCAGGAAGCTGAAGGTGGTCGCCAGATCGCGGCCGGACATGAGGCCGCCCTGGCCAAACTGCATTTCGCGCATCTTCACGAAAGGCTCGTCGATGAACACATCGAGGATGCCGGTGTCGGTGAAGTCGATCAGCGTGGTGAGGAAGGTGGCGCTGTGGACCGGCTCTTCGCCACGCGCGGCCAGCACGGCCAGCGCATTGCTGAGCATGGTGCCACCGACGCAGAAGCCCAGCGCGTTGATGGTCTCGGCGCCGGTGATGTCCTGCGTGACACCAATCGCCTTGATGACCGCGTCTTCGATGTAGTCGTCCCAGGTCTTGTGCGCGAGCGACTCGTCCGGGTTGCGCCAGCTCACCACGAAGGTGCGATGTCCCTGCTCCACGCAGTAACGGATCAGCGAATTGGCGGGCTGCAGGTCGAGGATGTAGAACTTGTTGATGCAGGGCGGCACCAGCAGGAACGGACGCTCGTAGACCTTGGCGGTGAGTGGCTTGTATTCGATCAGCTGGAACAGCTCGTTCTCGAACACCACGGCGCCTTCGGTGGTGGCGACGTTCTTGCCCACCTCGAACACGCTCTCGTCCGTCATGGACACATGGCCCTGCTTCATGTCGTGCAACAGGTTGGCCATGCCCTTGGCGATGCTCTCGCCCTTGGACTCCAGCGCCATCTTCTGGGCTTCGGCGTTGAAGGCCAGGAAGTTGCTGGGTGCACTGGCGTCGATCCACTGCTGCACCGCAAAGCGCACGCGGGTCCGGGTCTTGGCATCGCCCTCCACCGCATCGGCCAGCGCCATCAGGGTGCGGGCGTTCAGCAGGTAGGCTGCGGCAGAGAACGCGGCCACCGGATTGCTGGCCCAGGCTTCGGAGGCAAAGCGGCGATCGGCCTGCGGCTTGGCGTCGAGACCGTGGTTCCACAGCCCCGCTACATCTTTCATGTAGGTGTTCTGGATTTCCAGCAGCTTGGCCGGATCGAAGTGGACCTTCTGGCCGGCGGCCTGGTTGAACATGTCACCCATGCCGGCCATGCCCATCCCCGCGCCCACCTGCGGCATGGCCATACCGAACGGATGGGCCGCACCGCTTTGCGGCATGAACGCCTTGAAAGCCGCGAACGGATCGGTGGCGCCCTGCGGAGCTGCCTGTGCGGCAGCGCCTGGAAAGGCCTGCGCAGCTTGCGTCCACTGGGCAATGAGGTTCTGCTGAAACTGCTGCGCAGCTTCCAGCCAGGGCTGTTGGGGTGTTTTCCCAGATGTCATGCTTGTCTCCAATGGTTTTTACCAGCGGCTTATTATCGGTTCCTCTGGGGAGGAATTCCGGGTTTTCCCTAGTGTCAATGTGCCGGCTTCCAGCAAGCTGACAACAAAACCCCGCATGGTTAGGAACGTTGTGTATCTGGTTGTGATCGGTTGGCTCTATGTGGTGCTCATGATGGCGGTGGCCGAGGCGTCGAACACGACAGGCACCGTCCTCGGAGCCATTGTGACCTTCTTTCTTTACGGTTTGATCCCGATCGCATTGGTGGTTTACCTGATGCGCACGCCCCAGCGCCGCAAAGAAATCAAGGCACGCGAAGCCGCCGAGGACCTCGCGCACAAGTTGCGCGCCACAGAGAACGCAGTACCTGCGTCAGACCCGCCAGATGCAGGCCGCCATGCGTCCTGTGCTGCCCAGACGGACAGCATCCCGGCGGTGGGAAAAGAAACGTAAGGGCTGTGTCGCGGTACACCAGACCGGGGTGCCGTCGTTGCCGTATACGCGGTGGATGCCCATGGTGCTCAGCCGCAGCCGGGCCAGCATCGGCAGGTTCGCGAGGTGCTTCTCACCATCCGCCGGGTGCGGGACGAAGGCGCGTTGTACCGCCGGATCGCGCTGCACAAATGCAGACCGAACCTCAGACCCCACCTCAAACGCTTCGGGTCCGATGCATGGCCCCAGCCAGACCAGCATGTCGGCGATGATGCGGTCCCGATCGGCCGAGGCGTCCATCTGCTGAGCCGCCTGCACAAAGGCGGCGACCGTGGCCTCCAGCACCCCTTGGCCATCAGCCCCTCCCGCCAGTCCACGCCAGCCGGCGTGGGCGGCCGCCACCACGCTGCCCGCGCTGTTCGTGAACAGCACCGGCAGGCAGTCCGCGACCATGATGGTGCAGGCCACACCGGGCTGCGTGCTCAGGCAGGCATCGGCCTCACCCCCATCGGGCGTCCGGGTATCGAGTGGGGCCACGGCCACGCCGTGCACCTGCTTCAGGAACACCGGTCGCACACCGGTGGCACCGGCCAGACGCGCCCGGTTGGTGGCAACCGCAACCGGATCATCACCCACATGGTCACCGAGATTGAAGCGGTCAAACGGCAGCGCCGACACGCCGCCCGAGCGGGTGGTGAACACCGCGCGCACCCCGGCCGGCGAGGGCCAGTCGGGCACCAGCCAGTCTTCCGGTATGGGCATCAGGCTTCGAAGTCCGGGCAGGCGGAAGGCTGGGCCTGCTGGAAAGCCGGCAACGCCATGCAGGCGTCGAACGCGGCCATGGTGCGTGGCAAGCCGTCGAGCGGGGTGTTGAAACGTTGCCCGTTGAAGATCTGCGGCACCAGACAACAGTCGGCCAGCGTGGGCGTGTCGCCGTAACAGAAGTGCGAAGCCGGCTGTTGGGCCAGCTGCCGTTCAAAGGCCTCCAGTCCACTGCGCACCCAGTGGCGGTACCAGGTGTTCCGGGTGTCTTCGTCCAGCTTCAGCGTGCCCGAGAGGTACTTGAGCACGCGCAGGTTGTTGATGGGGTGGATCTCGCAGGCGATCGACTGCGCCAGCGCCCGCACACGGGCACGCGCCAGCGCGTCGCGAGGCACCAGGGCGGGCTCGGGATGGATGTCGTCCAGGTACTCGATGATCGCCATGGACTGCGACAAGCGTGTGCCGTCGTCCAGTTCCAGCAGTGGCACCAAGCCATCGGCTGCGATATCACCGTAAGCCGCTTGCCGGTGTTCACCCTTGGCGAGGTGCACCGGCAGGTATTCGTAAGGCAGCCCCTTGATCGCCAGTGCGATGCGCACGCGGAACGAGGCCGAGGAACGGAAATAGTTGTAGAGCTTCATGGAAGCCAAGGATAAACCGACCGGCTGGCGTTGTCCGGTCGTGCGAAGTCGCCCCCATCGGGCAGGCGGGCTTCACAACGGCTGAGGGCCTGAGAGGCTTTCTCTCAGGCCCTCAGCGCAGTGTCACCCGGCTGTTCAGCGCGCCGGGACGATGACCAGCGTGTCGCCCTGGGTCGTTGTTCCACGGGCACCTGTGCTGCCGGTAGCGCCGGTAGCACCGGTATAGCCCGTGGCGCCCGTGGCCCCGGTACCACCCGTTGCGCCGGTGTAGCCGGTGGCACCTGTGGCCCCGGTGTAGCCGGTCGCTCCCGTGTCACCGGTGGCGCCCGTTCCACCCGTTGCACCGGTGTAGCCCGTGGTGCCCTTGGCCCCTGTGGCACCCGTGCCACCTGTGGCGCCGGTGTAGCCGGTGGTCCCCGTGGCGCCGGTCGCGCCCGTGGCGCCGGTGGCACCGGTCGGGCCTGCAGGCAGCGAGAAGCAGGCGGTGAGCGCCAGTGTGGTCGCGGCGACGGCGATGATTTTGATTGAATGCATGATGGTTCCTTGGTGGCTTACGAGGACCACCCTCACATGAAGAGCAGCCCTGCAGAGTTGATCAGCCCTCTGACACAGACTTTGAGCGTCGGCAGATCAGGCCATCGCCACGTTTGAGCGGAAATTCGGCCTGGTGGCCTGGAGCTTCCGTCCCGGTGGAGCTTAGACAGGCCATTGGCGCCAGTCGGTGCGCTGGCGCGCTTAGGGTGTGTTCACAGAAGCGCCACCCCCGCGACTGCTGGGGAGCCTGGCTCCCTGCCCTGGGTCAACTCCGTGAATCAGGCTTCCGGGGGGTGTCCAGCATGCGGCCGAGCAGGTCCATCGGCAGCGGAAATACGATGGTCGACGCGCGGTCACCGGCCACCTGGGTCATGGTCTGCAGGTAGCGCAGCTGCATGGCCTCGGGCTGCTGCGACAGCATCTGTGCCGCTTCGAGCAAGGACACGGCAGCCTGCTTCTCGCCTTCGGCGTGGATCACCTTGGCACGCCGCTCGCGTTCGGCTTCGGCCTGACGCGCGATGGCTCGCACCATGGACTCGTTCAGGTCGATGTGCTTGATCTCGACGTTGGTCACCTTGATGCCCCAGGCACCCGTCTGCGCGTCCAGGATCTGCTGCACATCGAGGTTCAACCGCTCGCGCTCGGCCAGCATTTCGTCGAGCTCGTGTTTGCCCAGCACCACGCGCAACGTGGTCTGCGCGAGCTGGCTGGTGGCCACGAGGAAGTTTTCCACCTGGATGATGGCCTTGTCGGGCGCCACCACGCGGAAGAACACCACCGCATTGACCTTGACCGACACGTTGTCGCGCGAGATCACATCCTGCGGCGGCACGTCCATGGTCACCACGCGCAGATCGACCCGCACCATCTGCTGCAGGCCCGGCACCACGATCACCAGACCCGGCCCCTTGACCTTCCAGAACCGGCCGAGCTGGAACACCACGCCACGCTCGTACTCGCGCAAGATGCGGAACGACGACGCCAACAGGATCAGCACAATAGGCACGAGGATCGCGCCCAGTCCCAGGTTGAAATCGAACATCGTGGGTGCCTCCTTCAGGGGGATGGTTGGGACGCAGAAGAGTTTTCGGTGTCGGGCCGCACCTGCAGTACCAGGTCGCTCAAACCCAGCACCCGCACGCGCTGCCCGGGCAACAGGGGCGATTCCGAGCGCACCTGCCAACGCTCGCCACGCACCTCGGCCCAGGCCTCATCGCCCTGGACCAGAAGCACCTCGCCGAGCGCACCGACCAGGCCTTCGCCACCGCTGACCACCGGCGCGCGGCGCGCCCGCAGCGCCATGCCACCGCCCAGCAACACCGCGGCCGCGGCCGTGACGGCGATGCCGAAAATCAGCGGCAGCGGCACACCGAGGCCGGGCACATCGCGGTCAAACAGCAGCAGTCCGCCAGCGATGAACGCCACGACACCACCCACACCGAGCACGCCAAACGAGGGCGAAAGCAGTTCGGCGGCCAGCAGTGCAAAGCCCAGCAGGATCAGCGCGAGCGCCGCGTAGTTCACCGGTAGCAGCTGCAGCGCAAACATCGCCAGCAGCAGACAGAGCGCGCCCACGGTGCCGGGCAGGCCGAAGCCGGGTGACGAAAACTCGAACATCAGGCCGTAGACCCCGATCATCAGCAGGATCAACGCCAGGCTCGGGTTGGCGATCACCCCCAGCAGGCGGTGGCGCCAGTCGGGCGGCTGCGCCACGGTGGTCAGGCCGCGCGTCTGCAGGCGCAGCTCGCCGCTGGCCATGCGCACGGTGCGCCCATCGATCTGTGCGAGCAGGTCGGCGATGTCACGGGCCACCACGTCCACAACCTTCTCACGCAGGGCTTCGGCCGCGGCCAGGCTCGCGGCCTCGCGCACCGCGCGTTCGGCCCACGCCGCGTTGCGTCCGTGTTGCAGCGCCAGGCCTCGGATGAAGGCGGCCGCGTCGTTGACCTGTTTGGCGGTCATGGCGTCGACGGGCGATGCGGGCGCTGGCGTGCCCGGTGCTCCCGGGGGCGTTGGCGCAGGATCGGGCCGTTCCCGGGGTGCCTGCGGTGCGCCCGGCATGCCGATGGCCACGGGCGTGGCGGCCCCCAGCGTGGTGGCCGGGGCCATGGCGGCGATGTGGCTGGCGTAGAGGATGTAGGTGCCGGCGCTCGCGGCCCGTGCGCCCTGAGGCGTCACGTAGGTGGCGACCGGTACGGGTGAGGCCAGGATGGCCTGGATGATCTGGCGCATGGAGGTGTCGAGCCCGCCGGGTGTGTCCAGTTCCAGCACCACCAGCGGCGCGCCCTGCTGCTGGGCACGCTGCAGACCACGGATCACGTAGTCTGCGCTGGCGGGGCCGATGGCACCCTGCACCGTCAGGACCATCACCGGCTCGGCCCGCACACCGGTCACTGCGAAGGCCCACAACAACGCAGCCCACACCCACCAGCCCCGGATGCGGCTGATACGGTCACCCCCGACGGCCCGGGGATCCATGGCACGAGCTGTGTTCATCGCACCTCCGCAGAGATACCGGATTCACTGTATGCCTCTCGGCGGTCCGCACGCAAATGGCCAGCGATACACCCATGGTGGAGACGAGGATGTCACCGCTGGCGGTGCACCGCGCCCTTGAAGCCAGGGGGTGCGCCGGTCCGGCATCCCGCGGCGGCGGCGACCTACCGGGTCAGGTACGCCACCAGCCCCTGCAGCGTGAACAGCCGCGGGTAGTCGCTTTCGGGAATCGGCACGCCACTGCCCTGGCTCAGGCCGATGATGAAGTTGAGGAAGTCCATCGAGTCGAGGTCCAGCGCCTCGCGCAGGTCCTCGTGGTCGCCAACGGTACTCAGGTCGGCCTCGGGGGCGATGCCGGCCAGCACATCGGTCGCGAGTTGTCGGATGTCGTTCGGGTTCTTCACGGTGGGTTCCTCACAGCGTTTCGGGCGATTGCAGGTGTTGCTGGATGGCCGCCAGCAACTGGCCGCCGAGATGGCCATCGCTGGTGCGGTGATCGGCAGCCAGGCTCAGGTTCACGAGCCGGCGGGCGACGATCTGCCCGTCCACCACCCAGGGCCGTTCCACCACCCGGCCAAACCCGATGATGGCGACCTGCGGTGGGTAGATCACGCCCAGCACACTTTCAGCACCGCGGTCGCCCAGGCTGGTCACTGTGACGGTGGGATCGGTCAGTTCCGAACTGCGCAGACCACCCGCTCGGGCGCGCTGCACCAGATCGCGCATGGCTTCCATCAGCTCGGCGGGCGATCGGCCATCGGCGCCGTGGATGGCGGGCGCCACCAGGCCGCCGCCACGCAGAGCGGTGGCCCATCCCACGTGAATCCCGACGCCGGGCCGAAAGACACCGCCTTCACAGAATCCGTTGAACTGCGGCACCTCACGCAGCGCGAGTGCCGTGGCCTTGAGCAGCAACACCGCCGGCAGCAGGCGGTGCACCGGGTCGCGGTCGCGGTTCCAGGCCTGCAGCCAGGCTTGTGCCGCATCGAAATCGACCGTGCTGCTCAGGTAGTAGTGCGGGATCTCGCGCTTGGATCGCGCCATGGCCGACGCGATGGCTTGGCGCATCTGCACCGGGTCGAAGCTTCCCCTGTGTGCGGCCGATGCCGCTGCTGCGGGGGCCGCAACCGACCGGGGCCGCCACCCAGCACGCTCCACATCGCCCAGCACCACCGCGCCATCGGCTCCCGTACCCGACAGCGCATCGGGGTCCAGGCCAATCTGCAGCGCCCGCTGACGGGCTGCCGGGCTGACCTTGCGGCGCGCATTGACCGGTGTGGACTGCCCGGTCCGGGGGGCTGCGGCTTCGCGCCCCAGCGGCGGAGATGCGGGCTGCGCAACGGCTGAGACCGCGGACTTCGAAGCCTTGACCGAAGCTGCAGGCTTCCCGCCCGTCTCCATCACCCGCGCCAGCACCGCACCCACCGGCAAGCGTTCACCCACGGGCGCCAGATCGCCGATCACGCCGTCGAGAAAACACTCCACATCGATCGCGCCTTTGTGCGTTTCCACCACGGCGACCACATCCCCAGGCTTCACGCGGGCACCCGGCTCGACGAGCCACTGCACCACCGTGCCCGTCTCCATGTCGGCACCGAGCGCGGGCATCAGAAAGTCGGCCATGCGCCCTCCCCCGCTTTCACCAGGCTGCGCACGGCGGCCACGATGTCGGGCACCTGCGGCAGGCTGGCCGTTTCCATGTGTTCGGCGTAGGGCACCGGCACCTCGCGGGCACACACGCGGCGCACCGGGGCGTCGAGCTCGTAGAGCGCGTCTTCGGCCAGCCGGGCTGCGATCTCGGCCGAGATCGAGCCGCTCTTCCAGCCCTCGTCCACGATCACGCAGCGGTGCGTTCGGGTGAGCGATTCCATCACGGTGGCGGTGTCCAGCGGGCGCAAGACACGCAGGTCGATCACCTCGGCCTCGATGCCCTCGCTGGCCAGCTGCTGCGCCGCGGCCAGGCATTTGGGCAGGCTGTTGCCATAGGTCACCAGACTGACGTCCTTGCCCGCACGGCGCACGCGTGCGTGCTCGATGTCCACCGCGGTGACCGACGGGTCCAGATCGCCCTCGGCGTTGTAGAGCACGATGTGTTCGAAGATCAGCACCGGGTTGGGGTCGGCCAGTGCGGCGGCGAGCATGTGGCGCGCGTCTTCCACCGTGCCGGGCACCAGCACCTTGAGCCCGGGGATGTGGGCGAACCAGCCCTCCAGGCTGTGCGAATGCTGCGCCGCCAGCTGCCGGCCGGCGCCGGTGGCCATGCGGATCACCAGCGGCACGGCGAACTGCCCGCCCGACATGTGCGGGATGGTGGCGGCGTTGTTCATGATCTGGTCCAGCGCGAGCAGACTGAAGTTGCAGGTCATGATCTCGACGATGGGGCGCAGACCGGCCAGCGCGGCGCCCACACCCGCGCCGACAAATCCCACCTCGGCCAGCGGCGTGTCGACGATGCGCGCGGGGCCGAACTCCTCCAGCAGGCCCTTGGTCACGGCGTAGCAGCCACCGTATTTGCCCACGTCCTCGCCCACCACGAAGCAGCGTGGGTCGGCCAGCAGCGCGTCGCGGATCGCCTGCTTGCAGGCTTCGCGGTAGGTCATCCGGGTCGGTGCGGCGGCGTTCATGTCACGGTCTCCTGCACCACGCGGTCCATCAGCACGAAGCGCTCCAGCTGGTCCACCGGCTCCAGCGTGCCGGCCTCGGCAAACGCCACCGCCGCCTGGAGCTCCGCGGCCACCGCGGCGTCGATCGCCGCCGCCTCGTCCACGGTCAACAGGTGGTTGCCCTCCATCCAGTGGCGCAAGCGCTCGATCGCATCGCGCTGGCGCCAGCCTTCGATCTCGCCCCGTGTGCGGTAGGCCTGGGTGTCGAACATCGAATGCGCGCGGAAGCGGTAGGTGCGGCACTCCAGGAAATACGGCCCGAGGCCGGCGCGCACATGCGCCACGGCGCGCCGCGCGGCGGCGGCCATCTGGACCGGGTCCATCGCATCGACCTGCGCCGAGGCCATGCGGTAGGCGTCGGCCTTGCGGTACACCTCGGTCTGGGACTCCGAATCGGCCAGCGGAACACCCATGGCGTAGAGGTTGTTTTCACACACGAACAGCACCGGCAGCTTCCAGATGGCCGCCAGGTTCATGCTCTCGTGAAAGGCCCCTTCGGCCACCGCGCCCTCGCCAAAGAAACAGGCTGTCACCGCGCCCGGTCGCAGCTGTTTGTCGGCCATGGCAATGCCCACGGCCAGCGGCAGGCCACCGCCGACGATGGCGTTGCCGCCGAAGAAGCGGTGCTCACGGTGAAACAGGTGCATGGAACCGCCGCGCCCGCGGCAACAGCCTTCGACCTTGCCCAGCATCTCGGCCATGAGTGGCGCCATCGGCATGCCGCGAGCCAGCGCATGGCCGTGCTCGCGGTAGGTGGCCAGCACCGCGTCGCGCGGCTCCAGCGCATCCATCACCCCCACGGCCACAGCCTCCTCGCCGTCGTACAGGTGCAGGAAGCCACGGATCTTCTGCGCCTGGTAGAGCTCGACGCACTTGGCTTCAAAGCGCCGGATGCGCAGCATCCCGCGGTACAGGTGGTGCAGGTGGGCGCGGTCGAGGTGAATCTTGTCGGTCATGGCGCACCCTTCTTCTCGTCACTTTCCAGCGTGGACAGATCGCCCTCGGGCAAGCCCAGTTCTCGCGCCTTGAGCAGGCGGCGCATGATCTTGCCGCTGCGGGTCTTGGGCAGGTTGTCTCGAAACTCAATCTGCTTGGGCGCCACCGCCGCGCCCAGCCGTTTGCGCGCATGGCCCAGCAGCTCGCGGCGCAGGGTCTCGCCGGCCTCGAAGCCGGGCTTGAGCGCCACGAAGGCCTTCACCACCTCGCCCGCCATCGGGTCGGGAATGCCGATCACGCCCGCCTCGGCGACCGCCGGGTGTTCCATCAGCGCGCTCTCGACCTCGAACGGTCCGATCAGATGCCCGGCCGACTTGATGACGTCGTCGGCCCGGCCGACGAACCAGTAGTAGCCGTCGGCGTCGCGGTGCGCCAGGTCACCGGTGAGGTACCAGCCGTCGGCGAAACACTTGCGGTAACGCTCGTCCTCGTGCAGGTAGCCGCGCATCATCGACGGCCACGGCGTCTTGAGCGCCAGCTCGCCATCCACATCGGGTGCTTCGATGGGCTCCACATGCCCGTCCGCCAGGCGGCGCACCACCGCGGCAGTGATGCCGGGCAAGGGCTTGCCCATGGAGCCCGGCTTGATGTCCATGGCCGCGTAGTTGGAGACCATGATGCCGCCGGTTTCGGTCTGCCACCAGTTGTCGTGGAACGGCCGGCCGAACGCCTTGAGGCCCCAGACCACGGCCTCGGGGTTGAGCGGCTCGCCCACGCTGGCCATGAAGCGCAACGCCGAGAGGTCAACACCCTGCAGTGCTTCGGCACCCAGCTTCATCATCATGCGGATGGCGGTGGGCGCGGTGTACCAGACGGTGATGCGCTCGCGCTCCAGCACGCCGTACCAGGTCTGCGGATCGAACTCGGCCTCGACCACCACGTTGGTCACGCCACACACCAGCGGCGCGATGATGCCGTAACTGGTTCCGGTGACCCAGCCCGGATCGGCCGTGCACCAGAACACATCGTCGTCGTGCAGGTCCAGCGCGTAGCGGCCCGTCACCACGTGCGCGAGCACGGCCTCGTGCACGTGCACCGCACCCTTGGGGCGGCCGGTGGTGCCGCTGGTGAAGTGCAGCAGGGCCATGGACTCGGGATCGGTGTGCCCGATCGTGTAACGCGTGGACGCAGGCGATACGAGTACACCCCACGGGTGCACGCCGGGCTCGTCAGACGGGGCCGCACCGACCACGATCACATGTTTGAGGCCCGGCAGGCGTTCCCTCACATCGCGGATCTTGCGCTGGTAGAGCTCGGGGGTCGTCACCAGCACGCGGGCGTCACCCATCTCGGCCCGGGTGACGATGGGCTCGGGACCAAAGGCTGAGAACAGTGGCGTCACCACGCAGCGCGCCTTGAGCGCCCCCAGCACCGCCACATACAACTCGGGCAGGCGCCCCATCAACACAAACACCCGCTCGCCGGGCATCACACCCAGGTCGTGCAGCGCGTTGGCGAACTGGTTGGTGGCCTGCGCCAGGTCGGTGTAGGTGAATTCCTGGCGTTCACCGCTCTTGCCGATCCAGCGGATCGCGACCTTGTCGCCGCGGCCGTGCAGCAGGTGCCGGTCCACGGCTTCGTAGGCGATGTTCAGGCCAGCGCCGCCGGGCAGGCCGTCCAGCCAGCGACGGGCGTCATTCCAGCTGAACTGCGCGGCAGTGACCGCGTGGTCCATCAGGTTCGGCGCCGGCCCCCGCGCCGCGGGTTGCTTGTGAATGGTCGCGCTCACCGTGGTCTCCTGGATGCAGAGCAGCCCGTCGCAAGACGCCAAAACGAAAAACCGTCAGCGAACCGGAAAACCTGCGCTGCCTGTGGTGTGGCGGGAGACTACGCTCCCATGTGAAACATCTTGTCCCATCGGGAGCACGGCCCGATTGAGTGCAATCAATGTGAGCGAAGACCGCCGCAATAGCAAGAGCCGATCAGTGAGCGCGGTCGGCGAGGCGCCGCAAAGCCTCCGCCACCGCAGGCACGACACTGACCGCGTTGCTGGCGTGGGGAATGCTGTCGGTGCTCCAGATCTGACCGGCACCGGCTTCGCGGATCAGCCGGACCGCGCCGTCGGCAAACAGCGCGTGCGTGACCGCCACGTCCACCGAAGCCGCGCCCGCCACTTTCAGCAAACGCGCGGCCTGCGCGAGGGTATGACCCGAACTGGCCACGTCGTCCATCAGCACCACGGCGCGTCCGGTGAACGGCAGGTCGGGCAGCTCGATGTCTACCTCCCGGTCGCCATGCCGCAGCTTGCGGCAAACGCCGTGCGCCCAGCCGTGGCGCGCAGCAGCCTGCGCCACCCATTGCAGCGACTCCTCGTCCGGGCCGATCAGCAGCACGTCGGGGCGCTGCGTCGCAATGTGGTCGGCCAGCAGCGGCGCGCCGCTGAGCACGATGGCATCTTTCACGGGTATGGCCTCTTCCAGCGTCGCCACGCGGTGCAGGTGCGGGTCCACCGTGATCACGGCGTCAAACAGACCGGCCAGGAAGCGGCCGATCACGCGCTGGCTCACCGCTTCGCCGGGGTTGAACGCGATGTCCTGCCGCATGTAGGCCAGGTAGGGCGCCACCAGCGTGAGGTGCACGGCGCCGAGCTGGTGCGCGGTGCGCGCGACCAGCAGGATCTCGACCAGCTTCTCGTTCGGCTGGTGCAGGCCGCGCCAGAACACCACGCGCGGTGGCAGGCTCTCGGGCAGGCGCAGGCGCAACTCGCCGTCCGGAAAGCGGTGGCGCTCGATGACCGCCAGCGCCAGACCCACCGCAGCGGCAACCGCCTGGGCGATGGTCTGCTCATCGTCAAAACACAGCAGGCAGCCAGCGGAAAGGTCGGGGTGCATCAGAACTCCACAAACACATGGGGCACCTGGTCGGCGTGCCCGAGGCTGAAACCGTTGAAGCGCAGGCAGGCCTGGCGGGCAAATTCGAGGTCGGCCGGGTAGCTGGCGTGCACGCGGTAGAGCACCTCGCCCGCCTTGACTTCGTCACCCAGCTTGGCGCAAAGGTCCACGCCCGCGCCCTGCACCTTGGGCGCACCGGCCAGCCTTGCGATCTGCGCGATCTGGAGGTTGTCGATCCCGGTCACCACGCCGGCCTGCGCCGCGGTCACTTCGATCGTGAGCGCGCCCAGCGCCGGGTGGTGGTGATCAAAGTCGTGCGAACCCTGGGCCTCGATGATGGCCTGCATCTGCGCCAGCGCGCGACCCGAATCGAGGATGTCGCGCGCGATCCGGAAGCCGTCGCCACCGCGCACGTCGGGGCTGCATTCGATCAGGCGCCCGGCCAGGCGCAGGGATTTCTGCCGCAGGTCGTTCGGTGCATCGGGGTGGTTCTCCAGCACCCGCATCACGTCGCGCGCCTCCAGCACCGGCCCCACCCCCTGCCCCACGGGCTGGCGGCCATCGGTAATCACCACGTCCAGCGACAGGTGCAGGCGCTGCGCCACGTACTCGAACAACCGGCGCAGGCGCTGCGCCTCGGGCATGGAGCGCACCTTGGCCGTGGGGCCGATAGGAATGTCGAGCACCAGGTGGGTGGCGCCAGCCGCGATCTTCTTGGACAGGATGGACGCCACCATCTGCCCGGGCGAGTCGATGTTCAGCGGCCGCTCGACCGAGATCAGCACATCGTCAGCCGGCGACAGGTTGGCCGTGCCGCCCCAGGCCAGACAGCCTTTGTGGGTGCGCACGATTTCCGTCAACCGGTCGAACGGCAGCTCCACCGTCGCCAGCACTTCCATGGTGTCGGCCGTGCCCGCGGGCGAGGTGATGGCGCGCGATGAGGTCTTGGGAAACACCAGCCCGTAGGCCGCCACGATGGGCACCACCAGCATGGACGTGCGGTTGCCCGGGATGCCGCCGATACAGTGTTTGTCCACCACCAGCGGTTCGTGCCAGTCCAGCCGGCGGCCGCTGGCCACCATGGCTTCGGTCAGGAAAAACACCTCTTCGCGGTCCAGCTCGCTGCGGTTGCTGGCGACCACGAAGGCAGTCAGCTCGATCTTGGAATAGCGGTGCTGGGCGATATCACCCACGATGGCGTGGAAATCGGCGCGCGTGAGGCGCTCGCCGTTGATCTTGCGGAACAGCGCCGGGATGGATTCGGCCGGCTCGGCCTGCGACACCGAGGCCGGGTGGCCATCGGGCACATCCAGCTGGGCGAAGGCATCCTCCGACACGCCGAGCTGGTTGCAGCCGACGATGGACGCGTCGTCCACCACGTTGAGCGTGGCCAGAATGCGCTGGCCGTTGGCGCGCACCTCCACCTTGGACAGGGCCTGAAAACCCTCGGCCCGGTAGACCGCGCAGTCGCGGTGAAGGTAGGCGACGTTCTCGCGGTAGGTGTCGATGGCCACGCGGCGCAGCATCAGGCTGCCGCGGCCGGGTATCTCTTGTTCGGGTTGGGCGCTCATGCCCGGCACGATACACCGCCGAAAGCCCGGTGCGATAGCGCACAGCGATCCAACTTCCGTTTTCCATGGCTCCAGAGTGCCACCCCGAGGCATGAAACGGCGCCCTGGGACCCACTTCCCCTCCAGCGCGAAATGCCTTCTTCAAGGATGCGGTGGAACCGGCTTCGCCGGGCCACTCGCATCGCCCCCTGGGGGGTGACGGCCCGCAGGGCCGGCGCGGGGGGAGCCGTGTTCAGCCGACCACCAGCCGCATCCCAGGCATGAACCGCTCGGACTCTGCGCGCCGCTCCAGCGCCAGACGCATGTTCATCTGCGCCACTTCGGTGTGTTCAACCGCAAGCGCCTGTGCGCGCACGCCCTCGCCCAGGCGCAGCGCGTCACACAGCATGTGGTGCTGCCGGTGGGCGTAGAGCATCCAGTCGCGGTCCAGCGCCACCGTGCCCTGCATGGGCAACATGGCCGAGGCGGGAGCGAACGGCAGCTTGTCGTTGAGCGCCACGGCGCGCTGCAACGCCCGGTTGCCACAGGCGTCCAGGATCAGCGCGTGGAACCGGTCGTTCATGGCCGCGTAGGCGGCGTAGCTCTCGATGGTGAGCGGGCTGTCGGCGAGCAGGCGGTCGCCCTCGTCCAGGCAGGCCTGCAGGTCACCCTGCAGTTGGCGCGACACGCCGTGTTCGGCCACCAGGCGCGCCGCCATGCCTTCCAGATGGCCGCGCACGGCGATCGCGTCGGTGACTTCCCGGGCGGTGAACTGGCGCACTAGGTACTTGCCGGTGTCGTTGGCCTCGACCAGCCCTTCCTGCTCCAGCGTGACCAGAGCGGCGCGCACCGGCGTGCGCGATGCCCCCAGGCGCTCGGCCAGTTGTTGCTCCGCCAGTCGCTGGCCGGGCGCGAACTCGCCGCTCAGGATCAGGTCGCGCAGTTGCATCAAAACGGTTTCTTGCAGGCTCATGCCGCAAACTGTACACTGAATCCACAAAACGGGATACCGTTTAACCATCCCCCGCCGAACAGCCCACAGGAGACCCCACATGAAAGCCGAACTGAACCAGCGCATCACCCAGGTCGGGCCGGGCACACCGGGTGGCGAGTTGCTGCGCCGCTACTGGCAACCGGTGGCCCTGCTCGACGAGTTCAACCCCGCGCTGGACCCGGCCATGGGCGTGCGTCCGGTGAAAGCGGTGCGCGTGCTGGGGCAGGACTTCGTGCTGTTCCGGAACGCCCAAGGCGCCTTCGGCCTGCTCGACCGCGACTGCCCGCACCGCGGCGCCGACCTGGCCTTTGGCCGCAACGAGGGCGACGGCCTGCGCTGCCCTTTCCACGGCTGGAAGTTCGACGTGAGCGGCCAGTGCACCGAGACCCCGGCCGAGCCCGCCGGCAGCACGCTGTGCACCCGCATCCAACAACGCAGCTACCCGCTGATCGAAAAGGCCGGCGCGCTGTTCGGCTGGTTCGGCCCAGAAGGCAGCACGCCACCGCCCTTCCCAGCGCTGGACTGCTTCGAAGCGCCCGCCACGCACAGCTTCGTGTTCAAGGGCCTGTGGCACTGCAACTGGCTGCAGGCCTTCGAGGTCGGCATCGACCCGGCGCACGCTTCGTACCTGCACCGCTTCTTCAACGACGCCTCGCTCGAGGGCAGCTACGGCAAACAGTTCCGCGGCGCCAGCGTGGGCGAGGTGGGCGGCGAGCGCTGGCCCATGACCAAGGTGTTGCGCGAATTCGGCCAGCCAGAGATCAGCTTCACGCAGCAGCCCTATGGCCTGCAGCTGACCGCGCTGCGCCCCATGACCGACGCGCTCACCCACGTGCGCATCACCAACGCGGTGTTCCCGCAGACCTTCGTGATCCCGCTCTCCGAGACCATGACGATCACGCAGATGCACGTGCCGGTGGACGACACGCACAACCACTGGTTCGCCTTCTTCACCAGTTTCGACAAACCGGTGGACAAGGACACCATGCGCAATCAGCGCCTGGACGCCGTCACCCTGCCCGACTACATCCCCAAATCCGGGCGCCACAACAACTGGGGGTTCAGCGCCGAAGAGCAGCAGAACCGCACCTACCTCGGCATGGGCGAGGACGACATCAACGTGCACGACCAGTGGGCCTGCGAGAGCATGGGCGCCATCCAGGACCGCACACGCGAACACCTGGGCACCACCGACAAGGTGATCATGGCGAACCGTCGGATGCTGTTGCAGGCCATGGACACCGTGGAACAAGGCGGCACGCCACCCGGCATCGCCGACCCGGCACAACACGCCAGCATCACCGGCCCCGACACGGTGGACGGCATCGCGCCCACCGAAGGCTGGCCAACCTGGTGGCAGGACGCCGTGCGCGCCAAGCGCGCAGGCGCGCCCTGGCAGAACGCCGCCGCGCAAGCCGCGACCGAAACGGCCGGCGCGAAATGAGCCATTTCGCCCAACGCTGCGGGCAGCACGACGCGGCCCGGGAAGCGGCTTGCCAACAAACCGCCCGGCTCATCGAAGCCAGTGGCATCCAGCGCGTGCGCCTGGGCTGGTGCGACGTCCACGGCATGCTGCGCGGCAAGACACTGATGGCGCCCGCGGCCATCAAAGCGCTGCGCGATGGCGTGGGCATGGTCGGCACGATGATGCTCAAGGACACGGCGGACCGCACCGCCTGGAAGGTGTTTGAGCCCGGCGGCACCAGCGATCTGCCCGGCTTTGCCGGCGCGGCCAACCTGATGCTGCTGCCCGATCCGTCGAGCTTCATCGAGTTGCCCTGGAGCAAAGGCACTGGCTGGCTGCGCTGCCAGCCCTGGTTCCAGGACGCCACCCCGGTGGCGCTGGACAGCCGCCGCGTGCTGCAGCAGGCGCTGGCGCGGCTGGCCCAGGCGGGCTACGGCCTCAAGACCGGGCTCGAAGTGGAATTCCACATCTACCGCATTACCGACACCACCCCGCAACTCGACCCCGAACGCGCCGACTGGCCCGGTCTGCCGCCGAGCGTGGAAATGATCCACCCCGGCTACAACCTGCAGTCCGAAGCCATGATCGACATGGCCGACGAGCCGCTGGCCATCGTGATGCACACGGCGCAGGCGCTGGGCCTGCCGTTGCAGTCGCTGGAAATCGAACTCGGCCCCAGCCAGGTGGAAGCCGTGTTCGACGCCACCGACGCGCTCACCGCCGCCGACCAGATGGTGCTGTTCCGCAACGGCGTGCGCCAGGCCCTGCGCCGAGCGGGCTACCACGCCACCTTCATGTGCCGCCCGCCGTTTCCCCACATCATGTCCAGCGGCTGGCACCTGCACCAGTCGCTGGTGGATCTGGCCACCGGCGGCAACGCCTGCGTGCGCGAATCGCCCGCGCCCGGCAGCGGCCGCGCCGACGCGCGCCACACGCTGTCGGACGCCGGTGCCCACTGGCTCGCCGGCCTGCTGGCGCACGCCGAAGGCATGACCGCGCTGTGCACACCCACCGTCAACGGCTTCGGCCGCTTCCGCCCGAACGCGCTGGCCCCCCAGAGCATGATCTGGGGGCAGGACAACCGCGGCGCCATGTTGCGCGTGGTCGGCGGGTCGGGCGACCAGGCCACCCGCATCGAGAACCGCATCGGCGAGCCAGCCGCCAACCCCTACCTGTACATGGCGGCGCAGATCCACGCCGGGCTCGACGGACTGGCCCGCGGCCTCGAACCACCACCCGCCTGCGAGACACCCTACGCCGCCGATCACCCCAAAATCCCCGACACCCTCGGCCACGCACTGGGATGCCTGCGCGCAGACACCGCGCTCATCGCCGGGCTGGGCGCCGATGTCGTGCACCATTTCTGCCGCATCAAACAACAAGAGATCGACCGCCACGCCGACGCCAAGGACAAGACCGACTTCGACCGCCGCGAATACTTCAGCCGAATCTGACACCCCATGATCCACATCCGTTTCATCGCCGCCGACCAGTCGGTACAGGACATCCAGGGCAAACCGGGCCAGAGCATCATGGAAGCCGCCGTCGCCGCCAACGTGAGCGGCATCGCAGCCGACTGCGGCGGCACGCTCACCTGCGCCACCTGCCATGTGATCGTCGATGCTCCCTGGGCAGACCGGCTCCCCGAGCCCGGCAATGACGAACAAGGCATGCTCGAATTCACGGCATCGCCGCGCGCACCCGGCAGCCGGCTGAGCTGCCAGATCGTGCTCACACCGGAACTCGACGGCATCGAACTGCGCCTGCCGGCTTCGCAGTATTGAGCGGGCACCGGTTGCCTATACTGCTGGGCACCCGAACTCACGCCACCCGCTGCCCGCCAGCCGCCAGGAACCCGCCATGAGCTACGTTTTCACCCCGCCGCCCGTCGTCTCCGTGCCCGTGGTCGGCCGCGCCGAACGCTTCCCGGTCCACCGCATCTACTGCGTGGGCCGCAACTACGAAGAACACGCCAAAGAGATGGGCTTCACCGGCCGCGAGCCGCCGTTCTTCTTCCTCAAACCGGCCGACGCCATCGTTGTCGCCGAAGCCGGCAAGACCGCGGTCATTCCCTATCCCACGCTCACGTCCAACCTGCACCACGAGATCGAGCTCGTGGTCGCCATCGGCCAGGGTGGCCGCGGCATCCGTGCCGAAGACGCAGCGAAACACATCTTTGGGTACGCGGTCGGCCTGGACATGACGCGGCGTGACCTGCAGAACGAGATGAAGAAGCAGGGCCGTCCCTGGTGCATCGGCAAGGGCTACGACCAGTCCGCTCCCATCGGCCCCATCACCCCCGCTGCCGAGGCGGGCGACATCGCCAGCGCCGCGATCTGGGTGCAGGTCAACGGCAGCGACCGGCAACGCAGCAACGTGAGCAAACTCATCTGGAACATCGCCGAGACCATCGAACACCTGTCCAATGCCTGGGAGCTGCAGCCGGGCGACCTGATCTACACCGGCACCCCCGAAGGCGTGGCCGCGGTGGTCAAGGGCGACACCATGACCGGTGGGGTGGACGGCCTGACCCCGATCACGGTCAAAGTGACCTGACTGCGGGGCTCGACTCAACCTTATGACGTTTCAACCCCTTGTTTCAAAGAAACACTTTCATCTACTGAACAGTTTTCTAGGGTTGCTGGTGCTCGCCGCCAGCCTTCTCTGGGGCATGAACAATATCGCCCAGAGAATGAAGCTGGACTACCACTCGCCGTACGACGAACACACCCATTTCGATTATTGGTACAAGATCTACCACTGGAACAAGGTCCCGGCCGTCTATGAGCGCATTGACAACCGGTCACTGGAGATCTGGGCCTGCGGAAGCAGCCCTGTTGTCATGCAGGGCATGACCTGCTCACCCAGTGGCAAGATCGAAAGCGATGGCTGGTCCCTCGAAAATACCGCCAGTTCCTACCTGCCGACCTACTACCTCTTGACGGCTTGGCTGTCCAGCGCGGTGAAGGCGTTGGTTCCCGTGGACAACGACTTCCACCTGGCCAAGCTCACGAACATGGTCTGGGGCTTCGTGGGTCTGCTGCTCGTCGCGCTGCTGGCCATGCACCTTGGCGTGCCACCCCTGCTCGCGGCCATGTTGGTCGCTGTCACAGCACAAGCCCCCATCTATGTCTACATGGCCACGGTATTCAACCCCGAGGTCTTTGTGTTGGTCGCCGTGCTTCTCGGGATCTTCGTCTATGTGCGCTTCCTTTACCCATTGAAGAACCAGGCAGTGTTCCTGGCTTGCGCGTCCTTGTTGAGTGCGCTGGTCTTGTCTGTCAAGCCAACCGCCCTGCTGCTCGTGGTGATCCTGGGCGTGTCTGAACTGCTCAGGACACCGCTACCCTGGCGCCAACGCTTGTTGCGTGTGCTGGTCTATGGCCTGTGTACCGTGTTGATCTACGCCGCCATGGTTGCAGCCGTCAACGGCGTGCGAGGAGGAGGACCCAGTGATGGTTCGATGCGGGACATGTTGATCAGACGGCTCGGTGATCGCTCATTTTTCGTCAACATGAACATGGTATATGCCCAGTTCACGCACAGCACCGCCAGCCCGGGCTGGAGAACCCTCGTCGACTGGAACCTGCCCCACGCGTTCATGTACCTTCCCACCTACGTCCTGATCCTGTCCGGGCTGTCATTGATCTACCTGGTGATTGCCCTGTCGAAAGGCATTGCCGTGACCAGACAGGCCGCGCTGTTCGCGGGTTCTGCCATGGCATTCGTTGCGCTCCCGTTGTTTCTCTACATCTACCTCCGGTTGACCCATTTCCCGTTCTTCTTCCAGGCGAGGTACTTCCTGCCCTATCTGGTGACCAGCGCCCTGTTGGGCACCGCGTTCGTCGTGTCGGTGTTCCGGCAGGTCGTCTGGAGGCACCGTTCGCCCGCGCGGCTAGCCGACCATGGGTGAGGCAGAACGATTGCATCGCATGGATCCAGTTTTCCAGACTCCACCAGAGACGGTCAAGATCGCCGCCGTCATCCCGGCCTACAAAGTCAAAGCACAGGTGCTGGATGTGATACGGCGGCTGGGGCCGGAAGTCGACGCCATCTACGTGGTCGATGACGCGTGCCCGCAAGCATCGGGACACCACGTTCAGCAGAATTGCAGCGACCCGCGGGTGAAAGTCATCTTCAACCCGCAGAATCTTGGCGTGGGCGGTGCGACCATGAGCGGATACCAGGCTGCCATTGACGACGGATGCCACATCCTGGTCAAGGTCGATGGCGACGGCCAGATGGCGCCCGAACTGCTGCCGCAATTCGTGGCACCGATTCTGGAGGGCCTGGCCGACTACACCAAAGGCAACCGCTTCTACGATCTGACGAACATCGGTCGCATGCCCGGCATCCGCTTGCTCGGCAATGCCCTGCTTTCATTCATGTCGAAATTCTCCACGGGCTACTGGGACATCTTCGATCCGACCAATGGCTACACCGCCATACATGCCCGGGTCGCGAGCCATCTGCCATTCGACAAGATCAGTCAGCGGTATTTCTTCGAAAGCGACATGCTGTTCCGGCTCAACATCATGCGCTGCGTGGTCATGGACATTCCCATGGACGCCCACTACGCCGACGAGGTCAGCAACCTGCGCATCCGATCCATTCTGGGTGAATTCATGCTCAAGCACCTGCGCAACTTCGGCAAGCGCATCTTCTACAACTACTTCCTCCGCGACCTCTCCGCGGCTTCATTTCACCTGCTGCTGGGTACGTGCCTGACAGTTTTTGGTCTGCTGTTCGGTGCATACCAATGGACCTTGTCCGCCTCCATGCAAGTGGTCAGCTCGGCAGGTACCGTCATGCTGGCCGCATTGCCTTTGCTGCTGGGACTCCAGCTCTTGCTGGCCTTCATCTCCCACGACACCCAGTCGGTGCCCAGGCTGCCCATTCACAAGCGCCTCTACCGATCGGCCCCAACCTTGCGCCAGCCAGAAAGACCTTCACCATGAGGCCAGATGACGGGTCTTCGGCGCCGCCCAGCCATACTTTTCTGGTCCCAGCCTACGGGAACTCCCCTTACCTCAGCGACTGTCTGGAGTCGCTGGTGCGCCAATCCGCACCGTCCGGCATCCTGATCTCCAGCTCCACACCCCATGACGGGCTCTTTGAGCTGGCGAAACGTTTCGGCGCCGAGTGCCATATTCATGGCCCCAACAAGGGCATGGCCCACGACTGGAACGAGGGACTGGCGCAGATCAAGACCGATTGGGTCACCGTCGCTCATCAGGACGACGTGTACCTGCCCGGCTACGCCGAACGGGTCATGCTTGCCGCTCAACAGGCGCACGAACCGTCCATGGTGTTCACCAACTACGCGGAACTCGTCGGCGAGGATGTGCGGGAGCACACCCTTCTGCTGAACATCAAGCAGGTGCTGCTCCTGTTGGGCTTTCTGGGTCGGCGAGAAATTTCCAGCAAGTGGTCAAAAATGAACTGCCTGCGTTTTGGCTGTCCGATCCCGTGCCCCTCGGTCACCTTCCGCACCCGGCCAGGCCAGACCCATTTCGCCGACGGTTACCACGTAAACATGGATTGGGCAGCGTGGATACGCAAAGCCGAAGAGCCCGGCGGGTTTGTCTGGGTCCGGGACACATTGATGCACCATCGCATCCATGCAGAAAGCGGCACGACCGAGGGCATCCATGAAGGCCATCGAACAAGAGAAGACCTGGAAATGCTCTGCCGTCTCTGGCCCCGCCCCCTGGCCCACATCATCGCCAGGACCTATGCCATCGCCTATTCCAGCAACGAAAGCTGAAGCATGCCCACTTTTGTTCTCGTCCTGATCGTCACCTTCGTCACCATCGGCAGCCAGCTGATCTTGAAGCGAGGGGTCGGTGACGTCGTGAGCGTCCTGAAGACCGATGGTCCATTCGCTTTCGTGCTGTCGGCAGCGACCTCCCCGGTGGTCATCGCTGCGCTGGCCCTGCAAGGAATGGGCTATGTGGTCTGGTGGTTTGTCCTGACCCAGGAGCGGCTGTCGGTCGCATTCGCGATATCCGGCTCATTCTTCTACCTGACCATGGCCGCCGTGAGCTGGTATTTCTATGATGAAAAACTGAACATGCCGCAGTGGATCGGACTGACCCTGATCACGGCCGGTGTATTGATGGTCACCCTTTTCAAGGACACATGAGCAATTCCAGCCCCCCGACTGGCGAGGGCCATGCGGTCTATGACCAGTCCTACACGCGCTACCAGGTTCAACGCAGCGCTTTCCGGCGCTTCATTCGCAAAATGTACATCCGGCAGGCCGCTCGGCTTTCTCGGGGGCCGGCCCTGGACTTTGGTTGCGGCATCGGCGAACTGCTGCGGGCACTGCCCGAAGGCTCGCTGGGTGTCGAGTACAACGAGGCCACGGTGCAGTACTGCCAGCAACAGGGACTGGACGTCCGCTGGTACAACGGATTTGCCGATGACTGGACCCTGTCCTCGGTAAACTGGAAAGGTCGGGTCCGCACGCTCTTCCTGAGCCATGTGCTCGAACATTTTGACCAACCCGCCGAGATTCTCCGCAAGCTGCTCCTGGCCACCGAACCCGACATCACACGCGCCGTCATCGGCGTACCGGGACGTGCGGGGTTCAAAATCGATCCCACCCATCGTACGTACGTTGATCTCGATGTCATCCGGAAGGCAATGGGTGATAAGAGCCGTTGGCGACTGGTTCACACGAGTTACTTTCCGTTCAATCTCCGTTGGATCGGCAACGTGTTTGCATACAACGAACTGCATGTGGTCCTGGAGAGATCCTCAAGCACATAGCCGACGCCTTGACCGGCACGCTTTCTGCGGGTTTCACCCGTAGCGGTACCAGGTCTGTAGGCACTATGTTTCACCATCGCCCAAAGCCCTGCTTTGACCGGCATCCTTCTTTCATCACCAGGAGATTCCCCCCCATGATCCAGCGCAGAACCCTGCTCCAGTCCGGCGCGGCCGTGGCCTTCGGCGCCCCGGCGCTCGTCGGCTTTGCCCAGCAAACCGTCACCCTCAAGTTCCACACCTTCATGTCGCCACAGTCCAATGTGTGGCTGAACATGCACAAGGCCTGGATGGACAAGGTCACCAAGGACTCGGGCGGCCGCATCAAGTTCGAGGCCTACCCTGCCATGCAGCTCGGTGGTTCGCCGGTGCAGCTGTACGACCAGGCCAAGGACGGCGTGGTCGACATCGTCTGGACCCTGCCGGGCAACACGCCGGGCCGCTTCCCGCGCATCGAAGTGTTCGAGCTGCCGTTCATGATGAACAACGCCGAAGCCACTTCCAAGGCTTACTGGGAATACGTGCAGACCGTGGCCCAGGACGAGTTCAAGGATGTGCACCCCATCGCCCTGCAGGTGCACGGGCCCGGCATTTTCCACATGCGCGACAAGCAGATCAAGACCGCCGAAGACCTCAAAGGCTCCAAGGTGCGCGGCCCGACCCGCCAGATCACCAAGATGCTCGGCTACCTCGGCGCTTCGCCCGTGGGCATGCCGCTGCCGCAGATTCCCGACGCGCTCTCCAAAGGCGTCATCAACGGCTGCGTGATCCCCTGGGAAGTGGTGCCGGCCGTCAAGGTGCAGGAACTGGCCAAGTTCCACAGCGAGTTTGACCCGGCGGGCGGCGCGCTGTACACCACGACCTTCATCCTGGCCATGAACAAGGCCAAATACAACGCACTGCCCGCCGACCTCAAGGCCGTCATCGACAAGAACTCCGGCATGGAAACCTCGGCCTGGCTGGGCAAGGTGCAGCAGGGTGGCGACGCGCCCGGCCGCGAGTCGGCCGTCAAGCTGGGCAACAGCATCTACACCATCCCCGCCGCCGAAGCGCAGGAATTCAAGCGCAAGGCGCGTCTGGTGGAAGTGGAGTGGATGCAGGACATGGACAAGCGCGGCTTCAACGGCAAACAACTGCTGGACACCGCCAAGTCGCTGATCGCCAAACACGGCAAGACCGCCAAGGGCTGATCGCCTCCTGCGCCGGGTGCCTTGCACCCCTGTGTCTTGAAGGGCTCCGCAAGGGGCCCTTTTTCATTTCCCCTACACTTTGCGACATGCACCGCAGCCCCATCCAACACTGCAGAGAATGCGGCGCCGCCGTCACCTACCGACTGCCCGACGACGGTGACACCAAACCCCGCGCCATCTGCACCGTCTGCCACACCGTCCACTATGAAAACCCGCTCAATGTCGTGGGCACCGTGCCAGTCTGGGGCGAGACGGGTGAATACGTGCTGCTCTGCCTGCGCAACATCGAACCGCGCCGTGGCAAGTGGACCCTGCCCGCCGGCTTCATGGAACTGGGCGAAACCACGGCCGAAGGCGCGCTGCGCGAAACCGACGAAGAGGCCGGCGCGCAGATCGAGCTGGGCGAGCTCTTCACGCTCATGAACGTGGCGCGCGTGGGCCAGGTGCACCTGTACTACCGCGCCCGCCTGCTCAGCAAACAATTCAACCCCGGCTTCGAGACCATCGAGGCCCGGCTGTTCACCGAAGACCAGATCCCCTGGGACGAGATCGCGTTCCGCACCGTCCGGGAAACGCTGGAACACTACTTCGCCGACCGACGGCGCGGGCAGTTCGGCTTCCACGCCTTCGACATCGCCTGAGGGCTGACGTCGCTGGCGATGGAGGGCTGGTCAGGAGCGCCGCCGCAGTGGCGCCAGCAGATCGCTCAGGCCGTTGTGGTCGATCTCGTGCATCAGCTGCAGCAGGCGGCCGATGTCCCCCTTCGGGAAGCCCTCGCGCGCAAACCAGTTCAGGTAGTTGCCCGGCAGGTCGGCGATGGGCGTGCCCTTGTGTTTTCCGAAGGGCATCTCGGTTGTGATCAGGCGTTCCAGGTCCTCAGCCTTCATCGCTCAGCGCCTCCACCGTCCAGCCAGGCCCGCACCGCGGTGTGGAACAGGGCGGGCTTCTGAAACATCAGCCAGTGCCCGGCGTCAAAGCCCTTCACCTGGCTGCCCGGCGTGGTGCCCAGGGCCGCGAGCCAGCGCGGTGAATGGAACATGAAGGGCTTGCGCCGGCCGAAACAGAACAGCGTGGGGATCTGCGGGCCGAACACCTTGTCCACCCGCGCCACGCCGCGCAAGCCGCCATAAGAACCGAACCACTGCATGGCGTAGGGGTAGTTCATCTGCCAGCCCATGCGCTCCGGCGGCGTGCGACAGCCGATGGTGCGCGCCATGAAGCGCGTCATGCGGTCGGCCAGGCCCGGCAGCCAGCGACCCAGCTTCCAGGCCACAGCCAGCCAGAGCTGGTAACCCGCGATCATCAGCTTCTCTTTGGTTTTGAGCGACTTGAGGTAGGCGCCCGAATTGGTGTCGCCGATGTCGGTGCCCACCACGCGCGCCACGCGTTGCGGGTGGCGTGCCGCGTATTCGTAGCCGAAGAAACAGCCCCAGTCGTGCAGCAGCAGCGTCACCGGCTCGTCCGGGCTCACCGCGTCCACCACGGCGCCCACCAGTTCGCACATCTCATTCACCGACACAGGACGCGGCGGCTTCGCGAGGTCAAAGCCCGGCAGCGAGAAGCGTACGCAGCGGTAGCCATCGCTCAGCGCCCGCACCGCGCCGTCCCACAGCGCCAGCGTGTCGGGCCAGCCGTGCAGCATCACCACCGTGGGGCCGTGGCCCTCGATCTGCACCGTCAGTCCCTGCACATCGAGGGTTGGGGTCATGGCTTGATATCCGTCAAATGAAGTGGCGGCGATGGTAGCGCGCGCAAGGGCCAGGCGGTGTCTTGCACGATACTCCCCGGCCATGCACCGAACCATCTTCACCACCCCGGTGATCAACACCCTGCTGCGCGGCTTTTCGCTGGCTTTCCTGAAAATGACCGGCTGGACAGTCGAAGGCAGCCTGCCGCCGCAGGCGACCCGGAGCGTGTTCATCGCAGCGCCCCACACCAGCAACTGGGACCTGCCTTACACCCTCATGGTCGCCTTCGCCCTGCGCCTGAACCCCTACTGGATGGGCAAGCAGAGCATCTTCAAAGCCCCGTTTGGCGGCCTGATGCGCTGGCTCGGCGGCATCCCGGTGAACCGCGCGCAATCCAGCAACCTGGTGGCCGCCTCGGCCCAGGCCATTGCCGGGGCCGACGGACCGCTGCAACTCATCGTGCCGCCCGAAGGCACGCGCAGCAAGACGCGCTACTGGAAGACCGGCTTCTACTACATCGCCCAGACGGCCCAGGTGCCTATCGTCATGGCCTACATGGACTACGCCACCAAACGCAGTGGCCTGGGCCCGCTGTTCCAGCCCACTGGCGACATCGCGGCCGACATGGCCGCGATCAAGGCGTTTTACGCGCCGTTCAAGGGCAAGAACGCGGCGCAGTTTGAGGCCGAGCCGATCGAGTAAGCCTGCGGTTCGGCCAGCCGCGTCGCCCCAGCGGTCGTGCCGCTCCTGCCGGTCGTTCGTCACATCCAGACGCACGCCGTCCGGGTCGATGAAAGGCGTGGGCCGGCTATTTCATTTTTGACTTGAGCTGGATCGTCTCACCCGCCACCATGAAGCGGCCACGCCCGCGGTGGTGCAAGGTGCGCGCTTCCTTGTGCGCCGGGTCCATCCAGGCCTTCACCACCTCCAGCACAAACAGGCCGTACTTCGCCACCATGCCCGTGTCCACCACGCGGCACTCCAGGCTGGCAAAACACTCCTTGATCAACGGTGCACCCACCACTTTGGCCGGCACCGGCGTGAGCCCGAAGCGCTCGAACTTGTCCACGTTGCGGCCCGATGAATTGCCACACGCCACCACCTGCTCCGCGATCTCCACCGAGGGGATGTTGATCACGCACTCGCGCGACGCCTTGAGCAAACCATACGAGTGGTTGCGCGGGCTGACCACGCAGCCCACCAGCGGCGGCTCGAACTCCAGCATCAGGTGCCAGGACTGCACCATCACATCCGTCTGCCCGCCGCTCGCCGTGGTCAGCAGCACCACCGGGCCGGGTTCAAGCAGGGTGTAGGCCTTGGCGAGCGGGAACGATCTTTTGGCCATGTGTGGGCTCCCGTTGCGCAGATTCAAGACGCCGCGCCGAACGCCTCGTGGAAGAGCACCGTGCCGCGCGGCAAGGCGTCGGTGAACGGCAGCACCATGAAATATTCCGGCGGAATGTCCGGGTAGACCAGTTGCGCCTCATTGCGAAAACCGAAGCGCCGGTAGTAGCCCGGTTCGCCCACCAGCATGATGCCCGCCGCACCCTGCTCTCGCAGCGCCTGCAGCGCCGCCCGCATCAGCGCCGAACCGATGCCTTTTCCCTGGTGTTCAGGCAACACCGAAATCGGCCCCAGCCCATGCCAGCCCGGCGTGCCGTCGGCAATGACCACGGGCGAGGTCGCCACATGCCCGACCAGTTCGCCACCCTGCTCCGCCACCAGCGACACGCTCAGCGCCCCGGCGCGGCGCAGCGCGTTGACGATGAAGGCCTCGGTTTGGCTGGTGTGGGGTGCGTTCAGGAAGGCGGCCGTGGTGAGGGCCGCGATGGCGTCTGCATCGGCGGGCGTTTCGGGCCGGATCATGGTGCGGAGCCGGTCAGGGTGTTTGGGTTGTTGGCACTGAAGAAGTGGGAGTCAACAGATCAAACCGCTGCGCCCAACCGCCCCACCCCCTCTTCAATCTTCTCCACCCCCACCGTCGCAAACGAGAGGCGCAGGGTCGCGTGGTCGGGGTTCGTGGCGTAGAACGGTGCGCCGGGCACGAAGGCCACGCCTTTTTCAATCGCGCGTTTGGCCAGCTCGCCACCGTCGGCCACCTTGCCGCCCGCGCCCGTGAGGCGGGCCCAGACGAACAGCCCGCCCTGCGGTTGCACGAACTCGATGGCGTCGCCCAGCTCGCGGCGCAGGGCATTGCCCATGGTGGTGGCGCGTTCGGCGTACACGGCGCGCACCTTGGCCAGCGTGGCGGGCATGCGGCCGGCTTTCAGGTACTGCGCGGCGGTGGCCTGGGCGAAGGTGCTGGTGTGCGCATCGCTGAACTGTTTGCACATGGTGGCCTTGGCCAGCAGCTCGGCGGCGCCGATCATCCAGCCCACGCGCAGGCCGGGGCTCAGCACCTTGCTCAGCGAACCGCAGTGCACCAGCAGCTCGCGGCTGCCGGGCACGCTGGCGCTGAGCGCGAGCAGGCTGGGCGGTGGCGCTTCGCCGAAGTAGAGATCACCGTACGGATCGTCTTCCACGATCAGCGTGTTGTGCTTCACCGCCATTTCCAGCACGCGCTGGCGCCGCTCCAGGCTGAGCATGGCGCCGCTGGGGTTGCCGAAGGTAGGGATGAGGTAGACGAATTTGGGCTTGTGTTCTTCGATCAGCTTTTCCAGCTCATCGGTCTTCACGCCGTTGCCGTCCACCGGTGCGCTGATGAGCTGCGCGCCGTAAAGGCGGAAGCACTGGATGGTGGCGAGGAAGGTCGGGCCTTCGACGATGACCTTGTCGCCGGGGGACACGAGGGTCTTGCCCAGCAGGTCCAGCGCCTGCTGGCTGCCGGTGGTGACGATGAGGTCGTTGGCCGTCACACCCTGGTTGCCCTTGCTGGTCATGAACGCAGCGAGCTGTTCGCGCAGCGGGTTGTAACCCTCGGTAGCACCGTATTGCAGGGCGCCACCCGGTTCTTCGGTCAGTGCGGTGTTGACGGCTTCGCGGATGCCGTCCACGTCGAACATGGCGCTGTCGGGAAAGCCGCCGGCAAAGCTGATGATGCCGGGCTTGCCCAGCAGCTTGAAGAGTTCGCGGATGGCGGAGGTTTCGACGTTGTTCAGGCGGTCGGCAAATTGCATTGGCATGGCGTGTGGCTCATTGGCGAAAACGAAAGCTTGGAAGATAGCAGACGCCGCCACGGCACCCCCTGAAGCCGGGCTTTCCCGTGGGCTCATTTCCGTCGTTTTTGGCGCGCATTTTTGGTGCCACCCAGCCCCGTTTCGTCCTCCGTTTGAGGCATGCCGGATACACCGATTTGTGGCGCAATGCGGTCCAGAAGAACCAGCGTTGAGGCCACGAATTTCACCGGTTGGACAAGGGATCGGGCGACACAAAGTGTCACAACATCCGGCCGATGAACTTCGTAGCCTCTCGAACCTGAAGCACACCGCTGGCTTCACCAGGCGCCACGAGGCGCACTCCGGGCCCCCCATCAACACAGCCTTCAAGGAGCGTCCACCATGCCTTCAGCCCTCACCTATCCTGGGGTTTACGTCGAAGAGGTTCCCAGTGGTGTGCGCACCATCACCGGTGTCGCCACGTCCATCACGGCCTTCATCGGCCGCTCCTCGCGCGGCCCCGTCAACCGGGCGGTGCGGGTACAAAGTTTTACAGAGTACGCGCGCATCTTCGGTGGCCTCTGGCGCGACAGCACCATGAGCTACGCGGTGAACCACTTCTTTCAGCACGGCGGGGCCGACGCGCTGATCGTGCGGGTTTTCAACGGCAACATCGCGACCAACACGGCCACCATCACCCTGCCCGCGGGCGCCGGCAGTCTGGTGCTGGAGGCCGCCAGTCCGGGCCTGTGGGGCCAGGCCTTGCGGGCGCGGGTCGATCACCTCACCCGCAACCCCGCCGACACGCTGCTCTTCAACCTCACGGTCGAAGAGCTCGACCGGGTGGGCGGCAGCCAGGTGGTGGCCGCGGAGAGCTTTCGCAACGTCTCGGTCTCGCCGTTGAGCCCGCGCTTCGTCAACACCGTGCTCAACGAACAGTCGGCCCTGGTGAGGGTGCGCGCCTCCGCGCCGCAGAACGCCAGCCCGAACGATCCCGCCAACCCGGCTTTGCCCAACGTGGTGGCCGCGGGCGCAGCGAACGCCGATGGCGCGGCGATCACCGACGCCCAGCTCGTGCCCACCAACGCCACGGCGATCGCCAACCGCGAGGGCATGTACGCGCTGGAGGCGGCCGACCTGTTCAATCTGCTGTGCCTGCCGCCGCTGACCCACGAGGCCGACGTGGCCACCGCCACCTGGGCCCTGGCCGCCACCTACTGCCAGGATCGGCGCGCGATGCTGATCATCGACGCGCCCGCCGCCTGGACCGCCAACGCCGCCACCGCCATCAGCACCGCCCAGACTGGCGTGAGCGGCCTGCGCACGACGGTGGGCAACGACGACGCGCGCAATGCCGCGGTGTACTTTCCGCGCCTGCGCATGGCCGATCCGCTGAGCGAAAACCGCCTCGCCGAGTTCGCGCCCGGTGGTGCGGTCGCGGGCATCATCGCGCGCACCGACGTGCAGCGTGGCATCTGGAAGGCCCCCGCGGGCCTGGACGCCTCGTTCTCCGGTGTGCAGGGCTTCAGCTACACCATGACCGATGGCCAGAACGGCCTGCTCAACCCGCTGGGGCTGAACTGTCTGCGCAGCTTCCCGGTCACGGGCAACCTGGTGTGGGGCGCGCGCACGCTGGCCGGCGCCGACCAGCTCGCCTCCGAGTGGAAATACCTGCCGGTGCGGCGCTTCGCGCTGTTCCTCGAAGAAAGCCTGTACCGCGGCAGCCAGTGGGTGGTGTTTGAGCCCAACGACGAACCGCTGTGGGCGCAGATCCGGCTCAACGTGGGCGCCTTCATGCAGAACCTGTTCCGCCAGGGCGCGTTTCAGGGCCGCAGCCCGCGCGAGGCCTACTTCGTCAAGTGCGACCGCGAGACCACGACGCAGAACGACATCAACCTCGGCATCGTGAACATTCTGGTCGGGTTCGCGCCGTTGAAACCGGCCGAATTCGTGGTGCTCAAGATCCAGCAGATGGCCGGTCAGGTCGAAGTCTAGGGCCCGATCACACCATTTTTGGAAGATACGTTGCGGATCAACAGGCCCTAAGGAGAACCGTCATGGCTCAGTTCAGTGTCAATGCACAGCGTTTCGACCCCTACAAGAACTTCAAATTCCGCGTCAAGTGGGATGGCCGCTACGTCGCGGGCATCAGCAAGGTGGGCGCGCTCAAGCGCAGCACCGCGTTGGTCGAGCACCGCGAGGGCGGCGACCCTTCGGTCACGCGCAAGTCGCCCGGGCGCACCAAGTTCGAGGCGATCAGCCTGGAGCGCGGCGTGACGCACGACCTGGAGTTCGAGCGCTGGGCCAACAAGGTCTGGAACTTCGGCTCCGGCCTGGGCGCCGAAGTCTCGCTGCAAGACTTCCGCAAGGACCTGATCATCGAGGTCTACAACGAGGCCGGCCAGCTCGTCCTGGCCTACAAGGTGTTCCGTTGCTGGGTCTCGGAATACCAGGCACTGCCCGATCTGGACGCCAACGCCAACGCGGTGGCCATCCAGTCGATCAAGCTGGAGAACGAGGGCTGGGAGCGTGACTTTGACGTCACCGAGCCGACCGAACCGCGCTTCACCGAACCGGCCTGAAGCCCGTCATGCGCACGCTCGACGAAGCCGGGCTGCTCAGTCTCTGGGAACGCGGCCAGGACCGCCATCCCATTGACCGGGCCTTGCTGCTCTGCGCCTGGGCGCGGCCCGACGTGGCGCCCGAGCGCTTCGCGCAGCTGCCTCTGGGGGTGGTCAACACCGGGCTGTTGCGCATGCGCGCTGCGCTGTTCGGCGCGCGCGTCGAGGTGCAGCTGGACTGCGAACACTGCGGTGAACACCTGGAGCTCGCGCTGGACATCAACCCCTTGCTGGCCGACGCCACGGCACAGGACGAACGCGCGGACGTCGAGTTGCAGGGATTCCGGTTCCGCGTGCCCCACAGCCGCGATCTCGCGGCCCTGGCCCATGAAACCGACGCCCAGACAGCCGCGCTGCACTTGCTGGAGCGCTGCTGTGTGGTGCGCCCCGATGGCCCCACTGCGCTGGCCGACGTCTTGAGCGAGGCGGAAGAACAGCTCGAAGCCGCCGACCCCCTGGCCGACCTGAGGCTGGGCGTGGCCTGCGAGACCTGCGGCCAGACGACCCAGGCTTCGCTCGACGCTGGCAGCCTGGTGTGGGACGACGTGCGCCACCACGCCAGGGGCCTGCTGGGCCAGGTGCACAGCCTGGCGCAGGCCTATGGCTGGACCGAAGGCGAGGTGCTCGCGCTCAGCCCGGCCCGGCGCGCCGCGTATCTGGACCTGCTCAGGGTCTGAGGCTCACCACACGACGAGGCAGACCATGACCGGATTCCTGCAACGTCTCGCCCAACGGGCCAACGGCTCGGCCCGCACGGTGCGCGCTGCGTCGGGCATGCGGTTCGCGCCCGAGCCGATTGAGCACGGCGCGCCGATGCAGCAAGACGCCCCGGCCCCCAAGGCCCGCACACCGTTTGAGCCAGCCGGCTCGACCACCGGCACGCCCCCGGGCGCTAGCCCCGGCCGTTCTCCCGAACCGGTGTTCGCACCCGCCGATGCACGGCGCCAAAGGGCTGCAGAAACACCCCGGCGCGGCCAGACCGCCGCAACGGCATCGGCCCCCGCCCCGCTGCAGGAACCCGCCGACGATACTGCAGCCGCACCCTCCCCGGCGCGGGCGGCACGTGCAAAAGCTTCGATGACCACCCCACGCCCACCCCACCCTGTGGACGAGGCTCCAGCGGCCCGCAGCGCGAACCCGGCCACCAGCGAACCCGCCCCCCCGAGGTCGGACGCTCCCCTGGCAACCGCATCACCCTCCACCTGGCCTCAGGTCGAGCCGCTGCTCGCGCCCACGATCCGCGTGCGCTGGCCCGCCAGCGCCGCGTTGCCGCCCCTGGCC
>NZ_VYGV01000006.1:20825-33622 GCF_013387465.1 Hydrogenophaga aromaticivorans | reverse complement strand
GAGAAGCTTACCCAAACCCCTCAAGGTTCTCAAGGGCGGTTTGGGGGTGATAGACACAGAGTCGGTCTCTTATAAAAATCTAGAGGGATAAAAGAGACAGGCCACATCGAGGTCACGGCCATCCACGAACCGGCAGCGCCCGCGCAGCGTCCCGCCGCGCGCCGCAAAGCGCCGGTCTCGCTGGACGAATACCTGGCCCGGCGCCAAGGAGGCCGCTCATGACCACCGCCCTGGGCATCGCCGCGGTCACCGCCACCCTGCGCAGCCTGCTGAGCGAGGGGCTGGTGGAGCACAACCTCAGCGGCGTGCTGGGCAGCACCGCCACCGTCAGCGTGCTGCCGCCCGACCGCGTGGTGCCACAGAACGGCACCGAGGCCTCGCAGCTCAACCTGTTCCTGCACCGCGTCAGCGCCAACACCGGCTGGCGCAACGAAGGCCTGCCCAGCCGCGACGCGTCCGGGCGCAACCGCCTGAGCAATGCCCCGCTCGCGCTGGACCTGCACTACCTGCTCTCGGCCTACAGCGCCGGTGATCTGCACGCCGAGATCCTGCTGGGCTACGCCATGCAGTGGCTGCACGAGTCCCCGCTGCTGACCCGCGGCATGATCCGCCAGGCCCTCACGCCCGCGCCCCTGCCCGGCACACCGCTCGAACGCGCGCTGTTCGACTCGGGCCTGGCCGACCAGGTCGAACTGATCAAGATCACGCCCGAGCACCTCGACACCGAGGAGATGTCCAAGCTCTGGACCGCCACCCAAAGCCATCTGCGCCCGACCGCGGCCTACCGCGCCACGGTGGTGCTGATCGAAGCCTCGGAGCCGGTGCGCTCGGCGCTGCCGGTGCTCACCCGCGGTGGGGTGGACCCGGATAGCGGGCGCGAGCGCGGCGTGTCCGTGGAACCCGGCCTGGAGCCCGCGATCCCGACGCTCGAAGCGCTGTCGCCACCCGGCGGGCAGATCGTCGCGCGGCTGGGTGAAACCATCGACCTCACGGGCCACCACCTGGACGGCACCGGACGCACCGTGCTGCTGGGCAACGACCGCTTCGAGAGCGAGCTCAGCCTGCCCGCGCTGGCGGTCGGGGGTGCGGCCCTGGTGCAGTTCAACCTCCCGGTGGCCGACGCCGCGATCTATCCGGTGGGCGTCTACCGCGTCGGCGTGAGCGTGCTGCGCCCGGGCGAGAGCGCCGCGCGCAGCAGCAACCGCCTGGCCATGACGCTGGCGCCGCAGATCACCGGGCTGCCGCTGAACGTGGTGCGCGCGGGCGACGGCAGCGCCAGCTTCACGATCAACTTCCACCCGGCCCTGCGCGCCGGGCAAAGCGTGGTGCTGGTGCTGGGCCAGCAGGAGTACGCGCCACAGACGTTCACCGCGCCCACCACCTCGCTCGACTTCGTGATCGAAGACGCGCCCGTGTCGCCCCCACCCCCACCCGGCCAGCCCCCGGGCCACCTGGCGCGCCTGCGCATCGACGGCATCGACAGCCCCCTCATCGACCGCACAGCCGTGCCGCCGACCTTCCTGAACCAGCGTGTGGTAATCACATGAACGCCCGCGACACCGCCCGTGCCCCCACCGACTGGACCGCGGCCAACCAGCGCCTGCTGTCGGCCGAGTTCGCGCGCATCAAGGCCCGCCTGCGCGGTGAGGACGAGGCGGTCGCACAGGCCCGGATCACGCAATGCCGGCTTGATCTCGACGAAGTGGCGGCCATCGACCAGCTGGTCGAACGCTTCGGCCTTTCGGGCTTCGAGCGCGACACCGTGCTGCTGGCCGCCGGCGTCGAAATGGACAGCGAGATCGGCGCCCTCTGCGCGGGGGCATCGCCCGGCGGCCAGCGCCCCTGGGCCACATTCGGCCTGGCCCTGGCCGTGCTGCCCGATCCGCACTGGAGCGCATTGACCCCGGTGCGGCCCCTGCGCCGCTGGCGCCTGGTCGAACCCACCGACGACGCCTCCCTGGTCAACGCCCGCCTGAAACTGGACGAGCGGGTGCTGCACCACCTGGCCGGCGCCGGCTTCCTGGACACGCGCCTGCAGGCCCTGCTGCAGCCTGTGCAGGTCCCCGCCACGATGGCGCCCCGGCAGCAGACGCTGGCCCAGGCGCTCGCCGCCGCCATCGCCGAGGCAGGTGAGCCCGTTCCGGTGGTGCAACTCTGGGGCAAGGACCGGCACGGCAAGCGCGACATCGCCGCCAGCGCCGCCGCACGGCTCGGCCTGCAGCTCTACGCCATGGCCTGCGAGGACCTGCCCGAATCGGCGCAGGAGCTTGAAGCGCTGGCCGTGCTCTGGCAACGCGAAGCCGCGCTGCTCGACGCCGCGCTGCTGATCGAATGCGGCGAAGCCGCCCCACCCGCACCGGCCCTGCGCTTGGTCGAGCGCATCGGTGGCCTGACGCTGCTGAGCGTGTCCGAGCCGGTGGAGCTCACGCGGCGCGACATCCGCATCGACATTCCCAAGCCCGGGGTGCGCGAGCAGCGGCTCTTGTGGGAACAGGCGCTGGGCGGGCGAGCGCCGCGGTATGGCGCCGCGCTCGACGGCGTGGCCTCGGAGTTCCGGCTGAGCGCGCGCGACATCCACCGCTTGGGCGCCGAACTGCAGCGCGCGGAAGACCTCGCCACCGACCCCGTGGCCACCCTGTGGACGGCCTGCCGCGGGCTGGAGGGGCGGCGCATCGCCGGGCTGGCCCAGCGCATCGAACCCGTGGCCCGCTGGGACGACCTGATCCTGCCCGAGCCACAGAAGGCCACCCTGCGCCAGATCGCCGCCCACCTGCGCCACCGGCCCACGGTGTACGAACAATGGGGTTTCGCGGGCAAGGGCGGGCGCGGCCTGGGCATCTCGGTGCTGTTCGCCGGCGAGAGCGGCACCGGCAAGACCATGGCGGCCGAGGTGCTGGCCCACGAGCTGCACCTGGACCTCTACCGCATCGACCTCTCGGCCGTGGTCAGCAAATACATCGGTGAAACCGAAAAGAACCTGGCCCGCGTGTTTGACGTGGCCGAAGACAGCGGCGTGGTGCTGCTGTTCGACGAGGCCGATGCGCTGTTCGGCAAACGCAGCGAGGTCAAGGACAGCCACGACCGCTACGCCAACATCGAGGTGAGCTACCTGCTGCAGCGCATGGAGGCCTACCGCGGGCTGGCGATCCTCACCACCAACCAGCAAAAGGCGCTGGACACGGCGTTCTCGCGCCGGCTGCGCTTCGTGGTGAATTTCCCGTTCCCGGAGGCCAGCGAGCGCGAAGCCATCTGGCGGCGCATCTTCCCCGGCGCCACGCCCACCGCAGACCTGGACCACGCCAAGCTCGCCCGGCTGCAGATGGCTGGCGGCAACATCCGCAACATCGCGCTCAACGCCGCCTTCCATGCGGCGCAGGACGCACAACCCGTCGGCATGGCGCACGTGCTGCGCGCCGCGCAGTCCGAAGCCAGCAAACGCGAACGCCCGCTGAGCGACGCCGAAACCCGGGGGTGGTCATGAAGCGCGTCGTGCTGCACATCGACCGGCTGGTGCTGCGTGGCTTCGACCGCGAAGACCAGGCCGGCATCGCCGAAGGGTTGCGCGCGGAGCTCGGCCGGCTGCTGGCCACGCCGCAGGCCGCGCAGGCGCTGATGGCGCAACACAGCGTGCCGCGGCTGAAGGTCGCAGCCCTGCGCATCGCGCCGGGGGCACAGGCCACGGCGGTGGGCGAACAGACCGCGCAAGGCATCGTGCGGGGGATGCAATCATGAGTACTGCAGCACCCCTGATAACGAAGGCCGGCAAAACCAGGGCATCCACCCACACCCCGGTGGCGAGCCCGTGGCTGCAGCGCCAGTGCGCTTGCGGCTGCGGTTCGTCCGCCACCACCCCCGCCACGGATCGCCGCGAGGACGGTGCCTCGACCGGCGCCCTGCAGCGCAAGCTCGCCATCGGCGCCAGCAACGACGCGCTGGAGCAGGAGGCCGAACAGGTCGCCCACCAGGTGCTCGCCGCACCGGGCCGACCCCACGCGGGCGCGGTGGCGCCCCGCATCCAGCGCTACAGCGGCAGCGCAGCGCAGGGTGCGGCCGCGGCGCCCGCCAGCGTGGACACCGCACTCGCGGGCTCGGGCCGCGCGCTGGAGCCGGCGCTGCGCCAGGACATGGAACAACGCTTCGGCCACGACTTCTCCCGGGTGCGCGTGCATGCGGACGCGGCGGCACAAACCTCGGCACGGGACGTCAACGCCCACGCCTACACCGTGGGCCGGGACGTGGTGTTCGGCAGCGGCCAGTACGCGCCCGGCACGGCGGCGGGCCGGCACCTGATCGCCCACGAGCTCACCCATGTGGTCCAGCAGACAGGGTCGTCGGGCGAACCGACCGCCGGTTCCGCGCAGACACTGCACCGCTACCGCAGCAAGGGCAAGGACACGATTGCCTTCGAGGGCGCCGACGAGACCCTGAAGGATGCCAAGACCCAGCCCTGGGTGGAACACATCGACATCCAGTTCGACAAAGCCGTGGTGGACGACGGCCACAAGGCCGCGGCCGCTGCGGCCGGCCAGCTGGAGCCGCGCATGCCCACCGGGACCTTGAAGGCCAAATACAGCACGGCATCGTCCAGCGTGCCGGCCGACATCGTGATGCCCATCGCGGGCGGCTCCACCATGCTGGGCGTCGGGCTGACCGACCGCGTCAAGAACTCCAAGGTCTCGCGGCTGGAAGGCCTGGGCTACACCGACTCCGAAAACGTCCGACTCGGCAACCTGACCGATCCCGTGGCCAAGAAGGGCAAAGGCGCGCGCTACTCGGCCAGCGGCGCCGGGACCATGAACTACGCGATCTTCTTCAAGGGCATCCAGGCGATTCACGAAGGCTTGCTCAACACCGGCTCGCACGCCTGCGTGCACGTCGGCACCCGGTCCCTGATCCGCACCCTGAACCACCACACCCGCATCGGCGTGACCACGGTGTCGGTCAGCTACAGCGGCGCGGTGCTGAGCGACCTCTGCTGCCACCGGAAAAAAACCGGCAACACCAGCTGGAACACCAACCCCTGCGGGAGCACCAAATGCCCATGAGCACGGTCGCCCCCCTGCAGGTCGCACCGGCCAAGGCGGCGGGCAAGTCGGTCGCGCGCGGCGTGTTGCAGCGCAAGCTCGCCGTGGGCGCCACCAGCGACCGGCTGGAGCAGGAGGCGGACCGCGCCGCCGACCAGGCGCTGGCCTCACCGCCCCACGCAGCCACCGCACCGGCAGCCCCCCGCCTGCAGCGCGAAGCGACCCACGCCAACGGCGAAACCAGCAGCGCACCCGCGAGCGTGGAGCGCACCCTGGCCCGGCCCGGCATGCCGATGGCGCCAGCACTGCTGCACGGCATGGAGCAGCGCCTGGGCCACGATTTTTCCCGCGTGCGCATCCACACCGACGGCGAGGCCCAGCAATCGGCCCACGACGTGAGCGCCCGGGCCTACACCGTGGGCGAACACATCGCCTTCAACGCCGGGCAGTTCGCGCCCGACACGCGCCAGGGGCAGCGGCTGATCGCGCACGAGCTGGCCCACGTGGTGCAGCAAGGCGCTGCGGCGCCCTGGGTGCAGCGGGAGCTGGACATCGAAGACTTCGATGCGGACGGCTTCGATCTGCCCACGCTGCAGACCTACCTGGCCCAACACGGGCCGGGCAAGATCGAAGACAACATGAACAGCGACGACAAGGCCCGGGCCATCGTCGCGCTGTGGCGCAAGGGCACGCTGACCCTCGACGCCGCTCAGAAGATCCTGCTGATCCAGGAGATGCAGTCGGGCTTCACCGGCAACGACGACGAGCGCGCCATCCTCACCCTGCTGCTCAACAGCAGCCCGGCCGACATCGCCACCATCTTCGCGCCCAAGGGCGGCATCGACCCGGACAACCTGGACGGCGACTTCCACGGCGCAGAAGAAGACGCCCTGCGCGCCTTCTACGACAAGACCTTCGAAGGCGGTCGCAAGGCCGCGCTCGGCGGGTCGCGGGCGCTGCGGCCGGCGAAAGCCGATGAACCGGCGGTAGACGCGCCGGCCCAGGCCGACGCCGAGGTGCAGGGGCCGCCCCGGCAGGACTACGTGTTCATCATGGGCGACGTGAAGAAGGACGCGTTCTACCGCGAGGCCAACCGCTACTTCCGCGCCCACCGGCCCCGGGCCACCTTCGTCACCGACAAGCGCAGCCTGGCGGCGGTGCTCGACCACATCGCGGGCGAGATCACCGACCCCATCGGCAACCTGTACCTGGTCTCGCACGCCAACGAAGACGGCACGCTCAGCTTCGCGCTCGATGGCGACGACAAGGACAAGAAACTCAACGTCACCGAGCTGCGCAAGGCCCTGCACCCGGCGTCCGGGGTGTCGGCGCTGACCCGGGTCGGCAAACAGATCGACGCCCACACGGTGGTGCGCATCAAGGGCTGCGACATCGGCCGCACCAAGGAGATGCTCGAACTGCTGGATGAGGCCTTCGGCGGTGCCGGCACCGTCACCGCGCCCACCCACGAGCAGGTCTACGGCACCGACCCCGAACTCGCCCAGCGCGCGGACGCGGCCTTCCGCTCGGAGGTGGAGGCCAAGTACCCCGAGCCCCCACCGGTGGACAAGACGCTCAAGGGCAAAGCGCTCAAGGACGCCAGGGCCGCGCGCACCAAGGCCGTGGCCGAGCGCAAGGCCGCCATCAAGGCCGAACTCAAGGAGCGCGACGACGAGCGCAAACAGAAGGTGCAGGAGGCCCTGACCTACGAAGCGTTCTCGGGGCCGATGTTCCAGCGCCTGGGCGAACAGCTGTACACGGCGGACGAACTGCTGCCGGAGCTCAAGCGCCTGTACGGACACCTCTCCGAGGCCCGGCACAAGGCGCTGGCCAAGAAGCTGGTGGCCAAGGACCCGCGGTCCAACGCGGTGGCCCTGGCCGACGGCACCTACAAGCAGAAGGGCCAGCGGGTCTACCGCCGCGTCATTCCCCGGACCTTCGTCGAGCCGGCGGACGGCCAGGAGTTTCTGGCTGCGTTCCGCGCAGCGCGCGGCAAGGTACCCAAGGGATTTGTCCCCGGCACCCTGAGTTCAAGGGCTTCCACCGGCGAGGACGGCGAGCCGACGCGCACCTACCGGCTGGACGGCGACCTGCCCAAGGGGGCCACGCAGTACTTCGAGCTGAGCTCAGCCGTGGTGCCCAGCGACGCCGCGTTCGAGCAGACCGCGCGCGCGACGCTGAACAACCCCGACCGCTACCGCTGGGACACCACCCGCAGCCACAACGCCAAGAAGGGCACGACCACGATCAAGGCCACCGCCACGCGGGTGGTGGCCTACCTGCACCACGAGAGCCTGGACGTGTCCGCGCACGAACACTTCAACCGCGCCGAGGGCGACAGCGACTTCTTCGCGCAGTCCACCTTCAAACCCCCGCCGCCACCGAAATGAGCCCCCCATGAGCAGCTTCCCCAACTCCCCCAAGGTTCTCAAAGGCGGTTTGGTGCTGATCGACCCCGAGTCGTCGCGGGTGTTGCGCGTCATCTCGCTGCAGTACAACCCGGAAAAACTCACCCGCAGCCTGCAGGTGCAGGCCGCTGGCGGCGAAGCGGCCAACCGCAGCGAAGCGATGCGCTTCAAGGGGCCGGCCATCGAGACCTTCCGGCTCGATGCCGACATCGACGCGGCCGACCAGCTGGAGTTTCCCGACCAGAACCGCGGCACCGTGGACCACGGCGTGGCGCCCCAGCTGGCCGTGCTCGAAGCGCTGGCGAACCCGGGCAGCGCGCAGTTGCTGGAGGTGCACCGGCAGGCCGATTCCGGCACGCTGGAGATCGCGCCCATGGAGGCCCCGCTGATGCTCTTCGTCTGGGGCAAGAACCGCATCGTGCCGGTGCGGCTGACCGAGTTCTCGATCACCGAAGAGGCCTTCGACCCGGCGCTCAACCCCATCGTCGCCAAGGTCAGCATCGGCCTGCGCGTGCTGTCGGTGGACGACCTCGGCTTCTCCCACAAGGGCGGCAGCCTGTTCATGGCGTATCTGCAGGGCAAGGAGCGGCTCGCCGGCCAGGCGCAGGCGGGCAGCTTCGGCTCTCTGGGCATAGGAGGCATCGGCTGATGGACCCCGTTCAGGCATTCATGCAGGCCCATGCGCTGGCCACCCCGCTGTTCGCGCCCACCAGCCGCTACCACGGCATCGGCTCGGCGCAGACCACCACGCCCGAGGGCACGGTGATCACCTTCGTCAAGCGGCGCTTCGTGCCGCCGCCCGAGCGTTTTTCAACCCTTTCCGAGCACACCGTGGCCAGTGGCGACCGGCTCGACAACCTGGCCGCGCACTATCTCGGCGACCCGCTGCAGTACTGGCGCCTGTGCGACGCCAACGGCGCGATGGACCCGACCGAGCTGACCGCCACCGTGGGCCGCGTGCTGCGCATCACCCTGCCCGAAGGCATTCCGGGAGACAGCGATGCTGGCTAAGGGCATCCAGCTCACCCTGCTGATCGGCCCGGTGATCGCGGTGCCGGCGCCGCGGGTGGTCATGGACGCGCTGGAGAGCGTGGAGGTGCGCAGCTCCGCGGGCAGCGCCAGCGGGTTCACGCTGACCTTCCAGTTCAGCTCGCGCTCCGAGCTCAACACCATCTTCCTGATTGCCGGCGCTCAGAACACCGGGCTGGGCACGCCGCCGCTGCGGGTGATGCTGATCGTCACGCTCAACGGCTCGCCGCAGCCGCTGTTCGACGGCGTCATGACCCATGTGGAGGTGCAGGCCGGCGGCCAGGGTTCGCCCGGCACGGTCACCGTCACCGGCGAAGACCTGACCAAGGTGATGGACACCCAGGACTGGAGCGGCCTGCCGTTTCCGGCCATGCCGATCGAGGCGCGCGTGGCCCTGCTCTGCGCCAAGTACGCACCGTTTGGCCTGATCCCGCTGGTGATCCCGGCGCTGTTCCCCGACGTGCCGATCCCGGTGGACAAGATCCCGGCCCAGCAGGGCACCGATCTGGCCTACATCCGCCAGCTCGCCGAGCAGGTGGGCTATGTGTTCTACATCGAGCCCGGGCCGGCACCGGGCACCAACATCGCCTACTTCGGCCCCGAGATCAAGATCGGCATGCCCCAGCCCGCGCTCAACGTGGACATGGACGCGCTGACCAACGTCGAGAACCTGAGCTTCAACTTCGACCCGACCGCCGGCGTGCTGCCCATCGTGTTCATCCAGAACCAGCTCACCCGCGCGCCCATCCCCATTCCGATCCCCAACCTGAACCCGCTGCAGCCGCCGCTGGGCGTCTTGTCCACGCCGCTGTCGAACCTGACCATGCTCAAGGACACGGCCCGCATGAACCCCATGCAGGCGATCTCGCGTGGCCTGGCTGAGGCCAAGAAGTCGCAGGACTCGGTGACCGCCAGCGGCGAGCTCGACGTGTTGCGCTACGGCCGCCCGCTCAAGTCGCGCGGGCTGGTCGGTGTGCGTGGCGTGGGCCTGGCCTACGACGGCCTGTACTACGTCTCCAGCGTCAAGAGCACGCTCAAGCGCGGCGAGTTCAAGCAGAGCTTCGACCTCAGCCGCAACGGTCTGATCTCCATCACACCGAGGATCCCCGTATGAGCGCCGCCGGGCCGTTCCCAAGGCGCTCAGCCCCGCAGTGCGCAGCACGGAGGGTAGTCCAGTGAGCAACGGCGCGCAGAAGTTCTACGGCAAATACCGCGGCATGGTGATCTCCAACGTCGACCCCCTGCAGCAGGGCCGGCTGATGGTGCAGGTGCCCGACGTGGGCGGCCTGATCCCCGGCACCTGGGCCATGCCCTGCGTGCCGATCGCGGGCATCCAGAACGGCATGTTCGCCCTGCCCATCCCCGGCTCGGGCGTCTGGGTCGAGTTCGAACAGGGTGACCCGGACTTTCCGATCTGGGTCGGCGGCTTCTGGGGCAGCGCGGCCGAAGTGCCCGCGCTGGCCCTGCTCACGCCCCCCGCGGTACCGGCGATCACGCTGCAGACGCCGCTGCAGAACGGCCTGACCATCTCCGACGTGCCCGGCCCCACCGGCGGCATCATGATCAAGAGCACCACCGGCGCGATGCTCATCGTCAACGACACCGGCATCTACATCCAGAACGGCAAGGGCGCGGCCATCACCCTGGTGGGCCCGGTGGTGACCATCAACAACGGCGCCCTCACGGTGACCTGACACCATGCCCGGCCCCCTGCTCCACGTCGGTGCCACCGTGCTCTGTGCCCACGGCGGCACCGCCACGCCCACGGCACCCAACCCGCGCGTGCTGGTCAGCGGCCAGCCCACGGTGGTGATGAGCGCGCCCTACGCCATCGCGGGCTGCCCGTTCAACGTCTCGGGCAGCCCGGTGCCCTGCGTCACCGGGCAGTGGGTGGTGGCCGCGCAGCGCGTGCAGTCCAGCGGCCAGCCCCTGGTGCTGATGGACAGCCAGGCGGTGTGCGTGCCCAACGGCACACCGCTGATGCCGGTGGCCGCACAACCCCGCGTGATCGGGAGCTGAACATGACCCAACGCCTGTTTTTCCCCTACCAGTTCGACGGCCGCGGTCTCACCCGCGAAGCCGACGAGGCGGAATGGATCCGTGGACTGGTCGAGCAGGTGCTGTTCACCGCGCCGGGCGAGCGCGTGATGCGCCCGGACTTCGGCAGCGGCCTGCGCGAGCTGGTGTTCGCCCCCAACAGCCCCGAGCTCGCGGCCACCACCCAGTTCCTGGTGCAGGGCGCGTTGCAGCGCTGGCTCTCGGGCCTGATCACGGTCGAGGCGGTCGAAGTGCGGGCGGTCGACGCCGCGCTCAGCGTCACCGTGCAGTACCTGATACGGCGCAACGCCTCGCGCCAGCGCGAAACCTTCACCCAGGGAGGCCCGCCATGATCTTCCATTGCTGCGATCAGAACCGGCGCGCGGCGGTGGACGCCCACGCCACGCTCAACGGCATCGACTGGCTGGAGGTGCTGGACCTCGACGCCCCCCTGGGCAGCCCGCGCCAGCGCACCCTGCTCGTGCGCCTGCTCAAGCCGGTGCCGGCCGGGCTCACGCGCGAACAGGTCGTGATCGAAGGCGGCGAGCGCATCCGCCGCATCGAGGTTCAGTGGATCGGCGTGGCCAGCGCGCCGCCCGCCGAGGCGAACGCGGCCGAGCAGGCCCTGTTCAGCGCGCTGGCCGAGGCCGACCACGTGCTGCTGGTGCGCACCGACAGCGCGGGCGACTTCTCGCGCTACACCCTGCGGCTCACGCAGGACCCGGCCACGCCCACGCCGCTGCCCGACTTCGACCCCCGGCTCTCCGAGATCGAATTCCGCTTCAAGGTGGAGTGCCCGAGCGACTTTGACTGCCGCACGCCCCCGGGCTGCACCGAGCCCCCGAAGCCGGCCCCCGACATCAACTACCTCGCACGCGACTACGAGAGCCTGCGCCGGCTGGTGATCGACCGCCTGGCGCGCAACATGCCGGGCTGGCGCGACCGCAGCCCGGCAGACCTGGCCACCACGCTGGCCGAACTGATCGCCTACGTGGGTGATCTGCAGCACTACCAGCTCGACGCCGTGGCCACCGAGGCCTACCTGCACACCGCCCGGCGGCGCAGCAGCCTGCGCCGCCACGCCCTGCTGGTGGACTACGCGGTGCACGAGGGCTGCAACGCCCGCGCCTGGCTGCACTTCGACGTCAGCGGTGGCCCCTTCCCCCTGCCCGACGACCTGCGCTGCTACACCCGGGTGGCGGGTGTGCCCCCGCGCATCGTTCCCGACTCGCCCGCCGAGCGCGCCGCGCTGCAGGCCCGGCCCCTGGTGTTCGAGCCGCTGCACGGCGCAACCCTGCGCGAGGCGCACAACAGCTTTCAGTTCCACACCTGGGGCGATGCCCGCTGCTGCCTGCCCCGCGGCGCCACCCGCGCCACGCTGCGCGGCCACTGGCCCGAGCTGCAGGCGGGCGACGTGTTGATCTTCCAGGAACAGCTCGGCCCGCTCAGCGGCGAGCCCGAAGACGCCGACCCCGCCCACCGCCACGCGGTGCGCCTGAGCGCCGTGCGCGCCTTCGATGGCAGCGACCCGCTGACCGACCCGTTGCCCCCCGATCCGGCCGATCCCACCACCCTGACCGAGATCACCGAGATCGCCTGGCACCCGGCCGACGCCCTGCCCTTCGCGCTGTGCATCTCCAGCGAGACCGACAAGGCGCACGGCAGCGTGCTGATCCACGGCGTGAGCATCGCGCTGGGCAACAACGTGCTGGTCGATCACGGCCGGCGCATCGAAGACGAGGCGCTGGGCAGCGTGCCGCAGCCCCGGCTGCACCACCCGGCCGTGCTGGGCAGCGCCTGCCAGCGCGAGACGCCGCAGCCCCTGCCCCCGCGCTACCGGCCCCGGCTGGCCAGTGCGCCGCTCACCCACCAGGGCACGGTGCTCGTGACCCGGGTCGAGAACGGCGTGCGCACCAGCGAACGCCTGCTGTTCGACCCGCAGGACTCGGCCAGCGCCGCCATGCGCTGGCGCACCGCCGACGCGCTGCCCCGGATCGGCCTGACCGCCACGCAGGGCAGCGGCAGCGAGACCTGGAGCCCGCGGCGCGACCTGCTCTCCAGCCGGGCCAGCGACCCCCACTTCGTGATCGAAGCCGAGGACGACGGCAGCGCGCGCCTGCGCTTCGGTGACGACCTGCACGGCCGCCGCCCCGACAGCGGCACCGCCTTCAGCGCCCACTACCGCGTGGGCAACGGGCCGCAGGGCAACGTGGGCGCGCAGGCCATCGCCCACGTGGTGACCACCCAGGGCGGCATCAACGCGGTGGTCAACCCCATGCCCGCGCGCGGCGGCGTGGCG
>NZ_VYGV01000006.1:0-20598 GCF_013387465.1 Hydrogenophaga aromaticivorans | reverse complement strand
CCGCCGAGGTGCGCCGGCGCGCACCGCAGGCCTTTCGCACCCAGGAGCGCGCCGTGACCACGGCCGACTACGCCGCCGTCACCGAGCGCCTGCCCGAGGTGCAGCGCGCCGCCGCCAGCCTGCGCTGGACCGGCAGCTGGCACACCGTGTTCGTCACCGTGGACCGGCAAGACGGTGAAATCATCGACCCCGCCTTCGCCACCCAGGTCGGCACCCACCTGGACCGCTACCGCATGGCCGGCCACGACCTGCGCATCCACGACCCGATCGCGGTGTCGCTGGAGATCGACCTGCTGGTCTGCGTCCACAAGGACCACTTCCGCAGTGACGTCAGCCGCGGCCTGCTCGACGTGCTGAGCAGTCGCACCCGCGCCGACGGCACGCGCGGCCTGTTCCACCCGGACCACTTCAGCTTCGGCCAGACCGTGTTCCTGAGCCCGCTGTACGCGGCCGCGCGCACCGTGGCCGGCGTGAGTTCGGTCCAGGTCACGCGCTTCCAGCGCCAGGGCCAGCCCGACCCCAAACCCCTGGCCGACGGCTTCATGACGCTGGGCCGGCTGGAGATCGCGCGGCTGGACAACGACCCCAACTTCCCCGAGCACGGTGTGCTGCGGCTTGAACTGCACGGAGGCAAGTGATGAGTGGCCATGACACCCCCGCCGGCAACGGCGACTGCGGCTGCTGCGCCGGCGTGGACGCCGACACCCCGGCCCGCGTGCACAACCCGCCCGGTCTGTCGGCCATTGCCTACCGGGTGGGCCGCCACGGCGACTTCCTGGCCTCGATGCAGGCCCGGCTGTCGAGCACCGACACGCCGGCACTGGCCGCCCTGGGCACGCGCGAGATGAGCGACTTCAGCCTGGCGCTGGCCGACGCCATGGCCACCTCGCTCGACGTGCTGAGCTTCTACACCGAACGCTACGCGCAGGAACACTACCTGCGCACCGCCACCGAGCGCCTCTCGGTGCGCGAGATGGCGCGCCTGATCGGCTACCGGCTCGCGCCCGGCGTGGCCGCCAGCACCCACCTGGCGTTCAAGCTGCTGGAGGCGCCGGGCGCCGCGCCGCCCGAGCCGATCCAGATTCCGGTGGGCACGCGGGTGCAGAGCGTGCCCGGCCAGGACGAGACGGCGCAGAGTTTCGAGACCGTGGCCGAGATCCCCGCGCGGGTGCAGTGGAACGCCATGCCGGTGCAGACCCGGGTGCCCTGGCGGCCCCAGTCGGGCGACACCGAACTCTGGCTCGACGGCCTGGCCACGCAGCTGCAGCCGGGCGATCCGATCCTCATCGTGGGCAGCGACCGCATCAGCGACCCCGGCGGCGAACACTGGGACGTGCGCGTGCTCAGCGCGGTGCTGCCCGACAACGCCAACGCCCGCACCCGCGTGGTGTGGCAGCACCCCCTGGGCAGTGCGTTCCCGCCCATGAGCCCGGCCGGCATAGGCGTGGAGGTGCACGCGTTTCGCCAGCGCACGGCGCTCTTCGGCCACAACGCGCCCGACCCCAACCTGCTCAGCGGCCGCGGCTCCAACCTGGCGCAGAAGATCGACAAGAGCACGCCTTCGAACTGGAAGTGGAACCAGTTCCACATCAACGGGACCACGGTGGACCTGGAGAGCGCCAACCCCAAGATCACCGCCGGCACCTGGTTCGCGCTGGTGTCCAACGAGGCCGGCCTGGGCAGCGCCGACCTGCCGGGCTACACCGAGCTCTACCGCGCCCAGCGCGTGAGCCAGCTCAGCCGCAACGACTTCGGCATCTCGGGCAAGACCACCCGCATCACGCCCGACACCACCGAAAACCTGAGCGCGGCCCGCTTCGGCCTGCGCAACACCCTGGTGCTCGCGCAGAGCGAGCGCCTGGCCACGGTGGACACGCCGCTGTTCCACCCGGTGCAGGGCGACGCGCTCACACTGGGCCAGCGCGTGGACGGCTTGCTGCCGGACCAGGCGCTGGCGGTCTCGGGCACCCGGCAGCGCATTGCCATCGCCGCGGGCGCCAAGGGCCTGTCGCTGCAGCTCGCGCAGGGCGGCAGCGTGGCGTTGACCGAGGGCGACGAACTCTTCATGACCGCGCCGGCCAGCCGCCTGCTGTTCTTCACGGCCATCACGCTCGGCGCCGAGGCCTTCACCGCGCTGCTCGGTCAGCCGTCGGCCCGGCTGCGGCTCGCCCTGATGGACCGCGACGGCCGCAGCGGCACGCTGGTGGCCCAGGGCCACGAGCTGCGGCTGGCGCCAGCGCGCAAGGACGACCCGCTGGTGCGTGAGATCGCCCACATCGCCGCCACCGGGCAGGCCGTGCTGCTGGAGCGCGACCACACGCAGCTCAAGCTCGACGCCGCGCTGCGCCACGTCTACGAGCGCGCCAGCGTCCGGGTCAACGGCAACGTGGCGCCCGCCACGCACGGCGAGACGGTCGAGGCGCTGCTGGGCAACGGCGACGCGGGCAGCGCGGGCCAGCGCTTCGTGCTGAACCAGGCGCCGCTGACCTACGTCAGCGCCCCCACACCCAGCGGCGGCGCGTCCACGCTGGAGCTGCGCGTGGCCGACGTGTTGTGGACCGAGGCGCCCACGCTCTACCAGGCCAGCCCCGACGCCCGCGTCTACCAGACGCGCCAGGACGACGACGGCCTGACCACGGTGGAGTTCGGCGACGGCGTGGAGGGCGCGCGCCTGCCCAGCGGGCAGAGCAACGTGCGCGCGCGCTACCGCAAAGGCCTGGGCGTGGCCGGCAACGTGGCCGCGGGCCAGCTCACCACGCTGCTGTCGCGCCCGCTCGGGGTCAGCGAGGTGGTGAACCCCGAGCCCGCCACCGGCGGCGAAGACGGTGAGCTGCTGGAGCGCGCGCGCGAAAACGCCCCGCTCACCGTGCTGACGCTGGACCGCGCGGTCTCGATCACCGACTACGCCAGCTTCGCGCGCGCCTTCGCCGGCATCGACAAGGCCCACGCGCTGTGGATTCCCGCCGGCCCCGCGCAGGGCGTGTTCCTGACCATCGCCGGGGTAGACGGCGCCGTGGTGCCGCCGTCGGGCGCCACCTTCGCCAGCCTGGGCGCGGCGCTGCGCAGCCACGGCGACGCGCTGGTTCCTATGCACCTGCACAACCACCTCGGCGTGCGGTTTCGCACCCGGCTCTCGGTGAAGGTGCTGGCCAGCCACGAGACCGACACGGTGCTCCAGGCCCTGGAGGCCGCGCTGCGCGCGCACTTCAGCTTCGCGCGCCGCCAGTTCGGGCAGACCGTGTCGGTGGACGAGGTGTCGGCCGTGGCCCAGGCGGTGGCGGGCGTGCAGGCGGTGCACGTCACCCGCCTGCACCGCGTGGGCCAGGCCCCGGGCCTGGTGCCGCGGTTGTTCGCGGCCCTGCCCGTGGCCTCGCTCACCGGCCAGCCGCTGCCGGCCGAACTGCTCACCCTGGCCGACGAGCCGGTGGAACTGGAGGTGATGCCATGAGCGCTGACACCCAGTCGCTCTTTGAACTGCTGCCGGCCATCCACCGCATCCGCGACGCCGAGCTCGCGCAGACCCTGGGCCTGGAGCGCGGGCCGCTCGAAGAGCTGATCGGCGTGCTGGCCGAGCAGATCGCGGTGGCCGGGGAAAGCCTGGAGCAGCTCCACGACGACCTGTTCATCGAGACCTGCGCCGACTGGGCCGTGCCCTACATCGGCGACCTCATCGGCTACCAGAGCCTGCACGGCGTCACGCCCAAGGTGGCCAGCGCGCGCGCCGAGGTGGCGCACACCATCGCCCTGCGCCGGCGCAAGGGCACGGCGCTGGTGCTGGAGCAGCTCGCGCGCGACGTGACCGGCTGGGACGCGCGCGCCGTGGAGTATTTCCAGCGCATCGTCACCACGCAATACATGAACCACACCCGCCCGCACAACCTGCAGTCGCCCGACCTGCGGCGGGGGGCGGCGCTGGAGTTCGTGGGTACCGCGTTCGAGAGCGCCAACCGCACGGTGGACGTGCGGCGCATCGAATCGGGCCGGGGGCGCCACAACATCCCCAACGTGGGCCTGCACCTGTGGCGCATCCAGGCCTACCGGCACCGCGACACACCGGCGCTGCGGGTGGGGCCGCGCCGCTACCGCGTGAGCCCGCTCAACCACGACCTGCCGCTGTTCAACCGCCCGCGCGCCGAGGACGACATCACCCACCTCGCCGAGCCGGCCCATGTGCCGGGCCCGCTCTCGCGCCGGCGCCTGGCCGCCGAGCTGGCAGAGCACTACGGCACGCGGGCCCACGCGGCGGCGCCCGCGGACAACGCCGAACCCGCGCTGCTGCTCAGCGTGGACGGCACGCCCATCGAGCGCGACCAGATCGTGATCTGCAACCTGGGCGACGACGGCGCGGGCTGGGCCCACACGCCGCCCCCGGCGGGCGTCTACGCCATCGACCCGGTGCTCGGGCGCATCGCGCTGCCGCCGGAGGCCGACGACCCGGCCGAACTCAGCCTGACCTGGCACGAAGGCTTCAGCGCCGACCTGGGCGGCGGCGAGTACGAACGCGGCGAGAGCCTGCCCGCCCCGGCCGCGACCACGCTGGTGGTGCGCGTGCCCGACGACCAGCCCAGCATCGGCGCGGCGCTGACCCAGATCGCGGGCAATGGCGTGGTGGAAATCCGCGACAGCCGCCGCTACACGGAAACGCTGACCCTGGCCGTGGTGGCCGACGGGCAGATCGAGATCCGGGCCGAGAACGGCCGCCGCCCGGTGCTCGACCTGGGCGGCTGCACCGTCACCGGCGGGGCCAACGCCGCCTGCACGCTCAACGGCCTGCTGATCACCGGCGCGCCACTGGTGGTGCCCGACGACCGCACGAACGCGCTGAAGCAGCTGAACCTGCTGCACTGCACCCTGGTGCCAGGTATCGCCCTGAACCCGGACGCCAGCCCGGCGCAGCCCGCCAGCCCCAGCCTGCTGCTGGAGATTGCCGGTCTGCAGACGCACATCGAGCGCTGCATCGTGGGCGCCGTGCGCTGCCACGAGCGCGCCAGCCTGAGCGCGCACGACAGCCTGATCGACGCCACCGCGCGCAGCGGCGTGGCGCTGGCCGCGCTCGATGGCAGCGGCCCCGGCGCGGCGCTGACGCTGGAGGCCTGCACCGTGGTGGGCAAGCTGCACGCGGCGCAGATGAGCGTGTCCAACAGCATCCTGCTCGCGGCCTTGGCCGAGGGCGACAGCTGGGCGGTACCGGTGCGCGCCGCGCGCAAGCAGGTGGGCTGCGTGCGCTTTTCCTGGCTGCCGCTGGGCGCCATCGTGCCCACGCGGTTCCGCTGCCAGCCCGGCTCGGCCAGCGATGCGCAGCACATCGCGCCGCGCTTCACCTCGCTGGTCTACGGCACACCGGCCTACGCCCAGCTCGCCCGCTCGACACCGCCCGAGGTGCTGCGCGGCGCCGACGACGAAAGCGAAATGGGCGTCTTTCACCACCTGCACGGCGCGCAGCGCGAAGCCAACCTGCGCATCCGCCTCGCCGAGTACCTGCGGGTCGGGTTGAGGGCAGGCATTTTCTACGAATCCTGAAGGAGGGAGCACCATGAGTTTCGATCTGAGCCGCGTGCGCTTTGACGCCCGCCAGGACTTCCTGGGCGTGGTCATGCAACAGGGCCGCGTCCAGCTGGATGCGGACTGGAACGAGTGGGTGGCCCAGCTCGGCCGGCGTCTGCAGGCCGGCAGCTGGGACACCTTCAACGGCAGCGTGGTGCCGCGCACCACGCCCGACGGCTTTCGCATCGAGGCGGCCGCGGGCGCCCTGAGCATCGGCCCGGGGCGCATGTACGTCGATGGCCTGCTGGCCGAAAACCACGGCGGCACGCCCGACGCCTGGGACCCCCACCTGGCCGAACCGGCCGGCACCACCGCGCTGGACTACCTGGACCAGCCCTACTACCCCGAGCCGCCCGAGCTGCCCGGCGCAGGGCCGCACCTGGTGTACCTGGACGTGTGGCAACGCGACGTGACCGCGCTGCAGGCGCCCGGGCTGATCGAGCCGGCCATCGGGGTGGACACCACCGGCCGGCGCCAGACGGTGTGGCAGGTGAAGGTGTTGCCCAACGTCGGCGCGATCAGCTGCGCCACGCCCGACGAAGACATCCCCGGCTGGGCGGCCGCCACCGCGCCCTCGGCCGCGCGCCTGTCCACCGCCACCGGCGACCCCGGATTCGAGCCCAACCCCTGCAGCGTGCCGCCGGCCGCGGGCTACCGCGGGCTGGAAAACCAGCTCTACCGCGTGGAGGTGCACCAGGGCGGCGCGCTCGGCACGGCCACCTTCAAGTGGTCGCGCGACAACGCCAGCGTGGCCTCGCGCGCGACCCACATCAACCCGGCACGCGACCGCGTCACAGTGGAGAGCATCGGGCGCGACGACGTGCTGCGCTTCAACGACGGCGACTGGGTCGAAGTCACCGACGACCACCGCGAGCTGCACGGCCTGCCCGGCGAGCTGCGCCGCATCCGCGCCGCCAGCGGGGTGGACGTGACCGCGCGCACACTGACATTTGACCAGCCGCTGAGCGCCGGCCTGTTCCCCACCGATCCACAGCAGGCCACCGACCCCTTGCGCAACACCCGGGTGCGGCGCTGGGACCAGTCGGGCCAGGTGCGCCGCGAAGACGGCAGCGCGGTGGCCGGCCAGGACCTTGACGCGCCCGCCAGCACCGGCGCGATCCTGGTCCCACCGCTGGGCACGCGCCTGTTCCTGGAACACGGCGTCCTGGTCGAATTCAGCCTCGACCCGGCCGGCGGCCAGTTCCACAGCGGCGACCACTGGGTGTTCGCCGCACGCAGCACCAACGCCAAGATCGAAGAGCTGGACCGCGCCCCGCCGCTGGGCATCCACCACCACCACGCCCGGCTCGCCGTGGTCAACTTCCCCGACGCCGAGACCGACTGCCGCACGCTGTGGCCACCCATGCCCGAGGGCCACGGCTGCGACTGCTCGGTCTGCGTCAGCGCGGAAAACCACAACAACGGCAGCGCCACGCTGCAACAGGCGGTGGACAGCCTGCAGGCCACCGGGGGCACGGTCTGCCTGGGCATCGGCACCTACGTCCTTTCGGCGCCGCTGAACATCGAGGGCGCGCGCTCGCTGCGCATTCGCGGCCAGGGCTGGGCCACCGTGCTGCAGGGCGCCGAGCCCGGCACCGTGGTGAACATCCACGACAGCAACGGCGTGGCGCTGGAAAACCTCAGCCTGCTCGGCTCGGCGCGCACCTCCGGCACCACCGCCATGCTGCTGGCCACCCAGGTGATCGACCTGCTCGCGCAGCACATCAACGTGCTCGGCCTGTCGGTGGGCAACGGCACCAGCGTGGCCATCGGTCTGGCCGGCAACGTGCTCGGCGCGAAGATCGAGCAGTGCGCGCTGGTGGCCGAGCGCGGCATCGCTTCAGTCACAGACCGGGAGCGCAAGCACCTGCTCACCGCCGAACTGCGGATCGCGCGCAACCTCATGTTCTGCAGCCAGCGCGCGGTCAACCTCGACGGCCTCAGCCTGCATTTCGGCAACACGCGCATCGTGGACAACCTGATGCTGGTGGGCAACCAGGCCGCCGTGGTCGCCACCGGCGCCACCCTGCCCGGCTCGCCCATGGACATTGCCAGCAACGTCATCTACACCGCAGGCGACGGCATCCGGGCCGGGGTCGATGGCCTGTCCATCGAGGGCAACGAGATCTCCGGCTCCAACGAGCGCAGCGGCGACGGCATCGTGCTCGAAGAGGGCCTGGACCCGGTGGCGCTGGATCGCGCGCGCATCAGCGGCAACCGCCTGCGCGCGCTGCGGGGCAACGGTGTGCTGATCAGCCACCGCGTCGAGCACGCGGTGATCAGCGACAACCATTTCGAACAACTGGGGCTGGGTGCGCTGGTGATGGCGCGCAGCGGCTCCGCAGGCGTGCTGCGCTTTTCGGGCAACCAGTGCCACGACATCGGCCAGGCCGCGAACGTGGAGAACACCGCCTTCGCCGCGATCCAGCTGGTGCGCGTGGAACGCGCCGACCTGCTCGACAACAGCGTGGGCCTGGTCGCGCGCACGGCCACCGGGTCGCCCGCGGTGGACGCGGTGCGCGCGCTGGCCATGGGGCAGTTGCGCATCGCGGGCAACCGCTGCTTCGGCATCGGCCCGGACCGCGGCAGCGGCCAGATCAGCGGCCTGCATGTGCTGCCCCCGTTTGAACACTGCGCGATCGACGACAACCAGGTGGACCGCATCGGCGCCGACGACCAGAAGCCCGAGCCGCTGGCCTGGCGCGCCATCAACATCGCGCCCGGCAGCAGCGTGCGCTTCACCCACTTCGCCATGGCCAGCCACGTCGCGGCAGGCGAAGCGGGCTTCCTGCTGACCGAGAGCCTGGCGGCGGCCGTGCCCGCGCGCACGGGCATCCTGTCCATCCGCGGCAACCGGCTGCGCGGCCACCTGTCCTCGGTGCCGCTGAACCGCTGCGGCGGCGTCGCCGACTGCCTGTTCAACACCAACCACTGCGTAGCGGTGGGTGAAAGCAGCCCGCAGCCGGTGATCGGCCAGTTCGCTGCGCGCACGCTCAACGCCAGCAACAACCGGCTGATCGGCCTGGGAGACCTGCAGACCCTGTTCCTGTTGCCCGAGTTGAAACGCGCCATCGTGATGGGCAACACCAGCACCGGTCCGATCGTGGTGCAGGGCGGCACGCCCACCCCCGCCGACATCAACCTGACCAACATCATTGGCCTCTGAAGGAGACTTGCCATGCCGATCACCAGCTTCCGCGGCGAAAAGTCCGTGGCCGAGATCGCCGACGTCATGTTCGAGCGCCTGACCCCCAAGCAGCGCGAAAAAGCCGAGGCCGCCATCCTGAAAGCCAACCCGCGGCTGAACGATCTGAGCACCCTGCCCAAGGGCGCCGTGCTCCAGGTGCCCGACCTCCCGGAACTGCGGGCCAAGGCCCGCCGGGCGGCGGACGATCCGCCCGCCCAGATCGCCAGCGAGATCGGCGAGGCGCTCTCCAGCTACGGCAAACAGCTGGCTCAACGCACCCAGCAGGGCCTGGCCGACAACAAGGCGCACAGTGCCCTGATCCGCAGCGACGCCTTCAAACGCACCCTGGAAAAATCGCCCGAACTGAAAGAACAGGCCGCACTGACCACCAAGGCCCTGGAGCTGCGAGGCAAGGAGCTCGCCGAGCGCGCCAAGACCGTGGAGGCGGCGATCCAGGGCATGCTGAAAGACCTGAAAGCGGCGAGCGCCTGAGGCGTGGCACAGGGCGACACGGGGGTCTTGCCGAACCGCTTGAAGCGTTCGCGGATGGCGGAGGTTTCGGCCTTGTTCAGGCGGTCGGCGAATGGCCGAGGCATGGCCGTGTCCCGGTATCTGGAACGGGAAGCACATAAGATGGCAGACGCCCCGCCACTTCTCCCGGTCTGACCATGCCCTACATACGCTCTCTGCTCGCAGCCCTCGCGCTGTGTCTGACGCTCGGCCACAGCGCCTGGGCGCAGGAACTGGACGACGCCAAGCGCGCCGACATCGAGCAGCTGCTCGAACTCACCCAGACCATGAGCAACGCGCGCGCCAACATGAACACCGTGTTGCAGCAACTGGTGCTGCAGCTGCGCCAGAAGCAGCCCAAGTTGACTGAAGAACACCTGCGCATCGTCGCCGAAGCCCACGAAGCGGTGTTCGATGAAAACATCGGCGTGTTCAAGGCGCTGATGGTGCACCTGTACCACAAGCATTTCAGCGCCGATGACATCCGGCAACTGCTGGTGTTTTACGCTTCGGACACCGGCCGCAAGCTCACCCTCGTCACGCCCGCGCTCAACCGGGAGTCGTTCGAAATCGGCGTGCAGTTCGGCCGACTGCTCGGGCCCAAGGTGGAACAGCGGGTCAAGGAACGGCTCGCGTCCAAGGGCGTCACCCTGTAAAACCGCATCAGCCCATGAAACCCGCCGCCATCGAAGCCTTTTTTTCAACACTCCAGGCCGCCAACCCGCACCCGGTGACCGAGCTGGAATACACCAGCGTGTTCGAGCTGCTGGCCGCCGTGCTGCTCTCGGCCCAGGCCACCGACGTGGGCGTGAACAAGGCGACGCGCAAGCTGTTCCCGGTGGCCAACACGCCGCAGAAGATCCTGGCGCTCGGGCAGGAGGGCCTGGAGAGCTACATCAAGACCATCGGCCTGTACCGCAGCAAGGCCAAGCACCTGATGGAAACCTGCCGCATCCTGGTGGAGCGCCACGGCGGCGAGGTGCCACGCACCCGCGAGGCCCTGGAAGCCCTGCCCGGCGTGGGCCGCAAGACGGCGAACGTGGTGCTCAACGTGGCCTTCGGCCAGCCCACGATGGCGGTGGACACCCACATCTTCCGCGTCAGCAACCGCACCGGCCTGGCCCCGGGCAAGACGCCACTGGCGGTCGAGCAGCAGCTGATGAAACGTGTGCCGCCGGCCTACGCGGTGGACGCGCACCACTGGTTGATCCTGCTGGGGCGCTATGTGTGCCAGGCGCGCAAGCCACTGTGCCACCGCTGCGCGGTGTCGGCGTATTGCGACTTCAAGCCGAAGACGACAGGCTAAGGCTGCATCCAGGACCGTACCAGCGGCAGGCCCATGGCGATCACCGTGGCGGCGTGCAGCAGCAGCCCCACCAGCGCCCCCACCAGCGTGCCGTTGATGCGGATGAACTGCAGGTCGCGGCCGATGTGGTCTTCCAGCACGCGGCTCATGTCGTGCGCGTCCCAGGCCTCCACCCGCTGCGCCACGAAGCCGACGATGTTGTCGCGGCTGCCTTCCAGCACGCGCAGCAGCACCTGTTGCGCCTGGGTGTTGAGCCATTCGCGCAGCGTGGCATCGGCCAGCAGCTGGCGCCCGGCGGTCTGCACCACGCTGGCGTAGCGCCCGGCGAGCGCGTTGTCGGGTTGTTGCGCCTCGTTGGCCAGGCGCTGCATCACCTCGTGCCACCAGGCTTCGATGGGCTCGTTCCATTGCGGCTGGTCCAGCCAGGCGTCGCGCCAGGTGGCCACGCGCGCCTGCCAGTCGGCATCGGTCTGCAGGCGCTGGATGGACTGCGCCATCCAGTCATCAAACCGGTGGCGCAGCTCGTGCTGCGGGTCGGCCGCCACATCGGCCAGGGTGTGCGTGAGCGCGGCCACGAGCTTGCGCGTGGCCAGGCGCGCGGCCATCTGGTCGAGGCCCACGTATTTGAGTTGTTTGAGTTCGCCCGCGATGCGCTCGGTGAGCTGCTCCTGCACCGTGTCCTGTTCGGCCCAGTGCGCCATCTGCTGCAACAGGCCGTTGAGCCACTGCTGGTGGTGGCCGTGTTGCGTGAGCGCGGCGAGCGCCTGGCCACCGAGCGTGGCCACGTCCACCTGGCGCAGCAGGCGCTGCGCGAGTTGCGCCACCCACTGGCGCACGAGTGTCTGGTCGAGCGCGTTCAGCAAGGCCGGCGTGGCCTGCTGCAGCCACCGGCCCACGCGGGCGGCCGACTCGGGCTGCGCCAGCCAGCGGCCCAGTTCCTGCCCCACGTCCCAGCGCGCCAGCATGGGGCGCACGTGTTCGGCGGTGAGGAAGTGCGTGCCCAGAAAGCGCGCGAGCTGCGCGCCCAGCCGGTCCTTGTTGGCCACGATGATGGCCGTGTGCGGGATCGGCAGGCCCAGCGGGTGGCGGAACAGCGCCACCACGGCGAACCAGTCGGCCAGCGCGCCGACCACGGCCGCGCCCGCTGCGGCGGCCACATAGGCCCAGGCGGGGTGGCGCGGGGTGAGCAGCGTGGCCACGACATAGATCACCACGGCCAGCAGCAGCAAGCCGAGCGCCAGCGCCTTCATGCGGGCCAGGCTGGCGGATGGTTTCATCGGCTGGTTATTCATGGGCCACAGTGTGCACCGGGAGGCTTTGCGCCGGACTACCAGTCAAGGCAGAGGTGGCCGCCGGTCGCGGGCGCGTCTTTTGGCCACTGCGCCACGCCGCCAATGGGTCCGCGGCCGTGGGCGGCGACGTACTGCGCCGCGCGGATCACGCCGGCGTGGGTGACCCAGACCGCTTCGCCGAGCGCGCTGTCGCGCAGCGCGTCCAGCGCGTCAGCCACGCGATCAATGAGCTCCTGCGTGCTCTCGGCGCCACCGAAGCGGTGGTGCGCGAAGTCGGCCATCCAGACGTCGAACGCGGCGCGGGGAATCGCGTCCCAGCGCTGCAGCTCCCAGTGGCCAAAGTCCATTTCGTTCAGGCGGGTGTCGATGGCCGGGTCGCCCAGGTCGGGCCGCAGCGTGTTCAGTTCCTGCGCCAGCTGCTGCGCACGGCCCAGACCCGACACCCAAACCGGCAAGCCGGGCGGCAGCATCGCCGCCGCGGCCTCGGCCGCCTGCAGCGTGAGCGCGGCGTTGGCCGGCACGTCGGTCGCGCCGTAGCAGAACCCGGATTCGAGCTCCACCCGGGCGTGGCGCAGCAGCCAGAGTTTCACAGCGCCAGCGCCAGCGCCAGGTAAAACGCCAGCTCGCACACCTGCTGCGTGGCGCCCAGGCCGTCGCCGGTGAAGCCCTGCAGGCGGCGGCGCAGCAGGCGCCACATCCAGGCCAGGCCGAGCAGCGCGCCGAGCACCGCTGCGGCCCAGTAAAGGGCCGGCTGCAGGCCAAAAACCACCCCCATGGCCAGCGCCCACCACAGCAGACCGGCCAGCAGCCCGGCGGTGGTGATGCTCTCGGCCAATGGTTTGGATTTGGACGTGGGCGTGTCGCCCACATGCGGCAGCGTGCGGATGACGAACAGCGGCATCAGCCGCGAGCTGACGTGGGCAGCAAACAGCGCCGTGCTCGCCAGCAGCAGGCCGCCGGCCTGCGCCAGCAGCGCGATGAGCGCCACCTTGCACAACAAGGCCAGCACCAGCGCCACCGCGCCGTAGCTGCCGATGCGCGAGTCTTTCATGATCTCCAGGGCGCGTTCGCGGTTCACCGCGCCGCCCAGGCCATCGGCCGTGTCGGCCAGGCCGTCTTCATGGAACGCGCCGGTCAGCCAGACACTGAACGCGGTGCACAACACGGCCGCCACCCAGGGCGCAGCGGGCTGTGCCGGCAGCCACATGAGCAGGCCAGCAAACACCGCCGCCGTCAGCCCGCCGACCACCCAGCCCACACCCGGAAAATGCGCGGCGCTCGCGTGCAGCATGGCGGGCGAAAAACCGGCCCAGTGCGCCAGCCGACCGGTCACCGGGATGCGGGTGAAGAACTGGAGGGCGATGAAAAAATGCTTCAGAGGCATGAACACCCCCCTGCGCCGCTGCGCGGCTTCCCCCCCGGGGGACGCAGCTGGTGGCCCGGCGAAGCCGGTTCCACGGCTGCCTGGTTCCAAGTCACGGCGCTCCACAGCGTCTGCCTCAGGCTTGGGTGGTCGCATTTGCCAGATTCTCGTCCTGCCGCGACACCCCTGCCGATTCAAAACTCGCCATCTCGCGCAGGATGGCGCAGGCCGACATGAGCAGCGGCCAGGCCATGGCCGCGCCCGAGCCTTCGCCCAGGCGCAAGCCCAGGTCGAGCAGTGGCTCGGCGCGCAGGTGGGCGAGCATGAGCGCGTGGCCACGCTCGCCCGAGCGGTGCGCGAACACGCAGCGCTGCAGCACGGCGGGTTGCAAGGCCGCGGCCACCATGACGGCCGCGCTGGCGATGAAACCGTCCACCACGATCACGCGTCGTTCGGCCGCGGCCTGCAGCACCGCGCCCACCATGGTGGCGATCTCGAAACCGCCGAACGCGGCCAGCGCGGCCAGCGGGTCCTTGGCATCGGGGTGGCGCGCCAGCACCTGGCGCAGGATGCCGATCTTGCGTTGCACGGCCTCGGCGTCGAGTCCGGTGCCGGCACCGGTGCAGTCGGCCACCGACAGACCGGCCAGGCGCGCGAGCAGCAACGAAGCCGCCGAGGTGTTGCCGATGCCCATTTCACCGAGCAGCAGCGCGTTGCCCGGCAACCCGCGCACCAGGGCGGCCCCGTTGGCGAGCGCCGCCTCGCACTGCGCGGCGCTCATGGCCGGGCCTTCCAGCGCATCGGCGGTGCCGGGCGCGACCTTGTTGATCACGAGGCCGGGTCGGGGCGCGAAGTCGTGGCGCACGCCGCAGTCCACCACCGTGAGGCCGATGCCGTGTTGCCGCGCGAGCACGCTCACCGCGGCGCCACCGGCCAGGAAGTTCTCGACCATCTGCCAGGTCACGTCGCTCGGGTAGGCCGACACGCCGCGCGCCGCCAGGCCGTGGTCGCCGGCGAACACCACCAGCTGGGGATTCTGGAGCTCGGGCGCTTCGTTGCCGAGGATCAGGGCCAGGCGCTGCGCCAGCGCCTCGATGCGGCCGAGCGAGCCCAAGGGCTTGGTCTTGTTGTCCAGCTTGTGCTGCAGGCGCGCCGCCAGCACGGGTTGGGTGATGTCGGCGATGGTGGGAACGGTGGTGGTCATGGTTCAGTCCGGTTGGATGAGGGCGTCGAGCACACCGGGCTCGACATGGGTTTGAAGAAAATCGGCCAGGCCGTCGAACACGCTCTCCAGCGTGGGCGCGCTGGCGCCAAACAGCGCGTGCAGCACGCGCGGGTCTTCGAACAGGCCGTGCAGGTAACAGCCGAGCACGTTGCCCGCGGCGTTCTGCCAGGCCAGGCCAGGGATCACCTCCCGCGCCACGTCGCCCTTGGCGGCCATGGCCGGGTGCTGGGCGGTCTGCCCGTGGTGGATTTCGTAGCCGGCGGTTTCCACCCCCGACAGCGCGCTCCAGCGGCCGGCGAGCGCGCTGAAACGGGCCTGCGTGTGGCGCACGGTTTTCTGCGGATCGAACGCGGTCACCAGCGGCAGCAGGCCCAGGCCGGGCGCATTGCCGTCGATGCCGTGCGTGTCGATCAGCGCCTCGCCCAGCATCTGCAGCCCGCCGCAGATGCCCAGCACCGCCCCGCCCTGTGCCGCGTGTTGAGCCACCGCCTGGTCCAGCCCCTGCGTGCGCAGCCAGGCGAGGTCGGCCACGGTCGCCTTGGAGCCCGGCAGCACGATCCAGTCGGCGCCCGCGCAATCGGCCGGGCTGCGCGCCCAGACCAGGCGCACACCGGGCACGTTCTTCAGCGGCTGGAATTCGTCCAGGTTGCTGATGCGCGGCCAGGCGATGACGGCAATCGTTGTCTGAACCGCACCCGAAGCAAGGGTGCGGTCATCGAACACCCCGTCTTCCTCCGGCAGGCCGTGTTGCCACCACATCGGCAGCGTCGCCACCGTGGGCACACCGGTCAGCTCTTGCAGCATCTGCGGGCCGGGCGCGAGCAGCGTGGCGTCGCCCCGGAACTTGTTGAGCACGAAGCCCTTGATGAGTGCGCGCTCGTCTTCCGGTAGCAGCGCCCAGGTGCCGTAGAGGTGGGCGAAGGCGCCGCCGCGGTCGATGTCGGTCACGAGCAGGCAGCGCGCCTGCGCATGGCGCGCGATGCGCATGTTGACGATGTCGCTCGCGTGCAGGTTGATCTCGGCCGGCGAGCCCGCGCCCTCGATCACGACCACGTCGTTCTCGGCGCGCAGCGCGTCCAGCGCGGCGGTGATCGCCGGCCAGACCTTTTCGCTGCGGCCGCGCCAGGGCATGGTGGAGAGTTCTTCGCTCACCTGCCCCATCAACACCACCTGGCTGCGCGTGTCGGCCTCGGGCTTGAGCAGCAGTGGGTTCATGCGCACCTCGGGCTCGGCCCGCGCGGCCAGGGCCTGAAAATACTGGGCGCTGCCGATTTCGCCGAGGGCACCACCGGGACCTGCCACCACCCGCGCGTTGTTGCTCATGTTCTGCGCCTTGAACGGGGCGACTTTCAACCCCTGGCGCGCATAGTGGCGGCACAGCGCTGTGGTGAGCCAGCTCTTGCCGGCACCGCTGGTGGTGCCGAGCACCATCACACAGACGGCGGTCATGGGGAGGTTTCCTTCGTGGTTTCCAGCACTGCGGTGTGCAGCGCCTGCTGGGCCGCTGGTGGCAACACACCGAGCCGCCAGTGGCCCGGCAGGCCCAGCGAAGTGGTGTCGCGCAGTTTGATGCCCTGGGCGCGCAGCGCGGGCACGTCCAGCGCGTGCGGCGCCCGGGCGCAGACGTAATTGGCTTCGCTCGGCAGGCACACCCAGCCAGCTTCGCCCAGGCACGCGACCTGGACCGCTTTCCATGTGGTCAGTTGCTCGCGGCTTTGCGCCAGCCAGCGCTGCGCGTCGGCCTGTACCCAGGCGGTGAGCATCGCGACCGCATGGGCGCCGAGCGGCCACGAAGGCGCCATCTGTTCCAGCGAGCGGGCCAGTGCGAGGCCCTGCAGCGGCGCGATGGCGTAGGCACCGCGCACGCCCGTCAGACCCATTGCCTTGTTGGGCGACCAGAGTTGCCAGACGCGGTCCAGCGCTTCGGCGCCCAGGCTGCAGTGCCCGCTCAGGCGCAGCGGTTCGTAGGCCCGGTCGAGCACCACCACGCCGCCCTGCCCGGCCACGGTGTTCGCCATGGGCTCGGCGTTGCCCAAGGGGCTGGCGGGCTCGCACAGCCAGAGCAGGTCGGCCTGGGCGGGCTCATTCACACGCTGCAGGCCCCAGGCTTGGGCAGCGTGTGCGTAGTCGCCATAGGCCAGCGCGGGCAGCCAGACCTGCCGCCCGCCCGAGCGAGCCACCGCCGCCGTGAGGCGCGCAATGAACTCGCTGGCGCTGCCCGCGACCACGATGCGCTCGACCGCCACGCCGTGGAACGCGGCGAGCGCCGCGCGCAGGTCGGTGTAAGCCGGGTCGGGGTAGTGCTGCGGATCGGCCCGCTGCACGGCGGTCAGCGCCAAGGGGCACGGGCCGCAGGCGTTGGCGTTGGTTGAAAAATCCCAGCGGGGCACGCCCAGGGCATCGGGGCCGCCGTGAATGCCGCTCATGCGAACGCCCTCCCTGCGGCGAAAAGGATCACCACGCCGGCCAGCAGCGCCAGCGCGCCCACCACCCGGCCCGCGAGTTGCAAGGCACGCCCCGTGTCGGCCGCCTGCGGACTGCGCCCGGCCGGGTGCAGGGTGTACACGCCCGGCTTGGCCAGGCTCACGTTGAGCGCCAGTGCCATGGCGGCCATGGGCCAGCCACTGTTCGGCGACGGCGTGAGGCCCGCCTGCGACGGCAGGTGCCGCCAGGTGCTGGTTGCGCCCAGCGCACCGAGCAATGCAGCCGTCAGGCGCGCCGGCAACCACGACAGCACGTCGTCGGCCCGCGCGGCCCACTTGCCGGCCCAGGTCCAGTCGCGGCCCTGGCGCTCGCCCCGGTAGCCCCACATGGCGTCGGCTGTGTTGGCGAAGCGGTACAGCGCGGCGCCCGGCAGGCCGGCCACGGCGAACCAGAACAGCGGCGCGACCACCGAGTCGTTGAGGTTTTCGGCCAGGGTTTCGATGGCGCTCTCGCGCACCTGGGCCGCGTCCAGCGTGCTCACATCGCGGCTCACCAGCCAGGCCAGCCGTTCGCGTCCGGCCGGCAACGAATCAGCCAATGCAGCCTCCACCGCCCGCACCTCGTCGCGCAGCATGCGCCAGGCCAGCAAGGGCTTGAGCAGCAGGCCCAGCGCCAGCACCTGCAGCCACCCCGACACACCGCCGATGACACGCGCCAGCGCACAGCCGGCCAGCACCACCAGCACGGCCCCCAGCAGCCAGGCCAGCGCCCCGTGCGCGAACACGCGCCACCGGTCGGCTTGCGGCGTGGGCAACTTCGTTGCGATGCGCTCACAGGCCCAGCCGAGGTAGCGCCCCATCCACACCACCGGGTGCCAGCGCGCCGCCGGCTCGCCCCACAGGCGGTCCACCCCCAGCGCCACCAGCACCGCGAGGGCGCCGATGGCCACTGGCGACAGCGCCTGCGGGTCGGTCATGGCGTGGCGCCTTGCAGGGCGGCGGTGTCGGCCAAGGCCAGCCGCTCAGCAGCAGCCGAGTGCAGCGCCGCCAGCAACTGGTCCACGTCGTCGGCCTGGTGGGCGGCCGACAAGGCGATGCGCAATCGGGCGGTGCCCTCCGGCACGGTGGGCGGACGGATGGCGGGCACCCACAGGCCCTGTTCGCGCAGCGAGGCCATCACGGCCAGTGCGGCATCGTTGTCGCCGATCACCAGCGGCTGGATGGCGGTGTCCGAGTGCGTGAGCGTCCAGCCCGCGGCGTCGATGGCCCCGCGCGCGCGGCGGCGCCGCCCCGGGCGCCCGCGCCCGGGGTGGGGGGGGGGGGGGGCGGGGGCGCGAGGCCGCCCCACGCCAAGCCCCCCGCGGCCCCCCCCAAAGAGGGGGGGCCCGCCCCGGGGGGGGGGGGGGGACCTGCGAGGTTGGGGTTTAAGTGGGTCGCCGCGACCCCCGCCTGTGCGGTGGGGGGCGGGGCCCTCCCCGACAAGGGGCACCCCCCCCCCCCAACCCGGGCGCCCCCCCCCCGGCCGAGCGGGGCCGGCGCGGCGGTGGCGTAGGTGTAGCTGCGCGTCTTCTGCAGCAGCCACTCCACCAGCCGCTCGGGCCCGGCCACGAAGGCGCCCGCCACGCCCAGGGCCTTGCCCAGCGTGGCCATGTAGAGCACGCGCGGCGAAGCGCCCGGCCCGGTGAGGCCGGCGGCGGCCAACGCGCCCCGCCCATGCGGGCCCAGCACGCCGAAGCCGTGCGCGTCGTCCAGCAACAGCAGCGCGTCGTGCCGCTCGCACAGCGCGTGCAGGCCGGCGATGTCGGCCACGTCGCCGTCCATGCTGAACACCGCGTCGCTGATCACCAGCTTGCGGCGCGCCGGGCTGGCGGCCAGCAGCGCGTCGAGCCGGGTCAGGTCGCCGTGGGGGAAGCGGTGCACCGTGGCCTTGGACAGGCGCGCGCCGTCGATCAGGCAGGCGTGGTTCAGCGCGTCGGAGAACAGCGCATCGCCCTCGCCCACCAGGGCCGGCACGATGCTCGCATTGGTGGCGTAGCCGGCGTAGAAATACAGCGCTCGCGGCAGGCCCACGGCCTCGGCCAGTTCGCGTTCCAGCGCGGCGTTGGCCACGCTGTGGCCGCTGACCATGGGCGAGGCCCCGGAGCCCACGCCGTAGCGGTCCACCGCGGCGTGAACCGCCTGGCGCAGCAGCGGGTCTTGCGCCAGGCCCAGGTAGTCGTTGCTGCAGAAGGCCAGCAGCGACACGCCGTCCACGCTCAGGCGGGCGCCCGGCTCGGGCGTCACCGAGCGGCGCACGCGGCGCAGCGACTGCGCGTCCAGCGCAGCCAGGCGGTCGTCAAATTCATTCAGCCAGCTCATGGCCATCCTTTCAACGCCATGTTTCAGGCAGTTCCAGCTGCACAGCGCGCGCGTCCGGCACCGGCTGCCAAGGCACCACGCCCAGCAGCGGCGCACGCAGGCGCTGGCGCAGTGTTTGAATGTTCTCGTCGCGGCAGGCCATGGCCGGGTCCACGGTGTTGGCCACCCAGCCAGCCAGGTGCAGGCCGTCGGCGCGGATGGCCTCGGCCGTCAGCAGCGCGTGGTTCAGGCAGCCCAGGCGCAGGCCCACCACCAGCACTACCGGCAGGGCCAGCGCCACCGCCAGGTCGGCCAGGGTCTCGCTTTCATTGAGCGGCACGCGCCAGCCCCCCGAGCCTTCGACCAGCACCACGTCGGCCAGGCTCCGCAGCCCGCGGTGCGCCGCCACCAGCTCGGCCACGCCCACGCACCGACCCGCGCGCGCGGCAGACAGGTGGGGCGAGAGCGGCTCGGGCAGCGCCACCGGGTTGTCCAGCGCGGGCGGCACGGCCACGGTGGACGCGGCGCGCAAGGCCAGCGCGTCTTCCGCCACCCACGCGCCGGCCTGTTGCACCAGACCGGCTGCCACCGGCTTCATGCCGACCACGCGGGGATGGTGGCGCGCCAGCGTGTGCAGCAGCGCGGCGCTGACCAGGGTCTTGCCCACGCCGGTGTCGGTGCCGGTGACGAAGCAGCCGTCAAACACCATCAAGCACCCCGCTCACCGGCGCCGGGCTGGTTTCTTCGGACAGCGTGGCTTCGAGCGCGGCCAGCGCGCCCCGGGCCAGCAGCGCGCCCTCGGCCTCGTCGATCACATAGGGCGGCATGGCGTACAGCGTGTGGCCGATGGGCCGCAGCAGCAGTCCCTGCGCCAGCGCGTGGCGGGCGTAGCGGCGGCCGAAGTCGGGCAGGCTGCTGAGCACGTCCCACGCGAAGACCATGCCCTTGCGTCGCGCGTGGCGCACACGCGGGTGGTCGGAGATCGGCGCGAACTGCATGGCCAGCCGCTCGCTGGTGCCGTGGTTCTGGCGCAGCGCGTCGGTCTGCTCAAACAGGTCCAGCGTGGCCAGCGCGGCGCGGCAGGCCAGCGGGTTGCCGGTGTAGCTGTGCGAATGCAAGAAACCGCGCGCAACCTGATCGTCGTAGAAGGCGGCGTACACCGCGTCGGTGGTGAGCACCACCGACAGCGGCAGCGTGCCGCCGGTCAGACCCTTGGAGAGGCACAGGAAGTCGGGGCGGATGCCCGCCTGCTCGTGCGCGAACAGGGTGCCGGTGCGGCCGAAGCCGACCGCGATCTCGTCGAGCACGAGGTGCACCTGGTGCTGGTCGCAGAGTTCGCGCGCGCGCCGCAGGTACACGGGGTCGTGCATGGCCATGCCGGCGGCGTACTGGGTCAGCGGCTCGATGATCA
>NZ_VYGV01000009.1:16915-39511 GCF_013387465.1 Hydrogenophaga aromaticivorans | reverse complement strand
ACGCTGAAGGCCGGCGCGATCACCGGGTCCTGCTCGCCGTGGATGAAATGCAGCGCCGTGCCATCCGGCGCCAGCCGCGGCGGCTGGGCGAAGCGCCCGGCCATGGCGACCACGCGCGCGGCGAGTGGTGGCGCATGCTGCGTGGACTCCAGCGCCATGATGGCCCCCTGCGAAAAACCGGCCAGCGCTGTGGCCGAGGCGTCCAGTCCGGTGCGCGCCTGCCAGTCCTTCACGGTCTGCACGAAACGCGGCATCACCGCCACGACGCGTTCGATGCGGTTGGCCTCGTCGATGCCGCGCACCGAAAACCACTGCCAGCCGCCACCCATGTCGGAGGCGAACGGCGAGCGCACCGCCACCACCCAGCGGTCGGGCCGGGCCAGCGCCTGGCCCAGTGGCAGCAGCCCTTCGGGCGATGCGCCGACGCCATGGAACAGCAGCACCAGCTGGCGCGCGGGCACGGTGGGCTGGTGAACGATGAGGTCGTCTTGCATGGTGTCTGTCCAGGTGGGGCTTCAGGCCGCCAGCGCGTCGGCCGCCACCGACGCTGGCGGCGGCAGTGCGCCGAACAGGTACGAATCCATGGCCAGCACGCCGTGCGTGATGCCACCCTCGATGCGCTTGGCCGGCACTTCAGCACCCGCTGCGCCCGCGGCCACCATGAGCGGCCACAGGTGTTCGGGCGTGGGGTGGGCGCGCTGCGCGTGTGGCGCGATGGCCATGGTCTGCTGCAGGCGGGCGTGGTCGCGGTTCAACACGGCCTGCGTGATCCAGGCCGAGAACTCGAGCGCGTAGTCCTCGGCATCGGCCTCGGCCGCGTCGAAACGGACTTCGTAGAGGTTGTGCGTGAGGCTGCCCGAACCGACGATGAGCACGCCCTCGTCGGCCAGCGGCGCCAGCGCCTGGCCGAGGGCGTAGGCGCGCGTGCCGTCGAGCCGCGCCGGCAGCGAGACCTGGAAGACCGGCACATCGGCCTGCGGCAACAGGTGCAGCAGCGGCACCCAGGCACCGTGGTCCAGCCCCCACTGGACATCCTCCTCGGCCGCCCAGCCCGCGGCGCGCAACACCTCGATGGCGCGCTGCGCCACCTCGGGCGCACCGGGCGCGGGGTATTGCAACTCGTAGAGCGCGGCCGGGAAACCGCCGAAATCGTGCACGGTCTTCGGCGCGGCGCTGGTGGCCACGCGCGGCTCGCGCGTCATCCAGTGCGGCGACACCACCAGCACCGCCTTCGGGCGCGGCAGCGTCTTGCCGAGCGCGGTGAGCGCCGGGCCGGCGATGCCGGGGTCGATGGCGAAGGTGGGCGCGCCGTGGGAGATGAAGAGCGTGGGCCAGTGGGTCATGGTGGGGTTCCTGAAGCGTGCAGGCATGGGCGCCGCAACGGTTCCCACTGTAGAGAACCCCGGGGCGAGCATCGTTCGATGGAATTGGTCGCTGCGTTGAAATGGGTTGACCGATGCCGCCGGGACCTACGGGTTTGTCCGCTGTCTCTGTCACCGGGGGGTCTTCTAGCATTAACCATACCCCGTTCAGTATTTCAACCTGGAGTTTCTCTATGCCTGTGCCGTTCACCACCCGCCGCCGCGACGTGCTTCAAGCCACCGCCATCGGCGTCGCCGTCCTTGCCTCCGGCTGCGCAGCCATCGGCACCGGTGCCAAGCCGCGCGTGGTGGTGGTCGGCGGCGGCTGGGGCGGGCTGGGTGCGGTGCGCGGGCTGCTGGCCGCGGGTGGCGCTGACGTGACCCTGGTCGAGCCCAACGAGGGCTTCATGTCCTGCCCGCTGAGCGCGCACTTCATCGCCGGCCACCAGCCCGCCAGCGATTTCCAGCGCAGTTACGCCCGCATCGACCAGCTGGGCGCGCGGCGCGTGCGCGAACGTGTGACCGCGATCGACCGCGCCAAGCGCGAAGTGGTGACCGCCACGCAGCGCCTGCCCTACGACTTCCTGGTGCTGTCGCCCGGCGTCGAATACATGGAGGACGGCATCCAGGGCTATGCCGAAGCGCGCGCGCAGCTGCCGGTGGGTTTTCGCGCTTTCGAGCAGATCGCGGTGCGCCGGCAGGTGGATGAGTTCCTCGCCAAGGGCGGCAACTTTGTCATCAGCGCACCCAAGCCGCCGTACCGCTGCCCACCCGCGCCCTACGAGCGCGCCTTCCTGATCGCCGAGCAGATGAAGCAGCGCGGCACCAAGGGCAAGATCATCCTGATCGACGCCAACCCCAACCCGATGCCGCTGCCGATCGCCAAACCCATCCTGAATGGCATGAAGAGCCTGTACGCCAGCCAGATCGAATACATGCCCGACACCGCCATCACCGCGGTGGATATGGGCAAGCGCCAGCTTGCCACCTCGGCGGGCGATGTGCCGTTCGCGCACGCCAACCTGATCCTGCCGATGCGCGCGCCCGCGATGATCCGCCAGGCCGGGCTGGGCGAACGCTGGGCCAACGTCAAGCTGCCGAGCTTCCAGAGCCAGGCCGACGAACGCATCTACGTGATCGGCGATTCGCAGGGTTCGCCCCTGCCCAAGAGTGGCCATGTGGCTTTTGGCAGCGGCCAGCAGGTGGCCGAGGCGATCACGGACCGCATCGCCGGCAAGACCCCGGCCGCCGCCACGGGAGCGGTCGAGCTGCCGCTGGGCATCTGCTGGGCCAACGTGACGCACAAGGATGCGATCAACATCAATGTGAGCTCCAGCGTGGCGCCCGGGGAGGCGCCCAAGCTCAAGTTCACGGTGGACCCGGAGCACAACGCCCGCTCGGGTGCCGCCGCCACCAGCTGGGGCAACGGCATGTGGAAGGCCATGCTCGGCTGAACCCCACGCAACGGCAGGACACGCCGGCGGCGGGATAATCCCGTCATGGCAAAGAAACAGCGTGTGGTGGTGGGATTGAGCGGCGGCGTGGACTCCGCGGTGAGCGCGCACCTGCTCAAGGAACAGGGCTACGAGGTCATCGGCATCTTCATGAAGAACTGGGAAGATGACGACAACGGCGAATACTGCTCGTCGAACATCGACTTCGTGGACGCGGCCGCGGTGGCCGACGTGATCGGCATCGAGATCGAACACGTCAACTTCGCCGCCGAGTACAAGGACCGCGTGTTCGCCGAATTCCTGCGCGAATACCAGGCCGGGCGCACGCCCAACCCCGACATCCTGTGCAACGCCGAGATCAAGTTCAAGGCCTTCCTCGACCATGCGATGCGCCTCGGCGCCGAGAAGATCGCGACCGGCCACTACGCGCGCGTTCGCCTGAACGAATCGACGGGGAAGCACGAGCTGCTCAAGGGCCTGGACCCGCTGAAGGACCAGAGCTACTTTTTGCACCGGCTCAACCAGGCGCAGCTGAGCAAGACGCTTTTCCCGGTGGGTGAACTGCCCAAGACCGAGGTGCGCCGCATCGCCGCCGAAATCGGCCTGCCGAACGCGAAGAAGAAAGACAGCACCGGCATCTGCTTCATCGGCGAGCGGCCCTTCCGCGATTTCCTGAACCGCTACATCGCCAAGGAACCCGGCCCGATCAAGGACCCGAACGGCCGCACCATCGGCCAACACGTGGGCCTCTCGTTCTACACGCTGGGCCAGCGCCAAGGGCTGGGCATCGGCGGCATCCGTGAGAAGGGCGCACAGAAGGGCGGCAACGAGCACGAGCCCTGGTTCGTCGCGCGCAAGGACATGGACAAGAACATCCTCTGGGTGGTGCAAGGTCACGACCACCCCTGGCTGCTCTCGCCCAGCCTGCGCGCCGAAGACCTGAGCTGGGTCGCGGGCGAGGCGCCGCAGCTCACCGACATCGCTGCGAAAACACGCTACCGCCAGGCCGATGCGCCCTGCACCCTGCAGACCGACGCCACCGGCATCACGCTGCGTTTTGCCGAGCCGCAGTGGGCGGTGACGCCGGGCCAGAGCGCCGTGCTCTACGACGGCGAGGTCTGCCTGGGCGGCGGCGTCATCACCACCGACGCCTTCAACCTGCCCTGACGGGCGCAGCCGGCCTCAATCGGCCGTGATCTTGCGCTCCTTGACGATGGCCGCCCACTGTGTGGATTCCTTCTTCATGAACGCCGCCAACTCGGCGCGCGTGGTGGGCTGTGGGGTCAGCCCGTGGTGCTTCAACGCGTCCTTCACGCCCGCGTCGTTCAGCGCCTTCACGATCTCCTGGTTCCAGCGATCGAGCAATGGCACAGGGGTCTTGCCCGGCGCCACGAAGGCGTACCAGTTCAGTGCCTCAAAGCCTGGGTAGCCGGCCTCGGCCACGGTGGGGATGTTGGGCAGGTAGGCCGGGCGCGTGAGGCCGGTGGTGGCCAGCGGTATGAGTTTGCCGCTCTCGATGTGTGGCATTGCCGTGGGCGGTGCCGAGAAGTAGGCGGCGATGCGCTCGCCCAGCAGGTCCTGCAGAGCGGGTGCGCCACCCTTGTAGGGCACATGGACCATATCGATGCCGGCGCGCTGGTTGAACAGCTCGCCCGCCAGGTGCGAGGCGGAGCCCGCGCCAGTGGAGGCGAAGTCCACACTGCCGGGCTTTTTCTTCTCCAGCTGCACGAACTCGGCCAGCGTCTTCACGCCCAAGCCCTTGTGCACCACGAGCACGTTGGGAAAGTACACGCCGCCCGAGATGGGGGTGAGGTCCACAAAGGGGTCGTAGGGCAGCTTCATCAGGTGGGGTGCGATGGTGAGCGGGCCCACGGACCCGAACAGCAGCACCGAGCCGTCGGGCGCTGCTTTGGCGACGAACTGGTGCGCGATGTTGCCACCCGCGCCGCCCTTGTTCTCCACGATCACGGTCTGGCCGATGTTCTCGCCCAGCTTCTTGGCGATCAGGCGCGCGGCCGAGTCGGCCGCGCCGCCGGCCGCGAAGCCGACCACCAGGGTGACGGGTTTCCTGGGCGGGAAGTCCTGGGCCTGGGCTAGGCTGCCCAGCGCGAGGGAGGAAAGGGCGAGCGTGGTGGCGCGCAGGAAGTGTCGTTTTTGCATGGTGAGGTCTCCTCGGTGAGGTTCGTGGGGTGGAAATCGTGGGGAAGAAAACGGTCGAACAGCGCGGCGGCTCAGTCGGCGCCCAGGCCAACGGGGTTGGGCAGACGCTTTTCCACCGCGTGGCGCAGCAGCGCGGCGGTGCGGAAGATGCCGTGGCCGAACTTGCCGTAGGGCAGCGTGGCGAACAGCGCCATCACCGCACCCAGGTGCAGGCACAGCGTCAGCGCCAGGGCCGGCGTACCGCGCGCCAGCCACAGGACCAGGCCGCTGGTGGCGGTGAGGAACAACAGCGCGATGAAGCCGCGGTCCATGGGCTTTTGCGCCGCGTCGCCGAGCAGCGGGTGGCGGCGCAGGTTCAACCGCCACAGGCCCGCCGTGCCCAGCGCCAGGCTCACGCCGCCCACCGCGCCCAGCAGCTTGGGCAGGCTGGGCAGGTCGTAGGGCGCGGGCTGGCCCAGCAGGTAGTGGTAGAGCGTGGCCACGCTGGTGGCGGCGAAACACAGGATGAAGCCGTAGAAGGTGAGGTGGTGGAAGCGCCTGCGCGAGAGCGTGTAGGCGTCGTCTTCGTTGTGGCAGCCCTCGCCGTGGCCGCCGTCCAGGTACTTCAGGCGCAGCACGGCATCGGCCGCCTCGGCCGTGGCGGGGGCCGACAGCGGCGCGCCGCTGGTGGCGGGCGTCAGGTCGCGCCAGAAGCGGCGCACGCCCAGCGCCAGCGCCAGCGTGGCAAACAGGAACACCGGCGCGAACAGCCCGACAAGCAGGTTGTGCGGAAAGAGGTCGTAGAAGCTGCCGCCCGGCGCGCTCCACAGCGCGCCCAGGCCTTGCCCGTTGAGCACCACGGCCAGCACCAGGAAGAGCGCGAGGCCGGCGGCCAGCGCCAGCGACAGCGTGAGTCCCTGGCGCTGGTAGAGGCCGCCCAGCGCCGGCGGCCAGGCGTAGTCCACATAGGTCTGGCCGCGCACCTGCGCCATGGCCTGCGGCACGTTGACCGCAAATTCGTGCGGCGGCGCGTACTGGCAGGCGTGCAGGCAGGCGCCGCAGTTGTGGCAGAGGTTGGCCAGGAAGTGGATGTCGGCCTTGCCGAATTCGAGCCGGCGCGTCATGGCCGGGAACACGGCGCAGAAGCCTTCGCAGTAGCGGCAGGCGTTGCAGATCTGCATCTGGCGCGCCACTTCGGTTTCGGGGGCGGACAGCACGGTCTCGCCGTTGGCCAGGGCGCTGGCGTCGCGCGCGAGGGCTTCAAGCGTGTGCATGGTGGGCTCCTGTTGGGGTGACGCGAGCGGCCCGGGCCGCGTTCGTGCCGGCGATGCGGCCGAACGCCGTGCCGATGCTCATGCCGACGCCCGCCGTGTAGCCCTGGCCCAGCACGTTGCCAGCCATCATTTCGCCGGCGACGAAGAGGTTGTCGCTCGGCACACCGTTGAACCGCACGGCGGCCGTGTCGTCGGTGTGCAGGCCCAGGTAGGTGAAGGTCACGCCGGGCTTGAGTGCGTAGCCGTAGAACGGCGCGGTGTCGATGGGGCGCGCCCAGTGCGTCTTGGCCGGGGTGATGCCTTCGGTGTGGCAGTCGTCGAGCGAGGTGTGGTCGAAGGTGCCCACGCGGCAGGCGGCGTTGTAGCCGTCCAGCGTGCGCATGAAGCTGTGTTCATCGAGGCCGAGTTTTTGCGCCAGCTCGGGCAGGCTGTCGGCTTTGACGCCCGGGAACACCGGCGGCATGAAGCGGCCGATGGCCTTGCTGTCGATGATCGAGTAGCCGATCTGCCCCGGCTGCTGCGCCACCAGGCGGCCCCAGATCGCGTAGCGCTTGGGCCAGAAGTCCTCGCCCTCGTCGTAGAAGCGCTGTGCGTCGCGGTTCACCACCACACCCAGCGACACGCAGTCGATGCGCGTGCAGATGCCGCCGTCGTAGAGCGGCGCGCGCGCGTCGATCGCCACCATGTGCGCCTGCGTCGGGTCACCGATGCGGTCGGCGCCGTGGTCGTCGAGCAGGTGGCGCAGCAGCACGCCCTGATTGAAGGCCGTGCCACGGATTAGGAAGTTGTCCGACGGCCATTCGCCGCGCGGATTCTGACCCCAGGCCTCGCGCAGCCAGTCGCGGTTCGATTCAAAGCCGCCGGCGGCCAGCACACAGGCCTTGGCGGTGATGCGCTCGCCGTTCACGTGGGCCGCGACGAAGCGACCGTTGTCCATCTCGATGCGGTCCACGGGTGACCCGTAACGCACCCGCACGCCCAGCGCCTCGGCGCTGCGGAAGTAGGCGTTCACCAGCGCCTTGCCGCCGCCCATGAAGAAGGCGTTGGTGCGCGCCACGTGCAGCGCGCCCGACAGCGGCGGCTGGAAATGCACGCCGTGGCGGCGCATCCAGTCGCGGCAGTTCGACGAGGCGCGGATCACCAGCCGGGCCAGTGCCTCGTTGGTCTTGCCGCCGGTGACCTTCCGCAGGTCCTGCCAGAACTCTTCCTCGGGGTAGGCGTCGACCAGCACGTCCTGCGGCGCGTCGTGCATGCAGCGCAGGTTGCGGGTGTGGGCGGAGTTGCCGCCGCGCCATTCGCGCGGTGCGGCCTCGAGCAGCAGCACGCTGGCTCCGGCCTCGCGCGCCATGAGGGCGGCGCACAGGGCGGCGTTGCCGCCGCCGATCACCAGGACGTCGGGGTCCGTTGACATGGGTCTTCTTCGCTTTCTCTCAGGGGGCGCTGGAACGCATCCAGCGCATGAGGGAATGTAGAAAGACCATCACCCGCTGTGCAGCGGGCTCACGTCATGGGGGTATCACGATGTGTGATGGGTGTCGGGCCCGGCGGCGAGGGCCGTGGCGCCGAACCAGCGCCCCTCGCCCACCAGGGTGCGCACGCAATCGATCAGCACCACGCGCGCGGCCAGCGCGGCGGGGGACAGCTCGTCGTCCGACAGGGTGCACAGCAGGTTCACACGGCGCGCGGGGGCGTCGGTGAGGCGCGCGCACTGGAAGCGCTGCGCCGCGTCCGGGTAGCGGCCCAGGGCCGCCCAGGGCTGCAGCGTGGAACCCAGGCCGGCATCGACCGCGGCCATCACCATGGCGAGCGAGTCCACCTCCAGCACCACGCGCGGAGCGATGCCGGCGCCGGCGAAAGCCGTGTCCAGCGTGCTGCGCAGACCGTGCGGGCCGGTGGGCAGGATCAGCGGCTCGTCGGCCAGGTCGGCGATGGCAATCTCGGCGGGCAGGCGCGGCACGCCAGCGCGGCGCACGAGAAACAGGTCTTCCTCCAGCAGCGGCTGGATGCCCCAGCGCCGCCCGCCACCGGCCTGCCGGGCCTGGTGCAACCGGGTGTCGAACAGCACCGCCAGGTCGAGCTGGCGGGCGTTGAGCATGGCGGTGAGGTGGCCCGACATGCTCTCCACCATGTGCAGGCGCACGTCCGGGTAACGCTCGCGCATGGCCTGCATGAGCGGCAGCCCGAGCACCGCCGAGGTGGTGGGCGCCAGCCCCACGCTGACGGTGCCCGACAGGCGCGCCTGCTGCGCGACGCGCATGGCCTGCTCGGCGTGGCGCAAGGTAAGCTGCGCCTCCCGGAAGAAGGCCACGCCCGCCTCGGTGGGCGACACGCCGCGCGGCGTGCGGTGGAGCAGGCGCGTGCACAGCTCGCCTTCCAGCCGCGTGATCTGCTGGCTGAGCGCGGACTGCACCATGTCCAGGTCCGCCGCCGCCCGGCTCATGGAGCCGAGCTCGACGATGCGAACGAAGTAGCGCAACTGCCGCAGTTCCATGAAGCGTCCTTGTCTCGGGTGGCACAACCGGTGTCCCGCAGAGGGGAACTGGTCGACGTTCTACCCGGTGGATTATTGGCCGACCCCGGACACTTCGCACAAGGGGACTCACCCGGTCATGGGTGCACCGTCAACCTTTGCGGCGCAGCAAGCGAATGTGCATGGGGCGCACAAAGTGCGCGCCGTCGGGGCCGCAGTGCGGATCGAACGCGGCGCGCACACGCGCCACCAGTGCGGGTGTGATGTGGTGGTCGGCGAAGCTGGGGTAGAGCATGCGCTGCTCGAACTCAGCCCGGTCCTTGAAGTGCACGGGCTGCGCGAAACGCCGCTCGCCCGCGGCCTCCCAGCGGGTGCCGGCGGCCAGCGCGCGGTCCAGTGCGTCCTGCGCGGCCCGCCGCACGGTGTTCTCGTCGTTGTAGAGGCGCACGATCTCGTTGAGCGCGCCGCCGAAGATCGGCTCGCTCACGTAGAACCAGCCACCGGGTTTGACCACGCGAGCGACCTCGGCCAGCGCCGCGTCCATGCCGTCGAGCGGCACGTGGTGCAGGCTCTTGAGCATCATCGCACCGTCAAAGACCGCGTCGGGGAACGGCACGGCTTCGGCGCTGCCGGCCACGAACAACAGCCGCTCCTGCGGACTCGAAACGTTCTTGGTGTGCTGCGCAGCGTCCACCTCCAACCCCACCACCTGGCTGCCCGCATGGCGCACGACCAGGCTGCGCGCCAGCCGCGCGTTGCCACAGCCCAGTTCGATGATGCGTTGCCCGGCCAGCGGCACCAGGTCGCCCAGCACATCGAGCTCATCGCGCACGAGTGGCAGTTGATCAGGGTCGGTCTTGTGTTCGTTCATTTTGTTGCTCTTGAATCCGCAGCATTTGCAATGGGTTTGCGTTTTCTCATGGATACCAGAATCAGTATAGAAAGAATGGCGGCAACCACCGCAATCGCGGTGGAATACCAACCGACATTTCAAGGAGTTCCTGCATGAAGCACCTGATCGCCCTGGGCACCGCCGCCCTGCTTGCCACCGGCACCGTCCACGCCGAAGAGCTGTTCGTCAACATCCACAGCGGCAGCGCCATGGCACAAGGTGCGGGCCTGGTGCTCGCCGGCCAGGCGCTGGAGCAGAAAGCCAGTGTGCGCGTGCTGCTGTGCGACGCCGCGGGCGACATGGCCGTGGTCGGCAAGGAAGGCCCGAAGCTCAAGCCGCGCGACGTGAGCACGCAGCAGATGCTGCAAGGCGTGATCAAGGCCGGTGCCAAGGTGGAGCTGTGTGCGCTGTACCTGCCGAACACCGGCCTCAAGCCCACCGACCTGATCCCCGGCGTGACCCCGGCCAAGCCGGCCGATGTGGCGGCCCACCTGCTCAAGCCCGGTGTGAACAGCCTGGCCTTCTGATCGACTTGGCCCAAGCAAGAACGGCGCCCTTCGGGGCGCCGTTTTGATTTGGGTTGCTCGGAGCAAAGTGCCCCAACCCAGAGATGCCGCGGATCCGGCTTTGCCGGGCCGCCAGCATCGCCCCTTGGAGGGGGTCGCGCGCAGCGCGGCGGGGGTGCTACCCAAAGTTCTCTGGCATCTGCACAGCGACCACCTCACCACGCGCGGTGGTCACGTCGCCCGCAGACACCGTGGTCTCGACAACCACCTTGCGGCCCTTGATCTCTTTCACGCGTCCGCGGATCACCAGCTCGCCGGCCAGGGGCGTGGGCTTCAGAAAATCCACGTGCAACGAACCCGTGACAAAGCGGAATGCGGGCAGCGAGTCCATGTCGCGCCCGGCCTGCCGGTACATGGCGGCCGCGGCGGTGCCGGTGCTGTGGCAGTCGATGAGCGAGGCGATCAACCCGCCGTAGGCGTAGCCGGGCACCGAGGTGTGGTACGGCTCGGGCGTGAACCGGGTGACGGTCTCGTCGCCGTCCCACACGGTCTTGATCTGGTGGCCGTGTGGATTCTGGCTGCCGCAGCCGTAGCAGTGCGCGACGTTGTCGGGGTAGTGGTCCTGGAAGGCGTCGATGGCGTCCATGGGGGTCTCCTCTTGGGCTCGTTGTTGGGTGAATGGAATCAGGGCGGCAGGTCGAGCGCGGTGCGCAGCTGCGCCTCGCTGCTGGCGTACTGGAAGTGGGTCACGCGCCCGGCTTCGAGGCCGATGAGGGTCACCGCATCGGCCTGGCGCGGCCAGCCGGCGAGCAGGGTTTCATCGAGCGACACGCCCACCTCGAAGGGCTGCTCGCGCAACGCGGGCAAGGCGAAGGTGCGGGTGATGAGGCCGGGCATCTGGCTCATGTCGGCCAGGTAGACCGCGTGGCGGCTGGCCAGAAAGCCCTGGTGCTGCTGCCCGAGCACCGCCATCACCAGGTTCGAGGCTTTGCGACCGGCCGCGAACACCACGAGGCGCGTGTTGGCCGGGATCAGCCACTCCTGGTCGTGCTGGTTCTTGAGGCGCAGCGCCGGCAGGGGCCGCCCGGGTTCGATGGGGCCGGCGAGTGCGCACAAGGGCAGCGCAAAGGCCAGCGTCAGGGCGATGAGGGTCTTTTTCATACGGTCTCGCAATGCTGACCTTGCGCCTGGCCATGGCCGCATCCGGCGCGGTCCCCGGTGTTGACCATGTGGTCGGCCATCTGCGTGAAGGCGTTGAGCAGGCCGGCACGCAGGGGCTCGTCGGCCACCTGTTCGGTCAGCACGGTCCGCATGCACAGCATCCACTCGTCGCGCTCGGTGGGACCGATGGCGTAAGGCACGTGGCGCATGCGCAGGCGCGGATGGCCTTTCTTTTCGGTGTAGAGCGGCGGACCGCCGAACCAGCCGGAGAGAAACTCGAGCAGGGCTTGATTGGCGCCGGCCAGGCTCTCGGTGTGGATGCGGCGCGCGGCATAAGCCTCGGGCAGTTGGTCCATCAACTCGTAGAAACGGTCGACGAGTCGATGCAGGCCTTCGGCGCCGCCGAGGGCGTCGTAGGGAGTGACAGCGCTAGGGTTGGTTGGCATGGGGTTTCCTTTCAGGCGGTTTTGGAGGCCGCGGGGGGGGCGCCACGGGCGGGGCGCCAAAGAGCCGATCGGTGAGCCTGACGTACCAGGCGGCAGCCTGCACCTGGACGATGTAGGCGAGCGCAATCAGCAGGGCGGCGTCTGCGCCCTGCTCACCGAACACGCCCATGGCAATCGCCAGCGCGATCGAGAGATTGCGCATGACGGTGCCGTAGACCAGGGCAATGGCGTCGCCGCGCTGGAAGAAGGTCTTGCCGATCAGCGTGCTGATGGCGAAGTTGAGCGCGTACATCAGCGCCAGCGGCAGCAGCAGGTTCGGCAGCAAGGCCGGGTGGGCGAAGATGTCCCGGGACTTGAGCGCCATGGACACGAAGACAATGCCCAGCACGCCGAGCGTGGAGATCGGCGGGAACTTGGGCTTGAGTTTCTGGTTGAAGTGCGCTTCGCCGTGCCTGCCTGTCAGCCAGCGCTGCGTGAGCGTGCCCAGCACCAGCGGCAAAAACACGATCAGCGCGATCTGCCCGAACACCTGCAGCACGGGGATCTCGACCACCGCGCCCAGCAGGGCCTTGAGGTAGACCGGCGCCAGCAGCGAACCGGCGATCAGGCCGACCACGGTCATCTTCACCGCCGCCGGCACATTGCCCTTGGCGAAGCCGGTCCAGGAAATCGTCATGCCCGAGGTGGGCAGCAGCGCGGTCAGCAGCAGCGCCAGCCGCACCATGGGCTGGTCGGCGAAAAACAGCAGACCCATGGCGTAACCCACGGCGGGCATGAGCACGAAGTTGACGGCCAGCGTCGTGCCCTGCAGCCGGTTGCCCCCGGGTTTGAGCAGGTCGCGCACGTTCATCGTGACCATCATGGGATAGACCATGAGGAAGGTCAGCGGCAGGATGCCCCAGCGCAGGAAGGCCGGATCGGCCATCTGCCCGAACAGCAGGCCCGCCACCATGGCGATCGGGATGCTCCAGACCAGATTTTTTTGCGCCCAGTTGAGGACTTTCCACATGATTGTTTCCTGTGTTCAATGTTCCAAGACGCGGGCGTGAGCCCTCTCTGCGGCGCGAAGTGCATTCCCCCCAGGATGCGGCGGAACCGGCTTTGCCGGGCCGCACCGCATCGCCCCCTTGAGGGGGTCGCGCGCAGCGCGGCGGGGGTGTTTCATGTGTTCCGTAAAGCCAAGGTCCAGGCCTGCATGGCGTCGTTGGCGGGTTTCATGGGCGCGTCCATGAAGCTGATGACGAAATGCTCGCCCAGGTCGGCGATGCCGATGGAGCGCGGGCGCACGGCCAGCACTTGCGGGTTGGGCAGCGCGTGGCCAAAGCAGAACACCACGTTGACCGCCGCCTGGATGCCGGGCGCGATGTCGCCGCCGATGGCCCGGGTGTGGGCCAGGTGGTCGAAGGTGGCGATGTAGCTCACGCGCGGCGTCGCAGCGATGCAGGCCTTGAAGTACTCGGCGATGGCGTCCACGGTTTTGTAGGTCGTCTCGGTCTTGGCGATGTCCACCACGGTGATGGGGTACTTTTCCTGGAAATGCAGTTGCTTCATGAAAACTCCGGAGTAAAAAAAAGGGCAAACAGGGCGCCGCCCGTTCAGGCGGACGGGGTGTTGTGGCCGGGTGCCTCGGCTGCGTGCGTTGGCAACGCGGCGACACGGGCCAGGAAGGCATCGCGCGTCTGCCGGGCAAAGAAGGGGTGCCAGCGGCGCTGCTCCAGCACGGTGCTCACGGCGCGCGCGCGCTGCTCGTGGCCGGCGAACAGCAGGGTCTCGTCGGGCAGGGTGAAGAGGCGCAGGTTGATGCTGTCCCACAGCGCGGCGGGGTCTGCCGGGTGCGGCTGGTGCGGGCAGGCGTCCACGGCCAGCAGGCCGCCGCAGAACACACGGTCGCGCCAGACGAAGCTCAGGCAGCCGGCGGTGTGGCCCGGCGTGGTGATCACGCGCAGGGTCTCGTTCCCCACAGGCAGGCGCTCGCCATCGGCCACCGTGTGCGTGCCTTCGCGGGCTTCGCCCTGCACCACGGGCGCGCCCAGGCTGCGCAGGCGGTCAAGTTCGCGGGTCTGCAGGCGGTCGTGCTGGTGGGTGCGCAACACCCAGCGCAGGCGCAGGTCGCGCTCGCCCAGCAGCGCCTGCAGCACCGGCAGATCGCGGCTGCGCGGATCGACCACGACGGCCTCGCGTGCGTCGTTGTCGGCCAGCACATAGCTCAGCTCGCCGCTGCGTTCGTCGTGCAGGATGCGGAACAACACCTCAGGCTCCCTCTCACAACCGTGCACAGGACATCATGCCGAGCTCCACTCGAAAGGCATCAGGCGGCGCCGCTGTCGTCCTCGCCGATCAGCAGGCTGCCGTCGGCGAGGTATTTGTGCGGCGGCACGACCAGGTTGGTGGGCGCGGGCTTGTTCCTGAACACACGGCCCGCGAAGTCGAAGGTGGAGCCGTGGCAGGGGCAGAAGAACCCGCCCTTCCAGTCGGCCGGCACGCTCGGGTTGGCCGTGCCTTGCGGCAGTGTCACGGGCGAGCAGCCCAGGTGCGTGCAGATGCCCACCGTCACAAACACCTCGGGCTTGATGGAGCGGTGGGTGTTGGTCGCGTAGTCGGGCTGCTGCTCTTTTTCGGAGGCCGGGTCGGCCAGGTCGGTGGTTCCCTCCAGGCTGGCGAGCATCTCCGGCGTGCGCCGCAACACCCACACCGGCTGGCCACGCCATTCGACGGTCTTCAGCTCGCCGGGTTCGACGACCGAGGGGTCCATGGTCACGGCCGCCCCCTGCGCCTTGGCCCGCTCGCTGGGGGCGAAGCTGGACACGAAGGGCACCGCGACGGCGGCGGTGGCCGCCACACCCATGGCGCTGGTGGCCAGCAGCCAGGTGCGGCGTTCCGGGTCCATGCCGGAATCGGGAGGCAAAGGCAATGCAGGGGCGTGTGACATGGAAAACCTCTCAATGGCCTTGCGGCGGAGCGGACGAGGTGTCCGCGGAATGGGCGTCGTCGTGCAGCTCTTCCCAGCCCGTCACCATGGACTTGATGTGCGCGGTGGGGGTGTGACCGGTGGTGGTCAGGTAGACGTGCACGATGAAGAAGGTGAGCATCAGGAAAGCCCCCGCCGTGTGCGCCCAGGCCACCCACGCCAGCGTGAGCCACTGGTCAATGCCGAGCGAGGGCCAGAAGGCGCGGAACAGGTAGAGCAGGCCCGAGCCCCAGATCAGCGGCGAGATCATGGCCAGCAGGCCCAGGTAGGCCAGACGCTGCAAGGGGTTGTGCTTCTTCTGCACGGTCTTGTGGAACGGGTTCGGCTCGCCGCGGAACATGCCCCAGCTGTAGTAGGTCGCCATCGCCATCACCCGCTTGTGCGTCGGCAGGTACTGGCGCCATTCGCCGGTGGTGAACTGCCAGAAGATGGTGAAGGCCCAGAGGATGAGCAGCAGCCAGGCGGCCAGCGTGTGCAGGCGCACCGCGGGCTCGAAGCCCAGCAGCGCATAGCTGCCGTGCACCTCGAAGCCGCTGATGAGCATGGTGATGATCAGCAGCGCCTGCGACCAGTGCCAGAATCGCTCGTAGCGCTTGTAGATGTAGATGCGGGCGGGGGAGTGGCTGGCCGCGTCGGCGACGCTGGCCACGGATGCGGTGGTCTCAGACATGGCGGTTCTCCTGGTTTTTGCGACGACGGGTCAGCAGGCGGGCGGCGGTGTGCAGCAGCACGCCGGCGACGGCGCCCACCACGGCAAGCCAACCGAGGCGGTCGATCCAGGGCTGGCTGTCGCGCCCGGGCAGGTAGACGCCGGGCAGGTCGCCCAGGCGGCTCTTGGTTGGGCCGGTGTGGCACGAGGCGCAAGCCACCGCGTTCTTCGACGGCGCGACCATGTGGGTGATGGGCCAGAGCATCTCGGTCTTCACGAAGTCGTGCTGCCCGCTGTAGGGCTGCCCGGTGGCGGTGGCACCGGTCTGCAAAGCCTTGTTCCAGTCGAAGTTGAACCAGAACGCGGTGTCGTCGGGCGTGGCGGTGTGCGGCACCAGCAGTTGAAGGTGCACCTTGTCGTAGGGCTGTTTGCCCTCGAAACGCTTGACCGGCCAGATGCGCGCCTTCGGGTCGTCGGGGCTGCCCATGAAGCTGTTGATCTTGAGCACCTGGGTCGGGTCGATCTTCATGTCCTGCGTGGTGTAGTTCACCTGGCCGTTGAACCACAGGTACTCGGGCACCACGTTTTCAGCCAGCTTGAAGTTGCCCTTCTTGCTGTCGTAGATGACGTGGCCGTGTTCGTCCTTCTTCTGGATCGGCTTGCCTTCGGGCGTGAGCTGGCCTGCGGTGGACCAGTCCCAGGCCATCTTGGTGGCCACGCCGCCGCGCGCAAATTCGGGGATGTGGCAGCTCTGGCAGGCGAGCTTGCTGGTGTGGTTGTTGAGCAGCTCCACACTCAGCGAGGGCTGTTTGTGCGGCTTGTCGCCGTGGCAGCTCTGGCAGGTGGCGGCGTTGCGGCCGGCGTGCACCGTGTCGCCGCGCAGCATCGGGCCGTGCGGGTCGGAGGCGGTCATGCTGATGCGGCTGCCCGCGATCTGGTGGCCGTCGGACTGGTGGCAGGTGGCGCAGGTGAAACCGGCGCCACCGCTGGCCTTGCTCGCCAGGTGCACATCCAGTTCCTTGCTGGCCTTGTTGAGCGAGGAGTCGAGGTCGCCGTGCTTCACGCCGTCGCCGCCGCCGCCGTTGTAGTGGCAGGTGCCGCAGTTGGCCGTGCGGGTCTTGCCCACATGTTTGGCCACCATGGCCAGGTCCACCGGGTCGATGAACTTGCCCGACCCCGGCGGCAGTTCGGTGCGCTCGGTGGGCACCTCGCCGGCCATGCCCGCGGGCTTCTTGTAGCCGCCGCTGTTGTGGCAGACCAGGCAATCCACCTTGCTCTCGTTGTGGAAGTCGAACTTGTCGTCCTTCCAGCCGTAACCGACGTGGCAGGCCTGGCAGAAGGCTTCGTTGGATCGGTCGCCGATGCAGAAGCTGTTGAGCATGGTCTTCTTGCCCAGCTTCTGCCCGGTGTCCGGGTTGGTGTATTCCCAGGTCCAGTGGCGTGTGCCCATGACCTGTTTGCCGGCTTCGGTGTGGCAGCTCAGGCAGGCCTTGGTGACTTCGGAACCGCTCGCAAACGGACCCTGCAGTTCCTTGAACTTGCTGTGGTCGGCGGTGGATTTGGACTTCTTCGGTGCCGCGGCCAGGACGGCGGCAGCGCTGGGTTCGGCCGCTGGGACGGCCGGTGCCGGGTTGGCCAGCGCAGCGCTGCCGGCGAGCGACCAGCTCAACAGCGCGGCCAGCAGACGCCAGGTGGCGCGCCGCTGTCGCGGCGGTGGAGGGTGTTTCCCGGTGGGGCTTTTCATGTCTTGTCTCCTGCTCTGGGGGTGGATGGAATCAGACCCCTCGCCTCCAAGAACCGTGCCACCACCTATGGTCAGAAAAAACCTCTACATATCAATGACTTAGCCATTTCAACCACTCGGCCACAGGTTCATCAGACCCCCATACCTGCCAAAAATGACAGACAATGGCAGTTGCTACTGCCGGCGCCGTCGCGCCTGGGAGCCCACATGAAGCCTCTGCCCGAACTCACTGCCTTTCTCGAAGGCCTGCCCGAGCCGCACATCCTGTTCGACGCGCAGTACCGCATCCTGGCGGCCAACGCGGCCTACCGGCGCCAGTACAGCCCGGAGCGCAGCGTGGTCGGGCGCTGTTGTTACGAGGTCTCGCACCATTTCGCCGTGCCCTGCGACCAGGCTGGGGAGTCCTGCCCGCTGGCGCAGTCGCGCGCCTCGGGCCAGCGTGAGCGTGTGCTGCACCTGCACCACACCCCCCAGGGCGAGGAGTACGTGAACATCGAGCTCTCGCCCCTGCCCGGGCCGGACGGGCAACCCGCGTTTTACGTCGAGAAGATGGAGCCGCTGCGTGTGGCGCAGGGCCAGCCCTCGGCCCAGGGGCTGATCGGCCGCTCCGAGGCCTTCCAGCGCATGCTCGCGCTGGTCGCGCGGGTGGCGCCCTCGCGCGCCACGGTGCTGCTGCTGGGTGAGTCGGGCACCGGCAAGGAACTGGTGGCGCGCGCGGTGCACGAAGCCAGCCCGCGCGCGGGCAAGCCGCTGGTGGCGGTGGACTGTTCCAGCCTGCCGGAAAACCTGTTCGAGTCCGAACTGTTCGGCCACGAGCGCGGGGCCTTCACGGGCGCCAGCACGGCCAAGGGCGGTCTGGTCGAGGCCGCCAGCGGTGGCACGCTGTTCCTCGACGAGGTGGGCGACATCCCGCTGCCCATGCAGGTGAAGCTGTTGCGGCTGCTGGAAACCGGCACCTACCGCCGCGTCGGCAGCACCGACCTGCGCCACGCCGACATCCGCGTGGTCTCGGCCACGCACCGCGATCTGGAGCGCATGGTGGCCGAGGGCCGTTTCCGCGAAGACCTGTACTACCGCCTGTGCACCTTCCCGATCCAGCTGCCCTCGCTGCGTGATCGCAGCGGCGACGTGGCGCTGCTCGCGCCCGCCCTGCTGGAACGTGTGGCCGCGCCGCGCCGCCTGCAGCTCAGCCCGGCCGCGCTCGCCGTGCTGGAGGCGCAGGACTTCCCCGGCAATGTGCGCGAGCTGCGCAACCTGCTGGAGCGCACCGCCCTGCTCTGCGACGGCGAGCGCATCGAAGCCGAACACGTGCGCGAGGCGATCGCCACCGGGCGCCGTCCGGCGCTTCGCCCGGCGGCTCCCCCTGGCCTGCCCGCCCTGACCGACGGCCCGGGCGGGACACCGGACGGGCGGCCCGCCGACCTCAAGACGCTGGAGCGCGCCGCCCTGCGCGAGATGGTGGAGCGCCACACCGGCAGCCGCTCCGAGCTGGCTGAGCGTCTTGGCATCAGTGAGCGCTCGCTTTACAGAAAGCTCAAAGCGCTGACCTGAGAGGCTGGGCGCCATCCGCGCAGGCCCGGGCCACGCTCAGCCGCTGGGCAGCGGATCGAACGCCTTGCGGGAATGTCCTCACGACAACGCGCTCAGACCCATATAACATCACAATCCGAATATTCGGAGATATCTATGAATGAACTTTTCCAGTTCGGAGAAACCGTCGAGGGCTACCCGGTGCGGGTGGTCAACGAGCGCACCGTGCGCGCCGCCGCCGGCCTGCTGTTTTTCCCGGCGGTGGTGTCGTTCATGAACGCGCTGCTGACGGCCAACTACCAGCCCACGCGCCTGTTCGTGATCGTGTTCCTGATCGACATGACCCTACGCATGCTCAACCCGCGCTGGGCGCCGAGCATGATCGTCGGCGGCTGGATCGTGCGCAAGCAGACGCCCGACTGGGTGGGCGCGCCACAAAAGCGCTTTGCCTGGGGCCTAGGCCTGCTGCTGGGCCTGGCCATGCTCTACCTGATGGTGCTCAACCGCTTCATGGGCCCGGTGAACATGCTGGTCTGCGCGAGCTGCCTGACGCTGATGTTCTTCGAGACCGCGTTCGGCATCTGCCTGGGCTGCAAGCTCTACAACGTGTTCAATCGGGAAAAGGCCCAGCTCTGCCCGGGCGGCGTGTGCGAGATGCCGGCGCCAAAAGGCTGGGGCGTCTCGCTGTCGCAGATGGCCGTGCTGGTGCTGTTCGTGGGCACCCTCACCGTGGCCAAGGCCTGGGTGGATGAAACCGGTCCGCTGGGCGGCTTTGACGACATGGCGACGCTGGAAGACATGGGCCTCAAGCCCACGTCCGGCGAAGCCAGCGCGGCCGACGCCGAACGCTGCCAGGTGCCCGCCTTCGCCAGGGCTATCGGCCACGAAGAGACGTGGAAGCAGCACAACGGGTGCAGCTGATCGCTCGCAACGCGGCGCGTGCCCGAGGCTCCACCGGATCAGGCTTGTCCATCCTCGCCGATCAACAGGCGGTTGTCGGCCAGGAATTGGTAGGGCGGTACTTCCAGGTTGCTGGGCGCGGGTTTGTTCCGGAACACCCGCCCGGCGTAGTCGAAGGTGGAGCCGTGGCAGGGGCAGAAGAAGCCGCCCTTCCAGCCGGCCGGCAGGCTGGGGTTGTCCGAACTGGCGGGCTGGTTGGTGGGGGAGCAGCCGAGGTGGGTGCAGATACCCACCACCACCAGCACCTCGGGTTTCACGGAGCGGACGTTGTTGGTCGCATAGGGCGGCTGCTGCTCCCGCTCCGACGCCGGGTCGGCCAGATCGGCGGTCTGTTCGAGCGCGGCCAGCATGTCGGGCGTGCGACGCAGGATCCACACCGGTTTGCCCCGCCACTCCACCGTTTTCAGGCTGCCGGGGGCCACATCGCTGATGTCGACCTCGACCGGCGCCCCCTGTGCCTTCGCGCGTTCGCTGGGCGCGAAATTGGCCACGAATGGCACCGCCACGCCCACCGTGGCCACGCCACCGAGGGTGGTGGCGAGCCGCAGCCAGATGCGGCGCTCGGCATCGTGTTCGGCCGCATCGGCGGCCAGTGAGGGCAAGGTGTGGGTGTTCATGGTGCTCTCCTGTGGGTTGAAGGAGTGCAGCGTTCGCCAGCGGCGGGCGCCGCGCCGGAGTTGGAGCCGGCGCGCTGCCGAAGGTTCAGACCAGAACGGACTCAGTGCTCAGCGTGCAGCTTCTCGTGGATGCGCTTGGTGGTGCGCCACACCGCCCACAGCACCAGTGGAATCAAGGCCCCGGCGGCCATCTCGGGGTTGATCGGCAGGCCCGCGGCCTTGCCGGCCTTGCCCAGGTAGAGCAGGAGGCTGATCACGTAGTACGAGATCGCCGCGATCGACAGGCCTTCCACCGTGCTCTGCAGCCTGAGCTGCATTTCCTGCCCTTTGGTGAGTTTGGCCAGCAGTTGCTGGTTCTGCTCTTCGGTGGCGATGTCCACGCGCGTGCGCAGCAGCGCGCTGGTGCGTGTGATGCGCTCGGACAAGGACGCCAGACGCTGCGCCGTTGCAGCCACCGTGGCCATGGCCGGCGAGAGCCGGCGCTGCATGAACTCGCCCAGCGTCTGCGTGCCCGGGATGGGCTGCTCGCGCAGTTCGGCCGTGCGCTGACTCACCAGCGTGTCGTAGGCGCGCGTGGCCGCGAAACGGTAGACGTTTTCGGCCGTCGCGCGCTCCACACCACCGGCCAGCGAGACCAGGGTGTCGAGCAGCGCCTGGTCCGAGGCGCCCTTGTTCTCCAGCTGGGCGGTGATGTCGGCCAGCTGGCGTTCGGAACGGGCCAGCAACGGCGCCAGTTCCTTGACCACGGGCAGCGCCCGCAGCGCCATCAGGCGGTAGGTCTCCAGCTCGAACAGGCGCGCCGCGATGCGGCCGGCGCGGGTTTCCGAGGTGCCGGGCGGACCGATCACCAGCATGCGCTCGAAGCCACAGGGGCGCAGCCAGAAGTCGGTCACGGCCAGCGAATGCGCGTTGTTGCCCATGAGCGAAGCCACCACGGTGTGCTCACCGAGCCAGGTGCGCGCCTGGGCCAGCGCCGGCGCGGGCGGACTGATCGTGTCCTCCAGCATGACCAGCTGGATGGCCGCGAAGGTGCGCCCGGGAATGGCCGCCAGCCAGCCCGGCGGCGTGGCGATGTGCGTCGGCAGATCGGGCTCGCGGGTGCCCAGCCCGCAGTTTTCGGGCAATGGCTGCACGATGGAATAGCGGGTGAACTCGGTGTGGCGTTCCCACTTGAGCGTGTAGCCCGGCAGGCGCAGGCGCAGGAAGTTGCCGTGCAGATCGTCCACCGTGAGCGCGGCCTGCCCGGGCAACCGGCGCAGCAGCGCGCATTCCTGCTCGCGGTCCACGCCCTCGTTGAACACCGCCACATAGGTCAACAGCGCGGGCAAGTGGATACGGGCCGGCGGGCGGGCGTGCACCTCGTTGTGCAGCAGCTCGCGCTGCGGATCGCTGGCGGGCAACAGGGAAGGCGTGGGTTCCATGGCGTGATTGTGCCGTCCCGGCGTGACGGTCAGGCGCTCGCCTGACCGATCCAGCGCGTCACATGCGCCAGGCCCTGGTGGCCCGGGCCCTCGTCCAGCGTGGCCTCGCCGTGCCAGGCCATCACCTCGTCGAGCCCGGCAAAGTCATCGCGCAGCAACGCCGGGGTGTAGAGCATGGACACGTCTTTCGGACCACCGCTGCGGTGCTGCAGCTGCTGCGGGTGAAAGCTCTCCAGGATGAGCAGGCCGCCCGGCCGCAGGCCTGCGGCCAGGCGCCGGTGCGCGCCCGCGCGGATGGCGGTCGGCAGGTGCACGAAGGTCAGCACCACGGCGTCGAACGACGCGGGTGCTGGCGCCCAGTCGGTCAGATCACCGAGCACGGTCTGAAGGGCCACGCCGCGTTCCGTCGCCAGGGTCTGCGCTTTCTGCAGGCCCACGGCGGAGCCGTCCATGGCGGTCACGCGGTGGCCCTGCTGCGCCAGCCAGACGCCGTTGCGGCCTTCACCGTCACCGGGCACCAGCACCTCGCTGCCCCGCTTCAGCCGGTGCGCCTGCGCCACGAGGAACGCATTGGGCGCGGTACCGTACTTGAAGCCGGCGACGGAGAAATTTTGATCCCAGAAGTTCATGGGGCAAAGATACCGCACGCGCCCAAAGAAAACCCGCCGGGCTCGCGCCGGGCGGGTTGTGAAGGCCACGCCCGGGAGGACAGGCGTGGCGTCAGGGATCGTGAAAAATCAGAACGGAATGTCGTCGTCCATGTCGTCGAAACCGCTGGCCGGGCGGGCGGCGGCGGGCGCCGGGGTGGCCAACCCCGGCGTGCTGGTTTTTGACCGGGTAGGGGGGCCGTTCGGGGTGCCGTCTCTCTTTTTAACCCATTGTTAGATTTATAAACAACGACGGCCCCACCCTGCCGGCGCGCGCCCGCGCCATGCCGGAGCCGCCAGGGCTGTGGGAACGCGACCCGCCGATCCGTGTGCGCAAGGCGGTGCCCACGGCCTGGA
>NZ_VYGV01000009.1:0-16905 GCF_013387465.1 Hydrogenophaga aromaticivorans | reverse complement strand
GGACGGGCCGCGGGCGGAGCCTGGCGCGGAGCCGGGGCCGGGCGCGAATAGCCGCCACCACCGCCGCCGCCTTCGTCACCACCGCCCATGCCTTCGCGGCCGCCAAGCAGCTGCAGTTCGGTGGCGATGATGTCCACGGTGTTCTTTTCCACGCCGGTGGTCTTGTCCACGTAGGTGCCGTATTTCAGGCGGCCTTCGACGTAGATCGGGCGGCCCTTCTTGACGTATTCGCCGGCAATTTCGGCCAGGCGGTCGTAGAAGGTGACACGGTGCCACTGGGTGTCTTCGATGGTTTCGCCGCTGTTCTTGTCCTTGCGGCGGCTGGAGGTGGCCACGCTCACGTTGGCGACGGCCTGGCCCGAGGGCAGGTAACGGATTTCGGGGTCGCGGCCGCAGTTGCCGACGAGGATGACTTTGTTGACGGATGCCATGAGTGGTGTGCCCTGAGGGGATTAGCGGGCGGCGCCGGGAGCCCGGGCCGCAAAACGGTCAACCATTGTGCCGCAATTGCCCTGATGAACCCAATCGGGTTTTCCGACGGCCTACACTGTGGGCACATGAGGGGTGAACCAGACTTTTTCCAGAACCTGCAAGACGAACTGTCCGATGGCCGCGCGTGGCTGGACCGCACCGTGGTCCTGGGCTACGCCATCCTGGCCGGCCTGTGCGTGGTCCTGTTCACGCTGATGAGCGAGACCGCGTTCGAGTGGTTCATGCACCTGTACGCTGCGGCCCCTTGGGTGGTGCTGATCTGGACACCGGCCTTGACGGCGTTCATCGTCTGGTGCACACGCAGCTATTTCCCGGGCGCTGCGGGCTCGGGCATTCCCCAGGTCATGACGGCGCTGGATCCCCTGCTGCCCAAGGATTCGCGGCACCGTTTCGTGTCGCTGCGGCTCACGTTCGCCAAGATTGCCCTGGGCTCGCTGAGCCTGCTGGGTGGCCTGTCGGCCGGGCGCGAAGGCCCCTCGGTGCAGGTGGCCGCGGGCGTCATGCACGACGCGCGCCGCTGGTTGCGCCCGGGCTCGGTCATGAGCGAACGGGCGCTGCTGGTGGCGGGTGGCGCGGCCGGCATCGCGGCGGCGTTCAATGCCCCGCTGGCGGGCGTGGTGTTTGCCATCGAGGAACTGTCCAAAAAACTCGAAGCGCGCAACAACGGCCTCATCATCGCCGCCATCGTGCTGGCCGGTCTGGTCAGTATCTCGGCCTTCGGCAACCTGACCTATTTCGGTTCGATCGCGGTGCCCCGGCTGGGCTGGGGCGCGATCCTGCCGGGTGTGCTGGTGACGGTGATCTGCGGCGTGCTGGGCGGGCTCTTCTCGCGGCTGCTGGCCGCGTCACTGGCCGGCATGCCCGACCGTTTCAGCGCTTTTCGCAAACGTTTCCCGGTGCGCTTTGCCGCGGCCTGCGGCCTGGTGGTGGCGATCATCGGCCTGTCGTCGGGTGGCGCGACCTTCGGCGCCGGCGCGGAAGAAGTGCGCAACATGCTCGCGGGCGAGAGCGACATCTCGCGGATGTACGTGCTGCTGAAATTCATGGCCACCTGGATCACCAGCTGGAGCGGTGTTCCGGGCGGCATCTTTGCGCCCTCCTTGTCCATTGGTGCGGGGGTCGGTCACGACGTGGCCCAGATCGTCGCGGGCAGCAACGCCAGCGCGCTGGCGCCCGCCCTGATCGCAATGGGCATGGCCGCCTTCCTCGCCGCGACCACGCAGGCCCCGCTGACCTCGTTCATCATCGTCATGGAGATGATCGACGGCCGGCCGATGGTGCTCAGCCTGATGGCCGCGGCCATGCTGGCCAGCCTGATCTCGCGTCTGATCAGCCGGCCGCTGTACGGCACGCTGTCCAACCTGATGCTGCGCCCGACCCGCGAACACCAGGCCCGCGAGGCTGCGGCCGAGACCGATGCGCCCGCCCCGGCGCCCTCAGGGCACGACTCCACGGCGACCGCTGATCCGCCTGTCGGGGAACCGGTGCAGCGCTCGCTGCTGGACGGTGTGGGCCAGGACGACCTGCCGCCGACCAGCGGCGCGCCACCCCGGAAGGACTGACCAGCCCGTCGGCACCAAGGCAAAATGGACGCGTCGAACGTCAGTGTTTGACGGCGGGCGCCTGCATCGGCCAGGCCGCCACCAGCCACACCAGGGTGCCCAGCGCGCAGACGGCGAACAGGCCGCTGGCCCCGTGCGCTCGCGCCAGCCAGCCGCCGACCGCGCCACCCACGAAGAAGCCCACCGACTGCAGCGTGTTGTAGACGCCGAGCGCGGCGCCGCGCGCGTGCGCCGGCGCCAGCTTCGACACCAGGCTGGGCTGGCTGGCTTCCAGGGTGTTGAAGCCAATGAAGAAGACGAACATCAGGCCACCCAGCGCCCACAGGCCCGGCGCCGCGCCGCTGCGCGCCAGCCACCACAGGCCGATCTGCACCACGCCGATGAGCGCGATGGCGATCAGGAACGCGGCGCGCAGCCGGCCCTTGCGCTCCATCGGAAACAGCACGCCGCCCATGACCAGCAGCGAAGCCGCCACCGCCGGCAGGTAGACCTGCCAGTGGTCCGCCTTGGCCAGCCCGGCCCGCACCAGCATGGCGGGCACAGCCATCCACATGGCGAGCTGCACCGCGTGCAGCACGAACACGCCCAGGTTCAGGCGCAGCAAGCCGGCGTGGCGCAGCACCTCGCCCAGCCCGCCCCGCACCTGCTGCATGTCGGACGGCCGGTGCACGCGCGGTTCCGGCGGCGCCACCCACAGCACCACAGCGATGCCCAGCAGCGCCAGCGTGCAGGTCATGCCGAAGATGCCCGGCAGGCCGACCCAGCCCGCCAGCAGCGGCGCGATCACCAGCGAGAGCGCGAACATCAGCGCGATGCTGGCGCCGACCATGGCCATCGCCTTGGTGCGCACGCTGTCGCGCGTCACGTCGGCCAGGAAGGCGGTGACCGCGGCCGAAATGGCGCCGGCACCCTGCACCGCGCGGCCGATGGCCAGCCAGGTGAGATCGGGTGCCCAGGCCGCGATGGCGCTGCCCGCCGCAAACACCAGCAGGCCTGCCACGATGGTGGGCTTGCGGCCGAAGCGGTCCGACGCGATGCCAAAGGGAATCTGCAGGAACGCCTGCGTCAGGCCGTACAGGCCCATGGCGAAACCCACCCGTGCCGGGTCGTCGCCGCCGGGCAGGCGCGCGGCTTCGAGCGCGAACACCGGCAACACGATGAACAGGCCCAGCATGCGCAACGCAAACACCAGCGCCAGCGCGCCGCTGGCGCGGCGTTCCTCACCCGTCATGCGGTTGGCATCGGGGGCGGGCGCATCGCTGGAAACGGGGGGAGCGGAGGTTGAAGACACGATCAAGAAGCACGCGTCAGGCAGGATCGCCTGCCTCATGCCGGGGGGTGTTGGGGCCAGCCGGTATTGTGCGTCAAAGGCCTCACCCCACGCTGGTGGTCGGTCGGCACCGGCCTGGGCCGGCGGTCCCGGAACAAGGCGCGGAGGGGTCAGAGGCTGAGAGTTTTTCGGGCGTGACCGAGCAACGCCCCACAACGCGGCCGATCAAGGCGCAAAGCACAACCATAGCTCGGGCTATGGCGCGCATTTGCAACGCAGAGCGGGTGTGTTTTGGGGTGGTGAGCGGGCATGAGCGAAAGACTTTCAGCCTCTCAGCCCGGCAACTGCCGGGCCACCATTTCGACCACGCTCTCGATGGTGGTGGGCCAGGCGTCGGCTTCGGCGCCCGCCATGACGTTCAGGCGGCAACTGCCGCAGGACACCACCACCGTGTCGGCCCCGGTGGCGTCGATCTGCTCGCGCTTGATGCCCCAGGCCTGGTGCCGCAAACCCTCGGCGCGGTTGATCAGGAACACGCCCGCGCCACCGCCGCAACACCAGTTCTGTTCGGCCGTGGGCGTGGTTTCGCGCAGGTCCATGCCCAGGGCCTTGAGCGCCGCGCGCGGCTCGTCCACCACGCCACCGTGCCGGGCCAGCTTGCAGGCGTCGTGGTAGGTGATCTTGCGGCTGGGGTCCTGTGGCGGCTGCAGCTGCAGACGCCCGGCGGTGATTTCGCGCCCCACGAATTCGGACGCCGCCAGCACCTCGAAGGGCAGCGGCCGGCCGTCGGCAAGCCGCGCTTCCCAGCGCAGCGCCGGGTAGGCGTGCCCGCACTCGGGCAGGATGACGGTCTTGGCGCCGATGGCCAGCGCCTCGTCGATCAGGCGCTGGCTGGCCGCCTTCTGCAGCGATTCGCTGCCGGACAGCAGGCCGAAGTTCGCCGCCTCAAAACCCGCGCTGCGCAGGGTCCAGCGCACGCCCAGGTGGTTGAGGATGCGCGCCGTCGCGGCCAGCGCGTCCTGGAACAGTAGCACGTCGATCACCGTGGTCACGAGCATCAGGTCGGCCTGCGGTTCGTCCAGGGGGATCGTGATGCCCTGGGAGCGCAGCAGGTCCACCGTCTGCCGGAGTTCGTCGGGGCCGACACCGAACACCGTGCCCCGCCCGGCCTGTTCCTGCGCGACCGCCGTCAGCTCCAGCGGGGCCAGTCCGGCCTCGAACAGCGCTTCGCGCATCACGTTCACACCGCGCGCGGTGTTGACGCCCATCGGGCAGATCATGCTGCAGCGCCCGCACTCGGTGCACGCGTCGTAGACCAGTTCCTGCCATTCCTTGAGGTCGTCGAGCGTGATGTCGGGCAGGAACAGCCGCTTGAGCGGCGCAAAGGCCGAGGTTTCGCGCGCGTGCACCCGGCGCAGCAGGTCCAGCTTGCGGCTCGGGCTGTATTTCGGGTCGTTCGTGCTCTGGTAGAAGTGGCAGGCTTCCGAGCAGTAGCCGCAGTTCACGCAGGCCTCCAGGTCCAGCGCCAGCCCGCGGTCGGTCTTGGCCCGCATGACCGCCTTGGCGCGGACCAGGCGTTCGGCGTCGGTGAGCGCATCGGGCTGCGCCATCTCCGGCAGGTGGTGGATGGCTTGCAGAAAACCATGGAACACATCCTTGTTGATCATGAGCGCACCCCGCGACGGCCAAAGAACGTGGCCAGCTGCATGCGCGCCGGCAGGAACAGGAAGGCGTGCATCAGCTTGCCGAACGGAAACCAGATCAGCAACAGCTCCAGCGTCAGCAGGTGCACCGCCAGCGGGTCCCGGTAGACCACATGGTCGCGCGCCAGGATGGTCGAAGACGGATCGCCGATCACCGCCATGCCGGTGACTAGGGGCAGGAACGTGACCACCCAGGTGATCCAGTCGTCGGCGGCCGAGATCCGTTTCAGCACCGGATCGCTCAGGCGGAACATCAAGGCCATCAGCAGCGACACGATGGTGGCCGCCGCCGCGGCGTACATCACGGCGTCGGGAAAGGCCGGCCACGACAGGCCGGTCAGGCGGCGGATGAAGGCGATGTGGGGTGCATAGCCGAAAACCACCACCGCGAGCCCGATGTGGAACACATACGGGTTCACGGTGACGAGCGTGGCGCTCGGGTGAAAGCCGCCACGCGGCACCATGCGGGTGAAGGCCGCGCGCAGCGCCGCACCGGTGCCGAAGGGCTGGCGTTCGGGTGCGCCGGGCGCGATCCGATGGGGCAGGCGCCACAGCGCGAGCAACCGCCACGCGACGCCGGCGACAAAGATGAAAAGCGACAGCGTCAGCAGCGGGCCGCGCACCCAGTCCAGGAAATCCATGGGAACCCTCCTTGTTGTTGTCACCAAGGTTTGCACAGTACGCCCAATCCGCCCGAAAAGCCAAGTGCCATCGCGCGCCGCTGCACGGTGTGTGAGCCCCGTCATGCTTTGAACGCCACCCGCGTGCGGCGGATGTACCCCGGAAGCGGTCCCGCCGTATCATGTCGGGTTGCCTTTTTGACGCCAGAAACCCGCCCTGGTGACCCCGCCTTGAACCAGAACCCGACCCCGCTGACCGGCACCGCGCCGGACACGCCACCCGCTCCGCTCAGCCCCGCCCACGCCGCGGCCCTGCGCACCGCGGCCACGCTTTCGGTGCGCGGCGCGCGCACGCACAACCTGAAAAACATCGACCTTGACATCCCCAAGCACGCGCTGGTGGTGATCACGGGCTTGTCAGGCTCGGGCAAATCGAGCCTGGCCTTCGACACGCTGTACGCCGAAGGCCAGCGCCGCTACGTGGAAAGCCTCTCAGCCTACGCGCGGCAGTTCTTGCAGCTGATGGACAAGCCCGACGTCGACCTGATCGAGGGCCTGTCGCCCGCCATCGCCATCGAGCAGAAGGCCACCAGCCACAACCCACGCTCCACCGTGGGCACGGTGACCGAGATCCACGACTACCTGCGCCTGCTCTACGCCCGCGCCGGCACGCCGCACTGTCCGGAGCACGACCTGCCCCTGACCTCGCAGAGCGTGGCACAGATGGTGGACACGGTGCTGGCGCTGCCACAGGACACACGGCTCATGATCCTGGCGCCCGTGGCGCGCGAGAAGAAGGGCGAGTTCCTGGAGCTGTTCGCCGACATGCAGGCCCAGGGTTATGTGCGCTTCCGCGTCAACGGCGAAGTGCTGGACTTCGATGCCCTGCCTGCGCTGAAAAAGACCGAGAAACACAACATCGACGTCGTGGTCGACCGCATCAAGGTGCGTTCGGCCGAAGAAGAGGGCGCCAATCCGCAGAGGCAAAGACTGGCCGAAAGCTTCGAGGCCGCGCTGCGCCTGGCCGAGGGCCGCGCCATCGCGGTCGAAATGGACGGCGGCGCCGAACACGGCTTCTCGGCCAAGTTCGCCTGCCCGGTCTGCAGCTACACCGTGGGGGAGCTGGAGCCACGCCTCTTCTCGTTCAACTCGCCCATGGGCGCCTGCCCCAGCTGCGACGGCCTGGGCCACACGGAGGTGTTCGACCCCGAGCGCGTGGTCGCCTTCCCCACGCTGAGCCTGGCCAGCGGTGCCATCAAGGGCTGGGACCGGCGCAACGGCTACTACTTTGCGATGATCGAAAGCTTGGCGGCGCACTACAAATTCAGCGCCGATGCGGCCTGGGAATCGTTGCCCGAAGCGGTGCAGCAGGTGCTGCTCTACGGCTCGGGCGAAGATGAGATCAAGTTCAGCTACGCGCTCGAATCGGGGGAGCGCGCAGGCAAGAAGATCACCAAAAAACACCCCTTCGAAGGCATCATCCGCAACTTCGAGCGCCGCTACCGCGAGACCGACAGCGCCAACGTGCGCGAAGAGCTGGCCCGCTACCGCGCCACCCAGCCCTGCCCGGAGTGCGGTGGCTCGCGCCTGCGCAAGGAAGCGCGCCACGTGTTCGTGGGCGAAGGCGAGCAGAAGCAACCCATCTACAAGATCAGCCACATCACGCTCGGCGAGTCGCTGGCTTACTTCAGCGCGCTGCACCTGCCGGGCGCCAAGGGCGACATCGCCGCGCGCGTGATCAACGAGATCCGCCAGCGCCTGAAGTTCCTGAACGACGTCGGCCTGAACTACCTGAGCCTGGACCGCAGTGCCGAGACGCTGAGTGGCGGCGAAGCGCAGCGCATCCGCCTGGCGAGCCAGATCGGCAGCGGCCTGACCGGTGTGATGTACGTGCTCGACGAGCCCAGCATCGGCCTGCACCAGCGCGACAACGACCGCCTGATCACCACCCTGCAGCACCTGCGCGACCTCGGCAACACGGTGCTGGTGGTCGAGCACGACGAGGACATGATCCGCTGCGCCGACCACGTGATCGACATGGGCCCGGGCGCGGGCGTGCACGGCGGCCATGTGATGGCACAGGGCACCTGTGCCGAGGTGATGGCCACACCCGGCTCACTGACGGGCCAGTACCTGAGCGGCGCGCGCGCCATCGCCGTGCCCACGCGGCGCACGCCCTGGCTGCCGGTGAACAAAGCCGCCGCCGCGGCCAGGGCCGCGCCCATCAAGTCGCGCTTCCCCATGAGCCCGGCCGCCGAGCGCCGCAGCGCGCGCGAAGCGGCGCACATCGCCACGCTGGGCGAGCTGCAGGAGATCCGCGTCGTCAACGCCACCGGCCACAACCTCCAGGGCGTGAGCGTGGCCTTCCCGGTCGGCCTGCTCACCTGCGTGACCGGTGTCTCCGGCTCGGGCAAGTCGACCCTGGTGAACGACACGCTCTACGCCGCCGTCTCACGCACGCTCTACCGGTCGCACGAAGAGCCCGCCGAACACGACGCCATCGAAGGCATTGAACATTTCGACAAGGTCATCAACGTCGACCAGAGCCCCATCGGCCGCACGCCGCGCAGCAACCCGGCCACCTACACCGGCCTCTTCACCGGCATCCGCGAACTCATGGCCGAAATGCCCACCGCGAAAGAGCGCGGCTACGGCCCGGGCCGCTTCAGTTTCAACGTGGCCGGTGGCCGCTGCGAGGCCTGCCAGGGCGACGGCGTGGTCAAGGTGGAGATGCACTTTTTGCCCGACGTCTACGTGCCCTGCGAGGTCTGCCACGGCCAGCGCTACAACCGCGAAACGCTCGACGTGCAGTACAAAGGCAGGAACATCGCGCAGATCCTGGACATGACGGTCGAGAAAGCGCACGCGTTCTTCACCGCCGTGCCCACGCTGCACCGCAAGCTGCAGACGCTGATGGACGTGGGCCTGACCTACATCCAGCTCGGCCAGAGCGCGACCACGCTTTCGGGCGGCGAGGCGCAGCGCGTCAAGCTCGCGCTGGAGCTCAGCAAGCGCGACACCGGCCGCACGCTTTACATCCTGGACGAACCCACCACCGGCCTGCACTTCGCCGACATCGAGCTGCTGCTGAAAGTGCTGCACCAGCTGCGCGACGCCGGCAACACCATCGTCGTGATCGAGCACAACCTCGACGTCATCAAAACCGCCGACTGGCTGATCGACATGGGTCCTGAGGGCGGGTCCGGCGGCGGCACCGTGGTGGGCGTGGGCACGCCCGAAGACATAGCCGCCAACGGCGAAAGCCACACCGGGCGGTATCTGGCGCGGTTGCTCAAGCGCTGAAAGCAAGGCGATAGACGCGCAAGCCGCCCGCGCGAAGTGCCCTCACGACAGGCACAGGAAACAGGGCAACCGGAGCGGGGCCCGCTCTGCGCGAGGAAACGCCAACCCAGAGACACCGCGGACCCGGCTTCGCCGGGCCGCCAGTGTCGCCCTCCTTCAGGGGGGTGGCGCCGAAGGCGACGCGGGGGGTGTTCCTGTCACTTGCTGCGGTACGCCACACCCACGCCCAGGCCATGGGTGACGAGGCGTCCCACCAGCGGGCTGCGCGCCGCCGATCCGAGCACGCGCGACACATCCAGCCCGCCAAACACAACCCAGTGGGTGCTCAGCGCGGTTTCAAAGTGGGCGCCCAGGCGCAGGTTTTCCCACCCACTGCCCAGCCGGTACGGCTCGCGACCTGTCGCCTGGGCGGCCTCCGGCGAAATGCCGTAGAGCGTGCGCAGGTAGCGTGCGTCGCCCCAGCCCCCGCCCACCGAAAAGTCCAGGTTGGTCCGCCGTGACACGGGGTAACGGTAGTTCACCCCGGTGTTCAGCCGGGCGCCGCCTCCGCGATCCAACAGGTCGTGGTCCAGGCTCACGCTCCAGTTCCAGCGTTCACCGAAGGAGCGCCCGGTGGACACACGACCGCGCAAGGTGGTTCGCACATCGGGCAGGCCCTGAAATTCGGGGTCACCGTCGAACGAGCGGCCGTTGTCCAGGCGCAGCGATGCGCCCAGCCGCCAGTCGCTGAACAGATCAAACTCCGTGCTCACGCCGGTTTCCAGCCGCTCCCGCCCGGCGCGCAAGAGCGAGTTGGCCCGCGATCGCGACACGCGGAACGGCCCGAGCTGGAATGCCCACAGGGGCTTGATGTCGTAACGGGTCACGCCACTGCCAATGTGCCCATTGGCCGACACGACCGAAGCGCCCACCAGATACCCGGCATCGCCCGCCGGCCCCCCGACCGCGAGCTGTCCTTCGGCGTGCGCCTGCAGCCCCAGACAGGCTGCCACCATCCCCAGACCTTGGCGCCAAAATGTGGTTGTCATCCGGGCATCATAGCCAGCCTGGATGTCACCAAAACGCCGTCCCATGTAACTGGGTCAACGGATTTCCCCCATTGCGGCAAACTGGCGGACATGGCACAGGAAACCGAACTCAAACTCGCGCTGTTCACCCGCGACCTCCCGCGGCTGCTGGCGCATCCGCTGCTCGCGGCCCAGGAGCCGCAGCGGCAGCGCCTGCTCAACACCTATTTCGACACTCCCGATCTGGCGCTGATGCGGCAGCGCATCGCGGTGCGCGAGCGGCGGGTGGGACGCCGCACGCTGCTCACGGTCAAGACCGAGGGCGCGTCGGCGGGCGGTCTGTCGCGGCGCGGCGAGTGGGAGGGTCCGACGCAACCCGGCGAACTGGACTTTGCCTCCCTGGTGGACAGTGCCGCACTGGCCACCGCGCTGACCGGGCTCCGACCCCGGCTGGTTCCCCTGTTCCGAACCGACTTCACGCGCCGCAGCTGGCAGCTCAAACATGGTGGGGCGCACATCGAGGTGGCGCTGGACGAGGGCCACATCACCACCCGGCCGGCCGGCGCCCGCCCCGGCGACACCCGCCGGGAACTGATCCTGGAACTGGAGCTGGAACTCAAGAGCGGCCCGGTGGATGCCCTGCTCGACTTGGCCCACACGCTGGCCCTCGGGCCCCAGGGCTGGAGCGCGCAGGGCATCTGGCTCTATCCCTCGGACCGCAGCAAGGCCGAACGCGGTCTGGCCCTGTTTCTGGGCCAACCGCCCGGGCCCCTGCGCGAAGCGCCGCTGAAACTGCCAGCCGACGGCGACCCGGTTCAGGCCTTCTGCGCCACGGCGCTGGCCTGTCTGGCCCAGCTGCAAGGCAACGTGCTGGCCCTGCTGCAGACGCCCGAGGCGGGTCCCCTGCCCGACCCGGAATACATCCACCAGGCGCGGGTGGCGCTGCGCCGCCTGCGCACCGGGCTGCGCCTGTTTCGCCCCTTCCTGCCGCGCCGATTCTCGGCACACTGGAGCGCCCACTGGCAGGCCGCCGCCGGGCAACTCGGCGATGCGCGCAACTGGGACGTGCTGGCCACGACCTGGCTGCCCCAGTTGCTGGGCGATGGTCGCCAGACGGAAACCCTGACGCGCTGGGTGACGCAGATGCGGCATGAAGCCAACCAGCGCGCCCGCCAGGCGCTGCTCGAGCCCGCCTTTGCGCTCGGCCAGCTGGCCTTCGTGCGCGCGCTGCTGGCGCTGCAGGGCCGGGCGCCCCGAGCCGGCCAGCCCGCACTGACCGAGTGGGCACACGCCACCCTGCAGCAGCGACACCGCCGCCTGCAGCGCGCGGTGCGCCTGGCGGCGCGTCAGGCGGCGAGCGAGCGGCATGCGCTGCGCATCGAGCTCAAGAAACTGCGCTACGCCCAGTCCTTCCTGTCCAGCCTGTTGCCGCCACAGCGGCGCGGGAGCGGATCGCTCAAACGCGCCCAGGAATTGCTCGGTACCCTGAACGACTTCCACACCGCGGAGCTCCTGCTCGCTGACGCGCCAGCGCCGGCCGGGCAGAAGGTGATCGGTCGCCTGCAGGAACTGACGGCGGTGCACCTGGCCGATCTGCCCGGCGTGCAGCAACAGCTGCTGCGCGCCATAGCCACCTGGGACTGAAGCAACAAGGCGAACCCGTATCCGTTTTTCAGGGCACCGGAGCGCGACCCCGACGCATGACACGCTCCAGCCCAGGGCACCGCCGGGCCGGCTTTGCCGGACGGCCAGTGCCGCCCCCTGGAGGGGGTAGCGCGAAGCGCTGCGGGGGTGTTCAAGTCCTCGCGCTGGGCCGCTCGGCCATTTTGTCGCGCCAGGCCTGCAGCGCGGCAAAACCCTGTTGACCCGCGTTGAAACGCATCAGCTTCGCGAACTCCAGCGCGCAGAAGGCGGTGATGTCGGCGATGGTGAAACGCTCGCCGGCCACCCAGGGCTGGCGCTGCAGTTCGCCGTCCAGCCAGGCCGCGGTCTCGCGCAGTTTCTCGCCCTGCGAGCGGCCGAAATCGGGAAACTGCGGCTGCTCCAGCGGCGCCAGCCCCGGGTGGGTGTGGCGCACGCAGTTGGCGATGGGCAGCAAGAAGTACCACTCCACGCGGCGGTCGGCCATTTCGATGAAGGCGCGCTCGGTGGCGTCCGCACCCATCAGGTTGGTCTGGGGATGGCGGCCTTCCAGGTAGGTGCAGATGGCGCGGGTTTCGGTGAGCACGCGACCGTCGTCGAGCTCCAGCGCGGGCACGCGGGCCAGCGGGCTTTTGGCGCGGTAGGCATCGCCTTTGTGTTCGAGCGCGTTCAGGTCCACATCGACGAGGTCCAGGCCGTTGATGCCTTTCTCCACCAGGAACATGAGCACGCGCCGGGGGTTGGGCGCGCGGGATGCCACGTAGAGCTTCATGCGGCGCCTCCACCCGGCTTCAGGCTCTGGCCGGTCTCGACCATGCGGCGGGCCTCTTCGGCGAACTTTTGCGCGCCAGCGTCGCCGTCGCGCGTGAGGTCCACCTTCGATGGCGGCTGATCAATGCCGCGCTGCACCGCGGGACGCGCGCGGATCGCATCGCGCCAGCGCCTGAGGTGCGGCAGGTCGTCCATCTCCACACCCGACCAGCGGTGCGTGCGCACCCAGGCCCAGTTGGCGATGTCGGCGATGGAGTAATCGCCCGCCAGGAATTCGTGGTCCTTCAGCTGGCCGTCGAGCACGCGGAACAGGCGTTTGCTTTCGCCCTGATAACGGTCGATGACGGCCGGGATCTTCTCGGGAAAGTAGCGGAAGAACACATTGGCCTGGCCCATCATCGGCCCGATGCCGCCCATCTGGAACATCAGCCACTGCAGCACGCGCGAGCGGCCCTTGGCGTCCGCGGGCATGAGGCGGCCGGTCTTTTCGGCCAGGTAGATCAGGCAGGCGCCCGATTCGAACACCGCAAAATCGTCGGCCTCGTGGTCGACGATGGCCGGGATGCGGCCGTTGGGGTTGATGGCCAGGAAAGCGGGCGTCTTCTGCTCCCCGGCCGTCAGATCCAGCACCTTCAGCGTGTAGGACAGGCCCAGCTCTTCGAGCGCGATGGACACTTTGTGCCCATTGGGCGTGGCGGCGGTGTACAGATCAAGCACAGCCACCCCCCTGCGCAGCTTCGCGCCTTCCCCCCGAAGGGCGGACCCCACCTGTGGCCCGGCAAAGCCGGTTCCACGGTGTGTACTGGGAGGATGCCCGCAGCAGCATGGTTGGCCTCTTGATCAAAACCCCCATCGTAGAGGCCCCGCAGCCTGCCGGCTGTCACCTGTGAAACGGGCTCTCAGCCCCGGGCGGCTTCCAGCACGTTGCGCGTGCGCAGGGCCTCGCTGCGCGCGGCGGCGGCGAAGTCGTCCCCGCTGGACGCGTAGAGGATGGCACGCGAACTGTTGACGATGACCGGTCCGGTGGTCGCGTCGCCCTGCCGGCGGTAACCGGCGCGGACGGTGGCCACGGCGTCACCGCCCTGCGCACCCACACCGGGGATCAGCAGCGGCAGCGTGGGCGCGAGTTCACGCACGCGCTCGATTTCTGCGGGGTAGGTGGCGCCCACGACCAGGCCGAGCTGGCCGTTCAGGTTCCACGGCCCTTGCGCGAGCCGGGCCACGTGTTCGTACAGCAAGGGCTGGCCGTCCACCGTCGCCAGGCGCTGGTTCTGCAGGTCGTCGCCGCCGGGGTTGGAGGTGCGGCAGAGCAGGAACGCGCCCTTGCCTTCGTACTTCAGGTAGGGCTGCACCGAATCGAAGCCCATGAAGGGCGAGAGCGTCACGGCGTCGGCGCCGTAGCGCTCGAAGGCCTCGATGGCGTACTGCTCGGCGGTGCTGCCGATGTCGCCGCGCTTGGCGTCCAGGATCACCGGCACCTGCGGCGCCACCGCGCGCATGTGGGCCATCAGGCGTTCGAGCTGGTCTTCGGCACGGTGGGCGGCGAAGTAGGCGATCTGCGGCTTGAAGGCGATCACGGTGTCGGCCGTGGCCTCGACGATCGCGGCGCAGAAGTCGTAGATGCGCGAGGCGTCGCCCCGGAGGTGGGCGGGAAACTTCGCCGGATCCGGGTCCAGGCCGACGCAGAGCAGGGACTGGTTCTGGCGCTCTGCCGCGCCGAGCATGTCGAGAAAGGTCATGGCCCAATTTTAATTGGGTCCCCCCACGCTCCACCGCTGCGCGGGTCGCTGCCCCCAGGGGCGCGTTTCGCCTTGGGGCGGCCCAGCGGCGAAACCTGGCCCGGAACGGCACCACCGCTCTGGGCCTAAGATCAGACCGATGCACGCCCTGTCCCGCCAGCAACTCATCCTGCTCGTCCTGCTCACCCTGGTCTGGGGCCTCAACTGGCCGATCATGAAGATCGGTGTGACCGGCTTCCCGCCGCTCAGCTTCCGCAGCATCTGCATGTGGCTGGGCCTGCCGGTGCTGGGCTTGTTCCTGGTGTGGCGCAAGGTGCCGTTTCGCATCGATCGTGTGCACTGGCGCGAGCTCGCTGTGCTCACGGTCACCAACATGTTCTTCTGGCACACGCTGGCCATCCTGGCGATCCAGTCGCTCTCCAGCGGCCGGGCGGCGATCCTCGGCTACACGATGCCGGTGTTTTCAGCCTTGCTCGGTGCGGCCTGGTTCGGCCAGCGGCTGGCGGGCCGTGCCTGGTTCGGCGTGGCCGCTGCGGCGCTGGGCGTGGTGCTGCTGCTCTGGCACGAAGTCAGCACCCTGTCGGGCCGGCCGCTGGGCGTGTTCATGATGCTGGTGGCCGCGGCCACCTGGGCGCTGGGCACACAGCTGATGCGCCGCACCCGCATCGCGCACCCGACGCTGGCGATCTCGTTCTGGATGACCGTGGCCACCACGCTGTGGATGACACTGCTGGCGGTGGTCTTCGAGCGCGGCGTCTGGACCCTGCCCTCGGCACCCATTTGGGGCGCCATCGTCTACAACGCCATCGGCGTCTTCGCGTTTGCCCAGGTGGTCTGGCTGATGCTGGCGCGCGACCTGCCACCCATCGCCTCCACACTCTCGGTGATGTTGATCCCGGTGCTGGGCGTGTTCAGCGGCGCCTGGTGGCTCGGTGAAGTGCTGCACTGGCAGGACTGGACCGCGGTGGTGCTGGTGATGCTGGCGATTGCGACGGTGTTGTGGCCGGCCCGACCAGCGAGCCCGGCCCTCGGCTGAGATCGGCGGTTTCACCGGTCAGGGCCACGCCGCCGCGGGATGCGTGGCCGTCAGCGGTCGGGGGAAAAGCTCGCCAGCGATGACCTGCAACAGATCCAGGTAGGCGGGCGCCAGCTGCGACGGCAGCTGCCGGGTGTCGATGTAGTAGGCGCCGCGCTTGCCGTGGTATTCGATGGCCTCGCCCAGGGCCTGGAAGCGGATGCCCACAAAAGCCAGCCCTCGCGCCAGCCGGGGTTCCATCATCACGAACACATGGTGGCGTTGCGTCTCGTGCGACAGGGTGATCGCCGCCATGTACAGGCCGATGGCGATGGCTGGAAAGCTGCGCAGTTCCTGCTCCGAGAACCCACCGGCCACGATGGCCCCTTCGGCGGCGGCGGCGGACTGTTTGCGGAACACCGCGGGCACCGCCAGGCGCGAGATTTCGCAGACTTCGTGCGGTTCAAAGTGGTGCGGCAGCAGGCTGGGGTGGGTCAGTGCCTGGGCACAGTGGGTCTCCAGCGGCAGGCGGTCGTGGGCACCGCGTTTGCCCACCAGCCGCACCGTGCCGGCCAGCACGCCCGAGCGGCGGTGGCGCACCGCGCAGTGAACGGCCTGGGCATCAAACGGATCGCGCTCTTCGCGCAGGGGATGCAGGGCCTCGTAGTGCAGCTCTTCGCAATACACCTGGTGTCGCAGGCGGTAGATCTCCCGGCGCTGGAGTTCGCTGCGGGCGATCTGCGGTTGCAGGTGCTGCATGAAGGCCTCGGCGATGCCGAAAGTGGCTGGGGCAGCCGCCGGCAGGACCGGGTTCGACGGTTCAGCCTCAGCGGGCGGGCGTTGCAGCGCAGGGTCCGACAGGGCCGTTACGGACAGGGGTGGGGTTTTCATGGTGGCAACACGGAATGACACCCTCAAGCGGGCGGGCCAGTGTTGCCTCGGGCGCCGGGCGAACGGCGCCAAACGGCGTCAGATTTGACAGGGACCGGTCATGGGCTCCAAGCCCCCATACCAAGGTCTTTGGAGCGTCAGGGGGCTGTGGAGCGATCGGATGATGCGGCGGCCGTCTCCAGCGCCAGGCACAGGTCGGCCCAGGCCTTGGCCTTGTCGCTGGGCGTGCGCAGCAGGTAGGCCGGGTGGTAGGTCACGATGACCGGTACACCCTGGTAGCGGTGCACCTGCCCACGCAGCTTGCCGATGGGTTCGCTGGTCTGCAGCAGCGACTGCACCGCGAAGCGCCCCATGGCGAGGATGATCTTCGGCTGCACCAGCGCCACCTGGCGCGCCAGGTAGGGCTCGCACTGCGCCACCTCTTCGGGCAGCGGGTTGCGGTTGGCCGGCGGGCGGCACTTGAGCACGTTGGCGATGTAGGTGGCCTGCGCACCACTGCCGGAGCGGCTGCGGCCGATGGCGCGCAGCATGTTGTCGAGCAGCTGGCCGGCCACGCCCACGAAGGGTTCGCCCTGCAGGTCCTCGTTTTCGCCAGGGGCTTCGCCGATCACCATCCAGTCGGCCTGGCGGTCGCCGACCCCGAACACGGTGTTCTGGCGGCTGCGGCACAGGCCGCAGGCTTCGCAGCCCGCGACGGCGGCTTGCAGCGCCGGCCAGTCCATGGCGTCCACACCCGCCGGGCGCAGTCGGGCTGGGGCGGCAACGGGCCGGTCCGCGCCACGCAAGGCGGTGTCCCATGCTGAGCGCCGAACTGCTGACCTGGCTGCCCGCCTACCTCGCTCTCGGCATCGCGGGGGGCTTCGCCGCCGGCCTGCTGGGCATCGGCGGCGG
>NZ_VYGV01000020.1 GCF_013387465.1 Hydrogenophaga aromaticivorans | reverse complement strand
TTTTACACCCCCCCCCCCCCCGACACCTCCCCTCTTCCCCTCCCCGCCTCTCTTCCATTCTTGACGGAGACGATAAAAAAGAACACCCGCTTCTTTTTCTTATACACTTCTAGATTTAAAAAAGAGCCACCCCCCATCTCGGCCAGCATGGCGCGCTGGCGCGCATCCAGCTGCGGCACGAACGAGGTGTCGGGCCGGTCGGGCGGGTCCTGTGTTGTGGAATCGTTCATGCTGCTGCCCCGCCACTCGCCAGCGCCACCAGGCTCAGGCTCATGACCACCGCGTCTTCGCGCTGGAAATGGCTGGCCGGGTAATAGCCGCGGCGCATGCCCACCTGCTGAAAACCATAGCCTTCGTACAGGGCGCGTGCCGGTGCGTTGCTGGCGCGCACTTCGAGCCACAGCCACTGCGCCCCCTGGCTGCGCGACCACAGCGCCAGCGCGTCGAGCATGAAGCGCGCCCAGCCCTGGCGCTGGTGCGCCGGGGCCACGGTGATGTTGAGCAGGTGCACCTCGTCCACGCCGGGCATCGCCACCAGGTAGCCGAGCAGCACGCGGCCGTCGGCCCGCCGGGGGTGCACCGCCTCGCCCGGCAGGGCTTCGCCGAGCAGCATCACCGCCGGATAACCCGAGGCCAGCGAATCGGCAAAGTGTTTGTGTGTCCAGGGGTGGGTGTAGGCGGCTTTTTCCACCTCACACACCGCGTCCAGGTCGGCCACGGACACCGGCTCGAAGGCGATGCGCCGCTCCGCCGCCGGTGCGGGACGCGCGCTGGCACCGGCCTGCGGCCAGTCGCCCGCAGACCACACCGGCACCTTCGGCGCGCTGACGGAAGAAGCCTCGACAGACCGGTTCGTGTTCGCCATGGGTTGGCCTCTCAGGCGTCCAGCGGCGTCACCGCCGACACGGACGCGGACAGGCGCACCAGCTGCTCCCGCCGCAGGCGTTCGCGCTCGGCCGTGGTCTGCGCCACCTTGTCGCGCACGTAGAGCGGCAGCGCCTCGTGCGCCGCCACCGCCTGCCCCGCAGCCAGCAAGGCAGGCGCCAGCCGCAGCAGGGCCGCAGCCGTGGGCAGGGCGGTCTGGCGCTCGCCGGCCAGGTCGCTGAACTGCGCGCCGTAGCTGGGAAACACGTTGCCGGCCAGCAGGCAGTCGCCCGGCGTCAGCGCCTGCGGCAAGCCTTGCTGCAGCCATTCCCCCAGATCGGCCGGCGCACACAGGCGCGGCGGCTGCAGCGGTACCGGATCCAGCCCCAACGGGCCACAAGCGTAGAGCGCCACGTACATCTCGTCCATGCGCGCATCGAGCAGGGCCGCGATCACGCGGGGCGGCTCCAGACCCGCCAACGCCCGCTGGTGGCGCGCTTCTTCGGCCAGCGCCAGCAAGGTATCGACCGGCAGGACCGGCACACCGCCTTCGCACCCCGCCCCCTGGGCGCCGTAGGCGAGCCCCTGGGCGACGGCGCACGCGGTGCGCAAGCCGGTGAACGACCCCGGCCCGCGCGCAAACACCAGCGCGTCCAGTTCCCGCAGCGCCCACCCGGCCTGTGCCAGCAGCGACTGCACCACCGGCAACAGCGTCGCCGAGGCCTGCGCGGCGCCCGGACCCGTGTGCTGCCAAGGCGCATCGCCCTGCGCGCCACCGCCCACCGCCACCGAGAGGGTGTCGGTGCTGGTTTCGATGGCCAGCAGGCGCAGCGGGGGAGAGGCAGGGGAAGCGGCAGAAGGCATCCGGCCATTATCGGCGAGCGGCATCCGTGGCCGCGTTCGTCGGGGCATCCACCAGGGCGTGCGCAATGGCGCATTTGCGCGATGCGGCCGCCGGGCGGGGCCGTTGATGCGCCCCCCGGGTTCCATAATCCCTGCCATGTTGACCACCACGCCGACCGAACGCCCCCTGCGCCCGCGCCCCACCGCCGGGGCCGCCTGGTGGCGAGCGCTGGGTGCGGGCCTGCTCGGCGCCCTGGCGCTCCCGCTCGCGGCGCTGGCCGATGACGCCCTGCCCCCCACGGTGCAGGCCGCGCTGCGGCGTGCCGCGGTACCCGCCAGCGCCGTGTCGGCTCTGGTGGTGCCGGTCTCCGGCGACCGCGGCGAGCGCCTGCGCCACCGCGCCGGGCAGCCCATCAACCCGGCCTCGGTCATGAAGCTGGTGACCACCTACGCCGCGATCGACCTGCTGGGGCCCGACTTCACCTGGCGCACGCGCTTCTACACCGACGGTGTGGTGGACAAAGGGGCCCTGCGCGGCAACCTGTACATCCAGGGCGGTGGCGACCCCAAACTGGTGCTGGAGCGCATTCAGACCGCTTTCTTCGCCCTGCAGGACCGGGGCGTGCAGGTGGTGCTGGGCGATCTGGTGCTGGACCACAGCGCCTTCGAAGTGCCCGCGCGCGACCCCGGCGCCTTCGACGGCGAGGCGCTGCGGCCCTACAACGCCAGCCCCGACGCGCTGCTGGTGAACTTCAAGTCGGTGGTCCTGAAGTTCCAGCCCGACAGCGCCCTCGGCGTCGCCCATGTGTTGAGCGAGCCACCCATGGCGGGGCTGATCATCGACACCACCGTGCCGCTCTCGCGCAAAGGGTGCGGCGACTGGCGTGGCGCCTTGCAGGCGCGGTTTGACGACGCCAATGCCATCCGTTTCGAGGGCCAGTACCCGCTGGCTTGCGGCGAACGCGTCTGGCCCGTGGCCTACCAGGACCCGGCCAGCTACGCCGCGCGTGCCCTCGAAGGCCTGTGGCGCGCCAGCGGCGGCGCGATCACCGGGCAGGTGCGCAACGGGCTCACCCCGCCCGGCGCCACCCTGTTGCACGAAGCCCATTCGCTGCCGCTCTCGGACATCATCACCGACGTCAACCAGTGGAGCAACAACGTGATGGCGCAGCAGGTGTTCCTCACGCTGGGCCGGCTCAACCCGGTGCGGCAGGAGGCGCGCACCGTGCCGCGTGAACACTTCACGCCGCTGCGTGCGGGGCGGTTCGAACGCTCACGCGACGTGGTGGCCCGTTGGTGGACAACCACCTTCGGCATCCGCCATGCACCCCCGGTCATGGACAACGGCTCGGGGCTCTCGCGCGACGAACGCATCACCGCCGACGCGCTGGCCGGCCTGCTGCGCCACGCGGCAGCCCATCCCAAGGGCGCGCAGTTCGTGCAGTCGCTGTCGGTGGCGGGCGTCAGCGGCACGGCCGCGCGCATGGCGCGCTCGCCGCGCAGCGCCGCACGGGGCAATGCCTGGCTCAAGACCGGCACGCTGCGCGACGTGACCGGCGTGGCCGGTTATGTGAATGCGGTGAACGGCACACGCTACGCGGTCGTGGGGTTCATCAACCACCCGAACGCCAGCGCCGCGCGGCCGGCGCTGGAAGCGCTGGTGGAATGGACCGCTGCGCAGCCGGACTGAGCGCCTGGGAGGCGCTTGAAGTATTTCTTATCCCAGCAGCCAGACCAAACCGCCCATCGCCAGGGCCAGCACCGCGAATACGGCCCAGCCCGACAGGCGGCTGCGCTTGCGACGCGCCATCAGGGCATTCGCCTGACGGCGGTTCATGGCCTCATCCACCAGCGTCTCGGGATGCACCTCCGACTGCACCGTGCAGTAGTACTGGTGCAGGGTCTCGCTGTTGATGGCCAGGCTGTCGTCAGCGGAGCTTCGTTGGGTCAAGAGAGAAGATTTCACGGCGGTACTCGGCTGGCGTTGAAATATCGTGTGTATCAATGAGGTGGCGAGCAACAAGCCACCGCCACTCCTATCATGCGTGGCTATGCGCCCTGACGACCTTATCGGCTACTTCGCCGCTTTCTTGACCACTTTCAGTTTTGTGCCCCAGGTCTGGCACACGTTCCAGACGCGGGACGTGAGTGGCATTTCTCTGGGCATGTACAGCAGCTTCACGCTGGGCATTGCGATGTGGCTGGCCTACGGCCTGATGCTGGGCGCCTGGCCAGTGGTCGTGGCCAACGCCATCACGCTGCTGCTGGCACTGGCCATCCTGGGCATGAAGCTGCGCTTCGGGCGCTCCTGAATGCCACCTCGACGCATGCAACGGTCCAGCCCAGGGCACCGCCGGGCCGGCTTTGCCGGACGGCTGGTGCCGCCCCCCTTGAGGGGGGGTGACGTGAAGCGGCGCAGGGGGTGTTTCGTTCAGGCCGACGCGCGTTGCAGGCGGTCGCGCACACCATCCCAGTCGGCGCCTTCGGGCGGCGTTTCCACCCAGATGAGATTGACGCCCGTGGCATCGAGTTCGCGCAACACGGCAAAGAGCGCCTGCGCGGCCTGGGCTGCGTCGTCGGGCATGCGGCGCAGGGCCACGCCACGCGCGGTTTTCAAGGGCGAACGGGCATAGACCGCGATGTGTTTCGCGTCCGGGCCCAGCACGTCGAGAGCCGCCTTCAGCTGCGCCGCCGCCATCAGCCGCACCTTGGCACGCGGCGCGTAATGCGATTCCAGCGTGCCGGAGGCGCGCGGCGCGGCCTCGTCGCGCGCGCGCAGCGGCTGTCCACACACGGCTTCGATCTGCGCTGGCGTGATCACGCCGGGGCGCAACAGCACCGGGGCGCCGCGCGAGCAGTCCACGATGGTGGACTCGATGCCCACCGGGCAGGCACCGCCGTCCAGGATCAGCAGCGCCTCGTCCGGCAGTTCGGCGAACTCTTCGGCCACGTGCGCGGCGGTGGTGGGGCTGACGCGGCCGAAACGGTTGGCACTGGGCGCGGCCACGCCGTGCACACCGTGCGCGCGCGCCGCGAGCAGCAGCGCCTGCGCCACCGGGTGCGAGGGGCAGCGCAGGCCCACCGAATCCTGCCCGCCCGCGGCCACCGCCGCCACCTCGGGCCGGCGCGGCAGGATCAGCGTCAGCGGACCGGGCCAGAAAGCCTGCATCAGCGCGGCGGCAAACACCGGCACTTCGCGCGCGAACGGCGCCGCTGCGGCGCGCCAGTCGCCCTGTTCGGCGGGCGGAATGTGCACGATCAGCGGGTGGTCGCTCGGCCGGCCCTTGGCTTCGAAGATGCGCTGCACCGCGCTGGCGTTGCCCGCGTCGGCCGCCAGGCCATAGACGGTTTCGGTCGGCATGCCGACCAGCGAACCCGCGGCCAGGCGCTGGGCGGCGGCTTCGACGGCCGCCGGGTCGCTGGCGTTCAGGCAGAGCGGCATCGGTGGATCAGGCCAGCGCGGGCAGGCCGAGCAAAGCCAGCACCTTCGCGGCCGTCTCGCGCACCTGCGCCACCGAGCTGCCGGTGATGTTCAGGTGGCCCATCTTGCGACCCGGGCGCGCGCTGAGCTTGCCGTACAGGTGCAGGTGGGTGCCGGGCAGCGCCAGCACCTGCGCCCAGGGCGGCGACACCGGCCGTTCGCTGGCCTGAGGGCGCACACCATTGGCGTTGAACCAGAGGTCGCCCAGCAGGTTGACCATGATGGCCGGGCTGTGCTGGCGCGGGGTGGGCAGCGGCAGGCCGGCGAGTGCGCGTACCTGCGCCTCGAACTGCGAGATGTCGCAGGCGTTCTGCGTGTAGTGGCCGCTGTTGTGCGGGCGCGGCGCCATTTCGTTGACGATCAGGTCGGAACCACCCGCGCCGTTGTCCACCACGAAGTACTCGACACAGAGCACGCCGACATAGTTCAGGTGGTTCGCGATCGCCACCGTGCTGGCCTGCGCGCGCGCCGCCAGATCGGCGGGCACGGCGCCCTCAAACACCTCGGTGATGGCGAGGATGCCGTCGTGGTGCGTGTTCGCCTGCACCGGGAAGCTGACCACGCTGCCGTCGGCGCCGCGCGCCACCAGCACCGAACACTCGCTCTGCAGCGGCATCAGCTTTTCCAGCACGCAGGGCACGCGGCCCAGCTGGTCCCAGGCGGCGGCAAGTTCTTCGCGGGTCTTGACGCGGATCTGGCCCTTGCCGTCGTACCCCAGCCGCGCGGTTTTCACGATGCCGGGCAGCAGATCGGCCGGCACCGCCGCCAGCAGCTCGCTCGACTCGATGGCGGCGTAGGGCGCGGGGTAGACGCCGCTGATCGGACCGCAGGCCACGAAGTGCGCCTTCTCCTGGATGCGGTCCTGCGCCACGGCCACGCAGGCCGAAGACGGCGCGACCGGCCGGTGTGCGCCCAGCGTGAGCAGCGCGGGGGCGGGCACGTTTTCGAACTCGGTCGTGATGGCGTCGCAGCGCTGCATCAGCTGCGCCAGGCCCTGCTCGTCGTCGTACGGCGTTTCGATGTGGTAGTGGCTGATCTGCCCGGCCGGGCTGGCCGGGTCCGGGTCCAGCACCGCCGTGAAGTAGCCCATGGCCTGAGCGGCCTGCACGAACATGCGGCCGAGCTGGCCACCGCCCATGACGCCCAGGGTCATCTGCTGGCCACGGTCGGACAAGGCGCCGGGCAAGAGGGGTTTGCGGCTCATGTTGTCGGCAGTGTCATGTTGCGGGCGGCTTCCGTCTGCGCCGCGCGGAAGGCTTCCAGCTTTTCGCGCAGGGTCGGATCTTCGTTGGCCAGCAGGGCCACAGCAAACAGCGCCGCGTTGGCCGCACCGGCGGCACCGATCGCGAACGTCGCCACCGGCACGCCCTTGGGCATCTGAACGATGGAGTGCAGCGAATCGACACCCGACAGTGCTTTCGACATCACTGGCACACCCAGCACCGGCACCACGGTCTTGGCCGCGATCATGCCGGGCAGGTGCGCCGCGCCACCGGCGCCGGCGATGATGGCCTTGAGGCCGCGGCCGACGGCAGCCTCGGCGTAGGCAAACATGTCGTCGGGCATGCGGTGCGCCGAGACCACGCGCGCCTCGTGCGGGATGCCGAAGTCTTTGAGGATCTGCACGGCGTGCTGCATGGTGTCCCAGTCGCTGCTGGAACCCATGACCACGCCCACCTGGATGGAACTCATGGAGGGGCTTTCTGCCGGGCGCCCGGAGGGCCGGCGTGGGGGACCGGTTCGGGAAATCGGCCCCGCTCCGGTAAAGTGTCGATTTTACGTTTCGCGCCCCGCCGTCGGCGATGTGCGCCCATTTCCAGAGCCTTCCCCATGATCAACGTCACCGTCGCCAACTTTGAAACCGAAGTCATCGAAGCTTCGATGCAAACGCCCGTGCTGGTCGATTTCTGGGCACCCTGGTGCGGCCCCTGCAAGGTCATCGGCCCGCTGCTGGAAAAAATCGAGACCGACTACGCCGGGCGCTTCAAGCTGGTGAAGATCGACTCCGACGAGGAACAGCAGCTGGCCCAGGCTTTCGGCATCCGCAGCATCCCCACCTGCGTGCTGCTCATGAACGGCCAGCCGGTCGACGGCTTCATGGGCGCCTTGCCCGAAGGCCAGATCAAGGAGTTCCTCGACAAGCACCTGCCCGCGGCCGAAGAAGTGGAAGCTGCCGCCGAAGAAGCCGCGGCGCTGGACGCCCTGGCCGACGGCGACGTGGAAGGCGCTCTGGCCAAACTGCAGCAGGCGGTGCAGACCGACCCCAACAACGACGACGCGCGTTTCGACCTCGTGAAGCTGCTGCTGGAGCTGGAACGCGACGACGAAGCCAAGGTGGCCTTCGCCCCGGTGATCGCCAAGTCCGTGGCCGTGCGCCGGCTCGACTCGCTCAACCGCTGGATGAAGGCGCGCGATGCGCAGGACGGTGTGGCCGACCCCGAAGCCCGCGCCGCCGAGCTGCAGGCCAAGATCGCCACCAACAAGCGCGACTTCGACAGCCGCTTCGCCCTCGCCCAGTTGCTGATGGCGCACAACCAGTTCGTGCCGGCCATGGACGAGCTGCTGGAGATCCTGATGCGCGACAAGGCCTGGAGCGAAGAGCTGGCGCGCAAGACCTTCATCGCCATCCTCGACATCATCGAACCGCCCAAGCCCAAGGTGGCCGAAGGCCAGGTGCCGCCGGAAGACCCGACCGTGGCCACCTACCGCCGGCGCTTGTCCAGCGTGGTGCTGAGCTGATCGCCGCACACCCATGAAAAGGGCCGCATCCAGCGGCCCTTTTTACTTTTTACTTGGGGGACAGCCGTTCATTCCGGCTTGAAGCCCGCTTCCTTGAGCAGTTCGGCGCTGCGGCCCACATCGGCCGCAACGAACTGGCGGAACTGGTCGGTGGTCTCCAGCACCGGCAGGATGCCCAGCGCCGTGAACGATCCGGTTCGGGCCAGTCCGGCGACCGCCTTGTTGATGGCTTTGTTCAGAAGCTGCACCCGGTCAGCGGGCGTGCCCTTGGGGGCCCACACCCCGTACCAGGAGTTGTAGACCAGACCCGGGTAACCACTTTCCACCGCGGTCGGCACGTCGGGCGCCACGCCGCTGCGCTTGGCGGAGGTGGTGACGATGGGCTTGACCTTGCCGCTCTTGGCCATGCCCTGCAGTGAAATGATGGAATCCATGAGCAGCTGCACATGCCCGCCGGCCACGTCGGCAAGCGCGGGCGCGGTGCCACGGTACGGCGTCATGGTGAGCTTGAGGTTGCCCTGCTTGGCCAGCAACAACGTGGCCAGATGGCTGGGTGCGCCCAGCGCTGGCAGGGCCGCGGTCCACTTGTCGGGCTGCGCGCGGGCCGCTTCCAACACGTCCTTCAGCGTCTTCTGCGGTGCATTGGGCGGTATCACCAGCAGCAGGGGTGCTTCGCCCACACGCGCCACCGGTGCAAAGTCGGTCTGCGGGTTGTAGGGCGGGTTGGCCAGCACCTGCTGGGCCAGCACGTGGGTGGCGGCCGAGAACAGCAGGGTCATGCCATCGGGGGCGGCCATCTGCACGGCCTTGCCGCCGATGGTGCCGCTGGCGCCGGCCTTGTTTTCCACAATCACCGTCACGCCCAGGTCGGTCTGCAGCTGGCGACCGAGCAGGCGCGCGGCCTGGTCCACCCCGCCGCCGGCGGCGAATGGCACCACCAGCCGGACCGTGCCGTCGGGGAATTTGCCTTGCGCCAGCACGGGCGAGAGGCTGCACAGGCCGAGCACGGCGCTGGCGATCAGTTGCTTCATCATCGTCATGGTTTTGTCTCCTTCTGACATTCAAACAGGTTGGGCAGGACGGGGCCCGCGGGTGCGGCGTCTTTCAAAAATGCGCAAGGTCGCCTCGATGTCCTCGGCATCGATGTCGCGGGTGATGAACACGATGCGGGTACGCCGGTCGCCACTGGGCCAGCGCGGCAGGGTCTCGGGCGGGTGGAAAAGGTGCTGCACGCCGTGGATCACCATCGGGTGCTCCGGGTCGTCGGCGAGCTGCACGATGCCTTTGACACGCAGCAGGTCATCGCCGCGCATGGCGGCGATCATGTCCAGCCAGGCCATGAAGCCTTCGCGCGAGAGCGGCTCTTCGCGCAGGATCACGTGCGAGCGGATGTGGTCGTCGTGCCGGTTCGGGTCGTGCTGGCCCGGCGCGCTCACCGGGAAGAAGAACGAGCGCGTGGCGCCGGGGTCGGTCGGCAGCGGCACTGGCACCAGCGCAGCGCTGGGCCGGTCCAGCAGGCCGAGCAGCGCCTGCAGGGCGCCATCCGGTTCGGTGCTCAGGGCCGCCAGCGGGTTGATGGCGCGCAGCCGCTCGCACAGCGGCGCGAGCTGCCCGGGCGGCACCAGATCGGTCTTGGTCAACAGCAGGCGGTCGGCCACCGCGGCCTGCTTCACGGCCTCGGGGTGCTGGTCCAGCGTGGCCATGGCGTTGAAGGCGTCCACCGTGCAGGCCACGCCGGCCAGCCGCCAGTGGCGCGCCAGACGCGGGTCGCCCATGAGGGTGTGCAGGATGGGCGCCGGGTCGGCCAGGCCGGTGGTCTCCACCACCACATGGCGCAGCTCGCCGCGCTGCGCCTCGGTGCTCTGCGCCAGGCGCTCGAAGGCCTCAACCAGATCGCCGCGCACGGTGCAGCAGATGCATCCGTTGGCGAGCAGCACCATGTTTTCCTGCGTGTGGTCCACCAGGTCGTGGTCCAGCCCCACCGAGCCGAACTCGTTGATGACCACCGCCGTGCCGTGCATATTCGGCTCGCGCAGCAGGCGGTTGAGCAGCGTGGTCTTGCCGCTGCCTAGAAAACCGGTGAGCACGGTGATGGGCACGCGCACGGCCGGGCCGGCGGTGTCGTCGTTCAGAGTGGGCAGGATGAAGGCCATGGTAGGGGGCTTCCAAGTCAAACCGACGAAGGGCCGTGCAGCTTGGCGAACGAGTCAAGCGTGCGGGCCAGGCGACTGAGCAGCCAGTCGGCTACGACCTCGTCGGCCTCGCCCTCTTCCAGCCGGGCCAGCAGGGTCGCCACCGGCTTCTGCTGCTGGTCGATTGGGCCCGGCTGCAGCAGGAAGGCCACCACCACGGTCTCGCCCAGGCGCTCGCCCTCGGCCCACAGGTAGTCGGCGATGTCGAGTTCAAAGTCTTCCAGCGAGACGCTGACCCCGCCCACCATGCAGCCACAGCCGGCGCCCAGCGTCACGTGCTGGGCCGAGAGCCGGCTCCACAGGTGGGCGAGGCGTTCGGCGCGCGGGTCGGCCACGGCGGTGCTCACTGGCCGTCCCAGGCCAGGTCTTCTGCCGCGGCCGGGGCATGGCCGCTGCGCAGGGCCTGCGTCGCGGCATGGTCCACCTGGCCATGTCCATCCAGCGCCACCTTGTAGACCTCGCGCGCCACCTGGGCGCTCACATAGCCTTCGCGCACATCCTCGGCCACCAGCTCCAGTTCGCGGTCCAGCGGGCTGCCGAAGCCGCCACCGCCGCCCGAGAGCATCTTGTAGGCGTCGCCGCGCTCCAGCCGCACGTTGAAGATCTTGGCGTTCAGGTGGTCGGTCTTCCACTCGCCCTTGTGGCGCACCGCGAGGCCGTTGCCCATGGCGTCGCCGCCGCCTTCCAGGCCCCAGGGCTTGCAATGCACGCGGTCGATGCGGGTGGTCACCGTGAACGGGCTGAGCGCCTGCACCACCATCTCGGCCCCGAGGCCGCCGCGGTAGCGGCCGGCACCGGCGCTGTCCTTGCGGATTTGATACTTCTCGACCAGCACCGGGTACTTGGCTTCGAGCTGCTCGGTCGGGCTGTTGTGGGTGTCGCCGTCGTTGATGCAGACCGTGACGGACACGCCGTCTTCGGTGCTCTTGGCGCCCCAGCCGCCGCCCAGCGGGCCGATGCCGACGATGAACAAACGACCGTCTTCCGGGCTGATGCCGTGGATGTTGGGGAACACCAGGTCGGCGTGGTGACCGGCGATGGAGCGGTGCGGGATGGCTGGCGCCAGCGCCTTGAAGATGGTGTCGATCACCGTCATCGGGAAAGTCATCCACACCCGCATCGGGTACGGGCGCTCGGCGCTGATCACCGTGCCCATGGGCATGATGACCTTGAGCGGGCGGAACGAACCGTCGTTGACCGGGTAATCGGTCGGTGTGGTGAGGCACTTGTAGGCCACCTGCGCGCAGGCGATGCCGGTGGTGAAGCCGGAGTTGTAGAAACCGCGCACCTGCTTGCTCACGTCCGACAGATCGACCGTCATCTCGTCGCCGGTCACCGTCACCTTCACGCGGATCGGGATGCGCTTGCCGATCTCCAGCCCGTCGTCGTCCATGTAGGACTCGGCCTCGTACACGCCATCTGGAATCGACAGCGTGTTCTTGCGCGCCACGGCCTCGCTGGAATCCATAATCTGGCGGATCGACGCGTTCACCGCGTCGGCACCGTAGCGCTGCAGCAGCTCCACGTAGCGGCGCTCGCCGGTGGTGATGGCGGTGATCTGTGCGCGCAGGTCACCCAGCGCGCGCTCGGCCAGGCGCACGTTCATGGCGATGATGTCGATCAGGTCCTGGTTCACCACGCCTTCGCGCTGGTACTTCAGGATCGGGATCTGGATGCCTTCGCTGAAGATGTCGGTGGTCACGTTGCCCAGCGTGCCGCCCACGTCCAGCCAGTGCGCCATGCAGCAGGTGAAACCTTCAAGCCGGCCCTCAAAGAAGATCGGCATCGTGAACGTGAAGTGGTTCAGGTGGCTGCCGGTGGTGTAGGCGTCGTTGGTGACCAGGATGTCGCCGGGCAGGATGTTGTCGACCCCGAAATGGCGGATCTTCGCCTTCACGGTTTCGGACATGCCGCGGATGAACATCGGCAGGCCCAGGCCGATGGAGACCGTGTCGCCCTCCTTGGTGAACAGGCCGACCGTGAAGTCGAGTGCTTCGTAAATGATGAGGTTGTAGGCGGTGCGCGTGAGGTTGGTCTTCATCTCCTCCGTCACGGCGTAGAGGCCGTTGCGGATGATCTCGACGGTGACCGGATCGACGGCCGGATTCTGGATGTCTCGTGTGTTCATGACCGGTCATCTCCGATGTTGATTTGCAGGTTGCCGAGTTCGTCCACAAGCAGCGAGTCGCCTGGCTGCACCACCGTGGTGGAGGCGTGTTCCTCGATCAGCGCCGGGCCCGCGATCTGGTTGCCGGCGCGCAGCAGGTCGCGCTTGTAGACCGGCGTTTCGGCCCAGCCGCCCTGGCGGAAATACACCGGCTTGATGCCGCGCAGCGACGCCTTCTCGGGTGCGGCCACGCCCACGTCCACGCTGTGCTTGGGCGGCTTCTTCATGGTGCCCAGCACCGTCACGCGCAGGCTCACCAGGTCGGCCGGCTCCTTGGGCGCCGAGGTGCCGTAGCGCACCTTGTGCAGGTCGTCGAACTGGCGCTTGATGGCCGAGCGGTCCTTGTCGACGAAGAAGGCGCCGGGCAGGTCCACCGTGACCGCGTGTTCCTGGCCCACGTAGCGCATGTCGGCGGCGCGTTCGATCACCACGTCCTCGGCTTTGGTGCCCGATTGCGTCAGCGCCGCACGGCCTTCGTCTTCCATCGATTGGTAGAGCGCTTCGATCTCGTCAAACGACACATCGTCGAGCTTGCGGAACACCGAGCGCACGTAGTCGTAGCGGCGGTCGGAGAACAGCATGCCGTAGGCCGAGAAATAACCCGGCGCGTACGGGATCAGCACCTTGCGGATACCGAGTTCGCGGGCAATGGCTGAGGCGTGCAGCGGGCCGGCGCCGCCGTACACCACCATGGTGAAGCTGCCAGCGTCCAGGCCGCGCTCGGTGGTCACCGCCTTCACCGCGTGCGACATCTGCGTCACCGCGATGCGCAGGATGCCGTCGGCCGCGGCGGTCGGGTCCAGCTCCAGCGGGCCGGCGATGCGCTCCTGCATCTGGCGCTGGCAACCGGCCAGATCAAGCTTGAGCTCGCCGCCGAGAAAGTGCTCCGCGTCCAGGCGGCCGAGCAGCAGGTTGGCGTCGGTCACGGTGGGTTCGGTGCCGCCGCGGCCATAGGCCACCGGACCGGGAATGGAGCCCGCGCTCTGCGGGCCCACGCGCAGCGCGTTGCCGGTTTCGATGCGGGCAATGGAGCCACCACCGGTGCCCACCTCGTGGATGTCCATCATCGGGATCTGGATCGGCAGCGCGCGTTCGTAACCACCGATCAGGGCCGAGCCCGTCGTCAATGGCCGGCCTTCGCTGATCACACCGGCCTTGGCCGTGGTGCCGCCCATGTCGAAGGCGATGGCGTCGCCCATGCCGAGCTGGGCGCAGATGGCCTGCGCGCCGATCACCCCCGCCGCGGGGCCGGATTCGAGCATGCGCACGCAGTCGCGCCGGGCGTGGGCGCTGGGGAACAGGCCGCCGGTGGACTGCACGACGTAGAAGTCGCCTTCAAATCCCTTCGCGCTCAGGTGCCGCTCCAGCTCGCCCAAGTAGGCCGAGACGCGCGGGCCCACATAGGCGTTGGCCACGGCGGTGGAGACGCGTTCGAATTCGCGGTATTCCTGGCTCAACTCGTGCGAGGCGCAGACGAAGGCGCCGGGCAGCTCTTCCTGCAGGATCTGCTTGACGCGCTGTTCGTGCGCCGGGTTGCGGTACGAGTGCAGCAGCAGCACGGCCACCGCCTCGATACCCTGGCCACGCAGTTCCTTGGCGAGTGCGCGCACGGCACCCTCGTCCAGCGGCTTGTGGATGCTGCCGTCGGCGCGCAGGCGCTCGGCCACCTCGAAGCGCAGCGAGCGTTTCACCAGCGGCTGGTGCTTGTTGAAGAAGAGGTTGTAGGCGTCGGGCCGATTGACGCGGCCGATCTCGTAGATGTCGCGAAAGCCTTCGGTGATCAGCAGCGCGGTGTTGGCGCCGTTGCGCTCCAGCAGGGTGTTGATGGCGATGGTCGAGCCGTGCAGGAACAGGTTGCCGTCCTTCAGGTCGATCTTCGCACTGTCCAGCGTGGCCTGGATGCCGTTGACCAGCTGGCCGTGCGTGGACAGGGCCTTGCCGAACAGCAGCTTGCCGGTGGCTTCGTCAAAAGCCGCCATGTCGGTGAAGGTGCCGCCGATGTCGACGGCGACGCGCAGTTGGGGTTGGGTGCTCATGGGGGGTTGTCTCGGGTTCAGGCTGCGGAATGGTCGGTGCCGATGCGGTTGCGCAGCACGCCCAGACCAGTGATCTCGACCTCGGCCACATCGCCTTCCTTCATGTACAGCGGCGGTTCGCGGCGGTCGCCCACGCCACCCGGGGTGCCGGTGGCGATCACGTCGCCGGGCGCGAGCGGTGTGAAGCGCGACACATAGGCCACGATGGTCGGGATGTCGAAGATCAGGTCGCCCAGGCTGGCGTGCTGCATCACCTGACCGTTGACGCGCGTCTCCAGCGTGAGCGCGGTCACGTCGGGCACCTCGTCGCGGGTCACCAGCACCGGGCCGAAGGGCGCGGTGCCGGGGAAGTTCTTGCCGGGGGTGAACTGGTGGGTGTGCTTCTGCCAGTCGCGCACGCTCACGTCGTTGAAGCAGGCGTAGCCGGCAATGTGCTCAAAGGCGTTTTCTTTGGCAATGTGGCGGCCGCCTTTGCCGATGACGAAAGCGAGCTCGCCCTCCCAGTCGAAGCGCTCCGAGAACGCGGGACGCAGCACCACGTCTTCGTGCGCGGCCAGGCTGTCGTTGAAGCGCAGGAACAGCGAGGGGTAGTCGCTGTCGGCGCGCTTGGTTTCGGCCACGTGGCTTTTGTAGTTCAGGCCGACGCAGATCAGCTTGCCTGGATTGGGGATCACGGGCAACAGACGCACCTGGTCGGCGCGCAGGCCTGCGTCAGTAGCGGCCGGAAGGTTGGCCAGTTCGCCCGCGGCGATGACCGACTTCAGGTCGGCAAAACGTTGCTGAAAGGTTGCGGATACCGGGTGGTACAACCCGGCGGCGTCGACGACACCGTACGTGGCGCGACCTTCTGCTTCAAAACTGGCGATCTTCATGGCGGTGTGTCTCCTGATTCTTCAAATGACGGATGTGGAAGGGATGGGCCAGAGTCTAGGAATCAATGAGCCATCTGAATAGAATGGAAACGGAGATTTCAGACATCTCTCAAAAGGCATATCAATGACGCCACGCCAACCCACCAACCCCAACAGCTTCCGTCTGTTTCTGGAAGTGGCCGAGCTCGGCAGCTTCACCAAGGCAGCGGCCCAGCGCCACACGGTGCAATCGCACATCAGCCGCCAGATCAGCGATCTGGAAGCGGCTTGTGGCGGCCCGCTGTTCCGCCGAACCGGGCGCGGGGTGGCTCTGACCGAACTCGGTCAGCGGGTGCAGACCCGGGTGCGCGGATGGGTGCGCGACACCGACCAGCTCTTGGCCGACATCCGCGCCGACGCCGGCCTGCCCATGGGCGAGGTGCGGCTGGCCATCCTGCCCTCGGCCGCGCACCCGCTGATCACCCGGCTCTACCTGCGCCTGCAGGCCGAGTACCCGCTGATCCGCCTGAATATTCGCGAAGGCCAGGGCGGCGAGCTCGACACGCTGCTGGACACCGGCAGTGTGGACATGGCCGTGCTGTTCCGCTTCCGCAAACCCACCGGAGCGGACGAAAAGCTGCTGGCCACCGCCGGCACCTACCTGGTGTCGATACCGGGCGACCGGCTCACGCGCGATGGCACGGTCGACTTCATGCAGTTGGAAGGCCTGCGTCTGGTGCTGCCGCGCCGACCCTCACACTGGCGCGCCGTGCTGGACGAAACCGCGCGCAGCAAGGGCTTTGCACTGCAGGCGGTGGTGGAGGCCGACTCGTTGCGCGTGCAGAAAGAGCTGGTGGCCCATTCACCAGGGCTGTACTCGGTGCTGGGGCCGTTTTCGGTGGCGGAGGAAATGCGCGCGGGCGGCTTGCAGGCCGCCCGCATCGTCAGCCCCGATCTGCGGCGCTACGTGACCCTGGCCCTGCCCAAGCAAGGCCACCTCACGCCAGCGGCCAAGGTGGTGGCCCGCCTCATTGGCGAAACCGACGAACCTTGGGGCACCTTGATCGGCGAGCCGTGACAGCAAGGTTCAGCAAGCTTCAAGGCCGCTGGTCGGTCGACGGCTTCTTCCAGAGGTTGATGCCGCCTTCCACCGCGTGCTGGTCGATCGCGGCCAGCTCTTCGGCGCTGAAGGCGAGGTTGTCCAGCGCGCCCGCCAGATCCACGATCTGCTCCAGGCGGCTGGCGCCGATCAGGGCAGAGGTCATGCCGGGCTGGCGCAGCACCCAGGCCACCGCCATCTGCGCCAGGCTCTGGCCCCGGTTGAAGGCGATCTCGTTGAGCGCCCGCACGTGGTTCAGGTTCTGCTCGCTGAGGTGCTCCATCTTGAAGGAGCCGCCGCCGGGCTGGTTGATGCGCGAGTCCTCCGGGATGCCGCCCAGGTATTTGTTGGTCAGCAGGCCCTGGGCCAGCGGGCTGAAGGCGATGCAGCCGATGCCCTCGTCCCGCAGGGTATCGAGCAGTTCGCCCTCGATCCAGCGGTTGAGCAGGCTGTAGGACGGCTGGTGGATCAACAGCGGCACGCCCATCTGCCGCAGGATGGCCGCGGCCTCGCGGGTCTTGCCGGCCGAGTAGCTGGAAATGCCGACGTAGAGCGCCTTGCCCTGTTGCACGGCGGTGGCCAGCGCGCCCATGGTTTCTTCGAGCGGCGTGTCCGGGTCGTAACGGTGCGAATAAAAGATGTCGACGTAGTCCAGACCCATGCGCTTCAGGCTCTGGTCGAGGCTGGCGAGCACGTACTTGCGCGAGCCGCCGCCCTGCCCGTACGGCCCGCGCCACATGTCCCAGCCGGCCTTGGTGGAGATCAGCAGTTCGTCGCGGTAGGGCCGGAAGTCGCGCCGCAGGTGTTCACCGAAATTGGTCTCGGCGCTGCCGGCGGGCGGGCCGTAGTTGTTGGCGAGGTCGAAGTGGGTGATGCCGAGGTCAAACGCGGCGCGCAGCATGGCGCGCTGGGTTTCCAGGTGCGAGCTGTCACCGAAGTTGTGCCACAGACCGAGCGAAATGGCGGGCAGGCGCAGACCGCTGCGACCGCACAGGCGGTAGGGCATGCTGTCGTAGCGCGTGGCGGCTGCTGTGTACATGGTGGGCCTCCTGCGGTCATGGGGTATGAAACCACCACTCTACCCATTCATTTTCCGCTGTACGCCCCGCATCTTGAGTAGCCCTGAGCGGTTCTCGGCTTCAGGGTGGGACGGCCCCAACCGAGGGGCCTCTGTCGTCAGGCCGGAGAACGCTCCAGTCTGAAGCGTTCGACCAGGGTCTTCAGGCGCTGGGCCTGGTCCTGCAACGACAGGGCCGCGGCGGCCGACTGCTCGGCCAGTGCCGCGTTTTGCTGTGCGCCCTGGTCCAGCTCGCTGACCGAGGCGCTGGCCTGACCAATGCCTTGGCGCTGCTGCGCCGTTTCGCCGGTGATCGCGGCAATCGTGGAGGAAACCCGTTGCACCGAGGTCATGATTTCATGGGTGGCGCCACCGGCCCGCTTGACGTGCTCGCTGCCCGAGGCCACCTTTTCCAGCGTCGCCTCGATCAGGCCTCTGATCTCGCGCGCGGCCGTTGCGCTGCGCTGCGCCAGGCTGCGCACTTCCGCCGCCACCACGGCAAAACCCCGCCCCTGTTCGCCGGCGCGGGCGGCTTCCACGGCGGCGTTGAGCGCCAGGATGTTGGTCTGGAACGCGATGCCATCGATGATGGCGGTGATGTCCGCGATCTGGCGCGAGGCGGCGTCGATCTCGTTCATGGTCGCCACGGCCTGACCCACCACATGGTCACCACGCGTGGCCGCCGTTTGCGCCTCGGCGGCGAGCGCGTTGGCCGACTGCGCCGACAGCGCCGACTGATCGACCGACGCGTTGAGCTGGGTCAGGGCACCGATGGCCCCTTGCATGTTGGTGGCGGCCATCTCGGCGCGCCCGCTCAGGTCCTGGCTGCCCTGGGCGATCTCGGCGCTGGCCGTGGCAATGCCCCCACAGGCCTGGCGCACGCCCTGCGCCAGTTCGTGCTGTGCCACGCGCATCAGTTCGAGCGAACGCGCCAGGACGCCCAACTCACCGTTGAAGCCCGTCTCGACCGGCACCGAAAGATCGTGCCGGGCCATGCGCTCGGTGGCTTGCACCGTCGCGGAAAACCCCCGTGTCACATCGCGCGTGATGCGCCATCCGGTCAGGGCACCGAACAGCAGGGCGATGAGGCTGCCGGCGACCACCACCTTTTGCGCCCCGTCAGCCGTGGCAGAGGCGTCTGCCACCGAAGCTTCCTTGGCGCGATCGTCCCAGGCGGACAGCGCCACCAGCCCCTCTGACCACTGGTGGTACTTGGTGTTCCATGCCGCCGCGTCCTGTCCAAGGGCGAGGGAGATGGCAAAGAAGACGGCCGGCTCCCCTCGCCCGCCACTCTCCTTCTCGCCCAAAGGGATCACCTCATGAACCGCCCGGGCCCGCTGACCCACCTGGTCAAACAGGGCTGCCACGCTCGCATCGTTCTCAGGAAGGCTCTCCTTGGCGGCTTTCTCCTTGCTCAGATAGGTGTCCCAGTCCTGTCTGAGGCGCTTCATCATCGCCTCGCTGTCGGACAGTTCGGAGCCACGAATGTCGCGCAACGAAGACATGAATCGATAGGCGCTTCGCTCCATGCCAACGACCGCCGCTGTGCGATGCCCCCCCTGGATCACGACCTCCTGCAGCGTGCGGTTCAGGTTCTGCATGCCGATCAGGGACAAGGCGGCGATACCCAGCAGCAGTGCCAGGACGGTCCCGAAGCCCCAGGCCAACCTTTGCCCAAGACGGCGTTGAGAAAAGAAGTTCATTGTTGAAAGGCTCCCCGGAATTGAGTGGTTTTCACGGATGGGTGGCTGGTGCACACAGGGTGGCGCGACCCAGCCGCTTTGCGCAGGCACAGGCCCGTATCGGCAGTTTGCCGACCCAACTGAAACAGGAAACCGCAGCATGGCGCCGGTGATAATGGTTTTCACCTAGAAAACCCTGCTGGGGTCGCAGACATCAGCCGCAGCGCGCCGCACAGGTCTAGCATTGCCTGTGCATGTCGACCCTTGGCGTGGTCGGCACCCTGCGCCGCCGACGAGGGGCGGGTGGCTGGCTGGCCGCACCACCGATGACCGCAGCCTGCGGCGGGCCGATCTGCGTTGGCCCCTTCAAGCAGGAGACCGTCATGGACCATGCCCTTGAAAGACACGCGGCCGTGGACACCCCCCATGTGCGCCGAGTTGAAACCATGCAGCCGCTCGTGTGGCTGCGCCACGGCTACGCGGACCTCGCCCAATCGGGCCGATCCAGCCTGGCCTACGGCCTGTACATCACCGCTTTCGGTGTGATGCTGTTGGCCCTCAGCTGGGGCGCCACCTACCTGGTGCCGGCTTTTATCGGTGGCTTCTTGCTGGTGGCGCCGTTCGTGGCCATCGGGCTGTACGCCATGTCGGCGCAAATCGAGCGCCACGAACGCATCGATATGGCGCGGGCCATGTTCGCCTGGCGGCCCAACACCGGTTCGATCGCGTTGTTCGGCCTCATGCTGACGCTGTCGCTGATCTTGTGGGAGCGGGTCGCTGCGATCATCTTCGCGCTCTCCTACGGCGGTACCGTGCCCGACCTGTCGGCGGTGGTCCAGAACGTGCTGTTTTCGGGCGAGTACTGGCCACTGTTGCTGGCATTCTTTGGTGTTGGCGCTGCGTTCGCGGTCATGGTGTTCACGCTGTCGGTGGTGAGTGCGCCGCTGCTGCTCGACCGGCCGGTTGACGCGGTGACAGCCACCATCACGAGCATGCGCTGCTGCCTGGTGAACCCAGGTGCCATGGCGGTGTGGGCCGCGCTGATCGCGGGCCTGGTGCTGATCGGCTTCGCCACCCTCATGCTGGGCATGATCGTCATATTCCCCTGGTTGGCACATGCCAGCTGGCACGCCTACCGCGACCTCGTGGAATGAGGGCCGGCGACTTCGCCGCGGCTTGGCGGCGGTGGTTCAGGTTCAGTGGATGCGCAGTCCGCTGAACTGCCCATGTCTTGCCTGGCGCATCAGCGCATGGAATTGCCTGTGCTCCAGCCTGAGCAGCCGCTCGTGATCGCCGCATTCGATGTAGACCACGCTCAGGTTCTCGAGTTCGTCATCGACCACCGTCTCCAGGCCCCAGGCCATGCCCAGCGCGGGTACGGCGCCGCGTTCGCAATCCGGGAACAGCGCGGCAATGCGATTCTCGTCGGCCAGGCGCAGGTGCTGGCGCGCCAACAGCTGAGAAACCCGGCCCAGCCGCACGTAGCGATCGGCCGGCACCACGGCCATCACGCAGCCGGCTTCATCTTCCAGCACCACCGCTTTGGCCAGCTGGTGCGGTGGCACATGGGCGGCATGGGCGCTGTCCGAGCTGCCGCGGGAGTGCCGATGGGGCTGGAAGTCGTAGTCGGCGTCGTGCACCAGCAGGAAAGATGACAAGCGGTCAGGAACGGACATGGCGACCTCCGATTCAATGTGCTGCCTCATGCCTGCCGCCGTGCCGTCATGCAGTCCTTGGGTGGTGCACTCGGTTGGATCCATCAGCTGGGCCAGCCTGAGGCCGCCAGCCAGTGGTCGGCCAGCAGCAGCGCAAACAGCGCGAACAGGTAGACGATGGAATAGCGGAAGGTGGGCATCGCCAGCGCGCTGTCCCGGCGCAGGCGCCAGGCAAAGGCAATAAAGCGCGCGCCGAGCGCGAGTGCGCCGACCAGGTAGACCGGACCGCTCAAGCCGATGGCCACCGGCAGCAGCGACACCCCGCCCAGGGCGATGCTGTAGTACAGGATGCGCGCCGTGGTGTACGACACGCCACGCACCACCGGCAGCATCGGGATGCCGGCGCGGGCGTAGTCGTCGCGGCGGTGGATCGCCAGAGCCCAGAAATGCGGCGGCGTCCAGATCAGGATGATGAGGAACAGCACCAGTGCGCCCGCGTCCACCTGCCCCGTCACCGCCACCCACCCCAGCAGCGGAGGCGCTGCACCGGCGGCGCCTCCGATGACGATGTTCTGTGGCGTGCGTTTTTTGAGCACCAGGCTGTAGACCACGGCATAACCCAGCAGCGATGCCAGCGTGAGCGCGGTGCACAGCAGGTTGCTCGCCCACAGCAGCAACGCCAGACCGGACGTCACCAGGGTGGCGGCAAAGACGATGGCCTGCGCTGTGCCCAGCACACCGCGCGGCAGCGGCCGGCCGCGCGTGCGCGCCATCAGCGCGTCGATACGCTGGTCGATCACGTGGTTGGCGGCGGCCGCGCCGGCGGCCACCAGGCCGATGCCCAGCGTGCCGAAGGCCAGCACCGTCCAGTGGGGCCATCCCGCTTGTGACAGCAGCATGCCGACGACCACCGTGAACATCATCAGCGCGATGACGCGTGGCTTCACCAGTTCGACATAACTGCGCCAGGACGTCATCCCGCCACGCGGCAGTGACGCGACCAGTGCAGTGGGAGGTTTCGGCATGGCGTTCGCCCTCGTGTGCTCGCTAGCGGAAGAAGAGCAGCCGCGTCAGGTGCACGTAGCCGGCCTCCGAAGCCATCAGCCACACCAGCGTGATCAGGGCGAGCGGCGGCAGCAAGATGGCGCAGATCAACGCCAGCCGCTCCCAGGCCAGGTGCATGAACACGGCCACGATCAGGCCTGCCTTCAGCAGCATGAAGAGCAGGATCAGGCTCCAGCGCCACAAACCCTGCAGGTGGTAATAGTCCACGGCGTAAGACATCATGCTCAGCACAAAGAGCAGCGCCCAGACTTTCAGGTACAGGCCGATCGGGTGCTGTTGCTGCCCGGGGAGGGCGTCGTGGGTCGTTTGCATGGCGTTCACCACAGGTAGAACAAGGCAAAGATGAAGACCCACACCAGGTCGACGAAATGCCAGTAGAGGCCGGTGATCTCGACGATCTGGTAGTGCCCGCGACTCTCGTAGCGTCCGCGCAGCAGGCGCACCGCAACCACCAGCAGGTAGATCACCCCGGCCGAGACGTGCAGGCCGTGAAAACCGGTGATCATGAAGAAGCTGGAGCCGAACTGCGCCGCGCCCATCGGGTTGCCCCAGGGGCGAACGCCCTCGTCCACGATCAGCTTGGTCCACTCGAAGGCCTGCATGCCCACGAACAGGGCACCGAAGGCCGCGGTCACGAACATCAGCCGCGCCGCGTTGACACGGTCACGGCGGTAGGCGCAGTTGACGGCCATCGCCATGGTGCCGCTGCTGGTGATGAGCACGAAGGTCATCACCGCGATCAGCAGCAGCGGCACGTCGGCACCGCCGACGTGCAGCGCGAAGACCTCGCTCGGGTTCGGCCACGGCACGGTGGTGGAAATGCGCACCGCCATGTAGCCGGTGAGGAAGCTGCCGAAGACGAAGGTGTCGCTGAGCAGGAAGAACCACATCATCGCCTTGCCCCAGGCGACGTGGAAGGCCTGGCGGTCGGACGACCAGTCGGCCACCAGCCCACGCAGCCCCGGCACCGGTGCAGAGGTTTCGGCGCTCAGCGGGGCGGTGGCTCGGGTGGTGAGGCTGCTCATGGCGGTCTTTCAGGCGCGGCCGCAGATGAAGCGCACCACTTCGGGTGTCAGCCAGCCGAGCGCGGCAAACAGCACCACCCACACGGCGAACAGGAAGTGCCAGTAGCGCGCACACAGCGTGATGTGCAGCGCCAGGCGCCGCGGTTCGGCCGGTGGCGGCCCGGCCGCCTGCACGGTGGCGCTCCAGGCCACGAGGCCGCCGATCACGTGCAATCCATGCAAGGCGGTAAGCACATAGAAGAAGCTGGCCGCCGGGTTGCCCGCGAGCACCACGCGGGCGTCCAGCAGGCTTTGCCAGGCCCACAGCTGCGAGCCCAGAAAAGCCATCGCAGCCACGCCGCCGGCCAGCAGCAGACGCCGCGCCTGGGCGTGGCGCAGTGCATGCGCCGCCGTGGCCGCGCGCTGCAGCAGCAGGCCGCCGGTCAGCAGCAACCCGCTGCTCAGCCACAGCTGGGGCGGCATGCCGATCGGCGACCAGTCGGCCGCCTCCATGCGCATCGCGTAGGCGACGATGAACAAACCGAACAGCGCGCTGACCACGCCCATGAACAGCCACAGGCCGGTCGCTGCGGCACGCGCCCGGGTGGCGGCCGGGTCTCCGACACGCAATGTGGTGGTGTTCATGATCGGGCTCCGTGACGGGGCGTGGTCGGCAACGCAGACGCCTCGGGTTCCTGGCCACCGGCCTGCGCCGGCGCGTTTTGTGCAATGAAATCCTGTGCCGCACCCGGAACGCTGTAGGCGTAGGCCCAGCGGTGCACCACCGGCAGCTGCGGGCCCCAGTTGCCGTGGCGCGGCGGCGTGTGCGGCGTGGCCCATTCCAGCGAGGCCGCGCGCCAGGGGTTGGGCTCGGCACGGCGCCCGCGCCAGGCGCTCCACAGCAGGTTGTAGACGAACAGCAGTTGTGCCGCGCCCACGATCAAGGCCACCACGGTGATGAAGGCGTTGAGCGTGTGGGCCGAGGCGGGAATGAACGCGTAGTTCGCATACTCGTAGTAGCGCCGCGGCATGCCCATCACACCCAGGTAGTGCATCGGGAAGTAGATCGCGTAAGTGCCGAGGAAGGTGATCCAGAAGTGGATGCGCCCCAGGCGTTCGTCGAGCATGCGGCCGGTGACCATGGGGTACCAGTGCACGATGGCGCCGAACACCACCAGCAGCGGCGCCACGCCCATCACCATGTGGAAATGGGCGACCACGAAATAGGTGCCCGAGAGCGGGATGTCCACGCTGACGTTGCCCAGGAACAGCCCCGTCAGCCCGCCGGCCAGGAAGGTGAGGATGAAGGCCAGCGTGAACAGCATCGGCAGCGTGAGGTGTATGTCGCCGCGCCACAGCGTGAGCACCCAGTTGTAGACCTTGATCGCGGTGGGCACCGCGATGATCAGCGTGCTGGTGGCGAAGAAGAAACCGAACCAGGGGTTCATGCCACTCACGAACATGTGGTGCGCCCAGACCACGAAGCTCAGGCCCCCGATGACCACGATGGCCCAGACCATGGTCCGGTAGCCGAAGATCGCCTTGCGCGCATGCACGCTGATGAGGTCGGACACGATGCCGAAGGCCGGCAGCGCGACGATGTAGACCTCGGGGTGGCCGAAGAACCAGAACAGGTGCTGGAACAGCAGGGGGCTGCCGCCCTTGGTGCTGGTGGCCTGCCCCATCGAGATCAGCGCGGGCATGAAGAAGCTGGTGCCCAGGGTCTTGTCCAGCAGCATCATCACGCCGCTCACGAACAGCGCCGGAAACGCCAGCAGTGCCAGGATGGTGGCCACGAAGATGCCCCACACCGACAGCGGCATGCGCAGCAGCGTCATACCTTCGCAGCGCGCCTGCAGCACCGTGGTGACGTAGTTCAGGCCGCCCATCGTGGTGGCCACAATGAAGATCAGCAGCGACACCAGCATGAGGATGATGCCCCAGTCGTACCCTGGCGTGCCTGGCAGGATGGCCGCCGGCGGGTACAGCGTCCAGCCTGCGCCGGTGGGACCACCCGGCACGAAGAAACTGGCCATCAGCACGATCACGCTGAGCAGGTAGGTCCAGAAGCTCAGCATGTTCATGTACGGGAACACCATGTCGCGCGCGCCCACCATCAACGGGATCAGGTAGTTGCCGAAGCCGCCGAGGAACAGCGCCGTGAGCAGGTAGATCACCATGATCATCCCGTGCATGGTCACGTACTGGTAGTAGCGTTCGGCGTTGATGAACTCGAACACGCCAGGGAAACCGATCTGCAGCCGCATCAGGTTGGACAACAGCAGGCCGACCAGCCCGACCGCGATGGCGGTGCAGGCGTACTGCACCGCGATCACCTTGTGGTCCTGGCTCCAGACGTAGCGCGTGATGAAGCTGCGCGGAGCGTCATCGTGGTGGCTGGTGTCGATGAGGGCCATGGCGGACTCCCTGTGGAGGTCAGGGCCGGGCGGGCTCGGCGCCCTGCGTCTTGATGTAGGCCACCAGCGCGTCGAGCTCGTCGTTGGTCAGTTCGATCTGCGGCATCACCGGCGCAAAGCCCTTCACGTTGCGCGCCTTCGGGTTGCGGATGAAGCCGCGCAGGTAGTCCTCGTCGACCCGCGCGGTGGAACCGTCGGTGAAGGACTCGGTCTTGCCGAACAGGCCCTTCCAGGTCGGACCCACGCCGGGTTGGCCATCCACCGTGTGGCAGGCCACGCAGCCCTTGGCCTGCGCAAGGGCGCGGCCCTGCGCCGCCATGTCGGGCAGACCGGCGCCGGCCACGCTGTCGGCCTTGGCCCGCATCGCCGCGAAAGTGGGTTGCTGTTGCAGCCAGGCCGACCAGGCGGCAGCATCCTCCACCACGACCACGCCGCGCATGGCCGGGTGTCCGACACCGCACAGCTGCGCACACAGGGACTCGAAACGCCCCGCCCGGGTGGGGGTGAACCAGAACCAGCTCACCTGGCCCGGCACGATGTTCATGCGTGCGCGGAATTGCGGCACGAAGAAGTCGTGCAGCACATCGTGCGAGCGCGTCATCACTTTCACCGACCGGTCCGTCGGCAGGTGAACCTCGTTGGCATCGATCAGCACGTCGTCCTGCGCGTCGGGATCGGCGGGGTCCAGACCGAAGGGGTTTTCGGGCGCCACGAAACGCAGGTCGGTGACGCCCAGCTGGCCGTCCGCGCCCGGCATGCGAAAACGCCATTGCCATTGTTGGCCGAGTATTTCGAGCTGCATCGCATCCGCCGGCGGGTCGACGTAGCGTGCGTACACCCACAGCCCCGGGGCCAGTAGCGCCACGATGCCGACGGTGGTGATGCCGCCCAGCCAGCGCTCAAGGCGGTGGTTGTTCGGCTCGTAGGCCGCGCGCGCACCTGCCCCCGGGCGGTGACGGAATCGCCACAGGGTGTAGATGACGAACAGGTTGATGACGACAAAAAACAACCCGGTGACGACGACGGTGATCGTCAGCGTGTCGTCCATCGACTTCCAGTTCGAGGCCAGCGGTGTGAGCCACCAGGGCGTCACCAAATGGAAGATCACCGTGCCGGTGACGATCAGCAGCAGTGCGATGGCGATGGCCATGGTGTCCAGGGCGCGCCAGCGCAAGCGAATGGCTCGCGCCGCAACACCCCCCGTGATCGATGTGACCCGATGTCCATGGTTCCCTCCGGTGGTAGCGCCCCAGCGACTTGTTGCCGCGACCAGGGATCTCAGGGGAAGGCCGGAATGTTGGGTTCGACGCCTTCCAGATGGGCCTCGGGATGCAAAGTCTGCAACCGCGACTCGATTTCCTCAACGCGCCCTTGCGGCACGTCCACCATCAGCAGGATCTGTCCTTGTTGGATCGCCCGCTCGAAACGTCGGAGCCGCTGGCTGGGGGTGGACACACCGATCATGCTGGAGACCCAGGTGCCGAAGGCCAGCCCCACCATCGCGAGCACGACGACCCAGACCCCTTGCGGTGGTTCGCCAGCGACCGGCAGATACCAGGACACCACGATGCCCGCCGCAGAGCCCAGGACCGCCCCGATGAGCGCACCCACCTGGGCGGCTCGCACCACATCAGACGTCTGCAGGATGTTGGCCGCTCGCAGGCCGGAAAGTTTGATGTCTTCGCGGCCGACAAAATGCATGTGCCGCTCGTCAATGCGAGCCAACAACATGTCATCCATCGTCCTGCGAGCGCTGGCCACATTGGGCAGCAGCCAGTAGATACGCTTGCGCATGGTGACCTCCTTCCGCTCAGCGGTGTGGCAATCAATGCAAGCTCTCAAACCTTCCTGATCGGCGATGTGTCCGGTGACTCGAACCAACTCCGTTCTCGCTGTTCCCTGTCACCCAAAAAAGCCAACCTTCGATGGGGTTGTACACCCCAATCGCAGCGCCGTCCAAAGCAGCAAAAAACCCACAAGACGGTATCAAGAATCGTGGTGGGCGCCGTGGCCAGAGCGCGGGCGCCAACCCAGGGCACGCGAGGGCCCGGCTCCGCCGGCCCCAGCGTGCGTCCCCCTGGGGGGAAGCGCCGAGGGCGCGCAGGGGGGCGCTTATTTGGCCGTGGGCATCACAAATTCAGCGCCTTTGCCGATGCTCTCCGGCCAACGCTGCATGATCGACTTCTGCTTCGTGTAGAAGCGCACGCCCTCTTCGCCATAGGCGTGCATGTCACCGAACAGGCTCTTCTTCCAGCCACCGAAACCCTGCCAGGCCATCGGCACGGGGATCGGCACGTTGATGCCGACCATGCCCACCTGGATGCGCCGTGCGAACTCGCGCGCCACGTTGCCGTCGCGCGTGAAGCAGCTCGTGCCGTTGCCGAACTCGTGGTCGTTGATGATCTGCACCGCTTCGGCGAAGTCGTGCACGCGCACGCAGCTCAGCACCGGGCCGAAGATCTCTTCCTTGTAGATTTTCATGTCGGTGGTCACGTTGTCGAACAGCGTGCCGCCCATCCAGAAACCGCCCTCGCAGCCTTCGCCGGTCTGCTTGGCGTCGAAGCGCCGGCCATCCACCAGCAGCTCGGCGCCTTCGGCCGCACCCGCTTCGATGTAACCCGTGATGCGCTGGTGCGCGGCGGCGGTCACGATCGGGCCCATTTCGGCGGCGAGGTTGGTGCCGTTGAGCACCTTCAGCGCCTTGGTGCGCTCGATCAGCTTGGGCATGATCTTCTCGGCCACATCGCCCACCAGCACCGCCACGCTGATCGCCATGCAGCGCTCGCCGGCCGAGCCGTAGGCCGCGCCGATCAGCGCGTCCACCGCCTGGTCGAGGTCGGCGTCGGGCATCACCACCATGTGGTTTTTCGCCCCACCCAGGGCCTGCACACGCTTGCCGTGGTGGGCGCCGGTCTCGTAGATGTAGTTGGCAATCGGGGTGGAGCCGACGAAGGAAATCGCCTTCACGTCCGGGTGCACCAGCAGTGCGCCCACCGCTTCTTTGTCGCCCTGGACGACGTTGAACACGCCGTCGGGCAGGCCGGCCTGCTTCAGCAGCTCGGCCATGAACAGGCTGGCGCTGGGGTCGATGGGGCTGGGCTTCAGGACGAAGGTGTTGCCCGCGGCGATCGCCACCGGGAACATCCACATGGGCACCATGACCGGGAAGTTGAACGGCGTGATGCCGGCCACCACGCCCAGCGCCTGGCGGATGGTCCAGTTGTCCATGCCGGTGGAAACCTGGTCGGTGAAATCGCCTTTGAGCAGCTGCGGGATGCCGCAGGCGAATTCGATGATGTCGATGCCACGCGCCACCTCGCCTTGCGCGTCGGTGAACACCTTGCCGTGTTCGGCGGTGATCAGCTGCGCCAGCTCGTCCTTGTGCAGGTTCACCAGCTCCAGGAACTTGAACATCACGCGCGCGCGGCGGATCGGGGGCGTGTCGGACCAGGCCGGGAACGCCGCCTGCGCGGCGGCCACGGCCGTTTCCACGTCGGCTGCATTGGCCAGCGCCACGCGGCCGGTGACGGCGCCGGTGGCGGGGTTGAACACGTCCTGCGCGCGGGTGGAGGAACCGGCTGCGCGGGCGCCAGCGATGAAGTGTGTGATGGCGGTGGTCATGGTGTGTCTCTTGGGATCAATGGTGGGTGCAGTGTAGGAAGCACGGCCGCCTGATACAAGGCCATAAACCTGAAATGATTGTTCAAAATGGTGAACAATAGGATCCATGAATGAGCAGAAAGTCCACGAACTCTGGGGCCACTTCCACTGGCTCAACGTGCTGGCCCAGCAAGGCAGCTACACAGCCGCCGCCGCACGCCTGGGCGTGAGCAAGGCCGCGGTGAGCCAGCGCATGGCCGAACTGGAGCGTGTGGCCGGCGTGGCGCTGGTGCAGCGCACCACGCGCAGTGTGCGCCTGACCGAAGCCGGCCAGCGCCTGGTGGACGACACCCGGGCATCGTTCGAACACATCGCCCAGTGTTTTGCGCAGGTGCGCGACGCGGCGGGCGCGCCGCGCGGCCTGCTGCGGGTGACGGCGCCGGTGGCGTTTGCGCGCCAGCAGCTGGTGCCGCGCCTGCCCGATTTCCTGCGCCAGTACCCCGAAGTGCGGCTGGAGCTGGACATGTCGGACCGCCTGTCGTCGCTCGCCACCGAGGGCTTCGACCTCGCCATCCGGCACACCGCCCACCCGCCCGACACCCACGTGGCCTGGACGCTGTGTGCCACACGCTCGGTGCTGGTGGCCAGCCGCGCTTACCTGCGCCGGCACGGCACGCCCGAAGCCCCCGCCGATCTGGCGCGCCACAACTGCCTGCACTACCCGCGCTCGCAGGACACGCCGGCCTGGACGCTGGAGCCCTTGGAACCCGCGGCGGGCAGAGAGCGGGTGACGGTACAGGTGTCGGGCTCGCTGGCCGCCAACAACAGCGAGGCCCTGCGCGACGCCGCGCTCGGCGGGCTGGGCATCGCGCTGCTGCCCGACTTCAGCGCCCAGGCCAGCCTGCTCGCGGGCAAGCTGGTGATGGTGTTGCCGCAGTGGCAGCCGGTGGGCGCGTTCGCCGAGCAGATTTACGCCATCCGGCCGTATTCGGCCCATGTGCCGCGCGCGGTGACGGCGTTTGTGGATTTCCTGCGTCGGGCCCTGGCGCCCGGGTTTGCCGAAGGCCTGGCGACTTGACGCGAGGGCCTCAGCCCATCAGCCGCGTGAGCGCTTCCTGGTACTTGGCCGCCGTTTTTTCGATCACTTCCTTGGGCAGGCGCGGCGCGGGCGCCGTCTTGTCCCAGGCCTTGCCGCTCACCTGCGCGGTCTCCAGCCAGTCGCGCAGGAACTGCTTGTCGTAGCTCGGCGGGTTCTGGCCCACCACGTAGCTTTCCAGCGGCCAGTAGCGCGAAGAATCGGGTGTCAGCACCTCGTCCATCAGCACCACGGTGCCGGCCTTGTCCAGGCCGAACTCGAACTTGGTGTCCGCGATGATGATGCCCTTCTTGAGGGCGATCTCGGCCGCCGCCTTGTACAGCGCGATCGCCTTGTCGCGGATCTGCGCGGCGACGTCGGCACCGACCATCGCCACCGTCTGCTCAAACGTGATGTTCTCGTCGTGCTCGCCCATCTCGGCCTTGGCGGCGGGCGTGTAGATGGGCTCGGGCAGCTTGCTCGCGTTCATCAGGCCCTCGGGCAGCGGCACGCCACAGACCGAACGGCTCTCCTGGTATTCCTTCCAGCCGCTGCCGGCGAGGTAACCACGCACCACGGCCTCAACCGGAATCGGCTTCAGGCGCTGGACCAGCATGGAGCGGCCCGTGACCTGGGCGCGTTCAGCCTCGCTCACCACGCTCTCGGGCGCTTCGCCGGTCAGGTGGATCGGGCAGATGTTCAGGCCCTTGGGGCCGAGCTGGTCAAACCAGAACAGCGAAAGCTGGGTCAGCAGTGCGCCTTTGCCGGGAATCGGCTCTCCCATGATCACGTCGAAGGCGCTGATGCGGTCGGAGGCCACCATTAGGATGCGGTCGTTGCCCACGGCGTAGTTGTCGCGCACCTTGCCGCGCGCGAGCAGGGGCAGGGAATTCAGGGCGGAGGTGTGGAGGGCGGAAGTCATGATCGGGCGCAGGGACAAGTGACAGCCAAGAAAAAAGCCCGGTGACCGAACAGTCAGCGGGCTCCGAACCATTCCGGGGAATTATCGCAGGTCGGGTGACCGGCCGGGCGTGGGCTCCACCTCAGGCACCATGGGCTGGTCGGTCCTTGCGCCGGGCACGCCTGATCGTTCCCGCGCTGGACATTCGACGTGTCTGAAAGGACGCCTGGTCAGCGCCCCAGGTGACCGGGTTCAGTACTTCGCGCTCGACGCCACCGTCAAGCCGGCGTGGTCGCAGGAGAACATTTCCAGACTGTTGCCCCGTGTCTGGTGGCCGTTGGACAGTTGCTGGTAGGCCTGCATCTGCTCCCTGGAGACCACGGACAACAGCAGGCCGCCCTTGTCTTCTGGCGTGAGCTCCTTGCCCAGCAGGCGGCTGGCGCGGCTGCTCAGGCAGGATTCCGCGTTCAGGTGGCGAAACGCCAGCGACTCGATGTACTTGCCCGCCTGCAGGCTGCTGGTCACGGTCCTGGCGTACGCGCCCACATAGGCGCTCGCGGCCTCATCCACTTCGGGCTGGTTGAAGGGCTTGATCTGCACCGCCTGCGGGGCATTGAGCACCTGCTGGGACAGCTGGGGCGCCGTTGTCGAACAAGCCGCAAGCCCCGTCAAAGCCAGTGCGATCAGAACCGATTTGGAATGCTGGAGGTGTTTCATGGGATTTCCCTGGTTGATTGACCTTCCCTGCCACCACAGGCAGCAGGAACTCCTTGTCACAAGTTGTTCATCGGCTGGCCCGGCGGTTTCTTGAAAGCTTGCTCAGGGTCAATGGTTTCAAGTCGTAACCGTCCGGCATGACAGCCACAAGCGACGGCTCAATCACAGGGGAGGCGCTGTCGTTTTCCACAAAACGACATTCCGCAATAAGCAAAAAGGCCACCGCAAGGGTGGCCTTTCAGGGAAGCGGAGGCGACCTGGCGTCAGACCACCTTCTGCGCCAGTTCGCCCTTGGCGTACTTCGTGGCCATCACGCTGAGCGTGTCGCCCTTGATCTTCGCGCCCTGGCCTTCGCAGCCGAACTCGATATAGCGCTGCTTGCAGATCGCCTTGGCGGCTTCGCGGGCGGGCTTGAGCCATTCGCGGGCGTCGAACTTCTCGGGGTTTTCGGCCATGAACTTGCGCACCGCGCCGGTCATGGCCATGCGGATGTCGGTGTCGATGTTGATCTTGCGCACGCCGTGCTTGATGGCTTCCTGGATCTCTTTCACCGGCACGCCCCAGGTCTGCTTCATCTGGCCGCCGTACTGGTTGATGATCGCCAACAGGTCCTGCGGCACGCTGGACGAGCCGTGCATCACGAGGTGGGTGTTGGGGATGCGGGCGTGGATTTCCTTCACGCGGCTGATCGCCAGGATGTCGCCGGTGGGCGGGCGGCTGAACTTGTAGGCGCCGTGGCTGGTGCCGATGGCGATGGCCAGCGCGTCGAGCTGCGTGGCCTTGACGAAGGTGGCGGCTTCTTCGGGGTCGGTCAGCATCTGGCTGTGGTCCAGCTTGCCCTCGGCGCCGATGCCGTCTTCTTCGCCCGCGTCACCGGTTTCCAGGTTGCCCAGGCAGCCGAGTTCACCTTCCACCGTGACGCCGCTCTTGTGCGCCATCTCGACGACCTTGCGGGTCACGTCCACGTTGTACTCGAAGCTCGACGGCGTCTTGCCGTCTTCGTTCAGCGAGCCGTCCATCATGACCGAGCCGAAGCCCAGGCCGATCGCGCCTTCGCAGACCTTGACGCTGGTGCCATGGTCCTGGTGCATCACCATCGGGATGTGTGGGTACATCTCGGCAGCGGCCTGGATCAGGTGCTTGATGAAGGCTTCACCCGCGTACTTGCGGGCACCGGCCGAGGCCTGCAGGATGACCGGAGCGCCGACCTCGTCGGCCGCGGCCATGACGGCCTGCACCTGTTCGAGGTTGTTGACGTTGAAAGCCGGAATGCCGTAACCGTTCGCCGCAGCGTGGTCGAGCAGTTCGCGCATGGAAACGAGAGCCATGAAAATCCCCTAAATCAAGTTGGTAACCGGTTGGTAACTCGGGGAATTTTAGCGCCGCGGGCCCGGCTCACCGTTGACAAACCCGCGCAGGGCAAAGGGAACAAGTCAAACCGCGCTCCGGAGACCGTGCCCCAGCCAAGGCCGCCGCGGAACTGGCTTTGCCAGGCCGCCAGCGGCGTCCCCAGGGGGAGGCCGCGCAGCGGCGCAGGGGGGATCAACGGGCTCTGCAGATCTTCAAGGTGTTGGTGCCGCCGGGCTGCCCCATGGGCTCCCCCACGGTGATGGCGTAGACGTCGCCGCTCTGCACGATGCCGCGCGCCTTCAGGTGCGCCTCGGCGTCGGCCAGCGCCGTATCGCGGTCGGCACTGGTGTCCATCAGCAGCGGGCGCACGTTGCGGTAGAGGGTCATCTTTCGCTGCGAGGTCAGGTTGGACGTGACGGCGTAGATCGGCATGCGCACGTTGTGCCGACTCATCCACAACGCGGTGGAGCCCGAGTCGGTCAGCGCCACGATGGCCTTGGCCCCGAGGTGGTGGGCCGTGAACAGCGCGCCCATGGCGATGGACTGGTCGATGCGCGTGAACTTTTTGCCCTGGAAGTCGTTGCCCAGTTCGCTGTACTCGGCTTTTTCGGCTTCCTGGCAGATGTTGGCCATCTCCTTGACCGTCTCCAGCGGGTACTTGCCGGCGGCGGTTTCGGCGCTGAGCATCACGGCGTCGGTGCCGTCCAGCACGGCGTTGGCCACGTCGCTCACCTCGGCGCGCGTGGGCACCGGGTTGACGATCATCGACTCCATCATCTGTGTCGCGGTGATCACCACCTTGTCCATCTCGCGCGCGAGCCGGATCATGTGTTTCTGCAGACCGGGCACGGCCGCGTTGCCCACCTCCACCGCCAGGTCGCCGCGCGCCACCATGATGCCGTCGGACACCTTGAGGATGTTGGCCAGTTCGGGGATGGCCTCGGCGCGTTCGATCTTGGCGATCAGCGCCGGCTTGTGCCCGATGGACGCACCGGCCACGTTGCAGAGCTGGCGCGCCAGCTCCATGTCGGTGGCGTTCTTGGGGAAACTCACCGCCACGTAGTCGGCCTTCAGCCCCATGGCGGTCTTGATGTCGTCCATGTCCTTGGCGGTCAGCGCGGGGGCGGTCAGGCCGCCGCCCTGCTTGTTGATGCCCTTGTTGTTGGACAGCTCGCCGCCGAGCTTCACGGTGGTGTGCACCGCCGGCCCGACCACCTTGTCGATGGTCAGCACGATCAGGCCGTCGTTCAGCAGCAGCGTGTCGCCAGCCTTGACGTCGCGCGGCAGTTCCTTGTAATCCAGGCCCACGCCGCCCAGGTCACCCGGCTCGGTGCGCGAAGCATCGAGCACAAAAGGCTGGCCCGGCTCCAGCATCACCTTGCCCTCGGCGAACTTGCCGACGCGAATCTTCGGGCCCTGCAGGTCGGCCATGATGCCGACCTCGCGGCCCGCACGCTGCGCCGCCTCGCGCACCAGGGTGGCGCGGTCGATGTGGTCCTGCGCGGTGCCGTGCGAGAAGTTCAGCCGCACCACGTTGACGCCGGCGCGGATCATCGCCTCCAGCAGGGCGGGATCGCTGGAAGCGGGCCCGAGGGTGGCGACGATCTTGGTGGCGCGTTGCGGCATGAAAGGAGTCTCCTGATGGGTTGCTGAAACGGTTGGCTCTGTAATTTGGTTTCAATTATCCGTGAAACCCGTTACGACATGGTTACAGCTTGTCTGTGCACACCCGGGAGCCCCCGCCACCTCCTAGCGAACCGGCGAAACCGAAACCACCCGGGCGCGGCTCGTCCGAACTGGCACCGATCTTGCATCAAATCTTGGATACAAGATGGAATGCTTAATCATGGTGCATCAGTCCCATCCCGCTCAGGCCGCCGCCATCCCGCCAGACACATCCTGGGCGCCGGAGGCTTGGCTGCACCAGCCGGACCAGCCGCTGGCAGGCACCCGATCCGGCGTGCTCTCGGGGCTGCGTTTTGCGGTCAAGGACAACATCGACGTGGCCGGCTGGCCCACCACCGCCGCCTGCCCCGCGTTCGCTTACACCGCCACCGCCCATGCCACCGTGGTGCAGAAGCTGCTCGATGCTGGTGCATCGCTGCAGGGCAAGACCAACCTGGACCAGTTCGCCTGCGGCCTGAACGGCACGCGCTCGCCCTATGGCTCCGTGCCCAACGCGATCAACCCGCTGCATGTGTCGGGCGGTTCCAGCTCGGGCTCGGCCTATGTGGTGGCCACCGGCCAGGTCGAATTCGCGCTCGGCACCGACACCGCCGGCTCGGGCCGCGTGCCGGCCGGCCTGAACAACATCGTGGGCCTGAAGCCCTCGCGCGGGCTGCTCAGTGCCCGGGGCGTGGTGCCCGCCGCGCAGGCGGTGGACTGCGTGTCCATCTTCACCACCACGGTGGCGCGCGCCGCCCAGGTGCTGGCCACCGCGCTGGGGTACGACGCGGCGGACCCGTACTCGCGCAGCCTGCCGCTGGCCAGCACACCCTTCGGCGCGCGCTTCCGCTTCGGCCTCCCCGCCACACCCGAGTTCTTCGGCGACGAGACCGCGCGCGCAGCGTTTGACGAAGCGATTCAGCGCCTGAAAGACCTCGGCGGCGAGGCCGTCCCCATCGACTTCAGCGTGTTCACGGCCTGCGCCGACATGCTCTACGGCAGCGCGCTGGTGGCCCAGCGCTACGAAGCCATCCGCGGCTTCTTCGATGCGCACGAGGCCGAGGTGATCGAGCCGGTGCGCAGCATCGTCGGCGCCGGCCGCCCCTACAGCGCGGCCGATCTGGTGGCGGCGCAGACCCGCCTGGCGGCCCTGGCCCAGCAGGCCGATCCGCTGTGGCGTGGCCTGGACCTGATGGTGGTGCCCACCGCGCCCACGCACCCCACCATCGAAGCGATGCTCGCCGACCCGGTGGTGCTGAACCGCCAGCTCGGGGCCTACACCAACTTCGTCAACCTGCTGGACTACGCCGCGCTGTCGGTGCCCAGCAGCTTCCGTCCGGACGGTCTTCCATTCGGCATCACGCTGATCGGCCGCTGCGGCAGCGACTGGCAGCTCGCCGAACTCGGCCAGCGCTACCACCACGCCACCGGCCTGACCCAGGGCGCCACCGGCCGGCCGCTGCCCGAGCCCCAGCCCATCACCGGCCTGACCCTCGCCGCACCGCCGCGCGTGCGCGTGGCCGTGGTCGGGGCCCACCTCTCCGGCATGCCGCTCAACGGCCAGCTCAACGAACGCGGTGCCACGCTGATCAGCCGCACCCACACCGCGCCCGTCTACCGCCTCTACGCGCTGCCCAACACCACGCCGCCCAAACCCGGCCTGCTGCGCGTGGCGCCCGGCGAAGGCGAGCGCATCGAGATCGAGGTCTGGGAGATGCCGCTCTCCGAATACGGCAGCTTTGTCGCGCTGGTGCCCGCGCCCCTGTCCATCGGCAGCCTGCAGGTGGCCGACGGCAGCAGCGTGCAGGGTTTCCTGTGCGAACCCCTGGCGCTGCAGGGCGCGGCCGACATCACCCACCTGGGCGGCTGGCGCGCCTACCTGGCCGCCACCGCGCCGGAACGCCTCGCCTTCCCCTGAACCCGGTCCACCGGCCTCTTTTCCACCCGAAGGAGTCTCGCCATGCCACACCACCCCCGCTGCGAAGGCCCTCGCACCATGGCCACGCCTTCTGAGGTGCGGCGATGACCGACGAGCAGACCCTGGCCTACGTGAAGGCCGCCGCGGTGGTGGTGGGTCTGCCGCTGGACGAGGCGCAGATCGCGCGCGTGGCGGTGCACCTGCAGCGCACGGCCGGCCTCGCGGCCACGCTGGAAGTCATTCCCCTGGCACCGCACGACGAGCCGGCCGAGCTGTTCTGCCCGGCGCCCTTCGACCAGTCCCGTTGAGCCGCGCCATGCCCACGCTTTCACTTTCTCAAACGGTGCAGGCCATCGCCAGCGGCGAGCGCAGCGCCGCCGAGGTGCTGGAGACCTGCATCGCCCGCATCGAGACCACCGACGCCCGCGTGAACGCCTTCACCGGCACGCGCTTCGACGCCGCCCGCGCCCAGGCGGCGCAGGTGGACGCCCGACGCGCGCGCGGCGAACCCCTGGGACCGCTGGCCGGTGTGCCGTTCGCGGTGAAGAACCTGTTCGACATCGCGGGCGAGGTGACCCTGGCCGGCTCCAAGGTGAACCGCTCGCACCCGCCCGCCACCGCCGACGCGGTGCTGGTGCAGCGCCTGCAGGCCGCGGGCGCGGTGCTGGTGGGCTCGCTCAACATGGACGAGTTCGCCTACGGCTTCACCACCGAAAACACGCACTACGGCCCCACCCGCAACCCGCACAACCTGGACTGCACGGCCGGCGGGTCCTCGGGCGGTTCGGGCGCGGCGGTGGCCGCCGGCCAGGTGCCGCTGACGCTGGGGTCGGACACCAACGGCTCGATCCGCGTGCCCTCGTCGTTCTGCGGCATCTGGGGCTTCAAGCCCACCTTCGGGCGGCTCTCGCGGCGCGGCAGTTTCCCCTTCGTGCACAGCATCGACCACCTCGGCCCCTTCGCCGACGACCTGCCCGGCCTGGCCCTGGCCTACGACGCGCTGCAGGGCCCCGACCCGCAGGACCCGGGCTGCTTCGCGACCGCGGTGGAGCCCACCACCGGCTCGCTCGCCCAGGGCGTGGAGGGCCTGCGCGTGGGCGTGCTCGGTGGCTACTTCGACGCGATGGCCACACCGGCGGCGCGCGAAGCCGTGGCCCTGGCGGCCGACGCGCTGGGCGCTCACACCACCGTGCAGCGTGGCGTCGAATGGCCCGACGCCGCTGCCGCGCGTGCTGCGGCCTTCATCGTCACCGCCAGCGAAGGCGGTCAGCTGCACCTGGACAGCCTGCGCACGCGGGCCGCCGACCACGAGCCGCTGTCGGTGGACCGCCTCATCGCGGGCGCGCTGCAACCGGCCGCCTGGTACGTGCGCGCCCAGCGCTTCCGTCGCCGCTACCGCGACCAGGTCAACGCCTTGTTCCGCGACTGGGATGTGCTGATCGCACCCGCCACACCGTTGGCCGCGCCGGCCATCGGCAGCGAGTGGGTCGACATCAATGGCCAGCAGCTCCCCTGCCGCCCCTCCATCGGGCTGCTCACGCAACCGGTGTCGTTCTCCGGCTGCCCGGTGGTGACCGCGCCGATGTGGCCCGGCGGCACCGGTGGCCTGCCCATTGGCGTGCAGCTGATTGCTGCGCCCTGGCGCGAAGACCTGGCGCTTCGCGCCGGCTGGGCGCTCGCGCAGTCGGGTGTGGCCCAAGTGAAGGAGAGTTCGCTGTGATCATCAACATCCCCGAAGTGCTGGCCGAGGTCACGGCCGTGTTCGAGCGCTACGAAGCGGCCCTGGTGGGCAACGACGTGGCCGTGCTCGACGAGCTGTTCTGGAACAGCCCGCACACGCTGCGCTATGGCGCCACCGAAAACCTGTATGGCTACGACGCCATCCGCGAATTCCGCGCCGGCCGCCCCTCCGCCGGGCTGGCGCGCACGCTGGGCAAGACCGTCATCACCACCTACGGCCGCGACTTCGCCACCGCCAACACCGAGTTCTTCCGCGCCGGCAGCGACCGCACCGGTCGCCAGAGCCAGACCTGGATTCGCACGCCCGAGGGCTGGCGCGTCGTTGCCGCGCACGTCAGCCTGCTGGCCTGAATCCGTTCACCCCGTCCCCTCCAACCAACCCCCAGGAGCGTTCCCATGAGCCACCTCTTCTCCAACCGCCGCGATTCGATCAAGACCCTGGCCGCGCTCGGCGCGGCGGCCAGCAGCCCCTTCGCTTTCGCGCAGAAGCCCATCACCGTGGGCGTGATCTACGTCGGACCGCGCGACGACTATGGCTACAACCAGGCCCAGGCCGAAGCCGCGGCCATGCTCAAGAAGATGCCGGGCGTGAAGGTGGTGGAAGAAGAGAACGTGCCCGAGACCGCCACCGTGCAGCGCACCATGACCGGCATGATCGCGCAGGACGGGGCGAGCCTGGTCTTCCCCACGTCCTTCGGCTACTTCGACCCGCACATGCTGGCGGTGGCCGCCAAGTTCCCCGATGTGCGCTTCGCCCATTGCGGCGGCATGTGGACCGAAGGCAAGCACCCGAAGAACACGGCCAGCTTCTTCGGCTACATCGACGAGTGCCAGTACCTCAACGGTGTCATCGCCGGGCACATGAGCAAGAGCAAGAAGATCGGCTTCATCGCCGCCAAGCCGATCCCGCAGGTGCTGCGCAACATCAACGCCTTCACCATGGGCGCGCGCTCGGTCGACCCGAAGATCACCTGCAGCGTGATCTTCACCGGCGACTGGTCGATGCCGGTCAAGGAGGCCGAGGCCACCAACAGCCTGGCCGACCAGGGCGTGGACGTGTTCACCATGCACGTGGACGGCCCCAAAGTGATCGTGGAGACCGCGGCCAAGCGCGGCAAGATGGTCTGCGGCTACCACGCCAGCCAGGCCAAGCTCGCGCCCCAGGCCTACCTCACAGGCGCCGAGTGGAACTGGCTGACCGCCTACACCACCTTCATCGAGGCGGCGCGCAGCGGCAAGCCTCACCCCAACTTCGTGCGCGGCGGGCTGAAGGACGGCTTCGTGAAGATGTCGGCCTACGGCCCCGCGGTCACCGACACGGCCAAGAAGCAGGCCGATGGCGTGAAGGCGCAGATGATGGCCGGCAGCTTCGACATCTTCAAAGGCCCGCTCAAGGACAACAAGGGCGCCACCATCATTCCGGCCGGCAAGGCGTTCAAGCAGACCGACCTGGAGCTCGAGAAGATGAACTACCTGGTTGAAGGCGTGAACGGCTCCGTCTGAAGGCACCGAGGCCATGCGCAACGTCCTCCTTCCCGTCGGCGCCATCGGGGTGGCCCTGCTGCTGTTCGGTCTCATCGTCTCGTTCTCGGGGGTGAGTCCGGTCGAGGTCTGGGTGCTGCTATTCAAGGGCGCCTTCGGCGACTGGTACTCGTGGCAGAACACGCTGCAGCGCGCCGCGCCGCTGATGCTGACGGCCTTGTGTGTGGCGATTCCGGCGCGCGCGGGCCTCACCGTGATCGGTGGCGAAGGCGCGCTGGTGCTGGGCGGCCTGGCCTGCGCGGCGCTGGCGCACGCCGTGCCGCTGCCGCCCAGTCTGTTCGGCACGGTGGCGATCTGCATGGCCGGGGCGGTGGCCGGCGGGTTGTGGGTGGCTCTGGCCGGCTGGCTGCGCCAGTACCGTGGCATCAACGAAACCATCAGCAGCCTGCTGCTGGCCTATGTGGCCATCGGCCTGTTCAAGCACCTGGTGGAAGGGCCGCTGCGCGACCCGGCCAGCCTGAACAAGCCGTCCACACCCGCGCTCGACGAGGGCCTGCTCATCGGCACCATCGCCGGTTCCGACGTGCACTGGGGCCTGGTGATCGGCGTGGTGGTGTGCCTGGCCGCAGGCCTGTGGCTGCGCCTCACCCCCTCGGGTTTTGCCGTGCGCGTGGTCGGCGGCAACCCGCGCGCGGCCCAGCTGGTGGGCCTGCCCGCCACGCGGCTGGTGGTGCTGGCCTGCGCGCTCGGCAGGTCCGTCAACTTGATCTCCACCTTGTCGTTGCTCGCGGGCAGCAGCCAGGCCAGGCCGCCCTGGCCACGCTTGGGCTCGGTGCTGCCCATCTGGGTGTTGCCTTCGCGCGCTTTCTTGATG
>NZ_VYGV01000023.1 GCF_013387465.1 Hydrogenophaga aromaticivorans | reverse complement strand
TGGGTCAGCCGGTGGCGCTGGTGCGGCAGGCCGGGCGGGCGGTGGCGTTTGCCACCCTGATGTGCACCGACCAGAAGATCGAGGCCAGCGTGGACCTGATGCGCCAGCTGCCCGACGCGCCGCGCAGGGGCTGGAAACCGGGGCGGTGCCCGATGCCATGGAGAGCCTGCTGCCCAACGGCCAGCGCGTGCGCTTTGCCGTGCACGACGGGCGCTGCGATGCGCACAGCGCCCACGCCATGGTGGTGAAGTTCGCGGGCGACGACCCGGACTGCACCGATGGCGCCCACCTCACGGTGGACCTGCGGCTGCTGCCCGGCCGCGCGGGTGAGATCACCTTCGTGGCCGGCGACGGCGTGGGCACGGTGACGCTGCCCGGCCTGGGGCTGGCGGTGGGCGGGCCGGCGATCAACCCAGTGCCGCGCCAGAACGTCGCCGACAACCTGCGCGAGGCCGCGCCGAACCTGCTCGCACAGCACGGGCTGGAAGTCACGGTGAGCGTGCCCGGCGGCCAGGAGATGGCGAAGAAGACCACCAACGCGCGGCTGGGCATCCTGGGCGGCATCAGCATCCTGGGAACCACCGGCATCGTCAAACCCTATTCCACCGCCGCCTGGCGGGCCAGCGTGGTGCAGGGCATCCAGGTGGCGGCCACGCTGGACCACGGCGTGGTGGCGCTGACCACCGGCGGCCGCACCGAGACCTTTGCCATGCAGACGCTGCGCGCCGAGCGGCCCGGCCTGCCCGCCGCCTGCTTCGTGCAGATGGGCGACTTCCTGCGCTACGCGCTCGACGAGGTGGTGGCCCAGGGCCTGCCCGAAGTGGTGCTGGGCGTGATGGTGGGCAAGCTCACCAAAATCGCCCAGGGCGAGACCATCACCCATGCCAACCGCAACGTGGTGGACACCGACCTGGTCGCAGAGATCGCCCGGCAGATCGGTGCCACGGCCAAGGACTGCGCCGCCATCGCCGCCGCCGAGACCGCGCGCTTCGGCGCCGAACTGATGGTCGAGCGCGGCCTGGGCCCGGCCTTCCACCAGGCGCTGGCGCAGCGCGCCATCGACACCCTGACCGCGCCCGAGCGCTACGGCCACGCCTTTGCGCTGCGCGTGCTGGTGTGCGACTTCAGCGGTCAGCCCGTGGCCGACGTGCGCTCGGCGCCCGCCGAGGCGCGACCCCGCCCCGCCACGGCCGGGCGCACCGGTATCGGCCACACCCACCACTCCGACTTCGACACCGAATGAACGACCTGCCCTCCCAAGATCCCAACCGCTGCCGCGTGATCGGCGTGCTCGACGACGGCGTGGCCAGCCTCGGCGCCACCGCACTGGCCCATCTGCGCACCGCCGACGTGGTGATCGGCGGCGCGCGCACGCTGGCGCTGCTGCGGCACGCGCTCAAACCCGGCGCCGTCACCCACGACCTGACAGGCCAGCTGAAGGCGGTGCCCGGCTGGGTGCGCGCCGCGCGCGAGGCCCACCAGGCCTGCGTGGTGCTGGCCACCGGCGATCCGCTGTGCCACGGCATCGCACCCTACCTGGCCCAGCACCTGTGCCTGGACGCGCTGGACATCCTGCCCAACCTGTCGACGCTGCAACTGGCCTGCGCCCGCGTCGGTCTGGCCTGGCAGGATGCGCGCATCGTCTCCGTGCACGCCGCCGATGCCGGCGAATGGCAGCGCGGCGCCCCGCCCTCGCACGGCCTGTACGCACTGGCCCAGGCCCTGCGCGCCGAGCAGCGCCTGCTGCTGCTGACCGGCCCGGCCAACAGCCCCGACCGCATCGCCCGCCTGCTGCTCGCCGAAGGTCTGGGTAGCGACTTCCACATGGCCGTGGCCGAAAACCTGCTGCAGGCCAACGAACAGGTGCATGCGCAGCTCAGCCCGGCCGAGGCGGCCCGCATGCGCTTTGCCGAGCTGAACGTGGTGCTGCTGTGGCGCACCCGGCCGCGGCCACAGCCGGTGCGCTTCGGTCTGGCGGACAGTGCCTTCGAGCAGCGCCAGCCCGAGAAGGGACTGATCACCAAGCAGGAGGTGCGCGCCGTCAGCCTGGCGCGGCTGCAGCTGCGCGCCGACAGCGTGGTCTGGGACATCGGTGCCGGCAGCGGCTCGGTGGGTCTGGAAGCCGCCCGCCTGTGCCCGCAGGGCCACGTGTTCGCCATCGAGAAGAACGAGGCCGACCACGCCATCGCCCGGCGCAACCACGCGGCCTTCGGCGTCAGCAACTACACGCTGCGGCACGGCAAGGCGCCCGAGGGGCTGGAGGACTGGCCCGACCCCGATGCGGTGTTCGTCGGTGGCTCCGGCGGCGAGCTGGCCGGGCTGATCGGCCAGGTGCTGCGGCGCCTGCGGCCCGGCGGCCGGCTGGTGATGAACTTCGTGACGCTGGAGAACCTGGCCACGGCCACCCAGGCCCTGCAGGCCATCGGCGCCGAGTGGGACGTGCTGCAGCTGCAGGCCGCGCGCAGCCGTCCCATCCTGCACATGCACCGCATGGCGGCCGAGAACCCGGTGTGGCTGGTGTGCGCCGGCGTGGGCCACGGCCAGACCGAGCCGCAGGTGGCAGAGGAGACCACGCATGGCTGAACCCGCCGCCCCTATGGGCAGCCTGCAAGGTATCTCGCTGGGTCCGGGCGACCCCGGCCTGATCACCCGAGCGGCCTGGGCCGCGCTGGAGCGCCGCGACGCGGTCTGGGTCTACCCGGTGCGCAGCGGCAAAACGCCGAGCTACGCGCTGGACATCGTGCAGCGCGCCGGACTGCCGCTGCCGGAGACCCACACGCCGCTTGTGTTCCCGATGACGCACGACGGTGAGAAGCTGGCGCGCGCCTGGCTGAAGGCCGCACACACCGTGCTGCCCTGGCTGCAGGCCGGGCGCGACGTGCTGTTCCTGGTCGAGGGCGATGCCTCCACCTACGCCACCTTCGGCCACCTGGCGCGCACCGTGCGCGGGCTCAATGAGCAGGTGCCGGTGCAGGTAACGGCGGGCGTCAACTCCTTCACCGCCGCCTGCGCCGACGTGGGTGAACCCTTCGCCGAACAGGACGACACCGTGGCCATCGTGCCGGCTGCCTACGGCGTCGGCGCAGTGGACCGCTTGCTGCCCGACTTCGACACCCTCGTGCTGATGAAGATCAAGCCGCTGATCGAGGACCTGCTGGACTGGCTGCAGGCGCGCGACCTGCTGGGCGGCGCGCATTTCGTGGAGCGTGTGGGCGCGCTGGACGAGCGCCGGCTGTCCGGCCCCGAACTGCTCACGCTGCGCGGCAGCAAGGTGAGCTACCTCTCGCTGCTGATCGTGAAGAACCCGCACCGCGTGCGCGGCGAGCGCATCAAGGGTTGCCTGAAAAAGGACGGCCCCGCGTCGTCGCAGAACGCGCAGGACAGACAGCACGCGCCGGAGACCGCACCATGAGCCTGGACAACCCCACCACGCCGCCCCGCGCCTGCCTGGTCGCTATCACCAAACACGGCACTGCGCAGGCCGCCACGCTGGCGCGCGCGCTACCCACGGCAAGTGTCTGCGTGGCCGCCAGGTTCGCCGACGCCTTCGCCGGTCTGCCGAACCCGCTACAGACCTACGAGGGCGCGTTCAAGGACCAGATCGGCGACCTGTTCGCGCAGTTCGACCAGATCGTGTTCTTCGTCTCGCTGGGCGCCGTGGTGCGGCTGATCGCGCCCCACCTGAAGAGCAAGGACGAGGATCCCGGCGTGCTGGTGGTGGACGACGCCGGCCAGTTCGTCATCCCGGTGATCTCGGGCCACGTGGGCGGCGCCAACGCCATGGCGGAAACCGTGGCCGCGCTGCTGGGCGCCACGGCGGTGCTGACCACCGCGTCGGACGTGGGCAAGACCATCCCGGTCGACATCCTGGGCCGTGAACTGGGCTGGCGTGTCGAAGCCCCAAAGCTCAACATCACCCGCGTCTCGGCCGCCGTGGTCAACGAAGAGGCCGTGGCCGTGGTGCAGGAGGCCGGCAGCCCGCACTGGTGGACCCGGCCCACGCCGCTGCCGCCCAGCATCCACCGCTACACGCGCCTGGAAGATGTGGATCTGGCCCGCTACCGGGCGGTGCTGTGGATTACCCACCGCCCGGTGGACGAGGCGCTGTGGCAGACGCTGCACGAACGCCTGGTGGTGTACCGCCCGCCACAGCCCACGGGCACCGGCGCCGCCACCGGGGCCGCGGCATGAAGGTGGCCCTGGGCATCGGCTGCGACCGCGGCACGCCGCTGGCCACGCTAGCGCGCGCGGTCGACGAGGCGCTGGCCATGGCCGGCCTTCACCGCGGGCAGGTGAGCAGCGTGGGCAGCATCACGCTCAAGGCCGACGAGACCGGGCTGCTGGCGCTGGCGGCGCAGGCCGGCTGGCCGCTGCACTTCTACCCCGCCACCCAGCTGGCCGAGGTGGTGGTGCCCAACCCGTCGGAGACCGTGCGCCGCCACACCGGCAGCCCCTCGGTATCCGAAGCCGCCGCCTTGCTCGCCGCCGGCACCACCGAGGCCTCCGCCTTGTGCATCGAAAAGCACCGGCTGCGCGGCGACGATGGACGCAATGCCACCGTGTCCGTGGCGCGCGTGATGCCCCGCGCGGCCATCCCGCCCTGTGTCGCCAACACCGATCCGGCGCGTTGCTTCACGGCCGCCGAGCGAGAGGCGGTGCAGTCGCTGATGCAGGTGCGGCGCGACATGCGCCACTTCACTGCGGGTGCACAGGTCGCCGAAGATGTGCGTGCGCGTCTGCAGGCGGCCTTGCTGGCGGCGCCATCGGTGGGTCTGATGCAGCCGCTGCGCGTGCTGCGCATCACCGACCCTGCATTGCGCGAGCGGCTGGCCGCCACCGTGGACGAAGAGCGAATGCGCACCGCGCAGGCCATGGGGCCCCGTGCGGCCGAGTTCCTGGCACTGAAGGTGGAAGGCGTGCGCGAGTGCGCCGAGTTGTGGGCGCTGGTGCTGGCGCCAGACGACGGCACGCTATTCGGTCGCCGCACGCTGGCGAGCGAAATGGCGTGGTGCTCGGCGGGCGCCGCCGTCCAGAACCTCTGGCTGGCCGCGCGCGCCGAAAACCTCGGTCTCGGATGGGTGTCGTTGTTCGAACCCGGCGACCTGCGCAGGCTGCTGTCGCTGCCCGTGGGTGCAGCGCCGCTGGGCCTGTTGTGCATCGGTCCGGTGGATCGCTTTTACGAAACACCCATGCTCATCCAGCAACAGTGGCGCCAGGCGCGTCCGGTGTCGGCCGTGTTCACCGAGAACTCCTGGGAACCGTCCTGGAACACCGGGAGCTGCGCCACACCGGAACACCTGCCGCTGGGCTGATCGCTTTACCGTTGAACTCTCGCTTGTCACAAGGAACGAAATGACCATCGATACCCCCGTCACCACCCCGCGCAACGCAGGCACCACCGGCAGCATCAGCCTGGTGGGCATCGGCCCTGGCCACACCGACCACATGACCACGCGTGCGCGCGCTGCCATCGCCGAGGCCGATGTGGTGGTGGGCTATGTCACTTACATCAAGCTGGTGGCCGACCTGCTGGACGGCAAGGAAGTCGTGCGAAAGGGCATGACCGAAGAGCTGGACCGCGCCGTCCACGCGCTGGAAGCGGCCCGTGCGGGCAAGAAGGTGGCACTGATCTCGTCAGGCGATGCCGGCGTCTACGGCATGGCCGGCCCGACCTACGAGGTGCTGTTCCAGGCCGGCTGGACGCCGGAAGATGACGTGATGGTGGAGATCGTGCCTGGCGCCTCGGCGATCAACGCCTGCGCCGCCCTGGTCGGTGCGCCCCTCACGCACGACTTCTGTTCCGTCTCGCTGTCCGACCTGCTGACACCCTGGCCGGTGATTGCCCGGCGGCTCGACGCAGCGGCGGCGGCCGACTTCGTGGTGGCGCTCTACAACCCCAAGAGTGGGCGCCGCACCCAGCAGATCGTGCAGGCTCAGGCGCTGTTCCTGCGGCACCGCCGGCCCGACACGCCGGTGGCGATCGTCAAGAGCGCCTACCGACGCCGCCAGCAGATCGTGCACACCACCCTGGACCAGATGGCCGAACAGGAGATCGGCATGCTCAGCACCGTGCTGATCGGCAACAGCAGCACCTTCCTGCGCGCCGGGCTGATGGTCACCCCGCGCGGCTATGCCAACAAGTACGACGTGGACCAGGGCTTCGAGACCCGCGAGGGCGAGAAGGCTGGCCGCTCGCTTTCCAGCGGCCTGCTGGGCTGGATTGAAGGGGTGCGCGCCGAACATGCGTCCGGCCTGGGCCTGACCGAACTCGCACGCCGACACCGCCTGCCCGCCGACTACATCGAACAGGTGCTGGCGACACCCGACGAACACGAACCGACCGAGGCCGGGGCCGAGGAAACAGAAGCATGAGTACCCCGGAGAAGCCCCGCATCAGTGACTACCGCCGGCACCTGCTGGTCTGCACCGGCGCGCGATGCACGCAGGACGGCGCATCGCAGGCGCTGTTCGACAGCCTGGGCGAGAAATTCAAGGCCGCTGGGCTGAACGAAGGTGCGCTACGCGTGAAGCGCAGCCGCGTGAGCTGTTTTGCTGCCTGCAAGGGCGGCCCCATCCTGTGCGTACAGCCCGACGGCACCTGGTACCACGGCGTGACCCCCGACAACATGGACCGCATCATCGGGCAGCACCTCGTGGGCGGGCAGGTGGTCGCCGATCTGGTGTTCCACCAGGGACCGGGGGTCATCGATGGTGAGTGAGGTACCCGCCGCGGGCTCCGTCTGCATCGTTGGTGCCGGGCCGGGACCGGCCGACCTGATGACGCTGCGCGCGCTGAACCGGCTGGAACAGGCCCAGGTGGTGGTGCACGACCGGCTGATCGCCGAGGATGTGCTGGCGCTGATCCCGGCCACCGCCCTGCGGGTGTACGTGGGTAAGGCGCTGGGAAATCACGCCGTCCCCCAGGATGAGATCCATGACCTGCTGGTGGCGCATGCGCGCCAGGGCCGGCGCGTCGTTCGACTCAAAGGTGGTGACCCCTATGTCTTCGGGCGCGGTGGCGAGGAAGTGCTGGCGCTGCAGGCGGCCGGCATTGCGTTCGAGGTGGTGCCCGGTGTGACAGCAGCCAACGGCTGCTCGGCCGCCGCGGCCATTCCGCTGACGCACCGCCACCTTGCAGCCAGCTGCGTGTTTCTGCCAGGCCATTTGGCGGACGACCAAGCCAGCCACGATTGGCAAGCCCTGGCGCGCGCGGGGCAGACCCGGGTGTTCTACATGGGCGTTCAGCGTCTGGCGCAGATTGCCCAGGCCTTGATCGCCCATGGACTGCCGTCCGATACTCCCGCGGCCATCGTGCAGGACGGCACCCGGCCCACACAGACAGTGCTGGCCTGTCCCCTGAACCGGCTGGTCAAGATCGCCCCGGCGTATGGTCCACGACCGGGCTTGCTGATCATTGGCGAAACGGTGCGGCTGAGCCCGTCATTTGAAGAAGATGCGCTTGGTTGAATTGACGGCAAGGGCGCTGGCCCTCCATGGAGTTGATCGCTACTGCCTGGCGCAATAAGCAGTTTGAGTATTCGGGCAAATTTACGGCAGCCAAGGAACAACACAAAAGCACAGATCGGTTTGGGCACCAACTACCATTTGGAAGAGTTAATCAAAGGGGCATCCGACCGCCTGATCCTGATCAGCCCATTTCTCAAACTCAACGACCGTATGAAGGAGCTTCTGGCGGACAAGAACCGCTTGAAGATCGACGTGCGCATCGTGTGGGATCCCCTTGATTTCAGTGCAAAAAGTGACGGTTCCGATCGCCAGCAACGGCGCGGCTCTGGTTTTATAAGTTGTTGATTTCAAAAGGATTGCTGTTCACTGCGGCGGGGCGTATCTTTGGCTGCTTCCCGAGTCACAAGGAGCAGCGGCGATGCAAGGCTGGCAGACACCGTACCTGGGCCTGCGCGATCTCCCGCGTGAGCTCACCGAGTTCGAGCTGCAGGCCTTCTTCAGCTTCAGTCGTGCCGAGCTTGAGCTGATCGCCCGACGGCGGGGCGACAACCACAGGCTTGGCCTGGCGCTGCACATTGGCTTCGTGCGCATGAGCGGCCGGCCACTGAACAGCGTGCGTGCCGTGCCGGCCGTGTTGCTGCGTCACCTGGGCCAGATGCTGGACATCGTGACGCCAGACCTGGCATCGCTGCGCGCGCTGTACGCTCGGGGCCGAACCCTGTTCGACCACCAACAGCAGGCCTGCGAGGCCCTGGGGTTTGCCTGGATGACCGAGCACCAGCGCAGGGCGTTGGTGCGGATCCTGCGTGACGAAGTGGCCCACAGCGCCGACCGCGAACGGCTGCTCCTGCATGCCCGGCATTGGCTCTACGAACACCGGTTGCTCATCGTGCACGACCGCGTCATCCGTGGCTTGGTGGCTGCGGCACTGTCCGAGCTCGAGGCCGTCACGGCCCAGTCCATCCGAGCCGCGGCGCCGGCCGCCACCTTGAAGCGCTGGTCGTCGGCATTGGACAGCACCCGAGCGGACGGCCAGCACTTCCAGAGCTGGCTGTGGAGCGCCCCGGCCAAGCACTCCACGCGCCAGATCGCCGAGGTGCTCGAACGCATCGCCTTCCTGACGGATTTGGGCATCGATCAACACTTGGGTGATCTCAACGACGTGCTGGTGCGCCGCTATGCGCGGCGCATGGCCACCAGGCCGCCCTCGGTCAGCGCCCGGATCAAAGAGCCGGCGCGCACTGTCGAGATGGCCTGCTTCCTGCGCTACTGCCTGCTGACAGCCACCGACCAGCTCATCCTCATGTTCCAGCGCCGCGTCGCCGACTTGTGGCGGCACTGCGCCGACGGCGTGAACGCCACTGTCGACTGGGCCCAGCAGTACCAGCAGTTGCTTCAGGAGCTGGCCGATCTTGCAGCTCAGGAGACGGTGCCGGATGCCGAACTGCGCTCGCGCCTGAGCGATCTGATCGCGGCCAAGCGCGCCAGGCGCGCACCCAGTCGGGCGTCGATCATCCGCCAGCACCTGATCGATGCCATTGCACCGGTGCGCTCGTTGCTGGTGGCGGTCAGCCGACTGCCCTGGCAGGCCACAGGCGAGCATCCTGTGCTCGACGCGCTGGACAAGCTGCGCGTCCAGTACGCTGCCGGCACCAAGAGCCTGCCGGCCGAGGTCACGGCGCCGCGCCTGGGCCCGGCATGGCGAGAAGCCATTGCCGACCTTGACCGCGACCGTGCCTTCCGGGCGCTGGAAGTCGCCACCTTGTTCGCCCTGCGCCGAGCGCTGCGCAACGGCTCGGTCTGGATTGAGCATTCCCTGAGCTTCCGCGGCCGCGAGCGGCTGTTCCTGCCCGACGAGCGCTGGCAAGCTGAGGCCCGGCGGCACTACGCCCGGCTGCAACTGCCGGCCAAGGCGAGCGACTTCCTCGCGCCGCTGCTTGCACGCGTTCGCGCCGGCGTCGACGCGGTAGCTGCCGCCACGCGCACAGGCTCACTGCGCGTGGACGACGAACTCCACCTGGCGCCGCTGGCCGCCGACGAAGAGAACCCCGAAGTCACCAAGTTGCGCGCGCGACTCGACCAGCGCATCGGCGAGGTGCAACTGCCCGAGGTCATCCTGGCCGTGGACGCGCAGGTGCGCTTCAGCTGGATCATGCTCGGGCGCGAGCCAAGATCAGGCCAGGAACTGCTGATGGCCTACGCCGGCATCCTGGCGCACGGCACGAGCCTGACGGCTGCAGAGTGCGCGCGCATGATCCCGCAACTGTCGGCCACCAGCATCCGCCAGGCCATGCGATGGGCGGGCGATGAGAGACGCCTGGCCCTGGCCTGCCAGGCGGTACTTGAGTTCATGCAACGTCATGCCATTGCATCGACCTGGGGCCGCGCCGATCTGGCCTCGTCGGACATGATGAGCCTGGAGACCAGCCGCCGCGTATGGCAGGCACGCCAGGATCCACGGCGTCAGACAGCTTCCATCGGCGTGTACAGCCACGTGCGCGATCGCTGGGGGATCTTCCACGCCCAGCCGATCGTGCTCAACGAGCGGCAGGCCGGTGCGGCGATCGAAGGGGTCGTGCGGCAGGAACGCATCGAGACGTCCCAGCTCGCCGTCGACACGCACGGCTACACCGACTTCGCGATGGCGCTGTCGCGTCTGCTGGGCTTCGATCTGTGCCCGCGGCTGCGCGAACTGCGGCAACGCCACCTGTTCGTGCCTCGAGGAATGAAGATCCCCGAAGAGATTGCCGCCGTGTGCGAGGCCAGCGTTGACACGGCACTGATCGAAACCCATTGGGACAACCTGGTGCATCTGGCTGCGTCGGTGATGTCGGGCCACGCCAGCGCGGTGACGGCGCTGGCCAGGTTCGGGTCTGCGGCACGGGGAGACCCGATCTACGACGCCGGTGTGCAGCTGGGCAAGCTGCTCAGGACGGCGTTCCTGACGGACTACTTCATCAATGCCAGCTTCCGCAGGGAACTGCGCCGGGTGCTCAACCGGGGCGAGGCGGTGAACGCCCTCAAACGCGCGATCTACACCGGCCGCGTTGGGCCGGCTCAGGCGCGCCGATCCGACGAGATGCAGGCGGTGGCCGACGCCTTGAGCTTGCTGGCCAACGTCGTGATGGCGTGGAACACGGCGCAGATGCAGGCGGTGCTGGATCGCTGGGCCAACAGGCGTCAGATCGTGCCGCCGGAGCTGACCGGGCGCATCGCACCGACGCGCCTGGAGGGCATCAACCTGCGCGGTGTCTTCCGCTTCCCGCTGGAGCGCTACGCGGGGCAGATCCTGCCGTCACAAACAGCAGCGAAAACGAGTACCAGCGGCTGAAATCAACCCAGCATTGGTGCGGGCTGTAGCGTATTTGGAGGGCCAACAGAAACTCAATGGCTGACAAGCACTTGCGCGTGACGAACCGCCAGAGCCCGCGCCAATGCTCATCGGTCGAACCGTCACTTTTTGCACCGAAATCAAGGAGACCCCTTCCAGCGGACAGTGTTCATGGCTAGATCGGTGTTTATGTGTATGGGTGTTTATAAGGCACTGCGACGGGCATTGCAAGTAAGTCCGATTAAACGATTGTTTTACAAGACTATGGTGGCCACGCTGAGCTGCTGCACGTCGTCCGGGCAACGATGGTTCGAATAACTGGTTTTATAAATCAAAGTTCGATATTCTATCCAACAGTTGAGTATTCGAGACTTTTATGAAGATCGGCTATGCGCGCGTTAGTACGCGCGATCAGAAACTGGACCGCCAGGTCGACGCGCTGAAGCGCGCGGGCTGCGAGCGAATCTTCCAGGACGTGGCGAGCGGCTCGAAGACCGCGCGGCCGGCGCTTGACGAGTTGCTGGGGCAGCTGCGGGCAGGCGATGTTCTCGTGATCTGGAAGCTCGACCGCATGGGTCGATCACTGCGGCACCTGGTCGATCTGGTCGGCGATCTGGTGACTCGTGACATCGGCCTGCTCAGCCTGAATGACCCGATCGACACTACCAGTGCGCAGGGGCGCTTGGTGTTCAATTTATTCGCGTCGCTGGCCGAGTTCGAGCGTGAGTTAATCCGGGAGCGCACGCAGGCCGGCCTGACGGCGGCTCGGGCGCGCGGACGCGTGGGGGGCCGCCCGAAAGGCATGCCGGCGCACGCCGAGTCGACAGCGATGGCCGCCGAAACCTTGTACCGCGAGCGACGCCTGGGCGTGAACGACATCGCCAAACGATTGAGCATCGCCAAGAGCACGTTGTACAGCTACCTCCGGCAGCGTGGTGTCGAAGTCGGAAAACATGCGCGTCGGCACGACACGATCAGTCCACCGTGACCCAGCGCGCTGGCCTTAAGTCGGTTTACTGTTCCATTGCTCCCCGAACCCCGTCTCCAGCAGCTTGGAGTCCGTGGGGTGCGCCACGGCCTTCTCCTGCACGGTGGAGTCCACCACCACGGTGGCCAGCGCGGACGCCGGAATCAGCTTGAGCGAGACGGCCAGGTTCACCGTCTGCGCGAGCAGCTCCTCCACGCCTTCTTCGCCGAGCAGGCGGCGGAACTTGACCAGGGTGGTGGCGTCGCAGGGCAGGCGGGGTTCAAAGTAGGCCTGACCCGAGAAGAACTGGAAGTTGGGCGAATCGCTCCAGCGCTCGACCACGGCCTCGTCGCTGACGATTGAACGCGTGCTTGAGGTACAGCAGCGCGATCATGGTGCGCAGGGGCACGCGCGGGCGCCCGGCGTTGGACTTGCGGCCCACGGGCGCTGGCGCCTCACCGAACAGGTCCAGATCGGGCATGGCCTGCCCAGCGTGCGCTTTGCGCGAGAAAAGATGCGCCACAGAGGCTTCGATCTGCTGCCACGGCATGCGCGAGGCCAGCACCGCCAGCGAGTGGCGTAGGTCGATCATGTGGTCCAGGCGGGCGCGAAAGAAGTCGTCGGTGGCGGCATCAGCAAACATCAAAATCTCCCAGAAACTGATGGCTATTGGAAACCAATCCGGGAGTTTCGAATACCGGTGATCACCCCAAAACACCAGCATTCATGCGGGCTGCAGGGGTCCTTCAGGGTCGACTACGTCACCAGCGTGCACGATCTGCAGCAAAAGCGCCTGCTCTTTGTCACCGAGGGGCGCGACCATCAAACGCTGGACGCCTTTGCCAAGGACCTGGCCGAGCACGGCGGCAGTGCCCAAGCCATCAGCCATGTGAGCATGGACATGAGTGCGGCCTACCTCAAGGGGGTCGGCGCGCGTCAAGGTAGTTGTCGCCTGAGTCACGCAGCTTTGAGCTGAGTATGTTGAACGCAGGCAGCCATCTTGACCACCTCGTCGCGCTCGGGATTGAGGGTCACCACGTCGATGAGCGACCAGTTCCTTGTGGCGCCCGACCAGCGTGCCGGATGGCGCTGCTGGGCCTGGCGATACAGCGCGTGTCGTGCCGCCAGGATGGCCTGATCCTGCCCGGCGTGACGCTGCTGCGGGCTCACATAGCGGATACCGCTGTGGCGGTGCTCCACGTTGTACCAACGCACGAACTCGGCGGCCCAGGCGCGGGCATCGTCCAGCGTCTCAAAGCCCTGCGCCGGGAACTCTGGGCGGTACTTGGCCGTGCGGAACAGCGACTCGGCAAACGCGTTGTCGTCGCTCACCCGGGGCCGCGAGTACGAGGGCTTGATGCCCAGCCAGTTGAGCATGGCCAGCACCGTGGTGGCCTTGAGCGTGGAGCCGTTGTCGCCGTGCAGCACAGGTTTGCTGTCCATCGCCGCGATGCCCTCAGCCAGCGCGGTGCGCCGCACCAGATGCACGGCATGCACAGAGTCGTCGCTGTCGTGCACCTCGGCACCCACGATCTTGCGGCTGTACAAATCCAGGATCAGGTACAGGTGGAACCAGCGGCCCATCACCCTGGCGGGCAGGTAAGTCATGTCCCAGCACCACACCTGTCCTGGGGCCGTGGCGATGTGGGTGGTGGGCGGCCTTGTTGCCTTGGGCGCCTTGGCGCGACCACGGCGCTTGTTCTGCCCGGCGGCTTTGAGCACACGTGCCATGCTGGACTCGCTGCCCAGGTACACGCCCTCGTCAGCGAGCATGGGCACGATGCGCGCAGGCGGCACCGAGGCAAAGCGCGGTTCGTTGGCAACAGTCAGCAGCGCCACGCGCTCGGCCGCACTCAAGGCATGGCTGGGCATCGGGCGCACGGCGAGCGGCCTGCCATCGCCCGCTGTCAGGCCCGAGCTGGCCTTCCAGCGCTGAAGCGTGCGCAGCTCAATGCCGGCGATCTCACAGGCGGGCGCGAATCGGGCTCCGGCTGCATGCGCATCCTCGATGTCTCTGGCCAGGGCTTGGCGATCTTCGAGGCCGATCATTCGTCCTCGCCCTTGTTGAAGATCGCCGAGACTTTTTTTGAAAGCACCAGCAACGCGGCTGTCTCAGCCAGCGCTCGGTCCTTGCGCAGCAGATCGCGTTCGAGTTCCTTGATGCGTTTGCGGTCCGCGCGTGTGGCCTGCGCACTGGCTGGCGCAGCCTGCGGGTCGACCAGTGCGGTGGTGCAACTCACCCGCCATTTGTCCAGATCGGCCGGGTACACACCATGCTCGCGACACCAGGCGCTTTTGCTCGCCTCGTTCATCGCCGCAGTGGTGATCACGGCCTCAAGCCGGGCGCCCGCAGTCCAGGCCCGCCCTCGGGCGGGCCTGGACTGCGCTTCCTCGCGCCAACGCTCCAGAGTTCCCGTTCCCACACCAACCTCGCGCGAGATCACCTCCACCGGCGCGCTCTCCGGTGGCAGCAACCTGGCTACTGCTTTGTCTTTGAATGCTTGTCCGTATCGAGCCACTGTCGTCCTTCATCGCCGCCCCCGGGTTCTTGGTTCTATCGGGGCGACAACTATTCTGACGCGGGGGGGGGTGCAGCAGCAACTACCGCAGGCGGCCATCTGCTACGACCACTTTCATGTGGCCGCGCTGGCGGGCAAGGCGATGGACGAGGTGCGCGCGGCCGAGTTCAAGGCGCGCCCCAACGCCGTGGCGCTTGCGCTGGGAGAGCTGGACCGCGCCAGTCGGCGTTGTCTGAGCTGGGCGATGCGCACGCACCACGCGGGCTGGAACGAGCGGCACATGCAAGCGATGTACGCCTTGCAGCGCACGAACCTGCAAAGCGCACGGGCCTGGCGGCTGAAGGTGGCGCTGCGCGGTGTGTACGAGGCGGCTGCGCACAGTCAGAGCGAGGAGGTGGCGCGCACCGGGCTTGAGAGCTGGATCGGTTGGGCCATGCGCTCGCGCCTGGAGCCGTTCAAGCGGCTGGCGCGCACGCTCAGGACGCACTTTGAAGGTGTGATCGCGGGCATGAAGCAAGGGCGCAGCAATGCGTTTGTGGAAGCCATGAACGGACTCATGCAGAACGCCAAGCGCGCCGCCCGCGGGTTCAGAACGAGCACGAACTTCATCGCCATTGCGTATTTGCGCATGTCCAAGCTAAAGCATCTGCCGGCCAATCCGTTCGAACACGCTGCGCCGCGCTTCGCGGGCCTCAGCACGCACAGGTGTTGAGGTCAAGTTCCATGCAATTCGGCATTGAGCCATTTTTCCCCCTGTTTAGAACCTGTGCGTATAACCGATGGTCATATTGTTTTGTGAATGGATAACTTGAATCGGCGCTGAAGTATTCGGCAGACTCTCGTTTCCAATCGATTCTTTTAAGGCATGGGAATAGGCAAAGTCAATACTACCCATCTTGGAGAAAGCATAAGAAAAACCGGCCGAAATGTGTTTTCTAGGAGTCGCAGGAATCAAAGCAAGCAGTGTCTCTGAGCGCAGCGACTGAGTTGCAATTCGACCACCGCCACGCAGTGTCCAGCGACCCGTCTGGTAGGCTATACCGACTGCAAGGATGGTCTGATTCATGTAATTTTGCGGCAATAGGATGTCAAGGGTGCCCCCACTGTCTGAGACAAAACCGACATTGATATCTTTCATTGCATGCTTCCAAAATACTTGCGAAACATCGGCGGCCATCATCCACTGATCGTTGAAGCGGTGGCTTAAGCCAATATCCAGCTTGGCGGGCATCTGGAAATTACGCACCTTGATATTGCCCTGCAGAGGGATCTGTCCCGCAATCCCATCGATCGCAGTGAGCGTAGCCCGTCCTTGCATGTCATTCACTTTACTTTCCATGGCATAGTCAGCGCCAAACAAGGTGTCATTCGACACCTTGTAAGTCATCCCGATACGCCCACCAAAACCCCAGGCGTCAACGCCGCTGGCCAGGGGCTGGTTCTTGGTCAGGCTGACGTGGGCACCACGCAAATCGGGCAAACCACCGAGCACAGGCACCAGACTTCCGCTCACCCGCCCGGCGCCAATCAGCGCACCAACCTGGTCCGCGCCAAGTAACACATCGAGGTTCAAACCCTGCCACATCGCATCAATACTTCCCCCGACAGCCAGTTTGTCGTTGACCTGGTAGCTCGCAGCGAAGGGTATGTTCAATACCAGCAAACGGCTTGAGTTTTCGAGCCCGGTGTCCAGGCCGCCAGTAGCACGGGAAAGAAAGCTGCTCTTGCCATATTCGGTGCCCAATCCACCTTGGGCAAAGGCGCCAACCCCAAGTGCCAGTGCGCCATTTCGGTAGGTATAAGCAGCCTCGGGAGCCAGATAGGGTCCGCGGTTATTGGAGCGGTTGCTGGACGAGACACTTTCTCCAGTCGCCTGGTTTTTCACATTGATGTCGGCGGTGATCAGATCCAGCCCCAGATGAAATTCAGAACCTGGGGCGATCAACGACAGCGTTGCCGGGTTGGTCATCATGCCAGCGGCACCTACATTGAATGCCGTGGCCGCCCCGCCCATGGCGTGGGAGATGGGTCCGAAACCTTCCAGCCGGAAGACGTCTGTGGCGTGAGCCATTTGAGATGTAGAGGCCAGGCAGGCCGCGGCAATGACGCCAAGCGCATTTAATTTGGATTTCATTTTCTTGTCTCCTCGTTTTGATGTGAATATATTTTTATTACCAATGAATGAGAATTCTTAATCCGTGGACTTGAAGCCAACACCTGAGCGACCTCTCGCCGCTCACCGGCGTGCGGCTACCGGTACTGACAGCGTCAGCCCAGATCACCACCGGCCACCGGCAGCGTCACGCCGGTGATGTAGCTGGCCTCGTCCGAAGCCAGAAACAAAATGGCGGCCGCCTGCTCGTCGGGCGTGCCATAGCGCTTTATGAAAGCCACATCCAGTGTCTGATCAACAATCGCCTGGTACCAGGTGCGCTCCTGCTCCGTCATGGATTCGGTATTGCGGGGAATGCGCCGGGCCCCGACATCGGTGCCACCCGGAGCGACGGCATTGACGCGGATGCCCTGCTGCGAATACTCGAACGCCAGACAGACCGTGAGTGCATTGACCCCGCCCTTGGCCGCCGAGTACGGCACACGATGGATGCCGCGGGTGGCGGTCGAAGAAACGTTCACGATGCTACCGCCGCCTTGCGCCAGCATGTGGGGCAGCACCGCATGGCAGCACCACAGCGTGGGAAACAGCGAGCGATTGATCTCGGCGCTGATCTGTTCCTCGCTGTAATGCTCGAAGGGTTTGACCCAGATCGTACCGCCGACATTATTCACCAGCACATCGATGCGTCCGTCGAGCGCGTGCGCCTTGGCCATCGCCTTCTTGCAGTCCTTGTACTTCTCGACATCGACCAGCAGGGCCGTCGCCCGGTGGCCCGCAGCCAGCAACTCGTCACGCACTTCCTGCACGAGCTTCGAGCGATCGACCAGCACGACGTGGGCTCCCTCCTCCGCCATGGCCCGTGCCACGGCACGGCCGATACCCTGCGCTGCGCCGGTAATGACGGCCGTTTTTCCGGTAAAGCGCAAGCGGCTGCGCTGGGGCTCGGCCTTTGTTGCGACCTGTGTCACGGGCTTTTTTTCTGTCTTTTTGGTTGTGGCCATGGGCCCTCCATGAATCGCGTCAGACGCTGTAGATATCGAGCACCGTGTCGATCAAGTCGTTCAGCACAAGAATCTTCTTCTTGCCGATCAACCAGTCGCTGCCCGAACCCTTGGCCTGCGGCAGCAGCAGGTATTCGTAGTGCCCGTAAAAGCTCTGCGAGACGCTGTTGCGGAAAAGATGCGTGACCCAGTTCGCCTTGACGATGCAGCGGCCCTCGGCGTCCAGGGTGGCACGCACGTTCGACACCATGTGGCAGGTGCGCGGCATCGGCGTGGAGGCGGCCGAACGGCCGGTGCGCAGCCGGAACACGCGGTCTTCCAGGCCGGTGCGGTCGCCGTAGTACATCAGCGAGATTTCGGTCTGCGGGTCGCGGGTGTACTCGTCTTCTGAATCCCAGGACGGAATCCAGTACTCCGCCTGGGGGTCGAACAGGGCCAGCCATTCGTCCCAGCGGCGCTCATCGACATATTCGGCCTCGCGGTACAGCAAGGCGGTCACAGAATTCAGCAATGCGCTATCACTCATGATTTGTCTCCCGTGGTTGGTGTCTTCATCAGCTCGGCCCAGCGCTGATGCTGGGCAATAAAAATACCTTCGTCGGCGGCTTTCGCGCCACTGGTGGTCGGCGCAATGCCGAGGCCGGCAGCAAGTTCGTCGGGGCCGGCAATCTCGTGCGACGCACCGCGTGACATGTCGCTCCAGCGCATGACGCTGTAATTGCTGCAGCCCTTCTGCGACTCATTGAATTCCGTCAGGTCATCGGACGTGGCCATGCCGGAGGCGTTGAAGAAGTCCTCGTACTGGCGAATGCGCTTGGCGCGCTCGACCGGCGTTTCACCCACCGGCGCAAAGCAGTAAATTGTGACCTCGGTCTTGTCGACCGACAGTGGGCGGAACATGCGTATCTGTGTGCCCATCTGGTCCATCAGGAACACATTCGGATAGAGCAACAAGTTGCGCGCCCGGTTGACGGCCCAGTCAGCCTTGACTTGGCCCATGCGCTCGGCCAGCTCTTCGCGCTGGGCATAGACAGGCCGGTCCTGCGGATTGGTCATCTGGGTCCAGATCACCGTATGGCCGTTGCCGAGGTCGTAGTAGCCCGTGGCGTTGAGGTTGTAGTCGCCCACCGCCAGAACTTTGAGCGGTTTGCCCGCCGCATTGATCTTGGCGCGGTTCTGGATCATCTGGACGTAGTTGGCATGCACAGAATCCACGTGGTAGGCATCCACACCGTTCTCCGCCTGCAGCTTCCAGTTGCCGTTGAAGGTATAGACCGAGCGGCCTTTGAGCACCTCGATGCCCTGGGGCGACTGATCGACCACGATGTCGATGAATACCTTGCTCTCGGCCAGATAGTCTTGCAGCGGCTCGGCCTGCTGGTTCAGCGTGGCGAACAGAAAACCGCGGTAATTTTCCAGCCGCACCTTGGTCAGGCCGCGCTTGCTCTTGTCAAAGCCCTCGGGGTAGCCGGCACCCTTCTCGTTCATCGCCGCCAGCAGATTACCCTGGGCATCAAAAGCCCAGCCGTGGAACGAGCAGACGAAGTTGCTGGCGCTGCCCTTGGAGGTGCGGCACAGCGTGGCGCCGCGGTGCGAACAGATATTGACAAAGGCATTGAACTGGCCGCTCTTGTCGCGGTTGACGACAATCGGCGCGCGGCCGATCCAGCTGGTGAGGTAGTCCTTGGGTTTGGGCAACTGGCTCTCGTGCGCGACATAGACCCAGACTTTTTCCCATATCTGGCTCTGCTCAAGCTCGAACAGTTCCGGATCAGCAAAAATTCGACGGTCGACGGCGCGCAGTCCGTCTTCGTGCTGGATGAACTCTTCCAGCAAAGGGTTCGGGGCAGTACTCATGAGATTTTCTCCTTCAGGTTGACGACCGGTGGTGGCATGGCCTCCACCTCCATAAAAACATTCAAACCGGGGTGTCGGCACAACTGCCGGCATCGAGCGCCGCGAAAACCTGGCCGTCTTCCACCTTGACCGGATACACCGTCAAGGCCTTGGCGCACGGAAAGGCGGTCACGGCACCGGTGCGGATATCAAAGCAGCCACTGTGAAACGGACACTCGATGTCACCATTGATGATCTCGCCGTCCGACAGGGACGCTTCGCCGTGGGTGCAGGTGTCGTCGATCACGAAAAATTCATCGTCCAGGCGCACCAGGGCCACGGGGGGACGGCCCCCGAGATTGACCTGCAGGGCGCAGCCGGGCTCCACGTCCGTGGTGCGCGCGATGAAGGTCATGGGCTGGGTAATACTCGCAATACTCACAAAAGACTCCTGATTTCCAGATAAAGTTGTTTCAAGGCGCATGGTCATAGTTGTGCTCATGCCAAGCTGGCAAAGCCACGCCCGGCGGCCAGCGAGGCGGCGGTGAGAATGGCGTTGCGCAGCATCGACGGGTCCGCCACGCCGCGCCCCACAATGTCATAAGCCGTTCCATGCGCCACCGTGACATGCACATAGGGCGGCCCGACGACCAGCGCGATGTTGCCGGAAAAGCCCCAGGTCTTGATGGCGATATGGCCCTGGTCGTGGTACATGGCCAGAATCAGGTCGTAACGGCCCTCGATGCCCTGGCGGAACACGGTGTCGGGGCTGACCGGACCGACCACGTCAACGCCCTCGGCGCGGGCCTGCGCCACGCCCGGCGCAATCTGCGTTTCGTCTTCCAGACCCTTGGCATGGGGGTTGAAGCCCGCCACCGCGATACGCGGCTGGGCGATGCCCCACTGGCGCAGCACAGCATCAAGCTGGTGCAAGGCGCGCGTGATCAGCTCGGCCATGATCAGGGCGGAGACGTCGCGCAGCGGCAGGTGGTCTGTCAGGTGCGCCACCCGCAGCGGGCCCGAGGCCAGCAGCAGATAACTCTCGCCGGGCTTGACATTGATGACACGGTCCAGCACCCCGGCCATACTCATGGCCTCGGCACTGATCGGCCCCATGACGGTGGCCCCCAGGCGACCGGCCCGCGCCAGGCGGTCGGCTTCGTCCAGCCAGGTGGCAACCGCCAGACCACAGGCTGCGTTGTCAAAGCCCGGGGTGATGTCGGCCGGCGCCAGTGCGCCTGAGTCGATGATGTCGAGCACATCGCTGCTGTCCAGAATGTCCTCGGGCCCGGCGACCACGCGCACACTCGCCGTCAACCCGGCGATCTGGATCGCCTGCCGCATGGCGGCGGCACTGCCGATCAGCACCGGACGGCACACCGCATGCAGCCGCCCCGACGCCCAGGCCTTGGCCACCACTTCCGGCCCCACGCCGCAGGGGTCGCCAATCACCACGCCCACCAGTGGCCGGCTGACTGCGTCCATCGGCGCTGCCGTCGCCATCATCCCGCTTGGATCCTTCACTGTCCGCCTCCTCTAAATATTAATATTTTTACTCAATAAGAATAAAAAAGAATAGGTGTTAACCAGCATCCCTGTGTCGATCAGCATCAGGCCGCCGTTGCCTGTAGGCCCAGCCAGCGCGCCGCGTTGCCGTGGCGCAGCAGTGCCAGCACCGGCTCGTCCAGCGCCAGAGCGGCCAGGCGGCCGACCGGGTCTGGGTCCATGATCGCGAACGGGTAGTCGCTGCCAAGCATGAGCTGCGTCGGCCCGAAGGTCTGCAGCAGGTAGGCAATGGTGGACGTGTCGTAAACCAGATCGTCATAGTACAGAGTGCGGGCGGCCTCGCGCGGCGCGGTCGGCATTGCCGCCTGCAGCGCGGGGAAGCACTCCCAGGCATGCTGCAAGCGGGGCAGCAACTGCGCCAGCGTGCCGCCGCCATGGCTAAAGGCGATGCGCAGGTTCGGGCAGCGCGCCAGCGTACCGCCGGTGAGCAGGGAAGCCGCGGCCAGGCCGACCTCGCCCGGGAAGGCCAGCGCCTGCTCCAGAATGGGCGGCCCGACCAGCCGCTCCATGCCGGCCGGCCGCAGCGCATGCACGAAGATGGCGGCGCCCCAGCGTTCGGCGGCTTCGAAGAACGGCAGAAAGCGCGCATCGCCAATGCTCACGCCGTTGATGTTGCTGCCGATCTCGACCCCAGCCAGACCGAGCTGATGCAGCAGAAAATCCAGCTCCCGGATCGCCATATCCACGTCCTGCAGCGGCACCGCGCCCAGACCCGTGAAGCGGGTCGGCGCGGCCTGCACCATGCCGGCAATCGCCTCATTCAGAAAGCGCGACAAGACTTGCCCATCGTCGCCGTCCAGCCCATACGAGAGCAACTCGGGCATGGGCGAGAGCACCTGCCGCGCGATGCCCATGGCGTCCATGTCGGCCAGCCGCACGGCACAGTCCCAGCATTGATGCGACACGGTGCGATAGACCTTGCCATCGAGCATCACATGGCGGTGGCAGGGCTGCGCCTCGGCCATCGACGGCCAGCGCACGCCCAGCCGATGACCGAGATAGGACGGAAACTCCGCCGGCACGACGTGCGTATGAATATCGACATTGCCAGCGGGGATGGCGGAGGGTTTCATCAACAGCGCTCCTGGAGGGGTTCGGGTTGGTGCGGCAACGGGCCGGTGGATTTGATGTAGGCGCCCACCATGGCCTGCCACAGCGACAGCAGTTGCGCCACGCGCTCGGGTTCGGGCGACCACAGCGCACGAATGCCCAGGCCACGCACCAGGCTGACGGTGAGCAGCAACAGGTCTTCGGAAGCCGCCTCGGGCAGACCGAGTTCGCGCATCACCGACAACCACGCCTGCTCGACCGGCCGCCGGTAATTACGCACCACCTGCACGGCGGCGTCCTTGAGCGCCGGGTCCTTGCCGCCGGCCAGCAGCATGTCCAGCCCGACATAAAAATAGTCGCTGAAATAAAACGCCGACGCGTCCTTGATCAAGGCCTCGAGCGGTCGATTCGACTGCTTCGCGGTTTTCGCCAGCTCAAGCCCGTGCGCGAGCGCCAACTGGAACACATGCTCCATGGCCGCGACCACGAGTTCGTGCTTGCTCGGAAAGTGGTGCACCTGCGCGCCGCGCGAAACGCCTGCGCGACGCGCGACTTCGGGCGTGGTGAAACCGGCGATGCCACGCTCCTTCAACACCTCAAAGGCCGCGGCAAGGATGCGCTGCTTCATCTCGTCGCTGCGCGCCTCCTGCGTGCGCCGCACCTTGGGCCGCACCACCGTTGGCGCCCTGCCGCGCGTCGCGTGCGTTGCGTTGAACAGTTCAGCCATGAACCCTCCTCGCGCTTGCAGTCGGCCGCATTTCAGGTGCCCGTGCGGCCAGCACGATCAGCAGCGCCGACACCGCAGCCGTCATCAGGTAGACCGGTCCGACCCCGCGCCAGCCGCTGCTCACCACCAGGGCCGCCGCCAGCGGCGGGCCCAGCAGCGCACCGATATTCGACGCTTGCACCACCAGACCGTTGACGGAGGCAAAGTTCTGCCGCCGCGCGGCGACGGCGGGCACACAGGCATAGATGGAGGCCGGCAGCACCCCGCCAATGAAGGAGAACACCACGCACAGCGCAAAGCGCAACGCCGGATCGAGATCGGCGGCGAAAGCAGCCCAGCCAGTCACCCCCATCACCAGGCCGGAGGCCAGAATCAGGCGCGCAGGCGCCAGGCCACGCTGTGACAGGTAGCCACCCAGCCAGTTGCCCGGCGCGTTGGCAACGATCACGACCGCGACAATGACGGTGGCCTGCCCCAGGCCCAATTGGAATTCATCGTGCAGGAACGTGGGTAGCCACACCATCATCGCCATCCATTGCAGCGTGTAGATGGCGAAGCAGCCGGCCAGCAACCACGGCGTGGCCACGCGCAGACCGTGCAACAGGCCGGAGGCGGCCTGCGGCGCCGCTGATGCGCGCCTGCTGCCCGGAAAAACACGCAAGACCAACAGCAACAGCAGCGCTGACCCCATCACCCCGGTCCACCACCCGCCGCGCCAGCCCATCAGGCCGATCAACCACGGTGCGGCCAGCAGCATCGCCGTCATGCCCAACGCCATGTAGCTGCTCCACAAGCCGAGCACCAGGCGCTGGCGCGACAGCCCGGCCGCCTCGCGCATCAGCGCCGGCGCGGCCACGACGATGCCGACAAAGCCGAGACCTTCCATCACCCGCGACACCAGCAGCCAGCCGATACCGCCACTGCTGGCGCCGAGCAGGGCGCCGATCCCCAGCGCCAGCAGGCCGAGCTTGAGCATGGTCCGCCGCCCGACACGGTCGGCGACCAGACCGGTGGCCAGCGCGACGAGCGCGGCGACCAGATTGAACACCGAGGAAATCCAGCCCAGTTGCACCAGGCTCGCGCCGAAGTGTTCACGCAGCCCGGGCATGGCGGGCGGCAGCTTGCCGACCTGGGTGGCCACAAACACGCCACACAGCATCAGCAGTGCAACGCGCGGCCAGTCGGTATCCATCGAATCTGCCTGAGTCATCGCGGGCTTCACGCCTGTCATCAGCGCATCGTGCTGCCGCCGTTGACGCTGATCACCTGTCCGGTGACGAACGAGGCCTGCTCGGAGGCGACGTAGCTAACCATCGAGGCGACCTCGGCCATGTCAGCGGCGCGGCCCATGGGGATGATGCTGAGGAATTTGTCCACCAGCGCCGGATCCTTCTGCCCCAGCTCGACCAGTTGCGGCGTGCTGACCGCGCAGGGCGCCACCGTGTTGACCGTGATGCCGTCGCGCGCAAACTCGCGCGCCAGGCCGGTGGCCAGCGCATGCGCACCGCCCTTGGCGGCGTTGTAGGCGGCGTGGTCCCACAGGCCGCTGTACACCGAGTCGGCGCCCAGCGTCACGATGCGGCCATAGCGCTGCGCCTGCATCACCGGCAGCGCGGCGCGGCAGCACCAGAGCACCGTCCACAGGTTGCGGTCGATGGTGCGTTTCAGCGTTTCGGGCGTGTGCGCCAGGAACGGCAGGATCACGCCGCCGCCAGCGTTGTTGACCAGGATGTCGATGCGGCCAAAGGCGGCCAGCGCGGCGGCCATCAATTCGTTGGCTGTGGCTTCCAGCGACAGGTCGCCGACCTGCGTGATGACCTCGGCGCCGGCTTGGCGCACCGCCTGGGCAGCGGCCGCCAGCTGCTCGCCATCGGTATCGGCCAGCGCTAGGCGGGCGCCGTCGCGCGCCAGCCGCAAGGCAATCTCCAGCCCGATGCCGCGCGCCGCGCCGGTCACCACCGCCACCCGGCCGCGGTGGGGTTGGGCCTGGGTGGCCCAAGGGGCCTCTTGTGGCTCAGGGTTCGATGTATTGGTGGGGTTCATGTCCGCACCTCCGGCTCAATCGCGCCGACCTTGCCGAAGGCCGGTTGCGGCACACTGCCCCAGGTATCGAGCGCCAGCGGATGCGCCTCCAGCATGCGCGGCTCGCGCGCACCCTTTTCCGGGAACTCCTCCATGCCGAAGCTGTACTCCAACGACATGCCATCGGGATCGAGGAAGTACAGGAAGATGCTGCCCGAGGGCTGGTGGCGGCCCGGCCCGAAGACGACCGGCACCTCATGCTTTTGCAGCCGGTTCATCGCGATGCCGATGTCATCCATGTCGCTGACCATGAAGTTCACATGGTTGAGGTGGTTGCCCGCCGCCGAGCGGCCGATCGCAAACGAGTGGTGCAAAGGGTTGGGCTGGCAACGCAGGAAGGCGAAGCGGCCCTCGACGAAATCGGACACCGCGAAGCCGAGCTGCGTGGTCAGAAAGTCAGTCATCTCGTCAAACCGCTCGACCGACAGCACCACATGGCCTAGGCGGACGATTTTGGTCAGACTCTGGCGAAACGGCAGCGCCATTTGCAACACACGGGTGTACAGCTCGAAGGTCAGGCCCGAGTTCGGTTCGACAAAACGCAGGCCGTCGCCCTGGCGCAACGCGGCGCGTTCTTCAACCGGTATATCTTCGACCACCAGCCCCAGGCTCGCGAGGTGCTTGCGTGCGTGCTCCATCTCGGCCCGGCTCTCCAGCTCGAAGGCTACGCGCTTGATGCCCGGCTCGGCGGCCGGATACAGCACCACATGGTGGTGATCGGTGCCGCAGCGCAAAAACGCCGGGCCGGCACCGGGCGGCTCCGACAGATCGAGTCCGACCATGTCGGTATAAAAACGCACCGAGCGTTCCAGGTCGGTCACATTCAGGGCCACATAGCCCAGCTTGCGGTAGCGAAAAGGGATCATGGTGAATGGCCTTAGAGAATGATGCTGACGCGCCCTTGCGGACGCAATGAATCGAGGTCGAGCGTGCAGCGCTTCTTGGCGATGCGCAGGCCGGCGTCACTGCGCACGATGGTGTGTTCGCTGCTGCCGATGTAGGTATCGGTCACCCCGGACTTGGTGCGGTAGGTGACGAAGGCACTGCTGACCCGGCAACGGTCGCCGCTGCTGTCCAGGATGCGCACGTTGCTGACCAGATGGCGGGTCTTCGAGCGCGGGTATTCCGAAAAGGCGGTTTTCTTCATCAGCCGCTTGACGCGCTCGCTCAGGCGAAAGGCATCGTCGGCAATGAAGAACAGGTTGTTTTCCGGGGATGCGTCCTTGGGCAGGTCGGTGGCCGGCACCTCGTAGCGGGCGTCGGCGGTGTAGAGGGCCAGCCACTCCAGAAGCTGCCAGTCGTCGAGCAGGGCCGCCTCGTGGTACAGAAAGTCTTCGATTTCACTGCGGGTGAATGCTTGTGCTTGCATGGTGGGCTCCTCTTCTTCAGCGTGCATTGTTGGCTTGTTCGATGCGGGCGTTCCACTCGGTCCAGAAGGCGCGCATCTGGATTTCGTCGTCCATCGCCGGCTGCGCCTTGCCCATGCCCTTGGAGATGTCGTTCCAGCCGGCCTCGCGCACGTTCTCGTAGCCGGCCTGGCACTGCTGCAGCGCTTCAACGTCGTCGGGCGTGGCAAAGCCGCCCGGCCCCAGGAATTCGAGAAAATTCTCCAGCCGCGACTTGCGCGACCACTCGCTTTCGTCCGCCGGCGCCAGCGCCCAGGCATTGACATGCAGCTGATTGGGCGCCAACGGATAGAAAGTGCGCACCGTGATCGCCATGATGTCATTGATGATCAGGTTGGGGAAAATCAGCAGGTTGCGGTTCTTCAGCGCGATGCGCTGGGCCCGCTCCTCGCCGAAGCGTTGCGTCAGACCGGCGACGATGCGCTCGATGTCGGCCTTGCCCTGCTCGCCCCAGGCCGGAATCCACTGCCCGATCGGGCGGCCCCAGGGGGCGGTGTATTCGATCACCGCATGGCCGTTGCCCAGGTCGCGGCCAACGCCCGACAGCGGCGCTGCCGCCAGCGCACCGGCGGTGCCTTTGAGGTAGTCCAGGTAGCTCGCATGGGTGGTCGCGGCGTGGTAGCCGTCGATGCTGTTTTCGACCAGCAGCTTCCAGTTGGCGCGAATGCTGTATTCCTGCGTGCCGCCGACGATAGCCATGCCGGCCTCGGACTGGTCGGCCACCAGATCAAGGTATTCGCGCGCATTGCCCAGGTAGGTCGGCAGGTCGACGATGCCCTGGTCAAAGGCGACGAAGTAAAAGCCGCGGTATTCCTCCAGCCGGGGGGCCCGCACCAGATTGGCGCCGCCGTGGTCGTTAAAGCCCTCACAGTAGGACTCCTTGCCGGGCTGGCTCTTGAGCGTGCCGTCGCTGCCGAACACCCAGCCGTGGTAGAAGCACTGAAAATTCTTGGCCGTGCCCGCGCGGTCGCGGCACACGGTGGCGCCACGGTGCGGACAGGTGTTCATGAAAGCATTGACCTGGCCATCGACATCACGATTGAAGATCAGGTTGCGCCCGGCCACGGTGCGGGTGACGAACTGACCCGGTTTGGTGAGCTCCGAGGCGTGCCCCAGGTACAACCAGCAGTGATTGAAGATGGCGTCGCGCTCGGCGTCGAACACGTCGGTGCTGACAAAGGACGCGCGCGGCACCTTGAACAGGTTTTGCGTGGTGTCGACATGCAGCTTGATGACTTTGGAAATGTCTTTCATGTAGGATTTTCCTTTTGCAAGTGGGCGAGATGATGGTCTGAAATTTGGGGCAAGGTGGGTGTGGGTACAGAGACGGTGCATCACACCCCGAGGTAGTGGTTCAACAAGGCCTGGTCGGCGCGCAACGTGGCGCTCGGCCCCTGCGCGACCACGGTGCCGCGCGACATCACCGCAATCTCGTCGGCCACGTTGAACACGGTATCAAGGTTCTGGTCAACCACGATCAGCGCCATGCCGCTGCCGCGCAGCGAACGCAGCACCGACTGAATTTCGCGGACGATCAACGGGGCTAGTCCTTCAGTCGGTTCGTCAAGAATCAGCAAGCGCGGGTTGGTGAGCAGCGCACGGCCAATGGCCAGCATCTGCTGCTCGCCGCCGGACAAGGCGTCGCTGCGGTTGCGCCGGCGCTCGCCAAGGCGGGGAAAGACATCCAGCACACGCTCCAGCGTCCAGCCAGTCGCGCCGTTGGCGGGTGGCCGCGCCGCCAGCGTGAGGCTTTCCATCACGGTCAGGGACGGAAACACGCCGCGGTTCTCGGGCACATACGCGATGCCCAGACGCGCGATTTCGTGCGTAGCCCGCCCGGCCAGGGGCTGGCCATCGAACAGCACCCGACCGGCGGCCAGCGGCATCAAGCCCACCATGCTGCGCAGGGTGGTGGTCTTGCCCGCGCCGTTGCGGCCGATCAGGCCGAGAAAGGTGGACGCGTCGGCGCGCAGACTGACGCCGTGCAGTACTGGCGTCACACCGTAGGCAGCGGAAATATTCTGCAGCTCAATCAAGATGGCGCCCCTTGAAATAGATCTCCTGCACCCGCGCGCTGTCGCGAATTTGCGTCGGATTGCCCTGTTCGAATAACGCGCCCTGCTCGAACACGAACACGTGGTCGGTCAGGCCTTCGATCACCTTGAGGTCGTGCTCGATGATCACCAGGGTCAGCGCCCGGGGCAGGCTGGCGCGCAGCATGTCGACCACCGCATGGGTTTCCTCTTCGCTCATGCCGGCGGTGGGCTCATCCAGCAGCAACAGCCGCGGCTCGGTCGCCAGCGCCAGGGCAATCTCGAGTTGACGCAGCTCACCATACGACAGCGCCGTGGCCAGTGCCGCCGCCTTGGCGGCCAGGCCGACCCTCTCGACATAAGCCATGGCACGCTCGTCGAGGTGGCGGTCGCGCGTGCGCGGCGTCCAGAAATCAAAACTGCGCCGCAACTCGCGCGACTGCACCGCCAGCCGCACGTTCTCCAGCACACTGAATTCGGTGAACACACTGGTCTTCTGGAAGCTGCGGCCAATCCCGAGATGGCTGCGCCGCTCGGCCGACAGCGCCGTGATGTCGGCGCCGTCGAGGTGGATCGATCCCGAGGTAGCCGTCAGGGTGCCGGTCAGCAGGTTCAGCAGCGTGGTCTTGCCCGCGCCGTTCGGGCCGAGCACGCCGTAGCGCTGGCCGGGCAGCAGTTGCAGGTCGACGTTGCGCAAGGCCAGGAAGCGGCCATAGGCCAGCGTCAGACCGCGGGTCTCCAGTACCGGTGCCGTCATGCCTCACCCCCCTCTTTCGTCAGCGTCGGGACGGCCTCGGCGCCAGGCCGGCGCAGGTCCGGTCGGCGCCAGCGGCGCCAGCGGCGCCAGGCGTTGGCCAATAGCGGCACCAGCCCGTTGGGTGCATAGAGCACCATCAACACAAAAATCATGCCCAGCACCAGGCGCCAATGGTCGGTCAGCGCGCCCAGATAATGAAACAACGCAAGGAACAACGCGGCCCCGACCAGCGGGCCGTACAGGCTGCCGATACCGCCCAGAATCACCATCAGGATGACTTCGCCGGAGGTGGTCCAGAACAGCAGCGCCGGGTCCACCAGACTGAACAGGCTCGCGTGCAAGGATCCGGCCACCGCAGCCACCGAACCGGCCATCACGAAGCCGATCAACTGAAAGCGCCGCACCGGGTAGCCGAGCGCCCGCATGCGCATGGGGTTCTGGCGGATGCCGGAAAAAACCGCGCCCAGCGGGGAAGCGTCCAGGCGCTTGAGGCCCAGCAACAGCGCGATCAGCAGCAGCAGCGCGACGTAGTAAAAGGTGATGCCGTTGTCCAGCGACAACCAGTCAGGCACACCATCCCCCGCCCACAGCGAAGGACGCGGGATCGATGAAATGCCGTTGATGCCACCCGACCAGGCTTGCGTCGACAACACCAGCACATAGAACAACTGGCAGAAGGCGATCGTGATCATGACAAAGCCGACGCCCCCCAGCCGCAGCACCATCGCCCCCACGAGCAGCGACACCATGACGCCCACCAGCAGCGCCACCGCAAGCAACACAAACAGGTTCTCGGCCACATGACGCAACATGAAGGCGGCCAGGTAGGCACCGAGACCCAGAAACAGGCCGTGGCCAAAACTGATCAAACCGAGGCGACCGATCAGGATGTTCAGGCTCAACGCGAACATGCCGGTGACCAGGATCTCGATCGCGAACTCGGTCTGCGTGCCGCGCGTGAAATGCGGCAGCGCGACGGCGATGAGCAGCAGCGCCAGGAGCGGCCAGTACTTGTACTTGTTATTCATCGGGCCACACTCCCCATGATGCCTTGCGGCCGAATCAGCAACACCGCCACCAGGATCAGATAGATCACCGCAGTGGAGAACTCGGCGGCAAAGACCTGACCGACCACGGTTGCCGCACCGATCAGCAGGCTCGCGATCAGCGCGCCGGCCAGCGAGCCCATGCCGCCGACCACCACCACCACCAGCGCGGAAATCAGGATCTCGCTGCCCATGCCGGGATAAGCGTTGAAAATCGGCACCGCCAGCACGCCAGCCAGCCCGGCCAAGGCCGCACCCACGGCAAATACGCCGCCGAAGAGCCGGCGTACATTGATGCCAAGGGCCTCGGCCATTTCACGGTCGTCAACACCCGCGCGCACCATGGCACCCAGCCGGGTGCGACCAAACGTCAGCAGCAACGCCACGATGACCAGCACGCCGACCGCCACCACGAAGACCCGGTAAATCGGCAGCGAGACACCAGCCAGCGTCACCGACTCGGCCAGCCCGGGCGGCAGCGGCAGCGTCTGGATCGGGGCCCCCCAAACGATGCGTACCAGTTCGTCAAAACAAAACACCAGCCCGAGCGTCAGCAGCACCTGCGGGTACATGCCACGCCCGTAGGTGCGCGAGAGCAAGGTGCGCTCGACCAGCACGCCCACCACCGCCGTGAGCAAGGGGGCCAGCAGCACGGCCAGGTAGAAGTTGCCAAGGCCCTGTGCAATCGTGATGCCGAAATAGGCCCCCACCATGTAGAGCGCCCCATGCGCGAGGTTGACAACGTGCATCAGGCCGAAAATGAGCGACAGGCCAGACGAGATGAGAAATAGCAATACACCCATTTGCAAGGCGTTGAGAATCTGTTCGATGATGATCTGCATGGTGGTGGCAAGTGTTGGGGCAAGCCGCGCACGCCAGTAAAGCCGTAGCGCGGAGGGGAATAGCTGATCGACCTTACAGCGCGCAGCCCTCGCCCTTGTCAGTCACCTGCTCATAAGTTTTGAGGATTTTGTGGCCCAGCGCACCGTCAGCGCGCTTGATGACTTCACCGATATAGATGTTCTGCACCACGTTGCCGGTCCTGGGGTCGATGCGGAAATAGCCGCGCGGGCTGTCCACCTGGATGCTGGTCAAGGTCTTGCGCACCTTGGCCTTGTCGCTCAGATCACCCTTGAGCGCCTCCACGGTGGCCAGCATCAGCTTGGCCGTGTCGTAACCCTGCACGTGCATGACATGCGCGACCTTGTTGTATTTCTTCTGGAAACGGGCCTGGAAGGCGCGGTTGCGCGGCGTGTCAAGGCTGGCCATGTAATGGCCACTGACCAGCACGCCAAGCGCCGCGTCGCCCATCGCGGGGAAAAACAGTTCATCGGCCATGTAAACCGGACCCATGAGCTTGAGCTTGGGCCCACGCACGCCGGCCTGGGTCACCTGTGTGATGAATCGCGGCGCGGCACTGCCGGCCAGGAAGGACCACACCATGTCAACCTCGGCCTGCTTGGCGCGGATACTGGTGATGATAGGCGCGAAGTCAGCCGTGCCCAGGGCCGGCCACTCCTCCTGCGGCGCCTTGCCACCCTTTTCCATGAAGCCCTGGCGGAACGCACCCGCCTGCTCCCGGCCGGAATCGTAGTTGGCACTGACCGTCAGCGCCGACTTGCCGATGTTTTCAGCCGCGTACTGACCCATCGAGTGATTGACCTGCCAGTTCGAGAACGAGGTGCGCACGATGTACGGGCTGCAGTTCTTGCCGGTGATCTCGTTATTGCCGGCATTGGCCACCAGCAAAAAAGTCTTGGACCGGTGCACCTCGTCGCGGATGGCCGCCACCACGTGCGAAGCAATCGGCCCGACGATGAAATCAACGTTGTCGTCCTTGGTGTAACGGCGCACCATTTGCAGCGAGACCTTGGGATCTTCCTTGCTATCCTCCTTGAGAACCACGATCTTCCTGCCCGCAACCTGCCCACCAGCCTCCTCGATGGCCAGGTCAAAACCCTCCTTGATGGCCTCGCCGTACGCGGCAAAAACCTGCGAAAAAGGTAGCAAAAGGCCCACCTTCAGGTCTTTGCCTTGGGCGCTAGCGGGCGCGCAAACCGCGAACGACAAAGTCATCGCAGTTGCCAAAACGGTATTCTTGAATACTTTCATGTTATCTCCTTTTGTTGTTACCGGGCGGGTTTGAATCAACCCCGATCTCATCTGAACTTGAGCAAAAAAAACAAACAGGCTAGCTTGTTTAACTGCCGCCAAACTCAAAAGCCAGCTTGGAAAAAAATCAACCTTTTCTTTCTCAAATGAACCATTGAGAAATTCTATTTTTATTTTTTTAATTTCATATTATCGATAACCCTAGCTTTTATCGATATTTATGGAAACCATGCTTTGATCACAGCCATCGAACGACAAACCGTTTGATGGCTGTGCATGACAAGCTTTGCTGTGATCAAAAACCGAACGACGAATCAGAACGGATACTGCGCCGCTTTCTCGCTCACACTTACCCACTGGGCCTGCGTGAATTCGTCGATGCTGGCGGGGCCGCCAAACCGGCCACCGCTGCCCGACGCCCCCATGCCGCCAAACGGCACCTGGGGTTCGCAGTTGACCGGCTGGTCGTTGATGTGCACCATGCCCGATTTCAGTTGCGAGGCCATGCGCAAGGCGCGGGCAGTTGACTTGGAATGAATCGCTGCGGCCAGCCCGTACTCGCTGCTGTTGGCCAGGGCGACCGCTTCCTCGTCGGTGTCAAAGACCGTGATCGGCGCCACCGGTCCGAAAATCTCTTCGGCAAAGGCGGGCATGTCCACAGCCACGTTCGACAACACAGTGGGCTGGTAGAAACGCCCTTCGTGCGTGCCGCCGGCGAGCAAGGTGGCGCCGGCCGCGATCGACTCGGTCACGATGCGGTGCACGCGTTCGGTCTGGCGGTCATTGATCAGCGGACCCAGGTGCGCCGGGCCAGCATGGGGGTCGCCCACATACAGCTTCTTCGCGCGCTCGACCAACTTGGCGGCATAGGCGTCGGCGACGCTGCGGTGCACCAGATGGCGGCCCGCCGCCATGCAAATTTGCCCCTGGTGCAAAAAACCACCCCAGGCGGCGCAACTGCTGGCGCCGTCGAGGTCAGCGTCATCGAGCACGATCATGGCGTTGTTCCCGCCCAGCTCAAGCGCCACCTTCTTCAGCGCACGCCCGCAGAATTCGCCGATCTGGCGACCGACCGCCGTGGAGCCGGTGAAGGAGACCATGTTCACGCAGGGATGGCGCACCACGGCGTCGCCGGTGGCAGGACCGCCCGGCAAGACCTGCAGCACGCCCGGCGGCAGGCCGACATCCTCGAACAGGCGGGCAATCAGTGCGCCGCCCGTCACGGCGCTTTGCAGGTCCGGCTTGAGCAACACGGCGTTGCCCAGCGCCAAGGCTGGCGCCACCGAGCGCATCGCCAGGAACAGGGGGAAATTCCATGGCGCGATCACGCCCACCACACCGAGCGGGACGCGCTGCCACAAATTGGTTCGTCCCGGCACGCTGGACGGAAACATCATGCCGTTGGGCAAGCCGGCCAAGGCCGCGGCCTGCTGCATCTGCTCATGGGTGATGCCCACCTCCCACTCCCCCTTGGGCACGATGGAGCCGCACTCGCGCACGTTCCACTGGGTGAACTCGGCAGCGCGCTCCTTGAGCAGCCGCGCCGCTTCGCGCACGATGGCGGCGCGCTGGTCAAACGGTGTGGCGGCCCACGCCTTTTGGGCTGCCTGGGCGGAGCGTGCCGCCGCATCCACGTCCTCTGGCGACGCCACGCCGACTTCGCCGAGCGCCGCACCGGTGGCTGCTTCGAGCACAGGGGCGACGCCGCCTCGGGCGGCAACCCAGCTGCCGGTGAAAATCTTGCCGCTCCAGCGTTCTGTTTTAACGGGTGTGTTCATGTCTTGTGTCTCCTGGTTATGAAGAAATAGTTAACGCTGCTTCAATGCAGCGCTTTCACGGATGCACTTCATAGGGCTATCTTTTTGAAGTGCGATGGCGACCCTTGTCAGGCTGCCTTGAGAATTTCGCCCATGCGCTCGCCGATGATGACGCAGGGCATCATGGTGTTGCCTCCGGTGATCTCGGGCATGATGGAACCGTCAGCTACACGCAACCCGTCGATGCCGCGCACGCGCAACTGTGCATCGACGACCGCAAGTTCATCGCGCCCCATGCGACAGGTACCCACCTCGTGGTAATACGTGCTGGCCGCATTGCGCACGAAGTTTTCCAGGGACTTGCCCTTCATCGGACCAGGCATGATTTCGCGCTTGACAAACTCGCGCATTTCGAGAGAGTTTCCGATCTCGCGGCTCAACTCGACAGCCCGGACAAGGGCTTTCAGGTCGGCGGGGTCCTGCAGAAAATTCGCCTCGATGCGCACGCCATCCTTCGGGCTGGCACCGCGCACCGTGAGCCGGCCCCGACTCTTCGGCTTGACCAGGCCGGGGGCGATGCTCCAGGCGGCCGGTGGCACCTTGAACTGCTTGCCGGTGACTTCGTTGGCGAACGGAATTTCGACCTGGATCGGCTGCATATCGGGACTCGCAAGCCTGGAATCGCTCTTCCAGAAAAGCGTACATTCCGCCGCGTTGTTGCGCGGGGGTCTCGCTTTGGGATACTCCCAGATGCAGCCTGCCACCAGCACATGGTCCTGGAAGTTGCGCCCGACACCCGGCAGATGATGGGCCACATGGATGCCTGCCGCCTTGAGTTCTTTTTCGTCACCAATGCCCGAATGCATCAAGATGCGCGGGCTGTTGATGGCGCCCGCACAAAGGATGACTTCCTTGCTTGCCCCTATCTTCTGGGTCTTGCCACGCCAGGTCATCTCGATGCCTGTGACACGCTTGCCCGATAGGTTCAACCGCCCCACCTCGGCGCCAGTCAGAACCGTCAGATTGGCTTGCGCCATCACCGGGTGAAGATAAACCTTGGCCACACTATGGCGCCGGCCGTCCTTGATGGTGTGCTGTGCCAGCCCGCAACCACCGGGCCCCTCCATCATGGCACCGTTGATGTCGTCAAAGCTGGGAATCCCAACGCTCTTGGCCGCCCTGACCATCGCCGGGGCGACGGGGTTCGGGTCATTGGCGATCTGCGAATGGAACAGCCCACCACGACCACGGCGCTGCGCGTCGGCCGGGCCCTGGAAGTCTTCGATTCTTCGGTAGATGTCCAGCACATGCTCGTAGCCCCACATGGCGTCACCGGATTCCCGGGCCCAGCCGTCGTAATCGCTCTTGTGACCACGCACATAAATCGAGCCATTGATCGAACTGCCACCACCAATGACCTTGCCCATCGGCAGAATCAGCGCCCTGCCGTTCACGGCCTTGGAAGGCTCGGCCGTGAATCCCCAGTCAAGGGGCGATCGAATGTTGCTGAACCAGATGCCGGGGTTGTTGACGCTGTCAACGTCGTCGCTGCCACCGGCTTCGATGAGCAGGACTTTGGCCGCCGGATTCTCTGCCAGCCGCCGCGCCACCACGCAACCAGAAGATCCTGCTCCGACGACGATGTAGTCGTAGCTTGCCTGCAAGGCGTTCGCGAGCGCTTCCTGGTTGGCCTGCACCGCCACCGCCTGCTGGGCCATGGCGTCAGCCGTCGCGAACGAGAAGCCGGCGCTGACAAGCACACCCAGAAAGCCGCGCCGGTCGAGCCGACCACGCATTGCGGCCCATTCGGCGGCGTCGATGGCGTCACCTTGGCGAAACGTGGATTGATGGTTGTCGTTTTTCATTGTGTCTCCTTATTGGTGAAGGTAAAGGTTTTCATAGGACGATTGAGCCGTGATTTAGAAAATGGGTGGGACTGCGTCGTGCGCTCAATGGGCTCCACTTTCAGGCAGTGCCAGTACCAGAACTGATTGCCCCCGGCTTGCTGCGGTCGAAGAACCGGTCGGCGAACACGGCATCGGACGGCACGCCGGCGCGCAGTGCAATCGACTCGGCTGCGTCCACCATGGGCGGTGGTCCGCAGAGATAGATCTGCGACTGCGCCAGCTCCGGCAGCCCGAGCAGCTTGTCGGCCACCAGGCCGCGCTGACCCGTCCAATCGCTCTGCGCATCCTCAGTCGAGAGCACAGGAATATAGTCAAACGGTGCTGGCCAACTGGCGGCCAGTTCAGCGATGGCATGACGGCAGTACAGATCTCTTTGCTCGCGCCCGCCGTAGAGCAAAGTGACCGGTCGAACGCACTGGTCAAGCAAGGCCTTCTCGAGCATGCACTTGATCGGTGCCAAGCCGCTGCCGCCGGCGACGCAGACGATCGGGCCGTCCGCCTGACGCAGGCGAAATTGCCCCAGCGGCCCGCGCAGGGTAAGCGCAAAGCCCACCCGGTCACCCTCGAAGAGCCAGGTCGTGAAGGCACCACCCGGCACCCGGCGAACATGAAAACAAGGACGATCCGTACTGCCTTGCTCAGGCGCTTCAGCGAAGGAATAGCTGCGCGCACCGTCGATGCCATCGATACGAAGATCGGCGTACTGGCCCGGGATGAACGTGAGCGGCCGATTCAATTGCAGACGCAGCTCGACAATGTCGTGCGACAACGGGGTCACCGAAGCGACCTTGCCCTCGAACAAGCTGGGCGGCGGCCCGACCTCGCTGACCAAACCTGCCAGGTGGATGCGCAGACTGGTGACCGGAATCGACTGGCAACCCAGGCGCCAGCCGTCCCGGAAGTCTTCCCCGCTCAGGCAGACCGCCGCCGAGTTGAGCTCACTGAGCTTGCCGTCGAGCAATTTGAAGCGGCAGGTGCCACAGGTGCCGACCTTGCAGTCGCAGGGGAAACCAATACCGGCATCCTGCGCGGCCTCGAGCAGCGTCTTGCCGCGTGGAACCTCAAACTTCAGGCCGTGCGAGGCCAGCTCGACCACAGGCACTTCACGCTTGCCGAATAACTTCTTTAACATCAAAACTTCCAGTGGATGAGCTCAAGCAAAACAACGGTGGCAGCGGAAAGACCGTGCCTGCATATCGATCATGGGGAGTCGTTCAGACCCAGCCCGCGCGCCGATTGGCCTCTTCGGCCAGCTTGCGCTCTGCCTCGCTGGCGAACTGGCGGTCCCACTGCGCCAGACGCGGCTTGGCGATCATGGAAAACCACAGGGGCGGGAACAGGATGCCACTGAGAAAACAGACAAAAAGCGAGGGCATCTGCGGCGCTTCGGGTTCCGGTTTCAAGGCGTAGAACGGGGTGTGTCCATCGAGGTGGTGATTGATGTGATTGGTAATCTCCACGCCAATCGGTCGTGCAATGGCGCCCATATGGTTCCAGGCATGTTGTATCCCGATCGGCGCGCCCGGCATGCGCTGCAGTCCGTAATGCTGAAAATAATTGAAAGCCTCGACCAGGGCCTTGGCGATCAGCATCGAGGCCACGGCCACGCCAGCTGCCATGCTGCCCGCAAAGTAGCCACAAAGGGCAGGAACCAAGGCCAGCAACACGACTTCCTGGTAGGTGCGATTGCGCCAGTTCCATGGCGACAAACCAAGCCGGCGCAAGCGTTGCGCTTCGCCTTTGATCGCCTCTGAATAAGCACCGTAGCTGGCACGGAAAATGAAGGTGTAGATGAGTTCACCGCGATAGGCCGTGTCCGAGTCCGCCGGTGTGTCCAGATCCAGGTGATGCCCTTTGACGTGCGCGATGTCGCGGTTCGGATCGCCGTAAAAAGTACTCACGAGTTGCGCCACGCGGCGCGGGAACCAGTGCCGCCGGTGCATCAGCTCATGCGCTACCGGCAGGTTGGGCACGGCACTGAGCCATGCCAGGGTGGCGATGCTGCCGCCTATGGACCAGGCCGCATCGGGGCCGTTCAGTGGATTTGAACCATTGGCGACGGACATCACGAATAGCACCCACACCGCAATGATAAAAAGGCAGTGGGCATAAAGCGCCCCGTCGACCAGCCACGGCATGCTGATCCGGCGAACCGCGAGGTCGCGTGGCAGCAGCAAATCCAGAATAAATAGCACTGGGAAGGTCGCAAGACCCAGCCATATCCAGGGTCCGCCGAGCGCAAAGCCCAACACACCTGCAAATGTTGTCGTTGGAACAATAAGCCAATACCGTAAAGTGTCCATGAGTTTGTCTCCTTTAATTTTAGAAATTACGCAGTGTGTTGAGGCGACATATCGTCAGGGACGCAATAAGCCATCTGACTGCGGTGTCGAGTTTCATGCGGCTACCGTGCTGCTGTTATTACGCTCACGCGCCATCGTCATGGCCGTGTCTTCAATCATGTCTTCCTGCCCGCCGACCATGCCGCGGCGGCCCATTTCGACCAGGATGTCGCGGGCGCTGACGCCGTATTTCTTCTCGGCGCGTTTGGCAAACAGCAGGAACGAGCCATAGACACCGGCGTAGCCCAGCGTCAAAGCGTCGCGGTCGATGCGGATCGGGAAGTCCATGATCGGCACCACCAGGTCTTCGGCCACGTCCTGAATCTTGTACACGTCGACCCCGGTGGCGATTCCCATCAGGTCCAGCACCGACACCAGCACTTCCATCGGTGTGTTGCCAGCGCCGGCACCTAGCCCGGCCGCCGCCGCATCAATGCGGTTGGCACCAACTTCAATCGCGGCCAGCGAGTTGGCCACGCCCATGGCCAGGTTGTGGTGGCCGTGAAAGCCCAGTTCGGTCTCGGGTTTGAGCGCTTGGCGCACGGCCGTGAGCTTTTCTTTCACATCCTTGGGCAGCATGTGACCGGCGGAATCCGTCACATAAATGCAGTTGGCGCCATAACCCTGCATCAGCAGCGCCTGGCTGACCAACTTCTCGGCGCTGGCCATGTGCGCCATCATCAAAAAGCCCACGGTGTCCAGGCCCAAGGCACGCGATTTGGTGATGTGCTGCTCGGAGACGTCGGCTTCGGTGCAGTGGGTGGCGACGCGGATGGTGCTCACGCCCAAGTCTTTGGCCATCAGCAGGTGGTCGACGGTGCCGATGCCGGGCAGCAGTAGCGCCGACACCTTGGCCTGCTTCATCAGCGGGATCACCGCGCCCAGGTATTCTTCGTCAGTGTGCGCCGGAAAGCCGTAGTTGACGGAGGAGCCGCCCAGGCCGTCGCCGTGGGTGACTTCGATCAGCGGGATGCCAGCCTCGTCCAGGCCGCAGGCGATGCTTTTCATCTGGTCCAGCGTCATCAAATGGCGCTTGGGGTGCATGCCGTCGCGCAGGGTCATGTCGTGCAGGGTGATTTTTCTAAGTTGCGAGTTCATGGTGTTCTCCTGGGGGTTCAAGCCTGCGTGGCTTTGAGCGTGAGGCGGCCAGCGATGATTTCCTCGGCAAACATTTCTGCGGTGCGGGCCGCAGCGGCGGTCATGATGTCGAGGTTGCCGGCGTACTTGGGCAGGTAGTCGCCCAGGCCTTCGACTTCGAGGAAGACGGAGACGCGCTTGCCGTCAAACACCGGGCCGTTGACCAGCTTGTAGCCGGGCACGTATTTCTGCACTTCCTTGATCATGGCGTGGATGGATTCGGTGATCCTGGCCTGGTCGGGTTCGGTCTCAGTCAGGCAATGCACGGTGTCGCGCATGATCAGCGGCGGCTCGGCCGGGTTGAGGATGATGATGGCCTTGCCTTTTTTGGCGCCGCCGACTTTTTCCACGGCGCTGGCGGTGGTGCGGGTGAATTCGTCGATGTTCTTGCGCGTGCCGGGTCCGGCCGATTTGCTGGACACGGTGGCGACGATTTCGCCGTAAGCGACGGGCTGCACGCGGCTGACAGCTGCGACCATGGGGATGGTGGCCTGGCCGCCGCAGGTGACCATGTTGACGTTCATCTCGCCCTTGCCGACATGTTCCTTGAGGTTGACCGGCGGCACACAAAATGGGCCAATGGCGGCGGGTGTCAGATCGATCATGAGGGCGCCCTGGGCGTTGACCTTGCGGCTGTTGTCGGCGTGCACGTAGGCGCTGGTGGCGTCGAAGACGATTTGCACGCCGTCGGCCTTCATGTGGGGAATCAGGCCATCAACACCGTCAGCGGTGGTCTTGATGCCCATCTCGCGGGCACGCTTCAAGCCGTCGGATTCGGGGTCGATGCCGACCATCCAGACGGGTTCGAGCACCGCGCTGCGCTGCAGCTTGGCCAGCAGGTCGGTGCCGATGTTGCCGGGGCCGATCAGGGCGCATTTGATTTTTTTCGTCATGTTCGAAATTTCCAGGAAAGTCAGTGAAAGCGCACCGAGCAGCCGCCGATGCCGCCGATGGTGACGCGGAAGTGGTCGCCCGCTTTGGCCGGGAACATGGCGGCCAGCGCGCCGGAGAGGATCACTTCGCCGGCCTTGAGGCCGATGCCCAGGCGGCCCAGGGTGTTGGCCAGCCAGGCCACGGCATTGACCGGTGAACCCAGGGCGGCGGCGCCGGCGCCGGTGGCGATGATCTCGCCGTTTTTCTCCAGCACCATGCCGCAGGTCATCAGGTCGACCTTGCGCGGGTCCATGGCGGTGCTGCCGAGCACGAACATGCCGCAGGAGGCGTTGTCGGCCACGGTGTCCTGGATCTTGATCTTCCAGTCGCGGATGCGCGAGTCGACGATCTCGAAGCAGGGCATGACGAAGTCGGTGGCGGCCAGCACGTCGGCGTTGGTGACACCGGGGCCCATCAGGTCTTTTTTCAGGACAAAGGCGATTTCGCCCTCGGCCTTGGGCTGGATCAGGGAGGACATGGCGATGCTGCCACCGTCGCTGACGATCATGCCGTCGAGCATGTAGCCAAAGTCGGGCTGGTAGACGCCCAGCATGTTCATCACGGCCGCGCTGGTGACGCCGATTTTCTTGCCGACGATGCGCTCGCCGGCCTGCAGGCGGCGCGAGATCATGCGCTGCTGGACGTGGTAGGCGTGCTCGATGGTGATGTCGGGGTGGCGGCTGGTCAGCGGCTCGACCACGGTGCGCGCGCACAGGGCGCTGTAGAGCTCGTCGCCCAGGGTTTCGATCAGTTCAGGGGTCATGTCGGTTCGGATTTTCCAGAGATGGGGGGCTGGTTCATATTTTTGACGGCACGCTGTCAGGGAGGTCACGCCAAGTCAATGGCAGCGCGGTCCGAACCGCCGACTGCACGATTGCTGATGCAGCCGCGCAGTCGATCGATGCCGCGCCGGACAACGATAGGTGCTACGCCAGGCTTCAGGTATAGACTTCGGTAAACGATCCAGGCAGCACCCCGGTGTGATAGAAAATGCCCCGGGCCGCTTCATCTTCGGTCCAGGTCGTCACGGGGCGGTCAGGCTGAGCCTGGTAACCAAGACCTGCAAAGGTCTCGTTGCGGTTGCCACTGGGGTCGAAGAAGTAAATGGTCTCGCCGCGCGTGATGCCGTGACGGGTGGGCGCCACATCAATGCGTACCTTGTTCTTCGCCATTACATCGCCGGCCTTCAAGATGTCGTGCCAGGAATCCAGGAAGAATGACACATGGTGCAAGCCTGGCGTCGGCCCACCGACAAACGCGATGTCGTGCGGCTTGCTGGAACATGAGACAAACGATGCCAACTGGAACGCGCCGCCTGGACCCACGGTGATCTGTTCGGTCTGGAAAAAATCCAGCACGTCAAGAAAGAACTTGGTGTTCTCGGCTACCTTGTTGACTCCCGCGGCGGGATCGAAGGGGCACATGAGCAGCACATGGTCCAGCCAGTGCGCACCGGCACCCTTGATGTTGTCGGGCCACGGATCGGGATTGATCGAGCCGACTTCGGTGCCTACGCACTCCTTCATCGCATACAAGCGCATTTCGTGGCCGCTGGGCAGGTTGAACTGGAGCATGCGCCCGGTGGCGGGCAGCGTGCCTTCGGGCAAGTCCGTCGTGGCGATGCCGTAGGCTTCAATCTTGGCTTTCAAACTGTCGAGGTCAGCATCCTGCTTGACTTTGTAGGCCACATGGTTCATGCCGGCCTGGTCGGATGGGGTGAGAATCACGGAAAATTTATCCCACTCGTCCCAGCACTTGAGGTACACGTTGCCCTGCTTGTCCTCCATGGTTTTCTTCATGCCCAGCACGTTTTCATAGTGCTTGACGGCGGCTGCCATATCCATCACCCGCAGGCTGGCATGGCCGATTCGCATAATTCCCATTGCATATCTCCTTTTATTGACTGGTTTAGAACGCCAACACTTCAGGATGAAGCGCCAACAACACTTGCAAGGGTGAAGGCCTTGGTCATCTTGCCCACCACCTCGACCGCCACATCTTCAAGGGGCGCCACACGGCAGGCCAGACACACCCCTTTTGCTTCTTCTTCGACTGACACGTGGGCGCGACTCATCGCCCCAACCTTGCGCACCCGGCCAGAGCGAATGCTGATCTTGCAAACGCCGCAACCACCATTGACACAGCCGACCGGAATGCCCCGCTTGCCCAATCGGGTCATGCCCTCAAGCAGCGTTTCAACCTCGCTGCAAAGGTAAGTTTCCCCGGTCTGCTCCACATGAATCGACCGCATGCAGGGATTGGTGCCGCTTGGGGCATGACTGGTCGGCGTAGTGACGATCTTTTGCATCACGACCTCAGACGGCGTCGGCCTCAGCCAAAAAATTTCCCACCTGCTGGGCAAAGCGCGCCGCATGCTCGATCTGCGTCCAATGTCCGCAGCGGCCAAACACATGCAGTTGCGAGCGCAGGATGAGCTGCGAAAGATGAATCGAATTCGACAGCGGCAGCACCTGGTCTTCCCGTCCGTGAATGATCAAGGTCTCGTGCGGCAAGGCCCGAATGTCTTCGTCCTGGCTCGCCAGCGACGCCACCCAGCGCTGCCGCGGCGCCGGGAACATAGCCGCGTACGACTCCTGAAAACCCGGACGAATACTGGCCTCGTAGCGCAACTGCGCGAGTTCGTCCGTGACCAGGTTGCGGTCATACGCAAACATGTCCATCACCTTGCGCATGTTCTCGAACGACGGGGTGTAGCCCCAGATCGCATCCAGCGCGGGGGTGATGTCGAAGTGGACACCGGCCGCCCCCATCAATACCAGGCGACGCACACGCTCTGGATGGCGGATGGCCAGGGCCAGCGACAGCGCGCCACCGAAGGAGTTGCCCACCAGATCGACCTGCTCCAGATCGAGCGCATCCATCAGGCCGACGGCCTGCGTCACCCAGGCGTCCATCGTGTACGCCATGCCCTCGGGACGCTCGGTAAAGCCAAAGCCCACCATATCCGGCGCAATGACGCGACGCGACCTGGCGAGCACCGGCATCACCAGCCGCCAGTTCGCATAGGCACTGACCCCCGGACCCGAGCCATGGATCATGAGCACCGGGAAGCCTTGCCCCTGGTCGTGGTAATTGGTGCGCAGCCCGGCAGCCAAAATGCTTTTGCCGATCTCGGGGGATTGTTGTGGGGTCATCGTATCTCCATGAAAAGTTCTCCGGCTTGCAGGAAACGGCTGCATTTGTAGCGCATTGAATATTTGTCGAGATTATTCATTAATATGACTATGTTTGCATACTAGTGAAAACCCCAATCATTATCGAGAATCCAAGACGTTAAGCTTCAAACCACGCTACTCGACGTCTTTACAGCCTCTTGCTCGCCAAGTTTTCGTTCACAGATAGCCCTTGCACACAACCATGTCTCTTGACTTTCCCGATCTTTTGGCCGACACAGACATCGGGGATCAACCCCGAACCCTCATTGAGACGGCCTACCGTCAATTGCGGCGGGACATCATCGACGGCCTGCATCCTGCCGGGCAGAAATTGCGCGTCGAACATCTGAAATTCCAGTACCAGGTGAGCGCCGGAACGCTGAGGGAGGCGCTGGCGCTGCTGGTGTCTGACTCCCTGGTCGTGTCGCAGGGGCAACGCGGCTTTCACGTGGCGCCCATGTCTCTAGCGGACCTTGAAGACCTGACTCGCGTGCGGGTGCTGCTGGAATGCGAGGCGGTCGAGGAGAGCATCCGCCTGGGCCGGGACAGCTGGGAAGCCGATCTGGTCAGCGCCTTTCACAAGCTCTCGCTTGCCGAGGAACGCTTGCACACCGATGCCGCCGGCACCTTTGACGAATGGGAGGCGCGCAATCGTCAGTTCCACGAAGCACTGGTTGGCGCATGCAGGTCGGTTTGGCTGCGCAAACTCCGCGCGCAGCTCTATCAACAGTCTGAACGGTATCGGCGACTTTCGGCGCTGAAGGGGCCGCCGCCGGTTGAGGTGCATGAAGAGCATCGCAATATCTTCAACGCCGTCATGGCGCGCGACGCCGCCAAGGCAAAAGCCTTTCTGTCCGCTCACATCCATCGAGCCCTGACGGTGATCAGAACGGCCGGTTTTCTCAAGTAATCATCGATTTTCAAACTCGGCTCGAAAGGAGCCCGACAACATGAACAACAATTCGGCCTTGGCCCCGGTGGTCGTCCTGGGCGGTGGCCTGGCCAGTGTTTCCTTTGCCGGCGGCTTGCGGTCTGCCGGTTTTCAAGGCGCCATCACCGTCGTTGCCGACGAACTCGAACCTGCCTACGACCGCCCGCCCTTGTCAAAAGATTTTCTGCGTGACGGCACCACCGAGAAAATTCGCCTTGATCTGAGCCGCTCGCCTGACGTCGAATGGCTGCGCGGCGTGGCGGCGCAGCGGGTGGATACCCACGCACGTGAAGTCCACCTGGCCGATGGCCGCTGCCTGAAATATGGCACGCTGGTGTTCGCCACCGGTGCATCACCACGCGTCCTGCCAGCGCTGCAGGGCGCACCGATGCCCATCCTGACATTGCGTACGCTGGGTGACGCGCAGCGCATCCGTGACGGCCTGGTACCCGGCGCCAGGCTACTGGTGATCGGCGGTGGAGTGATCGGGCTCGAACTGGCCGCCACGGCGCGCACCCTCGGTGTCGCCGTCACTTTGGTCGAGTTTCTACCCCGATTGATGAGCCGCGGCGCATCGGCAACGCTGGCCTCATTCGTTTCGCGGCATCATGCCGAACAGGGTGTCGACTTGCGGTTCGGGCGATCCGTCACGGGCTTCAGCCGCTCCCAAATCGTTTTGGATGATGGCAGCCAGATCGATGCCGACTTGGTCGTGGTCGGCATCGGCGTCACTGCAAACGACGCGCTGGCACGTGCCGCGGACATCGCCTGCGATGACGGCATATTTGTTGACGGGCGAGGCCGCACCACGTGTCCGAACGTCTACGCCATCGGTGACGTCACGCGCCAGCGCAACCCGGTGAGCGGCCGTTTCGAGCGTATCGAGACCTGGTCCAATGCGCAAAACCAGGGCTTGGCCGTCGCACGCGCTTTGCTTGACCCGACAGCGCCGCCTTACGGCGATCTACCCTGGTACTGGTCCGAGCAGTATGCCTTGCGCATTCAGGTTGCCGGCCTCACCAACGGGGACGATGAAATCGTGCGGGGCGACATGGCAACCGGTGACAAATTTTCACTGATCCACCTCTCCCGAGGCCAGGTCGTCGGCGCCAGTTGCGTCAACAACGTACGTGACTTCACGGCGCTCAAGCGCCTAATCACCAACGGCGCCCAGCCCGACCGCGCAGCGCTGGCGGACCCTGGTATTGACTTGCGCAACCTGATCGCCCGCACAGCCTCGCAACCGGCGTGATCTCAGGCGCGGCAGGCGGCTGAGGTCGGCGGATCCGTGCGCCCTGATGCCTCTCATCGGACTTAGAACTTATCCGTAAATTATGTTTGTCGCGAGCTTCACTTTGCGGAACGCGATGATGGCGGCGGCGATGTGGTTGAGTGCGACGAAACTGCGTTCGAGTTTTTCATACCGCACGAGCAGCTTGCGAAAGCGATTGAGCCAGCTGTGGCAAACCTCGACCACCCAGCGCCGAGCCTTCCTGGTCGGGTCGCGCCGCTTGGCATCGGCCTCCTTGCTGCGATCAACGACGTGGGGGATGTAGCCGTGGCCCTCGATGATCCTCAAGGCCGGCCGCCCTCGGTAACCGGCATCGGCGCACAGGTGCTTGCTGCGCCGCGTGCTTGGTGTCTTGCGCTTGACCATGATGGCCTGCAAAACGACATCGAGTTGCGTGACGTCATGCGCATTCGCTCCTGTCACGACGAGCGACAACGGGACGCCACGCCCGTCCACCAGCAGGTGGCGCTTGCTCCCCTTTTTTTCCCCGATCGGTCGGGTTGCGCCCGACCGCCTCTTGCGCCAACGGGGCCTTGTACATGGCCCCGTCAATGCTCTGCCATCGCCAGGCGATACCCTCCATCTGGTCGTACTCGGCAAGCCCGGCCTTCCACAGGGCCTCGAACACGCCCGCAGCCTCCCACTCCAGGAAGCGCTTGTGCACCGCACTTGCACTGCCAAAGCGCTCCTTGGGCAGCGCCTTCCATTGGCAGCCCGTGCGTAGAACGTACATGACCGCCTCGAACACTTGTCGCGCTGGCTTGGGCGGGCGTCCCGCTCCAGCCTTGCGCACATACGCCTTGTCCGTGCTGCGCTCTCGCACCGGTATCAACGGTTCGACCCGGAGCCAGAATTCATCACTCACCTCCCACGATTCGACCCGCCTGCGTGTGACCATGCATTCGCCCCTCGCCGCGTGAAGTACGGCTCAGGGCGATAGTTTACTATTTACGGATAAGTTCTAAGGATGGCACAAACTTCTCTCGCGACAGCCGGGGCAACTGGTTCCTGAACGTCGTGATTGATGTTGCGGCTGATGCTCAGGGCGTTCCAGCGGCCAGAGCACCTGTCAAGAGTGTCGGCATTGACCTCGGTCTCAAGAGTTTTGCTGCACTCTCCACCGGTGAGTCCATCGAAAACCCGAGGCCCTTTCACCAGCTTGAAGAACGGCTGGGCAACGCCCAGCGTGCCAGGAAGAAGCGACAGGCCACCAAGATCCACGCCCGGGTGGTGAATGCACGCAGAGATTTTCTGCACAAGCTCTCGAACCGGCTCGTGCGTGAGTTCGACTACATCGCGGTGGGCAACGTGTCGGCCGCCAAACTCGCCAGGACCAGCATGGCGAAAAGCGTCTCGGACGCAAGCTGGTCGTCCTTTCGTTCGATGCTCGCGTACAAGGCCCTTAGGCATGGCGCGTGGTACGAGGAAGTGAACGAGTCGCTCAGCTCCCAAGTCTGTTCGAGTTGTGGCGCACTGCCCGATTCGAGGCCGAGAGGTATCGCAGACCTTGGAATAAGGCAGTGGGTTTGCAGTGGTTGTGGTGTTTCGCATGATCGGGATACCAACGCAGCCCTGAACATCCTTGCCCGGCACGGACATGTGTCGCCTGTAGAGGGAATCCCCGTCCTTTAGGGCGGGGAGGATGTCAAGCCCGATGGCCCTGTCATTGGGCTTTGTTTTGTGCCTAGGTGGTTGAACCACAAGCTGTGGCGGCGTGATAATACTGGTCATTTAACCAGTACCATGTTTGCATCGTGAGCGTCCAGTCAACCCATCTTGACCGGCCGCACCCGGTTCATTTGGACTGCAGCTGTGCACCGATGTAGGCCACGCACTCCACGAGGTTGAGGCAGGCCAGCAGCAGGTACTTCTCGGCGTCGGTTCGCACGTGCAGCAGGTCGTGCTGGCCAAGGTGGCCGTATACGAACGCCAGGAGGTAGCGCTCGGGGTGGTCGACACAGAACTTCGTGATCATCTGCCCGACGAGATCTGGCGGCACGCCCTCGGAGAACTTCAACGTCGCTGTCAGCCGCTGCAAGCAGGTTTCCTGGACGTCTTCAGAGATCGTTGGCAAGGCGTGCCCGCAGTGCTTCATGGCCTGGAAGGCGACGAGCAGGACGTGGATCGGCTCCTCAAGCAGCTGCATGTCGACCCCGTAGCGAGGCAACACGAGGATGGAGGCCAGCAGATTCGGCTGCTGGACGTAGATTTCGTCAGTCAGCTGAACCTTCTGTTGCGCGCTCATGCGGTTGACGTCGATGTTCGCCTGGACCATCACGGCCTGCGTAAGCAAGGTCATGGTGCCGCCTCGGATGCCGCTTGCCATCTGTGCGGCAGCAAGTCCTCGATCTGGCTGCTGCGCTGCGTCGGCAGGCGCGCCAGCACGTCGCGCAGGTATGCCCATGGATCGTGTCCATTGAGCCGTGCCGACTGCACCAGGCTCATCACCATGGCCGTGCGTTGGCCAGCGAGTTCGCTGCCGGCGAACAACCATGCCCGGCGCCCCATTGCCCAAGGCTTGATCTGCCGCTCCAGGTGGTTGTTGTCGATCGCGACTGCGCCGTCATCGAGGTAGTGCGTCAGCGCGCTCCAGTGGCCGAGCGTGTAGTCGATGGCGCCCGCCACGGAGCTGCCGCCCGCGACCAGCCGTCGTTCGAGTTCGAGCCATTGTTTGAGCTTGGCCCACAGCGGCTTGGCGAGTTGCTGGCGCTGCGACATGCGCTCGCCGTCGCTCATGCCCTTGAGTTCGGCCTCGACCGCATAGATCCGCGCATAGCGACGGATCGCCTCGTCGCCGATCGGGCTCGTGCCGGTGCGAGTCAGCTCCTCGAACTTACGGCGTGCATGCGCGACGCAAGCCGCGCTGATGCGATCTGCATGGATGCGCGGGTCCAGCACGCTGTCGTAGCCTGTGTAGCGGTCCGTCAGCAGCGTTCCGGACCAGCGCCCTCGGCCCCGTCGCACATCGCCCGCGAGGAAGGCCTTCGGGTACTGCGCGCCACGGCCCCGGCAGAACTCATAGACCACGCCGGGCACGGGGTCGTGCCAGCTCCTCGCGTAGGCCCAGACGTAGGCCTTGCGCGTCTTGCCGGCACCGGGGTCGAGCAGCGCCACGGGCGTCTCGTCGGCATGCAGAACCCGGCAAGCGAGGACGAAGGCCTTGTGCACCTCGTAGAGCGGCTCCAGCGCCGCACCCGCCTGGCCTGCCCATGCCGCCAGCGTGGAACGCGGTGTGTGGACGCCGCTGCGGGCGTTGATCGCCTCTTGCCGGTAGTACGGCAGGTGGTCAACGCAGCGGCTGATGAGCGTGTGCGCGATGAGGCCGCTAGCGGCCATGCCGCCCTCGATCAGTTCCGGGTTGGACGGCGCCTGCTTGAGGATCTGGCAGCAGCGGCAGGCCCACTTGCCGTAGATGTGGCGATGGACGAAGAACTCGGCCGGCACAATGTCGAGTCGCTCGCTCATGTCCTCGCCGATGCGTGTCATCGGTCGACCGCAGTTAGACGCGGGGCAGTTGGTGCTCTCGGGCTCATGACGGTGTTCGACGCGACGCAGGTGTTCAGGCAATTGCTGACGGCGTGGTCGCCGCGGCGCGGCCTTCGGCTTGGCGTCGACAGTGGTCTCAGCGGCTTCGCGTCGCAGTTGTTCCAGCTGCGCACGCAGGCTCGCCTCGTCCTCGGCGATCGTCTCCTCGAACAGGCGTCGCTGCTCGGTGTTCATCGCCTCGGAGCTGGCGCCGAACTTCCAGCGCTTCAGGCGAGCCAACTCGAAGGTGATCTTCTCGATCTTGGCATCGCGCCAGGCGATGTCGCGGTCCTTGCGCTGCAGGAGATCCCTGGCTTGGTCCAGCTCGCGGTCGCGATCGACAAGCGCCTGCTCACGCAGGGCGAGTTGCTGTTCGGCATGCTGCCAACGGGCAACCCAGGCCGCCGCTTCGGGCGGGAGTGCCTGCAGGTTGAGCGGGGGAAGATCGTGCGTGCCGAGCATGACGGCATGGTGCCAGGACGCCGTATGCAGCGCATCGGAACAAGTACGAATTGCGTCGACGCTGGCGCGGTCAAGTGCCAGCGTCGATGTTGCTGTCAGGCCCGCGTGATGGTGCTCAATTCGGGCAACCGCTCCCACGGCAGGCCGAGGACCAGCGCGTCAAACTGCGCGTTGGTGAGCGACAGAGATATGGGCGATGTCGTGGTGGCCGGTACCCACGCGAAGCGGCCCGCGTTGAGCCGGCGTGCCGCGCACCAGACGCCGAAGCCGTCGTGCACGAGGAGCTTGATGCGGGTGCCGCGGGCGTTGGCGAACAGGTAGCCGTGGTGGGCCTGCGCTGCACCGAAGACTTGCACAACGCGCGCCAGCAGGCGGTCGGCGCCGGCGCGCATGTCGATGGGGTCGGCGGCCAGCCACATCGCGTCGATTCGGATCATCGAAGCAGCTCGCGCATCCAGACCGCGCAGTCGCTGGCGGCACCTGCCGGCCAGGTCACCGTGACCGTCGTCGGCCCACGTCGCAGCTCGATGCGAATGTCTGGGACCTGGGCCGGTGGCGCCGATGGCGGCAAGCTGACCGGTACGAAGACGGTCTTGGGCTCTCGCTCTGCGGCTCCAACCACGACGTCTGCGCGCACGACATCGCTTCTTGACTTCATCTCGGCCTCGTGCACCCAGCGCCGCAGAAGATTGGCGTTGATGCCGTGAGCCATTGCCACTGCGGCCATCGACATGCCAGGCTGCTCGCAGGCCGCCACCGCACCGGCCTTGAACGCATCGCTGTGCACGCGCCGCCGCTGGCGCGGACCTGCTTGTTGATCGGGGATAGTGTTCACGAGTCCACCAAGAGTTGAAGTGGACTCGAGGCTCCTATGAACCGCCCCGGCTTTCAAGATGGGCTGACTGGACGCTCACTTTGCATCTGTCTATAGGCTTCTCGACCAAGGCATCCGCCTGCCCCGCCCCAAAGAACCTGTTCAGGGTGCACTGGCTATGGCCATGGAAACCCGAGGGGACCGGTCATGGCTCAAAGCGCAGCTGCTTGAAGGCCAGCGCGACCTCCTACCGCCACTTTTGAACGCCAGCGTCACGAGGATCACGCGCAACGGCATGGTCATCCAGGGCATAGAGCTGAGCTCACGCGTTCAGGGCAGCATCAAGGCCCGGGTGAGCCAGCATCGACAGACGTGGTGGATCGCCGTTGTGACCGAAGACCTGCTAGCCAGCTATGAAGACCTCGACCCGCTCGAAGAATTGTCGGAACGCCAAGGCCTGCCGGGTGGCCCGACGAATCTCAGCTGAGCAGGAGCTTTCTCACCAAGACGTGCTCGTGCATTCGCAGCATGTCCTTTTCGGTGGGGTCCACCAGACGGGTAAGGTCCATGTCGTCGGCGTTTTCCGCCAACTTCACCTCCCGCGCGAGCGGGTTGGTCTTGGCTCGCTTGGCCGCCTCGATGCGTGTCTCTTTCGGCCCTTTGGTGAGCGATAGCACAGCGCCGACGATCTCGTCATCGAAGCCCGCGCCACGCAGATCCTGCTCGCACACTCCGGTGTCAACCAGCAAGTCGTGCATCGCCGCTACGGTCTTCGCTTTCAGCCCATCCACAGAGTGAACCACACGCAGGACATGCAGGATGTACGGTTGTCCTGCCTGGTCGACCTGGCCGGCATGGTGCCTGGCTGCGAGTTCAAGAGCTTTTTCCAGTGTGGGCATGCGAAGTTGTTTTACGCCGTGGTGAGATGCGTTGATCGTATGCTTGATCTGGCTCTCCGCTTCACTCACAGTTCACGTGCACGGTGGACCGTCACCAGACGGTTTCCTCGTAGACGCCCGTGTAGGTCCTGGCGTGTTGTTTTCTCGAAAGCTGGTGTCCTTGTTACCCTCAGTTTGCAAGTTTTCCTTGCACCACACTCTCCCACACACTAGAATCATCCATAACAACTAACCCATTTGCTGCATCAGCTTGACTGCTGCGCGGATGGGGGGAAAAGCCGGCGCAAGCCGGTTTTTTCGCTTCTGGGGGGAAAACTTTTGCGGACACGAATTTACGTCGATGGCTACAACCTGTACTACGGATGCCTGAAGCGTAGCCCCCACAAATGGCTTGATCTGCTCCACCTCTTCGAGGCTCATGTGCTGCCCTCGTCAGTGCCCGGCGCTGGAGTGGCAACAACCTCGCCGTGGAAATCGGCAACAGATCCGCTGCTTTTCTACTACACCGCACCCATCAAAGAGGTTGCCGCCAAAGCGCCTGATTCTGTCGATAGCCAAAAGGCGTACCACGCCGCGCTTCAAGCACACTGTGGCAATCGACTCAAACTGGTTTTAGGGAACTACTCCCTCATCAAGGCCAAGGCCAAGCAAATTGATCCGAAGGACCCAAAGAAACCCATGGGTTTGTGTGATCCAGTTGAGATATGGAAACTGGAAGAGAAAAAGAGTGATGTGGCATTGGCATTACAGGCGTATCACGACGCCTTGACCAAGGAAGTCGACATGGTTGTTATCGTCACCAACGATACAGATGTTGCACCCGCACTTCAAATGATCAGGAATAACACAAAAGCACAGATCGGTTTGGTCATACCGACCACGGATCTAACACGAAAGCCCAACGCTGAGTTGGTTCAACTCGCGCACTGGTCTCGTACCAACATTACTGAAGCCGAACTAAAGTCAGCTCAACTGCCTCTTCATGTCAATAAGGGAAATGGCAAGTTCATGCGAAAGCCTACCAGCTGGTACCAGAACCCCGAAGTGATGGAAGAGGCATTTCGCCTCGGTATAGTAGCCTGCGGCTCAGTCACCTCTTTCGTCCGTTGGTTGAATGCACCCAACCCGTACTTCGGGGATGCCTCACCCCTCGCTCTTTTGGACGATGCCTCCCTTGAAACCGGAGTCCCGGTAATGGAATTTATGCGCGACTGGGAGCAAAAGAAATTGTTCGAACAGCAGAACAAAAATCAACAGCCAAAATTGTGCGATGTGGATGCATTGCAGATCACAATGCCGGAGTAGATACAAGATACTTCAAGCTGGACATCGGAAAATCGGAGCCGACTCCAACTTATCAGAGTCAAGACTTGCCCCTATTTCGCCGAGGTATGCTTGAGTAGCTTTTTGCAGTAGGACCCGAATTTTCGTTTTACAAGCAGCGAACCAGTTTTCTGAGCGCTCGCGTCTTCTACAAACTTGATTCGATGTTCTTCCTGTTTATCTTGGGTCATGGCCAACGTGGTCATAACCCAATACAAGCAAGGAAGCACAATGCACACCGTTCATCACATCCCGGTTTCCCAGCCTGGCGAATACCTTTGCGAGATCATCGACCGCAGGCGCGTCAAGCATCGCTACGTGACGACGCGCAGCTCTGAAGCCGCACGAATGGAACGTCGCGGCGCAACTGTCTTCTGTGGCCGCGCCGGCGGATGGGTCCGGAAGGACTGAAGTACTGCCAGCAGGGCGGATCTCGCATCCACCCGCGCCCGCCGCTGGTTCGTGTTTGCCCGTGGCCGCCTGCAGGGTGATCGAACAAGCCGGTCAAGGTGTACCGCTCCCGCTGGAGCAAAGCACATTGCTTGAACTCGCGCTATCCTTGCCGCATGGTTGTTCAAAGTGCAGTTCTCAGCGCTGTCGTTTTTTATCGCGGGCTCTGTTTTCAGTGGCTGGTGCTCTATGACGCGATGGGCAACATCGGGTACCAGTGTCGCATTGGAGCAGGCGAATGGGCCAGCGATTGGGTCGACTCTGGGGAAACTGTCAGTGCAGAGGCCATGGCGACCTTCATGACGATCATCCCCGATCTGCCCATCGGGATGGGCACGGCCGCTATCGATGCACAGCTCATGTTGACGTCGGCCTCGGAGTTGTTGAGCAACCCGTTGCCCGAGTGGCGCCAGGTCGACTGGTTTGACCCCGGTCTGCCAGCAGGCATACCGGTAGAAATCGTTCGAAAATTCATCGAGCGCTGAGTCATGTGCAACCTCTACGAGATCCCCGACGAGCACACGCTTCAACTGCAGTTCGATGTTGAACTGCCGGGCCAGAGTTGGGGCCACACTGCATCGCCGTTAGGAAGGGGCGTTTTCATCAGGGCCGGTGGGGTAGCCGAGGTGGGCCAGTGGGGCATGATCCCACCATCATCCAAAGAGCGCATTCCGAAAACACGTGAAGGCCGACGCATGTCGACCAACAACGCCAGGCGAGAAACCATGGCCACCGCATGGACCTACCGAGGACCTTGGGCGCGAGGCCAGCGCTGCTTGGTCCCGGCCACCAGCTACGATGAGCCGTATTGGGGCATCAGTCATGCTGATCCGATGACGATCACCAAGAACACCTGGTGGCGCTTCTGGCGTGCCGATGGCAAGGCCTGGGCGCTGGCGGGACTGTGGAGCGAGTGGACCGATCCGGTCACTGGAGAGGTGGTACCTAACTACACCATTTGCACCCAGAACTGTGATGCTCACCCACTGCTCAACCTGATGCACAAGCCCGACCCGAAGATGCCACCGAACGCACAGGACAAGCGTGCGGTCGTGCCCATCGAAGCCGAAGACTGGGAACAGTGGTTGCATGGGACCAAGGAAGAGGCCGAGTCCTTGATCAAGGTGCCGCCAATCGGTGTGTTCCGCCATGGCCCCGCAGACCCAATCAAGGGTGCCGGAGTGGTGCTGCCTCTGGCCTAGAGAGGCTGAATGATGCAGAAGTGGGGCAGTGGCACGCGATCACGGCTCACTCGCTTACGCGATGGAAGACGCTGCAGCCCACCCAGTAGTTGCCAGCTTCGATAGCTTTTCAGCGATCATTGGCGTCCTGTGAACCCTGGTGCTTGCGCTGTTTGGCGGCCAAAGTAATTGCGCAGCCGATCAAGGATGGACACGCCACGAGAAAGCGTGAGTGCCGCAACCTTGCAGTTGTTCGGCACGCTTGTGATCCACAAAGCATCATCCAACGACACGCCGGCAGCTTGAAGAACTTTGGGGTCGAGGGGGTTGGGTTCTTTGTTGACCATGTGAAACACCTTTCAGGGGACATGGCTTGGACAAACAAATCTTCCAAACACATGTCTTCTGGGTATACCGCCCCGGGGTAAAGGTGGTTTCAAATGTTCAACGTCCACCAGCCGGCATCCGCAAAATGAATTTGGGGTGCGATGCGGTCCCTGCGCGGCAAGCGACGGCAGGGAACTTAGGGGTCAATCCCGATTGAGCTGGCGAACAGACGTTCTCGGCATTAAGAACACAAATTCTCAGTTGTAGGTCACCACCACCTGGACCGTGTCGCTGTAGCCACCGGGCGTCGCGCTGACCTGGTTGGCGGGCAGGGTGCCGCAGACCTGCCGGTTGATGTTGGAGCCCAGCAGCACGATCAGCAGCGAACCGCCGACGGTGCTGGTGGCGCCCGTGCCATCGCCCCAGACCACCGAACAGGCGCCGCCCGAGCCGGAGTCGCCGTACAGCTGGTAGGTGAGCCGGGAAGCGCCGTTGGCCATCTGGCGGTCGTTGTAGGTGGCGCCGTACGCCCCCTTGCCCAGGGAGATGTTGTAGTCCACAAACAGGCCCACCGTGCCCGCGCAGGACACGTGCACGTTGCCCGAGCCTGAACCGGCGCCGCCGCCGATGGGGTTGTAGGCCCCGAACGCCACCGGCGTGGTGCTCGCGGTGCAGCTGCACAGCAGGCACAAGGCCTGGGCCTGGGGCGCGCCGGCCAGCACCGCGCCAAACAACAACAGGGCGCGAAGGGCTTTCATGGCGAGGTCTCCTCACAGTGAACGGTCGGGGGCGCATCGGGTTCGCCCGGTGCCGGCGCCACCGCGGCGCTGAACCGACAGGGCCGACCCACCACCAACCCGGTGTACACCCGATCGGGCGCCCCGTCGGGCTCGAACAGTTTGCCGTCGTAGCCGACCGTGCGCTCCGCTGCCAGGCCAGACACCTGCAGCACCGTGCCCGGGGGCACCGCCTGGCCGTGCGGGCCGAGCAGGCGCAGGGTCATGGGCTGCACGCGGCGCACGCCCAGGTCGGCGTACACCCCCGCGCCGAGGGCGGGCGAGAGCTTGAGCTGCAGATGTTCGAAGACGGCGTCCATGGGCAGGTCGTTGGGGTCGACGTGGATGCGGTTGCTCTGGTACGGGCGCAGGTCGTTGAGGATGATGACGCCATCGGCGCCGGTAACGCCCACCTCGTGCTGGTCCCGATAGACCGGGACACCCGCAACGTCGCCCACCTTGACCAGGGCGAAGCTGCCCTCGATGCGCCGCGCCAGCCGCAACTGGCCGCCGAGCAGCACGAGCGAACCGCTGACACCCGAGCCGACGTAGGCCTGCCCGTCGCGCAGATCAAGGTCGGCGCGCCAGTCTGCCGAGGCGCCGCGGCGCTCCAGCCGGGCCGCGAGGTGATCGTCCGTTTCGGCGAACAGCCGGTGAGCCCAGCCCGGGCCCGGCGGCAGGCTGGACATCCAGCCCAGCCCGCCGGTGGTCTGTCCTGAGGATCGGCTGGCTTGCGCCCAGACCTGGGTGTGCGGCTCCAGCGGCACGACCAGGTTCACCCCCACGGCCCGCTGCCGGGTTTCGAAGTGGGCTGTTTGCAGGTAGGCGCTCAGGAAGAACCGGGTGCCGAAGGCGGCGCTGGCGCTGAGGATCCAGAAGCGCTGCGGATCGGCGTTCCAGTAGCGGCGGGCCACCCAGGTCAGGCCGACGCCGCCGTGCGACCAGGGCAGCAGCACGCCCACGCGATCGGTCGACCGGCTGGCCGCATCCGGGTCGTCGGCGCCCAGTTGCGCGAAGAAGCGGCTTGACCGGGCGGATCGGAGCTGCAGGCTCGCCGAACGGCCCGGCACATCGAGGCCCACGGACCCGGCATGCCCGTCTTGCCCTTCGCGCTCGCTGGCCGCCGCGGTGGCCTGCATCAGCGCCCAGCCGCCGACCTTCCAGGCCAGCCCGGCGCCGGTCGTGCGCTGGTCCGACAGGCTTTCCAGCCGGAGTTCGGCCGTCAGCTGCTCGGCGATGCCGCGCCGGTATTGGCCCAGCAGCACATGGCGGCCGTAGCGCCCGCTGCGATAGCCATAGTCCTCGCGGATGCGGCCGGCCTCGACCGCAAAGTCGACCAGCCCCGGGCGCAGGAGCTGGTCGCTGACCAGATAGGGTTGCACGATCTCGGTCTTGCGCCCCATCAGATCGGTCAAGCTCAGGCGCAGGTCGCCCCGGCCGGTGAGGGCGGGCAACTGGTTCCATTCGAAGGGGCCGGCGGGCACCTGCCCGGAGGTGACCCGGTTCTGGTTGACCAGCACATCGATGGTCGAGGGCAGCAGGGCTTCACCGCGCAGGGTGGGCAGGGCGAACGGCACGAAGTCCGGTTGCATGGCGAACCGCGTACCGATGCCGATGCCACCGATGCGGGCCGGACGCCCCCACAGCCCGGCGCTGGTGATCTGGTCGCCCAGCCGCAGGGACCGCATCCTGGGCGCGTCGCTGAACTCGATGCCCGTGTCCAGGCGCACCCAGCGCCCGCCGCCCTGCGCCTGGTCGCGGTAGTAGCCGCTGCCGGTCAGGCGCGCGCCGGGCGCAAAGCCCACCAGCTCCACGCCGCCGGTCCAGGCGGTGTGTCCGTTCGAGTGCCCCGCCTGCAGTTCGTAGTTGGCGTAGGCGCCAGTGCCGCTGGCGCCGGGCGCCAGGGCTGCCTGATCGCCAGAGCCGAGGCGGTAGGTGGCAAAGGCGTTCGCTGGCGCCATGATCGTCAGCGACTGGCGTTCGGCATCGAACGCCAGCTGCACGCCAGCCACCTGATCGAGCCAGGCATGGCCGGCCAGGGGGCCCTCGCTCACCAGAACCTGGGGAGCAAGCCATCGCAGCTCGCCCCAGAGCGCCGCCGGCAGGGACCAGCGGCCATCAGCGGATTGGCCAACTTCCTGCGCACCGTTCAGGCGCTGGCCGTTGACGGTGACGTCCAGGATCAGGATGCGGTCCTGGCCCCGGGCTTGCGCCCCTACCATGCCAACGCTGAGCACGGCCCAGCACGTCAGGGCGGCGATCCGGACGGCGAACCAGTGGCGCGGCATCAACGGGGAATGGTCAGGCGCTGATGGCCCTGGTCGGCCCGCACGTCCACCGTCAGGTCCGCGGCACCGGCTTTGGGCAAGGGCAGGGTCCAAAGGCGCTCCTGCCCGGCCAGCACCGCGGCATGCACATCCAGGGGGGCGCCCAGGGGTGCGCCCGAGCCCGATGCCAGTTGCAGGTCATGCACGACCGTGTGCACATTGCTCTGGTTCCTGAAGCGGACTTCGAGGGTGTCGCCGTCCACGCGCCGTGTCTGCCATTCGGGTCGGTGGACCACCTGGTGGGGCGCGACATAGATGGGGATGCGCAGCTCCAGCAACACACGCACCTGGCTGGGCAAGGCACCCGAGGGGCGCTGCGCCGGTGCCGCCGGGGGCACCTCGCGCAGCAGGATGCGGTAGCTGCGTTCGGTATCGAGCGGCGGCTGGCCCCGCCACCCCAGGCGCAGCACCTGGGCCTGCCCCGGCTCCAGCGTGAAGACACCCGGGTTGAGCAACACATCGGCGGTCGGCGCAAAGACGTCCTTGCCGTCGGACTGCGTCCAGGACACCACGTCCACATGGGTGGTGACCCGCTCGGTGCCCTGGTTGGTGACGGTGATGGCCTCGCGGACCTTGTGGGCCGACAAGGCCACCACCACGGGCATGACCGACAGACTGCCGGCTTGCGCGCTCAACGCGCACAGCATCGCACCAACTGGGATCACCCAGTGCAACAGGCGTCTCATGGCTTCAGTTGTAGGTGACGGTGACGTTGACCGTGTCGGTGTAGCTGCCCACCGCCACGTTCTGGCTGGCGGCGACACGCCCATAGACGGTGTGATCGATCTGCAGACCGGTGCCGGTGTCGCTGACCAGCTCGCCACCGGTGGTGCCCCAGACGGTGGTCCGGGCCGCGTCGCTGTACAGCTGGTAGGTCAGCAGGTCGGGCACATTGGACATGGCACGCGCCGCCACGTCGGCCTGGCCGCCCCCATCGAGAGCGACGGTGTAGCTGGTGCCGTTGGTGCAGGTGACGGAAACCGTGCCCGTGCCGTCGAGCACCGTGCCCGCGGTGGGGTTGTAGACCCCGAAGGCCACCGGGGACGTGCTCACCACGCAGGCAGCGCTCACCGTGGCCGTGACCAGCAAGGTGTCCGTCGCGGTGGCCGATCCGGCGACGCCGTGCAAGGCCATCAGCGCCGCTGGGAACAGAAATTTACCGGGATGTTTCATCACACGAGTCCTCCTATGGCTCGAAGCTACCACGCGTTGCAGGCTCCAAAAGATCCAATTTGGTCAACAGCGGAAAATGCCAACGGCATCGTTCATCCCGCTCGACTGTGTCTTCAACGAGCTGGCCGCGGCCGTCAGCTCCTCCACCATGGCTGCGTTTTGCTGCGTGACGTTATCGAGTTGAACCACTGCCTGATTGATCTGAGCCAGCCCCCTGGACTGCTCAAATGCCGCGCCCGTGATTTCCCCGACCAGACTGTTGACCTGCTGAACCGAATCCACGATGTTGTTCATGGTCTTTCCTGCGCTGTGGACCAGTTGCCCGCCGTGCGCTACCTGGGTCACCGACTCATCGATCAGGCCCTTGATCTCTTTGGCCGCAGTGGACGTGCGCTGCGCCAGACTGCGAACCTCGGCGGCTACGACTGCAAATCCGCGGCCCTGCTCGCCCGCCCGCGCTGCCTCGACTGCCGCATTCAGGGAGAGGATGTTGGTCTGGAATGAGATGCCCTCGATCACCTGGATGATTTCACTCATGCGGCCCGATGAACGACTGATCTCGTCCATCGTCGCCACCACCGAGCCCATCGCCGCGTTGCCCTCCCGCGCCACCTGAGCCGCCCGTTCGGACAGTACCGATGCTTCTCGCGCAGATGCGGCGCTTTGCTCGACCGTGCTGGTGAGCTGCTCCATGGAGGCGGCTGTTTCTGCAAGACTGCTGGCCTGAGCCTCGGTACGGGCTGACAGATCCTGGTTGCCACTGGCGATTTCGCCCGATGCCACCTGCACGCCATCGACCTCGTGGCGGACATCCGAAACCACCGCCTGCAGGTTGACGTTGAGCTGGTTCAGTGCCCTGGCCAGATCGCCCAGTTCGCCCGTGGTCTGCCCCTTGAACCGAGCTGTCAGATCGCCGGCGGCCATTCGGTTGGCAAAGATCACCGCCTCCTCCACCGGTCGCACCAAGAGACGTCGCATGAAGGCCGCAGCTGCCATCGCGAGCACGGCGGTCACGCCAAACGCGGCATAGTGCACGGCATCCGGCAATCCTTCAGTAGCGCTTTCAAGAACCTGTACGAGGTACGCCAAGCCGAGGCTGATCGCGCCCATCTTGCGCCCCAGGGTGGGCCGGGTCCAGCGCTGCAGTGCACCGATCCAGCCTGTGCGCACCACACGGCCCTGGGCCAGGGCGATGCTGGGGCGACCGTTCCCGGGTTCGGATCGCATGCGTTTGTACAACGACTCGGCGTCTTCAATCTGCTGACGCGTGGGCGTGGTGCGCACCGACATGTAGCCCACTGGCTGGCCGTTTTCAATGATGGGCGTGGCGTTGGCCATGACCCAGTAGTGGTCCCCGTTCTTTCGCCGGTTCTTCACCAGTGCTGACCAGGTGGAGCCGCCCTGAAGCGTCGCCCACATGTCCCGAAAAGCCTCGGGCGGCATGTCGGGGTGGCGCACGATGTTGTGCGTCTGGCCGATGAGTTCTTCTTTTTCGTAGCCGCTCACCGCGATGAAGGCCGGATTGCAGTATGTGATGCGACTCTGCAAGTCTGTGGTGGACACGAGCGTTGCACCATCGGGAATCGCAAACTCTCTCTGGGTCACAGGCTGGTTCAAACGCACTGAAGTTCCTTTTCAACTTGAGCCATCCTGTATGGCTGGCTGTACTCCCGGCTGTATCGACAGCAAAGGGGAAGTCTTTATGAAAAGGCTGTCGGAGTTGTAACAAAACACTAGCAAAGTACATCGCCCCTCAGAGCCCATGAACTGCTCTGCAGCAGGCAACTGCTGTCACGGGAGACACGCACAGTTATCATGGATATCTGAAGATGTTATAACCAACATCATCAAAGGATGCACACCATGACCTCCCTCCATGATCTGTCTGATATTTCGGCTGTAGTGGTCACATCAGACCATGTGAAGAAGCAGCTTGAGAAACTGACTTCACAACGCTTGGTACTGCTGACCGTGCGCAAGTCTGTGAACAAGAAGGAGCTTGAGCACTTTGCCTCGAACATCTCTGGGGTGGCGAATTCGATGTTTGAAGAGATGCTGTACCACCAGGAGGCTCAGGTTCTCTCAAGGCTTGCAGAGGTACTGGTGCCTCGCACTCCAGCCCCACCACGCCTTCTCAAAGAGGCCTCCATGCTTGTGCAAGCGCGCAAAGCCGTGTTGGAGAGTGGTGACTGGCTGACCGCTGCTCAGGTCGCAGAACTGGCGGGTCTGAGCACACGCAACCCCAGCGCACAGCCCAACAAGTGGAAGAAGCTGGGCCAGATCTTTGCCATTCACCACAATGGTGTTGACTACTACCCCGGCTACGGTCTTGACCCCGACAACAGCTTTCGACCGTACAAGGACCTGGCCACGATCATCACGATCTTTGATGGGCACAAAAAGGACTGGGGCATGGCCTACTGGTTTCTCTCGGCGAACAGTTTCCTGGGCGGGAAACGCCCACAGGACCTATTGAGCAAACGACCCGATCGCGTGATCCAGGCGGCCGAAGACGAGGTTCAGGCGATCGCCCATGCCTAGGACTCCCCCTTCTGCGCAAAACCAGCCTGCAGCAGCTGCAACTGGCATTCCGTCTTTCGATACCCCAGCGCCACCCGAGGGCTTGCAGGTCACTTTGGTCTCGGTGCTCGCGGGTGTTGTTCTGCACCGGGTTCACCTCGACGCCTATGCTGCGGACCAGTTCAACCGCGGTGTCGCAGGCAACGCGAGGTTCAGCCCCATCCAGGACGATGGAGGCAACCCCATCCCGACGCTGTACGCCGGCACCACCATGGCCTGTGCGTTGATGGAATCGGTCTTTCATGATGTGCCCCACGGCTTAGGGTTCAAAACACTGGACAAGGCAAAGCTGGAAAGGCAACAGCACTCCACGATTGAGGTGCTGCAGCAGCTGGAACTTGTCGACCTGGGCAGCGTGTCTCTTCGCAAGCTGGGCATACAGCGCAAGCAGCTGATCGACACCGAGAAGGACCAGTACCCCATCACCCGACAATGGGCCCAAGCCATCTATCGCCAGTGCCCGAGCGCTCAGGGTCTGGTGTGGGTCTCACGCCAGGACGACCATTCCAAGGCCTTTGTCATCTTCGGGAATCGCGTTGCCTCGGGCACCATTCGTCAAACCGGAGAGTCACGCGATCTTCTGTACGCCGCAGATGCCTATTCCGACGTGGTCGACATGGCCAGCCGAATTGGCGTCCATCTGGTAGACGGCAACACCTGACAAGCCGCTCAATTTGACTGAGGTCGAAGGCGTGAGAAGCTGGCTTTCATGGACTCTCAACTGATCACCTCCATCGGCTACGAGGCCCTGCTCACTGCACGCGACTCCATTGCCCAGCGCATCGAGCAGGCGCACGCCCTGCTTCGCGAGGCACAGGCCATTGCGGATCAGAACAACATGGGCACGGTCTGCGGGAGCAGTCCACACCAGTTCATGCCCATGGCGCATTTTGTGAAACCCGACGGTGCGGCCAAGGCGGTGGCGCTGACGGACTCGGCCGCGTGGGAACTGCTGTTGCACAAGTCCCATGTGCTTGATCTCATGAGCGGGCGAAAAAAGCACGAGTGGCGGCTGGCCATCGCAAAAGGCGAAGCACCACCCTTCAATGAGGCGGCAGTGCGAGGCACGCTCACGAGCCTGCACCAAGATCGTGTGACCATGTTCGAGCTAAGCGTGGTCGAGTGCTTCGAGAGTCTGCACCCGTGCTACATGCGCAACGAACAATCCTGCTTTGGTATGCGCATCCACTTGACCAACGTGACCGACGTGTACAGCGGCGGCCTCCCCGGGCGAAGCACCTGTGACCAGATCGACGACCTATTGCGCTTCATGCATGTGATGGACGGCCGGCCTACGCCCCATGCAAACGCCATCCGGACCGCGATTCTCGAATGCATGGACAAAGGCACAGCCCGGGAATATGAAGACGACTACATCCGGCTGACGTGGTTCAAGAACGGCAACGGGCACGTGCGGTTCAAAAGACAGGATCTTGTCGAGGCCATGAACAAGATGATCGCCAAACACCGAGGCGCTTCGCTTCCTGTACCAAGAAACGCTCGTCCTGAATCCGTGACCTCGAATGCCGCGACAGGCCAATGCAAGTTCAATCGATGCTCGATTCGTTGAATTCGCTTGATTGCGAGGCCTTGGCATCCAAATCGCTGAGGTTGGCAGCTGCGGCAGGGG
>NZ_VYGV01000013.1:65135-73828 GCF_013387465.1 Hydrogenophaga aromaticivorans | reverse complement strand
GCCAACAGGCAAGGTGGATCTCAAGCTTATAGGTGAAAGTGATATCAAGGTGGGCTCCCGAGTGGTCCACCGGATTTTCGGGGCTGGCGTCGTGCAGCAAATGGTCGCAAGTGGTCCCAACGGCGGGGTCATCTTTACGATCAAATTTTACAAAGGGGAACCGAAAAATAACCACCGCCCAGGTCACCGCCGAGCACGCGCAGCGCCAGCGCGGCCAGCGCCGTGCCCAGCGCGATGCCGAGCGCGCTGCCGATCAGGCCCAGCAGCGCCGATTCGGCCAGCACCAGGCGCAGCCGCTCCGGCGCCGAGAGGCCGAGCACGCCCAGCAGCGCGAACTGCTGCTGGCGCCGCGCCACCGAGAGCGAGAGCATGGAGAAGACCAGGAAGGCGCCGGTGAACAGGGCCACCAGCGCCAGCACCGTAAGGTTGACGCGGTAGGCGCGCGACAGGTTGCTGGCGCGTTCTCCCGCCTGCTCGGGGCGTTGCGCGATCACGCTGGGCGGCAGGTCCAGCGCGGCGAGCACGGCGTCGGGCCGGGCGCCCGGGGCCAGGCGCAGGTCGATGCGGCTGAGCGTGCCCACGCGGTCCGTCAGGTGCTGCGCGGCGGCCACGTCCATCACCAGCAGCGCCGCACCCGGGGCGTTCACCGTGCCGGCCACGCGCAGGGTCTGCAGGCGCAGGCCGGTCTGCACCTGCAGCCGGTGAAGGGCCGCGCCATCCCGGGCCAGCGCTTCGCGGGCGGCGGGGTTGAGGAACACCGCATCGGGGGCAAAGATGTCCAGCCGCCGGGCCGCACCGCCGTCGTCCTGGCGCGCCAGCACCGGCATGAGCGCGGGCGAAATCCGGGCCACCACCAAGGCGTCCACGCCGACGATCTTCACCGGCAGCTTGCGGTCGCCGGGCAGCAGCACGGCGGTGGGCCATTCGAGCACCGGGCTGGCCAGCGCCACATCGGGGTGCGCCGCCACACGCTCCAGCAGCGCGTCGTCCAGCGCGCCCTGGCGCGCGCGCAGCTCCAGGTCGGGCTGGCCGTTGACGGCGCTCACCGCGCTGGAGAACTCGGCCAGCGCCGAGGCGTTGATCAGCTGCACCGCAAACGCCAGCGCCACACCCAGCATCACCGCCACCACGGCCGAGGCGGTGCGCCACGGATGGTGGCGCAGTTCTTGCAATGAGAAGGTGGTCAGCAGCGCGCGCATGGGTTTGAGCTTAAGCCCATCCGCCGGCCCGGCGAGTTTGCCGGGGCATGCGCAGGCGGTCCGGTAGGTGCGGCATCGCACCGAAGCCCGAGGGCCGCGCGCGTAAGATTCTTTCTCTGTCAACTGGAGCTCACCGTCCCCCCAGCGCACAACGGCGCTGCCGCGCTGCACCAGCAGCCCCAACCCTTTTTTACGGTGATCCCCATGGTCCGCATCCACCTCGCCATCGACCTGAACTACACGGTCAACCCGCCCTCGGCGGACTTCATCTTCAACATCCAGGCGGCGCTCTCGCCGCAGCAGACCGTGGTCTGGGAAGAACTGCAGGTCAGCCAGCCGGTGCCGCTGGTCATGCACACCGACGCCGCCACGCGCAACCGCACCCTGCGCCTGACCGCCGGCGCGGGCCCGTTGCAGGTGCGCTACCGCGCCACGCTGGACATCCGGCACCACGTCGCCGCGCCCGAAACCGTGTTCGAGACCCCGGTGGCCCAGCTGCCGACCGACGCGCTGGTCTACATCTACCCCAGCCGCTACTGCCAGTCGGACTGCGTGACCGCGCTGGCCAACTCGCTGTTCGGGCAGATGCCGCAGGGCTATGGCCGCGTGCTGGCGATCAAGGACTGGGTGCAGAGCCAGGTCAAGTTCCAGTCCAACACCAGCAACTCCATGACCTCGGCGCTGGACACCCTGAACGACCACAAGGGCGTCTGCCGCGATTTCGCCCACCTCATGATCACGATGTGCCGCGCGCTCAACATCCCGGCGCGCTTCACCACCGCGATCGACTTCGGCGCCGATCCGGCCCTGGGCCCGACCGATTTCCATGCCTACGTCGAGGTCTACCTCGGCCACCGCTGGTACCTGTTCGACCCTTCCGGCACCGCGATTCCCATGGGTTTCGTGCGCATCGGTACCGGGCGCGATGCGGCCGATGCCTCGTTCGCCACCATCTTTGGCGGCGTGCAGGCGCAGGCGCCGGTCATCGACATCTCGGCCCAGGTGAATCCGCAGAACGGCTGGCAGATGCCGGTGCACCGCACCGAGGCGCTGTCCACCGACAGCGGCTGGCACACCGGCTTCTGACCGGTCCCGGGGGCTGGCGGGCCGGCGAGGCCGATCCGCCCGTCCGCCGGCGCCAGGCCCGGGCCGCGCCTGTGGCCTAATAAGGGGTTTTCAACTTTTCTCTCTGGAACCGACATGGGCAACAAAATCGTCACCGAAGCCGACCGCAAAGCCACCCCCCGTCCCACGCCCATCGCAGGCATGACCCTGGTCAGCCCTGGCCGCGGTCAGCGTGTGAGTCTGGAACGTGGCGTGGCCACCCGCTCGAAGAAGAACCCCGGCAAGCGCTCCAACAAGGGCGGCTGATCGGCTGTTCTGCCGGCCTCCGGGTCGGCACCCTGAAAAAGGTCCGTTGCGGACCTTTTTTTGTTTTCCGGAAGTGCTTTCGGGCTCCGTGCTCTCAGCGCCGGAACGTGAGGAAGCGGCCCTTGTAGGTCTCGCCGCCTTCCAGCGTCTTGTCGGCCGTGCGCATGGTCAGGCGGTAACCCAGGGCGGCCATCTCGCGGCAGAAGGCGCTGCGGTTGCTGCGGTCCGGGTCCACGATGATGATTTCGGCGTGCAGCGTCGCGTGCTGGTCGATGAAACGCGCGAGCTGGGCCGGCTGCTGGCGTTCGTAGAGCACGTCGCTGCCGATGATGAGGTCGAAGCGGCCCAGCCCGCTGGCGCCGCTGGCGTCGTCGAGCGCCCAGTTGCCGGGCTGGTAGGGCAGCGGGCCCAGGCCGTTGGCGAGCAGGTTTTCCTGCAGGAAGGTCTCGGTCAGCGGATGCCAGTCGGTCACGGTCACATCGCCTGCGCGGCGGTGGATCACCAGGCTGGCCAGCGCCAGGCCGGCGCCGATCTCCAGGATGCGTTTGCCTTCGATGGCGTGGCTGTGCATGGCCAGTGCGAGCACGCGCGCTGACGGCCAGACCTGGCCAAACAGCGGCCAGCCCGAGGCGCCCATGCCCGCGTCTTCGGCGCTGCCTAACGGGTCAGCGTATTGCTGGTTGTCGAGCAGGGAGCGGACGTCGTAATCCAATCCACCGATGTTGACGGTCTGTTGACGGACCTCGTAGCCGGGCATGGGGTGTTCTTTTCATGGTGCGTGTGCGGTGTGAAACGGTTCTGGTCGAACGGGCACAGCGCTTCCATGGGCACCATGGGCAGGGGCATGCGGGGCCGAGGAGGCAATCTCGCGGGTGGGCCGCGCAGTGGCTGCGGCCCGAACCACGGTAACACAGGGGGTGGATGCGCCGTGTAATGAAATCTTTCGATGTATATTTCACCGGCATATTGCAGGGAGCGAACACACATGACACGACCAGATCGATGGATCACCACCTTGAGCCTGTGCCTGCTGGCGGGGCTGGTGCAGACCGGCTGCTCGACGGCGGCGCAAGCCGTTGACCCGGCGCACATCAGCAGCCAGCAGCGCGACTTCGACAAGCAGACCGGCATCCTGCGCAAGCACATGCAGGACCTGCAGGCGCGCGGCGATCCGCTGGGGGACTACTACTACGCGCTGGCGAATTCGGACGGCTGGATCCACGACGTCACCGACCCGAAGGCCATCACGGCGCTGTTCGAGAAGGCCGCGGCCAAGGGGTCGATGGACGCGAAGATCCTGCTGGCGTTGCAGGTGGCGTCGGATGACGAGCTGCCAGGGCAACTGGATCACAGCCATGGACCAGGTAAAGACCTGAGCAAGTGGGAACAGGGGTTGGCGAAGCTCTTGCCGTTGGTTCATCAGCAATGCAGTGTCAGGCGGTTGGTGCTTGATATGGGCAAGCCTCAGGTGGCGTATTACTCCATTGCCTATGAAATTTGGCCCACTTTCAGAGACGGCTACTACCGCTACAACAGCGATGGCAGTCGCACCTTGTTGCGCGACCCGGAACGGCAGAAGGTCTGGGAGTCCATTCACAGAAACTGCCTCATGCCCCAAGACGAGTGGCTGTACGAGTGAGCGGCGCTCATGGACCACAGATTCCCGAACCAAGCCCTACAAGCCTTCAATCCGCTTGATGCGGCTATCGGCATGCGTTTGGCCTATTGGGCCTATGAACACAAAGACATCCTCGAAGCGGAGAAGGTCGCCAAGTATCCCGTTTCGTGGAAGCATGCTGAGCCGGGGGAAGAGCTTCCGGCCGATTGGCCCGTTGCCCGACAGGATGCCGAAGGCCGCTTGTTGCCTGGCAGCCCTGAAGGCTGGAACACCCAGCACAACGCGGACGGCCAGCTGGAGAACCAGTTCAAGGTTTCCATCAATCGCGAAACCCACGAAATCACTTTCGACTTCAAAGGCTCCGACGCCTGGAGCAACTGGAAGTCCGACCTGGGCAATGCCGGCGCCAGCGAGTTCGCCAAGATCCAGGAACAGGCGCAACGGGCTTTCGAGGCCCTCAAGAACGACGAGCGCTACAAAGACTACCGTTTCGCTGCCACCGGCCACAGCCTGGGTGGCGGCATGACGCAGAGCTTCGCGCTGCGGAACAACATCGACGCGTACGTCTACAACAGCCTGCCCATCGCCCGCGAAACCATCCGTGGCGACTACTACAAGGACGTGGGTGGTTATGACGCGGCGCTGGCGCGCTACCAGGCCTCAGGCCGGCAGGTGCACGACGTGCGCACGCCCAACGACATCGCCACCTACAACTACGAAGGGGTGTGGCAGGGCCAGTACCTCAGTCGCCGCATGGGGCAGGAGCCCACCGTCTTGCCGGGCCCGTCCGTGCCCAACTTCCTCAAGACCGCGCTGATGCTCAGCGGCAGCGGCACGCTGGTGGCGGGAGCCATCATGGGCCAGGATCACGCCAACCAGGCCCTGTTCAACGCCCAGCAAGGGCTGTCGGTGAATGCCCAGGGCCGCTACCGCATTCCCGAAGGCCATGCCGATTTCGCCCGGGTGCCGCCCGAAGCGCGCCAGCTGTTTGCCAAGCTGGGCGGATCGCCGGTGATCAAGGCCAGCTGCGTGGCGACCAGCGACGATGTTTCGCCGTTCGACCGGTTTCACATCCGGCACGAAGACGGCAGCATGGAGCACATCGGTGTCAACACCCGCACGGGCGACGTCGAGATCGACCACTACGACAAGCGCGGCCAGCGCACCTTGATCGAGATGAACGGCCGTCGCGCACAGCCGGCCCGGGTCACCGAATTCGATGCGGAGGGCCAACCCATCAAGACCGAAACCGTGGCCATGCGGGAAGGCGCGCCACCCAGCGGGCATGAGCAGACCCGAATGGCCCATGCCGAACCCCGGAAGCCGGCGCCCGAATCCGCTCCCGCGCTGAGCCCGGGGCAGCAGGCGCAGTTCTCACAGGCCTATCGGCAGACGAGCGAAGCGCTGCAGCGCCAGGGCTTGACCCCCACGCAGATCAGCCAGGTTTGTGCCGCAGCGGTGGCGCACTGCGCGCGCGTGGGCCAGGGCGAGCCCGAGCGCTTCCTGGTGAGCAAGGACGGGCAGCGTCTGGGGGTCGTGCACGAGGGGCGCATCCTGAGCGAAATGCCCATCGCCCCGGCGCTCGCACGCGGCACCGAAGCGCATCTGGCGCAGGCGGCGCAGCCGCGCGAGACCACACCGGCGGTGAACGAACAGGCCCAGGCGAGCCAGCACGTGGCGTCAGCGCCGCAGACCCCGGCGCCCGTGCGGATCTGAGGATCGGGTCCCCGCCACGCACCGCCCCGCTCTACAATCCGCAGCTTCACCGGGGGTGCCGGGCGCGCAACGACGCGAGCAGCGGCTGAGAAATACCCCTCTCACCTGATCTGGGTTGTGCCAGCGTAGGGAGCGTGAGCAGCCGGTCGCCGATGGATGCGAGCCGTCCCTGTCAGGCGCTTCCCGTGGCGTTTTTTCGACAAGGCGGCTTCACATGCAACGGCGGTTTTTTTCTGCGGCACTGGTTTCGATTTCCCTCGCGGCCCTGGGCGCAACGCCCGCGGTCTGGGCGCAGGCGGTGCCGCTGCGCGTGCTGACACACGGTTCGTTCGATCTGCCCAAGGAGCTGCTGGCGCAGTTCGAGAAAGACGCGGGCGTGAAGTTGCAGATCGTCAAGGCGGGTGACGCCGGCGAGATGGTCAACAAACTGATCCTCACCAAAGCCAAACCCATCGCCGACGTGGTCTACGGCATCGACAACACGCTGCTGCCGCGCGCGCTCGCCGCGGGTGTGATCGATCCCTACACCGGTCCCGCCGCCCAGCGCGCTTCGGCCGCGGCCATGGCCGAAGGCGCCGACAAGACCGGTGTGGTCTCGGGCGTGGTCCCGGTGGACTACGGCTTCGTGAACCTCAACGTCGACAAGGCCTGGTTCTCCAGCAAAGGCCTGGCGCTGCCGACCTCGCTCGAAGACCTCGCCAAACCCGCCTACGCCAAACTGCTCGTGGTGCAGAACCCGGCCACGTCCAGCCCCGGCCAGGCCTTCGTGTTCGCCACCATCGCCGGCCTGGGCGAAGAGGCCGCGTTCCAATGGTGGGGCCAGATGCGCGGCAACGGCGTGAAGGTGGTCAAGGGCTGGACCGAGGCCTACTACACCGAGTTCACGCGCAACGGTGGCACACGGCCCATCGTCGTCAGCTACGCCAGCAGCCCGGCGGCCGAGGTGTTCTACGCCAAGGAAAAACTCAGCGTCTCGCCCACCGCCAACCTGTTCCTCAAGGGCGGTGTGTTCCGCCAGGTCGAGGGCGTGGCGCTGGTCAAAGGTGGCAACCCGGCCGCGCGCGATGCCGCCGCCAAGTTCATCGAGTTCCTGCGCTCGGCCCCGGCCCAGCAGGCGCTGCAGACCACGATGTGGATGTTCCCGGCCGAAGCAGGCTCGGCGCGTGTGGACGTGATGAAGGCGCACGCGAGTGAGCCAGCTTCGTTTGACAACCCCAGCGCCACCGACATGAGCAGCAAGGCCAAGACCTGGCTGCAGCGCTGGACCAAGGTGGTCCTGAAGTGATGACCCCCCTGCGCCGCTGTGCGGCTTCCCCCCTGGAAGGGGGGCGCACCTGGTGGCCCGGCAAAGCCGGTTCCACGGGTGCCCTGGTCGGGGCACGTGCTCCGGCCGAGTGCCTGGGTTCAGCGCATTCATGCATGGATTGAGATCCCGCTGGCTGCTGCCCGCGCTGCCGCTGGCCTTTCTGGCGCTGCTGCTGGTGGCGCCGGTCGTGCGGCTGCTGGCCGAGGGCTTGGGCGCGGGGGAATGGTCCGGTGGCGAGCCGCTGCGCTGGCTCGATGTCTGGCAGGACGACTACCTGCGCTGGCGCGTGTTGTGGTCCCTGGCCCAGGCGGCGATCACCTGTGTGCTGGCCCTGGTGCTCGGCCTGCCCGTGGCCTGGGTGCTGGCGCGGCTGGAGTTCCCGGGCCGCGCGCTGGTGCTGCGCCTGCTGATGCTGCCCTTCGTGGTGCCCACGCTGGTGGCGGCGCTCGGCGTGCTGGCGCTCTGGGGGCCGCGCGGTCTGCTGGGTGCGCCGCTGGCCGGGGCCGGCATCGAGCTGGTGGACACGCCCTGGCTGCTGCTTTACGGCAACCTGTTCTTCAACCTCTGCGTGGTGGTGCGCGCCGGCGTGGACGCGCTGGAACAGGTGAGCGCGCCTCGGGTGGCCGCCGCACGCACGCTGGGTGCCACGCCCTGGCGCGCCTTCTGGCGCGTGGAGTGGCCGGCGATCGCGCCCTGGCTGGCGTCGGCGCTGTGCCTGGTGTTCCTCTACTGCTTTGCCGGCTTCGGCCTCGCGCTGATCCTGGGCGGACAGGACTACGCGACGGTGGAGGTCGAGATCTACACCCTGGTGGCGCACGAGCTGGAACTGGGCCAGGCGGGCGTGCTGGCGGTCTGGATGCTGCTGCTGACCGGCGCCGCGGCGCTGGCCTACGCCTGGCTGGAGAAGCGGCTCGCAGCGCCCGGCCGCGTGTCGCCGGTGCTGCGCCAACGACCTCGCAGCGGGGCGCAGTGGGTGTCAGTGGGGGCCGCGCTGGCGGTGCTGTTCGTGGTGTGTGCCGCGCCGCTGCTGGCCATCGTCTGGCGCGCAACGCAGGCGCTGCTGGGCGGGCAGGGCGCGGCCGTGCTGTTCGAAGCCGACACGCACGCGGCCCTCTGGAACACGCTGCGCTTCACCGCCCTGGCGTTGACCCTGGCCACCGCGCTCGGCCTCACGCACGCGCTGGCTGTGCGCGCGCTGGACGTGGCGAGCCTGCAGCGCCACGCCAGCGAGGCGCGCGGTGTGCTGGCGCTGGCCTGGCGCGCGGCGGCCTTCCTGCCCTTTGTGGTCTCGCCGGTCACGGTCGCGTTCGGCCTGTTGCTGCTCTACCCGGACTGGACCGCGAGCCTGGTCTTGCTGGTTGCGGCCTACGCGCTGCTGGCCTACCCCTTCGTGGCCAAGTCGCTCACCGCCGCGCTCGACAGCCTGCCCGCCAGCTACGCGCAGGCCGCGGCCACGCTGGGCGCGCGGCCGTGGCGCGTGTTG
>NZ_VYGV01000013.1:0-65125 GCF_013387465.1 Hydrogenophaga aromaticivorans | reverse complement strand
TGTTGTGGCGGGTCACGCTGCCGCTGGTGGCGCCCGCGCTGCGCCGCGGCATGGCCTTCGCCGCGGCCACCGCGCTGGGCGAGTTCGCCGTCACGTTGTTTCTCTCGCGCCCCGAGTGGACCACGCTCACGACGCTGATCTACCAGCACCTCGGCCGCCCCGGCGCCGCCAACCTCGACGCGGCGCTGGTGCTGGCCTGTGTGCTGATGGGGCTGGCGCTGGCGGCGTTCACGCTGATCGAAGGCCCTGCGCAGAAGGACAATGACGCCCATGCTTGAACTGCGCGACATCCACAAACAATGGGACCACCGCCCGCTGCTCGACGGTGTGAGCCTGCGCGTGGAAGCGGGGGAGACCGTGGCCCTGCTTGGGGCCTCGGGCAGCGGCAAGAGCACCCTGCTCAAGATCGTGGCCGGGCTGGACGCGCCGGAGGCGGGCAGCGTGTGGTTCGACGGCGTGGACATCACGGCCCTGCCGCCCGAGCAGCGCGGCTTTGCGCTCATGTTCCAGGACTTCGCGCTGTTCCCGCACCTCAACCTGCAGGACAACGTGGCCTTCGGTCTGGTGGAGCAGGGCGTGCGCCGCAGTGAGGCACGCAATCAGGCCCGCATCATGCTCGCGCGCTTCGGCCTCGCTGGTCAGGCGCTGCGCAAGGTCTGGACGCTCTCGGGCGGTGAACAGCAGCGCGTGGCGCTGGCGCGTGCGCTCATCACGCAGCCGCGCGCCTTGCTGCTCGACGAACCCTTCAGCGCGCTCGACGCCTCCCTGCGCGAACAGCTGCGCACCGAGTTCCGCGAACGCATCACCGAGGCCGGCATGACCGCCATCCTGGTCACCCACGACGAACAGGAAGCCCGCGCCATGGCACAACACGCCTGGGGTCTGCAGGGCGGGAAGCTGGTGTCACTCTGGTGAGGGTCTGGCTCCCTCTCCCGGGCGCGGGAGAGGGCTGGGGTGGGGGGGGGGGCTCGTGGCCGCTGGCACAATGATCCAGCACCCGCCGTGAGGTGCCTTCACGGTCTCAATCCAACGGGAGTTCACATGGGCTGGTTTTCAAAATCCACCGACGGTTTTTTCCTCAGCACCACCACGCCGCCCGGCATCGAGCTGAAGCAGTACCTGGGCGTGGTCAACGGCGAAGCCATCATCGGCGCCAACATCTTCCGCGACATGTTCTCGTCGGTCCGTGACGTCGTGGGCGGGCGCGCCGGTGGCTACGAGCGCGCGCTGGCCGGTGCACGCGACGCGGCGATGGACGAGCTGATCGAGGCGGCGAAACAGATGGGCGCCAACGGTGTGATCGGCATCGACTTCGACTACGAAGTCATGGGCGAGACCAACGGCATGATGATGGTCGCCGTCAGCGGCACGGCGGTCAAGCTGGGCTGAGGACCACCGCATGCCCATGGACGCCTACATCCTCATTGGCAACGCCAACACCCGCAAGACCTCGGTGGTGCGCAGCCTCACGGGCTGTTTCAACCGCAGCGTGCGCGACATCCAGCTGCAAAGCAGCCGGCGACCGCAGCGCTTCTACGCCCGTGTCGGCACCCTGCAGATCACCCGGACCTCGATCGAAGATTTCATCCATGAAGTGGACCGTTCGCGTTGCGAAGCGGTGGTGTTCTGCCTTTCGCCCACGGCGCACAAGACCGACCTGGAGGAATTTCCCGACGCCCAGACCTACGTGGCCGCCTTGCGCGAGCGGGGCTGGCGCATCAAGGGCGTGGCGGTGCTGGGCCAGGACGGCGGCGGCGTGCGCGCGCCGAACCTGCGGCAGTACATCCAGGCGCCGACCGCGCCCGTCAATCTGACGGCGCGTGACGTGCGGGCGCAGTTCGGGTGGTTTTGATCGGCCCGCGCCGGGCTCAGCGGCGCTGCGATCCGATGACTTCCTTGAAGACCAGCGTAGTGGATTCAGGCTTCTTAGCCCATTCAGAGGCGCCGCAAACCAGTGCGTCGGAGAACCGGTTCCAATAAATATCATCCCACGCCCGTTGTCCGCTGACCTCCGCTTTGAACCAGTGGGGACCGGAGGCATATAGCCGCCGCACGGCAACCTTATTGGCAAGTTTGACCTTGGTTCCAACGGGTGTGTCTCCCCGTTGGGTCGTGACGACGCAGATTTCCTCGGTCAGATGACCGATTCGTCGAGCCACATCCCGGTCGGCATCATCCAGCGGCGAGGACTCGGAGGTCAGATCAATGGTCGCAAGACAACCGCTGAGCAAAGTCAAAGAAACAACTGACAGCAGTACAAATGTCCTGAGTGATTGCATGGTTCCTCCCTCGAATTTCGGTTCGGAACCGTGGCACACCGACTCCGCCGTGTGGCGATCTTACGTCTCAGCTACCGCGCAGCGCGCGCAAGAGCTTCAGCCCGCCGCGCCCGTTCACTTCCATCCCCAGCCGCGCCTGCTCGATGCGGATCGCGGCACGGCTCTTTTCACCCAGCATGCCGTCCACCTCGCCGATGTCGTGGCCGCGCAGGATCAGCAGGCCTTGCAGTTCGCGGCGCTCGGCGCGTGAGATGCCCGGGTCGTCGGTGGGCCAGGGGGTGGTGAAGGGGCCGGCGCCGCGCAGGCGGTCGCTCAGGTGGGCGATGGCCAGGCCGTAGCTCTCGGCGGCGTTGTAGCTGTAGACCGCGTCGAAGTTCTTGAACACGAGGAAGGCCGGGCCTTGCGCGCCCGCGGGCGTCATCAGGCCGGCGGGGCCGAGGCCTCCTGGCAGCGGAGAACCATCCACACGCCGCACACCGCGCGCGGCCCACTCGCTGATCGGCCGCTTGCTGCGGCGGCCTTCCTGGGTGGTGTCGAAGCCGTCGGGCAGCTTCACCTCGAAGCCCCAGGGCTGGCCGCTCTGCCAGCCGGCTTTGGCCAGGAAGTTCGCGGTGGAAGCGAGCGCGTCGGCGGTGCTGTCCATCAGGTCGCGGCGGCCGTCGCCGTCGAAATCGACGGCCAGGCGTTCGAAGGTGGTGGGCATGAACTGCGTGTGGCCGAAGGCGCCGGCCCAGGAGCCCACCAGCCGCTCGGGCGCGATGTGGCCGCCCTGCAGGATGCGCAGCGCCGAATAGAACTCGCCGCGGAAGAAGGCCTGGCGCCGGCCGTTGCACGACAGCGTGCCCAGCGCCTGCACCAGCGGGTATTTGCCGAAAGTCTGGCCGAAGTTGCTTTCGACGCCCCAGACCGCCACCACCGTGGCCGGGTCCACGCCGTAGCGTTGCTGCACACGCGCCAGCGTCTCGGCGTGCGTCGTGAGCATGGCGCGCCCTTCGGCCACACGTTCCTCGTCAACCAGGCCGCTGAGGTAGTCCCAGATCGGCATGCGGAACTCGGGCTGGTAGTCCAGCTTCTCGATCACGCTCATGTCGGGCTGCAGGTCCTGGGTGAAGCGGCGGTAGGCCGACTCGGAGACGCCGGCGGTGCGGGCAGCGCCTTGCAGGCTGTCGATGCAGCGGGTGAACTCTTCGGGCGGCGAGGTCTGAGCGAACGCGGGCAGGGTGATGGCCAGGGCGGCCAGTTGCAGGATGTGTTTCATTTCTTCATGCCGCCCAGGTCGAACCGTGCTCTGGAACCATCGCCTGCCAGCGCAGCTCGGTTTCGATGCGGTGGCGCAGCGCGTCGGAGGCACCCATGTCGCCGTGCGTCACGAACACGCGGTGCGGTGCGGCGGGCAGGGCGCGCAGCCAGTCCATGAGCTGGCTGGCGTCGGCGTGCGCCGAGGCCGATTTCATCTGCACCACCTCGGCGCGCACGGGCACGTCCTGGCCGTGGATGCGCAGCTTGGTCGCACCGTCCGACAGGCTGGCGCCGCGCGTGCCGGGCGCTTGGTAGCCCGTGAGCACCACCATGTTGCGGTGGTGGCCCAGGTACTGCACCAGGTGGTGCAGCACGCGCCCGCCCGTGGCCATGCCGGCGGCGGCGAGCACGATCTTGGGGCCGTGTTGTTGCGCGATGGCTTTGGACTCGTCGGCCGAGCGTGTCATCTTGGCCACGTGCTCCATGTCGCGGCATTGCGCGGCGCTCAGCCGGTGTTCGCCGATGTGGCGCTCGTAGAGATCGGTGGTGTGGATGGCCATGGGGCTGTCCAGGTACACCGGCAGGCTGTGCGGCAGCACGCCGTTGGCCTTGAGCAGGGCGATGGCGTGCAGGATCTCCTGCGCACGTCCCACCGCGAACACCGGCACAACGGCCGTGCCACCGCGCGCGGCCACACGCGCCAGCGCCGGGCCCAGTTCGGCCAGCACGTCTTCCTCCGGGTGCTCGCGGTCGCCGTAGGTGGACTCGACCACCACCACGTCGGCCGCGGGCGGCTGGTCGGGCGGGTTCATCAGCGAATCGTCGGGCCGGCCCAGGTCGCCCGAGAACAGGATGCGCTTGCCACCCACTTCCAGCAGCAGGCTGGCCGCGCCGAGGATGTGGCCCGCGCTGGTGAAACTCGCCTTCCAGCCGTGCAACGGCTCAAAGACCTGGTGCATGGGCACGGTGCGGATCAGCTTCAGGCAGTCCAGCGCGTCGCTCTCGGTGTAGAGCGGCAACGCGGGCGCGTGTTTGCTGAAGCCTTTTCGGTTGGCGAAGTTGGCGTCTTCTTCCTGGATGTGGCCGCTGTCGGGCAGCAGGATCTGCGTGAGGTCGCGCGTGGCGGGCGTGGCCCAGACCTTGCCGCGAAAACCCTCCTTGGCCAGCAGGGGCAGGTAGCCGCTGTGGTCGAGGTGTGCGTGCGTCAGGATCACGGCGCCAATGTGGTTCGGCATCACCGGCAGCGGGTCGCGGTTGCGCAGGCGCAGCTGCTTGTAGCCCTGGAACAGGCCGCAGTCCACGAGCACGCTCTGTCCGTTGAATTCAACCAGGTATTTGGAGCCGGTGACGGTGCCGGCCGCGCCGAGGAATCGGATGTGTACGTTCATGCGAACCATCTTACCCTTCGGGTGCCCGGATGACCTGCGTGCACAGGGTGCCCGACGGGGCTTTGGCATTCCGGGCTGCACCGCTCAGAATGCGGGAGAACGCGACCCGGTTCCGCCGAACCGGCGCGCAGCAGAACACCACACACCGGAGCCCGACCCATGCCCATTCAGGCGGTTGTTTTTGATGCCTACGGCACCTTGTTCGATGTGTATTCGATCGGCGCGCTGGCCGAACGCCTGTACCCCGGGCAAGGTTCGGCGATCTCGACCCTGTGGCGCGACAAGCAGATCGAATACACGCGCCTGATTTCGCTGTCGGACCCCGACGGCGAACACGGCAGCCGCCACTACCGGCCGTTCTGGGACCTGACCCGCCAGGCCTTGCGCTACGCCCTGCAGCGCCTGGGCCTGCCGCTGTCGGATGCGCACGAAGAAGCGCTGATGGCGCAGTACGCGCAGCTCACCGCTTTCCCGGAAAACCACGGGGTGCTGCAGACGCTGCGCGGGCGTGGCATGACCACCGCGATCCTGTCCAACGGCAACCCCGAGATGCTGGCCTCGGCCGTGCAGAGCGCGGGCATGGCCGATCTGCTGGACCATGTGATCTCGGTCGACGGCGTGCGCCAGTTCAAGACCATGCCGGTGGCGTATGGCGAGGTGGCCCGTCACATCGTGGCCGAGAAGTCGGACGTGCTGTTCGTCTCCAGCAACGCGTGGGACGTGCTCGGCGCCACCTGGTTCGGCTTCACCACCCTGTGGATCAACCGCCAGGGCCTGCCTTTCGAGACCATCGGGCGGCGGCCCGACCACACGGGCTCCGACCTGCGTGCGGTGCTGGATGTATTGGGTCTGGTTGCGTGAGGGGATGACCCCGAGGTATCGGCTTGCTATGGCTCCGGAGCGTCACACCGCCGCACGAAGAGGTGCAGCCCAGGGCACCGCCGGGCCGGCTTTGCCGGACGGCCAGTGCCGCCCCCTTGAGGGGGGCGCGCGCAGCGCGGCGGAGGTGCTTCGATTCAGCCCAGGCTGGCGTCCAGCATCAGCATGAAGATGAAGCCGGCCATGAGCGTGACCGAGGCCATGCCTTCGAAGCCGTTGCGGTGTGTCTCGGGAATGATCTCGTGGCTCACCACGAAGATCATCGCGCCCGCGGCCACCGCGAGACCGATGGGGTAGAAGGCCGGCAGGCTGCCGAGCAGGGCCAGGCCCGTGATGGCGCCGAAGGGCTCGGCCAGACCGGAGAGCGCGGCCACCGCCCACGACCTGCCCGCACTCTGGCCGAGCGTGCGCAAGGCCATCGCCACGATCAGGCCTTCGGGCATGTTCTGCAGGCCGATCGCCAGCGCCACCGAAGCGCCCGCGTTCACCGGCGCGGCGCCGTCCGCGCCGAGCGCCGTGCCGGCGTAGGCCGCGCCCACGGCCAGTCCTTCGGGCACGTTGTGGATCAGGATCGCCAGCACCATCAACCAGGCGCGCTGGGTGGCGCCCGGATCGCGGCCGTCGGCCGTGGTCCATGGCGCGGCGTGGCCGGTGGCGGCCGGGGGCAGCACCGCGTGTTCGTGCGGCAGGGCGCGGTCGATGCCGATCATCAGCAACATGCCCAGCGTGAGGCCGATGGCGGTGAGCCCGGCGGCACCGGTGCGCGCCGAACCGGTGGCGGCGAGCAAAGCTTGCCCCGCATCGATGGACGGCAGGAGCAGGGCAAAGATGGCGGCGGCCAGCATCACACCCGCGGCGAACGACATGAGCGCCGACTCCTGGCGCTTGCTCACGCGCTGCACCAGGAAAACGGGCAGCGCCCCGACGGCGGTGGCCAAAGCTGCGAGCAGCGAAGCCTGCACGCCCGCCGTCATGGCGCTGCTGGCGCCGGTGGCGTCCCACCAGACGCGGGTGGGCGCCCAGAAGGTGCTGCCCGCGGCCAGCCCGGCCATCAGCAGCAGGCCGACACCGAGCGCGAACAGGGCGTTGCGCAGCGCGTGCGGTGGCACCGGCAGTTCCAGGCGCTGCATCTGGAACCACGCGGGCTGGATCTGGCTGATGAGGGCGGTCATGGCGGGCTCCTGGCGGGGTGTTCGGCGGTGTTTTTAACCGTTCTGGATGGGTAGTTTGTCAAAAACTATTGACCAACACCATTTGATTGCCTTGATGGGGCCCATAGCCGCAGCGGGGGTCTGCGCCGGGTCTTGGCGGCCAAAACACATTTGGCTCAGCTGTTTTAGTAATAAACAACTGAAAACGTATTCGTTCCTGTTTTGTTGCCCGGCTTCCATGATCCGCTCCGTTGTTCATTCATTTCCGGAGAAACCCATGACATCCCGCCGCAGCTTCACCACCATCCTGATCGCCGGCACCCTGGCCGCCGCCGCCTTGCCGGCCTTCGCGCAGCCCGCCCCCGTCACCCTGCTCAACGTGTCTTACGACCCGACGCGCGAGCTCTACGTCGAAGTCAACGCCGCCTTCATCAAGCACTGGAAAGCCAAGACCGGCCAGGAGGTGACCATCAAGCAGAGCCACGGTGGCTCGGGCAAGCAGGCCCGTTCCATCATCGATGGCCTGGACGCCGACGTCGCCACGCTGGCCCTGGCCGGTGACACCGACGCGCTGCACAACAACGGCGGCTGGATCCCCAAGGACTGGCAAAAGCGCCTGCCGCTCAACAGCGCGCCCTACACCTCCACCATCGTGCTGGTGACCCGCGCGGGCAATCCGAAAAACATCAGGGACTGGGACGACCTGATCCGTCCCGACGTGAAGGTCATCACCCCCAACCCCAAGACCTCGGGCGGCGCGCGCTGGAACTACCTGGCCGCCTGGGAATTCGCCAAGCGCAAGTACGGCGGTGATGCCAAGGCCAAGGCGTTCGTGGGCAAGCTGTACGCCAACGTGCCCGTGCTCGACTCGGGCGCGCGCGGCTCGTCCATCACCTTTGCCCAGCGCGCCCAGGGCGACGTGTTCATCAGCTGGGAAAACGAGGCCTACCTGCTGGAGAAGGAGTTCGGCAACAAGGTGGACTTCGTCTACCCCTCGCTCTCGATCCTGGCCGAGCCGGCCGTCACCGTGGTGGACAAGAACGTGGACAAGAAGGGCATCCGCGCCGTGGCACAGGCCTACCTGGAGTACCTGTACACCGAAGAGGCGCAGGACATCATCGGCAAACACTACTACCGTCCGACCTCGGCCAAGGCCCAGGCCAAGTACGCCAAGCAGCTGCCCAAGCTCAACCTGTTCAAGATCGAAGAGGCCTTCGGCGGCTGGGAGCAGGCGGCCAAGGTGCACTTCGCAGACGGCGGCAGCTTCGACCAGATTTACAGCACCCGCCCATGAGCGCCGCCCGGCCGCTCCGAAGGCGCTCAGCCCCGCAGTGCGCAGCACGGAGGGTCGTCCAGTGAACGCAGCCCGCATCCTCATCGTGCCGGGCTGGCGCAACGCCGAGCCCGAACACTGGCAGAGCCTGTGGGCCGATCGACTGCCCAACGCCCACCGTGTGGAGCAAGGCGACTGGCTGTTCCCACGCCGGCAGGACTGGGTGGGCCGGCTGGCGGACGAGATCCTTGCGAGCCGTGGCGAACGGGTCGTGCTGGTGGCGCACAGCCTGGGCTGCATGGCGACCGTCCACCTGCCGCCCGAGGCTGCGGCACGCGTGAGCGCGGCCCTGCTGGTGGCGCCGGCCGATCCAGAGCGGCGGGCGCAACTCGCCGACTTTGCCCCGGTGCCGCACCAGCGCTTGCCCTACCGCAGCATCCTGGTGGCCAGCAGCAACGACCCGTATTGCCCGGTGCGACTGGCCGGCGCCTACGCCCGGGCCTGGGGCAGCGAGTTCTTGAGGCTGGAGAACGCGGGCCACATCAACGTGGCTTCCGGTTTGGGCGAGTGGCCACAGGGCCTGCAACTGCTGGCTCAGTTGGGTGTCGACATCGACCCCGCCGAGCTGTTGCGGCGTGCGGCCTGATGGCCATGGGTTTGAAGAGACCTCAACACCGCCTGCATCAGGCCATGACCACGGCGATGAAGGCCAGCATGAAGATCAGCAGGGCCGCCATGGCCGGCAGGATGAGGGGCATGTAGTGCACGACGCTGTCAAGGATGTCTTCTGCGTGCTCTTCGGCGTACGCACGCAGTTCCGGGTCGGAGTAGGTCCTCGGATGGTCGGCCATGGCCTGGTCGGGAGGTGGCTGATGGTGCTGCATGGCAATGGCCTTTCAAGCTTGCATCGCGGCGAGCGACGCTTCTGTGCCAACAGCCTGACCTGATCGAGCGCGCACGTCAACCACACGACCCGCATGGCTTTTTCATGCGAGAGAACCCACCACATGAACACCTCAACGCTCCTTGCCGTCATTCCACGGAATGCCAGACCCCGTCGCGCCCCGCGCCGCGTGCTGCCGGGCTTCAAGCTCACGCTCGGCTTCACGGTGTTTTACCTGTGCCTGATCGTGCTGATCCCGCTGTCGGCGCTGGTCTTCAAGACTTTCACGCTGACCTGGCCGCAGTTCTGGGAGGCGGTCACCGCGCCGCGTGTGCTGGCCTCGTACCGGCTCACGTTTGGCGCGTCGTTCATCGCGGCGTCGGTGAACGTGGTGTTCGGCCTGCTGGTGGCCTGGGTGCTGGTGCGATACAGCTTTCCGGGCAAAAAGATCGTGGACGCGCTGGTGGACCTGCCGTTTGCGCTGCCCACGGCCGTGGCCGGCATCTCGCTCACCGCGCTGCTGGCCGGCAACGGCTGGATCGGCTCGCTGCTGGAGCCGCACGGCATCCAGCTCGCCTTCAACCCCAACGGCATCGTGATCGCGCTGATCTTCATCGGCCTGCCCTTCGTGGTGCGCACGGTGCAGCCGGTGCTGGAAGACGCCGAGAAAGAACTGGAAGAGGCCGCGACCTGCCTGGGCGCCACGCGCTGGCAGACCTTCAGTCGCGTCATCTTCCCCAGCATCGCGCCCGCGCTGCTGACCGGCTTTGCCATGGCCTTTGCGCGTGCCGTGGGTGAATACGGCTCGGTCATCTTCATCGCCGGCAACATGCCCATGGTGTCCGAGATCACGCCGCTGATCATCACAGCGAAGCTGGAGCAGTACGACTACGCCGGCGCCACCGCGGTGGCCACGGTGATGCTGATCATTTCCTTCATCCTGCTGCTGGTCATCAATGGCCTTCAAAGCTGGCAGCGCAAAAAATTATGAAAACACCCCCGCGCCAAGCTCGCGATGCGAGCTCGTCACCCCCTCAAGGGGGCAACGCCTGCGGCCCGGCTAAGCCGGTTCCGCGTCGTTCTCCGAAGAACTTCGCGACCACCGAAGCGCCCTGGGTGCGCTACGCGCTCACCGGCGTCGCGCTGGTCTTCATGTTCCTGTTCCTCGTGCTGCCGCTGGCGGCCGTGGCCACCGAGGCCCTGCGCAAGGGCTGGGACGCCTACGCGGCAGCGCTGCGGGAACCGGACGCCTGGTCCGCCATCCGGCTCACCTTCCTCACCGCGCTGGTGGCCGTGCCGCTGAACCTGGTGTTCGGCGTGGCGGCGGCCTGGTGCATCGCCAAGTACGAGTTCAAGGGCAAGTCCTTCCTGACCACGCTGATCGACCTGCCGTTCTCAGTGTCGCCCGTGGTGGCGGGCCTGATCTACGTGCTGGTGTTCGGCGCGCAGGGCTGGTTCGGTCCCTGGCTGGCCGAGCACGACATCCGAATCGTGTTCGCCGTGCCCGGCATCATCCTCGCTACCATCTTCGTCACATTCCCCTTCATCGCGCGTGAACTCATCCCGCTGATGCAGGCGCAGGGCAACGACGAGGAGCAGGCGGCCCAGGTGCTCGGCGCCACCGGCTGGCAGACCTTCTGGTACGTGACCCTGCCCAACATCCAGTGGGGCCTGATCTACGGCGTGATCCTGTGCAACGCGCGGGCCATGGGCGAGTTCGGCGCGGTCTCGGTGGTGTCGGGCCACATCCGCGGCCAGACCAACACCATGCCGCTGCATGTGGAGATCCTCTACAACGAATACCAGTCGGTGGCGGCGTTTGCCGTGGCTTCGCTGCTGGCCCTGCTGGCGCTGGTGACGCTGGCCATCAAGTCGATGGCCGAGTGGCGCATGGAGCGCGAACTCAAGGCCCTGGCCGAGCTGCCGCCCGAGCGGCCCACCCCTGCGCTGGGCGCCACCGCCGGCAGCGCCCACTGACTTTCACCGGGAATCCCCATGAGCATCCAGATCCGCAACGTCAACAAGCACTTCGGCAGCTTCCAGGCCCTGCGCGACGTCAACCTCGACATTGCATCGGGCGAACTGCTCGCGCTGCTCGGCCCCTCGGGCTGCGGCAAGACCACGCTGCTGCGCATCATCGCGGGCCTTGAAACGCCCGACACCGGCAGCATCCACTTCAGCGGCGAAGACACCACCGACGTGCACGTGCGCGAGCGCAACGTGGGCTTCGTGTTCCAGCACTACGCGCTGTTCCGCCACATGACTGTGTTCGAAAACGTGGCCTTCGGCCTGCGCGTGAAGCCGCGCGGCGAGCGCCCGAGCGAGGCCCAGATCCAGCAGAAGGTGACCGACCTGCTCAAGCTGGTGCAGCTCGACTGGCTGGCCGACCGCTACCCCTCGCAGCTCTCCGGCGGCCAGCGCCAGCGCATCGCGCTCGCCCGGGCGCTGGCGGTGGAGCCCCAGGTGCTGCTGCTCGACGAGCCCTTCGGCGCGCTCGACGCCAAGGTGCGCAAGGAACTGCGCCGCTGGCTGCGCCGCCTGCACGACGAACTGCACGTGACCAGCATTTTCGTCACGCACGACCAGGAAGAGGCGCTGGAGGTGGCCGACCGCGTGGTGCTGATGAACCAGGGTGTGGTCGAGCAGTGCGGTTCGCCGCAGGATGTGTGGGACCACCCGGCCAGCCCGTTCGTGTACGGCTTCCTGGGCGACGTGAACCTGTTCCATGGCCGCGCACATGAGGGCTTGTTGCACCTGGACGGCGTGGCCATTCACACGCCCGAACACGCCGGCGCGCAGAACGCCCAGGCCTTCGCCTACGTGCGCCCGCACGACCTCGACGTGCAGCGGTACACGGCGGGCGCCAGCGGCATCGTCGCCACGCTCAGCCGCGCCATCGTGGTCGGCCCGATCGCGCGGCTGGAGCTGTTGCCGGTGGAAAACAACCATCCGGCGGGCCACGACCCGCTGATCGAGGCTCAGATCCCCGCGTTGCAGTTCCGCGAGCTGGGCTTCAAGGAGGGCGAGACGCTGGTGGTCTCGCCGCGCAAGGCGCGCGTGTTCCTGCAGCCGCAGGCGAGCTGACCCCGTCCTTTTGACGCTTTGCCTGGCAGGTGCCACGGCGGACACCGGTTTGCCTGCCGGTGAGGTCCTGTCGCATCATGTCGGCTGGCCCTCGCCCGTCGCTGTCCCATCCACCCACCCGGAGCTCCCGACCATGTCTCCTTCGCTGCTGGCCCTGCTGGGCTTCATTGCCTGGACCCTGTTGCTGCTGGTGATCATGGAGACCATCCGGTCCAGGCTGGTCCTGATGGGCGCGGTGGCGGCCAACGGTTTCCAACCGGACAACGCCAACCTGTCGCCCTTCATGCAGCGCCTGGCGCGAGCCCACGCCAACTGCCTCGAAGGTCTGCCCGTTTTCGGCGGGTTGTTGCTCGTGGCGGCGGTGGCGGGCCGGACCGCGGTCACCGATCCACTGGCCTGGGTGCTGCTGGGCGCGCGGGTCGTGCAGTCGCTCATCCACCTGGCGTCCACCTCGCCGGCGGCCGTGACGGCCCGGTTCACCGCGTTTGCGGTGCAGATGGGCATTGCGGTCTATTGGGTTGTCCGCCTGTACGTCGCATAGGGCGCAGCGACTCGCAGTTTCAGAACCCCACCGCCTGCCCGTCGCGCCGCGGGTCGCTGGCCGCCACGTAGCCCTCGCTCGCCGGGTCGCCGAGGCGCCAGATGAACTGCCCCGCGCCGAAGTCCTGGTAGGGGTCGTCGATCAGGCGGGTCTGGTGGCCCAGGTCTTTCAGGCCCTGCACCGTGGCCGGGTCCATGGCGGATTCGACGTTGATGTGCAGTCCGGCGTCGAAGCGCCAGCGCGGTGCGTCGCAGGCGGCTTGCACGCTCTGGCCGTGGTCCAGCAAACGCACGAGGGTCTGCACATGGCCCTGGGGCTGCATGTTGGCGCCCATCACGCCGTAGCTCATCACCGGTTGCCCGTCTTTCGTGAGGAAGGCCGGCACGATGGTGTGGAACGGCCGCTTGCCCGGCGCCACCAGGTTGGCCGTGTTGCGGCCGGGGCTGGCCTGCAGGTTGAAGCCATGGCCGCGGTTCTGCAGGCTGATGCCGAACAACGGTTCCACGGTGCCCGAGCCGAAGCCCATGTAGTTGCTCTGGATGAAGCTGACCATCATGCCGCGCTCGTCGGCCGCGCTGAGGTACACCGTGCCGCCCTTGGCGGGGTTGCCGGCACCGAAGTCCTGCGCGCGCTGCCGGTCGATCAGCTTCGCGCGTCCGCGCAGGTAGGCCGGATCGAGCATCTGTTCGGTGCTCACGTCCATCGCGCCGGGTTCGGCCACGTAGCGGTAGACGTCGGCGAAGGCGAGTTTCATGGCTTCGATCTGCAGGTGCTGCGCGGCCACGCTGTCCACCGGCATGGATGCCAGGTCGAAGTTCGAGAGGATGCCCAGCGCGATCAGCGCGGCGATGCCCTGGCCGTTGGGCGGGATCTCGTGCAGCGTGTGGCCGCGGTAGTCCTGGCCGATGGGCGCGACCCACTCGGGGCGGAAGGCCGCCAGGTCGGCCTCGGTCAGCGCGCCGCCGTGTTGCGCCGCGAAGCGCGCCAGCGCCTGCGCGATGGGGCCGCGGTAGAAGGCCTCGCCTTTCGATTCGGCGATGGCGCGCAGGCCGCGCGCGGCGGCCGGAAACTTGAACAGTTCACCCACCTGCGGCGCGCGGCCCCAGGGCAGGAAGTGCTCGGCAAAGCCGGGCTGGCTTTGCAGCTCGGGTGTGGCGGCGGCCCATTTCTGCCGCACCACCACCGGCACCGCACAGCCTCGCTCGGCCAGTTCGATGGCCGGTTGCATGAGGTCGGCAAAGGGCAGTTTTCCAAAGCGTTCGCTCAGGGCCGCCCAGCCGGCCACGGCGCCGGGCACGGTGACCGAATCAATCCCGCGCTTCGGGGGCGTGAGTGCATCGCTGCCGTGCTTGCGGTGGAAGTAGCCCGGCGTCCAGGCCATCGGCGCGGTGCCCGACGCGTTGAGACCGTGCAGTTGCTGCCCGTCCCAGAGGATGCAGAACGCGTCCGAGCCCAGGCCGTTGCTCACCGGCTCGGTGATGGTGAGCGCGGCCGCGGCGGCGATAGCCGCGTCCACCGCGTTGCCGCCCTGCAGCAGCATGCGCAACCCGGCCTGCGCTGCCAGCGGGTGCGAGGTGCTGACGATGTTGCGCGCGAAGACCGGCAGGCGGGTGCTGGGGTAGGAGTTGGGGGTGTGCAGGTTCATGGCGTGGTGAGTGGGCATGATCGAAAGACGCTCCGCCTCTCAGGCGTAGTCGTAAGTGCCGCCCTTTTTCAGCGCGCGCTGGTAGGCCGGGCGGGCATGGATTTTCTTGAGCCAGGCCATGGTCGCGGGCCGCGAAGGGCCCAGGCCGGCGCGCGAGACGGCCGCTTCGAGTGGGAAGCTCATCATGATGTCGGCGGCGCTCATCTGTTGGCCCGCGAACCATGGGCGGGACGCCAGCTCCTGCTCGATGTAGTCCAGGTGTACGTCCACCATGGGCTGCACCTTCTTGATCGCGATCTTGCCCACCAAAGGAATCTTGGACATCGCCAGCATGAGCAGCAGCATGGGCATCACCGAACCTTCGGCGTAGTGCAGGAACTGCCGGTAGCGGCGCAGGCCCTCGCCCTGGTCGGCGGGGCCGAGAAGACCGGTCTTCTCGACCAGGTACTCGCAGATCGCGCCGGTTTCCACCAGCTTGACACCACCGTCCTCCAGCACCGGTGATTTGCCCAGCGGGTGCACTTCTTTCAGCTCCGGCGGCGCGAGCATGGTGTGTTTGTCGCGTTCGTAGAAGCGGATCTCGTAGGGCAGCTTCAGCTCTTCCAGCATCCAGAGCAGGCGCTGCGAGCGGGAGTTGTTCAGGTGGTGGACGATGAGGGGCATGGCAGAGGGCATGGAAGGAGACAAGGTTTGCATTGTGGTGCACAGCAACCGTCCCGTTTCAAACAGGGGCTCAACATGTCCACCAGCCCGCACGCCATCAACGGGTTTGAAATCCCCGCCACCGACTTCGCCCGCGCCAAGGTGTTCTACGAAGCCGTGCTCGGCCGCGGCTTCGGCTTCTTTGCCCACTTCATCGACACCGAGGGCAACAAGGTCGGCCTGCACTCGATGGGTTGAGCGCGGGCGCTCAGGCCCGCAGCGTTGTCCGTGCGGGCGACAGCATCGCTGCCGTCAGTCCGCTGTCCGCGATGTGCGCCGGCAGTGGCAGCCCGCGCGCCAGCGCCGCGCAGGACTCGCCCATGGCCGCGCTGGTCTGGATGCCGTAGCCGCCCTGCGCAGCGCACCAGAAAAAGCCCGGCGCGTTTGCATCGAAGCCACCCACCAGATCACCGTCGGCCACGAAGGAGCGCAGGCCGGCCCAGGTGTGGGAGGGGCGCGGGCTGAGCGTGGTCCAGGTCTCGATGGCGTACAGGCCGAGCGCGATGTCCAGCTCTTCGGGTTGCACGTCCTGCGGCACGGTCGGGTCGGCGTTCACCGGCGAGGCGAGCAGGGCGCCGGCGTCGGGCTTCATGTAGAAGCTCTCGTCGGCGGCGAGCAGCAGCGGCCAGTGCGCCGTGTCCACGCCGGCCGGGGGCGCGAAGGTGAAGGCTGTGCGGCGTTTGGGCACCAGGCCGATGGGCGCCACACCCGCCAGGCCGGCGATGGCATCGCACCACGCGCCCGTGGCATTGATCAGCACCGGCGCGGTGTATTCGCCACCGGCCGCGGTGCGCACGCGCCAGAGATCGCCCACGCGTTCGATGGCCGTGACCTCCGCATCCGTCACCAGCTCGCCGCCCGCGCGCCGGAAGCCGCGCAGGTAGCCCTGGTGGATGGCGTGCACGTCCATGTCAAAGCTGTCGGGTTCCAGGATGGCGGCGCTGACCTTCTCGGAGCGCAGCGCGGGCACCATCGCCAGGGCTTCGTCGGCGCCCAGCCAGCGGCCGCGGGGGCTGATGGCCTTGAGCACGTCCCAGGCTTCGTGCAGGTGGTGCATCTCGTCAGCACCCGCCACCGTCAGCAGGCCGCGTGGCGTGAGCAGCGGCGCGCTGGCAAAGCCTTCGGGCGGGTGCTGGAAGAAGGGCTCACTGGCCCGCGACAGCGCGCGCACCTGGGGCGTGCCGTAGGTGGCGATGAACTGCGCGGCCGAGCGGCCGGTGCTGTGGTAACCGGGCTGGCTCTCGCGCTCCAGCATGACGCAGCGACCGTGCGGCGCGAGGAAGTGGCCGGTGGAAGCGGCGGCAATGCCGGCGCCGATGAGGATGAAATCGTGCGTTGGAGTGCTCATGCTTGGCATGTTACGGCGCGCCGGATTGGCCCGGCGCCAACGTGGATTCACCAGCGGTCCAGGGCCTCGCGCAGCCGGGTTTTGACGTCCGCGTTGGCGAAGCTGGCGTCGATGGACGTGCGGGCCACGGCGCGCAGATCGTCGTCGGTCCAGCCGAAGGCGGCCTGGCACAGCGCGTATTCGGCTTCGAGCGTGGTCTCCAGCAGGGCCGGGTCGTCGGTGTTGAGCGAGACGGGCACACCCGCGCGGCGCAGCCGGTCCACCGGGTGGACGTCGATGGAAGGGTAGACGCCGAGTTTGAGGTTGGAGGTGGGGCAGACACCCAGGGGAATCTGGCGCTCGGCCAGCAGGGCCACGAGCGCGGGGTCTTCGATGGCGCGAACGCCGTGGTCGATGCGGTCGGCGCCCAGCCATTCGATCGCATCGCGCACGCCTTCGGGGCCGCTGGACTCACCCGCGTGCACGGTGCGCTTCAGACCCGCGGCGCCCGCGCGGCGGAAGGCCTCGGCAAAGCGCGGACCGGTGCGCCCCGCCGAGGCCTCGTTGCCGTCGATGGAGAGGGCGACCACACGCGGGTGCCGCAGCGCCACCAGCGTATCCACCAGTTCCGCCGCGGCGTCGGCCGACTGCGTGCGCAGCAGGCTCACGCACAGACCCACGGGGGGCAGACCGTCCTGCTCGGCGGCGCGAAACCCGGCGTCGAGCGCGTCGACCATGGCCGCCAGGCGGCCGTGCCAGGGCTTCCAGTGGGTGGGGTTGAAGATCAGGTCGACGTAGCCCGTGCCGCTGGCGGCCAGGCGCTGGCTGAAGCCGTAGGCCGCTTCGGCCAGTTCTTCCCGGCTGCGCACCAGTCCGCAGGCCCAGTCGAGAAAGTGCAGAAAGTCGGCGAGACCCTCGAACTTCAGCAACTGTTCGGGCGGGCGGGGCAGCGGCTCGCCGAAGCGCCGGGCCCAGGCCTCCAGCTGCGGCACCGGCAGGCAGCCCTCCAGGTGCACATGGACTTCGGCGCGTGGCAGGGTGCGCAGGCGGTCGTGCGGCGTGTCTGGGGTGATCGTTGTCATGGACTGGCGGTGATGTCTGGATGAACCGCCATGATCGGTGATGCCAGTGGCTGTGCCATACGGCCTGTCGCATAGCGGTTATCGGATCACCATGTAGACCGCCACCGCAAGCGGTGTGTGTCTGCGACCGGTCGCGTTGAGCCAGCAAGTCGCTGGCTACACTGGCCCCACCGGCGCCAGGAGGTGCCGCTCCAGGTCACCTTGAATCCCGCAACGCCTTCGTCAACCACCACCGGCATGCACGATCCGTTCAACCTCCAGCGTTTCATGGACGCCCAGTCCGGCGTCCATGAAACCGCGCTCGCCGAGCTGAAACAGGGTCGCAAGCAGACCCACTGGATCTGGTTCGTGCTGCCCCAGCTCCGGGGCCTGGGAAACAGCCACCACGCCCAGTTCTATGGCATCAGCGGCAAGGCCGAAGCGGTGGCCTATCTGGCCCATCCGCTGCTGGGCCCACGGCTGATCGAATGCATCCGCGCGATCAGCCACCACGTTGGCCAGAGCGCCGAGTCCATCCTCGGCCCCATTGACGCTCTCAAGTTCCGCAGTTGCCTGACGCTGTTCGAGGCGGTTTCACCGGAAACACCCGAGTTCTCTGCCGCGCTGCGGCAGTTCTACGGCGGCACCCGCTGCCCGAAGACGCTGGCGCTGCTGGCTGATGGGTAGAAGGCGTCGGTGAGCAGGTCCGCGGGTTGATCGGTTGAAGGCAAAAAAGGGGCGACGGTCACCCGGCGCCCCTTCGCATTTCTGAACCCCTCGGCCGAACTTAGACGAAGAAACTCTTCGCCTTTTCAAACCAGCCTTTGTCGTGCGGGCTGTGCTTGTGGCCGCCTTTCTTGAACGACTCGTCGAGTTCCTTGAGCAGCTTGCGCTGGTGCTCGGTGAGCTTGACCGGCGTTTCCACCGCCACGTGGCAATACAGGTCGCCGGGGTAGCTGCTGCGCACGCCCTTGACGCCTTTGCCGCGCAGGCGGAAGGTCTTGCCGCTCTGCGTGCCTTCGGGCAGGTCGATGGTAGCCTTGCCTTGCAGCGTGGGCACGTCGATCTCGCCGCCGAGTGCGGCGATGGTCATGCTCACGGGCACCTGGCAGTGCAGATCGTCGCCCTCGCGTTCGAAGATGTCGTGCTTGCGCAGCCGGATCTCGATGTAGAGGTCGCCCGAGGGGCCGCCGTTCTGGCCCGGCTCGCCGTTGCCGCTGCTGCGGATGCGCTGGCCGTCGTCGATGCCCGCGGGGATCTTGATCTCCAGCGTCTTCTGCTTCTTGATCTTGCCCTGGCCGTGGCAGCTGGTGCAGGGCTCGGGGATGATCTTGCCGCTGCCGTGGCAGGTGGGGCAGGTCTGCTGCACGCTGAAGAAGCCCTGGCGCATCTGCACCTGGCCCTGGCCGTGGCAGGTGGAACAGGTCTTGACGCTGGTGCCGGGCTTGGCACCGGTGCCCTTGCAGGCCTCGCAGTCGTCCCACGACGGGATCTTGATCTGTGCGTCCTTGCCGGTGGCGGCCTCTTCGAGGCTGATTTCCATGGCGTAGGACAGGTCGGCGCCGCGGTAGACCTGGCGGCCGTTGCGCTGGCCGCGGGCACCGCCAAAGATGTCGCCGAAGATGTCACCAAAGGCGTCGCCGAAGCCGTTGAAGCCTTCGGCGCCACCGCGCATGTTGGGGTCCACGCCGGCGTGGCCGTGCTGGTCGTAGGCGGCCTTCTTCTGCGGGTCCGACAGCATTTCGTAGGCCTCTTTGGCCTCCTTGAACCGTTCTTCGGCGGCCTTGGCCGCATCACCCTGGTTGCGGTCCGGGTGGTGCTTCATCGCCAGCTTGCGATACGCCTTCTTGATTTCGTCGTCCGAGGCGTTCTTGGGCACGCCCAGCACTTCGTAAAAATCGCGTTTAGCCATGGTCTTTTGCAGATCTGTTTGAACACAAACGCCGCGTCAGGTTGCCCAGACGCGGCGGCGGCTTGAAAGCCATCGAAATGGCGATCAGCCCTTCTTGACTTCTTTCACTTCGGCGTCAACGATGTCGTCGTCGGCCCCGGCCTTGCTGGCGCTCTCCTGGCTGGCGCCTTCGCTGGCACCGGCTGCAGCGGCTTCGGCCTGCGATGCGGCGTAGACTTTTTCACCCAGCTTCTGGCTGGCGCTCATGAGCGCTTCGGTCTTGGACTCGATGGCTTCCTTGTCCTCGCCCTTGAGCGCTTCTTCCACGTCCTTGATCGCGGCTTCGATGGCGTCTTTTTCGCCGCCGTCGAGCTTGTCACCGTGTTCGCCCAGCGACTTCTTCACGCTGTGCACCATGGCTTCGCCCTGGTTGCGGGCCTGCACCAGTTCGACCTTCTTCTTGTCGTCGGCGGCGTTGAGCTCGGCGTCTTTCACCATCTGCTGGATCTCGGCTTCGGACAGGCCGGAGTTCGCCTTGATGGTGATCTTGTTTTCCTTGCCGGTGCCCTTGTCCTTGGCGCCCACGTGCAGGATGCCGTTGGCGTCGATGTCGAACGACACTTCGATCTGCGGCATGCCGCGCGGTGCGCTCGGGATGCCTTCGAGGTTGAACTCGCCCAGCGCCTTGTTGCCGGCAGCGATCTCGCGCTCGCCCTGGAACACCTTGATGGTCACGGCCGGCTGGTTGTCTTCGGCGGTGGAGAACACCTGGCTGAACTTGGTCGGGATCGTGGTGTTCTTCTGGATCATCTTGGTCATGACGCCGCCCATGGTCTCGATGCCCAGGCTCAGCGGGGTCACGTCGAGCAGCAGCACGTCCTTGCGGTCACCGCTGAGCACCTGGCCCTGGATGGCAGCGCCCACGGCCACGGCTTCGTCGGGGTTCACGTCCTTGCGCGGTTCCTTGCCGAAGAATTCCTTGACCTTCTCCTGCACCTTGGGCATGCGGGTCATGCCGCCGACCAGGATCACGTCGTGGATGTCGCTGACGCTGATGCCGGCGTCCTTGATGGCCATGCGGCAAGGCGCGATGGTGCGTTCGATCAGCTCTTCCACCAGGGCTTCAAGCTTGGCGCGCGTGAGCTTGATGTTCAGGTGCTTGGGGCCCGATGCGTCGGCGGTGATGTAGGGCAGGTTCAGGTCGGTCGCGGCCGAGCTGGACAGTTCGATCTTGGCCTTTTCAGCGGCTTCCTTCAGGCGCTGCAGGGCCAGCACGTCCTTGGTCAGGTCAACGCCTTGTTCTTTCTTGAACTCGGTGACGATGTAATCAATGATGCGCTGGTCGAAGTCTTCGCCGCCCAGGAAGGTGTCGCCGTTGGTGGACAGCACTTCGAACTGCTTCTCGCCGTCGACGTCGGCGATTTCGATGATGGAGACGTCAAACGTGCCGCCACCCAGGTCGTACACAGCGATCTTGCGGTCGCCCTTTTCCTGCTTGTCCAGGCCGAAGGCCAGGGCCGCGGCGGTGGGCTCGTTGATGATGCGCTTGACGTCGAGGCCGGCGATGCGGCCGGCGTCCTTGGTGGCCTGGCGCTGGGCGTCGTTGAAGTAGGCCGGCACCGTGATCACGGCTTCGGTCACGGGCTCGCCCAGGTAGTCCTCGGCGGTCTTCTTCATCTTGCGCAGGATGTCGGCGCTGACCTGCTGGGCCGAGATCTGCTTGCCGCGCACTTCCACCCAGGCGTCGCCGTTGTCGGCGGCCACGATGGAGTAGGGCATGAGGTCGATGTCTTTCTGGACTTCTTTCTCGGTGAACTTGCGGCCGATCAGGCGCTTGATCGCGTAGAGCGTGTTCTTGGGGTTGGTCACGGCCTGGCGCTTGGCGGACGCGCCGACCAGCACTTCACCGTCTTCCTGGTAGGCCACGATCGACGGCGTGGTGCGCGCACCTTCCGAGTTCTCGATCACCTTGGTGGTGTTGCCTTCCATGATGGACACGCACGAGTTGGTGGTGCCCAGGTCGATGCCGATGATTTTTCCCATTTGTGTGCTCCGGTTCTAAAAAGTGAATGTTGAAAAGGGTGTGGATGCGGTGTGCATCCCTTGTGGAAGATGTGTGGATAACTCAGGTGTTTTTCAAGGCCCTGGCCACGCAAATGCCTTTATTTGGGGGCTGCCACGGTGACCAGGGCCGGGCGCAGCACGCGGTCGGCGATCAGGTAGCCTTTTTGCAGCACGGCGACCACGGTGTTGGCCTCCTGCTCGGCGGGCACCATGCTGATGGCCTGGTGCTGGTGGGGGTCGAACTTGCTGCCGCTGGCCGGGGCGATTTCCAGCACCTTGTGGCGCTCCAGAGCGCTCTTCAGCTGCTTGAGCGTGGCTTCGGAGCCTTCGCGCAGCTGCTCGCGCGTGGCTTCCTGGATGCCCAGACCGGCTTCGAGGCTGTCAGCGACGGCCAGCAAGCTCTCGGCAAAACTTTCCACCGCGAACTTGCGCGCCTTGCTGATGTCGTCCTCGGCCCGGCGGCGGGCGTTTTCGGCCTCGGCCTTGGCACGCAGGAACTGGTCGGCCAGATCGGCGTTTTTCGCTTTGAGTTCGGTGACTTCGTTGGTCAGGGCGGCCAGCGCATCGGCTTCGGCCACGGCCGCAGCGGCGAGGGCTTCTTCCGCGTTGAGGGGGGAGGTGTGCTCGGGGGTGGCGGCGGGGTTCGGTGGTTGGATCATGTCGATGAAGAATGGTCGTGAAATCGATGGCAAAGCTGGCCGTGCGCGGTAATTCGGGGCGGTCTGGCCGGATTCAAGGGGGCTGGCGGCAAAAGGGCCCGATGCGGGTGAAAATTGGCGTTTTTCACAGAGACAAGTCCATGAAACTCTTTCGCCACGGCCCACAGGGCGCCGAAAAACCCGGTCTGATCGACGCCAGCGGTGCGCTGCGCGACCTCTCGGGCGTGGTGCCGGACATCGGCCCGGCCACCCTGGGGCGTGATTTTATGTCGCGGCTGGCGGCGCTGGATGCGGCGACCTTACCGCTGCTGCCGGCCGACACCCGCCTGGGCCCCTGCGTGGGGGCTGTGGGCAATGTCGTGTGCATCGGTCTGAACTACGCCGACCACGCCGCCGAAGCCGGCCTGAAGGCGCCCGGCCAGCCGATCGTGTTCAACAAGCACAACGGCGCCATCAGCGGGCCGAACGACAGCGTCTGGCTGGCGCCCGGCTCGCAGAAGCTGGACTGGGAGGTGGAGTTGGGCATCGTGATCGGCGAGCGCGCCTTCCATGTGAGCGAAGCGGATGCGCTGAACCATGTAGCCGGGTTCTGCCTGGTGAACGACGTGTCGGAGCGGGCCTACCAGATCGAATACGAGGGCCAGTGGACCAAGGGCAAGAGCTACCCGACCCACTGCCCCATCGGTCCCTGGCTGGTGACACCCGACGAACTGGGCGATGAGCAGGACGTGGACCTGTGGCTGGACGTGAACGGTGTGCGCCGCCAGACCGGCAACACGCGCACCATGATCTTTGGCGTGAAGACCATCGTGAGCTATCTCTCCCGTTTCATGGCGTTGCAGCCCGGCGACGTGATCCCGACCGGCACGCCGCCGGGAGTGGGCATGGGCCAGAAGCCGCCGGTCTACCTGAGAGCCGGTGACGTGATCACGCTGGGCGGGCGCGGGCTGGGCGAGCAGCGCCAGGTGGTCAGGGAAGCCCCCCTGCGCCGCTGACACGACTTCCCCCTGAGGGGGACCACACCAGTGGCCCGGCAAAGCCGGTCCCACGGTGTGTGCTGGAAGGGTGCCCCTTCTCCGGCTGACGGTTCAGGCTGCGTGTGCCGCCGCACGCGCCAGCTGGTGCGACCACTTGCTGGCGAACTGCTGCACGTCGGTCATGCGGCGGGCGAGGTCGGCGCCCTGGCTGGTGAGCCGGTAGCCGTCGCCACCGTGGTCCACCAGGTGGGCGGCGCGCAGTTCCTTCAGGCGGGTGTTGAGCGTGTTGGGGGTGACCCCACCCACGCTGTCCTGCAGCAGGCGGAAGGTCTGGGGGTGACCATCGCTCAGTGCCCAGATCACACGCATGGCGTAGCGCGATTCCAGCAGATCAAAGAGCTGGATCACGGCGGAATGGTCTTTGGCACTCATGTTGTGTCTCCTGGTGCAGCCCTCTGTGACGGGGCTTGAGAAACACTATACGGCGCCTGCTAGCAGTTTGCTAGCTGTGTGCACTGCAGCAATGTGGCGCAATGTCCAAGGCTCCGGATATACCCGGATTGCGCGAGCCTGGGGACTACCGCAGATACACCTTGCGCAGCAGGGTATTGAGCGTCTCCAGCTCGGCGGGCGTCAGGGCGTGGGAGACGTCGTGCTCCAGCCGGGTGGCGGTGGTCTGGGCCTGCTTCTGCAGGCGCTTGCCCTCGGCCGAGAGGTGCAGCCCCTGCGCGCGGCGGTCGGACGGGTGGGGTTTGCGCACGATCAGGCCGCGTTTGTCCAGGCTCTTGATCATGCCCACCAGGTTGGGCGGCAGGATGTCGAGCTCAGCACACAGCTGGCGCGAGGTCACACCCGGGTTGTGGGCGATGAGCGTGAGCACCGAAAAATCCACCGGGCGCAGGCCAAAGGGTTCCATGCGCCGCAGGAACACGGTGATCACCGCCAGCGCGGCGCGCCGGGCGTTGTAGCCGAGCAGGGTTTCGAGGTAGCTGGTGTCCAGGCCCGAGGAGGGCTCGGGCGTGTCGACGGACGGACTCACCGGATCGGTGCTGGCGGTTTTGCGGGGCGCACGGGGACGGCGCAGGGTGTTGGCGACGGAAGGTTCAGACATGGCTGGCAAGCATAGCGCGAGCGCAAAGTTCGTCCTTGACAGGGGTCATGCCGCGTCCAGGCTGGCGTCGAGCATGGCCAGGCGCATGTCGAACTCGGGCCAGACCCAGCGCCAGAAACCGGTTTGTGTGGCTTGCCAGCGCGGCGCGTAGCCCCCGGTGGTGGCGCCGATGCGGGCCCAGGCCCAGGCCATCAGCAGCATGGCCACGGCGCGCAGAAAGTCGTCGGCCAGCCAATGGGCCAGGTCGGCGGGGGCGTCCTTGGCGGTGGCGCGGGGCAACAGGCGCTCGCGCAGGAAGCTTGTGAAGCGGGCGAATTGTGCCTTCACGCGCACGGCTTGTGCATCGTCGCCCAGCTCGCCGCCGATGTCGGCCAGCAGCTGCAACAGGGCCGCGCCGCCGTCGGGCAGGGTCTTGCGCAGCAGCAGGTCGATCGCCTGGATCTCGTTGGTGCCTTCATAGATCATGGCGACGCGCGAATCGCGCACGATCTGCTCGATGCCCCATTCGCGCACGAAACCGTGGCCGCCGAAGACCTGCAGGCAGGCGCTGGCACCGTGGAAGGCCTGATCGGTCCAGGCCGACTTGAGCACCGGCGTGACCAGGCTGCACCAGCGGCTGGCGAGCTCGCGGCGGGTGGCGTCGCCGTGGTTTTTCAGGATGTCCAGCTCCAGCGCGGTGCGGTAGGCCACGACCCGGCCGGCGTCGATCCAGGCGCGTTGGGCGTCGAGGATGCGGCGCATGGCGGGGTGTTGTTCGATCAGGTCTGCCTCGCCGGCCTTGGCCGATCCGCCGGGTGCGCGCATCTGACGGCGTTCCTTCGAATAGGCGTCGGCCTTCTGCCAGGCGGCGTCGAGCAGGCCGATGCCCTGCAGGCCCACGTGCAGGCGGGCAGCGTTCATCATCACGAACATGGCGTTCAGGCCTTTGCCGGGTTCGCCGACGATCCAGCCCGGGGCTTCGTCGAAGCGCATCACGCAGGTGGGGCTGCCGTGCAGGCCCATCTTTTCTTCAATGCGTTCGCAGACCACCGCGCTTCTGGAGCCGTCTTCGTAGAACTTCGGCACCAGGAACAGCGACAGGCCTTTCGGACCGGGTGGGCTGTCGGGCAGTCGCGCGAGCACCAGGTGCACGATGTTGTCGGTCAGGTCGTGTTCGCCGCCGGAGATGAAGATCTTGGTGCCGCTCAGGGCGTAGCGGCCATCGGCCAGGGGCACAGCTTTCGTGCGAACCAGACCGAGGTCGGAGCCGGCGTGCGGTTCGGTCAGGCACATGGTGGCCAGCCATTCGCCGGTGGCCACTTTCTCCAGGTAACGCGCCTTCAGCTCGGGCGAGGCGTGGTGTTTGATGCACTCATAGGCGCCGTGCAGCAGGCCGGGCGCCATGGTCCAGCCGTGGTTGGCCGCGCTCAGCATTTCGTAGAGCATGGCTTCCAGCGCAGCGGGCAGGCCCTGGCCACCGTCTTCGGCAGCGCAGGCCAGCGAGGGCCAGCCGGCCTGCCAGAAGGCCTGGTAGGCGTCGCGGAAACCCGGCGGCATGGTGACGGCCCCGGCCTTCCACTGGGCGCCGATTTCGTCACCTTCGCGGTTGAGCGGGGCAATGACTTCGGCGACGAACTTGCCCGCTTCCTCGACCACCTGCTGCATCAGCGCTGCGTCGGCCTCGGCGTGGACGGGCAGCGCCTGCAACTGCGCGGGGGCTTGCAGCACCTCGAACAGGATGAAGTTCATGTCGTCGGTGCGGGGCTGGAAGGCGTTCATGGGTTCACTCGAATTCGGATGGTGCGGTCTGACGGGTCAGCTGCAAAGGGCCTTGATGTCCTCAGGGACCGGGATGGCCTTGATGCGGGTCGGATCGTCGGGGTGCTTGATGCAGAAAGCGCGTGTCTCCGTGCCTTCGCAGAGCACGGTGTCGCCACGCATCACCACGTGTTTGTGGATCAGCACCTTGTCGCGCCACTCGGTCACGCTGGTGTGGATCTGCAGGCGCTCGCCGTAGGTGGCGGGCCGCATGAACTTGGTGTGTATCTCCAGCAGCGGGGTGCCGATGATGCCGGTGGTCTTGACCAGCTCGCGCCACGGCGGCACACCGCACTTCACGAAAAAGTTCAGCGACGAGGCGTCCATCCACTTCGAGAAATTGGGAAAGAACACGATGCCGGCGGGATCGCAGTCGCCGAACATCACCTCGACTTCGTACACAACGGTTTTTGACATAGGAGCTTCTGGAAAGTGGGGCTTGAACCGAGGGCGCCGCGGAACTGGCTTTGCCGGGCCGCCAGCGCCGCCCCCTGGGGGGTGACGCCGCGCAGCGGCGGCGCGGTGGGTACTTACCGTGGTGCCATCCTCAGAGCGCCGTCGAGGCGGATCGTTTCGCCGTTCAGGTGACCGTTGGTCACGATGTGGGTGGCCAGTTGCGCGAACTCCTCGGGCTTGCCCAGGCGCTGCGGGAACGGGATGCTCGCGGCCAGCGATTGCTGCACCGGCTCGGGCAGGGTCTTCATCAGCGGCGTGAGGAACAGGCCGGGGGCGATGGTGCAGACGCGGATGCCGTGCTGCGCCAGGTCGCGCGCCATGGGCAGCGTCATGCCGGCCACGCCGGCCTTGGAGGCGCTGTAGGCCTGTTGGCCCACCTGGCCGTCGAAGGCGGCCACGCTGGCGGTGAACACCATCACGCCGCGTTCGCCGTCTTCCATCGGTTCCAGCTTGGCACAGGCCGCCGCGAACAGGCGGGCTGCGTTGTAGGTGCCGATCAGGTTGATGTTGATGACCCGGGCGAAGTCTTCCAGCGGGGCGGCGTTGCCGTCCTTGCCGACCACGCGCTTGGCGCTGCCGATGCCGGCGATCTGCATCAGGATGCGCGCCGGGCCGTGGGCCGCGGCGGCGGCGTCGATGGCGGCCTGCATGCTCTCCGGGTTGCTCACGTCGCACTGGCAGGCGACGCCGCCGATCTCGGCCGCGACGCGCAGGGCGTTCTCCAGATTCAGGTCGAGCACCGCGACCCTGGCACCCAGGCGGGCGAGTTCGCGGGCGGTGGCTTCACCGAGGCCGGAGCCCCCGCCGGTGACGAGGGCGGCTTGTCCTTGAATGTTCATTTCAGTTTCCTTCCAGGTTCTCAATGAGGAGGGCAATGCCCTGTCCACCGCCCACACAGGCGCTGGAGATGCCGTACTTCTTGCCGCTGCGCTGCAGTTCGCGCGCCAGCGTGAGCGTCAGGCGAACGCCGGTGGTAGCGAGCGGATGACCCAGCGCGATGGCGCCGCCGTTGACGTTCAGGCGCGTGAGGTCCAGCCCGAGTTCGCGGCCCACGGCCAGCGTCTGCGCGCCCTGGGCTTCGTTGATCTCGAATCGCGCGATGTCGTCCAGCTTCAGGCCGGTGCGCTCCAGCAGCAGGCGGATGGCCGGCGCCGGGCCGATGCCCATGATCTCGGGCGGCACGCCCACGGCCGCCGCAGCGACCACGCGCGCCAGCGGCGTCTTGCCCTGGGCCTTGGCGTAAGCACCGGAGGCGACCACACAGGCCGCGGCCGCATCGACCAAAGCAGCGCTGTTGCCACCGGTCTGCACGCCACCCTCGTACACAGGTTTGAGTTTGGCCAACACCTCGGGCGGTGAGATGCGCGCGTGGGTGTCGGTCGCCACTTCGGTGACTTTGCCCTGCAGCCGGATGCCGCGCGGCTTGTAGCCGTCGAGCTCGAACTTCTCGCTGACCACCGGCACGATTTCGCCCGCCAGGAAACCGCTCTCTTGCGCAGCCACGGCCTTGGCGAACGAGGCCGAGGCAAACGCATCGACCTCTTCGCGCGTGATGCCGTATTTCTTGGCCAGGTTCTCGGCGGTCTGGATCATGTTGATGCCGGCCGCCGGGTCTTTCAGGGCTTCCCACATGTAGTCCTTGAAGCCCACCGGCGCGCCGAGCTTGAAGCCGGTGCGGTGGTCAAACGCTGCGATGGGGTTGCGCGTCATGCTCTCGGTGCCCACCACCAGCGCGGCCTCGCAGGCGCCGCCCTGGATGTGTTCGCCGGCCTGGCGGAACAGCTCGAAGCCGGTGCCGCAGATGCGCTGCGCCATGATCGCCGGCACGTCCACCGGCACGCCGGCGTAGAGGCCGATGTGGCGCGGCAGGAAGAACTGGTCGAAATCGCCGGGCGCCATGTTGCCCGTGACCACCGAGCCGATGTGATCGCCCGGCACGCCTGCGCGCGCCAACGCTTCGCGGGCGGCCTTGATGCCCAGGTCGGTCGGAGAGATGTGACCCAGCGCGCCGCAGTAGTCCACCATCGGCGTGCGCACGCCGTCGAGGATGAACACGTCGGCAAACGCGTTGAAGAAGCCTTTTTGTGCCATGGTGGGTGTCTCCTCAGACTTGAGGTTTGATGATGTAGCGCAGGCCTTCAGCGTGCAGCTTGGCTACCGTGTCGGCGCGGTGCGTCAGCACGGCGCGCTGGTTGATCGATCCCTTGTCGGTGACTTCGCCGCGGTCGATGGTGGGCGGGTCGGCCAGCAGACACATGCGGGCGATGCGGTTGGCGCTGCCGGTGGCGGTCTTGGCCAGTTCGTTCACGATCAACTGGAACTGCGCCAGCACGGCGGGGTGGTCGAGCACGTCGTGCAGGGAGGCGTCCGCGGGCAGGTCGCTGAGGTTGCGCACCGCCGCGGTGGGGAACACCATGGCACCGACCTCCTTGAGGTTGATGCCGGTGAGCACCACGTCCTGGATGTAGGGTGCGCCGGCCGCGATGATCTTGCCGCGCAGCGGACCCACGCTCACGAAGGTGCCGGTGGCGAGCTTGAAGTCTTCGGCGATGCGGCCGTCGAACTTCAGGCCCATGTGCACGTCGGTTTCGTCGATCCACTTCACCGCGTCGCCGGTCTTGAAGAAGCCTTCTTCGTCGAAGGCTTCGGCCGTCTCCTCGGGCTGGCGCCAGTAGCCGGGCGTGATGTTGGGGCCGCGGTAACGCACCTCGGTCTTGCCCTGCATGTCCACCAGCTTGAGCTCCAGGCCGGGCGTGGGCAAGCCGAGGTCGCCGGCCTTCACGTTGGGGTTGGTCACGAAGATGCCGAATGGGCCGGACTCGGTCATGCCCAGGCCCGTGGTCATGACGATGCGTTCGCCGATCTCGCGCTCCTGGCTTTCGAACAGGCTGTCCCAGATCGGCTGTGCCAGCGCCGCACCGGCGTAGAAGAACATGTTCACCTTGGACAGCAGCGTCTTGCGCAACAGGTCGTCGGTCTTCATCGCGTTGGCAATGGCTTCGAAGCCGGTCGGCACGTTGAAGTACACCGTGGGCGCGATCTCACGCAGGTTGCGCAGGGTCTCGTTCATCAGCGCGGGCGTGGGCTTTCCGTCGTCGATGTACAGCGTACCGCCGTGGTAGATCACCATGCCGAAGTTGTGGTTGCCGCCGAAGGTGTGGTTCCAGGGCAGCCAGTCCACCAGCACCAGCGGCTTCTCGGCCAGCACGGGCATGGACTGCGTCATCTGCTGCTGGTTGGCGCACCACAGGCGCTGCGTGTTGATCACGGCCTTGGGCATCTTGGTCGAGCCCGAGGTGAAGAGGAACTTGGCGATGGTGTCCGGCCCGGTGGCGGCCATCGCGGCGTCCACGGCGGGCGTGGGCTCGGTGGCCAGCAGCGCGGCGAACGAGGTGGTGTCGCGGCCTGGCACGGTGCCTTTGGTGGTGACCAGTTCCACGCCGTCACCCAGCGTGGCGAGCATGGCGCGGCTGTAGCGCAGCGCGTCGCTGGCGAACACCAGGCCCGGCGTCAGCGTCTTCACCACGTGGTGCAGCTTGTCGAAGTCCTGGCTGATCAGCGAGTAGGCCGGCGAGGTCGGGCAGTAAGCCACGCCGGCGTACAGGCAGCCCAGCGCCAGCAGCGCGTGTTCGAGGTCGTTCTCGCTCAGGATCAGCACCGGTCGCTCGGCGCTCAGGCCGCGGTTCAGCAGGCCCTGGCCGATGCGACGCGCCGCGTCCAGCGCCTGCGCGAACGTGATGTGTTGCCAGTCGCCGGTGCTGCCGTCGGCGTTCTTCACGCGGCGCGCAAACAGGGTCTGGTCCGGGCGTTCTTTCGCCCAGTGCACCAGCCGGTCGGTCAGGCGATCGGGGACGGGCAACAACGCCTGGTCAGCGGCCAGGTAGTGCACACCGGTGTCACCGTCGCGCAAGGTGGCGCGGGTGACGCCGAATTTCAGGGGGCGGTATTTCGCTGCGGTCATGTCTTGTCTCCAGATGCTCTTGTTTGCTTGCGCTGGGGGGTTCAAATTGCTCCGGCGCGCGTGTCTCAACACAGGGATGCCGAGGAACCGGCTTTGCCGGGTCTCTGGTATCGCCCCCCTTGGGGGGTGACGCCGCAGGCGGCGCAGGGGGGTTATTCCTTGGTCACCTTCGCAGCCTTGCCTTCGAGGAAGGCTCGCACTCGTTCTTTGGCTTCGGGCGCGCTCTGGGCGATGGACGCCATCAGTGCTTCGGTGAACAGACCGTGGTCGGCGGGCTGTTCGGCAATGCGGGGCAGGGCGTGCATGAGCGCGTAGTTGGTCATGGGCGCGTTGGTGGCGATGCGGGTGGCGAGCTCGATGGCTTTGTCCAGCGCGGTGCCGGTGGGCACGAGGTATTGCGCCAGTCCGATGCGCTCGCCGTCGGCGGCGTTGTAGACGCGGCCGGTGAGCATCATGTCGGTCATGCGCGCCGCGCCGATCAGCTTGGGGATGCGCACCGCGCCACCGCCGCCCACGAAGATGCCACGCGTGCCTTCGGGCAAGGCGTAGAAGGTGGTTTCGTCGGCCACGCGGATGTGGCAGGCGCTGGCCAGCTCAAGGCCGCCACCGACCACCGCGCCGTGCAGCGCAGCGATCACCGGCACGGTGCCTTTTTCGACGCAGTCGAGCGCGGTGTGCCACATGCGCGAGTGCATCACGCCTTCGCCCGCATCGCGCTCGCTCAGTTCCGACAGGTCCAGGCCGGCGCAGAAGTGTTCGCCGCTGCCGTCGATCACCGCCGCGCGCACGCTCTTGGGCAGGTTCTGGAACAGATCGCGGATCGCGAGGATCAGACCATCGTTCAGGGCGTTGCGTTTGGCTGCGCGGTTGAGCGTGACCACGGCAACTTCGGACTGTTCGCCACGCAGGCTCAGGGTGAGATCGGGATGGGTATTGGCGTTCATGATGAAGGGAGTAACCTGCTTGTTGAGTGATGCGATTATTGTTATAACCCATAACTAAATCAAGAAAAACCCTTCGGATCAACCTCCGTGTTTACCCTTAGAAGAGAGCCACCATGGACCACCACAACCTCATCGCCATCGACATCCACACCCACGCCGAAGTGAGCTGCCGCAACCCCTTTGACAACTATGGCGAGGAATACGATCGCGCCGCCGACAAGTACTTCGGTAGCGACCGCCGGCCGACCATCGCCGAAACGGTGGCGTACTACCGCGAACGCAAAATCGGTCTGGTGATGTTCACGGTGGACAGCGAGTCGCAGCTGGGCCGCCGCCGCATCCCCAACGAAGAAATCGCCCAGGCCGCACGCGAGAACAGCGACATGATGGTGGCCTTCGCCAGCATCGATCCGCACAAAGGCAAGATGGGCGCTCGCGAGGCCGAACGCCTGATCCAGGAAGAGGGCATCAAGGGCTTCAAGTTTCACCCCACGGTGCAGGGCTACCACCCCTACGACAAGATGGCCTGGCCGATCTACGAGGTGATCAACGCGCACAAGCTGCCCGCCATTTTTCACACAGGGCACAGCGGCATCGGCTCGGGCATGCGTTGCGGCGGCGGTCTGCGCCTGGAATACAGCAACCCCATGCACCTCGACGATGTGGCGATCGATTTCCCCGACATGCAGATCGTCATGGCGCACCCCAGCTTCCCCTGGCAGGATGAGGCGCTGAGCGTGGCGACGCACAAGCCCAATGTGTGGATCGACCTTTCGGGCTGGAGCCCGAAGTACTTCCCCAAGCAGCTGGTGCAGTACGCCAACACGCTGCTGAAGGACCGCATCCTGTTCGGCAGCGATTACCCGCTGATCACCCCCGAGCGCTGGATGAAGGATTTTGAAGTCGCCGGCTTCAAGCCCGAGGTGATGCCTGGCATCCTGAAGGGCAACGCAGTGCGTCTGCTGGGACTGGCCTGAACAACCCTCAGGCTCTGGTGCACGGCTCCTGTGGTGCCGTGGCCGGAAGGTGCCGATGGGACCGGGGCGCTAGGGAAAACACCCATGCAGTCCGGTGCGCTTATGGTTATAAACAATAACTAAGCGGTTGCGATGACGCAGAACGCTCGCCACCGCTCATTGATTGAGCACCACCATTGGAGAAACGCATGACTGCATGGAAATTCAAGATCGCCACATTGGCGCTGGCTGCCTCGGCCAGCTTGTCCGCTTTCGCGCAGGAAGTGACCCTGCGCCTGCACCAGTTCCTGCCGCCGCAGGGCACGGTGCCGGCCAAGGCGCTGACTCCCTGGGCGAAGAAGATCGAGGCCGATTCGAACGGTCGCATCAAGATCCAGATGTTCAGCTCGATGCAGCTGGGCGGCACCCCGCCGCAGCTGTTCGACCAGGCGCGCGACGGCGTGGTGGACATCGTCTGGACGCTGCCGGGCTACACGCCGGGCCGCTTCCCCAAGTCGGAGGTGTTCGAGCTGCCTTTCATCGCGGGCCTGTCGGCCGAGAAGACCTCTCGTGCGCTGTGGGAGTACGTGCAGAAGAACGCCATGGATGAGTACAAGGACGTCCACGTGCTGGCTGTGCACACCCACGGTCCCGGCCTGTTCCACACCAAGCAGCCGGTGGTTGGCCTGGAAAGCCTGCGCGGCATGAAGATCCGCGGTGGCACCCGTGTCGTCAACAACATGCTGGTCAAGCTCGGCGCCACGCCCGTGGGCATGCCGGTGCCGGCCGTGACCGAAGCGCTTTCCAAGGGCGTGCTCGATGGCACCACGATTCCCTGGGAAGTGGCGCCTGCGCTGAAGGTGCATGAACTGGTGAAGAACCACACCACCTTTGCCGGCGACAAGGCCTTGTATGTGACAACCTTCGTCGTCGCCATGAACAAGGGCGCCTACAACAAGCTGCCAGCCGATCTCAAGAAGATCATCGATGACAACTCGGGCCTCGAATTCAGCGCGATGATTGCCCGCACACAGGATGTGGGTGACAACGTCGGTCGCGACCTGGCTGTGAAGGCCGGCAACAAAATCACCGAACTCGACGTGGCCGAAGTGCAGCGCTGGAAGCGCACCGCTGGCGTGGTCGAGAGCGACTGGATCAACGACATGAAGGCCAAGAACATCGACGGCGCCAAGCTGGTGTCCGATGCGCGCGCGATGATCGCGAAACACGCCAAATAAGCGCCGGTCCCGGGTACAGGAAAAAGCCGGGCCGCACAAGCCCGGCTTTTCCACGCCGGGCCGATCAGCCTTGTGCCCCGTCGGAGCAGGCCAGAGCAGAACATCTTTCAACGACAGGAGACTGCAATGCGTACCATCAAACGCCGAGCCGCGTTGGCAGCCTTGGCCGCCGCCGCCGCCAGCACCTTGTTCGCGGGCACCGCCTCGGCCCAGCAGACCATGACCCTGCGGCTGCACCAGATGCTGCCCCCGCAGGCCACCATCCCCGCCAAGGCCATCGTGCCCTGGGCCCAGAAGGTGGAGGCCGAGTCCGGCGGCCGCATCAAGATCCAGCTGTTCCACGCCATGCAGCTGGGCGGCGCGCCTCCGCAGCTGTTTGACCAGGCGCGCGATGGCGTGGTGGACATCACCTGGACCGTGCTGGGTTACACGCCGGGGCGTTTCAACAAGTCCGAGGTGTTTGAACTGCCGTTCATGAGCGGCTCGGCCGAGCAATCCTCGCGCGCCTTCCAGGAGTACGTGGAGAAGTTCGCCGCCGACGAGTTCAAGGACGTCAAGCTCATCGCGGTGCACACCCACGGCCCGGGTCTGTTCCACACCAAGGCCCCGGTGACGGGTCTTGAGAGCCTGCGCGGCATGAAGGTCCGCGGCGGTTCGCGCATCATCAACAACATGCTCACCAAGCTGGGTGCGAACCCGGTGGGCATGCCGGTGCCGGCCGTGACCGAAGCCTTGTCCAAAGGCGTGATCGATGGCACCACGATTCCCTGGGAAGTGACGCCCGCGCTCAAGGTGAGCGAGCTGGTGAAGAACCACACCACCTTCGCCGGCCAGCAGGGTCTGTACACCCAGACCTTCGCGTTCTCCATGAACCGCTCGGCCTACGACAAGCTGCCCGCCGACCTGAAGAAGGTGATCGACAACAACTCGGGCATCGAGACCGCGGCCATGTTCGGCCGGGCCATGGACGAAGGCGACAAGGTGGGCCGCGCGATCGCCGAGAAGGCCGGCAACAACATCGTGGCGCTGGACGTGGCCGAGACCCAGCGCTGGCGTCGCACCGCTGGCACCGTGGAGACCGACTGGGTCAACGAGATGAAGGGCAAGAACATCGATGGCGCCAAGCTGGCCTCGGAGGCCCGTGCACTGATTGCCAAGTACTCGAAGTGAACGCCTGAGCAGGCGATGGGCCGTCGGGCCCATCGCCCGTGCGCTTCCGGATGCGCCAGCACGACAGGGGTTGGCGCTTTTTTTGGGGTGCGTGCGCTTGTTCGTTCGATGGCATCAGGTTTTGTCATGTCATACCAATCTGACATTGAACCAGTTGGTACATATCAACCCGGCATAGCTGAAAGAAGCGTTCCGATCTGGTCAGCGCCCTTGATCAGGTTCAAAGTTCCGGCGCTTGCCAAACGATGGCCGCGCTATGACGCAGCCACTTGCGCCGTGATCAGCGGACGACTTTTTTCATCCCCGGAGAACCCATGAGCTTCTTGAAACGCCGAACCACCCTGGCCGCGCTGGGCGCCGCCCTGACCACCCTGATGGCGGGTAGCGCGCTGGCCCAGCAGACCGTGACGCTGCGTCTGCACCAGTTCCTGCCGCCCCAGGCCCCCATTCCCTCCAAGGCCCTGGTGCCCTGGGCCAAGAAGATCGAAGCCGAATCGGGTGGCCGCATCAAGGTGCAGCTGTTCCACGCCATGGCCATGGGCGGCACGCCGCCCCAGCTGTTTGACCAGGCGCGCGATGGTGTGGCCGACATCACCTGGACCGTGCTGGGTTACACCCCGGGCCGTTTCAACAAGTCCGAAGTGTTCGAGCTGCCTTTCATGGGTGGTGTCTCCGAACAGTCCTCGCGGGCCTTTCAGGAATACGTCGAGAAGTTCGCGGCCGACGAATTCCGCAGCGTCAAGCTGATCGCCGTGCACACGCACGGCCCGGGCCTGTTCCACACCAAGCAGCCGGTGACCGGCCTGGAGAGCCTGCGCGGCATGAAGATCCGTGGCGGCTCGCGCATCATCAACAACATGCTGGGCAAGCTGGGCGCCACGCCCGTGGGCATGCCGGTACCGGCGGTGACCGAGGCCCTGTCCAAGGGCGTGATCGACGGCACGACCATCCCCTGGGAAGTCACGCCTTCGCTCAAGATCACCGAACTGGTGAAGAACCACACCACGTTCGCGGGCAAGGAAGGTCTGTTCACCCAGACCTTTGCCTTCACCATGAACCGCACGGCTTACGACAAGCTGCCGGCCGACCTGAAGAAGGTGATCGACAACAACTCGGGTGTCGAAACCGCGGCCATGTTCGGCCGCGTGATGGACGATGCCGACAAGGTGGGTCGTGACATCGCCGTCAAGGCGGGCAACAACATCGTGGCACTCGACGTGGCCGAGACCCAGCGCTGGCGCCGCACCGCGGGCGCGGTCGAGGCCGACTGGGTCAAGGAGATGAAGGGCAAGAACATCGACGGCGCCAAGCTGGCCTCGGAGGCCCGTGCGCTGATTGCCAAACACGCGAAGTAAGGGCTTTTTGGTGCCGCCCCGGGGTGGACGCTGTCTTCTGACGGACGGCCACTCGGGGGCGATGTCCTGCCAGGGGCAGGACATCGCGAAGATTTCGATAAGGGAAATTGATTTAACAATAAGAAATTTTGAGCTATAGTCCCGCCGCTGCGCAACAGGCGGCGGTGGAAGAAAAACCATGGGAGACAATTGGCGCAGGCCAACCCCCATAACAAGGACCAGAAATGATTGACTGGATTTACCGGTTTGCCCGGTGGACCGCCCTGTTTGGCGGCATCATGCTCGTGGCACTGACCCTCATGGTCGTGGCCAGCGTCGCCGGACGTGCACTGATCGGCATCGGGCTCGGGCCCGTGCCGGGCGACTTTGAACTGGTGGAAGTCGGCGTCGGTATCGCCATCTTCTTCTTCATGCCCTGGTGCTACCTGCGCGGCGGTCATGCCACGGTGGACCTGCTCTACATGCACACGCCGCGCTGGGCGCAAAAGGCGGTGGACACCGGCAGCGACATCCTGATGTCGCTGGTCTGGCTGGTGCTGACCTGGAAGCTCTGGGAAGGCATGCTGGAGAAAAAGGAGTACCTGGAGACCACGTTCATCCTGCAGATGCCGGTGTGGTGGGCCTATGCCCTGTGTCTGGTGGGCGCCGTGATCGGCTGTGTCTGCTACGTCGCCAAAACCCTGACCCGTTTTGGTCTCGGGTCCGAGCCCGAAGGCTGGACGGTTGAATCCAACGCAGGGCACTGAACATCATGTCAACTGTCGAACTCGCTCTCTGGTCGTTTCCGCTCCTGCTGCTGCTGATCTTCATCCGTGTGCCCATCGGGCTGTCCATGCTGGTGTGTGGCCTGGGCGGTGCGTGGATGGTCTACGGGTCGGTGGACCCGATCCTCAATCAGCTCAAGCAGGTGACCTACAGCACCTTCTCGAACTACAACCTGTCGGTCATTCCGCTGTTCCTGCTCATGGGGCAGTTCGCTGCGCTGGGCGGCCTGTCGCAGGCGCTGTTCAAGGCGGCCGAGGCCTGGATCGGTCACCGCAAGGGTGGCGTGGCCATGGCCGCGGTGGGCGCCTGTGCCGGTTTCGGCGCCATCTGCGGCTCTTCGCTCGCCACGGCGGCGACGATGGGTCAGGTGGCCCTGCCCGAACTCAAGCGCGCGGGCTACGCCGGTGGCATCTCCACCGCCTGTCTGGCCGCGGGCGGTACGCTGGGCATCCTGATCCCGCCGTCGGTGGTGCTGGTGATCTACGCCATCCTGACCGAGCAGAACATCGCCAAGCTGTTCCTGGCGGCTTTCGTGCCCGGCATTCTGGCCGCCGTGGGCTACATGATCGTGATTGCGATCTATGCGCGCCTCAAGCCGCATGAAGTGGGCTCCATGGCGCCCATGCCCATGAAAGACCGCTGGATCGCCACCGTCAAGGTGTGGCCCGTGATGGTGATCTTCCTGACCGTGGTCGGCGGTATCTACACCGGCCTGTTCACGCCCACCGAGGGTGCGGCCATCGGCGCGTTCGGCACGGGCCTCTCGGCCTGGTTCAGCGGCGGCCTCAACCGCAAGACCCTGCTCGAAGCCGTGCTGGGCACCGCGATCGCCACCGGCATGATCTTCATGATCGTGCTGGGCGCGGGCCTGTACAACACCTTCCTGGCGCTGTCGCAGCTGCCGCAGGAAGCCGCTGCCATGGTGTCGGGCTGGGGTGTGAGTCCCCTGCTGGTGCTGATCGCCATCCTGGTGCTGTACGTGATCCTGGGCTGTTTCATGGACTCGCTGTCCATGATCCTGCTGACCATTCCGGTGTTCTTCCCCATCGTGACCGCGCTCGACTTCGGCCTGCCGCCCGAGGAGTTCGCCATCTGGTTCGGCATCCTTGTGCTGATCGTGGTGGAGGTGGGATTGATCACGCCGCCGGTGGGCATGAACCTGTTCGTCATCAACTCGATGGCACGCGACACACCGATCACGCAGACCTACCGCGCCATCCTGCCCTTCGTGACCAGCGACTTCATCCGCACCGCGATCCTGGTGGCCTTCCCCGGCATCACGCTGTTCGTGCTGCGCCTGTGAAGACCGGTTATCGAAAGCCTGCATAGCTGAAAGGGCCTGCAAGCAATTGCAGGCCCTTTTTCTGGGCGCTACATTGGGGCGGCTTTTGCGATCGACACCCCACAACAGGAGACCAGCATGAACCTCAAGACCTTGTTTTCCCGGCGCACCGTGATGGTTTCCGCGATCGCCCTGGGTGCTTTTGGCCTGGCCACCCCCGCGATGGCACAGGCCTTCCCCAGCAAACCGCTGCGCATCGTGGTGCCGTTCGCCGCCGGGGGGGCCGGTGACCTCACCGCCCGCATCGTGGGTGCGGAGTTGACCCAGTCGCTGGGCCAGCCGGTCACCATTGAAAACCGACCCGGCGCCGGTGGTGTGGTGGCCGCCAGCACGGTGGCACGTGCCGAGTCCGACGGCCACACCCTGTTCCTCATGTCCAACGGCACCGCCGTGACCGCCAGCCTGTACAAGAGCCTGCCCTACGACACGGTCAAGGACTTCACGCCCGTCTCCACACTCGGCACTTTCGATCTGGTGGTGCTGGTGCCGGCCGACTCGCCTCACAAGACCCTGGGCGATCTGCTCGCGTTCGCCAAGGCCCATCCCAACCAGCTCAACATCGGCAGCATCAACATCGGCAGCACGCAGAACCTGGCGGCCGAGCTGCTCAAGTCCAGTGCCGACATTCAGGCCCAGATCGTGCCTTTCAACGGCACGCCGAACCTGGTCGGTGCCTTGCGTGGCAAGCAGGTGGATGCCGCCGTCGAGATCCTCGGCCCGGCGCTGACGCAGATCCAGGCCGGCGCCTTCCGCGCGCTCGCGGTCACCGGCCAGAAGCGTTCCACCGTGCTGCCCGAGGTGCCGACCGCCGTCGAGCAGGGCGTGAAGGGTTTTGTGGCCTCGTCGTGGAATGCATTGGCCGTGCCCTCGAAGACACCGCGAGACGTGGTGGCGCGCCTGAACAAGGACATCAACGCCGCCCTGGCGAAACCCGACGTTCGCAAGAAGCTGGCCGACCTGAACATCGACCCCGAAGGCAGCACGCCCGAAACGGCGGCTGAACTGCTGGCCGCTGACATCAAACGCTGGGGCGCGGTGATCGAGCGCGCGAACATCCCGAAACAATGAGAGAGGACGGCTCATGGACATCCTGCCAGTGGACACGCTGCGTATTGGTCTGATCGGCTACGGAGAGGTGGGCCGCATCTTCGGCGCTGGCCTCAACGCGGCCGCAGCCTGGGACCTCAGATTCGCCGATCCGGCGCAACGCGACGAGCCGCTGGCGCATGCCGCTGCGCAGGGCATTGAGGCCTGTGACGGCGTGGCCAGCCTGTGTGCCCGGTCAACGCTGGTGATCTCGGCCGTGACCGCTTCAAGCACGCTGGCCGTGGCGCAGGCCGCTGCCGCCGACATCCAGCCCGGCAGTTTTTTCCTGGATCTCAACTCCGCATCGCCCGGCACCAAGCAGCGGGCCGCTGCCCTGATCGAAGCGGCGGGCGCGCACTACGTGGAGGCCGGCGTCATGACCTCGGTGCCGCCCTATGGCATCCGCGTGCCCATGCTGCTGGGCGGTCCACACGCGGCGCGCCTGTTGCCGGTGCTGGCCGCCCTGGGCATGGACGCCAAAGTGGCCAGCGAGCAGCTGGGCATCGCCTCGGCCACCAAGATGTGCCGCAGCGTGATGATCAAGGGGCTGGAGGCGCTGGTGATCGAAAGCTACGCCACCGCGCGCCACCACGGCGTCGAAGACGCCATGATCGCCACGCTGCAGGAGACCTTTCCTTCGATCGACTGGCAGAAGCAGGGCAGCTATTTCTTCAGCCGCGTGGCGCAGCACGGCAAGCGCCGCGCCGAAGAGATGCGCGAGGTGGCCAACACCGTGCGCGAGGCCGGCTTCGAGCCCTTCATGGCCACGGCCATCGCCGAGAAACACGACTGGATGGCGGCGCAGGCGCGCGCCGGGCATTTCGCCGACCTGGGTCAGAACCCACCGTGGCAGGCCTTTGCCGACCGCCTGCTGGCAGCGCGCCCCGCCGCCAACGACGCATAAACCGAACGCTTCTTCATGCTCGACATCCTGGCCATCACCGGCCCGATCTACCTCTGCATCGCGGCCGGTTATGCCAGCGTGCGCTGGAACCTGTTCACCAAAGCCGACATGCGCGTCTTCGGCAAGTTCGTGATCCAGATCGCGCTGCCCGCGTTGCTGTTCAACGCACTGGCCTCGCGGCCGCTGGGCGAGGTGGTGCACCCGGGTTACCTGCTGGCCTTCACCGCCGGTTCGCTGGCGCTGATCGGGGCGGCGCTGTGGTTCTCGCGCAGCGTGCTGCGCAAGAGCCTGACCGAGAGCGCGTATGTGGCCATGGGCATGACCTGCTCCAACAGTGGCTATGTGGGCTACCCCGTGATGCTGCTGCTGTTTGGACCCCTGGGTGGTGTGATCCTGGCGCTCAACCTGATCGTGGAAAACCTCATCAAGCTGCCGCTGCTGTTCACGCTGGCCGACGCGGGCGCGCACGAAGGCGAGCGGCCTTCGCTGCTGCAGGCGCTGAAACAGACGGGCGAGCGCCTGGTGCGCAACCCCATGATCGTGGCCATCTTTGCCGGCTTCGTGGTGGCCTTGCTGGGCTGGCAGCTGCCCGCGGTGATCACGCGCACCGTGACCCTGTTTTCCGCCGCGAGCAGCGGCATGGCGCTGTTCATCATCGGCGGCACGCTGGTGGGCCTGCAGGTCAAGGGCATGCGCCGCCAGGTGTCGCTGATCGCCGTGGGCAAGCTGCTGCTGCACCCGCTGGCGGTGTTCGCCGCCGTCTCGCTCTTGCCGCTGCTGGGGCTGCCTTCCGTTGACGGCGATCTGCGCACCGCGGCCGTGCTCTCGGCGGCCATGCCCATGCTGGGCATCTATTCCATCCTCGCGCAGCGCCACGGCTTTGAAGGCTTCACCGCGGCGGCGCTGCTGGCGACCACGGCGGCCTCCTTCTTCACGCTCAGTGCCATCCTCTGGCTGATGCGCCACAGCGCGGGCTGGCTAGCTTGATGAATTGATCGCATCCAGCGTCTGGCGGATCAGGTTCAGTGTGGTCTGCTGCGTGAGCGTGGCGGGTCGCAGCGAGCTGGTGGCCAGGCACAGGCGGGTGCGCAGTGGCGGCTGGATGGAGCGCGTGCGGTAGGCCGACGGCCGGATCGAGCTGGCCACCGCGTTGCGCGAGAGCAGGGCGGCACCCGCGCCGTCGGCCACGAGGTCGAGGATGGCGGACACACCGTCGATCTCCAGCGCCACCCGCGGACGGCACCCGATGTTGGCCATTTCGGACTCTACGTGCATGCGCAACGCGTTGGGCCGGCTCGGGATCACCAGCAGCAATTGCGCCACCTCGGCCAATGACACCGGTGGCGGGGGTGGCTCTTCGGCCAGTCCGGCCGGGCGGGGTTCCACCAGCAGCAACTCTTCGTCCTGCAGCGGCGAGATGTCGATTTCCGGCGCGGGCTGGGCGTTGTAGAGCACGGCGATGTCCAGCCGCCCGGTCACCAGCCATTCCTGCATGGTGGCCGACAGGCCTTCGCTGATGGACAGGCTGGCTTCTGGCAGCTGGGCGCGAAAGGCGCGCGTAAGCGGCACGGTGAGCACCCGCGCCAGGCTCGGCGGCAAGCCGATGGCCACGCGCCCCGCCAGCGCACCGCGCACCCGGCCCAGCTCTTCGCGCGCTCGCTCCACCTGGTGCAGGATGCCGCGGCCGTGTTCCAGCAGCAGCTTGCCGGCTTCGGTGGGTGTGGCGCCGCGGCCGTTGCGCACCAGCAGGTTCTGGCGCAACTCCACCTCCAGCAGGCGCACCTGTCGCGAGAGGGCGGGTTGCGCCACGTCCAGCGCGAGCGAGGCTTTGGTGAAGCTGCCCAGCTCGGCGACGCGCACGAAATATTCGAGTTGTTTGAGATCCATGATCTGTATTGCTAAGGAATAGCTCCATCATAGATATAGTTTTTTGTTCTAGCTGATAGCGCGCCGGGAGGCTGGTTTCGCAGCGTGGTGAAGTTCACAATCCGCCATTCAAAGCCCCGTCCGGCATGGGCCGCAACCGCACCAGGAACCTTCCGCATGAGCCAGCAAAAGCCCCTCATCATCGACTGCCACGGCCACTACACCACGGCGCCCAAGGCCCTGGAGAACTGGCGCAACGCGCAGATCGCCGGCATCAAGGACCCGGCTTCGATGCCCAAGGTCTCGGACCTGAAGATCAGCGACGACGAGCTGCGCGAGTCCATCGAGACCAACCAGCTGCGCCTGATGAAAGAGCGTGGCTCCGACTTCACCATCTTCTCGCCGCGCGCGAGCTTCATGGCCCACCACATCGGCGACTTCAACATCAGCTCCACCTGGGCCGCGATCTGCAACGAGCTCTGCTACCGCGTGAGCCAGCTGTTCCCCGACCACTTCATTCCCGCCGCGATGCTGCCGCAGAGCCCGGGCGTGGACCCGGCCACCTGCATCCCCGAGCTGGAGAAGTGCGTCAAGGAATACGGCAACGTCGGCATCAACCTGAACCCCGATCCTTCGGGCGGCCACTGGACCAGCCCGCCGCTGTCCGACAAGGCCTGGTACCCCATCTACGAGAAGATGGTGGAGCACGACATCCCGGCCATGGTGCACGTGAGCACCAGCTGCAACGCCTGCTTCCACACCACCGGCGCGCACTACCTGAACGCCGACACCACGGCCTTCATGCAGTGCCTGACCAGCGACCTGTTCAAGGACTTCCCGACGCTGAAGTTCATCATCCCCCACGGTGGCGGCGCGGTGCCTTACCACTGGGGCCGTTTCCGTGGCCTGGCGCAGGAGCTGAAGAAGCCGCTGCTGAAAGACCACCTGCTCAACAACATCTTCTTCGACACCTGCGTGTACCACCAGCCGGGCATCGACCTGCTGACCAAGGTGATCCCGGTGGACAACATCCTGTTCGCCTCGGAAATGATCGGCGCCGTGCGCGGCATCGACCCCGAGACCGGTCACTACTACGACGACACCAAGCGCTACATCGAAGCGAGCACCATCGTCGTGGGCGATGACCGCTACAAGGTGTACGAGGGCAATGCGCGGCGTGTGTTCCCGCGCCTGGACGCGGCTTTGAAACAGAAAGGAATCTGACCATGTACGAACTCGGCGTCGTTTACCGCAACATCACCCGTGCCGACCGCGCTGCGGCCGACGGCCTGGCCGCGCTGGGCTCGGCCACCGTGCACGAAGCCATGGGCCGTGTCGGTCTGTTGAAGCCCTACATGCGCCCGATCCAGACCGGTGTGCAGGTATCCGGCACAGCCATCACCGTGCTGTTGCAGCCGGGTGACAACTGGATGATGCACGTGGCCGCCGAGCAGATCCAGCCCGGCGACATCGTGGTCGCGGCCGTCACGGCCGAGTGCAGCGACGGCTATTTCGGCGACCTGCTGGCCACCAGTTTCCAGGCGCGCGGCGCCCGCGGCCTGATCATCGACGCCGGCGTGCGCGACGTGAAGACGCTCAAGGAAATGAACTTCCCGGTGTGGTCCAAAGCGATCTCTTCCAAGGGAACCATCAAGGCCACGCTGGGCTCGGTGAACATCCCCATCGTCTGCGCCGGCATGCTGGTCACGCCCGGCGACGTGGTCGTGGCCGACGACGATGGCGTGGTCTGCGTGCCAGCGGCGCGTGCAGCGGAAACGCTGGCTGCGGCGATCAAGCGCGAGAGCTTCGAAGGCGAGAAGCGCGACAAGCTGGCTTCGGGCGTCTTGGGGCTGGACATGTACAAGATGCGCGAGCCGCTGGCAGCGGCTGGCTTGCGTTATATCGACTGAATTTTCTCCGGCTGGCCCCGGCGGCGACGCCGGAAGCCAGCGGGGCTCATCAGTCCTTCGGCCAGCAAATCGCCCCGCTGTTTTCCGCCATCTCCGCCTCCTCTGCACGCGAACAGATTGAAAGCACTTCAATGAGCAAACCGACTTCCGGTGACTTCACCAAAACCGCCGGCTGGATGGACTGGTACACCGGTCCTTCCAAACCCCGCTTCAAGCTGCCCGCCGGCGCGGTGGACGCGCACTGCCACGTGTTCGGTCCGGGGGCCGAGTTCCCCTACGCGCCAGAACGCAAGTACACGCCCTGCGACGCATCGAAGCACCAGTTGTACGCACTGCGCGACCACCTCGGTTTTGCCCGCAACGTGGTGGTGCAGGCCACCTGCCACGGGGCGGACAACCGCGCCATGGTGGACGCACTGGTCAACAGCGGCGGCAAGGCGCGTGGCGTGGCCACGGTCAAGCGCAGCGTGAGCGACGCCGAGATCCAGGCCATGCACGACGCCGGTGTGCGCGGCGTGCGCTTCAACTTCGTCAAGCGTCTGGTGGACTTCACGCCCAAGGACGAGCTGCTGGAGATCGCTGGCCGCATCGCGAAATGGGGCTGGCATGTGGTGATTTACTTCGAGGCGGTGGACCTGCCCGAGCTGTGGGACTTCTTCACCGCGTTGCCGACCACCGTGGTGGTGGACCACATGGGCCGGCCCGATGTGTCGTTGCCGGTCGATGGCCCGCAGTTCGCGCTGTTCGAGAAGTTCATGCGCGAACACAGCAACGTGTGGAGCAAGGTCAGCTGCCCCGAGCGCCTGTCGGTCACCGGCCCGAAGGCGCTGAACGGCGAGCAGAACGCCTACACCGACGTGATCCCGTTCGCGAAACGCATCGTCGAGCAGTTCCCCGACCGCGTGCTCTGGGGCACCGACTGGCCGCACCCCAACCTGAAGGACCACATGCCCGACGACGGCCTGCTGGTCGACTTCATCCCGCACATCGCGACCACGCCCGAGTTGCAGCAGAAGCTGCTCGTGACGAACCCGATGCGTCTCTATTGGCCCGAGGAGGTCTGACATGTCCCTCGAAAAACCGTACCTCGACGTGCCCGGCACGATCATCTTTGATGCCGAGCAGAGCCGCAAAGGCTACTGGCTCAACCAGTTCTGCATGTCGCTGATGAAGGCACAAAACCGCGAGCGTTTCAAGACCGACGAGCGCGCCTACCTCGACGAATGGCCGATGACCGAAGAGCAGAAACAGGCCGTGCTGGCGCGCGACCTCAACTGGTGCATGCGCACCGGCGGCAACATCTACTTTCTGGCCAAGATCGGCGCCACCGACGGCAAGAGCTTCCAGCAGATGGCGGGCTCCATGACCGGCATGACCGAAACCGAATACCGCGACATGATGATCCAGGGCGGCCGGTCCGTCGAAGGCAACCGCTACGTGGGTGAGGACGGTGACGCGCAGGCGCACCGCCAGCCCCAGGGCGCCGCAGGAAAGAAAGTCTGACCATGGCCAAAATCACCGCATCCGTTTTCACCTCGCACGTGCCCGCCATCGGCGCGGCCATGGACCTGGGCAAGACCCAGGAGGACTACTGGAAACCCGTGTTCGCGGGCTACGACTTCTCCAAGCAATGGATGAAGGACAACAAGCCCGACGTCATCTTCCTCGTCTTCAACGACCACGCCACGGCGTTCAGCCTGGAGATGATTCCCACGTTTGCCATCGGCACCGCGGCCGAGTTCCAGCCGGCCGACGAAGGCTGGGGCCCACGCCCGGTGCCCAAGGTCATCGGCCACCCGGACCTGGCGTCGCACATCGCACAGAGCGTGATCCAGCAGGACTTCGACCTCACCATCGTCAACAAGATGGACGTGGACCACGGCCTCACCGTGCCGCTGTCGCTGATGTGTGGCGAGCTCGACCCGAAGACGGACGCCTGGCCCTGCCCGGTGATCCCGTTCGCGGTCAACGTGGTGCAGTACCCGGTGCCCTCGGGCAAGCGCTGCTTCATGCTCGGCCAGGCCATCCGCAAGGCGGTGGATAGCTACGACGAAGATTTGAACGTGCACATCTGGGGCACGGGCGGCATGAGCCACCAGCTGCAGGGCGCACGCGCCGGCCTGATCAACCGCGAGTGGGACAACGCCTGGCTCGACCAGATGATTGCCGACCCCGTAGGCTGCGCCAACACGCCGCACATCGACTACGTGCGCGAAGCCGGCAGCGAAGGCATCGAACTCGTGATGTGGCTGATCGCCCGCGGCGCCATGTCCGATATCGTCGACGGCAAGGTGCAGGGTCCGGCCCCGACCGTGAAGCACCGCTTCTACCATGTGCCCGCATCCAACACGGCCGTGGGCCACCTCATCCTGGAGAACAACTGACATGACCATCAAAGTAGCCCTCGCCGGCGCCGGCGCCTTCGGCATCAAACACCTGGACGGCATCAAAAATATTGACGGCGTTGAAGTGGTTTCGCTGATCAGCCGCGACCTGGAAAAGACCAAAGAGGTCGCCGACAAGTACGGTATCCAGCACGTCACCACCGACCTCGCCGACAGCCTGGCGTTGAAAGAAGTCGACGCCGTGATCCTGTGCACCCCCACGCAGATGCACGCCGAGCAGACCCTGGCCTGCCTGAAGGCCGGCAAACACGTGCAGGTGGAAATTCCGCTCGCCGACAGCCTCAAGGGCGCCGAAGACGTGGTGGCGCTGCAGAAGCAGACCGGCCTGGTGGCCATGTGCGGCCACACCCGCCGCTTCAACCCCAGCCACCAGTACGTGCACAACAAGATCCAGGCCGGCGAATTCAACATCCAGCAGATGGATGTGCAGACCTATTTCTTCCGCCGCACCAACACCAACGCGCTGGGTCAGGCCCGCAGCTGGACCGACCACCTGCTGTGGCACCACGCCGCCCACACCGTGGACCTGTTCGCCTACCAGTGCAACAGCCCCATCGTGATGGCCAACGCCATCCAGGGCCCGATCCACCCCGTGCTCGGCATCGCCATGGACATGAGCATCCAGCTCAAGGCCGCCAACGGCGCCATCTGCACACTGAGCCTGAGCTTCAACAACGACGGGCCGCTCGGCACCTTCTTCCGCTACATCGGCGACACCGCGACCTACCTCGCGCGCTACGACGACCTGTTCACCGGCAAGGAAGAAAAGATCGACGTGAGCCAGGTGGCGGTGTCCATGAACGGCATCGAGCTGCAGGACCGCGAGTTCTTCGCTGCCATCCAGGAAGGCCGCGAGCCGAACTCCAGCGTGGGCAAGGTGTTCAACTGCTACCAGGTGCTGCACAACCTGGAACAGCAACTGAAGGGATAGGCCCACCTCTGCGGCGCTGCGCGCCTTCCCCTCAAGGGGACGACGCCAGCGGCCCGGCAAAGCCGGTTCCGCGGCGTCACTGGGTGGAGCCACCTCGCGCCGAGGCATACCATTCACGGCTCCATCCTCACGGCTGGGGCCGTTTTCCATTTCAGGAGCTCTCACCATGCAACAACGCCAACTCGGCCCCTTCAAAGTCTCGGCCATCGGTCTGGGCTGCATGAACATCTGCCACGCCTACGGCGCCCCCGTGTCCGAGCAGCAGGCCGAGCGTGTGCTGCTCGGCGCGCTCGACGCGGGCGTGACCCACTTCGACACCGCAGCGCTCTACGGCTTTGGCGCCAGCGAAACGCTGGTGGGCAAGGTGTTGTCGAAGCACCGCTCGAAGTTCACGCTCGCCAGCAAATGCGGCATGCAGGGCGTGCCCAACGCCGACGGTGTGAAGGTGCGCGTCATCGACGGCCGGCCCGAGACCATCAAGGCCACCTGCGAAGCGGCCTTGAAGCGCCTGCAGACCGATGTGATCGACCTCTACTACCTGCACCGCTGGGACAAGCAGGTGCCCATCGAAGACAGCGTGGGCGCCCTGAGCGACCTGGTGCGGGCCGGCAAGATCCAGACCATCGGCCTCTCCGAGGTGTCGGCCCCCACCTTGCGCCGTGCGCAGGCGGTGCACCCCATCACCGCCTTGCAGACCGAGTACTCGTTGTGGACGCGCAACCCCGAGATCGCCGTGCTCGACACCTGCCGCGAATTCGGCATCGCCTTCGTCGCCTTCAGCCCGGTGGGTCGCGGCTTCCTGTGCGGCGAGCTCAACGTGAGCAGCTTCGACGCCAAGGACATCCGCCGCAGCATGCCGCGTTTTGCGCCCGAGAACTACGCCGCCAACCTCACGCTGCTGCCCGGCTACCTGGCCGTGGCCAACGAGGTCGGCTGTACCCCGGCGCAGCTCGCCATCGCCTGGCTGCTGCACCGGGGCGAGAACATCCTGCCCATCCCCGGCACCACCAGCGTGGAGCACCTGCAGGACGACCTGGGCGCGGTGAACGTCAAGCTCGACGCTTCCGTGATGGCGCGGCTCGATGACCACATCAACCAGCACACCGTGAAGGGCGAGCGCTACAACGCGCAGGGCAACAGCGAGGTGGACACCGAGGTGTTCTGAGCGCGCAAACCCACCGGTTGCCCAGGTGTAAGCTGGAGACATAAACACCAGCCAATGCAACGGGAAAGGGAGGAGCGCCATGCAGCACATCCAGCGGTTTTTCTGGGCCTATCTGCTGGTCCTGACGGGTCTCTGGTGGTTCACCGATCAGACCGTCTGGGCCGAGCTTCCCCACTTTTTTGCCTGGCGCAGCGTCTTGATGCAGGGCAGCGGCGTGCTGGCCATCGGGGTGATGAGTGCGGCGATGGTGCTGGCCGTGCGGCCTGTGGTGTTCGAGCCCTGGCTGGGTGGGCTGGACAAGATGTACCGGCTGCACAAGTGGCTGGGCATCTCGGGCCTGGTGCTGTCCATCGGCCACTGGCTGTTGTCGGAGTCGGCCAAGTGGTTGGTCGGCCTGGGCTGGCTGGTGCGCCCCGAGCGCGGACCCCGCCCGACCCTGGTGGATGAACCGGTCCGGCAGTTCTTCATGAACCAGCGCGGACTCGCCGAGGGCCTGGGTGAGTGGGCGTTTTATGCGGCCGTGGCGCTGATGGCGCTGGCACTGATCAAGCGCTTCCCGTACCGGTACTTCTTCCGTACCCACCACCTGCTCGCCGTGGCCTATCTGGTGCTGGTGTGGCACTCGGTGGTGCTGCTGCAGTTCGATTACTGGAGCGGTGTGCTGGGGCCGGTGATGGCGCTGCTGATGGCCGCGGGCAGCATCGCCGCCGTGATGGTGCTGTTCGGCCGCGTGGCCGTCCACCGGCAACTGGTGGGCGAGGTGGCGGCCGTCCGTCTCCACCCTGCGCTGGATGTCGTCGAGGTCGACATCGGGTTCCAGGGGCGCTGGGCGGGCCACGAGGCGGGCCAGTTCGCCTTCGTGACCTTGCACGAAAAGGAGGGCGCGCATCCCTACACCATCACCTCTGCGTGGGCCGACGATGGCCGTCTGACCTTCATCATCAAGGCCCTGGGCGACTACACCCGCACCCTGTCCGCCACGGTCAAGGTGGGGGATGTGGTCAAGGTGGAGGGGCCCTACGGACGCTTCAATTTCGCGGGCCAGCAGAAGCGCCAGATCTGGGTGGGCGCGGGCATCGGCATCACGCCCTTCATCTCGCGCATGAAGGCCCTGGCCCAGGCGCCCGATGGCAAGAGCATCGACCTGTTCCACACCACGGCCGTCTACGATGAGCACGCCATCGGTCTGATCGAGGCCGACGCGAAAGCCGCGGGTGTCCGCCTGCATGTGTCGTGGGACGAACGCGACGGCTGGCTGACCGCGGCACGCATCGCCGAGCAGGTTCCCGAGTGGCGCGATGCGGACTTCTGGTTTTGCGGGCCGGCCGTGTTCGGCCGCACGCTGAAGAAGGATTTCGTGGCCCTGGGGCTGGACGAGACCCGCTTCCACCAGGAACTGTTCGAGATGCGGTGACGGCGGCGCTCCGGCGGCGACCTTTCCGGAACCTTTCTCCCGTCCAGCGCCCCTGCTGCCCTCGGCCGCAGGGGGCTTGCCTTGCGGGTGTTTCAGCGGGCGCTCAGGAAGTCGCCCACTTCCAGCAGGATCAGCTCGTTGTCGTCGGCCTTGTTGGGTTCGCGGCTGCTGGAGAACGGCAGGTTGTTGTCGTTGCCGACCACGATGTGCGTTGCGTCCACCACGTCCACGTTCTCGATCGTGAAGAAGGGGAAGGCCAGCACGCCGTTGGTCAGGGGCTTGAGCGAGAGCTTGTTAGGGTCGGCAATCGCCATCAGGTCGATGTGGCCGATCTTGCGCAGCGGGCCACCCACATTGGCCTCGCTCAGTTCGACCTTGACGATGCGTTTGAATTTCGCCAGGTCGTGGAAGCAGTCGGTGCGCTTCTGGCTTTCGGGGCAGGCCTTGTCGGCCGTGCCTTCGCCGTTGTCGCGTTCGATGATCAAGCCCGTCGTCGCGTCGATCATGTTGAAGTCGCCGATGGCGTGGTGGTTGGCGTCGAGCACGTACTTCCAGTGGCGGCCGGTCCACTGCTCGGTCTTCACGTCGAACTCCAGCACGCGCAGGTACTGCTTGCCGTCCAGCGCTTCGGGTGCCTTGGTGGCTTCGTCCCACAGCGCGCCTTCGAGCAGGGCGTAGAGCTTGCTGCCGTCGGGCGATGAGGCCAGGCCCTCGTAGCCCTTGGAGCGGCGCGACTGGAACTTCAGTTCGCCGTTCGGCGCGCCCGGGGTGATGACCGAAGGATGGTCCGGCGAGATGACGGTCTTGCCGTCCACCTTCGTTTCATGGACGGCCCGTACCCGGCCCTTCATGTCGGCCTTGATCAGGTACGGGCCAAACTCGTCGCCGATCCAGAAGTGCCCGCCAGCGATCTGGAAGCCTTCGGTGTCGAAGTCGGAGCCGGTGAGGTAGCGCTGCTTCGTGCCTTCGTGGACGATGCGGAACGGCACCTTCTTGTCGGGGTCGTGCAGGAACACGGTCTCCAGGCGCTTGAACTGGCCGCTCTTGAAGTCCACCGCGTAACGGTTGAGGAACAGCGCGAAGTCGGGCGAATTGGCCTTGGAGCCGGCGCCGTTGTCGGTCAGCAGCCAGAAGCTGCCGTCGGCCAGGCGCTTGATGCCCGAATGGCCCTGCACCGGCTGGCCCTTGAAGGGCAGCGACACGCCGGTGGGGCGGCCGGCCGACTTGCCTTCAACACCGCCGATCTTTTCGACCCGCTGGCCGGTGGTGAACTTGCCACTGACCTGCAGGTCGGCCGGGGCGTCCTTGGGGGCGGCGATGAAGGTCTGCGCAGGCAGCACCGCGTGGCCCGTGAGCGTGGCGGGGAAGGCGGTCTGGGTCTGGGCTTGCAGCGGCAGGCTGGCGAGGGCGAGCAGGGTGGCGCTCAGGCTCAGGGACAAGGTGGGGGATCGGCGCATGGTCGGGGCTCTCGGTCGTCGGTGGTGGGGAGCGCTTGCAACGGTGCAGGCGGCCGCGCCACTGTGCCGCGCGCGTTTGACGCGACGGCGACGGTCCGATGGCAACGCCGTGACAGGCGCTGCCTTGGCCTCACCGGTCAGGCGCCGCCGCGGAACAGCGAGAAGCCCCAGGCCGTGAACTTGAATGGCAGGTGGACATGCTGCGCCGTGTCGGCGATGTGGAAGCGGTAGGGCACCACCTCCAGGAACGCCGGGTCGGGCACGGCAGCGCCCTGGCCGCGGTAGAAGGCGCCGACCTCGAACCGCACCTCGTAACCCCCGGCCGTGATGGCTTCGCTCATCAGCGCCGGGTGGGCCAGCAGGCCGTTGCCGCTCACGGTGCCCTCGGCGATCAGCGGCCCTTGCGGCAGGCCGTCCGGTCCCAGGCGCTGCACCGCCACGCGCAGGCCCGCCGCGACGCGGCCGCTGGCCACGTCCACACAGTGAATGGAGAGTCCGCCGTTCATGGCCGGCTCAGTTCAGCCGCGCGCCCGAGGCCTTCACCTCCGGCGCCCACTCGGTGACCTGGTCGCTCACGAACTTCGTGAACTCGGCCGACGTCATCTTCTCTACCGCGACGCCCAGATCGGCCAGGCGTTTGGCCACGTCGGGGCGCGACACCACGTCGGCGACGGCGGCGTTCACCTTGTCCACCACGTCTTTGGGCGTGCCGGCCGGTGCCGAGATGCCGAGGAAGTTCTCCGCCAGCAGCTTGGGGTAACCGGCCTCGACCACGGACGGCACGTTGGGCGACATCGGCGCACGGGCGCGCGAGGTCACGGCGATGCCGACCAGCTTGCCGTCTTTCATGTAGGGCACGTTCTGCGTCAGCGTGTCCACCGCGAACTGCAGCTGGCCGCCGAGCAGGTCGGTGTGCATGGGCGACGAGCCTTTGTAGGGCACGTGCTCCATCTTCAGCTTGTACTGGTTCTTGAACATCTCGCCGACGATGTGGCCGATGGAGCCCACGCCGCCGCTGCCGTAGTTGACCGGCGTCGTCTGCGCGCTGATCCACTTCACCAGCTCGGGCATGGTCCTGGCCGGCACCGAGGGGTGCACCACGAACACGTTGGGCACCGAGCCGATGTGCGCGATGTGGGTGAAGCTCTTGACCGGGTCGTAGGGCGCCTTGTCCATCATGAACGGCGAGATGCTCATCGGCGCGGTGTTCGACAGCAGCAGGGTGTAGCCGTCGGGCGCGGCCTTGGCCACCTCGTTGGCGCCGATGGTGCTGCCGGCTCCCGGCTTGTTCTCGACGATCACGGTCTGTCCCAGCTTCTCCTGAAGGCCGGGCTGCAACAGGCGCGCCACGATGTCCGACGAACCGCCGGGTGCGAAGGTGACGACGATCTTGATCGGCTTCTGCGGCCAGACCTGGGCGTGGGCGGTGGCTGCCGCGAAGGGCAGCAGGGCGCTGGCGGCGAGGAAGATGCGGCGGGTGGGTTTCATGGCTGGGTTCCTGCAAGGGTGGAGACGGCGGGGCGAGACGAAAGGGGGGTGGGGGCGTCGGGCTGGACCACACGGGCCAGCCGTCCGCGCATGACTTCGCAGATCTGCTGCAAGGCGGCCTGGCGTTCGGTGGCGTCGTCGTGGGTCAGGCGCGCTTCGAAGGCCTCGAACACCGAAGCCAGTGTGTCGTGCAGCCGCAGCGCGGCGATGAAGGGGTAGCCGAAGCGCGCGTGGTAGCGCTGGTTGAGTGCGGTCATGCGCTGCACGGTGGTGGCGTCCAGGCTCAGCAGGCCCAGGCGGGCCTGTTCGTTTTGAGAGTCCCTGGTCATGGTGCCCGCTTGGGCCTCCTGGCCCGCGAGTTCGGGGTGGGCGCACAACAGCGCCCGTTGTAGCGCCTCGTCGGCGCCGTGGATCACGCGGGCCATGGCGTTGAAGAGGGCGGACTGGCTGGCGAACGGGCGCAGCGACCACGCGCGCTCTGCGACCCAGGGCGAGTGCTCGACCACCGAGCCCAGAAGCGCATTGAACGCGGCTTCGTCCAGCGAACGGAGCTCGGAGATCGTCAAGGGGGTGGTGGGCGTGGAGGGCATCTTGGACCGCAGTTTGAGCTCGCTTTGCGTTGCCGTCCATCGCATAATTTGCTGTATTTCGTTCGAATAAACAGCACGATGAGCAACCTCCACAGTCCCCTGCATCCGAAAGCGCTGCGCTATGTGGCGGCCGTGGCCCAGCTCGGATCGGTCCAGGCCGCCGCGCGCGAGGTGTCGATTTCCGCCTCCGCCATCGACCGCCAGATCCTGATCCTGGAGGAAGACCTGGGCGTGCCGCTGTTCGAGCGCCTGCCGCGCGGCATGCGGCTCACGGCGGCGGGCGAGCTGCTGCTGGCGCTGTCGCAGCGCTGGAAGGCCGACCTCAACCGCACGCTGTCCGACATCAAGCAGCTGCAGGGCGTCAACCACGGCCAGCTGCGCCTGGCCGCCATGGACAGCCACGCCAACGGCTTCCTGCCCGACTTCCTGCAGGTGGCAGCGCGCGAGCACCCGGGCATCGTGATCGACATCGAGATCGTCAGCCCCGACGAGGCGGTGACCCACCTGCTCAGCGGCGACGTGGACATCGCCGTGGCCTTCAACCTCAAACCCCAGCGCGACCTGAACCTGATCTGGAGCGCCGAGCTGCCGCTGGGCTGCGCGGTGGCGGCCGCGCACCCGCTGGCAGCGCTGGCCGAGGTCGGTTTCAAGGAAGTGGCGGCCTGGCCGCTGGCCGCGCAGAGCCGTGCGCTGGCGATCCGCCGATACCTGGAAAAGCGCCACGGCTGGCTGCTGCAGGAAGCGCGGCCACCGCTGGTGACGAACTCGCTGCAGTTGGTCAAGAGCCTGGTGCGCAGCGGCAGCCACGTGGCGCTGACCTCGGAGCTGGACGTGGGTCCCGAGGTGTTGGACGGCAGCGTGGTGTTTGTACCGCTGCGCGACCGCAACGCGCAGGCGCAGAGCGTGTCGGTGGCCACCAGCGCCAGCCGTCCGCTGCCGCGCATTGCGCGCATCGTGGCCGAGTCGCTGGCGGTCCATGTGGACCTGCATCTGCAGCGGGTGCGCCAGGTGGGCGCTGAAACAAAACGAAAAGAACCGGTACCTCGCTGACACCCTGGGACGGCCTGGCCCCGGCACCATGACGGTCATGTTCAACAAGGTTCTGAAAGGACCCCCGTCATGAAAACCTGGATCAAACGCACCCTCATCGGTCTGACCACCGCCACCGTGGTGCTGGGCGGCCTCACCGCCTGCGGCAGCCGTGGCGACCACGCCCGTGGCTGGAGCGAAGAACGCGTCACCGAAATGCGCGGCAAGGCGATCGAACGCATCAGCAGCAAGCTCGAACTCAACGCCGAACAGAAGCAGAAGCTCGGTGTTCTGGCCGATGAAATGATCGCCTCGCGCAAGGCCTTCCGGGGTGACGGTGGCGATCCTCGCGCCGACTTCAAGGCCCTGGTCGCAGGCGAGAAGTTCGACCGCGCCAAGGCGCAGAGCCTGCTCGACCAGAAAACCGCCGCCGTGCAAGGCAGCGCGCCCAAGGTGCTGACCGCACTGGCCGACTTCTACGACAGTCTCAACCCGGAGCAGCAACGCCAGGTGCGCGAAAAGCTGGGCAAGCGAGGCCACGGCCGGTGGGGCCGGGGCTGATCGGGCGAGCGAAGCACACGTTCTGAATGCACGGCCATGTCACCCGCTTTTGAACCCATCCACCACCTGGCTCTGCAGAGCCGGGCCCATGCCCCGGCCTTGCTGGCCGGGGCCGACGACCCGCACGCCGAGCTGCTCGCCATGGTCTGGGGCCCGCGTTTCGACCGCCAGCACGCGCTCGATCTCTGGGCCCGGCTCTCGCAGCAACAACCCGCCGAGGCCTTGCCGCTGCTGCCCGCGCTGATCTCGGCGGCCGACCGCTTCGACACCCTGGGTGTTCCGGTGCAGCACCGGCTGCGCCGCCTGATCGTGCGACACCGTGCCCTGTCAGAATGAGTTCATGCACCGCATCCTGCTCATCGACGACGACGAACAGCTCGGCCCTCCGCTGGCCACGTACTTCCAGCGTTTCGAGCTGCAACTCACCCACGCTTTTCGACCCAGCGACGGACTGGCCCGTTTGCGCGCGGGGCGCTTCGACGCCGCCATCCTCGACGTGATGCTGCCCGAGATGGACGGTTTCGAACTCTGCCGCACCATCCGCAAGGAGAGCGACATCCCCATCGTCATGCTCACCGCGCGCGGCGAGGTGATGGACCGCGTGGTCGGCCTGGAAATCGGTGCCGACGATTACCTGCCGAAGCCTTTCGAGCCGCGTGAACTCGTGGCGCGCCTGCAGACCGTGCTGCGCCGCCGCCGGGCCAGCCTGGCGCCGCTGAACGCCACGCCGGACCCCGCCAACGGTGAACTCCGTTTCGAGGGCCTCACGCTCGACCCCGCGCGCCGCAGCGTCGTGCGCGAAGGGCAAGACGTCGAACTCACCGGCACCGAATTCGAACTGCTGCTGTTGCTCGCGCGCGAGCCGGGCAAGGTGTTCAGCCGCGACGACATCCTCAACCAGCTGCGCGGCCACGAGGCCGAGCTGTACACCCGCGCGGTGGACATCGTGGTCAGCCGCCTGCGCAAGAAGCTGGAGCCGCTGGACTGCATCAAGACCCTGCGCAACGCCGGCTACTCGCTGGCGTTGCGGCGCCTGACCCAGTGAGCCGCTCTCCATGACCGACGCTCGAGCCAAGAAACTGTCTTCGTGGAAGCGCGCCAAGCACCGCATCGCACACTCCATCAAGCTGCGCATGGTGCTGGTGTTCCTGCTGCTCGCGGCGGGCATGACCTTCGTGTTCTTCACGGGCGCGCAGAAGGCGTTTTCCATGGGCTGGCGCGAAGCCGCGCGCCCGCTGCTGATGGACTACGTGGACCGCATCGCCGCCGAGATCACGAACGGCGGTCAGCCCAGCGTGGAGCGCGCCTTGTCCATCACCGAGCGCCTGCCGCTCACCGTGCGCATCGCCGGACCGCAGGTGAATTGGGCCTCACACCCCGGTCAGGCCGAGTCGGACTGGATGCGCGACAAACCCGATGACAGCGGGCCGCGCAACGGCGAAAAATGGGGCAACGGCAAAGACTGGAACGGCATCCTGCAGCGCGACACCGCCGACGGGCACACCATCCAGTTCGGTATCAATGACGAGGTGTTCGTGCGCCGCCCGCGCCTGATCGGCTACGCGCTCACCTCGTTGCTCGTGCTCACGCTGCTGGCCTGGCTCTACGTGCGCCGTCTGCTCAAGCCGCTGGACGCCATCGGCGAAGGCGCTCGCCGCTTCGGTGCGGGCGACTTCAGCCAGCCCATTCCCGAGCGCTGCCTGCACGGCCCCGACGAACTGGGCGAACTTGCCGCCACCATCAACACCATGGGCCAGGACATCCAGCAGATGCTTGACGCCAAGCGCGCGCTGCTGCTCGCCATCAGCCACGAGCTGCGCAGTCCGCTCACCCGTGCGCGGCTCAACACCGAGCTGCTGCCCGAAACGGCCGAGGTCAACCCGCAGCGCGAAGCCCTGTTGCGCGACCTGCAGGAAATGGCCCGTCTCATCACGGACCTGCTGGAGAGCGAACGCCTGGCCACGAAGCACGCCGCGCTGCAGCGCGAACCGGTGGCGCTCGAAGCGCTGGCGCGCGAGGTCATCGGCGAGCTGCAGGCCCGCCACCCCGAGGCCGCCCGCACCGCGCTGCACGCCGCGCCCGGCCTTCCCACCTTGCCGCTCGATCCGGCGCGCATGCGCCTGCTGCTGCGCAACCTGCTCGACAACGCCTTGCGCCACAGCGCGGGGGCGCCGCTGCCGCCCGAACTGCACCTGAGCATCGAAGGGCAGGGCATCCGGATCGAGGTGCGCGACCACGGTCCGGGTGTGCCCGACGAGCAGATCCCCCACCTGGCCGAACCCTTCTTCCGCCCCGACACCGCGCGTACCCGTGCGCAGGGCGGCGTGGGCCTGGGGCTGTATCTGTGCAAGCTGGTGGCGCAGGCGCACGGCGGCACGTTTGCGGTGCGCAATGCGTTGCCCGGGCTGGCGGTTACGGTCACGCTGCCCGGGGCCTGACTGCTCCCCTGGGCTTCACCATCGTCATTTCCGGGTCTGACGGCTTGTGCCATGCTGCCTTCATGAATATCCCCACGCTTCCCGGCTTCGCCACCGCGCCCACGCGCTTCCTGTTTTTCACCGGCAAGGGCGGCGTCGGCAAGACCTCGCTCTCCACCGCCACCGCCATCGCGCTGGCCGACGCGGGAAAGCGTGTGCTGCTGGTCAGCACCGACGCGGCGTCCAACCTTGACGAAATGCTGGGTGTGCCGCTGTCCAACCGGCCGGTGCCCGTGCCCGGCGTGCCGGGGCTGCAGATGCTCAATATCGACCCCGACACCGCCGCCGAGGCCTACCGCCAGCGTGTGCTCGCACAGCTCGAAGCCGGTACCAGCGACGACGAACGCCAGACCGTGCGCGAACAGCTCTCGGGCGCCTGCACCACCGAGATCGCCGCCTTCGACGAATTCGCCGCGCTGCTGGCGGGCGAGGGCATCGACGGCGGCTACGACCACGTGGTCTTCGACACCGCGCCCACCGGCCACACCCTGCGCCTGCTGAGCCTGCCCAAGGCCTGGACCGGCTTCCTCGCCGGCAACGACCGCGGCGCCTCCTGCCTGGGGCCGCACTCGGGCCTGAAGATGCAGGAAGCGCGTTTCAACGCCGCGCTGCAGGCGCTGAGCGACCCCGCGCTCACCACCGTCGTGCTCGTCACCCGGCCCGACCCGCGCCCCATGCAGGAAGCCGCGCGCACCGCCGAAGAACTGAGCCAGCTCGGCCTGGCCAACCAGCGTCTGGCCGTCAACGGCGTGTTCCACGCCATCAGCGCCAGCGACCCGATTGCCAACGCCATCGAAGCCCTCGGCCGCCAGGCCTTGCGCGAGATGCCCGACGCGCTAGCCCGCCTGCCGCGCGACGAGGTGCCGCTGCGCGCCTTCGACACCGTGGGCCTGCCCGCGCTGCGTGCGCTGCTGCAAGGCGGTGAGGTGACCGCCCCTGCGCCCCAGGCGGCAAGGCCCGCGCTGCCCGCCGAACCGCTCAGCCGCATGGCCGACGAAATCGCTGCCATCGGCCACGGCCTCATCATGGTCATGGGCAAAGGCGGCGTGGGCAAGACGACGATCGCCGCCGCACTCGCCGTCGGCCTGGTGCGGCGGGGCCACAGCGTGCACCTCACCACCACCGACCCGGCGGCCCATGTGGCCGACGCGCTGAACGGCAACCTCGAAGGCCTCAAGGTCGGGCGCATTGACCCCAAGGCCGAGACCGAGGCCTACATCCACAAGATCATGGCCACCCGCGGCAAGGCGCTCGACGAACAAGGCCAGGCCCTGCTGCTGGAAGATCTGCAATCGCCCTGCACCGAAGAAGTCGCCGTGTTCCACGCCTTCAGCCGAGTCGTCAACGAAGCGCGCAGCGCCTTCGTGGTGCTCGACACCGCGCCCACCGGCCACAGCCTGCTGCTCATGGACGCCACCGGCGCCTACCACCGGCAGATGGTGCAGCAGTACGAAGGCAAGGCAGAGAGCAAAGGCCTGCACATCATCACGCCGCTCATGCGCCTGCAAGACGGCAACATGACGCGCGTGATCATCGTCACCCTGCCCGAAGTCACCCCGGTCAGCCAGGCCGCCGCGCTGCAAGACGACCTGCGTCGCGCCCAGATCGAACCCTGGGCCTGGGTCATCAACAAAAGCATCGCCGCCACCGGCACGACCGACCCGCTGCTGCAGGCGCGGCTGGCGGGGGAAGTCCGGCAGACCGAGCGCATTGCGGGCGGGCTGGCGAAGAGGACGTTTGTGCTGCCTTGGTTGCCGCAGGCGCCGGTGGGGGTGGAGGCGCTGGGGGCGTTGGTGGCGTTGGTGGCGCCAGATTCAACTGTCGAAACTCGTTGATTCCATTAGATTTTCCGTAAATATCGAGAAAGCCTGGTTCCACACGGAAAACTGGGTACTACCCACGATCTGCTCAGCGCGGCACATCCATTCGGTGCCCGGTTCTTTCAGACTGCGTAGTGAGCAGGTCCGCATGGAGCGGAAGAGACTGCTTGCCAATATTGGATGTTGGTTTTATATTCAATATTCGCGATTTGCGAACAAAGAATGAAATGCAGCTTAAACCTCAAGATTTCCTGGTCGCCCTCAAGCTTGTGGCTTGGGGTGAGCAGCGCTGGACGTATGCACGTCTGGCGCAGGAGCTGGGCCTGAGCGCTTCGGAGGCACACGCAGCCGTCAAGCGTGGTCTGCAGGCCGGTCTGCTGGATCAGAACTATGCGGTTGTGCCACCGTCTCTTGCAGTGGACATCGCAACGCTCGCAGCGATGCCTTTCCAAGAGCCTCTGGGAATTTACCGCGTAGCGAAGAAGCGGTCACGCCGCCCAAGTGCTGATGATCAGGCCGACAACCCGGTGCGCCCACACCCGCACAACCTCGCCGAGTTCGCGCTGCATGGCGCCAAGTACGCCTTTCCCGGGATCCGTTTGCCGCTGGCGGTGGGCGTGCCCACGAGCCATAGCGCGCCGGCCTTTGCGGGCGTGTTCGCGCCGGGATCGATGGACTTTGTGTGGCCGCACCCTAATGGCACGATTCGCGGCATCGGCGTGGAACCCTTGCACCCATCAGTGCCCTTTGCTGCGATGCAGGATTCCAAGTTGTACGAAATGCTGGCACTGTTTGACGCGCTGCGGGTGGGCAAGGCGCGCGAGCGAGGCATGGCTCTCGAACGCCTGCAAACATTGATCGACCCGCAGGCACCCAAACCCATCAAGGAGCCGTTGCGTGGCTGATCCGAATCTGGCTTTGCTGGTGGGCATGGTTCAGGCCATGGGGCCGCTTTGCGATCAGGTGGTTTTTGTGGGCGGTTGCGCCACAGGGCTCTTGATCGACAACGCGAAATTGATGGATGTGAGGCCGACCGAAGATGTCGATGCCATCGTGGAAGTGGCCACCCTGGCGGGCTACCACGCACTGGCGGAGCAACTCATGCAACGCGGCTTCAATCAGACCATGGCCGACAACACACCGCCATTTCGCTGGTACTGGAATCGCATGCAGTTGGATCTGGTTCCGCTGGACGAAAAAGTGTTGGGCTTTGCCAATCGCTGGTACCGGGCTGGATTTGCAGCCGCTGTGCAAACGCCTGTTGCTGACGGGTTGGTCCTGCGCCATCTGTCGGCGCCGTACTTCCTGGCCACGAAGTTCGAGGCGTTCGCGGATCGGGGGCAGAACGATGTGTACGCCAGCCACGATCTGGAAGACATCATGACCGTCGTGGAGGGGCGCGCCGCTGTGGCGCGGGAGCTGGCAGAAGCTGATTCCGATGTACGCCTGCACGTGGTCGGCGAGGTCAGGGCGCTCCTGGGCAACGCGGCATTTCACAACGCGCTACCAGGTCTGTTGAGCCAGCCCGAACGTGAGCCAATCGTCGGGGCTCGACTGAGCCAGATCGCTTCGTTGGAGATGTGATGAAAACCCTTCCCCTCCGCCTCACCCCAGGCCAGGACCTGCGCGAAGCGCTCGAAGCCGCCGTGCGCGCCCAAGGCTTCCAGGCCGCGTTCGTGCTCTCGGGCATCGGCAGTCTGGTGGATGCGCGCATTCGCTTTGCCGGGGCGGACGAGCCGCTGTGCATCTGTGGTGACTCGGAAATCCTGAGCCTGTCGGGTACGGTGGGTGTGGGTGCTGCGGGCGATGCGGGGCGGGGCCATTCACACCTGCACATGGCCGTGGCGGCCGCCACAGGCGAGGTGTTTGGCGGCCATGTGGCGCCGGGTTGCCGGGTGCGCACCACGGCCGAGGTGTTGCTGGCGCTGTTGCCCGAGTGGGCGTTCACGCGTGAGCCGGATGCCGCCACTGGCTACGCGGAACTGGTGGTGAAGGCGCGCGAGGGCTGAACCCCGCGCTACCGCTCACTTCACCAGCAGGCTCGCCAGATCAAAGCCCGCATCGCCGGCCTGCTCGCGCGTGGGCGACACGCCGGCGTCGAGCAGCTTGCGCACCAGCAGGTGGTCTTTGCTGGCGTTGACGCTGTCTGCGGCGATGAGCTGCTCGCCCTTGAAGTGGTACACGGTGAACGTGCCGGCGGCCATGTCGCCGCGCACGGCCCAGCCGTCAGCGCCCATGGACAGGCCGGCCATCTGCAGCTTCTTGTCGTACTGGTCGCTCCAGAACCAGGGCGTGGCGGTGAAGGGGCGCTCCTGGCCGAGCAGCGCGGCGGCGGCGCTCTTGCCCTGTTCGGTGGCGTTCTGCACCGATTCGAGCCGCAGCAGGTTGCCATCGACCAGGCGGCGCGCAGTGCAGTCGCCGGCGGCCACGATGAGCGGGTCGCTGGTGCGGCAGCAGGCGTCGACCACGATGCCACGGTCGCAGGCGAGCCCGGCGGCCTGGGCGAGCTGGTCGTTGGCGCTGACGCCGATGCCGACCACCACCAGGCCCGCGGGCACGACGCTGCCGTCGGCCAGTCTCACGCCGCTGACCGCGCCGTCGACGCCGGTCTCGAGGGCGGCGACCTGCGCACCCAGCATCAGCTGCACGCCGTGGCCGCGGTGCAGCTCGGCGTACCAGTCGCTCAGCACCGGTGCGAGCACGCGGCCGAGCAGGCGCGGCGCGGCCTCGAGAACGGTGACGGCCAGGCCTTTCTTGCGTGCGGTGGCGGCCACTTCGAGGCCGATGAAACCACCGCCGATGACCACCACCGGGCGCTGCTGTTCGATGCACGCGGCCAGGCGGTCGGCGATGGCGCTGGCGTCGTCGCGCGTGCGCAGGGCCAGCACACCGGGCGCGTCGCTGCCGGGCAGGGGCAGGGCTCGCGGCGTGCTGCCGGTGGCGAGCACGAGGCCGGTGTAGGGCAGGGCGCTGCCGTCACCGAGGATCACGGTCTGTGCGCTGCGGTCGATGGCCTTGACGGTCACGCCGGTGCGCAGCGCGATGTTCTTGCGCGCCAGCATCTCGGGCGCGCGCATCACCAGCTGGGCCGCTTCGATCTCGCCGGCCATCCAGGCTTTGGAGAGCGGCGGGCGGTGGTAGGGGCCGTGGGGTTCGTCACCCAGCAGGGTGATGGGGCCCTCAAAGCCACCGCTGCGCAGGGCCTCGGCGGTCATCACGCCGGCCTGGCCCGCGCCGATGATGACGATGCCGGCCGCGCTGGTTTCGGCGTTCATTCCTGGCATTCCGGCAGGTGCACCACGCCGCCTTCCAGCGCGGGGCCGGCCTTGATCTGGCAGGCCAGGCGGCTGTTCGGACGGCGCTCGGCCACCACGTTCTCCAGCATGTCCAGCTCGCCCTGCGAGGGCGCGGGCAGCACACCGGCCAGCAGCTCGTCCACATAGCAGTGGCAGGTGGCGCAGGCGCAGGAGCCGCCACATTCGCCGACGATGCCGTCCACGCCGTTGGCGGTGGCGCCCTGCATCAGGCTCCAGCCGTCGGCGAGGTTGAGGGTGGTGGACTGGCCGTTGGCCTCGATGAAGGTGATGTTTGCCATGGTGTCTCCAGAAAACAGAAAGGCGCTGCCCGGTGACAGGCAGCGCGATGGTAAGTGAGGCGCCTTAAGCGGCTCTGAGTTCGAGCACCAGCGGGCTGCGGAAGGTGCTGGAGGGCATCCACGGCAGCTGGTCGGCCACGCGGCTGTAGTCGGGCACCACCTTGTGGAACTCGTCGAAGGCGATTTTCACCGCCAGGCGCGCGATCGCCGTGCCGAGGCAGGCGTGCACACCGCCGCCAAAACCGAGGTGGCCACGCGGCTTGCGGGTGATGTCGTACACGTCGGGGTTGGGGTACTGGCGCTCGTCGCGGTTGCCGCTGCCGTAGGCCAGGCAGACGAAATCGCCTTCCTTCATGGTCTGGCCGTGGATGTTCACGTCCTTCATCAGGCGGCGGCGGAAGCGTTGGGCCGAGGTGTTGAAGCGCAGGCTTTCCTCGATCGCGTCGGGCAGCAGCTCGGGGTTGGCCACCACGGCCTTGCGGGCTTCGTCGAAGCTGGCGAGGTTGTAGGCGAACATCATCATGAAGCCGCCGAGCGATTCGACGCCGGCCATGATCAGCGTGGTGGTGGTCAGCAGCACCTCGCGGTCGTCCAGCCGGTCACCGTCGATCTCGGCCAGCGCGAAGTTGCTGATCAGGTCGTTGCGCGGCTCGGCGCGGCGCATCGCGATCACCTTGCTGGCGTACTCCTGCATCCAGTTGTAGGCAGCGATGTGCTCCGGGCCCTTGGCGCGGGTGCGGGCATCGCTCTGCACCATCAGCACGGCGTTGTCGCGCACGATCTGCTCGTCCACGATGGCCTCTTCGCCCATGGGCAGGCCGAGCGCGGCCATCAGCACCTTGACGGTGAATTGCGACGAGACTTCCTTGAAGTCGAACTGCTTCGTACCCTTGAGCTGGCCAAACACCTGCTTCGCCACATCGCGGATCGGCTCTTCGAGCGCCAGCAGGTTGCGCTTCATGAACGCGTGCTGGATCAGGCCGCGCAGGCGGTCATGTTTCGGTGGGTCGGAGCTGCCGAGCGTCGCGCCGGCGCGGCCGGGCAATTCCGTCATGAGGTTGCCGCTGGCGCTGGAGTAGGTCTGCCAGTCCTGGCCGGCGGAGACGATGTCCGCGTAGCGCGAGAGGATCCACATCTGGGCTTCTTCGCTCCAGAAGCAGGGCGCCTCGTCACGCAGGTGCTTGTAATAGGGGAAGGGGTCGGCGTCAACGGCCGGCGAGTAGGGGTCGAAATGGAAGCTCATGGCTTTGTCTCCTGTGGGTGGAATCCGGTACGGACTGTAGGCCTCCTGGCGTCGATTGGCACTGTACTTAGAAGGGATAATTCTTGTACTTTTGAATCAAGGTGTTCCGCCATGCCGCAGACAAACCCATCCCCGCCACGCGCCCGGCCCTCGCGCGGCCAGCCCATGGCCATCCCGCGTTTTGCGCTCTACGGCGAGACCGCGGCACCCGGCCAGGACATGCTGCACATCGAGTCGGTGGCGTCGCGCAGCCGGCTCTACCACTGGGAGATCGAGCCCCACGTGCACCAGGGTCTGTACCAGATCCTCTGGCTGGAAAGGGGTTCGGCCGAGGTGGTGCTGGACGAATGGCGCGCCTCGGTGGCCGGGCCGGCGGCCATCGTGGTGCCGCCAGGGGTGGTGCACGGCTTCGTTTTTGCGCCCGAAACCGATGGCCGCGTGCTCACGCTCAGTGCGCGGTTTCTGGTGGAGGGCGAGTTCCAGGCCGTGGGCGAGGCGTTCCAGGCGCTGTTTTCGGCGCCGGGGGTCTTGCATTTTTCGCCCGATGATGGCGAGGCCCAGCGTCTGAGCGTGCAGCTTGGCGAACTGGCCGCCGAGTTCGCCTTGCCCGGCTCGGCCGATGCGCCGGTGGTGCAGTGGCTGGCGCGGGCCGTGGTCTGGCGCCTGGCCCGCGCGAGCGAGCAGGGCCAGCGCGAAGGCGGCGAGCGCGCCCACCAGCACCAGGCCCTGTTCACGCGCTTCCTGCTGCTGGTGGAGCAGCATTTTCTGGAGCACTGGCCGCTGGAGCGCTACGCCTCGCGCCTGGGGCTGTCCACGCAGCGGCTCAACCGCCTGGCCCGCGCGGGCAGCGGGCGCAGCGCGCTGGAGCTGGTGCACGAGCGCCTCACGCGCGAAGCCTGCCGGCGGCTGGTGTACATCGCCGCGCCCGCCAGTACGTGATGGACCGCCAGCAGTTCGGCCGCCCGCTCGCCGCCAACCAGCTGATCCAGAAAAAGCTGGCCGACATGCTGACCGAAATCAGCCTCGGCCTGCAAGGCTGCCTGCGC
>NZ_VYGV01000024.1:1067-77411 GCF_013387465.1 Hydrogenophaga aromaticivorans | reverse complement strand
GATGCGGGTGTTGGCCTGGCTGGCCAACGCGGAGCTGAGCGACCTGCAGATCCACGAACCCTCGCTGGAGGACGTGTACTTCGGCCTGAGGGAGGCACCATGAACGTTTCATTGCAATGGCGCCAGGGCGTCGAGCCGTTCGCGCAGCCAGCGGTGGGCCGCATCGTCCTGGTGGCGCCGGTGCCAGATCATGTACATCGGCAGCGTGGGGCAGGGCGTGGGCACCTCGGCGCGGGCGAACTCGCGCATGAAGCTGTCGTGCAGCAGGGCCGGCGCCGTGGCCAGCAGCGGGCTGCCACGCAGGAAAGTGGGCAGGCCGCCAAAACCCGGCACCATGACGGCAAAGCGCCGGTGCAGGCCCTGCGCGGCGAGGGTGCGGTCCAGGTAGAGCGTGCGCCGGGGTTCGTAGACCACGGTGATGTGATCGGCGGCAAGGTAGTCGGCCAGCGAGGCCGGGGCCGCGCGCACCGCCGCGTCGTAGTAGACGCAGTAGCGGTCTTCGAAGATGCGCTTCTGCACGATGTCGCTGCCCTCGGGCGGGCGAGGGCTGATGGCGATATCGCACACGCCGTCGCGCAGCATCTCCAGACTCGGGATGTCCGATGGGATGACGCGCAGCGCCACGCCGGGCGCCTGCGCGCGCAGCACCTGCGCCAGCGCGGGCAGCAGCACGTCGCGCTGGAAGTCGTTGGCAGCGATGGTGATGGTGGCTTGCCAGCGTGCGGGGTCGAAGGCGCCGGTGTGCGCAAAGCCCTGCAGCTGGCGCAGCAGTTCGCGCGCCTGCACGGCCAGTTCACCCGCGCGCGCCGTGGCGACGATGCCGCGCCCACTCTTCACGAACAGCGCGTCGCCGGTGATGGCGCGCAGCTTGTCGAGCTGGTGGCTCACGGCCGACTGCGTGACGCCCAACGACTGCGCCGCACCGGTGATGCTGCCGGCCTCCACCACCGCCACCAGCAGCTGCAGCAGGCGGACGTCCAAGTCTGACCAATCGAAATCATTCATGTGTTTGATGATCATTCATCTGTTTATCTTTGGCAATGGGCCGGGAATACTCGCGGCTTGACACAAGTCAAACCACCCCATGCAGGAGACTCCCGTGAGCAAAACCATCCCCGGCACCACGCCCTTTGACGGCGACATGGCCAAGAAGGGCTACGCCCTGAACAAGATGTGCTTCTCGTTCAACGACAAGGCCAACCGCGATGCCTTTGTGGTCGATCCCGAGGCCTACATGGCGCAATACGGCCTGAACCCGCAGCAGGCCGACGCGATCCGGTCCAAGCAGGTGCTGGCCTTGCTGGATGCGGGCGGCAACGCCTACTACCTCGCCAAGTTCGCCGGCATCTTCGGCCTGGACATGCAGGACATCGGCGCGCAGCAGACCGGCATGACGAAAGAACAGTTCAAGGCCAAGCTCGTGGCCGCGAACCAGCAGTGCTGAAACCACAGGAGACACAGACATGGCACAACTCATCGGTGGCCTGGCCACATCGCACATCCCCGCCATCGGCGGCGCCATTCACCGAGGCGCGCAGAACGAGCCCTACTGGAAACCTTTCTTCGACGGCTTCCCGCCGATCCATCAGTGGCTGGGCAAGGTCAAACCCGACGTGGTCGTGGTGTTCTACAACGACCACGGCCTGAACTTCTTCCTCGACAAGATGCCGACCTTCGCGGTGGGCGCCGCCGCGACCTACAGCAACGCCGACGAAGGCTGGGGCATCCCCACGCTGCCACCGATTCCCGGCTGTCCGGAACTGTCGTGGCACATCATCAACCAGCTGATCGCGAAAGAGTTCGACATCGTGACCTGCCAGGAGATGCTGGTGGACCACGCCTGCACGCTGCCGCTCAAGCTGTTCTGGCCCGAGCACGAGGTGGCGCCGGTGCAGATCGTGCCGATCGACATCAACACGGTGCAGTTTCCTTTGCCGACGGCCAAGCGGGTCTACAAGCTGGGCAAGGCGGTGGGTGAGGCGATCCAGAGCTGGGACAGCGACAAGCGCGTGGCGGTGATGGCCACGGGTGGCCTGTCGCACCAGCTGGAAGGCGAGCGCGCGGGCTTCATCAACAAGAAGTTCGACCTGCAGTTCCTGGACAGCATGGAAACGAACCCGGAGTGGGCAACGCAGTTCAGCGATCTGGAGCTGGTGGAGAAGGCGGGCACGCAGGGCGTGGAGCTGCTGATGTGGCTGGCCATGCGCGCGGCGCTGACTGCCGGCGGTTCGGGTGTGCGCAAGGTGCACAGCAACTACCACATCCCGATTTCGAATACCGCTACCGGGGTGTTGGCGCTGGAGACGGTTTGACGTTGTTCTTGCCGTGAATCGAGGGAGGGAGCCTTGGGCTCACTTTTTCGTGCCTGCTTGGTTGGCGGGTGCATTGAGCGCCGGGCGCTTGACTCCGCTCATGTCCCCCGGAACGGGCTGCGCCCGTTCCTCCTCCTTTACTTCGCTGCGTCAAGCACCCGACGCTCCATGCACTGAGGCCATGTGGGCGCCTACCCCTGCAGGCACGCCCACCTGCAAGCGTCTCGCCGAGGCGGGGCGTACTGCGCAGCGAAGTAAAGGAGGAGGGCTCGGCCGCAGGCCGAGGCCGGGGGACATGAGCGGAGCAGTGCGCCCCGCCTCGGCGAGACACGCCACACAAGCAGGCACGAAAAAAAGGGAGCCAAAGGCTCCCTCTCTTGGCGCATCAGAAGGACCGCCGATCACATCGAATCGATGAAGCTGCGCAGCTTGTCCGAACGGCTCGGGTGCTTGAGCTTGCGCACCGCCTTGGACTCGATCTGACGGATGCGCTCACGCGTCACGTCGAACTGCTTGCCCACTTCTTCCAGCGTGTGGTCGGTCGACATCTCGATGCCGAAACGCATGCGCAACACCTTGGCTTCGCGCGGCGTCAGGCTGTCGAGAATTTCCTTCACCACGTCGCGCAGACCGGCCTGCATCGCAGCCTCGATCGGCGCGGTGTTCGCCTGGTCTTCGATGAAATCGCCCAGGTGCGAATCGTCGTCGTCGCCGATGGGGGTTTCCATCGAGATCGGCTCTTTCGCAATTTTCATGATCTTGCGGATCTTGTCTTCCGGCATCTCCATCTTCTCGGCCAGGATGGACGCATCGGGCTCGAAGCCGTGTTCCTGCAAATGCTGGCGGCTGATGCGGTTCATCTTGTTGATCGTCTCGATCATGTGCACCGGGATGCGGATCGTGCGAGCCTGGTCGGCGATCGAGCGCGTGATCGCCTGGCGGATCCACCAGGTGGCATAGGTCGAGAACTTGTAGCCGCGACGGTATTCGAACTTGTCCACCGCCTTCATCAGGCCGATGTTGCCCTCCTGGATCAGGTCCAGGAACTGCAGGCCGCGGTTGGTGTACTTCTTCGCGATGGAGATCACGAGGCGCAGGTTGGCCTCGATCATTTCCTTCTTCGCGTCGCGCGACGTGGACTCGCCCGAGTTCATCCGCTTGTGGATGTCTTTCAGGTGCGCCAGCGGCACGACCACGCTGCTCTGGATGTTCATCAGGCCGGTCTGCAGTTCCTGCACCGGCGGGATGTTGCGCTGCATGATCACGCTCCAGGGCTTGCCGGCAGCGGCCTGCTTTTCAACCCATTTCAGGTTCAGCAGGTTGGCCGGGAAGTCGGCGATGAACTTGTCCTGCGGCATGCCGCACTTGTCCACGATGATGCGGCGCAGTTCGCGCTCTTTCTTGCGCACTTCATCGACCTGGCTGCGCATCGTGCTGCACAGCTTTTCAATCGCCTTGGCGGTGAAGCGGATCGACATCAGCGTCTCGGTGATGGCGAGCTGCGTCTTCAGGTAGGTCGGCGTGCCGTAGCCTTCCTTGTCGTAGGTCTTGTGCAGCTTCTCGAACAGCGTGCGCAGGGTGTCGAAGCGGGTCAGCGCTTCGCGCTTGAGTTCTTCGAGCTTGCGGGTGAGGGCCTTGGAGCCGCCCTTGCCGTCGTCGTCATCGGCTTCGTCGTAGTCGTCGAAGTCTTCTTCGGCCACGTAATCGTCGGCCGCATCGGCATCGGCAAAACCGTCCACCACGGTGGAGATCACGACCTTGCCTTCGCGGATGTCCTCGGCCATGGCCAGGATGTCGGCGATGGTGGCGGGCGATTCGGAAATCGCGGCCATCATGTCGTTCAGGCCGCCTTCGATGCGCTTCGCGATCTCGATTTCGCCTTCGCGTGTCAGCAGCTCGACCGTGCCCATTTCGCGCATGTACATGCGCACCGGGTCGGTGGTGCGGCCGAACTCGCTGTCCACCGTGGAGAGCGCCGCTTCGGCTTCTTCTTCGGCTTCTTCCTCGGTCGCAGCGGTGGGGCCGGTGTTGTTCAGAAGCAGGGTTTCGGCGTCTGGCGTCTGTTCGTAGACGGCCACACCCATGTCGTTCAGCAGTGAAACCACCACTTCCAGCGTCTCGGCCTCGACCAGCTTGTCGGGCAGGTGGTCGTTGATTTCGCCGTGCGTGAGGTAGCCGCGCGTCTTGCCCAGCTTGATCAGGGTCTTGAGGCGTTCGCGGCGGTTCTTGGCTTCCTCTTCGGACAGGACGGTTTCGTCCAGGCCGAATTCCTTCATCAGCGCGCGCTCCTTGGCCTTGCTGATCTTCATGCGCAGCGGCTTGACCTTCTCGACCGGCTGGGCGGTGGCGTCGACCACCTCGGTCTCGGCTTCGACTTCACCGGTCAGGTCGTCTTCGATGTCGCTCAGGTCGGCGTCATCCAGGTCGGTGCCTTCTTTGGCAGCGGCCTTGGGTTTGCGACCGCGCTTGGCAGCGGGTTTGTCGGCCGAAGCGGCTTTGGCCGGGCGGCCCGCCTTTTTCTTCGACTCGGCGCTCGCGTCGACAACGTCGAGTTCGTCGGCAGTGGTCTTGCGGGCGGTGGATTTGGCAGCGGGTTTTGCAGGCATCTTGACGGTCACAGAGGTTTTTTTGGGCACTTCGGGAGTGGCTGGGCCGGCTTTGGCCTTGGTGGCTGTTTTTGTGCTGGACTGGACAGGCGTACTGGACTTCTTCGCAGGCATGAGGACCTCAAAAAATGGCAGAAACAGGACCGGCAGAACTCACAAAAATCGCCAAAAGGTCGCCGCAGGCGGCCACTCCGGTGGTTTTTGTCGGGCACTACGCCCACCTTTCGCCGGAAAGGGCGGGCCTGCAAGCTGTGTGGGCGAACATTTGGTGTGCAGTCCTTGCGGGGTTCCGTCAGGCCCAAGGGGCGCTGAGGTGGCCAGGGGGATTCCCGAGTTGCCCCTGTCTGGGGGCAGGCCTGTGCCGGAGGTGCTGCTGTCGCGCTTGCGGTGCGTAACCCTAGATTATACCGGCGGGGCGCTTTTCAAGGCCTTGATGCGCTCATTGACCCGCTTGTAGTCCTCGTACGCCGTGGCATCGCCCTGCTGCACCCGCGCTGCCAGCAGGCCGGCCAGGGCCTCCAGGGCGTCGCCGCGCAGGCGGTCCATCACGTCGGCCAGCTCGGCCAGCTCCAGCGCCGAGTCGGCGCCCATGGTGGCCTGTTCCACCTGGCCGCAGGCAAAAGCTTCGTGTTCACCGCCCCGCAGGGCCTCGCGCAACGCCGCCCAGGGCTGCGGGCCGTGTTCGTGCAGCTGCGCTTCGAGCCAGGCAAACACCGGCCCATGGGGCGCCGGCAGGTGCGCGAGCATGGCGTGGTCGTCCGCGGACAGCGTGTCCCAGGCCTGGGCATTGGCCAGCAGCAGGCCTACGGCCCGGTCGGCCCGGCTACCGCCTGCGCGGCGCTGGCCGAGCATGCGCGGCGGTGGGGGCGGGCCCTTGCGCCACTTGCCATAGCCCTTGTTGCCGTAGGTGCCTTTGCCGTAGCCGCTGCTTGCACCGCTGCCAAAAGTTCCACCACTGGATGTGCTGTAGGACTGGGCGTAACCGCCACCGGCGTGGTCCCCGTGGTCTGCGCTGTGGCTGCCGCCGTCGTAACCGGGCGCCTGTGAGGCTGTAGGCTCATGGCTCGACGGGCGCTGGGCGCGCGCGCCGCCGCCGGCCTGTTGCCAGAGCTGCAGCAGGTCGGTACTGCCGATGCCGATGCCGTTGGCCAGCTCGGTGATCAGCTGGCGCTTGAGTGCGCCGTCGGGCAGGGCGCTCCACAGCGGGCGGGCTTGACTCGCCATGCGGGCGCGACCTTCCGCGCTGGTCAGGTCGCAGTCGGCGCTGGCCGCGTCGATCAGGAAGCGCGAGAGCGGCACGGCATCCTTCACGCATTGTGCAAAGGCTTCTTCGCCATTGGCGCGGATGTAGCTGTCGGGGTCGTGTTCGGCCGGTAAAAAGAGGAACTTCACGCTGCGCGTGTCGGTGGCCAGGGGCAGGGCGGCATCCAGCGCCTTGCGCGCCGCGCGCCGGCCGGCGCCGTCGCCATCGAAGCTGAAGACCACGCTGTCGGTGAAGCGGAAGAGTTTCTGCACGTGGTCGGGCGTGCAGGCGGTGCCGAGCGTGGCGACGGCGTTGGCAAAGCCGAGCTGGGCCAGGGCCACCACGTCCATGTAGCCTTCGGTCACCAGCGCGTAGCCGGCCACGCGGATGGCAGTGCGGGCCTCGAACAGGCCGTAGAGTTCGCGGCCCTTGCTGAAGACCGGCGTCTCGGGCGAGTTCAAGTACTTGGGTTCGCCCTTGTCGAGCACGCGCCCGCCAAAGCCGATGTACTCGCCCTTGACGTTGCGGATCGGGAACATGATGCGGTCGCGGAAGCGGTCGTAGCGTTTGGCTTCACCGTCCTGGCCTTTTTCATCCTCGTGCACGATCACCATGCCGGACTCGACCAGCAGCGCATCGGCGTAGTCCGGAAACACGCTGGCCAGGCTGCGCCAGCCTTCAGGCGCGTAACCGAGGCCGAAGGTCTTGGCGATCTCGCCCGACAGGCCGCGGCCCTTGAGGTAGGCCACGGCACGGGGCGATGCCTTGAGCTGCTTCATGTAGGCGTGCGCGGCCTTCTCCAGCACGTCGTTGAGCGTCACCTGCTTCTGGCGCTGCAACGCGGCGCGCTCGCGGTCTTGTGGCGAGGCATCGTCTTCGGGTATCTGCAGGCCGGTCTGCTGGGCCAGGTCTTTCACCGCCTCGATGAAGGTCATGCCGGCATGCTCCATCAGGAAGCCGATGGCGTTGCCGTTGGCGCCGCAGCCGAAGCAGTGGTAGAACTGCTTGGTCGGGCTGACGCTGAACGACGGCGATTTTTCGCCGTGGAACGGACACAGCCCCATCAGGTTGGCGCCGCCCTTTTTCAGCTGGACGTAGCGGCCCACCACGTCGACCACGTCGACACGATTGAGCAGTTCCTGGATGAAGGTCTGGGGGATGGCCACCCGGGTATTCTGCACCTCGAAAACAACGAAGGAGATAGCTATGAGCCCCCACGTTCACATTCGTTCTCTGCCCCCCAAGGGGGCGCTGACCGCCTTGAGGCAGCACGCCGGAGGTCACCCATGACCAGCATCTACGATCAGGACCTGCCCCGTAACGAGGCCAACTTTGCACCCATCTCGCCGCTGTCGTTCATCGAGCGCACCGCCGAGGTCTACCCGGACCGGATGGCCATCGTGCACGGCGATCTGCGCCAGACCTGGGCCCAGACCTATGCGCGGGCGCGCCAGCTGGCCAGCGCCCTGCAACGCGCCGGCATCGGCAAGAACGAAACTGTGGCGGTGATGCTGCCCAATACGCCGCCGATGGTCGAAGCTCACTTCGGGGTCCCCATGGCCGGCGCGGTGCTCAACGCGCTCAACACCCGGCTTGACCCGGAAGCGATTGCTTTCATGCTCGACCACGGCGAGGCCAAGGTCGTGATCGTGGACCCGGAGTTTGCGGGCACCCTGCGCAAGGCGCTGGCGCTGCGACAGCACAAATCGCCCTTGCTGGTGATCGACGTGGAAGACGCCCTCTTCATGGGTGAGGCGCAGTCCGTGGGCAGCACGACCTATGAATCTTTCCTGGATGGTGGCGACCCGGCTTTCGCCTGGAGCCTGCCCGCCGACGAGTGGGACGCCATCGCGCTCAACTACACCAGCGGCACCACCGGCAACCCCAAGGGTGTGGTCTACCACCACCGTGGCGCGGCCATGAACGCGATCAGCAACGTGCTGGAGTGGGACATGCCCAAGCACGCGGTCTACCTCTGGACCCTGCCCATGTTCCACTGCAATGGCTGGTGCTTCCCTTGGACAGTGGCGGCGCGCGCGGGTGTCAATGTCTGCCTGCGCCGGGTGGACCCGCAGGCCATCTTCGACGCCATGCGCGACCACGGTGTGACGCACTATTGCGGCGCACCCATCGTGCACGGCCTGCTGGTCAACGCGCCGGCCGCGATGAAGGACGGTGTGCCGGCCGGTATCAAGGCCATGGTGGCGGGCGCAGCGCCACCGGCTTCGATGATCGAAGGCATGGAGCAGATGGGTTTTGACCTCACCCATGTCTACGGGCTGACCGAGGTCTACGGCCCGGCCACGGTCTGCGCCAAACACGAAGCCTGGGACGCGCTGGACATTGGGGAACGTGCCCGCCTCAACGCGCGCCAGGGCGTGCGCTACCACCTGCAGCGCGACGTGCGCGTGTTGAACCCGGAAACGATGATGCCCGTGCCGCAGGACGGCGAGACCATGGGCGAGATCATGTTCAAGGGCAACATCACCATGAAGGGCTATCTGAAGAACCCGAAGACGACGCAGGAGGCCTTTGCTGGTGGCTGGTTCCACAGCGGCGACCTGGCGGTGCAGTACCCCGACGGCTACTTCAAGATCAAGGACCGCAGCAAGGACATCATCATTTCGGGCGGTGAAAACATCTCGTCGATCGAGGTGGAAGACGTCTTATACCGCCACCCTGACGTGCTGGCAGCGGCCGTGGTGGCGCGGCCCGATCCGAAGTGGGGCGAGACGCCCTGCGCGTTTGTGGAGCTGAAGTTTGGCGTGCACACCACGCCCGCAGACATCGTGGCGCACTGCAAGAAACACCTGGCCGGGTTCAAGGTGCCGCGTTTTGTGGTGTTCGGTGAACTGCCCAAGACGAGCACCGGGAAGATCCAGAAGTTTGAGTTGCGCAAGCGGGCGGGTTCTGCTGCTGCGATTGACGTCTGATTTCGGTGGACTGTTTTTCAACAAGACGTTGTCGCCTTGTTGCTGAACGGTGCTTGGGCGTCCGGGGCGCTGCAAGCCTGCACCTCGCGCAGGCCGATGGCAGCACCCCCGTTCTCCGGCCCACGCTCGCCGTCAACCGGATGGGCTCGCAACCGTTGCCGCGTCCACACCGTGTGTGCGAGCCGCCTCTGTGGCAACGGCGAATGGTGCCTGCGCCCGAGGATGCCACCACCGTCCCAAATACCGTGTGGGTTTGCCTGCGGTTCGCTCTCACATCACTTCGGGGGCAGGCGGTTTGGGTGGGCGGGCGCAGTCCCCATTCGCGGTTGCCCACACGGTGACTTGCTGCAACGGTGTTGATGACGCGACGGTGGCCCACCCGGGTGGCCGCCCGCGAGGTGGGACGGAGAACGAGCACCCGGACCACCTGCCCCTGCCCGCACGGCCGAGCGCCGAAGGCCGGGTGCAACAACAAACCAAGCACCTGAGCAGCAGCCAACCAACAGCCGCCATGCCAAAAGCACCAAAACCTCAATCCCCCGCCACGATCCCCTCGCGCCGCGGATCGGCACCGCCCAGCCACACCGGCTGGCCGTCATTCACTCCACGCTGGACCGCCTGCAGACCACTGGGCATGGGGGTCTCGCTGACGGTGTGACCGCGCTGCTGCAGGGCTTGCACGGTGGCGGCCGGGAAACGGCCGGCTTCCAGCATCACGGGCCCGCCCAACGAGCCGAAGTTGGGCAGGTCGATCGCAGCCTGCGGGCTCAGGCCCCATTGCAGCGCGCCCAGCAGAGTCTTGGCGGTGAAATGGATGATGAGCGCGCCACCCGGGCTGCCCGCGCTCATGAGCAGTTGACCGCTGTCGCGGTCGAACACCAGCGTTGGCGACATGGACGAACGCGGTCGCTTGCCTGGCTCGACGCGGTTGGCCACGGGCCGGCCCTGCGCGTCGGCGGGTGTGAAGCTGAAATCGGTCAGCTCGTTGTTGAGCAGAAAACCCCCAGGACGCGAGGGGTCGGTGCTCACCATCAGCCGGGCGCCGAAGCCGGCTTCGATGGTGGAGGTCATGGCCAGCGCGTTGCCAAACCGGTCGACGATGCTGATGTGGCTTGTGCCGTACTCGGCTTGTTCGGGCATGGGCGCCCAGGCCACGGCGCTGCCGCCCGGCTGGCCGGCGGGTGCCTGCGGCAGGCGCACCGGACCGATCAGGCGGGCGCGCTCGTCCAGGTAGCGGGCGTCGAGCAGGCTGCCCCAGCGCCCGGCCGGTGGCGCCACGAAATCGGGGTCGGCCAGGTACAGCGCGCGGTCGGCGAACGCCAGGCGGGACGCCTCGGCGTAGGTGTGCAGCCAATCGGGGCCAGGCAGGCCGCCCGACAGCGCCGCATCGGCCTGCGGTGTGCGCGCGAGCAGGCCGAGGATCTGTCCGATGGCGATGGCCCCCGAACTCGGCGGCGGGAAACCGCAGATGCGCAGCGCGGTTTGTGCGGCCGTGTGATCGAAGCACAGGGCGTCACGCTCCTTGGGCCGGTACGTTTTGAGGTCATCCAGGCCGAGCTGACCGGGGTTGGTCGGGTGCTGCTGCACCTTCGCGACCAGCGCCCGTGCCACCGATCCCTCGTGCAGGGCCAGCGGGCCAGTGGCGGCGAGCAGGCGCAGCACCTGCGCCAGCTCGGGGTTGCGCAACACATGGCCCACCGGGTGGGGCTGGCCGTCGTGCTGGTAGAAGTAGGCCGCAGCCACCGGGTCCTGTTTCAGCGCGCTTTCGGCCTGCAGCAGCGTGTGCAACCGCGGGCTGACCGGGAAACCCTGGTCGGCCAGCCGGATCGCGGGGTCGAACAGGCGCGCCCAGGGCAGCCGGCCGTGTTGCCGGTGGGCCAGCGCCAGCATGGCCACCGTGCCGGGCACACCCACCGAACGGCCGCCCACCACGGCCTGCAGGAAGGGCAGGGGTTGGCCGTCGTCCGCGAGGAACAGCTTTTCTGTCGCCGCGGCCGGTGCCGTCTCGCGCCCGTCAAAGGCCTGGACACGTTGACCATCGTGGTGCAGCAGGAAGGCGCCACCGCCGATGCCACTGGACTGCGGCTCCACCAGGGTCAACACCATCTGCACGGCGATGGCGGCGTCCACGGCACTGCCGCCGGCCCGCAGGATGTGCACGCCGGCTTCGGTGGCCAGGGGGTTGGCGGCCGCCACGGCGTGCTGGCGCAGCGTCCAGCCCGGCTTGGGGGTTGCCCCCGTTGCCGCTTCGGGCTGCACGACCGGGCCGATGGGCGCAGGCACCTCCGCGGCGTCGCGGGCGGTGGGTGCGGAGCAGGCCGTCAGCAACAGCGCCAGGGTGAGCACCACCGGCCAGGGGTGCGTGGCAGTTCGACCAAGGATTTTTGTGCGTTCTGTCATGCTTGCGGTTGGTTAGAGAGGACAGCCGGTGCGCCGCTTGCCAAAAATCAAGCAGCATGAAAGGTGGTTGCGCTATTTTGAATCCTGAAGTGCAATCCAGCCCAATAGCCAGCCCAGAAAGCCCTGATGACGATGACCACGCCGCCCCTCTCCGCCAACGCACTCGGTCCCTTTGGTGGACCCACGCGTCAGGTGGTGCACAGCCTGCCTTTGTTGATGGCTGCGCTGGAAGCGCAGCATCACCAGCCCATCGTCACCTTGCGCGACGCCTTGCTGCAGCTGCGCATGCTGGACGAGCCCACGCTGGCGGCCCTGGCCGAAGAGAGCCCCGATCTGTTGCGTTCCCGGTCGTCCGAACTGGTGGTGCGCCTGCTGCTGACGGACGACGAGCTGCAGCGCGCGCTGGCCCGCGTGGCCGGCGTGGTGGAGATCGAGGTGCTGGGCATTGATGTCGAGCGCAATGCGTTTGGCATCCTGCCCTTGCGCGCAGCACATGCCCACCATGTGGTGCCGCTGGGCATGGTCAACGAGCAGTTCTATGTCGCTTCCTGTGCGCCGACCAACGAAGAACTGCAGCGCCAGTTGTGCACGCAGACCGGCCACACCGTGCGCCTCGTTTGGGCCAGCCGCGACGCGATCGAGCGGCGGCTGGAGTTGCAGGACCGCATTGAACACGCCGGCCATGCCCACAGCCCCAGCGCCATCGTCGACGACGTGCGGCGCCGCATGCTGCCGCCCCAGGCGCTGGTGCAACACAACGAAGAGGCGGGTCTCGAAGATCTCGTGATGCAGGCCATGGTCGAAGTGGGCACGGCCGGCGAGGCCGAGCAACTGGCTTCGGCGGCGGAGTCGGCCGGCATGGTGCGGCTGGTCAACCAGATGATCGCCGAGGCCCAGAGCACCGGCGTGTCCGACATTCACATCGAGGCCAATCCAGGCGACGCGCTCACCGCGATCCGTTTCCGGCGGGATGGCGACCTGGAGCCCTACCTGTGGCTGCCCGCCAAACTGCGCGCACCCCTGGTCTCCCGGATCAAGATCATGGCCCGACTCGACATCGGCGAGCGCCGCCGGCCGCAGGACGGCAAGATCGATTTTTCCGAGTTCGGTGGCAAGGCGCTGGAGCTGCGTGTGGCGGTGATGCCGACACACGATGGGCTGGAAGACGTGGTGCTGCGGTTGCTGGAATCGGCCAAACCGCTGCCCTTGTCGAAGCTCGGTCTGCAGCCGCGCGACCTGGAGTTGATCGCCAATTTTTCAGAGCGCACCTTCGGCATGGTGCTGGCCGCCGGTCCCACCGGTTCGGGCAAGACCACCACGCTGCACTCCATGCTGGCCGAGGTGAACACCACCGAGCGCAAGATCTGGACGGCAGAAGACCCGATCGAGATCACCCAGCCCGGCCTGCGCCAGGTGCAGATGAACAGCAAGATCGGCCTGACGTTCGCCAGCGCCATGCGTGGCTTCCTGCGCGCCGATCCCGACATCATCATGATCGGCGAGATCCGCGACGCCGAGACCGCCAAGATCGCCATCGAAGCCTCTCTCACCGGTCACCTGGTGCTCTCGACCCTGCACACCAACAACGCCAGCGAGAGTGTGGTGCGCCTGCTCGACCTGGGCATGGACCCGATGAACTTCGCCGACTCGCTGCTCGGCATCGTGGCCCAGCGCCTGGTGCGTGCGCTGTGCACCCATTGTGCGCAGGAACGGGCGCTCACCGCCGAGGAGTGGGAGGCGCTGCTGCAGGAATACATGGAGGGCAGCAGCCTGAGCCGCCAGCAGGCCGAGAAGCGCTTGCTCACGGCGGCGGGCGTGGCGTCGGCGGCCGACATCCGCACGCGCCAGGCGGTGGGCTGCGAGCACTGCGGTGGCAAGGGTTACAAGGGCCGGCTGGGCATCTACGAAATCCTGCAGAACAGCCGCGCCATCAAGTTGCTGATCCAGAACCGTGCCCGACCGTCCGAACTGTTTGACACCGCGGTGGGCGAGGGCATGCGCAGCCTGCGCCACGACGCCCTTGAAAAGGTGGTGCAAGGGCTGATCGATCTCAAACAGGCACGCGTCGCCTACCGCTGAGCCGGCTGGAAGCCCGGCACGGTCAGGGAAGGGCCCCCCGGCGCGAGATGCCCAACCCAGGATGCGGTGGAACCGGCTTTGCTGGGCCACTCGCATCGCCCCCATGAGGGGGGCGCGTGAAGCTCGGCGGGGGTGTTCAGTCTCAGCGCGGCGCCAGGCGGATCGCGCCGTCCAGGCGGATCACCTCGCCGTTGAGCATGTCGTTTTCGATGATGTGTTTGGCCAGCTTGGCGTAGTCCTGCGGCGTGCCCAGGCGGCTGGGGAAGGGCACGCTGGCGGCCAGCGCGTCCTGCACCTCCTGTGGCATGCCGAACAGCATGGGGGTGCCGAAGATGCCGGGGGCAATCGTCATGTTGCGGATGCCGTTGCGCGCCAGGTCGCGCGCGATGGGCAGCGTCATGCCGACCACGCCGCCTTTGCTGGCGGCGTAGGCGGCCTGGCCGATCTGGCCGTCGTAGGCTGCCACGCTGGCGGTGCTGATCATCACGCCGCGTTCGCCCGTGGCCTCGGGGTCGTTCTTGCACATGGCTTCAGAAGCCAGGCGGATCATGTTGAAGCTGCCGACCAGGTTGACCATGATGGTCTTGGTGTAGACGGCCAGCGAGTGCGCGCCGTTCTTGCCCACGGTCTTTTCGGCCGGCGCGATGCCGGCGCAGTTGACCAGGCCCATGAGCTTGCCCAGGGACAGGGCCTTGGCCACCACGGCCTGGCCGTCGGCTTCGTTGCTCACGTCGCATTTCACGAACGCGCCGCCGATGTCCTTGGCGACCGCTTCGCCTTTTTCAGCCTGCATGTCGGCGATGACGACGGTGCCGCCGTTGGCCGCCAGCATGCGCGCCGTGCCTTCGCCCAGACCGGATGCGCCGCCGGTGACGATGAATACCTTGCCTTGAATGTCCATGGGTGTGCTCCTCGGGTGTTGAGTTGATGTTGACGTTGACGTTGACGTAAACGTCAATTATCACCCACTTGCGCGACCGGTTTCAGGCGGCCGGGAGTTCCAGGGTGACGTCGGTGCCGTGGCCCGGTTCACTGGACACGTGCAGCCAGCCGCCGTGCAGATCGACGATGCGTTTCACGATCGCCAGGCCCAGGCCTTTGCCGCCTTCGCCGGTGGCGGGCGCCACGCTGGACCGGCTTTGGTAGAAGCGGTCGAACAGGCGGGGAATGTCCTGGGCCGGAATGCCCGAGCCGTTGTCGCTCACCCGGACCGTGACCACCTCGCCGTGCGTGCCGGTGTGGCGGTCGGCGCTCAGCTGGATCACGCTGCCGCTGCCCGAGAACTTGAGCGCGTTGTCCACGAGGTTGGCCACCGCGCGCTCGAACAATTCGATGTCCACCGCGGCCAGCGCGGGGCGTTGCGCGGCGTCGGGGCGTTCGGCCATCTGCAGGCGGATGCCCTGGAGGCGTGCCCGCTCGGCAAAGCGCATGACCACGTCGTCCAGCAGCTCGCCCAGGTCCAGCACCTCGGCGTTGAGCTTGAACGCCGGTTCGTCCAGGCGGGCCAGGTCACCCAGGCTTTGAACGAGACGGGCTGCGTTGTGTGTGTTGCGCAAGGCCACCGTCACCAGCCGGCGGTCTTCTTCGCGGGTGGCGTCGCCGGTCCAGCGGGCGTCGAGGGTTTCGAGGCAGGCGGTGGTGGCGGTCAGCGGCGAGCGCAGATCGTGCGAGAGGTTGCTCACGCCCTCGCGGCGGAAGTGGTCCAGGCGCCGCAGCGTGCTCCACTGCCGTCGCAAGGTCTGGAGCATCGCATCGATGCCGCGCGCGAGCTGGCCGAATTCATCGCGGCCCCTGGCATCGGGCAGATCGAGCGATGGACCCGGTCCGTCCGGGTCGGTCGAGGCCATGTCGTCGAGACCTTTCTGTGTGACCCGGCCGACCGATTGGGTGAGTCGCGATAGAGGGCGCGTGATGGTGGCGGTGGCCCAGGTGGCGAGCAAGGTGGCGAAGGCCACCACCGCCAGCACCATCAGCAAGGCGGGCTGGGACAGCGTGCTGCGCAAGGCCGCCATGCGCCCTTCGCCGAACGTGCGGGGACGCGAGACCAGGTAAAGGTAGCCATCGACGGGCCGGTTGGGCTGTATGGCGGCGTGCCGCAACGGACGCGCCGCGATGATCACGCGTTTGTCCATGTTCTCGGGGTCGTCACCCAGCACATAGGGCATGGGTGTGTCTCCAGCGGCCTCCAGGACCGGCCCGATACGCACTTTGAAACCCGGCGCGAGCTGGGCCTTTCCGGTTGAACTCAGCACGGTGCCCTGCGTGTCCAGCAGGTAGAGCTGGGTATCGGGCTCGTAGAGCACCAGGTTGGCGAGGAAGTCGTCGAAGCCTTCGCCAAAACGCGCCCGCATGCCGAGCAGGTCGTTGTGCTGCAGGACCACGCGCTTCAAAAACGCGTCGGCGCGGTAGTAGGCCGACTCGTGTTCAAAGCGCTCGTAGGCCAGCACGATGGCGATGACCACGCCCAGTGCGGTGAACAGACCGGTGAGGAAGATCGTGAGGGCGATCTTGATCCGAACCTTCATGGTTCAGTGCCCTGGGCGCTCGCGCATCTTGTAGCCGGCGCCCCGCACGGTGAGGATGAAGTCCGGGTGCAGCGGGTCGGCCTCCAGTTTCGCCCGCAAGCGGTTGATGTGGGTGGTCACCGTGTGTTCGTAGCCGTCGTGCGTGTAGCCCCAGACGGCGTTGAGCAACTGCCCGCGTGAAAACACGTGGCCCGGGTGCTGGGCGAAATACAGCAGGAGGTCGAATTCCAGCGCCGTGAAATCGAGCGTCACGCCGCGCACCCGGGCCACGCGCTTGACGGGTTGAATCTCCAGCTCGCCGTTGACCAGCGGTGCGCCCGCATCCGCTGCCTGACTCTGGGCCGCCTGCGCCGCGCGCAGCAGCTCCGAGCGGCGCAGCAGTGCCTTGACGCGCGCCAGCAGCTCGGCGATGGAGAAGGGCTTGGTGAGGTAGTCGTCGGCCCCGAGCTCCAGGCCCAGCACGCGGTCGAGCTCGGTGGACTTGGCCGTGAGCATCAGGATGGGGGTGTGGTCGCCGCGCGAGCGCAAAGTCTTGCACACCTCCAGCCCGTCCAGACCCGGCATCATCAGATCAAGCACCAGCAGGTCGTGCCCGACTTCGGTCTGCAGCGCCAGCGCCGACGGTCCATCGCGGGTCTCGCTCACGCCATAGCCGGCGCCGCGCAGGTTCAGGGCCAGCAGGTCCCGGATATCGGTCTGGTCCTCGGCAATCAGGATCTGCTTGGTGGCGTTCATGAAAATGGGTCCGCTGCGTGAGCGATTTCTTACCCGATTGTTATCGAAATGTGATCTTTCGATAGCGGGTTGTGATCTGGGCTGACCACAGTGGAGGCACCGAACCCGAACCGGAGCCCGCCATGAACACCGCCCACCTGTCTGCCTTGTCAACGCCCCGCGTGGGTACCGTCTGCTGGACCGAGATGGTGAGCCACCGCAGCTATCTGATCCGCTTTGCCCAGCGCAAGCTCCACGACCCGATGCTGGCCGAAGACCTGGTTCACGACGTGTTCGAGGCGGTGATGTCCGGGTGCGCGGCGTTTTCCGGTCGCAGCGCGCTGCGCAGCTGGCTCACCGGCATCCTCAAGAACAAGCTGGTCGATCTGATCCGGGACCGCGCCCGCTACCACGAGATGGATGCCGACGATGACGAGGCCCTGCCACTGGAATGCGACGCCGCCCGCCCGGACGAACTGGCCGAGCACCGCGAGCGCCTCGCCCAGACCCTGGTGCGGATCGAAAACCTGCCCCACGGGCTGCGTGATGTGATGCGGTGGCGCGTGCTGCACGACGAGGAAACCGGGTTGGTGTGCGAGCGCCTGGCGATCAGCCAGGACAGCCTGTTTGTGCGCCTGCACCGGGCGCGCAAACAGCTGTTGTGCTGAAAACCCTGCAGGATCACGTTGACGCCAATGTCAACAACGGCCCAGCCGGCGTCGCTGGAGCTGTCACCGGTTTGGCGCAGGAAATTCACGAACCTGTCACACAGGAGCGGTAGCCTGCCATCACCATTGACCCCCGCACGGAGCCGCCCATGTTTGACAGCCACGACGAGCTGCTGACCCGCATTCACAACGACCTCATGGACGGCTACGACGAAGAGCTGGAGATGGAAATTGAGGACCGCCACGTGGACGCGCTCGGCGGTCAGCTGGACCCCGAGGCGCTGCTGCAGCAGAAGGAGAGCCGGCGCACGTATTTCCGCGAGCTGTTCCGGCTGCAGGCCGAGCTGGTGAAGCTGCAGGACTGGGTGCACGCCACCGGGCACAAGGTGGTGATCGTGTTCGAAGGGCGCGACGCGGCCGGCAAGGGCGGCGTGATCAAGCGCATCACGCAGCGCCTGAACCCGCGCGTGTGCCGCGTGGTCGCGCTGCCAGCGCCCAGCGACCGCGAGCGCACCCAGTGGTACTTCCAGCGCTACGTGCCGCACCTGCCGGCGGCCGGCGAGATCGTGCTGTTCGACCGCAGCTGGTACAACCGCGCCGGTGTGGAAAAGGTGATGGGTTTCTGCACCGACGAGCAGTACGAAGCCTTCTTTCGCGACGTGCCCGAGTTCGAGAAGATGATCGCGCGCTCCGGTGTCCAGCTGATCAAGTACTGGTTTTCGGTGTCCGATGCCGAGCAGGAACTGCGCTTCCTCGGCCGCATCCACGACCCGCTCAAACAATGGAAGCTCAGCCCCATGGACCTAGAGAGCCGCCGCCGCTGGGAGCTCTACACCAAGGCCAAAGAAGTGATGCTGGAGCGCACCCACATCCCCGAATCGCCCTGGTGGGTGGTTCCTGCCGACGACAAGAAGAAGGCGCGTCTGAACTGCATCCACCACCTGCTGTCACAGATGCCGTACCACGAGATCGAGCGCCCCGGCATCGAACTGCCCGAACGCATGCGCCACGAAGACTACCGCCGCCACCAGGTGCCCGGCGAGATCTACGTACCGCAAGTGTTCTGAAATACCAAAGGCCCGCAGTTGCGGGCCATTGGTATTGAACCGGGAACGCTGTGGAACCGGCTTTGCCGGGCCACTCGCGTTGTCCCCCCTCCGGGGGGAAGCCGCGAAGCGGCGCAGGGGGGCTACTTATATCCAGTGCGGTCCAGCATCTGCTGCACCTTGGTCATGTTCTTCGCCACCACACCCAGCGGAATCTGCTCCGCCTTGAAGTTGTCGCCACCCATGGCCTTGATGGCCGGGTTGTCCACCTTCAGGCCCTTGACGGCGGGGAACTCGTTGTTGCCGTTGGCAAAGTAGTCCTGCGCAAAGGGGCTGGCCAGGAACTCCATGAAAGCGATGGCGTTGTCCTTGTTCTTGGCGTGTTTGGCCACGGCCGCGCCGGCGATGTTGACGTGGGTGCCGCTGGTGCCCTGATTGGGGAAGACCACGCGCACTTTTTCCATCACCGAGCGGTCCTCGGGTTTGCTGGACTTGATCATGCGGGCCACGTAGTAGGTGTTGGTCAGTGCCACACCGCATTCGCCCGAGGCCACGGCCTTGATCTGGTCGGTGTCACCGCCTTTGGGCGCGCGTGCCATGTTGTCCACCACGCCCTTGAGCCACGCTTCGCCCTTGGCATCGCCCAGGCGTTCGACCACGGTGGCGAACAGCGACAGGTTGTAGGGGTGTGAGCCCGAGCGGGTGCAGACCAGGCCCTTGAGCTTGGGGTCGGCCAGTTGTTCGTAGGTCGCCACGTCGGCGGCCTTGACGCGCAGCGGGTCGTAGATGATCACGCGGGCGCGGGTCGAAAAACCGGTCCAGCTCACGCCGTCCTTCGTGGCGTCGGCACGCAGGTTGGCGGGAATGGCGGCGTCCAGCTTGGCCGACTTGATGGGCTGGAACAGGCCCTGGCTGTCGGCGGAAGCCATGCGGGCGGCATCCACCAGCAGGATCACGTCGGCAGGCGACGCGGCGCCTTCGGCGCGCAGGCGCGCCACGATGCCGGCATCGTCCGCGTCGACGCGGTTGATCTTGATGCCCGTGGTCTTGGAGAAGGTGTCGTACATCACCTCGTCGGTCTGATAGTGGCGGGCCGAATAGAGGTTGAGCACCTTGTCCTGGGCCTGGGCGCCCAAGGCTGCGGAGGCCGCGGCAAGGACAATGCTGAGCTTGATGGTGTTGCGCATGTGGGGGACTTTCTCTGGAGCCAATAACCCCGCATCCGTCTGGAAAACACCAGCGCTGCGGGCACGATTCATCCGGGTCAGATGCTAACACAAACACGAATTGTTCTCAATAAATGGCAATTGATCTGGGTCAAACTCCAGCGAATCTGCGATCCCGGTTGCACAGTGCAGAGGTGCCTGGCGGGCATCTGGAAAGGTCCCAGGTCACGCGCATAAAAAAAGCCCCCGCTTTGCAGCGAGGGCTTAAGGGGTCCGATGAAATCGAATTTCGAAAAGGACCCGAGGAGACAACCAGAAAAAACGGATTTGGTGAACCAGCGCCGCTTTCTCAAGTCTGGCGCTAGTCTCCAGTGATTTCAGTGTGGGCGCTTTGACCGATGTCAAAGGCCCGATCAAAGGTGCGAAACCCTTGCAATTCAGCGCTTCTTGGCAGCGGCCTTGGTGGCGCTGACAGCTTGCGTGGTCACGGTGTTGAAGTTGGCTTCGGCCATTTCGGTGGCTTGCTTGACAGCCTTCTGAACCGATTCCATGGCGTTGTTGGCGGCGGACACGGCGCTCTTCATCACGGCCACGGCGGTTTCGGAACCGGCGGGAGCGTTCTTGGAAGCGTTGTCCACGACCGACATGAACTTCTTCTGTGCATCAGCGGCCTGGGCTTCAGCGGCCTTGCCGAATTCGGCACTGGTGCCCGAAGCGATGTCGTACAGGTGACGGCTGTAGGCCACGGTCTTCTCGGCCAGGGGCTGCATCAGGCTGGCTTGCAGCGTCAGCAGTTCCTGGGCGTCCTTGACGGACAGCAGGGCTTGTGTGCTGTTGGCGGACTCGCTCAGGGCGGCCTTGGTGGCTTGAACGTTCAGCTCAAGCAGCTTTTCCACGCCTTCGAAGGCTTTCTGGGTCAGACCGAAAATGGTTTCGATGTTGGCTTTTTGTGCGGCGACGATTTGTTCAGCGGTCAGCATGTTGGGTTCTCCGAAAGAGGAAGTAAATAGGGGGTGGTGGCCTAGTTGAGAGCTGCTCCCGAACTCCGCGCTGTCTCGACGCTGTTGTTTTCGTTCGCTTTGCTGCACTGCAACATGGCTCGAATTATAGGGATAACTCGATCCGATGCAAGCGGTTTTTGTTGCATTGCAGCAATCTAGAAGGGTCTTTCTAAAACACGGGCGACGTGCGCCGGTTTCAAGTGGCGGACACAATGGCCGCTCCCTTCCAGCGCCCATTCCTGTGCACGCTTTCTACGCCGACCACTTCATCCTGCCCCTGCCCAGCGGCCACCGCTTTCCCATGGCCAAGTACGGCCGCCTGCGCGAGCGCCTCACGGTCGAGCTGCCGCAGGTGCGACTGGGCCAGGCGTTGCCGGCCAGCGATGGCGAACTGGCGCTGGTCCATCTGCCGGCCTACATCCAGGCCATCCATACCGGCACGCTGGACGCCGCTGCACAGCGCGAGATCGGTTTCCCCTGGAGCCCGGCGATGGCGGAACGGGCTCGGCGCTCGGTGGGTGCCACCATCCAGGCTTGCCGCGCCGTCATGGCGGGCGCGGGTCTGGCGGCCAACCTCGCGGGCGGCACGCACCATTCGTACGCCCACAAGGGCAGCGGCTTCTGTGTCTTCAACGACGCCGCGGTTGCAGCGCGGCTGATGCAGACCGAGCATGCGCGCCGTCATCGCGCCACCGGTCCGTTGCGCGTGGCCATCGTCGACCTGGACGTGCACCAGGGCAACGGCACGGCCAGCATCTTCGCGAGCGACGACTCGGTGTTCACGCTCTCGCTGCACGGCGCCCGCAACTTCCCGTTCCGCAAGGAGCCGAGCGACCTCGACGTGGAATTGCCCGACGGCTGCGGCGACACCGAATACCTGGAAGCGCTGGAGCGCGCACTGGAAGAGCTGGAGCAGCGCTTCGATCCCGGTCTGGTGATCTACCTCGCCGGTGCCGATCCGCACGAGGGCGACCGGCTCGGACGCCTGAAACTCACGTTCGACGGTCTGGAAGCGCGCGACCGACGCGTGATGGACTGGGCCTGGCAGCGCCGCCTGCCGTTGGCGTTCACCATGGCCGGCGGCTACGGCACCGACATGGAGGCCACGGTGCAGATCCAGATGAACACCTACCGCACCGCGCTCGATTACCACCACCGCTGGCAGGGGATGGCCGGTGTGTGGCCGGCTGACCGTTCTGCGACAGACCCGGCAACACCCCACTGGCAAAATCCCGCGCCATGAGCACGCCCGCCACCCGTCCCCAGGCCCGCCCGCGCGGTCACTACCGCGTTTTCCGCACCATCGGCACGCGCTGGATGGACAACGACGTCTATGGCCATGTGAACAACGTGGTGTATTACAGCTGGTTCGACACCGCGGTCAATGGCTGGCTGATCGAGCAGGGCGCGCTGGACATCCACGGCGGCGAGGTCATCGGTCTGGTGATCGAGACACAGTGCAACTACTTTGCCCCGCTGGCCTTTCCGCAGACCGTGCACGCCGGCCTGCGCGTGGCGCATCTGGGCAGTTCCAGCGTGCGCTACGAGGTGGGCCTGTTTGCCGAAGGCGGCGAGCTGGCCGCTGCCTGCGGACACTTCGTGCATGTGTACGTGGACCGCCGCACGCGCCGGCCGGTGCCCTTGCCGACGGCGCTCAAGACGGTGCTTGAGACGATCCTGTGAAGGCGGCAGCGCGCTGGCGGGGTTCTTGCCATAATTGACGTTGACGTTGACGTAAACGTCAATACAACACGGAGACCCCGCATGAGCTTCAATCCCCCCTCGGCTGGTGCCTTGACCCCGATCGACGCCCACAGCGTCGACGCTGCCATCACCAGCCGCATGTCGGCCCGCGCTTTCCTGCCCACACCGGTGCCGCGCGAGACCATCGAACACCTGCTGCAGCTGGCCAGCCGCGCGCCCTCGGGCACCAACACCCAGCCCTGGAAGGTGTATGTGCTGCAGGGTGCGAGCCGCGACAGCCTGGTCGACAAATGCTGTGCCGCGCACGACGCCCTGCGCGCTGATCCGTCGCTGGCATCCGAGTACCGGGAGGAATACGACTACTACCCGGAAAAATGGGTCAGCCCCTACATCGACCGCCGGCGCGAAAACGGCTGGGGGCTTTATGGCCTGCTCGGCATCACCAAGGGCGACAAGGACAAGATGCACGCGCAGCACCAGCGCAACTTCCGCTTCTTCGACGCGCCGGTGGGCCTGATGTTCACGCTCGACCGCGTCATGGGCCGCGGCTCGCTGGTGGACTACGGCATGTTCATGCAGAACCTCATGGTCGGCGCGCGCGGCCACGGCCTGCACACCTGCCCGCAGGCGGCCTGGAACGGTTTTTCGAAGATCATCCTGCCGCACATCGGCGCGGGCGAGAACGAAATGCTGGTCTGCGGCATGTCGCTGGGTTACGCCAACCCGGCCGACAAGGTCAACACCTTCATCACACCGCGCGAGCCCGTCGATAGCTTCACCAAATGGCTCGAATAGGAGTCCCCCCGCGCCGCTTCGCGTCACCCCCCCAGGGGACGCCACTGGCCGTCTGGCAAAGCCAGCCCGGCGGTGGCCTGGGTTGCCTTTGCCTCTGGTGCCGGGTTTTTTGAGACTCAATAGGGATCTGGGACAAAGCCCGGGCGTGCGCCTGGGAATGCACGAGGACGGTAGTCGGGCGCCGGGCGCTGATGAGCTGGAATGACGCCCATCGCAATCAGGTTGGCGCGGCTGTTGTATCGAATGCGCACGATCTCATCGGGCCGTGTGCTGCGGCGCTCAAACTCGGTCTGGCCCACGCGGTCGCGTTCGCGGTCCCCATGGCCCGTGCCCAGCTGCGGGCCGGCGGCCGAAGGCCCGTCGCTGCGGTGCGACTTGCCCTGGAAGGACTCTTCGCCCTGTGGCACCGGCGCGCTGCGCCCGTAGATCTCGGCTTCCGGTGCCCGGTAGCCAGGCCGTTCGCGGAACACCGCCACGCCGATCACACCGACATCGTCCGGGCGACCGGTGCGTGCGGCGTAGGAGCGTGACAGGCGGGTGAACTCGAAGGCCGCGATCTCGCGGCGGCTCTTGCGCCAGCCGCTCACGTCGTAGCGTTGCCCCGGCGTCAACACGTAGCCGGCCTGGTCAAAGGCGGCGGTTTCGCCGGTGATGACGTTCACGCCATCCACCGACACCACGTTGAGCAGGCGTCTGCGCGAGCGGTTGTAGAGCTCCACGGCGTAGCGTGCGCCCGGTTCGCCCGCGATCCAGAGTTCACCTTGGTGGTGGTAGAACGGCAGGATTTCGCCGTTGTCGCGGTTGATGATGCGCACGTCGGCCAGCTGGCCCAGCGCCATGGCGGGCAGCGCCGACAGCAAGGCCGTGCCGGCGATGGCACCCAGCGCCATGCGGCGGGTGAGGGTGGTGGTGTTGGGGTTCATGGAGGCTCTCCTGATGCCAGGGGTGGATGGGAGCCTGCAGTACAAACGGCGCGCGTAAACGCTGATCGTGCTTCATGAAAAGCTTGTGTAAACCCGTGTTGCCAATGGTGCAACGCGCGGGCGCAGCGGCGGGTCGCACCAGGGCTGGAATAATCGCCACTTCCCTTTTAACCACAGCAAGGACTTTCCATGATCACCACCCCCAGCGGCCTGCAATACGAAGACACCGTGGTCGGCAACGGCGAAGTCGCCCAGGCCGGTCGCCCGGTGCAGGTGCACTACACCGGCTGGCTCTTCAACGACGGCGCGCAGGGCGCCAAGTTCGACTCCAGCAAAGACCGCGGCCAGCCCTTCGAATTCCCGCTCGGTGCCGGCCACGTCATCAAGGGCTGGGACGAAGGCGTGCAGGGCATGGCCGTGGGCGGCACGCGCCGCCTGGTCATCCCGGCCGCGCTGGGCTACGGCGCACGCGGTGCGGGCGGCGTGATTCCGCCCAACGCAACCCTGTTGTTCGAAGTCGACCTCCTCGCTGTATAAGACTCCCCCTGCGCCGCTTCGCGGCTTCCCCCCAGGGGGACCACGCCCTTGGACCGGCGAAGCCGGATCCTCGGCGTGTGCTGGGTGGCTCCCCTTCGCGCTCCGCCTCATCGCTTTGAGGGTGCGCGTGTTTCCATTGAAAGCCGACATGAACCAACGCCCCGCCATCCTGATCGCCCGTGCCGTGTTTCCCGAGGTGGTGGCGCGCCTGCGCGAGCACTTCGAAGTTGAAACCAACGACGAAGACGCGCCGTTCACGCCCGCGCAACTGATCGAGCGGCTGCAGGGCAAGGTGGGCGTGCTCACCACCGGCAGCGAGCGCATCGACGCGGCGCTGCTGGCCGCCTGCCCCCAGCTCAAGGTGGTCTGCAACATCGCGGTCGGTTACAACAACTTCGACGTGCCGGCCATGACGGCGGCCGGTGTGCTCGGCACCAACACGCCCGACGTGCTGACCGAGACCACGGCCGACTTCGGCTTTGCCTTGCTCATGGCCACGGCGCGGCGCATCACCGAAAGCGAACATTTTCTGCGCGCAGGCCAATGGAACCGTTGGGCGCTGGACATGTTCGCCGGCGCCGAGGTGCACGGCAGCACGCTGGGCATCCTGGGCATGGGCCGCATCGGCCAGGCCATTGCGCGGCGCGGCGCGCACGGTTTTGGCATGAACGTGATTTATCACAACCGCTCCCGGCTTGACGCCGAGAGCGAAGCCGCCTGCCGTGCGCGCTACGTCAGCAAGGCCGAGCTGCTGCAGCAGGCCGACCACCTGGTGCTGGTGTTGCCCTACAGCGCCGAATCGCACCACGCCATCGGCGCCGCCGAACTCGCGCAGATGAAGCCCACGGCTACGCTGGTTAACATCGCGCGCGGCGGCATCGTGGACGACGCGGCGCTGGCCGTGGCGCTGCGCGAGAAACGCCTCGCGGCGGCCGGGCTGGATGTGTTCGAAGGCGAGCCCTGCGTGCACCCCGGCCTGCTCGACGTGCCCAACGTGGTGCTCACGCCGCACATCGCCAGCGCCACACTCAAGACCCGGCGCGCCATGGCCGATCTGGCCGCGGACAACCTGATCGCCTACCTGACCCGCGGCGAGGCGCTGACCCCGCTGAACGCCGGTTTGCCGAACCCGCGCTGAAAACCGCGCGGGTCTAACGCAGCAGTGGCAGCACCGCTGTCTGACCGGTTTGCGTGGCGTGGTCGCTGGCGCTCAGACCCTCCCTGTCGCGCAGCGCAGGCTCGGCGCCCGCAACCAGCAACAATCGGATCAATGCCGCATCGCCGCGCTGCGCCGCGAGCATGAGGGCCGTGCGTCCTGTGGCATCGCGGGTGTTGACATCGGTGCCTGTGGCGAGCAGGCGGCGCACGGCACCAGGATCCCCCTGCGCGGTGGCCGCGAGCAGGGGTGGCAGGGCGGCCGCTGATCGAGCGCGGTCGGCCGCAGGCGCTTCCCGGCGCAGCGTCGCTGCGTTGCGGGCCGGTTCCCGGGCGGCGGGTGCCACGGCTGCATCGGCGTTCGACGAATCCGGGGCCACCTGGGTCAGGGCGCCGGGTGCCGCCCGCTCGGCGTACGGAGCCGCGGCTGGCGCTGCCGGTGCACCGGCCATCGAAGCGCCTGCCGAGTCAGTTGCCACGGGTGTTGGTGCCGGGCCGGCAGCGGGCTCCGCCGGTCGCTGTGGTGCCGTTGGCCGGACCTTGGCGGATGGCGGCGTGGCCGCGGCCGCGGCTTCCCGGGCGACATCGGGAACGGGCGGTGGCGCGGGCAGGGTTTTCAGCGATGGGGCTGCGCCCGCCTCGCGGCTGTCCGTCGGGCCTGCAGCCGGTTCACCCGCGGGCCGGCTGTCTGTCGCAGCGGCGGGTGCTGGTCTTGTGGCAGCCGGCGCTGGAGGTGCGCCGAACGCGGCCTCGCGCTCCTCGGGCGACCCGCGGTCGAACTGCAGCACGAGCAGACCCACGAGGCCGAGCACGGCCAGGCTGCCCAGGGCGCGCAGGGTCCACGAAGGGTCGTTGCTGGCGGGCTGGCGGCCTTTGGAAGAAGCCCCGTCTTTCTGCGCGGCGGCCACGCTGCGCGCATGGGCCAGCACGGCCTCGCGCAGCGCGGGACCGGGACGCGCGTCGTCGAGCGCATTGGCTTCGTGGTAGCGGCGCAGCAGCCGGTCTTCGCCGCCGTCGTCGGGTCCGCTGGGCGGTGGGGGAAAACGGTTCATGCATGCGCCTCCAGGGTTTCGCGCAGGCGGGCGCGGGCATAGCGCAGGCGGCTCTTGGCCGTTTCGGGGCTCACGCCGGTGGTCTGTGCGATCTCGGCCAGGCTCAGGCCGCCTTCGGCCTGCAGCAGGAAGGCCTCGCGCTGGTTGGCGGGCAGCGCGGCGAGCGCGTCCAGCAGCGCCTGCGCCTGCTCGCGCGAGGTCAGCCGGCGCTCGGGGCCGAAGCCGGATTCGGCCGCCAGCGTGTCGGCCAGGCTGGCGCCGTCTTCGGTGGCCGCATCGAGGCTGGCGTGGTGCTTGTGCGTGCGCCAGTGGTCCACCAGCCGGTGGTGGGCGAGGGTGAACAGCCAGGTCCGCCAGCGGGCGCGCACTTCATAGGCCGGCGCCTGCCGCGCCAGGCTGAACCACACGTCCTGCACCAGATCGTCGGCCAGGGCCTTGTCGTTCACGCTGCGCATCACGAAGCGCCACACCGGCAGGGCGTGGCGGTCGTAGAGGGTTTCGAAGGCGCGCGCGTCTCCGGCCGCAAAGGCCAACATGAGCTGCTCATCAGAGGGCGCATTCACCGCGGACATGCGGTGGATTATGGCGAGCGGGCGCGCAGCGTGCGGCCTGCCATGCGCTTCTGTACCAGGTGATCCAACATGCCGGAGCGTGATCCGCAGCGCATGAAACGGTTCAACCAAGAGACACCGCCGGGCTGGCTTTGCCAGACGGCTGGTGTGCCTTGTAGGCCCCGGCTGCGCCAGAGTCGCAGCCTCTTCGGGCTGTCCAAGCCTGCGCAGGCAGGCTTGGAGCCGCAGCCCTCAGCCCCTTGGAGGGGGTCGCGCGAAGCGCGGCGGGGGTGTTCATTTCAGTAAGGGTCGGGCGCGTAGCCAGGGTGGGGTGCACCGGGAAACGGGTTGGGCCGCGGGGGCACGGCCGTGGTCGGCAGGATGCCCATGGCAATCAGGTTTTCGCGGCTGTCGTAGCGGATGCGGATCAGTTCGTCGGGCCGTTCGCTGCGGCGCTCGAAGCTGGTGTGGCCCACCCACGAGCCTTCGCGCTCGCCGTGACCGGTGCCCAGGCGGGGTGCCGGGCTGGCCGGGGCCATGCGGCGCAAAGCCGGCGCGGCTTCACGGGCCATCGCGTTGGCGCTGTCGGCCGAGGCGGCAGGTGCCGGGGCCCCTGCCGCCTCGGCGCGGCCTTTGAAGTCCGCTGCCGATTCGGCGTCGGACAGGCGTTCGCGTGATGGATATGACTGGCTGTAGGGCTCGGGTTGAGGTGCGATGACCGGCGGGGGCGGCGTCTTTTCGCGGAACACGGCCACGCCGATCACGCCCACCTGCGCCGGACGGCCGGTGCGCGCGGCGTAGGACGCGGGGGCCGCGGTGAAGTGGAAAGCGGCGACCTCGGCGTCGCTCTTGCGCCAGCCGGTGATCTCGTAGCGCTGCCCGGGGCTCAGCACGTAGCCGGTCTGGTGCCAGGCGGCGGTTTCGCCCGAGACGACGTTGACGCCGTCCACCGACACGACCCCGAGCACGCGGCCGTGCGTGGCGTTGCGCAGGGCCACGGCGTAGCGCGCGCCGGGTCGCCCGGCCACCCAGTGTTCGCCGCGGTGCTGGTAGACCGGCAGGGTTTCGCCGCTGTCGCGGTCGATGACCTGGATGTCGCTCAGCCGCCCCAGGGCGTGGGCGGGCAGGGCGCTGAAGAGGGAGAGGGCCGCGAACGCGGGCAGGACCAGGCGGCGCAGGGCTGGGCGATGGGGGGTCATGGAGGCTCCTGAAAAAAAGGTGGAGCCCACTGAAACGAAGAACCACGCCCGACGGGGTTGGCGTGCCCCGGGTTTTGTGTAACAGCGTGTGCGCGCGTGCCGCTCAGCAGCGCTCGCAGGCGCTCAGCGCCTGGGCCACACCGAGCCGGGTCTGCTCGGTCAGGTAGTCGAGAAACACCCGCGTGCGCTGCGGCATGAACTTGCGGCTGGGCAAGGCCGCGTAGAGCGTGTAGCGGCCGGCAATCCAGGGACGAAGCACGCGCACCAGGGCGCCACTGGCGAGGTGCGGGGCGGCGATTTCCACCGTGGCGCCGGTGATGCCCGCACCGTCGAGCGCGGCGCGCTGCAGGGTGTCGGTGTGGTTGGCCCAAAGCACAGGCGTCACATCCAGCTCGACCTGCTCGTTCTCGTCGTCGGAGCGGAACAGGCGCCAGTAGCGGCTGCGCAGGCCATCGGGTTTGATGCGCAGGCAGTCGTGCTGTTGCAGGTCGGCCGGTGTCTGTGGCACGCCGCGACGTGCCAGGTAGGCCGGTGAAGCGACCAGGATGGCCTCGGTACTGATCACCTTGCGCGCGATCACATCGCCGTCAAAGCCATCGCTGGCGCCGAGCAGGGTGATGTCGAAATCTTCGATCGGTGGATCACGGTGCGACTCGACCTCGATGTCGAGCCGGATGTCCGGGTAAGCCTGGCGGAAGCCCGTGATCAGCGGCGCGAGCACGTAGGTGGCGAGCACAGGGGGCGCGAGGATGCGCAGAACACCCGAGAGCGTGTGGGTGTGCGAGCTGACCACGGCGTCCGCTTCGTCCAGGTCCTGCAGGATGTGGCGCACCCGCTGCAGGTACTGCTCGCCGGCTTCGGTGAGCGACTGGCGCCGGGTGGTGCGGTGCAGCAGGCGCGTGCCCAGGTGGTCTTCGAGATCGGCGACCAGGCGGGTCACCACCGCGGGCGACATGTCCAGTGCCCGGGCCGCGGCCGCGAAGCTGCCTTCGTCGATCACCCGCAGGAAAACACGCATCGAAGTCAGACGGTCCATGAGGTGGCGCTCCAGAGATTCAATGGCTTTATTGTTGCTGAAAACGAAATAGATTGACGTTGATATGGTGATTTTTCTTTGGAAACAGAAACTTTAAAGTTCACCCATCGCAGCGAAACAACCCCTTAAACCGCTACGAAGCCCAACCGACCTGACCGGTGTTTCTGAACTGTCAACGGCAACGAAACAAACCGAAAAACAGCGAAACCTCGCTGAGAAGACACCCCAGGGGCGGCCCGGCACGATCCATCCGTCACCCACTTTTTCACTCCCCCGAAAGGAAACGCACCATGAAATTCGCAAACCGCTCCACCGTTCTCTCCTCCGTCGCCCTCGCCATCGCTGCCCTGAGCGCCGGCCACGCCCTTGCCGCCGACCCGGCCGATGCCAAGACCCGTGAACAGGTCCGCGCCGAATACCTGGACGCCCAGCGCAATGGCGACCTGCTGGCCAACGGCGAGACGGGCCAGACCCTGCGCCAGTTGAACCCGGGCGCCTACCCTGCAGTGGCCGTGCAGGCCAAGACCCGCGCCCAGGTGCAGGCCGAGCTGCTGGCGGCCCAGCGCAACGGCGACGTCGTGGCCAACAGCGAAACCGGTCAGACGTTGGCTGAAGTGGCGCCCCAGAACTTCCCGGACCGCGCCGTGGCCGCCGCGAAGACCCGCGACCAGGTCAAGGTCGAACTGAGCGAAGCCCAGGCCCGTGGTGAGGTGGTGGCCAACTCGGAAACCGGCCAGACCGCCAAAGACCTGAACCCCGGCCGTTATGCCAACACCGCTGTGGCCCAGGGCAAGACCCGCGAGCAGGTGCGTGCCGAGCTGCGCGAAGCGCAACGCAATGGCGACGTGATGGCCAACTCGGAGAGTGGCCAGACGCTCAAGGATCTGAACCCCGGCCGTTACCCTGTCTCGTCGATGAACTGATCCCCGTCGGATCCCGCGATGGCGGCCTGGTGACCTTCGTGTTGCCAGGCCGCTTTTCTGTGTGCGATGGCCATCGAAGGGCCGTGGGCCATCTGGTACAAACCGGGGCCAACCAACGGCACAACCCAGGAGACCCATGAGCACGTTCAACAAAGTGGTGTTGTTCACCGACACCGATGGCCGCGCGCGATTCCGCGAAGAGACCGTGGCCTTGAGCGAGGGCTCGCCCGCGGCCCGCCTGTCGCCGCTGATGTCCTCGGAAGGTTTTCAGCTGCGCGAGAGTCCGGTGGGCTTTCGCAGCCAGTTCCATTGCACCGGCGCACCGCAGTGGCTGTTCGTGCTGCGCGGGCAGATGGAGATCGGTCTGCAGGACGGCAGCTCGCGCACCTTCGGCCCGGGCGATCATTTCTATTCGGCTGACACCCTGCCCGAAGGCGCGACCTTCAACCCCGCGGTGCACGGGCACTGGAGCCGCCAGGTGGGCGATCAACCGCTGGTGACGCTGTTCGTGCGCGGTTGATCTGCCGCGCCGCCGGGCCATCCGCGCGACAACCCTGAGCGCGCCGGGGTGGCGCTTGCGCCGGGCACGTGCCTGCCGGAAACTGGCGGGCCGTTCATCGCCATGGTCACGGTCGAATTTGCCCCCACCCTGCGCCGCCATGTGGACTGCGCGCCCCAGCTCGTCGCTCCCGGCGCACTGCGCGAAGTGCTGGAAGCGGCACTGCTCGCCGCACCCGAGCTGGCGCACTACGTGTTCGATGACCAGCGCGCGGTGCGCAAACACGTGGCGGTGTTCGTCAACCGTCAGATGGTGAGGGACCGCGCCGTGTTGAACCAGCCGTTGGCCGCGGGCGACCGGGTGCTGGTGGTCCAGGCGCTGAGCGGCGGCTGAACCCCTCCACCCATGCCAGGAGATCGAGATGCAGACGCTGTTGCTCGCCACCCGCAAGGGCCTGTTCGTGTTGCACGGTGCGGGCACGGACTGGGCCATCGCCGCCCACCACTTTCCCGGCGAACCGGTCACCGCCGTGCTGGCCGATGCGCGCGACGGCGCCTGGACCGCGGCGTTGCGCCTGGGCCATTTCGGCGTCAAGCTGCACCGCAGCACCGACCGCGGTCAGACTTGGCAGGAAGTTGCCGCTCCCGCTTTTCCGCCGAAACCCACCGAAGGCCCCTGGGCCGATGACACCACGCCCTGGAGCGTGGACCTGATCTGGGCACTCGCGGCAGGCGGACCCGACCAGCCCGGCACGCTCTGGGCCGGCTGCATCCCGGCCGGGCTGTTCCGCTCCCATGACGCCGGCGCCAGCTGGTCGCTCAACACCCCGCTGTGGGAGCAGCCTAGGCGCCGCGACTGGATGGGCGGCGGTTACGACCACGCGGGTATCCACTCCATCGTCGTGGACCCGAGGGATTCGCGCCATGTGACGTTGGCCGTGTCCTGTGGCGGTGTCTGGCAGACCCGCGATGGCGGCGAAAGCTGGACCCTCACCGCCAGTGGCATGAAGGCCGACTACCTGCCGCCCGAGAACGCCGACGATGGCAACGCGCAGGACCCGCATTGCATGGTGCAGTGCGCGGCCAACCCCGATGTGTTGTGGCTGCAGCACCACTGCGGCATCTACCGTTCGGACGACGGTGGCCAGCGGTGGATCGGCATCACCGCACCGGCGCCTTCGGGCTTTGGCTTCGCCGTGGCCTGCGACCCGCACAACCCGCAGCGCGCCTGGTTCGTGCCGGCGCAGGCCGATGCCTGCCGCATCCCGGTGGACGGGCGCATGGTGGTGAACCGCACTGACGACGGCGGTGCCCGCTTCCAGACTTTCTCCAGCGGCCTGCCTCAGAGCCACGCCTACCACCTGGTCTACCGCCACGGGTTGGACGTGAGCGCTGACGGTCAGACCCTGGCCATGGCCTCGACCACGGGCGGCCTGTGGATCAGCGCAGACGCGGGTGAACATTGGACGGCGGTGTCGAACGACCTGCCGCCGGTGGCGATGCTGCGGTTGGTTTGAGGCAACCGCTTCCCCTCGCGGCGTGTTGCGATCGCCGTTTCCCCCGGGGTGTCCCGAAGCAGCCAGTGTGCAACCCCCCCAGTTGCCGCGTTGTCTTAAGTGATTCTTAAGTGGCGATTCTTTACATTTTCAGGCTGGCTGCGAGGGGGCACATGCGTTCCATTCACGTGGAGGTGTGATGGATGCAGATCGTGTGATGGCTCGCGGCACGAAGTATTCACGAACAGGTGTCGAGGAGCACACAATGCCGGCCAAAGGACTGACCAATCGGTTCATTTTTGATGACCCGAAATACGCCGCCCTGGCGACAGAGGGCGCGGTCAAATACAAACAGGGGTCTCCTTTTCCCCATATCGCATTCGACAATTTTTTGCCCGAAGACGTGGCAGACGCCGTGCTGAAGGAGTTTCCCCAGCCGGGTGATATTGACTGGCACAACTACAACCGCCAGACCGAAATCAAGCTGGTTTGCGCCGATGAGTCGAAGTTCGGACCGGTGACCCGCAACTTGTTCTACCAGCTGCATTCACTGCCCTTCCTGCGGTTTCTGGAAAAGGTCACGGGCATTCCGAACCTGATTCCCGATCCGGCATTGCGTGGTGGTGGTTTGCACCAGATCCGCCGCGGTGGTCTGCTCAAACTCCACGCCGACTTCAATCACCACGACGCCACCTTTCTGGACCGGCGCGTCAACATCCTGCTGTATTTGAACAAGGACTGGAAAGAGGAATACGGCGGCAATCTGGAGTTGTGGAACAAGGACACGTCGTTCTGCGGTGACAAGATCCTGCCGGTTTTCAACCGGTTGGCCATCTTTTCCACCACCAGCGAATCCTTTCACGGGCACCCCGATCCCCTGAATTGCCCCGAAGACATGACGCGCAAATCGTTGGCGCTCTATTTCTACACCAATGGTCGGCCCAAGGGTGAAGCCGACGGTATCCACACCACCATTTTCAAGGCACGTCCCACCGAGGAATTCAAAGGCGTCTTTTGGCGTATGGGTCAGGACTTTGCTCCCCCCATTCTGTGGCGCACCGCCAGGCGCATGCGTGAGCGCTTCTTCAGCGGGACGATCCAGAAACGCGGCTGAGCGCGGCCAGTCCCACGCCGCCCTGTGCGGCGTTCAGTTGGGCTTGGTGGTGTCCTTGGCCAACGCCAGGCGAATGCGCACCAGCAACCCCCCGGTCGGCGCTGTGCCCAGTTCCAGCCGGGCCTTGTGCCGTTCAACAATGCTTCGCACGATGGCCAGACCGAGCCCGCTGCCGGTGGACTGTCCCTGATCCAGCCGGACGAAGCGTTCCTGGACCCTTTCACGGTCCGCCGGTGCAATGCCGGGCCCGTTGTCCATCACCTCGACCACGGCCTGGTTGTCGACCACGCGCAAGGCCAGGTCCACGCGGGCACCTTCCCCCGCGTAGCGCAAGGCGTTGTCCACCAGGTTGTCGAGCAGGGCGCACAGTGCCTGCTCATCGCCCCACACACGGGCCGGATCGGCAGAGATCAGGCCCAGGTCGATGTGCTGCTCGGCGGCACGCGCCGCAAATGACACCACGGCCCCGCGCACCAGTTCATCCAGTTGCACCAGCGAGCGTTCGGTTTGGCGCGCATCGGGTTCCAGCCGTGCGAGCAGCAGTAACTGCGACACCAGGTGACCGGTGCGCGCAATGCCGCGATCCAGTTCATCCAGCGCGATGAGCCGGTCGGTCTCGGGCGCGCGCCGCACCAGCTGGGCCTGCAGCTTGACGGCGGCCAGGGGTGTGTTGAGCTCGTGCGCGGCATCGGCGAGAAAGCGCCGCTGGTTGACCAGCAGGGTGTCGAGGCGGGTGAGCAGTTGATTGAGGGTCTCGGCCAGGGGAACGAGTTCCCTGGGCAGTTCGCTGGTGGACAACGGCCGCAAGCCGGCCACATCACGTTGGCCCAATTCGCGGCGCATGCTTTCGAGCGGGCGCAGCGAGCGCAGCACCGCCTGATGGATCAGCAGGCCCAGCACCAGCACCAGCACGCCCAGCGGAATCAGGAGCCAGGTGATCAGCACGTAGAAGTGCTGCCGCCGGATATGGGTGGTCACCGCCACCTGAACCACGCGCTCCGCATGCGGCAGGGTGTACAGGCGCCAGCTCTGACCGCGCCAGGTGACGATGTGGTGCCCCTGCGCCTGCATGGGCGGCCCCACCTCCGGTAACGACGAATAGAGCAACCCGCCCTGGTTGCTCCATATCTGGCTGACGAACTGGTCAAGGTATTCGTCGTCGGCAAACCACCTTTTTTCCAGAATGGACAGATCCTGCTGGGCATGGGAGGGAACCAGGTGGCTGCTGGCCTCCAGCGAAGGATCGTGTCGCAGCACGGTCTGTGCGATCTGTTCGAGTCCCTGGTCCCGCACATCGTTGAACCCCACCCAGGCGAGCCGAAAAATCAGAACGCTGACCACCACCGCCGTCAACAGCAGGGCCGAGATCTGCCAGAGCAGAAGGCGTGACCGGATGGATCTCAAGCGAGTTGCACCAGCTTGTAGCCCACGCCCCGCACGTTCACGATCCAGGGCTCGCCCAGCTTCTTGCGCAGGTTGTGCAGATGCACCTCGACGGCGTTGCTGGTGACTTCGTTGCCCCAGGTGTAGAGCTGCTTTTCGAGCAGGTCCAGCGACAGCACGGCACCGGGTTGGCGCATCAGTATTTCCAACAGGTCGAACTCGCGCGGCGACAGCGCCAGGGCGGTCTCGCCGAGCCGTGCCAGTCGCTCGATCGGGTTCAGTTGCAGTCGGCCCAGCTGGAGCTGCGGCTGGCTTTGACCCATCTGCCGGCGGGCGAGCGCATGGATGCGAGCGGTCAGTTCATCGAGATCAAAGGGCTTGCTCAGGTAGTCGTCGGCACCCAGGTTCAATCCGGCCACACGATCGTGAACGGCGTCCCGGGCGGTCACGAACATCACCGGGGTACCGACACCTTGCTGGCGCATGCGGCGCAGCAGCTCCAGACCGTCGATCTTGGGCAGCCCGATGTCGAGCAGGATCACATCGTAGGTGTGGCTTTCCAGTGCATTCAGGACATGCTGGCCGTCGCGCACCCGGTCCAGGGTGAACCCGGCCAGATTCAGGCCTTTTTCCATGCTGTCGCCCAGCATGGCATCGTCTTCAGCGAGCAGCAGTTTCATGGGGGTCAGTGGTACTTGGCCAGCGCTCAATTACACCAGAACCGATGCGCTCCCCCACCGCTTGCTGTGCCGGTTCCGGCAGTCGCAGTCGCAGCAGCGCGCGCACAAAACCGTGGTCGCTGCGGCTGCGGTCGCGGCCTTCGAACAGGTGGTCGTTGAACACCTCGACGCGCCGCACATCACCGATCGATGAGCGGCTGGTGGCCACGAACTCCTCGCTCACGAGCACCTGGTCCAGCACCTCGGGGTAGCCTTGGTGGATGTGGGAAAAGGCCACGTCGCGGCGCAGCGCGGCCTCGCCCATCACGTCCCAGGCGCTGAAGAGCGCGTTGTCGCGCGCACCCTTGTCGTAGGCCACCTGCGAGGTGGCGGCGATCAGCTGGGTGGTGACGCTGTGCGGCCCGTCGTTCAGGTCGCCCATGACGATCAGCGGCAGGCGCGTGCGGTGCAGCAGTTCCACCACTTTCAGCCGCAGCGCCAGCGCCTCGCCGGCGCGCATGATCAGCGAGCGCAGCGAGCCCAAGGCCTGCACCGCCGGGTCGTCCGGGTCTTCCAGCGGGTGGCCCTCGGCGTCCTGCAGGTACTTGGGTCGCTTGGACTTCAGGTGCGCCGTGATCACGGCCACTTCCTGGCCGTGCTTCAAGCGCAGGATGGCCAGCAGCGGTGGGCGCTCGAAGCGGGTGTGCTGTCCGAGGCCCGGCACGTCCACCACCGCAGCGGCGGGAAAGTCGGTCAGCGATGTGACCGACTCGACCTTGAGCCGTGTCACGATGCCCACGCGCGGCGTGCCAAGCGCGCCCTGTTGCCCGGGGCCGTTTTCCGCACCGGGTACGCCCACGAAGCCGTATTGCAAGCCACTGCGCGCCACGGCCGCGCGCAGCGCGAGCTCGTCCCACACTTCCTGCACCGCAAGCACGTCGGCGTTGAGCGCCTTGAAGCGCTCGCCGAGCCAAGCCACCTTGCGGTCGAACTCGTGCTGGCTGTAGGGGTCCTGGCCGTCGTAGAAATGCCGCCCGGGTTGTGCCAGGTTGAGCACGTTGGCGGTGGCCACCATCAAGGTGGCAAAACGCGGAGTGTTGGGCGGGACAGGGACTTGCATGGTTGCACTGTAACCAGCGGAGGGGTGCCTGTGCTCAGGCGCTGGCGAAGGCCTCGCGCCAGGGCGTGATCCGCCCCGAGTGCGCCGCGTCGTAGCCGGGCAGTGCGTCGACCGTGCGCTTGAAGTCGGGGTCGGCCAGCGTGCGTTTCACCGCCTGCATGGCGGGGTTGTCCAGGGTGGCCGCGCGGCAGACCAGCACGTAGCGCTCGTTGACCATGGGGATGAAGTCGAGCTGGAAATAGCGCGCGGGCCGCTCCAGCCCGAAGCCGGCATCGGCCAGACCGCTGGCCACGTAGGCGGCCACCGAGGCGTGCGTGGCTTCGCTCTGCTCGAAGCCCTGGATGGGTCGGTCGGTCAGTCCTTTTTCGCGCAGCAGGCCTTCGAGCAGGAACCGCGTGCCCGAGTCCGCCGGCCGGTTGATGAACTTCACGTCGGCGCGGGTCAGGTCCTGCAGGTCGTAGATCTTGCGCGGGTTGCCCGGCGCGACCATCAGGCCCTGGCGCCGCGTGGCGATGTCGATCACCCGCAGGTCTTCGCCGTCGAGCCACTGCGCGTAGTGCGCCAGCGCTCGCGGCTGCTGCGAACCGATGGGGATGTGGATGCCGCAGGCGTCGCAGGCGCCGTCGCGCAGGGCCGCGGCGGCGGCGGTGCTGGTGGCGTAACGGCGCTCGATCGGAACGCCCTCGGCCATCAGCGACTCCACCAGTTTTTCGATGGAGAAGCCGTAGCTGGCGTGGATGCGGAAGGCCTGCCCGCCGGTGGGCGACACGCGGGCAATCTCCGTGGCCAGCTCCGAAGCGATGGAGTCGAGGATGGGCTGCAGGCGCGCCAGGATGCGGTGATCGGCCCACACCAGTTTTTCGGCCAGCGGCGACAGGGTGGAACCCTTGCCGCGTTCCATGTGCAGCAGCGTGGTGTTGAAGTGGGCTTCGCCCGCGCGCACCAGGTCCCAGCCGTGGCGGTACGACAGACCCAGGCGCTGGCAGGCGGCGAGCAGGCTGCCTTCCTGGTGCACCGCGCTCAGCAGCTCGATCAGCCGCGGCGACAGGGCCACGTTGTCGGCGCCCTGGATGGTCCAGACCGGTTTGATGGTGATTTTTTTCATCGTGGGCAACTTTATGCGGCGCGGCTCATATGGCTGTGGCGACCCGACTCATATTGCCAAGTGCCGCCGCGCAAGCGACCATTGTCCACGCGACCCGAGCGCCCGGCGCGAACCACCACCAGCCCATGATTGCCTCCAGCCCATTGCCAACCCCCACCGCGGTCCCCGTGGCCACACCCGATGCCCTGCGTGCCCAGCTGCGGCGCCGCGGCCAGCTCAAGGGCCGGCAGCCCGATGACGCATCGCGCGCCGAGGTGCGCGCCCTGATCGGCACCGGTCCGCACCGGCGCGATCGGCTGATCGAACACCTGCACGCGCTCAACGATGCGCACCGCGGCCTGTGGGAGCGCCACCTGGTGGCGCTGGCGGCCGAAATGCGCCTGTCCATGGCCGAGGTGTTCGAGGTCGCGAGCTTCTACCACCACTTCGAGGTGCTGCGCGAGGGTGACACGCCGGCCGCGCTCACCGTGCGCGTGTGCGACGGGCTGAGTTGCGCCATGGCCGGTGCGCAGGCCCTGCTGGCGAAATTGCCCGCGATCCTGGGTCCAGATGTGCGCGTGATCCCCGCGCCCTGCGTGGGCCGCTGCGAGCAGGCGCCGGTGGCGGTGGTGGGGCAGTCGCCCGTATTGCTGGCCGATGTGGCCTCTGTGCAGAACGCGTTTGCGTCTGGGGTGACAACGCACCCCGCTGCGCGCGACGACGGCGCCTTCGACCCGGCGGCGGTGGCACCCTGTGTGATCACGGCGGGCTTGCAGGACGTGGCGCCCGCGTACGTGGGTTACGCCGCCTACCGCGCGCAAGGCGGCTACGCGCTGGCGACGGCGGTGCAGACCGACGCGTGCACCACCGAAACGGTGCTCAAAGCCATGGAAGACTCGGGCCTGCGTGGACTGGGCGGCGCCGGTTTCCCGGCCGGGCGCAAGTGGCGCATCGTGCGCGAGCAACCCGCACCGCGCCTGATGGCGGTCAACATCGACGAAGGCGAACCCGGCACCTTCAAGGACCGCACCTACCTGGAGCGTGATCCGCACCGTTTTCTGGAAGGTCTGCTGGTGGCGGCGCAGGTGGTGGGCATTGAGGCCGTCTACATCTACCTGCGCGATGAGTACCACGGCGCGCGCGCCATCCTCGCCGCCGAGCTGGAGCGGCTGCAGGCCGAGCCGCCGTTTCCGCTGCCGCACATCGAGCTGCGGCGCGGCGCGGGCGCCTACATCTGCGGCGAAGAATCCGCCATGATCGAGAGCATCGAGGGCAAACGCGGCGAACCGCGCCTGCGGCCGCCCTACATCGCGCAGGTCGGCCTGTTCGGCCGGCCCACGCTGGAACACAACTTTGAAACGCTCTACTGGGTGCGCGACATCGTGCAGCGCGGCCCGGCCTGGTTCAGCGGTTTTGGGCGCAACGGTCGCACGGGCCTGCGCTCGTTCAGCGTGAGCGGTCGCGTGCGACAACCCGGCGTCAAGCTCGCGCCGGCGGGCATCACGCTGCGCGAACTGGTGGACGAATACTGCGGCGGCATGGTCGAGGGGCACACGCTCTACGCCTACCTGCCTGGTGGTGCGTCGGGCGGCATCCTGCCGGCTTCTTTGGCGGACGAGCCGCTGGACTTTGACACCCTGCAACCCCACGGCAGCTTCATCGGCTCGGCGGCGGTGGTGGTGCTCAGCGAGGCCGACAGCGCGCGCGACGCCGCACTCAACGCCATGCGTTTCTTTGCGCACGAGAGCTGTGGCCAGTGCACGCCCTGCCGCGTCGGAACCGAAAAAGCCGCGGCCTTGATGGCGCAGCCGGGCGACTGGGATGCGCTCACGCTGGAAGACCTGGCCGTGGTGATGACCGATGCGTCGATCTGCGGCCTGGGCCAGGCCGCGCCCAACCCGATGCGTTGTGTTTTGAAATACTTTCCGCACGAAGTGCAGGCAGCTGGCGCAAAGGCTTCGACATGAGAACTTCCACCATTTCCTTCAAGCTCGACGGCGTCGAACTGCAGGCCCAGGCGGGCGAGACCGTGCTCAAGGCCGCGCAGCGCCACGGCGTGGACATCCCGCACCTGTGTTTTTCCGACGGGCTGCGCGCCGACGGCAACTGCCGTGCCTGCGTGGTCGAGGTGGCGGGCGAGCGCACGCTCGCGCCGTCGTGCTGCCGCACGGTCACGCACGGCATGGAGGTGAAGGCCAAGAGCGAGCGCGCCCTGAAGAGCCAGAAGCTGGTGCTGGAGTTGCTGCTGGCCGACCGGCCCGACGCGGGCCACAAGTGGGCCGACGAGCAAGGCGAGCAGCCTCACGGCGAACTCAGCCACTGGGCGAACGCCCTGGGCGTGACGGCGCGCCCCGAACTGAAAGCGCTGCGCGCGCCCGCGCCGGCGCCCGACCTGAGTCACCCGGCCATGGCGGTGAACCTGGACGCCTGCATCCAGTGCACGCGCTGCGTGCGCGCCTGCCGCGAAACGCAGATGAACGACGTGATCGGCGTGGCCTACCGCGGTGGTCATGCGCAGATCGTGTTTGATCTCGGTGACGCCATGGGCGAGAGCAGTTGCGTGGCCTGTGGTGAATGTGTGCAGGCCTGCCCCACCGGCGCGCTCATGCCGAAGACGCTGGTCGGCGACCAGCGCGTGGACAAGAGCGTGGATTCGGTGTGCCCGTATTGCGGCGTCGGCTGCCTGCTGATCTACAAGGTCAAGGACAACAAAATTGTGGCCGTGGAAGGCCGAGACGGCCCGGCGAATCAGGGGCGCCTGTGCGTCAAGGGTCGTTTCGGTTTTGACTACGCGCACCACGCGCAGCGCCTGACGAAGCCGCTGATCCGCAAGGCCGGTGTGCCCAAGGATCCGAACTCCACGGCCCGGCCCGGTGACTGGCGCGCCGTGTTCCGTGAAGCCACCTGGGACGAAGCGCTGGAGGCGGCGGCTGGTGGCCTGAAGCACCTGCGCGACACGCACGGCAAAAAGGCGCTGGCGGGCTTTGGCTCGGCCAAGGGCAGCAACGAAGAGGCTTACCTGTTCCAGAAGCTGGTGCGCACCGGTTTTGGCAGCAACAACGTGGACCACTGCACGCGCCTGTGCCACGCGTCCAGCGTGGCCGCGCTGCTCGAAGGTGTGGGCTCGGGCGCGGTGAGCAACCCCGTGAACGATGTGGAACACGCCGCGTTCGTGCTGGTGATCGGCTCCAACCCCACCAGCAACCACCCGGTGGCCGCCACCTGGATGAAGAACGCCGCCGCGCGCGGCACGCAGATCGTGCTGGCCGACCCGCGCCGCACCGACCTGCACCGCCACGCCTGGCGCAGCCTGCAGTTCAAGGCCGACACCGACGTGGCCCTGCTCAACGCCATGCTGCACGTGGTGATTGAAGAAGGCCTGACCGACGCCGACTTCATCGCCCGCCGCGTGGACAACTTCGAGGCCCTCCGTGCGCAGGTGCAGCTCACCACGCCGGAAGCCATGTCGCCGATCTGCGGCATCACGCCCGAGACCATCCGCGAGGTGGCGCGGGCCTACGCCACCAGCCCGGCGTCGATGATCCTCTGGGGCATGGGCGTGAGCCAGCACACGCATGGCACCGACAACGTGCGCTGCCTGATCGCACTGGCCAGCATCACCGGCCAGATCGGCCGGCCCGGCACCGGTCTGCATCCGCTGCGTGGCCAGAACAACGTGCAGGGCGCGAGCGACGCGGGCCTGATTCCGATGATGTACCCCAACTACCAGCGCGTGAACACACCCGAGGTGCACGACTGGTTCGAAGCGTTCTGGAACACCGAGCTGGACGACCAGCCCGGCCTGACCGTGGTCGAAATCCTGCACAAGGCCAAAGCCCCCGCCAGCGATCCGCAGAAGATCTGGGGCATGTACGTGATGGGCGAGAACCCCGCCATGAGCGACCCGGATTTGAACCACGCACGCGAAGGGCTGGCCAGCTTGCAGCACCTGGTGGTGCAGGACTTGTTCATGACCGAAACCGCCTGGCTGGCGGACGTGGTGCTGCCCGCCAGCGCCTGGCCCGAAAAGACCGGCACGGTGACCAACACCGACCGCATGGTGCAGATGGGCCGGCGCGCTCTGGATTTGCCGGGGGAGGCCAAACCCGACTTGTGGATCATCCAGGAACTCGCAAAACGCCTCGGGCTCGCGTGGAACTACGCAGGCGAAGAGTCCGGTGTGGCCGCGGTCTACGAAGAAATGCGCCAGGCCATGCACGGCGTGATCGCGGGTGTGAGCTGGGAGCGCCTGGAGCGCGAAGACAGCGTGACCTACCCTTGCCTGAGCGCGGAAGACCCGGGCCAGCCCATCGTTTTCACCGAACACTTCGCCACGGCCGACGGCCGCGTGCAACTGGTACCGGCCGGCTTCAAGCCCGCCGCTGAACTGCCGGACACCGACTATCCCTTCGTGCTCATCACCGGCCGCCAGCTCGAACACTGGCACACCGGCAGCATGACGCGCCGCAGCCAGGTGCTGGACGCCGTGGAGCCCCACCCCACCGTGAGCCTGAACGGCAGCGAGCTGGCGCGCCTGGGTGTGCCGGCCGGCGGCGTGGTGACGGTGCGTTCGCGCCGTGGCACGGTGGCGCTGCACGCGCGCCGCGACGACGGCATGCCGCCCGGCACGGTGTTCATCCCCTTTGCCTACGCCGAAGCGGCCGCCAACCTGCTGACCAACCCTGCGCTGGACCCGTTCGGCAAGATCCCGGAGTTCAAGTACTGCGCGGTCGCGGTGAGCGCGGGGGGCGATCTGCACGCGGGCGTCGGCTACGGCGGTGGCGAAGCCACACCTGCGCTGACTGCCTGAAAGGCACGAGGCTCACAAACAAAACAGCGGACCGAAGTCCGCTGTGATGGGGCCCTGAACACGAGGTTCAGGGCAGGGAGCCGATGTTCAGATCAGCGGATGCGACCGAAGCTGGTGCGCAGCGGATCGGCCGGGCCACCACCACGCGGACCATCGCCACGACCCGGGCCGCCGCGGCCACCGCGGTTGCCATTGCCACCACCGCCACCGTTGCCGCGACCACGTCCACCGATCGAGTCGATGCTGGTGCGCAGCGGATCGGGCTGTCCACCCGGTGCCGCGGCGCGGGCACGCGGCTCGCGGATGCGCAGGCTGCCCAGGTGCGCGTTCGGGCCGGGCTGGCGCTCGCTGCCGTCACCACGGTCTTCGCGCGGGCCCCGGTCTTCACGAGGTCCACGGTCGGCGCGCTCGGCATTGCGCGGTGCGTTGCCACCGCTGCGCGGCGGGCCGTTGCGGGGACCGTTGGCCGGGCCATTGCGGCCTGGGCCGGCATTGCGGCGGCCGTCGGCGCGTTGACCGTCGCGGGCGCCTTCGCCACGCGGCTGACCGTCACCTTGCGCCGCCGGACGCTGGCGCTGGCCACCACCGTTGCCGCGGGCGCCTTGCGGTGCATCGGCTTTTTTCTCACGCACGCGCTGCAGCATCTCGGTGCGCGCGGCCTTGGCGGCAGCGGCCATCACGTCGCGGCTCGGCGGCTTGCCGGCGCCGCCCCAGATGGTCTGGCGGCCCATGGCGATGGGCTCCGCCTTCTCACCCGGCTCGGGCATGAACTCCTGGAAGATCTGCACCGGGATCTGCTGCTTGGTGAAGCGCTCGATGTCCATCATGAAGCCTTCTTCATCGAGGCTCACGAGGTTGACGGCTTCACCGCTCTTGCCCGCGCGGCCGGTGCGGCCGATGCGGTGCACATAGTCTTCGCTGACGTTCGGGATTTCGTAGTTCACCACGTGCGGCAGCTCGTCGATGTCGATGCCGCGCGCTGCGATGTCGGTCGCCACCAGGGCGCGGATGTCGCCGCTCTTGAAGCCGGCCAGCGCCTGGGTGCGGGCACCCTGGCTCTTGTTGCCGTGCAGCGCCATCGCCTGGATGCCGTTTTTCGTCAGGAACTCGGCCACGTTGTTGGCGCCGAACTTGGTGCGCGTGAATACCAGCACCTGGCTCCAGTTGTGCTGGTTGATGATGTGCACCAGCAACTGCTTTTTCTTGCCGCGACCCACGGGGTGGATCACCTGGGTGATGCGCTGCACCGTGGTGTTGCGCGGGGTCACCTGGATGCTCAGTGGGTCCTTGAGCAGGTTGTTGGCCAGGTCGCGGATCTCGTCGCTGAAGGTGGCCGAGAACAGCAGGCTCTGCTTTTCTTTCGGCACCAGGGCCAGGATTTTCTTCACGTCGTGGATGAAGCCCATGTCGAGCATGCGGTCGGCTTCGTCCAGCACCAGCATCTGCACGCCGGAGAGGTCCAGAAAGCCCTGCTGCTGCAGGTCGAGCAGGCGACCGGGCGTGGCCACCAGGATGTCCACGCCACGCTTCATGGCGTTGATCTGGGGGTTCATGCCGACGCCGCCGAAGATCACGGTGGAGGTCAGCGAGAGGTGTTTGCCGTAGGTGCGCACCGATTCTTCGACCTGGGCCGCGAGTTCGCGGGTGGGCGTGAGCACCAGGGCACGGATCGCGATGCCGCCGAATTTGCTCTTGGCGCGCTCGCCGATGCTCAGCCGGTGCAGCATGGGCAGGGTGAAGGCGGCGGTCTTGCCGGTGCCGGTCTGGGCACCACCGAGCAGATCGCGCCCGGCCAGCACGGCGGGGATCGCCTCGGCCTGGATGGGGGTGGGGGTTTCGTAACCGTGCTCGCGCACAGCTTGGACAATGGCCGGGGCCAGGTTCAGTTCTTCGAAGTTCATTAAGGTGAGGCGCCCATCCAGGGCGCTGGGGACATCTGCCTGGTCGGGCGCCTAAGCGTCCGTTCAGTTGAAGGCAGACAGGGTCAACAAGGTGGGCCGGCGGGCTCGACAGGGCGAGACGCTGAACCTCCAGCAGGCTGCTGGTGTTGCGAGTCACTGATGCAGCGCAACCCGCGTATTGTCGCATGTCTTGCAGAATGGGCGCTGGGAAGGGCCGTCGCCGCACCCGGCGACGGCCGATTTCATAATGGCGCGCTGGCCCACGCCGTGCGCAAGCGCCCGGTGAATCCCCCATCCGGGCGAGTCGATTCATGGACCCTGAAAGCGAATGAACACCCAAAAGCTGATCCGCTCCGGTGTGGCCAACGACACCGGCAAGTTGCGGCCCTCCCTCCAGCATGGCCTGGAGGCGGCCCTGTCGGTTTCCGACTCGATGATCGACGAGGTACTGGTGCACCTGTCCCTGGTGACCGACCCCGGGCGGCTGACGAACCTGCCGCAGGAGCTGGCCGCCATCGACCCGGATCAGGTGGAGCAACTGGTGCTCCATTCGGACGCCCTCAAGGCGACCTGGGACCGCGAGCTGCGCCGCCAGTTTTTCGAGGGTGGCGGGCACGAAAACGAAAGCCAGTTGACCGTCCGGTTTGACGACCTGCGCCAGCTGGACGACCGGCACATCGACGCCAGCATCGAGTTCGCGATGGTCGAGCAGGAGCTCTCGCGGGCCACGGCGGGCCTGCTGCCGAGGCTGAATGCCTTGATGAGCAGTCTCATGGGCTGGCTCACGGTGCAGCCCGATCTCAACCCCTTGCGGCCGGCCGCCTACGCGCGCGCCTTGCGGGCGGTCCTGCTGGTGCATGTGCCCGATCCGGCGCAGCGCAGCGCCCTGTTCGTCCCCGTGGCCGGCATCCTGGGCGAGAGCCTGCGGCAGGTGTACCGCGAGCTGATCCAGTGGCTGCACGCGCACGGCGTCGAGCCGCTGGAGAGTCCCCAAACGCTGCTGCAGGACAAGACCCCCCGCAACGCGGTCGGCCGAACGCTGCTCACCCTGGGACACCTGAGGCAGCTGCTGGCCGGCGATTTCAGCTCGCAGGACGCGGGCGAGGGTTTCATCCACACGATGCCGCTGTCCATGAACGCGCTGGAAGACATGGACCTGATCGAGCCGCTGATACAGCGCCTGCGCCAGCGGGTCAGCGCGCCCGCGGCGCAGCCACCGGTGGCCGAGCTGCCGGTCGTGTCCGGGCACAACCTGGGTCGCCTGCTGGGGCAGGAGGTGGTGCGCCTCATGCTGGAGAACCTCACCCGGGACGAGCGCCTCCTGCCCGTCATCCGCCAGCAGATCGGGCTGCTCGAACCGGCACTGATCCAGCTCGCCCTCGCCGACCCGCGCTTCTTCAGCGAGCGGCAGCACCCCGCCCGGCTCTTGCTGGAGAGCATCACGCAGCGCAGCCTGGGGTACCTGAGCCCGAACGAAGAAGGCTTCTCCGACCTGCTGCGTTCCATCACGGCGGCGGTCCGGTCCATCAACCGGGTCCAGGCCTCCGAAGAAGTTTTTGCGCGACTGCTCAAGCGCCTGCGCCGGCGCTGGGAAGAAGACGACATGCGCAAGAACCAGCTGCGCGAGGAGGCGACCCGGGCCCTGCTGCATGCCGAGCAGCGACAGATGCTGGCCGAGCGCCTGTCCACCGACTTCCAGCACCGCATGCAGGGCAAAGAGGTGCCGGAGTTCGTGCAGCGTTTTCTGTCTGGCCCCTGGGCCCAGGCCTTGGCCGAATCGCAGCTGGTATCCCCTGCCCAGGGCGATGAGGCGGCCGCCATGGACGGCGTGGCCGACGATCTGATCTGGAGTGCGCAGCCGGCGCTGATCCGCCGGGACGCCGAGCGCCTGCTGAAGCTGGTGCCCCGGCTGCTCGGGCAATTGCGGCAGGGCCTGCAGCGCATCGAGTACCCGGACGAGCGCATGGGGCAGTTTTTTGATGCCCTGGTCGCCCTGCACGAACAGGCCTTTGAAAGCCCGGTCCTGCCCGTGTTGACCGCGCACCCCACCCCGGCGCCCACCGCTGACAGCGCTCCGGCCGATGCGGCGGAATCGTTCTGGATGGCGGACAGCGAGGCGGCCGAAGCCGGTTTTGTGGCGGGTACACCGCAACCCGAAGAGCCGGACACAGCGCAGTCGGCCGAGTCCGGTTTGTCGACCGGCGCCTGGGTCGACCTGTTGACCCAGGGCCAGTGGGTGCGGGCCCAGCTCACCTGGACCAGCCCGCGCGGCAGCCTGTTCATGTTCATCTCCGCCAGCGGCCTGGCGCATTCCATGACCCGCCGCACGCTGGACCGGCTGCTCGGGACCGATGCGCTGAGGATCGTCTCGCGGGGCGGGGTGGTCGAGGGTGCGCTGGATGCCGTGGCCCAGCAGGCCCTGCGCAACGCCCACGATCCGGACGACCTGGCCTGAAGCCGGATCCGCCTGTCCGCCGCATCCCCAACAGCCCTTGACCGGACATCGCTCATTGACCACCACCACCTTTGGCTACAGTGCCACCCAGGACCGCATCTGGATGCGTGTGCACGAACAGGACGCCATGGTCTGGCTCACGCGGCGCATGGTCGCCAACATCCTGGGGCCGTTGCTCAAGGCCTTCGAGGCGGCCACGCCGGGCGAGCAGGGTGGGGCGACGGCGGCAACCCGGGCTGCCATCGAGCACGATCTGTCTCTAAACGAAGTCGCGCCCGGCCAGCGCCCGGCGCAGATCCGCTCGGGTCGTGTGTTGCCCGGTGAGCAGAGCGGTGCCCAGGAGCGCCTCTGCACCCGGATCACCACGCGCACAAACAGCCAGTCGGTCGTGATGACGTTTGACACCGAAACGGGCCCGATGCTCCTGCGCATGAGCCGCAAAGGCACGCACCTGTGGTTTCAGGGGCTGGTGATGGTGCTCAGGCAGGCCCGCTGGGATTTGCCCGAACGCCTGCCCGAATGGCTGGGTGCGGGTGTCCTGCCCGCATCGCTGCAGGAATTGGTCAACAGGCCCCTGCCCGACGATCTGGATGAAAGTTGACGGGCCGGCGATAATCGAAGACTTTTCTCAGACCGTCTCCAGCGACAGGACAGCAATGGCTCAATACGTCTTTTCCATGAACAAGGTCGGCAAAATCGTGCCGCCCAAGCGCCAGATTCTCAAGGACATCTCGCTGTCCTTCTTCCCCGGCGCCAAGATCGGCGTGCTCGGCACCAACGGCTCGGGCAAATCGACGCTGCTGAAGATCATGGCCGGCATCGACAAGGAAATCGAGGGCGAAGCCATCCCGATGCCGGGCATCCGCATCGGCTACCTGCCCCAGGAACCCAAGCTCGACCCCGAGCAGAACGTGCGCGAAGCGGTCGAGGCCAGCATGAGTGGCGTGCGCGCTGCGCAGAAGCGCCTGGAGGAGGTGTACGCGGCCTACGCCGAAGAGGATGCCGACTTCGACGCCCTGGCGGCCGAACAGGCCCAGCTCGAAGCCATCATCTCCACGGCAGGCACCGACAGCGAACACCAGCTCGAAATCGCCGCCGACGCGCTGCGCCTGCCGCCCTGGGAAGCCAAGATCGGCCTGCTCTCCGGCGGTGAAAAACGCCGCGTGGCCCTGTGCTGCATGCTGCTGTCCAAGCCCGACATGCTGCTGCTCGACGAACCCACCAACCACCTGGACGCCGAGTCGGTCGAGTGGCTGGAGCAGTTCCTCAAGCGCTTCCCGGGCACCGTGGTGGCCATCACCCACGATCGTTACTTCCTGGACAACGCGGCCGAGTGGATTCTCGAACTCGACCGCGGCCACGGCATTCCCTACAAGGGCAACTACTCCACCTGGCTGGAGCAGAAAGAAGCCCGTCTGGAGCAGGAGCAGCGCACCGAGGACGCGCGCACCAAGGCCATGAAGAAGGAACTGGAGTGGGTGCGCCAGAACCCCAAGGGCCGCCAGGCCAAGAGCAAGGCGCGTCTGGCGCGCTTTGAAGAGCTGAGCGACGTCGACTACCAGAAGCGCAACGAAACCAATGAGATCTTCATTCCCGTGGCCGAGCGCCTGGGCAACGAAGTGATCGAGTTCAAGAACGTTTCCAAGAGCTTCGGCGACCGCCTGCTGATCGACAACCTGAGCTTCCAGATCCCGGCCGGCGCGATCGTCGGCATCATCGGCCCCAACGGCGCGGGCAAGTCCACGCTGTTCAAGCTGATCTCGGGCAAGGAGCAGCCCGACAGCGGCGAAGTCAAGATCGGCCAGACCGTGAAGATGGCCGTGGTGGACCAGAGCCGTGACGACCTGGCGAACGAAAAGACCGTGTGGGAAGACATCTCGGGCGGCCTGGACATGATCACCGTGGGCAAGTTCCAGATGCCCAGCCGCGCGTATTGCGGGCGCTTCAACTTCTCGGGCGGTGACCAGCAGAAACGCGTCGGCAGCCTCTCGGGTGGTGAACGCGGTCGTCTGCACCTGGCCAAGACCCTGGCCGAAGGCGGCAACGTGCTGCTGCTGGACGAGCCCTCGAACGACCTGGACGTGGAAACCCTGCGCGCCCTGGAAGACGCGCTGCTCGAATTCGCCGGCTGCGCACTCGTCATCAGCCACGATCGCTGGTTCCTCGACCGCATCGCCACCCACATCCTGGCCGCCGAAGGCGACAGCCAGTGGGTGTTCTTCAACGGCAACTACCAGGAGTACGAAGCCGACAAGAAGAAGCGCCTGGGCGAAGAGGGTGCCCGGCCGCACCGCTTCCGCTACAAGGCACTGAAATAAGGCGGTTCAGCGACCGGGTTGCGCCGATTTGTGCGGGAGCCAGATCAGAGAACCAAAAGCCCATCGGTCACCGATGGGCTTTTTCCATGGGGCATCGATTTCCGGTCAAACGGGTGTTCAAACCGGCATCAGCAACGTCGCTGTGGGTACCTTCCGCTGCGCAACGGTGCGACTCATTCTGAGCGTGAAGATTTCACAGGGGCACACATGAAGCTGGCATGGTCCGATTCCATTGACAACCTCGACTGGAGCGAGCTCGCGGCGCTCTACCGTGCCGCCCCGCTCGGGAACAAGCTGCCCGCAACCCTGCAGGTTGCGTTCACCAACAGCATGTTCCGGTGCTTCGTTCGTGAAAACGGCGTTCTTGTGGGCGTTGGCAGGGCGCTGGCCGACGGGACGGACTGCTCCTATATCTGCGACGTGGCGGTCATGCCCAGCCACCAAGGCACCGGCCTGGGCAAAGCAATCGTCGCCAAACTGCTGGCCTTGTCTGCCGGCCACAAGAAGATCATCCTCTATGCCGTCCCCGGCAAGGAGCCGTTCTACAAGAAGTTCGGCTTTCGGCGCATGCGCACCGCCATGGCCATTTTCGAGAATCAGGCGCTGGCGGCCGAGCGCGGCTACATTGATGAACCCTGAGCCGCCCACAGCCCTTTGCCGGCACCGCCGACGGGCCGGTGCCTGACCGCGCGCGGGCACTGCCGGGCGGAGGAGCGCTGCGCGTTGACCGCCAGCCTCGGGCGGTGGTGTAACGCCCTGTACCAGCCCGAAATCGACCTCCCCCAACGTTTACCATGGCGCACCCCGCCAGCCCAACCGCTCAACACCGCACCGACCCATGACCACGCCCGACGACGCCACCATCCTTGCCGACACCCGCCACTGGATCGAGAAGGCGGTGATCGGGCTCAACCTGTGCCCGTTTGCGCGTTCGGTCTATGTGAAGAACCAGGTGCGCATCGTGGTGAGCCATGCGCGGCACCTTGACGCTTTCCTCGACGAGCTGGACCACGAGCTGGACCTGCTGGTGAACACGCCGGCCGAGGAGGTCGACACCACGCTGCTGGTGCACCCCACGCTGTTCCAGGACTTCTTCGTCTTCAACGATTTCATGAACGTGGTGGACGACGTCGTGACCGAACACGAGCTGGAGGGTGTGATCCAGGTGGCGAACTTTCACCCGCAGTTCCAGTTCGAGGGCGTCGAAGCGGACGACATCAGCAACGCGACCAACCGCGCGCCGTACCCCACCCTGCATCTGTTGCGCGAGGAGAGCGTGGAGCGGGCGGTGGCTTCCGACGCGGGTGGCGCCGAGAAGATCGTGGAGCGCAACATCGCGACCCTGCGTGAACTGGGCTCGGCCGGCTGGCAAACCCTGCTCTCAAAACCATGAACTGCGCAGTTTTTTTGGTTACCTTCGGGCTTTGGGGGCAAGGGGCCTGCCCATAATCCGGACAAGTGAATACTTTCTTTTCTGGCGACACATCCACCCACTGCCATGAGCGCAAGTGCTGATTCCCCTTTTGATGTCTGTCTGAGCGAGGCGCTTGTGCTGTCGCGTGGCTGGGTGCCGCGCTGGTTGGGCAAGCTGCTGGAGACGCTGCACCAGCGCGAAACGTCGGCGGGCAACCTGAATGAAAAACAGGTGTTTTCCCAGGCGCGTACCGCGCTGGTCGGCTACCGTGATCTGCTGGCCAGCCGCTTCATTGCCGAGATCGCCGAGGTGGTGCAGGGCTCTGCAGCGCCCCAGGGGAATGCCGGCCCGGCGCGCAGCCTCCGATCGTTGAGCTTTGACGATCTGGAGCTGATGGACCACCAGCAGGTGCAGGAGACCGTGGAGCTCGCACGCGTGCAGCAGGTCGTCAAGATGGCCGCCGACGAGGAGCTGGTCGCCTTCAATGCCCGTTTGTGTCGTGCCCAAGGGTACGACGTGGTGCGCATCGAAACCAACCCGCTGCGGCCCGAGGCGGTGGTGGGTGCGCTCATGAAAGCGCTGTCGGGCCTGCATGTGGACGAAGCCGTTCGCGCGCGCTGGTTGCACGCCGGTGCCGTGACGCTGGGCAACGAGCTGCAACAGTTCTACCGAACACTGACCCTGCTGCTCGACGGCATGGGCGTGGAGCCCGCAGGTTACGTGGTGGTGCACGCCGCCAAGGTCCGGCCCGCAGCGTCTGCAGCGCCGTCGGCGGCGCGATCGGACAGCGTGCCCGCGACCTCCATGCTCGGCAGCGATGCGCTGCTCACGCTGGACCACCTGCACCAGTTGCTGGTGGGCAACCTGGAGCAGAGCGGTGGTGCGGTCACCGACCAGGGCACGTCGGGGTCGGGCAACGCCATGGTGCGCACGCTCGCGGCCGAGGTGGTCACGCTGATGCTGCGGCGCATTGCCGAAGACCAGCGCTTGCTGCAACCGGTGCGCGACATGGTGCAGCGCCTCAAGCCCGCCTTGCTGCAGCTGGCACGCACCGATCCGCGGTTTTTTGCCGACCGGCACAACCCCGCGCGCCGCCTGCTCGACGCCATCACCACACAGAGTCTGGCCTTCACCAGCGAGCAGGATCGCGGGTTCATGGCCTACGCGCAGCGCGTGCACGAAACCGTGATGGCCCTGCAGGCGCCGACGCAGAGCCTGCCGGAGTTGATGCCCGTGCTGTTGCAGCGCTTCACCGAGGCCGACGCCGCCATCGCCAGCCGCCAGGCGCCCAAGCGGGGTCTGGCGATGAAGACGCTGGTGCGCGTGGAGCAGCGCCATCTGCTGGCCGAGCGGGTGGCCATCGAGTTCCAGGCGCGCAACGATTTTGCGCGTGCGCCCGGTGTGGTGCGGCGCTTCCTGACCGGGCCCTGGGCGCAGGTGGTGGCGCAGGCCCGCATGGATTCGGCCGAACAGGGCGAGGCTTTGCCGGCGGACGCCGCGGCGCACCGCTACATGAGCGTGCTGCCCGATCTGCTGTGGTCCAGCCAGCTCGCCCTGGCCAGCCTCAACCGGCCGCGGCTGATCAAGGTCATTCCTGGCCTGCTGCGCACCTTGCGCGAAGGGCTGGACGCGATCGACTATCCGCGCCCGCAGGCGGAGAGTTTTTTCGCGACCCTGATGGGCCTGCATGAAGCGGCCTACAAGACCCAGCGCAGCGGGTCACAGCCGCAGGACGATCCGCCGAGCCAGCAAGACCTGGACGAGCATGAGATGTGGATGCAGCCGGAAGAGGCGCGCGACACCGGGTTCATGGAAGACCTGGCGATCGACACCCAGCCGGCGTTCCTGGACACCCAGCCGGTGTCGATGCGCGATGAGCTGACCCGGGAAGAACCCGCCCTGTCGTCCGGCGGATCGCTCACCGTGGGGTGCTGGGTGGACCTGATGGAGCAGGGCCAGACGCTGCGTTGCCGGCTGAGCTGGGCCAGTCCGCACGGCACCATGTTCCTCTTCGCAGCCGCCAACGGGCGTTCGATTTCACTCACGAAACGCGGGCTGGAGCGGCTGCAGGAGCTGGGCCGTCTGCACGTGGTGGCGGATCACGGCGTGGTGGACGAGGCGCTGGACGCGGTTGCGCGCCAGGCGCTATTCAACTCCGGCAAGGGCTGAGCGGGTTGCTTCAGGTGCGTTGCAGCAGCTTCTGCCGCACCAGCGCGATGTTGTTGCGCAGGGCGTAGAGCTCATCGGTGTAGGACAGCGGCACCACCACCTGTTCCACCTTGTCCTCCAGCGCGTCGAGCTGTTCCAGCAATTCCGACAGCGGCAGCGGGCCATCGTTGTCCTGGCTGCGCTGTTCGATGGTGCGCAACTGCCCGTACCAGCGGAACACGCGCGAGCGGATGCGGAACGCATAGAGCGGCGGCACGATGCGCGAGAGCGGCAGGGCCAGCGCCAGGATCAGGCCCATGGCCAGCCACATGCGCTCGACCAGGTTGGCGAGCCAGAACGGCAGGTAGCGTTGCAGGAAGGGCGGGCCGTTGCGGATCGCGCGCACGGCTTCCGGCGACAGCGGCACTTCGCTGTGCTCCAGGCTCGGGTATTCGCGCGCCCGGCTGAACCAGCCGCCGCCGCCATGCAGGTCGGTCGCGGTCTGGGCAAACAGCTGCAGGATGGCGGGGTGGGTCTTGGCACCGGCCAGCAGGCTGGTGGTGGAGGCCACCAGGCGCACGTCCTGCGCCGGCACGTTGGCCGAGAGGTCCACCACGCCCTGGGGCATGACCACCGGCGTGAGGTAGGCGAAACGGCGCGAGTAGGCCTCGCTCTGCGCAAAGTCGAGCAGACGCACACCCGGTGACTGCAGCAGCATCTGCACCATCAGCGACTCGGGGGCCGAGGCGAACACCAGGGCATCGAGTTCGCCGTCGAGAAAAGCCACCGTGGCAGGGGTCTGTTCGAGCTCGCTGAGCCGCATGGCCCCGTGGTCGATCCGGTTGACGTCGAGCAGCGTGTTGAACAGCCGGGGCACCCCGCTGCCGGGCGTGCCCACGTTCACGCGCCCGCCCTGCAACTCGCTCAGGTTGGCGATCGTGGGCGACTTCTTCAGGCGTTGCGCGGCGTCTTCGCGGTAGAACAGCCACAGCGGTTCGACGAACAGGCTGCCCAGCGAGACGATGGATTCTTCGTCGTCGTAGCCGATGTCGGCGCTGCCGCCCTGCACGAAGCCGATGTCGGCTTTGCCGGCGCGCAGCAGTTCCAGGTTGGCCGAAGAGCCCTCCGAGGGCAGCAGTTCGACGGTGATGCCGTAGCGCGCGAGGGCTGTGGCGTAACGTTTGCCGAACTCGTCGTAGGCGCTCTGTGCCGGGCCGGTGGCGAGCACCACGCGCTTCGGCGGATTGGGGTCGAGCCACCAGTAGGTGAGGGCCAGCAGCGCCAGCGTGAGCAGCGCAAACGGGCCGATGGAGACCGCCAGGTCGCGCAGCGACAGCAGGGTGTAGCGGATGTTTTTGGACATTGCGCTACCTTAGCACGCAGCTGCTGCGCGCCGGTGGCGGCGCTCACCCGTGGCCGGGGCTGCGCTGGTCGCTCAGACGGAAAATCTGCACCGCGTCGTGCATCACCTGGGCCTGGCCCTGCAGCGAGCTGGCCGCGGCGGCCAGCTCCTCGACCATGGCCGAGTTCTGCTGCGTCACGTTGTCGAGCTGCACCACCGCCTGGTTGATCTGCGACAGGCCCATGGACTGTTCCTGCGAGGCGCCGGTGATGCCGGCGATCAGGCCGTTGACCTGCTGCACCGCGGTGACCACGTTGCTCATGGTCTTGCCGGCGTTGTGCACCAGCTGGCCGCCTTGCGACACCTGGCTGGCCGATTCGTCGATCAACAGCTTGATCTCTTTGGCCGCGGTCGAGGTGCGCTGGGCCAGGCTGCGCACTTCGGCCGCCACCACCGCGAAGCCACGGCCCTGTTCGCCGGCGCGCGCGGCTTCGACCGCGGCGTTGAGCGCCAGGATGTTGGTCTGGAAGGAAATGCCTTCGATCACCTGGATGATTTCGCCGATGCGGCTGGACGAGCGGCTGATCTGGTCCATGGTCGAGACCACCGCGCCCATGGCGTCGTTCCCCTCGCGGGCGACTTCGGTGGCGCGCGAGGCCAGCAGCGCGGCTTCGCGCGCCGAGCTGGCGCTCTGCTCCACCGTGCTGGTGAGTTGCTCCATCGAGGCGGCGGTTTCTTCGAGGCTGCTGGCCTGTGCTTCGGTGCGGGCCGAGAGGTCGTGGTTGCCGCTGGCGATTTCACCCGAGGCGACCTGCACGCCTTCCACCTCGTGGCGCACGTCGGTGACCACGGCCTGCAGGTTGACGTTGAGCTGGTTCAGGGCGCGCGCCAGGTCGCCCAGTTCGCCGGAGGTCTGCCCCTGGAAGCGGGCCGACAGATCGCCCGCTGCCATCCGGTTGGCAAAGTTCACCGCATCTTCCACTGGGCGCACCATCAGGCGGCGCATGAAGGCGGCGGCAGCGATGGCCAGCAGGGTGGTAGCGCCAAACGCCGCGTAGTGCACGGCGTCGGGCTGACCTTCGGTGGCGCTTTCGATGGCTTGCACGAGAAACGCCAGCGCGATCGTGATCGCGCCCATCTTGCGGCCCAGGGTCGGGCGGGTCCAGCGCTGCAAGGTGCCGCGCCAACCGGTGCGCACCACGCGGGCGCGGTGCAGCGCGACACCGGGGTGGCCGCTTTCGGCCTCGGTGCGCATGCGCTGGTACAGAGTTTCAGCGCCTTCGATCTGTTCGCGGGTGGGCTTGGTGCGCACCGACATGTAACCCACTGGCTGGCCGTTTTGAACGATGGGCGTGGCGTTGGCCATGACCCAGTAGTGGTCGCCGTTCTTGCGCCGGTTCTTCACCAGCGCGGACCAGGGTGAACCGCTCTGCAGCGTGGCCCACATGTCGCGAAAGGCTTCGGGCGGCATGTCCGGGTGGCGCACGATGTTGTGGGGCTGCCCGATCAGTTCCTCGCGGCTGTAGCCGCTGACCGCCACGAAGTTCGGGTTGCAGTAGGTGATGCGGCTTTGCAGGTCGGTGGTGGAAACAAGCGTGACCCCGTCCGGAATGACGAATTCCTGTTGTGTGACGGGTAGGTTGGTGCGCATGGCTGGACTCGGTGAGTGGGGACGGTGGACGGGCTGTGTTCTGTATCGAACCCAGCGTGGCTGAACTTGAGTCTACGGGCGGTCTTTCCGGTCAAAACCCCCGAATTGGGCGACATACGGCGGTCAATCCTTCCCCATGTTCAACAAATGAGCGCTTTGGACCTCACCGGCGGCGTGTCGACGCCGCCCAAGCGCGTCACTCGTCACGTTGCAGCGTCAGCACCTTGTAGCTGCCCAGGCGCTTGTCGGCCGTGAACTTCACGCGGTCGCCCGGTTTGAGCTGCTCCAGCAGGGCCGCGTCTTCGACCACGAACACCATGGTCATGGGCGGCATCTCCAGGTTGGGAATCTCGCCGTGTTTGAGGGTGATCTTGCCGGCGCGCAGGTCCACCTTGCGGACCTCGGCCGCCACCAGCGGCAGGCTGGCCGCGGGGGACGCGGCCGGCGATGCCGGAGCCGGCGGGGCCGTCTGGCTGTGGGCGATGGTCGCGCTCCCGATCAGGACTGTGGTGGCCAGGCTGGCCGCGAGGCGGTGCAGGGTGCGGCTGGAAGGCTGGTGCATGGGGACTCTCCTGAGGGGGGTGTGATCAGCTGCGGAAGTACGACTGGTAGACGCGGCCCTTGCCGTCGGGCAGCACCAGCACCACGTCGTACGGGTCTTTGCGGCCACCGTATTCGGGGCCGTCCATGCCGGGGCTGCCGATCGGCATGCCCGGCACCGAGAGGCCGATGGCCTTGGGCTTCTCGGCCAGCAGGCGGCGGATTTCGCGCGCGTTCACGTGGCCCTCGACCACGTAGCCGCCGATCAGCGCCGTGTGGCACGAGGCGTATTTCTGCGGCAGACCCAGGCGCTGGCGCATGGCCGTGTTGCCGGTCTCGAAGACCTGCACCTGGAAGCCGTCGCGCTGCAGGTAGCTGATCCAGTCCTTGCAGCAGCCGCAGCTCGGGTCTTTCCAGACCTGTAGCACGGGCAGGTCTTTTGCGGTGGGTGAGGCAGCCCAGGCGGGCAGGGTGGCGGCGGCCAGCAGGGCCGGGGCGGTGAGGAGAAGGGAACGTCGTTGCATGGTGGGCTCCTTTAAAACGGATGAGGGATCAGGCCAGGGGCGTGACGCGGATGGTGCCGCGCATGCCCGCGTCGAAGTGGCCTGGCAGCAGACAGGCGAATTCGAAATCGCCTGCGCGGTTGAAAGTCCAGGTGATGTCGCTGCGTTGGCCGGCCGGCACGTGGGCCATGTAGGGCTCGTCGTGTTCCATGCCGGGGTGCTTCTTCATCATCTCGGCGTGCGCCTGCAGTTCTTCGGGCGTGCCGATCACGATCTCGTGCAGCACGTTGCCGCGGTTGACCGCGCGCAGGCGCAGGGTCTCGCCTTCGCGCACGTCGAGGTGGCTGGGCGTGAAGCGCATGTTGTCGCTCATGCGGATCTCGATGCTGCGTTTCGCCTCCCTGGTTTCAGCGGCGATGCCCCAGGGTTTCTGCTCCTTCACGACCGGAGCCGCGGCAGCGCCACGCTCGTGTTTCTCTCCGTGGGCGCTGGCCGGGCGGTGGACCAGCCAGGCGGCCAGGGGGGCCAGGGCCAGCAGCTGCTGGAACCGGCGGCGGGTGGGTGCTGTGTGTGTCATGGGTGGTGGGTCCTTTGCGGTGTACAGGAATGTCAATGCGGGTGGCCGCCGCTGCCCTGGGGCTTGCGCACGGTGGCGCTGGGTGCGGGCTGGTTGGGCGCAACGCTGGCGGCGGGCTTCGCCGGGCTGGCCACGGGCGTGGGTACTTCGCGCGCCTGGGTGCCGGGCGGCATGGTGTACCAGCCCGGGTCGCTGTAGTCGCCCGCTTTCTGGTCGGCGCGCACCTTGAGCGTGCTGAACATGCCGCCCATTTCAATGGCGCCGTAGGGACCGGTGCCGGTCATCATGGGGAAGGTGTTGGCCGGCAGCTCCATCTGCATCTCGCCCATGTCGGCCATGCCGCGTTCGCCCATGACCATGTAGTCGGGCGAGGCCTTCTGCAGCTTGCCCACCAGGCCCCTGTGGTCCACGCCGATCATGGTCGGCACGCCGTGGCCCATGGCGCCCATGGTGTGGTGGCTCTTGTGGCAGTGCATGGCCCAGTCGCCGGGTTCGTCGGCGATGAACTCGATCTGCCGCATCTGGCCCACGGCCACGTCGGTCGTCACCTCGGGCCAGCGCGCGGTCTTCGGGACCGGGCCGCCGTCGGTGCCGGTGACCTCGAACTCGATGCCGTGGATGTGGATCGGGTGGTTGGTCATGGTCAGGTTGCCGATGCGCACGCGCACCCGCTCGCCCAGCCGCGCCACCAGCGGGCTGATGCCGGGGAAGACGCGGCTGTTCCAGGCCCAGATGTTGTGCTCCAGCATGGTGTTGACCTGCGGCGTCATGCTGCCGGGCTCGACGTCGAAGGCGTTGAGCAGGAAACAGTAGTCGCGCCCCACGTCGTCGATCAGCGGGTGTTTGGCCTTCGGGTGCGTGACCCACATCCCCATCATGCCCATCGCCATCTGCGTCATCTCATCCGCGTGCGGGTGGTACATGAAGCTGCCGGGCCGGCGCGCCACGAACTCGTAGACGAAGGTCTTGCCGGGCGGGATCTGCGGTTGCGTGAGCCCGCCCACGCCGTCCATGCCGGCGGGCAGGCGCTGGCCGTGCCAGTGCATGGTGGTGTGCTCGGGCAGGCGGTTGGTGACGAACAGGCGAACGCGGTCGCCTTCGACCACCTCGATGGTCGGGCCCGGGCTCTGGCCGTTGTAGCCCCACATGTTGACCAGGAAACCGGGCGCCATCTCGCGCACCACAGGCTCGGCCACGAGGTGGAACTCTTTCACGCCGTTGGCCATGCGCCAGGGCAGGGTCCAGCCGTTGAGCGTGACCACCGGGTTGTACGGCCGGCCCGCGCCGGTGACGCCGGGCGGTGTCCAGGGCGCAGCCGTGTCGGGCGAGGTCTGTTGCACGGCTTCGGGCAGGGCGGCGAGCGCCACGCGGCTCACGCTGGCGGCGGCCACGGCGGTGGCGGTGCCAGCAAAAAAGTGTCTTCGGTTGAGGGGGGGTGTCATGTTCAGTGTCCTCCCGCGGCAGCGCGCTTGTTGTTGTCGCTGCTCGCGCCCGGGCTGGCGGGGTCCACATCGGCACCGGCCAGCAGGGCGTCCCAGTTGGCCTGGGCGAGCCAGAAGTCGCGCCGGGCCATCATCGCGGCGTCGAGCGCGCCCAGGCGTTCGCCTGCGCTGGCGAGCAGGTCCCAGCTGCTCTGCAGCATGCCGTTGTAGCGCAGCAGGGTTTCCTGTTCCTGGGCGGTCTGCAGGCGCAGCGCGTGTTGGGTTTGCAGGGCGCCAGTGTGTTGAGCGTGCAGCTGGCGCCAGGCTTCTCGCGCCATCGAGCGGCGTTCGGCGGCGGCCATGAGCAGCGCCGATTCGGCTTCCACGGCGGCTTCCAGCGAGTGGTCGCGGACCAGCCGCAGGTCGCCGATCTGCGGTGCGAGCCAGGGCGCTGCACCGGCCGGCGTGGCGGGCGTTTTCAGGGCTTCGTCCACCGCCTGCGACCAGGCGGTCAGGCGCTCCGGGCTCACGGCCACGAGCGAGCGCTGGGCTCTCAGGCGTTGCTGGGCCAGCAGGGGCTGGCTGCGCAAAACGGTGGCCTCCACCTCCGCGGCGCCTGTTGACAGCTGGGCCGGCGGTTCGGGCAACTGGGCCGGCAGACGCTGCGTCAGCTGCGCCACCGCCTGGGCGTCCCAAACGCCCAGCAGACGGGCCAGTTGTTCGGTGGTGGCCTGTTGCGCCTGCGCGGCGCGGGTCCAGGCTTGCTGAGCCTGGGCCTCGGTGAGCTGCTCGCGCAGCAGACGGGCCTGGCTCCAGTTGCCGGCCTGCACCATGCGCCGGCCGAGTTCGGCGCCGGTGGCTGCCGCTTCCAGCGACTCACCCATCAGGCGCAAGCGCTGGCGTGCGCTGACCGCGTCGATCCAGGCGCGTTGCAGCGCACGCACGTGTTCCGCATAGGCGCGCTGCACGGTGACTCGTTCCAGGTCGTTCATGCCGGCGTGGGTGAACAGGCCCGGCCGGTGGCGCAGCGACTGGCGCAACGCGCCGGCCATGTCCAGCGCTGGCGTGTTCGCGGCAGTTTCACCGGCTCCGCCTGAGGGCCGCGCGGGGTTTTGCGCCTCCCAGCGCAGCAGGTCGATATGGCCGCGCGGAAACTCGGCCACGCGCTGGTTGGCGCGTTGCCAGATGGCGCGGGCAGCTTCGATGTCGGTCGGCCGTTCAGGGGCGGCAGCGGGTTCCGGGGCGGGCAGGGCCATCAAGGCGGGCGGCGTGCTGGGCGTTGCGGGGTCGGACGCCACCAGCGCCGCCGAGGGCGTCTGCGCCAGGGCCGGCAGCGGAAGGCTCAGCGCGAGGGCGAGCACAGCGAACGCGGGTCGCCAGCCCTCTGTGGATGGGGACAAAGGTGGCGGCTGCCACCGAAAAACGGTCATGAAGTTCTCCTGAAAACCCGGAACGGCGTCTGCCTGCGCACCGGCACTGGCCGGCGGCGGACGCACCTGTGGCGTGGATCTTCAGGAAATGGGGGGTTTGACGCCTTGCCGCAGCTCGGAGCTGGCGAAGCGTTCGACGCGCGAGGCGTGCTGGGGGTGCATGGCGGTCAGGGTCAGCAGCGCGGTGGCCGATGCGGCCATCGCCGGGCCGTTGCAGATGTCGCAGGCGCCGTGCTGGTGGGTGCCATCGTCATCGGTTCCGGCGTCGGTGGCCTGGCTGGCCATCTCCAACAAAGGTGGCGTCGGCTGTGCGGTGAGCGATGCGGACGGCGGCGCGTGGTCCGGGCAGCCGGCGTGGGCCGCCGGGCTGGCGGGGTTCGCCTGCATGGAGAACGCCATGGCCTCGCCCACCCAGCCGCGCACGGGCAGCAGGGCGATCATGAGGGCGATGAGGAAATGGCGCATGGAGGGGGATGATACGGCGGGTGGTGCAGAAGTTCCACGGACGGGTGCAAGGAGATGAAGGGCAGCGTCACGAACAACGCAGGGCGAGCGCTTGCAGGGGGCGTGTCCAGCCGCTGTCGGTGACTACAAAAGCCACGCGCTGATCGGCCGTGCCGGCGGGCAGGGTGATCTGCACGGTGTGGGCCTGAGCGGCGGGCCAGGCGGGCAGGGGCTGGTACAGCCGCACCACATGGTCGTGTCTGAGGTGTTCGCCCGCGTTCTCGCCCCGCGTGACCTGGCTGCCCAGCCCGTCCTGCAACACCGCCCAGTAGCCCGCCAGCGACGTGTTGGCACGGCTGGGGCCGACGTGGGCCGTGACCTGATTGCCCGTCCGGCGCAGGCGCAAGGCCGGTGCCTGCGCCGCTGGCAAGGGGGGCAGCTGTTTCGCGGTCTGGCCATGCCAGCCGCGGTGGTCCCGGCCGTTGAGCACCACCTGTGGCGTGTAGACATAGGCGCCGCCGAGCGCGGCCTTGATGCGGTGCTGGCGTGCGGTCGTCTCCGGGGTGGCGAAGGGGTCCAGCCAGCCGAGGTGGTTCCAGTAGCTGACGTGAAAGGCCAGGGCCAGCACGCCGTCTTCGGGCTTCAGCGTGGAGAGCCATTGGTCCGCCGGCGGACACGAGCTGCAGCCCTCAGACGTGTAGAGCTCCACCACCGCCGGCGGGGTGTTGCCCGCGCTAGCTTGGCAGGTTTGCGCGGCCGCGGGTGGCATCCAGCCGGCACTGGCCAGCAGCGGCAGGCCCAGCCAGAGTGGGCGAAGGCGTCGAAGCGATATCTGGGCAGAGGTCGGGTGAAGTTTCCGGTGGTGCGGCATGGCGGTCTCCTGTGGCATGGAGATGGGTCGCCAGCCAGCGCCAGACCTTACAGCCCGGCTCCATGCGCGTGACCGTGGGCCGGCAGGCCACCCAGCTCACCCCGTGCCTGGCGCACCACCGAGACCCCGGCCGAGATCGCCAGCGCGGCCATCACACCCGCCACCGCCAGGTCGGGCCAGGCCGAACCGGTGCCGAACACACCGAGCGCGGCGAGCATGACCGTCAGGTTGGACAACGCGTCGTTGCGCGAGCACAGCCAGACGCTGCGCATGTTGGCGTCGCCGGTGCGAAAGGCGTACAGCAGCACGGCCACGCCGGCGTTGGCCAGCAGCGCAATGAAGCCGACCACGCCCATGGTGAGCGGCTCGGGCACGCTGCCGACGTGCAGCATCCAGCCCGCGCGGGCCAGCACGAAGACGCCATAGGCGAACATGGTCACGCCCTTGACGAGTGCGGCGCGGCTGCGCCAGACCAGGGCCATGCTGAGCACGGCCAGCGAGAGCGCGTAGTTGGCGGCGTCGCCTGCGAAGTCCACCGCGTCGGCGAGCAGCGAGACGGAGTTCGCCTGCAGGCCGGCGATCAGTTCGACGAAGAACATGGTGGCGTTGACGGCCAGCGCGATCCACAGTGCCTTGCGCCAGCGCGGGTCGATGGTCTGGGCGGCGGTGGCGGCGGTGGTGGAGCAACTGGAATGGCAGGAGGTGCAGGCCATGAAAGGGGCTTTCGTTGGGAGTGGGCGAGGCGGCGTGTCATGATTGGAAACCTTGAAGCCACTTGAAGGTCAAGCATGACGGCAGCGCCTTTGTCCACGACGCCACAGCACCGCATCGGCGAGGCCGCCCGGCGATCCGGCGTGAGCGCGGCCAACATCCGCTACTACGAGCGCGAGGGTCTGCTGCAGCCACAGGCGCGGGCCGGCAACGATTACCGCCTCTACAGCGAATCGGACATCCACCGACTGCGCTTCGTGCGCCAGTGCCGTGCGATGGACATGTCGCTCGACGAGGTGCGCACCCTGCTGGGGCTCGACCTGAACAACAAGGCCGACTGCGCCACCGCCAGCGCGGCGCTGGACGAACACCTGGGCCATGTGCGCCAGCGCCTGACTGAGCTGCGCGCGCTGGAAAAAGACCTGCTCGCGCTGCGCAAACGCTGCGACGGCTCGGACGACCACTGCCACATCATCGAGGCGCTGCACCAGCGGGCCGACGCGGCGCTGCCCGAATCCGCGGGGCCTGTGCCCCGGCGCCACGTCTGAACGGCGTGAGCCGCTGGCGGTGAGGCGTGCAATTTTTCACGGTTGAAAAAAATCGGCAGGTCTAAAAAATAGAGGTCCATTGAACTACCTTAGACTCGCGCGCTTTGTTGTTGGTGGTTCAAAAGAATGAAAAGTGAATACGAGGGAGGTCTGCGCCGCAGGGCGCAGGACTGTTTGATCTGCGGCCTGCTGGCGGCCACGCCGAGTGCCTTTGCCCAGCAGGCCTTGCCGGATCCGAGTGTGGGGTTGCGGCGTCAGCAAGACAACGAGGCCGCCCGGCGCGCGCTGGTGCCCCAGCTCTACGCTCTGGTTGATCCGTCAAGCAACGCCCTTGCGTCCAGTCTGATCTCGGCCAACGGCATGAACATCAAGCTCTTGAACGGTCTGCTTAACTCGCACACCCTGAGCGCGCGCCTGGCCATCTACGTCGGCAGCATCACCGACGTGCTGTGCAGGATGCAGGGCAAAAGCATCGACCTGCTCGCCAGCGGTGGCATCAACAGCAATGACGTTTCCTTTCGCTGCGTCTGACTTTTTCTTACGCCATCCCAAACCTTTTTATCCATTCAGGGAGGATTCTTATCAGCCCAAAATTTCGTCACGTTTCCTGCCTCTGGCTAGCCGGCTCTATTGACGTGGTCTTGCATTGTGGTTGAGCACGCTTCAAAAAAAGTCCGGACATCAAATCATTCGTTTCTCATGAATTAAATCCATGACCGCCTCTTCCATGCGTTATTTCAAGACCATTTTTCTGGTGATGATGTCCGTTGCTCTGACGGCCTGCATGTCCACAAAATCTTTTCTGGATCCTTCGTTTCCAAAAATTTCATATGAGGAACTGAAAAAGCCATTGCAGCCAAAGAAGTTCAAGGTAACGGCTGAATTTCAGCGAAATGGAGAACATCTGGAAAAGGTGGACCAAACCATCTCTGACAGTACCGAACGCATCTTGCGTGCATCGGGTTTTGCAGTTCCGGGCGGTGATAGCGCGGATGGCGCGATTCACGTGGTTCTCAACAACATCGCTGACATTGGCGGCGCTGTTGGCAAGGGCTTGGGAACAGGCTTGACCTTTGGTTTGGCAGGGTCCTTGGTCACCGATGCCTATGAAATGCAGGTGACGATCAAAGTAGGTGGGAAAACTTTCACGCGAACGGCGGTGAAACATGCCCTGCATTCAGTGATTGGTCGGGCAGAGACCCCGGAAGGAATCGAAACCATGCCGCTTCAAACCGCTTTTGAGCGCCTGTTTGAGCAGATGCTGCTTCGTGTGCTCAAGGAGTATCAGTCCAGCCCGGAATTTTCGAGTCTGTGTGTGAGCCGATCCATCGGATGAGAAGCGCATGAACATCAAATACCTGAATCACATGACCAAAACACAACGCGCAACCTGTCTTTCCTTGCTGACCCTGACGGTCTTTATGGGCGCCTGCGGCGGCGGAGACAGCGACAATGATGCCGCCGTTAAGGGCGCGGACCCGGCCGACAAATACGTCGGGTCGTGGGTGCGTGGTTGCCAGGACCTGACGCTCAACGGGAGAGCCATGTCGACGGGCCAGACAGTCACCTTCACCAAGACCAGTACGAACACGGTGGACTACTCGGCAGAGTCCAGAGACTACACAACGAACAATTGCACGGGTGCCTATGTTGTGGAATCGCAGGGCAGGGGCTATTCCATCATCGACGGCACCATGCTTGACAGCGCTGGGCGCACGGTTGACAAGTTGACCACGGAGGACCTGGTTGATCCATTGGTCAAGGGGCGGTACAAGAGCATGGCCTGGATCGATGGCAAACGCCTGTACACCCCGTCGATCAACAGCCCGAAGAATGCAGAGGGTTATCCGACCACGCTCAACATGAGCCGTTTCGCGACAAAGCAATAGACGATGGGGCAGCAATGCCCCACCGATCATGATCCGAGGCCCCCAGGGGGAGCGCGCTCAATGCCCCAGGATTTTGGACAAAAAGTCCTTGCTGCGGTCGGTCTGCGGGTTGTTGAAGAACTCCTCGGGGGTGTTCTGTTCCACCACCTGGCCCTGGTCCATGAAGATCACGCGGTCGGCGACGGCCTTGGCGAAGCCCATCTCGTGCGTCACGCACAACATGGTCATGCCCTGGTCGGCCAGGCCGATCATCACGTCCAGCACTTCCTTGATCATCTCCGGGTCGAGCGCCGAGGTGGGCTCGTCGAACAGCATGATCTTGGGCGTGAGGCACAGCGCGCGCGCAATCGCCACGCGCTGCTGCTGACCACCGGAGAGCTGCAGCGGGTACTTGTTGGCGTGTTCGGCGATGCGCACGCGCTCCAGCTGCACCATGGCCTTTTCGATCGCCACGTTGCGCGGCAGCTTGGCCACCCAGGTGGGTGACAGGATCAGGTTCTCCAGCACGGTGAGGTGCGGGAACAGGTTGAACTGCTGGAACACCATGCCGACTTCGCGGCGCACTTTGTCGATGCCTTTGAGGTCGTCACCGATCACGGTGCCGTCCACCGTGAGCTTGCCTTGCTGGTATTCCTCCAGCGCGTTGATGCAGCGGATCAGCGTCGATTTTCCGGAGCCCGAGGGGCCGCAGATCACGACTTTTTCGCCCTTGGCGAAACTGAGGTTGACGTCGCGCAGCACGTGGTAGCCATTGCTGGCGTACCACTTGTTGACGTTGTCGAACTGGATGATGGGGGCTTCTGATTGGCTCATGAGAGGCTTTCTGATTTTGGGATGTTCTGTGTTCAGCGGACTTTGCTGACGGCGGTGCGTTTCTCAACCCACAGGCTGTAGCGCGACATGGCAAAACAGAACACGAAATAGATCAGCGTGATGAAGAAATAGGCTTCGAGCTTGAAGGGGCGCCAGTCGGCGTCGGCGTTGAGCGCCAGGGCCAGCGCGCCGGTAAGCTCGTAGAGCGAGACGATGGTGACCAGCGAGGTGTCCTTGAACATGCCGATGAAGGTGTTCATGAGCGAAGGCACCACCATGGACAGCGCCTGCGGCAGCACGATCTTGCGTTGCGTCTGCCAGTAGCTCAGGCCCAGCGTGGCCGCGGCCTCGGTCTGGCCCTTGGGCAGGGCCTGCAGGCCACCGCGCACCACCTCGGCCATGTAGGCGGCCGAGAACAGCGTGATGCCCACCACGACGCGGATCAACACGTCGATGCTCACGCCTTCGGGCATGAACAGGGGCAGCATGAACGAGGCCATGAACAGCACTGTGATCAGCGGCACACCGCGGATCAGCTCCACGTAGAGCGTGCACAGCGTCTTGATGGCCGGCATGTTGGAGCGCCGTCCCAGCGCCACGAAGATCGAGAGCGGGAAGGCCATCGTCATCGACACCACGGTCAACATCACGGTGAGCGGCAGACCACCCCACTGGTCCGTGTCCACCGGCGTCAGGTCGAGCACGCCACCTTTCATGAGGGTGAAGTAGATCACCAGCATCACCACCCAGATCAGGGGCAGCGACTTGCTCCAGAAACGCGGCATGCAGCTGATGCCCACCACGCCCAACATCAGCGCGGTGGCGATCACCGGGCGCCAGTGTTCGGTGTCGGGGTAGCGGCCCATCACGATGAGCCGGCCTTTTTCGGTCACCACGCCCCAGCAGGCGCCGATGCCACGCAGACTGTTGCAGGCTTCGAGGTTGGCGCCGAAGACGGCGTTGGTCAGCGTCCAGCCCATCGCGCCGTACAGCGCCCACAAGGCAATGCCCAGCACGATCAGCGTCTTGATGCTGTTGCCCAGACTGGAAAACAGGTTGATCTTGAGCCAGGCCAGGACGCCTGTGCTCAGGCCCGGCATCGGGCGTGCGTCTATCGGTTGGTAAATTTGCTGCATATCAGTTCTCTACCGTGCCGGCGTGTGATCCGCCACGCGTGAATGGGTCCAGCCGGGAGGCACTGCCGGGCCGGCTTTGCCGGACGGCCAGTGCCGCCCCCTTGAGGGGGTAGCGCGAAGCGCTGCGGGGGTGTTTCATCTTCAACGCTCCTGGATGGCTGCACTGGCGTTGAACCAGTTCATCAGCGCCGAGGTGATGAGGGAGAGCGTGAGGTAGACCAGCATCACGATCGAGAGGGCCTCGATGGCGCGGCCGGTCTGGTTCAGCGTGGTGTTGGCGATGGAGACCAGATCGGGGTAGCCGATGGCGACCGCAAGCGAGGAGTTTTTGGTCAGGTTCAGGTACTGGCTGGTCAGCGGCGGGATGATCACGCGCAGCGCCTGCGGCAGCACGACCAGCCGCATGGCCTGGCGCTTGCCCAGGCCGAGCGATGCAGCGGCTTCATGCTGGCCGAGTGAGACCGAAGCGATGCCCGAGCGCACGATCTCGGCAATGAACGACGCGGTGTAGAGCACCAGACCCAGCAGCAGGGCGAGAAACTCGGGGCTGAACGCAGCGCCTTCCTCGATCTGGAAGGCCCCCTTCATTGGCAGGCTCCAGCCGGTGGGCGCGCCACCGGCCAGCCAGCCCAGCACGGCCAGGCCGACGATCAGTGCCAGCGACACCAGCATCACCGGTCTCTGCTGACCCGTCAGGTCAAAGTGTTTGCTGGCCTTGCGGGCATACAGCCAGGCCCCCACCGCGCCCAGCAGCAGTCCGATGAGCGCCAGCGTCTGCCCCAGTTTCCAGATCGGCCAGGGGAAGGACAGACCACCCTTGCTCAGGTAGAAGTGGCCGACCTGCCAGGCCTCTTCGAAGCTGGGCAGGATTTCGGTGAAGACGATGTACCAGATCAGCAACTGCAGGTAGATCGGCACGTTGCGGAAGAATTCGACATAGCCGTAGCAGATCTTGCGCAGCAGGAGGTTGGGCGAAAAACGCCCCACGCCGATCAGCGTGCCGAGAATCGTGGCCAGCACGATGCCGATCAGGGCGACCTTGAGCGTGTTGAGCATGCCGATGGAGAAGGCCGTCCAGTACGTGCTCATCACGTCGTACGGGATCATGGTTTCGCTGACGTCGAAACCGAAGGGCTGACCCATGAAGTCGTAACCGCTCTGGATGCCGCGCTCGCGCATGTTGCGCAGCGTGTTGCGCACGAGCAGCCAGACGAGGGTGATCACCGAGGCGATGGCGACCACCTGGTAGATGACGCTGCGGCCTTCGCGGCTGTTCCACGAAATCGAGCGTCGTGTTTTAGCGGGTAGCGGCCGCGCTTCAATCATGGACTGATTGGACATGGAGTCGTTTCCCAAGAAGAGGGGCTAAAAAAATGGCACAAGTGCCCTACGAAACGGAGTTCATAGAACACTTGTGCCTGCGACGGCCAAGTGCCGAGGGTGCCGGATCAGCGCAGCGGCGCTGCGTACATGAAGCCGCCTGCGCTCCACAGGTTGTTCTTGCCGCGCGGCAGGTTGATCGGGGTCTTGGGGCCGACGTTGCGCTCGAAGCTCTCGCCGTAGTTGCCCACGGCCTTGATCGAGCGCGCCAGCCATTCCTTGTCCAGGCCGAGGTGCTTGCCGAGGTCTTCGGTGGAGCCCAGCATGCGGCCCACTTGCGGATCGGTGCTCTTCTTCATCTCGTCCACGTTGGCCTGGGTGATGCCGTATTCCTCGGCTTCGATCAGGCCGTTGAGCACCCATTTGGTGACGGCGAAGAACTCGTCGTCACCGCGGCGGATCATCGGGCCCAGAGGCTCCTTGGAGATCAGGTCGGGCAGGATCACGTGATCGGCCGGCACTTTGGCTTCCTTAGCGCGGATCGAGGCCAGGCCCGAGGCGTCGGTGGTGTAGGCCTGGCAGCGGCCAGCGAAGTAGGCGCCGGTGGAGGCTTCCAGTTTCTCGAACACCACGGCCTTGATGTTGAGCTTGTTGGCGCGGGAGAAGTCGGTCAGGTTCTTCTCGGTCGTGGTGCCGGACTGCACGCACACCGTGGCGCCCTTGAGCTGTTTGGCGCTGGTGATCTTGCCCTTGTTGACCAGGAAACCCTGGCCGTCGTAGTAGTTCACACCGACGAAGTGCAGGCCGAGCGAGGCGTCGCGCGAGAGGGTGTTGGTGGTGTTGCGCGAGAGGATGTCCACTTCGCCGGACTGCAGGGCGGTGAAGCGCTGCTGGGCCGTCAGCGGCACCCACTTGACTTTGGCGGGGTCACCCAGCAGGGCGGCGGCCACGGCCTTGCAGTAGTCCACGTCGAGGCCCGTCCAGTTGCCATTGCTGTCAGCGGCGGAGAAGCCCGCCAGGCCGACGTTCACACCGCAGACCAGCTGGCCGCGGGCCTTGATGGCGTCCACGGTCTTGCCAGCGTGGGCCGGCAGGCTCATCAGGGCGGCTGCAGCGCCCATTCCCATCACGGTCAATTTCAGGGCATTCAATTTCATCGGTAGCTCCGTTTTGGTCTAAAAGTTGATGATTCGGGCAATGTGCACCAGAAGAAGGCATATCTGGCCCGCAGAGCGACTGTATTACCGCCGTCAGGGCCACGACATCGGGGTTTACGTGGGAAAACTATGCGTAAAAGGTATCACCGTATCGCCTTTGACCCACGACAAAACCGTGTCTTGGTATCAGCATGTTCCGTGCCACCTGCCATGCGCGCCAGCGGTCCCAGGCGCGACATGGCTGCTTTTCTTTTTGCAGCGCAGCCCCGTATGCTTGCGTTGAAAAGAAGTACCAGGAGACAAACCGATGAGCCTTGCAAACGCCGCCCCGGTGGCCGTTCATGTTCAGCCGCGCCCCCACCACCGCTTCTGGCCGAAGCGCCTGCCGCACCGCATCAGTCCGCCCGTGACCTCGCTCTGGCACAACCTCGTGGTGAGCGCGCAGCGTTACCCGGACAAGCCGGCCCTGGTGTTCTTCGATCAGCAGCTCAGTTACCGCGAACTGCAGGCGCAGGCCGAGCGGCTGGCGGGCCATCTGCATGCGCAGGGCGTGCGGGCGGGCGACCGCGTCGTGCTGCTGATGCAGAACTGTCCGCAGTGGATCGTGGCGCACTACGCCATCCTGCGGGCCAACGCGGTGGTGGTGCCGGTGAACCCGATGAACCGGGCCGAGGAGCTCAAGCACTACATCACCGACCCCGACGTGAAGGTCGCCGTCTGCGCCGCCGACCTCGCGGGCGATCTGCTCAAGGCCAACGCCGATCTGCCCGAGGCGCAGCGCCTGTCGCACCTGGTCGTGGCGCACTACCACGACGCCATCGGCCCGCAGGCCGACATCCCGCCCGCGTGGGTCGACTGGCTGGCGAAGCGCCATCCGCTGCCGGCCCTGCCGGGGGGCAGCGTGGCCGACTGGGCCGACGCGCTGGCCAGCAGCCACACCGCACCTGTGCACGACCGCCAACCCGCCGACCTGTGCGTGCTGCCCTACACCAGCGGCACCACCGGCCTGCCCAAGGGCTGCATGCACACGCACGCCAGCATCATGCACAACGCCGTGGCCTGCAGCCTGTGGACCGGCGGCACACCCGAAAACGTGTCGCTGGTGGTGGTGCCCATGTTCCACATCACCGGCATGGTGGTGGGCATGCACGCGGGCATCTACACCGGTGCCACGCTGGTCATCATGCCGCGCTGGGACCGCGAGCTCGCCGGGCGCCAGATCTCGGCCTGGCGCGTCACACACTGGAGCAACATCCCCACCATGGTGATCGACCTGCTGGCCAGCCCGCGCTTCGACCAGTACGACCTCTCCAGCCTGGTCTTCATCGGCGGCGGCGGCGCGGCCATGCCGCAGGCCGTGGCACAGCGCCTGTTCGACCAGTTCAGCCTGCGCTACGCCGAGGGCTACGGTCTCACCGAGACCGCCGCGCCCTCGCACAACAACCCGCCCGATGCACCCAAGCAGCAATGCCTGGGCATCCCGTTCCTGAGCACCGATGCGCGCGTGGTGGACCCGGAGACGCTGCAGGAAATGCCGGTGGGCGAGGCGGGTGAAATCATCATCCGCGGGCCGTCGGTGTTTGCCGGCTACTGGAAGCGGCCGGATGCGACCGAGGCGGCCTTCATCGAGTTCAACGGCGAAAAATACTTCCGCTCCGGCGACCTCGGCAAGGTGGACGAAGACGGCTATTTTTTCATCACCGACCGACTCAAACGCATGATCAACGCCAGCGGCTTCAAGGTCTGGCCGGCCGAGGTGGAGGCGCTGATGTTCCGCCACCCGGCGATCGCCGAGGCCTGCGTGATCAGCACGAAAGACGCCTACCGGGGCGAAAGCGTGAAAGCCGTGGTGGTGCTGCGCGACAGCGCGCGTGGCCAGACCAGCGAACAGGACATCCTGGACTGGTGCCGCGAGAACATGGCGGTCTACAAGTGCCCGCGTGTGGTGCAGTTCGTCGATGCCCTGCCCAAGAGCGGCAGCGGCAAGGTGATGTGGCGATTGCTGCAGGAGCAGGAACCCGCGGCCTGAAGGGTTGATGGCTCCCCGGTGCAGGCGCCTCCCGGCACAATCGTCTGCATGACCAACGCCATCTCTCCGCTGCGCAGGCTCTGGCAGCCGCGAATGCCCCTTTTCTGGCTGGTGATCGTGCTCAATCTGATGTCTTCTGCCATGACGTCGGCTTTGATGGTGATGCAGCCCACCGGCGCGATGCGGGGTCTGCTGACCCTGTTCGCCGTGCTCAATACCCTGGCCGGCTGGTGGCTGCTGGCCCGCCTCTGGCGCGAAACCGCGCCCGCTTCACAAGGAGACTCCCATGTTCAAGGCCCTGCTGATCAACAAGACCGATGACGCAGGCTACCGCTGCGCGCTCACCGAACTCGACGAGGCGCAACTGCCCGCCAATGGCGACGTGACGGTGCGGGTGGACTGGTCCACCCTCAACTACAAGGACGGCCTGGCGATCACGGGCAAGTCGCCCGTGGTGCGCAGCTTTCCCCTGGTGCCGGGCATCGATTTCGCGGGCACCGTGACGGCCAGCGAACACCCACGCTGGAAGGCCGGCGACCGCGTCATTCTCAACGGCTTCGGCGTCGGTGAGTCGCACTGGGGCGGCCTGGCGCAAATGGCGCGCGTCAAGGGCGACTGGCTGGTGGCCCTGCCCGACGGTCTGGATGCGCGCGACGCCATGGCCATCGGCACCGCGGGCTACACCGCCATGTTGTGCGTGATGGCGCTGCAGCGGCACTGGGCCGAGGCGGGCGTGAAACCCGGCAGCGGCGAGGTGCTCGTGACCGGCGCCAACGGCGGTGTGGGCAGCATCGCCATCGCGTTGCTCGCGGGCCTGGGCCACACGGTGGTGGCGTCCACCGGCCGGCTGGGCGAGGCGGACTTTCTCAAGGCCCTCGGTGCGGCCGAGGTCATCGACCGCAGCACGCTGAGCGCCGCGGGCAAGCCGCTGCAGAAGGAACGCTGGATCGGCGTGGTCGATTCGGTGGGCAGCCACACGCTGGCGAACGCCTGTGCCAGCACACGCTACGGTGGCGCGGTGGCGGCCTGCGGTCTGGCGCAGGGCATGGACCTGCCGGCGTCGGTGGCCCCGTTCATCCTGCGCGGTGTGACGCTCTACGGCATCGACAGCGTGATGGCGCCACTGGCCCGGCGCGAGGCCGCCTGGGCACAACTGGCCACCGGCCTGGACCGCGGCAAGCTCGCCGCGATCACGCACGAAATCGGTCTGGCTGATGCGATCGGTGCGGCCAGCGAGATCCTGGCGGGCCAGGTGCGCGGGCGGCTGGTGGTGAACGTCAACGCCTGAGGATCAGGCGCTGCCTTCGGTCTGCTCGGGCACGATGTGCCGGTAGGCGTGCCAGGTGGCGTGTCCGATCACCGGGCCCACGATCAGCAGGCCGAGGAACACCGGCAGCATGGCCAGGCCGATCAGCACCGTGATGAGCGCGCCCCAGATCAGCATCACACCGGGGTTCTGCAGGCAGGCGCGGATGCTGGTGAGACCGGCCGAGACGGCGTCGGTCTTGCGGTCCATGATCATCGGGATCGAGATCACGCTGGTGATGAAGATCAGGCCGGCGAAGAGGCCGCCGACGATGGTGTAGGTGATCAGGAAGCCGATGTTCTCGGGGTTGATCAGCTGCGGCAGCAGCTTCTCGGTCGAGGGCATGGTGTTGAAGGTGACGGCAAACACCACCAGCGAAGCCCGGCCCCAGAGCAGTTCCAGTATCAGCAGCACGCCGGCAAAGATGCCCATCGTGCCCTTGGTCGGTCGCCAGGCCTGCAGGGAGGCGCGCAGCGAGGGGCGGTGGTCGTGGGTCTGCATGGCCTTGCTGGCGTCGTACAGACCCAGGCACAGGAACGGTCCCATCAGCAGGAAGCCGGCGCTCAGCGCCAGCACGTAGGCCGGTGCGTTCTGGAACACCGCCAGCAGCGCGTGCCCCATGGCGAAGAAACACAGACCGTAGAACAGGCCGATGCGCGTGCAGCGCTGGAAGTCTTGCCACCCCAGCTGGAGCCAGCGGATCGGGTCGGATGGGCGCAGGGTGGCGAGCGGGAGGGCGAACACCGAAGGTCCGCGTTCGGCGTCTTTCTGGCGCTGATCAGCGTCCGGGTTCTCGCGCGCCCGATCCTCGCCTTCGATAGCGCTCGCTTGAATGGCTTCGGCCATGGTTGTCTCCTGTAGTGGAAACAATATAAACAAGGCCGAATATTGTTCTTACATGGTTTACCCCATGCGCGGTAGGGTCGTTCGGGTTCTGTCCGCATCACCCGCCATGGCCACGCCCGAGGGGCCTCCTAGAGGTGCGCGTGGGCGGTCGTGCCGCCACCCCGGGCGTGTCTGGGCGCTCCGCCGCCAGCGGGCTCGCGGCGCATGTGCAGCGCCAGGGCGGCGTCCAGCGACTGGGTGTGTTTGGCGAACCAGACCGCCAGTTCACCGGCCATTTCACGGACTGCATCCATCTGGCCAGCGCGCGCCATCGCCAGGCCTTCCCGCAGCACGTTGAGCACCACCCGGTGCTGGATGATGTGGTTCTCGGCCGCGGAGAAGCGGGTTTTTCGCATCCAGTCGTCCTCCCGACCGAAATGCTCCACGGTGTGATCCACGACCGCGGCCCAGGCCTGCGGCAGGGTGGCGTCGGGTGCGCTTTGTGCCAGCGCCAGCAGGTCCACAAACTCGCGGTGCACGCCGTCCATGGGCTCAAAATCCAGCAGCAAAGCGTCGGACCATTCAACAATATTCATATCAACCTCCTTGACTTTGCCAACAGCTTGACAGCGTGCAAACGGCCGCGTTTTGATCCAGCGCAGAAACTCCGCAGGGCCCACCGCGGGTGAACCCGGATGCGGATGCGGGCACAGCCGGCACCGTTACACTGCCCCGCCATGACCACCAGTGCTTTCCCTCCTCCCTGTGTGCCCCTTGACGGGCTTGATGCCGCCCTGCAATCGCAGGGCTTTGCGCTGATCGCAGCCGCCGATGTGCGGCGGTGGCTGCCGGCCGACGTGGCCGAGCTCGATGCGCTGCACGCCGGCTGGGATCACCTGCCGGCTGACGCCTTCCTGAAGGACGGCGGGCACTACCGGCGCCGGCGCCACAGCTGCTTCGTGGTCGATGGCCAGTCGGTGCAGCAGGCGCCGCACCGCGCCCACTGGCAACCGCTGGAATACAACGCGCTGCACGGCGGCATGCAGCGGATGTTCGAGCCCATGCAGCCCGAGCTCGTGGCACTGCCGGTGTGGAGCCGCCTGCTGACGCGGGTGGGCGAGGCGGTGTGTGCCCTGCGCGGAACGCAGCCCTGGTTTGTCGAGGCGCATCCGTTTCGCATCGACACCACCGACGGCATTGGCCGGCCCACGCCCGAAGGCGCGCACCGCGACGGCGTCGATCTGGTGGCGGTGTTCATGCTTGGGCGCCACCGCGTCAAGGGCGGCGAGAGCCGGGTGTTCGAGGCCGACGGCCCCAGCGGTCAGCGCTTCACGCTCACCGAACCCTGGTCGCTGCTGCTGCTGGACGATGCGCGCGTGATCCACGAGACCACGCCGATCCAGCCGCTGGTGAACGGCGAACTGGGCTGGCGCGACACACTGGTGCTGACCTACCGCTCGGGCGGCTTCCAGGGCGAATGAAACCGCGCCGCCTCAGGCACCCACGCGCTGCTTGCGCCGCCACGCCGCCGGCGGGTGGCCCACGCTGCGTTTGAACGCACGGGAGAAGGCGGCCTCGGAGTCGTAGCCCACCTCCTGCGCGATCGTTGCGACCTTGGTGTCGCTGTTGCGCAGCAGGCCGGCGCCCAGCTGCATGCGCCAGCCCGTGAGGTATTGCATCGGCGGTTGCCCGGCGAGTTCGACGAAACGTTCGTGCAGCGCCGAACGCGACAGCCCGGCCTCGCGCCCCAGTTCGTCGATCGTCCACGGATGGGCCGGCTTCTCGTGCATGAGGTGGATCGCCCGCCCCACATGGCGATCGCGCAGCGCAGCGAACCAGCCCGAGGCGCCACTGGGCAAGGATTCGAGGTGGCGCCGCGCCGCGTCGACAAACACCATTTCGCTGACCCGCTCCAGCACCGCGGCGCTGCCGGCACGGCTCTCGCGCGATTCCGCCACCGCCTGGTCCAGCAGATGCACCACCCAGGCACCCAGGCCGTTGGATTCGAGATGCAGCAGGCGGGGCAACGCCGAAATCAAGGGGTTGAAGGGCAGCAGGTCGCAGGCGATGAACCCGCACACGACGACCGACTTCGCCTCCTCGGCCGGGATCGCGGCACCCGGGCGCAACACGCCGCGGTGGTAGGCCACCGCGATGGGCTTGGGGTCGTTGCGGGTGGTGAAGCGCCAGTCGCTGCGGTCTTCCTGCGCATGCATGCCCGGCGCGCTGGAGATGACGTGTCCGTCGCCGCGCGGGAACATCACGATGTCGCCTTGCGCCAGCCGCACCGGCGGTTCGCCGTCGGTGGCGGCCCAGCCCGCGCCCCGGACGATGAGGTGGTAGGCCAGCACGTGTTCGGCACCCGGCATCAGGGCGCGCGCCAGATCGGGTGAGGCCGGCGTTTCCGCGGCCCACTCGTCGCCAAAACTCACGTAGTAGAAGACCGCTCCGCGCAGGCGCACGCTGCGCAGCACGTCGGACAAGGGATCGTGGTGCATGGACAGGGCCTCCACATCCGGAGCCGCGATCAAGCGGGGTGGATTCCCGGCCAGGGTCGCGGTTGACCAGACGCATTCCAGGACGAACAGACAAGTCTGAAGGACGCCCGGAGAAGCGTCAATGCCCCGCTTTCCGAAGAATGGGCCCGTCGCCGCAAACCCGCGCCGATGCCCCCCACTTCCACAGGAGACAAGCCCATGAACACCGTGCTCGACAAACCCGTTCCCGACTACGCCGCCATCAAACAGCGCCAGCAGGCCACCTGGGCCAGCGGCGACTACGCCGCCATCGGCACCACCTTGCAGATCGTCGGCGAAACGCTGGCCGAAGCGGCCGACGTGCGCGCCGGCGAGCGCGTGCTCGA
>NZ_VYGV01000024.1:0-1057 GCF_013387465.1 Hydrogenophaga aromaticivorans | reverse complement strand
CAACGGCAACGCCTCGCTGGCCGCCGCGCGTCGCCACGCGCAGGTCACCTCGACCGACTATGTGCAGGCGCTGCTGGCCAAGGGCCACGACCGCGCGGTTGCTGAAGGCCTGAACATCCGGTTCCAGCACGCCGATGCAGAAGCCCTGCCGTTCGCTGACGCCAGCTTCGACGCCGTGCTCTCCACCTTCGGCGTGATGTTCACGCCCGAACACCAGCGCGCCGCCAGCGAGATGCTGCGCGTGCTGCGCAGCGGCGGCCGCATCGGGCTGGCGAACTGGACGCCCGGCGGTTTCATCGGTCGCCTGTTCAAGCTCATCGGTGCCCACGTGCCGCCCCCGGCCGGGCTCGCTTCCCCGGTGCTCTGGGGAACCGAATCGCACATCGTCGAGCTGTTCGGTTCGCACGCGGCGCAGATCCGTTGCGAGCACCGTCACTTCAACTTCCGCTACCGCTCGGCGGCGCACTGGGTGCAGGTGTTCCGCGAACTCTATGGCCCCACGCACAAGGCCTTTGCCGCGCTCGATGCCCAAGGCGCGCAGTCGCTCGAACGCGCGATCACGGCGCTGCTGGAGGAACTGAACGTTGGCGGTCCGCAGTCGCTGGTCGTGCCCAGCGAGTACCTTGAAATCGTCATCACCAAACAATGAACTTTGCCATTGGAGATCCGCATGAACACCCCACTTTCACGCCACGTGCTGGTGGCTTCGCTGCTCGCCACGGCAGCGCTGCAGGCGCACGCCGACACCGTCACCGACTGGAACCTGCGGGCCAACGCGCTGCTGGCCGATTCACAGCTCGGCACGCCGCCCGCGATCCGCGCCATGGCGATCGTGCAGACCGCGGTGCACCAGGCGATTGATGGCTTGCCGCCTCGGGTGGCCACCACCAAGCCGGCGGTGGACGCCGCGGTGGCCGTGGCGCACCGCACCACCCTGACGCAGCTGCTCCCGGGCCAGCGCGCAGGCATCGATGCCGCCGTGCAGGCCGCGCTGTCGGTCATCCCGGAGGGGCCGGCCAAGGCCGCCGGAATGGCTGTGCGTGAACTCGCCGCGTCG
>NZ_VYGV01000005.1 GCF_013387465.1 Hydrogenophaga aromaticivorans | reverse complement strand
GCATGGGGGTCTCCTGGAAGGTGGAACACACAGGTTTGCGCTACAGCCAGTATTCGGCGAGCCGCGCCGCCCATTCCTGCAGCCGCAGCAGGATCGAGCGGCGCTCCCACTGTTTCAGATCGATGGCGTTGGATTCGGCCAGGTCGCGGGCAAACATGGCCTCCAGCTGCGCTGCGAAATCGCGGCCCAGCACCGCGGCATTGATCTCGTCGTTGTGCAGGAAGCTGCGCCAGTCCAGGTTGGTGGAGCCGACGGTGGACCACACGCCATCGATGGTGGCGGTCTTGGCGTGCATCACGGCGCCTCGCCGTTCGTGGATGCGCACGCCGGCGCGCAGCAGCGCGCCATAGTGCGAGCGACCGGCGTGAAACGTCGCCCACGAGTCGGTGTGGCTGGGCAGGATCAGCTTCACATCGACACCGCGCTGCGCCGCAGCGGTCAGCGCCGCCATCAGCTGCGGATCGGGCACGAAGTACGCGATCGTGAGGTGGCTGCGCTGCTCGGCGTGCTGGATCGCCGACAGCAAGGTGAGGTAGATCAGGCTGCGGGGATCGCCGGCGGCGCTGCCGATCGCGCGCACGATGTTGTCGCCCTGCGGTTCCAGCCGCGGGAAGGGTTGGCCGGTGGCCAGCGCCGGCCCCTTTTGTTTCTGCCAGGTGTCGAGGAACAGTTTCTGGAACTCCGCCACCACCGGCCCTTCGATCTGCAGATGGGTATCGCGCCAGCCCGCATCGCCGGTGGCTTTGGGCCCGCTCAGGTGGATGGACGAACCGCTGGAATAGGCCTCGCTGATGTTGATGCCGCCGATGAAGGCGATGCGGCCATCGACCACCAGCAGCTTGCGGTGGTCGCGGTTGTTCAGCCGCCAGGCCTTCTGGTGGCTGGCCAGCGGATTCACGGGGTTGAATTCCAGCACCTGGATGCCGCCCGCGCGCAGGCGATCGAAAAACGCACGGGGCGTGTTCAGGCAGCCCACACTGTCGTAGATCAGGCGCACCGGGACGCCGGCCGCCTGCTTGGCCAGCAGCAGGTCGGCGAACTGCTGGCCCACCTCGTCGTCGGCAATGATGTAGGTTTCCAGGTGGATGTGGTCCCGGGCCTCGCGCATCACGGCAAACATGGCCGCGTAGGTGGCGGGGCCGTCCTGCAGCAGCGTGAGCTTGTTGCCCAGCACCAGCGGGCTGTCGGCGTTGATCGCCTGTTCCACGGCCAGGTGTTTGTCGAGGATGTCGCTGTCGCCAGCGCTGCGTTCCAGCGACTGCACGATGGCCGCGCTCTTGCCAGCCGACACCTCGCCGCGGGCGTTCTCGAACGCCACCGCGGTCACGGGCTGATCGGTCGGCTCCAGGGCCTCGGGCGACAGGCTGGTGCAACCGGTGGTGGTGAGCGCACAGGCCACAGCCAGCGCGCCCAGCGCTGCGGCCTGCCAGCGGAGCCAGGTCGGGATCGGAGTGGGGAGGCGGGACATGCGCACGATTCTCGCGTGCCTGCTGCTCGGGCGTGCGACTTTGTTGCGTGCGGTCCGGGGTGGTACCACCAACAGGAATCGAACCTGTATCTAGCGCTTAGGAGGCACTCGTTCTATCCATTGAACTATGGCGGCGGGGAACGGCGCATTGTAAAGGTGGACTGCGGCCCGGGCCTCTGGCTCACGGCGTACCGACGGGGGCCTCGCGGCTGCGCAGGCTGCTGTGGGTGGGTACGTGGTCGCCCAGGAAGTCGAGGAAACAGCGCACGGCGGGCGTGAGGCCGCGGCGCGAGGGGAACACCGCGTGCACCAGGCCGCGCGGTGTCTGCCAGTCGGGCAGCAGCCGGACCAGCCGGCCCTGGCGCAGATCGTCTTCGCACATGTAGCTGGGCAGCCAGCACATGCCGGTGCCGGCGAGCGCGGCCACGTGCAGCGTGAGCAGGTCGTCGGCCACGTAGCGCGGGGTGTGCTGCAGGGTGGTCTGGCGCCCGTCCGGGTCGGTCAGGGGGATGCTGGCGCGGCCGTCGGTGGTGGACATGGCCATGCTGTCGAGCCGGCTCAGCTCGTCCAGTGTGGTCGGTGTGCCCTGGCGGGCCAGCAGGGCGGGGCTGGCCACCAGCACGGGCGCGTCGTCGCCCAGGCGCTTGACCACCAGGCTGCCGCTGTCCTCCAGCGTGGTGCGCACGCGCAGCGCCACGTCCACGCCTTCTTCCACCAGATCGACCACGCGGTTGCTCACCAGCATCTCCATGCGCACCAGCGGGTGGCGCGCCAGGAAGTCCGGCATCAGCTCGGCCAGCACGGTCTGCGCCAGCGTGACCGGGCAGGCCACGCGGAGGGTGCCGCGTGGTTCGGTCTGCACCTGGGCCACGGTGTCGGCCGCGGCCTGGGCCGATTCGCGCAACGCCTGGCAGTGGCGCAGGTAGGCCTCGCCGACCTCGGTGAGCGAGAGCTTGCGCGTGGTGCGCTGCAGCAGGCGCACACCCAGCTGCGCTTCCAGCCCGGCCACACGGCGCGACAGCCGCGACTTGGGCAGGCCCAGCGCCCGGCCGGCCGCGGCGAAGCCGCCGCGTTCCACGACTTCGGCGAACAAGAGCATGTCGTTCAGGTCCTGCATGGCGCATCTCTCCCGGGTAATTGTCCTGATTATGGAACGATCAATATTAAATATGGGGACTTATCAATGAATCGCAACGAAATCACAATCAATTCACCGCCACGCCACGTGGCCCACCCCTTTCAGGAGATCACCATGCAACTGCTGCACATCGATTCCGCCATCACCGGCGAACAGTCCGTTTCCCGCCAGCTCACCGCCCGCACCGTGGCCGCCTGGGTGGCCACCCACCCCGGCACGCAGGTGCAGCACCTCGACCTGGCCGCCGACGTGGTGCCCCACCTGGGCGCTGACGCCCTGGGCTTTCGCACCGGTCAAGCCGCCGAAACCGCGATCCAGCGGGAAGAAAACGCGCTGTCCGAAGCGCTGGTGAGCCAGTTCCTGGCCGCCGACGTGGTCGTGATCGGCGCTCCGCTCTACAACTTCTCGGTGCCGAGCCAGCTCAAGGCCTGGATCGACCGCGTGGCCCAGATCGGCCGCACCTTCAAGTACACCGACAAGGGCCCGGTCGGTCTGGCCGGCGGCAAGACCGTGATCGTGGCGATCACGCGCGGTGGCGTGTATTCGACCAGCGAAGCCGGTCGCGCCATGGAGCACCAGGAGAGCTACCTGCAGACGGTGTTCGGCTTCCTCGGCATCACCGATGTGCGCTTCGTGCGCGCCGAAGGCGTGGCCTTGGGCCCGGACGCCAAGGCCCAGGCCCTGACCACCGCCGAAGGCGAGATCAGCCGCCACACCGCGGCAGCGGCGAACCAGGCAGTGGTGGCTGAAGCAGCCTGAGTAAACACGGCTCCGGAGCGCAGTGTCTGAACCCAGAACACGGCGGAACCGGCTTTGCCGGGCCGCTCGTGTTGCCCCCTGGGGGGTCGCGCGCAGCGCGGCGGGGAGTCAATCAAATCTTTTGGTGAAGATCAGGTCGACCGCGTTCTCGGTGCCGGCGCGCGCGCGCAGGGTCAGGCGCTTGGAGAGGTCGTACAGGATGGACACGGTGCTCATCGCGCCGGTCACGCTCTGTTCGTAGCTCAGGTAGAGGTCGTTGGAGAGGCGCTTGCCCAGCGTGAGGGCGGCGTCGGTGGTGGTGGTGCCGTCGGCGTTGGTGCGGGTGCCGGTGCTGGAGAACCCGATTTCGTCCAGCCCGAGCGACTGGGCCAGCGCGCCTTCCAGCGGTTCGCCGCCGCGCGAAAGCAGCCGGCGCGCAGCCTGCTGCAAGACGAAGGCCTGTGCGCCAGCTGAGGACGCCGGGCGGCCGAGCACCAGCCAGGCCAGCTTGTCGCCATCGGGCAGGTCGGGATCGGCGAACAGGCCCACGCGCGGCGCCTGTGCGTTGCCGGTGATCAGCACGCCCACACGCTGTTCGATGTTTTCAGGCAGCTTGCGCGTGGCACGTATGTCCAGCGCCGGGTCGTCGTAAGGCCCGGTGAAGCGCATCACGCCGGTCTCGATGTTGAGTTGCTGGCCGTAGGCGCGGTAGGTGCCGCTGGCGGTGCGCACTTCGCCGATCACGCGCGGTGTGGGCAGGGCCGGCGTGGCCAGCACGGTGAGCTGGCCTTCGAGCCGGGTCTGTATGCCCTGGCCGCGCACCTCGAACTGCGGACCCAGGTCCAGGCGGATGGACACGTCGGGCAACACGCGCTGCGCATCGCCGGCCTCGGTGGGCAGGGTGCGGGTGGTGCGCACGACCACGTCGGCGTCGAGGCTGGGGGCCGTTTCGTCGGGCAGGATGAACAGCGCCGAATCGGCCTTGAGCTGTCCGCGCAATTGCAGCTCGCGGCCGGCGAGTTTCGCGCTCACTTCGCCCGAGAGCGTGAGGCGGCGGTCGGCCCGGTTGGACACGCGCAGGCGCTGCGCCTGCACCTGCAGCTCGATGAAGGGCTGGCGCAGCAGGCTGCCGGGCACGGCGCGCCATTCGGCCTGGCCGCTGGCTTCCAGGGTGCCGCCGACGGCGGCGCCACCTGGGCCTTGCAGGCTGAAGCGGTCCACGCTGATGCGGTCGCCGACGAGGGTGGCGCGCAGTTGCCCGTTGCTGAAGGCGAAGCCGTCCACCAGCGAGCGCAGCGCCAGCTCGTCGCCCTGCAGGTTGCCGCGCCATTCGGGCGCGCCGCGCGTGCCGCCCAGTGTGGCGTCGGCCGTGAGCGTGCCGTTCATGCGCCAGCCCGGCGGCGCCAGCATGGACCACACGCCCACCTGCGGCAGCCGCACCTGCGCCGTGCCGCGGATCGGCGTGCTGGTGGGCCACCAGCGTTCGAGCGCGCTGGCGTTGGCCGGCGCGCTGCCCGGGTTGAGCCGGGAGGACGCGTCGGCGCTGGCCTGGCCCAGGCGTTCGGTGTCCCAGCGCAGCAGTGCCTGCAGCTCGCGGTCTTTCACGCTCAGGCTGATGCGCGCGTCTTTCACGCCGGCCGTCACCGGGCTGCCGGGGGTGGCACCGGGTGTGGCCGACGCGGCGCTGCCGTTGCCCTGCCAGCGCAGGTCGCCCGCACGGCGCTGGAGCGAGGCCGAAAGCGTCAATGGCGAGGCCGTGTCGGCGGGCACGCGCAGGTCCCATTCGCCATCGAACACCAGATCGCCGCTCAGGTTGTTCGCCGCGATCAGCCCGCGGCCCGGCGGCTGGCCCAGCGCCGTCAGCGCATCGATCCAGGGCAATGAGAGGCCTTGCAGGCGTCCCTGGGTCTCCAGCGCCTGCGCACGCCAGACCAGGCGCTGCCAGCCGAGGGTGACGGGCGTGTTCAGGGCCGGTGCCGCGCCGGGCTGGGGCCGCAGCTGCAGCTCGCCCGTGCCGGCGTCCACGGCCAGACCGGTGGCCGCCGTGTTTTGCCAGCGCAGCTGGAGCGGCTGGGCGTTTTGCAGCGTCCAGCCGGTGGGGGTGGTGGTGTCGCCCGGCTGGTTTGCCAGGCTCAGCGACAGGCGGCTCAGGTCCAGTCGGCCAGCGCCGGGTGTCAGGGTGCTGTTGCCGGCGGCGGCCAGCGTGGCCTGCCAGGGTGGGGCGCTGGCGCTGCCCTGGGCGCTGAGTTGCAGGGCGTTCATCGGACCCTCGGCCCGGAGCGACACGCCGCTGAACACGGTGGCGGTGGCCTGGCCGGTCTGCAGGCTCAGGCGCGGCACGGTCACCGAGGCTTGCAGCCGGGGCGCTGCAGCGCCACCTTCCGGGCGGGTCTCACCCGGCGGCACCGGCCAGCCCAGGGCACCCAGACCCCCCACCCAGCCCAGACGGGCACCGCCGCTGCCCTCGGCACGCAGCGCGTCCTGGCCGTCCAGCGCCGCGCGCACGGACTTGCCCACAAAAGGCAGGTTCTGCAGGCTGCGCACCCAGGCCAGCACGCGGGCTGCGCTGTCGAGCTGCAGGCTGGTTTCGCCCTGTCCCTGCGCGTAGGCGGCCTGGCCCTTCGCTTCAAGCCGGGCGCCGGGCACCTGCAGGCTCAGCAGGCCGTCGTAGGCCCAGCGCGTGGTATCGAGTTGGCCGCTGGCATCCAGCTGGGCGTCGGCCATGCGCACGCGCGCCTCAACGAGTTCGAGCACCCCCCGGGCCGGCGAGGCGGCGTCCGGTCGCCATTGCCCTTTGACGCGCACCTCGCTCAGGCGCAGGCCACCGAGTTGGGCGCCGGCCGGCTGGCGGGCCGAAGGCAGGACGCGGGCACTCAGGTCCAGCGCGTTGGGTGCCTTGGCGTCGGGGGCGGCCTGGGCGCTGAACTGGCCGTCCAGCGCACCCGGGGCCAGCGGGCTCCAGAGCAGGGCGGGGCGGATGCCCTGGGCCTGGAGTTCGCCCTGCCACTGGCTGACGGTGGTGGTGACGCCCGAGGTGTCGAGGTTGAAACCGCCCTGGCCCTTCAGTTCACCACCGCCCAGGCGCGCTTCCAGGCCGGAGACGGTCCAGCGCTGGCCGAGCTGCTGGATGTCGGCCTTCAGGCTTTGCAGCGGCAGGCCTCGCTGATCGGCGGGGCCGATGAGCGTGTTGTCGAGCGCGAGCTGCGCGCGCCAGCCCTCGCCCTCGGGCCGGGCCTGCAGCCGGCCGCTCAAGGCCGTGGCGGGCGCGGTGGGCCAGAGCGCGGCGAGGTTCAGGGCTTGGGTGTTCAGGTCGGCGCTCACCAGCGGCTGGTCGGCCCAGGGCAGGACGCGGGCGGTGAGCGCGAGCGTGGTTTCAGGGCCGGCGGTGCCGGGCGCGCCCTGAGCGTTCGCGCTCAGGTCCAGCGCGGCTTGTGCACCGGCGAGCGTGCCGCGTGCCCGGGCTTCGGCGGCCAGGCTCAGGCCGGCACCGTCGGGCACGGTGGTGCGGATGTCGCCCTGCAGGTCCAGTGCCAGCGGCATCGGCGCTTCGCCGCCGAGGCTGAGTTGTGCGCGGTAGTGGCCGTCGGCGAGCTGCAGCGCGTCCAGGCGCAGGCGGTGGGCGGTGCTCAGGCCGGGGGTGTCGGGCAGCGCGGGGGCGTCCCCGCCGTCGCTCAGGGCGCCGTAACGGTAGTGCCCGCGGATGCCGTCGAGCTGGAGCGTTGTCTTGCCCGTGAGTTCAAAGTGGTCCACGCTGAACGCCAGGCTCAGCGGCAAGGGCAGCGTGAGCGCCTGCATCGGTTCGCTGGGCGTGGGCGGGCGCTCGTCGTTCACCCGCAGCGTGCGGATGGTCAGCGCCTTCGGGTGCGCACCGCGGCCGAGCAGCGCGCCGGTCCACAGCGCCTCGTTCCAGTCCAGCTGCACGCCCTCGGCCTGCACGCTGAGCGCACCCCGCGTCCAGCGCAGCGCGGCGATGCGCCCGCCGCCGCGCAGGCTGCCTTCGACGCCTTCGGTGTGCAGCTGGCCCAGGGTTTCGGTGCGCCCCTGCATCCAGCGTTGTGCCCAGCCCAGCGACTGCGCCAGCGAGCCCGGTGTGGCGGCCCAGAGCCAGAACGCCACGCCGCCGGCGAGCAGCAGGGCGAGCGCCGCGCCGGGCAGCCAGGCAGCCACCCAGCCCAGGCGCCGCCAACCCGAGCGCGCGCCGTGCTGGGGCGCCGTGGCTTCGGGCGCTGGGGAAGGGCTGTCGTGTTCGGCCATGCGGATCAGAAGCTGAAGCCGACGTTGAGGTGGACGCGGAACCGTTTGGCGTCCACGCCGTAGGCCAGGTCCAGCTGCAGCGGCCCCACCGGGCTGTTGTAGCGCAGGCCCGCGCCCACACCCAACTGGGCATCCACCTGCGAGGTCTGGTTGCTCACCACGCCCGCGTCCACGAACAGCACGCTTTCCCAGGGTGTGCGCACGCTGTTGCGCCAGATCGGGCGCTGCCACTCGAAGCTGGCCACGCCCAGGTAGCGCCCGGCGGTGACGCTGCCGTCGGGCTGCACCACGCCGATGTCGCGCAGGCCGTAGCCGCGCACCGTGGTGTCGCCGCCGGTGAGGAAGAGCAGGGTGTCGGGGATGGGGGCGTCGGCGTCGGCCAGCACCGCGCCGCCTTGCAGGCGCAAGGCCAGGCGGCCGTTGCGGCTGCTGGACGCGGGTTTGTCCGGCGCCTGGCCGATCGTGAGCAGGTCGTCCAGCACCTCGGTCACGGGGTCCAGCGGCCAGTAGCCGAGCCAGCGCGCCTGGGTGCTGACGAAGGGCTGGCGCACGCCGCCCAGCGTCGTGCCGACACCGAGCGTGAGCCCCAGGCCGTAGCCCCGGTTGGGGTAGGGCAGGGTGTCGAAGCGGCGCCAGGTCCAGCCATAGTTGGCCGAGATGGCGGCGTCGTTGCCGTCGGACGAGGCCAGTCTTGAGACGGTGTTGACGGTGCGCGCGCGGTCGAACTGCAGGAAATAGCGGCGATCCAGCAGGGCGCTGGCCTGCGCCTTGCCCGCGCTCAGCCGCAGGCTGGAAATGGTGGTTTCGTCGTCGATCTGGCGCGCCAGGCGCCCGCCGGCGAGCCAGTGCCAGCCGTCGTCTTCGATCGGCGCGCTCCAGTCGGACGAGAGCTGCTGGTCGTTGCGTTCGAGCTGCAGCTTGCTCAGCGCCTGCCAGCCGATGACGGGCAGGCGCAGGTGTTTGTGTTCGGCCGAGAGGCGCGGGCCATTGTTGGTGCTGCCGCCCACACCGAGCACGACACTTTGCAGCTGCGCTTCTTTCACCTGCACCACCACCGGCGCCCCGGTGGCCGGGTCGTCGCCGGGCTCCAGATCGACGTAGGCGAAGACCGAGGTGTAGTAGCCGCTGTCGGCGATTTTCTGCTGGGCGTCCTGCAGCCGGGTGAGGCTGTAGTCGGCGCCGGGCCGCAGGCCGGCCAGGCGCACCAGGCGCTCCACGGTGGCCGTGCCGTAGCGCTCGGCGCCCTCCACCCGCACGGTGCCGACCTGTACCGGCAGGCCGGAGTCGAGCTCGATGTGCCAGTGGGCGGCGTTCGCCGTGGCGTCGATGTCGCTCAGGCTGTTGACGATGCGGCCCCGCGGATAGCGCTCGTTGGTGAGCAGGCGCAGGGTGTCGGACTTCACGCGGCCCCAGCCGGCTTGCGTGAAGTCCTGGCCCACCGCCTGCTGGCCGCTGCGCTGGATGGTTTCGCGCTGGGCCGTAGCGGCTTCGGCGTTCGCGATGTCGCCCCGGAAATAGACGTTGGAAGAAGCCACCGAGGTGATCGGACCCGGCTTGATGCGGATGCGCACCGTGCCCAGCGCGGGCGCCGCTGCGCCGCCCGGGGTGGCGGGCTCGCGGCCGACGCTGATCTGCGGTGAAAAGTGGCCCTGCGTGCCCAGCAGGTCGCGCAGGTTGTCGGGGGCCGCGATCAGCAGCCGGTCGAGTTCGCTGCCGTCGAGGTCCTGCAGGTTGCGGTAACGCTGGAGATCGAGGTGGCGCAGCAGGAAGGGCTGGATCGTTGCGGGCGCTTCGAGCTGGATGTCGAAGCGCGCCGGGCCTGTTGCGGCACCGTCGGGCTCAAGCTGCGGAGCGGCGGCCGTGCCGGCGGCGTCGGGTCCGGACGCGGCGGGTGTCTGCGCCGCGGCCCCGAGCGGCAGCAACAAAAGCAGACAAAAAAGCCGTGTGGAAGCCACACGGCGCAGAAGGGGGAGGTTCATGCGGGGCTATTTCGAGAGCATCCTCATCGTGTCCTCCAGCCCCTTGAGGGTCAGCGGGTACATGCGCTGGCCCATCAGTTGCTGGATCACGCTGATGCTCTGTCGATACTGCCACACCCCCTGGGGTTCCGGATTGATCCACGCGAATTTGGGAAACGTGTGTGTGAGCCGTTGTAACCACTCGGCGCCCGCTTCCTCGTTGTTGTATTCCACGCTGCCGCCGGGTTGCAATATTTCATAGGGGCTCATGGTCGCGTCGCCCACGAAGATGAGTTTGTAGTCCTTGTTGTACTTGCGCATGATGTCCCAGGTCGGGAACTTCTCGGCGTAGCGGCGGCGGTTGTTCTTCCACACGAAGTCGTAGACGCAGTTGTGGAAGTAATAGAACTCCAGGTGCTTGAACTCGCTCTTGACCGCGCTGAACAGCTCCTCGACGCGCTGGATGTGTTCGTCCATCGTGCCGCCCACGTCCATCAGCAGCAGCACCTTCACGTTGTTGTGCCGCTCCGGGATCATCTTGATGTCCAGCCAGCCGGCGTTGGCGGCGGTGGCGCGGATGGTGTCGGGCAGGTCGAGTTCGAGGTCGTTGCCTTCGCGCGCGAACTTGCGCAGGCGGCGCAGCGCCACCTTGATGTTGCGCGTGCCGAGTTCCTGCGTGTCGTCGTAGTCGCGGTAGGCGCGCTGCTCCCACACCTTGACGGCCGACTTGTTGCCGCCCTTGCCGCCGATGCGGATGCCCTGCGGGTTCTTGCCACCGTGCCCAAACGGCGAGGTGCCGCCGGTACCGATCCACTTGCTGCCGCCCTCGTGGCGCTCCTTCTGTTCTTCGAGCCGCTTCTTCAGCGTCTCCATCAGCTCGTCCCAGTCCATCTTGGGCGCGTTGGCGATCTGCTCGGCCGAGAGGATGCGTTCCAGTTCCTGGCGCAGCCAGTCGGCGGGGATCGGCTTGGTGAAGTCCGCGATCATCTCCACGCCCTTGAAGTAGGCGGCGAAGGCGCGGTCGAACTTGTCGAAATGCTTCTCGTCCTTCACCAGCGCCGTGCGGCTGAGGAAGTAGAAGTCGTCCATGGTGCAGGCGTCCGGATTCGTCGGCCCCACCACGTCCTGCTTGAGCGCTTCAAGCAGGGTCAGGAATTCCTTGACCGAGACCGGCAGCTTGGCGGCTCGCAGGGTGTAGAAGAAGTCGATCAGCATGGCAGGACCTCCAGATCGAGGACGCAAGAACCGCCGGTCACCGGTTCCGCTGGTTCATGAACACCAGCTTCTCGAACAGCGTGGTGTCCTGTTCGTTCTTCAGCAAGGCGCCCACCAGCGGCGGGATGCTGACCTTGCTGTCGGCGCTCTGCAGCGCTTCGAGCGGGATGTCTTCGGCCAGCAGCAGCTTGAGCCAGTCCAGCAGCTCGCTGGTGCTGGGCTTTTTCTTCAGGCCGGGCAGGTTGCGCACGTCGTAGAACGTTTTCATCGCCGCGGTCAGCAGGTCCTGCTTGAGGTCGGGGAAGTGCACGTCCACGATGCGCTTCATGGTCTCGGCGTCGGGGAACTTGATGTAGTGGAAGAAGCAGCGGCGCAGGAAGGCGTCGGGCAGTTCCTTCTCGTTGTTGGAGGTGATGAACACCAGCGGGCGGTGTTTGGCCTTGACCAGTTCGCGTGTCTCGTAGCAGTAGAACTCCATGCGGTCGAGTTCGCGCAGCAGGTCGTTGGGGAACTCGATGTCGGCCTTGTCGATTTCGTCGATCAGCAGCGCCACCGGCTGGTCGGCGGTGAAGGCCTGCCAGAGCACGCCCTTGATGATGTAGTTGTGGATGTCCTTGACCTTCTCGTCGCCGAGCTGCGAGTCGCGCAGGCGGCTCACCGCGTCGTATTCGTACAGGCCCTGCTGCGCCTTGGTGGTGCTCTTGATGTGCCACTGCAGCAGCGGCAGCTTCAGCGCTTCGGCCACTTCCTCGGCCAGCATGGTCTTGCCGGTGCCGGGCTCGCCCTTGACGAGCAGCGGGCGCTTCAGGGTGATGGCCGCGTTGACGGCCAGCATCAGGTCCTGGGTGGCGACGTAGTTCTGGGTGCCTTGGAATTTCATGTCGGGGGCTTCGGGTTGGGAAGGGAAAACGCTGCGGGTGTGGGCCGCGATCCACAGGCCGCAGGGCCGGGGATCAGGGTAATCAATAAGTGGCCGGTGATGATCGAGTCTATATAATCGAGCATTGATTTTTATCAATCATTCATCTCATTGTGCTTGCAAAATGAACCAACTGTTGCCCATGATCGCCCGTTCACTTGTCGCCGCTGCGACGTTTTCTGCGGTCGCGTTGACCGCCCAGGCGCAGGGCCTCACCGGCAACGCTGAGGCGGGTCAGAAGAAGGCCGACATGTGCATCGGCTGCCACGGCATTCAGGGTTACCAGAACAGTTTTCCTGAAATCCACAAAGTCCCCAAGATTTCGGGCCAGTCGGACAAGTACATCATCTCGGCCCTGACGGCGTACAAGAAGGGTGAACGCAAGCACCCGTCCATGCGCGGCATCGCCGGATCGCTGAGCGAGCAGGACATGGCCGATCTGGGCGCTTTCTACGCCTCGCAGGCTTCCAAGACCGCGGCCGAGACGCCCAAGGCCCCCGACCAGGTCACGCAAGCCCTGATCGAAAAGGGCGCCTGCGCGTCCTGCCACGGCGCCAACTTCAGCAAGCCGATCGACCCGACCTACCCCAAGATCGGTGGCCAGCACGCCGACTACCTGTTCGTCGCCCTCAAGGCCTACACGGTCGAGGGCAACCAGGTGGTGGGTCGCGCCAACCCCATCATGGCCGGCATGGCCAAGCAGTTCTCCCCCACCGAAATGCGCCAGATCGCCAAGTACCTGGCTTCGCTCGATGGCGAACTGTCGGTCGTGCCGCAGCCGCGCTTCCGCTGATCGCTGCAAGCTTCAAAAAAGCCGCTCAACGAGCGGCTTTTTTGTTTCAGTCTTTCGTCGCCCGGCGGCGCACCTGGTCGATGTAGGCCTGGCCGTCGGGCGGTCGGCCGGCGCGCTGGCTTTCCCAGAGCATGGTGCCCAGGCACTCCATCACCTCGTGGTGCGCAGCGTGCAGGTCGCCACGGCGCGCGGCCAGCAGCTCCACCGCCTGGCGGATGCCCGGTGGCTGGTCGATGCTGCACTGCTCGCTGATGGACAGGTGCATGGACAGGTGCAGGAACGGGTTCTCGCTGGTGCCGCTGCCTGGTTCGCCAAGGCGGGTGAGGGCCGCGTCCACGTCGGACAGCTCGGCGTGGTATTCGGGGTGTTCGGCGATCCACTGGCCGGCCAGGGTTTCGATGGCCTCCATGGGTTGTTCGTCCAGGCGCTTGGCGTGGACCGAACAGAAGAATCGCCGCACATCGGTTTGAGACGGATTGAACATGGGGGCATTGTCCCGCAAGCAACGACACCCCGTGACCCGCTTGGGTACAGTGGTGCCCACTGTTCAGGAGACACAACATGACCCAGGCCTTCATCTGCGACGCCATCCGCACCCCCTTCGGCCGCTACGGCGGCGCACTCTCCAGCGTGCGCACCGACGACCTCGGCGCCATCCCGCTGCGCGCCCTGATGATGCGCAACCCGAACGTCGACTGGGCCGCCATCACCGACGTGCTCTTCGGCTGCGCCAACCAGGCCGGTGAAGACAACCGCAACGTGGCCCACATGAGCAGCCTGCTGGCCGGCCTGCCGCTGGAGGTGCCGGGCGCCACCATCAACCGCCTGTGCGGCTCCGGCCTGGACGCCGTGGGCACGGCCGCGCGCGCCATCAAGAGCGGCGAAGCCGGCCTCATGATCGCCGGCGGTGTGGAGAGCATGAGCCGAGCGCCCTTCGTCATGCCCAAAGCCGAGAGCGCTTTCAGCCGCAACAACGCCGTCTACGACACCACCATCGGCTGGCGCTTCGTCAACAAGCTGATGAAAGCCCAGTACGGGGTGGACTCCATGCCCGAAACGGCAGAGAACGTGGCCACCGACTACGGCATCGAACGCGAAGCCCAGGACCGCATGGCGTTGGCCAGCCAGATGAAAGCCGTGGCCGCGATCAAAGCCGGGCACCTGGCGCGCGAGATCTGCGCCGTGAGCATCCCGCAGAAAAAGGGCGACGCCATTGTCGTGGACACCGACGAACACCCGCGCGAAACCAGCCTCGAAACACTCGCCAAGCTCAAGGGCGTGGTGCGGCCCGACGGCACCGTGACCGCCGGCAACGCCAGCGGCGTGAACGACGGCGCCTGCGCACTGCTGCTGGCCGACGAAGCCACCGCCGCCAAGAACGGACTCACACCGAAGGCCCGCATCGTCGGCATGGCCACGGCCGGCGTGGCCCCGCGCATCATGGGCATCGGCCCGGCGCCGGCGACGCAGAAGGTGCTGGCGCTCACGGGCCTGACGCTGGAGCAGCTCGACGTGATCGAACTCAATGAAGCCTTCGCCGCGCAAGGCCTGGCGGTGCTGCGCACCCTGGGTCTGCAGGACGACGATGAACGCGTCAACGCCTGGGGCGGCGCCATCGCGCTGGGCCACCCGCTGGGCGCCAGCGGTGCAAGGCTGGCCACCACGGCGGTCAACCGCCTGCACGCCACCAGCGGGCGCTACGCGCTGTGCACCATGTGCATCGGGGTGGGGCAGGGCATTGCGCTGATCATCGAACGGGTCTGAAGTCCAGGGTCGGGCACGCGAAGCAGCGAAGGGGGGTGCCCAGTCAATGCCTCCAGGCCGGCAGCTGCCAGTTGCGCCACAGCGCCAGCGCCCGCAGCCCGGCCGTGACGGCCACGCAGGCGACCAGCGCCAGCCAGCCGGGCGCGTCCATCTGCCACAGGCCCACATACACCCAGCCACCCACGAAAGCGCACACCGCGTAGGGGCGGTGGTCGTGGAAAGCGGTCGGGATTTCATTGCACACCACGTCGCGCAGCACACCGCCGAATACGCCCGTGATCAGGCCCATGAGCACGGCCACCAGCGCGGGCAGTTCCAGCAGCAGCGCCTGGTGCACGCCGGTGGCGGCGAACAGGCCCAGGCCCAGCGCGTCGGGCCACTGGATGGCCTTTTCGGTCAGGGCAAAATGGCGCACCCGCAAAAACAGCATGGCCAGCACGCACAGGGCCAGCACCCCCCACAACATCTCCACATGGCGCACCCAGAAAAACGGCCGCTGGTCCAGCAGCAGGTCGCGCAGCGTGCCGCCGCCGAACGCGGTAAGGAAGCCCACCACACACACGCCGACCGCGTCGAGCCGCTTGCGGGCGCCTTCCATGATGCCCGACAGCGCGAACGCGGCCGTGGCCGCCAGCTCCACCAGCAGGCGCAGGGTTTCGCCCCAGAATTGAACGTTGTGCATCGCCGGATTGTCGTCGCCCCATGCCCCTGATCACCGATCCCTTCTTCTACGCCGTGGCGATCCCTGCGGTGCTGCTGCTGGGGGTGAGCAAGAGCGGCTTTGGCGCCGGCTTCGGCTCGCTCGCCGTGCCCATGATGGCGCTGGCGGTCACGGTGCCGCAGGCGGCGGCGATCCTGATGCCGGTGTTGCTGGTGATGGACCTGCTGGGCATGGCGGCGTTTCGAAAGAACGTGGATCGCCGCTTGCTGCGTTTTCTGCTGCCCTTTGGCCTGCTCGGCATCGTGATCGGTGCGCTGCTGTTCAAGGTGCTGGACGCCCAGGTGGTGGCCGGCATCGTGGGCGGCTTCACCCTGCTGTTCCTGGCCCAGCGCCTGCTGTTCCCGCCCAGGGCCGACAGCCCGCCGCCACCCCAATGGGTGGGCGCCCTCCTGACGGCCACCTCCGGTTTCACCAGCTTCATTGCTCACGCGGGCGGTCCCCCGATCAACGCCTATGTGATCCCGTTGCGGCTCTCGCCGGTGCTGTTCACCGGCACCATGGCGTTCTTCTTTTTCTTCATCAACCTTTCGAAGTGGATTCCCTACGCCTGGCTGGGCCTGCTGGACCTGCGCAACATGCTGACCTCGCTGGCGCTGCTGCCGTTTGCGCCGATCGGGGTCTGGGTGGGGGTGCGCATTGCGCACCGCATCCAGCCGCTGCTGTTCTATCGGCTGGTCTACACCGGCATGTTCCTCACCGGCGTCAAGCTCGTGTGGGACGCCTGGCGCTGAAGGCGTGGCGATAACATAGACCCAGTTTTTAGACAACGAGGAGGTCGGTATGCCGGTCGTGGTGGTTGCGAATCCCAAGGGTGGCGTGGGCAAGTCCACGCTGTCCACCAACGTGGCCGGTTATTTCGCCAGTCAGGGACACAGCGTCATGCTCGGCGATGCGGACCGCCAGCAGTCCTCCGCGCTCTGGCTCAAGCTGCGGCCCGAGGCGGCCCGCCCGATCGCCACCTGGGCCATCTCGCACGACCTGATCGCCCGCCCGCCGCGCGACGCCTCGCACGTGGTGCTCGACACCCCGGCTGGCCTGCACGGCTGGCGCTTCAAGGACGTGCTCAAGCTGGCCGACAAGGTGCTGGTGCCGCTGCAGCCCAGCATTTTTGACATCTACGCGACCCGGGCGTTTCTCGACGAGCTGGCTGAGACGCGCCACGCCGACCAGCTCGACATCGGCATCGTCGGCATGCGGGTCGATGCGCGCACCATCGCCGCCGACAAGCTGCACGAGTTCGTCGACAGCCTCGGCCTGCCGGTGCTGGGCTACCTGCGCGACACGCAGAACTACATCCACCTTGCCGCGCGCGGGCTCACGGTGTTCGATGTCTCGCCGAGCCGGGTCGAGAAGGACCTGCAGCAGTGGCAGGGCATCTGCGACTGGTTGAACAGTTGAAACACCCCCGCCGCGCTGCGCGCGACCCCCTCAAGGGGGCGGCACTGGCCGTCCGGCAAAGCCGGCCCGGCGGTGCCCTGGGCTGCACCCCTTCATGCATCGGTGTGGCGCTCCGGCGCCATTGAAAACAGATATCCACGGCGGTAGCTTGTCGCGCGGCCGACACCCGCAGCAGGGTTGGCCGACTAGAGTCGCGGCCATGAAAACCTTTGAAACCCTGGCCGATCTGGCCGCGTGTGTGGGCCAGGAAGTGGCCGTGAGCGACTGGGTCACCATCACCCAGGAGCAGGTCAACCGGTTTGCCGAAGCCACCGGGGACCACCAGTGGATCCACGTGGATGTGGAGCGGGCCCGCGCCGGTCCTTTTGGTGCGCCGATTGCACACGGCTTTCTCACGCTGTCACTTCTGCCGGTGTTTTTCGACTCGTCCTTCGAGATACGGCAGGCTGGCGTGGGCGTGAACTACGGGCTCAACAAGGTGCGTTTCACGGCGCCGGTGCCGGTGGGCAGCCGTCTGCGCGGGCACCTGACGCTGCTCAGCGCGGAGCCGATCGAGCGCGACGGTCTGCAGATGCTGTGGTCGGTGGCGGTCGAACGCGAGGGCTCGGACAAGCCGGTGTGTGTGGCCGAGTCGCTGGTGCGGCGCTATCCCTGATACCGATTGGCCTTCAAAGCGATAACGGCCTTGCGCAGCCTGGCCATGCCAAAGCACTGTCTGCGGCTTCGCGCCTTGTTCTCACTTTGAATGCAAACGGTGTGCGCCACGAGCGCGCGGCTATTTGATGCGCACCAGCTGGCTCGGTTCGAGCCAGCCTTCGAAAGCCGAGATGAGGTCGTTGATGCGGGCTGCCGCCGCGCTCTGGCTGTGTTGTTGCGAAATCAGCTGGTAGGCGTCGTTGCGCAACATCCAGAGTTCCTTGGCGGTCTGGGTGGCGGCGATTTTGTGGCGCAGGCGTTGCGCGGGCGCGCTGTCGCAATCCTCCACGCTTTGAAGCAGGGCGTTGCGAATGACTTGAATGTCTTTCAGGCTGGGCGTCTTGCGCGCGGTCGAGCGCGGGCTGAGCGTCCCCCTGATGATGCGGGCGATGGTGGGAATCAAGCGGGCCTCCGGGCGACCTGGTGGGGCGCAGGGACAGGTGGTGCGGCGGCGGGTCTCGCTCGGCGCGGGCAAAGGAAGCTCGTTATTGTGTTGGAACCCTGGGTGCCGGTGTGGGTGTGGCTCCCCATTGCCAAAGTGACGGTTTTCACAGACGTGTGGTCCCGAAGTCCTGCTGGCGCCAGGCTTCGTAAACAACCACCGCCACCGAGTTGGACAGGTTCAGGCTGCGCTGGCCTTCGATCATGGGCAGGCGCAAACGCTGGCTGTCGGGAAACTGCGACCGCACCGCTTCGGGCAGGCCCTGTGTTTCCGAGCCGAAGACCAGCCAGTCGCCGGGCTGGAAGCGGTTGTCGTACACGCTGCGGCTGCTGCGGGTGGTGCAGGCAAACAGGCGCTGCGGGTCGGGTTGTTCGGATTCGAGAAAGCGGGCCCAGTCTGCATGGCGACGGACCTGTGTGTACTCGTGGTAGTCGAGTCCCGCTCGCCGCATCTGCTTGTCGTCCATCGAAAAGCCCAGGGGCTCGATCAGGTGCAGTGTGCAACCCGTGTTGGCGCTGAGCCGAATGACATTCCCCGTGTTGGGTGGAATTTCGGGCGCAACGAGAACGATGTGGAACATGAAGACAGGTCAAGGTGCTGTGGCGCGCGCAAGGTGTCGGGCCGTTGGCCTGACCTTGTGTGCTCCCTGCTTGGCCGCGATGATAAGCGCAATTCGGCGTGTTCCCGTTGCACCGCGCCGTCCCTGGTTGCCCATCGCAACCGTCCCTGCTTTTGATCAGAAGCCGGTGAGATTCAGTGGCCGCTGGTTCGGGCCAGCACCAGGGCGCTGACACGACCGGTGCCCGCCTTCAGCAGCGCCTGGGCGGCGCTGTTGAGCGTGGTGCCGGTGGTGCTGACGTCGTCCACCAGGAGCACGTGGGTTTTCTGCAGGCGGGCCACGTGGTGCGGATGGGTGACAAAGCTGCCCTGCAGGTTGCGCAGGCGCTGTTCACGGGGCAGCGGGTGCTGGTCGGGCGCGTTGCCGATGCGCACCAGGGCGTCGGACAGCGCCAGCGCCCGGGTATCGGCCGCCTGTCGACGCAAGGCCTTGATCAGTTCCCACGCCTGGTTGTAGCCGCGCTCGGCCAGTCGAGCCGCGGTGACCGGGACCGGCACCACCACATCGCACGCGCGCAGCAGCTCGCCCACCCCCGGCTGGCGCAGCATGAGGGCGGCGAGTGGACCCGCCCAGCCGGGCTCGCCCCGGAACTTGAAGCGGGCGATCAGACCGTCCCACGGGTAGGCGTAGTCCACCGCGGCCACCAGGGTCTGCAGGCTGTGCGCGTGCGAGCCCTCGCTCTGTGAGAGGCAGGCGCCGCAGTGCGTGGAGCCTGGCGGCAGGCGCCGGGCGCAGGTCGGGCAGCGGGGATCGGGCGGCGCGTGGCGTGTTTCGCAGGCCGGGCACACCGGCAACGAAGGCCAGCGGCCACACACCTGACAGGTGCCGGGCAGGCGCTGCATGAGCTGGTACAGAGGGTGGCGGCCGGACATGGGACCAATATACTGGCGCCGACGCCGCATACGCGCGCCCGAGCGAGCACCACGACCCTTGAAAACCACACCTGAAACCGCTTCTGCCGTGCCCGGATTGGATCCGCGCGCGGCCTCGCGCTGGCTCGATCAGCCGCGGACCCAGAGCCCGTGGCTGCACGAAGAGGTGGCCACACGCATGTCGGAACGGCTGAAGTGGTTCCGGAATGCCCCCGCAAGCTGGCTGCATTGGGAGCCGGTCGACGGTGGCCTGACGGCGCACCGGCGCCTGCGCGAGCAGCTGCCCCTGGCCGAGTGCCATGTCGAGTCGCGGCACATTCAGCGGGCCCTGCAGGCCACGCTGGAGCCGGCGAAACGGTCCTGGAACCCGGCCCACTGGCGCCGCGCCTTCAACCCGCAGCCGGCGACCGACGACACGCGCGTGGCGATGCTCTGGGCCAACATGGCCCTGCACCACGAACCCCAGCCCCTGGACCTGCTGAAACGCTGGCACAGCCGGATCCAGACCGATGGTTTTCTGATGTTTTCCTGCCTCGGTCCGGACACGCTGCGCGAGCTGCGGGCGGTGTACGCGCGGGCGGGCTGGCCCGATCCGGCGCATGCATTCACCGACATGCACGACTGGGGTGACATGCTGGTGCACAGCGGGTTTGCCGAGCCGGTGATGGACATGGAACGCATCAACCTCTCGTACAGTGGCGCAGAGCCCCTGCTGCGCGATCTGCGCGAACTCGGGCGCAACCTCAGCGCCGGGCGTTTCCAGGGCCTGCGTTCCCGCGGCTGGCATGCCGAACTTTGCCGGGCGATCGAGGACGGGTTGCCACGGTCCGACGATGGGCGCCTGTTGCTCACTTTCGAGGTGATTTACGGGCACGCTTTCAAGCCCGCTCCCCGTGTGCCACTGGGCCCCACCCAGTCGGTTTCGGTCGAGGACATGCGCGCCATGCTGCGCGCCGGCCGCAGCTGAGAGGCCTTCCCGGATCGTCTGCCGGGTCGTCGCAAGGTCTGGAAAACCAGGCACGGACGGGCAGAATTTGGCCGCGGCGCCAGAAAAACCGGGGTGTCCGGCCGCTACAATTGACATAAATCAAACCTTTCGGAGCGTTTTCTCCGCAAGGCTGATCCGGTCTGCGGGCCGCGCAGGGCCCGGTCTGACGAGGCAAGGATGAGTCCATCCCTCCCACCCTTCCGCTGGGCAACCGTGTCTGCCGAGGGCACGCTCTGGCTGTTGCGGCGCAATTGTTCGGTCTCGCCGAAGCAGGTGGGCTGGTTTTTTGCGGGCTTGTGCGGGGTGTCGCTCGGTGTGGCCGGATTCTTCTGGTCGCAGGGCGCCACGCTGGTGCTGCCGTTCACGGCGGTGGAGCTGATGGCGGTGGGCACGGCCTTTCTGGTGTTTGCCCGCCACGCCACCGACCGGGAGCGCATCAGCCTGCGGGACGGTCGCCTGGTGGTGGAGCTGGAGATGGCGGGTGAGACGCGGCGGTGTGAGTTCGTGAGCCAGGGCGTGCGGATCGACACCGGGCAGGGCCGAGAGGGGTTGATCGAGCTTCGAGGGGGCGGTCATGCGGTTCACGTGGGCCGCTACCTGCGGCCAGACCTCAGGCCCGAGCTGGCCAGGGAAATCGCCCTGGCGTTGAGAGAAGGTTGACAGGTGTGGGTCGCGCGTTTGGGTATTCCCTGAGTGGGGCGGTGCACGGAATTTGTTCTAATTGGCATTGATATAAATCAATACTTATATTTGAGGCGGAAAAAGTGAGAATGACCAATCAAGCAGGAAAGCTCCTCGGCAACGCACTGTCCCGGTTCCGGTCGGTGACCGCGACCATGGCCCTTGGCTCGGCCGTCTGGGTGATGGAGGCGGCACATGCGGTCAACGACCTGCCGGGCGGCCCGGCGGTCAACCAGCTCAACTTTGCGCCGCCAGCCACCAAGATCGCCGAAGAACAGCACTGGCTGCACTGGTTCATGATGGCCATCTGTGCCGTCATCTTCGTGGTCGTGTTCGGCGTGATGTTCTATTCCATCGTCAAGCACCGCAAGTCGGTGGGCCACAAGGCGCAGGCGCTGTCCGAGCCGATCTGGGTGGAGCTGGGCTGGACCATCATTCCGTTGCTGATCGTGATCGGCATGGCGCTGCCCGCCACCAAAGTGCTGGTGGCGCAGAAAGACACCACCAACAGCGACCTGACCATCAAGGCCACAGGCATGCAGTGGAAGTGGGGTTACGACTACATCAAGGGCGAAGGCGAAGGCATCTCGTTCCTGTCGACGCTGGACAACAGCCACCGCGAAATGTCCAACAGTGGCAACCCGCCTGCGACGGACGACTACCTGCTCAAGGTGGACAACCCGCTCGTGGTGCCTGTGGGCAAGAAAATCCGCATCATCACCACCGCCAACGACGTGATCCACGCCTTCATGGTGCCGGCCTTCGGCATCAAGCAGGACGCCATCCCCGGCTTCGTGCGCGACACCTGGTTCCGCGCCGAGAAGACCGGTGACTTCTATGGTCAGTGTGCCGAGCTGTGTGGCAAGGAACACGCCTACATGCCGATCCACGTCAAGGTGCTGAGCGCCGAGGCGTACACCGCCTGGGTCACCGAGCAACAAAAGGCCGTGGTCGCTGCGAAGTGAGCAGTGGACTGAAGAATTCAAAGTATCCAAGGAATCAACGATGAGTGCAGTTCTCGACCACCACGACGCGCACGGCCATGACCACGACCACCACGCCCCGTTGGGCTGGCGCCGCTGGGTCTACGCCACCAACCACAAAGACATCGGCACGCTGTACCTGCTGTTCGCCTTCACCATGCTCATGGTGGGCGGCGTGCTGGCGCTGCTGATCCGCGCCGAGCTGTTCCAGCCCGGCCTGCAGCTGGTCAACCCCGGGCTGTTCAACCAGCTCACCACCATGCACGGCCTGATCATGGTGTTCGGCGCCATCATGCCGGCCTTCGTGGGCTTCGCGAACTGGATGATCCCGCTGCAGATCGGCGCCGGCGACATGGCCTTTGCCCGCATGAACAACTTCAGCTTCTGGCTGATGATTCCTGCGGCCATCATGCTGGTGGCCTCGTTCTTCATGCCCGGTGGCGCACCGGCGGCCGGCTGGACGCTGTACGCGCCGCTGACGCTGCAGATGGGTCCCTCGATGGACGCCGGCATCTTCGCCATGCACATCCTGGGCGCCTCGTCCATCATGGGCTCGATCAACATCATCGTGACCATCCTGAACATGCGCGCGCCCGGCATGACGCTGATGAAGATGCCCATGTTCTGCTGGACCTGGCTGATCACCGCCTACCTGCTGATCGCCGTGATGCCCGTGCTGGCCGGCGCCATCACCATGACGCTGACCGACCGCCACTTCGGCACCAGCTTCTTCAACCCCGCCGGCGGCGGCGACCCGGTGATGTACCAGCACATCTTCTGGTTCTTCGGCCACCCCGAGGTCTACATCATGATCCTGCCGGCTTTCGGCATCGTGAGCCAGGTCGTGCCCGCGTTCTCGCGCAAGAAACTGTTTGGCTACGCCTCCATGGTGTACGCCACCGGCTCCATCGCCATCCTGTCCTTCGTTGTGTGGGCGCACCACATGTTCACCACCGGCATGCCGGTGACGGGCCAGCTGTTCTTCATGTACTCGACCATGCTGATCGCCGTGCCCACGGGCGTGAAGATCTTCAACTGGATCGCGACCATGTGGAAGGGTTCGATGACCTTCGAAACGCCCATGATGTGGGCCGTCGGCTTCATCTTCGTGTTCACCATCGGTGGCTTCACCGGCCTGATCCTGTCGGTCGCCCCGATCGACATCCAGATGCAGGACACCTATTACGTGGTGGCGCACTTCCACTACGTGCTGGTGGCCGGTTCGCTGTTCGCCATGTTCGCCGGCATCTACTACTGGCTGCCCAAGTGGACCGGCGTGATGTACAGCGAAACCCGCGGCCAGATCCACTTCTGGTGGTCGATGATTTCCTTCAACGTCACCTTCTTCCCGATGCACTTCCTGGGTCTGGCCGGCATGCCGCGCCGCTACGCCGACTACCCGATGCAGTTCGCCGACTTCAACGCCATCGCCTCGGTGGGTGGTTTTGCCTTCGGTATTGCCCAGGTCTATTTCTTCCTGGCGGTTGCGCTGCCCGCCATGCGCGGCAAGGGTGCCAAGGCCCCGCAGAAGCCCTGGGAAGGTGCTGAAGGCCTGGAGTGGGAAGTGCCGTCGCCGGCTCCGTTCCACACCTTCGAGAACCCACCCAAGCTGGACGCCAGCGCCACCCGGATCGTTGGCTGAAGCACGGGCCATCGTTGGAAAAATGACATCTGACCAAAAAAAGAACAACCTGCGCCTGGGCCTGATCCTGGGATCGGTGGCGCTGGTTTTTTTCCTCGGCTTCGTGGGCAAGATGGTGCTGCTCGGCGGCTGATCGCCACCCGGCACCCGTTATTTCGGAACACCCATGGGACTGCGTCGCGAAAACTTCAAGATGGTGGGCAAGCTCGGCGTGATCACGCTGGGCATGTTCGGCTTCGGCTATGCGCTGGTGCCGATCTACAACGCCATCTGTGAAATGACGGGCATCAACGTGCTGGCGCTGGCCGAGCGCGAAGTGCCCGGCCAGCGCGCGGCGCTGCCGGCCAACACCCAGGTGGACCGCACGCGCAGCATCACGGTCGAGTTCGACGTCAACACCCGCGGGCCCTGGCATTTCAAGCCGGCGGTGCGCTCGTTGCAGGTGCACCCGGGCGAACTCACCACCGTGGTCTACGAGTTCCAGAACATCCAGGACCGCACCATGGCCGCGCAGGCCATTCCGAGTTACGCGCCCAAGCAGTCGGCCGCCCATTTCAACAAGCTGGAGTGTTTCTGCTTCACCCAGTACACGTTGAAGGCGGGCGAAAAGAAGGAATGGCCGGTGGCATTCGTGATCGATCCGCGCCTGCCCAAGGACGTCACCACCATCACGTTGTCCTACACCTTCTTCGAGGTGGGCGGCAAGGTGCCGGCGGCGCCCCAGGACGTGGCGGTGCACACGCTGCCCGTCGCCCAACCGGCGGATCCGGTATGACCCAGGTTCCTCTGCACCGGCGCAAAGGCTCCATCGGCGCCACCGTGAAAGCCGTGCTCTGGGGCTTTCTGGGCGTGCGCCGCAATGCCGACTACCAGAGCGACATTGCCAAGCTCAACCCCATCCACATCCTGGTGGTGGGCGTGATCATGGCCGTGCTTTTTGTCGTTGGCCTGATTCTGTTGGTGAACTGGGTGGTGCCCTGAGCCCCGGTTACCGAACACACTTTTCATTCTTCCAGCTATTCATACAAGCGTTCAGTACATAGGAGAGAGCATGTCAGCAGCAGCACACGGCACAACGCCTTATTACTTCGTCCCGGGGCCATCGCGCCATCCGGTGATGGCGGCCATTGGCCTGTTTTTTGTCATCCTGGGCGCAGGTCAGTGGGTCAACGGCGCCGAGTGGGGCATGTACTCGCTGGCGTTTGGCATGGCCTTCTGGCTCATCGTGCTGTTCCAGTGGTTTGGTCAGGCGATCGGCGAGAGCGAGAGCGGCATGTACGGGCGCAAGATCGACCTGTCGTTCCGCTGGAGCATGAGCTGGTTCATCTTCTCCGAAGTGATGTTCTTCGGCGCCTTCTTCACCGCGCTGTGGTGGGCCCGTACCCACTCGGTGCCGGCATTGGGCAACATTGAAAACTCGCTGATCTGGCCCGACTTCACTTCGGTGTGGCCCAGCCTGCAGGCCGGTGCCACCGCTTCGCCGGCCGGCATCATCGAGCCGTTCCAGACCATGGGGCCGTTTTGGCTGCCCACCATCAACACGGCTTTGCTGCTGAGTTCGGGCGTGACGCTGACCATCGCCCACCACGCGCTGCAGGCGGGCAACCGTGGCAAGACCATCGCCTTCATGTGGATGACGGTGCTGCTGGGTATCGTGTTCCTGTTCGTCCAGGGCTACGAATACGCCCACGCCTACAGCGAACTGAACCTCAAGCTGTCGTCGGGCATCTTCGGCTCGACCTTCTTCATGCTCACGGGCTTCCACGGCTTCCACGTGTTTGTCGGCATGCTGATGCTGCTGTTCATCACGCTGCGCCTGCAAAAAGGCCACTTCAGTGCCGATCGCCACTTTGGCTTTGAAGGCGCCGCTTGGTACTGGCACTTCGTGGACGTGGTCTGGCTGGGTCTCTACATCCTTGTTTACTGGATGTGAGTCCGGGCACGGGGCGCGAAAGCGTTCCGGACGGACGAGAAAAAAGCGCCAGCAGGCGCTTTTTTCTCGTCCGTCGTGGCCCCGGCTCAGCGCTGCAAGGGCAGGCCGGTGGGCTGTATCCAGCCCATCAGGTAACTGACGAGCACCGCAACAAACAGCAGGATGGAGAATCCCACCCGGAAGGCCAGTGCCCGCGCCATGTGGTTCTTGCGCGGGGCGGCCGTTTTGCCATCTTCTCCGGTTTCGCTGGCGCCGCCGCGCATCATGAAGACCAGCGCAGCCGCCAGGCTGCCGATGATGGCGACGAAGGCCGCGATGACAAGGTATTTCATGCGATCAATTATCGGTTTGTTTGTGATCTCCGCGGGTGCTGTTGCATGAGCGTCGCTCGGCCGCTCCGAAGACGCTCAGCCCCGCAATGCGCAGCACGGAGGGTAGTCCAGTGAGCACCCGGCCCGCGCGTTTCTGGGTCGTGACGCTGGCCACCGTCGTCACGATGGCGGTGACCGCCGCGCTGGGTTTCTGGCAGCTGGACCGTGCCGGGCAGAAGCGCGCGCTGCAGGACCAGATCGAACAGCGGGGCCATCTGGCACCCTGGTCGACCCGTGAGCTCTTGCAGGCACTCGACCCTCAGGCCGGCCTGCACCGTCCCGTGCAAATCAGTGGCCGCTGGGTGCAGGGCGCCACCCTGTTTCTCGACAACCGGCAGATGAACGCCAGGGTGGGCTTTTTTGTGATCACACCGCTGCGACTGGCCGGCAGCGACCGCGCGATCCTGGTTCAGCGGGGCTGGGTGGCGCGCGACTTCAACGACCGCAGCCGCGTGCCGGCGGTGGATACGCCCGAAGGCGATGTCCGCCTCGAAGGGCGCCTGGCACCACCACCGGGCAGGCTTTTCGAGCTGGGTGAGTCAGGCTCTGGGCCGATCCGGCAAAATGTCGACATCCCCGGTCTGGCCCTGGCGTTCGGCGTGTCTCTGCTGGACGTCTCGGTCCTGCAGACCGGTAACGCAGACGACGGCCTGCAGCGCGACTGGCCGCGTGTCGCAGCCGGTGTCGAAAAACACCACGGTTACGCCTTCCAGTGGTTTGGCCTGTGCACCCTCGCGGGTGGCCTCTATGTCTGGTTCCAATTCATTTCCCCCCGCCGAAAGCGCACCCCCCATGGCCCAGAAGCCCGATGAACCGTTGATGCTGACCGTGCACAGCCTGCCCCAGCTGGACCAGGCGAGCGCCCAGGCCGCCGCCAGCACGCGCGCCGGTCGCTGGAAGATGCTGCTCCTGTTGCTCGTGAGCGCAGCGCCTGTGGTCGCCTCGTATGTCACCTACTACGTGATCCGTCCGGAAGGACGCCGCAACTACGGCGAGCTGATCCAGCCGCAGCGTCCCTTGCCAGGCTTCACCGGGGTCAACGCGCAGGGGCAGGCCGTGCCGCTGACGACACTCAAGGACCAGTGGCTGCTCATCAGCGTGGCCGACAGCGCCTGCAACGAGACCTGCCAGCAACACCTTTATCTGCAGCGCCAGCTGCGCGAGACCCTGGGCAAGGAGAAAGACCGGCTGGACTGGGTCTGGCTGCGCACGGGCGATGCCGATCTGGGCGAACCCTTGCGCCAGGCCACGGCCGCGGCTCAGGTGTTGCAGGTGGACGCGCAGCAGCTGGCCGAATGGTTGCAGCCAGCGCCGGGCCAGCGCCTGGAAGACCACCTGTATCTGGTGGATCCGCTGGGCAACTGGATGATGCGGTTTCCCGCGCCGCTGGACCCCAAACGGGCCAAGAGCGATCTGGACCGCCTGCTGCGTGCGTCCGCGTTCTGGGACAAGGCCGGAAGATGATGAAGCACCCCCCGCGCCGCTTCGCGTCACCCCCCTCTCTCGCCTTTGGCGGGAGGGGGGCAACACCTGCGCCCCGGCGAAGCCGGTTGCGCGGTGTTTCTGGGTGGCTTCCCCGCGCTGGCGTGTCTCTTGTATCCGTGCCGTTCAGGAACCAGTGACATGGACACCCAGCCGCTGTACGACCTCGCCCCCATCGCCCGCATCATGCTGCTGGGCGTGGTGCTTGCGCTCGGGCCGCTGGCCTGGGTGTGGCTGCGCAACCGCGATGCCGCGCCCGCGCAGCGCCTGCGCGTGCTGACCCTCATCACCCTGTTTCTCACCTTCGACCTGGTGCTCTTCGGTGCCTTCACGCGCCTGACCGATTCGGGCCTGGGCTGCCCCGACTGGCCAGGCTGCTACGGCAGCGTGAGTCCGGTGGGCGCGAATGCGGCCATCGCGGCCGCGCAGGAAGCCATGCCGACGGGGCCTGTCACGCTCTCCAAGGCCTGGATCGAGATGATCCACCGCTACCTGGCCACCGCCGTCGGGGTGCTGATCCTGGTGCTGGCCAGCGTGAGCTGGGTCGAGCGCCGGCGGCTGACGGTGTCGTTCTGGTGGCCGCTGCTCACGTTGGCCTGGGTCTGCTTGCAAGGCGCCTTCGGTGCGCTCACCGTCACCATGAAACTGTTCCCGGCCATCGTCACGATGCACCTGCTGGGCGGGCTGGTGTTGCTGGCCTTGCTGCGCGCGCAGGCCGTGGGCTACGCGCTGGCCGATCCTGCCCACCCCGGGCCGGTGGCCCTGTCCAACAGCACGCGGGTCGCGCTGGTCCTGGTGTTCGCGCTGTTGTGGCTGCAGATCGCGCTCGGCGGCTGGGTGAGCACCAATTACGCCGTGCTGGCCTGCAGCGAGTTCCCCACCTGCCAGGGCAGCTGGTGGCCCAGCATGGATCTGCGCGAGGGTTTTTCGCTCTGGCGCGAGCTCGGGCTGAGCCGCTCGGGCGAAGCCATTCCGTTCGCTGCGCTGACCGCCATCCACTACGTGCACCGCCTCACCGCCTACGCGGTGCTGGCGGCCCTGGGCTGGCTCGCGTGGCGGCTCTGGGCGGTGCCGGCCCTGCGTGGCACGGCGCGATCCCTGCTGGCGCTGGCGGGCCTTCAGTTGCTCAGCGGGTTGGCCAACGTGGTGCTCGACTGGCCGCTGCTGGCGGCGGTCGGCCACACCGGCGGAGCCGCAGCCCTCGTGATCGTTATGACCGGTGCCCTCTCTGGCACCCGCAACGCGGTGCACACCGTGAGCGCTTCCCCATTCAACGTTTCCCGACCGACCTGATGAGCACCGCGCCCACTTCTCCCGCCACCGCCCTGCCGACCCCGGTCTGGCGCCAGTTCCACGCGCTGACCAAGCCGCGCGTGATCCAGCTCATCGTCTTCTGCGCCCTGATCGGCATGGTGCTGGCCGTGCCCGGTGTACCGTCCTGGCAGCAGGTGCAGCTGGCCGCCATCGCCTCGTTTGGCATCTGGCTCGTGGCCGGCGCGGCCGCGGCTTTCAACTGCGTGGTCGAACAGCAGATCGACGCCAAGATGCGGCGCACCGCCTGGCGGCCCACCGCCAAGGGCGAGCTCTCCAACGTGCAGACGCTCTCGTTTTCGGCGGTGCTGTGTGCGCTGGGCTCGGCCATCCTGTACTTCCTCGTGAACCCGCTCACCATGTGGCTGACCTTCGCCACCTTTGTCGGCTACGCGGTGATCTACACCGTGATCCTCAAGCCGCTGACGCCGCAGAACATCGTGATCGGTGGCGCCTCGGGTGCCATGCCACCGGTGCTGGGCTGGGCCGCCATGACGGGCGTGGTCTCGCCAGAAGCCCTCATCCTGTTCCTGATCATCTTCCTCTGGACACCGCCGCACTTCTGGGCGCTGGCGCTCTACCGCGTCGAGGACTACCGCAAGTCCGGCCTGCCCATGCTGCCCGTGACCCACGGATCGGACTTCACCCGGCTGCAGATCCTGCTCTACACGTTTGTGCTGTTTGCCGCCTGTCTCATGCCCTTCGTGATGCGCATGAGCGGCTGGTTCTATCTGGCCGTGGCCGTCGTGCTGAGCATCGGGTTCTCCGGCTACGCGTTTGCGCTCTGGCGCGATTATTCGGACGCCCTGGCGCGCAAGACCTTCCGCTTCTCGCTGATCCACCTGTCGCTGCTTTTTGCAGCGCTCCTGATCGACCACTACCTGCCATGAATACCTTTCGCCGTTTCCTTCTGCTGGCCGGCCTGTCCGTGGCCATGTTGGCTGGTTGCTCCGACAAACCCGCCGACGCCACCGCCTCCGGCTTCTCGGGCATCGACATCACCGGTGCGGACTACGCCACCGGTTTCTCGCTCACCGACCACAATGGTCAGGCCCGCACGCTGGCCGACTTCAAGGGCAAGGCGGTGGTGGTCTTCTTCGGGTTCACGCAGTGCCCCGACGTGTGCCCCACATCGCTGGGCGAACTGGCGCAAGCCCGACAGCTGCTCGGTGCCGATGGCGAACGGCTGCAGGGTCTGTTCATCAGCGTCGACCCCGAGCGCGACACCCCCGAGGTGATGAAGGCCTACATGGCCAGCTTCGACCCCAGCTTCCTCGCGCTCTACGCCGCGCCCGAAGCGCTGCCCGATCTGGCCAAGAGCTACAAGGTCTACTACAAGAAGGTCGACGGCAAGACCCCGACCAGCTACACCATGGACCACTCAGCGGGCAGCTACGTGTACGACCCGCAGGGGCGCATCCGTCTCTACCACCGCTATGGCAGCGGTGCACAGGCGCTGGCCGATGATGTGAAGAAGCTGCTGGCCGAGGCGGGCAACTGAGCACGCAGGACCGAATCACCAACAAAAACGGCACCCGAGGGTGCCGTTTTTGTTGGTCGCGCTGCAGCGAAGCTCAGTCCACCTTGGCACCGCTGAGCTTGACGACCCGCTCGTACTTGGTGCGCTCGGCGTTCATGAACTGGCCAAACTGTTCCGGGCTGCTGGGTGCCGGCTCGGCCATCAGCAACGCAAAGCGGGACTTCACTTCCGGGCTCTGCAGGGCCTGGGTGAACGCGGCGTTGAGCTTGCGCACCGTGTCGGCGGGCGTGGCCGCCGGCACCACCAGACCCCACCAGGTGTCGATGCTGAAGCCGGGCAGGGTTTCGGCCACGGTGGGCACGTCGGGCATGGTGGCCGTGCGCTGAGCCGTGGTGACGGCCAGCGCCTTGAGCTTGCCCCCACGGATGTTGGCGGAGGCCGTGGCGAGGTTGTCGAAGTTGAAATCGACCTGGCCCGAGAGCAGGCCGAGCTGGGCCGGGTTGCCGCCGTTGTAGGGGATGTGCACCGCGAACACGCCCGCCTGGTTCTTGAACATCTCGCCCGCCAGGTGGCCGGCGCTGCCGTTGCCTCCCGAGCCGTAGTTCAGCTTGGCGGGGTTGGCCTTGGCGTAGCGGATCAGGTCGGCCAGGGTGTTGATGTTCAGCCGCTGGGCGGTTTCGGCGTTCATCACCAGCACGTTGGGCACGCGCAGCATCTGCGTGACCGGTGCGAAGTCCTTCACCGGGTCGTAGGGCAGCTTGCTGAACAGCCACGGATTGATGCCGTGCGATGCCGTCGTGGCGATGCCGATGGTCAGACCATCGGGCGCCGCCTTGGCCACGGCGCTCACGCCGATGTTGCCGCCCGCGCCCGGCCGGTTCTCCACGATCACGGTACCCAGCGAGCCTTTCACGGCTTCGGCCAGCACGCGCGCAGTCTGGTCGATCGGGCCACCGGCGCCGAACGGCACGACGATGCGGGTGGTGCTCTGAGCCTGCCCCAGCGCAGGCAGCATCAGCGCGGACGTGGCCAGCGCAACGGTGGTGACGAGGTGGCGGCGGTTCAACATGGGGCGGTCTCCTGGGGTTGTTGTTGGAACGGGATGAAGGCGGCGGTCACAGCTTGTCGGCCTCGCTGGTGAACGAGTCGGCGTAGAACTCTTCCGGTGGCAGCCCAGCCTGTGCGCTGTACTGGGTGCGCGCCGATTCGACCACGATGGGCGCGCCGCAGGCATAGACCTGGTGGCCCGACAGGTCGGGAAAATCCTGCAGCACCGCGAGGTGCACAAAGCCCGTGCGACCGCTCCAGCCGTCTTCGGGCAGGGCATCGGAGATCACCGGCACATAGTGCAGGTTGGGCATCGCGGCGGCCTGGGCCAGCAGCCAGTCGTGGTGGTACAGATCGGCCGGGCGCCGGCCGCCCCAGTACACGGTGGTCGGGCGCTGGATGCCCTTGAAATGCATGTGCTGGAGGATGGCCTTGATGGGCGCAAAACCGGTGCCCGACGCCAGCAGGATCACCGGCTTGTCGCTGTCTTCTCGCAGGTAGAAGCTGCCGTAAGGCCCTTCGATGCGCAGGATGTCTTTTTCTTTCATGGCGCCGAACACGTGGTCGGTGAACTTGCCCCCCGGCATGTGGCGCAGGTGCAGTTCCATCGCTGGCTGGCCCGCTTGCGTGTGCGGCGCGTTGGCCATGGAATAGCTGCGGCGGTCGCCGTCGCGCAGCAGGAACTCGATGTACTGGCCCGCGTGGTACTGGAAGGTGTCGGACGCGGGCAACTGCAGGTGCATCACGATCACATCGTGCGAAGCGCGATCGAGCCGGTTCACGCGCACCGGCATCTTCTTGATCGGGAAAGCACCGGCTTCGGTGACCTGGCGCGATTCCAGCACCACGTCGCTGTGGGCCACGCCGCAGCAGGTCAGCGCATAGCCGGCGGCTTCTTCCTCGGCGCTCAGGGCCTTGGCCTGGTGCGGACCGTGGGTGATCTGGCCGCTGACCACTTTGCATTTGCACGAGCCGCAGGCGCCGTCCTTGCAGCCATACGGCAGACCGATGCCTTGTCGGATGCCCGCGGCCAGGATGGCCTCGGTGGGCTCTGCCGTGAAGCTGCGCCCGCTGGGTTCGATGGTGATGGTGAATGTCATACTGGCGGCGAGTGGTGGTTGGGGCGCCTTGGTGTGTCTCGACACAAAAGCAATCGAACATTGTCGCAAATCTGGAAATCGCATGAGCCTTCTGGGCGCTTTGCCCGCACGCTTCCGGCGTGAGCGGGTGCTGATCATTGGCTGTGGCGACGTGGGTCAGCGCGCGGCCCGCGTGCTGGGTGGCGGCCGCCGTGTGCGGCTGCTCGCCCTCACATCGACACCCGGGAGCGCGGCTGCGCTGCGCGCGCAGGGCATCACCCCCTTGCCGGGCAACCTGGACGACGCCCGCAGCCTGGGCCGGCTGGCCGGACTGGCCACCCGTGTGCTGCACCTCGCGCCACCACCCGCGGGCGAATCGCCCGACTGGCGGCTGGACACCCGCACCCGGTCGCTGGTGCGGGCCTTGGCGCAGCGCTCGTTGCCGGCGGCTCTTGTGTACGGTTCCACCAGCGGCGTCTACGGGGACCGGCAAGGGCAATGGGTGAGCGAAGCCACCCCGGCCCAGCCGCTCACGCCGCGCGCCTGGCGGCGGGTGGATGCCGAGGCGGCGGTGCACTGGCTGGGGCGCGCCACCGGCGTGCGCACCAGCGTGCTGCGCATCCCCGGCATCTACGCGCCCGACCGTGAGGGCGGCACGCCGCGCGATCGCCTGCTGAGGGGCACACCGGTGCTGCGCGCCGAAGACGACGTGTTCACGAACCACATCCACGCCGATGATCTGGCGCGCGCCTGTGTGCTGGCGCTCTGGCGCGGGCAGCCGCAGCGCAACGTCAACGTGAGTGACGACACCGATCTGAAAATGGGCGACTACTTCGATCTCGCGGCCGACCTGTATGGACTGCCCCGTCCGCCGCGCATCGCGCGCAATGCCGCGGGGGACCAGCTGCCGCTGATGCTGCTGAGCTTCATGAGCGAGTCGCGCCGGTTGCACAACCAGCGCATGAAAACCGAACTCGGGCTTCGCCTGCGCTACCCCACGGTGGCCGAAGGCCTTCGGGCCTGATCAGGCGCCGGGCGTCATGGAGGCCAGCAGCCAGCCGGTGTACCCCACATACAGGGCCAGCAGCACCAGCGCCTCCAGCCGGTTGATGCGCCCGGGGCCGCGAAAGCCCCAGCCCATGGCGAAGAGCAGCACGGTCAGGCCGGCCATCATCGGCAGGTCGCGCGTGAGCACATCGGTGCCGATGTCCATCGGCGCGATCACGCCCGCCAGCCCCACCACGGCCAGCGTGTTGAAGAGGCCCGACCCCAGCACGTTCCCCAGTGCGATGTCGTGCTCGCCCTTGCGCGCCGCCGCCACGCACGACGCCAGCTCGGGCAACGAGGTGCCTATCGCCACCACCGTCAGGCCGATGATCAGGTCGCTCACGCCCAGCGATTGTGCGATCGACACCGCGCCCCAGACCAGCAAGCGCGAACTGCCCACGAGCAGCAGCAGACCCACACCCAGCCACAGCAGCGAGCGCCGCAGCGGCATCGCATGCGCCCGCAGCTCGGTGGCCGTCTCGGTGGCCAGCGTGTCCCCGCCTCCGGCGCGGGCCTCGACGATGGACCAGGTCACCAGCGTGCCAAACACCAGCAGCAACACCGCGGCGTCGAGCCGCGACAGCACACCGTCCCAGACCAGCAGTGCCGACAACGCGGTCACCGCCATCAGGATCGGCAACTCCTTGCGCAGGATGACCGAGCGCACCAGGATCGGTGCGATCAGCGCCGTGATGCCCAGGATCAGCGCCATGTTGACGATGTTGGAGCCCCAGGCGTTGCCCAGCGCGAGCCCGGGGTTGCCCTGCGAAGCCGCCAGCACCGACACCACCATCTCGGGTGCCGAGGTGCCGAAGCCGACGATCAGCATGCCGACCAGCAGCGGGGGCACGGCAAAGTGCTGGGCGGTGGCCGAAGCCCCGGCCACGAAGCGGTCGGCGCTCCACACGAGCAGCAACAGTCCGGCAAGGATGGCAAGCGATGGCAGCAGCATGGCAAGTCGGGTCGGCGTTGTTGGACAATGCCTTGGATTGTGTCAGCTGACTCCCGATCCCCCTTCCTGTCGGACATGACGTCCCGCGGGTTCATCCAGCGCCGCTACGTTGTGTTTGCACCATGAGTTCATTGCCACCGGATCGGTCAGACGCCCCTGCTGACGTCCCGCCATCGGGGTTCTGGGACTCGCCCCTGCGCTCGCGCCTGGCCCTCACGGCGGGCGCCGTGGTGCTCATGCTGCTGCTGCTCTGGTGGTGGCGGCCCCTGCTGCTGATCCCGGGCACGCAGCCCCTGGTCATGTCCGGCGGTGACCCCTACCTGCGCGCGCTGATGCGCACCATCTCGGCCAGTGAGTCCAACGTGCTGCGGCCCTACCACGTGGTGTACGGGCACGACTATGTGTGGACGCTGGACGTGCACCCGAACCGCTGCGAATCCATTGGACAAGGGCCCAACCGGGGCAACTGCTCCACGGCCGCCGGGCGTTACCAGCTGCTCTACAGCACCTGGCTCGAACTGGCCGCCCGCTACCACCCGCAGCGCACCGACGATCCACTGGATGCCACCGGACTGAGTTTCGCGCCCGAGTACCAGGACCTGGTGGTGCACGCCTGGCTTTCCGAGGGGCGCTGGGGCAACCTGTCGGCCCAGTTGCGGCAGGGCCGGGTGCAGCCGGTGTTGCGCCGACTCTCCGGCACCTGGACCAGCCTGGGGTACGGCATCGAGACCAACAGCATGAGCCGCCAGCTGCCGCGCATCTACCAGCAGGTGCTGAAGGAAGAGCTGGCCCGTGCAGGGACGGATGCGGCGGAGCAGGCTGCTGAAAAACAAAAAGGCCGCACAGCGAAAACTGTGCGGCCTTGAGTGTGGTGCCGGGGCCGCACACGAACTCCCCTATGAAAGCGAGGCAAAATTCGTAAAAATGCCCCCAAATGTGCCCCCAGACTGTGAAGGATGCCCCTCATGAAGCTGACCGATGCCAAGCTGCGAACGCTGACCGACCCCGGCAAGCACTTCGACGGCGGGGGGTTGTACCTGGAGGTGACGAAGGCGGGCGGGCGGTACTGGCGACTGAAATACCGGCACGGGGGCAAGGAAAAGCGCCTGGCATTCGGGGTGTATCCGGCTGTCACCCTGCGCGATGCACGCGCTCGGGCTGCGGAGGCCCATGCCTTGCTGAAGGCCGGCGACGACCCCGGGGCATTGCGCAAGGCCTCCAAGGTCCGCGCCCTGTACGAACAAGAGAACACCCTTGAGGCGGTGGCGCTGGACTGGATCAAGCACCAGTCGTCCCGCTGGGAGCCTGTCACCCTGCAGCGCATCCGGGCATCGTTGGAGGCGGACATTTTTCCCACGCTCGGGGGCCGGCCGCTGGCCAGCATCAAGCCAGGCGAACTCATGGCCGCCGTGAAGGCTATCGAAGCCCGGGGCGCTGGTGAGCTGGCAAACCGCGTGCTGCAGCGGGTGAAGGCGATCTACCGATGGGCCGTGACGCATGAGCGCATCGAATCGAATCCCATGCTTGACCTGGTGCCCTCGGAGATCCTGAAACCCCGCGAAGTGACCCACCGGGCCGCGCTGGCAGACAAGGACATACCTGAGTTCTTGGGCAAGCTGTCCACCTACGTGGGCGAGCCCAGCACTGTGCAAGCCCTGCGCCTGTTGATGCTGACCGCGGCCCGCCCCGGCGAAGTGCGCGGCGCACGCTGGGCAGAGATTGACCTTGACGGGGCGCTGTGGGTCATTCCAGCCGAGCGCATGAAGATGCGCGCCGAACACCGCGTGCCCCTGTCCCGGCAAGCCCTTGAGGTGCTGCGCACCATGGAACCCCTGAGCGGTGACAGCGAGCTGGTGTTCCCCAGCCCGAACTACCGCAGCAAACCACTGAGCGAGAACACCTTCAACAGCGCCATGACGCGCATGGGCTTCAAGGGCAGCGCGACCGCCCACGGCTTCCGGGCGCTGTTCAGCACCACGGCCAACGAGTGCGGCTGGAATGCTGACGTGATCGAGCGCCAGCTGGCACACAAGGAACGCAACAAGGTGCGCGCCGCCTACCACCGGTCGAGCTACATGCCCGACCGCACCAGCCTCATGCAGTGGTGGGCGGACTATCTGGACGGCCGCAAGGCTGGAAACGTCGTCAAGATGCCCAAGCGGGCTGCGTGATCAAGCCCTCGGAATCCTTTCGGCGGTGGCGTTTCCGAAGAACCACCGGGGCACCGGGGCACAACAACCCAGAAGTGAGGATTCATGCGGGTTTGCGGCCTGTTTTGGTACCGGGGTAAAACCGGGGCAGTATAGGAGTTGAACAGGGGCACTCATTCATTGAAGTAGTCTTCATCCCCTTCCTTTTCCGCCATCCCGCCCCGCTGCAGCACGGCCCCGCACAGCTATGGAAGCCTTGGGAATATGGCGCGAAAAAGATAACCCGCCGGCGCCCACGCGCTTGCACACAGCTCGGAGGTATTCGACCTCGTCATGAGTTGGATATGTGTCCTGTACAGCGTAGGTGCCTCATTCAGTCTTTTCACACCGGCGTTTTCATGTGGTGGTATCCTGATAAAAATGGCAGATGGCGGTTTTATATCCATCTGCCAGAGTAGTTTGCAACGCAATTCTCAGGAGGCACACCATGACAACGGAGGTTCAGACCCGCCCGCTGCCTACACGTGCAGCCGCTACGCCAGCCGCCGCCGCGCGCGCGCTGTTGGAGAAGCATTGGAATGGCCGTCTGCCGGTTGATCCTGCAGCGATCGCCATCGCCGAAGGAATAAAGGTTGAGCGGCTGGGTGTATTTGAAGACTTCCCATACAGCGGAGAGTTTCTGCGTGAGCAGGGTGTTATTCGCGTGAATGAGTGGGAGGCTCAGGTACGACAGCGCTTTACGTTGGCCCACGAGTTGGGACACTATGCTCTGGGTCACGATGATGCACCGCGAGACTTCGCGGAAGCTTTTTCATCGAAGGCATCTGCTCCCATAGAGCGCGCGGCCAACCAGTTTGCCGCGGAGCTGTTGATGCCTGCATCTGCCGTTGCAAAGTTGGTTCAGACGGGCATTTTCAAGACAGTCGATGACCTGGCCAAGGCTTTCAATGTGTCCAAGGTTGCCATGACGTATCGGATCAACAACCTCGGTCTTTTTGTTTGATGCCAGACGAACCGACAAGCAGTCAACTTGATCTTAGTGCGGGGGACACTCCGTATGAGCCTGACTACACCAAGGCAAATGCACTGCTGGATGATGCTGCATCGCGACGCAGATATCGGCGTTTCTCCTTTGTTCTGTCGGTTGTCGTGGTCGTGTTTTTTGGCTTGGTACTTTTCAAGCTGATTCGCGCGGTGGCCAGTCATGCGACAACCTTTTCCCCTTGGATTGTTGGCATGTTTGCAACTGTAGTCGTTGCTATGTCGGTCATCACTTTGGCCTTGCTGCGTGCGACCTTTGCGTCGCCTGGCGGGTACGAAGAAAAGACCACCGAGTCCATGCCGCAGGTTTCAGTTTTGTCTGAAGCGCTCAAGGCTCTTAGCGATGCAGTCGGAGCGCTCAGAGAAACCGTCGGCAAGTAGTAAATTGCATCGGTTCGAGTTTCCTTCGCTTGGAGGGTCCAGTGTCAAACTCGCCAGAGCGACCTAAAGATGTGATTGATCTCGCAGAGGTGCACAGCGCCGGCGTGGCGGCCTTCAGCTATGAGGGGGTGAAAGATGCCCGCCAGCGCGCCGCCGCGCTCCTGGTGGTTCTTTTGGGCGGTGGCGCGGGTTTGGGTGGCCTCGGGTTGACCCAATGGGCGATCAGCAAGCCTGTGGCCTTGGCTGCGTTGCTTTCCGCGGTCTATTGGTTCTGTATTGCGGCATACCTGGCATGGGAGGCGTTGCGTTCGGCCACTGTGCGTTCCTGGCACACCCAAGGGTTGGTGGAAATGTTGCCGAAGTGGGACGTCTACGCTAGAGAACTGACCGACGAAGGTACTCCAACCAACGGCCTCAACGAGCTTCGCATGAGCACAGTCAGGAACATGGAAACGGCAGCAGACGAGTATCGGAAAGCAAGCACTGCCGCCATGTCCGCGATCGACAACAGCTACCTGTTGATGTCACTGACTCCGCTTGTTTCGTTTGCGGCCGTGATCTTGGTTTAACCCAGTTTCTTCGGGCGTGGCCGATCGCTTGGAAGCTTGTCGCGGCGCTCGCCTGGTGACGGTTGATCGCCTGGTCTTGTGGCCATTGTTCTCTCCTGCTGTTGGAGCATGCGCCGAAATTGGCAATGCTCATGATTCATGGTAGCCGTATCGCGGCCGCGCTGGAATACCGAGATGTGAACGGTTGAGGCACGGTGGAAGTCCCGTGCTATAGTCCGCCCAACCCGAAAGGGCCGATGCGTAAGAACATCATTGGATAAGCGGTGTAACCTCCCCGATAGCGAGGTTTTGTCACGTCTGAACACTTGGGCCGCTGCCACTGCAGCGCCCGCCGAATGGGCCACCCGGCGCATTCAAGGTTTTGGACGGGATGGCCAAAGTGGCAACACCTGGCGCACGGCTTATCCCGTGTTCTTAACATCCCGTCCACCATTTGCGCGTAAGAACGCAGACGGTGGTTTCAAGTCTCGATAAGGAGCCGAAGCCATGACCACGGTCACTTCCATTGCCAGCCGCCGCGCTGCGCCCACCTCGCCCCCCGCCTCGCTGGAAACCATCCAGCTACACGCCCAAGCTCACAACGCGCTGTCCACCGCGTTGCACTTCCTTGGTCAACCCGAATGCACAGCACAGCAGCTGCAGACCGCCACGGCCCGCGCTGTGCGCGCAGCCACGCTTTTGAAGCGAGCCAGCGCCGCCGCTACCATTGAGCGCAAGGAGGTCTGAGTCATGAACACGCCCAACCAACAAGCCAAGTTCTTGAACCTGACGCCAGCCCTCGTTGACACCGAATCGGCGGTGCTGATCGTCAACCCGGATGCCACGTTGAGCCAACGCGCCTCGCTCGCGTGGACCATGGCCTATGAAAACCTCAACATCCTGGAGGCCAGCCAGTCTGCACATGGCGACGACCCGGGCAACGACAAGGCGATGCTGTGCGTGGCGATAGAGCGCATGCACCAGCTCACCACCCTCCTGGCAGACGTTCACGAGCGCACGAGAGCGCTGGAGAGGGGTGCAGCATGAGCGCCGATATCACCAGCCTGCTGGCCGAAGATGAAGACCGCATCTTGCCCCTGTTGCGCCTGGCCAAGTGGGCGTCTGAGGCCTCGCCGGTCATTTCGCAGCTGTACTTCCTGCGAAACGAAGTGCCGAGCCTGCGCCAGGTGTTGGACCCTCTGACACCCGAGCTGAACTATCCCGAAGTTCGCAACGCTGGCGAGCTTGTGGCCGGCGTGTTGAATGTCGCCATCGATCTGCTGGAGAGTCGCAGCGCACGCAGTGAATGGGGTGCAGCATGACCAGGAAGGCACCCCAGACCGACACCCTGAGCCGGAAGCAGATGGGCATGGTTTTCCAAGAGATCGCCAACACGGCCGATGTAGTCAAAGACCTCTTGGGAATCATCATCGTGGAGTCGCTGGACGATCCGCGCGAGAGTGCGGCCGTGGTTTCTGCCGCCGAAATGTTAACCAAGCGTATGGGATTGCTGGCCGAGCTTTACGGGGACCGCTGTGGGGCACCGTACCCCTTGGTCAGGGGTGGCACTGATGAATGGTTGATGCCACATGGGTTCCGCGAAGCGGCAGACGATGCGCGTCCGCCGGTCGGAACCGTGCGGTAGGCTGTTGCGTCGTCGTTACGCGTTGCTGATCATGTTCCCCAAGTATCCTAGAGCACCCGAGCAAGAACGCCCGCAACCGCCGTGGGAGACCGCTACAAAGCGCGATCTTCCTGGCGGTGGGCGAGCCGCGATGGTGTTCCTGGTGGACCTGCTTCGATGGGTTGCGTTGACTGAGCGTCTTGGGGTCCAAGAGGCCTTGAATGACATGTTGCTCCGCCTTGATGCGAACTGCCAGATTCGGATGTACCTTGCCTGGGAGTTTCAGCCGATAGAGTTGATCGAGCATCAGGTGTTCGGCCTTGACCGGCCAGATGCGACAGACGAGGCAGAGGCCTTCATCAACGGGGTATATCGGTACAGGTTTTCCCCGTCGGTCGTATCGGTATTCACCAGCAGGCCGGTCAGGAGGCCCCTCCCTGATGGGGTGTCTCCGGGGCGGTCAGCTGCGCTGTTTCGCTTCAGGCGTGCGCTTCAGGATGAATTCACAGTCTCGGACCTCGACAGCACACTGTCAATGAACAACGGCGATGGCATGGCCTCGCTGCTTGATCTGCCACACAGTCAGTGGGTGGTAATGGCGATTCGCGGGGAAGATGCACACGCCTTGTGGGGTGCATCGGAGCACTTTGATTCGGTGCAGACGTTCAATGACTTGTGCGCCTTTGCGAGAAATCTGCCAGAAGGCCAACGCATTCCGTGGGCGAAGCGCCCGAAGTACCGGGCCTTGCTGCTGGAGCGCAAAGCGCAGCTAGGAGGCGTCAAGGACGCAGACGGCGTGATTGCCAAGGAGTTGGGCATCAGTCCACAGGCTGTCCGGGATCAGCTGAAGATAGCGCGACAGCCCGTAAAGCGTAAGACGTAACGACGACACACAGCCTGCCGCCCAAGTCATTGGCGGCAGCTTGCAGACAGCTTGCAAACAGCTGCCATGCGACAGACTTTGTTTTCAGCAGAGGCGCGGCATCCGCGTTTTGCAAGCTGATTGCAAGTTGCAGCCTTTGACTTGCCGCACCTATGGTCCGGTTGCCAACGCACACAGCCAATCAGGGCCATGCGTAGCAACTCAAGGAGTAACACCGTGCAGCTTGTCAATCAATCTCATCTACCTGCGCCACCAGTGGCGTCCGATCGGCTTTTGCCGATCAAGGAAACCTGTTCGCGCGTCGGGTTGTCTGCCTCTTCAGTCCGCGCCATGGAGCGCGCCGAACTGTTCCCGAGGTCAATCCCGCTGACGCCTACCGGCAGCCGTGTTGCGTGGCTGGAATCACAGGTCAACGCCTGGATTCAACAGCGGGCGCGGCTCGCTATGCAAGTGGGCGGAGCCGGCCGGCTCAAGAGCCCGAACCCACGTGGGAGGGCCGCCCAATGACGCCCCACGTACACCACAACCTTGACCCCTTGCTGCGAGAGCCCGCGCGCCGTGCCGTCACTGGAGTTTCTAGATCGGCCTGGTATGTGTTGATGGCCAAAGACGAGGCACCCAAGCCCGTTCACGTCAGCTCCCGTTCCGTCGCCTGGAGATCGAGCGATTTGCAGAAGTGGGCGGAGTCTCGCCAGGCCCTGGAGGCCGCGAAATGACGTTCTCCAGGTCCTGCCCCCAGCCCAGCGCCGAAGACATCGCCAGGGTCATCCTGCAGTTTGCAAAGCGGCGCTATTTCATCCGCACCTTTGAACGTGATGAACCGCTGTTCAAGTGCGCTCTGGTGATGCCCAAACTGGGCAAGCATGTTCATGTTGAGTTGTTGCCGTCGCTGGCCCTGCGCGTGCGTGATCGCGTCACGGGCGAAGTCCTCGCGCAATCCATGCCCGGCGACTTTGACACGTTGGACGTCGGCGCGCCTGCAATTGAGAAGATGTTCCTCAACTGGCAGGCAAATCGAGAGACCTGTCCGGTGGTCGTCACACCTACGCAACCAGGGGGTGACGAATGAGCCCGCGCGCACCCCAGTTCTTCGACGCCGATCTGCTGAACAAGAGAGAGGCCGGCGACTTTTGGCGCCGCTGCATGAAGGTCATCGACGTGGCGAACAAGCACAAGCAGACGCCCGGCACTCTGCACGTCAAGCACATGCATGCCGAGCTGGTCACGCTCTATGACAACAGGGGGCGACTGGTGCGCTTTTGGCTGCGCACGGTGGTTGGCAACCGGCTGTTGATCGTGGGCAATCGCGACGGCCTGCTGCCGTTGGATGTGGAGCCGGTCCATGTCCGCTGAAGACTTCAAGCCCGGCGAAGCTGCCGCACTGCTGCAGTTGGCCGCCATCCAAGAGGCCCAACGAGCGAGAGAGCGCTACGAGGCGACGGGCGAACTCCAGAGCCTTGACGTCGAGTAGTTCACGCCAAAGGTCTGAGCCTGGCCGTCGTCGTGTCCACCCATCACTTCAACCTATTCAACATCATCATGAGCAATACAACGAACCGCAGAACCTACGTAGGCAGCGAGAACCACAAGCTGAACATGCGCTGTGGCGTGGACCCATTAGGAACAGCGCCCGCCCCTACGACGCAGCAAGCCACCGCCACCAAACCAGCACCATGGCCGCCCAAGCTGCAGCCGGTCAAGTCGGTGGCATCCCCGGCCGCCATGTTGGAACAGCCCGGCCAGGCTGAACAAGACCTTCGCGCGGAGGCCGCCGAAATCGTGCGCGTGCACCGTTTGACGACAGGGCGCATGCCCCTGGTCAAGAGCTGGAACGAGTGGGAGCGCGTGGGAGCTGTGCGCGCCGCGAAAGACGGTTGCACCCTGGTCATGGGAATTAAGCGTGAAGGCTATTTGCATCCCTACGTGTCGCAGACTGACCCCGGAAAGCGCGGAACACCTGGCGCGAAGCCGTCGATTCAGCTGACGAAGGCGCAGATGGCTGAGCGCGCGGCGGCATGGTCCCAGTTCAAGGGCTGCAGCGTGATAGATGCCTTCAAGTACCTGGGCCTCCAGTTCTGACCTGACCCCCTCTTTTCATCAGCGCGGGCGATGGCCTGCGCACTCAAGACCACATCCAAGGAAACACCATGAACCTGAAATCAATTCTCGGCCTGAAGACCACCCCCGCACTCTCCACCGAAGCCCAAGCGATCGCCGACCGTGTATCCACCGCCGAAGGCTGCCAGGCCCTGGCCGACGAGCTGAACCGGCAACGCGAGGCCCTGCCCGTTCCGTCGGCTGGTGCCTCTCTCTTGCGCCGCAAGCTGGACGAGCTGTCCCGCGTCATGAAGGGTCACGCCATCGCCACCGACCGGCCACGCGCCGCCGCCGTGCTCAAGCGCGACATGGACAGCGCATCCAAGTCCATCAAGGCCGCAGAGGCCCGCCTGAAATCGGCGAGCGAAGCCGCCAGCCTGGCCAGTGGTGCACTCGCTGAACGTGTCGCGCTGGTCAACCGCTTGAACCTGGAGCTGGTCGAACTCCATGCCGCAGCCGATAAAGCGGTCGAGATCGCGCGCAGCGGTTTCAAAGACGCGTTGGCCGCGGACGATGCGACCGACGCCGACGAGGCCGCAGCCTTCGACACCGTGAAGGAAGCAGAGCACCATCGGGCCACCTGCGGCGAATCCCTCGCCAGCCGGATCAAGGGCCACGACAACGAATGCCAACGCCTGGAGCAGGCCAGCGCCGAAGCATCGGCCGCAGCCCGCCAGGCGCAAGACGATGTGAGTTTGTGCCGCCTGCAGCTGGCTCGGGTGGAATATGACGAGGCCGCGCAGCAGATGATTGACGCGGCCATCAAGGTGCGCGCTCTGCGCAACGCAGACAGCAGCGGCCAGGCCTTTGCCCTGAGCACCATCCACCCCATGGATCTGACCATCGCTTCAATCGATCGCGTGACGTGGGGTGACAAGCTGTGCGGCGAATCCGGCCGCGTGCGCGATTACGTGCTGGTCGAGATGGCAAAGGCAATGGCCCCCGCAAACCTTGAGCTGCTGGCCGCTTCGGTGGCACCAGTGGTCCCTGAGCCTGCGGCGGTGCTGCCTGACCCGTTCAGCTTCTTGCCCGGATCGATGGAATTCCACAACGCGCTGCAGGAGGTCGAACGCGCCCGCGTTGGGGCGGACCGGTATGAGGCCAATCAGCGGGCCGAACAGCACAGCCCGCTGCGGCTTGGTGCACCCGCCTGATGACCCAAGGGCCGGCGACACGCCGGCCCGGCAGCATCCGCCGCGCGAGCGCAGGCGACACACCCCACCAGACAAAAGGCACCCATGGCCACCAGTAACCAGAAGATTCGCTACGACATTGAAGCCGCTGTCTCGGGCAGCGACGGCGTCGCCAAGCTTGAGCGCGAGCTTGACCGACTTTCCAACACCCTGGAAGGCGACCTTGCTGCATCGGCGCAGCAGGCCCGACAAGAGCTGACACAGGCCCTCGAATCCGCCGCCGCGCTGCAGGGTGTGAAGCGCCTGGAACAGGGCGTCAGTGATGCGTCCAGAGAGTTCGCCCGCGCCCGTGCTGAGCTGGTCGAGTACGGGGAGGCCATGCGGGCAGCTGGCGTGCCCACGGCGGCCACCATCGCCCGAGAACAGCAGTTGGCCGCCGCAGTGTCGCGAGCCGACCAGGTGCTGAAGGGCAAACGCGCCACGCTGGCCGCCGCTCAGACCCAGCTCGCGCAATATGGCCTGACGGCTGATCGCGCGTCCGATGGGCAGCGCCGAATTTCGGCGGCGATCGAGAGCGTGGAAGCCCGCGTGCGCCGCCTGAGCCCAGCCTATGCCGCGGCCGCCACCGCGGCGGAACAGTCGGGGAACCGCCAGGCTGTAGCGGTCGAGAAAACCGAGGGCCGGCTGGCTGGCCTGAACAAGCAGCTGACCACGCTGCGCAACGTCGCCGGCGTGGCCCTGGGTGGCACGCTGGTGGGCTCGCTCGCCAAAGACCTCGGAGAGACAGCCGACCAGTACGCCAACCTGGCCGCCCGCGTGAAGCTGGCCACGGGCGAGGGTGAAGCCTTCACACAGGGCATGGCCGATGTGCAGCGCATTGCCCAGAGCACCAACAGCGAGTTGGACGCCACGGCTACGCTGTACACGCGCTTGGTGCAAACGGGCAAGGATGCAGGCCTGAGCGCGAAAGACGCACAGATCGAGGCGGCCAGCCTGACCGAGGTCATCAACCAATCAATCCAGCTGTCTGGCGCCAGCTCGCAAGCGGCGCAAGCCGCCGTCACGCAGCTGATTCAAGGCCTGCAGTCGGGTGTGCTGCGGGGTGAAGAGTTCAACAGCGTTGTGGAACAGTCGCCACGCCTGGCGCGAGCCCTGGCCGATGGCCTGGGGGTGACCATCGGCCGGTTGCGCGAGATGGCCCAGCAAGGGCAGATCACCACCGAGGTACTGAAAGGCGCCCTGGGCGGCCAGGCTCATGCCATAGCCGCCGAGTTCGAAAAGCTGCCCCCCACCATCGGCCGGGCCATGCAGAGCCTGAGCAACGCATGGACCGCCTACGTGGGTGAGACCGACAAGGCCACCAGCTCAAGCCGGGCGGTGGCCGAAGCCATCGCAGCAGTCTCGCGCAACCTGGACACCATCATTGGACTGTTGATCGATGCCGGCCAGGCCGCTGCAGCGTTCACGGCGCTGCGCCTGGCTCAGAGCTTCCTGGCCATCGGCGCGGCAGGCAACACCGCAGCCGCAGGCATCGGCGCGGCCACGGTGGCGATGAATGCAGCGGGCGCCAGCGCAGCAACCACCGGGGCCGCTGTGGCCGCCACAGCGGGCCGCATCGCGACCGTGGTCCGAACCCTGCGCACGTTCACCCTGGTGGGCTTGCTGGTCAACATCAAAGACATTGGCGAATGGCTGGGTGTGACGGCCGCCAAGATGATGGGGTATCGCGACGCCACCGAAGAACTGAGCGAAGCCGACAAGCGGGCCGCAGTAGCCGCGCAAGAGTCGGCCCGCATGAAGGCCGCCCTGGCGCAGGAAATGGCAAAGGTTGCCGAAGCGGCGCGGGGCCTGACGCCGGCCGCTCGCGACATCGTGACCGAGTTCGACAAGGCCCGCACCAGCGGCAAGGGCCTGGCCGAAAGTCTGGCCGATCTGGCAAAGAATGCCGACCTCTCAGAACCCAAGGGCATCAACGATTTTGCCGTCGCGCTGCGCGACCTGCAGCGCCAGGGCCAGGCCACTGGCGACGACGTGAAGGCGGCCATGGCCGAAGCCCTGAAGGGTGAAGACCTCGAACGCTTCGAAGCCCGCGCCCGCGCCGCGTTCTTCGGGGTGGGCGACGGTGCCGAGCTGCTGGCTATCGCCATGGATGCCAAGCTGACAGCGGCTGTTGAGCGCACCGGCTTGAGCTTCGGGCGGTTGACCACGGGCATGTCAGACGCGGCCCGCAGCGCCCTGTCCGATACGCAGGCCATCATCGACGGCATGGACCGGCTGGAAGAGCAAGGGGCAGACGTTGCCCTGGCACTGACGGCCAGCCTGGGCAAGGGCATCAACACGGCCGACAGCCAAAAGGCCTTCGAAGCGCTGCGCCTGCAGGTGGAGGACGTGCGCAAGGTCTTGGGTGACCAGGTGGCCGATGGCTTCCTGCAGCAGATCGAAGCCAAGGCCCGCGATGCTGCCAAAGAGGTGGGCGGCCTGACTGACGCGCTCAAGAAGCTGGGCATCACCAGCGACGCCGATCTGAAACGTGCCGCAGATTCCACGCGCAAGCTGTATGAAGAGGTGCGCAACGCCGGTGGCAGCGCCCGCGAACAGGCAGAGGCATTCCGCAAGATGGCAGAGGCGGCCATTGCATCGGGCGATGAAGCGGCGCTGTCCTACGCCAAGTCTCAGGCCGCTGTGCAGGGCTTTGAGATCGCCACCGACAGCGCAGGCCGCACGGTGGTGCGCACGATGGCAGAGGCCAAAGCAGCGGCAGAGAGCTACCGCAAAGGCATGGAGGGTGCCACCGGGGCAGTTCAGGAACACGTCGGCTGGCTTGAGCGCATGGCGAAGCGCAACGCCGAAGTGAAAAGCTCGATCGAGCGCGACTGGGAAGGCTTCGCGGTCGATGAAAAGGGCAACCGCATTGTTCAGTCCATCGAAAACCCGCAGTCAGTCGCCGGCCGCCTGGAAGGCATGGGCGTTGATCCCGAGCAGGCGCGGCGCGTTGCTGCATCGATGTTCGACGCCAAAGGGAACTACGCGCCGCGCAGCTCCGGTGCCTGGCAGGAAGGCGACACGATGGACGCCACGCTCGCACGCCTGGCGCAGCGCGGCGCGGGCGCGGCTTCAGTTGGGCGCACGGTCAATGTGAACCTGATCACCAACGGCCGAACCCGCACCGTGCCGACAACGGAGAACGGAGCGAAAGACCTTATCGAAACGCTGCAAGCTGCCCAGCTCGCAGCCGGGAGATAAGCCTTGAGCGACCTCAATCAAGACGACGAACCTATCGACGCAACCCCCATCCTGTTCATGCCCTCTGATTTGCTCATGGGGCTGTTCGCGGACGTGCTCCCCGGGAGCACACAGGCGGCCAGCGTCGCCCGCTTGCTGCATGCCATGGCCGCCTTCCTGACAGGTGAGCGCGGATCAGAGAACGACCCTAGGCTGATGGAATTGACGCCTGAACAGGCCTCAAAGCGGGCAGTGGAACTGATCGAGCTTGCGGAACGGCTGGACGGCATGGGTGGCGCTCCAAGGGGCGCAGCTCGATGACCGGCGCACTCCCAATAACCCCCGAGCTGATCCGCGAAATCCTGGCGCATATACCCGCTGAAAAGCACCGGGGGGAGCGTGCACTGATCGGCGAGGCGATCAAGCACTATCTCCCCAACGATGGAGGTCTCGCCCTGTTCGATGCCTGGGCGACCGGTGACGCGAATCTCTATGACCGCGCCGGTGTTCAAGCGAACTGGCAAGGCTTTCGGATTGATGGACCCGGCCTTGCGACTCTGCTGAACCTGGCCATGGCCAACGGATTCCAACTACCCGACAACTGGCAACCTCCCGAGACACAGACGGGCGTCACGCTATCCGGTGCAGTGAAGAAAAATCGCCGGACAAAGGGACAGGCAGAGCGGGGCTTGAAAAACGACGCCAGCAAAGCGTCTGTCGGGCAGACAGAGAATGATGAATCGGGCGAAAGACCAGTGCCCGATGGTGGCAGCGACTTCAAAGACCTGGCCGCTCACGTCACCACCGAACAGGGAACAGGCGCAGGGCTTGAGGCGGTGCTCCGCCAAATAAACGGCGCCAGCGGCCCGCCATCGATGCAACCAGGTGCGCCACCGGGCGACCCTGAAGAACCTGGCGGCAAGGCAGCGCCGGACTGGGACCGCTTCAGCGTCACCGATGCGGGCGTGTTCCACCAAGGTGTTGACCGCAACGGCGAACCGACGAAGCCCGAATGGGTGTGCAGCCGGCTGGACGTGGTTGCCCTAACCAACGACCAGGACGGTAACGGCTGGGGCTACCTGTTGAACTTCGCCGATCCACTGGGGCGCCACAAGCAATGGGCGATGCCTTCGCGCATGCTGGCCGGCGACGGTGCGGAGTACCGGGGCGCCTTGATGGGGATGGGGCTGCGCATCGCCACCAACCCGCGCGCCCGCAACCTGCTGACGCAGTACATCCAGACGCGCCAGCCGGGCGAGTTCGCTGTTTGTACAGATAAGACAGGGTGGCATGGACGGTCATTTGTGTTGCCCCATGAAACCATCGGCGACGGCTCCGAGCGGGTAGTGTTTCAGAGCGAGAGCGCCCAAGAGAACACTTTCCGAGTGAGGGGGTCAACAGAGAAATGGCGCGAGCGCGTGAGCCTGCTGTGTGCGGGCAACACTCGTTTGGTGCTCGCTGTGTCTGCTGCTTTTGCTGGGCCGACGCTCAGGCTTGCCGGCATGGAGGGGGGCGGTTTCCACATGCGCGGCGACAGCAGTACGGGCAAGTCCACCACGCAGGTGGTGGCCGCCAGCGTGTACGGCAACCCTGAGCGGTTCAAACAGTCCTGGAAAGCGACTGACAACGCCTTGGAGGGTGTGGCGGCGCAACACAATGATTGCCTGCTGATCTTGGACGAGATCGGAGAGGTTGACCCCAAACTGATCGGTGATATCGCCTATATGCTCGCGGGAGGTTTCGGAAAAGCTCGCGCGGCTAGAACCGGCGTGCCGCGCCCGCGCCAAACGTGGCGGGTTCTGTTCTTCAGCACAGGTGAAAAATCACTGTATGACCACATGCAGGAGGCTGGAAAGCGGACCAGAGCCGGGCAAGAAAACCGGATGGCTGACATTCCCGCTGACGCCGGCAAGGGCATGGGCGTATTCGAGGAATTGCACGGCCACGACGGCGGAGCCGCTTTCTCCCGGCACCTGGTGGCACAGGCCGGCGCGTGCCACGGTGCAGCGGGCCGCGCATGGCTGCACTGGCTGACAGACAACGCCGAAGGGCTACGCGAGCGCATCCTCACGATGGCACAGCGCATAGAGCAACAGATAGTCCCCGAGGCGGGCAGCGGCCAGGTGCAGCGCGTGGGCGCCCGCTTTGCCCTAGTAGGCGCAGCGGGCGAGCTGGCCACAGTCGCAGGCTTGACGGGCTGGACAGAGGGCGAGGCAGAGCGCGCCGCGCGTGAATGCTTCAACGCCTGGCTGGTGGCACGGGGCGGCATCGGCAACAGCGAGGAATCATCGATGTTGCGCCAGGTGCGCCTATTCCTGGAAGCCAACGGAGACGGCCGCTTTGTGACCTGGCACCGTGCACATGACGACCACGCGCCGCGTGTGGGCCTGCGTGCTGGCGTCAGGCGATTGATTGGGTCGAACGGCCTGCCAATCGGGATACGAAAGACGCCCGAGTTCGCTCACGAGATCAGCAGCCCCGAGGGTGAGAGCGTGGAATTCTTCATCCTGCCCGAGGTGTTCAAGGCGGAGATCTGCAAAGGCTATGACCCCGAGGCCGTGGCCCGCGTGTTGCGCGATCGCGAGTGCCTGCAGGTGAAAGAGCCGGGGCGCTTCACGGTGAGCATGTCCCTGCCGGGTGGCATCGGGAAGGCGCGGTGCTACCACGTCAATGCCCGCATCTTCGCCCTCGACTGATGAGCACAGCGAAGCGAAGCCGCGCGGGCCGCCGATGGGGCGGGGGGACAGGATTTCTTTTGCGCGGTGTTTTGCCTGGGATGAGTCACCAAGGAACACAAGTGGCTGCGCCTGGTCTTGGTGGCTGCTGTCCTGTGCTGGGTGCGCCAGCTGCTGCGACCGAGTACGGCCCGGGCGCATCGTCGCGCACGTGGCACGGTCAAGGTCGGCGGTCAACCCGGCACCGGGCAGGGGTTTTGGGGTACCCCCCTATAGGTACTCCCCCAGCCCAAAGTCACGGGGGTAATTCGGCCCCCGCGCACGCGCCAGTGGCAGGTCTCCGGCATTTGTCAATTTAGCTCGATCAAGTCAATAAATAGGGTAAGTCGATACATGAAAACTATTGCAAAACCTACTCAAAAGGCCCTTGCTGCGGCATTGGGCATCGATCCGGCCATGGTGTCGCGGGACAAGCGGAAGGGGATGCCGATTCACAGCATCGAGGCCGCCCAGCGGTGGCGGGACGAGAACTTGCGGGTTCGGTACACCCCAGAAAAGGACTATGGGGCGGTGACTCGAGCGATCGATGGGGAGAGCGCTGCCAAGCAGGCAAGTTCGCTACTGCATGCGGCTGGTGAATTGTGGGAGGCGGGGGGCGACGTGTTCCCGATGCTCTACACGATCAGACAGGCCATGGCGTCGGTGCCACCTTCGCAGCGCAACCGGGTGTTGGTCTCATTCGAGGTGATGGACCTTCTGACCGCAGAGGTACGCCTGTTTAAGGACCGAGACGACTTCTTTGATCTCATTGAAGGGAAATGCTATCCCTGCGACAAAGAGGCCGGTGACGATGGCTTCATGGGGGCATTCTGGTATGCCGTGGCTGCCGGCGAGATCCGACTGAAGCATGCGCAAACGTGATCAGTTGGCGCTCTCAAGGACGTGCGGCTAAGTACGTTGGCCGCGCGCTTTGCGCCTTTTCACAAGCTCAGTTTTCAGCAGTTGCAGCCGTGCTGAGTAATAGGCGCTGTGGACTGTTGTCCCAATCAGGAGAATCCCAAGGACACGGACGGCTAGAGCGAGCCAATGAGGAATATTCGCCTGAAGTGGCAGCCAAAAAAGCGCCGCAACCGCCACGGCAAAGATCACCAGTCGCGGGCCAACGACTGAGGCAATGTAGACGTGATCGCCGCGTGCTTTTGCGCGGCGGAGGATTTTTCTTCTGAGCTGTCCGAACAATGGCATTCTCCAGTGTCGTGACTTTACCTGTGGGCCGGCCCCTACCTGTACGAGGTCGACGCCAAACGGAGGCCGGGCATTGACATGGGGAGATCTACCTCGCGGCGCGCCACTGAATCTCACGGCGCGCCGCAAAACTGGTCACCATGAAGCTGCACGCGATTATTCCAATAATCACGCATAGGGGGCATTTTGGTATTCAGTGGCCGCCGGCGAGGTGTGGCTGAAGTGCCCGACCAGGTGAAGGGTTGCCCCGGTTGCCCCGGTAGATGTGATGAGCGCCCCGGTTCGACCGGGGCGCTTTTTTTTCAATGCTGACAACCACTTACCGAGTTGTGCCCCGGTTGCCCCGGTTGCCCCTATAGAAAATGCAGGAAGGGGAAAGAAAACGAGCAGAAAAATGGAACTGTGGGGATGGGCATGTGCCCCCATTTTTGCTTTTGTTGCCCCCAAATGTGCCCCCAAGTTCGGCCGGATTGTGTAGGACGACTGAGGACAATCTGGGACAATGAAGCGCCGCGCTTCATAGGAGAAAAAAGAAAAGCCGGACGGTCTGGGACCGTGCCGGCTTTTGTTCTGGTGCCCGGGGCCGGAATCGAACCGGCACGCCTTGCGGCGGGGGATTTTGAGTCCCCTGCGTCTACCAATTTCACCACCCGGGCTGGAATCTGGGAGACGGAAATTATGGCACAGTGGGGCTCATGAACTACCCAACCATTGAAGATGCGATTGGTAAAACACCGCTGGTGGCGCTGCAGCGCATCGGGGCGGCGGACAACCGGGCACGGGGCAACGTCATTCTGGGCAAGCTGGAAGGCAACAATCCGGCGGGCTCCGTCAAGGACCGGCCCGCCGTGTCCATGATCCGGCGCGCCGAGGAGCGTGGTGAGATCCGGCCCGGGGACACGCTGATCGAAGCCACCTCGGGCAACACCGGCATCGCGCTGGCCATGGCCGCCGCCATCAAGGGCTACCGCATGGTGCTGATCATGCCGGAGGACCTGTCGATCGAACGCGCGCAGACCATGAAGGCCTTTGGCGCCGAACTCATCCTCACACCCAAGAGCGGCGGCATGGAATACGCCCGCGATCTGGCTGAAAAAATGCAGACTGAGGGCAAGGGCCGCATGCTGGATCAGTTCGCCAACGCCGACAACCCGCGCATCCACTACGAGACCACCGGACCCGAACTCTGGGAACAGACCGGCGGACGCATCACCCATTTCGTGAGCGCCATGGGCACCACCGGCACCATCACCGGCGTGTCGCAGTTCCTGAAAGAAAAGAACCCGGCGGTGCGCATTGTGGGCGCCCAGCCCAGCGAAGGCTCGCGCATCCCGGGTATCCGCAAATGGCCCACCGAATACCTGCCGAAGATTTACGACCCCAGCCGGGTGGACGAGCTGGTTTATGTGAGCCAGGGCGATGCCGAAGACATGTGCCGTCGCCTGGCGAGCGAAGAGGGCATTTTCGGAGGCATCTCGGCAGCGGGTGCCTGCTGGGTGGCCCAGCAGGTGGCCCAGCAGGTGGAAAACGCCACCATCGTTTTTGTCGTCTGTGACCGGGGCGACCGCTACCTGTCCACCGGCGTCTTCCCCGCCTGATTCCGTGAGTGCCGACTACCGTTTCTGCCCCTGCTGCGCCACGCCGCTGGCGCTGATCGGCAGCGAAGAGGACGGCGGTTTCAAGGAGCGGCTGCGTTGCCCGGCCTGCGACTTCACGCACTGGAACAACCCCACCCCCGTGCTCGCCGCCATCGTGCAGGTCGGCGAACAGGTTCTGCTGGCGCGCAACGCCGCCTGGTCGAACCGCATGTTCGGGCTGATCACCGGCTTCATGGAGGCGGGCGAGACACCCGAAGACGGCATCCGGCGGGAGATTGCCGAAGAAACCGCGCTCGAGGTGACCGCCCTGCAACTGGTGGGTGTGCACGACTTCCAGCGCATGAACCAGATCATCATCACCTACCACGCGCTGGCCCGCGGCGAGGTCCGGCTTTCGCCCGAGCTGGTCGAATACAAGCTGCTGGATCCATCGCAGCTGAAGTGCTGGCGCGCGGGCACCGGGCTGGCCCTGGCCGACTGGTTGCGCGGGAGGGGCATCGAGCCGGTGTTCATGGAAACGCTGCCTTCAGAACCGGTCCAGAGCAACCCGGCTGAGTCGCACTGACAGCCGTTGGCGGCCGGTATCTCGGCAGGTGGACTGCCGATTTGCCGAAAACCCGCTTGACATAGAATCGTTCAACCACAGGAATCCCCCCATGAACGCCGACAAAGAACTCGATGCCCGCGGCTTGAACTGCCCCCTGCCCATCCTGAAAGCCAAGAAAGCCCTGGCCGACATGAGCAGCGGACAGATCCTTCGCGTGGTCTCAACCGATGCCGGATCGGTGCGTGATTTCCAGGCCTTTGCCAAACAGACTGGCAACGAGCTTGTGGAACAGCAGACCGTGGGCACCGAGCATTTCACCCTGCTCAAACGCCGCTGAGGACGTGAACGGTTGTTGCCCTGAACCGCAGCAGCCGGACGCGTTGAAACCATGGAAGTCCTGCTGATCGACCCGCTGGTCCCCGAGGCCCTGGGCTGGTTGCGCGAGCGTTACGAGGTGGCTTTCCGTCCGGAGCTGGCCGACGATGCCATTGCGCTGCGCAACACCGCCTACAAGACGCGCGCCATCGTCCTGCCGCCCCATGTGGTGGTGTCGCAGGAGTTCCTGGACTTTGCCCCCAAGCTGCAGCTGGTCGCCCGGATGCAGATCTCCAGCGACAACACCGATCTGGACGCCTGCGCCCGGCGCCAGGTGCGCGTGGTGCAGGCGCGCAGTGCCACGGTGCGCTCCAACGCCGAATACCTGCTGTATGGCCTGCTGATGCTGTACCGCCGGGGCATGATCAGCGCCTTGCTCGGCCGCCAGATCGCGCAGGTGCGCATGGGGCGTGAGCTGGCGGGCAGCACCGTGGGCCTGCTCGGGCTGGCCCCGGTGGCCCACACGCTCGCACCCATGCTCAAGGGGCTGGGCGTGCGCCTGCTGGGCTACGACCCGGCGGTGCACCACGCCGCACCCATCTGGGCCAAGCTCGGTGTGGAGCCGGTCCCGCTCAACGAATTGCTGGAACGCTCGGACGCGGTGTCGCTCCAGGTGGTCTATGCCTCGCGCTTCCGGGGCTGGATCAACGAGCGCCTGCTCAACCATTGCAAGCCCGGCCAGCTGTGGGTTGGTGTGAGTCGCAGCTCGTTGTTCGATCCGGAGGCGCTGGCCCTGGCGCTCACCGATGGCCGCATCGACGCCTGTCTGCTCGACGGTGCCAATCCGGCCTTTGCGGCCGAGGGCACACCGCTTCACAACGTGCCCAACCTGCACCTGACGCCGCGCCTGGGTTCGCACACGCGCGAGGCCAAGCTGCGCGCCAGCTGGTACGTTTCCCACCGCATCCATGAGACGCTGTCGCCCGCCACGGCGAAAGCCGAGTCCAGACCGAGCGATTTTTCGGAGCTCGACAGCCTGCACCTCCCCGACCAGGAAGACCCCCAGGCGGTTTCGCCATCGCAGTGGGAGTCGCTGGCGGTGCACCACCGCCGCTGAACGCGGCCCGGACCCGCGCGGCGGCGGGTCAAGGGATCAGCGGCCCAGTCGGGCCAGCTGCTCGCGCACTTTGTCCAGGGTGGCGGTGAAATCGGCCACGCGTTTCTTTTCCTGATCGATCACCGCCGGCGGCGCCTTGGCCACGAAGGCCTCGTTGCCCAGCTTGGCCGTCGCCTTGGTGATTTCACCTTCCAGGCGTGTGGCTTCCTTGGACAGGCGCACTTTTTCGGCGGCCACGTCGATCTCCATGAACAGGCACAGGCGGGCTTCACCCGCCACGGCCACGGGAGCGGCCTGCGCGGCGGCGGCCCAGGCGGCCTCGTCGGTGAACACCTTCACTTCACTCAGCTTGGCCAGGCCCTGCAGCACGGCGGCGTTGGCCTGCATGAAGGCGGTGTCGCCCAGCACGTACAGCGGCAAGCGGGTGGCGGGTGAGACGTTCATCTCGCCACGCAGCGTGCGGCAGGCGTCCACCAGGCCCTTGAGCTTGGCCACAGCCGCTTCGGCGGTTTGATCGATGCGCTCGGGCTGGCTGACCGGGTAGGCCGCGACACTGACCGATTCACCGGCACGGCCGGCCACGGGTGCGACCTTCTGCCAGAGTTCTTCGGTGATGAAGGGGATGACCGGGTGGGCCAGACGCAGGATGGTCTCCAGCGTGCGGATCAGGGTGCGGCGGGTGGCGCGTTGCTGCGCTTCGTTGCCGGTGTTGATCTGCACCTTGGCGATTTCCAGGTACCAGTCGCAGAACTCGTCCCAGACGAACTGGTAGATCGTGTTGGCCACGTTGTCCAGCCGGTATTCGGCAAAGCCCTGCGCCACTTCGGCTTCGACCCGCTGCAGCCTGGAGACGATCCAGCGGTCGGCGGGGCTGAAGCTCATGTAACCGTGTGCCTTGCCGCCCACGTCGCAATCGGCTTGGGTGTGCTCCATCAGGCCGCAGTCCTGGCCTTCGCAGTTCATCAGCGTGAAGCGCGTGGCGTTCCAGAGCTTGTTGCAGAAGTTGCGGTAGCCTTCGCAGCGCTTGCTGTCGAAGTTGATGCTGCGGCCCAGCGAGGCCAGCGCGGCGAAGGTGAAGCGCAGTGCGTCGGCGCCGTAGGCCGGGATGCCTTCGGGGAATTCCTTTTCGGTCTGCTTGCGCACTTTCGGAGCCGTCTCGGGCTTGCGCAGGCCGGTGGTGCGCTTGTCCAGCAGCGGCGCGAGCGAGATGCCGTCGAACAGGTCCACCGGGTCCAGCACGTTGCCCTCGGACTTGCTCATCTTCTGGCCTTGCGCGTCGCGCACCAGGCCGTGGATGTAGACATGCTTGAACGGCACGCGGCCGGTGAAGTGGGTCGTCATCATGATCATCCGGGCCACCCAGAAGAAGATGATGTCGTAGCCCGTGACCAGCACGGTGCTGGGCAGGTACAGGTTGTAGTCGTCGGTGGCGCTGGTGCCCTGCTCGGGCCAGCCCATGGTGGAGAAAGGCACCAATGCGCTGGAGTACCAGGTGTCGAGCACGTCTTCATCGCGCGTCAGCGTTTTGCCCGCGCCGGCCTGGGCCTGCGCTTCTTCCAGATTGCGCGCCACGTAGACCTGGCCCTGTTCGTCGTACCAGGCCGGGATCTGGTGGCCCCACCAGAGCTGACGCGAGATGCACCAGTCCTGGATGTTGTTCATCCACTGGTTGTAGGTGTTGACCCAGTTCTCGGGCACGAACTTCACCTCGCCCGACTGCACGGCGGCAATCGCCTTGTCGGCGATCGAGGTGCCGCTGGTGTTGTGTTCATTGCCTTTGCTGGTCATGGCGACGAACCACTGGTCGGTCAGCATGGGTTCGATCACCTGGCCGGTGCGCGCGCAGCGCGGCACCATCAGCTTGTGCTTCTTGGTCTCGACCAGCAGGCCGGCGGCTTCCAGGTCGGCCACCACGGCCTTGCGCGCGACGAAGCGGTCCAGGCCGCGGTACTTCTCGGGCGCGTTGTCGTTGATGGTGGCGTTGAGGTGCAGCACGCCGATGATGGGCAGCTGGTGGCGCTGGCCCACCGCGTAGTCGTTGGCGTCGTGCGCGGGCGTGACCTTCACCACACCGGTGCCGAAGGCGCGGTCCACGTACTCGTCGGCGATCACCGGGATCTCGCGGTCGCACAGCGGCAGCTTCACGTATTGGCCGATCAGCGCGCTGTAGCGCTCGTCTTCCGGATGCACCATCACCGCCACGTCACCCAGCAGGGTCTCGGGCCGGGTGGTGGCCACGGTCAGGTGGCCGCTGCCGTTCACCAGCGGGTAGGCGATGTGCCAGAGTGAGCCGTCTTCCTCTTCGCTTTCCACTTCGAGGTCGGACACCGCCGACATCAGCACCGGGTCCCAGTTGACCAGGCGCTTGCCGCGGTAGATCAGGCCCTGCTGGTACAGCTTCACGAAGGTGTCGGTGACGACCTTGCTCAGCTTCTCGTCCATGGTGAAGTACTCGCGGCTCCAGTCCACCGAGTCGCCCATGCGGCGCATCTGCGTGGTGATGGTGTTGCCGCTTTCTTCCTTCCATTCCCAGACCTTGGCGACGAAATTCTTGCGCGCCTCGGCGGGCGTGGGTCCCATGTCGTGGCGGCTGATGCCCTGGGCCTGCAACTGGCGTTCCACCACGATCTGCGTGGCGATGCCGGCGTGGTCGGTGCCGGGCACCCAGACCGTGTTGGCGCCGCTCATGCGGTGGTAACGCGTGAGGCTGTCCATGATGGTCTGGTTGAATGCGTGGCCCATGTGCAGCGTGCCGGTCACGTTGGGCGGCGGCAGCTGGATGGCGAAGGACGGCGCGCCTTCTTTCGGTGCACCGGTGCCGCGAAAACCCGCCGCACCGTAACCACGCTGTTCCCACTCGGGGCCCCAATGGGCTTCGAGCGCGGCGGGCTCGAACGATTTGGACAGGGAGAGCAGGCCGGGTTGTTGCAGGGTGTCAGACATGGGGTGGGCGCAAAAAATGCAACGGCGCCCCGCAGGGCGCCGTCAGGAAGAGCGGGGGAAGCGGCTGATTTTATTCCGCCGCGGGGGTGGGCATCTCGCGGGCCGCCTCGATGCACTCGCGCAGCGTCCGAGCGTCGCCCACCTGGTTGGCCAGCAGCAGGATCAGCCGGGCATTGAGCAGCTCGCTGTCTTCGCGGCTCAGGCCTTCATGGGCGTCGAGCAGCTGCTCGTAGAACGCATCGGCATCCTGGAAGTGGATCGCGAGTTTCATGGGGTTTCTCCACGCAGTCCGAGGCAACGCTCGATGGCCGATACCAGCTGTGCGTCGACCGACTCGCCGGTGGCGGCCAGATAACCATCCGGGCGCAGCAGCGCCCAGGCGTGGCCAAACACATGGCAGGAACCCTGCAGGTGGCCCTGGGGGTCGCGCACATGCTCCAGCGCCTGCGCCGTGGCGTCCAGGCCGAGCACCTGCACGCTGCGCACCGGCGCATCCAGGCACAGGCGCCGCAAACGTTGCAGCGCCGCGGCCGACAGATCACCAAACACCAGCACCAGCAGGCTGCCTGCGGCCCAGTCGAGCAGATCGTTGACACAGCCACGTGTACCGTCGGCCCAGGCGAAACGCACGTTCTGCACCGACAACCCCGCGCCGCTGCCAGCCCGGTAGGTGCAGGCGCTGGAGCGGCTGTAGGGGTTGGCCACCGCCATGCGGCCGGTGTTGATCAGGCTGCGTGCAAACGGGTATTGCCTGGCCAGCCCGATGGTGGCCTGGCGGAACAACCGCTCGACGCCGTCGGCTGGCCGCAGAAACCGCGCGGTGCGGTTGGTCACGCACACGTTTTGCTGCGCGGCCTCGATGCGTTCTTCGTTGTAGCTCGCCAGCAGGGAAGCGTCGGCCTGGCCCTTTAGCACGGCGGCGAGTTTCCAGGCCAGGTTGTCGGCGTCCGCAATGGCGGAGTTGCCCCCGCGCGCGCCAAACGGGCTCATGACCTTGGCCGCGTCGCCGATCAGGAACACGCGTCCATGGCGCATGGCGTGCACGCACTCGCTGCGGTAGGTGTAGGGGCCGACCCAGACAATTTCGATTTCCACGTCGGCACCGAAATGGCGCGCCAGCCGCTCGCGCACGGCCGATTCGCGGCTCACGGCTTCGGGGTCGCTGTCGGGCGCCATCTGGTAGTCGATGCGCCAGACCTCGTCGGCCATCAGGTGCTGCCAGACCGCGCGGTTCTCGTTGAAGGGCGCCTCGATCCAGGTGTGGCGCTCCACCGGCGGATGCTTGGAAAAGCGCACGTCGGCGATGCACCATCGGTCATCGCCCCGACGGGTGTCGAACGGCACCTGCAGCCATTGCCGCAGCGGGCTGTGCGCACCCGTGGCATCGATCACATGTTCGGCCTCGATGCGGTAGCGGCCCACGGGGGTCTCCACGGTGAGCGTGGCGCAGGCGTCGTTTTGCTCGAAGGCCACCAGGCGGTTTTGCCAGCGCAGTTCCACATGGCCGAGGGTGCGGATGCGCTCGACCAGATAGCCTTCGATGTAGAACTGCTGGATGTTCAGGAAGGGAGGCTGGCGCGAGAGGTGGAAATTGCCTTGCTGCTTGAGATCGAAGCTGAAGACTTCGTCCTCGCCCGCGAAGGTTCGCCCCACACTCCACTGCACGCCTTTGGCCACCACCCGCTCGTAGATGCCCAGGCGCTCAAAGATCTCCAGCGATTTCTGGGTGTAACAGATGCCGCGCGAAGAGGCGCCTTTGACGCCCACGGTGTTGTCTTCGTCGATCAGCACCGCCGCCACGCCGTAGCGCGCCAGCGAGCAGGCCAGCGTCAGCCCGGCGATGCCGCCGCCGACGATCACCACTGGATGTCGCACCAAGGGGCCGCCCTGCAATTCCGGGGGGGCCTCAAACGGGTATTCGGGCAGGTCGTAGCCTGCGCCACTGCTGAATTCGTATCCGTTGGAGGGAGCTGTTTCCCGGTATGTGCTCGCGCTGCCATTCATGAATGGGTCCTCTTCGGTTCTGTACACGGGCCATCATGCCCGGGCGGTCGTTGTTCAGGACCGCGAAAGTGATTCATCCCATGACAATTTGGTACCAAGCGTAACCGCGCCAGTTTGCGGGTTTCTGGCCGCGCTGTCGATGAGGTTGAGAACCATTATTCGATCTATCAAGTAGATAGCGATAAACAATGTGACACATAGGCCAGAACAATTAGACGGGGTCTGCCAACGGGCGTAAGGTGCCATCTGTCTCAACGGGGTGATCCGGCGTGGGCACCTTGTTGGGCGTTTCTTCAACCACGACAAGGAGATACCCCATGGCCGCATTGAAAGGCTCGAAAACCGAGCAATGCCTGAAAGACGCCTTCGCTGGCGAATCGCAGGCCAACCGCCGTTACCTGTACTTCGCGAACAAGGCCGACGTGGAAGGCCAGAACGACGTGGCAGCGCTGTTCCGTTCGACCGCCGAAGGCGAGACCGGTCACGCCCACGGCCATCTGGAGTTCCTGGAGCAGTCGGGCGACCCTGCCACCGGACTGCCCATCGGTCCCACGCGCAAGAACCTGGAATCGGCCGTCGCCGGCGAAACCCACGAGTACACCGACATGTACCCGGGCATGGCCAAGACCGCGCGCGAAGAAGGCTTCGACGAAATCGCCGACTGGTTCGAGACCCTGGCCAAGGCCGAGCGCTCGCACGCGAACCGCTATACCAAGGCGCTGAACGAGCTTGTGGACTGACTGAATGGGCCCACCCCCGCCGCGCTGCGCGCGACCCCCTCAAGGGGGCAACGCTGGCGGCCCGGCGGAGCCGGTTCCGCGGCGTTCTGGGCGCTTGCTCCGGACGCCGCTTTTGAAAAGGCTACATCGCTGTAGCCCTTTCAAAAGCCCACGATAACAACCCGCACAGACGAGGAGAAGAGACATGGCGACCGAAGGCAACCTGCAGGCTCCGACGCGGCACGCACTCGACTGGAAGGGGCCCGACTTCCACGACGAGGAAAAGTGCTTTGTCGAGCTGGAACGCATCTTCGACATCTGCCATGGCTGCCGCCGCTGCGTGAGTCTGTGCGGGGCGTTCCCCACCCTGTTCGATCTGGTCGACGAGAGCTCGACCATGGAGGTGGATGGGGTCGCCAAGACGGACTACTGGAAGGTGGTCGACCAGTGCTACATGTGCGACCTCTGCTACATGACCAAGTGCCCGTACACGCCGCCGCACGAATGGAATCTGGACTTCCCGCACACCATGCTGCGCGCCAAGGCCATCAAGTTCAAGAAGGGCGAGGTCAAGCTGGCCGAGCGCTTCCTCGCCTCCACCGATGTGCACGGCCAGTTCGCTGGCATTCCCGTCGTGGTGCAGGTGGCCAATGCGGTCAACAAGACCAAGGCCATGCGCAGCGTCATGGAAAGCGTGGCCGGGGTGGACAAAGACGCCTGGCTGCCCGAGCTGGCGACGAAAAAATTCCGCTCCGGTACGCCGCAGGCCACATCGTCCAACGTGGTCGATGGCGCGAAGACGCCGGGCAAGGTGGTCATCTTCTCGACCTGCTACATCAACTACAACGAGCCCGGTATCGGCCTCGATCTGCTGAAGATCCTGAACCACAACGCCATCCCGTACATGATCGTGGAGAAGGAAAAGTGCTGCGGCATGCCCAAGCTGGAGTTGGGCGACCTCGATTCGGTGCAGGCCAGCAAGGAAGCCAACATCCCGGTGCTGGCGAAGTACGCCAAAGATGGCTTTGCCATCCTGGCCGCGGTGCCGAGCTGCGCGCTGATGTTCAAGCAGGAAATCCCGCTCATGTTCCCCGACGACGCCGACGTGCAGCTCGTGAAGGAACACCTGTGGGACCCGTTCGAGTACCTCATGGCGCGCAAGCGCGACGGCCTCTTGAAGACCGAATTCCCGCAGCCGCTGGGCAACGTGAGCTACCAGATCCCCTGCCACGGCCGGGTGCAGAACATCGGCCGCAAGACCGAAGAAATGCTCAAGATGATTCCCGGCACCACGCTCAACACCATCGAACGCTGTTCGGGCCACGCCGGCACCTTCGGCGTGAAGAAGGCCTACCACCAGCAGGCCATGAAAATCGGCAAGCCGGTGTTCAAGGCCATGGCCACCATGCAGGACGGCGCGAAGCCCGACTTCATCAGTTCCGACTGCCCGCTCGGCGGCCACCACATCGCGCAGGGCTTTGAGGTCAATGGCCTGGGCGCACCCGAGCTGCAGCACCCGCTGAGTCTTGTGGCTCGCGCTTATGGGCTCAAGTAAGGAACACACCATGCAACTCACCGGACACATCACCCCCGACAGCCTCATGAGCCTGGAGGCCTACAGCAAGTGGCGCAAGGCGCACAAGCCCGAGGTCATCGCGCACCGCAAGCTGCGCAGCGTGCAGCTGGGCGAACACGTCAACCTGCAGTTCGAGAGCGAGATGACCATCCGCTACCAGATCCAGGAGATGCTGCGCATCGAGAAGATCTTCGAGGAAGAGGGCATCCAGCAGGAGATCGAGGCTTACGCGCCGCTGGTGCCGGACGGGCGCAACTGGAAGGCGACCATGATGATCGAGTACACCGACGCCAACGAGCGCAAGCGCGAACTGGCCCGTCTCATCGGTGTTGAAGACCGGCTGTTTGTCGAGGTCGAGGGCCACACCCGCGTCTACGCCATTGCCGACGAAGACCTGGACCGCGAAAACGACGAAAAGACCAGCGCTGTTCACTTCGTGCGCTTCGAGTTCACGCCCGCCATGTGCGCCGCCATCCAGGCCGGCGCGGCGGTCAAGCTCGGCTGCGACCACACCCACTACCCGGCCCACACCCAGATCCCCATGGAAACGCTGGCCAGCCTGGCTGGCGACCTGAAATAACCGGTCCCGTTGGTCATAATCGGGCTTCCTGCGGGAAGCCCTTTTTGTGTTTCCTCCCGCTGCGTCCACGACAACATGCTGTTCCTCATCTCCCCCGCCAAGGCGCTCGATCACGAGACGCCGCCGCACGTCAAGACCCACACCCAGCCGCTGTTCGTGAAACAGGCGGCCGAACTCATCGACGTGATGCGCGACAAGTCGCCGCAGCAGATCGCCGATCTCATGGGCCTGTCGGACCAGCTCTCGGGCCTGAACTTCGCGCGCTACCAGGCCTGGGTGCCGAAATTCACCGCGAAAAATTCCAAGCAGGCGGTGCTGGCCTTTGATGGTGATGTCTATGGTGGGCTCGACGCAAAGAGCCTGGGCGAGGCCGAACTCGACTGGTTGCAGCAGCACCTGTGCATCTTGAGCGGCCTCTACGGCGTGCTGCGCCCGCTTGACTGGATGCAGCCCTACCGGCTGGAGATGGGCACGCGCCTCGTCACGCCCAAGGGCAAGAACCTCTACCAGTTCTGGGGCAGCCAGATCGCCGACTACCTCAACCAGAGGGCGCGCGCCGACAAGAGCCCGGTCGTGATCAACCTCGCCAGCGAAGAGTATTTCAAGGCGGTGGACCGCCGTGTGTTGCAGCCGCGCGTGGTCAGCTGCGTGTTCGAAGAGCGCAAGGGCGACGGCTACCAGATCATCAGTTTCTTCGCCAAGCGCGCGCGCGGCCTGATGGTGCGCTACGCGGTGAAACACCGCGTCACCACGCCCGAGCAGCTCAAGGGGTTTGATCTGGACGGTTACCGTTTTGTGGCCGCCGCGTCCGACACCGACCGCCTGGTGTTCCGCCGCGAACAGAAGCCTTGACCCATGGCAGGCGGAACCATGGTGCAAACCATCACCCCCGAGCTGCGCCGCTGGATCGTGGAGCAGACCGTCGCCGGCTTTTCGCCCGAATCGGTGCTGGATGCCATGGTGAAGGTGGGCTGGCGGCAGGAGCTGGCGGCCGCTGCGCTGGAAGACAGCTTGCGCGAACACCGGCGGCAACGCGGGGATGGCCGAGGTGCCGGTGTGGCGCCGGTGGTCGTGCCCGCGCGGTCCCAGGCGGTCGCCGCGCGCCTGCCCAAGATCAGCCTGTCGCCCTCCCTGTTGTGCCTGGACGCTGGCGACCGCCAGGTCCGTGTGCTCGCGACGCTGTCGCTGCCGCGGGTGGTGGTGCTGGGCGGGCTGTTGAGCGACGAGGAGTGCGAAGCGCTCATCGATGCGGCCCGTCCGCGCCTGGCGCGCTCCCTCACGGTGCAGACCCAGACCGGGGGTGAAGAACTCAACCCCGACCGCACCAGCAACGGCATGTTTTTCACCCGCGGTGAAAGTGAGCTGCTGCGCCGCATCGAGGCGCGCATCGCCCGCCTGGTGAACTGGCCGCTGGAAAACGGTGAGGGCATGCAGGTGCTCAACTACCCGGTGGGTGCCGAATACAAACCGCATTACGACTACTTCGACCCGGCCGAGCCGGGCACGCCCACGATCCTGCAGCGCGGCGGGCAGCGCCTCGCCACGCTGGTGATGTACCTCAACGAGCCGGCCGAGGGCGGCGGCACCATCTTCCCGGACGTGGGGCTCGAGGTGGCGCCGCAACGCGGCAACGCCGTGTTCTTCAGCTACGACAAACCCAGCCCGATCACCCGCACGCTGCATGGCGGTGCGCCCGTGGTGCAGGGTGAAAAATGGGTCGCGACCAAGTGGCTGCGCGAACGCGAATTCATCTGAACCGATCTTTCATGAACCTCCCCGAACATTCCCAGCTCGGCAAGGCCTCGGCCTACATCGACCAGTACGACGCGTCGTTGCTGTTCCCCTTGCCGCGCGAAGCGAAACGCCGCGAGATCGGTATCACCGGCAGCATCCCGTTTCTCGGCGCTGACATGTGGACCGCGTTCGAGCTGAGCTGGCTGAATGCGCGCGGCAAGCCGCAGGTGGCGCTGGCGCACATCACCGTGCCTTGCGAGAGCACGCACATCGTCGAGAGCAAGTCGTTCAAGCTCTACCTCAACAGCTACAACAACACGCGCTTCGAAAGCGCCGACGCCGTGCGCGAACGCATGCGCCACGACATCAGTGCGGCCATCTGGCACGGCGGACCGGTGCAGACGACCGCAGGTGTGCGCCTGCTGATGCCCGAGCTGTTTGATTGCGAACCGGTGCGTGAACTCACAGGCCTGTCGATCGACCGCCTCGACGTCGAGTGCAGCCTGTACCAGCCTGCGCCGGAGCTGCTGGGCGCCGCTTTCAACGAACAGCCGGTGACCGAGACCCTCACCAGCGACCTGCTCAAGAGCAACTGTCTGGTGACCGGTCAGCCCGACTGGGGCAGCGTGCAGATCAGCTACAGCGGCCCGCAGATCGACCAGGCCGGCCTGCTGCGCTACATCGTGAGTTTCCGCAACCACAACGAGTTCCACGAGCAGTGCGTCGAGCGCATCTACATGGACATCATGGCGCGCTGCAAGCCCACCAAGCTCATGGTCTACGCGCGCTACACGCGCCGCGGCGGACTCGACATCAACCCCTGGCGCAGCAGCCACCCGCAGCTGCCGCCAGCGAACGTGCGCACCGCGCGGCAGTGAGTGGGTCGCTCTCTCAGAGCATCTTCTGAATGAGCGCACCCTTGAACAACACCGGTCCGGTCGGGCCGGTTTCGCTCGGCACGCCGCCTTTCGGCTCCAGGCTGATCGCCAGCGCCGGCACTTCGCGCACGTCGCGCTGGTCGGCCGCCAGCTGCAGCAGTTTCTCCTGACTCAGCACGCCCAGTGAACGCGGTGCCGCGCCGGGCGGCAGCGCCCAGAGTTGCAGGGACTTGTCGGCCGCCTCCTGGTAGCCCCCCACGCGCTGCAGCGTGAGACGGCCGTTCTTCGGGTCGAAGGTCACCAGCATGGATGCGCTGGCCTGCTCGTCGTTGAGCACGGCCACGTATTCGATCTGCGGTTGCGCAGACAGCTGGGCCTGCAGCTCACCGATCTGCGCGCCCATCTCATCGCGCAAGCCCACAGCCGTGACGACCGCCAGCACGGTGGCCAGTGCGCCGGCCGCGGTGGTGCCGCGCCACAGCGCCAGGCTGCGCAGCCAGCCGCCCGGAGTGGGTGGCGCTTTCGCTTCGTGCGCGGCGGCCATGGCCACCTGCTCACGCTCTGCCTGCACCAGGTTGTGGATGCGGGTCCACACCACCGGCGACGGTTCGACGGGGGCCTGCAGCTCGTTCATGCTGGCCACGCGGCTTTGCCAGATGAGCGCGGCCGCGCGTACCGGTGCCTGTTCGCGCGCCAGCGCTTCAAAACGGCGGCGCGCACCACCGCGCAAGCTGCCCAGCGCGTAGGCGCTGGCCAGACGGTCCAGCAGTTCAGGGTGTTGGGGCAAGTTCATGCAAATCCTGCCATGCATTGGCGCAGCTGGTCCAGCCCGCGGCGTATCCAGGTTTTCACCGTGCCCAGCGGCAGCTTGAGCTGTTGCGCCAGCTCCCCGTGGCTCAGGTCGCGCAGGTAGGCCAGGCTCACCACCTCGCGCTGCCTGTTCTCCAGCCGCCCAAGGCATTGGTGCAGCGCCCAGGCCTGCTGGCTGGCGAGACTGGTGTCCATGGGATTGGGGGAGTTGCCTTCGAGCGTGTCGGCCATGGCCTCGTCGATTTCATCGGTCAGGTGTTCACGCTCGGCCTTGCGGCGGCGCAGCAGGTCCAGCGATCGGCTGCGCACGATCAGGCCCAGCCAGGCCATGGGCGGGCTCAACGACGCGCGGTAGTCGGGTGCGGTGCGCCAGATCTGCAGAAAGGTCTCTTGCAGCGCGTCTTCGGCCCACTCGTTGTTGCGCACCACCCGCAGCGCGAGACCGTAGAGCTTGCCCGAGGTCTGGTCGTACAGCGCTTTCAGGGCGGGCTCGTCGCGCCGGGCCACGCGGTCGATCAGGGCCATGAGTTCGTCGTCGGGTTGGTCTCGCATGCGCGCATTGTGCGGGAGCGCCCGACCCGCCGTGGACCACAGGGTCTTGAACGGGGCCAAGCCGATCATCATGGCCGCCGCCGGCGGGGCTGCACCTGGGTGGGCACGCTCAGGGCGGTGAGCGGCGTCACGTTGAGCGCGGTGGGTGCGGCCTCGACCAGCTGGTCGGTGTGCCACACGCGCAGGCGCGCCGCGCCTTCGGGCACGCCCTGCAAAGTGGCCACACCCGCGGCGTCGGTCCTGACGGCCCAAGGCGAGTCGGTGACAAAAAGGAAGCCGCGCATGGAGCCGTGGATGTGGCAACCCAGCTGCAGCGGGCCCGCCTGGCCGAGCGTCACCTCGGCACTTTCGGGCGGCTGGCCGTCAGCCTTGCCGCCCAGCCGCAGTTCAAAGCCCGCGCCCGGTCCGGCGCTGAGCCCGGCGAGGCCTGCGGGCAGGCCGCGCACATGGTGTTCCCAGTCGTCGAGGTTGGTGAAGCGCACGCGCGAACCCACCGGCACCAGGGTCAGCGCCGGATCGAACCGCATCTTCTGCTGGGTGATCGTCGCCTGCACTGGCGCGGGTGCCGGCGGCTTGGTGCCGTTGACCGGCTCGACCAGCACCACGGCGTCGGCCAGCGGCTGGCCATCGCGCGCGAGCAGGGTGATCTGCACCGTGGCAGCCTGGGCCGCACCCGCGAGCAGCGCGAGCGCGGCAGCCGCAACGCCTGACAGGACCCGGGCTTTCATCGCGTGTTCACCACGTCGCGGTGCATCGGCGCGAGCAGCGCGAGCAACTGGTTCTGGCGCGTGAACGGGATGCCGCGCGCGTCCATGCTCACTTGCAGTACTTCCACCAGCGCATTGAAGTGGCTGCGCGTCACGTCCATCTCGGCGTGGGCCTCTTTCATGTCGGGGCCTTTGTAGACGCAGGGGCCGCCCGCGAGCTGGCAGACCTGGTCGGTCAGCTGCTTGGACAGGTTGTCGAGCTTCGTATCCTTGAACTGCTCGCCGATGCGGGCATCGGCCTTCAGGCGGATCACGAAGTCGTCCATCAGGGCGCGGATGCCGGCCTGTTCGCCAAAAGCCTGGTACAGGCCGGGCGCGGGCGCCACCGGGTAGGCAGAGGCGGGCGTGGCTTTCTGGAGAGCGACCATGCTCTGGGCCAGGGTGTGGCCGCTGCCCAAGGCGAGCAGCGTGAGGGCGGTGGCGGTGATGAGGTGTTTCATGGGGGTCTTCAGGGGGTGATGGGATGGGGGATGCTCAGAAGGCGATCTGTGCCGAGAGGTACACGCCGGTCTGCTTCTTGTTGCCGGTGGTGGCGGGCACGATGCGGCCCAGGTCCACGTAGGCGGCGGTGAGCGAGACGTTTTTGCTGGGCGCCCAGGCGATGAAAATGTCTTTCCAGTCGTCGGCACGCAGGCCGTCGCCCAGGCCCGCGGCGGCGCCCGCGCGCTGCAGCTTGTTGGGCATGGCGCGGTACTCAAAACCCACGGCCACGTTCTTGCTCAGCAGGTAAGCCACCGACAGTTCGGGCATGAGCTGATAGCCGTTGTCCGCGCCGCCCAGCCGGGCGCCGAAACCGAGCAGGCCGTTCTGGTTGGCCTGGGTGGCGCGCAGCGTGCCGTTGACCAGCACGCCCTGGGCGAGGAAGAGCTTGGTCGCACTCACGTACAGGTCCACGCCGTCGCGTTGGGCGCCCAGTGCGTCGAGCGTGCCATCGAGCCCGCTGGAGCGCAGGCGTTTGGCCTGGACACCCACGGCGATCTGCGGCATCAGCGAGTCGCTGTCGAGCACAGCGTCGCCGGCCACGCGCAGCTTGGCGCCCAGGATGTCCTGCTTCAGGTGCAGGCCCGGCAGACCGAGCAACGTGCCGGTGATGCCGGTGTCGAAATCCTGATGGCCGAAGGAGAGCTCCAACCGGTCGTTGAAGCCCACGGCCACGCCCGCCGCGGTCAGGCCGTGGTCCCGGGTTTCGACTCGGCTCAGGTAGGCCGACACGCCTTTTTCGCCCTCGGTGGCCTGGCTGCCGATCACGGCCCAGGGGCTGATGCCGCCGCCGGCCGCGCCTTCCACCGTGCTCACGCCGCCGGTGAGCAGCAGCTTGCCGGTGTCGGCCTGGGCCGGCACGGCGGCGAGCAGGGCTGCCGTAGCGGCCAGGGCCAGCAGGGTGGTCGATGGGGCCTGGCGGCGACGGGTCTCGGTGAGGTGATTCATGGGGTGGTTCATCGCTTGGTTGGGGTGAGGTGGTTGCTGTGGGGCGCCGTTGCCTGTGCAGCGTCTGCACAGCTGGCCCACCCACTACGCAACCCGGCGCCTCGTGGATTCAGCGACTTGAATCACCTCAAAAATTTGTGGGTTTCTGAATCCACCCGTTGGGGCGTCTGCGTACCCGGGGTGTCGGCAGCGCTGGTTCCATCCGATCAGCACCACCGGCCCCACGACAACCGAACCCACCCCTCCTCAAGGAAACACCACCATGTCACGCATCACCACCGCATCCACCTCGCTGATCGCCGCCACCCCGTCACGCCGCTCCTTCATGGGCACCGGCGGCGCTCTCTCTGCCGTCGCTGTGGCCCTGCTCGCCGGCAAAGACGTCATGGCCGCCGGCATGAAGGGCGACATGACCAAGGATGTGTCCATCCTCAACGTCGCGCTGGGCCTGGAACACGAAGCCATCAACGCCTACCAGCTCGGCGCCGGCAGCGGCCTGCTGCAGAAGCCGGTGCTCGACGTGGCCGTGCAGTTCCAGGGCCACCACAAGACCCACCGCGACGCGCTCATCGCCACCATCCAGAAGCTCGGCGGCAAGCCGGTGGCCGAGATGAAGCTGGAGGAATACGCCAGGGCGCTCAACGCTGCTTCGCTGAAGAGCCAGGGCGACGTGCTCGACCTTGCGGCCCGCCTGGAGCTGGGCGCGACCAACGCCTACCTGAGCGTGATCCCCGCGCTGGGCGACCGCGAACTCGCCAAGGTGGCCGCCCGCCTGGCCGCCGACGAGACCATGCACTTCACGGTGTTGAACAACGCCCTGGGCCGCTCGCTGCCACCGGGCGCGTTCTCGTTCGGCGCCTGATTCGCGCGTCTTCCGGGCCGGGGCCGCCTGGCCGGCCCGGCTTTTTCGTTGTCACACCTGTTTTTCTTTTCAACCGCCACGAGGAGTTTTTCCATGTTCATCAAAACAACCCTGGCTGCCGCCGCAGTTCTTGCCCTGTCTGCCTGCGCCTCCAACATGAGCGCACCGGCCATGGCGTATTCGCAGGCCGGCCTGCCCGCCACCGTGCAGGTGCCCGCCGGTCACAAGGTCGCCATGGAAACCGTGGGTGTGGGCCAGATCACGTACGAGTGCCGCACCAAGAAAGACATGGCCGGCCAGTTCGAGTGGGTCTTCGTCGGCCCCGACGCCAAACTGATGGGCCGCAACGGCCAACAGGTCGGCAAGTACTACGGCCCGCCCGCCACCTGGGAGAGCATGGACGGCTCCAAACTCACCGCCACCCAGCTCGCCGTGGCGCCCGCCATGGCCGGCAGCATCCCCCTGCAACTGGTGAAGGCCAACCCGGCCATGGGCATGGGCGCCATGCAGGGCGTGAGCTACATCCAGCGCGTGAAGACGCAGGGCGGCGTGGCGCCGGCCATGGCCTGCGATGCGGCCAAGATGGGCAGCAAACAGATCGTCAACTACCAGGCCGACTACATCTTCTGGAGGCCCGTGTGACACCCCCCGCGCCGCTTCGCGGCACCCCCCTCCAGGGGGGCGGCACTGGCCGTCTGGCGGAGCCAGCCCGGCGGTGCCCTTGGGTAGGCGGTGCTTCGTGCGAAGGGGTGTGGATCCCACGCAAGCCAGGGCTGTATGACATCAGATTGAGCGGCAGAAACCTTCGAGCAGGTTGACCGCGTTGACGCCGACCTCGGCCACCGCGTAGCCGCCCTCGAAGACGAAGACCGTGGGCACGCCGGCCGCCGCGATCATCCGGCCCACGGTGTCGTAGTCCTCGCTCTTGAGGGTGAAACCCGAGATCGGGTCGCCCTCGAAGGTGTCCAGCCCCATGGGCACCACCAGCGCGTCGGCGTTGAAGTCGTCGATCGCGTCGATGGCGGTGTCCAGCGCCGCACACCAGGCTTCGAAACCGGTGCCGCGCGGCAGCGGCAGGTTGAGGTTGAAGCCCAGTCCTGCGCCGGCGCCGCGCTCGTCCGCATGGCCGAGGAAGAAGGGGTATTCGGTGGCCGGGTCGCCGTGGATCGACACCGTGAGCACGTCGGCGCGTTCGTAGAAGATGGTCTGCGTGCCGTTGCCGTGGTGGTAGTCCACGTCCAGCACCGCCACGCGCTGCTGGCCGCCGTCGCGCAGCGTTTGCGCCGCGATCGCGGCGTTGTTCAGGAAGCAGTACCCACCAAAGAAGTCCGGCCCCGCGTGGTGGCCGGGCGGACGTGTGAGCGCGAACGCGCTGCGCGCACCGCCCAACACCTCGCGCGCTGCGGCCAGCGCACAGGCCGCGCCGCCACGCGCCGCCGCCCAGGTGCCCGCCATCAGCGGCGAACCCGAGTCGAAAGAAAACAGGCCCAGGCGCGCCGTAAAATTCTGTGGCAGCACGTCGGTGCGGAAGGCGTGGCGGTTGCCCAGCGGCCAAACCGAGGGCAGGGCATCGCGCTGCGCGTTCGCCGGATCCATGGCGACCCACTCGTCCCAGGCGCCGGCCAGGAAAGCGGTGTAGCGCGCGCTGTGCACGCCGGCGATCGCCGTGTCCAGTTCGGCATCGCTGATCCCGGGTGTGAGCAATTCGCCCAGCGGCCGGCGCTGCAGCTCGGTCAAGACAAAGTCCAGCCGCGCCGGCACCTCGTGGCACGGCACCATCCGGCCGCGGAACATCTCTTCGCGCCCCTGGTGCAGGGCGTGGTGGGGGTTGTGGAAGGTTTTCATCTCCGGCAGTTTCGCATGGGGCACATCAGCGGTCAGCACCACTTTCCCAGGGGATGATCGGTACCGAACGGTCGGGCGCCACAAAGCCAACTACGATGCCCTCCAGGCACCAGACGTGGCCTGCACGCGCTCATGCTTCTTGACCAGAGCACCCCACATGACGACCCTGAGCCTTCCCCGCTCCCGGCAACTGATCGGTCTTGCCGGTTGGCTGACGCTGTGTTTCTCCACCGCAGGCGTGGGCGCGGTTGCCTCTGTGAACGCCAAGGCGTTCTACAGCGGACTCGCGCAACCTTCCTGGGCACCCCCGGACTGGCTGTTCGGTCCGGTGTGGACGCGGTTGTTCGCCATGATGGCGGTCGCCGCCTGGCTGGTGCTCTGGGGGCTGATCGCACTCACCTGCGCTGCTTTCTGGAGCATCCGGCCTCTGGCGGGCGCGCTGCTCTTGCCTTACCTGGCCTGGGTGGCATTTGCGTCCTGTCTAAACTGGACACTTTGGCAGACCAATCCCGCGTTGCTGGGGTGATCCCCGATCCAACGCACGACTCTCAAGTCGTCCCGATTTCCTTTCACCCTCCGAAGGAGCACCCATGTCATCCGGAAAAATCCTCGTCGCCCAGGGCGGCGGCCCGACCGCCGTCATCAACCAGTCGCTCGTGGGCGTGGCGCTGGAGGCGCGGCGCTTCCAGAACGTGAAGCTGGTCTACGGTGCGCGCCACGGCGTGCGCGGCATCGTCGATGAAAACTTCGTGGACCTCACCCAGGAGACCAGCCACAACCTCGAAGCCGTGGCGCGCACGCCGGCCTCGGCGCTGGGCTCCACGCGCGACAAACCCGACCTGAAGTACTGCCAGGAAATCTTCAAGGTGCTCAAGGCGCATGAGATCGAGCACTTCTTCTACATCGGCGGCAACGACTCGTCGGACACCGTGCGCATCGTGAGCGAAGAGGCGCGCAAGGCGAACTACCCGCTGCGTTCGATCCACATCCCCAAGACGATCGACAACGACCTGGTGGGCAACGACCACACGCCGGGCTTCCCCTCGGCGGCGCGTTTCGTGGCCCAGGCTTTTGCCGGCGCCAACCTCGACAACGCTTCGTTGCCCGGCGTCTACGTGGGCGTGGTGATGGGCCGGCACGCGGGTTTCCTCACCGCCGCGTCGGCGCTGGGCAAGAAGTTTCCGGACGACGGCCCGCACCTGATCTACGTGCCCGAGCGCGTGTTCGAGATCCCGAAGTTCCTCGCCGACGTGAAGGCCATGTACCAGCGCCACGGCCGCTGCGTGATCGCGGTGAGCGAAGGCATCCACGACGCATCCGGCCAGCCCATCATCACGCAGCTGGCGAAAGACGTGGAGAAGGACGCGCACGGCAACGTGCAGCTCAGTGGCACCGGCGCGCTGGCCGATCTGCTGTGCGAAGAGATCAAGAACAAGCTGGGCATCAAGCGCGTGCGCGGCGACACCTTCGGCTACCTGCAGCGCAGCTTCATCGGCTGCGTTTCCGACGTGGACCAGCGCGAGGCGCGCGAGGTGGGCGAGAAGGCGGTGCAGTTCGCCATGTGGGGCAAGGTCGACGGCTCGGTGGCGATCAAGCGCACCGGCTTCTACTCGGCCGACTACGAGCTGCTGCCGCTGGAAGCGGTGGCCGGCAAGACGCGCACCATGGAAGACGAGTTCATCACCGCCAGCGGCACGGATGTGACCGATGCCTTCCGCCTCTACCTGCGCCCGCTGCTCGGCTCGGACATGCCCGACGCCTACCGCCTGCGCTACAACCCGGTGGCCAAGGTGCTGAACCAGGGCTGATGGTCGGATTCATATCGCGCTGATTGGGGCTTGGTCTCTTGTGAACGGTGGCGGGGGCTGATAGTCTGTTGTCCAGCCGAAGCACCGCCAGCGCGGCTGGTGCGTGGCGCACGTCCTGCCCTCTGTGACCCTGTTGTCAGAAAGCGAGCGAACCGTGAAATCTGCCATCCTCCCCACCTTCCGTTTCCCCCAGGGCACCTGCATCGCCCAGGCGCAGCCCCACATGGGCGTGCCCGTGACGCTGAGTTCCCCCGGGCGAGCGGTCATGACCGATCTCACCCATGTGCGCGCGGCCACCATCGCGCCCGACATGGGCCTGAACGAGGCGCGCCAGACCATGATCCACCAGGGGGTGCGCCTGCTGTTCGTGGTCAGCGAGATCCCCTGGATGGACGGGCTCATCACCTCGACGGATCTGGAGGGTGAACGCCCGATGCAGGTGATCAACCAGCGCGGCGTCCGCTACGAAGACCTGACCGTGGCCGACGTGATGTCGCCCCTGGGCCAACTGGATGCGATCGACCTCGACGACCTCGCGCACGCCACCGTCGGCAAGGTGGTGGCCACGCTCAAGCATGTGGGCCGTCGCCACATGCTGGTGGTGCAGAAGGGCGAGAACGGCCAGGGTCCGCGGGTGCGCGGTGTGTTCTCGCAAACGCAGATCGAGCGCCAACTGGGCAAGCCCATCGACGTGATTGAAACGGCGAGCAACTTCGCCGAAATCCGGGTGTCGCTGGCAGCCTGAAAGCGCGCGGACCGGCCGCCGCAGGCTTCAGCCCAGTGCCTTGAACGACTGCAACGCCGAGAGCGGCGTGAAGCTGCCGGCGCGCTTTTCCTTCATGGCGGTGATGGACTCGCGCACGTGCGCGTTGCTCCAGATTGCGCCCTGCAACCAGCCCATCTGGCGCAGGCTGTCTTCCACCGAGTGGTCGCGCGCGTAGTTCACGGCCTGTTTGGTGCCCCAGATCGCGATCGGCGGCTTGCTGGCGATCTCTTTCGCGCATTGCAGCGCGGCGGCCAGCATCGCCTCCGCCGTGTCGAACACCTCGTTCACCAATCCGTAAGCCAATGCGCGCTGCGCCGGCAGGCGGCGGCCGGTGTAGGCCATTTCCTTCACCACGGCGAACGGGATCAGCTTGGGCAGGCGCTGCAGCGTGCCCACGTCGGCCACCATGCCGATGTTGATTTCCTGGATGCAGAAGAAGGCGTCGGCCGTGGCGTAGCGGATGCAGGCGGCCGTGACCATGTCCACCGCGCCGCCGATGCAGCCACCCTGGATGGCGCAGATCACCGGGAAACGCAGGGCCTCGATCTTCGTGAACGTGGCCTGCATGTCGGTCAGCAGGTCGAAGATGGCGGCGCGGCCTTCGGGGCTCTGGTCGTCCATGGCGATGGCGCCGCTGAACGTCTCCAGCGCCATGCCGGCGCTGAAGTGTTTGCCCGTGCTGCTGATGACCAGCGCGCGCGCCGTGCCTTCGGTGTGGAGCTTCGTCAGCACCTCGTCCAGCTCGCGCCAGAAGGTGGGGTGCATGGTGTTCATCGCCTCGGGGCGGTTGAGCACCAGGTGGGCGACGTGGTCTTCAGTCGAGCTCAGGAAAAAGCAGGTCGGTGTGTTCATCGGAGGCCTTGTCTCTGGCGGTTCGGGTGGAATGGCTTTCACTGTAGCCCGAGGCTTGTTCGCCTTCTGTCCCGGGCTTGACCAGCTTGCCCACGCGCACGCCCAGCAGACGGATGCGGCGGGTCAGATCCACACGCTTGAGGCACAGGCCCGCCTGGCGGCGGATGGTGGCGGCGTCGGCGGTGAAGTGATCGATCGTCACGTCGCGCGTCACGCTCTGGAAATTGTCATACCGCAGCTTGATGCCGATGGTTTTGCCCGCATAACCCTTGCGCTGCAGGTCGTCGGCCACCTGTTCGCACAGCCGCGTGAACACCGCGCCCAGCTCGGCGCGGTCGCGCACCGCGTGCAGGTCGCGCTCGAAGGTTGTTTCGCGGCTCATGCTCACCGGCTCGCTCTCGGTCACCACCGGGCGGTCGTCGCGGCCCCAGCTCACGGCGTGCAGCCAGGCGCCGTAGCTCTTGCCAAAGGTCTCGATCAGCCAGCCGGGGTCGCGCGCCGCCAGCTCGCCGATGGTGTGGATGCCATACCCCTGCAGCTTCTCATCGGCCTTCGGTCCCACGCCGTTGACCTTGCGGCAGGGCAGGGGCCAGATCTTTTCCTGCAGGTCATCGGGCCAGACGATGCTGATGCCGTTGGGCTTGTTGAATTCGCTCGCCATCTTGGCGATGAGTTTGTTGGGCGCCACGCCGATGGAGCAGGTGATGCCGGTCGCCTGGAAGATGCTCTTTTGAATGAGCCGCGCCAGCACGCGCCCGCCCTCGCGCTGGCCGCCGGGCACGTGGGTGAAGTCGATGTAGACCTCGTCCACACCGCGGTCTTCCATCACCGGCGCGATCTCCAGGATGGTGCTTTTGAACAGGCGCGAGATGCGGCGCACTTCGTCAAAGTCCACCGGCAGCAGGATGGCTTGCGGGCAGAGCTTGGCCGCCTTCATGAGCCCCATGGCCGAGCCCACGCCGAACTGGCGCGCCGGGTAGGTGGCGGTGGTGATCACGCCGCGCCCGGTGTAGCCGGAGAGGCGGGGGAAAAATTCGAGCGGGATGCGGCTCAGGTCGCCGTCCGACCAGTCGCGTTCCGGGTAGGCCTCGCGCAGGCGGGCCAGCACATCGTCCTCGCGCCGCCGCCCGCCACCGATCACCACCGGCAGGCCCTTGAGCTGCGGGTAGCGCAGCAGCTCCACCGACGCAAAAAACGCGTCCATGTCCAGGTGCGCGATGCGCCGGGGCAGCGGGTCGGTCGGGTGGGCGGGAGCGGTCACGGCGCCAAGCATAGCGCTGTGGCGGTGCAGCGCTGCGGGCTAAGATGGCCGATCAGAGCAGCGCCGTCGCGCCGCCGTTTTCCGGGAGCACCAACATGAACACACTGTCCCGCCTGATCGCCGCCCTGCTCGTGGGCGCGGGCATCGCCGTCGCCGGGTTTTCGGTGAGCCAGGGCCTGGAGCGCTTCCGCATGTCGGACCGCTCGGTCACGGTCAAAGGCCTGGCCGAGAAGGATGTGGAGAGCGATTTCGCCATCTGGACACTGAGCTTTCGCCGCGCCGGCAACGAGTTCGGTACCGTGCAGCAGGCGCTGGCCGCCGACCGCGAAAAGGTGCTGGCCTTTTTGAAGGAGCGCGGATTCACCGACGCCGAACTCGAAGCCCGGCCGCTGCAGGTGCAAGACCTGATGGCGCGCGACTACGCGCAGGGCAATGTGCCGTTCCGCTTCAACGGCAGCGGCCAGGTGCTGGTGAAAACGAACCGGGTGGCCGACGTGGCCAGCGCCGCGCTGGCGGTGGACCCGCTGATCCAGGGCGGCATCCAGCTCGGGGGCGACGGCGAAGGCGCCAGCGGCCCGCGCTACCAGCTGCGCGGCTTCAACGACATCAAGGCCCCGCTGCTCGCCGAAGCCACGCGCAACGCCCGCGAGCAGGCCGACAAGTTCGCCGCCGAAGCCGGCGCCAGCCTCGGCCCGCTGAAGAACGCCAACCAGGGCGCGATCCGCATCACCGGCACCGACGGCAACGACTTTGATGACGGCAGCTCGCGCAGCAAGCGCCTGCGCGTGGTGAGCACGTTCGAATACGAGCTGGAGTGAGTCACCCCCGCCGCGCTTCGCGCGACCCCCTCAAAGGGGGCAACCCGATGCGGCCCGGCAAAGCCGGTTCCGCCGGGTTCTCGGTTCGGGCATGTCGCGCCGGAGATGCCCTGGGCTGCACCGCTTCATGTGTCGGGGTGGTGCTCCGGAGCCTGGAAATCTGAGGTGATCGGTCGCAGGCAGGCCACGCCGGGCTGAACGGGCTCAGCCGGTGGGGCCTGCATCGGTGGCAGGCATCTCTGCCTTCACCGCGTCGCCGTCCATGTCTCCGGGAATGCCGGACCAGTTTTCCCAGCCCGGGCCGAAGGTTTCGATCGGGTGTTGCGTGCGTTCCGATCCGTTGCCGCACAGCAGGGCATCGGCGGCGCAGAAGCGGTCGCAACCCCAGCAGTTGCGCTCCGGGTGGGGCGGGTTGACGGGGAAGCGTTTGGCCAAGGGGCGGATCAGATCGACTTCACCACCAGCCAGCCCTTGAACAGCCACGGCAGGCTGGGGCCGGTGCCGGCGGGCACGCCGCCTTTGTTCTCGGCGCTGACGGCCAGCTCGGTCACACCTTGCAGATCGGCCTCCTTCACCGGCATCTGCAGCGTCTTGTATTTGCTCTCGATCACGCCCAGCGAACGCGGTGCGGCGTCGCCCACGATGGCCCAGACCTGCATGCTGTCTTCACGGCCTTCTTTCACGTCGTTGAGCCGCTGCAGCAGCAGCGCTCCGTCCTTGGGGTTGTAGGTGGCGAGCATGGCGGGTTTTTGCTGGTTGTCCAGCAACAAGCTCACCTGGCGGATCTGCGGCACCTCGACCAGCCGGGCCTGTGCGTGCTGGATCTGCGCCTGCAGCTGCGTCATCATGCTGCTGTGGGCCGCCCAGCCGATCAGCAGCACCAGCAGCAAAAAAATGGCCAGTGCGCGCCACCAGGGGCTGACGCGGCGATCGGAAATTTCGGAGGAGTTGATGGATGTCATGGCTGTGGCGGTTTTCTTTTTCCCATCCAGGTGAAGTGGGATTACCATCGGCCCCTTTTCGGGAGCTTCAGGCACGCGCATTCTCCCACGCACCCCACGCTAGACGACTTCGCTGCGATGTCCATCAACGAATCCGACCAAACCATCACCGACTGGCCCGACAGCGGGTCAGAGGTGCCCACGCTGCCCGTTGGCCGCCTGGTGTATGCCAGTGTGTGTCTGGTGCAGGAGGCGGTGCTGGACGAGATGCGCCGCATCCGCGACCACGCTTTGGCACACAACGGGCCGGAGGGTATTCGTGTGGCGCTGCTGTACATGAGCGGCTGGTTCGTCGAATGGATGGAAGGACCGGAGGGCGCGATCCAGGCGCTGTTGCAACGCGTGGCGCAGGATCCACGGCATCAGGGGATCAAGGTGGTTCACCGCAGCGTGGGGCGGCCCCGGCTGTTCCGCCCCTGGATCGGCGCCATCGTGCAGACGCCCGAACGGCCCGACGCCTTTGGCCTGCGTGTGTTCGAGCAGCTGGACCGCTTCGAGTCGGGCCAGGTGGTGGACCCGGCCAGCGTGTGGCTGGCGCTCTGCTCGCCGGCCGTGGCCGCCATGCCGACACCCTTGGGCCAGTACCCCCGGATCATGCTGCTGTCGGCGCGAGGCGCCCGAGCGTTCGACCTGATCACCTGGCTGGCGCGCGTGCAGCGGCAGCCCCTGGTGCGTCGCCGCTTCGCTGGCGCCGCCGACGATGCCCCCGACGTGGAGAGCGACTACCTTGACCTGCCTGCCCATGGTCGGCAGGGGCTGCGGCTGATCGCGAACGCCCGCAAGGGGCTGGCCATGGGCATGACACACGCATTCCTGCCCGACTACACGGCGGTGGTGGTGCTGCTCGACCAGGATGCGACCGCCAACCAGCGCATCGTTGATCGGGTGCTGGCGGCCTGCCGCCAGGTGCACCATTTGCCCACCATCGTGGGACTGGGAACGCAAGCGGAGCTGACCACCGACCTGATGGAACAGGTCGAGCGCCAAGGGCTGGCCTGGTGCGTGGCCCGCACGCGCACGGGCAGGCCCGATCTGGAGGACTACTGGGCGGCCTTGCTGCCAGCGCTGAACGCGCTGGAGTGAATGGACACCCCCCCGTCGCTTGTTCGCTGCGCGTAACCGCTCCGCCCCTCAAGGGGCAGCGCGAGTGGCCCGGCGGAGCCGGTTCCACCGCGCTCTGGGTTTGGCACGTCGCTCCGGCTAGACCCTCAGGCGGCCTTGGGAAACGTTCCTGGCAGCAGGATGCTCTGGTCCACGTTCTGGATGTTGGTATGGCCGCAGAAGGCCATGGTGATGTCGAGTTCCTTGTGGATGATCTCCAGCGCTTTCAACACGCCTTCTTCTCCCATGGCACCCAGGCCGTAGACCATGGCGCGGCCGATCATGGTGCCGCGTGCGCCCAAGGCCCAGGCCTTCAGGACGTCTTGCCCGCTGCGGATGCCGCCGTCCATCCACACCTCGATCTGGTCACCCACCGCGGCCACGATGGCGGGCAGTGCTTCGATGCTGCTGGGCGCACCGTCTAGCTGGCGGCCGCCGTGGTTGCTGACCACGATGGCATCGGCCCCGCTGGCGACGGCCAGCTTGGCGTCTTCCACGTCCATGATGCCCTTCAGGATCAGCTTGCCGCCCCACTGCGCCTTGACCCAGGCCACGTCTTCCCACGACAGCGTCGGGTCGAACTGCTCGTTGGTCCACGAGGCCAGCGACTTCATGTTGGTCACTGCCTTCACGTGGCCCACCAGGTTGCCGAAGCTGTGGCGGCGCGTGCCCGCCATGCCGAGGCACCAGCGCGGCTTGGTCATCAGGTTGATGATGTTGGCAATGGTCGGCTTGGGCGGCGCGGTCAGGCCGTTCTTCAGGTCCTTGTGGCGCTGGCCGATCACCTGCAGGTCCAGCGTCAGCACCAGCGCGCTGCACTTGGCCTTGCGCGCGCGCTCGATCATGCGGGCCATGGACTCGCGGTCGCGCATCATGTAGAGCTGGAACCAGAACGGCGCCGTGGTGTGCTGGGCGATGTCCTCGATCGAGCAGATGCTCATGGTCGAGAGCGTGAACGGGATGCCGAAGCGTTCGGCCGCCTTGGCCGCCTTGATCTCGCCGTCGGCGCTCTGCATGCCCGTCAGCCCCACGGGCGCGATGCACACCGGCATCTTCACGGCCTGGCCCACCATCGTGGTGGCCGTCGTGCGGTTCTCCATGTTCACCGCCACGCGCTGACGCAGCTTGATTTTCTGGAAATCGTCGCTGTTGGCGCGGTAGGTGCTCTCGGTCCAGGAGCCGGAATCGGCGTAGTCGTAGAACATGCGCGGCACGCGCTTTTGGGCCAGCACGCGCAGGTCTTCGATGGTGGTGATCACGGTCATGGGGTTTGTCTCCGGGGTGGCGATGGGTGAACTGCCCGCGATGTTAGCGAGGCCGACCGGAAAAGGCTTGTGAAAGCGGGACAGAGGGGTTTGAAATTTCTGATGCCCCAACCGGTGGATGTCGCCGTGCTGAACCGCCTTGGAGGCGTCAGGTGCCCGGCGTATCATGATTTGGCTGGGAGCCCACGCACCGGAGGAACACCATGAAGCACCGTTTTTCGAAGCACGCCGTTCAAGTCCTTCAACCCCTGGCGGCAGCCGCCACACTGGCGCTGGCGCCTGTGGTGGCGCAGGCGCAGACGGCGCCCACGCAGTTGTGGGTTGACCTGTCCACCTCCACCATGACCGGCATGCCCGAGATGTTGCAGGGCGGTGTTGGCGGCATGATCGGCGGACTCTTCGGCGGCGGTCGTGGCGGTGGCGGTTCGCAGACCTACGGCCACGCCAGCGGCCGTTTCATCCAGCAGGGCAGCGGACCCAGCCTGACCGGCGCCTTCCCGCCCAACCGCGTGATCGACCTCGCGCTTTACAACCCTCGCAAACCCGGCACCGAGGCGGTGCTCGCGATCCCGCCGACCATGGGCATGGGCGAGCAGCTGCCGCTGGTGCCGCCCAGCCCGAGTTTCAAGGAGCCGGGTGACAGCGCTCCCGGCGAGGTGCCCGAGGTCAAGGGCCGCCTGCTGGTGTACTGGGGTTGCGGCGACAAGGTGCGCCCCGGCCAGCCCAAGGTGATCAACCTCGCCAGCAACCCGGCGCAGTGGGCGCCGGTGCTGGCCGGGCGGCACGCGCCCGAGCGCGCCGCCAAGGTGGGTGCGCAGCACGCGCTCTACCCCAACGAGAAGAACACCGTGAACCCGAAGGCCGACACCTCGCTCGTGGGTGAACACCAGGTGCGCGGCGAAGGCGTGCCCGGGTCCATGCGCTTCCAGCTGGCCGAGCGGCAGGACCTCATGTCCGCCATCCGCCTGCAGAGCCAGGGGCAGCTCACGGAGAGCATCCAGCTGAGCTGGCTGACCGTGCCGCGCGCCCACGCCTACCACCTGCACGCCATGGGCGCGGTGGGGCAGGACATGGTGCTCTGGTCCAGCGCCGACAACGGTGACGCCGGGCTCGGCCTGTTCGACTACCTCACCGAAAGCACCAGCGCCAAGTGGGTGAAAGACAAGGTGCTGCTGTCGCCGGGCACCACCGAGTGCGCCGTGCCGCAGGGCATCTTTGCCAGCCCGGGGGGTGAGGCGGGCGGCGCCATGTTGCGCATGATCGCCTACGGCCCCGAGAGCCACCTGAGCCACCCGGCGCGCCCGGCCAATGCACCCAAGTCCTGGCAGCCGGAGTGGACGGTGCGCGTGCGCACCAAGAGCCAGACCATGGCCATGCTGGGCGTGGACATGGGGGGCATGGCCGGCGGCAGCGAGAGCAACAGCGCTCCCGCCGAGGCGCCGGAAGAGAAGCCCTCGGGTCTGCCCGGCGCGGCCGGCAGCATCCTGCGCGGCATCTTCGGCCGCTGACCCGGCGGCTGCGCTTCAGCCGGCGGCGGGCAGGGCCAGCGCCCGCTCGGCTTCCGACAGCGGTTCCAGCCAGCCCAGCTGCTGTTCCAGCACCGCCACGGTGGCCTCCGACGCATCGGCGCCGCGCGCCTGCCGCTCGGTGATGCGCGCGCGCAGCACGTCCACCGGCGCCTCGCAGGCGAGGATGTGAAACGGCACGCCCGCGCCCTGTGCCAGCGCCGCGAAATCGGCGCGCTCGGCCGCGCGCAGAAAAGCCGCATCCACCAGCACCGTCCAGCCGTCGGCGAGCAGCATGCGCGCTCGCGACAGCAGCGAGGCGTAGGTGTCGCCGTGCGCCTGCGGGCTGTAGAGCCCGGCGTTCAGACCCGAGCCGCTGGCCGCCAGCGCGCTCATGCCGTGCAGGCGCTTGCGCTCCACGTCGGAGCGCAGGCGGATCGCGCGTCCGCTGGTCTCGGCGGCGAGCCAGCGGCTGGAGGCCCAGGTCTTGCCGCTGCCCGAGAGGCCGTGGGTGATGAGCAGTTGCGGTGCGGGTGGGTGGGCGATGTCGCGCGCCAGCGCCAGGTAGCGCCGGGCTTCGGCCAGACACGCGTCGGCTTCGGGCGAGGCGCCCGCGCCACCCAGCTGCCCCAGGCGTATCGCCGCCACCTTGGCGCGCACCCCGGCGCGGTAGCTGGCGAAGAAGGTCCACACGGTGTGCGAAGACACATCGCCGCTCGCATCGAGCCAGGCGCTCAGCAGCACGTTGGCCAGGCCGGGGCGGCCGTGGGCCAGCAGGTCCATCCAGACAAAGGCCATGTCGTTGGCCACGTCGATCCAGCGCAAGCCGTCGTTGAACTCGATGGCGTCAAAGGGCAGGACCTCGTCGTCGATCAGCACCAGGTTGGCCAGGTGCAGATCGCCATGCCCCTCGCGCACGCGGCCCTTCTGCCGGCGCCGGGACAGCAGCGGTTCGATGGCGTTGAAGCGCTGCTCGGTCCAGTCGCTCAGCTCGCGCACCAGGGCGGCGTCGGCGGGGTCGGTCAGGGCCGTGCGCAGGGTGCTGAAGTTGTCGCGCGGCCAGCGCATGGCCGCGGTCGGGTGGCCCCAGGGGTCGCCGTTGCCGGCCACCGCGGCACGGGCCTGAAACGCCGCCATGCGCCGCGCCAGCCCGCTCATGTGTTCGGGCGTCAGCGCGCCGCGCTCGCACAGGTGGTCCAGCCGGGCCGCCTCGTCGAAGCGGCGCATCTGCACCGCGAACTCGATCGCCTGCCCCGCGCCGGCCTTGCCGGGCTCGCCCCAGCGCGGCGCCTCGGGCGTACCCACGATGGGCAACACGCCCAGGTAGAGCTGCGTTGCGGGCTGGTCCAGGTTCTGGAAGCGCCGGTTCACCCGGATCTCGGTCTCGCTGGCCTGGCGGCGCAGGGCCAGGGTGCTGAAATCCATGAAGGGAAAACGCACCGGCTTCTTGATCTTGTAGGCGAAATCCCCTGCCAGCAACACCCAGGCGCCGTGCGTTTCCATCAGCTCCACGCGCTCCACCGGCTGCGGATAGAGGGCCGGGTCCAGCAGGGCTTGAATGAACGTGGGCAAGGGGGGCATGTCCGCCACTGTACGGCAGGCCGCAGCGCCGGGTGGCCGATGCGCGTCAGATGACCCGCACTGTGGAGCGCCATCGCCGACCAGGCGCGCCTATGTCCGGGCCGGCACGCTCGGCGACAGATGCCGCACGACCCGGCGCGGGTCCGCCGCCATCCGGTCCAGTGACGTGTTCAGGCGCTCCAGCAGCAGGATCTCGTCAACCGGCTCGTCGGTCGTGTCGGCGGTGTCGGACAGGGTGGCCGACACCAGGCGAAAGCGCAGCGGCAGCCCGGCCGCCAGCGCGGGCACCCGCTCCAGCCCCTTGGCCACGATGTGCTGGGCCAGCAGCTTGAGCTCTTCGGGCCGCAACGGCCCTTCGACCAGCACCGCAAAGCGCGTGTCGGCGATGCGGGACACGGTGTCCACCTCGCGCACCACCGCCGACAGGCGCGAGGCAGCCACCACCAGCGCGCGGTCGCCGGCCTCGCGGCCCTCGCGGGCCACGATCTCGCCGTGGTTGGTCAGCTCCACCAGCACCAGGCCACACGGGTGGCCATAGCGCCTGGCGCGGCGCAGGGCGTCGCGCAGGCGCAGGTGGAGCACGGGCACGATGGTCAGGCCGGTCAGGGGTTCGGTGCTGTCGATGGCGCGCAGGCGGGCCCGGTTTTCGTTGAAATCCTTGGCGCGGCGGTGCAGGATGTACAGCAGCAACGGGATCTCGATGGCCGAGCCGATCAGCACCGCGTACTGCGTGGCCCAGCTGTCGGGCAGGATGCCCGCGCTGCGCAGCGCGGGAAAGGGGTAGCCCAGGTGCACCGGCAGGAAGCCCAGCGCCATCCAGCCGGCGTAGGTCTCGCCCAGGCGCCAGGTCCAGATGCACAGGGAAAAACTCAGCAGGACCGACAGCAGGCCGTAGACATTGAGCACCAGGAAGGCCGTGGGGCTCCTCCACGCCACGTAGACAACGGCGTACAGCAGGCCAAACACCGACCAGCCCAGCACGAAGCGGTCCACACCGCGGTGGTAACGCGAAACCGCGCAGACCTCGCGCACGAACCAGATGCCCGACGCCGTCAACCAGAGCATGAAAACCGCCGGCGCCGCGTCGTTCCACCACGCCGAGTGGCGCCAGAAAAACAGGCCACCGACACCGGTGAACGCGGCCTGGAAACCCAGCATGCAGGCCACGTAGCAGCAGTAGGCAATGAACACGCGGTCGGCGTAGAGCCGCGCGTGCACCCAGCCCAGGAAGAACACCAGCAGGCCAAAGCCGAGGTAGCCACCGATCATGAGGAAGGTCCAGTACCGCATGTCCTGCAGGCTGTTGTCGGTCAGCAGCAGCAGGCGCGGGCTGGTGGGCGCGGGTGCGTTCACCACCCGCAGCCAGACCGGGCCGGCGCCCTGGGGATCGAGGGCGAACACGGGGGTCTGACCCGGGTGGTCCCACTGCGACACCGGCAGGTGGTCGCCGGAGCGCTGTTCGCGCCAGGCGCCGTTGGGGTCACGGCTGTACAGGGATGCCTCGTCGGTGAACGCCGCCGCGCTCAGCATCAGGTGCCAGCGCTGGCGGGCGTCCAGCCGAGGCGGCTCCAGGCGCATCCACAGGGCGGTGCCATCGAGCTGGAAGGCGCGGAATGTCGCCATGGGCTGAAAGCTGTTGGGCGGCAGCGCCACCACATCGGCGATGCCCTTGGTGCCCGACTCGTCCACCCAGAAATGGGTCTGCAGGGTGACGTCGCCTTCGCCCTCGGTGGCCCGTGCATGGCCGGACCACAGGGCCAGCCCCAGGCCCAGCAGCAGAACCACCACCGCCACCACCCGGGTCATGAAAACAGCGCAGCGATGGGTCGGGTTGGGGTGGGCGGTGGTCCGATGCATGACGGCGTCGTGAATGTTTGTATCGCTCATGAAAGGCATTGATCAGGAAGCGACAGCTTCTGCGTCTGGAACGGGCCGCTTCGTCGTACCGACACCCTGCGCAGGCCGCCAGTGCCCGGTGGTCGTCCAGCGGTCTTCCAGGCGGTTGAGCCAGCCCGGGGCACCGGGGTCGTCGCTCCAGGCCGCCACCGTGTCGGTCAGCGGGTTGAGCAACTGGTCTGGCAGGTTCAGCGGGCGCGTCTGGTCCAGCAGAAAGTGCGTCAGCAGGTGGTAGCCCACGATCCGGGTGAACATCCGGGACAGCGAGAAGCCCGGCGAGAACAGCCGCACCACCGTGTCGATCAGGCGCACCAGCAACCGCCCCGCCCCGAACAGCAGCCGGGTGGGCCAGGACACGCGCTCGTCCACACCGATGGCGCGTGCGGTGTCCGGCCCGATCAGCCAGCGCGTCAGCGGCACCGGGATGCCCCGGACCACCGGCAGGCGGATCGTGCGCTCCATGGTCTGCATGAGCGCACGGCCCAGGGCCGGCCGCGCGTCCGGGCTCACCGTCTGCCCGCGCGCCTGTGCCTGGATGCGCTCGAACAGCGCTGCGGCTTCCTCCATGGTGTCGGCCATGAGCTCGCGCCGAACACCCAGCACATGACCCATCACGTTCCAGGCGTGCAGGTAGGCCTCTTCGTCGGCGCGCGGCAGGCCCAGGCCCAGCGTGCGCATGCCCTTGAGAAAGCTGTAGCTGAAGGTCAGCAGCGTGTAGGCCAGCTCGATCTGGTTGCAGGGCAGTCCCTGGCGGTCCACGTCCCAGCCGTGCGACATCAGGGCCGCGTGCATGCCGGTGGGCGCGCCGGCCTGCAGCCGCGGTGCCACCTGGCCGCGCACCGTCTGCGGCTCACCGCGCAGGATCAGGTGGCGGATGGTGGCGTGGATGAGCCGCACCTTGAGCACCTGGGCCACGCCGGCGCCGCTGGCGTCCATCAGCCCGCCCTTCATCATCACCGGGAACACCATGGCCGCGGTCTGGCGGATGCGGTGCTCGGTGTGCTGCTCCAGCTGGCCCGCGATGTGCAGCACCTCGGCCAGGTTGGGCAGCACGTAACACTCGGGCAGGCTCGAGCAGAACAGCAGCGTGCACGACAGCGGGCCTTGCTCCATGAAGATGGCCTCGGCGCGCTCGACCTTGGCCGCGTCGGCCCAGGCGGGCAGCGCGCGCCCCTCGCTCACGTAGGCGCGCAACGCCGCCACCACCGCCGGATCGGCCGCCGCGGCTGCGGCATCGTCCTGCCCCCAGTCGGCCAGGGCACCGTTGCTGGTCCAGCCCGCCATGAGCCGGGTGGCGGCGGCGAGCCGGTCCGTGGCCGGGCCGGTGGCCCCGTCGGCACCGGACCACGGCCCGATGAGCGCCGCCACGGTCTGGTCGGCCAGCGGGTCGGCCCGCAGCCCCATCGGCTCCAGCGGCACGCTGTGGACGGGCTGTGCCTGGGGCACCTCGGCGCGGGCCGGGGTCCAGTGCCGCCAGGCCACCCACGCGATCAGCGTCGGCATGCCCATGGCAAAAAAGGCGATGGCGCGGATTTCGATCGGGTGGCCAAACAGCACCTGAAACACCAGGCCGCTGGCGTACAGCCCGATCGGCACCCAGGCCGCGAGCCGGGTCTTGCGCCCGATGCCCGGCACACGGCGGGGTGCGGCGAGCGCCTGGAACACGGCGACGATCACACAAGACACCAGCATCCAGCCCGCGAAGCCCTGCAGCGTTTCACCGAACCAGCCACCGTCGGGCTTCTCCATGATCCAGGCCTTGAGCACGTACACGAAGTACGGGTCGGCTCCCAGATCGAAGGTGGTCACGATCATCGCGGCCAGCCAGGCGGTGAGCGCGCCGCTCTTGAGCGTGGGCGCCGCGTGCACCGGCGTGCGCCACAGCATGAGGCTGGCCAGCACATAACCCACCAGGCACAGCGCCAGCCACATCAGCGGAATCGCCAGCGGCACATCGCCCAGCCGGGGGCCCAGCACGTCGGTGTAGGTGTAGCGGCCGAAGAACCAGCCACGGGACGAACCCATCTGCTCGGCGAACCAGCCCAGTCCCAGCGCCAGCACGGCCAGCACCCGGGCGCTGCGGTGCCCCAGCAGCACGGCGGCGGACCACAGCGCGGCCCAGAACATGGCCACCGATACGGCCACCAGACCGAGCGTGAGCAGCGGGTAGTTCAGCGCGGTGGTGAGGATGAGGCCCGCAGAGAGCAGGGCGGGCAACAGGACTTGGAGCAAGCGCGAACGCAGATGGGCCACAGGAGCCTCCCAGAACATCGGTCACAGCCCCCTGCTGGCCTGCATTCTAGATAGCCCGCTCCGCGTTATCGTGGCGGCAATAAACCACCACCGGAGACAAGCCATGAACCTCGCCCACCTGCTTCAGCGCAGGGCCCTGCAACACCCGCAACGCCACGCCATCTTCAGCGGTACCCAGTGCGTGGCCAGCCATGGCGAATGGGCCTCGCGCGCTGCGCGAGTGGGTGCTCACCTGCATGCTGCCGGCCTGGCGCCCGGCGACCGCGTCGTGCTCTTCATGCGCAACCACCCTCGCTACCTGGAGCTGATGTTCGGCGCCTGGTGGGCCGGGCTGGTGGTCGTGCCGGTCAACGCCAAGCTGCACATCAAGGAAGTGCAGTGGATCGTGGACAACTCGGCCGCGCGCTGGGCCTTCGTCACCAGCGACGTGGCGCCCGACCCCGCCGCGCTCACCGGCCTGGACGGCGTGATGGACGCGGAATCCGCCGCCTGCACCGCCTGGCTGGAAGACGGCGCCGGCCTGCCCGCCATCGAAGAACGCGCCCCCACCGACACCGCCTGGCTGTTCTACACCAGCGGCACCACCGGCCGCCCCAAGGGCGTGATGATCACGCACCGCAATCTGATAACCATGGGGCTGACCTACTTCAACGACGTGGACCCCATCGCGGCCGGCGACGCCATCGCCTACGCCGCGCCCATGTCGCACGGCGCCGGCATCTACGCCATCCCGCACCTCATGGCCGGCGCGCGCCACGTGGTGCCCGCCTCGGGAGGCTTCGACGCGGCCGAACTGTTCGCGCTCGGCCGGCAGCTCGGGCCGCTCTCGCTGTTCGCCGCGCCCACCATCGTCAAACGCATCGTGGACGAAGCCGAGGCGGCGGGACTGTCGCCAGCGCAGTGCGGCCAGAGCTTCAAGACCATCGTCTACGGCGGCGCGCCCATGTACGCGGCCGACATCCAGCGCGCCCTGCGCGTGATGGGCCCGCGCTTCGTGCAGATCTACGGCCAGGGCGAAAGCCCCATGGTCGGCACCGCGCTCGGCCGCGCGCACCTGGCGGACGCCAGCCACCCGCGCCACGCCGAGCGCCTCGCCTCCGTGGGCGTGGCGCAGACCCCCGTGCGCATCCGCGTCGCGGGGCCGGACGGCGAGCCGCTGCCCGCGGGCGAGGTGGGCGAGGTGCTGATCCAGGGCGACAGCGTCATGGCCGGCTACTGGCGCAACCCCGAAGCCACCGCCGCCGCCCTCCGCGACGGCTGGCTCTGGACCGGCGACATGGGTGCGCTGGATGCCGATGGCTTTTTGACCCTGAAGGACCGCAGCAAGGACCTGATCATCAGCGGGGGATCGAACATCTACCCGCGCGAGGTGGAGGAAGTGCTGCTCACCGCGCCTGGCGTGGCCGAGGCGGCCGTGGTCGGCGCCCCCGACCCCGAGTGGGGCGAAATCGTGGTCGCCTTCGTGGTGCCGTTGCCGGGCGCGGCGCTGGATTCAAAAGTGCTCGACGCCTTCTGCCTCGACCACATCGCCCGCTTCAAACGGCCCAAGCGCTATGAGATCGTGGACGCGCTGCCGAAGAACAACTACGGCAAGGTGTTGAAGACGGTGCTGCGCGAGCGGCTGTAGATCGGCAAGCGAGCGCGTGGCTGTTGATGAAGCTCAATCGTGCTGGCTTTTTGCGGCCTATAAGGAGGGCGGTGCGTGCGCCACGTGCCGCGCCGGTGCCACCGAAACGCTGGCCTTGATTGAAAGACATCCGGCTTTTCAAACAGGAGGATCCACTGTGCAGACCAACGCAATCCCTCACTACGACATGTCGGTCAACACCACCGGCTGCTGCCCCAAGTTCAACCCCGAGGGTTGGGACGCGCAGGAACTCCACTTCCGCGACAAACCGTTCGTGCGCGCCAAGACACACAGCGTCATGCACGTGCCCGTTGACATGGGCAGGGTGTATTCGCGCGTGCAGAAGCACATGGAGGAAGCGGGCGCTGTGGACGCGTCGAACACCATCGTGCTCTCGCGCGACACATCCGCGTTCGCCGGAGAGCATTTGTTCGCGGTGCCGAAGGCGGTGCCAGAAGAAGAAATGACCACGCTCTCGGGCGACTTCGTCACCAAAGTCTTTGAAGGCCCCTACCAAGAGGCCCGCCACTGGCACGAGGACATGGCAGAACTGGTTCGCGCCCGCGGTGTCGAGCCGAAGTCGATCTGGTTTTTCTACACCACCTGCCCCAAATGCGCGAAGGCCTACGGGAAGAACTACGTGGTGGGTGTGGCCGAGGTTTGACTAGCGGGCTGATGGGGTTTGGGGCAAAAAGCAAGACCTGACCCCGTTCTCGGGAAGAGCAAATCCGTGAATCGGCAAACCAAACCAGCACGGGAGGCAAAAGGCAAGACCTGATCTCATTGCCTGTTGCCTGCGAATGATTTCACTCAAATAAATCGTCGTCGTCGCTTGATGTCTCTAATGGTTCTAGATTTGAAAAGTAAAGCTTTGGGCGGCGTGCGCCAATTCGGCCTTTTTCGTCAATTCGGTTGACTGTTCCAAATAGTCTGCATTTCAAAAATAGAATGGGCTTGTAGCGCACAATGCTGCCTGCATCTGGATGGGCGGTAAGAATATGATCCTTATATTTGAATCCCATTGAATTTGAGGTTTTGTTTTCACGGGTCACTTCTCCTTCAAGTACAACATAGTCACCATGTACTAATTCCGGAAATAGTATGTCCTCATCAATCTCATCTTCGTCGCAAAAGATCCATTTGTTTGACGAGTCGATGATTTCTTCATCGGTCGTGCCGTTCTCTAATGTGCCTATTACTAAGCTTCTCCCGGATTGAACGTTGATCGCGAGTTCCTCAAGCAGTTTTGGATTTGTGTTGATATATAAATCAAATATCTTCTTTGGTATGAAGAGGGTCTCTCCTGCGGAATTTACTATTCCGATCTGTGTTTGATCATCGGAAAATCTTACATTCTTGAATTCGCGAATCGTAACATCCCCAACGTGCTTTCCAATTCTGACAAACCACTTGATGCAGTTTAGAGAAATTCTAAATAGATCAGTTATTCCGAAGTCTGCGAAATCCCTTTCGGCCATCTTCTGAGCGGCTTTTGTGAAGTAGGCCGTTGCGACTGCGCCCAATCCGGCTTGAACCCAGCCTGCCACAGTTTCCGGAATTAGTGCTTCCCACGATCCCTTTCGGATTCTGACGGGGATCTCGAAGTCTAGATTTCGAAAGTCTGGGGCTTGCTTCGCTATGAAGTACCGTAGGGCTGAGTCGAACGAGATTAATGCTTTTGCTTGTCTTCGTGCATCCATTAGCCCATCTGCGACCAGTCTTCCTTCGTATTTAATGTAGCCAAGGTATTTTTCTTTTACCATTGTATTCCCTTGAGTCAGAGCGAATTAATGAATCTGAGCTATTCTTTTTTGGCTAAAGCGTTTTGCAACGCTATAGCGAAAAACCGACTGAACGGATCCTCCCGGTAATCCGCAAACGGCCCGCAGTCCACAAACCCGAACCGCCGGTACATCGCCATCGCCGGTTCAAACGCCGGCGTGCTGCCTGCCGGTTTCCAGACTGACCCGCGCGTAGCCGCGCTGCCGCGCGAGGGCGAGCAGTTCGGTGAGGATGGCTTGGGCGGCGCCCTGGCGCAGGTGGCGCGCGCTGGTGCGCATGGACTTGAGTTCGCCGTGCCCGCCGCCGAACGCGGTGGTGGGCGCCAGTTCCTTGATGGCGCCCATGGCGAGCAGTTCGCCTTTAGCGTCGCCGACTGAATCAGAAGGCGCGGGGCGCCAGGCGGTCAGGAACGTGATCTCCGGCCGGCGCAGACCGTCGAGGTCGAGCGCGAACACGCACTCGGGCGGTGACTCGGCGCGCATGCCGACAAGGTGTTCTTCCAGCAGGGCGATCACCTGCGGGTGCACGAGTTCGCGGTCGATGCGGATGTGGAACGGGCGCGGCTGGGCGTCCCTCATGGGCTCCCCTCCCTGGGCGGCGTTGTTGTGGGCTGATGCCTCGGCGGCCATTGTGTACGGTTTGTTACCAGAGAGGCAAGCAACACGAACGGGGTGGGGCGCCGGGGCGGATCAAGTTGTCTGTGCAGGGGGCCGATAACACTGAACATCTATCAAGGATTCAGCATGGACATGGACGTTTCTCCCGCATTGCTCATGGACCGCGTGCTTCAGACGCGCCAGGGCCAGACCGCGCAGGAAGCGCAAATCTTCGTCATGAAAAAAGCCATGGACATGCACGAGTCGGCGTCGGCGGCGCTGCTGAACGCGGTGGCGGGCGATTTGCCGCTGGCGAATGGCGGATCGGTGGGGACGCAGGTCAATACGCTGGTTTGAGGCCAGCGTCGCCGCTACGGTCGCCTCAGCATGCGCGCCGCCAGCACGCTGGCCAGCAGCATGAGCGCGCTGCCGGTGAGGGCGGTGAACTGCAGCGCGTCGGTGAAGGCGGCGCGGGCGATAAAGATCAACGCTTGCGCCGCTTCGGCGGGCAGTCGTTCGGCCACCGAGAGTGCGCCGCCTAGGGTGGCCAGCGCTTCCGGGGGCAGGCCTTCGCCGCCGGCCTGCGCGAGCTGCTGGCGGTAGATGAGGGTGCCCGCGCTGCCGAACAGCGCAATGCCCAGCGCGCCGCAGAATTCCGAGCTGGTTTCGGCGATGGCCGAGGCGGCGCCCGCGCGTTCGGGCGGCGCGGAGGTGATGATCTGTTCGGTGCCGATGGCGAACACCGGCGCCATGCCCAGGCTGACCACGACCATGCCGGCCACCAGCACCCACAGCGCCCAGGGGCCGTCGGCCCACACCATGATCAGCATGCCGGCCGCGGCCGCCGCGAGGCACCACACCATCACCGGCCCGGGCCCGAAGCGCCGCGCCAGCCAGGGCGCCAGCACCAGGGAGCCGAACACGAAGCCGCCCGCCCACGGCACCGTGGCCCAGCCGGCCTGCAGCGGCGAGAGCGCCAGCACCATCTGCAGGTGCTGGGCGATGAAGATGTAGATGCCGAACATGGCCAGGCACGACAGCCCGTAGGCCATGATGGCCGTGCGGAAGGTGGGAATGGAGAACAGCCGCAGTTCGAGCAGCGGGTAATCGATGCGCTTCTGGCGCCGCACGAACGCCACGCCGAGGGCAAGCCCGGCGAGCAGCAAGGCCAGCCGCCCTGGACTCGGTCCGTATTCGGCCATGGCCTTGACGGCGTAGATCAGGCTGAGCACGGCGGACAGCGAGAGCAGCACGCTCGGCGCGTCGATGCGGCCGGCGTTTTCATCGCGGTACTCGGGCAGCAGGCGCGGCCCGAGCACCAGCAGCAGGGCCATCACCGGCACGGCGGGCAGGAAGACCGAGCCCCACCAGAAGTGCTCCAGCAGCCAGCCGCCGACCAGCGGGCCGATGGCGCTGCCGACCGAGAACGCGGTGATCCACACGCCGATGGCGACCTGGCGCTGCGTCTCGTCATGAAACATGTTGCGGATCAGCGAGAGCGTGGACGGTGCGAGCGTGGCGCCGGCGATGCCCAGCAGCGCGCGCAGCACGATCAGCTCGTTCGGGGTGCGCGCGAACGCGGCCAGCACCGAGGCCACGGTGAAGAAGGCCGCGCCGATCAGCAGCAGGCGGCGGCGCCCGATGCGGTCGCCCAGCGTGCCCATGGTGATCAGGAAGCCGGCGACGAAGAAGCCGTAGATGTCGATGATCCAGAGCAGCTGCGAGGCGCTGGGCACCAGCGCCCGGCTGAGCGCGGGCACGGCCAGGTTGAGCACCGTGAGGTCCATGGCGTAGACCAGACAGGGCAGGGCGATCACGGCCAGCCCGAACCATTCGCGGCGGGTGGCTTTCGCGGGCGGGGTGGTCGAAGCGTCAGGCAGGGTGGGCGGGGAATGGCTCATGGGATCGGCGGCCTCTGGCACTGGCCTGGTCTGGCCAGGGCGGCGGCCGGTGGCCTGTGCGGATGATAGGGACGGCGGGCGGCTGGCGCCCCGGCGCTCAGAGGCTTTTGCCGTCGAAATGGTGCACAGGGATGGCCGCGAGGTCGATGCCGTCGATGCAGCGCAGGTTGATCGCCGCCATGGCGTTGCCCTTGGGGTCGGTGCCTTCGCCATAGGGGTGGATGCCGCAGACCGGGCAGAAGCGGTGGCGGATCACGTGTTTGTTGAACAGGTAGGTCGAGGCGGCGTCCTCGGGCGTCTTCAGGACCAGGCTGGCGCGCGGCACGAACCAGAGCAGCGAGCCTTTGCGCGAGCAGATGGAGCAGTTGCAGGCGAGCGCACTGTCGATCTCGCCCTGGACTTCAAATGCGATGCGGCCGCAGTGGCAGCTGCCGGCGTGGGTGGATGCGGTGGTGGTCATGGTGTCGGATGTGGCTGGTTCGGGGACGGCCCCCAAACAACACGACGATCACCGGAGCCTGTTTTCGACATCGGGGGGAAGCAGTTCCATTCAAGGCCGACGCTGACGGCCAGTTTAGACTGGCCGCGCCTTCGCGATGCCCGGTGCGGTTCAGCCGCAGTGGGTGTCTTCAAATGAGGGCTGACCGAACCTCGGATTCTCTGGAAACCCTGCTCATGAAAAGAATCGTCCTCCACGTCGGGATGCACAAGACGGGATCAACCGCCATTCAAGCCTCGCTGGCCGGTTACCGGGATGGTGTTTTCGAATACGCGCCGTTGCCGCCCGCGGTGGAGGCGGATCGCCAGCGTGCATACAACCACTCGTTCCTGATCAACACCGCATTTGACCGAGGCCACCAGAGAATGGGCAAGTTGCGGAAGTTTGGCGTAGCGGCCTGCGACTTTGATCGGTTCCGGGTGCAATGCCGGGATGCACTGGAAGCCTGCCTGAGGGCGTGTGAAACCGAGGCCCTGATTCTGTCGGCGGAAGCCATCACGGGTTTTGATCTGGAGGCTGTGCGGGAACTGGGGGCGCTGCTTCGCCAGCACGCCAGCGACATTCAGGTCTACGCCTATGTCAGGGACCCGTTTGGCTATGTCAAGTCCGCCACGCAGGAATGGATCAAGTGGGGATACACCGGGGATCACCTGCACCCCCTTTCATACCGGAACAACTTTGACCATATCGAAGACGTCTTCGGGGCGGAGTGCGTTTCCTATCGGCTGTACCGTCGTGAGAAGCTGCTGAACGGCGATGTGATCGCTGATTTTGGCTCGTGGATCGGGTTGAAGAAGGATCCTGCCCACCGCCTGGAGGCGAATGTGACCTTGTCGACCGACGCGGTCCGGTGCCTCTACGCCTTGAACAGTTATCCCATGTTCTCGTCCTGGAACGGGCTGTTGCACTACTCGTGGCGCGAACTGCTGGATGTTCTCAGACGCCTGTTTCCGGGCCGGTTTGAAATACCCGCCAGAATGGTTTCGCGGGAGATCGATGTCTGGGACATGGCCTGGATGGAGGCCCGGCTGGGGCAGAGCCTGCAGCTGCCGCCCCATTCCGGGCAAGATATGGACTGCACGGGGCTGAAGGATTGGCTGGGGCGCACGACGCCCGGGATGCTGACGACGATTCGCAGGGAGTTGACGAGCCGTGGCGCCGAGGTGCCTGAAAACGCCAGCCTTGTCGAGCTGCTGTTCCAGCTGTACCTTGAATGTATTCGCAGCTTCAGTGATCGGCAGCTCGATTACCGGAAGTTTTCAGCGGACCGGTATCTGGAGCGGTATCCCGATGTCCGGCAGGCGGGCCTGTATCCCTTTGGACACTATGTGCTCCACGGCCACGGCGAGGGGCGCGACGGTTCGTAGGCGGCGGTTGGTCAGGTCCGCGCCGTCGTGTGTCTATACCTGTTCCAGATGTAGGCCTATGCGAAGCCGACGATGACAGCTGTTTAGACTTTGTGATCACCTGGGAGAACATGCTGATGAAAAAGATCGTCCTCCACGTTGGGATGCACAAGACGGGATCAACATCCATCCAGGCCTCACTGGCCGGCTACCGGGATGGTGTTTTCGAATACGCGACGCTGCCGCCTGTGGTGAAGGCGGAGCGCGAGCATGCATACAACCACTCATTCCTGATCAACACCGCGTTTGACAAGGACAGCAAAAGAGTGGGCATGTTGCTGCGGGTTGGCGTGGTGGCCAACGACTTTGACCGGGTCCGGGTGCAATGCCGGGATGCACTGGAAGCCTGCCTGAGGGCGAGTGAAGCCGAGGTATTGATTCTGTCGGCGGAAACCATCACGAATTTCGATCTGGAGTCCACGCAGGAACTGGGTGTGATGCTTCGCCAGTACGCCAGCGACATTCAGGTCTACGCCTATGTCAGGGATCCGTTTGACTATGTCAAGGCCATCACTCAGGAAGCGATCAAATGGGGCCATGCCGGCGACCACCTGCACCCTCTTTCATACCGGAACAACTTTGACCATATCGAAGACGTCTTTGGCGCTGAGAACGTTTCCTATCGGCTGTACCGACGTGAGAAGCTGCTGAATGGCGATGTGATCGCTGATTTCGCATCCTGGATCGGGTTGAAGAAGGATCCTGCCCACCGCCTGGAGGCGAATGCGACCCTGTCGACCGATGCGGTCCGTTGCATCTACGCCCTGAACAATTACCCGATGTTCTCGTCCGGGAGTGGCCTGTTGCAAAGTTCTTGGCGTGAATTGGTGGGTGTTTTGGGGCAGTTGTTTCCGGGCCGGTTTGAAATGCCTGCCAGATTGGTGGCAAGGGAGATCGATGTCTGGGACATGGCCTGGATGGAGGCCCGGCTGGGGCAGAGCCTGCAGCTGCCGCCCTATTCCGAGCAAGATATGGAGTGCACGGGGCTGAAGGACTGGCTGGGGCGGACGACGCCCGGGATGCTGACGACGATTCGCAGGGAGTTGACGAGCCGTGGCGCCGAGGTGCCCGAAAACGCCAGCCTTGTCGAGCTGCTGTTCCAGCTGTACCTTGAATGCATTCGCAGCAACAGTGAACTGCAGCTCGATTACCGGAAGTTTTCTGCAGACCGGTATCTGGAGCGGTATCCCGATGTCCGGCAGGCGGGCCTGTATCCCTTTGGACACTATGTGCTTCACGGCCACGAAGAGGGGCGGGACGGTTCTTAGGCGGCGGGCGATCCGCTTTACCAGCTCACTTCCCGGTCCGGTGTGGCGCTGATGCGGTGGATGGTCAGGTCGGCGCCGTCGTATTCCTCTTCCTGGCTCAGGCGCAGGCCCATGGTGGCCTTGAGCGCGCCGTAGACCACCGCGCCGCCGAGCAACGCCCAGCTCACGCCCAGGGCGGTGCCGATGAGTTGCGCGCTGAAGCTGACGCCACCCAGGCCGCCCAGCGCCTGTTGGCCGAAGATGCCGGCAGCGAGGCCGCCCCAGGTGCCGCACAGGCCGTGCAGCGGCCAGACGCCGAGCACGTCGTCGATCTTCCAGCGGTTCTGTGTCAGCGTGAACATGCCCACGAACAACGCGCCCGCCACCGCGCCGACCACCAGCGCGCCCAGCGGGTGCATGAGATCGGAACCGGCGCAAACAGCCACCAGGCCGGCCAGCGGGCCGTTGTGCACGAAGCCGGGGTCGTTCTTGCCGGCCAGCAGCGCGGCCAGCGTGCCGCCGACCATGGCCATGAGCGAGTTCACAGCGACGAGACCCGAGATTTTCTCCAGCGTCTGCGCACTCATCACATTGAAACCGAACCAGCCCACGCAGAGGATCCAGGCGCCCAGCGCGAGGAAGGGAATGCTGGACGGTGGGTGGGCCGAGATGCCGCCGTCCTTGCGGTAGCGGTTGGCGCGGGCGCCCAGGAAGATGACCGCGGGCAGCGCGATCCAGCCGCCGACGGCGTGTACGACGACCGAGCCCGCGAAGTCGTGGAAGGCGGCACCGGTGGTTTCGGTGATCCAGGCCTGCACGCCGAAGTGGCCGTTCCAGGCGATGCCTTCAAAGAAAGGGTAGACGAAACCGACGATGACAGCCGTTGCGATCAGTTGGGGCCAGAACCTGGCGCGTTCGGCGATGCCACCGGAAATGATGGCCGGGATGGCGGCGGCGAAGGTGAGCAAAAAGAAGAACTTGACCAGCTCGTAGCCGTTCTTCTGTGCCAGGGTTTCGGCACCGACGAAGAACGAGGCGCCGTAGGCGACGCCGTAGCCCACGACGAAATAGGCGATGGTCGAGACCGAAAAGTCCACCAGGATCTTGACCAGGGCGTTGACCTGGTTTTTCTTGCGAACCGTGCCGAGTTCCAGAAAGGCGAAACCGGCGTGCATGGCCAGGACCATGATGCCGCCGAGCAGGATGAACAGGGCGTCAGCGCCCTGTTTGAGTGCGTCCATGAAAAATCTCCGTGCAGAAAAACTTATTTTGGTGCGTTGAAAGCGCCAAAACAGGGTCTGCATGGCGAATCGCACCAATCCATAGCAAGAAACGCACCAGTATGGAGGTATTGATGCGTTTAGCTGGTGCGATAGCGCGAAATCGGTGCGGCGCGAGCGCTGTCGCGCGGCCGCCTGGCTGCCGCCGGGGCCGGGGGAAAGCCTCAGGCAGCCAGCACGGCGTTGCCCGTGGGGAGCGTCACCGTCGGGATGGCGCTGGCGTCCTTGATCACCTGCCGCTGCGGCATGTAGTGCAGCAGCACGTCGGTTTCCTTCTTGACCACGCCGTAACACTCGCAGCTCAGGGCTTCGAGCTGGGGCCGGTCGAGGACCTTGATCAGGCCGCGGGAGTACGAAATCACCCCGAGCTGCTGCAGCTTCAGCGCCGCTTGCGTCACACCCTCGCGGCGAACGCCGAGCATGTTGGCGATGAATTCCTGCGTCATCGTCAGGTGGTTGTTTGACAGGCGGTCCAGGGACAGCAGCAGCCAGCGGCAGAGTTGCTGGTCGATGGCGTGGTGCCGGTTGCACACGGCGGTCTGAGCGACTTGCGTGATCAGTGCCTGCGTGTAGCGCAGCATCAGCAACAGCAGCTCGCCGTGGCGCTTGAATTCTTCCTTCACCCGCGATCGGGGCAGGCGGTAGGCGTGGCCGGCGCTCTGCACCACCGACCGGCTGGGCGAGCTTTCGCCGCCCATGAACAGGGTGATGCCCAGCAGACCCTCGTTGCCCACCACGAGGATCGCGGTGGACGCACCGTTTTCCATCACGTACTGCAGCGACACGATGGCGTCGGTGGGGAAGTAGACGTGGCGCATGGGGCGCCCCGATTCGTACATGAGTGCGCGCAGCGGCAAAGCCACCAGTTCCAGGTAGGGGAACAGCCGGTCTTGTACTTCAGGTGAAAGGGCGGCCAGCAGGTGGTTCTGCCGGGGATGAGGCGGGGGCTTGGGGGACATGCGGGTGCTGCGGTGGCTGGAGCTTGGGTGACACCCGCTCAAAGTGCATCGAGCTTACAGCACGGGCAGCGCAGGGTTTTCGGTTGGCGCACCGACCTTGAAACAAGGTGTGCGCCACCGTGCCGCTGGTGGCGGCACGGGCGCGTTCAGCTGCAGCTGACGCTGCCGCAGCCGCTCATCGTCGCCGGACGCACCCGGTCGGGGTCGGCCAGGGTTTCGGTGCGGGAATCGAAGCCGACGTCTTTCAGGTGCAGGGCCAGGCCGGCGTCCATGCTGGCGGCGTGTTGCGGGAACCATTCGACCAGCGCTTCGGCCAGGCGGGTGATGATTTCCGGGTCGTCGTTTTGATAGTGGGGAATCACCGCGTGCAGCGTTTCCATGATGGTCGCGTGGTGCGAAGCGTGGCAGTTGTCGGCGGTGAAGCCGGTGGCGAGCATCCAGCGTTCTTCTTGCGCGAAGTGGGCGGCGGTGTGTTCGACGAATTCTCGGTAAAGCGGCAGCTGCTGGGCTTGCGGGGTGGCGAGCAGCTGGTTCAGCATGGTGACGAACTCTTCGTGCGTCTCGTCCATGCGGTCGTCGCCGGTCTGCAGGCTGGGGACCCATTCCAGGCCGGTGGTGGTGGCGGGGGCTTCGGGCGTGGCG
>NZ_VYGV01000027.1 GCF_013387465.1 Hydrogenophaga aromaticivorans | reverse complement strand
CCTGGCGCCATTGCAATGAAACGTTCATGGTGCCTCCCTCAGGCCGAAGTACACGTCCTCCAGCGAGGGTTCGTGGATCTGCAGGTCGCTCAGCTCCGCGTTGGCCAGCCAGGCCAACACCCGCATCTTGTGTTCGCGGGGGCAGCGCAGTTCCAAGAGGCCGGGTTCGCGCTGCTGCAGGGCGATCTCGGCGCCGGCCAGTTGCCCGGGCAGTTCGGTGGTCAGGGTCTGCAGCCAGGTCGGCGCGGCGCGCAGCTGGAAGACCAGGGGCATGCGCGAGCGCTCGCGCAGCGCCTGCACCGTGCCCTGCGCGCACACGCGGCCGTTGCTGAGCATGGCCAGGGCATCGACGCGCTGTTGCAGTTCGGCCAGGATGTGCGAGCTGATGACCAGGGTCACGCCCTGCGAGCGCAGCAGGTCGAGCTGGTCGTAGAAATCGCGGATCGCCGACGGGTCCAGGCCGGTGGTGGGTTCGTCGAGCAGCAGCAGCTGGGGGTCGCCCAGCAGGGCCTGGGCAAAACCCAGCCGTTGCCGCATGCCCTTGGAGTATTCGCGCACCGCGCGCCCGCCGGCCCGGGTCAGGCCGACGCGATCCAGCAGGGCGGCGCACTGCGTCTGCGGTGCGCCCTTGAGGCGCGCGAAGAAGCGCAGCGTCTCTAGCCCGGTGAGGTTGTCGTACAGCACCAGGTTCTCGGGCAGGTAGCCCAGGGCGCGCCGCGTGGTGCGGAAGTCGGGGCCGTTCACCGCGCAGCCGTTGACCTGGATGCGGCCCAGGCTGGGGGTGATGAGACCGAGCACCAGTTTGAACAGTGTGCTCTTGCCGGCGCCGTTGTGGCCAATCAGGCCAAAGAGCTGGCCGCGCGGCACCCGCAGGCTCACGTTGTCCAGCGCCAGCAGCGGTGTGCGCCGGCTGCCGTAGGGTTTGGTGACGCCCTCGATGTGCAGGGCCTCAGCGGAAATACTTGTCACGCCATGTGCTCCAGTGGGGATGTTTCGGCGCCATGGCCGGATGGGGGTCGATCACGCTGGGCACGCGCAGCACCGGGAACTGGTGTCCCAGCACGCGCAGGGCCTGCACGGCGGGGCTGCCCAGCAAGAGTTGAATGGAAGGGTGGCGCCACTGCAGGCGGTCCACCAGGTCGTTGGCTTCGTAGGACAGGTCGCCGACGCCGTTGCCGTCGCGGTCCCAGCCCAGGTAGTTGCTCCAGTAGTTGCCCTGGCCGGGCGTGGGGTGGCCCCAGGGTTCGTCGCGCGCGCCGACGTAGCGCACCTGCTCCCGGTTGGCGATGAAGTCGTTGCCGACCACCTGGTTGCGCGTGGACCCGGCGGACAAGTGCACACCCACGTGGTTGTCCACCACGAGGTTGTTGCGCAGGGTCACGTACTCGACGTCGTAGATGAAGAAGCCGCGGTCGTTGCCGGCCACCACGTTGTCTTCGATCACCGAGTCCTGCAGGGTGCGCAGCATGATGCCGTGGTCGGAGTTGCCCCAGGTGCGGTTGCCGCGCACCACCTGGTCGCGCACCTCCATCAGGGCCAGGCCGCCGCGGTTGTAGTAGCTGTCGTTGTCTTCCCACAGGTTGTGGTAAGAGTTCATGTAGTGCGAGCCGTAGCGGCTGTGGTGCAGCCGGTTGCCGCGGAACTCGGCGTTGTGCGACACGTCGACATACAGCGCGTCGCGCACGAAGCTGATGTCGTTGCCGGTGATACGCGCGCCCTGCGTGTTGTAGAGCTGGATGCCGTTGCCGCGTTGCGAGGAGTTGAGGTCGCGCAGGCCGGTGATGCGGTTGTGTTCGATGCGCACCCCGTTGGCCTTTTCGATCCACAGGCCGAAGAGGTTGTAGGTCAGGTCGCAGCGCCGCACCACGGCGCGGTGCGAACCGGGCTGCACGTAGATGCCCGCGTGCTGGCTCTTCAGGCTGGTGCCCGAGTCGCGCACGATCAGGTTCTCGATCAGCACGTCGGGCGAGGCGACGCGGATGGTGTCGCCGCGCTGGCCGCCGCTGAGCGTGGGGCGGTTGATGCCGCGCAGGGTCAGGGGCTTGTCGATGCGCAGGTTCACGCTGTAGAAGCCGCGCGCCACTTCCACCACGTCGCCGGCGGCGGCCTGCGTCACGACGGCCTGGATGTCGCCGCCGGGCTCGACCCGCCACACGGCGGACCACGCGGGCAGGGCCAAGCCCAGCAGCCACACGCAGGCCAGCCGTTGGCGCCAGGATGCTGGGGTGTTCACGCCAGGTGCCCCAGGGTCTTGAGCGCGAGGAACAGCGTCGCGCCGATCAGCAGGTTCTTGAAGCCGACGTAGCTGAGCATGTCCATCCAGTTCGCCACGCGGTAGCGCGCCTGCCACCACGGGCCATCCTTCACGTAGCGCTTGCCCGCCATGCGGATCAGCACCTCGTAGACGCTCCAGCCGAACCACCAGCCGATGATGGCGCTGGCCGACAGCCGCCCGTCGGCCGCCAGCAGCCAGGCCACGCTCGCGGCCAGGGCCAGCGAGAGCCCGGCGAACTGCAGGGCGCGCTGGTTCTTCCAGCCGTCGCGGCTCCAGGGCCACAGATGGTGCTGCACCTCCTGCCACAGGCCTTTGAGGCCAGGGGCGCGGCCGCCGGGCCAGGGCTGGGCCGGTGCGGTGGGCATGCGCGGATCGGGGCCCTGCGCGGCCCGGGCGCTGACGGGCGAGACCGGTTGGATGGGGATGAAGTAACCGTTGCGCCCGATCGGCGTGATGAGCAGGCCGTCGCGTTCGCGGCGCTTGCGCTCCTTGGCCAGCGGCGGGCAGCCTTTCTGGTCGGTGTAGAGCACCATGCAGTCCAGGCAGTGCAGGCACTCGCGGTGGTCGATGCGGCCGTCGGCGTCGATCGCCTGTGCGCCGCAGCCCACGGCGCAGGCCTTGCAGCTGTTGCAGTCCTGCTTGCGCTGCAGGCCGAACCAGCGGAAGGTGCTGGGCATGGCCAGCGAGGCACCCAGCGGGCAGATGTACTTGCAGTAGGGGCGTTCGATGAACAGCGACAGGCCCAGGATCACCACCACGAACAGACCGTAAGGCCAGCTGCGGTTCGTGAGGCCGACCAGGAAGGTGGTCTTGAACGGCTCCACCTCGGCCAGCACCTCGGCCAGGCCCATGGAGAACATGGACACCACCAGCAGGCCGAAGAAGATGGCGTACTTCAGCCACTTGAGCCGGTCGTGCCAGACCTGCGGTACCTTGGTCTGGAAGCGTTTGAGGCCGATCACGCGACCCACCTTGTAGAGCGCCTCGGAGAGCGAGCCGAAGGGGCACATCCAGCCGCAGAACAGCCCGCGCCCGAACACGAACACGGTGATGATGATGAAGACCCAGAAGACGAAGATGAACGGGTCCGACAGGAACAGCGACCAGGTCCACTGGAACAGCAGGGCGTGGAACCAGGTCAGCACCTGAGTGATGGAGGGCTGCGCCATGAGGCCGAAGCCGACGAAGCCGATGCTTATGGCCCAGGCCGAGTATTTGAAGGCGTTGACCGGCCATTTGTTCTTGTGGGTCGAGCGCCGCGTGAGCTTGTCGCGCAGGGCATAGACCACCGCCACCGCCAGCAGCAGGGCGCTGAAGAGGGCAATCTCGATGGCGCGCGATTTCCAGATGCGCACCCAGGGGGCGTCGGGCTCGGTGACCACCGGGCGCCCGCCTTCGAGCAGGTCCGCCGCCAGCCAGTACTTCGATTCGAAATTCGCGAAACTGCGGTGCCCGGTGGCGCGGTCCACGCGGTTGCCCAGGAAGGCCAGCTTCCAGGGGTAGGCCGCCGAGAACGAGCCGGTCCGGATGACGAAGATGGCCGACTCGCTGAAGGCCGGCGCGCCCGCGGCCTGCAGGCCATAGAGGTTGACGTAGTCGAGGTCACGGAAGGTGAACGAGTCGGCCCCCTGTTTCACCTGGATGCGGTCGTACAGGCCACCGCGCACGAAGCCGGAGCCCTTGAACGACTCCACGCCCGCGGTGCGCACCACGAAGACCGCGTTCTCACCCGGCTGCAGGCGCTCGCGCAGGTTGGCGAAGCTGCGTTCGCCCAGCAGGCTGCTGCCGATGTCGGGGTGGTTGAGGTCACCGAACCAGAGCTCGATGAAGGGCATGTCGCCGCGCGGCAGGCCCACCTGCTCGGGCGTGACGCGCAGCGTCTGCACGGCACCCATCTGGACCAGCTCGGCCCAGCTGTAGCGCTGCTGGCGCGCCACGAAGCGGGCGGGGTCGCGCCGCGTCGGCTCGATGATGCCGACCTGGCGGGCCACGGCCGAGCCCGAGAGCTGCATCACCTGGTTCTGCGCGATCACGGTCACGGTGGCGCCGGAGATGGCGTCCAGGCCCAGCACGTTTTGATCGGGGCGCGAGGGCCCCACTTCGATCTGGTCGGCCACCGACTTGCCGAGGTACTGGTGGTTGAAATCGACCAGGGCTTTCTCTGGGATGCCCAGCAGCAGGATGGGCTCGGAGTGCTTGAGCACCTTGACGCCCACATAGCGGCCCTGCGCGTCCATGCCGATGAGCGTGACCACCGGTTTGCCGGAGTAGGCCGGGATGTCGGTGATGTCGGTCGAGAGCATCACGTAGCCCAGCAGCGTCTTCTTGCCCGGCTGCTGCGGGTCGGCGTCGCCATAGGCCTCCACATACGGGGGCTGGCCCATGCGCTGGGAAAAACTCTGGGCGCCCGGGAACACCTCCGTGCAAGGCACGAGGGCACACAGGTCCGGGTTGGTGGCCAGGTCGGCGGGCAGATGAGCGTCGTAGGCTTGTGCCTGGGCATCGTTGCCGAGCGTGGTCAGCAACAGAGCAGCGGCGGTCAGTGCGGCCGCGAAAAGGCGTGCAATCGACATCGTTGGGGTCCAGGGGGCAGAGCCCGATGCCAGCGCCACACGGCGCGGGCATCGGACCCGGCAAAGCAGGACCTCCCCGGGGGGAGGTTTTGAAAGCCTACGGGCCTACCTTCGTGCTTCGCACTCCGGTGCGAGCTTGCTTGGGGCGGCCCGGCGCTGCGCTCATGCCTCCACGATCATGCGGGTGCGCATCTCCAGGTGCAGTGCATGGCAGAAGTGCGTGCAATAGCACCAGAACACGCCCGGCTGGTCGGCGATGAATGTGACCGATGCCGTCTCCTGCGGGTTGACGATGAAGTTCACGTTGTAGTTGGGGATCGCGAACCCGTGCGTCAGGTCTTCGATCTTGTCGAGGTTGGTGAGGATCAGCGTGACCTCATCGCCCTTCTTGAGCTTGAACTCGCGCAGGCTGAACGCCGGCGCCTGCGACGTCATCTTCACCGTGACCTTCTTGCCGTCGCGGAACACGCCGGACTCTTTCGGGTCCTTGATGGCCAGCGGGAAGTCGTCGAGCGAATAGACCTGCTTGGGCTGGAGCAGCTCGCGCTTGAAGATGATGAAGTCGTGCGGCTCGCCACGCACCGGGTGGTCGGCCAGCAGCACCATCTTGTCACCCGAGATGTCGATCAGCTGCTCGTTTTCGGCGTGCAGCGGACCGACCGGCAGGAAGCGGTCCTTGGAGAACTTGCAGCCCACGGCCAGGTACTTGCCGTCGGCGGCCTTGGTTTCGGACTGGCTGGCGTTCAGGTGACCCGGCTGGTACTGCACGTCGATGCGATCGACCACGTATTTGGCGGCCTTGTCACCGGCGTGGAACTTGATCGCGGCGTCCACGTTCCATTTCACGACCTGGCTGTCCAGGAACAGCGTGGTGTAGGCGTTGCCACGACCGTCAAAGGCGGTGTGCAGAGGACCCAGGCCGATCTCGACCTCGGCCACGATGGACGCGTCCAGCTTTTCCAGCTTGCCGTCGAACCACTCGAGCACCTTGCTCAGGTCGATCACGGTGGCGGTGGGCGAGAGCTTGCCGGCGCAGATGAAGTACTTGCCGTCCGGGCTGGCGTTGACGCCGTGCGGGTTCTTGGGCACGGAGACGTAGGCGGTCAGCGCGGTGGTGGGGTCCTGGTTGGCCTCGTGCGTGCCGTCGACCACCGGCACCTTGGAGGTGCCCACGGTCTTGAACTTGCCGGCCTTCACCGCCGCTTCGATGCGGGCGATGTTGAAGAACAGGCAGGCATCGCGCTCGGACGACATCATGTCTTCATAGGTGACGCCCATCTCGATGTTGTACTGGTTGGTGGCCGCGAGCTTGCCGTCGTAGGACGTGGCGGTCAGGTCGCAGTTGCCGTCGATCAGCACTTGCCAGCGCACTTCCATGCTCTCGGCGTCCACGCAGGTGAACATCGAGCGGTACTTGGAACCATCGTCCAGACCGGCGTTGGGCAGCGGGATGGAGAACTCGGCGCCACAGAACACCCGCGTGGTGTAGTTGATCGCGGGATCCACCGGGTCGGCCTTGTCGGGGAAGATGCCGTGGAAGCCCTGCACGTTGGGCAGCTGCGTGATCTTGTCGCAGATGAAGTAGTCCAGGCGGATGCGCGCGATGCGTGCGTTGATCTTGTCGTTGATCCAGGCGTAGCGGCCGTCGTAGTTGCCGTCCTTGTAGGAGGCGTGCGTGTGGTGCGAGTCGCCCACCGTGTAGCGCAGCGAGCCATCGGGCTTGGTGCCCATGATCTTCTTGGACTCGTTGGTGATGCCCCAGCCCACCAGCGCGTCGGGCACGAAGCAGGGGATGCGCATGAGTTCGCGGCCCGAGGGCAGGCCGAGCACGCGCATGTCACCGGTGTGGCCGCCACTCCACAGGCCGTAGTAGGTGTCGAGTTCGCCGGGCTTGAGGTGCGTGGCGTTGGCGCCGCTGTGTGCGGCATCGGGGGCCGCGGCCGGCGCTGCGGCGGGGGCGTTGGCGGCACCGGATTCTTTTTCGGTGCAGGCCGCGGCGCCCATCGTCAGTCCCGCCAGTGCGGCGGTGTTCAGGAAACGTCGACGACCCCATGCGGTGGTGTCTTTGGAAGGCAAGCTGCTGTCGCTTTTCATGTGTGAACCTTTTGGGTTTGGGTTTGGAAATGGGGTGGGCCACGCGCAGGAGGTGGCATGGCCGCGGGAGAGGTGTGCGCACGGCGCTCGGCACAAGCCGTCAGCGTGTGGTGGTTGTGCCGTCCGGTGAACGGTGGGTGGGCCGTTGGCGCGGGCAGGAACGGCGGCAGGCACAAGGCGCAATCCAGCGTCGGGACAGGCACCGAGTCCGGGCTGTCGTCGGCATCGACCCACTTGACGCCACTGCCGCTGCAGACCTCCGTCATGCCGCGGTGGGTCAACAGCGGTGATGCAAAAACGATTCCCCAGCAGAGCAGAAGGCACAACAAGACCCAGCGCTGGCGGGCTCGTTGGGGGTGCTGAAAACTGGGCATGCGCGGACTATAAGCTCGATATCATTCATTTTCAGTGAATATTTAAAGAAAATTGATATGGATCAATTTCAGCTGTTCCAGCCGTGCCCATGCGTGGTTTCGGTGAGGCGCCAGCGCGAAGCCATGCCTGCAGCATGGGATGCCACCGCAACCGAGAAGTTGGAGAGCGTGGTCAGCGCGCGCAGTGCCGCGCGGCAAGCCCTTTTCATCGAGCTCGGCGCAGCGTCCACTGGCGCCCGTTGCGCTACTTGGGTCGCGGGCGTTTCAGTGCAGGCCGCGCCGCCTGCAGCCGGCCGACGCGCAGCTCGACCACGGCCTGGGCCACGGCCCGTGCCACGTTGCGGGTCTCTTCCTGCAGGTCTTCATCCCGGTCCAGGGCTTCGTGGCTGTTGGCGTAGGGTTCGTAGTAGCCGATGTAGCGGTCCAGCCGGGCCTGGGCGCCCGCGTCGAGCAAACCCATCCAGTCCAGCCAGTCGCACAGCGAGCGCCGCGCCCCTTCGATGCCGGCCACGTCGCCGTGCACCAGCACGCCGTAGGCCCGGCCGGCCAGGTGCTGCGGGTAGCTCCAGCCGGCCATCTCCAAGGCTTTGGCTTTGGCGGGGTCTTTGCCTCCCGTCGCGGTGGGGTCGGGGTTGCCGCCATCGGCACACACCATGCGGTCCATCATCAGCTTGAGCGGACTCGGGCTCTGGTACCAGTAGACCGGGGTGACGATCAGCACGGCGTGGGCCGCGGTCCAGCGCTCGTAGATCTGTGCCATCCAGTCGTTGGTCTGGTTCAGCGCGTGGTTGGGGTAACAGCTGCAGGGCCAGTGGCACAGTGGCATGGCGGTGGACAGGCAGCCCTTGCAGGGGTGGATCTTCAGCCCGTAGTCGGAGGTGAGCAGGCTCAGGTCCAGCACATCGGTCTGCAGGCCCAGCGGTTCCAGCACCTCGCGGGCCGTCTCCATCAGCCGAAAGCTCTTGGAGATTTCACCCGGGCAGGTGCCGTCGTTGCGCGCCGAGCCGCAGACCAGCAGCACGCGCGACGGCGTTGCCGGGTCGGCCCAGCGCGATTGGGCCGCCTGCAAGCGGTCCTTGGTGGCGACCCATTCGTCGGACAGCTCGTAGTCCGGGTCCGCGTAGCCTTCGCCTGCCTTGTGGGTGAACGGTGCCTTGCGGCCTTCGCTGAAGGCGGCCCAGGCGATGGCTTCGAGCCGGTCGATGGACGGGTCTTCCGCGCGGAAGGCCGGGTCCATGAACGAGGCGCGGAAGCGCTCGGCGAATGGCGCCCGTGCCAAGGGGGCGGGCGCCTGCCCTTTGCGAATCTGGATCATGATCGGCCTCCAGCGGCAAGTTCTGAGACGCCCAATCTGGGCCCATGTCCCGAGAGCGTCTGTGCGATACCGCACCCAGTGCCGGAGGTTCGGCTCTCTGGCCGTCAGCGCGTCAGCGTCAGGCCGGGGTCCACCACCAGCCCGCCATCTTCATGCCGAGCACCGTGAGCAGCAGCGAGCCGAGCAGATGCAGGACCGCGGTGCCCGTGGCGAGCAGCCAGCGGCCGTGCTGCAGCATGCTCACCACCTCCACCGAGAAGGTGGAAAACGTGGTGAGCGCGCCCAGAAAGCCGGTCACGATGGCGAGACGCCAGGCCGGGTCCAGTTGCGTCTGGCTCTGGAAAAACACCACCGCCACGCCCACCAGCCAGGCCCCGGTCCAGTTCGCCGTGAGCGTGCCCCAGGGCAACACCGCGTGGCCCTGGTTGAGCCACAGGCTGAGCTGCCAGCGCGAGAGCGCGCCGATGCTGGCACCGAGGCTGATGGCGATCACTTGCAGCATGGCTCAGTGGGGAATCAAAACGGTGGGTCTTCGTCGTCGCCCACGGCGGTGACGGCTTCCTGTTTGGGTTTGGCCGGTGCGGCCGTTGGTGCATCGGGCATCGCCATGCCGGGCACGATCTCGCCGCCCAGGGCTTCGATCAGTTCGGGGATCAGCTTGTTCAGCTCGCCGGTGCTCAGTGCCACGTCGGTGTCGAAGCCGCTTTCGCCGTCGGCGGCGCGGTCGTCGAACACGCCTTCGAGGAACGCGAGTTTCTTGAGCTGCATGGACTCGGTGAGCACGAAGCCGATGCGGCCTTCCCAGCTCAGGGCCAGGCGCGTGGGCAGCTTGCCCTCAACGATGTGTTTGCGCACCTCGTCGGTGGCGAGGTTGTGGCGCGTGAACTTGACGACCGACTTCTCTTCGTCGCCCGATTTCAGTTCGCACTCGCGCTCGACCGCGAAGCCACCCGGTGCGCCGCCTTCGTCTTCGTCGGACACCGGGGCCGAGAGCCACGAAGTCATCGCGGTCTGCGGCGTCACGGCGGTCTGCAGCAGGGTGAGCGACAGGTCGTTGAAGGCGTTGACCAGGGCGGTCACCAGCTCGTCGAGCTTGCCCTGGCTGCTGGCGTCGGTGACCAGCAGGCCGTTGGCCAGGTCGATCCAGACCCACACGCCCATGCGGCGTGGAAAGGCCTGCGGGAGCAGGGACAGCAGCGCGTCTTCGCGCAGTTCTTTCATCTGCTTCTTGCCGGGCTTGCGTCCGGTGGTGGCCTCGATGTGTTCGGCTTCTTCGTCCGCCTTCTCGCGCACGACCGAGCCGGGCACGGCCTTGGTCTCGATCATCAATTTGAGGATGCGCTGCCCGGCCACGGATTCGACCAGCGGGCCATGCGCCTCGCCGCGCGGCTCGACCCAGCCCACGGCCTTGTCCTGCGTGGCACCGCAGGGCACAAAACGGGCCGCGTCGAGCGCGGTTTCCATCGACTCCAGCGTCGCCGTCCAGCCGGGCGCGATGCGGTAGATCGTTACATTCTTGAACACGGAATTCCTTGGGTTGTGCCGGTGCGTTGTGGACCGGCGCCCCCTCCCGGCAGCGGGAGGGGGTTGGGGTGAGGGGCTTTGATGATACCCAGCCCAACCCAGGGGTTCAGAGGCAGAGAGTTTTTTGGCCGGGCCTGAAAGGCGCGCCAAAACGGCCCGGATCTAGGCGCAAGGCACAGCCGTAGCTCGGGCTACGGCGAGCATTTGCAACGACGAGCTGGGCCGTTTTGGCGTGCAAGGCGGGCACGGACGAAAGACTCTCAGCCTCTCAGACCAGCGCGGTCAGCGGTGCGAGCTGGTAACCCGCCTTCTCCAGCGCGAGGCGGATCTGCTGCGCCGAGGCCACGGCGTCGGGCCCATCGCCGTGCACGCAGATGCTGTGTATGGGGGTGGGCAGGCGCTGGCCGTCGGCGGTGACGATGCCCCCCGCGTCAAGCATGCGCAGCACGTGTTGCACGCAGGCCAGGGCGTCGTGCAGCACAGCGCCGGGCTGCGAGCGGGGCGTGAGCTGGCCGTCTTGTTGGTAGGTGCGGTCGGCAAACACCTCGTGGCCCACGCGCAGGCCGGCCGCATCGCCGGCCGCTTCCAGCGCCGAGAGGGCTGGCGCGAGCAGGATGAGCTCGCGGTCCAGCGCCCGCACGGCGCGTGCCACGGTGGCGGCCACTTCGGCGTCGGCGCAGGCGATGTTGTTGAGCGCGCCGTGCGGCTTGACGTGCGTGACACGGCCGCCTTCGGCCGCGGCCATGGCCTGCAGCGCGCCCACCTGGTAGAGGATGGTGGCTTCCAGCTCCTGGGTCGACAGCTGCATGGCGCGTCGGCCGAAACCCTGCAGGTCGGGGAAGGCCGGGTGGGCACCCAGGCTCACGCCGTTGGCCTGCGCCAGGCGCACGGTCTCGCGCATCACGACCGGGTCGCCCGCGTGAAAACCGCAGGCGATGTTGGCGCTGCCAATGACCTGCAGCAGCGCTGCGTCGTCGCCCATGCGCCAGGCGCCGAAGCTTTCGCCGAGGTCGGCGTTGAGGTTGATGGTCGTTTGGGTCATCGGGTACTCCTGTTCAGGGGTCGGCGCGTTGCATGCCGTCGATCAGATTGGATGCGTAGAGTGCGGCCTCGTCCACCGTGCCGGGCGGCAGGAAGGTTTCGCGCGAGGCGAGCCAGCGCTGCCAGCGTTGATGTTCGTCCAGCAAGGCGCGGTGTGCCGCTTCGTGGGTCACGGCTTCAAAGCGCACGCGCGTGCCGGGCTTCAGGTGCGCGAGCCGGGGCAGGTCGGCGCTGATCACGGTGGCGATCTTGGGGTAGCCGCCCACGGTCTGGCCGTCGGCGAGCAGCACGATGGGCTGGCCGTTGGCCGGCACCTGGATCGCGCCGGGCGTCACGCCGTCGGACACGATGTCCGCCGCGGCAGCGTTGATGTGCGCCAGCGCCTGGCCCTGAAACCGAAGGCCCATGCGGTCCTGCGCGGCGGTGGCTTCCCAGTCCTGGCTCAGGAACTGCGCGATGGCGTCGGCGGTGAAATGATCCTGCTGCGGGCCGAGCAGCACGCGCACCGGGCCTTCGTTGGCGGTCCAGGGAGACCGGCAGCGCCACTCCCTCGGATCGGCGTGGCTCCAGGCGCCGCAGGGCAGCGTGTCACCCGGGCGGAAGGCGCGGCCCAGCACGCCGGCCAGCCCGGCGCGCCAGTAGCTGGCGCGGCTGCCGAGCTGGGGCTCCATGAGCAGCCCGCCGGCCACGGCCAGGTAGGCGCAACCGCTCTCGGCCGGGCCGAGCTGCAGTTGGTCGCCTTCGCGCAGCGTGACGCTTTGCCAGGCGGGCAGGGGGCCGCGGCTGCTGTCGCTGCGCAGGCAGGTGGCGGCGATGCGGCCCGCCAGCGCCACGCGCACCGGCCCGGCCTTCACACGCAACACCGTGCCCGTGCCGCGCAGCTCCAGCACGGCCTCGTCGGGCGGGTTGCCGAGCAGGGCGTTGGCCGCGCGGGCCAGCGGTCCGTCGAGCCAGCCGGAGAGCGGCATGCCGTGGTGCCGGTGGCCCGCGCGGCCGCGGTCCTGCACGGTGGTGCCGATGCCGGGTTGTGCGATCTCCAGCAGGCCGCTCATTGCTCAGGTGCCTTCAGGAAGGTTTCACGCGGCAGGCCCCGCGCGATCTCGGCGGCCAGCCGGTCGTGCGTGGCAAGGTCGACCGCGTGGCAACGCACCTCGTCGCCGGCCGCGAGCAGGGCCGGCTGCTCGGCGTGGCGCAGGTCGAACAGAACCACCGGCGTGCGACCGAGCAGGTTCCAGCCGCCCGGGCTTTCCCAGGGGTAGACCGCACACATCTCGCCGGCCACTGCCAGTGATTGCGCGGGCACTTTCTGGCGCGGCGCCGGCAGGCGCGGCATGTGCAGTTCGGGTGGCACGCCGCCCATGTACGGGAAGCCCGGCTGGAAGCCGAGCATGTAGACCCGGAAGGTGGCGGTGAGCAGGCGCTGGATCACTTCGTCGGGGCTCAGGCCTTTGGCTTCGGCCAGGCGGGGCAGGTCGGGCGCGAAGTCGGCGTCGAAACACACCGGCAGGTGCCAGAGGCGGCCCGGCTGCATGGCCTGATGACCGTCTTGCGCCAGCACCTGCAGGCGTTCGCCCAGCGCGGTGGCATCGGCTTCCAGGGGGTCGTAATGCACCGTGAGCGAGCGGAACGTGGGCACCACATCGGTGATCGATGCCATCAGCGGTTCTGCGCCACGCGCCTGCGCCACGCGCTCGGCCAGGCCCATCACGCGGGCGTTGATGGCAGGGTCGATGGCGCTGCCGAACTCCAGCGTCCAGGCGCTGTCGCCGAGGGCGAGCAGGCGGGGGGCCATGTCAGGACTCATGGGAGGTGATGTGCGAAAGGGAGACCCGGGCTCGGCGGCGGCCCCTTACCCCAGCCCTCTCCCCAGAGGTGCGAGGGAGCAAGGCCCGGGCAGGGAAGCTGCGAAGGGGGAGTCCAATGGCATGGCCGGAGCGCGTGCCTGACCCAGGGCAGCCGTGGAACCGGCTTCGCCGGGCCACCAGCTGCGTCCCCCTCCGGGGGGAAGCCGCGAAGCGGCGCAGGGGGGCTTCACAGTGTTTCACAGTGAAGCCGCGGACCGCGCCGCCTGGTCGTACATGCCCGAGAGCACGCGCAGCAGGCGCGCGAGCTCGCCGATGTCCTTGTTGAGCGCGTCGTCGGCGTGCAGCGCCTGGATCAGGCATTGCTCGCGGATCTCGCGGTAGCGCTGCACGCTGACGCTGCCGGCTTCGGTGGCGGCGTAGGTCACTTCCTTGCCCGACTTGCTGGACACCACCACGCCCAGGCTCACCAGCTTCTTGAGCGAGTAGTTGACCAGGTGCGTGTCCTCGATGTTCATGATGAAGCAGATGTCCGACAGGCGCTTGTCCCGCGCCCGGTGCGAGACGTGGTGCAGGACCAGCACGTCCAGCGGCATCAGGTCCTTCAACCCCGCGGCCGACATGCAGTGCACCACCCAGCGGTGGAAGGCGTTGCTGGCCACGATCAGGCCGAACTCGAACTCGCTCATCTCCGCGCTCTGGGGTGAGACCAGGTGCGCCGATGACACGATGTGCGAGCCGGGCGCCTTGGCGGCGGGCGTGGTTGTTGCTTTGGGTGTCTTGGCCATGTGCGTTCCTTCGATGGTCCGCAGTTTAGATTTTTTGCTGATGATTTGCCAACAATTTGTTGACGATAAGGGAAAACACCCATCACAATCTGCCAGCCCGGCGCCTACAGTCCGTGCACCCTTTCCCGCAGGGTCTGCCTGCAATCTGTTCCACCCCACCCACCGGAGCTCCCATGAAACGTCGCGCATTCCAACTCTCGATGGCCGCTGCAGCGCTCGCACTTTCGACCTCGGCGTATGCCCAGGCCAAGTGGGATCTGGCCACCGCCTACCCGGCCACCAACTTCCACACGGTCAACATCAGCCAGTTCGCGGCCGACGTGGACAAGGCCAGCGGCGGCAAGCTCAAGATGACGGTGCACGCCAACGCCGCGCTGTTCAAGGCGCCCGAGATCAAGCGCGCGGTGCAGGGAGGTCAGGCCCAGGCCGGCGAGATCCTGCTGGTGAACTACCAGAACGAATGGCAGGTCTTCGGTGCCGACGGCCTGCCGTTCCTGGCCGACAGCTACGACGAAGCGGCCAAGCTCTGGAAGGTGCAGCGCCCGGTGCTGGAGAAGAAGCTGGCCGAGCAGGGCATGATGGTCCTGTTCGCGGTGCCGTGGCCGCCGCAGGGCGTGTACAGCAAGAAGCCGCTGAACAGCGCAGCCGATCTGAAGGGCATCAAGTGGCGCGCCTACAGCCCGGCCACCGCGCGCATCGCCGAACTGGTGGGCGCCCAGCCGGTCACCGTGCAGGCGGCCGAGGTCAGCCAGGCCTTCGCCACCGGCGTGACCGAAAGCATGATGTCCAGCGGCTCCACCGGTGCCGACGCCAAGCTGTACGAACACGTGAAGTACTGGTACGACACCCAGGCCTGGTTGCCCAAGAATGCGCTGCTGGTGAACAAGAAGGCCTTTGATGCACTGGACAAACCGACGCAGGATGCCGTGCTGAAGGCCGCCGCCGACGCCGAGACCCGCGGCTGGGCCGAGAGCAAGAAGGCCAACGGCGAAAGCCTGGACAAACTCAAGGCCGGTGGCATGCAGATCCTGCCGGCGCCCGCGCAGCTCAAGACCGACATGAAGCAGGTCGGCGACACCATGCTCAAGGAGTGGCTCGCCAAAGCCGGCCCTGAAGGCCAGGCCATGGTCGACGCGTTCCGCAAGTGAGCCACGGCAGCAACATGCGACGCACGCTGAATGCCTTGTACGACGGCTGCGCCTGGCTCGCGGCGGTGTTCATGATCGGCGTGCTGGTCATGGTGCTGCTGTCGGTACTGGGCCGGCAGTTCCAGTTCCACGTGCCGGGCACGGACGCCTACGCCGGCTACGCCATGGCCGCCGCCGGTTTCCTGGCGCTGGCGCACACGCTCAAACGCAACGAGCACATCCGCGTCACGCTGGTGCTGGGCAAACTCACCGGCCGCGCCCGCCGGGGCCTGGAGCTGTGGTCGCTGAGCGTCGCGGTGCTGCTGTCCGGGCTGTTCGCCTGGTTCGCGGCGCGCCTGGTGTGGCAGTCGATCGAGTTCCACGACATCTCCACCGGCAACGACGCCACGCCGCTGTGGATTCCCCAGCTGGCGATGGCGTTCGGCACCCTCGTGCTGTTCATCGCTTTCGTGGATGAATGGGTGCTGGAGGCCCGTGGCCAGCGCCAACGCATCGACGGATCGGAGACCCACCATGAATGAGATGGTCGTCACCGGGTTTCTGATCGTCACCCTGTTCGCCCTGCTGGGCAGCGGCGTCTGGATCGGCCTCACGCTGGCCGGCGTGGCCTGGATCGGCATGGAGCTGTTCTCTTCGCGCAGCGCGGGCGATGCCATGGCCGTCACCATCTGGGGCTCCGCCAGCAGCTGGACGCTGACCGCATTGCCGCTGTTCATCTGGATGGGCGAGATCCTGTTCCGCACCAAGCTGTCGGAAAACATGTTCAAGGGCCTGGCGCCCTGGGTCAATGCGCTGCCCGGTCGGCTGCTGCACACCAACATCCTGGGCAGCACGATCTTTGCGGCGGTGTCGGGTTCGTCGGCGGCCACCTGCGCCACCATCGGCAAGATGACGATCCCCGAACTGACCGAACGCGGCTACCCGCCGGAGCGCGTCATCGGCTCGCTGGGTGGCGCCAGCACGCTGGGCCTGCTGATACCGCCCTCCATCGTGATGATCGTTTACGGCGTGGCCGCCGAGGTGTCGATCGCCAAGCTGTTCGTGGCGGGCATGATTCCCGGCCTGATGCTCGCGGGCTTGTTCAGCGGTTACCTGATGGTCTGGTCGCTGCTCAACCCCGACAAGATTCCGCAGGCCGATCCGGGCATGAGCTTCACCGACAAGTTGCGCGCTTCCAGCGAACTGATCCCGGTGGTGTTGCTCATCGGCGGCGTGATCGGCTCGATCTACGTCGGCGTGGCCACCGCCACCGAGGCGGCCGCCATCGGCGTGGTCGGCTCGCTGATGCTGTCGGCGTACCAGAAGTCGCTGAACTGGCAGAACTTCAAGGACGCGCTGCTGGGCGCCACCCGCCTGTATTGCATGATGGCGCTGATCCTCGCCGGGGCGGCTTTCCTCACGCTGTCCATGGGCTACATCGGCCTGCCGCGCCACCTGGCCGAGTGGGTGGGTTCGCTGGGCCTGTCGCCGGGGCTGCTGCTGATCGCGCTGGCGCTGTTCTTCATCCTGCTGGGCTGTTTCCTCGACGGCATTTCCATGATCGTGCTGACCATGGGCGTGCTGATCCCGACAGTGCAGGCCGCGGGCATCGACCTGATCTGGTTCGGCATCTTCGTCGTCATCGTGGTGGAGATGGCGCAGATCACGCCGCCGGTGGGCTTCAACCTGTTTGTGCTGCAGGGCATGACCAAGCGCGAGATCAACTGGATCGCCGGGGTCTGCATGCCTTACTTCTTCCTCATGGTGCTGGCGGTGTGCCTGCTCTGGTGGTTCCCGCAAATCGTGATGTGGCTGCCGGGGCGGATGTGAACCTCATGACCGCAGAAACCGCTGTGGCCTGAACGGATTCGGGTCGAGGTTGGTGGGCTCACCCAGCATGAGTTGCGCCAGCAACTCGCCGGTGCCCGGCCCGGTCGAAAAGCCGATGTGCTGGTGGCCCAGCGCCAGCCAGACCCCGGGCTGGCCCGGGCATTCCCCAACCATCGGGCGGCTGTCGGGCAGGGTGGGGCGGCTGCCCAGCCAGTCGGGGTCTGCCGTTCGTTCACCCAGCGCCAGCGCCTCGCGCGCGGCCCGCTCGGCAGCGTCCAGCTGCGCAGGCCGCGACGGAGCGTGTTGTGCGTTCAGCTCCACCCCGGTGGTCAGCCGCAGGCCTTGTGCCATGGGCGCGAGCACGTAGCCGGCGGCGGTGTCGTACACCGGCCGGTTGAGTGCCGCGCCACTCGCTGGCGTGAAGTGCCGGTGGTAGCCGCGCTCGAAGCCCATGGGCAGCTTCAGTCCGAGCTGCTGCCGAAGGAAATCGCGCGACCAAGGTCCCAGCGCGACCACGACGTGATCGGCGTGCAGGGAATGTCCATCGGCTGTGGCGACGGACCAGCCACCGTTGTCTCGTTGCAGGTGTGTGGCCTCGGTGGTGTGCAGCTGCCCGCCGAGTTCCACCAGCCACCGCGCGTAGGCGCGCACCAGCTCACCCGGGCTGTCCACCGAGCTGGCGTCTTTCACCCACAGGGCCTTGCGGAAGATGGGCTGCAGATGCGGTTCCAGATCGTGCAGTTCGTGTGCGTCCAGCTCGGCGGTGGCGACGCCGAAGCGGGCCAGCGTCTCGCGCCCGAAAGCGCCCGCCTCGAACCCCGCCGCGCTGCGGTAGAGAAACAGCCAGCCCGCGTCACGGCGGCGCTGCGCGACACCCGCCGCGTCCATCCACCGGTGGTGCACCTCCCCCGAGTGCCGGATCAGCGCGTCCAGCGCGGTGGTGGTCTCGCGGAAGTCCTGTTCGCGCGCATGGGACAGGAACGACAGACCCCAGCGCCATTGGTTCAGCATCGCCAACGGGTCGTAGCGGAAGCCCGGACTGCGCCCGCGCAGCAGCCCGGGCAACTGCGACCACAGCCGGGGGTGGTTGAACGGCATGAGCGAGCTGCGCGCCAGCACGCCAGCGTTGCCGTGCGAAGTCGCGGCGCCCGGTCCCAGCGGGTCGATCACGGTCACCTGCATGCCGCGCTGGCGCAACGAGAGCGCGCAAGCGATGCCCACCATGCCGGCGCCCAGCACCACCACCTGTTGTCCCAGCCTTGCCTGCGTCATGCTTCCATGTTCCCATCGTTGTTGTTGTCAACCCGCAGCTTATCGCCATGAAGGACACGAAGACCGTCGCCGAGGGATGCCTGGGCGTCATCATGCTGGACACCCGCTTCCCGCGCCCGCCGGGCGACATCGGCAGCCCGGCCACCTGGGAACGCGCCGGCATCCCGGTGCGCTTCATCACCGTGCCGGGGGCTTCGGCCCGACGCGTGGTGCAGGCGCAAGACCCGGCGCTGCTCGGCCCCTTTGTGGAGGCCGCCCGTTCGCTGGCTGGTCAGGGCGCCCGTCTCATCACCACCAGTTGCGGCTTTCTGGCCAGTTGGCAGGTCGAGTTGCAGGCGGCGGTGGACGTGCCCGTGATCACCTCCAGCCTGCTGCAATGCGCCGGCCTGCCGTCACCAGGCATCGTCACATTCGACGCCGCTTCGTTGCACGCGGGATTGCTGCAGCGTGCGGGCGTACCGGCGGGCACACCCGTGGAGGGCCTGAGTCCCGGTTGTGAATTGCAGTCGCGCATCCTGGCCGACGATACCCAGCTGGACCTGCGGCAGGCATCAAATGACGTGGTGGAAGCCGCGATGCGCCTGGTGGCGAAGCATCCCAAGGTGCAACACCTGGTGCTGGAGTGCACCAACATGCCGCCGTACCGGGCAGCCGTGGCCCAAGCCACCGGAAGACCGGTGCACGATCTGGAATCCTGGCTGCAGGAAATTTGGAGTGGGCAACACGTTTGAAGTGGAGGGGATGCCCAAGCCAGAACGCCGCGGAACCGGCTCCGCCGGGCCGCCAGCGTTGCCCCCCAGTGGGGGGTGACGCACCGCAGGTGCGGCGCGGGGGGCGTCAAAGCTCCTCGACGCGCCGTGCCGGGTAGCTGTCCCAGCTCTGGCAGCCCGGGCAGTGCCAGAAGTGCTGGCGGGCCTCGAAGCCACATGCGGCGCAGCGGTAACGTTTGAGCGGGTTGCTGGCCTGCTCCAGAGCACTCTGCACCGGCTTCTGTGCGCGCGGGTCCGACAGGGTTTCGCCGGCCAGCCACTGGGTGGCCACCACCAGCGAGGGCTCGCGCTCCAGGTGGTTGAGGTAGCGTGCGCGGGCGCTTTCGGCATCGGGGCTCAGGCGGGCCAGAGCTTCGGTCACATCGAGCGACGGACCCCGTTCGTGGGCGGCCTGCAGCAGCACCAGAACCTCGCCCTGCCGCCCGGTTTGCTGCGCCAGTTCCGCGAGCGCATGGGCAGCCAGTGGCAGACCTTGCGGCGCCTGTTGCGCCAGCTGTTTCAAGGCAGCCAGTGCGCCGGCTGCATCGCCTTGCTGGGCCTTGAGCGCAGAGAGCGCCATCCAGCCCCGTGGCAACTGGGGCGCGTGTTGCACCGCGTCGCCCAGCAGGCGCTGTGCCAGCGCGGTGTCTCCATTTTTCTGGGCCAGTTCAGCCTCTTCGCACTGGTAGTGCGCCAGCCGGGTGGTGAAGCTGCCCTGTTCGGCCGCTTCGAGGCGCTGCGCGACGGCCTGGGCCTGCCGCCAGTCGCGCGAGCGCTCGTAAATGGCCAGCAGCGCCAGCAAGGCTTCGCCTTCGAAGGCCGAGCCTTCAAGCTTGTGCAAGGCGGCTTCGGCGCGGTCGAGCAGGCCGGCCTTGAGGAAGTCCAGCGCCAGGGCGTGCTGGGCGCGGTCCCGGTCCTTGCGGTTGATGTCCGCGCGACCCAGCAGGTGTTCGTGCACGCGCACGGCGCGGTCGTAGTCGCCGCGGCGGCGAAAGAGATTGCCCAAGGCAAAGTGCAGTTCGGCGGTGTCGGGGTCGCCCTGCACGGCTTCGATGAAGGCGTCGATGGCCTGGTCCTGCTGCTCGTTGAGCAGGTGGTTCAGGCCCCGGAAGTAGGCTTTGGGTGTCTGGCGGCTTTCGATGCGCCACTGCCGAAGATCGAGTCTTGAGGCAACCCAGCCGAGTGCAAACGCGATGGGCAGGCCCCAGAGGAGCCAGGTGAGATCAAGATCCATGTCGCGTTACGGAGCGGGTGGCGTGAGGGTGTCACCGCCAGCGTCTGACGCGCTCAACCGGGATGTGGCAGGTTGGCGCGCGCGCCTCGCGCGCAGCCACAGCGGCAACATCACGAGCACGCCCAGGCTGACACCCAGGAGCAGGGCGATGAACAGCACCAGCACCAGCGGAGCCTGCCACTGGGCGCCAAAGAACAGGTGCAGCGTGACCGCGTCCTGGTTGTTCAGCGCGAAAGCGAAAAGCACAAAAAAAATGGCTGCATTGAGCAGCCACATCAGGTATTTCAAATCATCCCCTCTGTGGTGGGACGATTGTAGCGATCCAGTCTTTCGATCAGTCCGCCTTTTTCTGTTCTCGACCCAGGATCTCGGCGGTCTTCGCGTCCACCTGTTCGCGCAGGGCTTTGCCTGGCTTGAAGTGCGGAACGCGCTTCTCCGGAATCATGACGCTCTCGCCCGAACGCGGGTTGCGTCCGATGCGGGGTGAGCGGCGGTTGACGGAGAAACTGCCGAAGCCCCGGATTTCAATCCGGTGCCCTTTGACCAAGGCGTCACCCATCGCATCGAGGATCGCTTTGACGGCGAACTCGGCGTCGCGTTGGGTGAGCTGGCCAAAACGGCCGGCCAGTGCTTCAACGAGGTCGCTACGGGTCATGTCTGGGAAAGGGCTTGGTCAGGCTGACGGGCTGGCCCGGGCAGGTGCTGTGACGCACCCGCCCGGATTCAGTCGGCTCAGTTGTTGTTGTCGAGCTTGGCGCGAAGCAGGGCGCCAAGGCTGGTGGTACCGGCGTTTTCGCGGGCCGATTGCTGGCTCAGGGACTGCATGGCTTCGTTCTGGTCCGCCATGTCCTTGGCCTTGATCGACAGCTGGATGTTGCGGGTCTTGCGATCCACGTTCATCACCACGGTGGTCACTTCGTCGCCTTCTTTCAGCACGTTGCGCGCGTCTTCCACGCGGTCACGGCTGATTTCGGAGGCGCGCAGGTAACCCAGCACGTCTTCGCCCAGATCGATCTCGGCGCCCTTGGCGTCAACCGTCTTGACCTTGCCGGTCACCACGGAACCCTTGTCGTTCACCGACACGAAGGTGGTGAACGGGTCGCCGTCGAGCTGCTTGATGCCCAGGGAGATGCGCTCGCGCTCCACGTCGATGGCCAGCACGATGGCTTCGACTTCCTGGCCCTTCTTGAAGTTGCGCACGGCGGCTTCGCCCGTTTCGTTCCAGGACAGGTCGGACAGGTGCACCAGGCCGTCGATGCCGGCAGCCAGGCCGACGAACACGCCGAAGTCGGTGATCGACTTGATCGGGCCCTTGACGCGGTCGCCGCGCTTGGTCTGTTCGGCAAACTCGTGCCAGGGGTTGGCGCGGCACTGCTTCATGCCCAGGGAGATGCGGCGCTTGTCTTCGTCGATGTCGAGCACCATGACTTCGACTTCGTCGCCCAGCGACACCAGCTTGGACGGGGCCACGTTCTTGTTGGTCCAGTCCATTTCGGAGACGTGCACCAGACCTTCGATGCCCGGCTCCAGCTCAACGAACGCGCCGTAGTCGGCGATGTTGGTGATCTTGCCGAACATGCGCGTGCCTTGCGGGTAGCGGCGGCCAACGCCCATCCAGGGATCGTCGCCCATCTGCTTCAGACCCAGGGAAACGCGGTGCTTCTCGGTGTCGAATTTCAGGATCTTGGCGGTGATTTCCTGACCAGCCGTCACCACTTCGCTCGGGTGACGGACGCGGCGCCAGGCCATGTCGGTGATGTGCAGCAGGCCGTCGATACCGCCCAGGTCCACGAATGCACCGTATTCGGTGATGTTCTTGACCACGCCGTTGACGATGGCGCCTTCCTTCAGCGTGTCCATCAGCTTGGCGCGCTCTTCGCCCATGGAGGCTTCCACCACGGCGCGGCGGCTCAGCACCACGTTGTTGCGCTTGCGGTCGAGCTTGATGACCTTGAATTCCAGCGTCTTGTTTTCGTAAGGCGTCAGGTCCTTGGTCGGACGGCTGTCGACCAGCGAACCGGGCAGGAAGGCGCTGATACCGTTGACCATGACCTTGAGGCCGCCCTTGACCTTGCTGGAGGTCGTGCCGGTGACGAATTCGCCCGACTCGAGCGCTTTTTCCAGCGACATCCACGAAGCCAGGCGCTTGGCCTTGTCGCGCGACAGCAGGGTGTCGCCGAAGCCGTTTTCCACGGAGTCGATGGCCACCGACACGAAGTCGCCCACCTGGACTTCGAGTTCGCCCAGATCGTTCTTGAATTCGGCGAGCGGAACGTAGGCTTCGGACTTGAGGCCAGCGTTGACCACCACGTGGCTGTGTTCGATGCGAACGACTTCAGCGGTGATGACTTCGCCCGAGCGCATTTCAGCGCGTTTCAGGGACTCTTCGAACAGGGCGGCAAAAGATTCAGACATTGAATTTCCTAGAGCCACTCAGCGTCGGCGCAGCAACCACGATGAGGTGGCTGGAACGGGTAACGACGGTTGGGCGGCGTTGACATTGCGGTGCGTGGCACCGCGGGGTTAAGTGAAAGAACCGTCGGGCCTGCGGGCTGAGAACGCCCGGCTGTGCCGTCTGGGCCATCAAGGCGGTGTTTTCAGGTTTCCGAAAACACCGTTTTGCCTTGCCACCAGTTCAGGACTTGCTGTACCGATTGCTCGATACCCAGTTCGGAGTTGTCCAGCAACAAAGCATCTTCAGCGGGCTTGAGCGGCGCGTGGGCACGGGACGAGTCCCGGTGATCGCGCATTTTCAGGTCTGCCAAGAGACTGTCGATATTAGCAGCAATTCCCTTTGAAATCAACTGCTTATGCCGCCGTTGTGCGCGCTGCTCGGCGCTGGCGGTGAGATACACCTTCAGCGGTGCATCCGGAAAGATCACCGTGCCCATGTCGCGCCCGTCGGCCACCAGACCGGGCAGGCGCCTGAAGCTCAACTGCAGCGCATGCAGAGCAGACCGCACGGCCAGGTGCTGCGACACCCGAGAGGCCATGCCGCCGGTGGATTCCAGGCGCAGGGGGTCGGTGATGTCGCGGCCACCCAGAAACACCTTGTGATCGCGGAAGGCCAGCGGCAATTGTGCGGCCAGGCGGGCCAGGCCGGGTTCGTCGTCCAGATCAACACCCGCGTCCTGCGCCGCCAATGCGGTGGCGCGGTACAACGCGCCGGAGTCGAGCAACTGGTAGCCCAGCCGCTGAGCCACTTCCGACGCCAGCGTGCCCTTGCCCGAAGCGGTGGGTCCGTCGATGCAGATCACGGGGATGGCCTGGGCCGGGGTTTGACAAACCTCGAACAGGGTCTCGAAGTAGTCCGGGAAGGTCTTGGCCACGCACTTCGGGTCTTCGATGCGCACCGGCAGGCCGGCCGGGTTGAACGCCGCCAGCGAGAAGCACATGGCGACGCGGTGGTCGTCGTAGGTATGTATGGAACCGGTTGTCCAGCTGCTGGGCGGCGTGATGCGGATGAAGTCGGCCCCTTCCTCCACCAGCGCGCCGAACTTGCGGCATTCGGTTGCCATGGCAGCGATGCGGTCGGTCTCCTTCACGCGCCAGCTCGCGATGTTGCGCAGCGTGGAGGGGCCATCGGCGAAAAGCGCCATCACGGCCAGGGTCATGGCCGCATCGGGGATGTGGTTGCAGTCGAGATCGATGGCCTTGAGGGGCCAGGCGCCGCGGCGGATGTGCAGGCGGTTGGCTTCGCCGGAGATGTCTGCACCCATGAGGCGGGCGGCTTCGACGAAGCGGATGTCTCCCTGGATGGAGGACAGACCCACGCCTTCGATGGTGATGCCATCGCTGCCGGGTGTTGGCGATGCCAGTGCACCCAGGGCGATGAAATAACTGGCCGACGATGCATCGCCTTCAACCGGAATGCGCCCGGGTGAGGTGTAGCGGCAGCCGGCAGGGATGGTGAAGCGTTGCCAGCCATCGCGCCGTACCGACACACTGAAGCGTTCGAGCAGGTTGAGCGTGATCTCGATGTAGGGGCGCGAGATCAGCTCGCCCACCACCTCGATCACGATGTCCCGTCCCGTCGCCGGGCCGCCCCAAGACGGGACAGTCCCCTCGGGGGGCTGCGAAGATACGCCAGTGCCGAGCGTGGGGGCACGGTTCGTGGCGACCAGGGGCAGCGCCAGCAGCAGGGCGGTGAGAAACTGGCTGGACACGTCGCCGCGCACGCGGATCGGCTGGTCGAGCGCCAGCGTCTGAGGGGTTCCGTTGCCCAGCCGAAGCGGTGGGTAGCCATCCTGGCCCAGACAGTCCACGGGGCAGCCAAGCTGGCGCAGCGCATCCACGAGGTCGCCAATGGGGCGCTCGTGCATGCGGGCGATGCCGCTGAGTTCAAACGCACCGCCGTGCACGCTGGCCAGCAGCGCCAGCGCGGCGGTCAGCGGGCGCATGGCCGTGCCTGCGTTGCCCAGAAAAAGTTGCGCCTGCTTCACGGGCAGCGCACCACCGAGCCCATGCACCCGCAGGGCGCCATCGGCCTGGGGTTCGATGCGGCAGCCGAGCTGGGCCAGTGCGGCCAGCATCACCCGGGTGTCGTCCGAATCCAGCAGATCGGCGATGTCGGTGTACCCGACACTCAGGGCCGCGAGCAGCAGCACTCGGTTGGAGATGCTCTTGGAGCCGGGCAGGCGCACGGTCCCGCCTGCGCTGTGCAAGGGGGGGACGTCAAGGTGGTCGATGGCGTACATGATCGAAGTGGGCGAACGGCGGGCACCGCCGATCGTGATCGGCGAAACGCGCTCAGTTTTGCGGTTTGATGGCGTTCATGCGCCAGTGTGCGCGCGAGCTGCTGGCCTGTTCAATCAGCGATTCAAGGGCATCCGGGTTGCCGGCACTGATGGCGTTTTCAAAGGCGTGCAAGGCGCGCTGGAAATGCCGGGACTGGGCGATCAACTCCTCGCGATTGGAGCTGAGGATGTCGCGCCAGACGCTCGGATCACTCGCGGCAATGCGGGTGAAATCACGGAAACCCGGTCCGGCCAGCGACAGGAACTGTTTCGCCTGGGCCTGGCCGTTGATCGCGTTCATGAGCGCAAACGCGATCAGGTGTGGCAGGTGGCTGACCGCCGCGTACGCTGCGTCGTGGGCTTCGGGTGACATCTGTTGAACGTGGCAGCCCAGCGCCGTCCAGACCTGCTGGGCCTTGGTGATCTGTGCCGTCAAGGTGCGTTCGATCGGCGTCAGGATGACCTGGCGCCCGGTGTAGAGATCGGCGTCTGCATGCTCCACGCCCGAGAGCTCCTTGCCCGCGATCGGGTGCGCGGGCACGAACACGCCGACCTGGTCTTTCAGCACGCGGCGCGCGGCGTCGATCACCTCGCGCTTGGTGGAGCCGACGTCCATGACGAGGGTGTTGTTGTTCAACAGGTGCCGAATGGCCTTGAAGGTCGCTTCCGTGGCCGATACGGGCACGGCCAGCAGCACGAGGTCCGCACCAGACACGGCCAGCAGGGCGGACGGCGCTTCCACGTCGATCACGCCCATCTGGCGCGCGCGCTCGGTGGTGGATGGTGACTTGCTGTAGCCCACGACGCGTTTGACGAGACCGGCCTTCTTGAGGGCGAGGGCAAAAGACCCACCCATCAGGCCGCAACCGATCAGCCCGAGTTGTTCAAACATGCAGACCCCTGGAGAACCCCATTGAACCCATTGGAACGAGGTGATGCATCTTATTCACTGACCGGGTAGGCACCCAGCACCTTGTAAAACGCGCAGAGGCCTTTGAGCTCCTCCAGCGCCGCCGCCACATGGGGCTGCGAGGGATGGCCTGCGATGTCGATGTAGAAGTAGTACTCCCACTGGCCAGATTTGGCCGGACGGGATTCAAAGCGCGTCATGGACACGCCGTTGTTCTTCAGCGGTACCAGCAGGTCGTGCACCGCACCGGGCCGGTTCGGCACCGACACCACGAGGCTGGTGCAATCCTTGCCCGATGCGGGCGGCATGGCCAGGGTCTGGGGCAGGCTGATGATTGCAAAGCGTGTGCGGTTGTAGGCCTCGTCCTGGATCGCGTGGGCCACGATGTGCAGGCCGAACTGGGCCGCGGCGCGCTCGCTCGCCAGGCCGGCCCAGGCCGGGTTGGTGGCGGCCAGGCGGGCGCCTTCGGCGTTGCTGGACACTGCGCGGCGCTCGGCGTTGGGCAGGTGCTGGCTGAGCCAGTTCTGGCACTGGGCCAGGGCCTGGGGGTGGGCCATCACCACCTCGATGCCGTCCAGTTCGTTCAGCTGGCGCAACAGGTTGTGGCGCACCAGCAGACTCACCTCGCCGACCACGTGCACCGGCGAGCGCAAGAACAGATCGAGCGAGCGGGCGACCACGCCCTCGGTGGAGTTTTCCATGCCGACCACGCCGTACTGCGCTGTGCCGGCCGCCGTGGCGTGGAACACCTCGTCGAAGTTGGCGCAATAGATCAGGTTGGCGGCGCTGCCGAAGAACTCGATGGCGGCCTGTTCACAGAAAGTGCCCTGAGGACCCAGTACGGCCACGCGCTGCGGTGCTTCCAGCGCCAGGCAGGCCGACATGATCTCGCGCCAGATCGACGCTACGTGCTGGTTCAGCAAGGGTCCCTGGTTGGCCGCCTGGATCTTTTCGATCACCTGGGCAACGCGATCCGGGCGGAAGAAAGGTGAGCCCTCGGCGCGCTTGATTTCACCCACCTGCTCGGCAACTTTGGCGCGCTGGTTCAGCAGCGACAGCAGTTGCTGGTCCAGCGAGTCGATCTGGATCCGCAGGGCGCCCAGTGCTTCGGACTGTGTGGGTTGTTTCATTGTGGGGTCGGCCGGTTTCAAGCCAGTTTTTGTTCGAAGTCGCGCATGTAGGCGACCAAGGCCTGCACGCCTTCCAGCGGCATGGCGTTGTAGAGACTGGCGCGCATGCCACCGACCGACTTGTGGCCCTTGAGCTGCAACAGGCCCGCGGCCTTGGCGCCGGCGAGGAAGGCCTCGTTGCGCGACTCATCGCGCAGGAAGAAAGGCACGTTCATGCGCGAGCGGCAGTCCGTTGCAACCTTGTTCACATAGAACGAAGACTGATCGATGAAGCCGTAGAGCAGCTCGGCCTTGGCCATGTTGCGGTGCTCCATGGCCGCTATCCCCCGCAGGTTGCCCTCGCTCTGGCGCTTAAGCCACTGGAAAGTGAGTCCCGCCATGTAGATGCCATAGGTGGGCGGCGTGTTGTACATCGAACCGTTGTCGGCCACGGTCTTGTAGTCGAAGGCGCTCGGGCAGATCGACAGCGCGTGTCCGAGCAGGTCTTCCCGCACGACCACCAGGGTGACGCCCGCCGGGCCAAGGTTCTTCTGGGCGCCGCCAAAAGCCAGCCCGACGCGGCGCCAGTCCACGGTGCGCGAGGCCACATGGGACGAGAAGTCGATCACCAGCGGTGCGTTGCTGCCAAGTGCCTTCAGGTCGGGCAGTTCGTGCAGTTCAACGCCATGGATGGTTTCGTTGCTGCACAGGTGCACGTATTGCGCATCGGGGCTGAGCTGCCAGCTGCCCGGTGCGGGCAGGCGGGTGTGACAGTCGGCCTCGTTGCTGGCCGCCAGGTGGGGATCGCAGAATTTTCGGGCTTCTTTAAACGACTTCTGGCTCCAGCTGCCCGTGACCACGAAGTCCACCACGCCGCCGCGCGACAGGTTCAGCGGCACGATGGCGTTTTCGCCCAGACCGCCACCCTGCATGAACAGGATGCGAAAGTTCGGTGGCACCGCCAACAGCTCACGCAAGTCGGCTTCGGCCGTCTCGATGATGGACATGAACTCCTTGCCGCGATGGCTCATCTCCATCACGCTCATGCCACTGCCGTGCCAGTCCAGCATCTCGGCCGCTGCCTGCTGCAGCACTTCCACCGGCATCGCGGCCGGACCCGCGGAAAAGTTGTACGGGCGCTGCATCACGGCTGCTCGTCCGTGCTGTCAGCCTCGCTGTCGTCCGCCAGCTCGGGCACATTGGCGTCGTTCTCCACGATGCGTTGCAAGCCGGAAAGCTCGGCGCCTTCGTCCAGCGCGATCAGGGTCACGCCCTGCGTGGCCCGGCCCATCTCGCGGATCTCCGAAACACGGGTGCGCACCAGAACGCCCTTGTCGGTGATCAGCATGATCTCGTCGTCGGTGTGGACCAGGGTGGCGGCCACGACCTTGCCGTTGCGCTCGCTCTGCTGGATCGCGATCATGCCCTTGGTGCCACGGCCATGGCGGGTGTACTCGCCAATCGGCGTGCGTTTGCCATAGCCGTTGATGGTGGCGGTGAGCACGCTCTGCAGTTCGTCTTCGGCCACCAGCATGGCGATCACGCTCTGGCTTTCTTCGATCATCATGCCGCGAACACCGCGCGCATTGCGGCCCATGGGGCGCACGTCGTTCTCGTCAAAACGGACCGCCTTGCCGCCGTCGGAGAACAGCATCACGTCGTGCTGTCCATCGGTCAGCGCGGCGCCGATCAGGAAGTCGCCCTCGTCCAGGTCCACGGCGATGATGCCGGCCTTGCGCGGGTTGCTGAACTCGTCCAGCGCGGTTTTCTTGACCGTGCCCATCGACGTGGCCATGAACACATAGCGGTCCTGCGGGAAGCTGCGCATCTCGCCGGTCAGCGGCAGCACGACGTTGATCTTCTCGCCTTCTTGCAGCGGGAACATGTTGACGATCGGGCGGCCACGCGAACCGCGCGAACCGGCTGGCACTTCCCAGACCTTGAGCCAGTAGAGGCGGCCCCGGTTGGAGAAGCACAGGATGTAGTCGTGCGTGTTGGCGATGAACAGCTGGTCGATCCAGTCGTCTTCCTTGGTGGCGGTGGCCTGCTTGCCGCGACCACCGCGCTTCTGCGCACGGTACTCGCTCAAAGGCTGGCTCTTGATGTAGCCGCTGTGCGAGAGCGTGACCACCATGTCGGTCGGCGTGATCAGGTCTTCGGTGCTCAGATCCTGGGCACTGTGTTCGATCTCGCTGCGGCGCGCACCGAGCTTGGTCTGACCAAACTCGGTTTTCACTTCGGTGAGTTCTTCGCCAATGATGGTGGACACGCGTTCGGGCTTGGCCAGGATGTCGAGCAGGTCGTCAATGACGCCCATGACTTCCTTGTACTCGGCCACGATCTTGTCCTGCTCCAGACCGGTCAGGCGCTGCAGGCGCATCTGCAGGATCTCTTGTGCCTGCGTCTCAGACAGGCGGTACAAGCCATCACCGCCCATGCCGAACTCGCGCTCCAGGCCTTCCGGGCGGTAATCGTCGGCGTTGATCACGCCGCCGTCCAGGCGCGAGCGGGTCAGCATTTCGCGCACCAGTTGGCTGTCCCAGCTGCGGGTCATCAGCTCGGCCTTGGCCACGGGCGGGGTGGGGCTCTCGCGGATGATCTTGATGAATTCGTCGATGTTGGCCAGCGCCACAGCCAGGCCTTCGAGCACGTGACCGCGCTCGCGCGCCTTGCGCAGGTTGAACACGGTGCGGCGTGTCACCACTTCGCGGCGGTGTTCCAGGAACACCTGGATCAGGTCCTTGAGGTTGCACAGGCGCGGCTGACCATCGATCAGGGCCACCATGTTGATGCCGAAGGTGTCCTGCAGCTGCGTCTGCTTGTACAGGTTGTTGAGCACCACCTCGGGCACTTCGCCGCGCTTGAGTTCGATCACCAGGCGCATGCCCGATTTGTCCGACTCGTCCTGGATGTGGCTGATGCCTTCGATCTTCTTCTCATGCACCAGCTCGGCAATGCGCTCCTGCAGCGTTTTCTTGTTCACCTGGTAGGGCAGCTCGTCCACGATGATGGACTGGCGCTGACCCTTGTCGATGTCCTCGAAATGGCACTTGGCGCGCATCACCACGCGGCCGCGACCGGTGCGGTATCCGTCTTTCACGCCCGTCATGCCGTAGATGATGCCGGCGGTGGGGAAGTCGGGCGCCGGGATGATTTCCATCAGTTCGTCGATGGTGGCTTCGGGCTGCTTCAGCAGGTGCAGACAGGCGTCGACCACCTCGTTGAGGTTGTGGGGCGGGATGTTGGTCGCCATGCCCACCGCAATGCCCGAAGAGCCGTTGACCAGCAGGTTGGGCAGGCGCGAGGGCAACACCAGCGGCTCTTTTTCCGAGCCGTCGTAGTTGGGTCCGAAGTTGACGGTTTCCTTGTCGATGTCGGCCAGCATCTCGTGGGCGATCTTCGACAGGCGGATTTCCGTGTAACGCATGGCAGCCGCGTTGTCGCCGTCGACCGAGCCGAAGTTGCCCTGACCGTCCACCAGCATGTGGCGCAACGAGAAGTCCTGCGCCATGCGAACGATGGTGTCGTACACCGCGGAGTCGCCGTGCGGGTGGTACTTACCGATCACGTCACCGACGATACGGGCCGACTTCTTGTAGGGCCGGTTCCAGTCGTTGTTCAGCTCGTGCATGGCAAACAGCACACGCCGGTGTACGGGTTTGAGACCATCGCGCGCATCGGGCAGTGCACGACCCACGATCACGCTCATCGCGTAATCCAGGTAGCTGCGCCGCATTTCCTCTTCTAGGCTGATGGGCAGGGTCTCTTTGGCGAACTGTGTCATGAGCGAAAGCGTAGGGTGCGTGAAGGGCCGGAAGGCAACCCGTCATTTTAGGGCTATGGCCGGGGAGGCTTCTGTAGGGCTTATGTTGTGTGTCGGCAACGGATGGGCGGTGCGCAGAAAGTGGTTACATCCAGCTTTCAAGGCCCTGACGTCCGCGTCAAACGCTTGTGGCACAATAAAATCAGCGTATTGAGTGGTGGTCACTTCAAACGTTATTGTTGATATTTGGCCCGTCCGCGGCTCACACCAAGAGGAAAAACCATGAAAAAACTGAACAAAGTGGCAATGCTGTTCGCAACCGCCGCCATGGCTTCGGCTGTATTTGCCGCGCCCTCCAGCGGTACTGCAACCAATGACAACTGGCGCAACAACCATGGCGACCTGCAGTGGAAGAACGGCGACGGCACCCTGTGCTGGCGCGATGCCTTCTGGACCCCGGCTACCGCCGCCAAGGGTTGCGACGGCGCCATCGTTCCCGCACCCGCACCGGCCCCGGCACCTGTCGCCGCTGCACCGGCTCCTGCACCTGCCCCGGCTCCCGCTCCCGCTCCCGCTCCCGCCGCCACCAAGGTGACCTACGCAGCCGATGCCTTCTTCGACTTCGACAAGGCTGTGGTCAAGCCTGAAGGCAAGGCCAAGCTGGACGATCTGGCCAGCAAGGTCGGCGGCATCAACCTGGAAGTGGTGATTGCCGTGGGTCACACCGACTCGACCGGCCCCGCCGGCTACAACCAGGCCCTGTCGGTTCGCCGTGCTGAAGCCGTCAAGGCCTATCTGGTGAGCAAGGGCATTGAAAGCAACCGCATCTACACCGAAGGCAAGGGCCTGACCCAGCCAGTGGCCGACAACGCCACCCGCGAAGGCCGCGCCAAGAACCGTCGCGTGGAAGTTGAAGTGGTTGGTACCCGTTCGGGCAGCTAAGCACCGCTTACGGCGCTCCTGACGCCAAGCCCCATGCGTGAAAGCGCATGGGGCTTTTTCATGCCTACAGGTCCTATGCTCCGTTCACTCAGACTGCTGTGTGTCTTCTTCCTGAGCATTTGCGCCTGGCCCGCAAATGCTCAAGATGGGCTGCCTGAGGTGTCCTGGCGTGCTGTGCGCGCGATGACCGCAGAGGAGCATGCCTGTTTTGTGGGCACCCCGACCGATGCGAGCAAGCCTGTGGTCGTTATCCTGTTGTCTCCACGCATGGTCAACAGCCTGCTGGAATGGGCGCGCATGAGACAGACCGCCGAAGCTCTAGGCTATCGCGTGCAGAGCTGGAAGGACCCCCGGGTCCCCGAAGCCGAATGGCGAGCGGCGCTGGCGTCTCCAGCCGCCAGGACGACCGATCCGGACGCGTTGCTCGCCATGCCGGCCCAATGCGATTCGCTCTGGCGCGGTATGAACCACTCGCCCATGAGCTTGGTGTTGTTGGGATCGCATCTCCATCCCTGGCCCGTCTGGGGTGTGATGCCCGAAGAGGCTTGGTCTGAAGCGCTCCGGTTCCGGTTGCTCGCGCTGAGGCGTGCGCTGGTTCGGTCCTCTTTCCAATGAGCGCATAAAAGCATACCGATGATGTTCAAACCCGCCTATCTGGTTTTTGCTGGCGCAGCCTGCTCGCTGCCGGGGTTTGACGTCCTGTCGCAGCCCGCGCAAACTGCGCGAGACGCGTCCTGCATCGACGCTGTCAGCTACCTTCCGCTTGATCCAGCTCAGGTGGGGCGCGACAGCCAGGGTGTGGCGGCGCTGGGGACCTACGAGCGCGTCAGCCCTGACGGGCGCTTTGTCTTGCGCTCGTTTTCGGGGGCGCAACTGGGCCAGGTGGCCCTGATCGAACTGCCCGCAAAACCCGGCGGCGGCATGACGGTACGCAGGACCCCGCTCAGCAATGAGGCCTTCCCCGTGCAGGGCAGTTGGCGCTATCTGGTCGATGTGGATGGCAGCCACTACCGTTTCTCGGACATCGTGCACCAGCCGCAGATGGCTCGGCCCCTGTTCAAAGGGGGCATGAAGGGCTTTTATGCCGCGGCCTCCGAGCTGAACGGCGCCCGGGGCCCTGACCCTTCACTGGTCTGGATTCGCTCCATGAGCTGGCCCCAGGGAAGCCGGGCAGGGCAGGGCACCGGTCCGCTGCAGGTGCGAACGTTGGGCTTGCGCGAAAGCGCCCGAGGGGTCGAGATCGTTCACGATTCCGGCGCCCAATTCATCTGCCGTTCTCGCGAAGTCACCGACGGCAATGTCTACACCTTGCCCATGCTGTCGGTCGATGGTCTGGCGTTTTCTGCCATCCCGATCAACCCCCGCCAGGGGATGCCCAGCATGCGCGTCTATGGCTTGGCTCAGGGCGCGCTGGATCCGGAGCATCCCTGCGACTTGCGGTGGGACCTGCAGGCCACGCCGGGCAAGGCCGTTTTTGGCTTCACCACCGACCAGCCCGCCTTGCTCACCTACACCGACAACGCGTCGGTCTATTTCGTCGACCCACGACCCGCGCTCAAAGGACAGGTGTTTCGCATCGAGGATTGGCGCACCCAGGTGCTGGCCAGTGCCTTCCCCGGCTTGACCCGCGATGGGCGGATTGTGTTTGGCGCCACCTGGAAAGATTGCCTACCCGATGGCGTGTGCACCGAGCAGGCCGGCTACGTGGTTGCCGATCCCTACCAGAATCCCGACTACCGCCAGCAGTTGAAGGGCCTCGGTCTGCAAGCGGCAAAAACCTGCATATCGCCCGCCGATGTCCTGCGCGAGCGACAGCACTTCGCCACACAGCACGGACTTGCACCCTGAAGGCGTGTGAAAATCCAAACCATGAATCCCGTCAATGCCGATCCGGCCGAGCTGGCCAAATTTTCCGATCTTGCCCACCGCTGGTGGGACCCCGAGAGCGAGTTCCGACCGCTGCACCAGATCAACCCGTTAAGACTGGCGTGGATCGACGAACTCGCCAGCCTGTCGGGCAAACACGTGCTCGACGTGGGTTGCGGCGGCGGCATCCTGTCCGACTCCATGGCCCGCAAAGGCGCTCAGGTCACGGGCATCGATCTTTCCACCAAAGCGCTCCGGGTGGCCCAGTTGCATGCGCTGGAGGCCAGCACGGCCGGCGTCAGCTACCGGGAAGTCAGCGCCGAAGCGCTGGCCGAGGAACAGCCGGCTTCTTTTGATGTGGTGACCTGCATGGAAATGCTGGAACACGTGCCCGATCCGGCTTCGGTGGTGCGTGCTTGCGCCACACTGGTCAAGCCCGGTGGCTGGGTGTTTTTCTCCACCATCAACCGCAACCCCAAGTCGTTTCTGTTTGCCATCGTGGGCGCGGAGTACCTGCTGCAGATGCTGCCCAAAGGCACGCACGAATACGCCAAGATGATCCGTCCCAGCGAACTGGCGGGCTATTGCCGCGCTGCAAACCTCGATCTGGCCCAGACCCGCGGCATGGAATACAACCCACTCACCAAGCGCTACTGGTTGAGTCAGGACACCAGCGTGAACTACCTGCTGGCCACGCGCAAAGCATGAAGCTTCCGTCCTTTGCCGTGAAGGCGGTGTTGTTCGATCTGGACGGCACGCTGGTGGACAGTGCACCCGACCTGGCGCTGGCTGTCGAGCGCATGCGTGCGGCCCGGCAGCTGCCTGCCTTGTCTCTGGAGGGCTACCGGCCCCATGCCAGCTCTGGCGCGCGCGGCATGATCCAGGTGGCTTTCGGGGTTCCTCCTACCGATCCCGCCTATGAAGCCCTCAAGCGCGAGTTTTTGTCGCGTTACGAGCAGTGCCTGCTGCAGCACACCCGGTGTTTCGACGGGGTTGACGAGTTGGTTGACACGCTGGCACAAGGGCAGATGCCCTGGGGCATCGTCACCAACAAGGCCCAGCGCCTCACCGATCCGGTGCTGGCGGGCCTGCCGACTTTGTTGGGAGCGGGTGCGGTGGTGTGCGGAGACACCACGCCCTGGCCCAAGCCCCACCCCGAGCCCCTGCGTGAGGCCGCGCGTCGCCTCGGCGTGAGCCCGGGCGCCTGCATCTACGTGGGGGATGACGAACGTGACATCGTGGCCGGGCGCGAGGCGGGCATGTTCACCGTGGCCGCGCGCTATGGTTACCTGGGCGTTGGCGGTGAAACGGGGCATTGGGGGGCCGATGCGGAAGTTCTTTCTCCACTGCAGGTCTTGAAATTGCTCCAACTGCCTTAAACTTGGTGACTCAGGGGCTGCACTGGTTTCGACGTGGGTTCGGACACGCAGCAGGGCATGTCGAGGTTCTGTCACCTCGTAAAACCGCAGAAAAAAACTAACTGCAAACGACGAACGTTTCGCACTCGCCGCTTAATTGCCGGTGAGCTTTGCAACAGCAGGCCTATGGGCTGGGCAAGGGTTCAGACGGCGCAAGCCGCGAGAGTCCAGGCTGCAAAGATAATTCAATAGGCTGGCTGGGCGTCGGGTAACTTGGCGCACAGCGAGATTCAAGGTTGCTGGCGTTCTGTATAGCGTGCCGCTGCGCGATACAGGAAGCGAGACTCAAATCAGATGGCTACACATGTAGAACTGCGCGAAGAAGGCTTGCGGACGGGGGTTCAATTCCCCCCAGCTCCACCACCTCATCAGAATCAGCCACCTGGCCTAGCGGTCCGGTGGCTTTTTCTTTTTCCGGCGGTACGGATTGGCTGTGCCGAATGATCCACCATGATGCAGTTGCAGGACATTCTTTTTTCCCAGGGTTTTGGCACGCGCCGCGTTTGTTGCGGCCTGGTGCAACAGGGTCTGGTCCAGCTGGGCGAGCAACGGCAGGTCTGCGACGACCCGGCCGAAGTGCTGGATGAGCAGGGATTGGTTTTTTGGGTGCAGGGCGAACGCTGGGAATACCACGCGCTGGCCTATCTGCTGCTTCACAAGCCGGCGGGAACGGAGTGCTCGCAGAAGCCCAGCACCTACCCCAGCATCTACACCCTGTTGCCTGGCCCCTTGCGCACGCGCGGTGGAGGTGCCGCCGCGGGCGTGCAAGCGGTGGGGCGCCTGGATCACGACACCACCGGCTTGCTGCTGCTGTCGGACGACGGCAAGTTCATTCACCGTCTGACTTCACCGCGGCACCATGTGCCCAAGGTGTACGAGGCACAGCTCAAACATCCGATCACACCGGATCAGGTGGCGCGCTTGCTGGCGGGCGTGGTGCTGGATGACGATCCCCGGCCGGTGAAGGCGGCGGCGTGCCGCGCCGTGGGCGAACACCATTTGCAGCTCACGCTGACCGAGGGCAAATACCACCAGGTCAAGCGCATGGTGGCCGCTGTGGGCAATCGGGTGGAGGGTTTGCACCGGTCGGCGATCGGCGGATTGCAGCTCACCGACGCACTGGCTCCGGGCCAATGGCGCTGGCTCAGCGGCGAAGAGGTTGCGGCCCTGACGCTGAAGGTGCCCGCTTCGAAGCCGGCCTGAGCGCGGCGCTCAGAGCAGTTCGCCCTTGCGGCTGTCGAGCGGGACGAGGAACGAGTTGTCCTGCCACTGTGATCCTAGGTCGCTGACCCGGGAGTCGTCTGTGGTGCTGCTGGGCCAGGTGGACAGCGGGCTGAAATCGCTCTGGCGGTTGCTGCGCTGGCGGGTCAGCGCCGAACGGAGGTTGTTTTGCGCGGCGATCATGGCGCGCTCTTCCTGCTCGCGTTCGCGCATGGACTGGGCGGTGGGCGTTTCGCCCAAGAATTCGGCCCGGATCTCTGAAACCGTGGGCAAGGCGCTGGAGCGAACCACCCAGTAAGGCAGGCCACACTGGGTGAGCAGCGAGTGTTTGAGCAGGCGCGTGCTGCGTGGCAAGGCGTTGCGGCCTGGCACATCCAGGCAGCCCACCACACGCCCATCGGACTTGCAGACGGTGAACGTGCAGTACACGCCGCCGAGCAGCTTGTACCAGTCCATGCCTTTCTCCTTGTCCCGCGGCAAGGTAAAGCGCGTGACCGGCAACTTGATCATGATGTGGTGGTCGTAGAACGCACGAGCCAACCAATGCCAGACGCGTGCCTCTTCGCTGTTGGCGATGGCTCGGGCGCTCAGGGGCCAGTGCTTGGGGATGCGCCGACGCGCCTTGGCCTGCCTGGCTTCCCAATAGCGGTGCAGCACGGCGCCCAGTACCAGCAGAGCGGGCACCAGCACGGCCAGCAGCCATGGGTTGTTCCAGGAGGTCATGGTGAAGAAGGGCTCGAATCAGAAACGTTGGAATGGTGTGTCAAATGTATATTTTTGATACAGAGAGAGCCACTTTTGTGGTGATATCACACGGGTTTACCGTGAATTCCTTGCGGTTTGCTTGGGCCTTGTGGGGGGCTGCAGGTTGAATCGTGGTTCGGAACTTTGGTGGGGCGCCATTTGGGCGTCCATCTGGCGCTCCGGGGCTTCGCTCACGACCACCGCGCTGGGCTCGCCGGTGACAGGTGACTGGGTGTTGCCTTGCCAGATGGCCAGGGCAGTCCCGAACGAGGCGCCATTGAACCGTCGCAGTGCCTGCCAGAAATTGTGCCCGTGGCGGGGGTCCACGTACATCCCCCGGAAGGGTGATTCAGGGCCAGGGAGCAAGAAAGCGCACGGCGGCGCTGTTCATGGGATGGCGGCGTGGATCCATGGATGGCCAGGTCCAGCAAGGGCCTGGCGGGTTGAAAGCCTGTATTCTTGCCGTGATGAAACCCATGCTCGATGCGTTCTGGCGCGCCGCGGTGTACTGCATGCATCCGCGGGTGATCGCCTTGTCGTTTCTGCCGCTGATCCTGATGGTGGCACTGTCGTTTGGCCTGGGGTTTTTTTTCTGGGAATCCGCGGTTGCCTCCGTGACGGCCTGGCTGGAGGCCTCTGAATTTGTTCAGAGCGCCTTGGGCTGGCTGGAGCGCGTGGGTATGGGCGCGTTGCGGGCGGCCTTTGGACCCTTGCTGGTGCTCGTGTTGGCCATACCCGCGATCGTGGTGCTGTGCCTGCTGCTGGTGGCCTTGTTGATGACGCCCGCCATGGTCGACCTGGTGGGTAAGCGCCGCTTTCCCGCCATGGAACGCAAACAGGGCGGCTCGCTGATCGTGAGCGTGTTCTGGTCGCTGGGCTCCACACTGCTGGCGCTTTTCGCGCTGGTGGTGTCGATGCCGCTGTGGCTGTTGCCGCCACTGGTGTTGATCTTGCCGCCGCTGATCTGGGGCTGGCTCACCTACCGGGTGTTTGCCTTTGATGCGCTGGCGGTGCATGCCAGCGCCCCCGAACGCAAGGCGCTGATCCGGGAGCACCGGGGGACCTTGCTGCTGATGGGTATCCTCAGCGGCTATCTGGGCGCCGCCCCCAGTCTGATCTGGGCCTCGGGTGCCATGCTGATCGCCCTGGCCCCGCTGCTGATTCCGGTCGCGATCTGGATCTACACGCTGGTTTTCGCCTTTGCCTCGCTCTGGTTTGCCCATTTCGCCCTGGCGGCGCTGGAGCGCTTGCGCGCTGCGTCGGCGGTCGAGGTGCTTGATGCCCTGCCTCGGGACGGCCTGGAACGGATCGAACCGCTGCCGGATGCGCCTGACTCACCGCCTTTCCTGCCGCCCCCCACCTCATCTGGAAGCTGAACACCGCCATGTCCTCGAGCGAACCCGCTGCGCCATCCTTTGGCCTGATCATCATTGGCGACGAAATCCTCTCGGGCAAGCGGGCCGACAAACACCTGCCCAAGGTGATCGAGCTGTTGCAGGCGCGGGGCCTTTCTCTGACCTGGGCGCGCTGTCTGGGGGATGAGCGATCCCGCATCACCGCGGCCTTGCGCGAAGCTTATGCCTCATCCGATGTGGTTTTTTCCTGTGGCGGTATCGGCGCAACGCCCGACGACCACACGCGCCAGTGCGCGGCCGCGGCGCTGGGGTGCGATCTGGCCCTGCATCCGCAGGCCCGGGCGCTGATTGAGCAGCGCATGCGCGATCTTGCGCAGGAGCGCGGCGAGGTGTACGACCCGGAACGCCCCGATAACGTGCACCGATTCAACATGGGCGTCTTCCCGGTGGGTGCCCGCATTATCGGCAACCCGTACAACCGGATTCCGGGTTTTTCCTGTGATGGTCCGGGCGGGGGCACCGTGCACTTTGTGCCCGGCTTTCCGGTGATGGCCTGGCCCATGATCGAAGCGGTGCTCGACCAGAACTACGCCCATCTGCACCGCGCGGGTCGTTGGCTGGAGCGTTCGGTGGTGGTCATGGGTGCCATGGAAGCCACGCTCACGCCGCTGATGGAGCAGATCGAGCGGCAGCACCCCGTCAAGGTGTTCAGCCTGCCCAGCGTGGACCACCCGGTCTTTGGCCGCCACATCGAACTCGGGGTGAAAGGGGAGCCGGTGGCGGTGTCCACGGCATTCGACGACTTGCTGACCGGTCTGCGCGCCCACGATGCCCAATTGGGCCCCGAGATGGTGCGTTGAAAATTCACACCATTTTGGTGCTTTGTTTGCAGCGCACTTGTTTGGTGCTTTTCGTCGGGGTTCTTGGCGCCCGCTCTAGATCAGGGTGCCGGTGGGCGCTGACAGGCCGTGCGGGCCATGGCGGTTCGGGTCGCCTGCGCCATAATGACCGGCCGCGTGCGAACCAGGTTTGTGGGCCCGCCAGCCAGGGGCGATAAATGGCACAAAAACTGCTTCACACCAGCGTCGTATCTATTTCCACCTACCAAGTAACAGGAGTATTTGATGGCCAAGACCGTCGCAGACGTGATGCAAATGGTGAAAGACAACGAGGTCAAATTTGTTGACTTCCGTTTCACCGACACCCGCGGTGCGCAGCAGCACACCACCGTGCCCGTCTCGCATTTCGACGAGGACAAATTCATTTCGGGCCACGCGTTTGATGGTTCGTCCATCGCTGGCTGGAAGGGCATCGAAGCTTCGGACATGCAGCTGATCCCTGATCCGAACACGGCCAACATCGATCCCTTCTACGAAGAGACCACGCTGATCCTGACCTGCGACGTGCTTGAGCCTGCCGACGGCAAGGCCTACGACCGCGATCCCCGTTCCATCGCCAAGCGCGCCGAGGCTTACCTCAAGTCCACCGGTCTGGGTGACACCGCCTTCTTCGGACCGGAACCCGAGTTCTTCCTGTTCGACGGCGTGCGCTGGAGCACCGCCCCGGGCCACACCTTCTACGAAATCGAAGAGTACGAAGCCCCCTGGAACAAGGGTGCCAAGCTCGAAGGCGGCAACCGCGGCCACCGTCCCACCGTCAAGGGCGGCTACTTCCCCGTGCCCCCGGTCGACAGCACGCAGGACATGCGTGCCGAGATGGCCCTGATCCTCGAATCGCTGGGCATTCCGGTCGAGGTGTTCCACCACGAAGTGGCGGGCGCTGGCCAGAACGAAATCGGAACCCGCTTCAGCACCCTGGTGCAGCGCGCCGACTGGACGATCCTGCAGAAGTACGTGGTGCACAACGTCGCCAACGCCTACGGCAAGACCGCGACCTTCATGCCCAAGCCCTACGCCGGGGATAACGGTTCCGGCATGCACGTGCACCAGTCGGTGTGGAAAGACGGCAAGAACCTGTTCGCTGGCGACGGCTATGCCGGTCTCTCCGAATTCGCGCTGTATTACATCGGCGGCATCATCAAGCACGCCCGTGCCCTGAACGCCATCACCAACCCCGGTACCAACAGCTACCGCCGTCTGGTGCCGCACTTCGAAGCGCCGGTGAAGCTGGCCTACTCGGCCAAGAACCGCTCGGCCTCGATCCGCATCCCTTACGTTGCGAACCCCAAGGGTCGTCGCGTGGAAGCACGCTTCCCCGATCCACTGATGAACCCCTACCTGGGCTTCTCGGCCCTGCTGATGGCCGGTCTGGACGGCGTGGAAAACAAGATCCATCCGGGCGAAGCCGCCACCAAGGATCTCTACCACCTGCCGCCGGAAGAAGACAAGTTGGTGCCGACCGTCTGCCACAGCCTCGACATGGCGCTGGAGTACCTGGACAAGGACCGCGCCTTCCTGACCAAGGGTGGTGTGTTCACCGACTCCATGCTCGACGCCTACATCGAGCTGAAGACGGCCGAAGTCAACCGCGGCCGCATCGAAGTGGCACCGGTCGAATACGACATGTACTACAGCCTGTGATCCTTGTCCCGGCTTGACCGGACGGGTTTTCAGCGGTCCACGGATCATGTGGATGCCAAAAAAAAGGGACGGCCAAAGCCGTCCCTTTTTGCATGGAGTGCGGCAATTTCGCCACCCCGTCACCGCGTATGGGCACTTTCGCGGGCAATCTGGGTCATACTAAAAAGTGCACTGACCAGAGTCCCCGAGACGGAGAAGCCGATTTGTCGACCTTGAATCCCACCCACATGATTCGCGGGCTCGTTGCCTGTCTGGCCGGGCTGTGCCTGGTTCCAGCGCAGGCGCAGGAGCGCATCTACCGCTGTGGCAACGAGTACACCAACAACGCCGAAGTCGCCAAGAGCCGGGGCTGCAAGCCCATGGAAGGGGGCAACATCACCGTCATCCAGGGTCCCGCGCCACAGCGCACGGTCGCACCCAGTGCGCCGCGGTCCAGCAGCGCACCGGCGCGCAACGGCAACACCCGCACCGACTCGGCCGAGCAACGCGCCCGCGACAGTGACGCGCGCGCCATTCTGGAAACCGAACTCCGCCGGGCCGAAGAGCGTCTGGCCGAAGCCAAAAAAGCCTATGCCGATGGCGAGCCGGAGAAACAAGGTATCGAATCGCGCAACTACCAGCGCTATCTGGACCGCGTTGCCGAGCTCAAAGCCGCACTGGCGCGTGCCGAGAGCGACGTGACCAGCATCCGCAATGAGCTCAACCGGCACAGTGGTGCCGGGACACCGGCCGGTAATGCCGCAAAATAGGTGGCTTGAAAAAGCCCACCACACTCCCCCTCTCGACCCGCTTCGAAGCGGCCCCACCTGCAGAGCACGATGCGGTTCGTGCAGCCCCACCCACGAGCCGGTTTCATTCGCTTGACCTGCTGGCCACGCTCGTGGCCGTGGTCGCGGCTGATGGCGCCGTGTTGTACGCGAACACCGCTCTCGAAGATGCGCTGGGCATGTCCCGGCGCAGCATCAACGGTTCGCGCTTGCAGGACTGTTTCACCGAGCCCACGCTGCTGCAGAGCGCCCTGAGTGGCGCCCGGGGCAACGAGTTTGCGGCATTGCGCTACGACACCTGGCTCAAGCGAGCCACCCACGAGCCGTTGCCCGTGCACGTGGTGGTGGCGCAGACCGAGGTGCCGGGCGAAGTCATCGTGGAGCTGTTGCCGCTGGAGCTGCAAACCCGCCAGGAGCGCGAGGAGCGTCTGATCGATCAGGCCCAGGCCAACAAGGAACTGATCCGCAACCTGGCGCACGAGATCAAGAATCCGCTGGGGGGTATCCGGGGCGCTGCGCAGCTGCTGCAGATGGAGCTCGAATCCAAAGAGCTGATCGAATACACCCAGGTCATCATCCACGAGGCCGACCGTCTGCAGTCGCTGGTGGACCGCCTGCTTGCGCCGCACCGCCGGCCACATGTGGTCGGTGACGTGAACATCCACGAAGTCTGCGAGCGCGTGCGTTCACTCATCGTGGCAGAGTTTCCCAGAGGGCTGAAGGTGGTGCGTGACTACGACACCTCCATCCCCGAGTTTCGCGGTGACCGCGAGCAGCTCATCCAGGCGGTGCTCAACATTGCGCACAACGCGGCGCAGGCGCTGGGCGAGCGCATTGCGGCGGGTGATGGACAGATCATTCTGAGGACGCGTGTGGGCCGGCAAGTGACCTTCGGCAAGCAGCGCTATCGGCTGGCACTGGAATTGCATGTCATCGACAACGGGCCTGGCGTTCCAGACTCGATCAAGGACCGCATTTTTTTCCCGCTGGTGTCGGGACGCGATGGTGGTTCGGGTCTCGGACTCACGCTGGCTCAAACTTTTGTCCAGCAGCACCATGGCCTGATCGAGTGTGAGAGCGTGCCGGGTCACACGGATTTCAAATTGCTGATTCCGTTGCCATGAAACCGAAACAACAACGCCTCGCCTGAAGGGAACACGAATACATGAAGCCGATCTGGATAGTGGATGACGATCAATCGATCCGCTTTGTGTTGGAGAAAGCCCTGCTGCGCGAAAACCTGCCGACGCGCAGTTTCACCAACCCGCAGGAAGTGCTCAAGGCGCTGGCCGAAACGCCCGAGAGCGAAGGCCCGCAGATCCTGGTGAGCGACATCCGCATGCCGGGTGGCTCGGGTCTGGATCTGCTGGAGAAGGTCAAGGAAAAACTGCCCGGTCTGCCGGTCATCATCATGACCGCGTTCTCCGATCTGGACAGCGCGGTTTCCGCCTTCCAGGGCGGCGCCTTCGAATACCTGCCCAAGCCCTTCGACCTGCCCAAAGCGGTGGAGCTGATCCGTCGCGCGGTGGAAGAGAGCCAGCGCGAAGAGGTGTCCGAAGAGCGAATGACCGCTGCGCCCGAAATGCTGGGTCAGGCGCCCGCCATGCAGGACGTGTTCCGCGCCATCGGGCGCCTGAGCCAGAGCCAGGTGACGGTGCTGATCACCGGCGAGTCGGGCTCGGGCAAGGAGCTGGTCGCGCGCGCATTGCACAAACATTCGCCGCGTTCGGGGGGGCCCTTTGTCGCGATCAACACCGCTGCAATCCCCAAAGACCTGCTGGAGTCCGAACTCTTCGGCCATGAACGTGGTGCGTTCACCGGTGCACAGACCATGCGCCGCGGCCGCTTTGAGCAGGCCGATGGCGGCACGCTGTTTCTCGACGAAATCGGTGACATGCCGTTTGACCTGCAGACGCGTTTGCTGCGCGTGCTCTCCGACGGCCATTTCTACCGCGTGGGTGGCCACAGCGCGGTGCGTGCCAACGTGCGTGTGATCGCCGCCACGCACCAGAACCTGGAGCAGCGGGTCAAGGAAGGCGTGTTCCGCGAGGACTTGTTCCACCGCCTCAATGTGATCCGCCTGCGCCTGCCCGCGTTGCGCGAGCGGCGTGAAGACGTGCCCATGCTCACGCGCTTCTTCCTGCAGCAAAGTGCCAAGCAGCTGGGCGTGGAACCCAAGCGCATCTCCGAGGCGGCACTCAAACTGCTGGGCACTTTTGACTTCCCGGGCAACGTGCGTCAGCTGGAGAACGTGTGCCATTGGCTGACGGTCATGGCGCCCTCGCAGGTGGTCGACCTCAAGGATCTGCCCCCCGAAGTGCTGGCCATGGCTGGCGCGGCCACGATGGACAGCCCTCAGGCTGCGATCGCTGCAGCGCCCGAACTGGTCGGGTCGGCGTGGACGCCACCGCCGCAGCCGGTACCGTTGCCAGCCGTTGCCATGGTCGCCCCTGCGCCAGCGATGGCGGTAGCCTCGCCCGTGGTGGCGGCGCCCGTGGTGGCGGCGCCCGTTGAGGGGGGCACGACTGCGTGGGAAGCGGGTCTGCAGGCCGAGGCGCAGACCTTGCTGGAAGCGGGGCGCACCGATGTGTGGGATGTGCTCACGCACCGCTTTGAAACCTGCCTGATCCAGACGGCGCTGGCGAACACCCGCGGGCGCCGCATCGAAGCGGCCCAGAAGCTGGGCATCGGGCGCAACACGATCACCCGAAAGATTCAGGAACTCAATCTAGAGTGAGCACCACCGGCGCGTGGTCGCTGGGGCGCTCGTTCTTGCGCGGCAGCTTGTCCACCTCACAGGCGGTGGCGCGGGCCTTCAGCGCTTCGCTGATCAGGATGTGGTCAATCCGCATGCCGCGGTTGCGCCGGAACGCAAAATCGCGGTAGTCCCACCAGCTGTAGTTTTTTTCGGGCTGTGGAAACAGGCGAACCGAGTCCGTCAGACCGAGACCGATCAGCGCCTGCAGGTGGTTGCGTTCTTCGGTCGTGCAGTGGATGGTCTCGCGCAGGCCCACCGGGTCCCACACATCGGCATCGTCGAAGGTGATGTTGTAGTCGCCCATCAACACCAGTTGCGGATGCGCCACCAGCTCGGCGCGCAGCCACTCGCGCAGGGCGTCGAGCCAGCGCATCTTGTAGGCGAACTTGTCGCTGCCGGGTTCCTGGCCGTTGGGGAAATACGCGCCGATCACCCGCACGCCGTCAAACGTGCCACACAACACGCGCGATTGTTCGTCGGCAAACCCGGGGATGTTGCGGACCACGTCCTCGGCGGGTGACTTGCTCAGCAGCGCCACGCCGTTGTAGGTCTTCTGACCGAACCACTGGGCCTGGTAGCCGATGTCGGTGAACGCCTGCAGCGGGAACTTGTCGTCGCTGAGTTTGAGTTCCTGCAAGGCCAGCACGTCCACCGGGTGGGCCGTCAGCCAGTCCAGCACCTGGGGCAGGCGCACGTTGAGGGAGTTGACGTTCCAGGTGGCTAGTTGCATGGGGGCGGGCGGGTGGAGAAGAAGGAGTCGCCATTCTAGGTTTTGCCGCTTCTGGCGGCGGGTCCTTGCCACGGTTAAGGGCCATTTAATGTTGCCCGTCGACCATGCCCCTGAAGTCACCCGGTTCATCTGGAAACCGGGGCTGACACAAGGAGCTTGGATGTTGATGGCCCTGTCCTCTTTTCCGGATGATCGCCTGCCGACCCTGATCGCGCCAGCGCCCGTACCCCGCCTGACCGTGCACACCGTGGACGACCCGCGGCGTGGCGAAGTCGAAGCCTTCATTGGCCGCGTGTACGCACGCCGGTTTGGCGCCCGGGTGACGGGTTTTGCGCCCACGCTGGTGTGCCTGCGCGATCCGCTGAGCCAGCAGATCGTTGCCGCTGCCGGCTACCGGCGGGCGCACCAGGGCACGCTGTTCCTGCAGCGTTACCTCGACGCGCCGATCGGGCAGTTGCTGGCTGCGCACCAGAATGGCGCAGCCGTGGCGCCGGAAGGCATTTTTGAAGTGGGCCACCTGGCCGCTGAGCGGCCGGGTGAAGGCCGTCGCCTGATCTTCCTGATGGCGCACCACCTCGCGGTGGAAGGGGCTTCGTGGGTGGTCAGCACGCTGACCGAAGAACTGCGCCACCTGTTCGTGCGCCTGGGTGTCACACCGCTGGCGCTGGGGCGCGCCGACGCGCAGGCCCTGGGCGATGCGGCTTCCGAGTGGGGCAGCTACTACGAGCACCACCCGGTGGTCCTGGCCGGCCAGGTGCAGCAGGCCTTGCGCCTGCTGGAGCGCCGCCAGCGCAGCGCGGGAGCCGCTTCTTGAACACCGACGCAACCACCATCGCGCTGAACGACGGCCAGCGCGGCATCACGTACGCAGCGATGCACGAGGCCGCGCAAACCTTGGCCGATGTGTTGCGGGCCCAGGGCACACGCGTGCTGGCCACGCTGATGGACAACTCGCCCGCCTGGGTGATCGCCGATCTGGCGGCCGGCCTGGCGGGCGTGGTGCACGTGCCGCTGCCGGTGTTTTTCACGCCAGCGCAGATCGGTCATGCGCTGATGGCCGCGGGGGTGGACAGCCTGCTGACCACCGAAGCCGTGGCCGCTCAGTGGGCGCATGCGCCGCGCCAGGACTGCACCGTGGCCGGTCAGGCCCTGCAATGCCTGCGCCTGCCCGCGCTGCCACAGACCTTTCCGGCCGGTACGGCCAAGATCACCTTCACTTCCGGCACGACCGGCCAGCCCAAAGGGGTCTGCCTGACCGCGCAGGGCATGCGACAGGTGGCCGATGGTCTGGTGCAGGCGCTGGAGCCGCTGGGCATCCGCCGCCACCTGTGTGCGTTGCCGTTTGCCGTGCTGCTGGAAAACATTGCGGGTGTGATGGCGCCCCTGGCGCGCGGTGCCGAAATCATCGTGTTGCCCCTGGGCGATCTGGGTCTCACCGGTTCGTCCAGCTTCGACCCGGCCCGCTTCCACGCGGCCGTGCAACAGCACCAGCCGAACAGCCTGATCCTCTTGCCGCAGATGCTGCGGGCCTGGGTCGGCTGGCTCGCCCGCCAGGGACAACGCGCGCCGGCCTCGCTGCGCATGGTCGCCGTGGGCGGTGCGGCCGTCGGAGCGCCCCTGATCGAGGCCGCGCACCGGCTGGGCATTCCGGCCTATGAGGGCTATGGACTGTCGGAAGGGGCTTCGGTGCAGACGCTGAACCTGCCCGGTGCCGACCGCCCCGGCAGCGCCGGCAAGCCGCTGCCGCACGCCAGCGTGCGGGTCACCCGCGATGGCGAACTGGAAGTGAGCGGCAGCCTGTTTGCGGGCTACCTGGGTGACCCGAAGGCGCCACCGGACTGGTGGCCCACCGGCGATCTCGGGCACATCGACGCCGACGGCTTTGTCCAGGTCCGCGGTCGCCGCAAGAACGTGCTGATCACAGCCTTTGGCCGCAACGTGTCGCCCGAGTGGGTGGAGACCGCATTGCGCGGCGAAAACGCTATCGGCCAGGCCGTGGTACTGGGTGATGGTCAGGCCGCGCTCAGCGCGGTGCTCTGGCCGTCACATCCCGACCTGAGCGACGCTGTGCTGCACGCTGCCGTGCATGTGGCCAACGCCGGTCTGCCCGACTACGCCCGGATCCGCCACTGGGTCCGCGCCGCCGCTGCTTTTTCGGCCGACACCGGCATGGCCACGGCCAACGGCCGGCCCCAGCGCGACGCCATTCTGGCCCGCCATGCCGAAGCGCTCGGCCTGCTGGCCGACGCCGCCCTCTGAACCGATTTCCCCTCTCCGAAAGACCAACATGCCATTTCACGCCGAGTTGCTGAAAGAGACCGAGCAGGCCCGCATGGGGCTGCTGTCCGCACCCATCATCCAGGGCTGCCTGCAGGGTGTGGTGTCCCTGCCGAGCTATGTGGCCTTCCTGACCGAGGCCTACCACCATGTCAAGCACACCGTGCCCCTGCTGCGGGCCTGCAAGGCCGCGCTGCCGGCGCACCACGCCTGGCTCAACGACGCGATGGACGAATACGTCGAAGAAGAACGCGGCCACGAGGAATGGATCCTCGACGACATCCGCGCCTGCGGTGCCGACGCCGAGGCGGTGCGCAACGGTCAGCCAAGCCACGCCACCGAAGTGATGGTGGCCTATGCCTACGACACCATCGCCCGGCGCAATCCGCTGGGCTTCTTCGGCATGGTGCATGTGCTTGAAGGCACCAGCGTGTCGCTGGCCCTGCTGGCGGCCGACAGCATCCAGCAGCCGCTCGGTCTGCCGGATGCGGCCTTCAGCTACCTGCGTTCGCACGGCACGCTGGACCAGGAACACACCGCCCATTTCGCGCTGCTGATGGACCAGATCGAGGACCCGCAGGACCAGCGCGACATCGTGCACGGTGCCCGCGCTTTCTTCCGCCTCTACGGTGACGTCTTCCGCGGCCTGCCGCTGCCCGTGGTCCAGGCGCAGGCCAACAACAAGCAAGAGGCCCTGGCATGAAGGCATCCAGTGCGCGCGTGGTGCTCACGGGCGCCAGCGGTGGCATCGGTCAGCCCGTGGCACAGGCGCTGCTGAAGGCGGGAGCTGCCGTGATGCTGGTCGGCCGATCGGCGGCGGGCCTGGCGGCCCAGGCCAGCGAGCTGTCCCAGCTGACCGGGGTGAAGTCGCCCCGCATCGACTTCCGGGTGGCCGATCTGTCGCGCCCGGAGGACCTGGCGAGCCTGTCGGTTCTGGCATCCGCCTGGGGCTGCAACGTGCTGGTGCACAACGCGGGTCTTGCGTCGTTCGGTCGCCTGCAGTCGCTGGACGCTCGCGACATCCAGGCCGTCGTGCAGACCAACCTGATCGCGCCGATGCTGCTGACGCAGGCGCTGCTGCCGCACCTGCTGGCCCAGCCAACGGCCCAGGTGATCTGCGTCGGTTCGGTGCTCGGACGCCTGGGTCTGCCCGGTTTCAGTGCCTACAGCGCGAGCAAGTTCGGCCTGCGCGGTTTCGCCGAAGCCTTGCGCCGCGAGCTGCAGGAGACGCCGGTGAAGGTGCAGTACCTCGGCCCGCGTAGCACGCGCACCGATTTCAACAACGAGGCGGTGGAGGCCTACAACCAGGCCACCGGCACCGCGATGGACAGCCCGCAGACCGTGGCGGTCGAGTTGCTGGCGCTGCTGGAGAGCGAAGCGGCCGAGCGGTTCGTGGGCTTTCCCGAGTCGCTGGCCGTGCGCCTCAACGGGCTCGCACCCACCTGGCTCGATGCGGGCTTCAAGCGCAACAGCCGCGCATTGCCCGCAGCCGCCACCACCGATCGCCCTCCGGCGATCACTTCGCTGAGCTCCCCCATTTGATGTGAAGGATCTGAAAATGTTTGATACCACCTCCCCAACCCTGTCCATCCAGGTCGGCGCGCTGCGCCGCCGTTTCCTGGGCGCCACGCTGTCGGCCCTGGCCTTGCTGGCGGTGCCCCTGGCGGCCAGCGCCGCCACCGTGGAGGAGTCGGTGCGCGAGCTCCAGCAAGCCTGGGAACAGGTCAACTACAAGACGCCGGCCAAGGAGCGCGAGAAGCGCTTTGAAGCCCTGGCGACCCGGGCGCACCAGGTGAGCGAGAGCTTCGCCGGTCGCGCCGAACCCCTGGTCTGGGAAGGCATCATCCTGAGTTCCTGGGCGGGTGAAAAAGGCGGCCTCGGTGCGCTGCCGCTCGTGAAGCAGGCCAAGGGCCTGTACGAATCGGCGATCCAGATCGACGGTGCCGCGCTCGAGGGTTCGGCCTACAACAGCCTGGGCGTGCTGTATTACAAGGTGCCGGGCTGGCCGCTGGGCTTTGGTGACAAGGCCAAGGCGCGCGAGCTGCTGCAGAAGGCGCTGACGATCAACCCCAAGGGCATCGACCCCAATTACTTCTACGCCGATTTCCTGGTGCAGACCGACGAGCCGCAGAAGGCCGTGCCTTACCTTGAAAAGGCGTTGCAGGCGCCGGGCCGCGCCGGCCGCCAGATCGCCGACGAAGGCCGCCGTGCCGAGGTCAGCGCACTGCTGGCCAAGGTCAAGGGCCAGTGAGGTTCCAGGACCTGTGATCGCAGGTCAGAGGACTGCGGCGCGCTGGTAAGTCACGAAGCTGAAGGGCAGACCGTTCGCGGCCACCTGGTCTTCGCGCCCGACGGCGGTCCACCCGGGGCCGAGTTCGGGGGCCCACGCGTCGCCTTCGAAGTCCTGCGCGATCTCGGTCACGACCACGCTGGTGGCCAGGGGCAGCGCCTGCGCGTAGACCTGTGCGCCACCGATCACCCAAGCGTCGCTGCCGGGTGGACAGTGGTCGCGTGCGGCTTCCAGCGAGTGGGCGACGGCCGCGCCTTCGGCCGTCCAGCCCGTGTCGCGCGTGACCACGATGTTGAGGCGCCCGGGCAGCGGCCGGAACTTCGGCGGCAGCGAATCCCAGGTCTTGCGGCCCATGATCACCGGGCAGCCCAGCGTGGTGCGTTTGAAGTGCGCCATGTCTTCGGGTAGGTGCCAGGGCAGGGCGTTGTCCTTGCCGATCACGCCGTTGGCGGCGCGGGCGTAGATCAGGTGCAAGCGGGCGGGCGTTGGGGCGGTGGTGTCAGGCATCCGTCGATTGTGCCGCGACGGGCCGCCGTCGCAAGGCGCCCGGCGGCAACAGCACGCTGGCGATCGCCAGCATCACGAAGCCCATGGCCAGCCAGTCCTGCCAGTGCGGCACCTCGCCGATGATGAAGGTGGCGCTCAGCGTGCCCACCAGCGGGATCGCCATCACGCTCATGGCGCTGGTGGCGGGCGGCAGGTCGCGCGCCATGCCGAACCAGATCAGCTGCGCGATGCCGTAGTTGATCAGCGCGCCGTAGGCCAGGCTGATCCACATCAGGGGCGTGAAGGTGGCCGGTTGCGGCAGCGGCTCCAGCGACAGCGCCAGTACCCAGACGACAAAGCTCCCCAGCAGCAGCATCCAGACCGTGACCACCAGCGGAGAGAGCGTGAGGTGCGCGCGGCGGAACAGCAGCGTGCCCAGCGCCCACGAGGCGGCGGCGCCCAGCATCCAGGCCACGCCCACCGGGCGACCTGAAAGGCGTTGCAGTTCGTTCCACAGCAGCAGGGCGATGGCGATGCTGACACACAGCACCGCGAGCCGCACGCGCGGCGTGATGCGTTCACCGAAGAAGGCCGCGCCGATCAGCACGGTGAAGATCGGCATGGTGAAGCCCAGGATGGCTGCACGCCCTGAGGCCAGCTCCTGCACGCCGAAGATCGACAGCGTGTGCCAGCCCAGCACGTTGGGCAGGCCGAGCCAGACGATGGCCCACCATTCGCGTCCGGCCGGGCGCATGCGCTCGCCCTGGGCCGCCACGTAGACGAACAGCCAGGCCGCGCCGAGCAGCATGGTGCTGGCGCGGAAATACAGCGGCGAGAGCTGCTGCAGCGAGAGCTTCATCATGGGCCAGTTGACGCCCCACATGAGCGTGAGGGCCAGCAACGCCCAGAGCTGGCGGCGGGAGATCATTCGCCAGCGCCGGGTCGCCCCAAGCCGGCGGGCGACCCTTCGGGGGGCAGCGTCCACACGAGGTGGGCAAGCGTGGGGGCCATCCTCACACCGCGACTGGGGCTTTGATGGCCGGATGGCACTCGTAGCCCTGCACCTCGAAATCTTCGTACTGGTAGTCGAAGATGGAATCGGGTCGGCGCTTGATGTTGAGCGTCGGGTAGGCGAAGGGCTGGCGGCTCAGCTGCAGTTCCACCTGTTCGCGGTGGTTGTCGTAGATGTGGCAGTCGCCGCCGGTCCAGATGAAGTCGCCCACGTCCAGGTCGCACTGCTGTGCCACCATGTGCGTGAGCAGGGCGTAGCTGGCGATGTTGAAGGGCACGCCGAGGAAGATGTCGGCGCTGCGCTGGTAGAGCTGGCAGCTGAGTTTGCCGCGCCCACCGGGTTCGGTGGCGGGGGCCACGTAGAACTGGAAGAACGCGTGACACGGCATGAGCGCCATCTTGTTCAGTTCGGCCACGTTCCAGGCGCTGACGATGATGCGGCGCGAATCGGGGTTGGTTTTCAGGGTCTGGATCACGTCGGCGATCTGGTCGATGTGACCGCCGTCGGGCGTCGGCCAGCTGCGCCACTGCACGCCGTAGACCGGGCCGAGGTCGCCGTCGGCGCGCGCCCATTCGTCCCAGATGGTGCAGCCGCGTTCCTGCAGCCATTTCACGTTGCTGTCACCGCGCAGGAACCACAGCAGCTCGACGATGATGGCCTTGAGGAACACCTTCTTGGTGGTCACCAGCGGGAAGCCTTCGTTGAGGTCGAAGCGCATCTGGTGGCCAAACACGCTTTGGGTGCCCGTGCCGGTGCGGTCGCCTTTGTTCACGCCCTGGGTGAACACGTGGCGCATGAAATCTTCGTATTGCGAGCGCACAGGGCGCTGGGGGCTATGGTCGGTCATGGGACAGTTTCAGAGGCCAACGGGCAGGCGAAACCACGATTGTGCCCGCTCTGGATCACCCCTGCGCCACGGTGGACCGCCACGCGTCTGCGGGCTACGATGCGGCCTCGTCGCATCCGCCAACCGGAGACTCCGCCATGCCTTCACTGACCCTTTACACCAACCCCCAGTCCCGCGGCCGCATCGCGCACTGGATGATGGAAGAACTGGCTGAGCCTTACGAAACCGTCTGGCTCGATTACGGCACCACCATGAAGGCGCCGGACTACCTGGCGGTCAATCCCATGGGCAAGGTGCCGGCGCTGCGCCATGGTGACGCTGTGGTGACCGAGGCTGCGGCCATCTGCGCTTACCTGGGTGACCGGTTCCCGGAAAAAGGCCTGATCCCGCCGCCCGGTTCGCCAGCCCGGGCCGACTACTTTCGCTGGCTGTTCTTCGCTGCCGGGCCGCTGGAGCAGGCCGTGGTGGCGCGCTCGCTCGGCTGGGAAGTGCCCGAGGGCCGCAGCGCCATGGTCGGCTTCGGTTGTTACACCGACACGATGAACGCGCTGGAGCTCGGGCTGTCGAAGGGGCCGTATGTGTGCGGTGAACAGTTCACCGCGGCCGATGTTTACGTCGGGGCCAGCGTGGTGTGGGGCCTGATGTTCGGCACCATCGAGAAGCGGCCGGTGTTCGAGGCCTATGCCGCGCGGATGCAGGCGCGGCCGGCCTGGCAGCGCTCGGCCCAGATCAACGAGGCGCGCCTGAAAGCCGCCTGATACCGCGCCGTTTCAGGTCAGCCGGTCGAGGGCGCGGGTCGCCCACAGCAGGGCGATCAGCAGCAGCATCACCACCGGCATCACCGCGCCGAGCCCGACCCAGGTGGCCAGCAGGCCAAACGCGGCCGGGATGACCGAGCCGCCCGCGTAGGCGGCCATCATCTGCCGACCGATCACGGTGCGCGCCACGTCGGCCGGAAAGCGCCGCGCGGCCTCGTGCATCAGCGAGGGAAACACCGGCGCGCAGCCCAGCCCCATCAACACCAGACCGGCCAGTGACACCAACGCCGGCAGGCCGGGCAGGGCGAACAAGGCAGCGCCCGCCAATGCCAGTGTGGCCCCCAGGCGCACCAGCCGCCGGTTGCCCAGGCGTTCCGAAACCAGGCCCACGCCGAAACGCCCCGCGGTGATGGCGCCGAAATACAGGGAGACCCAGAAGCCCGCCTGCGCAAGGCTGATGCCCCGGTCGTTCACCAGGATGCTGGCGGCCCACAGGCCGGTGCCCATTTCGGCGGCGACGTAGAACAGGAAACACAGCGGCGCCAGCCACAGGGCGCGGCGTGCGACCGGTTTGAAGACCACCGGTGGTTCGCGTGTCGCAGCGGCGTCCGCCGGCTGGGAACGTTCACGCCGCCAGAGTGACAGCGTGGCCCAGAGCAGCGCGGCCAGTGTGAGCTGGGCCAGCCCGAGGGCGAGGATGCCGCGCGTCCAGCCGCCCGGACTGGCCAGCGCCAGACCCATCACGGCCGGACCGGTGGTGGCGCCCACGCCCCAGAAGCCGTGCAACCAGTTCATGTGGCGCGACGAGTAGTGCGCGGCAACGAAGTGGTTCAGGCTGGCATCGACCGCGCCGCCGCCCGCGCCCAGCGGGATGCCCAGCAGCACCAGCCAGGCAAACGAAGGCGCCACCGAAAACCCCACCAGGGCCAGCGCGGTCATCAGGCAACTGGCCGCGACCACCACGCCGGTGCCCACCCGCGCGACGATGCGCCCGGCAAAGCCCGCGCTGAGCGCGGCGCAGACCGTCATGGTGAGGGTCAGCACGCCCAGGGCCGCCAGGGGCTGGCCCATGTCCGCCCGCATCGCGGGCCAGATCACGCCCATGACGGCGTCGGGCAGCCCCAGGCTGACGAACGACACGTAGACGATGGCGAGCAGGAGCAGGTGGGCCAAGCGGCGGATCCCGGTGTGCAAAGAGGCCGGCGTGACCCGGTGCCAGGGTCAGCGCGGCAGCACGCGCCCGGGATTCAGCAGGTTCTGCGGGTCCAGCGCCTGCTTGATGGAGCGCATCAGCGCCAGCGCGACCGGGTCCTTGTAGTGCGGCAGCTTGTCGGCCTTGAGGCTGCCCACGCCGTGTTCGGCGCTGATGGAGCCGTCAAAGCGGGCGACCGCGTCGAACACCAGGGTGTTCACGCGCGCTTCCTGCTCGCGCAGGAAGGCCTTGGGATCGCCGTCGGCGGGCGCCTGCACGTTGTAGTGCAGGTTGCCGTCGCCCAGGTGGCCGAAGTTGACCAGGCGCACGCCGGGGATCTCGCGCTCCAGCAGGGCGTCGGTCTCGGCGCAGAAGGCCGGAATGCGCGAAACCGGGATGCTGATGTCGTGTTTGATGTTCAGGCCTTCTTCGGCCTGCGCCAGCGGGATGCTTTCGCGGATGTGCCAGAGCGCGTGGGCCTGCTGCAGGCTCTCGGCCACCACGGCGTCGCTCACCACGCCGTTCTCGAAAGCGGTTTCGAGCAAGCGCTCGAACTGCGCGCGCGCGTGTTCTTCGGACTCGCTGTCGCTGTTTTCCAGCAAGACACAGTAGGGCGTGTCTTCCCACAGCGGCACGCGCTGCTGCGGGAAGTGTTTGGCCACCAGGCTCAGCGCGAACTGGCCCATGACTTCGAAGCCGGTCAGGCCCGCGCCCAGGTGCTGGTGCGCCAGGCCCAGCAAGGCCACGGCCGATTCCAGGCTGGGCACAGCGGCCCAGGCGGTGAGCTGCGCGGCGGGCAGCGGGTAGAGCTTCATCGTGGCCGCGGTGATGACGCCGAGCGTGCCTTCGCTGCCGACGAAGAGGTCGCGCAGGTCGTAGCCGGTGTTGTCCTTGCGCAGGCCGGTCAGGCCGTGCCACACCTCGCCCTGCGCGGTGACCACTTCCAGGCCCAGGCAGAGATCGCGCGCATTGCCGTAGCGCACCACCTGCGTGCCGCCGGCGTTGGTGGCCAGGTTGCCGCCGATGGTGCAGCTGCCTTCGGCCGCGAGCGAGAGCGGGAACAGGAAGCCGGCCTGTTCGGCGGCTTCCTGCAGCGCCTGCAGCACGCAGCCGGCATCGACCGTCATGGTGAGGTTGGCGCCGTCGATGGCGCGCACGCGGTTCATGCGCGTGAGCGACAGCACGACCTGCGTGCCGCTGTCATCGGGCACCGAGCCCACCACCAGACCGGTGTTGCCGCCCTGCGGCACGATCGATGCGCCGGCCGCCGCACAGGCTTTCACCACCTCAGACACTTCGCCGGTGTTGCCAGGGCGCACCACGGCCAGTGCACAGCCGCGGGCGCGCTGGCGCCAGTCGTTTTCCCAGGCGCTGAGGTCGGTGGCCGGGTCGTCGTGCGTGAGCACGTGGGTCGCACCGACGATGGCCCGCAGTTGGTCGAGCAGTGCGTTCATGGGCGGGTTGTGGAGGTGGTGTTGACAGGGTCGGCCGCGGCGCCGGTGGCCGCGGCGTGGCGGGCCTTGTCGGCGGCCACGGCTTCCTGGCCGGCGGCGCGCTGGCGGATGCGCACGTGCAGCGCACAGGCCACGAACAGCAGCACGCACAGCAGCACCTCGATGCCGGCCAGCGCGGCGGACAGCCCGCTGTCGCTGGTGGCGCGCACCGCGCCTTCGGTGAAATAGACCCACACCAGCAGGCTGAGCCAGCGGTAGGTGTACATGCGGTTCTTCAGCAGCCCGGCCAGCGGCAGGGTCAGTGGCAACACCTTGAGCACCAGCCAGGAGCCACCCGGGCGCAGCGGCGCGAGCCAGAGTTCCCAGGCCAGGCACAGCACGATCAGGCCCAGCAGGCTGCCCACGGCGAGCCAGCGGGTGAACGAGACGGCGGGCGAGGTGGGCGACGAAGGGGTGTGCAGGGCGGCGGGCATGGAGGGGGAAAGTTGGCGGGGCGGCGGCACCGGAGGTGCGCCCCAGGGACAATCTGGGATGATACCGGGATGACCCTGAATGAGCGCCTGCGGGCGATGGAAACCTTTCTGCGCGAGCTGTGGGAAGACACGCTGAAATTCCCCTGGCGCAACACCGCCATCACGCTGCGCGAGCGCTTCCGCGAAGACCGCCTGGGCGTCACCGCGTCGAGCCTGACCTTCACCACCACCATCTCGCTGGTGCCGCTGTTTACCGTGGCGCTGGCGATCTTCAGCGCCTTCCCGATGTTCGCCCGCCTGCAGGTCACGCTGCAGGGCTGGCTGGTCAAGAGCCTGATCCCGGACAACATCGCCCGGCAGGTGCTGAGTTCGCTCAACCAGTTCGCCGCCAAGGCCGGCCAGATGGGCTGGGCCGGTGCGCTGGTGCTGCTGGTGACCGCGCTGGCGCTGATCCTCACCATCGACCGCAAGCTCAACGACATCTGGCGCGTGCGCCGGGCGCGCCCGCTGGCGCAGCGCATCCTGGTCTACTGGGCGGTGCTCACGCTGGGGCCCCTGCTGCTCGCGGTCAGCCTCACCGCCACCTCCTACGCCCTGACCGCTTCGCGCGGCATGGTCTCGGTGCTGCCGGGTGGCGTGCGCCTGCTGCTGGACACGGTGCAGTTTGCGATCGTGGTGGTCGGCATGGGCGCGCTCTACCGCTATGTGCCGAACACCCACGTGCGCTGGGGCCATGCGCTCATCGGCGGCCTGTTCGTGGCCAGTGGTCTGGAGCTGGCGAAGGAAGCGCTGGGCTGGTACCTGGCCCAGGTGCCGACCTATTCGGTGGTTTACGGCACCTTCGCCACCGTGCCGATCCTGCTGGTGTGGTTCTACGTCGCCTGGGTGATCATCCTGCTGGGCGCGGTGGTGTCCGCCTACCTGCCCAGCCTGCTGGCGGGCATTGCGCGGCGCGGTGACAGCCCGGGCTGGAGCTTCCAGCTGGCGCTGGAGGTGCTGGAGCAGCTGCACCTGGCGCAGGGCGCGGCGCAGAAAGGCCAGAGCCTGGCCGCGCTGGCCCACACGCTGCGCGTGGAAGCCCTGCAGCTCGAAGAACCGGTGGCTGCCCTCGTGGCACTGGACTGGCTGGGGCGGCTCGACGAAGACGAAGAGCGCTACGTGCTGCTGATCGATCCGGCGTTGACCCCTGTGGCACCGCTGGCCGAGCGCCTGCTGCTCGCGCGCCAGGCCGGCACCAGCCGCTTCTGGGCCGAGAGCCGGCTGGGCGAACTCACCGTGGCCCAGGCGCTGGTCGTGCCGTCTGTTCCTTGAGTTGAGAGCCCGGCCGCTGCGCTTCGTCAGCAGGATCTCCTGCGAGCGTGGGTTGTCCGAGCATCAGCCGAGCTTGAAAGGCGCGTTCAGGAAACCGCGGAAACGCGCCCGTCCGCCGCGCGTGGGTGCTGCGCTCAGCCGGTAGTCCGGGAAGCGCTGCAGGAAGCGGCCGATGGCGATGCGCCCCTCCAGCCGCGCCAGGCTCAGGCCCGCGCACTGGTGGATGCCGAAGCCGAACGCGAGGTGTTTGTTGGTGGCGCGCCGCAGGTCCAGCGTTTCGGGGTCGGGGAACTGCGCCGGATCGCGGTTGGCCGCGCCGATGCACAGCGTGACCAGCGCGCCCGCCGGCAAGTCCACACCGCCGACCTGCGTGGCTTTCAGCGCGCGCCGGTTGCCGAGCTGGTTGGACGATTCGAAGCGCAGGCACTCGTCCACCGCCAGCGTGAGCACTTGTTCCTGCGCGGCGGCATCGCTGGCCGTGGCCTGCAGATCGGCCAATAGCTGCGCGCGCGCCGCCGGGAACTCCTGCAGCAGGATCAGGCCGTTGCCGATGAGGTTGGTGGTGGTCTCGTGGCCGGCGTTGAGCAGGAAGATGCAGTTCTGCAGCAACTCGACCTCGCTGAGCTTTTCGCCATCCACCTCGCCCTGGATCAGTCGCGTGAGCACGTCGTGCTCGGGGTCGCCGGGGTGCCGCCGCCGGTGCGCCACCAGCGTACGCAGGTACACCAGCATCTCGCTCACGCTCTGGTTGCCCAGCGCGTGCTGGGCCGGTGTCACCACCGGTTCGAGCGCGCCCAGGATGGCGAGCGACCAGGCGCGCAGCGGCCCGCGGTCTTGATGCGGCACGCCGAGCAGGTTGCCGATGATCTCCACCGGTATCGCCGAGGCGAAATCCTCGATCAGGTCGCCGCCGCCCTTTGCTTCAAGCTGGTCCAGCAGGCTGTCGACCAGCGCGATCAGACCGGGCTCCATGTCGGCGATGGCGCGGCGGGTGAGGGCGCCCATGATGAGTTTGCGCACGCGGGTGTGCAGCGGCGGGTCGTTGAACACCAGGCTGGTGGTGTGGTGCTCGAACAGCGGCGAATCCGCGCCGTATTTGGGCGCGAACTCCACGTGTTTGTCGGAACTGAAGGTGGCCGCGTCGCGGTACACCGCGACCAGGTCGGCGTAACGGGTGAGGAACACCGAGCCGTCGGGCATCTGGCGCACCGGCTCGCGCTCGCGCAGGGCGGTGTAGACCGGGTAGGGGTTGGCCAGGAAGTCGGCGGGCAGGGCGCGCAGGTCGAAGGCGGTGGCGATCTCGCGCGCCCGCGCCGCGCTCAGGGTTGGGGTGATCTGGTCTTGGAGCATGGTGCGGCCATTGTGGCTGCGGGCGGTGGAACGCGGGTGCTGGTTTTCCCGCCGCGCAGTCGCCTAAGCGCGCCGCAACACCGGGGGCGTCGGGCTGGCGGCAGGGCGCTCCAGCATCTGGCGCGCGATCTCGCCGATGCGCGCCAGCGCCTGCATGGTGACGGCGTTCCAGGGGCCCGAGAAGTTCAGCCGCAGGCAGTGGCGGTAGCGGTCGGTGGCGGTGAACAGCTCGCCCGGGCCGAAGGTGATGCCCTCGCTGGCACAGCGTTTGAAGAGGTCCATGCTGGCGATCGCCGGATGCAGCTCCAGCCAGAGCGTGTCGCCCGACGGCGGATTGCTCACCCGCGTTCCCGGGGGGAAGTGGTGGGCGATCAGGTGCCGCGCCTCGTGGCGGCGTTGCCGCATGGACGCCGTGAGGCGGCGCAAGTGGGCTTCGTAGCTGCCCTGGGTCAGCAGATCGGCCAGCGCCTCTTCCAGCACCACGTTGGTGGCGGCGCCCTGCAGGCGCTTGTGGGTGGCGACGGCATCGCGCCAGCGACCGGCCTCGACCCAGCCCAAGCGGATCCCCGGCGTCAGCGTCTTGGCAAACGATCCGCAGACCATGACGTTGCCTTCGGTGTCCCAGGACTTGGCGGCCTTGCGCCGCTCGTCCCCGGACAACAGGTCGTTGAACACCACGTCTTCGATCAAGGGCACCCGCCGCTGGGCCAGCAGGCGCACCAGCCGCTGTTTGGCCGCCAGTGGCATGACCGATCCCAGCGGGTTGGACAGCGTGGGGGCCGCGAGCACGGCCTTGACGGGTTGCGTGTCCAGCGCCAGTTCCAGCGCGGGCAGCGAGAGCCCGGTGGCCGGGTGCGTGGGGATCTCCAGCACCCGCAGGCCCAGGGATTCGATCAGGTCGAGGTAGCCAAAAAAAGTGGGCGATTCGAGCGCCACCACGTCCCCCGGCTGTGTGACCGCGCGCAGGCACAGGCTGACCGCCTGCGTGCAGCTGGCGGTGATCACGATGTCGCTGGCGTCCAGCGCGCAGCCCAGCTGCAGGGCGCGCTGGGCGACCGCCCGACGCAGCGCGGGCCGTCCGGCATCGGCCTTGTTGTATTCGGTCAGGCTGTGCCGGTGCACCCGCGAGGCGCGGCCGATGGCCACCCGCAGACGGTCCTCGTCGAACAGTTCGCTGCTTTGTGGGGTGAAGCCACCAAACGTCGCCCGGTCGCCGGGCTGGTGCAGCATGGCGAAGGCCTCGGAGCGGCTTTGCCGCTCCAGCAGAAAGCTGCGCTGGGGCGGCGCGCTCAGGCCGGGCTGGGCGATGCGCTGGGCGCGGCGCACGAAGTAGCCCGCCTTGGGGCGCGCCTGCACCAGGCCCTGCTCTTCGAGCTGGCGGTAGGCCTGCATCGCGGTGGAGATGGACACACCCTGCGCCAGCGCCGTGGCTCGCACAGACGGCAGGCGCTGACCGACCTTGAACGCACCGCTGTGGATCAGCTGCGCGAGTGTCTGCGCGATCTGCTGGTACAGCGGCAGGGCGGGGACCGGTTCGGCCGACGGGGCCGGACACAGCGCGAGCGGGGAAGGGGGCGCGGGCATGGCGTTTCCATGCTAACCGAGTGCCAGCACACACAAGGCGCCCACGCACGTGGATGACCGGTACAGATGGACCCCAAAGAGACCACACAGATGGCGCGAAAAGCGCGTCTGGTGCACACGAGCTGGGCAATCTGTGTGTCTGTTGCGCCAGGGATCAAACACGGACAGTGGAGCCTCATCCACAGGAGGCCCGCCATGCACCCCACCACCGCCCAGCCCACCCGCTTGTTGCCACGCCAGACCCGCCTCATCCACGCCAGCACCGGCGTGCGTCTGCGGGTGGTCAGCGGCCGCCTCTGGCTGACCCAGCCGAACGTGGCGCAAGATTTGTTTCTCGGTCCCGGCGCCAGCATCGACCTGCTGCAGGACTGGGTGGTGATCGGCGCCGACGCCGAGCCCAGATCGCCGGTGGGGTCACCCGACTCCTACAGCGAGTACCAGTTGGTGCCGTTGGTCCAACCCGCGTCGCGCCCGTCCGCCTGGGTTGTGCTGTGGCGCAGGGGCGCACGGCTGGGCAGGTGGGTCCGCGCGTCGGCCTCGTTCGCTTCGGCGGGAGCGCGTTGAACCCGATTCCGGACCATCCTCAGGCATGTCCCTTCGGTAGCGAGAAATAGAACGTCGCACCAAAGTCAACCGCTCCTTCTGCCCACGCCCGGCCGCCATGCCGGGCGACGATCCTGAAAACGTTGGCCAGACCGATACCGGTGCCCTGAAACTCTTCCATTCGGTGCAGGCGCTGAAAGACGCCGAAGAGCTTGTCGTGGTACCGCATGTCGAAACCGGCGCCGTTGTCCCGCACGAAGACCACGGTTTCGGTGGCCTGGTCAGGCAGGCAGCCGATGGTGATCTCCGCTCGCTCGCGCTTCTGGGTGAATTTCAGGGCGTTCGAGATCAGATTGACCAGCACCACGCGCAACATGGCCCGATCACCGGTGACCACAGGCAGTTCGGCGATGTGCCAGTCGATGTCCCTGCCCTCGGTCTCCGGCGCCATCTCCTGAACGACTTCAGCCACCAGGTCACCCAGGTCCACGGCGGTCTTGCTCATTTCCTGGCGCCCCATCCGCGAGAAGGACAGCAGGTCGTCGATCAGCATGCCCATGCGGCGGGTCGCTCTGGCAATCGTTTCGATGTGCCGCAGGTTGTCTTGATCGAGCATCGGCGCAGCGCTCTCCTTGAGCAGCGTCAGATAGCCGTCGATGTGGCGCAGCGGCGCGCGCAGATCGTGCGAGACAGAGTAGGAAAAGGCCTCCAGCTCCTTGTTCTTCGCGGCCAGTTCGGCCGTGCGCTCGGTCACGTCGCGCTCCAGTTTTTGGCTGTATCGCTTCAGACGCATGACCCGCAGGCGATCACCACCGAACGCCAGGCCCAGCAGGAGCGCCAACAGGAGGCAGAGGAACCACCACGTTGCCCACCACGGTGGCGTGATGGTGACTTTGAGGCTTGTCCCTTGACCGTTCCAGACCCCATCTTCGTTCGAACCCTGCACCCGGAACAGGTATTGCCCCGCAGGCAGGCTGGTATAGACCGCCAACCGTTCGTTGCTGCCCACCTCGCGCCAGTCCTTGTCAAAACCTTCCAGTCTGTAGCGGTACCGGTTCTTGGTCGGCGCGACATAGCTCAAGGCTGAAAACTCGAACGAGAGGCTGTTTTGAAAGTGGGGAAATGTCAGCTCATCCGTTCTGTTGATGTTCTTTGCCAGCACCGGGTCTTGGCCGCCGACCGGCACAGACTTGCCAAACAGCCGGAAATCGGTGAGCACGACCGGCGGTACAAACGGGTTGTCGTCGATGCGGGCGGGGTCGAAGACATTGAAGCCGTTGATGCCGCCGAAATACATCTCGCCGGTCCGCGCGCTCTTGTGGAAGGCGGTGAAAACGTTGAACTCGTTGCTTTGAAGACCGTCCAGCACGTCGTAGTTCCGGAAGGTCTTCGTCCCGGGGTTGAAGCGGGACAGGCCGTTGTTGGTGCTGATCCAGAGGTTGCCCCGCTCGTCTTCCAGGATGCCTTCGATGGTGTTGTTCGGAAGCCCCTCCTTCTGCGTGTAGACCGCCGTGCAGATGCCGTTGATCCGGTCGAAGGCGCACAGGCCGCCGGCGGTGCCCACCCAGAACTGACCGGACCGGTCTTCGAGCAGGACCCGCACAGCGTCGTCGGGCAGGCTGGACAGATCCTTCGGATCGCTCCGGTACCGCTTGAAGGCTTCTGTCGCCGGGTCGAACCGGTTGAGGCCGCCTCCTTCCGTGGCCACCCACAAAGTGTGTGCCCGGTCTTCGTAGATGTCGGTCACCGAACCGCCTCCCAGACTGGCCGGGTTGCCCGGATCGTGCCGGAACTGCCGGAACGTTTCCTTGGCACGATCAAAGCGGTTCAGCCCGTTGTTCCAGCCTCCCGCCCAAAGGACGCCATTGGAGTCGCGGTAGAGCGCGCGGATGATGTCATCGCTGAGCGCCTGGGGGTCATTGGGATTCGTCCTGTAGGCCTTGAAGCGGTTGGTCCTGGGGTCGAAGCCGTTCAGCCCACCGTTGTAGGTGCCGAACCAGAGTGTGCCATCCGGGTCTTCCTGCGTGGCCGTCACCGAACCATTGGAGATGCTGGTCGGATCATTGGGGTCGTTGCGAAAGGTCCGCCAGGTGTTGGACGAGCGATCCCACCGGTTGAGGGTCCGGTCGTTGCCGATCCACACGATGCCGTTGCGGTCCTCGAAGACGGACAGGATGAAGTTGTCGGCCACGCTGTTGGCGTCCTGCCCGTGCCGGTGGCGGGCAAATTTGGGAGGTCGCGTGTAGAGCTTGTTCGCCCCGCCACCCAGGGTGCCCACCCACAGCGTCCCGGAAGGGTCTTCCCAGAACGAGCTGATGAAGTTGTTGCGCAGGCTGTGGGGGTCGGCAGGCTCGTTCCTGTATTGAACAAGGTGGCGCTGAGCCGGGTCGAATTTCAGGACCCCCGCGCCTTCGGTGCCAACCCAAAGCACGGCATGGGCATCCTCATGGACATCCTTGGTCGCACTGAGACTGGCAGCGTCCCGCAAGCCGGTCGTGATGGCCAAACGTGTGAATTGGCCGGTGCGGCGATCCAGTGACATCAGGCCGCCATCGGTCAGAACCCAAAACCTCCCCGCACGGTCTTCGTGCATGCCATGCACACGGGGGCTCGGTAGCGTGTGCGGATCGTTGGGGCGCGATGGGTACCGGGTGATCCGGCCCGTGACCGGGTCCAGCCGGTTGAGTCCCGCGTCCGCCGTTCCGATCCAGAGCATCCGTTCCGAATCCTGATACAGGCTTTCGATGTTGTTGCTGCTCAGGCTGTCGGCGTCCCGGGGGATGTGCCGGAAGTAGGTCACAGCGCCTGTCGCGAGATCAAGCCGGTTCAGACCGCTGTCGGTGGTGCCCACCCACAGCACGCCCTCTGGATCCTCGTACACGCTCCCTTCTGAAATGCTGTTGCTGCTCAGACTGCTGGGATTCCCCGGGTCGTGGCGGTAGTGCGTGAAGGTTTCCGTCGCCGGGTCAAACCGGTCCACCCCTCCGCCGGTGGTTCCCAGCCACAACACGCCACCACGTCCCGGCCGGATGGCGACCACGGTGTTGTGGCCCAGGCTGTTGGGGTTGTTGCGATCGAACCGGAAGTTTCGAAAGGTGTAGCCGTCGTAGCGGCTCAGACCGTCACCAGTGGCGAACCACAGGAAGCCCTGGGTGTCTTGGGCAATGCCGTACACATTTCCCGAGGGCAATCCCGCTTCTCCAGTGAGGGCCGTGAACTGTGTGTCCTTGCCTGGCGCCACGGACAGTCGCACGGCATCCGGGGCACTGCCGCCATGGGCGGGTGTGGGCACAGGGCCCAGAAGAGCCAGCACCATCAGAAGAGGAACGACCAGCGTTCCTGCGGATGTGCGAGCGTTCATCTCTTTCCGATGTGGTTCGGGTGCAGGCTCTTGTTTACTTCTCGCTACACATTCTTCAGTATTGCAGACCTTTCCGTACTTGACAAATATCACGGATTCCGTGGACGGATCGAGGGCCGCGATGGCGGGAGGCGAGGCTTGTGCGCCCCCGCACCCGCCTGGTTTCAGCGCTTGAGGAAATCGCGGATCGCGAACAGGGTCAGGTCCGGCGTCTCGGTCATCTGGTGATGGCCGACCGGCAGGGTCACGACCTGCACGGCTTTGCCTGCGGCCTGGGCGGCCTTGATCAGTCCTTGCGCCGCCTTGGGCTGGGTCATCTGGTCCACCCCACCCAGCAGGAACAGCACCGGGCAGGTGAGCGCGGCCATGGCCGCCTCGCCGCCCGCATACCGGTCGCAGGCCACGAAGCCGCGGTGGAACACATTCACCTTCGGGTTGCTGGCCAGCACGCGTTTGCCCAGCGCCATGCTGGCGCCGTAGACCCAGGTCCCCGGGCCGAGCGCCGAGGGCGGCGCGGCGAGGGTGGAGCGCGAGAACACGTTGACCATGGTCAGCGCTTTCATAGGCTCGTTCAGCGAAGCCTCGATCAGCGCGGGCGACACCTTCATGGGGTAGGCTGTGCCCACCAGCACCAGGTGGCTCACGCGGTCTTTCAGCCGGGACGCGGCTTCGAGCGCGATCAGCGAGCCCCAGCTGTGGCCGACCAGCGCGGCGGACGGCACACCCGCCGCGTCGAGCAGGGCGGCGATGAAGTCCGCGGCTTCTTCGACGGAAGACGGCGCTTCGCCGCCACTCTTGCAATGGCCGGGCAGGTCCACCGCCAGCACGTTGAAGCCGTGGTTGGCGAGGTAGCGTGTCTGCAGGATCCACACGCTGTGGTCGTTGAGCACGCCGTGGATGAAGACCACGGTGGGTTTGGCGGCATCGAAGGCTTTGCCGCCGGTGTAGCAGTAGGTGCTGGCGCCGTTGACGGTGAGGTACATGTTCAGACCCCCGCTTTCTCGGCGGCCTTGAGCGCGCGCTTGAGGTCGTCGATCAGGTCGTCCGGGTCTTCGAGCCCGATGGACAGACGGATGGTTCCCGGGCCGATGCCGGCGCCGGCCAGCGCCTCGTCGCTCATGCGGAAGTGCGTGGTGCTGGCCGGGTGGATCACCAGCGAGCGGCAGTCGCCCACGTTGGCCAGGTGGCTGAAGATCTTGAGCGCTTCGATGAAAGCCTTGCCCTGTTCGCGCGAGCCTTTGATGTCGAAGCTGAACACCGCGCCCGCGCCTTTCGCCCCGTGCTTCAGCAGCTTCTGCGCCAGCGCGTGGCTGGGGTGCGTTTCCAGCAGCGGGTGGCCCACCCGGCCCACCAGCGGGTGGCTGGCCAGGAAGCTCACGACCTGCTCGGTGTTGCTCATGTGGCGCTCCATGCGCAGCGACAAGGTCTCCAGCCCCTGCAGGATCAGCCAGGCGCTGTGCGGCGAGAGGCAGGCGCCGAAATCGCGCAGACCCTCGCGGCGCGCGCGCAGCAGGAAAGCGCCCACGGTGCTTTCTTCGCTGAAGGTCATGCCGTGGAAGCCGTCGTAAGGCTCGGTCAGCTCAGGAAACAGCCCGCTGGCGTCCCAGTCGAAGCTGCCGCCGTCCACCACCACGCCACCGATCACGGTGCCATGGCCGCTGAGGAACTTGGTGGCCGAGTGGTAGATGAGGTCGGCGCCGTGTTCGAAGGGTTTGATGAGGTAGGGCGTGGTCAGCGTGCTGTCCACCAGCAGCGGCACTTTCGCTTCGTGCGCGATCTGCGCCACGGTCGGCATGTCCAGCACGTCCAGGCCCGGGTTGCCCACGGTTTCGCCGAACAGCAACCGGGTGTTGGGCCGCACGGCCGCTTTCCAGCCGTCGATGTCGCCGGGCTTCACGAAGGTCGTTTCAATGCCGAAGCGGCGCAGCGTGTAGTGCAGCAGGTTCTGGCTGCCGCCGTAGAGCGCCGTGCTGGCGACGATGTGTGAACCCGCGCCCATGAGGGTGGCGATGCTCAGGTGCAGCGCGGCCTGGCCGCTGGCGACCGAGATGGCGCCGATGCCGCCTTCGAGCGCGGCCATGCGCTGTTCGAACACCGCGTTGGTCGGGTTGCTGATGCGGCTGTAGACGTGGCCGGCGCGCTCCAGGTTGAACAGGGCGGCCGCGTGGTCGCTGGACTCGAAGACGAACGAGGTGGTGAGGTGGATCGGCACCGCGCGCGCGCCGGTGGCGTCGGGCGTGGCGCCGGCGTGCAGCGCCAGCGTGTCAAAGCCGGGGTCGGAATAGCCGGGCATGGGGTCTGTCTCCTGTGGGGTTCGAATGCGTCCGCATCGGGTTGAATGCGGTGGTTTTCGGGTTTATTGTGGGCTATATTCCCATGCATGCCAGACCGGCTGGCGACACCAAACACTCCGAGGAGAACGGCGATGAAAGTCAGTGACATCCTGCGCGTCAAGGGCGGAACCCTCTACACCTGCCACCCCGACGACACGCTGATCCAGTCGGCGGCCACCATGGCCCAGTTCGACATCGGATCGCTGGCCGTCATGGAACACGGCGAGCTGGTGGGCATGTTGACCTTCCGGGAAGTGATCCACACGCTGGCCAAGAACAATGGCGTGCTCGGGACCCGCGCGGTGCGCGCCGTGATGGACGACCACCCCATGAGCTGTACCCCCGAGACCGAACTCGACGAAGTGCGCCCGCTCATGCTGGAGCGCCACACCCGCTACATGCCGGTGATGGACAACAAGATGCTCATGGGCGTGATCAGCTTCTACGACGTCGCCAAGGCCGTTGTCGACAGCCAGAACTTCGAGAACAAGATGCTCAAGGCCTACATCCGCGACTGGCCGGAAGACGAAACCGGCAAGACCGAACCGAACTTCCCTTGAGCACCAGTTCCTCTCCAAGCAAAACGCCCCGCATGCCGGGGCGTTTTGCGTTCAGGCACTGAGGGGTTTTATCCCTGGCTGGCGTGGATGTGGTCGCGCACCCGCGGGTAAATCTGCTGGTTCCACCGGCGACCGCTGAAGACACCGTAGTGGCCCACGCCGGTCTGGATGTGGTGGGTTTTCAGGTAAGGGCGCACGTTCGGGCACAGGTCCTGCGCGGCGACCGTCTGGCCCACCGAGCAGATGTCGTCGCGCTCACCCTCGACCGTCATCAGCGCGGTGCGGCGGATCGCGGCCGGGTTCACGGTGCGACCCTGGTAGGTCAGCACGCCGCGCGGCAGGTCGTAGGTCTGGAACACCTTTTCCACCGTCTCCAGGTAGAACTCGGCCGGCAGGTCGTTCACCGCGAGGTATTCCTCGTAGAAGTCCTGTATCACCTGGGCTTCTTCAACGCGGCCTTCTTGCAGATGGTCGTAGATGTTGCGGAACGACTGCTTGTGGCGCTCCGGGTTCATGCTGATGAAGGCCGAGAGCTGCACGAAACCGGGGTACACGCGGCGCATGAAGCCAGCGTGCGGCAGCGGCACGTGGCTGATCAGGTTCTTCTCGAACCAGGTGATCGGTTGGCTGGTGGCCAGCTTGTTGACCTCGGTCGGGTTGACGCGGCAGTCCACCGGACCGGCCATCAGCGTGAGGCTGCGCGGCTGGGCCGGGTTGTCGTCTTCGGCCATGACGGCCGTGGCGGCCAGCGCGGCCACGCAGGGCTGGCACACGGCGATCATGTGGCTGCCTTCGCCCACGGCTTCGGTGAAGCGGATCAGGTAGCTGATGTAGTCGTCCAGGCTGAAGCCGCCGTGCAGCAGCGAGACGTCGCGCGCGTTGTGCCAGTCGGTGATGTAGACGTCGTGGTCCTGCAGCAGGGTGCGCGCGGTTTCGCGCAGCAGCGTGGCGAAGTGGCCCGAGAGCGGCGCGGCGAGCAGGACTCTGGGTTGTTCCGGCAGGCTGGGGTCGTCCTTGCGAAAGCGCAGCAGGGTGCCGAAGGGCAGGGTGAGCACGGTCTCTTCAACCACCGGGATCTCGGTTTCGCCCACCGTCACCGAATGGATGTTGTACGGCGGGCGCGAATGCGTGAGCCGCAGGCGCGACAGCACATCGCAGGCGGCGGCCACCTTGCGCACCACCGTGCGCTCGGTCTTTTGGATCCAGAGCGATGCGCTCAGATGCTGGGCAGCCAGACGCAGCGGCGACACCAGGTCGGACTGGAGTTGGTAGGCCTGATACAGCATGAGGTTCTTTCCTGTTGGATGGGCTGTGTGCAGGCAAGGAACGGGCCAGAACCGCTGCACCCTGCTGGTGCGCCCGCGATGCACAAAGGTGGCACAGGGATTGCTGCAACCCTGGCACTCACGAGGAGCATTCCATGGCCAAAGCGGTTCTCACGATCAGCAGCAAGAATTACGGCGCCTGGGCCTTGCGCGGCTGGCTGATGGCGAAGCTGGCCAAGCTGGAGTTCACCGAGCACATCATCTCGCCCGACGACCCGGCCATGAAAGCCGAGATGCTGCTGCTCTCGGCCTCGATGCGTGTGCCCTCGCTGGACCACGACGGCGTGCACGTGTGGGACACGCTCGCCATCGGCGAATACCTCAACGAGATCAAGCCCAAGGCGGGGCTGCTGCCGGCCGACCGCGCGGCCCGCGCGCACTGCCGCGCTATCTGCGGCGAGATGCATTCGGGCTTCAGTGCCATGCGCTCGTCGCTGCCCATGAACATCAAGGCGCATTTCCCGGGCTTCAAGCTCTGGTCGCGTGCACAGACCGACATCGACCGCATCGAGATCATCTGGCAGGAATGCCTGGAAAAATACGGCGGCCCGTTCCTGTTCGGCGCCAAACCCTGCATCGCCGACGCGATGTTCGCGCCGGTGGTCACGCGCTTCATCACCTACGAGGTGGCGCTCGATCCGGCCTGTGTCGCTTATTGCGACACCATCATGGATATCCCCGCCATGAAGGAATGGGTCAAGGCAGCCGAAGAAGAGCCCGACGAAATCGACGAGCTCGACGCGGAGTTCTGAGTCACCCCCGCGCCGCGCCTATGGGCGCGTCACCCCCTCAAGGGGGCAACGCTGGCGGCCCGGCGAAGCCGGTTCCGCGGCGTTCTGGGTGAAGGCCTTTCGCGCCGGAGATTCCTCGCTCATCGCTTCAGGGTTCGGTCCATTGCGTCGGCGCCGGGATCTCGCACACCGGGTCGACCGGCACCGACTTGAAATCCGCCGGCGAGACGATCTCCAGGTACTCCATGTCGGGGGAGTAGTCGAACAGGTAGTGGCGGATGCCCGGGCGCTGGTGCACCACGTCGCCGGCTTCCACCAGGGTCACCTGGTCTTCGTACATGAACTTGGCCCAGCCCTTGGTCATGATCACGATCTGGAAATCGGCCTCGTGGATGTGCCAGCCCGTGCCGCCGTCGGGCGGCAGGTTGGCTTTCACCAGGTGCGCGACCACCTTGCCGTGCGTGGCGGCGGCGATGCCCAGGTCGCGGTAAAGGAAAAAGTCGCGCAAACCGCCGCGAATGAACTCGGTTTCACCGGGTTTGACGTGGGAGAACAGGGTGGTGGTTCGGTCCAGCATGGGGCGCTCCTGTCGGTGGAATGCAAGCGGATTGTTGCAATGCAGCACAAAGCATGAAGCGTTCCATTGGCCTTTTGGCTTTGATGGGTACCAGGGTGCACCGAAAGCCGTTGGCGGGCGCACCAAGCTGGGCGCCGCAGCACCATCCCGGCACCCGCGCGGCCCTCTGGGATAATCCGTCCACTATGAGCGGCAACACCTTCGGCACCCTGTTTTGCGTCACCAACTTCGGTGAATCCCACGGCCCGGCCATTGGCTGCGTGATCGACGGTTGCCCGCCCGGCATGGCCTTGTCCGAGGCGGATATCCAGACCGATCTGGACCGCCGCCGCCCCGGCACGTCGAAATTCGTCACCCAGCGCAACGAGCCCGACGCGGTGGAAATCCTCAGCGGCGTGTACGAGGGCAAGACCACCGGCACGCCGATCGCCCTGCTGATCCGCAACACCGACCAGCGCAGCAAGGACTACGGCAACATCCTGCAGACCTTCCGCCCCGGTCATGCCGACTACACCTACTGGCAGAAATTCGGCATCCGCGACCCGCGCGGTGGCGGCCGCAGTTCGGCCCGCCTGACCGCGCCCACCGTGGCGGCCGGTGCCGTGGCCAAGAAGTGGCTGAAAGAAAAGTTTGGCACCACGTTCCACGCCTGCATGACGCAGGTGGGCGACGTGGCGGTGGGTTTCGAGAGTTGGGACCACGTGCCCAACAACCCCTTCTTCGCGCCGGTGGCCGACGTGTCGGCCATCGAAACCTTCATGAACGAACTGCGCAAGAGCGGCGACTCCTGCGGCGCGCGCCTGCGCGTGGTGGCGCAGAACATGCCGGTGGGACTGGGCCAGCCGCTGTACGACAAGCTGGATGCCGACATCGCCTACGCCATGATGGGCCTGAACGCCGTCAAGGGCGTGGAGATCGGCGCCGGTTTCGCCAGCGTGACCGACCGGGGCAGCACGCACGGCGACTCGCTCACACCCGGAGGCTTTGTGGGCAACAAGGCCGGTGGCACGCTCGGCGGCATCAGCACCGGGCAGGACCTGGACGTGTCGATCGCCATCAAGCCCACCAGCTCGATCCTGATCCCGCGCGATTCGATAGACGTGTCGGGCGCACCCACCGAAGTCATCACCAAAGGCCGCCACGACCCCTGCGTCGGCATCCGCGCCGCGCCCATCATGGAAGCGCTGCTCGCGCTGGTGGTGATGGACCACGCGCTGCGGCACCGTGCGCAGTGTGGCGACGTGCATGTGGACACGCCGGACATCGCTGCGGCCTCGCGTGGCTGAAAGAAAACAGCTTCTTCCTTTTGCAGCCCTGTCCGCGAGCTATTTCGCGCACATCGGCTTCTTCAATCCCTACCTGCCGCTCTGGCTGAAAGAGCTGGGCTTCGGCCTGATCGCCATCAGTGTGCTGACCTCGGTGCAGTCGGCCACGCGCCTGTTTGCGCCCTACGCCTGGGGCACGCTGAGCGACCGCACCGGCGAGCGCGTGAAGCTGCTGCGCTACGGCGCCACGGTGGCGCTGCTGCTCTCCATCGGGCTGTGGTTTCCGCTCGGCGGCGTGGCGCTGTTCACCGTGCTGCTGTTCATGTTCACCCACACCAGCGCCATGATGCCGATGAGCGAAGCCGCGCTGGCGCACCTGGTGAGCCAGGGCGGCGCGTTCGACGCCCGGCGCTACGGCCGCGTGCGGCTCTGGGGTTCGCTGGGTTTTCTGCTCACGGTGGTGGTGGCGGGCTGGTGGTTCGAGCGTTTCGGCATGGGCCACTTCCCCGCCTGGACCCTGGGCACGCTCGCCGCGGTGACCGCGAGTGTCTGGTTGCTGCCCGACTTCAAGGAAGCCGCGCACTTTGAGGCCGATCACCCCGACATGTGGCCCGTGCTGCGCCAGCCGCCGGTGCGCTGGTTCTTTGCGGCCGTGTTCTTCCATGTGCTCGCGCACATCTTCATCTATGTCTTTTTCTCGCTCTACCTGGACTCGCTGGGTTACAGCAAGACCGTGATCGGACTCTTGTGGGCGGTGTCGGTGGTGATCGAGATCGGCTGGTTCTTCACGCAAGGGCGCTGGCTGCCGCTGATCTCGCTCACCGGCTGGCTGGCGCTGGCCGCGGTGCTGATGGCCCTGCGCATGGGGCTCACCGCCGGCCTGCCGCTGGTGTGGCCGCTGTTGTTGCTGGCGCAGGCGTTGCACGCCATCACCTTCGCCGCGCACCACACGGTCTGCATCGCGCTGCTCTCGCACCATTTCCCGGGCCGTCTGCGCGGGCGCGGCCAGGCGCTTTACACCGTGATCGGCTACGGCTTGCCCGGGGTCATGGGCGGACTGGGTGGCGGGTTGCTCAGTTCAGCCTTCGGCCTGGCCAGCGTGTTCTGGCTCTCGGCGGCCTGTGCGCTGGTGGCCACGGGTTGCGCGTTGCGGCTGCGGGCGTTGGAGCACCGGGTCTAGGTCGGGCCTAAATCAGCGGGCGCATCACCCGCGCCGCGTCCTGCAGCACCGGCAGCACGCGCTTCACGGCGTCTTCGGCCACCTCCTGGTTGATCGGCATCGTGATGCTGATGGCGCCGTGCACATCGTTGTTGCGGTCCAGCAGGGGCACGGCGATGCCGCGGTAGTTCAGCTCCATCTGCTGCTCGGACAGCGCCCAGCCCTGGCGCCGCACCCGCGCCAGTTCGCTGCGCAGTTGTTCGGGGCTGGAGATGGTGTAGGGCGTGTAGGTGCGCAGCGTGTGCTGTGCGATCCAGGCGTCGGACGCGGTTTCCCCCATGGCCGCAAGGATGGCCGAGCCCGCGGCCGTCACCTGCGCCTGCACGCGCGAACCCAGCATGTAGCCGGTGTTCATGTGACGGTGGGCGCCACTGCGGGCGATGTACACGGTGTCGCCTCCGTCGAGCACGCCGAGGTAGGCCACCTCCTGCGTGCCACCCGCGATGCGCTGCAGAAAGGGCTGCACCAGCCTCGGCAGCCGCGCCGATTCCAGGTAGGCGTGGCCCAGGCGCAGGATGCGCGGCGTGAGCCAGAACAGCTTGCCGTCGGTGCCCACATAGCCCAGGTGGGCCAGCGTCAGCAGGTAGCGCCGCGCGGCGGTGCGCGTGAGGCCGCAGCGCGCGCCGGCCTGGCTGGCGGTGAGCCGCGGGAACTGGTCGTCAAACGCCTCGATGATCGAGAGGCCTTTTTCCAGGCCGGCGATCCAGTCGCGTTTTTCGAGAACGGGGGTGTGGCCGGCAAGGGGGTCGTTCACGGTGGGGTGGGTGTTTGAGGGATTCAGGGAAAACCCTTGCATCGTTCGGTCATCGCTCGGGTATGTTCGATTATCGAACCATCGTGCGGCCGAGAACCAAGGAAATCCCCCAGCCTGCCCCTACAGTGGCCGGGCGCAGAATGAGCCGTTTTGCGTGTGCACGGCCGTGCCCCATCGCCAGCGCCTTTCTCATCCGGAGACATTTTCATGAGTGACCTGCTGCTCAACACCCCCGACGGCCGCGAGCCGCTCCAGGCTTCGTTCAGCGACGCCGCCAACCCGCTGGGCCTGGACGGTATCGAGTTCATCGAATACGCCACCACCAAGCCGCAGGCGCTGGGCCAGGTGCTGGAGATGATGGGCTTTCGCCCCGTGGCGCGCCACCGCTCGCGCGAGGTGCTGCTGTACCGCCAGGGCGAACTCAACATCGTCGTGAACGCCCACCCCTCCGACGCCCTGGGCGCCAGCCACGGCAGCGATGCGCCCTCGATTTCGGCCATGGCACTTCGCGTGCGCGACGCCCGGGCCGCCTACCACTACGTGCTCGAACGCGGTGCCTGGGCGGTGCAGACCCACGCCGAGGTGATGGAGCTCAACATCCCCGCCATCCACGGCGCGGGTGGCAGCCGCATCTACTTCGTGGACCGCTACAAGGAGTTCTCGATCTACGACGTGGACTTCGTGCCGATCCCCACCGTGGACCAGCGTCCGCCCGCCACCGCCGGCATCCACTTCTTCGGCATCGTGCAGTACATCGGCCCCGAACGCAGCAACGACTGGATCGCGTTCTACAACGAACTCTTCGGCACCGAACTCATCCCCGACGAACAGCGCTTCGGCATCATGCCCAAGGGCACGCTGCTGCGCACCGCCGCCATGGACCCGGGCAAACGCTTCATGCTGCAGCTGGTCGAGCCCGAACTCAACGTGCACGACGCGGACGAAAAGCTCCAGCGCATCGGCCTGGGCGTGCCCGACGTGCTCGCCGCCGTCAAGGCGCTGCGCGCCCTCGGCGTGGAGTTTGTCGAGACCCCGGCGGCGCACACCGAGCCGCGTGGCGCCATCACCAAGACCTACCTCGGTTCGGTGGTGTTCGAGCTGGTGCACAGCGACCTGCCTGTGGGGGCCTGAAACCATGAAGCCCACCCAAGCCGCCATCATCGAGGCCATCCAGGGCTTCGGCATGGACACCATCACCCTGGCCGGCCCGCTGGAAGCCAAGCTCGCCGCCATGAAGGCCGCGGGCTTCTCGCAGGTCATGCTCAAGGCCAACGACATCAACGGCCACCCCGGTGGCATCGAAGCCGCGGTGGCGGCCGTGAAGGCCAGCGGCCTGCGCGGCACCGGTTTCCAGGTGCTGCGCGACTTCGAAGGCCTCAGCGGCCACCTGCACCACTACAAGGTCGACATCGCCAAGGCCATGCTGGAGATGTGCGCCGCGCTCGACTGCAAGGTGCTGCTCGCGTGTTCGTCCACCTCGACCCACGCCAGCCAGGACCTCGACCACCTCGCGCGCGACCTGCGCAAGCTCGCCATGCTGGCATTGCCGCTGGGTATCAAGATCGCTTACGAAGGGCTCTCGTGGGGCCGCACCATCAACGAGTTCACCACCGCCTGGGACGTGGTCTGCCGGGCCGACTGTCCCAACCTGGGCCTGGGACTGGACTCGTTCCACATCTTCGCCGCCAAGACCTCCCTGGAAGAGATCGACTACCTCGATCCGAGCAAGATCTTCCTGGTGCAGCTGGCCGACTTCATGTGGCGGGAGACCAAGACCTTTGAGGAGCGCATGAGCACCGCGCGCACCTTCCGCGTCTTTCCCGGCGAAGGTGTGCACAGCGAACAGCTCGTGGACCTCGTGCTCAAGCTCGACCGACTGGGCTACGCGGGCGACTACAGCTTCGAGGTCTTCAACGACGACTACCAGCAGATGCCGCTGCCCATGGTGGCCGAACGCGGCCGCCGCTCGGCACTCTGGCTGGCCGAAGACGTGCTGCGCCGCTCGGTGCCGCTGCCGAACCAGATGCGGCTGAAATCGCTGATGAACTGAGCGCGAGCGGGGGCTCATCTCCCGGCAGCGCTCGTAGAACAACAACCCGATCAGGAGACGACATGCCCACACGCGGACTGGCCCAGCTGGCCATCTGGAGCGACATCGAGCCGGAACTGGAAACCGACTACCTGCATTGGCTCACGCGCGAACATGTGCTGGAGCGCGTGGGCGTGGACGGTTTTCTCTCGGGTCGCGTGTTCCGCAGCGAGGTCGCCGGCAAACGGCGCTTCTTCATCACCTACGAGTTGCAGGAAGCGGCCGCGCTGGCCGGGCCTTCGTATCTGGCGCGCCTGAACGCGCCCACACCCTGGTCGCAGCGCGTCATGCCCATCCTGCAGAACTTCGCGCGCGGTGGCGGGCCGGTGGTGGCGCGCGCGGGCCTGGGTTGCGGTGCGATGGCGCTGCCGCTGCGCCTGGACCTGGAAACCGCGGGCTTGTTGGACGAGGGCGCGCAAAGGGCACTGGTGGAGCGGATCGCCAAGCTGGACGCGGTGGCGCAGGTCTGGCTGATGCGGGTGGACGCTGCGGCCACCGGCGTGCCCACGCGCGAAAAGTCGATGCGCCGCAGCGTGGAAGGTGCGTTCGACGGCGTGCTGGTGATCGAGGCCCTGCACGAAGCCGCGGCCCGGGCGGCGGTGGACGGGCTGCTGCTCGCGGAGCTGGCGTCGGCAGACGTACCAGACCGGCAGGTGTTCGCGGCCTGCTTCCAGCTGGACCGGCGTCTGGCGGGACTTTGCTGAGGCAGGGCAGGGGCCCGTTGCCCTGACACCCTCCGAACGCGCTCAGGTTTCGGGCGCCAACATGAAAAGGCCCCAGGGTGCACTGGCAGCCGGGGGCTTTTTTCGTCACCGGTTTGGGGCCGGTGCCTCTGGGGTCAATCGATCACGACCTTGGCTTCCTTGACCAGCTTGCCGAACTTCTCGGTCTCGCTGGCGATCTGCTGCGCCATCTGGGCGCTGGTGTTGCCAATGGGTTCGGCGCCGATGTCTGCCATGCGGGCCTTGAACTCGGGCGACTGGATCACCTTGACCATCTCGGTGTTCAGCCGATCCACGATGTCCTTGGGCGTGGCCGCCGGAGCCAGCACGCCGAACCAGGTGCCGATGTTGAAACCCTTGAGGCCGGCCTCCTCCAGCGTGGGCACATCGGGCAGGGCTGCCGAGCGCTTGGAAGTGGTCACGGCCAGCGGGCGCAGCTTGCCCGCCTTGATGTGCGGCAGCACCGGGGTGATGGTGTCGAAGCTCATCAGGATCTGGCCGCCCAGCAGGTCCGTGGACAGGGGGCCGCTGCCTTTGTAGGGGATGTGGATCACATCGGTGCCGGTGAGGTTCTGGAACTGCGTGCCGATGAGGTGCTGCGCCGTGCCGTTGCCGTTGGAGCCATAGGAAAACTTGCCAGCGGCCGGCTTGATCATGGCCACCAGTTCGGCCACGTTCTTGACGGGCGTGCTGGCGTTCACGACGAGCACGTTGGGCACCAGGGCCACGGTGGTGATGGGGGTCAGGTCTTTGGAGAAGTTGTAGGGCAGCTTCTTGTAGACGCTGGAGGCGATGGTGTGGTGCACCGCGCCCATCAGCAGGGTGTGGCCGTCGGGCTTGGCCTTCGCCACGTAGTCGGCGCCGATGGTGGCGCCGGCACCTGGCTTGCTTTCCACGATGACCGGCTGTCCCAGGCTCTGCGTGAGTTTGTCGGCCAGGGCCCGGGCCAGCACGTCGGTGGTTCCGCCAGCGGCAAATGGCACGACCAGGCTGATCGGCTTGCTGGGCCAGGTCTGGGCCATGGCGCTGCCGCCGGATACAGCCAGGGTCAGCGCCAGGGTTTGAACCACGTGGCGGCGGGTGAGGGTGTGCTTCGTTGTCATGTCTGTCTCCAAAAAGGGGCGCTGTCCGCGCTCTGTGAAACGGGCCCGTGGGCCGAGAGAAAAATCGGGTGTTCAGGCGGCCAGGCGCTGCTCGGCCGTGCCCAGCAAGTTGCACACGGCCTGCGTGACCTGGGCCGTGGTGGCCTTGCCGCCGAGGTCGCCGGTGTGTAGCGTGGGGTTGGCGGTGACCTGTTCGATGGCGCCCATCAGGCGCTGCGCGGCGTCGAATTCGCCCAGGTGTTCGAGCAGCATCACGCAGCTCCAGAAGGTGCCCACCGGGTTGGCCAGGCCCTTGCCCATGATGTCGAAGGCCGAGCCGTGGATGGGCTCGAACATGCTGGGGTAGCGGCGCTCGGGGTCGATGTTGCCGGTGGGTGCGATGCCCAGGCTGCCGGCCAGCGCGGCGGCCAGGTCAGAGAGGATGTCGGCGTGCAGGTTGGTCGCGACGAGGGTGTCCAGCGTGGCCGGGCGGTTCACCATGCGGGCGGTCGCCGCGTCCACGATTTCCTTGTCCCAGGTCACGTCGGGGAACTCTTTGGAGATCTGCAGCGCGATCTCGTCCCACATCACCATCGCGTGGCGCTGGGCGTTGCTCTTGGTGATCACGGTCAGCAGCTTGCGGGGACGCGATTGCGCCAGCTTGAAGGCGAAGCGCATCACGCGCTCCACGCCGGCGCGGGTCATCATGGTCACGTCGGTCGCGGCTTCGATCGGGTGGCCCTGGTGCACGCGGCCGCCCACGCCGGAGTATTCGCCTTCGGAGTTCTCGCGCACGATGACCCAGTTCAGGTCTTCGGGCTTGCAGCGCTTGAGCGGCGCGTCGATGCCGGGCAGGATGCGCGTCGGTCGCACGTTGGCGTACTGGTCGAAGCCCTGGCAGATCTTCAGGCGCAGACCCCAGAGCGTGATGTGGTCGGGGATGTCCGGGTCGCCGGCGGAACCGAACAGGATCGCGTCCTTGTGGCGCAACGAATCCAGGCCGTCGGCCGGCATCATCACGCCGTGCTGGCGGTAGTAGTCGCCGCCCCAGTCGAAGTTCTCGAACGCGAAGCGGAAGCCGCTGCTGGAGTCTGCGATGGCCTCCAGAACCTGCCGACCTGCAGGCACAACTTCTTTGCCGATGCCGTCTCCGGGAATGGTGGCGATGGCGTAGGTCTTCATGGTTTGTCTCCGTGCGGGGTGAATCGATGCCGTGACTGTAGGGGCGGGTTGGGGTGTGTATTCATCGCTATAGTGAATCCATTGTTCACCTGAATTCAACAGTGGAGCGCCCATGAACCACCCCATCCAGCCCGCCGACCTGGGCTTCTTTTCGATACTGGCCAGCGCCGGCAGCCTGAGCGCGGCGGCGCGCGAACTCGGCATCACCACACCTGCGGTGAGCAAGCACCTGGCGCAGATGGAGGCGCGCCTGGGCGTTTCACTGGTGAACCGCACCACGCGGCGCATGGGCATGACGCCCGAGGGTGAGCTCTACCTCGAGCACGCGCGCCGCATCCTCGGCGAGATCGACGGCATGCAGGAGTTGCTGGGCGTGTCCAAGGCCACGCCCAAGGGCCTGCTGCGCGTGAACGCCACGCTGGGCTTTGGTCGCAGCCACTTGGCACCGCTGATCTCGCGCTTCGTGCGCCAATACCCGCAGGTGGAGGTGCAGTTGCAGCTCTCGGTGAACCCGCCCGCGCTCACCGACGACGCCTTCGATGTCTGCATGCGCTTCGGCGCACCGCCCGACGCGCGCGTGATCGCGCGCCACATCGCGCCCAACCGTCGCCTGCTCTGCGCCTCACCGGCCTACCTGAAGAAACACGGCACGCCCAAGGTGCCGAACGACCTCATGAAGCACAACTGCATCGGCATCCGCCAGGGCGAAGAGGCCTATGGTCTGTGGCGCCTGACCAGCGGGCGCGGCAAGAGCGCGGTCACAGAGGCCATCAAGACCCGCGGCAACCTCACCACCAACGACGGCGAGATCGCGGTGAACTGGGCGCTCGACGGCCACGGCATCCTCATGCGCGCAGAGTGGGACATCCTGCGCCACCTGGACAGCGGTCGGCTGGTGCAGGTGCTGCCCCAGTGCTTCACGCCCGACGCCGACATCTACGCCGTCTACCCGCAGCGCCACCAACTGGCAGCGCGGGTGCGCGCGTTCGTGGACTTCGTGGCGCAGTCGTTCGCGCAACGGCCGGGCGGCGGCTCGGCGTAGGGGCGGGCCGTGCCCGAGGCCCCCTTTCGTTCAGGGCCAGGGGGCGTCGTCGCGAACGGGTTTCAGGAACAGGGCTTCAGTCGGCGTACTGACCGGCGGCCTTGATGACGACCGACCAGCGGTTCATTTCGTCTTCGACGAACTTTTTGTGACCGGCCGCTTCAAGGCGGTTGTCGCTGACCACCGACACCCCCAGCGCCTCCTGCTTCTTGACGAAGTCCGGGTCTTTCAGGGCCGCTCGCAGCGCGCCATTGAGTTTGCCCAGCACCGCAGCGGGCGTGCCCTTGGGCGCGTAGAGGCCGTGCCAGATCGAGACGTTGAAACCGGGCAGGCCCGCTTCGTTCAGCGTGGGCGCGCTGGCGATGGCCGCCTGTTTCGAACGCTGTGCGCTGGTGACGGCATACAGCTTCACCTTGCCGGCTTCGATCTGCGGCACCGCGTTGGTGGCCTGGTCGCACATGATGTCCACCTGCCCGCCCAGCAGGTCGGTCATGGCGGGCGCCGTGCCCTTGTAGGCGATGGTGGTCATGTCCGCCTTGAGCGCGCTCTGCAGCATCAACCCGCACAGGTGCGAGGCCGATCCCAGGCCCGCGTGGGCCAGGTTCACCTTGCCCGGGTTCGCCGCAATCCACTGGCGCAACTCGCCGAAGTTTCTGGCCTCCATGTTCGGTCGCGTGATCACCGTGGATGGCGACTCGTTGATCAGGCCCAGGTACTCGAAGTCTTCAGGCATCTTGTAGCTGAGCTTGCGGTAGAGCGCGGGTGCGGTCGCCATGCCAATGTGGTGAACCAGCAAGGTGTGGCCGTCGGCGTTGGCGCGGGCCACCTTGGCCACGCCGATGGTGCCACCGGCGCCCGCCGCGTTTTCCACGATCACGGGTTGCGGCAGGGTCTTGCGCATCGCCTCGGCCAGGTCCCGGGCGATCTTGTCGCTGGGGCCGCCAGCGGCGAAGGGCACGACCAGCACCACCGGTTTTTCGGGGAACTCGGCCAGGGCGGCGGTGGACAGGGTCGCGAGCGCGGCGATGGTACAGAGTTGCTGAATCTTCATGGTTTGTCTCCTGTTGTGGTGAGGGTGCTCAAGCAGACAGCGCCTGCATTTCCTTGAACAGATCGGCCTTGCCTTCAAAGCCGATGCCGGGCAGTTGGTCGGGCAGGGTGACGTAGCCGCCCTCGACCTTCACGCCGTCCGGGAAGCCGCCGAAGGGCTGGAACAGGTCGGGGTAGCTTTCGTTGCCGCCCAGGCCCAGACCGGCCGCGATGTTCAGCGACATCTGGTGTCCCCCGTGCGGGATGCAGCGGCTGGCCGACCAGCCGTGTTCCTTGAGCATGTCCAGCGTGCGCAGGTATTCGACCAGACCGTAGCTCAGCGCGCAGTCGAACTGCAGCCAGTCGCGGTCCGGGCGCATGCCGCCGTAGCGGATCAGGTTGCGCGCGTCCTGCATCGAGAACAGGTCTTCGCCGGTGGCCATGGGGTTCTTGTAGTAGTTGCGCAGGGCCGCCTGCAGCTCGTAGTCGAGCGGGTCGCCCGGCTCCTCGTACCAGAACAGGTCGTACTGCGACAGGGCCTTGGCGTACTGGATCGCGGTGTCCAGATCGAAACGGCCGTTGGCGTCCACGCACAGCTTCTGGCCGTCCTGCAGCACCTCCATGATCGAGTCGATGCGGCGCAGGTCTTCGTCGAGCGAGGCGCCGCCGATCTTCTTCTTGACCACGGTGTAGCCACGGTCGATGTAGCTGCGCATCTCGTCCTGCAGCTTCTTGTGGTCCTGCCCCGGGTAGTAGTAGCCACCGGCGGCATAGACGAAGATCTTGCGGTTGGCCTGACCGTTGCCGTAGCGGTTGGCCAGCAGCTGGAACAGGGGCACGCCTTCGATTTTGGCCACGGCGTCCCAGACCGCCATGTCGATGGTGCCGATGGCCACCGAACGCTCACCGTGACCGCCCGGCTTTTCGTTCGTGAACATGGTGGCCCAGATCTTGTGCGGATCGAGGTTCTTGCCGCTGTCGTCGATCAACGAATCGGGGTGGGCCTCCATCACGCGCGGGATGAAGCGCTCGCGCATGAGCTTGCCCTGTCCGTAGCGGCCGTTGGAATTGAAGCCGTAGCCGACCACCGGTTTACCGTCGCGAATCACGTCGGTGATCACGGCCACCAGGCTCAGCGTCATCTTGCTGAAGTCGATGTAGGCATTGCGGATGGGCGAGCTGATGGGCAGGGTTTTTTCTCTGATTTCAACGATTTTCATGAGGGGCTCCAGAAAGAAGAGGGCCTATGATTTCGGAATCCGAGCGCGCTGACCAATGCTGTTTTTCTCTGCTTCAATGCTTTCAAAGCACCGCCCATGAACCTCTCCTGGCTGGACGATTTCGGGGCTCTGGCGGCCACCGGAAATTTCTCCCGCGCGGCCGAAGATCGGCACATGACGCAGCCCGCGTTCAGCCGGCGCATTCGCGCGCTGGAGGAGTGGCTGGGCGTCGAACTGTTCGATCGCAGCTCACAGCCGGCGCGCCTGACCGAGGCGGGTGAGTGGTTCAGGGGTGTGGCGCAGGGCCTGCTGGCGCAGGTGGCGCGCCTGCCGGGCGAGGCGCAGTCCATCGCCGAAGCCAACGCGTCCACGCTGAAGTTCGCGGCGACGCACGCGCTGTCGTTCACCTTCATGCCGGGCTGGTTGCGTGGCCTCGAATCGCAGCTGGCGGTGGGCCCCGTGCAGCTGGTGTCCGACGTGATGCACCGCTGCGAGTCGCTGCTGCAGGACAGCAAGGTGCACTTCATCCTGAGCCATGCGCACCGGGGCACCCGTGGGCCGCTGGAGACCGCCGGCTATCCGTCGCTGGTGGTGGGTGGCGACACCCTGGTGCCCGTGTCGGGCGTCGATGCCCAGGGGCAGGTGGCCCATGCGCTGAAGCCGGACGGCGCCCGCGGGGCGCCGCTGCTGGCCTACAGCGAAGAGTCGGGGCTGGGGCGGATTCTTCGCGAGGCCAGCGGGGAGCGGTTGGCGCGCTTGAATCTGCAGACCACGTTCACTGCGCACCTGGCTTCGGTGCTCCGGACGATGGCCCTGGGCGGACGGGGCATCGCATGGCTGCCCATGACGCTGGTGGCCGATGACCTGGCCACGGGACGTCTGGTCCAGGTGGGTTCATCTGAATGGGACATCGCCCTGGACATCCGCCTGTTTCGAGACAAGCGGGCCCATGGAGCGGCTGCCGAGGTGTTCTGGCAAGCCGTGTTGCGCCAGGCTGAACAGACCCCGTCGGTCGCGCCCCAGGGGTAGGGCGATCGGGCCGTTCAGGCCCGCTGGCTTTCTTCGCCCAGCCGCCCGTCGCGGAAGTCGTTCAGCGCCTGGTAGATCTCGTCCTTCGTATTCATCACGAACGGGCCGTACTGCGCGATCGGTTCTTTCAGCGGTCGGCCGGCGATGAGCAAGGCCTTGGCGTCGCTGCAGGCTTCGATCACCACGCCGTCGGCACCCGCATCGTTGGCGAGCAGGGCCATGCGCTGCACCGGCACGTTCTGGCCACCGATCTTGACCTCGCCGCGGTACACGTAGACGAAGGCGTTGTGCCCGGCGGGCAGGGCCTGCGCGAACGAAGCGCCGCTGGGCAGGTGCAGGTCGAGGTACACCGGCGCGGTGGCGTCGCGGGTCACGGCACCCCCCACACCGTGGCTTTCACCCGCGATCACGGTCACAGCCACACCCTCGGGCGTGGTGAACTGGGGCAGCTCGGCGTTCTTGAAATCGCGGTACCAGGGCGCGTTCATCTTGTCGCGCCCAGGCAGGTTCAGCCAGAGCTGGAAGCCTTCCATCACGCCCGCTTCCTGCTGCGGAATCTCGGAATGGATCACGCCTTTGCCGGCCGTCATCCACTGCACGCCGCCGTTCTCCAGCAGGCCTTCGTGACCCGCGCTATCGCGGTGCAGCATGCGGCCCGCGATCATGTAGGTGATGGTCTCGAAGCCGCGGTGCGGGTGGTCGGGGAAACCGGCGATGTAGTCGTCGGGGTTGTCGCTGCCGAAGGCATCGAGCATCAGGAACGGGTCGAGCCGGCGCTGCAGGTCCTGCGTGAGCACGCGGGTGAGTTTCACGCCCGCGCCGTCGGACGTGGGCTGCCCCGCGATCAGCCGCTCGACACGGCGTGGTTGATGGACGCTGGGGGTGGTGAGGGTGGTGGTCATGGCAGTCTCCTTGTGAAACGGGGTGGGGTGAGCATCTCCGAAGCGCCGTGCCCCAACCCAGAACGCGGCGGAACCGGCTCCGCCGGGCCGCTCGCGTTACCCCCTGGAGGGGGTCGCGCGCAGCGCGGCGGGGGTGGTCAGATCAAACCAGTGCAGCTTGCAGATCGGCCTCAGCTTGTGCAAAGCCCTTGGCGGCGGCCTCCGGACCCATGGCCAGGCCTTCGGCGTAAATGAAGCGCACGTCGGTCAGGCCCAGGAAGCCCAGCACGGCCTTGAGGTACGGCACCTGCGAGTCGTTGGGGGTGTCGCGGTACAGGCCGCCGCGCGCCAGGGCCACGTACACGGTCTTGCCCTTGAGCAGACCTTCGGGGCCGCTCGCGGTGTAGCGGAAGGTGGTGCCGGCGCGGGCGATGGCGTCGATCCAGGCCTTGAGCTGCACGGGCACGCCGAAGTTGTACATGGGCACGCCCAGCACGATGGTGTCGTGTGCCTGGATTTCGGCGATCAGCGCGTCGTCCAGCGCCACGCGGGCGGCCTGCTCAGGGGTGCGCTGGTCGGCCGGGGTGAACAGGGCGCCGAGTGCGGCTTCGTCCAGCACCGGGTGCGGGGTCACGGCCAGGTCGCGCAGGGTGAACGTGGCGGCGGGGTGGGCGGCCTTCAGGCGCTCCACCACGCTGTTGGCGACCTTGGTGGAGTTGGCGCCTTCGCGGCGGGCACTGGCGTTGATCTGCAGGATGTTCATGGTGGTTTCCTTGAAAAGGGTGGTTCGATGGGTGTAATTTACGGCGCATCAATCACCTTGAAAATCCCTTGAAATGGATATGATTGTTGCCATGATGGAACAATCAGACGAAGCGCAGGGCATCGACCCCAACGACCTGCTGATCTTTGCCCGCGTGGCCGAGCTGGGCAGCTTCAGCCGCGCGGCCGAGCGCCTGGGCCTGCCCAAATCCACCGTCTCGCGTCGGCTGGCCGCGCTGGAGCAGCGCATGGGCGAGCGCCTGCTGCTGCGCACCACGCGCCGCCAGAACCTCACCGAATTCGGCCTGCAGCTGCTGGAACACGCGCGCCAGGTGGTGGCCGAGGTGGAGGCCGTGAGCCTGCTGCGCGAGCAGCGCCAGGCCGCGCCGAGCGGGCGGCTGCGCGTGTCCATGCCGAGCGACTTTGCCAACCTGCTGCTGGCCGACAGCCTGGCCGCGTTCATGGCGCTGCACCCCGCGATTTCGCTGGAGCTCGACCTTTCGCCCCGGCGGGTGGACCTGCTGGGCGAGGGCTTTGACGTGGCCGTGCGCATGGGTGACCTGGCCGACGACGCGCTGCTGGTGGCCAGCAAGCTGGCGGTGTTCACCCAAGGCCTGTATGCCTCGCCCGACTACCTGGCCGAACACGGCGACCCGCACAGCCCGGATGACCTGGCCCGCCACACCGCTGTGCGCCTGATGCGCGGCAACGGCGAGGCCGCAGGCTGGACGCTGCTGCAAGGCGAGCAGCGCTGGGACGGCGTGCCCGTGGGCCGCATGAGCGCGAACTCGCCCGAGATGCTGATGCGCCTGGCCCGGGCCGGTGCCGGCATCGCGGCCCTGCCCGACGCCTTTGCGCAGGCTGGTGTGCGCGAGGGGGCTTTGCGGCGTGTGTTGCCGGCCTGGTGCCTGCCCAGCAGCACCGCCTGGGCGGTGTACCCGGGGCGCAAGCTCATGCCGGCCAAGACGCGTGCGTTTGTCGACATGCTGCAGGTGGCGCTGCGTGGTTGCAGCGAGCAGCCGGCGCCAAGGCCTGAGTTGCACCACGTCCACTAAACTCATGCACCCCGGTCAGCACACAACACAAGGAACTCCCCATGGGCGCGCAGTGGAAAGCAAAACACAAGGATCTGGCCGCCAACGCCAAGGGCCGCCTCTTCGGCAAGCTGGTCAAAGACATCATGATCGCCGCGCGCAACGGCGCCGACCCGGCGGCCAACGCCCGGCTGCGTCTGGTGGTGGAGCAGGCGCGCAAGGTCTCCATGCCCAAGGACACGCTGGACCGCGCCATCAAGAAGGGCGCCGGCCTCACGGGCGAGGCGGTGAACTACGAGCATGTGGTCTATGAAGGTTTCGCGCCGCACCGCGTGCCGGTGATGGTCGAGTGCCTGACCGACAACGTGAACCGCGCCGCCTCCGACATGCGCGTGCTGTTCCGCAAGGGCCAGCTCGGCACCAGCGGCTCGGTGTCCTGGGACTTTGACCACGTCGGCATCATCGAAGCCGAGGCTGCTGCGAAGGATGCGGATGCCGAGCTGGCGGCCATCGAAGCCGGTGCGCAGGACTTCGAACCTGCTGACGAGGAGGGCGTCACGGTGTTCCTCACCGACCCGACGGACCTCGACCTCGTGAGCCGCGCGCTGCCCGCACAGGGCTTCACCGTGCTGTCGACCAAACTGGGCTACAAGCCCAAGAACCCCATCGACCCGGCCAGCCTGAGCGCCGAGGCGCTGGAAGAAGTGGAAGCCTTCCTGGCCGCGCTGGACGACAACGAAGATGTGCAGAACGTGTTCGCAGGTCTGGGCGGCTGAAACGAAACACCCCCGCAGCGCTGCGCGCTACCCCCAAGGGGGCGGCACTGGCCGTCCGGCAAAGCTTGCCCGGCGGTGCCCTGGGCTGCACCGTTTCATGCGTCGGGGTGGCGCTCCGGCGACATGACGCGTTTTACCGGGCCACCAGCGAGGCCCACTGCCACAGCGCAAACCCCGCCAGCAACCCGGCCGAGCCGCGGTTGATGCGGCCGCGCCAGGCCGGCGTGAAGCGGCTGCGCTGGTGCGCGATCAGCGCCGTGAGCAGCAGCCACCAGGCGGCCGATCCCGCCAGCACACCGGCCACCATCCACAACGGCGAAGGCGCCGTCTGCAGGCTGCCGCCGAGCGAGCCGAACACCGCGATGAAGGACACGATGGTCGCCGGGTTGGCCAGGGTCAGCAGGAAGGTGCCCGCCGCCAGCCCGAGCAGGTTGCGCGCGTCGCGCGCCGGAGCCACCGCGTCGGTCACGGGCGCGCGCCAGGTGCGCCAGGCCAGCACCAGCAAGATCGCGCCGCCGCCCAGCGCCAGCGGCGTTCTGGCCTCGATCAGGGCATGGATCAGCCAGCTCACGCCAAACGCCCCGATCGCGCCGTACAAAGCGTCGGCCACGGCCGCACCCATGCCGGTGGCCAGTCCGGCGGCCAGGCCGCGCTCCAGAGTGCGCTGCATGGTCAGCAGACCGATGGGGCCGACCGGCGCAGCGATGAGCAGGCCGATCAGGGCGGCCTTGAAGAAGACGGTGAGCGATGTGGCATCCATGCCCCGATGCTAAAGCGGTGATCTGATGGGGAGAATCACGAAAATTAGGCCGTATGACTGTTTTTCGATAAATTCTTAGGCTTCATCGGCAACAGAGGGCAGATCATGGAAGTGGACGACAAGGCCTGGCGGTTGCTGTCCGCCTTGCAGACCGATGGCCGTGCCTCGCTCAAGGAACTGGCCGCGGCGGTCGGGCTGTCGGTCCCGGCCACGCTGGAGCGGTTGCGGCGCCTGCAGGAGGCGGGCGTGGTGCGCGGTGTGCACGCCGACATCGACCCTGCCAAGGTGGGCTACGGCGTGCGCGCCATCGTCGGCATCAACGTGCCGCAACCGGGCAAGAAGGCGCTGATCGACAAGCTGCGCGCTTCGGCGCGGGTGCTGGAGTGCCACCACGTCAGCGGCGAGGACTCGTATGTGTTGCAGGTCGTGGCCTTGGACCTGCCCGATCTGGAGCGCTTTCTCGGCGACATCAACGGCTACGGCGAGACCCGCACCTCCATCGTGTTCTCGACTCCGATCCCGCGCCGCGGCGTGGTCCGGCCGACGGACGCCGGCTCCTAGGGTGTCGCGGTCGACAGCGTCAGGTCCATCGGCCCGTACCAGGCGGTGACCGAATCGCCCGAGTTGTTGGTGTCGCTCATCAGGCCCAGACCGACCAGCGGGCCCGGGGCTTCGCCGAACGCCCGACGGAAATCGGCTTCGATGTCGCGGTCAAAGTCCACCCACTGGTTGAGCCGGTCCGGCCCGGACTCGACCACGATCTGGCGGATGCGGTCGGTGTAGGGGTTGGGGATCACGGTGCCCGCGGGGTAGCGGCTGTCCCAGACGTACATGATCGACGCGAACGGCAAGGGCTTGCCCGCGATCAGGCTGGACAGCTCGGACACCAGGTGGTCGCGCGCGCGCCAGTGCGTGCTGCGGTCGCCCTCGAAGCTCAGGATCATGCGCACCACGGCGTCGTCTTCACCCTTCTCGCCCAGGTCGAACTTCGGGTTCAGCGCCGGCACGAACCACGAAAACCGGATGCGCTTGGGCAAGGCACCGGGCGGCGGGTTCAGGGGCAGGCTCAGCGTGCTGTTGGCGCCATCGGCCCGGGCCATCACGGCGGGTCGGCCGGCGTGTTCGGTCGCGCTGTAGCGCGTCGGCCGGCGGCTGGCGTAGGTCTGGTGCTCCCAGTGTGTGCCGGGCACCAGGCCCTCGATCCGGTTCCGGTTCTGCCAGTCCGTGCCATCGAGCACCACCGGCGGCACCGGGGCACGGCGGCTGCTTTCTTCCGGCTCGTCGACCTCGGCGACATCCGTGGATGTCGGCGCAGGTGCGGCGCAGGCGGCGAGCAGGGCGCACAGCAGCAGCGTGCAACGGGACCTGAGCAACGAGGGGCGGGAGATGGATGAAGGCATGGTGATCGGCGGTCTGGGCCCGGCCGGGTGCCAGGGCAAAAAATTCGGGCCTATTGTGCCGCGCCCCAGCTTAAGCAAGGCTTGCAGGAAGGGTGCACTTGCCTTCGGTTACGGCCGTCGTGGACTGTTACGCCGAGGCGCCGCCGCCCTGCGCGCGTTCAGGCTTTGGCGTCCAGCAGCGCGCCCAGCAAGTGGTCCTGCGTTTCAACCGTGCGCAGGTTGGCGGCAAAGCTGTAGACGCTCATGCGCTGCGCGACCATGTCTTCGGCCAGATGGCCGAAGTCATCGCCGCCCGACGAAGCCGCCTCGGACGCGCGCCCGGTCTGCGCGTCCACACCGCCCAGGCCGGGCTGGGCCGATTGCGTCACCACCTGACGCTGGAAACCCGGCGTCAGCGCGTTGGCCACGTTGTGCGCGCTCGTGTCCAGCCGCTGCTGCGCGGCGCGCATGCCGCTCAGGCCGATGGCGGCGGCTGAAGAACCAGAGAGGGCAGAGAGGGACATGGTGGGTGGGCAACGCGGGTCGGTGAACGGGGCTTCAACGGCTTGTATCGGCAGCGCGCGGGAGGCCTTGAGCGTGAGGAAGCCAGCTGCCGACCGGTGGTGCCAGAGCGGGGCAGGGCACTGGCGTTCGGGTGACGGCAGGTCTATGCTCATGGGCTGGCTGACGATGCCCCGGATCGTCATTCTGGAGCGGGAGCAGCCAGGTCTCGTGAAAGGAGTGCATATGCTCAGCAACGCTTCTGTGACCACGATGCTGCCCGTGAAAGACATGGCCCGGGCCCGGGCGTTCTACGAACGCTGCCTCGGGTTGACGCCAGGCGACTTCCGGCCCGATGGCAAGTTCGAGTATGCGGTCGGTGGCAGCACGCTCGCCCTGTTCCCGAAGCCCGAGGGAACCAAGGCCGAACACACGGCCATCAGCTTCCGGGTGCCCGACATCGCCGCGAGCATCGCCGAACTGAAGCAGGCCGGCGTGGTTTTCGAAGACTACGACCTGCCCGACTTCAAGACCGTGAACCACGTCTGTGTGCTCGGTTCGGAGAAGGCGGCCTGGTTCAAGGACACCGAGGGCAACTTCCTCTGCCTGCACGAGGACCTGGCGTAGGTCGTCGCGCGTCGTCACGAACCGGAGGCGGTGCTGCGGCATCCCTCCGAGTAGGGATTGCGGCCGCAAAAGATGGCCGCAGAATGGCGGCACCGTTTCCGCATCCGAAAGGAGCACGGCATGGACCGCACGCAGCCCGGCCTGATGAACAACCAGCCGCCACCCGCCGATGCGCAGGCGCTGTGGCGGCACTTCTCTGAAACCTATTTTTCCCTGAGGTTCGGGCTGGCGGTGCTGGCCTTCGCCTTCCCCGCGTTCCTCTACTTCTGGGGGCGCTTCGTTCACGACCTGCCGCTGCAGCCCTCGATGAGCGCGTACTTCTTCGCCGCCCGCGCATCGGCCGAAACCGGGGCCGCGCAGTGTGCCGAATTCCCGATGCGCACTTTTTTCGTCGGCGGGCTGTGCGCCATCGCGGCAGGGCTGCATCTGTACAAGGGGCTCACGCGGCGCGAGAACACCCTGCTGAACACCGCGGCCATCTGCGCGCTGTTGGTCGCTGTCTATCCGGAACGCATCACCGGGAAGGATCTCAGCGGCGACGACCGTGTCATGCAGCTGGTCAAGGACTGCCCCGCCGTGCTGGACTGGGCCGGGCGGCAGCCCGATCTGCCGATCCACTTCGCGGCCGCGGCCGCGCTGTTCGTCCTGCTCGGCATCGTGGCCTGGCAATGCGCCTGCCATTCGCTGAGCTACCTGCCTGCCGACCACAAGCACCGGGAGCCGATGTTCAGGCGCGCCTACCGCGTGCTGGCCGCGCTGATGTTCCTGGGGCCGGCGACCGGCTTCGTTCTGGCGGCACTGCTGGACCGCGGCGGCAGCGTCGTGTTCTTTGTGGAGATGGTGGGCATCTGGACCTTCGGCGCCTACTGGGCGCTCAAGACCTGGGAGCTGTCACTGTCCAAGCTCGAAAAGGACCCCGGCGCGGCCGTGCGAAACGCGGCGCCTGATTCGCCCGACCCTCGGTAGGGGAGGAGCGCAGTGGTGCCCAGACCGGTCGCTCAGGGTTCGCTGAGGCGGAGGACGGCTCTCGGCCTGAAACATGACGTTCGCCCTCCGTCGAACGGATCGCGATCAACTTCTCGCAGCATCGACTGTCCATTGGCTGTTAGCGAAAGTCGCGCACTCACGCTCTCGACACAGAGCAGCCTGCGACAGCTTGTTGGATTCAAAAAGTTTTCCAAATAGCACTCCATTGTGGCGAGCTATCGCCGATAGCTTTCAAAAGCAGCCCTTCTTCATTCCATACATACACCGGCGCGACATGAACATCGACAGACTCCTGAAGCTTCCCAACACTTTGCCTTCTGCGCCGAGGGTCGTGCGCAAGTTGATGGACACGTTCAATCAGGAAGACGTGGACACGTTGTATGTGGCGTCTTTGATTGAAGAAGATCCGGTGCTGACTGCCAAGTTGCTGAAGACCGCCAATTCCGCCTTCTTTGGGCTGAGTCGCTCCGTCACCAACGCCAGGGATGCCCTCAATGTGATGGGTTTGATCAAAGTACGCGCACTGGTCATTGCCGCATCGTTGGGTGAGGGTTTTCGTTGTGTGGCTGGAGTCAACCACACACAGTTCTGGCGCTACAGCATCACATCAGCCAACCTGTCTCGCAGCATCGCCCTGCCGATCAAGATTGACGAGAGCACCGCTTTCACCGCCGGTCTTGTGCACAGTATTGGCGAGCTGATGATGCATGCGGCAATGCCCGAAGCCATGATGGATCTGGACCAGCGCGTGCCCGTATTGGATATCAAGAGGGCTCATGCCGAACAAGGCTTGTTTGGCTACAGCTACGGTGAAGTGGGTGCTGCGCTCGCCAAAGAATGGCGCTTCCCTCAGAAGATGATCGATGCCATTCGTCACCAGGCTGCACCGTTTGAAGACGATGTATACGAACCGATCGCTGGCGTGGTCCACATTGCTTCCTGGCGGGCCCGCGGACAAGAGATGTCATTGAGCGGCGAAGAGTTGATCAGCAGCTACCCCGACCCGGTGGGGATGGTCCTTGGCATCAACCCTGACAGTCTGATGGGGGAAGTGATTCCCTCGTTCACGCGTGAGACCGAAGTCGCTGCGTCCGAATGAACTCCCATGTTGGGCGCGACTAAAAGGGCTTCCCACCAAAGCAAGCAATAGCCATCCTGGGTCCGTTGCTCAGCTATGACCCAGGCCGGAAAACGGGTTGGTGCCGGTCACCGCGCCCAACATCCGCTTCGTGGCAGTCAGCGTGAGTACGCCTAGCAGCACCCACCGTCAGAACGCTGCACACCAGCCACTCACGCGGGGCGGGCGATCTTCCCCAGTGGATCGGTCTCTGCCTTCACCCCTGCCGGACCCGCACCCCCAGCGCCCCGCACACCGCGATCAGCGCCACGCCCACCACGGTCCACACATCGGGGGCGTAGCCGAACACGATCCAGCCCGCGAGCGTGGCGAAGCCGATCTGGGCGTACATGTAGGGCGTGAGGCGCGAGGCCGGGGCGCGGTGGTAGGCCTGGATCATCACGTAATGGCCGAGCGAGCCGAACACGCCCATGAGTGCCACCAGGGCCCAGAGTTGCCAGGTGGCCATGGGCGCCCACGACCAGGGCAGCGCCAGCGTGCCGAACACCAGGCCGGTGAGCCCGGTGTAGAAGTGCATGGTGCCGGGGTCTTCGGTCTTCACCATCTTGCTGGTGACGATCTGGTAGAGCGCGTTGATGAGCACGAGCGCCAGCGGCAGCAGCATGGCGCCCTGGAAGTCGCTGCCCTTGGGCCGGATCACGATGAGCGCGCCGGCGAAGCCGCCCGCGATGAGCCACCAGGTGAGTGTGGGCACGCGTTCGCGCAGCAGCGGCGCGGCCAGCACGGTGATGGCGAGTGGCACGAGCATGAGGATGGCGGTGAAGTCGCCCACCGGCACGAAGCGCAGGCTCATGTAGGCCACGGTGCCCGATGTCACCATGAGCGCGCCACGCAGCAGCTGCCAGCCGGGCGCGGTGGTGTGGAACAGGGCTTTGCCCTGGCTGGGCCAGAGCAGCGCCACGGTCATGCCGGTCTGCACCAGGAAGCGCAGCCAGATGGCCATGAGAACAGGCACGACACCGCCCACGAACTGGGAGGTGGTGTCGAGCAGGGCGAAACAGAGCGTGGCGGCGATCGCCAGCGCGATGCCCAGGGCCGGGCGGGGATACAGGGGTTGGGGCAAAAGGGCGCCGGGATCAATAACTCAGTCGGGCCACCGAGCGCAGGACTTCGGGCGTGGTGGTGGGGAAGCCGAAGTATTCCAGATACGCGGGAATCATTTCGAACAGCATGTCGGAGCCCACTTGCACCCGACAGCCTCTGGCCTGGGCGGCACTGAGGAAGGCGGTCATTTCGGTGCGCATCACGACCTCGCCGACGAAGGTGCTGGCGTCCAGGCGCGACACGTCCAGCGGCAGGGGGTCGCCTTCGTTCATGCCCATGGGCGTGGCGTTGACCACGAGGTCGAAGCCGGCCGGATCGTTGCTGCCGGTCTTCACGTCGATGGCCGGGTAGTTGTCGCGGATGCGCTGGCCCAGGGCCTCGGCCGAGGTGGTGTGGACGTCGAACAGGCTGATGTGGGAGATGCCCGCACCGGCCAGCGAGGCGGCGATGGCGCAGCCCACGCCGCCGCTGCCGACCACCAGCACACGCGCGCCAGCGAGTTGAAGGCCCTTGCGTTGAACGCCGCGCACGAAGCCGGCGCCGTCGAACTGGTCGCCCACCAGGCGGCCATCGGGCAATCGCTTGACCGCGTTGCAGGCGCCGGCCACTTTCACGGTGGGGGTGACGTCGTCGAGCAGGCCGACGGTGACCACCTTGTGCGGCATGGTGATGAGCGCGCCGCGGATGTTGGTCAGCGTGAAGACGCTCTTGAGGAAGGCGGGGTAGTCCTCGGGCTTGCAGCCCATGGGCACCACGATGGCGTTCACGCCCACGTGTTCAAAGTAGGGGTTGTAGATCGACGGCGACTTGAAGCTGTGCGTCGGGTAGCCGATGTGGGCGATGAGCTCGGTGTGGCCGTTGATCATGGTGGGCTCTTCGATGGCGGGGTCAAAAGATGGGCGCGACTGTAGGTCGCTTCGGCGCCGGGCAGGTCAAAATCCGGGCGTGATTGGTTCGTTAACCGTTCTGTATCGTTCGTTTATCGCGCGCTTCGGAGGTAAACCCGCACATGGCGGCGGGTCGCAGTCCGGCCCTTCAGGGCTTCTTGGTGGCGGCCGAGTTCACGAACTTGCGCACCAGGCCGTCCATGGCGATCAGGTAGCCGTCCACGCCGAAACCGACCACGATGCCGGCCGCCGCAGGCGACACCCACGAGTGGTGGCGGAAGGCTTCTCGGGCGTGCACGTTGGAGATATGGCACTCGATCACGGGCAACGGTTCCACGCCCTTGATGGCGTCGTGCAGCGCGATGGAGGTGTGGGTCAGCGCGCCGGGGTTGATCACCACGCCCAGCAGTTCGCCCGCCTTGTACTGGCGGCCGGCTTCGTGGATGCGGTCGATCAGCGCGCCTTCCCAGTTGCTCTGGAAGCACTCCACCTCGTAGCCGATCGTCTGGCCATGGGCCTTGCAGAAGGCCTCCACATCGGCCAGCGTCGTGTAGCCGTATTGCGCGGGTTCGCGGGTGCCCAGCAGGTTCAGGTTGGGGCCGTTGAGGATGAGGATTTTTTTCATGGCGAGAGGTCGGGTATAGGCGGAGCGTTCGAGCATAAACCGGGTGCCGGAGCACCCGGTTTGTGCATCATTTCCGCGCTTTGGCGAGTTCGGCCAGCAGGTCGCTCACGGTCGCTTCACCGACGTTGCCGGCGTGCTTGGTGATCACCGGCTTCATCTTCTCGACCAGCTTGACCTGTTCGGCCGCGGGCAGCTCGGAGACGGTCATGCCGGCCTTTTTCAGGTTGTCCAGGGTGCTGGCCACCGAAGCACGGGCCTGGTTGCGCTGGAACTTGGCGGACTCGGTCACGGCGTCACCGACGATCTTCTTCTCGTCGGCCGACAGGCTGTCCCAGAACTTCTTGCTGATCACCACCGACTGCGGGTTGTACTGGTGGTTGGTCAGGGTCATGAACTTCTGCACTTCGTGCAGCTTGGCGCCCCAGATCGTGGCGACCGGGTTCTCCTGGCCGTCCACGGCCTTCTGCTCCAGCGCGGCGTACAGCTCGGGGAAGGGCAGGGGCGTGGGGTTGGCGTCCAGCGCCTTGACCCAGTCCACGTTGATCGGGTTGGGGATCACGCGCAGCTTCAGGCCGGCGATGTCTTCCACCTTGTTGATGGCGCGCTTGCTGTTGGTGATGTTGCGAAAGCCCAGCTCGTAGTAGCCCAGGCCGACCAGGCCCTTCTCTTCCAGCTTGGCGTGCAGCTTCTTGCCGAAGGGGCCATCGACCACGGCGTCGGCTTCCTTGCCGTTGGCGAACATGAAGGGCAGGTCGAACACCGCAAAGTCCTTGACCTGGGCGGCGAAGATGCCCGAGTTCATCGAGGCCATCTCCAGCGTGCCGCCCTGCAGGGCCGAGACGTTGGCCTGGTCGCTGCCCAGCTGGCCGCCGGGGAAGACGTTGACCTTGATCTTGCCGCCGGACTTGGCGGCCACGATTTCGGCGAACTTCTCCATGCCTTGCACGATGGGGTGACCCGCCGCGTTCTGGTTGGCGAACTTGATGACTTTGTCCTGCGCGGCGGCAACGCCGACGGTGGCCAGGGCGGCGGTGGCCAGCAGGGTCTTGATGAACAGGCGTTTCATGGGATGTCTCCAGCGATTTTTGGGTCGGGACGCAGGTGAATGGATGCCCTTGCCTTGGCGTGCCCGGTTCAGGGCAAGGGTGTGGAAAGCGGGGGGGCTCAGCCGTAGAACCAGCCCAGCGGCACCAACACGATCTGCGGGAACAGCACCATCAGGAACATCAGGGCGAACTGCGCAATCATGAAAGGCCAGACGCCCCTGGTCACTTCGTCCATGCTGATCTTGCCGACGCCGGCCACGGTGTTGAGCACCGTGCCCACGGGCGGCGTGATCAGGCCGATGGCGTTGTTCATCACGAACAGCACGCCGAAGTAAACGGGGTCGATGCCGGCGGCCTTGACGATGGGCATGAGCACCGGGGTCAGGATCAGGATGGTGGGCGTCATGTCCATGGCCGTGCCCACGATGATCACCAGGAACATGATCGCGAACATCAGCAGCGTCGGGCTGTCCAGCAGCGGCTGCAGCAGCTCCACCAGCTGGGCTGGCAACTGGGCGACGGTGATCAGCCAGGCCGAGACCATGGCGGCGGCGACCAGGAACATGATCACGGCGGTCGTCTTCGCGGCGGCCAGGAACAGGCCGTAGAGCTGGCTGATCCTGAGCTCGCGGTAGATCACCAGCGAGATGAACAGCGCGTAGACGGCCGCGACCACCGCGGCTTCGGTCGGTGTGAACACGCCGAACTTCAGGCCGACCACAACGATCACCGGCAGGCCCAGGGCGTAGATCGCATCGCGCAGCGCATGGAAGACTTCGGCGCGGGTCTTGCGGACCGGCGGCTTGACGTTCTCCTTGCGCGCCAGCCACCACCAGGTCAGGCACAGCGCCACACCCAGCAGCATGCCCGGCACGATGCCGGCCATGAACAGCTTGGAAATGGACACGTTGGCGGCGACGCCGAAGATCACGAAGCCGATCGAAGGCGGGATGATGGGCGCGATGATGGACGCGGCCGACAGCAGGCCGGCCGAGCGGGCCCGGTCGTGGCCGGCGGTGTGCATCATGGGCAGCAGCAGGGCGGCGAGGGCGGCGGCATCGGCCACGGCCGAGCCCGAGAGCGAGGCCATGATGACCGCGGCCATGATGGCGACATAACCCAGGCCGCCACGCACATGGCCGACCAGCGACATCGCGAAGGTCACGATGCGCTTGGACAGGCCGCCCGCGTTCATGATCTCGCCGGCCAGCATGAAGAAGGGCACGGCCAGCAGCGGGAAGCTGTTGGAACCTTCGATCAGGTTCTGCGCCAGGATCTGCGCGTCGAACATGTTCAGGTGCCACATCAGGGCGGCGCCGCACAGCAGCAGCGAGAACGAGATGGGCACGCCGATCATCATGGCGGCGATGAGGGAGCTCAGGAAGATCGCAATGGTCATGGGAATGTCTCCTGGCTCTGATCAGGGGTGCGGGTCGCCGTGCGGCATGTCGTCGGACTCGCGGATGCCGATCAGCTCGCTGTCCGCCATCTGGCCTGTGAGCAGGCGCACCAGGTTCAGCAGCAGGATGGGGGCGGCCAGCACGGCGAAGGCCACACCGCTGGCGTAGAAGTAGCCCATGGAGGTCTCCATGACCGCGCTGGTGGAGTCCCAGTTGATCTTGGTCTGCTCCAGCGAACCCTTGAAGATCAGCCAGCAGATGAAGAGCATGGCCACGAAGGTCGCGCCCAGGCACAGCTTCTGGCCGGCCACGGGCAGGCGCACGATGAGCGAATCGGTGCCCAGGTGAGCGCGCTCGTTGAGGGCGACAACCGCGCCCATGAAGGTCATCCAGACGAACAGCCAGCGCGAGAGCTCTTCGGACAGGGTGAGCCCGGAGTTGAAGCCGTAGCGCATGACGACGTTGCCAAACACCATGACGACCATCAGCAACAGGCTGATGACCATCAGTGCGGACAACGCCCGGCAATAGTGGTCGATGAGTTTCTGGATCACGGGTTGTCTCCTGCGGGTGTCTTGTTGTTAATGTACGAACTGGTTAGTAATCTGTGGATTGGTATTTACCCTGATGGCCAGGCGCAGATGGCTCAGCGGCGCCTGCGGCGCCGTTGAGGGATGGCGGCGCTGATCAGGCCCGCACGAAGCGCAGCACCATGTCGACGATGCTGGCGCGGCGCTGGGCCTTGACTTCAGGGGCGGACAGGTCGCGCTTGAAGATCAGGCCGAAAGTGTGGCGGTTGGAGACATTGAAGAATGTCAAGGCCGAGATGGACGCGTGAATATCGATCGGGTCCAGGCCTGGGCGGAAGATCCCGCCGGCCACGCCGCGTTCGTAGAGCCGGTGGATGGCCGAGATGGCCGGCACGTTGAGCTGCTGGATGCTCTTGCTCTGGGCGAGGAACTGGCCCCGGTTCATGTTTTCCGAGATCACCAGGCGGATGTAGTCCTCGTGGCTGGCGTGGTGATCGAAGGTGAATTCCACCAGCCGGCGCAGGGCGGCCTCGGGCTCCAGGTCGTCCAGATGCTGCTCGCTCTCGATCTCGCGCATGCGTCGGTACGACTCTTCGAGTGCCGCCAGGTACAGGCCTTCTTTGCTCTCGAAATAATAGTAGATCATGCGCTTGCTGGTCTGCGTGGCGGCGGCGATCTCGTCGATGCGGGCGCCGGCCAGGCCTTTTTCAGCGAACTCCGCGATGGCCACTTCGAGGATGTTGGCCATGGTCCGCGCCGGGTCGTTGGTGCGACCGGTGGCGGTGGATGCGGGCACGGCAGAAGGTACTGACTGGTTCATTTCGGCAGTATAGGACGGGGCATGCCTGAAACGTGCGCCTCGGTGGTCACGCCGGACAGGTCCACGGCATTCCCGAAAGCAGGCCCGGATGCTGGCGCCATAGGTGAAAACCCCGGAAATGTACGAAACGTTCCATACAGGCCACATCTAGCAGCTATGCCTGAATTAACTTGTTCGTACATATGTTCCATTCTCTAATTCGCTGGCTCCGAACCCCGGAGCGCCGCTTTGCGAGGCCGTGCGCAGGCATGACACGGACGGCGGTATTCACCCCCTTTGTTGGAGACATCATGAAATTCAAGCAACACTTCCTGGCACTGGCCGCCGTGATGGCCTGTGGCGGTGCGATGGCGCAATCGTCGGTGACGATGTACGGCGTGCTCGACGTCAGCGTGGGCAAGACGACCGACGGCAAGTTCGGCATGAACGGCGGCAAGAGCGCCACCTCGCCAGCCCAGAGCTACCACACGCCCACCCGCATCGGCTTCCGCGGCACGGAGGACCTGGGCGGCGGCCTGAAGGCCAACTTCAACCTGGAAAGCGGTGGCCTGAGCCTGGTCGATGGCGGTCCCAGCCTGAACTTCTCGCGCGAAGCCTGGGTCGGCCTGTCCGGCAACTTTGGTTCCACGCGTTTTGGCCGCACCTCGTCCTTCGGCACGCAGGGCCACGCCCGCTTTGACCTGAACGGCATCTCCACCTCGTCCGCGATGGACAACGCCGGCATCAGCCCGGTCACCTGGTACGGCTCCTCGCGCCGTTCCGCGCAACTGCAGTACGTCACGCCCAACTTCTCCGGTTTTGACGCCGGCGTGAGCCTGGTGCTGGCGGGCAACAATGAAGACCAGCGCAGCGTGCAGGTGCGCGCCAACTACGGCAACGGCCCGCTGGCCGTGGGCTATGTGGCCGAAACCAAGCGCGTTGCGGGCAACCGCACGGCACAGGCGGTGGCGGGCTCGTACGACTTTGGCGTGGCCAAGGTGGTGGGCGGTTACGTGGTGCGTGAAACCGAAGCGGCCGGCAAGGGCGTCTACGTGGGCGCCGTCGCCCCCGTCGGTGCGGTGACCAATGTCGGCTTCCAGCACGCCCGCAACTCCGAGACCGAAGTCAACGCGACCGAGCTGTTCGCCAACTACGCGCTGTCCAAGCGCACCTCGGTCTACGTCGATTTCGTCAAGCGCAACGGCGACGACCGCAAGTCCTACGGCGTCGGCCTGCTGCACACGTTCTGATCGATGGGCCGCTAGTATTTCCAGGGTTTGAGCCGCCAGTTCGTCGCTGGCGGCTTTTTTTTGACTGAAATGACCCTCAGTACCCGAGCGCACATGGGATCAGCAGCGGGGTCGCTACCATCGGTGCTCCTGTTTCCCTCACTGCTGTTCAGTCAGATCCCCGACGCCATGCAACAAGCCCCCGCCCGCGACGCCGCATCGGCCTTCCGGAAAAAACCGGTCGAATTCGCTCCCGTTGCCTGGAGCGGGCGCCTCAACCCCGACGAGCTCTCGCGCCCCGGTGGCCTGCTGATCGCAGCGCTCTCGCAGTGTGCGGACGAGCGGGATCTGTCGCTGAGCGAACTGGCCTCGGCCATGGGCGTGAGCTACTGGAGCCTGAGCCAGCTGCGCATCGGGTTCCGGCCCATCGAGTCGCTGGACGATGACGTGGTCGAGGCCTGCGCGGCTTTTCTGGATCTGCCGCGCCTGACCATCGAGATGCTCGCCGGGCTGCTGGACCCGGCCGACGCGCTGGCCTGCGACGACCTGACCGGTGAAGACATCCTGCATGCCTGCCGGCTGCTGGCCACCGAACCCGGTGAACTGGAACTGCTGCCACCGCCCAACCGCCAGCGCCCGCTGCAGGGATTTGCGGTGGACGAACTGGCCGCGATGCACCGCGAACACGGGGCCTACCCGGCGGTGTGCGAGGCTCTGCGGGCCGAACTGCGGCAGCGGCCGATGTCGAAAACCGAGCTGTTGCGCGCCGCGCTGGACGCCGGCGTGGCAGAGGCAGAAACCGAATCGGCCGAGCCGGATGACGCGACGCCGCCCCACGGCATCCTGCGCTGCACCTGTTGCCAGAAGCGTCTGCGCATTCCGCACCTGCCCGAGCCCGGCGAAATCCGCTGCCCCAGTTGCCAGACGGAATACGCCGTGCACTGGCAGGCGGCCATCTGCGTCGTGCAGCGGCTGGAGGCGGAAGCGGCGCCCGACGACGAAACGGATGCCGAAGTGCCAGAGGCGCCAGCTTTGGCGTCGATGGATCCGTGGGCGGTGCGGGGTCTGGCCCGGAACAGCTCCTGGGACACAGTGGAGCGGGCGCGCCGCTCGCTGCTGCAGCAGTACCACCCGGACCGGCTGGGCCATGTGTCGCCGCTGGTGCACAAGCTGGCCGAAGAGGCGTTCAAACGGGTGGGCGACGCCTACGACCAGTTGAAATCACAGCGCTGAAAAAGAGCCCCCCCTGCGCCGCTTCGCATGGGGGTGTTCAAGCAGCCGTGAAGTGTGCGCTGTCCATGACCTTCAGGTCTTGGGCAACCAGCGGCACAAAGTCCATCTGGTCGAGGATGTCGCGCTGCAGGTCGATGCCGGGCGCGATCTCGTACAGCTCGACGCCCTGTGGCGTGAGGCGGAAGCTGCCGCGTTCGGTGAGGTAGAGCACCTCCTGCCCGCGCACCAGGCCCTGCGGGCCGCTGAAGGTGATCTGGTCGACCTGTTTCACGAGCTTTTTCACGCTGCCCTGCTGCAGCACGCGCATCTGGCCGTCGCCGGTCTGCAGCTTCACGCCCTTGGCCGCCAGCGTGCCGCAGAACACCACCTTCTTCGCGTTCTGCGCGATGTCGATGAAGCCGCCGGGGCCGACGGTGACGCCGCCCAGGCGCGAGACGTTGACGCTGCCCTCGGTGTCGAATTCACCAAAGCCCAGGCAGGCCACGTCCAGCCCGCCGCCGCCATAGAAGTCGAACTGTGTCGCCGCGTCCAGCATGGCCGTGGCGTTGCGTGCGTAACCGAACAGCACGCCGTCCATCAGCGTGCCACCGTAGGTGCCGTGTTCGATGGTCTGGTAGATGCGGTGCTGCTCGTTGCGCGCGGCGATCAGCTTGGCGACCGCGTCGGGCACGCCCACGCCGTAGTTGATGACCGGGCGCGCCTTGCCGGTGTTGAAGAGTTCAATGTGGGCGCGGCGCGCCACGGCCTGGCGTTCGCTGAAGGCTTCCTGTGAGGCGGCGAGTTCGCGTGCGTGGTCTTCCGCTTCGCTGGCCGCGCGGGCGTCGCCCGTGAGTTCGCCGCTGAAGGCCGGGTCGAACGGGATGTCGTAGCTGGTCTGTTGGGCGGGGTCCACCACGATGGCGTCCACCCAGGCCGAGGGGATGCGCACTTCGCGCGCCTTGAGCGCGCCTTTCGGCAAGCGTTCCTTGACCTGCACGATCACCGTGCCGCCGCTGTTGCGCGCGGCCAGCGCGAGCGACTGCGCGTCGAGGTTGGCGGCCTCGTGTTCGAAGCTGATGTTGCCGTCTTCATCGGCCGCGCTGGCGCGCACGATGGCGACGTGGATTGGGAAGGGCTTGTAGCGCAGCCATTCGCGGCCGTCGATCTGGATCACCTCGGCGAGGTCGTCTTTCGCGGCGGCGTTCATGCGCCCGCCACCAAAGCGCGGGTCGCAGACCGTGCCCAGGCCCACGTGGCTGATGAGGCCGGGCCGGCCGGCGCCGATCTCGCGCATGAGCTGGCTGGATACGCCGCCGGGCAGGATGTAGGCCTCGATCTGGTTGCTGAGCGCGAGCTGCTGCATCGCCGGCGACCAGACCCAGTGGCCGCCGATGACCTTCTTCACCAGGCCTTCGTGTGCGAAGCAGTTCATGCCCTTGGTCTTCTTGTCGCCGATGCCCAGCGCGTGCATCACCGTGAGGTTGCGCGGTTGTTGCGTGGAGAGGTAGCGCGCCTGCACCGCTTCGAACACGTGCGTGGCCTCCATCAGGCCACCGCCGCCGCCCATCAGGCCCACGGTGTCGCCGTCTTTGATCAGGTTCGCTGCTTCTGCAGCGGTCATGAATTTGCTGTTCATGGTATTCACCGGTTCACGTCGAACAACACGGCGCCTTTTTTCAGCGCACTCTTGGCGATCACACCGCGGTGGATCTCGCTGGTGCCGTCAAAGATGCGGTAGATGCGCGCGTCGCGGTAATAGCGCTCGATCGGCAGTTCCTTGCAGAAGCCCATGCCGCCGAACACCTGCACCGCGCGGTCCACCACGCGGCCCAGGGTTTCGGCCGCGTGCACCTTGACCATGGCGATCTGTTCGCGCGCGTCCAGGCCCTGGTCCAGCATCCAGGCGGCGTGGTAGACCATCCACCGCGCGGCATTGATCTCGATCACGCTGTCGGCCAGCATCTGCTGGACCATCTGGAAGTCGCCGATCTTCGTGTTGAACTGCTTGCGGTCGTTGGCGTAGTTGAGCATCAGCTCGCACACGTGCGTGGCCTTGCCCACCGCGCGCGCGCCCACCTGCGCCAGGCGCACCACGTTGAGCGCACCCATGGCCAGCTTGAAGCCCTGGCCCTGCTCGCCGAGCAGGGTGGCGTCGTCCAGCACCACGTTGTCGAAGAACAGCTCCAGGTGCGGCGTGCCACGGATGCCCATCATGGCCTGGTCCTTGCCGACGGTGAAACCGGGCAGGCCCTTGTCGACCATGAACATGCTGATCTCTTTCTCGCCTGTTTTCGCGGACACCAGGAAGAAGTCGGACCACACGCCGTCGCTGATGAAGTGTTTGCTGCCGTTGAGCACCCACTGGCCTTCGCTGTTGCGCTTGGCGTGGGTCTTGATGCCGGCTGCGTCCGAGCCGGCGCCGGATTCGGTGATGGTGATGGCGCAGGTGCGTGTGCCTTCCACCGCCGGTTTGAGCCAGCGTTCGATCTGCTCACCCTTGCAGTGCAGCAGCGGTTCGTAGACGTTGCCGAAGGCGCGGCGGATCAGCATGTCGCTGGTGTGGCCGAACTGCTCTTCGCAGATGATGCGGTCCAGATTCGACAGGCCGCCACCGCCGAGTTCGGCCGGCATGTTGAGCGCGAACAGGCCCAGTTCTTTGGCTTTGGCGTGGATGCGGCGCGCATCGGCATCGGGCAGCGCGCCGGTGTTTTCCAGCGCATCTTCCAGCGGGTGCAGTTCTTCGGCGATGAAGCGACGGATGGTGTCGATCATCATTTTCTGTTCGTCGTTGAGGGCGAAATCCATGGGGTTCTTTCGAGATGGGTGAAGTTGGCTTGACCGGGGACACCGCCGGGCCGGCTCTGCCGGACGGCTGGTGTCGCCCCCTTGGGGGGGCTGAGGGCTGCGGCTCTGAGCCTGCCTGCGCAGGCTCGGACAGCCCGAAGAGGCTTCGGCTCTGACGAAGCCCCGGCCTGGAAGGCGCGCGAAGCGCCGCAGGGGTGGGTCAGTCAAGCACTGCTGAACCAGCGGGCGCCAAAGAAAAACGGCAACCGCGAAATGTGATCGAACGGAATCACCATGGATGTCTCTCCGATCAGGCGCGAGGCTCGACGAACGGACGGCTTGCAGCCATGCAGATGCCAGCCCATTCGCCGGGCCCAGCGGTTTTCTCGCGCTCGAAGTTCACCACCTCCACACTCACCGGCAGGTCGGCGGGCAGGGCGTCGAACAGGCCCTGCACGTCGATGCTTCCATCGCCCGGCAGCAGGCGCTCGCAGCGCGCGGTGTGGATCATTTCTTCGACCGTGAAGTGCGTGCCGGCCACGGCGTCGCAGATCTGCGCGTAGTGCAGCAGTTCGCGCGGGATGGCGCGGATGTCATCCAGCGTGGTGGTCGAGCGGCCGAAGTGCAGCGCGTCGACCAGGATGCCGGCGTTGGCCGGTGAACCGGCGTTCTGCACGACCCGCAGCGCGCTCTTGGCGTCCTTCACCGCCGTCCAGGGCATGAACTCCAGATCGGCCGTCAGGCCGTAGGGCCGCATCACCTCGCACAGGCGGGCGTAGTTCTGCGTCAGGCGCGCCTCGTTGGTGTCGTCACCGGCGATAAGGATGGCTTTGGCTTTGAGCGCGGCGCAGGCGTTGTAGAGCGGATCCCAGGTGTGCGGGTCGAAGGCTTCGCCGATGCGGATGATCTCCACATCGAAGATGCCCACGCCGGTGTCGGCCATCGCGGCCTGTGTTTCTTTCAGCACGTCGGGTTTACCGAGCAGGAACTGCTGCGGTGCGCCTGGCGCGTTGGGCCACAGTCGCAGGCCCACGAACTGGTAGCCGTTGGCCGCAGCGACGCGGATTGCTTCCGGGGGCGTGCAGCGGTGGGACGACAGGTAGGCGAGTGAATAGACGCGTGTCATCACAGCCTCACTTCAGGGGTGACACCGCGGTGGGCAGTGCGATGGTGGAGACCATGTTCGTGGTCAGGTGCGCCGGGCCACCCTTGGGCGGCCAGATGCCTTGTGCGACCGCATCGGCGCGGGCCTTGGAGCGCGCGTCAAGCGTGGGGTAGGCCCAGATGTTGGTGAAGCGCAGCGGACCGTCGAGCGCGACCATGGCGACCACGCAGGGCGAGAGTTGGTCGCGCGCCGGCACGTACTCTTCCCAGAGGTCGATGGTGGGCTGCACGCCGCCCGGCTTGATGCCGTAGGTGCGGATCTCGTACACCGGGCCGGTGATGCCGCTCTCGGCGCTCGGGCGCACCGGCTTCATCCACGGGAAGCCCTGGTAGCTGTGTTGTTCCAGCGTCTGGAAGATCTCGCCGTTGCCGAAGGGTGAAGCGCTTTGTTGCGTGCGTTCGCGCTCGGCCTGCAGGTCGGTCAACGACGCAAAGCCACGCAGCACGATCATCTGGTTGAGCGGGCCGATGTCGGTGAACCAGCAGGCGAGCAGCTCGCCTTTCGCCTCCGGCGCGGCGCAGTAGGCTTGCACGTTCTGGGCGGCCGTGCCGGCGGTGCCGAACGGCAGGGTCATGGTGGCGAGTTCGTAGTACATGTGGGGTGTCCTGGGTTGGGTGGTGTCTGTCAAAGGCGGTGTCGGGTTCCCTCTCCATCGCGTGATGGTTTTGGAGAGGGCTGGGGTGAGGGCTCGCGTCCGGCAGCGTGGTGAGCCGCAAGAAATCCAAAGACCATGGCCGGTCCCAGCGTGATGCCGCCGCTGGGGTAGTGCCCGGCCATCATCGAATTCATGTCGTTGCCGCCGGCGTACAGGCCGGCGATGGGCTGGCCCTGCGCGTCGAGCACCTGGGCGTTGGCGTTGGTCTTCAGCCCGGCAAAGGTGCCGAGGCTGCCGGCGACCACCTTCACGGCGTAGAACGGACCGCGTTCCAGCGGTCCCATGCAGGGGTTGGGCCAGCCTTTTTCCGCCGCAAAAGGTGCATCGCCCTGCATGCGGTTGTAAGGGGTGTCGCCTTTGGCGAAGTCATCGTCTTTGCCTGCGAGTGCCATGGCGTTGTAGCGTTGCACCGTCTTCTGCAGGGCATCGCCATCGATGCCGCAGACCTTGGCCAGATCGACCAGCGACTGGCCACGCTTCACGTAGCCATTGGCGATCATCGGTGCCAGCGGCATCGGGGCCGGCTTGGCGGCGCCCAGGCCGTAGTGGCGCATGAAGGCGTGGTCGCAGACCAGCCAGGCCTGCACCGGCTCGCCGGCGGGCAACGCGGCCAGCAGGTTTTGCATGAAGTCGTGGTACGAGTCGGCTTCGTTGGTGAAGCGTTGTCCGCGCCGGGTGACGGCGATCAGGCCCGGTTTGCCGCGCTCGATCAGGTGCGGGAAGTGCGCGAACGAGCCGTCGGCGCGCGGCACCAGCGACACCGGGGCCAGCGCCGCGGCCTGCGAGCCATCGGTGGCCACCTGGCCACCGGCGGTTTCGCCCAGGCGCAGGCCGTCGCCGGTGTTGCCGCGCGAAGCGGCCGACCAATGTTCTTTTCCGGTGGGGGCGTGCGGCAGCAGGGCGCGTTTGCGCTGATCGTCGTGCGGGAAGCCGCCGCAGGCCAGCACCACGCCGCAGCGGGCTTGCACTTCCATGGCGCCCTCGGGCGTGGCGAGCACCGCGCCGCTCACCCGTTCCCCGTCGCGCAGCAGGCGCCGGGCCGGGCATCGGGTGCGGATGTCGACACCGGCTTCCAGGGCCGAAGCAGCCAGGCTGGCGATCAGCGCGTTGCCGTTCAGCAACCGCATGCCACGGCGGTGCAGCAGCAGGTCTTTCGCGTGCGCCAGCACGCGCTGGGTGACGTACCAGAGTGAAGCCGGTTTGCGCAAGGCGTTGAAGAAGTGGCGCAGCTCGGCACCCGAGGCGATGCCCATGCCCCAGAGCGTGGTCTCGGGCAGGGGCGGCTTGAGGTCGGCGATGCGCGCGCCCAGGCGGCGGCCGTCAAAGGGCGCAGCGCACAGCGATCGGCCACCGAGCGACGCGTGTGGCGTGCGGCCGTGGAAATCGGGGATGGCGTTGCCGTCGATGAAGCGCAGCGCGGTGTTGGAGCGGAAAAACTCCACCATGCGCGGTGCCGCTTCAAGGAAAGCGCGGGCGCGGGCTTCGTCGAAGCGGTCGCCGAGCTCGTGGCGCAGGTAGGCCAGCGGCTCGTCAATCGGTTCGACGATGCCGGCCTCCACCGCCAGCGGATTGCGCGGTAGCCACATCCAGCCGCCCGACCAGGCGGTGGTGCCGCCGAACTGGGCGTCTTTTTCCGCGACGATGACCTTGAGACCCAGGTGCGCGGCCGTCACAGCCGCAGACAGCCCCCCAGCGCCGGAGCCGATCACCAGGAGATCACACTGGACGACGCTCATGAGGCAGCCCCAACCCAGGGACACCGCGGAACCGGCTTCGCCGGGCCGTTGGTGTCGCCCCCTGAAGGGGGTATGCGGCTAAGCGTATTGCCGCTTGAGGCGGCAATCCGGGGCGCAGCGAGCAAGCAACGGGGGGGAGACATGTTCAGACCGCGTAGATCGGCTTGCGGCTTTTGACGTCGCCAGGGGCGCCCGTCTCCGCCGTGAGCTGGAAGAAGGGCGAAGCCCCGCTGGCCGCGGCCAGTTGCGAGGCGATGGACAGCAGTTCGGGCGCCAGCGCTTCCATGCGCTCGACGGTGAAGCGCACCGTGGGGCCGGCGATGGTGATCACGCCCATGGCCGGCTGGCCGGCAAAACGCACCGGCGCCGACATGGCGGACAGGCCCAGGCTGTAGGTGTCCACCGTCAGGCTGTAGCCGCGTTCGCGCGTGGCGTGCACGGCATCCAGCACCGCCTGCAGGGTGGTCGGGGCGGCCGGGCCAAACTGCTCGGGCAGGCCCAAGCCCTGCTTGGCGACGAGGGCCATGCCGGCGTTGTCTTCCAGTGTGGACATCCAGGCCCAGCCGGAAGACGAACACGAGAGGCGGGCGTCGCTGCCCATGTCGGGGTCGTAGCGCAGGCCCTGGCGGGCGCCTTGTGCGCGGGCGACCCAGGTGAGGCGTTCACCGTCCACCACCGAGAGGCGCACCAGTTCGCCCGACAGCTCGGCCAGGCGGTTGAGCAGGGGCTGCGCGATGTCCACGATGCCGCTGTTGCTGAGGTAGGAGAGGCCCATGCTCACCAGCTTGGTGGTGAGCAGGTAGTCACCATGGCCTCGCGCCTGGCGCACATAACCCAGGCGCACCAGGTCGGCCAGCAGGCGGTGCACGGCGCTGCGCGGGATGTTGAGCTGGTCCGCCACGGCGGCGAGTTCCATGCCTTCGCCGTGTTGTGACAGCAGTTCGAGGATGCCGAGGGTTCGTTCGAGGACGCCGTTCATGGGGTGGGTTCCGTGTGTTCTGAGGGGAGGCTCAAACGGTACAGGAGACAGGTGCGCCGGCGGTTGCCGCTTCCAGCACGGCCAGCGTGGCCTGCAGGGTGCGCAGCCCGTCGAGCGCGCTGCACAGCGGGGCTTCTTCGCCAAGGACCACGGCCGCGAAGTGCAGCAACTGCTCGGTGTAGGGGTCGGCCTTGAGCGCCACGGTCTGCTCGCGCGTGATCTCGGCGTGCCAACTGCGCTCGCCACGGTAGTGCCAGAGCGAGAGGTCGGGCAGCGAGAGCGAGCCGTGCGTGCCGGCGATGAAGTGCGACTGCACCGCCTGGCGCGGGTACTGGTCCTGTTCGCCGGCGCTGAAGTCCCAGCACCAGGGCGCCGTGGCGGTGTCCGACAGTACCACCGTGCCCAGCGCGCCGTTCTCGAACCGCAGCAGCGCGGCGGCCGTGTCTTCCACCGCGAAGCCGCGCACGGCGTTGCTGCTGATGGCCTGCACCTGCGTGATCTCGCCGCAGAGAAAACGCAGCTGGTCGATCTCGTGGATCAGGTTGATCAGCACCGGACCGCCACCGGGCTGGCGGCGCCAGGCGGCTTCGAAGTAGGCCTCGGGCTTGAAGAAGGTGGCCATCACGTTGGCGGTCACGATGTGGCCGAGCTGCCCGCTGGCCACGATCTCGCGCGCCCGGCGGTTGATCGGGTTGTGGCGGCGGTGGTGTCCCACCAGCACCGGCACGCCGCTGCGCGCCTGTGCATCCACCAGCGCCTGCGCTTCGGCCACCGTGTCGGCCACGGGCTTTTCCACCAGCACCGCCACACCACGCGCCAGGCAGTCCAGCGCCACCGGCACATGCGTGGCATTGGGCGTGGCGACGATCGCGCCCTGCGGCTTCACGCGCTCCAGCAGTTCACCGTGGCTGGCGGCCCAGGGCACACCCAGGCTGTCCGCCAGCGAGCGACCGGCGTCGGTCGGGTCGGCGATACCGGCCAGGGCCAGTTGCGGCGAACGGCCGATGCGGTCGATGTGGGTGCGGCCAATGGCGCCGGCACCCACGACGAGCAGGCTCGTGGCTCCTCCCCTGCGCCGCTGCGCGGCTTCCCCCTGCAGGGGGACGACACCAGCCGTCTGGCGAAGCCAGCCCGGCGGTGTCTCTGGGTTTGGGGTGCTCAATTCGGGCATTTGTTGTCTCCTGCCTGAAGTCTAGTCAAAAAAAGAACAATATTCAATAATTGAATACGATTCCACTTTTGGATATGATCGGCGCCAACAACCCGGCCAACGGGTGTGAACCGACCTGCAGGAGACAAGACCCATGCATCAAACCCTCAGCGGCGCGAGCCGCATCCACTTCATCGTCGGCGACCCGATCGCCCAGGTGAAATCCCCGGCGGGCGTGACGCAGGCCTTTGCCGACCACGGGCGCAACGCCATCTGCGTGCCGGCCCATGTGTCGCCTGCCCACCTGGCCGACTGGGTGCGTGGCGCCTCGCTGGCGCAGAACGTGGACGGCATCATCGTGACGGTGCCGCACAAGTTCGCTTGCACCGATCTCTGCGCAACCACCTCCGAGCGCGCCGCCTTTCTGCACACGGTCAACACCATGCGCCGCAACGCCGACGGCAGCTGGCATGGCGACATGTTCGACGGTCTGGGCTTCGTCACCGCCATGCAGGACAACGGCGGCCAGCCAGCGGGCCAGAAAGCGCTGCTGGTGGGCGCGGGCGGCGCCGGTTCTGCCATTGCGCACGCGCTGGTGATGGACGGCGTGAGCGAACTCGCGATCTTCGATCCGGACGACCAGCGCCGCACCGCGCTGGTGGAGCGCCTGGCCGGGTTGAAGCAGTGCCCGGTGAGCCATGGCAGCGCCGACCCGACGGGCTTTGACATCGTGATCAACGCCACGCCGGTGGGCATGAAAGAGAGCGATCCCTATCCGCTGCAGGTGGAGACGCTCGACGCCCGCATGTTCTGCGGCTGCGTGATCACCGCGCCGGCCATCACGCCGTTCATTGCGGCCGCACGCGAAAAAGGCTGCGCCACGATGACCGGCGCCCACATGTTTGCGCGGGTCCGGGACTTGATGGTCGATTTCCTGTTGGGCAAGTGACCATGCAAGTCCTGAACTCGCTGAGCAAACTCCCCGCCGACGCCGCGTTCGACCTGGTCGTGATCGGTGCCGGTGGCGCCGGCATGGCGGCCGCGCTGTTCGCGGCCATCGACGGCCAGCGGGTGCTGCTGGTCGAGCGCACCGGGTTCGTGGGCGGCACCACGGCCTGGTCGGCGGGCACCACCTGGGTGCCGGGCACGCACCACGCCGCCAAGGTGAACCCGGCGGACACGCTGGCCGACGCCGCGCGCTACCTCACCAACGCCATCGGCGATCGCACGCCGGCGGCGCTGCGCCAGGCCTTCCTGGACCACGGCCCCGCCGTGATCCGCCACATCGAGACCCATTCCGAGGTGAGATACCGGCCGTACCCCAAGCACCCGGACTACATCTCCGACCTCGGTGGTTCCACGCTCGCCGGCCGCGCGCTGGAGCCGTTGCCGTTCGACGGCCGGCTGCTGGGTGACCTGTTCCGCCTGGTGCGCCCGCCGATTCCCGAATTCACCGTGCTCGGCGGGATGATGGTCGACCGCACCGACATCAACCACCTGCTCGCGCTCACGAAGTCGTTCGCCTCGTTCAGGCATTCGCTCAGGATCATCCTGCGCCACGCGGCGGACCGCCTGCGCTACCCGCGCGGCACGCGCCTGGTGATGGGCAACGCGCTGGTGGCGCGCCTGCTGCATTCGTTGTCGAAACACGCGGGCGTGACGCTCGCGCTCGACACCTCGGTCGAGCAGTTCGGCCGCGGCGCCAGCGGTATTGAAACGGTGGAGCTCGTGCAGGGCAGCGAGCGCCGCACGGTGCGGGTGCGCGGTGGTGTGGTGCTGGCCAGCGGCGGTTTCAACCGCCACACCGGCCTGCGCCAGGCCATGCTGCCCGGTGCCGACATCGGCTGGTGCCCCGCCGCGCCCGGCCACACTGGCGCGGCGCACGACCTGGCCCGCGACCTGGGTGCGCAATACGGGCAGGGCGGTCTCTCCAACGCCTTCTGGGCACCGGTCTCGCTGCGCCAGCGGCCCGACGGCAGCACTGCGGTGTTCCCGCACTTCGTGATGGACCGCGCCAAGCCCGGCATGCTCACCGTCAACCAGGCCGGTGAGCGCTTCGTCAACGAAAGCACCTCGTACCACCTGTTCGGCATGGCGATGCAAAGCGCCCGCAGCGTGCCGGCCTATCTGATCTGCGACGCCGAAGCGCTGCGCAAATACGGCATCGGCATGGTGCGGCCCGGCGCCAGCGCCAAAGACATGGCACCGTTCCTGTCCGACGGTTACCTGACGCGGGGCGACTCGCTTGACGGGCTGGCGCAGAAGCTCGGCATCAGCGCCGCCGGCCTGAAAGCCAGCGTGCAGAAGATCAACGGCTACGCGCAGACCGGCGTGGACCCGGACTTCCAGCGCGGTGTCACGGCCTACCAGCAGAACATCGGCGACGCCGCGGCTGGCGGCAAGAACCCCAACCTGGGCCCGCTGCAGACCGCGCCCTACTACGCGGTGAAGCTCTACCCGGGCGACATCGGCGCCGCCACCGGCTTCGCCACCGATGGCGACGCCCGCGTGCTCGACGCCAGCGGCCAGCCCATCGGCGGCCTGTACGCCGTGGGCAACGACATGCATTCCATCATGGGCGGCGTCTACACCGCGCCGGGCATCACCCTCGGCCCGGGCCAGGTGTTTGCGTACCTCGCCGCGCGCCACGCCACGGCGCGCGCAGCGGCCTGAGCCGTGAGAACAAGATGCACGAAAACGACAGGCAACGGCCGCATTCGTCGGGTTTCGCCGGGGGCCTGCTCGGCAGAATGGGCGGCCGTTTGATGGCGCTGATCCCAGCGGTTCCGGTGGCGTTCGCGGGACTGCCAGGCCGCTCCGCGGCAGCCGTTCCAGCATTGGGACAAACCCCAGAATCGGTCGATGATCGATCTATTTGGTTTATTGATCGAACAGATAGCCGTGCAAATTCATGGACCAGCGAACCAGCCGATCCTACATTGAAGACCTTCGATGAACCGGCCGCAACGCTCTGCGGACACCGTTGGGGGTTATTCAGACAGCTTGTGTGTAACCCATGAGTCCGGGTCCGAGGGCTTGATTTTTTTACCAACAGCAGGAGACATTCAGATGAACCAAACCAAACGCCACTTCCTCGGCGCTGCCGTGGCAGCCCTGGCCACCGTGGGCTTCACGGGCCTGGCACAGGCGCAGAACTACCCCGAGCGCGACGTCACCGCCGTGATCCAGTGGGGCGCTGGTGGCGGCACCGACGTGGCGATGCGTGGCTATGCCCCGTATGCTGAAGAAGCGCTGGGCAAGAAAATCATCCTGCAGAACAAGCCCGGTGCGTCCGGTGCCATCGGCGCCAACTTCGTGCTGCAGCAGCCGTCCGATGGCTACACCATCCTGATGGGCGCCGAGCCGCAGGCCCTGTTTCGCGTGATGAAGATGGCCGAGTTCGACTACGACCAGTTCTACCCCGTCAACATCGCCGCCATCGCCAACACCATCCTGCTCGTGGCCAAGCCCGATGCCCCCTGGAACACCATGCAGGACCTGTTGAGCCATGTGCAGGCCAACCCCAAGAAGGTCAAGCAGTACATCGCAGGTCAGGGCACCGTGCCTTACACGGTCAACACCATGATCGGCAGCCTGACCAAGTTTGAAACCATCCTGGTGCCGTTCGACGGCGACGGCCCGGCCATTGCCGCTCTGCAGGGCGGCCACCTGGATATCGGTTTCATCGCTTCGGGCGCCGCCATCGAGCACATCAAGGCCGGTCGCCTCAAGGCCCTGGGCGTGCTGGACAACAAGCCCTTCCAGGGCATTGCACCCATGACCGATGCACCGTCGCTCAAAGGCCTGCCGAAGTACCTGCCCTGGGGCTCGTGGTACGGCGTCTTCGTGAAGAAGGACACCCCGGAGCCCGTCAAGGCCAAGCTGGTGGCCGCGTTCAAGAAGGCCGGCGACAACCCGCAGTACCGCAAGATGATGGAAGGCCGTGGCACGACCATGCTGAACATCGGCGGTGCCGAAGCCGAGAAGTTCATCAAGAAATGGCAGTCCACCACCGCCTGGCTGTACCAGAACGCGGGCACCGCCAAGGTGGACCCGGCCACGCTGGGTATCGCGAAACCCTGAGCTTGTTGAACACCCCCGCCGCGCTGCGCGCGACCCCCTCAAGGGGGCGGCACTGGCCGTCCGGCAAAGCCGGCCCGGCGGTGCCCTGGGGGTGAGAGAAGCTCCCCCTCCTCCGGGAAGGGGGCCTCTGCTTTTTCCAACTTTAGGAGACCCTCCATGCACTCCAGCCATCCGCGGCTGGCCGGCGAGCTGACCTTCATGGCGCTGCTCGTTCTGGTCAGTGTTTTCCTGCTGTGGACGTCTTACGAGATTTCCAGTTTCGACTCGCTGGCCGCGCCGGGCAGCTTCCCCATGGTCTGTGCCTTCGCCATGCTGGTCACCGGCCTGATCAACGCCGTGAAGACCGCACGCGCCAAGCTCAACCTGGAGAACGGTGAAACCTGGCTGCAGCAGTTCGGCCGCAAGGTCACGCCGGTGCAACTGATCGCCTTCGCCGTGCTGATCTTCCTGTACATGCTGGGCATGGAATACATCGGCTTCCTGATCGCCTCGTACATCTTCCTGGCCGCGTCCATGTACCTGCTGGGCAGCCGCCGCGTGGTGCTCAACCTGTTCATCAGCGCAGCGGTGCTGGTGGCCATCTTCATCGTCTTCCGCACCGCCTTCTCGGTGGTGCTGCCGGCCGGTTCGCTCGTCGGCCCCTTCCTGCCGGAGTTCCTGAAATGACTGAAGCACTGGGCTATTTCCTGTCGTCCTGGCTGGACTGGCAGATGCTGTTGCTGACCGCGGCGGGCACCTTCGCCGGCATCTACATCGGCGCCATCCCCGGCCTGTCGGTGACGATGGCGGTGTCCATCCTGATCTCGTTCACCTTCAAGTGGGACGTGCACCACGCGCTGGCCCTGATCTCCGGCATCTACCTCGGCGGTGTGTACGGCGGCTCGCGCAGCGCCATCCTGCTCAACATCCCGGGCGCGCCCTCGGCCATTGCCACCGGCATGGACGGCTACCCGCTGGCGAAGCTCGGTGAAGCCGGCCAGGCCATTGGTCTCACCACCGTGGTCTCGGTGTATGGCGGTTTCATCGGCATCCTGGCGCTGGCCCTGGCGGCGCCGGCGGTGTCCAGCCTGGCGCTGAAGTTCGGACCACGCGAGTACCTGTTGCTGGCGATCTGGGGCATCCTGCTGGTTGGCAGCCTCTCGGGCGAATCGCTCTCCAAGGGCATCTTTGCCGGTGCCCTGGGCGCGCTGATTTCGTGCGTGGGCCTTGACCCGATGACGGGTGAACAGCGCCTCACCTTCGGCAGCCTGCAGATGTCGGCCGGCATCTCCTACATTGCCGCCATGATCGGTTTCTTCGGCGTGGCCGAGGTGATCGCGCAGTTGCACGAACTCAATATCAAGGCGATCAAGCAGAACGTGAGCAAGATCATCCCGTCGTGGGCGCTGGTGCGCAAACACCTGCCGCTGGCCACCCGCACCTCCGCCATCGGCGTGGTGGTGGGCGCGCTGCCCGGCGCCGGTGGTGACATCGCCGCGCTCATGGCCTACGACCACGCCAAGCGCACGGTGAAGAACCCCTCGCGCCCGTTCGGCACGGGGGCCTACGAAGGTCTGGTGGCGCCCGAGTCGGCCAACAACGCGTCGGTGGGTGGTGCCTACGTGCCCATGCTCACGCTCGGCATTCCGGGTGACGCGGTCACCGCCGTGATCATCGGTGCGCTCTACATCCACGGCCTCAAACCCGGCCCGCTGCTGATGACCGAAACGCCCGACCTGTTCTGGTTCATCGTCGGATCGCTCACGCTGGCCAACTGCTTCCTGCTGGTGTTCGGCCTGACCGGCATCAAGATCTTTGCCAAGATCGTCGAGACGCCCAAGCCGGTGCTGCTGCCGCTGATCCTGGTGCTCTCCGCGGTGGGCGCGTATTCGATCAACAACAACCCGGTGGACGTTTACTGGATGCTGGGCTTTGGCCTCTTCGGCTACTTCCTGAAGATGTACGGCTTCCAGGTTGGGCCGGTGATCCTGGGCATGATCCTCGGCCCGCTGATGGACCGCAGCTACCGCCAGGCGATGTTGTCGACTGGCGAAGACGTGGGCCTGTTCTTCACCGAGTTCTTCACCACGCCGCTCTCGGCCATCATCCTCGCCGCGCTGGCCTTCACCATCATCAGCCAGACCGGTCCTTACCAGCGCTGGAGAAACAAGGGCGCCCTCAAGGCGGCCTGACCAAGGAGCCTCTCCCCACGAAACCCCGGTGCCGCCAGGCCCCGGGGGTTTTTTCATTCGATGGTGAGAAACCCTCCTGCCAGACGCGGAGAGGCGGTGCGCCCTGCAAAGCGAAGTAAAGGAGGAGACGTCGGCTGCAGGCCGGCGTCGGGGGACATGAGCGGCGCAGGGCGCACCGCCTCTGCGCGTCCACCCAGGTCTGTGTTCATTCCGGCGCTGGCGCCCCAGCCAACTGCGCCAACGCCTGCGCCCGGAACTCGCGCGGGCTCAAACCGGTGTGGCGTTTGAAAAAGCGGCTGAAGTAGGCGTCGTCTTCAAAGCCGAGTTCGCCCGCCAGCTGCTTGATGCTGCTGCTGGTGTAGACCAGATCGCGCTGCGCTTCGTGCAGCAGGCGCGCGTTGATCACGTCCAGGCTCGACATGCCCAGCACCTCGCGGCAGATGCGCGAGAGCTGGCCGGCCGTGAGGCCCAAGGCCTCGGCGTAGTTCTGCACCGGCCAGTGCGCGCAGAAATGCTGGTCGAGCAGGGTCTTGAACTGCTCGATCTGCCGGTTCTTGCGCGAGCCCGCCGCCGGCTCGGCGCGTGTGCCCGCGTCGGGCGCGCCGGCGATGCGCGCCACCTGCACCAGCAGCGCGGTCAGCAGCGACATGCCGGCGGCTGTCTGCCCGCTGGCGTGGATGCGCGACTCGCGCTCCAGCGCCAGGAACAGCGGCATCAGCGAATCCACGTGGCGGTTGTCGCCCGGCAGCGGAATCACGCGCGGCGTGCGGATCACCGCCAGCAGCTCCGGCATCAACAGCGTGGCCATCGACTCCAGCACCTTCTGCGTGGCGGTGATCACCGGTCCGTCCACCTGCGGCGAGAAGCTGAAGCCGTGCGCCGCGCCAGCGGGGATCACGATGAAGCAGGGCGCATCGGCGCGGATGCGGGCGTTGTTGACCGTGACCTCGGCAAACCCCGCGCTCAGGTAGAGCAGTTGCACGAAGGCGTCGTGCCGGTGCACCTGGATCTCCCACTGGTAGGGCTTCGAGCGCTGGGGTATCCATTCAAAGCTGAACGAATTCGACCAGGCGGGCGAAGCCTGGTCGCCATACAGGTCGTAGTTCGGTATCGTTTTGGCCATGGGCCGTGTCTCCCGTGTTGTGCACGAATTGTCCTGTTGCTGGCTGGAATCGTCAAACCCGCTGCCACCCTGCGCGGGAACAATGAACCTCCTCAGAACAAGGAGACAAACATGTCGGCATCCTCCCTCCCCGCTGCGGGCCACTGGCTGGGGCTCGAAGGCCGGGTTTGCGCCGTCACCGGCGCGGCCAGCGGCATCGGCGCCTCGGTGGCGCGCCAGCTCGCCGCGGCCGGTGCGCACGTGGCCTTGCTCGACCGCGACCTCGCCGGTTGCGAGACCCTGGCGGCCGAACTCGCAGCCCAAGGCGCGCGCACCCTGGCCGTGGGCTGCGACATCGCCAGCGAAGCGCAGACCCTGGCCGCGTCCGCGAAAGTGCAGGCCGAACTGGGCGACTGCGCCGCGCTGATCAACAACGCCGGCCTGCTGCGCCCGGGCAGCCTGGACAGTGTCAGCCTCGACGACTGGAACGCTGTGCTCAGCGTCAACCTCACCGGCTACCTGCTGTGCTCGCGCGCCTTCAAGCCGCAACTGGCGCGCACGCGCGGCGCGCTGGTGCACGTGGCCTCCATCTCGGCCAACTTCCCGCAGAGCCACAGCGGCGCCTACAGCGCGGGCAAGGCCGGCGTGCTGCTGATGTCGCGCCAGATGGCGGCCGAGTGGGGCCCGCTGGGCATCCGCAGCAACGCCATCTGTCCCGGGATGATCCGCACCGCCTTGTCGGCGAAGTTCTACGAAGAGCCGGGCTTTGAAGCCAGGCGTGCGTTGGTCACGGCCAGCCGCCGCATCGGCGAGCCGCAGGACATCGCCGACGTGGCCCTGTTCCTGGCCAGCCCGCGTGCGGGTTACATGAACGGCGCCGAACTCGCTGTCGATGGCGGTATGTCGTCGATGCTGATGGATATGGTGCCGCGCCCTGGATACAACAAGACCGCATAAGGAGACACCCATGAAAAACGAATACGACCTGATCGTCATCGGCTCCGGCGCTGCCGGCCTGGCCACCGCCATCACCGCGAAAAAGCGCGGGCTGGACGTCGTGGTGCTGGAGAAAGAACCCGTGTTCGGCGGCACCACCGCGCTCTCGGGCGGCGTGCTCTGGATCCCGCTGGGGCCGCACGGCCGGCAGCAGAACCCCGCCGACACGCGCGAGGCTGTGCGCCGCTACATGATGGAGGAGACCGGCGCCTTCTACGACGAAGCCGCGGTCGAAGCCTTCATCGACAACGGCCCGAAGATGGTGCAGTTCTTCGAACGAGAGACGGCGATGCAGTTCGTGCCCACGCTCTACCCGGACTACCACCCTGACGTGGCGGGTGGTGTGGACATCGGCCGCTCCATACTCGCCAAACCGTTCGACATCCGCGAGCTCGGCACCGACATGGCGCGCCTGAAACCGCCGCTGAAGACCATCACCTTCATCGGCATGATGTTCAACTCGTCGAACGCCGACCTCAAACATTTCTTCCAGGTCACGAAGTCGCTCACGTCTTTCCTCTACGTGGCCAAGCGACTGGCCACGCACCTCAAGGAGCTCGCGCTCTACCGCCGCGGCATCGCGGTCACCAGCGGCAACGCGCTGGCGGCGCGCCTGGCCAAGTCGGCGCTGGACCTGGGCATCCCCATCCTCACCAGCACGCCGGCGCAAGGCATTCAGATGGACGGGGAACGCGCCGTGGGCGTGCGCACCGGGCAGGGCACGCTGCGCGCGCGCCACGGCGTGGTGCTGGCCTGTGGCGGCTTCCCGCACGACGTGAAGCGCCTGGCCCAGGCCTACCCGCACGTGAAGCGCGGCCACCAGCACCTCTCGCCCACACCGGTCAGCAACACCGGCGACGGCGTGAACATGGCCGAGCAGCTCGGCGCTGTGGTGGACATCCGCTTCAAGGACGCGGCGGCGTGGATGCCGGTCTCACGCGTGGACTACGGCAAGGGCGAGATCGGTGTGTTCCCGCACCTGCTGGACCGTTACAAGCCCGGCATCATCGGCGTGCTGGCCAACGGGAAACGGTTCACCAACGAATCGAACTCGTACCACGACGTCGGTGCGGCCATGGTGCGCGCCTGCGAAGGCCAGAAAGAGACCGCCATGTGGCTGGTCTGTGACAAGGCCACGCTGGCCAGGTACGGCATCGGTTTCGTGAAGCCCGCGCCCATGCCCATCGGCAAGTTCCTGCGCAACGGTTACCTGATCAAGGGCAACACGCTCGCTGAACTCGCGAAGAACGCCGGCATCGACCCGGTCGGCCTGGAGCAGACCGTGCGCGAGTACAACGTCGGCGCCGTGAAAGGAGAAGACCCGGCTTTCGGTCGCGGTCGCACCAGCTTCAACCGCTACCTGGCCGATCCAGCCAACCAGCCCAACCCCTGCGTGGCGCCGGTGCAGGCCGGGCCGTTCTTCGCGGTCAAGCTCATCATGGGCGACCTCGGCACCTTCGACGGCATCCAGACCAGCGTGGTTGGCGAAGTGCTCCGGCGCGACGGCTCGGCCATCGCCAGCCTCTACGCCGTGGGCAACGACCGCGCTAGCATCATGGGCGGCAACTACCCCGGCGCCGGCATCACGCACGGTCCGAACATGACCTTTGGCTACGTCACCGGCAACCACATCGCCGACCGCGCGGGAGCAGCCGCATGAGCGCCGCGCCGGGCCGTTCCCAAGCCAGCTCGCACCGCAGCCCGCAGGGCGAAGGTACCCCAGTGAGCACCGCCATCACACCACTGCCCTGGCCGGTGAGCAGCGCTTCGTCGCTCAGCAAGCCGCTCGTGGACCACCGCATCTACACCATCACCCTGCGCAAGATGCCGGAGTTTCTGGACGTGTTCAACCGCCTGGCCATGCCCATCCTGATGCAGACGCTGGGCCACCCGGTGGGCTTCTACACCAGCCTAGTGGGGCCACAAAACCAGTTCGTTCACCTCTGGGCTTATGAGGGCCTGGCCGACTACGAGCGCCGCTGCCAGGCGCGCGACACCCACCCGGATTTCCCGGCCTACCTGCAAGCCTCGGCCCACCTGATCACCGCGCAGGAAACGCGCCTGATCCGCGCGGTGCAGATGCCGGGCTGGAGGCCGGCATGAGCGCGGCGCAGGACGAAGGCATGTCTGCCAACGCTCCCGTGGCCATCGTCACCGGTGCGGCCGATGGCATCGGCTGGGCCACCGCACAATGCCTGGCGCAGCAGGACTGGCGCGTGGCGCTGCTCGATCTGCGGGCCGAAGCCGCGTTGGCGCGCGCCGCAGAACTCGGCCCCGGCCACCTGGGCCTGGGCTGCGACGTGACCGACTCGAACGCGGTGCACGCCGCGGTGTCCGCCGTGTTGGCGCAGTGGGGTCGCATCGACGGCCTGGTCAACAACGCCGGCATCGGCGACCAGTCCGTGCCCACACTGCAGCAGACGGTGGACGGCTTCGACCGCGTGCTCGCGGTGCACCTGCGCGGCCAGTTCCTCATGAGCCAGGCGGTGGCCGGCGTGCTGCTGGCGCAAGCGGCCGATGCACGCGGGCAGCGCGGGGCCATCGTCAACATCGCGTCCATCGCGGCGCTCGGCGGCATCCCCGCGCGCAACGCCTACAGCGCGGCCAAGGCCGGCGTGGTGGGCATGACGCGCGCCATGGCCATGGAATGGGCGCGCCAGGGTCTGCGCGTGAACGCGGTGGCGCCGGGCTATGTGGCCACCGCACTGGTGGCCGAACTCGCCGGCAAAGGCGCGATCGACGGTGCCGCCATTGCGCGCCGCACGCCGCTGGGGCGCATGGCGGAGCCAGCCGAGATCGCACAGGCCATCGTTTTCCTGCTCTCGCCCGCGGCGAGCTACATCACCGGCTCAGTGCTGCCGGTGGACGGTGGCTGGTCCGCGCTCGGCGCGCCCGAGGCGTCGCTCGGCTGACACGGCCGGTCCGCATGCGGCGGGGGCGGGGGGCGGGTTCACCCCGCATCGACAAGCGCGCGGCGGCCCCCTAGAGTTTGACCACCACGGAGTCCGAACATGCCCGACACCCCATCGACCCCCACCCAGCACGCGCTCGTCACCGGCGCCACCGGCGGCATTGGCCGCGGCATCTGTTTCGCGCTCATCGAACAGGCGCGAAAGGACGGCGTGCGCCTGCACATCAGCGCCGCCGCCTCGCAGCACGGCGACAAGCTCGAAGCCCTGGTGCACGAATTGCGCGCGAAAGGTGTGGGCGCTTCCGGCGTGGCCGGCGACATCACCGACCCCACACAATGCGCCGCGCTGGTGGCCAAGGCCCAGGCCAGCGGCGGCGACCTGACCGCGCTGATCTGCAACGCCGGTGCGTCGGGTCCCGGCAAGCTGGCCGAGCTGTCGATCGCGCAGTGGGACCTGACCTTCAACCTCAACGCGCGTTCGGCCTGGCTGCTGGCGCGCGCCGCCCGCGAGCAGCTGGCGCGCACGCGCGGCAGCGTCACCGCCATCGCGTCCATGTCGGGCCTGCACCCGCACCCCGGCAACGGCGCCTATTCGGCCGCCAAGGCCGCGCTCATCATGCTGTGCCGCCAGCTGGCGCAGGAATGGGCCGGCGAGGGCATCCGCGTCAACACGGTGTGCCCCGGCATGGTCCGCACACCGCTCACCGAAGCCATGTACCAGGACGCCGACATCCACGCCCGCCGCGTCGCCCTGGTGCCGCTGGGCCGCATCGGCCAGCCCGACGACGTGGGCGCCGCCGTGGCCTGGCTCAGCAGCGCGGGCGCGGCCTACGTGACCGGGCAGAACCTGGTGGTGGACGGCGGTGTGGCCGACCACATGCTGAGCATGCTGCCGGGCCGGCCGGGCCGCGCGCCCGTGGACGACTGAAACGGTTTCGCCTTCAAACGCATGACTGCGTTGGTTCGCCTGGCCGTGCTACAGCACTGTCTGCGGCTCCCGCCTTGTTCTGCGCTTGAACGCAAAACCGTATGCGGTTTTTCAAGGAATCGGGTCTTCCACGCCGCTGCGGCGCAACGGGTTGAAACCCGTCACCAGCGCGGTCGCCAGCAACACCAGCGCACCGCCCGCGAAGATGCCGGAAGACACCACTTCGCCCAGCACCAGGTGGCCCCAGGTGACGCCAAACACCGGGATCAGGAACACCGGGCTCATCGCCGCCACCGGCGACACGTGGCGAATGATGCGCAGGTGCGCCCAGTAGGCCAGGCCCGAGGTGATCACACCCAGCACCAGCAACACGCCCAGTGCGACGGGCGTGAACCGGGCCTGTGACCAGGCCAGCGCGGCACCCGGCAGCACGAGCACCAGCGAGATCACATGGATGCCGGCCGCGATGGCCAGCGGCTGCATGTGCGCCGTGGCGCGTTTCATGAGCGGGGTCGACAGGCCGTAGCAGGCGGCGGCCCCGATGCAGGCCAGCGCGGCCAGCAGGGTGGGGGCGTCGGGCTGCACGGGCCCGAGCCGTACGATCAGGCCCACACCCACGAAGCCGCACAGGCAACCCAGCAGCTTGCGCCCGGTCAGGGTGTCTTCCTTGAACCAGGCCGATGACAGCGTGCCGAACAGCACCGCGGTGGTGTTGAGCAACGCGCTGTAGCCCGCGGGCAGGCGCAGCGCGGCCCAGGCGTAGAGCAGGAACGGCACCACCACCGAGAGCAAGCCGAGCACCAGCAACTCGCGCCAGTGTTGCCAGGGCCAGCGGTGGTTGAGCACGCGCATGATCACCGAGAGCGTCAGCGCCGCGAGCCCCACGCGCCCGCCCGCCAGCACCAGCGGTCCGAGCAGGGGGCTGGCGATGCGTAGGAAAAGAAAGGAGGCGCCCCAGAGCGCGGAGAGGCCGACGAGCTGGGCGAAGTGGTGGGCTTTCACCGGGCCATTGTCGGGGTGAACCGGCGGGGGCGCTGTCCGACGGCTGACAGGTCCTGTAGAGTTCATCGCCTGCCTGCTGCCAGCGGTTTGAATCCAGAGGTTCCACCATGTCGCTCGTGCTTTACGGTCACCCCTTTTCCTCGTACACGCAGAAAGCGCTCATCGCGCTCTACGAGAACGACACCCCGTTCGAATTCCGCTGTATCGGGCCGGACACGCCGGAGCACGCAGCGGAGTGGCTGCGGCGTTGGCCCATCGCCCGGTTCCCGATGCTGCTGGACGGCGAACGCCAGATCGTCGAGACCAGCCTCATCATCGAATACCTGCAACTCGCGCACCCCGGCCCCGTGCGCCTGCTGCCCGCCGACCCGATGGCCGCGCTGGACGTGCGCTTCCTCGACCGCTACTTCGATCTGTACGTGATGAGCGCGATGCAGCTGGCGGTGGACACCGCGCTCCAGCGCTATCCGATGACGGTCGAAAAAGGGCGGGCCATCGCCAGCGAGCGGCTGGAGCGCGCCTACGTCTGGCTTGAAGGACACCTGGCCGGCAAGACATGGGCCACTGGCGAACACTTCACGCTGGCCGACTGCGCCGCAGCACCGTCGCTGTTCTATGCGGACTGGGTGCACCGGATTCCCGAGACCTACCCCGCGCTGCGCGCCTACCGCGCGCGCTTGCTGGCCCGCCCGTCGTTCGCCCGGGCGGTGGAAGAGGCTCGGCCGTATCGTTCGTTCTTCCCACTCGGCGCGCCGGACCGGGACTGAGGCGCCGCGGCGCTCCAAGTCGATCTCTGCAAACCCCAACGAAGCCACCACACACACCATGCCGCCCAGCGCCCGCGCACCCTGGCTTGGGTCAGCGGGAAGTCGCCCGCCAGCGTGGTGAAGGCCGGCGTCCAGGGTTCGCGCGATGCGGCGAACTGCGCCTGCCGGTTCTCCGGCGCCGCAGCGTGCGCCGCCATTGGCGCCAGCGAGGGAGCGGCCCCGATGAGCCGTGACCGGGTCAACAGCTCACGGCGTTTCATGCGGTGCCCCCGTCCATCTCGACCTTCTGCGACCACACGGCCCGGTGGTTTGCGAAGGCGTCGGCGCTGTCGAAAACGGCCAGGCAGAGCGTGGCCGGACCGGACGGGCCGTGCGTCACCGTCACGCGCAGGGCGGCCGCGTTCACCAGCATCGGCGTCGCCAGCACGGCGAAGGCGAGGGCTGCTTTCATGAGCGTCCTTTCAAGTTGCACGCGCCCGGCATCAGCGGGCGATCTTGCGTTCGACCTCCGCGACCCGGCCCGCGTGGAAACGGACGATGGTCAGCGTCTGAGGGTCCCGGGCGTTGGGGAAGTAGGTCCAGGTCTTTTCTTCGGGTTGACCCCTGACGGCGCGGAGCAAGGCTTCGTGGTCGGGCTGACCGATCTTCAGCACCACCTCCCCTTCGCCCATGCCCTTGCGGATGAACTTGCGCTCCCCGGCGTCTGCGGCCAGGGTGGACGCGCTGGCCAGCAGCAGGGCCGCAGCGAGCGGCGCGAGGGTTGGGTGGGTCACACGGTGCATGAACGGCTCCATGGGGTTCGTGGGGGTCATCGGACGAAGCAGTTGTCGGCGGGCACTGTGGCCAGGCTCGCCGACACCGCCCGCAGGGAGGGCTGGCTGGTCGGGATGTCGTCGCCCAGCAGGCACAGCAGGGCCGGCGAGCGCAGCGTCCAGATGGCGCCGAAGCGGGTGCCGGTGACGGTGCGGAACACGCCCCAGTGCGCGGCCAGGCCCGCGCCCGACTCGGACCGGTCGAAGCTCACAGCCCCCAGCTTTGAGGGGCCGGCCAGGCGCGAGCCCCCGGCGCATTCGTTGCCGCCGAAGGTCAGCACCCCTTCGTGGTAGTCGAGCGTGTTCGCGCCGGTGACGCGGGCGCGCAGCATCTTCTTGAACGACTGACCGCCGGTCTTCACGCAGCCCTTCTGCACCCAGTCACCTTCGAGCGCCTCGATGGACGCCGAAGGCGCGGTGCCGCCGGAGCCGCCGTCGGGCGCGTCGTCACCGCCCCCGCCGCAGGCACCCAGGGCCAGGGCGGTGAGCACCATCAGCCAGGTGACGGGGCGGCGGGCAAAGCCGTGCAGCGGGTGAATGCGTGGCATGAAAAAACTCCTGTGTCGGTCGGTGTGAAAAAACGCGGACGAACGCACGCCGGCAGGGCGAAGGAAGCCTCGCCTGGGTCGGTGTGCGGGGTGGGGAAACTCAGCCCGGCTTGCGGGCCACGATGAAGACGCGGATGTCCTTGCCCTTGGTGCCGTGGCGCTCGACCGCCTCGATCACCAGGCCCTGGCGGACCATGGCGGCCTGAAGCGCTTCGGCGTCGAAGCACAGCACGTCGGGCGCCTTGCCGATGGCGCGCATCAGGGGAATCGCCAGCCAGGGAATCAGCGGATTCATCTCGGCGATGCAGGCGGTCTTGGAGATCAGCCGGCCGCCCGGCCGCAAGGCCTGCACCACCGCGCCCAGTGCGCCGTCCAGGTCGCTCACCAGATGCAGCAGGTTGAAGGCCAGCACCGAGTCGTACTCGCCGGGACGGGCCATCGGCGCGTCGGCGTCGGCCACCGCAAAGCTCAGCTGCGGCACCGGCTGCGCCGCCAGCTTCTCGCGGGCGATGGCAATCATGTGTGACGAGACGTCCGTGGCCAGCAGCCGCCCGGTGAACGGCGCCAGGCGCAGCGCGGTGCTGCCGGTGCCGCAACCGATCTCCAGCACCGCCTGCTCCAGGGTCAGCAGGCCCTGCACACGCCGCAGCGTGGCCTCGTAACCCGGCATGTCGGCAATCGGGTCGGCCGCGTACTTGCGGGCGACGCGGTCCCAGAAGCGGGCCTTGCGGGCGGCTGGATCGCCGGCCTGCGGCAGGCGGGTGGTGTCGGTGGTCGGGGTGGCGGTGGAAAACGGCATGGGATGGATGCTATCCATGCATGGCACCGCAGGGAATCGCGGAAATTTGCAGTGGAGATATACATTCACGCATGGACAAAATCGACTGGAACCAGCTCAGGGCCTTTCTGGAAACCGCCGAAACCGGCTCGCTCTCGGCCGCCGCGCGCAAGCTGGGCCTGACCCAGCCCACCCTGAGCCGCCAGGTGGCCGCGATTGAACAGCGCATGGGCGTGACCCTGTTCGAACGCGTGGGCAAGGCGATGGCGCTCACCCCCACCGGGCTGGACCTGCTGGAACACGCGCGAGCCATGGGCGCGGCCGCGCAGGCCCTGAGCCTGGCCGCGACCGGTCGCTCGCAGGCGGTGGGCGGCGTGGTCTCGGTCTCGGCCACCGACATGGTGGCGGCCCAACTGCTGCCCCCGCTGGTGCGGCAACTGCGCGAGCAGGAACCGGGCATCGCCATCGAGGTGATTTCGTCGAATGCGCTGAGCGACCTGCTGCGGCGCGAGGCGGACATTGCGATCCGCCACGTCAAGCCCGATCAGCCGGACTTGATCGCCCGGCTGATCCGCGAGGCGACGGCCAGCTTCTACGCGTCCGAAGACTGGGTGAAGATCCACGGCCACCCGCGTACCGCCGAAGACGCGGTCCACCTGCCCTTCGTCGGCTCCGACCGCTCCGGCCAGTTCCTGGCCTACCTGCGCATGCACGGCCTGCCCCTGAGCGAAGCCAACTTCAGCAGCTATTCCGACCACTCGGTGGCGCACTGGGCGCTGGTGCGCCAGGGCATGGGCATCGGCGCCATGATGGACGAGATCGCCCGCGACACCCCGGGCATGGTGCGCGTGCTCGATGACCTGCCACCGGTGCGCTTTCCGATCTGGCTGGTCTCCCACCGCGAACTGCGCACTTCGCGGCGGATTCGGGTGGTGTTCGAGGCGTTGGCACAAGGACTGGCTTGAGGCCACTGAGATCAGACGGAACTCTCAACGACCGCAACCCGCGTTTCCGGCCCCGACATCAAACAGGGGCTTCCCGTCCGAAGGCGCCACTCGCGACTTGCCACGGCCGCAGCTGGCCCACGCCTGCTGCACACCTCAGGCCCCGCCGGCCCCACGCATCGCCTCCGCCGCTTCCAGATTCCCCAACCCCGCCACCCCCGCCGCTGCGCCCAGCCGGTCGCGCTCTTCGCGGTTCTGGCCGAGCTTGGATTTGCCCACCAGGCGGGTGACTTCGATCTCGATGCCGACGATGGCCTGCAGCAGGCCGTTGATGAAATCCGGCGCCGAGTCGCCCATCTTCCAGGGCTGGGCTTGCTGTGAGCGCTGCTCGTGTTCGCGCGTGAGGCGCGCCACCAGGCCGCGCACGAAGCGTTCGTCGTCCACCACGCGCAGGCGGCCGTGGGCGTGCACCACCTGGTAGTTCCAGGTCGGCACGTGGCGGTGGTGTTCGGGCTTGCTGGGGTACCAGTTGGGCGAGATGTAGGCCTCGCTGGCCTGGAAGATCACCAGCACGTCGGCGCCGTCCGCCGGGACCTCGCGCCACACCGGGTTGGCGCGCGCCACGTGGGCGCGCAGCGTGCCGTGCGGGCCGGTGGCTGCATCCAGCTCGAACGGAATGTGGTTGGCGTCCAGCCCGTTCGGACCGTGCGTGATGAGCGCGCCCAGCGGGTGTTCGCGCAGCACGCGTTGCAGTTCACCGGGGCGGCTTTCTTCGAACGGGGCGGGGATGTACATGGAGGGCCTCTGGGAACAGTGCTCAAACAGCACCCCGGCATTTTCGGCCCTTTGCGGCCGTGTGCGTTCGTCTGGACATGTGGGCGCGGCTGTGTACATTGCAGGTTCCACAAGGAGGTAGCAGCACATGCGGGTTTTTCTGATCGATGCCGACAACCTGTCTTCACCCGGCTGGGTGGACGAAGCCTTCAAGGCCCTCGAAACCGCCGAGGGCAGCCTCGCGGTACGGCGGGCCTACGGCAGCGCCGAAAACCTCAAAGGCCTGGCCGAGACGCTGCGCACCTGGGCGATCCGGCCGTTCGTGAACCTGTCGCTGAGCAAGAACACGACCGACATCGCGCTCGCCGCCGATGCCATGGCGTTCGCCTGCCAGCAGCCGGCGCCGGCCATGATCGTCATCGGCTCGGGCGATGCGGACTTTGTGCCGCTGGTGGTGCGGCTGCGGGAGCGGGGCATCCAGGTGGTCTGCGTCTCCGAGGCGAGCAAGATGGCGCCGGAGGCGGTGCCGGCCTACGACCGCGTGCTGTACGTGGGCCATGCCGCGTCGGCCCGACGTCCAACACCGTCGCCCGCACCGGCAGCCGCGCCCACCAAGGCCCGCCGCTCGGCGCCCGCTGCTGCGCCGGCCGCCAAGGCCGCTGCGAAAAAAGTGCCGGCCAAAAAGGCGGTCGCCCGCAAGGAAGTGCCCGCGGCCCCACCCGCTCCGAAGGAGTCCGCACGCAAGACGGCCGCGAAGCCGGCCGCGCCCGCCGACGCCCTCACGGTGCCGCGCATCCTGGCCGCGGTGCCGGCCCTCGAAGCCGGTGCCTGGCAGCCGCTGGGCGATGTGGCCAAGGCCCTGCGTGATGGTGGCTTGCTGGGCAAGAGCGCACTGTCGACCAAGCTGTTCAAGAAGTTTCCAGCGCACTTCGAGCTCCGGCCCGGCCGGCAGCCCAACGAGGTTCGCCTGGTGTCGTCTCCGGCGTCTGCCTGAAGGCGGGCGCCTGCACCCGGTGGGGCGCGCTTCCTCAACCGCGGACCGCCACCGGCTGCTGTCTGTGCGCCAGCAGGCGCATCCCGATCGGCACCACCAGCATCAGCGCGGCTGCCACCCACAGGCCGATGGTGATGGGGCTGCCCACGAGGATGCTGGCGTCGCCGTTGCTGATGGACAGCGCACGGCGCAGGTTCTGTTCCATCATGTCGCCGAGCACAAAGCCCAGGATCAGCGGCGCCATCGGCACGCCCTGCTTGCGCAGCAGGTAGGCGGCAAAGCCCAGCCCGGTCATGAGCACGAGGTCAAACGTGGTGGCGTGCACCGCGTACACGCCCACGCTGCTGACGGCCACGATGCCGGGCACCAGTAGCCAGTTGGGCACGCTCAGGACCTTGGTGAACACGCCCACCAGCGGGATGTTGAGCACCAGCAGGATCACGTTGGCCACGAACAGCGAGGCGATCAGGCCCCACACCAGATCGGGCTGCTGGGTGAACAGCGCCGGGCCGGGCGTGATGTTGTAGAGCGAGAGCGCGCCCACCATCACCGCCGTGGTGCCCGAGCCGGGCACGCCCAGCGTGAGCATGGGCACGAAGGAGCCGGTGGCGGCCGAGTTGTTGGCCGCTTCGGGCGCGGCGACGCCGCGGATGTCGCCCTTGCCGAAGGTGCCTTCGGTGTCGGTCAGACTCTTTTCCATGGAGTAGGTCATGGCGCTGGCGATGGTGGCGCCGGCGCCGGGCAGCACGCCCACCGCAAAGCCCACCACGCTGGAGCGCAGCGTGCCCCACCAGGTGGCCTTGAGTTCCAGCCAGTTGAACAACATGCGGCCGGTCTGCGTCACCATGCCGGCGTTGCTGTGGTGTTGCTGCAGCATCAGCAGCAGTTCGCTGATGGAGAACACGCCGATGACGACCACCACGAACTGGATGCCGTCGGACAGGTGGATGTCGCCGCCGGTGAAACGGTAGACGCCCGAGTTCGAATCCAGCCCCACACAGGACATGGACAGGCCGATGATGGCGGCCAGACCGGCCTTGACCGGCGCGTCGCCCATCAGGCCGGCGATGCAGGCGAAGGCGAAGCACATGAGAGCGAAGTACTCGGCCGGCCCGAACGAGAGCGCCCAGCTCGCCAGCAGCGGCGCCATCAGCACGATGCCGATGGTGGCGACCAGCGAGCCCACGAACGAGCTCCAGGCCGAGATCGACAGCGCGACGCCACCCAGGCCTTTGCGCGCCATGGGGTAGCCGTCGAGCGCAGTCATGATGGCGCCGGCGTCGCCCGGCACGTTGAGCAGGATGGACGAGATGCGCCCCCCGTATTCGCAGCCGATGTAGACCGCGGCCAGCAGGATCAGCGAGGCCTCGGGCGGCAGTTTCATGGCAAAGGCGAGCGGCATCAGGATGGCCACGCCGTTGATCGGGCCAAGACCGGGCAGCAGGCCGACGATGGTGCCGATGAAGCAGCCCATCGCGGCAATCAGCAGGTTGGTCGGGCTCAGCGCGACGCCAAAGCCCAGGATCAGGTGTTGCAAGGTATCCATGTCAGCTCCCTCCGAGAACGGCAGACAGCGGGCCGGTGGGCAACACCACGTCCAGCACCTTGTCGAACAGCAGGAACAGCACCAGGCCCAGCGCGGCGCCACCAGCCAGCGACTGTTTCCAGCTGCCACCGAACGCCATGCCCACCGGCAGCGCCATCAGCGCCGTGGCCAGCGCAAAGCCCAGCCACTGGAACAACAGCGCGTAAACCAGCACGGCACCCGCGCACAGTGCGGTGGCCTTCCAGGGCACGCCGCGAAAGGACTCGGCCCCCGCCGTTGGGCGCAGCACCAGCCACAGGCCAGACAGGCCCAGGCCGACGGCCAGCAGCAGCGGAAACGCGCGCGGGCCGACGGGTTCGTAGGAGATGGCGGCGGCGTAGTCTTGCGCGGCCCAGGCCATGGCGGCGGACGCGACAACACACACCGCGCCGAGCAGGCGGTCACTCATGGGGAGACTCCGGTGGGGAAAAGGATGCGAGCGACCGCAGTGGGTGGCGCCGCGATGCGGGGCCGAAGCCCCGCGGGGATCACTTGGCGGCGACGACGTTCAGGCCGAACTCTTCGGCCAGCTTGCGGTAGCCGGCCACCTGTTTCTTGACATAGGCGTCCAGCGGCGCGCCGGTCATGGCCATGGGGAACAGACCGCGCTCGTTGCGCAGCTTGTCGTAGGCGGGCGTGGCCATCAGCTTGGCAAAGGTGTCGGCCCAGACCTTGTAGTCGGCGTCGCTGACCTTGGGGCCGACGTAGAAGCCGCGCACGATGGGCCAGTCCACGTCGTAGCCCTGTTCGGCGGCGGTGGGGATGTTGGCCATGTCGCCCGTGAGGCGCTTGTCGTTCATCACCGCCAGGATGCGGACCTTGGCGCCGGCCTTGATCTGCTGCCCGGCCTCGGCCGCGTCGCCGGTGAACACGTGGATGTGGCCGCCCTGCAGCGCGGTCAGCGCCTCGCCACCGCCTTCAAAGGCCACGTAGCGCATGGTCTTGGGGTTCACGCCACCGGCGCGCGCGGTCAGCGCGGCCTTCATCCAGTCCTGGCTGCCCACGGTACCGCCGGCACCCAGCACCACCTTGGTCGGGTCGGCCTTCATGGCCGCCATCACGTCCTTGAGCGATTTGAAGGGCGAGTTCTCGGCCACGACCACGGCGCCGTAGTCGGTGCCGATGGCGGCGAGCCAGCGCACGTCGTTCTCGGTGTAGCGGCCGAACTTGCCCTGGGCCAGGTTCAGCAGCGAGCCGCCCGAGAAGGCGACGATGGCGTTGGCCGCGTCGGGCTTCTGCGCGATCACGGTGTTGTAGGCCACGGCGCCGATGCCGCCGGGCATGTAGGTCACGCGCATCGGGTCGGCGATGAACTTGCCCTCCTGCAGCGCACTCTGCACCAGCTTGCAGGTCAGGTCAAAACCGCCGCCCGGCTTGGCGGGGGCGATGCATTCGGTTTTCTCCAGGGCGCCAGCGGCGAATGCGCTGAGGGCGCTGGCCGAGACGGCGGCGGCGATGAACTTGGACGTGATGCTCATGAAAATGTCTCCTCGAAGGGGTGGAACGCTCGCAACGGATCTGTTGCGATGAGGGCACTGTAGAAAAAGCGCACTTTCAGACCGCTTTCAGGCCAGAGGCGAATTTTTCAGGGTTTACCCGCATGAGGTGGCGGGGGCGCCGGTGCCGGCCAGTTCCATCGTGACGGCCAGCCCGCGCCCCTCGGGCCCGGCGCTCACACGCATCCCGCCGCCGTGGCGCTGGGCCACGGTGCGCGCAATCGCCAGCCCCAGGCCGGAGCCGGGCAACTGGCCGTGGCGGCCACGGAAGAAGCGCTCGCCAGCGCGCGCCAATTCCTCGGGCGGCAGGCCCGGGCCGTCGTCGACCACGCTGAAGCGCACATGGCGCCCATCGGCGGCCACGGCCAGCGTCACGTGGCAACCTGCGCCGCCGTGGCGGATGGCGTTGTGCAGCAGGTTGGACAGGGCTTCCTTCAGCAGGCCGGGCTCGCCGCGAAAGGGCAGCGTGGCCATGGGCGCGGCCAGGCCCAGGTCCACCCCCTGCTCGCGTGCCAGCGGCCACCAGCGGCGCACCAGGTCTTCGGCCAGCACCACGGCGTCCAGCGCTTCGGGTTCGGGCGCGGCACTGTCGGCCTTGGCCAGCGAGAGCATCTGGTTGGTCTGGCGGATGGTTTCGTCGAGCTGCTGGCGGATGTTGTCCATCACCTCGCGCAGCGCGGCGGGGTCGGCCTCGCGCTGGGCATAGGCCACCTGCGTGGCCAGTGTGGTCAGCGGCGTGCGCAGCTGGTGCGAGGCGTCGTCCACGAACTGGCGGCGCGCTTCGGTCTGTTCGCGGTTGCGTTCGATGTGGTGGTTGAGGGCGCCCACCAGCGGCAGCAGCTCGGCGGGCACGCCGTCGCTGTCCATCGGGGTGAGGTCTTGCGGGGCGCGGGCTTCGACGTCCTGGCGCAGGCGGGCCAGCGGGCGCATGGCCCAGGCGATGGCCAGACCAAACAGGGTGCTGGCCACGACCACCAGCAGGAAATCGCGCGCCACCGACTGCAGCACCAGGCTGCGCTGGAAACCGGTGCGGGCTTCCAGTGTTTCGGCCACCTGGATCACCACACGCTGCGGCCCCGCCTGCCCGGCCAGCGGCGTGGCCAGCTCGCGCGCGTAGCTGCCCACGCGCACCGGCTCGCCAAAGTACACGCCCTCGTGGAACTGCGGCTTGCTCGAAAGCAGGGGCTTTGGCGGTGGCGGCAGGTCGGAGCTGCCGATCTCGACCAGCCCGTCTTCGGTGGCCACGCGGTAATACACCTGCCCATTGGCGGTGAGCTCGAAGAACTCCAGCATGCGGTAAGGCAGCTCGACACTGAGGCCGCCGCTGGCGGTGGAAATGCTGGAGTCGATGGACTTCACTGCGCCGAGCAGGGAGCGGTCGTAGGCGGCGTCGGCCGCTTCGCTGGCGGTGCGCCAGGCGAGCCAGAGTTCGGCCGAAAACACCAGCAGCAGGCCCGGCACCAGCACCACGAGCAACATGCGGCGGATGCTGCCGGCGAGCCAGCGCGGCATTTTCATGGCGGGCATTCCAGCAGGTAGCCCATGCCGCGCAAGGTGGTGATGCGCACCGGCGAGGCTTCCAGCCGCTTGCGCAGGCGGTGGACCAGCACCTCGATGGCTTCGGGGTTCACGTCCTGCTCGTCGGAAAACACGCGCTCCACCAGTTCGCGCTTGGACAGCGCTTCGCCACTGTGCTGGATCAGCGCGCGCAACACCGCGTGTTCGCGCGGCGTGAGCGTCAGCGGTTCGTGTTGCAGGCGGAACTGTTTGGTGGCGCTGTCGTAGCCGAGCGGGCCGCAGGCAAAACGCGGGTGTTCACTGCCCCGCGAGCGGCGGATCAACGCGATCAGGCGCGCTTCGAGTTCGCTCAGCTCGAAGGGTTTGGCGAGGAAGTCGTCGGCCCCGCCGTGCAGGCAGGTCACGCGCTCCATGAGCGAGTCGCGCGCGGTGAGGATCAGCACGGGCAGGCGTTCGTCGGCCTCGCGCAGGTCGGCCAGCACATCGTGCCCGCCCAGGCCAGGCAGACCCAGGTCGAGGATCAACGCGTCGTATCTGGTGGTCTTGAGGCAACGCCGCACCAGGCGGCCGTCGTTCACCCAGTCGACCTGGAAGTCGTTCTGCGCAAGCGCCTTGACCAGCCAGGTGCCCAGTTCGGTTTCGTCTTCGGCGAGCAGGATGCGCATGCCCCAGTGTCCCCGGTGTTCAGGCGTAGAGCAAGGCGCCGGCCGCGCGCACGGTGGCGGCGCGGGCCTCGCCCAGGGCCTGCACCACCGGCTGCCAGAGGCTGTCGTAGGGCGGCAGGGCGTCGTGCTCGAAGGCGGTGTGCGGCCAGTCGGATCCCCAGACGAGATGTTCGCCCATGAGTGTGGCCACGCGACCGATGTGGCCATGCAAGACCTCGTAGGGCGTGCTGGCCTGCAGCCGGTACCAGCCCGAGAGCTTGACCCACGCGCCCTGTGCAGCCAGGCGTTCCAGAAAGGCCCAGGCGGGATCGGCGGCGCTGATGCCCGCGTGCAGGCCGGCCAGGTGGTCGATCACGGCGGTCAGGCCACTGCCTTCGTGCAGGTCCGCGATGGCGGCCAACTGGTCGGCCCGGGCGTACCACTGCACATGCCAGCCACGTGCCTTCAGCCGGGGAGCGAGGGCGCGAAAAGCCTCGGGGCCGTTGCCCACCGGTGATACCAGGTTGAAGCGCACGCCGCGCACGCCGAGCCGGTGCATGGTGTCGAGTTCGGCGTCGGTGACGGCGGTGTCCACCACCGCGACACCCCGGTGACGGCCCGGCTCGCGGGCCAGCGCCCGCAGGATCAGGCCGTTGTCGGTGCCATAGACGCTGGGTTGCACCAGCACGAGATGGCCCATGCCCAGTGCCGTGGCGGTGTGCTCGATCTCGGGCAGGTCGCGCAGCACCGGCTGGTAGTGGCCGGCCTGTGCCGGGTGCGTGGGGTCGAACACATGCACATGGCAGTCCCAGCCATCCGCAGGGGTGTGGTGCGTGTTCATCCGGTGGTGATGTTCCGTTCCTTGATCACCTTGGCCCACAGCGCCTGCTGCGCAGCGATGAACTTGCCCGCGCTCTGCTGGCTGGCGTCGGCAAACACGTCGCCACCGAGCTGGCGGATGCGGCCGAGCACCTCGGCGTCTTCCAGCGCCTTGCGGATGGCCGCGACCAGCGTGGCCTTCACATCGGCGGCCATGCCGGCCGGCCCGAGGATGGGGTTCCACTCCAGCACCTCGTAGCCGCTGACGCCGGCCTCGGCCATGGTCGGCACGTCGGGCAGGGAGCGTGCGCGCAGCGTGCTGGTGACGGCGAGCGGGCGCAGCTTGCCCGCCTTGATGTGGCCCAGCGACGAAGCCACGTTGGCAAAGAACAGCGGCACCTGTCCGCCCATCACATCGTTCATGGCCGGACCGCCGCCGCGGTAGGCCACGTGGGTCAGGGTCACACCGGCGCGCTGCTCGAACAGGGCGCCGGCCAGGTGCTGGGCCGAGCCGTTGCCCGACGAGGCGTAGTTCAGCGGACCGGCCTTGGCCAGGCGGATCACGTCTTTCACGCTCTTTGCTTCGAAGCTCGGCGTGCACACCAGCACGTTGGGGAAAGTGGCCAGCACCGCCAGCGGGGTGAAGGCGGTGGCGGCGTTGTACGGCAGCTTGGGAAAGAGCGATGGTGTGACGGCAAACGACGAGGCGTCGAGCAGCAGCACGCTGCCGTCGGCGGCCGCGCGCGCCACATGCCCGGCCGCCAGCTGCCCGCTGGCACCGGCCTTGTTTTCCACCACCACGGTCTGGCCGAGCGCGGCCTCCAGCCGGGGCGCGATGGTGCGGGCCATGAGGTCGGCACCACCACCGGGAGGATACGACACGATCAGCGTGATCGGCTTGCCGCCAGCGATCTTGCCTTGCGCGTGCGCGCCGATCCAGGGGGCTGCCAGAGTCGCGCCCGCCGCCGTGATGAGAGTGCGGCGCGAGAGCCGGACGTCGATGGGAATGCAGATCTTGGTCATGGTGTCTCCTTCAGGTGATGTTGACGGTGTAGTGAAACGCGTGCGCGTCACCGCGCGTGATGCGCAGTTCGACACAGCGCCCGGTGAGGTCGTAGGCCGAGCGCTGCACCTGCGCGCAGGGGTGGCCGGCGGGCAGGCCCAGGTGGCGGGCCTGTGAGGCGCTGAGCTGGGCAAAGCCGATGTCGTCCAGTGCGCGGTGCACGTGGACCTGCACGCGGCGCGCGAACATGGGGTAGAGCAGGTCGTCCCAGGTGCTGAGGTCGTCCTCGGCCAGCGGCTCAAACAGGTCAAGCGGGAGCCAGAGTTCTTCGAACAGGCGGGGCTGGCCGCCCATGAGGCGCAGGCGGTGCAGGCGCAAGACCGGTTCCCCGGTGCCGATGCCCAGCACCCGCGACACCGCGGCCGGCGCGTTCACACGACTGCGCTGCAGGATGCGCGAAACCGGCACCTCGCCGGTGCCGCTGTCGAAACGGAAGAAGCGCAGCATGGTCGCGCCCGAGAGCCCCTGGCGCACAAAGGTCCCTTTGCCGTGGATGCGCTCGATGAAACCCTGTTCGGCCAGCAGCTCCAGTGCCCGCCGCATGGTGCCCAGGGCCACGCTGTGTTCGGTGGCGAGCTGGCTCTCGGCGGGCAGCGCAGAGCCGGGCGACCACTCACCCGCGATCACACGCGCACGCAGCGCCTGCGCCAGCGAGGCGTAGCGGCTCAGACCGGGTTCGGCGGGCGGGACGAGGTGCAGGGCTTTGTTCATGTGATGAACTCTAGTCCTCTATAGGACTAGAGTTCATCAGTGAAAACCCTGATCGCGTCACCGCGAAGCGATCACTGCACGATTTCGTCGGCGGGACCGTGGTGGGTGTCGGGCTGCGCCGTCACCGAGCTGCCCGCAGCGGCGGCCATGATGAAGCCGATGGCCAGCCACTGCAGGCCGCTCAGCTGCTCGCCCAGCACCAGCAGGCCGAGCAGCGCGGCCACGGCCGGCTCCATGCTGGCCATGACGCCGAACGCGCTGTGCGACAGGCGTTTGAGCGCCACCATTTCCAGCGAGATCGGGATGGCGCTGGACACCGCGGCCACACCCAGCCCGAACAGCAGGATGCCCGGTTCCAGCAGGGCGCTGCCCGCGTGCCAGATGCCGAAGGGCACAACGGTGATCGCCGCCATGGTCAGGCCCAGAGCGACGGAGTGGCCCGCGTGCAGATGCCCCACGCGTTTTCCGAACACGATGTACGACGCCCAGCACACCGCAGCGCCGAGTGCGAACGCCACGCCTTCGGGATCGAGGCTGGCCACGTCGTGTCCCAGCGGCAGCAGGAGGCCGAGGCCGACGATGGCCAGCGCGATCCACACATAGTCGATGGCCCGGCGCGACGAAAAGAAGGCCACCGCGAGCGGTCCGCTGAACTCGATGGCCACCGCGACGCCGAAGGGGATGGTGCGCAGCGACTGGTAGAACATCAGGTTCATGCAGCCCAATGCCACGCCGTAGCGCACCAGGCTCCTGGCATCGGCGCGCGAGAGCGGCCAGCGCCAGGGGCGCCAGATCAGCAGCAGGAGCAACGCCGAAAAGCCCACCCGCAAGGCCGTGGTGCCGAGCGAGCCGACCTGTGGAAACAGCTGTTTGGCGAACGAGGTGCCGATGCCCAGCGCCACCACCGAGCCGAACACGGCCAGCAGGGGAACGGCCTGTGCCCAGCGAGAAGAAGATGTCATGTGCAACCCAAAACGACCCGGCGCCGGGCCGCCCCAAGGCGGGTCAGCCCCCTCGGGGGGCAGCGACCCGCGCAGCGGCGGAGCGTGGGGGACTCATGTGTCAGACCAGAGGTACCGTGAAGCGTGCGATCACCGGCTGGGTGTCCGGGCGCACGCCGCGCCACCACTCGAAGGCCTCGGCCGCCTGCTCGACCAGCATGCCCACGCCATCGGCGATGTGCTGCACGCCCGCGGCCTGAGCCTGCTTCAGGAAGGGGGTGAGGCCCTTGCCGTAGACCAGCTCATAGGCCAGCGCGCCGGGTGCGAAGGCGCTGGCTGCCAGCGGCAGATCGGCCTGCGTGAGGCCGGTGGAGGTGGCGTTGAGCACCACGTCAAAACGCTCGCCTGCCAGTTCTTCGTAGCCCCCGGTCTGCAGCGTGGCGTGGGCCGCGAAGTCGCGCTTCAGGCCGTGCGCCTTGTCGGCGCTGCGGTTGGCGATGGCGATCAGGGCCGGCTTCTGTGCCGCGATCGGCAGGATGGCGCCGCGCGTGGCTCCGCCCGCGCCGCAGATCAGCACGCGTTTGCCCGCCAGCGACACGCCCAGGTTGCGCTGGATGTCGTTCACCAGGCCCAGTCCGTCGAAGTTCTGCGCGAAGATGCGGCCACCTTCGAACTTGAGCGCGTTCACCGCGCCGGCCAGGCGGGCGGACTCCATCGGGTCGGTGGCGATTTCGAAGGCCTGCAGCTTGAACGGAATCGTCACGTTCATGCCACGGCCACCGGCGGCGATGAAGGCTTCGACCGTGGCCTTGAAGCCGTCCAGCGGGCCTTCGATGGCGGTGTATTCGATGTCCTGACCGGTGGCCAACGCGAAGGCGGCGTGGATCAACGGCGATTTGCTGTGGCCAATGGGGTTGCCGATGACGGCGTAGCGGTCGGTCATGGTGCGTGGGGTGAGCGAAGGAAAGGCGAAGCGTCGATTGTCGCGCAAGCCCATGCGCGGGCACGGGGCTTGCACCGGCCGTAACATGCCGCTCCATGAGCACCACCCTGAAAATCGATTTCGTGTCCGACGTGTCCTGCCCCTGGTGCGCGATCGGTCTCTCCGCACTGGAACAGGCCCTGGCCGCGGTGCGGGGCGACATCAGCGCCGAGATGCATTTCCAGCCCTTCGAGCTGAACCCGCAGATGGGTCCCGAGGGCCAGGACGTCACCGAGCACCTGACCCAGAAATACGGCAGCACGGCCGAGCAGCAGGAGCAGATCCGCGCCACCATCCGCCAGCGCGGCGCCGAGGCCGGATTTGCCTTCAAGCCCGAAGGCCGCGGCCGCATCTGGAACACCTTCGACGCCCACCGCCTGCTGCTTTGGGCCGATGAAGAGGGCGCCCCGGGCCAGCAGCACGCGCTGAAGAAGGCGCTGCTGACCGCGTACCACGGCCGCGCAGAAAGCCCGGCCGATCACGCGGTGTTGCTGGCGGCGGTGGTCGAGGCCGGTCTGGACGAAGGCCGCGCCCGCGAAGTGCTGGCGAGCGACGCGTTTGCGCAGGACGTGCGCGAGCGCGAACAGTTCTACAACAGCCACGGCATCCACTCGGTGCCGGCCGTGATCATCAACGACCGCCACCTGATCTCCGGCGGGCAACCCGCCGCGGTGTTCGAGCAGGCCCTGCGTCAGATCGCAGCATCCCCGGACTGATTCAGTCCGGCGTCGGTGCGAAGCCGTGCGGCGCAAAAACCGACGCCAGTGAACGCGTGTCGGGCAGCACGTAGACCACGCCTTCGGTGCCCTGAAACGCCTTCATCACCACGTCGTCGAAGAACGTCAGCGCAACGTTGATGCAGCCGAAGGAGATGCGGTTGTCATGGGCGCTGGGGGATGTCAGGCGTATTGCGCGTTGTTCCCGGGGGTTGTTGCCGCGCAGGGAGTGCAGGGAGATGGACGTTTCGTAGTCGACCCACAGAATCGGATCACCGGACAGATTTTTGGCCAGGGCCGCCACGAAACGCCCCGCGGGCGTGGTGCGCTCATGGGGTTGGATGCGGGACAGGGGCTTCTGCCCGATGCCTGGAGAAGCGTCGTCACCTTTCGCCAGACCCAGCAACGCGGGTGTGGCACCGAGCAGGCGGGCCTCGGCGCTGAAGACGAACACCTGTGCCTGGCGCTTGTCGATCAACACAAACGGCAGACCGCTGTTGTCCCCCGAACGCATGACCCAGGCGGCCACCTGGCGACTGTCGGTCGAGGCCTGGGTCCAGGCGTGATCGGCGTCCCCCGTGGGATGGTCGGGTTTTCCGACCACCAGCGGCTGCGCCGCCGCGCCCCACGCCCACACGAGCGAAGCCAGCACCGCGATCCTGGCGCCCGCTACCGCCGTCCTCATCTTGTCGGACGGGCAAAGCGGATGCGCAGGCCGGTTGCAGAGAGCGGACAGGCCCACACGCCGGCCTCAGTTGCGGTCTTGTTTCGGTGGTCGAACCGGCACCACCCTGCGGGGTGCTGGCGGCGCGACGAGCACCGGAGGCGCCACCTCGACAGGGACCACGATCGGCGCTGGCGCCACGGGCACCTGAGGCACCGGGGCAGGGGACTCCAGGGCGAGCAGGACCGGTCCGATGGGCGCCAGAGGCGCAACCGTCAAGCGATAAGGTGTTTCCTGTGCCACGGGAATGACGGGGAGGTTCCAGTTGCCCACCACCACGGTCGTGCCCTCGGACACCAGAACCCCCGGCTGTATGACCGCTGGCAGAGGGGAAGGCGCGGGCGCGGGCAGGGGCCCTGCAACGGGAGCCGGCGCTGGTGGCCTTGGCCGAGGGGGAGGTGGAGGCGCATCAACGGCGGTGATGTCGCCGGACGTTCTTAGCTCGACAGGTCCACAGCAATTGGGAACCGCAAACGCGTAGTTGGCCGTGTTGGGGTCGGCGACGTCCAGCGTGTAGCCGCTGAAGATCACTGTCTTGTCGACACCGGGGGTGGCGCTGGAAAACTGGGCGTTGGCTCCGGAGCCGGCGACCAGTGTCACGCCGGGTGGCAGGCCTTTCAGGCCGGTCAGCGTGGCGGTGGTCGTGCCGTCGAAAGTTTTGCTGGCGACCTCCGGGAACACCAGCATGTACTGGGTGAGGACGGCACCTTCGGTCAGGGAAAACTGGGGCTCGTAGTCGAACGGTGGGACGTACGACACCGGGTTGAAGTAGATCGCCGCCGGCGCGTTGGTGACGGCGGTGGTCGGCGCCGTTGGCTCGAAGGTGAGCGTGCCGCCTTCGCCCGGGCTGGTGGCGCCATAACCGGCGCTCAGCACCAGGCCTTCGGGCAGATCCAGGCTTTGCGCCGGGATGGTGCTGCCGTCGGTCACCGTGATCGCGCCGCCGATGGTCAGGTCCCCGGGGGCGCAGACCATGATGTTTCCGTCGGTCGCGGACAGGGCGCCGTTGACGGTCGCATCCCGTCCCGCCGCCAGCAGAATGCTGCCGTTGACGGTGGTGATGGCCCCCGTCGTGGCCACCGTGATGTCCCGCCCGCAGCAAACCTCCACGTTGCCATTGGTGGCCGAGATGGGCGCATTCACGGCGACATCGCGCACGGCGGAAATCTCCACGTTGCCACCGGTGGTTGATATGTCCCTATTCACGGCGACATCGTTCCCTGCGGAAACCTGCAGGCTGCCATCGGTGGTCGTGATGGCTGCGTTGATGTTCACATTACGCGAGGCGCGCAGGGACAGTGTGGTCGCGCTGCCCCATGTGACGGCATCCTCGACAAAGATATCGCCATTGCCAACCCCCGGCGCGTTGGTGATGATCACGTCGTTGTCGCCCAGCGCAAGTGAAAGAGCGCTGCCCGATATGTTGTCACCGGGGTCGCTGCCGATGATGAAATCCAGCGGGTCGATCAGCCAGGTGCCGGTCTTGCCCCGGGCCGCTGCGGTGGTGACGTTCACATTGCTGGCGATCTTGACGGACGCCGCCGAGGTCTCGATGAAACCGCCATCGCCGCCCTTCGGCGCACTGGCGTCCAGCGTGCCGCCGACCTGCATGGTGCCGGTCTGCATGCCGCCCAGCAGCAGGATCGTGCCGTTGCGGTTTTCCAGTGTCCTGGCCTGGATCACGCCGGTGTTGTTGACCGCGTTGGACATCAGGCTGGACGCGGCTTGCGTCGTCATGATCACCCGGCCCCCATCGGCCTGCAGCAGCCCGCCGTTCTCCACCAGCGCGTTGACCGTGCCCTCGTCCACGCTGACGCTGAGCAGCCGGTCGCCCGCCATGTCCAGCGTCAGGCTGCGGCCCGCTGCCAGCGCCACGGTGCCCTTCTGGGCCACAACGTCGCCCTGGTTGGTGACGCCCGCGCCCAGCAGGGCCACGTAGCCACCGTCCGCGGCCCGGATGACGCCCTGGTTGACCACCGTGCCGTTGCCGCGACCCGAAAAACGGTAGCGACCCGCCTCGAAGTCGTCGTCGGACAGGTTCAGCGTGGACGCCACCAGGCCACCCACGTTGACGTTCGAGCCGCGCCCGAACAGGATGCCATGGGGGTTGATGAGAAACACCGTGCCGTTGGCCGACAGGTTGCCGTGGATGGCGGAAGGGTCGTTGCCCACCACGCGGTTGAGCGCGATCGAGCGGCTGTCGGGCTGCACGAACCGGACCGACTCACCCGCCGCGATGCCAAAGCCCTGCCAGTTGATGGCCGCGTTGGGCGTCGTCTGCGTGATCGTCAACTGGTTCGACGGCCCGGCGATGGTGGCGTTGCCGGACGTGACCACGCCCCCGGTGGGCTGTGCCATGGCCACCGACCCGCAGGCCAGCATGACCAGCAAGGACACAGCCTTGATGCGAAAGGCGGCGCCCCCCGGGCTGCCTGCCGAAGCAGCCTTGCCCGAGTTGCGTGCGTGCTCGGAAACGGCCACGAAGGTGCCGGTGGAACGGTTCCAGATGGAGCGATGGATGTGGTTCATGTTGTACCTCCTGTGAGCGAACGGCCCGTCAAGCGCGGGCCTGCATGGGTGCTGGATGAGCAATCAGAAGTACTTGACGGCCTGAACCCAGAAACGACCGGATTTGTGCGGCGCGGACGTGGCCTCGTCACCGCCGAGTGGGCGTGCATAGAACGCCTTGAGGGAAAAATCGTTGGCGCGGGCCCAGTAGACGCCCACCCCGGCGCCGCTGAGCTGCCGGTGGTTGGCGCCTTCGCTCCAGGGGTTCTTGTTCAGGGTGACCGAACCCGCATCCACGAAGGCCACCAGCTGGACCTGGCCGGGAACCCGTTCCGACAGAGGCAGCAGTTGCCGGGCTTCCAGTGTCAGCACCGCTCCCTGGTCGGCCGAGGCCTCACCCTCGGGAAAGGCGCGCACGCCGTACATGCCGCCGAGCTGCATCTTCTCAGACGAGTCCAGATTGGTGGAGGCCACCTGCCCGGCGACCGAAGCCATGAAGGAGGTCGACGCGGTCACCTGCTGCACGCGCATCAGCTGGAAACCCAGCTTGCCGTAGCCGCCATGGGTGCGCGCGGTGGTGGCGTCGGTGGCGCGCACCGACGGCGTGCGGATGTCCAGGTCGCCGGCCGTGAGGGACAGCAGGTAGCTGTTGAAGCCGCCCCCGCCCACCATGTCGCTGTGGTCGCCATAGATCGACGCCACCGCCACCTGCGCGTGCTTTTCACTCACGAAATCGAACGCGCCCACCTGGTCGTCAAACCGCCGGTTCTCGAGGGTCAGGCCCACGCTGTGGTTGCTGTTGCGGGTGCGCAGCAAGGGGTAACTGCCGAACAGGCTGGCGGTGCGCGCCCGACCGTGGGCGTCCAGCGGCTTGAACTCCTTGCCCAGCTCATAGTCCAGCTGGCTCACAGCCACGCCCACCCGTCCCCTGCCGACGGGCACCTGGTAGGCCGCGCGCCCGTAGCGCAGGCCGGGGCCCGAGGTCAGGGCGCGCAGCGTCACCATGTCGCCCCAGCCGGCGGGGTTGTTGATGTTGAGGGTGGCGCCCACGCGGACTTCCCCCGTGTAGCGGTTGCCGGCGTTGTCGGCGTCCACACTGCCGCTGATGCGCGGACCCTCGATCACGTCCACCATCAGGTCGGACTGACCGAGCGACGCACCCGGCACCAGGGTGGACCGGACCTCGACGCCGGGCAGATCGGACAACTGCAGCAAACGGGATTCCAGCGGTTCGGAGGCGATCACTTCGCCGCTGTTCAGACCCCCCAGAATGCCGTGGGCCACCCCATCGTTCAGTCGGCTCGCGTTGTTCAGCTTCACGTTGCCATAGGTGCCTTCCAGCACCGCCATGGTCACGACGCCGTCCTTGACCTCTTGCGCCGGCAGGTAGGCGCGTCCCACCAGGTAGCCGTCCTGGCGATACCGGTTGGTCACCCGGTCGGCCATCGCATTCAGGTCGCCCAGCGTCAGGCGCTGGCCGGGAACAAACCCGGCGATGGCCATCAGTTCGCTCTCTGAATAGACGCTGGCGCCGGTCACGGCGAGCCGCTGGACCACGATGGCGCTGGCGTCCGCAGGCGCCGAAACCGGCGCGGGTTCTTTTTGAATCTCGAGCCGTGGCGCTGGCACCGTGCGGGGCGGAACCACGGGCAGCTGTTGCAGCTGCTGGCCCGCGCCTGGAACCGTCTGCGCCAGCGCGGCCAGCGACGTGGCGCACAACGCCACGGACAGTGGAAGTCTTATCAACATATGGGTACCCCTTTTGCTTTTTTTTGCCACTGAGAACAATTGGTCGCCATCTTGGCGTCGTCGGGCTTGGCGGTCTGTGCGTTGTCCAACAGATGGCTCCGGTCCGAGACATGCGGGCGGGCGGCGCCTTCGTCCCCGTGCAGGCTTTGCGACAGATCGCTGCCGGGGTGGACTGATACAGTTTGGAACGCCATGCGTTCCGACAGGTGAGGCATGCCTTCAAACCCACCGGACACCCCGATGAAAAAGACAGTGACGCTGCTGTGGCTGGCCACGGCCGGCCTGGCCTGGGCTCAGGCCACCGACCCCCATGCGGGACACCACGCTGCGGCGCCCGCTGCGGCCCAGGTGTCACCGTCCAACGCCGAGTACGAGGCGGCGAACGCGAAGATGCACAAGGACATGGCCATCCCGCTCACGGGCGACGCCGACCGAGATTTCCTGGCCGGCATGATCCCGCACCACCAGGGTGCCATCGACATGGCCCGCGTGGTGTTGAAGCACGGCAAGGACCCGAAGGTGCGTCAACTCGCCGAGCAGGTGATCGCGGCCCAGGAGAAAGAAATCGGGATGATGCGCGAGTGGCTGGCGCAGCCCAGATGAAGGTCAGCCTGAGCGGATCGGTCTGATCCGCGGGCGGTTCAGGCCGCCCGGTAGGTGCTGTCGCCGTGGGGCGCGGCGCGGAACTCGGGCAGGGCTTCGGCGGCCTGCGAGAAAGCCACGAGGTTCGGGTAGCGGCTGGCAGGCACCACCTCCGGCAGCATGTTCTGAATGAAGGCCCAGGCCACGGCGGTGCTCACGCCGGCCTGGTCCAGCGCGGTGCGGGTGAGGAGCAGCGGGTGGCTGGCGAGCTGCGCCTCCAGCCCGTCACAGGCGGCGAGCAACTGGCCGGTGACGCGCGCCACCCAGGGTTGATGCTGTTTCTCGGCCGGGCGCAGGCCGCGCTCGTAGACGATCTGCACCGATTTTTCACAGGCGGCCAGCGCGAGGCCCACGGTGCGCAGCGTGTGAGCGAGTGCTGCGGGTTCCCGGGGGATCAGGCTGCGTGGGTGGGTCAGGGCTTCGGCGTACTGCAGGATCAAGGTCGAGTCCATCAGCACCGTGCCGTCGTCACACACCAGCGTGGGCGCCTTCACCACCGGGTTGATGCGGCTGAATTCGTCGAAGGTGCGAAACACCGAGAGCGACTGGTGCTCGAACGGGAGGTCGAGCAGTTGCAGCGAGATGGCGACACGGCGCACATAGGGCGAGTCGAGCATGCCGATGAGCTTCATGGGAGGTCCTCCGGTGAGGGGTTCAGTGGTGGGCGGCGAGTGCCTTGGCGATTTTCCCGCGCTTGACGGTGGCGCGCGGCACGGGCTGCGGCAGGTGTTCGAACCAGCGGCGCACGTCGTCTTCCACGCACAGGCCGTGCATGTAGTTGTAGATCGCCTTGCGCAGGCCGCTGCCGAGCGCGTCGTGGTCGGTGCCGGTGGGGTCGATGAAGCCGATGTCGTTTTTGGCAAAGCTCACCGGCGGCAGCGGGATCAGCTGAATGCCATAGGCCGCCGGGTCCATGCCCACGGGCGAGTGCACGGTGCAGCTGAAGCGGTGGAAGAAGCCGCTCTGGATGCAGCCGGCCTCGAACAGCTGGCGCACGTATTCGAGAGCGTCCACCGTGTCCTGCAGCGTCTGGGTGGGAAAGCCGTACATCAGGTAGGCGTGCACCAGGATGCCGGCGTCGCTGAAGCCCTTGGTGACGCGCGCCACCTGCTCGACCGACACGCCTTTTTTCATCAGGTTCAGCAGCCTGTCGCTCGCCACTTCGAGGCCGCCGCTCATGGCGATGCAGCCGCTCTGCGCGAGCAGCTCGGCGAGTTCGGGCGTGAAGGTTTTTTCGAAGCGGATGTTGCCCCACCACGAGATGTTGAGCTGGCGCCGGATCAGTTCTTCGGCCAGCGCCTTGAGCGCCTTGGGCGGCGCGGCCTCGTCCACGAAGTGGAACCCGGTCTGGCCGGTTTCTTCGACGATCTGCTGGATGCGGTCGGCCAGCTTTTCGGCTGTGGCGGTTTCGTAGCGGCCGATGTAGTCGAGGCTCACGTCGCAGAAGCTGCACTTCTTCCAGTAGCAACCGTGCGCCACGGTGAGCTTGTTCCAGCGGCCGTCGCTCCACAGGCGGTGCATGGGGTTGAGCATGTCGAGCAGGCTCAGGTAGCGGTCCAGCGGCAGGCCATCCCAGGTGGGCGTGCCCACGTCTTCGAAGGGGATGTCGGGCTCGGCGAAGTTGATGTACCTGACCTCGCCGTTCTCCAGCACAAAAGTGCGCTGCAGCCGCTGGCGCCCGCGCTGCCCGTGAAGGTGCTCGATCAGTGAGAGCACCGGCCGTTCGCCCGCATCCAGCGTCACGAAGTCCACGAAATCGAAGACCCGCGGGTCGGACAGTTCGCGCAGTTCGGTGTTCACAAAACCGCCGCCCAGCGCAATGCGGATGTGCGGGTTGTGCGCCTTGATGGTCTGCGCGATGCGCAAGGCCGCATAGACCGAGCCGGGAAAGGGCACCGAGAGCAGCACCAGCGCGGGCTTGTGACGGTGGATGGCGGCCAGTGTCAGGTCGCTCAGCAGGTCGTCCACCAGCGTGGGCGGCGCAGCCAGTGCGGCCGCGAGCGGATCGAAGGTCGGCTGGCTGCTGGCCAGCGACTCGGCGTAGCGCACGAACTCGAAACGTTCGTCCACCGCGTCGCGCAGCACGTCGGCCAGGTCGTTGAGGTAGAGCGTGCAGAGGTGACGCGCCTTGTCCTGCACGCCGAGCGCGCCGAAGGCCCAGGCCAGCGGGTCACCGCTGCCGTCGTCCACGTAGGCGTCGAGCGCAGCAAAGCGCGGGCCTTCAGGCAGCAGGCCGCGCGCGGCAATGCGGTGGGCCAGCGTCGAGTCGCGACCCTGCAGGTAGGCGATGGCGGGGCCGATGGTGCTGCGGTAGGCGTCGAACTGGTCGAGGAAGGCGTGCACGCTGCCCGAGCGTTGCGCCTCGGGCTGGGCCAGCGCACGGCCGCGCACGGCTTCCAGCCCGGCGGGCGTGAACAGCTTCAGGACGAGCGCCAGCGCCAGGTCTTCCTGCACCGCGTCGATGCCGCGCGAACGCAGGAAGCCGGTGAGGTAGGCGGTGGACGGGTAGGGCGTGTTGAGCTGCGTCATCGGGGGGATGACGCTCAGCACGCGGAAATCGGTGGGCATGGGCGGCTCGGCTGGGAGTAACACAGGGAGCTTAGCCCAAGCCCGCCGCAACAGCGGGCCGGTGGGCGCCATACCCGCTGATCGCCGCTGGTTGCGCGTGCTGCGTCAGACCGCGGGGGCGGGCATCACCTGGCGCGTGTGGCGCTGTTGCGCCTGCCACTGCGCCACATGCCCGGTGAGCTGGTGTGCGGTGATGGCGGAGAGCGTCCAGCCCAGGTGGCCGTGGCCGGTGTTGTAGAACACGTTGGGCCGGCGGCCGGGGCCGACGCGGGGCAGCATGTCCGGCATCATGGGTCGCAGGCCGGCCCAGGGCTCGACGCGGCGCGTGCTCACACCCGGGAAACACTGGTTGACCCAGTTGACCAGCGGGCGGATGCGGTCGGCGCGGATATCGAGGTTCATGCCGTTGAACTCGGCCGTGCCCGCGACGCGGAAGCGGTCAACCCCCAGGCGGCTGGTGACCAGCTTGGTCTCGTCGTCCAGCAGGCTGACCTGTGGCGCGGCGGCCTGGCTCGCTTCGTCGTTGAGCATCACGGTGATCGAATAGCCCTTGACCGGGTAGACGTTGAGGCGGTCGCCCAGCTGCGCGCCGAGGGCGCGGCTGTGCACGCCGGCGCAGACCACCACCGCGTCGCCACTGACCACCTCGCCGCTGGACAGCGTGACCTGTGCGCACGCGCCATCGCTTTGCACGCGCGCCACCGCCTGGCCGGTGAGCAGCTTCACGCCCAGGCGCTCGCAGGCCAGGGAGAGGCCGTGGGTGAACTTGTGGATGTCGCCGGTGCTGTCGCTCTCGGTGAAGTAGCCTCCGTAGTACTCGCCGGCCAGCGTGGGTTCGATGGCGCGCATCTCGTCGGGGGTGACGGCGCGGCGTGGCAGGCCGCCTTCGGCCAGCAGTTTGGAAACCTCGCCTGCGTGGTCGAAGCCGGCCTTGTCGCGGTAGATGTGCAGGATGCCTTGCTGCTTCAGGTCGAAATCAATGCCTTCCGCCTGCGCCCAGCCAAACAAGTGTTCACGCGCGGCGATCGCCAGCTTCGCGGTGGCGATGGTGTTGTCGCGGTACTTGGGGATGTTTGCTGCGAACTCGGCGAACCAGCTGAGCTTGTGCCAGCTGGGCTTGGGGTTGACCAGCAGCGGCGCATCGGCCTTGAGCATCCACTTGATGCCCTTGAGCAGCGTGGACGGGTGGGTCCAGGTTTCGGCGTTGGAGGCCGAGAGCTGGCCGCCGTTGGCGTGGCTGGTTTCCATGCCCGCGTAGCGGTGTTTTTCGATCAGGGTGACCTGGTGACCCTGACGGGCCAGGGCGTAGGCGCTGGTGACGCCGGTGATGCCGCCGCCGATGACGATGAGGTGCTGTGCCATGGGAATCTCTTTGAAGGCCGTCAAACAAAGGGGCACGCCCCGCACACCGTGTGCGGGCCATGACCCCCTCTGTTTGTGACCTGAGAGATTCACCCGCCGTGGCGGCGGGCTTGCTCCTGCGGTGGGCCGGGGGACGAATCCCGGCCACTCTTCAGAGTGTTGCGCCTGGAGGGGCGCGATCGTCGATCGGTCCTTTTGCCTGAGAGTTTCCGGGGCGGTTGCTCCTTCGGCGCCAGCCTTCCCTGAGGGTGCCGGTCTCTCCCGATCGACGGAAGAAGGTGCTTATTGTGCCTGCAGCCCGATGGACTTCACGATGGCGCGGAACTGTTGGGTGCCGTCGGTATAGGCCTTGTCGGCTTCGGCGAGCGTCTGTGGTTTGGGCAGCAGCTGGCTGTTGGCTTCGAGCGCGGCGTGCACGGCCGGATCGCCCAGCGTGCCGGTGATGGCCTTGTGCAGCGCGGTGACCACGGGCTCCGGGGTGTCCTTCTTGACGAAGTAGCCGGTCCAGATCTTGAAAGTGAAGTCCTTGAGCTGTTTGCTTTCGCTGACGGCGGGGTACTGCTTCACGCTGTCCAGCCGCTCGCTGTTGAGCATGGCCAGCACCTTGACGCGGCCCTGCTTCTGCATCTCGTCGTACTTCTTCCCATAGGGCGCGAGGAAGAAGTCCACCTGGCCGGCCATCAGGTCCTGCTCGGCGGGGGCTGCGCCCTTGTAGGGCACGTGGATCATCGGGATGCCGGTGACCTTGGACAGGTGCTCGCCCAGCAGGTGGTAGAACGAACCCGGGCCGACGCTGGCGAACGTGAGCGCCTTGCCGTCTTTGGCGGCCTTGCGCGCGTAGTCCACGAATTCGTCCACGGAGTTGACCGGCAGGTCTTTCTTGGCCAGGAAGGCGATCTGCGCGGTGGCGATCATCTGCACCAGGCGAAAGTCTTCGCTCTTGAACTTGATCGATGAAATCGCCAGCGGCGCCAGGATCAGTTCATTGGGCGAACCCTGGAAGATGGTGTAGCCGTCCGAGGGACCGTTGAGCACCTTCTGCGCTGCGATGGAGCCGCTGGCGCCGCCCAGGTTTTCGATCACCACCGGCTGGCCGAGCTGCTTGCCCAGGGTGATGTTGACCGAGCGCGCGATCACGTCCGACAGGCCGCCGGCCGGGTAGGGGACCATCAGCGTCACCGGTTTGGCGGGGAAGGTCTGGGCGATGGCCGTGCCGGTCAGTCCGAGGGTGGCCAGTGCGGCGCCGGCGATGAGCGTCTGGATGCGGATGCGTGCGTTCATGGTGTTGTCTCCTGTGATGGTTCTCAAGGGGTGGGGGAAAGCAGGTCCTGCACCAGCGCGATCCAGTAGGTCGCGCCGGGGGCGATGTTGAGGTCGTTGAAGTCGTAGGCCGGGTTGTGCACCATGCAGGCGCCGGGCTCGCCGTCGGCGCCGTTGCCGATGAACAGGTAGCTGCCGGGCACGCGTTCGAGCATGAAGGCGAAGTCTTCGCTGCCGGTCAGCATGGGTCCCTGCGGGTTGATCTGCTGCGCCGGGAAATGCCGTTGCGCCACCGCCAGCGCGCGGGCGGTCTGCTGCGCATCGTTGACCAGCACGGCGTAGCCCGGGCGCCAGTCGATCTCGGCGCGCACGCCGTGGCTCTGCGCCTGGAACTGCACCAGCTCACGGATGCGCTGCTCCATGCTGTGCCGCACCTGCGGGTCCAGCGCGCGCACGCTGATCTCCAGCCGCGCCGACGCCGGGATCACGTTGTTGGCCTCGCCCGCGTGCACCGCGCCGACCGTGACCACGGCCGGCTGCATCGGGTCCACATGGCGCGAGACCACGGTCTGCAGCGCCATGATCAGCGAGGCCGCCGCGACCACCACGTCGGTGGCCTTGTGAGGCATGGCGCCGTGGCCGCCGTGACCGTGGAGCGTGACGGTGGCGTAATCGGACGAGGCCATGGTCGGCCCGCTGCGGAACACCAGCTGCCCCTGCGGCATGCCCGGCATGTTGTGCATGGCAAAGATCGCGTCGCAGGGGAAGCGCTCAAACAGGCCGTCTTCCATCATCTTCAGCGCGCCGCCGCCGCCTTCTTCGGCCGGCTGGAAGATCAGGTTCAGCGTGCCGTCGAAATCGCCTTGTGTGGCCAGGTGCTGCGCCGCCGCCAGCAGCATCGCGGTGTGGCCGTCGTGACCACAGGCGTGCATCACACCGTGGGTGCAGCTGGCCCATGCCGCGCCCGTGGCCTCGGCGATGGGCAGCGCGTCCATGTCGGCGCGCAGGCCGAGGCTGCGGCCCGATGAACCGCGTTTCAGTTGACCCACGACGCCGGTGCCGCCCAGGCCGGTCGTGACCGAGTAGCCCCAGGCGCCCAGCTGGGCCGCCACCAGCGCGGCGGTGCGGCGTTCGTTGAAGGCCAGCTCCGGGTGCTGGTGGATGTCGCGGCGCAGGCGGGTGAATGCCTGGATGGCGGCGTCACTGAGTCGTTCCATGCAAATCACTCCTGAAACATGAACTTTGTTGCATGTTAGGAAGGGCCTGAATTAAAGTCCAATGCATTGATGAGCAACAACCCATGACTTTGAATGGAGGTTCGGGATGACCCTTGTGCAACTCAGGCACTTTGTGGTGCTGGCCGAGCAAGGCGCCTTCGTGCAGGCGTCCAAGGCCCTGTTCCTCACACAGCCCGCGCTCACACGCAGCATCCAGGGGCTGGAGGACGAGCTGGGCGGGCGCCTGTTCGACCGCCTGGGGCGGCGCATCGCGCTCACGCCGTTCGGGCACGAGGTGTTGCAACGCGCCCGGCGGCTGGTGAGCGATGCGGAAGCGCTCAAACAGACCGGCAAAGGCCTGCACGCCGGCCTGATCGGCACCCTGCGCGTGGGCCTGAGCTCGGCGCCCGGCGCCTTGTTGTCGACGCCGCTGATGCTGCACATGGCCGAGCACCACCCCAAGCTGCAGCTGCAAATTTCGCGCGGCAACACGGGTGTGCTGATCGACGCCCTGCGGGAACAACTGCTGGACGCCGTGGTGGTGGACGTGCGCTCGGTGCGGCCGTCGGCCGACCTGCAGATCGCGCTGACCTTTGAGCTGGGGGCGGGTTTTCTGGTGCGGCCCGACCACCCGCTGGTCCAGCGGGGTCGGGCGGCCACCCTTGACGACGTGCTGGCCTACCCGGTGGCATCCACGCCGCTGAGCGACGAAGTGGCGCGGCTGCTGATCGGGCGCTACGGCCCGCAGGCCAACCCGGACGACATGGTGACCTTGCGCTGCGACGAGACCTTGAGCATCGTCGAGGTGGCGCGGCACAGCCACGCGATTGTGCTCACGGCGGACGTCGCGGCGCAAGGGCTGGTGCGGCTGGACATGACGCCACCGCTGGACGCCACGGCGCGCTTCGGTCTGGTCACGCTGGCACAGCGCGAGGAGGCGCCCGCCCTGCGCATCCTGCGCGAGCAGTTGCCGACGTGGGTGGCGGGTTTCGGGACGCCAACCGTGGCATGAAAAAAGGGCGCCACCGGCGCCCTTGTGAATTCCAGCCCGGCCGTTCAGGCGAGTTCGCTGATGGGCACGCAGCTGCAGAACAGGTTGCGGTCGCCGTACACGTTGTCGATGCGGCCCACGGGTGGCCAGTACTTGGCGTGTGCGCGGGTCGATGCACTGGCAGCGCCCACGTCGCGTGCGTAGGGGTGCGGCCAGTCGGCCTTCATCAGGCTTTCGGCCGTGTGCGGCGCGTTCTTCAGCGGGTTGTTGTCCTGTGGCCATTCGCCTTTTTCCACGCGACGGACTTCCTCGCGGATGGCGATCATCGCGTCGATGAAGCGGTCCAGTTCTTCCAGTGTCTCGCTCTCGGTGGGCTCGACCATCAGCGTGTTGGCCACGGGGAAGCTCAGCGTGGGCGCGTGGAAGCCGTAGTCCATCAGGCGCTTGGCCACGTCCTCGGCCATCACGCCGCTGGTTTCCTTCAAGCCGCGCAGATCCAGGATGCACTCGTGCGCCACGTGGCCGTTGGCCGAGGCGTAGAGCGTGGGGTAGTGCGGCGCCAGGCGCTTGCTGATGTAGTTCGCGGCCAGGATGGCGGCCTCGGTGGCGTGTTTCAGGCCGTCGGCACCCATCATGCGGATGTACATCCAGCTGATCGGCAGCACGGCGGCGTTGCCCAGCGGGGCTGCGCTGACGGCACCGACGCGGAATTTGTCTTCCGTCTCGGGCGTGCCGCACACACCGGCCGGCTCGGCGCCGGCGCGGTGACCCGGCAGGAACGGCACGAGATCCGCCACCACGCAGACCGGGCCGACGCCCGGGCCGCCACCGCCGTGGGGAATGCAGAAGGTCTTGTGCAGGTTCAGGTGGCTCACGTCGCCGCCGAACTCGCCCGGCGCGGCCACGCCCACCAGCGCGTTCATGTTGGCGCCGTCCACATAGACCCGGCCGCCGTGGCTGTGCACCAGGGCACAGAGCTCTTTCACGGTGGTCTCGAACACGCCGTGGGTGGAGGGGTAGGTGATCATCACGCAGGCCAGGTTGGCGCTGTGTTTTTCGCACTGCGTCTGCAGGTCGGCCATGTCCACGTTGCCGCTCTCGTCGCACTTGGTCACCACCACCTGCAAGCCGGCCATCTGGGCGCTGGCGGGGTTGGTGCCGTGGGCCGATGAAGGAATCAGGCAGATGTTGCGGTGCGCTTCACCGCGCGAGTCGTGGAAGGCCTTGATGGCCAGCAGGCCGGCGTATTCGCCCTGCGAACCGGCGTTGGGCTGCAGGCTGATGCCAGCGTAACCCGTGGCCTGGCAGAGCCAGGCGCGCAGCTGTTCGTCGAGTTCCTTGTAGCCCTGCAGCTGGTCGGCCGGGGCGAAGGGGTGCACGCCCGCGAACTCGGGCCAGGTGATGGGGATCATCTCGCTGGTCGCGTTGAGCTTCATGGTGCAGCTGCCCAGCGGGATCATGCTGCGGTCCAGCGCGAGGTCCTTGTCGGACAGCGCACGGATGTAGCGCAGCATGCCGGTCTCGCTGTGGTGGCTGTTGAACACCGGGTGGGTGAGGTAGGCGCTGGTGCGGCGCAGCTCGGTGGGGATGAGCGGCTCGATGCCTTTCTCGAAGGCGTCGAAGGTCGGCAGGGCCTGGCCGTCTTTCGTGAACACCGACCACAGCAGCGCGATGTCGTCGCGCGTGGTGGTTTCGTCCAGCGACAGGCTCACGTACTGGCCCCACGACAGCTTCAGGTTGGCGCCTTGGGCCACGGCCTTGGCCATGACGGCTTTGGCTTGGGCTTCGTCGGCGGCCTTCACGGTCAGCGTGTCGAAGGCCGATTCGCTGGTCAGCGTGTGGCCCAGTTGCCGGAGACCTTGCGCCAGCACAGCGGTGTAGGCGGCCACGCGCTGCGCGATGCGCTTCAAACCCTGCGGGCCGTGGTAGACGGCGTACATGCTGGCCACCACGGCGGGCAGCACCTGCGCGGTGCAGATGTTGGAGGTGGCCTTCTCGCGGCGGATGTGCTGCTCGCGCGTCTGCAGCGCCAGGCGGTAGGCCGGGTTGCCGTGGGTGTCCACGCTCACGCCGACCAGGCGGCCGGGCAGGGAGCGCTTGAACGCGTCGCGGCAGGCCATGTAGGCGGCGTGCGGGCCACCGGCGCCCATGGGCATGCCGAAGCGCTGCGTGGTGCCGACCACGATGTCGGCGTCGAATTCGCCCGGGGGCACCAGCAGCGTGAGCGCGAGCAGGTCGGCCGCGACGATGAAGGCTGCCTGCTTGGCGTGCACGGACTGCACCTCGGCGCGCAGGTCGTCGATGCGGCCGCTGGTGGACGGGTACTGGGCAAGCACGGCGAAGTAGTCGTCGCCCGCGAGCGCATCGGCCCATTCTTTCGCCGAGTTCGCGAGCTTCACCGTCAGGCCCAGCGGCGCGGCGCGGGTCTGCACCACTTCGATGGTCTGCGGGTGCGCGTCGCCGGCCACCACGATCACCGTGCCCTTGGCCTTGACCGAACGTTTGGCCAGGGTCATGGCTTCGGCGGCGGCGGTGGCTTCATCGAGCATGGATGCGTTGGCGATGGCCATGCCGGTCAGGTCGGTCACCATGGTCTGGAAGTTGACCAGCGCTTCCATGCGGCCCTGCGAAATCTCGGCCTGGTAGGGCGTGTAGGCGGTGTACCAGGCGGGGTTTTCCAGCACGTTGCGCAGGATCACGCCCGGCGTGTGCGTGCCGTAATAGCCCTGGCCGATGAAGCTCTTGAACACCTGGTTCTTGGCTGCAATGGCCTTGAGCTCGGCCAGCGCGGCGGCTTCGGTCACGGCGGGCGGCAGGTCCATGCCGGAGCTGCGCGCGATGCTGCGCGGCACGATGCCGTCGATCAGGGCACGGCGCGAAGCCTCGCCGATGACCGAGAGCATCAGCGTTTCGTCGGCTTCGCTGATGCCGATGTGGCGGGCAATGAACTCCGAGGCGTTTTCGAGTTCATCCAGGGGTTTGACGGACGGCATCAGCATGGGAATACCTTGTTGCGATAGAGGAAAGTCTGGGTTCAGCGGTTCAGCATGGCGAATGGCCGCCGCATCGAAGGGCGTGACCCCATCCGCGGGCGCCGCGGAACCGGCTTCGCCGGGCCGCCAGCGCCGCCCCCTTGAGGGGGTCGCGCGCAGCGCGGCGGGGGTGGGCCAAATTCAAGCCGCGAAAGCGGCGTAAGCGGTCTCGTCGAGCAGGGCGTCGAGCTGCGACGCGTCCGACAGCTTGACCTTGAAGAACCAGCCGGCGCCCAGCGGATCGCTGTTGGCCAGCGACGGGTCGTTGCGCAGGGCCTCGTTCACCTCGGTGACTTCGCCGCTGACGGGCATGTACACGTCGGCCGCGGCCTTGACGGACTCGACCACGCCAGCGACGTCCTTCTGGGCCAGGTTCTTGCCCACTTCGGGCAGGTCCACGAACACCACGTCGCCCAGCGCGTCCTGCGCGTGGTGGGTGATGCCGACGGTGGCGATGTCGCCGTCAACGCTGATCCATTCGTGGTCTTCGGTGTACTTGGTGGTCATGGTGGGCTCCGGTGAAGAAAGTTGAAAGGGGTCGGCTCAGCCGCGGAAATAACGATTGGTAACGAAGGGCATGGAGGCGACCTCCATCGGCACGGCCTTGCCGCGCACGATGGCGTTGACGCGGGTGCCGATGGCGGCGAACCCGGGGGCGACGTAGCCGATGGCGACCGGCTTGTCGGCCGTCGGGCCGAGCAGGCCGCTGGTGACTTCGCCGATCTTCACGCCGTCCAGGCTCTGCAGTTCGACGTGCTCACGCACCGGCACACGTTCCAGCGCGATCAGGCCCACGCGTTTGCGGGTCAAGGGCTCGGTGCCGTCGAGCTGGCCGAGCACGCGGGCCGCACCCGGGAAACCGCCGGCGCGCGCGCCACCGGTGCGGCGCACCTTCTGCATCGCCCAGTTCAGCGCGGCTTCCACCGGGGTGGTGGTGGTGTCGATGTCGTTGCCGTAGAGGCAGAGGCCGGCTTCGAGGCGCAGCGAGTTGCGTGCGCCCAGGCCGACGGGTTTGACTTCGGGCTGCGCCAGCAGGGCGCGGGCAAACGCTTCAGCACTCGCCGCGGGCAGGGAAATTTCGCAGCCGTCTTCACCGGTATAGCCGCTGCGGGTGACGAACAGGTCGGCACCGTTCCAGGTGAACGCGGCGCCGGTCATGAACACCAGCTTCTCGACGCCGGGCAGCAGGCGCTGCAACGCGGTCACGGCTTGCGGGCCTTGCAGGGCCAGCAGGGCGCGGTCGAACTGGGGCTCCACGGTGCAACGGCCACCGATGCGCTCGACGATGTGCGCGAGGTCACCGTGTTTGCAGGCGCCGTTGACGATCACGAAGATGTCGTCGCCGCGGTTGACGAACATCAGATCGTCGATGATGCCGCCGGCATCGTTGAGCAGCAGACCGTAGCGCTGCTTGCCGATGGCCAGGTCGATCACGTCCACCGGCATCAGCGCCTCGAACGCGGTGGCCGCATCGGGGCCGATCAGGCGCAGCTGGCCCATGTGCGAGACGTCGAACAGGCCGGCGGCGGTGCGGGTGTGGTGGTGTTCGGCCATCAGGCCGGCGGGGTACTGCACCGGCATGCTGTAGCCGGCGAAGGGCACCATGCGGGCGCCGAGTTCCAGGTGCAGGGCATGCAGCGGGGTCTTGAGCAGATCGGAGGGGTCGGACACGGCGGGCTTTCTGCGGCGCAAACGCGCTCGCTGAGGGGGCAGGCCTCCCAGGGGAGGGTGGACACGGTTCATCCGTGCGCTGCCCCGCTGTCCGCTTTACCTGAGAGATTCACGCGGGCGATGCCGCGCTTGCTCCTTCGGTGGACCGCCTCGCGGGCGGCCTCTCTCCAGGGGGGTACACCCGCTTTGCAGCCGGTGCTTGCCAGTCCTTTTGCCTGAGCGTTCAGGACCGTGTTCCGGTCGCCTGCGCCTTCGGCGGCTCCCGGTTCGGGGAGCTCTCTCCTGACCCGGCGAGTTTAACGGATACCTGGCCCTACCGGGCTCAGCCCATGGTTTCCAGCAGTTCCAGGGGCAGCAGTTTCGCCAGCCGCTCACTGATGCCGTCGGCGCGTGCACTGCCCGCCAGCGCTTCCACGTCAACGATCATCTCGCGGCCCACCGCGAGCATGGCCACGGCATCGCGCGCCTCGCGCAGCGCGGACCGGTATCGGGCCGCGAGGGCCTTGTCGCGCGGTGCAAACAGGCGCTCGCTGAGGTCGAACAGGAACATGCGCGCAGTGGCCAGGGATCGGCCGCCCGTGAACGCATCACCATGCGCGCTGGCGGGGCTGGCCTGGTCCGGCTCCTGCGGACGGGTCGGTTTCGACCGCACGTCCATCGTGGTGCCCTTGTCAGCCTGTCCTGCGCCGCGTCGCTCCAGATAGCCCTGTGCCAGCAGCAGATCGACCAGCGGCCGGCCAGCGCCGGTGAACAGGGCCGCCATCTGCGATTCGTTGTGCTGCCCATCGGCCAGCAGCAGAATGGCCCGCTCCCGCTGCCCCAGGGTCCGGTTGCCCGGACGCAGCTCAAGCCGGCCCTTTTCTGTCTTTCTCAACATTTTTTTGCTCCAACGACTGGCGCCACTCTGCCGGCTCCGCATGTCATTGGTGTGAAAACCGCTGCGAGTCCGGGTCAAATGCTCAGGAATGTGTAGCAGTTGGCTGCCGGATCCCAGCCAATGTGGTGCTGTGCGCGGTGTGCAGCGGCTTCGATCCGCCGTGCGTTCGGCTCGTCGGTGCTGGCGATCCAGGCCAGCGCCTGCTCGCGGCTGCGGCCGAACTGCTGGTGCCGCGCGGTGAGGCGCTCCAGCCGCAGGGCGGCGTCCACGTGCAGGTACCAGACTTCGTCGAGCAGACCGGCCACCGGTTGCCAGTCGCCTTCGTCGAGCAGCAGGTAGTTGCCTTCGGTGACGATCAAGGGCGTGCGGGCGAACACCGGCAGCGCGCCCGCCACCGGCTCTTCGATCTCGCGCCGGAAGTCGGGCGCGTAGACCACCTCGTCACCGCTTTGCGCACGCAGGCGGCGCAGCAGGGCGGCATAACCTGCGGCGTCGAAAGTGTCGGGCGCGCCTTTGCGCCGGGCCCGGCCCAGCCGTTCCAGTTCGGCCTGCGCGAGGTGGAAGCCATCCATGGGAACCGCCTGCGCCTGTGCACCCAGGTGTTGGGCGATCAGGTGGGCGAGCGTGGACTTGCCCGAACCGGGGGCGCCGACGATGCCGAGCAGGCGGCGCGGGCCGCTGGCCAGGGCTTGAAGGCGCTGTGTCAGGTTGGCATGGAGGTGCATGGGCGTGGTCTCAGATCGCATACATCGCGATCAGTCGCTGGCGGGTCTCGTAGAGATGCTGGCGCAGGGTGTAGCCGCGACCGGCGTAGCGGTTGGGCAACTGCATTTGCGCCACCTGCCGCTCGAGGGTGTCCAGCCGTTCCAGCAGGGGCTGCAGCGAGACCGGCTTGTGGGCCGGCTGCCGGGTGAGGTCTTCCTCCATGAAGCGCACTTCGCCGTAGATGTGCTGCAGGGCGGCGTCGACCCGCCAGTCGATGTAGCGCGGCGCGCGCAGCAGCAGGGCCACGCCGAGCAGGCCCAGGGGCAGCACCGCGTACAGGAACAGTTCGGCTCTTTGCGCGGTGCCGAAGGGCAGCAGGGTCTCCATCCAGGGACGCTCGCCGCGTGCGTGTTGCAGGGCCGCAGGTGAGACGGGGAAGTCGCTGCCGACGGTGGTGGGGTAGCGACCCGGGGTCTCGAGAAAACCGCTCATGACGTGCAGTTCACCGGCCACATCGAGCAACGCGCGCTGCAGGGCAGGGTGCAGACCGGGCCGGACCAGGAGGTGCGTCAGGGTGACCATGGTGGGCAGGTCTCTGGCCGGCAGCTGGCTGCGCAGCTCGATGGAGCCTTGCGGCATGACCACGGGCCACAGTCGGCGTTCGCGCGCCGCCAGGGCCCCGGCGCGCTCCATGCCCAGGATGTGCACCCCATTCAGCCGGGCGAGCGCGTTGGCGGTCTGGGAGTCGCCGGTGGCGACATGAACAACGGCATCCACTCGGCCCTCGGCCAGGGCAGCGAGCGCCGAGTCACCCACCTCGGGCACGAATTCGACCTCGTCGGGACGGATGCGCAAGTGGGCCAGCAGGAGATCGGCCGCGATCCGGTTCGACGAGTCCGCCACCGATGTGGCGATGCGCCGGCCACGCAACTGGCCCATGTCGGCAATGTCTTCGCGGGCGAAGACCCAGATGATTTCATGACCGATCACGGCCAGCGCCTGCACGCCGTCGCCCGGGGTGGGCGTTGCATGGGCGGGGGCGTACAGACCCTGGGCAAAGGTGACGTCGATCGCACGGTCGCCCGGTTTCATGTGCTGCAGCGCGTCCTGCGGTCGGGGGTGGGGGACGAGGTCGACGGCGATGCCCCGGTTTTCCAGGCGGCTGGCGTAGAGCTGGGCGAGCCGCAGGTAGCTGCTCTGGGCCGGACCGGTTCCGATCACCAGCCGCTGCGGCGGCAGCGGTTGCCAGAGGCGGGTGACCACGGCCAGCATGCCTGCCAGCGCCAGCAGGATGGGCAGGTAGATCAGCAGCCAGCGGCGGCGGTAGAGCAGCATGAGTTTCATCGCCCGCGGTACTCCAGGATGCGCGAGCGCACGAACTCGATGTGCTGCCGGAGGGTGAACCAGTGCTGTGCCAGTTCCTCCGGCAGCTGCATGGTCGCGACGGCCGCTTCCATGCGGCGCAGGCGGTTGTGGATGTGGCTCAGCTCCATGCCCCCGACATCCAGATTCTGGCTGGAGAGATCGTCCTCGATGAAGCGCAGTTCACCGTACCAGCGCATGACGTGCCCTTCGAGGCGCCAGCGCAGCCAGGCCGGCACCAGCAGGAGCAGCAGGGCCGTGACCAACAGCACCGGCAGCCCGATCAGCAGCAGGCGTTCGGCCACCTGGGCCCACCAGAACGGCAGGTGCCTTTCAAACAGGTTGAGGCCCCGCAGCATGACCCTGCGGGATTCCGGCGCTGAGGGGAAGTCGCTGGCGCGCAGGGAGGGGAACTCGCCAGCCCGGTGAAAGGGCCCACTCTGGCCATGCACCTCCAGGGCCACGGCGGTCACCACCCGCTTGAGCGCCGGATGCAGGTCTTCGCGGGCCAGCAGATGGGTTGGCGTGGTCAGCATGGATGTGTCCGCGGAGGGCAGGTTGGCACCCATGGCGTCCTGGGGCAGCAGGCGGCTTTCGAGGTACTTGTTGCGTTCGGCAATCGCGCCGGTGCCCTGCAGTATCGCCAGGTGCACCCCGGGTGCCGCCAGCAGGGCCTCCACGCCGGGGGCGCGCGGTGCGGCGACCATGAACACCGCGTCCACTTCGTGGCGCAGCAGGGCGTCGCGGGCGGGCAGGCCACTGAGTTCCGACCAGCGGATGTCTTCGAGCGGGACCCGGTCCTGCGCCAGCAGGCGCCGCAGCAGGTTGCGGTGCCCGCTGCCTTCGGGCCCGGCGGCCACACGCAGGCCCCCGAGCTGGTCCAGTGTGGTCAGCGGGGCGCCCTGGCTGAACAGCCACAAGGCTTCGATGTCCACGTTGGCGAGCGTCTGCACCGGTGCCTTCGGAACGTCCGGGCCGACGGCGGAAGACCAGCCGAAGCCGCCTTGCACCAGGGCCAGATCGGCCGTTGCGGGGCGGGCCTGCAGGCGTTCGAGATTCTGGGGAGAACCGGCCGACAGCTGGACGTCCAGCTGGATGCCCCGACGGGCGAGGGCTTCGGCGTAGCGCGAGGCGTGGATCGGGTAGGCGCCATCGGCCAGGCCGGTGCTGATGGTCAGCCGGGTCGGCGGCATGGGATTCCACCACCACCAGACCGCGCTGGCCAGAGCGATCGCGAACAGCGCCAGTGGCATCCGGATGAGTGTCCAGCGGTGCTTGTAGAGGGCGGCGGTGTTCATGGCGGCGGGTCGGGAGGTGTCGCCAGAATATCGGCCTTGATACTTTTTGCAATATTTGACCTGCCGATCGGCCGCACCGTCCGGCCCGGGCGTTGCTGCAAAGGGAAAAGGCCGCTCCGGGGCGGCCTTTTCAGGGTTTGAGCGGCTTCACATGCCCGCGTAGTTCGGCCCACCGCCCCCCTCGGGTGTGACCCAGACGATGTTCTGTGTCGGGTCCTTGATGTCGCAGGTCTTGCAGTGCACGCAGTTCTGCGCGTTGATCACCAGCTGGTCCGCTCCGTCCTTGTTGACGAACTCGTAGACCCCGGCCGGGCAGTAGCGGCTCTCGGGCCCGGCGTACTTCGCCAGGTTGATGTTCACCGGCACGCTCGCGTCCTTCAGGGTCAGGTGCGCCGGCTGCTGCTCTTCGTGGTTGGTGTTGCTGACGAACACGCTGGAGAGTCGGTCGAAGGTGATCACGCCGTCGGGCTTGGGGTAGGTGATCTGCGGCATCTCGGCGGCCGGTTTGAGCTTGGTGTGGTCCCTGGTGGTGTTGTGCAGCGTCCAGGGCGGGTTGCTGATGCCCACCTTGGGCAGGAACCAGTGTTCGACCCCGGTCATGAGCTTGCCCAGCAGCGGGCTCTTCTTGAACCAGTTCTTGAAGTTGCGGTAAGTCCAGAGTTCCTCGTGCAGCCAGCTGGCCTTGAATCCGGTCTCGAACGCGGTCAGCTCGTCGCTGCTGCGGCCAGCGGCCACGGCTTCGAACGCGGCCTCGGCGCACAACATGCCGCTCTTGATCGCCGCATGGCTGCCCTTGATGCGCGCGGCGTTCAGGAAACCGGCGTTGCAGCCGACCATCGCGCCACCCGGGAACACCAGCTTGGGCAGGGCCTGGGGCGTGCCGTTGTTCAGCGCGCGGGCGCCGTAGCCCAGGCGCTTGCCGCCTTCGATGTGGGCCTTGATGCTGGGGTGGGTCTTCCAGCGCTGCATCTCCTCGAACGGGCTCATCCACGGGTTCTGGTAGTCCAGCCCGATGACATAACCCAGCGTGACCTTGTTGCCTTCGAGGTGGTAGAGGAAGCCACCCCCAAACGCATCGTCGTTCAGCGGCCAGCCGGCGGTGTGCACCACCAGGCCCGGCTTGGCCTTGTCGGCCGGCACTTCCCACAGTTCCTTGATGCCGATGGCGAAGGTCTGCGCGTCCTTGCCATCATCGAGCTTGAACTTGGCGATCAGCTGTTTGCCCAGGTGGCCACGGGCGCCTTCGGCGAACACGGTGTATTTGGCGTGCAGCTCCATGCCGATCTGGAAGCTCTCCATCGGCTCGCCGTCCTTGCCCACGCCCTGGTTGCCGGTGGCAACGCCCTTCACAGAACCGTCGTCGTTGTAGAGCACCTCTGCAGCGCTGAAGCCGGGGAAGATTTCCACGCCCAGGGCTTCGGCCTGTTCACCGAGCCATTTGGTGACGGCACCCAGGCTGATGACGTAGCAGCCGTGGTTGTCGAAGTTGCGCGGCATCAACCAGTCGGGCGTGCGCTGGGCACCGGTTTCGCTGAGCACCAGCAGGTCGTCACCGGTCACGGGCTGGTTCAGCGGGGCGCCGAGTTCTTTCCAGTTGGGAAAGAGTTCGGTGATGGCCTTGGGGTCCATGACCGCACCCGAGAGGATGTGGGCGCCGGGCTCGGAGCCCTTCTCCAGCACGCAGACATTGATCTCGCTGCCTTTGTCGGCGGCGAGCTGCTTCAGGCGGATGGCGGTGGCCAGGCCGGCGGGGCCGCCGCCGACGATCACCACGTCGTATTCCATCGCTTCGCGCGGGCCGTAGGTGCTGAGGATTTCTTGGGGGCTCATGGGGTGCAGTCTCTGGTGGATGTTTCGTCTGACAGCGCAAGCCCATCGTCAGGAACATGGGGCAGTCATTGTCGTGATGGAGACGGATTCTAGTGGGCGATGCGCCACAATCGGTGTCACGGCCGGCGCGAGTGTGTTCGCGATGGTCTCTTCGAGGAGCAACTCCAAATGGCTTACACCCTGGATCTTTCGGGCCGCGTGGCTCTCATCACCGGCGCTTCGGGCGGACTGGGTGAGCAGTTCGCCAAGACGCTGGCCAATGCCGGGGCCGCCGTGGTGCTGGCCAGCCGGCGCACCGACCGCCTGATGGCGCTGCGCGCCCATATCGAAGCCGAAGGCGGCGATGCCCATGTGGTCGCGCTCGATGTGACCGACCTGGCGTCGATCAAGGCCGCGATCGCGCACGCTGAGACCGAAGTGGGCGCCATCGACATCCTGATCAACAACTCGGGCGTGAGTACCACGCAGCGCCTGCAGGATGTGAGCGAAGAGGATTACGACTTCGTCTTCGACACCAACACCAAGGGCGCGTTCTTCGTGGCGCAGGAAGTGGCCAAGCGCATGCTGGCGCGGGCCAAGGGTGCGGCGCCGGGCACCTATGTGGGCGGACGCATCGTGAACATCGCTTCGATGGCCGGGCTCAAGGTGCTGCCGCAGATCGGCGTGTACTGCATGAGCAAGGCCGCCGTGGTGCAGATGACCAAGGCGATGGCGATGGAGTGGGGGCGCTTCGGCATCAACGTCAACGCGATCTGCCCGGGCTACATCGACACCGAGATCAACCACCACCACTGGCAGACCGAACAGGGCCAGAAGCTCATCAACATGCTGCCGCGCAAACGCGTGGGCCAGCCCGCCGATCTGGACGCGGTGCTGATGATGCTGTGCGCCAACGAGAGCCATTTCATCAACGGCGCGGTGATCGCTGCGGACGACGGTTTCGGGGTGTGACGCTTGATGTCGGTTGAAGCGGGACGGCCGCTGTCCTGGCCGCCCGGCATGGTGACGGGCATCCTGGCGGGGCTCGGCGCGGGGGCTTTCTGGGGCATGACCTTTGTCGCCCCCCTGATCGTCGAGGGGTTCAGCTCGGTGGACTACACCGTGGGCCGGTTCGTGGCCTGTGGTCTGTTCTCGGCCTTGCTGCTGTTGCTGGGCCACGCGCACCGCGCAGCGGGCGGGCCGGTGCCGCGCGTGCCGACGCTGCGACAGGCTGGTGCCGCGCTCGGTTTGAGCGTGTTGGGTTACACCGGCTATTACCTGCTGCTCGTGCTGGCCATCGCTGACGCCGGCGCGGCTCTGCCGGTGCTCATCATCGGCACGATTCCCCTGTGGGTCATGGTGCTGGGCAAACCGCGGGCCATGCGCTGGGGCGCGCTGGTGCCGGGTCTGCTGCTCACGGTTCTGGGCATGCTGCTCATGATGCAGACCTCCGGCGAGGCCGCGGGCGAGGCTGGCGGCGGGCACCTGTGGCGCGGCATCCTTTACGCCGTGGCGGCGATGGCGAGCTGGACCGCCTTTGGCCTGCTCAACGCCGCCTGGCTCGGTCGTCACCCGGAAGTGAATTCCACCGAATGGGCCAACTGGCTGGGCGTGGCCGCCGGTGTGGGCGCGCTGCTGCTCTGGGCGCTGTGGGGTTCGCCCTGGGACGAAATGACGGCGCGCCCCGGTTTCTGGGGTTTTGTGACCGTGTGCGCGGTCACCGGCATCGGTTCGGCATGGGTGGCCGCGGTGATGTGGAACATGGCCAGCCGGCGCCTGAGCCCGAGCCTCGCGGGCCAGCTCATCGTGAGCGAAACCGTGTTCGGACTGGTCTACACCTTCGCCTGGAGCGGGCAGTGGCCGGTCGCCCTGCAATGGGCGGCCTGCGTGCTGTTCGTGCTGGGCATCCTCGCATCCATCAAGGCACACCGATGAAACTCGACCTTCCCGAAGACAAGAAGCTGGTGCACAGCGTGGTCGTCCCCATCCGCTGGGGCGACATGGACGCCATGGGCCACGTCAACAACACGCTGTACTTCCGCTACATGGAGATCGCACGCCTGGACTGGTTCTTCGGCATGGGTCTGCCGGCCGATCCGAAGGGCGAGGGGCCGGTGATCGTCAATGCTTTTTGCAACTTCATCCGGCAGCTCGAGTTTCCGGGCGACGTGCTGGTGCGCACCTACCTGGGCGCCATGGGACGGACCTCGTTCGACACCTACCACGAGATGCTGCGCACCGACGAGCCGGACACGGTTTACGCCAACGGCGGTGCGACCATCGTCTGGGTCGATTTTCCGAAGCAGAAGTCGGTGCCGATGTCGGCGCATGCCCGCGCGCTGATCGAAACCGCGGGTGGCCTGCCGCGGCTGCCGGGCTGATTCTCGACAGCCGACAGCCGACAGCCGCTGGCCGTTCACTTCGCCTTGGGCACCCGCCCCATCAGGTAGAACTCGGGGTTGGGCGTCATGCCACTGAAGCTGGCCATGCGGTTGGACAGGCCGAAGAACGCGGTGATGGCGGCGATGTCCCAGGCGTCTTCGTCGCTGAAACCGTGGGCATGCAGGGCGGCGAAATCGGCGTCGTCGATCTGGTGTGAGGCCAGGCAGACCTTCATCGCGAAGTCGAGCATGGCGCGCTGGCGCGGCGTGATGTCGGCCTTGCGGTGGTTCACCGCCACCTGGTCGGCCACCAGCGGCTTTTTCTCGTAGATGCGCAGGATCGCGCCGTGCGCCACCACGCAGTAGAGACAGTGGTTGGCGGCGCTGGTGGTCGTGACGATCATCTCGCGGTCGCCCTTGGTGAGGCCGCTTTCGCGACCTGCGGTTTCGGGCGTCATCAACGCATCGTGGTAAGCGAAGAAGGCACGCCACTCGGCCGGGCGGCGCGCCAGTGCCAGGAACACGTTGGGCACGAAGCCGGCTTTCTCCTGCACCTCCAGGATCTTGGCCTTGAGGTCCTCAGGCAGGGTGTTGAGGTCGGGCAGGGGGTAGCGGGCATCGCTCATGGTTTGTCTCCGGTCAGTTTCTTGCTTGGTCTGAAAGTTTATCCTTGGGGAAACCGTTGAACAGACACATGGAGCACAGCATGCAGGACGAGCAGTACGACAAAGGCCTGGCCACGCGCCGCGAGGTCATGGGCGATGCGTTTGTGGATCGGGCCCTGGCCGGCACCACGCCGTTCACCCAGCCGATCCAGGACCACATCTCGCGCGCCGCCTGGGGTGACGTCTGGCAACGCGACGGCCTGGACCGCAAGACACGCAGCCTGGTCACCGTGGCCATGCTGACCGCACTGGGCAAGCAACACGAACTCAAAGGCCATGTGCGCGGCGCGCTGAACAACGGCGCCAGCGTGCAGGAGATCCAGGAGGTGCTGCTGCACGCGGCCATCTACTGCGGCATCCCGACCTCGGTGGAAGCGTTCCGCACCGCGGCCGAGGTGGTGGAGCCGCCCAAGGCCTGACTGCGCCACCCCGAACACCACCGTTTTTTTCTTCAGGAGTTGAACCCATGACATCGCCCCGCCGTTCCTTCATCACCCGTGCCGGCCGCCTCGCGCTGGCCTTGTCTGCCGTGGCCGGCTTCGGTCTGGCCCAGGCGCAGACCCCCACCAAAATCCTCGTCGGTTTCCCCGCCGGTGGCGGTTCCGATGCCGTTGCGCGCATCCTCGCCGAGCGCCTGCAGGCCGAGCTCGGGGACAACGTGCTGGTGGACAACAAACCCGGTGCCGGTGGCCAGCTCGCCGCGCATGCGCTCAAGGTCGCGCCGGCCGATGGCCACACCGTGTTCCTGAGTCACGACCACAGCGTGTCCATCCTGCCGCTGACCATGAAAAACCCGGGCTTCGACCCTGCCAAGGACTTCGTGCCCGTGGCCGGGTTTGCCACCTTCGTGAACGCCGTGGCGCTGTCGGGCGGCACGCCCGCGCGCGACTTCAAAGCCTGGATCGACAGCGTCAAGGGCAGCGGCGGCAAGGCCACCATGGGCATCCCCGCGCCCGCGTCCACGCCGCAGTTCGCCGTGCAGGTGATCGGCAAGCAGTTCGGCCTGGACCTGGTGGCCGCGCCCTACCGCGGCAGCGCGCCCATGATGGGCGACATGCTGGGCAACATCATTCCCGCGGGCGTGGGCTCGGTGCCCGACTTCATCGAGAACCACAAGGCCGGCAAGCTCCGCGTGGTCGCCGTGATGGGCACACAACGCCAGGCCGCGCTGCCCGACGTGCCGACCTTCACCGAGCTCGGCATCAAGGGCTTCGAAGAGGTGCCGTACTACGGTCTCTTTGCGCCGGCTGGCACACCCAAAGCCGCGCTGGACAAGCTCGGTGCGGCCCTGCAGAAGGTGATCGCCATGCCCGATGTGAAGGACAAGCTGACCGCCATGGGCCTGACCGTGGGCTTCATGAGCGGCGCCGAACTCGGCAAGCGCGAGGTGGCCTACCGCGAGGTCTGGGCGAAGATCATCAAGGAAAGCGGCTACCAGCCGCAGTGAGTCAAGGCGCCGTCGTGGCAGCAGACACTGAAGGCGTACAAGCCTCATCGCAGATACCGGTCAGCGGCCGGCGCGTTGCAATCGCCGTGGTTTGTTGGTTGTTATCCAGCGTTGGTCTGCTGATGTCGCTGATGGTGTTCACTGCTACGGCGGTGACGGCGCTGGTCAACGAGCCCTTTTTTCAGGTTGTCAATGATCCCAAGTTCTGCCTCGGACTTGCTGTTGCCTACGCGTGGTCGTCGTTGGCGGTCATGACAATTGCCTGGGTTGG
>NZ_VYGV01000026.1 GCF_013387465.1 Hydrogenophaga aromaticivorans | reverse complement strand
CGGTGGTGATCAACTACACGATCGTGGACCAGGACGGCGGCACCGACAGCGCCACGCACACGGTGAACGTGGCCAACCAGCCCCCGGTGCTGGTGGACCCGGACCCCACGCCCGGGACGCCCGGCATCGACCCGACGGACCCGAGCAACCTGATCGTGCCCGGGGAAGACGGCACCGCGGTGACGGTGGACCTGGACAACTACTTCAGCGACCCCAACACGGGTGACACGCTGACGATCACGCCCGATCTGAGCAGCCTGCCACCGGGGGTGACGGCCAACTACGACCCGGTCACGGGCGAGCTGACGGTGACGCCACCGGTGGACAACGCCGGAGCGGTGGTCATCCCGGTGACGGTGGACGACGGCAACGGCGGGACCTTCACGGGCACGATCACGATCGAGCCGGTGAACCCGCCACCGCTGGCCAACGACGACACGCAGGCCGCCAGCCCCGAAGTGGCGACGGTGGTGAACCTGCTGGGCAACGACAGCGACCCCGACGGCGACCCGCTGACGGTGAGCACGGCCACGCTGGCCGACCCGAGCCAGGGCACGCTCACCGAGGTGGGCGGCGTGTGGACCTTCACCTCGGCGCCGGGCGTCTCCGGCCCGGTGGTGATCAACTACACGATCGTGGACCAGGACGGCGGCACCGACAGCGCCACGCACACGGTGAACGTGGCCAACCAGCCCCCGGTGCTGGTGGACCCGGACCCCACGCCCGGGACGCCCGGCATCGACCCGACGGACCCGAGCAACCTGATCGTGCCCGGGGAAGACGGCACCGCGGTGACGGTGGACCTGGACAACTACTTCAGCGACCCCAACACGGGTGACACGCTGACGATCACGCCCGATCTGAGCAGCCTGCCACCGGGGGTGACGGCCAACTACGACCCGGTCACGGGCGAGCTGACGGTGACGCCACCGGTGGACAACGCCGGAGCGGTGGTCATCCCGGTGACGGTGGACGACGGCAACGGCGGGACCTTCACGGGCACGATCACGATCGAGCCGGTGAACCCGCCACCGCTGGCCAACGACGACACGCAGGCCGCCAGCCCCGAAGTGGCGACGGTGGTGAACCTGCTGGGCAACGACAGCGACCCCGACGGCGACCCGCTGACGGTGAGCACGGCCACGCTGGCCGACCCGAGCCAGGGCACGCTCACCGAGGTGGGCGGCGTGTGGACCTTCACCTCGGCGCCCGGTGTCAGCGGAGCGGTGGTGATCAACTACACGATCGTCGACCAGGACGGTGCCACCGACAGCGCCACGCACACGGTGAACGTGGCTCCTTCCCCGCTCCCACCCGGGCCTGCGCCTGCACCGGCACCGGCGCCAGTTCCACCGCTGCCACCCGCGCCCGCGCCCGCGCCGGAGGTGCCTGATGCACCGGTGTGGGAGGGCCCGGCCACATCGGACACCAGCACACCCGCTATTTCGTCACAACCAGGGAGTGCGCTCCACGTGCTGTACGCGGTCAGCGAAGCCAGCAACGAGCGGGGCATGTTCACCTCTTCGCTGGGCTCCGCCGGTCTGGATGCAGGCCTCATGGGTGAAGCCATGAGCCAGCGGCCAGACAGCCTGATGTTCGACAGCTCGACCTGGGTCGATCAGGTGGGTCTCATCAAGGAACCCAGCCCGGGTGAGGTGCAGGTGGTCGCGCCAGCGCTGCACGTGCAGCATGCGGTTCGACACCAGCCGATCGTCATGGAACAGGGGTTGTTTGTTCAGCACGCCGTGCGGGCCTCGCAACTGGAATCGCGCTTGCGCAATGCCATCGTCGACGCACACAACTCGGCCACAGCGGGGTATGGCAGCCTGCTGGATCCGTTTGCGCTGGGCACTTCCAAGCCTGACGGCACCGCGGCGTCGGTGGCGGAGGCAGAGCCACAACCAGCACGTCCACAACAGGCGACTGCCCGTGGCGAGAGCGAAGCTGCTCCGCAGGCAGCCAAGGCTGTTGACGACGCCCCGGTGCAAAAGGCGGTTGAGTTGCCCCGTGCGGCTCAGGGCTTCCGCGCCCAGGTGGAGCGGATGGCCAAAGACAGATTGCACGGCTCACGCCCCATCACCCGATCCACAACGGTCAAAAGCTGAACCCCATTTTTTCGAGAACATGAAGATGAACAAGACCCCTTCCGTTTCCACCCGCGCAACCGGTTTCCTGCCTCGCAGCCTGGTGATGTTGGCCGTTGTGGCCGTTGTGGCCGGGTGCAGCGTGACACCCAAGACGCTGACGCAGGACGAGGTGCGTGACCGGGTGAAGTCCGACACCGAGCGCATGTACACCGATCAGGCTTCGATCACGGCACCGATCAGCATGGAAGAGGCGGTCGCCCGGGCACTCAAGTACAACCTGGACTACCGCCTGAAGAAGATGGAGTCGGCCCTGGCACTGGGTCTGACCGACCACGCCAGCTACGACATGCTGCCGCAGCTGGTGGCCTCCGCCGGTTACCGCGACCGCAGCAATTTCTCGGGCGGCACCAGCATCGGCATTCTGGACGGCGTGGAGTCGGATCGCCCGACCTCCTCCGACGCGCGCAGCCACTCGTTGCGCGGCATCGAGTTCTCGTGGAATGCGCTCGACTTTGGCGTCTCCTACTACCGTGCCCGCCAGCAGGGTGACCAGTTCCTGATCGCTGAAGAGCGCCGCCGCAAGGTGGTGCAGAACCTGCTGCAGGACGTGCGCGCGGCCTACTGGCGCGCGCTGGGCGCCCAGCGCCTGAACGCCCAGGCCGACGACATCCTGCAGCGTGCGTCGCTGGCCTTGTCGCGTTCACGCGAAGCCGAAACGCAGAAGATCATCCCGCCGGGTCTGGCGCTGGCTTACCAGCGCGCCTTGCTGGACGCCACCACGCTGCTGAACCAGCGCCGTCAGGACCTCGAGTTTGCCAAGCGCGAACTGGCGGCGCTGATGAACGTCCTGCCGGGCGCCGACTTCGTGCTGGCCGAAGCCGTTGAGACCAACCTGCCTGTGGCGCCGAAAGACATCGGCAAGCTCGAAGAAATGGCGCTGCTGCAGCGTCCCGAGCTGCGCGAGGAAGACTACAGGAAGCGCATCTCCGCCGATGAAGCCCGCAAGCAGATCCTCGGCATGTTGCCCGGCATCACGCTCAACTACGGCCGCCAGCACGATTCCAACCGGCTCCTGTACAACAACAGCTGGTCTGAAGGCGGCTTGAGCCTGGCCTGGAACCTGATGCGCCTGGTGGCACTGCCATCGATGAAGAATGCGCAGCAGTACCAGCAACAGACAGACGAAGCGCGCCGCATGGCGCTGTCCATGGCCATCCTGACGCAGACGCGCGTCAGCGCCGAGCGTTACCGCATGGCGCTGGAAGACTTCCGTCTGGCCGATCAGGCCTCGCAGGTCGATACCCGCCTGGCCGCCTTCACCAAGGCGTCGGTCACCGCCAAGCTGGAAAGCGAACTCGAAGCGATCCGCACCCAGGCCCGTGCCGTGCTGGGCGCCTACCAGCGCGCCAACGCCTACGCCAACGCCCACATCGCGTTCGGCCGCCTGTACAACACGCTGGGTTTCGATCCGATAGCCGACGACTTCGAAGCCAACGATCTGGGCACGCTGTCGCAGCGGGTGAAGGCCCATTTGCAGGCCGCCGAGAAAGACGCGTTTGCCCTGTCGTCCAACCTGTTTGGTCACGCCACGGTGGTCAAGGTGCAGCTCGCCGGTGTGGCCGATCCGGTGCAGCAAGTGCGCATGAAGGCCCTGGTGACCGAGCTGCTGGCCCGGCACCAGATCGCCACAGACGCCAAGGAAGGCACGCCCTTGCTGTTGTCCTTCCAGGCAGCGGGCAAGAACGGGGTTGAAAAGGCGTCCTGGACCGTCGAGCTGAAAGACGAAGCGGGCCAGCCGCAGCAGGCGCGCTTTGCGACTACCATTCCGAGCAACGCGCGGGCTTCGGTGTACGAATCCAGCCTCGTGGCGGCACTCAATGCCAATCTTGGCGAACTCAAATCCTGGCTGAATGTTGACTGACATGCCCTGCAAATCCCTTTGGCGCGCGACCGGCGCGGTGTTGTTTCTGGGCGCTCTGTCCCTGACGGTTTCCGCCCAGACCAACGCGGCCGGTGCAGCCAGGGCGGCTCCCAATCCACCCAAGTCCGCTGCGGCTCCCGCTGCAGCGTCGGCCTCCGTGCGGGTGTTGGTGCTACCGGCGGGTGAGACCGTGCTGGCCAGTCCCGTTCCCGGGCGCATCGCCAAGCTCCACGTGGGCCTGGGCGCTCCTTTCAGACAAGGGGCCACCCTGGTTTCGCTGGATTGCGACGAGCCGCGTGCCCGCCAGGCCATGGCCAGCGCCGATCTGGCGGCCGCCACCGACCAGTACGAAGCCAAGTTGCGCATGCAGGGCCTGGAGCAGGCGAGCGACGTCGAGGTGTCCCTGGCCGCCAGCGCGGTGGCCAAAGCCAAGGCCCAGATCGACCTGTACCAGTTCCAGATTTCGCAGTGCTCGATCCGGGCGCCCTGGAGCGGCTCGACAGCCAAGCTGCACGTGCGCAGCCACATGACCGTCAGCGCCGGACAACCCCTGCTCGATCTGGTGCGCAGCGGCCTGTTGTTGCTGAAGCTGAACGTGCCGTCGAACTGGATGTCGACCCTGAAAATGGGGCACGAGTTCGAGGTGACCATCGATGAAACCGGCAACACCTACGCCGCACGGGTGCACCGGATCAACAGCCGTGTGGATCCGGTGAGCCAGACCATCGAGCTCGAAGCGACCATGCTGAAGTCGCACGCCGACCTGCTGCCCGGCATGAGCGGGGTGGCGAAATTCACAGGCATGCGGTGAGCCTGAGCGATGGCTGATGTCTCGGATCTGAGCGTCCTGCTGCAGATCGAAGCCCGGGCGCTGGAAGCGCAAACCCTCGCCGCACTCCGCTTCACCATCGTCAACGAAACCCATGCGTTGACGCCCTACCGGCAGGCGGCCATGTTCGAGCTGGATGGCGATCGGGTTCGCCTGGCGGCCGCTTCCGGACTGGTGAGCGTGGCCAACGATTCGCCGTTTGCTGTCTGGCTCAGCCAATTTGCCCAGCGCCTGCCGCGCGACGGGACGGTTCACTGTCTGGACCATGCGGATGCTGTCGGCGAAGACGCCAAAAGCTGGGCCGAGTGGCTGCCGGAACACCTGCTGTGGGCGCCCCTGCCCGACAGGAACGGCGTGTCCCAGGGCATGGTGCTCTATGCCCGTGAGCAGGCCTGGGACGATGCGACCATCCAGTTGGTGCAGCGCTTGCATGCCACGTTTGGCTATTGTTTTGCCGCGCTCCACCGGAGCACGCAGCGCTCCTGGAGCCGGGCCGGCAAGCTGTTCAAGAGCCGCCGCAACCGCTGGCTGTTGTTCGGCGCGCTGGCGCTGGGCCTGTTCGTTCCGGTGCGGCTGTCGGTGCTGGCGCCCGCCGAGGTGATCGCGCTCAACGCCATGGCGGTGGCCGCACCGCAGGATGGCGTGGTCGGTTCGTTCGCGGTGGCGCCCAATGCGCGCGTCAAGGCCGGTGACCTGCTGTTCTCGCTCGATGATTCCGCGTTGCTCAACCGCCAGCAGGTGGCGCTCAAGAGCCTGGAGATTGCCCGGGCCGACGCCCACGTCGCCCAGCAGCGCGCCTTCGACGACGCGAAGAGCAAGGCCGATGTGGCGGTGGCGCTGGGGCGGGTCCGGGAGAAAGAGGCCGAGCTGGCCGCCGTGGACACCCAGGCGCAACGTGTCGAGGTGCGCGCGGAACGCGATGGTGTGGCGATTTTTGCGGACACCAACGACTGGCTCGGGCGACCGGTCCAGACCGGCGAACGCGTCATGCAGCTGGCCCAGCCGGAAGACGGCGGCATCCTGATCTGGCTGTCGGTGGCCGATGCCATCAACCTGGAGCTGGAGTCGCCCGTGCGGCTCTTCCTGCACACCGAACCGCTGAGCCCCCGCGCCGGTCGCCTGATCGAAGCCAGCTACCAGGCATCTTTGAGTCCGGATGGCGTCGCCGCTTACCGGCTGCGCGCGCGTTTTGATGAGGACACCGAATTGCCGCGCATCGGCCTGCGCGGCACGGCCCGCATTTCGGGCGACTGGGTGCTGTTGGGCTACTACCTGTTCCGCCGGCCGCTGGCCAGTGTGCGGGAGTGGACGGGTCTGTGAGCACCAGCGCGACGATCCCGCTGCCCCGGCGCGTCAAGCGGACGAAGGTGGTGCCGTTGCCGCGCATCCGCGACGAACTCGTGATGTTTCCGGCGGCCGCCAACGAGGACGGCTCACCCGCCTGGATCATCCAGGACCCGGTCAACAACCGCTTCTACCGCATCGGCTGGATCGACTTCGAGCTGCTGGTTCACTGGGCCCACCACGACGCGGCGGCCCTGGTGAAGGCGGTCAATGCAGAGACGCCGCTCAATGTGACCCTGCAGGACGTGCGCCAGCTGCTCGGTTTCCTGTCCGACAACCAGCTGCTTCGTCTGGATACGAAGGCCGATGTGGCCCGGGTCATCGGCCGCAGCCAGCAGCTCAAGCGGTCCTTGTTCGAGTGGATGGTGCACAACTACCTGTTTTTCCGGGTTCCTCTGGTCCGGCCTCAGGCCTGGCTGGCGGCGCTGCAGCCGCTGCTGGCCCGTTTGCGGATGCCCTGGGTTTTCGGGATGTTGGGCTTGGTCACAGTGCTCGGCCTGTTTCTCGCCTCGCGGCAGTGGGATGTGTTCCAGCACACGCTGGTGGACAACATGACCTGGTCCGGGGTGTTCGGGTATGGATTGGCCTTGTTGTTCGCCAAGACGGTGCACGAAATCGGCCACGCCGCCGTCGCGACCCGTTACGGCGTGCGCGTGGCGCACATGGGGGTGGCCTTTCTGGTGATGTTCCCCATGCTCTACACCGACACGGGTGAGAGCTGGCGGTTGAAGGACCCCCGCCAGCGCCTGGCCATCGCCAGCGCGGGCATCGCGGTCGAGCTGGCCCTGGCCAGCCTGGCCACCTTGCTCTGGAGCCTGGCGCCCGACGGAGCGTTCCGCAACGGCATGTTCTTTCTGGCCACCACCAGCTGGATCATGACGCTGGCCATCAACGCCAGCCCGTTCATGCGTTTCGATGGCTATTTCATTTTCAGCGACCTGCTGGACCTGCCCAACCTGCACGAGCGTTCCAGTGCACTGGCCAAGGTCTGGCTGCGCCGCAGCCTGCTGGGCCTGGACGATCCCTGGACGGAGAGCTTTTCGCTGGCCAAACGACGGGCGCTGGTGGCGTTTGCGCTGGGCACCTGGTTGTACCGGCTGGTGGTGTTCCTCGGTATCGCGCTGCTGGTGTATGTCTTTTTCTTCAAGCTGCTGGGGATCGCGCTCATGGTGCTGGAGCTGTCCTGGTTCATCGCCAAGCCGGTGTTCAAGGAACTCGCGGTCTGGAAAGCGAGGCGGGGTGAAATCGGCGCAGCGCGGATCAAGGGCCTGGTGATGGCCGGGCTGGCGCTCCTGGTGATCCTGTTCTTCCCCTTCAGCAGCCGCGTCACCGGCTATGGCTGGATCCATGCGGCCGATCAGCAGACGATCCATGCGCCCTTTGCCGCGCAGATCGTCACGGTGCCGACCCAGCGCCAGTTCAAGGCGGGCGACGTGCTCTTTGTGCTCGATTCGAGCATGCTGGGTATCGCGCAGGGCAAATCGCGCCAGCTGGCGCTGGCCCGCGAAAGCCAGATCGCCGGGTTGATGGGTGTGCCCGACGGCGAGTCCCAGCGCCAGCTGCTGACTTCACAGAAAGCCTATTTCGAGGCCGAAGAACAGGCCAGCATCGATGAGCGGGCGCGGCTGACGTTGCGGGCCCCGTTCGACGGCGAGTTGCACGACGTCGACCATGGCCTGGCGCCCGGCGTGTGGGTCAAATCGCGCGAGCCCCTGGCCATGCTGGTGGACAGCTCGCGCTGGGTGATCGACGCCTTCATTCCCGAAGAAGATCTGGCGCGGGTGGAGGTCGGACAGACTGTCCGGGCGCGAAGGCTCGCGGGCCAGCCGTCCTGGGTGGAAGGTCGCATCGAGTCCATCGATGTGTCGCGGACCACGCTCTTGCCCAGCAGCCTGCTCGATGCCAACCACGGTGGGCCGATCGCCACGGTGAACGAACCCGCCCGCTCGGGTCAGGAGCGCACGCAGGTGGTGCGCGATGCGCTGTTCCGCGTGCGCGTCGTGCTGGACGAGCCCCTGCCGGCCCACCAGGTCGCGGCCGTTCGGGTGCGCATCGACGGGCACGCCGAGTCGCTGATCAGTGGCACCTTGCGCCGACTGGCGTCGATCTTCATCCGGGAAAGCGGGTTCTGAAGCCGGCACAGGTGGGGACGCCGCAGGCCCGCGCAACGTGCGATCATTGTCCGCATGAGCATTCTGCGGGTCGCGACCTACAACATCCACAAAGGCGTGCAGGGCCTCGGCCCCGCGCGCCGGCTGGAAATCCACAACCTCGCCCACGCGGTCGAGCAGTTCGATGCCGACATCGTCTGCCTGCAGGAAGTGCGGCGCCACCACCGCAAACTGGAAAAGCACTTCACCCGCTGGCCCGACCTGGACCAGGCCGGGTACCTGTCGCCCGAGGGTTATGAGTCGGTCTACCGGACCAATGCGGTCACGCGGCATGGGGAACATGGCAATGCGCTGCTGTCGCGCTGGCCGGTGGTGGAATCCTGGCACTCCGATGTGTCGGACCACCGGTTCGAGCAGCGGGGCCTGCTGCATTCGCAAGTGCTGGTGGACGGGGCCGACGTTCATGTGGTGGTGGTGCATCTGGGCCTGATCCATGCCAGCCGGGAGCGCCAGGTCCAGCGCCTGGGAGAGTATGTGGCGGCCCAGGTTCCGGCGGGTGCACCCCTGATCGTGGCGGGTGATTTCAACGATTGGGGCGCACAGCTGCTCAAGCCCATGGCGGCGCTGGACCTGCGCACCTTTGACGGCATCCGCCTGCCGACCTACCCGTCGCGCCTGCCGCTCCTGCACCTGGACCGCATCTTCGTGCGCGGCCTCCAGCCGATATCGGCCCATGTGCCGCATGGCCGGGCCTGGTCACGCATGTCCGATCACCTGCCGCTGATTGGTGAGTTCGAGTTGTGATCGCAGACCGTCCCGCGCCCCAGGGACGCCCGGCAACGCAGGGCAAGGCGGTGATGCACAGCGGGAACCAGTTGCTGCTGCTGGTGGGTGGCGCGGAGCTGTTCCCGGCCCTCGTGGAGGCCATGGACACTGCGCGCCGGGTGGTGCATCTCGAAACCTACATCTTCGAGTTCGCCGGTTCGGCGCTGGGCGTGGCGCAGGCGCTGGAACGCGCGGCACAGCGCGGCGTGCTGGTGCGGCTGGTGATCGACGGGGTGGGCACGCCCAGGGTTCCCGACGAGTGGAAAAAGCGCTTTGCGCAGGCGGGTGTTCGCCTGCGGGTCTACGCGCCGCTGGGTCGCCTGGGTTTGCTGATCCCGAGTCGCTGGCGGCGCCTGCACCGCAAGCTGTGTGTGGTGGACGGCACGGTGGGCTTTTGCGGCGGCATCAACATCATCGACGACCAGGATGACGTGGCCCTGGGGCGGCTGGTGGCGCCACGCCTGGATTTTTCACTGCGGGTGGCCGGTCCGGTGGTGGCCGACATGGTGGAGACCATGGAGCAGCTCTGGTGGCGGTTGCAGGCCGTGCGCAAGGCACGGCAGCGCGAATTCAGGGCCGCCTGGGAGGCTTTGCGCGAAACCTTGCCGGTGGGGGACTTTTCGCGCCTGCTGGCGCGGCTGGAAGCGGGTTCCGATCGGGATACCGGGGCCAATCACAGAAAGCCGGATGGCGAAAGCAGCCCGCCGGCTTCCCTGTCCGATGGCCCGCTCGGGGTGGACAACGCACGTGCCGCGCTGCTGCTGCGGGACAACGTCAGCCACCGTCACGATATCGAGCGTGCCTACCTCAAGGCCATTGGCGAGTCCCGGCACGACGTCATGATCGCCAACGCCTATTTCGTTCCGGGCCGCAAATTGCGGCGTGCGCTCCTGATGGCGGCGCAGCGCGGTGTGCGGGTGCGTCTGTTGCTGCACGGCAAATACGAGCATTTCATGCAGTACCGTGCCGCCCGGCCGGTCTACCAGACGCTGCTCGGCGGCGGCATCGAGATCCACGAATACGCGACCAGCGCCCTGCATGCCAAGGTGGCGGTGATCGACCAGCGCTGGGCCACCGTGGGGTCGACCAACCTCGATCCTCTGTCCTTGCTGCTCGCGCGCGAGGCCAATGTCATGACCACGGACCGCCGCTTCTCCGCCCTGCTGCACCGCTGGCTGGCCGACGTCGTCGAGCGGGAGGGCCAGCAACTCGATGCGCAGGTGCTCGGGCAGCGCCCCTGGCACCAGCGCCTGCTGGACAGGCTGGCCTTTGGCGTCATGCGGGCCACGCTGTTCCTCACCGGACATCGATACTGATATGAAGCACCCCCATGAAGCACCCCCGCCGCGCTGCGCGCGACCCCCTCGAAGGGGGCAGCGCGATGCGGCCCGGCAAAGCCGGGACCAAAGCGTTCTGGGTGAGCACGTTGCTTCGGCACTCTTTGTGCGGTGGATTGGTCTGCAAAACCCCATGTTGCCCCCAAGTATTCGGTGCTTTTGGACCCGGTGTTAGCATGACCCATGCTCATGAAAACCGAACCTGACATGACCACCGCCGACACCATCGACGATGACCAGGGCGTGCCCGTGTCCGTCAAAATCCGCGAACGCATCAAGGCCGCGCGCCACCGATTTCACTCCAACGACAACATTGCCGGCTTCATCGAACCTGGCGAGCTGGAGCAGTTGCTGGAGGAGGTGACGGTCAAGATGCAGGGGGTGCTCGACAGCATGGTGATCGACACCGAGAGCGACCACAACACCGGCGACACCGCACGCCGGGTGGCCAAGATGTACCTCAAGGAGGTGTTCAACGGCCGCTATGTGCACGGACCCAGCGTCACCGAATTCCCCAACGCCGAGCACCTCAACGAACTGATGATCGTCGGCCCGATCACCGTGCGCAGCGCCTGCAGCCACCATTTCTGCCCGGTCATCGGCAAGATCTGGATCGGCGTCATGCCCAACGAACACACCAACGTGATCGGCCTGTCGAAATACGCGCGCCTGGCCGAATGGATCATGGGCCGCCCACAGATCCAGGAAGAGGCCGTGGTGCAGTTGGCCGATCTGATCCAGGAGAAGACCCAGCCCGACGGTCTGGCCATCGTCATGGAGGCCAGCCACTACTGCATGGCCTGGCGCGGCGTGAAAGACATGGACAGCAAGATGATCAATTCGGTCATGCGCGGTGTGTTCCTCAAAGACCCCAACCTGCGCCGCGAATTCCTCTCGCTCATTCCACGCAATTCCTGAAGAAAACACCATGCTGGTACGCCTGCTTTATGTCAGCCGGGCAATCGACAAGGATTGCGCCAAGACCATCGAATCTGTGCTCGAAACCTCGCGTTCGCACAACATGGGCAACGGCATCACCGGCGTGCTCTGCTACGGCGGTGGCGTGTTCCTGCAGGCGATCGAAGGTGGTCGTGAAGCGGTCAACAAGCTCTACAACCACATTGTCGAAGACGCGCGGCACACCGACGTGGTGCTGCTGCACTACGAAGAAATCTCCGAGCGCCGCTTTGGCGGCTGGACCATGGGCCAGGTCAACCTGTCCAAGCTCAACACATCCATCGTGCTCAAGTACTCCGAGCGCCCGGAGTTCGATCCCTACGGCGTCTCGGGCAAGGTCTCGCTGGCCCTGCTTGAAGAGCTGATGGCCACGGCCAGCATCATTGGTCGTGCCTGATCCGCAGCGGCCGACGCTGCTCGGTTGCGACTTCACCAGTGCGCCGTCCCGGCGCAAGCCCATCACCCTGGCGGTTGGTCACACAGACCGAGGCCGGGTGTTGCTGGAACGCATCGAGCACTTTGAGACGCTCGATGCCTGGGGTGATCGCCTGAAGGACGCTGGCGCCTGGGTGGGCGGTTTCGACCTGCCTTTCGGCTTGCCGCGCGAACTGGTGGTGGCGCTGGGCTGGCCGACCGATTGGACCGCGTACATGGCTCACTTCGCCAGCCTCAGCCGCGATGACATCCGCGAAACTTTTGCCGACTTTTGCTCCGCGCGCCCGGTGGGTGGCAAGTTCGCGCACCGCGTCACCGACGGGCCGGCCGGATCGAGCCCGAGCATGAAATGGGTCAATCCGCCGGTGGCGTTCATGCTGCACGCCGGTGTGCCCCGGCTGATCGCGGCCGGTGTCACCTTGCCGGGTCTGCAGACCGGTGACCCGGCGCGTGTGGCCCTGGAGGCCTATCCCGGCCTGCTGGCGCGCAGCGTGCTCGGCACCACCAGCTACAAGAGCGACGAGAAGGCGAAGCAGACGCCCGAGCGCCTGATCGCGCGCAAGACCCTCATCCACGCGCTGGAGGGCGGCCAGGCGCCGCTGCTGCAGGCCACCGGCCTGCGCCTGAAACTCTCGCATGCCCAGCGCGACAGACTGGCCGACGACGCCAGCGGCGATGCGCTGGATGCGGTGCTCTGCCTGTTGCAGGCGGCTTGGGCGCAGCAGCAACACGAAAGCGGCCACCCGCGCTACGGCTTGCCCGCGTTCGATCCCCTGGAAGGCTGGATCGTCACGGCCTGAGCGGGTGCGCTGGCAGACCGTTCGTCCCGGCCGGCTGCGCGGGCAGGGCATTCACTGACCTGGGTCAAGCGTGCTGTGCGGCCCAGCGCCGATACTGCGCGGCTGTTTCCCCTGCCTTGTGAGACCTGCCGTGTTCCCTTCCCTGACCAGGCTGCGCCGCAGCCCCTCGCCCATGGCCGTCAAGTCGGTTGAAGGTCCTGGTGCGTCGGGCGCCGCATCACCGGCCCAGCACCAGTTGCACGAAGACGCGCAGGCCCTGCTCACGGGCACGCTGTTTGTTGCTTTGGGTGTCGTCATGTTCCGCCACACCGGTTTGTTGACCGGTGGCACGGCCGGCCTGGCCTTTTTGCTGCACTACGCCACCGGCTGGAACTTCAGCCTGGTTTTTTTCCTGATCAACCTGCCGTTCTACGGACTGGCTTACAAGCGCATGGGCTGGGTGTTCACGCTCAAGACCTTTGCCGCGGTGGCGCTGCTGGCGGTGCTAGCGGAGTGGGTCCCGCAGTGGGTCAGCTTCGGCACGCTGTCCACCGGCTTTGCTGCCATCGCGGGCGGTTTGCTTATGGGTGCTGGCATGCTGATGCTGTTTCGCCACCGGGCCAGCCTCGGCGGGTTCAATGTGCTGGTGCTGTACCTGCAGGAGCGCTTTGGGTGGCGCGCTGGCCAGGTGCAGATGGTGTTTGACTGCGCCATCGTGCTGGCCGCGTTCGCCGTGGTGGACGGGTGGCAGATCATGTGGTCGGTCGTGGGAGCGGTCGTTCTCAACATGACGCTCGCCATCAACCACCGGCCAGGCCGTTACATGGCCGTTTGAGCCGTTACATCCCTTTACGCGGGGTGCCGGGTCCCTGTGTCCTGGCATACAGCCCATGGCCGCACTTGGGCGATACCTTCGCCGATTGACGCGGGATGCTGTCGCCAATTGATCACTGAACTTGCCAGAGCGGCGCATGCTGGGCGACTGGCGCTGGCCGTTTCCGGTGATTCGTCCTCAAAAAGTGATGAATTGTGAAGATTAATAGGCCAAAACACCTTAATTAAGCTTAACTTAAGCCCAATTACAGACAATTACTGCATGTATCGAGGGTTTTTTGGAGGTTGCGATTTATCATTGACGCGAGAGAGATTTAGTTCCCGGAAGTCATAAATATAGGTGCGTGGGTGTTCGGTTGACGCAGTTCATCTATGTGTTTCTGGAGGAGGCAGAACTCTTGGCCAAACGTTTGGGAGCAGTTGTCCCCTCACCACCAGGGGCACTTCATAGGGATCGGTATGACTGCAATATTGAAAACGGAAGCCTGCGGAGGCTCAGCCGACTCCTCGGTGGGACCGTCGATTTTCATGAGCTCTGCATTTGCGGGAGCTGAACCCGTTCCCCGCGAGTCCCGCACCCCCCATTCTTCACGTGATCTGCTGGTCTACCTGACCCTGGTGGCGTTGACTTGGGGCGCATGGCAGATCAGCAGGCTTCAGCTGTTTGAGGCCGGCGACGATGTCGGTTACTGGCTGGGGGTGGCTGGTGGCGTGATGATGGTCTTGCTTTTCTCCTACCCACTGAGGAAGAGATTCCGCTTTGCCCAGAGTTGGGGCAAAGCCAAATGGTGGTTTCTGGTGCACATGCTGCTGGGCGTCGGTGGCCCGATCCTCATACTGGTCCACTCCACGTTCGAGGTGCGGTCCATGAACGCAGCGGCAGCGTTCTACAGCATGATCATCGTTGCGCTCAGTGGCGTGGTGGGGCGGTTCATCTACAGCCGGATCAACCGGGGCCTTCAAGGTGAGCAAGTCGACTTCCTGGCGCTGCAGCAGCGAGCTGGTCTGCATCAGCGTGAAGCGCACTCTCGCCTGCGTTTTGCGCCATCGGTGGAGCGGCGGCTCATGGCTTTTGGAAGGCACGAAGTCAGCTTGAGGCCCGGTCTCTGGATGAGCCTGCGTCGCGCGTTCTGGCTTCCTGTCAAGCAGTGGTGGACGTACCTGGCTTGTGTGCGCGAGTTGCGGGGTCCGCTGCAGGATCTGGCCGCGCAAGGGGCCTGGAGCCAGAAGAACCAGGCCAAGCGGCAACATCTGGCCCGAAAACTCGTGCGCCGGTATTTGAACTCGGTGGTGCGTGTGGCCCAGTTCACCGCCTATGAGCGTCTGTTTTCGCTGTGGCATGTGGCGCATCTGCCATTCGTGTACCTGCTGGTGATCAGCGCCTTGTTCCACGTGTTTGCCGTGCACGCCTATTGAACCGGGGCATCGGTTGAAATCATGGCCATCCACGCCCCAAGTTTTCCTGGTCTTGCGCAGGCTGCTGGTGTGTTGCTGGATGGTTCTCGGCATGGGCTGGCTGGCGTCTGCCAACGCCCAGAATATCGAAACCCTTCTGGCGCCGGGCAAGCTCATTCAGGGACACGCCAAGTACGAGGAAAACTGCTCCGAGTGCCACGTGAAGTTCAATCGACAGGCGATGGACGGCTTGTGCATGGCTTGCCACAAGGACGTGGGGTCTGATGTGAAAGCCCGTACCGGTTTTCATGGCCGCTCCAGGCCGCAGGCCTGCAGCAGCTGTCACGCCGACCACAAAGGGCGCGAGGCCCGGATCGTGGATCTGGACAAGAAAAAGTTCGATCACAACATCTCAGACTACCGGCTCAAGGGCAAGCACCAGGCCGTTGCGTGCGAGAAGTGCCACCTGCCTCAGAAGAAATACCGGGAGGCCCCGCAGGACTGCAACGCCTGCCACAAGAAAGATGATGAACACAAAGGGTCCCTCGGACCCAAGTGCGCCGATTGCCACAACGAGTCCGACTGGAAAGAAACCCACTTCGATCACGACAAGAAGACCAAGTTTGCCCTGACCGGCAAGCACGCCGACGCCCAGTGTGCCGACTGCCACAAGAACGACAAGTACAAGGACACGGTCAAGACCTGTGTCGGGTGCCACAAGAAAGCAGACGACAGCAGCAAGGGTCACAAAGGCCAGTACGGCGACAAATGTGAGAGCTGCCACGACGCCAAGGCGTGGAAGCCCTCGACCTTCAATCACGACACGGACACCCAGTACGCGTTGCGTGGCAAACACCGCACCACGCGGTGCTCCGATTGCCACACGGGTCATCTCTATCGGGTGCAGCTGAGCAGCGACTGCTATTCGTGCCACAAGAAAGACGACAAACACAAGGAGTCGCTTGGCAAGGACTGTGGCAGTTGCCACAGCGAGCGCGACTGGAAGGAACCTCCCAAGTTCAACCACGACCAGACCAGCTTCCCGCTGCTGGGCAAACACGTGGGTACCGAATGCAAGGACTGCCACAAGAGCGCCATGTTCAAGGAAGCGCCGAAAGATTGCTATGGGTGCCACAAGAAGGAAGACAAACACGAGAACACGCTGGGCGAGGCCTGCGGTGATTGCCATACCGAGCGTGACTGGAAGTCAACGACCGGTCGTTTTGATCACGATCGCACCAAGTTCCAGCTGCGCAACGCCCATGCCGACCCCAAGGTCAAGTGCAACGCCTGCCACAAAGATCTCAAGAGCTACCGCAAGACGCCGGTGGACTGTTACAGCTGCCATCAAAAGCAAGACAAACACGAGGGCCAGCTGGGCAAGAAGTGCGAAACCTGCCACAACGACCGGACCTGGGAAACCACCCGGTTTGACCATGCGCTCACCAAGTTCCCACTGACCGGCAAGCACGTGCCCGTCAAGTGCGAAAAGTGCCACGAAACCAACCGCTTCCAGGATGCGCCTGAAGACTGCTATGGGTGTCACAAGAAAGAGGACGAGCACAAACTCAAATTTGGTGAGAAGTGCGACAGCTGTCACAACACCCGCGGGTGGCCCATCTGGGACTTCAACCACGACAAGCGCACCGAATACAAGATCGAAGGTGCGCACCTCAAAGTGGCTTGCGAGAGTTGCCACACCGCACCAGCACCCAAAGGCAAGGTCGCAGCGACGGTGGGCAAGAACTGCATCAGTTGCCACCGCAAGGACGATGTCCATGACGGGCAGTTTGGCATGCGTTGCGAGACCTGCCATGCCGTTCAGGACTGGAAAAAAGTCACCACCCGCCTGGGGCTGGGTGAGCGAAAGCAGTTGCAGGCGTTGCTGGCAAGCCGCTTTTCCGCATGGGGTTACAGCAGCCGGTTTGAACGAACCACGGGGTCAGTGATGGCCGGCACATGGATAGGACGCACATGAAGCAACCATGGCTGTCTCTGCGGGGCTTCACGGGCCTGTTGCTTCAGTGCCTGACGGTGCTTGTGTTGGTGCTGTGGGGTGCGGGCGCCTGGGCGCAGAACGGAAAAGCCGGCTTTGACCACACCAAAACCGGTTTTGCACTGAGCGGTCAGCACACGGCGGCACGCTGCGAATCCTGTCATGTGCGGGGGATTTTCAAGGGAACGCCCAAGGACTGCGCCAGCTGTCACACCAGTGGCGCACGGCTGGCGCAGAACAACCTGGTCATGCCGGCCAGGCACATTCCGACCACCGAAACCTGTGACACCTGCCACACCGCACAATCGTTTGCGGGGGCCAAGTTCAGTCACGCCACCGTGGTCGCAGGCACTTGCGCCACCTGTCACAACGGCGCATCGGCGTCCGGCAAGACCCGTGATCACCTGACCACCCAGGCTTCTTGTGACACGTGCCATCGAACAACCGCCTGGCTGCCAGCCACCAAGTTTGACCATGCCGGTGTGGCGCCCGGTACCTGCGCCAGTTGTCACAACGGCAAACAGGCGACCGGAAAGAAAGCCAGCCACATCCCGGTGCCAGCCAGCCAGTCGTGCGACAGCTGCCACAGCACCAGCGGTTGGACGGGCGCCAAGATCGATCACAGCGGTTTCAACACGGCCACCAACTGTGCCAGCTGCCACAACGGAAGACAGGCCAGCGGCAAGCCGTCCGTTCACGTCGCGACCAGTGCCAACTGCGCGACCTGTCACAGCACAACCCGCTGGACGGGCGCCAAGATCGATCACAGCGGATTCAACACGGCCACCAACTGTGCCAGCTGCCACAACGGAAGACAGGCCAGCGGCAAGCCGTCCGTTCACGTCGCGACCAGTGCCAACTGCGCGACCTGTCACAGCACAACCCGCTGGACGGGTGCCAAGATCGATCACAGCGGTTTCAACACAGCCACCAACTGTGCCAGCTGCCACAACGGCAGCCAGGCCAGCGGCAAACCGACCAACCACGTGGCCACCACGGCCAACTGCGTGACCTGCCACAGCACCACGCGCTGGGCGGGGGCGAGAGTGGATCACAGCCGTTTCAACGCCGCCACCAACTGCGCGAGCTGCCACAACGGAACGCAGGCCAGTGGCAAGCCGGCCAACCATGTGGCGACCACGGCCAACTGTGTGAGCTGTCACAGCACCACGCGCTGGGCCGGCGCCAAGGTGGATCACAGTGGCTTCAATACCGCGACAAATTGTGCGAGTTGCCACAACGGTAACCAAGCCAGCGGCAAGCCAGCCAACCACCTTGCTACCACAGGCAATTGCGTGTCCTGTCACAGCACCACGCGATGGACTGGTGCCAAGGTGGATCACAGCGGTTTCAATGCGGCAACGAACTGTGCAAGCTGCCACAACGGAAATCAGGCGGGAGGCAAACCGGCCAATCACATCGCCACCACGGCCAACTGCGCGACCTGTCACAGCACCACGCGATGGACCGGAGCGCGGGTGGACCACAGTGCGTTCAACGCAGCGACGAACTGCACAACCTGCCACAACGGCACACAGGCCGGCGGCAAGCCAACCTCACACGTGCCGACCACGGCCAACTGCGTGAGCTGTCACAGCACCACGCGATGGACGGGCGCCCGTGTGGATCACAGCACGTTCAATGCCGCTACGAACTGCGCGAGTTGCCACAACGGCACCTTGGCCGGTGGCAAACCAACCAACCACATCGCCACCACAGCCAACTGCGTGACCTGTCACAGCACCGCGCGATGGACCGGAGCGCGGGTGGACCACAGTGGGTTCAATGCGGCGACCAACTGCACGAGCTGCCACAACGGGACGCAGGCCAGCGGCAAGCCGACCTCGCACGTGCCGACCACGGCCAACTGCGTGGGCTGTCACAGCACCACGCGATGGACGGGCGCCCGTGTGGACCACAGCACCTTCACGGCAGCCACCAACTGCGTGAGCTGCCACAACGGCACCCTGGCTGGCGGCAAGCCCGGCAACCACATCGTCACCACGGCCAACTGCGTGACCTGCCACCGCACCACCACCTGGACCGGCGCGCGCGTGGACCACAGCACCTTCAACGTCGCGACCAACTGCGTGACCTGCCACAACGGTTCGCAGGCAGGAGGCAAACCGACCTTGCACGTGCCGACCACGGCCAACTGCATCAGCTGCCACAGCACCACGCGCTGGACAGGTGCTCGCGTGGACCACAGCACGTTCACGGCAGCCACCAACTGCGTGAGCTGCCACAACGGCACCCTGGCTGAGGGCAAACCCGGCAACCACATCGTCACCACGGCCAACTGCGTGACCTGCCACCGCACCACCACCTGGACCGGTGCTCGCGTGGACCACAGCACCTTCAACGTCGCGACCAACTGCGTGACTTGCCACAATGGATCGCAGGCCAGTGGCAAGCCGACCTCGCACGTGCCGACCACGGCCAACTGCATCAGTTGCCACAGCACCACGCGCTGGACAGGAGCCCGCGTGGACCACAGCACTTTCAACGTCGCAACCAACTGCGTGAGCTGCCACAACGGGACCCTGGCTGAGGGCAAACCCGGCAACCACATCGTCACCACGGCCAACTGCGTGACCTGCCACCGCACCACCACCTGGACCGGCGCGCGCGTGGACCACAGCACTTTCAACGTCGCGACCAACTGCGTGACTTGCCACAATGGATCGCAGGCCAGTGGCAAGCCGACTTCGCACGTGCCGACCACGGCCAACTGCATCAGTTGCCACAGCACCACGCGCTGGACCGGTGCGCGTGTGGACCACAGCACCTTCAACGTCGCAACCAACTGCGTGAGCTGCCACAACGGAAGCCTGGCCACAGGTAAGCCAGGCAACCACCTGGCCACCACGGCCAATTGCGTGACCTGCCACAGCACAGCGCGCTGGACCGGGGCAAGGGTCGACCACAGCACGTTCACGGCGGCCACCAACTGCACTACCTGTCACAACGGCTCGACCGCTGGGGGCAAGCCCGCCACACACATTCCGACCACGGCGAATTGCATCAGTTGCCACGGAACCACCAGTTTCTCAACCGGTGCACGCATGGATCACGCCTTGGTGACCGCCAGCTCCTGCAAGAGCTGCCACAGCGGGACCTATACATCGCAAGGTGCCCAGGCCAAGCCAGCGAACCACATTCCGGAAGGACAACTGTTGAATGGGGCCGCCCTTGACTGCAGTGCCTGCCACCGCAGCACCACCAGCTGGACCACTTTGACCATGAACCACAACAACAGCGTTGGTGCGGGCGCGGGCTGGTGCAAGTCCTGTCATGCCAGCGGCACCAATTACCTGGGCAACATGGAGAAGAAAGCCCTGACCCACGAAAGCCGCAACACGGCTGCTACAGATTGTTCTGCCTCCGGCTGCCACCGGCCCTTGGGTAACGAGGGAACGCTCTTCAGAAACTGGGATTGAAGCGACCAACTCTGCGATCCATGTCCTGGGCGCAGCATCAACAATAAACCTAAAAATCGATCGTCATATGACCATGCATGTTGCGCTCCGCAGTCTGATCGTCCCCGTTGTCATCGCCAGCTTTTGCCCAGTTGCCATGGCCCAGTTGATTGAAGACATTGAATTGCGGCGGGATGGCGCCAACGCGGTGGTCAATGTGCGGTTCGTGACCGGGATCCAGTTTCAGCGCGTGACCACCGCGCGCGCAGGTGACCTGGCACAGGTGTACTACACCGTATTGCCGACCCGGGCCGCGCTCAACTTCCAGGGCAGTCAGCGCCGGGTACCCAATGTGGGCGCGATCCCGGAAATCACGGTGACCGACGAAACAGTCAGCCGGACCAATCTCAACCGCAAACTCATCGTTCGGCTGGGAAACAAGACGGCTTTCCGCGTCCGTGCCGGCAAGGGCAACCGCAGCATTGAAATTGTGCTGACCGGACTGGGTGACTCGGTCCGTCTGTCCTCGACACAGAGCCCCTCTGCGGCCCTCGCACCCGGTCAAAGTTACATCATCACCTTGCAGTCGTCCGTGGACCCGGGGCACTTTCTCCAGTCGTCGGTGCCCGCCCGTTTGCAGCAGTACCAGACGTTCACCTCGCGCCGCACGGTGGACGGACGCACCCTTCACGACATCAACATCGGCTACTTCGGTACGCTTCGCGAAGCCAACAGTGCATTGGCCTTGCTCAAGCCGCGTTTCCCGCAAGCAAACGTCGTGGCGTTGCAGGCACCCGCAGGAACCGAGGTCGGCCCCGGCAACACGCCTGCCGAGGTGGAAGCCAAGGCCGCGGAACTGATGGCCGCGGCTGTCAAAGGCAATGAAGATGGCAACTTCGCTGCCACGCTGGAGGCGCTGAGTCTGTTGCTCAATTTGCCGCCCAACACATCGTCCCGAAAAGCGCAGGAGATGATCGGCACAGCGCGCCTGAAGCTGGGCGACCCGGATCGGGCGCGGGCGGAATTTGAAGCCTTTCTCAACCTGTACCCTGAAGGACCGGACAGTGACCGGGTGCGCCAGCTGCAGGCCGGTCTTCCGCCACCGGGGCAGGCACTGGAGGCCAAATCTGAAGCACCACCCTCCAACTGGAGTGGCTCGGTATCAACCTACTACTTCGGTGGGCAATCCCGGGAGCGCAACCAGGAGTTTGAAGATTCTCCGATCAGTGGACTGCCTGAACTGGTGAGCGACAGCTCGATCTCCGATGCCGATCAGGGACAGCTCCAGACCAGCGTGGATCTGAACTGGCGCAACCGCACCGCGGAATCGGATTCGCGCTTTGTGTTCCGCAACGCCTACACCTCCAACTTCGAAAGACCGGAGAAGAGCAAAAACCGCCTTTCGGCTCTTTATTACGACCGCAAGTCCCTGACCAATGGCACCAATTTCCGTCTGGGTCGTCAATCGCCCCTGGGCGGTGGCGTGCTGTACCGTTTTGATGGGGCACAGGTGGGCTATACCTTCCAGCCAAAATGGCGCATCAATGCGGTGGCCGGTGTGCCCGCAGACAATTTGCTGCAGACCAAACGACGCTTGTATGGTGGGTGGATCGATGCTGAGGCCCTGACCGACAAACTCAGCGGCAGCTTCTATTTCAACCAGCAGACCATCGATAGCGAGGTCGATCGCCGGGCGGTGGGCACCGAGCTTCGTTACTTCAGCGGTGGTGTATCAATCACATCGCAGTTCGACTACGACACCGTCATCAAAGGGTTGAACATCGTTTCGGTGCAAGGCACCTGGCAACGGCCCGACACCACCGTCTACAACTTCCTCTACGACAAGCGCACCACCCCCATTCTTTCCCTCGGCAACATCCTGTTCTTTCAGGATCCGAACCTGCCTCTGGTCGAAAGGGTGGATGGTCTGCTCGCCAACAACACGGTGGAGCAGTTGCGGGAGCAGGTCAAGGGCGTCACCGCCGAGCAGACCCAGTTTCTGCTGGGCGTGACCACGCCGCTGGCGCCCAACTGGCAGATTGGTGGTGACATCCGTTACACCAACGTGGGCGCGGTACCGGCTGTGCCCGCCATCAATTTCCCGGCGCAGCCCAGCACGGGCAATCTGTGGGGCGTGGGCGGACAGCTGATCGGCACCAATCTCTACTCGCAAAGCGATACCCACGTTTTCCTGGGCACCTTGCTCAGCGGGCCGAGCTACAGTGGATACCTGCTGTCCTACAACAACGCGACGTCGATGGGCGACGGCTGGCGACTGGAGCCTTCGCTGCGTTACTACCAGCAAAAGGACGACGCCGGTATTCGACTGAACCGATGGACACCGGGTGTGCGTATCACCTACCGGATGAAACAAGCGACACTTGAATCCGAGCTTTCCTACGAGCGAACCCACAAAACAGGGCCGGCGATTGACGAATCCTCTGATCGGCTGTTTTACTACCTCGGCGCACGCTACGACTTCTGACGTGCCCGATCTTCCGTTGCTGCAGGTGTCTGGTCTGGCGTGCCGCCGTGGCGCGGACTGGCTGTTCCGCGATCTGAACTTTGCTGTCCGGTCAGGCCAGTTGGTGTGGCTGCGCGGGCACAACGGCAGTGGCAAGACGACCCTCTTGAGAGCGGTTTCGGGCTTGACGGAACCCGATGAAGGCCACCTCACCTGGGCTGCTGTCAGCCACGCGGCGCACGAACCAGGACGGCAGCGTCTGGTGTATGTGGGTCACCTCAACGCCATGAAGGATGACCTCACCGTGTGCGAGTCGCTGCAGTTCATCGCGCGGCTGCACGGACAGGACGGCAGTCGCCCCCGGGTGTTGGAGGCCTTGCGCTTGCTGGGCATGTACCACCGTCGGAACGCTGCCGTGCGCACGCTTTCGCAGGGGCAACGGCGTCGCGCAGCGCTGGCGCGCCTGGTCCTGGAGTCGGACGCTGCGCTGTGGGTGCTCGACGAGCCTTTTGATGCGCTGGACATCGCCGGTATCGACACCGTGAACGGCTTGCTGAAAGGCCATCTGGCGCGTGGTGGCAGTGTGTTGCTCACGTCGCACCTGCCACTGGACGTGTCGGCCTTGCAGGCCACTGAGCTGACGCTGGGTCCGGAAGCCGCGGCATGACGGCCGGCATCCTGTTCACGGTGGCCGCGCGCGACCTGAAGCTGGCCAGGCGGCGCCGGATCGAGGCCTTGTTGCCGGTGGTGTTTTTTGTCGTCGCGGCCAGCCTGTATCCCTTCGGCGTGGGACCCGAACCCCAGATGCTGAGAGAGATTGCCTCGGGCATTGTGTGGGTATGCGCCCTTCTGGCCGCCATGTTGTCGTTGAATACCTTGTACGTCGCTGACCACGCCGACGGATCGCTGGAGCAGATGGTCCTTTCCCGCGAATCGTTGGTGCTCATCGCTGCGGGCAAAGCGCTGGCGCACTGGGTGCTCACCGGTTTGCCCCTGATTCTGGCGTCACCATTGATCGGTCTGTTTTTTGGCATGGCATCCAGCACCATCGCCGTCATGACGCTCACCTTGTTGCTGGGCACACCGGTGCTCAGCCTGCTGGGCAGTGTGGGCGCTGCACTGACCCTGGGTCTGCGCAGCGGGGGCGTGCTCATCCTGTTGCTGGTGCTGCCGCTGTGCATTCCGGTGCTCATCTTCGGTGCGGGTGCCGTGACGGCGGTCGACGCCGGTCTTTCGGCCCAGGGCCACCTCTCGTTGCTGGGGGCCTTGCTGCTGGTGTCGGGACTGGGTGCCCCCTGGGCCACCGCTGCGGCCCTGCGCATTTCCATCGCATCATGATGCAACACCACGACGTCGCGAGTTGAACCGGCCATGCGCTTCTTTACCTTTGCCGCTCCTTCCCGCTTTTATGCCTTGTCCGGCTTGCTGATCCCGTGGTTCTGGCTGGCCACGGTGTGTCTGACGGTTCTGGGGCTGTACCTGGGGTTTTTCTTGGCACCCACCGACGCGACCCAGGGTGAGGCCTACCGCATCATCTTCATCCATGTGCCGGCGGCCTGGATGTCCATGGTGCTGTATATGGTGATGGCGGGCTGGGCGGTGGTGGGCTGGGCGTTCAAGGCGCGCCTGGCTTCCATGGTGGCTCGCGCGATCGCGCCCACCGGTGCCATGTTCACCTTTCTGGCGCTCTGGACCGGGGCTTTCTGGGGCAAACCCACCTGGGGCGCCTGGTGGGTGTGGGACGCCCGGCTCACGTCCGAACTGATCCTGCTGTTCCTCTACCTGGGCTACATCGCATTGACGGAGTCCATCGACGATGCACGGCGGGCCGACAGCGCCGGAGCGCTGGTGGCACTGGTGGGCGCGATCAATGTGCCCATCATTTATTTTTCCGTCAGGTGGTGGAACACTTTGCATCAGGGCGCTTCGGTCAGCATCGCGGCCGCTCCGAAGATGGCGGAAACCATGCTGACGGCGATGCTGGTCATGACCTTCGCCTGCTGGGCCTATGCCTTTGCGGTGGTGTTCATGCGAACCCGGGCGATCGTGCTCGAACGCGAGGCCCACACCGATTGGGTCAAAGCCCTTCGTGAGGACGCGCCATGAACTGGGGCAGTGCGAATGATTTTTTTGCCATGGGTGGCTACGGGTCGTATGTCTGGGGATCTTATGCCGTGGCGCTGGCTCTCATGGTTCTGGAGCCCTGGCTGGTGTCCCGGCGCCACCGGCGAGCCCGGCGCCACCCCGACGATCAAGACGCGCAGGAGTAAGCCATGAAGACACGACACAAACGGATCATGATCGCGGTGGGCGCCCTGGCGGTGCTGGGCACGGCCACCGCACTGGTGCTCAACGCATTCAACAGCAACCTGGTTTTCTTTTATTCCCCTACCCAGGTGGCGGCCAAGGAAGCACCCACCGGACGCACGTTCCGTCTGGGCGGCATGGTGGAGACGGGCAGTGTGCGGCGCGACGGGGTGAACGTGCACTTCGTGGTCACCGACACCGTCAAGTCGGTCCCGGTGCAGTACCAGGGCATCCTGCCCGACCTCTTCAAGGAAGGCAAAGGTGTGGTGGCACAAGGGCAGTTGAAAGACGGCCACTTTGAAGCCCGCGAAGTGCTGGCCAAACACGACGAGAACTACATGCCGCCCGAAGCGGCCGAAGCCCTCAGGCAGGCGGGCAAAAACACCAATGCCATGTCGCAGACGGTGCTGATGGAGCCAAAGCCATGATTCCCGAAATCGGTCATTTTCTGTTGTGGCTGGCCTTGGGGGTGGCGTTGATCCTGGGCGTCATGCCTTTGATCGGCGCCCAGCGCAACAACCCGGGCTGGATGGCGCTCGCCAGGCCGTCTGCCTACCTGTTGTTCGCACTGGTGGTGGCAGCCTTCATCTGTCTCATTGTCTCCTTCGTGCGGCACGACTTCTCGGTGCTCAATGTGGCCTCCAACTCCAACTCGGCCCTGCCGCTGCCGTACCGTATCGCCGCGAGCTGGGGCAGTCACGAGGGGTCGCTGCTTCTGTGGGTGCTGATGCTCAGTGGCTGGCTGTCGGCCGTGGCGACTTTCAGCGAGCACCTGCCGCGTGCGGTGCTGGCGCGCACGCTGTCGGTCATGGGCCTGGTCGCCGTGGGTTTCCTGCTCTTCATGCTGCTCACCTCGAACCCGTTCGAGCGCCTGTTCCCGGTGCCCCTGGACGGTCGTGACCTCAACCCGCTGCTGCAGGATCCCGGCATGGTGTTCCACCCGCCGCTGCTGTACATGGGTTACGTGGGGTTTTCGGTGGCTTTTGCCTTTGCGATTTCGGCGCTGATCGGTGGCAACCTGGACGCCACCTGGGCGCGCTGGACGCGCCCCTGGACCACGCTGGCCTGGATGTTTCTCACCGTCGGCATCGCCCTGGGCAGCTGGTGGGCCTACTACGAACTGGGCTGGGGCGGCTGGTGGTTCTGGGACCCGGTGGAGAACGCGTCCTTCATGCCCTGGCTGGTGGGCACGGCGCTGATCCATTCGCTGGCGGTCACCGAGAAACGCGGCAGCTTCAAGTCCTGGACGGTGCTGCTGGCCATCGTCTGCTTCTCGTTGTCGCTGCTGGGCACCTTCCTCGTGCGTTCGGGCGTGCTGTCGTCGGTGCACGCCTTCGCCACCGACCCCACGCGCGGCCTGTTCATCCTGTCCTTCCTGGTGGTGGCGGTGGGTGCATCGCTGGCGCTCTACGCCTGGCGCGCGCCCACGGTGGGGCTGGGCGCCCGCTTCGATCTGGTGTCGCGCGAGACCGCCTTGCTGGGCAACAACGTCATGCTCGTGGTGGCCTCGGCGGCCGTGCTGCTGGGCACGCTGTACCCGCTGCTGCTCGACGCCCTGGGCCTGGGCAAGATCTCCGTGGGTCCGCCGTACTTCGACTCGGTGTTCATGCCGCTGATGGCGCCGACGCTGTTCCTGATGGGGGTGGGCCCCATCACGCGCTGGAAGCAGGCCGAACTGCCCGATGTGGCGCGTCGGCTGCGCTGGGCGGCGGGCGTGACCGTGGTGGGCGCCTTGCTCACCGAATGGTTGGCGGGTGACATGTCGCTGGTGGGTACGGCCGGGCTGCTGATGGCGTTTTGGGTGCTCACCTCGGTAGCGACCGATTTCTGGGACAAGGTCTACCAGAAGGGACAAGGCCTCGCTGGCGTTCTGCGCCGCAGCCGGCAGCTGCCCCGGGCGGTGGTGGGCATGATGGTGGCCCACCTGGGCGTGGCGGCTTTCTGCTTCGGCGTCACCATGGTGCGCACCTACGAAGTGGAGCGCGACGTGCAGATGAACATCGGCGAGCGCACCACGGTCAATGGCTACACCTTCACGTTCCGCGGAGCAATCGAAGTGCCAGGCCCCAACTACTCGGCCATGCGGGGACTGGTCGAGGTCACGCGCGATGGCCGCAAAGTGACCGACATGCGGCCCGAGAAGCGGGTGTACCGCGTGCAGCAGAACCCCATGACCGAGGCCGCCATCGATCCGGGCTTCACCCGCGATCTCTATGTCTCGCTGGGCGAGCCGACCACCAACGGGGCCTGGATCGTGCGTGTGTATGTCAAGCCTTTCATCGACTGGATCTGGGGCGGCTGTCTGATCATGGCCCTGGGTGGTCTGCTGGCGGTGACCGATCGCCGCTACCGCTCGAAGGTGCGGCGTGAACAGACCGAAGCCACCCTGGGTGGTGCGGGGGCGTCCGCATGAAGTACCTCAAGTTTTTGCTGCCGCTGGCCATCTTCCTGGGCCTCGCCGCCTTCCTGGCCGCGGGTCTCAAGCTGGACCCCAAGGAAGTGCCTTCACCGCTGATCAACAAGGCCTCGCCCGCTTTCCAGCTCACCCGGCTCGATGATCCCGCCAGCACCATCCGGCGTGACGACCTGATGGGCAAGGTCTGGGTGCTGAACGTGTGGGCGTCTTGGTGTGTGGCCTGTCAGGCGGAGCATCCGCTGCTGGTCGAATTCGCCAGCAAGAAGATGGTGCCAATCTACGGTCTGAACTACAAGGACGAGCGCGCGGCGGGCCTGCGCTGGCTGTCGCGCTACGGCAACCCCTACACCGCCTCGCTGTTCGACGAGGACGGCCGGGTCGGGATCGACTGGGGTGTGTACGGTGTGCCCGAGACCTTCGTGATGGACCGCCAGGGCGTGATCCGTTTCAAACACATTGGGCCGCTGACCCCCGAGGTGATCCGGGACCAGGTTGAACCGCTGGTGAGGCAACTGAATGGCTAAGTGGATTGTTGCCCTGGTGTTCGCGCTGGCGGCCGGTGTCGTGGCAGCCCAGGAGGCTGCGCCCGCTGCGGCCGATCCCGAACTCGAAGCCCGCATGGTCCGGATCACGGCCGAGCTGCGCTGCCTGGTCTGCCAGAACCAGACCATCGCCGACTCCAACGCCGGTCTTGCTATCGACCTCAAGAACCAGGTGCGTGAAATGCTGCGCCGGGGTGACTCGGACCAGCAGATCATCGCCTTCATGACCGAACGCTACGGTGATTTCGTGTTGTACCGCCCGCCTCTGAAGAAGACCACGGCCATCCTCTGGTTTGGCCCGGCCATCCTGCTGGTGGGTGGACTCCTGATTCTCTTTCTGGTTTTGCGACGCCGCAGCCGCATGGACCCCAACCTGTTTGAGCCCGACGAACCGGGCCAGCTTGACGACAACCGGTCCCCATGAACATGACTTCTTCAACGCCCATGACACCAGACATCCCCACCTTGCGCCGACAGCTTGAACAGCTCAGGGAGTTGCACGAGGCTGGCGTGTTGCCTGCCACCCAATACGCAGAGGGAAAGGCGGCACTGGAGCGGCGCATCGTCGATCTGGTGATGAGCGGCGCATCGGATCAGCCGGCTGCAGCGCCTGCCGAACACGCCCAGGCTGCCGGGCCTGCTGACAAGAAGGAACATGGCCTGTCGCGTGGCCTGGTGGCCGCCCTGGGTGGTGGTGTGCTGGTCCTGGCCGTGGCGGGCTACTGGTGGATGGGCTCACCCGAACAACTGGCCGTCGGCCCCGGGTCAACCGGTGGGGCGTCGATGGCGACGGCGGGCCCCGCCGGTGCGAACGGAGGCGCCGCACCGCACGACACATCGCAGGCGCAGATTGCCGACATGGTGGAACGCCTGTCGGCAAGGATGAAGGACTCGCCGGAAGACGCTGAGGGCTGGGCCATGCTGGGGCGCTCGTATTCTGTTCTCGGGCGTCACCCGGAAGCCCTCGCGGCCTATGAAAAAGCCGTGGCGCTGCGCAAGGACGATGCCCAGTTGCTGGCCGATTACGCCGACTCGCTGGCCGTCAAAAGCGACCGGAAACTGGCCGGTGAACCCATGAAATGGGTGGAGGCCGCGCTCAAACTGGAGCCAGGCAACTTCAAGGCGCTGGCGCTCGCAGGTACGGACGCGTTTGACCGCAAGGACTATGCGGCAGCGGTGAAGCACTGGAGCAAGCTGGTGGAGAGCGCGTCGCCCGACAACAGTTTCGCCCAACAGATCCTGGGGGGCCTGAGCGAGGCGCGCCAGTTGGCCGGCATGCCTGCTCTGCCCGCAGCGGCACCCGCTCCGATGGCCTTGCCGGGCGCATCCGTGAGCGGCTCCATCACGCTGGCGCCGGGTCTGGCAGGCAAAGCCGCCCCGGACGACACGCTCTTTGTCTTTGCCCGCGCGGCCGATGGCGCGCAGCGCATGCCGCTGGCCATCCTGCGTCGTCAGGTCAAGGACTTGCCCTTGTCCTTTACCCTGGACGACAGTTCGTCCATGTCACCGGCCGCGCGGATTTCGGCAGTCAAGAGCGTGATCGTGAGTGCGCGCATCAGCAAGAGCGGCCAGGCCACGCCCGCTCCAGGCGACCTGACCGGCCAGTCGGCAGCCGTGGACGTGGGGACCACCGGTATCGCCATCGACATCCGGGACGAGGTGAAATGACCGCGACCTGGCTGGCAAGGCATTTCGCCATGATCTGAGGTACGCGTTGTGGAATTCTGGTATCTGTATCTGATCGGCCTGTTTCCGGTCATGTGGCTCTATCTGCGCCACCGCGCCAAGCGCCATGCCATGTACAAGGCCGAACTCAAAGATGCTCTGGAGCAGGGGCTCAACGAACCGCCCTCGCTGCACCCGGTGGTGGATCTTTCCCGCTGCATCGGTTCGGGTGGTTGTGCCAAGGCCTGTCCGGAAGAAGCGCTGGGGATCGTGAACGGCAAGGCGGTGTTGAAAAACGGCGCAGCCTGCATCGGCCATGGTGCCTGTATGGCGGCCTGCCCGGTGGAAGCGATATCGCTGGTGTTTGGCACCGAAAGGCGCGGCATCGACATCCCCTTTGTCTCGCCGCAGTTCGAGACCAATGTGCCCGGCATTTTTGTCGCTGGTGAACTCGGCGGTATGGGCCTGATCCGCAAGGCCGCGGAACAAGGCCGTCAGGCCATGGATTTCATCAAGAAACGCAGCAATGGAAAAGGCGATCTTGACGTCGTGATCGTCGGCTGCGGACCCGCGGGCTTGTCCGCGGGGCTTGCCGCCATGCACCACCGGTTGCGTTTCCGGCTCATTGAACAGGAAGACGATCTGGGAGGGTCGGTGTACCACTACCCCCGCAACAAGATTGCCATGACCGCACCCGTGAAGTTGGCGCTGGTGGGCAAGATGCGATTTGGAGAAGTGCAAAAAGAGAAGTTGCTGGCGTTCTGGCAAGGGGTGGTCGAAAAAACCCAGTTGCCGATCTCATTTCGCGAGCGCATGGAAGACATCGAACCCCAGGGTGACGGGTTTCTGGTGAAAACCAGCCAGGGCCAATATGCCACGCGCAGTGTGCTGCTGGCGATCGGGCGGCGGGGCACGCCGCGCAAGCTCGGCGTGCCGGGCGAGTCCTCGCCCAAGGTCGTCTACCGACTCATCGATCCGGCGCAGTACGATGGCCAGTCTGTGCTGGTCGTTGGGGGGGGCGACAGTGCCCTGGAAGCCGCTATCGCTCTGGCTGCTCAACCGGGCACAAACGTCATCTTGTCCTACCGCAGTGCGGCGTTCTCCCGGGTCAAGCAGAAGAACCGGCAACAACTGGAAGAGTTGCAGGGCGCCGGCAGCATCCGGGTGCTGTTGGGTTCCAACGTCAAGCGGGTGCTGGAGCACGAGGTCGAAATTGAAGTGGACGGCGAGACGACGCGTTTCCCGAACGACATCGTGATCGTGTGTGCCGGAGGCGAATTGCCCACCCCGTTTCTGCGCAAGCTGGGCATCCATTTCGAAACCAAGTACGGAACGGCATGAGAGGCCCTGGACGGTTGCATTCGCGTGTTGCTCTGTTGGCCCTCTGCGCTGGTTTGTCCGGCCAGTTGGAGGCGGTTGCCGCGACCCGTGAAAATGAAAAAAGCGGGGTGGTGTACGAGGCCCGGGTGACCCGCGTATTCGACGGTGACACGCTGTGGGTCAAACCCCTGGAAGGCGGTCGGTACCGCAAGCTTCGGCTCGACGGCCTGGACGCCCCCGAAATCTGCCAGGCCGGTGGGCGGGCGGCGCGCGATGCGCTGGCCGCACGTGTGTTCCAGCGGGTGGTGACGGTGAACGAGCGCCACCGCGACCACTACGGGCGAGCCCTGGTGCACCTGACCCATCAGGGGGACGATGTGGGCGCCTGGCTGGTCGTGCGAGGACACGCCTGGGCCTACCGCTGGCGCTACAGCGAGGGCGCCTACGCCGGGCAGGAAAGCCAGGCCCGCGCGCAGAAAAATGGCCTTTTCGCAGACCGGGATGCCGAAGTGCCGCGCGACTTCCGGCGTCGCCACGGACCGTGCCCGTTGCCCTGATCAGGTGAGCGCAGCAGAGCCGCAGACGGCGCACTGCGGGTGGCGGGGGAGGGCAATTTCGGTGAAAGCCATGTCGCGCCCGTCGATCATCAGCAAGCGCCCGGTCAGGCGCGAACCCAGGCCGGTGAGCAGCTTGAGCGCCTCGGCGGCCTGCAAAGTGCCGACGATGCCCACCAGCGGTGCGAACACCCCCATGGTGGCGCAGCGCGTTTCTTCCACGTCACTGCTTTCCGGAAAAACGCAGGCGTAGCAGGGCGAGGCCTCGTCCCGGGGGTCGTACACGCTGAGCTGGCCGTCCATGCGGATGGCTGCGCCCGAAACCAGCGGCTTGCGGTGCTTCACGCAGGCGCGGTTGATGGCATGGCGGGTGGCAAAGTTGTCGGTGCAGTCGATCACCACGTCGGCCGTGGGCACGAGTGAGTCAAGCAGGGCCGCGTCGGCCCGCTGCACCAACGTGATCACTTCGGGGTCGGGGTTGATGGCGCCGATGGCGGCGCGTACCGATTCGGCCTTGGGCGAGCCCACGCGGGCCAGGTTGTGGGCGATCTGGCGCTGCAGGTTGGTCTCGTCCACCACATCGTGGTCCACCACGGTGATGCGGCCGACGCCAGCGCTGCCCAGGTAGAGCGTCACCGGCGAACCCAGTCCGCCAGCGCCGATCACCAGGGCGTGCGACGCGAGCAACCGCTCCTGGCCTTCGACGCCGAGTTCGTTGAGCAGGATGTGGCGCGAGTAGCGCAGAAGTTGCTGGTCGTCCAAAGGCACGTTCCCGGGAGGCTGGCTGGCGCAGGCCGCGCGCCTGCGATCAGTTTTCTTTCTTCTCGGGCGGCCGCGTGGTCTGGGTCTTGCTGACGATCACCGGCTGGCCCTTGAGCTGGTTGAGCGCCTGCTGGAGCTGGAAGTCTTTTTCGCTGCCGAATTCGGGCACCAGACGCTGCCCCGGGTTTTTCTTCGACTCTTCTTCCAGCCGCTTGCGGGCCACCTCGCGCTCCTGCTCGCGCAGCTGTTCGGCGGCGCGCTGGGCATCGGTCATGGGCGTTTCGGTGGCTTTGACCTCATTGCCGTTGCCGAGGTGTTTCTGCAGGTCGGCCTCACGGGTGCGCAGGGCGGCGAACACATTGCCTTCCAGCGTTTCGTCGACCATCACGTCCGGGACGATGCCTGTGGCCTGGATCGATTTGCCCGAGGGCGTGTAATAGCGCGCGGTGGTGAGTTTCAGGCCTGTATCGGGCCCCAGGGGGCGCACGGTCTGCACCGAGCCCTTGCCAAAGGTCTGGCTGCCGAGGATTTTGGCCCGCTTGTGATCCTGCAGGGCGCCAGCGACGATTTCACTGGCCGAGGCGGAGCCTTCGTTGACCAGCACCACCAACGGCACGGTTTTCAGAAAGCCTTTGGTGTTTTCGCTCAGGCGCTTGATGGGATCGGTGCCTCCGCGGCGCAGGTAATGTTGCGGAGCAGCCGTGTAGACCGATTTGCTGTCGGCCAGCTGGCCGTTGGTGGACACCACGGTCACGTTTTCCGGCAGGAAGGCGGCCGACAGGGCCACCGCTGCGTCCAGCAGACCACCCGGATCGTTGCGCAGGTCCAGCACGACGCCCTTGAGCTTCGGGTCTTCCTTGTACAGCGCCTCGACCTTGCGGGAGAAGTCTTCAATCGTGCGGTCCTGGAACTGCGAAACGCGCACCCAGGCGTAACCCGGTTCGACCACCTTGGTCTTCACGCTCTGGGTCTTGATCTCCTCGCGCGTGATCGTCACCGGGAAGGTGCGGTTTTCGTCCTTGCGGAAGATGGTGAGCAAGACCTTGGTGCGCGGCTCGCCGCGCATGAGCTTGACGGCGTCGTTGATGCTCAGACCCTTGACGGCGGTGTCGTCGATCTTGGTGATGAGGTCGCCCGACTTGAGACCGGCACGGAAAGCAGGGGAGTCTTCAATCGGCGAGACGACCTTCACCAGACCGTCTTCCATGGTGATCTCGATACCCACGCCGACAAAGCGGCCGCTGGTGCCCTCGCGGAATTCCTTGAAGGACTTCTTGTCAAAGTACTGGGAATGCGGGTCCAGGCTGGCGACCATGCCCGAGATGGCGTCGGAGATCAGCTGCTTTTCGTCCACAGGCTCCACATAGTCGGTCTTGACCATGCCGAACACCGCGGCGAGCTGCTGCAGTTCTTCCAGCGGGAGTGGCGTCAGCGTGTTGCGCGCGACGGCCTGCAGCTGCACCGTCGTGAGGGCCCCGGCGACGGCGCCGACCGCTAGCCATCCCGCAATCTTCAACTTGTGACTCACTTGCTTGCCCATGGAAATACCTCAAAAAAGACGCCAGCGCGTCGGCAACAGCCCGACCACGCCGGCGGACCAATATACACCTTGGAGCACCGCCTGAAGATTCGGTTCCAGGCGCTTTTCAAGTACACCAATTCCGTTTGCCTGAAGCAGGCCCGACTTTCCGATCAGGCTTTGCCCTGGCTGGCCACGGCGGCGGCGGCCCTCGCCGCGGCTTCGGCGTCACCCAGGTAGTAGGACTTGATCGGCTGGAGGCGGGCGTCCAGCTCGTAGACCAGCGGGATGCCGTTGGGGATGTTCAGGTTGACGATGTCGGCGTCGGAAATGCCGTCCAGGTACTTGACCATGGCGCGGATGCTGTTGCCGTGGGCGGCGATCACCACCCGTTTTCCACTCTGGATGGTGGGGGCCAGCACCTCGTTCCAGAACGGCATGACGCGCGCCACGGTGTCCTTGAGGCATTCGGTCAGGGGTACCTGCTCCGGCTGGAGGTGGGCGTAGCGGCGGTCGCTGCGTTCGCTGCGCGGGTCGCTGGCTTCGAGCGCGGGCGGCGGCGTGTCGTAGCTGCGGCGCCAGATGAGGACCTGCTCGTCGCCAAACTGCTTGGCCATGTCGGCCTTGTTCAGCCCCTGCAGGCCACCATAGTGGCGCTCATTGAGGCGCCAGTCTTTCACCACCGGTAGCCAGGTGCGGTCCATCTCGTCCAGGCAGTAGTTCAGGGTGTGGATCGCGCGCTTGAGCACCGAGGTGTAGGCGATGTCGAATTCGTAACCTTCGGCCTTGAGCAGCTTGCCGGCCGACATGGCCTGCGAGACGCCGGTGGGCGTGAGTTCCACGTCGGTCCAGCCGGTGAATCGGTTTTCGAGGTTCCAGGTGGATTCGCCGTGGCGAATCAGGACGAGTTTGTGCATGGAGGGCGGGTGCGTAAAGGACAAATAGCGGCCCGGGACACCCCGGGCCAAAAGGGTCTGCCAGCGCAGGCCAGCCATACATTCTAAAATCTCAGGCTTAACTGAAAGGTCGTACCTGTGAGTTTCTTTCTCGAAAACTGGATGTTGATCGCCGTGGCGCTGACCTCGGGGGCCCTGCTGATGTGGCCGGCCTTGTCGGGCGGCGCAGGGGCCGGGTCGGTCAATGTCACCGAAGCGGTGCAGCTGATCAACCGCCAAAAAGCCGCTGTGGTGGATGTGTGTGGCTCGGACGAGTTCGCCGCCGGTCATGTGGCGGGAGCCAAAAACCTGCCGCTTGCCGAGCTGGAAGCCAAATTGCCCGGCCTGGTGAAAAACAAGGCCACGCCGGTGATCCTGGTCTGCGCTTCGGGCATGCGTTCGCGCCGGGCGGTGGCGGTGGCCAAGAAGCTGGGCTACGAAAACGCCCACTCCCTGTCCGGTGGGCTGAGCGCCTGGCGCGCGGCCAGCATGCCGGTGGAGAAATAGTCACCCCCCCTGCGCCGCTTCGCGTCTTCCCCCCCCCAGGGGGACCACGCCCTTGGACCGGCACAGCCGGATCCTCGGCGTGTGCTGGTCCTCGGTCACGCGCTCCGGCGAACTTCTTGGTTCATATTTGTGTGAGGAGTTTTGAATTGGCCCACGTCAAAATCTATTCCAGTGACTACTGCCCCTTTTGTAGCCGGGCCAAGGCCTTGCTGCAGAAGCGGGGGGTGACCGACTACGAAGAAATCGTGGTCGATGGCCAGTCCGATGTGCGCACCCGCATGACCGAATTGACCGGGCGCACCAGCGTGCCGCAGATCTTCATCGGTGATCTGCACGTGGGGGGGTGCGATGACCTGCACGCGCTGGACGCCCGCGGCGGTTTGGTACCGCTGCTGCAAGCCTGATGACGACCCCGGCCCGGTTTTCGGGCCTCCCGGCGCTGCTGAGATAATCGGTGCTGTACCCGCTTCGGGAACCTCATTCCCCGGCGGGTTTGTTTTTTTCCGACCTTCTGAAAGACCCTCATGGCCGACCAAGATCCCACCTTCCAGATCCAGCGCATCTACCTCAAGGAGGCTTCGCTGGAGCAGCCCAATTCGCCCTCCATCCTGCTGGAGCAGGAGCAGCCTTCGGTGGACATCCAGCTCGGCGTGGAAGCCAACCCGGCGGCCGACGGCGTGTACGAGATCTGCGTCACCGCCACCGTGCAGACCAAGATCAAGGACAAGACGGTGTTCCTCGTGGAGGCCAAGCAGGCCGGCATCTTTGAAATCCGCAACCTGCCGCAGGAACAGATGGGCCCCATCATGGGCATCGCCTGCCCGCAGATCGTCTACCCCTACCTGCGAGGCAACGTGGCCGACCTGATCCAGCGCGCCGGCTTCCCGCCCGTGCACCTGGCCGAAATCAACTTCCAGGCCATGTACGAACAGCAGCAGGCCCAGGCCGCCGAAGACGCGCCGCGCATCGTCACGCAGTAAACCGGCGTTCCGCTGGCGAACCGCGCATGAACATCGTTGTTTTGGGTGCCGGCGCCTGGGGCACAGCGCTGGCCATCAGTGCTGCGTGCCAGCCGCACCGTGTCCGTCTCTGGGCGCGCGACGCGCAGCAGGTGGCCGACATGCGGGTGACACGCGAAAACCGGCGTTACCTGCCCGGTATCGCGCTGCCGCCTTCGCTGGATGTCGTGGGCGCTGAGCTGGGCGATGCCGAGGCCTTGTGGGCCCATGCCGACCTCGTGGTGGTGGGCACGCCCATGGCGGCCCTGCGTGGCATGCTCGAACGCTTGCGCGGTGTGTCCGCGCCCGTGGCCTGGCTGTGCAAGGGGTTCGAAGCACCGCAAGGCGACGCGGCTCCGGGTCTGCTGGGCCACGAGATCCGTGCGCTGGTGGCGCCTGCCTTGCGCGCTGGCGTGCTCAGTGGCCCCAGTTTCGCCCAGGAAGTCGCTCGTGGCCAGCCCACCGCACTGGTGGCCGCCAGCGAGCACGCCGGTGTGCGCGATGCGCTGGTGGCGGCTTTTCACAGCCCCACGCTCCGGGTCTATGCCAACGAAGACATCGTGGGGGTGGAAGTCGGCGGCGCGGTGAAGAACGTGCTGGCCATCGCCACCGGTCTTTGCGACGGGCTGAACCTCGGACTCAACGCGCGTGCCGCGCTGATCACCCGCGGTCTGGCCGAAATGACCCGTCTGGGGCAGGCGCTGGGGGCACGGACCGAAACCTTCATGGGCCTCTCGGGTCTGGGGGACCTGGTGCTCACGGCCACCGGCGATCTCTCACGCAACCGCAAGGTGGGTCAGCTGCTCGCGCAGGGCCTGAGCCTGCAGCAGGCGGTGGATTCGCTGGGCCACGTGGCCGAGGGCGTTTACAGCGCCCGCACCGTGGTGCAGCGCGCGCAGTTGCTGGGCGTGGACATGCCCATTTCTGCGGGTGTGGTGGCGCTGCTGGACGGCCAGCTGCAGCCGGCCCAGGCAGTGGCTGCGCTGATGGGGCGTGACCCGAAGGACGAAGCTACCTCCCCCCCGCGCCGCGCCTAAGGGCGCGTCACCCCCCCAGTGGGCGATGCGAGCGGCCCGGCCAAGCCGGTTCCGCCGCATCCTCGGGGGAAGTCATCTCTCGCCGGAGGGGGCGTTGCGCCAGGGCACCGCGGAACCGGCTTGGCCGGGCCGCCAGTGCCGCCCCCGTGAGGGGGTGACGGGCGAAGCCCGGCGCGGGGGTGAGTCTAAATCTCGAAGTTGTCGATCAATCGGGTGTTGCCCAGGCGCGCAGCGCCCAGCACCACAAGGGCGCCGGGGGTGATCGCGTCTGCCGCGGTGGGCGACTGCAGGTCCTGTCGGCGGCGAACCGTCAGGTAGTCGGGTTGCCAGCCGCGTCCTGCCAAGGCCCTCATGGCCTTCTCTTCCAGCGTGGACTGGTGGCTGGGCAAACTCGCCGCAGCGGCCAAAGCGTCGCGCGCCAGACCCCGCAGTGCGAGCGACAGCTGCACCGCTTCGGCACGCTCGCTTTCGCTCAGATAACCGTTGCGTGAACTCAGCGCCAGGCCGTCCGCAGCGCGCTGGGTCTCGCCGGCCACGATGGTGACCGGCAGGGCGAACTGCTGCACCATGCGCCGGATCACCATCTGCTGCTGGTAGTCCTTCTTGCCGAAGAGGGCATGACGCGGGCCCTTGGCTTCCGAGAACACGCACTGGAACAGCTTCATCACCACGGTGCAGACCCCGATGAAGAAGCCGGGACGGAAATGCCCTTCCAGGATGTCGGCCAGCTCGGACGGCGGCTGGATCTTGTAGCCCTGGGGGTCGGGATACAGCTCTTTTTCGGAGGGCGCGAACACCACGTCGCAACCGGCTTGCTCCAGCCGGGCGCAATCGGCCTGCAAGGTGCGCGGATAGGTGTCGAAATCTTCGTGAGGCGCAAACTGCAGGCGGTTGACGAAGATGCTGGACACCGTCACATCACCCAGCGGCTGGGCCGTGCGAACCAGATCCAGATGGCCTTCGTGCAGGTTGCCCATGGTGGGTACAAAAGCCGGTGAGTTGAAAGGCCGCAGCGCAGTGCGCAGGTCTTCGATGGTGTGAACGAGTTTCATGAGGAGAGCAGTGTCTGTTCAAGGGGCGCCGCAGGCGCTGCGGGGGTGGGCCTGATCTACCAGGCGTGCAGGCTGTCGTCCGGGAAGCTGCCGTCCTTCACGGCCGCCACGTACGCGGCCATGGCGTCGCGCACGCTGCTGGCGCCTTCCATGAAATTGCGCACGAACTTCGGGTTCTTGCCGAGGTTGATGCCCAGCATGTCGTGCATCACCAGCACCTGCCCGGCCGTGCCCTTGCCGGCGCCGATGCCGATGGTGTGGCAGGTCTTGAGTTCGGTCGTGATCTCGGTCGACAGGGCTGCGGGCACCATCTCCAGCACCAGCATGGTGGCGCCAGCGTCCTGCAGATCGATGGCGTGGCGGCGCAGCTGCAGCGCGGCGGCGTCGCCCCGGCCCTGTACGCGGTAGCCGCCGAGCGCGTGCACGGTCTGTGGCGTCAGGCCCAGGTGGGCGCAGACCGGGATGCCGCGTTCCACCAGAAAGCGCACGGTGTCGGCGGTCCAGCCACCGCCTTCAAGCTTGACCATGTGGGCGCCGGCGTGCATCAGCACCGCGGCGCTGCGCAGGGCCTGTTCTTTCGACTCGTGATAGCTGCCAAAGGGCAGGTCGCCGATCACCCAGGCGGTGGCCTGAACGCGCTGCAGGCCGCGCACCACGCTTTCGGTGTGGTAACGCATGGTGTCCAGCGTGACACCGGTGGTGCTGGACAGGCCCTGGCAAACCATGCCCAGCGAGTCGCCCACCAGAATGCACTCCACGCCCGCGGCATCGGCCACGGCGGCAAAGGTGGCGTCGTAGGCCGTGAGCATGGTGATCTTTTCCCCCCGCTCGCGCATCTCCTGCAGCCGTGGCAGGCTGACCGGTTTGCGCTGCGGCATGGGCGAAGCCGACGGCAGGGTGCCGTAGGGCGTGCCGCTGGTCGGCGCGGCGGATTTTGGTGGACTCATGGGGATCCCCTTTGCGTGGGCTTTGGATGGGGGGCACTATATGCGATCCCGTTATGCTTGCAACCCATGAAACACCTCTCTGAATTCACGGCGGCCGATCTGGCCGAACTGGCGGGCGCCGATGTGGCCCGCGCGCTGGCCGAGGACGTGGCCAGCGGGGACCTCACCGCGGCGCTGGTGGACCCCTCGCGCAGCGCCCATGCACGCATCCTCGCGCGTGAGCCCGCCTTGATCTGCGGCGCACCCTGGGTGGAAGCGGCCGTGCTGGCCTGTGACCCCAAGGCCCGCCTGATCTGGCACGTGGCGGAGGGCCAGCGCTGCGTGGCCGACCAGGTGGTGCTGGAGATCACCGGCCGCGCCCAGGCCCTGCTGACCGCCGAGCGCACCGCGCTCAACTTCCTGCAACTGCTCTCGGCCGTGGCCACCAAGACGGCGGTGTTCGTCGATGCCGTTCAGGGCACGCGCGCAGCCATCGTGGACACGCGAAAGACCCTCCCGGGGCTGCGTCTGGCGCAAAAGTACGCGGTGAAAACCGGCGGCGGCGTCAACCACCGCATTGGGCTCTACGACGCGGTGCTCATCAAGGAAAACCACATCGCTGCCGCGGGTGGTGTCGAGGCCGTGTTGAAGCGCGTGCAGGAAACGGCACCCCAGGCGCGTTTTGTCGAGATCGAGGTCGAGACCCTGGCGCAGCTGGACGAAGCGCTGGCCTGCGGCGCCAAAATGGTCCTGCTCGACAACATGGACATCCCCACCCTGCAGGAAGCCGTGCGCCGCAACGCGGGCCGCGCCATCCTGGAGATTTCGGGCGGCGTGAACCTGCAGACGGTGCGAAACCTTGCAGAAACCGGGGTGGACCGCATCTCCATCGGGGCCCTGACAAAAGACGTCAAGGCGATCGATTTTTCCATGCGGATGGAGCAACTGACATGAGCAACGAAGCCATCATCGATGTCGAATACGAACAGCCGGCCTGCCCGACGAAACACGCCTGGGCGCGTGTGCCGGTCGAGCCCGGTCCGAAGCAGCGCGCCGAACTCAAGGACAAGATTCGCAGCCTGCTGAAGGAGCGCAACGCGGTGATGGTGTCGCACTATTACGTGCATCCCGACCTGCAGGACCTGGCCGTGGAGACGGGCGGCATCGTCAGCGATTCGCTGGAGATGGCGCGTTTTGGCCGCGATCACGCAGCGCAGACGCTGGTGGTCTCGGGTGTGCGCTTCATGGGCGAGACGGCCAAGATCCTGAGCCCGGAAAAGACCGTGCTCATGCCCGACCTGGACGCCAACTGCTCGCTCGACCTGGGCTGCCCGATCAACGAATTCAGCGCCTTCTGCGACGCCCACCCGGACCGCACCGTGGTGGTCTACGCCAACACCAGCGCCGCGGTGAAGGCGCGCTCCGACTGGCTCGTCACCTCCAGCTGCGCGCTCGACATCGTGCGCGCACTCAAGGACAAGGGCCACAAGATCCTGTGGGCGCCCGACAAGCACCTGGGCGGCTACATCCAGCGCGAAACCGGCGCCGACATGCTGATGTGGAACGGCTCGTGCATCGTGCACGACGAGTTCAAGGCCTTCGAGCTGGAAGCACTCAAGAAGGAACACCCGGGTGCCAAGGTGCTGGTGCACCCGGAAAGTCCGGCCGACGTGGTGGCGCTCGCCGATGCGGTGGGATCGACTTCCGGCATCCTGAAGGCGGCGCACGAGATGGATGCCCACGAGTTCATCGTCGCCACCGACAACGGCATGATGCACATGCTGCGCCAGCAGAACCCGGGCAAGGTGTTCATCGAGGCGCCCACCGCCGGCAACAGCGCCACCTGCAAGAGCTGCGCGCACTGCCCCTGGATGGCCATGAACGGCCTGGCCGGCGTGGCTCAGGTGCTGGAAAAAGGCCTGAACCAGATCCACGTGGACCCGGCGCTGATTCCACGCGCCCGGTTGCCGATCGACCGCATGCTGGCGTTCACCGCCGCGCAGCGCAGTGGTCAGAATGCCGGCGCGCTGGTGCCGAACATCGGCGCGGCGTAGAGCGAAACACCCCCGCCGCGCTGCGCGCGACCCCCTCAAGGGGGCGGCACTGGCCGTCCGGCAGAGCCGGCCCGGCGGTGCCTCCCGGTTGCGCCGTTTCGCGCGTTGTGGGTGGAGCTCTGGCGCCAACGAGAGCTGACGTCACGCAGACGCAAAAAAGCCCGCTCGCAGCGGGCTTTTTTCAGGTGCGCCTGAAGCTCAGAGCGGCACTTTCTTGAGCATCTCGATGCCGATCTTGCCTTCGGCAATTTCACGCAGCGCGGTCACGCCGGGCTTGTTCTTGCTCTCGATCTTGGGGGCATGGCCCTGGCTGAGCATGCGGGCACGGTAGGTGGCGGCCAGCACGAGCTGAAAGCGGTTGGGGATCTTTTCCAGACAGTCTTCGACGGTGATGCGTGCCATGTGCGGGCCTCGGTAGTGTGCGGTGAGTCAGTGGATGTTGAGCGCTTTGAAGGTATCGCTGCGGGCGATACGCTGGGCGGCGAACTTGAGCCGCTGGGCATGGACGATGGCCTTGAGGTCAAACAGGGCCCGCTCGAACAACTCGTTGATTATAACGAAGTCGAATTCCCGCGCGTGCATCATCTCCGACGCGGCATTCTGCAGCCGCAGCTCGATGACTTCGGCGCTGTCTTCGGCGCGCCGCTCCAGCCGCGATCGCAGTTCTTCCCAGCTCGGCGGCAGGATGAAAATCAGTACCGCGTTGGGAAAGATGCGTTTGACCTGGATCGCGCCCTGGAAGTCGATCTCCAGCACCACGTCGGCCCCCTGGGCCATGCGTTGCTCGATCGCCTGTTTGGACGTGCCGTAGCGGTTGCCATGCACCATGGCCCATTCCAGGAAAGCGCCCTGGATGACCATCTGGTCAAAGGTTTCCCGGGCGACAAAGTAGTACTCGCGACCATGCAACTCCTGGCCACGCGGGGGCCGGGTGGTGTGAGAGACCGAGGGCACGACGCGGGAGTCCAGCTCCATCAGCGCCTTGACCAGACTGGATTTTCCAGCCCCGCTGGGGGCTGCGACGACGAACAGGTTGCCTGGGTATTCCATACGGTCATTCAATGTTCTGGACCTGTTCGCGCATCTGTTCGATGAGCACCTTCATGTCCACGGAAATGCGGGTGAGTTCCAGGCTCGACGATTTGGAGCCCATGGTGTTGGCTTCGCGGTGCAGTTCCTGGATCAGGAAGTCCAGGCGTTTGCCCACATCGCTGCCCTTCTTGATCAGGCGCTCGATTTCCACCAGGTGCGAATCCAGTCGGGTCAGTTCTTCGGCCACATCGATGCGGATCGCGAAGGCGGTGGCTTCGGTCAGCGCGCGATCCTGTGCGGCCTCGCTGGTGAGGGTGTTGCTGGTGCCGCCGGCGGCGGCGCTCGCGCCTAGCGCTTCGTTCCAGCGGTCGATGAAACGCTGCCGCTGCTGCGCGACCAGTTGGGGAATCAGGGGCTGGGCGTCTTTGGCGAGCTGGCGCAGCTGTTTGAGCCGGTCCAGCAGCATGGCCGCCAGGCGCTGTCCTTCACGTTCGCGCGCGGTGAGCAGTCTGTCCAGACCCGTCTGGGCCAGCTCAAGCAGGGTTTCGTGCAGCTCACCGGGGTTGCCCGCCTGGCGCGTGGTCAGTTGCAGCACCTCGGCCACCGTCAGCGGTGGCGCGGTGGGCAGCCAGGCACGGATGTTGTCCTGCAGGCTGACCAGCTTTTGCAGCTCCGGTGCGCTGGGCGCTCGCGGTCCGGCGTCGGTGCGGCCCTCCACCCATGCCCGCACCTCCACCTTGCCGCGCTTGAGTGCGGCGCCCAGCAGTTCGCGCAGCGCGGGTTCGGTGCCGCGCAGGTCGTCGGCGAGTTTGAAAGTCAGGTCGAGAAAGCGGCTGTTGACCGAGCGGATTTCGATGCCCAGGCCCGGTCGGGCATCGCGCGGGGACTCGCTGGCATTCGTGGCTGCGGCCCCGCCGGTTTGGGCCGTGGCGTAGCCGGTCATGCTGTAAACTGCCATTGAACTGTGTCCCATCAGGTTGAGTGGTCCAAAACGAGGCGTTCCGGAACCCATCCGAATTATGTCAAAGGTCAAACCCGCACCGCTGCCACCGGACACCGTGATCGGCGGATACCGTATCGTGCGCAAGCTGGCCGCCGGTGGTTTCGGCGTGGTCTACCTGGCTGTGGACACCGAAGGGCAGCAGGTCGCGGTCAAGGAATACCTGCCGTCCTCGCTGGCCACACGCGGCCCGGGTGAACTGCTGCCGCAGGTGCAGCCCGAAAAACTCTCGTTGTACCGGCTCGGGCTCAAGAGCTTCTTTGAAGAAGGCCGCGCGCTGGCGCAGATCTCCCACCAGTCGGTGGTGAGCGTGCTCAACTTCTTCCGCGAAAACGAGACCGTCTACATGGTCATGAACTACCTGGAGGGCGCGTCCCTGCAGGAGTTCATCATCACGGCGCGCGAACTCAAGCGCCAGAAGGTGTTCCGCGAGTCCACCATCCGTTCGCTGTACGACGAGGTGCTGCGCGGCCTGCGCATCGTGCACCAGCACAAGATGCTGCACCTCGACATCAAGCCGGCCAACATCTTCGTGACCGATGACAACCGTTCGGTGCTGATCGACTTCGGCGCCGCGCGCGAGGTGCTGAGCAAGGAGGGCAACTTCATCCGCCCGATGTACACGCCCGGTTTCGCTGCGCCCGAGATGTACCGCCGCGATTCGAGCATGGGCCCCTGGACCGACATCTACGCCATCGGTGCCTGCATCTACGCCAGCATGCAGGGCTACCCGCCCAACGACGCCCCGCAACGGCTGGAAAAAGACCGGCTGTCGCTGGCGCTCTCGCGTCTGCGCGGTGTCTACTCCGACAACCTGATCGAGGTGGTGGAGTGGTGCATGTCGCTCGATCCGCTGTCGCGTCCGCAATCGGTGTTCGCCCTGCAAAAAGAGCTGAGCCGGGAGACCGAACGCAGTTACACCAAGCTGACCGTGGCCGAGAAGATGCGCCTGCAGTTTGACAACATTGTTTCGGACAAGAAGTCGCCACGCAAATCCACCGCCGCCGGGACCAAGTTCCGATGAAGTTTTCGGTCTACCAGATCAGTCGGCAGGGTGGTCGCGAGCGCAACGAAGACCGCATGGGCTACGCGTACACGCGCGAGTCCGGGCTGTTCGTGCTGGCCGATGGCATGGGTGGGCATCCCGAGGGCGCGATGGCGGCCCAGTTGGCGCTGCAGACGTTTTCGGCCTATTTCCAGAAAGCCGCCAACCCCACGGTGCGCGAAGTGCCGGAGTTCCTCTCCAGCGCCGTGATGGCGGCACACCACCAGATCATCCGCTACGCCGCCGAAAAAGGCATGCTCGACACGCCCCGCACCACGCTCGTGGCGGCCGTGATGGAGCGTGGCAACATGCACTGGGTGCACTGTGGCGACTCCCGCCTGTATCTCGTGCGCAATGGCGAGTTGCTGACGCGCACGCGGGACCACTCCTACATGGAGCAGCAGGCCCACCTCGGCAAGGCCACCCAGCACATCAACCGCAACATCCTCTTCACCTGTCTGGGCTCGCCCGCGAAGCCGGTGTTCGACCTGTCGGGGCCGGTTCAGCTGCAGCAGGGTGACCGTGTGTTGCTCTGCTCGGACGGTCTCTGGGGCACGGTGAAGGATTTCGAGATCGCCGCCGAACTGGCCCGCAATCCGCTGGAACAGGCGGTTCCCGAGCTGGTGGAAATGGCGCTCAAGCGCGGAGGGCCGCGCTGCGACAACGTCACCGTGCTGGCCATGGAGTGGGAGACCGCCGACGAATTCCAGACCACGCGGGTGTCGACCGAAGACATCGAAGAAGGCGTGTTCGCCTCCACCATCCAGTCGGGCGTGGCCGACCCGACCATCGAAGACCTGGACGACGAGGCGATCGAAAAATCGATCGCCGAAATCAACGAAGCGATCCGGCGCACCGCCGAAAGAAATTCCTGATACCCCCCGCGCCGCCTTCGGCGTCACCCCCCAGGGGGCAACGCGAGAGGCCCGGCGAAGCCGGTTCCTCCGCGTTCTGGGTTGGATCCCGTGGCGCTCTGGCTGACCCCCCCTCCGTGACAATAGGATCACCGTTTTTTTTGAGGTTTTCATGACAGATTTCATTCGACCCGGCCAACGGGCCGCCGATGCCCTGCGCCCGGTGCGCATCACCCGGGGCTTCACCATCCACGCCGAGGGTTCGGTGCTGATCGAGTTCGGTGACACCAAGGTGCTGTGTACCGCATCGGTGGAAGAAAAAGTGCCGCCGCACAAGCGGGGCAGTGGCGAAGGCTGGGTGACGGCCGAATACGGCATGCTGCCGCGCGCCACCCACACCCGCAGCGACCGCGAAGCCGCCAAGGGCAAGCAGAGCGGGCGCACGCAGGAGATCCAGCGCCTGATCGGCCGTTCGCTGCGCGCGGTGTTCGACCTGAAGGCGCTGGGCGAGCGCACCATTTCGCTGGACTGCGACGTGCTTCAGGCCGACGGTGGCACGCGCACGGCCAGCATCACCGGTGCCTTCGTCGCCGCGCACGATGCGGTGAGCCAGCTGCTGGCCGAAGGCAAGATCGCAGCTTCACCGATCCGGGACCATGTGGCCGCCATTTCGGTGGGCATCCTGCAGGGCCAGCCGCTGCTCGACCTGGAGTATGTGGAAGACTCGGCCTGCGACACCGACATGAACGTGGTGATGACCGGCGCCGGCCACTTCGTGGAAGTGCAGGGCACGGCCGAAGGCGTGGCGTTCAGCCGCCAGGAAATGGACGCCTTGCTGGCCCTGGCCGAAAAAGGCGTGGCCGAGCTGGTGGCCCTGCAGAAGCAGAGCCTCGGCCTGGTCTGAGAGGCCGGGATGAAGCTCGTTCTCGCGTCCAACAACACAGGCAAGCTCGCCGAGCTGCAGGCGCTGTTCGCCCCGCTGGGGGTGGAGCTGGTGCGCCAGTCCGAACTGGGCATTCCCGAAGCGCCCGAGCCGCACCGCACCTTCATCGAGAACGCACTGGCCAAGGCGCGCCACGCGGCGCAGGTGAGTGGCCTGCCCGCGCTCGCCGACGACGCCGGCCTGTGCGTGGAAGCCTTTGGCGGTTTGCCGGGTGTGGACACCGCCTACTACGCGACGCAGTTCGGTTACGAGAAGGGCGACGCCAACAACGTGCGCGCCTTGCTGGAACAGATGGCGCAGGTGCACGACCGCCGCGCTGCGCTGGTCAGCACTTTGGTCGCGGTGCGCAGCGCCGACGATCCCGAGCCGCTGGTGGCCAGCGGCCGTGCGCCGGGGCTCATCACGCGCGAGCCCGTCGGTGACAACGGTTTCGGCTTTGACCCGGTGATGTTTTTGCCGCAGTTCGGTTGCACTTTTGCCCAGCTGAGCGACGAGAAGAAGAACGCCAACAGCCACCGTGGCAAGGCGGCGCAGCAGATGCTGAACCTGATGCGTGAACGCTGGTTCGCGCCCCAGGCGGACACATGAACACGCCCAGAGAGGTCCGGGTGGCGCTGCCCGGCGCAGCCGGCAGCCGTCCACCGGAAGGTCCGCACTGGAGCGACATCCGCCACTGGATGCGCCCCGGCACGCTGCAATTGCAGGGCTTGCCGCCGCTCTCGCTCTACATCCACCTGCCCTGGTGCCTGAAGAAGTGCCCCTATTGCGACTTCAACTCGCACGAGTGGAGCGCCACCAGTGCGCCCGGTCAGGCGCTGCCCGAGCAGGCCTACCTGGACGCGCTGCGCGCCGATCTGGAAGCCGCGCTGCCGCTGATCTGGGGCCGCTCGGTGCACAGCATTTTCATCGGCGGCGGCACGCCCAGCCTGTTTTCGCCCGAGGCCATCGACCGCCTGCTGGGCGACGTGCGTGCGCTGCTGCGGCTGGACGCCGACGCCGAGATCACGCTGGAAGCCAACCCGGGAACCTTTGAAAAAGACCGCTTCCGCGCGTTCCGTCAGGCCGGCGTGACGCGCCTGTCCATCGGCGTGCAGAGCTTCAACGACGAGCACCTGAAGGCGCTGGGCCGGGTGCACGACCGGGCGCAGGCGATCGCTGCGGTGGAAGAGGCGGCGATGGCCTTCGACACCTTCAACCTGGACATCATGTACGCGTTGCCGGGGCAGACGCTGGCCGACTGCGAAACGGACATGCGCACCGCGCTGGCGTTTGCGCCACCGCACATCTCGATCTACCACCTGACCATCGAGCCCAACACGGTGTTCGCCAAGTTCCCGCCGCGGGTGCCCGAAGACGACGACGCCTACGCCATGCTCGACCGCATCACCGAGCTGACGGCCGAGCAGGGGCTGGCGCGCTACGAGGTCTCGGCCTACGCGCGCGAAGGCCACCGCTGCTGGCACAACCTCAACTACTGGCAGTTCGGCGACTACCTCGGCATCGGTGCCGGTGCCCACAGCAAGCTCAGCTTTGCCCACCGCGTGGTGCGTCAGGTGCGTGCACGCGAACCGCGTCTCTACATGGACAAGGCGCGCGCGGGGGACGCGGTGGTGAGTGTGGAAGAAGTGGCGCGGCGCGATCTGCCGTTTGAGTACATGCTCAACGCGCTGCGCCTGCGGCACGGCTTCGAACTGCAGGACTTCTCAGCACGCACCGGTCTGCCGCTCTCCAGCGTGGCCGCGTCGCTGGACGAAGGCGTGCAGCGCGGCTGGCTGGAGGTGGCGGATGGCTGGGTCCGGCCGACCGAACGCGGGTTCGACTTTCTCAGCGATCTGCAGTCGCTGTTCCTGCCCTCCTGATCGCTCAGCCGATCAGTCCCGCAGCCCGCCGCAGGCCTGCAGGATCGTGCGCACCTTGTGCTCTGACAGCGGGCTGGTCAGCGTACCGGCCCATTTCAGGCCATAGCCGTCCACCAGCCGTTCGGCGGTGTCCAGCATCTGGTGGTCGAAGTGGCCGATCAGCGCCACGTGGCCGTTGAACCGCCACTGCCGCAGGTGCTGGATCAGCTCGACGCCGTTCATGCACGGCATGTGCAGGTCCAGCAACAGCAGCACCTGCGAGGTGTCGAGTTCCGCCAGCCGCTGCTGCAGCTCGCTGCCTTCGGTGAAGCGCTCGACCCGCGGCGCACCGGCCTGGGCCAGCAGTGTCACCAGTTCGTTCAGGTGGACCGGATCGTCGTCGATGCACAGCACATGGGTCAGTGGCGCCGCCTGCACCGCGGATTCCAGCCGCCTGAGGTGCTGGCGCACCGAAGCGATGGAGTCGACCAGGCTGGGGACCAACCGGGCGATGCCCGCCGCATCGCCCACGGTGCCGAGCGTCTCGATCTGGTCCAGCAGCTGCGCCAGACCCACCGCACCGACGAGGCGGCTGGACGATTTGATGCGGTGCGCGGTGAAGCCGGCGCTGGCGCTGTCCTCGCGCGCCGCCGCCTCCCGGATCTCGGTCTGGGCCCGGTCCAGGCTGGCGAGGTAGCGGCTGCGCATGTCCTGCAGGATTTCGGGGTCGGCACCGAGCACACGCTGCAGCGCGTGGTCGTCGAATCCGTCCCATCCCGCGGCGACGGGTTCCGGTTGCGGCTCCGGCCGCTGCGCCAGCGACCCCGCTGGTGCCGGCAACCGGACCACTTCCAGCCACCGGTGCAGCATGGTTTCGAGCTTGGGCAGCGACACCGGCTTGGTGAGGTAGTCGTCCATGCCGACCGCCCGGCAGCGGTGGACTTCGCTGTGCATCGCGTTCGCGGTCAGCGCGATGATGGGCATGCGGTGCCCGACCGCTTCTTCTTTGCGGATGGCCTCGGTGAGTTCAATGCCGCTGAGGCCCGGCATCTGCAGGTCGGTCAGCAGCAGGCAGAAGTGGTCTGGCCGCTGCCGCCAGAGCGCCAGCGCCTCCTGGCCATCGCCCGTGAACACGGGGTCCAGGCCCAGCAGCTCCAGCTGGTAGCGCAACACCCGCTGGTTGATCTCGTTGTCTTCGGCCACCAGAATGGCGCGCCCCTGGCAGGCGGCGACCAGGCCCCAGTCGGCCGGGTGCCGCTCCCGCTCGGGGCTCACGACGCCATGGGCGGGCACCAGCACCCGGCCCGCCGCCATGGCCACGGCCACCAGCAGATCCTTGCGGCGCAGGCCGATGACCGACATGTTGGCCTGACCCGGGGCCTGGGAAACCGGTTCCGTGCGGGGCTTCTGATGCATCACGACCTGGCCTTCGGACCGGCCGGAGGCTTCTGCGGTTGAACGGTGGAGCACCTGGTGTCCGGCGGGTGCGATCACCACCCGGGCTTCGCCCTCCTGTTCGGGCCAGGCGGCTGCATCGTCGGTGCTGTCCACCAGGCTGACCCGGGCACCGGCGGCGCTGAGGTAGGCCGCCCAGTCGTCGCGGATGTCGGCGTCGTCCAGAACCAGCAGGGCGTGGATGCCGACCAGCTCGCTGCTGATGGCCGAATTCACCGCCGAAGCCGGCTTGAGCGGCAGGTCGACCGTGAAGGTGGCGCCTGCGTCGGGCTGGCTGCGCACGCTGATGCTCCCGCCCATGGCGCTGACCAGCCGGTGCGAGATGGCCAGGCCCAGACCAGTGCCGCCGTAGTTGCGCGTGGTGGAGGCCTCGCCTTGTATGAAAGGCTGGAACACCAGGCGTTGCACTTCGTCGGTCATGCCGATGCCGTTGTCGGCCACCTCCAGGCGCACCGAATCGCCCACGGGGGTGGCGCGCACGGTGACCCGGCCTGGCCGGTTCAAGCCGGCCGAAAACTTGATGGCATTGCCCACCAGGTTGAGCAGGATCTGGCGCACGCGGTTGCCGTCGCCCAGCATCAGGTCGGGCAGGCGCGGGTCGGCGAAGGCGTGGAGGCGCACGCCGCGCCCGGCGGCGACGGTGCTCAGGGGCGCACAGGAGCGGCCGACCACGCTGCGGATCGCAAACGGCGCTTCCTCCAGCACGAGCCGTCCGGCCTCGATCTTCGAAAAATCCAGGATGTCGTCGATGATCGCGAGCAGCGCCGCGGCCGATTCGTTGATGGTCTCCACCATCTCCTGCTGAGCGGGCGACAGCGGGGTCTGCAACAGCACGTCGGCCACACCCATCACGCCGTTCATGGGCGTGCGGATTTCGTGGCTCATGGTGGCAAGGAAGGCGCTCTTGGCGGCGTTGGCCGCCTCGGCCGACCGCCGGGCTTTCTCCAGTTCGACGGTGCGCTGGGTGACGAGTTCTTCGAGGTGGTAGCGGTAGCGGGTCAGGTCTTCGCTCATGCGCCGCTTGTCGGTGATGTCTTCCTTCACCGCCAGGTAGTGGGTGACGCGGCCGTCCGGGTCGCGCACCGGCGTGATCACGGCGAATTCGATGTAGTGGGAGCCGTCCTTGCGGCGGTTGTTGAAGAAGCCGCGCCAGGGCTTGCCCGCGCCGAGCGCCGCCCAGAGCTTGCGGTAGCGCGAACCGGGCGTCAGACCCGATTGCAGGATGCGGGAGTTTTGCCCCATCAGCTCGTCGCGCGAATAGCCCGAGGTGGCCACCATGGCCTGGTTCACGTATTCGATGTTGGCCGCGATGTCGGTGATGACGATGGACGCCGTGGCCTGCTCGGCCGCCATGGCGAGTTTGCTCAGCCAGCCGGCTTCTTCGCGCGGCTGGTTGGTGTCGCGCACCCGGTCGGTCACATCGGTCATCAGGCCCTGGATCACGGGATCGACGTCGTCACGAGAAGGACGCACGATGCGGATCGCGTCGTGGTAGTGGCGCCAGTCCCCGGCCGCATTGCGGATGCGGTACTGGAGTTCAAAGCTCGGCCGGTTTTTCAGCCCGTCGGCGAGTTCGGCGAGCACGCGCGCACTGTCCTCCGGGTGCAGCGCCTGCATCCAGGCCTCGGGCCGGGCCATCCATTCCTCGGGTGTGTAGCCCAGCTCGCGGACACGGGAGCTGACATACAGCGTTGAACTCGCCTCGTCCATCACGGCCCGGTAGACGATGCCGGGCATCTGTTCGGCGAGCTCGCGGAACTCGCGCGTGCGGGCCTCGAGCTGGAGGCGTTCGCGCAGCCCGACCAGCCAGTGTTCGACCGTCGTGCGCAGCTCCAGCAGCATCGTGCGCTCGATGTCGCTCAGGGTGCGCGGCTCGGCCCCGAACAGGCAGAGCACACCGATGCTGTGGCCGTCCACGCGCACGGGCGCGCCCACAAAGAGGCGCGGCGTGGCGGGCGCTGGCTCACCCGACAGCGGGTCGCTCCCGGTGTCGGTGAGCACCAGCACATCGTCGCACGCAGCCACCTGCGCGGCGAAGGCGGCGCCACAGCTTTCGGGCACGCTGTCCAGCCCGTACGACGCCTTGATCCAGTGCTGGTCGCCATCCATCAGGCAGACCGCCGCCCGGGTGCACCGCAACGTGAGCGCGGCCACTTTCAGCAGGGACTGGATGGTGGGGTCGGACGAGGTGTCCAGGGTGGCCAGGGAGCGGAGCGTCTGGATGCGGGCCAGTTCGACGGAGGCAGGGTGCAAAAAAGGCATGGTGACGGGCAGGGTGGGCGGGTCCGTTTGTTTGATTTCAGCGCGCAGGGATCAACCGCCCCTGTCCTGCTGACGTCGCCCGATCTTTGTCGGCCCGTCCCGTCCGGTCTGTAGGGAGTTATGGACGACACGCGACACGCCGGGAGGAAACCGTGAACAACCGCACGGGCCATGGTGCTGCGCGGGAGACGCCGGTGTGGGCCGGGCCCATGGACAATGCCCGCATGGCCATCCCGATCAACTCCGATGTGATTCACACCCCGCCCCTGGCGTCTGCCACCGTGATGGTGGTGCGCGACGGCCCCACCGGGCTGGAGGTGCTGCTGGTGCGCCGGCACGGCAACTCGGGTGTGCTGGGTGGCGTGCACGTGTTTCCGGGCGGCAAGCTCGATGCGGCCGACCGGCAGGTGGACCCCGCAGCGCTGGACCGCACGGCGGCCGAGCTGTTGAGCGCCCTGGCCGAACCCGGGCTGGATCCGGACACCGCGGTGGGCCTGCACCTGGCCGCGCTGCGCGAGACCTTTGAAGAGTGCAGCCTGTTGCTGGGCCTGCACGCATCACTTTCAGCCAGTGGCGACTGGGCGCGGTTGGCCGCCCAGGTGCGTGAGCACACGCTCACCGGCCTGGGCTTTGCCGCTGCCGTGCAGCGCCTGGGCCAGCCGCTGGCGGTGTCGAGCCTGCTGCCATGGTCGCGCTGGGTCACGCCGCGCCAACCGTCGGTGACCAACAAGCGCTTCGACACGCGCTTTTTCGTGGCCGCGGCCCCGGCGGGGCAGGACGCCAGCCACTGCACTTTTGAAGCCACCGAAGCGGTCTGGCTGTCCCCGCGCGCTGCGCTGGAGCGCTACTGGGCGGGCGAGATCGACCTGGCGCCGCCGCAGATCATGAGCCTCTGCCAGCTCGGCCGCCTGGCCGGTGTGGCCCAGGTGCAGGCCGTGGCGCGCAGCCGGCCGCCCGCGCTGATCGAGCCCGAACCCTTCGATCAAGACGGCTGCCGCGTGATCTGCTACCCCGGCGATCCGCGGCACAGCCGCCGGGTGCCGGTGTGGGACGGGCCGACCCGCCTGACCTACCGCAACCAGCGCTTCGAGGCCGACGGCGGGCTGGCGGCATTGTTGGGCTGAGGTTTATCCGTTCAGCACGCCAAACCGGTAACGCGTCTGCGCGCGGTAGGGGCGGTCGGCCGTGACGCGGTTGAACGGGAAACCCGGGCAGTTGGGCGCGTTGGGGAACTGCTGGGGTTCCAGGCAGAGCCCGCTGCGCGGCCGGTGGACCACGCCCCGTTTGCCGATGTCGGCCGCCCCACCCGTGCCGAGCTTGCCCGCGGTGTACACCTGCAGCACCGGTTCGGTGGTCCAGACCTCGAGCGTGCGGCCGCTGGCTTCGCTGTCGGCGCGGGCGCACAGGCGCAGGCTGGTGGTGAGGGGGTCGGCGTCGATCACGTAGCTGTGGTCGATGTCGGGCAGGTCGCCCAGCGTCTGCGGGGTGCGCAGGTTCAGCGGGTGGTCGCGCAGCGGCGTGCGCTCGCCGGTGGGGATGTTGTCATCGTCGGTGGTGAGCAGATGGCTGGCGCGAACTTCCAGCCGGTGGCTGTCGATGCGCACATGGCCGGGGCCGTCGAGGTTGAAGAAGGCATGGCAGGTGAAGCTCGCCGGCCCGTGGCCTTCGACCGCGGTGGCCTCGTGTTCGATCACCAGCTCGTTGTGCTCGGTCAGCCGGTAGGTCAGGCGCAGGGCCAGCGCGCCGGGGAAGCCGTCGTCGGTGGTCTCGAAGCGGTGCTGCAGTTCCAGCGTGTGGGCGTCGGTCTGGCGGGCCTCGAAGACGCGGTGACGCGAGCCGCGCGGACCGCCGTGGATGCAATGCGGGCCGGCGTTGGCAACCAGCTGGTGCTCGTGACCGTCGAGCGTGAAGCGGGCCTGGGCGATGCGCCCGGCGTAGCGTCCGATGAAGGCGCCCATGGACGGCGCGCCCTGGAGCAGATCGTCCAGGCTGTCGTAGCCCAGCGCCACATCACCCGGCACACCGTCGCGGTCGGGCACCACGATCTGCAGGATCCGGGCGCCCAGGTTGCAAACGGCCACAGCCATGCCGCGCTCGTTGTGCAGCAGAAAGAGCGCCGTGGATCGGCCATCGAACTCGCCCTCAAAACGGGCCGGTTCGAGCAGGCCGGGGAGCGTTTCGGCGTCCATGACAGTTCAGAGGCGGTCCAGTCGGTTCAGGTGACGGGGGCCGGGTTGAACAACACCAGGGCGTTGTGCAGCTTCCAGTGTTCGGCCCACGTTTTTTTACCACTGGCGACGGCCAGCAGCAGCTGGAACAGCTCGGTCCCCACGTCCTCGATAGTGGCTTCTCCGCTGGCGATGCGCCCGGCGTTGACGTCCATCAGGTCGTGCCAGCGGCGCGCCAGGTCGTCGCGCGTGGCGACCTTGATGACAGGGCACTCGGCCAGTCCGTAGGGCGTGCCGCGGCCGGTGGTGAAGACATGCAGGTTCATGCCGGCCGCGAGTTGCAGCGTGCCGCAGATGAAGTCGCTCGCCGGGGTGGCGGCGAAGATCAGGCCCTTCTGCTTCACCTTCTCGCCGGGCGCGATCACGCCGTGGATCGGGCCGGTGCCGCTCTTGACGATCGAGCCCATGGCCTTCTCGACGATGTTGGACAGGCCGCCCTTCTTGTTGCCGGGCGTGGTGTTGGCGCTGCGGTCCACCCGGCCCTTGTTCAGGTAAGCGTCGTACCAGGCCATTTCGCGCACCATGGCCTCGGCCACGTCGGGGCTGGCGGCGCGCGTGGTCAGCAGGTCGATGCCGTCGCGCACCTCGGTCACTTCCGAGAACATCACGGTGGCGCCGGCGCGCACCAGCAGGTCGGTGGCATAGCCCACGGCCGGGTTGGCGGTGACGCCGGAAAACGCGTCGCTGCCGCCGCACTGCACACCCACCACCAGGTCCGACGCCGGGCAGGTGGTGCGCTGGCGCCGGTTCAGGCGCTCCAGGTGCACGCGCGCCTGCCTCAAGATGGAATCGATCATGGACATGAAGCCGACGTGGGCGTCGTCCTGCAGCGTGACCACATCGAGTGCGCTGTCTCGTTGATCGCTGATCGGAATCGATCCCGGCGGCAGCAGGCGCTCAGGCTGCAGCTTCTCGCAGCCCAGGCTGAGCACCATGACCTCGCCACCGAAGTTGGGGTTGGACGAGATGTTGCGCAGCGTGCGGATGGGGATGATCGCGTCGGGCGCGTCGATCGCCACGCCGCAGCCGTAGGTGTGTTCCAGACCGACCACGCCGTCCACGTTCGGGTACAGCGGCAGCAACTCGGTTCGGATGCGTTCGACCGCGAAGTCGAGCACGCCGGCCACGCACTGCACGGTGGTGGTGATGGCCAGCAGGTTGCGCGTGCCCACGCTGCCGTCGGTGTTGCGGTAGCCCTGGAAGGTGTGGCCGGCCAGCGGTGGCAACTGGGCGGGCGGATTGGACGCCGGCAGACCTTCGAGCGAACGCGCCGCTGGCATCACCAGCCGCTGCTCGTTGACCCAGCCGCCTGCCGGAATGTCTACCGCCGTGTGGCCGATGACCACGTTGTAGCGCCGCACGGCGCTGCCCGCGGGCAGGTCCACCAGCGCCACCTTGTGACCCTGGGGAACAGCCTCCACCAGCTCCGGCCCGCCGGCCAGCGCGGCGCCGGGTTTGAGGCCGCCGTCGTTGACCACGATGGCCACGTTGTCGGCCGGGTGCATGCGGATACCGCGCGGTGCGGACGGAGCAGATGTGTTCATGACAACGTTGCGAAAGAGGGGGGAGCCAACGCCCAGGGCGCCGCGGAACCGGCTTTGCCGGGCCGCCAGCGCCGCCCCCTTGAGGGGGTCGCGCGCAGCGCGGCGGGGGTGGGCCAAGTCAATCTGCTTTGATGTTCCGGCTCGTGATCAGTTTCTGCCAGCGCGCGTATTCCGACGCCTGGAAGGCCGCGAACTGCTCGGGCGTGTTGAGCACCACCTCGAAGCCCAGCTCCAGCAGCTTCGGCGTCACGGCGGGGTCGTTGATGCTCGCGACGATGGCGTCGTGGATGCGCTTCTTCACGTCGACGGGCAAGCCCTTGGGCGCAGCCACGGCCTGCCAGGACTGCACGTTGGCGTCCTTCACGCCGCTTTCTTCCAGCGTGGGCACGTCGGGCAGCAGCGGCGAGCGTTTGGCGCTGGTGATGGCCAGGGCGCGCAGCTTGCCGGCCTTGATCTGCGGCATGGCGGTGTTGATGTTCATGAACGACGATTCCACCTGGTTGCCCAGCAGGTCGCTCATCACCGGGCCACCGCCCTTGTAAGGCACGTGCACGCCGCTGGTACCGGTCTGTTGCCAGAAGAGTTCGGCGGTGAGGTGGTCGCTGCTGCCGTTGCCGGACGATGCGAAGCTCATCTTGCCCGGGTTGGCCTTCTGGTGGGCGATCACTTCGGCAACCGATTTGCGTTCCGAGGCAGCGGGCACCACCAGCACGTTGGGCGCCTGAACGACCACCGTGATCGGCTCCAGGTCCTTGAGGGCGTCGTACTGCACCTTGAACAGGTGCGGCGCGATCACGAAGGGGCCGAGCGAAGAGACGAACAGTGTGTGGCCGTCGGCCGGCGCGCGCGCGATGTAGGTGGCGCCGATGGTGCCGGTGGCGCCGGCCTTGTTCTCCACGACCACGGTGGCGCCGCCGAGCTTCTCGCCCATCTTGCCCGACAGCGTGCGCGCGATCAGGTCGGTGGAACCGCCAGGCGGGAAGGGCACGACCAGGGTGATGGGTTTGTCGGGCCAGGCGAAGGCGCTGAGGCTGGTGGACGCGGCCACGAGCAGGGTGATGAGGGATTTTTTCATGGTGGTGTCTCCGGTGGGTACAGGAACGCGGCGCCCGGGGGCGCCGCCGAGGGGCTTATTCGAGGGTGATCTTTTCTTCGCGCACGATCTGCGCCATCGCAGGGATTTCGGCCTTGATCCAGGCACTGAAATCGGCCGCGCTCATGTGCGACGGTTCCAGTCCGAGGGACTGCAGCTTTTCCTTGATGTCGGGCAGCGCGGTGATGCGTTGCACCTCGGCGTGCACCGCGTTCACGATGGCCGGCGGCGTGCCGGCCGGGGCCAGCAGGCCTTGCCAGCTGCCGGTCAGGAAGTTGGGCACGCTCTCGCTGACGGTGGGCACGTCACCCAGTTCGCCGAAGCGCTTGGCGCTGGAAACGGCCAGCAGCTTGAGCTTGCCGGCCTTGACGTGCGGGTAGGTGGCGACCATGCCGTTGAAGGTGACGTCCATGTGGCCGCCGACCAGGTCGGTCATGGCTTGCGAGCCGCCCTTGTAGGGCACGTAGTTCCACTGGATGCCGTTGCGCCGGGCAAACTGCACACCCGCCATGTGGGGCGCGCTGCCCATGCCGGCCGCGGCGGCGAAATTCAGCTTGCCGGGGTTGGCCTTGGCGTACTTGATCAGTTCAGCGATGTTGCTGGCCGGCACCTTGGTGCTCACCACCAGCAGGTGCGGCGAATAGCCGACCATGGCCACCGGGACGAAGTCTTTGATGACGTCGAAGGGCAGCTTGTAGAGCGCCGGGCTGATGGTGAGGTTGCCCACGTCCATCAGCACGAAGGTGTAGCCATCGGCGGGCGACTTGGCCACCAGATCGGCACCCAGGTTGCCGGCGTTGCCGGCCCGGTTTTCCACCAGCACGGTCTGGCCGAGCTTCTCGGTCATCTTCAGACTGATCAGGCGCGCGAGCACGTCGGACGTGCCACCAGCGGGGAAGGGCACCACGATCCGGATGGGCTGCTTGCCGGGCCAGTCCTGGGCCCAGCTGGCGAGGGGCATCAGGGCGGCGGCGCCGAGCGACAGGCAGAGGGTGCGTCTGGCAAATTTCATGGGGTGGTGCTCCGGGGGGGTGTGTGGCTCATCGAGCCGGGTGGCTGAACGTGATCCAGTTGGGGTTCTGGCCCATGGGCAGGCGCTGCTGCAGGGTCAGCGAGCCGGTGGCCGGGTGAATGCGGTAGCGGCTCAGGTGGTGCGAGAGCTGGCCCACGGCGAGCAGGTGCTGGCCGTCGGGCGTGATGGCGAAGCCGCGCGGGCCGCTTTCGGTGGCCGTGTGACCCCGGGGCTCGACGTGCCCGGAGCTGGCGTCCACCGCAAAGGTGGCCAGGGTGCTGCTGCCGCGTTCGCTGGTGTAGAGCCAGCGGCCATCGGGCGTGAGGTGCAGGTCGGCCGCGGAGGGTGGGCCGCTGAAGCCGGGTGGCACGGTGGGCAGCGTCTGCAGGTGCGCGAGTGTGCCGGTTGGTGCGTCGTAGGCCAGCACGTCGAGCGTGGCGTCCAGCTCGTTGAGCAGGTAGACGAAACGCCCGTGGGGGTGGAAGCGGATGTGGCGCGGACCGGCGCCGGGACGCTGCGGCCAGGCCGGCGGTGTGTTGGTGCTGAGCTGGCCGGTGGTGGCATCGAAGCGGAACTGCAGCACCTGGTCGCCGCCCAGGCTGGTGGCCAGCACATGGCGGTTGTCGGGCGCACTCAGGATGCAATGTGCATGGGGCGGCGTGGGCACGAGCTGCAACACATCGCCTGCGATGCCGGTGGGCGCGATGGGGCTCACGCTCACGCAGTTGGCCGGGTACGAGGCCGCGAACAGCCAGCGCCCGCTGGGGTCGGTAGAGACGTAGGCCATGCTGCCGGGCAGGGTGGCTTCGCCCAGGGGCTGCAGCTGGCCGGTGGTGGCGTCGATGGCGAGCGTGACCACGGCCAGGGGTTCGCTGCGCCGGGCCACGTAGAGCCAGCGCCCGCTGGGGCTCAGTGCCATGGGCATGAGCGTGCCGCCGAGCGTGACGGAGGACTCCGGCCGCAAGTCGCCGTCGGCGTCAAGTGCGAGGGTGTGCACGTCGCCGCTGTCGGCGTGCGAGATGAAAACGAAGCGCTGTGTCATGGCTTCGGGTCTCACAGGCCCAGCGTGCGCGGCAGCCACAGCGACAGCCAGGGCAGGTAGGTCACCATCAGCAGCACCACGAACAGCGCCACGAAAAACGGCATGAGCGCCTTGGAGACCACGCCGATCTTGAGCTTGGCGATCGCACTGCCCACGAAGAGCACGGTGCCCACCGGCGGCGTGATCAGGCCGATGCCCAGGTTGACCATCATGATCATGCCGAAGTGCACCGGGTCCACGCCCATCATCTTCACCACCGGCAACAGGATGGGCGTGAGGATCAGGATCAGCGGTGACATGTCCATCAGCGTGCCCAGCACGATCAGCAGCACGTTGATCAGCGCCAGGATCACGTACTTGTTGTCCGACAGCGCGGTGAGGAAGCTGGTGACCCGCAGCGGGATCATCATCAGCGTCATGATGTAGCCGAAGGCGGCGGCAAAGCCGATCAGGATCATGACGATGGTCACGGTCTTCACGGTGCGGTGCATCAGCTTGGGCAGGTCGCTCCACTTGTAGTCGCGGTAGATGAACATCGTGACGAAGAAAGCCCAGACCACCGCGATCGAGGCCGACTCGTTGGCCGTGAAAACGCCCGACAGGATGCCGCCCAGGATGATGACCATGGTCATCAGGCCCCACATGGCTTCGCCACAGATCTTCAGCGCCTGCTTCAGCGGAATCACCTCGCCCTTGGGGTAGCCGTGTTTCTTCGCCTTGTACAGGCACAGCACCGCGAGCGTCAGCCCCATCAGCAGGCCGGGCAACACGCCGGCCATGAACAGCGCAGCGATGCTCACCGTGCCGCCGGCCGCGAGCGAATACAGCACCGCGTTGTGGCTGGGCGGGATCAGGATGGCCTGCACCGAGCCGCTGACCGTGACCGCGGTGGCGAAGTCGCGCGGGTAGCCTTTGCGCTCCATCTCGGGGATCAGCACCGAGCCGACCGAAGCGGTGTCGGCCACGGAGGACCCGGAGATCGCGCCAAAGAAGGTGGAGGCCAGGATGTTGACCAGCGACAGGCCGCCGCGCACGAAACCGATCAGCACGCCGGCGAAAGCGACCAGGCGCCTCGCCATGCCGCCCTCGGCCATGATGGCGCCGGCCAGCACGAAGAAGGGAATCGCGAGCAGCGAAAACTTGTTCACGCCCGAAGCGATCTGGATCATCACCGCGTCGAGCGGGATGTCGATGTAGAGGGCCCCCACCAGCGCAGCGAGCCCGAGCGAGAAGGCGATGGGCACGCCCAGCACCATGAGCAGCATGAAGCTGCCGATCAGCACGAACGCGTCCATCAGCGGCTCTCCCCGTGGGCCAGGGCGGCGCCCCGGTCGGTCTTTTCCGGTTCTTCGTAGCGCATCAGCCGGCGGTGGTCCTGCGGGCCTATCCAGCGCCGCTCGATCACGAACAGCAGCGTGAACAGCGAGCCCAGCGGCAAGGCAGCGTAGGTCACGCCCACCGGCAGCCAGGGCAGTTCGCTGATCGACTGCCCCATGGTGCCCAGGCTGAGGCTGGTGCCGTACCAGGCCACGAAGGCGCAGGCCGCGGCCATGCACAAGTCCACCAACCAGGCGCACAGCGCGCGCAGGGGTGGCGGCAGTACGTCGGTGAGCATGGTCACGGCGATGTGGGCGTTGGCGCGGTAGGCCGCGGCCGCACCGATGAAGGTGAACACCATCATGAGCAGGATGGCGATGGGCTCGGGCCACTGCGAGCCGGTACCCAGCACATAGCGCGTGAAAACACCCCAGGGAATGATCAGCGACATGCACACGATGGCCACGCCGGCGGCCCAGATGCAGGCCAGGTAGAGGCGGTCCATCGCCGCGACGTAGAGGGATTTCATGGATCGTTTTCTGCAAGCGGCACCCCGGCGCGGGGCCGGGGTGACTGGAGGGGCAGCGGGCGGAGGGCGCGGGCTTACTTGACGTCGCCGATGCGCTTCATCAGGTCGGCAAACTGGGCGCCGTACTTGGCGCGCACCGGGGCGGTGGCGTCAAAGAAAGGCTTGTTGTCGATGGCGATGAACTCCACGCCCTCGGCCTTGAGCTTGGCGCTGTAGTCGGCCACGGCGGCGTCCCAGAGCTTGCGCTGCTCCAGCTGGGCTTCGCGACCCAGCTTCTTCATCAGCGTCTGGTCGGCGGGCGTGAGCTTGTCCCAGGCTACCCTGGACATCACCAGGATCTCGGGAATGATCAGGTGGTTGGTCTGGGTGTAGTACTTGGCGCCGGCCTTGAAGTGGTTGGCGGTGTACAGGCTGGGCGGGTTGTTTTCCGCGCCATCGACCACACCGGTCTGGATCGCGGTGAACACCTCGCCGTAACCCATGGCGATGCCGTTGCCGCCCATGGCGTTCATGGTGTCGACGAACAGCGGGTTGCCCATCATGCGGATCTTCTGGCCCTTGAGGTCGGCGGGGGTGCGCACCGGCTTCTTGGTGTAGAGGCTGCGGCTGCCGCCGTCCATCCAGGCCAAAGCGACTATCTTGGCCGGGCTGGCGCTGATCTTGTCCAGCAGTTCCTGGCCGATCGGACCGTCGATCACGGCGCGCATGTGGGCCACGTCGCGGAACACGAAGGGCATGTTGAACACGTTCACCTCGGGCACCACCGGGCCGACGGGCCCCAGCGAAGTGCGCAGCAGCTGGATCGCGCCGACCTGGGTCTGCTCGATCATGGCCTTTTCGTCACCCAGTACGCTGCCCGGGAACATCTGGAACTTGTAGCGGCCCTGGCTGGCGGCTTCGAGCTTTTTGCCCATGGCCTCCACCGCCACCACGGTGGGGTAACCGGCGGGGTGCACGTCGGCGGCCTTGAGCACGGTCTGCGCCGAAGCCAGGCCGAACACACAGGTGCCCGCTGTGGCCACGGCGAGCTGGATCAGGGTTCTGCGGAATGTCATCTCGGTATCTCCTGGGCGCCGGGGCGCTGGTTTGAAGGGGTAAGGGATTCAGGCGAATCAGAGGGTGAACGACCTATTCAACAAGGCGATGCATCTGCTACATTGGTTGCGAACATCTCATCATCAGTTGTCGTACAACTAATCTAGCAGATGACTCCAGCAGCAAACATCGGGCTTACCCTAATGAACCGGGATCTCTCCAGTCGCAGCAACAAATCGCGCACCCTGTCGTCCGAGCTGGCGCAGGTGCTGGTCGGCCGCATCCGCGGTGGTGACTATCCGCCGGGCACCAAGCTGCCCAAGGAGGCGTCCATCATGGAAGAGTTCGGCGTCAGCCGCACCGTGGTGCGCGAAGCCATCTCCTCCCTGCAGGCGGTCAATATGGCCGAGACCCGCCACGGCATCGGCACCTTCGTGCTGAAGGTGGAGGAGAGCGCGCCGTTCCGCATCCGGCCCGAGCAGCTGGGCACCTTGCGCGACACCATTGCGTTGCTGGAGCTGCGCATCGGCGTCGAGACCGAGGCCGCGGCCATCGCGGCAGCGCGCCGCACCGAGGCGAATCTGGTCAGCATGCAGGCCGCCCTGGATGCCTTCTCCGAAGCCATCGAGGCCGGGCAGGACGCCGCCAACGCCGACTTCCAGTTCCACCGCGAGATCGCGCTGGCGACCCAGAACAGCCACTTCGCCGAAGTCATGAATTCGCTCGGTCCGGGTGTGTTTCCGCGGGTGCGCCTGGCCACCGCCGCGGTCCAGGACCCGAACCGCCTGATGTACCTGCGGCGCGTGCACCTGGAACACGAGAGCATCTACAACGCGATCCGGGACCAGGACGTGGACAGCGCCCGCGCGGCCATCCGCACCCACCTGTCCAACAGCCGCGAACGCCTGCGCAAGAGCGAGAGCCAGGCGGCCTGAAGCCGTGAGGGAGGGGGTGAGACGAGGGTTATCCCGGATGGGGTGGGTCCACCTAAGATGTATGATGACTGTTAACTGAAACGGTTTTGCCGTTGTTGTCCTGTCCTCACGCACCGCCCATGTACGCCACCCCCACCGTCACCCGATTGCAAGTGATCCCCGTCGCGGGACACGACGGCATGCTGCTCAACCTGAGCGGCGCGCACGGCCCGTTTTTCACCCGCAACCTGCTGATCCTGACCGACTCGTCGGGCCACACCGGCGTGGGCGAGGTGCCGGGCGGCGAAAAAATCCGCCAAACGCTGGAAGACGCACGGCCCCTGATCGAAGGGCAGCCCATCGGCGCCTGGAACCGCGTGCTCAACAGCCTGCGCAGCGGCTTTGCAGAGCGCGACAGCGGCGGCCGCGGCAACCAGACCTTTGATCTGCGCGTGACCATCCACGCCGTGACCGCCGTGGAGTCCGCCTTGCTCGACCTGTTGGGCCAGCACCTCGGTGTGCCGGTCGCGGCCCTGCTCGGCGAGGGTCAGCAGCGCGACCGCGTGCAGATGCTGGGTTACCTGTTCTACATCGCCGACCGCAAGCAGACCGACCTGGCCTACCGCAGCGAGCCCGATGCGGCCGATGACTGGCAGCGCTTGCGCCACGAAGCCGCGCTCACGCCCGAGGCGGTGGTGAAGCTGGCCGAAGCCGCCCAGGCGCGTTACGGTTTCCAGGACTTCAAGCTCAAGGGCGGTGTGCTGCGTGGCGAAGACGAGGTCGAGGCCATCGTCGCGCTGCACGAGCGCTTTCCGCAGGCGCGCGTGACGCTCGACCCCAACGGCGGCTGGCTGCTGAAAGACGCCGTGCGCCTGCTGCGCGACCACCGCAACACCCTGGCCTACGCCGAAGACCCGTGTGGCGCCGAGGGCGTGTTCTCCGGTCGCGAGGTTATGGCCGAGTTCAAGCGCGCCACCGGCCTGCCCACCGCCACCAACATGGTCGCCACCGACTGGCGCGAGATGGCGCACAGCCTGGTGCAGCAGTCGGTCGACATCCCGCTGGCCGACCCGCATTTCTGGACCCTGCAGGGCTCGGTGCGCGTGGCCCAGCTCTGCCAGATGCACGACCTGACCTGGGGTTCGCACTCCAACAACCACTTCGACGTCTCGCTCGCCATGTTCACCCACTGCGCCGCCGCCGCGCCGGGCAAGGTGACCGCGATCGACACCCACTGGATCTGGCAGGACGGCCAGGGCCTGACCAAGGAACCGCTGCAGATCCAGGGCGGTTTTGTGGACGTGCCCGCGAAACCGGGCCTGGGCGTGGAGCTGGACATGGACAAGGTGCGGCAGGCGCACGCGCTCTACCAGCAACACGGCCTGGGCGCGCGCGACGACGCCGTCGCGATGCAGTACCTGATCCCCAACTGGACGTTCAACAACAAGATGCCGGCGCTGGTGCGCTGAAGCGTCTTGCTCTTCTCTCTAAGGACATCAACATGAAACTGGGATTCATCGGACTGGGCATCATGGGCGCGCCCATGGCGGGTCATTTGCTGGCCGCGGGTCACGAGCTGTTTGCGCAGTCGCGCAGCGGCGTGCCGGCCGATTTGCTGGCCGCGGGCGCCAAGGCCTGCACCACGGCGGCCGACGTGGCGTACGCCGCCGACATCATCTTCCTGATGGTGCCCGACACGCCGCACGTGGCCGAGGTGCTGTTTGGCGAGACCGGGCTGGACAAAGGTTTGTCTGCTGGAAAAACGGTGGTGGACATGAGCTCCATTTCGCCCATCGCCACCAAGGACTACGCCAAACGCATCCAGGCCCTGGGCTGCAGCTACATCGATGCGCCCGTGAGTGGCGGCGAAGTCGGCGCCAAGGCCGCCAGCCTGACCATCATGGTCGGTGCCAGCGAGGCCTCGTTCGCCACCGTCAAGCCGCTGTTTGAACTGATGGGCAAGAACATCACGCTGGTCGGTGGCGTGGGCGACGGCCAGACCTGCAAGGTGGCCAACCAGATCATCGTGGCGCTCAACATCGAGGCCGTGGGCGAGGCCCTGCTGTTCGCGGCCAAGGCCGGCGCCGACCCGGCCAAAGTGCGCCAGGCGCTGATGGGCGGCTTCGCGGCCAGCCGCATCCTGGAGGTGCACGGCGAACGCATGATCAAGCGCACGTTCAACCCGGGTTTCCGCATCGAGCTGCACCAGAAGGACCTGAACCTCGCGCTCGAAGGCGCCAAGGCACTGGGCCTCAGCCTGCCGCACACCGCCAGCGTCGCCCAGCTCATGAACAGCTGCGTCGCCCTGGGCGGCGCGGCCTGGGACCACTCGGGCCTGGTGCGTGCGCTGGAGACGGCGGCCCATTTCCAGATCGCTGGCAACTGACCCTCCCACCGATCCAACACAGCGAGCACACCATGGACCTGCCCCTCAACCACTTCAAGCGCGCCATCCGTTCGGGCCAGAAACAGATCGGCCTGTGGTCGCACCTGTGCAGCCACCTGAGCACCGAGATCCTGGCCGACAGCGGCTTCGACTGGCTGCTGCTCGACATGGAGCACTCGCCCAACGAGCTGCCCGAACTGCTCTCGCAACTGCAGGCCATGAAGGGCACGAAGGCCTCGGCCATCGTGCGCCCGCCGTGGAACGACATGGTGGTGTTCAAGCGCCTGCTCGACATCGGCGTGATGACCTTGCTGGTGCCCTATGTGCAGACCGCCGAGGAAGCGGCCAACGCCGTGGCCTTCACGCGCTACCCGCCGCACGGTGTGCGCGGTTTCGCGGGCGCACCGCGCGCCAGCGGCTACGGCCGCGTGAAGGACTATGCCCACCGCTGCGGCGAAGAAATCTGCGTGCTGGTGCAGGTGGAAACCGTGCTGGGCCTGCAGAACCTGGAAGCCATCGCCAACGTGGACGGTATCGACGGTGTCTTCATCGGCCCCGGCGACCTCTCGGCCGCGCTCGGCCACCTCGGCAACCCCAAACACCCCGAGGTGCTCGCCGCCATCGACGACGCCATCGCCCGTATCCGCGCCTGCGGCAAGGCCCCGGGCATCCTGACCGGCGACGAAACCCTGGCGCGCCATTACGTGGCCCAGGGCTGCCTGTTCGTCGCCGTCGGCGCCGACCAGAACCTGCTGCGCGACAGTGCGCAGGCCTTGGCTGGCCGCTTCAAAAGCTGATTTTTCTTCGGAGCCTCCCATGCTTGCCCAGCCCGCTTCTCCGCTGAAGTTGAACCGCCTCCTGCTCACCGGCGCCGCCGGCAACCTGGGCCGCGAGCTGCGCCCGCGCCTCAAGGCGTATTGCGAGGTCTTGCGCCTGAGCCACCGCAGCGACATGGGCGCCGCGGCGGCAGGCGAAGAAACGTTCATCGCAGACCTCGCCGACAAGGACCGCGTGCACGCCATGCTGACCGGCGTGGACGCCGTGGTGCACATGGGCGGGGTCTCCACCGAGCAGCCCTGGGAACCCATCCTCGCCGGCAACATCGTCGGCATGGTCAACCTCTACGAAGCCGCGCGCCAACACGGCACGAAGCGCATCGTCTTCGCCAGCTCCAACCACGTCACCGGCTTCTACCGGCAGGACGAAGTCATCACGCCCAGAGCCGCGCCCAGGCCCGACGGCTTCTACGGCCTCTCCAAGGCCTTCGGTGAAGACCTGGCCCAGCTCTACTGGGACCGCTGGGGCATCGAGACCGTGAGCCTGCGCATCGGCTCCTCGTTCAGCGAGCCGCGCGACCGCCGCATGCTCGCGACCTACCTGAGCTACGACGACCTGGAGCGCCTGATCGTGGCCGCGCTCACCGCGCCCATCGTCGGCCACAGCATCATCTACGGCGTGTCCGACAACCAGACCAGCTGGTGGGACAACACGCCCGCGAAACACATCGGCTACCGCCCGCAGGACAGCTCCGACGGGTTCCGCCCGGCGGTGGAAGCGCGCCAGCCCAGCATTGACCGCCACGACCCGGCTGCGCTGTACCAGGGCGGTGCCTTCGTGAAGGCCGCGCCGCACGGATGACGGCCCGCGACAGTGCCCGGCCCACGGGCGCTTCTTCCGCGCACGCCCCCGGGGCCGCGTTCTTCCGCCGCCCGCGCAACCTGGTGGGGCTCGCCACGCTGTGTTGCCTGCTCTGGGGCAGCGCCTACCCAGCCATCAAGGGTGGCTATGCGCTGCTCGACATTGCCCGCAGCGACACGGCGGCGCAGCTGGCCTTCGCGGGCTGGCGCTTCCTGCTCGCGGGTGGTCTGCTGCTGGTGATCGCGCGCCTGATGGGCAAGCCGGTGTGGGCGCTGTCCACGGGGCAATGGCGCCAGGTGGCGCTGCTCGGGCTGGCGCAGACCTCGCTGCAATACGTGTTCTTCTACGTCGGGCTGGCCCACACCACCGGCGTGAAGGGCTCCATCCTCAACGCCACCGGCACGTTCTTCAGCGTGCTGCTGGCGCACTTCATCTACGCCAACGACCGGCTGCGCCGCCGCAAGGCACTCAGTTGTGCGGTCGGCTTTTTCGGAGTGATGGTGGTGAACCTGCGCGGCGTTCAAGGGCTGGACGCGAGCTTCACCCTGCTGGGCGAAGGCTTCATCGTCATCGCGGCTTTCGTGCTCTCGGCCGCCAGCATCTACGGCAAGCGCGTGTCGCAGCGGCTGGACCCGATGGTCATGACCGCCTGGCAGCTCGCCATCGGCGGGCTGGTGCTGCTGCTGGGCGGGCTGGCCGGTGGCGGCGCCATCGCGGGCTGGGGTTTGGGTTCGCTGGCCTTGCTGGGCTACATGGCCGTGCTCTCGGCGGCCGCCTTTGCGCTCTGGGCCGCGCTGCTCAAGCACAACCGGGTGGGGCAGGTCACGGTGTTCAACTTTTTGATCCCGGTGTTCGGCGCGCTGCTCTCGGCCCTGTTCCTGGGCGAGACGGTGCTCGAATGGCGCAACCTGATCGCGCTGGCGCTGGTGTGCGGGGGCATCTGGATGGTCACCACCGAAACCGCTGCGGCGTCGGCGCCCGCGCCAGCGGGCTGACCCAGCGCTTGGTCTGGCAGCGCACAGACGCCTGGCGCTCCGACACCTAAGGTCCATCCACATCCCCGCTGTTGGCTCGCACCAGCGGCGGGGTCTGCAGCGTGCAGCCCCGGGCTGCACCCCTTCGGATGGACCCCATGCTGAAAAACAAAGTGGTGCTCGTCACCGGTGCCGCCTCGGGCATCGGCCGGGCCATTGCCCTCACGGCCGCGCGCGAAGGCGCGCTGCTGGTGCTGTCGGACATCGACGCCGACGCCGGCGTCGAAACCGGCGCGATGGTGCGCTCCCAGGGCGGCGAGTCGCTGTTTGTGGCGGCCGACGTCGGCAGCGCCGATGAGTGCCAGGCCCTGGTGTCCCAGGCGATGGCGCATTTCGGCCGCCTCGACGTGGCCTGCAACAACGCCGGCATCGGCGGCGCCGCCGCGCCCCTGGCCGACTACCCGCTCGACGCCTGGGCACAGGTGATCAACATCAACCTCAACGGCGTGTTCTACGGCATGCGCGCGCAGATTGCGGCCATGTTGCTCCATGGCGGCGGCTCCATCGTCAACGTGGCGTCGATTCTGGGCGCGGTCGGCTTTGCCACCGCGTCGGCCTACACCGCGGCCAAACACGGCGTGGTGGGCCTCACGCAGGCCGCCGCCCTCGAATACGGCGCCCAGGGCGTGCGCATCAACGCGGTCGGCCCCGGCTTCATCCACACCCCCATGATCAGCGGCCTCGAAGACGACCCGGCTGTCAACGCCCTGCTGGTGGCCGCCCACCCGATCGGGCGCCTGGGCCGGGCCGAGGAAGTGGCCGAACTCGTGGTCTGGCTCGCCTCGGAACGGGCGTCGTTCGTGACCGGCTCCTACTACCCGGTGGACGGTGGCTACCTCGCCCGCTGAACCCGCCTCCCCGTCCTTCTGCTTTTTTTCTGGAGTACCTCTATGACCCAACGCAAACCAAAATTCATCCTGGCCAGCAGCCTCATCGGCCTGGCCGCCCTGACGCTGGCGGCCTGCAACAAGCCACCCGTGATGGTGCAGGAACCCGCGCCGAGCATCACGCTGGGCACCCAGGTGGACGATGCCGTCATCACCTCGGGTGTCAAGTCCGCCTTGCTGGGCGACGAAGCGATCAAGAGCTTTGACCTGCAGGTCGAGACCCGCAAGGGCACCGTGCAGCTCAGCGGCTTTGTCGACAACCAGGCCCAGATCGACCAGGCCATCGCCGTCACGCGCAGCGTGGCCGGTGTGACCGAGGTTGAAAACGGCGTCACGCTCAAGGGAACCCCCAGCACCGTGGGCACCAAGATCGATGACGCGAGCGTGACCGGCCGCGTCAAGACCGCGCTGCTGGCCGACCCCGACATCAAGAGCTTCGACATCAGCGTGGTCACCTTCAAGGGCGAAGTGCAGCTCACCGGCTTTGTGAACAACCAGGGCCAGATCGACCAGGCGAGCAAGCTCGCTGGCGTTGCCGAAGGTGCCACCAGCGTCAAGAACGAACTGAAAGTCAAACAATGAACCACACCCACAAACTCACCGACGTCGCCACCCTGCGCAGCCAGGCCCGCCAGCACATTGAAGCCGGTGCCGTGACCGCCGGCTACAACGCCAACCGCGACCAGGTGGTCAAGCTGCTCAACGAAGCGCTGGCCACCGAGATCGTCTGCGTGCTGCGCTACCGGCGCCACCACTTCATGGCGCGCGGCATCCACGGCCAGAGCGTCGGGGCCGAGTTCCTGATCCACTCCAACGAGGAGCAGGGCCACGCCGACCTGCTGGCCGCGCGCATCGTGCAGCTGGGCGGTGAGCCCGACTTTTCGCCCGACAGCCTGAGCCAGCGCAGCCACGCCGAATACGTGGCCGGCGACACGCTGACGCAGATGATCCAGGAGAACCTGGTGGCCGAGCGCATCGCCATCGACAGCTACCGCGACATGATCCTGTACCTGGGCGACCAGGACCCGACCACCAGCGTGCTGCTCAAGCAGATACTGGCGGTGGAAGAGGAACACGCCGACGAACTGGCCGATCTGCTCGAAGGCATGAAAGGCTGAAGTACCCCCCGCGCCGCCTGCGGCGTCACCCCCCCAGGGGGCGGCACTGGCCGTCCGGCAAAGCCGGCCCGGCGGTGCCCTGGGCTGGGGCCCTTGCACGCCTCCCGCTCGCGCTCCGGCTTCATGCTTGCAGGCACGAGCATTCCGCAACAAGACCCGGCACGCTGCGGACTTGAGCCCAAGCCGCTACAGTTCGCCCCAAGCGGGGCGCGGTGCCTTGTGGCCCGGTCTGGGCACAGGAGTTCAACATGGTGTGGCTGGTTCTGGGTCTGGTGCTGTTTCTGGGCGTGCACAGCATCGCCATCGTCTCGCCCACGGGGCGCGACCGGCTCGCCGCGGGCATGGGCGAGAACACCTTCAAGGGCCTCTATGCGCTGGTCTCGTTCGCCGGCCTGGGGCTGATCGTCTGGGGCTACGGCCTGTCGCGCGAGACGCCCGTGCTGCTCTACGCCTTGCCGGGCGGCTTTCGCCACCTGGCCGCGCTGATGCTGCTGCCGGTGTTCGTGCTGCTGCTCGCGGCCTACCTGCCGGGGCGCATCAAGACCGCGGCGAAACACCCCATGCTGCTGGCCGTCAAGCTCTGGGCGCTGGCGCACCTGCTGGCCCAGTCGGTCACCGGTGGCACGCTGGCCGATGTGCTGCTGTTCGGCGGCTTCCTGGCCTGGGCCGTGGCCGACCGCATCTCGCTCAAGCGCCGCGCTTTGGCCGGCGCCTTGCGCCCCGTGCCCGCGTTGCCGGCCGGCGGCGCCAACGACGCCATCGCGCTGGTGGGTGGGCTGGCGCTGTACGCGCTGTTCGTGTTCTGGGCCCACGCCTGGCTGTTTGGCGTGCGCCCGTTCGGCTGAGCGGCCGAGCCGCTGAACCGGGAACCAGTGAGCCCGGTTCAGGCACCAACCGGTTTCACCTGGAGGGCCACCCCATGCGCTTGCCAATATTGATTCCGATCCAGCGCCTCGCGCTGCTGGTGTTCGCCGTGCTGGCCACCACGGCCCACAGCCAGACGGCGGCGTTGCGCGTGGAGGTGGTGGCCAGCGGTCTGCAGAACCCATGGGGCGTGGCCTTCATCGACGGCGGCCGCTTTCTCGTGACCGAACGGCCGGGCCGGATGCGTGTGGTGGCGGCCGACGGCCGGCTGGGCGAACCGCTGGCCGGTTTGCCGGACGTGGATGCGGGCGGGCAGGGCGGTCTGCTCGACGTCATCACCGACAGCGGTTTTGCCCGCAACCGCACCGTGTACTTCTGCTACGCCGAGCCGGGCGCGGGCGGCAACTCCACCGCGCTCGCTTCGGCCCGGCTGTCCGCCGATGCCACACGCCTCGAAGCGGTGAAAGTGATCTTCAGCCAGGCGCCGAAGTTCAGCAGCCGGGCCCACTTCGGCTGCCGCATCGTCGAGGCGCCCGATGGCCTGCTCTTCCTCACCCTGGGCGACCGCTTCAGCCGCAAGGACGACGCGCAGACGCTGGACAACCACCACGGCAAGGTGGTGCGCATCGCCAAGGACGGCAGCGTGCCGCCCGGCAACCCGTTCGTGGGCCGCGCCGGGGCCAAGCCCGAAATCTGGAGCCTGGGCCACCGCAATCTGCAGGGCGCCGCGCTCGGGCCCGACGGGCGGCTCTGGACCAGCGAACACGGCCCGCAGGGCGGCGACGAGATCAACCGCCCGGAGGCCGGCAAGAACTACGGCTGGCCCGTCATCACCTACGGCGAAAACTACGGCGGCGGCGCTATCGGCGAGGGCATCACCGCCAAGGCCGGGCTGGAGCAGCCGGTGTTCCAGTGGACACCGTCGATCGCGCCATCGGGCCTCGCCTTCGTGAAGGGCGAGCGCTACGGCAAGGCCTGGCAGGGCCACCTGCTCGCGGGCTCACTCAAGTTCCGTTACCTGGCGCGGCTGGAGGTCAGCGGCGGCCGCGTGGTGAAAGAAGAACGCCTGCTGCCCGACCTCAACGCGCGCGTGCGCGATGTGCGCGAAGGCCCCGACGGTTTCATCTACCTGCTGACCGACGAGCGCAACGGGCGACTGCTGCGGCTGCATCCAGGCTGAGGCAGCAAAAACCGGTGACCCATGCCGCCCACCGACCGCACCCTGCTGCTCTTCAACCACGACTGGGACGCCGTGGCGCACCAACGCCTGGCCAGCACGCAGGGCCTTCGCTTCGACGAAGACGGCTTTGACCTGTTCACCTTTCCCAGCAACGCGCGCCTGGCCTGGTTTGACATCGCCCGTTTCGTCGATGGCCTGGCCCGCCGCGCCCCGGCGCGGGGCTGGTCCGCGGTGGTGTCCAGCCACGAACAGTTCGGCGCGCTGGCCGCGGCCCTGCTGGCCGAGCGCATGGGCTGGCCCGGCACGCCGGTGGCCGCCATCCTGGCCTGCCAGCACAAGTTCTACGCGCGCCAGGTGCTGCAGCGCGTGGCGCCCGAGGCGAACGTGCCTTTCCAGTTGCTGGACGCCGAATACGGTGCGCCCATTCCCGCGGGCCTGCCTTACCCCCTGTTCGTGAAGCCGGTGAAGGCCGCGTTCTCGGTGCTCGCGCGCCGCGTCGACAACCACGCCGGGCTGCACCGCCACACCCGCTTCGGCGCCTGGGAGCTCTGGGTAATCCGCCGCCTGGTGGAGCCCTTCGAGCGATTGGTGCGCGAGCGGCTCGGGCCCGGGGTGCCCAGCGCCCACCGCATGCTGCTGGAGGCGCCGGTGGCGGCCGACCAGTTCAACCTCGATGGCGTGGTGTTCAACGGCGATGTGCGCGCCATCGGCGTGGTCGACGCCATCATGTTCCCCGGCACCCAGGCCTTCATGCGCCACCAGATCCCGAGCGCGCTGCCGGCCGCGGTGCAGGCGCGGGCGCTCGACGTGGCGCGCCGTTTCCTGCTGGCCGTGGGCTTCACGCACGGCCTGTTCAACATGGAGTTCTTCTACGACGCCGCGAGCGACCGGCTCACCGTGATCGAGTTCAACCCGCGCATGGCCTCGCAGTATTCGGATCTCTACCAGCGCGTGCTCGGTGTGGACCTGCACGCCATCGAGATCGCCCTCGCGCACGGGCAGGATCCCGACACGGCGCCGCGCAGCGCGCCCACCGCGGGGGCCGCGGCCAGCTTCGTCTACCGCGCCTTTGACCCGGCCGACCGCGTGACGCTGCCCGACGCGGCGCAACGCCAGGCCTTCGCCAGTGCCTTCCCCGACGGGCTGCTGTTCCGCTACCCCAAGTCGCGGGGTTCCATCCAGCGCGATTTCAAATGGCTGGGCAGCTACCGCTACGGCATCACCCACCTCGGCGGGCGCGACGCCGACGACCTGCGCCAGCGCTGCGAAGCGGCGAGCGCCTTGCTGGGCTGGCCCGCGCCCTACGCCGAAGTTGCCGCGCCGCCGGCCGCTCACGCGCCGGTGCTGCCCGCCGCTGGCGATCCGGTCCCGCTGGCGGCCTGCAACCGCTCGATGGAGGTGGCTTCGTGACCCCTGTCGTTGCCCCCTCAGCCGCGGCTTGAACCCGCCACCGGCACGTTATGTCCACAGGCCTGACGCGCCGCCACCTGCTGGCCGCCAGTGCGGCGGCGCTGGCCGGCTGCACCCTCCAGCCCGACCGCGACCACACCGGTCCCGACGCGCCCCGCGCCGAACCGCTGCGCCGCCCGGTGAACACCGCCTGGGTGCTGAGCTCGGGTGGCCCGCGCGGCTTTGTGCACGTGGGGGTGATCAAGGCGCTGGAAGAGCTCGGTCTGAAGCCCGACCTGATCGTCGGGGTCTCGGCCGGTGCATTGCTGGGCAGCCTCTGCGCCGCCGGGCTGGGCGCGCGCGCGATCGAAACCCTCGCGCTCGAGCTGCAGCCCTGGGCGCTGGCCCGGCTGGCGATCGGGGTCGATGAGCGCCTGAGCGGCACGGCCGTTGCCGACTTCGTGCGGCGCGCTTCGCCGGTGAAGTCCCTGGAACACATGCCGGTCGCCATGGCCATCGTGGCGGCCCGGCGCCGCGACGGCGAGGCCACGGCCTTTACCGCGGGCGACGTGGGCCTGGCGGTGCAGGCCTCGGCCGCCATCGAAGGCCGCTTCGCACCGGTGCGCATCCGGGGCGAACAGTACGTCGATGCTGACTGGACCACGCCGCTGCCGGTGCGCGTGGCGCGCGCTCTGGGCGCGCAACGCGTGCTCGCGGTGGACGCCAGCGCCCATGTCGACCGCGCGCCGCCCGGCGCCGAGCGTTACCGCGAGAGCGACCTGCGCAAGCAGGCGCTGGTGGACGCCGACGCGAAGATGGCCGATGGGCTGCTCAAGCCCGACTTCGGCTACTGGGTCAGCTTGTCGCGCGAATTCCGCGAGCGCGCCATTGAGGCGGGTTACCGCGAAACGCTGGCGCAGGCCGATGCCTTGCGCGCGCTGCACGTGGTTTGAGGCGGCGCGATGACGCACCGCAAGCCCTACACCGCCTCGCGAACCGCAGCTTCGATCGCCGCGATATCGATCTTCCTCTGTTTCATCTTGCCATCGGGTTGTCTCAGCCGTCACCGCCATAGGGTCGGGTGATGATCTCGAGGTAGTGGCCGTCTGGATCGTTCCAGTAGACGCCGCGACCGCCATCGTGGTGGTTGATGCTGCCCGGTCGCTGGTGCGCCGGGTCGGCCCAGTACGGCAGTCCACGGGCCTGGATGCGCTCGAAGATCTGGTCAAACTCGTCCTCGCTCACGAGAAAGGCGTAGTGCTCGATCGTCAGATGCTGATCGGCGCGGATATAGGCCAGCGTGACGTGGTTGTCGAGCTCGACGTCCCAGAACGGACCGAACCGGACCGGGGCTGAACGGCCCAGCACCTCGCTGAGAAAGGTCGCCGATCCGAGCGGATCGCGGGCGTGAACGATCGTGTGGTTGAGGTCAATCGACATCACATGGCTCCTTGCAAGGGTTCGCTGCCATCCTGAGCCCTCATCGTGTCCGAACCGATCGGCTGAGGCCTGAGCTGCGGACTGATATCACTGGCTTCGGCGAGGTCTTTGATCATTTCCAGTTCGCGGCTGTCGGTTTCGCCTTGCGACAAGGGGTTCGTTCGGTCGATGCGTTCCTGCGCCAGCATGGCGTGACGCAGCGGGCCCTCCGAACTGCGGCATGTGCTGTTGGGTTCATGCGAGAAGTGCGCTTTGTTCGCCTCTCTGGTAAAGCGCCAAGTCATGCCCGACTGGAGCACGCCGCTGCCGGTGCGCATGACGCGCCGTGGGCATATAGCGCGTGCACAGGGTGGACGCCGACGCGAAGATGGCCGATGGGCTGCTCAAGCCCGACTTCGGCTACTGGGTCAGCTTGTCGCGCGAATTCCGCGAGCGCGCTATCGACGCCGGTTACCGCGAAACGCTGGCGCAGGCCGGTGCCCTGCGCGCGCTGCACGCGGTTTGATCTGCGGTGGGCGGGTTCAGATCCTGGGGTTCTTCGGGGTGTCCGTGGTGGGCTTGCCGTCGTCATCGAGATCCGGGTTGGGCTTGATGGCCGGTGAACCAGCGCCAGGAGCGTCTTCGATGTTGTCTTCAACCATGTCGAGAAACTCATCCACTTCGTCGGTTGAGTGCCTGGATGGCTCAATGTGGGCCGTTTTTTCGCGGGTCATGGGGGTTTCCTTTCGGTTGGGGGAGCGGGGCCTTTGGCGGCTGTGCAATGCGCTTCCGTTGACCAGGTCTTCAGAAGCTGCGACAAGCCGGCGCAGAGTCCCCATAGGGGCAGATTCGGGGCCGCCTGTCTGTTCGCCAGCGAACCATCAGGGTCCTGCGGCCGCCGGTTGGCCGGTATGAGCGCTGGCGCACAGATCAGATGCAGCGCCGCCGCTAATGTGAGGGTGGCGGTGCCGTGCCCGAGCGGTGAATGCGCCGCATCTCATCCCACCTACGCGAAGGAAAACTCTCATGAACAGCATCATCTACATCGTCGGCCTGGTCGTGGTCGTTCTGTTCGTCCTGTCCTTTTTCGGCCTGCGCTGAGGCGCCGACCGGCCCGCAGACAAGGGGAGCACGCACAGCCCGGCGGCGTTGACCACACGGGCATGACCGCTCAGCAGCCGCGTTGCGCCGGCGGTGAAAAGCCCAGGGCCTGTCGTCGTTCCCTGGGGTGCCTGGATGGACGGTGGATCAAAGATCCTTCGCCAGGCGCACGCCGCTGAACTGCCAGCGCGCGTCGGTGGGGAAGAAATTGCGGTAGCTGGCGCGGATGTGCGAGCGCGGCGTGGCACACGAGCCACCGCGCAGCACCATCTGGTTGACCATGAACTTGCCGTTGTATTCGCCCACCGCGCCGGCCCAGGGGCGGTAGCCGGGGTAGGGGGTGTAGGGGCTGGCGGTCCATTCCCAGACGTCGCCGCCCATCTGGCGCGGGCCGGGTGTCCTGCGCGCCAGCGGCATCGGGTGCAGGGCGCCGCTCTCCAGAAAGTTGCCCTGTTTCTGCCAGGTGTCGCCCAGAGCCTGCGCGGCAAACTCCCACTCGGTTTCGGTCGGCAGGCGCAGCGCCAGCCCGTCCTGCGCACCGCGCCAGCGCGCGTAGGCATCGGCCTCGAACCAGCTGATGTGCACCACCGGGGTGTGCGGGTCCAGCGGCACGCGGCCGTGCAGCGTGAAGTTGGTCCAGCCGCCGTCGGTGGCCTGCCAGTAGAGCGGCGCAACGGCCTGTTGGGCCTGCACCCAGTCCCAGCCCGCCGCCATCCACCAGCGCGGGTCGCGGTAGCCACCGCCGTCCATGAAGGCCAGCCAGTCGCCGTGGGTCACCAGCCGGTTGGCCAGGGCGTAGGGCCGCAGCAGCACGGCGTGGCGCGGGGCTTCGTTGTCGAATCCGAAACCGGCGCCCGCGTGCCCCACCTGGGCGATGCCGCCGGCGTATTCCACCCAGTCCACCGGCGTGGCGACCACGCTGCTCAGCGGCCATTGCGGGTGGTAGACCGGGTTCAGCGGGTTCATCGCCAGCAGGTGCTTGATGTCGGTGAGCAGCAGCTCCTGGTGCTGCTGCTCGTGCTGCAGGCCCAGCTCCATCAGCTCGCGCAGCTCGGGGCTGTCCGTGCGCGACAGCAGGGCGGCGATGCGCGTGTCCACATTCGCGCGGTAGGCCTTGACTTCGGCCAGGCCGGGCCGCGTGACCAGGCCGCGCTGCGGGCGCGGGTGCTGCTCCCCCACACCCTGGTAGTAGCTGTTGAACAGCACACGAAAACCGGGGTGGAAAGGCTGGAAGGCGGGTTCAAAACGTTCCAGCACGAAGGTCTCGAAGAACCACGTCACGTGGGCCAGGTGCCATTTGGTCGGGCTGGTGTCGGGCATGGACTGCACCTGGCAGTCGGCCTCGCTCAAGGGCTCGGCCAGCGCGAGCGTCTGGGCGCGCACGCTGGCGAAGCGCCGGGCCAGGTCGGTGGGTGCGGTCTGGGGGGCCGGGGTCGCGGTCATCGGGGTGGTCCTTTCAGCGTGGCGCTGGCGATGTAGCCCATGCCCCATTGCGTGCTGTTCCAGCGGAAGTCCTTGCATTGAGCGGCCACGAGGCTCCAGGGTTCCCACAGGTCGGCGGCCCGGGCGTTGTAGGGCCGGTTCTTCAGCCAGGCCAGCAGGTTGAGCGGGCCGGTCCACCAGGGGAAGTACTTGATGCCCGCCATCGCCACGCGCGCCCCCGGTTTCACCTGGCGCAGGATGTTGGCCACCGCCGCCGGGCTGCGGCTGATGTCGTGCGTGTAGTTGAAGAGCACCGCATCGGCCAGCGCCGGCAGCTGCACCGCTTCGGCCGCTGCGTTGGCGTGCCACACGTTGGCCCAGCCTTCGCGCTGCACGCGTTGCCGTGCCAGCGCGAACATGTCGGGGCTCTGCTCGAAGGCCAGCACGCGGCCGGTGTCGCCCACGCCCGCGCGCAGCAGCGCATAACTCAGGCCGGTGCCGGCGCCCACGTCGAGCACGGTCTGGCCGGGCTGCAGCTGCAGCAGCGCGATGGTGCGCCGGCGCAGCGGCATGGTGAACTCGGCCGAGGCGTCGTAGCCCGCGGCCTTGCTGCGGTAAAGCGCGATGGAGAGGTCGTTGTCGGTCGTCATGTCCACCTTGTTCGTTGGGCCGTCGTGGAACTTGCGGAACCCTGCGCGGGGGGTCAGGATACAGGCCCTTGGCGTCGATGACGAGGATCCGGTGCCGGGCGGTCTTCAGCGCGTGAGCAGGCGCCGCGAGCCGTGGCTGGCGGCGTCCACGAAGGCCACGAGCAGCAGCATGGCGGCCAGGATGGTGGCGGTCTTGCCCATGTGGAACAGACCCATGTGAAAGGCCAGCAGCTGGCCCAGGCCACCCGCGCCCACCACGCCCAGCACGGCAGCGGCGCGGATGTTGTTTTCCCAGCGGTAGAGCGTGTAGCTCATGAGCTGCGGCAGCACCTGCGGCAGCGTGGCGTAGAGGAACACGCGGCCGTTGCCCACGCCCTGCGCGCGCAGGGCATCGCCGGGGCCGGGCGGCGCGTTTTCGATCGCTTCGGCGAACAGCCGGCCGAGCACGCCGGTGGTGTGCAGCGCCAGCGCCAGCGTGCCGGCAAAGGGGCCCAGCCCGGCGGAGATCAGCAGCAGCGCGGCCCACACCAGCTCGGGGATGCTGCGCAGCGCGTTGAGCAGCAGTCGCGTGGGCGTGCGACCGTGCGCGGCATCACCCTCGTGCAGTCGGCTGGCGGGCAGCGCCAGCGCCAGCCCGGCCAGCGCCGCCAGCAGCGTGCCGAGCGCCGACATGGCCAGCGTTTCCCAGGTGCCGAGTGCGACCTTTTTCAGGAACTCGGGCGCCGTGTCGGGCGGCACGAACTCGGCCAGGAAGCGGCCCATGCTCTGCGCCGCTTCGAGCGACAGGAACTGGGCCCATTGCAGGTCGAGTGACCAGAAGCTCGCCACCACCAGCACCAGCAAGCCGGCGCTGAACCAGCAGGCCTTGCAGCGCGCGCTGAACAGCGGCGGTGGCAGCCGGTAGGTCTGGTTGGCGGCCTGGGGCTTGTTCATCCGAGTGCCTTGCGCAGCCCTGCGCTCACGCGGTCGGCGAGCGCGACGAGCGCCATGAACACCAGCAGCATGGTGGCGACCTCGCCGCCGTTGAACATCTTCATCGAGTTGTCCATCTGCTGGCCCAGACCACCCGCGCCCACGAAACCCAGCACCACCGACGAGCGGATCGCGCACTCCCAGCGGTAGACCGTGTAGCTGGTGAGCTCGGCCGCACTGGCCGGCAGCAGACCGTAAAAGAAGGCCTGCAGGCGCCCGCTGCCGTTGCGCAGCAGGTTCTGCGTGGCATCGGTTTCGCCGCTTTCCAGGATCTCGCCATACACCTTGCCCAGCATGCCGCCGTAGGTGAGCGCGATCGCCAGCACACCGGCCGTGGGCCCCAGGCCGACCACGCGTACAAACACCAGCGCCCACACCAGCTCGGGGATGCTGCGCAACACGACCAGCAGCCAGCGCACGCTCTGGCGCAGCCAGAAAGGGCCGCGGGCCATCGGACCCGCCAGCGCCGAAATCGACAGCACGCGCGTGGACATCAGGGTCAGCGGCAGCGCGATGATGAGCGCCAGCGTCATGCCGGCGGTGGCCATGGCGACCGTGCGCCAGGTCTCGCGCGCCACCATGGCCAGGAACTCGGCGCCGTGGGCCAGCGGCCAGAAGCTGCCGATGAAATGCCCGCTGACCTGGAGGCTCTCGGGCGCCAGCAGCACCCAGGGTCTGAACTCGGTCGCCACCAGCAGCGGCCACAGCAGCACCAGTGCGGCCAGGCTCCAGAACACGCGGCCGAGCCAGGCCGGGTCGCGGGTCGGTGGGCGCACAGATGAGGTGTTCATGCTCACACGCTCACCGGCAGTGCATGACGACGGGTTGCGGCACGGGCAGCGGTGCCACATCGAGCGGGGCAGGGCCGTGCAGCTCGTCTTCGTGCTGCTCGTACAGGCGGGCCAGGTGCTCGCGCGTGACCTGCGCCGCCGGCAGATCGAAGGCCAGCGCGCCGTCGCGCAGACCGACGATGCGGGGGAAATGTTCAAGGGCGACTTCCACCTGGTGCAGCGTGGTCACCAGCGTGGCGCCGCGCTCGCGCGCGCCCGCCAGCAGCGTGTCGATGGCCTGGCGCGCCCGCGCCGGGTCGAGCGCGGACAAGGGCTCGTCAATGAGCCAGAGCGAGGCGGGCGCGAGCAGTGCCCGCGCCAGACCCACACGCTGGCGTTCGCCACCGGAGAGGCGGTCGACACGTTCGAAGAGTTTGTCCGCGAGATCGAAGCGGTCGAGCGCTTCGAACGCCGCCGGAATATCGACCGGGTAGAACAGCGAGCGCAGGCTCTGCCACAGGCCCATGGCCGGCAGGCGACCGGCGAGCACGGCCGTCACCACACGCTGGCGCGGCGGCAGCGGCGGCACCTGCGGCGCCAGAAAGAGGCGTCCACGCAAGCGCTGCAGGGCACTGCGCGGCAGTTGCCAGGGCGACGCGCCATCCAGCTGCAGCGTGCCGGCCCGCAGCGGCATGGCGCAGGCGATCACCTGCAGCAGCGTCGTCTTGCCCGCGCCCGAGGGGCCGATCACCGCCACCTGCTCGCCGTGGGTCACGCGCAGCGTCAACCCCTTGAGGGCTGGCGCTGCGCCCGGTCGTGCGGCGGGGTGGCGGGCACTGGCGCCCTGCAGGTCGATGTTCAAGCGCGGGACTCCGGGTCAGAGCAGGCTGCCGCTGCGGGCGGCGGCTTCGATGCCTTTGTAGTTCTCGGCCTTGGTCGGCACGAACTTGCTGGCGCGCTGCAGGTCGAGGATCTGCTTGCCTTCCGGTGTGGCCGGGCTCAGCGCGAGGAAGGCGTCGGACAGTTTCTGGCGCGTGGCGGCGGGCATGTCGGCGTGCACCGACCAGTTGTAGTCAAAGTAGGGCGGGGTGGTGTAGATCACGCGCACCTTGGTGGTGTCGACCTTCTTGTCGGCGACGAACTTTTCCCACACCGAGATGTTGAGCGCACCGCCCTGCACCTTGCCCGAGGCCACGGCTGCGATGGTCGCGTCGTGCGCGCCGCTGTAGGCCACGCGCCTGAAGTCCTTGTCGGGGTTGAGGCCGGCTTCCATCAGGAAGCTGCGCGGCATCAGGTGGCCGCTGGTGGAGCTTTGTGAACCGAAGGACACGTCCTTGCCCTTGAGGTCGGCCAGGGTCTTGACGGCCGGGTCGCTGGTGATGAAGACCGACTTGAACTTTTCGTCTTCCGCGCGCTGCACCAGCGGGATGATCTTGCCGCCCGAGCGCGCATTGGCCTGCACGAAGGTGAAGCCGCCGAACCAGGCCATGTCGACCTTCTTGTTGACCAGGGCTTCCACCGAGGCCGCGTAGTCGGTCACGGGGATGTATTCGACCTTCATGCCCAGCCGGGCTTCGAGGTATTGCATCAGCGGGCCGGCCTTGCGGGCCAGCTCGGTGGGCGACTCGTCGGGGATGGCGGTGACGCGGAACACCTGCTGCGCCTGCGCGAGGGTGCAGAGGCCCAGCACGGCGCAGGTCAAGAGTGCGCGAACGGTGCGTGAACAAGACAATGGGTTCATGGTGGTATCCGGTAAAGAGGGATGGGGAGGCGTATTAAACCGCGATACGGTGCCGGTGCGCCGGGTGGGGCCATGCGGGGATTCCCCTGTAAGAAAAGCCGGATTCAGGCGACCGCTGAGGCGGTCCACCCGGTATAACCCGGTCTGAACGGAAACCAACACGCATGCCCCTCGACACACCCACCGCCCATTTTGTGCAGATCCACCGCGAAGACTTGGCGGCCGTGCAGGCCGAGCTGACCGCGGGGCTGAAACAGACGCCGCCACGCGTGGCGCCCAAGTTCTTCTACGACGCGCTGGGCTCGCGCCTGTTCGACGCCATCACCGAGCTGGCCGAGTACTACCCCACGCGCACCGAAGCCGCCATCTTCCGCGAGCATGGCGCTGCCATGGCGCAGCAGGTGCCGACGGGCGCGGTGCTGGTCGATCTGGGCGCGGGCAGCTGCGCCAAGGCCGCGGGGCTGTTCCCGGTCTTGCGGCCGGGCGCCTATGTGGCGGTGGACATTTCGGTGGACTACCTGCGCGAGACCATGAGCGAGCTGCGGCAGCGCCACCGCGCGATACCCATGCTGGGGCTGGGCATGGACTTCTCGGCCGAGCTGGCCCTGCCGCCCGCCGCCACCGACTGGCTGGCGCGGCACGACCTCAGCACCGCGCCGGTCTGCGTGTTCTACCCCGGCTCCAGCATCGGCAACTTCGCCCCCGCCGAGGCGCTGACCCTGCTGCGCCAAGCGCACGCCGTGTGCGCCGCGGGCGGGCCGGGCGGCGGCATCCTGATCGGCGTCGACCGGGTGAAAGACAAGGCCATCCTGGAGCCCGCCTACGACGATCCGCTGGGCGTGACGGCGGCCTTCAACCGCAACCTGCTGCTGCACACCAACGCCCTGCTGGGCACCGACTTCGCGCCCGCGCGCTGGCAGCACGTGGCCTTTTTCAACGAGGCCGTTTCGCGCATCGAGATGCACCTGCAGTCCGATGGCGCGCAGACGGTGCGCTGGCCCGGCGGCGAGCGCCACTTTGCCGACGGCGAGCGGGTGCACACCGAGAACTCCTACAAGTGGCAACCGGCCGATTTCGACGCGCTGCTGCGCGAAGCGGGCTTCGGCCCGTCCACCCACTGGAGCGATACGAGGGGCTGGTTCAGCGTGTTCTTCGCGCCGGCCTGAACGGACCAGCGCTTTCCCCCTCTGGGGGCCGGCGTGAGGCAGCCACCGAGCGGAAACCCGCCACGATGTCGTTGCGCTCGGGCGTGAAGTAGTTGCGGTACTGCGGGTGGCGCATGCGCGGCACGGTGGCGGGGCTGGCGCCCTTGAGCACCGGGCGGCCGTCGAACCATGGGCGCGAGTAGTCCACATAAGGGTGCGGCGCAAAGCCGGGGAAGGGCGCGAAGGTGCTGGCGGTCCATTCCCACACGCTGCCCCATTCGAAGCCCGCCTCTTGCGCGGCCACCGCCCATTCGGCCTCGGTTGGCAGGCGCCGCCCGGCCCAGGCGCACCAGGCCTGCGCCTCGAATGCCGTGAGGTGGCTGGCCGCTGCGGCCGGGTCCAGCGGCTGCCAGCGGCCAAACACCTGCTGTTCCCAGCCTTGCGGGGTTTGCCGCAGGTAACGCGGCGCCTGCCGTTCCTGCGAGAGCCGCCAGATCGAGCCCGCGGCGCTCCAGAACTGGCGTTGCACATACGAGCCGCCTTCGACGAAAGGCAGGAACTGCGCCCAGGTGACGGGCTGTGCGTCGATCTCGAAGGCGCCGACCGACACCGCGTGCGCGCCGAGTTCGTTGTCGAACGCGAAGCCGGGGCCGCTGCGGCCCAGCGTGCAGTCGGTTGCGGCGACGCGCAGCGCTGTCGGCCGCTGGACCGTGGTCGTGTCGGCTGGAAGGTGGTGCAGCGGGTCGAAGCCCAGCGTCTGTGCCATGTAGACCGCGGCTTCGGCGTGCATGTCTTCGTGGAACAGCGCGAGGCGGAAGAAATACAGGCCGGTGTCGTCTTCGGGTGCGTCTGCGAGCACGGCCAAGGTGTCGGCCAGGCTGGCTGCAAGGTCGGCGCGCACGGCGTCGGCACCGGGCAGATCCAGCCGCCAGCGCGCGTCGTGCGGCACGTCGCTGGAGTTGTAGAGCGCATCGGCGTTCACACCGCGAGCTGCCTGGCGCGCCGGGCTGCGCACAGCTTGCGGATCGGCGTGGACGCCCCGGTGGCGCTGCGGGTAACGCGCCAGCCACCAGTCGGCGAACCAGCCGATGTGGCCCAGTTCCCAGAGCGGCGGGTTCAGCTCGGGCGTGTTGGGCACACGCAGGCCCGGGCCGAGCGCGGCCTCGTAGGCATCAAACAGCGCCAGGCTGCGTGCGCGCGCATCGCGCAGCGCTTCTGCCAGCCACGCCTTGCCACCGCAGCGCGCGGATTCGGCATCGGACACAATCGCTGAGCTCAGCTTCACACCCATGAAAAAACCCTCTTTGTGCATCGTCACCCCGGCCCTGGCCGATGCCAACAACGGCAACTGGCAGACCGCGCGACGCTGGGCTCACATGCTTCGCGGGCATTATGCGGTCCGCCTGGTGAAGGCATGGCCCGACGCGCAAAGCACCGACGACGGCACGGACATCCTGCTCGCGCTGCACGCGCGCCGCTCGGCCGCCAGCGTGACCGCCTGGGCGCAGGCGCACCCGCACAAACCGCTGGTGCTGGCGCTCACCGGCACCGATCTCTACCGCGACATCCTGAGCGACGCCAGCGCGCAGCGCTCGCTGGCGCTGGCGCAGCGGCTCATCGTGCTGCAGGAACAAGGGCCGCAGGCCTTGCCCGAAGCGCTGCGCGCCAAATGCCGCGTGGTGTTCCAGTCCAGCACGCGGCGCGCCACGCTGCCCAAGACCCAGGCCCACCTGCGTGCGGTCATGGTGGGCCATCTGCGCGATGAAAAGTCACCACAAACCCTGTTCGAAGCCGCGCGCCTGATCGGCCCCGACGAAGGCATCTTCATCGACCACATCGGCGAAGCGCTGGACCCGGCGCTGGGCAAAGCCGCACGCCAGACCGCGGCCGATTGCCCGCACTACCGCTGGCTCGGCAACCAGCCGCACGCCGCCACACGCGCCCGCATCCAGCGCGCCCACGTGCTGGTGCACACCAGCCGCATGGAAGGCGGTGCCCACGTCATCATGGAAGCCGCGCTCAGCGGCACGCCGGTGCTGGCCTCGCGCATCGCGGGCAACGTGGGCATGCTGGGCGCCGACTACGGGGGCTACTTTCCGCCTGGCGACGCCGCTGCGCTGGCGGCCCTGCTGCGAACCGCGCGAGATGGCCAGTTGCGCGGCGGTGCCTGGCTCGCCGACCTGCAAACGCAATGCCAGCTGCGTTCTGCCCGCTTTGAACCGGCCGCCGAGCGCGCGGCCTTGCTGTCCCTGCTGGCCGAGCTGAGCTGAACCAGCGCTTGTGGTGCCCATCCCGGCGCAACCCGGATGCATTACGCTCTCACAGTTCTTCGAGTGCAGCGCCACTCCCGGCCCCCACCGCCGGTCCGCGAGCGCCCCACCACCTGTCCCTTCTCCGCGGGTGCGCTCAAGACACGTTTCCACCCACCACCCCATCCACTCTTTATCTGGATCTGCGCCATGACCCAAACCACCCCCGCCCAAGCCCTGCTGAACGCCCTTGACGGCGTTGTCACCGCCGTCATCGACGCCGCGGCGATCGAGACCGACAAGCTCGGCCAGTTCCCCGCCACCAGCCTGGCGGCCTTGCGCAGCGCCGGCCTGCTGGGCCTCATCAGCGATGCCAGCGTCGGCGGCGCCGGGGGTGACATGGGCCACGCCAGCCGCGCGGTGCGCCGCATCGCGCAGTCCTGCCCGTCCACCGCCATGATCCTGGCCATGCACTACAGCGCCACGGCCGTGATCGAAAAATTCGGCGACGAGACCACCCGCAAGGCCATCGCCGCCGGCCAGCACCTGAGCACGCTGGCGTTTTCCGAAGCCGGTTCGCGCAGCCACTTCTGGGCGCCCACCAGCACCGCCCGCGCCGACGGCAGCGGCGCAGTGCTCGACGCGGCCAAGAGCTGGGTCACGGCCGCCGGCCATGCCGATTCGTACGTGTGGTCCAGCCAGCCCCTGGCCGCCAGCGGCGCCAGCAGCATCTGGCTGATGCCGCGCGAGACCGCGGGCCTGAGCACCGTGGCGCCGTTTGACGGCATGGGCCTGCGCGGCAACGCCTCGTCGCCGGTGCGCGCCGAGGGTGTGCGTCTGCCGCTGACGGCGATGCTGGGCGCCGACGGCACCGGCTTCGACGTCATGATGGGCACGGTGCTGCCGTGGTTCTCGGTGCTCAACGCCTCGGGCTCGGTGGGCATGATGGACGGCGCGATCACCCGCGCCGCCGCCCACGTCAACGCCACCCGTTTCGCCCACCTGGGCACCAGCATCGCCGACCTGCCCACGGCCCGTGCCTACATCGCCCGCGCCAAGATCCAGGCCGACAGCGCCGCCGTGCTGCTGGACGACACCATCGCCGCCATCGCCGGCGCACGGGCCGACGCCATGCTGCGCGTGCTGCAGGTCAAGGCCCACGCGGCCGAGTCCGCCATGCAGGTCACCGACCTGGCCATGCGCGTGTGCGGCGGCGCGGCCTTCCGCAAAGAGGTGGGCGTCGAGCGCCTGTTCCGCGATGCGCGCGCGGCCTCCGTGATGGCGCCCACCTCCGATGTGCTCTACGATTTCATCGGCAAGGCCACGCTGGGCATGGACCTGTTCTGAACACCCCCCACTGAAAAGGACACCACATGTCGCAAACCCTCGTTCTGGGCGCCGTCGCCTACGCGCCCAAGGTCGTCACCATCTGGGAAGGCTTCAAGGAATTTTTCGTCCGCAACGGCCTGCCCTTCGACTTCATCCTGTACTCCAACTACGAGCGCCAGGTCGAGGCGCAGTTCAGCGGTGAGGTGCACGTGGCCTGGAACTCGCCGCTGGCCTGGCTGCGCGCCGAGCGCATGGCGCGTGCGCGTGGCGTGTCGGACCAGGTGCGCGCCATCGCCATGCGCGACACCGACTGCGACCTCACCTCCGTCATCGTGGTGCGCACCGGTGCCGGCATCAACACCCTGGCCGACCTGCGCGGCAAACGCATCGGCGTCGGCGCGATCGATTCGCCCCAGGCCACGCTGATCCCGCTGCAGTGGCTGCGCGAGCAAGGCATGGCCCCCGACACCGCGCTCACCGTGGTGCGCCACGACGTGCTGGGCGGCAAACACGGTGACCACGTCGGCGGCGAGCGCGACGCCGCGCGCGCCCTGATCGCGGGTGAGGTCGACGCGGCGGTGATGATCGACGGCAACCACCTGCAGTTCACGCAGGAAGGCACCTTGCCCGCCGGGCGCAGCACGGTGCTGGCGCGTACGCCCGCCTTCGACCACTGCAATTTCACCACCAGCCCGGGCGCACCCGCCGACCTGATGGCGCGCTTCGAGACCCTGATCCGCGCGATGTCGTTCGACGACCCGCAGGTGCGCCCGCTGCTGGAGCTCGAAGGCCTGCGCGAATGGAAGGACGGGCGTACCAGCGGCTACGCCTGGCTGGATCGCGCGATCGACGCCAGCGGCTTCTACGACGCACAGGGGAACATCACCGCCCATGACTACCGCTACTGACACCGCCACCGGCGGCCCGGTGCTGGAGCTGGGCGCGCTGGGCATGGACACCGGCGCCCACGTGCTGGTGGCCCACGCCCTGCGCCAGCGCGACCCGGCGTTGGCGCTGCGCGTGCGCGGCAGCCACCCCGAGCTGGGTGTGCACCTGAGCGGCTGGTGCCGCAAGCGCGGCCTGACTGTGACCAGCCAGGACGGCGAACACCGCATCGCGCCCGGTCCAGGTGAAGCACAGCGCTGGCGTGGCGCGCAGCGGGCCGGCGCGTCCGACCCGGGCGCGCCCGGTGCCGTGGTGGCCCAGCCCAGCGCCCGCTGGGGCGTGGCCGCGCGCGGCGCGCTGGTGGAAGCCGGCGCGCCCGAGTTCTACTTCCCGCTGTCCGACAAAGCCGCGCTCTGGGCCGACGATGCGGCGCGCCTCTACGCCACCGCTTTGGCTGCCCAGTGGGACCCGAACGAGGCCATCGACTGGGCGGCCCCGTTCGAACTGCCCGACGAAGTGGAAGACGCCGTCGTCCAGGTGATGACCTATCTGGTGGAGAACGAGAACGCAGCCCTGCTGGTGCCGGCGCGTTTTCTCGGCCAGATGCACCCGCACTTCCGCGAGGTGCTGCAGTGCCTGGCCATCACCATCGCCGACGAAGCACGGCACGTTGAGGTGTTCACGCGGCGCATCGCGCTCAAGGGCCGCGGCCCGGCCTTGTCCACCGCCGGGGCGCAGGCCTCGCTCAAGACCCTGTTCGACGAGCCCGAGTTTTCGGTGGCGTCGTTCCTGCTGTCGGTGCTGGGCGAAGGCACGTTCGTGAACCTGCTGAACTTCCTCAACACCTATGCGCCCGATCCGGTCACGCGCCAGATCTGCCGCCTGGCCAGCCGCGACGAGGCGCGCCATGTGGCCTTCGGCATGTCGCACCTGGCCTGGCAGATGGCGCAGGACCCGGATCTGAAATACCGCCTGAACGCGGCGGTGGAGCGGCGCTACGACGAACTCGCCAGCACCGACGGCCTGAACGAAGAGGTGTTCGACGGACTCATCGTGCTGGCCGCCGGCGCCTTCACGCCCGAGGCCGTGGCCACGGGCTACGAACGGGTGCAGCGCCTGAAACAGGAAATGGCCGACGGCCGGCGCGCGCGCCTGGCCAAGCTGGGCTTCGCGCCCGAAGCGGCGCAGGCCCTGGCCGAGCGGCACACCCGCAACTTCATGTGAGCCGACGCGCTCCTTCTTCTACCGCCTCCGAGCTTATGAACGCACCCACCACCCCCCAGCAGACCCAGCCCCGCCTCACCAGCCTCTCGCACGGCGGCGGTTGCGGCTGCAAGATCGCACCCGGCGTCTTGAGCGAAATCCTCAAGGGCACGGCCGCGATGCCCATGCCCAAAGAGCTGCTGGTCGGCATTGAAACGGCGGACGACGCGGCCGTCTACCAGCTCAACGACGAGCAGGCGCTGATCGCCACCACCGATTTTTTCATGCCGATCGTGGACGACCCCTACGAGTTCGGCCGCATCGCCGCCACCAACGCCATCAGCGACGTCTACGCCATGGGCGGCACACCCATCATGGCGCTGGCCCTGGTGGGCATGCCCATCAGCGTGCTCAGCACCGAGACCATCGGCCAGATCCTGCAAGGCGGGCAGGACGTGTGCCGCGCCGCCGGCATCCCCATCGCAGGTGGCCACACCATCGACTCGGTCGAGCCCATCTACGGCCTGGTCGCCATGGGCCTGGTGCACCCGAAACGCGTCAAGCGCAACGCCGACGCGCAAGTGGGCGACCGCCTGATCCTCGGCAAGCCCATTGGCGTGGGCGTGCTCTCGGCCGCGCTGAAGAAGGACGCGCTGCCCGCCGAAGGCTACGCGCAGATGATCGCCAACACCACGAAGCTCAACACGCCCGGCCCCGATCTGGCGAAGCTCGACGGCGTGCACGCGCTGACCGACATCACCGGCTTCGGCCTCGCCGGCCACGTGCTGGAAATGGCGCGCGGCTCCAACACCACGGTGCGGATTGAGATGGCCAGCGTGCCGCTCATCACCGGCGTGCGCGGGCTCGCCGCGCAAGGCATGGTCACCGGCGCCAGCGGCCGCAACTGGGCCGCCTACGGCCACGAAGTGCGTCTGGGCGCCGGCCTGCAGCCGGTGGACCAGGCCCTGCTGAGCGATCCGCAGACCAGCGGTGGCCTGCTCGTGGCCTGCGCGCCCGAGGCGGTGACCGAGGTGCTGGCGATCTTTGAGCGCCACGGCTTTGCGGCGGCGGCCGAGGTGGGCGAGATCGTTGCCGCCGAAGCCGACGGCGTGCGCCTGCGGGTGGCCTGAGAGGCTGAGAGGAAATCGGTCATGCCCGCCTTGACGCCCCAAACCACCGCCAGCGGCGTTGCAAATGCGCGCCGTAGCCCGAGCTACGGCTGTGCTTTGCGCCTTGCCGGCAGCGCTTTGGGACGCCCTTTCGGCCACGCCCAATTCCCTCCCAGCCTCTGAATCAACGGTTTCAGGAGGAACCCATGAACATGAAGAAATGGCTGCGTGACAACCGCGGTTTTCTGGTGCTGCTGCTGTGTTTTGGCGTCTTCCGCACCGCCATCGCCGACTGGAACCCCGTGCCCTCAGGCTCCATGCGACCGACCATCCTGGAAGGCGACGTGGTGCTGGTGAACCGTCTCGCCTACGACCTCAAGATGCCACTCACCGATGTGTCGCTGGCGCGGCTGGGTGAACCGCAGCGTGGCGACATCGTCACCTTCAGTTCGCCGACCGACGGCACGCGGCTGATCAAGCGCCTGGTGGCGCTGCCGGGTGATGTGGTGGCCATGCGGGCCGGGGTGCTGGTCATCAACGGCCTGGCCGCCGACTACTCGGACGTCACCGAGGTCAGCGAAGCCCTGGCGCCCGGTGTGCTGGTGCCGGCCTTGCGGGCCACCGAGCGGGTGGCTGGCCACAGCCGCGTGGTGCAGAGCCTGCAGGGCGCCAACAGCCGCCACACCTTCGGGCCGCTGACGGTGCCGCCGGGCCACTACTTCATGCTGGGTGACAACCGGGACAACAGCGCGGATTCGCGCTACATCGGCTTCGTGCCGCGCGCGCTGCTGATCGCGCGGGCCGAAGGCGTGCTGGTGTCGGCCGACATCACGGGCAACTGGATGCCCCGTCTGGAGCGTTTCGCTTCGCGATTGCATTGAGGGGCTGACATCCCCGCTCGCAGGCCTTTCGCTCGCTTGGTTTCTTCGGAGTTTTTCATGACCCTCTCCACCTGGCTGCTCTACGTGGCCGCCGTCTTCGTCCTCACCGTCACACCCGGCCCGGCCGTGCTCATGTGCGTGTCCACCTCGGTGAACCTCGGGCCGCGCAAGGCGCTGATCACGTCGCTGGGCAGCACCTCGGCGGTGGTCGGGCTCATGGCCTTGTCGGCGCTCGGTCTGGGGGCTTTGCTCGCGGCGTCGGAGCTGTTGTTCAGCGCGCTGAAATGGGCCGGCGCTGCGTACCTGGCTTACCTCGGCGTGCGCGCGCTGCTCGCGCCGGCGTCGGACATCCGCGTCGCGGGGGGTGCCGCTGCTGTGGGCACACAGCGTTTGTTGGCGCAGGGCTTTCTGGTGGGCCTGAGCAACCCCAAGGCCCTGCTGTTCTTCGGTGCGCTGTTCCCCCAGTTCCTTGACCCGGCCGCACCGCAGCTGCCGCAGTTCCTGGTGCTGGGCGCGACCTTCGTGTTCTTCGAACTGGGCTGGCTCACGGTCTATGCGCTGACCGCTTCGCGCGCCCAGCGCTGGCTGCAGCAGCCGCACCGCGCGCGCCAGTTCAACCGGCTGACCGGTGTGGTGTTCCTTCTCGCAGCGGGCCTGCTGGCCAGCAGCAAGCGGCAGCCCGCCTGATGAACTGGCTGGAGCTCAAGCTACCGCCGCCGGTGGTGGCGCTGCTGGTCGCCGCGGCGATGTGGTGGCTCGCCCCCATGGGCCCGCGTCTCGACAGCGCCGATACCCTGCGCCCGTGGTTGGCCATGGGCCTGGTCGTGGTCGGTGCGGGCTTCGACGTGACGGGCCTGGTCGCCTTCCTGCGCCGGCACACCACCATCAACCCGCTGCGCCCGGCCAACGCCAGCGCGCTGGTCACCAGCGGCATCTACCGCGTCACGCGCAACCCGATGTACGTGGGCCTGGTCTGTTTCCTCACGGCCTGGGCCGTGTGGCTGGGCGCGTGGCTGGCCTTTGCCGGGCCGGTGGTGTTCGTGCTCTACATCACCCGCTTCCAGATCCAGCCAGAGGAACGTGTGCTCACCACGCTGTTTGGCGATACCTACACGGCCTACACCCGGCGCGTGCGCCGCTGGCTCTGAGCGACTGAAAGGCGCCCGCCCATGAACCCCGTGCCCCGCATCCTCGCTTTCGACATCTTCGGCACCGTGGTCGACTGGCACGGCAGCATCGTGCGCGAAGTGAGCGAACGCCATCCGCAGATCGACGCCAACGCCTTCGCGCTCGCCTGGCGCGCGGGTTACCAGCCCGCCATGGCGCGCGTGCGATCGGGCGAACTCGGCTGGACACGCATCGACGAACTGCACCGGCTGATCCTCGACGAGCTGCTGCTGCGCTTCGGCCTGGACCACCTGGGCGAAGCGCAGCGCCAGCACCTCAACCACATCTGGCACCGGCTCGATGCCTGGCCCGACAGCGTGGCCGGGCTGACCCGCCTGAAATCGAAACACCTGATCTGCACGCTCTCCAACGGCAACATCGGCCTGCTCACCGACATGGCCAAGCGCGCCGGCCTGCCCTGGGATTGCATCCTCTCGGCCGAGGTGTTCCGCGCCTACAAGCCCGACCCGCGCACCTACCTCGGCGTGGCGCAGACCTTCGACGCCGCGCCAGCCGAGGTGATGCTGGTCGCGGCCCACCAGGACGACCTCGCCGCCGCCCGCGCCTGCGGCCTGATGACCGCGTACATCGAACGCCCGCTGGAGTTCGGCGCCGGGCAGCCGAAAGACGTGTCGCCCGACCCGGCCAACACGCTGCACGCCCGCGACCTGCTGCACCTTGCCGACCAGCTCGGCTGCTGACCGGCCGCCAGGGCCGCCACCGGCCGTTCCGCATCCTGCAGCCGTACGCCCATGTCCCCACAAGCCATCGGGTTTTGGTCATCAGTCTAATGATCGTTAGAATGAAGGCATGAAAAGCCGCCAACTCAAAGACCTGCTGTACGAACAGGTCGCCCGCATCGGCAAAGCCCTGGCCAGCCCCAAGCGGCTGGAACTGCTGGAAATGCTCGCGCAGGGCGAAAAGTCGGTGGATGCGCTTGCGGGCGAGCTGTCGATCGACATCAAGCTCGCCAGCGCCCACCTGAAAGCGCTGCGCGATGCGCGGCTGGTCACCAGCCGGCGCGAGGGCAAGTTCATCCACTACCGGCTCACCGGCCCCGACGTGGCGGGCCTGGGCGTGAAGCTCCGCGAGGTGGCCGAAGAACACCTGCTGGAGCTGCGCCTGGCGCTCGACCAGATGGCCGCCCACCCGGGCCAGCTGGCACCGGTGGACCGGCGGGCGCTGATGGAGCAGGCCCGCCGCGGCGAGGTGGTGGTGATCGACGTGCGCCCGAGCGACGAATACGCCGTGGCGCACCTGCCCTACGCGCGCTCCATGCCGCTGGCCGAAGTGGTAAAGCACCTGGCCTCGCTGCCGCGCGACAAGGACATCGTCGCCTACTGCCGCGGCCCGTTCTGCCTGCTGTCCGACGAAGCCGTGGCGCTGCTGCGGGCGCGCGGTTACCGCGCCCGCAAGGTGTCCGACGGCGTGAGCGAGTGGCAGGCCGCCGGCTTGCCGCTCGAAAGCTGAGGCTCTGCGATGGACCTCGAAGCCTGGGTGCTGGCGCACGAATGGATGATCCGCACCGGCGCGTTCGTCGGCGTGTTCGCCCTCGTCGCGCTGTGGGAAACGCTGTCGCCCCGGCGCGTGCGCCTGCTGCCGCGCGCGCTGCGCTGGCGCAGCAACCTCGCCATCGTGCTCATCAACACCGCGCTGGTGCGGCTGTTCTTCCCGCTCGCGGCCGTCGGCATGGCCGCGCTCAGCGCCGAACAGGGCTGGGGACTGCTGCACTATTTCAGCGTGCCATTCTGGCTCGCCGTGCCGCTGGCCGTGGTGGCGATGGACTTCGTCATCTGGCTGCAGCACGTGATGGTGCACGCCGTGCCTGCTCTCTGGCGGCTGCACCGGGTGCACCACGCGGACCTCGATTACGACCTCACCACCGGTACACGCTTCCACCCGCTGGAGATCGTGCTGTCCATGGGCATCAAGTTCGCCACCATCGCGCTGCTGGGCGCGCCGGTGCTGGCGGTGGTGATCTTTGAAATCTTGCTCAGTGCCTGCGCCATGTTCAACCACGGCAACATCCGCCTGCCGGCCGCGCTGGACCGCGCTTTGCGCTGGTTCCTCGTCACACCCGACATGCACCGCGTGCACCATTCGGTGGAAGACGACGAAAGCAACTCCAACTTCGGCTTCAACCTCACCTTGTGGGACCGCCTGTTCGGCACCTACCGCGAGCAGCCGCGCGCCGGCCAGCTCGGCATGATCATCGGCATCCACGGCCACACCGACCCGCACGAAGTGGCCCACCTGGGGGGCATGCTGACGCTGCCCTTCAAGGGCCAGATCACCGACTACGCGATCAACCGCCGACCCTTCGCCGAACCCGACGCCGGAGCCAGCCACTGAGCGTCTACCTGCGCAGGGGAGGGGAAACACCTGTCCGCAACCCCCGCTCTGCTGAGAAAATATCAGTCAATGCTGATAAACAACTTTATCCATAACCACCCCGCTGGAAACCCCATGAAACTGTCCCGCCTGGCGCTTGCCGCCCTCACCGCCAGCACCCTGCTGCTGACCCCCGCTGCCCACGCCGACAACAAGGCCATCGCCGTCGACGAGATGGAGGCGTACCTCGAATTCGTGGACTATGGCGGTGGCGTGATCTTTGCCGAGCAGATCCCGGCCGACGAGTGGAAGAAGATGCTGGTCATCGACGCGCGCGACGCCGGCCAGTTCGCCAAGGGCCACATCCCCGGCGCCATCAACATGGACTGGCGCCAGGTGCTGGCCAAGCGCAACACCATCCCCAAAGACAAACCCGTGCTGATCTACTGCAACACCGGTTCGCTTTCGGCACAGGCCGGTTTCGCCATGCGCGTGGCAGGCTGGGACAACCTGCGCATCCTGCAAGGCGGCATGGAAGAATGGAAGGCCAAGGGCGGCTTCGACGCCGCCGCCAAAGCCACCGCGCCGGCCAAGCACTGAGAGGCTGAGCGTCTGCTGAAACACCCAAGGAGCCGATCATGTTGAACCCGTTGTTGGCCGCGGTGCGGCGGCTCTCACGCTCCTTGGCCCGGGGCGCTTCGGCGCTGCTGCTGTTGACGGCTTCAGCGGTGGGCGCACAGTCAGCGTCCGACATGACGCTCCAGAAGGTCGGCCCCAACACCTACTACGTGCAAGGGCTGGCCGCGCTGGGCACGCCCGCCAACCAGAACTTCATCAGCAACGCCGCCTTCGTGGTGGCGCCGCAGGGTGTGGTGGTGATCGACGCACTGGGCTCGCCCGCGCTGGCGCAACGCCTGCTGAACAAGATCGCCGAAGTCACCCCGAAACCGGTCACACACGTGCTGGTGACCCATTACCACGCCGACCACATCTACGGCCTGCAGGCCTTCAAGGCCCAGGGCGCGCAGATCATTGCCCACAGCGCCGCACGGGAGTACCTCCATTCGGAGACGGCCCAGCAGCGGCTGGAGGCCTCGCGCACCGAGCTGGCGCCCTGGGTGAATGCCCAGACCCGGCTCGTGCCCGCCGACCGCTGGCTGGACGGTTCCACCACGCTGGAGCTGGCCGGCGCGCGCTTCGTGATCGAGCAGGTGGGGCCGTCGCACACGCCGGAAGACCTGGCGATCTACGTGCCCGGTGAGCGCGTGCTGTTTGCGGGCGATCTCATCTTCAGCGGGCGCCTGCCTTTTGTGGGCAAGGCCAACAGCGACCAGTGGATCAGCGCGCTCAGCCGCCTGCTCGCCTTCGACGCGCTGGCCGTGGTGCCCGGTCACGGCGCGGCGTCCACCGATCCGCGCAAGGACATCGGCGTCATCCGCGACTACCTCGGCTACCTGCGCAGCACCATGGGCAAGGCGTCGGAAGAGATGGTGCCGTTTGAAGAGGCCTACGCCAGCACCAACTGGAGTGCCTGGGAAAACATGCCCATGTTCCAGTTTGCGAACCGCATGAACGCCTACAACACCTACCTGCTCATGGAGCAGGAGGGCCTGCGCGGCAAATGAAGCCGTTCACCCTTCACTTCAACCGGTTCACTTCACAGCGGTCGCCGCCCGCGCTCGGCGCGGCCGCTGAGCGATCAGGGTCGAGACCTCGGCGCGCACCAGCGTGAGCAGGCTGTCCAGCGCGACCGACGGCTGGGCCGAGTGCAGCCGCAGGATGCCGATCTGGGGCAGCTTGATGACCGGTGTGATCGGCAGCATCTCCAGACCGTCGTGGCGCACGAGGTAGCGCCCGGCGTCCACGCGCATGGCGCCGACGGTGCCCGGCGCCTCGCTCAGGATGGCGCCGATGGCCTGCACCGAGCTGGTTTCGAGCACCCCCGAGGGCAGGGCGAGGCCGGCGGCCGTGAACGCCTGCCGCAACACCTTCCAGACCTGTGAGTCGCGAGGCGGAATCACCCAGGGCAGGTCCAGCAGCTGCCCCAGCTTGTTGAGCCGGGTTCGCCCCGGCGTGTCCGGGTGCACGACGAAGGTGACGTGATCGTCGTAGAGCCCTTCGAAGTGCAGTTGCGCGAGGTCGACGTCGCTCGATGATCCCTCGTCGAAGCTGCCGATGACGCAGTCCAGGTCGCCCGCCTGCAGGGCCGCCAGCAGCTGGACGCTGACCCCGTCGCTCATTTGCACCCGGGCGCCGGGTGTCTGCTGCAGCCAGCGCGCCACCGGTCGCGCCAGCAGCACCGCGGCCGTGAACGAAGGCGAGCCGATGCGCAGCGCGGGCTGGCCGCCGTCCCGGTAACGCGGCAGCTCTTCCTCCAGCTGTCCGAGCGCCGCCAGCGAACGCTGTGCATGGGGCAGCACCGCCAGACCGATGGCGGTGAGCCGCCGGCCCGAGGCGCTGCGGTCGAACACCTCGGCGCCGAGGGTCCGCTCCAGCTCCTGCGCCATCTTGGTGATGGCTGGTTGCGTCACGTGCAAGGCCTGCGCCATCTCGCGGAAATTGGCGCCGTCCCCGGCCATGCGAACCATCTGCAGCTGGGGCAGGCGCAAGCGCCGGGCCACGGACGGGGCCTTGTTCGGGGAGGGTTCTTTGTTAACCATGGGTTAATTTGTGAGTACGTTATTTCAATTGAAGGAATGGTACGCGCTGCCTACCATGCGTTCAAACACAACAGGAGACAAGCCATGACCACCCGACGCCAGTTCCACCGCCAATCGCTCGCCACGGCCGGCGCCCTGCTGGGCCTCCCGCTGACGGGCTTCGCGCAGGCCAGCGACTTCCCCAACCGGCCCATCAAGATCATCGTGCCCTTCGCGGCCGGCGGGGGCCCGGACCTGCTGGCGCGCAAGATGGCCGTCAAGCTGGGCGAGGTGCTGGGCAAGGGCGGCGTGGTGGTCGAGAACGTCGTGGGGGCGGGCGGCATCCTGGCCGCGCAGAACGTCGCGCGCATGCCGCCCGACGGCTACAGCATCCTCATGGGCGCCTCGTCGCACATCACGCAGAAGGCCATGCAGCCCGGTGTGAAGTTCGACCCGCTCAAAGACTTCAGCTTCGTCACCCGCACCGCCTTCTCACCGTCCATGCTGGTGGTCCACGCCGACTCGCCCTTCAAAACCGTCGAAGACCTGGTGGCCGAGGCCCGCAAAAAACCCGGCAAGTTCAATTACGCGTCGGGCGGCATCGGCAGCGCGGCCCATCTGGCGGGCGCTGCCATGGTGCTGCAGGCGCAGATCGACGCGGTGCACGTGCCCTACAAGGGCTCGGTGGAGATCGTGCCGTCCATCCTCTCCAACACCACGCACTTCGCGTTTCCGATCGCCTCGACCGCGATCCCGCATGTGCAGGCCGGCAAGGTGCGCGCACTGGCCGTGACCAGCGCCCAGCGCATGGCCGGATTCCCGAACGTGCCGACGCTGGTGGAGGTGTTCAAGACGCCCGACCTCGCGCTCGACGCCTGGTTCGGCCTCTGGGCGCCGGCCGGCACGCCACCGCAGGTGGTGGACCTGCTGTTCAAGGCGGTCACCAAAACCTACGAAGACCCGGTCCTGCGCGCCGATGCCGAGGCCGCTGGCTCCATCGTCGCGCTCAGCCGCTCACCGGAAGAGTTCAGAAGCTTCATCGAGAGCGAGACCTTGAAATTCAACCAGCTGGTCAAGGCCGCGCGCCTGGGGGTGAGCAACTGATGCCGCCGGGCTTCTCCCTTCCGCCGCAGGCGCTGCGCGGCGTGCGCGTGCTGGACTTCAGCCATGTGATCGCCGGGCCCTTTGCCACCTTCCATCTCGCGCAGATGGGCGCCGAGGTGATCAAGGTGGAGAAGCCCGGGGGAGGCGACGTCATGCGACGTTCGGCCTCGGGCGCCAGCGCCTTCACGGCGCTCAACGCCGGCAAGATCACCCGCGAAATCGATATGGGCAGCGACGAAGGCCGGGCCGCGTTGCTGGCTTATGCACGCGAGGCCGACGTGCTGGTCGACAACTACCGCCCCGGGGTGCTGCAGCGTCACGGCCTGGGCTACGACGACCTCAAGGCCCTCAATCCGGGCATCGTCTACTGCGCGATCTCGGGTTATGGCTACGCCGATCCGCAGCGCACCGGGCGCGGCGCCTACGACCACGTCATCCAGGCCCTGACCGGCATGACCATGCTGGCGGGGCAGGAAGGGGATCCACCGGTCAAGGTCGGCTTCCCCGTCGTTGATGCCGCCACCGGCGTCATCGGTGCGCTGGCCATTGTGGCCGCGCTGCGTGAGCGCGAGCACACCGGCGTGGGCAGCTTCCTGGACGTGAGCATGTGGGCCAGCGCGCTGCAGCTCATGTACCCCTTCGCCTGCGACGCGATGACGCTGGACCACGACATCGCGCGCGTGGGCAACAAGGGCTACTCGGGCAGCCCCGCCGCCGACACCTTTGCCTGCCGCGACGGCTGGCTCGCCATCGGCGCCAACACACCCGCGCACGTCGCGCGGCTGCTGGCCGTGCTGGAGATTCCGCCCGCCGAGGTGGCGCCGATGCTGGAGCCGGAGGACGCCGAGGCCGGCGCCCGCTTTGCGCGGGCACGCGACCCCAAGGCCTTCCGCGACACCCTGGCCGCGCGCCTGGCGGACCGGTCCGCCGTCGACCTGGAGCAGCGCCTCAACGCCGTGGGCGTGCCCTGTGCGAAGGTGCGCACGCTGCGCGAGTTCACGCGGGAAGCGGTTGAAACGGGGCTGCTGCAACCGGTGGTTCTGGGCGAGGGCGAAGCGCGGGCGGTCACACCCGGGCTGGGCTGGCGCGTGCTCAGCTGAACGGCTGCGACGCCTTGATCTGCCGGATCACCGAGACGTCGCCCAGGAACACCTGCAGCACGTCCTTCTCGTCCTGCGTGAGGTCCTGGTTCTCCAGCAGCTTCGCCTTCTTCACGATCAGCTCCAGCGCCTCGGCCAGGTGGCCGATCTGCCGGCCATAGCTGCCCACCTTGTCCAGCGCGGCCTGTTCCACCGCCGGGTTCGACGACGAGCCGAGGTTCACGTTGAACAGGTGAAACGACCAGTTGGGCAAGATGGGCTGGGTCAGGCTGGTCGGCGCGAGCTGCAAAGGCATGGTGACGGTTTGCACGGTGTCCTCCTGGTGCGTTTCGGATGGGGTGGTGAGCAGAATGCCCGCGGCAATGATCGGCCAAACCGGCGCCAATGTCTCAGCCCGCGACCTCGCGGCCTTCCCGGTGGAACCGCAGCGCCAGCATCGCAGCCGCAACCGGGAAACACAGCGCATAACCGACAACGCCGATCAGGCGCACCTGCATGTCGCCCAGCGCCACACCCGCCAGGCCCGCCAGCGCCAGCACGGCGCTGATCACCAGCAGTACGCGCACGCCTCTGGCCAGCCCCGTGCCCTGCACGGCGGGCGCGAGGAAGAGGGCGCCCAGGGGAAAGAAGACATCCCAGGCGAGGATGTCGAGCGCATACACCAGCGACGGCCAGCGGAACGAAAAAACCAGGGTGGACCAGGGCTCGCCAGCGAACGCCGCGTGCCCGCCCAGCAGGAGGATGACGAAGTGCACCGCGCTGGTGGTGAGCGCACACATGGCGAAGAACACCAGTCCGACCAGCGCCAGCGGCAAACGCCCGGGCGACGCAGAGCAACAGATGGCCACCGCGAGCGCCACCATCGCGGGCGCGATGAGCAGGATCAGCAGCTCCAGCAGCGCAAACCAGGGCTGCTGCACCGGGTGATCGGGCGAGGGCAGCGTGGCCAGGCCAATGACCAGCACCACCAGATAGACGAAGCACAGGGCGGCGACGGCCGCGCCCGAGATCACGCCCAGACGCCAGGCCTCGGCCGGCCACCGGGGCGCGTGCTGCGGCGCCGGTGCGTCAGAGGCACAGACGGAGGTGTTACCGGATTTCATGAGGGCATTTTGCAGCGCAACGCAGCAGGATCGGGTGGGCCTGATGGGACCCTCTGCAGGGCGCGCCTGCCAAGCGCCACACGACGCCAGAGCGCAGGAACGGCCGTTTCTTGATTCTGCTCAATGGCGCCTGGTCTGCCACTCCTACAGTGCAAGTGGTCATTTGACCCAGGAGACACAGACATGAGCACATTCCCTTCTTCTTTGAAAGCCCTCTCCGCCTTGGCCCTGGTGGCGTGGGTGTCGGTCGCCGGGGCCCAGCCCCAGACCACCGAGGGCGTCATCACCGACGAAAAGGGCATGAGCCTCTACTGGTGGGACAACGACCTGACCACACCGGGAAAAAGCGTGTGCACGGGTGTCTGCATCCTGAGCTGGCCCCCCATGCTGGCCAAGGAAGGCGCCCAGGCGGCCGGTGACTATTCGCTGATCGTTCGCGAAGACGGCCAGCAGCAGTGGGCCTACAAAGGCCGGCCGCTGTACCGGTGGGCGAACGACAAGAAGCCGGGGGACCGCTCGGGTGACGGCTTCCGCGGCGGGGTCTGGCACCTGGCCAAGCCTTGAGGCGGCAACCGCGAGCGATTGAAACACCCTTCCGTCGCCGGACACGGATTCAAGCGTATTGCGCCCGCTTCTCGGTCAGGGTGCTCATCATGGCCTCGCCGACGGCGAGCGGGTAATCGGCCGGCAAACGGTCCTTGAGCTGCTGCGCCAGCTGGTTGGACTCGCCGACCATGCTGGAAACGAAGCGCAGGCGGGCCGCCGTGGTTCGGCAAGGGGCATAACCGGTGCTCAGCGGTTCGCAGGGCATGCCGACGCCAAGCGTTGGCAGGTGGCGCGCCAGCGACAGGAAGGGGCCCATCATCTGCTGCTTGGCGAGGTCGATGTAGGTGTGGTCGGCGTCCGAATAGGCCGCGTCGGTGAGCAACAGGATGGTCCAGTAATGCAGGTTGCCGAGCCAGGCCAGACTGAGGGCGAGCGGATCCTTGATCTGGTTGGGGTGGCCGACGAAGGCGCTCGGGTTGATCGCCAGCGGCAGGCTCGGGTAGGCCGGGTCGTTCGGTGCCAGCGACCAGATGTTCTGGTGTCCCTTGAACCCCTCGTGCGTACCGAGAAAGAGGCTCTTGAAAAACAGGAAATGGTTGTCTTCGCCTTCGCGCTTGATCTCTTCGAGCTTGGCGAGCCACGGTTTCATTTCCTCCGCGCGCTTGGGGGTGGTGCTGATGTATTCCTGCAGGGTCTGGATGATCCTGTCGTACAGGCTGCCGACGTGGTTGGGCCGGGTGCTGCCACCGAGGACGCGATCCAGCTGATCGAGGAACTGGTGATCGCGCGGGCTCGAGACCTTGCTGCGCTTCAGCCCATTCACCGGTGCCTCGGTATAGACGTACTTGGCCAGGGAGACCTGGGTGAGCGGTTCGAGATTGAATTCGAAGGGGTAGATGTCCGGCTGGTAGGGGAAATCCTGGCGGATCAGGTGCGGCGAGGCGTCCAGCGCCATCAGCAGCGCATTGACCTGGCCAAGATGCTGCATCTCCTGGATGGCCACGCCGAGCAGGTCGTTCGAATTCGGGCTGCCATAGCCGGCGATCGAGGCGTAGGCGGGCTTGAGTGAAAACGCGCCGTACAGGTACTGGGCCATCAGGGCGTGTTCGACTTCGGAAGCTTCGCGCAGCAGGCGGATGAGTTCGACATAGGCATCGGCAAAGTCGCGCACGATATGGCCGACGGCCAGGGTTGGCGTCGGGCGTTCGCTGGTCGGTCCGGTCGGCGTTGCGGCGTCGGCCGAGAAAGCGCCTGTCCCGGTCAGCAAACAAGTCGCCGACAGGGTGATGCCGTGGCTTCTCAGCGCCTGCAGGAAGGCCCGTCGTTCGGCCTGTTCAAGCCCGTCCCCCGGTTCGAGAACCCGGACGCCGGAAGCGTTGCGGCGGGACGGGCGAAGATGGTTGTCTGTGAGTGGTTTCATGTGACTCCCCTTGGTGACCTGGCTGGCCCGCCAGGAGGGTCGCGGCACTCACACTGGTTTCCATGTTGCCGCGATGGGGATCAGTGTCACGACAGCCGTCTTGGGTATCAATACCGAGCCTCATGTACCTATAAACACGTACTCAAAGCGGTGTATATGACGCACTTTGTCTTATAAAACCACTTTCTATTCAAGGCCTTTCGGCGCGCTGTTCCCAAAAGTGGAGGGGCATAGACCGATCGACCAGCACCCATGAGTCGGTAGATTCTGAACGTTTCAAATGTGGCTTTTTGTAATGAACGGCGCGTCCATTGCCAAATCCTGCGGATCACCACAGCACTGCGCAACGGGGTAGCGACATGAAAAAGCCCCGCGAATCGCTTCGCGGGGCTCAGACCTCGGACATTTTTTTTCAGGCGGCTATCGGCGTGCACAGCTCCACCAGGGTGCCGTCCGGACAACGCACATAAGACACGACCTGCCCCCAGGGTTTCTGCAAAGGCGCCGCCATCTCGCGGGCGCCGGCCGCGATGGCCTTGGCGTGCGCGGCCGGCACGTCGTCCGTGACCAGCGCGATCTCGAAGCCCAGCGGCTGTGTGGACGTGTCCGCGTGCACATGCCCGCCGGCAAAGTTCATGTCACCCAGCGCGTGCGCGGCGAACGACAGCGTGGTCTCGCCGGTGTCGAGTTCGCCGTAGGTGCCGCTTTCGTGCAGGAACTTGCGTCTCAAGTCGAAGGCCAGTTCGAAGAAGGCCAGCGAGGCGGTGACGTCGGGGACGTAGATGATGGTGTAGCCGAGTTTCATGGAATTTTCAGTTGCTTCAATCGAACGTTTAGGGATTTACGGTGAGCGTTTCAAATCCATACCTCAAGTGGGAGCTCTTGCCTGAGATCTTGGCATTTCTGATCCAACGCTTTGTCGAGTTTTGCAATCACTTGGAGGATTGCCGTCAGAGCAGAGCGTGGAAACGGTGATCGTGTATTGCGAAAAATGGCACCGTCGCCGTCTGCGTAGAGTTTTAAAGACATCTCCAATGCATCGGCATCTGAATGCGCAACTTCTTTGTTCCGCAAGTTCACCAGGTATTCATGCAGTTCACGTTCCTTTGACGTGAGACCTCGAAGCAGTGCACCAGGTACCGACTTATCAGCGACGACAGAGTGCCCGCGCGAGTGGACGAAAGGTCGCGCGTACGCTACGACCAAAGCAGTAGTCATCGCGAGCAGTAGTGGGCTTGGTAATTTTCTTCTCGGAAGCGCAATTCTTCTTGAAAGCAGATCATCCACGGTTGCACGAGCCTCTTCTAGGTCAATACGTGCCAGGTAAAGGCGGCGGTACAGGCGAAGTTGCGGCTGTAACTCCGGAGGGACTTGCATCGTTACCAAGTCTGGCAGGGCAGATTGTTCATTCATATGCAACACATGGATTTCAAATGAATTTCGCGGGGGCTGAGTTTTGCTTGCAGACGGTGAGTTCGTGAACTAGACCCCGACAGCCCCCATCACCCACCCCACCCCCGCACACCCCGCCACCACCACCCAGGGTGGCCATTTCCATTTCATCAGCGCCACCAGCGCCACACCGGCCAGCAGCCCATCGCCCACCCCGCGAATCCCGCTCGTGATCACCGGGTTCCACAGCGCAGCGAGCAGCAGGCCGACCACGGCGGCGTTGATGCCCATGAGCGCGGCGCGCACGCGGGGCTGGGCGCGCAGGCTTTCCCAGAACGGCAGGGCGCCGACGATGAGCAGGAAGGCGGGCGCGGAGACGGCGGCTGGCACGAGCGCGCCGCCGGCTCAGGCGGTGGGCGAGGTCTGCATGGCCGCGCCGAGGAAGGCGGCGAAGGTGAACAGCGGGCCGGGCACGGCCTGCGCGGCGCCGTAGCCGGCGAGGAAGGCGTCGGCGCTGACCCAGCCGGGTGGCACCACGCTGGCCTGCAGCAGCGGCAGCACGACGTGGCCGCCGCCGAACACGAGCGCACCCGCGCGGTAGAAGGCATCGACCAGCGCGAGCGCCTGCGAGGGCATGGCCTGCAGCAGCAGGGGCAGGCTCAGCAGCAGCGCGAAGAACAGCGCGAGCCAGGCCGCGCCCGCTGTGCGGCTCACGGGCACGCTCATGGGTTCGTGCGGCGCGTCGGCCGCGGGGCGCATGAGCAGCAGGCCCAGCACACCGGCGAGCGCGATGGCGAGCAACTGCGTGCTGGTGCCGGGCCAGGCCAGCAGCAGGGTGGCGGTGGCGAGCATCAGCGCGCGGCGGGACGCGTCGGGGCAGAGGCTGCGCGCCATGCCCCAGACCGCTTGCGCGACCACGGCCACAGCCACCACCTTCAGGCCGTGCAGCAGGCCCGCGCCGGCACCGCTCTGCAGGGCGTCGCCGGCCTGGGTGAGGCCCAGGGCGAGTGCGATGAGCGCGATGGCCGAGGGCAGGGTGAAGCCGGCCCAGGCGGCGAAGGCGCCCGCGTAACCCGCGCGCGCCAGGCCCAGCGCCAGACCGACCTGGCTGCTGGCCGGGCCGGGCAGGAACTGGCACAGGGCCACAAGGTCGGCGTAGGCCGCTTCGCTGAGCCAGCGGCGGCGTTCGACGAATTCACTGCGGAAGTAGCCGAGGTGGGCGACCGGGCCGCCAAAGGACGTGAGGCCCAGGCGCAGGAAGATCAGGAAGACCGCCCAGGCGCTGCGGTCGGCCGGGTTGGGCTCAGCGGGGCTGGGGCTGGGCATGGTCGGCGCGCGGGGCCGTGGCGGGCGGGGTGTACCTGGCCATGAAGGCGCGGTCGATGCGGTCTTTCCAGCGCCAGGCCCAGGCGCCTTCGGCGTGCAGCGGGCCCCAGGTGGCGATGGCGTGACCGGCGCCGCAGGACAGCAGGTTGAGCGTGTTGGCTGGCGGGTGGTGGGCTTTCAGCGACTGGCCCTCGTGGGCGGCGAGCAGGTTGGCCGCCAGCGGCGGTCCGGCGCGCACGGCGTAGACGCCGCTCTGGGCGTGAGGCCGGTCGGCGCGGGTGCACACGTCGCCGGCGGCGAACACGTTGGCGTGGCTGGGGCTCTGCTGGAAGGCGTTGACCAGCACCTGCCCGGTGTCGGACAGGGCCAGCCCGCTGCCTTGCAGCCAGGCGGGTGCGTGTGCACCGATGGCGAGCAGGGGCACGTCGCACAGCAGCGTGGCGCCGCTGCCGAGTTGCAGGCCTTGCGGGCCGATGCCGGTGCAGGTTTCGCGCAGCACGGTGATGCCGCGCTGCTTGAGCCGCCGCAGCACCCGGCGGCGCACGCCCGCGGGGTAGTGGGCCGCGATGTCGGCGTCACCGGTCAGCAGCGTGAACTGCGTGGCCTGAAAGCCCGCTTCGCGCAGGCGCTGCTCGGCGGCGAACAGCAGCTCCAGGCCGGCGGCCCCGGCGCCGATCACGGCGATGGACAGGGGCTTTTCTCGGGCCATGTCGAGCACGCGCGGCCACAGGCTGGCAAAGACTTCGGTCGGGCGCACGATGAGCGCGCGTTCGCTGGCGCCGGGCATCTCGGCCTCCAGCCGGCTGCGGTCGATCACGGCGCCGGTGTCGATGGACAGCAGGTCGTAGCGCAGCTCGGGCGGCAGCTCCTTGTTTTTTCCGGTGGACGCGGCCATCACGGTCTGCGCGGCGGCGTCGAGGCCGGTGCAGCGGCCCTGCAGCCATTTCGCGCCCGCGGCCCTGATCAGCGGGTCGAGCGGGATCTGGCAGTCGGCCTCGCTATAGCGGCCGGCGACGAGGCCGGGCACCATGGCGCTGCAGGTCTGGTAGGGGTAGGGCGTGAGCACGGTCACGTCCAGGTCGGCGGGGCGTTGCCGGGCCAGTTGGGCCAGCACCTGCACGTGGGCATGACCGGCGCCGAGCAGCAGGAGTTTTTCGATGCCGTGGTGCATGGGCCCCGATGTTACGGGTTGTTTCAGGGTGGTTCGTTGGCCCAGCGCAAATCGGCTACCCAGCCCACGCTGCGGCTGGCGGTGTTGTCGCTGTCGGCGCCGATCAGCACGGTGCTCACGCGGGGGACTTCCGCGCCAGCGGGCAGCTCGTCGCCAAAGAGTTCTGCAAAGTCCTGCGCCATGTTGCGGCTTTCGTTCACCCACTGGTCCAGCGGTGCGCCCTGGCCCTGCAGGCTGATGAAGCGCACGCGCCGGGTGTAGGGGTTGGCGCCCTGCAGCGGCGCGGGGTGCCCGCTGTCCCACACGTAGCAGAGCGTGGCCGCGGGCAGGGCCTCGCCGCTGATGCTGCGCGCCAAGCGCAGCACCGTGCGCTCGACAAAGGGCACACGGCTCAACGGGTGGTCAAACATCACGCAGACCTTCAGCGCGGCGTCGTCGCCGGCCTTGGTGAGCAGGTTGGGCGGCGCCGTGCCGCCGGTGAGCGGCTGGTCGAGTCGCCAGCGCCACTGCAGGTGGGTGGGCGCGGTGTCGGGCGCGTCAAACACCAGCGTGCCGTAAGACGAGGCGGTGACCACCTTCAGCGCCGCCTGACCGTCCACGCGGCCGGCCTCGAAGCGGGTCGCGGGCAGGTCGGCGTGTTTCTTGGGGAAGCCCACGAAGCGCCAGGCCGGGTTGAGTGCGCCTTCGCCCAGCAGCAACGGCGGCAGGGTCGGCGCGGCCTGCGCCATGCCGACCGCCGCCAGCGTCAGGGCGACGAGCCCGCGAACAGCCCAAATACCCCAACCGGCATGGGAATAGCCCTGATGCGGCGTTGCCGCAGCGGCGCTATGGTTCGGGTCAACCCTGGAGGAGACCTGGAAGATGAAAAAACTGCTGCTGGCTGGATGGCTGTTCATGGTGGTCTCGACCTGTCAGGCCTTGTCACCCTACACGAGTGGTGCGCCGCTGCCGGCGGGCGAACTGCAGGCGCAGATGGGGGCTGTAGAGAAAAAGTTGCAGGCCGAGGGTTTCACCCTGCTGGGGCGCCACCTGCCCAAGGGGCTGCAGGCGGGCGGCGTGGTGCTGGTGACCGACAGTGCCATGCTGCAGGCCATCCGCGCGTCGGGCGGCAGCGGCATTGTGGCGGCGGCGATCCGGGTCGGCGTGCAGCGCGACGGCCGCGTGTCGTACACGACGCCGGAGTACTGGTACCGGGCCTACCTGCGTCAGGCGTATCCGCAGGCCGAGGCAGCGGCCCGCTCGGTGCAGGCGCGGCTGACGAAGGCGCTGGGGACGGGCGCCAGCTTCGGTGGTGACGTGCCGGCCGATCGGCTGGCGAACTACCAGTACATGACGTCCATGGAGCGGTTTGATTCCTTCCGCGCCGAGCTGCGCGCATTCGGCAGCTTCGACGAAGCCCTGCAGATGGTGCGCAAGGGCCTGGCCAACGGCGTGGGCACCACCGCCAAGGTGTATGAGGTGGTCATGGCCGACCGCAAGCTGGCGGTGTTCGGCGTGGCGATGAACGATGCGGCGCGCGGCGAGGGCTGGTGGGTCGGCAAGCTCGGGGCGGCGGGGCAGGAGCACATGGCCGCTTTGCCCTACGAGATCTTCATCGTCGACAACAAGGTCTACTCGCTGCCGGGGCGCTACCGCATCGCGCTGGCCTGGCCTTCCCTGAGCATGAGCGAGTTCATGAACATCCGCTACGCGCCCGATGTGATCCTGAAAACCATGAACCAGCTGGCCGATGTGCAGGAGACGCGCCCCGGCGACTGACGGACGACCGGCCGCGGTCACCCGGTCCACCGCTCAGCGCCCCGCGTCGTTGAGCGACCAGTCGTAGTCGAGGTGGTTCACGCCCAGCGTCTTCGCTTTCAGTGCGGCCTGCTCGGCGGGCTGGTCGCTCAGCTGTTCGGCGTATTTCGCAAACACGTCTTCCACCTGTTTGAAGCCGCCGTGGCCTTGCTCAAAGTCTTCGCTGAACCATTTGAAGATGCTGCTGGCTTCGACTTTGTCACCCTTGACCCGGTTGCGTGTGCGGTCGCCCATGAAGCGGCGCATGCCGTCTTCGAGCTGGGCTTCGAGCCGGGTGGCGGTGAAGGCCTCGTCGCGCAGGGCCGGGCAGCCGATGCTGGCGCAGTTGACGGCAGCGTGCACGCGCGGCTCGTTGTAGCGCGGGCGCAGCTGCTCGTGCTCGATCCAGTCGAGGTGGCGCTGTTCGCCCAGCAGCGTGAAGAACTTCTTCTTCCAGGGGGACTGCACGAACGAGCCCAGCTCCTTGATGGACTTGAGGTCGGGGTATCTGGTGAGGATCAGCTCAACCGTGAAAGCGTTGTAGGCGTTGATCAGAAAGGCCATCTGCTGCGGCCGGCTCCAGCTGTCGAAGGTGGCCTTGGGCACGGCACTCAGGCTGTCGAGCACGGCCTTGAGTGCGGCGCGGTCGGCGGCAAAGCCTTTGTAATTCGCGCGCGACTGTTTGCCGTCGGACAGCCAGCGCACATGTTTTTTCAGCAGCGCGTCCCAGGCGGTGTGGTTGTGGTCGAAGGTGGTCTGGGCGTGGGCGCTCAGCGGGGCGATGGCTGCGGCGGCGAGCAGGGTGATGAAGTGACGGCGGTGGTGCATGAGGTATGGACTCCGTTTCAGCCCCCGAGGTTCAACCCCGGCGCCAGGCGTGGAACTTCGCCACCCAGGCCAGCAGTTGCTGCGGCGCATGCGCGCGCTTCCATTCACCGGCCGCGTACTTGTTGGCCTCGGCCAGCGTGGGATAGGTGTGGATGGTGCCGAGGATCTTGTTCAGGCCCAGGCCGTGTTTCATGGCCAGCACGTATTCGGCCAGCAGGTCGCCCGCGTGCGTGCCGACGAGGGTCACACCCAGGATGGTGTCCTTGCCCGGCACGGTGAGCACCTTCACGAAACCATGCGCCTCGCTGTCGGCGATGGCGCGGTCCAGGTCGTCGATGCCGTACTTCGTGACTTCGTAGGGGATGTTCTTTTCCTTCGCGTCCTGCTCGTTCAGGCCCACGCGCGCCACCTCGGGGTCGATGAAGGTCGCCCAGGGGATCACCGAGTAGTCGGCCTTGAATTTTTTGAAGTCGCCGAACAGCGCGTTGACCGCCGCGTACCAGGCCTGGTGGGCCGCCACGTGGGTGAACTGGTAGGGCCCGGCCACATCGCCCGCGGCGTAGATGTTGGGGTAGAGGGTCTGCAGGTATTCGTTGGTCTCCACGGTCTTGTTCGTCGGGATGCCCAGCTCTTCCAGCCCGTAGCCCTGCAGCCGCGCCACGCGGCCCACGGCGCAGATGAGCTGGTCGAAGGGGATGCGCTTTTCCGCGCCTTCGTGCTCCACCACCAGGATCTTCTCGCCGTCCACCTGCTCGCAGCGCAGCGCCTTGTGGCCGGTCAGCACCGCCACACCATCGGCGGCCAGCGCAGCCTGGGCGAGCGCGCTCACTTCGGCGTCTTCGCGCAGCATGATGCGCGGCGCCATCTCCACCTGCGTCACCTGCGCGCCCAGACGCGCAAAGGCCTGCGCCAGTTCGCAGCCGATGGGGCCGCCGCCCAGCACCACCAGGCGCTTCGGCACTTCGTCGAGCTTGGCGAACGCGTCCCACATCGTGTCACTGGTCACGTAGCCGACTTCGTCAAGCCCGGGCAGCGGTGGCACAAAAGGCCGGGCGCCGGCGGCGATGACGATGCTGCGCGCGGTGAGGCGCTGGGTGCCACCGCCGTTGAGCGCAACCTCCACCGTCCACGGGTTCACCAGCCTGGCGTAGCCCTGCAGCACCTCCACACCCAGGCCGGTGTAGCGCGCCACGCTGTCGTGCGGCTCGATGGCGGCAATCACGCCGTGGATGCGCTGCATCACGGCCTTGAAGCTGAACGTGGGCGTGGTGTCGCTCAGGCCGTAGTTTGATCCGTGGCGCATCTGGTGCGCGAGCTTGGCGCTCTTGATCAGGGCCTTGCTCGGCACGCAACCGTAGTTCAGGCAGTCGCCGCCCATCTTGTGCGCCTCGATCAGCGTCACCTTGGCCTTGACGGCGGCGGCGATGTAGGCCGAGACCAGGCCACCCGCGCCCGCGCCGATCACGATCAGGTTGCGGTTGAACGTCGCCGGCCGCACGCTGGCCCACTTCGCATACACCTTGCGCTTCTGCACCGCCTCGACCACCTTGCGCGCGATCAGGGGAAACAGGCCCAGCAGCACGAAGCTGCCCAGCAGGCCGGGGCTCAGGATGCCCTGCAGCGATTCCAGCTGGCCCAGCTGCGTGCCCGCGTTCACATACACGGCGGTGCCGGCCAGCATGCCGAGCTGGCTGACCCAGTAAAACGTCCAGGCCTTCATCTGGGTCAGGCCCATCAGCAGGTTGATCACGAAGAACGGAACGACCGGGATCAGGCGCAGGGTGAACAGGTAGAACGCACCGTCTTTCTGGATGCCCTTGTCCATGTCGGCCAGGCGCTGGCCGAAGCGCGCCTGCACGCTGTCGCGCAGCAGGAAGCGCGCGGTGAGAAAGGCCAGCGTGGCACCGATGCTGGACGCAAACGACACGATCAGCAGGCCCCAGCCGAGGCCGAAGATCGCGCCGCCCGCGAGCGTGACGATGGTGGCGCCGGGCAGCGAGAGCGCCGTGACCGCGATGTAGACCAGAAAATAGCCCAGGGCGAGCTGCAGCGGTTGTTGTTCCCGCAGCGCCGCGAGACTGGCCTGGCTCTCCTTGAGGAACGCGAGGCTGAAGTAGCGGTCCAGCCCGAAGGCGAAGAAGGCCACAATGCCCAGAAGCACCACCAGCAGCAGCAAGATTTTCCGGATGTTCACGACCATTCCTTGTTGGAGTTGTTCGGATGGAGTCGCCGAAACTGCGCCATTCTTACACCGGGAGGACCTCATGATCAGACAAGCCATCGGGCGTGCGCTGGCGCGCTACCTGACCAAGCCGGGCCGGTCGGCGTCCATCGGCTTTCCGACCGACCAGCGCCTGCTGGCCGCGGCGTTGCGCCCTGCCGATGTGGTGCTGGTGGAAGGCACCACGCGCGTGAGCACGGCGATCAAGTACCTCACGCAGTCCACCTGGTCGCACGCGGCGCTCTGTGTCGGGCCTCTGCAGCCGGGTGGCCCGCTGATGGTGGTGGAGGCGGACATTCGCGAGGGCGTGCGCGCCGTGCCGCTGAGCACCTACGCGGGGCTGCATTGCCGTATCTGCCGGCCCGCCAGCCTGCGGATCGACGAGGCCCAGGCGGTCTGCCGTTTCGCGGTGCAGCGCATCGGCCACCGTTACGACCTCAAGAACATTCTGGACCTCGCGCGCTACCTGTTGCCCACGCCGCCGGTGCCGGTGCGCTGGCGCCGCCGCCTGCTGGCCGTGGGCAGCGGTGACCCCACGCGCGCGATCTGCTCCACCCTGATCGCGCAGGCCTTCGAGACGGTGCTCTACCCCATCCTGCCCATCGTCGAAGAGACCGCGACCGACGACCCGAGCTGCGACGACTGCGTGCGCCAGGTACTGCACGTGCGCCACCACAGCCTGTTCACGCCGCGCGATTTTGACGTGTCGCCCTATTTCGAGGTGGTCAAGCCCACCCTGGCCGCGGGCTTTGACCACCACGCGCTCGAATGGTCGCCGTCGGCCATGGCTTCACTGGAAGCCTGACCACGCCGGTGGCGGGCGCCATGGTGTTCGGGTTATGGTTGTTCCATGCGCCCCGACACCCATCCCTTGCCCCGCCCTGCCATCGATGACCAACAGCCGCCCTGGCACGCACAGGCCGCAGAACAGGCGCTGCAGACCCTGGACAGCAGCGCCACCGGGCTGACCCCCGCCGAAGCCGCCGTTCGCCTGGCCACCCACGGCCCCAACCGACTGACCGCGGCCGCGCGCCCGGGCTGGCTGCGGCGCTTTGCGGGGCAGTTCAACAACGTGCTGATCTACGTGTTGCTGGCTGCGGGCTTCACCACGCTCTGGCTGGAAGACCTCATCGACGCCGCCGTGATCTTTTGCGTGGTGCTCATCAACGCGGTGATCGGCTTCATCCAGGAGGGCAAGGCCGAACGCGCGCTCGAAGCCGTGCACGCCATGCTGGCCAGCCACGCCACGGTGCTGCGCGACGGCGAGCGGCACGAGATCGACGCCGGTGATCTGGTGCCCGGCGACGTGGTGCTGATCGAATCGGGCACGCGTGTGCCGGCCGACCTGCGCCTGCTGGCCACGAAGAACCTGCGCATCGACGAAGCCGCGCTCACCGGCGAGTCGCTGCCGGTGGACAAGGACAGCGCGCCGGTGGCCCCGCTGGCGCCGCTGGCCGAGCGCACCGGCATGGCCTACGCCGGCACCGTGGCGGCGGTGGGGCAGGGCACCGGCCTGGTGGTGGCCACGGCCAGCGCCACCGAGATCGGCCGCATCGGGCGCATGGTCTCGGAACTGCAGACCCTGGCCACGCCGCTGACGCGCCGGCTCGACCAGTTCGCGCGCCAGATCACCTTCTTCATCCTGCTGGTCAGCGTGGCCACCTTCCTGTGGGGCAGCCGGGTCGGCGGCCTGCCGGCGCTCGACATCTTTCTCGCCGTGGTGGGCCTGGCCGTGGCCGCGATCCCCGAAGGCCTGCCCGCCATCGTCACCATCACGCTCGCCATCGGCACCGCGGCCATGGCCGGGCAGCGCGCCATCGTGCGCCGCCTGCCCGCGGTGGAGACGCTGGGCTCGGTGGGCGTGATCTGCACCGACAAGACGGGCACGCTGACGAAGAACGAGATGACCGCGGTGGGCGTGATGCTGCCGGGCGACAGCCTGACCGTGAGTGGCGCCGGTTATGCGCCCGAGGGCGGTTTCCATGCGGATGGCCGACCCGTGGCGACCGATCGCCACACGGAGCTGTTGGGCCTGGCGCGCTGCGCCCTGCTGTGCAACGACGCGCAGCTGCACCGCGACGCGGCGGGCCGCTGGACGCTGGCCGGCGACCCGACCGAGGGCGCGCTGCTCACGCTGGCGCTCAAGGCCGGGCTGGACCTGGCCGAAGAAACCGCGCGCACGCCGCGCACCGACAGCCTGCCGTTTGAGTCGGAAAACCGCTACATGGCCACGCTGCACCACGATCACCGGGGTCGCGTGTTCGCCCTGCTCAAGGGCGGGCCCGAGCGCGTGCTGGGCCTGTGCGTGCGCGACGCGGCCGGCTTGCCGCTGGACGCTGCGGCCTGGCAGGCGCGCATGGACGGGGCCGCCAGCCAGGGCCAGCGTGTGCTGGCGCTGGCCGAGTGCGAGCTGCCCGCACGCACCAGCGAACTCACGCTGGAACACATCACGCCGCGCTTCACCCTGCTTGGCCTGGTGGGGCTGATGGACCCGCCGCGCCCCGAGGCGGTGGCCGCGGTGGCCGAGTGCCAGCAGGCCGGCGTGCGCGTGCTCATGATCACCGGCGACCACGCCACCACCGCCGCCGCCATCGGCGCCAGCCTGGGCCTGCGCGACGGCAACCCGATCACCGGCGCCGAGATCGACACGCTGGACGACGCGGCACTGCGCACCCGCCTGGGCCAGACCGACGTGATCGCCCGCGCCAGCCCCGAACACAAATTGCGCCTGGTGGCCAATCTGCAGGCCGGTGGCCAGCTGGTGGCCATGACGGGCGACGGCGTCAACGACGCGCCCGCGCTCAAGGCCGCCGACATCGGCGTGGCCATGGGCCAGCGGGGGACGGACGCGGCGCGCGAGGCGGCCGACCTCGTGCTCACCGACGACAACTTCGCCACCATCGCCCACGCGGTGCGCGAAGGCCGCCGCGTGTTCGACAACATCAAGAAGTCGCTGCTGTTCATCCTGCCCACCAACGGCGGCGAGGCCGGTCTGATCCTGATCGCGGTGTTCGCCGGCCTGGCGCTGCCGGTCACGGCCGGGCAGATCCTCTGGGTCAACATGGTCACCAGCATCACGCTGGACATGGCGCTGGCCTTTGAGCCCGCCGAAGACGGCGTGATGCGGCGCCCGCCGCGCCCGGCCAGTGAACCGCTGATCACGCGGCTGCTGTTCGTGCGCATCGCCTACATCACGGTGCTGATGGTGGCGGCGACCTTCGTGGTCTACGGCTGGGAGCTTTCGCGCGGCCACTCCATCGAAGTGGCGCGCACGGCGGTGGTCAACATGCTGGTGATGAGCGAGATCTTCTACCTGTTCAACGTGCGCCACTTCACCGCCAGCGCCTTCCGGTGGGAGACCCTGGCGGGCAACCGCATCGCGGTCTGGGCCTGCGTGATCACGCTGGGGTTGCAGGCGCTGTTCACCTACGCGCCGCCGATGCAGGCGCTGTTCGGCACCGCGCCGCTCGATGCGTGGTCGTGGCTGCTGATCACCGCGCTGGCGAGCGCGAAGTTCGGGGTGGTGGAGATCGAGAAGGCGGTGCTGCGTCGGATGGGCATCCAGCGCATGTGAGTCCCGCGGTGGCCATGCCCGGCGGGGTGGTCGGCTTCAGGGCTGGCGGGTGGTCTGGCGGACGATGGTCTGGCCGTTGGGGCCGGTCAGGACCGCCTGGGTGCCTTCTGGCGAGCGGTCCACCACCCGCGAGGTGGACTTGCCGTTCGGGCCGGTGGTGGTGGACGACACATCGCCGTGCGAGCGGCTCACGTTGCGCGTGACCGTTTGACCTTTGGGGCCGGTGAAGCTGGAGCTGCGGTCGCGGGCCATGGCCGGCGTGGACAGCGTGGTCAGTGCGAGCAGCACGGCGGTCACGGCGGTGCCGGATTTGAAAGCCTTGTTCATGAGGAACTCCTGTGAGGGTGTGACAGCGGAAGGCCGTGGGTGCGGCCTGTGCGCCCCGGAATGGGCCGGCACGGTGGGATTACAGGCCGGCGCGGCGCGTCCGTGTCTGTCGTCCTGCGACGAAACATGTCAGCGCTGAAACATGGGGCGCCCCGCCGCCGCCACTGCGTACACTGCCGCCATGGACGCCCTGTTTTCCCCCGAAATGGTCACCGTGCTGATGGTGGACGACGACGCCGAGCTGGCGGCCATGGTGGTCGAGCTGTTGCAGGCCCAGGGCATGCAGGTGCACAGCGCCGGCACCGCGGCGCAGGGGATGGCGGCGCTGACCCGCCTGCAGCCCGATGTGCTGCTGCTGGACCTGATGCTGCCCGACGCCAACGGGCTGGACCTGTGCCGGCGCCTGCGCGAGGCCGGCAACGATGTGCCGGTGCTCATGCTCACGGCGCGTGGCGACCCGTTTGACCGCGTGCTCGGCCTGGAGCTGGGGGCCGACGACTACCTGGGCAAACCCTTCGAACCGCGCGAGCTGGTGGCGCGCGTGCGCGCCCTGGCCCGGCGCCTGCAGGCGGCCACCCGGCGCCGGCAGCTGCGCTTCGACGGCCTGACGCTGGACCTGCTGGCGCGCCGGGCGGTCTGCCAGAACGAGGTGCTGCCGCTGACCTCCATCGAGTTCAAGCTGCTGGTCGCATTGGCGAGCCAGCCCGGGATCTGCGTCTCGCGCCAGGCGCTCTCGGCCGCGGTGCAGCCGGGCAACTACAAGCCCATGGACCGTGCGGTGGACGTGCAGGTGGCCCGCCTGCGCAAGAAGCTGGAGGCCGCACCGGGCGGGCGCGAATGGGTCGAAACCGTGCGGGGCGAAGGCTATGTGTTCACCGGTGGGCTGCCGGGTCCCAGCCTATGAAGTGGTTCGATACCCTGTTCGCCCGCATCTTCCTGCTGCAGGTCGCGGTGGCGCTGCTGTTGTCGCTGCTGTTCCTGCTGTTGCTGTTCAGTGGCCAGGCGAGCGTGTTCGCGCGTTCGGTCGCGCCGGGCTGGGCCAGTGCGCTGCGTCCGGTGCAGGCGCAGCTGGCACAGGGCGTGCTGCCGCAGCTGCCACGCAGTGTGGGTGTGGCCACGTCGGTGCATCTGGAGCCGGGCCCGCCGCCGGCCCGGGCGCGCCACATCGCCGCCACGCCGCTGGCGCCGCGTTATGTCGCGCTGAAAGCCGCTTTGCGGGACGAGGGCATCGGCGTCGGGCGCATGGCCGTCAGCGGCGAGCCTGGCGGGGGCGTGACCTGGCTGGAACTCTTGCCAGCCGGCCACCCACCCACCTGGGTCGGCGTGAACGGTGCGCTGGAGGGCACCGGTCTGCGGGGGCGTGGCGCGCTGGGCATCGCCCTGGCGGTGCTGGTGTTCCTGGGTGCGGCGGCGTGGCTGAGCCGGATCATCGTCAAGCCGCTGCTGGATCTGCAGGCCAGCGTGAAGACCTTCGCCGAGACGGGTGAGCGCCCAGCGGCACCGCCCGTGCGCGGGCCGATCGAGGTGCGACAGCTGACGCAACAGTTCGACGATTTCGCGGCGCAGCGGGTGCAGCAGGACGACGCACGGCAGATGATGCTGGCCGGCATCTCACACGACCTGCGTTCCCCGCTGGGCCGCATCCGCATGGCGGCCGAGCTGCTGCCCGATGCCCCGGGGGTGGCGGCCCGGCGCGAGAGTATCGTGCGCAACGCGCAGGTTGCGGACCAGTTGGTGGGTTCCTTTCTGTCGCTGGTGCGTTCGGCGACCGAGCCGCTGGAAGAGCGCGTGGACCTGGCCGCCCTCGTGCGCGACCTGCTGGGCCATGGGGACCACGGCGACGTCACGCTGGAGCTGCAGGCCGCCGGGCCCGTCTGGCTGGAGCCGGCTTCAGGCGTGCTGTTGCAACGGTCATTGACCAACCTGCTGGACAACGCGCGCCACCACGGCCGCCCACCGGTGGTCGTGCGCCTGCAAACCGATGATTCCCATGCCACGCTGACGGTGCGCGACCACGGCCCCGGCATTGCGCCGGAGCAGCGCGAAACCCTGCTCAGGCCTTTTTACCGCGGTGCGAGCGACCGGGGTGTGCCCGGCACCGGGCTGGGGCTGCCGGTGGTCGAGCGCTGCGTGCGGCGGCACGGGGGCGAGATGCAGCTGCTCGACGCCGCACCGGGCCTGGCGGTGCGCCTGCGGTTCCCGTTGGCGGGTCGCCCGCCTTCCGTCTAGCGAAAATTCAGCCGCCAGCGCCCAGTTCGCGCACCACGTTGGCGACCGATCCGGCGTCGGGCAGGTGCGAGAGGGCGCCAATGAGTTCGTCGCGCACCTGGCCCAGCAGGGCATCAAAGCGCGCGGCGTCCACGTTCAGGGCGGTGGCGAACGATTGCACCAGCGCGCGCTCGCCGTCGCTCAGGCGGCCGTCGGCGTGGCCGGTCATGAGGCACATCAGCACCACGGTGTCGGCCACGTCCGCCGGGCAACCGGCCATGGCCTGGGCGTCGAAGGCGTGGGTGCCCGACAGCATCGCCGACGTGGTGGGCATGTCGGCCGAACGTGAGCTTTCATAGAATTGGCCGATCAGGGCCGCTTCGGCAGGGTGCATGCCGTCCACCAGGGCCACCGACAACATGGCCTGGGTCAGCTGGATGACCTGGGTGGCGCTCAGGTTCTGGTCTTGGATCGCTTGCATGAATGGCTCCTTGTGTGGGGTGGGTCAGCGGGTGAGGGCGCGCCGTTTGGCGGCGACCAGGTTGCTCTGGATGTCGGCGATGGCCATGTCGCGGAAACGTTTGGGCAGCATGGAGCGGCGCGAGGTCTCGGACACCGCGAGCAGCTCCATGAACTCGATCATGTCGCGCTCCTGTGGCGGCATGAAGTCGGCCGCGGCCTGGGTGAGGGCGTCGGCGTTCAGCGGCGTGGCCTGATTGCGCGCCAGCTCCACGGCCAGCAGCGAGAGCGCTTCGAGGTCGGCGTTGGAGTAGCCGGTCAGGGTGTCGCACAGGGTCAGCAGTTCTTCGGTGCTCGCGACGCAGGGCTCTTCGTAGCGCGAGAGCACGGCCTGCAGCACCTGCACGCGTTCGGCCGCGGTGTCGCAGTAGAAGAACGGGATCTTGCGGTCGAGCCGACCGGGCCGCTTGATGTCGGTGTCGAGCTTGTCGGGGCGGTTGGTCATCATGACGAACAGCACCTGGCCGCGGTTCTCGGGCTCGGCCATGAACTCTTTCAGCCGTGCGATCACGCGCGAGCTGGTGCCGCCGTCGCTGTCTTCGCCGCCGCCCGAACCGAAGCTGCGGTCGCCTTCGTCGATGATCACCGCGATGGGGCCCATGGCCTTGACGGTGGCGAGCACGCGCTCCAGGTTGGCCTCGGTCGAGCCGACCCACTTGGAGCGGAAGTTCTTCAGCGCCACGGCCGACAGGCCGGCCTCTTTCAGGAAGGCCTTGATGACGAAGGTCTTGCCCGATCCCATGGGACCGACCGCGAGCAGGCCCATGGGTGTCAGCGTGGTTTCGCCGGCCTTGAGGTTCTGCGCGATCGCCATCAGCTCGTGTTTGATGTGCTCGTGGCCACCGACGGCCGAGAGGCCGTGTTTGGGCTCGATGAACTCGATCAGGCCCGCGCATTCCTTCTCGATCATCTCGCGCTTGCGCGCGTGGATAACCTTCAGCACCTCCTGGTCGGCGTCGCCTTCGGGCAGGGTCTTGCCGGGCTCGATCAGCCGCGTGATCTCGGCCGGCGTCATGCCGGCGGTGATGGTGGCCAGCGTGTCGGCGCGGGCGGCGGCGTCGGGTGTTCCTTCGAGCAGCCGGCCGATCAGCGCGCGGCGCTCGGCCTCGCTCAGGCCATGGCCCTTGGAACCGGCCAGGATGTTGGCGAGCTGCACGGTGCGCAGGCCGCTGGTGCGTTCGGAGAACAGCTCGACCTGGTGCGCGGTGAGCTTGGGCGCGAAAAAGCCGATCACCTTCTGGCGCAGCGGCAGGTCGGGCATCGGGATTTCGATCGCCGCCACCTTGGGGTTGGACAGCAGGCCCGGGTTGATCGCGTTGAGCGACTCGGTGATCAGCACGACGATGTTGTCGCCCTGGGTCAGCGTCTGGTCCAGCGACCAGCGGTGGAACACCAGGTAGGTCTGGCGGTCGGTCTGCGCCATGAAGCTCGGATCGCCGGCGGGCAGCAGCGCGTCGGCGTAGGGCACGATGACGGCGGTGGACGGCTGCGCGCGCATGCGCTGCTCCAGCGCGTGCAGCGAGGCCAGCAGGTCGGGCTCGGTGCCTTCCTCCACCTGGCGCAGCAGCGCGCGCTGCTTGTCTTCGTTCGTCCCCGACAGCACCCGGATGCCGCGCTCCAGACTCACCTCGCACACGTGCTGCTTGGTGTCCTTGAACAGTTCTTCGACCAGGAAGGCGCCGAGGTTGTGCAGCTTGTCGCCGACCAGGTAGTTGTCGAAGACGTTGCGGTAGAGCACGAAGGTGGACGCTTCGCCCGCCAGGTACTTCTGCCGCAGGACCTCGGCCCAGCGCGGCAGATCGTGACGGGGGGATGCGGGTGCGTTCATGCGCGGGCGGCTCAGAGGGTCTTGGTCGGAGCGGCCTGCGCGGCGGCGCGGGCCTGCTTCATGGCTTCGAGCTGGGCCTTGGCCGTCACGCTGCCGCTGCTCTGGCGCAGCTTGTTGAGGCGCACGTCGAGGTCGGAGTTCTGCAGCTCGGCGCCCAGGCTGGCCTGTGCCACCTGGCCCTTGATGTGCTCGCGCACGGCGCCCAGCGCCTGCACTTCGGCGTCCACCGAGAGGCCGTCGAGCTGGCCCTGGATCTTGATGCGGGCCTGCGCGCTGTGCATCTGGGCCAGCATGCGCTCTTTCTCGGCCTTGAGCTTGTCGATTTCGGACTTCACCTGGATCAGCGAGTCCTTGGCGTTGTCGGCGTCGGCGGTGGCCTGGGCCGCGTCGGCGCGCAGCTCGGTGAGCGCCGCGTCCAGCGTGTTCTTCTTTTGGATCAGCACCACGGCGAGGTCGTCCTGGTTGGTGGCCAGGGCGGCTTCCAGGTCGGTGGTCACGGCGGCGAGCTCGCGCTCGTGCGCTTCCAGGCGCGAGGTGATGTCCTGGCGGCGCGCGATGATGGCGCCGGTGGCCGCCTTGAGCTGGGTGTATTTCTGGATCATCGAGGCGATCGCGTTCTGGTACGCGATCTCAGGGTGCTCCTTCTCGATGTCCGACACCCAGAGGGAGATGAAGCCGGTCCAGAGGTTGGCGAGGCGGGCGAAGATTGCGTTGTTGGCCATGGGGGACTCCTGGTTGAATGCGGTGGGTTGGGGTTCAGGTTCTTTGGCGTTGCGAGGCCTGGCGGGCGGCCGCGTTCGCTGCGCTGCCGGAGGCGCTGACGCGTGGGGCATTGTTGCCGAAGGCGGCGAGATCGGCGTCGTCGAATTCGGCGGCCACCTCTTCGGCGATGCGCAGGCGGGACAGCGAGTCTTCGAGCTTGCTGCCCATGTCGGTGGCATAGGGCGATGTGATCACCAGCTGGTACACCTCTTCCATCTTGTCGGGCATGGCCAGCAGCGTGGCTTCAAGCGCGCTGCGGCGGACCGCGAGGCGGCGCGCACGGTTCAGCACCTCGGCGTATTCGGCGAGCGTGGCGCGCAGCTGCCGCGCCTCCTCGTCGCCGAGCGCGGGGTTGCGCAGCTGGGCCTCGACGCTGGCGATGCGGCGGTTCACCTGGTCTTCGCTGATCTGCTCCTTGCGCCGGCGCAGCGAGGCATTGACCGAGCAGAGGCCGAGGTAGTCGACGGTGAGGGCCTCCAGCTTTTCCACATCCTGCCGGGTCAGCGTGGTCTGCCGGTCACCCGCCGTTTCGTAGAGCGCCTGCACGCGTTCCCACATGTGCTGGTAGGTGGACAGTGCGCCGGACTCGCCGCGTGCGCTCAGTTCGTCGATCAGCAGCTTGCGGCGCTGGCTCAGACCCTGGTGGTGCGCCTCGCGGTCGACCCAGGCCTTGAACGACGGCAGGCTGGGCACCATCAGCGCCGCCAGGATTTCGGTGCCCACGGCCAGTGTGCCGACCAGCGCCAGCCCCGCCAGCCCCATGGGGATGGACGCGAAGATGGCCACCACACCGGCCGCGAGCAGGGCGGTGCGGTTGGCCGGGTGGCGCAGGAACGCGCCCAGGTAGGAGGGCTTGGGGTTCAAGGGGATGGCGCTGCGGTCACTTGGCGAAGCGCGACCAGATGCGGGTGATCTCCTGCTCGTCCTGCTCGGACAACACCGGGATCGGCGACGACCGGCTCAGCGAGGTGGTGCTGGGCACCACGGCCGGGTTGGACTTCACGCTCGCGCTCATGAATTCGCCGGCCTTCAGGTTGGCGTTGGCGTAGCCCACGGTGTTGGACACCTTGGCGATCACCTGGGGCCGCATCAGGTAGTCGATGAACTGGTGTGCACCGCGCTTGTTTTTCGCGTTGGCCGGCACGGCCATGGCGTCGATGGCGAGCAGGCCGCCGTCGGCCGGCACCCGGTATTCGACCGCGCCGCGCGACTTGCCCTGCGCCTGCACCGCGTCGCCCGAGAAGCCGATGGCGACGCAGAGCTTGCCGTTGGCCAGCGAGTCGATGAACTGGTCGGTGGGAATGACCTTGACCGTGCCGGCGATGCCCGCCATCACCTTCTCGGCGGCCGCGATCGAGGAACGGCCGGCCCACTTGGTCTGGCCACCGGCCATGGCGGCCAGCGGGATCACGTCGGACGCCGAATCGACCACGCCGATGCCGCAGGACTGGAAGCGCTTCGCGATGGCCGGATCGAACACGGTGGCCAGCGTGTCCACGCTGTGGCCCGGGAAGGCCTTGCTGGTGAGCTTGGGGTTCCAGGCGATGCCGACCGTGTACCACATGTAGGGTAGGCTGTAGGCGCCGTCCTTGTCCCAGGCGCGCAGGGTCGCGTCCACCCGCGGGTCGATGTTGTTCAGGTTCTTGAGGCTGGCTTTGTCGAGTTTGCCGAGCAGTCCCTTGGCCGCCATGCCGGGCACGGCGTTGGCCGTGGGGAAGACCACGTCGTAGGGCGTGCCGGCCGCGCCCAGGCGGGCCTGCAGGTCGTCGTTGTCCGCGAAGATGTCGTAGATCACGCGGATGTTGAATTCCTTCTCGAAGTCCTGCAGCACGCTGGGTTCGATGTAGTCGGGCCAGTTGAGCACCCGCAGGGTCTCCTTGGCGCCCGCGCCTGCGCCGTTCACCGCGCGGCGCAGGTTCATCAGCACGGTCGAGGTGATCAGGCCGTCCACGCTCACGCCCTGCGACTCCTGGAAGGCTTCGGTCGCGACCTGGGTCTGGGGGCCGAAGGTGCCGTCCAGTGGCCCGGCGCTGAAGCCCAGCTTGCCCAGCAGGATCTGCGCCTCGCGCAGGCCCTGGGCGTCCACGATCTTTTCCTTGCCCTTGTAGTTGCCGCTGGACCAGTTCTGGCTGGTCCAGATGTGGCGGCGGATGGCGTTGAGCAGCGCGTCGTTGACCTCGCTGGCGGGCGCTGTGCCGGTGCGCGCGGCGAAAGCGCGCATGGCGTCCAGCGTGGCCGGCGTCAGCGTGCCCGAGGGTGTTTCGCGCAGCAGGCCGATGCGGGCCAGCAGGCGCTGCGCGGACTCGACCTTGGCGTTGCGCGCGCCAGCCGGCGCGGCAGCCGGGGCTTTGGGCTCGGCGGTGCCGAAGACGAAGCCCTGGGCCTGGGTGGTGCCGGTGATCCAGAGGCCGCTGATCAGGGCGGCGGCCAGGGCGATGTGGCGGAGTTGCATGGGGTGTCCTTGGAAAGCGGGTGGGTGCGGGTTCACTGGCCGGGCGCGAAACAGATGGTGTTGCGGGACTGGGCCAGTTGGAAGAGTTTGGCGGCGGCCTCCTGGTCGGCGGGGATGCCGCCCTGGCCTTTGAGCGTCATCTCACCCAGGTGGCAGGCCGCGCCGGCGTTGCCCCCTTGCACGGCCAGCAACAGGTGGGCGCGCGCCTGGGCGAAGTCGCCGCTTTCCAGCAGCTGGCGGCCGAGTTCGGCGTGTTCGGCAGCGGACAGGTCGTTGCCGCCGGTCGCGACGACGGGCTCGCTGGCGGCCGGTTCGCTCGCGGTCGGCGGTGTGCTCGGCGGCGTCGAGATGACGCTGGAGGTGGGCGTGTCCGGGCTGGTGCTGGGCGCGGTCGACGAGGTCGGCGCTGCGCCAAAGCGTTCCTTGAGCACCAGGTGCCACACGGCCGAGGCCATGGCACCGACCACGGCCAGACCGATCAGGCCTTTGGAGAGGGGAGTCAGGCTGGCCATGGGGTCATTCCTTGGGGGTGGTGGCGGGCGCACCGAACTGCGCCGACAGGTTCTGCAGCTGCTGGCCGAGCTGCGACAGGCTGGCCAGCTGGACGGCGGTGTGTTCGCGCGCGGCCTGGAGCTGGGCTTCCTGGCCGGCGATGTCCTGGGCGGCGCGCGACACCTCGCGGTTCATCAGGGCGTCGAGTTCGGACATCTGCCGGCGGATGTCGTCCACCACCTTGTCGCGCCGGGCGGTCATGGTCTCGATACGCGCCAGCGTGTCGCGTTCCAGCGCCTGCAGGTTCAGCTGCAGCAGTTCGGCGTGCATGGACAGGGCCTGGTCCTTGGTCTGTGCGTCGGCCAGCGGGTCGGCGATGGTCCAGGACTCGTCGGCCGCGTCCATGGCCTGGATGGCCATCAAGCGGGTGCCGGGGTCCATCGCACTCAGGCCCTCGATCAACCGCAGCAGGCGCTCGGCGGGGTAGAGCGACGCCGGCACACCCGCCTGGGCGTAGATCTCGTCGAGTTTCAGGGGGGCGCCGATCGGGACGGGCGCGGCGGCGGGCGGCAGGGCGGCGGTGGTTTCGGTGACCGGAGGCGGCGCGGGTGCGGCGTCTTCGTGCGGCACCTCCATGCGAACCAGTCCCGCTTTTTCAAGGAAACCCATCACACCCTTCATCTCTTCTTCTCCAGCTTGGTGTCCATACGCAATGCCTCCGTACAGGAGCCCCCTTCCCGCCGCAGGACGGGGCCGTCTGTGGGAACTCGCAGGGAGTTTAAGGCAAGGCCGCGACCCCGTTGCCGGTGCGCAGCCAAGGGCCCCTCAGGCGGCCGGCGTGTCTGCCTGCGCGGCCTGATCGACCAGAAATTCCAGCAGCCGCCCGGCCGCGGGCGTGAGGTCGCCGTGGCGGCGGTAGCAGATCGCGAACTCGCGGTGGGCCCAGTCGTTCAGCAGCGGGATGATGCGCACCTGGCCTGCCGAGACGTAGATCTCGCTCACCTGCCGCGGCACCACGCTGATGCCCAGGCCCGCAGCCACGACGCGGAAAGCGGCGTCGAAGTTCGACACCACCACGCGGTAGCTCATGTGGCGCCCGGCCTTGGCGGCCGCGCGGCCCAGCATGGTGTGGACAGCGGTGGAAGGCGGCAGGCCCACGTGTTCGTGGGTCAGCGTGTCCTCGAAGTGCAGCGCCTCGTGCTGCGCCAGCGGGTGGTCCAGCGGCACCGCCAGCGTCAGCTCGTCGCGGCGGTAGGGCCGGTGCTCCAGACCACCGAAATCGATGTTGCTCCAGCACACGCCGAGCGACACCACGCCCTCGCGCACCATGCTCACGATGTCCCTGGAGAAGCGCTCTTCGATGTCCACCTTGATGTCCAGGTGCTCGGGCGCGCGCATGAAGGCCGTGAGGTCGTCGAGCAGCGATTCGGCGATCGCCGAGGCGCTGGCCACCACGCGCACCTGGCCCTTGATGCCGCCCTTGAAGGCGGCCATGTCGGCCTCGATGCGGTCCATGGTGAAGAGCACGTTGCGGGCGTGCTCCAGCAGGGCGCGGCCGGCCGGGGTGGGCTCGGCGCCGCGCCGCCCGCGCACCAGCACCTGGGTGCCGATCGCGTCTTCCAGCTGCGCGATGCGCTTGCTGATGGCCGAGGGCTCGATGTGCTCCTGCGCCGCGGCGTCTTTCATGTTGCCGAGGTCGCACACGGCCACCAGCAGCCGCAGGGATTTGAGGTCGAGGTCGCGCATGGGGGAAACCCTGTGTTTGAGTTCCAAAATGGAATCTATAGCCTTCCATATGGTCACTTGATGTTGTTTGTGGAAATCATAAACTCCGCTTCCATGAGCAACAAGTCCGATTTTTCCACCTTGCCCGCCCAGGCCGTGATCCGCGAAGTCGGCCTTCGTGATGGTCTGCAGAGCATCCCCACCCGGGTGTCCACCGCGCACAAATGCGAGTGGATCACCGACGCCTTTGCCGCCGGGCAGCGCGAGATCGAGGTGGGCTCTTTCGTGCCGCCCAGGCTGCTGCCGCAGATGGCCGACACCGCCGAGGTGCTGGCCTTCGCCAGGACCTTGCCGGGCCTGAAGGCCAGCGTGCTGGTGCCCAACCTCAAAGGGGCCGAGCGCGCCATCGAGGGTGGCGCCCACCTGATGATCCTGCCGCTCTCGGCCAGCCACGCGCACAGCCTGGCCAACCTGCGCAAGACGCCCGACGAAGTGGTGGACGAGATGAAGCGCATCCGTGCCGCGCGCGACGCTGCCGGCAGCCAGACCCTGATCGAAGGCGGCGTGGGCACGGCCTTCGGCTGCACGATCCAGGGCGAGGTGAAAACCAGCGAAGTGCTGCGCCTGATGCAGGCCCTGCTCGACGCCGGCGCCGACCGCGTGAGCCTGGCCGACACCGTGGGCTACGCCGACCCGCATTCGGTGCGCGAGCTGTCCGAACAGGCGCTGAAGATCGCCGGTGACCGGTTCTGCTGCGGCCACTTCCACGACACGCGCGGCCTGGCCCTGGCCAACGTGTACGCGGCGCTCGAAGTGGGCGTGAGCCGCTTCGACGCCTCGCTGGCCGGCATCGGCGGCTGCCCGCACGCGCCCGGTGCCAGTGGCAATGCGGCCAGCGAAGACCTCGCTTTCATGCTGCAGGCCTGCGGCGTGAGGACCGGCATTCACATTGAGAAGTTGCTGGCGCTGCGCGCCAAGGTGGTGGGCTGGCTGCCGGGCGAACCCACCCACGGTGCGCTCTGGCGCGCCGGTCTGCCCAAGACGGCGCAAGCCGCCACGGCCGCCCACTGAAGGCCTTTTCCATTCAACGAACCGAACACAAGCCATGCCAACCGAATCCACCGGACTCCCCCTCGAAGGCGTGCGCGTCATCGAGTTCACCCACATGGTCATGGGCCCGACCTGCGGCATGATCCTGGCCGACCTCGGCGCCGAGGTCATCAAGGTCGAGCCGCCCGGCGGCGACAAGACGCGCACCCTGCCGGGCCTGGGCATCGGCTTCTTCCGCAGCTTCAACCGCAACAAGAAGAGCGTGGTGCTCGACATCCAGACCGAAGAGGGTCTGGCCACGGCGAAGGAACTCATTGGCCAGTGCGACGTGCTGCTGGAGAACTTCCGCCCCGGCCTGATGGACAAGCTCGGCCTGGGCAGTGCCGCACTGCGCGAGTTGTTCCCCCGGCTCATCTACGTGTCGCACAAGGGCTTTCTGCCCGGGCCGTATGAGAGCCGCCTGGCGCTGGACGAGGTGGTGCAGAACATGGCCGGCCTGACCTACATGACCGGCCCGGTGGGCCGTCCGCTGCGCGCGGGCTCGTCGGTCAACGACATCATGGGCGGCATGTTCGGCGCCATTGGTGTGCTGGCCGCGCTGCGCGAACGCGACCGCGTGGGGGGCACGGGCCAGGGCCAGGAGATCCAGAGCGCGCTGTTTGAAAACTGCTGCCTGCTGGCCTCGCAGCACATGCAGCAGTTCCAGATGACGGGCGAGGTGCCGCCGCCGTTCCCCTCGCGCGTTTCCGCCTGGAGCGTCTACGACACCTTCACGGTGGCCGGTGGCGAGCAGTTGTTCGTCGGCGCGGTGAGCGACAAGCAGTTCGCCACGCTGTGCCAGGTGATTGAGCGTCCCGACCTCGCCAGCGACCCGGCCCTGGCCACCAACGCCCAGCGCGTCGCCGTGCGCCCCGAGTTGCTGCAAAAACTGGGCGAAACCCTGCAGCACCAGGACCTGGAAACCCTGTGCGCGAAGCTGCAGGCTGCCGGCCTGCCCTACGCCAAGGTGGTGCGCCCCGACCAGCTGGTGCACGACGAGCACCTGATCGCCTCCGGCGGCCTGGTGCCCATGACCACCGAAACCGGTGACACCACGCAGGTCGTGCTGCTGCCGCTGCTGATGGGTGGGCGCCGTCCCGGCGTGCGCAGCCCGCTGCCCGCCATCGGCGAGCACACCGAAGAAGTGCTCACCCGCCTGACCCCCGCCTTTGTTCCCGCTGCCGTTTGACCCCCGCTTATTTCCACCAGAACCAGGAGACAACCATGACCAAGACCTTCACCAAGACCGTCAGCCGCCGCACCCTCATCACCGTGGCCGCCTCGTGCCTTTTTGCCTCGGCGCCGGCCTGGGCGCAGTCCGGTGCGCCGTTGCGCGTGATCCTGCCGGTGGGCGCCGGCTCGGGTGTGGACACCATCGTGCGCGCCGCGCAGAACGCCTTGTCCAAGGCGCTCGGCGGCCAGTCCGTGGTGATCGAAAACCTGCCCGGTGCGGGCGGCATCACCGGCACCTCGGCGCTGGTCAAGGCCGCGCCCGACGGCAACACGGTGGCCTTCATTTCGAACAACCACGCGGTCAACCCCAGCGTGTTCAAAACCATCCCCTACGACAGCCTCACCGACATCACGCCCATCACCGTGGTCGGTGGTTCGCCCTTCGTGCTGGTGGTCAACCCGGCCAAGGTGCCGGCGAAAAACGCCAAGGAAATGCAGGCGCTGCTCAAGGCCAAACCGGGTGGTTTCAACATGGGATCGTCGGGCAACGGCACCATCATCCACCTGGCGGGCGAGATGTTTGTGGACGCAGCCGGCGTGCAGGTGCAACACATCCCCTACAAGGGCATGGGTCCGATGATGGCCGACATCATCGGGGGACAGGTCGAGTTCGGTGTGGCCGCCGTGGCCGCCGCCCAGGGCCACCTGGCTTCTGGGCGCATGAAGGCCATCGGCGTCATGGGCAAGGAGCGCGTGGCGTCGCTGCCCGATGTGCCCACCATCGCCGAACAGGGCTTCCCGGATGTGGACGTGGCCGGCTGGTTCGCGATGATCGGCCCCAAGGGCCTGCCATCCGCGCAGGTGGACCGCCTGCACAAGGCCGTGGTCGCCGCCTTCAATGACCCCGACGTCAAGGCCACCATGGCCAAGCAGGACAACGTCATCCATCCCACCACGCCGGATGCCGCGGTCAAATTCCTGAAGTCCGAACAGGATCGCTACGCGCGCCTGGTGAGCAAAGCCAACATCAAGTTGGACTGAGAGGCTGAGCTTTCACCGCCATGGTCGATCAGTCTGAACGCTCCCTGTGGCAGGGCTTCAAACTGATTGACCCCATGACGCACAACGTCTACAAAGGGTGCATCCACCGGAGACCGACCATGAGCACTTTGAAAATCGACCGCATCCACCACGTGGCCTACCGCTGCAAGGACGCCAAAGAAACCGTCGAGTGGTACGTCAAGCACCTGAACATGGACTTTGTGCTGGCCATCGCCGAAGACCAGGTGCCGTCCACCAAAGCGCCCGACCCGTACATGCACGTGTTCCTCGACGCGGGCCAAGGCAATGTGCTGGCCTTCTTCGAACTGCCCAACGCGCCGGCGATGGGTCGTGATGCCAACACGCCCGAGTGGGTGCAGCACATCGCCTTCAAGATCGGCAGCCTGGACATGCTCGAAGCCACCAAAGAGCGCCTGCAGGCCGCGGGTGTTGAGGTGCTGGGGCCGACCGACCACACCATCTTCAAAAGCATCTACTTCTTCGACCCCAACGGCCACCGGCTGGAGCTGTGCGCCGACGTGGGCACGCCGCGCATGCACAAGGACCTCGACGAGGTGAAGTGGGACATGCTCAACGAGTGGGCGCAGACCAAGCGCGCACCCAAGCACGCCGCCTGGATGCACGACAGGGAATTCAAGGCCCTGGATTGAAGCTGGTGACGCCATGAACGCCATCGACAACACCCACAACCCGGCCTTGCGCAGCTGGGTCGAGACGGCCAATGAGCCCGCGAGCGATTTCCCGGTCCAGAATCTGCCGTTTGGCCGCTTCAAGGTCGAGGACGATCCCGAGTGGCGCATCGGCGTGGCCATCGGCGACCAGGTGCTGGACCTGCGGGCGGCCGGTCTGATCCACTTCAGCGACATGAACCGCCTGATCCGGCTCAAGCCCGAGACCCGGCGCGAACTGCGCGCGCAGATCAGCGCCGGCCTGGCCGCCGGCAGTCCGCAGCAGGACCGGTGGTCGCGGCACCTGCATCCGCAGGGCGCCGTGGAGCTGGGCCTGCCCTGCGACATCCGCGACTACACCGACTTCTATGTCGGCATCCACCACGCCACGGCGGTGGGCAAGCTGTTCCGGCCCGACAACCCGCTGCTGCCCAACTACAAGTGGGTGCCCATTGGCTACCACGGCCGCGCCTCCACCATTCAGCCCAGCGGACACAGCTTTCACCGCCCACTGGGGCAGATCAAGGGCCCCGACACCGACGCACCCATGCTCGCGCCGACCAAGCGGCTGGACCTGGAGCTGGAGCTCGGTTACGTGATCGGCCGGCCCAACGCCATGGGCCACCCGATCCCGCTGGCCGAGGCGGAAGACCATGTGTTCGGTGTGACCCTGTTCAACGACTGGAGTGCGCGCGATTTCCAGGCCTGGGAGTACCAGCCGCTCGGCCCCTTCCTGTCGAAAAACTTCGCCAGCACGCTCTCGCCTTGGATGGTGACGCTCGAAGCGCTGGCGCCGTTCCGCCAGGCCCTGCAGCGGCCCGCGGGCGACCCGCCGCCGCTGCCCTACCTGCGAGCCGAAGCCAGCGAGCGTGCTGGTGCGTTCGACATTGATCTCGACGTGCTGCTGCAGACCGCGCGCATGCGCGCCGAAGGCCATGAGCCCGAGGTCATCAGCCGCTCCAACGCCGCGCAGGCCGCTTACTGGTCGCTGGCCCAGCTGGTGACCCACCACACGGTCAACGGCTGCGCGCTCTCTGCGGGCGATCTGTTCGGGTCGGGCACGCTCTCCGGCCCGAAGCCCGAGCAGGCCGGCTCGCTGCTCGAACTCACCGTGGGGGGCAAGCAGGCCATCACCCTGGGCAACGGCGAGCGCCGCACTTTTCTGGAAGACGGCGACAGCATCACACTGCGCGGCCGCTGCACACGCACCGGGTTTCAGAGCATCGGCTTTGGCGAATGCACGGCCACCGTGCTGCCACCGCTCGGGGCCATCTGATCTTCGGGTGCCGTTTCAATCCAGCGGCAGCGCGCTGGTGCACTTGAGCTCGTTCAGGCAGATGCTGGAACGCACACCGCTCACGCCCGGCAGTTGCGCCAGCGTGCCAAGCAGAAAGTCCGACAGGCCCTTGAGGTCGCGCGCAACGATCTTGCAGACGTAGTCGAAATCGCCGGTCACGGCGTAACACTCCAGCACCTCGGGCATCTTGCCCACGGTGCGCTGGAACTTCAGCACCTCCTTGTGCTGCCCACGCTCCATCGACACATGCACGAACGCGGTCACACCCAGGCCGAGCCGGTGCGCGTCGAGCCGCGCCTCGTAGCGCTGGATGTAGCCCGCCTCTTCGAGCCGCCTGTGGCGCCGGTTGCTTTGCGCTGGCGAAAGGTGCACCGTCTGGGCCAGTTCCTGGTTGCTGATGCGCCCGTTGGCCTGCAGGGCCGACAGGATGCGGCGGTCCAGGCGGTCCAGCGACGACGGATGCAAGGAATCTTCGCTCATGTCGGTGTTCATGAAAGGGTTTCTTGAAAAGGCGCCGGTCGGGCGGTGAATACGAGAGCAAATTGTCTGCGATGCGGCGCAAACTGCACAACCGGTCCAGATCCGCTGGTTGGGCGCCTGGAACACCACAACGAAGGAGACCTTTCATGACCCCCCTGGATGCGCAGACGACCCGCGAGCTGATGACCGGCTTGCCCGAATGGACGGTGAACCGTGAGGGCGGTGCGATCCGGCGCACCTTCCACTTCCCCGACTTCGCCCAGGCTTTCGGCTTCATGGCGCAGATGGCCATCGTCTCGGAAAAGATGGACCACCATCCCGAGTGGTTCAACGTCTACAACCGGGTTGAGGTCACGCTGACCACGCACGACGCGGGCGGTCTGTCCACCCGCGACATCGCCTGGGCCACGCGCGCCGACGCCGCCTACGCCCCGGTGGCCCCCCGAGCGGAGTGAACATGGCAACCACCACACCCGAATCCACCAAACACGGCCTGGCCGCTGGCGCCGCCGCACAGCCCGAGAGCGCCGACTGGACCATCTCGCAGGGCTGGGAGCACTACACCGCCGCCGACCACGCCACCTGGAAGACGCTGTTTCAGCGCCAGACGAAACTGCTGCCCGGGCGCGCCTGCGACGAGTTCGTGCAGGGCATGCGCGACCTGCCGATCGGCGCCGATGAAATCCCCGATTTCCGACGCCTGAGCGAGGTGCTGATGCCGCGCACCGGCTGGCAGGTGGTGGCCGTGCCCGGTCTGGTGCCCGACGAGGTGTTCTTTGACCACCTGGCCAACCGCCGCTTCCCGGCCGGCAATTTCATCCGCCAGCCGCACGAACTGGACTACCTCGAAGAGCCCGACGTGTTCCACGACGTGTTCGGCCACGTGCCCATGCTGATGAACCCGGCCATCGCCGATTTCATCCAGGCCTATGGCCAGGGCGGCCTGCGCGCGCAGCAACTTGGCAAACTCGCGCAGCTGGCGCGCGTCTACTGGTACACGGTGGAGTTCGGCCTGTTGCAGCAGGGCGATGGCCTGCGGCTTTACGGCTCGGGCATCGCCTCGTCCTACACCGAGTCGCAGTTTTGTCTGGACAGCCCCTCGCCCAACCGCATACGCTTCGGGCTGGAGCGCGTGATGCGCACAAACTACCGCATCGACGATTTCCAGGAGAGCTATTTTGTGATCCGCGACCTCGACGAACTGCTCGAATTCACCCGCATCGACTTCGCGCCGCTGTACGAAAGCGCCGCGCAGGCGCCCGAGCTGCAGCCCGGCGACGTGCTGCCCACCGACCAGGTGTTCAGCCGCGGTGACGGCAGCTACCACCGCGCCCGGCGCACAGGAGGAACCCCATGAACCCGAAGGCCCGAACCGTTCTCATCACCGGCGCAGCCGGCAACCTCGGGCAGGCCGTGGCCCGCGCCTTTGCGGCGCGCGGTGACCACCTGGTGCTGCTCGACCGCAACGGCGAGGCGCTGCGGCGCGTGTACGGGCCGGACACCGAAGTGCTGAGCTGCACCGAGCTCGACCTGCTCGACGCGGCCCAGGTGGAGCAGGCGGTGGCCCATGCCGCCAAGTGCTTCGGCGGTGTGCACGTGCTGTGCCATCTGGCGGGCGGCTTCCGCATGGGCGAGGCCGTGCACGACACCACCGCGCAGACGCTGGACTTCCTGCTCGACCTGAACGTGCGCGCGCTGATGCCCATCGCGGCCAGCGTGGTGCCGCGGATGGTGGCGGGCGGTGGCGGCCAGATCGTCACGGTCGGCGCCATGGGCGCGCTGAAAGGCGGTGCGCAGATGGGGGCTTATGCGGCGTCCAAGAGCGCCCTGATGCGCCTGACCGAGTCCATGTCGGCCGAACTCAAGGCGCAGGGCATCAACGTCAACTGCGTGATGCCCTCGATCATCGACACCCCCGAAAACCGCGCCGCCATGCCCGACGCCGATCCCGCGCAGTGGGTGGCGCCGGAGGCGCTGGCCGACGTGATGCAGTTCCTGGCATCCGATGCGGCGCGCGCGATCCATGGCGCGTGCATCCCGGTGTCTGGTCTGAGTTGAGGCGCAGGCTCAGCGAAACCGCTGCCAGCCCCAGGCTATGCGCAGCGCGATGGTGAAGGCGCACAGTACGGCAAAGCCGTAGGCGATGAGTGCGAAGTGGCCGGGCCACAGGCACATGGCGGCGAAGGCGGCGATGGTTTCGGTGGCTTCGGTCAGGCCGCCAAGAAAGTAGAAGCTCTTGTCCGGGAAGGCGACCGATTGCAGCCGCCGCTTCTCCGCCACGATGGCGAAGGCCAGGAAGCTGCTGCCGGTGCCGATGAAGGCCGCGAGCAGCACCGCGGCGGGCAGGGCGTTGGCGGCCGGGTCCGCGATGGCAAAGGCCAGCGGGATGGCGGCGTAGAACAAAAAATCGAGCGTGATGTCGAGAAACCCGCCGCGGTCGGTGGGCCGGGTGGCGCGGGCGACGGCACCATCCAGGCCGTCCATCAGGCGCGAGAGCAACAGCAGCGCCAGGCCTGGCAGGAAGTGCTGGAAAGCGATCGCCGCGGCGGCGGCCATGCCGAGGGCGAAGCCGGTGAATGTGATCGCGTCGGCGCCGATGCCCAGGCGCACCAGCCCGCGCGCGGCGTGTGTCATGAGCGGGCGCAACGCCTGCTGGACGGGCTTATCCAGCATCGGGCAATGCCTCCGTCGGTGCTGACGGTGTGCGGGCGCTGTACAGCAGGGGGGCGGTGTGCATGGGCTGGTCGTCTGGAGGGAGGGCGTCGTGGGCGGGTGGCCGGTGGGATGTTAACCAGTGACCTCGGGTTGCTTCGGTGAGAACCCCTTGGTCGACCGGTGGCTCCACTCCTTACACTGGCGGGCAACCCACACCACCATGCCACCCCAGATCCCCACCGACTTCGAACAGCAACTGGTCGAGCAGCGCAGCTACCTGATGCGCTTCGCTCGCCTGCAGCTTCGCAACGACGCCTGGGCCGAGGACGCGGTGTCGGAAACCATGCTCGCCGCGCTGGCCCGGCCGCAGGCCTTCGAGGCGCGTTCACAGCTCAAGACCTGGCTGGTCGGCATCCTCAAGCACAAGATCATCGACTCGATGCGCCAGCGCCAGCGCGAGGTGACACTCGACAGCGGCTCGGACGACGACAGCGCCGACCCGCTGGAACACATGGCCTTCAAGGCCGACGGGCATTTTGCGGAGAAACCCGCCGACTGGGGCAACCCCGAGCAGGACCTGAAAAGTCGCCAGTTTTTTGCCATCCTGGAGGCCTGCACCGACAAGCTGCCCGCGGTGCAGGGCCGCCTGTTCCTGATGCGCGAGTGGCTGGAGCTCTCCAGCGACGAGATCTGTAAGGAACTCGCGCTGACCCCGACCAACCTCTACGTCCAGCTGCACCGTGCCCGTCTGCGCCTGCGCGAATGCCTGGACCTCAACTGGTTTGCCCAAGCCCCGACGCCATGAAAGCCGCCTACCCGTTCCGCCGCACCTGCAAGGAAGTGTCCGCGCTGCTGATCGCGCGCGAGGACCGTGAACTGCCCCTGGGCGAGCGGCTGGCCTTGCGCCTGCACCTGGCCATGTGCCAGGCCTGCCCGCGCTTCGAGCGGCAGGTGCTGACCATGCGCAACGCCATGAAGCAGTGGCGCAACTACAGCGCCGACGACGACACCGCGTCCTGACTTCAGTTCAGCAGCGCCTGCGCGAACTCTTTCGCGTCGAAGGTTTCCAGGTCTTCCAGCTTTTCACCGACGCCGATGAAGTAGATCGGCACCGGCTTCTCACGCGCAATCGCGCAGATCACGCCGCCCTTGGCCGTGCCGTCGAGCTTGGTGATCACCAGGCCGGTCAGGCCCAGCGCTTCGTCGAACGCCTTCACCTGCATGAGCGCGTTCTGCCCGGTGTTGCCGTCGATCACCAGCAGCACCTCGTGCGGCGCGGTGGCGTCGGCCTTCTGCACCACGCGCTTGATCTTCTTGAGCTCTTCCATGAGGTGCAGCTGAGTCGGCAGGCGGCCGGCCGTGTCCACCAGCACCACGTCCCTGCCGCGCGCCTTGCCGGCGCTGACCGCATCAAAGCTCACCGCGGCCGGGTCGCCGCCTTCCTGCGTGATGATCTCCACCGTGTTGCGGTCGGCCCAGACGGCGAGCTGCTCGCGCGCCGCGGCGCGGAAGGTGTCGGCCGCGGCCAGCAGCACCGTGGCGCCTTCGTTGGCCAGGTGGCGCGTGAGCTTGCCGATGGAGGTGGTCTTGCCCGCACCGTTGACACCCGCGACCATGATCACCGTGGGCTTGTGTTCACCGATCACCAGCCGCTTCTGCAGCGGCGTGAGCAGGTCGGCAATCGCTTCGGCCAGCAGTCCTTTGACGGCGGCCGGGTCGGTGGTCTTGTTGTCCTTGACGCGCCGCTTCAGGTCGGCCAGCAGGTGCTCGGTGGCCTTGACGCCGGTGTCGGCCATCAGCAGCGCGGTTTCCAGCTCTTCGTAGAGCGCATCGTCGATCTGCGTGCCGGTGAAGACCGTGGCGATGCTCGAACCGGTCTTGCGCAGACCGGCCTTGAGCTTGTCGAGCCAGCCCTTGCGGGGCTCCGCAGCTGGGGGCGCCACCGAGGCCGGCACCACGACCACCGGGGTGGGCGCTGGCGCTGCAACCGGTGCGGCGGCGGTGACGGGCGCCGGAGCAGCGGGTACAGGAGCGGGTTCGGGAGGGGTGGGGGGCTTTTTTCGGAAGAACGAGAACATTTGGGAATCTCTTGTATCTTCACCATTCTATGAAACGCAGCTTTCACTCTCTCTGGGGCCGTGCGCTGGTCTTGCTGGTGCTCGCCGTTCCGGTGGGCTGGGCCGGTGCCGCCGCGCCTCCGGCTGAATCCAAGGCGCAGCGCTTCACGCTCGCCAACGGCATGACGCTGATCGTCAAACCGGACCGGCGTGCGCCCACGGTGGCCCACATGCTTTGGGTGCGCGTGGGCGCGATGGACGAGGTGGACGGCACCAGCGGCGTGGCGCACGCGCTGGAACACATGATGTTCAAGGGCACGCCCGACATGAAGCCCGGCGAGTTTTCGCGCCAGGTGGCGGCACTGGGCGGGCGTGAAAACGCGTTCACCAGCCGCGACGCCACCGCCTACCACCAGCAGGTGCCCGCCAGCCGGCTGGAGGCCATGATGCAGCTGGAGGCCGACCGCTTTGCCCGCAACCAGTGGGCCGACGACGAATTCGTTCGCGAGATCGAGGTCATCAAGGAAGAGCGCCGTCAGCGCACCGAAGAGTCACCGCGCGCCCGCATGTTCGAAGCGCTCAACGCCATGGTGTTCCAGGCCAGCCCATACCGCCGGCCCGTGGTCGGATGGATGAGCGATCTGGAGGCCATGACGCCCCAGGACGTGCGCGACTTCTACCAGCGCTGGTACACGCCGTCGAACGCGGCCGTGGTGATCGCCGGCGATGTGGACGCGCTTCAGGTGCATGCGATGGCCGAGCGCATCTACGGCCGCATCCCGGCGCGCGCGGTGCCGCCGCGCAAGCCGCGCGAAGAGCCTGCGCAGGCCGGGCCGCGACGGCTGGACTACCGGGCGGCCGCTGACCAGGCCCTGGTGGCGCTGAGCTTCAAGGTGCCGCGCTGGAGCGGTGGTGAGGATGCCGCCAGCCAGGACGCGCTGGCGCTGACCGTGCTCTCGGCCGTGCTCGATGGCTACAGCGGTGCCCGCCTGGAGCGTTCGCTGGTGCAGGGCACGGGCAGGGGCGGCAAACGCATCGCTGACAGCGCCAGTGCTTCGTATGGCCTGATGGGCCGCGGTCCGCAGCTGTTCATGCTGGTCGCCGTGCCGGCCCAGGGGGTGTCCGCCAACACCGCCGCGGCCGCGCTCCGGACCGAGGTGACCCGCATCGCGCGGGAAGGTATCAGCGAAGCCGAGCTGCAGCGCGTCAAGACGCAATGGATGGCCGGCGAAATCTACAAACTCGACTCGGTGTTCAACCAGGCGCAGGAGCTGGGCAGCTACTGGGTTCAGGGGATGGATGTGGACACCGGCGAGCGCCTCATGAGCCGCTTGCGTCAGGTGTCGGCGGCGCAGGTGCAGGCGGTGGCCCAGCGCTACTTCAGCGACGAGCAGCTCAGCACCGCGGTGCTGGTGCCCGATCCCTCGCGCCGCGAGGCAGCGCCACCGGCCACGCCCCGACCCGCGCTCTCGCGCCATTGAGCCGTCCCACCTGAACGATCCCCACGCATGCCGACCTTCACCCGTTTCCTGACCCGCACCCGATGGTTGCCCCTGCTGCTCGCCGGGCTGGGGGCGCTCACCGGCGCCCGCGCCGCGATCCCAATTGAACACTGGACGCATGCCAGCGGCGCGCGCGTCTACCTCGTGGCGAGTCCGTCGATCCCGATGCTGGATGTGCAGCTGAATTTTGACGGTGGCAGTCGCCGCAATCCCGCCCGTCAGGCCGGCCTGGCCGGCGCCACGGCCGGGATGTTGCTGGCCGGCGTGCAGGCACGCGATGGCCAGCCGGCGCTCGATGAAAACCAGCTCGGCGAGGCCTGGGCCGACCTGGGTGCCCAGTTCAGCGCGCAAGCCAGCAGCGACCGCTTCAGCCTGTCCCTGCGCTCACTCACCGAGCCCGACCTGCTGGCGCGAGCGGTGGCTCTGGCGGCGCGCCAGCTCGCGGCGCCGGCCTGGCCCGAGAAGGTCTGGCAGCGTGACCGCGAGCGGTCCATCGCGGCACTCAAAGAGGCCGAGAACCGCCCGGGCACCCACGCCGGGCGCGCATTTTCCCGCGCGGTGTTCGGCGACCACCCCTATGGTTTCGAGCCCGACGCCAAGACCCTGGGGGCCATCGGCGTGGCCGACATGCGCGCGTTTTACCGGCGCCATGTGGCGACCTGCCGGGCGCAGGTGACGCTGGTGGGTGCCATCGACCGCGCCGGGGCCGAACGCATCGTCGGGCAATTCATGACCGCGGTGCAGCCGCACGGGTGTGTGGCATTGCCGCCGGTGCCCGAGGTGCAAGCGCTGACCCGCGAGCAGACGCTGCGCCTGCCGTTTGCGGCGGCCCAGGCCCAGGTGCTGATCGGGCAGCCGGGCGTGCCGCGCAACGACCCCGACTTCTTCCCGCTGTTTGTGGGCAATTACATCCTGGGCGGCGGTGGTTTCGTGTCCCGCCTGACCACCGAAGTGCGCGAGAAGCGCGGCCTGAGTTACAGCGTCTACAGCTACTTTGCGCCCGGTCTGCACGCGGGCGCTTTCCAGCTGGGCTTGACCACCCGGCCCGACCAGGCCGATCAGGCCATCGGTGTGGCGCGGGATGTCGTGCGCCAGTTCGTGGAGCAGGGGCCGACCGAAGCCGAACTGCAGGCCGCCAAGGACTACCTGATCAACGGTTTCGCGCTGCGCATCGACAGCAACCGCAAGCTGCTCGACAACGTGTCCAACATCGCGTGGAACGGGCTGCCGCTGGATTACCTCGACACCTGGACCGACCAGGTGCAGCGCGTCAGCGTGGCCGACATCCGCCGCGCCTTTGCGCGTGTGCTGCAGCCCGATCGCATGGTGACGGTGGTGGTCGGAGCTGGACAATGACCCACCCCCGCCGCGCTGCGCGCGACCCCCTCCAGGGGGCGATGCGGTGCGGCCCGGCGGAGCCGGTTCCGCCGCATCCTGGGTTGGGCATTTCTCGCCGGTCACACCGGCTTGGTAAGCTCTCTGCATGAAAAAGTCCGTACCCCGTCCCACCGTCAACGCGCCGCACGAAGTCCGCATCATCGGTGGTCTGTGGAAGCGCACGCCGCTGCCGGTGGCCGACCGCCCGGGGCTGCGGCCCACGCCCGTTCGTGTGCGCGAAACCCTGTTCAACTGGCTGGGCCAGGACCTGACCGGCTTTCGGTGCCTGGACGCCTTTGCCGGTACCGGCGCCCTGGGCCTGGAGGCGGCATCCCGCGGTGCGGCCGAGGTGGTGCTGGTCGAGCAGGACGCGCACCTGATCAAGACCCTGAGCGCCCTCAAGTCCAGGCTGAAAGCCGACGCCGTGCGCGTGGAGCGGGGCGACGGGGTGACGGCTATGCAGCAACGCCGTGGCCAGGGGCTGGATCTGGTGTTTCTCGATCCACCCTTTGGTGAGGAGGGCAACGACGCGCTGTTCACCGCTGCCTTGCAGGCCGCGCGGCAGTGCTTGCGCGACGATGGCCTGATCTACCTGGAGGCGCCGCGCGTCTGGAGCGACGACGAGCTCGCGCAACTGGGCCTGCAGCTGCACCGCCAGGGCAAGGCCGGCGTCGTGGCCTACCATCTGCTGCGCCCCCTGCCGCCTCAGTGACTTTCGTCGGCGGTCCCACGGCGGCCAGACCCCTCGCGCATAATTCCCGGATGAATTCCGAGTCCTCTCTGGCAGCTAAAAACTCCCGCATCGCGGTCTACAGCGGCACCTTCGATCCGCTGACCCTGGGTCACGAAGACGTGGCCCGCCGAGCCGCGCTGCTGTTCGACGAAGTGATCATCGCCGTGGCGGTGGCCCACCACAAGAAGACCCGCTTCAGCCTGCGGGAACGCATGGACATGGCCGCCGAAGCCATGGCCAGCACGGGTGGGCACATCCGTGTGCTCCCGTTCGAAGGCCTGATCATGGATTTCTGCCGCCAGCAGGGCGCTCGTGCCGTGGTGCGCGGCGTCCGCAACCTGACCGACTTCGACTACGAGGCCCAGATGGCCGCGATGAACCGCAAGCTCAACCCGGCCGTGGAGACGGTGTTCCTGCTGCCGCAGGCGGAACTGCAGTGCATTTCCAGCACGCTGGTGCGCGAGATTTCCACCCTGGGTGGCGATGTGTCGCAGATGGTGAGCCCGGCGGTGGCGCAGCGCCTGGCACCGCGGCCCTTGCAGGCCTGAGGACCCGGTTATGGCCCTGATGATCACCGCCGAGTGCATCAATTGCGATGTCTGCGAACCCGAGTGCCCGAACCAGGCCATCTACATGGGCGAGGAGATCTACGAGATCGATCCCGCCAAGTGCACCGAGTGCGTGGGACATTTTGACGAGCCCCAGTGCATGCAGGTGTGTCCCGTCAGCTGCATCCCGGTGAACCCGGAACACATCGAGAGCCACGAAACGCTCTGGCAAAAATACCAGCGCCTGCAGAAAGCGGGTCAGTCCTTGACGGCCGAGGGTGGACCTTCGGCCTGATCTGCGGCTGGGGCAGGGCGCGGCGGTTTCGGGCGCGGGGGCTTGCTGGTGTGGATCAGCGCTGTCGCTTTGTCCATTTCACCGGCGATCAGCTGGGGCAGTGCCTTGAGGCTGCGGTCCAGCGCCTGGGCGATGGCGATGCGGTCGTCGGGCGACGGCTTTTTCAGCACCCAGTTCGCCACTTCATTTTTGTTGCCCGGGTGCCCGATGCCGACGCGCAGCCGCCAGTAGTCGGCGCTGCCCAGCTGGGCGTGGATGTCGCGAAGACCGTTGTGGCCGGCGTGCCCGCCCCCCTTTTTGAGCTTCACTTCGCCGGGTGGCAGGTCGAGCTCGTCGTGCACCACGAGCACTTCTTCCGGCGCGATCTTGAAAAACCGCGCCAGCGAGCCCACCGATTTGCCCGAGAGGTTCATGAAGGTCTGCGGCTCGACCAGCCAGACGCTTTGCCCGCCCACGGAGGTGCGCGCGACCAGGCCGAAGTGGCTGCGCTCCATCTGCAGCGACACCTTGAGCAGGCGCGCCGCTTCATCCACCCACCAGAAACCGGCGTTGTGGCGGGTATGTTCGTATTCAGGACCTGGATTGCCCAGGCCGGCGATGAGCTTGATCATGCGCAGATTATCGGGTGGCAGGAATGAAAAAGGCCCGCGTGAGCGGGCCTTCGAGGGGCAAAGCGATCCGGTGCCGGGCCGCCAAGGCAGAACTTACTTCTTGCCTTTGCCCTTTTTCTTGTCGTCGACTGCGGCCACGACGGGAGCGGCAACCACTTCCTTGACCGGCTCGACCAGCGTGGCCACCGTCAGGTTGGTGCGGCCGTGAAGCACGAGCTTGATGCCCTTGGGCAGCACGATGTCGCCGGTGTGAACGGTCGAACCCGTGGTGACGTTGCTCAGGTCCACGGTGATGTGCTCGGGCAGCTGGGTGGCCAGGCACTCGATTTCGATTTCGGTCATCACGTGGCTGACAGCGCACTTGTCGGTCTTGACGGCCGGCGACTCTTCAGCGCCCACGAAGTGCAGGGGCACCTTCTTGTGCAGGCGGGTCTTGTCGTCCACGCGCTGGAAGTCCACGTGCAGCACGAGGGGCTTGAAGGGGTGGTACTGCACGTCGCGCAGCAGCACTTTCTGGGTCGTGCCGGCGAGTTCCATGTCGAGGATCGAAGCGTGGAAAGCTTCTTTCTTCAGGGCATGCCACAAGGCGTTGTGATCGAGTTCGATCGTGGCGGCGGGCGTTTCGCCACCGAAAACGATACCGGGCGTGCGACCGGTGATGCGGAGACGGCGGCTCGCACCCGTACCCTGCTTGGCGCGCTCAAAAGCGACAAATTGCATAACTGACTCCTGTAGAGGGGTTCCGCGACCAGAACGCCTCGGTTGAAAAAGGCCGCTTGCTGAATGTGCAGGGCGGCCTGCTTTTTGTTGCTGTCAGGCCTTAGAAAAGGTTGTCCTGATCGGCAAACAAACTCATGACCGACTCACCCGAGGCGATGCGCGCGATGGTTTCGGCCATCAGCGGCGCCACGGAGAGCTGGCGAATCTTGGAACAGGCCTGAGCGGCCTGCGACAGGGGGATGGTGTTGGTCACCACAACCTCGTCCAGTGCATTGCCTTTGGCCAGGCGTTCGATGGCGGGGCCCGAAAAAATGGGGTGGGTGCAGTAGGCGTAGACGCTTTTGGCACCACGCTCTTTCAGCACCTCGGCGGCTTTCACCAGCGTGCCGGCGGTGTCGATCATGTCGTCCATGATCACGCAGTTGCGGCCTTCGATGTCACCGATCACGTGCATGACTTCAGACACGTTGGCCTTCGGGCGGCGCTTGTCGATGATGGCCATGTCGCAATTGAGCTGCTTGGCCAGCGCACGGGCGCGCACCACGCCGCCGACGTCGGGCGACACCACCAGCAGGTCGGTGTAGTTCTTCGCGCGCAGGTCGCCCAGCAGCACCGGCGAGGCATAGATGTTGTCCACCGGAATGTCGAAGAAACCCTGGATCTGGTCGGCGTGCAGGTCCATGGTGAGCACGCGGTCGACACCGACCGCTTGCAGCATGTTGGCCACGACCTTGGCCGTGATCGGCACGCGGCTCGAACGCGGGCGGCGATCCTGGCGGGCGTAGCCGAAATAGGGGATGACGGCCGAAATGCGCGAGGCCGAGGCCCGTTTGAGCGCATCGACCATGATGATGAGTTCCATCAGGTTCTCATTGGTCGGCGCGCAGGTCGACTGGATCACAAAGACTTCGCGGGTACGCACGTTCTGCGTGATTTCCACGGTGACTTCACCGTCGGAAAAGCGACCCACGTTGGCCGAGCCGAGCTGGGTACCGAGGTGCTGGGCGATTTCGGCGGCCAATACCGGATTGGCATTGCCGGTGAAGATCATGAAATCCGGGGGCTGAACTTGCATGGTGTTCCCAGCTGCATCAACGGCAAAAAAAGTGGCCGCTTAACGTGTGTCGAAGCGGCCCGGCCGGTACGTGTTTCAAAAAATCTGGCAGGGGAGGAAGGACTCGAACCCTCGCATGCTGGAATCAAAATCCAGTGCCTTTACCAACTTGGCGACTCCCCTACGCAGGTCATCTGTTTGGCGATGAAGCCGGACAGACAACCCAAAAACATGTCGCAGGTTGCGCATCAACTGCCTGGGCTGTGCGCAAGCCGATATTCTAATCGCTGCACCAGTCAAGCAATGGATGTGCATCCATGTTGCTGCATTCGCGGACAGTCCAGTCACCAGGGACAGGATGCTCATCCAGCGGATGCGGCATTTGCGCAAACACCGCGGTGCCCGATCCGGTCATGCGGCCTTGCAGGCCCTGAGCGGACAACCAGTCCAGGCATTGCCCCACTTCGGGACAGATCGCCTGGGCTGCGGGCTGAAGATCGTTGTGGCCGAAGTCCAGAATGCTCTGGATATCGAGCCGCGGCAGATCTTGTGTGTCGTTTGCAGCAAAGCCTTGGATTGTAGCAGTTTTTGTATCGCGCTTCAGCAAAGGTGAAGCAAAAATGCGTTGCGTGGACGCGCCGCCAGCCGGTTTGAGCACCAGAAACCGCGCAGGGGGCAATGAAATGGGCGTGATCTGTTCGCCGACACCCTCGACCCAGGCGTTGTGACCGCCGAGGAAAAAGGGGACGTCGGCCCCCAGCTGAAGACCGATGGCGGACAGCTCGTGTCGCTTCAGGCCCAGGCCCCAGAGCCGGTTGAGCGCCAGCAGCGTGCTCGCCGCGTCCGATGAACCGCCGCCCATGCCGGCTTCGGCTGGTATGCGCTTGTCCAGCGTGATGTGTGCGCCCAGGGTGCAGCCGGTGGCTTGCTGCAAGGCCCGGGCGGCGCGCAGCGTCAGGTCTTCGGCGGGCAACAGACCCGGCTGCAGGTCCTGGCGGCTGATGCCGCCGTCGGTGCGCAGCTCGACATCCAGCCGGTCGCACCAGTCGATGAGCATGAACACCGACTGCAGGAGGTGGTAGCCGTCGGCGCGGCGGCCCGTGATGTGCAGGAACAGGTTGAGCTTGGCCGGCGCGGGAACGCCGTGCAGGTGCTGCTGCACCGTGCGGGTGTGGACCGGTGTCATGGCTGGAAAATGATGCGCAGTTCGGCGGCGGGCAGCGGCAGTCGGCGGCGGGCGTTCACCCGCCCCTCGGGCTGGCGCGAGAGATCGGCTTGCCAGCCATCGGCCTCGCGGGCCTGGCCCTGGAGCCAGGCAAACAGGGCCGCCACGGGCAGCGCCGTGCCACCAAACTCGGTGGTCAGTTCGTCAAGGCTCTGGCGCTGAGTGACGCGTTCTCCCTGGTGCAACACGGCGCTGCCCGGCTGCCACTGCACCCGGGCCAGGGTGTTGCCCAGTGGCGAGTTCAGCATCAGTTCGCCCGCATCGGGTGAACCACGCAGATCGAAGCTGGCGGAATACGACTGGGGAGGGTCGCTCTCGACGTTCAGGGCCAGCCGCCCGCTCCAGAAAGCTTCACCCGGGGCGGCGCTGCGCTGGGGGGTGGCGCAACCGGTCAACAGGATCGCCGTGACCAGGCCCGCCAGCACCGCGTGGCGGCGTGACCACGCGCCCCGACCCGCGTCCAGGTTCATGGCTGGACACGCAGGCGTTTGAGGGTGCCTTGCAGGGTCTCGTTGTCGCTCGACAGCAGCAGGCCTTCGCGCCAGATCTTCAGGGCCTGTTCCCGTTGTCCCTGCGCCCACAGGACCTCGCCCAGATGGGCAGCGATCTCGGCATCGGGGCGTTTGACATAGGCGCTCTGGAGGATGTCCTGTGCGCGACGGACATTGCCCATCCGGAACTCCACCCAGCCCAGGCTGTCCTGGATGTAGGCGTCTTCGGGTGCGAGTTCGACGGCCTTTTCAATCAGCTGTTTGGCTTCGGGCAGGCGCACGCTGCGATCGGCCAGCGAGTAGCCCAGCGCGTTGTACGCGTGGTGGTGGTCCGGCTTGGTGGCGATCAGCTGGCGCAACAGGCTTTCCATCGCGTCCAGCCGGTTCGCCTTCTCGGCCATCATGGCCTGGTCGTAGATCAGGTCGTTGTCGTTCGGGAAGCGGGTGACGGCTTCGCCATACACCTCGTAGGCCTGCTGCCAGTCCTTGAAGTCGCGCAGCAGCTGGGCCTCGGCGACGAGCTTCAGGCGCGCATCTTCTGGGCGGCGCTCGGGCTGGTTGCGCAGCAGGGCGCGCGCCTGGGCCATCTGTCCCTGGCGTGCCAGCAACGAAGCGCGGCGCATCTGGGCCGCCATGATTTCGTCGGCATTTTCAATCCGGTCCAGCCAGGCGTTGGCGGCCACAAAGTCTTTCTGCTTCTCGGCCATCTGGGCCATCAGCAGATAGGCCTGGGTCAGGCCACGGGCGCTGCGCTCGTCTCCGGACTGGCGGGCCAGGGCCATGTATTTCTGCAGCGAAGCGGTGGCGGCTGCGTGGGAGGTGCTGTCCTGCACCTGCAGCGAGGCCAGCAGCAGCCAGGGTTCGGGCAGGTCGGGTTGGGCCTGGGTCAGGCGCTCCAGCAGGGCACGGGCTTCGGCGTTGCGCTGCAGGTCGAGCAGGATGCGCGCGTAGGTCAGGGCCACCGTGGTGCCGTTGGCGGCGGAGGGTGGGCTGGCCTGCAGTTGCACGCGCACCAAGGCCTCGGCGTCTTTCTGACCCCGTTCCATCAACTCCAGCGCGAGCAGGGCAGGAAACACCGATCCGGGCTCGGCCGCTTGTGCCTGACGGACCGACTCCAGCGCCGGGGCGAGCTGGTCCTGCGCCAGTTCCATGCGCCCCAGCGTGGTCCAGGCCGCCGCTGCGTTTTCGGAAACTTTGAGCGAGGGCGTCAGTGCTTCGCGCACCACTTTCAGCGCGAGGGCTTTGTCGGCGACGCGGGCATAGGTTTGTGGAATCGCATTGATGGTGTCGTTGCGTTCGGCGACTGGCGAGCGGGCGAGCAGGGAGCGCAGGACCGGGCCGGTTTCGCCGGGTCGGTTGAGCGCCAGCAGGATTTGCAGCACGAAGCGGTCTGCGTCCAGCGAATCGGGCAGGTCTTTGGACCAGGCCTGGGCCGCAGTCAGGGCCGCTTCGCCCGAGCGGGCCTGCAGGGCGATGTCCACCGCCCGCCGGTACAGCTGGGCGTCATGCTGTTTGCGCGCCGCGTCGAGGAAGTACGAATAGCCGGTGCCGGGGTCACCGGCACCGACGTTGAGTTCACCCAGCAACAGCTGGTAGAACAACGGCGCATCCAGGTCGGAATTGCGCACCTCGGGTGTTTCGGTGGCCGCAGGGGCGGGATCCACGGGGGCCGGTGTGCCTTGGGCCAGAGAGGCAAAGGCGCCCGCCAGCAGCGATGCGCCCAACAGGCCGCGAAGCCACCAGACGAGGGGTTTCAGGCGCCCGTGGGCCAGGGTGGCGACGGGGCTGTGCAGGGTATTCATTCGTTCATGATAATGGAAGGGTGGATCGGTACGGGGTCTGATCCGAAGGCCTTTGAACCGTTCCGGTATCCACCGAAAAAAGCACCTCGCTCCATGCCCGAACTGCCCGAAGTTGAAGTCACCCGCCGGAGTTTTGCCGATCGCATCGCGGGTGCCCGGGTGCTGGGGGTGCAGGTGGGCAAGCCCCTGCGCTGGCCGCTGGGGTGTGCGCCCGAGGCACTGATCGGGCAAAACGTGGGCAGTGTCACGCGGCGTGGCAAATACCTGCTGCTGCACCTGGATCGGGGTTTGTTGCTGTTGCACCTGGGCATGTCGGGCAGCCTGCAGTTTGCGCCGGCGCTGGCGCCCCGCGGGGTGCACGACCATTTTGAGCTGCAGACCAGCCGCGGCACGCTGCGGCTGCACGATCCACGGCGCTTTGGCGCTGTGGTGCATGCCGAGTCGCTGGCCGATCCGCGGGCGCTCAAGTTGCTGGGCGGGCTGGGTGTGGAGCCCCTGGAAGTCGGGTTTGATCCCGTCATGTTCCATCAGGCCCTGCAGCAACGCCGCGCCAGCGTCAAGCAGGTGCTGTTGGCGGGCGACATCGTCGTGGGCGTGGGCAACATCTACGCGTCGGAAGCGCTGTTCATGGCGGGTTTGCGCCCCACGCTGAGGGCTGACCGGATCAGCCGGCCCCGGGCGGTTCGCCTGCATGGCGCCATCGTGGCGGTGTTGCAGCGCGCGCTGGCCCTGGGCGGGAGCACATTGCGTGATTTTTCCAGCGCCGAGGGGCAGACCGGTTATTTCCAGCTCGACGCCATGGTGTACGGTCGGGAGGGGCAGGCCTGCCGGGTTTGTGCGACGCCGATCCGGGCCATCCGGCAGGGCCAGCGTTCCACTTTTTTCTGCCCACAATGCCAGCGCTCCTGACAGCCAGGCCGATGCTATATTGCCCAATACGCAGAAAAAAAGTTACATGACTTTCAATCAGGAATTTGACGAGCACGGTGTTTGGCGCAAGCAGTTTGCCCTGCGACTCAAGCTCCTGTCCGAATGGCTGAGCGACCACGACCTGCTGGAGGCGGGGGTGCGCGAGCGGCTCGACCAGCTGCACGCCCAGGTCAAGAACGACAAGATGATGGTGGCCTTCGTGGCCGAGTTCTCGCGTGGCAAGTCCGAGCTGATCAATGCGGTGTTTTTCGCCGGCTATGGGCGGCGCATCATGCCGGCCAGCGCAGGGCGCACCACCATGTGCCCCACCGAACTGGGCTACGACGCTGAAGTACCGCCCTGCCTGCGGCTGCTGCCGATCGAAACCCGGTTGCAACCCCAGTCGCTGCTGGACTGGCGCAATGCGCCCGACAAATGGGAGCGGGTGGACCTGGACGTCAACGATCCCCAGCAACTCGCGCGTGCGATCCAGAAGGTTGCCGAAGTGCGCCGTGTCAGCCAGGCTGAGGCCGCTTCCCTGGGTTTCTGGAACGACGAGACGCCGAACGAAAACCCCCTGGTCGGTTCGGACGGCTTGATCGAAGTTCCCAAGTGGCGCCATGCCCTGATCAACATGGCGCATCCACTGCTCAAGCAGGGTCTGGTGATCCTGGACACCCCGGGACTCAACGCCATCGGTGCCGAGCCCGAGCTGACTGTCAGCCTGCTGCCCCAGGCGCACGCGGTGGTTTTCATCCTGGCGGCCGACACCGGTGTGACCAAGTCCGATCTCGGCATCTGGCGGGAGCACCTTTCCGTGGTGGGCGAGGACAAGGCGACGCGCCTGGTGGTGCTCAACAAGATCGACACCATGTGGGACGCGCTGAGCTCACCCGAGCAGGTGCAGCTGCAGATTGCGTCGCAGCGCTCCGATTCGGCCGAGATACTGGGCCTGTCGCCACAACAGGTGCTGGCGGTGTCGGCGCAAAAAGGTCTGCTGGCCAAGGTCAGCCGGGACGACAAACTGCTGCAGGCGAGCAACCTGATGGAACTCGAAACCGCCCTGGGCGAAGGTTTGCTGGGCCAGCGCCGGCGCATCCTGGCCGATGCGGTGTCCAAAGGCATCCAGTCGCTGCGCCAGGAAACCGGGCGTCTGGTGCACACGCGGGCCCGCGACATCCTGGAGCAGGTTCAGGAACTCGACGGTCTGCGTGGCAAGAACACCAGCGTGATCAAGCAGATGCGGCTGCGCATCGAGCAGGAGCAGGCCGACTTTGATGCCAGCGGCGCCAAGATCCAGGCGGTGCGTTCGGTGCACCTGCGCCTGCTCAAAGACCTGTTTGCCCAGTTGGGCAACACACACCTCAAGAGCCGCGTGTCGGAGCTGGCGCGTGCGCTCAAGCAGCCAGGCATCAAGCTCGGTGTGCGGCGCGCCTATGGCAAGACCTTCGAGCGGCTGGCCGTTGATCTGAACCGGGCGGATCAGTTGGCGGCAGAGATCCAGTCCATGTTGGAGGGCAGCTTCAAGAACCTGAACGCGGAATACGGGTTTTCTTTGCAACCGCCCACGCCGCCCCAGCTTTCGGCCTACCACAAAGACCTCGCGCTGATCGAAAAAAGCCACCTGCAATACCTGAGCCTGGGCAACGCCTTGCGACTGGCGCAACCGGAATTTGCCGAGCGGCTGGCGCGCGCGCTCATGAGCCGTCTGCGCGTGGTGTACGACACCGCGGTCAACGAAGTGGAGCTCTGGAACAAGTCGGCCGCGGCCCAGCTTGATGCGCAATTGCGCGAGCGTCGGCGCAACTTCACCCGCCGCATCGAAGCCGTCTCGCGCATCCAGCAGGCTGCGGGCGGGCTGGATGAGCGCATCCGTGAGTTGCAGAGCCAGCAGAGCCAGCTGAACCTGACCGACGCCAAGCTGGCCGAACTGACCAACCACCTGCTCGCCGAGCCCGAAGCCGAAGCCATTGCGGCATGAGCGCCGCCCGGCCGTTCCGAAGGCGCTCAGCCCCGCAGTGCGCAGCACGGAGGGTCGTCCAATGAGCGGCACGCCGGGCCAGGAGCCTGCGGTTGCCAGCGCCGCCCTGCCCACCGGATTTGCAACGGTGCTGATGCGGTGGCAGCGCCACAGCGGGCGCCATGGGCTGCCCTGGCAGGGCACGCACGATCCCTACCGCGTGTGGCTGTCCGAAGTCATGCTGCAACAGACACAGGTCAGCACGGTGTTGGACTACTACCCGCGCTTCCTGTCCCGGTTTCCGGATGTGCAGGCCCTGGCCCGCGCAACGCCCGATGAGGTGATGGCGCTCTGGAGTGGCCTGGGTTACTACAGCCGGGCGCGCAACCTGCACCGATGTGCCCAGGTGGTGGTGGCGCAGCACGCCGGGGTCTTTCCGTCAACGTCCAGCGAGCTGCAGACCCTCCCGGGCATTGGCGCGTCGACGGCGGCAGCCATTGCGGCGTTCTGCCATGGCGAGCGGGTGTCGATTCTGGATGGCAATGTGCGGCGCGTGCTCACGCGCCTGCTGGCGTTTGACGGTGATCTGGCGCAGGCGGCGCAGCAGCGCCGTCTGTGGGAGATCGCGCAGACCTTGTTGCCTGAGCAACCCGCAGCGGGCGACATGGTGGCCTACACGCAAGGACTGATGGACCTGGGCGCCACGCTGTGTTCGCGCAGCCGGCCGTCGTGTGCGGCGTGCCCGGTGCTGGCCCTGTGCCGGTCGGGCCAGGACGGCACGGCCAGCCGCTATCCCGTCAAGACCCGGACCCTCAAGCGGCGGCACGAAAGCTGGTGGCTGCTGTTGCTGCGTTCACCGTCGGACGACGGGACACACCGGGTCTGGCTGGAACGGCGTCCGAACCAGGGCATCTGGGCCGGACTGTTTTGCACGCCTGTGTTTGCTGACGAAGCCGCGGCCCTGGCGACGCTGCCCCCGAACACCGCCCGCATGCGGGCCCTGTCGCCGGTGGCCCACAGCCTCACGCACCGTGAACTGCGCCTGCACCCGCTGCTGCTGGACCTGCCGCCATCGGTGTCGCCAGCGGGTGCCGACGGGCGCTGGGTGGCGTTGGGGGGCATCGATGCCCTGGGGTTGCCGGCGCCCGTGCGGCAGTTGCTGGTGCAATTGCCCGACTGAACCACAGCGCTGAACCAACGCGCGTTCAGGTCTGGCGCGTCTTCGCTTCGGGTGTTGCGGACCTCGCGGGAGCCGGCCAGCCATCGATCTCGCGATGGCGCAAGCGGGTGGCCCAGTCGGTCGCAAAGACCTGCGCCAGACGCTCGACCAGGTAGACCGAGCGGTGCTGCCCGCCCGTGCAGCCGATGGCCACGGTGACATAACTGCGGTGGTCTCTCAGCATGTGGGGCAGCCAGTGGCGCAGGAATGCGCCGATCTGCTGTTCCATGGTCAACACCTCGGCCTGTTCGGCCAGGTAGCGCGCCACCGGTTCGTCGCGCCCGGTCAGTGGCTTGAGCTCGGGTTCGTAGTGCGGGTTGGGCAGCATGCGCACGTCGAAGACAAAGTCGGCGTCCATCGGTACGCCCCGTTTGAACGCGAAGGATTCGAAGACCAGGGTGAGCGGGGCTTGCCCCGTGCCCAGCAGGTCCTTGATGTGGCTGCGCAGCTGGGCCGGCCGGATGAGGCTGGTGTCGAGCACCAGTGCACGTTCGCGCAACTCGGACAGCAGTTCGCGTTCGTGTTCGATGGCGTCGGTGAGCGCGCGGTACTGGTCGTCGGTCTGTTTGAGCGAGAGCGGATGCAGGCGCCTGGTTTCGGAGAAACGCCTCACCAGGGTGTCGGTGGTCGCGTCCAGGAACACGGTGCGCAGGTGCACGTCCTGTCCAGCCTGGTTCTTGATTTGTTCCAGCCGGTCAGGCAGTCCCGGCAGCGAGGCCGCGCTGCGCACATCCATGGCGATGGCGACCTTGCTGGCCCGGTGACTTTGCTCCAGCGCGATGAACGGGACCAGCAACTCGGGCGGCAGGTTGTCCACGCAATAGAAGCCCAGGTCTTCCAGTGCGGTCAGCGCGATCGACTTGCCCGAGCCCGACATGCCGGTGATCAGCACCAGCTCGATCACGAGGGGCGCTTCGGCGGGTTCTGCGGTGGGCGGGCGTACGGTGGCGATCATGGGGTGAGCAACTCGCGGGCGTGGGCGAGCGAAACTTCGGAGCGTTCGCTGCCGCCGAGCATGCGCGCGAGCTCCACCACCCGGTGATCGCGGGTGATGGGGGCGACCGTGCTCAGGGTCTGCTGGCCCTGTTGCTGTTTGCTCACCAGCAGGTGGTGGTCGGCACAGGCGGCGACCTGGGGCAGGTGGGTCACGGCGAGCACCTGGCGGTCCTGCCCCAGCTGGCGCAGCAACTGGCCCACGGTGTGGGCGACGGCGCCACCGATGCCGGAGTCCACTTCGTCAAAGATCAAGGTGGGCGCCTGGCCCAGCTGGCTGGTGACGACCGAGATGGCGAGCGCGATGCGCGAGAGCTCGCCGCCCGACGCCACCTTGCCCACCGGGCGCGGGCTCACGCCTGCGTGGCCCGCCACCAGAAACTCCACCTGTTCCCAGCCGTGGGCCTGGGGCTCGTCGAGCTTTTGCAGCGCCACCTCGAAGCGGCCGCCCTGCAAGCCCAGGGTCTGCATGGTTTCGGTGACCGCTTTGGAGAGTCTGGGGGCGGCCTGCTGTCGCCGTTTGCTCAGCGTCTGCAGTTCGGCTGCGAAAGCCTGCCAGGCCCCTCGCTCGGCCGCGTTCAGGGCGGCCAGATCCAGGGCCTGGTCCACGCCGGCGAGTTCCGACTTCCACTGCGCATGCAGCGCGGCCAGTTCTTCGGGGGGCCGGCGGTAGCGCCGGGCGAGCGACATCCAGAGCCCCAGCCGTTCGTCCAGCACGGCCAGGCTGGCGGGGTCCAGGTCGGTGCGGCGGCTGTACTGGTGCAGGCTGTGCACGGTGTCTTGCACCTGGGCGAGGGCGGCTTCCAGCGCTTCCACCGGCGCGCTGAACTGCGGCTCGATGCCGGCCTGGGCCTGCAAGGCTGAAAGCGCCCGGTGGATCAACGCTGCGGCACTGGACTCTTCTTCTTCCAGCGCCAGCGTGGCCGCGTTGGCCGCGTCCAGCAAGGCCTGCGCATTGGCCAGGCGGCTGTGCTGGCTGTTGAGTTCTTCCCACTCGCCCGCCGCGGGCTGGAGCTTGTCGAGTTCGGCGATCTGCCAGGCCAGCCGTTCGCTCTCCTGCTGCAGGGTGCTCTGGCGCTCGGTGGCCGTTTCCAGCGCCTTGCGGCGCAGGCGCCACTGGGTCCAGGCCTGGGTGGCGGCCGTGGAGTCGATGCCGGCATAACCGTCGAGCAGGGCCCGCACGGCATCGGACCGGGTCAGGCTTTGCCAGGCGTGCTGGCCATGGATGTCCACGAGGTCGTTCGCCAGGGCCTTGAGCTGCGCCATGGTGGCGGCGCTGCCGTTGATCCAGGCGCGACTGCGGCCATCGGTGTCCACGGTGCGCCGCACCAGCAGGCTGTCTTCGCGGCTGAAGCCTTGCTCGTCCAGCCAGGGCGCCAGATGGGGCGGCAGATCAAATTCAGCAGCAATCTCGCACCGCGAGGCACCCTCTCGCACCACGCCGCTGTCGGCCCGCGCACCCAGGGCCAGCTGCAGGGCGTCGATCAGGATGGACTTGCCGGCGCCGGTCTCCCCCGTGAGCACGCAAAAGCCCGGGTTCAGTTCCAGGTCCAGCGACTGCACGATGACGAAGTCGCGCAAAACGATGCGTCTGAGGCTCATGGCATGAAATGGAGAGGAACAACGGTGGATGAAGCGGTCGTATTTTGACCGGTATTTCAGCCGCCTTCGTTCCAGTGCAGTTTCTTGCGCAGCGTGTCGAAGTAGCTCCAGCCCGCAGGGTGCAGCAGGCGCAGGGTGTGCTCGGAGCGCCGCACCACGATGCGGTCACCGTGCAGCAGGCTGGTGAGGGATTGCATGTCGAAATTGGCGCTGGCGTCTTTGCCCGACACGATCTCGACCGCCACTTCGCAGTGCGCCGGCAACACGATGGGGCGGTTGGACAGCGTGTGCGGGGCGATCGGCACCATCACCCAGCCGCCGATGGCCGGGTGCAGCAGGGGACCGCCGGCCGACAGGGAGTAGGCGGTCGAGCCGGTGGAGGTGGCGATGATCAGGCCGTCGGCGCGCTGGTTGGCCACGAAATGGCCGTCCACTTCCACGCGCAGCTCGATCATGCTGGCCACGCCACCGCGGTTGACCACCACGTCGTTGAGTGCGGTGGCCTCGAACACGCAGCGACCGTCGCGCCAGACGCTGGCGGCCATCAGGGCGCGGGGGTCTTCTTCGTATGCGCCGTGCAGGATGGCGTGCAGCTTTTCTCGGTAGCTGCCGAAGGGGATGTCGGTGATGAAGCCCAGACGGCCCTGGTTGATGCCCACCAGCGGAACGCCGTAGCGTGCGAGCTGTCGACCGATGCCCAGCATGGTGCCGTCGCCACCGACCACCAGCGCGAGATCGCAGGCCTGACCGATGGCGGGCACGTCCAGTGCGGGGTATTGCATCAGGCCGGTGTTGAGCGCGGTATCGCGCTCCAGCGAGACATCGCAGCCTTCGTCGTGCAGGAAGTGGGCGACTTCGTCCACCACGTCGCGTGAACCGGGAGCCTGGTACTTGCCAATGATGGCCACGTGCGAAAAACGCAGGTTCGGCGCGACCGCGGCGGGCGCAGAACGGGTATCGGGGTGCAGGCTCATGAGCAAATTACAACATAGCCTCACAGGCGGGCAGCGCCTGAAAACCCTTGTCTTCAGGCGCTGTGCAGCGACCCGGCTCAGAAGCGGTGGCGGATGCCCAGCGAGTAGCCCGAGCCGCTGGACAGGCCTTCGACCTTGTCGTTCATGCCCACGGCGTACAGCTCGGTGCGTTTGGACAGCGCGTGCACATAACCCAGCGACAGGGTCTTGCGATCTGCGCCGCTCTCGGGGCTGATCTGACCCCACTGCGCCAGCAGCGCGCCCGCGCCGATGGGAATGCGCGCGCCCAGGCCGCTAATCTTGTAGGTGTTGGGCGTGCTCAGGTTTTCGACTTCGCCGTACTGCGCGAATGCCTTGACCACGCCGAAGTCGTAGGAGCCGCCGAGCTGGGTGGTGCGGGTGTCGGCCACCGGGGTGGCGCCGTCTTTCTTCACACGCTGGATCACGAGCGAGGCCGACACGGGGCCTGCGCCGTAGCCAACGTTGGCGCTCCAGTTGCCGCCGTTGCTGACGGTCGAGCCGCTGTTCTTGTTGGCACCGGCGAGGCCGAAACGCACACCGCCGAAGGTCGGGCTGGCGTAGGCGAAGGAGTCGCTCCAGCCGGTGTCGCCGGTGGTGGTGCCGCTGGTGAAGTAGTGGCGGATGCTGGGGGAGTAGCCGAACGAGTCGCCGAAGGCGTTGTACATCAGCGTGGACACGAACAGCGCCGTGGTGTTGCGCCCGAAGGTCATCGTGCCGTAGTCCGTGTGGGACAGGCCCACATTGGCGGAGCGTGCGAAGGCGGTGTCGCCGTCGAACCGCCCCTGGGCGCCGGTGTGGGCGCGCATGAAGCTCTCCAGCTTGAACACCGCTGACAGGCCGCCGCCCAGAGCTTCCTTGCCGCCAAAACCGAAATAGCTGGTGGTCATCTTGCCGCTGTCCACGGTCTTGACCGAGGAGCCACCCGGCGCCTTGGTCGAGCCCATGCTGAGGTCGAGCAGGCCATAGACCGACACCGAGCTCTGGGCCTGCGCGCCGAGTGCGGTCAGGAAAACGGCCGAGCCCAGGGCCAGGTGTTTGAAAGCAGATTGCATGAGATTTTTCTCCAGATGAGCAACAGGTTGGGAATACGTCAAAAGCCATCTGCTTGCTGCACCAGGGAAGGGCGTTTGGAAACCCTTGGTGCACGAAACGGCGCTACAGATGACCTAGCGTTGCTTTCAGCAATTCGTGTGCCAGTGAATACAGTTGTTGTGTACAAAACGCACCGGACCGTGTTGGGTCGCTGCGCATCCTTAGAATGGCTGCATGCTGGATGACCGCGCCAAACTGCTGCTCAAGGCTCTCGTCGAGCGATACATCGCCGACGGGCAGCCCGTGGGTTCGCGCACGCTGGCCAAGGCCGCGGGGCTGGAGCTTTCGCCGGCCACCATCCGCAACGTCATGAGCGACCTGGAAGAACTGGGTCTCATCGCGAGTCCGCACACCTCGGCGGGCCGCATTCCCACGGCGCGGGGCTACCGGCTTTTTGTCGACACGATGCTCACGGTGCGGCGGGAAGGATTCCCCCCGGTGAGCGACATGGGGACGCACGGCATCGAAGCCGGGCAGCCCCAGCGCGTCATCAGCAACGCGGCCCAGATGCTGTCCAGCCTGTCGCACTTTGTGGGCGTCGTGATGGCGCCGCGGCGCGCCTCGGTGTTCCGGCACATCGAATTCCTGAGCCTGTCCGAACGCCGCGTGCTGGTGATCCTGGTGTCGCCCGATGGCGATGTGCAGAACCGCATCATCCACACCCAGGTGAACTTCAGCCAGACCCAGTTGCAGGAGGCGGCCAACTTCCTCAATGCCCACTACTCGGGGCTGACGATGGAAGAGGTGCGGGCGCGCCTGAAGGTGGAAGTGGATGCCCTGCGGGGCGAGATCGCTTCGCTGATGCAGGCCGCGGTGGACATCGGCGAGGACGCCAAGGGAGAGCAGGACGAAGTGGTGGTCTCGGGTGAACGGAACCTGCTGTCGGTGAGCGAGTTTTCCAGCGACATGGGCAATCTGCGGCGCATGTTCGACCTGTTCGAGCAGAAGACGCAACTCATCCGCCTGCTCGACGTCTCGGCGCAGGCCGACGGCGTGCGCATCTACATCGGTGGCGAGAGCCAGGTGGTGCCGTTCGAAGCCCTGTCGGTGGTCACCGCACCCTACGAGGTGGATGGCCAGGTGGTGGGCACACTGGGTGTGATCGGACCGCAGCGCATGCCCTACGACCGCATGATCCAGATCGTCGACGTGACGGCCAAGCTGGTGAGCAACGCCCTGAGCCATGGCAAGCCCGGCTGAAGCCGGTAGCCAACCCCTACAATCGTCGCCTTGTGGGCCGTTAGCTCAGTTGGTTAGAGCAGAGGACTCATAATCCTTTGGTCGTTGGTTCAAGTCCAACACGGCCTACCAAAAAAACCCGTGCTATAATTCAAAGCTTAGCGGCTGTAGCTCAGCTGGATAGAGTACTTGGCTACGAACCAAGGGGTCGTGGGTTCAATTCCTGCCAGCCGCACCAAATGGAAAGCCTGCAGCCAAAAGCTGCAGGCTTTTTCGTTTCTGTCGCACCCATCGACCAGGAGCCCCGCATTCATGAGCAAGGCTTTCACCCGCGAGTCCGATTCCCAGGACGGGCAGGACGGTGACGACCTGCCGGCTCCAGCCCCGGCACCCAGCGGCATCAACTACATCACCCGCACGGGCTACGAGCGGCTGCGCAGCGAACTGTTCACCCTGATCGACGACGAGCGCCCCAGGATCGTTGAGATCGTGCACTGGGCGGCCAGCAACGGCGACCGCTCCGAAAACGGCGATTACCTCTATGGCAAGAAGCGCCTGCGCGAGATCGACCGCCGCATCCGCTTTCTGACCCAGCGCCTGGAGATCGCCGAGGTGGTCGACTCGTCGATGCACCACGGGGGTGAACAGGTGTTTTTTGGCGCCACGGTCTGCTATGCCGACGGGACCGGCGCTGAAACCACCGTCACCATCCTGGGCGTGGATGAGGCCGACAGCGCCCAGGGCCAGATCAGCTGGGTTTCACCGGTGGCGCGGGCCCTGCTCAAGGCCCGTGTGGGCGACGTGGTGCGTCTGGTCGTGCCGGGCGGGGTGCAGGAACTGGAGATACTGTCGGTGGAATACCCGGCGGCACCCTGAGCCCAGCGGGGTGTCAGGGCTTGTAGCGCTGGGCCTTGAGGACCGAGGTGGTGCGTTTGAGGCTGCGCAGCACGTCGGCCAGGTGCTGGCGGTCGCGCACCGAGATCGAGAACCGGATGTCGGTGGCGGTCTGGGCGGGTTCGTCGCCCATGTCCACGTGGGTGATGTCGGCTTCGGCCGCTGCGATGGCCGAAGCCACGCGCGCCAGCACGCCTTTGCCGTTGGTCACGGTGACGAGCACCATGGTTTCGAACGGGCGCACCGGTTCGTCGGCCCACTCCACCTGCAGGAAACGCTCGCTGTCGCGCGCGAGCAGGCGTTTGCCCGTGGGGCAGTCTTCGGCGTGCACCGTCAGGCCTTCGCCGCGCCCCAGATAGCCCACGATGCGGTCCCCCGGAATGGGTTTGCAGCACGGGGCGTATTGCACCGACAGGCCTTCGCTGCCGTCCAGGCTGACCACGCCCTGGGAGACCGATTCGTCTTCTCCGCTGGCGTAGCGTTCGGTGCTGATCAGCAAGGCGTCGGGTTTGAGCCCGGTTTCTGCCAGCAGCACCGCAAGTTTCTTGCCCACCATGCTGGCGATGCGCTTGCCCATGCCGATGTCCGATAGCAGTTCACTGCGCGTCTTGTTGCCGGTGAAGCGCAGCAGCTTTTCCCAGGTGGCCTTGTAGGGGCCGTCTTCGGTCGGCAGGGGTGCGATGCCTTCGGAGCGCAGGGCCTGACCCAGCATGCGTTCGCCCAGTTCGTTCGATTTTTCCTGCGCCAGTGTCTTGAGGTGGTGGCGGATCTTGGAGCGCGCGCGCCCGGTCTTCACGAACGAGAGCCAGGCAGGATTGGGCTCCGCGCTGTCGCTGGTGATGATTTCGACGATGTCCCCGTTGTTCAGTTCGGTGCGCAGGGGCCGCTGTTCGCCATTGATCCGGACGGCCACCGCCCGGTTGCCCACGCCGCTGTGGATCGCGTAGGCGAAGTCCATCACGGTGGCACCGCGCGGCAGCGCCATGATCTTGCTCTTGGGGGTGAACACGTAGACCGCGTCGGGGAACAGGTCGATCTTGATGTGGTCCCAGAACTCGCTGGCGTCGTGGGTTTCCTGCTGGATGTCCAGCAGCGACTGCAGCCACTGCGTGCCCAGGTGTTGCGAGGTGTCGCTGTTGGGCTCGCTGGCCTTGTAGAGCCAGTGGGCCGCCACGCCGGATTCGGCCACCACGTCCATGGCGTGGGTGCGCAGCTGGAATTCGATGTTGGTGCCGAAGGGGCCGATCAGCGTGGTGTGCAGCGACTGGTAGCCATTGACCTTGGGAATGGCGACGTAGTCGCGGAACTTGCCGGGCAAGGGCTTGTAGAGCTGGTGCAACACGCCCATGGCGGTGTAGCAATCGGAGAGCTCGGGCACGACGATGCGAAAACCGTAGATGTCGGTCACCTGCGAGAACGACAGGTGTTTGCTGTCCATCTTGCGGTAGACGGAATAGAGCGTCTTCTCGCGACCCATGATGCGCACGGAGAGGCCAAATTGCCGGAACGCGGTGTCCACCTCGCCCTGGACGCGGGCGATCAGGTCTTTGCGGCGGTTGCGCGATTTGTTCAGCGCCTTGGACAGGACTTCGTAGCGCCAGGGGTTCAGGAAACGGAAGGCAAGGTCCTGCAGCTCGCGGTAGGTGAAGTTCAGGCCGAGGCGGTGCGCGATCGGGGCGTAGATCTCCAGCGTCTCGCTGCTGATGCGCTTCCATTTGCTGCGCGGCATGTCGCCCATGGTGCGCATGTTGTGGGTGCGGTCGGCCAGCTTGATCAGGATGACGCGCACATCCTTGGCCATGGCCAGCAGCATCTTGCGAAACGATTCGGCCTGGTTCTGTTCCCGGGTGTCGAACTCCAGCTTTTCGAGCTTGGTCAGTCCGTCGACCAGGTCGGCCACCGGCGCGCCAAACCGTTCCACCAGGTCCTGTTTGGTGACACCGCAGTCTTCGATGGCGTCGTGCATCAGCGCGGCCATCAGGGCCTGGGCATCGAGCTTCCATTCGGCGCACTGGGCGGCGACGGCGATCGGGTGGGTGATGTAAGGGTCGCCGTTCTTGCGCATCTGGCCCAGGTGGGCTTCATCGGCAAAACGGTAGGCCTGACGCACGTTTTCGATCTCGCCCGCGCTCAGGTAATCCAGCTTGCCGACCAGTGCGGCAAAGCTGGCCGCAGCCGCACTGGCCGCAGGGCTGGCCTGGCCATTAGCGGGTTTGACGATGACCGGATCGGCGGCGGTTGGCATCCCAGTACTTTAGCGCGAGAACCATATCGTGGTCGGCGCTGGTGCTACGGGAGCTCCAGGAGGGGGCGTGCGGGCCCGAAAGCCCGCCTGGACCTGCGTGTTCAGCGGGCGGGGGGCACCAGGATGGTCGGCTTGGCTTCGGGCAGCAGATCGGGGTAGTCGCGGCTGAAGTGCAGGCCGCGGCTTTCGTGCCGCAGCATGGCCGACATGACGATCAGGTCGGCCACCTGCACCAGGTTGCGCAGTTCGAGCAGGTCGCGGGTGACGTGGAACTGCGAATAGAACTCGTGGATTTCGCGTTGCAGCAGCGTGATGCGGTGCGCGGCACGCTCCAGGCGCTTGTCGGTGCGCACGATGCCGACGTAGTCCCACATGAAGCGGCGCAGTTCGTCCCAGTTGTGGGAAATCACCACCTGTTCGTCGGCGTCGGTGACGCGGCTTTCGTCCCACTGAGGGAGTTCGGGAGGCCGCGGTGCGTCGGCTGCGCGTATCGCGCCCACGGCAGCCTGGGCGAACACCATGCATTCCACCAGCGAGTTGCTGGCCAGGCGGTTGGCGCCGTGCAGGCCGGTGCAGGTGGTTTCACCCACGGCGTACAGGCCGCTGAGGTCGGTGTGACCTTCGAGGTCGGTGACGACACCACCGCAGGTGTAGTGCGCGGCCGGCACGACAGGGATCGGTTCACGGGTGATGTCGATGCCGAGTTCGGCGCAGCGGGCCAGGATGTTCGGGAAGTGTTCCTGCAGGAACTCCGGGCTGTGGTGCGAAATGTCCAGGTGCACGCAGTCCAGGCCATGTTTCTTCATCTCGAAGTCGATGGCCCGGGCCACCACGTCGCGCGGAGCCAGTTCGGCGCGCGGATCGTGGTCGGGCATGAAGCGGTGGCTGCCCAGATGGGGGGGCAGCTTGAGCTGACCGCCTTCACCCCGCACCGCCTCGGTGATCAGGAAGTTCTTGACGTTGGGGTGGTACAGGCAGGTGGGGTGGAACTGGATGAATTCCATGTTGCCCACGCGGCAGCCGGCGCGCCAGGCGGCCGCGATGCCGTCACCGGTGGCGGTGTCGGGGTTGGTGGTGTACAGGTAGACCTTGCCCGCGCCGCCGGTGGCCAGGATGGTGTGCGGTGCGCTGAAGGTTTCGACCTCGTCGCGGTCCACATCGAGCACATAGGCACCGTGGCAGCGCAAGGCTGCAGCACCCGGCTCGTGGCCGGGCAGCTTGCTGTCGGTGATCAGGTCGACCAGCATGTGGTTCTCGAAGAACGTGATGCCGGGTGTCGAACGGGCGAGCTCGCTCAACGTGGTCTGCACGGCCGCGCCGGTGGCGTCGGTGGCGTGCACGATGCGCCGGTGGGTGTGGCCTCCCTCGCGGGTGAGGTGCAGGGCGCCGTTCTCGGTGGAGAAGGGCACGCCCAGCTCCTGCAGCCAGGCGATGGCGGCCGGTGCGTTTTCCACCGTGAAGCGGGTGGCTTCGAGGTCGCACAGGCCCGCACCGGCGACCAGCGTGTCGTCCACGTGCGAGGCGTAGCTGTCGCCTTCGGCCAGCACGGCGGCGATGCCGCCCTGGGCCCAGTTGCTGGAGCCGTCGGAGATGCCGCGCTTGGTCACCACCGCCACGCGGTGGGTGGGCGCCAGACGCAGGGCGGCCGTGAGGCCCGCGAGACCGCTGCCGATGATGATGACGTCGAACGAATGGGTGGTGGTCATGGGGGAGCGATCAAAGAGCCACGGCCGGGTCGCTGCCGGTCTTCAGGGTCAGCGACCCGCGAAGCGGCGGAGCGGGGCGGCTCATGGTGTGGGGGTGTAGGCCAGGCGCACATAAATCGGGGCAAACGCCTCGGCCTGGGTGAGTTCGATCAGGGTTTCCTTGGCCAGCTCGAGCATGGCAATGAAGGTCACCACCAGCACCTGCTGTCCCCTGGACGGGTCGAAAAGTTCGCCGAATTCGACGAACTTCTTGCCCTGCAGGCGGCGCAGCACGATGCTCATGTGTTCGCGCACCGAAAGCTCTTCGCGGCTGATCTTGTGGTGCTGGACCAGCTTGGCGCGTTTGAGGATGTCGCGCCAGGCGCTTTGCAGGTCGAGCACAGCCACGTCCGGGAAACGCGGTGCCAGCGCCTGCTCGACAAAAACCTGCGCACGCAGGAAGTCGCGGCCGTACTGCGGCATCTCGGCCAGCCGCTGGCCGGCCAGCTTCATCTGCTCGTATTCGAGCAGGCGGCGCACCAGTTCGGCGCGCGGGTCTTCGGCTTCTTCGCCTTCGGCCGTCTTTTTGGGCGGCAGCAGCATGCGCGACTTGATCTCGATCAGCATCGCCGCCATCAGCAGGTATTCGGCCGCCAGCTCCAGGTTGCTGGCGCGGATCTCGTCCACGTAGCTCAGGTACTGGCGCGTCACCGCCGCCATCGGGATGTCGAGGATGTTGAAGTTCTGCTTGCGGATCAGGTAGAGCAGCAGGTCCAGCGGGCCCTCGAAAGCTTCGAGGAAGACCTGCAGCGCGTCCGGCGGGATGTACAGGTCGCGCGGCATGGTGAACAGCGGTTCACCGTACAGGCGGGCCAGCGCCACCTGGTCCACCACAGCGGGCATCATCGCGTCGAGCCCGTCAGGGACTGCTTCGAGTGTGCTGGCCTCGTTGCTCATGGGGTGGGACCCGCGGGCGCGATCAGCGCTCAGGTGTGATCGGAACCGGTCTGGTACACGTAGGGCTGCTGGGGCACGGTCGAGGCGGTGGCCTGGGACTGGAAGTCGCGGTCGATCTGCTTGTCCCACAGCAGCGAACGGCCCTCGCGCTGCTCCTGCTCCAGTTGCGGCTTGTCGGCCTTGAGCTTGTCGAGGAACTGTGTCGCGTCAGACGAGTAGTGCGGGCGGGCGAAGAAGGACATGGTGTTCGTCGGTGGGTGGGTTTGGGCTGGACCGGCGATTTTAGCGGTCCAGGGCCTCCACCGCCCGGCTGTGCCAGTTGAGCACCGTCTGACGCACCGTCATCCGTGCCACCAGGTCCGGATGGGATTCGCGCAGCACGGCGGCGGCAAACCGGGCCATGAAGTGCGATTTGAGCACCGCGCGGGCACGGTCCACACCGATGTCTTCATAGGGCACCGACGAAAAGAGCAGGAAACCGTCGTCCGGGATGCGCCCGTCCCATGCACTTGAGCACCAGACTGGCCGTCGGGTGGCGGGCCAGGTGGAGCAGCCCGGCCTGAGAGGCGTCGGGACTGGCGCACGCCTGGGCGTGGCGGTCACCTTGCGGCTGAAACCCTCAGTGGAAGGTGTGCAGGTGGGCGGCAAAACCCGAGCGCTCAATCAGCGATCGTGGTTGGGGGTTCACGCCCACCATGCCCAGGTGCCCGCCGCGCTTTGCCACTGCCTTGTGCAGTTGCTCCAGGGCGTCGAGCCCGGTGGTGTCGAGCGAGATCAGCTGGGTGGCGTCGAGCATCACATTCAGGCCGGCGGGGCCCCGCTCCACGGCGTTCACGATCGGGTCGATCTTGGCCACCGCGCCGAAGAACAGCGAGCCGTAGAGGCGGTAGGTGAGCTGGTGTTCGTTGCTGGCCAACGGATCGGCCCGGAAGATGTCGCTCTGGCGGCGCACGAAGAGGAAGCAGGCCATCACCAAGCCGAGCTCCACCGCCACTGTCAGGTCGAAGATGATGGTCACCAGAAAGGTGGACACCATCATCAGCCGGTAGTGGTTGGTGAACTGCTTGAGGCGGCCGAACTCGCGCCATTCACCCATGTTCCAGGCCACGAACAGCAGCACGCCGGCCAGCACCGCGAGCGGAATGTGCGCCGCCAGCGGCGCGGCGATCAGCACCACCGCGGCCAGGGTGGCGGAGTGCACGATGCCCGCCACGGGCGACACCGCGCCCGAGCGGATGTTGGTCACGGTGCGGGCGATGGTGCCGGTGGCGGGCATGCCGCCAAAGAAAGGCACCACCACATTGGCCACGCCTTGCGCCATGAGTTCCTGGTTGGGATCGTGCTTGGGGGTGTCGCTCAGCTGGTCGGCCACGCGGGCGCACAGCAGCGACTCGATGGCGCCGAGGATGGCGATGGTGAGGGTGGGCGTGACCAGCAGGCGCACGGTTTCCCATGAAAAATCGGGCAGCTCGAAGGCCGGCACGCCCTGCGGGATGCCGCCGAAGCGGGAGCCGATCGTCTCGACCGGCATGCTCAGGGCCCAGGCCAGCAGCGAGAGCGTGACCAGTGCCACCACCGGGGCGGGCAGGCGCGAGGTGGCCTTGAGCGCGCTCACGGTGTCGATCTGGTCCAGCTGGCGGCGGAACTGCGAATCCACCGCCCACAGGCGGGGCCAGATGAACAGGCCGATCACACAGAGGGCGCCGAGGCCGAAGGCGTAGGCGTTGAAGCTGTGCAGGTGCTGGCTGAGCGCACCGATCTGTCCGAAGAAGTCGCCCGGCATCTTGGCGATGTCCAGCCCGAGCCAGTCGCGCACCTGCGACAGCCCGATCAGCACCGCGATGCCGTTGGTGAAACCGATCACCACACTCACCGGCACGTAGCGCACCAGGTTGCCCAGCCGGAACAGGCCCAGCAGGAACAGCAGCACACCCGCGCTGGCGGTGGCGATCAGCAGGTTGGCCACGCCATAACGTTCGACGATGCCGTAGACGATGACGATGAAGGCGCCCGCCGGGCCGCCGATCTGCACCGAGGTGCCGCCCAGCGCCGAGATGAGGAAGCCCGCGATGATGGCGGTCCACAGACCCGCCTCGGGCTTGAGCCCGCTGGCGATGGCAAACGCCATGGCCAGCGGCAGCGCCACGATGCCCACGGTGGCACCGGCCCCCATGTCCTTGACCAGTTTCTCGCCGTTGTAACCCTTGAGGTCGTTCAGCAGCCGGGGACGGAACGGCGCCAGCGGAGGCAGGTTTTTCAGCATGTGCAAATGTTACCTTTGGCGACGATGACCGGAACTTACAGACAGAACGCTTCCGGATGGGGGTTTACACTGATTTTTCCGTCGCAAACGGCATCAACAGGCGAACGAACATGAAAAGCCAGGCACACCGATTCGCTGCGCTGACCCTCGCGCTGGGCCTCCTGCTGGGACTCGCGGCCTGCGATCGGCAGAACATCAGCGAGCTGGAGGAAGGGGTCTCCACCGAGGCCGACGTGCGCGAGCGTTTCGGTGCGCCCGAAGCGGTGTGGGAGGGCGACGATGGGGCGCAGATCTATGAATACAACCGGCAGCCAGCCGGCTACCAGAACTACCAGATCACCATCGGGGCCGACGGCAAGATGGCTGCGTTGCGCCAGGTGCTCGCACCGCACAACTTCGAGCGCATCCAGCCCGGCATGCCGATGGAGCAGGTGCGGCGCATGCTGGGCAAGCCGATGAAGATCACGCCTTACGCGCTGAAGCAGGAGACCCACTACGACTGGCGTTACCGGGATGGCCCGAACGAGGGCGACACCAAACTGTTCACGGTGGTCTTCAGCCCCGATCTGCGGGTGGTCTCCACGATGTCGGTGCGCGACCCGGATCTCGATCGCAGCCGCTGAGCCCGTTCAGGCCGCGCGCAACCGCTTCCAGTCGTCCAGCGCCGGGCGCATCACCAGCAGCAGCAGCGTGATCGCCAGCGGCACGGTGCTGATGTAGCCGAGGTGCTTGAAGCCGAGTGCACCGGCGATGCCGCCCACCAGGAAACTGATCACCAGCTGGGCATGCACACGCAGGCGTTCGCGGTCAGCGCGCACCGGTTGCATGTCCGGGTGGCGGTTCACGTACAGCAGCTTGCCCAGCTCGATGCCCAGGTCGGTGACCAGACCGGTCACATGCGTGGTGCGGATGCGCGCCTGCGAGATCTTGGTGATCACGGCGTTCTGCAGGCCCATGATGTAACAGAGCAGCACCACCGTGACCGGCAAAAACACCGTGTGCCACAGGCTCATGGCGGCGCCAAAGATGCCGAACACCAGCAGCAGCGCCGCTTCGATCAGCAGTGGCAGGCCGTAGGCGCTGCGCAGCTGCAGCCGCATGCCCCAGTTCACCAGCCAGGCGGTGCTCATAGCACCCAGCAGAAAGGCCAGCACCGCGGCCAGTGCGGCGCCGGCCAGCACGAACTGGCCGAGCACCAGGTTGTCGGCCAGTGAAGAGACCATGCCCGTCATGTGCGAGGTGTACTGGCCCACGGCCAGAAAACCGCCCGCGTTGGTCGCGCCGGCCACAAACGCCAGTACCGTGCCGAGCTTCAGGTCGGCCTGCGGTGTGCGCTTGAGGCTGGTGAAGCCGCGGATCGGTTCGAACATCGGGTGTCAGCGCACCCGCATGCCGGTCGTGGCGCCCGGCCAGGGGTTGAGGATGTGGATGCCGGGTTCGGCGTTGTCGTCGGCATGGCTGGCGGCGAGCACCATGCCTTCGCTGACGCCGAACTTCATCTTGCGCGGCGCCAGGTTGGCCACCATCACGGTCAGCTTGCCCACCAGGTCTTCGGGCTGGTAGGCGCTGGCGATGCCGCTGAAGACGTTGCGGGTCTTGCCTTCGCCCACGTCGAGCGTCAGGCGCAGCAGCTTGGTCGAGCCCTCCACGGCTTCGCAGTTGACGATCAACGCGATGCGCAGGTCGATCTTGCTGAAGTCGTCGATCGAGATGGTGTCGGCGATCGGTTCGCCGCCGGGCACCACCAGTTCCACGGCGGGTGCCGGGGGCGGCTCAAACAGGGCGTCGAGCTGCTTCACGTCCACGCGCTGCATCAGGTGCTGGTAGGCGCCGATGCGGTGGCCGGCGCCGAGCAGGCGGTTGGCGTCGGCGAACTGCAGCGGCTCGGTGTTCAGGAAAGCTTCCACGTCTTTCGCCAGCGCGGGCAGCACCGGCTTGAGGTAGAGCGTGAGCAGGCGGAAGGCTTCGATGCAGGTGGTGCACACGTCGTGCAGGCGGCCTTCCATGCCTTCCTTCTTGGCCAGTTCCCAGGGTTTGTTCTGGTCCACGTAGGCGTTCACGCGGTCGGCCAGCAGCATGATCTCGCGCAGCGCCTTGCCGTATTCACGCTCGGCGTAGAGCTCGGTGATGCTGGGGGCGGCCACTTCCAGGTGGTCCAGCAGCGCATCGCCATCGGCCGAGACTTCGCCCAGCTTCCCGTCGAAGCGTTTGGCGATGAAGCCCGCCGCGCGCGAGGCGATGTTGATGAACTTGCCCACCAGGTCGCTGTTGACCCGGGCCATGAAGTCCTCGGGGTTGAAGTCCACGTCTTCGTTCTTGCCGCTGAGCTTGGCTGCCAGGTAGTAGCGCAGCCACTCGGGGTTCATGCCGAGTTCCAGGTACTTGAGCGGGTTCAGGCCGGTGCCGCGGCTCTTGCTCATCTTCTCGCCGTTGTTGATGGTGAGGAAGCCGTGCACGAACACCGCGTTGGGCACCTTGCGGCCGCTGAACTTGAGCATCGCGGGCCAGAACAGGGTGTGGAAGGTGATGATGTCCTTGCCGATGAAGTGGAACTGCTCGGTGCCCGGGTCGGCCATGAAGGCGTCGTAGTCGCGCCCAGTTTTGTCGAAATAGTTTTTCAGCGAGGCGAGGTAGCCGATCGGCGCGTCCAGCCAGACGTAGAAGTACTTGCCCGGCGCGTCCGGGATTTCGATGCCGAAGTAAGGCGCATCGCGGCTGATGTCCCAGTCGCCCATCTTGGGCTTGCCGTCTTCACCGGGCTCGATCCACTCGCTGATCTTGTTCAGCACCTCGGGCTGCACCGCGCCGCTCTGCGTCCACTGGTCCAGAAAGGCCATGCAGCGCGGGTCGGAGAGTTTGAAGAAGAAGTGGTCCGATTGTTTCAGCACCGGCGTCGCGCCCGACAGCGCCGAGTAGGGGCTCTTCAGATCGGTGGGTGCGTAGACGGCGCCGCAGTTTTCACAGTTGTCGCCGTACTGGTCTTTCGTGCCGCATTTGGGGCACTCGCCCTTGATGAAGCGGTCGGGCAGGAACATGTTCTTCTCGGGGTCGAAGAACTGTTCGATGGTGCGGGTCTCGATCAGATCGTTGGCCTTGAGCGCTCGGTAGATGTCTTGCGCCAGCTGGTGGTTTTCCGGGCCGTCGGTGCTGTGCCAGTTGTCGAAACCGATGTGGAACCCGTCCAGGTAGGGCTTGCGGCCGGCGGCGATGTCGGCCACGAACTGCTGCGGTGTCTTGCCGGCCTTTTCGGCCGCGATCATGATCGGCGCGCCGTGCGCGTCGTCGGCGCAGACGAAGTGCACCTCGTGGCCCTGCATGCGCTGGAACCGCACCCAGATGTCGGCCTGGATGTACTCCATGATGTGGCCGATGTGGAAATGACCGTTGGCGTAGGGCAGGGCGGTGGTGACGAACAGGCGACGCGGGCTCATGGCAGGGGGCTTTCTTTCGGGGGAACCCTTGATTTTAGGCGGGCCGGGCGGGCTGCGCCTATGGGGGCCAAGTCCTCACGCCCGCTGTGTCTATGCCCGACCACCGGCCGACCTGCCGGCGGAGCGTTAGACTTCGGGCGGCTTCTGCACACCCAGACATACCCCACACCGGAGATTTTTTTCATGGCCGTCGACTCCCAAGCGCTGCTCACCGCCCTGCAGGCGGTGACCGATCCGAACACGGGCAAGGACTTCGTGTCCACCAAGGCGCTGAAAAACCTGAGCGAACAATACGGTGACGTGTCGTTCGATGTCGAGCTGGGTTACCCGGCCAAGAGCCAGATGCCGGCCTTGCGCCGCGCTTTGATCGCGGCCGCCAAGACGGTGGCCGGTGTGGAAAACGTGTCGGTCAACATGACCAGCAAGATCATTCCGCACGCTGTGCAGCGCGGCGTGCAGCTGCTGCCCAGCGTGAAGAACATCATTGCCGTGGCGTCGGGCAAGGGCGGCGTGGGCAAGAGCACCACGGCGGTCAACCTGGCGCTGGCGCTGGCCGCCGAGGGCGCCAAGGTCGGCATCCTGGACGCAGACATCTACGGCCCCAGCCAGCCCATGATGATGGGTGTGGAAGGCAGGCCCGAAAGCGTCGATGGCCAGACCATGGAGCCGCTGGAGAACTACGGCGTGCAGGTGATCTCGATCGGTTTCCTGGTGGACAAGGATGAAGCCATGATCTGGCGCGGCCCCATGGCCACGCAGGCGCTGGAGCAGCTGCTGCGCCAGACCAACTGGAAAGACCTGGACTACCTGATCGTCGACATGCCTCCCGGCACCGGCGACATCCAGCTCACGCTATCCCAGCGCGTGCCGCTCACCGGTGCGGTGATCGTGACCACGCCGCAGGACATTGCCTTGCTCGACGCGCGCAAGGGCATCAAGATGTTTGAAAAGGTGGGCGTGCCCATCCTCGGCATCGTCGAGAACATGGCGGTCTACTGCTGCCCGAACTGCGGCCACACCGAACACATCTTTGGCGCCGACGGTGGCAAGAAGATGGCGGCCGAGTACGGCATGGATTACCTGGGTGCACTGCCGCTGAACATGTCGATCCGGGTGCAGGCCGACAGCGGCATGCCCACGGTGGTGTCCGACCCCGATGGCGAGATCGCCGAGATCTACAAGTCCGTGGCTCGCCAGGTGGCGATCAAGATCGCGAAGCAGGCCAAGGACTTCTCGTCGAAATTTCCGAGCATCAAGATCTCCAAAGAAACCTGAGCCCGGTCGGGTATCACTTCCAGCAAAAAGGGCCCGCATCTGCGGGCCCTTTTTGCTGGGGGAGCGCTGGCGCCCGGTGCCTACCGACCGGCCAGCTGCATCAGGTCGTCTTCGGTGAGCACGCCCGCGTTGAAGCGCAAACGCAGGAAGGCGAGCAGGTGGGCGTAGCGGGCGTCTGCCAGCTCGCGTTCGGCCGTCACCAGGCGCTCGCGGGCGTTGAGCACGTCGAGGTTGGTGCGCACCCCGGCGGCCGTGCTCTTGATGGTCGCGTCGACGGCGATGCGACCGGATTCCACGGCCTGTTCAAGCGCCTGCACACGCAAGGTGGTGGATTGCTGCAGACGGAGCTGGCGGTTCAGTTCCAGCAACACCTCGTCCACGCGGGCGTCCATCTCGGCCTGCGCCTGGATCAGGCGGGCTGCCACCTGCCGGGTTCTGGCCGACACCGCACCACCCGAAAACAGCGGCACGTTGAGCTCCACGCCCACCACATGGTTGGTGGTCCGCCGACGGGTGGCGAGATTCTGTTCGGCGTTGAACCGGGAGCTGGAGGTCGCGGCGGAATTGGAGGTGGTGGTGAAGTTCGAGTTGGAGCTCTCGTTCAGGAGGGGGGCCGAGCCGGTCGACACGCTGGACGTGGAGCCGGTGGTGGTGCTCGTGCTGCTGGAGTCGCCGACGCTCGTGGTGGTGTTCGAGATCGGGTTGACGTTGGAGCGGAAGTTTTCGCGCCTGACGGAGGCCACCAGGTCCAGCCGGGGGTAGTGGCCACTCTCAGCCTTGTTGACCTCCTGGTGGGCCGCTTCGACCTGGTAGCGCAGGGCTTCCAGCAGACCGTTCTGCGTCATGGCCAGTCCGTGCCAGTCTTCAGGGGTGGAGGCCAGGGTCGACGTGGTGACGATGTCGGTTTTCAGGGGAGCAAAAGAGGTCGCCCGCACGCCGGTCATCGCGATCAGGCGGTTGCGCGCGACCAGCAGCGCATCTTCAGCTTCGATGAGTTGAGCCTCTGCGAGCGCGCGCTTGGCCCGGGTTTCGAGCACATCGGTCTGGGTGCCTTCGCCACTCGAGAGCATGCGCTCGTTGGTGGTCTGCTGTTCGTTCAGGGTGACGAGCTGGGTGAGTGCGAGCCGCCGGCTCTCTTCAGCAAAAAGGGCGCCCGCGTAGACCTCCGCCACGCGGACCATGAGCTCCTGCTGCTGGCTCCGGAACCGGGCCTCGCTGGCGGCGCTCAGGGCCTTGCCCTGGCGGTAGCCGGCCATGGCACCGAAATTGATCAGGGGCTGGCGCAGCTGCAGGGCAGTGGTGGTGTCTCGAAACTTGTTGGTTTCGATCTCGGTTTCGTCAACGGTCGAGTGCCCGGTGCTGTCCGTTTGGGTGGCGGCGTCCGAATCTGTGACACGGCGTTGCGATTCCCGGGGCTGGCCGGAGAGCGGGCCAGTGAACGCGCTGGCTGTCTGCAGCCGGTCGTTGGTGATGGTGCTGGTGCTGGTGGCCGTGCTGGTCTGGGTGGCTTCGGTGGATGCGGTGACCTGACCCTGGGTCGATCGCGTGGTGTTCCGGTTGGTGGTGTAGGTGGCGGCGATGCTGGGCAGCAGTTGCGCCCGTCCGAGTATTTTTTCTTCCCTGCCGGCATCGAGCGCTGCGATCGCGGCGCGGAAGGTGGGATCGTTCAGGCGCGCGGCCTCGTAAGCCCGGGCCAGGTCCAGCGCTTCGGCGCCGGCCGGGGCGACCCAAGCCAGCGCCACGCTCAGGCAGATCAGGCGCATCCGCCGCTGCGCGGATCGGGTGCTTGGGCGAATGGGATTGACTTCCACGGTGCTCACTCCTCGGTCATGGACATGCGGAAGTTGTCGCGCAGGGGGCGCAACAGGTAGTTCATGAGGGTTCGCTCGCCGGTGCGCACGAACAGTTCGACCGGCATGCCCGGGCGCACCTGCAGTTCGGCCAGCATCTTGCGGCCTTCGGGTGTGACCTCGGCGCGCATGCGGTAGTAAGGCATGCCGGTCTGTTCGTCCACCAGGCGGTCGGGCGAGACCTGCGTGACGATGCCGGGGATGCGCGGCGTGGTGTTCTGGTTGAAGGCCGAGAAGATCAGTTCGACCGGCAACTTCGGGTGCACCGAATCGATCAGGTGCACCGGCACCTGACCCTCGACCACGAGGGGTTCGTCGAGCGGAACGATGTCCATCATGCGAAAGCCGGGCGATACCACACCGCCTTCGGTGAAGATGCTGACATCGGCCACCATGCCGCTGACCGGGGCTTTCACCTCGGCGTTGTTCAGTTCGTAGTCCAGCCCTTCCAGCCGGTTGCGCAGCGCATCCACCTGCTGCTGGATTTCGGTCAGCTGGGTGCGCACTTCTTTCTGGTAGTCCTGCTGGCGCAGCAGGGCCCGCAGGCGCAGTTCGCTGACCTGGCTCTGGTTGCGGCCCAGGTTGCCCGTGTCTTCCGCGATGGAGGCTTCGATCTGGGCGGCATTGCGTTCCAGTTCCAGCAAACGGTTGCGTGGCATGTAGCCGTCTTTGGCCAGGTCGGCCATGCCGTCGATCTGCTGTTTGAGCAGCCGCAGTTGCAGTTGCTTGCCCTGGCGCGACTCTTCGACCCCTGCGGCGTAGGCGGTCAGACCAAAGATGTTCTGCTCGGTGGCGGCCAGATCGCTGCGCAGCGCGCCCTGGCGGGACTCGAAGAGCTGCTTTTGCACCGCGAGCGTGGTGGCCACGCGCGGATCGCTGCCACTGGCCTGGATGTCGGGCGGAAACACCAGGCTGGGGCGCCCGTCGCGTTCGGCCAGCAGTCGGGCTTCGGTGATGCGCGCGGCCAGAAACTGGATGCGGGTGATTTCGGCGTTCGCCCGGGCCTGCACACTGTTCATGCGCACCAGCGCTTGTCCGGCGGTGACGGTGTCGCCCTCTTTCACGAAGATTTCTTCAACCGTGCCGCCCGTGAGGTGTTGCACCGCCTTCTTGTTGCCCGCCACGGTGACGGTGCCGCCCATGGGAACGCCTTTGTCGAGGGGTGCAAAAAACGCCCAGATCAGGAAGCTGCCCAGCCCCACGAGCACGAGCCACCAGCCCAGACGGGCATGGGAGCTGGCGTCGGTCTTGACGGGGTTTTCGTCTTCCTGCCGGATGGTGGCGTCGGTCACGGCCAAGGCGTCTGTCGTCATCTTGTGTTCACTCTGGAAGCGTTCGGGTCTGCTGCAGCGGGTTCAGGCGGTTTCGCCTGCGGTGGGCGCTGTCGGGGCGGTGGGAGCCGGGTGGTCTGTAGATGGGTCGGTGGAGGGTGCCGCAGCTGGAGCCCGGGAGGCGGCAGCCCCAGGCGGCGTCGCCGGACGCGGCAGCGCAGCGCCGTTGGCACCTTGCTGAGCCTGTTGACTGAGCTTGGCCAGATCGGCGAGCACCTGCTTGGTGGGGCCAAACATCTGGGGGACACCGTCGCGCAGGAACAGCAGCTTGTTGGTGATGCCGATCGCGTTGGTACGGTGGGTGATGAGGATCAGGGTCTTGCCGCGCTTGCGCAGGTCGTTGATGGCCGAGAGCAGGGCCTGTTCGCCGGTGTCGTCGAGGTTGGAGTTGGGTTCGTCCAGCACGATCAGCGACGGGTCGTCATACATCGCGCGGGCCAGACCGAGCCGCTGCTTCTGGCCGCCCGAGAGGCCGGCCCCGCCGTCGCCGAGCGGTGTGTCGTAGCCCTGCGGGAAGTGCAGGATCATGTCGTGCACACCCGCGCGCTGGGCGGCCTGGATCACCTTGTCGGAGTCCACCTCACCAAAACGGGCGATGTTTTCGGCCACGGTGCCGCCAAAGAGCTCGATGTCCTGGGGCAGGTAGCCGATGTGGGGGCCCAGTTCGGCCTTGTTCCAGAGGTAGACGTCGGCGCCATCGAGCCGGACTTTGCCGGCCGCGGCGGGCCAGACACCCACCAGCAGCCGTGCCAGTGTGGATTTGCCCGATCCGCTCGGGCCGATCACGCCCACCACGTCGCCCGCTGAAATGGTGAGGCTCAGGTTGCGCAGGGCGGGCACGTTGGAGCCGGGCGGCACAGCCGTCACCGACTCCAGCGCCAGGTTGCCCAGCGGCTTGGGCAGGGGCATGCCTTCGCGCCGAGCCGGGTTGCTGGACAGCAGTTCGCTCAGACGCTGGTAGGCGCTGCGGGTGGACGACCAGCCCTTCCAGACAGTGATCAACTGGTCGACCGGCGCCAGCGCGCGGCCCATGAGGATGGAGCCGACGATCATCATCCCGGGGGTGATGCGGTTTTCGAGCGCCAGCAGGGCACCCAGGCCCAGGATCAGCGATTGCAGCGAGATGCGCACGAATTTGCTGGTGGCGGTGACGATGCCGGCCTTTTCGCTGGCTTCGGCCTGCAGTTGCAGGAAGCGGCCGTGCAGCTTGAACCAGCGCGACATGAGGTTGGGCAGCATGCCCATGGCCTGGATGACCTCGGCGTTGCGCAGGTTGTTGGTGGCCAGCGTGCCGGCGGTGACGGCCATGCCGTTGGCTTCGGCCAGCGGTTTGCGCGACACCACCTCGTTGACGTAGGCCAGGATGACCAGAATGAGGGTGCCCGCCACGGCGAACACGCCAAGGACCCAGTCGAACATGAAGATGACCAGCAGGTAGACCGGGAACCAGGGGGCGTCAAAAAAGGCGAACAGCGAGTTGCCGGTGACGAACTGGCGGATGGTCGTCAGGTCCTGCAGCGCCTGGCCGGCGTTGCCCCCCGATCGTTTGAGGTTCTGCTCGAAGGAGGCGGTGTACACCCGCTTGTTGAGCTTCATGTCGAGCTGGGCACCGACGCGGATCAGCACGAAGCTGCGCACGAACTCCAGCCCGTTCATGAGCATGTAGGTGCCCAGCACCATCACGGTGAGCATGATGAGCGTCGTCTCGTTGCGGCTGGAGAGCACGCGGTCGTACACCTGCAGCATGTAGAGCGACGGGACCAGCATCAGCAGGTTGATGATGGCGCTGAACACACCCACGCTGCGAAAAGCGCCCCGAAAACCCGCCAGGGCCTGTCCGATCTCGTTGTTGGGCAATTTCAGGCTGGAAAACATGGTCAGCAGCGGATCCTCACCGGGGAAGTCTTTCGTGTTCAATCACTTTAATCCAACATGCTTGCTCATGTTTGTGTCGTAAACCCCATGCGGTCAAATGCATCACCACTTTGGCTGAAATGAGAATGCCTTGTTGTTCGGTGGCCCCTTGACGGGCGGTCTTTCCAGGTTTTGGGGGGCGGGCGTTCGGGCAAGGGTTGCGGGAGGCGGCACAATCGCGCCCTCATGCCACTTCATCTTGCCCCCCGCGCCCGCCGGATCGTCCAGGCGGTCCTTTACGAAAGCTTCGCCATCGCCTTTGTCGCGCCGGTGCTCATGATCGTTTTTGATCAGGCGCCGCTGTCGTCGCTCGGGCTCACGCTCACCATGTCGAGCATCGCGCTGGCCTGGAACTACGGGTTCAACGCCCTCTTTGAGCGCTGGGAAGCCCGGCAGGTGGTCAAGGGCCGCTCGCGGTGGCGGCGGGCGGCGCACGGCATCGGTTTCGAGGGTGGGCTGGCGATGATCCTGGTGCCGGTGATGGCCGCCTGGCTGGGCCTCTCGTGGTGGGCGGCGCTGGTGGCCAACCTGGGCCTGCTGCTGTTTTTCCTGGTCTACACGGTGGTTTTCACCTGGCTCTTCGACCGCGTGTTTGGCCTGCCCGCGTCGGCGCAGGTACGCCTTCAGTAACGCAAGTGGCCTTCGCCGTCGATGATCGCCAGCTCCACGTAGTTCGAGCCGTTGTGTGATCGGGGCGAGTACTGGGCCGTGAAACGGCCGAACGCGATTTCGCCCGCGCCTTCCATGGCCCGGATGAAGCTGGCGGTGCTCAGGTCCCGACCCGTGCGCCGGAGGCCTTCGATCAGCAGGCGGGCGTGCACGAAACCTTCGAACTGGGAGGCCGAGGGTGGGGTGTCGGGCGACTTGGCGGCCTGCAGCTTCAGGTACTCGGCCACCACGGGAACCGCGTTGTTGCGCAGCGAGGGCATGATCTGCGCAAGCACGATGCCGCGCGCCTTGTCTTTCAGCACCCGGTTGATGCCGTCCAAGCTGGCGACCGAGAAGCCGTAGAACACCGGGCGGGTGGCGGTCGCCTGCACCGCCTGGACGTAGTTCGTGAACGTCAGTCCCGCGGTGCCGACGATGACCGCCTGGGGACTGGCCTGTGCCGTGGCGGCCGCAGCGGCCGCGAAATCGGGCGCGGCCGGATCGACCTTGACCTCGACGGCCAGCGGCAGATTCTCCGCTGCAGAGGACTTCCTGACTTCGGCCAGCAGGGCCTTTCCCAACCCGTCGTCCTGGTAGAAAAAGGCGACCCGGGTGACGCCTATCTGCTTGAGCTGGGACAGGATGCGGGTGGACTCGTTGGCGTAACCGGCGCGCACGTGGAACACGTGGGGGTTGACGGTGTCCCGCAGGGCGGACGCACCCGTGACCGGGCCGAACAGGATGGTTTTTGTTTCCTTGAGCATCGGCAGCACGGCCGCCGTCTGGGCGGTGCCGGTGCTGTTGAAGAACATGAACACCTTGTGTTCGTCCAGCAGCTTGCGGGAGTTCTCTACCGCGCGCTTGGGATCGAAGCCGTCGTCCAGGGTGGTGAAGCTGATCTTGCGCCCGTGGACGCCGCCGGCCGCGTTGACCGCGTCGAACAGCAGCCGCACACCCTCGCCATACTGCACGGTCTGTGGCCCCAGCGGGCCCGAGAGCACCTGCGAGGCGCCGAGGCGGATCTCGGTGGATGTGACGCCTTCGTCGCCCGCGTGTGCCGCCGCCGCGAGCGCGAATCCCAGTGCCAGTCCCCGTCCCCATCTGTGAACCATGTTGAACCCTTGTGTTCTGTTGTCTCCGATGGGTTGCGAGTTTCGTTATGTTTCAGAACCAGATCAAGGCGGTGACACCCGGGTTTTCCCGGGGCTTGGGTCCGGCATGGGACGAGCGGCGTTTCAGGCGGAATCAGCGGCGCACGAACAGGCGCTGGTTCTCCAGTTCGCGCAGCTTGAAGCGCTGGATCTTGCCGGTGGCCGTTTTGGGCAGTTCGGTCATGAACTCGATGAAGCGCGGGTACTTGTAGGGCGCGAGCTTTTCCTTCACGAAGGCCTGCAGCTCGGCTTCCGTCGCCTGCGCGCCAGCCTTCAGCACCACATAGGCCTTGGTCTTGACCAGGCCGTCGTCGTCGGTCTTGCCGATCACCGCGGCTTCGAGCACGGCCGGGTGCTGCACCAGCGTGGCCTCCACCTCGAACGGGCTCACGTAGATGCCGCTGACCTTGAGCATGTCGTCGTTGCGGCCGGCGTAGGTGTAGTAGCCGTCGGGGTCGCGGGTGTACTTGTCACCGCTCTTGGTCCAGGCACCCTGGAAGGTGTCGCGCGACTTGGCGCGGTTGTTCCAGTACAGCAGAGCGGCGCTCGGGCCCTGGATGTAGAGGTCGCCGATCATGTTGTGGCCGGTGATGACGCTGCCGTCTTCGTCGCGCAGCTGCACCTCGTAGCCCGGCACGGGCTTGCCGGTGGTGCCGTAACGCACGTCGCCCGGGCGGTTGGAGAGAAAGATGTGCAGCATCTCGGTGGAGCCGATGCCGTCGATGATCTGGCAGCCGAAGTGTGCGGTCCAGCGTTCGCCGATGTCGCGCGGCAGCGCCTCGCCGGCCGACGAACACAGGCGCAGCGCGACCGCGCTCCTCAAAGGCAGCTCGGGCGAGGCGAGCATGCCGCCGTAACCGGTGGGCGCGCCGTAGAACACCGTGGGCTGGTGGTCGACCATCCGTTTGAACGTGGCCTGCGGCGTGGGCCGTTCGGCCATCAGCACCACGCTGGCGCCCACGCTCAGCGGAAACGACAAGCCGTTGCCCAGCCCATAGGCGAAGAACAGCTTGGCGGCGGAGAACACGGTGTCGCTCTCCTTCAGACCCAGCACGGCTTTGCCGTAGAGCTCGGCTGTCCAGTACAGGCTGGACTGTGTGTGCACCGTGCCCTTGGGCGCACCGGTGGAGCCCGAGGAGTACAGCCAGAACGCGGGTTCATCGCCGTGCGTGTCGGCGTCCTGGCCCGGGGCCTGGGTGGAGGCCAGCGCCGCGAAGTCGTGGGCGCCCGCGGGCAGCGGGTCTTTCGCGCGCGAGACGATCAGGTGCTTCACCTCGTGGCCGCCCGTCTCCAGCGCGGTCTGCAGCGTGGGCAGCAGCGCGGCCGAGACAAAGGCCGCCTGCGCGCGGCTGTCGGCCAGCATGTAGGCGTAGTCCTTGGCCGTCAGCAAGGTGTTCACGCACACCGGCACCACGCCCGCGTGCAGCGCGCCCAGAAAGCTCACCACCCAGTCGCTGCAGTCGTGCATGAGCAGCAGCACGCGCTCTTCACGTTTCAGGCCCAGCGCCTGCAGCGCGGCCGAGAAGCGCTGCACCTGGTCGGCGAGCTGGCCGTAGGTGAGCGTGCCCGCGTCGTCGATCAGCGCGGTCTTGCCGGCGCGGCCGGCGTTGAGCGCGATCAGGTGGCGCGCGAAGTTGAAGCGCTCGGGTGGGGCGGCGGTGTCGGTGTGGCTCATGGTGTGTCTCCTGTTTTGTGGTCTCTGTCGGACTTCAGTATTTCAGTGGGGTGGCTGTCGCGGCGAGCATGTCGAGCACCGCCGTGCTGCCCTGCACTGCGCTGCGGCGGTGGTAGAAGCCCAGCGCACGCAGGCCGCCGAGTTCTTCGCCGCCACCGGCGCGGCCCGGGCCGCCGTGCAGGCTCATGGGCATGACGTTGCCGTGGCCGCTCTGCACCGCAGCCACGTCGGGCGAAATGGCGTGCACGCGGCCGTGGCTGGAGCCCAGCTCGGCGGCGGCGTGAGCGATGAAGGCCGGGTCGCTGCTGTAGACCGAACTCACCAGCGAACCTTCGCCGCGGCGGATCAGCTCCAGCGCCTGCTCCAGGCTGTCGTAGGCCATGAGGGTGGCGACCGGGCCGAACACCTCGATCTCGTGCAGCACCTTGGCCTGCGCCGGCTGGCGATGGCCCAGCAGCACCGGTGCCACGCAGGCGGCCACGGCCGGGTCGGCGTCCACCAGCGCGGCGGCGCTGCCGTCGAACAAGACTTCGGCTTCGGTCTTCAGGTGAGCGATGCCGGCCACCACGCTGTCGAACTGCTCGCGGCTCACCAGCGCGCCCATGCGGGTGGCTTCATTGCGCGGGTTGCCGACGGTGGTCTTGGCGAGCTTGGCGCCGATGGCCTGGGCGGTGGCGTCGAACAGCGCGCGCGGCACGAAGATGCGGCGGATCGCGGTGCACTTCTGGCCGCTCTTGACCGTCATCTCGCGCACCACCTCGTTCACCAGCAGGTTGAAGGCTTCGTCGCCCGCGGTGGCGGCCGGGTCGAGCAGGGCGCTGTTCAGGCTGTCGGCCTCGATGTTGCAGCGCACCGAGCGCTGCGCCACCGCCGGGTGGCTGCGGATGATGCGCGCGGTCTCGGCCGAGCCGGTGAAGCTCACCACGTCGAACGGACCGAGCTGGTCCATCAGCCCGGCGGAAGTGCCGCAGACCACCGACAGTGCGCCCGCGGGCAGGATGCCGGCGTCCACCACGTCTTTCACCATGCGCTGGGTCAGCCAGGCGGTGGCGGTGGCGGGTTTGATGATCACTGGCACGCCCGAGAGCAGGGCCGGTGCGGCCTTTTCCCACAGACCCCAGCTCGGGAAGTTGAAGGCGTTGATGAACAGCGCCACGCCGCGCGTGGGGCTCATGATGTGCTGGGTCTGGAAAATCGGGTCCTTGGCCATGCGGATGCGCTCGCCATCGAGCAGCAGCTTCGCGTCGCCCAGGGCCTCACCCTGTTTGGCGAAGTAGCCCAGGGTGAAGATGCCGCCGTCGATGTCCACCGCGGAGTCCTTGGTGGTGGTGCCGCAGTTGGCGGTGGCGATCTCGTAGTAGGCGTCTCGGTTGGCTTGCAACACCTTGACGATCTCGCCCAGCAGCGCGGCGCGCTGCCTGTAGGTGAGTGCTCGCAGGGCGGCACCGCCCTGTTCACGGGCGAAGGAAAAACCTTCGGCCAGGTCCAGCCCGGCGCTGCTCACGCGCACCAGGGGCTTGCCCAGCACCGGGTCGTGCAGCGTGCTGCCGTTGCCGGAGCCGTCTTGCCAGCGGCCGGCGAGGAAATTGGGAAGCAGAGGGGTGGCGTTCATGTCGGGTCGGGATGAGGGTTGATCAACAGGGCTGGTCGCCGCGCGGGATTGACGCTATAAATGCACTATCTTGCGTCTTGCGATTCATGCATTAAAGTGCATGTTCTGGCGAAAAGCAAGCCCCTGCAGGGATAACCCTTAAATACCGATGCCCATGAAAGAACCGGCCACCCTGGACCTGGCGCCCGAAGCCACACCACCATCCGCCGAGGCCGACGAGCCACCGCGCCACCCGTTTCTGGTGGCGCTGGGCGAGCGGGTGCGCACCCTGCGTTCGCGCCGCGGCATGACGCGCAAGGCCGTGGCGCTGGCGGCCGACGTGTCCGAGCGCCACCTGGCCAACCTCGAATACGGCACCGGCAACGCCTCCATCCTGGTGCTGCTGCAGGTGGCGCAGGCGCTGCAATGCTCGCTCACCGAGCTGCTGGGCGACGTGACCACCTCGTCGCCCGAATGGTTGCTGATCCGCGAGCTGCTGGAGAAGCGCAACGAGGCCGATCTGCGCCGTGTGCGCGTGGCCATCGGCGGCCTGCTGGACGGGCATGCCGCGCCGGTGAACGACGCCGGGCGCCAGGCCCGCATCGCCCTGATCGGCCTGCGCGGTGCGGGCAAGTCCACCCTCGGGCAACGACTCGCCGACGACCTCGGCTACGCCTTCATCGAGCTCAGCCGCGAGATCGAAAAATTCGCCGGCTGCAGCATCAACGAGATCCACGCGCTCTATGGCACACCGGCCTACCGCCGCTACGAGCGCCGCGCGCTGGAAGAAGCGATCCAGATCTACCCCGAGGTGGTGATCGCCACGCCGGGCGGCCTGGTGTCGGACGCGGCCAACTTCAACCTGCTGCTCACGCACTGCACCACTGTCTGGCTGCAGGCCGACCCGGCAGACCACATGGGCCGCGTCGCGGCCCAGGGCGACATGCGGCCCATGGCCGCGAGCCGCGAGGCCATGGAAGATCTGAAGCGCATCCTGGCCGGGCGCTCCGCCTTCTATTCCAAGGCCGACCTGCATTTCAATACCAGCGGGCAGAGCGTGGACGATGCCTTTGACGCCTTGCGCACCCAGGTGCGGGAGGTGCTCGGGATTTTGTAACATGCATAAAAATGCATTGACGGTTTTGAAAATGTGCAATATTATTCATATCACGCGGTGCCCACCGGTGATTTGAACGACGGTCGGCGCCCCTTCAGTTCCCGCTGCAGCCTGCAGCCATGCCAACAGGAGACCGCCATGAACCCGAACGCCGTCGATTACCGCACCGCCCCCAGCGAGTACCGCCACTGGAAACTCACCTTCGATGGCGCCATCGCCACGCTGTCCATCGACATCGACGAAGACGGCGGCATCCGCCCGGGCTACAAGCTCAAACTCAACAGCTACGACCTGGGCGTGGACATCGAACTGCACGACGCGCTGAACCGCATCCGCTTCGAACACCCCGAAGTGCGCACCGTGGTCGTCACCAGTGGCAAAGACCGCGTGTTCTGCTCCGGCGCCAACATCTTCATGCTCGGCGTCTCCAGCCACGCCTGGAAGGTGAACTTCTGCAAGTTCACCAACGAAACCCGCAACGGCATCGAAGACACCAGCAAACACAGCGGCCTCAAATTCCTCGCCGCCCTGAACGGCGCCTGCGCCGGCGGCGGCTATGAACTGGCCCTGGCCTGCGACGAGATCCTGCTGGTCGACGACCGCTCCAGCGCGGTCAGCCTGCCCGAAGTGCCGCTGCTCGGCGTCCTGCCCGGCACTGGCGGCCTGACCCGCGTCACCGACAAGCGCCACGTGCGCCACGACCTGGCCGACATCTTCTGCACCACCAGCGAAGGCGTGCGTGGCAGCAAAGCCGTGGACTGGCGCCTGGTCGACGCCGTGGCCAAACCCCAGCAGTTCGCCGCCGCCGTGAGCGAGCGCGCCGCCAAGCTGGCCGCCCAGAGCGACCGCCCGGCCGGCGCCAAGGGCGTGGCACTGCCGCGCATCGAGCGCACCGACGCGCACGCTTGGTGCACGTTCCGCCACCCGGTCTGGGTCTGCCGCAGAAGCGGTTGCAGTTCCTGGAAAGCTCCTTGGCGCCCAGATGTTTATACGAGATAGCCCCAGAGGGAACGCCCGGCCGGCGCCAAGGGCGTGGCACTGCCGCGCATCGAGCGCACCGACAGCGATGACGGCATCGCCTACACCTACGTCAACGTGGCCATCGACCGCGCCAGACGCAACGCCACCCTCACCCTGAAAGCCCCGAGCGGCACGCAGCCGACCGACATCGCCGGCATCGAAGCCGCGGGTGCCGCCTGGTACCCGCTGCAGATGGCGCGCGAACTCGACGACGCCATCCTCCACCTGCGCACCAACGAACTCGACATCGGCACCTGGGTGCTCAAGACCGAAGGCGACGCCGCCGCCGTGCTGGCCAACGACGCCCTGATGCTGGCGCACAAAGGCCACTGGTTCGTGCGCGAGACCATCGGCGCCCTGCGCCGCAGCTTCGCCCGCCTGGATGTGTCCTCGCGCAGCCTGTTCGCCCTGATCGAAGAAGGTTCCTGCTTCGCCGGCACCCTGGCCGAACTGGCCTTCTGCGCCGACCGCGCCTACATGCTCGCCCTGCCCGACGACGCCGACAAAGCCCCCCAGCTGCAACTCTCCGAATTCAACTTCGGTGTCCTGCCCATGGTCAACGACCAGTCGCGCCTGCAGCGCCGCTTCTACGAAGAGGCGGGTCCGATGGAAGCCGCGCGCGGCGCCATCGGCCAGGCCCTGGACGCCGACGCCGCGCTGGCCCTGGGCCTGATCACCGCCGCGCCCGACGACATCGACTGGGCCGACGAGGTGCGCATGGCGCTGGAAGAACGCGCGGCCATGTCGCCCGACGCCCTGACCGGCCTGGAAGCCAACCTGCGCTTCGCCCAGAAAGAAAACATGGCCACCCGCGTCTTCGGTCGTCTGACCGCCTGGCAGAACTGGATCTTCCAGCGCCCCAACGCCGTCGGCGACAAAGGGGCCTTGAAGGTCTACGGCAAAGGCGACAAAGCCCAGTTTGATATGAACAGGGTGTGACCCCCCGCGCCGCGCTGCGCGCGTCACCCCCCAGGGGGCGATGCGAGTGGCCCGGCGAAGCCGGTTCCAC
>NZ_VYGV01000004.1:41821-182156 GCF_013387465.1 Hydrogenophaga aromaticivorans | reverse complement strand
GTGCTGGCCTGCGCGCTCGGCGGCGCGGCCGCCGGGCTGGCCGGGGCGATCGAAGTGGCCGCCGTGCACACCAGCGCCAACGCCGCGCTGATCGCCGGCTACGGCTACGCCGGCATCCTGGTCTCCTTCATGGCGCGGCACCACCCGGTGGCGGTGATCCCGGTGGCCATCCTGTTCGGTGGCTTCGGCGCCGCCGGCAGCCTGCTGCAGCGCCGCCTCGGCCTGCCCGACGCCACGGTGCTGCTCCTGCAGGGCATCGCCTTCGTGCTGATCCTGGCCAGCGAAGCGCTGCGCGACACCGACTGGAAGGCCTGGTTCGCAAAGCTCGCCCGTGTCCCCTCGGACGGGCCGGAGCCACAAGGAGAGAAAGCATGACCGCTGATCAACTGATCATCTTCCTCTCCGGCATCGGCGGCGGCGCGCTGCGCGTCGGCGTGCCCTTCCTGTTCGTGAGCCTGGGCGAGTGCCTGACCGAGAAGTCGGGCCGCATCAACCTGGGCCTCGAAGGCGTGCTGGTGCTCTCGGCCATGACGGCCTTCGGTGCCTCGTACCTGAGCGGATCGCCCTGGGTGGGCGTGATGGCCGGGGCCGGGGCCGGTGCGCTGCTGGCCACGCTGCACGGTCTGCTGTGCTCGCTGCCGCGCGTCAACGACATCGCCACCGGCATCGCGCTCATGCTGCTCGGCATGGGCCTGGCCTTCTACCTCGGCAAGCCGCTGATCCAGCCGCAGGCGCCGCAGCTGCCCGCGCTGTCGCTGGGCGGCTGGAGCGACTCGCCCGCGGTGCGCTCGGCGTTGGAGGTCAACGCGCTGTTGCCGCTCGGGCTGTTCATGGCCGTCCTGCTGTGGTGGGCGTTTGCGAACACGCGCCTGGGCCTGCTGGTGCGGCTGGCCGGTGATTCGGCCAATGCCACGCGCGCGCTGGGCTATTCGGTCTCGGGCATCCGCATCGCCGCCACCGCGGCGGGCGGCTTCATCGCCGGGCTGGGGGGCGCCTCGCTCACGCTGTTCTACCCCGGCAGCTGGAACGAGGGCATCTCCAGCGGCCAGGGCCTGATCGCTGTGGCCCTCGTGATCTTCGCGCGCTGGAGCCCGCTGCGCTGCGTCGGTGCGGCGCTGCTGTTTGGTGGCGCGGGCGCCATCGGGCCGGCGCTGCAGTCGGTCGGCATCGGCTGGGGCTACCACCTCTTCAACATCGTTCCCTATGTGCTCACGCTGCTGATCCTGGTGCTCACTTGCCGCCCCGGCGTGGTGGTGCCGGGCAGCCCGGGCGAACTGTCCTCAACACGCTAGGAGAAACACCATGAGCGGACTCGGCGGTCTCAACAAATCGAAGCACGGCGTGGTCGTGGGCCTGGTGCAGCTGCAATTGCCGGTGGTGGAAACACCCGCGCAGCTGGCGGCGCAGACGCAGCGCATCTGCGAGCTGGTGGGCAAGGCGCGGCGCAACCAGGGCACCATGGATCTGGTGGTGTTCCCCGAGTACGCGCTGCACGGTCTCTCGATGAGCACGGCGCCCGAGCTCATGGTTTCGCTCGAAGGCCCGGAGGTCGCGGCCTTCAGGCAGGCCTGCGTGGACCACCGCATCTGGGGCTGCTTCTCCATCATGGAGGCCAACCCCGGCGGCAACCCCTACAACAGCGGGCTGATCATCGACGACACCGGTGCCATCCGCCTCTACTACCGCAAGCTGCACCCCTGGGTGCCGGTGGAACCCTGGGAGCCCGGCAACCTGGGCGTGCCGGTGTGCGACGGGCCCAACGGCAGCAAGCTCTCGCTCATCATCTGCCACGACGGCATGTTCCCCGAGATGGCGCGCGAGGCGGCCTACAAGGGCGCGGAGATCGTCCTGCGCACCGCCGGCTACACCGCGCCCATCCGCCACGCCTGGAAGATCACCAACCAGGCCAACGCCTTCCAGAACCTCGCCATCACCGCCAGCGTGTGCCTGTGCGGCAGCGACGGCAGCTTCGACTCCATGGGCGAGGGCATGTTCTGCAGCTTCGACGGCACGGTGATCACCGAAGGCGGCGGGCGTGTCGACGAGATCATCACCGCCGAACTGCGGCCCGACCTGGTGCGCGAGGCGCGCCAGGGCTGGGGTGTGGAGAACAACATCTACCAGCTCTACCACCGGGGTTACGTGGCCGTGAAGGGCGGGGCGCAGGACTGCCCCTACACCTACATGCACGACATGGCCGCCGGCACCTACCAGCTGCCCTGGCAGGTCGACGTGACCGACGGCACGCCCTGCGGCTTCGATGCGCCCACGCGCAGCTACAAAGGCCCCGAGACGCATCCGCTGGTGCCAAACGCAGCCGTGCTACCCATCAAGAAAGCCGCTTGAGACCATGGAACGCTTCATCGACGCCAACCCCTACGCCTGGCCTTACAACGGTGACCTGCGGCCCGAGAACACCGCGCTGATCGTGATCGACATGCAGACCGACTTCTGCGGCATCGGCGGCTATGTGGACCAGATGGGCTACGACATCTCGCTCACGCGCGCGCCCATCGCGCCGCTGCAGACGCTGATGGCCGCGATGCGCAGCGCCGGCTACACGGTCATGCACACCCGCGAGGGCCACCGGCCCGACCTCTCGGACCTGCCGGCCAACAAACGCTGGCGCTCGCGCCAGATCGGCACCGACGGCGTGGGCATCGGTGACGACGGGCCCTGCGGGCGCATCCTGGTGCGCGGCGAGCCCGGCTGGGAGCTGATCCCCGAACTCGCGCCGCTGCCTGGCGAGGTGGTGATCGACAAGCCGGGCAAAGGCTCGTTCTACGCCACCGACCTGGAACTGCTGCTGCGCACGCGGGGCATCAGCAACCTCCTGCTCGCCGGCATCACCACCGACGTGTGCGTGCACACCACCATGCGCGACGCCAACGACCGCGGCTTCGAGTGCCTGCTGCTGTCGGACTGCACCGCCGCCACCGACCGCGGCAACCACGAGGCCGCGCTCAAGATGATCACCATGCAGGGCGGGGTGTTCGGCGCGCACGCCCCGTCTGCCGCCGTTCTGGAGGCCCTGGCATGACCGAAGACGCCCCCATCGGCGGCCTGCCGCCAGCCACCGGCGCGTTGGCGCTGGACACCTACGACATGGGCATGCGCTTCGGCAGCTTCCAGGCGCTGCAGGGCGTGAGCATGAAGGTCGCCCCGGGCACGGTGCACGCCCTGCTGGGCGAGAACGGCGCCGGCAAGAGCACGCTGGTGAAGTGCGTGGCGGGCTTCCAGCGGCCCACCAGCGGCAGCATCCTGATCGACTGGCGCGAGCAGGCCATTCCCAACCCGGTGGTGGCGCGCACCCTGGGCATCGGCATGGTCTACCAGCACTTCACGCTGGCACCGGGCATGACCGTGGCCGAGAACCTGCTGCTGGCCGGTGGCCAGACGCCGGGCGTCATCGACTGGAAGCGCCAGCGCGCCGACCTGGCGCAGTTCCTCAAGACCACCCCGTTCCAGCTCGACCTGGACGCGCGCCCGCAGGAACTGGCGGCCGGCGAGAAGCAGAAGCTGGAACTGCTCAAGCAGCTCTACCTGAAACCGCGCCTGCTGATCCTGGACGAGCCCACCTCGGTGCTCACGCCGCAGGAGGCCGACGAGGTGCTGGGCCATGTGCGCGAATTCGCGCGCAGCGGGCAGTGCACGGTGCTCATCATCACGCACAAGTTCCGCGAGGTGATGGCCTACGCCGACGACGTGACGGTGCTGCGCCGCGGCCAGGCGGTGCACCACTGCGCCGTGGCGGACACCACGCCGGCGCTGCTGGCGCAGGCCATGGTGGGCGGCGCGGCTGAGGGCGCGGAGAGCGCCGGCCCGGTGACCCCGGTCGAAGCCCCGGCCAGCGGCGAGGTGTCGCTGGCGGTCGAAGGCCTGCAGGTGATGGGCGACCGCGGCACGCTGGCGGTGCAGGACCTGAGCCTGGCCGTGGCCCGCGGCGAGATACTGGGCGTGGCCGGCGTGTCGGGCAACGGCCAGCGCGAGCTGGTGGAGGCGCTGGTGGGCCAGCGCCCCCGCTCGGCCGGAACGGTGTCGGTGCAGGGCCAGCCTTACGCCGCCCGGCGCGAGGAGAACCACCGCCTGAAGGTGCGCAGCCTGCCCGAAGAGCCGCTGCGCAACGCCTGCGTGGGCGATCTCTCGGTGGCCGAGAACATGGCGCTGCGCGACTTCGACCGGGCGCCGCTGTGCAGCGGGGGTCGCCTGCGCTTCGGCCAGTGGCGCAGCCGGGCGCGCGAATGGATCGCCGGCTACGGCATCAAGACCCAGGGCGAGGACGCCCCCATCCGCAGCCTCTCGGGCGGCAACGTGCAGCGCGCGGTGCTGGCGCGCGAGCTGCATGGCGACATCAACGTGCTGATCGCGGCCAACCCGGTGTTCGGCCTGGACTTCGCGGCGGTCAAGGAAATCCACACCCGGCTGCGCGGCGTGCGCAACCAGGGCGGGGCGGTGCTGCTGATCAGCGAGGACCTGGACGAACTGCTGGAGCTGGCCGACCGCATCGTGGTGATGAGCGAGGGCCGCATCGTGTTCGAGACACCGGCCGCGAGCGCCGATCGCCATGAAATCGGAGCCCACATGGGCGGAGGACATTGACCATGCAGATTCCCGCCCACCCCTTTCCCTACGGGTTCGACCTGGCGCACACCGCGCTGGTGATCATCGACATGCAGCGCGACTTCATCGAGCCCGGCGGCTTTGGTGAAACGCTGGGCAACGACGTGTCGCTGCTCGCGGCCATCGTGCCGGCCTGCCAGGCGGTGCTGCAGGCCTGGCGCGGCGCCGGTGGCCTGGTGGTGCACACGCGCGAGGCGCACCGGCCCGACCTCTCGGACTGCCCCCCGGCCAAGCGCCTGCGCGGCAACCCCGCGCTGCGCATCGGGGACGAAGGGCCGATGGGCCGCATCCTGGTGGCTGGCGAGCCGGGCAACCAGATCGTTCCCGAGCTGGCGCCGGTGGGTGGCGAGATCGTGATCGACAAGCCGGGCAAGGGCGCCTTCTACGCCACCGGGCTGCACGAGATCCTGCAGGACCACGGCATCAGCCACCTGGTGTTCATGGGCGTGACCACCGAGGTCTGCGTACAGACCAGCATGCGCGAAGCCAACGACCGCGGCTACGACGGCCTGCTGCTGGAGGACTGCACCGAGAGCTATTTCCCGCACTTCAAAGCGGTCACCGTGGAGATGCTGCGCGCCCAGGGTGGCATCATCGGCTGGACCGCCCCCAGCGCGCCCTTGTTGGCGGCGCTGGCCCCCTCCGGGCGATGATCCTCCCAGACTGCCAGAGCTTCCCCGTGCACACCACCCGACGATCCACCGCCCAGACGGCCACCACACCACGCCCCTCCCGCGCCGACGAGGTGTACGAGCAGCTCAAACGCGACATCGCCGACTTCCGGCTGGTGCCGGGTGACCGCTTCAGCGAACACGAGCTCTGCGACCGCCTCGCGGTCTCGCGCACACCGGTGCGCCAGGCGCTGTACCGGTTGCAGCAGGAAGGGCTGGTGGAGGTGATGTTCCGCAGCGGCTGGCGCGTGCTGCCCTTCGATTTCGACAAGTTCGACCAGCTCTACGACCTGCGCATGGTGCTGGAGACCACCGCCGTGCAGCGCCTGTGCCAGCAGGACGTGGCCACCTCGTCCACGCTGCTGCAGGCGCTCAAGGAACGCTGGCTGGTGCCGGTGGGCGAGCGCAGCAGCGACGCGACGACGGTGGCGGCCTGGGACGAGGCCTTCCACGAGACCCTCGTGCAGGCCGCGGGCAACCCCGAAATGGCCCGTGTGCACCACGAGGTGACCGAGCGCATCCGTATCATCCGCCGGCTCGACTTTCTCAAGCAGGTGCGCATCGACGCCACCTACGACGAACACGCCAAGATCCTGCGCGCCATCATCGCGCGCAAGGGCGACCGCGCCGACCTGCTGCTGCGCGCGCACATTCAGGCCAGCCAGGTCGAGGTGCGCAAGATCACCCTGCACCAGGTCTTCATGGCCCAGCAGATCGCGCCGGTGGCCTGACAGCGCCGCATCCGCGCGCGGCACGGCAGGCGGGCCCGTCGCCAGGGCAAGCCCGCCCGCCACAGCTTGGGTTCAAGCCACCAGGAACAGGCTCAGCGGCCAAAGAGTCCCAGCAACCCGATGATGATCAGGTAGACGGCGACGATGGTGTTCAGCAGGCGGGGCATCACCAGGATGAGGATGCCGGCGATGAGGGACACCAGTGGTCCGATGCTCAGGTGCAGGTTCATGAGGGTCTTCCTTGAGGGGGGGTGGGTTGGGGTGCAGGCGCCGCGCCGAGGTCTGGAACGGGCGCCGCGGGACCCGATGATTTTGCGCGAGCGGCGTGGCTGTCTGTGCGTCGTCGAACAGACGCCCGGTCGCGGTGCCGACGGTGTTCCCCGCGGGCGGGTGCGGACGCAGCTCCGCAGCGGTTTACCGTGCCGCTTCGCTCGGCGCGCGGCTCATCTCGTTGTTCTGCGTCACCAGCAGGTTCAGCAGGCGCATGAAGTCGCTGCGCTGACGCTCGGTGAGCGGTGCCAGGATCTGCTCCTGGGCGCGCAGCATGGCGGGAATGCACGCCGCCAGCGCCTGCTCGCCCGCCGCTGTCAGCATCAGCTGGCGCGCGCGCCGGTCTTCGGGCGCCGTGCGGCGTTCCATCCAGCTGCGGGCTTCGAGCCGGTCCACCACACCACCGGTGGTGGACGCGTCCAGCGCGATGGTGCGCGCCAGCGTGCGCTGGTCGATGCCCGGCTGGTTGCCAACCACCTGCAGGGCGGCGTACTGTACCGGCGTGATGCCCAGGTCCCCGGCTTCCTGCAGAAAGATGCCGACCGAAATCTGGTGCAGGCGGCGGATCGCATGACCGGGCTGGAGATCGATGTTGACGGTGGACGGTTCGGAATTTTTCATGGCGGGTCGAATCAAGGGTTTCCCCCATGCGGCTTGAACCATGTTAGCAGGACACTCATAATAAGCATACTGAATATATGTATACGGCCTTTTAAGGAGACATCCCATGAGCCACGAACTCGGACGACTCGAAGACCTGCCGCAGGACTACCGCGACGACCTCAAGGCGCTGAACCTGGTGCCGTTGTGGCCCAGCCTGCGCGCGGTGCTGCCGCCCAAGGTGCCCACGCGCGCCACGCAGGCCATCCACTGGCCCTACGCCACGCTCAAGCCGCTGCTGCTCAAAGCCGGTGAACTCACGCCCATCGAGAAAGCCGAGCGCCGCGTGCTGGTCCTGGCCAACCCGGGCCACGGCCTGGAGAACATGAAGGCCAGCCCGGCGATGTACCTGGGCATGCAGCTGCTGCTGCCCGGCGAGTGGGCGCCCAGCCACCGCCACACGCCCAACGCGGTTCGCATGGTGGTCGAGGGCGAAGGCGCCTGGACCACCGTCGATGGCGAGAAGTGCCCGATGAGCCGCGGCGACCTGATCCTGACGCCCACCGGCCTGTGGCACGAACACGGCCACGACGGCAAAGACCCCGTGGTCTGGCTCGACGTGCTCGACCTGCCGATGGTCTATTACATGGAGGCCAGCTACCACATCAACGGCGAGCGCCAGACCGTGAAGCAAGGCAGCGGCGACCGCGCCTGGACCCGCGCCGGCGTCGCGCCCACGCAGGTGTTCGGCCGCAGCGACAAGCGCTACCCGATGCTGCGTTACCCCTGGGTCGACACGCGCGCCGCGCTCGTGGCCATGGCTGCCGACCAGCCCGGTCTGGACTGCGTGCAGGTGACCTACGTGAACCCCGAAACCGGCGGCGACGCACAGAACATCCTGGGCTTCTACGCACTCATGCTCAAGCCCGGCCAGACGCTCACGCTGCCCGCGCGCTCGCCCGCGCAGGTGTTCCACCTGATCGAAGGCGGCGTGGACGTGTCCACCTGCGGCATGACCTTTGGTCTGGTCGAAGCCGACACCTGCTGCGCGCCCGGCTACGAGCCCGTGACGCTGAAGAACCGGTTGGCCGACCAGCCTTCGTTCGTCTTCATCGCCGACGAATCCCCGCTGCACCGCAAGCTCGGTGTGTATGAGGTCCGTTAACTTTTCTGATCACACCCAATGACCACCTACCTCTTCCCCCCACCCGCCGTCCAGTCCCTGCCCATCCGGGGCAAGACCGAACGTTTCCCCATCAACCGCATCTTCTGCGTCGGCCGCAACTACCACGCGCACGCCGTCGAGATGGGCAAGCCGGTCGACAAGTCGGCCGAGCGCCCGTTCTACTTCACCAAGTCGCCGCAAACCCTGGTGCAGAGCGGCGCGACCGTGGCCTACCCGCCCGGCACGAACAACTACCACTTTGAAATGGAACTGGTGCTGGCCGTGGGCAAGGCCGGTTTCCGCGTCAGCGCCGACAAGGCACACGAGGTCATCTACGGCTACGCGGCCGGCCTGGACATGACGCGCCGCGACCTGCAACTGGTCGCCCGCGACAAGGGCCGTCCCTGGGACTTGGGCAAGGACATCGAAGAAGGTTCGGTCTGCTCCGAGATCGTGCCGATGGAGGGCCAGATCGTCGACCAAGGCGCCATCGCACTGGAAGTCAACGGCGCCACCCAACAGTCGTCCGACGTGGCCAAGCTGATCTGGAACATCCGGGAAATCATTGCCGACCTGTCCCAGTTCTACCACCTGCAACCCGGCGACCTCATCTACACCGGGACGCCCGAAGGCGTGGGCGCCGTGGTGGCGGGCGACCGGATCACCGGCCGCGTGGAAGGTGTGGCCGAGATCGCGCTGGCCGTGGGTCCGGCCGAATGAAGCTTCACAACTTCCGCCGCGCGGCGCCTGCGCAACAACCCGATGCCGCCTGAGCGCGGCCGCACGCGGCAGACGGTCAGGCCTTGTCGCCGCCCGGGTTCAGCAGGCGGTGAACCATCTCCTGGTCGTCCTTGACGATGTGTTCCAGCAGCCAGTTGGCGAGAAAGCGGTGCAGCGCGTGCCCCTGGCCCTCTTCCCGGCTGTCCTGTTCGGCCATCGCCTGGATGCGGTCGGCAAAGGCCTGGTGACGGCGCGCATGCTGGTCCAGCGCGGCCTGGGACATGCCGCGGTCGCGCGCCCACGATTCCTCGTAGGCGAAGTGGTAACGCGCATAGGCCTGGAGCGATTCCACGCTGTTTGCGCTGCTGACCGTGTCGCCCCGCAAGATGGCCGAGCGCAGCAGGTTGATGAGATCGACCAGGTTGCGGTGCTGCCGGTCGATCAGGTCCACCCCGCAGGCGAATGCCTCGCTCCATTCGAATTCGGGCAATTCGAGGGGTGGCATGGGGAGGGGCCTGCCGCTCAGGGCCGGGCCGTGCGGCGGGCGGCCATTTCGGTCCCCATGCGCTGCAGCTCGGGTGCGTCGATCAGGGCTGACGCGGCCGGATAAACGACATCTTCTTCGGCCCGGATGTGATCGGCGTACAGGCCCGCAAAACGCGCCAGCGTGGCGCGGTCGGCCTCGCTCAACCCGGTCCACGTCGGTGCCGACCCCTCGGACAACCGCCGGAGCACCTCACGGGCTTCGACCCAGTTCGCGGTCATGTCCCGATGGTCCTGCTGCAACCGGCGCACCACCGTCTTCACGTTCTCGTCGTTTCCAGCCAGCAGGCGGGGAAAGACGTGGCGCTCCTCGTCTTCGTGGTGGTCCGGCGCGGCGAGGTCGAAGTAGCGCATGACGTCGCGCGCCGCCTGGGCGGCCTGTTCGTCAAGGCCTTTCGCGCCAAGGTGCTGGCACAGCCGGTCGAGCAGGCGCAACATGCGATCCACCCGTTCGTGGCAGGCAGTCAGCATCTCGAAGGGCTGCTCGAACGTGGCCGCAGACGGCTGTGCGCCCGGCTGCCCGATCTGGTGCAGGCGGATACCGGCCATGGCGATCAGCCGAGGCGCACCGCGCGGCCCTGCGGGTCGAACGGGATGTAGGCCTGGATCTGGCCCTGGCGGATCGCTTCCACCATTTTCTTCAGCGGTTCGTCGGCGTCGGCGCTGGTGGGCGCCTTGCCCGGTGCGCCCGACATCGCAGCGGCGAACACCATGCCCCAGGCCTGGCCGAAGCTGGTGGCTTCTTCCTTCAGCTGATCGAACGAAGCCAGCTCGTCGGGGCTCTTGTCCACGCACATCTGCGGCACCAGCGCACCGCCCTGGCCCTGCTCGAAAGCGGCGCGCTGGGCAGGGGTCGCGTCGTCCGGCAGCTCGACGCCGGCGAACACGAACAGCAGGCGCTGGGGTTGGGGCTGGGCGCGCGCGGCGGCCAGCAGATCGTCAAAGGTGCTGATGTCCATGAAAAGTCCTGTTGGGAAATGGGGATTCAGGACACGGTGTCCGAACCCAGGGTATTCACATAGTCGGCCACGGCCGGCCGAGCACGCGCTGGCTTGCGCGAGAGCACGGTGCCGACACTCACGAAGCACAGCGCCTGTTCGCTGGCGCCCAGGCCGAAGCAGGCCCGCAGCGTGTCCGACTTCAGCGCCTTGCCGCTGGTGAGCGCCGAGCCGAAGCCGAGCGCGGTGGCCATGAGCAGCATGTTCTGCACCGCGCAGCCGGCCGAGAGGATGCGTTCGTTCAGGTCCACCTCGGAATCGCCGCGCGCGGCGTCCACCACCGCCAGCATCAGCAGCGGCGCCCGGAACGCCTTCTCGCGCGCCTGAGCGAGCTGCTCGGGCGTGGCCTGCGGATCGCGCTCGCTCAAGGCGTGGGCAAACACCTCGGCCAGCGTGGCGCGCTGCCCGGCGGGCACAAGGACGAAGCGCCAGGGCAGCAACTGCATGTGGTCGGGCGCGGCCGCGGCGGCGGCCAGGATGGCCTGGGTCTGCCCGGCGTCCGGGCCCGGTTCCACGAGGCGCTTGGGCAGCACGGTCTGGCGCGCCTGGATCAGCTCGCTGACGACAAAGGCCCAATCGGGGGATGTATCTGCGGAGGTCATGGCAGGGTGCGAAGGCATGGGAGCGGCAAATTCAGCCGGGCCGGCCATCGGCGCGCAAACGGCCGTACCAGCCGATCAGGCGCAGGCCCCAGACGCCCATCACGCCGGCCCAGAGCAGCGCGGCGGCGGTGAGCACCCACAGGGGCGCGCCGTCCAGGGCGCCGGCCACGCGCAGCAGCACCGCCAACTGGAGCAGGCAGAACACGGCCCAGACCAGCGCATCGGCCACCAGCGTGCGCCCGCTGTGGCCACACGACACGCGCGTGACCATGGCCACCAGCAGCGAGCCCAGGCAACCCATGGTGAGCGCGTGCAGCGCGCCCAGACCGAGCGCCGGCACACCGGCGCGCAGGCCCAGCAGTTGCGATAGCCCCGCCAGCACAAAGGCCAGGCCGAGCCACAGGAAACCCAGGTGCAACATCGCGAGCAGCCGGACCCTGAGGCTCTGCACCAGGCCCCAGGCGACGCCCAGCCAGAGGATCACACCGCCGGCCAGCAGCTCAACCAGCCCCTGCAGCAGCATCCAGCCCGGCGCACCGGCCCAGCCAACGGCGCCGACCCAGACCGCCAAGGCCTCGAAGGCCGCGGCGCCCAGCAGGGCCCACAGCACCCAGAACGGGCGCCAGGCCTCGACCATGGGCACGGCGCTGGAGGTGAAAAACGGAATCATGCGGTGCGCGACCACCAGGTAGGTCATCACCACGAAGCCCCAGAGGCCGGTCAGCACCAGGCTGCGGGCGAGGTCGAACGCACCGGCCAGCAAGGCCAGCGCCAGGCCCGCGACGCACAGCGTGCCCACGGTGCCGGCCACCGCCACCACCTTGGCGTGCAGGCGGTCGGCCAGTGCGCTGCGCCGCACCAGGCCCCAGAAACGTAGGTATTGCGCGCCCAGCCCAGCCGCGGCCAGTGCCGCGCCCGCCACGGCGATGCCCGTGTGGGTGTGCGCACCGGCCAGCCAGAGCAGCCAGCCGCCGGCCTGTAGCAGCAGGGTGGGCACCAGCACCCGGACGGTGGGGCCGTCCACGCCCAGCCACTTGGGTCCGGCGGTGAACAGGAAACCGGCGAAAAAAAGCGGCATGAAACCGAAGCTCATGACCGCGGCATGGGTGATCGTCGGTGGCACCGCGTAGCCCAGGCCGATCGCCCCGGTGGTGCGGTCCACCTGCACCAGCGCCCACCACAGGCCCGAGGCCAGCAGCAACACCATGGCCAGAAAGAAGGCCAGCCGGTGCGGCGCCAGCAGCAGGTGCGCGGGCCGCCAGGGATTCGGCCCTGGCGGCTGTGCGCGCCCCGCGCGACCTGGCCCCACGGGGCGCAAAGGTACGGCGGGACGCGCGGTGGTGCTCATCCGCAGGTGCCGAGGTGCCCGCACTGGGTGCAGTAGTCGCAGCCGTCCTTGCGGATCATGGCGTGCGCTCCACACTCGGGGCATTTTTTGCCGGCCATCACACCCGAGGGCATGCCGGTGAGTTCGGGCATGGCCGGCGCCGGGGCGGCCGACACCACGATCAACTGGGCGCGGCGCGCGATGATGTTCTGCAGCGCAAAGGCGATGGCGGCGACTTCGGAGTCGTGCCACATCGGCACGTGCGTGCCGTCGGCCTTCTGGTACGTGCCCAGGCGCACGGGGCCGCGGTCCCAGGCGACCTTGCGCATGTCGGAGAGCGCACGTTCCAGGAAACCGCCGCGCGCGGCCAGCGACAGCATGCGCATGGTGGAGGTGATCCACTGCTGCGATTCACCGCTCTGGCCCACGGGCATGAAGAACTCGATGGCGCGTTCGACCGTGCCATTGCCTTCGGCCGCGGGCACCGGCAGGAAAGAGACCACGATGTACAGCGTCTTGTGGCCTTCCTGGGTCCAGTATTCGATCTTGTCGGCCACGGCCGACAGCGCACCCTTGGGGCGGCTTTCGATCACGGTGCGCATCGGGTCCACCGGTGCCGGGGCCGCTGCGGGCTTGGCGTCGGTCGCGGCGCTGCCGGTGTCGAGCACCGAGCCGAGGATGCTGTTGGGCCGGTAGGTGGCCATGCCCTTGAGGTTGGCGCGCCAGGCCTTCTGGTACAGGCTCTTGAAGTCTTCAAACGGGTAGTCGGCGGCCACGTTCACCGTCTTGGAAATGGCGGTGTCCACGAAGGGTTGCACCGCTTCCATCATGGCGATGTGTTCGCCCGCGCTCATGGCCAGCGCGTTGACGAAGTAGTCGGGCAACTGGTCCACGTCACCGCCGAGTTCGCGGTACAGGCGCCAGGCGTGGTCTTCCACCGCGTACTCGCTGGTGGAACCGTCGGCCTCGCGCTTCTTGCGGCGGTACATCCAGGAGAATGGCGGTTCGATGCCGTTGGAGGCGTTGTCGGCAAAGGCCAGGCTGACCGTGCCGGTGGGCGCGATCGACAGCAGGTGGCTGTTGCGCAGGCCGTTCTTGCGGATGGCCTTCTTGATCGCGTCGGGCAGGCGGCTGGCGAAGGTACCGGGGGCCAGGTAACCCTCGGCGTCGAATTTGGGGAACACGCCCTTTTCCTTGCCCAGCTCGACCGAGGCAAGGTAGGCGGCGTTGCGCATGCGCTCCGCGATCTGGGCCGCCATGGCGCGGCCTTCTTCGCGGTCGTAGCGCACGCAGAGCATGGCCAGGGCATTGCCCATGCCGGTGAAGCCCACGCCGATGCGGCGCTTGGCGGCGCTTTCGGCGCGCTGCTGCTCCAGTGGCCAGAAGGTCACGTCGAGCACGTTGTCCAGCGCGCGCACCTGGGTCGCCACCGCCTGCTCGAAGGCCTCGAAATCGAAAGCCGGCACACCACCGAAGCCGAACGGGTTCTTGACGAAGCGGGTGAGGATGATGGGCCCGAGGTCGCAGCAACCGTAGGGCGGCAAAGGTTGCTCACCGCATGGGTTGGTCGCCGCGATGGTTTCGCAGTAGTGCAGGTTGTTGTCGGTGCCGATCTTGTCCAGGAACAGGATGCCGGGTTCGGCGAAGTCGTAGGCCGACTTCATGATCGTGTCCCACAGCTCGGTGGCCGACAGGGTCTGGTAGACCCACATGCCGTCGCTGCGCTGGTAGGCGCCCTTGTCCATCAGGGTCTTGCCGGGCTTGGCCTTGTGCACCAGCTCCCAGGGCTGGTCGTTGCCCACGGCTTCCATGAAGGCGTCGCTCACGCCGACGGAGACGTTGAAATTGTTCCAGCGGCCGGGGGTGCGCTTGGCGGTGATGAACTCCATCACGTCCGGGTGGTCGATGCGCAGCACGCCCATCTGCGCGCCACGGCGCGCGCCCGCGCTCTCCACGGTGGAGCAGCTCTGGTCGAACACGTTGATGTAGCTGCAGGGGCCGGACGCCATGGAGTGCGTACCCTTGACCTCGGCGCCCTTGGGGCGGATGCGGGAGAAGTCATAACCCACGCCGCCGCCGCGGCGCATGGTTTCGGCGGCTTCGCGCAGCGCTTCATAAATACCGGGGTAACCCTCGGCGTCCACGCCCTGGATGGCGTCGCCCACCGGCTGCACGAAGCAGTTGATCAGGGTGGCCTGGATGTCGGTGCCGGCCGCGCTCATGATGCGGCCCGCGCCGATCGCGCCCACGTGCAGGTTGTCCAGGAAACGCTGCTCCCATTCGGCCCGGTGGGCTTCTTTTTCCACCGAAGCGAGCGCGCGCGCCACGCGGCGGTACAGGTCTTCCAGACCGGTTTCACCCGGTTTCAAATATTTCTCGGCCAGCACGTCCTGGCTGATGGGTTGGGTGGCGGTCAGGTCCTGGGGACGCATGGTGTTGTCGCGTTTCATCTCGGTGTTTGTTGGAAAGAGTGAGAGGGGGCGGCCAGGCTGCGGGGTGGTGGCAGGGAGGCTCGGGTCGGGCATGCCGTCGTGTGGGCGGCGAACGACCGGACGGGTAAAAACCACCCGCCATTTTGCCCTGCCCGGCGCCGGTTCCACGACCACGCATCCGATGCCCGCCCCTTTTCCGGGCGAATTCGGCGGTGGCACCCGGGTGCCCCGGCCCGCCCGCGCCCGGCAACTGCCTCCTGAACAGGCAATCCGCTTTCTATATGCCTCACTTCATCCATCAGAAAGAATTTGCCCATCGTGCTCGACATAAGGCTGGTACGGGCCCGTGCCGCTGTGGGAGGCTAACGAGGCCGGCACAAACGCACCTTGTGCTGCGTCAAACACGTGGACTTCGCCCTCCTCGATCACGTAATGCCATCCGTGCAGCGACAGCTGGCCCGCCTCCGCGGCGCGGCGCACCATGGGGTAATCCATCAGCCGCTCCAGCTGCAGCACCACCGCGCGCTGCTCGGTGCGGCGCAGCGCCTCGGCGCTGGGCTGGACCGGCAGCAGGGCCTCGTCGGCCAGCTTGAGCCAGGCCTTGAGCGCCACCGCTTCGTCGGGCGCACCTTCGTAGGCGGTGCGGATGGCGCCGCAATGGCTGTGGCCGCAGACGATGATGCGCTCCACCTTCAGGCTGAGCACCGCGAACTCGATGGCGGCCATGGTGCCGTGCAGGCCGTGCGACTGGTCGTAGGGCGGCACGAACGCGCCCACGTTGCGCACTAGGAACAGCTCGCCCGGCGCAGCGCCCGTCAGCAGGTAGGGCACCAGGCGCGAATCGGAACAGCCGATGAACAGCGTCTTGGGATGCTGGCCCTGCGCCACCAGGTCCTGGAAGCGCTGCTGGTGCAGCGGAAAATAATCCGAATGGAAATCGCGCAGGCGCAACAGCAGGTCGTCGGGCATGGCGGCCTCGGTCTCACTGAACGAGGGGCGAGTCGGCACCTTCGAGTTCGATCCCTTCGACCTTCGCCTGCCCCACCAGCAGCTGCATGTACTGGCGCAGCGCCGTGCTGCGCGACTGCAGAGCGAGGCGGCTGGCGATCTGGTCGCGGACCTGCTCGAACTCGGGCAGCTGGCCCTTCTTGCGGCCCAGCACCTCGATGATGTGCAGCCCGAAGCGCGTGTGCACCAGGCGCGGGTGCACGCCCATGCCCCAGCGCGAATCGCTCTGGAAGAACAGCTCGTTCGCCAGCTCGGGGGCGCAGGCTTCCGGCGTCACCCAGCCCAGTTCGCCGCCCTGGGCGCCCGAGGGGCAGTTCGACAACTCGCCCGCCAGTTGCGCGAAGCGCCCCGCGGGCACGTCCTTGCGCGACAGGTCCAGCAAGGCCGTTTCGGCGCGCTGCGAGAGCGCGTGCACATTGACGCCCGGCGTCACCGCAAACAGGATGTGCCGCACATGCAGCGCCTGCCCGACGATCAGCCGGTTTTTCTGCGCTTCGTAGTGACGGCGGCATTCCTCCTCGGTGGGATCGGGCGAAGTCACCGCCTGGTCGAGCATGGTCTCGATGACCTGACGCTGCGCCTCGTCCGGCTGCAGCGCCACCAGACCCCGGTACAGCGGCAGCAGGCCTTGTTTCACCGCCTCCTGGATCAGCAGCTCGGTGTAGGCGCGCTCGCGCAGGGTCTGGGCATCGAGCACTTCATCGGGTTCGTGCAGGGCGATGCCGTTGATGCTGGCCACGGCGGGTTGGGCCAGATCGGCGCAGGCGCAGCTGCTGCTGCCGCAACCAACAGTAGAAGAGGGGCTCATGGCAAGTTCCTGGTTCATGGTGGAAGCGCTCACGGCTGGCGGGGGTCGTTCGGCGTCAGGCCCAGCTTGCGGCTGCGCACCACCTGGTAGGGGCGAACCACATAGGCCAGCGTACCGAAGCCGCTCCACACGTGCACCAGACGCGAGAAGGGAAAGAGCAGAAAGATCGTCATGCCCAGCACCAGGTGCACCTTGTAGGGCCAGTCCATGGTCACCAGGGCGGCCGCGTCGGGGCGGAAGGTGACGATGCGCTGCGCCCACTCGGCCAGCACCAGCATGGCGCTGCCATCGGCGTGCGAATACGAATAGGGCAGCGTGATCAGCCCCAGCACCAGCTGCACCCACAGGATGACCAGGATGCCGATGTCGGTGCGGTGGCTGGTGAGGCGGATGCGGTCGTCAAAGATGCGGCGGTGCAGCAGCAGGGTCAGCCCCACGAAACATAGCACGCCAGCGGTACCGCCCGCGTAGATGGCCAGGCGCTGCTTGACCGACGCATCCATGATGCCTTCATAGAAGAAGTGCGGCGTGAGCAAGCCCACGGCGTGGCCGAAGAACAGGAACAGGATGCCGATGTGGAACAGATTGCTGCCCCACCTGAGCTGGCCCTTGCGCAGCAGCTGGGACGAATCGCTTTTCCAGGTGTACTGGTCGCGGTCGAAGCGCGCCAGGCTGCCCATGAGGAACACCGACAAGCAGATGTAGGGGTAGACGTTGAAGAAGAAGTTGTGCAGCGTGTTCATGCCGGCTCTCCTGAAGAAGGATGGGGTGCTTTTCTGACGATGTGGATGGGCTGCGGCTGGTTCGGTTTGGCCTGGCCCTCGGTCGAGCAGCCGCCGAACACCTCGGGCTCCGCCCAGCTCTCGTCCATCTCGGGCTCGGGTGCAACAGCCACGGCTTCGGCCTTCTCGCCCGCCAGCTCCAGCACCGCCGCCAGCACGCTGGCGTAGGGGCTCTGGCGACCGGCCAGCGCGCTGAAGATCACACGCACGATGTGCGCGATCTCGCCCATGAATTCACGCGCCTGCTGGGGCGGCTGGGTGGAGGCGAATTCCAGCACCACCGGCAAATAGTCGGGCAGCTCGTCGGGGCCCAGGTACAGCCCGGCTTTTTCGTAGGTCTGGATCAGGTCCACCATGGCCGGGCCGCGGTCGCGCGAGTCGCCGTGCACGTGTTCGAACAGGTGCAGCGCGGTGCGGCGGCCGCGGTCGAACAGCTCGACGTACTCGGACTCGATGTCCAGCGCCGGCTGGGTGGCCAGGTGCCTGAGCAGCGCGTCGAGTTCGGCCAGCCGGGCGGTCGGCAAGGCCGCTTCGGTGCGCAGCGCCTGCTGCAATTCGGCGGTGTGGGCGCGGAACGCCGCGTCGGGGTAGCGCAACAGGTGCGCCAGCACGCGCAGCGTCAGGCGGGCCTGGGGAGGGGATGAAGAAAACAGGCTCATGACCTCATGCCTCCAGCTTGATGGGGATGGTGCGCTTCTTCTCGCTGCCAAACAGGCTGGTTTCGGTCTCGCCTTCGGAGCAGCCGTTGCCGAAACTGAAGCCACAACCGCCCTTCACGTTGAACGTGTTTTCGGCGTATTCGCGGTGCGTGGTCGGGATCACGAAGCGGTCTTCGTAGTTGGCGATCGCCATGTACCGGTACATCTCTTCCACCTCGCGGGCGGTGAGGCCGACCTGGTCGAGCACGTCCTGATTGACCAGGCCGTCCACGTGTTTGGTGCGCTGGTAGGAGCGCATGGCCAGCATGCGTTCGAGCGCGCGCACCACCGGGCCGGTGTCGCCGGCGGTCAGCAGGTTGGCCAGGTACTTGACCGGAATGCGCAGCTGCGACACGTCCGGGATCTCGCCGTTCTGGCTCAGCATGCCGGCGTTGGCCGAGGCGGTGATGGGCGAGAGCGGTGGCACGTACCAGACCATGGGCAGCGTGCGGTACTCGGGGTGCAGCGGCAGGGCCACCTTCCACTCCACCGCCATCTTGTAGACCGGGCTCTGGCGGGCCGCGGCCATCCAGGCGTCGGGGATGCCGTCGATGCGCGCCTGCGCTATCACCTGGGGGTCGTTCGGATCGAGGAACAGGTCGAGCTGGGCCTGGTAGAGATCGATCTCGTTGGGCGTGCTCGCGGCCTCAGCGATGCGGTCGGCGTCGTACAGCAGCACGCCGAGGTAACGGATGCGCCCGACGCAGGTCTCGGAGCACACCGTGGGCTGGCCGGCTTCGATGCGCGGGTAGCAGAAGATGCACTTCTCGGCCTTGCCGCTTTTCCAGTTGTAGTAGATCTTCTTGTAGGGGCAGCCGCTGACGCACATGCGCCAGCCGCGGCACTTGTCCTGGTCGATCAGCACGATGCCGTCTTCCTCGCGCTTGTAGATCGAGCCCGAGGGGCACGAAGCCACACACGCCGGGTTCAGGCAGTGCTCGCACAGGCGCGGCAGGTACATCATGAAGGTGTTCTCGAACTGACCCATCATGTCTTTCTGGGCCTGCTCGAAACCGTCCATGTTCGCGTCTTTGCTGCGCTTGCTGAACTCGCCGCCCAGGATCTCTTCCCAGTTCGGGCCCCACTCGATCTTCTCCATGCGCTTGCCGGTGATCAGCGAACGCGGCCGGGCTGTGGGCGCGTGCTTCATCTCCGGCGCCGACTGCAGGTGGTCGTAGTCGAAGGTGAAGGGCTCGTAGTAGTCGTCGATCTGCGGCAGGTTGGGGTTGCTGAAGATCTTCATCAGCAGCGACCACTTGCCACCCTGCTTGGGGACGATGGAACCGTCCGCCTTGCGGACCCAGCCCCCGTTCCACTTGTCCTGGTTTTCCCACTCCTTGGGGTAGCCGATGCCGGGCTTGGTCTCGACGTTGTTGAACCAGGCGTATTCCACCCCGGGCCGGCTGGTCCAGACGTTCTTGCAGGTGACCGAACAGGTGTGGCAGCCGATGCACTTGTCCAGGTTGAGCACCATGCCGATTTGAGCGCGTATTTTCATGTTTGACTCCGAATGAAGGGCAGTGGGCTCAGGGGTTTTCACCCTGCGACTGGTAGGCGCGGACCAGGTGGTCGTCCGCCGGTGTGTCGAGCCAGTCGACCTTGTCCATCTTGCGCACCACCACGAACTCGTCGCGGTTGGTGCCGATGGTTCCGTAGTAGTTGAAGCCGTAGCTGAGCTGCGCGTAGCCGCCGATCATGTGGGTGGGCTTGAGCACGATGCGGGTCACCGAGTTGTGGATGCCGCCGCGCACGCCGGTGATCTCCGACCCGGGGGTGTTGATGATCTTTTCCTGCGAGTGGTACATCATCACCATGCCGGGGTTGACGCGCTGGCTCACCACCGCGCGGGCCGCCACGGCGCCGTTGATGTTGAACAGCTCGACCCAGTCGTTGTCCACGATGCCGGCGCTCTTGGCGTCGTCTTCGCTGAGCCAGATCACGGTGCCGCCGCGGTTCAGCGTGAGCATCATCAGGTTGTCGCTGTAGGTGGAGTGAATCCCCCACTTCTGGTGCGGCGTGATGAAGTTGAGCTGGATCTCTTTGTGGCCGTTGGGTTTGATGTTGTGGATGCCCTCGGTGGTCTTCAGGTCCACCGGCGGCCGGTAGCTGGCCAGGCCTTCACCGAAGGCGATCATCCAGGGGTGGTCCTGGTAGAACTGCTGGCGACCGGTGAGGGTGCGCCATGGAATGTATTCGTGCACGTTGGTGTAGCCGGCGTTGTAGCTCACCGTCTCGCTCTCGATACCGCTCCAGGTGGGCGAGCTGATGATCTTGCGCGGCTGTGCCTGGATGTCGCGGAAGCGGATCTTCTCGTCTTCGCGGTAGATCGCCAGGTGGGTGTGGTCACGCCCGGTCTGCTTGCCCAGCGCTTCCCAGGCCTTCACCGCCACGTGGCCGTTGGTCTCGGGCGCGAGCTGCAGGATCACCTCGCAGGCGTCGATGTCGGTAACGATCTTTGGCATGCCCTGCGACACGCCCTCGTCCAGCGTCTTGCCGTTGAGCTGGCCGAGCTGCTCGACCTCGGTGCCGGTCTTCCAGCCGATGCCCTTGCCACCGTTGCCCAGCTTGTCGAGCAGTGGCCCCAGGGCCGTGAAGCGCTTGAAGGTGTTGGGGTAGTCGCGCTCGACCACGGCGATCTGCGGCGCGGTCTTGCCGGGGATCAGTTCGCAATGGCCCTTCTTCCATTCCTTGACCTCAAAGGCCTGCGCCATTTCCCCGGGGGTGTCGTGCATGATGGGCGTGAGCACCACCTCTTTTTCCACGCCCAGGTGGCCCACGCAGACCTCGCTGAAGGTCTTGGCAAAGCCCTTGTAGATTTCCCAGTCCGACCGCGCCTGCCACACCGGGTCCACCGCCGCCGACAGCGGGTGGATGAAGGGGTGCATGTCGCTGGTGTTGAGGTCGTTCTTCTCGTACCAGCTGGCGGTCGGCAGCACAATGTCGGAGTACAGGCAGGTCGTGCTCATGCGGAAGTCGAGCGTGACCAGCAGGTCCAGCTTGCCTTGCGGCGCGTTCGGGTGCCACGTCACTTCGGCCGGCTTGGCGTCGTCCTTGCCGAGGTCCTTGCCCTGCACGCCGTTTTCGGTGCCCAACAGGTGCTTGCAGAAATACTCGTGGCCCTTGCCGCTGGAGCCCAGCAGGTTGGAGCGCCACACGAACATGTTGCGCGGCCAGTTCTGCGGCGCGTCCGGGTCTTCGCAGCTCATCTCCAGCGTGCCGTCTTTCAGCGCCTGGACCACGTAGTCCTTGGCGTCCAGGCCGGCGGCCTGGGCGTCACGCACGACCTGCATCGGATTCGTCTTGAGCTGCGGTGCGCTGGGCAACCAGCCCATGCGCTCGGCGCGCACGTTGAAGTCGATCATGCTGCCGCTGAAGGCGGCCTTGTCGGCAGCGCTCAGCGTGGGCGAAACGATCTCGTCCATACCGAGCTTCTCGTAGCGCCACTGGTCGGTGTGGGCGTAGAAGAAGCTGGTGCTGTTCATCTGGCGCGGTGGGCGCACCCAGTCGGTGGCAAAGGCCAGCGGCACCCAGCCGGTTTGCGGGCGCAGCTTTTCCTGGCCCACGTAGTGCGCCCAGCCGCCACCGCTCTGACCGATGCAGCCACACATCATCAAGAGGTTGATGACGCCGCGGTAGTTCATGTCGGCGTGGTACCAGTGGTTCATGGCCGCGCCGATGATCACCATGGATTTACCGTGTGTCTTGTCGGCGTTGTCGGCGAACTGTCGCGCCACGGTGATGACCTGGTCGCGTGGCACACCGGTGATGCTTTCCTGCCAGGCCGGGGTGTAGGCGGCGTTGTCGTTGAAGTCTTTGGCGCCACTGCCCAGACCGCGGTCGATGCCGTACTGCGCGACCTGCAGGTCGAACACGGTGGCGACCATCGCGTAACGTTCTTCACCGGCCTTGCCCAGGCGCAGGCGAACGGCCGGTACCTTGGCGTGGTTGATCTCGCCGTTCTGTGCGTTGGCGGTGAAGTGGGGCGTGGCGTTGCCACCGAAATACGGGAAGCCCACGTCCACCACCTGGTGGTCCTGTTCGCCGTCTTCGATCACCGACAGCTTGAGCTTCACATCGCTGTTGCCGCGCGCCTCTTTGGACTCCAGGTTCCACTTGCCTTCGTCTTCGCGGCCGGGCTCACCCCAGCGGAAGCCGATGGATCCGTTGGGCAACACCGCTTTGCCGTCGGTGTCGAAGGCCACGGTCTTCCACTCGGGGTTGCTCTTCTGGCCCATCTTGCCGTTGAAGTCGCTGGCGCGCAGGTAGCGGTCGGGCACCATGGTCACCGTGCCGTCGGGCAGGGTGTGTTCCTTCAGCATCACCAGCAGCGGCAGGTCGGTGTAGCGGCGGGCGTAGTCGTCGAAATAGCTGGACCGGGCCTTGCCGCCGTCGGGGAAATAGAACTCTTTCAGTGCCACGTGGCCCATGGCCATGGCGAGCGCGGCGTCGGTGCCCTGCTTGGGGTGCAGCCACAGGTCGGAGAGCTTGGCGACCTCGGAATAGTCGGGCGTGACCGCCACGGTCTTCGCGCCCTTGTAGCGCACCTCGGTGAAGAAGTGGGCGTCGGGCGTTCGGGTCTGGGGCACGTTGCTGCCCCAGGCGATGATGAACGAGCTGTTGTACCAGTCGGCCGACTCGGGCACATCGGTCTGCTCACCCCAGACCTGCGGGCTGGCGGGCGGCAAATCGCAGTACCAGTCGTAGAAGCTCATGCAGACGCCGCCAATGAGCGACAGGTAACGCGAGCCGGCGGCGTAGCTCACCATGGACATGGCGGGGATCGGCGAGAAGCCGATGATGCGGTCGGCGCCGTGCTGTTTGATGGTGTAGACGTTGGCCGCAGCGATCAGCTGGTTGACCTCGTCCCAGGTGCTGCGCACGAAGCCACCCATGCCGCGCACCTGCTGGTAGTCGCGCCGGGCGTTGGCGTCCTGCTGGATCAGCGCCCAGGCGTCCACCGGGCTCTTGCTCACCTTGAGCGCCGCGCGCCAGCGTTCGAGCAGGCGGCCGCGCACCATGGGGTACTTCACACGGTTGGCGGAATACAGGTACCAGCTGTACGAGGCGCCGCGTGCGCAGCCGCGTGGCTCGTGGTTGGGCATGTCCCAGCGCGTGCGCGGGTAGTCGGTCTGCTGGGTTTCCCAGGTGACGATGCCGCCCTTGACGTAGATCTTCCAAGAGCAGCTGCCGGTGCAGTTCACGCCGTGGGTGCTGCGCACGATCTTGTCGTGCGCCCAGCGGTTGCGGTAGCTGTCTTCCCAGGTGCGGTCTTCGTTGGTGGTCAGGCCGTGGTTGCCCGAGAAGGCTTCCTTGGGCAGGGTGAAGTGGGTCAATCGGTCCAGAAAGTGGCTCATGTGGCGCTCCGGTTGGTGTGTGTTGTTGGGGTCATTGGCAGCTTGCTGTTTGGTTTTTTGGGCAGGGCTTTTGGGCTGCTTTTGCGTGCCTGCTTTTGTGGAGGCCGAGGGCAGCGGGGCACACGGTTCCGTCCGTGTCCCCCGCCCTGCGGGCTCCTCCTTTACCTCCCGGAACCGTGCACCCCACTGCCCTCGGCTGTCTGCGTGGTTGGTGCGCAATGAATGAGCGCCTTTGTGCGCCAACATCGTTTGCAGACTCGGGACGGTGTGGCGCTCCGCTTCGGTAGGTAAAGGAGGAGCCCACGCAGTGGGCGGGGGACACGGACGAAGCGGAGCGCCACGCCGGCCTGAGGCCCGAACAAAAGCTGCCCAGAAGTGTCTTCATGGGTTCTTGATCTCAGCGCCAGCACGCAGGTAGAACCACCAGTTCAAGACCAGGCAGACGGCGTAGAAGATGGCGAAGCCGTACATCGCGAACTGCGGCGTGCCGGCCTTGATCTGCGCGCCGATCACCACCGGGGCGATGAAGGCGCCGTAGGCGGCGACGGCCGAGGTCCAGCCCAGTACGGGGCCGGCCTGCTGGCGGTCGAAGATGACGCCGATGGTGCGGAAGGTCGAACCGTTGCCGATGCCGCTGGCAAAGAACAGCACGATGAACAGGCCGATGAAGGCGGGGAAGTACTGCTCGGGTGTGGCCGAGCCGTAGGCCATCATCATCACGTAACCCACCGCGCCGGAAGCGAACACCATCACGGCCGAGATGACCTGGGTGACGATGGAGCCTCCGACCTTGTCGGAGATCCAGCCGCCGAGGGGGCGCACGGCGGCACCGACGAAGGGGCCGATCCAGGCGTAGGTCAGGGCCGAGGGCGCGTTCGGGTTTTTCAGCGTGTGCGTCATGACACCGGCCGCATCGGCCACGTGCTGGAAGCCGAAGATCACCGTGATGGCGAGCGGCAGCACCATCGAGAAGCCGATGAAGGAGCCGAAGGTGACGATGTAGAGCGCGGTGAGCGACCAGGTGTGTTTGTTGCGGAAGATCGCGAACTGCTTGCTCACGCCCTCTTTCATGGGGCCGAAGGCCGCCAGCTTCATCATCAGCAGCGCCAGGATGATGTCCAGCGGGATCGCCACCCACATGTTCAAGATGCCCAGGCCGGTGGGGGCCGGCAGGTACAGATAGAGCATGAAGATGGCCGGGATGAAGGCCAGGGTGTAGAGGTAGGTGACCTTGGCGAACGCGGCGATCGGATTGCCGGCATCGGGCGACACCGTCTTCAGGTTGTTCATGCCGAACCAGGCCAGGATCGACAGGGGAATCAGCGAGATCACCCAGGCAAAGCCGGCGTTCTGGATCCAGGTGGGCGTGCCGGCGGCGATCTTGCCGAAGATCCAGCCGCTGTCTTTCACCAGTGTCATGGGCTCACCACCGAAGGCGCCCAGCAACGGCAGCGTCATCACCAGCGGAATCACGATCTGCATCGTCGTCACGCCGAAGTTGCCCAGGCCCGCGTTCAGGCCCAGCGCCGTGCCCTGCAGCCGCTTCGGAAAGAAGGTGCTGATGTTGGACATGGAGCTGGCGAAATTGCCACCGCCCACGCCCGACCACAGCGCCAGCAGCTGGAACACCCACAGCGGCCACTCGGGATGCTGCAGCGCCACGCCGGTGCCAATGGCCGGGGCCAGCAGCATGGCGGTGGTGAGGAAGATGGTGTTGCGGCCACCGGCCAGGCGCACCAGGAAGGAGGCCGGGATGCGCATGGTGGCGCCGGCGATGCCCGAGATGGCGGTCAGCGTGAAGAGTTCGGCCTGGGTGAAGGGAAAGCCCAGGTTGAGCATCTGCACGGTGATGATGCCCCACATGCCCCAGACCGCGAAGCCGCAGAGCAGCGCGGGCACCGAGATCCAGAGGTTGCGGTAGGCGATTTTTTTGCCTCTGGTTTCCCAGAAACGCTCGTCCTCGGGCCGCCAGTCGGCGATGTCGGCCCCGTGGTCGCCGGCAGCGGCGCCCGAAGCAGACAGGTTTGCTTTGGTGTTCATGGTGGTGTGTGCCGACCGCAGGGGTCAGTTCTGAAGGGAAAAGGATTTGGCCTCCGTGCCCATGACGGGGGTCTTGCGCACTTCGGTCCAGTACATCCAGATCAGCGAGACCCAGACCACGCCGTACATCAGCATGAAGGCGCTGGAGCGAATGCCGGTCAGGTCCATCAGCGCGCCGAACATGATCGGCAACACGAAGCCGCCCATGCCGCCGGCCAGGCCGACGATGCCGCTGATGGCGCCGATGTTCTTCGGGTAGTCGTCGCTGATGTACTTGAAGACGCTGGCCTTGCCGAAGGCCCAGGAAATGCCGAGGATGAACATCAGGCCGGTGAAGGTGTAGACGTTCAGGCCGATGTGGAAGGACTGCGGACCGTTGACCGTCATGATGGTGAAATCGGTCTGCGGGTAGCTCAGCAGGAACAGGCAGATCCAGCTGACCCACATCACCCACCAGGTGACCTTGTGGGCGCCGAACTTGTCCGACAGGATGCCGCCGATGGCGCGCAGCACGCCGCCGGGCAGCGAGAACGCCGCGGCCAGCAGGGCGGCGACGCGGATGTCGAGGCCGAACTCGCCGACGTAGTACTGCACCATCCACAGGCTCAGGGCCACGTAGCCACCGAACACGATGCTGTAGTACTGGCAGTACTTGATGACCTTGGGGTCCTTCAGCGCCTTGAGCTGGTCCTTGAAGGTCACGTTGCTCGGCACCAGGTGCGAGGGGTCGCTGTGGCTGAAGAGCCAGAACAGGATCACCGTGCCCAGCATGATGGCCGCGTAGACCTGCGGCACCATGGTCCAGCCGAAGGCCACCAGCAGCACCGGGGCGACGAATTTGTTGACCGCGGCACCCGAGTTGCCCGCGCCGTACACGCCCATCGCCATGCCCTGGCGGTTTTTCGGAAACCAGCGAGCCACATAGGGCGTGCCGACCGAGAACGAGCCGCCGGCCAGGCCGACGAAGAGGCCGATGGTGAGGAAGTGCCAGTAGGCGGTGGCGTAGCTCATCATCCAGATCGCGGGCACGGTGAGCGCCATCAGGATGGCCATCACGATGCGGCCGCCGTAGCGGTCGGTCCAGATGCCCAGCGGCACGCGCACCAGCGAGCCGGTCAGCACCGGCGTGGCCATCAGCAGGCCGAACTGCGTGGAATTGAGGTCGAGCGCTTTCTTGATCGGGATGCCGATGACGCCAAACATCATCCACACCATGAAGCAGACGGTGAAAGCCAGGGTGCTGACGATCAGCACCGACCAGGCTTTCCGTTGATTTCGAAGTTCAGAGGCCATGTTCTTTCTCCAGAGACATGGCATGACTGTCCGTTTTTTCCCCCGCGCCGAACATCCGCCGGAGGGTGCCCGGCACGCAGCAGAAGGACGATGGTCGCCACAGCGGCCATCGTCCGGAAGAACTACCCCAGGGCCGGAATCACACCGACTTGATGTGGATCAAGTGGATTTCAGGCCAGCCCATGCGCGGTCGCATAGACCGCAGCCTGCACGCGCGAGCTCAGACCCAGCTTGCGCAGGATGTGCTGCACGTGGATCTTCACCGTGGTCTCGGCGATGTCGAGCGCGCGCGCGATCAGTTTGTTGCTGTCGCCTCGCGCGATCAGCAGCAGGATCTCGCGCTCGCGCGGCGAGAGCAGGTCGGGCGATGGGCCGCTGGCCGGTTCCAGGGGGGCCGGCGCGCTTTCGGCTGGTCGGGCACGGAACACCGAGACCAGCTTGGTCAGCATCTCTGGGCTGATCACGGATTCACCGTCGAGCACCTTGACGATGGTGTCGCCCAGGTGGTCGGACTCCACCGTCTTGAGCAGGTAGCCGTCGGCGCCGGCGCGCAGGGCGGCGGCCAGGTCGTCTTCGTTTTCGCTCACGGTGAGCATCAGGATGCGCGCGCCCGGCGCGGCGTCTTTCAGCGCGGGAATGGCGTCCACCCCGCGCACACCGGGCAGGTGGTTGTCGAGCAGGATGACATCGGGTCTGGGCGCCTGCGCCAGGCAGCGCAAGGCCTCGCCGATGTCGCCCGCCTCGCAGACCACCTCGAAGCGCTCGTCCTGCGACAGCAGGGCCCGCAAGCCGCGGCGAAAGAGGTTGTGGTCGTCGACCAGCAGCAGCTGGATGCGGGGCGCGGGTGCATGGGTCATGGGGCGGGCAGGGTCTCGGACAGTTCTTGCAGGTTCAGGCCCAGCGTGCCAATGCCACGGCCGCTCACCGGGTACGGGGGCAGGGTCAGGGTCACCGTGGTGCCCTGGCCGGGGCTGGACACCAGTTCCACGCTGGCGCCGATGCGTTCGGCGCGCTCGCGCATGATCTTCATGCCGACGTGGTTCTCGCTGCGCTGCTGGGCGGTGTCGAAGCCGGCGCCATTGTCGCGCACGGCAAAGCGCCAGCGCGCGGCCTTGTGCACATCGAGGCTGACGTGGCTGGCGCCCGCGTGCTTGCGCACGTTGGACAGCGCTTCCTGCAGCACGTGCAGCACCTGCACCTGCACGTCGGCCGGCAGTGGCAGGCCCTGCCCTTCGAGCTGCAGGCGCGTGGGCAGGCCGGTCTGGTGCTGGAACTTCTGCAGCGTTTCCTGCAGCGCGGCCTCGATGTCGTCGGTGTTGGTGCGGGTGCGGAAGTGCACCAGCAGTTCGCGCACGTCGTTGATGCTCTCCTTCAGACCGGCATCGAGCTCGTCCAGTGTGGAACTCACCTTGTCCGGCTGCTGCTTCTGCACCGCGCTGCGCAGCAGGCCGGTCTGGATCTTCAGGAACGCGAGCGACTGGGCGATCGAATCGTGCAGCTCGCGCGCCAGCAGGGCACGCTCTTCGCCCACCGCGGCCTCGCGCTCCAGCGCCGCCGCGCGCAGGCCTTCCAGCGCGCTGGCCAGGTGGCTGGCGAGCGCGTCGAGCAGCTCTGTCTCGTCGGCGTTGAGCTGCACGTCGCTGCGGAAGAACAGGTCGATCTCGCCGATCAGCCGCTGCTGCAGGCGCACCGGCACGCTCACCAGGCTTTCATAGCCCGCGCGCGCGCAATGCCGCATGGGCGCTGCGTCGTGGGTGTGGATGGGGATGACGCGCGTGCGGGCGTCGGGCTGCAGGTTGCCACAGGCGCAGGCGCCGGCCAGCAGGCTGCGCTCTTCCTCCTGCATCTCCTGCGGGAAACAGTCGGAGGCCAGCATCAGGTAACGCTGGTTGGCTTCGTCGGACCAGCGCACCGCCACCGCGTCGGCCTTCATGACCTGGCGCACGCGCTGCGAAAAGCCGCGCGAGAGTTCCTCGATGGTATTGGACTGCGCGAGAAAGGCACTCACCTCGTACAGCGCTTCCAGCCGGGCGCGCTGCGCCTCGATGCGCTGCGTCTTGGCCTGCACCTTGGCCTCCAGCCCTTCGTAAAGCGACTGCAGGGTGCTGGCCATGCGGTTGAAACCGGCGGCCACCTGGCCAAATTCGTCCTGCGTGTCGACGTCGATGCGGGTGCCGAACTCGCCCGCCTCGACCCGCGCCAGCACCCTGCGCAGGTGCGCCAGCGGGTTGATCACGTAGAGGTAGCCGGTGTAGAGCATGATCACCGCGCTGCCGATGGCCAGCGCCATCATCACGAACTGGAACAGGTTGAGGATGGCGGTGTAGCCCGAGAGCTGTTTCTCGATCACCAGCACGAAGCCGTCGATCGCGTCGACGAACTCGCCCGCGGCCTGCAGCGAGCGAGCGGCATCGGGCGGCACCTCGCCCAGCCACAGCGGGCGCTGGTTCTGCCAGAGCGCTTCCACCATGACGAACTGCCGGCTCACCTCGTCGTTCCAGGGCACGAACAGCGGGCGGCTCGGGTCGCCGCTGCGCAGCAGGCCCAGGCTTTGATCGAACTGCGCCACCAGGGCGTTGATGTCGCTGGCCGGCAGCTGGGCCGCCACCGAGCTGTTGAGGCGCCAGGTCTGCATGCGCATGCGCCCGGCCTCGTTCACCGCCGCCGCGCCACCTTCGAGCTGCCAGGTCACCCACAGCGTGAGGCCGATCGAGGCCAGCGCGATGACCAGCAGGCCGGCGCCGATGCGGATCAGCTTGATCGAGAGCGAAACGGTGGATGCCATGGCCATAGGTTAGCGGCTTTGTACCGACCCCGATACCAGCAAGTTGCACGCCCGGGGCCGGAGACCCCGGCGCGGGCAAGGGTTTGCACGGCGCCCGATCATGAAATTAATATGCACTTAAAATGCATCTTTTCGTGCCATCGATGCCATGTCAAATCCACCCGAACCGGCGGCCCAGCCGGTGTTCTTTCCCTTGCTGGACCAGCAGCAGAAGATCTACCCGCGCTCGGTGAGCGGACGCTTTGCGCGCTGGCGCTGGGTGATGGTCTGGCTGACCCAGATCGTGTTCTACGGCCTGCCCTGGCTGCGCTGGAACGACCGGCAGGCGGTGCTGTTTGATCTGGAAGAGCGGCACTTCTATGTGTTCGGGCTGGTGCTGCAGCCGCAGGATTTCATCTACCTTGCGGCGCTGCTGGTGCTGTCGGCGTTGGGCTTGTTCTTCGTCACCGCCATCGCCGGCCGTGTCTGGTGTGGCTACGCCTGCCCTCAGACGGTCTACACCGAGATCTTCCTCTGGGTCGAGCGGCGCATCGAAGGCGACCGCAGCGCGCGCCTGCGGCTGGACGCGCGGCCCTGGGGGCTGGAGAAGCTGCTGCGCAAGACGGGCAAGCAGGCGGCCTGGATCGCCATCGCCCTGTTCACCGGTTTCAGCTTCGTCGGCTATTTCATCCCCATCCACAGCCTGGCCGAACAGACCCTGGCGCTGACGCTCACACCCTGGGCCACGTTCTGGGTCTTCTTCTACGGCTTCGCCACCTACGGCAACGCCGGCTTCATGCGCGAGCAGGTCTGCAAATACATGTGTCCCTACGCGCGCTTCCAGAGCGCGCTGATCGACATGGATTCGATGGTCATCGCCTACGACACGAAGCGGGGCGAGAACCGCGGTGCGCGCTCGCGCAAGGCCGACCCCAAGGCGCTGGGCCTGGGCGACTGCATCGACTGCACGCTGTGTGTGCAGGTCTGCCCGACCGGCATCGACATCCGCAACGGCCTGCAGAACGAATGCATCGCCTGCGCGGCCTGCATCGACGTCTGCGACGAGGTGATGGACAAGATGGGCTACGCACCCGGCCTGATCCGCTACTCCTCGGGCAACGGCATCGAGCAGGGCTGGACGCCCGCGCACATGCTGCGGCGGATCTGGCGACCGCGGGTGCTGATCTACGCGGCGCTGCTGCTGGCGCTGGGCAGTGCCTTCATCTGGAGCGTGGGCCACCGCACCGACTACGGCGTGGCCGTCAGCCGCGACCGCGGCGCACTGGCACGCCAGACCGGCAACGGCGACGTCGAGAACACCTACCAGCTGCAGATCACCAACAGCCTGGAGCAGCCTCAGGGCTACATCGTGCGGGTCTCAGGCCAGGAGGGCCTGCGGCTGGACACGGCCGCCGGGCTGTCGGTGGGCGCGACCAGCACCGCCAGCATGCCGGTGCGGCTGGTGCTGCCGCTGGAATGGGCCCAGCGCCACGGCGGTGAGACGCTGCCGGTGGTATTCCAGATCGAACCCGACACGGCCGGCGTGCACGAGCCGGTTCAGGTGAAAAGCACCTTCGTTGTGCCACGTTATTGACGCGGTGCGCCTGACGCAGGCTCTGCGCGAGGGTCTGGCGCATGGGCACCAGGCCAGCCCGGCGGCCTACGCTCTCGCCTGCCAGACCGATGCGCTCCAGGTCGGCGCGGCGGATCTGATGAGCTCGAGGATCTCGGGCGGAATGTCACCTGGCCCGGTCAGCTGGCGAATCTCCAGCACGTCGTCTGAGCCCCATCCGGAGGGCGCGCGCAGCGCCCACCCGATGGCTTCTTCAAGCGACTTCACATCGATGATGTAGAAGCCGCCAACGAGTTCCTTCGATTCGGCGAAAGGGCCATCGACGAGGTGCCGCCGTCCCTGGGAAACCGCGACACGTGCGCCCCGTGCGGCAGGGTTCAATCCCTCGGACGCCACCAGGATGCCGGCCTGGTGCATCGCTTCGTTGAACTGCATGTAGGCCGTGAAGAGCTTTTCGTCGAAACCCGTTGGCGGGTCTGTTTTCGTGTCGTCCGTGCCTGCCTGTGCTGTGATGATGAATCGCATCGTGATTTCTCCTTTGGGTGGGTGCCGCCAGTACCACGACGAACGGTAACGCGCCAGATCGACAGCGTCACCCACTTTTTTCCGCAGGGCGCCGAGGTCGATGAGCGCTGTGGCTGGCAGACGGAGACGCCAAGGGAGAGGCCGCCAAGGCGCTCCTACAGATCGGGCAGACCCGGGATGTGCTTCAGGTGCACGACCTTGCGCGCGCCGGCCACCGGTGTTGGCATGGGTTCCAGCAGATCGGCCAGCGTCAGGCCGTCGAGCACCGCGAGGTAGCTGTCCATCGCCTGCTGCAGCGCGCCCTTGAGGCGGCAATAGCCGTTGAGCCGGCAGGTGTTGTGGTCGTTGTCGAAACACTCGACCAGCGTGAAGTCGGTCTCGGTCTGGCGGATCACGGTGCCCAGCACGGTTTCGTGCGCCGGCCTGAGCAGGCGCAGGCCGCCGCCGCGACCGCGCGTGGTCTCCAGCAGCCCCAGACCCGAGAGCGTCATCACGATCTTGGTCAGGTGGCTGCGCGAGATGCCGTGGGCCTCTGCGATCTCGCTGATGGTGGCGGGCTTTTCGCGCTGCGCACAGGCGGCGCAGTACATCAGCACCCGCAAGCTGTAGTCGCTCCAGTGGGTCAGTCGCATGCCGGGATCTCCTGGAGGCGGGGGCATCGTTCTTCCGGATACCCCGTGTCGTTCTGAGGAAATATTCACCTCGAATGAATTTTATCTTTTAATACATGAATTCAGTGTGAATATTTAAGGAAACCCCATGAACCACGCCGCCACCGTTGCCATCCCCACCGCCGACCGCGCCCAGCAGGCCATCGGTCAGATCGCCGTCGATCTGCCCGGCTCCACCGCGGTCTTCCGCCGCCTCAAGCTCGACTTCTGCTGCGGTGGCCAGGTGCCGCTGCAGCAGGCCTGTGCCAGCAAGGGCTTGCCACTGGACGCGGTGCTCGCCGAACTCGCGGAACTGGAGCGCCCGAGCGAGCTGCCAGCGACCGAGTCGCCCGAAGCGCTGGTCGATCACATCCTCGCGCGTTACCACGCCGTGCACCGCGAGCAGCTGCCCGAGCTGATCCGCATGGCCCGTCGCGTGGAGGCGGTGCACCGCGAAAACCCGGATGTGCCGGCCGGACTGGCCGAACACCTGGAGACCATGGAAGCCGAGCTGCTGGACCACATGGACAAGGAGGAACAGATCCTGTTCCCGCTGTTCAAGAGCGGCGGTGGCGCGCAGGCTCTGGGGCCGATCCACGTGATGCGCGACGAACACACCGGTCACGGCGCACAGCTCGAACGCCTGATGGCCCTCACCGACGACGCCAACCCGCCGCGCGGCGCCTGCAACACCTGGCGCGCGCTGTACGCCGGCATCGCGCAGCTGTCCGACGACCTGATCAACCACATCCACCTGGAGAACAACGTGCTGTTCCCGCAGTTCGAGGTCCAGGTGCAGACCGGGTGCGGATCGGCTTGCGGCTGCGCTTGATTTGGCCCACCCCGCGTCGCTTCGCGCCACCCCCCAGGGGGCGACACCAGCCGTCCGGCAAAGCCGGCCCGGCGGTGTCCTTGGTTGGGCGGGTGCACGCGTTCCTGAGCCGATCCGTTTGCGTCAGATCAAGCCATGAACCCATTGACCCAGGTCAACGCCCGGGCTCCGGGCCGCTGATACCTTCGCGCCCGCCTGGCAACGGCATCTCCGCCGTGCCGCACCTTCCACGCAAGCTTCCATGGCCACCGACCGAACGTTAGACAACCCCCACACCCTGGACCTGGTCTGCCCGGCCGGCAGCCTGCCCGCGCTCAAGGCCGCGGTGGACCACGGCGCCAACTGCGTCTACCTGGGCCTGCGCGACGCCACCAACGCACGCAACTTCGCCGGCCTGAACTTCGACGACGCGGCCATCGCGACCGGCGTGGCCTACGCGCATGCGCGTGGCTGCCAGGTGTTCATGGCGCTCAACACCTACCCCCAGGCCGCGCAGCCGGAGCGCTGGCGCGAGGCGATGGACAAGGCGGTGAACCTGGGTGTGGACGCGGTGATCCTGGCCGACCCCGGCCTCATGCGCTACGCCACGCAGCGCCACCCGCGGCTGCGGCTGCACCTCTCGGTGCAGGGTTCGGCCACCAACCCTGAAGCGATCAACCTCTACCACCGCGAGTTCGGCATTTCGCGCGCCGTGCTGCCGCGCGTGCTCTCGCTCGACCAGGTGCGCCAGGTGGTGCAGAAGACGCCGGTGGAGATCGAGGTGTTCGGCTTCGGCAGCCTGTGCGTGATGGTTGAAGGACGCTGCGCGCTTTCGTCCTACGTCACGGGCGAATCGCCCAACACGCACGGCGTGTGTTCGCCGGCCAAAGCGGTGCGCTGGCAGGAAACACCGAAGGGCCTGGAGTCGCGCCTGAACGGCGTGCTGATCGACCGCTACGCCGCCGGCGAGAGCGCGGGCTACCCCACGCTGTGCAAGGGCCGCTTTGATGTGGAAGACGACACCAGCTACTACGCGATCGAAGAGCCCACCAGCCTCAACACGCTCTCTCTGTTGCCGCAGCTGTTGCAAATGGGCGTGCGCGCGATCAAGATCGAAGGTCGCCAGCGCAGCCCGGCCTACGTGGCCCAGGTCACGAAGGTCTGGCGCGAAGCCATCGACAGCTGCGTCGCCCAGCCCCAGCACTACACGCCCAAGAGCGCCTGGATGGCCTCGCTCGACCAGGTCGCGGAAGGTCAGCAACACACCTTGGGCGCCTACCACCGGCCGTGGAAATGACATCCCCCCTGCGCCGCTTCGCGGCTTCCCCCCAGGGGGACCACGCCCTTGGACCGGCGGAGCCGGATCTTCGGCGCGTGCTGGGAAAGGCACGCGCGATGAACGAAACACCGATATGAAACTTTCTCTCGGACCCCTGCAGTACTACTGGCCACGCCAGACCGTGTTCGACTTCTACGAGGCCATGGCCGCGACGGCGGTGGACATCGTCTACCTCGGCGAGGTGACCTGCTCGCGCCGCCACGAGCTGCGCCTGTCGGACTGGCTGGACGTGGCCGAGCTGATGCGCGCTTCGGGCAAGACCGCCGTGCTCTCCACCCAGGTGCTGCTGGAGTCGGGCTCGGACGTGAGCGCAATGCAGAAGATCGCGGCGAACACCGACTTCGGCATCGAGGCCAACGACATGGGCGCGGTGAATGCGCTGGCCGGTGAGCGCGGTTTCGTCGCCGGCCCGCACCTCAACGTCTACAACGGCCCCACGCTGCAATGGATGGCGTCGCTGGGCGCCTCGCGCTGGGTGGCGCCGCTGGAGATGCCGCGCAAAGACCTGACCCTGCTGCAGCAGCAGCGCCCGGCCGGCCTGCAGACCGAGGTGTTCGTGCACGGCCGCCTGCCGCTGGCGTTTTCGGCCCGCTGCTTCACCGCCCGCCACCGCAACCTGCCCAAGGACGACTGCCGCTTCAGCTGCATCGACCACCCCGACGGCCTGATGCTCAAGACGCGCGAGAGCGCCGAGTTCCTGGTGCTCAACGGCATCCAGACCCAGTCGGCGCGGGTGCACAGCCTGATCGACGCCTGGGACGATCTGACGGCGCTCGGTGTCGACGTGGCGCGCATCAGCCCGCAGTCCTTGCACACGGCGGACGTGATCGGCCTGTACGACGCGGTGCGCCGCGGCAGCCGCTCGGGCACCGAGGCCCGCGCGGCCCTGCTGCCGCTGCTGCCGGACGCGGGCCAGGGCCCGGCCGACTGCAACGGCTACTGGCACGGCCAGCCCGGGCAGGACCGCGTCGCGGCCACAGCGCCGGCCACCGCCTGACACCATGGCCACCGGCGAGCGCTTCAACAGCATCAGCCACCTCGTGGGGGCGGTGCTGGCCGTGGCCGGTTCGGTGGTGCTCATCACCAGCGCGTCGCTCAAGGGCGACCCCTGGCGCATCGTGGGCTTCAGTGTCTATGGCGCGATGCTGGTGGCGCTCTATGTGGCGTCCACGCTGTACCACGCGCTGGGCGGTCGGGCCAAGGCCGTGTTCAAGAAGCTGGACCACTGCAGCATCTACCTGCTGATCGCGGGCACGTACACGCCCTTTGCGCTGGTCTCGCTCAAAGGTCCCTGGGGCTGGTCGCTGCTGGGCGTGGTCTGGTCGCTGGCCGTGGCCGGCATCGCGCAGGAAATCTGGCTGGCGCGCGGTGCACGGGTGCTGTCGCTGGTGATCTATGTGCTCATGGGCTGGCTGGCGCTGGTGGCGGTGGCGCCGCTGTGGCAGGCGCTGGGCCCGGCCGGCTTTGCCTGGCTGGCCACCGGTGGCGCCCTCTACACCCTGGGCATCGCCTTTTACGCCACCGACCACAAGCTGCGCCATGGCCACGGCATCTGGCACCTGTTCGTGCTCGGCGGCAGCACCTGCCATTTCTTCACCCTGCTGCTGTACGTGGCCTGAACGCCACCGCCTCCCCATGAACGACACCTTTGCCCAGACCCAGCGCCACACCGTTCCCCTGCCGCTCGCCGCCATGCTCTCGCGCCTGCCGCCGTATCCCGGCTCGCTGCTGCTGGTCGCCGGGCTCAACCTGGTGCTGGCGCGACAGTTGCCGGCCGATGTGGCCGAGCGCCTGCAGGGCCAGCGCATCCGCATCCACGTGCGCGACGCCGGCCTGAAGTTCGACTTTGCGTGGCAGCGCACGGCGTTCCGCGCCAGCACGCCGCAACCCGCCACCGAGCTCACCCTGAGCGCCAACGCCCACGACTTCCTGCGCCTGGCGCAGCGGCTGGACGACCCCGACACCCTGTTCTTCAACCGCCGCCTCTCCATGGAGGGCGACACCGAATTGGGCCTGGTGGTCAAGAACGCGCTCGACGCGCTGGAGCTGCCAGTGTTCGACTTCGCGCAGTGGGCGCCCTCGGCCGTGCTGTCCCGCCTGCGGCAGTTGCGCCCATCGTGGGCGCCAGGTTCCCGCCATGGCCCGCGCTGACCCCAAACTGCCCATCGTCTACGCGTGCTCCGGTTGCTCCAGCGCCGCGCAGCTGGCCAACCACGTGGCGGTGCGGCTGGACCGCATGGGCACGGCCGAAATGTCCTGCATCGCGGGCATCGGCGGTGACGTGCCCAGCCTGCTGAAGACGGCCCGCTCGGGGCGCCCCATCGTGGTCCTGGACGGCTGTCCCCTGGAATGCGCGCGCCACTGCCTGGGCCGCCACGGCATCGAACCCACGCAGCACCACCAGCTGAACATCTACGGCGTGCGCAAGCGCCTGCACGAGGACTTCGACCCGGACCAGGCCGAGGCCGTGCTGTTCCGGGTGCGCAACGACCTGCAGCGCCTCTTGCAAGACGCCGATACGCCACCCGATGAGCTCCCCACCCCCTGAACCACGCCGCCTGCTGGTGGCCATCACCGGTGCCAGCGGCGCGGTCTACGGCCTGCGCCTGCTGCAGGTGCTGAGCGAGATGCCCGACGTGCAGGCGCACGCGGTGGTGTCCGACGCGGGCTGGCTCACGCTGCGCCACGAGCTCGACGTGAACGCCGACATGCTGCGCCCGCTGGTGCACACCCTGCACGACGCCAACCAGCTCGGCGCCGGCCCGGCCAGCGGCTCGTTCCGCTGCAGCGGCATGGTGGTCGCGCCCTGCTCCATGCGCACGCTCGCGGCCATCGCGCACGGCCTGTCGGACAACCTGGTCACGCGCGCGGCCGACGTGATGCTCAAGGAACGCCGCCGACTGGTACTCATGACGCGCGAGACCCCGCTGCACCTGGGCCACCTGCGCAACATGACCGCCGTGACCGAAATGGGCGCCATCGTCTGCCCCCCCATGCCCGCCTTCTACCTGCGGCCCCAGACGCTCGACGATCTGGTGGACGCCAGCGTGGCGCGTGTGCTCGATCTGCTGGACGTGCCGCACACGCTGAGCCAGCGTTGGCAGGGCATGGACAAGGTGCCCGCATGACCTACCGCGACTTGCGCGACTTCATGGCCCAGCTCGAAGCCACCGGCGAGCTGCGGCGCATCAACGAACCGGTCTCGCCCCACCTGGAGATGACCGCGCTGTGCGACCGCGTGCTGCGCGCCGGCGGACCGGCCCTGCTGTTCGAGCGGCCCACCGGCCACAGCATGCCGGTGCTGGGCAACCTGTTTGGCACCACCGGCCGTGTGGCGCGCGCCATGGGCGTGGGCAGCCTGCGCGAGCTGCGCCAGTTCGGCGAGGTGCTGGCCGCGCTCAAGGAGCCGCAGGCGCCGGGCGGGCTGAAAGACATGGTGGCCCTGAGCGGTCTGGTCAAGACGCTGTGGCACATGAGCCCCAAAGAGCGCAGTTCCGCGCCCTGCCAGGAGCGGGTGTGGGAAGGTGCCGACGTGGACCTGGCGCGCCTGCCCATCCAGCACTGCTGGCCCGACGACGTGGCCCCGCTCATCACCTGGGGCCTGGTGATCACGCGCGGGCCGCACAAGACGCGGCAGAACCTGGGCATCTACCGCCAGCAGGTGCTCTCGCGCAACCAGCTCATCGTGCGCTGGCTCGCCCACCGCGGCGGCGCGCTCGACTTCCGCGACCACTGCCGGCAACACCCGGGCCAGCCCTACCCGGTGGCCGTGGCCCTGGGCGCCGACCCGGCCACCATCCTGGGCGCGGTCACGCCCGTGCCCGACAGCCTCTCCGAATACCAGTTCGCCGGCCTGCTGCGCGGCGCGCGCACCGAGGTCGTGCGGGCGCTGGGCGTGCCGCTGCAGGTGCCCGCCTCGGCCGAGATCGTGCTCGAGGGCCATATCCAGCCCGACGCCGCGCACCCCAGCGGCTGGCAGCACGCGCTCGAAGGCCCCTACGGCGACCACACCGGCTACTACAACGAACGCGCCGAGTTCCCGGTGTTCACGGTCGAGCGCATCACGATGCGGCGCGACGCCATCTACCACTCCACCTACACCGGCAAACCGCCGGACGAACCCGCCATGCTCGCGCTGGCGATGAACGAGTTGTTCATCCCGCTGCTGCAGCGCCAGTTCCCCGAGATCACTGACTTCCACCTGCCGTCCGAGGCCTGCAGTTACCGCATGGCGGTGGTGCAGATCCGCAAGGCCTACGCCGGTCACGCGCGGCGCGTGATGATGGGCGTGTGGAGCCACCTGCGCCAGTTCATGTACACCAAGTTCGTCGTGGTCGTGGACGAGGACATCGACGTGCGCAACTGGGGCGAAGTCATCTGGGCCATGAGCACACGCATGGACCCGGCGCGCGACAGCTTCACCATCGAACACACCCCCATCGACTACCTCGACTTCGCCTCGCCCGTGAGCGGCCTGGGCAGCAAGATGGGGCTGGATGCGACGAACAAGTGGCCCGGTGAAACGCAGCGCGAATGGGGCCGGGTGATGGCCATGGACCCGGCGGTGACGGCCCGCATGGAGCCGCTGTTCGCGGCGCTGATGGCGTGAGGCCGTGCGCCGCGCAGTGCGCTCTCAGGTCTGGACCCCATACCTGGCGAGACCCGGCACGTCGACGATGTGGATGTCGCGCTTGTCGATACGGATCAGGTTCACCGACTCCAGTTCGTGCAGCACCTTGGAGAAATACTCCGGCGTGAGCGACAGCCGGGAGGCCACGGTGGCCTTGCTCACCGGCAGCGAGACGATGTAGACCTCGCCCGTGGAGCAGTCTTCCACCTGGTGTTCGCGCAGCAGGTAGCCGATCACCCGCTGCATGCCGGTGTGCAGCGCGCCGGTCTCGATGTCGTGCACCAGACCGTGCAGGCGCCGGGAAATGCCCGCCAGCATGCGCAGCGAGAAGCGGGGGTCGCGCTGGATCTCGTTGACGATGACCTGCTTGCCCACGCTCAGCAGCAGGCTGCTGGTGAGCGCCTGCGCATTCAGGATGTAGGGCTTGTCGGTGAACATCAGCGCCTCGGCAAAGCTGTGGCCGGGCTGCACCAGCTCGATCACCTTTTCCTGCCCGGCGGGCGACAGCGCAAACAGCTTGACCTGGCCCAGCACCAGCACATGGAACTCGCGGCAGGGCTCGCCATAGCGGAACACGGTGTCACCGCGCGCCAGGCGGCGCACCTGGCAGCCCTCGGCCACGCGCTCCAGCTCTTCGGTCGACAGGTCGGTGAAGAGCGCCTGGGTCGCCAGAAAGCGCGGGATGTTGAAGTCGCTGGTGTCCATCGGTTCCTTTTCCGTGCGGGAGCCGCGGCGGTGCCGGATTGTAGGTGGGGGGTTGTGGAATCGGCCCAGATATCCCCGGCCGATTTCTGACATTTTCGACGTGAAACTTGAACCGGTTCAAGGAAAGAAAACCCGCCCGCTCCCAAACTCACCCCCGGCATTCCAGTCACAGGAGCGAGATTCTATGAACCAAGTCAAATCCAGCGGCTTCACCAAGCAGATGGCCCGCAACATGTTTTACGGAGGGTCGGTGTTTTTCATCCTGGTGTTCGCCGGCCTGATCTGGGACAGCGAACGCCGCATCCCCGCGCGCTCGAACGCGGAGGCCATCACCCCGGCCGTGATCAACGGCAAGAAACTCTGGGAAACGCGCAACTGCATCGGCTGCCACACCCTGCTCGGCGAGGGGGCCTACTTCGCCCCCGAGCTGGGCAATGTGTACGCGCGCCGCGGGCCAGACTTCATCAAGACGTGGATGAAGATCCAGCCCACCCATGTCGAGGGCCGGCGCCAGATGCCGCAGTTCAACTTTTCCGAACAGCAGCTCGACGACCTGGTCGAGTTCCTGCGCTGGACCGGTGGCATCAACACCGAAAAATGGCCACCGAACATCGAAGGCTGAGAGCCATGCGCACACCTGACATCCCAAGGAACAACACCATGTCCTCGACCAGACTTCCGTACGCCTCGCAGTCGGTATCCAAGTACTACTTCATCGCCGCCCTCGCGCTGTTCACGACCCAGATCGTCTTTGGTCTGGCGCTCGGGCTGCAATACCTGCTGGGGGACTTCCTGTTCCCCTACATCCCGTTCAACCAGGCCCGCATGGTCCACACCAACCTGCTGATCGTGTGGTTGCTGTTCGGCTTCCAGGGCGCGGCCTACTACATGGTGCCCGAAGAGTCCGAGACCGAGCTCTACAGCCCGAAACTGGCGATCGCGCTGTTCTGGATCTTCCTCGTGGCCGGCGCGCTGACCATCGTGGGCTACCTCGCGGTGCCCTACGCCAAGCTGGCCGAACTCACGGGCAACGACATCCTGCAGACCATGGGCCGCGAGTTCCTGGAGCAGCCCCTGCCCACCAAGCTGGGCATCGTGGCGGTGATGCTGGGCTTCCTGTTCAACATCAGCATGACCGTGCTCAAGGGCCGCAAGACCAGCATCAGCCTGGTGCTGATGATCGGCCTGTGGGGCCTGGCCCTGCTGTTCCTGTTCAGCTTCGTGAACCCGCACAACCTGGTGCGCGACAAGATGTACTGGTGGTTCGTGGTGCACCTGTGGGTGGAAGGCACCTGGGAGCTGATCATGGGCGCGCTGCTGGCCTTCGTGCTGATCAAGACCACCGGCGTGGACCGCGAAGTGATCGACAAATGGCTCTACGTGATCATCGCCATGGCGCTGATCACTGGCATCCTGGGCACGGGTCACCACTTCTTCTTCATTGGCATGCCCGGCTACTGGCTGTGGGTGGGCTCGATCTTCTCCGCCATGGAACCGATCCCCTTCTTCATGATGACGGTGTTCGCCTTCAACATGGTGCAGCGCCGCCGCCGCGAACACCCCAACCAGGCCGCGCTGCTGTGGGCCGTGGGCTGCTCGGTGGTGGCCTTCCTGGGCGCCGGTGTGTGGGGCTTCATCCACACGCTGAGCCCGGTCAACTACTACACGCACGGCAGCCAGGTCACGGCCGCACACGGCCACCTGGCCTTCTACGGCGCCTACGTGATGGTGGTGCTGGCGATCATCAGCTACGCCATGCCCATCCTGCGCGGCCGCGTGGCCAACAGCCAGAAGGCGCAGAACGTGGAGATGTGGAGCTTCTGGATGATGACCGTGGGCATGGTCGTGATGGTGCTGGCGCTCACCGGCGCGGGCATCCTGCAGATCTGGCTGCAACGCATGCCGACCTCGGGCGCGATGTCCTTCATGGACACCCAGGACCAGCTGCGCTTCTTCTACTGGATCCGCGTCGGCGGCGGCGTGGGCTTCCTGATCGGCCTCATGACCTACCTGTCCAGCTTCTTCATCGGCGGCGTGCCCCGCGAGGTGCCAACGGGTGCCGCGGCCCTGCGCGTGCGCAACGCCTGAGACCAGGATGAGCGCCATGACCGTCACCGAACTGTACGCCCGGGCGAACCCGCTGCCGTACTACGCCGAACAGGCCGGCGAGTGCGAGGTGTTCGACCAGGCCTGGCGCGCCCAGCTGCCTCTGCTGATCAAGGGCCCGACCGGCTGCGGCAAGACCCGTTTCGTCGAACACATGGCGGCCCGCCTGGGCCGCCCGCTGATCACGGTGTCGTGCCACGACGACCTGGGCGCGGCCGACCTGGTGGGCCGCTTCCTGATCGGCCAGGGCGAGACCGTGTGGTCCGACGGACCGCTGGCGCGCGCCGTGCGCACCGGCGCCATCTGTTACCTGGACGAGGTGGTCGAGGCCCGCAAGGACACCACCGTGGTGCTGCACCCGCTGGCCGACGACCGGCGCTGCCTGCCGATCGAGCGCACCGGCGAGCAGCTGATCGCACCGCCCGGCTTCATGCTGGTCATGTCCTACAACCCTGGCTACCAGAACCTGCTCAAGGGCCTCAAACCCAGCACCCGCCAGCGCTTCGTGGCGATCGACCTGGGCTACCCCCCGGCCGACACCGAACGCCACATCGTGATGAACGAGGGATGCATCGACGCCTTGCAGGCCGCGCAGCTGGTGGCTCTGGCGCAGGCCCTGCGCCGGCTGACCGAACACGACCTGGAAGAGACCGCCAGCACCCGGCTGCTGGTCTCCGCCGCCAGGTTGATGGCCGGTGGCCTGGCGCCACTGCGCGCCTGCCGGGGCGCCATCGTGAACGCCCTGACCGACGACCCCGGCACCGCCGAGGCCCTGATGGAAGTGGTGCGTGCGATCCTGGGCGACGAGGGATAACGCGCAGCCCGTGCTGCGCAAGGCCCCATGGAACAGTTGTCCCTCACCGGCCCGGCGGCCAGCGAAGCGCAACGCCGCGCGCGCAGCCTTCAGATCTGGCGCCGACGCACCCAGATCGGCTTCTTCGCCCTGTTCCTGCTCGCGCCCAGCCTCAACCTGCTGCGCTTCGACTTGTATGAGACCCAGCTCTGGGTGCTGGGCATGCGCTGGTCGCTCGGCATCGACGGCCTGCTCACCGGTGAGATCAGCGCCACCCAGGCCGGCCTGAACCTGCTGTGGCGCGCGCTGCTGCCCGCCGTGCTGATCGTGGGCGGCTTCCTCGCGCTGGCCTACCGCTACGGCCGCATCTACTGCGGCTGGCTGTGCCCGCATTTTTCGCTGGTGGAATCGCTCAACAGCCTGCTGCACCGCGCCTGCGGCAAGCTCAGCCTGTGGGACCGCACGCCGGTGCACCGCGCCGGCGTCACGCCGCAGCGGCGCTGGTGGCCGCTGTTCGCGCTGAGCTGCCTGCTCGCGGGCTTTGCTTGGGCCATCACCCTGCTGACCTACCTGCTGCCGCCGCAGCTGATCTGGGGCGGCCTGTTCAGCGGCACGCTCACCGCCAACCAGCTGCGTTTCCTGCTGGTGGGCACGGCCCTCTTCAGCGCCGAGTTCGCGTTCGCGCGGCACCTGTTCTGCCGCTTCGGCTGCGCGGTGGGCCTGTTCCAGAGCCTGGCCTGGATGGCCAACCCGCGGGGGCTGGTGGTCTCGTTCGAGCGCGAACGTGCGCGCGACTGCCGGACCTGCCAGAGCGAGCAGCGCAGCGCTCCGGCGCACGCCGCCCTGGCCGCGCCCGACGCGCCGTTGGGCAACGCCTGCGACAGCGTGTGCCCCATGCGGCTGCAGCCGCGCAACATCAAGCGGCGCATGTTTTCCTGCGTGCAGTGCGGGCAATGCCTGGACGCCTGCGACAGCACACACACCGCGCAGGGGCGCAGCCCCACGCTGCAGTGGCGCATCGGCGCGGACGCCCTGCGCGAGACCCTGCGGCAGCGCCGCGCCCACTCACCGGAGCAGCCCTGATGGAAGAAATGGTGGGACGCTGGTGGCACGTGGCCCTGACGCGCCTGACCCGGCCCGAGCACGCGGCCGCCGCGGTGCAGCTGTCCGACGTGAAAACGGCCATCGGCCTGCTGTTTCGCGCCGCGGGCGGGCAGGCCCACGTGCGGCTGGCCGAGGCGGGCCTGCAGCGCACCGCCGCCCCGCGCCACTGGCTGCACCGGCTCGCGGGCAGCGGCGACCGGGCCGCACTGGCGGTGCTGGAGCCCGAGGTGCTGGCCCTGCCGCCGAGCGTGGCGGTGTTCGCCGACCCCGCGCTCAACCGCGACCTCTACCTCTGGCTGGCCCTGCTCACGGCCCACTGGGTGCCCAGCGGCCGGTGGCTGACCGACAACGTGCGCGCCACCCGACGCGCGCTGGACGCCTTCCCCGGTTTCCACCCGCGCTACGAGCGCCTGCGCGATCTGCACCTGGCGCAGCGGCCGGGTGTGGCGGGCTTGCGCGGACGCGCCGCCCTCGCCCCGTCTCTTTTTAACAACTAGATGTGTATAAAAAAAAGGGCCCCACATTACCCCCCCACCCACACCCGGGTTGTCCAGACTTGGTGTGGGTGGGGGGAACACCCACCAGACACCCCACGGGCGCCGGGGGGGCAAGTCCAGTGGGCGCGGCCACTGCCGCCGCCGACGCCCAGCGCCGGCGCGCCCAGGCCACGACCCACACGCAGGAACGCCATGCCATGGTGCTGCCGTTCCGCGCCGAGGCGCTGATGTCGTGGAGCGAGCTGGTGCGCGTGAACCGCAGCAGCGACGACGAAGACGACGGCAACGCGATCAAGGCCGCCAACGACATGGAGGTCCTGTCGGTGGCGCAACAGGGCCAGACCCTGGCCGCGCGCGTGAAGTTCGACCTGGACCTGCCCAGCAGCAGCGCCGACGACACCCCGCTCGGCCCGGGCCGCAAGTTCCCCGAGTGGGACCATCGGCGCGGTGTGCTGGTGCCCGACCACTGCCTGGTGCAGGACCTGCGGGCCCGCCAGGGCGCGCCCTTCGTGCCCGGCGCCGGCCTGCCAGGTGCGCCGGCGCATGGAGGTGCTGCGCCACGCGCCGCGCCTTCAGCGCGGCCAGGAGCAGGGCGACGACATCGACCTGGACGCCTGGATCCGCCTGCAGGCCGACAGCCTCGGGGCCAGCGCCCGGCGCAGCGACACGCCCGCGGTCTACACCCGGCAGACCCGGGGCGAGCGCAGCCTCGCCACCTGGCTGCTGGCCGATCTCTCGCAGTCCACCGACGCGCACGCGAACGACCACGCGCGCGTCATCGACGTGATCCGCGACGCCCTCTACGTGTTCGGCGAGGCCCTGAACGCGGTGGGCGATCCGTTCGCCGTCTGGGGCTTCAGCTCGGTGCGCCGACAACACGTGCGCATGCAGTGCATCAAGGGGCTGGACGAGCCCTGGAACGACGCCGCGCGCGCCCGCGTGGGCGCGATCCGGCCGGGCTACTACACCCGCATGGGCGCGGCGATCCGCCACGCCACCGATCACCTGCGCCAGTGCCCGCAGCGCTGCCGGCTGCTGATGCTGCTGACCGACGGCAAGCCCAACGACCTCGACCAGTACGAAGGCCGCTACGGCCTGGAAGACACGCGCCACGCGATCCACGAGGCCCGTGCGGCCGGGCTGACCCCGTTCTGCGTGACCATCGACAGCGCGGGCCACGACTACCTGCCGCTGCTGTTCGGCCGCCAGGGTTACGCGCTGGTGCACCGCCCCGAAGACCTGGCCCACCGCCTGACCCAGGCCTGGACGACGCTGGTGCGCAGCCACTGAGCGCGCGCAACAGGGCTGCGGTCCATGTCGCGCACGCGCTGACAAGCGGCCGGGCGGTCCACACAATGCCCCCATGAACTTCGAGCACAGCCCCCGGGCACAGGCGCTGCTGCAGCGCCTGACCGACTTCATGCAACGCTATGTGCTGCCGCACAACGCGGCCTGGCACCAGGCCGTGCAGCAGGGCGACTACCCGCCGCCGTTCCTGGATGACCTCAAGACCCTGGCACGCGAGGAAGGGCTGTGGAACCTGTTCCTGCCCGGCCTGCGCGATGACGAACCCGGCACCCGGCTGGACAACCTCGACTACGCACCGCTCGCCGAGGCCATGGGCAAGTTGCACTGGGCGCCTGAGGTGTTCAACTGCAGCGCACCCGACACCGGCAACATGGAGCTGCTGCACCGCTTCGCCACGCCGGCGCAGCGCACGCAGTGGCTCACACCGCTGCTCGATGGAACGATCCGATCCGCCTTCGCCATGTCCGAGCCCGACGTGGCTTCGTCCGACCCGACCAACCTGCAGACCACGGTGCGGCGCGAAGGCGATGCACTGGAGCTCAACGGCCGCAAGTGGTTCATCACAGGTGTGGCGCACCCAGCCTGCAAACTGCTGATCGTGATGGCGCGCAACGCAGCCGACGACAGCGGTGCGCCGGACATCAAGCACCACCAGCACAGCATGCTGCTGGTGCCGCTGGACACGCCGGGCATTGAGGTGGTGCGCAACATCAGCGTGGTGCACCACCACGCGCCCGAGGGGCATTGCGAGATCGTCTTTCGCCACGTGCGCGTGCCGGCCGACCACCTGCTCGGTGGCTGGGGCGAAGGCTTTGCCATGGCGCAGGCGCGGCTGGGGCCGGGCCGCGTGCACCACTGCATGCGCACCATCGGCCAGTGCGAACTGGCGCTGGCGCTCGCCACCGAACGCGCGCTGGAGCGCCAGACCTTTGGCAGATACTTGTCGGACTACGCCAACGTGCAGGAGTGGATCGCGCTGTCGCGCATCGAGATCGACCAGGCGCGCCTGCTGGTGCTGCGCTGTGCCTGGCTGCTCGACCATCCCGACATGGCCGAACCCGCCGCCGTGCGCGCGCAGGTGGCCGCGATCAAGGTGGTGGCCGCGGGCCTGCAGACGCGCGTGGTGGACCGCGCGATGCAGATCTTCGGCGCCATGGGCCTGTCGCCCGACACGCCGCTGGCGCAGTTCTGGACCTGGGGCCGCGCTCTGCACCTGCTGGATGGCCCCGACGAGGTGCACCTGCGCAGCGTGGCGCGGCACGAACTGGAGCGGGCGCGCACGCGCATGGGTGCGTCGTCGGCCTACTTCACGACGCCCGAGCAGATGCGCACGCCGCCGCACCTGTCTGCGTAGAAGGCGTTTGCGATCCAGCGGTGTGCAGAGAACCTCAGTCGACCAGAGACGTCAGGCTGCCACCGGCTCGCGCATCGCCGCCGCGGCGATGTCCAGCGAACGCAGGCGCAGCGCCGGGTCGAACACGTCGCTCACCAGCATGAACTCGTCGGCCTGGGTCGCGTTGGCGAGTCTGGTGAGGCCGGCGCGCACCGTGTCCGGGCCGCCGATCACCGCACAGGCCAGGAAGTCGGCAATCGCCGCATGGGCCTGGGTGTCCAGCGTTTCCATGAAGCCGGCCACCGGTGCCGGCAGCTGGCCGCGTTTGCCGGTGAGGATGCCCAGCACACGCTGGTAGGTGCTGCTGGCCAGGTACTCGGCTTCGTCGTCCGTGGGTGCGGCGATCAGTGGCACGCCGACGATGGCGTAGGGCTTGTCCAGCACGGCCGAGGGCTTGAAGTTGTGGCGGTACAGGTCCAGCGCCTGCAGCAGGTAACGCGGTGCAAAGTGCGAGGCGAAGGCGTATGGCAGACCACGCTCGGCCGCGAGCTGGGCCGAGAACAGGCTGGAGCCCAGCAGCCAGATCGGCACATGGGTGCCCGCGCCGGGCATGGCGATCAGCTTCTGGCCCGGCACCGCATCGCCCAGCAGGCGCTGCAGTTCGGCCACGTCGCGCGGGAAGTCGTCTTCGGTCTCGCGGCGGTCGCGGCGCAGCGCGCGCATGGTCAGCGGGTCGGTGCCGGGCGCGCGACCCAGGCCCAGATCGATGCGGCCGGGGTAGAGCTCGGCCAGCGTGCCAAAGGCCTCGGCCACCACCAGCGGCGCGTGGTTGGGCAGCATCACGCCGCCCGAACCCACGCGCATGCGCTGCGTGGCGCCAGCGATGTGGCCCACCAGCACGGCCGTGGCCGAACTGGCGATGCCGCTCATGTTGTGGTGTTCGGCCAGCCAGTAACGCGTGAAGCCCAGGGCCTCCGCGTGCTGTGCGGTGCGGCGGGCGATGGTCAGCGCATCGGCCACCGTGCCGCCTTCGCGCACGGCCACCAGATCGAGCAGGGAGAGGCGGATGTCTTGCAGGGGCTTGGGCATGGGATTCATGAACAGCATTGTCAGATGCTTTGCATCCCGCCGGTCTGTGAGCCCGCGAAAGACCCCTGTACCCCTCCCCCGGCGCGCCTACCCACCGATCAGCGTCCCTTGATGGCACCCCGGCGCGCCGACGCACGGGATACGCGGTCAACGCGCCGTCATCCGGCTCACCCGGCGGGTGGGAGCACCCGCAGGGTGAGCGCTTCGAGGGCCTGCACGATCACGCGCTCGGGCCGGTCGCAGGTGTGGCTTTCACCCGCTTCCAGCACGGTGTCCCGCGGGTCACGGTCGTGGGTAATCCAGGCCCGCCCGGCGATGCACTCGATGCGGCAGCCCAGTGGCCGCGCGATGCGATGCAGGGTCCCCCGGGGCAGCACCCAGGTGTCGGTGGCGGGGCGCGAGCTGGCGGCCGGGTGCGGCCGGCGCGACAGGCGCAGGGTGGAAGGCAGGGACAGCTGTACGGTGTGCATGGTTCAAGGCCGGCGGGGCCAGCGAAAGGTGGGAAGGAACGGGAGTCAGGCGGTCAGCGCCTCGCGCCGCGCGGGCAGGCGCTGCCGGGCCAGGGCCAGACGCTCCTGCTCCAGCACGCGCGCCAGGGCTTTCTGGCCGCTGCGCTGGGCCGCCGCGATCAGCGTGAGGTCGATCAGGTCGCGCTGCGCATGGCTGCCACCGAAACGGTGCGACTGGCTGCGCACCGGGCGCAGCAGGGCCACCGCACGCGCCCAGTCCTGCTGGCCGAAGGCGATGCAGGCCTGCGTGACCGCCGAGCCGACCTCGCGCGTGAAGGCCGCGTTGTCGCCCTCGCTGGCCATGGCCTGGCGCTGGGCCTGCAGCAACGCCTGCAGCAGGTCCTCGCGCCCGGCGGCCACGAAGGCCATGGCCGCGTGCCAGTCGCTGAAGGCGTAGTGGCCGTCGCCCGCGAAGGGCGCCCAGCGCTCGGCCAGACGCTCCCAGCGCGCGCCCACGTCCGCCCCCTGCAAATCCAGCCGCCACAGCAAGGCGCTCGCGTCCACCAGTTCCACATGGATCTCGGGGCGGTGGCCGTGGATCGGGCCGTCGTACAGCGCCAGCACTTCGGTCACATCGCCCTGCGCCAGGTGGTGCAGCGCGAGGTGCCACCAGTTGTGCACGGCCAGGAAGTTGTCGGTCTGCCAGCCTTCGTTGCCCCGCATCCACTCGATGCCCTCGTCGCGCCGGCCCTGCATTTCCAGCACGTGGGCCACCGCGTGCTGCGCCCAGGCGTCGCGGGGCTGCAGGTCCACGGCCTGGCGCCCCAGGCGTTCGGCGCGGGCGTAGTCACCGGTTTCTTCGAGCCCGAAGGCCTGCATGCCCAGCACCGCGTGCCAGCCGGGCAGGGTGGCGGACCACGCCGGCAGGGCGCGCGCGATGCGGTCGCGCAGCATGCGCGAGTCGCCCACGAAGAAGTCGAGCTGCTGGCCGGCCTGCAGGGCCAGCGCGTCCAGCGGGTAGTGCGCGCTCAGGTCTTCCAGCGTGAGCGCGGCGGCGCGCCACTGGCCGTCGCACAGCTGCGCGATGGCCCGCAGGTGCCAGGCTTCGCGCTCGTTGTGTGGCAGCTCGCGCGCGGCGGCCAGCGCTTCGCGCGCCGGCGCCAGGGCGCCAGCTTCCGAGGACAGCAGGTAGAGCCAGGCGCGCAGCACCTGGGCCATCACGAGGTCGGGGGCTTCGGCCAGCGCCGCTTCGGCGGTGGCCAGGGGGTTGTCGGCAAAGCAGCGGAACTGGTGCAGGGCCTGCTCCAGCAGGTCCAGGGCGTGGGCGTTGCCGCCCGAGAGGGTGTAGCCGACGGTGTCTTTCGTGGTCATGGGATTGCTCCGGGGTTGGGGTGAGGAAAAAGGAAAAAGAAGATCAGTGCCGGGCGCGCGACACGTCGCGGAACGCCAGCATTTCGGGAATGCGCGCGGAGGCGCCGTCGTGGAAACCCAGTTCGGGCCAGGGCGCGTTCGCCGGTCCGTTGCGGAAGGTGCCGAACAGCAGGTCCCACAGCGGCAGGTCGGCGTAGTTGTGCGCGTGCACGCCGCGCTGGTGGTGGATGGCGTGGCTTTCGGGCCGCTGGATCAGGTAGCCCAGCCAGGTCGGCGTGCGCACGCGGGCGTGCTGGAACACCGAGAGAAAGGTCAGCAGCGCCACCGCCCAGGCCCCCGCTTCGGGGCTCAGACCGAGCAGGGGAAACAGCACCAGGCTGGAGATCGTGGTGAACAGCGCCGTGTCCAGCGGATGCAGGTAGAAGGCACCCCAGGGGTCGAGCGATTCGGCGCTGTGGTGCATCTGGTGGCCCAGGCGCCAGAGGGTGTCAAAGCGGTGCGCGCTGCGGTGGTACCCGTAGTGGAAGAGCTGGTACACCAGCACGCCCAGCGCCGCACCGCCAGCGGTGCCGAAGGCGGCCCCGTCGAAAACGTGCAGGCCTCCGAAGAAGCGGCTCCAGAGGTGGCCGACGACCAGCGCCAGCCCGGTGTTGACCACGGTGATGGACAGGGCCCGCGAGCGCCAGCCGCGCACGCGGCCAGCGTGGGCGTGGGTGATGGCGTCGAGCAGGAGGAAGGCGGGCAGCACCGCCAGGGTGAGGATTTCGGGCCAGGACATGGTGTTTCCAGTGAGGGGTTGCAAGGGGATTTGACGGTTCTAGAATCGGTCAGGCACTGTAGGCAGACCCCCCGTTTTCACCTGCAGTCAAATCCGACAGCCACCCGACAAAACCGCCATGTCAGATCACGACGGCGCCCCCGTGCTCGCCACCGTTGCCATCCTGGCGCTGCCCGAGGTGGCGGCCTCGATGCTGTTCGGCATGAGCGACATGTTCATGGGCGTGGGGCGCGACTGGCCCCTGGTGGTGGAGGACCGCCCGGGCAGCTCGTTGCTGCGGGTGCAGATCGTGTCGGCCGACGGCCAGCCCCTGACCATTGCCAACGGCGTGCACCTGGTGCCCGACACCTCCATCGCCAACGCCGTGGCCCCGCAGGTCGTCTGCATCCCCGAGGTGTTCGTGGTGCCGAGCACCGACCTGCACGGACGCTATGAGGCCGAAGCGGCCTGGCTGCGCGAAGCCCATGCCCGTGGCGCCATCATCGCGGCGGCCTGTTCGGGCGCGCTGCTCATGGCCGAAGCCGGCCTGCTCGAAGGCGAAGACGCCACCACCCACTGGGCCTACTGCGACGTGCTGGCGCAGCGCCACCCGGGCATCCGCCTGCACCGCCGGCGCGCGCTGGTGACCGCGGGCGAAGGCCAGCGCCTGGTGATGGCCGGTGGCGGCACCTCCTGGCAAGACCTCGCGCTGTACCTGATCGCCCGGCTGGTGGGTCTGGAGGCGGCGATGCAGATGGCGCGCCTGTACCTGATCGACTGGCACGAGAGTGGCCAGCAGCCGTTTGCGCGGCTCTCGGCGAGCCGGCAGTCGGACGACGCGGTCATCACGCGCTGCCAGCTCTGGGTCGCCGACCACTACGGCGAGCCCAGCCCGGTGGCGGCGATGACGCGGCTCTCGGGCCTGGCCGAGCGCTCCTTCGTGCGCCGCTTCCAGCAGGCCACAGGTTTGTCACCGCTGCAGTACGTGCACCACGTGCGGCTCGAAGAGGCCAAACAGTTGCTGGAAGGCAGCGAGGACTCGATCGAGGCCATCGCCGGCCAGGTGGGCTACGAAGACGCGGGCTATTTCGCGCGCCTGTTCAAGCGCGAGGTCAACCTCACACCGGCCCAGTACCGCAGGCGCTTCGCGGGCCTGCGCGAGGTGCTGCAACAGGGCCGCACGGCCTGATCACAGCGCCGGGGACGCGCCATCGGGCGGCCCCTTGAGCTCCACCACATTGCCTTCGGGGTCGGTGACGTAGAGCGAAGGGCCCTCGCCTTCGGCGCCATAGCGCGAGGCCAGCTCGCCGGCCTCGACGCCGTGCGCCCGCAGCTGGGCACGGATCTGTGCCTCGTCAAACGGCTCCACCCGGAAGCAGAAATGGTCAAGGTTGCGCCCCTGCGCGCCCGGCGCCGCGCCGCCGGCGCGACCGAGCGGCCCGTCCACCGGCACCAGGTCGAGCAGCGAGCGCCCGGCACGCAACTGCACCAGCCCGATGCCATCCTGGCGGCGCTCAATGCGGCAGCCCAGCACATTGCCATAAAACCGCAGCATGGCATCGAGATTCACGACGCGCAGCACGAGGTGGTCGATTTCGCGGAGGTGGATCATGAGCAAAGTTATACCGCCCGTCATCACTTTTTGAAACACCCTCGGTGGAATCACCGTCCGTCGGCGACTGCCTGCGCGGGCTGCGAGGCGTAGACTGGGCCGCATCTCCATCCCTGCCGCTCATACCCACCATGACCACCCTTTTCGAACCCCTGCAAGTGGGCGCCCTGAGCCTGTCCAACCGCATCGTGATGGCCTCGCTCACCCGCAACCGCGCGCCCGACGCCATCCCCACGCCGCTGATGGCGACCTACTACACCCAGCGCGCCAGCGCCGGCCTTCTGATCACCGAAGCCACCGCCATCAGCCACCAGGGCCAGGGCTACGCCGACGTGCCCGGCCTCTACGGCACCGAGCAGCTCGACGGCTGGAAACGCGTGACCCAGGCCGTGCACGACGCCGGCGGCAAGATCGTGGTTCAGCTCTGGCACGTGGGCCGCGTGTCACACCGTGAGCTGCAGCCACACTTTGGCGCGCCGGTCGCGCCCTCGGCGATCCGCGCCCACACCAAGACGGTGCTGATCAAGGACGGCGTGCCCACCTTCGTCGACACCTCCGAACCGCGCGCGCTCGACGCCGAAGAGATCCCCGGCATCGTGATGGACTACCGCCACGCCGCGCTCAACGCCATCGCAGCCGGTTTTGATGGCGTCGAGATCCACGCCGCCAACGGCTACCTGATCGACCAGTTCCTCAAGACGGGCAGCAACCACCGCAAGGACGACCATGGTGGCAGCATCGCCAACCGCGCACGCTTTCTGCTGGAGGTGACGCGCGCCGTGGCCGAAGCCGTCGGCGGCGACCGCACCGGCATCCGGCTCTCGCCCGTGACACCGGCCAACGACGCGCACGATGACCATCCGCAACCGCTGTTCGACCACGTGGTGCGCAAACTCGCCCCCCTGCAGCTGGCCTACCTGCACCTGATCGAAGGCGCCACCGGCGGCCCGCGCGAACTGCCGGACCGGCCCTTCGACTACGCCGCACTCAAAACCGCCTACCGCGAAGCCGGCGGCCGGGGGGCCTGGATGGTCAACAACGGCTACGACCTGGCGATGGCGCGCCAGGCGCTCGCCGATGGCGCCGACCTCGTGGCCTTCGGCAGGGCCTTCATCGCCAACCCGGATCTGGTGACACGGCTGCACGCGGGCGGTCCGTTCAACACCCCCGACAAGACGACGTTTTATGGCGGCGGTGCGAAGGGCTACATCGACTACCCGACGCTGGCGGGCTGAGTCTGCAGCGCCCTATGATGCGCGGACCATGCCCGCCCCCGAACTGATTGCCGCCCTCTACCCCTGGCTCCGACACCTGCACATCACCCTGGTGGTCTTGAGCGTGTCGGTGTTCGCGGTGCGCGGCCTGGGTGTGCTGGCGGGACAGGCCTGGCCCATGCGCGCCCTGGCCCGTGGCCTGAGCCCCGTCATCGACTCGCTGCTGCTGCTCGCAGGCGCCACGCTGTGGTGGCTGCTGCAGCTGAACCCCTGGCACAACCACTGGCTGGGCGCCAAGCTGGTGCTGCTGGTGGTCTACATCGTGCTGGGCAGCTTTGCCCTCAAACGCGCGCCGACGCGCACCGGCAAGGCCCTCGCCTTTGTCGCGGCACTGTCGGTGGTGGGCCTCATGGCCAGCATCGCGACGGCCCACCACCCGCTGGGGATGTTCTCGCCGTGAGCGCCACCCAGGCGCCCCACCGTTCGCGCCTGGTGCGTGGGCTGCTGTGGGCCGCCGGTTCGCTGGCGCTGCTGCTGGGCCTGATCGGCATCGTGCTGCCCGGTCTGCCCACCACGCCCTTCATCCTGCTGGCCGCAGCCTGCTACGCCAAGGCTTCGCCGCGCCTGCACCGCTGGCTGCTCAACCACCGGCTCACCGGTCCGATGCTGCGCGACTGGGAAACGCACCGCAGCCTGACACGGCGCAACAAGATCGTTGCCGTGGTGTCCATGGCGGTGATGGTCAGCGTGTCGATCTGGAGTTTTCGCGGGCGCGTGGCGGTGCAGCTGGTGCTGCTGGCCACGGCCGCGATCGGTGCGTGGGTGGTGCTCCGGATACCCACCCGGAAGCGTTAGCCCGCGCGCCGGGCGAGCACCTCAAACGCCGGCAGTGTCTTGCCCTCCAGCACTTCGAGGAAGGCGCCACCACCGGTGGAGATGTAACCCACGTCCTTCTCGATGCCGTACTTGGCGATCGCCGCCAAGGTGTCGCCACCACCGGCGATGCTGAACGCGCTGCTCTCGGCGATCGCGTGGGCAATGACCTTGGTGCCGTTCTCGAAGGCGGCGAACTCGAACACGCCCACCGGGCCGTTCCAGACGATGGTGCCGGCCTTCTTGAGTTGTTCGGCCAGCAGCTGCGCGGTCTGCGGGCCGATGTCCAGGATCAGGTCGTCTTCGGCCACGTCGGTGGCGGCCTTGACCGTGGCCACGGCGTCGGGGCTGAAGCTCTTGGCGCAGACCACGTCGGTCGGGATCGGCACCGCCGCGCCGCGCGCTTTCATGGCGTCGATCACGGCCTTGGCTTCGCCGATCAGGTCGGGCTCGGCCAGGCTCTTGCCGATCTTCAGGCCGGCCGCGAGCATGAAGGTGTTGGCGATGCCGCCGCCGACGATCAGGCCGTCGACGTTCTTGGCCAGGGCCTGCAGGATGGTGAGCTTGGTGCTGACCTTGCTGCCGGCGACGATGGCGATCAGCGGGCGTTTCGGGTTGGCCAGGGCCTTGCCGATGGCGTCCATCTCGGCCGCCAGCAAGGGGCCGGCGCAGGCGATCGGCGCGGTCTCGGCGATGCCGTAGGTGCTGCCTTCGGCGCGGTGCGCGGTGCCGAAGGCGTCGTGCACGAAGATGTCGCAGAGCTTGCCGAGTTTGGCGGCGAGTTCGGGCTTGTTCTTCTTCTCCCCGACGTTGAGGCGGCAGTTCTCCAGCATGACGAGCTGGCCGGGTTCGACGGACACGCCATCGACCCAGTTGGCCACCACGGGGATGCTGCGGCCCATGAGTTCCCCCATGCGCGCAGCCACGGGGGCCAGCGAATCTTCGGGCTTGAATTCACCTTCGGTGGGGCGGCCGAGGTGCGACGTCACCATGACGGCGGCACCGGCGTCCAGCGCCATCTGGATCGCGGGGATGCTGGCGCGGATGCGCGTGTCTTCGGTGATCTTGCCGGCGTCATCCTGCGGCACGTTGAGGTCGGCGCGGATGAAGACACGCTGACCCTTGGCCTGGCCACTGGCGCAGAGATCGGAGAAACGGATGAATTGCATGGTGAAGCCTTGAACAGGTGCGAAGTGAAGGGGAACAGCGCAAATTGTAGGGAATGCGCTGTCGGCACCTGAAGCCGACAGACGGGCGTTGGCCCCCGCGACGGCTGTTTAAGGATGCGTAAATGTTGGGGCGCCAGTATCTGGTGGCTCGATCCACAGGGATCTCCATCAACCACTGCCCCTCAAGCGCCCATGTCACCCAGCACCCCGCCTCGCCACCCACACGCCCTCATCGGCTCGCCTGCGTTCGCTGCCCTGTGCCTTGCGCTCCTGATCGGGTCCAGCGGATCGGCACAGGCCAGCACCCCGGGCGAAAAGGTGGTCTGCACCGAACTGCCACGCAGCCAATGGTTGTCCGAGGCGCAGGCACGCGCGCGTTTCAGGGCATCGGCCTACCTGCTGGTGAAGTTCAAGGTGTCGCGGGGCAACTGCCACGAGTTCTACGCCATCGAACACGGCGGTGGCATCGTGGAGGCCTACCAGCATCCGGTCACGGGCGACGTGGTGCGGATGACCCGCCTGCCGCCCCTCACGCCAGAGAAGCCGCGCTGAATCCACCCGCGAAGTCGGTGGGACTCACCCCTCGCACAGCACAAAGTCGGCCTTGCCCACGCCACACTCGGGGCAGCGCCAGTCGTCCGGCACGTCGGCCCAGCGCGTCCCGGGCGCAAAGCCTTCTTCGGGCCAGCCAGCGGCTTCGTCGTACAGCCATCCGCAGACCACACAGAGGTATTGGTTCATGGTTGTTGCTTTCAGAATTCAGTTCGTCAAGTAAGGCCCGGACTCGGGGCGGTCAATCGTCATCACCGTGATCGCGCCCGCCGCCGTTGCCCGACACGAGGCTGCTGAGGGCCTTGGCTGACACCAGCCCGTTGGGCGACTGCTGCCATTCCCAGGCGCCGTAGGCCAGCACCGCGAGCAGCAGCAGGGTCGCCAGCCAGGCGCGGTTCTTCTGCACCAGGCTCGGACCCGGCCCTTCCACGCTGCCGGTCAACATGGGCGATGCCAGGTTCTTGCGGCGCAGCAGGCTCAGACCCAGGATCAGGGCCAAATGGGCCAGCACCACAAACAGAAAGGCCTCGCCCAGAAATTCGTGCATTTCGCCCAGCCAGTCGTCACCGGGGAACACGCCCCATTCGTTGAAGGTCGCGTAGCCGCTCAAGGTGAGCGGCACCACGAGCACGAGCAGGGCCACCACCGCCAGCGCCATGAGCAGGTTCTGCCCCTGGCGCCAGTTGACGGCGGCGATGGATGGGGCCGTGCGCAGCGACCGAAGCCACGCTGGCGCGCTGCCCAGCTTGCGCCACATCAGGCCCAGGCCCGCCTGGCGCGGGCCGAAAAGGCCATAGACCATACGAAAGCCCAGCAGACCCGCCATGGAATAGCCGAGCGTGACGTGCAGCATGCGCCAGCTCTCGCCATCGGCCGTCAGGTAGGCGCCCAGAAAACACAGGGCGAACAGCCAGTGAAACATGCGGGTGGGCGCATCGGTGACACGGCGTCGGGCGGCTGGTCGCGCCTGGGACGCGCCAGCGACAGCAGAGGAAGGCATGGGGGTGGTGGCTTGCATGGTGGTTCTCCCGGGTTCAGTCTTTCCAGAACCAGCGCTGGCCCAGGTTCACGCCCGCCGGCATCCGGATGTTGTCGTCATCGAAATCGCCGCGGTCGGCGCCGGTGTGGCAGGCGGCGCAGTTGGCCGCGCTCTTGATGCTGGCGTGTTTCCAGACCGAGGCGGGGACCTCGCGGTGCTTGCGCTCGAACCAGGCCGAGCGCGTGAGGCGGTCCTCGGGCGGCTCCTCGACCACACGCTTGTAGGTGCCGGCGTTCGCCTGCAACCAGGCACTGAGCTGCTTGACGGTGGCGTCATCCAGCGAAGCGTCGGTGCCGTAGTGCTTGTCCAGGCCGGCCATGATGCGCTGCCACGAACGGGCGGGCAGCAGGCCCGGTGTGTACGCGGTGTGGCAGGCGGCGCATTCGGCCATGTAGGCCTTGGGCATGTCGCGCGGCATCATGCGCCCGCCGTCGGCCTGCGCGGTGGACAGTGCGGCGATGCCCAGGCCAATGGCCACGAGCAGGGATCGGGTGGTGGGGGTTTTCATGGATCGCTCCTGGATGTCGAGGTCGTTCACTTCAGGCTGTTCAGGTAGGCCAGCACGTCGGCCTTTTCGCCGGCGCTGCATTCGCGGCTGAGCACGTCGTTGCAGTTGCGCTTGAACCACTTGTCGACTTTCGCCGTGTCGGTGAACGCCTTGGGGTTGAAGGCCGGCGCCAGCGGCGCGATCAGCTTGCCGGTGTTGGCGTGTTTGCCTTGCGTGGTGGGCGGCGTGTTGTGGCAGGAGGCGCACGACCACTCGGCCCCGTGTTTGGCGTTGAAGAAGGTCTGGCCCTTGGCCGCATCGCCCGGTGTGCCGGCCTGGGCGCTCCAGTGCTGCAGTTGTGCGGCGGGCGTGGTGTCGGCAGCGTGCACAGCGGTCGACCACAAGCTGCTGGCCAGCATCGCCGCGAGCAGGCCGGCGGACAGTCGGGAAGAATGCACAAACAACATGATGGTGTCTTTCAAAGGGATGAAGGGGAGAACGGGATGCAGTGTGAGAGACCCCGCTTGAACGCCAGCTGAAGCGGCCGTTCATCTGCCGTTAAGGAATGCCCACCGACAATGACCCCATGAATGTGTTGACACGCCCCGGATACGGCAGCGCGCCGCTGCGGACCCTGCTGGTGACAGCGGCGCTGCTGGGCGGGCTGGGCACGACCCCCGCCTGGTCACGCGACGACGACCACGAGCGCGCCCTGCAAGCCGTGCAGGCCGGGCAGGTGCTGCCACTGCGATCGGTGCTGGAGCGGCTGGAACGCGAGCACCCGGGCCAGGTGCTGGGAGTCGAACTGGAGAACGACGGCGAGCGCTGGGTCTATGAGATCAAGTTGCTGCAGGCCGGTGGTCAGCGGATCAAGCTCGAACTCGACGCCAAGACCGGCGAGGTGCTGCGTCGCAGGACCCGCGAGGATCGCCATCGCGACCCCAGGAACCGTGGACATTGAAAGAACCCGCATGCGCATCCTCCTGGTAGAAGACGAACCCACGCTGCGCGCACAACTGCGCAGCGGCCTGGTGGACGCCGGCTACGCGGTGGACGAAGCCGACAACGGCCGCGACGCCCACTTCCTGGGCGACACCGAAGCGTTTGACGCGGTGGTGCTCGACCTCGGCCTGCCGGTGCTCGACGGTCTCACGGTGCTCAAACGCTGGCGCGATGCCGGCCGGACCATGCCGGTGCTGATCCTGACCGCACGCGACAACTGGAGCGAGAAGGTGGCGGGCATCGATGCCGGCGCCGACGACTACCTGACCAAACCCTTCCACATGGAAGAGCTGCTGGCGCGCCTGCGCGCGCTGATCCGCCGCGCCAGCGGCCTGGCCTCACCGGTGCTGCAGTGCGGCGCGCTGGCGCTGGACACGCGCAGCGGCCGCGTCACGCTCGCGGGCCAACCGGTCGCCCTGACCAGCCACGAGTACAAGGTGCTCGACTACCTGATGCACCGCCCGGGCTCGGTGGTCTCGCGCACCGAACTCACCGAACACATCTACGCACAGGACTTCGACCGCGACTCCAACACCATCGAGGTGTTCGTCGGCCGACTGCGCAAGAAACTCCCGCCCGAACTGATCGAGACCGTGCGCGGCCTGGGCTACCGACTGGTGCAGCCGCAGGCCAGCACGGACTGAGCCGGCGCCATGCCGCGCGCGATGCCCGGCGTTGCGGCGCATGCAGGGCAGGTTCATCGGTGCCTTAAGCTCAACAACCCATGATCACGTTCGGCCGCTGGGCCTCCTCGCTGCGTTTTCGCCTGCTGGCCGCCACGCTCGCCGCGCTCGCGCTGGCGCTGCTGCTGGCCGGTGTCTGGCTCAGCGGCCTGTTTCGCGAACACGTCATGCGCCAGTTCGAAGCGGCGCTGACCCTGCAGCTCGACCAGCTGACCACCCAACTGGAACTGGACGCCAGCGGGCAACCCGTGATCGATCCGCAACAGCTGTCCGACCCGCGCTGGCGCACACCCTATTCCGGTCTTTACTGGCAGCTCGATCAGGTGAGCGGGGACGGCGCCATCCGCAGCGGCGTGCTGCGTTCGCGCTCGCTCTGGGACACCACCCTGCCGCTGAGCGCGGATGCGCTGGCGAACGGCACCGTGCACGTGCACGAAGGCAGCGGTCCGCAGGGCGCGGCCGTGCTGATGCTGGAACGCACCGTGGCGCTGGGCGAACAGCCGGGCGTGCGCTGGCGCCTGATCGTAGCGGCCGAAACCCGGCAGGCGCTGGAAGCGGTCGACCGCTTCACCGGTGTGCTTTCCATTTCGCTGCTGGTGCTGGGTGCGCTGCTGGCCTTGGCCGCGGTGACCCAGGTCGCGGTGGGCCTGTCGCCGCTGCGGGGCCTGCAGCACGCCCTGGTGCAGGTGCGCGAAGGCCGCTCCGCCCGACTGCAGGGCCGTTTCCCCAGTGAGGTGCAGCCGCTCATCGACGACTTCAACGGCGTGCTGGACCGCAACGCCGAGGTGGTGGCGCGCGCGCGCACCCAGGCGGGCAACCTGGCCCACGCCCTCAAGACCCCGCTGGCGGTCCTGGGACAGGCGGCCACGCAGGCGCTGAACGCGGGCGACCCGGCCAACCCGCGCGACACCGGGCCCGCACTCGCGCGCCTGGTCCACGAACAGGTGGACACGGCACGACGCCACATCGACTGGCACCTCGCCCATGCGCGGGCCGCCGCCGCCGAGCGCCTGCCCGGTCTGCGCACGCCCGTGGCCCCGGTGGTGCTCGGCCTGGTGCGGGTGATGCAGCGGGTGCACGCCGAACGTCACATTGACATCGACGCCAGCGGTCTGCCCGACACGCTGGCCTTTGCGGGCGAAGAACAGGACTTGCAGGAGATGCTGGGCAATCTGATCGACAACGCCTGCAAATGGGCACGCCACACGGTGGTGGTCAGCGCCTCCAGCGAAGCGGGCCGGCTGTGCCTGCGCGTGGAGGACGATGGTCCGGGCATCGACGACCAGGCCCGCGCCGCCGTGCTCGCGCGGGGCGCACGGCTGGACGAAAGCGTGCCCGGATCGGGGCTGGGCCTGGCCATCGTGACCGATCTGGCCCGGCTCTACGGGGGCGATGTCCGCCTGGAAACGGCCCGACTGGGCGGTCTGGGGGTCGCCCTCAGCCTGCCGGCCGCGGACTGACCCCGGCCTGCACCGGCGGCTTGGCGCAGGGCGCCAGCGCATCGAGCGGGCGCTGGTACGCCGAGGTGCGCACGTCCATCAGCCCCAGCACCGAATGGAACACATTGTCGTGTGACAAGGCCTCGCCTGAGCGCTGCCGCAGACAGCCCACCGAGACGCCGCTGCGCCGCTGCAGCCCGGGCGACAACCAGGCCACCATGGGCACATGGGTTTGCTGCTCGGGTGCCAGCGCGTACGGCAAACCGTGCAGGTAGAGCCCGTTTTCGCCCAGCGATTCGCCATGATCGGACACATAGACCAGGCCGGTGTCGTGCCGCCCCTGCTGGGCCTGGCGCTGCAGCCAGTCCAGCGTCTGGCCCAGGAAGTGGTCGGTGTAGGCGATGGTGTTGTCGTAGGCGTTGGCGAGTGACTCGGGGGTGCAGTCCGACAGCGTGGCGCTGGTGCATTCGGGCACAAAGCGCTTGTGCCCGGGCGGCGTGCGTTTGAAATACGCCGGGCCGTGGCTGCCCATCTGGTGCATGACGAGCACCACGCCGCGCTCGCGGCGTTGCGGGTCAAGGGCGGCGATGCGCGCATCGAGATCATTCAACATGACCGCGTCAAAACACTCTCCGTCGGAACAGAGACCCGGCACGGCCAGCTCGCGCGTGCTCGCATGGGGGATCCGATCACAGACGCCTTTGCAGCCCGCCTGGTTGTCCAGCCAGAGCACCGCCAGTCCGGCCCGCTGCAACACATCCAGCAGGTTTTCGTGGCGCGCGGTCTCGTCACCGCCCTGGGCTCGCGTCAGTGGTGAGAACACGCAAGGCACCGACACCTGGGTGTTGGTGCCGCAGGAACGCACCTGGCTGAAGTTCACCAGATCACCCTGCTGTTGCCAGCGCGCCAGCGTGGGCGTGGTGTCACGGGCATAGCCATCGAGGGCAAAGTGGTCGGCGCGCGCCGTCTCACCCAGCACCAGCAGCAGCAGCGGTGGCCGCGCCTGGTTCGCGTAGCTCGCGCCAAGCACCGCGTCTTCACCGACCGGCGTCAGGGTGCGCGCCTGCGCGGGCAGCTGTTGCGCAGCCAGTTTGCCTGCGGCATACACCGTGTTCAGGGGATTGATCATGAAGCGCAGCGCCTTCTGGTTGCGCATCAGTGAGGCGAGGTCCTGGTAGCTCAGCAGTGCCGCGCCCACCGCCAACACCAGGCCGGCCACCGCGCCCAGGCCGTTGGGCAGCAGCCGCGAAGCCGCGTGGCCCATCGCCACCGGCCGGTGCCACAACCACCACAGCGGTGGCGCCGCCACCAGCAGCAGGCTGCCCGCCAGCGACCACGACAGCAGGTCCCGCACCTCGCGCACATCGGTGTGCAAGGCGTTGGCCAGCATGGTGGCGTCGATCACGACACCGTACTGCCACATGTAGTGGCTGTTCAGGGCCGCCATCACCACCAGCAGGGACGCGACCGGCCGCAGCAGGCGCGGCCACGCCAGCAGCGACAGCAAGGCCGCCGTGCCGCCCAGGATCATCAGACCCAGGCCCATGAACGCCGTCCAGCGGACCTCGCCACCGGACAGCATGCGCTGCCACAGCGGCAGATTGCCCGGACCGGCCAGCCACAGCGCGAGCAACCAGACGGTCTGGCCCGGGGACCGGACAGCTGGAGTGTTGATGGGGGCGGGCGCCTGCGTGGGCAGGGCGGACAGCGCCGGGGACAAGATTGCCTGCATGGTCACATTCGATGCGCCAGCACACACTGGCTCCGCCAGCGTATGCAGCCTGGGTTAAGCCAACCTTATGCCGACCTGTTCCGCCAAGAATCCAGGGTTCTCAGCGTGCCCAGCGCAGATTGAACCGCGTGCTCATGGGCGGCTCGCCCGCATCGCGCTCCAGCGTGGCGCCCATCTGTTCGGCGATGCGCCCCACCAGGCGCAGGCCCAGACCGAGGCCGGGCTCGGACGCTGCGGTGACGGCAACCGAGCCCGCGCGTTGACCGTCGTCGGACACGGACACGCCGAAGCCGTCGGATGAGCGCCAGATTTCGACCGACACCTGGGTGCCTTCGGGCGTGTGGCGCAGGGCGTTTTCGATCAGGTTGCGCAGTGCCAGCTCCAGCAACATGGGCTGGGCCGATACGCGCACGGGCTGCTCGGGCTGCTGCAGGGACAGCTCGTGACCCGTTTCGTACGCCAGTTGCGCATGGTTCGAAATCAAACGCGCCGCGAGCTCGCCGAGCTCGACGTCCTGCGTCTCCAACAGGTTGGACGGCCCCCCGGTACCGGTGCGCTGTGCCCGCGCCAGGTCCAGCAACTGCGACAGGATGCGGCCGGCGCGCAGGGCCTCGCGCTCCAGCCGGTCCAGGCGTTCGGGCGAAGCGTCCCCCTGCGCGGCCCGGGCCTGCAGCGCAATGACCGCCAGCGGCGTGCGCAGTTCGTGCGCCACGTCGGAAGCGAATTCGCGCTCGCGTTGCGCCTGCTTCTGCAAGGTATCGACCAGTGTGTTGATGGCCGAGACCGTGCTGGTGAATTCGCGAAAACGGTGCTGGGTGTCCAGCCGCTGACCGGCGAACCCGTCGAGCGCAGCCACCTCGCTGGAGAGCTGGTCCAGCGGACGCAAACCGCGCCGGATGGTCCACCACAGCAGCAGGGCCACCAGCGGCAGGATCAGGATCGCGGGTTGCGCCACGTGTTCGGCGATGTCTTTGCCGAGCTCGCCACGCTTCTTCATGTCCATCAGCGCCAGCACGCGGCGCTCGCGTCCGTCTGTGTTCAGGCGCACGCCGAAGCTGCGCCAGTCGCTCAGGCCGTGTTCGGTCTGCAGTGTCAGGGTGCGAAACCCCCGCGGGGGCAGACTCGTGATGTCCAGCCCCGGCGCGATGCGGTGGGTGTCGGCCACGAGGCGGCCATCCTCCCAGGCCAGCACGGCGACGTCCTGCAGGTACTCATGCTCCAGACCGGCCGACGCCGGCACCGTGTTCTGGCTGGCCCCGGTGGGCGAAGCTTCGATCCACAGCTTGGCCACCGCCACCAGCTGGCCGTCCGAAAACTTGCGCGCCTCGCGGAACCCGGTGGACCAGGCCACGGCGATCAGGGTCAGCCACACCAGCAACAGCGCACCGAGCGTCCAGCTCAGGATGTAGCGGCGCAGCACAGGCTGCGGCGATGGTGAAGCGGCCACCGGGTTCATTCGGGGTCCGAGCGCTTCGGCGCGGCGGCGGTGGCCACTTCGCGGGGAATGAAGTAACCCACGCCGCGCACGGTCTTGATGAGCGACTCACCCAGCTTGCGGCGCAGGTGGTGCACGTGCACCTCGATCGCGTTGCTGTCGAGCGCTTCGCCAAAGCCGTAGAGGGCCGATTCCAGCCGGGCCTTGGACAGCACCTGGGGACGGGCCTGCAGCAGGGTCAGCAACAGCGCAAACTCGCGCCCACCCAGGGCCACCGGCAACCCCGCGCGCTCCACCGTGCGCGTGGCCGGGTCGAGCACCAGGTCGCCGTGTTCGATCAAGGGCTTGCTGCGCCCGCTCGCCCGCCGCAGCATGGCGCGCAGCCGGGCTAGCAATTCGTTGGCGTCGAACGGTTTAACGATGTAGTCGTCGGCCCCGCTGTCCAGGCCGCTGATGCGGTCGCTCACGCCATCGCGAGCCGTCATGATCAGCACCGGCATGTCGCTGCGCGGCAGCGCTTCGTGGGCCCGGCTGCGCTCACCGAGGCGGCGCAGGCGCGCCAGCAGGTCCAGCCCGTCGCCATCGGGCAGGCCCAGATCCAGCAGCAACACGTCAAAAGGCTCCACCGCCAGGGCCGCCCAGGCGGCATCCAGGGTCGGGCACACGTCCACCGCGTAACCCGCCTGGCGCAACGAATCGCTCAGACCGCTGGCGATGCCGGGATCGTCTTCCACCACAAGTGCGCGCATTTCAGAGGCGGGCCAGAGCCCGATGACAAAAGAGTTCCATTATCCGGACCGCGCTTAAGCCTCTCTTAAAGTGCGCCGCGCACGATGGCACCCCATGCACACCCGTCCCGCTGCCCGTTCCCTGCTGGCCCATTCGCCACCCGTCATCCACCTGCTGAGAGGTCTGGTGGCGGTGCTGGTGCTGACCCTGCTGTGGGATCTCTCGGGCCTGGACCTGCCCGTGCTGCAGGCCATCGGAACGCCCGAGGGGTTTCCCTGGCGCCACCACTGGCTGCTGGAACGGGTGTTGCACGATGGCCTGCGGCAGGTCGCCCTGGGCTTCTACCTGCTGCTCGGGCTGTGGGTGCTGTGGCCACAGACCTGGCCCGGCCCGGCCATCGACCGGCGCGAGCGCCTCGTCGTGGTGGTGCTGGTGGCGCTGTCGCTGCTGGCGGTGAATCTGGTGAAGTACCACAGCCTCACCAGCTGCCCCTGGGAGCTGCAGGCCTTCGGCGGCGGCGCGTCTTACGTTTCGCACTGGAACTTCCTGGACACGGACGGGGGGCCTGGCCGCTGCTTCCCCGGCGGTCACGCTTCCAGCGCCCTGGCCTTTCTGCCCCTGTGCCTGCCCTGGCTGCTGCCGCCCCGAGGGGTCGACCGCGAGGCCGCGACCGGCTGGCGCTGGCTGATGTTTCTGGTGTTCGCCGGCGCGCTCGCCGGTGCGGCGCAGACCCTGCGCGGCGCGCACCCGCCCAGCCACACCCTGTGGACGCTGCTGACCTGCGCCAGCGTCAGCCTGGCCGGCTGGCTCGGAGCGCGGCCCTGGCTCGCCGGGCAGGCGGCTCAAACGGTGCCAGTGTCGCCGTAGTAGCCGCGGTACCAGTCCACAAAACGCTGCACCCCGAGCTGCAGATCGGTGTTCGGGCGGATGCCAAAACCCTTTTCCAGCGCCGTGGTGTCCGCCCAGGTCTCCGGCACGTCGCCCTGCTGCATCGGCATGAAGTGTTTGATGGCTTCGATGCCGGTGGCCTTTTCGATGCAGCCGATGAAGTCCAGCAGGCTCACCGGCCCGTTGTTGCCCACGTTGAGCACCCGGTGGGCGGGCGCGTCGGCCGTGGCCACCGGCGGCACGGCCATGACCTTGAGCACGGCGTCGACCACGTCGTCCACGTAGGTGAAGTCGCGGCGCATCTGGCCGTTGTTGTAGACATCGATCGGCTGGCCTGCCAGCACCGCGCGCACGAACTTGAAGATGGCCATGTCCGGGCGCCCCCAGGGTCCGTACACGGTGAACAGGCGCAGCCCGGTGGCCGGGATGCCGTAGAGGTGGCTGTAGCTGTAGGCCATGAGTTCGTTGGCCTTCTTGCTCGCGGCGTAGAGCGAGATCGGCTGGTCGGTGACCATGTCCTCGCGCAGCGGCATCTGGCGCGCCGCGCCGTAGATGGAGCTGGACGAGGCATAGACCAGGTGCCGCACACCACTGTGACGACACCCCTCCAGCACCGTCAGCATGCCGGCCAGGTTGCTGTCGAGGTAGGTCATGGGATGGTCAACCGAATAGCGCACGCCGGCCTGGGCGGCCAGGTGCAGCACCGCGTCATAACGGTTTTCGGCAAACAGCCGCGCCATGGCATCGCGGTCGGCCAAGTCCAGGCGGTGGAACGCGAAGCCGGGCCGGTCCAGCAACTGCTGCAGGCGGGCCTGCTTGAGCGTGGGCTCGTAGTAGGCGTTCAGGTTGTCCAGGCCCTCGACCTCAAAACCCTGGTCGAGCAGGCGCTTGCACAGGTGAAAACCGATGAAGCCGGCGGCGCCGGTGACCAGGATTTTCCGGCCGGGCCCGGGGATCGGTTCGGTCATGGCAATACCCCGTTCGTGACGGGTTGGTAGTGGAAACGTTGGAGACGGGCCGGTGTCCCGCAGGTCGGCCGCACCGCGTCCGGACCGAGCAGCACCCATTCGCGCCGGTGCGCCTCGCCCAGCGACACCGCACGTGCGACCTCGAAACAGCCCAGTTCGCCGTCGGTGGGCACCAGCAGGTGGCGGTTCGGGGCCTCGCGCATCCAGATCCAGGCGTTCTGCTCCTGCTGCAGCAGCGGCGCCAGGTAGCTGAAGTGGGTCAGTGGCCGCTGGCTGAACAGCAGGAACTGCTCCTTGAAGGCAATCAGCCCGAGCTCGGCCCCCGGGGGCAGATGCTGCTCCACCGCCTGCATCATGTCCTGCGGCGTGCGATAGGGATCCACCCGCGGCCAGACCAGCAGCGCGACGAACAGCCAGCCCACCAGGCTGGCCGCGGCCAGACGGACAAACAGGTCGGACCGGCGCAGCCACAACAGCACGGCGATCAAGGCCACGCCCAATCCTGTGAGGGGCGCGGCCACGGCACCCACGATGTCGGCGTAGTCCTGCAGCTTGCCGGGCAAACGCCCGGGTGCCAGCCACATCAGCAAACCCAGAGCCATCAGAAGGGCGGCGATGACCGGCATCAACCAGCGGAAAACCCCGTCCAGCTTCTTCGCCAGCGGGAGCTTCCGGCTGTTCACCCAGAGTACCGCCACCACCAGCGACAACATGGGCAGAGCGGGGAAGATGTAGACCTCGCGCTTGCCCGAGCTGATCGAGAAAAACAGCAGCACCAGCCCCACCCAGGCCAGCAACACACGCAGCTTGGCATCCTGGCGCAGCAGCGCCACCAGGGGCTTGATCAACACCAGCATCACGATCGGCAAGGGGAACCACACCACCGGGATCGCCTGGGTGAAGAAGTAGTGCCAGGGTTTGACGTGGTGCCAGGCATTGACGAAACGTTCGCCGGTCTGCCGGAACAGCAGGTCGTTGCGGTAGGCCACCATCGTGTCGGTGCCCACACTGTGCACCTGCCAGAGCATCGGCCCCAGCCAGAGCGCGATCACCGCCAGCATCACCGGCACACCGAGCAGCAGGCGCCAGCTCCAGCACGCACCATGGAACCGGCTTTGCCGGGCCGCAGGTGCGGTCCCCCCTTCGGGGGAAAGACGCGGAGCGGCGCAGGGGGGAGCATTGCTCCACAGAGCCAACGGCAGCAGCATCAGCAGCGGCAGGAAACCCACGCCCTTGGTCATGATGCCCAGGCCCATGGCCACCCAGCTCACGAAGTACCAGCGCCAGTGGGGCCCGGTCAGGAAATGGCGCAGCAGGCCGTAGCAGCCCAGCGTGATCCAGAACGTGACCAGGGCGTCGATCTGCGCCGCCTTGCCCTGCAACAGGAACTGCGGCGTGAAGGCCAGCACCAGCACGGCGAACAGCGCCGTCTGCGCATTCCACAAGCGACGGCCCAGGTCGTGCACCAGCCAGAGCGTGCCGATCGAGGCCAGCACGCTGGGCAGCAGGAACGACAGCTTGAGGTTGCCGACGAGCTGGAAAAACAGCGCACTCAGCCACATGAACACCGGTGGCTTGTCCGGGTAGTACTCGCCGCCGCGGGTCGGGAACAGCCACTGGCCACTCTCGACCATCTCGCGCGCGATCTGCGCAAAGCGGGGCTCGTCGGCCGGCCAGGGGTAACGCAGGCCGATGCCCGCGAACAGCACGAGGGCCGTGGCCGCCAGCCAGAACAGCGTCTGGCGGCGCACGGTGGCGTCAGAAGTCATGGGGATGGTTCTCCGTCAAGTCCGTAGCGCCATCTCCCCGAGGCAGCCGCGGAACCGGCTTTGCCGGGCCGCTGGCTGCGCCCCCTGGAAGGGGTGACGCAGCAGGCGGCGCGGGGGTGACTTTCCATTGTTCCATGCGCTGCTTGAAACCGTGGTGGTACAGGTACCAGGCCAGCACGCTGGAGACCACCAGCAGGGCAAAACTCATCCAGATCTTCGAGCTGTCCTGCAGGGCCACACCGCGGCCGGCGTAACTGAACAGCAGCGACTGTGGCAGGTAACCCGGCAGGCTGCCCAGGAACACACCGCGCCGGCTCAGACCCGCCAGTGCGGCGGCGACGTTGGTCAGCAGATTGCTGCCCACCGGCATCAGCCGGATGATGCAGATCCAGAGCCAGGTGTCCTCGGCGAGCACGCGACGCAAGCCTTCGATCTTCTGGCCATGGCGCTGGCGCAACCAGTCCATGCCCATGCGGCGCACCACGGCGATGGTCAGCAAGGCCCCGAACCCGGTGAGCAAGGCGCTGACCACCCCGCCCACAAAACCACCCATGAGGTAGCCGCAGCTGAAAGCCAGCAACTGGCGCGGTCCCCCGGCCGCGGTGTAGACAATGCTGCCCAGGGCGAACGCCGGCCAGGCGATGGCCCAGTGCTGCTGGAACAGCTGGCGCAAGAGGTCTTCTTCGGTGACCGAACCCCACCAGCCGTAGTGCAGGGAGACAAAGGCCAGCGTCAGCACAGCCGTCAGCCCCAGCGGCTTGACGAGCAGTTTGGCGCTAGATTTCACCGACGGTTTCCACCCGTTCCAGCACCGGCTGTTTGCTGCGCCGGATCAGCCAGCGCACGCCAAACATGTCGACGATGCCCACCCACACACGGTTCCAGGCGGTGTATTTGGACACCCCGGCCGTGCGGTGGCGGTGGTTCACCGGCACCACCGCGATGCGGCCACCCACGCGCCGCACCAGCGCCGGGATGTAGCGGTGCATGTGATCAAAATACGGCAGCAAGGCCCAGGTGCTGCGCGGGATCAGCTTCAGTCCGCAACCCGTGTCGGGCACGCCGTCATCGAGGATCTGGCGGCGCACGGCGTTGGCAATCTTCGACTGGATCTTCTTCCACTCGGTGTCCTTGCGCTTGTGGCGAAAGCCCGCGATGCAGAAATGTTCGCCACCCGCCTCCAGTTCCTGCGCCTGCCGCACCAGGGCCGGGATGTCGGCCGGGTCGTTCTGCCCGTCGCCATCGATGGTGACCAGATAGCGCCCGCGGGCATGGCGCGAAGCGGTCCACATCGCGGTGCTCTGCCCGCAGCTGCGTGCGTGGCGCAGCAGCTGGGCGCGCGCACCGCGGGCCTGGCAGCGCTGCAGGAACTGCTGGTCGGTGCCATCGGTGCTGCCATCGTCCACCAGCACGATTTCAAAGCCGCAGGTCGGCTGCAGGGCATCGACGATCTCGTCCACCAGGGCACCGATGTTGCCGGCTTCGTCTTTCGCGGGGATCAGCACCGACACCAGCGGCGCGGCATGGCCGGACACTGGGAGGGCCGCAGCGGTCGACCGGGGGTCTGTCATGGGTTTCATCAAGATTCACAAAAATCGCAACACGGCTTCGCTGCGCCGACAAGGCCGTCGGCGGCGAAAGCGCTGCCTCCCTATTTTGACGCACCTTCCTTTAGGTGGCCTTAAGAAGGCGCCTCAGCCCTCACCAGCCCAGCCCGATGCGCAGCGGCAGGTAGACCAGCATGCCGGCCACAATGGTGCCGAGCACACCGCGGCGCCAGTAGAACCAGGCGCCCCCGGCGGCGGCGGCGAACAGGCGCGCGTCCTGCCAGGTGCGCACCAGCTCGCCCTGTGCCATCACGATCTCGGGCACCACCACGGCGGCCAAAGCGGCGATGGGCGCGTACTGCAGCCCGCGCTGGGCCCAGTGCGGCAAGGTCCAGGGCTTGTCCGACAGGAAGAAAAACCCACGCGTGATCACCGTGATGCACCCCAGCGCCACGATGGTGAGCAGGGTCCAGGGGTCGAGGTCAAACATGGGGCGCTCCCGCGGCGGGACGGTGCGGCATCGCCTTTTCCAGCACCAGGCAGATCGCCACGGCGCTGGCGATGGCCACCAGGATGTTGAGCTTGAGCGGCAAAGCCCAGGCCACCACCGCGGCGGCCCCGGCCACACCGGCCGAAACGATGCGCAGCGGTGAAGAGGCCAGCGAGCTGAGCACGCCCAGTAGCGCCAGGATGCCGGCAAAACCCAGCCCCCATTCGGTGGGGATGGCGTTGGCGAGCACGATGCCGACCACGCTGGCCACCATCCAGGCGATGTAGTTGACCGCGCAGTTGCCCATCAGGTAGGCCTGCTGGCGTGCGAGTTCGTCGGGTGACTGGCCGGGTTTGGGAAAACGGCGCGCGAAGAACACATAGCTCAGGTCACCGGTCACGTAACCGCTGACCAGCCGCTGCCAGCGCGGCAGGTGCATCAGGTAGGGCCGCAGATGCGCCGAGAACACGACGAAACGCAGGTTGACGCAGAACGCCGCGGTCAGGATCACCCACAGCGGCGCGCCCGCCGCGATCATGGGCACGGCCGCGAGCTGGGCGCTGCCAGCGTAGACGATCAGGGTCATCAACAAGGCTTCCAGCACCGACAGTCCCGACTTGACCATGGCCACGCCGGTCATCAGGCCCCAGGCGCCGATGCCCATGGCCACCGTGCCCTGGTCGCGCACGCCTTCCCAGAATTCCGCCCGCTGGCGGTGTTCGCGCAGGTAGAACATCAGGCCGCCGCCACGGTTGCGGTGGTCGGGGCGTCCAGCACCTGCCCGGGCGTGAGCGCAAAACCGCGCAGGAAGTCCGCCGCCGGCAGGCGCTTGCCGCCCGCGCGCTGCAGCTCATCGAACACCAGCACGCCGTCGCCCGTCATGACCCGGATACCCTGGGGCCCGATGGCCAGTACCTGTCCCGGCGCAGCCGCACCCGCATCTGCACCGGTGTCGGTTTCGACCTGCGCCGCCCAGACCTTGATCGCCTCACCCGCCAGCGCCGTGCTCGCCCCCGGAAAGGGGTTGAAGGCGCGCACCCTGCGCGCGATCACGGCCGCGGGCAAGGTCCAGTCAATGGCCGCCTCGGCCTTCTCGATCTTGTGCGCGTAGGTCACGCCGTCGGCCGGCTGGGGTACCGGACTCAGGCCGCCGCAGGCCGCCATCTCCAGCGCCTCCACCATCAGGCGCCCGCCCAGCACGGCCAGGCGGTCGTGCAGGCTGCCGGTGCTGTCGTCGGCCGCGATGGGCAGGCGCTCGACCAGCAGCATGTCGCCGGTGTCGAGTCCGGCGTCCATCTGCATGATGGTCACGCCGGTGTGTTGGTCGCCGGCCTCGATGGCGCGGTGGATCGGCGCCGCGCCGCGCCAGCGCGGCAGCAGCGAAGCGTGGATGTTGAAACATCCCAGTCGCGGCGCGTCCAGCACCCATTGCGGCAGGATCAGACCGTACGCGGCGACGACCATCGCGTCGGCGTTCGCGGCGATGATCGCGGCGCGCGCCGCGGTGGCCTCTACGGGGAACTTGCCATCCAGGCGCAGGCTGCGTGGCTGTGCCACCGCCAAGCCGTGCGCCAGCGCGCACTGCTTGACCGGAGAGGCCTGCAGCTTCATGCCGCGCCCCGCCGGGCGGTCCGGCTGGCTCAGCACCAAGGGAATCTCAAACCCGGCCGCGAGCAACCGTTCCAGCGCCACGCGGGCGAACTCCGGCGTACCGGCAAAAATGATTTTCATGCGATGAAGAAATAAGGGGCCGGACGATGCGGTCGAGCACCGTGGACCCACACTCAGGGTGTCCGGTCGTCGGGCATCGGTTCGTCGGAGTACATCACTTTCTGCACCACGCCCGCCGGGCTCAGATGGATGTGAACCCGGCGCTGCCATACGTGATCGATCACACGGTAGGTCCAGATGTCGCCATCAAACCGCGCCACCTGCTCCACCCATGCAGGACGCCCCAGATGCAACAAGACATCGTCACGCGTCCAGCGTCCGACCTCGATGCGCTCCAGCCAGGCCACGTCCATGACCTGCTCCAGCCTACGCAAGCGCCCGTCCGGCCCCAGGTCCAGGTTGTACACCTGCGCGCCGGCCGGCTGGCGGGAGTACTGCAGGCGCGTGCCGTCGGGCAAGCGGTGTTCCGCCGTCGGCCGGCCGAGCCGCTCTTCGATCTGCGCCCGGGTGCTGCCCGGGGGCACGCGTTCGGGCATGCCCGCGCAACCGGCCAGCAACACCAGCCCGGAAGCCAGCGCCAGCAGTCGGTAACGCATGCCCGGTGCGAGGTTCATGCCCGCTCCGTTTCGCGTTGCGCCTTGACCAGCTTGCTCTTGATGCGGTTGCGCTTGAGTGGCGAGAGGTATTCCACAAACACCTTGCCCATCAGGTGGTCCATCTCGTGCTGGATGCAGACCGCGAGCATGTCCTGGGCCTCCATCGTGCGCTCCACCCCGTTGCCGTCGAGCGCACGCACGCGCACGGCGATCGAGCGCTCCACGCCGTCGTAAATGCCGGGCACGGACAGGCAGCCCTCTTCCCCCTTGCGGGTTTCGGGGCTGGACCACTCGATCACGGGATTGATCAGCACGAGCGGCTGATCGCGGGTTTCGCTCACATCGATCACGATCAGCCGCTCGTGCACATCCACCTGCGTCGCGGCCAGGCCGATACCGCTGGCGTCGTACATGGTGGCGAACATGCGCGCGATCAGCTGGTGGATGCGCGCGTCCACCACCGCCACCGGCCGGGCAACGGTGTTCAGGCGCGGGTCGGGGTAACGCAGGATGTTGAGCAGCTCAGGCGGGTTCATGTCTCGGTGGAGTCAAAAATGGGACGGACGTTCCGGATCACCGCCACCACGTGGGGTTGGGCGCTGCAGTGACAAGGTTGTGGGTTTGTCGTTATTTTCGCCACTTTTGTCCGCGCCCGCACGGCCCAAATGCCATAAACATTGCCTAATCAAGGGCTTGGGCGCAAAATCAAATGCGACTTGTCAAGATAAAAAGCGCCGTCTCACCCCGGTCCCGGCCCCTGCGGACCTCCGAGGCGATGGCGTCTGCCCCAGGGGCCCACACATGCCATTGAACACCTGTCCGACCGTCCAACACCGTTCGCCGCATCGCCTGCATCCGCTGGCCGGGGCCGCTGTCCTTTTCGCCGCGCTGACCAGCAGCAGCGTCTGGGCGCAGAACTTTCCCATCACCGCCGGGCAGCGGGCGACGGCCAACCAGGTCGCCGAGACGGGTGTGCCGCTGTCCGAACTGGCCCCCAATGCGCCCGACAGCCACACCGTCGTTCGTGGTGACACGCTGTGGCGCATCTCCGGCATCTTCCTGAAAAGCCCGTGGCGCTGGCCCGAGCTCTGGGGCATGAACCTCGATGACATCAAGAACCCGCACCGCATCTACCCCGGGCAGGTGCTCTACCTCGACAAGAGCAGTGGTCGCGCCCGCCTGAGCACCCGCCGTCCGGGCAGCGGCGAAACCGCCACCGTGCGTGTTTCACCCCGCATCCGCTCCGAGAGCCTGTCCGACTCGGCCATTCCGCCGGTCTCCATGCAGCAGATCGAAGCCTTCCTGGCCGAACCGCTGATCGTGGACGAAGCCACCTTCGCGCGCGCACCGCGCATCGTCGCCACGCCTGAAAACCGCGTGCTGCTCAGCCTCGGCGACCGGGCCTACGCGCGCGGCAGCTACGGCGATGGCACCGGCGCCTCCGCGGACGCGCTGAGCCTGGCCGCCGGCAAACCCCGCAACTTCCGCGTCTTCCGCAACGCGGTGCCGCTCAAGGACCCCTCTACCGGCGAAGTCATCGCCTACGAAGCGCAATACGTGGGCAAGGCCTACCTCAGCCGGGCAGAGAGCCGCATCAATGTCGAGACGCCGCCAGCACCCGGCGCCGCACCGCAACCCGTCAAGGCCGACGTCTACAAACCCGCCTTTGACAACCCGGCCAACGTCGAGCGGGTGCAGATGGCCAACACCTCCACAGCCACTTCCGCCCCGCCATCGGAGCTGGTGCCCGCCACCATCGACATCGTGCAGGCCAAAGAGGAAATGCGCGTGGGCGACCGCCTGCTGCCCGAGCCGCCGCGCGAGTTCAGCAACTACGTCCCTCGCGCACCCGGCAGTGTCCAGAAGGGGCAGATCGTCTCGGTTTACGGCAACGCGGTGACGTTTGCGGCGCAGAACCAGGTCGTGGCCATCAACCGCGGCCGGGAGCACGGCATGGAAAACGGCCATGTGCTGGCCCTGCTGCGCGACACCAACCAGATCGTCGACAAGACCGACGACAGCCGCCCGACGATGCGCCTGCCGGGTGAGCGCAACGGCCTGATGATGGTCTTCCGCACCTTCGACAAGGTGTCCTACGCGCTGGTCCTGCAGATCAACGATGGCGTCAAGGTGGGCGACCGCTTCGTCAACCCCTGACAACCCATGGCCAGAGAAGAGCTGGCCGCCTGGCTGAGGCTGCTGCTGACCCCTGGTGTCGGGAACGAGACCGCGCGCAAGCTGCTGGCCGCGTTTGGACTGCCACAGACCGTTTTTTCGCAGAGCCTGACGGCGCTGCAGACCGTCGTCGGCGCCCGCATCGCCGAAGCCCTGCAAGAGATTCCCGATGAACTGGAACCTGCGCTGGAGCGCCTGCAAACCTGGCTGGCCCAGTCAGACCGTCACCACCTGCTGACGCTGGGCGACGCGCGCTTCCCGTCCGCGCTCCTGCAGATCGCCGATCCACCGGTGCTGCTGTATGTGCTGGGCGATCTGGAAGCCCTGAGCCACCCGAACAAGCTCGCCATCGTCGGCAGCCGCAACCCCACCCACCAGGGCGCGACCAACGCCCACCAGTTTGCCCAGGCCCTGGGCCAGGCCGGCCTGTGCATCGTGTCCGGTCTTGCGCTCGGGGTCGATGGCGCGGCCCATGAAGGCGCACTGGCAGCCGGCGCCAGGACCATCGCCGTGGTGGGCACCGGTCTGGACCGCGTCTACCCCAAAAGGCACCTGAACCTCGCCCACCGCATCGCCGAGCGCGGCGCCCTGGTCAGCGAGTACCCGCTGGGCACGTCCCCGCTGCCGGCCAACTTCCCGCAACGCAACCGCATCATTGCCGGCCTGTCGCAAGGTACCCTGGTGGTGGAGGCGGCACTGCAATCGGGTTCGCTCATCACCGCCCGCATGGCCGCCGAACAGGGTCGAGAGGTGTTTGCCATCCCCGGTTCGATCCACGCCCCACAGGCCAGGGGCTGCCACTCGCTCATCCGCCAGGGCGCCAAGCTGGTCGAGTCGGCGCAGGACATCCTGGAAGACCTTCGATTGGGTGCTCCGGCGACTCCGGAAGAAGGATCAACCACGGAGCCACCCGACGACGACCTGCTCGACGCGCTGGGTCACGACCCGGTCAGCCTCGACGCCCTGCAGGCGCGCACCGGCCTCGACACCGCGACCCTGCAGGCGCGCTTGCTGGAACTGGAACTGGACGGCTGGGTGGGGCGGCTTCCTGGTGGCCTGCTTCAGCGAACAGGCCAGAGCTGAAGCCTGCCGGAGCGACCCAACAGCCTCCGGAGCGAGGTGTCTTCAAGCCAGAACGCCGCGGAACCGGCTTTGCCGTGCCGCCAGCGTTGCCCCCGGGGGTGACGCACCGCCAGTGCGGCGCGGGGGGGTCAACCGAGCAGTCTCTCGGGGTTCGCGTCCAACTTGGCCATTGCATCGCGCGTGGCGCGCACGGTCAGCGCCTCGTCTTCGCTCGGCACCAGCAGGCCCGCCTGCAGATAGGCCGCCACGCGATTGGCCTGCACGAGGAAGCAACGCCCGCTGTTGGTGACAAACAGGTACAGCTGGCCACGGTCGCTGCGCCAGGCGAGCTGCACGCTGTTGAGCTTGCCGTTGTGGTCCAGCCCAAACCACGAGCCGATCTGCAGCTCGACGGCCCAGGCCCGCATCGCCTCGTTCGGCTGGCTGCCGCCATGCTTGATCACCTCGATGTTGCTGGCGTCCACGCCGGTGATCATCTCGATGCTCTCGTTGTCCAGGTCCAGATCGCCCACCCCGTTTTCCGGCAGGTAGTCTTCGAGATGCGCCAGGCGATCGGACAGTTTGTCCAGCCGCTCCTGCGGAATCGGTTCCGTGCGCGACATGAACGCATCGGCCAAGGTGTCGCTGACCGACTTGATGTGCTGGTCCTGGAGGCCGGCCGGGTAGCCCAGCAAACCCATGCCCTGGCGCAAGCGCTGCAGGATGCTGGGCAGCTGCTGGATCACCCGGGCGCGGTCATTGCGGTTGGGTTTGGCGCTCGCCGCCCACAACAGATCGGACGCCACCCGCTTGAGCGACGCCGTTTCCTCGTGCTTGAGACCAAACTTGACACTGGCCACCGCCAGCACCTCGACCCAGACTTTGAACAGAAATTCGCGCACTTCGTCGCGCACCGGCACGTCGTCGAGCAACTTCCGCAGCTCGATGGTGTATTGCACGGACAGCGTTTCCTTCTGCTCCACCTGCTGGGCGACCGTGACAAACCGACTGGCATTGCCCTGCCCGCTGAGGTAGGTCGAGAGAAACTTCTGAAATTCGTCGAACACCAGCTGGAACACCCGGCGTCCGGTTTCCGGGTACTGTTCGATCACTTGCACCACGCGTTTGATTTCCATCTCCAGCGCGGTCGAGGTGACATTGGATTCGAAGCCCATGACACAGGAACCCATGCGGTCGATCAGGCGACGCGCCGGGTGCTGCAGGGCACTGAAAAACTCGGGCTCGGCCAGCGCCACCCGCAGCACCGGGATCTGCAACCGGGCAAACCAGACCCGCACGGTGGCCGGGATGCGCTCCTCGGCCAGGATGCTCTGGAACATCAGCGCCACCACCTCGATGGTGGCCTTTTCGGCGGGCGTCTCGGCGGCCTGCTTGAGTTCAACGGTGCGCTGGCGCAGGGCCGTGGCCGCGCGCTCAATGTGTGAGGCGTCCGCATACACCACGCCCGAGCCTGTGCTGCCCGTCTGCGGCAAGCCGGCGTCGACGCTGACCACAGGGGCGATGCGCTGCATCGCCTGCACCAGCTGGGGCGAAGGCGGCAACAACTGCGTCGCCTCAAAATCACCGCCCACACGGTCGATCAGCATGCGCTTGAGCCGCCCAACCACGCCCTGAGCCCGCATGCGCGCCCTGGCCAGGGGCGAAGCACTGGTCATCATGCGGGTTTCATCGTGCACACCCATGGCCGAGGAGGTCATGCCGCCCCGCTGCGAACCCATGCCAGCCTGCCCACCTGAATCAGTACCGTTTTGCCTGGCAGACCCGCCACGTTCATCGCTGACCTGCCCGGCCACCCGTTTGCCCTCGAAGCCACCACGGCCTTCCGCAACAGCGCCCGCGGCGGCCACATCGCCGGCGGCCGGCGCAGCCGAGCGACTGCCCGGCGCACGCTTGACCAGCGCCTGCAGGTCGATCTCTTTCATCACTCCGCTGGAGACCAGAAATTCGTTGGCCGCCTTGTAGGCCTCGTGCATTCTCTTGGCGAGCATGGGTGCCAGGGCGTCCTGCACCAGCAACCAGCCTTCGCGGCTCATCTGCACATCGAGCCACTGGTCCACCAGGATGCGCGTCACCACGTCGGGCAGCAGCACGTCGCCACGCGGCAGCTCCTGGCGCTTTTCAAGGTGCTGGATGCGCAGGCGCAGTTCGTTGAGTTCGGTGGAGGCCTGGTCCAGCACGCGCATCGCCAGTCGCGAAGCAAGGATCTGGTCGTCCATGGCACCTTCTGCCATCAGCTCCAACCGCCCGGGCGCGCTGTTGACCGAGCTGCCAGAAGCCGTGAAACGCGGCAGCAGGGTGCGCTGCAGCACCTTGCGGGACTGGTTCAGCCAGGCGGTCTGATTTTTCTGGAACGCCATCCAGGCATCGCGGCGTTCCTGCATGTCGCGTGCCGGCCCGGCCTGATCGAGGATGGAGGTCAGCCGCGTCTCACAGCTTTTGACCAGGTCGGGAAGCGCACGTCCCACATGAACCACGAAGAGTTCACGCGCCTGTTTGGCCAGAGAGGAGACGTGCTGATCAGGAGAGGACACGATGGTTTCAGTATGACACGAAAGGACTCAACACTATTGACGAACAGGCGGGCTGGGTCCGGGGTGTTTGACGCTTAAACCACGGCCCCCCCGTTGGGGTCGTTGGGATCGGCTTCCGCCGGTTTGCTGCCCGACTTGATCAGGTCCTCGCGCTTGATGCCCAGCCACATGGCAATGGCCGCGGCCACAAACACCGAAGAATAGATGCCAAACAGGATGCCGATGGTCAGGGCCAGCGCAAAGTAATACAGCGTCGGACCACCAAACAACAGCATCGACAGCACCATGATCTGGGTCGAACCGTGGGTGATGATCGTACGGCTGATGGTGGAGGTGATTGCGTGGTCGATGATCTGCGGTGTCGTCTTTTTGCGGTGGCGACGGAAACTCTCACGGATGCGATCAAAAATCACCACAGATTCGTTGACCGAATAGCCCAGCACCGCCAGCACCGCCGCCAGCACCGCGAGCGAAAACTCCCACTGGAAGAACGCAAAGAAGCCCAGGATGATGACCACGTCGTGCAGGTTGGCGATGATGGCCGAGACGGCGTACTTCCACTCGAAGCGCACCGCCAAGTAGATCATGATGCCGACGATCACCAGACCGAGCGCCTTGAGCCCGTCTTCCACCAGCTCCTGACCCACCTGCGGACCGACAAACTCGGAGCGGCGCAGCTCCACCGTGGGGTTCTGCGCCTTGAGCGCGGCCAATGCGGCCTCGCTCTGTTGCCCCGAGCTCTTGCCCGCCTGCACCGGCAGTCGCAGCAGCACATCGCGCGAAGAGCCAAAGTTCTGCACCGGCACATCGGCGTAGCCCAGGGACTCGACCACATGGCGCACGGCGGCCAGGTCCGCCGGCTGCTCGTAGGCCACTTCCATGACCGTGCCGCCGGTGAATTCCACCGACAGGTTGAGCCCGCGGAGGACGAGAAACACCACCGCAGCGACAAAGGTGATGGCGGAAATCGCGTTCAGCACGATGGCGTGCTTCATGAACGGGATGTCCTTCTGGATGCGGAAAAACTCCATGCTGGTTCCTTGAAGGTGTGCCGCTCAGTCGGCCTTGATCGCGGGGGCCTTGCCGCCGGCCCGCCACACGGTGCCGATCGACACGGTCTTGAGCTTTTTCTGACGGCCGTACCAGAGGTTGACCAGTCCACGGGAAAACACCACCGACGAGAACATGCTGGTCAGGATGCCGATGCAGTGCACCACGGCAAAGCCGCGCACCGGACCCGAACCGAAGGCCAGCAGCGCCACACCTGCGATCAGGGTCGTGACGTTGGAGTCCAGGATGGTGCCCCAGGCGTGTTCGTAGCCGGCGTTGATGGCCGACTGCGGCGCCGCGCCGTTGCGCAGCTCCTCGCGCACGCGCTCGTTGATCAGCACGTTGGAGTCGATGGCCATGCCCAAGGCGAGCGCCATGGCGGCAATGCCCGGCAGCGTCAGCGTGGCCTGCAGCATGGACAGCACAGCCACCAGCAACACCAGGTTGAAACCCAGCGCCAGACTGGAAAACACGCCGAACAACATGTAATAAGCACACATGAACAGCACGATCACGGCAAAGCCCCAGATCACGCTGTTGAAGCCTTTGGCGATGTTGTCGGCGCCCAGGCTCGGGCCGATGGTGCGCTCCTCGATGATCTCCATCGGCGCGGCCAGCGAACCCGCGCGCAGCAGCAGCGCCAGGTCGTTGGCCTCATTGATGTTCATACTGCCCGAGATCTGGAAGCGGTTGCCCAGTTCACCGCGGATCGTCGCCACGGAAATCGCCTCGCCCTTGCCCTTTTCGAACAGGATGATCGCCATGCCTTTGCCGATGTTCTCGCGGCTGACGTCGCGCATGACACGCCCGCCCTTGGCATCCATGTAGAGCGTCACGCTCGGTTCCTGCTGCTGCGAATCAAAGCCTGCCTGCGCATCGGTCAGGTTCTCGCCCGTGGCCAGCACCTGTTTCTTGACGATCGCTGCGCGCCCGTCCCGCGTCGGAAAGCGGTCCGCACCAAAAGGCACCGGCCCGGTGCCATCGGCGGCGGCGCGCCCTTCGGTGCTCTCGTCCACCAGGCGCATTTCCAGCGTCGCGGTGCGGCCCAGGATGTCCTTGGCCTTGGCCGTGTCCTGCACGCCGGGCAGCTGCACCACGATGCGGTCTGCTCCTTGCTGCTGGATCACCGGTTCGGCCACGCCCAGCTCGTTGATGCGGTTGTGCAGCGTGGTGATGTTCTGCTTGAGCGCCTGGTCCTGCACCGAGCGCGCCGCTTCCGGCTTGATCGTGGCCATCAGCCGGAACTCGCTGCCTTCAGGGGTTTCGCTGGACACCAGATCCGGGAACTGGTCCTGGATCACGGCGCGCGTCGCTGCCAGCGTGGCGGCATCGCGCGCGCGCACCTCGATGTTGATCCCGTTGCGGTTGACGCCACCGTGGCGCACGTTCTTCTCGCGCAGCGCGGTGCGCAGGTCGCCCGCGAGCACGTCCGCACGGCGCTGCAGCGCCGCCGGCATGTCCACCTGCAGCATGAAGTGCACGCCGCCGCGCAGGTCCAGACCCAGGTACATGGGCGACGCGCCCAGCGCCGCCAGCCACGAAGGGGTGCGCGGCAACAGGCTCAGCGCCACCACATGGCCCGGGTCGGCCGGATCCGGGTTGAGCGCGCGCTCGATGGCGTCACGCGCCTTCAGCTGGGTATCGGTGTCTTCGAACCGCGCCCGCACCGAAGTGCCCTCGAACTGCACCGTCGAAGCCACAAGACCCTGCGCGCTCAGCGCCTGCTCCACCCGCGTGACGGTTGACAGATCCACCTTCACCGCCGTCCGAGCGGCCGACACCTGCACCGCAGGCGACTCGCCAAACAGGTTGGGCAGGGCATACAAAGCCCCGATCACCAGCGCCACCGCGATGATCAGGTACTTCCAGAGCGGATATCTATTCATGTTGAATCGCTTCGAGTGCGGCAGCGCAGGGGAGTCTTCAAACCAGAGTGCCGCAGAACCGGCTTTGCCGGGCTGCAGGCACTGCCCCCTTGAGGGGGTGACGGGCCACGCAGTGAGCCCGGCGCGGGGGTGGGCTTACTTGATCGTGCCCTTGGGCAGCACTTGCGTCACGGCCGAACGCTGCATCTGGACTTCCACGCCGTCGGCAAGTTCCACACCGATATAGGCTTCACCGATCTTGGACACCTTGCCCAGAAAACCCCCGGCGGTCACAACTTCGTCGCCCTTGGCCAGCGCTTCGACCATGGCCTTGTGCTCTTTCTGGCGCTTCATCTGCGGGCGGATCATCACGAAATAGAGCACCACGAACATCAGCACCAGGGGCAACAGGCCCATGATGGTGGACTGGGTGTCGCCGCCAGCGGCGGCTTGGGCATAAGCAGAAGAGATAAACACAGGGTCTCCACAAGAGAAAAAACAGCCTCCGACAGGACGGCTTCAGACGAAACCACCTGCTACGGCCGGAAAAAACGATTGTATGCGCGGGGCCTGTCGGCCGCAGGGCACCGAAACGGTCGCGATAGTTTGTTAAGTAGTTCTTAAGTTTCCTTGCGCAACCTCCTCCCCAGACACCCGAAGGAGAAGAGCATGCAACACCGGATACTGATTGCAGAGGACCACAACCTCCTGCGGGAGGGGCTGCGCTCGATGATCTCCGCCGTTCCGAACTTCGAGGTGGTGGGCGAGGCACGCGACGGGCGGGAAGCCATGCAGCTGGCGCAGAAGCTCAAGCCCGACCTGATCACCATGGACCTGTCCATGCCCAACATGAACGGCATCGAGGCCACGCTGCAGATCAAACGCCGCGATCCCCAGATCAAGATCCTGGCGTTGACCGTGCAGCAGTCCGAGGAGTACGTGCGCGAGGCCCTGAAAGCCGGTGCGGATGGCTACGTCCTCAAAGACGCCAACTATGAAGAGTTTGTCCACGCCATGCGACAGGTGCTGGCCGGCAAACTGTTTCTCAGCGCCGATGTGTCGGGGCAGCTGGTCAACCACTTCATTCAAGACCCTGCCGCACCGCAGACCCACTCGCCATGGGAGCGCCTGACCCACAGGGAGCGCTCCATCGTGAAGCTGGTGGCCGAAGGTTGCACCAACCGGGTCGCCGCAGAAATGTTGCACCTGAGCCCAAAAACCGTCGAAAAGCACCGCTCCAGCCTCATGCAGAAGCTGGGTCTGCACAGCGCCACCGAGCTCATCCTGATGGCACTGCACCACGGCTGGGTGGAGCGTGGTCACATGCTGCGATTCAAGTCATCGGCCGGTAGCTGGGCCACCAGCTCCTTCCAGGACACGTCCCCCTTCACCGACGAACTGACGGACCTTGCTCGTTGAGATTGATGTCCGGCTGAATGGCGGGCGGACTGGCGGTGATCCGCATCACCTGTTCCTGCATCGCCCGGTGCTTGGAACCCGATGCATTCAGCATCCAGGTGGCCGTGATCACGGTCCCCTGACCCGGCTCGGACTGGATGGAGAAACGCCCACTGGCGCCCTCCGTGCGTTCCCGCATGCTGTTGAGTCCAATCCCCACGAGACAGGTTTTGCCACTCAGAATGCCACGCGAATCAAAACCCTGGCCGTTGTCTTCCACCCCGATGGAAAACTGTCCATCGTGAATGCGCATGTAGATCAGCACCCGGCTGGCCTGGGAATGCTTGATCACATTGTTCAAGGCCTCCTGCAACAGGCGGAAGACCACGTACTTGAGCGTGGGAGGCAGATCGCTCTCCGACTCGGGCACATCCAGCTCGATCGCCAGCTGCGGGGTCGCGGCCTGGCATTGACGGCAAAGCGACTGCACGGTACGCAGCAGTCCCAGATCATCCAGCATGGTCGGCCGCAGCTGGTTGGATATGCGCCGCACATCATCGACCGCACCCCGCAGATCGCGGACCGCTTCGTTCAACAACAGGCGCGAACCCTCCACATCGGCGCTGTCCAGCCGCAACAGCGCACGCTCGACCTTGAACTTGAGCATCGTGAGCACCTGCCCCAAACCGTCGTGCAGGTCACTGGCAATGCGCTTGCGTTCATCCTCGCGAGCCAGTCGCAAGAAGTTGGCGACAAAGTCATCGCGTGATCCTGCATTGGCCAAAGCGTGCAGCAGCGCGGCTTCCCGGTGCCCCGGGACGATGAACAGCAGCATGCTGCCCGTCACCAGGCTGTCACGGTGCATGGCGTGCGCAAAGACGGCCACCTGGTTCGCCGCCCCCGTCTGGTCCACCAGATAGCTTCGAAAAAAGGAGGCGTAGGGATCATCGGTCTGCTGACGCACGCCGTCCAGGAACACCTGTCCCGGCTCGCCCAGAAACTCGCACATCCTGCGGCATTCGCTGTCCAGATCCGACAAGGCGAGCAGGCGATGGGCCGGTTCATTCGCCAGCTCGATCAGATTCTCACGATCGATGATCAGGGTGGCCACATCCAGCGACTGGGTCAGGCCCCAGAACCGCGGACCCCGCAACTCGGCATGGTCTCCCACATTGAACAGGGTGCTCAGGAGCAGATCAAGTTCGTTCATGACCGATACCTTCTTGTCTCTGAGGTTGTGCCAGCTGCCGCGGTCAGTGTAGTGCCCGCGACGCCACTCTGACCAGTTCTTCGCGGCGAAGTTGACTGTCTTGCATGTCGCCCGTCACGGCCGTCGGACAAGAAAAACCCGCCACACCGGGCGGGGTTTTCTGACGAGCCCGACGCGTCGACGTCGGACGCGCAAAGGCTGGGCGCCGCCGGGGTTACAGGATGAAGTCGCTGGCGCTCAGGCTGACGTGGCCCACCAGGGCAACCTGGAAGTCGGTACCCAGGTTGTTGTTGACGTTCCCTTCGATCACCGTGATCTCGCTGCCACCACTGCCCTCATAGTGGTACACGATCTGACCCGCTCCGGTGAACAGGGCCCCGTCGGTCGCGTTGAAGGTGAAGTCCTGATTGCCCGCCACACCGGTGTTGGCGTCGAGGGTCGAGAAGTCCAGCTTGTCCGTCCCGGCGACGAAGTCCGCGATGAGGTCGCGCACCGCAGCGCCGACGCCCGACTCGTTCGAGGCGTTGTAGTCGAACACGTCCACACCATCACCACCGGTCAGGTTGTCCAGGCCGGCCCCCCCTGTCAGCGTGTCGTCGCCGGCACCACCATCCAGCGTGTCCCTACCGGCTGCACCCATAAGGCTGTCGTTGCCCAAGCCGCCCGACAGCTGATTGGCCGCCGAGCTACCCGTGATGCTGTCGTTGCCGGAGCCGCCGATGAAGTTCTCGACGCCGTAGACCGTGTCGCTGAGGGCCGTGGTGGTTCCACTGCCGTTTACCACGGCAGTGGCGGTGCCCAGGTTCACCGTCAGGTTGGCTGCGACCGCCGTGAAGTCCACCGTGTCCACGCCCGCTGCACCGACCAGGATGTCGCGTGCGTCGTCCCCCACAAGCACGAAGGTGTCGTTGCCTGCGCCACCGTTCAGGCCGTTGGCCCCGGTCGCGTCGGTGATCACGTTGTCGCCACTGCTGCCAACCACGTTTTCGATCCCCACCAGCGCGTCGTTGCCGGTTTGCGCGCTGCTGGCGGTCCCGGCCGTGAGGTCAACGTTGGCGGCCGCCGAAGTGACCGACAGGTTGTAGGCGTCGATGCCGGCACCGCCGATGTAGGTGTCGTTGCCGTCACCCACCGACGCACGCAGGGTGTCGTTGCCCAGGCCGCCGTCCACGGTGTCGTCGCCCGCACCGCCGGTGAGGTTGTCGGTGCCCGCCAGGCCGAGAACGAGGTCGGCGCCCGCCGTGCCGACCAGCGTGTTGTTGCCGCTGGTGCCGACCTTCACCGTTTCCGGGGAAATGTACGTGGCCGGGCCGAAGCCGTCGTTGATGGTCGAGGTGGCGCGCAGCGTGGCGTTGCTGCGGTTGGCCAATGTCGCGCTGGTGGCGCCGGCGATGTTGAACCAGACACCGGCCGCGTTCTGCTGCTGCCACTGGTACGTCAGCGGGTACGCGGGCGCGTCCGGATCGACCACCGTGCTGAGTGCCGTCAGGGTGGCGGCGGTCTGCGCGGTCTGCGCGACATTGACGTTCGTGGTGTAGACGGTCACATTCACCGAGCCGGTGGCCGCTTCGTTCACGTTGGTGACGTTCACCGCCAGGGTCTGGGTGTCGATCAGTCCGCTGAGGTCGGTCACCTTCACGATCACGTCGTAGCTGTTGTTGCCGTTGCTGTCTGCTGGCGCCTCGAAGTTGTTGGGTGCAACAAAGCTGAGCACACCGGTGTTGGCGTCGATGGTGAACAAGCCAGCGTCAGCGCCACCCGCGATGCCATAGGTCAGTACGTCGCCAAACGTGCCGTCGGTGGCGGTCACCGTGGTAACGGCGGTCGTGTTTTCGGCCACGGCGGTGACGGCACTGCCGCCACCGCCGTTGGACGTGATCATGGGAGCCATCGGCTGGGCGACGTTGATCGTTTGGTCGGCGAACTGGAAGTTCTCGACGCCCACCACCACGTCCACGCCATCGCGGTTGGCCACCGAGTCAGTGACCTTGTAGGCGGTGATCGTGCCTTCGTTCTGCGATGCGAAGGTGACCAATTCAACCGCGTAGTCCGCATAGTTGCCCGTGAATTTCACGGTGTCCGCTGTGCCCACGGTGCCACCGTCACCCACCACCACGCTGTCGGCCAGGTCGGTGCCGACCACGCCGTTGCGCCACAAGCGGGTGACTTCGCTGCCGCCCAGCACGAAGTTCTGGAAGGTCGCGGAAGACAGCATGGTGGTCATGTGCTTGTCGGCGCCAAAACCGACGGCGTCGAGCAGGCCGTTGTTCTGGATGAACCCCGCTGCGCGGTGGCTCGCACCGTCCAGGTACTGGTCGTAGGCACCCGCATAAGTGCCGATCAGGCTGTCCAGACGGATGCCGTCGCCCACGATCACATCGTTGCCCAGGCCGCCGGTGATGCTGTCGTTGCCGCTGCCACCGATGAGCCAGTTGGCGCCACCGAAGACGTTGGTCACATCGGCGTTGATGGTGTCGTTGCCCTGGCTGGCGATCACGCCCTCGATACCGACCCAGGCCGGGAACGAAGAGGGCACGTCGATCTGCACCAGCGGGTTCTGCTGGGTCGAGAACAGCACCGACACGCCCTGCGGCGAGTAGGGGTGGTCACTGAAGTCGATCAGGTCGAAGCCGAAGCCCTTGCCGTCGTTGCCCAGGTCGGTCTTGCCCAGGCCGCCAACCACTTCGTCCGGGCCACCGCCCATGGCGAGCGAAGGGATGCCGGGGCGCAGGATGTCGTCGCCGTTGCCGCCGGCCGAAATGTCCTGGTCGTCGCCGCCGATGACCAGGTCGTCGCCGTCGTCGGCCCAGAGCAGGTCGCCGCCGACACCCCCGTCGATCACGTCGTTGCCATCGCCACCGTGGGTGAAGGCGTCGGTTTCTTCTTCACCGAAGATGAAGTCGTCGCCCGACTCGCCCGACAGCTTGTCAATGCCCACGCCGCTGTGCAGGATGTCGTTGCCTTCGCCGCCGATCACCTGGTCGATGCCGGCTGCGGCCACGGCCGTCTGCTGGCCACTCACGTAGTCGTCGCCCGCGCCGCCGTCCAGCAAGTCGCCGCCGTCACCGCCGTAGATTCGGTCGTTGCCGTCGCCGCCGTAGATGCGGTCGATGCCGTTGCCGCCATAGACGATGTCGTCACCGCCTTCGGCGTAGACGGTGTCGTCGCCGCCCCAGGCGTAGATCAGGTCGTTGTGGTCCGAAGCCACGATGACCTCGTGCGACTCGGCCCCACTGTTGGGTGTGCCGTCCAGGTTCAAGCCGCCGTTGATGGCGGTCGTTCCCGACGTGGCTGCGCCGTCATCCACCCGCAGGTCGCGGATGTACTGCACGCCGTTGATGGTCACGATGGCGCCATTGCCGGTCGTGGCATTGCCCTTGGTGGAGTAGATGCCGATCGCCGGCAGGTCGTCCAACGCCCGCTGGGCCAGAACCTCGCCGTACTTGTGTTCGGTCTTGGCATCCGCCAGCGCCCCTTCCGCCAGGTCGTAGTACTTGTCGGCGTAGGCAAACACGCTGCCGTTCAGGTGTTCTGCGCCGGTGTTGCGCTCGACGATGTCCTTGAACTGTTCGTTGATGATGCCTTCGCCCATCTGCAGCTGGTCCAGACGGTAGAGGTAGTAGAAACGGTCGCCGTTCATCAGGCGCGTCATCTGGTCGGCGAACACCGTGTCGAAGGTTTCACCCAGCAGGCCGCCGGTCACGTGCACTTCGGCAAGGCCACCGAGCCAGGTGTCGATGTGGTTGAAGCCATCGACGCCATACAACGATGCGTCGGTGTTGTTCATGAAGTCCAGCGCCTGCTGGTAGGTGTAGCCCATCGCCTCGGTGTCGCCTTCGGCGATGCTGCCGTTGTCCAGCCCGATGATCGCGGCGGCGCGTGCCACATCGCCATCAAACGAGTAGGCCGCGATGAAGTTCACCAGGTTGTCCGGATGGATCATGTTGGCGCCGAAGTCGGCCCAGCTCACGTACTCATCCAGATTGATCGCGGCGCGAAAGGCGTTGAGCGTCGGGATGCCCACGTCACGGCCCCGGGCGATGTTGATGGCGGCCAGATCCAGCGGCAGGCCCAGCAGACCCTGGTTCAGGGCGGGCGTGAGGTACTCGTCGATCTCGTTGGCTTGCTGGTGCGTCATGCCCATCGCGATCGCGGCGGCACCGGTGTTGGCAAACAACTCCGGGGTGAGAAAGGCTTTCTCCAGCGCCACGCGCATGATGGCGCCGGTGAGGTCGCCGTTCGGGTCCATCGTGTCGATCGACTCGCGCAGCGTGCTGTGGCCAAAGCGGTAGGCCACCTGCGAGAAGTCCAGGCTCACGTCACCCTGCGAGCCGGCGTTGTAGCCCACGAACTCGGCGATGTTGGGTGTGATGGTGCGGGCAAACTGGTCGATCGCCGTGTGCTGGTATTCCATCTCCACCGTGATCTTGGCGGCGTGGAAGAGTTTGTCCTCGTTCCAGGCAATGGCGCCACCCACCCCATGCGTGTAGTTGCCGTTGGCGTCCTGCGTCCCGGTGTTGATCTGCCAGTCCTTCAGCAGGTCGTGGTCGTAGGTGCCCGCCTGGTCCAGCCGTTCCTGGCGGAGGTCTTCGGTGGCGAGGGCGTTCTGGATGTTGCGCACCTGGAAGTTGTGCTCTTCGTGCCAGACGTGGTGCACGGCGGTCAGGCCGATGTTTTCATTGGCGCGGCCGTCGCCGGCGATGTAGTGGTCACCCACCGAGGCCAGCAGCAGATCACCCACCGCGTCACGGACTTCCTGGGCCACGGCGATGATGTCGGGACCGGCCTGCATCGTGGACTTGATGCTGAAGTCACCGAAGTTCACCCACAGCGCCAGCGCGCTGGCGCCTGTGACCGTCATGGCCGGTGCGCCCGGACCCATGATGCCGGCGGGCACCGTCAGGAAGATCGTCTCGCCGTCGTAGCCGAAATTGAAGTCCGGGCCCAGGGCCTGCGCTGCCGCCGTGAGGGTGGCGATGTTGTCCGCAAACCCCGCAGCAGCTTCCGGATTCAGCGGATTCGTGAAGTGGGCAGCGTCAAAACGCGGGTTGAAGTCCAGCAGCAGCGCCTGGCCCGACGAGCCCGCTTCGGCACCCGTGGCCACATGGCCCGAAGCATCGCGGATACGCAGGTTGGCCACATCTTCCCAGGTCAGATCGTCACGGCCCGTTTCAATCAGGTGGGCACGCAGCTCGTTCAAAGTGGGCAGGGTGGCGTTGGTGGTTTCGCCGAAGGCGTTCTTCCAGGCCACGGAGGTCTGGCCGTCGATCAGGTGCGAGCTGGCGTGGTAGGTCAGCCCGCCGTCGGTGGACACCCATTCGCGCAGGATGTCGGTCACTTCCTGGTCGGAGCCGTAGGTCTGGCTCTGGTCGATGTAGGGCGAGGTGTGGTTGACCCACTGCGCCGTGCCGTCGGCGGTGAAGCCGCTCACGTCGGCGCGCGAGATGACGATCTGGGTGGTGGGCTGGCCGGTGTTCGGGTCGATCACGCCATACATCGGGTCGTCGGTGGCCAGGTTGATGGTGATCTTGGTGCCGTCAGAACCCTTGCCGATGAAATCGAGGCCGTGGTCAAAGAACTGGCCGAACAACACGAACCAGCCGTTGACCGGCGCCACGCCGGGGTTGGTGGCACCGATGAAGTACTCGGTGTTGCCTTGCGCCTGGGTATCCAGAAGGCCGGACGCCTGCAGGTCGCCGTAGTCGTTCACCTGGGTGAAGCCGTTGGCGTCCTTGATGATGTGGTTGTTGCCATCGATGCCAAAGGTCGCGCCCGCCGTCGTCGTCAACTGGCTGATCATGCGCGGCGTGTAGTCCACCACGTTCTGCACCGCGTGGGTCGCCGTCTTTTCGTAGTCGGCGCCCGCCGCGGGAGGGGTGGCGAACTTCAGTGCATAAAACGCGTTCGGGTCGACCGGCACCATCGTCGGATTCGCCACGAGATTGCCATCGATGTCGTAGTTGACCGGGTTGCTGGGGTCGGGTTGCATGGCACCCGACAGCGGCTTGACGTACTGGTCAAAAACCACCTGGGTGCGTTGCAGGAAAGGCTGGTCGTTGGCGCCCCAGTCGGCGTTCACGAGGTAAAGGTTGTTGTTGTGACCCGACGGCTCGCGCAGGCCGGCGAAATCGGTCACATAGGCGTAGGAGGTGCCATACGCAGCGATGTTGGCCACAGCGGATCCCTGATCGGCATAGAGCACCCGGGTGGCCATGTCGTTGGAGTTGTAGACAGCGCCGGTGCCGTCCCACTGGATGATGGCGTTGCCCTGTTCATCGAACAGCGGCTTGAAGTTGATCTGTCTTTCCAGAAACTTCAGGTCGTTGAAGTTGAAGGCGTACGGTTTGAGCTGGTAGTTGGTGGCCATGGAATACCCCTGAAAAGAAGAACAACCGGTGTGCGAACGAAAGTACGCACGGGTCGTTACCCGATCACCGAAAGTGGACACAAGTAACGTTTTATTACTGTGATCGGTGTTCCGAAGTACGTCTTTACGGTGACACCCCACCCGTTCGGTAGGGTCTACCCCCTTTCTGGATGGGGGCCTGTCAGCCGCGGGCGGGCGCCTGCGCCGCGCGCAGCCGATCGAGCGCGATGACAGACCGGGCGCATTGCGCCGGAGGGTGAAGCCGTGGGGAGGGAATGAACCGGCGCTGCAGGCCGGCCAGGCTCGCGCCGCCCGTCAGGCAGACGGGAAGGCAGGCAAAGGCGAGAGATCGTCTGGTGCGGAAGTGGCCGTCTTGTCCGGCCCTTCGGCCAGGGTCCGGATCCCGACCACAAACACCAACCGGAAGCAGGTGGTGAAAGGCGCCGGCGCTTCGGCCCGTTCGAAGCGCCCGCCCTGGACTTCCATCGCCCGCTGGACGATCTTGTGCCCCAGGCCCAGCCGCTCGGTGGCGTGGGGGCGGCGGAGCGCGGCGAGCGGGGCCGTATGGCTTGTGCCGTCATCACACACCTGAAGCCACACCTCGGCACCCGCCCGCAGCAACTGGATCGCCACCGCGGTGCCCGGTGGGGTGTGCTGCAAGGCGTTGTCGACCAGATTGCACAAAGCCAGCTCCACCAGCAACGGGTGGGCATGGACGGTCACCTCCTCACGCACGTCCACGCGGAGCGGACGGTTGTCCACCCGGGGATTGCGGACGACATCCGCCGCCAGCCGGCGCACCATGGCGCCGAGATCGACGGGTTCGGCCATGTTCTGCATCTCGGTCCGGCTGGCGCGTGCCAGCGCCAGCAGCTGGTTCAGCACACGGCCGGCGCGCAATGTGTCGCACTCCATCTGGGCCAGGATTTCCTGACGCTCCTCCGGATCGAGCCAGCCCTGCAGCGCCTTGAGCTGCAAGGACAGCGAGGACAGGGGCGTGCGCAGCTCATGCGCCACCTCATTGGCCAGCTGGCGCTCGCGTTCCAGCGCTGCGCTGTGGTTGTTGATCAAGGTGTTGATGGAAGAGACCACCGATGCAAATTCGCGCATGTTGTAGCGCTCGGGCACACGTTCCGCCCGCGCCACATCGATGCGCGCCACTTCGGCGGACAGCTGGTAGAGCGGTCGCAGGCCACGCCAGATGGCCAGCATGAGCAACGCCGACAAGGCCGGCAGCATCCAGAAGCCTGGCACGCTCATCTGCTGCGCAATGTCCGCGGCCAGATCGGCGCGTTCCCCCATGTTCAGGAGCACCATCACCATGCGACTGCGGCTGACGTCCCACTGCGAAAACACCCGCCAGCGGGTCTCGGGCTCACCCAGCGCCAGCTCCCGGAACCCCGTCGCGGCATCGAAAGACGGCACCGGGGCATCGCCCTGAAAGGCCAGCAGGCGGCCCTGCGCGTCCCACGACGCCACGCTCAGCGTCTGCTGGTAGTCGTGGTAGATCAGCCGCGGCGCCCGCACACGGGGTGTCTGGTGGGCATCCGCCACAAAGTCCAGCGACCGCTGGTTCAGCAGCATCGCCGTCATGCTGGCCAGGTGGCCATCGGTCAATTCGTCGGACTCGTTGGCACCGGTCTTGTAGGCCAGCCACACGAAGCCCAGCCACATCACGACCAGCGCGCACAGCACCCACAGCTGCAGGCGCCGGGTGAGGGTGGGCTGGAGGTGCAGCGGGTTCATGTCGGCAGCGACTGGCGCTCGGTTTCCGGCTGGGGAATGTAGTAGCCCACCCCACGCATGTTGAAAATCAAGCCGTCGCCCAGCTTGCGGCGCAGGTGGTGCACATGCACCTCCACGGCGTTGCTCTCCACCAGACCGTCCCAGTTGTAGAGACGGTCTTCAAGCTGCTGACGCGACAGGATGCGCCCTTTGGCGTTGAGCAACAGGAGCAGCAAGGTGTACTCGCGCCGCGACAGTTCCACAGGCGTGCCATCGAGCAACACGGAGCGGTTGGCCGGATCGATCACGATATTGCCCCGTGTGACCGTCGGCTGCGAACGTCCGGCGGCACGGCGCAGCAAGGCGCGCATCCGGGCTTCGAGCTCGTCGAAGTCGAACGGCTTGACCAGGTAATCGTCGGCGCCGCGGTTCAGGCCGCTGATCCGGTCGGAGACCCCTTCGCGCGCCGTGATGATCAGCACCGGCGTGTCGGTGTTGAGGTGTGCACTCTGCGAGGGCGTGCACTGGCGGATGCGTTGCAGCAGCTCCGAACCGTCTCCGTCGCTCAGTCCCAGGTCCAGCAGGATCAGATCGAAGCGCTCGACACTGACACTGGTCCAGGCGTGCTGTACCGAATCGCAGACATCCACCACGTAGCCGCGCTGCTTGAGATTGGTGCGCAAGCCCCTGGCGATCCCGGCATCGTCTTCAACCACCAAAATCCGCATGTTGGCCCCTCATGACGTTGCATGGGCAACGCGGACCATGGTGTGAACGCTTTCTTAACGGAGGCTTAAGTGGCCGGGGTCACTGGGGTATCCCCCGAGGAAGCCACCGACCCCGGGGTCGGTGGCACGGGTTCGGGTCAGGCCACCCGGACCTCGGTTGTCTCGCCGTTGCGCCACTGATCCCGCAACGCCGCCCAGCGGCTGCTCGCCGCCGCCAGGTTGCGCGCCTTCACGTGGCCATAGCCCTTGATCTGCTCGGGCACGCTGGCGATCTCCAGGGCCAGCGCGTGGTTGCCGGCGTCCAGCGTGTCCAGCAGCGACTCGATGGCCTCGCGGTATTCGCCGATCAGGGCGCGCTCGGTGCGGCGCTCTTCGGTGCGGCCGAAGATGTCCAGCGCCGTGCCGCGCAGGCCCTTGAACTTCGCCAGCCAGCGGAAGACGGTGAACATGTAGGGGCCGAACTTCTGCTTGACCAGCTCGCCCTTGTTGTTCTTCTTCGCGATCAGCGGCGGCGCCAGGTGCACCTGCAGCTTGAAGTCGCCCTCGAACTGGCTCGCCAGCCGGGCGTGGAACGCCGGATCGCTGTGCAGCCGCGCCACCTCGTACTCGTCCTTGTAGGCCATCAGCTTGAAGAGGTAACGCGCCACGGCCGCGGTCAGGGTCGATTTGCCCAGCGGCGCTTCCACCGCCCGCACCTTCTCCACGAAGCGCTGGTAGTCGGCGGCGTAAGCCGCATTCTGGTAGCCGGTGAGGAACTCCACGCGGCGCGCGATCAGCTCGGCCACGCTTTCGCGCTTCTTGAACTGGATCACCTGCGCGCCCGCGCCGGCCGGGGCCAGCAGCGCGGCCACGGCCAACGGTGCGTGCGCGGCGCGGCGGCCCCACTCGAAGGCGGCCTTGTTCTTGTCCACCTGCACCGCGTTGAGTTCGATGGCGCGCATCAGCGCGTCCAGCCCCAGCGGCACCCAGCCACGCTGCCAGGCGTAGCCCAGCATCATGGGGTTGGTGTAGATGCTGTCGCCCATCAGCCGGGTCGAAGCGGCTTCGGCGTCGAACACGCCCACTTCGTCCGCGCCCAGGCTGCGGGTCAGCGCGTCCACGCAGGCCTGCGCCGGGTTCTGCCAGTCCGGGTTGGTCACGAAGGCGGCCGTGGGCGTGGCGCTGGCGTTGAGCGCCACGTGGCTGCGGCCCGCGCGCAGGCGCAGCCAGGTGTCCTTGTGCGCGGCGACGATGGGGTCGCAGCCGATCACGAGGTCGGCCGAGGCGGCCGACACGCGCGTGGTGCGGATCGCATCCTGGTGCGCGCCGATCAGCACGTGGCTCCAGGTGGCGCCACCCTTTTGCGCCAGGCCCGCCGCATCCTGCGTGACGATGCCCTTGCCTTCGATGTGCGCCGCCATGCCCAGCAGCTGGCCGATGGTGATGACGCCGGTGCCACCGACGCCCGCGACGATGATGCCCCAGGCCTCGGCGTCGAGCGCGGGCAGGGCCGGTTGCGGCACCACGCCGCCGGTCCATTCCGGCGCGCCGGTCTTCTTGTCTTTCTTGCGCAGCTGGCCGCCTTCGACGGTGACGAAGCTCGGGCAGAAGCCCTTGACGCAGGAAAAGTCCTTGTTGCAGCTGCTCTGGTTGATGGTGCGCTTGCGGCCGAACTCGGTCTCCAGCGGCTCCACCGACAGGCAGTTGCTCTGCACGCTGCAGTCGCCACAGCCCTCGCACACCAGCTCGTTGATCACCACGCGCTCGGCCGGGTCCACCAGGGTGCCGCGCTTGCGGCGGCGGCGTTTTTCGGTGGCGCAGGTCTGGTCGTAGATGATGACCGTGGTGCCCTTGATCTCGCGGAACTCGCGCTGCACGGCGTCCAGCGTGTCGCGGTGCTGGATCGCAATGCCGCTCGGCAGGCCGCTCACCGAAGCGTACTTTTCCGGTTCGTCGGTCACGATGGTGATCTTCACCGCGCCCTCGGCGCGCATGCTCTGTGCGATCTGCACCACGCTGTGGCCCTCGGGGCGCTCGCCCACCTGCTGGCCACCCGTCATGGCGACGGCGTCGTTGTAGAGGATCTTGTAGGTGATGTTCACGCCGGCGGCGATGCTCTGGCGGATCGCCAGGATGCCGCTGTGGAAGTAGGTGCCGTCGCCCAGGTTGGCGAACATGTGCTGGTCATGGGAAAAGGGTTGCTGCCCGATCCACGGCACACCCTCGCCGCCCATCTGGGTGAAGCCCACGGTGGCGCGGTCCATCCAGATGGTCATGAAATGGCAGCCGATGCCGGCCATGGCGCGCGAGCCTTCGGGCACCTTGGTCGAGGTGTTGTGCGGGCAGCCCGAGCAGAACCAGGGCTGGCGCTCGGCGCCTTCCACGCCCTTGGTCAGCAGGGTCTGCATCGACTGCTCTTGCGCCGTCAGGATCGCGAGCTGCGCGTCAATGCGCGCCTGCACGTCCTCGGGCAGACCCAGCTTGCGCAGGCGGCGCGCCACGGCGCGCGCGATGATGGCCGGCGACAGGTCGGCGTTGGCGCGCAGCAGGGTGTGGGCACTCGGGTTGGGCATGCTCCACTCGCCACCGCTGAAATCGCCTTCGACCTCGTCGAACTTGCCCAGCACGTTGGGCCGCACGTCGCCGCGCCAGTTGTAGAGCTCCTCTTTCAGCTGGTATTCGATGACCTGGCGTTTCTCCTCCACCACCAGGATCTCGCGCAGGCCGGTGGCGAATTCGCGCGTGGTCTGCGCTTCCAGCGGCCACACCACGTTGACCTTGTGCAGGCGCAGGCCGATGCGGCGGCAGGTGGCGTCGTCCAGGCCCAGGTCCAGCAGCGCCTGGCGCGTGTCGTTGAAAGCCTTGCCGCTGGCGATGATGCCGAAGCGGTCGTTCGGGCCGGCGATCACGTTGTGGTTCAGCTTGTTGGCCCGGATGTAAGCCAGCGCGGCGTACCACTTGTAGTCGAACAGGCGCGCTTCCTGGTCCAGCGCGTGGTCGGGCCAGCGGATGTGCACGCCGCCGGGCGGCATGTCGAACTCGGGGATCACGATCTCGACCCGCTCGGGGTCGATCATCGCCGTGGCGCTGGACTCGACGATCTCCTGGATCGTCTTCATGCCGGCCCAGACGCCGGAGAAACGGCTCATGGCGATGGCGTGTTGCCCCAGGTCCAGGATGTCCTGCACGCTGGTCGGGAAGAACACCGGCAGGCCGCAGGCCTTGAAGATGTGGTCGCTCTGGTGCGCGGCGGTGCTGCTCTTGGCCACGTGGTCGTCACCGGCCACCGCGATCACGCCGCCCCAGGGTGTGGTGCCGGCCATGTTGGCGTGCTTGAACACGTCGGAACAGCGGTCCACGCCCGGGCCCTTGCCGTACCAGATGCCGAAGACGCCGTCGAACTTGTTGGAGCCGGGCGGTGCAAAGCCCAGCTGCTGCGTGCCCCAGAGCGCGGTCGCCGCCAGCTCCTCGTTCACGCCCGGCTGGAAGACGATGTTCTGCTGCTTCAGATAGGGCGCCGCCTTCTGCAGGGCCTGGTCGTAGCCGCCGAGCGGCGAACCGCGGTACCCGCTGATGAAGCCCGCCGTGTTCTTGCCCTGCAGCGCGTCGCGCTGGCGCTGCAGCATGGGCAGCTTCACCAACGCCTGCACGCCGCTCATGAAGGCGCGGCCGTGGTCGAGGGAATATTTGTCGTCCAGCGTGACGGTTTCGAGCGCGCGGCGGATGTGTTCGGGCAGTGGGGCGTTCATCTTGTTGTCTCCTGGCAAGGCCGGTGAACCGCCTCGTGGGCGGGTTTTTTTCGGGTCGCTCCGGGTGGGTGCGAGCGGGTTTCAGTGTGCCGCACAGTGTATGACCCGGGCACTGACAGGTGTTTGCTTTTCATGCCCGTGTTTGCCCTGTTCGAGAAAGAACCTTTCCATGAACACGCAAATAATGAAAGACTGAATGCGGTCGGCAGGGCCGTTCTGCACAAATGAAGAACTGGGGGATGCCATCCGGAACGCGCGGGGGTGCAGCGCCACCGATCGCGCAGCCCAAAAAAACGACGTTCGCCACCATTCTGGCGCACATGTGCAACAGGCATTTCATGCCTTTTGGCCAACAATGGTGCAAATTGTTACGGCTGTTTCATCGCACGCGCGCCACCATGGCCATCCCCCGACTGTTGCACCAGACCTGCCCGTCCAGAGCGGCCTTGCCGACCGCCGTCCAGGCGAATCTGCAACGCCTCACGGAGCGCAATCCCGAGTGGAAACACAGGGTCTATGAAGACGCCGACGTGATGGACTACATCCGCCAGCATTTCGAGCCCGAGGTCTTCGAAACCGTCAGGACCATCAGCCCGGACTACGGTGTCGTTCTGGCAGACCTCTTTCGCTACCTGGTCATGTACCGCGAAGGCGGCGTCTACCTCGACATCAAGAGCACGGTGAACGTGCCCCTGCGACAAGCCATCCAGCCGTCCGATTCGTTCCTGCTCTCCCAATGGAAGAACGCCAAAGACCAGCGCTGGGAAAACTGGGGGCTGCACCCTGAACTGAGCCAAATACCGGGTGGCGAATTCCAGCAATGGTTCATCGTTGCCGAACCGGACCACCCTTTCCTCCAATCGGTGATCCGGGCCACGCTTCACAACATCCGGTACTACCGGACAGACCCTTGCGGTACAGGGAAACACGGTGTACTGCGGTTGTCTGGCCCGATCTGCTACACGCTGGCCATCCTCGCCACCCTGCGCACCGGCAGGCTCCCCCACCAGATCGTCGACATCGAAGAACGGGGTTTCGAATACAGCATCTGGCCCGACCACCATCGGGTGCCCACACACTACGCCCACCGCACCAGCGCCATCGTCCTCCCCCGTCCCGACGCCTGTCTGGCGTGAAGCGATGAAAGCAGACAAGCCGCGTGTCGGAATGGCCATCATCGTGAAGAACGAAGGCCCGTACCTGATCGAGTGGCTGGCTCACCACAGCCTGATGGGGTTCGATCATTTTTATGTCGTCAACAACGACAGCAGCGACAACACCTGGCCGCTGCTACAGGCGCTGAGCCAGACACTGCCCATCACCTGTTTCTCCTACGCCACCACCCCGGGCATCGGCCCCCAGTTGCCCGTCTACGAAGAAATCGTCCGGCGCCATGGCCACGAAGTCGAATGGATGGCCTTCATGGACGCCGACGAGTTCCTCTGGCCCAGCCACCATCCGGACACGGTGTCCGACCTCCTGCAAGCCACCTCGCACGCCCACCCCGATGTCGGGGCCCTGGCGCTGAACTGGGCCACCTACGGCTCATCGATGAAAGTGGCCGAAGAAAGCGGGCTCGTGACCGAACGCTTTCTGCACCACGCCCCGCAGCAACACCATCTGAACCACCATTTCAAGTCCATCATCCGGATGGAGGCCTTTGCCGGCTTCGTCTGCCCGCACAGCTGCCAGCTGAAGCCCGGCTACCGCTACCTGCACACCGATGGCACTGAAAAGCGCGACTACTATTCCGCCGGCCAGCGCAACCCGAGCCAGTCTGGCGATGTGTGCTGGGCCCGGTTCCGCATCAACCACTACGTCATCAAGTCCTATGCCGAGTATGTTCGCCGCAAAGCCTCGCGCGGCAGGGCATATCCGGAATGCGGCCCGCTCGATGACCCGTTCTTTCTCGGTCACGACAACAACGATGTGCCGTCCCACCCCTGCGCGCAGCACATCGTTGAGCTGAAAGCCCGGTGCCAGGACTTGGCCGGGCGCATCGGGCTGGCCGACCCTTCCGGCCCGCTGTCAAAAAATCCCGCCGCCCCACCCACGGCCAGTACCGCCATCCACCTGCCCGTGCTGGGCCATGTCGAAACTCTCGAAGAGCAGGCCGGATTCATCACCATCACCGGCTGGGTCCTGCTCTGGAAAACCCAGCCCGCGGCCGGATTCGTCGTCACGAGCCAGCACCAAACCGTGCCCATCGAAGCATGGCAGGCCATCGAACGACCCGACATCCAGCACCACTTTCCCAACGCCTCACTGCAAAACGGCTTCGAAATCCGCATCAGAAAACCGGCCCTGGGGTCCGCACAGGACATTGCCGTCAGCGCACTGACGTCCGAAGGACACGTCACCCAGAAGATCCCGCCAGGCGCGTCGGCGGACACCCTGCGCTGAAGGGAAACCACCCATCCACGGATGGGAGAAGCGGGAGCAGCAACTTGCGATGGTTTCCTTTCTGATATCAGGTCACAGAAGAACGCTTCTTTCTAGAATGACGACATCATGGAAACACTCGACAAGTTTGACATCGCCATCCTGCACGAATTGCAGGCCGACGGCCGGCTGACCAATGCCGAACTGGCCAACCGCGTGGGCCTGTCGGCGGCGCCGTGCTGGCGGCGTGTGCGGGCGCTGGAAGAGGCGGGGTTCATCCTCGGTTACCGCGCCGAGATCAACCGCACCCAGATCGGCCTGGGCGTGCTCGCCTTCGTCCGCATCGACGCCGAACGCAACAGCGGCGACGCCCTGCGCCAGATGGAAACCGCCATCCGCGACATCCCTGAAATCGTCTCCTGCCATTACATCAGCGGCTCGGGCACCTTCGAGCTGCAGGTCGTCTGCCCCGACCTGAACCACTTCAGCCGTTTCGCGCGCGAGGTGCTGATCAACCTGCCCAACGTGAAAGACCTGCACACCAGCTTTTCGCTCGGCGAAGTGAAGGCCGCGGGCGCTTTGCCGCTCTCGCATTTGTTGACCAAATCACTGCCCACGACAAACGGGCGCAAAACTTGAGCGCTTTTTGATACCGCTCAATCCACAAACTCGACCGTTGGTTAACATCCCGGCCGTAAGTTGTTGAAACTGTGCGTTTTTTCATGCGGACAGGTTGCCTGAAACTGGCACTTTCCGTAGCATCAAGACATAGAAGCACCGCTGGTCATTCACCAGAAAGTGTTCAGTCAGGGAATTTTTTGTTTCTAGGAAACGTCGTGAAAAAGTCTCTGTTCATCAAAACCGCTGTGGCCCTTGCGCTGGCCGCTCCCCTGCTGGCTTCGGCGGAATCGAATCTCGTGACCGGTACCGGTACCGCCAACGCCCACCTGGACTTCCGCGTGGTCATTCCGGGTTTCATTGCCTTGAAAGTGGGCACCGGTGCCATTCTTTCGAACGACGGCACGGTCGATGAAGTGGCCTTCGTTCTGACTGACCCACAAGTTGGCGCTGATGGCAGCATCGCGGCCACCTCCGGCGGCATCGTCCCGGTGCAACTGCTTTCCAACATCGGCAATGTGAACTTCGCATCAGCCGGCGCTGACCTGACCGACGGCACCGACTCCATCCCACTGTCGCGCATCACCGTCGCATCGGCCGGCACCTTGGCCCACCCAGCCTTCGGCGCAGCCGCGACAACGGTGACCCCGACCACGGGACGGATCATCAACCGCACCAGCAACTGGACGTTCAGCTACAACCACCAGGGCGCCACGGCTCCCGTCGGTGCTGGCACCTACGAAACCACGGTGACCTATACCGCCGTAGCCCCCTGATCGTCGGGAAACGATCGCCAAGCCGGTGCAGACCGGTTGCAAACGACAACGGAGGACCTGCGCACAGCAGTCCTCCGTTCGTCTTTTCACAACGAAGCCATGACGAACCCATGAAGCCGCCCACCCACAGCCCGCGCCGGCTGGCCGCCCTGGGCTTGGTCGTGCTGTGCCTCGGGCAGGTTGCAGCGGCCCACGCCTGGTCGCTCACCCTCGCCGCCGCCTCGCGCCGCGTCTTCCTGCACGTCGGCAACGGCACGTACGATGGCAACAACGGCACCATCAACCGCGTTGAAGTGTCGGTGCCCGTCAACCAGCTCGGCAATGGCTCCGCCCTGGCCATGACGAGCAACAGCACGCAGTCCAGAAGCCTCTACGGCGACAACTACACCACCTGCCCCAACCCGTCCACGCAGGTCATGGTCGGCGCCTCCTACCGCCGCAACCAGAACAACCAGCCCGCCAGCGCCACCCTGCGCGTCACCTCGCCCGCCAACCTCACCAATGCCGCCGGCGACACGATTCCGTTCTCGCAAATCAGCTGGACCGTCTCCGCGCCCGGCAGCAGCGTGCCCAACATCATCCCCGCCGGCAGCTTCAACGGCGGCACGCAGACGCTGGCCACCGTCCCGGCCAACCGCTACATCGAAAACTGCCACACCTTCAGCTACGCCAACAGCGCGTTGCGTGCGGCCGGCACCTACAACGGCCAGGTCACCTACACATTGAGCAGCCCATGAACCCGCCGCTGTTTGCCCACCTCGCCGCAGTATTCGTCGCGCTGTTCATATCCACCGCCGCCGTCGCCGAAACCCACCAGCTCGATGACTCGCTCAGCCACACCGTGCCGCCCACGGCCCAGATGCAGTGGCTGCCGCAGACCCGCGCCGACAAGGACGGCGGCATGGAAGCCTGGGTGCGCGTCAACATCCACATCAACACCCAGGACTGGATCGGCCGCAGCGGCCGCGTCTACATGGTGCTGCCGCACGACGAAACTTCCACCCTCGAAGCCGTCTGGACCACCGACGGCCAACTGCTCGCCGGGCGCCTCGTTTCGGGTGAACGCGCCCTCGTCTACGCCGGCAACATCACCACCAGCGCCCTGCGCGACCAGATGCTCGTGCGCCTGCGCTCCGGCCCCGACTGGCAGAGCAACAGCCGCCGCCTCAACTTCCACTTCGAAATCGACGTGGACTCACCATGAACCTTTTGCCCGCCTCCCGCCTGATGGCGCTCCTGCTGCCCGCGGCCATGCTGCCCGTCGCTGCCCAAGCCCAGGGCTTCGCCGCCTACATCTCGCCACCGCGCTTTGAAGTCCAGGCCGAAGCCGGCAAGCCCCTGCGCCAGGTGCTGGAGATCCAGCACGTCGGCCAGCAAAAAGGCAACTACCGCGTCTACACCGCCGACTGGACCTTCAACCCCGACAACTCGGTCAGCTTCAGCACCGAACTCGCCCCCGACAGCTGTCGCCCCTGGGTCGCCATCGAGCGCCGCGAACTCAGCATCGAACCCGGTGCGCGCTACCGCTACCGCTTCGAGATCAACCCGCCCGCCGGCACGCCGCCGCGCGAGTGCCGCTTCGCCCTCATGGTCGAAGGCCTCGACCCGGCCAAGGTGCAGGGCAACATCAGCTTCCCCGTCGGCGGGCGCATCGGCGTCATCGTCTACGCCGCCATCGGCGGCGCCGCGCCCCAACTCAGCATCAGCACCCAGCAGGTCGTTCAGGTCAACGGCAAACCCACCGCCACGATCGACGTGCGCAACACCGGCAACGCCCACGGCCGCCTGGAAGGTTTCGTCAACGGCACCGACGCCGCGGGCACCCAGTTCGAAATGTCGCCCGCGGACCTGCCCATCCTGCCCGGCGAAACCCGCCGCGTCGCGCTCAGTCCCGTGCCCGAGGACGGCAAGGCCGCGCCCGAGATCCGTTTCCCGCTGAGCGTCAAAGGCCGCCTCGAATGGGGCGCCAACCGCCTGCCGCTGGACACGAGCTTCGTCGCCCCATGACCTTAGGAGGGTGCGCGGCAGAAGGAACATCGGCTGCAACCGGCGAGAAACCGGTCTCGCACGGTACTACTTCCTGCGCCCAGGGTTCAACTCTGGCCTTCTCGGTATCACCGCGCGATCCGCGGTTTTCGCCGGTTTCGCTTCGATGCCTTCTGCCGCGCACCCTCCTGGCGCGCCAGGCGTCCTGCAGCCTGCTGGCCCTTTTTGGCGCGTTCGCGCCGGGCCTGCACGCGCAGACAGCCGCGCCCGCTGCTCCCCCGACCGCTCTGACCGCGACGCTTGCGCCCGCCACCGACAACGCTGAAGCCCCCACCGACGCCGGCTACCAGGACCGCGTCATTGAAGGCCTCGCGCCGCTCGACGACGACGAAGGCGGCTTCGAATACGACAAAGCCGGCTGGCCGCGCTTCCTGCGTCTCGAAACCCGCCTCGGCACCCAGCCCTTCGACACCGAACGCAAGACCCAGACCGCCTTCGCCGTCTACGGCCTGCTCGACACCCCCAACCACGGCGCCCTCTCGCTCGACGGCAGCCTCACCCCGCGTGAAAGCCGCGGCACGCTCACCCTGCGCCAGCGCGGCCTGCCGCTGGCCAGCGGCTGGATCGGCAACCACGAAGCCGGCGTCATCACCGCGCCCGCGCCCGGCATCACCCGCCTGCCGTCGCGCGTGTACCTGCCCTCGGCCACGCTGCGCGGTCTGGCCGGCGAATGGCTCAGTCCCGCCAGCGGCCTTGCCCTGCAGGCCGGCAGCGGCGAACCCGGCCAGCTCGAAAGCCTGCCCGCCAGCGGCTTCCGCGGCCTCGGCGGCCGGCGCACCACGCTCGGCGCCCAGTGGCACCTCGGCGCCAGCCCCGACAGCACCGATCCGCTCGGCCTGCCCGGCTGGACCCTCGCCCTGCAACACGAAGACGCCAGCCGCGTCACCGCCCTCGGCCAGACCCGCGAAACCGGCACCCCGCTCGACGCCCGGTCCACCCTGTTTGCCCTGCGCCACGAGAGCGACAGCCGCCGCACCCAGGGCCAGCTCATCCTCAGCCGTGGCGACACCCCAGCCACCAGCGCCATCCCCGGCGAAGCCAGCAACCCCCGGGGCTTCTGGATCGACAGCGAATGGGACGACGGCCCGCGCCAGCACGGCATCGGCCTCTACCGCCTCGACCCCGGCCTCAGCTGGGCCGGCCAGGCCATGCCCGCCGACGTCCAGGGCGCCACCGTGCGCAGCGAATGGCGCACCCGCCAGTGGTCCGCCGAAGGCTCGGTCGACTGGCTGCGCTCCATCAGCGGACGCACCCGCGACGGCAGCTACGCCTCGGGCAGCGCCCGCTGGCGCCTCAGCCGCGCCAGCAGCCTCGGCGCCGGCGCCTCCGTGCGCCACTTCGACGGCGACGCCTGGAGCAGCTACGGCGACTGGCGCTGGCAGAACCCGCTCGGCACCAGCGGCCTGCGCCTCACCCTCAGCGGCGGCGCCGCCAGCCAGACCCGCTCACAGGAGATCAGCTACGACCAGGACTGGACCGTGCCCCAGGGCTGGAGCGTCTCCACCAGCTTCGGCCTCACCCGCAACCAGGCCACCGCCGACGGCTCCACCGACCCCGACCGCGAAGACGAAACCCTCTGGTCCGCCGCGCTCGCCTTCACCGCCCCCCTCACCGGCGACGCCAGCCTGCGCGGCACCCTGCAGACCGAACAAGGCAACAACGGCCAGCGCCGCCACGGCATCAACCTCGGCAGCGTCTGGCGCGTCAACCAGCGCTGGAGCCTCGAAGGCAACTACAACCGCAGCCTCGGCCAGAGCCGCACCGTGCGCCCCCTCGACCCGCTCGCCCCCATCGTCACCGACACCCCGACCGACAACGACCGCAGCTTCTACGCCGTGCTCCGCTACGAACTGCAGGCCGGCAGCCGCAGCGTGCCCCTGGGCGGGCGCCCCAGCGAAGGCGGCGGCCGCATCGCAGGCGTCGTCTACTTCGACGCTAACCGCAGCGGCACCCAGGAAGCCAGCGAAACCGGCGCCCCCGGCGTCACCGTCTACCTCGACAACCGCTACGCCGTGCGCACCGACGCCCAGGGCCGCTTCGAATTCCCCTTCGTCGCCAGCGGCCCGCGAACCGTCAGCGTGCGCAACGAAACCCTGCCCCTGCCCTGGAGCGTGGTTGACGAAGGCCAGGCCAAGGTCGACGTGCGCCTGCGCGAAACCACCCAGCTCAGCCTGCCGGTGCAGCGCGCGGATTGAGGTCTTGCTGGTGTAACGCGTAGACGATGACACCGTGTTCGTCACCGTCATCGCGGTGGGCCGGCGAGATCAAAGCGCCGTCCATGGCGCCGCCGCCAGTCGCCTCACCTGAAACCTGACCCGGGAATGCTTTCCATGACGTCCTCCTTCCCCCCGCGGGGGTAGGCGTCATCGACTGCGCCCCTTCAAGTTTTCACCCCAAAGGCCGATAGTGGGGCATGTCCCCCTCGATCCGCCCGGCACTGGTGACCGCACTCACGGCCCTGGGCCTGCTGCTGGCGCCTGTGAATGGGTTGGGCGAGAGCGTGGTGGTCACGGGGAGCGAAAGCCGCGGGGCGAGCGCCACGCTCAATTTCCGCATCGTCATCCCGCCCGTCATGCGCGTGCTGGAAAACAGCCACCCGCAGCAGATCGACCCCGAGGCCGACGGCAGCCTCAGCGCCCAGCAGCGCCTGGTGGTCATGTCGAACATGAAACGGGGTTTTTGCGTCACGCTGCGCCTGGCCGACCCCGCGCTTGACGACTGGCAACTCACGACCGCACCCCAAAGCGGCGTGCAGCTCAACCCCATGGCCGATGGCTACCGCCTCTGCAGCAACCGCCCCGGGAGGTACACCCTGCTGCTGCAACACCAGTTCGGCAGCAGCCCCGCCAACAGCAACGCCCTGAACTGGCCCGTCCAGACCGACCTCACGGCCATCTGAACGCCCCCGAAAGCGCACCACCGGCCGGCGCCGGCCGGCTCAGCCTCAGGGTGTCGTCCAGATTTCGGCACGGCGGTTGCGCGCGTCGACTTCGTCGCTGCGACCCGGCAAGGCGGGCTTCTCCTCGCCAAAACTGATCGCCTCGGCCTGAGCCTGCGACACCCCGTAACGGGCCAGCCCCTGGCGCACCGCCTCGGCCCGCCGCTGCCCGAGCGCCAAGTTGTATTCCGTCGATCCCGCCGCATCGGTGTGCCCTTCCAGCGTCACCTTCATGCCCGGCTTGTCCTTGAGCAGGCGGGTGACGTTTTCGAGCACCGGCACGTACTGGGGCTTTACGACGTACTCGTCGAAATCGAAATACACGATGCCCAGCTGGGTCCCCCGAACGCTGCCGGGAGCGACCACCGACTCGACGTTCCGCGACGACATCGACACCGGTGCCGGCTTCTGGATCGACATGCCCCCGTAGTGGGTGATCGTGCGGCGCTCGGTGGACTGCTGCACACCGGCACATCCCGCCAGAACGGCAATGAGGGTCAAGGGGATGAGGTGCTTGATCATGGTGGATTCCTGTTGAATGATTTTTCTGGCGGTACCTCTTCAATACATCGGATACCGCGTCGGGGTTTCAGGGAGAGGCCGATAGCTCGGGTGCGGTTGACGGCGCCAGCGTGCGGGCGCCCGACAAAAAACGCTGGTGGTACGCGACCAGCCCCGAGAGGTAGTGCTGCACATCGTCGATGCGCACCCTGAAGCTGTAGTGGCGAATGAAAAAAGTGTTGACCATCCGGGCCGGGCTTCGGAAAAACATCGCCAGCTCGGGAAAAAAGTAGCCGCTGAACAGATGGCGCGCCCGCTGGTGCAGGGCCTGCTCGAAGGCCTGGCGGTCAAACCCCGGGTCCAGCGCCAGCGGCTCCAGCCCCAGCGTGTCCATGCGGTCGAGCATGGCGCTCGCGGCCATCATCAGCTCCAGCAAGGTCGGGTAGGCCGTGATGCGCTGCCGGATGAAGCCCAGATGCCGGCTGACGTTTTTCAGCCCCAGGCGAAAGTAGCGCTCTTGCGGCGCAAGCCGGGTCAGTTCATTGACCGCATAGGCCAGCCAGTGATCGTGTGAGCGCCAGTGTTGCGCCTGGATGAAATATTCAACGGCGCGCTCCACCGCCTCCAGGTAGCGGTGCTCGCCTGTCAATTCGTAGGCCTTGAGCAGGCCGAACGCCGCCTCGCCGTCGTAGTACACCGTGCGGTGCACTTCCTTGACCGCCAGTGAAGGAAATTCCAGCACGTGCACGAACGCGCCCGTGGCCGCATCCTGCATGCGCAGCAAACCCTCCGCCAGCGGCCGGATCAGCGCCAGGTGCCGGGCCTCGCCCGTCAGCTCGATGCGCTTGGCCAGGGCCAGAATGGCCACCCCGTTGCCCCCCAGCTTGATCTCGGCGCCTTCATCGACCAGGTAGGCCACGTGGGCTTCACCCGTCGGCACCGCCACCGGCTTGATCAGCTCCCGGCACAGGTGGTCGATGGCCCGCGTGGCGGCCTCCAGATGCGCGGGCTGACGCGTCAGGTCCCAGGCTTCCAGCAGCGAATAGGCGGCGCTCGCGTGCCGCAGCGCGTTGTAGGACGGCACCGGGCGGTCGAAGCAGGGATACCAGCCATAGACCCAGCGCCCCGACAGCGTCACCTGGCGCGTCAGGTAGTCCGCGCTGCGCTGCACCGCCTCCGCCACCAGGGTCGCGTCGGGCTGATCGATGCGACGGACCCGGTCCATCACCCCCTCGTTGTCCAGCAGCTGCACCGGCCCCTCGCCCTCCACGAAGACGCCCTTGGTCTGAAACAGCCACAACGGGGTGGCATCGTCCTGCGGCCAACCGGTTTCCCGACCGAACTTCCGCCGGGTGAGCGCGCGCAAATTCTCGTCACTGGGCACACAGGCGTTGATGTCCCCGCTGTACAGACAGGCGTGCCCCCACAGCTCCTCCGGCAGGCAGGCCTGCGCCAACGCGGCGTCCCAGGCGATGCCCAAAGCGAAATAGTTGGTCTTCGTGCCGGCCAGCAGCCGCCGCACCTGCCCCCAGTTCGCGGCCTGCACGTGAATCACCCGGTCCACCCGGACCCAGCGCGGGAGCCCGGCCTCTCCGACCTGGCGCTGGCGCCACTGCGCCCAGGCGTCCAGCCAAGCCGCCGCCAGGTCGGCCCCACGTCCCAGCACCGTGAGTGCACGCTCACTGCCGTCGCTCGTCGACAGGAACAGGACCTCCTGGTCGCCACCGGGCAGGCGCAGCCGCTCAGCGCCGAAACGCTGCAGGGCCGCCAGGCAAGGCACCGTGGAGGAGGGCAGAAGATCGTTCATTAAAAAAGGCCGCCATCCAGATGGCGGCCTGTCAAAAACCAGCCAACGGGGCGGTCAGCCGCCCAAGCCGCCAGTCAGGGGGTCAAGAAGTCCGCCCGACAGCAGTTGTGTCAGGTCGGTCAGCGGCTGGGTGATGGGGTCCTGGGTCGAGCTGTTTTCGCCCGGCATGGCGTCACCCACCCCCACGCTGTTGTCCAGCGATCCACCCACGGTGTCTTCCAGCAAAGCGGTCGTGCCCCCATCGACCAGATCGGACACCAGGGTGTCGGTCCCGAGCAGGGCGTCGAGCAGCGTGTCGGAATCCGAGGTCAGGCCACCCAGGGTGTCCACCAGCGGGTCGGCAATCGTCTCGGTCGAAGAACCCGTTTCAGAGCTCGCAGCGTCCTGGTTCAGCACGACGTCCGCGGTGTCCGCCACACCGCTCACGGCGTTGCCCACCAGATCGGTGACCGGCGCCAGCGGCGTGTCCGCCCCGGTCTCCACCACGTCGTCGCCCACGCTGGCCAACTGATCCAGCAGGCCCGGTTCGGTCGAGGTGCCGATCAGCGCTTCGTCCGCGGCGGCCAGCAGATCCGTGGCCGACGCGTCAACGACGCCTTCGGTCAGCGGCTCGGTCACGCCATCCAGCCCCACCTCGGCGGCCAGGGTGTCCACGGCATCGGTGCCCTGGTCCACGATCGCGGCCACCCCGTCCGTCAGCGACACATCACCGGTCCCCTCGCCCGACAACACCTCGCCCAGCGTGTCCTCCAGCAGCGCGGTGCTGGTGTCATCGACCAGATCCGACAGCAGCGTCCCGGTCCCGAGCAGGCCGTCGAGCAAGGTGTCCGCGTTGGTGGTCAGGTTGTCGACCAGCTGATTGGCATCGCCTCCGATGTTGGCGGTCGAACTCGAGGTTTCCGAATCCAGCAGATCCTGGTTGAACACGGTGTTCAGGGTCGTCCCCAGATCGGACACCAGGTCGCCAGCCAGATCGGTCACCGGCTCCAGCGGCGTGCCTTCGCCAACCGCCGCCACCTCCTGTCCCAGGTCGACCACTTCGGTGGTCAGGCCGCCGTTGCCATCTTCACCGATCAGCAGGTTGTCCAGTTCCTCCGTCACCGTGCCAACGATCGGATCGACGACCTCATTCAAGACCGGGTCCAGCGCACCCAGACCCGCATCGTCCAGCAGTTCGCCGACCGAGTCGGTCGCGGAATCCAGCACCAGGCCCGCCCCGGAAAGCAGGGTGTTGTCGGCGTCGGCATCCGTGTCCGTGTCCGTGTCCGTGTCGGTGTCCGTGTCCGTGTCGGTGTCGGTATCGGTGTCGGTGTCGGTATCGGTATCGGTATCGGTATCGGTATCGGTGTCGGTATCGGTGTCGGTATCGGTGTCGGTATCGGTGTCGGTGTCGGTGTCGGTGTCGGTGTCGGTGTCGGTGTCGGTGTCGGTGTCGGTGTCGGTGTCGGTGTCGGTGTCGGTGTCGGTGTCGGTGTCGGTGTCGGTGTCGGTGTCGGTATCGGTGTCCGTGTCATCACCCTTGACGTTGTTGCCGTTGTCATCGGCCAGTGCCGCGCCGGCCAGCAGACCGGCGCCACCCAGCAGCACGCCGTCGAGCATGCTCAGCCCGCCACCGAGCAAAGCCTTGCTGGCCTTGCTCAGGGCCACCACGTCCTGGTTCGGGTCCTCCACGAACACGGCATCGCCGGCAATCACTTCGATATCGGCCACGTCCTCGCCCGGCGCTGCGGCGCTGTTGTCGCGGATCAGCACCTCGGAGTTGGGTGACACACGCACCACGGCCTGCTTGGTCCCCGCGGCATTGCGCACCAGCACATCCACCGGCTTGTCACCCGTGACCACGCGGTCCCCCGGCATCAAGGCCTGGTCGTTGGGCACCAGAACGGTGGTGCCCCCACGAAGCACCGGAACCATGTCCGGGTTGGGTGCGGAAGAGGCGGCTGCGGTGGCGGTGGTTTCCATGAGATCGGTTCCTGAATAAACGTGGCGTGAACCTGTTGTTCACGCGCTTGTTATGTTTACTGACCCATGCGCCAATGGGTTTCATTCCCGCCCGACTACTTCTGCGCGAGCCCACCATCGCGTGCGAAGTTGCACGAAACCGACCCCACCGCAGAGGCAAAAAAAATCCCAGGCATTGGGCCTGGGATTTTTCGAGAGGCGACTTCGGTCGCGCCCGGCGGGCGTCGTCGATCAGCCCAGCAGGCCACCCAGCAGCGCACCGCCTTCTTCGTCAGTTGGCGCCTGCACCAGCGGCAGCGTGCCCCCCGTCAGGTCGGACACCAGCGGCAGCTCGGACACCACATCGCCCACGACCGGCAGGTCGGAGGCCAGGTCGGTCACGACGTCCGTCACCGAACCCAGATCGGTCAGCCCGTCGAGCAGGCTCTGCGGCTGCTCCACCACCCCCGAGAGGGTGTCGATCAGGGAAGCATCTACACCACCCGACAGCAGATCCGTCACCGGCTCCAGCAGGCTACCGGCATCACCCAGACCACCACCCGACAGCAGATCCGTCACAGGCTCCAGCAGGCTGCCGGCATCGCCCAGACCACCACCGGACAGCAGATCCGTCACCGGCTCCAGCAGGCTACCGGCATCACCCAGACCACCACCCGACAGCAGATCCGTCACAGGCTCCAGCAGGCTGCCGGCATCGCCCAGACCACCACCCGACAGCAGATCCGTCATCGGCTCCAGCAGGCCACCGGCATCGCCCAGGCCGCCACCCGACAGCAGGTCCGTCACCGGCTCCAGCAAGCCACCGGCATCGCCCAGGCCGCCCGTCGAACCCAGCGCGTCCAGCAGGTTGTCCACGGTGCCCGTCACGACCTCGCCGACCACGTCCACGACGTCGCCCACGAGCTCGGTGGTCTCGCCCACCACGTCTTCGACCACGCCCACCACCTGCTCCACCCCGTCCACCAGGGTTTCGGGCAGATCGCCGGGGGAGGTCAGCAGGTCCTCAACCACGTTGCCGAGCAGATCGGTCACGCCGTCGACCGCACCGACCACCGTCTCCACCACGTCCGTGGTCTGGTCCAGCACCTCGACCACGCCATCCACCACCGGCGCGACCACGCCCGGCACCAGACCCACCAGGTTCTCGACCGGCGGCAGCACTCCGGCCACCACTTCCTGAACCGGGGCGGTCACCGGCGCCAGAGTCTCCGGCGCGTTGACCACCGGCGACTCGGTCGACACGCCCGGCACCCCACCCGACACCGTCGAGGTCAGCACATCCACCACCCCCAGACCACTTTCCTGATCCAGGACCGGCGAAGCCATTTCGGCCGCGTGCGGCACCAACCCATCCAAAGCGTTCAAGGGCAGCTGACCGTCGGTCAGACCGGCCAACACCCCCGAGACGCCGGCCAGGCTGGTGATGTCCAGGGCATCGGGCAGCTGGGCATCCAGCACCTGCAAGTCGTCCAGCAGCGTGGTCAGCGACTCCAGGCCCAGCGCCTCCAGCGGCAAGCCGTCCTGCGACGACACCCCCGCCACCAGCTCGTTGACCAGGGTCTGCGCCTGGCCCAGCAGGTCCGACCAGGGCAGCGCTTCGGCCTCGCCCTCCAGCGACGACAACAACCCGGCCGGCACGCTGCTGGACAGCGAAGCGAGCGCTGGCTCCAGATTCAGCAGATCCATGGACAGCGCGTCCAGCGCCAGCTTGGCCGGCGAAAGCGTCGGGAAGCCCTGGGCCGACTGCTCCTGCACCAGCAGCAACGCCGACACCAGACCCAGGCTGTTGATCAGGCCGGACCCGAGCAACTCGTCGCCAAATTCATCAAGCAGCAGGGCGTCAGCGCCCGCGATAGGAAGAACATCAGTCATCGACATCACCATCAAATGTTTGGAAGGTGTCAGCTACACCCTCACCAACTACCCGCCGGTACTTCGAATGGTTTCACATCAATGCGGAAAAAAGTCACATTCGATGCCGAGGCTGTCGCCACCGACCCCAAAACAGGCCCCGGCAAAACACTGAGGCCGATCCGGAACGAGGGGAGGCCGGCCAGCGTGGCAGGCGCCAGGCGCCCCTGTTTCTGGGCCGGCGCCGAAACCCGTGCCGCGGTCAGGCGGTGGCGCACGTCGCTGCGGTAGTCCTCGCTGGTGAACAGGGTCATCAGCCACGGCAGCTCCTGCCCCTCCTCGGGCAGCAGGCGGCCGGTGTCCCCGGCCAGCTCCACTTCCCCCACGCGCATGTCATAAATGGCCTGCACCCAGTCGATCAGGGTGTTGTTGGCCTCCACCTGCGCATCCAGCAGGGCCAGCGTCGTCTCCCGCCCGGCCTGGTTGAGCTTGCGCCGCGCATCGACCACCGCGCCCGACTCGCCCGCCGCCGACGACAACAAGGTCACGCGCTGCCCCGACAGCAGCTGCCGCTGCCAGCCCGACAGGGTTTTCTGCCGCAGCTCGCGCACCAGGGTCGCCAGCTTCTGTTCCTCGGTCTCCAGCCGGCTGATCGAACGCTCCACCCGGGCCGACGCCTCCAGCGCCGCCGACGAGCCCATGCTGACCTGCAGGCCGACGCGCGCCTTCTCCGAAAAACCGCCCGGGTACTCGTAGCGCTTGATGAAGGTCAGGTCCACCGCCGGGTAGCGTGCGCTTTCTTCGGCCTCCAGGTCGGCCCGCGCCTGGTCCACATTCAGCCGCTGCGCCCGCAGGGTCGCGCTGCGGTCGCTCTCGCGCGCCAGATCCGCCTGCGCCAGCGCCAGCCAGGCCTTGGGCACCTGCATCGGCGGCAGGCTCTGCACCGGCAAAGGCTCGCCCAGCAGGGCATCAAGCTTGAGGCGCGCATCCTGCAAGGACTGCTCGAACTGCAGGGCCTTGTTCATGGACAGCGCCAGCCGCGACGCCGCCACCCGCGCGTCGGTGATGCCCGCGCCACCCAGGCGAACGCGCCGGGACTCCAGGCGTTCCAGCTCCTCCAGCGCCGCGCGCGAATCCTGCCCCACCTCCACCAGCAGCTCGTAGCGGCTCACCTGCAGGTAGGCCACGAACAGCTGGCGCAGAAACTGCTCCTTGCTCTGGTCCAGCCGCATCAGCGCGCTCTGGCGGGCAAACGCCACCGCCTGTTTTTTGGCGCTGGTGCGGCCGAAGTCCCAGACCGTGTATTTCAATGAGGCGTTCAGGCGCGAGTCCACCGAACTCGCCGGGTTGTTGCGCGACGGCGATTCCCCGTTGCTGCCCGAAACCCCCAGCTCCACCCGGGGGTAAGCCGCGTACTCGGCCGAATCCACGTTGGCCTCGGCCGTGCGCAGCTCGGCCCGCGCGGTCAGCACCTCGGGCGCGTTGATCAGCGCATCGGCCATGCGGCGCGCCACCACTTCGCGGTCCTCAGCGCCGTCGACCGACTGGGCCAGCGCGCGCTCCGCCCCAAACATCGCCAGCGCCAGCAGGGCGGGCGGCAACCAGCGCGGCACACGGCTCACAGGCAACAACATCACGGCTCCCTGAAAGCTTCGGCACCCACCTTGAGCACCGGGCGCAAGAGGTACCAGGCGAACGGCTGGTGGCCGATGATGATGTCCACGTCGGCCTGCATGCCCGGCGTCACCGGCAGGCGCGACTTGCCCAGCTCCGAGCCCTCCGTCTGCACCACCATCCTGAAAAACGGCCCGGTGGCCGGGTCCTGGTCCGCATCGGCCGCGATCCGCAGCACGCGCCCCTTGAGCGAACCAAAACGCAGGAAGTCGTAGGCACTGACCTTGATCTGCACCGGCTGGTCCACCAGCACCAGCCCGCGGTCCTTGGGGTGCAGGCGCACCTCCAGCTCGATCTCGGCATCGGCCGGCACCACCTCCATCAGCGTCTCGCCCGGCTTGACCACCCCGCCCGACTCGGTCAGGCGCAGCCCCTTGACCACCCCGGCGATCGGCGCCACCAGCAAGGTGCGGTTGCGCTGGTCCTGGGCACGGTGGAGTTCCTCGTTCGCCGTGGCGATCTGGCGCTCGATGGCCAGCAACTCCTCGGAGGCCCGGCGCCGAAACCGGCCCTCCGCCTCCGCCACCTTGCCGCGCGACTCCGCCGCCGACGCCCGCGCCGCGAGCAAGGCCTGGCGCGCAGCCGCCATCTCCGCCCGGTTCGACTCCAGGTCCTTGAGTGCGCGCGTGGCCTCCAGGTCGGACACCAGCTTCTCGTTCGCCAGATCCCGCGTGATGCCGTATTCGCGCTCCAGCAGCGCCGCGCGCGCCGCATGCCCTTCGATCTTGGCCTCCACCTCGCCCGCCCGGCCGTTGAACATCTCGACCTGGGCGCGGGCCGCCGCCAGCTGCCCCTGCAGCTCCAGCAGCCGGGCCTCGTGGGTCAGCTGCTCCGTGCGCGCCACCATCGGCGCCGTGTCGTCACCAAACATCTCGCTCGAAATCGCCTTGCCGCTGGCCTCGGCATCCAGCCGCAGGCGCGCCGCGTGCAACGCCGACACCTTGGCGCTGATCTCCTCCAGATTCGGCCCCTGGGCGCCCAGCTCCATGCGCACCAGCCGATCGCCCTCGCGCACGCTCTGCCCTTCGCGCACAAACAGCTCGCGCACGATGCCGCCCTCCAGGTGCTGGACCGACTTCACGCGCGCCGACGGCACCACCGTGCCCGGCGCCGTCACCGACATCTCCACCGGCACGAACAGGGCCACCACGACCAGCGTCAGCGCGATGCCCCCCACAGCGGGCAGCGCCCAGCGACGCCAGCGCGAACGGCCCGACACCTCGTGCTGTTTTCGATGCAGGGCATCGATGACCTCCGGATGGTTTTTATTCATGGCTTCAATGCAGTTCGCCGGGCACGGCGGTGGCCAGGCCCAGATCCGGTCCAACGACCCCCAACGAGGGTTCCAGGGGGCTCGGCGCGGCTTGGACGGGTTTTTTCTCCGCCTTGGGCGGGCTGAAGTAGGCGCCCAGCGCCTGCACCGGCGTCATCACCTGCACATCGCCATCCCCCGACACCGCCAGCGCCACGTCCGAGCTGGCCACCAGCTCGGCCGAATGCGTCACCACGATCACGGTCCGCATCTTCGCGATCAGCCGCAGCGAGGCGATCAGCTGCAGCTCGCTCATGTGGTCCAGGTCGTTCGTGGGCTCGTCCAGCACCAGCACCGCCGGGTTGCGCAGCAGCACCTGGGCCAGCGCGATCTTGCGGCGCACCCCCGCCGACAGCGTGCGCCCGCCTTCACGCATGACCGTGGCATAGCCCTGGGGCAGGCGCGAAATGAAGCTGTGCACACCCGTGAGCTTGCAGGCCTTCACGATCTGCTCGTCCGTGATCTCGGGCGCCGCCCGGCGCAACTGGTCGGCGATCGTGCCGTCCAGGAAATAGACGTTCTGCGACAGCGTCGCGATCCACGAAGCCGTCTCATGGCGAGAAAACTGCTGCAGGTCGTATTCGTCTATCAACACCCGCCCCTCGTCGGGCCGGTACAGACCGGTGACCAGCTTGAGCAAGGTCGACTTGCCCACGCCGTTCTTGCCCACCACCGAATAGAACTGCGCCGGCGCCAGCGTCAGCGACACCTTCTTGAACACCGGCTCCGACTGCTCGTCATAACGGAAGCTGACCTCGTCCAGCGTCATCGCGCCCTTGGGCCGCGGCAGCGAAACGCCCGCGCTGCCGGTCTCGCTCGGCTGGGCAAACACCTTGTCGAGCCGGCGCGCCGCCTCGATCGACTGGGCCAGCTGGCGCCAGGCGCCCGACAGCGTGGCGATCGGCGAGATCGCCTTGATCGCCAGCATGTTGGCCGCGATCAGGCCCCCGATCGACATCCACTGGTTGGCCACGGCCACCGCGCCCGTGGCCGTGATCACGATCGACGAGGCGATCAGCAGCGAATGCGTCAGCTCCTTGGTCTCCTCCATCTCGCTGCCGCGCGAAAAGCTCTCGGCCAGCCATTGTTCGTAACCCGTTTTCCACTGCGCCGCCACCGACTCGTGCTGCGCCAGTGCCTTCACCGACTCGCGGGCGCGGCACATCTCGGCCGTGAACATGTCCAGGCTGCGCGCCTGCTGCAGCTCGGCCACTTTGCCCTGCTTCACCTCGTCGGCAAACCACCAGGCCATGGCCGCGAACACGCACACCATGCCCAGCACCACCGGCAACACCGGCAAAGCCACCAGCCCCACGATCACGATCGCAAACACCGCCAGCGGCAGATCAAACAGCGACTGCACCACCGGCCCCGTCAGCAAGGTGCGCACGGCGCCGACATCGCGGAACAAGGCCACCCACGACGCCGCCGGCCGGTCCTCCAGCGTGCGCAAGGGCTGGCCCAGCATCTTGTCCAGCAGCGTGGACGACAGCCCCCAGTCGATCAAGGCGCCGGCCTCGCGCAGGTTCGCCGAGCGCCGCCGCCGCAGCGTCCACTCCACGATCAGCGCCACCGCCACACCCGCCAGCAGCGCCACCAGCGTCGAAAAACCCTGGCGGAAGATCACGCGGTCAAACACCTCCAGCGTGAAGATCGAAGGCAACAGCGCCAGCAGGCCAATCGGCGAAGACAGCCAGGCCGCGCGCCCCATGCGCCGCCGGGCCTGGGCAAAGTGCTCCAGCAGCGGCTTTCCCAGGTGCTCCGGCGAAGCCAGCCGAACGGGCCGCATGCGCTCCGGCAGCAGCATTTCAATCATCGTGAACTCCCTTTTTTTTGTTTTCTAGGACCCGGCAGCCGGGTCGCCCGTGGCTTGATCGGTCGGCTGGTCGGCATTCTCCAGCCGCCGCCTGGCCTCGTTCAGCAAGATGCGCAGCCTGGCCGCGCGCTCGGCGGCCTGCGGGTCCTGCGCCAGGAGGCGCTCCCGGGCCTGCGCATCTTCGCGCACCCGCTCCATCAGCTCGTCCATGGCCTGCTTCAGCGCCTCGCCGTCGGCGCCCGGGTCGGGTACCTGGTTCATGGTTTCATCGACTCCAGGTTGCCGGCTTCCAGCGCCGTTTTCATGCGCGCCAGCCCACGGTGCAGCCAGGTCTTGACCGTTCCCAGCGGCACATTCAGCTCCGAGGCGATCTCCGCCAGCGACTGATCCGCGAAGAAGCGCATCGTGATCACCCGCCGCGACGACGGGCTCAGACTGCCCATGGCCGCCGCAAAAGCCGGGCTGCGGGCGGTCATCCGTGCCATCTGTTCACTTTCATTGCCTTCGTCCGGCATATCTTCCGGAATTTCATCACTGTCCTCCTGCCTCCGTTTCCGGCGCGCCAGCTCGGTCAATACCTGATTGCGCGCCACCTGATTGATCCAGGCCATCGCATTGGACGATTTGGCCGGATCGTATGCACTGGCATATCGCCAAATGCGCAGAAACACATCCTGTGTAATGTCACGCGCCGCCTGGTCATCCCTGATCAGATAGGCCACATGACGAAACACCTTGGCATGGCAAAGCATGTACAGCTCCGCCATGGCCGCCTGCTCCCGGTTCTTGATGCGTGCCATCAGCGCCGGGACAGCGGCCATGCTGTCGATGCTGAGCAAGGGCTCGGCAACAACCTCCATTTGCGGGTCGGTATTGGATTCCACGGGCAGATGTTAATGGAAATTAACTTTGTAATTGCACGTAACCGGAACCCTCGACCATCGAACCCCGCAACCGCTTTAATAGTTCATTCATGTAACGGTTAACTCCCCTTAAGATTTCATTTTTAGCACTGACCCGATTGGATTTATCCACAGATTTAATAGCACCTTGGTTTTCAAAAAAAAGCGCTATTAAAACTGAAGCACCCAAAATCCCCTATAACCCCACAAAAACCAGGGCAATTCAATTACCCTGCTCTTTGTATGGGTTCTGGCGCTGCCCGCGCGACCAGCTTCAGCGCCGGGCGCCCCAGACGCGCCAGAAAAGTGATCAGCCGCCCCCGCTGGAGCGCGCCCCTGTGGCCCTGGGCCTCCAGCTCGTTCCACGACACCGTGAAATACACCCCGCAGACTGTGTCCACCTGATCCGCCATGTCCTCCAGTACTTCGGCAGAAAACCCATCGGTCCTGAGTGCCAATTCAGACCAGATCCGGCGCACCATCCCCTCCGGCGTCAGGTGACTGAAGCGTGGCTGGCTGGCGATTGCGTGGCGGGCCACCGCCCGCAGGTTCATCTGGTCGTACAGCAACCCCCGGTGAACCTGCATGCCCGACTGGGGCAAACGGCTCCACGCCACCTCACAGGCAGTCATGACCACCCTCGCTCACGATATCCAGCAGCTCAGCCCTGGGCGGCATGACCCACCCACCCGCCGGGAGCCCCAGCACGCCCCCGCCCGGTGCCACCGCCCGGCCCTCCCGTCCCCGCGCATCATCGCGGCCAATGGGTGGGTAGCTCGGCCTCTTCCGGGGAAAAGTGGGACTCTTCTTTGAGAAGTCCAGCGAAAACTGTCGATCAATCACCCCCACGTTGCGCCCCTCCATCAACAAACTGGCAAACAGACTTCCGATGCCGACCGGGGTCAGCGCCCCCGTCCGCACCTGGCCATCCGGCTTGATGCGCCGAAACACCGGGCCACCCCGGATCCCGGCCGCTTCGATCCAGTCCAGAACCGCCCGTGCCGGGCCCCGGACCAGCAGCGAAACGAGCCCTCTGTCGTGTCCCCCGACAGCCACCGCCTCAGCATCCCATTCGTGCTCCACCTCCGCCGCCACCAGGCGCTCCGCGTCCGACAGGCTCCAGCCCGACAAGGCCTGCGGCAACAAGCGCTCCCACCACATCAGCGCCACGATGGCCCGCAGGCGCAAACACTCCATGTGTGCCCGCCCACCGGTCTCGGCCAACGGCGCCAGCCGCCGCTCCAGCAGCCAGGCCAGCGAAGCCATGCTCTCGAACCACGCCCGCGAGGGCCCGTCGACGTCGGGTGACGGCGGGTGCGCGCGGCGATCAAGGCAAGCGTGGGCAAACGTTCGGTGCATGGGTGCGACGGCGAAACGGGAAAAGGGGCGTACCCAAGCCATACCGGCCATGTGCACTAATGGTTTCACCCTACCTCACAAAAGCACCCCAAAAGCAGCAGGCCGCGCAAGCCGCAAAGAAACCCACCCCAGTAGTGAATCCCTTGCTGGCATGCGGCGGTACTTAGCCTCATGTCCGACCCCACGATCGTTGCCGCCACCTCCGACCTGCTGCGCCTGGCGGTGGAGGTGGAAGAAATAGCCCACCCCCTGCAGCAAGCGCTGCACACCATCTTGCGGGCCACCGGCTCCAGCGAGGGCCTGCTGGCCGAGCTGCCCTGGGGCGAAGACCGGCAGACCCGCCTGCACCCCGTGGCCTCGCTGCGGCTCATCCCCGGCTCGCCCCCCTCGCGGCAACTCTCGCCCCCGTTGTCCTGTCCGGGCGTCCTGACCCTCCAGCTGAAACTCCAGCAGCTCGAAACCGGCGCCATCATCGAATCGCCCCTGGAACACCTGCTCGCGCCCGACGACCTCGAATCCCCGGCCGAAGCCGGCCTGCCGCTGATCGCCTACGTGTTCGGGCGCGAAAACACCGGCCACTACCTGCTCGCGCTCGAGCGCCACCTCGGCAGCGTCGGCCTCGCCGACCACGACGGCGCCTACCTGCTGTTCCAGGCGCTCGAAACCCTGCTGCACAGCTGGAAGCTCTCGTCCATGAAGTCCTCGGCCGAGGCCCTGCTCGAACAGGCGCTGGCCGGCGACACCGAGGCCGACGCCGGCACGCACCCGGTCTTCGACCACCTCCAGCAAGGCGTGGTCCAGATCGACGTCAACGGCTACGTTGAATTCATCAGCCAGCCCGCCCTGCGCCTGCTCGGCCTCTGCCACCTGCCCGCCGGCGAACACACCCACTTCAGCACCCTGCTGTCGCACGCCGGCCAGCCCTTCGAGCCCCACGCCAGCCAGCTGCCCGACCACCTGCGCTGGATCTTCGAACAGCGCACCCTGCCGCCCGTGGACGCCATCCCGAGCCGCTTCCTGCTCCACCAGGACGACGCGCCCACGCTGCGGATTGAAAAAGTCCACCTCCAGGAAGGCTCCCACGGTCTGATCCTCAGCGCCGACGCGGGCGCCAGCGGGTCGCCCCTGGTCAGCGACCACCCCGCCGAAGACAGCGAGCAGGTGCGGCGCTTCGAAGACATCATCGGCCGCCACGCACGCCAGGCCACCGAGTCCAAACGCGAGACCGAAGAACTGCTGGCCTCGGTCGCGCGCAACTTCCTCGACCCCATCCGCTACGTTCACCAACAGGCCGAGCGCCTGCTGCGCTCGGACCCCGCAGCCCAACCCGAGCGCGACGACAGCCTGCGCAAGATCGCCAAGACCGCGGCCCACCTGTCCGAGCTGATCGCCGACGTGGTCGACTACCACCTCGTGGCCAAGAGCACGGTGCGCGCCGAAGTGGTCGATCTGCAGTCCCTCGTGGTGCTCACCACCCAGAGCGTGTTCACCGACCTGGCGCCCGGCAGCGTCATCGTCGGCAAGATGCCCGCCGTGCGCGCCGACCCCAGCCTGCTCATCCGCGCCCTGTCGCACCTGATCAACTTCGCGCGCGACCACAGCAAGCCCGAAGAACCCCTGCGCATCCGCATCGGCTTCAGCAACTCGCAGCAATCGTTCGTGTTGTCCGACAACGGCACCGGCATGGACATGGGCCTCATCAACAAGCTGGTCAACGTGCCCCTGACCGAAACCCACCCCCTGGCCCAGGGCCTGGTGCAAAGCGGCCGCTCGCTCGCGGTCGCCAAGAAGATCATCAACATGCACGGCGGCGCCTTCGAGGTCATTTCCATGCTCGGCGTCGGCACCACCTGCTATTTCCAGCTGCCGCTGGCGGTGGACATGGAGACCTCGTTTTGAGTCCGCGGTGAAACCCGGGATACCCGAGCCCGGTATCTGGAGGGACGGAGTTACAGAAACCCCTCGGAGGAGTCCCCCATGAACCACCTGGCCCGCCCCGGTACCGTGTGTTCGCCGCTCGACCTCGGCGAACTGAGCCAGATCCTGCACGCCATCGAAGGCGACCAGGACTTCTTTGACGTCTTCGAAGCCTTCGCCGACCCCGACCAGCCCCAGGCAGCCGAACTCTGGTTCCAGATCGACGGCACCGACTTCGAAGTCACCGAATGGCTGCTCGATGGCGACGAGCTCACGCCGCCCCCGCCCGGTGCCGGGCTCGCCGTGCACGCCCAGCTCCGGCCGTTTCCGGTCAACGAAGACCGCGACACTTTCCCCCTCGGCCTGTGCTTCCAGGACGCCACCCTCACGCTCTCGCGCAACGGCACCGCGCGCAGAGAAGACCACTTCATGGCCCGCCCCGGCGGCTCGCTCGCTGCGCTGACCGAAGGGCAGGCCGTCGTGGTCGAAGGCCAGGTGGTTGGCCAAGTCCAGCGCAACAGCGGCGGCCTGTGCCAGCTGCACTTCAACGCCCGCTGCACCATCGAGCTCATGGACGCCCTGCTGACTCAACTCGACTGCCGCGGCCCGAGCACCCCGGCCCAGGTCGACAACACCATCGGCTGGACCTTTTGCTGCTTCTACCTGGGCCGCCTCGAAGAGCCCGAGGAACACATCTTCGTCGGCTGCACGCAACGACCGACCGCGCAACGCAGCCCCGTGCTGGACATTGACCTGAGCTGAACACCCCCAGAGTGCACCAAGGCTGTGCAGCACCCCCAAACCGTGCGCCGCACCCCGCCGCGGCCCACCCTCAGCACCAACCGTTCGTCGCCTGGCCCCGCCCGGCTTGTCCCCCAAATGGAGGACTGCCTAAGGTGAATCGACCAAAGGTGTTACCAATCGTAAGTCGTCGATTAAACTGAAGGTCTACAGGTGGCAGTATTTGGGTGTGGCTATTTACACACTGTCACGTTCTCTAAAAGAACCTATGGTTTAGTCGGCGTTACCTGTTTGCGTAATTCCTGGCCCAAAGGTTGCAAGTCGAAACAAATACAAAATCGGGGAATTCCATGATTGCTTCGCCAGACAGAGGCGTGCTACCGCCTCCCGCAGCGCCTGCGAATGTGACGGTGGTCCCGCTCTACAACGAGCAGGACCTGGCCCGCAGCCTTGCGCCCTGGGCCCAGCTCGCCCGGCGGCAGCGCTGGGTCAAGGCCCGTCTGGTGTTGACCGACCTGAGCGTTTTGTGGTGCTGCTTCGTGGCCGGGCGCCTGCCCGCCTGGTTCCGCGACGAAATGACACTCTCGCAGGCCATGAACATCTGGTGGGCCAACAACGGCCAGCTCCGCCTCACGCTGTTCGCCGCCATCGCCCTCGCCATGGTCGGCTGGATGTGGACCGAGCAGGGCCACTACACCGCCCACCGCCGCAAACCCTGGTGGGACGAAGCGCGCCAGATGATCCGCGTCATCGTGGTCGCCGCGCTGCTCGACGCCATGGTCATGTACCTCGCCAAGTGGCCGCTCTCGCGCCTCTGGACCGGCGTCACCTGGGGCCTGGTGCTCATCTTCCTGCCGCTGGCCCGACTGGCCATCCGCTCCCACCTGCTGCGCGCCGGCCTGCTCACCCAGCCTTACGTGTTGATCGGCCACCCCGACGACGTTGAAAAAGCCGCCGCCGCCCTCGCCAGCGAACCCCTGCTGGGCTACAAGCCCGTGGCCGTGGTCAGCCCCAACCCCGGCGAACGCCTCGTCTCGCTCGGCAAAGAAGGGGTTTTCGCCCCCACCGCGCTCACCCCCGCCGTGCGCGAGTTCCTCGCCAAGCCCGGGCCTTACCAGCTGGTTGGCGTGCTCGGCATCCGCGACAACAACTGGCTGCGCGAACTCTCGCAAGAGCTCATGCTCACCCGCGACGACCTCGTCATGGTGCCCGCCATCGGCGGCCTGCCGATCTACGGCATGGAGGTCTCGCACTTCTTCAGCCACGAAGTCTTGCTCCTGCGCGCCCGCAACAACCTCAACCGCCGCGGCCCGCAGATCCTGAAGCGCGGGCTCGACATCGCCGGCGCCGCCGCCTTGCTCGTCTTGCTCGCGCCGCTGTTTGCCTGGGTCGCCTGGCGCATCAAACGCGACGACGCCGGCCCCGTGTTCTTCGTGCAGAAGCGCGTGGGCGTGGATGGCGAGCTGTTCGACTTCATCAAATTCCGCAGCATGGTGATGGACGCCGACGGCGCCCTGGAGCGCTGGAAAACCGAAAACGAAACGCTCTACGTGCAATACCTGGCCAGCAACTTCAAGCTCGCCAACGACCCGCGCATCACCCCCATCGGCCGCCTCATCCGCCGCACCAGCATCGACGAGCTGCCCCAGCTCATCAACGTCTTGAAGGGCGACATGAGCCTGGTCGGCCCGCGCCCGCTGCTCGCCCGCGAGCTGGGCGAATACGGCAAAAGCATCGCCGCCTACGGCAAAGCCCGCCCCGGCATCACCGGCCTCTGGCAGATCAGCGGCCGCAGCAGCAGCACCTTCCAGCACCGCATCGACATGGACCTCTGGTATGTGCGCAACTGGTCCCTCTGGTACGACCTCGTGATCATGCTGCGCACCGTGGGCGTGGTGTTCAAACAAGAAGGCGCCTGCTGATTCCACCCCGAGCTTTTCCCCAACGCCGCCCGCATGCCTTACAGACATTGCGGGCGGACCCGTCTATAGTTATCTCATGCTGCACCGCAACATAATCACCCCCGTCGTCCTCTGCGGAGGCTCCGGCACCCGCCTCTGGCCCCTCAGCCGCAAGAGCTTCCCCAAGCAGTTCGTGCCCCTGATCAACGGCAAGAGCCTGCTCCAGCTCACGCTCGAACGCGTGCGCCCGCTCGGCCCCGGCCTCATGGTCGTCACCGCCGAAGCCCACCGCTTCATGGTGGCCGACGCGTTGCAAACCGTGCCCGGTTCGGCCCAGGTGATCCTGGAGCCCGTGGCGCGCAACACCGCCGCCGCCATGGCGCTCGCCGCCCTGCTGGCGGAGCAGAACGGCCAGCCCGAGGCCCTGCTGCTCTTCTGCCCGTCTGATCACCACATCCCCGACGCCGCGGCCTTTGCCCGCACGGTCGAACAAGGTGTTCCCGCGGCCGAGGGCGGCGCCATCGTCACATTCGGCATCGTGCCCAGCTCCCCGAGCACGGCCTACGGCTACATCCAGCACGGCGCCCGCCGCGCCGACGGCGCCCAGCAAGTCGAGCGCTTCATTGAAAAGCCCGGCGCCGACCACGCCCTGCAGCTGCTGCTGAGCGGCGAAGTCTTGTGGAACGCGGGCATCTTCCTGTGCCGTGCCAGCACCCTGCTGCGAGCCCTGCAGCAACACGCGCCCGACATCCTGGCCAGCTGCCGCGAAGCCCTGCCCGCGCCGCTCGCTTCGACCGAGGCCACCGGCCCCCAATACGTCACGCCGCTGCCCGGCGCCTTCGCCGCCTGCCGCTCGCAAAGCATCGACTACGCCGTCATGGAACACCATGCCAACGTGGCCGTGGTGCCCTACACCGGCGCCTGGAGCGACGTCGGCAGCTGGAACGCCGTTGCCGAGCTCACGCCCGCCGACGCCCAGAGCAACCGCATCGAGGGCCAGGGCCACGCCCACCTCTCGCACGACACCTACATCCACGCGCCCCACCGCCCCGTGGTCGCGCTCGGCACCAAAAACCTGCTCATCATCGACACCCCCGACGCCCTGCTCGTGGCCCACCGCGACTGCGCCGAACAGGTCAAAGACGTGGTGGCCCAGCTGGAGAGCCAGCAGTGCGCCCAGGCCGTGATCCACCGCAAGGTCGCCCGCCCCTGGGGCTGGTACGACAGCATCGACCTCGGCGAACGCTTTCAGGTCAAGCGCATAGGGGTCAAGCCCGGCGCCAGCCTCAGCCTGCAAAAGCACCACCACCGCGCCGAACACTGGATCGTCGTCAAAGGCACGGCCGAAGTCACCCGCGGCAGCGAGACCTTCCTGTTGTCTGAAAACCAGTCCACCTACATCCCCATCGGCGAGGTGCACCGCCTGCGCAACCCCGGCCGGCTGGAGCTGGAAATGATCGAAGTGCAGTCGGGCAGCTACCTCGGCGAAGACGACATCGTCCGCCTGGAAGACACCTACGGCCGCGTCACCCCCCACCCCGTTCCCACCCCATGAACCAGCCAGAAACCATTTACGTTGCGGGCCACCGCGGCATGGTCGGCTCGGCCATCGTGCGCCAGCTGCTCGCCGCCGGCCACCCCGCCAGCCACATCGTCACCCGCACCCACGCCGAACTCGACCTCACCGACCAGGCCGCCGTGCGCGCCTTCTTCGCGCAAGTCAAGCCGCAACAGGTGTATCTGGCCGCGGCCAAGGTGGGCGGTATCCACGCCAACAACGTCTACCCCGCCGACTTCATCTACCAGAACCTCATGATCGAGGCCAACGTGATCGAAGCCGCTTTTCGTAACGGCGTGCAAAAGCTGCTGTTCCTCGGCTCCAGCTGCATCTACCCCAAGCTCGCCCCGCAGCCCATGAGCGAGCAAGCCCTGCTCACCGGCCCGCTCGAAGCCACCAACGAGCCCTACGCCGTGGCCAAGATCGCCGGCATCAAGCTCTGCGAAAGCTACAACCGCCAGTTTGGCGCCAGCCACGGCGTGGACTACCGCAGCGTCATGCCCACCAACCTCTATGGCCCGGGCGACAACTACCACCCCGAAAACAGCCACGTCATCCCCGCGCTGATCCGCCGGTTCCACGAAGCCAAGGTGTCTGGCGCGCCCGAGGTGGCCATCTGGGGCAGCGGCACGCCCATGCGCGAGTTTCTGTATGTGGACGACATGGCCGCCGCCAGCGTGCACGTGATGAACCTGCCCAAGGCCAGCTACGAGCAACACACCCAGCCCATGCTCAGCCACATCAACGTGGGCTACGGGTCTGACATGACCATCGCCGAGCTCGCCCACAGCATCGCCCGCGTCACCGGCTACACCGGCCAGATCACGTTTGACGCCAGCAAACCCGACGGCACCCCCCGCAAGCTCATGGACAGCAGCCGCCTGCACAGCCTGGGCTGGCAAGCGAAAGTCGACCTGCCCACCGGCCTGGCCCTGGCTTACCAAGATTTCCTGAATAAGACCGCTCAATGACCACCAACCCCAACGCCGCAGCCAAACCCAAAGTCGCCCTCATCACCGGCGTCACCGGCCAAGACGGCTCTTACCTCGCCGAGCTGCTGCTGGAAAAGGGCTACATCGTGCACGGCATCAAGCGCCGCAGCAGCCAGTTCAACACCCAGCGCGTGGACCACATCTACCAAGACCCACACATTGACAACGCCCGCTTTCACCTGCACTACGGCGACCTCAGCGACAGCACCAACCTGATCCGCATCGTGCAGGACACCCAGCCCGACGAGATCTACAACCTGGGCGCGCAGAGCCATGTGGCCGTCAGCTTCGAAAGCCCCGAATACACCGCCGACGTGGACGGCCTGGGCACGCTGCGCCTGCTCGAAGCCATCCGCATCCTCGGGCTGGAGAAGAAGACCCGCTTCTACCAGGCATCTACATCCGAGCTGTATGGCCTGGTGCAGGAAATCCCCCAGAAGGAAACCACACCCTTCTACCCGCGCAGCCCCTACGCCGTGGCCAAGCTCTACGCCTACTGGATCGTGGTGAACTACCGCGAGGCCTACGGCATGTACGCCTGCAACGGCATCCTGTTCAACCACGAAAGCCCACGCCGCGGCGAAACCTTCGTCACGCGCAAGATCACGCGCGGCTTGGCCAACATCGCCCAGGGCCTTGAAAGCTGCCTGTACATGGGTAACCTGGACTCCCTGCGCGACTGGGGCCACGCCAAAGACTACGTGCGCATGCAGTGGATGATGTTGCAGCAGGACAAGCCCGAAGACTTCGTCATTGCCACCGGCGTGCAATACAGCGTGCGCCAGTTCATCGACATGGCCGCCAAAGAACTGGGCATCACTCTGGCCTTTGAGGGCACCGGGATTGACGAGAAGGCCGTCGTGCGAACAGTGGATGGCGACAAAGCGCCAGCGGTGAAACCTGGTGACGTCCTTGTTCAAATCGACCCGCGCTACTTCCGCCCTGCGGAAGTGGAAACCTTGCTCGGCGATCCTTCCAAAGCCAAGACGAAACTGGGTTGGGTGCCGCAGATCGCACTGCAAGAGATGGTCACAGAGATGGTCGTTAGCGATCTGGGCGAAGCAAAGCGCCACGCGTTACTCAAAACCCACGGGTACCACATCTCCATCGGCTTAGAGATCTGAAGCCAAATACCTCATACGAACCCGCGTGAATACCAGAGATGCAAAGAGCCATCCGAGGTTAGACCAATTAATGACTTTATTAGGAAGAGGTTTCTTACCTCACAGAGCTATTTCGCAAAAAATGGCCGCCTCAGCCACTTAACACTTTGATATCAGAACGATTGATACCATGGCATCCGTTGATTCCAAGCGCCCCACAGATCATTGGATTAAGAGGCATAGTGAGTGGAGGAAGATCCCCTCGCTTATCGAAAATGCGTCTATCCAGACTACAGATGGAGAGAAGGGTGTCTGAAAAGCCGCTTTATCAGGACTTATCCAGATTTAGCATTGCGGAAGATTTCCGTGGAAGATCTGGACTCATAGTGCTGGCCTGGCAGATCGTCCAAGCAACGGCGTTTGGATTGTCCCCCCAGCCTTTCTATCTCTGGCGACGATGGCTACTGCGGTTGTTCGGCGCAAAGGTCGGGAAAGGCGCGATAATCCGGCCGACCGCCCGCGTGACTTACCCATGGAAGGTGGAACTCGGAGAACATTGCTGGATAGGAGACAACACCGCCCTATATAGCCTCGGAGAAATCAAGATTGGCGACCATGCAGTAATTTCACAAAGGTGTTACATCTGTACTGGCTCGCACGATATCGCCAACATAACATTCCCACTTACAGCTACGCCTATCGTCATAGAGGCGGAAGCTTGGGTCGCTACGGATTGCTTCGTATATCCAGGCGTAACAATTGGACGGGGTGCGATTATCGCTGCGCGCAGCACGGTGCTATCAGACATTCCATCCGGGGTAATTGCCGCCGGATGTCCAGCGACAGTCCGCAAAGAACGTCCACTCCCACACAAAGGGTTGCCAGCAGAAAGCTATTCTTAATAGTAAATAAGCCTGCTGCCACCCAGAACATCCAAAGCAAGAGCTATACGAGATATCAAATGGCACAAATCTCGCCGAGTCCAGCATGAAAAAATCAACAAAGACCATTATATTTTCGTACCTCCAATTATCCAATGTTGGTTGCGAGATAATTATACGAGGGACAATCAAATTTCTTGAAAATGCCCTTTCAGACTACGATTTACGCTTCATCGTCCCTAGTTACGATTCAAACCGAGATAGGCAAATATTGAAGGACTTGCCTCAAATCGAGGTTGTGCCGATGCTCTCATGGAAACGATATTTTCGAGCCCTTCTCCGACAGACAAGACGTTTCGACAAATATTGGTCCCCACGCTTCAGCTCAGCCGCCTTCGAAAAGGCTGACCTATTTGTCTCGGTGGGTGGCGACATCTACACCATATTTGACGGAATGCTCCCAGATGACTGGATGGGCTACGAATCCTTCGCTTCTAGGCGCGGCATTCCGAGCATAATGTTCGGTGCAAACATGGAAAATTTTGAGCTACTTTCGGGGGTCCAAAGAAATCGCCTAATCGCTCACCTCAATCGCTTCAAATTAATCGCAGTTCGCGATGATTCAACAAGTTCCTACCTCATCGATCAAAACATTAATTCGCCAACACTGGTCTTTCCTGACCCGATGTATTCTTTGCGCCCATCATGCGTTGTACGAGCAAACAAGGTTCAGCGAATTGGATTAAATCTTTCACCGTTAACAGTGAAAAAGTTTGGTCCAGATCTGATCGAAAAGTACACCAAAATCGTTTCCGATCTCATCAACGATGGTTATTTGTTCAGCTTTATTCCACACGTCTACTCGACCGACGGCGACAATAATCTGGACGATCGCTTTATTCTTCGTAATATCTACAACAGACTCGAACCAATTCAACAAAAGGCTGTCAAGCTCTGCGACGACGCGCTCGGGTTCAAAAAGATAGCAATTGAAATTTCCGAAGTCGATTTCGTAATCGCCGCACGCATGCATTGCTGCCTAAACGCAGTGACCCTCGGCAAGCCAGTCTATTTCCTTGAGTACAGCAAAAAAGCCAAGACCATGTTGAAATGGTTGGTAACCGAGACCCCATATGCAAAGGCGGCCAGCGCCTACGCATCGACTTCAGCAGATGCGATTACCATTGAAGATATTAGGTTGCTTATTAGGGCGATCGAACACCTTGGTGAAGCCCATCCTGATGGAATTTCAGTCGACCTCTCGCCACAGCTCGCCACCTCGTCGATCTGGAACGTTATGTCAGGAATATTATTGTGAAGATTGCCTACATTCTCAGTTCGTACTGCTACTACACCAACGTCTTCAGCGGCGTTGTAGTGCAGGCAAAGTGCTGGGCGGAGTCCCTATCAAGACTGGGACATAAAGTTGAATTTGTTCGTGCCGATCAGTCAATTGATTGGAAATCCTTCGACCTAGTGCATCTCTTTCAGCATGGTTCTTGGTGCGACAGTCTCGTTGATGAACTAGCACAGCAGAAAATCCATACTGTCTACTCACCGATCATCGACCCCCCAAGGCCCTACGGCAAGCTTGCAACGTTTGTCTCAAAGATTCCGTTCGAGAGGCTACGGTTGCATCAAAACCAGCGCCTTCTCCGAAAGTACGGGCAGACCTTCGATCTCTTCCTCAGCCGCTCGAATCTCGAGCGCCGATCACTTGAAGCTGTTGGGGTTCCGACTGAGAAAATTGTCAATGTTCCGATCAGTGTCAGTAAAGATTGGAACATTGATGTTTCAATGCTTTCTTCAAAGCACCGGAAACCAACAGTATTTCATGTCAGTCATCTTGCACAGCAGCGCAAAAATGTTCGACTATTAATTGAAGTGGCAATTAAACGCGATTTCAATCTCAGGCTTGCAGGTTCTCTATCGGACCCGGACTTCGCTGCTTGGCTTATGAAAATTGTGGAGGAGCATCCGAATATTGCCTATCTCGGCCGGATTTCTGATGAAGAACTCATGGAGGAATTGTTGAGTTGCTCTGTATTTTGCCTACCGAGTCTCTATGAAGGCGTTGGACTGGTTGCGTTGGATGCCGGCTATTGCGGAGCAAATCTAGCAATTACGTCAGCGGGCGGTACCCGGGACTATTTAGGTTCACAAGCAATTTTTTTCGATCCGCGCGACAGCGAGGCGCTGGGAGATGCAATCAGTGAATCTCTCGCCCAACCTCTGCCCAATATCGATGCTCATCTTCATGTCGCTGGTCAGTTCAGCAAACAGGCAACGGGGCGAAAATTGGAGGCAGCCTATGTCGGCCTTTTGGGTTGACATTCTGTCTACACTGCGCAATCCTTCCTTTACACCAATCAGAGCTGAAGGGCTATGACTAGGCACAAGGTTTTGTTCATTTCTTTCGCGCCGAGACACTCCTCCTCACTCAACCGTATAGCCGATTGTGTAGGTGGTAGCTTCGATTTAGAAATGTATGACAGCGCGACAGATAAGGTCGTCGAGACGATCACCCAACGGATCTTCTCCCTGAAGTTCCCAAGACTGATGCTGGCTCTGCTGCGAACGGACGCAACCGTCCTTTGGGCCTGGGGACTCGACGCTTGCTTTCTGGTCACATTTGCGGCACTGCTAAAGCCCAATGTCCGGTTGATTTGGGATATCACAGATCTAAATCCTCGTGTTTTGTCTGGCGGATGGGGGGCGCGCCTGCTGCAGAAAGTCGAATGGATGCTACTAAAGCGATCTGATCTATTACTGCTCACTTCCGAGGCTTTTTACACAAATTATTATCGTGGCAATATTGCACGTGACCGAGTGAAGGTAATCGAGAATTATCTGCCTGGCGCACCATCTAGCACACTGCCACCGGCACCGGAACTCCCGCCCTTCGTCATCGTCTATTCAGGTATTTTTCGCTCACTAGCGATTCTTAACGTGCTCCGAGAAGTTGCCGAGCAAATGCGGGGCGAGGTCGTATTTCATCTCCACGGCTATCCAGACAGGACTATTCCACCTGCAACATTTAAGCAGTTGATTTTTGGAAGCCCTTGGATTCATTTTCACGGGCGCTTCAAGCAAGAGGATTTAGCAGAAATTTATGCCAAGGCTCATTTGAGCTGGGCGTTCGTTGATCCAGAAGCTAATGACAATGAGCGCTGGCTTCTTACCAATCGGATCTATAACGCTGTGGCCTTCGGAAAGCTGGCTTTAACGAATAGGGGCGTATATGTTGGTGATATTGTCCATGAGCGTGGCATAGGTGTCACCTGCCAGCTTGCGGTTGAGGACGTGATCACCACCATTCGAGGGTTGGCAGCCGAGAATGGTGCTCGCTACGCCGAGCTAACAAAGGCAATGCCTCCACCACAAAGTGCATATCTAGCCGGGCACTATTGCGAAGCAATTAACAGTCTATTGAACAACAGTCCATCATAAGCCCCAAGGCTTGCATGGTAGAAATGTAGTGGGATGCGCAAAAATCTATTATCGGCAATAGCTCAAACGGGTGCATCAGTTGGCTTGGCACTATTGTCTATTGCAATCTTCCGATTTCTCTCACCGGATCAAGTCGCTTTTTTGCGCCAGCATTATTTCGTACCCTTTGCTCTTGTAACGGCATTTGCACCAGCCAACCAAAACTATCTCCGTTCCATTCTGTTCTCAGAACCACCATCAACAGATATCCGTGGTGAGATGAACTCTCTGGCAATAGTGCAACTAGTAACTGGAGCCTTGCTGCTCATCGGAATTATTCTGTCAATCAACAGATCTGGTGCAACTGTCACTTGGCTCAACACTGTAGCGCTCATGTTTGCGCTCCTCTTGGTTCTTGCAAGAACTATCACCACGAGCATCCTCGAATTTCGAGGAAATTATTTCACCTCAATTGTTCTCAACAATTTTGGTGGCGCAATCCCCTATATATCCGCCTTTTCTTTTGCATTGATCTCCAGTCAAAACAGCTTCTTCCTTGGAACAATTGCACTGAATTTTCTAAATATCGTTGCAGTCTTGGCCATTGCATCGAGGCTATCTGATAGAAAATCATACCAGTTTGCCAACTGGACCTCAGGCCGGTTTCAGTTCAACTTCGGCCGGTACCTCACGCTATCTCAGATTTCTCTTGGATCTGTCGTTGTATATCAAGGTGTGGAGTTCTTTCTCTACAACCACACTCAATACAACCGAGTCGATATTGCCAACTATGGTCTAGCGTTTTCAACATTAGCCATAATTCGACAAATCATACTCACAGCAGTTCAGCCCCTTGAACGGCTTCACAATAGCATTGCCTCTGTTAATGTTCCCGGAATAGGAAACATCAAGCAAGCCGTCGCCATTGAGATCACAATCTACCTGATCCTTGCGGGGGCAATCCTATTACTGCCTCCGATTATTCGCTTCGCGTTCCCGAATTTCGCAGCTGCGGCAACCTTCATGCCACCACTCGTTCTAGGCGTTCTGGGATCAGCGATTCAACAAATATACTCAGTGCGCATGATCGCGCTTGCCCGTACGGGTTTCCTTGGCAGCACTCAAATCGCGCTTGCATCAGCCAGCATTATCGCTGTGGCATTTCTTAATTCGTCCTTATCGATGATTAACTTAGTCTGGATTCTATCAAGCTTAATTTGGTTGCGTGGCTGCATTGTCATTCCACTATACGCGGAATTTTATGGAAAGAAGGGCTCTGCAGTGATGTGGGTTACGCGATTGATCGTTTCGACAATTCTTCCAATGTGTTTTTTCTAGCACATGGAACACAAGTTCAGCCAGCATAAAGACAAGGATCAGTTATATGCCAAAATTTAATTCATACTTACTTGATGATATTCAGACATCATCGTTGATCTTCAGGAGGTTTAAGTGATAAATTTCGTGCGCACGAACCGAGCGACCAGATTAGCGCTAGCCGTTATTCGCTCAACCCGGTGGCTATTTTATTACCTTAAATATTCAGCGACGCTTTCGAAAGGATATGTCGCAAAGCACAGCAGGGCGTGGATTCTTAAAGAAGCCCACACCATTGAAAAGGGGCTAAGCTTTCGCGAAATTCGTCCATACTTCGGTGCAGCTAAACGAGAGAAGCTGCTGAGCGAGATAGAGCGAAGCCATGCGGCGGGGACTAATGGTGCACCGCGTTCGATAGCTGTTGGGGTGTTGGATGAATATATTGGTTGGCACACGAGGAACAATCACATAAACGATGATATTCGCTCACTGACCAAAATTGTTAATGCACTCGAGAAGCCCATTGACTGTAAATCCGGCACAATCAACTATCAAACCGATCACTCTAAGGAAGCAACACAACTGTACGACTCTATGGTCACGGGAAGACGCTCGGTGCGCAATTTTCGCCAAGACATAGTTCCCTCGGAAGTGATAATCGAAGCCGTACGAGTGGCAAACCATAGCCCTTCTGTTTGCAACCGGCAATCATGGGCTATAGCGTTGGTACAAGATCCGCGGAAAGTGCGGAGCATGTTGGACTTACAAAATGGAAATAAGGGTTTCGATGACACCATCGCTAACATGATCGTGGTGCTTGCTGACGTTCGCGGATTTCTCAACGAGTATGAGATCTTCGAACCTTTTGTGGATACTGGCATATTTTCGGGCGCGCTTGTCAATGCACTTAGTGCTCGCAATATTGGCTCGTGTTGCCTCAATATGTGTGTATCTCATCATATGGCAATAAAGGTTGCCAAAGCTCTGAACCTGGACAACGGACTATTTCCGGTCATGATGATCGCTTGCGGATATTTGGCTGATGACTGTCGTGTTGCTATCTCATCGCGCCTTGAGCCTGAGGTTTTTATCCACTAGCATGTGAACTACATCTGCTGTCTCTTCGATCCAATCTGAAGAGAATTTTGGCGAATGAATTCATTGAACACACCAAATGACATGCTGCGGGAAATGCACATAAATCGGAGGCAAACGTTAACCATGTTGCCCCTTGTAGGAGCAATAGGTTCTCACGCAGTCGTAGCGAGTGCCGAAGTGCAGACTGAATCAGTCTATTTGACGACGGAGGAAGTTCTGAAGTCCACGGTTCCTAAGTCTTTGAAACGTATTTCCACAAGTGGCTTCACTGCTCCGCATGACGGTGGCGCTGCAGTGTGGATCAGGGTTTCGAAACAACCACAACATCCTGGCTACATTACTGATGCGAGCGACTCAATCTTCGAAATTGATGAAAACGTGTTATTACCGGAAATGTTCGGTGCACTAGGCGATATTCATGACGACTACTTCCCAATTCAGCGATCGGTTACCGTAGCAGCGCTTACCAAGCGTCGGTTGGAATTTCGGGGTGCTCGCTATTCCATTAGTGACGAAATAATCGTTCCCGCCGATGCGGAAAAATTTTCGCTCGTCGGTCTGTGTATGACCGAACTCGTTCAACTAAGCGACAACAAGAGCATCTTCCTGTTTTCCGGCGAAAACACTCATCACTGGACGATATCAGGTTTTCGTTTTTTATGGCAACGAAATCAGACACCTGCCAACCGTAATGCCTACGCTGTGCGATTCGCAACGAACCGACCAGGCGGCGCAGGACACTGGAACTTCGAAATTAGCAATTGCATTCTTGTCAATGGATTTCGAGGTTTTGGTCAAAGTGATAATGGCCACAAGACGCTGCTTTGTCCGATCTGGGGCGCCGCTTTCCGTCGCATTCACATGAGTCAAGCCCATAGCGGGGCCGCCATTTTTTTGAGGACTTTTGGCAAGTCAGGTCAACCAAACAACCGGATCGAGGAATTCTACGCCCGCTGCGATCATCTTTCAGAACCTGCAATTATTATCGAAAGTGCAGACACAGCTGTTTTAACATCGATTGAGTTCAATAGAGGTACCGGATGCCAACTTCTATTGGAAAGCTGCTCCAACTTTGTTGTTCAGGGTATTCGCTTCGAACACGTTGGGCTCGGATCGAACGGTGCATATATCGTTGCATCTGGCAGGCACACAAACATTCAGCTTTTGGCCCTGTCCATCCAGTCCATGGAACTGGCTGCTGGTGGCGGTGCCGCTTCTGCTTTGGTACGGGCAATGAACGGCGCCAGGGTGAAAATCGACGGGTTCACTGACATGCCTTGGCGAGCGCCATCAGCTATGCGCTATGAGCTCATGCACAACACTGTCGCAGTCGCAGACGCTCAAGGCGGTCACATAACTGTGGGCTTCATTGCCCCACTTTTCGATCCGGCCTTGACATTAGCGCGTATTGCGTCGGAATCAACAGTGCGCTTCACAGAAGCCGATAGCTACGATTTCTTCTTCGAAGGGAATGGAAAACCGGTCTTTTCCAGAAAATTTGTCCGCCAGCGAGCTGGAATCGTTGCGGTAGGAATTTTCGCGGAGGGCATAAGTGACGACATCCTTCGAGGGTTCGTCTTATATAGTGACGGTAAGCCAATCCTCTCTGGTCGCAAGGACCTTGGTCAGATTTTCGATTTAGGCAAAATCATCATTCTTCCGAAAGCGCTCAGGTCCCAGGAACTACCACTCATTTTGACCACAGGCGGTCTTCTTTCGCTTTCGCTACCAGTATTCACTCCGGCACCACAAGGATATACAGTCATGGTTTCACTCATCGCCGTCGGAATTTGAACCATGACTTACATACTACTTAGTCGTGAGGTAGAAGATACTCAGAAAATGAGGCATTTGACGCCGCCTGAACGCCGCATCATTCGGAAAAAGCCTCGTCTTATATTTTCAATCTTTGCTATATTTTTTTTGATCGGATGCTACGTCAATATCCCATATGGACCATTCCCGATGGTCTCTGCGCTCCCTTTCGCGCTAATAGGGGTTTTTATCTTCCTGCCCCGCCTTGGCAGACGGCAATTTCTTGCAGCATTTGGAATCGCGGTAGGAGTCTTTCTACTTTCAAACATGGCGCCGGAACCTTCTTCCTTCTTTGGAACCAGGCTGCTCGCGTTCTTTCAGTATGTATATAGCATCGTCATAGGCCTTACCCTCTATTGGACAATCACATCATTTGAGAGAAAGCAGATCGCGAGGTTCAGCAAGTTCGCAATTATTTTTCTTTTGATAGGTGGGACGATCGAAATCACGACTGGATTGTCTTCTGTCATGGATTCCTTGATGGCGTATTTCTATTCGCTTGGTGATTATATTGACATTGTTAATAATCGCGATGTCGGTATAGGCTTTGGATTTCGCCGACCAAAATTTTTCACTGCTGAAACCTCCTATTTTGCACTGGCATATTGCTTTCTCGTTTGCGCGTTTGCATGGCTTTCTGAAGATCGCAGGCGATATGCACTTGCACTTGTGTTCGGGGTTCTCGGCGTCCTAGTGGCTCGCAGCCCAATTCCGGTTTTTTCACTGGTATTTGTTGGCCTTCTTGCCATTTTTGAGAGCTCAAAAAGTCGTTCTGGCACACGCGTCAATGCACTTATTATTGGTATGGTAGTTGCGCTTCCCGCAATGGCTTTGGGATATACACTGCTTCAAACATTGTTCGAGACCCGGTTGCAAACAATCAGCTCTGGCGACGACTACAGCGTGATTTACCGCACCTACGGTTCACTTTATGCGGCTTTAGCCGTATTGGCGAAAAATCCTCTTTTCGGTGTTGGTATCGGTTCGATCGACCTGGCTTTTACACCTTTAACGGAGACCTATCTCAGTTTAGACATTCCGGCCAGCTCAGTATTTTACGAGTGGCGTTTCCAAATTCAGAATCTGCCATCTGCATTAGCGATCTATCTCGGCGTTATCGGCACAACGTATTACCTCGTATCAACTTCAATCTATGTGAGATTTCTCATTGGCCCAATTCGTTGGCCTACCATTTTCCTATTTTTTATTCTTAGCGTAACCGAGGCGGCGTTTTACTCACCCCGCTTTAACACTTACCTATTTTTAACTCTTGCGATCAGCCGGTTAGCAGGAAATAGTGTTGTACGTTCAAGCCGCGTCGCATCAAGTGAGCCAGGGATACCCTAGAGCTGAAACAGCTTTTTTACCTGAAGAAGGTTTGCGATTTAAAAGCACATCATCTGCTACATTAATTAGGAATACCGAGGGTTTATATGCGAAATTTTGTCTCCATCGAGAGCTTGCGCGCCTACATGGCTTGGTGGGTCGTCATTGGGCACGCATCACACCTTGGTGGCTGGTCGTCCTATATACCAAAACCAATTGTGGCACTTATTGAGCGCGGCGACATTGCGGTGAACGTATTCATCATCGTTAGCGGCTTCGTAATTACACACCTGATTCAAGCATCCAAGGAATCGTACGCGCCCTACCTAACACGACGTTTTTTTCGTATCTTTCCAATTTACTTTGCATGCTTTTTGCTCGCAATAGCAATTCATGACCTCTATCAGGCTGCGTATTTCCATCCATGGGTGTTCGGTGTAGAAATGCGAGAGGCTCGTGCAAATGAGGAATCACTCAACTTTTTGACCCATTTCGGTTTACATCTGACCCTGCTACATGGCCTCATACCAGACACACTAATACCGTTTGCTTCGTCTACATTCCTTGCACCCGCCTGGAGTCTGTCTCTCGAATGGCAGTTTTATCTTGTGGCGCCTGCCATCCTTTATATGCTGCGTCGCTCCACAGGTATCTCGATCGCGTTTGTGATAATTTGTCTCGCGCTTAACCAACTTGCCAAGTCCGGTCAATTCGGCACTTGGGCGTATGCATCTTTTTTGCCATTATCGATACATTATTTTTTAATTGGAATTATTTCTAGATTAATTCTAGAAGAGGTATTTCTGCACGATTTTCGTGCAGAATCGCTAATAATTCTTAGCGCGCTAGTTGCCACGATATCAGGACCGCTCGAGGCAGCAATTTGGAGCATCTTCTTCACGCTAATTCTTAGCGAAATGAATATTGTAAATATTAGCAATCCCTTTTTGAAACATGCGGCACAGATATTTGTTCTAAACTATCGAGTCGCCAGGGCCGGCTCTTGGTCATATTCGACTTATTTGCTTCATATACCAATTTTTTCAATCGCAGTTGGCGCTCCGACACTTCTATATTCTGATATCTCTCAAACAACCGTAAACATAATTGTCCTACTCAGTTTTCCCGTTATTATTTTCGCATCAAGGACAACTTTTAAATTAATTGAACAACCCTTCAACAGCATTGGGCGCCGTTTTGCTAAGCGCATGACCGCTAGCAATCAGGCGGAAGCGTCATGTTAATAGCTCGGACCGCTCAGCAATGAGCACTTAACTTCTATCACATAAATGAAGGCTGGATTGCACCGAATCAATTAAATAGTAATTTAAACCTCTGCTGTGCAATTTGCTCTACAACTTATTTCTTGCATGCTGGGCAGGCGGCGACATTGGCCCAATATGGCATTACGGGAATTGGATAGAAATAATTGATTAAGCGCTGCGTGCTTGCACACATATAAGCAAATTTTCTAGTCATCCATTGACTATAGCAAGGCCATGCAATGACGCTTTTATATCGATTTTTATTTTTCAATTGATAGTAAACGATCACTCTTATTAAGTCCGCCTTTGAATGCAGGGCTAGACGCGCTGTGTGCGGAGATGTTCGCGCAAACAACTGACCAGAACGAATGAAGCTACTGCTCTATGGAATTAACTTCGCCCCGGAGCTAACGGGCATCGGCAAATACACCGGCGATATGGCGACCTGGCTGGCCGCTGCGGGGCACGATGTACGGGTAGTCACGGCCCCGCCGTATTACCCTGAATGGCAGATCACCAATGATTTCGTCAACACTTGGCAGACAGAGCGCGGGCAAGGCGTTCAGGTGTGGCGTTGCCCGTTGTACGTGCCAGCCAAACCCAGTGCCCTGAAACGGCTGCTGCACCTGGCAAGCTTTGCACTGACCAGCTTGCCGGTGATGCTGCGCCAAACGGCGTGGCGGCCCGATGTGGTGTGGATGGTCGAGCCCGCGTTCATGTGTGCGCCTGCAGCGATAGCTTTTTCATCCTTGGGAGGCGCAAAAAGCTGGCTGCACATTCAGGACTTCGAGGTAGATGCTGCGTTTGATCTGGGCCTGATCAAAGGCAACACCCTGCGCCGCTGGGTGGCCGGTGCTGAGCGCTGGCTGATGCAGCGGTTTGACCGTGTGTCCACCATCTCGGGCCGCATGGTGGACCGGGCTTTGTCCAAGGGCGTGTCGGCTAAACGGGTGGTGCACTTTCCCAACTGGGTGGACATCAGCGGCATCAAGCCGCTGGCCGCGCCCAGCGCTTATCGCGTCGAGCTGGGCCTGCCGTCTGATGCGGTCGTGGCCCTGTATTCCGGCAACATGGGCAACAAGCAGGGGCTGGAAATACTGGCCGACGTTGCCCGTCTGTTGCAAAGCGACCCGCGGATCCAGTTCGTATTTGGCGGCAATGGATCGGGCAGGGCTGATTTGCAGGCGCGCTGCGCCGGTTTGCCCAACGTGCGCTTTTTGGACCTGCAGCCGCTGGAGCGCCTGAACGATTGGCTGGGCTTGGCCGATGTGCACCTGCTGCCCCAACGGGCCGATGCGGCGGACTTGGTGATGCCCTCCAAACTCACGGGCATGCTGGCCAGCGGCCGGGCGGTGCTGGCCACTGCGATGCCTGAAACTGAATTGGGCCGTGTGGTGACTCATAACGCTGCCTGTGGCCTGGTGGTGCCGCCGGAGAACGCTGCGGCCATGGCCGAAGCGCTGCGCACGCTGGCGACAGACCCGGCCCGACGAGCCGAGTTGGGCGCCAACGGCCGCCGCTATGCCGAGGCCGAGCTGAGCCAGGACGTGATCCTGCGCCGGTTCGAGGCGCAGTTGCTGGCTTTGGTGCGGGGGGAGGCTGCGTGAAGCAAGCAGCGCTGCACCGCCTCGCATGTGTTGCCTTGCTGCTGGCTGTGGCCTATGCACTGGCGCTGTGGCAGCCGGTGCGCGCCTGGTACAGCGATGTGGACAAGCTGGCTCACGGGCTGGTGTTTCTGGGCGTGTACTCGGCGCTGGCCTGGGCCTTGCGCTTGAAGCCTTGGGCGCTGGCCGCCCTCGCCTTGGGTTTGGGCGCGGCGGTGGAGGTGCACCAGTATTTCTTGCCGGGGTTCTCTGCCAGCTTGAAAGACTGGCTGGCCGACGCGGTGGGCATTGCCCTTGCGGGCGGCGCGCATCTGGTCTGGCAACGCTGGCGCGCGCCAGCTGATACGGCAACGGCCGGTGTTCTGTTGCCGCTGGCCCAGTTTCAACAGGCGGTGGCGGCGCTGCCGCTGGTGTCGGTGGACTGGGTTTTGACCAACCCGGCCGGTGAACTGCTGGTGGGCCAGCGGCTGAACGCACCGGCGCGCGGCACCTGGTTCACACCCGGCGGGCGCATCCGCAAGGGGGAGCCTCTGGCGGCTGCCTTGCGGCGCGTGGCGGCGGAAGAGCTGGGTCTGGCGGATGAGCGGGCGGGCGCGCTGGCGCAGCGCGGCGAGCCCATGGGCGCCTGGGACCACTTTTACCCCGATGCCGCTTTTTCCCCCACCGTGCCCACGCACTACGTGAACCTGCCCTACGCGGCCCACCTGAGCGATGCCGAGGTGAACGCCCTGGGCTTGCCCGTGGGCGAGCAACACGGGCACTGGCAATGGCTGCCGCTGGCGCAGGCTGCGGACACGGTGCACGAACACGTGAAGCCCTATGTGGCCTGGCTGCAGGCGCGTGCGCCCGGCGCGGCCCCTGTTTCCCCTTATCTGGTGCATTCCGCATGAACACTTCGTCTGCCGTTCTCAACGCGCCTCGCCGCCGCACCAGGCCCCACCCGCAGGAAGGCTTGGGCGGGGTGGTCTGGGTGGCGGCGCTGCTGTTGGTGGCGCTGGCCACGCTTTTACGCGGGGGCAACCGCTCGGTGGCGCTGATGGCGCTGGAGGCGCTGGCCCTGGTGGTGTTGCTGGGCTGGGGCTGGCGGGCGCTCGGCGCCCAGGGCTTTCCCCCCCCCGGGTGGGTATAAGAGAAAGGGTTGGGGGACTAGGCGGTAATTATGAAGACTAATTTCCAATTCAAGGATAGGGTTCCGGAAGAGGGGCTACCAAACGTCCGGTGGG
>NZ_VYGV01000004.1:18603-41811 GCF_013387465.1 Hydrogenophaga aromaticivorans | reverse complement strand
GAAGCTGTCTCTTCTCCACACCTGTATGTGTATAAGAGCCCGGCCTTGGACGGGCGGGGACGCTCTGAGCGCCACGCCGCTGGCCACGGCGCACGCGCTGCTGGCCAGCCTGCCGGTGGTGGCGTGTTTTCTGGTGGCGCTCAGCGGCAACGCAGCGCAGATTCAGGCGTTGCTGCGCCTGTGGCTCTGGGTGGCGGTGGCGCAGGCGGCGCTGGGGCTGCTGCAGCTCGGTGGGTTTGAGGCGCTTTACTTCGGGATGGACGGCGCAGAGCCCGTGATCGGCTCCTACGCCAGCAAGAACACTTATGCCAATCTGCTGGCCATGGCGGTGCCACTGGCGGTGTTGGGCCTGTGGGGCGCGGCTGGCCGCCAACGACGAAGTGGCAGGGAGCGGCGCAGCTCCTGGTGGGGCGCACTCGCGCTGTTGACGCTGCTGGCCGCGGCACTGGCCAGCACCTCGCGCACGGGCATTGCCACGGCGCTGCTGGTGGCCCTGCTGGCGCTGGCCCTGCTGGCGCCTGCGCACGACAGCGCGGCGGGCGGGCGCAGCGGCTGGCTGCGTCGCCTGGGGTTGCCCGCGCTGGCGCTGGGTTTGCTGGCGGTGGCGCTCTTCATGGGCGGGCTGGACTGGGTGGAGCGCTTTGACGCCGAGCGCCTGGCAGAAGCCGATGCCCTGCGCGCGCTGACGCGCGAAGCCACCTGGCAGGGCGCGCTGGCCTTCTGGCCGCTGGGCTCGGGCCTCGGGTCTTACGCCTGGGTGTTCCCGCGCTTCCAGTCGCCCGAGGTGGGCGCCTACCTGCTGGACCTGGCCCACAACGACTACCTGCAGGTCTTGATGGAGACCGGCGCGCTCGGGCTGATCGCCATGGCGCTGGCGCTGGCGCTCATGGGCCGGCGGGCGCTGCAACTTTTCAGCGCCGGGCGCGGTACATGGAGCAGCGCCGACCGCCTGGCCGTGGCCTGCGGGCTGGGCCTGCTGGCCACGCTGTTGCACGCCTGGGTGGACTACCCGTTTCGCATACCGGCCAACGCCATGCTGGCCGCCTTCTTGCTGGGTGTGTTCCTGAGACAGCCCGTTACATCGGCCGATGACCCGCAAAAAGTAAAATCAAGGACTTATGTTTGAACGCCACACGCGCTCCCGGGAGCCCCAGACCATGAACCTCTTTTTGACACGGCCGGCTTGGGGCGGCGCTTTGCTCGCACTGGCCTGGTGCGCGGCCAGCGCCGCGACCCTGCCCGCACAGGCGCAGACGGTGCCCCTGCAGGCCTCGCCCATGCAAGCCCCGCTTCAATCGCCCGTGGGCTCTGCGCCCGTGAGCCCCAGGCCGGTGGGCCAGGCCACGGCGGTGGACCCGGCCACGGGCGAGCCCGTTGCGCTCAACTCGCTCGCCACGGTGGGCGCCGACTACCGCATGTCTTCGAACGATCTGCTTGAATTTGACGTGTTCGGCGTGCCCGACATGAAACGCGACGTGCGCGTGAACGCCTCGGGCCTGATTTCGCTGCCGCTCATCGGGCCGGTGCCGGTGGCCGGGCTGACGGCGCAAGACGCCGAGAAGCTGATCGCAGCCAGGTACGAAGAAAAATACCTGCAGAACCCGCAGGTCTCGCTCTTCATCAAGGAGTTCACCACGCAGCGCATCACCATCGAAGGCGCGGTGGCCAAGCCGGGCATTTACCCCGTCACGGGGCAGCTCACGCTGCTGCGCGCGCTGGCGCTGTCCGGCGGCTACGCACCCTACGCCAACATCAACCAGATCGTGGTGTTTCGCAACGGCGCGGGCAGCGCGCGCGAGCAGTTTGTTTACGACCTCGACAAGGTGCGCGCAGGCGAAGTGGCAGACCCGGCCATCAGCTCTGACGACGTGATCGTGGTGCAGCGCAGCGCCAGCCGCGCCGCCCTGCGCGACTCGCTGTTCCGTGACATCGTCGACACGATCAACCCTTTCTCGAACCGCTGAGCGCGGCGGCAACCCCATGTCTTCACCCGAAAACTTGCCTTCCTTTCCCCAGCAGCCTCAGCCCCCGGGCGCGCTGGCCCTGCGCCCGAGCGGCGCGCTGCAGACCCAGCTGCTGGCGCAGCAGCAAGAGGCCGACGCCCAGGTCGACGATCAGATCGATTTCAGGGCGATCTTGCGCACGCTGCTGAAGCACAAATGGACCATCTTGGGCACCACGGCGCTGTGCACCCTGGCGGCCGTGGTCTACACCCTCCGCGTGACCCCGTTGTACGAAAGCGCGGCGCTGCTGCAGATCGACCGCACGGCGCAGAAGGTGGTGGGCTTCAACGCCGAGGTCGAGGTGGACCAGGGCGCTACTGCCGACCAGCTGCAGCTGCGCACGCAGATCGAGCTGCTCAAGAGCCGCAGCCTGGCCGAGCGCGTGATCGACGAGATGGGGCTCTACAAACCGGAGAGCCCGACCGGGCTGCCCGAGGCCCCAGCGGTCGAAGCGGGCCGCCTGCCGGGCGAAGTCGATGCAGAGGCCGAGAAACCAGGCTTTGTGGCGCTGCTGGGCAACAACCTGAAGATGCTGTTCACGGCGTCGTCTGAAGACGAGCGCGTGCTTGGGCGAGCCCAGACCGTGGCGGCATTCGAGAAGTCGGTGACGGTGGAGCCGATCCGCAATTCGCGCCTGGTCGAAATCAAGGTGCTCAACGCAGACCCGGAGCTGGCCGCGCGCATTGCAAACACCATGGCCAAGGCCTTCATTGCGAGCAACATCGAGCGCAAGGTGGACTCTTCGGTGTACGCGCGGCAGTTCCTGGAAGACCAGATCAAGCAGACCAAGGCCAAGCTCGAAGAGAGCGAGCGCCAGATCAACGACTACGCCAAGAAAAACGAAATCTTGAACCTGGGCGACAAGGGCAGCGCCACCACGCAGACCTTTGTGGACTTTTCGGCCGCGCTGGGCAAGGCGCAGCAAGACCGCATCAAGGCCGAATCGCAATACAACGAGGTGAAGCGCAACCCCGACAGCGCCCCACAGGCGCTGGAAAACCTGGCGATCCAGGCCTACAAGGAGCAGAAGGCCCAGCTCGAAGCCGAATACGCCAAGAACCTGGCCACCTACAAGCCCGAGTTCCCGACCATGGTCCAGGCGCGCGCGCAGATTGGCGAGCTGAACAGCCGCATCAAGGCCGAGGTGGACACCATCCTGGCCAGCATCAAGGGGCAGTTTGAAGCGGCCAAGCAGCAAGAAGAGGCGCTCAAGGCCAAGGTGGCGAGCACGCGCAGCGAGGTGATCAGCGTGCAAGACCGCAGCGTCGACATGAACCTGCTGCAGCGCGAGCTCGAGACCAACCGGCAGGTGTACGACAGCCTCTTGCAGCGGCTGAAAGAGGTGAGCGTGACGGCGGGCATCACGACCAACAACGTGAGCATCGTGGACGAAGCTTCGGCGCCGCTGTTCCCGGCCAAGCCCAAGCCGCTGATCAACCTGGGGCTGGGTCTGGTGCTCGGCATGTTCCTGGGCATGGTGGCGGCGCTGCTGCGCGAGCAGATGGACGACTCCATCAAACACGCCGACGAGATCGAGGGCACGCTGGGTCTGCCGCTGCTGGGCCTGATTCCGATGACGAAGCAGGAGAAGGGCAGCGAAGAGTCGATCGCGCTGCTGGCGCACCGCGAGCCGCGCAGCGGCTTTGCCGAGGCTTACCGCTCCATGCGCACGGCGCTGCAGTTTTCAACCGCCGACGGCGCGCCCAAGCGCTTCATGGTGACGAGCTGCGGCAAGAGCGAGGGCAAGACGACCACGGCGATCGCGCTGGCGATCAACTTCGCGCAGTTGGGCCAGCGCGTGCTGCTGATCGACGCCGACATGCGCAAGAGCGCGGTGCACAAGGCGCTGCGCATGCCCAACGAGCGCGGTTTATCAAACCTGCTGAGCGGCGACCGCGGCAGCGAGATGCTGATCCAGCCGACGGTGATTCCGAACCTGAGCGTGTTGCTGGCCGGACCAACGCCGCCCGATCCGGTGGAGCTGCTCATGGGGCCGAAGCTGGCGATGCTGATGGAAAAGGCGCAGGAGCTGGGCTTTGCGCAGGTGGTGATCGACGGGCCGCCGCTGCTGGGCATTGCGGACGCGGTGGTGCTGGGCAACCAGATCCAGCACGTGGTGTTTGCCGTGAAGGCCTCCAGCACCAAGAAAGACAGCATCAAGGACGCGATGCGCCGCCTGCGCAACGCGGGCATCGCGCCGATGGGCGTGGTGCTGACGCACGCGCGCAACGAGCACAGCAGCGACTACGCCTACGAGTCGTATTACGGCTACGGCGATGCGCACACGCCGCGCGCGGCCACGCCGCAGCCCGCCCCGGGCACGCAGCCGGCGCCGCTGGCGGCGAGCACCCGCACCGAGCCGACGCTCGGCCCGACGGCCACCGCAGAAGCATGACCCCGCCCTCGCCGGACTGGAGCAGCCTGCTGCCCGCGCTGCTCGATTTCGAGCGCTCGCCCGGGCGCTACCGGGTGGTGCTGCGCGAGCCGCGCCCGCTGTTTGAGCACACGCTGGCGGTGCTGCAGCTGGCGGTGGGGCGTTCGGTGGACGGGCTGGCCGATCTGGCGCACGAGCCGGCGCAGACCGACGAGCTGAAGCGCGCGGCGCGTTTTTTTGTGCGAACGGTGCTGCTGCGCCCCGGCGTGGACCACTACACCCTGCTCGGCCTGGCGCCGGGCTGCGAAGCCGACGAGCTGCGCGAGCACTACCGGCTGATGATCCGCCTGACGCACCCGGACTTTGCCGCCGGCAGCGGCGAGGCCTGGCCCGCGGACGCGGCCACGCGCATCAACCAGGCGAACGACGTGTTGTCGTCCTTCGAGCGGCGCTCGGACTACAACGCCGCACAGGCTTCGGCGCAGCCGGTGGCATCTGCTGCTGCGGGTGCGGCGGCGGCTTCGGCGAAGGTGGCGCAGAAGAAGCCGGCGACACCGCGCTCGCGCGTGCTGACGCTGCGCCCGAAGAAAGACGCCGATGCGGCGGCGGACCGCACGGGCCCGCGGGTGCCGCGCGGCGTGAAGATCGCGCTGGCTTCGCTGGGCGCGCTGGGCGCGGCGACGGCGCTGTTGCTGAACGGGCCCGCGGGCGACAGCGGCTCGCTGGCGGTGCGCAAGCTGCCCAGCGTGGCCAACCCGACGCTGCAGGCCGAGACCAGCCTGGTGCTGGTGGGCGGGGCCGCGAGCGAGGCGCAGGTGGACACCGCGCCGGCGCCGGCTCCGGCGCCTGTGGCGGAACCGGAACCCGTGGCACCGCAGCCGAAGCCGCGCCGCCCCCGGACCAACCGCGAGCTGGCGGCGGCGAAGGCGGCCGAGGGCAGCGCCAGCGGCGCCCCGAGCGAGGCCGCGCTGAGCCTGACGATGGACACCCGGATGGTGGTGACGCCGACGCCGGTGGCGATGCCGGTTTCGATGACGGTGGCGGCGGCTGTGCCGGCGCCGGCGCCGAGGGCGGCAGCACCGGCCCCGGCTGCGTTGCCCGCCGAACCGGCGGCGCCTTCGGCATCGCGCGCGACGCTCCCCGCGCCGACGCTGGCGCAGGTGCAGCCGGCGCTGTCCAACCTGGTGGCCAGCCTGCCCAGCGGACGCGGCGAGAACATGGCGCAGTGGATCGACAGCGGTTTTCGCGCCCACCCGGACACGGGCCGCTTCGTGGGCCGGTTCAACCAGTTGCTGGCGGGCCTGCGCGTGACGCAGCTGGGCCATGTGCGCTTCAGCTCGCGCACGCAGGGGGTGCAGCTGGTGGTGGATGGCGTGATCGTGTTGCACACACAAGATATGAACAACGAGGCGCGCGTGCGCGACCTGCATCTGCGCGCGTTCTTCCAGCCGCAGGACGGGCAACCGGTGCTGACGCACCTGGTGGCGGAGAAACTGCAATGACGGCAGCGACCCTGACCGACGCGAAGCCGGGCTGGACGCCGGCGCGCATGGGCGTGTTTGCGCTGCTGCTGGTGGCGGCGCTGTGGCTGGGCTGGAAGGCCTGGGACGTGAACATCACGATGTCGTGCTGGAAGAACGAGTGGCCCAACCTGCCGGTGTGCGAAGAGATCAACGGCCGCACGCCGCAGGAGCGCGTGGCGCGGCTGCAGGAGCGGCTGGCGGCAAACCCGGGCGATTCGCAGGCGCTGGTGGAACTGACCGAGCTGGCGCACCGGCCCGAGACGGCCGCGGGGCTGGACGCTCCGGCGCTGCTGGCGGCGGCCGGCCGGGCGGCGCCGCAGGATGTGACGGTGTTGCAGCTGCAGGCCAACGAGGCGCTGCGCGCGCAACGCTGGCCCGATGCGCTGGACAAGCTGACACGGCTTTCGCAGCACCACCACAACGCCGATGCCACGCGCGTGCTGGCGGAGCTGGTGGCGCTGGCGGCCCAGCCGCCCGCCCAGCCCACACTGCAGCAGGCGCTGGTGGACGCGGTGGGCGCCGATGCGGGCTGGCTCGACCGCGTGTTGCGGGCGATGCCGGGAGCGAAGCTGCCGCTGGGGAGCGCAATGCCGCTGGTGGCTCTGGCGGCGGCGAAGGAGCCGGGTTTGTCAGCGCCGCTGGGGCTGTACGTGATCCGCCAGCTCAAGACCGAGGGCCTGTGGCTGGAGGCGCACGCGATCTGGCTGCGCCTGTGGAAACGACCGCTGGGCTATCTGTTCAACGGCGACTTCGAGCAGAACTTCGTGGCCGGGGGTTTTGACTGGGAGGTGATCGAGCGCGATCCGCACCGCGGGGGCGCACGCATCGATCTGGCCGGGCGGCGCGAGCGCGGCCAGGTGCTGCGCGTGGCGTTCACCGGCCGGGCGATGAAGACACCGCTGGTGCGCCAGCACATGATGCTGCCGCCGGGACACTACCGTTTTGCGGGTGATTTTCAGTCGAGCGACTTGCGCAGCAACGAGGGCCTGAGCTGGGTGTTCAGCTGCGCCGACGGCGACCGGCGCGAGCTGGCGCGCACGCCGGCCCTGAAAACCACCGGGCGCACCTGGCAAACAACGGGCATGAGCCTGGAGGTGCCGGCGGAATGTGGGCTGGGTGTGGCGCTGTCGCTACAGACCCAGGCCCCGTACGAAGCCCGGACCGGCCTGCGCGGCGAGGTGCTGTTCGACCGCTTCACCTTGGTGCAGGAAGCCGCACCACAAGGGACCAGCCAGCCATGATCGATCTGCACAGCCACATCCTGCCCGGCATCGACGACGGGGCGAAGACACTGGACGAGTCACTGGAGATGGCGCGCATCGCCGTGGCCGACGGCATCCACACGATGGCCTGCACGCCGCACATCTACCCCGGCATGTACATGAACGACGGCCCGGGCATCGAGTGCGCGCGCTTTCGCCTGCAGGCGGAGCTGGTCGGCAACGGCATCCCGCTGAAGCTGGTGACAGGCGCCGACGTGCACCTGGTGCCCGGCCTGATCGACGGGCTGAAAAGCGGGCTGGTGCCGACACTGAACGGCTCACGCTACTTTCTGCTGGAGCCTTCGCACACCACGCCGCCGCCGCGGCTGGAAGATTCGGTGTTCAACCTGATCACCTCGGGCTACACGCCCATCATCACGCACCCCGAGCGGCTGACCTGGGTGGAGAGCCATTACCCGGTGTTCCAGCGCATGGTGGCGCAGGGCGCGTGGATGCAGGTGACGGCGGGGGCGCTGACGGGGGCCTTTGGCAAGCGCGCGCAGCAATGGGGCGAGCGCTTTGTGGGCGACGGCTTCACACACATCCTGGCGACCGACGCCCATTCCACCGGCCGGCGCTGCCCGCGACTGAGCGAGGGGCTGGAGGTGGTGCGGCGGCTGGTCGGGGATGCAGAAGCGCAACGCATGGTGGTCGAGCGCCCGATTGCGGTGCTCGAAAACCTGTCGCCAACGGACTTCGGTTTGCCCCAAAAAGAGGCATCACGCCCATCTGCGTTCGGTAAATGGTTCTCAAAGGTGCGCTCTTTACCTTGATGTGTGCCAAATGGTTTCAAGTCCTTGAAAACATTTGGTTTTTTCTGTTCCCGGGGTTGACGTGTCACACAGCCCCACTTAGTATCAATACAACTTCGGAGGTATTCCCATGAAACAACTCGCTCTCGCCTTGGCCATCACAGCTGTTGCTGGCTCTGCATTCGCCCAAGCCGGCGCCACCGTGACCTCGGTCAACGGCCTGGTGACCATGTCGTCCGGCAACCAGCTGGTCAACGTCACCCCCGGCATGCCCCTGCCCACCGGCGGCCAGCTGCTCACCTCCGGCAGCGGCTCGGTGACCGTGCAGTTCGCCAGCGGTTGCACCGCCATCCTGGCCCCCGGCCAATCGATGCCCGTGACCGAGGCGGCTTGCGCTCAAAACGTGGCTGCGCGCGGCGCAGGCGGCGGCGCTGGTGGCGGTGTCTTCGCCGGTGGCAACGGCCTGTTGCTGGCTGGCGGCGGCGTGGCCGCACTGGCGTACAACGTGAACCAGAACCGCAAGGGCAACGGCGCCACCGTGATCACCCCCACCCAGCCCGGCACCCCGGCCGTGGTCGTGACCCCCACCCCTCCCCGCCGCCCGATCAGCCGCAGCTGATCCCCAGCCGGGAAACAAAAAAAGCCCTTCGGGGCTTTTTTTGCGTCTGGGCGGCGGCAACACTCGACAACATTGAAACCAAAGAAGCCAAACATGAAGATTCTGGTGGTGGGTGGCGCGGGCTACATCGGCTCGCACATGGTGAAGCACCTGGGCCTGGCGGGCTGCGCGGTGACGACGCTGGACAACCTCTCGGGCGGGCACGCCGATGCGGTGTTGCACGGCACGTTCGTGCAGGGCGACATCGCCGACCGCGCGCTGCTCGACCGGCTGCTGGCCGAGGGCCGGTTTGACGCGGTGATGCATTTCGCGTCGTTCATCCAGGTGGGCGAGTCGGTGGTGGCGCCGGCGAAGTACTACCAGAACAACGTGGTGAACACGCTGAACCTGCTGGACGCGATGGTGGCGGCGGGGGTGAAGCGCTTCATTTTTTCCTCCACGGCGGCGATCTTCGGCGAGCCGCAGAGCGACACCATCGACGAGCAGCACCGGCAGCAGCCGATCAACCCCTATGGCCGCACGAAGCTGATGGTGGAGCAGGCGCTGGCGGACTACGACCGGGCCTATGGGCTGAAGTCGGTCTGCCTGCGCTATTTCAACGCGGCGGGTGCGGACCCGGCGGGCGAGCTGGGCGAACGCCACGACCCGGAGACGCACCTGATCCCGCTGGTGTTGCAGGCGGCTTCGGGGCGGCGGTCGCACATCAGCGTGTTCGGCCGCGACTACGACACGCCCGACGGCACCTGCATCCGCGACTACGTGCACATCAACGACCTGTGCCAGGCGCACTGGCTGGCGCTGCAGAGCCTGATGGGCGGCGCCGGCAGCCAGGCCTACAACCTGGGCAACGGCAGCGGGTTTTCGGTGCAGGAAGTGATCGACACGGCGCGCCAGGTGACGGGCCGCGAGATCCCGGTGGTGTACGCCGAACGCCGCGCAGGCGACCCGGCACGCCTGGTGGCCGATTCACGCGCCGCGACATCGCAGCTGGGCTGGAAGCCGCAGTTTGCGGCGCTGGAGACGCTGATCGAACACGCCTGGGCGTGGGAGCAGAAACGCGCTGTTCAGTTGTAGGTCACCACGACCTGGACCGTGTCGCTGTAGCCACCGGGCGTCGCGCTGACCTGGTTGGCGGGCAGTGTGCCGCAGACCTGGCGGTTGATGGTGGAGCCCAGCAGCACGATCAGCAGCGAACCGCCGACGGTGCTGGTGGCGCCCGTGCCATCGCCCCAGACCACCGAACAGGCGCCACCCGAGCCGGAGTCGCCATAGAGCTGGTAGGTGAGCCGGGCAGCACCATTGGCCATCTGGCGGTCGTTGTAGGTGGCGCCGTAGGCCCCCTTGCCCAGGGAGATGCTGTAGTCCACGAACAGGCCCACAGTGCCGGTGCAGGACACGTGCACGTTGCCCGAGCCGGAACCGGCGGCGCCGCCGATGGGGTTGTAGGCTCCGAACGCCACCGGCGTGGTGCTCGCGGTGCAGCTGCACAGCAGGCACAAGGCCTGGGCCTGGGGCGCGCCGGCCAGCAGCGCGCCAAACAACAACAGGGCGCGAAGGGCTTTCATGGCGAGGTCTCCTCACAGTGAACGGGGACGGGCGCATCGGGTTCGCCCGGTGCCGGCGCCACCGGGGCCCGGAACCGGCAGGGCCGGCCCGCCACCGACCCGGTGTACACCCGATCGGGCGACCCGTCGGGCTCGAACAGTTTGCCGTCGTAGCCGACGGTGCGCTCCGCTGCCAGGCCAGACACCTGCAGCACCGTGCCCGGGGGCACCGCCTGACCGCCAGGACCGAGCAGGCGCAGGGTCATGGGCTGCACGCGGCGCACGCCGAGGTCGGCGTACACCCCCGCGCCGAGAGCGGGCGAGAGTTTGAGCTGCAGATGTTCGAAGACGGCGTCCATGGGCAGGTCATTGGGATCGACGTGGATGCGGTTGCTCTGGTACGGGCGCAGGTCGTTGAGGACGATGACGCCGTCGGCGCCGGTAACGCCCACCTCGTGCTGGTCGCGGTAGACCGGGACACCCGCAACGTCGCCCACCTTGACCAGGGCGAAGCTGCCCTCGATGCGCCGCGCCAAGCGCAACTGGCCGCCGAGCAGCACCAGCGACCCGCTGACACCCGAGCCGACATAGGCTTGCCCGTCGCGCACATCGAGGTCGGCGCGCCAGTCCGCCGAGGCGCCGCGGCGCTCCAGCCGGGCCGCAAGGTGCTCGTCCGTTTCGGCGAACAGCCGGTGGGCCCAGCCCGGGCCCGGCGGCAGGCTGGAGATCCAGCCCAGACCCCCGGTGGTCTGCCCCGAGGATCGGCTGGCTTGCGCCCAGGCCTGGGTGTGCGGCTCCAGCGGCACGACCAGGTTCACACCCACTGTGCGCTGCCGGGTTTCGAAGTGGGCCGACTGCAGGTAGGCGCTCAGGAAGAACCGGGTGCCGAAGGCGGCGCTGGCGCTGAGGATCCAGAAACGCTGCGGATCGGCGTTCCAGTAGCGGCGCGCCACCCAGGTCAGGCCGATGCCGCCGTGCGACCAGGGCACCAGCACGCCCACCCGATCGGTCGACCGGCTGGCCGCATCCGGGTTGTCGGCGCCGAGTTGCGCGAAGAAGCGGCTCGACCGGGCCGAGCGGAGCTGCAGGCTCGCCGCACGGCCCGGCACGTCGAGGCCCACCGACCCGGCATGCCCGTCTTGCCCATCGCGCTCGCTGGCCGCCGCGGTGGCCTGCATCAGCCCCCAGCCGCCGACCTTCCAGGCCAGCCCGGCGCCGGCCGTGCGCTGGTCCGACAGGCTTTCCAGCCGGAGCTCGGCCGTCAGCTGCTCGGCGATGCCGCGCCGGTATTGGCCCAGCAGCACATGGCGGCCGTAGCGCCCGCTGTGATACCCATAGTCCTCGCGAACGCGGCCCGCCTCGACCGCAAAGTCGACCAGCCCCGGGCGCAGGAGCTGGTCGCTGACCAGGTAGGGTTGCACGATCTCGGTCTTGCGTCCCATCAGGTCGGTCACGCTCAGGCGCAGATCGCCCCGGCCGGTGAGGGCGGGCAGCTGGTTCCATTCGAAGGGCCCGGCTGGCACCTGCCCGGAGGTGACCCGGTTCTGGTTGACCAGCACATCGATGGTCGAGGGCAGCACGGCTTCACCGCGCAGGGTGGGCAGGGCGAACGGCACGAAGTCCGGCTGCATGGCGAACCGCGTCCCGATGCCGATGCCGCCGATGCGGGCCGGGCGCCCCCACAGGCCGGCGCTGGTGATCTGGTCGCCCAGCCGCAGGGACCGCATCCTGGGCGCGTCGCTGAACTCCACACCCGTGTCCAGGCGCACCCAGCGCCCGCCGCCCTGCGCCTGGTCGCGGTAGTAGGCGCTGCCCGTCAGGCGCGTGCCGGGCGCGAAGCCCACGAGCTCCACGCCGCCGGTCCAGGCGGTGTGTCCGTTCGAGTGCCCCGCCTGCAGTTCGTAGTTGGCGTAGGCGCCGGTGCCGCTGGCCCCGGGCGCCAGGGCCGTCTGATCGCCAGATCCGAGGTGGTAGGTGGCAAAGGCGTTCGCGGGCGCCATGATCGTCAGCGACTGGCGCTCGGCATCAAACGCCAGCTGCACGCCCGGCATCTGATCGAGCCAGGCATGGCCGGCCAGGGGACCCTCGCTCACCAGCGCTTGCGGCGCCAGCCAGCGCAGCTCGGTCCAGAGCGCCGACGGCAGGGACCAGCGGCCATCGGCGGATTGGCCAACCTCCTGCGCACCGTTCAAACGCTGGCCGTTGACGGTGACGTCCAGGATCAGGATGCGGTCCTGGCCCCGGGCTTGCGCCCACACCGGCCCGGCACCGAGCACCGCCCAGCACGCCAGGGCGGCGATCCGGACGGCGAGCCAGCGGCGCGGCATCAACGGGGAATGGTCAGGCGTTGACGGCCGTGGTCGGCCCGCACATCCACCGTCAGGTCCGCGGCATCGTCTTTGGGCAAGGGGAGGGTCCAATGCCGCTCCTGCCCGGCCAGCACCGCGGCATGTACATCCAGAGGGGCGCCCAGGGGCGCGCCCGAGCCCGATGCAAGTTGCAGGTCGTGGACGACCGTGTGCACATTGCCCTGGTTCCTGAAGCGGACCTCGAGGGTGTCTCCGTCCACGCGCCGCGTCTGCCATTCGGGTCGGTGGACCACCTGGCGGGGCGCGACATAGATGGGGATGCGCAGCTCCAGCAACACGCGCACCTGCGCGGGCAAGGCGCCCGAGGGGCGCTGCGCCGGTGCCGCCGGGGGCACCTCGCGCAGCAGGATGCGGTAGTTGCGCTCGGTATCGAGGGGTGGCTGGCCCCGCCACCCCAGGCGGAGCACCTGGGCCTGACCGGGCTCCAGCGTGAAGACAACCGGGTTGAGCAGCACATCGGTGGTCGGGGCAAAGACGTCCTTGCCGTTGGACTGTGTCCAGGACACCACGTCCACATGGGTGGTGACCCGCTCGTCGCCCTGGTTGGTGACGGTGATGGCTTCGCGGACCTTGTGGCCGGACAAGGCCACCACCACGGGCATGACCGACAGACTGCCGGCTTGCGCGCTCAACGCGCACAGCATCGCACCAACTGGGATCACCCAGTGCAACAGGCGTCTCATGGCTTCAGTTGTAGGTAACGGTGACGTTCACCGTGTCGGTGTAGCTGCCCACCGCCACGTTCTGGCTGGCGGCCACACGCCCATAAACGGTGTGATCCACCTGCACTCCCGTGCCCGTGGCGTTCACGAGATCGACACCGGTGGTGCCCCAGACGGTGGTCCGGGCCGCATCGCTGTACAGCTGGTAGGTCAGCAGGTCGGGAAGATTGGACATGGCACGCGCCAGCACGTCGGCCTGGCCGCCCCCATCGAGAGCGACGGAGTAGCTGGTGCCGTTGGTGCAGGTGACGGAGACCGTGCCGGTGCCGTCGAGCACCGTGCCGGCGGTGGGGTTGTAGACCCCGAAGGCCACCGGGGAGGTACTCACCACGCAGGCGGCGCTCACCGTGGCCGTGACCAGCAAGGTGTCCGTCGCGGTGGCCGATCCGGCGACGCCATGCAGGGCCATCAGCGCGGCTGGAAGCAGGAACTTTCTGGGAAATTTCATTTCACGAGTCCTCCTGGGGTTCGAAGCTAACACGCGTTGCAGACAGGGCAATGAAAGAACTGCGGGGCTTTTTGCCTTCATTTCAAGCGTTCAAAAGTGAAACCATCGGGCCGGTCCTTCGGTATCAATGAATGTGATGCACGCGCAATCAACCATGGTCCGATCGGCAAACGTCTCACCGTGTGGACAGTACCTGTGGTCATTTTCGCGAACCTGGGACGGCCGGCCCAGGCTTCTGGTGGTGATGTTCAACCCGCCAACGGCCGACCACGCAACGGACGACCCGACCATCCTGCAGCTGTGCGCCATCGCCTCGCACAACGGCTTCGGTGGCATCGTGGTGGTCCATGGCATTCCCCTGTGCAGCCGGTACCTGGGTGACGCGATCGAGATGACCCGACACGCCATCACGGGCCGCAAGAAGGACGCCAGAATGCTCCAGCAGAACCTGGAAGTCATCGCGGCCGAAGTCCGGCGATCGGGCGCGGTGCTCATCGCCTGGGGTGCGCTGGCGAGAAAATGCCCCGAGTGGTTCGAGCAGGTCCTGGACACGATCCGGTCTTCCCTGCCAGACTGCGCCACGCTGTATTGCGTGGAGAAAACGGCGACGGGCTATCCCATGCATCCGATGGCCAAGGGCATCAAGAGCGTGCCCAAGACCGCTGCGCTCCAGGTCTGGTGATGTGGGCCCTTCGGTCCGGCCTCTTGAAGCGGTGGATGGCGGTGTGCACGACCCTGTTGTCGATGACGGGACACGCAGGCAGCCACGCGCCGAATGGGCTCGATGAACGGTTCGACTCGTCCCACCGGGACATTGTGCGGGGACCGCTTCGGCTGACCCGGGCTCAGTGCGAGGCCCGGCGGCATGCGGTCTGGGTGGCGCTGACCGTGAACAGGCCCGGCCAGCCCCCAAGGCAGGTGGACGGTTGCATCCGCTACTTTCCGAGCCCACAGGTCGCACCCGGTCAGCCCGTTCTCTTTTTCTTCCATGGCGACCGCGTGGAACCCGGCGGCCTGGCCGATGGCAGCTTTCGCCAGCAGATGGCGCAGGCCCAGCGCATCGAGCAGCGCTCGGGCATGCCCACGATCAGCGTGGCGCGGCCAGGGGTGTACGGCAGCACGGTGCTCAACCACCGGTACGACCGCCGCACCCACGAAGAGGTGGCGGTGGTATCGGCGGCCATCGACCAGATCAAGGCGCGTTATGGCTTGGACCGGATCAGCCTGGCCGGTCAGAGTGGTGGCGGCTACCTGGCCCTGGCGATGGTGGTGTCGGGGCGGACCGACATCGACGCCGTGGCGGCCTCCGGCGCACCCGCGGCCGTGAGGGTTCGCGCCTTTCATCTCCGATCCAACCCGGCCTCCGACATCAGCACGGGACAGGACTGGCGAAATGTCTATGACCCGATGGACCACATTGCCGACGCACGGCCCGATGCGCGTCGCAAGGTGTATTTGATCGCCAACCGCCACGACCAGCGGATTCCCTACGCGTCGGTGCTCGCCTTCGTGAACGCCGCCACACGGGGCAAGCTGCCCGTCGTGCTGCTGGATGGCGCCACCGGCGGCGGCAGACAGCACCACAACCACTCACGTTTGTCTCAGCGTGTCATCCGATGGCACCGGATGGGATTGGGTGAGCAAGAGATCGCGCGCAAGGTGGCAGAAGGGGCCGAGTAGCTTCAGCGCGGCCACAGCGCCCAGAGCTGCAGCGGCTGCTTGAGTTTCCCGGCGAGCTGGTAGGCGGGGTCGGTCCAGCCGCCCCAGCCGGTGAAGAGGTCGGCGCGCACGGCGCCGACGATGGCGCCGCCGGTGTCTTGCGCGAGCACGAGCTTCTGCTGGTTGAGCGCGCTGCCCTGCGTGGCGAGCCAGACCGGGGTGCCGTAGGGGATGCTTTGCGGATCGACGGCGATGGAGCGCCCGGGCGTGAGCGGCACGCCTTGCGCGCCGCGCGGGCCGAAGCGGGCATCGAGCTCGCTCAGGACTTCTTCGCGGAAGAACACGGTGCGCGGGTTGCTCCAGAGCATCTCGTTCAACCGGCGCGGGTTCTGCACGGCCCAGGTCTTGATGGCTTCCCACGAGGCTTCGCGGATGGCGCCCTGGTCGAGCAGCCAGCGGCCGACGCTCTGGTAGGGCTGGCCGTTGTGGGCGGCGAAGGCGACGCGCACCTGGCGCTGGCGGCCGTCGGGCTCGGTGATGTCGAGCCGGCCGGAACCCTGGATCTGCAGGATGAGCGCGTCGATGGGGTCGGCGAGCCAGGCGATGGCCTTGCCTTGCAGCGCGGCCTGGGCGGCGGGCAGGGTGTCGATGTCTTTGCGGCTGTACCAGGGCTGGCCGGCGCGCAGGCCGGCGGGCGGTGCGTAGAGCGGCGTGCGGTGGCTGGCGCTGGGCAGGCGGCTGGCGCCGAGGATGGGTTCGTAGTAGCCGGTGAGCAGGCCCTGGGGCAGGCTGCCGTTGGGCTCCACGACGCGGTAGGGCTGGAAGCGGCGCTCGATCCAGGCGCGCTGTTCGTCGGGTGTGGCGATGGCGAGCGGGCGGGCTTCGGCGCAGAGGCCGGCGTGGCCGGCGACGGGTTTTTCGCATCCGCGCAGCCAGGCGTTCCAGGCTTCGTGCAGGCTGTCCTGCCCCCAGCCGGGCAGTTCGCTCCAGCGCACCGGCGTCCACAGGCTCTTGCCGCGTTGCAGGGCGGGCGGCAGCGGGCCGGTGTCGACCGCGCCGGGCACGTCCACCGGCGCGCGCGGGGGCATGGGACCGGAAGAGCACGCCACGAGCAGGCTGCCTACAATGCAGGCCGCCAGCCAACCTCTCCACCCACTGCCCCCACCGGACCGACCTGCCATGACTTTGCTGTTGCTTGAAGCGCTGGGCGCGCTGGTGTTGCTGGTGTTCATTGTGTGGTGGACCATGTTTTCCGGGCGCAAGAAGGGCGAGCTGCCCGAGGATGTGCAGCGCGAGCGGGACCAGGACAGTTCGCCCAAGCCTTGAGGCGCCGCGGCGCGGGCCGGGCGCTCACGCCTGCCGCAGGGCGTTGGCCAGCTCCACCGCCGACTTCACCCCCATCTTGTCGAACACGCGCGAGCGGTGCACTTCGACCGTGCGCACGCTGATGTTGAGCTGGTCGGCGACGAGCTTGTTGGGCAGGCCGGCGATGACCAGGTTCATGACGTCGCGCTCGCGCTCGGTGAGCGAGTTCAGCCGCTGCTGCACTTCGCGCTGCGCGCGGCGCGCGGCCAGCACCTGAGCGGACTGGTTGAGCGCCTGTTCGACGCGGTCGACGAGGGCGTTGTCGGAGAACGGCTTTTCGCAGAAATCGAAGGCGCCGCGCTTGACCGCGTCGACGGCGGTGGGCACGTCGGCATGGCCGGAGAGAAAGATCACCGGCATGACGGCCTGCCAGGGCAGGGTGAGCAGGTGTTCGAACAGGGCGAGGCCGCTTGTGCCGGGCATGCGCACGTCGAGCAGCAGGCAGCAGGGCGTGCTGGGTTCGGCGTGCCAGCGCGCGATCTCGTTCAGAAACGCGTCGGCGCTGTCGAAGCCTTCGCTGAGCAGGCGGCGCGTGCGCAGCAGCCAGGCCAGCGCGTCGCGCACACCGGCGTCGTCATCGACGAGAAAGATCCGGGCGTCGGGGTGCTGGGTCATGGCGGGATGATAGAGGAGGCAGCGACCCGCGCAACGGCGGAGCCGGGGGAATCCCCATCCTCAGGCCGCCGGCAGCGTGAACCGGAACACCGTGCCCCTGGGCTGGGCCGGCTCGTGGGTGAGCGCGCCGCCGTGCTGCTCGATGACAGTGCGGCACAGGCTCAGGCCCAGACCCATGCCTTCGGCCTTGGTGGTGAAAAAGGGCGTGAAGAGCTGCTGGCGCACCGCTTCGCTCAGGCCGTGGCCGTGGTCGGTGACGGCGAATTCGACCCAGACCTTGCGCGGCGGGCTGCCGCTGGCGGCGGCTTCGTCGTCGTCGCTGGCGTGCAGGCGCGTGCGGTTGACCGCCAGCGTGAGCACGCGCAGGCCGGAGGCGGCCGGCGGATCGTTGGCGGGCATGGCCTGCACGCCGTTGCGCGCGAGGTTGAGCAGCACCTGCTCGACCATGGTGCGGTCGCACAGCACGGGCGGGCAGCCGGGCGCGATCTGGGTGTGCACGCGGATGCCCTGCTTCTTGGCCTGCAGGCCGAGCAGGGGCAGGATGGCGTCGATCAGGCTGGCGGGCGCGACGGCTTCGCGCACCTGTTCGCGCCGGCGCACGAAGTCGGCCACGCTCTTGATGACGCGCCCGGCGCGCTCGGCCTGTTCGCCGATGCGCTGCATGGCCTGGCGCAGCTCGCCCTGGGGCATGGCGGGCCCGCTGGCGCCGGGCGGTTCGTCGAGCAGGTTGAGCGTGCCGCTGGCGTAGCTGGCGATGGCCGCGAGCGGCTGGTTGAGTTCGTGGCTGAGCAGCGAGGCCATTTCGCCCACGGTGGCGAGGCGGGCGGTGGCCTGCAGGCGTTCCTGCGAGGCGCGGTTGAGGTCTTCGATGCGGCGCTGTTCGCTCAGGTCGAGGATGGCGCTCATGAAGCCGGTCTGTGTGCCCTGGGCGTCGATCAGCGGAGCCTCGATGATGAGCACGGGAAAGCGGGTGCCGTCGCTGCGCTGGAAGACGGATTCGTAGCCCTCGCGCGGCAGGGTCTGCCCTGCCAGGCGCACGGCCTGGCGCTGCTGGTATTCGTCCACCAGTTCGGGCGGCCACCAGGGCGCGGGCAGGCCGGTGCCGATGAGCTTCTCAGGCGGCAGGCCGACCATCTGGCAGAAGGCGGGGTTGACGTAGGTGATGCGGCCACTCATGTCGCGCGCGCGCAGGCCGGTGACGAGGGAGTTTTCCATCGCCTTGCGAAAGGCCAGGGCGTCGCCGAGTTCGTGTTCGGCGCGCTGGCGCAGGCGCATGTCGCGCCCGAGCAGGCCGAGCACAGCGAGCAGGGCCAGCGAGAGCGCGCCGACGACGGCGGTGAGCACGTTGGGCAGCAGCCCGAAGGCCGCACCGGTGCCGATGCGCGGGCTCTCCAGGCGCAGCAGCAGGGTGTGGCCGGGCAGGTCGAGCAAGGCGCGCGCGGTCTGGGTGCGGCGGTTGCCGGCGACGCTGCTGTACAGCGCGAGACGGGTGCCGTCGGTGTCGACGAAGGCCAGGCCGCGCCCGCGCAGCAGGGTCCTGTTGCCCAGCTCGGCGAGCAGGCCGGGCAGGGAGTAGGTGACAACGAGGAAGCCCGCGGGTTTGCCGTTGCGCACGACGGGCAGGCACATGTCCATGAGCTCCAGGCCGAGACCGCCGTTCATGGGCCAGAAGTAGCTCGGGGAGTACGAGGGGCCGGAGCTGCGCTGGGCGTTGTCGCAGGCCTGGCGCATGTCGGGCAGGGCCTGGGAACGGTCCAGGTAGCTGAAGAGGTCGGCCAGGTAGGGCGTGTCGCGGTGGGCGATGAGCGCGCGGGCGTTGTCGCGCCACTCCAGGCGCACCATCTCGCGGTGCTCGGCCAGCACCTCGCCGGCCGGCGCGGACCAGGCGCCGGGGCTGGCCGCGAGACTGTAGAGCGACTGCAGGGTCTGCACGTTGCGCACCAGGGCGCTGCGGATGTCGCTGCTGAGGGCTTCAGCGTCGGCTTCGAGCGCGGACTGGTCGCGCACCTCTTCGTATTCGGCGGCCAGAAAGACCAGCACCCCCAGCAGGGCCAGCACCAGCAGCAGCAAAGCCACCCACAGCAGCCGGCGGCGCGGGCGCAGGCCGCCGGGCGTGGCCTCGCGGGGGACGACCTCAGGCATCAAAGACGACGGTGCTGCAAGGCGGGCAGTTGTTCGCGCACGCTGTGCAGGCGCGCCATGTCCAGGTCGGCGAGCACGACCCCGGGGCCTTCGGCCTGCATCGCCATGACCTGGCCCCAGGGGTCGATGACCATGCTGTGGCCCCAGGTGCGGCGGCCGTTTTCGTGGTTGCCGCCCTGGGCGCTGGCGATGACGTAGGCCTGGTTTTCGATGGCGCGCGCGCGCAGCAGGACTTCCCAGTGCGCCTGGCCGGTGGTGTGGGTGAAGGCGGCGGGCACGAGCAGCAGGTCGGCCGCGAGCATGCGGTAGAGCTCGCCGAAGCGCAGGTCGTAGCAGACGCTCATGCCGACGCGCCAGCTCTGGCCCTGGCGCGAGGGGCAGTCGAAGACGGTGGGGGTTTCGCCCGCGCGCAGCACACTGGCTTCGTCGTAGCTCTCGCGGCCGTTGTCGTAGCGGAAGAGGTGGATCTTGTCGTAGCGGCTGACACATTCGCCCTTGGGCGAATAGACCAGCGAGGCGTTGGCGGCGTGGGTCGGGTCGTCGGTGGCCATGGGCAGGGTGCCGCCGACGATCCACAGCTTGAGTTCGCGCGCGGTGTCGGACAGGAAGTCCTGCACCGTGCCCAGGCCCGCGGTTTCGGCCAGCAGCAGCTTGTCGGCGTCGTTCTGACCCATGAAGCAGAAGTACTCGGGCAACACGGCCAGCTCGGCACCGCAATGGGCGGCCTGGTCCAGCAGGGCGCGCGCTGCGCTGAGGTTGGCGTCGAGACTGATGCCCGAGACCATCTGGATGGCGGCGACTTTCATGAGAACTCCTTTTTTTGAACCCAGCTACAAATCTGTTTGTACCGCAGTAACAGAAACCAGTCGCGCATCCGGCGCAAGTGCCCAACCCAGAACGCCGCGGAACCGGCTTTGCCGGGCCGCCAGCGTTGCCCCCGGGGGGTGACGCCGCAGGCGGCGCGGGGGGTTATTTCCTCTCGAGCTTCTCGACCTGCGGATCCGCCCAGTTGCCGGTGATGTGGAACTGCTGCGTGGTGGCACTTTGCAGCGGTTGGCGCAGCAGGAACTGGGCCAGGAAAGTGCCCAGCCCGATGGCGGGGTTGATGGCGGTGGCGATCAGGGCGGCGGTGCCGGCGTTGATCTCGGGCACGACGACGACCTTGAGGTCCTGCTGCTCGCGCGCGATGTCGGCGCTGCCTTCCATGAGCACGGCGGCGTTGATGCCCTTCATCTGCAGGTTGTTGGTGCGGGCCACGCCCTGTTCGATCGTGGCGTCCCCGCGCACGAAGTCGAACGCAAAGCCCTCGGAAAACACATCGCGGAAATCCAGCACCAGGCGGCGCGGCAGCGCCTGCAGGCTGAGCACGCCGAGCAGCTTGGCGGCACCGGGTTCGACCTTGAGGAACTGGCCGCTCTGCACCTCGGCCTTGAGCTGGCCGGAGAGGCTGGGGTAGTCCAGCGTCATGGGCGAGCCGACCCAGGCGATGTGGCCGCCGATCTGACCCTTGCCGCCGCGCACCACCCCGGGGCGACCAAAGCGCGCGAGCAGCAGGCCGGCGTCCTGGATGTCGAGCTTGAAGTTGAGCGCGGTGCGCCGCACGGTGCCCGCGCTGTTGTCGGGCAGGGCCCAGCTGCCGGTGGCGGAGAGCTGGGCTTCGGGGGTGTCGATGTTGAGCTTGGTGAGCTGCCATTCGCGGGTGCGCGCCGCGGTGCCGCGGTTCTGCGCCACGATCTCCACGCGGGAGAGCCGCCGGTTGGAGAGCACGAGGTCTTCGATCGCGATGTCCAGCGCGGGCATGCTGGTGGGTTGCTGCAGCAGTTGTTCGACGTCGGCGGCGGCGGCCGGTGCGAGCTTGAGGTGGGCCAGGCGCGCATAGACGTTGCCGGCGTTGTTGCCGGCGGGCTGGCGGTATTCGATGTAGCCATTGAGTTCGTCGGCGTCGACGTTGGCGCGCCACTGGTTGCCTTCGCGCGATCCGCCGACCACCACGTCGGTGAAGCTGCGCCCGCTGACCACGAGCTGGCCGGCGCGTACCGCCAGGCTCGACGGCAGGTAGCCCAGGCTGGCGCTGTCGGCAGCGCTGGGCGACTGCACGCTGGCGCGCACGTCGGTGCCGGTGGTGGCGGTGAAGATCCGCTCCCAGGCGTCGGCGTCGATGCGCTGGAAGCGGATGTTGGCCTGCACGCCGGTGGCCGGCTGGGTGACGGTTTCGCCGGCGTCGAGCCCGGCGGCCATGCTGCCGCGCAGCACGCGCGGTTCTTCGGCGGTGATGTCGCGCTCGTAGCGCAGTTCGGCCAGCGGCTGCGCCGGCGGGCCGAGCACGACGGACAGGCTGTCGGTGCGCGCGACTTCGCCCGAGGGATCGGCCAGCACCGAGAGCACGCGGTTCTCGTAGCGCAGGGGCAGGCTGTCGGCGGCGGCCTTGGCCAGCGGCGCGGGCAGGTTGATGGCGAGCCCCTGCAGGTTGCTGGTGACCACGAGTTCGGGCACGCCGGCGCGAAAGCCGAGTTCGGCGCTGTAGCTGGCGTTGCCGCTGGCCTGGCCGAACAGGCGCGAGACGAAGCCCAGCCCGCCTTCGCTCAGGCCCTGGGCGCTGGCGCTGCCCTGGCCGCGGAACTGGATGCGCGGCGTGCCCCGGGCCACGGGCACCATGCCCCCGCCAAACCGCAGCTCGCCGCCGTAGACGCGGGCCTGGGCGTCGGCGATGCTGAAGCCGGATTCGCTGAAGCTCAGGCGGCCGGTGGTGCGCCCGAGCAGCGGGGCATCGGGCGTGATCTGCAGGTCGTTGCCGGCGAACACCACGCTGCCCTGCACGGTGGTCTTGTCGACCTGCTCCAGCGGCAGCTGCAGCTTGAACTGCACCTGGGCGGGGCCGTTGATGGTGGCGCGCTCCAGCGCCCGACCGGTGAAGCCGTTGACCGGCGAGCTGCGCACGAAGCCCAGCACCTCGGTGGCCGGGCCCTGGGCGCTGGCGGCCACGGTGAGCACGGGGGCGTGGACCAGATCGGCGATGGCCACTTCGGCCTGGCTCAGGCGCACGCCGGGCGCGCCGTCGAGCCCGGCGTCGAGCTGGCTCAGGCGCAGGGCGGCGCGGTCGAGCACCAGCTGGCCGTTGACGCCCTTGAGGCCGGGCCAGGCGGCGTCGCCCTCGCTCTGCAGGAAGGGCGGTACGTAGGCGAAATTCACCGCCTTGAGCTGCGCGGTGATGCGGAATTCGCCGCGCGCACCGGGCTGGTTGAACGGAACGTCCCAGAGGTCGCCCTGGATGCGGAAATCGACCGGGCCCACCGTCCCGCCTTTGACGGCGTCGCGCACGTAGCGCTGCGCGTCCGGACCGACCACCAGCGGCAGGTAGCGGTGCACGCGGGTGGCTTCGCCGCGGGTGAGGCGCGCGGTCAGGTCGAGCACGCCGGGGAAGCGCGCGTCCGAGGGGCTGGTGGCGGGGTCGCTGGTGTGCCAGTGCACGCTGGCCGTGCCTTCGGCGTCGGCGTTGGCCAGGCGTACCTTGTCCAGCCAGGCGTCGATGCGCTCGCCGGCGATGCGCCAGCGGGCGTCGGCCGTGAACCGGGTGAGCGGCACGCGCACCTCTTCGAACACGCCGGGCAGGTCGACCGACCCATCGGCGACCTGCAGGCGGGCCTGGCCGCCGTCCTGGTTGAGGTCGACATCGGCGGTGAGGCCCTGGACGCCGGGGCGCCCGGGCAGCGGGGGGCGGGCGGCCAACGCTGGGGCTGGGTCTTATACACAACTTAAATTGTGTAAAAGAAAAGGGTTACCGCGCCGGGGGGGGGGGGGGAAAAGAAAGAAA
>NZ_VYGV01000004.1:11689-18435 GCF_013387465.1 Hydrogenophaga aromaticivorans | reverse complement strand
CTGCCCGCCTCGGCGCCGGCCGGTGCCACGCCTTCCCAGCTGGCGTCGAGGGCTTCGATGCGGCCTGCGGGCTGCAGGTTGGCCAGCAGGGTGCGGCTGGCTTCGGGCAGGGGCAGGCGCGTGGCGACGGCGGCCAGCGCGGCCAGCTCGATGCGGTCGGCGTGCAGGCTGGTGTTGGCGGGCTGGTTGCCCCGAGCGGCCTGGTGCCGCAGCCGCAGTTGCCCGCCCGGCCAGTCTTGGCCGCCCTGGGTGCGAAAGCGCAGGTTGTCGCTGGCGATCTCAAAACCGGCGTCGTTCCACTGGGCACTCAGGCGGCCGCGCAACTCGGCCAGCGCGAGTTCGGGCAGCTTCGGCCCGAGCCGCGTGGCCACGTCCTGCAGCGCCAGGTCGGTGATGACGCCGGTGATGCGGCCCTTGGCGACATCGGCCCAGGCGCGCACGGCGCCCTGGCCGGAACGCACGTCGACCTGCCAGGCCGAAAGATCGAGGTAGCCACGCAGGCGCGAGACGTCGGCCTTGGGGAAGTCGGCGTAGAGCTCGCCGCTCCAGCTGTGCCAGGGCGTGGTTTTGCTGCCGCCGCGGATGAGATCGAGAAGCGGCTCGCGCAGGCGGCCCCGCAGGCTGAAGCGGTCGCCCCACTCGGGGCTCGGGGTGGCGTCGAGGCGGAACTGGTGGTTGCGGCCCCCGTTGCGGGCCACGAAATCAAGGGCCGTCAGGATCAGCGGCGGCTGCGCGCGCAGGTCGTCGGTCCAGCGCACGACGCCGTTCTGGATCACGAACTCGGTCTGGGCGAAGAACCAGTCGGCGGCGGCGTTGTCGTCCGGCGCGGGACCGGAGAAGTCCAGGCCGGCGACTTCGATGCGGCCTTCGGCAGTGCGCCGCACGTCGAGCACGGGCGAAGCGATGACCAGTTGTTCGAAGCCCAGGCGCCAGAGCGAAGGGACGGACACCGCGGCCTGCACGCTGGGCAGGTGCAGCGCCTCGCGCCCCGCCGGGTCGAAGAGCCGGACATCGGTGAGCTCGAAGGCCGGCACCAGGCTGGGCAGGAAACCGGCGCTCCCGCCGTCGCCCGCCACCGCCGTCCGGGCGCGGATGGCGCCGACTTTCACGGGTACCCCCACAGCCCGGGTGGCCCAGCTTTCCAGCTCAGGGCGCCAGTCGTTGATTCGCGGCACAATCCACAAATGCAAGGCGCCAACAGTGAGCGCAAACAGGCCCCAGGCGGCCAGCACCATCCACAACAGAAGCCGCGCGGTCACTGAAAGGGTTTGTTGGGGTGTTCTCGTGGCAGATGCGAGAGATGCCGGGCGTTGATTCATATCCACTGCAAATTATGACGGCCAGCCCCAACATCGGTTCCCCAGCACTCGATTCCGCCTTGTCAACAAATGTGCCACCGGTCGCACCCTGCATGGATGCCCTGACGCAGGCCCACCGCGAGGCCGCCTATTCCCGCTTCGTGCAACGCGTGCGCAGGCGCTTCGCCAGCGAGCTGGACTGCCTGCCGCCGGGTGCCCCGGTCCACGCCAGCATGCAGACCTGCCTGGCGCAATTGCTGGGCCGCGGTCTGGCCATGCCCGCGGCCCTGCGCGTGTTGCGCCAGCTGGTGCTGGAACGCCTGGTGGTGCTCGACTGCGAGCAGGACGCCCCGCTCCAGGTGGTGACCCGCGCGGTCACCGAACTGGCCGAACTCGCGCTCGACGCCGCCTGCACCCTGGCCTTTGCCGAGCTCGACACGCTGTATGGCGCACCGCTGGCTGAAGACGGCACCCGGGCTCAGCTGTGGGTGATCGGCATGGGCAAGCTGGGCGCGCGCGAGCTCAACGTGTCCAGCGACATCGACCTGATCTATGTCTACGACCACGATGGCGAGACCGCCGGCAACGAGCAGGGGCGCAACCGCATCAGCAACCACGAGTATTTCGGCAAGGCCGTCAAACACATCTACAACACGGTGGGTGAGACCACCGAACACGGCAATGTGTTCCGCGTCGACCTGGCCCTGCGGCCCAACGGCAACTCGGGGCCGAGCGCGGTGTCGCTGGGCGCGCTGGAAGAGTATTTCCTGGTGCAGGGGCGCGAATGGGAACGGTTTGCCTGGCTCAAGAGCCGGCTGATCGCACCGGCCGCCTGCGTGCGCGACAAGAGCTCGAACGGTTTGCGCAGCGCGGTGCTGCCCTTCGTGTTCCGCAAATACCTGGACTACAACGTCTTCGATTCCTTGCGCAGCCTGCACCGCCAGATCCGCGACCACGCGTCCAAGCGCGCCGCGGGCAACCCCGGTCGGGCCAACGACGTCAAGCTCTCGCGCGGCGGCATCCGCGAGATCGAATTCACCGTGCAGCTGCTGCAGGTGGTGCGTGGCGGCCAGTTCCCCGAGCTGCGCACGCGCCCGACGCTGGACGCGCTGCAGCGCCTGTGCAAGGCCAACCTGATGCCCCCGGCCACGGCCGAGGCGCTGGCCACGGCCTACGACTTCCTGCGCCGGGTGGAACACCGCATCCAGTACCTCGACGACCAGCAGACCCACGTGATGCCCACGCGCGACGACGACCTGGCCTGGCTCGCGGCCACCATGGGCTGCGCCACGGTGTGCGAGTTCCTGCGCACGCTGGACGCGCACCGCGAAACCGTGGCACAGGAGTTCGACATCCTGCTCGGCGGCACGACCGGCGGCTGCAACGGCGCGGGCTGCAACGGCAGGAACGGCGCCACCCGCAGCGCGGTCGACAGCCTGCAGAGCGTGTTGCCGCAGCTGCCCGAGGCCTTTGCCGCCAAGGTGGCGCAGTGGTGCGAGCACCCGCGCGTGCTGGCGCTGCGCGAAGACGCCCGCAAGCGCCTGGTGCGCCTGGTGGAACGCACCGGCGCCTGGCTGGAAGAAGGCCGCGTCAACGAGCAGGCGGCGCTGCGCCTGGCCGACTGGATCGAACCGCTGCTGCGCCGCGAGAGTTACCTGGCGCTGCTGCAGGAACGGCCCTCGGTGCACGAGCGGCTGCTGCGCCTGCTGGGCGCGGCCAAGTGGCCGGCGCGCTACCTGCTGAAACACCCGGGCGTGATCGACGAACTGGCGAGCCAGCAGCTGCTGACCGACCGCTTCGATGCGGTGCAGTTCGAGGCCGAACTGGAAAACCGCCGCGATGCGCTGAGGTCCACCGACGAAGACGACGAAGAAGCCTTGCTCAACCTGCTGCGCCGGGCCCACCACGCCGAGGTGTTCCGCACGCTGGCGCGCGACCTGGAAGGCGTGCTCACCGTGGAGCAGGTGGCCGACGACCTCTCGGCCCTGGCCGACACGATGCTGCGCGTGACGGCGCGCTGGTGCTGGGGCCGCCTGAAGAACCGCCACCGCGAAGAACCGGCCTTTGCCATCATCGGCTACGGCAAGCTCGGCGGCAAGGAGCTGGGCTACGGCAGCGACCTCGACATCGTGTTCGTCTACGAGGACGAAGACGAGAACGCCGGCGAGATCTACGCCGCCTTCGTGCGCAAGATGATCAACTGGATGACGGTCAAGACCGGCGAGGGCGACCTGTTCGAGATCGACACCGCGCTGCGCCCGAACGGCAACTCGGGCATGCTCGTGACCAGCTTCACCGCCTACGCCAACTACCAGCAGCAGCGCGGCAGCAACACGGCCTGGACCTGGGAACACCAGGCCATGACCCGGGCCCGCGCGGTGCTGGGCAGTCCGGCGATGTTTGCGCGCTTCGACGCGATCCGCGAATCGGTGATCACCGCCGCGCGCGATGCGCAGGCGCTGGCGGCCGAGATCGTGGCGATGCGCGAGAAGGTGCGTGCGGCGCACCCGGTGCGCGGCGCCATGTTCGACGTCAAGCACAGCCATGGCGGCATGGTGGACGTGGAGTTCGTGGTGCAGTTCCTGGTGCTTTCGCAGTCGCGCGCGCACCCCGAGCTGCGCGCCAACTCAGGCAACATCAATCTGCTGCAGCGTGCCGAAGCGGTGGGCCTGTTGCGGCCGGGCATGGGCCAGGCCGCGTCGGACGCCTACCGCGTGCTGCGCCAGATCCAGCACCGCGCCCGGCTCGATGAAGCGCCCACGCAGGTCGACGCCGCGATGGTGGCGTCGGAAGCGGCGGCGGTGCAGGCGCTCTGGCAACACGTGCTGGGCACGCCCGGCGCATGAAACGCTCGGGCAGCTGGCTGCTGCTGTGCGCGCTGCACGCGGTGGCCAGCATGTTGCTGTGGTGGGCGCGCGAGGGTGTTGTGGACGTCTTCATCTGGCGCGCCGATGGCTGGACCGCCCAGCCCTGGACGCTGTGGACCAGCGCCTGGGTGCACCTGAACACCCCGCAACTGATCTTCAACCAGATCGCGCTGGGCGCGCTGACCGCTTTCGCCTGGGTGATCCGGCCCAACTGGACCTGCACGCTGGCCTGGCTGCTGGCCTGGCCGCTGGGGCAGCTGAGCCTGTTGTGGTGGCCACAGATCGGCTACGCGGTGGGCCTGTCGGGTCTGCTGCACGCGGGCGTCGCGGTGCTGGCGGTGCAGCTGCTGCGCCGGCGCATACCGATCCCGAAAGCGAAACGCTGGGGCGGCCTGCTGGCGCTGGTGCTGCTGGGCAAGCTGCTGCTGGAGCGCGGCTGGGCGTACCCGGTGGTGTGGGACGGCGCCAACGACATGTCGGTGGTGCAGGCGGGCAACCTGAGCGCCGCGGCCTGGGGGTTGCTGCTCGGCCTGGCCGCGACCTGGGGTCCGTTCTGGCGGCTCGCCGGTCTGCCCCCGGCGCCCAGCGCCGCGGGTCGCTGATCCAACGGCCTGCGCACGCCCCGTCCCAGGGGCCCCCAACTGAAACCATGCTGTGCCCAGGGTCATGCAGAAAAATCTTTCGGACAAATAGTGACTGATCGGTCACAATAGAAACGTTGAAGTTCAAATAAAGAACTCAGCGACTTATTCGACCACCGATCACACCGCCGGAAGAACCATGCACACACGGTTACGGAACTTTTTTCAACCGCCGGTCCTCCATAACACCATGGCTGTGCGCAAACTTGCGCGACCGACAGCCCACGTTTTTGCACTGCGAAGCCTTCCGGACGTGTGTCCGGATGCAATCCCGAGGCGGAACTCCTCCTCCTCCCTCCCTCCCTCCTTCGTTTCGGGGCGCTTCGCAGGCCTTTGTCTTCCGGCCCCTCGGGCCGTGGGGGTCTGAGCCGTGTACGCCGACCCCCTCTCGTCGATCTTCGGCGGCCATGCCCGCCCGCCTTTGCGCCGGGTCGCCATCGTCGGCTCCGGCATCTCGGGTCTGGCTGCGGCCCACACCCTGGCCGGTCTGGCCGACATCACACTGTTCGAAGCCGGCGCGTACTTTGGCGGGCACACGCACACGGTCGACATGACCCTGCCCGACCCGCAGGGCCAGGCCGTCACCTTCGGCGTGGACACCGGCTTCCTGGTGCTCAACGAACGCACCTACCCCAACCTGCTGGCGCTGTTCGCGCAGCTCGGGGTGCCGACGGCCCCATCGGACATGTCGTTCTCGGTGCAGGCACCGGGTGCCGCACCCGGTGGTGGCGCGCTCGAATGGAGCGGCTCCAGCCTGGCGACCGTGTTCGCGCAGCGGCGCAACCTCGGCAACCCGCGTTTCTGGCGCATGCTGGCCGACATCGTGCGCTTCAACCGCGTCTGCACGCAACTGGCGCAGCGCGGCGATGACCTGGCGCCCGACAGCCCGCTGCTGCAGCCGCTGGGCGACTTCCTGCGCGCACAGCGCTTCTCCGACGAATTCCGTGACTGGTACTTCCTGCCCATGATGGGCTGCATCTGGAGCTGCCCGACGGACCAGATGCTGCAGTTCCCGGTGGCGACCATGGTGCGCTTCTGCCACAACCACGGCCTGATCCAGATCACCAACCGCCCGCAGTGGCACACCGTGGCCGGCGGCGCGCGGCAGTATGTGGAGAAGATCGTGGCCGGCATCGCCGACAAGCGCCTGAATGCGCCGGTGCGGCAGGTGCTGCGCGACGCCGACGGCGTGCGCGTGGTGACCGAAGGCCGGGTCGAACGCTTCGACTCCATCGTGATGGCCTGCCACAGCGACCAGGCGCTGGCCATCCTGGGCGACGCCGCCTCGCCGGACGAACGCGCCGTACTCGGCGCCATCCGCTACCAGCCCAACCGCGCCGTGCTGCACACCGACGCCTCGGTGCTGCCCGGCGAACGCAAGGCCTGGGCGGCCTGGAACTACGAGCGCGCAACCAGCGCGGACAAAACGTCCGCCCAGGTCTGCCTGCACTACTGGCTCAACCAGCTGCAGCCGCTGCCGGTGCAGCAGCCGGTGGTGGTGTCGCTCAACCCGCAGCGCGCCATTCACCCGGCGCTGGTGCATGGGGAATTCGAATACGCCCACCCGGTGTTCGACCTCGCCGCCATCCGCGCGCAGGCCCGGATGCCCGCGCTGCAGGGCCAGAGGCACACGTATTTCGCCGGTGCCTGGATGGGCTACGGCTTCCACGAAGACGGGCTGAAAGCCGGCCTGCAAGCGGCCCGTGCGCTGATCGACGCGCACCTGCTGGCGCCCGCCAGCAGCGAAGCCGCCGCCCGCCGCGCTGCGCTGCCCGGGGTGTTTGCGTGAACACCGTGCGCAGCACGCCTTTCCAGCCGCCACAGATCGGCTTTGGCCAGGTGCGCCACACGCGCCACCGGCCGCAGCGCCACGCCTTCGCCTACCCGACCTACTTCCTGATGCTGCCCATGCGCAGCCTGCGCGCGCACGGCAACGGCGC
>NZ_VYGV01000004.1:0-11679 GCF_013387465.1 Hydrogenophaga aromaticivorans | reverse complement strand
CGCAACCGCCGCGCCGCGCTCGCTTTCCGCGACGCCGACCACGGCGACGGCCGCAGCGACAGCCTGGCCTGGCTCGACGAACTGCTGCAGCAACACGGCATCGACGATGCCACCGGTGAGGTCTGGCTGCACACCTACCCGCGCGTCTTCGGCTACAGCTTCAAACCGGTGAGCTTCTGGTACGCCCACCGCGCCGACGGCTCGCTGCGCGCCGTGGTCGCCGAAGTCAACAACACCTTCGGCGAACGCCACTGCTACCTGCTGGAGAACCCGGTCTACGGCGTGCCCTGCACGGCGGACAAGGTGTTCCACGTCTCGCCCTTCTGCCCGGTGCGTGGCCAGTACCGCTTCGTCTTCATGCGCAGCACCGTCGACGGACACGACCGCACCGTGGCGCGCATCGACTATTACGACGCGCCCGGCGAGCCGGTGCTGATCAACACCAGCGTCAGCGGCCAGCTGCAAGCGCTGGACGCGCAGAGCGTGCGCCGCGCGCTGTGGCGCTACCCGGCCATGACCTTCGGCGTCATCGCACGCATCCACTGGCAGGCCTTGCGCCTGTGGATCAAGCGCGCGCCCTTCTTCCGCCAGCCCGAGCCACCGCGCGACTTCGTCACCGCGGGCGATGCCCCACCGCCTGCCCTCTGATCCTTCACCGCTGCCCACCGCCGCCATGAACAGCACCACCGCCCCCAACGCCGGTTTCGCCCTGCCCCGCAACGCCCCCGCCGCCGCCCGCAGCACGCTGCAACTGCTGCAGCGCCTGCGCCACGGCAGCCTCACGCTGCAACTGCCCGATGGTTCGGTGCAGCGCTTCGGCCATGGCGAAGGCATCCACGCCAGCCTGTCCCTTCACAACTGGAAGGTGTTCGGCGCGGCCCTCAAATCGGGCGACATCGGCTTCGCTGAAAGTTACCTCGCGGGCGACTGGCACACGCCCAACCTGACCGACCTGCTGCGCCTGTTCATCGCCAACCGGCGCGACATCGAAGACGTGATCTACGGCTCGTGGTTCGGGCGCCTCGCCTACTGGATCCAGCACAAGCTCAACCGCAATTCCAGGACCAACAGCCGCAAGAACATCCACGCCCACTACGACCTGGGCAACGCCTTTTACGAACTCTGGCTCGACGGCACGATGAACTACTCGTCGGCCCTGTTCGAAACGCCCGACCAGGACATGGTGGCCGCGCAACACGCCAAGGTGCGGCGTGCGCTCAACATGGCCGGCGTGCAGAGCGGCCACCGCGTGCTGGAGATCGGCTGCGGCTGGGGCGCGCTGGCCGAGATGGCGACCACCGAATTCGGCGCCTCGCTCACCGGCGTGACCCTGTCCACCGAGCAACTGGCGTTTGCGCAGCAGCGCATGGAACGGCTGGGCACGTCGTCCCGTGCCGATCTGCGCTTGCAGGACTACCGCGACATCAACGACGAGCCCTTTGATGCCATCTGCTCGATCGAGATGGTCGAGGCCGTGGGCCGCGAATACTGGCCGACCTACTTCCAGTCGGTCGCGCGCCTGCTCAAACCCGGTGGCAGCGCCTGCATCCAGAGCATCGTCATCGCCGACGAACATTTCGACCGCTACATCCAGGGCACCGACTTCATCCAGCAGTACATCTTTCCCGGCGGCTGCCTGCCGTGCCCGCGCGCGTTCCGCGCCGAGGCCCAGCGCGCCGGGCTGGAAGTGGTCGACCAGTTCGCTTTTGGCCCCGACTACGCGCGCACGCTGCAGATCTGGCGCGACGCCTTCCTGCACCAGCAACAGCGCGTGCTGCAGCTCGGTTTCGACCAGCGCTTCCTGCGCATCTGGGAGTTCTACCTCGCCTACTGCGAAGCGGCGTTCGCCGAAGGCAACGTCGACGTCGTGCAGTTCACGCTGCGCAAGCCCGCCTGACCACCTGCCCACTGGAGCCCGCCATGAACACCCACCGCCCGAGCGCCCGAGCCCTTTGGCTGGCGCTGGCGCTGGCCGGTGCGCCCGGCGCAGCGCTGCTCGCCAACACACCGGAACCCACGGTGGATGCGGCGCTCAAGGAGCACCGGGCGGTGGGCCAGGCGCGGCTGCGGGTGTGGGGCTTCGAGGTCTACGACGCCAGCCTGTGGACCGCGCCGGGCTTTGACGCACAGCGCTACGCCGAACACCGCTTCGGCCTGGAGCTGAGCTACCTGCGCCCCTTCAAGGGGCGCGACATCGCCGAACGTTCGATCGACGAAATGCGCGGCCTCGCCAGCGTCAGCCCAGCGCAGGCCGCCCAGTGGCTGGCGGCCATGAGTGCGCTGTTTCCCGATGTGCAGCGCGGCGACCGCATCACCGGCGTGCACGTGCCGGGCAGCGGCGCCCGCTTCTACCTGAACGGTCAATGGCGTGGCGAGATCGCCGACGCCGGCTTCGCCCGCCTGTTCTTCGGCATCTGGCTGTCGCCCAGGACCTCGCAGCCGCGCATGCGCGACAACCTGCTGCAGCCGCTGGCCCAGGCGCGACAGCCATGAACTTCCCAACGCCAGCCACCGAGCCCGCCGCGCGTTTCACCGCACCCGGTGGCTGGCGTCACGGCCTGGGCTACGGGCTGCTGGGCCTGCCGTTGGCGTTCGTGGCGCTACCGCTGTACGTCATCCTGCCCAACCACTACGCCCGCGAGTTCGCCGCGCCGCTGGCGGCGCTGGGTGCGGTGTTGCTCGGCGCGCGCCTGATCGACGCCGTGCTCGACCCCTGGATCGGCCGCTGGTGCGACCGCCTCTTTGCGCGCTCCACCGGCGCGGTGCTGGGCGCCGCGGCGCTGGCCGCGGTGCTGCTGGCGCTGGGGTTGTGGGGCCTGCTGTTTCCGCCGGCCGCCGTGCTCGACCACGGCATGGCGGCCCTGCTGGGCTGGGCCGGCGGCGTGATGGCGATCACCTACACCGCCTTCAGCGTCGTGAGCGTGGCCCACCAGGCCTGGGGCGCACGGCTCGGCGGCAACGAAGCGCAGCGCAGCCGCGTGGTGGCGTGGCGCGAGGGGCTGGCGCTGCTGGGCGTGCTGCTCGCCGCGGTGCTGCCCGGCACGCTGGGCCTGGGCGCCACGGTGTCCAGCTTCGCCGTGTTGCTCGCGCTGGGCTGGTGGGTCTGGAGCCGCTCCCTCGTGCCCGTTGCACCAGTCTCCGATCAACGCGCGGCACCCGCTGCTGCGTTGCGACCGACCCGCTCGCCACTGCGCCAGCCCGCGTTCCAGAAACTGCTGGCGGTGTTCGTGCTCAACGGCACGGCGAGCGCCATCCCGGCCACGCTGGTGCTGTTCTTCGTGCAGGACCGACTGCAAGCCTCGCCCGCGCTGGAACCGGCTTTTCTGGCCACCTACTTCCTGTTTGCCGCGCTCTCGCTGCCGCTGTGGGTGCGCGCGGTGGCCCGGTTCGGACTGGCGCGCACCTGGCTGGCGGGCATGGCGCTGGCGGTCGCGGTGTTCATCTGGGCCGCCACGCTCGGCGCGGGCGATGCCATACCGTTCCTGATCGTCTGCGCGCTCTCGGGCGTGGCGCTGGGCACCGACCTGGCCTTGCCTGGCGCGATGCTGGCCGGTGTGATCGGGCAGCTGGGCGAACGCGGCCAGCGCGAGGGCGCCTATTTCGGCTGGTGGAGCTTTGCCACCAAGCTGAATCTGGCGCTCGCCGCCGGACTCGCCTTGCCGCTGCTGGCCTGGTTCGGCTACACGCCAGGTGCGCGTTCGCCCGAAGCCCTTCAGACCCTCACCGCGGCCTATTGCCTGCTGCCCTGCGCGCTCAAGCTCGCCGCGGGCGCGCTGCTCTACACCCTGCTCATCCGGCCAGAACGTATGGCCGTCCCCACCTCCAACCCGCTGAAAGCCCACCCATGACAACCCTGAACCGGCGCCTGCTGCTCACCACCGGCGTGGCCTCGCTGGCCGTCCTGACCGGCTGTGCCGGCCCCCAGATCGGTGACTACGCGAACGACCGGCCCACACTTGACCTGCGCAGCTATTTCAACGGCACCCTCGACGCCTACGGTGTCTTCACCGACCGCTCGGGCAAGGTGGTCAAACGTTTCACCGTGGTGATGCGCTGCAGCTGGACCGGCGAAGACGGCGTGCTCGACGAAGACTTCAGCTACTCCGATGGCACGACGCAGAAGCGCATCTGGCGCCTGAAGCACCTGGGCAATGGCCGCTACACCGGCACGGCCGACGACGTGATCGGCACCGCCCTGGGCGAAGCGCGCGGCAACGCCTTCCGCTGGGGCTACACGCTGGCGCTGCCGGTGGACGGCAAGGTCTGGCATGTCGAGTTCGACGACTGGATGTACCTCATGAACGACCGCGTGATGCTCAACAAGGCCAGCATGAGCAAGTTCGGCATCCACCTCGGCGAGGTCACGCTCTCCTTCGTCAAGAGATGAAGCCTTTGTCCCACCGGCCACTCCCATGACACCCCAACGCAGTTTTGTCGAACCCGGCGCCGCGCGCACGGACCACCCCGCGCAGCAGCGGCGCGGCTGGTCCCCGCTGCGCCCGTTCAACCCGCCCATCACCGATTGGCGGGGCCTGCGGGTCTGGGTGATCGGCGCGTCCAGCGGCATCGGCCTGGCCACGGCCGAAGCGCTGATCGCGCGCGGTGCCAGCGTGATGGTGTCGGCGCGCGGTGCGGCGGCGCTGGAGCGCCTGGTGGCGCAACACACCCGCACCGGCGAGCGGTCTACGGTGCAGGCCTGGCCGCTGGACGTGACCGACACCGCCGCCGTGGCGGCCACCGCGCGTGCCATCTTCGCGCATGGGCCGCTCGATCTGGTGCTCTATTGCGCCGGCCACTACCGCGAGATGCGCGCCACCCACATGGACCTGGCCGACATGCAGCAACACCTGGCCATCAACTACAGCGGCGCCCTGAACGTGCTCGACGCCGTGTTGCCCGCGCTCATCGCGCGCGGCAGCGGCCACGTCAGCCTCATCAGCAGTGTGGCCGGCTTTCGCGGCCTGCCCAAGAGCCTGGCCTACGGGCCCACCAAGGCCGCACTCACCAACCTCGCCGAAACGCTCTACCTCGACCTGGAGCCGCTCGGCCTGGGTGTGAGCGTGGTGCACCCGGGTTTTGTGCAGACGCCGCTGACGGCACAAAACCACTTCAGCATGCCCGCCTTGATCACGCCCGACCTGGCGGCAAAGGCCATGCTCGACGGCTGGGCACGAGGTACTTTTGACATCCACTACCCCAAGCGTTTCACGCGCTGGATGAAACTGCTGCGCCTGCTGCCCTACCGCGCCTATTTCCCGGCCGTGCGCCGCTTCACCGGGCTATAAACCCGCATGCACACCCAAGACAGCCGCGCCGCCGTGGCCGGCATCACCCGCTGGTTCGAATCCCTCACTCCCGGCAACCTGGGGCAGCTGGAAGCGTTCTACACGGCGGACGCACGCTTCAAGGACCCGTTCAACGACGTGCGTGGCGTGCCCGCGATCACGCAGATCTTCAAACACATGTTCGTGGCGCTGCACGAACCGCGCTTCGTCGTGACGCAGCAGATCGTGGACGGTGCGCAGGCCTTTCTGGTCTGGGAGTTCCGCTTCCGCTTCAAGCGCTTCGACACCGTGACCGAGCAGGTGATCCATGGCGGCTCACACCTGACCCTGACCGAAGACGGCCGCATCAGCGAACACCGCGACTACTGGGACGCGGCCGAGGAGCTGTACGAGAAGTTGCCGGGGCTGGGCGCGCTGATGCGCTGGCTGAAACGCAAGGCGAACAGCTGAACTGTCACGCGAGAGGGGTAGTCCGCCCAGGATGCCGCGGAACTGGCTTTGCCAGGCCGCAGACATCGCCCCCTTGAGGGGGTGACGCGCCCTTGGGCGCGGCGCGGGGGTGGGCCTTAATCAGGCTTCGTGTCCACAAAGCTCTGGCGCAACGCCAGCTTCTCGCCGAGCTTGGCCAGGTTGGGATACGGCGTGCGCCAGTCGATGGCCGGGAAGCGGAAGTCCAGGTAACCCAGCGCGCAGCCCACCGCCACATCGGACAGGCTGAAGTGGATGCCGGAGCAGAAGGGCTTCTCCCCCAGCCCCTGGCTCATGGACTTGAGGGCACCCTGCACCTTGTCCATCTGGCGGTCGATCCAGGCGCCGCAGCGCTGTTCTTCGCTGCGACCGGGCCAGGTGGCTTCAAGCCGCGCAAGGATCGACGCGTCCAGCACGCCATCGGCCAGCGCCTCCCAGGTCTTGACCTCGGCGCGCTCGCGGCCCGAAGTCGGGATCAGCTTGCCCACCGGCGACAGCGTGTCCAGGTATTCGACGATCACGCGCGAGTCAAACACCGCTTCGCCGCCTTCCATGACCAGGCAAGGCACCTTGCCCAGCGGGTTGGACGCGGCGATCTTCGTGTCGGCGGACCACACGTCTTCCGGCAAGAACTGGTAATCCAGCTTCTTCTCGGCCATGACGATGCGCACTTTGCGCACGTAGGGGCTGGTGATGGCGCCGATGAGTTTCATGAAGCAGGGATGTGTTGGGACGGATGACCGTGGGTCGGCCATTTTAGCGAGCGATCACCGGCGCGCAGCTGACAGGCGTGGCAGGGAAAACACCCGGTTGCTGCCGGCGCTCGGGTTGACCCGTCCGCCTGACGGCGGCCCGGCGACAGGGCCGCCTCCTACAATGGCGGGATGCGCCCGACCTCCCCTTCCCCCTCTGCCTCGTCCACCCCTACCCCCTCGGCCCTGTCGCCGGTTTCCGCCCTGTCGCCGCTGGATGGCCGCTACGCCGGGCGTCTGGCCCAGCTGCGCCCCTTCATGAGTGAGCAGGGCTACATGCACCGCCGCGTGCAGGTGGAAATCGCCTGGTTCATCGCCTTGTCCGACGCCGGTTTTGCCGAATTTCCCACACTCTCGCCCGGCGCCCGCACCTACCTGATGGGCCTGGTGAAGAACTTCAATGAAGCCGACGCGGTCGCCATCAAGGACATCGAAAAAGTCACCAACCACGACGTGAAGGCCGTGGAGTACTGGATCAAATCCAAATTCGACGCCCGCCCCGAACTGGAAAAGGCTGCCGAGTTTGTGCATTTCGCCTGCACCAGCGAAGACATCAACAACACCAGCCACGCCCTGCAACTCAAGGGCGGGCGCGACGCCGTGCTGCTGCCCGCGCTGGATGGCGTGATCACCAAGCTGCGCGAGATGGCCCACGCTTTTGCCGCCGTGCCCATGCTCAGCCGCACCCACGGCCAGACCGCCAGCCCCACCACCGTGGGCAAGGAGATCGCCAACGTCGTGGTGCGCCTGGTCGCGGCGCGCGAGAAGATCGCCAGCGTCAAGCTCATGGGCAAGATGAACGGCGCGGTGGGCAACTACAACGCCCACCTCTCGGCCTGGCCCGACTTCGACTGGGAAGCCTTCAGCCGCAAGGTCATCGAGACGCCCGAGCCGCTGGGCCTGGGCCTGACCTTCCAGCCGTATTCCATCCAGATCGAGCCGCACGACTACATGGCCGAACTGTTTGACGCCGTGGCGCGCACCAACACCATCCTGATCGACCTGGCGCGCGACATCTGGGGTTACGTGAGCGTGGGCTACTTCAAGCAGCGCCTGAAAGCCGGCGAGATCGGCTCCTCGACCATGCCGCACAAGGTCAACCCGATCGATTTCGAGAACGCCGAAGGCAATCTGGGCCTGGCCAACGCGCTGCTCAAGCACCTGAGCGAGAAGCTGCCGATCAGCCGCTGGCAGCGCGACCTGACCGACTCCACCGTGCTGCGCAACATGGGCGTGGCCCTGGGCTACGCCGTGCTGGCCTACCACTCCATGGGCGTCGGCCTGGGCAAGCTGGAACTCAACGAAGAAGCGCTGGCCGCCGACCTGGACGCGTCGTGGGAAGTGCTGGCCGAGCCGATCCAGACCGTGATGCGCCGTTTCGGCGTGCAAGGTGCCTACGAAAAACTCAAGGAAGTCACGCGCGGCAAGACCGTGACCTCCGAAGCCCTGCACGCGCTGATCCGCAGCCTGGAGATCCCCCAGGCCGAGAAAGACCGCCTGCTGGCCATGACGCCGGGCAGCTACGTCGGCAAGGCCACGGAACTGGCTCAGCGCGTCTGATCCCTGCGGGCCCGGGGTGGCCCGTTTTGCCCAGAATGGCGTGAAAAAATCCTCGGATCATTCTGTTTTTGTGGCCTTTTTATGTGACCATTTGGGCTGAAAGTGCGACTTTGCTGGCAAAGTGCACCGAATGGTTGATATGGCGCAAACCGGTCAGTGACCGCGGCGCCTACAGTCCCGCGCTTGCATCGCGCCCCCCCAAAAACCCAGAGCATCCCCCATGGCCATTGAACTGTTCAACCAAAACGGCCATGTGTGCCTGATGTTCGCGCACCTGAGCGACGAGGGCGGTGAAGCGGTGCAGGCCAACCAGTTCCTGGTGATCGATGGCCAGCAGGGCGCCATCATCGACCCGGGCGGCAACGTGGCCTACAACGAGCTGCTGCTGACCATCGGGCATTACTTTCAGCCCAGCAAACTGACGGAAATCCTGGCGTCGCACGCCGACCCGGACATCATCGCCTCGCTCGATCGCTGGATGACCAGCACCCAGGCCACGCTCTACATCTCGACCCTGTGGGAACGCTTCGCGCCGCACTTCTGCAAACCCGGCAAGACCGCGGGGCGGATCGTGGGCATTCCCGACCCCGGCATGCGCATTCCCCTGGGCCGATCGGAACTGGTCGCGATTCCGGCGCACTTCATGCACGCCGAGGGCAATTTCCAGTTCTGGGATCCCGTGAGCCGCATCCTGTTCTCAGGCGACCTCGGTGTGTCGCTGGGCACGTCGGCCGACGCCGCCAAACCCATCACCTCCCTGGCCGAACACCTTCCCCGCATGGCGGGCTTCCACCGCCGTTACATGGTCTGCAACAAGGTGCTGCGCCTGTGGGCCAACATGGCGCGCACGCTGCCGATCCACATGATCGTGCCGCAGCACGGCGCACCCATCGCGGGACCCGCGGTGCAGGAGTTCATCAACTGGATCAGCACGGTGGAGTGTGGCGTCGACAACGTGACGCAGGCGACCTACACCGTACCAGCCTGACCCCCCGCGCCGCCTGCGGCGTCACCCCCCAGGGGGCAACACCTGCGGCCCGGCAAAGCCGGTTCCGCGGTGTTCTGGGTCAAACGCCCCCTCAACCTCCGGCTTACCCCGCCCGCTCGGCGTAGCGGTTGAAGCGCCAGGCGGTGCCTTCGAGCGTGATGCGCCGCCAGCTCGCGCGCTTTTCACCCGGCGTCATCTCGGTCCAGCGCTGCACTTCGTCAAAGCTGCGGCCGCAACCCTTGCACACCGCATCCCCCTGGCTGGTGGAGCAAATGGCGATGCAGGGGGTGTCTGGTGTGGTCTGGAACCAGGCCAGCCAGGCTTCGCGTGCTGGCTGCGACAGGGTGGCCTCTTCGATCTCGGTTTCGTGGCGGTACGCCATGCGCGCATACAGCTCGGCGAGCACACGCACGGGATCGGCCAGTGACAAACCATCTGACGAGGGTGAGCGCTCACGCCAGTAGTTGATCGCGGCTTCAAGATCGGAGATGTGGATGCCTGCCATGGGGCCACGATGATAGCCAGCCGCGCCGCATGAGCCTGTGGAAAGTCCGTATACCCCTGACGGGCGCGGAGCCGCAGGCCTCTATACAATCGCGGCACTCGAAGGGGAGTAGCTCTCCGGTCAGGGTGGCGGCCAACAGGCCCGCAGACCATGACCGTTCGGACCGTCGTCAAGACGAAGCGATCAGCTTCCGGCGATCCGAGCCCGGTGATCCGTCACCGGCCTGAGCAAGACCTTTGATAGGCCCACCCAGGCCGATCAAGGCCTGCCTGCCCTTGCCACGCTGCGTTCGCAACGTGCGCCAAGCGAATGTCAGCGCCCGCCGATCGGCCGAGGTCAGGGACTCTCCCCCCAACACCAAGAGGACCACATGGATTTCCTGACATCACCCCAGTTCTGGGTCGCCCTGGGACAGATCATCATCATCGACATCCTGCTCGGCGGCGACAACGCGGTCGTGATCGCGCTGGCCTGCCGCAAGCTGCCGCCCGCGCAGCGCACCAAGGGCATCATCTGGGGCACCGCTGGCGCCATCGTCCTGCGCGTGGTGCTGATCATGTTCGCCATGACGCTGCTCAACGTGCCCTTCCTCAAGCTCGTGGGCGCGCTGCTGCTGGTGTGGATCGGCGTGAAACTGATCGCGCCCGACGAAGACGGCCATGGCGACATCCAGGGCAGTGACAAGCTGCTCGCCGCCATCAAGACCATCATCGTGGCCGACCTGGTGATGAGCGTGGACAACGTGATCGCCATCGCCGGTGCCGCACAGAACGCGGGCGAACACTCGACGCTGCTGGTGGTGATGGGTCTGCTGATCTCCATCCCCATCATCGTCTGGGGCAGCCAGCTGGTCATCAAGCTGATGGCGCGTTTCCCGATCATCATCACGTTGGGCGGCATGCTGCTCGGCTGGATCGCCGGCGGCATGCTGGTCTCCGACCCGGCCCTGGCCGACCCGGCCAACATGGCCTGGATGCCCAAGCTGTCTCAGAGCGCCACCTTCCACTACGCCGCCGCCGTGGCGGGTGCGCTGCTGGTGCTGGCCATCGGCAAGGTACTTGCCTCGCGCCACAAGCCGGCCGACGAAGAAGCCAGCGCCTGATCGGGCGACTGACGAACAGGGCGGCACCTTCGGGTGGCCGCCCTTTTTCATGGGGTCGATGCTATGCTGCCCCCCATGAAACTCATCCTCAAATGGCTGCTCGCGGCCTGCGCCTTGCTGCTGGTGGCCTACCTCTACCCCGGCGTGCAGATCCAGAGCTTCACCTCGGCCCTCATTGCGGCGGCCGTGATCGGCCTCTTCAACATCTTCCTGCGACCCTTGCTCGTCATCCTGACGCTGCCGGTGACGGTGGTCACGCTGGGCCTGTTCCTGTTCGTGATCAACGCCCTGCTGTTCTGGGCCGCGGCCAGTGTGCTCGATGGCTTCGGCGTCAACGGCTTCCTGGCCGCGCTGCTCGGCTCGCTGATCTACTCGGTGTTGATGCTGGTCGTGGACGCGGCGCTCAAGCCGGTGTTCAAAGGCTGAGGCGGCGCGCAGCACCCGCTACTCTTTGCGCTCCAGCTCCAGCGCCAGTTCGCGCTGCATGCGCTCCACCTCACGGCGCCGGCTGTCCACGATGGCCAGCTCCATCGGGTCCGCCGCCCGCTGGGCCGCCGGCAAGGCCTGAGCGGCCCGGAAGCGGTCCGCCGCGCCTTCGTAGTCCATGTGCGCGGCGCGCGATTCGGCTTCGGCGCGGATCGAACGCAATGCATGCCCCTGCGCCTGGTGCGCTCGCGCCAGCACCTGCCAGGCCATGGCGTCGCGCGGATGCTGCACCACCCAGGCCTGCAGGCGCGACACCGCACGCTCTGGAACCCCCGTGGCCAGCGCGGCCTGCGCGCCGAGCAAGAGATCGGCCCGCGAGTCGCCGGCCAGGGCCTGGTCGCGCAAGCTCGCCAGCAGGGCACCGCTGGGGTCCACGCGGCTGTTGCCGCCCGCGGCGGGCGCTGTCAGCAGCAGCTCCAGCATCAGCGCATCGGCGGCCGGGCGGGCGCTCGCCGCCACCGCACCCCGCAGGCGCTGCGCCAGATCCAGCGCCAGATCGCCGCTGCCAAAGGCCAGCCGGATCACGCCCGGCA
>NZ_VYGV01000003.1 GCF_013387465.1 Hydrogenophaga aromaticivorans | reverse complement strand
ATCTCGGAGGCGGTCGACATCCAGGTGGTGGGCGAGGCCGGCAGCTACCCCGAGCTGCGCGAGCAGTTGCGCAAGAGCCCCTGCGACGTGCTCGTGCTCGACCTCAACATGCCCGGGCGCGGCGGGCTGGAGGTGCTGGCGGCGCTGAGGGAAGAGGGCTCCCCCGTCAAGACCCTGGTGGTCTCCATGTACCCGGAAGACCAGTACGCCATCCGCTGCCTGCGCGCCGGCGCCCGTGGCTACCTCAACAAGGCCGGCGATCCGGCCGAACTCGTCAACGCCATCCGCACCGTGCAGCAGGGGCGCAAGTTCGTCACGCCCGAAGTGGCGCAGATGCTGGTGGACAACCTGAACGCGCCGGAGGACCAGGAACTGCACGCCAGCCTGTCCGAACGCGAGCTGCAGACCCTGCAGAAAATCGCCAGCGGCAAGAAGCTCTCGGAAATCGCCGAAGAACTCATGCTCAGCCCCAAGACGGTCAGCGTCTACCGCGCGCGGGTGCTGGAGAAACTGCACCTGAGCAACAACGCCGAACTGACGGTTTACGCGATCCGCAACAGCCTGGTGTGAACCCAACGGGCCGCCGGGGTCCGTGCCTTGACCAGAGGTCCAACCACTCAAGAGGTGCATCGTGAACATCGAACAATTCATGCAAGGCTACAAGGCGGCGTGGGAACAACGCGATGAGTCCCTGTTCGTGGCGCTGTTCGCGGAAGACGGCGAATACCACAACACCCCGTTTGCGGTTCAGCGCGGCGCCACCGAACTGGCCGCCTACTGGCAACGCGTGAAGCTGCAGGAAGACGTGCACGTGGCGTATGAAGTGCTGGCTTCCACCGCGACCGGTGGCATCGCGCACTGGCACGTCAGCTACCAGGTGGCCTCCGAAGAACTGTTCCAGATCTGGGCCCAGTCCACCGGCACCCACCTCGTGGCCCGAAACCCCGGTGACCCCTTGCCACGGATGGTGCTGGATGGGGTGTTGAAAGCCGAGTTTGAGGGTGGCGTGTGCCAGCGCTGCCAGATCTGGTGGCACAGCCAGCCGCAGACCACGTGAACGCACACGTGCCATCCTTCTCGACAACGGCATCGAACAAGGGCGGGGGTTCAGAAATGAAGCGGCGGATTTTCTTGGGCGTGCTGTTCTGCCTGACTGTCGGGCTCACGGCCTGCAGCAAGGACGATCCCCAGGCTTCGCTCGAAGCCGCCGTGCAGCAGTTGCAGGACCAGATCGAAGCCCGCGACACCGGGGCGGTGATGGACCTGCTCGATGCGAAGTTCCGCGCGCAGGATGAGCACGACGCCGACTGGGCGCGCAAGACCATGACGCTGATGTTCCTGCGTTATGCGCAGGTGAAGGTGATCGCGGTGTCGCGCAGCAGCCGCATCGATCCACCGGGTTCGCCCATCGGCCTGACCGAGGCCCAGGTGGTGGTGACGGGTGCCCAGGGCTTGATCCCCGAGCGGGTGACGCCGTATGCGGTGACCCTGGAATGGCGGCGCGACGGGGACAACTGGAAGCTCTACGACCTGAAATGGGAGTGATGCCGCAATGCAGGAGGCGGTCCAACCGGGGGCACCGCCGGGCCGGCTTTGCCGGACGGCCAGTGCGCCTTGCAGGCCGCAGCCTCGCCAGAGTCGAGGCTTCTTCGGGCCGTCCAAGCCTGCGCAGGCAGGCTTGGAGCCGCGGCCCTCAGCCCCCTTGAGGGGGTAGCGCGAAGCGCTGCGGGGGTACTCTTTCGTTACCCGCCAGTGAAGATGTCCGTCGCCAGTTTCAGCAGCGCGACCACCGGGCCGTCGAGCATGGGCAGCGTGGCGGAGATGCCGATCAGGCCGGCCGTGATGGTGAGCGGGAAGCCGATGGCGAAGGCGTTCATCTGCGGTGCGATGCGCGAGACGAAGCCGAGCACGATGTTGATGAACAGCAGCAGGCCGATCATGGGCAGGGCGATCCACAGGCCGTAGCGGAACACCACGGCGCCGAGCTCGTGCAGGCGCAGGCGGTTGATCGATTCGAAGGCGCTGCCGCCGAGCGGAAAGGTCTCGAAGCTGGACACCACCGCCTGCAACACCATGAGGTGGCCGCCCAGCACCACGAACAGCAGCATGGTGATGTTGCCGAAATAGCGGCCCACGGCACTGGTCTGCGAGTTGGTGGAGGGGTCGAAGAAGCCGGCGTAGTTCAGGCCCATCTGCAGACCGATGACCTCGCCCGCGAGCTCGACCGAAGAGAACACGATGCGCACCGCCAGCCCGATGGCTACACCCACGACCACCTGCTGCAGCACCACGGCAAACGCGTCGGGATCGGTGAGGCCGATGACGGGTTGTTCGGGCAGGACCGCCTGGGCACACAGCGCGATCAGCATGGCCAGCGCCACCCGCGTGCGCATCGGCACCGAGCGGGCCGAGAAAATGGGGGCGCTGGAGAACACCGCCAGGATGCGCAGGAACGGCCAGAACACCGGCGACACCAGCGCCATGATGTCGGCTTCGCTGAAGGTGGGCATGTCAGTGGCTCACAGCGCGACGGGGGCGGGCAGCACCTCCGGCGCGAAATGTCCCAGCCCCAGGGCACCGCCGGGCCGGCTTTGCCGGACGGCCAGTGCCGCCCCCCTGGGGGGGAGACGCGAAGCGGCGCAGGGGGGGGCCATCTAGATCGCGTAATCGGGGATCGACAGGATGGTGGTGCGCAGGAAGTCCACCAGCGTGGTCATCATCCAGGGCCCGGCGATGGCGAACACCGCGATGGCGGCGATCAGCTTGGGCACGAAAGACAGCGTGGCTTCGTGGATCTGGGTGATGGCCTGGAACAGGCTCACCAGCAGACCGACACCCAGCACCGTGGCGAGCACCGGCGCGGACACCATGAGGATCAGGAAGAGGGCGTTTTGACCGAGGGTGAGGGCGGCTTGCGGGTCCATCAGTATTCCTTGTCGAAGAGATATCGGGCCGCCGCCGGGCCGCTCCCAAGGCGGACCAGCCCCCTCGGGGGGCAGCGACCCGCGGAGCGGTGGAGCGTGGGGGTGCTCATGTCGCGAAACTGGCGGCCAGCGAACCCAGCAACAGGTTCCAGCCGTCCGCCAGCACGAACAGCATCAGCTTGAACGGCAGCGCCACCAGCACCGGCGACAGCATCATCATGCCGAGCGACATCAGCACGCTGGCGACCACGAGGTCGATCACCAGGAAGGGGATGAAGATCATGAAGCCGATCTGGAAGGCGGTCTTGAGTTCGCTGGTGACGAAGGCCGGCACGATGACGCGAAAGGGCGCGGTCTGCGCGGTAACGTCGGCGGGCAGTTTGGCGAGCTTGGCGAAGAGTTCGAAGTCGGACTGGCGCGTCTGCTTGAGCATGAAGGCGCGCATGGGCTCCTGGCCGCGTTCGAGCGCCTGCTCGAAGCTGATCTGGTTGGCGGTGTAGGGCGCGTAGGCGTCCTGGTAGACCTTGTCGAGCGTGGGCCCCATCACGAACAGCGTGAGGAACAGCGACAGGCCGACCACCACCTGGTTGGGCGGCGCCGATTGCGTACCCAGCGCCTGGCGCAGCAGCGAGAGCACGATGACGATGCGGGTGAAACCCGTCATCAGCAGCAGCACCGCGGGCAGGAACGAGAGCGCGGTGAAAAACAGCAGGGTCTGGATCGGCACCGAGTAGCTGGCGCCGCCCGCGCCCTGGCCGATCACCAGCGGCAGCGAAGCGCCGGCACCGGGGACCGGCGCGGTCTGGGCGATGGCCGCGCCGGACAGGCCGAGCAGCAAGGCCAGGGCCAGGGGCTGGCGCCAGCGGAGGTCAGCGGGGGCCATGGGGGCCTTTCGTGAACTGGGCCAGCCGGGCCGCGAAGCCACTGGCCGGCGCAGCGCCTGGCGACACGGGGTCGACCACCTCGGGGGGCAGCGGCATCTGGTGCAGCGCCGTGATGCTGCCGGGCGCCACGCCGAGCACCAGGCAGACGCGGTCGGCGCCTTCGCCCAGCTGCACCGTGACCACGCGTTGCTGCGGCCCCAGCGAGAGCGTGTTCATGAGCTGCAGCGCCGGGCCCTTCTGGCTCGCGATGCCGGGCAGGTGGCGGCGGTAGCGCTGGAGAAACCAGGCCGCAGCCACCATCAACAGCAGCAGCACCAGCGCGGGAGCGGCGTTTTGGAACATATCAGTTCTTCGAGACCCGGCGCATGCGCTCGGAGGGCGTGACGATGTCGGTGAGGCGGATACCGAACTTGTCGTTCACCACCACCACCTCGCCCTGGGCGATCAGGTAGCCGTTGATGAGCACGTCCATCGGCTCGCCGGCCAGCGCATCGAGCTCGACGATGGAGCCTTGCGCGAGTTGCAGGATGTACTTGATCGGCACCTTGGTGCGACCCAGTTCAACCGTCAGCTGCACCGGGATGTCCAGCACCATCTGGATGTCCTGCATCGGATTGCCGTGGGCCGCGACGGGCTGGGTGTGGCTCTCGAAGGCGGGCGCGCTGTCGGCCGCTCCAGAAGGCGCGCTGGCCTGTTCTTCGAGGGCCTGGGCCCAGTCGTCGGCAACGCTGTCTTGGTTCATGGTTTCGGTGGTCTCAGTTGACATAGGAATCTCCCAGCCAGGTCAAATCGGGTCCGCGCAGATTGCGCTCGATACGCAGGGCGTACTTGCCTTTGTGTGTGCCGTACTGGCATTCGAAGAGCGGCACCCCGTCCACATGGGCCCGGATCGCGGGGAGGCGGTCGAGTTCGAGGAAGTCGCCCACCTGCATCGCCAGCAGCTGCTCCACCGTGGCCTCGGTCTGGGCCAGTTCGGCCACCATGGTCACCTCGGCCGCCTGGATCTCGTGGCTCAGCAGCTTGACCCAGCGGCGGTCGACTTCGATCGCGTCGCCCTGCACGCTGGAGTACAGAACATCGCGGATCGGCTCCAGCGTGGCGTAGGGAATGCAGATGTGCAGCGAGCCCGTGATGTCGCCGATCTCCAGCGTGAAGCTGGTGGAGACCACGATCTCGCTCGGCGTGGCGATGGTGGCGAACTGGGGCTGCATTTCCGAGCGCTGGTAAGCCAGCTCCAGCGGGTACACGCCGCGCCAGGCCTTCTTGTATTCCTCGGCCACCACCTCGACCAGCCGGTCGATCACGCGCTGCTCGGTGGGCGAGAAGTCGCGCCCTTCGATGCGGGTGTGGAACTTGCCGCTGCCGCCAAACAGGCTGTCGATCACGCCGAACAGCAGGGTCGGCTCGCAGACCACCAGACCGTTGCCGCGCAGCGGGCGCACCGCCATGATGTTGAAGTTGGTGGGCACCACCAGTTCACGCAGGAACGCGCTGTACTTCTGCACCTGCACCGCACCGACCGAGATCTCGGGGCTGCGGCGGATGAAGTTGAACAGGCCCAGCCGCAGGTTGCGCGAGAAGCGTTCGTTGACGATCTCCATGGTGGGCATGCGCCCCCGCACGATGCGCTCCTGGCTGGAGAGGTTGTAGCTGCGCACCCCGTCGGTGGGGGCAACGTCTTGCTCCAGCTTCTGGCTCTCGCCGGTGACGCCTTCCAGCAAGGCATCGACTTCTTCCTGGGACAGAAACGAGTCGGACATGGTGGACTGCCGGTTTACTGGACGATGAAGCTGGAGAACAGCACACCCTGTACCGGGTTGGCCGCTGCCTGGCTGCGCTTTTTCTTGCCCGCGGCGCCTTCGGCCCCGGGCTGGGCGGTTTCGTAGCCCATGACCGTGGCGATCTCGCCCATGATGTCCGCCGCCAGTTTTTCCTTGCCCTGGATCGTCAGGATCTCGTCGGCGGTGCGCTGGGAGATCTGGATCAGGATGCCGTTGCGGATGGTGGGCATGTAGACCTTGAGGTCTTCACCGGTCTGGGCGTCCTTCAACTGCAGGGTGATCGAGGTCTGGATGAAGCGGTTGCCGCCCGGATCGGCGAGGTTGACCACCATGCTGTCCAGCGGCAGGAAGGTGGGCGGTGTCTTGGGGTCGTGGCTGCTCTGTTCGGCCACCACGCCGTCCTCGTCCTCCTCGTGGTCGGCGGTGTTCTTCTTCAGGACGAAGAGGGCCGCACCGGCGGCCAGCAGCGCCAGCACGACCACACCACCGATGATGAACAGCAGTTTTTTGCTCTTGGGCTTGGCGGCGTTGGCATCGACGGCAGGGGTGGCGGGGGCGGCAGCGGCAGACATCGGGTTCCTCCAGTGGGCGCCCCGTTGGGGGCGGCACACGCTCGAAAACGTGTGGGGTACGGAAGAATTATTGAGCGCCCCTGTCGCTCGCGTAGCACGGAAAAGAGCGGGAAAAGCCCGTTATTCGACGGCCTCAGCCACCCGGACCGCGCCGCCGCTACACGAACATGTCCAGCGGCTGGCTGCCGTCGCTGCGCGGACGGGGCTGCGCCGGCGCCTGGACCGACGAGGCCGCGGCGGCGTCGGAGGCTGCTGGCGCGCGCGCGCCGCGGGTGCCGGCCTGTGAGCCGGGTTCACCCGGCTGGCCAGGCTGCCCCTGGCCTTGTTGCTGCGCGCCGACCGAGACACCGCCGAGCTGGATGCCGCTGCGCTGCAGCAGGTCCGAGAGCTGGGCGCCGGCGCTCTGCTGCAAGCTGGCCCGGGTGTCGGCGTTGTCGCTGCGGAAGTCCACGTTCAGCTCTTCGCCGGCGAGCGAGAGCCGGATGTCGATGGCTTCTTCACTGCCTTCGCCCACGCGCAGGCTGGCATGGCGCAGGTTCTGCGGGTTCCAGGCCCCGAGGCCCGCGGCGTCTTCTTCGGCCAGGGTCTCGAAGGGGGTCGAAGCATCGGCCTCCTCCAGTGGGTATTCCACCCCTTCCGGTGTGGCCTGTTCGCTGCTCTGGCCGGGCTGGCCCGAGCCGGCATCGGCCCCCGGCATGGCGGCCGACACCAGGCCCGCGCCCGCGGCGCCCGCCGCTAGCGGGGCGGTGGTGGCGGCTGCGTTGAAGCGGTCGTCCAGCGTCACGGTGCTGCGCACCTGGGCGGCCAGGCTGTCGGTGTGGCCCGTCACGCTGATGTTGAAGGCTTGCCGGGTGGTCGACACCGACTGCGCAGCGGCGTTGCCGATGGCTGTGGTGCTGTGCCAGGTGGCCTGGTGGGCCGCGCCTTTCCCGCTGGCGCTGCGGGGGGCATCGGTTGCCGGCTGGCCCTGGGCGTTGCGCAAGGCCTCGGCGCCGGCGTTGCCCGGGGCTGCCGTGGCGCGCGACAGGGTGGCCAGGGTCTGCGCATCGGGCTCGGTGGGCTGGTCGAGCACGGTCATGTCGGCCGGCAGCGGTGTGGCGCCGGTTGGACCGTCGGTGTTGGTGGTGGGTGTCTGACCGGCCTGTCCGGTGAGTCGTTCGTTGCCGGCGGCGGTGCTGGCGGCGCCGGTGCCAGCCGGGTTCGCGCCAGGCAGCTCGGCCGCAGCATCCATCGCCACAGGCGCGCCGGGCCAGGCCAGCAGAGCGGCCAGGGGGTTGTCCGAGGCGTCGGGCAGCAAGGCCAGGGCCGGGTCCTCGCCCAGCTCGTCGCTTCCCTGGCCCAGGGTCTTGCGGCCAAGGGCCGACGGGTCGTCAGCCCCCAGACCGGCGCCATCGGCCGGCAGGTCGCGGGTGGCGCTCAGCAGGCCGAGCAGGCTGGCGAACAGGCTGTTGTCGCCCGCGGCGGGTGTGCCGGGGCGCTGGCCGTTGGCGGTCGCGTTGCTGCGGGTGGTCGGGGCGGCGGCCTGGCTGGCGCCGCTGGAGCCGGTGGCGGGTGTGCTCATGATCGAAGTCCCTGGGACTGCGCCAGGCGGTGGCGCAGGTGGATGGTGAGGGCCATTTCGTCGGTGCTCTTCTGGTCCTGGCGCAGGGCACGCAGGTTCAGGGCCTCCAGTTTGCGTTCGGTGTATTTGCGCAGGCCGGCCACGTCGCGTTCGGCCGCATAGACCTGGGCCTGGCCGCGTTGGATCAGTTCGTCGCGCTGGGCCAGCACGCCGCGCTGGAACTCCATGGCGTGGTCGATCTTCTGCATGAACTGGCGGTGGTGGTGCAGCTGCGCAGCGTCCACGCCGGTGCTGGTGCAGCGGGCGTTCCAGCGTTGCTGGGCTTCGTCGGCGTAGGTCTGCAGCTGCTGCATCTGTTCGCTTGCGACCTGCCGTTCGCGCTGGAGCTGGCCCAGCGCGCTGAGCGCTTCGTCGCGGCGCTTTTCCGCGAGTTCCACCACCTTGTTCAGCGTCTGGATGTTGCTCATGTTCTATAGGGATTTTGGTTGGGTCGGGCCTGGCGGTTCGGGGCCTCGCGGCCGGCCTTGTCTTCCTGCAAGGCGCCCGCGAGCTGCATCAGGCAGTCGTCCATGCCGGCGGCTTCGTGCATGTCCTGCATCAGGAAACGTTGCAGCGCGGGGTAGAGCAGGATGGCGCGGTCGGTTTCCGGGTCGCTGCCGGCGGCGTAGGCACCGAGCTGGATCAGGTCGCGGCTCTTCATGTAGCGCGAATACAGGCTGCGGAACTTGCGCGCCAGCTCCAGGTGCACCGCACCGGCCACGTTGTGCATCACGCGCGAGGCCGAGGCTTCGACGTCGATGGCCGGGTAGTGGCCCGACTCGGCGAGCGAGCGCGAGAGCACGATGTGGCCGTCGAGGATGGCGCGCGCGGCGTCGGCGATCGGGTCCTGCTGGTCATCGCCCTCGCTGAGCACGGTGTAGAAGGCGGTGATCGAGCCCTCGCCGTTGAGGCCGTTGCCGCTGCGCTCCACCAGCTGCGGCAGCTTGGCGAAGCAGCTCGGCGGGTAGCCCTTGGTGGCCGGCGGCTCGCCGATGGCCAGCGCGATCTCGCGCTGCGCCATGGCGTAGCGGGTGAGCGAGTCCATCAGCAGCAGCACGTGCAGACCGTCGTCGCGGAAACGTTCGGCGATCGCGGTGGCGTAGGTGGCGCCCTGCATGCGCACCAGCGGCGGCGCGTCGGCGGGTGCGGCCACCACCACCGAGCGCTTGCGGCCCTCCACGCCCAGGATGTCTTCGATGAATTCCTTGACCTCGCGGCCGCGTTCGCCGATCAGGCCGACCACGATCACGTCGGCCTTGGTGTAGCGGGCCATCATGCCGAGCAGCACGCTCTTGCCGACGCCGGAGCCGGCGAACAGGCCCAGGCGCTGGCCGCGGCCGACCGTGAGCAGGGCGTTGATGGCGCGCACGCCGGTGTCCAGCGGCTCGCGCACCGGGTCACGGTCCATCGAGTTCAGCGGCTGGCGGTCCAGTGCCTCGATGTCCACGTGGGTGATCGGTCCGAGGTGGTCGAGCGGGTTGCCGTGCGAGTCCACCACGCGGCCCAGCAGACCCCGGCCCAGCGGCAGGCGCAGGGCGCCGCGGTCGTTGGGCGAGGGCGGTTTGTTGACCTGGCCCACGCGCGGCACGGGCCGGTAGGGCGCGAGCGGTGTGACGGTGGCGCCGCTGGACAGGCCGTGCGTGTCGCCCGCGGGCATGAGGAAAGCACGGTCGCTGGAGAAGCCGACCACTTCGGCCAGCACCGGTTCGCGCGCGCCGTTGCCGATCAGGCATTGCGAGCCCACCGGCACCTTCAGGCCCACGGCTTCGAGCACCAGGCCAGCCAGGCGCGTGAGCGTGCCGCGCACCTCCAGCGGCGTGTGCACACTCGCGCTGCTGCGCACATCGTCCATGAAATGGCCCCAGCGGCTCTCCGCGCCCAGTGTGCTGTCGGTCATGTCAGGGTCCTCGCGCACAGTGGCCCAACCCAGAGCTGCCGCCGGGCCGGCTTTGCCGGACGGCCAGCAGCGCCCCCTTGAGGGGGTCGCGCGCAGCGCGGCGGGGGTGTTTCACAGTCAGACATCGGCGTTCTCCGGGTTCCAGGGGGCGTCCAGGCCCAGGTTGGCGATCGCGCGCAGCCAGCGTTTCTCGATCGAGGCGTCCACGCCGGTGCTGGCCGACTCGACCAGACAGCCACCGGGGCTGATGTTGTTGTCGGCCACGAAATCGGGTGCGGACGGGCCGAGGTTCTCCAGCAGCGCGCCTTTCATGAGCGCGAGATCGCCCGGGTTCATGCGCACCGTGGCGGGCAGGCCGTCGTCGACCAGCTGCGCCAGCGCCTCGGTGATCACCGGCTTGAGGTGCTGCGTGTTGCACTGCAGCTCCTGGCGCACCACCTGGCGCGCGAGGTCGCAGGCCAGATCCAGGATGTGGCGGGAGATCTGTTCCTCGCTCTTTTGCAGGTGTTCTCGGGTGTTGTGCAGCAGCTGGGCCATGCGCACCGCGGTTTCTTCGGCGGTCTTGCGCACGGTGGCTTCCAGCGCGTCGCGTACTTCCTGGCCACCGGCGGCGTGGCCCAGGGCATAACCTTCGGCATGGGCCTGTTCGCGGATTTCGTGCAGGGCCTCGGCGGACGGGCCGTCGATCACGGGCTCGCGGGTCTCCGTCACCACGGCCGGGGCGTCTTCGCTGCCGTCCATGGCCGAGAAGCGCCAGGCCGAGCAGCCGTCGATCTCCTCCCGCGGAATGAAACGGGTGTGAGCGCTGGATTTAGACGAAGCCTTCATCGTCGCCTCCTCCCAGCACGATCTGGCCTTCGTCCGACAGGCGCCGCACGACCTTCAGGATTTCCTTCTGCTGGGCTTCCACTTCGGACAGCCGCACCGGGCCGCGCGATTCGAGGTCCTCGCGCAGACCTTCGGCGGCGCGCGTGGACATGTTGGTGAAGATCAGTTCGCGCAGTTCCGAGGTGGCGCCCTTGAGCGCGATCACCAGCGATTCGGAAGGCACTTCCTTGAGCACCATCTGGATCGACTTGCCGTCGAGCTTGAGCAGGTCTTCGAAGGTGAACATCTTGTCCATGATCTTCTGTGCCAGGTCGGCGTCGAAGACGCGGATCGACTCGATCACGGAGTTTTCGATCTGCGTGCCCATCATGTTGATGATCTCGGCCGCGGTCTTGACGCCGCCCATGGAGGTCTTGCGGATCTTGTCGCCACCCGCCAGCACCTTGTAGAGCACCTCGTTGAGGTCCTTCAGCGCAGTGGGCTGGATGCCTTCGAGCGTGGCGATGCGCAGCATCACCTCGTTGCGCGTGCGTTCGATGAAGTTCTTCAGCACGTCGGCGGTCTGGTCCGCCTCCAGGTGCACCAGGATGGCCGCCACGATCTGCGGATGCTCGTTGCGCAGCAGTTCCGCAATCGACAGCGGATCCATCCACTTCAGGCTCTCGATGCCCGAGACATCGCCGCCCTGCAGGATGCGGTCGATCAGCAGCGAGGCCTTGTCGTCACCGAGGGCGCGCTTGAGCACCGCACGCACGTAGTTGTCGGTGTCGGACACCAGCAGGCTGTGCGAAGCGGCTTCGTCGGTGAACTTCTGCATCACCTGGGCGACCCGGTCGTGCGACACGGCGCGGGTCTTGGCGATGGTCTCGCCGAGCTTTTGCACTTCTTTCGGGCTCAGGTGCTTGAACACCTCGGCCGCCTCTTCCTCGCCCAGCGACATGAGAAAGATCGCGGCGTCCTGGATTCCCTGGTCTTCCATGATCGTGTTTCCTTAGCTATGCGAAGAACGCATGCACGCCGGGGTCGAACCCAGCGCATCCGGAGCGAACTGCCCCTGCCGAGAACGCGGCGGAACTGGCTTTGCCAGGCCGCATCGCGTTGCCCCCTTGAGGGGGTCGAGCGAAGCGAGGCGGGGGTGTTCCATGGTCATGGTCATGCTGGCGCTTCGCCGTTGACCCAGCCCTTGACGATGTTGGCCACCGCCATCGGGTTTTCCAGCGCCAGGCGCTTGGCGTCGGCCAGGCGCCGCGTTTCCGGCGTCGCCTCGTTGCTGGTGGTGGGCATCGGCAGGCCGGGGCGTTCGGGCTGGTCGTTGACCATGGCGTTGAGCTTGGCCTCGGCGGGTGGCAGGGCGGGCGCCTTCATCAGCTTGAGGCCGGGGCGCACCATGCCCAGCAGCACCAGCAGGCCCATGCCCACCATGCCCAGCGGCCAGGCCAGGCCACGCGCCAGTTCCATGTTCTCGGGCTGGCTCCACCAGGCAACAGCCACCTCTTCGGGGGCTTTGCTGACATTGAAGACCGCGTTGACCACGTTGACCGAGTCACCACGCTCCTTGTTGAAGCCGATGGTCTCGCGCACCAGGGCGGTCATCTGTTCGAGCTGCTCCGGGGGGATGGCCGCCGTGGTTTCCTTGCCGCCCTTGTCGGTGCTGCTGCGGTGGTTGACCACGACGGCGGCGCTCAGGCGGCGCACGGTGCCGCTGGCTTCGCGCACCACCTTCACGGTCTTGTCCACTTCGTAGTTGATCAGCGACTGGCGACGGGTGCTGGCCGCCTTGTCGGCCGCACCGGCAGCGCCCAGGGCCGCGGCTTCGCCGTTGATCGGGGCGGTGCCGGTGGTGGGGGGCTGGTTGGTGGTGGCGCCGGGCACGCCGGCGGGCAGGGCGGCGGCGGGACTGCCGTCTTCGACGATCTGCTGGCTGCGCACGGCGCCCGCTTCGGCGGACTGGTTGGGCTTGTGCAGTTCCGAGGTCGATTCGACCAGCGAGAAGTCGACGTCGGCGCTGACCTGCGCCTTCACATTGCCCTCGCCCACCAGCGGCTCGATCATGTCGAGGATGCGGCGGGTGTACATCTGTTCGATCTGCTGGGTGTACTGCAGCTTCTGGGTGTCGGCACCCTGGGACTGGCCTTCGGGCGTGGACGACAGCAGGTTGCCCGCATCGTCCACGATGCTGACCGCCTTGGGGTTCATCTCCGGCACGCTCGAAGCCACCAGGTGCACGATGCCGGCCACCTGGGCCTTGTCGAGCGTGCGCCCGGGGTGCAGGGTCAGCAGCACCGAGGCCGAGGGCTTCTGCTGTTCGCGGAAAAAGCCGTTCTGGTTCGGCAACGCGAGGTGGATGCGCGCGGTCTGCACGGAAGAGAGCGACTGGATCGAGCGGGTGAGCTCGCCTTCGAGCCCGCGCTGGAAGGTCAGGCGTTCCTGAAACTGGGTCATGCCGAAGCGGTTGGCTTCCATCAGCTCGAAACCGTTGACCGTGCCCTTGGGCAGGCCCAGCGAGGCCAGGCGCAGGCGCGTGTCGTGTACCTTGTCGGCCGGCACCATGATCGAGCCACCGCCCTCCGAATGTTTGTAGGGCACGTTCATTTGGGTGAGTTGGGCGACGATGGCGCCGCCGTCCTTGTCGCCCAGGTTGGTGTAGAGCACGCGCCAGTCGGGTTGCTGGCCCATGAAGAACAGCGCCAGCGCGATCGCCACCAGCGCCAGTGCACCCAGGCCGAGGCGGGTCTTCTGGGTCCTGTCCATGCGCGACAGACCCTCGCCCAGAGCGCTGCGGCTCATGGGGCGGATATCCAGTTCAGCGACGGTGTTGCTCATGGCAGGGCTCGGGAGTTCGGTCAATGTCGGGGGGAATCACCCCTGTTGCGACCGATTATTCGGCTCCCGGGCCGGTGCCATAGCGGGGAAAAGGCCCCGGTTTGACCCCCTATTCCCGGAGCGCGGCCTGGCGCCCTCCAATAGCATCAAAGCCTGCTCACATTGCGTAGAAGGACACCGCCATGGACCTGCGAATTTCCCCCTTGTCCAGCCAGGCACTCAACCCGACTGGCCAGACCAAGCGCCCCGGCGCGGCCGGTGGTGTGGGCGGCGGTTTTGCCGACAACTTCAAGACCGCGCTCAAGGACGTCAGCGCGGCGCAGAACGAAGCCACACGTCTGCAGAAAGAAGTCCAGCTCGGCAACCCCAACGTCAGCCTGGAAGAAACCATGCTCGCCATGCAGAAAGCCCAGATCGGCTTCCAGGCCACGCTGCATGTGCGCAACCGCATGGTTCAGGCGTACACGGACATCATGAACATGTCTGTTTGAGTTCCCCCCCGCGCCGCCTGCGGCGTCACCCCCCCCAGGGGGCAATGCGAGTGGCCCGGCAAAGCCGGTTCCACCGCATTCTGGGTTGGGGCACGTTCTCCGGCCAGTCCCTTGCGGTTCGGTTTCTCTTCTTTTTTCTCGCTTTCTTCTGCTTCAACGGCGTGCATCCGGCGCGAAGTGTCTTGAACCCAGAACGCCGCGGAACCAGCTTTGCCGGGCCGCCAGCGTTGCCCCCTGGGGGGGTGACGCCGCAGGCGGCGCGGGGGGGGTCAATGTACCCGTGTGTCCATCATCAGCGCCAGGTCGTTCAACCACGGCTCGGCCAGGTTGCGGATTTCGGCGTCGGTGCGCAGGATGCGTTTCATGATCCGGGTCTTTTCGGTGCGTTCTTCGGGCGCCAGCCGGACGCTGCGGGACTTGCTGCGCAGCTGGGCGATGAGCAGTGTGCACGCGCCTTCCAGCCGCACCACCTGGTCCCAGTTTTCAGTCTGGGCGGCTTCCAGCATCTTCTGGCTGGCGTTTTCGATTGCTTTGTAGTAGTCCAACAAGCTGTGCTCCATGATCAGGCTCCACGGCCCGTGAGGGGCTGAAGGGGGGTGGGCCCACGGCCCTTGATTTGTTGCCAGGACTGCGCCAGTGGCTCGATGAGCTGGGTCACCTCTTCAAGCGCCTTGGTGTCGTTGCGCAGGTTCGCCTGGGTCAGGCGCATCACGCAATAGCTGTAGAGCTGCTGCAGGTTGGCGGCGAGGTCGCCACCTTGTTGCAGGTTCAGGCCCGCCTTGAGTCCTTCTTCGGTGATGCGCACCGCTTTGCCCAGTGCGGCGCCCTTGGCCTCGATGTCACCGCGCGACATGGCGCCACGCGCCTGGGTGATCGATTGCAGCAGGGCGTCGTACAGCAGGCCAACCAGCGTGTGCGGATCGGCACCCTGAACGCTGGTTTCGGCAGCGACCCGCTTGTAGGCGGAGGCGGCGCGTGAATTGACAGAGGTGAACATGGTGTCATTTCCTTGTGTCTGATGCCTTTTTTTATCGGCATCTGCGCCCGGGACTGTAGTTTCTGACATGTTCAATTGCGACGAATTGTTCCAGGTATTCAAGGACTTGAAGGCGCGCGACCCTGCCACGGCAAATGGCCTGTTCGGCCGGTCAAACGGCCATGCCCGGGCGTTGGTCTAGCCCTTGTTCCACAGCGTGATCTGCTGGCTGACGAAGGCGTTGAGGCCGCTGAGCTTGGCCACGGCCGCGTCCATGGCGTTGTATTGCGCCAGGTAGCGGGTTTCAGCGCGGGCAGCCCGGTCGTTGACGCGCTCCTGCTCCAGGCCATTCCGATCGATCGATTTCTGCAGCGCGCTGGCCTTGGTGCTGACCAGGCCATCGGCGTCGATCAGGCCCTCGGCGAAGGTCTTGATCTTGCGACCGAAACCTTCCGTTGTGGCACTGCCGGTGTCGACCGTGAACAGGTTTTTGAGGCCTTCGAGGTTGGACAGCGAGGCGTCGAACTTCCCGGCGTCGAGGGCCAGGGCGCCACCCGTTTTCAGCTCGATGCCGACGTCGGCCAGGCGCGTGTAGGGCGTGCCACTGGTGACCGAGCGCATCATGCCGCGCAGGGCGTTTTGCAGCCCGGTGGCGGTGGAGTCGCCTTGCAGTGCGCCCGCCTTCTTGGTGCCAGCGTCGTAGCGTGTCGCATTGGACAGCGTGCTGTTGAGCGTGTTGTAGGCGTCGACGAAGGCCTGCACGTTGGCGCGCACCGCTTCGGTGTCGGCGCTGACGTCGATCTCCACCGGCGCGGTGGTGACCTGGCTGAGCTGGATGGTCATGCCGGGCAGGGTGTCTGCGAGCCGGTTGCTGGCCGAGGAGACGGACACGCCGTTGACGGTGGCCAGGGCGTTCTGCCCGCTCTGCGACAGGGACATACCATTGGTATTGCCCACGCTGAAGGCCAGGCGCGACAGGCCACTGGCGTCGGTGTCGTTGCTGTCGTCGTCGTCCACCGTGATGCGAAACCCGTTTTCCTGGCCGGTCTCTTTCGAGCGCACCAGCAGGCGTTCACCCGAGGCGTCCTTGAGCACGGTGGCGCTCACGCCCGCGTCGGCGTCGTTGATCTTGGCTGCGATCTCGGCGAGCGTGTCTTCGCCGGGGTTGATCGTCACGGAGACCGGTGTGCCACTGCCAGCGGTGAAGCTGCTGCCGCTCCAGGCGCCGAGCTCGATCGTCATGCTGCCCGAGCCGACGCCACTGCCCGTGGCCACAGCGGTGGATGCGGTGGACTGCGCCTTGGCCAGTTGCTGCACGGCCATGGTGAGCGAGGTGGCGGGCGCGCCGGCGGCGACGGTCACGCCGATGGCCGCGCTGTTCGACGAGGTGGCGGTGACCGCGCTCCAGCCACTGGGTGACGCGAGCTTGGCGGCTGCGTCCCCCAAGGCCGAAAACTGCGACTTGATGGTGCCGTAGGTGGAGAGCTTGGTCTGGAACGAGGTGGCCTGGGTCTGCAACTGCTTGAGCGGTGCCTTTTCCAGCGCCACCAGTTGCGAGACGATGCTTTGCACGTCGAGCCCGCTGCCGATGCCGGGCGAAGAGATGGTGGCCATGTTGTGCCTTCCTCAGGATGGACGCACCGCACGCGAAGGCATGCGGTCTGTGCATCCCACGAATGGGAGCGCGGCGGGGCAGTGGGCTGCCGCCGCCGCTGGCTCGCATCACCCGCGGGTGGTGCGCAGCGTTCGGTGCCGATCAGCGCAGCAGGGACAGCACGCCCTGGGGCAGCTGGTTCGCCTGGGCCACCATGGCGGTGCCGGCCTGTTGCAGGATCTGGCCGCGCGACAGGTTGGAGGTTTCCGTGGCGAAGTCGGCGTCCATGATGCGGCCGCGCGAAGCAGCCTGGTTCTCGGATGCGACCTGAAGGTTGGAGATCACGGCGTCGAAGCGGTTCTGCACGGCACCGAAGGTGGCACGGGCGGTGGTGATCTCGTCGATGGCATCGTCGAGGTCGTCCATGGCGGCCAGGGCGTTGGTGTCGGAGGTGATGTCACCGGTCGTCACGGCGGCCACACCCGTGCCCGTGGTCAACACGGTGGTGGACACGTCGATCTGATCGGTGGTCACGTTGTTCGCACCCACCTGGAAGGTGAGGCTGGCGGCCGTGTTCAACAGATCCACGCCGTTGAACTTTGTGCCGGTGAGCACGCGGGTGACTTCGTCGTTGAGCTGCTGGTATTCGGCGTTGAGGTTGGTGCGGTCCGACGCAGAGTTCGAGGCGTTGGCCGACTGCACGGCCAGTTCACGCATGCGCTGCAGCGAATCACCCACCTTGCCCAGCGCGCCTTCAGCGGTCTGCGCCATGGAGATGCCGTCGTTGGCGTTGCGGATGGCGACGTTCATGCCCTTGACCTGGGCGTTCATGCGCTCTGCAATGGCGAGGCCGGCGGCGTCGTCTTTGGCGCTGTTGACACGCAGACCCGAAGACAGGCGCTGCATGGAAGTGGCGAGGGCTCCCGAAGACGCATTCAGGTTGCGCTGGGCATTCAGGGACATCACGTTGGTGTTGATCGAGCTCATGTTTAACTCCTAAAAATTTGACAAAGTAGTCCGGCATCTCTGCCAGTCCCAACGACAGCCATCTGGCTGGCCGCCATGACCGGAGCTTCCGTAGCGCCAAGCCGGCTGGGCCCTGGGCCTCCGACCGTCTCGCCGCTTCTGCTTGCCGGACGACGAACCTTTTTAGAAGTTCGTTGAGTTCAATTTCGGTGGTCCGGGCCTATTCTTTAGCGTCCTGATACAAAGATTTCTCTGGATAAGCGCGGGATGCGTGTGCCATTTCTCGCGTTACCGCCGCTGCGCGGTGTGCGCAGGGCCTGGCGCCGGGGTACTGTTGGTGTGGCATCGGCACGCCGTGCCATGTCTTGATGGTCGCTGGATGGTGGGGCGCAAAACCACCGCGACGCCCCGGCCCGCCTCGGTCAGCCCCGCCACCCGTGCCCGCCGCCCATCCCGCCGTGTGTACCAACGATGTAGGAAAAAACCTGACACGGCACAGGGCGGTGCCTGACAGCCCAAACAGCCATTCGCCGATTCAAGAAATTTTTACGGTCGACACAATTACATACATCGGGAAAGCAGATGTAAGCAAGTCGCTCACCAAGCCGACCCGGGACTCAAGGAGAATTTCATGGACAGCGAACAACTCTTGGCCGAAATCCGCGAAGCCAACCTGACCTACCTGATGCTGGCGCAGAACCTGATCCGCAAGGACCGCGCCGAAGCGCTTTACCGCCTGGGCATCACGGAAGAAGCTGCTGACCTGCTGGGCATGCTCTCCACCGCCCAGCTCCTGAAGATCGCTTCGAGCAACATGCTGCTGTGCCGCTTCCGGGTGGACGACGACCTGGTGTGGAACCTCTTGACGAACCACAACGTGAAGAAGGTCGACAACACCACCACGACCCAGCTGCACGCGTCCATCCTGATGGCTGGCCGGTTTGCCGAGTCGATGACCGCTGCACATTGACCCCCCTGCGCCGCCTGCGGCGTCACCCCCCAGGGGGCGGCGCTGGCGGCCCGGCGAAGCCGGTTCCTCGGCGCCCTGGCATTTCAATCGTCCCGTATCTGGAGTTCCCATCATGGCCACGCCCAAAAGCATCTTGAACGAGTCCCGCGACATCGAGCGCGCTGTGGCCCTGATCCAGCTGGGTGCGCGCCTGCAGGTGCTGGAATACGAAACCAGCCTGTCGTATGAGCGCCTGCTGCGCCTGTACAAGGAAGTGGCGGGCAAGTCGCCTTCGAAAGGCCAGTTGCCCTTTTCGACCGACTGGTTCCTGACCTGGCAGCCGAATGTGCATTCGTCGCTGTTCCTGAACATCCACGAGTACCTGTCCAAGACCAGCGAACTCGAAGAGATCGACACCGTGATCAAGGCCTTCCGCCTGTACAGCGAACAGATGACGGCCAGCGCCATCGAACCCCTGTTGTCCATCACCCGCGCCTGGCGCCTGGTGAAGTTCGTCGACAACGGCATGCTCACGCTGACCAAGTGCTCCTGCTGCGGTGGCCACTTCGTCACCGAGCCGTACGAGAACGCCCGCAACTTTGTCTGCGGCCTGTGCAAGCCGCCGGCGCGTGCGGGCAAGGGTGTGGCAAACGGAGGTCTCCGTTTGCATTGAGGCTCACCCCCGCGCCGCGCCCAAGGGCGCGTCACCCCCTCAAGGGGGCGATGCGAGTGGCCCGGCGAAGCCGGTTCCACCGCATCCTGGATACAGACACTTCGCTCCGGTTGTCAAGCTTTGAAAAGGACCCCTCAGTGGGTCCTTTTCGCGTTCATGGCCTCCTTCACTCGGCCCTAAAGTTGACCGATAGAAATCTCAGTTGCTGGAATTCCCTGGTGTGTGCCGATCGCGGTGGCGCTGCGAGCCCGGCCTGCTTGGAACCGGCTTTGCCGGGCCGCTGCGGGCGCCTCCCTTGAGGGGGTGGCGCCGCAGGCGGCGCAGGGGTGATCCTTTCAAAGGTCTGGAACATGTTTGTCATCATTGGTTTTCTCGTCTCGATGGCCTGCATCTTCGGGGTGTACATCGTGCACGGGGGCAACATCGGCGTGATCCTCACCGCGTTGCCTTTCGAGCTGATCACCATCCTGGGTGCGGCCATGGGGGCCTTCTTCATGAACAACCAGATGAAGGTCGTGAAGGCTTCGGCAAAGGGCCTGGGCGCTTGTTTCAAGGGCAGCAAGTACACCAAGTCGCGCTACCTGGAGCTGCTGGCGCTGCAATACGACATCCTGCAAAAGGCCCGCAAGGAAGGCCTGATGGCGATCGAGCAGGATGTCGAGAACCCCGACCAGTCGCCCGTGTTCAAGAAATACCCCACCGTGGGCAGCGACCACCACGTGGTCGAGTTCATCACCGACTACCTGCGCATGATGGTCTCGGGCAACCTCAACGCGCACGAGATCGAGTCGCTGATGGACGCCGAGATCGAGACCCACCACCAGGAGGCGCATGCACCGGTGGCCGCCATCGCGCGCCTGGCCGGCGGCCTGCCGGCCTTCGGGATCATTGCCGCCGTGCTCGGTGTGGTGAACACCATGGGCTCGGTGGGCCAGCCGCCCGCGGTGCTGGGCGGCATGATCGGCTCGGCCCTGGTGGGCACCTTCCTCGGCATCTTGCTGGCCTATGGCGTGGTCGAGCCCATGGGCGGCCTCATGGAGCAGAAGATGGAAGAGAGCGGCAAGGAATTCCTGTGCATCAAGACCACCCTGCTGGCCAGCATGCAGGGCTATGCGCCCAGCACGGCGATCGAGTTCGGCCGCAAGGTGCTGTTCTCCGACGTGCGCCCCAACTTCGCGGAGCTCGAAGGGCACGTGAAAGGCAAAAAGTGAGGACGCACCATGGCTGACGGCAAGAAGCTTCAACCGATCATCGTCAAGCGCATCAAGAAGGGCGGGCATGTCGCGCACGGGGGCGCGTGGAAGATCGCCTACGCCGACTTTGTGACGGCCATGATGGCGTTCTTCCTGCTCATGTGGCTGCTGGGCTCGACCTCCAAAGGCGACCTCGAGGGCATCGCCAGCTACTTCGCCGCACCGGTCAAGGTCTCGCTCATGGGCGGCGACGGCACCGGCAACAGTGACAGCATCCTGCCCGGTGGGGGTCGTGACCTGGCCAAGTCGGCGGGTCAGGTGGACGGCGGCGACGCCGAACGGGCGGCCAAACTCATCGGTGCGCAGATGGCGCGCGCCGAACTGGCGCGCAAGGACGCACAACGCATCGACGCGCTGCACGAGAAGATCAAGGACATGGTGGCCAACAACGCCGCCTTGCAGGACTTCGGTTCGCAGATCAAGCTCGAACGCACGGGCGACGGCCTGCAGATCCAGATCGTGGACGACCAGAACCGCCCCATGTTCGACGTGGGCAGCGCACTCGTCAAACCCTATATGCGCGACATCCTGCGCGCCATCGGCGCCACGCTGGTGGATGTGGACAACCGCATCGCGCTGGCCGGCCACACCGATGCCACGCCCTACGGCAGTGGTGACCGCGGCTACAGCAACTGGGAGCTTTCCAGCGACCGGGCCAATGCATCGCGCCGCGAGCTGGTTCTGGGTGGCCTGCCCGACAGCAAGCTGGCCCGGGTGGAAGGCCTGGCGTCGAGCCGCCTGCTCGATCCCGCGCAACCGGTTGCCGCCATGAACCGCCGCATCAGCATCCTGGTGATGACCCGCGAAGCGGAGCAACGCATGATGCCTTCGGGTGACGCCCCCGAGGCACCCGGTGAAGGTGCTGCCCTGCCGCTGGAACCCGGCTCCGCACCCCCGGCGGTGGCGTCGCCGGGCGACACCACCGAAGCACCCGCGCCGGCCGCAGCGCCCCCGGTGGCCACCGCGTCGCCGCGACCTTTTGGTCTTCCCGATCTACAGAAACTGGCCGAAGTGCCGAAACCTCGGGAAGAGTTTGGTGTCCCGAAACCCCGTTGACCTTCCTCAAGTTCCCGCCTCCGGAGGCCCACCATGTCCAGCCCCATGAAATTCCTGATCGTTGACGACTTCTCCACCATGCGCCGCATCGTGCGCAACCTGCTCAAGGAAATCGGCCATGCCGATGCCGACGAAGCGGAAGACGGCGTCATTGCCCTCGCCAAGCTGCGCAACGGCACGTTCAACTTTGTCGTCAGCGACATCAACATGCCCAACATGAACGGGTTCCAGTTGCTGACCGAGATCAAGAAGGACGAAGCCCTCAAGCACCTGCCGGTGCTGATGGTGACGGCCGAGGCGCGCAAGGAAGACATCGTGATGGCGGCCCAGGGCGGGGCGGCCGGCTACATCGTGAAGCCCTTCACCAAGGCCACGCTGGAAGAAAAGCTCGCCAACATCTTCAAGAAACTGGGCCTTTGAGCCTGTCAGGGAGTTCAGCATGAGCAGCGACAACGTTCAAGACAGCCAAGGCAGCCCCGAAATGTTCCAGCAGCTCGGCAGCATCACGCGCCAGCTGCACGACGCGCTCAAAGAGCTCGGCTACACCGACAAGCTCAAGGGCACGGTCGACCAGCTGCCCGATGCGCAGAGCCGCCTGTCCTACATCGCCCGCCTCACCGGCGAGGCCGCCGACAAGGTGCTCAACCACGTGGAGGGTGCCAAGGCCGAGCAGGCCCAGATCACGCGCCGGGGTCGCCAGCTGGTGGACTCGATCAGCACCGTGCCGGGGCTTTCCACGGCCATGCCCGAGTTGCTCAAGTGGTCCAACGAGGTGGTGCAGAACAGCGAAAAGTCCGACGCCCGGCTGACCGAAATCATGATGGCGCAGGACTTTCACGACCTCACCGGCCAGGTGATCGCCCGTGTGGTCCAGCTCGCGTCCACCATCGAGGAGCAGTTGCTGGCGCTGTTGCTGCAATCCGCGCCGTGTGGTGTGCCGGGTCAGGACAAGGTGCTGGAGCTCGACGGCCCGGTGGTCGCCCCCGAGGGTCGGACCGATGTGGTGAGCGACCAGGCGCAGGTGGACGACCTGTTGGCGAGTTTGGGCTTTTAGCCCAAACTCTGAGGATGGGCCCACCCCCATCGCTGGCTCACTCCGTGTAGCCAGCTCCGCTCCTCAAGGGGCAACACGAGCGGCCCGGCGAAGCCGGTTCCGCCGTGTTCTGGGCTTGGGCATTTTGCTCCGGTGAGGTGCCTGCTCATTTGAGGGCTTTTGGGGCCGCTGTTTTCTGGCTGCCGCTCCCGGAAAAGCGGGGCCCAAGGGGGCTTTATCGCCCTTTAGTTTTTCCCCCTGACTTCCACAATCTGACCCATCAACCCGATGTGTCAGCACCATGGACTCTTCCAGTCAGGACAAGAACCTACCCGCCACCGCGCAGCGCCTGAAGAAGGCCCGCGACGATGGCCAGGTGGCGCGTTCCAAGGACCTGTCCAACCTGTCGGTGCTCGGTGGCGGCGCGGTGTTGCTGATGGTGCTGCTGCCCATGGGCTTTGAACAGTTGCGGACCAACCTGCAGCAACAACTGCACTTTGACCACCAGGCGCTGCAGCAGCCGCAGATGGTGGTCGAGCGGCTGACGGGGGTCTTTGGCCAGGGGCTCATGCTCTACCTGCCGATGGGCCTGCTGATGGTCGCGCTGGCCATCGGCGTGGCGTTCGCTTCGGGCAGCTGGGCGCTGAGCACCAAGCCCATGACACCCGACCTGAGCCGCCTCAGCCCGCTGGCGGGGTTTGGACGCATGTTCTCGCGCCAGCAGCTGGTCGAGACGGTCAAGCTCACCGCCATCACGGCCGTGCTGGGCGTGGTCGCCTGGCAGTTCATTTCATCGCATGTGCAGGCCTTTGGCACCCTGCTGCTGCGTCCGCTGGAAGGCGCGCTCGGTCAGCTCGGCGCCTGGATGAGCGCGGGCGTGGGCTTTCTGCTGCTGGTGGTCACCGCGGTGGCCCTGGTGGACGTGCCGCTCCAGAAATTCCTGCACGGTCACCGCCTGCGCATGTCGCTCGAAGAGGTCAAGCGCGAGCACAAGGAGAGCGAAGGCGATCCGCACATGAAGGGCAAGCGTCGGCAGCGCCAGCGCGAGATGGCCCAGCGCAACAGCATCGGTGCGGTGCCCCGGGCCGACCTGGTGGTCATGAACCCGACCCACTACGCCGTCGCCATCCGGTACGACGACGCCTCCATGAGCGCGCCGCGCGTCATCGCCAAGGGCGCCGACCTGCTGGCGCTGAAGATCCGCGATGTGGCCAAGGCGCACAAGATCCCGGTGCTGCAGGCGCCCATGCTGGCGCGCGCGCTGTACGCCCACGCCGAGATCGACGACGAGATTCCCTCGGCCCTGTACACCGCGGTGGCGCAGGTGCTGGCCTACGTGTACCAGCTCAAGGCCGCCATGGCCGGCCGCGGTGCCATGCCCGGCGACATGCCCACGCCACAGGTGCCGCCCGAGCTCGATCCCCACTTCAAGAAGAAGCCTGCCCCGGAGGTTGCTGAATGAACGCCCAACTGAAGTTCCTGCAGCAGTGGTCCGCCCGTCATGCGGCCTGGCTCAACGGCCTGGCCGCGCCCATGCTGGTGATCACCGTGCTGTCGATGATGGTGCTGCCGCTGCCGCCCTGGCTGCTCGACACCTTCTTCACGCTCAACATCGCGCTCGCGCTGGTGGTGATGATGGTCTCGGCCTACATGCGCCGACCGCTCGACTTCTCGGTCTTCCCCACGGTGCTGCTGCTCACCACGCTGCTGCGCCTGTCGCTCAACGTGGCGTCCACCCGCGTCGTGCTGCTCGAAGGTCACACCGGCCCGGGTGCGGCCGGTGCCGTGATCGAGGCCTTTGGCCACTTCCTGATCGGCGGCAATTTCGCCGTCGGCTTCATCGTCTTCGCGATCCTGGTGGTGATCAACTTCGTGGTGATCACCAAGGGCTCGGAGCGCATCGCCGAGGTGTCGGCGCGCTTCACCCTGGACGCCATGCCCGGCAAGCAGATGGCGATCGACGCCGACCTGGGCGCGGGCCTGATCGACGAGAAGGAAGCCAAGCGCCGTCGCCTCGAAGTGGGCGAAGAGGCCGAGTTTTTCGGCTCCATGGACGGTGCTTCCAAGTTCGTGCGCGGCGACGCCATCGCCGGCATCATCATCCTGTTCATCAACATCATCGGCGGCCTGATCATCGGCATGGTGCAACACGGCCTGGGCGCCGGTGAAGCCGCTGACAGCTACATCCTGCTGGCCGTCGGTGACGCGCTGGTGGCGCAGATTCCCTCGCTGCTGATCTCGGTCGCCGCGGCCATGGTGGTTTCGCGCGTGGGCAAGGACGCCGACCTGGGCGGCCAGATCGTCGGCCAGATGTTCCTTTCCAGCAAAGTCGTGGGCATCACCGCCGCCGTGCTGTTCATGCTCGGCATCGTGCCCGGCATGCCGCACGCGGTGTTCCTGAGCTTCGCGCTCATCTTCGGCGGCATCGCCTGGTGGCGTTTCAAGGAAGAAAGCATGCCCGCACCGGTGGCGGACGAGGCCCCCGCCGCCAACGACGGCGAAGCCACCTGGGACGACCTGCAGCCGGTCGACCTGCTGGGCCTGGAGCTGGGCTACCGACTGATCGCCATGGTCGACAAGACCCGCCAGGGCGACCTGCTCACGCGCATCAAGGGCGTGCGCAAGAAATTCGCCCAGGAAGTGGGCTTCCTGCCGCCGGCCGTGCACGTGCGCGACAACCTGGAACTTCGTCCCAGCGCCTACCGCATCACGCTGCGCGGCGTGGTGGTGGGCGAGGGCGAGGTGTTCCCCGGCATGTTCCTGGCCATCGATCCGGGCGGCATCGGCACCCCGCTCATCGGCACCCCGACCACCGATCCCGCCTTCGGCCTGCCGGCGCACTGGATCGAAGACAAACAACGTGAGAACGCGCAAATGGCGGGTTTTACCGTGGTTGATTCCGAGACCGTGCTGGCCACGCATCTTTCACACTTGATGCAAGTCCAGGCCGCGAGATTGCTCAGCCGGACGGAGACCCAGGACCTGGTCGAACACGTGACCCGCCTGGCCCCGAAACTGATCGAAGAAGTCGTTCCCAAGATGATCTCCATCGCCACCTTCCAGAAAGTGCTGCAGCTGCTGCTGGAAGAGTCGGTGCACGTGCGCGACATCCGCACCATCATCGAAGCCATCGCCGAACACGCCACCGTCACCACCGACCCGGTCGAGCTGGCCCGCCGTGTGCGCATGGCGCTGGCCCCGGCCATCGTGCAGCAGATCTACGGCCCGGTGAAAGAACTCGAAGTGATCGCCATCGAACCCGGTCTGGAGCGTTTGCTGATGCAGGCCCTTTCCGGTGCCGCCGGTGGCGCGCTGGACCCCGGCGTGGCCGAGATGCTCAGCAAGTCCGCCACCGACATCGCCAACAAGCAGGAAGAAAAGGGCGTGCCCGCCTGCCTGCTGGTGCCCGACGCGATCCGCAACGCCATGGCGCGCCTCCTGCGGCGCGCGGCGCCCCGCCTCCAGGTGCTCGCCCACAGCGAGATTCCTGAAACCCACCTCATCCGTATCGGCCCGATTCTTGGGGAGCTTGCAGCATGAACATCCAGCGATTCACCGCACCGACCTCGCGCGAAGCCATGGCCAAGGCGCGCAACGCCTTCGGCGACAGCGCCGTGATCCTCTCGTCGCGTTCCACCGGGGACGGTTTCGAGGTCATGGCCGCGGCCGAAGAGAGCCTGGCCCCGATGGCCCCTCAAGCCCCGCAGGCTGACCGTGGCGAGCGCCTGCCGCCCATCGTGACCCGGCCTTCGGCCGGCCGCTCGGCGCAGCCCCTGCCACCGGGTTCCGACTCGGTGGAAGAGGACACCGAAGCGCTGTCCATGAGCACGCTGTCGTTCCAGGAATACGTTCGCGAGCGCATGCTGCGCAAACGCCGCGCCGCCCTCTCGGGCGAGCCGGTGGCGCCGCAAGCCCCCCAGACCGCCGTGGCTCCCGAGCCGCGGCGCTTGGCCGCCGAACCGCGCGCGGCCTCACAGATCCAGGTGCCGGTGCAGCGTTTCAACGAAAACGCCGTGGCCAAGTCCCGCGCCGATGCCTCGCCACCGCCCATCCGCACCCGCGCGGTGGTCCAGCCCAGCTGGGAAGACTCGCTGTCGCCGCAGCGCCAGGCGGAACACAGCGGCCCGAGCGTGGCGGTGGAACTCTCGGCGCTCAAGGACATGATCGAAGAGCGCTTCAACACCCTGGCCTGGCTCGGTTCGTCCAAGCAGAATCCGATCCAGTCGCAGCTGATGCTCAAGCTCATCCGCGCCGGCTATTCACCCGCCATGTCGCGCGCCGTGCTCGAACGGGTGCCCGCCGACAGCGCCGCGCCCGAAGCCATGCGTTGGCTGATGGACGTGCTCAGCCGCAACCTGAAGACCGCCGCCCCTGGCGCCGGCCTGTGCGACGAAGGTGGCGTGGTCTCCCTGATCGGTGCCACCGGTGTCGGCAAGACCACCACCGCCGCCAAGCTCGCCGCCCAGTGCGTCAAACAATACGGCGCCGGCAGCGTGGGCATGATCACGCTCGACACCTACCGCGTCTCGGGCTACGAACAGCTGCGCGCCTACGGCCGCATGCTCGGTGTCGTGGCCCACCTGGCACACGACCGCGCGGCGCTGATGGACCTGCTCAACCTGCTGGCCAACAAGCGCATGGTGATCATCGACACCGCGGGCCTGGGCCAGCGCGACCAGCGCATCCAGGACATGCTCGACGTGCTCGACGTGCCCAAGGTCAAGAAGACCCTGGTGCTCAACGCCGGCTCGCACGGCGACACGCTCGACGACGTGCTCACCGCCTTCAAGTCCAGCACGCTGCACGGCGTGGTGCTCTCCAAGGTGGACGAAGCCGTCAAGCTCGGCCCGGCCATCGATGCCCTGATCCGCCACCAGGTGGTCCTGCGCGGTGTGGCCAACGGCCAGCGCGTGCCCGAGGACTGGCAGAACCCCGACGCCGCGTCGATGGTGCGCATGTCCATGGGCACCGAAGGCAAGTCCGCCTACGACCCGGTCTCCACCGACATGGGTTTCTATTACTCGCAGGCCTCGTCCCGCGGCCTCGACCTGGGAGCGTCCCATGTTTGAATTTGGCTGGGACCAGGCCGCCGGCCTGCGCTCCGAAACACCCCCCAACGGCCCGGCCATGATGCCGGTCGCCAGCACGGCGCAGCCGGCGCGGGCCTACGAGCTGCTCTGCACGCTCGCCACCCACCTCGGTGCCCTCGGACACCAGGCCGTCATCATCGATGGCACGGCCAGCGAATCGACACCGCGCCGCGGCAACGATGGCGGCCACCTCGGCTTGCAGCACGTGCTGCAGGACCCTTCCATCGCTGGTCTGGGCCGCGCACCCGAAGGGGCGGAATGGCTGGTCATGCCCGGTGCACATGGCCTGCAGACCCTGCAGCTGACCGCCCGCGCGGCGGGAGCCTCGGTGGCGCTTGCGCGCCTGCTGGTGCCTTTTTCCCCGGGTACCCTGGTGCTGCTGTACGCACCCGCCATGCAGCTGGCTTCGCTGCTCAAAGGGTCGCAGGCGCGCGCGCTGGTGCCCGTGCTGCCCCAGGCCCAGGCCAGCATCGACGCCTACGGCTCACTCAAGCTGCTGCACGGTGCCGGGCTGTCGCCCGTGCTCGCGCCGCTGGACCACGATCTGGAGCCCGCGCAGGCCCCGCTGCAGCAGGTGGTGCAGGCGGTGACCGATTGCGCCCGGCGCCACCTCGGCTACGCGGTCGACACCTGGCCGCTGGAGAACTGGGCCACGCGCGTGCAAGCGAGCGCGCAGGTCATGCCCGTCACCGAACACTTGCACACCCACGAAGGGCAGCGCGGTCAGCGCCACACTGCCCCGGGCGCCCGCCAGCTGGCCGCCCACACACCCTGGAGTTGACGACGATGTACACCGCCAAAGGCACCCTCAACCGGGACGACCAGTTGCGCAAATACAGCCCGCTGGTGCGCCGGCTGGCGCACCACATGATCGCCAAGCTGCCGCCCAGCGTGGAGATCGACGACCTGATCCAGGTCGGCATGATCGGCCTGACCGAAGCCATCGCCCGCTTCGAGCCCGCGCAGGGCGTGCAGTTCGAGACCTTTGCCAGCCAGCGCATCCGCGGCGCCATGATCGACGAACTGCGCGAGGGCGACTGGATGTCGCGCGGCTCGCGCAAGAGCCAGAAAGACATCGAAGGCGCGGTGCACCGCCTGCAGCAGAAGCTGCACCGCGCACCGCTGGAATCCGAGATCGCCAAAGAGCTGGGCATGACCCTGGTGGATTACCAGTCGCTGCTGGCCAAGGTGCGCGGCACGCAGCTGGTGTACCTGGAAGACATCAGCGGCCACGGTGATGACGAAGACAGCTTCCTCGACCGCCACATGGGCGAGACCGATGCCGAGCCCTCGGCCGTGCTGCAGGACCAGCGCATGCGCACCGCCCTGGTGGCCGCGATCAAGGTCCTGCCCGACCGCGAACAGCAGATCATGAGCATGTACTACGAGCACGACATGAACCTGAAGGAAATCGCGGCCGTGCTCGGCGTGACCGAATCGCGCATCTGCCAGCTGCACAGCCAGTCCATCGCCCGCCTGCGCGCCAAGCTGCGGGAGCATTGAGGTCTGGCTCGGGCGTCGACGCGCGTCTTGCCGCTGCTTTGACGAATGCGCCCGATTTTTGCATCCAACGCGCGAGCAACCGACATGCACACAGCCAGAAAACTCAAGTTCACGCGGGTCGTTTTCACCGGCGATCTGCTTCGGCCCTTTGCCCATGGCAGCGAATGGGAAAGCGCCACATGGAAAAACATCCGATGGCTGCAGGCCCACGTCGCGCCACATCTCGAGCGGTTGGGCGTCGATCACAGATCCCTGACATGGGATCCGCAACTCAATCCCAAAAGGAGCACCTACTTTGATACGCCCGCGCTGTACGACCGGCTGGGGCTTGAACTGGGCATGGCCAGCTGGACGACCCTGGCATCCCTGAAGTCAGCACCAGAGGCCCTGATCGATCAACTCGCGCCGACGGTCAAAGATGCGCTGGTCATCGGCTACGAGATGCCCGACCTGTTGTTGGACGCCCTGACGGAACTGGGGGTGCCCTACATCGATGTGGTCTTGCATGCTGTGCGGTTCATGCCGGACCTGATTTTTGCCATGCGAACCAACCACCCGGAGTTGCACGGGTCGCTATCGTTCAACACCGTTCAGGAAGCCGATATCCTGAGCCGGGCCGCCGACATCAAGGCCAAGACGGCCTGGATGCCTGCACCGGTCGACGCTGCTCCAGGCTCCCTGGTGATCTTCGGACAGGTCCACGGCGACCGGTCGCTGGTCGCAACCGAGGGTGGCGGATTCTGCAGCCTGGAAAGCCATCTGCAGGAACTGGTCGAGCTGTGCTATTCGCATGCGCATGCGTACTTCAAGCCGCACCCCTATGACGTTCAAGAAAGCCCCTCCGTCCGTGCCATTCGCCACATCGGCTCTGTGGCGTTCACATCCGCCAATGCGTACCACCTGATGGCACAGGACAACATTCGGACCATCGCCGCCTTGAACTCCAGTTGCCTGTTCGAAGCCCGCTATTTCGACAAGGAGACAGTACGTTTCAAACCCTGTCTCTATGACTTCGATGCCCACCATGGCCCTCGCGATGGTCTTCCGGGAGCGCTCCTTTCCCAGGCGCCTTCATGGCTGGACGCCGCATTCTGGGTGGAACTCCTGTCGCTGGAGGCGGTGCCATCGCTGGCCGTCGCGCAATGGATGCCTGATCGGCTGCGCAGAACCATGAACGCGGACTGGGGCTATGGGCAGATTGGCAAGGTGGTGGCATGAACACATATTCATTTCCGGACGAGGCGCTGGCCCACTTGCTCCAGTGCGCGCAAGAGGTGCCGGCCGTCGACTTGCTGCCAGACGCGCAAGCGGCGATCAACGGCTTTCCCCACGATGCCCGGCTGCGAACGATGCAAGCGATTCTTCATCGCGCGTGTGGACAAGCAGAGGCAGCCCTGGACGCCAGCTGGAAGGCCCTGGTGCTCTCCCCAAAAGATGAAATTGTCCGGCAAGAACTGCTGTTCTGTGTGTCCGAACAGATGGGTTTGGCGCCCACCGACGGACACGACTTCTCCCTGGAAAGCGGCGAGCGTCAGACCGCCCCCCATATTCACAACATTCGCGCCGATCACCGTGCCAGGTATGCGTGGGCTGCCCGGCTGCTGCGCAGCCACTTCCGGGACAGCTCCCGCCTCACAGGACTGGATGCCTTTTGCGGCAACGGGTACGGCAGCCGGATGATCAGCAACCTGACCGGATCGCGCGTGATCGGGATTGACGGCTCCACCGAAGCCGTGGAACTGGCCGAAAGACACTACGGCAACCATCTGGTGGCGTTTGGGCAGGCCGTATTTCCTTTCGAACTGACGCCCGGACTTTTCGACTACGCGGTCTCCTTCGAATCGGTTGAACACGTTCCCGACAGCGAAGCGCTGCTGGCACAGATCTGCCGTTCCACGAAGGGCCCTGTGTTCCTGTCGGTCCCGAATGAGCGAGCCCTTCCCCATGCCGACTTCTCGGCCCAATTCGGCTTCCACTGTCGTCACTTCACATCGGAAGACATCTGCCAGTTCATGAGCCGTCTGGGCTTTCCATATGTGCTGGCCAGGGCCGGACAGCAGGTGTATCAGGTGCAGCACCAGCGATTGACGGGTCTGCTGCCCGAGAGCCAGATGCACTTGCGACCCCTGACAGACAACAGTCAATTCATCATGCTCATGTTCTCGCGTGAAGGCGGACAAGCAGGCGGACAGACCGCGAACCCTGCCCTGCCAGGAGCCCTCGGATGAAGCTCAACGTCGGCTGCGGCAACGTGCATCGCCTGGATGGATACGTGCACGTGGATGCCAGGGAAACGCCGATCACGGACCTGGTCTGTGATGCATGGGCGATCGATCTGCCTCCAGGACAGGTAGCCGAGGTCTACTCCCGCCACATGCTCGAGCACCTGCCCCGACACCAGGCGATCCTGACCCTGCGCTCATGGTTTCAGCTGCTGGCACCCGCGGGACGTTTGCACATCATTGTTCCGGACATTCTTTTTCATGCCAGGCAACTGCTGGGGCTGGAATCCAGCGCCTTTCCCGATCAATATGAACATGCGATGGCCGGGTTCTATGGCTGGTGTGATCCGGACCGTGGTGGCGACATCCATGACAGCCACCGCTGGGGATACTCATTCGAGACGCTGGCCGCACACCTGCAAGAGATCGGATTCACGGGTGTCCGACGACTCCAGCAAGGCAAAGACAGCGAGCCCTGGCACCTCAACGTCGAGGCATTCAAGTAGGTGCGTCACCCATTGCCTTTGACCGGGCAGTGACCGTCCATACCGCGCCGGCCTTCCATGTGAAGCCCTTCATACCGGCTCCTTGATGGGGCTGGATGCGGTGATGGTCGGTCTATAGGGAGCCGCTGCTTCGTGGGCGCTGTGCGAAGCAACATCGGTTGATTCGGCTCGCGCCAGCACCGGGCGGAACACCACGCGGATCATGAATTTGCCGTGTTCCTTCGAGCCGCAGGCCGGGAAATACATCATGCCGCCAGGGCTGAACTTGACCAGCGTGCCTTCGACCTGCTCCAGGCCGTCGAGCAGCACCGCCTCGCCCAGCGCCAGGTCTTCGCCCGGTTCCTTGTCGTCCAGTGGCACCTTCTGGATGCTGTCAAGCTGCAGCCACTCGTGGGTCTGCCCCAGCAGCAGGCTCTGGTCGAAGGCGGCGCTCATGGGCAGGTGCAGGCGGTAGTAGCCGTCGAAGGTGGCGGTGGCCAGCGTCTGGACGAGGGCGTGCTGGTCGCGGTTCGCGATCAGCGTCGGAATGCTGGTGGTCCGGAAGCTGGCTTCGGACGGTGCGAGGCTGTAGCCAAACCGCTGTGCCGACAGCAGCGTGGTGGCCAGCGAGATGTCCATCTGCCGCATCTCCATGGGGTAGCTGACGCGCATCGCCTTGAGCTCCTGGGTCATGAGGGCGAAGCCCTCCTTGCGGTACTCGTGGATACCGGCTTGCAGGTTGGCCGTGGGCAGCAGCAGGTCGGTCCCCAGGTTGAAGTCGAACTCGAACGCGGAGAGGCAGGCGATCTCTGGCGCACTGGGAAAGTAGAGCAGTCGGCCGAGGTCGGCCGCCGCCTGCTGCGCCAGCTCCAGTGGCGTCTGGCGCGGTTGGTGGCGCTCGGGTGTGCGCGCCATGTCGGCCACGAAACGCAGGCAGGCGGCCTGGATGTCGGCCACCACCTCCGACTGCGGACGCGCGGTATTGGACTGGCTTCGGATGGGTTCACCCTGTTCGGTGTAGTCCACCGTGCTGGCCTCGGGCGTGGTGCACATCATCTCGAACAGGCCGATGTACGCCGTCATGGCCAGGATCAGGCGTTCGTCGGCCCAACTGGCATCGATCAGGCCCTTGCGGTCGGTCTGCTGGCCCTTGACGCGGCTCGCGATCAGGTAGAGGCCGAAGAGATCGACATCCATGGCCTGCTTGAACACCGTGGCCAGGCGGGTCTGTGCCGTGCCGCTGTAGCCGAGGTCCACCAGGACCAGGGTCTCTCCCGGTGCCAGACCGGTGCGCTGCCTGACATGGGTGAACATGCGCTCGCGAAAGGCGGCCGATTGCTGGAACACCAGTTTCAAGGTGTCGTCGCGCAGCACCAGGCGGGTGAAGGTTTGGGTCGGCTGGTCCGATCGGGTGGCCTGGTCCAGCAGCGCCTGGGCCTTCGATGGTGGAAGCAGCAGTTGTTTGGCCATGGCCGGCATGGAGCTCTCCGACAGGCTGCTCGTCAACAGCTGGACCACGTCGGCCTTGGTCTGCAGCGAGGACGCGATGGCGGTGAATCGCGAGACGTTGATCTGATGCAAACCCTCGGCGCCCATCAGGACCTCGCACACCTTCGCGGGCAGGTAGCCGTCGCGCAGCAGAAAGGCGATCTTGACCAGCTTGCCGGCCGCCTGGAGCGCCTGGATTTGCTGCTCGATGAAGCGGCCGAAGCTGTACAGAATGGGGCCCAGCGAGCGGTAGCCGATCTGCTGCGCCGCGCTCAGCGTTTCAGTATCGGTCGCGGCGAGCAGGCCGTGAAAGTAGCTGGGCATCGCGTGCGTGTGGCGCAGCTCGGGCATGAGCTGAACGGCGGCGCTGGCGCGCTGCTCCAGCTGGCTGGTGACGGCTGCCGGATGTTGTCGCAGCCAGGCCGAGGCGATGCCATGCCGTGCCGGGCCTTGCAGGTCGGCGTGGCGGTTGTCCCCCAGATGAAACACCTGTTGCGGCTGGACTTTTTCACGCCGCAGCACCTCTTTCCAGATGCCAGAGGTCTTGGAAGCACCGAAATCGCAAGAGCAATAGATGTGCGAAATGGCGTCGGCGGTCTCGCCCATCAGGGCGCCGAGCATGTGGCCGAGCTGCTGGCCGGTGAAGTAGATGTCGCTGACCACGATCACGCGCAACCCCTTGGCGCGCGCGCTCCGGATCAGTCGCGCGATCGGCTCGAAGATGAAGGCGTGTGCGATCTCGCAGGCGATTTCGACCTCGCCGGCCTGGGCAATGCCCTGCGGGTCTGCGTGCGGCAGCAGTTCCCGGTGGATGTCTTCCAGGGTGACTTCGCTGTTGCCGGTGAGCAGCTGCTTGCGGCGGCGCAGTTCCGATTCAGCTTTGGCCCGCAAGGCGGCGGTGATGCCTGCCGAACGGAAGGGCTCCAGCGACTGCAGGCTGAAAAACACATCGGTCGGTCGGGCCACCTTGCGCCACAGGATGGTGTCAAAACAATCGAGCGAAAGGACCTTGGTCTGGGGCGCCAGCTGCTCCAGCAATGTGTCCAGTTCGTGAGCGCCAATTTCTTGATTCATGGGGGAGACTTCCTGCCGGGCGTGGAGCCGTGAGCGCAGGGCTGACCGTGGTCCTGCCTTGCGGGGTGAAAGTCAATGTAGCAGCGCGCTTTCGGGCTGAAGCCCTGAACACATTGCCCTGAAGACGGTTGTTCGGACGATTGCCCCGTGAACAGGCCCTGATCGGCGCGCCCGCCTTGGGCGGCACGATCACCGCCGGGAATCAGAGGCTGAGAGTTTTTCGGGCGTGAGCGAAAGACTCTCAGCCTCTCAGTTCACCAGGTACTGCGCCACGGCGTCCTCGTCCCATTCGATGCCCGTGCCCGGCCGGTCGGACACCACGGCCTGGCCGAGTTCGATGCGCAGCGGCGACCGCAGCACCGGGTTGGCCCAGTCCACGTACTCCAGCCAGTGGGCGGTGGGCGTGGCGGCCAGCAGGTGGGCACTGACTTCGGGGAACAGGTGGCTCGACACCGGCATGCCGGCGGCCTCGGCCAGGGCCGCGGCGCGCAGCCAGCCCGAGACACCACCGATCTTCATGGCGTCGGGCATGCCCAGGTCCGATGCGCCGGCCGCCAGCGACTTGGCCATGTCGTGGGTGCCCCACCAGTTCTCGCCCATCTGCACCGGAATGCGGGTGTGGCTGCGGATCTGCGCGTGGCCGCTGAAATCGTCGGCCAGCGTCGGCTCTTCCACCCAGTGCAGGTCTTCGTCCTGCAGCGCATCGGTGCGGCGCACCGCCTCGGCCACCGACAGGATCTGGTTGTAGTCGGCCATCAGGGCCACGCGCTCGCCGATGGCGCGCCGCACCGCCCAGACCACCTCCACGTCGGTCCGCGCCTCGACATAGCCCAGCCGGACCTTGATGGCCTCGAAGCCGTGCACCAGCAGGTGTTCGGCTTCGACGGGCGCATCGTGGCTGCCGATCATGCCCAGCCCGCAGCTGTTGTAGGCCGGTACCCGGTCGCGGTCGGCACCGAGCAGCCGGGCCAGCGGCAGGCCCTGGGCCCGCGCCTGTGCGTCCCAGGCCGCCATGTCGATGCCCGCCAGCGCCATGCCCGTCACCCCCTTGAGCCCCAGCAGCCGGAACATCCCCTGCAGCTTGCGCTCCAGCGCCAGCGGGGCCACCGGGTCGCCCTGGATCAGCGGCGACAGGTTCTCCAGCAGCTGCACCACCGGCTTGAGCACCAGCGGCGTGTAGCAGAACAGGTAGGTGTGCCCGGTGACGCCCTGCTCGGTGAGCAGGTCGATCAGGGCCAGCGGCGCGATCTGGATCGTGCCGCTGCTGGTGCGCAGCGGCAGTGGCATGGGCACATGAACCGCGCGCACGCGCAGTTCACGGACGGTCAGCAAGGCGGATGTTTCCACGGGCACCTCCTGTGGCGGGAGCGGCGCGATGGCCGGACGTCGGAGTCGCACGTTAAATCCGGCCGAACGGCGGGTCAAGTGCCGCGGCGGCCGGGGGTTCGGAGCGCAGACGCAAAAAAACCGGCAGGGCCGGTTCGTTTCAGTTGTCCATGGCACCGGAGCGCCACCCGCCATGCATGAAGCAACGCCTCCCAGAGGCACCGCCGGGCCGGCTTTGCCGGACGGCCAGTGCCGCCCCCTTGAGGGGGTCGCGCGCAGCGCGGCGGGGGTGTCTCAGCTCAAGCGGAGAGATAGCCCCGTCCGGCGCCACCGATGGAGGAGGCCGGGCCGACGAGGCGGTTGTAGGTGGATGGCTGGGCCTGCTGCGGCAGCAGGCTGTTGAGTGCGCGCTGGCTTTGCGCACCCGCGCGCAGCACGGTCTGGCGCAGCTGCCCAAAGCGCTGGGCGGCCTGCAGCATGTCGATGCGCAGGCTGCTGCCGGGCACGGCGAATTCGGCGGTCTTCGGGGCCTTCTGCAACACCATTTGGACCTGGGCGCTGGCCTTCTCCACACCGTCGGGATCGCTGTCGAGCAAAGCCCTTTCCAGACGGTCCAGCCCGGTCTGCAGCGAGGCGATCCAGGGGTGGGTGTCGGGAGCTTGGCTCATGGCGATGGTCCGGTGAGGGGTGATCAGGCGCGGTTGCCGCTGGCGCCGCTGAGCATTTCAGCCGCGTTGGACAACATTTTGTCAGCAATCGCTTCGGCGTTGACCTGGAAGCTCCCGTTGGCGATGGCCGCCTTCATGGACTCGACCTTTTCGGCGTTGAACACCTCGTTGCCGCTCGCGGTGGCGCTCTGCATCGCCGACACGGTCGACGACGACAGCGTGACGGTCACGCCCGCATTCGCCTGCGGCTTGGCGGCCGCCCCGGCAGCGGCCGCACCCTGGGCGCCAGCCGACGGGTTGTCGGCCGTCTTCTGCGGACCCCCGGCGACGGAACCAATGTAGGAATCCGGTGATGATGATTCGACTTTCATTTCACTCTCCAAACCTCGAATTCGAGGCGTTGTGGAATGACTATCGGCACAAAAGAAGGCGTACTTAAGGTCTTTTTTGCTGAATAGATCACGAAAACTGCTGACAAAGCGGTACTTGCGGGCTCAAAGCCGGACCTCCACCAGCGGTCCATCGCGCACCGTTCCGGTGACCACGCGACCGCCGTTGAGCCTCACGCGGACCGTCTGGCCCACGACGCCCACCCCCATGGCCTCGCCGCTGACCACCACCTGAAAGCCAGTGCCTTCGCTTTTTACCTTGACCTGAGCGCCCCGGTCAAATGCCGGCACCGGGCGCACCATGTTCTCGCGCAGGGTCTGCCCCGGGTTCAGCGCAAAGGCCGCCTGCTGGCCGATCCAGCTCTCGGGCGTGGCCAGCACGCTGGCCGACTGCTCGGCCCAGTCCATTTCGGCCACTTCGGCGTCTTCTTGAACCAGGGCGGTGCCGGCGGGCACCGGGCGCCTGAGCACCCAGGCCGGGCCCCAGGCCTTGATGGTGACGGGCACGAACACGTTCCAGCGCACCGGGCCCTCCAGGCAGCGCAGGCCGATGCGGCTGCGCCCCCAGAGGCGGGTACCCGGGGGCAGATAGGGTTCGATGCGCGGACAGGGGCTCAGGCGCAGGCGCGAGTCCAGCGCGCCCATGACCACCTCGGGCCGCAGCACGCCGCCGGCGTTTTCGGTCAGGGCGTTGGCCAGGGCCGGTTCGACGTAGTCGCGCGCCATCTGCGCGAGCAGGGCGCGGTCGTCGGCGCTGGTGGCCGGTGCCACGGCGAACTGCGCCCGGGCCGGGCCGGTCAGGCCAGCGAGCAGCAGCCCGGCGGCGAGCCACCCGGCAGCGCCGGCTCGGGCGGAGCGCAGAAAACAGAAAGAAGTGTGCTTGTTCATCGGGAAGACCTCCGCAGGCGGTCCGGCTGCTGCCGGCGCAAAGGCGGACGGGTGTGCCCAGCCCATGCCTGCTGTGAGCCACTTTAGGCCGGCCCGGCAACCATCAAAGCGGCGAAATGCCCGACTAAGTGGCGTTTGTTCGGGCCATTGCAGGGGCTCAAGTTTTCCCATACTTGCGTTCATGTCGGTGCAAGCCTGCGCTTTTGCCGCCCCCTCAACCCTGTCTGGAGAACGCCATGCTTGAACAGATGACCGCAGGACTGAACTTCCAGTCCAACGCGCTCCTGCTGCGCTCGCAGCGCCAGCAGGTGATCGCCAGCAACATCGCCAACGCTGACACGCCCGGCTTTGTGGCCCGCGATTTTGACTTCGCCGCCGCGCTCAAGGACGCTGCGGGCCTGCAGGATCCGTCGGGTCTGCGCTCGGCGCCGGACCGCACCCACGCGCAGCACCTGCGCCTGGGTTCCACCGATCCGCGCAGCCCGGACATGGCCTACACCGTGCAGACCCAGCCCAGCCAGGACGGCAATTCGGTCGACCTGGACCGCGAGCGCGCCAACTTCGTCGACAACAGCATCCGCTACGAGTCCACGCTGCGTTTCATCAATTCGCATGTGAAAACCATGTTGAGCGCCATCACTGGTCAATAAGGAGCTTGTCATGTCGATGTTTGCCATCTTCGGTGTCTCGGGCAGCGCGATCAGTTCGCAGTCGCAGCGCCTCAACGTCGTGGCCAGCAACCTGGCCAACGCCGATGCCGTGGCCGGACCGGACGGCCAGAGCTACAAGGCGCGCCAGGTGCTGTTCCAGACCGTGCCCATGGGTGGCCCGGGCAACGCGGGCGTGAAGGTGCAGGACATCCAGGAAAGCGATGCGCCCGGGCGCCGCGTGCACAACCCCAGCCACCCCAGCGCCGACGCCGAGGGCTACGTCACCCATTCCAACGTCAATCCGGTGGAGGAGATGGTCAACATGATGTCGGCCTCGCGCTCCTACCAGAACAACGTCGAAGTCATGAACACGGCGAAATCGCTGCTGCTCAAAACGCTCCAGATGGGGCAGTGAAAGGCCTTTGAACCATGCTCACGTCAGCCCTCGATCTCAGCAACCTCGGCACCACCGTGGGCAGCACCACGGCGGTCAACAGCAACAACGCCTCCGATCCCCAGGCCTCGCAGGACCGTTTCCTCAAGCTGCTGGTCGCGCAGATCAACAACCAGGATCCGCTCAACCCGATGGACAACGCGCAGATGACGACCCAGATGGCGCAGATCAACACGGTCAGTGGCATCCAGGAACTCAACGCCACGCTCAAGGGCATGGCCGAGCAGTCGGCCGCACTCGGCTCCCTGCAGGGTGCCGCGCTGATCGGCCGTCAGGCACTGGTCGAGGGTGATGCGCTGGCCTTTGACGGCAGCACCGGCAAGGGCGCCTTCAACCTCGCGGCCGATGCCGGCTCGGTGGAAGTGGACGTGATGGGCAGCACCGGCCAGGTGCTGGACACGATCAAGCTCGGCGCCAAAGGCGCGGGCCAGCACAGCTTCAGCTGGGACGCCGGCAGCATCGACCCGGCCACCGTGTCGCGCTTTGTCGTGCGCTCGGTCTCCACCGGCGGCGAGGCGGTGGCCAACACGGCGCTGTCACCCCAGCGCATCGATTCGGTCAGTTTCGCCAACGGGGCGATCTCGCTGCAACTGGCCAACGGTCGAGCCGTGGCCTACGACCAGGCCCGCGGCTTCATGTGAGCGCGGTTCTTTCTTCATCCCACTTTTCAAGGACATCACCATGGCTTTCCAGCAAGGTCTCTCCGGTCTGAACACCGCCAGCCGCAACCTGGACGTGATCGGCCACAACATCGCCAACGCCAACACCGTGGGCATGAAGGCCTCCCGCGCCGAGTTCGCCGAGCTTTACGCCAGCTCCATCAACGCCTCGGGCGGCGTCAATTCCGGCATCGGCGTGACCGTGGCCACCGTGTCGCAGATGTTCACCCAGGGCAATATCAGCGTCACCGGCAACGACATGGACGTCGCCATCAACGGCAACGGCTTCTTCGAACTCGCCATGCCCGACGGTTCCATGGCCTATTCCCGCGCCGGCATGTTCAAGCTGGACCGCGAGGGCAACATCATCACCAACACGGGCGGCCAGCTCATGGGCTACCCCACCGACGCTGCGGGCGTGCGCCAGGGCTTCGATTCCGTGCCGCTGACCCTGCCCACGGGCGGTCCGATCCCGGCCAAGCAGACCACCGCGATCGCGGCCGAATTCAACCTGGACGCGAGCGCACCCATCGCCGCCACGGTCGTGCCACCCACGCCGCTGGGCACCTACGCCACCTCGCTGAACGCGTTTGACGCCCAGGGCCTGGAGATCCCGGTCGGCCTGGTGTTCGACAAGATCGGCAACAACCAGTGGAACGTCTACACCAGCGTCAACAACGCCGATCCGGCGTTGTCGACCCCGTTCACCATCTCCTTCCTGGCCGACGGCTCGCTCGACCCGGCCACCGTGATCCCTCAGCTGCAACTGGCTTCGCCCAACGACCCGGCCCTGACCTTCAACGTGGACCTGGACTTTGGCGCGGCCACGCAGTTCGGCGCCGACTTCTCGGTCTCCGACCTGACGCAGGACGGCTACCGCCCGGGCGAACTCACCAGTCTGGGCATCGACGAGTCGGGCGTGATCATGGCGCGTTATTCCAACGGCCAGTCGCAGGCTGCGGGCCAGATCTCGCTGGTGAACTTCCGCAACGTGCAGGGCCTCGTGCCCACCGGCGGCGGCAACTGGGCCACGACCTTCGAATCGGGCGAGCCGGTGCGCGGCGCGCCGGGCGAAGGCAAGCTCGGTGCCCTGCGCTCGGGCGCGCTGGAAGACTCCAACATCGACCTCACGGGCGAGCTGGTCAACATGATGACCGCGCAGCGCGCCTACCAGGCGAACGCGCAGACCATCAAGACGCAGGACCAGGTGCTGAGCACCCTGCTCAACATGCGTTGATCAAGACTATGAAACACCCCCGCCGCACTTCGCGCGACCCCCTCAAGGGGGCGGCACTGGCGGTCCGGCAAAGCCGGCCCCGCGGTGCCCTGGGCGCAAGTCCCGTCGGTCGCAGAGGGTGTGTTTGTGCCCACGCAGTTCGTATCGAAACCCATCGGAGATCCGCATGGACCGCATGATCTACACCGCCATGACCGGCGCCAACGCGGCGCAGCAGCGCCAGCAGGTGCTGGCCAACAACCTGGCCAATGCGTCCACGCCGGGCTTTCGCGCCGAGCTTGCCACCTTCCGCGCGGTGCCGGTGCGCGGCGACGGCTCCACCACGCGCGTCTTCGCGCTCGAAGCCACCGCCGGTCACCTGGACACCCCCGGTCCGATCAACCCGACCGGGCGCAGCCTCGACGTCGCCGCCAAGGGCGACGCCTATTTCACGGTGCAGGGCCTGGACGGCACCGAGGCCTACACCCGCGCCGGTGCCTTTGAAGTCAACGCCGATGGCACCCTCGTCAGCGCCCAGGGCCTGCCCGTGCTCAGCGACGGCGGTGCGCCCATCGTCGTGCCCGCCAACGCGCAGATCGACATCGGCGCCGACGGCAGTGTCAATGCGCGCGTGGGCGACCAGCCGGCGCAGGCCCTGGGCAAGCTCAAGCTCGTCACATCCGATGGCGAGAACCGCCTCAGGCGCAGCGAAGACGGTCTGTTCCGCGGCACGCAGGGTGAGCCGCTGCCTGCCAATGCGCAGGCCCGCGTGCAGAGCGGCGCGCTCGAAGGCAGCAACGTGAACCCCATCGAGGCCATGGTCGGGATGATCGCCGTCTCGCGCCAGTTCGAGCTGCAGATGCGAATGCTGCAGAACGGCGAAAAGAACGACCAGACCGCTTCGCGGCTGCTTAGCATGAATGGCTGATAGGAGCACACCATGATCAATTCCCTCTGGATTTCCAAGACCGGCATGCAGGCCCAGCAGACACAGCTGGACGTGATCTCCAACAACATGGCCAACGTGTCCACGAACGGCTTCAAGCGCGCCAGCGCCGTGTTCGAGGACCTGATGTACCAGAACCTGCGCCAGGTTGGCGCCGCCGACACCGAGCAGAACAACCTGCCCACCGGCCTGCAGATCGGCCTGGGCGTGCGCACCGTGGCGACCTCGCGTTCGTTCACGCAGGGCAGCCTGCAGCAGTCGGGCAACCAGCTCGACCTGGCCATCAACGGCAGCGGCTTCATCCAGGTGGCCCTGCCCGATGGCACCACCGGCTACACCCGCGACGGCAGCCTGCAGGTGGACGCCCAGGGCCGGCTCGTCACCGCCAGCGGCCTGCCCGTGGCCGGTGACATCACCATTCCGGCCGAAGCCCAGAGCGTCACCGTTGGCAACGACGGCGTGGTCACGGTCAAGCTGCCGGGCAATGCCCAGCCGCAGCAGGTGGGCAACATCGAACTCGCCAGCTTCGTGAACCCGGCCGGCCTGGAGCCGCGCGGCGGCAACCTCTACACCGAGACCGTGGCCTCGGGCAATCCGGTCAACGGCGCGCCCGGCTCAGCGGGGCTGGGCACCCTGATGCAGGGCTATGTCGAGACCTCCAACGTCAACGTGGTGCAGGAGCTGGTGACCATGATCCAGACCCAGCGCGCCTACGAGATGAATTCCAAGGCGATCCAGACCTCCGACCAGATGCTGCAACGCTTAGGTCAGCTGTAAAACAGACCCACCCCCGTTGCTTGCTCGCTGCGCGTAGCCGCATCCCCCCTCAAGGGGGCGATCCTGGCGGCCCGGCGAAGCCGGTTCCGCGGGATCCCTGGTCGAAAACCCTTCGCGCCTCCGCAACGCTGCATCGAAAGACCATCATGATCCGCGCTTTCCTGTTCCAACTCGCCCGTCCGCTGGCCTGCCTGGGCGTTGCGATTTCCCTCACCGCCTGCATGACCAAGCCGGTCGAGGTGGTGCCGGCCGGTCCCATCAACTACCCGGCCGCGGCGGTCGCCACGCCCACCAACGGCAGCCTGTTCCAGACCGCGCGCTACCGCCCCGCGTTTGAAGACCCGCGTGCGCGCTGGCCCGGTGACACCCTCACGGTCCAGATCACCGAGAAGATCAGCGCCAGCCAGTCGTCTTCCGCTTCGATCGACCGCAGCGGCAGCGCTTCGGGCGGCGTCTCGGCCCTGCCGGGCATCGTGGCCAAGGAGCTCACGCGCGACCGCAACTTCAACCTCGGCGGCGAGTCCGAAAACAACTTCGCCGGCAAGGGCGACAACGAAAACGCCAACGACTTCTCGGGCGTGATCACGGTCACCGTGCAGCAGGTGCTGCCCAACGGCCACCTGCTGGTGGCGGGCGAGAAACAGATCGGCGTCAACAACAACGTCGACGTGCTGCGCTTCTCCGGCACGGTCGATCCGCGCCACGTGCGGCCCGGCAACGTGGTCGCTTCCACCCAGGTGGCCAACGCGCGCATCGAGTCCAAAGGGCGCGGTGCGGTCAGCGAAGCGCTCTCAATTGGCTGGTTGTCGCGGTTCTTTTTGAACGTTTTCCCGTTCTGATGCGGCCTAGCATCAGGGTCATGAAGTCCCCGTACCTGGTGAACCCCATGCACCCGCTGTCCCACCCCACCCGCCTGGTTGCCCGCACCGGCCGCATGGCCTGGCTGCGCCAGCTGATGGTCTGGAGCAGCCTGTTGCTGGCGGGCCTGGCCTGGCTCGGCTGGCCACAGGACGCGCACGCGATCCGCATCAAGGAGATCGCCGCGGTGCAGGGCGTGCGCAGCAACCAGCTGACCGGCTTCGGCCTGGTCGTCGGTCTCGACGGCACGGGCGACCAGACGACCCAGATGCCTTACACCTCGCAGGGCATGAGCAACTACCTGCAGCAGCTCGGCCTGAACCTGCCGGCCGATGCCAAGGTGCAGCTCAAGAACGTGGCCGCGGTGCTCGTGACCGCGCAACTGCCGGCGTTCGCCCAGCCGGGCCAGATGATCGACGTCACGGTGTCCTCCATGGGCAACGCCAAATCGCTGCGCGGCGGCACCCTCATCACCACGCCGCTCAAGGGCGCCGATGGCGAAATCTACGCCCTGGCCCAGGGCAACCTGCTGGTCGGTGGCGCCGGTGCTTCGGCCGGCGGCAGCAAGGTGCAGATCAACCACCTGAGCGCCGGTCGCATCCCCGCTGGTGCGCAGGTCGAGCGCAGCGTGCCGACCGCTTTCGCCCTCGGCGACACCATCGACCTCGGCCTGAATTCGTCCGATTTCCTGACCGCGCGCCGCGTGGCCGAGGCGGTCAATGCCCGCATGGGCGCCGGCGTGGCCAGTGCCGTGGACGGGCGCGTGGTGCGCCTGCGCGCGCCGGCCAACCCCGACGCCCGCGTGAGCTTCCTGGCCGAAGTGGAGGAGCTGCAGCTCGAAGCCACGATACCGGCCGCGCGCGTCATCATCAACACCCGCACCGGCTCCATCGTCATGAACCAGGCGGTCACGCTCGGCTCCTGCGCCGTGGCGCATGGCAACCTCTCGGTCACCATCAGCTCCACGCCGGTGATCAGCCAGCCCAACCCGCTGTCCAAGGGCGAGACCGTGGTGGCCGAAAAAGCCGACATCAAGATCAGCCAGGACAGCGGCGCCATCATCCAGATGGACGCAGCGCCCCAGCTGTCGGATCTGGTGCGCATGCTCAACGGCCTGGGCGCCACGCCGCAGGACCTGCTCGCGATCCTGCAGGCGATCAAGGCCGCCGGCGCGATGAACGCCGAACTCGAGGTGATCTAGATGAACACCCCTGGGTTGTCCAACCAACGCCTGGCCAGCGACCCCGGGTCGCTCAACGCGCTGAAGTTCAGCGCGGGGCAGGAGGGCGACAAGGGCAAGGCCGCGCTGAAGGAAACCGCGAAGCAGTTCGAGGCGCTGTTCATGCGCGAACTGATCAAGAGCATGCGGGAGGCGACCATGAAGTCCGGCCTGCTCGAAGGCGAGGGCGGCAACCTGGGCAACGACCTGCTCGACCAGCAGTTCGCCGTGCAGCTCTCGGGCATGCCCGGTGGTCTGTCGGGCGCCATCGAACGCCAGCTCAGCCGCCAGATGGCGCCTGCCGAACCGGCCGCCGCCGATGCCACGAAGACCGCGCCCATGGCCAGCACCGTGTCGCGCGCCTCGGGCGGTGCGCGGCAGGCCGGTTTTGTGGACCAGCACAGCCAGGCCGCGGCGACGGTGGAGCGCGAATCCGGCATTCCGGCGAGCTACATGATCGGCCAGGCCGGCCACGAAACCGGCTGGGGCAAGAGCGAGATCCGCAACGCGGACGGTTCGCCGTCGTTCAACCTCTTTGGCATCAAGGCCACGTCTGCCTGGAAGGGCAAGGTCGCCGAGATCACCACCACCGAATACGTCAACGGCACACCGCGCAAGACGGTGGCGAAGTTCCGCGCCTACGACTCCTACGCCGACTCCTTCCGCGACTACGCGCGCCTGATCACCAAGAGCCCGCGCTACGACCAGGTGATGGACCAGGTCGGTTCGGTGCAGGGTTTTGCCAGCGGCCTGCAGAAGGCCGGCTACGCCACCGACCCGCAGTACGCGGCCAAGCTCAGCCGGGCCATCAACATGACCCTGAGCCTGCAACGGGCGCAGACATGACCACCCCGTTGCCAGCCCACTTCGTGAGCCACTAGGATGAAACAGCCCCCACGTTCACTTCGTTCGCTGCCCCCCGAGGGGGTGCGTCAGCGCCTTCGGGCGGCCGGGCGCCACTGACATGTCCTCCGCCCTCAACATCGGTGCCAACGCGCTGTCCACCAACCTGGCGGCGCTGCAGGTCATTGGCCACAACATCGCCAACGCCAACACGGCCGGTTACTCGCGCCAGACGGTCAACACCCAGAGCGCCGGCTACCAGCAGCTCGGCGGCAACTACTTCGGCAAGGGCGTCGAGCTGGGCACCGTTTCGCGCTCGCACGACGCCTACCTCACGCGCGAAGCGCAATTGGCCACCTCGGTGGCGGCGGCCGACGCCGAGCGCCTGGCCAAGCTCACCAAGCTCGAATCGCTGTTTCCCACCGGCGAGAACGGGCTGGGGGCGGCCATGAACGACATGCTCAACGCCTGGGCCGACGTGGCCTCCGCGCCCACCAACCAGTCGGCCCGTGTGGTGGTGATCGCGCGCGCCGACGAGCTGGCCGCCCGCCTGCGCGACACCGCCGGCCAGATGGACGCGCTGGCCTATGGCGCGCAACAGCAGGTGGAAAGCTCGGTGACGGCGGTCAACCGCCTGGCGCAGGACATCGCCACCATCAACCAGCGCATCATCGATACGGGGAACTCGCGCGGCGAGCCCAACGACCTGCTCGACCAGCGCGACGCGCTGCTCAGCGAGCTCAACCAGTACGTGCAGACCAGCACCGTGGCGGCCGACGATGGCAGCGTCAGCGTGTTCGTGGCCGGCAGCCAGCCGCTGGTGCTGGGCCGCCAGGCCAACGCCCTGGTCGCCACGCGCGACACCACCGACAACTCGCAGCTGCGCGTCGGCTTCGTGCAGGGCGGCGTGACGCGCGAGCTGCCCCAGACCGCGCTCGGTGGCCAGATCGGCGGCGACCTGGAATTCCTGAGCGAAGACCTGCCCGAGATGCAGAACCTGCTCGGGCGCATGGCGCTGGCGCTCAACACCGAGATCAACACCCAGCACAACCTGGGGGTGGACCAGCTGGGCAATGCCGGGGGCGACTTCTTCGCGCCCGCGGCCGACGCCGCCGGCCTGCCCGCCGCCAGCAACACCGGCACGGCGCAGATCCACAGCGAGGTCAGCGACCCGACCGCGCTGATGGCGTCCGATTACCGCGTCCGGTTCGAAGCCGCCGGGGTCAGCATCCAGCGCCTGTCCGATGGCGTGAGCACCTCGTTCGCCAGCCTGCCCGCCGAGCTCGACGGCCTGAGCTTTCAGCTGGACGCCGGCGCCAGCGCCGTGGGCGACAGCTTCCTGGTGCGCCCCTACGTGAACGTGGCGCGCGCCATGAACCTGGCCATCGGCTCGCCCGACAGCCTGGCCGCGGCCAGCCCGGTGGCCGTGACGCCTGGCACCGCCAACGCCAGCGGCCTGAGCATCGAAAGCCTGTACGCCACCGACCCGTCGGCCAACCTCACCGACCCGGTGAACATCACCTTCCTGGCCGACGGCAGCTTCACCGCCACCGGTCTGGGCCCGGGCAACCCGCCGCCCGACAACGCCGGCCCGCCCGCGAGCTACAACTACACGCCGGGCCAGCCGATCCAGTTCAACGGCTGGAGCCTCACGCTGCGCGGCAGCCCGAGCCCGGGCGACAGTTTCGACATCGCCGCCGCCCCCGCGGGCAGCACCCAGCAGAACGCCGGCAACGCCAAGGCCGTGCTGGCGCTGCGCGACCAGGCCACCTTCGAAGGCGTGGCGCTGGCCGACGGCTACACCAGCGTCTTGTCCCACCTCGGCACCCAGGTGCAGGGGGCCAAGTTCTCGGCCAGTTTTTCCGGCCAGCTGGCCACCAGCACCGAGACCGCGCGCGCCGCCGTCTCGGGCGTCAACCTCGACGAAGAGGCGGCGCGGCTGCTGCAGTTCCAGCAGGCCTACCAGGCCTCGGCCAAGTTCCTGCAGATCGCGCAGAGCACGTTCGACACGCTGCTGCAGACCGTGGGCCGCTGAGCGCACGCACCCGAAGGAACCCCGCCATGAGAGTCGCCACCGCCAACAGCTACGACAACACGATCGCCGCCCTGAACAAGCGCCAGGCCGATCTGACCACCCTGCAGGAACACATCTCCACCGGCAAGCGGGTGCAGCGCGCCAGCGACGACCCGGTGGCCGCGGTGCTCTCCGAAACCGCGCAGAACCGCCTGTCGCGGGTCGAGGCGGACAAACGTTCCCTCGAAGCCTCGCGCACCAGCCTGACCCAGGCCGAGAGCGCACTGGGCGACGCCGGCGAGCTGATCCAGGACGTGCGCGACCTGCTGGTGGCGGCCGGCAACGGCGGCTACAGCGGCAACGAATACAAAGACCTGGCGCAGCAGATCGAGGGCCTGCGCGAGCGCCTGCTCGGCGTGGTCAACCAGAAAGACAGCTTCGGCCGCACCCTCTTTGGCGGCCTGGGCGGCTCGTCCACACCCTTTGTCGAGCTCTACGGCCCCAGCGGCGCCGGGGTGGTGCGGTTTGACGGCCAGCGCGGCCAGGAAGCCACCGGCAGCAACAGCCTGCCGCAGGCCCTGGACGGCAACGCCATCTGGATGCGCGTGCCCGAAGCCAACGGCACCTTCCGCCTCGACCTGCCGGCCGGCAACACCGGCAGCGTGCGCACCGACATGGGCCAGGTCACCAACCCGAGCGCGCTCACCGGCAACGACTACAGCATCGGCTTTGCCCAGGTGGCCGGTGTGATGCAGTACACCGTGACCAACACCACCACCGGCACGCCGGTGGCCGGCCAGGTCGGCGTGCCCTACATGTCGGGCAGCTCCATCGAGTTCGACGGCATGTCCTTCCAGATGCTGGGCCAGCCCGCCAGCGGCGACACCGTGGAGCTGCTCCCGGTGACGGCGCCGACCGATCTGTTCCAGGTGATGCAGAACGCGGTGGACGCGCTGCGCGGCGCCAGCACCGGCCAGTCCGCCCAGCTCACGCAGACCATCGGCCGCTCGCTCACCGAGCTCGACGCCGGGCACGACCGCGTGCTGCTGGCACGCGCCCAGGCCGGCGAATGGCTCAACCGCGGCGAAGCGGTCGACGGCCTGCTGTCCGACCGCATGGTGGACCACGAGAGCGAAAAATCGCGCCTCGAAGACCTGGACATGATCAAGGGCATTTCGGACTTCCAGAATCAGCAGACCGGGCTGCAGGCCGCGCTGCAGTCGTATGCGCAGGTACAGCGCCTCTCGCTGTTCCAGTACATCGGGTGATGCATGCTCCACCACCACACGGTTCTTGACAGCGTCGCGCTGACCTACCAGCCGGTGTGGAACCGCCGCCGCCAGCTCGCGGCCGTGCGCTTGAACGTGCTGACCGTGCACCACGAGTCGGTGGACGCCCAGCACCTGATGCAGAACCTGGGCGGCGACTGGCCCGCGGCCGCGCCGCTGCTGATCCTGTCGTTCACCTCGGCCGCGCTGCTGGAGCAGGCCCTCAACACCGAGCCGGTGCACCACACCTGGATCGAGGTGCCGGGCGCCTGGTTCACCACGCCCGAGGGCATGGCCCGGCTGGCCGTCGCCATCCGCCGGGGCCACCAGTTGCTGCGCCACGCGCCGCTGGCCGATGTGCGCCGCGAAGTGATCGCGCCGCTCGACGTGCGCAGCCTGCTGTGCCCCAGCGCCGAAGAAGCGTTGGAGGCCCTGCGCTCCCGGCCGGTGGACGGCGCGTCCCCGGTGGTTCGCCGCACCCCGATCGTGCCCGGCCAGTTGTACGAAGGCGTCTGCAGCCACGCGCTGGCCACCCACTGCCTCGACGAAGCCGAGGCCTGGGGGCTGGCGGGCTGGCCCGAAGACGACGTGCTCCACACCTGGCGCCACCAGCCCATGGCCTGTGACGCCAGCGTGATCGCCCAGATCCGTCAGGCCATCGACCGCGACAGCTCGCTCGACCAGATCGAACGCTTCGTGCGCCAGGACCCCGTGCTCGCCTACCGGCTGCTGCTGCTGGTCAACTCCGCCGCCTACGGCCTGAAGCACGAAATCGACTCCCTGCGCCACGCGATCATGATGCTCGGCTTCACCGCCCTGGGCGCCTGGCTCTCGACCCAGCTCCCGGGCAGCGACACCGATGCCGCGCTGCACCCGATCCGTTATGCCCAGGTCATGCGGGCCCGCCTGGCCCAGCACCTGCTGGACCCGAGTTCCGAAGAAAACCTGCGCGCCGAGGTCTACCTGGCGGCCCTGTTCGCCCAGCTGGACCGCCTGGAACAACAACCGCTGGGCGACCTGCTCAACAAGCTGCCGCTCTCGGGCCGCATCTACGATGCCCTGCTGCGCCAGGACGGTCCTTACCACCCGCTGCTCGACATCGCCCGCGCGCAGGGCGAATTCGATCGCCCGCACCAGTTGCCGTCCATCTGCGAGCAGCACGACATGGGGCTGGAGGTCGTCAACCGCGGCCTCATCCGCATGCTCGCCACCAGCCGCGACCACGGCGGCGCACCGGAGCCGGCGCACCGGGCCTGAAGGGCCAGCGCGGCGGCAAGGGGCGCGCTACCATCGCGCGCATGAACCCGTCGCCGACCTCTGCCCCCCACCACACCAGCGCGCTCGTCCTGTTTTCGGGCGGGCAAGACTCCACCACCTGCCTCGCCCACGCGCTGGCGCGCTACCCGCGCGTCGAAACGCTCGGCTTCGACTACGGCCAGCGCCACAGCGTGGAGCTGCAGGCGCGCCTGGTGGTGCTGCGTGAGCTGCGCGAACGTTTTCCCGCCTGGAGCGAACGCCTGGGCGAAGACCACCTGCTCGACCTCGCCGTGCTCGGCAAGGTCAGCGAGACCTCGCTCACCCGCGACATGGCCTTCCGCATGGAAGCCAGCGGCCTGCCCAACACCTTCGTGCCCGGGCGCAACCTGCTGTTCCTCACACTCGCCGCCGCGCTCGCCTACCGCCGCGGCATCCAGGTCATCGTCACCGGCGTCTGCGAGACCGACTTCAGCGGCTACCCCGACTGCCGCGACGACACCATGAAAGCCCTGCAGGTCGCGCTCAGCCTCGGCATGGACCACCGCTTCCTGATCGACACCCCGCTGATGTGGATCGACAAGGCCGAAACCTGGCGCATGGCCGAAGCGCTGGGCGAAGCGACGGGCGTGGCCGGCGGCGGCCAGGTCATGGTGGATTTGATCGTCGAACACACACACACCTGTTACCTCGGGGATCGCGAGCACCGCCAGGCCTGGGGCTACGGGTGCGGGCAATGCCCGGCTTGCGAGTTGCGGGCTCGGGGCTGGGCGGGGTATAGAGGGATGGAATGAGCCGGCGAGTGAACAGTAGCGCAACCCACTTGAAAGAGGATCGATCATGGCCACCACGATTCCAGAACCCACGACCGATGTCCTGCAGGCCTTCGCCGATGCCTGGAATCGCCACGACATCGATGCCCTCATGTCGTTCATGACCGACGATTGTGTTTTTGAATCTTCGGCAGGTCCCGACATCTGCGGCACACGCTACGCCGGCCGGGAGGCTGTGCGAGCTGGATTTGCGGAGGTCTGGGCGACCTTTCCCGATGCCCACTGGGGGCATGCGCGTCACTGGGTTCAGGGGGAGCGCGGCGTCTCGGAGTGGACTTTCACGGGGACGCGAGCCGATGGCAGCCGTGTGGAAGTGCACGGGTGTGACCTGTTCACCTTTCGGGACGGCAAGATCGCCTTGAAGAATTCCTATCGCAAGAACCGCCCACCGGCCAGCGCCGGTACGAACCAGTCGCGCTGAAGTCGCCCGGTGAGATGCAGGCTTCCGGTGGTGAACCGGGGTCAGCGCACCCGAACCCGGCTCAGGCCGGGCCGCTCGCTGGCGGCGTCACGCGCACCGGCCCCTTGTGCCCCACAGCCGGGCGCGAGCGCGCATCCACCACCGCCCAGGCGAACACACCCAGCCCGGCCAGGGCCAGCAGCGCGCCGACCCAGCCGGTGGACGTCCAGCCCAGGCCGGCGCTGATGGCCACGCCGCCGAGCCAGGCGCCGAGCGCGTTGGCCATGTTGAACGCCGAGTGGTTGAGCGCGGCGGCGAGCACCTGCGCTTCACCGGCCACGTCCATCAGCCGGATCTGCAGCGCCGGGCCGATGGCGACCACGGTGCCGATGAGGAAGATGTTGATGGACCCCAGCACCACGCTCTGCGCGGTGAACACAAAGGCCACCAGCACCACGACGGACCACACCAGCATGCCGCCCACGGTGGGCATGAGCGCGCGGTCGGCCAGGCGCGAGCCGAGCACGTTGCCGATCACCATGCCGAGGCCGAACAGGGCCAGCACCACCGGCACGCCGGCCAGCGGCAGGCCGGCGACTTCGATCATGGTGGGCTTCACGTAGCTGAACACCGCAAACAGGCCGCCGAAGCCGATGGCGCCGATGCCGAGCGTGAGCCACACCTGTTTGTTGCGCAGCGCGTCGAGCTCGCGCAGCGGGCTGGCGTCGGCGGGTGCCGCGATGGCGGGCACCTCGCGGTGGATCATGGCCGCGGCCAGCAGGGCGATGCCGCCCACCAGCACGAAGGCGGCGCGCCAGCCGAACAGCTGCCCCAGCCAGGCCGCCAGCGGCACGCCGAGCAGCGTGGCGAGCGTGAGGCCGGTCATGACCAGGCCGATGGCACGCGCCCGCTGGCCCGGCGCGGCGAGCCCGGCCGCCACCAGCGCGGCGACACCGAAGTAGGTGCCGTGCGGCATGCCGGCCACGAAGCGCAGCGCGTTGAGGCTGGCGTAGCCCGGCGCCGCGGCGCTGGCGAAGTTGCCGAGCGCGAACACCAGCATCAGCGCGACCAGCAACGCGCGGCGCCCCCAGCGGGCGGCGAGCACGGCAAGCACCGGCGCGCCGATCACCACGCCGAGCGCGTAGGCGCTGATGACGTGGCCGGCCTGCGGGATGGTGACGCCGATGTCGGCCGCCACCTCGGGCAGCAGGCCCATGATGACGAACTCACCGGTGCCGATGGCGAAGCTGCCGAGCCCCAGGGCGAGCATGGCGCGGGCGGGGTGCGCGACGAGGATGGAAGGCGGCGTCGAGGCAAGCTCGGGCATGGAGGGACTGGACACGGGCGGCGGCAGGAAAGGGCTGGGCCACGCAGGCGACCCGGTGCGGAGGGGGCGGGGCAGGCAGCGCTCAGGTTGAGCGCGCGAGCGCGAGCCTGCGATGGTGCCACCGCCGGCGAAACCGGGTGCAGAACCTTGGTAGAAACCCTTGGTTTTGCACGTTCATGCGCGGTGCCCGCAGGCCGCTCACGATGCCACGAGCTGGTAGCGCGGCGGTTCGTCCGGCCTGTGGCTGCCCGCCACGGGCTCCAGCGTCCAGAGCCGCTGGTGGAAGGCGGCCACCGTGGGCCGGTGGGCGATGGAGACCATGGCGCCGTTCTCTTTCGCCACCATGGCGTTCAGTCGTTCGTACAGCGTGCGTTCGGCGGTTTCGTCGAGCGCGCTGCTGGCTTCGTCCACAAACAGCCAGCGCGGTTTTTTCAGCAGCGCGCGCGCAATCGCCAGGCGCTGCTGCTCGCCGCCCGAGAGCTTCTGGCCCCAGGTGTCTTCGCGGTCGAGCTCGTCGGCCAGGTGCGGCAGCAGCGCGTCTCGCAGCGCCTGCTGCAGCGCGGCGTCGGTGTACTGCCCGGCCAACGCCGGGTAGGCCAGCGCGTGGCGCAATGCGCCGTTGGGGAAGTAGGGCCGCTGCGGCAGGAACATGACGCGGGCATCAAAGTCGGCTGGCCGGCGCACGCGGCTCTTCGCCCAGGGCCAGATGCCCGCGAGCGCGCGGAACAGGGTGGACTTGCCGCTGCCCGAGGGGCCTTTGATGATCAGCGTGTCGCCCGCGGCCACCTGCAGGCCGGCCAGTGCCAGCAGCTCGCGGCCGTCGGGCAGGCCGAGTTGCAGGCTGTCAATGGCCAGTGTGTCGGGTGCGCCGGTGGTGGTGTCGGTCGCGGCGGTGGCCACCGCGGTCTGCAGTTGCTGGAAGCTGGCCTCGAAGCTGGTCAGGCGGTCGGTGGTGGCGCGCCAGGCGGCCAGGCTGTCGTAGTTGTCGACGAACCACGAAAGCGAGTCCTGCACGCGGCCGAAGGCCGACGAAATCTGCATCAGCTCGCCGAGCTGGATGGCGCCGCTGAAGAAGCGCGGCGCGGCCACGATGAAGGGGAACACCACGGCGGCCTGGCCGTAGCCGCTGGTGAACCAGATCAGGCGCTTCTGCATGCGGATCAGGTTCAGGTAGTTGGCCAGCACGGCGCTGAAGCGGCCGCCGATCTGTTCGCGTTCCACCGGTTCGCCGCGGTCGAGCGCGATCGATTCGCTGTATTCGCGCACGCGCACCATGTGGTGGCGGAAGTCGGCTTCGACGCGCTGCTGGCGGAAGTTGAGCGCGATCAGCGGGCGGCCCAGGTAGTGCGCGATCACGCTGCCCGCCGCCGCGTAGAGCACCGCCATCCAGACCATGAAGCCGGGGATGGTGTAGGCGTTGCCGTTGTACGAAAACGCGAAGCTGCCCGAGAGCGTCCACAGGATGCCGACGAAACTCGCCAGCGTGACCACCGCGTTGAGCAGCCCCATGGAGAGGCTCACGGTGTAGGTGGTGAACTGGTTGATGTCTTCGGAAATCCGCTGGTCCGGGTTGTCGGGAATCGCGTCCTCGGCCTTCGAGAAGCGCGCGAGCTCCAGGTGGTAGAAGGCCTTGTTGGCGAGCCAGCGGTCGAGGTAGTGCGCCGTCATCCAGGCGCGCCATTTGAGCTCCAGCAGCTGGGTGAGGTAGAAGCGGTAGACCGCGATGATGATGAAGCCGAACGCGAGGTAGGTGAAGCGCCCGAGCTCGCGCCAGAACACGGCGGCGTCCTTGTTCTGCAGCGCGTCGTAGAACACCCGGTTCCACTCGTTGATGAGCACCAGCATGTAGACCGCGCCCAGGTTGAGCGCCACGATGGCCGCCAGCAAACCCCGCGCTTTCCATTTCTCTTCCGACTGGAAATAGGGCAGGGTGAGCGCGCCGACCTTGGCGGCGAACTGGCGGAAGCTCTGGAGTTTGGACATGGGTTCGGTCATGGAGTCACCCGTTCGAGATGCCGCTGGCCACATGCCCGGATGGCACGTGCATGGCTGCCGATTCGATGTGGCCGGTCTGGTCGTCAAAGAAGAAGTCGGGTTCGAACTCGCGCAGGAACTCGCCCTTGGGCAGGCCGCCGAGGAACATGGCCTCGTCCACTTCGATGTTCCAGTCCATCAGCGTGCGGATGGCGCGCTCGTGCGCGGGGGCGCTGCGCGCGGTGACCAGCGCGGTGCGGATGCGCATGGCGCTGGTGCCCTCGGCCTGCAGGCGGTGCAGGGCTTCCAGCAGCGGCTTGAACGGACCGCCGGCCAGCGGCTGGCCAGCGTGGCTGGCTTCATGGGCCTGGAAAGCCGAGAGGCCTTCGGCCTGGTAGACGCGCTCGGCCTCGTCGGAGAACAGCACGGCGTCGCCGTCGAAGGCGATGCGCACCTCGTGCGGGTGCGCATCGCTGGCGTGCACCGACAGCGGGTACACCTGCGCGGCGGGCACGCCGGCGTCGAGCGCGGCGCGCACGTCGGCCAGGTGGGTGCTGAGGAACAGGTTGGCGCGCAGCGGCCGCAGGTAGCGCCAGGGCGGCTGGCCGCGCGTGAAACTGCCGCGCTGGATCGGCAGACCGTAGTGCTGTGCCGAGCGGAACACCCGCATGCCCGAGACCGGGTCGTTGCGCGAAAGGATCACCACTTCCACCCGCTGCGTGCTGACATCGTTGAACGCCAGCAGCTTCCGCACCAGCGAAAACGCCACGCCCGGCTGGGCCGGCACCTCCAGCCGGTCCAGCTGCAGCTTCATGTAAGCCCGGTCGTCACCGGTCTCGAAGAGGCGGTTTTCTTCTTCGAAGTCAAACAGCGCACGCGAAGAAATCGCGACAACGAGCTGGCCTTCAAGCGTTACAGGCATGGATCAGACTCTCAGAGTAGAAAACCAACAGGAATGGCGAAGCGTAGCCCAACTGCGAAGAAGGACAGGAAGCAGAGGGGGCGTCCCGCCCAGAATGCGGCGGAACCGGCTCCGCCGGGCCGCTCGCATTGCCCCTTGAGGGGCGGAGCGCAGCGACGGGGGTGGACCTACCTCACAAGCTGGTTGAGCTGAATGATCGGCATCAGCACCGCCAGCACGATCAGCATCACCACCGCGCCCATGCCCACGATCAGCAGCGGCTCCAGGATGGTGGCGAGGTGCATGGCGCGGCGCTGCACCTCGGCGCCGAGTTGCTTGGCCGCCCGGCCGAGCATGGCGGGCAGCTGGCCGGTCTGTTCACCCATGCGCGCAAACATCGCCAGCAGCGGCGGAAAACGCTTCTTGCTGGCCATGGCAGAGGCCAGCGGAGCGCCTTCGCGCACCAGCACCAGGGCGTCCAGCGCATCGGCGCGCATGGCCTGGTTGCTCAGGGTTTCGGCGGCGGTCTGCAGCGCGCGAAGAATGGGCACACCCGCGGCCGCCAGCATGGCCAGGGTGGCGGCGAAGCGCGCCGCGTTGTAGCCGCGCGCGAGCTTGCCCACCAGCGGCAGGCGCAGCCAGGCGGCGTCCATGACCAGGCGCATCGCCGGCTGGCGCCGCGCCACCACCAGCCCGCCAGCAGCAGCGATCAACACGCCCAGCATCAGCCAGCCGTAACTGCGCACGAAGTCGCTGAGGGCCAGCATCATCACGGTGAGGATGGGCAGGGCGCGCTTGCTGCTGGCAAAGACGCCAGCCACCTGCGGCACCACATAGCTGACCAGAAACACCACGATCACGATCGCCACGAGGGTGACGATGGCCGGGTAAAGCGAGGCGGCGATGAGCTTGTTCTTGAGCGCTTCGCGTTCTTCCAGGTCATCGGCCAGGCGTTCGAGCACGGTGCCCAGCTGGCCGCTTTGTTCGCCCGCGGCGATCACGCCGCTGTAGATCTCGGAGAACTCGCGCGGGTGCTGGGCGAGCGCGCGGGCAAAGGGTGAACCACCGTTGACCTCGGAGCGCAGCGAAGCCACGAGACGCTGCTGGTCTTCTTCCTCGGCTTCTTCGGCCAGCGCGGACAGGGCGCGTTCCAGCGGCAGCCCGGCCGAGACCAAGCCGGCGAGCTGGCGCGTCCAGATGGCGAGGCGGGTGGCGTTGAAGACACGCCCGCCCCAGAGCGTGATGTTGAGTCCGCTGCCCGCTGCCGATCCCTGGGCGTTGACCGCCGGTTCGACCAGCAGCGGCACCAGGGCGCGCGCACGCAGCAGGCCGCGCGCGGCACGCGCGGTGTCGGCGTCGATCAGGCCTTTTTGCGTGGCGCCCTGGGCGTCCAGGGCCTCGAAAGAATAGGCGGGCATGCGGTGATGTTAGCGTGGCCTGTGCACCACCAGGCCGCGACCACCCGCGCTGCGCCGCCCTGGCCTCAGGTGAGTTCCAGGATGGTGCGCAGGATCTGGCGGTGCGAGCCGAGCGCGGGCGCCATGGTCCAGCGTTCGAGCCGTTCGTTGCCGATGCGCACCATGCCGGTGTGCTGGTTGATGTCGGCATCGATGGCCTCGGTGTCGCCAACGAAACCCAGCTTGCGGCGCACCAGGTCCACGTCCTGCGGCTTGCCCGTCAGGAAGGTCCAGCCGGGCTGGATGTCGTAGTGCTTGATGTAGTCGCGCAGTGCGGCGCCGTTGTCGAACTCGGGGCGCAGGGTGATGGAGTACATGAAGACGTCCTTGCCCAGCCGTTGGCCCAGCGCCTGCTGCACCTGCTTGAGGTTGGCGGTGCCCGTGGGGCAGACGCCGGTGCAGATGGAATACATCATGTTGATGGCGACCACCTTGCCCTTGATCAGGTCGTCATAGAAACGGACCTTGCGGCCGTCGTGGGTTTCGAGTACGACGTTGGGGAAGTAGTCGGCCAACGGGCTGCGTTGGGCAGAGGGGCGGACCGACCGGGCCTGGGCCACGAGGGGCATGAGGGCTGCCCCGCCGGCGAGGCGGAGCAGGTTGCGCTTGCTGTTCATGATGACCTTCCTTTCATGGAGGTTGAACGGGTTTCGGTCGGAGCTGTGTCAGGCCACCACGTCCCAGCGGGCCATCATGGCGTGGTCTTCGTGGGTGAGGTTGTGGCAGTGCAGCAGGTACTTGCCGGTGAAGTCCCGGAAGCGGATGAACACCTTGACCCGCTCATCGGGTTTCAGCACGATCACGTCCTTGCGTCCCTGTTCATGGGGTGGTGGCGGAACACCGTTGCGCGAGAGGATGCGAACCTCCTCCATGTGGATGTGCACAGGGTGGTGCCAGCTGCCGTTGCCACGCAGTTCCCAGATCTCCGCGGTGTTGCGCTTGACGACCGCGGCCGCTTTCTCCGGATCGAAGATCTTCTTGTTGACGGTCCAGATGGCGTTGTCCTTGTCGAACTCCCATCTGCGGGTGCGCACCACGTCGTTGAGGTTGATGGGGGGCAGATCGCGCAGGCGGGCGGGCACCTGGCTCACGTCTTGTTCCATGGGGTCGGTGTCGACATCGAAGCGCAGCAGTTGTTCACCCCGACTGCTCAGGCCCTCGGGCCCTCGGCCATCCTTCATGAGCAGGCGGTTGACCAGGTACAGCCGCGTGCCGTGCGGGTACTTGCTGAAATCGATGACGATGTCGGCCCGCTCGGCCGGCGCCAGGCGCACGGCGTTCATGGTCAGCGGCGCGGGCAGAAGGTTGCCGTCGTTGGCGATGTAGGTGAAGTTTTGGCTGGTGGTCCCGTTCATGAGGTAGAACTCGTAGAAGCGGGCCACACTGGCGTCCAGCAGGCGGAAACGGTACTTCCGACGTTGGACCTTGAAGTAGGGCTGGATCTTGCCGTTGACGGTGACCTTGTTGCCCAGATGGCCCTTGTTGTCGATCAGGGGGTTGTAGTAAACGTAACCGCTCTTGTCGAACAGGAAGTCGGCGAAGACCAGGGGGATGTCGTATTGGCCGACGCCGCTGGGCAGTTTCAGCGCCAGCGGGTTGGGGTCCTTCTCGTTGCCGGAATCGAGTTCGTCGAACATCAGGTACAGACCGGCCATGCCGCGGTAGACGTTCTGCTCGGTGAAGTCCAGGCGGTGGTCGTGAAACCACAGGGTGCCAAGGGCTTCGCGGGTGTCACCGATGCCGGCCGGGTCAGTGGAAAACCCGGCGTAGTGGTTCATGAACAGGTGGTCCTTGAACTGGCCCGCGCGCGTGAGGCCCGGGCCATAACGAACGGAACTCCAGTAGTCGCCGGCAAAACCGTCACTCTCCGAAGCGCAGTGCAGGTTGTGCAGGTGAACCGAGATTTCGGGCGAACCATAGCCAACGGCGTAGGGGTTGATCTCGTTGTAGAAGCGCACCAGGCAGGGCTCGTTGTAGCGCGCCACGATGCAGGGACCGGGGAAGGTCCCGTCGTAACCCCAGATGGTCTGGGTGGGCAGTTGTGGGTGGAAAGAGTGCAGGGCCTCCTTGACGCGGATGGTGTAGAGCTTCTGTGGCGCGGCGCCGGTCCAGGTCTGGTGCGGATCGCGTCCGGCTTCACCCGCAACGGGGTAGTGGCTGGGTTCGGGGCTCAGCGACGCCACGGTCTGTTTGGGGACGGGCACCGTCAGCGGCATCATCCAGGGTGCGGTGGAGGGTCCCGTGGGCGGATCCTCTGCATGGGCCAAGCGTCCGGGCCGGGCGGCCACCAAGCCGGCGGCAGCGCTGGCCGCGCCCAGTTGTATGGATTGCCGCCGGTTCAGCCGCGGCCCTTTGTGTTGGGTGGTGTCAGACATTTCATGGCTCCCGAGCTGGTGTGTGGGGCAAGGTCCGGGGAATGCCGGTTTCCTGCTGCCTGGGCGGGCTGACATGTTTGTCAGTGGGGTTCTGTAACGGCCGTGGGGGCTGGAGCAGAAAACACGCTTTTGATTACATGTGTGACCCGTTGACGTCAGTGTTTTTCGGGCGGCGTGGCGCGTCAATCAATAGAAATGGGTACGCAAGTCCTTGATGAGTGAAAGGCTAATGTTTTCTAAAGTACTAATAAATGCCAAAACATTGATACCTGAATGTCGCCGCTGCTCGGTGAATAAGCATGAATTGACATTTGTCAGTTGTTTCAATGTGTTTGTGTCGTTATGTAACTTTTGCTGTTTTAAGTTTCAAGTGCCGGTTTTTCCCTTCCATGAGGGATGGCCTTGAAGGGGGCATTGGCCCCCCCTTCAAAGTCATGGCCTGACGTCAAAGCGCAGCATCATGGCGTGGTCCTCGTGGGAGAGGTTGTGGCAGTGCATGAGGTACTTGCCGGTGAAGTCCCTGAAGCGGATGAACACCTCCACCCGTTCTTCAGGCGCCAGCGTGTACACGTCCATGCGGCCCCGCTCGTGGGCCGGAGGGGCCTTGCCGTTGCGCTTGAGGATGCGCCCTTCCTCCAGGTGGATGTGCACCGGGTGGTGCCAGTCGCCGTGCCCGACCAGTTCCCAGATCTCGGCCGTGCCCCGCTTGACGTTGTGCGCGGCTTTTTCGACGTCGAATATCTTGTCGTTCACCACCCAGATGTCGTTGAGCTCTTTTTTGAACTCGAACCGGCGGCGGTAAACCACCTTGTGCAGCTCAATGGGCGGCAGGGCCCGCAGCGTGGTGGGCACCCGGCTGACATCGGGTTCGGCGGGGTCGCTGTCGACGTCGAAGCGCAACATCTGGTCGTTGGCGGTGAGTCCGGAAGGTCCCCGGCCGTCGGCCATGGCCAGGCGGTTGACCAGGAACAGCTGGCTGCCGATCGGATACTGGCTGAAGTCGATCACGATATCGGCGCGCGCGGCGGGCGGCACGCGCGCGTTGTTCATGGTCAGCGGAGCGGGCAGCAAGTTGCCGTCGGTGGCGATGCGGGTGAAGTTCTGGCTGGTGGTTCCGTTCATCAGATAGAACTCGTAGAACCGGGCCACACTGGCGTTGATGAGGCGGAAGCGGTACTTGCGGCGTTCGACCTTGAAGAAGGGCTGGATCTTGCCGTTGACCGTGAGCTTGTTGCCCAGGTGGCCTTTTTTGATTTCGAGGGCGTTGTAGAGCACGTAGCCGCTCTGGTCGAACAGGAAGTCGGCGAACAGCAGCGGGATGTCGTAACGGCCCACGCCACCCGGTAACCGAAGGGCCTTGGGATTGGTGTCGTGCTCGTCGCCCGAGTCGACATCGTCAAAGAGCAGGTAGGTGCCGAACATGCCGCGGTAGACGTTCTGTTCGGTGAAGTCCATGCGGTGGTCGTGGTACCAGAGCGTGCCGAGCGCCTCGCGCGGGTCGCCGATGCCGGCCGGGTCGGTGCTGAAACCGGCGTAGCGGTTCAGGTAGAGGTGGTCTTTGAACGTGCCGGCCCGCGTGACGCCGGGGCCGTACCGGGCCGCGCTGAAGTAGTCGCCCGCAAAACCGTCGCTCTCCGAGGCGGCGTGCAGATTGTGCAGGTGCACCGTGATCTCGGGCGATCCGTAACCGACGGCATAAGGGTCGATGTCGGCATGGAAGCGCACCAGGGCCGGTTCGTTGTAGCGGGCCACGATCGTCGGACCGGGCAGCATGCCGTCGTAGGCCCAGACGGTGTTCATGGGCAGTTGCGGGTGAAACGCGTGCTGCGCCACCTGCGCGTGGATGTTGTAGAGCTTGCCGGGGCCTCCCGCCGGCCAGAACTGGTGCGCTGCTCGGCCGCATTCGTTTTCCCACGGTTGTGCCGCGGGTGCGGGGTCGAGCGACGCCACATTCTGTTTGGGCTGGTACACCGGCAGCGGCTCCACCCAGGGTGTGGTGGTCGGCCCCACGGCGGGGTCCGGACTTTTGGCAGGGGCTTCTTGGCTGAGCGGGATCGCCGAAGCCGCGGCAACGCCAGCAGCCCCCAGCTGGATGGACTTCCGACGGTTGAGACGCGGCCCCTGGTGGGTGGTGGGTTCAGACATGCTGTTACCTCCGGGCGGGTTGAACGAACCACCAGAAGATGCCTGGTCTGGCGGCCAGGACGGGTCCGTCACGTGTGTCCCGGGAAACGCCGGCTTCAGCTGCAGTGCGCCTCCCCTTCCCGCGCATTTGTTTACATGTGTGATCCGCTGAGCACAGTTTTTGTCCGGCCCGTTTCAGCGTCAATCCATAAAACTGGTGACAACTTTGCCCGGCCTTTTGACGCGTGCTGAGTGGGAAAGGCCACGGTTCTGACGCTCACCTGTGCGTCAAAAGTCGCTCAACGCGGTGATGTTGACAATGCCTGTTCCCCACCGTCAACACCTTGGAGATGTTTATTTCAGTAACTTTTGGGTCTGAAAGAAACGCCACGAAAGCAGCTGTTTCCAGCGCATCTGGACACAGAGCCCCGGCGGGGCGCCGTCACCGGGACGCCTTCAATCCCGCGTGGTGCGCAGGACTTCTTCCTGGCTGGTGACGCCGGCGTTCACCAGCCGCTGGCCGTCTTCGCGCATGGAGCGCAGGCCCGTCGTTGTCGCCGCCGCCAGCAGCTCGCTTTCGGCCGCCCGGCTGTGGATCAGCGCACGGATCGGGTCGTCCACCACCAGCAGTTCGTAGACACCGGTGCGGCCCTTGTAGCCCGCGTTGCAGTGCGCACAACCGGGCGCGGTCCAGCGGCCGTTTTCGTCCTGGCGCCGGCAATGCACGCAGAGCTTGCGCACCAGGCGCTGCGCCAGCACACCGAGCAGCGAGCTCGACAGCAGGAAGGGTTCGACGCCCATGTCGGTCAGGCGCGTCACGGCGCTCACCGAGTCGTTGGTGTGCAGCGTGGCGAGCACCAGGTGGCCGGTGAGCGAAGCCTGGATGGCGATCTGCGCGGTCTCGAAATCGCGGATCTCGCCGATCATGATCACGTCCGGATCCTGGCGCAGGATGGCGCGCAGGGCCTTGGCGAAGTCGAGGTCGATCTTGGGGTTGACCTGCGTCTGGCCCACACCCGCCAGCTCGTATTCGATCGGGTCTTCGACCGTCATGATGTTGAGCGTGCCGGCGTCCAGGCGCTGCAGGGCGGCGTAGAGCGTGGTGGTCTTGCCCGATCCGGTCGGGCCGGTCACCAGGATGATGCCGTGCGGCTGCTGCACCAGGTGTTCGAACTGGGCCAGCACATCGCCCTGCATGCCCACGGCTTCGAGGTTGAGGCGGCTCTCGCTCTTGTCGAGCAGGCGCAGCACGGCGCGTTCGCCGTGGGCGCTGGGCAGGGTGGACACGCGCACGTCCACCGCGCGCGTGCCGATGCGCAGCGAGATGCGGCCGTCCTGCGGCAGGCGCTTTTCGGAGATGTCGAGCTCGGCCATGATCTTCAGGCGCGAGATCAGCGCCGCGTGCAGGGCCCGGTTGGGCTGCACCACCTCGCGCAGCACGCCGTCGATGCGGAAACGCACGCTGGAATGGCGCTCGAAGGGTTCGATGTGGATGTCGCTGGCGCCGTCGCGCGCGGCCTGCGTGAGCAGGGCGTTGAGCATGCGGATGATGGGCGCGTCGTCGGCGGTTTCCAGCAGGTCTTCAATCGCCGGCAGCTCCTGCATCATGCGGCTCAGGTCGGCGTCGCTCTGCACTTCGCTCACCACCGCGGCCGCGCTCGATTCGCCCTGGGCATAGGCCGCGCTGATGCGCTGCGTGAGCGTGTCGCCCGGCTCCCACAGGAACTCGCGCACCTCATGGCAGCGCAGGATTTCCGAGAGTGCAGAGAGGCGCTGCGTCTGCACGGCCGGGTCGGCCGCGGGTGTGCTGCTGCCCAGCAGGGTCAGGCCCTGGCCATCGTCTTCGAGCAGCCACAGATGCTGGCGTGCAAAGGCGTAGGGCAGCGGGTGTCTCATGGGATCAGTTGGCCGGGGCAGCGGGCGGTGACGGCTGCGCCGCTCCGGGCGCGCGCTGGGGTGGTAGCACGGGCGCGGTGTTGACGCGCAGCGCGCTGCTGGGCACGGGCTGGGCGTCTTTCTGCGCAGCGCGCATGAGGTCGTAGCGGTCGAGCGAGAGGTTGGTTGTGGCACGCGCGTCGCGCAGCACCACCGGGCGCAGGAACACCATCAGGTTGGTTTTCTTGCGGCTGCGGGTCTCGCTCTTGAACAGGTTGCCAAAGAAGGGCACATCGCCCAGACCGGGCACCTTTTCCTGGTTGCCGGCGTATTCGTCCTGCAGCAGGCCGCCGAGCACGACGATGCCGCCGTCGTCGACCAGCACCGTCGATTCGATGGTGCGTTTGTTGGTGATCAGGCCGGTGGCCGAGTTGATCGAGGACGCCTGCACGCTGCTGACCTCCTGGAAGATGGTCATCTTGATGGTGCCGTTCTCGCTGATCTGCGGCTTCACGCGCAGGGTCAGGCCGACGTCCTGGCGCTCGATGGTCTGGAACGGGTTGACCGAGCCCTCGTTGCTGCCGGTGTTGGTGAACTGGCCGGTCACGAAGGGCACGTTCTGGCCGATCACGATCTTGGCCTCTTCGTTGTCCAGCGTCAGCAGGTTGGGCGTGGACAGGATGTTGCCCTCGCCGTTCTGCTGCAGGAAGCGCGCCAGAAAGCCGAGGATGTAGACGCCGTTGCGCTGCTGCGCGGCGCCGATGTTCAGGCCGGTGCCGGGCGCTGTGATGCTGGCGGTGTCACCCTGCGCGATGGGCAGCAGGTTGGTCAGGATGTTGTTGCCGCCGGTGCCGAAGTTGGTGCCCATCAGGCCCACCACGCTGTCGCCGAAATTGCCCAGCGGGCCTTGCCACTGGATGCCGAATTCGGCCGCCTTGTCGGCGTTGACCTCGGCGATCAGGCTTTCCACGTAGACCTGCGCGCGCCGCCCGTCGAGCTGGTCGATGACGGCGCGCAACTGCCGGTATTGCGGCTCGGGCGCGGTGATGATGAGCGCGTTGGTGGCCGGGTCGGCCTGGATCTGCCCGCCGGTGGACGGGCTGGCGCTGGCGGCCACCGGCGCCGAGGCCTGGGGGCTGCCGGCGGCGGTGGACCCGGCCGCCGCACGGATGGCGACGGTGGTGGGGGCACTGGTCAGTGCACCGGCTCCGCCCGCGCTGCTTTCGCCGGCCATGGCCGCGCGCAACGTGGCGGCCAGCGAGGTGGCGTCGGCGTTCTTCAGGTAGACCACATGGATGTTGCCGCTCGCGTCCTGCCCCCGGGGCTGGTCCAGCTTGCTCACCAGCGAGCGCACCAGCGCCAGGCGCGCCGGGTTGGCCGCGCGCAGCACCAGGGTGTTGCTGCGCGGCTCGGCCACCAGGGTGGTTTTGTAGGAGGTGTCAGCGGCCTGGCCGGCGCCCACGGTGGCGGGTTCGATCAGGCGCGTGATCAGCGGGGCGATGTCGATCGCGATGGCGTGCTGCAGCGGAATGATCTCGACGTCGGTGGCGCCCGCCACGTCGAGCGCGGCGACGATGCGCCCAATGCGCTGCAGGTTGTCGGCGTAGTCGGTGATCACCAGCGAGTTGTTGCCGGGGTTGACGTTGATGGTGTTGTTGGGGCCGATCAGGGGCCGCAGCACGGGCACAAGGTTGTTGGCGGCCTCGTGGTTGAGGCGGAAGATCTGGGTCACGATCTGGTTCGACGACGCCAGTGAGCTCACCGGGCCCGCGTTCACCGGGTTGCCCTGCAGCTTGGCATCGGCCTCGGGCACGATCTTGTAGAGGCCGCCGGTGTCCACCAGCGCAAAGCCCAGCAGCCGCAGCGCGGCGCTGAACTGGTTGAGTGCGGCCGCAGGAGAAACGGGCCTGTCCGTGGACAGGCTGATGGTGCCCTTGACACGCGGATCCACCACCACGTTGCGCCCGCTGATGGACGCCATGGTGCGGGCGACCGCTTCGATCTCGGCGTCGACAAAACTCAGCACCACGGGCTCGTTGCGCCCGCTTTGCGCCAGCGCGACCGGCCCGGGCAGCAGGCACAGCGCCAGGCTGCCGGCCAGGGTGAGCGTTCTCAGCAGACCCGCTGTCTGCCCGGGTTTCGGGTGGACCCGGGTGGGCTGGGCTCGGGAGGGTTTGCGGTTCATCGCTTGATCCTATCGCGAAGTGCTGGGCATCGGCGGTGCCACGCTTCAGCCAATGTTCAGAATCGAGCGCGGTCCCTGCCTGCGCCCGAGGATGTTGAGCAGGTTGTCCAGCGCCGGCTCGCGCCCGGGGGCGGCCTGGGCCTCGCCCTGGAAGCGCAGCCGTCCACCCACCCACTGGCCGCTGCCCTGCAGCCGCAGCCCGCCGCGCAGCGTGCTCAGGTTCAGCGTGGTGCTGTGGCCGTCGGCCGCGGCCCGCAGTTCCAGCCGGTAACTGCCCAGCGGGCGCAGGGTGGACAGGCGGGACGCCATGTCCAGCGCGTCCACGGTCAGACCACCCTGCAGGGTCAGGCGCCCCTGCACCTGCTGCACGACCAGGCCGCTGGAGCGCAGCGCCAGCTGGCCGTCGGGCCGCAGGGTGTTCCAGGGGGTGCCCAGGCCCACCAGCAACACGGCGGGCCACTGGCTGCTGAAGGCGGCGAGACGCAGTTCCATGCCCTGCCAGCCGGGCAGCAGCAGGATGTCCAGCGGCTCGGGCGAACAGCAGGGTGTGTTGAGCTGGAGCGCGACGGCCGGCTGGCCCGAAGCCCAGGCCGGCGCCAGCCGCCAGCGCAGACCCTGGGGCAGGGCGCTCAGGCTGCGGCTGCCTTCGCCGCCGGTGAGCAGCAGGTCGGCCTGGCCCTGCCAGACGCTGCCACGCGCGTTGACCAGCTGCACCTGTCCCGCGCTGGCGCTGTGCACGGCCGCGGCGAGCCAGCGCGCGGGCGCAAACAGCAGCATCGCCAGCAACAGGCCGAGGCAGCCGCCGAGCCAGGCCAGGCGCACGGACCAAGGGCTGCTCATCGTTCGTCCGACTGCAGACCGGGCCCCGCCAGCACCAGGTTCCCGCTCCATCCGGCCGGGTTGGCCTGCTGCTGGAGCTGGGCCTGCACCGGCAGCAGGCGGGCGTTGACGCGCATCTGGTTCAGCCACTGGGACAGGGCCTCGGGCGCGGTGCCCCGGAAATTCACGCTCGCGCGGTCACCCTGTACCGACACCTGCGCTGTGCCACCCAGCTGGCTGGTGTATTGCTCCAGCGCGCGCAGCGTGGCGGCGCGGCCCGGCGGCGGGCTGCTGTTGAGCGAGCGCAACTGCTCGGCACTGGCGGCCAGTTGTTGCATCTGCGCCAGTTGGGTGTCCAGCCGGGCATGGCGTTCGGGTGCCTGGCGCAGCGTGCTCAGGGCCGGCGCGAGCGCCAGCCACCACAGCAGACCCAGGCCCACCACCCAGGCGGCGGCGACCACGGCGCGCCGTTCGCGGAGCGACAGGCGTTCGAGCGCCGCACCCAAGCCCTGTCCGAAACGGGCCAGGGCAGCGGTGGGTCGGGTGCGTGTGTTCATCGGTGTCAGGGGGTTGCCGGGCGCAGGGTGAGCTCGGTGTCTTTGAGCTGCGCCTGCCAGCCGCTGCGCTGCAGGGTTTGCTGCAGCGTTGCCAGTGCGTCTTCGCTGTCGGGTGTCACGGTGAAGCGGCCTTCTTCGCTGCTGAAATCGATGCTGCTCAGTGCCGCTGCAGGGTCGTCGGTGGCCTGGCCCAGCACGCCGAGCATGGCTTCGAGGTCACGGTGGGACAGCGTGCCGCTGGCCTGCTGCAGGCGGGTCAGTTCGCGCTGCATCTGCAAGGGAGCGTCGAGCACCAGCTTGACTTGCGGAAAGCTGCGCTGCAGCGTCTGCCCCAGGGCCTGCTGTTTGGCCGCGAGCACGCGCCGCTCCTGCCAGGCGGCGGCATTCAGGCCGATGAGCTGGACCACCAGCAGCGCGGCCAGCCCCCAGCGCGCAGGCCGCCAGGCCGGCGCACTGCGCCACTGGCGCAGGGTCTGGCGCAGGCGCTGGCCGCGCCGGGCGGTGCTGGACAGGCTGAGGTCGAACTGCGCCAGATTCCATTCGGACTGGGCGCAGCGCAGCAGCCAGGCCGGCAGCGCCACGAGCTCGAAGCGCTGGCCGAGCAACTGTTCGGCTTCGGCCGCGGCGGCGGGCTCGGCCAGCCACTGAATGGCGCCGTCGGGCGTTTCGGCATCCCCCGGGGTGGGCGTGACCAGGGCCGCCACGCCGGTGCTGCCGGGTTGCAGCGGCGTGCAGACCACACCCAGCGCGCTCGCGCTTGCGAGCCAGGGTCGACCCCCCTGGTGGTGGGCCCAGTGAACCGTCGGAGGGGTCACGCTGCGCGACGATGCGAGGTGCGGCCAGATCGACGGCACGATGCGCGAGACCGGACGGCCCGCGTCCTCGAGGATTTGCAGCCAGGTCTTGAGCCAGGCCTTGTGGCAGGCGGCCACCCACACCGTCTGCCCGGATCGGCCACCGGGTTCGAGCGCGAAATGCAGTTCGGCGCTGTCGCTCAGCAGGTGTTCTTCCAGCACGCCGTCGAGCACGGCTCGCAGCTTGGCATTGGCCACGCGGGGCAGGGTGGCGCGGTGCCAGGACACGGCGTGGGGTGGTAACACCAGCACCACCTCGTCGTCGGCGGGCAGCAGCGAGGCCGCGCAGGTGCCGTGTTCGGCCAGTTGTTGCCCGTTGCCTGAACGCGCCCAGTCCAGTGTCGCACCGGAGGCGGTGGCGCTGGCGACGGAGAACGATGTGGGTGTGAGGATCAGCACGTCGGGCCTGGGTCAGGGAAGGGTGCGCGCACGCGGGATGTTCTGCATTTTAGGGACCGGCCGCGTGCCGGCGGATCGCCCCTGGTGTCGCACACCCTGCCGGCGCGTCATGGGCGGGCGGCGACGCGCTCGCGCCACCGGACGTTGACGTTGAGTCCGTTGCGCACCACCAGCGAATGTTCTTCGGTCACGGTGTCGTCCAGCCGCAAGCGGACCCGGACCTCAAAAAAGCGGCTGCGCACATCGTGTTGCTGGCTGTTGACGGTTTCGCTGGTGGCACCGGGAATGCGCGCCTGCGCGCCAGGCAGGTCCCGGAAGGGCCGGTCGGCGCGCTCGCTGACCAGCAGTTGCGCCTGGGCCAGGTCCAGACCGGGGATGCTGGCGCTCAGCGCTTCGGCGCTGGCGGTGTTCAGGTTCAGGGTGCTGCGTTCGGGCAGCACCGTGACGTGGGGCTGCAAGGCCTTCAGGCTCGCCGGGCTCACGCCCAGCCAGCCGAGCTGCGCAAAGCGCGTCGGGAGCAGTGGGGTGGGCGAAGGCTTGGGGTCGTTAAGCGTCAGGTTCGACGTGTTCAGCAGGGCTGAAACCAGGTTGTCGAGTTCGGCCTGCGGCCGATCCAGCAACTGGTAGAGCTTGGTGAAAGCCGCCAGATCGGGCGGCGAGACCTCGACCTGGGTTTTCGCACCGCTGCCGGTGCTGCGGACCAGGTTCAAGGCGTTCAGGCGCGACTGTGCGTCGGACATTTCGCCCGACATGAAGGCCGGCAACATGTCGTCGGCGCTGTTGCTGTTGTTGTTCTTGTCGGCGGCCAGAAAGCTGGAGAGCTGGGCTTCTTCGAGCGGTGTGGCCCAGGGTTCGCCCAGGTGATCGGCGTGGCCGCTGTTGCGGTTGCCCCGGGCATCTTCCCGCAGGATCAGCCGCGCCCAGTCCAGCGCGCCGGTGAGTATCCAGCTCGCCTGCACGCGCTGGCGCTCGGCCGCCTCCACCTCGGCCGAGCGCCATTGTTGCCACACGGCGGCCGAGGCCAGCGTGGCGACCAGGGTCACGACCAGCATGGCCAGCAGCAGTGCGGCGCCGCGCTGGCGACCGATGGGGCGTCGGCGGTTCTTCATCATGGCGATCCGGCCGCCAGCGTCGGCCGCACCCAGTCGCGCACCAGCGTGCCCGAGAGGCCCTGGCCCGCAGACAGTTCGAGCACCAGGCGCACGCCGTTGGGCAGCAGGCTCACGCCCGCCACGCCACGCCCTTCATTGCCTATGGACGACAGCGGATTGCCCCACGTGGCGCCGCGGTGGTAGAAAAGTTGCCAGCGATCGATGCCGATGAGCGCGAGCGCGGTGTCGTTGGTGCCCGCGCCATCGCGCTGCTGTTCACCGAGTCCCCACTGCGAGGCGCGTGCCCAGGCTTGCGCGAGTTCGTCGCGGCGGCGCAGCGGTGGCGATTGCCAGCGCATCCATTGCGGGCCGCCGGTGCCGCCGGCCGCCGGGTCTTTGCGCGCCCAGGCGACCACACGGATGCCCGGACTCTGCAGTGCGTTTTCGGTGCTGTCGCGCCGGGTCAGGCGCAGCACGCGGCCGTCAAAATCCAGCGCACCCAGTTCGCCGGTTTCGACCAGCGCGTCCAGATCGGCGCCCCACTGACCCAGTGCCGCCTGCAGCCGCAGGACCTCGTCGGCGCGCTGCTGGGTGATTTCCTGGGCGCGGTTCATGCCGTCGAGCGAGCGCCAGCTGAGCAAGGCCAGCACGCCCATCACCGCCAGCGCCACCAGCAGTTCGATCAGCGTGAAGCCGCGGTGCTGGTAGCGCGACGACCCGCGCCGCACGAAACGGTCCAGCCCAGGGCACCGCCGGGCCGGCTTTGCCGGACGGCCAGTGCCGCTCCCTTGGGGGTCGCGCGAAGCGCGGCGGGGGTGTTTCATCTTAGTACCGTCCCATCACCGTGGACAGGGTGAGCAGCCGCGCATTCACCCCTTGCACCGGCCCCTCGACCACGGCGTCGACGCGCCGGAAGTTGGGGTTCGGCGTCGGCAACACGGCCAGCCGCACCTGCAGCTGCCGCCCTGCCTGCTCGCAGGTGCTCGTGCTCTCGCCCACGCCCGGCAGCTGGCGGTTCAGGCGCAGTCTGGTCAGCTCGTTTTCGGCGCAGATCTGGGCCAGCCATTGATCACTTTGCCGCTCCGCGGCGCGGGTGAGGGCGCCGGTGGCCTGCATGCCGGCGGCCAGCGTGATCGCCACCACCGCCAGCGCGACCAGGATTTCGATCAGGGTGAAACCCCGGGCACGGTTTTCACCAGAACGCGCGGTGTTCATGGCGCAGCATCCTCGGGCAACACGGCGAACGGCGAGAGCCCGTCGGTGCCCAGCGTCAGCTGGTGCTCGCCGTGCATTAGCCGCAGGCGCTGCGCCGCGATCAGGGGCTCGGGACCCAGCACCAGGCTGCTCGCTCCGGTGGGCTGGGCGATCTGCACCCGGGTCTCCGGGTGCAGCCAGCGGCGTTCGTTCGCCAGAGAGGCCGGCGCCTGCGGACGCGCCGGCGCGCCCAGGAATTCGAACCCCTCCGCTGTCGGCCGCCAGTACACCGGCACACCGCTGCTGCGCGACTGGGCACGCGCCGATTCGAGCAGCGCCGACAGGCGCAGGGCTTCGGTTTCCAGCCGGCTGCCGTCGTTGTCGCGCAAGGTCAGGCTCACGCCGGCCGTGGCCAGCGCCACGATGGCCACAACGACCATCAGCTCCAGCAGGGTGAAGCCCCGCTGGGGCGAGCTGGTGCGTGATGGGGTCGACAACACCTCAGAACTCCGGCAATGCGTTCGGGCGCGAGGACAAACAGGCTGAAGTCAACGAGCCCCTGTGCGCGAAGTGCCTCAACCCAGCGGGTGCCGAAGATCCGGCTCCGCCGGTCCAAAGGCACCGTCCCCCTGGGGGGAAGCCGCGCAGCGGCGCAGGGGGGTGTTTGTTCACTGCCAGCTGCCGACGTCGGCGTCGCGGCCTTCGCCACCCGGCTGGCCGTCAGCGCCCAGCGACAGCACGTCGACTTCGCCGTGCACGCCGGGGTTGAGGTACTGGTACGGACGGTTCCAGGGGTCGCCCGGCAGCTTCTCCAGATAAGGGCGCCAGTTGGGTGGCACCGGGTTGATCGTGGGCTTGACGAGCAGTGCGTTCAGGCCCTGCTCGCTCGTGGGGTAGCGCTGGTTGTCGAGGCGGTACAGCTTGAGCGCCTGCATCAGGTTGTTGACGTCGGTCTTGGCCGCGGTGACGCGGGCGTCGTCGGCGCGATCGAGCACGTTGGGCACGATCAGCGCGGCCAGCACGCCGATGATGACCAGCACCACCATCAGTTCAATGAGCGTGAAGCCGCGCTGCAGCGAACGCCGCCAGGTGGGCATCAACGTCGTGGTGTGTGGGGGCAGAGGGTGGTGTTTCAAGGCGATCTCCCGGGAGCAGATGGCTGGGGTGCGCCGGTCTGAACGGCATCCAGCGGCAGGCACACCCACAGAGGGTCGTGACAGGCGGTCGATCATAATGCGGCCATGAACAAACGGGCATTCTCCGGGCGCGTCTTCAACCCTGTGGCCAGTGCGGCAGCGGGCTGGACGGGTGGCCGTTTCTGGCCCGCTCTGGCTGCCGGCTTGTTCTGGCTGGCGGCGGGCTTGAGTGCCGGGTACTGGGCGCTGCGTGTGTGGGGGCAGGGTCCTTTGACCCCGCTGGCCGCGCTGGCGGTATCGGCGCCCCAGGCCGACGTGGCCGCGGTGGCCCGCGCGCTGGGATCGCGTCCGCCACCGGGGGTGGCCGCAACCGCGCCGCCGCCCGCGACGCGTTACCGGCTGATCGGTCTGGCGGTCCGCCCAGGGCAGGGCGGCGCAGCCCTGATCGCGATCGACGACCAGCCGCCGCGCCCCGTGCGGGTGGGCGATGCGCTGGAGGCGGGTTTGGTGCTGCAGTCGGTGAACGGCCGTGAAGCCAGGCTGGGACCCCAGCGCACCGGGCCCAGTACGGTGCAGCTGGTCCTGCCGAAGGTCGAGGACTGAGAAAGACCCCGGTTCAGTGCGCCAAGAGCCGCTGGGCCGCCTGCAGCAGGGGCCAGGCCAGCAAGGTGCCCACACCCTGACCCATGCGCAGTTCCATGTCCAGCAGTGGCTGGGCTTGCAGGTGGATCAGGAGCAAGCGGTGGCCCGGGTCGGCCGACCGGTGGGCAAACACCAGGTAGTCCGCCACAGCAGGGACCAGACCACGCGCCACCAGCGCTGCCGCTCCGGCCACAAACCCGTCCACCAGCACCACGCGCCGCTCGCTCGCAGCCTGCAGCATCGCGCCGGCCATCATGGCGATTTCAAATCCGCCCATGGCGGCCAGCGCGTCCAGTGGCTTGACCGCTTTGCGGTGCCGGCTGGCGGCGGCGAAGAGTTTCTCCAGCTTGTGCTTCAGCCAGACCTCGTCCGGGCCGGCGCCGACTCCACAGGCGTCGCTCAGTGGCACACCGCACAGGCGCGACAGCAGCAGCGCTGCGCAGGATGTGTTGGCCACGCCGACATCGCCGAGGGCGAGCACGTTGCCGGGCAGGTGCTTCACCACGTCCATGCCTGCGTTCAACGCGGCAATGGCCTGCGGAACCGACATGGCCGGACCCAGCACCATGTTGCGGGTGCCGTAACCGATCTTGCGCAGCAGGAGCGGGACTTGCGACGGGGCATCGTCGGGCAGCAGGATGTGGGAGGCCACACCCGCGTCCACCACCGTCAGATTGAAACCCTGCTGCTCGGCCAGGCTATTGACCAGTGACGTGCCCTGCAACATGTGCAGCACACGCTGGCGGGTGAGGCCCTGTTCAGACAGCGAGACGCCTTCGTCGGCAATGCCGTGGTCGCCGGCAAACACCAGCAACTGCGGTTGGTCGAGACGGACCTGATCGAAGATCAGCGGGCTGGCGTGCTGGATGCGGGCCAGCTGCAGGGCCAGTGTTTCCATGCGGCCCAAGGCGTGTTCGGGCAGGTGCTCCGGCCGGAGCACCTGCCGGAGGTACCGCTCCAGTTCAGCGTCATCCGTGGGCTCCACCTGCGGCCACTGGGGTTCGGGCAAGGACGCTCTGTTCCGGGGTTCTTCAACCACTGTTTCAGTCCTTGCGTCCATAGTGTCGGTGCCTCAGCTTTTGAGAAACAGACGGTACACCGGATTGGCGGTTTCCTCGACGTACGGGTAGCCCAGTGTGTCGAGGAAGCGCGCAAACGCCTTGTCGTCCTTGGGCGGCACCTGGAGCCCAACCAGGATGCGGCCGTAGTCAGCACCCTGGTTGCGGTAGTGAAACAGGCTGATGTTCCAGCCCGGGCGCATGAGGCTGAGGAACTTGAGCAAGGCGCCCGGCCGCTCGGGAAAGACGAAGCGCAACAGGCGCTCGTCCTGGGCCAGCGGTGAATGCCCACCCACCATGTGGCGAATGTGTTCTTTGGCCAGGTCGTCGTGCGTGAGGTCCAGCGCCTCGAATCCCTGGCGCTTGAAATTGGCGGCGATCCGGGCCGACTCGCCCTTGCCCTGCGTGGTCAGTCCCACAAAAACGTGCGCCGTGTCGGCGTTGCCGATCCGGTAGTTGAACTCGGTCACGTTGCGCGGACCGCCGGGCAGGTCGCCGATGGTTTCCAGAAAACGTTTGAAGCTGCCGCGCTCCTCGGGGATGGTCACGGCGAACAGGGCCTCGCGTTCTTCGCCCACCTCGGCGCGCTCGGCCACGAAGCGCAGCCGGTCGAAATTCATGTTGGCGCCGCACAGGATGGCGGCGTAGGTCTCGCCCTTGGTCTTGTGCTTGGCGACGTACTGTTTGACCGCGGCAACCGCCATCGCGCCTGAGGGCTCGACGATGCTGCGCGTGTCGATAAAGATGTCTTTGATGGCGGCACACACCGCGTCGGTGTCGACCACCATGAACTCGTCCACCAGACCGCTGGCGATGCGGAAGGTTTCTTCGCCCACGAGCTTGACGGCTGTACCGTCCGCGAAGAGACCCACATCGGCCAGCGCGATGCGCTGGCCCGCCTGGACCGATTGCATCATGGCGTCGGAGTCCACGGTCTGCACCCCGATCACCTTGATCTCCGGTCGCACCGCCTTGATGTAATTGGCCACACCCGAAATCAACCCACCGCCGCCAATCGCGACGAACACCGCATCGAGGTGGTCCGAACCCAGACTTTGCAGTTGTCGCAGGATTTCCATGGCAATCGTGCCTTGGCCGGCGATCACGTCCGGGTCGTCAAACGGGTGCACGAAAGTCAGGCCCTGCTTTTTCTGCAGCGCCACCGCGTGGGTGTAGGCATCGGAGTAGCTGTCGCCGTGCAGCACCACGTCACCGCCAAGCGCCCGAACCGCATCCACCTTCACCTGTGGCGTGGTGGTCGGCATCACGATCACCGCGCGGGTGCCCAGCTTGTGGCCGCCCAGCGCCACGCCTTGGGCGTGATTGCCGGCCGACGCACAGATCACGCCCTTTTTCAGCTGCTCGGGGGTCAGCTGCGCCATCTTGTTGTAGGCACCGCGCAGCTTGAAGCTGAACACGGGTTGCTGGTCTTCGCGCTTGAGCAGCACCGTGTTGTGCAGACGCCGGCCCAGGTTTTTTGCCGGTTCCAGAGCCGATTCAACGGCCACGTCATAGACCCGGGCTGTCAGGATCTTCTTGAGGTATTCGGCGGGTGTCAGCGTTGTGACGGGGGACGAGGCCGGCAGAGCGGCAGGGGCGGCGGGCTTTTTGGGGCTGACGGGCATGGTGTTTCCTCGGTGCTCATCATATAGAGCGCGCCAGTCGGCCAAAAAAAACCCGGACTGGAAGAACCGGTCCGGGTTTAAATCCACCCTTGGAGGGCAGAGGAGACAACCTTCAATACAATGACGTCAGTATAGCGCTCGCATGCTGCAACGCAACATCCTGAATCCTGAATTTGCTCCTTTTTAGGGAGCAGATTCAAAAATCGTCGTTTATTTCACATCTGGAAGCTTCATGGAATGCACCGTCTCCTGGACCGGCGCCACCGGCACCCGATCGCACATGGGTTTTGTGGCGGAAACCGGCAGTGGTCATGTGTTGGCGATGGACGGTGCTCCAGACGCCGCGAAACCTGAAAATGGCGGGGCCAACATGGCGCCGCGGCCCATGGAAACACTTCTGGCAGGCACGGGTGGCTGTACCGCCTACGACGTGGTTCTGATCCTGAAACGTGGCCGCCACGATGTTCGGGGCTGCAGCGTCAAGCTCAGCACCGAACGGGCCGAGACCGATCCCAAGGTCTTCACCAAAATCCACATGCATTTCACGGTCACCGGCAAGGCCATCCCGCCCGCGGCGGTGGAGCGAGCCATTGCCATGAGCCACGACAAATACTGTTCTGCCAGCATCATGCTGGGCAAGACGGCGGAAATCACCACCGGTTTCGACGTGCTGGAAGCCTGAGACCCACGCTGAAGGGGGTTTCAGGCGCTCAGATCCGATGCGCCACCGTCGTCATCACACGGGCGGCAAGCCGCATCAGGCCCCTGACGGGTTCTGGCAACTCGGTGGCACCCGCGTGTTGGGCATCGCGGGCGTGGCGTGCTTCGTCGTCCTTCATTTGAGCCACGATGGCCCTTGACGCCTGATCATCGGGAGGCAGGCGGTCCATGTGGCTCGCCAGATGCGCTTCCACCTGGCGCTCTGTCTCCACCACAAAGCCCAGGCTCACGCCTGGCCCAAAGCGCCCTGCCAGCAAGCCCAGTCCAAAAGCACCCGCATACCAGAGCGGATTCAGCAAAGAAGGGCGAGCACCCAGTTCGTCCAGCCGCTCCCGGGTCCAGGCCAGGTGGTCCGTTTCTTCCCGTCCGGCGGCTTCCAGCTGTCGCGCCAGCATTTCATTGGTCGTTGCACCGCCCATGCGAGCGGCCAGCGCTTGGGCGGTGTACAGCGCCTGGGCACAAACCTCGCCCACGTGGTTCACCCGCATCAGCGCGCCTGAAAGCCGCCGGTCGGCGTCCCCCAGATCGACATCGCCGCGTTCGGGCAGGATGGGGCAGGCGCGTGAAGCGCGCGGGGGCACGAACAGCGTGCGCAGTGCCGAATCGGTAGCGTTCAGCAAGGGATCCAGGGACATGGGTGTTTCTCCAAAGTCGGCAGCGTGACGGTGGTTCTCGCCTCGAGGATCAAGGCGGGTTGGCCTTCAGGCGTCAGTCTGTCAGACATCAAAACAGACTGTCCATCAAGGCACTTGGTGGAATGTGTGGGCGGTCTGGGAGTCTGTTGTCAGGGAACAACAGAAGCCTTAGGGTTTACCCAGAGTCAGCCCTGTGAGCATGGCGGCGGGCAGTGCATTCTGGTGCAATCGATTCAGCTTCCAAAACGGAGGTTGGCTCGGGGGCATCAGACCCGCGGCCTCTTTTTTCAACCTTGGAGATACTCTTAATGAAAAAGACCCTGATTGCTCTGGCCGCCGTGGCTGCTACCGGCGCCGCCTTCGCTCAGTCTTCCGTGACCCTGTACGGCGTGGCCGACGTGGCCCTGACCAAGTCGACCGACACCTCCGCGGCTGTGATGAGCGCTGGCGCTTTGAACAACGGTACCAGCCGCTGGGGCGTGCGTGGCACCGAAGATCTCGGTGGCGGTCTGAAGGCCGGTTTCAACTTCGAGCAAGGTCTCAGTTTGGGCGATGGCTCCATCTCCACCGCTGGCGCTGGTGACTTCGGCCGTGCTGCCTGGATGAACCTGAGCGGTGGCTTCGGTGACCTGCGTCTGGGCCGCAGCCTGACGCCTTCGTTCTATGGCATCGCTGCCTGGGAACTGACCGGCACCGCCAACTACTCGGTGGTCGGTTCGCAGTTCGGCTTCCTGAACACCCGCAGCTCTGCCCAGCTGATGTACACATCTCCCAGCATGGCCGGCTTCTCTGTCAGCTTTGCTCACGTGCTCAAAGGCAACAACGTCGTGGGCGCCGTGGCCGCTACCGCCACAACGCCTGCTGTCGCGGGTGTTGAGCGTGCGCGCAACAACCTGAACGCCATCTACCGCAACGGCCCGATCGTGGTGGCCTTCGCCTACGACAAGGTCCAGGATGCTGAGGCCGGCAAGTCGCTGGGCGGCAGCTACGACTTCGGCGGCTTCAAGCTGGCTGGTTCCGTGATGGATCCTTCCGGCGTTGCCAAGGGCTTCACGCTGGGCGGCAGCACCACCATGGGTCCTGTGACCCTGACGCTGGATGTCGCACGCGACACCGAAGCCAAAGACACCGATCTGCTGGTTGAAGCCAAGTACGCTCTGAGCAAGCGCACCTTCACCTACGCCGCGATCGTCCGTGATGGCAAGGGTGAAGACGCCAAGAACTTCAACCACTTGGCTCTGGGTGTGCGCCACAACTTCTGATCTGGCGCCGGCTTGAGCTGGCGACCGGTCCGAATCAAAACCCCTGTCGGTCAGCCGGCAGGGGTTTTTTATTGGTGGGTTCGTTGCATGTGGTCTTGTGGCTCACTTCTGGTTTCTTCTGAGGTATGTCGCTGTGTCAAAAAACCGACAAACTTGAACAAGCTTGGTCGTTTTTTGCGGGAAAACCCTTGTGGGGCTGAGAGCGCGGTTTAGTATTTGTAGCGTGATTTCGCTTCACAGCCGGTTTCGATATACGGGACTGGATTTTTCAAACAAGGAAACATCTCATGAAAAAGTCTCTGATTGCTCTGGCCGTTCTGGCTGCTTCGGGCGCCGCCATGGCCCAATCCAGCGTGACCCTGTACGGTATCGCTGACATCTACGTGGCCAAGGTTAAAGGCCAGTCGGCTGCTGCCGGCAGCGGCGGTGTGAACACCAGCCGCTTGGGCTTCAAGGGCTCTGAAGATCTGGGCGGCGGTCTGTCTGCCATCTTCCAATTCGAGCAAAAGCTGAGCTTGGGCGATGGTTCGACCAACGACAAGCTGTTCGATCGTCAAGCCAACGTCGGCTTGGCCGGTGGCTTCGGTACCCTCAAGCTGGGTCGCAACTGGAACGCCATGGACGATGTCTTTGGTGCTTCCAACAGCGGCTTTGACTCGGCTCTGTCGGCCAACGCGATCTGGCAGAACAGCTACACCGGCGCTGCCGATGCACAGCTGTACTACGCCACGCCTGAATTCGCTGGTGTCAGCGGTGCTGTGAGCACGCAGCTGACCGGTAACGTTCCTGCTGGTGCCAAGCGCATCTCCGCTGGTCACGTGAAATACGCCGGTGGTCCTGTGGCTGTGGCCCTTGGCTACGAAACCAACGAAGTCGGCCAGAAGGGCACCATGCTCAACGGTTCGTACGATCTGGGCGCCGCCAAGCTGCTCGCCAGCTACTACACGACCAAAGACACTGGCGGCGTTGCCGACGCTGACGTGAACTCCTACCAACTCGGCGCTGACATTCCCCTGGGTGCGTTCACGCTGTCCGTGGGCTACGCCAGCTCCAAGGCAGACGGTGCTTCCGAGAGCGACAGCGCCTTTGGTGTGGCCGCAGCTTACAGCCTGTCCAAGCGCACCATGGTGTACACCGGCTTCCGTGCTGAAGACCGCAAGGCAACGGGTACCGATGCCGACATCTTCGCTATTGGCCTGAACCACAAGTTCTGATTTCCCAGGCGGCCCTGAGGCCGATGGATTCACAGAACAAAAGCCCCCGGGGACATCTCCCCGGGGGCTTTTTCGTTGATGGAGCGGGCTGTCTTACTGCGCGGTTCCAGGGGCTGGAGTGGCTTTCGTCCCCGTTTTCTCCAGCTTGGGTTTGACGGGTGCTGAAGTGGCCTGGTGTGCGACACCATTGACGGTCAGTCCTTCCGCAGACAGCTTCGCAGCGCGTTTTTCGCCAATGCCGGAAACCCGCTGAATCAGGTCCGCCCAATCCTTGAATTTGCCCACCTTGCGTTCGCTCAGAATGCGGGTCGAGGTGCCTGGACCAATGCCTTTGATGCTGTCGAGATCGGCTTCGCTGGCGCTGTTCACGTCAACGGCGGCAAATGCGCTGGCGGCGAACAGCGCGAGCAAGGTCATCATCATCTTCCTGATCATTCAAAACTCCCTGGATACAGATTGAAAAAGCGCTGTTGCTCGGGTTTGAGCTGAGCGCGACGTTGGCGTGTAACAAACACACCTAGGCGAAATTTAGAGGAGTCGGCATTGAATGTCCCTCCCGCGTTTGGGGGATATGGAGGATTCTTGGATGAATGGGCCTGAAATGGTAACTAAATAGTTGCATATATGAGACGCTGAAGCCAATCGATGGAGCTTGCCGGCAAATCTTGCCGGTTTTGTGCCAACGAGCCGTGGCCATAGAACGGGTCGGGCTGGGCCAACCTGAGGAGATGAAGTCGGTGTCCGGCCAGGGGTCGCTAGGGTTAGTCCTGTTCTGGGTAGTGGAACGGTTGCTGCATAGTGCGGCTACCGCTATTCATTTAGATGTCAAGCAATGAAAACACCGCTCATGCTCTGGTGAGCAGCGTTGGCTGTTGGGGTCCGCATTCCCCGAATCAATCAGGTGATCCCATGGACCGTAAAGAAGAACACCGATGTGGTGCATTGCACCGACAACTGGATGGACTTGCGCCTCATCAAGGTAAACTGATTTCAGTCAGACGGCAGGGTATCGCTCACCGGCTGGGTTGACCCTCTCTTCTTCCCCACAAGATGTTCGCATTCATTCTCAGGCGCCTGGCGCAGGCTGTGGTGGTGATGGTCAGCGTGACCTTGATCGCCTTCATGCTGTTCCAGTATGTGGGTGATCCGGTCGTCTTCCTGTTGGGGCAGGACGCCACACCAGAACAGATTCGCGAACTCCGCGTCGACCTTGGGCTTGACCAGCCGTTTGTGGTGCAGTTCTGGCATTTCCTGGTCAACGCCGTTCAAGGCGAATTCGGACTCAGTCTGCGCCAGGGGGCCAAAGTGTCGCGGTTGATCGGTGAACGCCTGCCGGCCACGCTGGAACTGGCGCTGGTGGCTGGCGTGATGGCGCTGGCGCTGGGTATTCCGATGGGTGTGTACGCAGCGCTCAAGCGCGGCAGCTTCACCAGCCAGCTGTTCATGACGATCTCGCTGCTGGGGGTATCGCTGCCCACCTTCCTGATCGGCATCTTGCTGATCCTCGTGTTTGCCGTGCAACTGGGTTGGTTTCCCAGCTTTGGCCGTGGCGACGTGGTGCAGCTGGGTTGGTGGAGCAGCGGGCTGCTGACTGCCAAAGGTTGGCTGCACATCACGCTGCCAGCGATCACGCTGGCGATCTTCCAGCTCACGCTGATCATGCGGCTGGTGCGCGCCGAAATGCTGGAAGTGCTGCGCACCGACTACATCAAGTTCGCCCGCGCGCGCGGCCTCACCAACCGGGCCGTGCATTTCGGGCACGCGTTGAAAAACACCCTTGTGCCCGTGATGACCATCACCGGTCTGCAGCTGGGCGGCCTGATCGCCTTCGCCATCATCACCGAGACCGTGTTTCAGTGGCCGGGCATGGGGCTGCTGTTCATCCAGGCCGTGACCTTTGCGGACATCCCGGTGATGGCGGCTTACCTGTGCCTGATTGCCCTGATCTTCGTGGTGATCAACCTCATCGTCGACTTGCTGTATTTCGCCGTTGACCCGCGCCTGCGTGCCGACAAAGCGGGAGGGCACTGACTTGCTGGCGCCCCGCATCAAGGCCCATGGCCGCGCGTTCGCGCACATCGCGGCGTACCACCCCGAGCTCACTGCGTTGAGGCGCGATCTGCACGCGCACCCCGAAATCGGTTTCGAGGAGCACTACACCGCGCAGCGCGTGGTCGAGGCGCTCAAGCTGTGCGGCGTGGATGAAATTCACACCGGTATCGGCAAAACAGGGGTGGTGGCTGTGATCCACGGTCGCCAGTGCCAGAGCGGTCGCATGATCGGCTTGCGCGCCGACATGGATGCCCTGCCCATGACGGAGCACAACGACTTTGCCTGGAAATCCCTCAAGCCGGGCATGATGCACGGCTGCGGCCACGACGGCCACACCGCCATGCTGGTGGGCGCGGCCCGCTACCTGGCCGAAACCCGGCAATTCGATGGCACGGCGGTGCTGATTTTCCAGCCCGGTGAAGAAGGATTTGCCGGTGCCAAGGCCATGATCGAAGACGGTCTGTTTGACCGCTTCCCCGTGCAATCGGTCTACGCCATGCACAACTGGCCGCAGATGCGCCCGGGCACGGTGGGGATCAATCCCGGACCCATGATGGCGGCGGCGGACCGCATCACGATCGAGATCACGGGAAAGGGTGGTCACGGCGCACACCCCTACCAGACCGTGGACCCGGTGCTGGTTTCGGCCCACATCATCACGGCGCTGCAAAGCATTGTTTCCCGCAATGTGCGGGCGATCGACAGCGCCGTGGTGAGCCTGTGCGCCATGCAGGCTGGCGACATGGGGGCGTTCAGCGTGACGCCGGGCAAGGCGACGCTCATGGGCACGGTGCGCACCTTCAACCCGGAGGTTCAGGACCTGGTCGAGCGCCGGCTGCACGAGGTGTGTTCCGGTGTGGCGTTGGGACTGGGCGCCGCGGCCCATGTGAATTACGAGCGCATTTACCCCGCGACCATCAACAGCCGCCAGGAGGCCCGGTTCGCTGCCGAAGTGGCTCAGAAGCTGCTGGGGCACGACCACGTGGACCGCGACCTGGAGCCCAGCATGGGCGCCGAGGATTTTTCTTTCATGCTGCAGGTCAAGCCCGGGGCCTATCTGCGGCTCGGCCAGGGCGCCGAAAACGGCGTGGGCAGCTGTTTTCTGCACAACAGCCGCTACGATTTCAACGACGATGTGCTGCCGCTGGGCGCTGCACTGCACGCGGGCCTGATCGAGCAGGGCATGCCGCTGGCCAGCGCCGACTGATGTTTTCCATTTTCCCAACCACGCCTAGGAGCGACTCATGAAGTTCAAGCAAACGTTGACGGTCTGTGCGGTGGCCGCCGCCCTCGCCACCTTGGGGGCCGCGCAGGCGCAGACGGTGCGCATCGGCAACCAGGGCGATGCGCTGTCGATGGACCCGCACTCGCTCAACGAGTCCTTGCAACTCAGCGTGACGGGCAATGTGTACGAGCCCCTGGTCACCCGCGGAAAGGAACTGCAGCTGGAGCCCGCGCTGGCCACCAGCTGGAAGCAGACTTCACCCAACGTCTGGCGGTTCGAGCTGCGCAAGGGCGTGACGTTTCATGACGGCAAGCCTTTCACCGCCGACGATGTGTTGTTCAGTTTTGCCCGTGGGTCAGGTGACGGCTCGGACATGAAGAGCTACACGAACGACATCAAGGAAGTGCGCAAGATCGACGCGCACACGGTGGAGTTTGAAACCAAGGCGCCGTTTCCCATCCTGCCCGGCGTGTTGTCGTTCTTCTACATCATGAGCAAGCAGTGGAGCGAGGAGAACCAGGCCACCCGGCCGGTGGACCGCCGCAAAGGTGTTGAGAACGCTGCGTCGTTCCGCGCCAACGGCACGGGACCGTTCCGCCTGCGCGAGCGTCAGCCCGGCGTGAAGTCCAGCTTCGTGCGCAACGGCAACTACTGGGGCAAGATCGAAGGCAACGTGGTCAACGTGGAATACACCCCGATTGGCAACGATTCGACCCGCGTGGCTGCGCTGCTGTCGGGCCAGGTGGACGTGATGGAGCCGGTGCCCGTGCAGGACGTGGCACGCGTCAACGCCAGCGGCAAGGCCAAGGTGCTCCAGGGCCCCGAGCTGCGCTGGATTTTTCTGGGCATGGACCAGAAGCGCGACGAGTTGCTGAATTCCAGCGTGAAGGGCAAGAACCCGTTCAAGGACAAGCGCGTGCGCCAGGCCTTCTACCAGGCCATCGACATCAATGGCATTCAGAAAACGGTGATGCGTGGTGCGGCCACACCGGCGGCGCTGCTGGTGGGCCCGGGCATCAACGGGTTTGATCCCGCCATGAACACCCGCCTGCCGTACGACACCGAGGCCGCCAAGAAGCTGCTGGCCGAGGCCGGTTACCCGAACGGCTTCGAGGTCGGCATGAATTGCCCGAACGACCGCTACGTGAACGATGGCGCCATCTGCCAGGCGGTGGCGGCCAACCTGGCCCGCATCGGTGTCAAGGTCAACCTGCAGGTGGAAACCAAGGGCACCTATTTCCCCAAGGTGCTCAAGCGCGACACCAGTTTCTACCTGCTGGGCTGGTCGCCCAGCACCTACGACGCGCACAACGTGCTGAATGCACTGATCCGCTGCGTGGACGACAAGGGGTCGGGCCAGTTCAACCTGGGTGCCTATTGCAACCCGAAGGTGGACGAACTCACGCTCAAGATCCAGTCTGAAACCGACCAGGCCAAGCGCAACGCCATGATCAAGGAAGCGTTCACCCTGCACTCGAACGACGTGGGTCATCTGCCGCTGCACCAGCAGGCCTTGGCCTGGGGTGTGGCCAACAACGTGCAGTTGACGCAACGGGCCGACAACCAGATGCCGTTCCGATACATCAGCGTCCGGTAGGGCTTCCCCCTGCGCCGCTGCGCGGCTTCCCCCCAGGGGGACGCCAGCAGTGGCCCGGCAGAGCCGGTTCCGCGCTGGCCCTGGATTGGCTTCCACTCTGACCTCCCGCCTGGTTGTGTCAAGGAACTCGAAAGTCCCCACATTGATTGCCTTTGTTCGCCGCTGGCTTGACAGTGATGTCGGCCACAGTTTCCGCACATCGCCCACCGCCATGGTCGCGGCAGCGATCGCCTTCGTCTGCCTGTTCTGTGCGGTGTTTGCCCCCTGGGTGGCCCCGCACAACCCGTTTGACCTCGCCACCCTGGAGTTGTCCAATGCGCGCCTGCCACCGGCCTGGAGCGAGGGTGGTGTGTCCCAGTTCCTGCTCGGCACCGACGATCAGGGGCGCGACATCCTTTCTGCCCTGATATACGGCGCGCGTATTTCGCTGGCGGTGGGTCTGGCTTCGGTGGTGCTGTCCGTGGTGATCGGTGTGGCGTTCGGTCTGCTGGCGGGTTTTCTGGGGGGGTGGGTGGACGCCTTTCTCATGCGCCTGTGTGACGTGATGCTGTCGTTCCCCGCCATTCTGGTGGCGCTGCTGATCGCGGGCGTGGGGCGGGCGCTGTTTCCGGATGCCCACGACTCGCTGGCCTTTGGTGTGCTCATCCTCTCGATCACGCTCACGGGCTGGGTGCAGTACGCTCGCACGGTGCGCGGCTCCACCATGGTGGAGCGCAACAAGGAATACGTGCAGGCCGCGCGGGTGACGGGCGTGGCGCCGCTGCGCATCATGCGCCGCCACGTGCTGCCCAACGTCATGGGGCCGGTGCTGGTGCTGGCCACCATCCAGGTGGCCACCGCCATCATCACCGAAGCCACGCTGTCGTTCCTGGGTGTGGGCGCACCGCCCACTTCGCCCTCGCTGGGCACGCTGATCCGGGTCGGCAACGACTACCTGTTCTCGGGTGAGTGGTGGATCACCATCTTCCCGGGCGCGATGCTGGTGCTGATCGCGCTCTCAGTGAACCTGCTCGGCGACTGGCTGCGCGACGCGCTCAACCCAAGACTCCGGTAAACCACGATGAGCCTGTTGCAAGTCAAGAACCTCGTTGTCGAGTTTCCCCACCGAAGGGGCACCTTGCGTGCGCTCGACGACATTTCCTTCGACATCGCGCCCGGCGAAATTCTCGGCGTGGTGGGCGAGTCCGGTGCGGGAAAATCGCTCACGGGCGCTTCCATCATCGGCCTGCTGGAGCCGCCCGGGCGTGTGGCATCCGGTGAGATCCTGCTGGAAGGCCGCCGCATCGACAACCTGCCGTTCGATGAAATGCGCAAGGTACGCGGGCGCCAGATCGGCGCCATCTTCCAGGATCCGCTCACCTCGCTGAACCCGCTGTACTCGGTCGGACGCCAGCTGATCGAAACCATCACCACACACCTGCCGGTGAATCAGTCGGAAGCGCGCAAACGCGCCATTCAGCTGCTGCGCGACACCGGCATTCCGGCGGCCGAGCAGCGCATCGACCACTTCCCGCACCAGTTCTCGGGAGGCATGCGCCAGCGGGTGGTGATTGCGCTGGCGCTGGCGGCCGAGCCGCAGCTGATCGTGGCCGACGAGCCGACCACCGCGCTCGATGTGTCGATCCAGGCCCAGATCATCACGCTGCTCAAGACCATCTGCAAAGACCGGGGTGCTGCGGTCATGCTGATCACGCACGACATGGGCGTGATCGCCGAGACCTGCGATCGCGTGGCGGTGATGTACGCCGGGCGCATTGCCGAGATCGGCCCGGTGCATGAAGTCATCAACCACCCGGCCCACCCGTACACCGCCGGACTCATGGCCTGCATTCCGGACATGAGCGTGGACCGCGAGCGCTTGCACCAGATCGATGGCGCCATGCCGCGGCTCAATGCGATTCCGGCCGGTTGTGCCTACAACCCGCGCTGCGACCGGGTGTTTGACCGCTGCCACGCCGAGCGCCCCGATCTGATGCCTGCGGGCGTGACCCGGGCGGCTTGCTGGTTGCATGCCGGGTCGTCCGCGGCGCAGATCCTTGCGCAGGGGGTGGCGGCATGAATTCGGACCAGACTGATCCAGCGGTGTTGCGCCACGAGCCAGAGCTGGCTTCATCGCAGACACCCGTGCTTTCGCAAGAGGGCTTGCCAGAGTCCCAGGCGTCGCTGGTACGTGCCACCGACCTGGCCAAAACCTTCGACGTCTCGGCGCCCTGGCTCAACCGCGTGCTCGAACGCCAGCCCCGACAACTCCTGCGCGCGGTGGACGGGGTTTCCTTTGACATCCCGCGCGGCGAGACGCTGGCGCTGGTGGGCGAGTCGGGCTGTGGCAAGAGCACGGTGGCGCGCCTGCTGGTGGGGCTGTACGAGCCGACCCGCGGCGGGTTCGAGTTTGACGGACAGGATGCCCATGCGGCGTTCAAGACGCCGGGAGGGCGCCAACTGCGCCGCCGCATCCAGATGATCTTCCAGGATCCATACGCCAGCCTCAACCCGCGCTGGGTGGTCGAAGACATCATCGCCGAGCCGCTGCGCGAGCATGGCATCGAAATCGAACCGGTGGCACTGCGCGCCCGCGTCGACGCGCTGTTGCATTCCGTGGGCCTGTCGCCGCACGACCGCGTGAAGTACCCGCACCAGTTCTCGGGCGGGCAGCGCCAACGCATCTCGATCGCGCGCGCGCTGGCCACGCAGCCCGAGTTTCTGGTCTGCGATGAGCCGACCTCGGCGCTCGATGTGAGCGTGCAGGCGCAGGTGCTCAACATCATGAAAGACCTGCAGCGCGAGCGAGGTCTGACCTATCTGTTCATCAGCCACAACCTGGCGGTCGTGCGCCACGTGAGCGATCGGGTGGGCGTGATGTACCTGGGGAGGCTGGTGGAGCTGGCGCCCAAGCACACGCTGTTCGACAGCCCGCGCCACCCTTACACGCGCATGCTGCTCGACGCCATTCCCAAGATGCACGACACCGGCAAGGCGCGCACGCCGGTTTCCGGCGAAGTGCCCAACCCGCTGAATCCGCCCAGCGGTTGCGCGTTCAACCCGCGCTGCCCTCATGTGAATGAGCGGTGTCGGAATGAGAGGCCGGTGTTGCAGACGATTGGCGGTGTTCGAGTGGCGTGTCACGCTGTCGAAGAAGGCCGGATCTGACGGGGTGAAGTGTTGGTGTTGGCTCGGACAACGGGCGCTCCCCTCCGCGAATGTCCCCCGGCCTGCTGCGCAGGCCTCCTCCTTGACTTCGCTGCGGGAAACACCCGTTGTCCTCAGGCCTGTTCGGCCCACGTGCCTCCAAACCCAAGGATGCCGTGGAACCGGCTTTGCCGGGTCACAGGCATCGTCCCCCTCTGGGGGAAGCCGCGTCAGCGGCGCAGGGGGGAATGTTCAGCCCTCAACGCGCACGGTCAAGCGTATCTCTTGCTTCTCAAGTTGTTCTTCATTTCCTTCAGCAGCGGCTGCAGTTTGCTGCCCCCGATGCGCAGTGCGAGGCAGGTGGCGACCACGTCGATCACCATCAGGTGCATGAGTCGCGAGGTCATGGGGCTGTAGCGGTCATAGCCTTCGGGGTGGTCCGCCGACAGGTGGATGTGCCCCGCTGCCGCCAGTGGTGAGCCGCTGGCGGTGATCACGATGACCGTGGCGCCGTGCTTGCGGGCGATGTCGGCCGCGTCCATCAGGTCGCGCGTGCGGCCCGAGTTGGACACGATCACCAGGCAGTCGCCCGGCCCCAGCAGCGAGGCGCTCATGACCTGCATGTGGCCGTCGCTGTAGGCGATGGCGTTGATGCCCAGGCGGAAGAACTTGTGCTGCGCGTCCTGCGCCACGATGCCCGAATTGCCCGCGCCGTAGAACTCGATGCGGCCCCGGTTCTTGTAGGTGGCCAGCAGCGCATCCACCGCCTTCTCGATCGAGTGCGTGGACGCGTCGTTGCGGTATTTAAGGAACGCCGCCACGGTGTTGTCGATCACCTTGACCAGCACGTCGCCCACCTTGTCGTCCACGTCCACACTGCGGTGGATGAAGGGCACACCCTCGCTCACCGTGCCGGCCAGCTTGAGCTTGAAGTCCGACAGGCCGTCGTAGCCCATGCTGCGGCAGAAGCGCACCACAGTCGGTTTGCTCACGTGCGACCGTTCGGCCAGCTCGGACACCGGCAGGCTGGCAAAACTGCGTGGATCGAGCAGCACGAGTTTGCCCACCCGTTGTTCGGCGGGTGCCAGAGAAGGCAGGGAGGCTTTGATGCGGTCGAGCATGAGGAACAATCGGGTTACGAAACAGGTTACATGGAGATCGTGAAACCTTATTACACCCGATAATGGCGAAATGAACCAGCTTGACGCACTCAAACAGCTCACCACCGTGGTCGCCGACACCGGGGACTTCAACCAGATCGCAGCCTTCTCGCCCCGCGACGCGACCACCAATCCGTCGCTCATCCTGAAGGCGGTGCAGAAACCCGAATACGCCCACCTGCTCAAGGAGGCGGTGGCGAAATACGGTGCCCAAGGGTTGGACGAGGTGATGAACCGCCTGCTCGTGAGCTTCGGCTGCGAGATCCTAAAACACATCCCCGGTCGCGTGTCGACCGAGGTGGACGCGCGCCTGAGCTTCGACACCGAAGCGACCGTGACCCGCGCGCGTCGCATCATCGATCTTTACCAGGGCGAGGGCGTGCACATCGACCGCGTGCTGATCAAGATCGCGTCCACTTGGGAAGGCATTCAAGCCGCTGCCCGCCTGGAGCGCGATGGCATCCACACCAACCTCACCTTGCTGTTCTCGTTCGCCCAGGCCGTGGCCTGTGGTCAGGCGAAGGTGCAGCTGATTTCGCCTTTCGTCGGCCGTATCTACGACTGGTACAAGAAGAACGCCGGCGCGAGCTGGGACGAAGCAGCGATGGCGGGCGCGAACGATCCAGGCGTGAAGTCGGTGCGCGCAATCTACAACTTCTACAAGAAGCACGGCATCGCCACCGAGGTGATGGGTGCGAGCTTCCGCAACGTGGGCCAGATCACGGCGCTGGCCGGTTGCGACCTGCTGACCATCAGCCCGGACCTGCTGGCGCAGCTGGCGGCGAGCGAAGCGCCGCTGGCGAAGGCACTGGATGCAGGCGCTGCCAAGGCCATGGACATCCCCTTTGTCACTTACGACGAAGCCGGTTTCCGCTTTGCGATGAACGAAGACGCGATGGCGACCGAGAAGCTGGCCGAAGGCATCCGCGCGTTCGTGGTGGACACGATCAAGCTCGAAGGCATGATGCGCTGACCCACCCGAAGTCCCCTCGTTTGGGGGTATCAATGAAAAAACCCCGCGAATCGCTTCGCGGGGTTTTTTCTTGGGATTTCGTCAGCGTGCAGTGATGCAATCCGACGCAGCATGAGGCGCCAGGCCAAGGCGCAAGGGGGTAGACAGTGGCAGCGCCACGACAAACCCTTGCAACGCCGGCATGGCGTCTCAGGCAAGGCGCAATTACATGCCCATGCCGCCCATGTCGCCCATGCCACCCATGCCGCCACCACCCATGGCAGGTGCGTCATCCTTCGGGGATTCAGCAACCATGCACTCGGTCGTCAGCATCAGGCTGGACACCGAAGCGGCGTTCTGCAGCGCGGTGCGGGTCACTTTCGTCGGGTCCAGGATGCCCATTTCGATCATGTCGCCGTAGGTGTCGTTGGCGGCGTTGAAGCCGTAGTTGCCCTTGCCGGCCAGGATGGCGTTGACCACCACGCTCGGCTCGCCACCGGCGTTGGCCACGATTTCGCGCAGGGGCGCTTCGATGGCCTTCAGGACCAGCTTGATGCCGGCGTCCTGGTCGGCGTTGTCACCCTTGATGACACCAGCGGCTTGGCGTGCGCGCAGCAGGGCCACGCCACCACCGGCCACGATGCCTTCTTCCACCGCAGCGCGCGTGGCGTGCAGGGCGTCTTCGACGCGGGCTTTCTTTTCCTTCATCTCGACTTCGGTGGCAGCGCCGACCTTGATCACGGCCACACCGCCGGCCAGCTTGGCCACGCGTTCTTGCAACTTCTCGCGGTCGTAGTCGCTGGTGGCTTCTTCGATCTGCACGCGCACTTGTTTCACGCGGGCTTCGATGTCAGCGGCAGCGCCGGCGCCGTCGATGATGGTGGTGTTTTCCTTGCCCACTTCGATGCGCTTGGCCGAGCCCAGGTCGGCCAGGGTCACTTTTTCCAGCGTCATGCCGACTTCTTCGGCGATCACTTTGCCGCCGGTCAGGATGGCGATGTCTTCCAGCATGGCCTTGCGGCGGTCGCCGAAGCCAGGGGCCTTGACGGCGACAACCTTCAGGATGCCGCGGATGGTGTTGACCACCAGCGTCGCCAGGGCTTCGCCTTCGACGTCTTCGGCAATGATCAGCAGCGGACGGCCGGCCTTGGCGACTTGCTCCAGCGTGGGCAGCAGGTCACGGATGTTGGAGACCTTCTTGTCGTACAGCAGCACGAAGGGGTTGTCCAGCAGGGCGGCTTGCTTTTCCGGGTTGTTGATGAAGTAGGGCGACAGGTAGCCGCGGTCGAACTGCATGCCTTCGACGACGTCGAGTTCGTTTTGCAGCGACTTGCCGTCTTCCACGGTGATCACGCCTTCTTTGCCCACTTTGTCCATGGCATTGGCGATGATGTCGCCGATGCTGGAGTCGGAGTTGGCGGAGATGGAGCCGACCTGGGCGATTTCCTTGCTGGTCGTGGTGGCCTTGGAGGCCTTCTTCAGCTCTTCGATCAGGGCTTCCACAGCCTTGTCGATGCCGCGCTTCAGGTCCATCGGGTTCATGCCGGCGGCCACGTACTTCATGCCTTCGCGCACGATGGCCTGGGCCAGCACGGTGGCGGTGGTGGTGCCGTCACCGGCGTTGTCAGAGGTCTTGGAAGCGACTTCCTTGACCATCTGGGCGCCCATGTTCTGGAGCTTGTCCTTGAGTTCGATTTCCTTGGCCACGGACACACCGTCCTTGGTCACGGTGGGGGCGCCGAACGAGCGCTCGAGCACCACGTTGCGACCCTTGGGGCCCAAGGTGACCTTGACCGCGTTGGCCAAGATGTTCACACCCTCGACCATGCGTGCGCGGGCTTCGCCGCCGAAAATGACGTCTTTTGCTGCCATGTTGATTTCTCCGGATTCAGTAAATGGGGATGGATGAGAGAAGAATTACTTCTCGACGACTGCGAACAGGTCGTCTTCTTTCATGACCAGCAGTTCGTTGCCATCGACCTTGACGGTCTGGCCGCTGTATTTGCCGAACAGAACGCGGTCGCCGACCTTGACGTTCATGGCAGACAGTTCGCCTTTGTCGTTTTTCTTGCCGGGACCGACGGCCAGGATTTCGCCCTGGTCGGGCTTTTCAGCAGCGGCGTCGGGGATGACGATGCCGGAAGCGGTCTTGGTTTCGCTGTCGATACGTTTGACGATCACGCGATCGGCGAGAGGACGAAGGTTCATTGCATCTCCTGAGATTGAACGGATGAGGGGTTGGGTCAGTCGGTCAAGACCGACCGCGAGGGTCGGGTATGGCCGCTGATCGACTTGGAGCAAAGTGTTAGCACTCCACTCCAGCGAGTGCTAATGATAAGGGCGCTTCGGTGGTATTTCAAGGGGCGCATCGGTTTTATCCCCGTCCAGGGGGTCTCATGAACTGATGTCATATCTGGCGTTTAACTGTCGAATCTGGCAGTTTTACCGAATTTCCAGATCCGAAAATTGTTCAGCGGGTGCTGCAAGTCCTTGATTCTTGGTGATTTCATGGACTGGCACGGTTCTTGGAACAGGGGCCGGTGCGCACACCAGTCTGGCGTTCGGCGCCAGACACCCCACACAGCGGCACCCGCAAGAAAGCACCTATGTCCACGACCACCGCCAACCAGCCCCTGGGCCCCGTGCCCGAGGACGAGCCCAGCGAGCATGAGGTTTCGCTCTACGAGTCGCACAAGAAAATCCACCCGCGCTCGGTCTCGGGCTTCTTCACCCGCTGGCGCTGGGCCATGGTGTGGGTCACGCAGATCGTCTTTTATGGTCTGCCCTGGCTGAACTGGAACGGCCGCCAGGCCATCCTGTTTGACCTGCTGTCACGCCGGTTCTACCTGGGTGGGCTGGTTCTCTACCCACAGGATTTCATCTACCTCACCGGTTTGCTGGTGATGGCGGCGCTCTCGCTTTTCCTGTTCACGGCCGTGGCCGGGCGCCTGTGGTGCGGCTACGCCTGTCCGCAGACGGTCTACACCGAGGTCTTCTTGTGGATTGAAAAAAAAATCGAGGGCGATCGCTCGGCCCGCATCCGGATGGACGAGGCGCCGCTGTCAGGCGCCAAGGCTGGCCGCAAGGCCGTCAAGCACACCGCGTGGATCCTGTTTGCGCTCTGGACCGGATTCACTTTCGTCGGCTACTTCACCCCCATTCGGGGTCAGGCGGCTGACGTGGTGTCCGGTTCGTTGGGCGCCTGGCAGACCTTCTGGATCTTCTTCTACGGTTTTGCCACCTACGGCAACGCCGGGTTCATGCGCGAGCAGGTGTGCAAATACATGTGCCCCTATGCGCGCTTCCAGAGTGCCATGTTTGACAAGGACACCCTGATCGTCACCTACGACACCACCCGCGGCGAACCGCGTGGTTCGCGCGGCAAGAAGGTGAATCCGAAGGAGAAGGGCCTGGGTTCGTGTGTGGATTGCACCTTGTGCGTGCAGGTCTGCCCCACCGGCATCGACATCCGCAAGGGTTTGCAGTACGAGTGCATCGGTTGCGGTGCCTGTGCTGACGTGTGCGACGAAGTGATGGACAAATTTGGCTATGCGCGCGGCCTGGTCAAGTACTCGACGCAAAACGCCATGACCGGTGGCTGGGACAAGGCGCAGATCATCCGCCGGGCGCTGCGCCCGCGGGTGCTGATCTACACCACGGTGCTGACCGCCATCGCCATCGCCGTCGGTGTGAGCCTCTACAGACGCGTGCCGATGAAGGTGGACGTGATCCGGGACCGTGGCGCACTCGCCCGCATGGTCGAGCAGGGCCGCATCGAGAACGTGTTCCGGCTGCAGATCATGAACGCCACCGAAGCGAAACAGGTGGTGCAACTGGGCGTGGACGGCATGGACGGCATCGTGATCGCTTCCGAAGCCAGGGTGGAGGTGTTGCCGACCGAGGTGCGTACCCTGGCTGTGCGGGTGCAGGTGCCACCGGGTGCGTCCAGTGGTTCGCACCCCATCGTGTTCAAGCTGCAGTCGACCACCGAGGCGGCGATCCAGCTCGACGAAAAATCGGTTTTCCTGGTGCCGCGCTGACACCGTCTGGGCCGGGCAGTCTGTTGTGGGGACGGCCAGTCACCGGTCTCAGAAGTGAGCGAGGTAGCCGCCGTCCACCGCGAGCACTTGGCCAGTGACGTAACTGGCCGCAGGACTCGCCAGGAACACGGCCGCCCCGGCGATTTCATCGGGCTGCCCCCAGCGCCCGAGTGAGCTGCGTTGGCGCAGCCAGGCCAGCGTCTGGGCGTCTTGCTGCATCGCGCTGTTGGTTTCGGTCGCGAAGTAGCCCGGTGCGATGGCGTTGACGTTGATGCCCTCGGGCCCGAGTTCAGCGGCCAGCGCGCGGGTCATGGCTTCCAGGCCGCCCTTGCTGGTGGTGTAGGCGGCGTCGCCGGCGCGGGCAATGGGGCCGGCGATGGAGGTCACGTTGATGATGCGACCCCGACCTTGGGCGCGCATCGGTTGCGCGACTTCCCGGCACAGGTGCCAGGCGGCAACCAGGTTGGTTTCGAGCAGGTCGCGCAGGGCCTGGGCAGGCAGTTCGGTCATGGGCTGGCGTCGGCGCTGGCCGACGTTGTTGACCAGGATGTCGATGCGGCCGGTGGTGGCCAGCACCAGTGAGACGGCGCGGGTGGCGGCGGCTTCGTCGCCAACGTCAAAGGGCAGCGGGTGGGCGCTGCCACCGTTGCCCTTACCGGCGTCGTTGCAGCGGGCCACCGCGGACTGCAAGCTCATGGGATCGCGGCCATTGAGCCACACGTTGGCGCCATGGGCCGCCAGAGCGCAGGCCATGGACAGCCCGAGGCCACGGCTGGCGCCGGTGACGATGGCGGTTTGCCCATGCAGGGCGAACAGGCGCTGCACGGATGGAAGGGGAATCGCGGTGGGATCGGCTGGGTTCACGCACCCATTATGGTGGCGTGAACCCGTCGGTTTCAGGATCGCGCGCCGTCAGATCGCCAGTTCCGCGAGTGACGACTTGGGAAAGTCCAGCTCGTGTTCCAGACCCTCGAAAGGCAGGGTGAAGTAGAAGGTGCAGCCTTCACCGGGAGCGGTTTCGGCCCAGATGCGGCCGGCGTGGCGCTCGATGATGCGCTGGGACAGCGCGAGGCCAGTGCCATTGCCCTCGAAGTCCATGGAGTGGTGTTGCCGCTGGAACATCACAAACAGGTTGTGGGCTTTTTCCAGATCGAAACCCACGCCGTTGTCATGGATGAAGAAGGTGCGTCCGCCCACCGGGTTGACCTTCCAGCCAATTTCGATGCGGGCGTGTTCGCGGGTGCGGGTGTATTTCACGGAGTTGTTCAGCATGTTGCTGAACACTTCGGCCAGCAACATCGCATCGCCGCGCACGACCGGCAGGTCTTCCTCCACCACCCATTCGATTGAGCGATGGGGATTCTCCTGCTTCAGGTGGGCAATCACGCCGTTGAGCAGCGGCGCCAGCGGCACCGGCTGTGCCTCGATGGTCACCCGCCCGAGCCGGGCGTATTCGAGCAGGCCCTCGATCATGATGCTCATGCGCTTGCTGGCCTTGGCAATCGAGTTGAGGTATTGCAGCGCCAGGCTGTCGCTGGATTCACCCATCTGCTCCTGCAGCAGGCTGACAAAGCTGGCGATGTGGCGCAGCGGTGCGCGCAGGTCGTGCGACACCATGTGCGAGAACACGTCGAGGTCCTTGTTGGCCGCCACCAGCTGCTGGGTGCGCTCGGCCACGCGCTTTTCAAGTTCGCGGTTGAGGTCGTTCATCACGTCCTCCAGACTCTTCGCCGCGGTCATGTCGCGCGTGATGCTGGACAGCCCCTGCAGCTCACCCGCTTCGTTGCGCAGCGCGGTCAGCACGGTGTGGGCCCAGAAGCGCGAGCCGTCGTCGCGCAGCCGCCAGCCGCGGGTTTCCCATTGACCGTGGGATTTGGCCAGGCGCAAGACCTGTTCCGGATTCACCTCGTCCTCGCCGGCGTTGTCGGTGGCCAGCAGCATCGTGTAGGGTTCGCCCAGCATCTGGGCGCGGGAATGGCCGTGCAGGCGCTGGGCGCTCTCGGTCCACTCGGTCACCGCCCCGTTTTCGTCCACGAAGTAGATGCAGTGGTCCTGTATCGCATCGACCATCAGGCGGTAACGCTGCTCGCTCTGGAACAGCTCGGCACTGCGTTCGCGCACCCGTTCTTCCAGATCGCGGTTGGCTTCGAGCACGAACTCCTCAATGCGCCGGCGTTCGCTGATGTCGTGCATTTCGATGAAGATGCCTTCGACCATGCCGTGCTGGAAGTCGGGGATGTAGTGAATTTCATAGAAGCTGGTGGTGCCGTCGTGGGCCTGGCGTTCGGCTTCGAAGTTCTGCGGCTGACCGCTGAGTGCCTCGGCAAAGTGCGGCAGGATCTCGGGCATCAGCTCGGCGCGCACCACCTGACTCAGGTGGGTGCCGACCAGTTCGCTGGGCATCTTGCCGTAGCGGCGTGCGTGCGCGGAATTGGAGAAACGGCAGATCAGGTCTTTGTCGTAGTAGGCCAGCCGCACCGGGATGCGGTCGGTGATGGTCTGCAGGAAGCCGTCGTGAGCGGCCACGCGCTGTTCAGCGGCCTTGCGATCGCTGATGTCGAGCACGGTGGTGTTGGTGTGCAGGAAGGTGCCGTGCTCGTCGTTGACAGCGGTCGACGAGAACAAGGCGTGGAATCGGGTGCCGTCTTTGCGTTGCACCTCGATCTCCATGGGCAGTGTGCGTCCCGATTGCCTCAGCGACTCCATGCGCGTCTGCAGCAGACCGCGCCACGAGGGGTCGATCAGCGCGAACAGATCTAGTTCGTTGATCACTTCTTCGCGCGCATAGCCCAGCCAGTTCAGCAGCGTCTGGTTGATGTTGACGAGGCGAAGCTCGGCGTCCAGCGACAGATGGCCGCTGGGTGCCTGCTCGTAGAGCGACTGGGCACGTGCCAGTGCGCGCTCCAGCTCCTGGGTGCGCTGGGCCACCAACCGCTCAAGTTCAGGGTTGGCGAGGTCGTTCGGGTCCAGGCCGACAGTGATATCCATGGTTGAAAGCTCCAGGTCGTTGCGATGCACAGCGGTTCAATTCTGTACCGTTCATATCGGACACCGGGAGGAAAAATTCAGGCCTGTGTGTGCCGGTCAAGCAGGGCAACACCATTTCTGGAGTCAAAAAAAGCCCCAGCGGCAGGCCTGGGGCTTTGAGGTGTATGTTGGTGCTCGCTTACAAAGCCAATGAAAATATAGGGTCTTTCTCATACAGCGTCATGGCGCATCCCATGTTATGGACTTGATGGGACGCGTCGAAGAAGCCTGTTTTACAGGCCTGCCGCTGCGCGCAGCACTTGCGCCTTGTCCGTGCGCTCCCAGGCGAACTCGGGCTCTTCGCGGCCAAAGTGGCCGTAGGCCGCGGTCTTTTCGTAGATCGGGCGCAGCAGATCCAGCATCTGGATGATGCCTTTGGGGCGGAGGTCGAAGTGCTCGTTCACCAGCGCGGAAAGCTTCTCGTCACTGATGACGCCCGTGCCTTCGGTGTAGACCGTGATGTTCATCGGCTTGGCCACACCAATGGCGTAAGCCACCTGGATCTGGCACTGCTTGGCGAGACCGGCGGCGACGATGTTCTTCGCCACGTAGCGCGCGGCGTAAGCGGCCGAGCGGTCCACCTTGCTCGGATCCTTGCCGGAGAACGCGCCACCGCCGTGCGGGCAAGCGCCACCGTAGGTGTCCACGATGATCTTGCGGCCGGTCAGGCCGCAGTCGCCCTGCGGACCGCCGATAACGAAGCGCCCGGTCGGGTTGATCAGGTACTTGGTGTTCTGCAGCCATTCCTTGGGCAGCACCGGCTTGATGATCTCTTCGATGATGGCTTCGGTGAACGAGGCCTTCATCTGGTGCTGGTTCTCGCTCTGGTCCGGGCTGTGCTGGGTGGACAGCACGACGGTGTCGATGCTGTGCGGCTTGCCGTCCACGTAGCGCATGGTCACCTGGCTCTTGGCGTCGGGCCGCAGGAAGGGCAGGCGGCCGTCTTTGCGCAACTGGGCCTGGCGCTCCATCAGGCGGTGCGCGTAGTAGATCGGCGCGGGCATCAGTTCGGGCGTCTCGTCGCAGGCGTAGCCGAACATCAGACCCTGATCGCCAGCGCCGGTGTTGAGGTGGTCGTCAGACGCGTGGTCCACGCCCTGGGCGATGTCGTTGCTTTGCTTGTCATAAGCCACCAGCACGGCGCAGCCCTTGTAGTCGATGCCGTAGTCGGTGTTGTCGTAGCCGATGCGCTTGATGGTGTCGCGCGCGACCTGGATGTAGTCCACGTGCGCGTTGGTGGTGATTTCACCCGCGAGCACCACCAGGCCGGTGTTGGTCAGCGTCTCGGCTGCCACGCGGCTGCGTGGGTCCTGCTTGAAGATCGCATCAAGGATCGCGTCGGAAATCTGGTCAGCCACCTTGTCGGGGTGGCCTTCGGAGACGGATTCGGAAGTGAAGAGAAAGTCGTTCGCCATGTATAAACTCCAGAGTTGGTGGATCGGCGTTGCCGGTCTTCTGGGTTCGGCGAACGCTTTAGCGGAATTTGTGAATCGCCCCGCAATTAGTTCAATAACTCGGCGATGACAGGATTTTAGGGCAAGCGTGGGTCTGGATGTCCGTGCCGCAGACCAAGACCTGTTGCCGACACCGGTTGTGCGCCCACCACCGGTATATTTCGACGGCCATACAGGCCTCTTGAGCATTTCGTGACCGTCCTCTTTCAACTGCTTTTCCGTCTTTTTTCACACCTGCCACTGCCTGTGCTGCACGCAGCAGGCTGGGTGGTGGGCTGGCTCAGCTTCCTGTTGTCACCCCGCTACCGGCGACGCCTGATGGCCCATGTCCGCCAGGCCGGTTTTTCCCGTGGGGTGGCGCTGGCTTCGGTGGGCGAAGCGGGCAAGATGGCCGTAGAAACCACCCGGTTGTGGCTGGGAGCCCCGATGAAGGTGGGCTGGGAAGGGGCTTCCCTGATCGAAGCGGCGATGGCCCACGGCTCGGGCGTGCTGTTCCTGACGCCGCACCTGGGTTGTTTTGAAATCACGGCGCAGGCAGTGGCGCAGCGCTTCGGTGAGCGCATGACCACCACAGTGTTGTTTCGCCCGTCGCGTCAACCCTGGCTGCGGGATCTGGTGGCCCATTCCCGTGAGCGCCCAGGCCTGTTGACGGCGCCGACCACGCTGGCCGGCGTGAAGCAACTCATCAAGGCGCTCAAGACAGGGCAGGCCGTGGGGCTGCTGCCGGACCAGGTGCCGCCCGCGGGCCTAGGCGTGTGGGCGCCGTTCTTCGGGCGTGAGGCCTACACCATGACCTTGTCGGCCCGCCTGGCACGGACGCCAGGCGTGCAGCCGGTATTGATCTGGGGCGAGCGGCTCTCCTGGGGGCGCGGCTTCCTGGTGCATGTGCGCCCCTTCCCGGGTCTCGCTGAGGAGGGTCTGAGCAGCGACCCGCAGACGGCTGCCAGACAGATCAACCAGGCCATGGAGATGCTGGTGCGAGAATCGCCGGCCCAATACCTCTGGTCGTACGATCGCTACAAGCAACCCCGTCAACCCGAGTCCCCGGACACCGGCGCCGCGCCCCAGCGCTGAAACGGCCCGGTGCTCACCGCAGTCATTCATGTCCACAATCCCCTCCCCAACTCATCACAGTCCATCGGGCACCAAAACCTGGGGTGGTCGACTGGGCGTGGGTTTCATGCGCTTGCTGGCCCGTTTGCCCCTGTCATGGGTGCGTGGTCTGGGCTGGCTGTCGGGGCAGGTGCTGCATCTGGTGGCCGCTCGGCGCCGGGACATTGCTCGCACCAACTGGGCGCTGTGTTTCCCTCAGAACAGCGAGGCTGAACGCAACCGCGCTGTGCGCCGGCATTTTGTGTATTTCGCGCAATCCTGGCTGGACCGGAGCTGGGTCTGGGAAGCCAGTGAAGCGGTGACCCGACGTCGCCTGAGGCTGGTCGGGGCGGTCCATGAACTGGCCACCGACGGGCCGATTCTGGTGTTCGCTCCGCACTTTGTGGGACTGGACGCTGGCGGAACCGCACTGGCCCTGGGGTTTCCGCGCAGGTTCATCAGCCTGTACGCCCGTCAACGCAATGTGGCCGTGGATCAATGGATTCGGGCGGGTCGGCTGCGGTATGGCTCGGTCAGGCTGGTTGAAAAGCACCAGAGCATGCGCTCGCTGGTGCAGGCGTTGCGAGCGGGGGAGGTGCTGTACCTCTTGCCGGACATGGACATGGGGCCGGCGGAGTCGGTGTTCGTGCCATTTTTCGGGGTGAGCACCGCCACCGTGCCCACCCTGCCGCGGCTGGCCCAGATGGGGCGTGCGCGCGTGGTGCCGGTCATCAGCCGGATGACGCCCAGCGGTTACGACGTGGAGGTGCTCCCGGGCTGGGACGGCTATCCCGGCGGTGACGCGGTGGCCGACACTGCGCTGATGAACCACCACCTGGAACAGATGATCGCAACCATGCCTGAGCAGTACTACTGGGTGCACAAGCGCTTCAAGACGCGACCGGCGGGTGAAGCGTCACCCTATGGGCGACGTTGAGCACGGCGGCAGCCCGGTGAGCGTCTGACGGGCGACTGGCCTGGCGGCGAGTGCCGCCCGATCGGCTGAACTCAGTCCAGTGCCGGTGGCTCGTCGTTGTCTTCCGCAACCGCTGGGGCTTGCTCCAGGGTCGCCACAGCCTCGCCATGGGTCCAGTCCCACAAGAGCAGTGCCATTTCGTCCAGCCCCTGCTTCTTCAGTGCTGAGAACAGGCGGGCCTCACCACCGCCGCACTGCAGCTTCGCAATCGAGAGCGCCTTGTTGGCCTCGGCACGCGTGAGCTTGTCCGACTTGGTCAAGAGGATCACGAACTTCAGGCCGCTCTGCACCCGGGGGCGGATCACGTCCAGCAGGATTTCATCCAGCTCGGTCAACCCCAGGCGGGGGTCGCACAGCAACACCACGGCCTTGAGGTTTTCGCGCGTCATGAGGTAGTTGCCCATCACGCGCTGCCAGCGCAGCTTGGCTTCGCGCGGCACAGCCGCATACCCATAGCCCGGCAAGTCGGCCAGCACGGCGTCGGTCTGTCCCTGCTTGCCCAGCGAGAACAGGTTGATGCTCTGTGTGCGTCCAGGCGTCTTTGACGCAAAGGCCAGGCGCTTTTGCTGAGTCAGTGTGTTGATGCAGGTGGATTTGCCTGCATTGGATCGACCGACAAAAGCCACCTCGGGAACATCCAGCGTGGGCAGGTGTTCCAGCTGGGGCGCCGTCGTGAGGAATCGGGCGGTGTGCAGCCAGCCGTGCAGGCTCTTGATATCGGGACGCGCTGCGTTTTGGGCGCCCTCGGGCCCATGCACGTTGGAGGTGCTGGATGGGGTGGTGTCCGACGCGGTGGCTGTATTCTTGACTTGAGTCATTTGGGTATCCTGTGAGGCATTGTAAAATCGAATGCTGTACGGCCCGAAAGCCGCGAACTTCTTCAAACCGACGCGTCGCAAACGACGCCGCCCCGACATGAAATTGCCCGTTTCTTTCCTTTGCGTGGCTGCCGCTGCAGCCCTGTCGTTCAGTGTCCATGCGCAGTCGGTCAAGCCCGATCCCGCCAAAGGCGCCGCCACCTTCGGGCAGGTTTGTGTGGCCTGCCACGCAGCTGACGGGAATTCGGTGATTCCTGAGAACCCGATGTTGGCGCAGCAGCATCCAGAGTACTTGGTCAAGCAGCTGCAGGAATTCAAGTCTGGCAAACGGGCCAACCCGATCATGCAGGGCATGGTCGCGGCGCTGTCCGATGATGACATGCGCAACATCGCTTGGTGGCTGGCCGATCAAAAGGCACGTGAAGGCTTCGCGACGGACAAGAATCTGGTTCGGCTGGGTGAGCGCATCTACCGCGGCGGTATCGCTGATCGCCAGATCGCGGCCTGTGCCGGTTGCCACAGCCCCACCGGCGCCGGCATTCCCTCGCAGTATCCGCGTCTGAAAGGGCAGCATGCCGGGTACACGGCGGCCCAGCTCAAGGCGTTCCGGGACGGCACGCGGGCGAACCACATCCAGATGACCGGTGTGGCGGCCAAGTTGAACGACCGCGAAATCCAGGCGGTGTCGGATTACATCGCAGGCCTGCGCTGACCGGGCAGGTGCTTAGCCCCGGGGTTTCCGGGGATATAAGCGTTGGTTAATATTTGGCGTCACAATGCGGGTTTATCTTCCTTCGCATTGAACCGCCACACGAACAAAGCATCACATCAGGGCGCGTTCTGGGTTGTTCCAGATCCGCCCTGTTTGTTTTTTACGACGCCTAAATGACCGTATCTACCCAAGGCTTGCAGATCCGCACCGGGTCGCGCTTCGCCAGCCAGCTGGTTGAGCTGTTGTCGTCCATGCGGTTTGCGATTTCACTTCTGACGGTGATCTGCATCGCGTCGGTCATCGGGACCGTGGTCAAGCAACACGAACCCCTGAACAACTACGTCAACCAGTTCGGCCCGTTCTGGTCCGATGTGTTTGGCAGTGCCCGGCTGTTCACGGTCTACAGCGCCTGGTGGTTTCTGCTGATCCTGGCGTTTCTGGTGGTCAGTACCAGCCTGTGCATCGCGCGCAACACGCCCAAGATCCTGGTGGACTTCAAAGCCTACAAGGAAAACATCCGCGAGCAAAGTCTCAAGGCTTTTCCGCACCGGGCCGAAGGCGCACTGCCTGAAACGCCTGAATCAGCGGCCAACCGCATCGGTCAAACCCTGCTGGGTTCCGGCTGGAAGGTCAAGCTGCAGTCGCGGGAAAGCGCCGGCGGTACCGGCTGGATGGTGGCCGCCAAGGCGGGATCGACCAACAAGATCGGCTATCTGGCGGCACACAGCGCGATTGTGCTGGTGTGCCTCGGTGGCCTGCTCGATGGCGATCTGGTGGTGCGTGCCCAGATGTGGTTCAACGGCAAGACGCCGTTCACGGGTGGCGGCCTGATTGCCGATGTGGCCCCTCAGCACCGCCTTTCTCCCAGCAACCCGACGTTCCGGGGCAACCTGCTGGTGACCGAGGGCACCACGGCGGGCACCGCGATCCTGGCCCAGTCCGATGGCGTGCTGCTGCAGGATCTGCCGTTTTCGGTCGAACTCAAGAAATTCATTGTCGAGTACTACGACACCGGCATGCCCAGGCTGTTTGCCAGCGACATCGTGATCCACGACCACGAAACGGGCGAAAAGAAGGCCACGCGGGTTGAAGTGAACCATCCCGCCAGCCACCGCGGTATCAACATCTACCAGTCCAGTTTTGACGATGGTGGGTCGCGCGTCAATCTGCGGGCGGTGCCCATCAACGGGCCGGCCAAGGCGTTCGAGGTGTCGGGCGTGATCGGTGGCACGTCTGCGCTGAGCAATGGGGACCAGAAACTCACGCTGGAGTACACCGGCCTGCGCGTGATCAATGTGGAGAACTTTGCGAACCAGGGGGGCGAAGCTTCGGGCACGGATGTGCGCAAGGTCGACCTGCGCAGCTCGATCGAGAGCCGCCTCGGTTCGGGTCACAGGCCCGGCGCCGAAAAAACCCTGCGCAACGTGGGCCCCAGTTTCAGCTACAAGCTGCGCGACGCGGCGGGTCAGGCGGTGGAGTACAACAACTACATGCTGCCCATGGAGATCGATGGTTCGCGCATGTTCCTCTTTGGCATGCGTGAAACGCCGTCCGAGCCCTTCCGGTACCTGCGCATCCCCGCCGATGATCAGGACAGCATCGATGGTTTTGTGCGTCTGCGCGCGGCCCTCGTCGATCCGGCGCTGCGTGAACTGGCCGTGCGCCGTTACGCGGTCTCGGCGGTGGAAGCGGGGCGCACCGAGCTCTCCGATGCACTGCAGGCGTCTGCCGGTCGGGCGATTGGCCTGTTTGCAGGCGCCGAAGCCACCGAGGCCCCGGCAGGTGATCCGCCCATCAAAGGGGGGTTGCAGGCGGTGTCGGCGTTTCTGGAAAGCAATGTGCCTGAGGCAGAGCGTGAGCGCGCCAGCGATGTGCTGGTGCGCATCCTCAACGGAACGCTGTTCGAGCTGTTGCAGGTCAGTCGCGAACGGGCCGGTCTGCAGCCGCTGGAGCGCAGTGATGCCACGCAGCAGTTCATGACGCACGCCGTCATGAGCTTGAGCGATGCTTTCTATTACCCGGCCCCGATGACCTTTCAGCTCAAGGATTTCGAGCATGTGCAGGCCAGTGTGTTCCAGGTGGCGCGCGCGCCCGGCCAGAGCATCGTGTACCTGGGTTGCGTCTTGCTGATCCTGGGTGTTTTTGTCATGCTCTATGTGCGCGAGCGCCGCGTGTGGGTGTGGCTCTCGCCTGCGGGCGCGGGGCATTCGCAGGCCACGATGGCGCTGTCGTCCAACCGCAAGACGATGGAAGCCGATCAGGAGTTTGAAGTGTTGAAGTCCCAGTTGTTGAAGGTGCCCTCATGAATACCGCCACCCAGACCTTTGAACTCAAGCGGGGCCAGAACGGCTCCAGCTTGGAGCCCGGCTATTTCGCCCGTCGCAATGTGTGGGACTGGCTGTTCGCTGTTCTCGTGATAGCGGGCGCAGTGTGGAGTTTCATGCGCTACAGCCCAGCCATGGACGTCTACGAAAAGGCCATTCTGGTGGGGGCGGTCCCGGCGGTCATCTGGCTGGGCTGGTTCTGGCGACCCCTGCGTGCACTGATGGTGGTGGTGGCGGCGCTGTCCTTGCTGGCCATCTCGCTGTACCAGACGCCGGAAGGCACGGCCAATCTGGCGCGCGCCGACCAGGTGTTCATGCTCAAGTACTTCATCTCCAGCCAGTCGGCCATTCTCTGGATGAGCGTGCTGTTCTTCATGAGCACCATCTTCTATTGGGTGGGGATGTTCACGCGTGCGGGCAATGCGTTCGAGAGCCTGGGGTCGCGCCTGGCCTGGGTGGCTGTGACGCTGGCGCTGGTGGGCACCATGGTGCGCTGGTACGAGAGCCACCAGATTGGTGTCGGCATTGGTCACATTCCGGTGAGCAATCTGTACGAGGTCTTTGTGCTGTTCTGCTGGATGACGGCGGCCTTTTACCTGTATTACGAAGAGCAGTACAACACCCGTTCGATGGGCGCCTTCGTGATGCTGGTGGTGAGTGCTGCCGTGGGTTTTCTGCTCTGGTACACCGTGGTGCGCGAAGCCCACGAGATCCAGCCGCTGGTGCCCGCGTTGCAGAGCTGGTGGATGAAGCTCCACGTGCCAGCCAACTTCATTGGTTACGGAACCTTTGCGCTCTCGGCGATGCTGGCGTTTGCCTACCTGATCAAGCAGAGCGCCAGCGAGTCACGCTGGTACAAGCTCGCGCCGTTGTGGTTGCTGGGCATCGTGCTGTGTTTTGAACCCATCGTCTTTCGCACGTCGGCCGCGGAAAAGGGCGGCAGCTACTGGTTCGTGTATTTCGGCATTTCGGCGCTGATCGTGGCCACCATCCTGTTCGGCCGCCGCCGCATCGCGGAGCGACTGCCGAGTTTTGAGGTGCTGGACGACGTGATGTACAAGGCCATCGCGGTGGGCTTTGCCTTCTTCACCATCGCGACGGTGCTGGGCGCTTTCTGGGCCGCCGAAGCCTGGGGCGGCTACTGGAGCTGGGATCCGAAGGAAACCTGGGCGCTGATCGTCTGGCTGAACTACGCCGCCTGGCTGCACATGCGGTTGATGAAGGGCCTGCGTGGCACCGTGGCGGCCTGGTGGGCCTTGGTGGGGCTCGCGGTCACCACCTTCGCTTTCCTGGGGGTGAACATGTTCCTCTCGGGCTTGCACAGCTACGGCGAGCTGTGAGGTCTTGCGGCCCCTGCTGTGTCCCGCATCGCTCCGGGATGCGGGCGGCGCAGAATTCGGTGCGAGCGGGGGCTCGATAACGTGGGCAGGAACTTGGTAAGAAATCCCCGGCTCCTACGACTGACCTGAACCACAGGAGCCCCTCATGATCATCCGTTCTGCCGACACCGGGTACCACCATCCTCAATCGAGCGAAATCACGTCGCGTTCCGTTTATCTGGGGCGTCGTCAGTGGCTGCAGCACCTGGCTCTGGGCGCTGGCGGTGCGGCGCTGGCTGGTTGGGCATCACGAGACGCTCTCGCCGCTGTGACCCGACCCGGCAAGCTCGCTGCGCTGGCGGGCGCCTCTTCCGCGTTGCCTGGGGCATCAACGGTGGAAAAGGTCACCGCTTACGAGCACGCGTCCACCTACAACAACTTCTACGAATTCGGCACCGACAAGTCGGACCCCGTGGCGCGCGCCAAGTCGCTGAAGACGAGCCCATGGACGGTGTCGGTCGAGGGACTGGTGAACAAGCCCCGCACCTATGGCCTAGAGGAGCTGCTCAAGCTGGCTCCCATGGAGGAGCGCATTTACCGGCTGCGCTGTGTGGAGGGCTGGTCCATGGTGGTTCCCTGGGTGGGCTATTCGCTGGGTGCGTTGATCCGGGCGGCGCAGCCGCTGGGCAGCGCGAAATATGTGGAATTCGTGACCCAGGCCGATCGGGACACCATGCCGGGTCTGCGCTCCAGCGTGTTGCTGTGGCCGTATGTCGAAGGCCTGCGCCTGGACGAAGCCATGCATCCGCTGACGCTGCTGGCGTTTGGCATGTATGGCGAGGTGTTGCCGAACCAGAACGGCGCGCCGGTGCGCCTGGTGGTTCCGTGGAAATACGGCTTCAAGAGTGGCAAGTCGCTGGTGAAGATCCGGTTCACGGACAAGGAGCCCCGCACGGCCTGGAACATCGCGGCACCTCAGGAGTACGGCTTTTTCTCGAATGTGAATCCTGACGTGGCCCATCCGCGCTGGAGTCAGGCCACCGAGCGGCGCATTGGCGAAGAGGGCGGCCTGCTGGCCAAACGCCGCAAGACCCTGATGTTCAACGGTTACGAGCCCCAGGTGGGGCAGCTTTACGCGGGGATGGACCTGCGCAAGTTCTTCTGAACTTTTCAGGCATTGCATTCGCAACGCAGCGCTTGTGGACGCCCGACTTTCCGCTGATCCTTCAGTCCGATCTGGTGCGGTGGACTCAGTCACCGCGCCGCGCAAGGCAGGGTCGCGCTTGAACCGGTGGCTCTTGCACCGCACAGCCAAACCCTTGCTGTTTGTTTTGTGGAGCCTGCCGGTTGTCTGGCTGTTCTGGGCCGCCTGGAACGACCAGCTGGGCGCCAATCCGGCCGAAGCCCTGATCCGCTCGCTGGGTGACTGGACGCTTCGAGCACTCGTGCTGGTCTTGCTGGTGACGCCGTTGCGCGTGATGGCGGGCTGGCCTGCGTTGGCCCGGTTGCGGCGCATGCTGGGGCTGTTCGTGTTTTTCTACGCCAGTCTGCACCTGCTGGCCTACGCCTGGTTTGACATGGGTTTTGAATGGCGTGAGGTGCTGGCCGATTTGGCCAAGCGACCGTTCATCCTGGTCGGCTTCCTCTGCTGGGTGTTGCTGCTGCTCATGGCCGGCACTTCGTTCAACCGGGCCATCCGGGCGTTGGGGGCTGCGCGCTGGAGGTTGCTTCACCGCAGCGTGTACGCCGTGGCCTGTCTGGCGGTGCTGCACTTCTTCTGGATGCGCAGCGGCAAGAACGACTTTGCGGAAGTGGGTGTTTACGCGGTTCTGCTGGCCTTGTTGCTGGGCTGGCGTGTATGGGAACGCTGGTGGCCCAAGGGCCATCTGGGGCGTTGAATATGCTTGAGTTGGCGAACGGATTGCTGGGCAGCGCTTTCACGATCGCGGCCACGACCAGGCAACTTTGCGGCCCCGGATAGACGGCTTCGAAAGCAAGTTCAGCGTTGCGGCGACTCGTCCAGCGAATCGGTCGCGTTGGGTACCGTGTCCGCTGGCTTCGGCGCTGCAGGCCGGGCTTCGGGTTGCGCGCCGGGCAGGTACAGCGGACCCTTTTGACCGCAGCCGGCGCCCGCCACACTCAGGGCGATCAGGATCGTGCCGCCAGCGACACGGACATGGGCGAGCGCTCCGCCTAGAATTGGATGCATCTTCATAGTGGGTGCATTGTAATGACCGATATCGAATATCTGGATCGCGCCGAGGCCTTGCTGCGCGCCATAGAACTGGCTTGCGACCGCATCAACGATGAGACTGCCGCGGACATTGACAACCAGCGCGTGGGCGGCATGGTGACGTTGACCTTTGCCAACCGCAGCCAGATCATCGTGAATTTGCAGAAACCGCTGCAGGAGGTCTGGATGGCGGCTCGCGCGGGGGGCTTTCACTACAAGTACGACGGTGCTCAGTGGATGGACAGCAAAGGACAGGGCGAGTTTTTTTCGCACCTGTCCCGTTGTGCAACCGAGCAGGCGGGCCAGCCGCTGACGTTCAGTTCCTGAACAGGTCCAGGATGGTGCGCCGGTCTTCGGTGGTGTTGGGCTGAGTAGCGGCCTCTGGGGACGTGACATCGCTTTCAACCTGGCTACCGGGCCACGGATCCTGCAAGCCCAGACCATGCACACCTTGGCCAGGGCCAAATTCCTCGTAGTACCAGTCGCCACCGACACGAATCACGCCCGACGGCGGTTTGTACTCAACCACGGGTACCCCTTTGAGCGCTTCGGCCATGTAGTCGATCCAGATCGGCAGGCTCAAGCCGCCACCGGTTTCGCGGCTACCCAGATTGCGTGGGGTGTCGTACCCCACCCAGGCTGTCGCCACGAGGGAAGGGTGGTAGCCCACGAACCAGGCGTCCATGGAGTCGTTGGTGGTGCCTGTCTTGCCGTAAACGTCCGGCCGCTTCAGCGTTGCCTGGGCACGCGCAGCCGTGCCGGTTCGTGTGATTTCCTGCAGCAGGCTGCTCATGATGAACGCGTTGCGTTCGTCGATGACCTGGCTTGATGCGTCCACTGCTTTGGGTGGTTCATCAAAAAGCACTTTTCCACGTTGTTCAACCACGCGGGTGATCAGGACGGGTGTGACGCGATGACCGCCGTTGGCAAACACGGCATACCCAGTGGTCATCTGCATCGGAGTGACCGCACCGGCGCCGAGTGCCATGGTCAGGTAGGGAGGGTGTCTCTCCGGAGGGAAACCGAACCGGGCGACCCAGTCCTGGGCGCTTTTTGTTCCAACGAGCTGTAGCACGCGGATCGACACCATGTTTTTGGACTTGGCCAACGCGCGGCGCACCGACATCGGGCCCTCGAACTGTCCGTCGTAGTTCTTGGGTTCCCAGGGCTTGCCACCGGTTTGCTCGGCGCTGTAGAAAAGCGGCGCGTCGTTCACCACAGTCATCGGCGTCAGGCCTTTTTCAAGCGCGGCGGAGTAGATGAAGGGCTTGAAGCTGGAGCCCGGCTGGCGCCAAGCCTGGGTCACGTGGTTAAACTTGTTCTTCTGGAAATCGAAGCCACCGACCAGCGCGTGCACCGCGCCGGTGTTGGGATCCATCGCCACGAAGGCAGACTCGACCTCGGGCAACTGGCTGATGCGCCACCCGTTGGCAGAAGTCCTGACCACCCGAACCACGGCCCCCGGGCGGAGTTTGATCGAAGGGTCGGCCTTTTCCGCAAGTCCTGATTGCACGGGGCGCAGGCCATCGCCGGTGACGGCGAAGGGTTCGCCATCCTGTCGAACCACCACCACCTTGCGAGGACCGGCTTCAAGCACGACGGCAGAGAGCAGGTCACCGTTGTCGGGGTGCTCCGCCAACACGCTATCGATCACATCTTCACGCGTGGCCTTGTCTGCCGGGAGGTTGACGAAGAGTTCTGGGCCGCGGTACCTCTGTCGGCTTTCGTAAGTCAGGATGCCGCGTCGCAGAGCCTGGTAGGCGGTTTGCTGTTCGCTGGACTGAAGCGTGGTGGTGACGGTCAGGCCGCGGGTGTAGGCCTCTTCACCATATTGGGCGACCATGGACTGGCGAACCATCTCGGCAACAAATTCACCGTGAACCCGTTCAGGTCCTCCTAAAGGTCGAAGTCTGAGTTCTTCGACCCGGGCTGATTGGGCCTCTTCGGCGGTGATGAACCCGTTTTCGAGCATGCGATCAATGATGTGCAGTTGCCTGGCACGTGCGCGTTTGGGGTTGGAAATGGGGTTGTACGCCGAAGGCGCTTTGGGCAGGCCCGCCAGCATGGCGGCTTCGGCAATGCTCACGTCCTTGAGCGGCTTGCCGAAGTACGTCTGCGACGCGGTGGCAAAGCCATAGGCTCGCTGACCCAGAAAAATCTGGTTCATGTAGATCTCCAGGATCTGCTCTTTGGTCAGCAGGTATTCCAGCTTGAATGTGAGCAGCACCTCATAGATCTTGCGGGTGTAGCTCTTTTCTGCCGACAGGTAAACGTTCCGGGCCACCTGCATCGTGATGGTGGATGCTCCCTGACTTTTCGCCTGGCCCAAATTGGCCAGCACCGCCCGGAGCATGCCTCGGTAGTCCACGCCGCCATGTTCGAAAAACCGGGCGTCCTCAATGGCGAGGACGGCATTCTTCATGACATCAGGGATGTCTTTTATCGGCAGGAGGCTGCGGCGCTCTTCGCCAAATTCGCCGATCACAAGGCCATCGGCAGTGAGCACCCGAAGGGGCAGCTTGGGCCGGTAGTCGGCCAAGGCGCCCACATCGGGCAGATTGGGATAGGCCACGGCCAGTCCGATTCCCACCCCCAAAAAGAGCGCAACAAAGGCCGCCAGCACCAGCCCTGTCAGACCTGCCAGCACGCGTCCAAGCCACGCCAGCAGGCCCGCTTTCTGGGAGTCGGTGGGCTCGGACGAGCGAGAGGCAGCGGGATCGTTTTGAGGCATGCGAACAGTCAAGGCGAGGGAGGCTGATTATAAAAATCGGCCTGTTGTGAAGATGTCAGAGCAGAAGCCGTTATTGTGAGTTGTTGTGTGTTTCCTATCTTTCTGCGTGCTGCCGGTGTGCCGGGAGTGGCTGGTTTGCGTATGCTTTTGGCAACGTTCTCTTTTGTGTCAAAGGTAGAAAATCTTTGCTGCACAAGGGGCTTGCTGCTAGCATTCAAGTGAAATCTTAAGTCTGGCGCCTTGCCGCGCTTCTATTTTTTGGGGGTCACCTTGATCTCATTGGGGTCGTTTTTCAGCCGTGATCCGGCGCCGTTGTTGGGCATCGACGTCAGCTCGTCCAGTGTCAAACTGGTCGAGTTGAGCCGGAATCGCTCTGGCGATCTGGTGTTGGAGCGTTGTGCCATCGAGCCCCTGGAGCGAGGGTGGATCACCGATGGGAACATCGAAAAGTTCGATGAAGTCGCCGAGGCCGTGCGCCGGGTTGTCCGCAAAAGCGGCAGCAAGACCAAGAATGTGGCCATGGCGTTGCCTGCATCGGCCGTGATCACCAAAAAAATCGTTCTCCCGGGTGGATTGTCTGAAAAAGAGCTTGAGGCGCAGGTCGAGTCGGAGGCCAACCAGTACATCCCCTTCTCGCTCGATGAAGTCAGTCTCGATTTTTGTGTCGTTGGGCCAAGTGCCAATTCGGTCGGAGATGCCGAGGTTCTGATCGCGGCTTCACGCAAGGAAAAGGTGTCTGATCGGCAGGGACTCGCTGAAGCCGCAGGCCTCAAGCCGGTCATCATGGACGTCGAACCCTACGCCTCTCGGATGGCCGCTGGGCGGGTCATTGAAACACTGCCCAATCAAGGCGTGGATTCACTGGTGGCATTGTTTGAGGTGGGTGCCATGACCACCAGTATGCAGGTGATGCGCAATGATGACGTGCTGTATGAGCGCGATCAAGCTTTTGGAGGCGCGCAGTTGACGCAGTTGATCGTGCGTCAGTACGGGTTTTCTGCCGACGAGGCTGAGGCCAAGAAGCGATCGGGCGACTTGCCTGATGACTATCGATCGGCCGTGCTGAATCCGTTCATTGAAAGCATGGCACAAGAAATCGGGCGCGCTCTGCAGTTTTTCTTCACCAGCACCCCCTACAACAAGGTTGACCACATCTTGCTGGCCGGTGGCAGTGCGGCATTGCCTGGCTTGACCGAAGGGGTCACCCATCAGACTTCGTTTGCCTGCATGGTGATCAATCCGTTCGATGGCATGGAAATGGCCTCCAGCGTACAGGCACGAAAGATCGCGCGTGAAGCTCCATCTTATCTAACCTCCACAGGTCTGGCGTTGCGGAGGTTTTACCAATGATTTTGATCAATTTGCTGCCTCATCGTGAGGCTGCGAGAAAAAAGCAGAAAGAGCAGTTCTTTACACAGCTGGGGCTGTCTGCCCTGCTTGGAGGCATCATCTGCGGTGCGGTATTCACATGGTATCAAGGGCAAATTGCAGAACAGCAGCAGCGGAATTCGTTTCTTCAAAGCAAGACGAAAGAGTTGGATGCTGAAATTAAGGATATTGCAAGCCTTCAGGCGCAAATTGCCTCTTTGCGGGCCAGGCAAACCGCTGTAGAGGGGCTGCAGGCGGATCGAAACATGCCTGTGCACCTGCTTGACGAACTGGTGGCGCAGCTGCCCGACGGCATTTATCTGAAAAGCATGAAGCAAGAAAATCAAAGCGTCTTGCTGGAGGGCGTGGCCCAATCTCAAGAACGGGTTTCTGAGTTGTTGCGGAATCTAGCGAACAACTCGTCTTGGCTTGGAAAACCTGAGTTGATCGAAATCGTTGCAGCCAACGCAACCGGTTCAAATCGCGAGCAACGCAGGGTATCGAATTTCAAGATCAGAGTGGCTCTCAATCGCCCCACTGGTTCGAATGCCGCTGGACAGGGTGCTGCGGGAGCAACGTCTCCAGCACCAGGAAAAGTCTGATCGGGGTAATCATGGCTCTATCACCTACCATCAACCTCGATTTCAAATCGGTTCAGGATACGCTTCAGAGGCAGTTCTCTGGCCTTGATCCCAATGATCCTTCTTCCTGGCCATCGCTGCCGCGGAATCTTCTTTACATATTTGTTTGCGCCGCTGTTATTGCTGGTCTTTGGTTTTTTTGGCTCAAGGCTGTTGATGAGGAGTTGTTGACTGAGCAGACCCGTGAACAGCAGTTGCGAGAAGACTATCGAAAAAAGCTTGTTCAGGCAGTCAATCTCGATGCGTTGAAGAAGCAGCTTGAACAGGTTCAGCAGTACGTTAACCAGTTGGAGAAACAACTTCCTAGCAAGGCAGAAATGGATGCCTTGCTGTCTGATATCAATCAGGCCGGCTTGGGTCGCAGTTTGCAGTTTGAATTGTTTCGCCCAGGCCAAGTCTCTGTTAAGGAGTACTATGCAGAGCTTCCGATTTCTGTTCGCGTAACAGGTGGGTATCACGATATTGGATTGTTCGCGGCAGACATCGCCAACTTGTCTCGTATTGTCACATTGAACAATTTGTCACTTGCTCCTGTAAAAGATAGGGATGGCATCCTTACCATGGATTGCACTGCAAAGACATTCCGGTATCTGGATCAAGAGGAAATTGAGCTGCAGCAGAAATCTGCGACGACCAAAAATGCACCCAAAGGAGTATCTCAATGATGCGGTGCAAGCTAGATAACAAAGTGGGCATCGTGTTGTTGACTTTTGCCGCGGTTTTGCTGCAGGGGTGTGGGAGCTCTGAGCAGGAAGAGTTGAGCCTCTGGATGCAAAATGAGAGAAACTCCATCAAGCCTGATGTAAAGCCAATTCCGGAACCTACAAAATTTGAACCATATGCTTACGGAGGTGAGCGCCTTGTGGAGCCCTTCAGCAGCGAAAAATTGGCGAGCATTCTGCGCGGAGGACAGGCGCTACCCGCCGGGAATTCTGCTTTGATTGATGCAGAGATGAGTCGCCGGAAACAGCCGTTGGAGGCTTTTCCGCTGGATACCATGTCGATGGTTGGCAGTCTGAATCGTGCTGGACAGCTCGTTGCCTTGGTGAAGGTGGATCAACTCCTTTACCAAGTAACCCAGGGCAGTTACTTGGGTCAGAACTATGGACGGGTGTTGAAAATTACCGAAAATGAAATCAACCTGCGCGAAATTGTGCAGGATGCAGCGGGTGAATGGATTGAGCGTCCGGCGGCATTGCAGTTACAAGAGGAAGTTTCCAAATGACAAAATCTTATAGCGTGACCATCTCTGAGTCAAAAGAGCGGAGTCTGCGCAAGCTGTCACTGTTCATTGTCCTAGCCATGACTTCGGTTCTGGCCCATGCTCAAAATGCCATCCAGTCTTTGACTGGTGGCATGCAGGCCGGTGTGGAGGTTGTGCGTATTGACACGACAGAGGCTTTGACCGCATTGCCAACCGGATTCACGATCCAGTCACCTGCCCGTATTGCCTTGGACTTCCCGGGTGTGGTGAATGCCATGGGAAAAAGTACCGTGGAGTTGAATCAAGGGAATTTGAGATCGGCCAACGTGGTTCAGGCGGGAGATCGGACCCGGGTGGTGATCAATCTGAAGCAACCAGCTGCATACCAAGCCAAACTGGATGGCAAATCGTTGTTGCTGGTTCTTGATCGGACGGAATCAGCCGGGGCACCTTCCCCAAGCGGTCCTGCAGTGTTTGCCCAAGTGCAAACTGATCACACGGTTGCACTCAAAGACATTGATTTCCGAAGAGGCGTTGGTAATTCAGGACGGGTGGTGGTTGATCTTGCGAGCAACCAGGTCGGTGTCGACATCCGCCAGCAGGGCAAAGATCTTGTTGTGGACTTCTTGCGAACGTCGTTGCCAGAAGGATTGAACCGCAAGTTGGACGTGACCGATTTTGGAACACCTGTCCAGAGCGTGGTCACCAGTCAGATTGGCGACCGTGTTCGCATGGTGGTTACGCCCAAGGGCAACTGGGAGCACTCGGCATATCAGAGTGACAATCAGTTTGTGCTTGAGGTTCGCGAACAAAAGGTTGACGAATCCAAGCTTACTCAAGGACCTGGCTATAACGGTGAGAAATTGTCACTCAATTTCCAAAATATTGAAGTCAGGTCGCTGCTGCAGGTTATTGCCGATTTTACCAACTTCAATATTGTTACCTCGGATTCAGTAAGTGGAGCCGTGACGCTGCGTTTGAAGGATGTTCCTTGGGATCAAGCTTTGGACATTATTCTTCAGGCCAAGGGTTTGGGGATGCGAAAGAGTGGGAATGTTCTCTGGATTGCTCCGCAAGATGAAATTGCAGCGCGCGAGAAGCAAGAGTTGGAAGCTAAGGCCTCAATTGAAAGCCTGGAGACGTTGCGTACCCAAAGTTTCCAGATGAATTATGCGAAAGCCAGCGAGGTAGCTGTTCAGTTAACCGGATCTGGTGGTGCTGCCGGAGGCTCGGCTGGTGGTGTTGGCGCGCGTATTCTTTCAAATCGGGGTAGCGTGATCGCTGAACCAAGGACAAATCAGCTGTTCGTGACCGATGTTCCAACGAAACTGGAGCAGGTTCAACAACTAATATCAAAACTGGATATTCCAATTCGTCAAGTACTGATTGAGGCCCGTATTGTTGAGGCTGATGACAGATTTGGACGATCCTTGGGAGTGCGATTGGGCGGGAGTGATCTCCGTGGTGTTCGCGGTGGGGATGCCGGATATGCGGTTAATGGACAAAATCGCGTTGCTATCGGAGGTAGCTATAACGCTGTTTCGAGTACCACTGCTGAATCAGAAAATGTGTTGGATACCATCAACACCAGTTTCGTTAATTTGCCATCTGCTGGCATCGGTGGTTCTTTGCCTGCTGCCTTTGCTGTATCGCTTTTTAGTTCTGCAGCGAATCGCTTTTTGAATCTCGAAATATCAGCTCTTGAAGCCGATGGTCGAGGGAAAATTGTTTCGAGTCCTCGAGTTGTGACCGCAGACCAAGTGAAAGCATTGATTGAACAGGGGACGGAGTATCCTTATTTGCAGGCAACCTCTAGTGGCGCTACTTCAGTAGCTTTCAGGAAGGCCAATTTGAAGCTTGAAGTTACACCTCAGATCACGCCTGAAGGGGGCATCATCCTTGATGTCGATATCAATAAGGATAGTCGTGGTGAAACAGTGGCTGCGGGTATTGCAATTAATACCAAGCATGTTCAAACTCAAGTGTTGGTTGAAAATGGAGGTACGGTCGTCATCGGTGGCATCTTTGAGCAAAATGAAACAGAAGATGTAACTAAGGTGCCGCTGTTTGGGGATCTTCCAGTTGTTGGGAATCTATTTAAAAATAGAAACAAGACTTCAAACAAATCTGAGTTGTTAATCTTCATCACGCCAAGAACCATTGGCGACCGTGGCGTCGCTAGATAAATGATTGGAAACTGATATGAGTAAAATGAATTTCACTTTGAGGTCGGTGTGTCTTTTTGGCGTTGTTGCTGCATTGGCTTCCTGTGGTGGGGGCGGCGGGGATGCTGGGGATTCTGCCGAGTTTGCAGCTGTTCCTGATGCTGTGAATATCAAAGCGGGGGATGGGGATTTGTCTTGTCAAGGAACGGCAGGAATTCAAACAACCTTTACTATTGTTGGAGGGCAGCCACCTTTTCGGATTGTAAATTCTTTTCCTCAGTATCTCTTTCTTGATCGTACAGAGGTTTCTGGTCAGGATCCGAAGTTCAAAGTTACAACGCTCACCGGTTGTGGTGAGGACCTAACGATACTTGTCCTTGATCAGCATTCTCGTTCTGCTACGGTCGCTTTCACTGTGGAGAAGGGTGACGAGATCACTGAGTGATCTTTAACATCTGGTGCATCGTTGCCATCGGGTGTTTAGGATGCTCATGAGATGGATCTCTCTATGGGATTTTTGCTTGTTCGCCGTAGAGGTATCTACGCTTTTGCGTGCTATTGATGCAATTGTTGATTTCTTTGGTGGGGTTGCCAGGATCTGGCAAGACAACCGTCGGTCGCCAATTGTCTCGCAGGCTTTCGGTTCCTTTTTTCGACTCTGATCACGTGATCGAGCAGCGTCTCGGGTGTTCGATTCGCGAGTATTTTGATCGAGAAGGCGAAGACAGCTTTCGTGATCTTGAGGCTGCTGTGATTGCTGAGTTGACGCGGGGGGAGGCTTGCGTGCTGTCGACCGGTGGGGGCGCCGTGTTGCGAGCGGCGAATCGGACTTGTCTTCGCGAACGCAGTCATGTGGTGTATTTGAGATCTTCACCCGAGGAAGTTTTTCGGCGTTTGCGACACGACCGGAACAGGCCCCTTCTTCAGGTTGCAGACCCGCTGCAGCGGCTTCGGGATCTGTTTGCGCAACGGGATCCGCTGTACAGGGAGACCGCGCACTATGTGATCGAAACAGGGCGACCTTCCGTGTCATCCCTTGTCAACATGATCATGATGCAACTGGAACTGGCCGGCGTGGTGAAAGATGTTTTAACACCCAGGCAGGACACCAGAAAGACCTGACATCTGGTCGCTTTGCGGGTGGGGCCGTCGATGGGCTTCCTTTCTACCTGGGAGGCTCTACACTCTGGCCCCATGCATGAGACCACACCATCAGCGACGCTATCCCCCGTTGAAATCCACTTGGGTGAGCGGAGCTACAACATTGTCATTGGCGGTGGCTTGCTTGGGTCGCTAGACAGCTACGCCGGCCTTCCGCACGCCAAGACTGCGCTTATCGTGACCAATGAGACGGTAGCGCCGCTGTACCTTCAGACCTTGGCTGACGCCTTGAAAGGCCAGTATCCGGTGGTGGGCCAGGTGGTTCTGCCTGACGGTGAGGTTTACAAAACCTGGGCCACTCTCAATCTGATATTCGATGCCTTGCTTGAACAGGGGTGCGACCGCAGAACGGTGTTGTTTGCCCTGGGTGGGGGTGTCGTCGGGGACATGACCGGCTTTGCCGCAGCCAGCTACATGCGAGGGGTGCCTTTTGTGCAGGTCCCCACGACGTTGCTGGCCCAGGTTGACTCCTCGGTGGGGGGGAAAACCGGCATCAATCATCCGTTGGGCAAGAACATGATTGGTGCGTTCTACCAGCCGCAGCGGGTGATCTGCGATCTGGATACGCTCAAGACGCTGCCTGAGCGAGAACTGAGTGCAGGCTTGGCCGAAGTCATCAAGTACGGACCCATCGCCGACGCGGTTTTTCTGGACTGGATCGAGTCCAATCTGGACAAGCTGCGAGCCCGTGATCCTGTCGCGTTGGCTTTTGCGATTCGACGCAGCTGTGAAATCAAGGCCCATGTGGTGGGTGCTGATGAGCGAGAGGCTGGTCTTCGAGCAATCCTGAATTTCGGTCACACCTTTGGCCACGCCATTGAGGCGGGCATGGGATATGGGCAATGGTTGCATGGTGAGGCGGTGGGTTGTGGCATGGTGATGGCTGCGCGCCTGTCGCAGCGCTTGGGCTTGATCGACGCAGCGTATGTGGATCGACTGACCCGTTTGATTGAGCGCGCCGGTCTGCCCGTTGTGGCGCCCGTGCTGGATGCTCTGGACAACGCGGGCCGCTACCTTGCGCTGATGCGTGTGGACAAAAAGGTAGAGGCTGGGGAGATCAAGTTTGTGTTGATTGACGGTTCCGGACGGGCGATCGTCCGCAGCGCACCGGACAGCGTGGTGACCGAGGTGATCCAGGCCAGTTGCCGCCAGTGAACACCCGGCGTCTGCAGGTGCTGGCTGATCAGGTGGTGACAAGGGCCTCGGGATGCACATGAACAACGGAATGGGCCTCGCGCCGTACGCGTGTCACCCCGACAGCAGCAGGGGCCGGCGTTTCAAGGAACCCGAAGCACCCACGCGAACAGCGTTTCAACGGGACCGCGATCGCATCATCCACTGCACGGCCTTTCGGCGCCTGGTTTACAAGACCCAGGTGTTTCTGAACCATGAGGGCGACCTGTTCCGTACCCGCCTGACCCATTCGTTGGAGGTCGCGCAATTGGGGCGGAGCATCGCCCGTTCGTTGGGGCTGAACGAAGACCTCGTGGAAGCGGTCGCGCTGGCGCATGATCTGGGCCACACACCGTTCGGACACGCGGGCCAGGATGCGTTGAACGCTTGCATGAAAAACCAGCCTTCATTGCAGAATGCGCCTCACGCGAGTGAACAGGCGGGCTTTGAGCACAACCTTCAGAGCTTGAGGGTGGTCGATGCGCTGGAGGAGCGCTACCCCGATTTCGACGGGTTGAATCTCACTTTCGAGACCCGGGAGGGCATTCTGAAGCACTGTTCTCCGGCGAATGCAAAACGTCTCTGCGCCCAGGATGCCTCCGGGGTGGCGGTGCGGTTCTTGACCGGTGGTTCTCCTTCTCTGGAGGCACAACTGTGCAACCTGGCTGACGAGATCGCCTACAACGCGCACGATATCGACGATGGCGTGCGCTCCGGTTTGCTGAGCATGGAGCAGCTTGAGGCCGTCCCCCTGTTTGCGCGGTATCACCGGCTGGTTCTGGAGAAGCACCCGCGACTTGACGGCCGCCGGCTGTTGTTCGAGGTGATCCGGCGGATGCTCAGCGATCAGGTGTACGACGTGATCGACACCTCGCGCACAAGTATCGAGACATCAAAGGTCGGCTCTGTGGATGACGTGCGGGCACATGGCACCCTGGTGTCGTTCTCAGCGGCGATGCGTGACCAGTCCATGGAGTTGAAGCAGTTCCTCCTGCGCAATCTGTACCGGCATCCGCAGGTGATGGAAACAACCGAACGGGCCCGGTGTGTGGTGACGGAGCTGTTTGCCTTCTACCTGGATCAGCCTCATGAGCCTCCAATGAGTCACCAGCCCGACGCACACCGGGCGCGGGCCGTTGCCGACTACATCGCTGGCATGACCGACCGCTTTGCGATCCGGGAACACGAGCGCCTGAGCGGTAAGGTGCTCTTTCCTTGACAGTGCCTGAATCCGCGTTCGTGCCCGAGCGCAATCCTGTGGTGTTGGCGGCGGTTGTTGTCGGGGTTGGCGTCGTTTGCGCGCTGCACGTGGGCAAACTTCCGGTAGCCATTCCTGTGTTGCAGGCGTCTTTGGGGCTCAGTCTTCTTCAGGCAGGGTTCTTGTTGTCACTGGTTCAGCTCGCCGGGATGACGCTGGGCCTCCTCGTGGGGTTGATGGCAGATCATCTGGGCCCTCGGCGTGTGATGCTGACGGGTCTGGGTTTGCTGGCATTGGGCAGTGCGCTGGGTGGTTTGTCGACCGGGGTTCGTGGGCTGCTGGCGACCCGGGTGCTGGAAGGGCTGGGATTCCTCCTGGCGGTGCTGCCCGCCCCGGGCCTGCTGCGCCGGCGGGTCCATGATCCGAAAACGCTCGCGCGGGCACTCGGTTGGTGGGGGGCCTACATGCCGCTGGGCACGGCGACAGCACTTCTATGTGGCGCACCGTTGTTGGCGCTGATCGGATGGCGTCCGGTGTGGCTGTCGTTGGCCCTGCTGACGTTGCTGACCGCCATCGGACTCGCCACCCAGGTTTCGGGTGACTCTGCAGGTGCGACGGGTGCCAGTTCGCTGGTAGCCGGAAGAGCGCCGAGTCCATGGACCCGCGTTCAACAGACGCTGGTTGCCCCGGGGCCTTGGCTGGTTGCGCTGGCTTTCTTTCTGTATTCGGGGCAGTGGTTGGCGGTGGTGGGATTCTTGCCCACCATCTACAACCAGGCAGGCTACAGCGGCGTGGTGGTTGGGGTTCTGACGGCGCTTGCCGCGGGCATCAACATGGTGGGGAACATCGGTGCCGGCCGGTGTCTGGCACGAGGCATACGTCCCGGCGTGTTGTTGTCAACGGCTTACCTGGCCATGGCACTGGGGGCTGTCGTGGCCTTCGGGGCGCAAGGTCATCCGGTGTGGCAGTACCTGGCCGTGCTGGTGTTCTCCGGTGTGGGTGGTCTGATCCCGGGCACGCTGTTCAGCTTGGCCGTCGTGTTGGCGCCAGGGGAGGCAACGGTCTCCACCACCGTGGGCTGGATGCAGCAGTTCTCGGCACTGGGTCAGTTTCTCGGGCCACCCTTGGTGGCATGGGTAGCCACGCAGACAGGGGGGTGGCACTGGACCTGGGTGGTGACGGGCAGTTGCTCATTGCTCGGCATCGCGTTGGCTGCCTGGCTGCAGCGCGCCTGGGCGGATCGAGCCCTGCGCTGACAGCAGGGCGTCCGCTGACGGCGGATCATGGCATCCGTGAGATGAAAAAATGGGGTCAGAATCTACACCCTGTTCACCTCGTTGACCGGATTGCGCAATGGCCCGCTTACCTCGCCTCACCCTGCCTGGTCACCTCCACCATGTGATCCAGAGGGGAAACAACAGCCAGTCGATCGTGCTGGACGATGCCGACCGCACGGCGCTTCTTGACGCGGTGGCCGAGAACGCCAAAAAGTACCAAGTCGCGTTACACGCCTATGTGCTGATGGACAACCACGTTCATCTTCTGCTCACACCCGAGACAGCAGACGGCGTGCCTCGCATGATGCAAGCCATCGGCCGGCGTTACGTGCGTCATTTCAATGCCAGACATGGACGCACAGGAACGCTGTGGGAAGGCCGCTACAGATCGACTCTGCTGGAGGCGGAGCGCTATTTGCTGCCCTGCATGGTCTATCTGGATCTGAATCCGGTGCGTGCCGGGTTGGTGACCGATCCCGTGCACCACGGCTGGTCCAGCCACAGGCATTACATCGGGCAGGGTTCCGACCGGCGCATCACCCCCCATCCGGCTTACTGGCGCCTGGGCAACACGCCTTTTGCGCGGGAAGCGGCATACGCCGAGTTGGTGCGTTCCGGATTGAGCGCAGCGCAGTTGACCGTGATCACCAACGCGCTGCTGCATGGGTGGGCGCTTGGGGAGCCCGACTTCATGGCCGCACTGCAGGCGCAAACCGACAGACGGGTGAGCAAGGGCAAACCGGGTCGACCCCCTTCGCGGCGCACATCAGCCAGCGATTGATCAAGATGGTCAATCAAATCAACGGCTTGCGTTTCGATTTGATATGTCCCTTATTATCTATTCAGTTTTCTTTATGGTATTTAATATAAACCTGACCCTAATTATTCAACTTGGCATTTTTGTTGCATTGCACTAAGCTCTGCACCCCGCGAATTTTGTTTTCATGCCCTCGAACCGAGAAGGAAGCGCCATGACCACGGCAGCCGAACAGCAGCAACTCCAGCAACAGGGTCTGTACGACCCGGCCAATGAGCACGACGCCTGTGGCGTGGGCTTTGTCGCTCACATCAAGGGCGAGAAGAGCCATGCGATCGTGCAGCAGGGGCTGAAGATTCTTGAGAATCTGGACCACCGCGGCGCAGTGGGTGCCGACAAACTCATGGGCGACGGCGCCGGCATCCTGATCCAGTTGCCCGATGCGCTCTACCGCGAGGAAATGGCGGCGCAGGGCATCACGCTGCCACCGCCCGGCGAGTACGGCGTTGGCATGATCTTCATGCCCAAGGAGCACGCTTCCCGCCTGGCCTGTGAACAGGAAATGGAACGCGCCATCGCTGACGAAGGCCAGGTGTTGCTGGGCTGGCGCGATGTGCCGGTCAACAAAGACATGCCGATGTCGCCCACCGTGCGCGAAAAGGAGCCCATCCTGCGCCAGGTGTTCATCGGGCGCGGCAACGACGTGATCGTGCAGGACGCTCTGGAGCGCAAGCTCTATGTGATCCGCAAGACCGCCAGCGGTCACATCCAGTCGCTCAAGCTCAAGCACAGCAAAGAGTATTACGTGGTCAGCATGAGCAGCCGCACCGTGATCTACAAGGGCCTGCTGCTGGCCGATCAGGTGGGCACTTACTACAAGGACCTGCAGGACACCCGCTGCGTTTCGGCCCTGGGCCTGGTGCACCAGCGCTTCTCCACCAACACCTTCCCCGAGTGGCCGCTGGCCCACCCGTACCGCTACGTGGCGCACAACGGTGAAATCAACACCGTCAAAGGCAACTACAACTGGATGAAGGCACGCGAAGGCGTGATGTCTTCGCCGGTGCTGGGCGCCGACCTGCAGAAGCTGTACCCGATCAGCTTCGCCGGCCAGTCCGACACCGCCACCTTCGACAACTGCCTCGAACTGCTGACCATGGCGGGTTACCCGCTGGCCCAGGCCGTGATGATGATGATCCCTGAGCCCTGGGAGCAGCACACCACCATGGACGTGCGCCGCAAGGCTTTCTACGAATACCACGCTGCCATGATGGAACCCTGGGACGGCCCGGCCTCCATCGTGTTCACCGACGGCCGCCAGATCGGCGCTACGCTGGACCGCAACGGCCTGCGACCCTCGCGCTACTGCATCACCGATGACGATATGGTCATCATGGGTTCCGAGTCGGGCGTGTTGCCGGTGCCGGAAAACAAGATCGTGCGCAAATGGCGTCTGCAGCCCGGCAAGATGTTCCTGATCGACCTGGAGCAGGGCCGCATGATCGACGACGAGGAGCTCAAGGCCAACCTCGCCAACACCAAGCCCTACAAGCAGTGGATCGACAACCTGCGCATCCGCCTGGACGACGTGGAAACACCGGTCGCCGGTGAGGATGCACAGGAGCTGCCCATCGGCCAGACCGAACCGCAGTCCACCGGCGCCGAGAGCGTCACCCCCGAGTTGCTGGACCGCCAGCAGGCCTTTGGCTACACGCAGGAAGACATCAAGTTCCTGCTCAGCCCCATGGCCGCCAACGGCGAAGAGGGCATCGGCTCCATGGGCAACGACAGCCCGCTGGCCGTGCTGTCCGACAAGGACAAACCGCTCTACAACTATTTCAAGCAGCTGTTCGCGCAGGTGACCAACCCGCCGATCGACCCGATCCGCGAAGCGATCGTGATGTCGCTGGTGTCCTTCATCGGCCCCAAGCCCAACCTGCTGGACATCAACCACGTCAACCCGCCCATGCGCCTGGAAGTGAGCCAGCCGGTGCTGGACGTGGCCGACATGGCCAAGCTGCGCGACATCGACGGCGTGACCCAGGGCAAGTTCCGCAGCCACACGCTGGACATCTCCTACCCAGTGTTCTGGGGGCGCGAAGGCGTGGAAGCCAAGCTGGCGTCGTTGTGCGCCGAAGCGGTGGACGCGATCAAGAGCGGCCAGAACATCCTGATCATCAGCGACCGCGGTGTGAGCGCCACGCAGGTGGCGATCCCCGCACTGCTGGCGCTCTCGGCCATTCACCAGCACCTGGTGCGTGAAGGCCTCCGCACCTCGGTAGGCCTGGTGGTGGAGACCGGCACCGCGCGCGAAGTGCACCACTTCGCCGTGCTGGCCGGCTACGGCGCCGAGGCCGTGCACCCGTACCTGGCGATGGAAACCCTGGCCGCGATCTGCAAGGACCTGCCGGGCGACCTGAGCGCCGAGAAGGCGATCTACAACTACGTCAAGGCGATCGGCAAGGGACTGTCCAAGATCATGTCCAAGATGGGCGTGAGCACCTACATGTCATACTGCGGCGCCCAGCTGTTCGAGGCCATCGGCCTCAACAGCGAAACGGTGGACAAGTACTTCTCTGGCACGTCCAGCCGCGTGGGTGGCATCGGCGTGTTCGAGATCGCCGAAGAAGCCATCCGCATGCACAAGGCGGCCTTCAGCGACAACCCGGTGCTCGCCACCATGCTGGACACCGGCGGTGAATACGCCTGGCGTGCCCGCGGCGAGGAGCACATGTGGACGCCCGACGCCATCGCCAAGCTGCAGCACAGCACACGCGCCAACAACTGGAACACGTACAAGGAATACGCCCAGATCATCAACGACCAGAGCAAGCGCCACATGACGCTGCGCGGCCTGTTCGAGTTCAAGATCGACCCCAGCAAGGCGATTTCCATCGACGAAGTCGAGCCGGCGAAAGAGATCGTCAAGCGTTTCGCCACCGGTGCCATGTCGCTGGGCTCCATCTCCACCGAAGCCCATGCCACGCTGGCCGTGGCCATGAACCGCATCGGCGGCAAGAGCAACACCGGCGAAGGCGGCGAAGACGCGCTGCGTTACCGCAACGAACTCAAAGGCATCCCGATCAAGCAGGGCCAGACCATGTCCGACCTGCTGGGCAAGGACACTTTCGAGGTCGACTACGTGCTGCAGGAGGGCGACTCGATGCGCTCCAAGATCAAGCAGGTGGCCTCGGGTCGCTTCGGTGTCACCGCCGAATACCTGAACAGCGCCGACCAGATCCAGATCAAGATGGCGCAAGGCGCCAAGCCCGGCGAAGGCGGCCAGTTGCCTGGCGGCAAGGTGTCCGACTACATCGGCAAGCTGCGCCACAGCGTGCCGGGCGTGGGCCTGATTTCGCCCCCACCGCACCACGACATCTACTCGATCGAAGACCTGGCCCAGCTGATCCACGACCTGAAGAACGTGGCGCCGCACAGCTCCATCAGCGTCAAGCTGGTGTCCGAGATCGGTGTCGGCACGATCGCTGCGGGCGTGGCCAAGTGCAAGGCCGACCACGTGGTGATCGCCGGTCACGACGGCGGCACCGGCGCTTCGCCCTGGTCGTCGATCAAGCACGCGGGTTCGCCCTGGGAAATCGGCCTCGCCGAAACCCAGCAGACCCTGGTGCTCAACCGCCTGCGCAGTCGCGTGCGCGTGCAGGCCGACGGCCAGATGAAGACCGGTCGCGACGTGGTCATTGGCGGCCTGCTGGGTGCCGACGAATTTGGCTTCGCCACCGCGCCGCTGGTGGTTGAGGGCTGCATCATGATGCGCAAGTGCCACCTGAACACCTGCCCGGTGGGCGTGGCCACGCAAGACCCGGTGCTGCGCAAGAAATTCACCGGGAAGCCCGAGCACGTCGTCAACTATTTCTTCTTCATTGCCGAAGAAGCGCGCCAGATCATGGCGCAGCTGGGCATCCGCAAGTTCGATGACCTGATCGGCCGTGCCGACCTGCTGGACACCAAACAAGGCATCGAGCACTGGAAAGCCAAGGGCCTGGACTTCAGTCGCCTGCTGGCCATGCCGGCGGTGCCCGCCGACGTGCCACGCCTGCACACGCAGAACCAGGAACACGGTCTGGAGAAGTCGCTTGACAACATCCTGATCGCCAAGAGCCGCCCCGCCATCGACAAGGGCGAGAAGGTGCGCTTCATGGAAGCAGCGCGCAACGTCAACCGCTCGGTCGGCGCGATGCTCTCCGGCGCCGTGACCAAGGTGCACGCCGAAGGCCTGCCCGACGACACCATCCACATCCAGCTCGAAGGCACGGGCGGCCAGTCGTTCGGCGCCTTCCTGTGCAACGGCATCACGCTGTACCTGATCGGTGAAGCCAACGACTACACCGGCAAGGGCCTCTCCGGCGGCCGCGTGGTGGTGCGCCCGAGCCTGGACTTCCGCGGTGTGGCGACGCAAAACATCATCGTGGGCAACACCGTGATGTACGGTGCCACCAGCGGCGAAGCCTTCTTCGCCGGCGTGGCCGGCGAGCGCTTCGCGGTGCGCCTCTCGGGTGCCACCGCGGTGGTGGAAGGCACGGGCGACCACGGTTGTGAATACATGACCGGCGGCACCGTGGCCGTGCTGGGCAAGACCGGGCGCAACTTCGCCGCTGGCATGAGCGGTGGTCTGGCCTATGTGTACGACGAAGACGGCCAGTTCGCCAAGCGTTGCAACCCTGCCATGGTCAGCATGGAAAAGGTGCTGAGCACGGCCGAGCAGGAAGCCACGATGGACAAGGCCATCTGGCACCGTGGTCTGAGCGACGAAGCGCAGCTGAAGAAGCTGCTCGAAGACCACAACCGCTGGACCGGCAGCAAGCGCGCACGCGAACTGCTCGACACCTGGGTCGAGTCGCGCGGCAAGTTCGTGAAGGTGTTCCCGAACGAATACAAGCGTGCCCTGGGCGAGATCAACGCCCGCAAGACGGCCGCCACCGCCACCACCAAAGCCCAAGGCACGGCGAAGCAGGCCACGGCCGCCGCCAAATAAGCCCAGACACACGGATACGAAGGACCAACATCATGGGAAAAGTCACCGGCTTCATGGAATACGAGCGTCTGGAAGAGGGCTACAAGCCCGTGCCCGAGCGCCTGAAGCACTACAAGGAATTCGTCGTCGGCCTCGATGACAGCCAGGCCAAGGTGCAGGCCGCGCGCTGCATGGACTGCGGCACGCCGTTCTGCAACAGCGGCTGCCCGGTCAACAACATCATTCCGGACTTCAACGATCTGGTTTACCAGGCCGACTGGAAGAACGCGATCACCGTGCTGCACAGCACCAACAACTTCCCCGAGTTCACCGGCCGCATCTGCCCCGCGCCCTGCGAGGCCGCCTGCACGCTCAATGTGAATGGCGAGGCGGTGGGCATCAAGTCCATCGAACACGCCATCATCGACAAGGCCTGGGCCGAAGGCTGGGTGCAGCCGCAGCCGGCCAGGATCAAGACCGGCAAGAAGGTTGCCGTGGTCGGCTCCGGCCCGGCTGGCATGGCCGCCGCCCAGCAGCTGGCGCGCGCGGGTCACGATGTGACCCTGTTCGAGAAGAACGACCGCGTCGGTGGCCTGCTGCGCTACGGTATCCCCGACTTCAAGATGGAGAAGAGCCATATTGATCGCCGTGTCGAGCAGATGAAGGCCGAAGGCGTGGTGTTCCGCACCGGCGTCATGGTCGGCGAGCTGCCCAAGGACAGCAAGGTCACCAACTGGGCCAAGGAAACCATCACGCCCGAACAGCTGCAGAAAGATTTTGACGCCGTGCTGCTGACCGGAGGCTCCGAGCAGAGCCGCGACCTGCCGGTTCCGGGCCGCGACCTGGACGGCATCCATTTCGCCATGGAGTTCCTGCCGCAGCAGAACAAGGTCAACGCGGGCGACAAGCTCAAGGGCCAGTTGCGCGCCGATGGCAAACACGTCATCGTGATCGGTGGTGGCGACACCGGCAGCGATTGTGTGGGCACCAGCAACCGCCACGGCGCGGTCAGCGTGACCCAGTTCGAGGTGATGCCCCAGCCGCCCGAAGTGGAAAACAAACCCCTGGTGTGGCCCTATTGGCCGCTCAAGCTGCGCACCAGCTCCAGCCACGAAGAGGGTTGCACCCGCGAGTTCGCCATCTCCACGAAGGCCTTCAAGGGCGAGAAGGGCAAAGTCACCGGCCTGACCACCGTGCACGTCGAAATGAAAGACGGCAAGCTGGTTGAGATCCCCGGCACCGAGAAGGACTACAAGGCCGACATGGTGCTGCTGGCGATGGGCTTCGTGAACCCGGTCGCCAGCATCCTGGACGGCTTCGGGGTCGAGAAAGATGCCCGCGGCAACGCCAAGGCCAGCACCGATTTCACCGGTGGCTACGTCACCAATGTGCCCAAGGTGTTTGTAGCCGGCGACATGCGCCGAGGCCAGAGCCTGGTGGTCTGGGCGATCCGCGAAGGCCGTCAAGCCGCACGTTCGGTGGACGAGTTCCTGATGGGGTTCTCCGACCTGCCACGTTGATCCCTAGGGTTTCCTCGCTATGAAAAAGGAAGAGATCGACCCGCATGCGACAATGCGCAGTCATTTTTCCTGGCCCCATGAGCGACTCCACCTTCATTGATATAGATCATGTGACGTTTGGCTACGACAGCCGCCGAATCATCCTGAACGACCTCTCTCTGCGGTTTGCGCGCGGAAAAGTCACGGCGGTGCTCGGTGGTTCCGGCTGCGGCAAGACGACCTTGTTGCGCCTGATTGGCGGCGTGCATGCCCCCAACAGCGGGCGCGTGGTGTTTGATGGCGAAATCGTGAACACCGGTGACAAGCGCCAGCTGTTCCGTCTGCGCCGCCGACTGGGCATGTTGTTTCAGTTCGGCGCCTTGTTCACCGACCTCTCGGTGTTCGACAACGTGGCCTTTCCGCTGCGTGAGATGACCGATCTGCCGGAGCCGCTGATCCGCGACATCGTGCTGATGAAGCTGAATGCGGTGGGTCTGCGGGGGGCGGCGGGGTTGCGCATCAGCGAGGTGTCGGGCGGCATGGCGCGGCGCATCGCTCTTGCGCGGGCCATTGCGCTGGACCCCGAGCTCATCATGTACGACGAGCCCTTCGCCGGGCTGGACCTGGTGTCCATGGGCGTAGCGGCCAAGCTCATCCGCACGCTCACCGACGTGACGGGTGCGACCACACTGCTGATTTCGCACGATGTGCCCCAGTGCATGGCGATCAGCGACTGGGTGGTGCTCATGGCCACCGGCGGACGCGTCGTGGCCCAGGGCACGCCGGCCGAGCTGATGGCCAGCACCGAACCCGAGGTGCGGCAGTTTGTGCGCGGCGAGCCCGATGGCCCGGTCAAGTTCCACTACCCGGCGCCGCCGGTGGCGGTCGATTTCGGTCTGGAGGCTTCGCGATGAACCCGCTTCAGTATGTGGGTCGTCGAGCCCTGGATGTGTTCGCAGCCTGGGGTCACGGCGCTGTTTTTTTTATCGAATTGATCAAGGCGGTGCCCGCTGGACTGGCCCGTTTTGGCCTGGTCGTGACGCAGATCCACGCCATTGGCAACCGTTCGCTGGTCATCATCCTGGCCTCTGGCCTGGCGGTCGGCTTTGTGCTGGCCCTGCAGCTCTACAACACCCTGACCAATTTTGGTGCCGCCGAGTCGCTGGGCCTGGTGGTCAACCTCTCGCTGGTGCGCGAACTGGGGCCCGTGGTCACGGCGCTGCTGTTTGCCGGCCGCGCAGGCACCTCACTCACCGCCGAGATCGGCCTCATGAAAGCGGGCGAACAAATCGCGGCCATGGAGTTGATGGCGATCGATCCGCGCAAGCGGGTGCTGGCGCCGCGCTTCATCGCCGGTGTCATTGCGATGCCCTTGCTGGCGGCATTGTTTTCCGCGATCGGCATTCTGGGTGCCTGGGTTGTCGCCGTGGGTTTGATCGGCATCGATGCGGGCAACTTCTGGTCGATCCAGCAAAACGGTGTGGACGTGTGGCGCGATGTCGGCAATGGCGTGGTCAAGAGCGCGGTGTTTGGCGTCATCTGCACGGCCGTGGCCTTGTACCAGGGCTATGAAACCGAAGCCACGCCCGAGGGCGTTGCCTACGCGACCACACGCACCGTGGTGACGGCTTCGCTGGGCGTGCTGGCGATGGACTTCATCCTCACCGCCCTGATGTTCTCGACCCCTTGATCACTGAGCAGTTTACGTATGAACAAAAGAAGCACTGAAATCCTTGTTGGCCTGTTTGTCGTGCTGGGCGCGCTGGGCCTGCTTTTCCTGGCCCTGAAGGCGGCCAACCTGGGCAGCTTCTCCAACGGAGGGGAGACCTATGTGGTGCAGGCGCGGTTCGACAACATCGGGGGGCTGAAAGCGCGTGCGCCGGTGCGCTCCGCGGGGGTGAATGTCGGCCGTGTCACCAGCGTCGTGCTCGACACACAGACCTACCAGGGGTTGGCCACCATGGAGATCAACAAGAACGTGGTGTTTCCCAAGGACTCCTCGGCCAAAATCCTCACCTCCGGCCTGTTGGGCGACCAGTACATCGGCATTGAGCCCGGCGGCGATACCAAAAACCTTGCCAGCGGCGACGTGATCACGCAGACGCAATCCGCTGTGGTGCTCGAAAACCTGATCGGACAGTTTCTGTTCGACAAGGCCGCTGATGGTGGTGAGAGCAAGGCCCCCTGATGAGGATCCGTTCGGGTGCTTCATCTGAAGGAGGAAACAGAACATGAAAAACAGAACCTCTGAACAGCTTCCTGGTGCGCTGCTCCGCTGGGTGTCTGGGGGCCTCTTGTGTCTGGTGCTGGCCGGTTGCGCCACGGGGCCGAATGCAAATCCGCGTGATCCCTGGGAGCCGTTCAACCGCCAGGTGACCGAGTTCAACGACGCGGTGGATGGCGCGGTGCTCAAGCCGGTCGCTACCGTTTATCGTGACATCACGCCCGACCCTGTGCGGACCGGCGTGAGCAACTTCTTTGAGAACCTGCGTGACGGCTGGTCGTTCATCAACGCGTCGCTGCAGTTGCGCCCGCGCGAAGCGGTCGAAAACTTCATGCGCTTCAATGTCAACACCTTCTTCGGACTCGCTGGTGTGCTGGATATCGCGTCCGAGATGGGTATCGAGCGCACGCGGCTTGACTTCGGGCAGACGCTGGGCCGCTGGGGCATTCCTTCGGGTCCTTACCTGGTGCTGCCGATCTTCGGGCCGTCGTCGGTGCGGGATGCGGCGGGTTTCACCATCGAGGCACGCGGGGACTTCGTGCAGGGCCTCTCGGATGTGGCGTTGCGCAATTCGCTGTACGCGCTGCGGGCTGTGGAGACGCGGGCAAACCTGCTGCGGGCCACCACGATGCTCGATGGGGCCGCATTGGACAAATACAGTTTCACCCGCGATGTGTACCTGCAGCGCCGTGAGAGTCAGATCGAAGACCTGAAGGACAAGGGCATCGGCTTGCAGAACGGCGATGGACAACACACCGATACCAAATAATTACACACCGGATACACAAGCGCGGAACCGCTGACTTAAAGTGCCCTCACACGTGGGGTGACGGTTCTCCAGTCCGGTGGACCACCGCTACAAAGAAGGAATTTCAGATGATGCAACGTCGACAATGGATATACCGTTTGCTCGCAACCAGCGCGCTGCTGGCCAGCCCTCTAGTTGCCACACAGGCTTTTGCCGCCGATGAAGCGCCCGATGTGCTGGTCAAGCGCATTTCCGGCGAGGTCATGGATGCGGTGAAGGCCGATGCCGCGATCCAGAAGGGGGACATCGGTCGTATCGTGACCTTGGTCGACACCAAGATCATGCCGAACGTCAACTTTTCCCGCATGACATCGTCGGCCGTGGGGCGCCATTGGCGCCAGGCCACCCCCGAGCAGCAGAAGCAGCTGCAGGACGAGTTCAAGATCCTGTTGGTGCGCACCTATGCGGGCGCACTGGGTGAAGTCAAAGACCAGACGCTGAGTTTCCGTCCCTTGCGTTCCAGGCCCGAAGATACCGAGGTCGTGGTGCGTTCCGAAGTCCGTGGGCGGGGCGAACCCATCCAGCTGGATTACCGGCTGGAGAAGACACCGCAAGGCTGGAAGATTTACGATCTGAACGTGTTGGGCGTCTGGCTCGTCGAGACCTACCGCACCCAGTTCGCGCAGGAAATCGGTGCCAAGGGCATTGATGGCCTGATCGCCACGCTGACCCAGCGCAACAAGGCCAGTGCTCCCAAAGCGGGTTGAACACATGAGCGACGACAGCATGGTGGTGGCTGCTGCGGCCCGGTTGCCGCAGCAGCTGACCCTCAATGAGGCGGTGCAGACCCTGGAGCAGCTAGGCACCGCGCTGGCCACTCAGACGGCACCGACCTTGCAGATCGATGCGAGCGGGCTGGAGGTGTGTGACTCATCGGCCGTTGCGGTTTTGCTGGAGCTCCGTCGGCGAATGCTGGCGCAAGGCAAGACCCTGCAGGTCACTCACATTCCTCAACGTTTGCGCGATCTCGTCGGTCTGTACGGCATGAGCGAGTTGTTGCCCGGCTGAGGTTGCTGGCGGCTGTGCGTGGTTAGTCCAGGGGGAGGACAAGGCATGGCTGTTGGCCCTGTACCCTCAGCGTCGTTGCGCGCAGGCTTAAAATACAAGGCTGTCCCGCCGTGATCAGATGTCCTGGTCAGGGCCGGTGATCTCGTGGTCCCGCACCCGCAATGCCTGCAGTCTCATTTCAGAACGTTTCCAAGATCTATCCTTCTTCCCGCGGCGACCTGCATGCGCTCAAGGCGGTGTCATTCGATATCCAGTCCGGTGAATTTTTCGGGTTGCTAGGCCCCAACGGAGCTGGGAAAACCACCCTCATCAGCATCCTCGCCGGGCTGGCCAGCGCCACCGGTGGGCGCGTGCTGGTGAAAGGACACGATGTTCAAACCGACTACCAGGCTGCGCGCCGTGCGCTCGGTGTGGTGCCGCAGGAACTGGTGTTTGATCCCTTTTTCAATGTGCGTGAAGCGCTGCGTTTCCAGTCCGGGTATTTCGGCATTCGTCACAACGACGCCTGGATCGACGAGTTGCTTGCGGGCCTGGGCCTGACCGACAAAGCCAGCGCCAACATGCGCCAGCTCTCAGGCGGCATGAAGCGCCGTGTGCTGGTGGCGCAGGCACTGGTGCACAAGCCGCCGGTGATCGTGCTTGACGAGCCCACCGCAGGCGTGGACGTGGAGTTGCGCCAGACCCTGTGGCATTTCATTTCCCAGCTCAACAAACAAGGCAGCACGGTGCTGCTGACCACCCACTACCTGGAAGAAGCCGAAGCGCTGTGCAACCGCATCGCCATGCTCAACCGCGGCGAAGTGGTGGCGCTGGACCGCACCTCCGAACTGCTCAGGCGTGCGGCGTCGAACGTGCTGCGTTTCAAGACGGATGACACGCTGCCCGACGATCTCGCGGCGATGGCCCGGGTCACCGGGCGCGTGGTGCAACTGCCCGCCAACGACGCGCAAGCGGTCGAACGCATTCTGGCCAGCGTGCGCGAAGCCGGTGTGCATGTGGACGACATCGAGATTCGTAAAGCCGATCTGGAGGACGTGTTCATTGAGGTGATCGAAGGCAGCAACTCGGCACACCGTGCGCAGGAAGGGATTTCGCCGCCGGGCCGTCCCAAGGCGGAAACCGCCCCCATGGGAGGGAACGAGGACACGTCAATGCCGAGCGTGGGGGCGAATTCACCATGACCGGCTGGCAAATGCTGTTTTACAAAGAGATCCTGCGCTTCTGGAAGGTGGGTTTCCAGACGGTGGCCGCCCCCGTGATCACCGCCATCCTGTACATGATGATCTTTGGACACGTGCTCGAAGACCGCGTTCAGGTCTACGAGTCGGTCAGCTACACCGCGTTCCTGTTGCCCGGTCTGGTGATGATGAGCGTGCTGCAGAACGCGTTCGCCAACAGCAGCAGCTCGTTGATCCAGAGCAAGGTCATGGGCAATCTGGTGTTTTTGCAGCTCACGCCACTGTCGCACCGCGCCTGGTTCGTGGCCTATGTGGGCTCGTCCGTGGCGCGCGGCCTGGCCGTGGGAGCGGGAGTGATGCTGGCGACCTGGTGGTTTGCCCGGCCCACCCTCGCGGAGCCGCTGTGGATACTCGTTTTTGCATTCCTGGGGGCTGGCCTGTTGGGAGCGCTGGGGCTGATTGCCGGCCTGTGGGCGGAAAAGTTCGATCAGATGGCCGCGTTCCAGAACTTCATCATCGTGCCCATGACCTTCCTCTCGGGCGTGTTCTACTCCATCCATTCCCTGCCGGATTTCTGGCAAACCGTGAGCCACCTCAACCCGTTTTTCTACATGATTGACGGCTTCCGATATGGGTTCTTTGGCGTCAGCGACGTCTCGCCCTGGTTGAGTCTGGGTCTGGTTGGGAGTGCGTTTGTTCTGGTCAGTGCCGTGGCGCTGCACCTGCTGCGCATCGGCTACAAAATCCGCCACTGATTCCATCGAATGCCATGACCGCTGACCAACTGCAACAACTGATCGCCGCGGGCCTGCCCTGCGAGCACCTTGAAGTCACCGGCGATGGCCGCCACTGGGCGGCCGTGATCGTGTCCCCCGCTTTCGAGGGCATGCGCGCCATTGCCCGGCACAAGCGGGTCTACGCCACGCTGGGCGAGCGCATCCAGAGCGATGAAGTGCACGCGCTGTCGATGAAGACCTACACCCCCGCCGAATGGGCGGCGAAATGACTCCCCCCGCACCGCTTCGCGTCACCCCCCAGGGGGCGCACCTGCAGCCCGGCGAAGCCGGTTCTGTGGTGACCTGGACCCGCGCGGTGCAGTGGTTGCTGTCCGGTACTAACTGAAAGACATCTCCCCCATGGACAAACTGCGCATCACCGGTGGGCGCCCCCTCAATGGCGAAGTAACCATATCCGGCGCCAAGAACGCGGCCCTGCCCGAGCTGTGTGCCACCTTGCTCACCGCCGAGCCGGTGACGCTGACCAACGTGCCGCGTCTGCGCGATGTGGCCACCATGCGGCTGCTGCTGGACAACATGGGTGTTCAGTCCGAAACGCACGGCGAGCGCGGTGGCATGAGTTTCCAGGCGCCCGATTCGCTGAAGCCCGAAGCGCCCTATGAGCTGGTCAAGACCATGCGCGCTTCGGTGCTGGTGCTGGGTCCGCTGCTGGCGCGTTTTGGTCGCGCCCGCGTGTCGCTGCCGGGTGGCTGCGCCATCGGCTCGCGCCCTGTGGACCAGCACATCAAGGGCATGCAGGCCATGGGCGCCGAGATCCTGGTCGAACACGGCTACATGGTGGCGCAGCTGCCGGCGGGCAAGACGCGCCTGCACGGTGCGCGCATCGCCACCGACATGATCACCGTGACCGGCACCGAAAACTTCCTCATGGCCGCTGCGCTGGCCGAGGGCGAAACCCTGCTGGAGAACGCCGCCCAGGAGCCCGAGATCACCGATCTGGCCGAGATGCTGATCGCCATGGGTGCCAAGATTGAAGGCCACGGCACCAGCCGCATCCACATCCAGGGTGTCGACTGTCTGCGCGGCTGCACCCACCAGGTGGTAGCCGACCGCATCGAGGCTGGCACCTTTTTGTGTGCGGTGGCCGCCACGGGCGGTGACGTGATCCTGCGCCACGCGCGGGCCGAACACCTGGACGCGGTGATCGACAAGCTGCACGACGCGGGCGCCGAAATCGAGGCCGGTGACGACTTCATCCGCGTTCGCGCCTCGGGCCGCCTGAAAGCGCAGAGCTTCCGCACCACCGAATACCCGGGTTTCCCGACCGACATGCAGGCCCAGTTCATGGCGCTCAACTGCATCGCCACCGGTTCCAGCAAGGTGACCGAAACGATCTTTGAAAACCGCTTCATGCACGTCAACGAACTGGTGCGCCTGGGTGCGAAGATCCAGACCGATGGCAAGGTGGCGGTGGTTGAAGGCACCGACAAGCTGTCAGGCGCCATCGTCATGGCGACCGACCTGCGTGCCTCCGCCAGTCTGGTGATTGCCGGTCTGGTGGCCGAGGGCGAGACCATCGTTGACCGCATCTACCACCTGGACCGTGGCTACGACCAGATGGAAGCCAAGCTGCGCGGCATTGGCGCAGACATCGAGCGCATCAAATGAAATCCACCCCCGCCGCGCTTCGCGCGACCCCCTCAAGGGGGCAACACCTGCGGTCTGGCAAAGCCAGTCCCGCGGTGTTCTGGGTTGGCGGGGTCACGTCTGTTGGAGTGAAGTTTTGATTACCTTAGCCCTGTCCAAAGGCCGCATCTTTGACGAAACCCTGCCGCTGCTCGCTGCTGCGGGTATCGAGGTGCTCGAAGACCCAGAAAAGTCGCGCAAGCTGATCCTGCCGACCAACCAGCCCGGTGTGCGCGTGGTGCTGGTGCGGGCCACGGACGTGCCCACCTACGTCGAGTACGGCGGCGCCGATCTGGGCGTGACCGGCAAGGACACACTGATCGAACACGGCGGCCAGGGCCTGTACCAGCCGCTGGATCTGCAGATCGCCAAATGTCGCATGAGCGTGGCGGTGCGCAACGACTTTGACTACGCCTCGGCCATGCGCCAGGGCTCACGCCTGAAGGTGGCCACCAAGTACACCACGATCGCGCGCGAGTTCTTCGCCAGCAAGGGCGTGCACGTGGACCTGATCAAGCTCTACGGCAGCATGGAACTCGCGCCGCTCACCGGCCTGGCCGATGCCATCGTCGATCTGGTGTCCACCGGCAACACGCTCAAGGCCAACCAGCTGGTCGAGGTCGAACGCATCATGGACATCAGCTCGCGCCTGGTAGTCAACCAGGCCGCGCTCAAGCTCAAGCAGGCCGCCATCCGCCCCATCCTCGACGCATTCTCCAACGCCATTCCAAAGAACGCCGTTCTGTCATGAGCCCCACCGCCGCGCCCCTCCGTCTGTCCACCACCTCGGCCGATTTCGAGGCCCAGTTTGCGGCCCGGCTGCATTGGTCGGCGGACACGGACAGCGCGATCGAGCAGCGCGTGGCCGACATCCTGGCCGATGTGCAGCAACGCGGCGATACGGCGGTGCTGGCGTACACGGAGCGCTTTGACGGCCTGAGCGTGGACAGCCTGAAGACGCTGGAGCTGACCCAGTCCGAGCTCAAAGCCGCTTTCGACGGCCTGCCCACCGCCCAGCGCAACGCGCTGGAATCCGCCGCACGCCGGGTGCGCAGTTACCACGAGGCGCAGAAGAAGGCCAGCGGCGAGAGCTGGAGTTACCGCGACGAAGACGGCACGCTGTTGGGCCAGAAGGTCACGCCGCTGGACCGCGTGGGTATCTACGTGCCCGGTGGCAAGGCGGCCTACCCGTCCAGCGTGTTGATGAACGCCATTCCGGCCCACGTGGCGGGTGTGGCCGAGATCATCATGGTGGTGCCCACGCCGCGCGGCGAGAAGAACCCGCTGGTGCTCGCCGCCGCCTACGTGGCCGGCGTCACGCGCGCGTTCACCATCGGCGGCGCGCAGGCCGTGGCCGCGCTGGCCTACGGCACGGCCACCGTGCCCAAAGTCGACAAGATCACCGGCCCGGGTAACGCCTACGTGGCCAGTGCCAAGAAGCGGGTATTCGGCACCGTGGGCATCGACATGATCGCCGGACCGAGCGAAATCCTGGTGCTGGCCGATGGCAGCACACCGGCCGAGTGGGTGGCCATGGACCTGTTCTCTCAGGCAGAACACGATGAGCTGGCGCAGAGCATCCTGCTGTGTCCGGACGCGGCCTACATCGAAGCCGTGCAGGCCGCCATCGACCGCCTGCTGCCCACCATGCCGCGCGCAGCCATCATCGCCAGGAGCCTGAACGACCGCGGCGCGCTGATCCAGACGCGCAACATGGAGGAGGCCTGCGCCATCAGCAACCGCATCGCGCCCGAGCACCTGGAGGTGTCGAGCGCCGAGCCGCATCGCTGGGAACCGCTGCTCAAGCACGCGGGCGCCATCTTCCTGGGGGCCTACACCAGCGAGAGCCTGGGTGACTACTGCGCCGGCCCCAACCACGTGCTGCCCACCAGCGGCACGGCCCGTTTTTCCTCCCCGCTGGGTGTGTACGACTTCCAGAAACGCAGCAGCCTGATCGAGGTCAGCGCCGCTGGCGCACAAACGCTGGGCACCATCGCCGCCGAGCTGGCCTATGGCGAAGGCCTGCAGGCGCATGCCCGTGCTGCGGAGATGCGTCTGAACGATGTTCCTCCCATGCGAGTCGCGAAATGAACGCCATGAACACTCCGAACCCGCTGCGCTTCATCCGCCAGGACATCCAGTCCATGCACGCCTACGCCATCCAGGAGTCGGCTGGCATGGTCAAGCTGGATGCGATGGAGAACCCGTTTTCACTCTCCCCCGAACTGCAGCAGAAACTCGGCGAGCGCTTGGGTGCTGTGGCGATCAACCGCTATCCCGGTGGCCGCATCGACGAGCTGAAGCAGGCGCTGGCGCGCTACGTGGACCTGCCCGAAGGCTGTGGCCTGATGCTGGGCAACGGCTCGGACGAGCTGATCTCTCTGCTGGCCATGGCCTGCGACGTGCCCGGTGCGTCCGTCCTGTCGCCCATGCCCGGTTTCGTCATGTACGCCATGGGCGCGCAGCTGCAGGGCCTGGCTTTCCACGGCGTGCCGCTCACGGCCGACTTCGAGCTCGACGAGGCCGCCATGCTGGCCGCCATGCGAGAGCACCAGCCCGCCATCACCTACATTGCCTACCCGAACAACCCCACCGCCAACCTCTGGGACGCAGGTGTCATCCGCCGCCTGATCGCCGAGGCCGCCACGTTCGGCGGTCTGGTGGTGATGGACGAGGCCTACCAGCCCTTCTCCAGCCGCAGCTGGCTCGACGAGATCCGCGCCAACCCGGTGGCGAACGCCAACGTGCTGCTCATGCGCACGCTCTCCAAGTTCGGTCTCGCCGGTGTGCGCCTGGGCTACATGCTCGGGCCTCAGACGCTGGTGCACGAGGTGGACAAGCTGCGCCCGCCCTACAACGTGAGCGTGCTCAATGCCGAATGCGCGCTGTTTGCGCTGGAGCACGCCGACGTGTTCGCGCAACAAGCCGCGCAGATCCGCGAGCAGCGGGCGGTGCTGATCGATGCGCTGGGCCGGATGCCGGGCGTGACGCCGTTCCCCAGCGACGCCAACATGGTGCTGGCGCGTGTGCCCGATGCACAACGCTGCTTCGACGGTCTGAAGGCGCGCGGCATTCTGGTCAAGAATGTTTCTAAAATGCACCCATCGCTGGCCAACTGCCTGCGCCTCACGGTGGGTACTCCCGCCGAGACCGCGTTGCTGATCAGCGCCCTGCAACAAACCCTATGACCGTCATGTCCTCCGTTTCCCCTGCCGCTGCCGCCGACCGAGTGGCCGAGGTCCAGCGCAACACCGCGGAAACGCAGATCAGCGTGCGCATCAACCTCGACGGTTCGGGTGCATCCAAGCTGTCCACCGGCATCGGGTTCTTCGATCACATGCTCGACCAGATTGCCCGCCACGGGCTGATCGATCTGGACATCCAGGCCCAGGGCGACCTGCACATCGACGGCCATCACACGGTGGAAGACGTGGGCATCACGCTCGGTCAGGCCTTTGCCAAGGCCGTGGGCGACAAAAAAGGCATCCGCCGCTACGGCCACGCCTATGTGCCGCTCGACGAAGCGCTGTCGCGCGTGGTGGTCGATTTCTCGGGCCGTCCCGGCCTGCACATGCGCGTGCCGTTCAAGAGCGGCATGGTCGGAGGCTTCGACACCCAGTTGGCCTTCGAGTTTTTCCAGGGTTTCGTCAACCACGCCGGCGTGACGCTGCACATCGACAACCTGCACGGCGAGAACGCCCACCACCAGGCCGAGACCGTGTTCAAGGCTTTTGCCCGCGCGCTGCGCATGGCGCTGGAGCGCGATGCGCGCCTGGGCGATGTGATTCCCTCGACCAAAGGCTCGCTCTGAGTTTTTCTTCGCCCCAGTTCCGATGAAATCCAAGACAGTCGCCGTGGTGGACTACGGCAGCGGCAATCTGCGCTCCGTGTCGCAGGCCGTGGTGCATGTGGCCGCGGGCAGCGGTCTGGATGTGCTCGTCACCTCCGATCCCCAGGCGGTCTTCGACGCCGAGCGCGTGGTGCTGCCCGGGCAGGGCCACATGGCCGACTGCATGAACGAACTGGCGGCTTCCGGTCTGAAAGAGGCCGTGTTGCACGCAGCGGCGAACAAGCCGCTCTTTGGTGTCTGCGTGGGCATGCAGATGTTGCTCGACCGCAGCGAAGAAGGTCCGACCGATGGCCTGGGCCTGATTCCGGGCGAAGTGGTGCGTTTCCGCCTCGAAGGTCGCCTGCAGGCCGACGGCAGCCGGTTCAAGGTGCCGCAGATGGGCTGGAACCAGGTGTTCCACGATCTGGGACGCGGTACGGCACATCCGCTGTGGGCCGGCATCAATGACGGCGCCTACTTCTATTTTGTGCACAGCTACTACGCGCACCCGGCCAGTCTGCAGCATTGTGTGGGTGAGGCCGACTACGGCGGACGGTTCGCTGCGGCGATCGCCCGCGACAATATCTTTGCGACCCAGTTTCACCCCGAAAAGAGCGCCGATCAGGGGCTGGCGCTCTACCGCAACTTCCTCCACTGGAATCCCTGAGTCCTTCCGCTTGTATTGACACCATCATGTTGCTGATTCCCGCCATTGATCTCAAAGACGGCCAGTGCGTTCGCCTCAAGCAGGGCGACATGGACCAGACCACCGTGTTCGGCGAAGACCCGGCCGCCGTGGCGCGGGGCTGGGTCGACAAAGGTGCGCGCCGCGTGCACCTGGTGGACCTCAACGGGGCATTTGCCGGCAAACCGAAAAACGAGCAGGCCATCCGCGCCATCCTCAAGAGCATCGGCTCGGAGGTGGACGTGCAATTGGGCGGCGGCATCCGCGATCTCGACACCATCGAGCGCTACCTTGACGCCGGCCTGCGCTACGTGATCATCGGTACCGCCGCGGTGAAGAACCCAGGGTTCCTGCAGGACGCCTGCACCGCCTTCGGCGGCCACATCATCGTGGGCCTGGACGCCAAGGACGGCAAGGTCGCCACCGATGGCTGGAGCAAGCTCACCGGCCACGAAGTGGTGGACTTGGGCAAGAAGTTCGAAGACTACGGTGTCGAATCCATCATCTACACCGACATCGGCCGCGACGGCATGCTTTCGGGCATCAACATCGAAGCCACCGTCAAGCTGGCGCAGGCGTTGTCCATTCCCGTGATCGCCTCGGGGGGGCTGTCCAACCTGGAAGACATCCGCAAACTCTGCGACGTCGAGGACGAGGGCGTCGAGGGGGTGATCTGTGGCCGCTCCATATACAGCGGCGACCTCGATTTCGAAGCCGCGCAGAATCTTGCTGACGAGTTGAACGGCTGAGCATGCTCGCCAAACGCATCATCCCCTGCCTGGACGTGACCGGTGGCCGCGTGGTCAAGGGCGTCAATTTCGTCGAGCTGCGCGATGCCGGCGACCCGGTGGAGATCGCGGCGCGTTACAACGAGCAGGGCGCCGACGAACTCACGTTCCTCGACATCACCGCCACCAGCGACGGGCGCGACCTGATCCTGCACATCATCGAAGCCGTGGCCTCGCAGGTGTTCATCCCGCTGACTGTGGGTGGCGGTGTGCGCACCGTGGAAGACGTGCGCCGCCTGCTCAACGCGGGCGCGGACAAGACCAGTTTCAACTCGGCGGCGATTGCCAACCCGCAGGTGATCCGCGACGCGTCAGACAAATACGGTGCGCAGTGCATCGTGGTCGCCATCGACGCCAAGCGCCGCCACGGCGACGATCTGGCTGCTCGCGGGGAGGGCTGGGACGTCTACAGCCACGGCGGCCGCAAGAACACCGGGCTGGACGCCATTGCCTGGGCGAAACAGATGGCCGATTTCGGCGCCGGTGAAATCCTGCTCACCAGCATGGACCGCGACGGCACCAAATCGGGGTTTGACCTGGCGCTCACCCGGGCCGTGGCCGATGCGGTGAATGTGCCGGTGATCGCCTCGGGCGGCGTGGGCAACCTCGACCACCTGGCCGATGGCGTGCAGCAGGGCGGGGCGGACGCCGTGCTGGCCGCCAGCATCTTCCATTACGGTGAATACACCGTGGCCCAGGCCAAAGCGCGCATGGCCGAGCGCGGCATACCGGTGCGGATCTGAGCGCAAGCGATTCATGTGTGGCGCGGGGGGGTGTTCTGCCACTGCCGTTCCATCCGGTCTTCCAGTTCGCCGATGCTCGCCTCCAGACCGTTACCGGATTGTTCGATGACCCGGGTCAGCACAGCCTGTGATTGCTCCATCTTCTGCTGCACTTTCTCCGACAATTCCAGTTCGCGCGCGGCCGCGGCCTGCATTTCGGTTTGCAAGTACTGGCGCAGTTCGGTGAAACGGGACGCTTCGGCCTTGTCGGCCAGATGGCGCTGTTCGGTTGCCTCGCGGGTGATGCGTCGCACTTCCATGAGATGGACCGTCTGGTAATAAACCAGCGCGAGCAGAAAAACCACCAACACCAAGGTCAGCATGCCCAGCAGCACCAGTCCCAGTGGGGCCTGCACCTGGGTGAATCCGAAGTTGAGCGCCGTGGGTTGCAGAATCTGTTCGACATTGAGGGCCACGAAGCCGGCGATCAGCAGAATGAACAGGATGAGGATGAGCGTTCGGATCTTCATATCGGTGTCCTGTGGGTGAACCCGGCCCCGGAATGGAACAGGTGTTGAGAAAAACCATCCTACCGGCATTCGGCCTGCGCCTCTGTCGGGTGCCGCACACATGGTAGATTCCCGCTATGAAATGGTTGGACGAAGTGAAATGGGATGCCCAGGGGCTGGTCCCGGTGATCGCGCAGGAAGCGACCAGCGGCGATGTGCTGATGTTCGCCTGGATGAACCGCGAAGCGTTGCAGAAAACGGCCGAACTCGGCCGCGCGGTGTATTTCAGCCGCTCACGCAACAAGCTCTGGTTCAAAGGCGAAGAGTCGGGCCATGTGCAGACGGTGCACGACATCCGCCTCGACTGCGACAACGACGTGGTGCTGCTCAAGGTCACGCAACTCGGCCATGAGCCGGGCATCGCCTGCCACACCGGGCGCCACAGCTGCTTCTACCAACGCCATGAAAACGGGCAATGGCACGCGGTCGATCCGGTGCTCAAAGATCCCGAATCCATTTACAAATGATCCCCATGTCTTCCACCGATGCCTTGGCGCGCCTGGCCGCCGTGATTGAAAGCCGCAAACCAGCGAATGGCGGTGATCCCGAAAAGAGCTACGTCGCGCGCCTGCTGCACAAAGGTCCTGATGCCTTCCTGAAGAAGATCGGCGAAGAGGCCACCGAAACCGTGATGGCTGCCAAGGACTGCGACCAGGGTGGTGACGGTCAGAAGCTGGTCAATGAAGTGGCCGATCTCTGGTTTCACTGCATGATCGCCTTGGCGCATTACGGCAAGACGCCCGCGGACGTGGTGGACGAGCTCTCGCGGCGCGAGGGCCTGAGTGGCCTGGAAGAGAAAGCGCTGCGCAAGGCGGTGGCGCGCGAAGCCGAGTCCAAATCCTGAAAGGTCCAACATGAGCGACTTCATCGACGTCAAAACTGTCGACAGCGAAAAAGCCGAGGCGCTCAAGACGATCGGCTGGGTCAGCTACCTGCTGCATCTGATCGTGGCTGTGGCCGCGGTCATTCCTGGAGCGCAAGTGGGCGCTGGACTGCTGATCGTTGCGTTGATCATCGATCTGGTGAAGAAGTCCGACGCCGAAGGCACCTGGCAGGCCAGCCATTTCTCATGGCGCATCCGCACCGTGATCTGGGCTGGCGTGCTCTACGTGGTGACGTTCCCGCTGTTTCTGTTGTTGTACCTGCCTGGTGCGATCGCCTGGGCCATCATTTCCATCTGGTTTCTCTACCGCATCGTCAAGGGCATGGTGCGCATGAACGCCAGCCAATCCCTGCCCGACTGATCATTCCTACCCATGAGCACGCACGACCCGGACTGCATTTTCTGCAAGATCATCGCTGGCCAGATCCCCTCGAAGAAGGTGTACGAAGACGAGGACCTGTTCGTTTTCCATGACATCCATCCTTGGGCGCCGGTTCATTTTCTGATGGTGCCCAAAACGCACATCGCTTCGATGGCCCAGCTCACACCCGAGCACGAGCGCCTGATGGGGCGCATGATGGTGCTCGCACCGAAACTCGCTCTGGAACAGGGGTGCAATCCGTATCCCGATGGCGGATTCCGCATGGTGTGCAACACCGGTACCGAAGGTGGACAGGAAGTGCGGCATCTGCATGTGCACATCATGGGCGGACCACGTCCTTGGCTGCGGGGCTGACAACGGCCGGGGAGGGTATTTGGCGGAGGCGCGGGAATTCCCTTTGAAGGACTTCTGAACTCTGACCCGGGCTTAGAATCCCACCCACAGCGTCCAACGCTCTATTTCTATATCTGGAGAAAATTATGGGTTCCTTCTCGATTTGGCACTGGCTGATCGTGCTGCTGATCGTCGTGATGGTGTTTGGGACAAAGAAGCTCAAAAACATTGGCTCGGACTTGGGTGGTGCCGTCAAGGGATTCAAAGACGGCATAAAAGAGGGCGGCCAGAGCGCGAACGACGCCGCCCCGACGCCTCCCGGCCAGGTGACGCAAGACACACGGACCGACAAGAACACCATCGACGTCGAAGCCAAGCAAAAAAGCTGAAGTTGTGACACCCGCGGTTGTTCTCTGAACCGCTGTGACCTCGGTGCGGGGTATACCCGCGCCAGCCTTGATTTCCGGATGGCCGACACATGATTGATCTGGGCATTTCCAAGCTCGCCCTCATCGGGGCGGTGGCGCTGATCGTCATCGGTCCTGAAAAGTTGCCCCGCGTGGCGCGCACCGTGGGCGCCTTGCTGGGCAAGGCCCAGCGTTACGTCTCGGACGTGAAGGCCGAGGTGAGCCGTTCGATGGAACTCGAAGAGCTCAAGAAGATGAAGGAGTCGGTCGAGAGCGCTGCTCGTGATGTCGAATCGTCGGTGCAGACGGGTGCCGGTGATTTCGAGAAATCGTGGTCCGAAGCCACCGCCGGCCTGGATGGCGCGGCCTCTTACGACGATGCGCTGGGCTCCATCGGCTCCGACCTGCACCCGGCTTACAAGCACCCCAAGAAGAACTGGCGCATCAAGCAGAAAGCCATGCCCCAGTGGTACAAGGCCCGCACGGGCATCCGTACCCGCACCCAGTCGGGAGCCGCGCGCGTGGCGCGTTTCCGTCCTCGCTCCACTACCGCTCCCCGTTGATGTCCGACCCCAAAGATTCCACCGACGAACTCGCCGGTTCCGAGCAGCCTTTTGTCCAGCACCTGATGGAGCTGCGTGATCGGCTGCTCTACGGCATTGTGGGATTGGCCATCTGCATGGCTCTGCTGGCCTTCTGGCCGGGCCCCAGTGGGCTGATCGACCTGATCGCGACGCCGATCAGGGCCCACATGCCACCGGGTGCCAAGCTGATCGCAGTGGGCGTGTTTTCTCCGTTTTTCGTGCCCATCAAGGTGCTGGCCATGGCGGCACTCCTGCTGTCGTTGCCGTGGTGGATGTACCAGATCTGGGCCTTTGTGGCTCCGGGCCTTTACAGCCATGAAAAGCGCTTTGCGATCCCACTGATCGTGCTGGGCAGCCTGCTGGCCTACGTGGGCATTGCCTTTGTGCAGTTGTTCGTGCTCGACAAGATGTTTGGCTTCATCCAGCAGTTCACCCCCGCCAGCGTCGCGGCCACACCCGACATTGCGTCGTACGTGGAAGCCATTCTGTCGCTTTACCTGGCCTTCGGTCTGGCGTTCCAGGTACCCATCGTGGTGGTGTTGCTGGTGAAGACAAACATGGTGACGGTGCAGAAACTCAAGGAGTTCCGCGGCTATTTCATCGTCGTCGCGTTTGTCATCGCCGCGGTGGTGACCCCGCCCGATGTCATTTCACAACTCGCTCTGGCGGTGCCCATGTGCCTGCTGTATGAAGTGGGCATCTGGGGCGCGCAGTGGTTCATCAAGAACACCGCTGCGCCTGAAGCGCCAGCCGAAGACGCACCCGCAAAGTGAGTTGATTTTCTGTTTGGTGGCCCGGTCTGATCGGTGAGGTCAGTGCAAATCTTGGAATTCACTCGACCTGTCGGGGTGGTGGGGTGCGCTTTCCAGGGGTGATGTCAACGCTGCTTTTGCCGTCCTTGCGCACGACATCCAGTGTGGCCGGTGTGCCAGGCTGAAGCGCGGCAACGGCAGACAACAGCTGCGCCACATTGGTGACATTGCGACCCGCCACACCCACGATCACGTCCCCAGGCCGGATGCCAGCCTGTGCAGCCGGTCCATTCTGCAGAACGCCGGTGATGATGACGCCCGTGCCCGACGCCAAACCAAAGCTCTCGGCCAGTTCTGGCGTCAGGTCCTGAGGCTCCACGCCGATCCAGCCGCGAGTGACCTGACCGTCGCGCACGATGGCGTCCAGCACGCTGCGCGCGGTCGACGTCGGGATGGCAAAACCGATGCCCATGGAGCCACCCGAGCGCGAGTAGATGGCGGTATTGATTCCCATCAGGTGGCCATTGGTGTCCACCAGTGCGCCACCCGAGTTGCCTGGGTTGATGGCCGCATCGGTCTGGATGAAGTTCTCAAAAGTGTTGATGCCGAGCTGCGTGCGTCCGAGTGCGCTGACAATGCCGCTGGTCACGGTCTGCCCCACACCAAATGGGTTGCCGATGGCCAACACCTGATCGCCGATGGCAAGGGCATCGGAATCGCCCAGCGTGATCACGGGCAGATCCTTCAGGTCGACCTTCAGAATCGCCAGATCGGTTTCCGGATCGGTCCCGATCACTTGAGCTGCACTTTTGCGACCATCGTTGAGGATGACCTCGATCTGGTCGGCTTCTTCGATCACATGGTTGTTCGTGAGGATGTAACCCGCTGGGCTGACAATCACTCCGGAACCCAGACCCGCCTGGGGCTGCGCCTTCCCCTGTTCACCGAAAAAGAAGCGGAACCAGGGGTCCGCATTCTGGCTCCCGGCTTCGGCGGCTTTGCTGGTGTTGATGCTGACCACCGCAGGAGAGGCGGCGCGTGCGGCAGCGCTGAAACTGTTGGTCGCTGGCAGGGCATTTCTCGGTGCGGGGGCTTCCAGCACAGGGACCACCGAGGCGAATGTGGGTTTGCGGTTTAGCCACTCGGGCTTCAGCGTGGCGACTACAAAAAGAGCTGCCAGCAACACGGTCACGGATTGGGCAAAAACCAGCCAGAGTCGTTTCATGTCGGATCAGGAAGTTCAGGTCTAGGGTTGCGGCCACTGGGGAGTGAGTCATGCCGCTTGACCTCATTGTGCTGCATATGGCATCTTGTGTTCAGAGTTCAACCCGCTTGATGCACGTCAATGCGGGTGATGCCCACACCGGTTGCAATGAAGGTCTATCAAGCAAGGAATGGAGTACCCAATGAAAGCCATGGCGGATCTTTTTTCAACCGACTACGGCCTGTTCAGCATTGCCGGCATCCTTTTCATGATCGGTATGGCGATCTGGTTCTACCGCTTTTTCATGCGAAAGATGGCTGAATCCGAGCGGGCTCAAGGCGCCCAGCGCTGAGCGTCCCGTTCCCGAGTGGGCCCGCGTCAGGGCGCCGCTTGACACAGGGGCTGTCAGAATAAGGCCCGTACTTGGCAGACGTATCGTGCGTTTGCCAGACAGGTGCCTTTGTTGACCCCCTGCTCATGAACTCCCCAGAATCTCACGTCACTCGCACGACCCTGCTGTCGTCCTTTGACGGGCTGTTGCAGCCCGCATTGTTTCGCGACCATGGACCCAATGGACTGCAGGTGGAGGGGCGAGGCGAAGTGAGGAAGCTGGTTTCCGGTGTCACCGCGAGCCTGGCTTTGATCGATGCCGCCATCGCGGAAAACGCCGATGCCATCCTGGTCCACCATGGTCTTTTCTGGCGGGGGCAGGATGGGCGGGTCACCGGATGGATGAAGCAACGCCTGGCTCGCTTGCTGACGCACGATATCAACCTGTTCGCCTACCATTTGCCGCTCGATGCCCACCCCGTGCTGGGCAACAATGCGCAGTTGGCCCGGCAATTGGGCATTGAACTGCACGAGGGCCCCGAAAGCCGGTTTGGTGAGCAGTCTCTGGGCTTCCTGGGCCGGCACGCCATGGCTTCTGCGTCCGCGCTGGCTGAGCATGTCGCCCAGGTGCTGGGTCGGCCGGTGACCATGGTGGCCGAGCCGGACCGACCCATTGAACGGATCGCCCTGTGCACTGGCGGTGCTCAAGGGTATTTCGAATCCGCCATTGCGGCAGGTGCCGACGTGTTCATCACCGGCGAAATCTCAGAACCACAAGCCCACTATGCCCGGGAATGCGGCGTGGCTTATATCGCCTGCGGGCACCATGCCTCCGAACGTTACGGCGCACCGGCAGTGGCAGGCCATGTGGCCGCAGAGCTGGGTTTGCAACACGTCTTTATCGACATTCCCAATCCGGCCTGAGCCTGGGTGGCGGTATGAATTCATCAGAGCAAGTGTCAACCGCACCGCACATCCCTGTGTTGGTGACCATGGGTGATCCCGCGGGCATTGGACCCGAAATCATTGCAAAAGCTTTGCGCGAACGGCCAGAGCTGCGGCGCCAACTGGTGGTGGTGGGCGACATGGCGACGCTGGAACGCGCGGCACTGGCAACCGATGCGAATGATGATCGTGCGACGCTGGGTTTTGTTCAAATTCCCGACCTCTCACACTGGGGTGAAATGACTGAGGGTCATGTGTCTATCATTCAGGCCTGCAAGTTGCAGCAGCCTGTAGCCTGGGGGCGGATAGACGCGCTGGCGGGCAGGGCGGCGGCTGATTGCATCCGGTTTGCGGCCGAAGCGGCGCTCAAGGGGGCGGCCAGGGCGGTGGTGACCGCACCCATCCACAAGGAGGCGCTGGCCGCGGCTGGGGTCTCGCACCCGGGCCACACAGAGTTCCTTCAGGCGCTGGCTGCCGCGCACCAAGGTGTGTCCGTTGACGCCTTGCCGGTGCGCATGATGCTGAGTTGCCCCGGGCTGCGCACGGTGCTCGTGAGCATCCATGTTTCGCTGCGGCAGGCGCTGGAGGCGGTGACGGTGGAGCGCATCTTGCAGACGCTGAGGATCACCCACGCGCATTTTCGCCTGTGCGGCCTGCCGCTGGCGCGCATCGCCGTGGCGGGGCTCAACCCGCACGCAGGTGAAGGCGGGCTGTTTGGGGGGGAAGAGCTTGACATCATCGCGCCGGCCGTGCAACAAGCGGTGAAAGAAGGAATGCTGGTCAGCGGGCCGCATGCACCCGACACGGTGTTCATGCGGGCCCGTCAGGGCGGTTTTGATGTGGTGGTGGCCATGTACCACGACCAGGGACTCATTCCGGTGAAGCTGCTGGGGCTGGAGCACGGTGTGAACACCACTTTGGGACTGCCGTTTGTGCGCACCAGTCCCGACCACGGTACGGCCTTCGACTTGGCCGGAACCGGGCGTGCGAGTGCCGCCAGCCTGTTGGCAGCGATCGACGCCGCGCTGCAGATGACTGCATCAAGTTCTATATAAAAAAAGAGAGAAGCCGCGTTGACGCGGCTTCTCTCTTTTGTGTTTCCCCGCGGACGTTTACTTGCGCAGGCTGTCGCGGATCTCGCGCAGCAACACCACCTCTTCGGGGGTGGGTGCAGGTGCTGCTGGCGCAGCTGGTTCGTCACGCTTCAAACGGTTGATCTGTTTGACCATCACGAAAATGATGAACGCAAGAATCAAGAAGTTGATGGCGACGGTGATGAAGTTTCCATAGGCCAGGGTAGGCACGCCCGCCTCCTTGAGCGCAGCCAGTGTGGGTGCTGTCCCTTCAGGCACCGTGCCCAAGGCGACGTAGAGATTTGTGAAATCCAGTTTGCCGAAGATGGACCCCACGATGGGCATGATCACGTCTTCCACCAGGGAGCCGACGATCTTGCCAAACGCGCCACCAATGATCACGCCGACCGCCAAGTCGATCACGTTGCCTTTGACGGCAAACTCCTTGAATTCCTGCATCATGCCCATGCCGATACCTCTGAAGATGGTTGAACAACAGCCTGGCCACTTCCTGTGCCAGCGAAATCATTTTCCCATGGGGCGCTTAAGTGCTGGTCCTTCAATTCCAACCACTGACTCAGGTCAACAGCCGGGTTCCGGCGCGAAGCCACAATACGGCGCGAAGTGCCTTGGGCAGCCAAAAATGGCCTTGTTACGCTCCGGTACAATGCAGGGTTGCCCCTAGTATTTCCGTCACGAACCGTCATTGAAAGATCCTCATGAGTGAAGCAACCGTTGATGCGACTGTGGACAACAGCCGCCGCACGTGGCTGATCACATCCTGCGCCATGGGTGGTGTGGGAGCAGCTGCCGTCGCCGTTCCTTTTGTGAGCACGTTTCAGCCTTCCGAACGAGCCAAGGCGGCAGGGGCGGCTGTTGAAGTGGATATTTCCGGCCTGGCGCCCGGCACCAAGATGGTGGCCGAATGGCGCGGCAAGCCGGTCTGGATCATGCGTCGCAGCGAAAAGCAGCTGGCCGATCTGGAGAAAATCGAGCCGCAGCTGGCCGATCCCAATTCCGAGCGCAAGTCGGTTCCGACACCCGCGTACGCGCTGAACCGTCACCGCTCGATCAAGCCCGAGGTCTTTGTCGGTGTCGGCATCTGCACCCACTTGGGCTGCTCGCCCGGCGACAAGCTCACGCCCGGCCCGCAGCCATCGCTGCCGGACGACTGGGTTGGCGGCTTCCTGTGTGCCTGTCATGGTTCCACTTTCGACGTGGCCGGTCGCGTGTTCAAGAACAAGCCGGCCCCTGACAACCTGGAAGTGCCGCCCCACTACTACCTTTCAGACACGACGCTGCTGATTGGCGAAGAAAAGGCCTGACCGGCACCCGCAGGCAACCGACCACAGAGGCAATCCATGGCTGAATTCAAAGAAATTTCCCCCGACGCCCCGCTGGGCCAGAAAGCACTGAACTGGGTCGATAACCGGTTCCCGCTGTCCAAGCTCTTCAATGAGCACATGGCCGAGTACTACGCACCAAAAAACTTCAACTGGTGGTACATCTTTGGCTCGCTGGCCCTGCTGGTGCTGGTGATCCAGATCGTCACCGGCATCTTCCTGGTGATGCACTACAAGCCCGATGCCAACCTCGCGTTCGCCTCGGTCGAGTACATCATGCGCGACGTGCCCTGGGGCTGGTTGATCCGCTACATGCACTCCACGGGCGCATCGGCGTTCTTCATCGTGGTCTACCTGCACATGTACCGGGGCCTGATTTACGGCTCGTACCGCAAGCCACGTGAACTGGTTTGGGTGTTCGGTTGCGCCATCTTCCTGGTGCTGATGGCTGAAGCGTTCATGGGTTACCTGCTGCCCTGGGGCCAGATGTCCTACTGGGGCGCCCAGGTGATCGTGAACCTGTTCTCGGCCATCCCTTTTGTTGGTCCCGATCTGGCTCTGCTGATCCGCGGTGACTTTGTGGTCGGTGATGCCACGCTCAACCGCTTCTTCAGCTTCCACGTGATCGCCGTGCCGCTGGTGCTGCTGGGCTTGGTGGTGGCGCACATCATTGCGCTGCACGAAGTGGGTTCCAACAACCCGGACGGCGTAGAGATCAAGGGCCCCGGCGCGCCGAGAGACGCCCATGGTCATCCGGTCGATGGCATTCCCTTCCACCCCTATTACAGCGTGCACGACATCTTTGGCGTGTCGTTGTTCCTGATGGTGTTCTCGGCGATCGTGTTCTTTGCGCCCGAGTTCGGCGGCTACTTCCTGGAGTTCAACAACTTCATCCCGGCCGATCCGCTGGTGACGCCGCTGCACATTGCGCCGGTCTGGTACTTCACGCCGTTCTATTCGATGCTGCGTGCGATCACCAGTGAAATGATGTATGCCCTGATCGCCTGTGTGTTGCTGGGCGCGTTGCTGGGCGTGGCGAAAGCCAAACTCAGCCTCATCATGAAGGGCGCTGTGGTGGGTGGTGCCGTGGTGCTCGTGGCGCTGATGATGGCCATTGATGCCAAGTTCTGGGGTGTGGTCGCCATGGGTGGCGCCGTGATCATCCTGTTCTTCCTGCCTTGGCTGGACAACAGCCCCGTCAAGTCGATCCGCTACCGCCCGAACTGGAACAAGTGGTTGTATGCCGTGTTCGTCATCAACTTCCTGATCCTGGGCTACCTGGGTGTGTTGCCGCCGTCGCCCGTGGGTGAGCGTGTTTCGCAGGTCGGTACCCTGTTCTACTTTGGCTTCTTCCTGCTGATGCCCTGGTGGAGTCGGCTCGGCGAGTTCAAGCCGGTGCCGAGCCGGATCAACTTCAAGCCTCACTGAGACACACCAGCACAAGCGGAGAATCAAGCAAATGAAAAAAATCCTTCTGGGCTTTGCACTGGCTCTGGGGCTTTCGACCAGCGCACTGGCTGCAGGCGGTTTTGGCGTGCCAATTGAAAAGGCGCCCAACCGAACCAACGACGTGGCCGCGCTGCAAAACGGCGCCAAGATCTTTGTCAACTACTGCCTGAGCTGCCATTCGGCGGCCTTCATGCGCTACAACCGGCTGCGCGACATTGGCCTGACCGACAAACAGATCGCGGAGAACCTGACTTTCGCCACCGACAAGATCGGTGACACGATGAAGGCCTCGATCGATCCCCGCCAAGCGAAAGAGTGGTTCGGTGCCAATCCGCCCGACCTGACCGTGATCGCGCGCTCGCGTTCCGGTGCTGGTTATTCCGGTGCGGACTACCTCTACACCCTGCTGCGCAGCTATTACCGCGACGAAACCAAGCCCACTGGCTGGAACAACCTGGTGTTTCCGAACATCGGTATGCCCCATCCGCTCTGGGAGCTTCAGGGCGAGCGCAAGCCCGTCATGGAAAAGGTAACCAGCCATGGTCACGAAGTGGACGTCCTCAAGGGTTGGGAGCCGGGCAAAGCGGGTACCTTGAGCGCAGCTGAATACGATCAGAATGTGGGCGATCTGGTGGCCTACCTGCAATGGATGGGCGAACCAGCCCAAAATACCCGGGTGCGCCTGGGCGTCTGGGTGATGCTCTTTCTGGCGCTGTTCACCGTGGTGGCATGGCGTCTGAATGCCTCTTTCTGGAAAGACGTTAAGTAACTCACGCACCGCTTCGGGCTTCCGGTTTGATCCGAATGGCCTGAAAATCCACAGTGGTTGGCCTGTTGCCGCACACGAGCGGTCAGGTCGGCCACTGTTTTTGCATTAAGGAGACTCCTCTATGATGGTTTTGTATTCGGGCACGACTTGTCCCTATTCCCACCGCTGCCGCTTTGTCCTGTTTGAGAAGGGCATGGATTTCGAGATCCGCGATGTGGACCTGTACAACAAGCCCGAAGACATCAGCGTCATGAACCCCTATGGCCAGGTGCCCATTCTGGTTGAGCGTGACCTGATCCTGTACGAATCGAACATCATCAACGAGTACATTGATGAGCGCTTCCCCCACCCCCAGCTGATGCCCGGTGACCCGGTGGATCGTGCACGCGTGCGGCTGTTTTTGCTGAACTTCGAGAAGGAGCTGTTTGCCCATGTGTCCGTGCTGGAATCTCGCAGCACGAAAGGCAACGACAAGGCGCTGGAAAAGGCACGAGCCCACATCCGTGACCGCCTGACCCAGCTCGCGCCAGTGTTCCTGAAGAACAAGTTCATGCTGGGTGACAACTTCTCAATGCTCGATGTGGCCATCGCGCCGTTGCTCTGGCGTCTGGACTTCTATGGCATCGAACTGAGCAAGAATGCAGCGCCGCTGCTCAAGTACTCCGAACGGATTTTTTCGCGCCCGGCCTACATTGAAGCACTGACGCCATCTGAAAAGGTCATGCGCAAGTGATGGGTCGTGGCGGCTTTCGCCATGGCCTGTTGACGAGACAGACCTTCATACATCCATGAGCCTCCCTGATCAGGACAGCCCTTCCACCCGTCCTTACCTCATCCGCGCGTTGCACGAGTGGTGTGTCGATAACGGGTTTTCACCCTACATCGCCGTCCAGGTGGATGGGTCTGTGAGGGTACCGATGGAGTTTGTGAAGAATGGCGAAATCGTCCTCAATGTGAGTTTCGACGCGACCAGCTCGTTGCGCTTGGGCAATGAGTTCATCGAGTTCAAGGCCCGGTTTGGTGGCGTTGCGCGGGAGATCGTGGTTCCCATCGATCACGTTGTTGCGATCTATGCGCGCGAAAATGGACAAGGCATGGCGTTTCCTGCACCCGCTGCGGGCAGCTTTGCCGGCCTTCCGTCTTCGGAAGCGGTGTTGGCGCCTGTTCGAAGCGAAGACGCCGAGCGGGCCAATCTGCGCGCGGTGCCCAGTGATCAAACGGCAGAGGCCACATCTGCGGCGACGGATGAACCGCCACCCCGTGGTCCTAACCAGGGTGGTGGGCGTCCGACGCTCAAACGGGTCAAGTAAAATCAACAGCTGAATACCCGCCGCTTTAGCTCAGTTGGTAGAGCACTCGCCTTGTAAGCGATAGGTCGTCTGTTCGAGTCAGACAAGCGGCACCATTTTGAAGGGTGTTCGGGTTTCGGTGTTGCGAGACAGGGCTACTCTCTGCGCACGATTCAGCGTTGAGGTGTCTGTACCTTGATTCGAATACTGCTGACGCGCGCACCTTGGTGCGTGAGGGTCTGCTGCAGGGTAGGAAGCAACTGGCGCAATTTGGTTGAGGCGGCGGCGCTGCTGACCAGCAGACACCATTCGGTTTCATGTATGGGGCCGGCCTGAACCTGACGCCGCAGTGCAGCCGGAATCAGGTGCTGGATCTGTTCCAGGCACTGTTGGGATTCGCGGATTCGTTCGCGCAATGCGGCCAGCGTGGGGGCGGCACTGGCCGCTTGCTCCAGGCTGAACTGGGTCTGAAATCGGTGTTCGGGCATGGGGTATCTCGGGGCTGACCCGTTACCGTCAGAAAGGTTTGAAACGTGCACATCATTATCACGGATGCCTGGCTCGCCAAGAGTCGGGCGTTGCACCTGAACGGTATCAGACTGGTTGCCATGGGGGCGTTCGCATCCCTCTTGATGATGCTGGGCGCGGTGGCTGCTTACCACTGGGTCTTTCTGGAAGGTGTTCGCCAGGGCTGGCCCGGTTTTGGTTCTGTGGCGCGTCTGGTGACACAAGGCGAACTCGACTCCAAGGAACTCTACATGCGCGAGAACCTGGATGCGATGGCGCGCAAGCTGGGCGAGATGCAAGGCCGCATGGTGCAAATTGAATCGCTAGGCGAGCGTGTGGCGGGCCTGGCGGGCATCAATCCCCAGGAATTCAAGCTTCCCGCGGGTTCAGGGGGTGCGCTGGTGGGCGGTCGTGATCTGACAGTCGATGAACTGATGGCGGCCATGGACCAGCTCGATCGCAACACCGGTTCGAGAGTCGATTGGTTGACCGTAGTGGAATCCCGCCTGTTTGATCAGAAGATTCTGCGCACCATGGTGCCCACCGAGGAGCCTGTGCAGGGGGGCCAGGTGGGTTCTCCGTTCGGTTTCCGCATTGATCCCATCACCGGGCGTTCGGCCATGCACACGGGACTGGATTTTCCCGCGGACACGGGAACCCCGATCCTCGCTGCAGCAGGCGGTGTGGTGGTGGTGCAGGAGGTCCACCCTGCGTATGGGAACATGGTGGAAATCGATCACGGCAACGATCTGATCACCCGCTACGCACATTCCTCCCGCGTCTTGGTCAGGAAGGGCGATATCGTCAAGCGGGGGCAGAAGATCGCAGAGGTTGGCTCCACCGGGCGATCGACAGGACCTCATCTGCATTTTGAGGTCTGGGTATCAGGGGTTGTGCAAGATCCCAGGCGTTTCCTGGACGCAGGCGAAAACCTCGCGGCAGCGCAGCTGGCACCGAGAGGTCCGCGCAAGCAGTGAGTGCGCCTTGGTGCGCCAGTTAAAATCCCCACTTTGCTCTTGAAAGAGCAGCATTTGCAGGCACATCAGGGGTTTACCGCCTTTGTGCAGCAACCGCTGGCAAGAGCCCTCCGATTCCCTTTTGCCTGTCCGGCACGTCTTGGCACGTTGTCGGTGCAGGCCCGCATGTATGGCCACAAACATTCTCACCAAAATATTTGGTAGTCGCAACGACCGCTTGCTCAAGACCTATCGCAAAACGGTGGAGCGGATCAATGGCCTTGAACCGCAGTTCGAAAAACTCAGTGACGAAGACATCAAGGCCCAGACCGAAGTTTTCAAGCGCCGCATAGCGGATGGTGAGGCGTTGGAGTCGGTGTTGCCGGAGGCGTTTGCGTTGGTGCGTGAAGCCAGCAAGCGTGTGATGAAGATGCGCCATTTCGATGTGCAGCTGGTCGGTGGCCTGGCATTGCACCATGGCAAGGTGGCTGAAATGCGCACGGGTGAGGGCAAGACATTGACCGCCACGTTGCCGGTGTACCTGAACGCGCTCACCGGCAAAGGTGTGCACGTGGTGACGGTCAACGACTACCTGGCCAGCCGCGATGCCCAGTGGATGGGCAGGCTCTACACCTTCCTCGGACTCACGGTGGGTATCAATTTGCCGCAGGCGCCGCGCGAAGAGAAGCAGGCGGCCTACCGCGCTGACATCACCTACGGCACCAACAACGAGTACGGGTTCGACTACCTGCGCGACAACATGGTCTACGAGGCCGGTGACCGCGTGCAACGGGGGCTCAACTACGCCATCGTGGACGAGGTGGACTCGATCCTGATCGACGAGGCCCGCACGCCGCTGATCATCAGCGGCCAGGCGGAAGACCAGACGCAGGTTTACATGGCGATCAAGCAACTGATCCCGCACCTGACCCGACAGGAGGGTGAGGCCGATCCGCGCACCGGTGAGGGCGTGACCAAGCCGGGCGACTTCACGGTTGATGAAAAATCGCACGCGATCCACATGACCGAACAGGGTCACGAGAACGCCGAGCGTCTGCTCAGCCAGGCCGGCCTGCTGCCCGAGGGCGCATCGCTCTACGACCCGGCGAACATTGCCCTGATGCACCACCTGGTGACTTCGCTGAAAGCACACCACCTCTATCACCGGGATCAGCACTATGTGAACCAGGGTGGCGAGATCGTCATCGTGGACGAGTTCACCGGGCGACTGATGTCGGGCCGCCGCTGGAGCGATGGCCTGCACCAGGCGGTGGAGGCGAAGGAGGGCGTCGCGATCCAGCCGGAAAACCAGACGCTGGCTTCCATCACGTTCCAGAACTATTTCCGCCTCTACAGCAAGCTCTCGGGCATGACCGGCACGGCCGACACCGAAGCCTACGAATTCCAGGAAATCTACGGACTGGAAACGGTGGTGATTCCACCCAACCGGGTCAGCAAACGCACCGACCAGCTCGACCGCGTGTACAAGACGACACCGGAAAAATACGCCGCCGCCATCGAAGACATCCGCGAGTGCCATGAGCGTGGCCAGCCGGTGCTGGTGGGGACTTCATCGATCGAAAACTCGGAAATCATTGCCGCGCTGCTGGTGAAGGAAAACCTGCCTCACGAGGTGCTCAACGCCAAGCAGCACGCCCGCGAGGCCGACATCATTGTCCAGGCCGGGCGCCCCGGTGCCATCACCATCGCCACCAACATGGCGGGTCGCGGCACCGATATCGTGCTCGGCGGCAACCTGGAGAAGATGACCGCGGCCATCGAGGGCGACGAGTCGCTCGACGAAGCGACCAAGGTCTCGCGCGTCGAATCGCTGCGCCAGCAATGGCAGCTGGACCACGAAAAGGTCAAGGCGCTGGGTGGTCTGCGCATCATCGCCACCGAGCGCCACGAGAGCCGCCGCATCGACAACCAGTTGCGCGGGCGCTCGGGCCGTCAGGGCGACCCGGGCTCATCGCGCTTCTACCTGAGCCTGGACGATTCGCTGATGCGCATCTTCGCTGGCGACAAGGTGCGCGCCATCATGGAACGCCTGAAGATGCCCGAGGGGGAGGCGATCGAGGCCGGCATCGTCACGCGCAGCATCGAGAGCGCGCAGCGCAAGGTTGAGGCGCGCAACTTCGACATCCGCAAGCAGCTGCTCGAATACGACGACGTGTCGAACGACCAGCGCAAGGTGATCTACCAGCAGCGCAACGACATCCTCGACGCGGAAAGCCTGCGCGCCCAGATCGATTCGTTGCGCGATGGCTGCTTCACCGACCTGGTGCGCGAATACGTGCCCGAAGGCAGCGTGGAAGAACAGTGGGATCTGCCGGGTCTGGAGCGCGTGTTGCGCGAGCAGTGGTCGGTCGATGCACCTGTCGCTTCGTGGGTTTCGGATGCCGAGTCCATCGATGCCGAAGAAATTGTCGAGCGTGTGCTGGTCGCGGCCAAGGGCGTGTTTGATCAGAAGGTCGGCATGGTGGGTGAGGAGAACTTCACCCAGTTCGAGCGCATGGTGCTGCTGCAGACCATCGACAGCCAATGGCGCGAACACCTGTCCGCGCTGGACTACCTGCGTCAAGGCATTCATCTGCGCGGCTACGCGCAGAAACAGCCAAAACAGGAATACAAGCGCGAAGCTTTTGTGCTGTTTGGTCAGTTGCTCGACAGCGTGAAGAACGATGTCAGCCGCATTCTCATGAATGTGCGCGTGCAGTCGGCAGAACAGATCACTGAAGAGGCCGAGCAGATGGAAGCACGTGGCGAACAGATCGCCAATGTGACCTACACCGCGCCCACCGAAACGGGCGACGTCGAGAGCCGGCCCGGCGCCGGTGATGCAGGCCCTGCAGGCAGTGACCCTGCCGTGGCCCGTGTTGGGCGCAACGACCCATGTCCGTGTGGCAGTGGAAAAAAATACAAGCACTGCCACGGTTTGCTGACTTGATCCCCCTTGCGCGGCTGACGCCCCCTCTCAGGGGGACAGCGGCCCGCGGCCTGGCCAAGCCAGTGCCTTGGGGTTCTGGCGTGAATACCCTTCGATCTTTGCGTTTCTCAATCTGGAGTCTGTTGCCATGGCTGTGAACTACACCGCACCCCAAGCCGAGGATCTGTTGCCGGTTGCCGGTGTGCGCATTGGCGTCGCCGAAGCGGGGATCCGCAAGGCCAATCGCAAAGACCTGACTGTGTTTCTCCTGGATGAGGGCTCTGCAGTTGGCGCTGTTTTCACGCAAAACCGCTACGCAGCGGCGCCAGTCCAGGTGTGTCGGGATCACTTGGCGGCGGGGCAGGGCATCCGTGCCATGGTCATCAACACGGGCAACGCCAATGCCGGGACGGGGGAGCCGGGGCTGCAGAACGCGCGCCAGACCGCCAACGCCCTGGCGCTGGCTCTGGGCGTGCCGCACGAGCAGGTGCTGCCCTTTTCCACCGGCGTGATCATGGAGCCCTTGCCTCTGGACCGTCTGCTGGCCGGACTGCCTGCTGCGTTGTCGGATGCTGGTGGCGCGGAGGGTGCCACCGGTTCGCAATGGCTCAAGGCGGCTGAGGGGATCATGACCACCGACACCCAGCCCAAAGCCATCAGCCGTCAGACTGTGGTGGGTGGCAAGACCGTGACGGTGAGCGGCATTGCCAAGGGCGCCGGCATGATCCGGCCCAACATGGCGACCATGCTGGGCTACGTGGCCACCGACGCAGCCGTGGCGCCTGCCTTGATGAACTCGCTGGCCAAGCGCTTGGCCGACAGTTCGTTCAATCGCGTGACGGTGGATGGAGACACCTCCACCAACGATTCCTTCGTGGTGGTGGCCACGGGCCAGGCCGGCAATGCCTTGGTAACTTCGCTGGACAGCCCCGAGGGGCAGGCCTTGCTGGTTGCAATGACCGAGGTGGCCCAGTTTCTGGCCCACGCCATCGTGCGAGATGGCGAAGGCGCAACCAAGTTCATCACCGTGCGGGTGGAGGGTGGGGGCTCATCGGCCGAATGTCTGCAGGTCGCTTATGCGGTGGCCCATTCGCCGTTGGTCAAGACGGCCTTTTTTGCCAGTGATCCGAATCTTGGTCGCATCCTGGCGGCGGTCGGGTACGCCGGCATTGCCGATCTGGATGCCACCCGGATCGAGCTGCACCTGGGTGACGTGCACGTGGTCACGGCGGGCGGTCGCCATCCGGACTACCGCGAGGAAGACGGCCAGCGTGTGATGAAGGGAGCCGAGATCCTGGTCCGCATTGGTCTCGGCCGCGGGACGGCGGTGGAGACGGTCTGGACGTGCGACTTCAGCCACGATTACGTGACGATCAACGCCGACTACAGATCTTGACCCTCTCCCGCCGCGCTGTACGCGGGCCCCCTCAGGGGGCGACATCTGCAGCCCGGCAAGGCCGGTTCTGCGATGTCTCTGGAAGGTTTCCTTGTGCGCTGAGGGCTTGCGATGAACGAAAAATTTGAACGCCTGATCGAACGGGCCGAACAGCTGATCACCCGCATCGAAACGGTACTGCCCCAACCGCTGGGTGCGCCGGACTGGAAGGCCTCGGTGGCCTACCGCTACCGCAAACGCAGCGGTGGCCACGGTGTGCTGGAGCCGGTGCGGCATGTGGCCCACATGCGCCTGGACGATCTCCAGGAAATTGACGGCCAGAAAGACAAGATTCAGCGAAACACCCTGCAATTCGTGAAAGGCCTGCCAGCCAACAACGTGTTGCTGACCGGGGCGCGTGGCACCGGCAAGTCGTCGCTGGTCAAGGCCTGTCTCAATGAGTATGCGGGCCAGGGCCTTCGACTGATCGAGGTGGACAAAGCCGATCTGGTGGATCTGCCCGACATCGTCGATGTGGTGGCCGATTGTCCCGAGCGCTTCATCGTGTTTTGCGATGACCTCAGCTTCGAAGATGGGGAGCCCGGCTACAAGGCGCTCAAGTCGATTCTGGATGGTTCGGTATCTGCCGCCGGGCAGAACGTCCTGATCTACGCCACCAGCAACCGCCGCCACCTGCTGCCCGAGTACATGAAGGAAAACCTCAGCTACACGCACACACCCGATGGTGAAGTGCATCCGGGCGAGGTGGTGGAAGAAAAGATTTCTCTGTCCGAGCGCTTTGGTCTCTGGGTGAGCTTCTACCCGTTCAGTCAGGACGAGTACCTGAGCATCGTGGCTCAGTGGCTTTCAGCGTTCGGCATTTCGCCCACTGACACTGAGGCGGCACGGCCTCAAGCGCTGGTCTGGGCACTGGAGCGCGGGTCCCGCAGTGGCCGCGTGGCCTACCAGTTTGCCCGCGACTATGCGGGCACCCATGCCGCAGGAAATACCTGACCGGTGCCCGGGCCAAAACCATGAACGATCCGGTGCTGGTGGTGGATGCGGAACGCACGCGCGACGCGTCGCCCGAGCGTCCCATCGTTGACGTGGCGGTCGGGGTGTTGATCGCACCCGGCGGTGAATTCTTGCTCACAAGCCGACCCGAAGGCAAGGTGTACGCAGGGTATTGGGAGTTTCCGGGCGGCAAGTTGGAAGCTGGGGAAACGGTGGAGCAGGCCTTGCGCCGCGAGTTGATCGAAGAGATCGGTTTGACGATCGGCGCCGCATTGCCTTGGCGCGAAAAACTGGTTGACTATCCCCATGCCTTGGTGCGGCTGCACTTCTGCAAGGTGCATGACTGGTCGGGTGAGTTGCAGATGCACGAGGGCCAGGCGTTTGCCTGGGAGCGTTTGCCCGTTCGCTGCTCACCGGTGCTGCCCGGCACGGTACCGGTGCTGGAATGGCTGATGGAAGAGCAGGTCACCTGAGTCGGTCAGACGCGGCGTCAGACCAGGTCAGATCTGCTCAAAATCGGGATCGATGTTGGGGGTTTGTTCAGGCAGTTTGAAGCGTTCGCTGGCCCAGGCGCCGAGGTCCAGGTTCTTGCAGCGCTCACTGCAGAACGGTCGGTAGATGTTGCTGGGAGCGTAGATGCTGGGACCGTTGCAGGCCGGGCATGCAACGGTTTTCACGGTGAATTCGGGTTCCGGCATCAATGCTTCAGGCGCAGAGCGTCAACTCGAAAGATGCATCTTCCTGGGCCAGATGCAGGCGTTCGTCGTCGCCCTGGCGCATCAATCGAACCGACAGCAACAGCCGGTTGCCGCTGATTTCCGGAATCAACCCGAATGAGGGATTGATGCCGAGACGCAGCAGCTGAAAAGTTCGACCCTGGGGCAGATTCTGTTGAAATTGACCACCCGGAGCCACCACCTTTTGCGGTGAACCTGAATCGCGCAGCATCTTCAGCAGCAGCACAACCGCTTCTGCCAGGGGGGCCAATGTCTGGACCCAGCGCTGCAGATCGGCTTGACGCTGCTCAACGCTGTGATGTTGCCAGTGGAAGTAGGCGGGGAGGTCGAATTCGCAGGTGCCACCGGGGATGCCGATGCGGCTTCTGATGCTCATCAACCAGTCGTTTTCGGTCAAGGACAGACCGGTTTTTCCAGGCAGGTTGTTGAGCTGGGCAAAGCAGGTGTCGAGTTGCGCAATGACTTCATCCAGAGCGCGCTCAGAGATCGCCGGGTTGCCACGGTAGCTGTTGAGCTGTTGTTTGTGCCGCTCAATGTCTTTGAGCACATCCGACTTCATGTCGACCCGGGATGCGACATCCATGATCTCGAAAATGGTCTGGATGGCAAAGTGATGGTCCAGCGCCTGCGTGCGGGGCAGCAGTTCCGCCAGTCGCCGGAACAGGTGCTCCAGCCGCAGATAGGTGCGAATGCGTTCGTTGAAGGGGTATTCGTACAGGATCACGGCGGCAGGGGTTCGCAGAAGGCGTTGGTAGGCAGGCCTTTCATCATAGCCCGATCTGATCAGCGAGCTGCCCGACGGTTCGACGCAAAGGCTCTGTCTCATGGCCGTTGTTGAAGATCACCAGGTCTGCTGCTGCGAGTCGCTTCTCGCGCGGACTCTGACTGTTGATGATGCCTTCGATCGCTGTCCGGTCCAGGCCGCTGCGCGAAGCCACCCGACGAATCTGCGTTGCTGTCTCGCAATCCACCACCAGCACGAGGTCCAGCTGGGGCCGCCAGCGGGGCGATTCCACAAGCAACGGCACGTCAAACACCAGGCAGTGGGACGTGGCGGCCTTCGCCTGGCGCTGGATTTCCTGAGCGACCAACGGGTGCACGATGGACTCCAGCAACCGACGGGCATCCGGGTTCGTGAAGACATGTTCGCGCATGCGTTGGCGGTCCAGGGAACCGTCATGCGTTATGAAAGCCGGGCCGAACGATTGCATCACGGCGGGCATGGCGCTGCCACCGGGTTGGGTGCACGCTCGTGAGATGGCATCGGCATCGATGACAGTGGCACCACGTTCCTGCAACAGCTGTGCCACCGTGCTTTTTCCGCTGCCGATACCGCCCGTCAGCCCCAGTCGCAGCGCTGGACGCTTGGCTGCCATGCTCAAAGTCCGATGGTGGCGAGAATGGACGAGGGGCCGAAAATCATGGCCGTCAGACCGGCAAGCGCCAGAAAAGGGCCGAACGGAACGTAGCCACCCTCGCGCAGCTGGCTGAACACTTTGAGTGCGATCCCGATGGCTGCGCCGATGAGCGATGCCATCAGGATGACGGGGATCAGCGCCTGCCAGCCAAACCAGGTGCCGAGCGCGGCAAACAACTTGAAGTCGCCATAGCCCATGCCTTCTTTGCCCGTGGCCAGTTTGAAGGCCCAATACACCATCCACAGGGAGAGGTAGCCAGCCACCGAACCCCAGAGTGCATCGGTCAGGGTGGTGCCGCTCAACCCCAACGCTGCCGCGCAAAGACCGGCCCACAGCAAGGGCAGGGTGATGTCGTCTGGCAACAGGGTTGTGTCCCAGTCGATGCAGGCCAGCGCCAAAACAGCCGCTGCAAAACCACTCCAAGCCAGCGCGGTCCAGCCCAGTCCCCAGCGCCAGCCACACCAGGCAAACAGTGCTGCGTTGAGCAATTCGATCATGGGGTACCGTGGGCTGATACGGGCTTCGCAGCTGGCGCATCGACCACGCAAGGCGATGTAGCTCAGGACCGGGATGTTCTCGAACCAACGAATCTGGTGTCCGCAGTGCGGGCAGCGCGAACGGGGCGTCATCAGGTTGAAGCGCGGCGGCGCTTCCGCCGTCGGAGGTGCCTCGGATGAATGGCCTTGAAGCTCGGCACATTCGGCCGCCCATCGCAGCGCCATCATTTTGGGCAGACGGTGGATCACAACGTTCAAAAAACTGCCCACGAGAAGCCCGAGCGCACCCAGCGCCAAGGCGTCGAGCGCCTCCACCATCAGCATCAAACCACTTGGCCCAGTTTGAAGATCGGCAGATACATCGACACCACGATGCCCCCGATGATGGTGCCCAGAATCACGATGATGATGGGTTCCATCAGGCTGGAAAGACCGGCAACCATGTCGTCCACTTCGGCCTCATAAAAATCGGCTGCCTTGCCCAGCATGTGGTCGATGGAGCCGGACTCCTCACCAATGGCGCACATCTGCAGGACCATGGAGGGAAAGATGTTGGCATTCGTCATGGCGTTCGTCAGACTGGTGCCGGTGGAGACTTCCTGCTGGATCTTGTCGGTGGCAATCGCATAGACCGAGTTCCCCGATGCACCGCCCACTGAATCGAGCGCTTCGACCAGTGGGACGCCGGCCGCAAACATGGTAGCCATGGTTCGCGTCCATCGGGCGATCACGGATTTTTCGACCAAGGCTCCAAAGATGGGCATCTTGAGTAACAATCGATCCATGAAATGTTGGACTTTTTCGTTGCGTCGCCAAGCTTGCATGAAGAAATAGGTGCCGCCACCCAGAAGACCAAAAATCAGCCACCAGTACTCAGTGAAGAACTTGCTAATTGCGATGACGAGCAATGTTGGCGCCGGCAGGTCAGCGCCAAAACCCGTAAACACTTCCTCGAATGCTGGGATCACGAAGATCATGATTACCGCAACGACGACGAAGGCCACAATGATGACGGCGATGGGGTACATCAACGCCGACTTGATCTTGGATTTGATGGCCTCGGTCTTTTCCATGTAGACCGCCAATCGATCAAGCAGTTCTTCCAGAATACCGGCGGCTTCACCCGCTTCAACCAGGTTGCAATACAGGCTGTCGAAATAGAGCGGGTTTTTCCGGAATGCAGCACTCAGCGAAGTACCGGTTTCGACATCGGACCGGATGTCATTGAGCAACTTCGAGACGCTGGGGTTGGGGTTGCCCCGGCCGACAATATCGAATGACTGGAGCAAGGGAACACCCGCCTTCATCATCGTGGCCAGTTGCCGGGTGAAGATGGCTATGTCTTTGGGCTTGATGCGCTTGCCGGAGCTCATCCGCCGCTTTTTGATCTTGCCGGGGACAATGCCTTGCCGCCGCAACGCCGCCAGAACCTGGTTTTCACCAACGGCTCTGGTTTCTCCCCGCACCTGCTTGCCGTTGCGGTCCTTGCCTTCCCATTCAAAAACAAAGTCCTTGACGCTTTTGGATGCTGCGGTTGCCATGTGGTCCTCGGGTTGTGGGTCTGTACTGGCTTATTCGTTGGTGACGCTCAAGACTTCTTCCAGAGAAGTCATGCCTTGCCGTACCTTGAGCAACCCCGATTCACGCAGGGTCCGCACACCTTCTCTGCCTGCTTGCTGCGCGATGTCGAGTGCACTGCCACCCTTGAGGATGATGCGCTGGATTTCCTCAGATATGGGCATGACCTGGTAGATGCCGACCCGGCCCTTGTAGCCGTTGTTGCACGCAGAGCAGCCCACTGGCTTGTAGGGTGTCCAGGTGCCATCCAGGTCTTCCGGCTTGAACCCCGCGTCGATCAGCGCCTTGCGTGGCACGTCGAGCGGCGCTTTGCATGTTGGGCAGAGCCGGCGCGCCAGGCGTTGCGCCGTAATCAGGATCACACTGGAGGCAATGTTGAACGTGGGGATGCCCATGTTCATCATGCGAGTGAGTGTGGTCGGGGCGTCGTTGGTGTGCAGGGTCGAAAGCACCATGTGACCCGTTTGCGCAGCCTTGATGGAGATGTCCGCCGTTTCCAGGTCTCGGATCTCGCCAACCATGATCACATCGGGATCCTGACGCAGGAAGGCCTTGAGCGCTGCAGCAAACGTCAGGCCTGCTTTTTCGTTGACGTTGACCTGGTTGACGCCTGGCAGGTTGATTTCCGAGGGGTCTTCCGCCGTGGAAATGTTGATGCCCGGCTTGTTCAGGATGTTCAGGCAGGTGTAGAGCGAAACGGTCTTGCCGGAGCCGGTCGGACCGGTGACCAGGACCATGCCGTAAGGGCGACCGATGGCCTCCATCAGGCGCTTTTTTTCTTCGGGTTCGTAGCCCAGGGCGTCGATGCCCACCTTGGCGCTGCTGGGATCCAGGATACGGATCACGATCTTTTCACCAAACAAGGTCGGCAGGGAGCTGACCCGGAAATCGATCACCCGATCGGGGCCGACCTTGAGCTTCATCCGCCCGTCCTGGGGAACTCGCTTCTCGGATATGTCCATGCGGGAGATCACCTTGATGCGCGAGGCCAGCTTGTCTTTGATGGCAATGGGCGGTGAAGCAATCTCCCTGAGCTCGCCGTCGATGCGGAATCGCACCCGATAGTTGTGCTCATAGGGTTCAAAGTGCAGATCGGAGGCGCGCATGTTGAACGCGTCCAGCAGCATCTTGTGAAGAAATTTGACAACGGGGGCGTCATCGACTTCAGACGACAGGGTCTTGTCACTGGTTTCGGTGACGGCCGCATCGGCTGCCATCTCGTCGAACTCGAAATCACCGCCGATGATGTTGTCCATGGCCTCATTGGCCGTGGTCGACTGGGACTCCACCAGTTTGCTGAGCTTGTCGAACTCGGCAATCACCCAGTCGACACCCATCTGGGTGGCGAACTTGATCTTTTCGGCCGCCTGTTGATCCGCTGGGTCGGCGGTGGCCACCATAAGGCGGTTGTTGCGCTTGCTGAGCACAACGATGCGAAAGTCCGCACAGATCTTGGCGTCCAGCAAGTCCTTGGGCAGGCGCTGCACGTCAATGGCGTCCAGATCCAGCAGCGGCGCTGCAAACGCGGTCGACATGGTGTGCGCCAGATCGTAGGCAGACACCGCCCCAGAGCCGGTCAGTTCAGCAATGAACGTGGTTCGGCCACTTTGCGCTTTCTTATAAAGGTCTTCCGCAGCCTTTTGCCCCAGCTTTCCCGCGGACACCAAGGCGCGCCCCAAGCCTGGCAAAGCCATGGTGGAGGTATCCTGGATCACTGTATCAACAGACGCCATAGAGCCGTAATCTATCGTAAATCAATGACTTGGCGGCCAATATTGACGCAACTTGTGCTGAATTTGCCGATTCAGGCACCGTGGTCGTTGTATCCAGGTTGCGAAACGACCGGCAGCGACCCTTGAGGAGGTCGCTGTGGCGTTGGTGCCGATACCGAATGTGGTCGGGGTGAGAGGATTCGAACCTCCGGCCTCTACGTCCCGAACGTAGCGCTCTACCTGGCTAAGCTACACCCCGATGGACCTGTCAGGTCAATCTTCCGGCGGCTGAAGTACCACCGTTCGCTGTGATCAGGAGCGTCGCTCCATCAAGCCAGCGGGCAATTGTAGCAAAGCCGCACTGTAGTCATTGACGGGCAACATGCGCGCCGCGTCCATGGCTCTCTGGGCTTCAATCATGGCGCTTTGACGCGCGGACTCCAGGGCGCCATTTTTCTCAATGATGGTCAAAATATCAGTAAGGTGGGTGAGGTCGCCCTCTTCGATCGCCTTGCGAAGCACCGCTTTTTCGGCGGTGCTCGCTGTGCGCAAGGCGCAGATGATGGGTAGCGTGACTTTGCCCTCGCGCAGATCGTCGCCAAGGTTTTTGCCCAACTGGTCTGCGCTGCCTTCGTAGTCCAGGACATCGTCAATAACCTGAAAAGCGGTGCCCAGTGCTTGTCCATAGGTGGCGCACAACGCCTCGACCCGGGCGTCCGAGCCTGCGAGGATGGGCGCGAGTCGCGCACTGGCTTCGAAGAGTTTGGCCGTTTTTGATCGAATGACGCGCAGGTAGGCAGCCTCGTCCAGGGAGGCGTCGCGCATGTTCACCAGCTGCAGCACCTCTCCCTCGGCAATCACGTTGGTGGCATCCGAGAGCACTTGCATCACGCGCATGTCGTTGACGTCCACCATCATCTGAAAGGCGCGTGAGTACAGGAAGTCACCCACCAGCACGCTGGGGGCGTTGCCGAAGCGTTCGTTGGCCGTTGCGCGGCCTCGCCGCAAGGTGGATTCGTCCACCACATCGTCGTGCAGCAAGGTGGCTGTGTGGATGAATTCCACGACCGCGGCCAACGTGTGGCGATGGGGGGTCTGACTGCTCAAGGCGCCGCTGATCAACAGCAACAGCGCGGGGCGCAGGCGCTTTCCACCCGCTGAAATGATGTACTGGGCGACCTCTCTGACCAGTGGTACTTCGGTTGTCAAACGTTCGCCAATCACCTGGTCGACCCGTTGCATGTCTCCCTGGATGATGTCCAGCGGGTTTTTCATGGAGATTTCAGAGTGGGTCAAGATATGAGCGAGCGGTGAGCTGGGTGCGGGATGGTGGTGGCAGGGATTATAGAAACCGAGGGGATCTGTTTTGCACCCATGAGGGCGCCATGATCGCCGTGGGTCCGTTCAGGTGGGAGGTGCTTGATTGAAAAAGCTGGTCATGCTAGAATATTGGGCTTGGTAGAATTTCGTCTTCCAGGATTCCATTCGTGGAAATTTTTCAAGAGGTTCATATGTACGCGGTCATAAAAACCGGTGGCAAACAGTATCGTGTTGCTGCTGGCGAAAAAATTAAAGTAGAACAGATTGCTGCGGATGTGGGTCAAGAGATCGTGTTTGACCAGGTTCTGGCTGTCGGCAACGGCAGTGAGATCAAGGTTGGCACTCCCTTGGTTTCCGGCGCAACGGTCACAGTCACGGTTCTGGCTCACGGCAGGCACGACAAGGTTCACATCTTCAAGATGCGCCGTCGCAAGCACTACCAGAAGCGCCAGGGTCACCGTCAGAATTTCACCGAACTGCAGATCTCGTCGATCGCAGCCTGAGGAGTAGGTCAGCATGGCACAGAAAAAAGGCGGCGGCTCAACGCGAAACGGGCGCGATTCCAAGCCCAAGATGCTCGGCGTGAAAGCGTTTGGCGGGGAACTGGTCAGCGCCGGTTCCATCATCGTGCGTCAGCGCGGTACCAAGTTTCACCCCGGTGTGAACGTGGGCGTGGGCAAAGACCACACCCTGTTTGCCACGGCCGACGGTCATGTCAACTTCGCCATCAAGGGCGAGTTGAACCGTCACGTGGTGAGCATCACGCCCGTCTGAGGCGGGGTGTCCTGGTGCTGCCGGATTGATTCCAGGCGGTGCTCCAGGCGCAGGTGATGTCCTGATTGCAAAAGGCCCGCCCATGCGGGCCTTTTGTGTTTGTTTATCGCAGGAATACAGATCATGAAATTTGTGGACGAAGCCACGATCGAAGTCGCCGCCGGTGATGGCGGCAACGGCTGCGCGTCGTTCCGGCATGAGAAGTACAAAGAATTTGGCGGTCCCGACGGCGGCGACGGCGGCCGCGGCGGCCACCTGCTGGCCGTGGCTGATGCCAGTCTCAACACCCTGGTCGATTTCCGCTACACGCGACGCTTTGAAGCTGGACGGGGCGAACATGGCAAGGGTTCGGACATGTTTGGCGTCAAGGGCGACGACATCGTGCTCAAGATGCCGGTGGGCACCATCATTGCCGACGCCGAAACCGGCGAGGTGTTGCACGAGTTGCTGGTGCCGGGAGAGGTGATCACGATTGCCAAAGGTGGCGATGGTGGTTTCGGCAACATGCACTACAAAAGCTCGACCAACCGCTCGCCGCGCCAGAAGACGCCGGGCTGGCCCGGTGAACGCAAGGTGCTGAAACTGGAGCTCAAGGTGCTGGCCGATGTGGGGCTGCTGGGCATGCCCAACGCCGGCAAGTCAACCTTGATCGCGGCGATCTCGAACGCGCGCCCCAAGATCGCCGACTACCCGTTCACCACGCTCTATCCCAATCTGGGGGTGGTGCGGGTGGCGCCGGAGAAGAGTTTTGTGGTTGCCGACGTGCCCGGTCTGATCGAAGGCGCGTCCGAGGGCGCAGGCCTCGGTCACCAGTTCCTGCGCCATTTGCAGCGCACGCGTTTGCTGCTGCACATTCTCGATGTGGCACCGTTTGACGCCGGCGTCGATCCGGTGGTGCAGGCCAAGGCCATCGTCGCCGAGCTGAAGAAGTTCGATCCCAAACTGCATGCCAAGCCGCGCTGGCTGGTGCTCAACAAGCTCGACATGGTGCCCATGGACCAGCGCGAAGCCCTGGTCAAGGACATCGTCAAGCGTCTCAAGTACAAAGGCCCGGTGTTCGAAATTTCCGCGTTGACGCGTGAGGGATGCGAGCGCCTGATTCAGGGTGTCTATGAGTACCTGGCCAAGGAATTCCAGTCGCACCAGGCGCCGGTGGACGTGGATCCCCGATTTGTTGAAGATCCCCGCGGTCTTTGAGACCGCGCCTCCGCCACCGCAATGGATGAAGCGAGCCCATGGCAGCAGTTGAAACCCGTTTGAACCCCAGTCTCGATCAGTCCGGGGTTTTCAAGTCCGCCCGGCGCATCGTCGTCAAGGTGGGCTCCAGCCTGGTCACCAACGAAGGCCGGGGCCTGGACGAAGAGGCTATTGGCCAATGGAGCGAGCAGCTCGCCGCGTTGGTGCAGCAAGGCCTTGAGCTGATCATGGTCAGCAGCGGCGCTGTTGCCGAAGGCATGAAACGCCTGGGCTGGAGCGAGCGTCCGAAGGAGATCAACGAATTGCAGGCGGCAGCCGCCGTGGGCCAGATGGGCCTGGTGCAGATGTACGAGAGCAAGCTCAGCGCCTGCGGCGTGGGCAGTGCCCAGGTGCTTTTGACGCACGCCGATCTGGCCGACCGTGAGCGTTACCTCAACGCCCGCTCAACCTTGCTGACCCTGCTGCAACTCGGTGTGGTGCCGGTGATCAATGAAAACGACACCGTCGTCAACGACGAAATCAAGTTCGGCGACAACGACACCCTGGGAGCGCTGGTCGCCAATCTGGTCGAGGCCGATGTGCTGGTGATCCTCACCGACCAGAAGGGGCTCTACACGGCCGATCCTCGGCGCGACCCAAGCGCGCGGTTCGTCGATCTGGCGCGGGCTGGTGACCCCGAGCTCGAAACCATGGCCGGCGGTGCAGGTTCCGGCATCGGCAAAGGCGGCATGATCACCAAGATCCTGGCCGCCAAGCGCGCGGCCGGATCGGGCGCTTCCACGGTCATTGCCTGGGGGCGTGAACCGCAGGTGCTGCTGCGCCTGTGCGCCGGAGAAGCCATCGGCACCTGTCTGGTGGCGGGAACACCCAAGAACCAGGCGCGCAAGCGCTGGATGGCCGACCACTTGCAGCTGCGCGGCTCGGTGCGGGTCGACGATGGCGCTGTGCAAAAGATCCTGGGTGAAGGCAAGAGTCTGCTGCCGATCGGCATGACGGCCGTCGAGGGCGAATTCTCCCGCGGTGATGTGATCGCGGTGCGCGACGGTGCGGGCCAGGAGATCGCGCGCGGCCTTGCCAACTATGCGAGCTCGGAAGCGCGCCTGTTGTGCCGCAAGTCTTCAAATGACTTTGAGCGTTTGCTGGGGTACGTGGCGGAATCCGAGATGATCCATCGCGACAACCTGGTCCTGTCACGCGGCTGACCCAGCGCGACGCTGCTGCGTTTCACAGCGGTCGTGGCATGTCGACGTTGTTCGAATCGCCAGCGCGCAGATCGCCCTGCGGATCGGGGTCGAAGCTCGCGCCCGGGGGCAACTCCATGCACGGTGGCGCTCCGCTTGAATACGCCGCATGGGGGCCATCATCCAAGCCCCGTTGGCGTCCGGCACCCCGCAGGTAGCGGTTGCGGTGCTCGTTCCTGGGCAGGTAGCGCGCGAGTTCGGTCAGCGCCATTTCGTAGACGCCACGCTTGAACTCCACCACCACGTCCAGCGGCACCCAGTAGTCGTGCCAGCGCCAGGCGTCGAACTCGGGGTGGCTGGTGGCTCGCAGGTTGAGGTGCCAGTCCTGTGCGACCAGACGCAACAGGTACCAGATCTGTTTCTGACCTTTGTAATGACCGCGCGCATCGCGACGGATGAATCGGTCTGGCACCTCGTAGCGCAACCAGTCCCGCGTGCGGGCGACGATGCTCACGTGCTCGGGCATGAGGCCCACTTCTTCGTGCAGCTCGCGGTACATCGCCTGTTCGGGCGTTTCGCCCCGGTCGATGCCACCTTGCGGAAACTGCCAGGAGTGGGAGCGAATCCTCTTGCCCCAGAACACCTGGTTTCTCTGGTTGAGCAGAATGATGCCGACATTGGGCCTGAAGCCTTCTCTGTCAAGCATAATCAACCCCAAATTTTTTGAACTGTCTGGATTATGCATCGCCCCTTGCGGCTTGCGAAGTGATTGCCCACCCGTTGCATCGCAATGAGGGGTAAATCCCGATGCCCGACGGGCATCGCCGACGCTGATCCGGCCCCACCGATTCCGTTTGAACGACCCACACTGCCCCACGGCAGCCGTACCCATGAAAGCCTCCCAGTTCTTTATTTCCACCCTCAAGGAAGCCCCGGCCGATGCGGAGGTGGTCAGCCACCAGCTCATGACCCGCGCCGGCATGATCAAAAAACTGGGCGCAGGCATCTACAGCTACATGCCCATGGGCTTGCGGGTGATCCAGAAGGTGGAAGCCATCGTGCGCGAAGAGATGAACCGTGCTGGAGCGGTCGAGCTGACCATGCCGGTGGTGCAGCCGGCCGAGCTCTGGCAGGAAACCGGGCGCTTTGACAAGATGGGGCCCGAGCTGCTGCGCATCAAGGACCGCCACGGCCGGGACTACGTGGTGCAGCCCACCAGTGAAGAGGTGGTGACCGATATCGCTCGACAGGAGCTGCGCAGCTACAAACAGTTGCCGAAAAATTTCTACCAGATCCAGACCAAGTTCCGCGACGAGCGCCGGCCGCGTTTTGGCTTGATGCGCGGTCGCGAGTTCATCATGAAGGACGCTTACAGCTTTGATCGCGACGAAGCCGCCGCCAAGGCGAGCTACCAGGTCATGGCCGCGGCCTACCGCCGCATCTTCGACCGTTTTGGCTTGCGCTACCGCGCGGTGGCGGCCGACAGCGGTGCCATTGGCGGCGACCTGAGCGAAGAGTTCCAGGTGATCGCCGCCACGGGCGAAGACGCCATCGTCTATTGCCCCACCAGCGATTACGCGGCCAACATGGAGAAAGCCGAAGCGCTGGCGCCTGCCGGGCCACGCGCGACCGCGGCCAATCCGATGGTCAAGACGCCGACGCCGGGCAAGAGCACCTGCGCCGACGTGGCCGAGTTGCTGGGTGTGCCGCTGGCCACGACTGTCAAGTCGCTGGTGCTGGCGACCGACACGCTCAACGAGGCCGGTGAGATCGTGAAGAGCCAGGTCTGGCTGCTGCTGCTGCGCGGCGACCACGACATGAACGAGGTCAAGGTCGGCAAGGTGCCGGGCCTGGACGCCGGGTTCCGATTCGCCACCATCCCCGAGATCGAGTCGCATTTTGGCTGCCAGCCCGGCTACCTTGGGCCCATTGGCCTGAAGCTGCCCGTGAAGCTGGTGGTGGACCGCGAGGTGGCGGTGTTGGCCGACTGGATCTGTGGTGCCAATCAACCCGACTTCCACATGACCGGTGTGAACTGGGGCCGCGACCTGTCCGAACCCGAACTGGTGGCCGACCTGCGCAATGTGGTGGAGGGCGATGCCTCGCCGGATGGCCAGGGCGCCCTGGCCATTGAGCGCGGTATCGAAGTGGGCCACGTTTTCTATCTTGGCACCAAGTACAGCAAGGGGATGGGCGCCACGTTCCTTGGGGAAGACGGCAAGCCCGCGCATTTCGAGATGGGTTGCTACGGCATCGGCATCACGCGCCTGCCGGCGGCGGCCATCGAGCAGAACCACGACGAACGCGGCATCATCTGGCCCGATGCGATCGCCCCGTTCACTGTGGTGATCTGTCCCATCGGCATGGACCGCAGCCCCGACGTGAAAGCCGCTGCCGAGCAGTTGCACGAGCAACTGGTGGCCGCGGGCGTGGATGTGTTGCTGGATGATCGAGGCGAACGCCCGGGCGCGATGTTTGCCGACTGGGAGTTGATCGGTGTGCCACACCGAGTGACCATCGGCGACCGTGGCATCAAGGAAGGCCAGATCGAGTACCAGCACCGCCGCGATGCGGCTGCCACCAAGGTGGCCGTGGCCGAGGTGCTCGACTTCTTGAAGGGCCGGATCGCTGCATGAAGGCTGGGGTCGGTCCTGTGGCACCGTTCGACACCGATCCGCTGCGGCGTCGCGACTGGCTGGTCGGCGCCGGGGCGCTGGGCTTGGGTGGTCTCGGTCTGCTGGCCGCACCCGGCAGTGCCTGGGCCGGCCGCCAGGTCGAGGAGCCCCTGGCCGACTCGGTGCGTTCCGTGCTCAGCGCGGCCATCGCCAACAGCGCACCACCGGTGCCGGATTTCAGCGATACCGAAAAGCGGCTGTCGCACCTGCGCTGGCTCGGTGCCATGAGTGACCGGCTCAAGAAGAAAAAACCGGATTTCCAGACCCGCATCGAGTTTCTGCAGACGGTCTGGTATGAAACGCGCCGCGCCGGGCTGGACACCACCATGGTGCTGGGGCTGATCCAGGTCGAGAGTGCGTTCCGCAAATTCGCCATTTCGCGCGTGGGCGCGCGGGGCTACATGCAGATCATGCCGTTCTGGTCGCGCCTGATTGGCGACGGTGATCCGTCCCGGCTGTTCAACATGCAGACCAACCTGCGTTTTGGCTGCGTGATCCTGCGCCATTACCTGGACCGTGAGCGCGGCGACACCTACCTGGCGCTGGGCCGCTACAACGGCAGCCGCGGCCGGCCGGAGTACCCGAACGCGGTCTATGCCGCCGCCCGCAACTGGATCCACCCGGACGCCTGAGTCCGGGCCTTCGTGTGGCCTGGTTCGCTGTTGGCGCCTACTGCAGAAACCCGATCCGCGACTTGCCCGCGCCCGCCTTCGGCAGGTCGTCTGCCGCCACGCTGTAGCGGTTGTCCAGTCGGGCATTGCCAAAGGCGGTGACGAGGGCGCGGCGCATCTCGCGGGGCGCCAGGCAGGCCAACTGGTCCAGCACATCGTCTGACGGTTCCGGATCGAAGCGCAGGCCCCAGTCGTGTTCGCCCAGGATGCTGCGGTACAGGTGGGCTGCGATCTTGCGCGCCGCTTTGGGGGAGGGCGCTTCGATTTCGAACACGTTCATGCGGTTGAGGATGGGCTCCGGAATCGCGCGCTCGTCGTTGGCGGTGGTGATCCAGATCACCTGGCTGGCGTCGATCGGCACTTCGGCGAACTCGTCCACGAAGTTCTGCGCCGTGTCGTGCTCCAGCAGGCTGTAGAGCGCGCCCAATGGGTCGTACTGCGCGTCGGCGCTGGCCTTGTCGATCTCGTCGACCACGATCACCGGGTTGGCGTACTGGCCGTCCACCAGGGCCTCGAACACCTTGCCGGGTTTGGCGCCCTTCCACTGCGACGAGGACCCCGACAGCAGCCAGCCGGCCGTCATCGAGCTCATCGGGACCAGGCTCATGCTGGTGCCCAGCAGGTCGGCGATCTGTTTGGCGAAATGCGTCTTGCCCACGCCGGGTGGCCCGAGCAGCAGGATCGGGGTCACCTCCAGGCTGTCGCGGCTGTCCTGGCTGAGGGCCACGTGGCGCTTCACGTCGTCCAGCACCTCACCAAAATTGGGCAGCAGGTCGTACAGCGGTGCCATGTCGGGCACGCCCGAAGGTTTGACGGCGAAGCGCTGGGGGCCGCGTTCGAGCATGCGTTGCCAGGTGTTGCGCAGGCCCTCGTATTCGCGTTCGTTGCCGCTGGCCTGCAGGTGGGCTAGCTTGCGCTCGACCTCGTCGGCGCTGAACACGCTGCGCATCCGGGCGATGGGCAGTCCGAGGGAGGGTGAAGCGACCAGGCTGCGTGAGCTCATGCGGTTCTCCTGTGGGGTTCGGCGACACTTTCATTCAAGCACAAGACATGCCAGAGCTCAATGCAGGAAAAGCCGGAATAAACACCGCTTTACGACGTTTCGGGTGTCAGCGTGCCAAAAGGCGCAGGCCAGAAAGCAGAAAGCCACCCGGAGGTGGCTGGGCAGGGCGGCGAAGGGGCTTCAGGCCTGGCCGTTGATGACCTGCTGCAGTTCGCCCGACTCGTACATCTCCATCATGATGTCCGAACCGCCGATGAACTCGCCCTTGACGTAGAGCTGCGGAATGGTGGGCCAGCTGCTGTAGGTCTTGATGCCCTGGCGGATCCCTTCGTCTTCCAGCACGTTGACGGTCTTCACCGTCTTGGTGTCGACGCCGCAGGCTTTCAGGATCTGGATGGCTCGGCCGGAGAAGCCGCACATGGGGAAACTGGCATTGCCCTTCATGAAGAGCACGATGTCGTTGGATTTGACCAACTGGTCGATTTGGGTCTGGGCGTCGCTCATGGCAAATAACTCCTGATCTGGGCGGGCCGGACGCGGCCCGAAAACAGCCCGAATTATCGCTGTTGCGGCCAGATCCCGCCGCTGCACCGTTCAATGCCCGCGAGGTCGCAGCGGCTGGCGACTTGCCCGAACCCCTGCTGCACCAGCAGGGCGCGCACGGCGGCGGCCTGATCGTGCCCATGCTCCAGCAGCAGCCAGCCGCCCGCGGCCAGTGCGGTGGGCGCGCTGGCGATCAGCGCACGGATGTCGTCCAGCCCGTCGCGACCCGAGGTGAGTGCGCTGAGGGGTTCGTGGCCGAGGGCGACGAGGTGCGGGTCGCCTTCGGCAATGTAGGGCGGGTTGCTGGCGATCACGTCAAAGCGCTCCCCGGGCACGGCCTGCAGCCAGGAACCCGCATGGAAGTCCACCGCCAGACCCAGGCGCTCTGCGTTGGAGCGCGCCACGGTCAGGGCGTCGGCGCTGGCATCGGTGGCGGAAACCGCCACATCGGGCCGCTGCGATTTCACCGCCAGGGCGATGGCGCCGCTGCCGGTGCCGAGGTCCAGAAAGTGGGGGTGGGCGGGCGATGACGGCAGCACGTCCAGTACCCAATGCACCAGGGTTTCGGTGTCGGGCCGGGGCACGAGCACGCGTGGGTCCACCTGCAGGTTGAGGCCGTAGAACGCCTTGGCACCCGCCAGGTAGGCGACCGGCTCGCCGGCCAGGCGGCGGCGCACCAGTTCGGCGTAGCGGACTGCGGCGTCGGCGGGCATGGGGTCGGTGTCGTGCGCCAGCAGCCAGGCGCGGTGATTCAGGTCGCGGCCCAGCGCCAGCAGCAGCAGCATCTGGGCGTCCAGCCGGTCCAGGCCCTGTTGCTGGGCTTGCGTCAGAGCTTCGCGGAGGTTCTGCTCGGTGCTCACAGGCTGTTCCGCTGTTCGAGCTCGGCCAGCAGCTCGGTGCCGCGTGCCACCTGCAGGGCGTGGATCACGTCGCCCAGGTCGCCCTCCATCACCTGCAGCAGCTTGTAGAGCGTGAGGTTGATGCGGTGGTCGGTCAGGCGGCCCTGCGGGAAGTTGTAGGTGCGGATGCGGTCGCTGCGGTCGCCGCTGCCGATCAGGCCCTTGCGGGTGGCGGCTTCCTTGGCGGCGCGTTCGCTGCGGTCCTTTTCCTGCAGGCGCGCGGTCAGCACCTGCAGCGCCTTGGCCTTGTTGCTGTGCTGGCTGCGGCCGTCCTGGCATTCGGCGGTGATGCCGGTGGGCAGGTGGGTCACGCGCACGGCCGAATCGGTCTTGTTGATGTGCTGACCGCCGGCACCGCTGGCGCGGTAGGTGTCGATGCGCAGCTCGCTCGGGTTGAGCTTGATGGCCTCGGTCTCGTCGGGTTCGGGCATCACGGCCACGGTGGCGGCGCTGGTGTGGATGCGCCCCTGCGTTTCAGTAACCGGCACGCGCTGCACGCGGTGGCCGCCCGATTCGAAGCGCAACTTGCCGTAGGCGCCGTGGCCCACGATGCGCAGCACCACTTCTTTGTAGCCGCCGAGTTCGCTGGGCGACTCGCTCATCACCTCGACCGTCCAGCGCTGGGCTTCGGCGTAGCGGGTGTACAGGCGCGCCAAGTCGCCGGCGAACAGGGCCGACTCGTCGCCGCCGGTGCCGGCGCGGATTTCCATGAAGGCGTTGCGCTCGTCGTCCGGGTCTTTGGGCAGCAGCAGTTGCTGCAGTTCGGCGTCGAGCGTTTCCAGATCGGCACGGGCGCTCTGGATTTCTTCTTCGGCCATCTCGGCCATGTCCGGGTCTTGCAGCAGCTCGGTGGCCGAGGCTTGATCGGCTTCGCGTTGCAGGTAGCGGTTGAACACTTCAACCACGGCGCCCACCTCGGCGTGTTCCCGGCTGAGCGCGCGAAAGCGGTCCATGCTGTCGACCACGTCGGGCGCGGCCAGCAGGGCGTCCAGCTCGTGGAGCCGGGCGCGTTGGCGCATCAGGGTGTCACGGACGAAGGGTTTCATGGAGCGGGGAAAAAAGGTTCGTGGGTGCCGCTCAAGTGGCGAGGGGCTGACCCGCTGGGGCGGCCAGCGCGCGGCGGCAGGCCGGGGCGCTAGGAATTGCGCGGTGGCTTGACGGGGTCGTCGCGCAGGAAGAGGCGGGAGACGGTCTGCGCGGTGGCGGCGCGCGTGTCGGCATCGCCCGCGCGCAGTTCGGCCAGCGTGCCGTGCAGCATCTTTTGCGTGAGGCCGCGCGACATCGCTTCCAGCACCGCGTCGACCGGTTCGCCCCGGGCCAGCAGCTTTTTGGCGCGCGCCATTTCGGCACTGCGCCAGGCGTCGGCCTGGGCGTGGATCTGCTGGATCAGCGGCACCATGCCGTTGGCCGGGTTGCGCTGCTCCATCCAGTGCATGAAGCTGAGCACGCCCGCGTCGATGATGGCCTCGGCCTGCGCCACGGCGGCCTGGCGGTTGTCCTTGCCGGTCTGCACCACGGTGGCGAGGTCGTCCACCGTGTAGAGGTAGACGTCGCTCAGGCCTTTGACCTCAATTTCGATGTCGCGGGGCACAGCCAGATCGACCATGAACATGGGGCGGTGCTTGCGCTTCTTGAGCGCGCGTTCGACGGCGCCGAGTCCGATGATGGGCAGGGTGCTGGCGGTGCAGCTGACCACGGCGTCGAACTCGTGCAGGCGGTCGGGAATGTCGGCCAGACGCATCACCTCGGCGCCGAAGCGGCCGGCGAGCTTTTCACCGCGCTCCAGCGAGCGGTTGGCGATTGCCATGGCCTTGGGTGTCTTGGCTGCGAAGTGCGTGGCGGCGAGTTCGATCATCTCGCCGGCGCCGACAAACAGCACCTTGATGTCTTTCAGGTCTTCGAACAGCTGGCTCGCGAGTCGCACCGCAGCGGCGGTCATGCTGATGGAGTGCGCGCCGATCTCGGTCGAAGTGCGCACCTGCTTGGCCACCGCGAACGAGCGCTGGAACAGCTGGTGCAGCGTGGTGCCCAGGGCGCCAGCCTCGTCGGCGGCGCGCACCGCGTCCTTCATCTGCCCCAGGATCTGGGCCTCGCCCAGCACCATGCTGTCCAGGCCGCTGGCGACGCGGAAGGCGTGGCGCGCGGCCTGGTCTTCGCGCAGCACATAGGCGTGATCACGCAGCACCTGGGTGCTCACGCCGCCGGTGTGGGCGAGCCACTCCAGCGTGGGCTCCACGGCGGCCTGATCGCCCGCGCCATAGAGCTCGGTGCGGTTGCAGGTGGAGAGCAGCGTGGCCTCGGGCTGGCGCGCCAGACTCTGGCGGTAGCCGTTCAGCGTGGGCTGGATCTGGTCGAGCGCGAAGGCAAACCGGCCTCGCAAATCGAGCGGAGCGGTGTGGTGGTTGATGCCGAGGGCCCAGACAGACATGGCCCGATTATAAAATTGCCGGCTCTTTGACGTTTCGGCATGCCCAACATGACATTTTTCGCCCTGCTTGGGCACCTGGCCAACTTCGTCGCGCCGGCTCTGGTGATGGCCGCCCTGCTGTGGCTCGGGCCGCGCATCGGTCGCGGCAAACGCGCGGTGCGCTGGCGGCCGGCGGTCGAGGTGGGTGTGCTGGCGGGGGCGGGTGTGCTCGTGCTGCTGGGGGGGCTGATCCTGTTTGGCCGCGACGGCAAGATGTTCACCTACGCCGCGCTGGTGCTGGCCCAGGGCACGCTGGCCTGGTGGATGCGGGCCAGGTAGCTGAAACACCCCCGCCGCGCTTCAGGCGGGCGGGAAGACATCCACCCGGTCGGTGATCAGGCCGTCGATGCCCAGCGCCAGCAGCCGCTGCACCGAGGTTGTTTCGTTGACCGTGTAGGCCAGGGTGCGCAAACCCGCCTGGTGCACCTGGGCCACGTTGCCGGCCTCCCACAGGTCCTGATCGCAGATCACCGCCTGGCATTCGAGCTCGATGGCGGTTTCCAGCCAGCCCGACCACAAGGTTTCCAGCAGCAGGCCACGCGGCAGTTCGGGCTGGGTCTCGCGCGCACCCTGCAATGCTTCGGGTTCAAACGAGGTGAGCAGGGGGGGAACTGCCCCGGGGCGCTGCGCCCACAGGCGGGCGGCCTCTAGTGCGACCACCCGGCCGGTCTCCCGCGCCAGACCTGTCGTGGGCTTGATCTCGATGTTGAGCAGCCCACCATTGGCCAGGCAGAAACGCGCCACCGATTCGAGCGTTGCCAGCGGCTCGCCCGCATAGGCTGGCGAGTGCCAACCGCCGGCGTCAAGCCGGCTCAGCGCCACCCAGGCCTGGTCGCCGCCCAGGCCCTGGCCATTGGTGGTGCGGTCCAGCGTGTCGTCGTGCAGCAGGAACACCACGCCGTCGGCGCTGAGCTTGGCGTCGCATTCGGCCATGCGGTAGCCGTGGGAGGCGCCGAGGCGAAAGGCGGCGAGGGTGTTTTCGGGGGCCAGCTTGCCGGCGCCGCGGTGGGCGATCCAGCGCGGGTAGGGCCAGGGCGACCTTGCTGCCGGGCGGCACTCGTCGGGGGACGGGGTGTGGGGCGTCGTCATGCCCCGGATTGTCGCTGGCCGGTCTGTGCGTCGAACCAGTGCATGCGGTCTTCGCGCGGCCGGGCATGGATGGTGCTGCCGATGGCCGGCGCACCCTGGTCTTCGTGGGTGCGGATGATGAGCATTTCGTCGCCCAGGCGTGCGTGCACCAGGCGTTCGGCCCCCAGCAGCTCCACCGTTTCCACTTGAAGCGCCCAGCCGCTGTCACCGATGTCGATGTGTTCGGGGCGGATACCGAGCAGGCTGCCCGGGCGCCCGCCCGGCGCGTGCTGGAGCAGGTTCATGGGCGGCGACCCGATGAAGCTGGCCACGAAGGTGGTCGCCGGGCGGGTGTAGACCTCTTCGGGGGTGCCAAACTGTTCCATCCTGCCGGCGTTCATCACGATCATGCGCTGCGCCAGCGTCATGGCTTCGACCTGGTCGTGGGTCACGAACAGCGAGGTGATGCCGAGTTCGCGGTGCAGTTTCTGGATCTCCAGCCGGGTCTGGGCGCGCAGTTTGGCGTCGAGGTTGGACAGCGGTTCGTCGAACAGGAAGACCTGGGGCTGGCGCACGATGGCGCGGCCCATGGCCACGCGCTGGCGTTGACCACCCGAGAGTTCGCGCGGCTTGCGCGCCAGCAGGTGACCGAGTTCGAGGATGCCGGCGGCCTTGTCCACACGCTGCTTGATCTCGGCAATCGGCACCTTCTTGATCTTCAGGCCATAGGCCATGTTGTCGAACACGGTCATGTGCGGGTAGAGCGCGTAGTTCTGGAACACCATGGCGATGTCGCGCTCGGCCGGCTCCAGCGTGTTGACCACACGTTCGCCAATGCAGATGTCGCCGCCACTGATGTCTTCCAGGCCGGCCACCATGCGCAGCAGCGTGGATTTGCCGCAGCCCGATGGGCCGACGATGACGATGAACTCGCGGTCGGCGATCTCGGCGTTCACACCGTGGATCACTTGCAGCTCGGTCTTGCCGGTGCGGTAGCGCTTGATCACGTTGCGCAGGGAAATGGATGCCATGGAAATCTCTGTTGTTGTCTCTGTTGTTCTTCGATGACGGGGTGGCTCACTTCTCGGTGTCCACCAGACCCTTGACGAACCAGCGCTGCATGAGCATGACGACCAGCGCCGGCGGGATCATGGCCAGCACGGCGGTGGCCATCACGATGTTCCAGTCGGTGGCGGCGTCGCCGCCGCTGATCATGCGTTTGATGCCGATCACCACCGGGTACATGCTCTCTTCGGTCGTCACCAGCAGCGGCCAGAGGTACTGGTTCCAGCCGTAGATGAACTGGATCACGAACAACGCGGCGATCGAGGTGGTGGACAGCGGCAACAGCACGTCCTTGAAGAAGCGCATCGGGCCCGCGCCGTCCATGCGCGCGGCTTCCACCAGCTCGTCGGGCACGGTCAGGAAGAACTGGCGGAACAGGAAGGTGGCGGTGGCCGAGGCGATCAGCGGCACCGTGAGGCCGGCGTAGGTGTTGAGCAGGCCCAGGCTGGCCACCACCGCGTAGGTCGGCCCGATGCGCACCTCCACCGGCAGCATCAGGGTGACGAAGATCGCCCAGAAGAACAGCATGCGGAACGGGAACCGGAAGTAGACGATGGCAAAGGCCGACAGCAGCGAGATGGCGATCTTGCCGATCGCGATCACCAGCGCGGTGATCAGGCTGACCATCATCATGCGGCCCACAGGCGCGTTGGAGGCGGCGCCCATGCCGGTGCCCTGCAACGCGGCGGTGTAGTTCTCGATCAGCTGGTTGCCTGGCAGCAGCGACATCGGCGCGTGCACGATGGCTTCGGCCGTCTGGGTGGAGGCCACGAAGGTCAGGTAGAGCGGGAAGCCGACCACCAGCACGCCGAGGATCAACACGGCGTGGGACAGCACGGTCAGGCCTGGGCGGCGTTCGATCATCAGTATTGGACCTTCTTCTCGACGAAGCGGAACTGCACCACGGTGAGCGCAATGACGATCACCATCAGCACCACCGACTGCGCCGCCGAACCGCCGAGGTCCAGCGCCTTGAAACCGTCGTAGTAGACCTTGTAGACCAGGATCGCGGTGTCCTTGCCCGGACCGCCCTGGGTGGCCGCGTCCACGATGGCGAAGGTGTCGAAGAAGGCGTAGACCACGTTGATCACGAACAGGAAGAAGGTTGTGGGCGAGAGCAGCGGGAACTGGATGGTCCAGAAGCGCCGCCAGGGGTGCGCGCCGTCGATGGCCGCGGCCTCGATCAGCGACTTCGGAATGCTCTGCAGGCCGGCCAGGAAAAACAGGAAGTTGTAGGAGATCTGCTTCCAGACCGAGGCCAGCACGATCAGGGTCATGGCATGGGTGCTGTTGAGCAGGCTGTTCCACTCGATGCCCAGGCCGCGCAGCGCGTACGACACGACGCCGATGGACGGCGCCAGCATGAACAGCCACAGCACACCGGCCACGGCCGGGGCCACCGCGTAGGGCCAGATCAGCAGCGTGCGGTAGATCAGCGTGGCCTTGACCACGCGGTCGGCGAACACGGCCAGCACCAGCGAGATGCCGATGCCCAGCCCCGCGACCAGCACGGAGAACACCGCGGTGGTCTGGAACGAGGCCAGGTAGGTGTCGTCCTTGAGCAGGTTTTCGAAGTTCTGCAGCCCCACCCACTCGGTCGAGATGCCGAAGGCATCGGACTGCTGGAACGACTGCAGCAGCGCCTGCGCTGCCGGCCAGAAGAAGAACACCAGGATGACAATCACCTGGGGCGCCAGCAGCGCCCAGGGGAGCCAGCCGGAGCGGAACACGACGCGTTTTTCAGAAGCCATGCGGGCCGTGGTGCAGGTGGTTGGGTTGGATCGCCCCGCGCACTGTCAACGGACGCGAGGGAGTGGGGGGCGGCGGTGCAGGCCGCCCGCAGGACTCAGTTCTTGTTGGCCGCCTCGAATCGCACCAGCAGCTCGTTGCCGCGCTTGACCGCGCTGTCCAGCGCTTCCTTGGCGGACTTCTTGCCGGCCCAGACCTGCTCCAGCTCCTCGTCCTCGATCGCGCGGATCTGCACGAAGTTGCCCAGGCGGATGCCGCGCGACTTGTCCGTGGTCTTGCGGATCATCTGGTTCACGGCCACGTCGGTGCCAGGGTTCTGTTTGTAGAAGCCCGCCTTCTCGGTGGCTTCGAACGAGGCCAGCGTGATCGGCAGGTAGCCGGTACGCTGGTGGCTCTTGGCCTGGATCTCGGCGTTGGTCAGGTAGTTGAAGAACGCGGCCACGCCCTTGTATTCGGGCGCCTTCTTGCCGGCCATGACCCACAGCGAGGCGCCGCCGATCACGGTGTTCTGGGGCGCGCCGGCCACGTCGGGGTAGTACGGCAGCGGGGCAATGCCGAAGTCGAACTTGGCGTTCTTCTTGATGCTGGCGTAGGTCGACGACGAGGCGGTGGCCATGGCGCACTCGCCCGAGTAGAACGGCGCGTCGGCGGCGTTGCCGCGGCCGCGGTACACAAACAGGCCCTGCTTGGCCATGTTGGCCAGGTTCTCGATGTGGCGCACGTGCAGCGGGCTGTTGAAGTTCAGGCGCGCGCTGGTGCCGCCAAAGCCGTTGCCCTTGGTGGCGAACTCGGTGTTGTGCCAGGTGGAGAAGCTCTCCAGCTGGGTCCAACCCTGCCAGCTGGTGGTGAAGGGGCAGCTCACGCCCGAGGCCTTGAGCTTGGCGGCGGCCAGCACCACTTCGGGCCAGGTCTTGGGCGGGCTGTTCGGGTCCAGGCCGGCCTTCTTGAACAGGTCCTTGTTGTAGTTGAAGACGGTGGTCGAACTGTTGAGCGGGAAGCTCAGCATCTGGCCATTGGGGGCGGTGTAGTAGCCCACCACGGCCGGGATGTAGGCCTTGGGGTCGAACTTGTAGCCGGCATCGGCCAGGACCTTGCCCACCGGAACGATGGCGCCTTTGGCGGCCATCATGGTCGCGGTGCCGACCTCGTAGACCTGCAGGATGTGCGGCGCATTGCCGGCGCGGAAGGCCGCCACGGCGGCCGGCATGGTTTCGTCGTAGGTGCCCTTGTACGTGGGCACAATCTTGTATTCCTTCTGGCTGGCGTTGAAGCCATTGGAGAGGTCCAGCACCCAGTCGTTGAGGCCGCCGGTCATGGAATGCCACCACTGGATTTCGGTCTGCGCGTGGGCTGGGCCGCTCATGAGGGTGGCGAGGGCCAGCAGGCCGGAGAGGGGGATGAATGGCTTGCGCATGAAGTGCTCCTGTTTGGGCGTACGGAAAGCCGCAGGGTATCGGCCCCGTGTGACAAAACCATTGCACATGCGTTTCCAGGGTGTGACAACAGGGGTTTCCACGAGGGGGGTGGGTGTATGTTGCGCTGCGGTACCATCTTGGGTTCTGTACTGTCATGCTGGCGACTGCCACACACATGAACGCTCCCACGCCGCTTTCGCTCCTCGTTACCGCCGCCGACGACGCGCCACGCCTGCGCGAGATTCCGTACAACTACACCTCCTTTTCGGACCGAGAAATCGTGCTGCGGTTGTTGGGCGAGCGGGCTTGGGGGCTGCTGGACGAGTTGCGCGCCGAGCGCCGCACCGGGCGTTCCGCACGCATGTTGTACGAGGTGTTGGGCGACATCTGGGTGGTGCAGCGCAACCCCTATCTGCAGGACGACCTGCTGGACAACCCCAAGCGCCGCGCCGCGCTGGTGGAGGCTTTGCACCACCGCCTGGGTGAGGTGCAGAAGCGGCGCACGCCGCAGGACGATGCCGCGCGCGACACCCTGGTGGCCGAGCTGCTCAGCGCCGCCCGGGCCGCGGTCGACAGCTTCGCCCGCTCGTTCGAGGACATGGCCGCCTTGCGCCAGCGCGCCACCAAGGCGCTGCGCCGGCTGACGGCCAAGGACAACATCAAATTCGACGGCCTCTCGCGTGTCTCGCATGTGACCGATGCGACCGACTGGCGTGTGGAATACCCGTTCGTGGTGCTCACCCCAGACACCGAGGCCGAGATGGCCGAGCTGGTGCGTGGCTGTTTCGAACTCGGTCTGACCATCGTGCCGCGCGGCGGCGGCACCGGCTACACCGGCGGCGCGATCCCGCTGACCTGGAAGAGCGCGGTGATCAACACCGAAAAACTCGAAGCCATGACCGAGGTGGAGTTCGTGGCCGTGCCCGGCCACGCCGAGCCACTGCCCACGATCTGGACCGAGGCTGGCGTGGTGACGCAGCGCGTGGCCGATGCGGCCGAGCGCGCCGGCCATGTGTTTGCGGTGGACCCGACCTCGGCCGAAGCCTCGTGCGTGGGCGGCAACATCGCCATGAACGCCGGTGGCAAGAAGGCCGTGCTCTGGGGCACGGCGCTGGACAACCTGGTGAGCTGGCGCATGGTGACGCCGCAGGCGCAGTGGCTGGAAGTCACGCGCCTGGACCACAACCGCGGCAAGATTCACGATGCCGAGGTCGCCACCTTCGAATTGAAGTACTTCGAGGCCAACGGCAAGACGCACGTGCGCACCGAACAGTTGGTGATCCCGGGCTCGACCTTCCGCAAGGAAGGCCTGGGCAAGGACGTGACCGACAAGTTCCTCGCCGGCCTGCCGGGCATCCAGAAAGAAGGCTGTGACGGCCTGATCACCAGCGCGCGCTGGCTGGTGCACCGCATGCCCGAGCACGTGCGCACCGTGTGCCTGGAGTTCTTCGGCAACCCCAAGGACTGCGTGCCGTCCATCGTGGACATCAAGGACTTCATGTTCGGCGAGATGAAACGCCCCGGTGGTGCCATCCTGGCCGGCCTGGAGCACCTGGACGACCGTTACCTCAAGGCCGTGGGCTACGCCACCAAGAGCAAGCGCGGCACCTTGCCCAAGATGGTGCTGGTGGGCGACATCGTGGGCGACGACGCCGATGCCGTGGCCCGCGCCACCAGCGAGGTGATCCGCCTGGCCAACGGCCGCAGCGGTGAAGGTTTCGTGGCCATCAGCGCCGAAGCGCGCAAGAAATTCTGGCTCGACCGCAAGCGCACCGCGGCCATCAGCAAGCACACCAACGCCTTCAAGGTGAACGAAGACGTGGTGATCCCGCTGCCGCGCATGGGCGAGTACACCGAGGGCATCGAGCGCATCAACATCGAGCTCTCGCTGCGCAACAAGCTCAAGCTCTGCGAAGCGCTGGAAGCTTTCTTCACCCGCGGCCAGTTGCCGCTGGGTAAGACCGACGACGCCAACGACATTCCCAGCGCCGAGTTGCTGGAAGACCGTGTGCAGCAGGCGCTGGCGCTGGTGCGCGAAGTGCGCTCGCTCTGGGCCGGCTGGCTGCGCGACGTGGAAACGCTGTTCCCGCAGTTGCAGGACCACCGCTTGCGCGCGAGCTGGAAGACGCAGATCCGCGCGCCCCTGCAAGGCATCTTCACCGGCGCAGCGTTCGGTCCGATCCTGGCCGAATGCACGGCCATCCATCAGCGCGTGCTCAAGGGCCGGGTCTGGGTGGCGTTGCACATGCACGCCGGTGACGGCAACGTGCACACCAACATCCCCGTCAACAGCGACGACTACGAGATGCTGCAGACCGCGCACGAAGCGGTGGGTCGCATCATGGTGCTGGCGCGCAGCCTGGACGGGGTGATCTCGGGTGAACACGGCATCGGCATCACCAAGCTGGAATTCCTGACCGACGACGAGCTGCGTCCCTTCGCCGAGTACAAGGCCAAGGTGGACCCGGAAGGCCGCTTCAACAAGGGCAAGCTGCTGCGTGACCTGTCGGGCGTGCAAGGCCTCGCCGCTGACACCAGCCTGCGCCGCGCCGACCTCTCCAACGCCTACACCCCCAGCTTCGGCCTGATGGGCCACGAGTCGCTGATCATGCAGCAGAGCGACATCGGCGCCATCGCCGATTCGGTCAAGGACTGCCTGCGCTGCGGCAAATGCAAACCGGTTTGCGCCACGCACGTGCCGCGCGCCAACCTGCTCTACAGCCCGCGCAACAAGATCCTGGCGACCTCGCTGCTGGTCGAGGCCTTTCTGTACGAAGAGCAGACGCGCCGCGGCATCAGCATCAAGCACTGGGAAGAGTTCGAAGACGTGGCCGACCACTGCACGGTCTGCCACAAGTGCCTGAGCCCGTGCCCGGTCAAGATCGACTTCGGCGACGTGACCATGAACATGCGCAACCTGTTGCGCAAGATGGGGCAGAAAAGCTTCCGCCCGGGCAACGCCGCGGCCATGTTCTTTCTGAACGCGACCAACCCCGAGACCATCAAGTTCATGCGCTCGGCCATGGTCGGCGTGGGCTTCAAGGCCCAGCGCATGGCCAACAACGTGCTGAAGCTCGCCGCGCGCAAGCAGACCAGCGCACCGCCCGCCACGCTCGGGCCCGCGCCGATCAAGGAGCAGGTGATCCACTTCATCAACAAGAAGATGCCGGGCGGCCTGCCCAAGAAGACGGCGCGCGCGCTGCTGGACATCGAGGACAAGGACTACGTGCCCATCATCCGCAACCCGGTGGGCACCACGGCCGAGACCGAGGCGGTGTTCTATTTCCCCGGCTGCGGCTCGGAGCGCCTGTTCAGCCAGGTGGGGCTGGCCACGCAGGCCATGCTCTGGCACGCGGGCGTGCAGACCGTGCTGCCGCCGGGCTATTTGTGCTGCGGTTACCCGCAGCGCGGTTCGGGACAGTTCGACAAGGCCGAGAAGATCATCACCGACAACCGGGTGCTGTTCCACCGTGTGGCCAACACGCTGAACTACCTGGATATCAAGACCGTGGTGGTGAGTTGCGGCACCTGCTACGACCAGCTGCAGGGCTACGAGTTCGACAAGATCTTCCCCGGCTGCCGCATCATCGACATCCACGAATACCTGCTGGAAAAAGGCATCACGCTGCCGGCCGGGCAGGGCGGTTACCTGTACCACGACCCCTGCCACACGCCCATGAAGCTGCAGGACCCGATGAAAACGGTCAAGGCTTTGATGGGCGACAACGTGGTCGAGAGCAAGCGCTGCTGCGGCGAGAGCGGCACGCTGGGTGTGACCCGGCCCGACATCTCCACCCAGATCCGCTTCCGCAAGGAGGAAGAGATCAAGAAGGGCGAGGCGCAGCTGCGCGCCGCCGGTACCGTGGGCGCCCAGGCCAACATCAAGATGCTGACCTCGTGCCCGAGCTGCCTGCAGGGCCTGACGCGCTACGGCGACGACCTGAACAACGGCCTGCTCGAAGCCGACTACATCGTTGTCGAGATGGCCAACCAGATTCTGGGCAAGGACTGGTTGCCCGAATACGTGGCGCAAGCCAACCAGGGCGGCATCGAACGCGTGCTGGTCTGATCACAGTCAACCAACCGGAGACAGCCATGGCAGGACTCGACAAAAACACCCCGACACCGCAGGACATCACGGTGCACAGCCAGTCGCGCGTGCTGCAGGTGAGCTTTTCAGATGGCAGCGACTTCCGCATCCCGTTCGAACTGATGCGGGTGTTTTCGCCTTCGGCCGAAGTCCAGGGCCACGGCCCGGGCCAGGAAGTGCTGCAGACCGGCAAGCGCGAGGTCGGCATTCTGGCGCTGGAGGCTGTGGGCAACTACGCGGTGCAGCCCACGTTCAGCGACGGTCACGACAGCGGTATTTATTCGTGGGACTACCTGTATTTCCTGGGCAGCCAGCAAGACGCGCTGTGGGCCGACTACCAGCAACGCCTCCTCCAGGCGGGGGTTGACCGCGACGCCGCCATGCCGGAGAAAGCAGGCTCGGCCTGCGGAAGCCACTCACACTAGGAACGGATTGCGCCATGGCATCTACCCATTTCGGTTTCAAGACGGTTGACGAGCGTGAAAAAGCGCAGCACGTGCGCAGCGTGTTCGATTCGGTCGCACCCAAATACGATGTGATGAACGACCTCATGTCGGCCGGCCTGCACCGCATCTGGAAGCACTACACCCTCACCGTGGCCAACCCGCAGCCAGGCCAGCAGGTGCTGGACATCGCGGGCGGTACGGGTGACCTGTCACTGGCTTTTGCCGCCAAGGTTGGCCCTACAGGTCGCGTGGTGCACACCGATATCAACGAGGCCATGTTGCGCGAAGGCCGCAACCGCCTGCTGGACAAAGGGGTCGTGCTGCCCACCATGGTGTGCGATGCCGAGAAGCTGCCCTTTGCCAGCGAGTCGTTCGATTTTGTGTCGGTGGCCTTTGGCCTGCGCAACATGACGCACAAGGAACTTGCACTGGCCGAGATGCATCGCACCCTGAAACCGGGTGGCAAATTGCTAGTGCTGGAGTTTTCCCGGGTGGCCAAACCGCTGGAGAAGGCTTATGACTGGTACTCGTTCAACATCCTGCCGAAGCTGGGCAAGCTGGTGGCCAACGACGAGCACAGCTACCGCTACCTCGCCGAGTCCATCCGCATGCACCCGGGGCAGGAGGAATTGCGACAGATGATGAAGTCGGTGGGATTCGGGCATGTGGACGTGCACAACCTCAGCGCCGGTGTGGTGGCCTTGCACGTGGGCATCAAGTGTTGATTCAGTGGGTTTTTTACGTCAATTGAGGGATGGAACAATGAGCAGGTTGTGGTCGGTACTGTTGGTCTGCGCGATGGCGCTGGGGGCGCATGACGCCTCGGCCAAGCGCATGGGAGGTGGTTTGTCCATCGGCAAACAGTCGGGCAATGTGACCCAGCGCTCCTCGGTGCCTGCGACCCAGCCAGTCACGCCGCAGCAGGCGCCCGCTCAAAACGCAGCGACCCGACCCACCACACCGGCGCCCGCCGCAGCCGCCCCCAAGCGCCCCTGGGGCGCCATGCTGGGTGGCCTGGCCGCCGGTCTCGGCCTGGCCTGGCTGGCTTCCTCATTGGGCCTGGGTGAGGGCTTTGCCCAGTTCCTCATGCTGGCTTTGCTGGCGGTGGTGGTGATCGCCGTGATCCGCATGGTGATGCGCCGGGGTTCAGCGGCCGCCAAACCGTCCGGGCTGGTCTACCAGGGTGCGGGTGCCTCGGACCTGGCGGCGACGCCGCGGGGTTACAGCCCGCAGAACGTGGGCAATGACGCGTCGGCCCGTCCTTGGGAGAGCGGTGGCCCGGCGGGTGCTGGTGGTTCCATGATCGGTTCGGCGCTGGCGGGTTCCCCCTCCTGGGGCGTGCCCAGCGACTTCGACGTCGAAGGTTTTCTCAAGGCGTCCAAGACCAACTTCGTGAACCTGCAGGATGCCTGGGACCGGTCCGACATTCGCAGCCTGCGGGCCATGATGACCGACGGCATGCTGGAGCAGATCAAGAGCCAGCTGGCCGAACGCGAGCAGACCAGCGGCAGCAGCGTCAACAAGACCGATGTCGTGATGCTCGAAGCCCAGTTGCTGGGCATTGAGGAACTGGACGACGGTTACATGGCGAGTGTGGAGTTTTCCGGGATGATCCGGGAAGACGCTTCGGCCGGCCCCAATCCGTTCCGCGAAGTCTGGAACATCACCCGGCCCAAGAGCGGTTCGGGCGGCTGGCTGGTGGCCGGGGTTCAGGCGCTTCAATAACGGCGCCTTGGCGGGATGGTCCCGCGTTATCCGTCAAAATCGGGGGGTCATGAAAAATGTACCCCCCGATTTTTCGTCCGGCGCCGACAGCGGCAGCCGATCGCCACTGGGCTTTTTGCAGTCCCTGCTGGGCAGCATCCGTCCGCCCGACTGGGTGGTGGACGAGTTGCAGAACCGCCTGGTGCTGTTCCTCAACCACGTGCTGATGCAGGAGCCGCAGGCGCAAGAACGTCTCAAGCGCCAGAAGGGCAAACCGGTGCGGGTGCAGTGGGGCGACTTCCACCTCACGCTCGCCGCCACGCCCGCCGGTCTGCTGGAGCGTCCGGTCGCGGGTGCCCAGCCTGAGCTCACGGTGACCCTGACCCAGACCTCGCCGTTTGCGCTGGCCCAGAGCGTGATCGCGGGCGACAAGCCGGGCGTGGACATCCAGGGTGACGTGCAGCTCGCCGCCGAAGTCGCCTGGCTGGTGGACAACGTGCGCTGGGAACTGGAAGAAGACCTGTCCCGCGTGGTGGGCGACGCCACCGCGCACACGCTGAGCCGGTTTGCGCGCGCAGGTGCCCAGGCTGTGAAGGCTTTTGCCGCGCGCCTGCCCGAAGGCTTCCCGCCACGTCCGCCCTTCGCATCGCCAGTTGGCTCCGCGCCCGAAGCGGCCGCGCCGGCAGCGAATGCGGGTACGCCGGGCGGTGGCGGTGGTGCCGCATGACGCGTCTCTTTCGCGGCGCTTTCATCGTCTGGGTGGTGCTGCGCTACGGGCTCGATGAGCTCGTGCTGTCCAGCTTCCGGCACCCCACGCTGCGGCTGCTGACCCGCCTCGTCTCCATCGGCCGCAACCTGGACAGCCCTCGCGGCCAGCGGCTGCGCGAGGCGCTGGAGCGGCTGGGTCCGATCTTCGTCAAGTTTGGCCAGGTGCTCTCGACCCGGCGCGACCTGTTGCCGCCTGACATTGCCGACGAACTGGCCCGCCTGCAGGACCGCGTGCCGCCCTTCCCCAGCGCCGTGGCGGTGGCCACGATCGAGCGCGCGTTCGGCAAGCCGCTGGACGCTGTGTTCACCCACTTCGAGCAGGTGCCGGTGGCCAGTGCTTCCATCGCGCAGGTGCATTTCGCGACCTTGCGCGATGGCCGCCATGGTGGGCGCGAGGTGGCGGTGAAGGTGCTGCGACCCAACATGCGGCCGGTGATTGAAAAAGACCTGAGCCTCATGCGCACGATGGCGGGCTGGGTCGAAAAGCTGTCGGCCGACGGCAAGCGACTCAAGCCGCGCGAGGTGGTGGCCGAGTTCGACAAGTACCTGCACGACGAACTCGACCTGCTGCGCGAAGCCGCCAACGCCGCCCAGCTGCGGCGCAACATGCAGGGGCTCGACCTCGTGCTGATCCCGGAGATGCTCTGGGACTACTGCCACACCGAAGTGATGGTGATGGAGCGCATGCATGGCCTGCCGATCAACAAGGTGGACGAGTTGCGCCGCCGGGGTGTGGACATCCCGAAACTGGCGCGTGACGGCGTCACCATCTTTTTCACCCAGGTGTTCCGCGACGGCTTCTTTCACGCCGACATGCACCCGGGCAACATCCAGGTCAGCGTCGATCCGGCCACGTTCGGACGCTACATCTCGCTCGATTTCGGCATCGTTGGCACGCTGACCGAGTTCGACAAGGAATACCTGGCGCAGAACTTCACGGCTTTTTTCCGGCGCGATTACAAGCGCGTCGCCGAGCTGCACATCGAAAGTGGCTGGGTGCCGGCAGACACCCGGGTGGACGAGCTGGAGTCGGCGATCCGTGCGGTCTGTGAGCCGTACTTTGACCGCCCGCTGAAAGAAATCTCGCTGGGCATGGTGCTGATGCGCCTGTTCCAGACCTCGCGCCGCTTCCAGGTGGAAATCCAGCCGCAACTGGTGTTGCTGCAGAAGACGCTGTTGAATATCGAGGGATTGGGCCGCGATCTGGATCCGGAGCTGGACCTCTGGAACACCGCCAAGCCGTTTCTGGAAAAGTGGATGGTGGAGCAGGTCGGACCGCAGAAGCTGTTGCAGCAGCTCAAGGCCGAGGCGCCGCACTACGCCAAGCTGCTGCCTGCGCTGCCGCGGCTGGTGCACGACTTCCTGCAGCACAAGCCGCACGAACTGCGGCGCGAACTCGATGAGCTGCTGGCCGAACAGCGCCGCACCAACCGCTTGCTGCAGGGGATCGTCTGGGGCGGGGTGGGCTTCCTGATGGGTCTGCTGTTGATGCAGGTGCTCACGCGGGTGCGACTCTGGTAGACGCTGCCGGTGGTGGCCCTGGTTTTGCGGTCCTTGTGCATCCGGAAACCACCCCCAATTTATAATGACGGGTTTTGTTCTTCTACCCTTCGGATCGGGCTCGACGGGCCGGGTGTGATTCCCACCCGCTGCCCGTTTGTCCTCCGAAGCGATCCCGGCTCTCATGCAGCCGGTCACCTACAGGTTCCGCCATGCCGATTTATGCCTACAAGTGCGCGTCCTGCGGCCATGCCAAGGACGTGCTGCAAAAGATGTCCGACGACCCGTTGAGCGTCTGCCCGGCCTGTGGCCAGGCCAGTTTCCAGAAGCAGGTCACCGCCGCCGGCTTTCAGCTCAAGGGCTCGGGCTGGTACGTGACCGACTTCCGCGGAGGCAACGGCGGCAAGGCCGCACCGGCCGTGGCGGGGGCCGACAGTGGTGCCAGCGCACCGGACACGGCTGCCAAACCGGCGGGTGAGGCCGTCGCCAGTCCGGCACCCGCCACCAGCACAGCGACCACAACGACACCCGCTGCGGCTCCGGCAGCCAGCTCGACCCCCACCTCTTCGACCTGAGTTCGCTCGCAATGCCTTCCTTGCGCAAATGGCTGCTGGCTGGCCTGCTGGTCCTGGTGCCCCTGATCATCACCCTGTGGGTGCTGGACTGGGTGGTGGGCACACTCGACCAGACGCTGCACATCCTGCCGCAGAGCTGGCAACCCGACCAGCTGTTCGGCTTTCACATCCCTGGCCTGGGTGTGATCTTCGCGCTGGTGGTGGTGCTGTCCATCGGGGCGCTGGCTTCCAACATCATCGGCAACAAGCTGGTGGACTGGTGGCACGCGCTGCTGCACCGCATTCCGGTGGTGCGATCCATCTATTCCGGTGTCAAGCAGATTTCCGACACGCTGTTTTCCGAGAAGGGCAATGCGTTTCGCAAAGCGGTGCTGGTCCAGTGGCCGCATGCCGGCATGTGGACCATCGGTTTCCAGACCGGTGCGCCCAGTGGCGAGGTCCTTGCACACTTGCAGTCCCAGCCGGGCCGCATCGGCGATCACGACGAATTCCTGAGTGTGTTTGTGCCCACCACGCCCAATCCCACGGGCGGCTATTTCGTGATGGTGCGCCGCAGCGATTGCCTGGAGCTGCAGATGAGCGTGGACGAAGCGCTGACCTACATCGTCTCCATGGGCGTGATCGCGCCCGGTGCCCCCAAAAACACCTTCCCCAAAGTGGCAGCGCCCGGCGCGACCACCCACCCGACCTGATGACTCCCCGCCGTGCAACACGGCGAACCTGCTGAAAGAAGAACCGATATGGCCATGCGCTCCCACTATTGCGGTCTGGTGACCGAAGCCCTGCTGGGCCAAACCGTGCAACTTTGCGGCTGGGTCAACCGCCGCCGCGACCATGGTGGTGTGATCTTCATCGACCTGCGCGACCGCGAAGGTTATGTGCAGGTGGTCTGCGACCCGGATCGCGCCGAGATGTTCAAGACCGCCGAAGACGTGCGCAACGAGTTCTGCGTGCAGGTCACCGGCCTGGTGCGCGCACGTCCCGAGGGCACCACCAACGACAACCTGAAGAGCGGCAAGATCGAAATCCTCTGCCACGAGCTCAAGGTGCTCAACCCATCCGTCACGCCCCCATTCCAGCTGGACGACGACAACCTGAGCGAAACCACACGCCTGACGCACCGCGTGCTCGACCTGCGTCGCCCCTACATGCAGAACAACCTGATGCTGCGCTACCGCGTGGCGATGGAAGTGCGCAAGTTCCTCGACGCCAACGGTTTCATCGACATCGAAACCCCGATGCTGACCAAGAGCACACCCGAAGGCGCGCGCGACTACCTCGTGCCCAGCCGCGTGCACGACGGTCACTTCTTCGCGCTGCCGCAGTCGCCTCAGCTGTTCAAGCAGTTGCTGATGGTGGCGGGCTTCGACCGCTACTACCAGATCACCAAGTGCTTCCGCGACGAAGACCTGCGCGCCGACCGCCAGCCCGAGTTCACGCAGATCGATATCGAGACCTCGTTCCTGACCGAGGAAGACATCCGCGACATGTTCCAGGGCATGATCAAGACCGTGTTCCAGAACACCCTGGGCGTGGACCTGGGTGAGTTCCCGGTCATGGCCTACAGCGAAGCCATGCACCGCTTCGGCTCCGACAAGCCTGATTTGCGCGTCAAACTCGAATTCACCGAGCTCACCGACGTGATGGCCGACGTGGACTTCAAGGTTTTCAGTGCACCCGCCACCATGAAGAACGGCCGCGTGGTCGCCCTGTGCGTGCGCGGCGGTGCCGAAATCAGCCGCAGCGAGATCGACGCCTACACCGAGTTCGTCAAGATCTACGGCGCCAAGGGCCTGGCCTGGATCAAGGTCAACGAAGTGGCCAAGGGCCGCGATGGCCTGCAGAGCCCGATCGTGAAGAACCTGCACGACGCAGCCGTGGCCGAAATCCTGAAACGCACTGGTGCGCAGGACGGCGACATCATCTTTTTCGGTGCCGACAAGGCCAAGGTGGTGAACGACGCCATCGGCGCGCTGCGCCTGAAGATCGGCCACAGCGAACTGGGCAAGAAAAACGGCCTGTTCGAAGCCCGCTGGGCCCCGATGTGGGTGGTGGACTTCCCGATGTTCGAGCACGACGAAGAAGCCGACCGCTGGACCGCTGTGCACCACCCCTTCACCGCGCCGAAAGACGGCCATGAAGACTGGATGGTCACCGCGCCCGAGAAGTGCATCGCCAAGGGCTACGACATGGTGCTCAACGGCTGGGAAATCGGTGGTGGCTCGGTGCGTATCCACACCGCCGCGGTGCAGCAGAAGGTGTTTGACGCGCTGAAGATCACGCCCGAAGAAGCGCAGATCAAGTTTGGCTTCCTGCTCGACGCGCTGCAGTACGGCGCACCGCCTCACGGTGGCCTGGCCTTCGGTCTGGACCGCATCGTCACGCTGATGACTGGCGCCGACTCGATCCGCGACGTGATCGCCTTCCCCAAGACCCAGCGCGCCCAGTGTCTGCTGACGCAGGCGCCATCGTTGGTGGATGAAAAGCAGCTGCGCGAACTGCACATCCGCCTGCGCAACGTGGACCTGGCCAAGCCGGCCTGATCCCTGGACGCGTCAGCAGGAAAGAAGGGCGGCACAGGCCGCCTTTCTTTTCGGGTTTTCGGTGATGCCGCCTGTTGCAGGTGCTGTATCGAAACGTACGGCACCGCTCCACTTGGTTGGGGGTTTGTTAGGATGGCTTTTTGAAAGGAGCCTATCCATGAGCAAGAACGCCCAAGATACCCTGGCCAACAAAGAGAAGCTGGTCGCTGACCTGCAGCGCGTCATTACCGACGCTGAAGAACTGATGGCGGCTACCGCCCACCAGACCGAAGGCAAGGTGGTGGAGTTGCGCGAGCGCATCAACGAAAACCTGCGCCAGGCCCGCCACAAGCTGCTGGACGCTGAAGATGCGATCAAGGAAAAGACCCGCGAGATGGCGCGCGCCACCGACGACTACGTGCACGAACACCCTTGGCGAGCCGTGGGCACTGCCGCTGGCATCGGCCTGGTGATCGGCCTGTTGATCAGCCGGCGTTGAACGGAAGGGGCATGTCTGCACCTCCGACCCGCTTGTCGGCCTCGCTCAAGGGGCTGACCGCCACCGTGCTGGAACTGCTCCAGCTGCGGCTGGAGTTGCTCAGTGTGGAAGCGCAAGAGGAGGTGCTGCGCGTTGGTGGCCTGCTGGTCTACGGCGCCGTGGCGGTGGCCTTCCTCAGTCTGGGGCTGGGCTTTCTGGCCATGCTGATCACGGTGGCGCTATGGGACACCCATCGCCTGCTGCCACTGGCGGTGTTCGCGGGGCTGTTTCTCGGCTTCGGCGGCGTTGCGGCCTGGCTGGCTCGCGAGCGGGTGCGCACCGGCACCAAGCTGTTTTCGGCCACCGTCGTAGAACTCAAGAAAGACCGCGAGGGATTGCGCTCATGAGCACCGTGCCGGGTTGCCCCAAGCAAGCTCGCAGAACGAAGGCGCTTCCATGAACGCCAACGAGCCCGACCGCCGCGAACAGCTGGCTCGCAGGCGCGAGTTGCTGGTGCAGCGGTCCGGGCAACTGCGCCGGGAGGTGGTTGAACAACTGCAGGTGGTGGAGCCCGCGTTGATGTGGGCCGACCGCCTGCAGGACGCTTGGCGTTGGTTGCGCGCGAATCCGCTGGCGGTGGCGGGCGCCGCGCTGACTGTTGCGGTTTGGCGACCGCGTCGCTCACTGGCGCTGGCACTGAAGGTGTGGTCGGCGTGGCGGCTGTTGCGGCGCGCCCGCTCGGTCGGCAACGCGTCACTCAGCCTGCTCTGACCCGCGCGTTGATGCGCCCGAAGATTCCCCAATCAGTGCTGGTCGTGATCCACACACCGGCGCTGGAGGTGCTGCTGATCGAACGCGCCGACGCGTCGGGATTCTGGCAGTCGGTCACGGGTTCAAAAGATGCCGAAGACGAGCCGTTCGAGGCCACGGCGGTGCGCGAGGTATGGGAAGAGACCGGACTGGATGCGCGTGCTCCCGGTCATGTGTTGACGGACTGGGCGCTGGAAAACGTCTATGAGATCTACCCGCAGTGGCTTCACCGTTACGCGCCGGGGGTGACGCACAACACAGAGCGTGTCTTCGGCCTGTGCATTCCGCAGCCAGTGACCGTGAACCTCAATCCGCGGGAACACCGTGCGCAGCGCTGGTTGCCGCTGCTGGAGGCCGCCGACCTCTGCTTTTCGCCGTCCAACGCCGAAGCGGTGTTGTGCTTGCGATCCAGACTGTGCTGAATCAATGGACTGGGCGTAAGGACTTGGCAGCGCGGTGCGATGCGCACGTCACTGAGTCAAAAGTTACGAAAAACCTTAAAAATTTGAACTTTACTGCTTCAGTTGGCGCCGCCTGGTGCCTCTTTTGGTAACCTCGCACCCAAAACTAAAGTAACAAATAGGACTACTAGTTACTTTTGGTTGCGCTAGAACCTCCACTGAGCAGCATGAACAAGTCACACAAATCGATCTGGAACGAATCCTTGGGAACCTACGTGGCTGCGGCGGAAACCGCCAATGCCACGGGACGAAAGACATCGTCCGGTCGCAAGGCGCGGCGCGTTCCACTGCGAGCACATGCGGGTCAGCTGGCGCTGGAGCAGCGCATTGTTTTTGATGCGGCCCTGCCAGCCACGTTGGTGGAGGCCCAGGCCGAAAACGCGGCGGGACCGGATCCTGTGCTGGCTGAGCTGGATCAACTGGAGGCTGAAGACGCGGAGGTTGACGCTGCTGCTGTGCAGGCGGCGGTGGAGACAACCGAACCGGTTTCTGATGGGCCGGAAGCCGCAGCCGCGGTGGATGAAGATGAGGCAGAGACAGGGGAGGCCGTGGCGGTTGCCGAGACTGGGTCCGAAGCAGCGATTGACGACAGTCTCGAGGCGCCGGTGGCGGAGGAGCCTTTGGATGGCGTCACTGAAACTGAAATGGCCGAGGCGGTTGAACCCGAGCGTACGGAGATCATTTTTGTCGATTCGATCGCCGAGGGCGTCACGGAATACCTGGACACGCATCCCGGCGAGGTCTATGTGCTCGATCCGGATCGTGACGGTGTTGAGCAGATTGCCGAAATTTTGCGAGACCGGGAAGGGGTGGACGCGATCCATATCGTCAGTCATGGAACCGATGGGCAGCTTTTCCTGGGATCTGGCACGCTGAACACGGGCACCCTCGCGAACGCCTACGGCGATGAAATGGATGTCATAGCCGCGGCCCTGAGTGATGACGCGGACATCCTGATCTACGGTTGTGACGTGGCGTCCACCGAGGCAGGTGTTGAGCTGATGCAGGGCTTGTCCGATGCAACGGGTGCCGATGTGGCCGCGTCCACCGATGCGACCGGGGCGGCGGAGTTGGGTGGTGACTGGGTGCTTGAGGCCCAAGCCGGTCAGATTGATACGGACGCCCTGGACATTGCGGCTTGGCAAGGTTTGCTGGGCACATCGATCTCCATCACGGGCGCCAATGTCACCAACACCGGGCTGGGCTTTACCACCGTTGCCTACAACCGGGACGGTTCGGTGGGAACGGTTGCTGTGAGAACCGGCACGCCCCCCGGCTTCGGGGTGGCTGCTACCCAACTCAGTGGAGACCCGGCAGAGATCGGTGAGCAGGGTGGGCAAGCTGAGCGCCTTGAGATCACTTTCGCGGGCACGGTAACCAGCGCGAACGTTTGGTTGGCCTGGCAGAACCCCAGCGAATCCGCTCTGGTGAACTTCTACAGGGGTACAACCCTGGTTGGTTCGTGGTCACGAACCGGTGGTACCGATACGATCGACGGACCGTTCACGATGACTGCAACGGGAGGTGTTCCGTTCGATCGGATGGTGTTCACGGTTCCCACCAGCAACGCGTTCGCCGAAGACGACTACCTGGTCAACCGGGTTGACTTCGTGCTCATGCGTCCACCGGTGGCCCAGAACGATGCCTTCACGACAAATGAAGACGTGACAGTCAGCGGCAACCTGTTTGCCAACAACGGCAATGGGATCGACAGGGACCCTGATGGCGACAGCTTCTCGGTGACGGCTCACACCAATCCGGCCAACGGCACAGTCGTCGTCAACCCTAACGGCAGCTTCACCTATGCGCCCAACGTCGACTTCTACGGTACGGACAGCTTTACCTACACCATAACCGATGCCGACGGTGGTACCAGCACGGCCACGGCGACCATCACGGTCACGCCGGCCAACGACCCACCGTTGGCGGTGGACGATGCGATCACCGTTGCCGAAGACACGCCGTTCACTTCCATCGTGGATCTGGACGCCAACGACACCGACCTGGATGGCGACAGCCTGACCGTGGTGCCCGGAACGTTCGCGACCACCGCAGGTGGGACCA